>JAPWHR010000010.1 GCA_027214345.1 Comamonadaceae bacterium G21597-S1
CAACTTTGCTCGCACTGTTGGGAGCCCCGGGGCACTGACAAGTTTCAGAGGGAAGAGATTTTTTTACAGCCTCAACGAAAAGCGTTTATCTGCCGCGCAGCCATGTGTGTAAAGACCAAGAGCACCTCCTGCGGCAGATAAACCTTGTTGGACTGAACCACGCCAAGCGCGGCGGCGATAGGGGATTAGATGCCCAAGCTATCACTTTCGACCGGATTATGGCCCGGCTGCAGGGAGATCGAATAGTGGACAAACGGGATAGATCGTTGATCTTGCGGGCCCGATGCACGAGCAGCCGATTTGTCGGCTGCCGTCGGCAGGTCTATCGGACGTCCCCGAGCTCCAGCAACACCGGCTGATGGTCCGACACCTTGGTGGTCCCGTCCACCGTCACTCCTCGTACCTGCTGCTGCAGGTTCCCGCTGACAAACACGAAGTCGCAAGCAATCGGTACCGGTCCATAGCGGGTATCGAACAGGCGAAATGTCGGGTCGTGTGGCCGCGTGTCGTGCATGACTTTCCACGCGTCCGTCAGGCGACTGATCCCGATCGGCGCTTCAGCCTGGATCACGCCGTATTCCGCATCGGTCGTCTCGAAGTTGAAATCCCCGCACAGGATCGCCTGCGTCGTGTGGACCTTGTTCTGGAATGGACTGCCGCTCTCGTCGTCCAGCGGCGGATCGACGACATGGCCGCAGGCCTGGCGGTGCAGGTCGACCAGGGCCTTGGCTTGCGCCATGCGTTGCAGCCGCGAATAGAACTCCAGATGCGTGGTCAGCACGCGGATCGGGCCGAGCTCGGACAACACGGTGGCGGTGGTGCAAATGCGCGGCATGCTGCGTTTGCCGAGGTCGGGCGGGTAGGGCAGCGGGTAGGACTGCGTCTGCGCGATCGGCAGCCGGGTGGCGATCAGGTTGCCGAACTGTTGGCGCTGGCCTTGCCGTCCGAGTTCGGTGACGGCAGCGCCGAAAACGATCTCGTATTCGGGCAGCAGCTCGCGCAGCCGCGCCACCTGGTCGAACCCGGCGTCACCGGTGAGTTGCGGGTAGTGGACGGCGACTTCCTGCAGGCACAACACGTCGAAGTCGGCCATGGCGCGGGCATGGGCGACGACCCGGTCCATGTCCACGGTGTCATCGATGCCGCAGAACCATTGCACGTTCCAGGTGATGAGTTTCATGGGGCCGTTGCTGCCGATGAGCGTGTCTGTGGTTCAATCCTTGGCCGCGGGCCCGAGCAGGCGGACCAGTTCCGGCAGCAAGGTGCCCGGCGCAGCCTTGGCGTCTGCGCCTTGCAGCGTGGACAACACGGCGGAGGCAATCGCCAGGTGCGCCTGGGCGTCGTCGGCCATGGTCTGGTAATAACCCATGTCTTTGCAGGCGTTGGCGATCGAGAAACGCAGGCCGGAGGTGTCTTGCGCCAGCAGGTAGGGCTTGAGCCGTTCCAACGCGATGCCGCCGCCGCCGCCCTTGGCCAGCACGTCGACGAACACCTCGGGCGCGACGCCATTGCGCTGCGCGCAGGCCGCCGCTTCGGCGATCAGCGCCACCGATCCCAGCGACACGTAGTTGTGCAGCAGCTTCATGCTGTGGCCGCTACCCACGGCGCCGACATGGGTGATGTTCTCGGCAAAACAGGCCAGCAGCGGGCGGTACGTATCGAACAACGCCGCGTCGCCACCGACCAGCAGGTTGAGCCGGCCTTCGGCGGCTTCCTTGGGGGTTCGGGTCATCGGCGCATCCAGCATCGTGCTGCCCGCCTTGGCGACGGCCTCGGCCATGCGGATGGTCGATGACGGGATGGCCGTGGAGCAGTCGATGACCACGCTGCCGGGTTTCAGGCCGGACAACACCCCGCCGGCACCGGTCAATACGGCTTCGACCTGGGGCGAGCCGGTCAACACCAGGATCACCACCTCCGAACGCGCGGCGAGTTCGGCCGCGCTGGAGAAGGTCTCGGCACCGGCAGCCGTGAGGTCGTCCAGTGGCTGGTTGCCCGCGTGTTCCAGCACGGCCAATGCATGGCCGTGCTTGAGCAGGTTGCTGGCGATGCCGTGGCCCATCATGCCGATGCCGACCATGCCGACGTTTGTCTTCTTCATCATGTTTCGATTCTCCGGAAAAGGTTTGCCATCCATTGTGTTGCATGCGGCCGGCCCGGTTGCCGCGGCTGCGGCGCCGTCGGCAGCGTCGCGGCAACGGCAAGGCCAGCGCGACGGCGGCCTCCCCGTCGTCCGCCGCGCCCGGGCCTCACTTGATTCCTGCCCGCATGAAACTCTGCACGAACTGGCGCTGGAACAGCAGGAAACCGACCAGCAGCGGCGCCGACGTCATCAGGGTGGCGGCCGTGATCACCGACCAGTCCACACCCTGGTCGGTCGACGAGAACACCTGCAGGCCCACCGTCAGGGGGCGCGCCTCGACGCTGTTGGTGATGATCAGCGGCCACAGGAAGTTGTTCCAGTGGAAACTGACCGACACCAGCGCGAACGCGGTGTAGACCGGCCGCGCCAGCGGAATGTAGATGCGCCACAGGATCTGCATCGCGCTGGCGCCCTCGACCCGCGCCGCCTCGTCGAGTTCCTTCGGGATGCCCATGAAGGTCTGGCGCAGCAGGAAGATCGCGAACGCGGAGGCGAAATACGGCAGGCCGATCGCCAGCAGCGTGTCGACCACGCCCAGCGTGGCCATGGTCTTGTAGTTCTCGACCAGCAGGATGTCGGGCATGATCATCAGCTGCACCAGCACCAGCGCGAACAATACGTTCTTGCCGGCGAATTCGTACCGGGCGAAGGCGTAGGCGGCCAGCGTGCTGAGCACCAGCTGGCAGGCCAGGATCATCGCCACCAGCAGGATGGTATTGAGGAAATACTGCGCAAACGGCGCCGCCTCCCAGGCCCGCGCAAAGTTGTCCAGCGTCAACGGCGCCAGCAGTTCGAAGCGGGTCGAATATTCGGACGGATGAAAAGCGGTCCACACCGCATACGCCAGCGGCAATATCCACAGCAGCGCCAGCATCCAGGCGGCCAGCGTGTCGATCCAGGTCGGGTCGTTGTAGACCAGGCGGTTGGGACGCACCTTCATTTGTAGTGCACCTTGCGATCGAGCAGGAAGAACTGCGCCAGCGCGACGGTTGCGAGCACCGCCAGCAACACCACGGTGATCGCCGCGGCATAGGCGGTGTCCCAGAACTTGAAGCCGACCTCGTACAGGTGGTACAGCAGCAACGTGGACGCGTTGTCCGGCCCGCCGCGGGTGAGCACGATGATATGGTCGACCATGCGTACCGCGTTGATGACGGCGTTGACCATGACGAACAGTGTGGTGGGCATCAGCAGCGGCCACTGCACGCGGCTAAAGAAATACCAGCGCGATGCGCCTTCGATGGCCGCGGCCTCGCGCAGGCTGGGGTTCAGGCTCTGCAAGGCGGCCAGGTAGAAGATCATGAAAAAGCCGGCTTCCTTCCAGACCGCCACCAGCGTGACCGCGCCCAGCGCGGTGCGCTGGTCGCCGAGCCAGTTGTGCGACGGCAGGCCGAACAGCCCGGTGATCTGCTCGAGCAATCCGTACGATGGCGTATAGAAGAACAGCCAGATGTTGGCCACGGCGATCATCGGCAGCACGGTGGGCGTGAAATACGCCATGCGCAGGAAGCCCCGTCCGGCAATGCGTTCGTTGACCCACAAGGCCATCACCAGCGCCAGCGCGATCGACGCCGGAATCGTCGCCAGTGCAAACCACAGGTTGTTGGTCGCCGCTTTCCAGAACACCGGGTCGCCGGCCATGACCTCGTAGTTCTCCAGGCCGACCCAGACCGCCGGGCGCGACCCCTTGGGCGTCGAGAAGAAACTGTCGACCAGCGTGGCCACCGCCGGGTAATGCGTGAATGCGACCAGCAGTACGAAGGCCGGCAGCAGCAGCAGGTAGGCGTGTACGGATCGGATGCCGGAGGACGGGGACGCGGTGGACACGGGGGTTTTCAGCCTGGCAGGTGGTGCGTTGGAAAACGACCGAAGGGCCGCAGCGTGGCTAGCGGCCCTTCGACAGGTTCAGGGCGAACGGCGGCTTGCCGCTGGTTCGCCCGTCGGTTGCCGTGGTTTCACTTGTAGCCGCGCAACAGCCGGTCGGCTTCGCGTTGCGCGTCCTGCATCGCCTGGGCGGGCGTCTTGGTCCCGGTCAATGCGGCCTGCAGTCCGTCGTTCAGCGCCTTGGTCACACGCTGGTTGTCATGGGTGGAGAACTCGGACAGCGCAAACGGCAACTGGTCGCGCGCCACCACCGCCGGCGGGAAGTCGCGGCCGTATTTGCGCAACGTGTCAGTCAGGTAGGCGGCCTCCGAAGTCGCGACGTAGCCGGTCTCCATGCTCCAGCGCGCCGCACGTTCGGGGTGGGTGATCCACTTGACGAACTTGAACGCCGCTTCCTGCTGCGCTGGTGTCGACTTCTTGAAGATGTAGAAGTTGCCGCCGCCGGTGGGCGAGCCGCGCCGCTTGCCTTGCGGCAGCATGGCCACGCCGAAGTCGAACTTGGCGTTGTTGCGCACATTGGTCAGGTTGCCGGTGGTGGTCCACATCATCGCCACCTTCTTCTCGAAGAAGTCCTTGGGTGTGGTGCCCCATTCGACGATGCCCGGGGGGTGCACACCCTGCTTGGCCAGGTCGACCCAGTACTGCAACGCCTCGATCACCTTGGGATCGTCGAACTTCACCGCATTGCCCGCGTCGTTGGCCATGACCACGTCGTTCTGGATTGCCAGCGCCTGGAACAACCAGTACGGGAAACCGCTGGACGGGATCTGGATGCCGTATTGCGTGACCTTGCCCGAACCGTCCTTGACCGTGAGCTTTTTCGCGTAGTCGGCCATCTCGGCCCAGGTCTGGGGCGGCTTGTTCGGATCCAGGCCCGCCGCCTTGAAAGCGTCCTTGTTGTAATACAGCACGATGGTCGAGCGCTGGAACGGAATGCCCCAGGTCTTGCCACCGGTCTGGCTGTTGAGCATGAAGGCCTTGTAGAAGCCGCCCATCCACTTCTTGTCGTCGGCGCTCTTGGCGAAGTCGTCGAACGGGATGATGGCGTCCTCGTCGATCAACGTGAACATGTCGGTCGACAGCAGCACCGAGGTCACCGGCGGCGTGCCGGCCTTGTGTGCGGTCAGCGCCTTGACGATGGTGTCCTGGTAGCTGCCGGCGTAGATCGGCGTGACCTTGATCGACGGGTTCTCCTTCGTGAAGTCGGCCGCCAGGCCGTCGATGGTCGCCGTGATGGCGCCGCCGACTGCGACCGGATAGAAGAAGGAAATCTCGGTCTGCGCCTGCGCGGCCGCGCCGAACGGCAGGCTGGCGGCCGCCAGCGCGGCGGCGGCGATCAGGCGGTTGAAGCTTTTTCTGTGCATGGATCTCTCCGGTGGGTGGTGGACGTGAGGAAAATCAGTCGAGCCGGCTGCCCGCGGCGTCGAAAAAGTGCTGCTCCTGCCGCGGCCAGCGCAACTGGACCTGCTCGCCGGCGCGCAGTTCGCAGCGGCCGTCGGTGCGCACCGTGATCTGCTCGGAGCCGACCGCGCAGCGCAGCACCAGGTCGGAGCCCAGGTATTCCAGGCTGCGGACCTGCGCCGGCACGTCGCCGCCGAGCGTGACCGCTTCCGGGCGTATGCCCAGCGTCGCGCCGCCATGGCCGACAAACACGCTGCTGCCGGCAATGTTGCCTTGTTCGAGTTTGAGCAGGTTCATCGCCGGCGTGCCGATGAAACGCGCGGCAAAGGTGGTGGCCGGCATCGCGTAGAGCTGGCGCGGCGCCGCGGTCTGCTCGATGCGGCCCTTGTTGAGCAGCACCACCTGGTCGGCCATGCTCATGGCCTCGGCCTGGTCGTGCGTGACATAGACCACGGTCAACCCCAGGCGCAGCTGCAACTCTCGCAGCTCGTGGCGCATCTCCTGGCGCAGCTGGGCGTCGAGGTTGGACAGCGGCTCGTCCATCAGGCAAATCTTCGCCTGCGCGACCAGCGCGCGGCCGAGTGCGACCCGTTGCTGCTGCCCGCCCGAGAGCTGGGACGGCTTGCGATCGAGCAGCTGGTCCAGGCCCAGCAGTGCGGCGGTCTCGCGCAGCCGCTGCTCGCGCTCGGTTTTGGGTACCTTGCGCACCGACAGTCCGAAGCCGATGTTGTCGGCTACGGTCATGTGCGGGAACAGCGCGTAGTTCTGGAACACCATTGCGATGCCGCGCTCGGCCGGCGGCAGCGCGGTGACGTCACGTTCGTTGACGAACACCTGGCCGCTGCTGGCCGACTCGAGCCCAGCGATGACGCGCAGCGTGGTCGACTTGCCGCAGCCCGACGGGCCGAGCAATACGCAGAAGCTGCCTTCGGCAATGTCCAGCGCGATGCCGTCCAGGCCCTTGGTGCTGGCCCACTGTTTTGTGACGGACACAAGACGGATCGATGACATGCGGGCAGTATAAGGACGCCATGTGACCAAATGAAGACGCATTTTTGACAAACGCGGGCAAGAGGCTTCGTACAATCCGCCGGCACAGCGCAGCATGTCGGTCCGCACGGGCGGCGATGGGGCGCCTTCCATCCCCCTGTTTCGGGAGTCGCCCATGCATGCACCCTTGCTCGCCCGTTCGCGCCGGACCCGTCGCACGCCGTTCACCGACCGCGTCACGGCGGCGGGAGTCAAGGCCTACACGGTCTACAACCACATGCTGCTGCCGGCGGTGTTCCGTTCGGTGGAGGAGGACTACCACCACCTGAAGTCGGCGGTGCAGCTGTGGGACGTGGCCTGCGAACGCCAGATCGAGCTGCGCGGCCCGGACGCCGAACGGCTGCTGCAGATGACCAGCCCGCGCGACCTCTCGCGCATGGCGACCGACCAGTGTTATTACGTGCCCATCGTGGATGTGAACGGCGGCATGATCAACGACCCGATCGTGCTCAAGCTCGCAAGCGACCGGTTCTGGGTCTCGATCGCCGACAGCGACCTGATGTATTACTACAAGGGCCTGGCCGGTGGCTTCGGCATGGACGTGCTGGTATCCGAACCGGACATCTCGCCACTGGCGATCCAGGGGCCGAAGGCCGACATCCTGGTCGAGCGGCTGTTCGGACGGGACATTCGAGAGACGAAATTCTTCCGCCACAAGACCATCACCTTCCAGGGCCAGGACATGGTGATCGCGCGTTCGGGCTGGTCGCGCCAGATCGGATTCGAGATCTATGTCGACGGCAGCCAGCACGGCCCGGCCTTGTGGGACCACATCATGGAAGCGGGCGAAGACCTGGACATCCGCGCCGGCTGCCCGAACGGCATCGAACGCATCGAGGCCGGGCTGCTGAGTTACGGCAACGACGTGACGCTGGAGAACACGCCGTTCGAGGCCGACCTGGGCAAATACGTGCAGCTCGACCGGGTGCCGACCTGCCGTGCCCGCGCCGCGCTGCTGGAGAAGCAGCAGCCCGAGCGCCAGCTGCGCGCGGTCGAGATGTCGGGCGAGCCGCTACCGGCCTGCACCGAGATCTGGCCGCTGTCCACCACGGACGGCCGGCGCGCCGGCCACGTCGGCTCGGCCGCGTATTCGCCGGACTTCAAGACGAATATCGGCATCGCGATGGTCGAGGCGGCGTATTGGGATGCGGGTACGGCGCTGGTCGTGCATACGCCGGTGGGCAAGCGGGATGTGCTGGTGCGGGCGAAGTACTGGATCTGAGGGCGTATTGCGCGGCGCGCACGGCCGCGCGTGACTGGCCTCAGGCCGGGTTCGAGCGCAACCCGTACAGCTGCCCGCCGATGATCAGGTATTCGACGCGCGCGAACATCTCGCCTTTTTCGTCCGGGAAGGTATAGGCCACCGCCGACACGGTGTCGCCGACCTTGGGCTGGGGCACCTTCCAGGCGTTGATGCGGGTCATCGGCGACAGTTCGATGGTCCAGTCGCCACGCCGTTGCGGTAGCCGGGCCGCCGCCAGCACCTTGGCGCCGTCGACGCTGCTGGTCTGTGCCGGCGTTGGCAGGCTGGCCAGGTTCGCCGGCAGCGTGGCGTCGGCGGCCACGGTGACGACGATCTCGGCGTGCGGGTTCTGCCATTTGACAGCCTTCACCCTGCCGGTGAGGTAGATCGGTTTGTCCTGGTCGAAGCTCGACCAGCCATGGTGGGCCAGGGCGGTCCGGTGCAGGGCGGCAAGTGCAAGGGCGCAGCCGGCCCCGGTGACGATGTGACGACGTTGCATGGTGATGGTCCTTGGGTCAGACATAGGCGATCCAGCGTCCGCAGGCAATCACGGCGATCCAGATCAGGATCGATAGACCCGCCTGCAGGCGAGTGGTTCCCCGCGCAGCGTCGATGGCGCCGCGCGCATGCAACACGGCCGCGTTGGTGCCGGCCGCGAACAACAGCCCCATCTTGAGCACGAATGCCGGATTGGCGATCAGGTCACTCACGTTGGTGGTGAACATCGTGAGCCCGGATGCCGCGGCAAGCAGGAAGCCAGCCAGTGTCCACGGCAGAACCTTGCGCGCCAGCTGCCGCACGTCCAGACCGCGGAGCAGGCCGAGGATGGCCAGGTCGACGATCCACAAGCTGCCGAACACCAGCGCCAGGCCGACGATGTGTATGGTCTCGAGCGTCGGATAGGCATAGGGGTGGACACGCAGCCATACGATGGGTGCCCAGTGGTGAAGGGCATCGAGGGCGGCAGGGCTGGCGGCGGCTGTCGGATTCATGCACGTGGGCCCGTGGGTACGGTCGTGCCCGCCGCCGCTATTTCAGGCTGCCCGACAGGAACTGCGCCAGCCGCTCGCTCTTGGGCTGGGCCAGCACCTCGGCCGGCACGCCTTCTTCCTCGATGCGTCCCTGGTGCAGGAAGATCAGGTGGTTGGCGACTTCGCGGGCGAATCCCATCTCGTGCGTGACGACGACCATGGTGCGGCCTTCCTCGGCCAGCGTGCGCATGACCTTGAGCACCTCGGTGACCAGTTCCGGGTCGAGCGCGCTGGTGGGTTCGTCGAACAGCATGACCTCGGGCTCCATCGCCAGCGAACGGGCGATCGCCACGCGTTGTTGCTGGCCGCCGCTCATGTGGGCCGGGTAGCGGTCTTCCATGTTGGGAAGGTCGACCAGGGCCAGGTACTTGCGCGCCCGCGCAATGGCTTCGTCGCGCGGCACCTTCATCACGTGCACCGGTGCCTCGATGATGTTCTGCAATACCGTCAGGTGGGCCCACAGGTTGAAATGCTGGAACACCATGGCCAGCTTGGTGCGCAGGCGCTGCAGCTGCCGCGCCTCGGCCGCATGCAGTTCACCGGTCTTGCCGGGCACCAGCCGCAGTTCCTCGCCGGCCACGATGATGCGACCCTGGTTCGGCTTCTCCAGCATGTTGATGCAGCGCAGGAAGGTGCTCTTGCCCGAACCGGAACTGCCGATGATGCTGATCACGTCGCCGCCATGGGCCTCGAGCGATACCCCCTTGAGCACTTCGTTGGCACCGAAGCGCTTGTGGATGTCGATGGCCTGGAGCTTGAGTGTCTTGTTGTTCATGGCGGATTCGGTCTGTGGCGTCGTGGTGGGCGCAACTCATTGTTCCATGGCGCTCTGCGCCCTGCGCCCTGTGCAGGGGCGGTCGAGCGGCCGCCGCGCACGGCCGCTCCGAAGCGGCCGGCCCGCCTCCCAGTGGGGGGTTCGGCCGGTTTACACGCAGTGAAACCGGACAGACGGGGGGCGTCTTTCATCCAGAGGCCGCCGCGCACGGCCGCTCCGAAGCGGCCGGCCCGCCCCCCAGTGGGGGGTTCGGCCGGTTTACACGCAGTGAAACCGGACAGACGGGGGGCGTCTTTCATCCTATGCGCCGAGCAGGTCGCCGGTGCGAAACGGCACGCTGCCCGCGATGTTGGCCAGATCATCGCCGGGCAGGGCATATCGGTCGTCGGTGCGGGCGTACATCACTCCGGCCACTTCGGCCCGCACGGTCAGGGAGGTATGGGCGATCGGGTCGATGATCTCGACCACCGGGTCGCCGACGCCCAGCGTGTCGCCGGGTGCGGCGGCAAACACCAGCACGCCGGCCACCGGCGCCTTGACGGTCTGCGCACCGGCCAGTGGCGTGGCTGCGCAAGCCGGTTCGGGCAACGGCGGTGGCGTACCGGCAACGATGCCGGCATGTTGCAGGCTGGCAAAGATGGCAGCCGCGTCGGCCCGGGCCAGGCCGTGTTCGAGTTGGGCCTCGCCGCGCAGCTCGACGGTGGCGCTGCCGCAAGCCTGGGGTATCGGCAGGCCGGCCAGCGCCGGGTCGGCGTGCAACTTGCCGGCGAGTTTCCACCACAGGCCGGAGAAACATTCGTCGAACGAGACACCGCCGGCATCCTGTGCCAGCAGCACCGCGCGGGCGCCCAGCAGGCGCGCCAGCGGCTCGAGTTGCGGCCAGCACGGCGTCTCGGTGTACAGGTGCAGCACGGCTTCGCAGTCGCAGTGCAGGTCGAGCACGATGTCGGCATCGAAGGCCAGCTGCACCAGGGTCTTGCGCAGGCTGTGCAGGGCATTGGCGGGTTTCCACTGCGCCAGCCAGGCCGCGACCGCGGCGCGCACGGCGGCGACGTTGGCCGTTGCATCCTGCGTGAGCCTGTCCTTGACCGTATCGAAGACGGCCGTGGCCAGGTCGGGATAGTTGCGGTTGAAGTTCTCCGAACTGCCCAGCTCGAACCGTCCCATGGACTTGTGATCGAGCCGCTGGGCCAGGCCGATCGGGTTGGCCACCGGCACCAGCACCACCTCGCCGCGCATGTCGCCGCGGGATTCGGCCGCTTCGAGCAGGGTGCGCAGGTGGTAGGCCGCCAGCATGCCCGGCAGTTCCTCGGCGTGCAGGCTGGCCTGGACATAGGCCTTGGGTCCGGCGCCGGGATGGCCGAAATGCAGACTGGTCACCTGGGTCTGGCGGCCCAGGCTCTGGTGTTCCAGCGGATGGTCGGTGCGGCGCATGGTGGCGTATGTCCTTGCTTCAATGCCGGCGTGGCGCCAGGTGGGCCAGGAAACGGCGCTCGGCCAGCTTGAACAGGCCGATCAGGCAGAACGTCGCGCACAGGTAGATCGCGGCAGCCGCCAGGTAAGCCTCGAAGGGCAGGTAGAAGTCGGAGTAGATGCGGCTGGCCGCGGCGGTCACGTCGAGCAGGCCTGGCACCGCGCTGGCCAGGCTGGTGCTGTGCAGCATCATGACCACCTCGTTGCTGTACGGGGGCAGGGTGCGGCGCATGGCGCTGGGCAGCACAATGCGCAGCATGACCTGGAACCGGCTCATGCCGAAGGCCTGCGCCGATTCGATCTCGCCGGCGTGCGTCTCGCGGATCGCACCGGCCAGCATCTCGGCGGTGTAGCCGGCCGTGTTCAGGCTGAAGGCCAGCAGCGCGCAGAAGGCCGGCTCCTTGAAGTGGGTCCAGGGCCAGGTGTCGTCCCAGCGGGCCTGTATCCATTCGAGCTGGCCCAGTCCGTAATAAATCATGTAGACCTGGATCAGCAAGGGCGTGCCGCGGATCACGAAGGTGTAGGCGCCGACGATGCGCGCCAGCCATTTCCAGGGGCCGGTCAGCGCCAGTGCGAACAACACCGCCATCACGCCGCCGATCACCAGCGAGGAGCTCAGCAGCCACAGCGTGGTCAGGATGCCTTCGCCATACAGCGCCAGGCTGTCGGGACGGAAGATGACTTCCCAGTCCATCTACAGATCCCCCCGTTTCGTGCCCAGGCTGTAGCGCGCATGCAGGCGCCGCAGCACGCTCAGCGAGACCCAGGTGTAGAGCAGGAACAAGGCGCCGGTGAACAGGAAGAATGCGAACGGCGAACGCGTCGCCGCGCTGGCCTGCTTGGCCAGATAGGTCATCTCCTGCAGGCCGATCAGGCTGATCAGCGCCGTGGCCTTGATCAGTACCAGCCAGTTGTTGGTGAAGCCGGGCAACGCGTAACGCACCATCTGCGGCAGCGTGATGCGCACGAAGGCCTGCACCGGGCCCATGCCGAACGCGGCCGCGGCCTCGAACTGGCCGCGCGGAATCGACAGGATGGCGCCGCGAAAGGTCTCGGTCATGTAGGCGCCGTAGATGAAACCCAGCGTCAACACACCGGCGCTGAACGGTTCGATGTCCAGCGTCAGGCCGGTACCGGACATCTCGAGCAAGGTGTTGATGCCGATGCTGCCGCCGTAGAACACCAGCAGCATCAGCACCAGTTCGGGAATGCCGCGGATGATGGTGGTGTAGACGGTGGCCAGCGCCACCAGGGGTTTGTTTCCCGAGAGCTTGGCCGCCGCCCCCATCAGCCCGAGCACGATGGACACCGCGAGCGCCGCCAGCGACACGCCGACGGTCAGCAGTGCCCCTTGGAGGATGGACCAGTAATATTCGGACAAGTACGCGACGGATGGGGGGAGAAGACAACCGGCCGGCGACCGCGCGGGTCACCGGCCGGGGCGGGCGATGGCCGGATCAGCCGCCGTAGACGTCGATCTTGAAGTACTTGTCGTTGATCTTCTTGTAGGTGCCGTCGGCGCGGATCGCCTTGATCGCACCGTTGAGTTCCTTCTTCAGTTCGGGCTGGCCCTTGCGGATCGCGAAGCCGGCGCCGATGCCGAAATATTTGGGAATGAACAGCTCGGGACCGACCAGCACGTAGTCCTTGCCTTCGGGCTTGGACAGGAATCCGCCAGTGACCTCGAGCACGTCGGCCACGGTGCCGTCCAGGCGGCCCGAGCGGATGTCGAGGTAGACCTGGTCCTGCGCCTCGTATGGGGTGACGATCACGCCGACCTTCTTGAGTTCGCCGTTGGCGTATTTCTCTTGCGTGCTGCCCTTGAGCACGCCGATCTTCTTGCCCTTGAGCGAGGCCACGCCGTCGAACTTGATGTCGTTCTTGACGACGATCTTGCTGGGCGTGTTGTAGTACTTGTCGGTGAAGTCGACCACCCGTTTGCGGTCTTCGGTGATCGACATCGAGCTGATGATGACGTCGTATTTCTTGGCCTGCAAGCCGGGAATCATGCTGTCCCACAGCTGCTCGACGAAGACGCACTTGCGCTTGAGGTGTTCACAGACGGCATTGGCGATGTCCACGTCGAAGCCGGTGGGCTTGCCGTCGGCGGTCTTGAAGGTGAACGGTTCGTAGGTCGGGTCGATCGCGACCTTGAGTTCCTTGTCCTGGGCCGCGGCAGTGACGGCCATGGCACCCATGGTCAGTGCCAGGATGAGCTTCTTCATGTGAGGTTCCCTTGAGAATGGCCCGGGCGTTGCCCGGGACCGGGTTGCGATAAAAATGGGATTCTAGGCCGGGGTGGCCTGCATCCGGGTCAGTGTTTGCCCTCTAATCGACGCTGGAATAGGGCTAACCCGTACACTCGGGGGTCCCCCCGAATGGCTCCCATGAACGCTCCTGTCGACGTTTCCCTGTTTGCGCGCGCCGCAAAACCGCTGACCAGCTACCGCAAGTACTGGGCCGCGCGTTTCGGCACGGCCCGGTTCCTGCCGATGAGCCGCGCCGAAATGGAGCAACTGGGCTGGGACAGCTGCGACATCATCCTGGTCACGGGCGACGCTTATGTCGACCATCCCAGCTTTGGCATGGCCGTGATCGGCCGCACGCTGGAGGCCCAGGGCTTTCGCGTCGGCATCATCGCCCAGCCCGACTGGCACAGCGCCGATGCGTTCAAGGTGTTGGGCAAGCCGAACCTGTTCTGGGGCGTAACCGCCGGCAACATGGATTCGATGATCAACCGCTACACCGCGGACCGCAAGATCCGCAGCGACGATGCCTACACGCCGGGCGACGTCGGCGGCAAGCGGCCGGACCGGGCCGCCATCGTCTACAGCCAGCGCTGCCGCGAGGCCTGGAAGGACGTGCCCATCGTGCTCGGCGGCATCGAAGGCAGCCTGCGCCGCATTGCGCACTACGACTACTGGTCCGACAAGGTGCGCCGCTCCATCGTCGTCGACGCCAAGTGCGACCTGCTGTTGTACGGCAACGCCGAACGCGCGCTGGTCGAGATCGCGCACCGCATCGCCGCGCGCGAGCCGGTGTTGTCGATCACCGATGTACGTGGCACGGCCTTCGTGCGCCGGCCGGACGATCCGACGGGGCAGGGCTGGTTCGAGATCGACTCCACCAGCGTCGACCAGCCGGGCCGCATCGAAGCCCATGTCAATCCGTACCAGACGACGTCCGAGCAGGCCGCCGGTCAAGGGGCGAGCTGCGCCAAGGAAGACACCACGGCCGCACCGGCTGGCGACGCCAATCCCGCCATCCAGCCCCTGACCTTCATGCCGAACCCGGCCTTGAAGGGCAAGCTCCAGGTGCCGCCGCGCGAGCGCTCGGTGATCCGCCTGCCCAGCTACGAGCAGGTGCGCGCCGACCCGGTGCTGTATGCCCACGCCAACCGGGTGCTGCACCTCGAGACCAACCCCGGCAACGCGCGCGCGCTGGTGCAGGCCCATGGCGACGGCGCGACCGCGCGCGACGTGTGGATCAACCCGCCGCCGATCCCTTTGAGCACGGCCGAGATGGACCATGTGTTCGACCTGCCGTATGCACGCGCGCCGCACCCGCGTTACGCCGACGAAAACGGCAGTCACGATGGCGCCACGAAGATCCCGGCCTGGGAGATGATCCGCTTCAGCGTGAACATCATGCGCGGCTGCTTTGGCGGCTGCACCTTCTGCTCGATCACCGAACACGAGGGCCGCATCATCCAGAGCCGCTCGGAAGACTCGGTCATCCGCGAGGTCGAGGCGATCCGCGACACGGTCAAGGGTTTCACCGGCACCATCTCCGACCTGGGCGGGCCGACCGCCAACATGTACCGCATCGGCTGCAAGAGCCCCGAGATCGAGGCCGCGTGCCGCAAGCCCAGCTGCGTGTTCCCCGGCATCTGCAGCAACCTCAACACCAGCCACGAGGCGCTGATCCGGATGTACCGGCGCGCGCGCGGCCTCAAGGGCATCAAGAAGATCCTGATCGGCTCGGGCCTGCGTTACGACCTGGCCGTGCAGTCGCCCGAATACGTCAAGGAACTGGTCACGCACCATGTGGGCGGCTACCTGAAGATCGCGCCGGAGCACACCGAGCAGGGCCCGCTGACCAAGATGATGAAGCCCGGCATCGGCACGTACGACAAGTTCAAGCAGATGTTCGAGAAATATTCGCTCGAAGCCGGCAAGAAGCAGTACCTGATCCCGTATTTCATCGCCGCCCATCCGGGCACCAGCGACGAGGACATGATGAACCTGGCCGTGTGGCTCAAGAAGAACGGTTTTCGCGCCGACCAGGTGCAGACCTTCTACCCGAGCCCCATGGCCACCGCCACCGCGATGTACCACAGCGGCCGCAATCCGCTGCGCCGTGTGGGCCGCGACAGCGAACCGGTGGACATCGTGCGCGGCGACAGGCGCCGGCGGCTGCACAAGGCCTTTCTGCGTTACCACGACGCCAACAACTGGCCACTGCTGCGCGAGGCGCTCAAGTCCATGGGCCGCGCCGACCTGATCGGCAACGGCAAGCACCACCTGATCCCGACCTTCCAGCCGCTGGTCGACGGCAATTACACCAGCGCGCGGCGCAAGAACTCGACCGCCGCGAAATCGAAGCCCGCGACGCCGGCCAAGGGCCGGCTGCTGACCCAGCACACCGGCTTGCCACCACGAGTCACCGGTACCGCGAAACCGCCGCGCAAGCGCTGAAGAAGCGTGCGCGGCGGCCCGCGTCAGCGGCCGCCGGAGCGCGGCAGGCCGATCACCGTGCCTTCGCGCCGTGCGTCGGCGGAGCCGTATTGCTTGCCGGTCCTGGGCTCGATCAGGACGGTCTGCACCGAGCCGACGTCGCTGAGGTTGACCGTGTAACCCAGGCCCAGGGGCCCGAGCGCGGTGACCGTCGCAGCGGGAAACCACGGATCGACGGTGATCGACGGGTTGGCGCTGGACACCGACAGCCGCGGCGCGTCGACAGCCTCCTGCATCGTCATGCCATGGTCGATCAGGTTGATCGTCACGTTCACCACCGAGTTGATGATGGTCGCCCCGCCCGGCGAGCCGTAAGCCATCAGCGGGCTGCCATCCGGGTTGAAGATCATCGACGGCGCCATGCTGCTGCGCGGACGCTTGCCCGGCTCCACGTCGTTGAAGCCGGCGGTGCCGGTGAACGGGTTGATGGTCGGCGAGGTGTTGAAGTCGGTCAGCTCGTTGTTGAGCAGGAAGCCGTGGTTCTTGAAGCTGCCGTCAGGCCGCTGGTAACCTGCGAACACGCCGATGCCGTAGCCGGACTCGATGGTATTGGTGTACGAGACCACGTTGCCCCACTTGTCGACGACCGAGAAATGGGTCGTGCCGTTTTCATGGCTGACGGGCGGCGCCGCCACGGCCAGGCGCGTGGCGGGCGACAGTCCGGCGACCTCGTATGGCCGCGGATCGTCCGCTGCCGGATTGGGGTCCAGGCGCGCGCCGGGAGTGATCAGCTGGCTGCGCATCGCCACGTAGTCGTTGGCGAGCAATCCCCTGGCCGGTACCGGCGCGAAATCGGCGTCGCCCATCCAGATGGCACGGTCGGCAAATGCGAGACGCATTGCGTCGGCCATGACGTTGGCGGTCTTGACCGTGCCGAAGCCGTAACCCTGGCTGGCGTCGCCGAGCGGGAACCGCTCCACCAGCTTGAGGATCTGCAGTACCGTCAAGGCGCCGGAGGACGGTGGCGGCATCGACTTGATGCGGTGGCCGCGGTAGCTGCCTTCGATCGGCGTGCGCAGCTTGGCCTGATATTGCGCCAGGTCGTCCAGGGTCATGGAGCCGCCCTTGCCGATCGGGCTCAGGTGGGGCTGGGTGTATTGCTGGCCCTCGATGATGCCCAACGCGATGTCGCAGCCCTTCTCGGGCATGTAGCGGTAGAAGCAGTCGGCCCCGTGCGTGGCGATCTGCCGGAAGGTCTGGGCCAGCGGCTTGTTCGTGACCAGCGAGCCGACGGCGCGGAAGTCGCCGCCCGGACAGAAGTAGTCCGCTGCGGCGGGTGAATTCTTCGCCCGGCTGGTCGCGCTGCTGCATGCGGTGCTGCTGACGAATCGCGGTGTTGCCGCAAAGCCGCCGTCCGCCAGCGCGATCGCCGGCTGCAGCACCTGGGACAACGAGAGCTTGCCGTAGCTGTTCACCGCCATCTCCGTGCCGCGCACCATGCCCGGAATGCCCACGGCCACGCCCTGCAGGGAGCGCCGGCTGAACGGCTGGCCGACGAACATCGACCGGGTTGCTCCGGCCGGAGCCTCCTCGCGGCTGTCGATGATGACGGTCTGGCCGGTTTTAGCCATGTGGATCATCATGAATCCGCCGCCGCCGATGCCCGCCGATTGCGGCTCGACCACGTTGAGCGCATATGCGACCGCCACGGCCGCGTCGACGGCGTTGCCACCTTGTTCGAGGATCTTTGCGCCGGCTTCGGCGGCGTAAGGGTTGGCCGCCGAGACCACGCCCTGGCGGAAGGCCTTGCCCGCCCAGGCCGGCGGCTTGCCCTGGGACTGTTCGGGCAGGTTGACCGACGACTGGACCCCCGGCGCAGCCTTGCCGCGATCGGCATGCGCCCCTGCGACGACGGTGCTGCAGGCCAGCAATATCGCCACGCGCGTGGTGGTCAGTCGAAACAGGGAAGGGCGGGAGTCCATATGCTTGTCCTTGTGTGGTGGCGGTTGGGCGTTCGACCTTACGCTGAGGGCCTCGGCGTGGTAATCCGGGTTAATACCCGGCCTGTTCAGGGGGGCACGAGCGGCCTTGGCCAGCGGTCATGGCCGGCCGCACGCCCGGACCTGCTCCAGCAAGCGCGCGACGTAGGCGTCATCGATCTTCAACGCCTCCAACTGCGCGGCCAGGCTCTCCAGGTAGGCCCGGTTGGAACCCAGCGGCCCGCATGCAGTGGCGACCACGGCCGCGGTCTCGTCGAGCGGCAGTTCGCCGACATATTCCGGGTGCGCGCAATTGGCCGCGAACACCAGGGCGTCGATGTCGCCTTGCGGCGTGGCCAGCGTGTGCCATTGCGGCGCATAACCGCCGCGCACCATTTCGCGCCGCCACAAGATGGTGGTTTCCGCCTCGACCAGTTCGGCCGGAATGCGAAAAACCAGTCCGGTGCACTGGCCGTGTTCCGGCGCCAGGGTCAGCATCAGTGCCGGGCATTCGGGCGAGCCGCGTCCGGACGTGATGCGGTAGCTGAAACGCCGCTGGAAACCCTCGACCCGGGCCAACCGGACCTCCGCGAAATGGATGCCGGGATCCCACATCAACGATCCATAAGCGAACACCCATACGTCCGCATCGGCGTCCCGGTGCCGCAACAAGGCATGCCGCGTGGCCTCGCGCTCCTCGTCCGGCAGGCGCCAGGCCGCCGGATGCCCGGCGTCACGCGCGCGCTGGTCCCAAACCGCCAGCCGTTGGGGCGTCATGCGCAGTTCCGAGGTCTCGCTGGGCGTGAGCCGGCCACGCAGGTGCGGGAGATGGGCGAACGGGTTGTGGGTCATCGTGCTGTCATCGGTTTTACCATGCCGGTCGTCGCAGGCGACGGGACTGTGGCTTTTTGCCATCATTTTTACCCGGATTTAATTGACGCTTGAATTTAGCCCGGGTATTATTCGCGGTCGTCTGGCATCCCTGCCAGGCACTCAGGACCGCACCATGACACCCAGCTATACCTGTTTCGACGGATTTCGCCGCGTGGCGTCCGGCGACCTGTCGACCGTTGCGCCGATGTTTCAACGCGCCCATGCCCAGCCCGCACCGGGCCCGGTGCTGCTGTTCGACGACGCGACCGGACGCACGATGGACATCGACACCCGCGGCTCCGAAGAACAATTGCTTGCGCGCCTGGCGGAAGGGCAGGCGTCCGAGCCGGGTCCGCGATCGGGCCGGCGCCGTACGGTCGCACCGACCGATGCCGAGAGACCGGCACCGGCTGGCACCGGCGGAGAGCCGCGCGGGCGCGGCCGGCCGAAACTCGGTGTTGTCGCCCGCGAGGTCACCTTGCTGCCGCGGCACTGGGACTGGCTGGCGGCACAACGCGGGGGCGCGTCGGTGGCCTTGCGCAGGCTGGTCGAACAGGCGCGCCGCGCCGATACGGACGACACCGGACAACGCCATGAACGGGCCTACCACTTCATGTCGGCACTCGCGGGTGACCTGCCCGGCTTCGAGGAGGCCATCCGGGCCTTGTTCGCCGACGACCGATCGCGTCTGGAGGCGCTGCTCGCTCACTGGCCGGCGGACGTGCGTGCGCATGCGATGCACCTGGGTTTCGGCGCGACGACCGAGCCGGCCGCGGCCGGGCGGCCGCGCCACCAGCCACAACCATCGACTAGACAGGGCGTATCCACACCATGACCGACAAACGCAGCCTGCGCAACGGCTACAAGCAATCCTTCGTCCCCATCGGCGTGTTCGCCATCCGCAACAGCGTGAACCAGCGCGTCTACGTCGGGGGGTCGCGCAACCTCGCCGGCGCGATGAACCGGCACCGATTCGAGCTGGTGACCGGAGCGCACCGCAATGCCGATCTGCTGGCGGACTGGAAACGGTATGGCGCCGAGGCCTTTTGTTTCGAGGTGCTCGACCAGATCCGGCAGAGCGCCGATCCCGATGTGGACTACGACGCCGAACTGGCGACCTTGCTCGAACTCTGGCAACACGAGTTGCCGTGTTTCGGCCCCGGTGGCTACAACGGACCGGAGCGGCCAGCCGCGCCACGCTGATGGCGCCGGTGCCGCAACCGGGCCGCCCCGCACAAACTCTTTGTACGCACTTGCACGAGCAACACCATGACCACGACGACTTCCTTTTCGCAATGCCTGCATATCAGCGCCTTGCATGCCCGCATCCAGTACGCACTGGATGACGAACTCGGGACCTACCACGGCCTGAGCTACGCCGACTACCTGCTGCTGCGCGCACTCGAGCAGTCCGGTGATACACCGATGGCGATGGCCGATCTCGTGCCATGCCTGGGCGTGCCGCTGTCGGCCGTGGTGCGCCAGATCCTGCCGCTCGAGAAGACCGGCCTGGTACAACGCCAGGGCGCCGACGGTGCGCCGGGGCGGCGCACGGTGCGCCTGCGTCCCGCTGCGCGCCAGGTGCTGGTCAACGCCACCGAGACGGCCCAGGCCGTGTGTCGCGGGCTGGTGCTGCCGGATCCGGGTTGTGGCTTGGCGGCATCCGCCGCCGCTTAGTCGACCGGCCGGTGTCCGGCCGCGCGGGCGGCGAATCGACCCCTGCGCGACACCTGGCCGCGGCTTCGTTTGCGGCGGCTGGCCTCAAGCGCCGGGGACGACGGCAGCGGGGCCGATGCCGTCACGCGACGGCGTCGGGGTGGCGCAGCAGCAGCCGGTCGATACTGTTCAAGGTGTCGTAACTCTCGGCGAAGTCGGCGAACAGCGTGGCGTCGTCGGGCGGCGTGGCCTGGCCCTGCCAGTCGCGGCGCAGCTGCGCAAAGATCTGGCCGAAGCTGCGCTGGCCGTTGATCAGGCGCAGGATCTGGGGCGCGTAGCGACCCGGATTCACGGTCACCACCACACCCGAGTGCTGGTGCCGCAACTGGAACGGCTGGCCGCGGTTGCTGCCGAACAGCCGCGCCAGGGTTTCGCCGTCCAGTGGCTCATGGAAGAAAAACGGCACGTAGGCCGGATCGCCGTACGGCGCCGTGCAGTGCGGCCCGTTCAAAGCATAAAACACGTGCATCGTGATCGTGCCGCCCAGCAACTCGGCCATCGCATGTTGCCGGCGCGGAGGAAGCCGGCGCCATTGCGGCATCGTGTCCGGCGGCTTGACACCGAGCACCATGTGCGGAAGATAGGGCGCGCGGCCGCGCTGCACGTCGGTGAAGGCCAGGTGCAGCCCGTGGCCGCCGCCGTGCTCGTCATCGCTCAACCAGTCGTACAAGCCGTCGACGCTCCAGACATGGTCGTGCGGCAGCAGCAGCAGGTTGACCAGCCCGGCGTCTCCGTCGCGATGGTCCTGGTGCAGGTCTTCCACGCGGCGGAACCCGTTGCCGGCCGGCAGCGATGCCAGGATCTGCCGGGTGCTGTCGATGCGCCGTGCCAGGTCGGGCTCGTCGGCGTGGGCCATGCGCAGCAGCTCGCGCAGCTGCTGCACGCCGGCGCGGCCGGCCTGTGCATGCACCATCAATGCAAGTGCGCCATCGGGCTTGAGCACCGCGCGCAAGGCCCGCAGGCCGGCGTCCGGGTCCGCGAGATGGTGCAATACACCGCTGCAGCTGATGTAGTCGAAGGGTTCGAGTCCGAGTGTGGGCAGGTCAGGCAATCCGCTCTCGACCCACTCGATGTTCTGCAGGCCGCGTACGTGCGCCCGCTCGCGTGCCATGGCCATGCTGGCGGCGTGCGGCTCCAGGTGCACGATCCGTGCGCCATGCCCCTTGAGTTGCTCGGCCAGGTACAAGGTGGCGTCGCCGGTGCCACCGCCGGCGACCAGCACCCGAAAACCGTCCCTGAAGTTCTGCCGTCCGGCAAAGCAGTAGTGGTTGATCATCGGCAGGTCGTCGAGCCAGGTCTGGACCAGGCGCTGCCGCTCGAGCGCCGGATCCCGGACCGGATACGGCATCGACGGGTACGGGTTCGGGGTATGGGGATGGGGGTTCTCGTGTTCGCGCATGACGCTGTCTCTCAGGCGGTGGGGAAGGCTGCGCCCGAGGCCGATGGCCAGGGCGCGGGTTGGTGCGAGGGAGTATCCCATGGTGCGCGCGCGCACCATGGGCGGGCGCTCGCAGCGGGTGCGCGCACACGGCGCAGCGGATGTTTCGTGCGGCGAAACATGTGTCGGCGGCCCGCGCCGCAGTGCGTCGTTATCATGAAAAACAACGAGACCCCAGGGTTTCGCCCGAGTATGCGAATAGTCCGCCTGACGGGTTTGCGCGTGTTGTTCCGACCCGTGTCCAGCCCGCCATCACGCAACCCCCAGACCCAAGGATGCGACATGACGAACACGATCTTCCCCTCCCGCACGCCGACCCTGCCAGAGCCGGCGCAGGCCGGTCCGGCCGACGCCATTCATCGACGCACGATGCTGCGCCTGGCGCTCGCCGGCGGGGCCATGTCGCTGGCGCCGATGGCCTTGGCCCAGGGCGGCGCACCCAAGCGCGGCGGCACCCTGACCATCGGTGCCGATGCCGATCCGATCGGACTCGACCCGGTCACCGTCACCGCATTCTCGTCGTTCGACTTCACGTCCTTGCTCTATACCGGCCTGCTGCGCTGGAATGCCGAGATGAAGATCGAGCCCGACCTGGCCACGGGTTACCTGACGCCCGACGACACGACCTACATCTTCCGGCTGCGCCAGGGCGTGAAGTTCCATAACGGTCAGCCGTTCAGCGCCGAGGACGTCAAGCACACTTTCGAGCGCATCCTCGATCCGTCCAACACCGCGCCGAACTCCAACCTGTTCTCCGGCATCAAGGCGGTGACCGTCGTCGATCCGCATACGGTCAAGTTCGAGCTCAAGGCGCCGAGTGCCACCTTCCTGAGTTACCTGGCGACCAATCCCATGGGCAGCATCGCGCCACGGGGCGTGAGCGATCTCAAGACCAAGCCGGTGGGCACCGGGCCGTTCGTGTTCGATTCCTACGAGCCGAACCAGCAACTCACGCTCAAGCGCAACCCCGACTACTACGAGCAGGGCCAGCCCTACCTGGACACCGTGGTGTTCAAGTTCTTCAAGGACCAGGGTTCGCTGGCGTCGGCACTGCGCTCCAAGGCCATCGACATGACCTGGTTCAAGGACCCGAAGGTGTCGGCGCAGATCGTCAAGACCACGCGCGACCTGGTGTCGGCACCCGGCAAGACCTCGCGCACCTTCCCGGTGTGGATGAACGTGCAGGCCAAACCCTTCAACGACGTACGGGTGCGCCGGGCGCTGAGCCTGGCCAGTGACCGCAAGGCCTGCCTGCAGACCGTGCTCGGCGGTTCTGGCAAGGTCGGCGCCATGGTGCCGGAGAGCCAGGTCGGCGGTTACGACGGCGTGAGCCCGATGCCGTATTACAAGCACGACATTGCGGGTGCGAAGAAGCTGCTGGCCGAGGCCGGCCACCCGAACGGCATCGACCTGGGCGACTACATCGTCGTGGCGGCCAATGCGCTGGACGTGCAGTGTGCGCAGATCCTGCAGCAGCAGTGGGCCGCCGCCGGCATCAAGGTCAACCTCAAGCCCATGGAGACGGCGCCGCTGCTGTCGACCTGGCTCAAGGGCGACTTCGGGCTGCTGTCGGTGGCGCTGGCCTGGAGTGCCGACCCGGACGTGATCGTCTCGCGCCTGAGTTCGGCGCATCCGCATGGAAAGGCCATGGGCATGGACGATGCGGCGCTCGACAAGATGATCGTCGATGCACGCTCCATCCTGGACAACGGCAAACGTGCTGCGGCCTACCAGGCGATCCAGAAACACATCGCCGAGCAGGCCTACATCCTGCAGATCTACCAGTACCCGCTGCGCTGGGAGGCCTGGCGCGGCTACGTCAAGGGTTACGTGCCGCTGGCCGCGAACATCCGCAGCTTCGTGCGCACCACCTGGCTGGACCAATAAGCCGGTGGCAGGCAGGCCTGTGGCGTCGCGCGGGGCGGGCCGATGATACGGGTGGTGCTGGTTCGCCTGGCGTGGATGCTGCCCATCCTGCTGGGGGTGTCGATGGTCGCGTTTGCGCTGATGCGCGCATTGCCCGGGGATTTCGCGCAGGCCGCGGCCGGCACCGCCGACATCTCGCCCGAGGCGCTGGACGCGATCCGTCGCGAACTGGGCCTGGATCGGCCGATCTGGGAGCAGTATCTGCAGTGGCTGGGCCAGATCCTGGTCGGCGACTTCGGAACTTCGTTCGTCACCGACAAGCCGGTGCTCGGTGAACTGCTGCCGCGCCTGGCCGTCACCTTCGAGCTGACGCTGCTGGCGGGCATCATCGCAATGCTGCTCGGTGCCGGCAGCGGCCTGGCCTCGGCGCGATTGCGCGGACGCACCGACTGGTTCGTGCGCGCCGTCAACGGCCTGCTGCTGGCGATTCCCAACTTCGTCGTCGCCACGCTGATCGTGTTGCTGGCCGGCCTGTATTTTCCCGAGCTGGGCATCTTCAACTACGTGCCGTTCTTCGAGGATCCGCTCGGCAACCTGGGCAGCATGGTGTTGCCGGCGGTGTCGCTGGCGCTGGCGGTGTCGGTGACGATTTCCGAGAACACCCGCGCCGCGGTGCTCGAGGTCTCGAGCCAGGATTTCGTCATGGTGGCACGCGCCAAGGGGCTGAGCGCCGGCACGGTATTGCGCGACTACCTGATCCGCAATGCGCTGACGCCGGTGATCACCGTCACCGGCCTGCAGCTCGCCCAGCTGCTGGGCGGCAGCATCCTGATCGAGACCATCTTCACGATTCCGGGCATGGGCCAGTACTTGTTCGACTCCATCACCAGCCGCGACTATCCGGTGATCCAGGCCATTGTGCTGGTGGCCGCGGTGATCGTGCTGCTGGTCAACGTGCTGGTCGACGTGGCGTATGCGCGGGCGGACGCGCGGGTGAGTTATGGCTGACGCACCGCGGGTCGTCGCACATACCGGCACCGGCGCAACGCGCGGACGGCTGCTGCTCGGGCTGGGCCTGCTGATGCTGGCGACGATGCTGGTCGTGACCATCTTCGGCCCGCAGATCGCGCCGCATAGCGCCATCGCGTTCTCGCCCGATTCACTGGCCGGGCCCAGCGCCGAACACTGGCTCGGTACCGACTCGATCGGGCGCGACGTGCTCAGCCGGCTGATCATCGGCGGGCGCACCACCTTGCTGATCACGTTTGTCGCCGTCTCGCTGGCGGTGGCTGCCGGCCTGGTGCTGGGCCTGACCTCGGGCTACGTCGGTGGCCTGGCCGATGAGATCATCATGCGCGCGCTGGACGTGGTGTTCGCGTTCCCGGTGTTCCTGCTCGCGATCGCGGTGGTGGCTGCGTTGGGGCCGACGGTGCCCAACCTGATCCTGACCATCGCCATCGTCTATACGCCGACCATGGCGCGTGTGGTGCGTGGCCCGGTGCTCAGTGTCAAGCGCTGGGACCATGTGGAGGCCGCGCGAAGTGTCGGCGTCGGCGAGTTCACGATCGCGATCCGCCATGTGTTGCCGATGGTCATCTCGCCGATCCTGGTGCAGACCAGCCTGACGCTGGCCAACACCATCTTCACCGTCACCGCCTTGTCCTTCCTGGGTATCGGCCCGCCTCCGCCGGATCCGAACTGGGGTGGCATGTTGTCCGAGGCGCGGCAATTCATGGAGCTGGCGCCGCTGACCGTGATCGGGCCGGCCGCCGCCATCGTGTTCGCGACCCTGACCTTCATCGTGCTCGCCAACGGCCTGCGTGAATGGCTTGACGTGGGCAATCGCTGATGGCCGCTGCCGACACACCCTTGCTGCAGGTCCGCGACCTGACCGCGCAATTCGGCCATGGCGGCGTCGTCTCGCAGGTGGTCAACGGCATCTCGTTCGAGGTGGCCGCGGGCGAGGCGGTCGGATTCGTCGGCGAGTCCGGCTCCGGCAAGAGCGTGACCGCGCGCGCGGTGATGCGGCTGGCACCGGAGGGTTCATCGGTGCGGCTCGGCGGCTCGGTGCGTTTCGACGGACAGGAGATCCTGCAACTGCCCGAGGCGGCGATGCGCGACATCCGGGGGCGCCGCATCGCGATGGTGTTCCAGGACCCGATGACCTCGCTCAATCCGGTCATGACCGTGGGCGCGCAGGTCGACGACATCGTGCGCCGGCATACCGGGCTGACCCGCCGGCAGGCGCGTGCGCGCAGCATCGAGCTGCTCGAACTGGTCGGCATCCGCGACGCGGCGCGGCGTGCCGACGACCATCCGCACCAGTTCTCCGGCGGCATGCGCCAGCGCGTGCTGATCGCCATGGCCGTGTCCTGCGAGCCGCAGTTGCTGATCGCCGACGAACCGACGACCGCGCTCGACGTGACCGTGCAGGCCCAGATCCTGCGTCTGCTGCTGCGCCTGCGCGAGGAACTGGGCATGGCGCTGATGCTGATCAGCCACGACTTCGGCGTCATCGCCGGCATGGTCGAGCGGGTGCACGTGATGCTCGAGGGCGACATCGTCGAGTCCGGCCCGATCGACGCGATGTTCGCGCAGCCGCGCCATGCCTATACACGTGCCTTGCTCGATGCCGTGCCGCGGCTCGACGGGGCGGGAGCAGGCGCATGACGGTGGTTGCCAACGCGGTGCCGGATGCGCGCGGCCCGGCGGCGGAGCCGGTGCTGCGCGTGCGCGACCTGTCGGTGGTGTTCCCGCCGCGCCGCGGCGCGCCCGCGGTGCGGGCGGTCGATGGCGTGTCGTTCGAGATCGCGCCGGGCCAGACCCTGGGCCTGGTGGGCGAGTCGGGTTCGGGCAAGACCACCACCGGCCGCGCCATCCTGCAGCTGCAGCCCGCCAGCGGCGGCTCGGTGCAGCTGCTGGGCCGCGAACTCACGACCATGGCGCGCGGCGAGGTGCGACGCATGCGCCGCCACATGCAGTTCGTGTTGCAGAACCCGTATTCCAGCCTGAATCCGCGCATGACGGTCGGACGTATCCTGACAGAGCCGCTGCTGGTGCACCGCTCGGTTCCCAAGGACCGCATGGCCGAGCGGGTCGCGCAGCTGCTGGGTTTCGTCGGCCTGGAGCCCGACGTGGTGCAACGTTACCCGCATGCCTTCTCCGGCGGCCAGCGCCAGCGCATCGTGATCGCGCGGGCGCTGGCGGTGAACCCGGACTTCGTCGTCTGCGACGAGCCGGTGTCGGCGCTCGACGTGCGAACCCAGGCACAGATCGTCGCGCTGCTGCACGACCTGCAGCGGCGCCTGGGCCTGTCCTACCTGTTCATTGCGCACGACCTGGCGATGGTGCGCAACGTCGCGCACCGGGTTGCCGTAATGTTCAGCGGCCAGGTGGTCGAACTCGGCGAAACCGCGCAGGTGTTCGGGCAGCCCGGCCATCCCTATACCCAGGCCTTGCTCGACGCGGTGCCGATCCCGGATCCGGCGCGCCAGCGCGCAAAGCTGGCGGCATCGCCTCCCGACGTCGAGTTCCGGCGCGGCGCGGCCGCGGCGGGCCCGTGTTGTTTCGGCGAGGACCATGCGCGTACCGGCACGCCGCATTGGCATTGGCTGGGCGACGGACACGGCGTATCCTGCCGGTTCCGGCCGGAGTCCGGCTGAACCGGGCCCGGGCTTCATCCGCATCATCACAAGGAGTCATCATGCGATTGGCGATGGTTTCCCGGCCGCTGGCCGAATCCGATCTGCGCCTGGCGCGGCAAATGGGCATGACCGACGTCGTGACCACGGTGCCCGGTGTCACGATGGCGCCCGAGCGCGAGCAGGGGCCGCCGCTGCGTTACGAGGACCTGCTCGCGCTGCGCCAGCGCGTCGAGGCCGCCGGCCTGCGCCTGTCGGTGATCGAGGGTTACCAGTTGTCGGACCGCATCACGCTGGGCCTGCCCGGTCGTGACGACGATATCGCGCGGGTGTGCGAGAGCATCACCAACATGGGCCGCGCCGGCATCGCGGTGTATTGCTACAACTTCATGGCGGTGTTCAACTGGTTGCGCACCACCAAGGACGTGCCGGGGCGGGGCGGGGCGCTGGTGACGCGTTTCGACGCCGGTGCGCTGCGTGAGGTACCCGACACCTATGCGGGCACGACCACCGACACGCAGATGTGGGAGAACTTCGAATATTTCCTGCACCGGGCATTGCCGGTGGCCGAAGCCGCCGGCGTCAAGCTGGCGTTGCACCCGGACGATCCGCCGATGTCACCGGTGCGCGGCCTGGCGCGCATCATGCGCGACATGGACGCGTTCAAGCGCGTGCTCGACATGGCCGACAGCCCGAGCAACGGCATCACCTTCTGCCAGGGCAATTTCGCCGCCATGCCCGGTGTCGTGATTCCGGAGGCGATCCGCTACTTCGGTGCGCGCAAGAAGATCTTCTTCGCGCATTTCCGCGACATCCGCGGCAGTGTGCCGGCGTTCGAGGAAACCTTCCACGACGAAGGCAAGACCGACATGGCGGCTGCGATGCAGGCCTATGTCGACATCGGTTTCGACGGCCCGATGCGGCCCGACCATGCACCGACGATGGAGGGCGAGGACAACGCCAACCCGGGATACATGGTGCGCGGACAGATCTTCGCGGTCGGCTACATGAAAGGCTTGCTCGACACGATACGCGCGCGCACGGCATCGGCCTGAACGCCCCGCGCGTGCCGGCTGCCGCGCAGCGCCACTGCGTGCGTCACAGCTGGCGGCCTTGCGCGCGGCGCGTGGCGCCCGCGGCTGGCTTGCGCGTCTACGGGGCGACCGGCGTGTCCAGGCAACCGGCACAGCTGGCGTTGAACCATTGGCCGCCGTGGCCGCCGGTGCCGCCGCGATTGGCCAGCATGTTGGTGAGCCAGTTGCTGAAGGGCATGCCGGTCGAATTCTCCAGGTAGAACTGCGGGCTGCGCAGCAGCGTGTGGTAGCTCCCGGCGGCCAGGTAGTAACGGAAATTGGGCAGGTCCGTGGCATAGGACTGCAGTGTGTCGAGCATCTGCAGGTTCCAGTCGATGGCCGAGTTCGGCGACCATCCCGGATACTGGTAGAGCGACTTCATGACGTCATAGAACAGGATTTGCACGCCATCGAACGCCGTCGTGAATTGCGCGACCTTCACATGGGGGTGGGCGGCCGTCGCCACGCGCAGCAGGTCCGGCCCGGCAATGGCGGTCGGGTCGTTGCCGTAGACCCACGGCGCCAGCTGCATGTTCCAGGAGGTGCGCCCCAGGGTGTCGAACGCCGGCGCCGTGACTCCCTGGCTGGCGTCGGCCAGCACGTAGGTATGGGCGTTGCGGAACGTGCGTTCGATCCACGGGAAGTTGGCCGAGGCGCCGTAGCCGCCGGCGCTCGAGCCCGTGACCAGCACGTTCTTGGGCTTGTCGATGTTCTTCTGCATCCAGTCGAGAACGACCATGAAATTGTCGAAGCCGCGGTGCTCGATCGCGAACGCAGGCGGCAATGGCGGAAGTGCCGCCACCACCGGCGGTGGCAGGACGGCGCCGCGCGCGTTGAAATAGGTCTTGCGTGCCGACCCGACGTGCAGGTCGCCCGTGCAGTACGGGATGTAGACGATGCTCCAGTCCTTGATCGGGTTGGCCGGGTTGTCGGCCCTGAACACGCCGTCGTAGTTCGCGGGCTGGGTGCCGGCCGCAATCGACGGTGAAAAGAACTGCGGAATCGACGCCGGCAGGTTGCCGTTGAGCGGGAAGGTGCAGGTCAGGTTGTCCCAGCAGGCGCCGCCGCCTTCGAAGTACACCGCCAGGTTCTTGGACGTGCCTTTCCTGGTCCAGAAACTGAATGTGGGGTCGGTTCCGGGATAGCCGGAACAGGTGGGCGCGTGTGACTTGCCGTCGGCCCCCACGGCCAGTGTTCCAGGGGTGATCTTGGTCCAGCCGGTATCGACCGGTTGCTTTGCGCCTGCGCTGGTCGCCAGCAGGCCGACCGCCACTGCAGCCAGGCTGCGCCACATCAAGCTGGAACGGATGGTCATGTCGAAGATCCTTTGAGAGTGGGCGAGGCGCGGACAGCGAATCTGGACGACCCCTTGGGCAGCATATCGTTGCATCGACAAGGTCGAGCTGAGGGTTTTCCCGTGCTTGGCATCCGTCGGCGGCGAGGCGATTCAGGGCCAGCGTGTGTCCGGCTCGAACGGATACAGCGGCACGCGCCGGTGCTGGTAGGTGAAGGTCGACAGGTCGGCGCTGGTCACGCCCGGCGTGGCAACCCAGATCAAGGCCTTGGCGATCGGTTCCATCGCCGGGCGCGGCGAATGCACGCCCTTGGCCACGACGATCTGGTAGTCGGTCGGTTCGATGCCCAGCGAGCGGAACTGCTGCAGGCTGGCCGATCCGGCGCCGCGCGAGGTCAGCAGCAAGGTATAGCCGTCATCGGTCTTGAGTGCACAACTCGGGCCGTCGTTGAAGAAGCGAAAGCCCCCGTGCGTGGGGCCTGTCTCTTCGTAGCGTCCGTCGCCAAGCGCGGTGACGGTGGCCTCGATGGGGAACGGCACGCCGTGCAGATGATCGCTCTTGCCGCCCACGGAGGTTGAGATGCGGCCACCGACGCCGACCGCCTGGCATTGCTGCACCACCTGCGGATCGCAGACCGCCTGCAGCAGGTTGGCGATACCCAGGGCCCGGGCCGCATGCAGGATATGGGTCGAGTCGCCCGGGCTGCCGCCACCGACGTTGTCGCCGACGTCGAACAGCACCACCGGAGCTGCGCTGGCCGCATGCGCCTGCCGCAAGGCGTCGTCGACCGCTGTGCCGCCATGATTGAGTGGCTCGCGCAGGTCCCAGGCCGCACGCGCGAGCTGCTGCGCCACATCGTCGGCCAGGTCCTGGTCGTTGTCGGTCACGGCGATGAACGACATGCCCATCTCGGGCACGTCGGCATAGGGGTAACCCTCGACGACACTGACCGACAACACGCCGGGTCGCCGGCGCTGTATGTCGGCCGCCGCCAGCAGCTCGGACATGGGCTTGTCGCTCGTGCCCTGGCACAGGATGTTGACCACCAGCGGCGGCGTGGCCAGCGCCATGCGCGGCCGTATCGTGCCGCGGATGGTCTGCACCAGCAGCCGGGCGCACAGCAGTGCCTGCGCGCGGGCGTCGATATGCGGGTTGGTCTGGTAGACGGTCACGATGTCGGCCGGCTCGACCATGGCCGGCGACACGTTGGCGTGCATGTCCAGTGCCATGCCGATCGGCACGTCGGGCCCGACCAGTTCGCGCACCCGACGCAGCAGTTCGCCATCCGGGTCCAGGTAGGGCTCGGACACCGCTGCGCCGTGCTGCGGCAGCAAGACGCCGTCCCACGGGCCGTTGTCGCGGATGGCGTCGATGATGCGCTGGAACAGGTGTTCGATCGCCTCCGGCGTGATGGCGCCCATCGGCGTGAGCCGGCTGAACACCAGCGGCACGACCTGGACCTGCGGGTCTTCCTGTTCCAGGGCCAGGAAACCCGCCAGCGTGGATTGGGACTGCGCGTATTCCCTGCGGATCGCATCCCCTTCGAGGATGCCCGCGCGCTGCCACAGGTCCAGGCTGGCAGGGATGGCCGAGAAGGTGTTGGATTCGTGCAGGAAACCTGCGCTGGCGATGCGGATCATGGATGAATTCCCTCGTGGTTCGACGACAGGAAAACATTGTGCGGCCGGAATCCGGTGTCCCGGCGTGGCCGCGCGGTGCGGGTTGGGCGGCGATGTTTCGCGGCGCGAAACATCTTGCGGCGGCCGTTTCGTCGGCCGCAACGATCAGTTCAGCGCGGAGGAGATATCGATGGATCCGGCGGTGCCGGCGAGCACGCGCCCCATGCGCGCCAGCATGTCGTCACTCATCAGCTGGCAGGGCCCGGAGATGCTGATCGCGGCCATGGCGCCACGTCCCGAGGGTTCGGTGATCGCGGCCGCCACGCAGCGGGCACCGACCTCGTTTTCCTCGAGGTCGAGTGCGTATTTGCGCGCGGCGCTGCGCGCGATGTCGTCGAGGAAATGTTCGCGGTCGGTGATGGTGTACGGCGTGCGCGCCACCATGCGCCGGGGCACGGCGCGATCGATCTCCGACATGCCCAGCGTCAGCAGGATCGCCTTGCCCAGCGCGGTCGAATGCAGCGGGTCGCGCTTGCCGATCTTGGCCTCGGCATGCAGCAGTCGGCTCGATCCGACCATGTCGATGTAGACGATGTCGGTGCCGTCGCGAATGCCCAGGTTCACCGTCTCGTTGAACTGGCGCTGCAGCCGCAACATCGCCGGCTGCGCGATCTCCTTGATGCGCTCGGCGTAGCTGGGCAGCGGCGAGGCGACGGCCACGCGCGGGCCGATCGCGTAGCGCTCGGTGCGCTCGTCGTAGGTGACGAATCCCGAGGCGCGCAGCGTGTAGAGATAACGAAAGGCCGTGGTCTTGGGCAGTGCGGTGCTGGCCGCGAGATCGGACAAGGCCATCGGCTCCTTGCCGCTGACAAGTGCGTCGAGCAACTGCATGGACTTGTGAACCGGCGCAACGATGTAACGACGATCCAGACTCATGGTGCTGACTCCCTTAACAAACGATGTTCGTACGGATCGACTCTGCCAGTGCCGGCAGGCGCCGGGCATGGAGATGTGACGGGGAAACGATGCGCATAGCCAAATCAATATACACGATCTGGCGCGTTGCGCCAGTCCCCGTCGCGCGGCGGCGCGATTGAAGTTCCACCGGCGCGGCAGTAGCATCCGCCCAACTTTGTCGTCCGATCCACAACACCAGGGAGCACACATGAACAAGCTGGAACTGTCGCAACTGCATGCTTTGAGTTCCTCCATCCTGTCCGATGTCATGGACAGCCTGGGGTTGGTTCGACGTGCCATGAAGCCGTTCGTTCGCCCGATCGACGACGGCAAGGTGCTGATCGGGCGGGCCCGCACTGGCCTGTACATGCCGGCCTACGGTGTGCGCGAGGGCGAGAACCCGTACGAGGTCGAGATCGCGCTGGTGGACGACCTGAAGGCGGACGAAGTGATCGTGCTGGCCTGCAACGGCCCGAGCGATCGCATCGCACCGTGGGGTGAATTGCTCTCTACGGCTGCCGAGGCACGGGGTGCGGCCGGTTGCATCACCGACGGCATGGTGCGCGACGTCCGGCAGATCCGCGAGATGGGTTTCCCGGTGTTCCACGGCGGCATCGGGCCGCTGGACACGAAGGGGCGTGCGCGTATGGTCGAGCGCGACGTGCCGGTCGAATGTGCCGGCGTGGCCATCGATCCGGGCGACATCGTGTTCGGCGACATCGACGGCGTCGTCGTTGTGCCGCAGGCGCATGAGGCGGCCGTGATCGACAAGGCCAGTGCCAAGGTACTGGGCGAGAACAACACGCGCGATGCCCTGCGCAAGGGCGAGTCGCTGGCCGTGGTGTTCCGGCGCTTCGGCATTCTCTGACGGCCGGCCTGCAATGAACCCGAAGGCCGCCGCAGACCCTTCCGCGCTGGCCCAGCATGCGCGGGCCAGCCGCACTCTGCCCGGTGGTGTCTGTGCCTCGGCCCGGTGCAACGATGCGATAGGCCATCCGTTCTTCGTCTCGCGCGGTGACGGTCCGTGGTTGTACGACCTGCAGGGCCGGGCCTTTGTCGACATGTCCACGTCGCACGGTGCTTCGCTGCTCGGCCACAACCATCCGCGCATCAAGGCCGCGGTGCAGCAGGCGCTGGACATGGGCATCGTGTGTTCGGCCGAAACGGTGCACCACGCCCGTCTGGCCGAACGGATCACGGAACTGGTGCCGTGCGCGGAGATGGTGCGTTTCGGCGGCTCGGGCACCGAGACCGTCATGCATGGGCTGCGACTGGCGCGTTGCGCCACCGGACGCGAGAAGCTGGTCAAGTTCGAAGGCCACTTCCACGGCTACAGCGACGCCCTCAATTACAGCGTGATGCCGCCGCTGGACCAGGCCGGTCCGGCGCGCACGCCGACGCCATATGCCGAGTCGTCGGGCGTGCCGGTCAATACCCGCGAGCATGTCATCGTGCTGCCGTTCAACGATCCACATGCGCTCGAGGCGGCGTTTGCCGAACACGGCAGCACCATTGCGGCGCTGCTGCTCGAGCCGATCAACTACGACCAGGGTTGCGTGATGCCGCAACCGGGATTCCTTGAGCTGTGCCGGCAGCTGTGCGACCGCCATGGCAGCGTGTTGTTCTTCGACGAGGTGCTGACCGCGTTCCGGGTCGGGCCGGGCAGTGCGCAGCAGGTACTGGGTGTGACGCCGGACCTGTGCGTGCTCGGCAAGGCCTTCGGCGCCGGTATGCCCATCAGTGCGCTGGCCGGGCGACGGTCGGTAATGGAGCACCTGCAGCCGTTGGGCCGTTGCCAGATGAGCGGCACCTTCCTGGCCCATCCCACGGCGGTGCTGGCGGCGTTGGCGGCGCTGGAGGAATACAGCAGCCCGGGTTTCTACGAGCGGCTCGACGCCGCATGTGCGGACTTCTATGCGGGCTTCGCGTCGGTGATCGAGCGCAGCGGCGTGACGCTGCGGCTGCAGCATGCCGGGCCGCGGTTCGGCCTGTATTTCGGCGTGGCCGGCCTGATCCGGGAGTACCGCAAGGCGGCATCGAAGAACCACGATGCCGAGCGATGTTTCGTGCGCGGGTGTTACGAGCGCGGTGTCTACTTTCAGCCGGCGGCGCACCACGGGTTCTCGGCCGCGCACGGCAAGGCCGAACTGGACCAGGCGCTGGTCGCGATCGAAGGTGCCCTGGCCGATGTGCGAGCGGCAGGGTTGGCGTCATGAGTGGCACGCGCGCCCGGGACGGCACCGCCCGCATGACACCTGCACCTCGTTTCGTGCCACGAAACATGCGTTGCACTGGCGCGCGCGACGCCATGACTATGATGGAAAAACAGGCCCGCGGGTGTCACGCGATACGGCTTGCCGTGACGGATGCGGCCCGCACGGCCGGCCGCTCCGGTGCCGCTGGAACAGGAGGGTTCGGATGCGTATTGCGTTGATTCATGTCGGCCAGGAGACCAACGACTTCAATCCGTCGCCAACCACGTTGCGCGACTACCAGTCTTTCGGCATCATCGAAGGCCAGGACATGCTCGAGCGCTTTCGCGGGCTGGGCCAGATTGGCGGCTACATCGAAGCCGTCGAGCAGTCCGGCCAGCCGGTCGAGACGGTTCCGATCGTGCGGGGCTGGGCCGTCGCAGGCGGGCGCATCGACCGCGCGTCCTATGACTTCTTCGACGACAAGATCCGCTCCGGGCTTGCCGCGGCGGGCCCGCTCGACGGCGTGGCGCTGCAACTCCATGGCGCCTGTGCCAGCGAAGACATGGACGATGTCGAGGGCGCCCAGCTGCAGGCCTGCCGCGACGTGCTCGGCCCGGACATTCCGATCGTGCTGGGTCTGGACCACCATGCCAACATCACGCGCAAGATGGTGGCGCTGGCCACGGCCATCGTCGGCCATCGCACGCAACCGCACGATCCGTTCGATACCGGCCGCATCGGCGCCGAGGTGCTGCTCAAGATCCTGTTCCATGGCGTGCGGCCGACCACGGCCTGGCGCAAGCTGCCGCTGCTGTCGCACCAGGAGCAGTTCCTGACCTCGCGTGCACCGATGAAGACCTGGTTCGATCGTGCCCGCGCCATGGAAGCCGACCCCCGGGTGGTGCAGGCCTCCAACTATCCGATGCAGCCCTGGCTCGACGTGGCCGAGGGCGGCTGGTCGACCATCGTCGTGACCGACAACGACCCGGCGCTGGCCGAGCGGCTGGCGGACGAACTCGCCGACCTGGCCTGGTCGCTGCGTGCCGAGTTCCAGAAAAAGGACGCGGTCGCCATCGACGACGCCGTGCGCATGGCCGACGCCGCAGACAAGGGCCTGGTCGTGCTCAGCGATACCGGCGACACCGTGTTCGGCGGAGCGGCGGGCGACAGCAACCTGATTCTCGAATCGATGCTGCGCCTGGGCATCCGCGGCCGTGCCCTGGTGCCGCTGATCGCACCAGAGACCGTTGCGCGGCTGGTGCAGGCCGGCGAGGGCGCCACCGTGACCTTGCCGGTCGGCGGCAACGTGGCCACGGCTTTCTTCCAGCCGATCGAGGTCACCGGCACGGTGCGCCGCATCGCAGCGGGCAAGGTGAACCTCAAGCAGCACCATCAAGACGAGATCGACATGGGGCGCACCGTGGTGTTCGATGTCGGGCCGGTGACGCTGCTGGTCAGCGAACTGCGCGGGGTGGCCGGCAACCTGCCGGACGTCTACCGGGCGTTCGGCGTCGAGCCGCGGGACTACAAGATGGCGGTGCTCAAGACCGCGTCCAACTTCCAGTATTTCGCGTCCATCAGCTCGCAGGTGATCCGTGTCGACACCCGCGGACCGGGCCAATCCGACGTGTATGGCCTGCCCTGGAAACGAATTCCCCGGCCGGTTTATCCGCTCGATCCGATCGATGATTGGCGCCATGCCGTCGGCTGAGCGCAGGCAGACATCCACCGTGGACCCCGCATCGCGTGTTCTTTGACCCACCATGAGAGGAAGCATCACCATGAAAACCAATCTCGTACGCCGTTCCGTACTGATGGCCGGCTCGCTGCTGGCTGCCGGCGCGCTCGTCATGCCGACGCTGGCCCAGGCGCAGGCGCTCAAACCGGGCAAGTTGCGCGTGGCCATCCTGGCCGACATCGCGAACTTCGACCCGGCGCAGTTTTCCTCGGTGAACTTTCCGCTGATCAAGAACCTGTATGACAGCCTGATCGAATACACCGCCGAAGGCCAGGCCATTCCGAGCCTGGCCAGCGCCTGGCAGATCGGCGCCGGCAACAACTCGGTGACGCTGACGCTGCGCAAGGACGTGAAATTCCACAGCGGCGCGCCGTTCAATGCCGAGGCCGTGGCGGCGACGCTGAAGAAGTCCGCGGATCCCAAGACCGGCAAGAACGTGTACCCGACGATGTCGGTGGTCAAGGACTGGACCGTGGTCGACCCGTACACGATCCGGCTGAACTTCAACAATCCGGTGCCGGACAAGCAGATCACCGACCTGCTGCAGTTCATCTCGCCGATCGAGCCGGCCGGCATCGAGACCGCCGAGACCAAGCCCGCCGGCACCGGCGCCTACATGCTGGCCGAGCGGGTGCTGGGCCAGCGCGTGCGCATGGTCGTCAACCCCAACTACTGGCGCGCCGAGAAGCCGCTGATCAGCGAGGTCACGCTGACGGTGTTCAGCGACAACGACGCCGCCAGTGCGGCGCTGGAATCCGGTTCGGTCGACATCGTCTACGGCGGCAGTTCGCGTTCGGCGCTGCGCCTGCGCAATGCCGGCAACCAGCTGATCCAGGGCCCGGGACCGCTGGTGCAGGTGTTCCGCATCAACAGCACCCAGGGGCCGTTCAAGAACGACAAGTTCCGCCAGGCCTTCAACCACCTGATGGATCGTGCCGCCATCCTGCAGATCGGTTATGCCGGCCTGGGACAGGTCACCGCCTTGCCCTGGGCGCCGGCCAGCCCGGCGGTCGACAAGTCGTATGACACCAAGTACGCGTTCGACCTGGACAAGGCCAAGGCCTTGCTCAAGGAGTCCGGCCTGTCGGAAGCCGCGATGAACGACTGGAAAATGCTGGTCAATGGCGGCGACCAGGCATCGCTGGCGATCAGCCAGGTCGTGCAGAGCACGCTGGCCAAGGTCGGCATCAAGATCGAGCTCGACCTCAAGCAGGGCTCGGAATACATCGACGCCTTGCTCGGCGGCAAGTTCGCCGCCACCTTCGGCGGCATCGGCAACGTGCAGAAGTTCCCGACCCGCGTGGCGACCAACAGCATCTACCGCACGGTCAAGAACCCGGTGCTGGGCGATCCGCATCCGCATCCGGCCTACGTGGCGGCGATCGAACGCGTGAACACGGCGTTCGGCACCGACGTCAAGCCCGCGTACGACAACCTGAACAAGGTGCTGGTCGAGTCGGCGTTCGCGATCCCGACCAATACCTATGACATCGGCCTGATCGTGGCCTCGCCCAAGGTGGGCGGCATCACGCGCGAGATCGACAACATGCTGGTCGTTCGTACCATCGGGCTGCGTTGACCTGCGCATGACGACGACGCCGACGGCCGTGCCACGCGAGGTCGACGTCGCGCCCACGACCGGCGGTGCGGTCCCCGCGAAGCGGGTGAGCGAACCGCTGCTGTCGGTGCGCGGCCTGACCGTGACCTTTGTCGGTTCCGGCCGTGCGGTGCCGGCGGTGCGCGGCATCGACTTCGACGTACACGCCGACGAAGTGCTGGGCATCGTCGGTGAATCGGGTTCGGGCAAGAGCGTGACCTCGCTGGCCATCAGCGGCCTGCTGGACGACACGGCGCAAGTGCAGGGTTCGATCCGGCTCGGCGGCGTCGAGGTCACGACACTGGACGCGGAGCGGCTGCGCCAGATGCGCGGGCGCGACGTGGGCATGGTGTTCCAGGATCCGACGACAACACTCAATCCGGTGTTGCCGATCGGGCGCCAGGTGATCGAAGGACAAGTCGCGCACGGCCAGGTGGCGCGTGGCCAGGCCCATGCGCGGGCGGTGGAACTGCTGCGCGAGGTCGACATTCCCGATCCGCAGGGCCGGGTGGACCAGTTCCCGCACCAGTTCTCCGGCGGCATGCGCCAGCGGGCGGTGATCGCGATGGCCATGGCCGGCAAACCCCGGCTCATCATTGCCGACGAACCGACCACGGCGCTGGACGTGACCGTGCAGGCTCAGGTGTTGTCGGTGCTGGCCCGGCGCCAGCGCGACACCGGCGCCGCGGTCATCCTGATCACGCACGATCTGGGCGTGGTGGCCGAGGTGGCCCACCGGGTCGCCGTGATGTATGGCGGGCGCATCGTGGAGTCGGGTTCGGTGCAGGCCATCTTCCGTCAGCCGCGTCATCCGTATACCGTGGGCTTGTTGCGCAGCGTGCCGCGCATCGACACCGTCGACGAGCGGCTGGTCCCCATTCCCGGCCAGCCGCCAAGTCCGGCTGGGCTGCCCAGCGGTTGCAGCTTCCATCCGCGTTGTGCGATCGGGCGCGATCGGCCACTGTGTGCGCAGCAGACGCCGGCCCTGCGCGACGTGGGAGAGGCCCATGCGAGCGCCTGCCACTATCCCGACGAAGTGGTCGAACTGATGCGCGACAGGCCGGCAGTGGTTGCCGTTCAGCCGACGGCCGCGAACACGCCCGTTCCGCATGCGGGTGTGCCGGCTGGCGCGGCCGCGGCAGCGCCGGGCAAGCCCTTGCTGGAGGTGGATCGCCTGCAGGTGTTCTTCCCGGTCAAGGCCGGGCTGCTGCGCCGGCGCGTGGGCTGGGTGCGCGCGGTCGATGGCGTCAGCCTGACGGTGCGCGCTGGCGAGACGGTCGGCCTGGTCGGCGAGTCCGGTTGCGGCAAGACGACGACCGGCCGCGCCATCATGGGCCTGGTGCCGACCTCGCATGGAACGGTGCGGTTCGACGGCCGCGACATCACGCACCTGGCGCCAGCCGAGATGCGCAAGGTGCGCCGCAACATGCAGTACATCTTCCAGGATCCGTATTCCTCGCTGAACCCGATCAAGACGGTCGGCGAGATCGTCGCCGAGCCGCTGCGCATCCATGGCCTGTACGACGAGGCCGGTGGCGCGCGCTGGGTCTCCGAACTGTTCGACCTCGTGGGCCTGCCGTCGAGCATGGTGAACCGGTTTCCGCAGGAGTTCTCGGGCGGACAGCGCCAGCGCATCGGCATTGCGCGGGCCCTGGCGCTCAAGCCGCGGCTGCTGATCCTGGACGAGCCGGTAGCCGCGCTCGACGTCTCGATCCAGGCCCAGGTGATCAACCTGCTGCAGGACCTGCAGCGCGAACTGGGCCTGGCCTACCTGTTCATCGCGCACGACCTGTCGGTGGTGCGGCATATCTCGAACCGGGTCGCGGTGATGTACCTGGGCCGCATCGTCGAGGAGAGCGAGCGCACCAGCCTGTACGAGCATCCCATGCATCCCTACACCCAGTCGCTGCTGTCGGCCGTGCCGGTGCCCGACCCGTCGACACGCGACAGCCGCAAGCGCATCATCCTGGAAGGCGACATACCGAACCCGGCGGCGCCGCCGACCGGTTGCCATTTCCATCCGCGCTGCTTCAAGGCCAGCGCGGTGTGCCGGAGCGAAGCACCGGTATTCCAGGCGGTGCCCGGCTTGCCGACCCACGTGGCCTGTCACCATGCGGGTCCGATCGATGCGGTGGCCGGCACCGGGGCGCAGCCGCGGGCAACGGAGGCCTCGGCATGACACCGATGGGTAGGCGCAGCCTGGACGTGCTGCGGCGCCTGCTGCAGCGCAAGGGTGCGATGCTTGGCCTGCTGTTCCTGGCCGTGCTGATCGTCACCACCAGCGTGGCCCGCTGGATCCTGCCATTCGACGCCCTGACGCAGGACTTCACCGCCATCCTGCAAGGCCCGAACCGGGTGCACTGGTTCGGTACCGACGAACTGGGCCGCGACATTCTCGCGCGTGTGGTCTACGGCGCGCGCACCTCGCTGATCACTGCCGCCGGCGCCGTGGCCATTGCCGCCGCCATCGGCGTGCCGATCGGCCTGGTGGCCGGGTTCTTCGGGGGCTGGCGCGACACGTTGCTGATGCGTTTCGTCGACGTGTTGTTGTCCTTGCCCGGCATCCTGTTCGCCATGGCGCTGATCGCCGTGCTCGGACGCAGCCAGACGGCGGCGCTGGTGGCCGTAGGTATCACCGGCATTCCGAGTTTCGCGCGCATCACGCGAGCCCAGGTGCTGTCGCTGCGCAAGCGCGACTTCGTCACCGCCGTCGAGGCGCTGGGCGGCTCGGCCGGCTACAACATGTTCCGGACCGTATTGCCCAACTCCTGGAGCCCGATCCTGGTGCAGGTGGTGATCCTGTCGTCGGTGGCGATTCTGATCGAGGCATCGCTGGCCTTTCTGGGAGTCGGCATTCCGCCGCCGACGCCGAGCTGGGGCGAGATGCTGCGCACCGGCAAGACCTTTCTGTACGACTCGCCGACCTACGCGGTGTTGCCCGGCCTGGTGCTGACCTTCACCATCCTGTCGCTGGACACGATCGGCCGAGCGCTGGCCGGCGTGCTGGCCGATCGACACGAGAGCGTGGCCGACAGCGGCGACGCCGCGGGGAGCCGTCCATGATGGGTTTCGTGCTGCGCCGGCTGGCGCAACTGCTGCCGGTGTTGCTGATCGCCTCCACCGGCATCTGGGCCATGATCTATGCCGTGCCGGGCTCGCCCATCGGCGCCATCGTCGGCGAAAACGCCACGCCCGAGCAGATCCAGGCTGCCATGGTCCGCCTGGGGCTGGACCAGCCGATGGCGGTGCAGTACTGGAGCTGGTTGCGCAACGCGCTGGTCGGCGATTTCGGCCTGTCGATCCAGAACCGCGAACCGGTGCTCGACCTGATCGTCCAGCGGATTCCTGCCACGATACAACTCGGCGTGTCGGCCACCGTCGTCGGCCTGCTGCTGGGCGTGCCGGTGGCGGTCATCAGCGCGCTCAGGCCCGGGTCCTGGGTCGACCGCTGGCTCAGCGGCTGGAGCGCGCTGGCGCTGGGCGTGCCGACCTTCTGGCTCGGCATTCTGCTCATCCTGCTGTTCGCCGTGTATCTGCGCTGGTTGCCATCGGCGTCGGGCTACGTGTCGATCTGGGAGTCGCCCTGGCAGGCGCTGCGCAACGTGTTGTTGCCGGCGGTGACGCTGGGGGTGTATGTCTCGGGCATCTTCGCGCGTTTCCTGCGCGCATCGCTGCTGGGCGAATTGCGCGCCGACTACGTGCGCACCGCGCGTTCCAAGGGTTTGCTCGAGCGCGACGTGGTCGGACGCCACGTGATGCGCAATGCCTTGTTGCCCTTCGTGACCATCGTCGGCCTGATGATGGCGACCTTCATCGGTGGCACCGTCGTGACCGAGGCCGTATTCACCTACCCGGGCCTGGGCCGGCTGCTGATCCAGGCCATCCACACCCGCGACTACCCGCTGATCCAGGGCTGCATCCTGTTCATCCTGGTGGTGTTCGTGCTGATCAACCTGGCGGTCGACATGTTGTACGCGTATATCGATCCGAGGATCGACTACGGTTGACGGCAAGGACGGCTCGCGACCGGTGTCATGGCGCCGCCTTGCTGCCGGCCAGCGCCGCATGCACCCGCTGCAGGATGTCGGCATGGCGGCCTTCCCCCGCCCTTGCGGTCGGATCGGTCGGGCGCTCGGCCATTGTGAAATGGCCATGGGTGTCCCGCCCGCGCACCAGCATCGCCAGCGGCTGACGTCCACCGGCCTGTTGCACGCAGGGAGCGACAAACCGCATCGCGATGCCGATGCGCGGTTCGCTGGACAGGTTGGCATTGGAGCCATGCACGATCCACAGGTGATGCAACGACATCTCGCCAGGCTGCAGCACCAGGTCGACGGCCTGCGATTCATCGACCGCCACCGCGATCTCCTGGCCGCGCGACAAGGCGTTGTCGTCGGCCCAGGTGTCGCGTTGCGGCAGGTGGGGGCGCTGATGCGAGCCCGGTATCACGCGCATGCAGCCGTTGTACGGCGCCACCGGGCCCAGTGCGATCCAGGCGGTGGCGACTTCCATCGGCGACAGGCCCCAGTAGGCGCCATCCTGGTGCCAGCTGACAAAGGCCTTGTCGCCAGGCATCTTGACGAACCAGCTGGTGTTCCAGGCCAGCAGGTCGGGGCCCAGCAGCTGCTGCACGGCGTCGAGGATGGCGGGCTCGCGTGTCAGCGCGTCGACCCAGGGCAGGACGAAATGGGTGTCGGCGTAGATCTGCCAGCGCCGTGCGGCGGGCAAGGCGTCGAGCTGGCTCTGGTGGTTGGCATGGAAGTCGAGATAACAACGGCGGTAATGCGCCGTCTGTTGCGGGTTCAGCGCGGGCAGGGGGCAGACGAAACCATCGGCATCGAAGCGCGATCGTATCGGCGACGGGACCAAACTTGCCGCGTTCGCCAGCGACGTGTCGCCTAGCGTCGAGCCTGTATCCGGAGCAGTCGACGGGTTCGATGTCGCGCCCATGTCGACCCCGCCCCGGCTCCGTCCTCAGATCGTGATTTTGCGCGCGCGCGCGACGACCGACCAGGTCTCGTCGGCCACACCCTTGTGCACCGCCCAGACGTCGCTGTGCAGCGCCATCGTCGGGCAGATATGGCGCGGGATGCCGTACACCACGTCGCCTACCTGGTATTGGGCTGCGCGCGGCGTCTGCACCACCAGGTGTTCCTCGCTCTGCGAGACCAGCGCCGCGTCTTCCAGGCCCATCAGCCGCACCCGGGGCTGCGGCATCTCGGCGGCGACCGCCTTGTGGCCCAGGTCCAGGCACAGCCGGTCCGCCGTGGGTTTGCTGATCACCCGTGTCATCAGCATCGCGCCGTTGAGGAAATGGTGGTCGGGGCACACCTCGGCCTGGCCGAAATCCCACAGCACCGTGGTGCCGGCGCCGACCTCGGTGTCGGGATGTTGCGCCAGCACGGCGAAGGTGGGAGTACCACTGGCGATCAGGCGCGGCACGGGGAGATCTTCCGCCAGCATCTGCTCGCGCAACTGCCATACCGGTGCGAAGGCGGCGTCGACCTGCCTCGCCAGTTCCTGGCTGTCGCTGTTGCGCAGGTGCCCGTCGTAGGCGTGCAGGCCACCGACGGTGATGCCGGGCGCCTTGCACAGGGCACGGTACAGGTCGGCGGCCGCGGCATCGGGAATGATGCCGGTGCGGTTCATGCCCACGTTCAGGTCCATGTACAGCGTGATCGACACGTTCTCGGCCACCGCAACCCGGCTGATCGCATCGAGATTGGCCGGGTCGTCGACCAGCGTGGCGAAACGGGTGTCCGGGAAGCGGCGCATCAGGGCCACCAGCCGCGCGATGTTCGGCCCCACGGGCTGGTAGGCCAGCAGGATGTCCTCGCCACCGGCGGCGGCGGTCATCTCGGCCTCGGCGATGGTCGAGACCTTGAACTTGTGGATGCCGGCCTTGCGCTTGAGCGCGATGATCTGCGGCAACTTGTGGGTCTTCACGTGGGGGCGCAGGCGCTCGGCGCCGCCGGCCATGGCGACCATGCGCTTGAGGTTCTGCTCGACCCGATCGGGATACACCAGCACGGTGGGTGTGGGGATGGCGTCGGCGTTGGAGATGGCGTACCAGTCGGACACGGTGGGGCTTTCGTCGGTTGCGGGGGCGGACCCGGACGCGCGCGCGTCGCCTGCAGGGCATCGTCGCGCGGGATCCGTGGCATTCATCTTAGCGGCGCGTGTCGCGCCGGTCGGTGCGGGGCTGTTTCGTCGGGTGAAATAGCGGCGCTGCCCGCGCCTGCGGGCGTTGCGCCGGCATTGGCCTGCGGAGCCGGCGGCCACCGGCCCAACCCTTGGGTTTGGCGACCCCGCTAGGTCCATTCGCCTGCGCGCGGACCCCGCGTGGCCATGTCAACCCCCAAGACATACATATGTGCGCTGCATGGTTATGGGGCCGCTCGCCGTCCGGTGCGCTACGCTGGTTGCCACAGGTGTACGAGGACTGTCGTCCGAGCTTTGCCTGACGGACTTTGCCTTTCCCGACCAAGGAGATGACCATGCGATTCGATCGAATTTCCCGCTGGGTGGTTGCCGTGGCGATGGCGACGCTGAGCTTGTCCGCCGGCGCGGCGACCAAGACCTATGTCTTCTCCCTCGACGGGATGCAGGAGGTCCCGCTGGCTGCGGTCCCCTCGAGCGCCATCGGCAGCGCGACCGTGACCATCGACGACAGCCTGGACCTGATCACCTTCTACGGCACGGTGTTCGGGCTGGACTTCGCGTCCATCGTGGGCGGCCACATCCATGCAGCGCCCGCGGGGGTGTCCGGACCGGTTGTGTTCGATCTTGCGCCGGCACTGGATTTCTTCGGACCGGTCTCCATCGGAGCCTTGCCCCCGGTGCCGACCAGCCTGGCGTTCGGCGGTGTGGCCAAACCGATGCCCGTGGGGCTGGCCTCGGCCATCAACGCGATGCCGTCGGACTTCTATATGAACCTCCATACAGCCGCCTATCCGGGTGGTGAGGTGAGAGGCCAGCTCGCCGCAGCGATTCCGGAGCCTTCGGTCTATGTCCTGATGGGGGCCGGACTCGGGCTGCTTGGCTTCATCGCGCGCCGGCGCCGCGAGCGACGCTGAACGCGCGACCGCCCCATGTTCGACAAGCCCCTGGCGGCCGAGAAGCCGCCAGGGGCTCTTGCATGCGCCGACCGGCGCGGCCTCATCCCGCCAGCGTGAACAACGGAATATCGCGCTTCACCGCCAGGGCCTCGAGCTTGCGCCGTGTCTGGCCTGCCAGAAACCGCGCAATTGCCTCATGGGTCGCGGGCGCCGTCATCGTGTTCCGATCCACCGTTTCGATACCCGCCGCTGCACACAAGGCTAGCGCGAAATGCGGCTCCAGCGCCGCCACCGCAACCCTGCCGTCCTTGCAGGCGTAGACCCGGTATCCGGCATGTGCACCCCCGACCGCGCCTGCCGGCGTGGTCAGGCCCCAGGCTCGGGGAAGCCCGAGGTAGGCGGCCGCCTCGCCCAGTGCGACCTGCGCATGGCTGCCCCTGCCGGTGACCCGCTGGCGCAGCAAGGCGCCCAGCACCGCTTCGACGGCCATCAGCGAGCCGCCCATGTCGGCGAACAGGCTGGGCGGCAGGTCGAGGCCGCCTACCAGCCCGTGTTCGGCCATGTAGGTCAGGTCGTGGCCGGGCTCCTCGGCCCGGTCGCCACGGCTGCCGACGATGTCGATCTGGCTCAGCCGCGGGTAGGCCTTGCGCAGCGTGGCCCAGTCCATGCCGAGTTTGCGCAGCGCGGATGGCCGGAACGATGTCAACAGGACATCGGCGCGGGCCAGTTGCCGGTGTACGGCCTTCTGGCCGGTGTCGAGCCGCAGGTCGGCGCAGGACACCTGGATGCCCTGGTGCAACGTGTCATACGCGCCGCGCTGGTACAGGCCCAGCGGGTCGCCGGTTGGCGGTTCGACCTTGCTGCAGTGCGCACCCATCGCCTTCAGGCGCATCAGCGCGGCCGGCCCCGGGATATTGAGCGCCAGGCTCAGGATGCGAATGCCGCGCAGTGGCTTGAACGGCGCAGGCGATGGGGGGGATGTCGTGGTGCGGGTTGGCATGGTGGCTGCAATTTACCGCATTGCGCGCAAGACGCCGACGGCGCGATCGCGCAGGCCACGGCCGTGCTGCCGTCCGCCGGTCATCGGGTCCCTGCGATGACCGTCACGGCTCGGCGAAGTCCAGCGGTAATCCGACGTAGTTCTCGGCCAGCGAGCGCGCGGCGGATTCGGAGTGGATCAGGTAGTCCAGTTCGGCTTCCTGCACCTTCTGGCCGAATCCGGCCGTGTCGGGGAAACGGTGCATCAGTGACGTGAACCACCACGAGAAACGTTCGGCCTTCCAGACACGGCGCAGGCAGCGGTCGGAATAGTGATCGATGCCGGCATCGGATTTCTCGCGGTAGTGTTCGATCAGCGCGGACGACAGGTATTTGACGTCGCTGGCCGCCAGGTTCAGCCCCTTGGCGCCGGTTGGCGGAACGATGTGGGCCGCGTCACCGGCCAGGAACAGGCTGCCGAAACGCATCGGTTCGGCCACGAAGCTGCGCAGTGGGGCGATGCTCTTTTCGATCGAGGGGCCGGTGACCAGCTGCTCGCGCGCCTGCGGGTCGAGCCGCGCCCGCAGTTCGTCCCAGAACGCCTCGTCCGACCACTGTTCGACCCGGTCGGTGAGTTCGCATTGCACGTAGTAGCGACTGCGTGTCTCGCTGCGCATCGAGCACAGCGCGAAGCCGCGTTCGGTGTTGGCATAGATCAGTTCGTGCGACACCGGAGGCACATCGGCCAGGATACCCAGCCATCCGAACGGGTAGACCTTCTCGTAGGTGGTCAACGCGTCCTGCGGCACGCTGGCACGGCACACGCCATGGAAGCCGTCGCAACCGGCAATGAAGTCGCAATCGAGTGCATGTTGCTGCCGGCCTTCGGGGCCGTCGGTCTGGTACAACACGCGGGGCCGCGGCCCGTCGAAGTCGTGCACGCTCACATTGGAGGCGCTGTACACGGTGGTCAGGCCAGCGGCGCTGCGCGCGTCCATCAGGTCGTGCGTGACCTCGGTTTGTCCGTAGACCATCACCGACTTGCCGCCGGTGAGTTGATGCATGTCGATGCGGTGGCGCCGGCCCTTGAACAACATCTCGAACCCACCATGCACCAACCCCTCCTTGTGCATGCGCGTGCCCACGCCCGCTTCGTCCAGCATGTCGACACAGACCTGCTCCAGCACGCCGGCGCGAATGCGGCCCAGCACGTAGTCCGCGCTCTGGCGCTCGATGATGACGGCGTCGATGCCGGCCTTGTGCAGCAACTGTCCGAGCAGCAGGCCGGATGGGCCTGCTCCGATGATGGCAACCTGGGTACGCATGGTGCGGTCTCCTGCGGGGAATGAACTGCACCGAGCATAGGCCGCAGCGGGCCCGCGCGGCAAGCCGGTGCTGCCGCCAATGTGCGATCATCGAATCAGCTGTGCGATAGTCGCACAGGTTTTCCGCGCCGCCGGCATCGGCGCCTGGAGGCTGCATTGGACAAGGCGGATCGCATCGACGGCATGGCCAAGGGCCTGGCGGTGCTCGAGAGTTTCGACACCGAGCGCCAGCGGCTCAACGCGACGCTGGCCGCGCAACGTGCGGGCCTGAGCCGGGCGTCGGCACGGCGCCATTTGCTGACACTGGCCGACCTGGGTTACCTGGAAACGGATGGCAGCTACTACTGGCTCTCGCCCAAGGTGCTGCGCTTCGCCGGCAGCTATCTTTCGTCGGCACGCCTGCCGCGCGTGTTGCAGCCGACGCTGAGCCGCATCGCGGCGCAGACCCGCGGCGCCTTCTCCTGCGTGGTGCTCGACGGCGACGAGGTCGTGATCATTGCCAACAGCGGACAGGGTTTCAACCTGGCGCCGGCGGCGCCGACCCGCCTGCACGCGTATGGCCTGCATCTGGGTGCGCGCTTGCCGGCACATGCCACGTCGACGGGCCAGCTGCTGCTGGCGGCCAAGTCACGCTCCGAACTGGCCCACTGGTTGCGCGGGCGCAAGCTGCCCCGGCTGACGCCGCAAACGCTTTGTACGGCCGCCGCATTACGCGCCGCGCTCGAGCCCTTGCGTGCTGCCGACTGGTGCCTGGCCAGCGAGCAGCATGAGCTCGGCGTGCATGCGCTGGCGGTGCCGCTTCGCAATCTGCAGGGCCGGACCATCGCCGCGCTCAACGTGGTCCTGCCTGGCCCGTGTACGGACGTGGCGCAGGCCTGCCGTCAGTGGTTGCCGGTGCTGCAACAGGCCGCGCGCGAACTCAGCCCCTTGTTGTGAGCATTGCGGAATGCGCCGGCGTCACCGCCGGAGCCAGGCGCAGGCACCGTGGCCAAGCCACCCGCGCGCACGCGGGCCACACGCCGGCTCGTCGCGTCAGGCGATCTCGGCCGACAACAGACAGCTGAACTCGCGCGCGAAGTCGACCGACACGCGGGCATGAACCGCACCCTGCTTGTCGAAGAATTTCTGCTTGCCGGACATCGCGAACACGCCCTCGTGCCAGATGTTGGGGTGGATGTACAGGCCTTGCGTGCCGTCGAAGCGAAAGCAGGTGAACTTGTCCGGCATGATGTCGTCGCCGGGCAGGGCCAGGGGCACCAGGAAGGGCTCCTTCTGCTGCGGGAAGAACAGCTGGCCTCCGTCCGGATGGTAGTTGGCATGCCACAGCAACATGCGCTTGGGTGGGCGCTGGTGATCTTCGCGCGCCACCTCCGGCAGCTCGGCGTAGGCGAGGATGTAGTGGCCACCGATGGCGTCGTTGCGGCCATACAGCACGTCGCCTTTCCATTCGCTGACGAAGATGCCTTCCGAGGTTCCACCTTCGCGGCCAGTGTCGGGATCGACCGGTCGCCAGCCCGTGGAGGGCCAATGCGTGATCTCGACCAGGACATTGTCGGGATTCGTCACCAGTCGGCCATACCCTTCGAGGTTCTCGGCGGTGGCATCGACGACCGGCATCGGGACGATGCGCAGGTCGGCAGGCAGTTCGGGGTTCAGGTAGTCGATTGCAGGTGTCATGGCGATTGCCGCCGGGCGGGTGGCGGTCTACGGGTAAACCAGCAGTTTACCCCTCGCGCATGACGGGACGCGTCTTTTGCCCCAGCGCCAGCACGAGCGCGGCCACACACGAGATCATCGAGACCAGTTGCAGCGGGCCGAGTGGCTCGCCGTGCACGATGGCACCCGAGATCATCGCGACCACCGGCACCATCACCGACGACAGGCCGGCCACATTGGCCGGCAGCAGGCCGACGATGGCGAACCAGCATACGTTGCCGATGCACATCGGGATCAACGTGATCCAGGCGATCACCGCGATCGATTGCCAGCTCGGCAGGAACCACGGGCTGTCGGCGATCGCCAGCGCGACGATGCTGATCGGGATCGACCCGAGCACCAGTTGCCAGCCGGTCAGCACCAGCACCGGCACCTGCACGTTGCCGCGCTTGAGGATCAAGGTGCCGATGGCCCAGCCGATGGCGGACAGCAGTCCGGTGGCCAGTCCCAGCGGCGCGGCGGCATAGGCCTTGAAGCTGGGCACCATCAGCAGCGTGACACCGATGCCGCCGAGCACGACGGCCAGCAGCAGCCGCGGGCTGAGTCGTTCGCCCAGCACGGCCCAGGCGATCAACGCGCCCCACAGCGGCATCGTGAAGCCCAGCACGGCCGCCTGGCCGGACGGAATCAGCACCGCGGCGTAGGTGCTGGCCACGTTCCAGATCACCAGGTACAGGAAGGTCGCCAGTCCCACGGTTCTCCAGTAGCGCCGGGCAATGACGAGCGAATGTCCGCGCATGCGGGCGAACATCAGCAGGGTCGCGCCCGCACCCAGCATGGCTATGCCGCGAAAGGTCCAGACCGAGATCTCGCGCACGGCCAGCGGGAACAAGGGCCAGTTCGTGCCCCAGACCAGGGTCAGGGCAATCAGCATGACCAGGGCGCGGCGGGGGACGGGTGCGGAAGCGGTCATCGGGCAGGCAATGGGTGTGTGGCGCCGTGTCCGGGCCGGACACGCAACATGCGCATTGTCAGCGCGAACCGCGGGTGTCGCGGGCGCCGGCGCGTGGACGGAGCGCCGGGCGCTCGAATCCCGCTACTTCTTCAGGTGCGTTTGGAAGAATGCCATCGTGCGGTTCCACGCATGCTCGGCCAGTGCGGCGTCGTACTTGAGCATCGCCAGGCCCTTGCTGTCGGCCTCCTCGTTGGCGAACGCGTGCTTGGCCGGATAACGGTGAAACTCGAACTGCGTCCCGGCATCGCGCAGTTTTTTCTCCAGTTCGTCGACCTTGGCGATCGGGAAGGCCTCGTCCTCGAGCGCGAAGTGCGCCATCAGCGGCGCCTTGATCTTGCTCGCGTCGATGTATTCGAGCGGAGGGTAGCCGTACCAGACGACGCCTGCGTCCATGTTCGGCACGAACACCGCCGACAGCAGCGTCAATGCGCCGCCCATGCAAAAACCGGTCACGCCGACCTTGGCGCTGCCGCCGGATTTCAGATGTGCGACCGCGCCGGCGATGTCCTGGCTGGCCGCGTCGGCGAAATCGAGTCCGTCCATCAGGTGCTGGGCCTCCTCGGCTTTCAGGCCCAGCTTGCCGCGGTACAGGTCCGGCACCAGGGCCCGGTAACCGGCTGCGGCCAACCGGTCGGCCACCCCGCGGATCTGGTCGTTCAGGCCCCACCATTCCTGGATCACGACGATGCCGGGGGCGTTCGTGCCGCCGCCGGCCGGCTCGGCCAGGTAACCATCGACGTCCTTGCCGTCGGGTCGTTGGAAGCGGATCGTGTTGCCCATGGGATCTCCTTGTCGTTGCAAATGACGCTGCTCGCGAATGCCGCGGCTTGGCGGCGTCGATCCGGCAACCATAACGCGTCATCGAGGCCCGCGCAATGGCCGCTACACTGTTTGCAGCCTCCGCGGCGCACCGTGGCGGAGGTGGCCGTCCCAGGGGAACCGATGGATGTCAAGCAGAACAACTCCGGTTGCATCACCTCCTACCGCCGCGGCGGGACTGCGGCCGTACGGCGGTCGCGACGGCGCGCCGACGGCTTCGCCACCTCCGGCAAGGACGTGTGATGGCGGGTGACAAGCGCGTGCGTCCGGTGCACGAGCGCCCGTCGATGGAACGCCTGGCCCGCGTCCATCGGCGCCTGGCACGGCCATCGACCGAACCGGCCCTGTGCCGCGCGGCTGCCGGGGAGGTGGCCGGCCTGCTTGGAGCGCAACGCGTGATGCTGGTGTTGCAGCCCGATGCGACGACGAACCACGTGGCTGCCGCGCGATTGCCCCGGGGCGAGCGATCCCGCGTGTTGCTGGGTCTGGTTGCGCCCTGGCTGGACGAGGCGCGCCGCAACGCGGCGGGGCGCCTGCGCCACGGGCCCGACGGCGGAGCCGCCGTCGACCAGCGGTCCTGCCTGGTCGTTCCGCTGCAGGCCTCCGATGGCGTGCTGGGCTGCATCTATGCCGACGTCGACGGCCATCATGGACGTTTCGACGACGCCGACCTCCAGTTGCTCGTGCTGCTGGCCGGCCAGGCGGCGCTCGCGATCCAGAACCAGCGTCTGGTGCGGCAGACACGGCAGGCGCATCAACGCCAGAGTGCGACCGCCGACATCCTGCACGTGATCAGCGCGTCGCCGACCAGCCTGCTTCCGGTGTTCGAGGTCATCACCGCCACCGCGGTGCGGCTGCTCTCGGCATCCACAGCGTCGGTGCTGCTGCGCCAGGGCGACGGTTTCTCGATGGTGGCGATGAACCGCCAGGGCCAGAACGTGGCCGTGCCCGCGCGCACGACGGTGCGCCGCATCGACCCGCAAGCCAATTTCCCGTCCCGTGTCTTCACCCGCGGGGAGCCGCTGCATGTGCCCGACTGGTCGGCAATCGCATTGCCGCCCGACGAACATGTGGTGTACCGGAACTACGCCATCCGTTCGTCGCTGATGATGCCCTTGCTGCGGGGCGGCGCATGTATCGCGGTGCTGGTGGTGGCGCATGTGAATGCGCACGCCTTCGATGCCGGCGACATTGCGCTGGTGCGCGCGTTCGCCGACCAGGCGGCGATCGCGATCGAGAACGCGCGCTTGTTCAACGAGACGCAGGAAGCGCTGCAGCGTCAGACCGCCAGCGCCGACATCCTGCGCGCCATCAGCGGGTCGCCGACCGATGGGCAACCGGTGTTCGATGCCATCGTGCTCTCGGCAGTGCGACTGATCGCCTGCGACCGGGCCGTGATCCTGCGTTGCGACGAAACGGCGTTCTGGGTGGCGGCCAGTGCCGACGTGGATGGATTGCGCAGCTTTGCCAAACTCCGGCCCGTCCCGATCGATCCCGTCGCCAATTTTCCGTCGCGCGTGATACGCGGTGGCGGCCGCCTGCATCTGCCGGACTGGTCGAAGGTCGAACTGCCGGAGTACGAGCGCCAGCTGCACGAGTCGGTGGGCATGCAGTCCAGCCTGATGCTGCCGCTGCAGCGCGCCGGCAGCTGCATCGGCGTACTGTCGCTGATGCGCCTGCGCATGTCCGAATTCACCGAAGCGGAGATCGCGCTGGCCGAGTCGTTCCGCGACCAGGCGATGATCGCGATCGACAACACGCGGCTGTTCAACGAGACGCAGGAGGCGCTGCAGCGCCAGACCGCGACGGCAGACATCCTGCGCGTGATCAGCCAGTCGCCCACCGATGTGCTGCCGGTGTTTGATGCGATCACGGTCGCGGTTTGCCGGCTGTTGTCGGTGCAGGGTGCCTATGCCTTCCTGCGCAAGGGCGATGGCTTCGCCATCGTCTCGCACAGCACGAAGGGACGCGCGGACCCGCGACCGGCCTCACTGGATGTGCATCCGATCGATGCCGAGGGCGACTTTCCGTCCTGGGTGCTGGTGCATAAGCGGATGCTGCACATCCCGGACTGGTCGGCGATCGAACTGCCGCCGCACGAGCGGGCGGTGCATGAGCGCACCGGTACCTGCTCGTCCCTGTCATTACCGTTGATGCGTGGCGACGAGTGCATCGGCGCGCTGGCGGTCGGCAACGACGTGCCGCACCGGTTCACCGACCAGGAGATCGCGCTGATGCGCAGCTTCGTAGACCAGGCGATGATCGCGATCGAGAACGTGCGGCTGTTCAATGAGACCCGCGAGGCGCTGGAGCAGCAGACGGCGACGGCCGAGGTGCTGGAGGTGATCAGCAGTTCGGTGGCCGACGCCGCACCGGTGTTCGACAAGATATTGGTAAGTTGCGAGCGTCTGTTCTCCAGTTCGGAGCAAGGCATCGTGCTGGTGGGCAAAGACGGATACGTCGAGCTGGCCGCACACCACGGACCCTCGCGGGAAACGATAGAGGCCTATTACGCGCAAGGAATTTCCAGTGCGTCCTACGAGAAGGGCATTGTGCGTGGCAAGCCTGTTCACGTGGTCGATGTGTTGGACCCGCAGACCCATTCGGACATCCGCGCTGTCGGCGAATGGCTCAATCGGCCCGAGACGGCGTTCGGGGCCTATTCCCAGGTGCTCTCGCCGATGAACTGGGAGGGCCATCCGATCGGTTTCGTCTACGTGATCCGAAAGCCGGCAACCGGCTTCTCGGCCAAGGAGATCGCGCTGCTCGAAACCTTCGCCGACCAGGCCGTGATCGCGATCCAGAACGCGCGCATGTTCAGGCAGACACTGGAAGCGCGTGCAGCGGCCGAGGCCGCCAACGAAGCCAAGAGCGCATTCCTGGCCACGATGAGCCACGAGATCCGCACGCCGATGAACGCAGTGATCGGCATGAGCGGCTTGTTGCTCGATACGCCTTTGAACGACGAGCAGCGCGATTTCGCGTCGACGATCCGCGACTCGGGCGAAGCGTTGCTGACCATCATCAACGACATCCTGGATTTCTCCAAGATCGAGGCCGGTCGCATGGACATCGAGGCGCATCCGTTCGACGTGCGCGAATGCGTGGAGGCGGCGCTGGACCTGATGAGCACGCGCGCGGTGGAGAAGAAGCTGGACCTGGCGTATCTGTTCGAGGGCGAGGTGCCGGCAGCCGTGAACGGCGACGTGACGCGGCTGCGCCAGGTGCTGCTGAACCTGCTGGCCAACGCGGTGAAGTTCACTGAGCAGGGGGAAGTGGTGCTGACGGTCAGCGCCAATCCGGCCGAAGGCGGCGTGGAACTGACGTTCGCGATTCACGACACCGGCATCGGGCTGTCCGAGCAGGGCATGGCGCGGCTGTTCCAGTCGTTCTCGCAGGCCGACTCGTCGACCACGCGCAAGTACGGCGGCACCGGGCTGGGGTTGGCGATCAGCAAGCGACTGGCCGAGCTGATGGGCGGCAGCATGACGGCCAGCAGCGAGGGGCCGGGCAAGGGCTCGACGTTCCGCTTCAGCATCGTGGCGCCGGTGGCGGAGTCGCCGAGTGCGAACCGGCGCGACTTCCTGGGCCAGCAGCCGGCGCTGGCGGGCAAGCGCATGCTGGTGGTGGACGACAACGCGACCAACCGCAAGGTGCTGGCGCTGCAGTCCGGCAAGTGGGGCATGGTGGTGCGCGACACCGAGTCGGCGGCAACGGCGTTGGGCTGGCTGGAGCAGGGCGAGGCGTTCGACCTGGCGGCGCTTGACATGCACATGCCGGAGATGGACGGGCTGACGCTGGCGGGCAAGGTGCGCGCGTTGCGCCCGGACCTGCCGCTGGTGCTGTTCAGTTCGCTGGGCCGGCGCGATGCGGGCGATACCGAGGGGCTGTTCAGTGCCTACATGGGCAAGCCGCTGCGCCAGTCGCAGCTGTTCGACACGCTGGTGGGCATCCTGGGCGAGGGCGAGAAGGCGCCGAAACCGGTGGCCGCGCCGGTCAAGCCGACGATCGACGGGGAACTGGCCAAGCGCCATCCGATGCGCATCCTGCTGGCCGAGGACAACGTGGTGAACCAGAAGCTGGCGCTGCGGCTGCTGCAGCAGATGGGCTACCGGGCCGACCTGGCCAGCAACGGCAAGGAGGCGCTCGAATGTGTGGCGCGCCAGGTCTACGACGTGATCCTGATGGACGTGCAGATGCCGGAGATGGACGGGCTGGAGGCGTCGCGCCGGATCGTGGCGCAGTGGCCAGCGGACAAGCGTCCGCGCATCATCGCGATGACGGCCAACGCGATGCAGGGCGACCGCGAGGACTGCCTGGCGGCGGGCATGGACGACTACGTGACCAAGCCGATCCGGGTCGACGCGCTGGTCGAGGCCCTGCTGGGCGCGCCCGTCAGGACGGGTAGCTGACATGGCGGACAAGGCATCTGCGGCGGCGAAGGTGGTGCAGCACATTCGTGCCCTGGCATGGAGCGGCCAGCATGGGGCGGTCATCGAGCGCTGCGGTCGTGCAATTGCCGCTCGGCGGTTGGCGGCGTCGCGTCGGATGGAGTTGATAGCGCTGCGGGTCGAATCACTGATTGCCGACGGACGCTTTGCCGAAGCCGCGGACGACGCTGCGTCGATGCGCGTATTGGCTGACGCGCATCCGGATCCGGTCATGGTCGCGCGGGCGCGCGACAGTGAGGCGCTGGTGCTGATGCGCCGTGGACGGGTCAACGATGCCGTACCGGTGGCACAGCAGGCACTGCGCAGCGCACACGCGACGCGTGACACCGCGTTGGTCGCGCATGGCCTGCTGCGGCTGGGCGAGGCGCAGCTGCGCGCCGGGCAATACGCGGGTGCGCTGGCCGGCGCAAGCGACGCACGGGAGCGGTTCGAGCAGTTGGGTGATCAGGTCGGTCAGGGCCGCAGTTTCTGGCTCACGGCCTTTGCCTACGACAGGCTGGGGCAGCCGGCCGACTCGCAGGCAGCGGCGAAACAGGCAGTCACGCTGGCACGCGCTGCGGGTGACTTCTGCGGCCTGGGCCATGCGTTGCAGGTGCAGAGTTTCAGCAGCAATGACATTGCCGATCGCATGGAGCTGCTGCGCCAGGCGGACACGGCATTCGCGCGTGCCGGGCAGGTGATGGGGCGTGGTATGGCGTTGGGCAATCAAAGCATTGTGCTGGCCCAGCTCGGCCTGTACCGGCAGGCCACCCGGCGCGGCCAACCGGTAGCGGACATGGCCGAGCGACTCGGATTGGTGCATCACCTGGCCCTGCATAGGGGCGCCGAGATCAGTCGGTTGATCGCGCTGGGCGAACTCGATGCGGTCGACCAGCAGTGGCCCGCGTACAGCGCGCTGGTGGATTCGGTCGACTTTCGCGAGTGCCATGCCGACCGGCTCATGTGGGCCGCCGAACTGGCGCTTGCCCGAGGCGACAGCGACGCCGCGATCAGCGCCGTGCGTGCTGGCTTGAAGGCGTCCCGCGACCAGAATCAGCCCCGGTATATGTCCTCGCAGATATTGCTCGCCCGTGCGTTGTTGCACAGGCGTGATGCAGCGGGCGCGTTGCGCGCCACACATCGCGTCGCCCGATGGCATGCGGCGCAGGCGTATGGACGGGCCGAGTTCGGCCATAGCCAGGCGATCTGGTTGATGCACGCACGCGCCCTGCGCGCCAATGGCCAGGGTGACGCAGCATGGGCGGCGCTGAAACAGGCCTACACGCTGCTGTTGAAGGGCGTGCTCAACATCCGCGACGAGGGCCTGCGCCGCAGCTTCTTGAACAAGGTGGCGGACAACCGGGACATCGTGCGGGAGTGGTTGCCGGAGTCAGCTCGGCGTGGCTTGGCGCCGGCCGAGCGGCTGGCGCATCTGGCGATCGACAGCAGTACCAGCGAGCCGTTCAAGCGGCTGGTGGATACCGGCATGCGGCTGAACGCCTTGCGCAGCGCCGATGCGCTGCAGGACTTCCTGGTCGAGGAGGTCTCGGAATTGTCCGGTGCACAACGGGTGCTGTTGGTGCGACAGGCGGACGGCGCGATGAAAGTTGCCAGCGCGCTGCTTCCCCAAGGCGAAGACGCCGCGGCGCTGCTGGTGGCGATCACGCCGTGGTTGCACGACGCGGGCGAAACCCGGGTTGCGCGTCTGCGCCACGGCCCGGATGGGGCAGAGCCAGTGGACCAGCGCTCCTGTCTGGTGCTGCCGCTGGTCGTGCAGGATCGCCTGCTGGCATGGCTGTATGCCGACATCGACGGCGCATTCGGCCGTTTCCACGCATCCGACCAGGACCTGCTGGCGATGCTGGCGTCCCAGGCGGCAGTGGCGCTGGACAACACGCAGTGGGCCCAAGGGCTGGAGGCCAAGGTGCGGGAACGCACCACCGCCCTGAACGACCGGGTCGCCGAACTGGAGGTGATTTCCGCCATCCAGCGTGGTGTGGCCGGCGAACTGGACTTCCATGCCATCGCGACGCTGGTGGGCGACAAGCTGCGCGAGGTGTTCCGCACCGGCGACGTGAGCATGGTCTGGTGGGACGCCGCCGCGAACACTTTGCACACCCTGTACAACTACGAACACGGCCAGCCGCTGGCCCACCGGCCGCCGCGCGCGGTGGTGCCTGGCGACTGGATCGATAGCATCCTGCATGGTCGCGAGGTGCGCGTTCTCAATACCCGGGCCGAGCAGGAAGCCGTGGGACTGTTTCCCGCGCCGGGAACCGATCAATGCCTGTCCGGCGCATCGGTGCCGATCATCGGCAGCGATCGGGTGCTGGGTTTCTTCACGCTGCAGAACCATGAGCGCGAATACGCGTTCGGCGAGGCCGACGTGCGCCTGCTGCTGACCATCTCGGCGAGCATGGGCGTGGCGCTGGAAAACGCGCGACTGGTGCAGGAGACCAAGGAGGCGCTGGAGCGCCAGCATGCGACGACCGAGGTGCTGGGCGTCGTCAGCACCTCGGTGGCCGATGCCCAGCCGGTGTTCGACAGCATCTGCGCTGCGCTGCACCGCTTGTTGCCGGATGCCGAGCTGGTGATCGCGGCAGCCGGCGACGACGGGAAGTTGCACTGGAAGGCAGGCTGGGGCAGGGCGGTCAACGCATTGCGCCAGATCTTCCCGCGGCCGGTGCCGGACGGGACCGTCCTGACCGGCGCGCCTTCGCACTGGCCCGACATCCTGCATGGCGACGGGGTCCCCGACAGCGTGCGCGCCGCCGCGCGCATCGTCGGCGGCAACGCGGCGATGGTGACATCCGCGATGGTCTTCCAGGGCCGGGTGCTGGGCACGATCGCCGCCCTGAACCTGGACGTTCGTCCGTTCGGCGAGCGCGAAGTCGGCCTGGTCAAGTCGTTTGCGGACCAGGCCGTGATCGCGATCCGCAACGCGACGATGTTCAATGAACTGCAGGCGCGCAACCGGGAAGTGACCGAGGCACTGGAACAGCAGCGTGCCACCGCGGACGTGCTGCAGGTCATCAGCAGTTCCATCGCCGATGCAACGCCGGTGTTCGAGCGCATACTCGAGAGTACGGACCATCTGATGCCGTGCCGGGATGTCGCCGTCTTTCTGGTCGACACCGGGCAGCTGCGCTGCGCAGCGATTCGCGGGCCCAGCGCGGACACGGTGCGCGGCATGTATCCGCTGCCGCTGGACCGGACGTCGGCGCCGGTCGTGATCGCGCAGCGCAGGCAGCTGTGTTTTGCCGATTCGGCCCATGATCCCGACGTTCCGGATGCACTGCGGCGCATTGCGCAGGACAGTGGCGCGTTCTCCATCGCCATCACGCCACTGATGTGGAAGGGCGAAGCCATCGGCATGATCGACGTCGCACGGGATCCGAACGTGGGATTCTCCGACAAGGAACTGGCGCTGCTGCGCACATTTGCCGACCAGGCGGTGATCGCGATCCAGAACGCCAGGATGTTCAACGAGACGCAGGAGGCCCTGGCGCGCCAGACGGCGAGCGCCGACATCCTGCGGATCATCAGCAGTTCGCCCACGGACGTCCAACCGGTGTTCGACGCCATCGTGGCCAGCGCGGTCCGGCTGATCAATTGCGACGGCGCATTCGTCATCCGTTGTGACGAAACGACGTTCACGCCGGCGGCAGGTGCAACCGTTGAGGGCCCGATGGACGACCTGGGGCCGAGTCGCTTGCCGATCGATCCGGCACTCAACTTTCCATCGCGCGCGATTCTCGACCGGTCCATGCTGGATCTGCCCGATTGGTCGGAGCTCGAATTGCCGTTGCACGAGCGCGGCATTCGCGAGCAGTTCGGTGTCGAGTCGGCGCTGTACCTGCCGTTGATGCGGGGCAACACCTGTACCGGATTGCTCGCATTTGTCAGCAGCCGGGCACATGCGTTCGGAGCCAAGGAGATGGCCATCGTCGAATCGTTCCGCGACCAGGCGCTGATCGCGATCGAGAACGTGCGGCTGTTCCAGGAGACGCAGGAGGCGCTGCAGCAGCAGACCGCCAGCGCCGACATCCTGCGTGTCATCAGCCAGTCGCCCGATGACGTGCAGCCGGTATTCGACGCAATTGCCGAAACGACCGCTCGCCTGATGGACTGTTCGTCCTGTGCAGTGCTGCAGCGCGACGGCGACGCCTTCTTGATCGAGTCTGCCAGCGCAAATGATGCGTTCAAGGGCACATGGATTCGGTCCGGTAGGCGCAATCCGATCGATCCCGACGCCAATTTTCCGAGCCGCGTGTTCACCAGCGGGAAGTTGCTGCATGTGCCGGACTGGGATCAGGTTGACCTGCCGGTCGACGAGAACCTGCAGTACGAGAAATACGGCGATCGATCCTCGCTGATGGTGCCCTTGCTGCGTGCGGGCGAGTGCATCGGGGTGCTGGCGGTTGCGCGCACGACGGCCGGTGCTTTCCACGAACGGGAAATCGCGTCGCTGCAGGGCTTCGCCGACCAGGCGGTCATCGCGATCGAGAACACACGGCTGTTCAACGAACTCGAAGCGCGCAACCACGATGTCACCGAGACGCTGGAACAGCAGAGGGCGTCGGCCGATATCCTGAACGTCATCAGCCAGTCGGTGTCGGACTCGCAGCCGGTGTTCGACAAGATCCTGCACAGCTGCCAGCATCTGTTCGGCGGCGATGAACTCGATGTGTTGCTGGTGGACGAGCAGGGCATGTTGTACATCGGCGCCTACCTGGGCAAGGCACGCGACGTGGTTGCCGCGACCTTCCCGGCCCCGGTCGAGCGCACGCCCGCCGGGCGCGCGATGCGCGAGCGGCGCGTCCTGCACTGGCCGGATCTGGTCCATGGTGCCGACGTTCCCGGCGTGTTGCGCAAGATGGCTGCGCAAATCGGGTACACGTCGCTGATGTTCGCGCCGATGTTGTGGGACGGCCGCGGCATCGGCGCCATCGGGGTAGCCCGTTCGACCGGCCCTTTCAGGCCCAAGGAACTGGAACTGCTGCAGACCTTTGCGGACCAGGCTGTGATCGCGATACAGAATGCGCGCATGTTCCGCGAGACGCAGGAAGCCCGCGCCGCCGCCGAAGCCGCCAACGAAGCCAAGAGCAGCTTCCTGGCCACGATGAGCCACGAGATCCGCACGCCGATGAACGCGGTGATCGGCATGAGCGGGCTGCTGCTGGATACACCGCTCGACGACGAGCAGCGCGACTTCGCGTCCACCATCCGCGATTCGGGTGATGCGCTGCTGACCATCATCAACGACATCCTGGATTTTTCCAAGATCGAGGCCGGTCGCATGGACGTCGAGGCGCATCCGTTCGATGTGCGCGAATGCGTCGAGTCGGCGCTGGACCTGATTGCCGGGCGGGCACAGGAAAAGCAGCTCGAGATCGCCTATGTGTTCGAAGGCGATGTGCCGGCGGCCATCGTCGGTGACGTGACCCGGTTGCGTCAGGTGCTGCTGAACCTGATGTCCAACGCAGTGAAATTCACCGACCAAGGCGAGGTGGTGCTGACCGTGCGCCGTGCCGCTGCCAACGACGGGCGGCCGCAGCTCGAATTCGCCGTGCGCGACAGCGGCATCGGGCTGAGCCCGGCCGGGATTTCCAAGCTGTTCCAGAGCTTCAGCCAGGCCGACAGCTCGACCACGCGCAAATATGGTGGCACTGGCTTGGGGCTGGCAATCAGCAAGCGGCTTGCCGAGCTGATGGGGGGCACGATGTGGGTCGAAAGCGAAGGTGCCGGCCACGGTTCGACATTCCGCTTCACCATCGCCGCGCCGGTTGCCGAATTGCCGCCGGCCAGTCGACGCGACTTTTCGGGCGAGCAGCCTGATCTGGCCGGCAAGGGCATTCTGATCGTCGACGACAACGCGACCAACCGCAAGATCCTGTCGCTGCAGACGGGGCGCTGGGGCTTGCAGGCGCGCGACACCGAATCGCCGGAGCAGGCCTTGCGGTGGCTGGGTGAGGGGGAAACCTTCGACCTGGCCATCATCGACATGCACATGCCCGAGATGGACGGCGTGACGCTGGCGCGCCGGCTCAAGGCGACCCGCGCGGACTTGCCGCTGGTGCTGTTCACGTCGCTGGGACGGCGCGAGGCAATGGCCGAGGGCGAGGACCTGTTCAGTGCGACCTTGAACAAGCCGCTGCACCAGAGCCAGTTGTTCGACTGCCTGATGATGCTGCTGGCCGCGGGCAAGGCGCGCGAGTCGGTCCAGGCCAAGACCAAACCGACCATGGACCCGGGCATGGCGCAGCGCCATCCGCTGCGTATCCTGCTGGCGGAGGACAATGTCGTGAACCAGAAGCTGGCGCTGCGGCTGCTGCAGCAGATGGGTTATCGCGCGGATCTGGCCGGCAACGGCGTCGAGGCGGTTGAATCGCTCGAGCGCCAGACGTACGATGTCGTGCTGATGGACGTGCAGATGCCCGAGATGGACGGCCTGGAGGCGGCGCGGCGCATCACGGCCCGCTGGCCGGAGGGCCAGCGTCCGCGCATCATCGCGATGACGGCCAATGCGATGCAGGGAGACCGCGAGGCCTGCCTGGCCGCCGGCATGGACGATTACCTGACCAAGCCGATCCGCGTCGACCAGCTGGTAGAGGCCTTGAACAACAGCCGAGCACGCAAGGAGCACTGAACCATGACGGATGCGACGATCGATGCGACGACGTTTGCGGAACTGCAGGATGCGGCCGGCTCGGACTTCGTGGCCGAACTGATAGCCACCTTCCTGGAGGAGGCACCGGGCTTGCTGGCCGAGTTGCGCAGCGCACATGCCGGCCCGGACGCCGACGCGTTCCGGCGCGCGGCGCATTCGCTCAAGTCCAACGCAAACACCTTTGGCGCGACGCGGCTGGCCGCGCTGGCGCGCAAGCTCGAGCTGGGCGGCCTGATCGTCGACACCGCGCCGCTCGACGCGCTGGAGGCCGAATACCGCAAGGCCGCTGCGGCGCTGCAGGAACTGCGCAATGGCTGAGCGTGGCGCCCGGCTGCTGGTGGCCGACGACAACAAGGTCAACCGCCTGTTGCTTACGCGCAGCCTGGAGCTGCAGGGGCATCGGGTGTCCAGTGCCGAGAACGGCCGCGTGGCGCTGGAGATGCTGCGCGCCGAGTCCTTCGACCTGGTGCTGCTCGACATGGAGATGCCCGAGCTCGACGGCTTCGGCGTGCTCGAGCAGATGGTGGGCGACCACAAGCTGCGCGACATCCCGGTCATCGTGACGAGTTCGCTCGAGGGGCTGCAGGACATCGTGCGCTGCATCGAGCTGGGGGCGGACGACTACTTGAACAAGCCGGTCAATCCGGTGTTGCTCAAGGCACGCATCAATTCCAGCCTGGAGAAAAAGCGCCTGCGCGACCAGCAGAAGGATCTGGTCAAGCGTTTCGCCACGTCAGAGGTGGCCGACGACATGGAACAGTCGGGTTTTGCGCTCGGTGGTCGCCGGGTCCAGGCCACGGTGATGTTCTCCGACATCCGCGGCTTCACGTCGCTGGTGGAGTCGCAGCCGCCGGAGGAGACGATCGAGCTGCTCAACACCTACTACACGCTGATGTTCGACGCCATCACCGGGCACGGCGGCGTGGTGAACCAGATGATCGGCGACGGGCTGATGGCGATCTTCGGCGCGCCGCAGCCGCTGGATGGTGCGCCGCTGGCGGCGGTGCGCGCGGCGCAGGACATGGTCGACATGATCGCGTTGTTCAATGTCGAGCGGATCGGCCTGGACAAAGCGCCGATCCGCATCGGCATCGGCGTCGCGTCGGGCGAGGTCGTGGCCGGTTACACCGGCACGCAGCAACGCGCCACCTACACCTGTATCGGAGACACCGTGAACCTGGCCGCGCGGCTCGAAGCCCATACCAAGGAGGCGGGACGCGGTATTCTCGTGGACGGCGCGACGCACGCGGCGCTGGACGGGCAGTTGTCGCTGGAGTCGCTGGGCGACGTGGTGTTCAAGGGCAAGGCGTTGGCGGTGCCGGTGTTTGCCGTGACGGCACAGGCGCAAGGATGAACGCGAGCCGCTGGACTGCGCCAGCATGGAGGACGCCGTAGTGCGATGTCGGTCTGCGTTGCTGGTCTGCGCGATGGTGGTGTCGGCCCAAGGGTCTGCCCTGGCGCAGAGCGCGCCACCCGTGCCGCCGCCGCAACTGCCTCCGGTCGTGCCCGCGCCAGGTCCGGGCATGCTGGTCGTGAGTTGCGACCCCGGTGGCTGCTGGGACGAGTTCGGCATGCGTTACGACCGCGCCGACGCCGGTGTGTTCATCCGGCGCGACGGCAGGAGTTGCCTGATGGTCAAGGGCCGCATGCGCTGCGAATGAGTGCGCGGCCGGCGTGGCCGTCGCGCCGGTCGGCGCGGTCGAGTGCCCGCCTAGAATGGTTCGTCCGCCCGGGCCTTCCATTCACCAGATCGGATCCTGCCATGCACCTGTTGCGTTCCATCGTACTGCTGTTGTCCCTGAGCGTGTTGCCGCTGGCCGCGATGGCGGCGGACGCGCCTGCGCCGGACAAGGTGCGGGCCTTGTTGCAGATGTTGTCCGACCCTGAGGTGCAGCGCTGGCTCGACGAGCAGCGTGCGGGCATTGGGGAGTCGCCGGCCGCGGCGGTTGCCGTGGCCGACGGAGAGGGTGTGTTGGCCGGCCAGATCGACGGCATGCGCGCACACCTGCAGGCGGTCGCGGCGGCCGTACCCAAGGTGCGCAGCGAGCTGGCCGATGCCGCGGCGCGTGTGCACGGCGAGATGGCCACCCATGGCGTGGACCACTTCTTCCTGCTGCTGGCGGCCTTCGCGGCGCTGGGTTTCGGTGTCGAGCGGCTGTTCTGGATGGTTTCGGGCGGCGTGCGGCGCTGGATCATCGCCTCGCCGATGAACACGCCTGGCGAGCGCTTGCGCGCCATGTTCGCGCGTTTCGGTTTCGGCTCCAGCTGGGTGGCCGCATTCGCACTCGGCACCGTCGGCGCCTTCCTCGCCTTCGACTGGCCGCCGGCCTTGCGCGACGCGTTGTTGCGCCTGCTGGTGGCCATCGTGATGGTGCGCATGGCGATGGTGTCGGGCCACCTGCTGTTCGCGCCCGGTGCCGAGCGGTTCCGCATGTTGCCGCTGGATACCGCCGAAGCCTGGTTCTGGCATCGGCGCCTGGTGCTCAACGTGGCGTGGTTCGCGTTCATCTATGCGGTCATCGAATGGCTGATCGCGCAGGGAGTCGAGGAGGGTGTCTGGCGCCTGGTCGCGTATGTCTTGTCGCTGGTGCAGCTGGCGCTGATCATGGAGATGGTGTGGCGCCGGCCCGGCCCGCGCAACGAACACTACAAGTCCGTGGGCTGGCTGCTGACGGTCGCGTTCGTCGTGTTGCTGCTGGCACGCGTCGTCGGGGCGTTTGCGGTGTTCTGGCTCGGCGCGCTGGTGCTGGGCGTGTACGGCATCATGCGCCTGGTCAATGCCATCGCCATCCATCTGCAACGCACGCCCGGCGCGCCGGCGGACGAACCGGTCGTGCCCAGCGTGCAGGCTGCGGCGGTGGTGCGCGCAATCCGGCTGGTGCTGATCATCGCCGCCGGCGTGGTGCTGGTGCGCAACATGGGCATCGACGTGGCGGAACTGATGCGTGGCGGGTCGGTGTCGGTGCTGGTGCTGCGTGGCCTGTTCAGCGTCATCGTCATCGCGCTGTTCGCCGATCTCGTCTGGTTCGTGTTCAAGGCCATGATCGAGCGCCGCCTGGCCGAGGTGCAGGCCACAGGCGATGGCGACAGCAGCCATGCCGGCCAGGCGACCCGGCTGCGCACCGTGTTGCCGATCGTGCGCAACGTGTCCTTCGTGACGCTGGCGGTGATCGCGGTGCTGACCGCGCTGTCGGCGCTCGGGGTCGACATCGCGCCCATGGTGGCCGGCGCCGGCGTGGTCGGCATCGCGGTCGGATTCGGCGCCCAGACACTGGTCAAGGACATCGTCAGCGGTGTCTTCTTCCTGTTCGACGACGCCTTCCGGGTCGGCGAATACATCCAGAGCGGCAGCTACAAGGGCACGGTGGAGTCGTTCAGCCTGCGCTCGGTGCGGCTGCGCCACCACCGCGGGCCGGTCTACACGGTGCCGTTCGGCGAACTCGGCGCGGTGCAGAACATGAGCCGCGACTGGGTCATCGACAAGCTGGCCATCGGCATCACCTACGACAGCGACCTGGAGAAGGCGCGCAAGCTGATCAAGAAGATCGGGCAGGACCTGGCGGCCGACGAGGAGATGGGTCCGAACATCCTGGAGCCGCTGAAGATGCAGGGCGTGGAGCAGTTCGGCGACTTCGCGATCCAGATCCGCATGAAGATGATGACCCGCCCCGGCGAGCAGTTCGTGATCCGGCGCAAGGCGTATGCGGCGATCAAGACCGCGTTCGACGCCAATGGCATCAAGTTCGCGTTCCCGACGGTGCAGGTCGCCGGCGGCACCGACAACGCAGTGGCCGCGGCGGCGCAGAACATGCTGGACGCCAGCAAGGCGGCGGCCCCGGTGTGACGGGTATGTGCCGCGCGTCGTGATGCATCGTCACGGCCGGGACTCAGGGGGACGAGCGCCGGCCGCCGGCAGCTCGAAACGCAGCAGGCCCGGATCGTGGTCCGACAGCGCATCGCTGAAATCCGCGTTGACATGGACGATCCTGTATTCGGGCGCGCCCCGGGCGCGCAGGCCAGGTGACACGAACATGTGATCCAGTGCCTGCAGGTTGCCTTCGTGGTTGTACGTGTAGCGTTGCGGTTCGGGCAGCGTGTCGGTCAGGTTGAGCAGGCCGGCTGCATGCAGCGGCGCCAGCGTGTCGGCGAACGCGAAGTCGTTGAAGTCGCGGGTGACGACGATGAGGGCCTCGCGGTCGATGGCCAATACGTCGGCAACAAAACGTCCGACGACCCGGGCCTGTGCCAGGCGCTGGGACCTTGACGCCAGGGCCGGTGGTTGGCCGGCGCCGAACAGCGGCGAGTCGGCTCCCTTGCTGTTGAAGTGGTTGTTGACCACCAGCAGCAGTTGGCCGTCGATCGTGAACGCGGCCACCAGAGGCTTGCGGCTGTGGGTGAAGGCGCGATGCGTGGGATCCAGGCGACCGGCGCCCAGGCTCAGCCGTACCCGGCCATCGGGCCCTGCGCGGACCCGGACGGCGTCGCGCGGGCCGCCGACCGGCCCGGCAAATCCGATGCGCGCGGAGTCGTACAGGAAGGCCTGGCGGATATTGGCGCCGGGTGCGCCGCCATCGGCCAGGTCGATCGGATCGACGCCGACATACCGGTAGGGGCGCCCGGTCAAGGCTCGCAGTTCGGCGCTCAATCGCCCCAGCGTGGCATCGGCGGAGACCGTGCCGCTGTTCACCACGCCGTCGTCGTCCTGGATCTCCTGCAGCGCGAGCAGGTGCGGCGCGCCCAGCGCGTGCACGATCTGCGCGGCGATGGCGGTGACGCGCGCTCCGTCGGCGTCGCTGCCGAGGTTTCGGACGTTGTAACTGGCCAGCGCGATCGGTCCCGGCGCCGTCGTCGTAGCGGCAGGGGTCAGCGGGTTCGACACCACGGCGACGGACTGGGTCAGATGCAGCTTGTAGTGGCCGTGGCTGTAGTCCAGCACACCGATGACACCATCGAGCCGCGCGCCACTGTGCACGGCCGGTGTCGGGCGCAGGCGATCGTCGAGCACGATGCGATGCCCGTTGAACCGGTCTGGCCCCGCGAGCAGGCCGCCACTGGCCGCGGTGACGATGCCGGCCATGCCCACCTGGGCGGCGGCGACGACCGGGATTTCGCCATGGCGGTTGCGGGGCCCGACCGACTGCGCCGTGTCGATGGCCACGCGCATGCCTTCGAGTGCCTCGTAGAAGTCGATGGCATAGGTCGCCGGCTGCAGCCGATAGCCGGGGTGGTTCTCGATATTGCCGACCGCCGGGGCGATGACCGTGGGTGGCAGCAAGCCGGGACCGATCACGACCGGATCTGGAAGGCGATTGCCGGATGACACGTGGCGCCAGCCAATGAAGGATCCGGCACTGCCACTGGCGTCGATCCGGGTCGTGCTCAGGTTGTGCGCCCCGGCGGCTCCACCGGGTCGAAACTCCTGCACCTGGCCGCTGACCCTGACCGCATCGCCGACCCGTGGCTTGCCCAGGCGGGGGCCGCGGAACACGTAGATCGCGTCGGAGCTCAGCGGGTCGCCGTCGCCAGCGTCCTGCATCCAGAAGCCGTCGTGCTCGACGGCCGTGACGATGCCGGCGATGTCGTCGACCCGGGTATCGGCAACGGGTGAGCGATGGGAGCTGCCTTGCAGGTCGCCGATGCGTTGTCGCGCCTGGGCGCCGCCTGCCAGCACCAGCGCCAGCAGGGTGGCCAGGGCGATGCGCCTAGCCGTTGCGGGCCGACGCAGGACCGCGCATGCGCATGCGAGAGGCAACACGCCGGTGGCGAGGGCGGGGCGGTGCGGGCGTGCAGGCATGTCGCTGGATTCTGACGCGCTTCAGCCCGACGGGAACGTCCCCGGTCACCTCGACGCAGGATGACCCGCGGCCGGCACGCCGGCTGCGCCGTCAGTCGTCGGATTTGCGGGCCACGGCGCGCTTGGGTTGGGCGGTCGCGGTGCGCACGCTCAGCAGCATGGTCACGGCCAGCACGCCGATGATCACACCCAAGGAGGCCAGCACCGGGATCTTGATGATGTCGATCAGGCACATCTTGACGCCGATGAAGACCAGGATCACGGCCAGGCCGTAGTTGAGCAGATGGAACTTGTTCGCCACGGCGGCCAGCAGGAAATACATCGCGCGCAGGCCCAGGATGGCGAACACGTTGCTGGTGAGCACGATGAACGGGTCGCTGGTGATCGCGAAGATGGCGGGAATCGAGTCGACCGCAAAGATGACGTCGGTCACCGCCACCAGACAAATGACCATGAACAGCGGGGTGGCGATGCGCGCACCGTTCTCCCGGGTCCAGAACTTCTCGCCGTCGTAGTGCTTGCTCACCGGGATCAGCTTGCGCAACAGCCTGAGTGCCGGGTTGTCGTGCAGGTCCGGCTCCTGGCCGGCAGCCCACCACATCTTGATGCCGGTGATGACCAGGAAAGCGCCGAACAGGTACAGGATCCAGTGGAATTGCTGCAGCAACCAGCCGCCGACCAGGATCATGATGGTGCGCAGCACGATGGCGCCGATGATGCCGATCATCAATACCCGCTTCTGGAACTGGGGCGGCACCGCGAAGTAGGAGAAGATCATCAGGAAGACGAAGATGTTGTCCACCGCGAGCGACTTCTCGATCAGGTAGCCGGTGAGGAACTCGAGCGACTTGGTGTTGGCGATCGCCACCGAGCCGGTCTCGTTGCGCACGGCCCACCAGAACAGCCCGTTGAAGACGAAACTCAGCGCGATCCAGATCAGCGACCAGTTCAGTGCCTCGCGCATGCCAACGGCGTGCGCGCCCTGCTTCTTGAGCACGACAAAATCGATGAACAGCGACACCAGCACGATGCCGACAAAGGTGGCCCACAGCCACAACGGAGCGATAGTTTCCACGACAAGACCTCACATGGGTTGAAAAGCGACACACGGCTTTCCAGAAGGTCTTGCGGGAGAGCGCCAGGCGGCACCTCTGCATGCTCCGGCCGCATTGCCATCACGGGGACGGATGTGCGACGTATTGACGAAACATGCGAACCCGTCCGTTGCGGATCGGGACTGCTACTCCCCTTGAGGAAGCCGCCATTGTGGCCGAGCGGCTGAAATCCCCACGCCGATCGGGCTAATTGCGATCGTACGGCGGCGGATGCACCGGTGCGCGCTCGTCGCCCGCCGGGTCGGGGTCGGATCGCAGTTGCTTGAAGATCTCCTCCAGCACCCCGTTGACGATCTCCATCAGCGGGTTCTCGCGCGCGGGCTCCGGTGCGGGTGCCGGCGGTTTCGGTTTCGGGCGCGGAATGTCGAACTCCGCGCGGTTGTCGATGTGTTTTTGCCGCAGGGCGTATTGAAACACCTCCCCCACGATCGGCAGCGCGCTGCGGGCTCCCTGTCCCCAGCTGCCCATGGTCACGCTGTTGTCGTTGAATCCGACGCGGGCACCGGCCACCAGCTGCGGATGCGCCAGGATGAACCAGCCGTCGGTGTTCTCCTGCGTGGTGCCGGTCTTGCCCGCCACGTCGGCGCGGATACCGTAACGCGAGCGGATCGCGCTGCCGGTGCCGGTGTCGATGGTGCCGCGCATGGTGTCGATCAGCGTCAGCGCGTCCTTGTATGGCATTCCTCGTTCGGGATTGCGCGCCGGAGCGAATTGCTGCAGCACCTTGCCGTGCCGGTCTTCGACGCGTTGCACGAACAAGGGCGGACGCAGGTTGCCGCCATTGGCGATGCTGCCGTAGGCCGTGACCATCTCGATCAGCGTGACCGGGCTGGTGCCCAGGGCCAGCGAAGGAACGATGTCGAGCTTGCTCTGGCGCACGCCCAGCGAATGCGCGAGCCGGGCCACGTTCTTCGGGCCCACCTGCTGCATCAACTGCGCGGTGATGGTGTTCCTGGAGTACGCCAGGCCGGCGCGCAGTGTCATGCGTTGGCCGGTCGGCTCGGTTTCGTCGCGGGGTGACCAGACCGGTCCGCCGCCTTCGGGCCGGAATGCGACCAGCTGGTCGACCAGGGTGTCGTCAGGATCGAATCCCTGCATGAAGGCCGCGCCGTAGACGAAGGGCTTGAACGTCGAGCCGGGCTGGCGCCGAGCCTGACTGACATGGTCGAACTGCTCGCTGGCGAAGTCGCGGCTGCCGACCCAGGCGCGCACCGACCCGTCGCGCGGATCGAGCGCGACGAAACCGGCCTGCAGCGGGGGCTTGTCCTGTCCGCGGCGCACCCGGCTGTCGGCCAGTCGCTGCAACTGCGTCAACTGGCGTGCCAACGCCTGGTTGGCGGCGCGCTGCAGTCCCGCGTCGAGTGTGGTCACCACACGCAAGCCGTCGACATGGATGTTGTAGTCGTTGTCGTCGGCCCAGGCGACCAGCCATGTGCGCAGGTGCTGCGCGATGTGCGGGGCGGGGCCGGGTGACTCGACCTGGCGTTCGAAGTCCAGCCGCAGGGGTTGGCGCGACAAGGCCTGGACCCGGGCCGGATCGAGCGTGCCGTCGCGCGCCATCTGAGCCAGCACCAGGTTGCGGCGCTGCAACGCCCGCTCCGGGTTCAGCACCGGGTTGTAGTAACTCGTGCCCTTGAGCATGCCTACCAGCGTCGCGCCTTCGAGCACGTCGAGGTCCTTGGCCGACTTGTCGAAATAGGTGCGGGCGGCCATCTCGATGCCGAAGGCGTTGTACAGGAACGGCACTGTGTTGAGGTAGGTCTCCAGGATCTCGGTCTTGGAATACAGCGCCTCGATCTTGAGCGCGGTGATCGCCTCCTTGATCTTGCGGGTGATGCTGGCGGCACGGCCGATTTCGTCCGGATACAGGTTGCGTGCCAGTTGCTGCGTGAGCGTCGAGCCGCCTTGCAGCTCGCCACGCAAGGTGCTGAGCAAGGCGCCGCCGGTGCGCCGCAGGTCGATGCCGTGGTGCTGGAAGAATCGCCGGTCCTCGATGGCGATCAGCGCGTTGACCACGCTGGCCGCCACCTTGTCCAGCGGAACCCATTCGCGGTTGATGTTCTTGTATTCGGCCAGCACGCTGCCGTCGGTGGCCAGCAGCACCGAGGGCATGCCCACCTTGGCCTTGCGCAGGTCGCCGATGCCGGGGGTGAAGGGCACCAGCACCAGGACGTACAGCAGCACCAGGGCGGGCGGCAGCAGCACGATGCGCCAGGGATGGCGGCGCAGCGCGGCGCCAGCCTGCCGCAGCTTTGCGGTGGCCCGCTCCAGGATCTGGCGAATTGCAGGGTGCATGGGCGCAGAGTGTACGGAGGATGGCGCAGCACGTCGCCTGCGCCAGTGCGGGCCCGCCGGACGGATGGCGCTCGGGTACGATGCGGGCGATGTCGACGCAGCACCCCCGCGGTTCGTGGTCCATGGCCGGCGCAGCACACGCCGCGCGCGGCCGCCGCCGGGTGCCGGGCCCATGAATTCCAACCTGCGCGGCATCGTCGGCATGCTGGCCGCGATGGCCATGTTCTCGTGCATGGATGCCTTGCTCAAGGCCCTGGCCGGCTTCTACCCGCCGCTGCAGGTGACCGCGTTGCGTGGCCTGACGGCCATGCCGCTGGTCTGTGCCTACATCCTGTGGCGGCGCGAGGCTCGCGCGGTGTTCGGCCGCACGCTGCGGTGGCGACTGCATCTGCTGCGGGGCGTGTTCAGCGTGTCGATGATGGCCTTGTTCACCTACGGCCTCAAGACGCTGGGCCTGGCCGAGGCTTATACGCTGGCCTTCGTGGCGCCGCTGGTGCTGGTCGCGTTGTCGGTGCCGGTGCTCGGGGAGGTGGTCGTACCGCGGCAATGGCTGGCGATCGCCGTCGGCCTGGCCGGCGTCGTGATCGCGATGCGTCCGCAGCCGGGGGCGCTGGTTTCGCTGGGGGCGCTGGCCGTGCTGCTGGCGGCCATCTGTTATGCGGCATCGAACGTCGTGGGCCGCCTGATTAGCCGCACCGAACCCAGTGCCACGCTGGTGTTCTGGAGCACGGCCAGCCTGGCCCTGGGCGGCGGCGTGCTGGGTGCGCCGGACTGGGTCGCGGTCCGGCTCGAGCACGGGTGGATCCTGCTCGGGCTGGCGGTCACCGGGTTCCTTGGCCAGCTGGCCATCACCGAGGCCTTTCGCCATGGCCAGGCGGCGGTGATCGCGCCGTTCGAATACTCGGCCCTGGCCTGGGCCGTGATGCTGGACTGGATGTTCTGGCACGCGGTGCCGCAATCGCACACCGTGCTCGGTGGCGCCATCATCATCGCCAGCGGCCTGTACCTGATCCGGCGCGAACGGATTCCGGTGCCGGTGTCGAAGGCCGGTTGATCCGCCGCCGGCCCGGCTGCGGCGACGGGATAACCCCTGACCCGGCCGCCGGCCGCCGGGCACGGGACAATCGGGCCATGGATGTCTTCACACCCCTGGCCGAGTTCGTGCGCCGCCATCCGCGCCTGCTGGTGCTGACCGGCGCCGGTTGCAGCACCGGCGCCGGTATTCCGGACTACCGAGACACCAACGGCGCCTGGAAACGCAGCGAGCCGATGCGTTTCCAGCTGTTCGTGGCCGATGCGCTGGCGCGCAAGCGCTACTGGGCCCGCAGCATGGTGGGCTGGCGTACGATGGCGCGGGCCAGGCCTGCGATGGCGCACCACGCGCTGGCGCGGCTCGAGGCGGCCGGCCATGTCGAACTGCTGGTGACGCAGAATGTCGACGGTCTGCATGCGGCGGCCGGCAGCGGCCAGGTGGTGGACCTGCACGGGCGCATCGACACCGTGTGTTGCCTGCAGTGTGGGGTGCGCTCGCCGCGGCGGTTGCTGCAGGGCGAGTTGCTGCGGCGCAATCCGGGCTGGGCCGCGCTGCCGGCTCTGGCCGCGCCTGACGGCGATGCCGACCTGCTGGCGCACGACTTCGCGGATTTCGACGTGCCGGCATGCACGGTCTGCGGCGGCATGCTCAAGCCCGACGTGGTGTTTTTTGGCGAGAACGTGCCGCGCGACCGGGTGGCATCGGTTCGCACTGCGCTGGCGCGATCCGATGCCTTGCTGGTGGCCGGTTCCTCGCTGATGGTGTATTCGGGATACCGCTTCGTCGAGGATGCGCTGGCCGCCGGCAAGCCCGTGATTGCGGTGAACCTGGGCCGCACCCGCGGCGACGACGTGTTCGCGCTCAAGCTCGAGCAGGAGGTCGGGGCGGCGCTGGACGCGCTGGCCGGCCGGCTGTGCGGCGAAGCCGTGCCGTAGCGCTGACGCGGCGGCGACTGCCCTCAGACGCCCAGGTATTGCTCCAGCAGCTGCGGCTGGGCCGCCAGGTCCAGCGAACTGCCCGAGAACACCACCTCGCCCTTGACCAGGATCACATTGCGGTCGGTGATCCGGGTCACGTGTTTCCAGTTCTTGTCGACGATGACGCTGGAGATGCCACTTTCGCGGATCAGCGCGCAGATACGCCAGATTTCGCGCGCGATCAGTGGCGCCAGGCCCTCGGTGGCCTCGTCGAGGATCAGCACGTCGGGGTTGGTCATCAGCGCGCGGCCGATGGTGAGCATCTGCTGCTCACCGCCGCTGAGTTGCTGGCCGCCGTGGCCCAGCCGCTCCTTGAGCCGCGGGAAGGTGTCGAGCACGCGTTCGTAGTGCCAGTCCTGTCCCGCCTTGGCGCGGGCGCGTGCGGCCTCGGTCTGGCCGGCGCGCGCCGCCATCCGGAGGTTCTCCACCACGCTGAGGTTGCCGAAGATGCCACGGCCCTCGGGCACGTAGGCGATGCCGAGCTGCGCAATCTCGTAGGGTGGCCGGCCGGTCATGTCGCGACCCATGACCTGTACCCGGCCCGAGCGCGGCTTGACCAGGCCCATGATGCTCTTGAGCAGGGTGCTCTTGCCCATGCCGTTGCGCCCCATCAGGCCGATCGTCTCGCCGCTGGCGACCGAGAAATCGATGCCACGCAGGATATGGCTGGCGCCGTAATAACTGTTGACGCCGCGCGCGTCGATGAGCATGTTCGCCATCTAGTGTTCCTCGCCCAGGTAGGCAGCCTGGACGTTGGCGTCACCGCGGATCGCATCCGGCGCACCGCTGGCGATGACCTGGCCGTTGACCATCACGGTCATGGCGTCGGCCAGCGCAAAGACCGCGTCCATGTCGTGTTCCACCAGCAAGATGGCGTGCTCCTTCTTGATGCGCAGCAGCAGCGCGACCATGCGTTCGGCTTCGGCCACGCCCATGCCGGCCAGTGGTTCGTCGAGCAGCAGCACCTGCGGCTCGGTGGCCAGCGTCATCGCGATCTCGAGCTGGCGCTGCTCGCCGTGGCTGATGGTGGCGGCGATCGCGTCGCGCCGTTCCTGCAGGCCGGCCATTGCGATGGCCGCCTCGCAGCGTCGGCGTGCGGCGGACGAATGCGCGGCCGGGCGCAACCAGCGCAGCGGATTCCAGGGTTGTTGCGGATCGCGGGACTGCGCGGCCAGGAACACGTTGTCCCAGACGCTGAACGGCAGGAAGATATTGGTCTTCTGGTAGCTGCGGCCCAGACCCTGGCGCGCCACCCGCTCCGGCGTCCATCCGGTCACGTCCTGGGCACCGATCATGACCGTGCCCGAGGTCGCGGGCAGGTCGCCCGACAACAGGTTGGTCAGCGTCGACTTGCCGGCGCCATTGGGGCCGATGACGGCATGGATCCGGTTGCGGCTCAGCGTGATGGATACGTTGTCGACCGCCGCCAGGCCGCCGAAACGCTTGGTCAGCGCGTTTGCGCGCAGCAGCACATCGTCAGTCATGGCCTTCGCCCTGCTTGCGCCGGCCACCGGTGAGCGACTGCACGATGCCCAGCACGCCGCGCGGCGCGAACACCACGACCAGCACGATGAAGCTGCCCATCCACAGCTGCCAGTGCTTGCCCAGGTGCACCTCACCGATGTAGGGCAGGTCCTTGAACAGGTGCAGCACGTATTCGAATGTGAACGCACCGACGATGGCGCCGGCGAAATTGCCCATGCCGCCCAGGATCACCATCATGATGGCATGCGCGCTGGTGTGGAAACCCATCAGCTCGGGGTTGATGTATTCGGTCTGCACGCCCCACAGGTAGCCGGCCAGGCCGGCCAGCGCGCCGGCCAGCGTGAACGCACTGAGCTTGTAGCCGAAGGTGCCGAAACCCATGGCCCGCATGCGATGTTCGTTGACGCGGATGCCGGCCAGTGCGCGACCGAACGGGCTCCACAGCAGCCGGCGCAGGAACAGGTAGACCAGCAGGACCAGTGCCAGCGTGAAGTAATACATGCTGGTCTTGTCGTCGAGCGCCAGCAGCGTGAAGCTGCCCACGGCCAGCGTCGGCTTGAAGTAAATGTACAGCCCGTCCGAGCCGCCGAGTGCGCGGTTGTCGAAGAACACGTAATACACCATCTGCGCGAAGGCCATCGTCACCATGATGAAGTAGATGCCATGGGTGCGCACCACGAAGAATCCGATCACCAGCGCCGCCAGCGCCGAGGCCAGCACCGACAGCGGCAGGCTCCACCACAGGCTGATGGCCTCGGTCTGCGGCGTCAGGAAGGCCAGCGCGTAGCCGGCCAGCCCGAAGTAGGCCGCGTGACCCAGCGACACCAGTCCGGTGACCCCTTGCAGCAGGTCCAGGCTCATCGCGAAGATGGCCATGATCATCATGCGCGTGACCACCTGGGTGTAGAACTCGGTGCCGACGAACGGAAACACCAGCAGCGCGGCCAGGCCCAGCCACAACGCCACCTGCACGCCCAGCGGAAATCGTTCGAGATTGGACTTGGCCATGCTCATGACTTGAACAGCCCTTCGGGCCTCCACAACAACACGCCGGCCATCAACATGTAGACCAGCATGCCCGCCACCTGCGGCAACAGGACTTTGCCGAAGGTGTCGACCAGCCCCACCAGCAGCGCGGCCACCAGCGCGCCGCGCACCGAGCCGATGCCGCCAATGACGACGACGACGAAACACATGATCAGCACCTGCGAGCCCATGTTCGGGTACACGCTGGAGATCGGCGCGGCGATGATGCCGGCGAACGCGGCCAGGCCGACGCCGAGTGCGAACACCACCGCGTGAATCCGCTTGATGTTGACGCCCAGCGCCTCGGCCATGTCGCGGTTGAATGCGCCGGCGCGGATCTTCATGCCCAGACGGGTTTTCGAGATCAGCAGATACAGGCCGATGGCCAGCGCGACGCACAGCCCGGCCATGAACAGCCGGTACACCGGGTAGGACAGGTTCTCGGTCAGCGGAATCGAGAACCGCAGCAACTCGGGCACCTGCACGCTGTGCACGTCGTCGCCCCAGGCCAGCGAACGCAGCTCCTCGAATACGTAGATCAGGCCGAAGGTCAGCAGGACCTGGTCGAGGTGGTCGCGCTGGTAGAAGAACCGGAACAGCAGCCGCTCGAGCAGCAGGCCGAACACGATGGCCAGCGCCGTGCCGCCGAAGATGGCGACGGTCAGGCTGCCGGTCATGCCGGTGAGCGCATAGGCCACGTAGGCACCGAGCATGTAGAAGCTGCCATGCGCCAGGTTGACGACGCCCATGATGCCGAAGATCAGCGTCAGGCCAGCCGCCAGCATGAACAGCAGCAGGCCGTATTGCACGCTGTTGAGCAGCTGGATCAGGAAGGTCGGGAAATCCATGGATTGCAAAAAAAACGGGAGGTGAGGCCTCCCGTGTTCGAGCCTGGAAGGCGATCAGCCCATTTTGCAGCCAGCGCCGGAATCGGCCAGTTGCTTGGCCGCGATGCCGATGACCTTGTTCTCGCCGTCCACGACCTGGCGCAGGTAGATGTCCTGGATCGGGTTGTGCGAAGGGCTCATTTTCCACTTGCCGCGCGGGCTGTCGATGGTCGCATTGCCCATGGCGGCGTACAAGGCCTTCTTGTTCGACAGGTCGCCCTTGACCGCGTTGGCGCCGATCACCAGCAGCTGGCCGGCATCGTAGCCCTGGACCGCATACACGTCGGGCTGCAGCTTGAAGTTCTTGGCATACGCCAGGCGGAATGCCTTATTGCGGGCGTTGTCGAGGCCGTCGGCGTAATGCATGGTGGTGACCACGCCGTCGGCGGCCGCACCGGCCGCGTCGAGTACACCTTCGGTCAGGAAGCCCGAACCATACAGCGGAATCTTGCCCTTGAGGCCGGCTGCGGCATAGTCCTTGAGGAACTTGACTGCGCCGCCGCCGGCAAAGAAACAGGCCACGGCGTCGGGGTTCAGCGAGGCGATCTCGGTCAGGTGAGCCTGGAACTCCACGTTCGGGAACGGTACCGCGATTTCCTTGACGATGGTGCCGCCGGCCTTGAGGAATCCGTCGCGGAAACCCTGGAAGGCCTCGTCGCCGGCGGAATATTTCCAGGTGATCCAGACCGCCTTCTTGTGCCCCCGGGCCACCATGGGTGCGCCCAGGGCCAGCGTGGGCTGCGAGTTGGTGAAGGAGGAGCGGTAGACGTTGGGCGCGCACAAGGCGCCGGTAGCTGCCAGCACGCCGGCGTTCGGGATGATGCTGAGCACGCCGCTGTCGCGCGCGACCTTCTGGATGCCCATCTGCACGCCCGAGTGCACGGTGCCGATCAACACGTCGACCTTGTCGCGCTGCACCAGCTTGTTGGCATTCTCGACACCCTTGGGCGGATCGGACTCGTCGTCGACCTTGAAGAACTCGATCTCGCGGCCGCCCAGCTTGCCGCCTTGTTCGTCGATGGCCATGCGAAAGCCGTTCTCGATCGCAACACCCAGTTGGGCGAACGTGCCGGTGTAGGGCAGCATCAGTCCGACACGGATCTTGTTGCCTTGTGCGGTAGCGAAGCGGGGCAACAGCAGTCCGGTGGATGCGGCGCCGATCAGGGCAGCGCTGCGGGACAGGACCAGGCGGCGGGAAGTCATGTTCAATCTCCTTGTGTGGCGGCGTCGGCTACGCGGTCGACGTCCGATGGCGATGCAATGATGGTACCCAGGGCGGGGCGAGTCGCAATAGAGGATAACCCGAGCTTTAGAAGAAAATTGTTTAGCTTTAAAGCAATTGGGTAGGCGCAGTGGCCACTCAGGCCGGCGGGATGACGCGCGATCGGCGCTTGCGCCGGGTGTCCAGGTGCCAGGCCAGGAAGGGCAGGATCAGCATCGAGCCCGGAACGGCCCACACCAGCAGGTAGGGACTGACCGACGAGATCGAGCGCAACAACTGGCGCAGGCGCTGGCGCTCCTCGGGGGTCCAGCTGCCGCCGTTGCGTTGTTTCATCAGCAGCGGCAATGCGCCCTTGATCTGGCCCAGCTCGCTGCGCAGCCGGTTCTTCTCGCGGCTGTTGCCCGCCACCATCGAAGACACCCAGACCGGTGCGCGTGGCATCCGGACCTGGAAAGTCTGGGTGCTGTCCGGGTCGAACCGCGGCGGTTCGGCGGCCGGTGCGGTCGGTGTCGGGTCGGCAGCGTCATTCATGCGGGCATTATGTCGCAGGGCTGCGGCCGGCTGGCGGGACAAGCATCAGGTGGTGGTGGCGACAAGCTTGTCCGCCGGATACGGCCGGAGCAGGGCCATCGACTGGTGGGCCGGTGCATCGAGCCAGTCGTCGTGGGCTGCTCGGGGCAGGATGACCACCATGCGCTTTTCTTCGTTGGGCCGGTGCATGTTGCGCATCAGCGCATGTTCGTCGGCATTGATGGTCAGCATCGTGAAGCTCCACACCGTCTGCCCTTCGGGCGATCGCCACCAGGACCACAAGCCGGCAATACCCATGGGTTCGCCGTCGGCGCGGGCAATACGCGTGGCGACGGCCTTGCCCGTGCGCCAGTCCGGCTCAAAGATTGCCTCGGCCGGGATGATGCAATGCTGGTTGCGCCGCCAGGCGTCGCGAAAACTCGGCTTCTCGTGCACGGTCTCGCTGCGCGCGTTGAACGTGTTGCGCGCCAGCTTCGCGTCCCTGGCCCAGTGCGGCAGCAGGCCGAACAGGCCGGCAACGGCTTCGACGGCAGGCACCGCGTCGTCGCCGGCCTCGGCCTCGCGTGGACGGCGCACCATGACGCCGGTGTAACCCGGCCACATGTCGAATTTGCCGTCCGCGTCTGGCGGATAGACGCCGAACAGCCGGAAGAAACGCTCGCGTTCCTTGATGGCCTGGTAGTGGCTGCACATGGGGCGAAAGTATAGGGACCCGTCCGGCGGCAAGCGGGTGTCGGTGATGGAAACGGGCGTGGAAGCGCTTTAGCGGGACGCTGCCTGCATCTGCGTCCATACCAGTTGCGCCGCGGCCAGGTCTTCCAATGCCGTGCCAACCGACTTGAACAGCGTGATGTCGTCCGGGGACCGCCGCACCACGGCTTCGTTGCGTGTCAGTTCGGCCAACTCCGCGACGATGTGCTCGCGTGTGATACGGCCGTCGCGCAGCGGTTGTACCAGGTCGCCGGCTTCCGACAAGGCGCCGGCATAGGTGTCGACGCCGATGCGGGCCATGGCCACGGCGTCGTCGTCGACCTCGCGCATGTCGGGCTTGAAGCCGCCGACCAGGTCCAGGTGGGTTCCCGGTTGCAACCAGGCTCCCCGCACCAGTGGCTCTGTCGACGTGGTCGCGCAACTGATGATGTCGACGCAACGCACGGCGGCCTCCAGGTCGTCGCAAGGCGTGGCTGCCATGGACTCGCGCGCCAGTGTCTCGGCCAGCGCGGCGCGGGCCTGCGGACTGCGGCCCCAGACCAGCACCCGTTCCAGTCCCGGTTGCGTCGCATGATGGGCGCGGGCCATCCAGCCGGCGAGCTGGCCGGTGCCGACGATCAGCAGGCAACGTGCTCCGGGCCGGGCCAGGTAACGCGCCGCCAGCGCCGAGGCTGCCGCGGTGCGGCGCAGCGTCAGGGCCTCGCCGTCGAGCATGGCCAGGGGCTGGCCGCTGGCGCGGTCGAGCAGCAGGTAGGTCGCCTGGACGGTGGCCAGGCCTCGCGTGGCGTTGCCCGGCATCACGGTCACGAGTTTGACGCCCACGACCGCGTCGCTCCAGGCCGGCATCAGCAGCAGCGCATCCGGGCCGCCGAGGGCGTGGGCATGGCGCACGGGCGCATGGGCCCCGGCGGCAAAGGCTTTTGACAGGTGCTCGACCAGCACCGTCCAGGGCAGGGCGGCGTGGACCTCGTCGGCGGTGAAGATGCGCATGGCTTTGGCGCCGGTATCAGATCGCCCGGCCCTGCACGCACCGGTGGCCGCCGGTGAGGGGGTAGCTGCCGCAGCGGCGATTCACCGGCGCGCCCACAAGGTCCGGGCCGACAACAGCAGGCTCCAGCCGAGCAGCAATCCCATTGCATCGGCCAGCAGGTCGTTCCATTCGGCGAACCGGTAGGGGGTGAAGGACTGCAGTACTTCGATCAGGGCGCCATAGACCAGCAGTCCGGCCAGCGCGGTCAGGTTGCGCCGTGGCCAGGACTGGCACGCCAGTATGGCCAGCAAGCCGAATCCGAGCAGGTGGTCGGTCTTGTCCCAACCGGTCGAGGGCGCGTCCGGTCCCAAGGGCAGCAGCGACAACATGGTCACCACGACAAGTGCACCGGCCAGCGCCAGGCGCCAGGCACGAAGCGGGATGGGCAAGAAGGCCTTGATCATGTGCATCGGATGTTACGCCGACCGGTGTGCGCCAGGGCCTGGGTGCCGTCCGGGCGGACAAATTACCGCATCGCGCGATGGATGCAGGGTTTGCGCGCCGGCGGCAGCTCGAACGGCAGTAGCATCGATGCTGCAGACTCTTGCGAGGATCGCCATGAACACCACACCGTCGATTGCACTGTCGGGCATGCAGGCCGCGCAGACGCGCTTGCGCGCCGCGGCGCACAACGTCGCAAACCTGTCGACCGACGGATTCCGGCGCCAGGAGGTGCAGCAGTCGGCCCGCAGCCAGGGCGGGGTTCGCGCCGACGTCGTACGTTCGTCCGTGCCCGGCCCCGACCTCGTGCGCGACACGGTGGAGCGGTTGCAGGCCAAGAACGCCTTCATGGCCAATCTTGCGGTATTCAAGACAAGCGACACGCTGGCCGGCGCCTTGCTCGATACCCGCGCCTGATCGCCGCCGGGCCCGCGGATGGGCCGTGTGCCGGGCTTCAGTTCGACGCAGGCGCGGCTTGCGCCGCGTAGGTGCTGGCCTTGTCGCGGTATTCCGCGTTGTCCGGATCTAGCTCGGCCAGCCGGGCGTAGATCTTCGCCAGCTTGTCCGGGGCGGTCTCGGTCAGGCCTTGTTCCACCAGCGCACGGATCTGCAGCTCGGTGTCGATCAGGGCCAGCATCCGGGTGATGCGTTCGTCCTTCAGCGATGCAAATCGTGCAAGCTCGTCACGTGCCTGTGTCAGGGTGTCGCGCTCGATGTTGCGTATCGTCCGCTCTGCCAGCATCGCGCGCACTGCATCGACTTCGGTGGCGATCCGGGTCTGCAATACCTTGGCGATCCGGTCGCGCTCGCGCAGTTCGGCCTGCAGGCGGCGCTCGTCTTCCTGGTCCTGCAGATGACGCTGTGCATAAGCGACCACGGCCAGCGCGACGCCGGCGACCAGCACCAGGGCCAGTGTTTCGCGCAGCCGGGCCGCGGTGGAGACCCGATGGCGCCGCCACTGGACGGCCAGCCGCCACAGGGCGGCCAGCGCGATGCAGGCAATGATCGCGTAGGCCGCGAGAACCAGCGGCGGCGCCGCGCCCAGGTATTCCTGCAGTTCGTCTGCCAATGTGTTTCCTTCGGATTCGGTCCATCGTGCCCGGGTCTGAGCCGACGGCATCGTGGTCACCTCCCTGGTGATGATCGATAGCATAATCGTTCGTCGGGCCTTGCGGCCGCAGTGCGAAAGGGGCTCACGATGGCATTCGAAGATCACCAGCGTGGCTTGCGTGACGGTTATGCGGGCATGCCGACTGCGCCGCCGAAGAGTGCCGCCGAGGCCATCGGCCGCGCCGAAGGGCAGAATCAGCGCGCGGCCGACGACGAGCGGCTGCGCCACGCGTCGTCGGACGATGGCTCGGCACCGTTGCCGGCGCGGCTGGTCCTGGTCGGGCTCGGGCTGCTGGTAGCCTGGCTGATGGGCGTGCGGGTCATGGTGATGCTGCTGCTCGCGGGCGGCTTGCTGGGACTGGCCCTTACCCCCCGGCTGCGCGGCTTGCTGCGCCAGGCGACACCGATCTACCTGGGTGCCATGTTCGGCGTGTGCATGAGCGCGGTCTCGCTGATGTTCAGTTCGGCGCCCTTGATCGCCGACAACATCGTCACCTTTCCGGGCCTGGGCGCCATCGCCGGTGCCGCTTTCGTGGTCGTGCGGCTGCTGATCCGGCGCCATCGAGGCTGACCGGGGCGCCCGGCCGGCGGGTCAGCGGCCCTCGATCGCCGCCATGATGCAGGCGATGCAATCGTTGCTGCGGGCCGGGTCGATCCAGCGCAACACGCACACCAGTTCGTGCTCGGCGTCGATCCAGGTCAACGACGAGCCGGCACCGATCGCGAACCAGGAACTGCGCGGAGCGGCGGCGAACAGGTGTCCGCCCTGGTTCAGCCAGACCAGGTACCCGTAGTACGGCGCCACCGGGCAGGGCTGCTGCATGCGGGCGATCCAGTCCGACGACAGCACCTGCCGGCCATCGACGCGCCCGCCGTGCATCAGCATCAGGCCGATGCGCGACTGGTCCAGCGCCGAGATGGATACGCCGCCGCCCCAGTGGCTGCCGCCGGGCACGGACATCAGGCGCCGGCCATCGACCAGGGTCCAGCCTTGTTCGTATCCTTCCCAGCGAAACTGGTCCTGGCAGTGCAGCGGCTGCAGGATGCGCTCGGCGAAGACCTCGGGCAAGGGGCGCTTCCACAGATGCAGCAGGGCCAGCGAGAGCTGGTTGATGCGCACGTCGTTGTATTCGTAGCGGCTGCCCGGTTCGCCCAGTGGGCGCGGGTCGCCCTTGACGCCCGGCGCCGGACCACCCTGGTAGTCGAGCCAGCGGTTGCGATCGACCTGCTCGGGAATGCCCAGGCAGGTGCCTTCCCATTCGCTGGTCTGCTGCAGCATGTGGTGCCAGGTGATGCGCGCGTGCCGCTCCCCTTCGAAGCCGATGCCCGGGCACCGGCGCACCACCGGTTCGTGCAGATCGGGCAACAGGCCGTCGTCGTGGGCGAGCCCGGCCAGCAGGGCGAGGTAGGTCTTGGCGACGCTGAAGGTCAGGTCGGCGCGGTGTACGTCACCCCATTGCGCGAGCAACGCGCCACGGTGGTGGATCACGCCGGCCACGCCGCCGCGCGGATGCACGGGGCCATACAGGCGGTTGTAGGGTGCGGGGTCCTTGTCGTGGATGCCCCACGGTGGGCGGGTGTCGCGCGACCAGGGGCTTTCCCAGCCGCTGATGGTGTCGATGACCGCTTGCAGGTTCGGGGTGCCGGAGTCGATGGGGAGGGCCATCGCGGCATTGTCGTCGCAAGTGTCCGACCCGGATGAAGACGCCCCGCGCCACGGGTCGTGGCGCGGGGCAAGGCGGCATGCCGGTGGAGTTGCGTCTCACCCGTGCGGTTGCGCCAGGGTGGTGTTCTCCTTGTGGATGTGTGACAGCGTTGTTCGATGGATACGGGGGCTGGGTCGTGGACCGACCTTCGTGGTGCCCTCCGCAGGCATGGGGCGAGTCTATCATTGCTGGCAAGAAAAAATAGCATTGTTGTATGAATCTGTCGCAAAATGGCCCCGTGCACACAGGACACCACATCCGTGCGGCGATGGCCCGCAGCAAGGTCACCTCCAAGGCCATGGCCGCGTATTGCGATGTGACGCCTGGCGCCGTTTCCGCGTGGTTCAGCACCGGCCGCATCTCCAAGGCCAATCTGCTCAAGGTGGCGCAGCGCCTGCAGATCGACGTCGCCGAACTGATCACCGGCATTGCGACCGAACGCTCGCCCGAACCGGCCGCGGTATCCGTCACGAGCATCGCGGTGCCGGTCACGCCGGCCGCCATGCAACTGGCGCAGATCTACGATTGGCTGAGTGATCCGATCGACCGCGAGGTCGTGCGCAACCTGATGACGCAGGCCGTGCTCGAGCGGCTGAGCCGTGTCAACGCGCCGGCGGACGCCGGGCGAGGGTCAGCATGGCCTGAGACTCGCTCCAGCGGTAGGCCAGCTCCAGCTGGCTCGAAATGAACACCGCCCGGCTGATGCCGATATGGGCCAGGTTGCGCGCATGCACCGCCCATAACTCGTACTGCTTCTCGTGGGTGACCACTGCCTGGGGCGGCGGATCCACCAGGCGATAGATCTGTTCGCTGACCTGCGGCGGTTCGATCATCACGTCGAGCGCCGTATCCAGGCGCACCACGACGGCCGGTGCGTCCTTGGTCGCCTCGAGCACCTCGGGGCGGAAATGGTTGAAAGCGTCCTGCAACAAGGGGCCCCAGACCGAGACCTCCATTACGCCATGGCGGCTGGACTTGAGCGTGGTGATGTGTACCGTTGCGGACTGGTATCGAAGCACTTTCATCTTCTTCTTGGGCTGGAATACCGTGAATCAGAGCCGAGTCTACGGCAATGGCGCGCCGGCAGGCCGGTCGCGCGACAGGCCGTTATGCGGTCGATGCATTGCATGAAGTCCGTCAATATCCCTTGATCCGTGTCAACCTCCTCCGCGGCCCCATTCAACAATTTCTGGTATTTCAGAAAATACTGAAAATTCAGAAACAGACGAACATCATGAACCTGCCACCCTTGACCCAGAAGTTCGTGTTGCATTTTGGCGAGATGGGCAGTCGCTGGGGCATCAACCGCACGGTGGGCCAGATCTATGCGATGTTGTACGTGGCGTCCCGGCCGCTGAACGCTGACGAGTTGGGCGAAGCGCTGGGTTTTTCCCGATCCAACGTCAGCATGGGCCTCAAGGAATTGCAGTCCTGGGCGCTGGTGCGGCTGATCCACCAGCCGGGTGACCGGCGGGAGTATTTCCAGGCGCCGGACGATGTCTGGGCCATCTTCCGCACGCTGGCGGCGGAGCGGCGCAAGCGGGAGATCGATCCGACGCTGTCGTTGTTGCGCGACGCCTTGATGGAGCAACCCAGCGTGCCCGACGACATCCATGCCCAGGAACGCATGCGTCAGATGCACACCTTCATCGAGATGATGACGGACTGGCTCGACGACGTGCAGAAGATGGATTCCGAGACGCTGGCCAACCTGATGAAGATGGGCTCGCAGGTGCAGAAGCTGCTGGAGATGAAGGACCGCGTGAAACAGGTGTTCGTGCCCGCGACCCGGATGCCGGCCGGACCCGCCATTGCCGCTGTTGCCAGGCCGCCCGAAGACCCGGGCCACTGATCACGAAACACCGAGCAACAGACCATGGAAACCTGGGATCCCTTCGTACTGGCGCGCATCCAGTTTGCCGCCAACATCACCTTCCACATCCTGTTTCCGACCATCAGCATCTCGCTGGCCTGGGCGCTGCTGTTTTTCAAGACGCGTTTCGTCGCCACCGGGCAGGAACATTGGATGCGGGCCTACCAGTTCTGGGTCAAGGTCTTTGCGCTGACCTTTGCGCTGGGCGTGGTCAGCGGCATCACGATGAGTTTCCAGTTCGGCACCAACTGGCCGGGGTTCATGAACACGGTCGGCAACGTCGCCGGGCCCTTGCTGGCCTACGAGGTGCTGACCGCGTTTTTCCTCGAAGCCACGATGCTGGGCATCATGCTGTTCGGCCGACCGCGGGTCAGCGAACGTGTGCACACGCTGGCCACCTTGCTGGTGGCGGGGGGCACGACGGCGTCGGCATTCTGGATCCTCGCGCTGAACTCCTGGATGCACACACCGGCCGGATTCGAGATGATCGACGGGCAGGCGCATGTGACGAGCTGGATGCAGGTCATCTTCAACCCGTCGTTTCCGTACCGCCTCACGCACATGCTGATTGCCTCCGGCCTGACGGTGTCCTTCCTGCTCGCCGGCATCAGCGCCTATCGCTGGCTGCGCCACGATCGCGGCGCCGAGGTGCTGGCCACGCTCAAGGTCGGCATCTACGCGGCGGCGATGCTGATTCCGCTGCAGATCGTGGTCGGCGACCTGCACGGGCTCAACACCCTGGAGCACCAGCCGGCCAAGCTCGCGGCGATGGAAGGTATCTGGCAGACGCAGAAGGGCGCGCCGGCCGTGTTGTTCGGCCTGCCCGATGCGCAGACGCAGTCCAACCGCTACGAGGTGTCGATTCCCAAGCTGGCCTCGTTCTACCTGACGCACGACTGGGATGGCGAGATCCAGGGAATTGCCGCGTTCGGAGGCCAGCATCCGCCGGTGGCACCGGTGTTCTGGGCCTTTCGCATCATGGTGGGTATCGGCTTGTTGATGCTGGCCGTGAGCTGGTTCAATGTGTGGCGGTTGCGCACCGGCCGGGCCATGGTGCCGTGGATGGCGCGCGTGCTGGTGGCCATGACGTTTTCGGGCTGGCTGGCCCTGGTGGCGGGCTGGTACGTGACCGAGATCGGTCGCCAGCCCTGGCTGGTGCAAGGCGTGTTGACCGCCGCGCAGGCGGCCTCCACGGTGCCGGCCACGAACATCGCATTCACGCTGGTCATGTACCTGTTGCTGTATGCGACGCTGCTGCTGGCCTATGTCCGGGTGATCTTCCACCTGGCGGGCAAGCCCGCCAAGGCGCGGGAGGCGCTGCATCCGAGCGGCATGGAGTCGCAGCCGGTGCGTGAACCGCAAGGAGTCGCATGATGGAACTCATACCCGACCTGACCCAGCCCTCCGGATGGTTGCCGCTGGCATTCGCCGGCGTGATGGCCTTGTCGATGCTGGCCTATGTGATCCTGGACGGTTTCGACCTCGGCGTGGGCGTGTTGCTGCGCCACGCCGACGACGGCGCGCAGAAGGACACCATGATCGCCAGCATCGGCCCGTTCTGGGATGCCAATGAAACCTGGCTGGTGCTGGGGGTCGGTGTGTTGCTGGTGGCCTTCCCGATGGCCCACGGCGTGATCCTGGGCCATCTGTACCTGCCGGTGGCCCTGATGCTGGTGGCCTTGACGCTGCGTGGGGTCGCGTTCGATTTTCGTGTCAAGGCGCAGGCCAGCCACAAGCATCTGTGGGACGGTGCATTCCACCTGGGTTCGGTGCTGGCGGGCTGGTCGCAGGGATTCATGCTTGGCGGCCTGATCACCGGATTCCGCGACGATTTATGGAGTCATCTGTTCAGTGCGCTGATCGGCCTGTGCCTGCTGGCGGCCTACCGGCTGCTGGGAGCGGGCTGGTTGATCATCAAGAGCGAAGGGCACTTGCAGCGCAAGGCCGTGGACTGGGCCTGGTCCAGCCTGTGGCTGACGGCGCTGGGCATTGCGGCCATCTCCATCGTCACGCCCTGGGTCAGCAGCCGCATCTTCGACAAGTGGTTCGCCTTCCCCAACTTCATGTTGCTGTTGCCGATCCCGCTGGTCACGCTGGTGCTGTTCGTGCTGATCGCACGCAGCCTGCGGCGCCTGCCCACGCGGCTGGCGCAGGGCAACGAATACGGTATAGGCGTGCCGTTCGCCGGCACCATCGGTGTCATGCTGCTGGCGTTCTACGGACTGGCCTACAGCCTGTTCCCATGGCTGGTGATCGATCGCATCACCCTGTGGCAAGGCGTCACGGCTCCGCAGTCGCTGATGGTCATTTTCTTCGGCGTGGTGGTCGTGCTGCCGGTGATCATTGCGTACACCGTGTTTGCCTACCGCGTGTTCTGGGGCAAGTCGACAGCGCTGGAGTACTGAACCCGGGCCTGGCCTGGTGCATGCCCGGTGCAGTTGCCGCAGGGCAACGCAGGGTCACGCCTTTTTGATCCGGGCCATGGCGGCTGTTCATGCGCTGTGGCAAGATGTTTTGCATGAGTCAAACCTATGGCATCGAGGCGCATGGCCCTCATGATCCGGCGCCGCATCGCAAACCGGTCCGTTACGTCGTCGTCATCGACGCCGGCGGCTCGATGGTTGCCATGTTGTTCCTGGAGTCGCGCGAACTGGTCGCCGAGGTCGACGCCGGCGCGGAAGAGGTCAACTCCATGATCTCCGGCATCCAGCCGGCCATTGGCGCCCTGGAGCCGGAGTGGAATGCCGCGCTGGGTGGGCACAGCACGCGCGAGCGTCGCGACGCGCGGGTGTATACGCTGGGCGTCTGAGCGCCGTCCGGTCAACCCTGGCAGCGGTCTTCCAGCACGGCCGTGGTCCCGCCCGATCGGACCGATCGCGCGAGCGCCTGGCACAACGCGCTGGTCGATGTGCGTACGCGGTACGGAGCGGCGAGGTAATACCCGGCACTGGGACCTTGTGTCGAATGCAGCCGGATGCTGAACGGCAGCGGATCGTTCGTGGCCGTGCCGACGCAGGTGACGCGACCCGCAAGACTGGGCGTCTCTCGGACCCAGAGGTGCGCCTGTTCCGTGCAGCTGCTCATCCCGGCGATGGCGGTTTCCATCTCGAGCACCGTGGTCGTGCCGTTGTGCACCTGCAGGTAGCTGCCGGACCCGATGGACGTGCCATCCGGGCCCGGGCCGGCGCACGCTGAGACAAGGGCGATGCCGGCGACTGCCGTGGCAATGCGCAGGCCGGTTCGGCGACAGGCGATGGCAAGAGGGTGTTGCATGGGTATCGGATCGTGGGTGGTGGTGCCGGATTCTAGGGGCCGGGTTCACGGTTCCGGGTCATCCGAATGGCCATGCGTGGCAGGCAGGTCACAATGGGTCGACCATCGTGCACGGGCATGGGAGGCGAACGAATGGGTGTTTTTTTCGATATCCGGCCGCATGCGGACCCGCGTGCCCGGGGTATGGGGCTGCGGGCGACCCTGCTGCCGGCCTTGCTACTGGCCTTGTCGCTGGTATTGGCCGCCTGCGCCAGCGGCCCGCGCCTGGTCGACCATGGCTTCGGTTTTGATGCGGTCGCCGACAGCCCGGGCGTGCAGGTGCTGGATTACCGATACGGCCAATCGCACGCTCCGGGCGCCCGCATGCCGCAGTGGGCCCGCGACGACGCCGGTGTGGCCGGTGGCACCCACACCCGCGGGCCGATGCCCGTGGGCGACAGCCTGTATGTACGCTGGCGCATCCGGGCCACCGGTGAAGTCCTCGAAGACACGGTGGACCTGCGCGGCCGGTTGCCAAGCGACATGGCGGGCCGCGAGATCTATTTCGTCGTCGATCAACGCCAGCTGCAGGTCTACCTGGTCGGTACGCGGGCCCGCGGGGCGGGGGATGCCGGCATCGGGCCGGCGAAGTTCCGGCTGCGCGAGATCGAGCGCATCTACCCGCCCTGAGAACCGCGTTCGCATCTTCAATCCAACCACGCCAGGAGTCGCCGCCATGCCGAAATCACACGACTTGCCGTTCGAGGCCAGCATCGTTGCCGAGCTGAACGACAGGGAGATCGCCGACACGCAGGCCGCCTGCGCCGCGTTCGCGGCGCCGGGCGCTGCCACGGTGGCGCCCGGGCAGTTCGTGTTTTTCGGGGCGTTCGACGGCACCAACAACGACAAGGCCAACCTGCCTTTGTCCTGCACGCCGCAGCAGACCAACGTGGCGCAATTGTTCGAACAGGTCGACAGCCAGCGCGATCCCCACCCGGGCACGCCCAATCCGCAACTCAAGACCGGTTATTTCGCCGGCGTGGGTACGGGCGCCGAACGCGGCGGTTTCGATGCCCGCTCGAGCAACCCGACGCCGTATATCGAGGCCACGGCTGAAGCCGCCTACGAGGTGTTTGCCCGCGAGGCCGACAGCTGGCTGGCCGGGCCGCACAAGCCGCTGCGCGACGACGTGACCGTGGCGCTGACCGGCTTCAGCCGTGGCGCGGCGACCGCGGTCGCATTTGCCCGCCTGGTGAACGATCGTGGCCTGGTGTTCGGCGGGCGGACCCTGATCCCGCCCGGACTGGTACGGGTGGCGGCCTTGCTGCTGCTCGATCCGGTGTATACCCGCGTCGAACGGGACCTGAACCTGCCGGCCAACGTGACCGGCCCGGCGACCGTGGTGCGCGCGCGGCACGAATACCGCTACATGTTCCGGGCGGCCGACTACGGCGGCGATGCGCGGGTCGAGACCGTCGTCGTCCCCGGCAACCACGGCAATGTCGGCGGCATGTACGACAACGGCATCGGTGCGCTGGTGCTCGCGGGCGCGACCGGGTTCTTCAGGGCCTGTGGCGTGCCGATCGCCGACCCGCCGGCGTCGCGGTGCTTCGACCGCAACCAGCCGGTGCGTATCTACAGCGAAGGTGTCGACCGCTGGGGCCAACGGATCTGGTCGGAATCCGGTGTTCGCGGCGCCACGCGCCTGACCACCGGCCTCGACAACCGCCGCACCCGTTGACGAACGACGCACAGGAGCATGCGCGCCCGGGCACGCCAGCGCCCGGTCAGGGGTGGTGGACGCAGGGTTCCCAGGGCAGGACCGCGCATCCGCAATGCGCCAGCGTCGTGACCGATTCGGTGACGGTACCCCTCGCCGACGAGCCGGCCTCGCGCCGGGGCGCCTGCCGGGCCGGGGCCGCGGGCCCGGTTCCGGACGCACCCGCGGCGGCGGGAATCCAGCGCTGAAAGGGCGTCAGGTCCGCAACGTCCTGGATGTACCAGGTCTTCCTGGCCGAGTCCCAGCGCGCGCCCAGGGCCTTGGCCGCGTCCTTTTCCGCAAACGGTGTCACGAGGTTGATTCGCATGCAGCGCATTATCCGTTGCCGTTACCGATCACGATGCACCGCGTCGCCTCCTGTGCTACAAACGACAGGCTGTGGCCTTCGCTGCACAGCCCCACAGCCTTGTTGAACCACTACCAGGGAATAACACCATGTCCATTCGCATCAACGATACCGCCCCGGATTTCACCGTCGAGTCCACCGCCGGAAAGCTGAACCTGCATCAGTGGATCGGCAGTGGTTATGCCATCCTGTTCTCGCACCCGAAGGATTTCACGCCGGTGTGCACGACCGAATTCGGCGCCGTCGCCCAGCTGGCGCCGGAGTTCGCCAAGCGCAACACCAAGGTGATGGGGGTGTCGGTCGACAACGTCGAAGAACACAAGAAGTGGAAACGCGACATCGAGAGTTTTGCCGGTTCGCCTGCCGACTTTCCGATCATCGACGATACCTCGCTGCATGTCTCCAAGCTGTACGACATGCTGCCGGCCGACGCCTATCTGCCCGACGGGCGCACACCCGCCGACAGCGCCACCGTGCGCACCGTGTTCATCATCGGCCCGGACAAGAAGGTGCGCCTGACCATGTCGTACCCGATGTCGGTGGGCCGCAATTTTGCCGAGATCCTGCGTGCGCTGGATGCTGTGCAGGCCACGGATGGGGTGCCGATCGCTACGCCGGCGAACTGGGTGCCCGGCCAGGACGTGATCGTCGCGCTGAGCCTCAACGACGCGCAGGCCAAGGAGAAGTTCGGCGAGATCGACGTCAAGCTGCCGTACCTGCGGTTCGCGAAGGCCCCGAAGAAATAGTCGACCGACGAGTTGAAGACGCCATGGCGGCGCTGCCCGCCATGCGCACCGCGGGCGAGGACGTCAGTGCACGAATGCCTGCGCCGGAACCGCGACGAGGTCGCCGTCGACGCCCGGCGGACGCCATAACAGGCGCAGCGTCCAGGTGATCCTGCGTTCGAAGAAGTCGACGGACAGCGGGTACCAGCCGGGCTTGGCAACCTCCATCGTGCCGAGGTCGGAAAACTGGTCGTCATGCACACCCGGGTCCTCGACGATCATCTTGCCGTCGATGGTCAGACGCACCCCGTCGTTCGATTCGAATGCGAACTTGTAGGCGCCTGCCTTGTCGAGGTGGATGAACCCCGTGATGCGCGCCATGACGCCGTCGTCGGCCTTGCTGGTCAGCACCTTGTCGGCGCCGCCATAGAAATCCAGGTTGGCCAGCGGCGCGCCCGGCTCGCATGCGAGGCTTTTTTGCCAGGTCGCGATCTCGTCGACATGCCGGATGAACTTGTACATGTAGCAGACCGCCAGGCCCGGCTTGCGCTCGGCACCGGGTGCGGATGCCTGCGCGCTGGCGCCAGGGGTCCAGGCCAGCAGCAGGCTGCCTGCCATGAGGGCACAGGCACCAAAGGTTCTCAGTTTGCGCATGGTTTCCTCAGGGAAAGAGTGGCGACGGAAGGTCAGGACGCGGCCGGCTGCGGTCAACCAGGGTCTGCCACGGCCCGTGGTTCGTAGCATACACGGGCCATGGCGTGCCGGCGGCAACCGGCAACACCGGTCATTGCGGCCGTGCGAAGCCCGATTCGACCCATGCCAGGGCGCTGCGCGCGTTCAGCGTGAAGGTCGGCGACACCGAGACGCGGGCCAGTGGCTCGCCGAATGCGTCTTTGGCCACCAGCGACGCCGTGGCGCCTTCTTCGTCCGGGACGATGGCCATGGCGACGCGGATGCGGCGTCCATCGACGGTCACGGTAACGTTGCGATGGAGCTGGGCGTGCAGTTGCTGCTCGTGCCGGCGCAGGATCTCGTTGGCGGTCTTGACCAGGGTGTGGAAGGCCGTCACGTCGAGCGGCTTGGGGTTCTTCTTGTCGCGCCCCATGGTCCAGGGGCCGACGAGGGCGGGCTCCGACTCGCAGTGCAGTGTCATGGAAACGGCCCATCCGTCATCGTCTTCGTTCTTGATCACGCGCGCCATCCAGCGCTCGTCGCTCCAGACACGGTCTTCGTGGATGGGCTCGGGCAGGTTGTCGGTCATCGTCGCGTGGTGCTGGCAGCGACATTGCATTCGCTTCGCAACAAGGCCATTGCATCCTGCTGGGCATACGGCTTGTCGCTGCGCAGCAGCGGCTCGGCCTCCTGCGCGAAGACGTCCCACAGGTGCAGGTAGTCGTCCTGCAGCGCCACCGGCGCATGCTGACGGATGAACTGGCGCGGAAGTTCCGGATCCAGGCCGGACTTGCGGACCTTGCGCACCAGGCTGGCGGCCGCGGCCGGCGTCAGCAAGGTGGAGTGGCTGCTTCCAGCGGCGATACGCAGGAACAAGGTCAGCAGCGAACTGTCGTCCTGGTGGCCGCCGGTGGCCTTGTCCCAGGCGGTGGAGTTCTGCCGCTCGAATGCCTCGAGCTGCGCCAGCGCGTCTTCGTTCCAGAAATAACGCCCGATGAAGGCCGGCGTCTGCGTGAACAGGCGCCGTATCGGCAGGGCCGGGTCGCAGATCCGCGGCAGGTCGGCCCGCACGGATTGGCGCACGGACTCCACGACGTCCCGCAGCGCTGCTGGCAGCTTGCCAGGCAAGGGGATGGCGTCGCCGCCCGTTTCGCCCAGGGGGGTGGGCCCGGACACCTTGCGCAGGGCCGCGACCTGCTTTTCGAAGGCGGGCCAGTCCGGCATGGTGCGGGGCCGCCTGCCGATACCCATGAGCAGCGCGGTACGGATGACCGCTTCCGCATCCGCACCCGCATCGGCCAGCGCGTCCGCATCCATGCCCAGGCCGTTGACCATCCAGCGCGCTGCATCGACCATTTGGCCAACGAGCAGGCGCTGCGATCGTTCGGCCCGGTAGTCGTCCGGGGTGCGCAACGACCATTTGGCCAGCAGCGGGATGTGTTCGTCGCGGAAACCCGGCGCCTCCTGCATGCCGAAGTGGCTGCTGCGCGGCATGCCGATCAAGGCCTTGAGCATGTCGGCGCCGCCCTTGGAGCGCGACAGCAGGGAGTGGTCGCGCAGGGACTGCGCGGCGCGGTCCAGGTCGGCATCGCAGCTGTCTTCGAGGTACAGGCTGATCAGGTTGACCATGCGGTCGCGGGCCAGTTCGAGCTCGGGACGCAGGAACTCGGTGCCGAAATAACGTGCAATCTGCACGATGCCCTTGGGTGCCTCCTGGCGCATCGCGTCCAGGCGCTCCGCGGGGATGATGCCGTGGCGCACGCCGTGCTGCAGCGCCTTCTCGAAGAAGGGGCGGTGGTCGAACAGCGCGACGGACTGGGTGGCGGTTTCGGCCTGGCTCGTGGGTGAGGTGATGGATGGCATCGATTGCCGCCGCTCAGATGGCGGATTCCTCGTCGTCGTCGCGCGCCGCCGGTGTGACGTGCCCGCGGTCGGTGTCGCCGGTCTCGACCTTGCCGCCGTCCTCGTCGGGCCGTTCTCCGTCATCGCCCGCGCCCAGGTCGAAGGCCTGTGCCTGGGCCCGCATCACCAGCAGCATCTCGATGAACAGGTCGGGGCATTCGTAGCGCAACAACCACGCCAGCTGCATCCAGTCCTGGTCGGCGACCTCGTCGAGATCGACCCGTGGCTTGGCATAGGCCGATGCGAACAAGGCCTGTTCGGACAACATCTCGCCGTCTTCCTCGGCCGTGTCGAAGTTGCCGGTGCGGGCGAAGGCCTCGATGCGGCTCCACTTGTCGGCGAAATAGTTGGCCACGGCCTCGCTGCCGCCTTCCAGGTCGGCGATGGCGTTCAGGAACTCGACCGGATCGGCGTCCTCGCGGAAGATCACCGAGTTGACCATGCCCCGCAAATGCGTGTGGGTCAGGTCCTTGTACTGCTTCTCGATCACCATGGCGCGCGCAAACTGGCTCGGCGTGACCAGCAGGTTGATGATGGACTCGCGCGACTGGTCGTACTCGCGGATGACGGCCAGGATGTCCTTGGGCGCCAGTTGTTCCAGCACCACGACCAGGGCACCATCACCTTCGGTGTCGGCGAGGTCGGTGAGGGCGGACTCGGCACCCGTGATGTCGCCGGCGGCGATCAGGCTGCGGGTTTTCTCGATCAGCGCAAGATGGTTCATGGTGTTGCGGGTTGTCTCGGGTACCGGATCAGTCCTTGCGGTCGAAACCTTGTTCGACCATCCAGTCGGCGCTGGCCTCTTCGCGGGCCTGCGCGTCGGCGCCGACGTCGTCATCGGCCGAGAGATAGTGCTGGTCGTCGTCCTGGTCCGCGGGGTCGACGCGGTCGGCGTCGTGCGCGTCGTCATCCGCATGCGGCTGCGACAGGCTGCGGCCGGACATGCCCAACATGTATTCGGCACCGGCCGCCACCGTCATGAACCAGTCGCCGGCGGGCTGGGCCCGAATCGTGCGCACCATGGGCTGGGCCCAGGGGGCGATGGTGATGGTGCCGGCAATGTCGTCCCAGTCGGGCAGGTCCTCGGATTCACAGCCCAGCAGCTGATCGATGACGAGCGGCTGGCCGAAGACAAATGCCTTGTGAAAGACGACGGCGACCATCTCGGGGCTGAGTTCGAGCATGTGGACCAGGAACTCCAGCTCGCCGCGCCGTTGTGCCAGACGTTGCTGCAGCACGAACGCGCCTTCCGAGTCCTGGCTCAGGTCCTCGATCTCGGCCACGTAGGCCGAGCGCAGTTGATGGAAGAAAGGGGACAGATGCATGCGGTCGGACTCAGATCAGGCGATTGAAATAGGCTGCCCAGATCTCGCCGGCGGTTTCCAGCGGGTTGTCCAGCAGATTGCGCTTGCGGTTGTTGTCGTAGGCGCTGCGGCGGTCGTTGTCGGACAGCACGTCGTACGCCTCCTGGATGCCGCGAAACCGCGCGGCCGCCCCTTCGGCGGCGTTGCGGTCCGGGTGGTAGCGGGCGGCCTGCTGGCGATACGCCGTCCTGATTTCGGCAAGCGTGGCTGCACTGCTGACACCAAGCGCGGAATAGTGGTCTTTCAAGCAGGAACTCTCGTTGTTGGATACCGGTGCGGATCGACGTGATCGCTGGTGCTTCTACCGCCGGCACCCGACGGTTCCTTACCGCGATCGTGCTGCGGCCCGCAATGGCCAGCGCCGATCGCCAGCAGGAAGCCGGCGATTATATTCCTTGCGGATCAATCACTTGCAGCGCGGTCGCGGAACCGCCGACGCAATCGCCGCACGCGGTCGGGACGCGGCCGCGGCAGTTGTTGTGCGTATCGACCGGCCTCAGGCCTGCGGCAACAACCACCGCTTCTGCCAGTTCGGCAGCGCGAACGACGCCTGATGGACCTCTGCGTTGTAGTGCCGGCCCTCGAACGCACGGACCGGCTTGCGCAGCGAGACGCCGTCGCGGCTATAGAGGAAGAAGCCGAAATCGGCTCCAGGGTACAGCGGGATGTTGGTGTGATAGACGTCGATGTGCGGCAGCAGCCGGGTGCGTTGCATTACCGTCATCAGGTTGTCGCCGTCGCCGCTGACTTCCTGCAGGAAGTCGCCACCGGCCCGCGACAGGTAGATGCTGTCGGAGTCGAGTATCACGCCAGTGTCCGAAACCAGGGCGACGACCTCGGTCAGGAACTTCTCGGTGAAAAGGCATGATGAGGGCCCGACCGGCTCGGTGAGGTCGAGCACGATCAGGTCGTAACGTTTGCCGTCCTTGAGCGCCTGGCTGACGAAGTTGGCCGCGTTGTCGATGATGAGGGTCACGCGCGGATCGTCGTAGTCGCCGTTCACGGCAAGGTATTCGCGCGCCAGGTCGACCACGCGCCGATCGATCTCGACCATGGTGACGCTGGTCACGAAATCATGCTTGAGGCTTTCGCGCACGATGCCGCCGTCGCCACCGCCGATGACCAGCACCGAGGCGTTCTCGCGCGCTCGGCCCAGCAGCGGCACGTGCACGGCCATCTCGTGGTAGATGAACTCGTCGGCCTGGCTGGCCTGGATATAACCGTCGAGCACGAGCAGCCGGCCAAAGGACTGGTGGTCGTAGATCTCGACGCGTTGATGCGGGCTTTGCTCCGCATGCAGGAGCTTCACTTCGACCGACGTGGTGATGCCCAGGCCGTCGCAACGTTCATGCCACCATTGGTATTCACTCATGGACTTCACCTCTCAATAGTTCCTGTATGTCTGCGCGCTCGGCCTCGAACGCCTCGCGCATGATGTCGATGCACGCGTGCGGATCGGTGTCGCCGCACATGAATACATCGAACGCGGCAAACCGGCTCTCGGGCCATGTATGCACCGAGATGTGGCTCTCGGCCAGCACCGCGACCCCGCTGATGCCATCGGGCTCGAAGCGGTGCAGATGGATGTGCAGCAACGTTGCCCGCGACGCCTCGATGCAGCGGCGCAGGGTGTTCTCGATGTATGCGGCGTCACTGAGATGGGAGGCGCCATGCAGGTCGATGATCAGATGGACTCCAGCGTAGCGTTTGCCTGCGCGGGTGACGAAATAGTCTTGTTTCCCCTGCGTCGATGGAGGGGCGGGTGCGGACATGTGTACGGGTACTCCTTGGGTTGTGCGACGAATGGGTCGACGGTGTGGCCTGAGGGCCTCTTTGGCGGCATGTGCCGGCATGCGGCTTGGGCGGACGCTCCGGGCAGGAGCCGCTGCCCGAGGTGTTGCCCGCAGGGTCGATGCTGGACAGCGACGGGCCGCGCGCGGAACCATGCGATGGCGTACGCCAGGGTTCAGGCTCGGTTATACCGCACGAGTGGTTTTCGGAGTTTGGGGCTTGTGCGGTCGTGGCCGGCGGGCTGCGCGGCTCATGTGAAACGCCGTTCTTCGTGGCTTCTGAACGGTGCTGGGTCCGCTCGTATCAAGTCGCGCCGGTGTGGCGCTTGCAGTGACGCTCGCGGTAGAGTCGGATGGTGCGGGCAAGCGATTCACGGGAAGCGACAGATGGCCAAGACAGACGTGCGGATTCACCGGGGTTATGTCCCCGGTGCCATCGGGCGCATTGCCGAGATGCATGCCCACTTTTATTCCCGACATGCTGGATTCGGGAGTTATTTCGAGGCCAAGGTCGCCAGCGGGGTCGGAGAATTCTGTTCCCGGTTGGCCAACCCCCGAAGCGGCCTGTGGGTGGCGCTGCTCGATCATCGGGTGGTTGGCTCGATCGCCATTGACGGCCAGGACATGGGAGAGGACACCGCGCATCTGCGATGGTTCATCACCGACGGGCCGGCACGAGGCTCCGGCATCGGAAGCTCCCTTCTGGCACGTGCGCTGGAGATGGTGGACACATGCGACTTTCGCCAGACACGACTATGGACCTTCTCCGGCCTGGACAAGGCGCGCCGCATGTACGAGATGTCCGGCTTCGTGCTGGAGCGCGAGGCACTTGGGACCCAGTGGGGTGAGCCTGTCGTCGAGCAGTTGTTTGTGCGGCCAGGTCGTTCCTCTGCACGCTCGGCGCAGCCCGGTTGAACGGGTCGTCCTAGAGCCGTGCCTGACCTGGCCTATCCATGACTCACCGCAACGCCGCCGCAATATTCCCCCCATCCACCGTCATCACGTGCCCGGTGGTTTTCTGCGCCAGCGCCAACGCCAGGAAGGCCTGGGCGACGTCCTCGGGCAGCACTTCCTGGCCCAGCAGGTTGCCGCTCATGTAGCTGGCTTCGTCGAGTCCGCGCGCGTGCGAGCGCGAGGCGATCATGGCATCGGTGAGCAGGCCGCTGCGAATCCGGTCGGCGTTGACCGCGTTGCTGCGAATGCCGTCCATGCCGTGTTCCAGCGCGTACTGGCGAGACAGCAACAGGGTTGCCGCCTTGGCCGTGCCGTAGGCGCCGAAATGGGCGCCGGGGTTGACCGCCTGCTTCGACGCGTTGAACAGCAGCACGCCACCCGTTCGCTGGGTCTGCATGATCCGCACGGCGTTCTGTGCCACGCTGTGATGGGCAAAGAAGTTGAGCTCGAAGCTCTGGCGCAGGGTCTTGTCGTCGATGGTCGCCATCGCCCCTTCCCAGGCAGCGCCGGCGTTGGAGATCACGATGTCGATTCCGCCAAAGGCGGCGCAGCCGGCGTCGAACGCGGCGCGGACCGCCTGCGGGTTGGTCACGTCGCAGGCTACGGCCAATGCATGGGCGCCAAGTTCGCGTGCCGCTTTCGCCACCGCTTCGCCATCGCGATCGAGTAACACGACGGCCGCTCCCTGGGCGGCAAACAGCCGGGCCGTGGCCAAGCCTATGGTACCGGCGGCACCGGTGAGCAGCGCGACCTGGCGCGCCAATGCAGGCTCCTTCGCCTGCCCCAGCTTGGCCTGCTCCAACGACCAGTATTCCATCTCGAACAGGTCGGCTTCGGGCAGCGGCTCGAACTGGCCGATCGCCCGCGCCGCCATCACCGTCTCGATCGTGGCCTGCGCCAGGTCCGCGTGGATGACGGCATCCTTCTTCGACTTGCCCCAGGCGATCAAGCCCAGGCCTTGCACCAGCACCAGACGCGGCATCGGATCGAGCTCACGGCGTTTGCCGGGCAGCAGCGGGTCGTTGGTCTGGAAATAGGCGTGGTAGTGGCGCACATACGCGTCCAGGCGCTGTTGCAGCGTCGGCCGGAACGCCGCGAGCTCCTGCGTGTCGGGCTCCGGCAAGACCAGCGGCCGGTTCTTGATGCGTATGTTGTGGTCCGGCGTGATGACCCCGGTCCACGCCTGCGCCTCGAGATCGGGGGCGGCGCAGAACGCGCCGATGGCTCCGCCCGTACGCAGTTCCGCGACCATGCGCGAATAACGGCCTTGCCCCAGGGGCATCGCCAGCGCGCCGCGCACCATGGGCGCGACCTGTGCCAGCCGCTCGAGGCATTGAGAGTCCGACGCATGCGGCGTTGCGGCCGCGGCGCCGCCACGGCTGTGCTGCCGTATATGGTTCTCGGCGCGCGTGACCATCTCGATCATGCGTTCATAGGCCTGCCGGGCCGAATCGCCGAACGTGAAGATGCCGTGCTTGTGCAGGATCAGGCCCTCGATCTCCGGCGACTGTTCATATACCTGTGCCACGGCCTTGGCCAGGCGAAAACCCGGCATGACATAGTCCACGACCGCCATGGTCGGCCCGAAAACCTCGCGGCACAGCGCCATGCCGCCGGGCTGGTCCGACAGTGCCAGCACCGCGTTGGCATGCGTGTGATCGATGAACTTGTGCGGCACGAAGGCGTGCAGCAAGGCCTCCACTGACGGGTTGGGGGCGTTGCTGTCGAGCAGGTTGCCCCGCTGGGCATTGACCATGTCTTCGTCGCTGAGCTCCGATCGGTCGCGCAGGCGCAGCAGCGGCGCAAGCCGAACCGCGGGAACGCCGGCGGGTTCGATCACCGCCATGTCCCAGCCCGACCCCTTGACGCAGATGACGTCGATCACCTCGCCGGTGAGGTCGGCCAGGCGCGTCTTGACCGAGGTGTTGCCGCCACCATGCAGCACCAGTGTGGGATCCTGCCCCAGCAGACGCGAGGTGTAGACCCGCAGGGCGACGTCGGCGGTGATGCCCTGCGCGCCGTAGTGCGCGACCAGTCGTTGTGCTTCGTCATCCTGCCACTGGCTTTTCATCCCGTTTCCCTTTCGATGTACAGCCCGGCGCCATCAGCGATGGTTGAAGCCGCGCCCGCCTGAATGGTACGCAAGGCGCGTGTGAAAACGTTCGACCGTCGCGCATGGCCGCGCGCGAATTACGCCGTCCGCGACGCATCGTCCGCGGTGCGGGCCACGCGGCGCAGACCTTCCTCGAACGGGGCTTCGATGATCCCATGCTCCGTGATCAGGCCACGGACCAGCGCATGCGGTGTGACGTCGAACGCCGGGTTGCGCACCGCCATGCCCTGCGGCGCGGTTCGCGTATCGCCAAAGCCGGTCACCTCGCCGGGCGTGCGTTCCTCGATCTCGACCCGATCGCCGCTGGCGGTGGCCGCATCGATGGTCGACGATGGGCATGCCACGTAGAACGGCACACCGAAATGCTGCGCCAGCACCGCGACCCCGAGCGTGCCGATCTTGTTCACGACGTCGCCATTGGCCGTGACCCGGTCCGTTCCGACGATGACCAGTTGCACCTGGCCGCTGGCCATCATGCTGGCCGCCATGTTGTCGGTGATCAGGGTTACATCGAGTCCGGCGCTCTGCAGCTCCCAGGCGGTCAGGCGCGCGCCTTGCAGCAAGGGCCGGGTTTCATCGGCAAAAACCTTGAAGCGGGTGCCGCGCTGGTGCGCCAGATACATCGGTGCGGTGGCCGTACCCAGGCCGGTGGTGGCCAGGGCGCCGGCGTTGCAGTGCGTCAGCACGCCCATGCCGGGGCGGATCAGGTCGACCCCGTGCTGACCGATGCCGGCGCAGATGGCGGTGTCTTCGGCGTGGATGCGCCGGGCCTCGGCCACCAGGCGGCCGTACAGGGCCGCGCTGTCGGTGGCTTCGTGTGCCGCGGCCACCGCCACCATGCGTTGCAAGGCCCAGGCGAGGTTGACCGCGGTGGGCCGGGCCGTGTTCAGGTATTGCGCGCTTTGCCGCAGGGTCTCGCGAAACTCCGGCAGGCCCAGCGCCTGGTGCGGCCGCATGGCCACGCACAGGCCGTAGGCCGCAGCCACGCCGATCGCCGGCGCCCCGCGCACCTTGAGCTGGCGGATGGACTGCCAGACCTGCCGGGCGTCGTCCTGCCGCTCGATGTGGATCTGCAGCGGCAGCCGCGTCTGGTCGAGCAGGTGCAGTTCGCCGTCACGCCATTCCAGCGTGGCGGGCACGTGATGGGCTGCGGCGCTCACTGGACTACCCACCGCGCTACGCGCTGCGGGATTCGCGCTTGGGAACGGCCCGGCGCGCTCATGCCTGCACCCATGCCAGCACATCCTGCATGGAGCCGGCCTGATGGCGCTGCAGCAGCAGTCGTTCCGCCATGTGTAGCGCGCCCGTTTCAGCGGATGCGCGGGCCATCGGATCGGAAATGTCGGCGATGTCTGCCACCTTGGCCAGGCCCAGCACCCGGCGCACCATTTCGCAGCCGGCAAAACCCAGGCTGTCCTGGAACAGGCGGCGCATGAACGCGTCGCGCCAGGCCTGGGCGCTGGCGCCGTCCAGGTCGCGTCCGATGAAGCCTGTGCCGGCATGTTCGTGCGCCTGCCATAGTTGCATGAACTGCTGCGCAAAACCGTCCCAGCATTGCGCGGCGGTGCGCAACAACCAGTCCTGGGTATGTGTTGCGTCAGCGCGCCCTGGCGCGCGTGCACCCAGTCCGTACCAGGCCAGGAAGAAGTTGGCCAGCAGGATACCGACGTCGAAACCCATCGGACCGTAGAAGGCGAACTCCGGGTCGATGACGTAGGTTTCCATTTCGCTGACCATCACAGAGCCCACGTGCAAATCGCCATGCAGCAATGTCTCGGCGCGGGTCATGAACGCGTATTTGAGTTCGCCCACGGCGGCGCGCAGCAAGGGATTGCTCTGGATGCGGTCGATCGCTTCGCGCGGTAGCGCCGGGTTGTAGCTGTTGGTCGGGCTGTCGTCGTAGGGGTGCGTGAAGATCAGGTCTTCGGTGATCTTGCATAACTCAACATTGGTGAAGCGCTTGACCGCGTCCCGCTTGGCCGCGGGTGCCAGATACAGGTCGCTGCCGTGAAACAGGCTGCGCGCCATGAACGTCGATAGGTGGGCGGCAACCGCGTCGAAGGTGTGGCCGTCCAGCAGCGCGCCGCGCAGGATGCGGTGTTCCCGCAAACGCTCCATCACCACCAGCGACATGTCGGAATCGGCGTGGAACACCTCGGGCACATGCTGCGGGCACAACGCCCGAAAATGGCGCAGCGCCGCGGTTTCGATATCCATCCGGTGGCGCGTCAGCGGCCATGACTGACCCACCACACGCAGGTAAGGCACTGCCTGCTTGACCACCACGGTCTGCTGCGGATCGCGCCGATGGCTGACCAGGAAGACGAAATTGAGGTTTCCATCGCCGACCTCGCTGACATCGAGGTCGTCAAAGGCCGAAAAACGCGCCCGCATGGCCGGCACGTCTTGCAGGTAGCCGGGTATCTCGGCTTCGGTCAGTCGGCGAAACTCCATGGTTCGGTTTCCCTGGGTCGGTGCTTGATTGCTGCTGCGGACGGTCGCCACGCTGCGAAACAGGTGAACCGCCGGACACCTCCCGCCTGGCATGGGTCGCCGTTCCCGCATGGATTTGCGGTCGAGGCTAACCGAGCATTCCCGTTGCCGTCAATGAGAACAGGTCTTGCGTTGCCGTCGAGTCTTGCTCGGGCAGTTCGCAAATCTCGAGTCGTTGCGAGGTAACTTGCCACCGAACAAGGTCTGCAGATCCGAATACTGCTGTCGGTAATTGCAACGGTGTATCAGCGACCGATCCCATGCCAAAGTGCGTAGCCAACGGAGAGAACGGCGGACAAGAAAAAAGCCCCAACGATCTCTCGTAAGGGCTTGATTCGTCTGCGGTATTTGGCTCCTCGACCTGGGCTCGAACCAGGGACCTACGGATTAACAGTCCGGCGCTCTACCGACTGAGCTATCGAGGAACAAGCCCAAGAGTATAACAACACTTTTGGGCGATTTTTGCCCAGGGTCAGTCAAAAACTGGGGTGTCGACGCCCAAAACCTTGTGCAGTTTCGGGCTGGTGGTCGTGTACTGCAGGTGGATCTTCTTTTCCGGGAACACGAACGGGGCCGCGGCGAAGGCGGCGAGGGCGCATTCGTGGAAACCGCTGAGGATGAGCTTCTTCTTGCCCGGGTAGACGTTGATGTCGCCCACGGCGAAGATGCCCGGCACGCTGGTACTGAATTTCTCGGTGTCGACCTTGAGCTGCTTGCGCTCGATGTCCAGGCCCCACTCGGCGATCGGGCCGAGCTTGGGGCTCAGGCCGAAGAACACCAGCAGCATGTCCAGCGGCACGACGCGGGTCACGGCGTCGCCGCCGGTGACCTTCACGCCGGTCATGCGGCCGTCCTTTTCCTCGACGCCGGTGACCTGGCCGACGATGAACTGCATCTCGTAGGCATCGCACAACTCGCGCATCCTGGCCACGCTGGCCGGCGCGGCCTTGAAGCCGTCACGGCGGTGGATCAGGATCACGCTCTCGGCCTTGTTCGGGCCTTCGGCGACGAAGTTCAGCACCCAGTCCAGTGCCGAGTCGCCGCCGCCGACGATGACCAGGTTCTTGCCCGCGAAATCAGCCGGGTTCTTGACCCGGTAGTGCAACTGTGTGTCCTGGTACTTGTCCAGGCCGTCGACCTTGAGCAGCCGGGGCTGGAACGCACCGACGCCGGCGGCAATGAAGATGGTCTTGGTCAGGAAGCTCGTGCCCTTGGAGGTCTGCACGAAAAAGCGCCCGTCGTCCTGCTTCTCGACCACGGTCACCTCCTGGCCGAAGTGGAACACCGCGCCGAACGGTTCGATCTGCTTGAGCAGCGAGTCGGTCAGTTCTTGCCCGGTGCACACCGGCACGGCGGGAATGTCGTAGATCGGCTTGTCGGGATACAACTCCACGCACTGGCCGCCGGGATAGGCGAGCGAGTCGATGACATGCGCCTTGATCTCCAGCAGGCCGAGCTCGAACACCTGGAACAGGCCCACCGGGCCGGCGCCGACGATGACGGCGTCGGTCTCGATCGCGCCCTCCGTGTTGCGGGCGGGAGGTCCTTCGTGGGCGAGGGCCGTATTGATCACTTCTTGGTTCAGATGAGGTTCCATGTTGACGATTTCTTCTTCATTGTGCAGCGGCCCGTCGAGGGCCGCCAGTGGTGCGCAACGAACAAGACGGGCGGGGCTTCAGCGCTCGAGCAGGCTGAGCTTGTCGGTCTTGTCCTTCCAGTCGTCCGCGTCGGGCAGCGGCTCCTTGCGTTTGGTGATGCTTTTCCAGGTCGGCAACTTGGCCAGTTCGGCATTGAGCGCCGTCATGTGCTGCTGGTCCGCGGGCACGTCTTCCTCGGCATAGATGGCATTGACCGGGCATTCGGGAATACACACGGCACAGTCGATGCACTCGTCCGGATCGATGGTGAGGAAGTTCGGGCCCTCGCGGAAACAGTCGACGGGGCATACATCGACGCAGTCGGTGTATTTGCACTTGATGCAGGCTTCGGTGACGGTATGGGTCATTTTTCTGGATGGGTGTCGAGCGGGTCGGGACCCATGATTTTATGGGCTTTCACCAACCACCCCGCTCGAGCGGGCTTCACAGCGCCGCTCTTGTTTGCCATGGGTCAATGCAGCAGCGCGGCTCCAGCGGTCTTGTGGCTGGCCACGTCGACCAATACCAGGGCTCCGAGCGCGCGCGAGACGCCATATGGCAACACCGCGATCGGCGCCTGCAGCGCCAGCTCCACTTCGCCGATGGTGTTGGTGCCGAGCTGCTCCGCGCCATGGCGTTCGAGCGTGTGCACGTCGAGTTGGTGGCCGATGCGGGTCACCCGGGCCTTGACCCAGCGATGCCCGTGCACCGCCCAATACGTACGCCCGACCTGCAGCGGCTCGTCGTCGAGCCAGGCCACGGTCGCCACCACCTCGCGACGGCTTGCGAACGGCTCGGACCGGTCGTCATGGGCCAGCAGCCAGTCGCCCCGCGACACGTCGACCTGGCGATCCAGCACCAGGCCGGCACTGCGTCCGGCGGACATCTGGTCAACCGGGCGCCGGGCATGGTCGAGCACCCGGGTCACGGTCGCGACCTGGCCCCCGGGCATCACGGCGACCCGTTGGCCGGCCGCGAGCCGGCCGGTCGCGACGCGGCCCCAGAACACCCGGTGTCCGTTGCCGGCGGACGCGGCGGTGTTGTCGTCGGCCAGTTTCTCCACCCATTGCACCGGAAACGCTGGCGCGACGGTGGTCTCGGTCGAGGTGGCCGGCAGCTGTTCGAGCAGCTCCAGCAGCCCAGGCCCGCGGTAGCCGCACCAGAGCGCGTCGGCGTGTGCCACGTTGTTGCCATGCAGCGCCGAGATCGGCACGATGCCGGCCAACGGGATGTCGGCCGCGCGCGCGAACGACTCCAGCGCCTGGCGGATGTTGGCGAATGCCAGCGGCGCATCGGCCACGGCGTCGAGCTTGTTGACGGCGAACACGATGGAGGGCACGCGCAGCATCCGGGCCAGCAGGCTGTGGCGCCGCGTCTGGGGCAACAGCTGGTGATGCTCCCGCGATGGCGCGGTGTCGCCATGCCAGGGCAGTTTGGTCGCGTCGACCAGCACCACTGCGGCGTCGGCGCTGCTGGCGGCCGTGACCATGTTGCGGGTGTATTGCTCATGGCCCGGCGCGTCGCCAATGATGAACTTGCGCCGCGCGGTCGAGAAATAACGATACGCCACGTCGATCGTGATGCCTTGTTCGCGTTCGGCCGACAGGCCGTCGGTGAACTGCGCCAGGTCGACGGCGCCGCTGCGCGAAACGCTGGCGAGCTGGTCCTGCAGCACGCTGCGGCTGTCGAGCAGCAGGCGGCCGATCAGCGTGCTCTTGCCATCGTCGACCGAGCCGCAGGTGATGAAACGCAGCGCGGGGCGCGTGTCTTCGGCGGTTGCGGCCGCGGAGGTGTTCGCCGGCTCGGCGGTCGTGTCTTGCGCCTGTTGCGGCGCGTCCAGCAGTTCCATCAGCAGGTCCATCAGAAGTACCCCTCTTTCTTGCGGTTTTCCATCGACGCATCGGAGGTCCGGTCGTCCATGCGAGTCGCTCCCCGTTCCGAGATGTCGGTGCCCAGGGTCTCGATGACCACTTCGGCGGCGCTGGCGGCCAGGCTGGCCACCGGGCAGGTGCAGGTGATGTCGCCGACGGTGCGGAAACGCACGTCGCGTTGTTGCACCGTCTCGCCGTCGCGCGCCGGCGTCAGCGGGGTGACCGGCACCAGCATGCCCTTGCGCTCGACCACGTCGCGCCGGTGGCTGTAATACAGCGCCGGCAGGCCGACGTGTTCGCGCTCGATGTATTGCCACACGTCGAGTTCGGTCCAGTTCGAGATCGGGAACACGCGAAAATGCTCGCCCGGCTTGAGCCGGGTGTTGAACTGCGTCCACAACTCGGGGCGCTGGTCCTTGGGTTGCCATTGGCCGAACTGGTCGCGGTGCGAGAAGATGCGCTCCTTGGCACGGGCCTTTTCCTCGTCGCGCCGCGCGCCGCCGATCAGCGCGTCAAAGCTGAATTCCTCGATCGCCTCGAGCAGCGTCACCGACTGGTGCACGTTGCGCGACTCGCCCGGGTGCGACAGGCGCACCGTGCCGCGCGCCATCGAGTCCTCGACGCTGCGCACGATCAGCTTGGCCTGCAGCTCGGCGGCGCGCCGGTCGCGGAAATCGGTCACTTCGGGGAAGTTGTGGCCGGTGTCGATCATCAGCAGCGGATACGGGATGCGGCCGACGCCGAAGGCCTTCTCGGCGCATTTGAGCAGCACCAGCGAATCCTTGCCGCCCGAGAACAGCAGGGCCGGGCGCTCGAATGCCGCCGCCACCTCGCGCAGGATGAAGATGGTCTCCTCTTCCAGGGCGTCCAGGTGCTGGTTGCTCAGCTGGGCCAGCAGGGCTGGTTCGGTACGTGCGTTCATGCGTGCGATTCCTCTTGTTGTCCTTGTTCGGTGTCCTGGGCCACGTGCAGCCCGCATTCCTTGGCGCTTTCGTCTTCCCACCACCAGCGGCCGGCGCGGAAGTCCTCGCCCAGGCTGATGGCGCGGGTACAGGGCGCACAGCCGATGCTGGGGAAGAACTGGTCGTGCAGCGGGTTGTAGGCCACGCCGTGCGCCCCGATGTAGTGCCACACGTCGCCCCAGGTCCACTCGGCCAGCGGATTGAGCTTGACGCGCGCCGCATCCGAGGTGTCGCGCAGCGGCACCTCGGCGCGTGCGCCCGACTGCTCGCGGCGCAGGCCGGTGATCCAGGCGCTTCTGCCCTCGAGTGCGCGCGCCAGCGGCTCCATCTTGCGGATGCCGCAGCACTGCTTGCGCAGCGCGATGCTCTTGTACATCGCGTCCTTGCCTTCGCGTGCGACGAACTGCACCACCGCCTCGGCCTGCGGCTCGTAGACCGTCACCGGCACCCGCGCATCGCGCCGCAGCTGCGCGAGCAGCGCCAGTGTCTCGGGGTGCAACATGCCGGTCTGCAGCACGAAGATGCCCACGTCCAGCGCGAGCGTGTCGATCAGGTGGCTGATGACCATGTCCTCGGCGCCCAGGCTTGAGGCCTGCACGACGCGCGGCGCGGGTGCACCTGGCGCGCGGGCGTGTTCGCGGTCCAGGGCCAGCAGGGCCTCGCGGCTGCGCTGCAGCTTGGCCATGAAATCGGCGCTGGCGCGCGCGTGGGTGTCGATGGCCGAGGGCATCACGCGCTGCGCCGGAAGTGGGGCGCGTTCGAGCGCTCGTCGCCCTGATAGAAGGCGCTGAAACGCTCGAACTGACGCTGGGCGACGGCCAGGTCCTGGTCGGCGCGCAGCACCGCGCTGTCGAAACCGCTGCGGTGCATCTGCACCACCTGGTCGACCAGCACGTCGCCGATGGCGCGCAGTTCGCCAGTGAAGCCCAGGCGTCGGCGCAGCGTCACGGCCTGGCTGAACGCGCGGCCGTCGCTGAACTTTGGAAAGTTCAGCTCGATACGGGTCACGCCGGCCAGGTCCAGGCCCTGCAGGTCGGAGTCGTTGGGCAGTTGCAGCACGCCGGCGGCGGGCGCCTCGCTGCCATGATCCAGTTGTGTGATGAGTTGCATGATGGCTCGGAGATGAAGGTTCGGGTTCGGTCGCGGTGTTCAGGCCGCCTGCTTGTGCGCATGGCGCGCGGCATTTGCGGCGAGCTTGAACGGCTCGATGCCCACGCGGCGCAGCGTCGTGATGAAGGTCTCGTGGCGTGCGCCGGCGTCGCTCTCGACCCATTGCCGCTGTTCGCGGTAGACGGTGATCAAGGCCTCGATCACGTCGGGCACCTCGGTCGCCGAGAACGACGGGCCGACAACCTTGCCGGGCGTGGCCGGGCCGGACAGGTTCGATCCGTCCGCACCGCCCAGCGTCACCTGGTACCACTCCTTGCCGTCCTTGTCCACGCCCAGGATGCCGATGTGGCCACTGTGGTGGTGGCCGCAGGAGTTGATGCAGCCGCTGATGTGCAGGTCGATCTCGCCGATGTCGTGCAACTCGTCCAGGTCCTGGTAACGCTCGGTCACGGCTTCGGCAATCGGCAGCGAACGCGCATTGGCCAGCGAGCAGAAGTCGCCGCCGGGGCAGGCGATCATGTCGGTCAGCAGGCCGATGTTGGCCTTGGCCAGGCCGGCGGCGCGGGCGGCCTGCCACAGTTCGGGCAGCTGCTCGACGCGTACCCAGGGCAGCAGCAGGTTCTGCTCGTGCGTCACGCGCAGCTCGCCGGCCGAGAAACGATCGGCCAGGTCTGCGGCCTGTTCCATCTGCTCGGCGGTGGCGTCGCCCGGCGCGTATCCGAGGCGCTTGAACGACAGGTTCACGGCCCGCAGGTCCGGGTTCTGGTGCGGCAACACGTTCTGGTTGAGCCAACGCGCGAACTCGGGGTTGTCGGAGGCGAAACGCGCCACATGCGCCGTACGTGTCTCGGCGTCGGTGCGGTTGGCGTCGATCGTCGGTGCGACGAAGGCGGCGGCGACCCGGTCGTATTCCTCCTGCGTGATCGTGTGCGGCGCGCCGTCGTGCTCGACGATCTGCCGGTATTCGGCCTCGACCTGGTCGATGTAGCGCTGGCCTTCGGCCTTGACCAGGATCTTGATGCGGGCCTTCCACGCGTTGTCGCGCCGGCCGTAGCGGTTGTAGACCCGTATCACGGCCTCGAGGTAGTTCATCAGCTGGTTCCACGGCAGGAACTCGCGCACCACGGTCCCGATGACCGGGGTGCGGCCCATGCCGCCACCGACCAGCACCTTGAAGCCGAGTTCGCCCGCCTCGTTGCGCAGCAGCTGCAGGCCCACGTCATACCAGCCGGTCGCGACCCGGTCCTCGCGCGCACCATTGACGGAAATCTTGAACTTGCGCGGCAGGAAGGCGAACTCCGGATGCAGTGTGCTCCACTGGCGCAGGATCTCGCAGAACGGTCGCGGGTCGGCGATCTCGTCGTCGGCGATGCCGGCCAGCGCGTCGCTGGTGATGTTGCGGATGGTGTTGCCGCTGGTCTGGATGCCGTGCAGCTGCACCTCGGCCAGCAGGTCCATCACGTCGGCGCTGCGGGCCAGCGGGATCCAGTTGAATTGCACGTTGGTGCGCGTCGTGAAATGGCCGTAGCCGTATTTCAGCTTGGAGCCGATCATGCGGCCGTCGTGCAGCGGGATCTGGCCGAGCTGGTCCTGCGTGTGTTGCGCACGCGCCAGCAGTTCCGCGTCGGGCTGGTCGTATTCGCGCGCTACGCGCGCCAGCGTGCGCAGCTGCAGGCTGGACAACTCGCCATACGGCACGGCCACCCGCAGCATTGGCGCATACCGCTGGACATACCAGCCGTTTTGCAGCCGCAGCGGCTTGAACTCGTCGTCGCCCAGCGTGCCGGCCAGGTTGCGCTCGAGCTGGTCGCGGTATTGTGCGGCGCGGTTGCGGATGAACTGGCGGTCGAAGTCGGTGTACTGGTACATGGTCGTTCTCGTTATGGGTGGGATTGCAGGTGTGTCGGGGGGACGTTGCGTCAGAAGGCGATCAGCTTGAGGCCGGCCCAGGCCATCAGCAGCGACAGCAACGAACGCACCAGGCGCTCGGGCGTGTGTTGCATCAGGTGGGCACCGATCCAGATGCCGGGCAGGGAACCGGCCAGCAGCTTGGCCAGCAGCGCCCAGTCGACCGAACCCATGGATGCATGGCCCAGGCCGGCGACCAGCGTCAATGGCACGGCATACGCGATGTCGGCGGCGACGATGCGCGGCAGCGGCAGCAGGGGGTAGAGCAGCAGCAGCACGGTCACACCGATGGCGCCGGCGCCGACCGACGTCAATGTGACCAACGTGCCGATGGCGGCGCCGAACAGCAGCGGCAGGCTCCAGTGGCGGGGCCGTGCGGCCGTACGGTGGTCGAGCGGCCGGTTCGCGGGCACACGCACCGGGCCCCGGAACGTCTTGTACATGGTGGCCGCGGAGGTCAGCAGCAGTGCAAGACCCAGGCCGCTGGTGATCCAGGTCTGGACCTGGTCGCCAGCCGGGCCCGTCTGGCGCAGCACCCACAGGGTCAGCAGTGCCGCCGGAATGCTGCCGGCCGAGAGCTGCAGCACGACGCGCCAGTCGATCAGCCGGGCACGCGCCAGGCGCACCGTGCCGCCGAACTTGGTGACGGCCGCGAACAACAGGTCGGTTCCGACTGCCAGTACCGGCTTGACGCCGAAAAAGAAGATCAGGATGGGCGTCATCAACGAGCCGCCGCCCACGCCGGTCAGTCCGACCACGAGGCCGACCAGGAATCCGGCAAGAATGAACACCACGTCATGCATGAGGAGCGACTCTAGGTGTCAATCTATATATTGCAAACTACATTTATGTGATGTTGTTATATTCAATGGAGCATATGAAGTCTGCGAACCCCGTCCTCTAGCCGTTGCGGGGGTGTTCCATGCACGTACGGAATGGGAAGCGTGCGCCCGTCGCGCCGCGTGTCCCGCCCGTCCGGTGGAGCGCGAGGCCTTGTGCCGAGGCGGCGTCGGGTCTTCGGCCTTGGCCGGCGCTTGCTCGACAGGCTGGGTCAACGCACCAGGTCGGTGCGCTACGGCCGCGGTGGCCGGGCTGGCGTCAGAGCGCGATCAGCGTCCGTCCGGAGGTCGTACCCGCCAGTTGCGCCGCCGCATGCGCCAGCAGCTCGGGCAGGCCGATCTGGTGCAAATGCGGGGCGAGGGCGGCAAAGTCCGGCCGCCAGTCGGTCGCCAGCCGCTGCCACACGCGCTCGCGCACCGGCCAGCCTGCATTGGCGACGACACCGAACATCGTGATGTTGCGCATCACGAACGGCAACACGTTGCCGGCGAAGTCGTTGCCGCCGGCGTTGCCGACCACGGCCAGCTGGCCGCCGTCGGACAGGCTGCGCAGCAGCCAGCCCAGCATGTCGCCACCGACGTTGTCGATGGCCGCGGCGAATCGCGCCTTGTCCAGCGGCCGGGCCTGGGCACCGATGCCCCGTGCATCGATCACCTCGTGCGCACCCAGGGCCTTGAGCACTGGCTCGAGTTCCATCTTGCGCGTCAGCGCGGCCACCCGCCAGCCCGCCTGGGACAGGATCTGCATGGCCAGCATGCCGACGGCGCCGGTCGCGCCGCTGACGGCGATCGGGCCGTGGTCGGGCGTCAGGCCCTGAGCGATGAAGCGGTCCAGCGCCATCGCGGCGGTGAAACCCGGCACGCCGATGGTGGCGGCCTGCAGCGCGTCCAGGCCCTGCGGCACGGCCATCAGATGGGCCGCCGGCACCCGCGCGAACTGCGCAAAGCCGCCGTCGAAGGCGATGCCGGTGCGAAAACCGTGTGCCATCACCAGCTGGCCGGGTGCGAACCGGTCGCTGTCGCTGCGTACGACCTCGCCCACCAGTTCGATGCCGGCGGTGCGCGGATAGGATTCGATGATGCGCGCCCGTCCCAGGATGGCCAGGCTGTCCTTGTAGTTCACGCCGGCATACCGGTTGCGCACCACGACCTCGCCGGCGGACAAATCGTCGATGGCGGTGGTCTCCAGTCGGCTTTCGATACGTTCACCCTGTTGGTGGGTGCGAAGGCTCAGGAAGTTCTCGGGCGTGGCAAGGTCGGTCACGGCAGTCCATGCGGTAGTGGTGGGCAGCGCCGATGACACCATGTGAGTGGCATGTGGTGCAAGACACCGTATCGCCTGTCGAAACACCGGCTGGACTTTTCCGGGCGCCCTGGCAAAGATGTGCGGTCATCTTCTCCAGAGAGCCGTTCATGCCCGATCGCCTGTTTTCCGACCACCTGTTGCAAGGCCTCGAGCCCGACGAACAGGCCGTGGTGCACCATGTGCGCCGCCTGTGCACCGAGACCATCGGCCCGAACGCGGCCGCGGTCGGGCGCGAGGACCGGTTCGCCTGGGACACTTTCCGCCTGCTGGCGCGTGAGGGCGTCGTGGCCACGGCGTTTCCGAAGGCCTTTGGTGGCACCGATGCGCGCCAGGTGCTGCGCATCCGCATCATCGAGGAACTGGGCCGGGTCTGCAGCACCGCCGCATCGATGATCACCGGCACCGATCTGTCGGCGCGGGCCATCGTCGCCGGGGCCTCACAGGCCCTGCAGCAGGAACTGCTGCCGCGCCTGTGCCGCGGCGAAATCCAGTCCGCGTTCGGCCTGACGGAGGCGCAGGCGGGCTCCGACGTGCGGGGCCTGGCCAGTGTCGCGCGGCGCGAGGGCGATGGTTATGTGCTCGATGGCAGCAAGAAATTCATCACCCGCGCCAGCACCGCCGACTGGCTGATGGTGGTGGCGCGGCTGCAGGACCACACGGGTTTTGTCGGCCTGCTCGTGCCGCGCGACGCGCCCGGCCTGAGCATCAGCCCCGAGGTCGGCAAGCTGGGCTGGTTCGGCGTGCCGATCAGCTCGCTGCGGTTCGACGCGGTGCGGGTGCCCGCCAGCCATCGCCTGGGCGAGGAGGGCGACGGCTTCTCGCTGGCGCAGGATGCCTTGTTGCGCGCCCGCATCGGCCACGCCGCAATGGCGCTGGGCCGCGCGATCGGCGCGGTGGAGATCGCCGCCACGTATGCCGGTGACCGCCGCCTGTTCGGCAGGCAGCTGGGCGAGCACCAGGGCGCGCAATGGATGCTGGCCGACATGGCGACCCAGATCGAGGCCTCGCGCAGCCTGCTGCACGCAACGGCGCAGAAATACGACCGGGGTGACGCCGACTGCACGATCTTCGCGTCCATGGCCAAGATGCATGCGACCGACCTGTGCATGAAGGTCGTCACCGACGCCTTGCAACTTACCGGCGGCCGCGGCTACCTGCAGGACTTTCCGCTCGAGCGTTTCTTCCGCGATGCCAAGCTCAACCAGATCGGCGAAGGCGCCAGCGAGGTGCACAAGACCGTGATCGGCCGCGACTTGGTGCGCCGCAGCGCGCAGGCCGAACGTAATCCTTGCCTGCGCGAGGGACCGCTGACCGACTACTGAAGCGGTTCGCCCGGCGCCACTCCGGCGCGCGCGTCGGCCGCCGCCGCGCAGACCCAGGTCTGCGCGGTGCCTCGGCGGAACGGCGCGCTCGCGCGCGATGCGTGCACGGTTTCTCAGATCACGCCGTCGGCGTGCAAGGCCCCGAGGGCCTGTGCGTCGACGCCGAAACGCGCATAGACCTCGGCATTGTGTTCGCCCACGTCCGGCCCGGTGCGAGGCACCGGCATGTCGCGTCCGACGATGCGCGGCACGATGCAGGGGGCGGGCAGGCTGCCGTACAGCGGGTCGGGCAGGCGCACGATGGCCTGGCGCGCGGTGAACTGCGCGTCCTGCTCGATGTCGGCAATGGTGTAGACCTTGCTGAACGGCACGCCGGCGGACTCCAGGGCGGCCGATATCTCGGCGAACGGCCGTGCGACGAACCAGGCGGCCAGTGCGGCATCGAGCACCTGCAGGTGGGCCACGCGCGCCGGGTTGCTGGCAAAACGCGGATCGCTCGTCCATTCCGGATGGCCGACGACCTGCGCCAGCCGCGCGAAGATCGGGTTGCTCGAGGCCACCAGCGAGAAGAACACCCGTTCCTGGCTCATGTACATGTTCGACGGCGCGGTGTAGCTGGCGCAGTTGCCTTCGGGCTGGCGCACCAGACCGAGTTGCTCGTGCTCGACGGCCAGCGGGTCGAGCAGCCGGAACAGCGCCTCGGTCGCGGCCAGGTCGACGACGCAGCCCCCGGCCTGCGGGTCGCCGCGCAGGCGTGCCACTTCGCTGGCAATCGCGAAGGCTGCGAACAAGCCGGCAACGGCGTCGCCGACCGGAAAGTTGGTGTGCAGCGGCGATCCGCCGCGTTCGCCGGTCAGGCTGGTGAATCCGCTCATGGCCTCGAAGATGCGCGCGAAGCCCGGTCGTCCGGCGTACGGCCCGGTCTGGCCGAAGCCGGTCAGGCGCAGGATCACCAGCCGCGGGTTCGCCTCCAGCAGCGTCTGCGCGTCCAGCCCCCAGCGGTCCATGGTGCCGGTGCGAAAGTTCTCCACCAGCACGTCGAACTGCGACAGCATGCGCAGCAGCAGGTCGCGGCCGCGCGGCTTGCGCACGTCCAGCGTAATGCCTTTCTTGCCCCGGTTGGCGACCTTCCACCACAACGGCACGCCGTCCTTGACCGGCTGCAGGCCACGCAGGGGATCGCTGCCGTCCGGCAGTTCGAGCTTGACGACCTCGGCGCCGTGATCGGCACACAAGGTGGCGCCGAAGGGTGCAGCCAGCACCGTGGCCATGTCGAGGATGCGCACGCCTGCCAGCGCGCCGGTGTTCGGATGGGTTTTCAACGGGAGGGACTCCTTCGTGTTTCCGCACGGCACGATGTGCGAACTGCGGACGATGCCGCATACAGCCGTGCCGGTTTTTGCCACAGGCCCCGTGTCTCCACAATCGGTGTTTCGCACAGCAAAACACCTGCTGCGAATCCATTGACGCCCCTGCCACGGAACCCGATCATGAAAAAAGAACGCACCCCATCGATGGCAACCTCCGAACGACCCCGCAACCGCACCATGTCCGCGATCACCTTGCCCGGATTGGTCAATCCGCACGACCTGAGCACCGACCGCCAGTTCTCGATGAACCTGGCGCGCGGCATGGAGGTGTTGCGCGCGTTCACGATGGTCGATCCCATCCTGGGCAACCGCGAGATCGCCGACCGCACCGGCCTGCCCAAGCCGACCATCTCGCGGCTGACCTATACGCTGACCTTGCTCGGTTACCTCAGCCGCGTCGAAGGCCTGCAGAAGTACCGGCTCGGCTCGGGCGTGTTGTCGCTGGGTTATCCGCTGCTGGTCAACATCCGGGTGCGCCAGATCGCCCGACCGTTCATGGAGCAGGTGGCCAAGGAGACCGGCTGCACCGTCAACCTGGGCATGCGCGACCGCACCAACGTCGTGTACGTCGATACCTGCCGTGTCGACCAGGGCAATATCTACCAGCCCGACATCGGCAGCACGCGCCCACTGCTGTCGACCTCCATCGGCCGCGCACTGGTGCTCGGCGCGCCAGCCGGCGAACGCGAGGCCATCCTGAACCGGATCAAGCTCGAGGATCCCCAGCGGTACGCGATGGACCTGCCGGCCTGGCGCCAGGAGGTCAAGTCGTTTGCCGAACGCGGCTATTGCCATTCGCGCGGCGACTGGCGCCGCGAGGTCCATGCCGTCGGCGTGCCGATCCGGGTGCCCCGGCGCGAAGAGCCGGTGGCCATCAATTGCACCTTGTCCGCCTACCGCCTCAAGCCCGAGACGCTCGAGCGCGAGGTCGCGCCGCGCCTGCTCGACGCCGTGCGGCAGATCGAAGTTGCCTGCGGCATGCCCTGAAACCCTGTCACTCCATCCGTCCCACTCCATGACACTTTCCAACGAGACCTTCGAGCAATTGCTGCACGAGGTGCGCCGATTCATCGTCGACGAATGCATGCCGCTCGAGCAGCAGGTCGACCGCGATGACGTGATTCCCGAGTCCGTGGTGCACGGCATGCGCGCGCTGGGGCTGTTCGGCCACAGCATTCCGCAGGCATACGGTGGCGCCGGCCTGGACACCGAACAACTGGCGCGCGTCAACATCGAGGTGTCGCAGGCGGCCACGACGTTTCGCGCGCGTTTCGGCGGCAATACCGGCATCGCGTCCGAGTCGCTGGTCGTCGACGGCACAGAGCAGCAGAAGCAGGCCTGGTTGCCGCGCCTGGCCAGCGGGGAGATCACCGGCTGTTTCGCGCTGACCGAACCGGAGGCTGGTTCGGACGCGACGGCCATGCAGACCGTGGCCGAGCGCGATGGCCACGACTACGTGATCACCGGCCGCAAGTGCTTCATCACCAATGCCCCGATCGCCGGCCTGTTCACCGTATTCGCGCGCAGCGAACCCGGCACCACCGGTGCCAGCGGGGTCTCGGCCTTCCTGATCGAGCGCGGCACGCCGGGCCTGCACACGCCGCCGGCCTATCGCAAGATGGGCCAGCACGGCTCGCCGGTGGGCGAGGTCGTGCTCGAGCGCTGCCGCGTGCCGGCCAGTGCCATCGTCGGCGACTTGCCGGGCCAGGGCTTTCGCACCGCGATGAAGGCACTGAACAAGCAGCGCATCAACCTGGCGGCCCTGTGTGTCGGCCCGGCGATCCGGCTGGTCGACGAGATGGTGCGGTTTGCCGCGACCCGCAAGCAGTTCGGCCAGCCGATCGGCGAATTCCAGCTGGTGCAGCAGATGATCGCCGAGAGCAATACCGAGGTGCATGCCGCGCGTGCGCTGGTGCTCGAGACCGCGCGCAAGCGCGATGCCGGCGCCGACGTGACGATGGAGGCGTCGATGTGCAAGCTGTTCGCCTCCGAGATGTGCGGCCGTGTCGCCGATCGCGCGGTGCAGGTGTTCGGCGGCAGTGGCTACATCGCCGACAACGTGGCCGAGCGCTTCTACCGCGACGTGCGGCTGTTCCGCCTGTACGAAGGCACGAGCCAGATCCATCTGGTCAACATCGCGCGGCGCACCATGGCCCGCGCGCGCGCAGCGGAGCACGCGGGCGCATGAAACCGTACACCGGCTTGCGGGTGGTCGAGTTCGCCACGGTGGGCGGCGTGCCGTTCTGCGCCTGGTGGCTGGCGCAGCAGGGTGCCCGGGTGTTGCGGGTGCAGGCGCCCCGGCCGCCCGAGCTCGGCGTGCCGGTGCCCGCGCATGGTGACATCGGCCAGTGGCAACGCGAGACGGTCGTGCTCGACCTCAAGACCGCCGAAGGGCGCGACGCTGCGCTGCGCGCGCTGGACGACGCCGACGTGGCGATCGAAGGGTATCGCGCCGGTGTGATGGAGCGCCTGGGGCTGGGCCCGGCCGACTGCCACGCGCGCCATCCGGCACTGGTCTATGTCCGGCTGGCGGGCTGGGAGCGATCGGGCGAGTGGGCGCAACGCGCCGGCCACGACATCAACTACGCGGCCATGGCCGGCGCATTGCATGCGACCGGCCCCGACCACGTGCCGCTGAACCTGATCGCCGACATCGGCGGCGGCGCGTTGTATGCATGCGCCGGCATCGGCGCGGCCTTGCATGCCCGTGCCAGCGGCGGCGGTGGCCGGGGCTGTGTCGTCGATGTCGCGATGACGGCCGGCAGTGCCCATCTGTTGTCGGCGGTCTACGGTCGTTTGCAGGCCGGTGCCTGGAACGACCGTGCCGCGGGCAATGTCATCGACGGCGGCGTGCCCTGGTACCGCACCTACCGCACGCGCGACGACCGGCACATGGCGGTGGGTGCGATCGAGGAGCGTTTCTACCGCAACCTGCTGCAGGCGCTGGAACTGGACGCCACGCAACTGCCCGCGCGCAGCGACTCCGCGCGCTGGGGCGACATCGCCGCCTGCCTGCAGGCGCGTTTCGCGCAACACGACCAGGCGCACTGGGCACGGCATTTCGAGACCGTTGATGCCTGTGTCACGCCGGTGCTGAGTCTGCACGAGGCGCGTGCCCACCCGGTCAACCGGCACGTGTTCCGCGCCGGCGCGCCCGCCGCGGTCCCGGCCGCGGTGCCCGATTTTTTCCCCGCGGGTGCCTGACGGGCCCGCATTCCGTTCCCGATCCATCACAACCAGGAGACATCCATGCCATCAACCTTCCGTACCTTGACCCTTGCCGCCGTCGTATGCGCCGGCGCATTCGCCGCACCGCTGGCGCATGCGCAGGCGGAGTCCTATCCCAACCATCCGATCCGCATCATCGTGCCGTTCACGGCCGGCGGCATCGTCGACTCGATCGCCCGCCTGGTCGGCGACAAGTTGTCGACCCGGTACGGCCAGCCGGTGATCGTCGAGAACAAGGCCGGCGCCGGCGGCTCCATCGGCACCGACGTGGCCTCCAAGGCGGCGGCCGACGGCTACACGCTGCTGTGCGTGTCGCCCGGCCATACCGTGGCGCCCAGCCTGATGAAAAGCGTCAGCTGGAATCCGGTGCAGGACTTTCGCGCGGTACAGGGCTTCGGCGTGATCTCCAACGTATTTGTCGTGCACCCCGACCTGCCGGTCAAGAACATGACGGAACTGATCGCGCTGGCCAAGAAGAGCCCGTCACCGCTGACCTACGGCACGGCCGGGAATGGCACGTCGAACCACCTGTCGGGCGAGTTGCTCGGCCAGATGGCCGACGTCAAGCTGACGCAGGTGCCCTACAAGGGCCAGCCCGACGCGATGAGCGACCTGCTCGCCGGACGCATCTCGATGATGCCGCTGACGGCCGCATTGGCCTCGGGCCATATCAAGACCGGCAAACTGCGCCCGCTGGCCGTCACCACGGCCCGGCGTTCGCCGGCCTTGCCGGACGTGCCCACGGTGGCCGAGGCCGCCAACCTGCCGGGCTACGAAGTCGGCACCTGGTTCGGCCTGGTGACCCAGGCCAAGGTGCCGGACGCCATCGTGCGCAAACTCTCGGCCGACATCACCGAGATCATGCAGATGCCCGACGTGAAGGCCAAGTTCGCGACGCTGGGACTGGACCCGAATCCCCAGGGCCCGGCCGAATTCGACGCCTTCATCGCCGGTGAGTTCAGCAAGTGGAGCCGTGTCATCAAGCAGGCCGGCATCGTTCCGCAATGAGTGTGCGCAAACCCGTGAACCCGCATGCCGCGCTGCGCAGGATCGTGCCATGAGCATGGGAACGACCTGGCGCACGCCGGTATGCGAACGGTTGGGCATCGCGCATCCGATCTTCGGGTTCTCGCATGCGGTCGACGTGGTGGTCGAGATCGCGCGTGCCGGCGGTTATCCGGTGCTTGGCCTGGCGCGCGAGTTGCCGCACGAGATACCGGAGATCCTGCGTGAGGTCGATGCCCGCATGCAAGGCCGGCCCTATGGTGTCGACCTGATGCTGCCGTCGCAGGTGCCGCAGCGCGGCGACATCGAGGACGTGCGCGCCGCGTTGCCCCAGGGACACCTGGACTTCGTCGCCGGCCTGCGCGCGCGTTTCGACGTTCGACCGCCGGTCAAGCCCAGTTTCTTCACCAGCCAGGTCCGCTCGGAAGAGCTCTTCGAGTCGCAGATCGAGCAGGTGCTGGCCTCCAACGCCACCGGCGTGGCCACGGCCATCGGGTTGCGGCAGGACCTGATCGCGCGTGCCAAGGCACGAGGCAAGACCACGTTTTCGCTGATCGGTTCGGTGCGCCACGCGCGCAAGGCGCTGGCGATGGGGGTCGACGTGCTGGTGGCCCAGGGTTACGACGCCGGCGGCCACACCGGCCCGGTCGGCACCTATTCGCTGGTGCCGCAGATCGTGGCGGTTGCCGGCGACACGCCGGTGCTGGCCGCCGGCGGTATCGGCAAGGGGGCGCAGATCCTGGCCGCGATGGCCATGGGCGCCCAGGGGGGCTGGCTCGGCACCCTGTGGATGGCGGCAGCCGAGAACCACACGCCGCCCGCATTGCTGGAGCGCCTGGTGGCCAGCGGCAGCGAGGACACGGTCATCACGCGGGCGCACAGCGGCAAGCCGTGCCGCGTTGTGCGCAGCGCCTGGATCGACGCCTGGTCGGAGCCCGCGGCCCCGGACGCCTTGCCCATGCCGCTGCAGCAGGCGCTGACCGGCGACGTGTTCGCGTCCATGCACGAACACGACGATGCCCGGCTGATCTACGAGGCGGCCGGCCAGAGCGTGTTCGCGATCGAAGGCCGATCGACGGTGGCGCAGCAGATGCAGCAGCTGGTGTCGGACATGCAGGCCGCGGGCCGGCGCCTGCAGGGTTTCGCGCGCGGCGGCGCTTGAAGCGGCGGGCCCGCGGCCCGCGCGGCGCGGCTCAGGCCGGCAGCCAGTCCGCCAGCATCGTCTCCTCGAACACGGCGAGGCAGCCGGGCGCGTCGACCTGCATGCAGACCTGGGTGCGGTGCCGGGTCTTTTCCCAACCGGGCTGCGGATAGTCGATGAAGTCGCGCTCGTTCATGATGGTCTGTCCCTGCGCCAGGCCTTCGGTGGCCACACGAACCGATTTGACGCTGGTCGTGAACAACCCGGGTTGCACCAGGTAGATGAAGGCCAGCAGGTCGTGCGCGAAGCAGCCGGGTGTCTTGGCGACATGGCTGTACAGGCCGCTGTAGAAGCGGGCGTAGAACTCCACGGCCTTGAGCAGGGTGTCGGTGGCGACGTGGCGATGCTTGTCGGCGATGCGCTGGAAATGCTCCAGCGTGGTCACGACGCGGTGGGTCACGTCCAGCCCGACCATGGTCAGCTTCCAGCCGGCGGTGAACACGCGGTCGGCCGCATGCGGGTCGTTCCAGATGTTGGCCTCGGCCACCGGCGACACGTTGCCCGGCTCCATGATGGTGCCGCCCATGACGATGACTTCGCGCAGCAGCAGGGGCAGCTTCGGCTCCAGCATCAGCGCCAGGCTCAGGTTGCCCAGCGGACCGACCGCCACCAGCACGATCTCGCCCGGATGGGCCCGTGCCATGTCGACGATGAACTGGGCCGAGGCGCGCGGATCGAGCTGGCGCTCGATCGGCTGGCGCGGTCCGAGATTGCCCAGGCCGTCGGCGCCGTGGATATGCGCGGGCGGCTTTTCCGCGGGCTTGCACCACGGCACGGCCACGCCCTTGGTCACCGGCGCGTCGCAGCCGGCGATCGCGGCCAGGTACAGGGCATTGGTGGCGGCCTGCTCGACACTGACGTTGCCGAACGTGGTGGTGATGCCCACGAGGTCGATGTCCGGATGCGCGAGCGCGAAATACAGCGCCATCGCGTCGTCCACGCCGGGGTCGGTGTCGTAGATCACCTTGGTCTTCTTGCTGGAGCTCATGCGGTTGTCGTCGGGTTCAGGTGTACCGGTTCAGGTGTTGTATGCGTGTTCGTCGATGGCGCCGAAACAGGCCGCGTGGGCTCAGTTGTCCAGGCCACAGGCCGCGCGCAAGGCCGCCATGCGGGCATCCCCGGGTGCGGGCTGCGCCGCCAGCCAGCGCTCGACCGTCGCATTGTCGGGGATCGCAGTCTGTGCGCCGGTGCGGGTGCAGGCCAGCGCCGAGGCCGCACACGCGCTCTGCAATGCCGATGCCAGCGGCGCGCCCCGGTCGAGCGCGGCCACCAGCATGCCGCAGAAGGTGTCTCCGGCGCCGGTGGTGTCGACCGGCTCGATGGCAAAACCCGGCTGCAGCATGAACTGATCTGCCTGGCGCGCGCAGCAGCCGCGCGCGCCCAGCGTGACCACCACCAGCGGCACCCGCACGCGATCGAGGGCTTCGCGCAACCGGCCACCGGGCCCGGCGATGCTGGTGAGTTCACCCTCGTTGACGATCAGGATGTCGACCAGGGCCAGCAGTTCGTCGTCGAGTGCCTGTGCCGGCGCGGCGTTGAGCACCACGCGCACCCCGGCGGCGCGTGCCGCACGCGCGTAGGCCGTGACGGTCGGCAGCGGCGTCTCGAGTTGCATCAGCAGGTGGCTGAATCCGTCCAGCGGCGGCAGGTGGTGCGGCGCCAGCCGGGCATTGGCGCCCGGTGCGACGGTGATGGCGTTTTCGGCGTCGTCCGAGACGCAGATGAAGGCGGTTCCCGTGGCGTCGTCGGCGCAACGCACGATGTGGGCCTGCACGCCGGCCGCGCGCAGCGACTGCTCCAGAGGCTCGGCATGGGCATCCGCGCCAAGTGCCAGCAGCATGTGGGTCGTGGCCGCGCCGGCGCGTGCGGCAGCCACGGCCTGGTTGGCGCCCTTTCCGCCGGGATGGGTGGCCAGCGAATGGCCAAGCACGGTTTCGCCCGGCGCCGGGATGTGCCCGGCGCGGACGACGAAGTCGAGATTGGCGGAACCGGCGACGAGAATCATGGTTAAATTGATCGGTTGTGGGGCGGGCGGTCCGGGGGTGTCGATGTCCCGCTACAGGCACTCGCCCGAGGGTCAGGTCGCAACAGATTATGGGCTACAAACCGCGCAGGCCTGCCGGTTTGGACCGGGGCCGCGCTACAGCTGGCGCGGCCACCCGGTCATTCGACGAAGGAACATTGACAACCATGGGTAGTACGGTATTCGTCAAGGTGGTGGGCTTCCGGGATGTCGAACGCCACGCGCTCAACACCGTGTTCCGGGTCTCGGCCGAGCAACCCACCTGTTATGCCTTGTGGACACCCGAGGCCCCGGTGATGCCGCATATCGCGCTGATCGACGTCGAGAGTTACGAGGCCGGCATGGCGCTGGCGTCGCCCGGGCTGAATCGCAACCTCAAGCTGATCTGTGTTGGCGAGGGCGCACCGGAACGGGCGTGGCGGGTGTTCCCACGGCCGATCAACTGGTCGGCCATCCTGCATTGCATGGACCAGCTGTTCGCCAAGGTGGGCGTGGACATCGATCTCGACCCTGACGGCCAGGCCACGACGATGATCCCGCCGGGCGTGCGCCAGACCCTGGTCATCGATCCCACGCGCGGCGACCGCCTGTACCTGCGCGCCCGGCTGGCCCTGGCCGGCCTGATCGACGTCGACGAGGCCGATTCCGTTGCACAGGCCCAAGGCAAGCTGCGCGAGCGGCACTACGACATCGTCGTCGTCAACGTCGACATGCTGGATGATCCCTGGTCGCTGGTGGAACGCCTGGTCTCCGCACATCCGCCGGTGGGCAGCGTGGTCGTGACGACGGCGAACCGATCCTGGGCCATGCACGATCGGGCGGAACAATCGGGTTGCCGGGCCTTGCTGGACAAGCCCTTCGACCCGGGCCACCTGTACCGGGTGTTCCAGATGGTCTAGCCGCGCCGGTGCGCCGGGCTGCGGGACGCAGCGGCGCCGGCGAAGCGCCCGACGTCGATGCTGCGCAGCAGGTCGGCGTCGATCGGCAGGGGTTCGGCGCCCATCTGCGCCGCAATCAGTTCTCCGCACAGCGCCGCATGGGTCAGTCCGCGCGAGCCCATCGCAGTGCTCAGCCACAGGCCCGGCAATACCGCGTCGCCGGGCATCGGCCAGGCACCGGCCACCGGAAGTCGGTCCGGCACGGTCCAGCGTGTGCCGCGCCAGGCTTGCAACGTGGTGCCCGCAGACGCCCGCGCCACCCGGCTTGCCGCTTCGGGCAACAGACCCGCCAGCCGCGCCAGGTTCTGCGCATGCGCCTGCGATTCGGTCGACGCGTCCTGCGGGGCACTGGGGTACCCTTCGTGCTGCGCACTGCGGGATTCGCCTTGGGAACGGCCCGGCGGCTCATGGGGGTACCCTTCGTGCTGCGCACTGCGGGGTTCGCCTTGGGAACGGCCCGGCGGCTCACTCGGTTCCCCTCCGTGCTGCGCACTGCGGGATTCGCCTTGGGAACGGCCCGGCGGCTCGTAGGGGTACCCTTCGTGCTGCGCACTGCGGGATTCGCCTCGGGAACGGCCCGGCGGCTCATAGGTGGCGCCGGCAAACCAGGCGGTGGCGCCGTGCCACGGCACATGGGCGGCGACGCTGCCCGAGCCGTTGACCGGGAACTGCGGAAAAGCCGCGGCATCATGTGCCGTGTGCTTGGCCCAGGTCACCTGCCCGTCGACCGGCGTCAATGGAAGCGGCGGTGCCGCGTGGGTTTGTCCGGCGGCCGACAAGGCCAGCTGCAGCAAGTCCGGGCTGCCGCCGGCGCCGGCGATCACCAGTTGCGGCGCCTCGGCCAGCAGCTGGCCTTGCGGGCCGAACAGGCGCCATGCGCCGCCGTCCCGCGCGATGTGTTGCACCGGGCTGCCTGGCTGGAATCGCACGCCGGGCTGTCGCAACCACGCCGCAACCAGTTGCCGCGGCTTGATCCAGCCTGCCATCGTGTGCCATAGGAACTGTCCGGCGCGGGCCAATGTCGACAGGGCGTGATCATCGAGTGACGCCGAGCCAGCCGCGACAGCCCAAGGGTGGCCGTGGGCCGGCCAGTTGCGTGGCAGCGCATCGGTGGGGTCGGCGGCCGCGCCGACGTGGGCGACGCCGGACGGGGCCCAGTCCTGGCCGTGCCGCAGCAGTCGCCGCGCGACTTGCAGGGTTGCGCGAATGCCGGCGCGCGACAAGCGCGAGCGCGGGCCGTCGTCGCGCGAGAGTTGGGGTGCGAACAGGCCGACCGGCAGGCCCGAGGCACCGGCGGCGGGTGCGGCCTGCGCGTCGAGCACGGTGACCTGCCAGCCGCGCAAGCTCAGCGCGGCCGCGACGGCCGCACCCGCCAGTCCGGCACCCACCACCACGCAATGCGAAACCGGGCGCGCCGCCTGCGGCCAGCGTGCGCGCGTGGTCTTGATCTGCCACGCCGGTTCGTGGACGAAACAGCGGACACCCGGCGTGGCGGCATCGGAGGCCGCAGATCCTTGGGCCACCCATCCCGTGGCTGACAGGTCGGCCGGGCTCAAGCCGGCTGCCGGCAACACGGACAGCCGGCTGCCGCGCCGGCATACGCGCGCCAGGGCCTTCACCGTCCAGCCGTCCCAGCCATCGCCCTCGAAGCCCGATGTTTTGGTCGGCGCAGCCCCGGATGCCGGGCCCGCCACCACGCTATCGGCATGAAAACACTGTTGTCGCAGCAAGGCCTGCGTCTCGCCGATGCACAAGGTCAGTTGCAGCCGTCCGCCGTGCAGTACGAACCGGTGGAATCCCGGCAGCAGCCCGGCCCATGACGATGCGAGTTCATCGGACAGCGGCGCGGCGGTCGCATCGGCCGCAAGCACGGATTGCACATGGGCCCATTCCGGCGCATCGCGGGCAAAGACCACCAGATGCAGCATGTGGCATGCCTGCGGATCGTGTCGCCACACCCGCCATAACGGCAGCAGCCGTTCCCCGTGCCCGAAATCGGTGTCGAGCACGCGCCATGCCCGGTGGCCTCGCCAGGCCTGCGGCAGATCCAGGGCCCGCAACCACGCCGGATCGGGCGGCGACGCACAGGCCATGCCCTGGTCCTGCGGACGGACTCAGTTGGCGGGGGGGACGTATCCCTGGGCGGCGTCGGCGCCGTCGCCGAAGAAATGGGCTTCCATCTGGCGCGCCAGGTATTGGCGGGCACGGGCATCGGCCAGGTTCAGGCGGTTCTCGTTGACCAGCATGGTCTGGTGCTTGAGCCAGGCCGCCCAGGCTTCCTTGCTCACATTGGCCCACAGGCGTTTGCCCAGCTCGCCCGGATACGGGGGAAAGTCCAGCCCTTCCGCCTCCTTGCCCAGCTTGATACATTGAACCATTCGTGCCATGGAATACTCCCTCTTTCGCAATGTTCACCAAAGCGTGAAATTGTCGCCGCTTTTGCAAGGCCCCGAAATGGTGGCGGTTGCGCGCGGCGCATCCTTGTTCATGGAGAAGAAATGCTGGGTTTCCTGAGTGTGCGTCAGACGCTGGTCTTGGTATGTGTGGGTACGGTGGGGTTGCTGGCCTATGGCCTGTACCTGCAGCACGTGGTGGGGCTTGAGCCCTGTCCGATGTGCATCGTGCAGCGGTATGCGATGGTGCTCGTGGCCCTGCTGGCCGGCCTCACGGCCCTGGGCAAGGGGCGCGGCGTGCACCTGGCCGGTGTCGTGCTGATGTTGCTCGCGGCCGGTTTCGGCGCCTTCGTCGCGGCGCGCCAAAGCTGGTTGCAGTGGTATCCGCCCGAGGTGACGTCGTGCGGGCGCGACTTCTACGGCATGATCGAGACCTTCCCGCTGCAGCGGGCGATCCCGATGATCTTCAAGGGCAGCGGCGACTGCGCCGCGATCGACTGGACCTTCCTCGGCGGCTCCATCGCCAACTGGTCGTTCCTGTGTTTTGTCGCGATTGCGCTGGTGGCGGTGATGCTGATCGCGCGCCTGCTGACGCGCCGTTTCGCTCCCGCCTGAGCTCCTGGCGCCGTCGACACGTCCGGCCGGCCGCGCCGCAACCGTCTTCGCACGCCGCTCCCCAACCGCGACTCGTCCACCCGTCCACACCGGTGTGTGCCGGTGCGCCCACCGTCATCACGACGGTGGAAGCGCGTTGACCGCCCGCACCGGCCACCGTAGTATCTTTTGGCCGGAACACAGCAGCGGTGCATGGCGACAAGCCTTTTTGAAAGGGCGGCAACATGGGAGGGGCGGCAGCGACGGTGGACGAGGCGTCGGCCATGGCCGGCGCCGGTGCGCGGGCGCAGCCAGCCGCCGACACGTTTGCCAGCCTGTCGACCCCGGTCGGAACGGGCTCGCAGGGCGATGCGGCCTGGCTGGCCTTGTGTGCCATCGCCCGATGGCACCAGGTGGCGGCGGACCCGACGAGCCTGGCCCACCAGCTGGGCCTGGCACCCAGCGAACCGGTGCGTGTGCCGGACCTGTTGCGTGCGGCGGCGCTACTCGGCCTCAAGGCCCGGTTGGTTCGGACCCGTGCCGATCGCCTGTCGCAGACACCGTTGCCAGCCCTGGCCGTGATGGGTTCCGCGGAGGAATCCAGGCGGCGTGATGCCGGTGCCGACATCTGCGTGCTGGCCCAGTGCGATGGCAGCCGGGTCCTGCTGAGTGCTCCGCGCGCCACCGCGCCCGATGCGGCAACGGCCGCAAACCGCGACGGCGGCGGGCAAGCCGCCGGCCCGCGCATCGAGCCGCTGGAGGTGTTCGCGTCGCGATGGAGCGGGCAGCTGATCCTGGTGACCAGTCGCGCCAGCGTGGCCGGGGCGCTGGCGCGGTTCGATTTCTCATGGTTCGTGCCCGCCCTGGTCCGGTACCGCCGGCTGCTCGGCGAGGTGTTGCTGGTGTCGTTCATGCTGCAGCTGTTCGCACTGGTGAGCCCGCTGTTCTTTCAGGTGGTGATGGACAAGGTGCTGGTGCACAAGGCCATGACCACGCTCGACGTGCTGGTGGCCGGGCTGCTGGTCGTCGTCGTGTTCGAGAGCGTGCTCGGTGCGGTGCGCAACTATGTGCTGGCGCGCGGCCATGGTTCGGACACCATCCACGAGAACGACAGCACGCCGGGCAATACCGATGTCGCCGCGTTCGTCGGCGACATCGACGCCGACCAGTTGTGGTTTCGCCGGCTCGGCAGTTCATTGGAGGTCAGTGTCATCGGCACCGCGGACCGGTTCATGGTCAACGGCTGGTACAACGGCAGCGCCAGCCGCGTGGAGGAGTTCCGCACCGGCGACGGCCGCATCTTGCTCGACGGCCAGGTGCAGGCGCTGGTCGATGCCATGGCATCGTTTGCGCCACCGCCGATGGGGCAACTGGTGTTGTCCGATACCCTGGCCGCTCCACTGGCACCGGTGATCGCCGCGAACTGGCACTAGCGAACGCCCTCGGCGGCCGTGGCGCAGTGGGTCGTGCCGCGACCGGCATCGGGCCGGCGTGCCGCGCGTCCTGTGCCGGCGTCGGCGCCAGGCGCCGGCACCCCGCGACGTCCGGTCTACACTCGCGCGACCACAACAAGCAAGTTATGCGAGACATGACCCATCACATCGACCAACTGGAATGCTGGGTGCTGCGCGCCCCGATCGACGAACCCGTTGCCAATGCCTTCGGCGCCATGACGAACCGCCCGGCGGTGTTTCTCAGGATCACCGCCGACGACGGTGCCTTCGGCTGGGGCGAGGTCTTCAGCAACTTCCCGCAGGTGGGCGCCGAGCACCGCGCCCGACTGGCGCGCAGCATCTTCGGACCCTTGCTCAAGGGCTTCCCGTCGGAGGATCCGGACGCCGTGCGCGCCATGCTGGACCAACGCACGCGCCAGATGGCGATCCAGTGTGGCGAACCGGGTCCCTTTGCGCAGATCACCGGCGCGGTGGACCAGGCCTTGTGGGACATGTCCGCTCGCCGTGCCGGCCTGCCGTTGTGGAAACACCTGGGTGGCTCCAGCGGCAAGGTTCGCGTGTATGCGAGCGGCATCGGTCCGGACAAGGTGGTCGAGGTCATGCAGGCCAAACACGCAGCCGGTTATCGCGCCTTCAAGCTCAAGGTCGGATTCACGCCGGAGCGCGACCTGGCCAACCTGCGGGCGGCGCGTGCGGCGATGGGTCCCGAAGCCGTCATCATGTGCGATGCGAACCAGGGCTGGCAGCCGGCGGACGCGGTCGATCGCATTGCTGCGCTGGCACCGTTCCATCCGTTCTGGATCGAGGAGCCGATCGGTGCGGACCAGCCTCACGATGCGTGGTCGGCTTTGGCCAAAGCCAGTGCCGTTGCGCTGGCGGCGGGCGAGAACCTGCGCGGAGAACAGGCCTTCACGCAGGCATTGCAAGCCGGTTACCTGGGTTTTGTCCAGCCCGACGTCGGCAAATGGGGCGGCATCGGCGGCGGACTGGCCGTGGCGCGGCAGGCCCTTGACGCGGGCGTCGCTTATTGCCCGCACTGGCTGGCCGGTGGCGTCGGGCTGGCGGCATCCATGCATGCGCTGGCGGCCAGCGGCCATGCGGGCGGCTGGGCCGAGGTCGATGCCAATCCGAACCCGCTGCGCGAGCAGGTGTTTGCACTGGAGATTCGCGATGGCTGGGCGATGCTGCCGGACACACCGGGCCTGGGCGTCGAGCCCGACCTGCGGGCACTGGCGGATTTCGTCGTGGCCTGCTGAACGCTCAGGCCTGCGCGACCTGACGCAGGGCCGCCGCCATCAGGTTGGCAGCGGGCGAGAGCACGCCGTCGCGCCGGGTGACGATGCCGTAGGACTCGGTCCTGGCGCGGATGTCCAGCGGCAGGCGGCGTCCCAGACCGTGGCGTACGCACAGCTCCATGTTTTCGGCGGTCAGCAAGGCCACAGGGTGGTAGGGCTCCTGCAGCAACAGCATGGTGACGAAGATCGACGAGGTCTCGGTCGTGTATTCGGGTAGCGGCAGGCCCGCCTCCCGGAATTCCCGCTCCAGCAGGGTTCGCAGGGGCATCAGGCTGGGATACAGGATCCAGTTGAGTCCGGCCAACTGGGCCAGGCTGACATTTTCGACATGCGCCAGCGGGTGCCGCGGGCCGACGGCCACGGCGACCTGTTCGTCGCGCAACATTTCATAGATATAACGCTCGGGCTGTGGCGCCACGGTGGTGCGGCAGATGGCCAGGTCCAGCCGGCCCTCGTCGAGCGCGGCGAGCAGTCCAGCGCTGGTGTCTTCGCGCAGGTTGACCGACAGCGCCGGCTGGGACTCGCGCAGCAGCGTCAATGCCGGCACCACCACGGCCGGCAATGCACCGCCGATGGCACCGACACGCAGCCGTCCGCCCTTGCCGGTCAGGACACCGGTGAACTCCTCGCGCAGGTGTGTGAGATCCGACTGCAGCAGCCGCGCGTAGCGCAATACGCAGCGCCCCAGGTCGTTGGCCTGCACACCGCGCTTGGAGCGCTCGAACAGCCGGGCACCGAACGTCGTCTCGATCTCGTGGAGCATCTTGGTCGCACCCGGCTGGGTCATGGCCAGCTGTTCGGCCACCTGGTGCAAGGAGCCGACCTCGTCCAACGCGACCAGAAAAACCAGCTGCTTGAATCGCAGGCGTGCACTGATGGATGACAGGCTGGGGGTCTTATCAATAATCATTGGTTATCAATAGATGGCGATATTTCATTATGCACGGCTGTCGCATGTCTTCAATAATTCGGCAAATGCAGAGAGAAACGTCTGCTCATCCTCCTCCTGGAGTCCATCGATTGCTTAGATACAGGATATGCCATGAAGTTATCACGTAAGGGTTTACCCGGTCACACTCGGACCGTATCGCTGCCTCGCCGGCGTGCCCTGGCATGGGTCGGATCCGCGCTGGCCGCGACCGCCTTGATGGTATTGCCCACCGCGGCAATCGCGGCGTATCCGGACAAGCCCATCCGCCTCGTGGTGCCGTTCCCGCCGGGCGGCGCGGTCGATTTCTATGCCCGCGTCGTGCAGCCGGCCCTGGGCGAGGTGCTGGGCCAGCCGGTCATCATCGAGAACAAGGCCGGCGCCAGCGGCATGGTCGGCGCCGCGCTGGTGGCGCAGGCGCCACCCGATGGCTACACGCTGCTGCTGGGCAACATCGCGTCGCTGGCAATCAACGTGGGTATCTACGCCAAGATGCCGTACGACCCGCGCAAGGACCTGACCCACATCGTGCGCACCGTCGACGTCAACTACGTCATGGTGGTGCATCCGTCGGTACCGGCCAAGACCGTGCCCGAGTTCATCGCGTATGCGAAAGCCAACGCCGGAAAGGTCGCCTACGGCACGGCCGGCAACGGCAGCCTGCCGCACCTGGGCACCGAGTCGTTCAAGGCCATGACCGGCACCGAGATGACGCACGTGCCGTACAAGGGCGGCGGCCCCTTGGTGACCGACCTGCTCGGCGGCCAGATCCAGGTCGCGATCGCGGACCAGGCCAACCTGATGCCGCATGTGCAGTCGGGCAAGCTGCGTGCGCTGGCCGTGGCCACCGCCAAACGCTCGCCCAATGCCCCCGACCTGCCCACCATCGCCGAAAGCCTGCCGGGCTTCGAGGCCACGGCGTGGCAAGGGCTGGCGGCGCCGGCCGGTCTTGCGCCGGATGTCACGAAAAAGATCAACGAGGCCTTCAACAAGGTCATGGCGATGCCGGCCGTGCGCGACAAGCTGATGGCAGCCGGACTGGCTCCCGTGGGCGGAACGCCGGATCAGTTCAGCCGTTTCATCGACAGCGAAATCAACAAGTGGACCAAGATTGCCAAGGACGTGGGAGCCACCGCGGACTGAGGGCATGGATCCGGGGCGGTGCGCCAACCCGGTGGACGGACGACATCACAGCAAAGGAGACAACATGCGACTTCCCTTCATCCTGCGTGGCATCGTTGCGTTGGCATTGACCGCGGCGAGCACGATGGTGTCGGCGCAGCAAACCGCCGATGCAGCGCAGATCGCCGTCGAGGCGGCGCGCAAATACAGCGGCCAGACTTTGAACATGACCTGGCCCGGTGGTGTCGGTGCGCTCGACCCGAAACTGCACACGGTGCCACTGTTCGAGAAGCTGACCGGCGTCAAGGTCAACGTCATCGAGGCGCCGCCCCCCGAGATGTTTCCCAAGATCATGGTCGAGCACCGCGCCAAGACGGGTGCCTACGACGTGGTCAGCATGATTCCGAGCTGGCTGGCCGACCTGGCCAGCGCAGGTGCCATCGAACCCCTCGATGGTTTCGTGAAGAAATACAAGTTCGGTGCCGAACTGGCCCTGATCGAGCCGGCCTACCGCGACAGCCAGATGAAATGGGACGGCAAGATCTTCGGCATTCCCGACGACGGCGATGTGCTGATCCTGTACTACCGCAAGGACTTGTTCGGCGATCCGGCCAATCGCAGCGCGTTCAAGGCCAAGTATGGTTACGAACTGGCACCGCCCACGACCTGGCAGCAGTTCTCGGAGATCGGCAACTTCTTCACCGACAAATACGCGCCCAAGCTGTACGGCGCCGGCATGATCCGCCGCGCCAGCCTGCTGCACTATTTCTTCCAGGAGCGGTTTCGCAACGAAGGTGGGCGTTTCTTCGACCCGGTGTCGATGAAGTCCACCGTCAACAGCGACATCGGCGTCAAGGTGCTGGCCGGCATGGTGGCCGACCAGAAGTTCATGCCGCCCGGTTCGCAGGACTGGGGTGTGCCCGAGTCGCTCAATGGCTGGTTGTCGGGCAACCTGGCCATGACCTTGTGGTGGCCGCCGGTCGGGCGCTGGTCCGAAGGCCTGCAGGCCGGTGAAAAGGCCATGGCCTTCGTGCCGCGCTCGCAGATCGCCGGCAAGGTGGGTTATGCCTTGCCACCGGGCGGACGTCCGGAGCTGGCCCTGGGCTGGTCGCTGGCCGTGGCCAGTTCGAGCAAGAAGAAGGAACTGGCCTATCTGTTCATCCAGTTTGCCAACAGCGAGCAGGTCAGCATCGACCGGGTGCAGTTGCCGTATTCGCTGCGCGATCCGTTCCGCTCGTCGCACTTCAGCAGTCCGCAATACCGTGCCTTGTGGCCAACCGCGGGCGAATACCTCGACCTGCTCAAGAGCGCCGCCCAGACGGCCCTGCCGGACCTGTCCATCCGCAATACCTTCCAGTACGAGGAGTCCCTGACCCGCGCGTTGCAGCGTGCCTCGTCCGGCGTCAGTCCCAAGGTGTGCCTGGACGACCTGGCCAAGGAGTGGGACGCCATCACGCAGCGCACCGGTGTCGACAAGCAGCGCGAAGCCTACAAGATCTGGGCGTCGAGTCCGAACGCCTATCCGAAGAAGTGAGCTCGCGCTCCCACCTTCGGGTGGGAGCCCGCGTTCTCCGACTCTGCCCTCCCGATGCCATCCCTCGCGCTCCGATCGTCCGCCTTTGACACGCTCGTCGATCGACACTTCCGACATATCCTGCTGCTGCCGGCACTGATCTTCCTGCTGGCGCTCGGGACCCTGCCGGTCCTGTACAACCTGTTCGTGAGTTTCCAGGACATCACGATGCTGGACGAGAACCGGTCCTTCGCCGGTGCGCTCAATTACCAGCGGCTGGTCTCGGACACGCGGTTCTGGGAGGCCTGGGGACACACCTTCCTGATCGCCGCCATCGCCCTGCCGATCCAGATCGTGCTGGGCCTGGGGCTGGGCGTGTTGTTCCTGCCGGAGTTTCCGGGCAAACGCGTGTTTGTCGCCTTGATGGTTCTGCCCACCGTGATCTCGCCGATCGTCGCCGGTGCCAGCTGGCGGCTGATGTTCGACCACCAGTTCGGCCCGGTGAACCAGATCCTGGGCTGGTTCATGGGCGAGACGCCCGTCATCCTGTGGACGACAGACCCTTCCTTCGTCTACCCGGCCATCGTCATCCTCGAGGTCTGGGCCCACACACCCTTCGTGTTTCTGTTGCTGCTGGCGGCGCTGGCGCAAGTCGATCGCAGCCTGATCGATGCGGCCGAGATCGATGGAGCGTCGCGCTGGACGGTGTTTCGCCGCGTCGTGTTGCCGACCATCCGGCCCGTGCTGTTCACCGTGATCCTGATCCGGTTCGTCGACCTGATGCGTCTGTTCGACTTCATCTATGCACTGACACAGGGTGGGCCTGGGACCACGTCCGAGACGATCTCGGTCTACATGTACGTGCAGGGATTCCAGCAGTTCGCCACCAGCTACACCGGCGCACTGGCATTCGTGTCCATCGTCGTGACCTCGATCCTGATCTTCTTCCTGATGCGTCGCGCATCCCTTGAACGATGAGCAGCCGCACCCCACGCCAGCGCCGTCTGCGTCAACAGGCCCGTCAATGGGCGCGCGTGTGCATCGCGCTGCTGATCACCGCCGTGTTCGTGTTTCCGGTGTATTGGCTGTTCATGACGGCGTTCAAGACACCGAGCGAGATCTTTTCGAGTCCGCCCACCTGGATACCGTCGAGCCTGACCTGGGACAACTTTGCCGGCATGACCGAAGGCGACGACCTGCGCTCCATCATCAACAGCCTGGTCATCGCGACGGTCAGCACGGTGGTGGCGATGGTGCTGGGCAGCATCGCGGCCTACAGCCTGGCCCGGCACCGCGTGGGCGGCGACGGCCTGTCGATCTGGATCATGTCGCTGCGCATGGTGCCGCCCATGGCGATGGCGTTTCCGTTGTTCCTGATGTTCGCCACCGTCGGCCTGATCGACACCTATCCGGGCCTGATCGTGCTGTACGTCGCCGTCAACCTGCCCTATGTGATCTGGGTCATGCGCGGCTTCATCGAAGACATTGCGCCCGAACTGGAGCAAAGCGCGCTGATCGACGGCTGCACGCGCTGGCAGGCCCTGATCCATGTCGTGTTCCCGATGGCACGCGCCGGCATGATGGCCACGGCCGTCTTCGCGTTCGTCTATGCGTTCAACGAGTTCGCGTTCGCGGTGGTGATGACGCGATCCGAGGTCATCACCTTCCCGGTCCAGATCACCCACCATTTTTCGCCGATGTCGGCGTTCTGGGCGCGGATCGGTGCCATGTCGATCCTCGGTTGCCTGCCGGTGTTCGTCATGGTGGTGGCAATGAACCGGTATCTGGTCCGCGGCCTGAGTGGCGGCGCATTGAAGGGTTGAGTCGATGGCACATCTGCGCCTGGAGCAAGTACACAAGTCCTACGGCCATGTGCCGGTGGTGCGGGGCATCGACCTCGATATTCCGGATGGCGAGTTCACCGTGTTGCTGGGCCCGTCGGGCTGCGGCAAGAGCACGCTGCTGCGGGTGATCGCCGGCCTGGAGGATGCCGACGACGGCGAGATCGTCATCGACGGCCAGTCCGTCAACGATGTGCGACCACGCGATCGTGACGTGGCCATGGTGTTCCAGAACTATGCCCTGTACCCGTACATGTCGGTCTACGAGAACATTGCCTTCGGCATGCGTATCCGCAAGATGCCGGAGGAGGAGATCCGCAGCCAGATCGCCTGGGCCGCGCGGTTGCTGGAGATCGAAGAACTGCTGCAACGCGCGCCGCGCCAGCTCTCGGGTGGCCAGCGCCAGCGCGTCGCGATGGGACGGGCCATGGTGCGCAAGCCGCGACTGTTCCTGTTCGACGAACCCCTGTCCAACCTCGACGCGCAGCTGCGTGAGGGCATGCGCACCGAGATCAAGCGGCTGCACCAGGCGTTGCGGATCACGACCATTTACGTCACCCACGACCAGGTCGAGGCCATGACCCTGGCCGATCGTGTGGTGCTGATGAACCAGGGTGTGGTCGAGCAGCAGGGACCGCCCATGGAGTTGTACGAACGCCCGGCGAGCCGTTTCGTCGCGAGTTTCCTCGGTTCGCCGCCGATCAACTATCTCGACGCTCAACTGCTGCGCGACGGCGATGCGATGCGCCTGCAACTGCCGGACCAGTCGACGTTCGAACTGCCCCGGGAGCGCGCAGCCCGCCTCGCCGACGTGCAGGCGCAACCGGTGACGATCGGCCTTCGACCGGAACATTTCGTGCTGCGCCATGGCGTACCGGCAGCGTCGGTGCAGGTGGGCATCAGTTTGCTGCAACCGGCGGGGCCCCGGGTGTTCACCAACTTCGAGCTGGCCGGGGTGCCGATGATGGCCGAGTTTTCGGCGCGCGAAGGACTGCGTCAGGGCGATGTCCTCGATCTGGGCCTCGATCTCGCGCAGGCCGTGATCCTGGATCCGGGCACCGGCCGGGCACTCGGCCGCTGATAGGTGGCGTCCTGCGATGCCCGCACTTGCGCACTCGGAATCCGGCCCGCTGGCATTGCGGGCCGGCGCACTGGACCTGGTGGTGCAGGAGGGCCGGCTGCTCGGTATCTGCCATGCGGGTGTGGAGGTCTGGCGCACCGTCATGTTCCTGTATCGCGATCCGGCGTGGGCGACGCCGCGCCATGGGGCCGACATCCGCAAGGCAGACCTGCGCGACGATGGTTTCAGTCTGCATCTGGCGGGCAGTTGCCCGGATGTGCCCAGTATTCGTTGGAGCACCGACATCCAGGGCACGGCCGACGGACGCATCCGCTTTTCGGTCGACGTCGAATTGCACGCGGATCTGCTCACCAGCCGGACCGGGATCTGCGTGCTGCATCCGGCGTCGGCCGCCGGCGCCGTGCTGGAGGTCGAACACGTCGATGGTCGTATCTCGCGGTCTCGATTTCCCGAGCGCATCTCGGCCTGGCAACCGTTCACCCAGATCCGGGCCTTGCGGCACCGGTTTGCGCCGGCCGGGTGGGCGATCTGCGAATTCGACGGCGACGACTACGAGATGGAGGACCAACGCAATTTCTCGGATGCCTCGTTCAAGACGTACAGCCGATCCAACTTCGCGTCACGTCCATTCCGGCTCGATGGCGGCACCAGGTGGCGGCGTTCGGTGACCCTGACCCTGGAGCAGGCGCCGCGCCGCAGACACAGGCCTGTTGCCGACGCCGCGCTTTCTATCGTGGTGTCCGCGGACAGCACGGCTCGCCTGCCGGCGCTGGGCGTGCTGGCCAATGCCGACAACGCGGTGGCATGCGCGCGGGTGCCGGCGCTCTCGCACTTGCGGATCGACCTGCGCGCTGGGTCGCCAGGCTCCGCATCGAGCCCGTTGACGTCGCCGAGCCTGTTCTCGCACACCCTTACGCCGCTGCGGGTGGACCTGATCCTGGACGGCGATGCCGATGCCGCGCCAGCGTGCCGGCAGCTGTCCGAGGCCTGCGTCACGCACGGCATCGTGGTGACCGCATTGGCCATTTTTCCGACCAGCGCACGGGCCGTGCAAGCGGCACGGACCTGCTTTCCGCATGCCCGTATCGGCGGCGGGACGCCGTTTTTTTTCACGCATCTCAACAGGCTGGTGTTGCCGCCGCGGCTGGACTTCGTCACCTATACCACCTGTCCCATCATCCATGTGGCCGACGACCTGTCCGTGATGCAGTCGCTTGCCACCTTGCCCGAACAGCTGGCCACCCTGCGCGCGCGTGGTGTCGACGCCCCGGTGCACGTCGGCCCGGTCGGCATCGGCATGTCGATCGATCCGTTCGGCGTCCATGTCCGGCACGAGCCCGGTTCTCCGGTGGCCATGGCGCGCGACGATGCGCGTGACCACACGGCGTTCGGTCAGGCCTGGATGCTGGGGTACCTGAGCCGCATGACCGCTGCCGGCGTGGCATCGGTGACCCTGGCCCATGCGGACGTGTTCAACGCCTTGGGTGCGCTGGTGGCGCGCCAGGGCGCGCCGGTCTGCCGGGTCCGCAACCCGGATCCTGATCGCCTGGCCGTGCTGGCCCTGGACGACGGCATTTCCTGCCAGGCATGGGTGGCCAACCTGAGCCCGCAGTCGCTGGACATCGCGCTGGTGTTGCCGCGTGCGACACGGCAACAATCCTTGCGCCTGGCGCCGTACACGTGGGTGCACGCCAGCTCCTGAATACCAATTCATCCCAAGAAAGGACTTGAACATGTCAGTTGGTCGTTTGAAAGACCGCAATGCCGTCGTGACCGGTGGCGCGCAAGGCATCGGACTTGCCGTGGCGCAGCGTTTGCTGCAGGAGGGCGCTCGCGTGGCGCTGTGGGACGTCGACGCGCCGACCCTGGCGCAGGCAAAGTCGCAGCTGGGCGCCGATTCGGCGGTGTCGACCCAGACGGTCGACATCACCTCGCTGGAGCAGGTCGAAGCGGCCGCGGCCGCCAGCGCGCAGGTACTGGGCTCGATCGACATCCTGGTGAACAGTGCCGGCATCGCGGGCATGAATGCGCCGGTGGCTACCTATCCCGCTGACGAGTGGCGCAGGGTCATGGACATCAACCTGCTGGGCACGTTCCACGTCAACCAGGCCGTCGTCAGGCGCATGATCGCCCAGGACTACGGGCGCATCGTCAACATCGCGTCCATCGCCGGCAAGGAAGGCAACCCGAATGCGGCGGCCTACAGCGCCTCCAAGGCCGGTGTCATCGCGCTGACCAAGAGCCTGGGCAAGGAGACCGCGAAGCACAACATCGCGGTCAATGCGATCACGCCGGCGGCGGCGAAGACCAAGATCTTCGACCAGATGCTGCAGGAACACATCGACTACATGTTGTCGCGTATTCCGCGCGGCCGCTTCGTGCAGGTCGAGGAGATCGCCGCCATGGTGGCCTGGCTGGTGTCGGAGGAAAATTCCTTCACGACCGGCGCGGTGTTCGACCTCTCCGGCGGCCGGGCGACTTACTGACCAGGGATGTCGGCGCGCGGCGCGGATTGCACAAGCGCCGTGCGCTGCCGGGCCATTCGCCTTGGTGCGGCCCGGCGGCTCACAAGGGCAATGCGTCGAGCATGGCGTAGCAGTTCTTCAGCCAGGTCTTGACGCGTTGGCGCTCCAACATGCCCAGTGCATCTTCATCGGTGGACCGGTTGTTGATGGCGGACCAGAAGCTGGCGTTCTGGCGATCGATCTTGCGCATGCTCGACTCATGCAACTGCGGCAGGTTGACGACCCGGGCGCCCAGCGCCAGGGCCTTCTTCAGCGCTGCCGATTCCTCGAGCTCGGAGAAGTCCTGGCCGCGGCCCTCGTTCTTGACGACGATGTAGTTCGGGCCGGCGCCGTAGGTGTTGAGCAGGCGGTCGAGCAGGTCGACCGAATCCTTGCCGGCATCGGCCAGGTGCCAGAAGTTCACCGTCACGCCCATCTCGCCCATCAGCGGCAGCAGGTCGGAGTCCTTGATCCAGCGCGACAGGGGCAGGGCGGTCTGCGCCGCCAGGTCGACGATGACGCTGCCTTGTTGCCCCACGGCCGGCACCTCCTCGAAGCAGCTGGCGATCTTGTCCAGGCCCTCGTAGCGGTCGACGATGACCGGCGATGCGTAGTCGGCGTAGAAGCGGGTGAACGAGGTGTGCGAACGGTCGGTGTCGAAGCCCGTGAACGGGCGGCCGCGGTCGATGAAATACTGCGCCAGCAGGCGTGACAGCACCGATTTGCCGACGCCGCCTTTTTCGCCGCCAATGAAATTCAAAGATGCCATGGTCGGGGTTCCTTGTAGAAGCGGAGCATGGGCCCGATCCGCGGGCCCGAGCCGAAAGGATAACCGTTTGCCGTGTCCCGCCGTCGCGGTCAGCCCAGTTTCTTGACCAGCACCAGGCTCTTGCGGTCCCAGTTGTACAGGCGCCGGCGCGCCTCCGGCAACTTGTCGGGGTCGGCCTGCACGAAGCCGCGCTTGAGAAACCAGTGCTTGGTGCGGGTCGTGAGCACGAAGATGCTCTCGAGCCCTTGCGCCTTGGCGCGTTGTTCGATGCGCTTGAGCACGCGTTCGCCGTCGCCCTGGCTTTGCGAGTCCGGCGACACGGTCAAGGCCGCCATTTCGCCGGTACGTTCCTCCGGGTAGGGATACAGCGCCGCACACGCGAAGATCACGCCATCGTGCTCCAGGATGGTGTAGTAGCCGATGTCGCGCTCGATCTCGGTGCGTCCGCGCTTGACCAGGGTGCCGTCCTTCTCGAACGGTTCGATCAGCTGCAGGATGCCGCCGACGTCGTCGCCGGTGGCTTCGCGCAGGTTCTCGAGTTTTTCGTCGACCACCATGGTGCCGATGCCGTCATGCACATAGACCTCGAGCAACAAGGCGCCGTCGATCGCGAACGGAATGATGTGGCTGCGCTCCACACCGGCCTTGCAGGCCTTGACGCAGTGCTGCAGGTAGAACGCGGTGTCGAACGGCGTTTGCGCGGGCGGGAGTTCGGCCAGCCATTTCTCGGCCGTGGCCAGCGGCAGTTCGGTGTCGATCGGGTTGTCGTCGCCCATGGGTTCGCCGGGGCGCACCAGGATGCCCGGCACCTCGGTGACGAAGATCAGCTTGTCGCTCTGCATCGCGATCGCGACCGAGGTCGCCACTTCTTCCATCGTCAGGTTGAAGGCCTCGCCCGTGGGCGAGAAGCCGAATGGCGAGACCAGCACGATGGCGCCGAAGTCCAGCGCGCGCTGGATGCCGGCGGTGTCGACCTTGCGAACCATGCCCGAATGCTTGAAGTCGATGCCGTCCACGATGCCGACCGGACGCGCGGTGACGAAGTTGCCCGAGATCACCCGCACCGTGGAGTCGGCCATTGGCGTGTTGGGCAGGCCCTGGCTGAACGCGGCCTCGATCTCGTAGCGCAACTGGCCGGCGGCCTCCTGCGCGCAATCGAGGGCGACCTCGTCGGTGATGCGCATGCCGTGCGAATATTTTGGTTCGTGGCCCTTGGCCTTGAGCTGCTCGTTGACCTGGGGCCGGAAACCGTGCACCAGCACGACCTTGACGCCCATGCTCTGGATCAGCGCCAGGTCCTGGGCCAGATGGTGCAGCTTGCCCGCGGCGATGGCCTCGCCGGCGACGGCCACGACGAAGGTCTGGTTGCGGAACTTGTGGATATATGGCGCGACCGAGCGGAACCAGGGCACGAACGTGAAGTTGAAAACGGTGGACATCGGCGGTCGGGCCAGGGCGTGGCAGCGCGGGGATGGCAAAAGTGTAGCAGTCACCCGGCAGCAGGTTGCCGCAAGCCGGGATAATCGCGCCATGCCAGAGCCGGTGATCGAATTTCCTGAGTCTTTGCCGGTATCGGCGATGCGCGAGCAGATCATGGACGCCATCGCGGCGCACCAGGTCGTCATCGTCTGCGGCGAGACCGGCTCCGGCAAGACGACCCAGCTGCCCAAGATGGCCCTGGCCCTGGGGCGCGGCAAACGGGCCGTCGCCGCGCCCGGCCGCGGCAAGCCGGCGTATCCGCCGGGGCAGGGCAAGCTGATCGGCCATACGCAGCCGCGGCGCATCGCCGCCAGTTCGGTGGCCAAGCGCATCGCCCAGGAGCTGCAGACCCCGCTGGGCGAGGTGGTCGGTTTCAAGGTGCGGTTCCAGGACCGGCTCTCGCGCGAGGCCTCGGTCAAGCTCATGACCGACGGCATCCTGCTGGCCGAGACCCAGACCGATCCACTGCTCAAGGCCTACGACACGCTGATCATCGACGAGGCACACGAGCGCAGCCTGAACATCGATTTCCTGCTCGGTTACCTGCGCCAGATCCTGCCGCGCCGGCCGGATCTGAAGATCATCGTGACCTCGGCCACGATCGACGCGCAGCGGTTCTCCGATCATTTCGCGTCGCGCAAGGGGCCGGCGCCGGTGATCATGGTCTCGGGCCGGATGTTCCCGGTCGAGCAACGCTACCGGCCGTTCGAGGAAAGCCGCGAACACGACCTGAACGACGCGATCTGCGATGCGGTCGATGAGTTGTGGACGGGTGGCGGCCCACGCCAGGACGGCGACATCCTGGTGTTCCTGCCCGGCGAACGCGAGATCCGCGAGGCGGCCGATGCGCTGCGCAAGCATTTGAGCCATCAACCGGCACTGCGCCATGCCGAGGTGCTGCCGCTGTTCGCACGCCTGTCGCAGGCCGAGCAGGACCGGGTGTTCGACACCCATGGCCAGCGCCGGGTCGTGCTGGCGACCAACGTGGCCGAGACCTCGCTCACCGTGCCCGGCATTCGTTATGTCATCGACGTGGGCACGGCGCGGGTCAAACGCTACAGCTTTCGCAGCAAGGTCGAGCAGCTGCTGGTCGAGCCGATCAGCCAGGCCGCGGCGAATCAGCGCGCAGGGCGCTGCGGCCGGGTCGCCAACGGCATCTGCATCCGGCTCTATGCCCTGGACGACTTCAACCAGCGGCCGCGTTTCACCGACCCGGAGATCCTGCGCAGTTCGCTGGCCGGCGTGATCCTGCGCATGAAGTCGCTGCACCTGGGGCAGGTGGAGGATTTCCCGTTCATCGAGCGGCCGCAGGGGCGGGCCATCGCCGACGGTTACCAGTTGCTGGCAGAACTCGGCGCCGTGGACGAGGCCAACGAGCTGACCGGCATCGGCAAGGAGCTGGCGCGGCTGCCGCTGGACCCGCGCGTCGGGCGCATGATCCTGGAGGCACGCGAGCGCCAGGCGCTGGACGAGGTGCTGGTCATCGCCAGCGCGCTGAGTGTGCAGGACGTACGCGACCGGCCGCTCGAGGCGCAGGGCGCGGCCGATGCGGCCCACGTGAAATTCGACGACGAACGCAGCGAATTCACCGGTTACCTCAAGCTCTGGAAATGGATCACCCATGCGCGCGGCGAAAAGGGCAGCGCCGAGCACCGGCTGTCGAACCGCCAATACGAGCAGCTGCTGCGCCAGAACTTCGTCAACGTGCGCCGGGTGCGCGAATGGAAGGACATCCACTCGCAGCTGCACACCGTCGTGGCCGAGCACCAATGGCGCATCAACACCGCGCCGGCCAGCTACGAGCAGCTGCACCTGTCGATGTTGTCCGGCCTGCTGGGCAACGTCGGCTGCAAGATCGACGACGACGAGGCCTACCTGGGCGCGCGCGGCATCAAGTTCTACCGCCATCCCGGCGCCCACCTGAGCAAGAAGCCGGGCCGCTGGATCCTGGCCGCCGAGCTGGTGGAGACCACCCGGCTGTTCGGCCGTGGCATCGCCGCGATCGAGCCGGCCTGGATCGAACAGGTGGCCGGCCACCTGCTCAAAAAGCAGTTGCTGGACCCGCACTGGGAGAAGAAGGCGGCGCAGGTGACGGCGCTCGAGCGCGCCACCTTGTACGGCATCGTCGTCTACAGCGGACGCCGCATCGATTTCGGCCGCATCGACCCGCAGGGCGCGCGCGAGATCTTCATCCGCGAGGCGCTGGTGGCCGGCGAATGGGACACGAAACTGCCGTTTCTGGCCGCCAACCGCAAGCTGGTGGCCCAGGTGCAGGAGCTGGAACACAAGTCGCGGCGCCAGGACGTCCTGGTCGACGACGAGCTGATCTTCGCGTTCTATGACCAGCAACTGCCGGCCGATGTGTGCAGCGGCCATGCGCTGGAGCGCTGGTACCGGGAGGCGGTGCGGCAACGCCCCGGCCTGCTGCTGCTCACCCGCGAGGAGCTGATGCGCCACGAGGCGGCCGGCATCACGACCAGTGCGTTTCCGCGCACTGTGCGCCTGGGCGGCATCGACTGTCGGGCCGACTACCTGCACGAGCCTGGCGACGTGCGTGACGGCCTGACGGTGACCATACCGCTGTTCGTGCTCAACCAGGTGAACGAGGAGCGCTGCGAGTGGCTGGTGCCGGGCATGCTCAAGGACAAGGTTCTGGCTCTGCTCAAGAGCCTGCACCAGAAGCCGCGCTCGCGTTTCGTGCCGCTGCCCGACAGCGCGGCGCGCATCGCCGAGCAGTTCGCCGCGCCCGAGGTGTTCGGCCATGGCAGCCTGGTCGACGCCTTGCTGCGACTGGTGCGCGAGCGGACCTCGCTCGACGTCAAGCGCACCGACTTCAAGCTTGACACGCTGAGCCCGCACCACTTCATGCATTTCCGGGTGGTCGACGACAACGGCCGGCAGCTGGCCACCGGCCGCAACCTGGCGGCCATCAAGTCCGAACTCGGGGGGCAGGCCCGCGGCGCATTCCAGGCGCTGGCCGGCCTGAAGGCCACCGCGCCACCGGCGGCGGCCACCGCGTCGGCGCCGACGGCGACCCTGCCGGCGCAGCGTGCCAGCAATACCGGTGGTGCCGGGGCCAGGGCGAAGGCAGAACTGCCGAGCGCCACGCAGCGGCATGTCGCCTGGACCTTCGGTGAGCTGCCGGAACTGCTGGAGATCCGGCAAAAGGGCCAGGTGCTGGTCGGTTTTCCCGCGCTGATCGACGGTGGCGACGCGGTGACGATGGAGGTGTTCGACGAACCCGACGTCGCGGCGGCCAGACACCGCGCCGGCCTGCGCCGCCTGTTCGCGCTGCAGTTGCGCGACGCGACCAAGTATCTCGAGAAAAACATCCCCGAGCTGCAGAAGATGGGCGCAGCCTACATGCCACTGGGCACGCTGGAGGAGTTGCGCGGCCAGATCATCGACGTGGCGCTCGAACGCGCCTTCCTGATGGAGCCCTTGCCCACCGACGCCGAGGCTTTCAAGCGCCGGCTCGACGAAGGGCGTGGCCGCTTGACCTTGATTGCCAACGAAGTCGCCCGGCTGGCCGCGACGATCCTGGTCGAATTTGCCGCCGCCAGCCGCAAGATCAAGGACAACCGGCAGTCGGCCGACGCCGCGGCCGACGCCACGCAGCAGTTGCAGCGCCTGGTGCCCAAGGACTTCCTGGCGCGCACCCCCTGGGTGCAGCTGCAGCAGGTGCCGCGGTATCTCAAGGCCATCGTGTTGCGGTTCGACAAGCTGCGCACCGATCCGGCGCGCGACCATTCCCGGCTGGCTGAGTTGCGTCCCCAGGAAACCCGCTTCTGGCGCCTGGTGTCCGAACGCAAGGGTGTCACCGATGCGCGGCTGCAGGAGCTGCGCTGGATGCTCGAGGAGTTGCGTGTGAGCTTTTTCGCGCAGGAGCTGCGCACCCCGTACCCGATCAGCGTCAAGCGCCTGGACAAGGCCTGGGCGCAGGTCAACAGCTGACCATGTCGCGTCACCGGACCCTGGTGCAAACCCGCTGGATGCGGCAACTGGTGCTGCAGGCACGCCGTGTCGAGCGGCTCGATCCGAATGTGCGCGGCCTGCTGTGGATCGCGCTGTCGGGCCTGGTGTTCGTGCTGCTCAATGCGGTGTTGCGCAGCATGAGCCAGCAACTGCACCCGATGCAGGCCCAGTTCCTGCGCTACCTGGGTGCGGTGGTCGTGATGCTGCCGCTGGTGCTGCGCATCGGCCTGCGCGCCAGCTGGCCGCGCCGCCTGGGCGGCCAGTTCTGGCGCGGCGCCCTGCACACGATGGGCTTGTTGTTGTGGTTCACGGCATTGCCGCACATCCCGCTGGCCGATACGACGGCGATCGGCTTTATCCAGCCGATGTTCATCATGCTCGGTGCCTGGTTTTTCCTGCGCGAGGTGATGCGCTGGGAGCGCTGGGTTGCCGCGCTGGTCGGGTTCGGCGGCGTCATGGTGGTGGTCGGCCCGCAGCTGTCCGGCGATACCGGCTGGTACCACCTGCTGATGCTGGCCTCCAGCCCGGTGTTCGCCGCGTCGTTCCTGATGACCAAGACCTTGACGCGTTACGAGAGCATCAACGTGATCGTGTTGTGGCAGGCCGTGACGGTGATGCTGTTCAGCGTGCCGCTGGCAGCCTGGTACTGGCAACCACCCGGGCCTGGCATGTGGTTGCTGGTGGCGGCATCGGGCGTGCTCGGCGTGGCCGGGCACTACTGCCAGACCCGGGGCCTGGCGATCGCCGAGGCCTCGCCCACGCAGTCGATCAAGTTCCTGGATCTGGTCTGGGCGGCCCTGCTTGGCTGGTTGTGGTTCGGCGACCTGCCCACGCGCACGACACTGATCGGCGGCGCCATCATCAGCGCGTCGACGATCTGGATCGCGCAGCGCGAGTCACGCCGGCGCCCGATCTGAGCGGCGCCGGGCCGGCGCGCCGCCTTGTCGTTACAGGCGGCCCAGGCGCTCGAGGGCGGCGTGCAGTGTCTCGTCCTTCTTGGCGAAGCAGAACCGCACGACATGCTGGTCGAAGCCGTTGCCGTAGAAGGCCGACAGCGGGATCGCCGCCACGCCGATCTCGCTGGTCAGCCATTGGCAGAACTCGCCGTCGGGCAGGTTGCGCTCCGGCACCGCCAGGCCCGTGATGTCGACGCACTGGAAATAACTGCCTTCGCTGGGCAGCAGGCGAAAGCGGGTCTTGGCCAGGCCGGCGCGAAACAGGTCGCGCTTGCGCTGGTAGAAGGCCGGCAGTTCCAGGTAGTGGCGCGGTTCGGCCATGTAGCGGGCCAGGCCATATTGCATCGGCGTGTTGACCGTGAACACGTTGAACTGGTGCACCTTGCGGAACTCCGCCATCAGGCTGGCCGGAGCAGCCACGAAACCGATCTTCCAGCCGGTGACATGGTAGGTCTTGCCGAAGCTCGAGACGATGAAGGCGCGGGCGGCCAGGTCCGGGAAACGGGCGGCGCCCTCGTGCTCGCGGCCGTCGAACACCATGTGTTCGTAGACCTCGTCGCTGATCAGCAGGATGTCGGTCGGGGCCAGCAGTTCCTGCAGCCGCAGCATGTCCCCGCGACTCCAGATCGTCGCGCTGGGGTTGTGCGGGCTGTTGATGATGATGGCGCGGGTGCGCGGGCCGATGGCAGCGGCGATCGCGTCGAAGTCGGGACGGAAACTGCCCGGCATCAACGGCACGCGTACCGCGATGCCGCCGGCCAGTTCGATGTTGGGCACGTAGCTGTCGTAACACGGGTCGAGCACGATCACCTCGTCGCCCGCGCCCACGATGGCCAGCACGGCGGTCAGGATGGCCTGCGTCGCGCCGGCAGTGACGGTGATCTCGCTGTTGGCGTCGTAGTCGCGTCCGCCGTGCGGGCCGTGCCAGCTGCGCAGCTTGTCGGCGATCGCCGTGCGCAGTTCAGGTACGCCGGTCATCGGCGGGTATTGGTTGTATCCGCTTTCCATGGCCTGCGTCACGGCGCCGACCAGCGCCGGGTCACACGGGAAATCCGGGAATCCCTGGCCCAGGTTGACAGCTTTTTTCTCGGTGGCCAGGCTCGACATGACTGTGAAGATGGTCGTGCCGACCGAAGGCAGCTTGCTGCTCAAGATGGGGGTGCGGGGGGTGGGGACGCTCATGGTACGGGACGGGGTGAAGGGAAGGGGGACAACTACGATAAGTCGGTGCCAGAGCAGAATTGCTTCGCAACTCCTGGTCTGGCACACGAAATCGGGACAGCCGGGACATCCGACAAAAAGTCGGTGCCAGAGCAGAATTGCTTCGCAATTCCTGGTCTGGCACACGAAATCGGGACAGCCAGGACATCCGACAAAATGTCGGTGCCAGAGCAGAATTGCTTCGCAATTCCTGGTCTGGCACACGAAATCTCACAATTCATAATCACTCACATGCCCCGTCATCGCGTGGGCGACGAGGTGGCGGTCGAGGCGCTCGCTGAGCAGTTCGGCGAAGGTGAGCACGAAGTTGCGCAGGTAGGCGCCGCGTTTGAACGCGACGCGGGCGACGTTCTGGCCGAACAGGTGGCCGAGCGGGCGGATCACCAGTGCGTTGCCGCCGGTGTTCTCGGGCAGTTCGCGCACTGCCATTTCGGCGACGATGCCCACGCCCATGCCCAGGCGCACGTAGGTCGTGATCACGTCGGAGTCGATGGCCTCGAGCACGATGTTCGGCTGCAGGTTGCGGGTGGCGAAGGCCTGGTCGATCCGGGTACGGCCGGTGAACGACGGGTGGTAGGTGATCAGCGGCAATCCGGCCAGGTCTTCCAGGCTGATGCGTTCGCGGCGGCACAGCGCATGGTCCGTCGGCAGCACCAGCATGTGCTGCCACTCGTAACACGGTAGCGACACCAGGCCGGAGTAGGCGGCCAGCGATTCGGTCGCAATGCCGATGTCGGCGGTTTCGTCCATGACCATCTGCGCCACCTGGTCGGGCGCGCCCTGGTGCAGGCTGACGTTGACCTTCGGGTAGGCCTGGCGCAGCTTGGTCACCGAAGGAGGCAACACGTAGCGGGCCTGGGTGTGGGTGGTGGCGATGGACAATGTCCCGCTGTCCTGCGCGCTGTATTCGTTGCCGATGCGCTTGAGGTTGCCGACCTCGCGCATGATCAGGTCGATGCTCTTGAGTACCTGCTGTCCCGGTTCGGTGACCCGCTTGAGGCGCTTGCCGTGACGGGTGAAGATCTCGATGCCCAACTCCTCTTCGAGCTCGATGATGGCCTTGGATACGCCCGGCTGCGAGGTGTGCAGGGATTTGGCCGCCTCCGTCAGGTTGAGGTTGCGCCTGACAGCCTCCTGGACAAAACGGAACTGGTGCAGATTCATGTCGTAAGCGGGCCCATGGCGCCTGATTATGCCTGCCGCACGGGGCCGGACCGGCGGCGCACCACGGCTCAGCCCAGCGCGATCCGGGCCAGCAGTTCCACGATGCGGGGGTCTTCGCCGACGGCCGGTTGCAGCCGGATGCGGGTGCCGGGAATCGTCGGCGCCAACTGCGCCACCAGTGCCGGCAGGTCGTCGCGCGCGTGGCGGCCGACGCCGAGGAACATCGGCACCACGACGATGTCGTCGCAGCCCTCGTCCACGCAGGCGCGTACCGCCGTGGCCAGGTCGGGCTGCATCAGCTCGAGGTAGGCACACCGCACCCGCGTGCCGGGATCGATGTCGCGCATGCGCCGGGCCACGGCCTGCATCGGCTGGCTCCACAGCGGATCGCGCGAGCCGTGGGCAAACAGGATGGTGGCGCGCGTCATCAGCGTCGCAGCACCAGCCAGGTGAACGCCGACAGCGACAACAGCGAGTAGATCAGTCCCGGCGCCGCCGCCGCCAGCCAGGGCCACCAGTTGCGCAGGTTGCCGAAATGTCCGAACAGGTTGTTGAGCAGGAAGAAGCTGATCCCGGTCATGACGCCGATGAAGACATAGGTCGAGATGCCGGTGGTACGGAAATGCAGGTAGGCAAAGGGCAGGGCGAGCACGACCATGACCAGGCAGCTCAGGGGGTAGAACACCTTGCGCCAGAGTTCGATCTCGTAGCGCTGCGAGGCCTGGTCGTTGGCGTCGAGGTGGCGCATGAACTGGAACAGGTCGATGATGGGCATGCGGTCGGGCTTGAGCAAGGCCACGGCCGCCATTTCCGAGGTCAGAGTGGTGGGCCAGCGAAACTGCTCCAGGTTGGCGCTGCTCGCCTGTGCCTGGCCCTCCTGGTCGGGCTTGAACTCGGTACGCTGCACGTCGTGCAGCATCCAGGCGTCGTTGCCGACGAACTCGCCGCTGGCCGCCTGGCTGGTGGACAGCAGTTTGCCCTTGTCGTCGAACTCGATGATCCGGATGCGGCGCATGCCGCCGTCGGGCTGCAACGCGCCGACATTGACCCAGAACGCATGTTCGCCCTGCTTCTCGCGCAACCACGCGCCGGTCTGTCCGACGGTGATCTCGCGCAGGTAGGTCGCCTTGAGGAACTGGCCGGCGCGATCGGCCACCGGCACCAGGAAATCGCCAATCACGAAGGTCACGATCGTGAACAGCAGGCCGAGTCCGAGCATGCTGCGCAAGGCGCGCCAGGGATCCAGGCCACTGGTGCGCAGCACGGTGAATTCCGAGTTTTGCGCCAGCCGTGCCATTGCGAACACCGAGCCGATCAGCACCGTGATCGGCAGCAGGTCGTACAGGCTGCTCACCGACAGGGTTCCCACATAGGCCAGCGCATGGCGCAGCTGGTAGCCCTGTTCGCCGTTCGAGTTGACCCAGCGCAGTTCGCCGACGAAGTCGATGAAGGAGAACAGCGCCAGAAAGGCCAGGGTCGTGAATCCCACAGCGGATACGACCTCGCTGTAGATCATGCGGCGTACGGTCTTCATCGTGGTGCCGCCGGTGCCTTCGTGGCCGGCGCGCGCGAGCGCAGGCGCAGGCCGAGATTCCAGTGTTTCATTGCCAGCAGCGTCGCGGTGAGCACGAAGATGCCGCCGTGCAGGCCGATGTTGAAACGCCAGAACTCGGCCGTCGACGTGCTGATGCGGCTGGCGCCGAGGTTGACCAGGTTGTAATAGGCGATGAAGGTGAACATCGCGAACAGCAGGTTGCCGTTGCGCCCGATACGCGGGTTGACGGCCGAGAACGCCAGGCCGATCAGCACGAAATTGATGGAGGCCATCGCCAGCCCGAAACGCCAGGACAACTCGCCCATGAACGGCGCCGTGCCGCCGGCCAGCAGGACCCGGGTCGACAATACATGGGGCGGCAGTGCGCGCGCATCCTGCTGGGCCTTTTCATCGACCAGCACGCCGTATTCCTTGAACTCGCTGATCTTGAAGCCGGGCGATGCGGTCTCGTTCTCGAGGCGTTGTCCGTTGGACAGCAGCAGGAACCGGTCCGGGCCCATGGTCTCGATGCGGCCGGCCCGCGCCGACGTGACGATCTGCTTGCCTTTCTCGTTGGCGGCAATGAACACCTGGCCTGCCGTCTTGCCGCCGACCGAGTCCTTGTCGATGAAGAACACGCGGTCACCGCTGGCCGACTCCTGGAACTGGCCGGGAATGACGCGTTCCAGGTCGCCGCGCTGCTCGTAGCGGTCGCGCAGGGTCTGGGACTGCTGGTTCGACCAGGGCCAGACGAAGATCACCAGCACCGCGATCGCCAGCCAGATCGGCCAGGCGAAGCGCACCAGCGGCAATACAAAGCTGCCCAGGCCCTTGCCGCTGGCGAACCAGATTGTCATTTCGCTGTCTCGGTACATGCGGGACATGGTCGCCACGATGGCCACGAACAGGCTCAGCGTCAGGATGGTCGGTGCGTGCCCGAGCACCGTATAACCCAGCACCATCATGACCTCGGCCGGATCGACGCTGCCCCGCGAGGCCAGGCCCACGGTGCGGATCAGGAACATGGTCATGACGACCGTTGCGAGCACCACCACCGTGGCGCCGAACGACCGGGACATCTCCTTGTGCAGGGAAGAATGGAATAACATCGCTGTCAATGAAAGACCCGATTATGAACTTCGATCTCAAGTCCCTCGACCTCGCTCAGGCGGCCTCCCACAAGGGTGATGTGTTGCTGGTGCTGGTCCCCGAGGGCTTCAAGCCCGGCCAGGACGAACTGGGCCGCCTGATCGCCGCGGCGCTCAAGTCCGGCGACCTGCAGACCAAGACCGGCAAGCTGCTGATGGGTTACCAGATACCCGGTGTGGCCTGTCCCCGGCTGGTGCTGGCAGGCTGCGATGAGGGCACGCCGCGCCAAGTGCGCCAGGCTGTCGCCGCGGCGGTCGGCACGTTGCGGTCGTCATCCTGCCGCAAGCTGGTGGTGTGCCTGTCGGCGCTGGCTCACGACGACGCGGTCCGGATGGCCGTGCAGGCGGCGGCCGATGCCAGTTATGTCTACACGACGACCAAGTCCAAGCCCGAGCCGCGCACGCTGGAGCAGGTCACGATCGGTGTTGCCGACGCGGCGCTGTCGCGTCCGGCCTTCGAGCGCGCGGTGGGCGCTGTGCGGGGCATCGAATACGCCAAGGAATGGGCGAACCGCCCGGGCAACCATGCGACGCCGTCGATGCTGGCCGACGCCGCCCGGCGCCTGGCCAAGGCGCCGCACCTGCAGTGCACCGTGATGGGGCCGAAACAGGTCGCCAAGCTGGGCATGGGTGCCTTCATGGCCGTAGCCCAGGGTTCCCACGAGGAACTGCGTTTCATCGAACTGCGCTACAACGGCGGCGCCAAGGGCGAGGCGCCCACGGTGCTGATCGGCAAGGGTATCTCGTTCGACAGCGGCGGCATTTCCATCAAGCCGGCGGCCGAGATGGACGAGATGAAATTCGACATGTGTGGCGCCGCCAGCGTGCTGGGCGTGTTCCGTGCGTTGGCCGAACTCAAGCCGGCGATCAACGTGGTCGGCCTGATCGCCAGCTGCGAGAACCTGCCCGATGGCAAAGCGGTCAAGCCGGGCGACGTGGTCACCAGCATGAACGGGCAGACCATCGAGATCCTGAACACCGACGCCGAGGGCCGCCTGGTGTTGTGTGACGCGCTGACCTACGCCGAACGCCTCAAGCCCAAGGCCGTGGTCGACATCGCCACACTCACGGGCGCCTGCGTGATCGCGCTCGGGGGTGTGCGCAGCGGCATGTTCTCCAGCCACGACGACCTGGCCGCGGCCTTGCTGGCGGCGGGCGAGTCGGCGCAGGACCTGTGCTGGCGCATGCCGCTGGACGACGAATACGGCGAAGGCCTCAAGACCCATTTCGCCGACGTTGCCAACGTCGGCGGCCGGCCCGGCGGTGCCATCACCGCGGCCAAGTTCCTGCAGCGTTTTGCCGACAAGTTCCCGTGGGCGCACCTGGACATCGCCGGAACCGCCTGGAAGGGCGGCGCGGCCAAGGGCGCAACCGGACGGCCGGTGCCGCTACTGCTCGACTTCCTGCTGGCGGGCGCCGGTGGCGGTGCCGCGACTTCGGTCGCGAAGAAGGCCCCGGCCCGTGCGCGGCGCAAGGCCTGAGGCCGACGTGCCGGCCCGTCCCGCCCTGGAGCGACCGGGCTTGGCCGGCATGCACCGGGTCACGGGCCCAGCGTGCAGCCACGCCGGGATCGAATGCCCATGACTGAAGTCGCCTTTCATTTCAACATGCCGGACAAGACCCGGTATCTGTGCCGCCTGCTGCGCAAGGCCGTATCGCAAGGCGCGCAGGTGGCGGTCACCGGCCCGGAGGCGGCCATGGATGAGCTCGACGCCGCCTTGTGGTCCTTCTCGGACACGGATTTTGTTCCCCATTGCCGGGCCGACAGCGATCCGGTCGTGCTCGATGCGTCGCCGGTGGTCCTGGGCGTGCAAGCGTCGCAGGCGCGGCACCACGATGTCCTGCTCAATCTCGGCGCCGAGGTTCCGACCGGATTCGAGCGTTTCGAGCGGGTGATCGAGGTCGTGGGCCCGGACGACACGCAGCGGGTGCAGTCGCGCGCACGCTGGAAGTACTACCAGCAACGGGGTTATGCGCTGGTTCGGCACGACCTCTCCGGCCAGGGGCGCACCTGATGGTCACCACGGCGCGCGGGTTTCCGCGTTTTCTCCCGACCCTGACCGAGGTGGTCCAGGTGCCTGCGCAGCCGGTCGAGCCGCCGGAGGACCTGGTCGCCAAGGAGGCCAAACGTCGCGAGGCCTTTGCACAACGGGTGCGCCAGCAGTTGCGCGAGGCCCTGGACCTGCGCATGCAGGATGCCGTGGCCGACGCCATGCTCGAGCAGGTCGACGTCATCGGCGATCGGCTGCGTCGCCAGATGGAGGACATGGTGCGCGAATCGCTGGAGACGGTGGCGGAACGGCTGCGTGCGGAAGTCGACGTGATGGTGCGTGATGCGGTGGAACTGGTGCTCGCCGACGAGGATCCGCAGACCGTGCTCGATCCGGACGCGCGGGCACCGGAAGAACCGTCATCCTGACGACATTTCGGGTGGCCGCGGCAGCGTTGTTTTTTGGCGTATCCCGGGGGGTTCCGTGGTGTTTCCCCAGTGGTATCGGCCCACGATTTACGCTATCCTCGCGGGCTGTTGGGACAAATACGTGTCCACCAACTGAATAACCCCCCCTTGGAGTTCCTATGCAAATGAAATTTCGTACTACGTTGACGTTGTGCGCGGCCGCTGCCTTGATGGTTGCTTGCGGCAAGAAGGAAGAGCCGGCGCCTGCCGCTGCACCCGCTGCTCCTGCCCCCGCCGCCGCTCCGGCCGCACCTGCGCCCGAGGCCGCTTCCGACGTCATCAAGATCGGCCACGTCGGGCCGACCAGTGGTCCGATCGCTCACCTGGGCAAAGACAACGAGAACGGCGCCCGCATGGCGATCGACGAACTCAACGCCAAGGGCATCATGATCGGTGGCAAGAAGGTCACGCTCGAGCTGTTGCCCGAGGACGACGCAGGTGATCCGAAGCAGGGCACTGCCGTCGCGACCAAGCTGGTCGACGCCAAGGTCAACGGTGTGATCGGACACCTGAACTCGGGTACCACGATTCCCGCCTCGGCCATCTACGACGCAGCCGGCATTCCCCAGATCTCGCCGTCGGCGACCAACCCCAAGTACACCCGCCAGGGCTTCAAGGGCGTGTTCCGGGTCGTGGCTGACGACGTGCACCTGGGCAGCACGCTGGGCAAATACGCCGTCAACACCCTCAAGGGCAAGGCGATCGGCGTGATCGACGACCGTACCGCCTACGGCCAAGGTGTTGCCGAGGAGTTCAAGAAAGCGGTCGAAGCTGCCGGCGGTACCGTCGTGGGCCATGAGTTCACCACCGACAAGGCAACCGACTTCAACGCCATCCTGACCACCCTCAAGGGCAAGAAGGTCGACGTCGTGTTCTTTGGCGGCATGGACGCCGTTGCCGGCCCGATGATCAAGCAGATGGTCCAGCTCGGCATCAAGGCCAAGTTCATGGGTGGCGACGGCATCTGCTCGGGCGAACTGCCCAAGCTCGCTGGTGAAGCGCTCAAGGACGACATGGTGTACTGCGCCGAGGCCGGCGGTGTCGAAGGCGAGCAAAAGGTCGGCATGGAGAAATTCCGCGCTGACTTCAAGGCCAAGTTCGGCGCCGATGTGCAGGTGTATGCACCCTACGTCTATGACGCTTTGAACGTGATGGTCGCGGCGATGGTCAAGGCCGACTCGGCCGACCCTGCCAAGTACCTGCCGGAACTCAAGGCCACGGCCGACTACAAGGGCGTGACGGGCAACATCTCGTTCGACGAGAAGGGTGACATCAAGAATGGCGCCTTGACCCTGATGACCTACAAAGGTGGCAAGCGCACCGAGCTGGCCGTGATCCGCTGATCCAGCGTTCCTGACTCCAGCAACAGGCCCCGCGACGCGGGGCTTTTTTCATGGTGCGCCCAGCATGGGCGCACTACTACGGGTGCAAGTCCCGTCGTAAGTTGATCACAGCGAACGAAGTGAAACGCAACTGCATGAGGGCAACCTGGTGTGGAGGGAAGTCGCTGGCCAAGGTCCATACGAGCAGGAGTGTTCGAGTCCCATGTCGATGCACAAGGCCATGCGTCAGATGCCCGAGAAATCTGGGCGGGCGGGCGTAATGCGCGGTGAAGCCGTGCATGCTCCGGCCAGCGATGAAGTCAAGGGCGAGCGACATGAACGGGTAGACACAGGGTTGGGGCTGCTCGGCGCAGCCTTGACGAGAGAGAACCTGTAACGGGCGTCCAAACGGATGAGGGCCTATAAGGGCGCTGCGGGTGTGGATCTGGAGAAATTCTTCGACACCGTGCACCACGACATTCTGATGGACCGGCTGCAACGGCGTATCGGGGCTGCCGGAGTGATCCGGCTGATCCGTGCTTGCCTGAACAGCGGAATCATGTGTGATGGCGTGGTGATCCAGCACTATCAGGGTACGCCGCAAGGTGGCCCCTGAGTCCGCTGCTGGCCAACGCGCTGCTCGATGAGGTGGACAAACCGTTGGCGCGGCGCGGGCACTGCTTCGCACGGTATGCCGATGACTGCAACGTGTACGTTCGCAGTCGCCGGGACTCAGCAGCGTGTCGCCTGGGGCGGCCCGGAGCCCATCGTGTCTGCCACTTTCTCCGCCAACATCATGACGGGGAGCATCATGCCCGCACGCACAATCGACGGGAATGACGATGCGTCGACCACGCGCAGGCCCTGCAGGCCGCGCACCCGGCAATGTTCGTCCAGCACCGCCATCGGATCGCTGGCGGGCCCCATCTTGCAGGTGCAGCTGACGTGGTGCGAGAGCCCGGTATGCTGCAGTACCCGCGCACGCAGCGCGGTCGCGTCACCGGCCAAGGCGGCGGGGTCAATAGACGCGTGGCGCAGTCCGATGGCGCGGGCCCAGGGAATGTCCAGCAGGTTCTTGAGCACCAGCGCCTGGCACCATGCCGACGCGCTGCGCCGCGCCAGGCGCCGGACCATGGCCCCGCCTGGAAAAAACACCTGGTGGCGCTTGCTCGCCACGGCCGGATCGGCCAGCAACTCGAGTGCGAACTGCAATCCATGCACCATACGTTCCAGGTCCCGCACGTCCGACAGCAGGTTGAAGCGTACCTGCGGCATCGCCAATGGGCTGGGGCTGGTCAGTGTGACACTGCCTGTGGAACGAGGTTCGTACAGGGCGACGCCGACCACGCCGATGCTTGCGCCGAGCGGATGCCAGCCGGCCTTGTTGATGCTGACCAGCCCCAGGTCGTGCGCCAAGGCACCGTGCATGCCGGACGAAAAGCGCAGGCAGTTCTGTCCCAGGTCGCGCTGTCCGTTCGACTGCCTGCTGGCCCCGGGCAGGTGCACGGCCAGTTCGATCTTGGGATGGTTCTGCAGGTTCTTGCCGACGCCGGGCAAGTCATGCTGCAACGGAACGCCCATCGCGCGCAGCGGTTCGGCGGGCCCGATGCCCGAGCGCAACAGCAGCGCCGGGCTGAAGATGCCACCGCAAGACACGATGGTCTCCGCTGCGTGCGCGGCCCAGGTGCCCGTCGCACTGCGCAGCAGCGCGCCGACAACCTGGTGTCCGTCGACGAGCAATCGTTCGGCGCGGGTGCCGGCCATCACCGTCAGGTTGCTGCGCGCGCGCACCTGGTGCGTCAGGTAGGCGGATGCGGCGGATACGCGCCGGTGCGGAAGATTGGTCATCGGCAGCGCGCTCAGACCGTCGTCGAAATCGCCGTTGTAGTCCGCGAACAGGCGATGACCGCGGCGCTGCAGGGCATCGCCGATGGCCCTGCTGAACGGTGCCCAGGCCGTCTCGGGTTGGCGACGCACGGTGACCGGGCCATGTCGGCCGTGCAGCGAGCCGCCGAAGTCCAGGTCGGTCTCGAGCTTGCGGAAATACGGCAACACGTCGTCCCAGGCCCAGCCCGTGGCTCCCTGTTCGTGCCAGAAGTCATAGTCGCCGGGTTGGCCGCGGAAGGCGATCGAGCCGTTGATGATGGTGCCGCCGCCGACGCCAAAGCCCTGCAGGAAGTGACGGGATGCCCGCGGCTGACCGTCGCGCGCGGCGCCGACTTCGGCGACCAGGTCTGGCCAGGAGTAAGCCGGATTGCCATGCGCGACCGGCAATGGGTCTCGGATATCCGGATGTTCACGGTCCGGCGGCACGTCCGGTCCGGCTTCGATCAGCAGTACCTGCCTACCAGGGTCTTCGGACAAGCGACTGGCCAGCACGCAGCCGGCTGCACCGGCACCGATAACGATGACGTCGTAGTTGGCGGCGCCGGGCGTCGGGCGCGTACTCATGTGTGCTGCACCACCAGCAGCAGCGAGCAGTTGCACGGCGTCAAGCTGACGGGGAAGTGGTAGCGTGCGTTCGCATCGCCGACGCGAAAGCGCAGCGTCAGCTCGCGCAGCGCGCTGGCAGGTTCAGTGGGGGCATCCTGTGCAGCCCAGTAGTCGGCGACGGCAAGCACCAGCTCGTAGTCGTGGTTCGCCTGGCTGGGCGTGTCCAGGTCGACCGACTGCAGCAGCCGCCCGCCTGCGTCGGTGGCATGGGTGAACACCACGTCGTGCAGCCCATCGGGACGGCAGCGCCGCAGCGTCACGCCGAGTGCGGCAGCATGGGTTCCGCGGACCGCGTCCAGCGCGTGGCAGGAAATGGTGAACATGTGCGTCTTCATTCGATCGAGGATTTGTCGCGCTTGTTGGTCACGGCGCCGATGATGGGCGTGATCACGCCCCGGGTGATCACGTTGACACACGCGGGCTTGCCACTGGCCAGGGCGCGCGCGATGGCCGGAGCCAGGTCCTGCAGTCGTTCGACCCGTTCGGCGTATCCGCCCATGCCTTGCACCATCCGGTCGAACGGAATGTCGCGGAAGTCGGTCGCATAGTGGGAGCCATCCGGAAACAGCCGTTCCTGCTGCTGCGAGATGCAGTCCAGTCCGCGATTGTTGTCGATCACGACGACGATGGGCAGGTTTTCCTGGAACGCCAGTTCCAGTGACATGCCGCCACACAGGAAGGCGCCGTCGCCGCTTACCAGCACGACGCGGGCATCGGGTTGGGTGTTCCTGACCGACAGCGCCATCGACACGCCCACGCCCAGCATGCTGAAGCTGCCCGGGTGCAAGATTCCGGCCAGTTCGCCGCCGCGCGCACCGTGCAGCTTGACACCGATCTCGGCCCAGAAGTGCGTGTTGCCGCCGTCGTAGACGAACCAGTCCGTGCTGCCCAGCTGGGACTGCACGGTCAGTGACAACTGCAGCGGGTGGATGCGGTGGTCGGCTTCGGTTTCGCGCGCCAGGTCGTTCAGTGTCGATGCGACCCAGGCGTCGCGCCACGCGCGGTTGCTGGCCAGCCAGCCGGCATCGAGCAACCAGCGGCCTTGCGCGCGCAGCGCGGCCAACGCGTCCAGAAATGCGCCGGGATCGGACAGCAACAAGCTGTCCGCCGCGCGGTTGTGCTCCAGTTCCTCGTGCGATCCGTTGACGCAGATCAGCCGCGTGCTGGCCGGAAACAGGCTGGTGTTGCCGAAGTCCATCTGGTTGTCGAGCCGTGCGCCGACCAGTATGGCGGCATCGCAGGCCTGAAGCGCCTGTGCACTGGGCGGGAATTGGTGGATATCGGCCAGCCCCATGTAGGCGGGTGCATGCTCCGGCACCATCTTGCGGTGGCCAGGCATGTTGAAGATCGGAATGCCGAGTGACTCGGCAGTGGCGGCCAGCGATCGTTCCGCGCCCGACCACCACACCCCATGGCCCGCGATCAGCAGCGGCTTGCGCGCCTGGGCAATCTGCTCGAGTACCGCATCGAGCCGGGACGGCTCGGGCCAGGCCCTGTCGATGGCGCTCGGACCGCGGTCAAACGGCCGCTCTTGGCGACCCGCGTCGCGCGGGAAGGAGGAGAACATCACGTCCACCGGCACGCTCAGGTGGACCGGACCGGGATATCCGCTTTGCGCGATCCGCCAGGCCCGGTCGACGAATTCGCCGATTCGATTGCCGTCGTCCACGCTTGCGCTGTATTTCGTGAACGGCGCTGCCATCGCCACGGTGTCCACCTCCTTGAACCCGCCAGCGCCGCGGCGTCGCAATGTGCTCGCCGAGGTGATGAAAATCACCGGGACGCGTTCGCCCCAGGCTTCCATCATCGCGCCCGCCGTGTTGGCGCTCTCGGGGCCTGCCAGGCATACCGCCGGCTTGCGCGTGATGCGGGTATGGGCATCGGCCATGAATCCGGCGATCTGCTCGTGCGGGCAGTTGATGACGCGCATGCCGTGGGACTGGAATCCCTCCAGCGCCGGATTGCAAAAGCCGCCCGACAAGGTGAAGACGTGCTGGACGCCTTTGTCGTGTAATGCGCGGGCCAGCAGATGGCCGCCTCGTACCTTCGTGTCGTCTGACATGTGTTTGCTCCTCGCAGTGGATGTGGTTGTCCGACTGGCCCGTGCCGGTGCGTGTCGGTCAGGTGATTGTTTGTGCGCGATGCGACCGATCGCCGCAATGTCGGCGCGACTTTGTCCAAAAGCTGACAGAGTGCGAAGGACGCCACTGCCTGTGAGCGGCGGTGCTGATGTTCAATCGACAGATCGACAGCCACACAGGAGACGACATGCCCATTCTTACCTCTTCGCCAACACCGCACGCCGGCACATCGCCTCGGATATCGCGGCGCGGAATGCTCTTGGCCGGCGCGGCCGGCGCCGGCGCCAGCCTGTTCAGTCCATGGTCCGTCGCGCAGGGTGGCTTTCCCAGCCGCCCCGTCACCATCGTGTTGCCGTTTCCGGCGGGAGGCGGCGCCGATATCGACGTGCGCCTGCTCGCACCGGAGCTCGGCCGCCTGCTCGGCCAACCCATCGTGATCGAGAACGCGAGTGGCGCTGGGGGCACCATTGGTATCCAGAAGGGTTTGCGCGCCCAGCCGGACGGGCACACCTTGTTTTATGGCTCGCCCAGCGAAACCGTCCTGATGCCGATGATCAATCCGGCCGTGCCATACAAGACCGAGGACCTGCAGGCCGTGGCGCTGTCCGCCAAGACGCCGCTGGCTTTCTTCACCCGGCCGGATCACCCCGCGGGCGACCTGGAACAGTTGATTGCGTACGCGCGCCGCAATCCGGGCAAGGTGACGTTCGGAACCTCGGGTGTAGGGTCGTTCCAGCACATGGCCACCGAGATCGTCAAGGCCAGGACCGGCACCTTCATGTTGCACATCCCCTACCGGGGCGGGGCCGGTGTCGTCAACGACGTGCTGGGCGGACAACTCGACTTCGGCGTCGTGGTCGTGCCGGTGGTTGCCGGCTTCGTCGCGCAGGGACGCATGAAGGTGCTGGGCGTTTCGTCGGCCGGGCGATCGGCGGTCCTGCCCGACGTGCCTTCCTTCGGCGAGAGCGCATCGCTCAAGGGCCTTGATCTGCAGACCTGGGGTATGTTTTTCGCCCCGCATGGCGTCGCTGCGACGCAGTTGGAACAACTCAATGCTGCTCTGCGCGACGCAGCACGATCGCCCGCCGTGGTACAGCAACGCCGCAAAATGGGCATGGAGGCCGCCCAGCCCATGGGACCGGCGCAGGCGCAGGCCTTCCTGCTGGCCGAACGCGATCTCTACAAGGGAGTTGTCAACCGCATCAAGTTCGACTGACGCCGCACCCGGCCCCTTCGCCGTTGGGCCCGTGCACGCGCTGCAGCGCCGTTTCGTCGGTGATCGTGATCTTGCGGTAGGTCATGCGGATACAGCCGAGTTGCTGCAATCGGCCGATCGCGGCATTGATGCGTTGCCGGCTCACCCCCAGCGTGTCGGCCAAATCGGATTGGGACAACTGCATGTCCAGCACGATGCCGTCTTCCCTGGGCAGTCCGTACATTGCGACCCAGGTACTGAGCAGGCGGGCCAGCCGCTCCTCGACCGGCATGGACGGGTCGGCTGCGAGCCGGTCGTACAGGATGCGGCTGCGGTACGCCAACTGGCTCTCGCACGCACGCACGACATCGATGTGGTGCGTGCGCAGCAGCATGATCGCAGAGCGCGGGATCATCATCATGCTGCTGGCCACGCGTGCCTTGAGATCGGTCACGTGGCCCATGCCGTCGAGCAGACCCATGAAGCCGACCAGGTCGCCTGGCTGAAGGTAACTGATCAGCAGCCGATGTCCATCCCGGCGCGTGATGCTCGATTCCAGCGAACCTTCGATCAGCACGCCCAGCGCGTTGATCGAGCCGCCGCGGTGCAACAGAAACTCGCCCTTGTCCAGCATGCGCAAGGCACCTGCCGCGACCAGGGTGTCCAGCGTTGATGGCGCGCAGTCCCGGAACCCGATGGCCCGCCCGAGCAGGGCACGCGCAAGTGTTGCATGGTGCGGAGGTGCGGTTGACATGGTGCTCGCTGGGCCGGTTGCGCTGCGCCACACGCTCGTCACGGACGGGCTCGAACCAAGCGTCAGCGCATGGAATCGGCGCTCCCCATTCTAGCCAGCTGCCGGCACGCGATCGATCGCCTCTTGGTCGATCGATGCGTCTTCGCGGATCGCCATGTGCGCGGTCGAGGTCGAGGCCGTCCGTGCTCTGCCGTGCCGCGTCAGCGGGCCCCGGCGATTCATCATGGCCAACAACAGGGTCGACCTTGAGACCGGCCAATCCTGCGCGTCGTGAACGTTCAAAGACCTGTCCGCTCGCCAGCCTCAAGCCGCCAGATGCCCAAACTTGTGGGTGAACTTTCTGGCGGTGCGCTTTGCACACTAGCGCAAACCCTCGGGTCATGGCCGATGGGGCATGGCCGAAATAGCCTTGCCGGGCTGGTCTGCGATCTGCCGCGCGAGCACACTGGCCGCCATGAACACGACCAGTCGCACACGCCATGGCACATTGTCGGACCTGCGGGTCATCGACCTGACACGGGTGTATGCCGGCCCCGCATGCACGCAGATGCTGGCCGACCACGGCGCCGATGTCATCAAGATTGAACCGCCACAAGGCGACGAGACGCGCGACTGGGGCACGGCCGGGCCGCAGGGCCTGTCGTCCTATTTCTGGGGGCTGAACCGCAACAAGCGTACGCTGGCGCTCGACTTCGGCCAGGCAGCCGGGCGCGAGGTCCTGCTGCGCCTGCTGCAGGACGCCGATGTGCTGATCGACAACTTCAAGCTCGGCACGCTGGAGCGCTGGGGGCTGGGGTACGCAAACGACCTCCAGCCGCGGTTTCCACGGTTGGTGCATCTGACGATCTCGGGCTTCGGCACGCGCGGTCCACTGGCCGGTTACCCCGGCTACGATGCCGTGGCACAGGCCTTCGCCGGCGTGATGAGTGTCAACGGCGAGCCTGGCGGTGAACCGCTGAAGCTGCCGATGCCGGTGGTGGACTACGCCACCGGCCTGTATGCGACCTCGGCCTTGTTGATGGCGCTGCATGAACGGCAGCGATCGGGCTGCGGGCAGCATATCGACCTGTCGCTGTTCGACGTGGCGCTGACCATGACCCATCCGCTGAGCACCACCTGGATGTTCACCGAAGAGGTACCTGCACCGACCGGCAACGTCTATGCGGCGATCGCGCCGTACGGTCTGTTCAGCTGCCGCGATCGCAAGGTCTTCACCGGTGCGGGCAACAACGGTGCCTTTCGCAAGCTGTGCCGCGTGCTGGGGATGCCGGAGCTGGCCGACGATTCGCGCTTTGCCGACAACCGACAGCGGGTGGCACACCGGGCGGCGCTCGATGCCGCGCTGAGCGCCGCCACGCGGCAGTGGGACGGCGAGGAACTCGCACTGACGCTGATGCGCGCGGGCGTGGCGGCTGGCGTGGTGCAGAACCTGCACGAGGCCTTCCACCATCCGCAGGCCGTCGCCAATGGCATGTGGCAGGACCTGGGCGGCGGCAAGGTGGTGGCCAATCCGATCAGGCTGGACCGCACGCCCGCCACGCTGCACAGCCCGGCGCCGACCTTCGGCCGAGACACCGACGACGTGCTGGCCGAGGCCGGCTACAGCGCCGGCCAGATCGCCGACCTGGAGCAAGCTGGCGCGCTGGCACGCCAGCGCAAGGCGGCGCACGGCGCGCCGACGTGACTCGCCCACCGACCCACTCCCTGTACCCACCCGAAGACTTGAAGGAGACACGCACCATGACCGCTTTTGACAATCGCATCGAACGACGCCGCATGCTGGCCATGCTGGCGCTGTTGCCCCTGGGCGCAACGCCGTGGGCCCGGGCGCAGGCCTATCCGTCCAAGCCGGTACGCTTCATCGTATCGTTTCCGCCGGGAAGCGGCGCCGACACCACCGCGCGACTGTATGCGCGCCGACTGCAGGAGATCACGAAGCAGTCATTCATCGTCGAGAACCGCACGGGCGGCAATAGTTTCATCGCTGCGCAGGCGGTGGCGACAGCCGCTCCCGATGGATCGACGCTGTTTTTTGCCAGCAACTCGCCAGTGGTGGTCAACGCGGTACTGTTCAAGAGCCTGCCCTACAACCCCTTGAACGATTTCGCCGCGGTGGCCCGCACGTCGCGCGGCACCAATCTGCTGCTCGTGCCACAGAACTCGCCCTACAAGACGGTGGCTGAACTCGTCGATGCAGCGAAGAAGGCGCCGAAAAAGCTCAACTACGCATCGGGCTCGGCTAGTTACCAGATCGCCACCGAGGAGTTCGCCGAGGCCGTCGGCGCGGAATTCACGCATGTGCCGTACAAGGGCTCGGCGCCAGCCATCCAGGACACCGCCGCGGGCCAGACCGATTTCACCATCGCCGATATTTCGGCCAGCCTGCCGCTGGTGCAAAGTGGCAGGCTGCGCGCGCTGGCGGTGACGTCCGACCGGCGGCACGGCGCGCTGCCCAACGTCCCCACGGCCATCGAATCCGGTGCCAAGGACTTCGAGTTCTACAACTGGACCGGAGTCTTCGCGCCGGCGACGACGCCACAGCCCGTGCTCGACAAGCTGACCCAGTTGATCGAACAGATCACGGCGGAGCCCGAGACCGTGGCCTTTCTGTCCAAGATCGGCGGCGAGATCTTCCCGGGGGACGCCAAGGAGCTGCGCGCTTACCAGGTTGCCCAGATCGAGCAATGGAAGCGCGTGGCCCGGCGTGCGGGCATCGAGCCCCAGTAGGCAGCACCACCATGGACTTCACACTCAACGACGACCAGCGCGCCCTGCAAGAGGCGGCGCGCAAGTTCGCCCAGACCGAGTTGCCGGCACTGGCCCGTGAACTGGAGGAGGCCAACGAACCGCTGCCGCAGGCCTGGGTCAAGCGCTACGCCGAGATGGGCTTTCTCGGCATCAATCTGCCCGAGGCCTTCGGTGGCCAGGGCATGAGCCACTTCGACGCGGTGCTGGTGCTCGAGGAGTTCGCCAAGATCTCGGGCGCCGTGGCAGCACCGATCTTCGAGTCCTGCTTCGGGCCAACGCTGGCGATTCAGCGTTATGCCAGCGAAGAGCTTCAGCGCAGGGTACTGCCTGCCGTCTGTGCGGGCGAGATGGTTGTCGCCGTCAGCATGAGCGAGCCCAACGCGGGCTCGGCATTGACCGACCTGCGCACTCGCGGCGTGGTGGAAGGCGGGCAGGTCATGCTCGATGGCCAGAAGCGCTGGTGTTCCGGTGCCGGCCATGCCGAGGGTTACCTGGTGTATTGCCGGCTGTCGGATGCCCCGGGTGCCGCCGGGATCGGCGCGGTCTTCGTCGACAAGGGTACGCCGGGCCTGAGTTTCGGCAAACGCGAGAAGCTGATGGGATTTCGCAGCACCCACCACTGCGACATCTTCCTCGATCGGGTGCAGGTGCCGGCCGCGCAGATCGTCGTGCCGGCCGGCGGTTTCAAGCAACTGATGCAGGCCTTCGACCTCGAGCGCTGCGGCAATACCACCATGTCGCTGGGTCTGGCCCAGGGTGCATTCGACGACATCACCCGCTACATCAAGGAGCGCATCGCGTTCGGCCGGCCGCTGGCCGACTTCCAGGCGGTGCAGCTCAAGATCGCCGAGATGGCAATGAAGCTGGATGCGTCACGCCTGCTGCTCTACCGTGCGGTGGTGAACGCCGCCGACGGTCTGCCTTCGCTGCGTGAAAGCTCCATCGCCAAATGTTTTGCCAACGAGATCGTGCGCCAGGTGTGCATCGACGCGATGCAGCTCATGGGCGGCTATGGCTACAGCACGGAGTACGACATGGAGCGCCGCGTGCGCGACAGCTTCGGCTGGGGCCTGGCCGGCGGGGCCATCGACATCCAGAAGATCAATATTGCCGGCGCGGTGCTGGGCCACCGTTTCGACCAACGGCGATCCTGAAGGCGGATGCCTTGAGCATGACCGATGCATGCGTCACCCGGGAAGATCATGGTGCTGTGGCAGTGCTGCGCCTGAACCGACCCGCCGTGCCCGGGCTGCGACCTCGCCTGCGTGTGCGACATTCGTATTGCCTCGGAAGCCGCGAAGTTCGCCGAGGTGTCGGCGCCTGCCCGCAGGCAGGGGGCGCGTGGCGCAGGCGCCTCGGGGTCTGTTCAGGCAGTCGACCGTACGTGATCGTTGCCGCAAGGCGTCACAGGCTTGCCGCCACGTGCACGATCTGCTCGCGCAGCCATCGATTGAGCGGATCGTTGTGTGTCCGGTTGTGCCACCACAACGAGACCGCAAAGGGCTCCAGCGTGAAGTCCAGGGCGAACACACGCAGTGCATCGCGCGGCATGCTCTCAAGCGCCCGCCGGGGTACGAGCGCCAGCATGTCCGTTCCGACCAGCATGCCGGGCACGCCCAGGAAGGTCGAGATGGATGCGGCCAGTCGACGCTGCCCGCCCTGTGCCGCAAGCGCCTTGTCGAGCACGGCGCGCAGCAGCCCCGCGCCCGATGGCGAGACGTCGAGGTGTGGTTGTGCCGAGAACGTATCCACGTCCAGCACATCCGGCAAGGCGCGGTTGCCGCTGCAGGCGATGCAGACGAACGCGTCCTCGTACAGCTGCACGCTGCGCAGTTCGGCATTGGCCTGGGTGAGACCGATCATCAGATCGACGATGCCCTGGGACAGCAGGTGGCCTGGCTGAAGCATGCCCACCGGGCCGAACTCCAGTATCAGCCGCGGTGCCTGGGTACGCAGCACCGTCTGCAGCGGTGGCGCAAGCAACTGCTGCAGATAGTCGTTGGCCCCGATGCGTACGTTCCGGCTGGCGGCAGACGGGTCGAACGCACCATGTGTGGCGAAGACTTGGTCCACGCGTTCGAGGGCCGCATCGACGAGCGGCAGCAACTCCTGCCCCTTGGGCGTCAGGATCATGCGGTTGCCTTCACGCACCAGCAGCGCATCCTCGAACGTGCGCCGCAGCCGCTCCAGATGCTTGCTCATAGCAGGTTGGGACATGTCCAGCGCATGCGCCGCGTCGGTCACCCCGGCAAAGCGCAGCAGGGATGCGAGCGGCACGAGCTGGTTCAAGTCCAGGGCATGCAGTCGGACAAGTTGCCGCGACGAGTTCATGGCTTCATTCTGCCAGTGTCGACGCTGCCGTCCGCCGCGGCTTGCTCCACACGGCATTCGAAACGACCCCTCCGTGTCGTCAGAAGGTCGGTGTCATGGGCGAATTGGGCTTGGCGGAAGCGTCGGTCAACTGCGGCGCGAGATCGGCGCCTCGATGGGGGCGGAGCGACGAGCCGCTGCGGTTCCAGCTCGGTGCGATCAAACTGGAGCTGCGGGTGCCACTGGCGGCCAAGGCAGGAGTGAAGCGCCTGGCCCGTTGGGTGGTGGTGGTTGTCGGTGCCGATGTTGGCACCGAGCGCACGCGAACGCACAAGGTCAAGCTCACGCGCGGGCCCGCGCAACTGGGGGGCCACGTCGCCGTCGGGAACGACATCGCCAGGCCCGGCCAAGCCTGCCGCGGATCGCGCCATGCAGTGGCAACGCGTCGCCCAGATCCATGGCGGCCCGCCCGCCAGACCGGCACGGCGATTTTGCCAGCGACTGCCTGGTCGGCGTCGTCGAGGTGGTCCCCGTCTGCCAGCGCGTCCGAGTGCCAAACGCAGTCGTGGGTGAGAAGCTCCGATCGCGCGGCCGTGGAAAGCGCCGTCCCGGATCAACGGATGGATCGTTCCGGGGACGCCATCGCGCCAGGGCCGCTACCGAATGGCCGGCGGCAGGCGCTGACGGGCAAGCTACTGCGCTGCTGCAAGGCCGTTGCCGTGGCGATGGGAGTACCTGGCAGTGGTCGTGGATGTGTTCTGGCGCAAGGTGACGGGATGGACCTTTGGCGAACACATGCCAGCCGCGGCACACACAGGCTCAAACGCAGACCGCAGACTTCCATGAGGCGTGCGTCGTGTTCGTTGACCGCGCGTGGGTCGACCTTGCCGCCTTCACGCCTTGCTCCCTCCGTGAAGTCGACGCAGGAGGGGGTAGCGGCCCCACATCTGAGCATGGACTCAACGAGTGCGCGAACTGCTGCGTCGATCTGCGCAATGTCGCCGGGATGCATGGTTTGCATGCTGCCTGGCGATTGGCGTCAATCTGCCGTGAGGCACAGTGGGTCGAAACCAGGAGGACCTCCCGTCGCAGACAAACGATGCTGGACTGCATGACCGCGATCGAAGGAATCCAGGCCGCCGTCATCAAGCGCAATTCCTTGGGCGGGTGCTTTGGGGGCAAAGACCTGAAAATGCCCGGTTTTCATCGGGCAACTGGCGGAGAGGGCGGGATTCGAACCCGCGGTGAGTTTTACCCCACGCACGCTTTCCAGGCGTGTGACTTAAACCGCTCATCCACCTCTCCGGTGGCCGGGATTGTAGCAGTGCGCCCGGCCTGAAACTGCGTCGTCCCGCCGGCCGGTGCGGGATGCAGCCGTGTGCTCGCCGGATGGCATCGTGCCATCCGGACCTGTCCTGCAGCGCAAGGCCTGTGGCCGCGGCTTCCGCTTCCTGCCGACTGTGTATAAAGGGAACAACAGTCGGTGGCCCAAAGTCGGCGTTCATTCGTCGACAACCCGGCCGGTGGCGTTCGAATTCCTTACACTGCCCGGCTTGGACAGTATTTGCCGGGATGGACCGGTCGCACGGAGATCGCATGAAATTTCGTTTCCCCATTGTCATCATCGACGAGGACTTCCGCTCCGAGAATACGTCCGGCCTGGGCATTCGTGCGCTGGCTCAGGCCATCGAGAGCGAAGGCTTCGAAGTCGTGGGGGCGACCAGCTACGGTGACCTGTCGCAGTTTGCCCAGCAGCAGTCGCGCGCGAGCGCGTTCATCCTGTCGATCGACGACGAGGAGTTCACCAACGACGCCGACCTTGGCCCGGCGATCCAGAACCTGCGCCATTTCATCGCCGAGGTGCGGCGCAAGAACCTGGACGTGCCCCTGTACGTCTATGGCGAGACCAAGACCTCGCGCCACATCCCGAACGACATCCTGCGCGAGCTCCACGGCTTCATCCACATGTTCGAGGACACGCCGGAGTTCGTCGCGCGGCACATCACGCGCGAGGCGCGCAGCTACCTCGAGGGGGTGCAGCCGCCGTTCTTCAAGGCCTTGCTGGACTACGCCGAGGATGGGTCGTATTCATGGCATTGCCCCGGGCATTCCGGCGGCGTCGCCTTTCTCAAGAGCCCGGTGGGGCAGATGTTCCACCAGTTCTTCGGCGAGAACATGTTGCGGGCCGATGTCTGCAATGCCGTGGAGGAACTCGGCCAGCTGCTCGACCACACCGGCCCGGTGGCCGAGTCGGAACGCAATGCCGCGCGCATCTTCAACGCCGACCATTGCTTTTTCGTCACGAATGGCACCAGCACCTCGAACAAGATGGTCTGGCACCACTGCGTGGCTCCGGGCGACGTGGTGGTAGTGGACCGCAACTGCCACAAGTCCATCCTGCACGCCATCATCATGACCGGGGCGATTCCGGTGTTCCTCAAGCCCACGCGCAACCACTTCGGCATCATCGGCCCGATCCCGAAGGAGGAGTTCGAGCCCGCCGCGATCCAGGCCAAGATCCGCAAGAACCCGCTGCTCAAGGGCGTGGACGCGAAGAACGTCAAGCCCCGGGTGCTGACGATCACGCAGTCGACCTACGACGGAGTGCTGTACAACACCGAGACGATCAAGCAGATGCTCGACGGTTATGTCGACAACCTGCATTTCGACGAAGCCTGGTTGCCGCACGCGGCCTTCCACCCGTTCTATGGTGCCTACCATTCGATGGGCAAGAAGCGCAAGCGTCCCAAGAAGGCCGTGGTCTATGCCACGCAGTCCATCCACAAGTTGCTGGCCGGCATCAGCCAGGCCAGCCAGGTGCTGGTGCAGGATGCGCAGGAGACCAAGCTCGACCGGCACCTGTTCAACGAAGCGTATCTGATGCATACGTCGACCAGCCCGCAATACAGCATCATCGCCAGCTGCGACGTGGCCGCCGCGATGATGGAGCCGCCCGGCGGCACCGCCCTGGTCGAGGAGAGCATCGCCGAGGCGCTCGATTTCCGGCGCTCGATGCGCAAGATCGCCGACGAATATGGCAGCGACTGGTGGTTCAAGGTGTGGGGGCCCGATCACCTGGCCGACGAGGGCATCGGCCGGGCCGACGACTGGATCATCAAGGGCGAGTCCCGCAAGGGCAAGGGCAGCGTCAACTGGCACGGCTTCGGCAAGCTGGCGGCGGGCTTCAACATGCTCGACCCGATCAAGTCGACCATCGTCACCCCCGGCATGGACCTGAACGGCAAATTCGCCAAGACCGGCATTCCGGCGAGCATCGTGACCAAGTTCCTGGCCGAACACGGCGTGGTGGTCGAGAAGACGGGGCTGTACAGCTTCTTCATCCTGTTCACCATCGGCATCACCAAAGGTCGCTGGAATACCTTGCTCACGGCGCTGCAGCAGTTCAAGGACGACTATGACAAGAACCAGCCGATGTGGCGCATCCTGCCCGAGTTCTGCCGTGACAACCCCAAATACGAAAAGATGGGCCTGGCCGACCTGTGCCAGTTCGTGCACCAGCTCTACGCCAAGTACGACATCGCGCGGCTGACGACCGACATGTACCTCAGTGACCTTGCTCCGGCGATGACGCCGACCGAGGCCTACGCCTGCATTGCGCGGCGCAAGACCGAGCGGGTCGAGATCGACGATCTCCAGGGGCGGGTCACCGTGGGCCTGGTCACGCCGTATCCGCCGGGCATTCCGCTGCTGATTCCCGGCGAGGTGTTCAACCGCAAGATCGTCGACTACCTCAAGTTCTCGCGCGAGTTCAACGACCAGTGCCCGGGTTTCGGCACCGATATCCACGGGCTGGTGACCGAACTGGACGAGTCCGGCAAGCTGCGTTATTACGCCGACTGCGTGGTGCAGAGCTGACCAGGGCGCGGCGGCAGCATCGCGCGTGCTGCCGCGTCGACCGGCGCGGACTCAGGCTGCGACGTCACCCACCGTCGAGATCGCCACCGCGTTGAAGCCGCCGTCGACATAGGTGATCTCGGCGCTGACACCGCCGGCCAGGTCGCTGAGCAGGAAGGCCGCGACATTGCCGACATCGTCGATCGTGACGTTGCGCCGGATCGGCGACGCGTCGGCGACTACGCCCAGCAACTTGCCGAAGTCCTTGATGCCGCTGGCGGCCAGTGTCTTGATCGGGCCGGCGCTGATGCCGTTCACGCGGGTGCCGCGCGGCCCCAGGGCTTCGGCCAGGTAACGCACCGAGGCCTCGAGCGAGGCCTTGGCCAGTCCCATCGTGTTGTAGTTCGGCACGATGCGTTCGGCGCCCAGGTAGGTGAGCGTCAGCAGCGACGATGTGTCGCTGAGGTAGGGCAGGGCCGCCTTGGCCATGCCGGCGAAACTGTAGGCGCTGATGTCGTGGGCAATGCGGTAGTTCTCGCGGCTCAGGCCGTCCAGGAAATTGCCGGCGATCGCCTCGCGCGGCGCAAATCCGATCGCATGCACGAAACCGTCGAACTGCGGCCAGGTCTGTGACAGGTCGGCGAACAGGCGCTCGATCTGGGTGTCGTCGCCGACGTCGCAGTCGAAAATCAGTTTCGAGTCCAGGCTGGCGGCGAACTCGGTGATGCGGTCCTTGAAACGTTCACCCACGTAACTGAAGGCCAGCTCCGCACCCTGGGCACGGCAGGCCTTGGCGATGCCGTAGGCGATCGATCGGTTGCTGAGCACACCGGTGATCAACAGTTTCTTTCCAGCGAGAAAACCCATGCCTCAATCTCCATGAAAAATCCTGCAGAATTGTCGCATGCGCAATTGGATGTTCGTGATGCTGATGCAGCTGGCCTGGCCGGCGTGGGCCGCACACGGATATGCACTCTGGGGTGACCTGAAGTACCCGGCTGGTTTCGACCACTTTGCCTACGTCAATGCGCAGGCACCCAAAGGCGGCGAGCTGCGCCTGGTCAGCAACCTGCGGGTATCCACGTTCGACAAGTACAACCCGTTCACCATCCGCGGCAATGCGCCGGCTTATCTGTCGGCGCTGATGTTCGACACCTTGCTGACCGGCTCGCTGGACGAGACCGCGTCCGGGTACGGCCTGCTGGCCGAAGACGTAGTGGTGGCCGGCGATGGCATGTCGGCCACGTATCGACTGCGGCCCGAGGCGCGTTTCCACAACGGTGATCCGGTGCTGGCGGCCGACGTCAAGCACAGCTACGACACCTTGATGGGGCCGTTTGTCTCGCCGGCCTACAAGACCATCCTGCAGGAGGTGGCGGGCATCGAGGTGCTGGACGAACGCACGGTGCGTTATCGCTTTCGCCAGCCGAATCGCGAATTGCCGCTGACGGTGGGCGGCTTGCCCGTGTTCAGCCGCAAGTGGGGCATGGAAAACGGCATCGCCAAGCCTTTCGACAAGGTGGTGATGGACGTCCCGATCGGCAGTGGCCCGTACAGAATCGGCCCGGTCAAGTTCGGCAAGGACATCACTTACGTGCGCGATCCCGACTACTGGGCGCGCGACCTGAACGTGCGCCGCGGTACCGCCAACTTCGACCGCATCACGGTCAAGATCTACAAGGACAACACCGCGCGCCTGGAGGCGCTCAAGGCCGGGGAGTTCGATCTGATGCGGTTTTTCTCGGCCGGCGACTGGGCGCGCCGCGTCAACGGCAAGCGATTCGACAGCGGGGAACTGGTCAAGGCGGAGTTCAAGCATCGCCTGCCGTCCGGTTTCCAGAGCTACGTGCTCAACCTGCGCCGGCCGATGCTGCAGGACATCCGGGTGCGCGAGGCGCTCGGCCTGGCATTCGACTACGAGTGGATGAACCGCCAGATGTTCTACAACTCCTACCAGCGGGTCAACGGCCTGTTCGGCAACACCGATTGCCAGGCCACCGGCACGCCCTCGAGCGAGGAACTGGCCTTGCTCGAACCCTGGCGGGGCAAGGTGCCGGATGCGGTTTTCGGCCCCATGACGGTGCCACCGCGCACCGATGGCGATTCGTCGCTGCGCGGCAATCTGCGCAAGGCCAAGGCCCTGCTCAACGAAGCCGGCTGGTCGGTCAGCGAAGGCAAACTGCGTAACGCCCGGGGCGAACCGCTGGTGCTCGAATACCTGGACAGCAATGAAGGCGGCGCGCGCGTGGTCACCCCGTGGGCGCGCAATCTGGAGAAGATCGGCGTCACGCTGGTGTTCCGGCCGGTCGACTTCGCGTTGTACCAGCAGCGGCTGCAGAAGTTCGATTTCGACATCACGGCGCTGGCCTACCAGGGTACCCACAACCCGGGGCAGGAATATGCCGATCTGTTCGGCAGCAAGGCGGCCGACATCGAGGATTCCGGCAACGTGACCGGCATCAAGAGCCCGGCCGTGGATGCGCTGGTCTCGCGCATGACCGGCGCACGGACCAAGGCCGAACTGCTGCCCGCCTGCCGCGCGCTCGAACGCGTGATTGCGCACAGCCACATCCTGATTCCCCAATGGACCGCCGGCACGCATCGCATCGCCTACAACGCCTGGCGTCTGGCGCGGCCGGCGGAGATGCCGCCGTACGCCCAGGGCGAGGGCTGGGCCATCGACACCTGGTGGGCGAAGAAGCCGTGAGCCATCAATCATGACCGCCTACATCCTCAAGCGCCTCCTGCTGATGGTGCCGACCCTGCTCGGTGTGCTGACGATCACCTTCATCGTGATCCAGTTCGTGCCCGGCGGGCCGGTCGAACAATACCTGGCGGAGGCCAAGGCGGGTGCCATTGCGGGTGGCAGTGCCGAAGGCGGGGGGCTGGCTTACCGCGGCGCGCAGGGGGTGGACAGCCAGCGGCTGGAGCAGATCAAGGCCTTGTACGGCTTCGACAAGCCACCGCTGGAGCGTTTCGTCGACATGCTGGCGCGCTTTGCCCGCTTCGACCTGGGACGCAGCTTTTTCCAGAACAAGGACGTGGGCGAGCTGATCATCGAGAAGCTGCCGGTGTCGATCACGCTCGGCCTGTGGACCTTCTTCATCAGTTATGGCATTGCGGTGCCCCTGGGCGTGGCCAAGGCGGTGCGTGCCGGCTCGCGCTTCGACTTCGTCACCACGCTGATCGTGCTCGTGGGTTACGCGATTCCCGGTTTCGTGCTGGGCGTGGCCCTGCTGGTGGTGTTTGGCGGCCAACTGCAGTGGTTTCCGCTGCGCGGGCTCACGTCGAGCAACTGGGAGGAGCTCTCCTGGGGCGCGCGTATCGTCGACTACCTGTGGCATATCACGATGCCGGTCACCGCCATGGTGCTGGGCAGTTTCGCCGTCACCGCGATGCTGACCAAGAACGCCTTCCTCGAGGAGATCCGCAAGCAATACGTGGTCACGGCGCGGGCCAAGGGCCTGAGCGAGAAGCAGGTGTTGTGGAAACACGTGTTCCGCAATGCCTTGATCCCCATCATCACCGGTTTCCCGGCGGCCTTCGTCGGCGCCTTCTTCACCGGCGCCTTGCTGATCGAGACCCTGTTCTCGCTCGATGGGCTGGGCCTGCTCAGTTACGAGAGCGTGATCCGGCGCGACTATCCGGTCGTCCTGGGCACGTTGTTCCTGTTCACGCTGATCGGCCTGGTGACCAAGCTGATCTCCGACCTGTGTTACGTCTGGGTGGACCCGCGGGTCAAGTTTGATTGATGAAAGACGCCCCCCGTCTGTCCGGTCTCACTACGTGTAGACCGTCCGAACCCCCCACTGGGGGGCGGGCCGGCCGCTTCGGAGCGGCCGTGCGCGGCGGCCCCTGGAGGAAGAACGCCCCCCGTCTGTCCGGCTTCACTGCGTGTAAGCCGTCCGAACCCCCCACTGGGGGGCGCCCCCTACGGCCTGGCAGAGCCAGTTCCGTGGGGGTCCCCACGTGCCTGCTTCACAGCCGCTCGACCCTTCATGCCCTGTGGGTCGCGCCGCGTGCGGTGGAGCAACTGACATGATGCAGTCGACCACCCGCGTCCCCAGCCATTCCCCCGCCCGCCGCGCCTGGACCCGGTTCCGGCGCAACCGGCTGGGCTACTGGAGCCTGGTCGCGTTCTGCGTAATGGCCGTGCTGAGCCTGTTCGCCGAGCTGATCTCCAACGACCGGCCGTTGCTGGTGCGTTACGAGGGGCAGTATTACTTCCCGCTGGTGCAGGACTATCCCGAGACCACGTTCGGTGGCGACTTCCTGACCGCCACCGACTATCTGGACCCGTTCATCCGCGAGCGCCTGGCGCAGGAGGGCAACTGGGCCATCTTCCCGCTCAACCGGTATGGGCCCAGGACGCTGAACTACTTCGCCGCCAATCCCAATCCGTCGGCGCCCACGCGCGAGAACTGGCTCGGTACCGACGACCGCGGCCGCGACCTGCTGGCGCAGCTGATCTACGGCTTTCGGGTCAGCGTGTTTTTTGCGCTGGCGTTGACCGTGACCGGGGTGGCGCTGGGCGTGCTGGCCGGCGCACTGCAGGGATTCTTCGGCGGCAAGATCGACCTGGCGTTCCAGCGGTTCATCGAGATCTGGGGTGCCATGCCGGAGTTGTACCTGTTGATCATCTTCAGTGCCATATTCGCGCCAAGCCTGGCGCTGCTGCTGGTGCTGCTGAGCCTGTTCGGCTGGATGGGCCTGTCGGACTATGTGCGCGCCGAGTTCCTGCGCAACCGCCAGCTCGACTATGTGCGCGCCGCACGGGCGCTGGGGGTGGGCAACTGGCAGATCATCGTGCGCCACATCCTGCCCAACAGCCTGACGCCGGTGGTCACCTTCCTGCCGTTTCGCATGAGCGGCGCCATCCTGGCGCTGACCTCGCTCGACTTCCTGGGCCTGGGCGTGCCGCCTGGCACACCGTCGCTGGGCGAACTGCTGTCGCAGGGCAAGAACAACATTGACGCCTGGTGGATCTCGCTGTCGACCTTTGCCGTGCTGGTATTGACGCTGCTGCTGCTGACCTTCATGGGTGATGCCTTGCGCGACGCGCTCGACCCGCGCAAGGCCGACGCGGCGCCGCTGCCGGAGACGCAGTCATGACCGCGCTGCTCGACGTCACCGGCTTGCGCGTGGCCTTCGGCGGCAAGGATGTCGTCAAGGGCATCGACTTCTCCATCGCCGCCGGCGAGAAGCTCGCGCTGGTGGGCGAGTCCGGTTCGGGCAAGACGGTCACCGCGCTGAGCCTGCTTGGGCTGGCGGCCAACGCGCACTGCCAGGGCACGGCCCGGTTTGCACTGGACACGGGATCGGTCGACCTGCTGGCCATGCCTGAGTCCGATCTGCGCGCGATCCGTGGGCGCGACATCGCGATGATCTTCCAGGAGCCGATGACGGCGCTCAACCCGTTGTTCCCGGTCGGCAACCAGATCGCCGAGGTGTTGCAGCTCAAGCAGGGCCTGGACAAGGCCGCCTGCGCCAAGGCGGTGGTCGACCTGCTGGCCAGCACCGGCATTCCCGATCCCGCGCGCCGCGCCCGGGCCTTCCCGCACCAGTTGTCGGGTGGGCAGCGCCAGCGCGCGATGATCGCCATGGCGCTGGCCTGCAAGCCGCGTCTGCTGCTGGCCGACGAACCGACCACCGCACTGGACGTGACGGTGCGAGCCCAGATCCTGGAATTGCTGGCCGAACTGCAGCGCGAATACGGCATGGCCGTGCTGATGATCACGCACGACCTGAACCTGGTGCGCAAGTTCGCGGACCGGGTCGCGGTGATGGAACAAGGCGCGCTGGTCGAGCACGGCACGGTGGCGGCCGTGTTCGCCGACCCGCAGCATGCCTATACCCGCAAGCTGATCGACAGCCGACCCGAGCGCGACGTCGACGAAATTGCCCCCGACGCCGCGCCCGTCGGTCCGCCCCTGCTGGAGGCGGCCGACGTGTCGGTGGCGTATCCGGTGCCGGTGCCCGGCGTGCGCGGCTGGTTTCGCAAGGGCGCCTTCGTCGCTGTCAAAGGGGCCTCGTTCAGGATTACGCCGGGGCGCACCCTGGGCGTGATCGGCGAGTCGGGCTCGGGCAAGTCCACGCTGGCACTGGCCGCGCTGGGGTTGCAACCCTTCGATGGCGAACTGCGGGTCACCGGCCAACCCTGGGGGCGCGACAAGGCGCTCGACAAGACCTTGCGGCGCAATGTGCAGGTGGTGTTCCAGGATCCGTTTTCGTCGTTGTCGCCGCGCATGACGGTCGAGGAGATCGTCGGCGAGGGCCTGCTGGTGCACCAGCCGGCATCGTCGCGCGCCGAGCGGCAGCAGCGCGTGCTGCACGCGCTGGCCGAGGTCGGCCTGGACGAACAGCAGTTTCCCAACCTTTTGAGCCGCTACCCGCACGAGTTCTCCGGCGGGCAGCGCCAGCGGCTGGCCGTGGCCCGGGCGCTGATCGTCGAGCCACAGCTGCTGGTGCTCGACGAGCCGACCAGCGCACTGGACGTGACGATCCAGCAGCAGGTGTTGCGCCTGCTGCAGTCGTTGCAGCGCCAGCGCCGGCTCAGCTACCTGTTGATCACCCACGACGTGGACGTCATCCGGGCCATGGCGCACGACGTGTTGGTCATGAAGGATGGCGAGATCGTCGAGGCCGGGCCGCTGGCGCAGGTGCTCGACGCGCCGCGTCACCCCTATACCCGGGCACTGGTGGCTTCCGTGGCTTGACGCCATGGCGGGCGGAGCGCCCGTGATGCGCTGCGGAGCGCAATTTCATGTTGCTTTCCCGCGCAAACAGGGGGGAAAGGGGTGGCAACGCGCAATATTTTGCAGTAGAATCCTTGCTTCACGACCAAACGGGCGGGTTTTCACCGCCCGTTTTTTTTGGTCGGGCAGATTGTGGTTCCGGGAACACTGATTGGGGACGTGGATCGAATGGCATTGCAGCAGCTTGTCGAGCAGACGGTAACCGGGTTGGGTTACGAGCTGGTCGAGATCGAGCGGCTGGCAGGGGGCCTTTTGCGCATCACGATCGATCTGCCGTGGGAGCCGCAGGCTCGTGACGCGGCAGCACCGGCGCAGTTCGTCACGGTCGAGGATTGCGAGAAGGTGACGCGCCAGCTGCAGTTTGCGCTGGAGGTCGACGGTATCGAATACCGGCGCCTGGAAGTGTCGTCACCCGGCATCGACCGGCTGTTGCGCGGGGAGAAGGACTTCGAGCGCTTCGAGGGCTCCGAGGTCGATATCACGCTCAAGGCGCCTGTTGGCGCGGCGGCTCAGGGGCAGGTGAATGCGAATCGCAAGAAGTTTCGCGGCACGCTCGAGCGGGTCGTGGCGGCCGATGGCGCCCCCGCCGGCTGGCAGGTGGTCTGGAGCGATGCGCCCAAGGTCAAGCCGGGGCAGCGGGTCAGCAAGCATCGGGCGCCTGCGCCGCTGCAGTCGCTCGGATTCGTGCTCGAGGAGGTGCGCGAGGCTCGCCTCGCGCCGCTGGTGAATTTCAAGGGCCGTGGTGCTGCCACGGGTGCGGTCGAAGGTTGAGCAGGGTCGTTGCCGTAGTGTTACGGCCGGCAGTGGTCCGCGGTGGGCTTTCCAGGCGGTCCTGGTTTTGGATTGAAACGGGAGTGGAGTGACATGAATCGCGAAATGTTGATGTTGGTGGAAGCCATCTCGCGCGAGAAGAGCGTCGAGCGTGACGTCGTGTTTGCGGCGGTCGAGGCTGCCTTGGCCCAGGCCACCAAGAAGCTCTATTCGGGCGAAGTGGACATCCGCGTGGCCGTCGACCGGGATACCGGCGCCTACGAGACCTTCCGGCGCTGGCACGTGGTGCCCGACGAAGCCGGCCTGCAGCTGCCCGACCAGGAAATCCTGTTGTTCGAAGCGCAGGAGCAGATACCCGACATCGAGGTCGACGAATACATCGAGGAGCCGGTCGAGTCCGTGCCGATCGGCCGTATCGGCGCCATGGCGGCCAAGCAGGTCATCCTGCAGAAGATCCGCGACGCCGAGCGCGAGATGCTGCTCAACGACTTCATGTCGCGTGGCGAGAAGATCTTCGTGGGCACCGTCAAGCGCATGGACAAGGGCGACATCATCGTCGAGAGCGGCCGCGTCGAGGGCCGGCTGCGCCGCAGCGAGATGATTCCCAAGGAAAACCTGCGCTCGGGCGACCGGGTGCGCGCCATGATCATGGAAGTCGACCTGACACTGCGCGGTGCTCCCATCATCCTGTCGCGTTCGGCGCCGGAATTCATGATCGAGCTGTTCCGTACCGAAGTGCCGGAGATCGAACAAGGCCTGCTGGAGATCAAGTCCTGCGCCCGTGACCCGGGTTCGCGCGCCAAGATCGCCGTCCTGTCGCATGACAAGCGGGTCGACCCGATCGGCACCTGCGTGGGCGTGCGCGGCACGCGCGTCAACGGCGTCACCAACGAACTCGCGGGCGAGCGCGTCGACATCGTGCTGTGGAGCGAGGATCCGGCGCAGTTCGTCATTGGCGCGCTGGCCCCGGCCAACGTGTCGTCCATCGTCGTGGACGAGGAGCGCCACGCGATGGACGTGGTGGTCGACGAGGAGAACCTGGCGATCGCGATCGGCCGTGGCGGCCAGAACGTGCGCCTGGCGTCCGAGCTGACCGGCTGGAAGATCAACATCATGGACGCCAACGAGTCGGCCCAGAAGCTGGCCGACGAGACCGATTCCGGTCGTCGCCTGTTCATGGAAAAACTCGACGTCGACGAGGAGATCGCCGACATCCTGATCGCCGAGGGTTTCACCAGCCTGGAGGAGGTGGCCTACGTGCCGCTGCAGGAGATGCTCGAGATCGAGAGCTTCGACGAAGACACGGTCAACGAGCTGCGCACCCGCGCAAAGGACGCGCTCTTGACCATGGAAATCGCCCACGAGGAAAATGTCGACGCGGTTTCGCAGGATCTGCGCGAGCTCGAGGGCCTGACCCCGGAGCTGATCGGCATGCTCGCCGACAAGGGCGTCCATTCCCTGGACGACCTGGCCGACCTGGCCGTGGATGAACTCACTGAAATCACCGGCCAGTCCGAGGACGACGCCAAGGCTTTGATCATGAAGGCGCGTGAACATTGGTTCACGGACGAGCCCGCCTCGCAAGAGTGATGATCATGCGACAACAGATTCAGTGAAGGCTAACAATTGCCCGTAGCGCTTGTTATGCCGAACAAAAGGTAGCACAACATATGTCCAGTACGACAGTCGCCGAGTTCGCCAACGAACTCAAGAAATCCACCGCAACGCTGCTTGAGCAACTCAAGGCCGCAGGCGTGCCCAAGACTCAAGCGACCGATCCCGTGACCGAGGCGGACAAGCACAGCCTGCTCAACTATCTGCATACCAGCCACGGCACCGCGACGTCCGAGCGCAAGAAGATCACCCTGGTCAAGAAGCAGACCACCGAGATCAAGCAGGCCGATGCCTCGGGCAAGGCGCGCACGATCCAGGTCGAGGTGCGCAAGAAGCGCACCTTCATCCGGCGTGACGAGGGCGTGGAGGCCGAGGCCCCCGCGCCGGTCGAGGCTGCGGCCCCCGCCGCCGCGCCAGCCCAGCCGGTGGTCGACAACGCGGAATTGTCGCGCCGCGAGGAAGAGGCGCGTCGCCAGGCCGAACTGATCCGACGCCAGGAGGAAGACCTGGCCGAGAAACGCCGCCAGCGCGAAGAGCAGGAATCCAAGGCGCGCGCCGCCTCCGAGGCTGCCGCCGCGAATGCCGCGGCCGCTGCCGCCGCCAACAAGAAGGCCCTGGCCGCCGTGTCCGAGGGAGCCGCCGACGAGCGCGCGTCCGATGACCGCGCAGCGGAAGAGGCCGCCGCCAAGTCGGCCGAGAAGGAACGCGCCGACGCCAAGCAGAAGGCCGCCGCGCAGGCCAAGGCGCGCGCGGACGAGGAAGCCGCCCGCGCCGCCGACCTGAGCGAGCGACGGCGCAAGGCCGAGGCCGAAGCCGCAGCCATTCGCGAGATGCTGGCCACGCCCAAGAGCGTGCAGGTTGCCAAGAAGCCGGAGGAGGCCAAGCCCGCCGCCAAGGGCACCTTGCACAAGCCGGCGGTGGGCAGTACCGTGGCACGCGCCAAGCCGGGTGGCACCGCGACCCCGGGCGCAGCCCCAGGATCCGGCAAGGAAGTCAAGTCCGCCAAGCTTTCGAGCAGTTGGGCTGGCGACCCGTCCAAGAAGAAGGCGATCCCGACCCGTGGCGACACGGGCGGCGGCCGTGGCAACTGGCGCGGTGGACCGCGCGGGCGCCGTGGCAGCCATGACCGTGGTGGCCACAGCGACGAGCGCATGTCGGCGCCGGTCGAGTTCCGCGCCATCGAGGTGCACGTGCCCGAGACCATCACCGTCGGCGAACTGGCCCACAAGATGGCGGTCAAGGCGTCCGAGGTGATCAAGCACCTGATGAAGCTGGGACAGATGGTCACCATCAACCAGGCGCTGGACCAGGACACCGCCATGATCGTGGTCGAGGAGATGGGCCATACGGCCGTCGTGGCCGCGCTCGATGATCCGGAGGCCTTCACCGACGAGGAATCGAGCCAGACCGAAGGCGAGGCACTGCCACGCGCTCCGGTGGTCACCGTCATGGGCCACGTCGATCACGGCAAGACGTCCTTGCTCGATTACATCCGCACGGCCAAGGTCGCCGCGGGCGAAGCCGGCGGCATCACCCAGCACATCGGTGCCTACCATGTGGAAACGCCGCGCGGCATGATCTCGTTCCTCGACACCCCGGGTCACGAGGCGTTCACCGCCATGCGTGCCCGTGGCGCCAAGGCCACCGACATCGTGATCCTGGTGGTCGCGGCCGACGACGGCGTGATGCCGCAGACGCGCGAAGCCATCAAGCACGCCAAGGCGGCCAACGTGCCCCTGGTGGTGGCGATCAACAAGATCGACAAGCCCGGTGCCAATCCGGATCGGGTCAAGAACGAGCTGGTGTCCGAAGAGGTCATCCCCGAGGAGCTGGGCGGCAACTCGCCGTTCGTGCCGGTGTCCGCCAAGACCGGCGAGGGCATCGACGCCTTGCTCGAGCAGGTGCTGCTGCAGGCCGAGGTGCTCGAGCTCAAGGCGCCGGTGGAAGCCATGGCCAAGGGCATCGTCATCGAGGCCCGGCTGGACAAGGGCCGCGGCCCGGTGGCCACGGTGCTGGTGCAGTCCGGTACGCTGGAGACCGGCAACATCGTGCTGGCCGGATCGACCTACGGCAAAGTCCGTGCGATGCTGGACGAGAACGGCCGTTCGATCAAGTCGGCCGGCCCGTCCATCCCGGTCGAGATCCAGGGCCTGACCGAAGTGCCGCAGGCTGGCGACGAGTTCATGGTGCTGCCGGAAGAGCGGCGTGCGCGCGAGATCGCGACCTACCGCGCCGGACGTTTCCACAACACCAAGCTGGCCAAGCAGCAGGCTGCCAAGCTCGAGAACATCTTCACCGACATGACGGCGGGCGAGGTCAAGTCCCTGCCCATCATCGTCAAGGCCGACGTGCAGGGTTCCCAGGAGGCACTGTCCCAGAGCCTGCTCAAGCTCTCGACCGACGAGGTCAAGGTGCAGCTGGTTTATGCCGGTGTCGGTGGCGTGACCGAGTCGGACGTCAACCTGGCGATTGCGTCCAAGGGCGTGGTCATCGGCTTCAATGTGCGCGCCGACGTGGGTGCACGCAAGCTGGCCGAGAACAACGGTGTCGACATCCGCTACTACAACATCATCTACGACGCCGTGGATGAGCTCAAGGCCGCGATGTCGGGCATGCTGACGCCGGACAAGAAAGAGGAAGTCATCGGTACCGCCGAGATCCGCCAGGTGTTCAAGGTCAGCAAGATCGGCTCCATCGCCGGCTGCATGGTCACCTCGGGTGTGGTCCGCCGCAATGCGCGATTGCGCCTGCTGCGCGACAACACGGTCATCTTCACCGGTGAACTCGAGTCGCTCAAGCGGTTCAAGGACGACGTGCGCGAGGTCAAGGAAGGTTTCGAGTGTGGCTTGAACATCAAGAACTACAACGACATCCAGGAAAGCGACCAGCTCGAGTTCTTCGAGATCCGCGAAGTGGCGCGGACGCTGTAAGCACAGGCAAGCCGGCATCGTGGCACGCAAGTCCGCAACCCCCAACCGCGCCTTCAAGGTGGCCGATCAGATCCAGCGCGACCTGACCGAGCTGATCGCGCGCGAGTTGAAGGATCCGCGGGTGGGCATGGTCACGATCCAGGCGGTGGAAGTCACGCCCGACTACGCCCATGCCAAGGTGTTCTTCAGTCTGCTGCAGGGCGACCCCGCGCAGACGCAGGAGGGCCTGAACCAGGCCGCCGGCTTCCTGCGCGCGGGCCTGTTCAAGCGCCTGCACATCCACACTGTGCCCACCCTGCATTTCGTGTTCGACCGCACCTCCGAACGTGCCGCCGACATGAATGCGCTCATCGCGCAGGCCGTCGCCTCGCGTTCCAAGAACGAGGACTGAACAAGCGGGGTCAGAATCCAATTTCCTGATTGGGCGCTGGCCGGCAGAGCCAGCGTATGGGAAACAGACCTGACAACATGGGGCGCCAGCAGCGCGTGCAGCGCCGCGCGGTGCACGGAGTGCTGCTGCTCGACAAGCCGCTGGGCCTGTCGAGCAACCAGGCGCTGCAAAAGGCCAAGTGGTTGCTGCGCGCCGAGAAGGCCGGCCACACCGGCACGCTCGATCCGCTGGCCACCGGCGTGTTGCCGCTGTGTTTCGGCGCAGCGACCAAGTTCAGCCAGTTGCACCTGGACGCCGACAAGACCTATGACGCGGTCGCCCGGCTGGGCATCACGACGACGACCGGCGACGCCGAAGGCGAGCACGTGCAGGTGCGCCCGGTGGCCGTCGACGCCGATGCGCTGGCACGGGTGCAGGCCCGCTTCACCGGTCCGATCGCGCAGACCCCGCCCATGCACAGCGCATTGAAGAAGGACGGCAAGCCCCTGTACGAATACGCGCGTGCCGGTATCGATGTCGAGCGCGAACCGCGCCAGGTCGTGATCCATGCGCTGGAGCTGACGCTGTCCGAGGATGCCGCCGGCGAGCCCGTGCTCGCGATGCGGGTGCGGTGCAGCAAGGGCACCTATATCCGCACGCTGGCGCAGGACATCGGCGAGGCGCTGGGCTGCGGCGCCCACCTGACGCTGCTGCGCCGCGTCGAGACCGGCGGCTTTCACCTGGACGCATGTGTCACGCTGGATGCGCTCGAGCAAATGGGCGAGGCCGAACGGCTGGCGCGGTTGCAGCCGGTGGAGACCCTGCTGCGCGATCACGTGCCGGTCATACTGCCGGCGCAAGATGCGGGGCGATTCCTCAGCGGCGTGCGACGGCGCGGCCCCTGGCCGGACAACCCCCGCGTGGCGGTGTTCGGGCAGACGCCCCACGCCTTGCTGGGCTCTGCCCACGTGCGTGCCGGCGAGCTGATCCCCGACCGCCTGCTGAGCCCGCTCGAGATCGAGCAAACCCTGGCCGGCCACTGAATTTCCGAAAAAGTATCCCGAAAGACCACCATGAGCTACAAACAGATTCGCAACATCGCCATCATTGCCCACGTCGACCACGGCAAGACCACGCTGGTCGACATGCTGCTGCGCCAGAGCGGTACCTTCCGCGCCAACGAGAAGGTCGCCGAGCGGGTGATGGACAGCAACGACCTGGAGAAGGAACGTGGCATCACCATCCTGGCCAAGAACTGTGCCGTGGACTGGAAGGACACCCACATCAACATCGTCGACACACCCGGCCACGCCGACTTCGGCGGCGAGGTCGAACGCGCGCTGTCGATGGTCGACGGCGTGATGCTGCTGATCGACGCGGTCGAGGGCCCGATGCCGCAGACGCGTTTCGTGACCAAGAAGGCGCTGGCGCTGGGCCTCAAGCCTATCGTCGTCGTGAACAAGGTCGACCGCCCCGGCGCGCGCCCGGACTACGTGATCAATGCCGCGTTCGACCTGTTCGACAAGCTCGGCGCGACCGAGGAGCAGCTTGACTTCCCGGTGGTGTACGCGTCTGGCCTGAACGGCTGGGCGTCGATGGACGTGGGCGAGGCGGGCGAACAATGGGGCAAGGACCTCGCGCCGCTGTTCGACACCGTGCTCTCGCACGTGCCGGCCAACCAGGGCGATCCGAACGCGCCGTTGCAGCTGCAGATCAGTTCGCTGGACTACTCGACCTACGTCGGGCGCATCGGCGTGGGCCGCGTCAGCCAAGGTACGCTGCGCGTGAACCAGGACGTGCTGGTGGCCGAGGGCGCGGACGGTCCGTCGAGCAAGGCACGGGTGCAGCAGATCCTCAAGTTCGAAGGCCTGGAGCGCGTGGCCGCCACCGACGCAGGCCCGGGCGACATCGTGCTGATCAGCGGAATCGAGCAGGTCGGCATCGGCGTGACCATCACCGATCCGCTCAAGCCGACGCCGCTGCCCATGCTCAAGATCGACGAGCCGACGCTGACGATGAACTTCTGCGTCAACAACTCGCCGCTGGCCGGGCGTGAAGGCAAGTTCGTCACCAGCCGCCAGCTGCGCGATCGGCTCGATCGCGAGCTGCAGGCCAACGTCGCGTTGCGCGTCAACGATACCGACGAAGACGGCATCTACGAGGTCAGCGGCCGCGGTGAACTGCACCTGACCATCCTGCTGGAGAACATGCGCCGCGAAGGTTACGAGCTGGCCGTGTCCAAGCCGCGCGTGGTGTTCAAGATGGTGAACGGCGAGAAACACGAGCCGATCGAGATGCTCACGGTCGACATCGAGGAGGGCCATCAGGGCGGCGTGATGCAGGCCCTGGGCCTGCGCAAGGGCGACCTGGTCAACATGGAACCCGATGGCCGTGGCCGCGTCCGGCTCGAGTACCGGATTCCGGCGCGTGGCCTGATCGGCTTCCAGAACGAATTCCTGAACCTGACCCGCGGCACCGGGCTGGCCAGCAACATCTTCGACGGCTACGAGGCCTACCGTGGCGACATCGAGAGCCGCAAGAACGGCGTGCTGATCAGCATGGACGACGGCGAGATCGTCACTTATGCGCTGGGCAAGCTCGACGACCGCGGCCGCATGTTCGTCAAGGCCGGCGATCCGGTCTATGAGGGCATGATCGTGGGCATCCACAGCCGCGACAACGACCTGATCGTCAACGCCGTGCGCATGAAGCAGCTGACCAACTTCCGTGTCAGCGGCAAGGAGGACGCGATCAAGATCACGCCGCCGATCCAGCTCACGCTGGAATACGCGGTGGAGTTCATCGAGGAAGACGAACTGGTCGAGATCACGCCCAAGAGCATCCGCCTGCGCAAGCGCCACCTGAAAGAGCACGAGCGCAAGAAGGCGAGCCGCGAGGGCGTCTAGGCGCTTGCCGGACGGGTGGGGCCTGCGGCGCCACATCCGCCGAGCGGTGCCGCGTCCGGCCCTATCGCGCTCAGTGGTGGCGCACGCCGCTGGTGCGGTGCCGGAACAAGGGGTTGGTCTTCGGAAACAACTGGCTGATGCGGGCCAGCGAACCCCGTGCATGCGATTCGCCCCGGGTGGTCGCAATGGCATGCATCAGCGCCGATCGCGTGTACCACAGCGCTTCGAGGTCGGCTGCGAACAGGATCTGGCGTTCCACTTGCGCCAGATCGGCACCCGCGTCCTCACCCAGGGCCGCCAGCATGGCCCGGCGGATGCCGTCGACATCGCCTTTTTCTTGCGCGTTTGCGGGCCCGCGCAACAAGCCGAACAGGCTGTCACGCAGCTTGGTTCCGACGAGCCTGGTGCGCGCCAAGCGAGCGCTTGTTGCCGGCTTCATGATGCTTGCATTCTGAACCGCGACGCCGCCGCAGGCAAGTGCGGCGGTCAGGCACCGCGGGCGCGGGCCCGGGCCCAGGTCCATGCCCTGCGTGGCGTGCTGCGAGGGCTGGACCCGACCCTCTTGACCTGGTTCACTTGTTCCGCGTCTTCATCGCGCGTTCGACTTCGCGCTTGCCTTCGCGGTCCTTGATCGTGTCGCGCTTGTCGTGTTCGGCCTTGCCCTTGGCCAGCGCGATCTCGCATTTGACCTTGCCGGCCTTCCAGTGCAGGTTGATCGGCACCAGCGTGTAGCCTTTCTGCTCGACCTTGCCGACCAGCCGCTTGATCTCCTCCTTGTGCATCAGCAGCTTCTTGGTGCGGACCTTGTCCGGGCTGACGTGGGTCGAGGCCGTGCCCAGCGGGTTGATCTGGCAGCCGATCAGGAATAGCTCGCCCTCGCGGATCACCACATAACCGTCGGTCAGCTGCACCTTGCCGGCGCGCAGGGACTTGACCTCCCAGCCTTCGAGCACCAGGCCGGCCTCGAACCGCTCCTCGAAAAAGTAGTTGTACGCCGCCTTCTTGTTGTCGGCGATGCGGGACGATTTCTGCGCTGCGGATTCGGAGTTCTTTTTTGCCATGGGTGCAAGATGGGGGTTGTCTATCGTGCGAACAAGGCTTGTCTACAATCCTGCGCAGTCCCGCATTCTATGAAAACAGTCCACAAGTCGGTCCTGATCTGGTATCACCCTCAGGAAATGTATGCGTTGGTCACCGATGTGGCTTCCTATCCGCAGTTCCTTCCCTGGTGCGACCATGCCGACGTGCTCGAAGAGCACGAGGACGGCATGACGGCCGAAATCGGCATCTCGATCGGCGGCGTGCGCCAGACCTTCACCACCCGCAACCGGCATACGGCCGACCGCGCAGTCGACCTGCAACTGGTCCGGGGCCCGTTCTCCCGACTCGAGGGTCACTGGAAGTTCACACCGCTTGGCGATGGGTCAGAGCGAGCCTGCCGGGTCGAATTGAACCTGGACTACGGGTTCGACAATGTCGCGCTGGGCAAACTCGTCGGGCCAGTGTTCGACCGCATTGCAGCCAGCCTTGTGGACGCGTTCGTCAAGCGGGCACAGCAGGTCTACGGCGCCTGAGGCGGCATGTCGATCCGGGTCACGCTGGTTTTTTCGCCCGGCCCGCGCATGGTGCACGAGCAAACACTCGACCTGCCCCCCGGTACGACCGCCCGCCAAGCCTTGCAAGGCGCCGCGGCGCTGCTCGATCGCCACGGTTTCGCGTCCGGTCCCGGCCTGGCGTTCGGCATTTGGGGGCGCAAGGTCGATGGCGGCCGTCCGCTCGAAGACGGCGACCGGCTGGAGCTGTACCGGCCGCTGCGGGTCGATCCCAAGGTGGCCAGGCGAGCCCGGTTCGAGGCCCAGGGCGCGGGGCCGGCCGGATTGTTCGCGCGCCGGCGTCCGGGCGCCAAGGCGGGCTACTGACGCGCCGGCCGGTGTGTCGGCGCCCGGCGGGGCCGATCAGTCGCAGTTGGTCGCGATCACGGTCTGGATCTTCTTCTGCTCGGCAGCGCGGGCCGCGTCATCGAGGATTTCCCGCTCGCCCTTGGCATTGGTGATCGACACCCGCACGCCCGAATTCATCAGCGCCTGGTTGGCCCGGGCCTTTTCGCAGTTCGTGGCCCGGACCTTGGCCAGGCGTTCGGCCTCCGCCTTGACCTTGGCCTTCGCTTCGGCCTCGGCCTGCCGGGTCTTGGCCTGCAAGTCCTTGTCGTTGTCGCCGAGTTGCGGCGCGGCGGGACCCGTGGCCGCCGCGGGTGCGGTCGCCGGCGCCGACGCGGCGGCGTTGACTGCAGCGGGCGCGACGGTGGCCTTGCCCGGCTGCTTGAGGATGTTCTTCACCGGAATGTCCGACGGCGGGGGCTGGTCGCTGTAGACCTTGCGGCCGCTTTTGTCGATCCATTGCCACTGCGCCTGTGCTGTTGCGGCAATCAGCCACATGGAACATACGAGTAGGGTTCGGATGCGTCGCATGAGAGGCAGTTTACGCCGAAGGGGCCTTGCCGTGACGGGTACAATTCCCCATTTGGAGCTTTCACATGCGCCTGCTCGGCAAAGCGCTCACCTTCGACGACGTGTTGCTGGTGCCAGCGTTCTCCCAAGTCCTGCCCAAGGACACCTCTCTTTCCACCTCGTTCTCGCGCAATATCCGGCTCAACCTGCCGCTGGTATCGGCCGCCATGGACACCGTGACCGAAGCCCGGCTGGCGATCGCGATCGCCCAGGAGGGCGGCATCGGCATCGTGCACAAGAACCTCACGGCCAAGGAGCAGGCGGCCCAGGTCGCCAAGGTCAAGCGCTACGAGTCCGGCGTGTTGCGCGACCCGGTCGTGATCACCCCGTCGCATACCGTGCGCCAGGTGATCGACCTGTCCGACCAGCTCGGCGTGTCCGGTTTTCCGGTCTGTGACGGTGGCAAGGTCGTCGGCATCGTCACCGGACGCGACCTTCGTTTCGAGACCCGCTACGACGCGCCGGTCAGTTCCATCATGACGCCGCGCGACAAGCTGGTGACCGTGCCCGACGGCACGACCCTGCAGGAGGCCAAGGCGCTGCTGAACAAGCACAAGCTCGAGCGGCTGCTGGTCGTCAACGATGCCTTCGAGCTCAAGGGCCTGATCACCGTCAAGGACATCACCAAGCAGACCAGTTTCCCCAATGCCGCCCGTGACGCGCTGGGCAAGCTGCGCGTGGGCGCCGCTGTCGGCGTGGGCGAGGGCACCGAGGAACGCGTCGAGGCGCTGGTGCGTGCCGGTGTCGACGCCATCGTCGTCGACACCGCCCACGGCCACAGCCAGGGTGTTCTCGATCGGGTGCGCTGGGTCAAGAAGAACTATCCGCAGGTCGATGTGATCGGCGGCAACATCGCCACCGGCGCGGCTGCGCTGGCGCTGGTCGAGGCGGGTGCCGACGGCGTCAAGGTCGGTATCGGCCCGGGCTCGATCTGCACCACCCGCATCGTGGCCGGTGTCGGCGTGCCCCAGATCATGGCGGTCGACAACGTGGCTACCGCGCTCAAGGGCAGCGGCGTGCCGCTGATCGCCGACGGCGGCATCCGCTTCTCCGGCGACATCGCCAAGGCCATCGCGGCCGGTGCCAGCACCGTGATGATGGGCGGCATGTTCGCCGGCACCGAAGAGGCGCCGGGCGAGATCGTGTTGTACCAGGGTCGCAGCTACAAGAGTTATCGCGGCATGGGCTCCATCGGCGCGATGCAGCAGGGCAGCGCCGACCGGTATTTCCAGGAAGCCAGCACCGGCAACCCGAACGCCGACAAGCTGGTGCCCGAAGGCATCGAAGGCCGGGTTCCGTACAAGGGCTCCATGGTCGCCATCGTCTACCAGATGTCCGGCGGCCTGCGCGCCAGCATGGGGTATTGCGGCTGCCCGACGATCGAGGACATGCAGAACAAGGCCGAGTTCGTCGAGATCACCGCCGCCGGTATCCGCGAGAGCCATGTCCACGACGTGCAGATCACCAAGGAAGCGCCGAACTACCGGGCGGAATAAGGCCCCCACGCTTGTCACTTCGTGTACTGCGCTGCCCCCCGAGGGGGCTGATTTTCCTTGGGACGGCCCGGCGGAAAATCCGGTTGGCGCAACGAAGGGATGAGCGATCCATGCGAAAAACCATTCCATGAATCACCACAAGATCCTGATCCTCGATTTCGGCTCCCAGGTCACGCAACTGATCGCGCGGCGCATTCGCGAAGCCCATGTATTCTGCGAAGTCGTGTCCTGCGACGTCGGCAACGACTGGGTGCGCGAATACGCGCGCGACGGCAACCTCAAGGGCGTCATCCTGTCGGGCAGCCATGCCAGCACCTACGAGGCACACGAGTTGCGTGCGCCGCAAGTCGTGTTCGAGCTCGGCGTCCCGGTGCTGGGCATCTGCTACGGCATGTTCACGATGGCGGTGCAGCTCGGCGGCGTCGTGGCGCCCAGCAACAAGCGCGAGTTCGGCCATGCCGACGTGCGCGCCCACGGTCACACCCGGTTGCTCGACGGCATCCAGGACTACGCCACGCCCATGGGCCATGGCATGCTCCAAGTCTGGATGAGCCACGGCGACAAGGTCACCGAGATGCCGCCGGGTTTCCACCTGATGGCCAGCACCGACAGCTGCCCGGTCGCCGGCATGGCCGACGAGGAGCGCCGTTTCTACGCCGTGCAGTTCCACCCGGAGGTCACCCACACCAAGCGCGGCGCGGCCATCCTGGAGCGCTTCGTGCTCGACATCTGCGGCGCGCGCGCCGACTGGATCATGGGTGACTACATCCTCGAGGCGGTCGAGAAGATCCGCCAACAGGTCGGCAACGAAGAGGTCATTCTCGGCCTGTCCGGCGGCGTCGATTCCTCGGTGGCCGCCGCGCTGATCCACCGCGCCATCGGCGACCAGCTCACCTGCGTGTTCGTCGACCACGGCCTGCTGCGCCTGCACGAGGGCGACATGGTGATGGACATGTTCGTCGGCAAGCTGCATGCCAAGGTGGTGCGGGTCGATGCCGAGCACCAGTTCCTGCACCACCTCGCTGGTGTCAACGAGCCCGAGGCCAAGCGCAAGATCATCGGGCGCGAGTTCGTCGAGGTGTTCAAGTCCGAGGCCGCCAAGCTCAAGAACGACCACTCGCGGCACGTGGCCTGGCTGGCCCAGGGCACGATCTACCCGGACGTCATCGAATCCGGCGGCGCCAAGAGCAAGAAGGCCGTCACGATCAAGAGCCACCACAACGTCGGCGGCTTGCCCGAGCAACTGGGGCTGAAGCTGCTCGAGCCGCTGCGTGACCTGTTCAAGGACGAGGTACGCGAACTCGGCGTGGCGCTGGGCCTGCCGCACGCCATGGTCTACCGCCACCCGTTCCCCGGCCCGGGCCTGGGCGTGCGCATCCTGGGCGAGATCCGGCGCGAATACGCCGACATGCTGCGCCAGGCCGACGCCATCTTTATCGACGAATTGCGTACCTTCATGGATCCGGAGACCGGCAAGAGCTGGTACGACCTTACCAGCCAGGCTTTCGCCGTATTCCTGCCGGTCAAGAGCGTGGGCGTGATGGGCGATGGCCGCACCTACGAATACGTCGTCGCGCTGCGCGCGGTGCAGACCAGCGACTTCATGACCGCCGACTGGGCCGAGTTGCCGTATGGCCTGCTCAAGCGCGTGTCGGGCCGCATCATCAACGAGGTCAAGGGCATCAACCGCGTGACCTACGACGTGAGCAGTAAGCCGCCGGCGACGATCGAGTGGGAGTGAGGGGTTCGACGGAGCCGGATCGGTCGCTTCGGGCATCGACATCGGACGTCGATGCGCCGGGAGTCCGGCCCGAGCGGTAGTCCTGGCGGGGGGCTCCCGTTGCCAGCCTCGCGCGAGGCGACTTCACCCCACCAACAACGCCAAGTCGATATCGATGGGCGTGGAGCGCTGTTGCCCTCGATGAAACGCGCCGTCGCCTAACGCCCCGCCGTACCCGCCGGCAGTTCCATCACCACGACCGGGCCCTTGGACGGCGACGGGGTGTTGGCCGCCAGACGCGGCTTGCCGCCTTGCTTGAGCACCGCCGCGTCGGACATGATGCTGACGGCCTCGTCGAGCAACACGTCCTTGATCGCGTCGCGGCTCTTCTCGGCGGCCAGGTCCTTGCTGAGGCTGCGTTCGTTGGCCTGCAAGCCGTCGTCGGTCATCGCGGCGCGGGCCGCGCCCTGCAGGCTGGCCATGCGTTTCTCCGCCTGTTCGCGTTCCTTGCGCCGGGTGGCCTCGTTGAGCGAGATCACGTTGTTCTTGCGCATCTCGCGAACCCGCGCCACGTCCTGCAGCAGGTTCTGGAAGTCCTTGTCGCGCTGGATGCGGCTCTCGTGCCGCGACTGCAGCACCGGCAGCAGGCTTTTCACCTCGCCCACCGGCGCATAGTCGGCCGCCGCGATGCGGGTCCAGGGCAGGGCGTTGTCGAAGCTCGACTCGCCGTATTCGTCGGGATCCATGGTGCCGGGGAAGCCGATGTCCGGCGTCACGCCGCGCAGCTGGTTCGTGCCGCCGTCGACCCGGAAGAACTGGGCGATGGTCATCTGCAGTTCACCGAACGCGGGCTTGGCGTTGCGGGCGAGCTGGTCCAGGCTGGCCACAGTCTGCACCGTGCCTTTGCCGAAACTGGGCTCGCCGATGACGACGCCGCGGCCATAGTCCTGGATGGCCCCGGCGAAGATCTCCGACGCCGACGCCGAGGCGCGATTGATCAGCACGCCGAGCGGGCCTTGCCAGGCGATGCCGCCGCCCACGTGTTTCTCGACCGTGACCGCGCCCTGGGCATTACGTGCCTGCACCACCGGCACCTTGCCCACGAACAGGCCGGTCAGCTCGACCGCCTCGCGCAGCGAACCGCCGCCGTTGTTGCGCAGGTCCACCAGCAGGCTGTCGACCTTCTGCTGTTTCATCTCGGCGATCAGCGCGGCCACGTCGCGCGAGGCGCTGCGGAAGTTCTTGTCGCCTTTCTGCCGCCCTTCGAAATCCTCGTAGAACGAGGGCAGCGTGATTACGCCGACCCGGCGCGGGCTTGCGCCGTCGGGCACTTCGTAGATCCTGGCCTTGGCGGCCCGGTCCTGCATGGTGATCACGTTGCGCACCAGCACCACGTGCTTGTTGGGCATGTCGACCCCGCTGCCGGCGGGCAACACGTCGAGCCGCACGGTCGAGTTCGCGGTGCCGCGGATCAGCGACACCGTATCGTCCAGGCGCGCGCCGACCACGTCTTCCATCGGGCCGTCCGCACCCTGGGCCACTCCGACGATGCGGTCGCCCGGCTGCAGCTGGCCGGACCGGCTGGCCGGTCCGCCGGGCACCAGTTCGCGGATCGTCGCGTAGCCGTCGACGTCCATCAGCACGGCGCCGATACCCACCAGCGACAGGCGCATCGAGATGTCGAAGTCTTCGGCCGCGCGCGGCCCGCGGTAGTTGGTGTGCGGTTCGATCGCCATCGTGTAGGCGTTCATGAATGCCTGGAACGCGTCGGCACTGGTGATCTTGGCCAGCCGCTTGATCGCGTTGTCGTACCGCTTGTCCAGGATGCGCACGACGGTCGCGTCGTCGGTGCCGGCCAGCTTGAGGCGCAGCCAGTCGTTCTTGACGCGTTTGCGCCAGAGGTCCTTCAGCTGGGCTTCGGTGCTCGGCTGGGCCTGGTCCTTGCGATCGATCAGCATGGTCTCTTCGCCCTGGAAGTCGAAGCCCTGGCGCAGCAAGCTGCGCGCATGGACCATGCGTTCGGTCGCGCGGCAGGCGTACAGGTTGAAGATGTCGAACGGCGCGCGCAGGTCTTCGGTGTAGATGGCGTCGTCCAGGCGGGTGCGCGCGGGGGCCAGGCGATCGATGTCGGACTGCAGGAAATACAGTTTCTCGGGGTCGAGCGCCTTCAGGTACTGGTCGAACATGCGGCTCGACAAGCTGTTGTCCAGTGGCGTGGGCTTGTAGTGATACCGGGTGAGCAGTTCCGCCGCCAGGCGGGCCGCTTTGGCCTCCTGCACCGCGGGCTTGAGCGCTGGCGGGCAGACGTCCTGCGCGTTGGCCGTGGCGGCCTGCACGGCCAACAGCAGGCCCCATATGAACCAGACCAGCTTTTGCTTCATGTGAACTCCCAACGGGTCGCGCAGACCGGCACAGCCGCGATCATCCCATGACACCGCGCGCGGGCGACGGTTGCATGGAAGCATGTGGTGACAGGCGGTTTCTGCAATGTATGCAGAGCGTAGCATCAAGCCTTTGGCCACGCCCGGTGCGGGTCTTGTCCGGGAGTCGCAGCGGCAGTCGCGGGCCGGTTCATGCCGGCCCTGGCCGGGCGCCGCTCAGGAGCCGCGCAATCCGCGCCGCGCGGCCTTGACCACCTGCCGCATGTGCAGCGCCAGGCCAAGCTCGGCCATCTTCGGGCCCTGGCGGCTCAGGATGGTCTCGGCCAGCGGCAGGAAACGTTCTTCCTCCAGCCGGGCGTGGGCGTGGTAACGCTGCACCAGGCTCACCACGGCCTGCCGGTCGACGCCAGTCGTCAGCTGGCCCTTGGCCAGCTTGGCCAGGCCGGGCTCGAGCCCGCGCCAGAGCGCTTCGATCTCGCGATGCTCGGCCACGAGCGCATCGACCAGGCCCTGGACCTTGTCGCGCTCGGCACCGGCTTGCGCCGCGGCCAGCACGGCGGGGAACAGGTCTTTTTCTTCTTCGGCGTGGTGGTCGAACACCGCCACGCGGAAAAACTGCAGTGTCTCCTCGGCAATCGCACAGGTGCGATGCGCCGTCTCGAGCATCGCCGGCAGTTCGCCGAAGGCGTCGAGGTGCGCCATGATGCCTTGGTGGCAGTTCGAGAAGTTGGTCAGCGGCGCTTCGACGACGGGGTTGGTAACGGCCGATGTGTTCGCGGTCATGCGTGTGTGCTCCAGTCCGGGTGCCATCGGCGCACGGCGCCGCTCGGCGATGGCATCAATGTAACCAGGCTGGATGCGACCGTGGGCGTTATCAGTCGCTTGCTTGATCTGGCGCAGACCGGCCATCGGCCCGCCGGCCGCTCAACCGATGTCGATATTCGCGCGCGCGACGATGGCGCGGTACCGCGTGATCTCCTCATCCATGATGGCCCGCATCCGGTCGGGGCCGAGCATCACCGGCTCCATGAACTGGCGGGCCAGCTTTTCCTGCAGCGCCGGGTCGGCCATCGTGGCCTTGAGCGCCTTGCCCAGCGCCTGGGTCACGGCGGCCGGCAGGCGGGCCGGGCCGGCGAACGCATACCAGGCGTCGAACAGGGCCGACGACAGGCCCAGCTCGCCGAAGGCCGGCACCTGGGGCATGAAGTTGCTGCGCTTCTCGCTGACCACGGCCAGCGCGCGCATCTTGCCCGACTTGACCTGCGCGGCAGCGGCGGCCAGCGTGTCGATGCCGAAGGCCACGTCGTTGCGGATGATGGCAATCGTCGACTCGGCACTGCCCTTGTACGGAATCGCCGTCAGCTTGATGCTCTTGGCGTAGGCCAGCATCTCGCTGAGCAGGTGCGGGCCCGAGCCCGGGCCGAAACTCGCATAGTTCAGTTCGCCCGGCTTGCGGGCCGCCTGGGCCACCAGCGCATCGAGTGTCTGGTAGGGGCTGTCGGCGCTGCAGACCACGACCAGCGGTGCACGCGCCACCAGCGCCAGCGGCGAGAGTTGCGTGAACGGGTCGTACGCCAGCTTGGCGCGCACGGCCGGATTCACCGTATAGCTGGTGGAGCCGGAAAACAGCAGCGTGTAGCCGTCCGGTGCGGCGCCGGTCACGGCCGCCACGCCGATGGCGGTTGCGGCGCCCGGCTTGTTGTCGACGACGATCGACTGGCCCAGTTCGCTCGCCAGACGCTCGACGATCAGCCGGGCCGCGATGTCGGTGCCACCACCGGCCGAGAACGGCACCACCACGTGGATCGGGCGGGCCGGCCATGTCTGCGCGCCGGCGCGGCCGGGCCAGGCCAGCGCGGGTACCGACCCGGCGAGGGCGGTGACAAAGGTACGACGATCGAGCTGGGGCATGGCAATCTCCGGTAGGTTGATCAAGAAGCAGGGATGGATGTCAGGCGCGGGTCGGCCAGGGTGCGGTGTCGGTATGGCCGAGGTCCCAGAACAGGCCGCCCATGATCTGCAGGCCTTCGCGCGCGACGTCCACCAGCAGGTGCTCGTTCGGCGCATGTTGCGCACAGGCGGGGTAGGAGTGCGGTACCCACAAGGTGGGCAGGCCCAGGATGTCGCTGAACACGTCGTTGGGCAGGGTGCCGGCCAGGTTGGGCAGGATTGCGATCGACTTGCCCGTGCTGCGCGCCATCGACTGCGCCGCCCAGTCCACCCAAGGGTCGGACACCGGCGTGCGGGACGCGGCGGCGCTGGCCACCACCTCGACCTCGACCTGCGGCAGGCCTTCGGCGTCCAGGTGCGCGCGCACGATGGAGGCCAGGTCCCGCCACGGCGTTCCGACGACGAAGCGCAATTGCGCATGCATCACGGCCGAAGACGGAATCGCGTTGATCGGCCGCGCAGGTGATCCGGACTCCATCGCCAGGAGCTCCAGCGTGTTCCAGGCCACCAGGCGTTCGATCGGCGTCAGGCCGGGCTCGCCCCAGTCCGGATCGAGCGTCGGGTCGTCCGGTGCGCCGCCCACGGGCAGGCCGGCGAGCACGTCGCGCACGTCGGCTGGCACCTGTGCGGGCCGCAGCGCCGGCACGCGGATGCGCCCGTGCCGGTCGACCATCGACGCCCATGCCTGTGCCAGCACCGTGGCCGGGTTGACCAGCACGCCGCCCCAGTTGCCGGAGTGAAACGCGCGGTCGCGGGCGCGCACCCGCAGCGTGAAGTTGACGGCGCCGCGTGCCCCCAGGAACAGCGTCGGGCGTTCGGCCGACACGCGCGGGCCGTCGCAGGCGATCAGCAGGTCGGCACGCAGTTGCTCGCGCTGCTGGGTGCAGAACGCATGCAGGCCTGGCGAGCCGGCTTCCTCGCCGGTTTCCATCAGCACCGTCACGTTGTAGCCCAGCCGGCCCTGGCGCGCGCCGATGGCATGGGCCAGCGCCGCCAGGCTGATGCTGTGCTGGCCCTTGTTGTCGGCGGTGCCGCGGCCGTACCAGCGCTGGTCGACGCGGGTCAGTGTCCACGGCGAGAGCTCGTCCTGCCAGCGGCCTTCCTGTCCGTTCACGACGTCGCCGTGGGCGTAGGTCAGCAGTGTCGGCAATCGCGGGTCTTCGATGCGGCGCGCCACCAGGAACGGCCCGCCCCTGGGGTCCGGGTTGTCGTGCACGGTGCAGGCAAAACCCATGGGCGCGAAGGTCAGCGCGATCTCTTCGCGCAGATAGTCCGCCAGCGCCGCGGGTGCGGTGCCCAGGTCGCTTTCGGTGCGCCAGGCCACGCGCCGCGCCAGGGATTGTTCGAAGGCGCCGGATGCGAAATGGGCGTCCAGTGACGCATCCAGTTGCCGGCGGGCAGGGTCCTTGGCGGTGGGGGTGGTGACGTCGAGCATTGCGAAAATTGTATGAATCGACACAACAGTTCACAATAATCGAATTCGCAACTCCCTCTTGCGTTTATCGCAATCGCTTTGCATGGCTGCTCCGCTGTTATCCATGGCCAGTCGTTACTTCCTCGAGGTGGTGCGCACCGGCTCGGTCACCGAGGCCGCGCACCGGCTGCATGTCGCGCCGTCGGCGGTCAGCCGTCAGGTGGCCAAACTCGAGGAAAGCCTGGGCTGCAACCTGTTCGATCGCCAGGCCCGCGGCATGGCGCTGACCGAAGCCGGCCAGCAACTGGCGGGCTGGGTCGGCGCCAGCGTGATCGACACCGAGCGGCTCGCCGATGCGATGCGCAGCGCGTCGACCCGTCGCAGCCATCGCGTGCGGATCGCCTGCACCGAAGGCTTCGCGATCGACTTCATGCCCTCGGTGATGTCGGCGTTTCGGCGCGAGCATCCGCAGACCAGCATCCATCTGCAGGTGGGCGTGCCCGAGCAGGTCAGCCAGTGGTTGCAGCGCGGCGACGCCGACCTGGGACTCAAGTTCGCCACGGCGCCCGAAAATGGCATGCGCACGCTGCACCGGGAACCGTCGCCGGTGCTGGCCATCTGCAGCCCGGGCCATGCGGTGGCCGGCTTGGGCACGATCGGCATTGCTGAACTGGTCCGCCATGCGCTGGCCGTCCCCGACGTCGGCACCACCGTGCGCCAGGCGCTGGACCTGTGCTGCGCCGAGCACGGCCTGGCTTACGAGATCGCGTTCTCCGGCAACCTGCCGTCCTTGCTGGCACTGGCGCGCCGCGGCGACGCGGTGACGCTGACCAGCCTGCTCGGCGTGGCCCACGAGATCGCCAGCGGCCAGCTGGTGGCGCTGCGCCTGGCCGAACCCCATTTCGTCGAGCGCACCATCGAGCTGCTGGTCCCCGAGGGCCGGCCCGCGAGCGAACCGCTCGACCGGTTCGCATCGGCGCTCAAGGCGCAGTTGCTGCGGGTGTCGGCGCAGGCGCCGGCGCGAGCGGCTGTGCCGCGGTCTCGCGGCGGTAAGAACCGGCTGGTGCCGCCGCCACGCCCAGCCTGAACAGTATGAAGCGACAGTGATGGGCGCGTTGGTCCCCCTTGGTTGCAGATTCATCCACCCCTGCGCAACAACCCCAACAACGGCTTGACGCTGAACCCGTGCAGCAGGATCGACAGCGTCACGACGATCAGCGTCATTTGCACCAATTGCAGCGCCAGCGGCTCGGGCAGGCCGTGTTCGATGGCGTACATCAGGTAATACAGCGAGCCGATGCCGCGCACGCCGAACCAGGCCGTCATGCCGCGGATGCGCAGCGGTGAGCGCTGGCCCGCCAGGCCCAGAAATACGCTGGCCGGGCGGGCGACGCAGAACAGGAACAGGGCCAGCGCCACGGCGTCCCAGCTCCACGAGTTCAGGAACAACGAGCCGCCGACCAGCAGCACCAGCACCACTTCCGACAGCCGCTCCAGGTGTTCCTTGAACACCAGCGAGCCTTCGCTGACCAGGGGTGGAGGCTGTGTAGTGTCGTCGGGCGTCGGGTCGGCGCCGGCGGTTTGGGCAGGCAGGGCGGCGGTGTCGATCCCGGTTGCCGCCGAGCTTTTGTCGGTGACCGGGGCCTCGTTGGCTGCGTCCGCCGCCTGGCCGTGTGGCGACCCCACCCGGTGGGCCAGCCGCATCTCGGTCTGGCGCAACGCGACGGCGGCGAAAAACACCGCCAGGAAACCCCAGGCACCGGCCGCGACCGACAGGCCGTAGACCACGCCGATCAGGCCCAGGCCGAGGAAGTCGTCCATCACGCCGTGTTTGTTCTGACCGCGGCGCAATCCGGCCACCACGCGTGCCAGCGCGGTGCCGGCCAGCACGCCGATCGCCACGCCTGCCAGCGTGGCCCACAACACGTCCTTCCAGATCCAGCGCAGGCCCATGTCGCCCAGGTCGTGCAGGCCCAGCAGGCCCAGGCCGAGCACGACGAACGGGAACGCGCTGCCGTCGTTCAGGCCGGCTTCGCAGGTGAGTTTGAAGCGCAGCCGGTCGCGGTCGCCGGGGTGGCGGATCTGCACGTCGGTGGCCAGCACCGGGTCGGTCGGCGCCAGGATGGCGCCCAGCAACACGCCGGCGCCCAGCGGCAGGCCCAGCACCCCATACGCGAAGGCGGCCACCAGCGCGACAGTGATGGCCATCGACACCGTGGCCAGCAGGATCGGCGCACGCCAGCGCGGCAGGCTGAACGGCACCGGCATCTTCACGCCGGCCGAGAACAGCGAGATCAGCACCGCCACCTCGGTCAACACCTCCAGCAGCGCCGACTCCTTGAGCGGGTTGAAATGGAACAGGCCGAGCACGGTCGGCCCGAGCACCATCCCGACCGCCAGGTAGATGATGGCCGAGGTCACCGGCCCGCGCTTGAGCAACGAGGCGGTCAGGCCCATCACCAGCAGCAGGCCGCCGATGAGCAGAAACCATTGGGTGTTGGTCACGATGGGGATTCCGTCCTTGTGGTCGAGGGGGTCGCAGACCCGCCGGTTTGCGGCGCTACGACCACGGGCGTCGCCGCACGCGGTCGACCCGTGTCCATTGCCCGACTATAGAAACAGGCAGCTTCGACACCCATCGGCGTCGACCGCAGCGGTGCGTAGGACACCGCCGCCTGCGCGATGGCGCCGCGCAGTCGCACGAGCAGAAGTGGCGGTGGGGGCAGGTCTTTACCTTCTAGCCGCCGGTGGAGGGGCAGGGCACGAGTAGGTCCAGTCCGGGTGGGGCTTGACCTTCTGGCCGAACTGGGAAAAAAGCGATGCGAAGGTCCGCGACTTGCTGGCGCAGCAAAGAGGCAAAGACTTGACTCCGCCGCGCGCAGCTGGATGCTAGAGACCTGCGTATGGCCCAGTGTCAGTCTGGAGCGACGGCTGAAGGCCACGCGAGCGTTTGCATCACGCCGACGCTGCGGGAAGGCATGGACCGGAGTCCGAATGCCGCGCCCGACTCAGCGCATCGCCTTGCCCGCCATGCGCAGGATGTCGTCCAGCGCGTTGCCGTCGCCGTTCAGGTCGAGCATCGCGCCCAGACCACCGGCGCTTGCGCCGCCGGCCTGACTGCCGCCCAGCAAACCGCCAAGCAGGCCGCCGAGTCCGCCGGCAGCACCGCCGGGAGCGGGCGACAGACCGGCCGCGGTCGCAGCGCCTGATTGTTGCTTGGCCATGTAGCCGGTGACCAGCATGGCCAGCATCGGCAGCATCTTCTTGAGCAGGTTCGTGTCCAGCCCGGATCGGTCTGCGGCGTTTTGCGCCACGGAACGGCTGACGTCCTTGGAGCCGAAGATCTGGCCCAGCACGTCGTTGCCCCGGCCGACATCGGTCGGCTGTGGCCCGAGAACATTGTCGAGCAGGCCGCCGCCACCGAGTTGGCCGAGCAGGCCGTCCAGGCCGCCCAGCCCTGCCGGTTGCGCCTGCGCCTGCTTCTTGAAGCCGCCCAGGATCGCGGGCGCCAGGGCCTCGGCGCCGCTGGCCGCCTGGCTTTCGCTCACGCCCAGTTCGCGGGCGATGGACTGAAGGCCGCCCATCTGGGCCAGGATGTCGGTGATCTGCATGGTCGTGCTCCTTGAAGGTGAAATTCGGCCTGGTGGATTGGTCCAGCAGGTGGATGGCAGGGCCGGGGCGTCGATCACCATCAAGCAGCCCCGGTCAAGCCGCCATTATTGCGGGGCAATGACCTTGGCACGGGCCCTGGCAGGGGTGCAGGGGTGGTTCTTTACCATTCAGCCTGCGCCACGCCGTTGCCGCGGCGGCGCATGGACGTCGCAGCGTGCCCCAGGCAGTTCCAGCAAAGGCACGGCTTCGGCAACAAGGCGCCAGAACGGGGTGGTTCCCAGCGTTGCAGCCAAATCAGACTGATGGTGGGCCGACCGTCCGATTCTTGCCGACGCCGCTGGAAGGAGAAAATCGCCTCACCCTCGCGCCATGCAGGACGGCAGCCTTGGTGCCGGACGCGACAGAATAGGGCGTCCGACAACCGATCCATATCTGTCATCCACATCTGCCGCCCGCGCAGCACCCCGAACGCCATGACTTCGACCCGCATTTCCACCCATCGCCGTCCCGGCGCCAGACCGGCAACTCTGCATTCGGAAGGTGATGTGCGAGAGCATTGCGCCGGTCGCAGCCATCATCGTATCGGCCGCGAGATCGGCGCATGATCGGCCTGCACGTGCAGCGAAGTGCGGCGACGCCGGCGCAGGTCGACGCGGCACTGGCGCAGCTGGAGACGCGGGCCGGCATCTATTTCGGCGTCGATTCCGGCATTGCCGGCATGCACCCGCTGCAGGCCACGTTGATGGTCGAACCCGCGCTGGCCCTGAGCGTGTATGGCGACGGGCTGCAAGTCGAGCCGCTGACCGGCTTCGGCCGGCAGTTGCTGGCGCAGGGCGCGCTGTCACGCTGGCGCATGCTTGCCTTGCGCGGGCCCGGTGTGTCCTGCATCGCGGCGCTGCGCGCGTTCCTCGGCTGTTTCGAAGCGTCTGCTGATGTGTTGTTGATGGGTGCCTTGCCGTTTGCCGCGCATCGACTGACTGAGCCCGGCACCGATGCCGGAGCCCTGGGCGTGTTCTATTTCAGCCAGCACCTGTTAAGGCGCGACGGCGCGGGCGTCTGGCACAAGGTGGTATTGAGCCTGTCCGGGCCCGAGTCGCCAGAGCTCCCGGCTGCCACGCCCATCGCGACCCCGGTCACGCCAGACCCGGTGGCACGCAACGAGCCGCGCGATGATTTCGCCGCGGGCGGCTACGCCGATATGGTGCGCCAGGCGCTGCACTACCTGCGCGAGCGGCCGCTGGTCTCGCTGACTCTGAGCCAGAGTTACCGTCGCCGTGTGCAACTGCCCGCGGTGACGGCATTCGCGCGCCTGCGCGCGGCCAATCCCGCACCGGCCAGCTTTTTCGTCAACGACGGCGCGGGGCTGCGCCTGTTCGGCGCCTCGCCCGACCTGCAGCTGTCCGTCCACGGCCGCGAGATACAGACCATGCCGGTGTGCGGCACGGTCGCGCGCCGTCCCGGCGCCATCGGCGAGGCCGAGGCGCTGCGCGAATTGCTCAACGAGGAGGTGGACGCCGCGTCGCTCGCGGTCTGCACCGACGCGCTGCGCAACGACCTCGCGCCGCTGTGCGAGCCGGGTTCGTTGCGCCTGCTGGACCGGCGCCGGCCGATGTCGCTGGCGACTGTGGTGCATGCGGTGGACCGGCTCGCCGGCCGGTTGCGCGATGGCGCCGACGCCTGGGACGCCGTGCTGGCCACGGCAGCGCCGGTCATGGTCACCGGCACGCCGCGCGCCGAGGCGCTGCGCGCTATCGCCAAGCTGGAGGCCAGCCCGCGCGGCTGGTACGGTGGCCTGGTGGTGCAGGTCGCCGCCAACGGCGATGCGCTTGCCGGCACCATCCTGCGCGCCGCCGCGGTGCGCGACGGCGTGGCCGAGGTGCGCACCGGCGGCGACCTGATGGCCGACTCGTCGCCGGAGCGCGAGGAGCAGGAGTCCCGGCTCAAGACACTCTCGTTGTGGCGCGCGTTCGGGCTGGAAGCGGCCGCCCCGGCCCCTGCGGCGCTGGCGGACACCGCCGCCATGCCCGATGCCGTTGCCCTGGTCGACACCGGTGATCCATTCGGCAATGCCATGCGCGACTGCCTGCGCGGCCTGGGTCTGCAGATCGATGAACATGCATCGTGCAGCGTGCTCGTCGGATCGGGCGACACGGTGACGGCTGCGGACCAGCATGTGGTCGCCGTCGGTGATGCCGCCATGCAACTGCTCGGCGCCTGCGGCTGGCCCGTGGTTCCGTGCCGCCCGGAACACGGTCGCAGGCTGATGTGTATCACTACGGCTGCCGCGCCCTGGCGCAGTGACAACCCCTTTGCCGCGGCGCGTTATGCCAGCGCCGCGCTGCAGGCCAGTGCGCAGCCGTCGGGCTGGGAGATCTGGGCTCTGGACCAGCACGGGCAGCCGGTAGCGTTGGCGCATGCCGGCCAGCGGCTGGTGTGCCTGCTGTATCGACCCGATTCGATGTTGTCCAGCCCGCAGGCGCTGCAACTGCTGCGGGCGGCGTTGGCGTTTTCGGCTGCTTCAGGGCAGGCGTGAGCGGTCATCGCGGCAAACCCGAAGCAGCCCGCGGCATGCCCGGAGCCGGCCCGACTGGCTGCAAGTATCAGGTAAGGACCCTCTGTCAGACCTTCAGTTTTCGACTGTGCATCGCCTGAACCACGATGCATGCAAGGTCGACCGGCCGCGAAGCAGCTACGCGGGGCTCCACGGGACGGGCTCCGCAGGCCTTAGGGGGTCTAGCGGGGGCTCGGCTGACTTACCTGCTTGTTCGGCACTCGCCGATGCCGGGCAGGTGAAGCCGATCAGACGGGGGCGTCCTTGTTCTCAGGCGCGGGCGATTGGCAGTCCTTCGGGCTCGGCGATGCGCGGCGGCCTGTTCTACGGCCAGGGCACGGACTTCAGCGCCGAGACCAACCGCCGGGCGCGCGAGGGGCTGCTGCAACTGCCGGGCCAGGGGCAACACTACGTCAGCCTGGTCCACGTCGACGACATGGCCGAGGCCATCGTGCTGGCGGCCGAGTCCGACGCGTCGCAGATGGCGCTGAACATCGTCGACGACCATCCGGTCCGCTGGCGGGAACTGCTGGGCATGTCGCCGCATGGCATGGCGCGCCCGCGCCGCAACCGGGTGGGGCGCCGGGTTTGCCGGGTTTCCGGGTCGACAACGGCCGGGCGCGGGAGGTGCTGGGGTGGGCGCCGCGGTTTGCGGACTATCGCAGCGGGTGGGCCGCGGAGTGAACTTCTGGATGTTGCCGTAGTCAGACTGAGGCTTTAACATATTGGTGCCAACGCACCAAGGTGAGGTTATCATGAGCCGTCTGACCATCAGCCTGTCCGAAGCGCGCTACCGGGCGCTCAAGGAGGCGTCCGCGCGTCGTGACAAGACGATCGGGCAATTGATCGACGAAAGCCTGGACTTCTACGGCATCAAGTCGCGCGAGGACGCTCGAGACCTTGTGCGTCGCGCGCGGGCGCACAGCAAATTGCCCGATGACCAAGCGTTGAATGTCGCGCAGAAGGAGGTTCGGGCGTTGCGCGGCAGCACCAAGCCGTGACTCGGCCGGTTGTCATCGTCGATACCAACGTGGTCGTGGCGGGGCTGCTGACCGCGCACGACGAGTCGCCTGTGGCTCGCATCCTGGATGGCATGCTGTCCGCCGCGTTTCCGTATGTCGTGTCGGAGGCTCTGCTGGCCGAGTATCTCTCGGTGCTCGTGCGGCCGCGTTTGCGCAAACTCCATGGGCTCGCAGTGGCGGAGGTGGAGGCGGTTTTGACCGACATCGCTCAGCACGCGATCGTGCTCGCGCCCGTCGTTGCTCCGCCGGCTCCAGATCCGGGTGACCAGTTGCTGTGGGGGCTTCTTGCCGCGAGAGCAGACCTGATGCTTGTCACAGGCGACAAGCTGTTATTGCGGGATGCAGGCATGCAGGGGCGTGTCATTTCGCCGCAGACCTTTGTAGCGGGCTCATGAACTAAGGCTTCGGGCCCACCGTGTCGGCCTGTTGAGCGCGTTCGGCAGTTCGCAAGGCACGCACCAAGATCGAGGCGCAATTGATGGCCGCTGGCCAGCCCAGGCTGCGCCGATACGCCCACTCCAGCACCACCGGCTGCCGCGCGACCGCGGTGCACAGCCGCTCGGGCAGGGGGCGGATGCCGACGCGGTCCAGGTCCAGTCGGTCGGCGTCACAGCAGGTCAGCACGGTAATGTCGTGGCCCCGCGGCGTGCGCCGCGCCAGGCTCACCCGATGAGCCTGGTTCCGTGTGCGTGTATCCAGTGCAACGCGCCGCTTGTTGCAGATTGGCAGCATCAGCCCAGGAGCCCGCCAGGAATCAGAATTCCTAGGCATAATATTTGTAACAATCAATAAAAAATATCAGCACAAATAGGGAGGCTGTCGGATGAGCGAAGCGGTGCGTCTGTATCAATACAGGAGTCTGTTGAACGACCGCGTCGCCGTATCCGCAACCCAGCTGGCCCAGCGCCTGGAGATCTCGTCCGCCACGCTCAAGCGTGACCTCGCCAAGCTGCGCGACCAGGGCGGCTACCTGCTGGACAAGGCATCGGGCAACGCCGAACTGCCGGGCCTGTGGTTCAACCAGGACGAGATCCTGGCGCTGGTGACGATCCAGCAGCTGCTGACGCAGCTCGAACCCGGCCTGCTCGGCGACAAGCTGCGGCCCTTGCAGGACCGCCTGGGCGAACTGATGGAAAAACACGGCCTCTCCAGCCGCGACATCGCCAAGCGCATCCGCATCGTGCACGCCGGCAAGCGCCGCGTGAAAGCCAGAGAGTTCGAAGCCGTGGCCGCCGCCACGGTGGCGCGCAAGCGCCTTAAGATCAACCACTACAACCGCCAGAGCGGCCAGACCGTGGAACGCGAAGTCTTGCCCCAGCGCCTGGTGCATTACCGCGACAACTGGTACCTGGACGCCTGGTGCCACCTGCGCGACGACCTGCGCAACTTCAGCATCGACGCCATCGCCAGGCTGGAAGTGCTCGACACCGCCGCCAAGGACGTGTCATCGCACGGCATCGACGAAGCACTGGGCGCGGGTTACGGCATTTTTGGCGGCACACCCACGGCCTGGGCGGTGCTGAAGTTCACCAGGGAACGGGCGCGCTGGGTGGAGCGCGAGACCTGGCATGCGCAGCAGGAGTCGCGGACCGAGGCGGACGGGAGTTATGTGTTGTCGGTGCCTTACTCGGATGAACGGGAGTTCTCGCGGAACATCATGGGATATGCTGCGGGCCACCGGCCTGTCGCGAAACATGGTCACGAGCCTCTATCAAAAAACCTCAACGCGCATCGACCACGACACCTTGAATGCCATCTGCACGCATTACGGCTGCAGTGTCGGCGAGCGGCTTGAGTACATCGTCGACGATGAGCCGACGGTTGCGTTGAAGTGAACATTCGAAATTGGATCAAGGAGCTGAAAAGCGACCCGGCGGGAAAAGGGAGTCTCGGGTGGACAAGCACGACTTGAGCGAGCGCGACATCTGTACCAAGTTCATAACGCCTGCGATTCAGCAGGCGGGTTGGCTGCAGCATCAATTTCGCGAGGAAGTCAATCTCACCGACGGTCGGGTGATGGTGCGAGGCAAGCTCGCCGCCCGGATCCGCAATCCCAATGTAAAGGGTGGCCCGAAGCGCGCTGACTACGTTCTTTACGCACGCCCTGGCGTGCCGATTGCAATCGTCGAGGCTAAACAGGCGCGGTTCAAGGTGGGGCACGGAATGCAGCAGGCGCTTGCGTACGCCGAAATGCTGGATGCCCCGTTCGCGATCAGCAGCAATGGCGATGGTTTTTTGCTCCATGACCGGACAGGACTGACGCAACCTGTAGAGCGAGAGCTTCAGCTACACGAGTTCCCTGCGTTGACTGACCTGTGGTTGCTGTACCAACAGTGGAAGGGGCTGACCGAACCTCAGGCCGTCAGGCTGGTGGAGCAACCCTACTACGCGGACGGCAGCGGTAGGGAGCCGCGGTACTACCAGCGCGTCGCTATCAACCGCGCCATCGAAGCCATTGCCAAGGGCCAGCAGCGCGTCCTACTGGTCATGGCCACGGGCACCGGCAAGACCTACACCGCTTTCCAGATCATCTGGCGCCTTTGGAAGGCCAAAGCCAAAAAGCGGATCCTCTTCCTCGCGGACCGGAACATCCTGGTTGACCAAACGATGCAGCAGGATTTCGTTCCGTTCGGCGAGGTGATGCACAAGATCGTCAACCGCGAGGTCAAGAAGAACTACGAGGTCTACCTGGCGCTGTACCAGGCTGTGACCGGGCGCGAAGAATGGAAGCAGATCTACCGGCAGTTCTCTGCTGACTTTTTCGACTTGGTGGTCGTCGACGAATGCCATCGAGGCAGCGCTGCCGACGATTCGGCCTGGCGGGACGTGCTGGACTACTTCAGCGCCGCCACCCATCTTGGCTTGACCGCGACCCCGAAAGAGACCAAGGGGGTCAGCAACCTCACCTACTTTGGCGACCCGGTCTACACGTATTCGCTCAAGCAGGGCATCGAGGATGGCTTTCTCGCGCCCTACAAGGTGATCCGCATCGCGACCGACGTAGACGCGGTCGGCTACACGCCAGAGAAGGGCAAGGTCGACAAGCTCGGCCAAGAGGTGGAGCAACGGCAGTACACCACCAAGGACTTCGACCGTAATCTGGTGCTAGAGAAACGCACCCGCCTGGTGGCGGGCAAGGTGTGGGAGTACCTCAAGGCCACAGACCCCATGGCCAAGACCATCGTGTTCTGCGATGACCAGGACCATGCCGAGCGCATGCGCCAGGAGCTGGTCAAGATTATCCCTGCCGCCGCCAGCAACCGCCGTTACGTGATGCGCATCACCGGCGATGACAACGAGGGCAAGGCTCAGCTGTCGTACTTCATCGACAACGACGAGCCGTATCCCGTCATCGCCACCACGTCGAAGCTGCTCACCACCGGCGTGGACGCCAAGACCTGCAAGCTGATCGTGCTGGACCAGAACATCAACTCGATGACCGAGTTCAAGCAGATCATCGGTCGTGGAACTCGCCTGCGCGAGGACTATCAGAAGCTGTACTTCACCATCATGGACTTCAAGGGTGCCACGCGCCTGTTCGCCGATCCGGATTTCGATGGCGAACCCGTGGTGATCTACGAGCCTAAGGACGACGATCCTGTGGTGCCGCCTGATGTTCCGCCAAGAACAGGTGAGCCCGATCCTCCGCCCTATGGACCAGATACGCCCGGTGGGGAGATCATGCCGCCCGGCATGACCACTGGCCGCGGGGGCGAAGGCCGCACCAAGTACGTCATCGACGATGTAAACGTGCGCGTCGCGGTCGAACGCGCACAGTACCTCGATGTCCACGGTAAGCTGGTCACCGAGGACTATCGCGTCCTGCTCAAGGACGATATCAAGAAGGCGCTGCAGGCAGAATTCGGTAGCTTGACCGACTTTCTCCGGCGGTGGAACAGTGCCGAGCGCAAGCTGGCCGTGCTGGAGGAGCTAGCTGACCACGGCGTCCCGCTGGAGGTGTTGCAGCAGGCCGTGCCGAACGGTGTCGAGCTGGACGTTTTCGACCTCGTGGCCCATGTCGCTTTCGATCAGAAGCCGCTGACTCGGCAAGAGCGTGCCAACAATGTCAAGAAGCGGGACGTGTTCGGGAAATACGGCGATCAGGCCCGTGCGGTGCTGGAAGCTTTGCTCGACAAGTTCGCGGACCATGGCGTTCAGAATATCGAAGACGCCAAGGTGCTGGAGCTGCCGCCGTTCGACCAGTTTGGCAGCAAGACGCAGATCCGACGCGGTATCTTTGGAGGCGTCGAACAATTCGCCCAGGCTCTGCAGGCCCTGGAACAAGCCCTCTACGAAGAGAACGAGAAGAAGCAAGCTTGACCCGCTGGCGGGCAGCTTGATACGAGAACAACGAGATGAACCTCAGCAGCACCATCAAGTCCATCCAGGACATCATGCGCAAGGACGACGGCGTCGACGGCGACGCCCAGCGCCTTGGCCAGCTCACCTGGATGCTCTTCCTCAAGGTATTCGACCAGCGTGAGGAAGAGTGGGAAGACGACAACCCGAAGTACAAGTCACCGTTGCCGGATGCCATGCGCTGGCGCAATTGGGCGGCTTACGTGGCAGGCCACGATGGCAAGAAGAAGCCGCAGATCGCCGGCAGCGCCATCATCAGTTTCGTCAACAACGAACTGTTCCCCACGCTCAAGGAGCTGGACGCCAGCATCAGCCCGCAGCATAAGGTGATTCGCAGCGTCTTTGAAGACGCCAACAACTACATGAAGACTGGCACCCAGTTGCTGGCGGTGATCGAGAAGCTGGAAGAGGCCATCAACTTTCACGACTTCAAGACGCGCGCCAACCTGGGTGACGTCTACGAGCAGATGCTCAACGACCTGCGAGGCGCTGGCAATGCGGGCGAGTTCTATACCCCGCGTGCCATCACGCAGTTCATGGTCGATCGCGTCAACCCGAGGCTCGACAAGCGTGAACGGGTGCTTGATCCAGCATGTGGAACGGGCGGTTTCCTGACCGCTGCAATCGATCACTTTCGACATCAGGTCACGACCAAGTCGAAGGTCGGAGATCGACGGGCCGTAGATCGACTAATTCGAGGCATCGAGAAGAAGCAACTTCCGCACCTGCTGTGCACAACCAATCTGGTCCTTCACGATGTGGACGTGGATGGACAGGTTGAGCGAAAGAACACCCTAGCTACGGGTTGGAACGATTGGAAGGCGCAAGATCGAGTTGAGTGCATCGTGACCAATCCGCCATTCGGCGGCTACGAGGACGACAGCATCGCCGCGGGATACCACCATCCAACGAAGGAGACAGCCGACTTGTTCATGCAGCTGATCGTCAAGCTGCTTGAAGAAGAGGGGCGTGCTGGCGTCGTACTGCCGGATGGCTTCTTGTTTGGGGACGGCATCAAGAACGAGATCAAGCGGCGGCTAATGCAGCAGTGCAAGCTGCACACCATCGTGCGCCTGCCCAAGGGCGTGTTCTCCCCGTACACCACCATCAAGACCAACCTGCTGTTCTTCACAAAGGGCACCACGGTGGACGCTGGCACCGAACACTTTCATACCAATACCATCTGGTACTACGAGCATCCGTACCCGCCGGGCTACAAGAGCTACAGCAAAACCAAACCGATTCGCTTTGAGGAGTTCAAGCCCGAGCAGGACTGGTGGGGCAGCGAAGCCAACGACTTCGCCGATCGAATGGAGAACGAGTTCGCCTGGAAGGTGGACTTCACGACTAAGCGCGAAAAAGCAGAGGCTGCCGCAAAGCCTCATTGGGCGCGTGCCGAACAGTTGGGTAGCGAAGCGAGTGCACGGGACAATCGTATCCGCGATCTGCGCGAATCGATCAAGGGCGTGAGCGATACGCAGCTACGCCAGCAGGTGGAGATCGACATCGAGTCGCTGCGTACGCAGGCAGAAACACTTCGCCTGCAGTCCCGAGATGCTCAAGCCGCCGGAGATCGGCTGTACTGGCCGATCTTCAACCTGGATCTGAAGAATCCCAATGCGCCCGAGGAAGAGAGCCACGACCCCGATGTGATTCTGGAGAAGTACGAGGCACTGCTAGGTCAGATCGAAGAGACAGAAAACCTACTCAAGACCGAACTGGCGGCTGCGCTGGCGCACCACTTTGTGGGCGAGGAAGCCTGATGGAAGCGCAACAGTTCCTCGCTGAGTTTGGGCACATAGCCAATGCGCCAGGCGGCGTGGCTCGACTTCGTGATTTGGTCTACTCCCTTGCGTCGGAAGGCACCTTGCTGGGCGACGAGGCGAAGATCGAGCCAGTTCACCTCGATAGAGTGGCGACTTTTGTGATGGGGCAGGCGCCACCGGGTGATGCGTGCAACACGAGCGGGGAGGGGGTCGTCTTCGTCAAGACTGGTGAGTTTGGCGAGCAATATCCAGTAGCTCGCGAGTGGACTACTACGCCTCTTAAGATGGCCCGCAAAGGTGACGTACTCATTTGCGTTGTCGGCGCCACCGTCGGGAAACTCAACCTCGCGATCGACTGCGCAATTGGCAGGAGCGTTGCTGCGATTCGGCCGCGCGAAGGACTACTCACGAAGTATCTCTACTTCATGCTGATGCCATTCACCCTTCGACTGCGTCGCGGTTCGCGAGGGTCTGCGCAGGGTGTGATAGGCAAAGCGGAGCTCTCATCTGTTCGGCTTAGATTGCCTGGCCAAGACGAACAGGCTCGCATCATCTCCAAAGTAGATGAGCTAATAGCCTTGTGTAATAGGCTAGAGCAACAGCAGCAAGATCGTCGCAAACTGCAGAACGCTCTGCGGCAGTCGACTCTGCAAGCCCTCGCGAGTGCTCAGAGTCCGCATGAGCTGCGGTTGAGTTGGCAACGTATGCAAGCCAACTTTGGTCGTCTGTTCCGCGAGCCGGCCGACGTAGACGACTTCATTGCCGAGCTGAAGAACTTGGCGGTACGGGGTGTGCTGGTTGATGCCGAGCGAACGGCCCCCGATCTTGCGCGCATCACCGCGGATTGTTCGGCTCTTCGTTCGGAGTACATCGCCAAGGGCTTGATGCGACGCCAGAAGATCGTGGGCATGGCGGAAAGCGACATCGCCTACCCATCGCGCTGGGCGGTTGCGGCGTTCGATGAGGTCGCCGTGGTCATTGGCGGCGTCACAAAAGGGCGAGACCTTCGTGGCAAGCCAGTGGTGGTGTGCCCCTACCTGGCAGTTGCGAACGTTCAGCGCGGGTACTTTAAGTTGGAGAGTCTCAAGTCGATCGAAATTGCAGAGGACGAGCTGCCGAAGTACCAGGTCCTCGAGGGCGATCTCTTGATTACCGAGGGCGGGGACTGGGACAAGGTTGGCCGAACGGCAATCTGGCCGGGCGGCCTCGAGCGTTGTCTCCATCAGAACCATGTCTTTAAGGCGCGCGTCCCCAGCGCGCAGCTACTCGCGGAGTGGGTGCAGTTGGTCTTCAATTCTGATGTCGGCAGGGATTACTTTGCTGGCGCGTCGAAGCAGACGACCAACCTTGCATCAATCAACATGACACAGCTTCGCAGCTTTCCTCTACCAATACCGCCCCTGGAGGAGCAGCGTCGCATCTTGGACTCCTTGGCGGCGCTAATCGATCTGTGCGAGGAATGGCGGCGCCAGCTGAAGCACCGGCGCGATCTGGCTTCGCTGTTTGCAGCGGCCTCCGTTTCTGCACTGACCGGGATCAACATCGAACGAGACGAGGACACCGCTGTGAAGGCACCGCAAATCGAACTCATCGCCCCCTTGCGCCTGGGCACATTGCCAGACGTCAAAGACCAGGCACCCCTGGCCACCCTTCTAACCCGCCACCAGGGCGAGATGTCGGCTCGCGACCTGTATCAACGCTTCGGCAGGGAGATCGAGACCTTCTATGCGCAGCTCAAGATCGAGGTGGCGCACGGCTGGATCATCGAACCTACGGTGGCCACGGTGCGCGCGAAGCCGGCTGAAACGGCGAGGGCCTGAGCATGCAGTTGCGGCACCTGGCGATTCCCAACTTCCGTAACCTGCGCAACCTGATCATTGACTTTGCCACCCACCTCGACCCCAGGCCGGGCGCTGAGAGCACGGCAGCGCCCAATGCCATCCGCAGCCACGCGCTGATCGGCCAGAACGGGACGGGCAAGTCCAACCTGATTGAGGCGCTGATCACAATCTTCCGCGACGTTGACCTGAACCGCGGAGCCGCGTTCGACTACACGCTGGAATACGAGATCCGCGGGCATGTGGTGCGCATTCGCGCCGACCTTGTCAAGCAGAGTCCGCCTCTTGTGTGGGTCGATGGCGATCGTGTTACGCAGGAGTACTTGAACAAAAACGACCCGCCCGACAAGATGCCGCGCGACGAGCGTCGCGGCCCGCGCCTGCTGCCCTCGCACGTGTTCGCCTACTACTCGGGGCGCAACGAGCGCATCGAGACGCTGTTCCAGGACCACCAGAAGCGCTTCAACCGGCTGCAGGACATCACCACCGACGAGGTCTTGCCTGATCAGGTGCTGACCAACTTCAAGGGCACCGAAGCCGACATCCGCGCCATTGAGGAAGCCAAGCGGCGCCGCGAGACGCGGATGAAACAGGCCGGCGACGACCGCCTGCGCCGACTGTTCTATTGCCGTGGCGGGCACAGCCAGTTGGTGCTGCTGGCCTGCCTGCTGTCGGACGACGCCGTGTTCCAGAAGGTGCTGAAGAACCTGCACATTGAGTCGCTTGAGTCGGCCCTATTCGTATTGAAAGAGCCGTACCGGCTGCGCGAGAAACGCCGGAATAGCAAGTTCGACGAGGTTGAGTTGAACGAGGGCGACCCGCGCTTTTGGTTCGCACGCGGCAGTGTGGTGAGCGAGTTCCTGGACAGCTTGTGGCAAGTGGCCTGGGCGCCCATCGAACAGGAAGTGACCCAGCAAATCGACTTCCGCGGTCGCACCGAGAAACAGCGCCAGCTCTACCTGTATGTGCCCAACCAAGCCAAGCTGCAGGATTTGGGTCGCCTGGTTGGCGGCAATCAAAGCTTCTTCCGCTACGCCGAGGGCGCCTACATCGGCGACCTGATCGAAGAAGTGCGCATCACGGTCAAGAAGCGCGACGAGCACGGCGGCGCTGTCAGCTTCACGCAGCTGTCCGAGGGTGAGCTGCAAATGCTGACCGTGCTGGGATTGATGCGCATCACTCGCGAAGACCATTGCCTGTTCCTGCTTGACGAGCCGGACACGCACCTGAATCCGATTTGGAAGTTGCGCTACTTCGACGACATCGAAGGAATACTGGGTGCCGAGCCCGGTCACATGGCCCAGGGCCAATCGCAGATCCTCATCACCACCCACGATCCGATGATGGTGGGAAGCCTCAGGCGTGAGCAAGTTCATATCCTGCGCCGCGAGGGCGACGGCACTGTGGTCCAGTCGCCACACGAGCACCCCCAAGGTATGGGCGTAGCGGGCCTGCTGAAGAGTGAGCTGTTTGGCCTGCCGTCGACGTTGGACCCCCAGACTCTGGATGATCTGCAACGGCGCAACGAACTGATCGCCAGGAAGGCGAGTGAAGGGTTGACTGCGGAAGAAGACGGTGAATTGCAGCGACTGCGGCGCTACCTTGACGAGCTGGGCTTCTCTCGTGAGTACCGTGACCCGATGTATCAGCTTTTCGTCGAGAAGATGTACCAGGCAAAGTCGCAACCTATCAACAAACTGCTGACGCCAGAAGAGCTCGCGGAGCAAGAGGCTTTGGCCGAATCGATCATCAAGGAGCTGGTCACGTCCGACCGCAAAGACGAGTTGGCCGAGCTGGCTCGCCAGTTGAAGCAAGGGGGCGCGTAGTCGATGCGAAAAGTTCGCGTTCCCAACGATCAGATGCCGCCAGACGATTGGCTCGCTGAAGCGGAGGCAGCATGCGCTGAACTTGCCGGTGCGAAGACCGAGGCTGAGCGCGATGCCATCATCGAGGCCAAGCAGAAGCTTTGGCGCGACGATCGTATCCGTAATTGGCTGCTCAGCCTGTTTCACAACAAGTGTTGGTACAGCGAGGCACAAGAGGCCGTGTCTGCGTACCACGTCGACCACTACCGTCCCAAAGGCCGGGTAACTGACGTCGGGCGCGTTCATCCCGAACCCGGCTATTGGTGGCTTGCCTTTCGATGGCAGAACTACCGAATCTGCGGGCAACTCATCAACGTCAAGAAGAACGACGTGTTCCCGTTGGTGAATGGTCACCGAGCCACACCTGATGTTGCAGTCAGCTTGCGCCTGGAGGCGCCTGCCCTACTGGATCCGACCACTGACGACGCTCGGCTCATCAGCTTCGAGATGGATGAGGACGGATGCCGAGCTGTGCCGAGTGGCGGGGCCGACGAGGAGGACAGGGGCCGAGTCGTTACGACGATCGAGGTTATCGGCCTCAATCGCCTCGACAGACTCAACAGCAAGCGCGCCGATGTTTGGGAGGACTGCCGCGAAAAGCTGGCAAGCTACGAGGCAGCCTCTGGAGAACCACCGGCAATGAAGCTGCTGCAACGCGCGTCCATCGTCGTCGATCTGAAAAAGCGCGTGGCCTACGAGAGTGAGCTTTCTTCAGTCGCCGAGGCCTGCATCCGAAAGGTCGGCTCGGAACTGGTGTGCGCACAGGTGTTTGGCTAGATTCCGTCGACTTACCGAGCCATTCCGACGTCAAGGTTCCTCAGCCATGCCCATTCACCACGCCATTTGGCGCGTCGGCGAACAGCCGGCGCCGCTCGTCGCCACACGACTGGCCAGCGAGCAGCAGCTCGAAGACATGATCGTGCGGGATCCCTGCATCCTGTCCAGCGAGTGGATGCTCATCGGTCGCCAGGAGGTCACGACGCACGGTGGACGCGTCGACCTGTTGGCGATCGCACCGGACGCCTCGCTGGTGCTCATCGAACTGAAGCGCGACCGCACGCCGCGCGAGATCATCGCCCAGGCCCTGGACTACGCCTCGTGGGTCGAGCAACTGACGCCAGACCGCGTGGCGCAAATCTTTCAGCGGTTCTCCGTTGGCAAGAGCCTTGACGTTGCCTTTCAGGAGCGGTTCGGCGTGGAACTGGACGAGGAGACGCTAAACCAGTCGCACCAGATCATCATCGTGGCAGCGGAGCTGGATCCTTCCACCGAGCGCATCATCGGCTACCTCAACGCCCGGGACATCGCGATCAACGTCGTGTTCTTCCAGGTCTTCGAGCATGGCGCTGACAAGCTGTTGAGTCGGGCCTGGCTCATCGACCCGGGCGAGACGCAGGCAAATGTCGCGTCCACCACCACGGTCAAGGGCGACAAGGAACCCTGGAACGGTGAGTTCTATGTCTCGTTCGGTGACGCGGCGTCTCGCAGCTGGGAGGATGCCCGGCGCTTCGGCTTCATCAGCGGCGGCGGTGGCAGCTGGTACAACCAGACCTTGAAGCTGCTGTCGCCCGGAGATCGGGTCTGGGTCAAGATCCCGAAGAAGGGCTATGTCGGCGTCGGCACGGTCCTGGAGTCCGTCCAACCTGTGAAGGACTTCAAGGTCCAGACGGACAGCGGTGAGCAGCCCGCGCTGATGGCGTTGAAGCATGCCGACAAGTACCAACTGACTGCCGACGATCCGGAACGGGCCGAGTATTTCGTTCGGGTGCGATGGCTGGACACCGTGCCCGAGAACATGGCGGTCAACGAGGTGGGGTTGTTCGGAAACCAGAACACCGTGTGTCAGCCGACAACGCCCAAGTGGCGGCATACCGTGGAGCGACTGAAGGTCGCGTTCCCTCAATGGTCGGCATGAGTCGCCGTCAGGGTTCGAGGCTTCGGCTACGCAGGCAGAGCCGCTGCCGCTTCATGCGATGACACAAAGGCTGCGGTTCCTGCTGGACACCAACATCCTGATCCCGCTTCAGGACTCGTATCAGGTTCTGGAAGCGAATCTGGCGAACTTCGTCCGCCTGGCAGGCGTCGGTGGCCATCAGCTTCTCTATCACCCCGCCACGATCGCAGACTTCGAGCGGGATCCGAACGCGGACAGGCGGGCAAGGAGCCTTCAGCGCGTCCGCCAGTACGACGTGCTGCAGCAGCCTGCCCCGTGCCCCTGGAATACGGACGCGACCAGCCCCAACGACGCCTGCGACAATGAGATCCTGTTCGCGCTGGAATGCGATGCGGTCCATGCACTGGTCACCGAAGATCGAGGCATACATGCCAAGGCGGGCGCGCGCAACCTAGGCGATCGTGTCTACACGATCCAGACGGCGGAGGACTGGCTTCGGCGCCTGCACGAGCCGCGGCACGTTGTACTGCCGAACATTCAGGACGTGCCGCTGCACAGTCTGACGCCACTGCTGGGCTCCGGCTTCTTCGACAGCCTGCGCGACGGCTACGACGGGTTCGACGACTGGTTTCGGCGCAAAGCCCGAGAGAACCGCATGGCGTGGGTGTACCGGGATGGTGGCACCGATTTGGCAGCGATCTGCGTCTACGCTGTCCAGTCCGACGAGGTCATCAACGACGAAGGCGTCTATTTGGCTGGCGCTTCGCTGAAGCTCTGCACTTTCAAGGTCGGGGAGACCGTGCGTGGCAGGAAGATCGGCGAGCTGTTCCTCAAGGCGGCATTCCGGTACGCCACGGAGAACACGTGCGAGCATGTCTTCATCCATGCAAATGCTGAGCGCCACGACTACTTGATTCGCATGTTGGCGGATTTCGGCTTCAAGGAGCATGGTACGTACCGAGGGGATTTGGTCCTCGTCAAGAGACATCCACAGCAACCGCCCGACGCTTCGGCTGCGCAGCCGCTTGAGTACGCCCGACAGTTCTTCCCGCACTATCGGCGCGATCCTGCGGTTCGGAAGTTTCTGATCCCCATTCAGCCGCAGTTCCACGCCGAGTTGTTTCCTGACTACAGGGCGGTGCAGCGGCACCTCTTCGGCACCAGCGGGAGCGTTGGCAACGCCATCAAGCTGGCCTACCTGTGCCATGCGCAGACAAAAGCCATCTCTGCCGGTGATGTGGTCTTGTTCTACCGCACGGGCGACGAGAAGGCGATCACGTCGGTGGGCGTCGTCGATCGCTTCGAGATGCTCACCGACGCAGCCCGCATCGCCAGTTTGGTCAGCCGCCGCACGGTGTATGGCATCGATGAGATCCACCGCATGGCCGCGAGTCTGACGAAGGTGATTCTCTTCCGTCTGGTGGAGCACCTGCCCAAACCCGTTTCGTATGACCATCTGCTGAGCCAGCGCGTCGTGAGCGGCCCAATTCAATCCATTCGTCAAGTTTCCGATGAGTCATTCTCCAGAATCCTTGCCGCCGCCGGGCGGTAGAGCAGTCCTCCTTTCGGTCAAGCCACGGTTCGCCGATCTGATCGTCGCCGGTACCAAGCAGGTCGAGTTCAGGCGCGTTTGGGCCCAAGAGCCCGTGCCCTGGATCGCGATCTACAGCAGCACCCCTTCGCAGCAGATCGTGGGAATCGTCGAGGTCGAGTCCGTCGTCTTGGCTTCGGCGTCGACACTTTGGGCATTGAACGGCAGCCGGGGCGGAGGCTTGACGAGGACCGAGCTGCGCGGCTACTTTTCAGGCAAGTCGAAGGGCTTCGCAGTGATGCTGGGGCGCGTTTTGAGGCCGCAGGCCCCAGTAGAGCCAGCTGAGATCGTGCAGGGGTTTCGCGCGCCTCAGTCATTTCGATACCTGACCGACCGTGAAGTGTCGCGTCTTTCTCGGAGCTTTTAACCGTGACAGTGCTGGTGGCTGGCGCGCATGGTGTCGGCAAAACCTTCCTGGCGAAGCCGTCGGCGGAGCGGCTTGGGTTTCGCTATGCAACTGCAAGCCAACTGATTCGCGACGAGCGGGGGCACGCCACTTGGACTGAGACTAGGCAGGTCACTCAGATTGACGAAAACCAGATTGCGCTCGCCCGGGCAGTCGCTCGCATCCTTGATGGCGGCGAGCAACTCTTGCTGGATGGACACCTGGTGCTTCGCACTCGTCCTAACGAGCTTCAGCGCCTGGGCGACTCGGTCTTTCGCAGCCTTCGATGCCGGCGCATCATCATCCTGACTGCCCCTGTCGATGTACTCTTGAGTCGCCTGAAGGGCCGCGGAGATGAAACCTGGACTGTCGGTGAGATCACCGCGTTTAGCGAAGCCGAGATCCAACATGGCAAAGCGGTTGCCTCGCAACTCGGCATTGAGATGGTGATCCTTGGTTCCCCCAGCGGGGATGACTTGGATGCTGCGGTCATAGCGGCAACCTGAACTATGCCGAGGCAGCGCTTGTCCGCCGCAACTGATTCACTTGCGCGCCACTGGGTTACGCAGCAGTGCGAGGCCACTCCCGGACCTTGATCGGGTTCGATGGGAATTCCGCCTGCGCCTGAACCTGGTACCCGCGCCGGGCGTGGTGGCCGAGGCGCTGGGCCAGGTGCACCGGCTCGGCGATGGCCGGTATGTGCTCAGCGACCTGGCCTGGGCGGCGGAGTCGTAGTTGATGGTGCGGCTGCACGTGGGCGCGCTGACGTCGAGCGACCCCGGCAAGGCGGCCCACCCGTTAATCGACCAGCACCGCGCCTTGTTGTCCGTCACGCTGCAGGCCGACGACATGCATGGCGCGAGCCGCACGCTGCACAGCCCGGTGTTGTCCCTGCCCGTGCTTGACACTTCGGCCTGCAAGGACCTGTCGCCGGATCCGGTGGTGGCGCAGCGCCTGCAGGAGCTTCAGTTCGGCGACGCCGCGGCCGAGGTGCGAACCTTGCTGCTGGCCGGCGACACGCTGGCCGCCCGGCGCAAGCTCAAGCTGATGGAGCCCGCCGTGGCAGACCACCCCTGGTTGCGCGACAAGCTGGCCCGGCTGCGGGAGCTGACCGAGCGCGATGCCGCGATGTCGGTCAAGGAGTTGCGTTTTTCCGCCAAACGCATGTCGTCGCGGCTGGCCTCGACGGCACAGTTCCAGTATTCGGATCTGGAGGTGCAGGACGACGCGATTCCGGCTTTTCTGCGGCGCAAGGGGGTGGAGGGCGCCGGACGGGCTGGCAGCAAGCCCGAGACTCAGACTTGATCAGCTTGCAATGTCCAACAGGCGCACGGGGATTCATGATTACAGTGGTGGTGGCATGCACTCGGGATACTGGGCTGCAACATGGAGCAATTCCCGTTGCAAGGGTTGCCGGCCGGACAGAACGACCGCCTGCATGCAACTGATCACGGCCAGGCCATTCGTGTTTCGCAGCACGTCATGCAGCAGCTTCGTTGGGTAACCTTCGGCATGCCGGCGAATCGGATGGATACCGGCGTGCACGTACGAATTCAGCGCGTTCCACGCGTTGTCCTTGAAGCGTGCCAACGACTGATAGGCGTTCGGATGGGCCTTCTTGGCCAAGTCTGCCAGCATGTCGGCCATCTGAGGCATGTTCTTGGCTGCCCGCTCGGTGTCCAGCGTCAGCGTCGCGGCAAGCTTCGCAATATGCGCGTCGGATGCGGCGAACAATACCCAGCAGGAGCGGGTCAGGGCCTCAAACTGTGCGCGGTGCACGACCAAGGCTGATGGCAGCAACGCCGCCTGCAACAAGGCGCGCGCCGCCTGCCAATGCGCCAGGGACAACGAGCATGCAATATCGCTGGTTTGAATCCGGGGCGAGTCGTTAAACAGAGGCAGGTCGATCAGCGCAAGGAGCTTCTCGCCGAGGGTGTCAGTCTTGTCGAATATGTCATCGTCGGGCATGGATGTGCGTGCGCGTTCTTGCGGCTTCGGTCTTGGGTTCGGAATGATGCCACCTCAGGTTGTGCCAGGGACACACGGGGCACGGAACAATTCCATCGCGGTGTCGGCGCGAAACGCCCCAAGTACGCCACCGGCTACAAAATCGCCTCCCTCTCGATCACCGTCCCCACCACGAACACGCAATCCCCTTGTTCCGTGATCGGGATCGCCCGCGTCACGACCACAACCCCATCCACCGGCGAACACAGCATCTCCGGCGCCCGCGACGGCTTGTCCATGAACCACAGCCGCCCCACCGGTTGTCCGGCCTTGACCGGGTCGCCGGGCTCGAGCATCACTTCGAACAGGCCGTCTTCGGGCGAGACGACGATGTTGCCCGGGTCGCGGCCGTCGATGATGACGGCCGGGGGCAAGCCGAGCGAGGCGCGGGTCTGCACTTCGCCCTCGAGCACGCCGACATGGCGCAACACGTTGTTCAGGCCGTTCCAGGCCAGTTCCTGCACCGCCACCGGCACGCGGCCGCCGCCGTAGAGTTCGGTGGTCACGACCAGCTTGCCCTGGTTTTCGGCTTCCACCGGCAGCAGGCCGTTGCCGTTGACGTCGATATACAGATAGTGCCAGTCGCTGCACCAGGCCTCCATGGCCTCGAGCATGGCCTTGCGTTGCTGCGGGTTGTCGACCACGTGCATGTGCGAGCAGGGCAGGAAGGTGCTGCTGCGCCCGCCCGAGTGCATGTCGATCACCACGTCGGCCATCGGAAACAACACGCGGGTCAGGTAGTCGGCCAGTTGTTCGTGCGGCGGGCCGTCCGGCCGGCCGGGGAAGGCGCGGTTGAAGTTCGCGCCCGAGGGCCAGGTGCGGGTGTTGGCCTTCGAGGCCGGCGGCGACAACACCGGAATGACGATGACGCGCCCGTGCACCTGCTCGGGCTGCAGTTCCTGCAGCAGCCGCACCGCGGCGAGTTGGCCGGCGTATTCGTCGCCGTGGTTGCCGGCCAGCACCAGCACGGTCGGGCCCTTGCCGTTGACGACGCAGCCCAGGTGAATGAAGGTGCTGGCCCAGCCCGCGGTGTTGGTGATCTTGTTGATGCGCAGGTGGCCGATGCGTTTGCCTTCGGCTTGCAGGTCGATGCTGCACGAGACGGTGGATGGCATCATGGCCGGCCTCCCGATGGCAGCGCCTCGACATCGGCGTGCCGGGAGTGGATGCGTGTAGGTGTGGATGAACTGGCGCAGGCGATGGGGTGCATGGGGTGCAGGCTCCGGTTGGTGGTGACGACGACCAGCACCGAGTGGCCCGGACCAGGGTGTCTTCTCCGACCTGCGTGTGCGGCAGTCGTGTCGTCGTGTCGTGGTTGCGACGATGGCAGGGCCTGCCTGGCACGGCCGCCGGTCGGGCCGGTGATTCCATCCTGTCCAGCGCGGGTCTGGCGCAATCACTGTAGCGACAAACCGCTGGTGGCGGTCACCGGTTTCATGCGGTGAAACAGCTGCGCGGCCGGTCTCAGCGCCGGGGTGGCGGCTCCTGCACCGGCACCGGCGGGCCGGGCGTGGGTTGCGGGTCCGACACCGGGGGCTCGTTGGGATGCGGCTGGGGGTCGCGGATCTTCGGCGGCTTCTCCGGCTTGCGTTCTCCGGGGGCGGGCGGTATCGGTTCAGGTGTGGGTATCGGTGCCATGGGTCATCCTATCCTTCCTCGGGCAGCCGCGCCATCCGGGCGTGGCGCCGTGTGTTTCTCGTGGGCTTGCTCCCGGTGCGACGCCAGGGGCCGCCCGAAGTTCGGTGCCGCTGCGCATTGCCAAGCCGCGCCGACGGCTGGAAGCTCCCTTGTCCTACAGCCAGTGGCGGCGTCTTTTGCCAGACTGGTCGGCATGCCGTCGGCCTTTCCCCACAAACTTCCGGCGGCGCAACAGGACAAGGAGGTTCCCCATGCAGCAATGGCATGAACTCGAAACCCTCAAGGGTTATTCGCTGATGGCCGCCGACGGCGAGATCGGCACGATCACCGACGTCTGGTTCGACGACGACCGCTGGACGGTGCGTTACCTGGTGGTGCGTACCGGCGGCTGGTTGCTGGGCCGCAAGGTGCTGCTGGCGCCGTCGGTCGTGCGCGGGGTCAACGTCACCCGCGAGCAGATCGCCGTCGAGCTCACGCGCGAGCAGGTCGAGAACAGTCCGCCCATGGACTCCGAGCAGCCGGTCTCGCGTCACCATGAATCGCAGCTGCACCAGCACTATGGCTGGACGCCGTATTGGGTGGGCGGCAATTTCGGTGCCCTGGGCACGATGGGGGCCGACGTCGCTCCGCCGCCCGAGCCGCAGGCACCCGTGACGGAGCCGCCCGAGCCGCATCTGCGCTCGTCCGACGAGGTGCGGGGTTATGCCATGCATGCCCGCGACGGCAACATCGGCGAAGTCGTCGACTTCGTCATCCACGAGGAAGACTGGACGATCCGTTACCTGGTGGCCGACACCCGCAAGTGGCTGCCCGGCCGCACGGTGCTGCTGGCGCCTAGCTGGGTGCAGGCCATCCGCTGGTCCGATCGCGAGATTGCCATCGACATGGAGCGCGAGACCCTGCGCACGGCGCCCGAATACCAGGGGCCGCAGGCGATCGACAAGTTGTACGAAGTGCATCTGTACCAGCACTACGGTGTGGCATTGCGCCACGCGCATGAAGAGACGGCATGAGTACGGGAATCACCGGAGCCACCGTACGGCCCGCCGAGCCCGCATCGCCCGTGCATCCGCGGCCTGAGGCGCCCCGGCCCGCGAGCCCGCGCCCGGCCACCGTGCCGGAGCCGCCATCGGCGCCACGGCCTGCACCGCCGCGGCCGGCGCGACCGGTTCCGGGCCCCGGCCCCGAACCCCACCCGGATCCGGTGCAGCGCATCGGCGAGCTCGCCATGCCTGCGGCCCAGGGTGCGCTGCATCACGACAGCCACTGCGTTGGCAACGCCCTGTGTTCGACGGGTGCGCGTGCGCCTCGCCCGGCGTGAAACCCGCGGCAATCCGGGTATCCGCCCGGGGCGCGCTATGGTACAATCTGTCAAAGGCGGCAGCAAACGGGTAGAACGGCATAGTCAACCGGTCCGTGCGCAGATGTTCGCCGAACAAGACAAGAGAACATGGCAGGGAACCAAGCGATGGCCGGTAGCAGTGCGCAGGCAGTGGTCGACGGGGAGCCGGCACGGCTGGCTGCTCTGCGGCGATATGCCATTCTCGATACCGCCGCCGAGGCGGCCTACGATGATGTGACGCATCTGGCCGCGCAACTGTGCGCCACGCCGATGGCGCTGGTCTCGCTGGTCGACGAATCGCGGCAGTGGTTCAAGAGCAGGCTCGGTATCGACACCAGCGAGACGCCGCGCGACGTCGCATTCTGCAGCTGGGCCATCCAGGGCGACGACCTGTTCGAGGTAGCCGACGCCGCCCACGACACCCGCTTTCGCGACAACCCGCTGGTCACCGGCGACCCCAACATCCGCTTCTATGCCGGCGCGCCGCTGTGCTCGCGGGACGGGCACCGACTGGGCACCTTGTGTGTGCTTGACCGGGTGCCACGGGTGCTGGCGCAGGAACAACGCACCGCACTGCGTGTGCTTGCGCGCCAGGTGATGCTGCAGTTCGAGATGCGCCGCACGCTGGACGAGCTCGCCGGCACCCGGGCCGAACTGGTGGCCGAGGCCGGCCGGCTGGCCGACAGCGAGGCGGTGCAGCGGCAGGCGCAGCGTTTCATGCGCGGCACCGTCGACGCGCTGCACGACCACATCGCCATCGTCGATCGCGATGGCGTCATCGTCCACGTGAACCGGGCCTGGACCGACTTCGCGCAAGCCCATGCCGCGGTGCCGACGCTGGCCTCGTGCCTGGCAGGCGCCAACTACCTCACGGAGTGCGACCGGGCCGCGCAGGGCGGCGCGCCCCAGGCACGCGAGGTCGCCGCGGCGGTGCGCGCGGCCTTGTCGGGCGAGGCCGTGGCCGTGTTTGCGCTCGAGTACCCCTGCCATGCGCCCGACGAGCAGCGCTGGTTCGAAGTGTCGGTCACCCGGTTCGACGATGGCGATCAGGCCTTTGCCGTGTTGTCGCACCGCAATGTCACCGAGCGCAAGCGGGCCGACGCCAAGGTCGCCAGCCTCAACGCAACGCTGGAGGCACGGGTGCACGAGCGCACCCATGCGCTGGAGGTGGCCAACGCCGCCTTGCGATCGAGCGAGGAGCGTTTCCGCTCGGTGTTCGAGAACACCTCGGTGGGCGCCATCGTGGTCGAGCGCGACGGGCGCATCGTGCAGGTCAACCGCGAGTTCGCCGCCATCACCGGCCGCGAGGTCGGCACGCTGATGGACTCTCGCTACAGCGACATCGTGCATCCGGACGACCTCGCGCAACTGCTGGCGCTGCGCCAGCAGTTGCTGGACGGGCAGATCCCGGGCTACGTGCAGGAGGCGCGCATCGTGCGCCCGGGCGGGGCAATCGCCTGGGTCCACATCAGTGTCGGCGCGGTGCGCAACAGCGCGGGCCGTGTCGCGCAGACCGTGGCGCTGGTGCACGACGTCAGCGGACACAAGCGGGCGGTCTTTGAGCGCGACCAGTTCTTTGAACTGTCGGCCGACATGTTCGTCATCGTCGACCTCGGCGGCGTGATTCATCGCACCAATGCGTCGTTCGAGCGCATCCTGGGTTTCAACGCCGATGAGCTCAACCGCATGCATTACCTCGAGTTGGTCCATGCGGACGACCGCGACCCGATGCGGCTCGAACTGGCCCGTCTGTCGGCCGGCCTGACGGCCGAACTGGTCGACGTGCGCATGCGTGACAAGGCCGGTCGGTATCACGACGTGCGCTGGAGCGCGGCGGTCTGGAACGAGCGGGGCCTGGTGCTGGCGGTCGGGCGCGACATCACGACCCGCCGCGAGGCCGAGCGCGCGTTGCGTGCCCGCGAGGCCATGCTCGCGCGCGCCGAACAGATGGCGCTGATGGGCAGTTTCCACGTCGACCCGCGGCAGGGCTCCGTGCAGTGTTCGCCGGGTTTCCTGCAGCTGGCCGGGTTGTCGCCGCAGGCCGCCCCGCACAACCTGGACGCGGTGGTCCGGCTGTTCGAGCCGCAGGACCAGCCGGCCTTGCGCGCCGCGATCGCTGGTGCCGAGTCACACGGCACGCAGCAGGAGCTGTCGCTGCACGTGGCGCACGGCAATGCGCCGCCGCGCGAGTGGCAGATCTATATCGAGCCGGGCAACGCGCCACAGGGACCCGGCGGCGGCGTCGCGGTCGCCTGCCTGGACGTGAGCGCGTTCCGGCGCGCGACCCGGCTGGCGCAGCAGTCCGAGCAACGCCTGCGCGCGCTGGCCGACCGGCTGCAGGGCATCCGCGAAGAGGAGCGCACCCGCATCTCGCGCGAGATCCACGACGAACTCGGCCAGTTGCTGACGGCGCTGAAGATCGACATCACGATGCTGGCGCGCGACCTCGGCGGCGCCGGTCCGACGCTGGACAGGCCCCGGCTGCTCGAGGACATGCGCTCCATGGGCCGGATGGTTGACTCCACCCTGTTGTCGGTGCGGCGCATCGCGCGCCAGTTGCGCCCCGAGGTGCTCGATGCGCTGGGGCTGGTGCCGGCCATCGAATGGCAGGCCTCGGACGTGCAGGCGCGCACCGGGCTGCAATGCACGGTCGAGGCGCCGCAGACCTGGTCCGACATCGAGCCGCGGTTGGGCACGGCGCTGTTTCGCATCGTGCAGGAGGCCCTGACCAACATCGTGCGCCATGCCGGCGCCAGCCGGGTCCGGATCCGTCTCCATCGCACGCCAAGCGAACTCCTGATGACGGTGGACGACGACGGCAAGGGTTTCGATGCCGCGAACGATGAGTCGCTGACGTCGCTAGGCATCCTGGGCATGCGCGAACGCGCGATCTCCAGCGGCGCCAGCTTCGGCATCGACAGCCGGCCCGGCGAGGGCACCTGCATCACGGTGCGGATACCGGTGCACCCGACGTCGGACAGGGTGAAACGGCGCCCATGATCCGTATCCTGATCGTCGACGACCATGCCTTGATCCGCGAGGGCCTGCGCAAGGTGTTCCGGCGCGAGGACGACATCGAGGTGATCGCCGAGGCGGCCGACGCTGCGCAGGCGGTGGCCCAGGTACGGGCGCATACGGTCGACGTGGTGGTGCTCGACTTCAACATGCCCGGGCGCAGCGGGCTCGACGCCTTGCCGCAGATCCATGCCTGCAAACCCCGCCTGCCGGTGCTGATCCTGAGCATGGCGCCCGAGCGCGATCTGGCGCTGCGTGTGTTCAAGGCCGGTGCCGCCGGCTTCGTGTCCAAGGCGGACGCGGCCGACGAGATCGTGGCTGCGGTGCGCCTGGTGGCCACGGGACGCAAATACGTCAGCCCCGCGGTGGCCGAGCAGTTGGCCACTGGCATCGGTGTGCCGGAACACGCCTTACCCCACGACGCCTTGTCCGACCGGGAGTTCCAGATCACGGGCATGATTGCCGCGGGCAAGGGCACGCGCGCCATCGCCGATGAACTCTCGCTGAGCGTCAACACCATCGCGACCTATCGCCGTCGCATCCTCGACAAGCTCGCGTTGCGCTCGGACGTGGAGATCACTCGCTACGCGATCGAACACGGAATCGCCCGCTGAGCTGCCGGCACGCGGCGTGTCACGGATTCCGTGACACCCGATCGAGCGTAGCAGCGACACCCCTGCCACGAAGCGCGTGATGCGTGCACGGCGCCCCCTGCGTAAGCTCGAAGCAAGTCAATTTTCGAGGCAGGGAGCCACCATGAGAGTATTGATCGTCGACGACGCACCCATCGTCCGGGGCCGAATGGCACGGCTGGTGGGCAACCTCCCCGGCGTGGGCGAGGTCCTGCAGTCGGAGGACTACCGCAACACGCTGAACGTGATCGAGCAGGAGCGGCCGGACGTGGTGCTGCTCGACCTGTTCATGCCCGGTGGCAGCGGCCTGGAGCTGCTGCACCGCATCGGCGCGTTGGAGCCCGCGCCCAAGGTGATCGTGATGTCCGCCTGGACCGAACCGGGCATGCGCGAGCGCTGCATCGACGCCGGCGCGCGCTGCTTCTTCGAGAAGGGCACGCAGGTGCTCGAGACCCTCGATGCCGTGCGCCACATGGCGGTGGAGCATGCGGACGACACCATCCCCGGCGGGCTGATGCCCGAGCCGGCCGCCACGGATGCCCCGGCGCACTCGTTTGCACTGCCGGTGGCCGACCCGGCCAATGCCGCGCTGACCGTGCTGGTGGTCGAGGAGCAGGATTTCTCGCGCAAGGTGCTGGTGCGCCAGCTGCGCGCGCTCGGTGCCGTCAACGTGCTGCAGGCCTGCGACGGCGAGCAGGCACTGGAGCTGCTGCGCCGGCCGGACAACGCGGTGGGGCTGATCCTGTGCGACCTCGACATGCCGCGCATGGACGGGCTGGAGTTCATGCGCCACCTGGGCGCTATCCGCAGCGCCGCATCGCTGGTGATCACCGGTGCCGTCGACGTGGCCCTGCTCAACTCGGTGCAGATGATGTGCCGGGCCTACGGCATCCGGCCGTTGGGGGTGCTGGAGAAGCCGGTCCACTCCGAATGCCTGCGTTCGATGATGGCGCGTGCGCGCAAACCCATGGCCGGGTCGGCCTTGGTGGATGCGGCAGGCGGGCCGGAGTTTTCGCTCGACGAGATCCTCGGCGGCCTGCGGCAGGAGCAGTTCGAACCGTTCTTCCAGCCCAAGGTGGAACTGGCGGGCGGGCGCATCGTCGGTGCCGAGGCGCTGGCGCGCTGGCACCATCCGCAACACGGACTGATCTCGCCGCGGGCCTTCATCGAGCCACTCGAACAGTCCGGTCATATCGACACCTTGACCTTCATGATGCTGGAGCAGGCGGCGCACGCCTGCCATCGCTGGAACCGCAGCGGGCATGACCTTTCGGTGTCAGTCAACCTGTCGCTGGTGTCGCTGGCCGACACCCGGCTGGCGACGCGGGTGGCCGCCGTCGTGCGCGCGGTCGGGCTGGCGCCGCGCCGCCTGACGCTGGAGGTCACCGAGACGGCGGCCATGACCGACGTGGGTCCGGCACTGGAAAACCTGGCACGACTGCGCCTGCGCGGCTTCGGCCTGTCGATCGACGACTTCGGTACCGGTTTCGCGAGCATGCAGCAGATCGGGCGCATCGCGTTCAGCGAACTGAAGATCGATCGGGGATTCGTGTCCGCCATGGGTGATACCCGCGAGGCCCGGGCCATCGTCGAGTCGAGCATCGACATCGCGCGGCGCCTGGGTATCCCGGCCGTGGCCGAAGGCATCGAGACCCAGTCCGAGTGGGATGCCTTGCGGGCCGCGGGCTGCACGCAGGCGCAGGGCTTCTTTGTATCCCTTCCGGTGCCGGAGACGGAATTCCTGTCGCTGTGCCTGCAGCAGGCCGCCTGAACCCATGGCAAGCCCCGCGCATGCCGGGCAACTGGTAATTACCCTCTGCCGCATTCGATGCGGCCGATCTAGAATGAACTTGTTGGTCCTGATGCGACCATACAGTATGCGGGCACGCCTTGCTGCGTGTTCGCCGTCCGCTGTGCGGCCGGCTCACCGCGCCATTCCACCATGTTGCAACGCCTGAGACAACTCCTCACCAGCGTCCCGTCGATCACGGTCGTGGGCTTGCTGTCGGCCTATCTCCTGATCGGCTTCTTCGTGGTGCCGGCGGTGCTCAAGTGGCAACTCGAGTCCCAGCTGGCCGAGCGCGGCCATGCGATGCGGGTCGGTGCCGTGCGCTTCGATCCGCTGCGGCTGCGGCTCGAAGTCGACCAGCTCGCGCTGGCCGACGGGCAGGGCGAGGCCATGCTCGGTTTCGATCATCTGATGGTCGACCTGGAGTGGCGCAGCATCATCGACGGTGCATGGACGATTGCCGACAGCCGCCTGCTGGCACCCCGCGTGCGGTTCGACCGGGCCCGTGACGGCAGCCATAACTTCAGCGCCTTGCTGGCGCAATTCGTCTCCGATGCGCCGGATCCGCCCGACGACGAGGCGGGCACCGCGCTGCCGGCGCTGCGGCTGGCGCGTGTCGTGCTGGTCGACGGACGCATCGAATGGCTGGACCGGATGCTGGAGCAGCCCCTGGTGAGCCGGATCACGCCGCTGCAACTGGAACTGTACGGCCTGTCCACGCTGGCCGACGCGCCTGGCCGCTACCACGTCCGTGCACACACTGACGCCGGCGAGTCGCTGGATCTGCACGGCAGCATCGCCCTCGCGCCGATGCAGGCCAGCGGACAGCTGGTGCTGCAGGGCTTGCAGGTGGCCACGCTGGCGCGCGGGCTCAACCGCGAGCTGGCACTGCAGTCGCCGCGGGGCAGCCTGGATGCCGGCGGCAGCTTCGACTTCGCCCTCGGTGCCGACGGCGTGCCTTCCGGCCACGCGCACGACCTGCGGCTGAGCCTGGACGATCTGTTCCTGCAGCCCCCCGGCGAAGGCGATACCCCCTTGCTGGCCGTGCAGGCGCTGGCACTGCGTGCGGGTCGGCTCGACCTGGCGCAACGCGTGCTGCACTTCGAAGCGGTGTCGATCGCCGATGCGTCGGCCAACGCCGGCATCGATGCGCAGGGCCGGGGCAGCTGGGAGGCCGTGTTGCGCAGGGCGCAGACCGCCGCGAAGACGGACACGACGCTGGCCACGCCGGCTTCGCCTGCCGCCGCGGCGTCGGCTGCCGTGCCAGCGCCTGCGACGCAAGCGGGGTCTGCGCCAGTGCCTGCAACGCAAGCGGCGTCTGCGCCAGAAGTGGCGCCCGCGGCGCAAGCAGGATCTGCGTCGGCCCTCGCAACGCCGGCGGCGCCCGGGTCTGCCGCACCGGCCGGCGCCCAAGCGCCGTGGACGATCTCCGTCGGCGACGTGCATGTCGACCGGTTGGCGCTGGGCCTGCGGGATTCGGCCGGCCCGCGCAGTGTGCGTATCGCGGCGCTGGGCCTGGGCACGGCGCTCAATGCCCAGCTGGGCGCCGCGGCGGACAGCCGTGTGCGGCTGCCGCAGTTGACGCTCACCGTGGACGGTCTGGCACTGGCGCAGGGCGAGGCCGCGCTGACGGTGCCGACGGCGCGTCTGGACGCCGGTGCGATCGACTTGCAGCTCTTGGGCGACGGCATCGACGCGACGTTCGACAAGCTGGCGCTGGCGCTGACCCAGGGCGGCACGGCGCGCGGCGCCGGCGCCTCGTCTGCGTCGATGGGCAACAGCAGCCTGGCGCTGGCCGGTGTGCGTGCCCGTATCGCCGGCGGTGCGACGCGGGTCGAGCTCGACGCGCCGCAATGGCAGTCAGCCGCGCTGATGACCGAGCAGGATGGTCAGAGCGCCCGCATCGGGCAACTCGATGTGGGCGGCACGCGGCTGCTGTTCGACAGCGGCGCAAACGGCGGTGCGGGCATGGCGCTGTCGCTGGACGCGCCGAAGCTGCAAGTCGAGGCCGTGGCCGCATCGGCCGCGCTCGCCGGCGCGGCGCCGGCGGACCGCGCGTCGGCCGAACTCAGCCAGTGGACCTTGCAGGCCGAGCAACTGGCGCTCGCGCTGGCCGGCGGCGAGAACACCGTGACACTCGATGCGATGCAGTCGCAGCTGCAAAAGCTGCAGTTGCAGGCCGAGGGCCAGAGCCTGTCGCTGGACTCGGTCGTGCTCGACAACGCCCGGCTGCAGCTGCGCCAGGGCGCTGCCGGCGCGCAACTGCAGGTCGACACCCCGGCGCTGCGGCTGGCCGGCATCGCCGGCCGGCGCGGCAGCGAAAGCGCCGATCTGGCCGAGTTGAACCTGCGGGGTTCGCGCATCGACGTGGGCAGCGGCGCCGACGGAGCGACCGATGTCGGCTTCACCGGCCTGCGGGCGGATGGCCGGCAACTGGTGCTGGCCCGGGCGGCGGAGTCATTGCAACTCGCCGGCATGGCACTGGGCAGCGAGGTGTTCAAGCTGGCACTGGCGGGGGACGCCACGCGTTTTTCCGGCAGCGGTGCGACGGCCACAATGACCGGGCTGCGGGCGGCCCAGGCGGGCAGCCGGCTGGCCTTGCAGGACGCGCAGTGGAAGGCCCGCACTTTCGATGGCGATCTGGCCTCGGCCACCGGCCCGGCCCAGGCCCGTGCACGCCTGGACGACACCGAACTCCGCCTGGCCGCATTCGGCTTTTCGCGCGGCCCGGCCGGCGCGGCGACGGCCGCCGCCGATGCGACGAAGGACCTGGCGACACTGGCCTCGGCCACCTGGACGGCTGGCAGCCTGCAACTGGACATGGTCGGCGGGCCGTTGCAGTTGCACGGCAGCGCGATGGCGCTCACGCTCGGCCAGGCCCGGCTGCTCGACCCGTCCGGGCAGGCGGCCGAACTCGTGCAACTGGGCGACATCGACCTGTCGGGAGCGGTGTTCAGCCTGGCCGAGCGGTCGGTCACCGCCAACGCCTTGCGCGTCAACGGCCTGCGTGCCTCGGCCTGGCTCGATGCCCAGGGCCGCGTAAACCTGCTCGAGGTGCTGGGCGTGTCCGATGCGCCGACCTCCGGCATTTCAGCGGCCGCTGCAGATACGCCAGTTGCCGCGCCAGCGCCGGCACAGGCCACGACGGCACCGCAGGCGGTCCCGGCACCGGCGGCGCCCATCGATGAACGTCCGTGGCGCGTCGCGATCGGCACTGTCGATCTGCAGGACGCGGCCGTGCGGCTCGAAGACCGCCGCAGCGACCCGCCCCTGGCATTGGGGCTGGACGCGCTCACGCTGAAGCTCTCCGGCGTCGACACGGCCGCCGGCGCGCCGCCCATGCAGGTCGCGTTCGGCGCCACGCTGGCCAGCGGCGGCCAGCTGCAGGCCAACGGCAGCGCCGCGCTGGAGCCGCAGGCCGTCGACCTGCAACTGGCGGTGAACGGCCTGGCGCTGGCGCCGGTGCAGCCCATCCTGTCCGCCTATACCGAGCTCACGCTGGCTTCGGGCATGGCCTCGACCCAGGGTCGGCTGACTTACGGCGCGGTGGCCGGCGCGGCGGCGCGCCTGTCGTATGCCGGCGGTTTATCGGTCGATGACTTCCTGCTCGAGGAGGTCACGCCGCAGCGGCCGTTCCTGGCCTGGAAATCCGTCCGGACCGACGACCTGAATCTGACGCTGGAGCCCAACGCCGTCGACATCGGCGAGGTGCTGCTCGAGCAGCCGGTCGGACGGCTGATCATTGCCGAGGACCTGAGCCTGAACATCACGGACGTGCTCAAGAAACGCGACGGTGCCACTGCCGGCGACGACGACCAGGCGCCGACCCCTGCCGTGGCCGACGGTGAACCGGCCGCCGACCCGTTCCCGGTCACGGTGGCACGGGTCAAGGTCGACGACGGCCAGCTGGAGTTCGCCGATCTGAGCCTGCGTCCGCAGTTCGGCACCCGCATGCACCAGCTCAAGGGTGTCATCACCGGCCTGGGAACCGACGCCAACCGCAGCGCGCAGGTGCAGCTCGACGCGCGGGTGGACAAGTTCGGCTCGGCGCGCATCCGCGGGCAGATCAGCGTGTTGCAGCCGGAGCGGCTCACCGACATCGCGATGGCGTTCCGCAACCTGGACATGAGCGCCATGTCGCCGTATGTCGTCAAGTTCGCCGGCTACGAGATCGCGTCGGGCCGGCTGACGCTGGATCTGCAATACAAGGTGCGCGACGGCAAGCTGCTGGGCGAGAACAAGGTGGTGCTGACCAAGGCCGAACTGGGCCAGAAGGTCGAGAGCCCCGGCGCGCTGGACCTGCCGCTCGAACTGGCGCTGGCCATTCTGAAGGACTCCAATGGCGTCATCGACATCGGTGTGCCGGTGCGCGGCGACCTGAACGACCCGCAGTTCGACTATGGCGCCGTGATCGCAAAGGCCATCGGCAACCTGATCGGCGGCATCGTCACTGCGCCGTTCCGGGCGCTGGCCGGCATGTTCGGTGGCGGCGACAAGCCGATCGACACGATTGCGTTCGAGCCCGGCACGGCCACGCTGGCACCGCCCGAGCAGCAGAAGATCGAGACCGTCGCCAAGGCGCTCAGGGAACGGCCCCAGCTGCTGCTCAAGGTCGCGCCGGTCGTGGCGCCCGAGCAGGACACCCCGGTATTGCAGTCGCTGGTCGTGCGCACCGATATCGCGCGGCGCATGGGGCTGGAGCTGGCGCCGGACGAAGACCCGGGCCCGATCGACGCCGCCAATCCGCGCGTGCCGGCGGCGGTGGAGGCGGCGTTTGGCGCGCGGTATGCGCCATCGGTGTTCGATGCGCTCAAGCAGCGGGCCCTGGAGGCGGCGGCGCCAGCGGCGGGGGGTGCTGCGGATGCGCCTGCCGGCGCGGCGCCGGCCGCTGCGACCGGGCCGGCGACGCCGGCGGCTGAGAGCGGCGTGGCCACGGCAGCCTCCACGACCGAGGCGCCGGCGCAAGCCGCCGCTGCGCAGCCGCCCGCGGCCTTCTACCAGGGCCTGATCAAGCGCATGATCTCCGAACAGGCCGTGACCGACGACATGCTGGCCCGATTGGGGGCCCGGCGCGCCGAGGCCGTGGTGCAGGCCGTCACCGGGCCGGACGCCCGTGTTCCGAGCGAGCGCGTGCATACGGTAGAGTTGCGCACGGTCACGGATGCCACGCAGAGCGTGGTACCGTTGAAGCTGGAACTCGACGTTGTGAAATGACCCAAACACCTCCTGGCTCGCTGGTGGACCGGATCGAGGCGCTGGTCTGGGCCCCTGGCGAGAACAAAGACACGCGCACCGGCGTGTTGCGCCTGGTGCGCACCATCCTCATTCTCGGCCGCGACCTGGCCTTCGGGCAGCTGACGCTGCGCGCGATGAGCCTGGTCTACACCACGCTGTTGTCCATCGTGCCCTTGCTGGCCCTGAGTTTCTCCGTGCTCAAGGCCTTCGGCGTCACGAACCAGATCCGGCCGATGTTGCTGAACCTGCTCGAGCCGCTGGGCGAGAAGGGTGCCGAGGTGGCGGTGCGCATCACCGGCTTCATCGAGAACATGAACGTCGGCGTGCTCGGCGCGGTCGGCCTGGTGTTGCTGCTGTACACCTCCATCTCGCTGATCCAGAAGATCGAGGAGTCGCTGAACTACATCTGGCACGCGCCGCGGCCGCGCCCGCTGGCGGAGCGTTTCACGCGTTACCTGACGGTGCTGATGGTCGGCCCGATCCTGGTGTTTTCGGCGCTGGGCGTCACCGCCACGGTGATGAACATCGAGGTGGTGCGCGGTCTGATGGCGGTCGACGTGCTGGGCCAGGTGGTACAGGCCTTCAGCCGCCTGGTGCCCTACCTGCTGATCATTGCGGCCTTCACCTTCATCTACCTGTTCATGCCCAACACCCGCGTGCGCCTGTGGCCGGCGCTGGTTGGCGGCATCGTGGGCGGCATCGCGTGGCAGACGGCGGGCTGGGTGTTCGCGGTGTTCATCGCCGGCTCGAACAACTATGCGGCGGTCTACGCCAGCTTCGCGATCCTGATCCTGTTCATGATCTGGCTCTATCTGAGCTGGCTGGTGCTGCTGTTTGGCGCCAGTGTGGCGTTCTATGTGCAGCATCCGGAATACCTGTATCTGCGCGGCGGTGAGCCGCGGCTGAGCAACCGTACGCGCGAGCAGCTGGCCGTGTCGGCGATGGAGCTGGTCGGGCGGCGCTTCATCCACGGTGACGCGGCGCCCACGCAAGAGGTCTTCACGCAGGAGTTGCAGGTTCCCGGCCACGTGCTGATGGTGGTGCTCGATGCGCTCGAGCGCAGGCACCTGGTCGTCGCATCGGCCGACGACCCGCCGAGTTACCTGCCGGCGCGCGACCCGGGCCGCATCCTGGTGGCCGATGTGCTCGAGACCGTGCGCGCTGCCGGCGAAGACGGTTTTCTCTCGCCATCGGTGCTGCCGACACGCCCTGCCGTGGCCGGCCTGGTCGCGCAGCTGCAACAGGCGAGTGCCGATGCGCTGGCCCACATGAGCCTGCGCGATCTGGTGCGCCAGGGCGACGACATGCCGGTCGAGCCCTTGCCGCCGGAGCCGGTCTGGGTCGAGCCCCGTCCCGAGACCTGAATCCGGCCGCGCCTCAGGGCGCCGTGCGACGGAACGTACGCACCAGCTTGCTCTCGACCCAGTCGGCCGTCGCCGCGCTCATGGCCTGGAAATGCGCCGAGCGCAGGTGCGCGTCGATCGCCACCTGGTCGTCATAGAGCTCGTACAGGAAAAACAGCCGGTCATCGTCCGGGTCGCGGCAGACGTCGAACTGCCGGCAACCGGGCTCTCGCTCGCGTGAAGCGCGTGCGTTCTCGGTGATGGCCGCGTCGAATGCGGCGACATGTTCCGGCTTGATGCGGAATTCGACGATCAGGGCTAACACGGTGCGGGACTCCTTGTACGAACGGAATGTGTCAGTCGAGCTGCAGCCGGGCCTTCTGGGCCAGCGCCGCGAAACGCGTGATTTCGCCTGCGATCTGCTGGCGCAGCTGCTCGGGTGTGTTGCCGACCGGCTCCGCGCCCATCAGCGCGAGTTGCTGGCGCATCTCGGGTGTGGCCAGCATTTTCGCGATTTCGGCATAGGTCTTCTGGATGATCTCGTTCGGCGTGCCGGCCGGGGCCATCAGGCCGAACCAGGACGACACGTCGAAGCCCTTGAGGCCGGCCTGGTCCAGTGTCGGTGTGTCGGGCAGCGCGGACGAACGTTTGCCGGTGGTGACGGCCAACGCGCGGATCTTGCCGGACTTGATGTGCGGCAGGCAGGAGGCCACGGTGTCGAACATGATCTGGATCTGGCCGCCGATCAGGTCCACCAGCGCCGGCGAACTGCCCTTGTAGGGCACGTGCAGCAGTTCCACGCCGGCCATGTCGGCGAACTGCTCGCCGATCAGGTGGTGGGCCGTGCCCTGGCCGGTGCTGCCGTAGCTGAGCTTGCCCGGTTGCGCCTTGGCCATGGCGATCAGCTCGGCCACGTTCTTGACCGGCAGGCTGGCTGGCACGATGACGACGTTGGGAACCACGGCCACCACCGAGATCGGCGCCAGGTCGCGCTGGAACTCGTAGCTGCGCTTGGTGTAGATGGCCTGTGCGATCGAATGGTGCACCGCGCCCATCAGCAAGGTGTAGCCGTCGGCCGGCGACTTGGCCACGAAGTCGGCGCCCAGGCGCAGGCCGGCACCGGGCTTGTTGTCGACGACGACGCTCTGGCCCCAGGCGTCCTGCAGGCGTTGGCCGACCAGGCGGGCGAGCTGGTCGGTGCTGCCGCCGGGGGGCGAGGGTACGATGATCTTGATCGGCTTGGTCGGATAGGCGCCGGACTGGGCCCACAGCGGGGCGGTGGCCAAGGACAACATGGTGGCGGAAACCATGCGGCGGCGCGTGAACGGGGTGGGGTGCATCGAATCGATCTCCGTCAAGGGAAGAAGGGACAGGGGGAAGAAAAGGTGGGCGGCGACGCGCTGGCGCGCGTCGCGTCGCGCCGTGTGTTACAGGGACTGGATGAAACGCGGGAACCAGGTCGACAGCCACGGGATGTAGGTGATCAGCAGCACCACCGTGAAGGTGGCGGCCATCAGCGGCCACAGGTGGCGGGTGATCTCGCCGATGCCGGCGCGGGCCAGCTTGGCGGCGACGAACAGGGTGCCGCCGACGGGTGGCGTGTACAGGGCGATCGCCAGGTTGGCAGTCATCACGACGCCGATATGCACCATGTCCATCTGGAAGTGCTTGGCCAGCGGCAGAAACAGCGGCGCCGACAGCAGCATGGCCGGCAGCGGTTCGATGAAGATGCCCAGCAGCAGCAGGCAGATGTTGAACAGCAGCAGGAACATCCACTGCTCGGTGGCGACGATCTGTATCCACTGCGCCATCTGCACCGCGACCTGCTCGACCGTGATCAGCCAGGCCATGGCGCCGGTGGCGCCGATCACCAGCATCACGGTGGCGCTGGTGACGAAGGCGTTGAGCAGCAGCTGCGGAATGCGTTGCCACTTCAGGTCGCGGTAATAGAACAGCGACACCGCCAGGCCGTAGAACACCGCAATGGCCGCTGACTCGCTGGGCGTGAACAGGCCGCTCCAGATGCCGCCGATGATGATGATGGGCATCAAGAGCGCCGGGCCGGCATCACGGGTGGCGGCCCAGATCTGCGCTGGTGTGGAGCGGTCCTCGCCGTTGTCGCAACCGGTCTTGCGCCCGTGCCACATGCACACGATGATCAGCGCAATGGCCGAGGCCAGCGCCGGCAGCAGGCCGGCCATGGACAAGGTGCGCATCGACACGCCCGAGATGAAGGCATAGATCAGGAACGGAATGGACAGCGGCATCAACAGCGCGATGGTGCCGGCCACCGCCAGCAGCGCGGCGGCGAAACCGCGCGAATACCCCCGCGCCACCATGGCCGGTATCACCAGCGAGCCGATGGCCGCGGTGTCGGCGATGGCCGAACCCGATACCCCGCCGAACATGGTGCAGCTCATCACCGTGACCACGCCCAGGCCGCCCGGCAACCAGCCGAACAACACGCGGGCGAACTCGACGATGCGTTTGCCCACGCCGCCCTGGGCCAGCAACTCGCCGGCGAAGATGAACAGCGGCACGGCCAGCAGGATGAAAGGCTCCACGCCGCCGATGAAGGACAGGAAGATGGTCTCCAGCGGATGGCCGAGATCCTGCACCCAGATGATGCCGGTCGTGGTGATCAGGATGGAAAAAAGCAGTGGCACACCGGCCAGTGCAATGACGAAAAAGACGCCGAACAGGGTCAGGGCCAGCATGGTGGATTCACTCGCTCACGGGATAACGTTGTTCGCGCGGCACGCCGCGCAGGATCTGCCAGACGTCGAAGGCCACGAAGACGGACATCAGCGAGCAGCCCACCGCCATGCCCATGTACTGGATCGCCATCGGCCACTGCAGCACGGTGAGCTGGTTGCCCCAGTTGCCGTCCACCAGCGACCAGCCGTAACGCACCAGCACCAGCAGCATCACCAGACAGGCACCTTGCACCGCGGCATCGGCCCAGCGGCGCGCGGGCGGCTCGAGCTTGTCGATGAACTCGGTGATGGTCATGTGGGCGCCGCGCTGCGCGGCGCAGGCACCGCCCAGGAAGGTCACCCAGACCATCAGCAGCTCCCCGAACTCGGTCACCCAGGCCAGGTCCTTGTGGAACAGGTGCAGGCAGACGTTGACGAACACCATGGTCGCCATCACGGCGCCGATGGCGATCACCGTCCAGTCGACGATGCGGCCGAGCACGCGCACCGGCAGCGGCGCGGCCGCCACCGGCGCGAGCAGGGGGAGTCGTTCCTCCATGACGGATTCCGGTCTACTTGACGCTCTTGCGGACCATCTCCGCGTCCTTGAGGAAGGCGTCGACGTCGGCGCCGTATTTCTCGCGCGCCTTGGCGTAGACCGGCTGCACCGCGGAGCGGAACGCGTCCACGTTGGGCTTGGCGTTGATCTTGGCGCCCTTGGACGCCATCTCCTTGAGCTGGTTGGCGTCGTTGCCCGAGATCATCTCGCGCGAGAACTGGGCCGAGATCTGGGCCGCCTCCATCACCGCCTTCTGGTCGGCGGGCGCGAGTTTCTGCCAGGTCTTCTCGGAAATCGTCAACGGGATCGGGCTGTAGACGTGGTTGGTCAGCGTGACGTTGGGCGCCACTTCGTAGAACTTGTTCGAGAAGATGGTGTCGACCGGATTCTCCTGGCCCTGCACCGCGCCTTGCTGGATCGCCAGATAGACCTCGGGCAACGGCATGATCTGGATGTTGAAACCCATGGACTCCAGCGTCCAGCGCATCATTTCGTTGGGGAAGGTGCGCAGCTTCTTGCCCTTGGCGTCGTCGGGCGAGTTCAGCGCGTCCTTGGTCGTCATGCTGCGGAAACCGGCCTCCCAGGTCGACAGGAAACGAAAACCCTTGGCCGGGGCCTTGTCGAACTGTTCCTTGAGCCACTTGCTCTCGTCGTAGAGTTTCCAACCCTGCTGGTAGTTGTCGACCAGGAACGGCATCATGGTCAGGTTCAGGCTGGGCACGTGCGGCGCGTACGAACCGGTCGACGACACCGTGAAGTCGATGCCGCCCAGCGCGAGCTGCTCGATGTTCTTCGGGTCGTTGCCGAGCTGGCTGCAGCAATAGATGTTGACCTTGTAGCGGCCCTGGGTCAGTTCCTCGACCTTCTTGGCGAACACCTGGGCGGCGGCCTGGCGCGCGCCGGCCTGCTGGTCGGTGTGGCTGAACTTGAGCACGGTCTGCGCGGCGGCGGGCAGGGCGAGCGCCATGGTGGCCACGGCGGTGGCGGTGAGCACGAAACGTTTGATCATCTTGCTGTCTCCTTCAGGGTGTGAAACCCGTAGTGGTTTCTCGGTGGTGGTGGGGATCGAACTGCGCCATCGCGACCCGGCGCCCGGTGTGGTGAGAGTGGTAGATGGCCGCCTGCACGCGCAGGTTGGCCAGGTAGTCATGGGCGCTGTTCTCCAGTGGGGCGCCATGCCGCAGGTGGGCCAGCACATGGGCCTGCAGTGCGGTGCAGGCGCCTCCGAATGCGCCTGGTGCGTCGTGCGGGTAGACGTGTTCGGCCTCCGGAGCGTGGTCCGGCTTCCACCACAATCTGGCGTCGCCGTCCAGGCGCATCACGCCGTTTTCGCCTTCGAGCCACATTTCGCCCATGGTCAGGCGGGTGTTGCGGGCCACGTGGTCATTGAGCCGGTTGCCGTCGAACAGGCCGCAGCGGTCGTCGTCGAACTCGAACAGAATGATGCCGGCGTCCTCGGCGGTGATGATCGGGTTGAGCCGGCGCAGCCGTGCGGTGACCGCACGCACCTCGCCCAGCAGGTAACGAAAGCTGTCGATGAAATGCACCGCCGTCTCGCGCACCAGCAGTTGCGGCATGGTCTGGAAATACGGCTGGCGCTCGAGATAGGCGCCGGGTCCCTGGCCGTCGCCCGGGCGCAACCGGAAGCTGATGCCATGTACCCGGCCGAAGAAACCCGCGTCGATCAGGCGGCGGCATTCGCGGAACCAGGGCGTGAAGCGGAAGTTCTCGTGGATGGCCAGCATCGTGTCGTGCCGCTGCGCCGTTGCCGCCATCGCCTCGGCCTGCGCCAGGTCGATGCCGAAGGGCTTCTGGCAGATGGTCGCGATGCCACGTGCGAGCGCGGCGGTGACGACCGCCTCCTGCGCTGCAGGTGGCAGCACCACGTCGAGCAGCGTCGGTTCGGCCGTGTCGAGCAGCACCTGTGCGCCGTCGACCACGAATGGGATGTCGAACTCCTGCGCCAGCGCCTGCGCGCGTTCCTGCCGGCTGTCGCACAACGCGACCACCTTGACACCGCAGTCGCGCCAGCCCTCGAGCTGGAAACGCGCGAAATATCCCGCGCCGACCATGGCCACGCGTGGCTGCTGCATTACAGGCGCTCCACCACGGCCTGGACCACGTCATTGGTGCCGCTGGTGCCGCCGAAGTCGCGCGGCAACACGGCCTTGTCCGAGAACGCACCCTGCAGCGCGCGCTCGATGGCGCGCGCACCGTCGGCCAGCGCGGCGTCGCCATGGCGAACCGACAACCAGTCGAGCATCATCGCCACCGACAGGATCATCGCCGACGGATTGGCGATGCCCTTGCCGGCGATGTCCGGCGCCGTGCCGTGGGCCGGCTGGAACAAGGCATAACGATCGCCGATGTCGGCCGACGGCGCCATGCCCATGCCGCCCACCAGCGCGGCGATCAGGTCCGACAGGATGTCGCCGAACATGTTCTCGGTCACCAGCACGTCGTATTCCCAGGGTTTCATCACCAGGTTCAGGGCCATCGCATCCACGTAGGCATGGCTGGTGCCGATGTCGGGGAAACCCTTGGCGCGGTCCTCGAACACCTGGCGCCAGAACGCCATCGACGAGAACACATTGGCCTTGTCGACATTGGTCACATGGCCGGGCCGGCCCTGGGCCTTGCGCTGGCGTGCGAGTTCGAAGGCGAAGTCGCACACGCGCGCAGTGCCGGCGCGGGTGATCTTCATGGTGTCGTAGGCCGCGTCCGCTTCGACCACGCCGCGGCCGCGCGCGTAGAACAGGCCTTCGGTGCTCTCGCGCACCAGCACCAGGTCGATGTCCGAGCCGCGTGCGTCAGATAGCGGGCTGGGCAGGCCGCGCCAGCTGCGGATCGGCCGCACGCCGGCGTACAGGTCGAGCGCGAAGCGGATGTCGAGCTGCGGAATGATCTCGGTGCCGTCCGGGTTGCGCACATGGGGCAGGCCCATGGCGCCGAACAGGATGGCGTCGGCGGCGCGGCAGGCATCGAGCGTGGTCTCGGGCAGCGACTCGCCGCTGTCGAGGTAGTGCTGTGCGCCTGCCGGATGTTCGGCCAGGCGGAATTCGCGCCCCATGCGCGACTGCGCCGCGTGCAGCACGACGAGCGCGGCGGCCATCACTTCGCGGCCGATGCCGTCGCCCGGCAATACGGCGACCGAATACGTGGTTTTTCCCATGGTGTTTCTACATCTGTGCGAGCTTGTAGCGCTCGAAAATGGCCAGCAGTTCGCGGTTGGCCCGTTCGCGGTGTGCACGGTTGACGCGGGCTGCGCCTTCGGGATCGCCCGCGCGCAGGCTGTCGACCAGCTGCATGTGTTCGCGCGTGGAATTGACCGGCGCCGGCCGCAGCCGCAGGCTGAACATGCGAGCCCGGTGGGCGCGGTCCCAGTAGTTCAGCACCGTGGCCTGCAGCTGGCGGTTGCCGGCGAGCTCGAGCAGTTGCGCATGGAATCGCTCGTCGGCGCGGGCCCAGGCATCGAGGTCTTCGGCCTTGAGCGCGGCGTCCATGGCATCGGTGGCGTCGACCAGCGGCTGCAGTTCGGCGTCGCTGGGCTTCCTGCGCGCCAGCAATTCGGCCGCCATGCATTCGAGCGCGGTCAATATCTCGTAGATCTCGCGCATGTCGGTCGGCGAGACCGGCAACACGCGCACCCCGTGGCGCGGAATCACCTCGACCAGGCCTTCGTTCTGCAACTGCAGCAAGGCCTCGCGCACCGGCGTGCGGCTCATGCCGAGTTCGAGTGCGACCTCCTGCTCCAGTGCGCGGTGGCCGGGCGGCCAGACGTTGTCCAGGATGCGCCGGCGGATCTGGTCGTAGGCGGCGTCGACCAGCGAGGCGCCAGGCAGGGCGGCGTGGGCATTCATGGATAGCTCCAGTGGATGGGGGCCTGGCCGGCGACCGGCAGCGGCAGGCGGTGCAATGTGTCGCCGAGCAGGCAACCGAGAAGGGCGGTGCGCCGATCGGCGCCGGCAAAGGCGATGCTGGAGATGTTGCGCAGACGCTGGCTGCGGATGCCGTCCAGGTGGGGGCGGTCCATGGTGCCGGCGCGATAGGCGGCCTCGACCCAGTCGAGGTGGTCCTGTTCGCAGTCCTGCAGCCAGAGCATGCGGCTGCCATCGGGCGCGATGCGAATCAACCGGTTACTGACGATGCTCACGACCCAGGCATGGCCTTCTTCGTCGAACGCCAGGCCGTCGGGGAAGTCGCCCGCACCGAACTGCACCACCGTCTCGCGTGGGCCCAGCGTGCCGTCGGCATGCAGCGGGAAACGGCTCAGTCGGCGGGCGAAGGTTTCGTTGACATACAACCAGCGGCCGTCGGGATGCACGGCGACCTCGTTGGTGTAGCCCAGGCCGTCGGCGGCCACGCGGGCCTGGCCGTCTGGCTGCACGCAGACGATGAACCCGTCGTCGCAGTCGACGCGGTAGCCCAGCGCCCGGGGCGTGCGGCGCGTGCTGACCGTGACCCAGGTCCGGCCGGCGGCATCGGGCAACACGAAGTTGGTGGGTGGCAAGGGCTGCCCGTCGACCTCGGTGAGCCAGGGCGTGATGGCGCCGGCCCGGGTCAACCGGAACACGCCGCCGGTGTCGGGGCCCAGGTGGGCAAACAGGAAATCGCCGTCGGGCAACAACGCAATGCCGTTGGGTTTGGGATCGCTGCCGTCGGGCATGCGGCCGCGGTACAGCGCCTGCGTGCCGTCGGGTCGCACATGGGCCACGCCGCCGCGCCAGTCGGCGCAATAGACGTCGCCGCGTTGCGTGGCCAGCACGCACTCCGGCCGCACCAGGCCGTGGCCGATCGGTTCCAGGCCCGCCAGGGCGGCGACCGGTTCGGTGGCGGCTGCGCCATCGCGGTGCGTCGGGGTGTTCCTTGGTGCGTTCATTGACAAATACTTTAACGTATACGTTAAAGAATGCAACAAGGGTTTTCCCGCAGATCCAGGTCCTGACCGGGCCGGTTGGCAGACGCGCCAAACCACCCCGGCCCTCGCGCTTGCGATACATTTCGACCACCATGTACATGCCACCCCACTTCGACTCCAAGGACCGCGCGCTGGCTGTCGAACTGATGCGCGCGCACCCCTTGGCCACGCTGGTCAGCACCGACGAGACCGGGTTCCCGTTCCTCTCGCACGTACCGCTGCATCTGGAGCAACGCGACGAACAACTGGTGCTGCTCGGCCACTGCGCCAAGCCCAATGCGCAGTGGCGCCACCTGCTGCAGCGACCGCGTGCACTGGTCAGTTTCATGGGGCCGCAGGCCTACATGTCGCCGCGGGTGTATCCGGACGTCGCGCGCGTGCCGACCTGGAACTACCTGGCCGTGCAGTGCACCGTCGAGGCTCGGCTGATCGAGGAACCGCTGGACAAGGACCGGCTGCTCAAGAAGCTGATCGGCGACCATGACCCCGAGTACATCCCGCAGTGGATCGCCCTGGGCACCGAGTTCCAGCGCAAGATGCTGGCCGGCATCGTCGGTTTCGAGCTGCAGGTGCTGGAGTTGCAATGCAAGCTCAAGCTCAACCAGCATCGGCCCGAGTCCCATGGCCGGATGCGCGAGATCTACGGCGCTGGCAACGAAGACGCCCGAGCGCTGGTGGCATGGATGGATCGCCTGGGCATGGGTGGCGGCGTGTCCGGCGCGAACAGGTGTTGAACGACGACGCCGCCCACATGGCTCTGGCGCTGGCGCAGGCCCGCCTGGCCGGCGCCGCGGGCGAAGTCCCGGTGGGTGCGGTGGTCGTGCGCGATGGCCAGGTGCTGGGCTGCGGCCACAACAGCCCGGTGGCCAGCCACGACCCGACGGCCCATGCCGAGATCGCCGCATTGCGCGCGGCGGCGGCGGCCGTCGGCAACTACCGGCTCGATGGCTGCACCCTGTACGTGACGCTCGAACCCTGCACCATGTGTGTCGGCGCCATGCTGCATGCGCGGCTGGCCCGCGTGGTGTATGGTGCATCGGACCCCAAGACCGGCGCCGCGGGTTCCGTACTGAACCCTTTCGCCGACAGCCACATCAACCACCAGACCCGGGTCGAAGGCGGTGTGCGCGCAGCCGAATGCGGCGCGTTGCTGCAGCAGTTCTTCCAGGGCCGACGACAGGAGCTCCGCATGACCACCACACCGCTGCGCGACGACGCCTTGCGCACGCCCGACGCGCGTTTCGACAACCTGCCGGACTATTCGTGGGCGCCACATTACGTGGCCGACCTGCCGGCGCTGGCCGGCCTGCGCCTGCATTACCTCGACGAGGGCCCGCTTGATGCGCCGCGCACCTGGTTGTGCCTGCACGGCAATCCGGCCTGGAGCTACCTGTACCGCAAGATGATCCCGGTGTTCCTGGCCGCTGGCGATCGTGTCATCGCGCCCGACATGCCGGGTTTCGGCAGGAGCGACAAGCCCAAGAAGGCGCAGAGCCACACCTTCACCTGGCACCGCCAGGTACTGCTGGAACTGGTCGAGCGGCTGGACCTGCAGCGCGTGGTGCTGGTGGTGCAGGACTGGGGTGGCCTGCTCGGCCTGACGCTGCCGATGGCGGCGCCACAGCGCTACAGCGGCTTGCTGGTCATGAACACCATCCTGGCCACCGGCGACATGCCGCTGGGCCCGGGTTTCCTGGCCTGGCGCGAGATGTGCCAGAAGAACCCCGAGTTCGACATCGCGCGGCTGTTCGCGCGCGGCAACCCGCAGATGACGCCGGACGAATGCGCCGCCTACATGGCGCCATTTCCCGACGCCGGCCACCGCGCGGCCACCCGGGCCTTCGCACCCATGGTGCCGGAGTTTCCCGATTCGGACGGCGCCGCCGTGTCGCGCCAGGCGCGCGATTTCTGGCGCGACCAGTGGCAGGGCCGCACGATGATGGCGGTCGGCCGGCAGGATCCGGTGCTAGGGCCGTCGGTGATGGAGCTGATGCGCAGCTGGATCCGCAACTGCCCGCCGCCCATGATGCTCGAGCAGGCCGGACACTTTGTGCAGGAACACGGCGAGCCGGTGGCCCGGGAGGCGGTGCGCGTGTTCGGGCGCGGATAATGCCGGGGGTCGGGTCCTCGCCTTGTACGTTGTGGTTCGCTTCACCGCCATGTCTCGCGCGGGGAACGGCAGCGTAACGAACCGACCCCCCTTGCCCGCCGACCTTCCTCCGCCGCTGTCCATGAGCCATATCTACATCTATTCCCCCTCGAGCGCGCAGCGCGACAAGTCCGCGTTCCGGCGCGGCGTGGCACGCCTGCAGGCGCTGGGCCATGAGGTCGAGGTCGACCCCGACGCGCTGGCCACCCACATGCGATTCGCCGGCGATGACACGACCCGGCTCGCGGCCGTGCACCGCGCCGCCGCCAGCGGCGCCGACGTGGCGATGATCAGCCGCGGTGGCTATGGCCTGACGCGCATCTTGCCGGGTATTCGCACCAAGGCGCTGGCCAGGGCGATCGAACGTGGCACCCGGTTCGTCGGCTTCAGCGATTTCACCGCACTGCAGTGCGCGTTGTACGCGCAGACCGGCGCCGTCAGCTGGATGGGGCCGGTCGTCAACGACGACTTCGGCCGGCCCGAGGTCGTCGACGACATCATGCAGGCCTGCCTGGAGGATCTGCTGGCCGAGCAGGGCGAGGGGTCGGGTTGGCAGTTGCCACGTGTGGCCGGCCGTAAGCCGGACGCCGCGGACGCCCGGGCCGACAAGCCGCTGCTGACCCGGCCGGTGCGCAACGCGGTGTTGTGGGGTGGCAACCTGTCGGTGCTGGTGTCGCTGGTCGGCACGCCGTATTTCCCGCAGGTCCAGGGCGGCGTGCTGGTGCTCGAGGACGTCGCCGAACATCCCTACCGCATCGAACGCATGTTGACCCAGCTGCTGCACGCCGGCGTGCTGGCAAAGCAAAAGGCCATCGTGCTCGGTCAGTTCACGCAATACCAGCTGGCACCGAACGACAAGGGTTACAAGCTGCAGACCGCCATCGACTGGCTGCGCGGCCAGCTCAAGGTGCCGGTCTTGACCAACCTGCCCATGGGCCATGTGCCGACCAAGGTGGTGTTGCCGTTCGGCCTGCCGGTGGACCTGCTGGTGGACGGGCGCGATGCGCTGATCTACTGGGGCCACGCGCACTGACGCAGCGTTTGCGTCCGTCACATCCCGAACCTGGACGATGACCTCCATGCCCGATTCCGCCATCGACCATATTGCCGTCACGGCACCGACGCTGGAGCGCGGTGCGGCCTGGGTCGAGCAGGTGCTCGGCGTGGCGCCGCAACCCGGTGGCGAGCATGCGCTGATGGGCACGCACAATGTATTGCTGCGCCTGGGCGACGACATCTATCTCGAGGTGATCGCGGCCAACCCGCGGGCCGCCCCGCCGGCGCGGCCACGCTGGTTCGGGCTCGATGCACTGGAGCCCGACAGTGCGCCCAGAGTCCGCAACTGGATCGCGCGCACCGCCGACATCGGCGCCGCGCTGGCGGCCGCCGGTGAAAAGCTGGGTACCGTCACCGAGATGCAGCGCGGCGACCTGCGCTGGCGGATCACCATCCCCGACGACGGCAAGCCGCTGATGGGTGGCACGGCGCCGGCGCTGATCGAATGGAAGACCGGCCCGCATCCCGCGTCGCGCTTGCCGGATCAGGGCGTGCGGCTGCAGGCGCTGGAGCTGTTCCATCCGAGGCCGCACCGGCTGATGGCCTTGCTCGAGGCCATCGGCATGGATGGCCCGGTTCGGGTGCGGCGTTCGCCCGAAGGCGAGGGATCGTCGCTGGTGGCGCACATCGCGACGCCACGTGGTTCGTGCGCGTTGTCGATGCCGGCATGACGCCCCGCCGGTCGGCCTAGAATACCGGCGCCGTGCCGTTGGGCGCGGCAGCGTTCTCAGGGCGGGGTGCAATTCCCCACCGGCGGTATCTGCAGGCGACTGCAGCAGCCCGCGAGCGCCCGGACGCCGCCGTGAGCGGCAGCCGGGGTCAGCAGATCTGGTGCGATGCCAGAGCCGACGGTCACAGTCCGGATGAAAGAGATCGCGCAGTCTCGGCGCCAGCACGGGCGCACGCGTACGCGTGGGTGTCCGTGCCGGTGGCGTGTGTGCGTACGCCCTGATTCCGGTAACCCACCGTGTCGAGGTCGTCCATGCAGCCCAAACCATCTTTCGCGAACCGCCCATCGCGGTCGAACCCCGCGCTACCGCGCATTGCCATCGTCGCCGCCACCTGGCACAGTGACATCGTTTCCTGCGCGACCCGCTCGATCGGCGCCGAGTTCGAACGCCAGGGCCTGCCACCTGGCAGCCATGCCTGTTTCGAGGTGCCGGGCGCATTCGAGATCCCGCTGGCGGCCAGGCGGCTTGCCGCCGGCGGCGCATTCGACGCCATCATCGCCTGCGCCCTGGTGGTCAATGGCGGGATCTACCGGCATGAATTCGTGGCATCCGCCGTCATCGATGGCTTGATGCGGGTGCAACTGGAGACCGATGTTCCCGTGTTTTCGGCGGTGCTGACGCCCCGCGACTTCCACGAGCACGACGAACACCGGCAGTTCTTCAGCGCACACTTCGTCAAGAAGGGCGCCGAGGTGGCCAACGCATGTCTGGCCACGCTGGCCTGCCTGGCGGCATTGCCGCGGGCCGACGCCCCGTAGGCTGGCTGCTGCTTGGGTGCGGACCGCTCGGCGATGCCGGGGGCCCGCCCACGCATGCCGCCGCCGGCCCGGATGCTGCGCTTATTGCGGCTCGATGTTCGCGTCCTTGATCGCCTTGGCCCACTTGGCCGTCTCGGCGACGCTGCGCTTGGCCAGGTCGGCCGGCGTGCCGGGTTCCACGGCAAAACCGTTGGCGGCGAATTTTTCCTGGATGTCCTTGCTCTGCGCGGCCGCGTTGACGGCGGCGTTGAGCTTGTTGATGACGTCGGCCGGCGTGCCGGCCGGCGCGAACGCGGCGAAATAGGCGATGAGTTCGTAGTCCTTCAGGCCCAGCGCCTCGTTGACGGTCGGGATGTCGGGCACGACCGGCGAGCGCTTGGTCGAGGTCACGGCCAGGCCGCGGATCTTGCCGCCCTTGATCTGCGGCACGGTCACGGCGAAGTCGGCGCTGAACATCATGACCTGGCCACCGATCAGGTCGGTCATCGCGGCCGGGCCGCTCTTGTAGGGCACGTTGGTCATCTCGATGCCGGCCATGCTGGCCAGCACGCCGGCCGACACCAGCTGCGAGGTGCTGGCGCTGGCGAAGGTCACGTGGCCGGGCTTGGCCTTGGCCAGCGCGACGAATTCCTTCAGTGTCTTGGCCGGCACGTCGTTGTTGACGGTGACGATCAGCGGCACCGAACCCATGTAGCCGATGGGCGCGAAGGCGGTGTCCTGGTCATAGGGCAGCGACTTCATCAGGCTCTTGAGCGCGGCATTGGTGCTGTTGGTGCCGAACAGGATGGTGTAGCCGTCGGGCGTGGCCTTGGCCACGGCGTCGGCGCCGAGCATGCCGTTCACGCCGGGCTTGTTCTCGATGACGATGGTCTGGCCCAGCGTCTCCGACATCTTGGCGGCGAAGGCACGGCCGATCTGGTCGGTGGCGCTGCCGGCGGCGAACGGCACGATGGCCTTGATCGGCTTGGTGGGATAGGCCTGGGCGAAGGCGGCCGAACCGGCCAAGGCGGCCACCGTGAACAGTGCGATGGAACGGAATCCGTGACGCATGGGAAATCCTGGAGGTTGAGGAGGGCGCAGTTTAGGGCAATTCCGCGTCGATCCGGATGCCCAGGACCGCCGAGCACAAGGTCTTTCCATGCGCATCGAGCGCCAGTGATCGCGTCACGCCGCCGGCCAGCGCGTCGTGCAGCACGAACTGCAGCGCGCCCAGGTGCGGCAGCGCAAAACGCTCGACCCGGCCCTGCACGATGCCCTGGTAATGCTGGCGCACCCGCTCGGCGCTGAGCGTGCGCTCGAGCAGCGGGTAGTCGGTCGCATCGCGCGCGATCACGCTGAGCGTGGCGCGGTTGCCCTTGTCGCCGGAGCGCGCGATCGCGATGTCGCGTACGGTCCGTGGGTGGTGCTGTTCCATGTTGATCAAGCCTCCAGCAGGGTCAGGCGCGGCGACACCGCCGCGCGGGGAATCAGTGCCGAGGCCGCGGCCACGACCTCGCGCACCGACTGGGTGACGCCGCCGCCGGCGGCCGGGCCGCTCAGGTACAGCGCCTCGACCTCCTGTGCGACGCGTTCGGCCATGGCGCGTGTTTCGGCGCGCAGGGCCAGCCGCAGCCGCACCTCGTAGGGTTCGGTGTCCCCGGCCAATGCGGCGCCATGCATCGCGCCCACGCCGATCAGCTCCATCCGGTGTTCCCGCCCGTCCCAGCCCAGGCGCTGCAGCCGTTCGCGCTCGCCCTGTTCAAGGGCATGCTGGCGTTCTTCCTGCTCGACCTGGGCCTGTCGGCGGCACGCAACATGGGCAGCCTGCGTGGCAAGTC
>JAPWHR010000011.1 GCA_027214345.1 Comamonadaceae bacterium G21597-S1
ATTCAAGCACTTCCGCCTACGCGCAATCCCCTGGCAAAGCCAGCCGGATCCAGCATCTGCTCAACAGCCAGTCCAAAAACTGGTTCGCGAGCTTGATCCACCTCAGGTCCGTACCTTGATCCGCCGGCGTGAATCGAAACCCTTCGTTGGCCCTCTTGCTGAAGCCTCGTGCATTGGCTTTCGGGATTCCGGCGTGGACATCGCGTTCAAGCTGAGCAAGTGTTGTGCCATGCCTTCGAAACGCCGGTCAGGGCCTTTTGGCGCGTGGTTACTGCGTGAGCAGACCGCCAAGTGTCTTCCCGGAATACAGTTGCATTCGAGTCCGAGCCAACATGCTCCCGATGGAGACATAAATCCGACTGCAGTGGTTGCCGCCCCATACAAGCTGCGCGGCGTGCTGGTAGTCGATACAGGTGTCCAGCCCGGGGGGCTTAACCTTGCCACATGTCTTGCGTGCGCTGCGCACATCGCGCGGCTGCCCCCGTGCCAATAGGACATGCCGCACCGGACTCCGAGAAATCAGTGCAACGAGGTACCTGAATCAAATCAATGATGTCAGCCGCACGGGCGCCTGCTGCCAGGCTGTCGCCGAAGCGTTATCGAGCAATGCCTTGTCCAGTTCCTGCCTCAACCTCTTGACGTCGACTGCCCCGGTGAAGATATCAATGGCGGTCATGCAAAGAGCTTTTGCCCCGGCTATCGCCGCATTGCGCCCCAACTCGGACACAGATGCATCTGCGCAGGCATTGGTATGGTTTGCAGTGCCTTTGGGCGCAGACTCGATAAATGCATGTATCGAGGGGCAGACACGACTGACATTTCCAATATCTGAAGCGCCGCCATCACCACCTGCCTTGATCTTGGTAACGGTCAGCCCCAGCTTTTCGATATTTCTGCCATAGGCTTCAGCCAAGTTTTGGCTGGCAATATAAGAAATATACCTGTTGGCGGTGATTCGAACATCGACCGTTGCGCCCAGAGTCATCGCTGCACCTTCGGCGATCTGTTTCACTTTCTCTATCAGTTCCAGGAAGTATCGGTAGTTTGAAACTCTTATGAGGAGCCTCGTGACAGCCCTGTGCGGTATGACATTGACGGCTGTACCCCCTTCCGTGATGATTCCATAGACTCTGGCTCCATGCTTTATGTGTGGTCGAAAGGAATTCAGGCCATGCCAAAACAGCATGCAAGCCTCCAAGGCGTTGACACCTTCATAGGCATTGTCGGCTTGTGCAGCACTGGCGGCTTTTCCATGGAATGTGATCTCGAGCGCCTCACGATTCAAATTCAAAAGGTCTTCTGAGCCGTCTGTGGTTCTGGTGCTTCCGTGAATCATCATGGCTGCATCCATGGCCTTGAACTCGTCAATCATGATGACCTTGCCGCCTGCGTTCTCTGCGACCGCCTCCTCCGCAGGGCAACCGAACACGTAGAGACTTCCCTTCAGCTCCGGCATGATTCTGCTCAACGCCAGGCCGGCGCCAACACTCATCGCGGATATCAGATTATGTTGACAGCCATGACCCAAAGGTGCAGGCAAAGCATCGTATTCGGCCAATAAGGCGATCTTTGGCCCCGGCTCCTTGCCAGCAAACTCTGCCTTGAATGCAGTCTCCATGCCGCTGACGCCCTTCTGAACGTTGAAGCTGTGCCTTTCAAGGGTGGAGGTCAGCATGTGCGCAGACTTGTATTCCTGATGCCCCACCTCGGGATTCTCGTACAGGAACTGACTGATCTCGAATATCTGCTCCTTCAGAGAATCGACCTCCTTGATGACTCTCCCCTTCAACTCTTGGGTCAAGACGTCACCCGTCATCATTTCTTGGTCCATGATCAAATACTCCTTGAAAAAACTAGTTCGACTAGATCCATATCAGCAGATTGGCCTTATCCATGCTCGAACAGCAGGTGCCGCATCCATCTGTTGCTGAAACTTGCAATACTTCTGAAACTGCCAGAGCGCCCCTGCACCGAGCACGACGCAATGATGGGCGTAAACGTTTGAGCGCCCCTGGTTATGCTGCGCGCAATCGCTTGCCATTCATTCAGTTTGTCGGGCGTCAACCGGAAAACACGTGTCGCGAGAGCCAGGACCGCAGATACTCGGGCCGGCCTCAAATCGGGCGCCTGCAGAAGAAGAAAGGAAGGCCAGGTCCCGCAACATCGGGAAATAGTACGACACAGTGCACGAAACAATTGCCCAAAAATGGTGCCACATCGGGCCTTTCGATAGTGCCAGTCGAGGTGCCCTTTGTCGTCGTCCATACCCGCGGCGCCACTGAAGACAAAAGGCGTCGAGTCTGACGTAGGCGACACTCGACCCTGACGGCTGCTTCGGTCGTTCGGCACCGAACTCATGTTTCAGGTGCGCCGATGTGCATCCGCCCGGACCATGTCCGCCGCCTTTTCTGCCATCATCACGGTCGCTGCATTGGTGTTGCCAGACACCAGTGTCGGCATCACCGAGCAGTCAACCACCCGAATGCCTCCCAGCCCGTGCACCCGCAGTCGCGCGTCCACGACCGCTCCTGCACCCGGATCGCTGCCCATGGCACAAGTACCACTCGGGTGAAAGATGGTTGCGCCGTTGTTGCGGCAGAACTCGAGCAGGTCGGCTTCGTCGTGTGCCTCCGGCCCGGGTTTCACCTCGCGCCGCACGTAGGGCAGCATCGCCGGTGATTGCGCGATGGCGCGTGCCGCCTGCATGCCGGCCACAGCGGTAAGCCGATCGCACCTGGTGGAGAGGTAGTTGGGCTGCATTTCCGGCGGCTCCATCGGGTCCGCCGAGCGGACCCGAATGTGGCCGCGCGACTCCGGGCGCAGCTGGCAAACCGACATGGTGAAGCCTGAAAACGGGTGGACCTTGCCGCCTGCCATGTCAGCCGACAGGGTGGCAACATGGAACTGGATGTCCGGCGTGATTGACTCCGGTAGCACCCGCATGAAACACCCGCCCTGGTTGATGCCCACCGCCAGCGGGCCACTGCGGTACAGCAACCACTGCAGACCCAGCTTGATCTGCCCGTACCAGGAGTTGAGCTGGTCGTTGGTGGTGATCGGCTTGTTGCATTCATAGATCAGCCGGATCTGAAGATGGTCCTGCAGGTTTTCGCCGACGCCGGGCAGCGCGTGGCGCACCGGGATGCCACGCGCCTGCAACAGGTCCGCCGGACCAATGCCCGACAACTGAAGCAGTTGCGGCGACTGGATCGCACCGGCGCACAACAGCACTTCGCTGCGGCAGCGCGCCGTCTTGCGCACACCGTCATGGACGTAATGCACACCCACTACCTGCCGGCCTTCCATGATCAGTCCGGTGGCGTGGGCGCCCGTGCGCACCTGAAGGTTGCGGCGCCTGCGCGCCGGAGCGAGATAGGCCTTGGCAGTGCTGCAACGCCAGCCTCGATGGGTATTGAGCTGGTAGTAGCCGGCGCCTTCCTGCGTTTGCCCGTTGAAATCATCGGTGCGTGGCACATGGTTCTGCTCCGCGCCAACGATGAATGCATCGATGAGTTCGTGCGGTGCCCCGATGTCAGACACGCGCAAGGGCCCGGAGTCGCCATGGAAGCGGCTCGCCCCACGCTGGTTGTTCTCTGAACGGATGAAGTAGGGCAATACGTCCTCATAAGCCCAGCCCGGGTTACCCTGCTCCCGCCAGTTGTCGAAGTCTTCGCGTTGGCCACGGATATAGATCAGGCCGTTGATGGAACTCGACCCCCCCAGCGTCTTGCCGCGCGGCCAGTAGATGCGCCGCCCGTTCATGTTGGGTTCGGGGTCTGTGTGGAAACACCAGTTGTAAGTGGCGTCCATCATCGTCTTGGCGTAACCGATGGGCAGGTGGATCCAGAGCGACCGGTCTGGTGGGCCTGCCTCAAGCAGCAACACCCGGTTGGCAGGGTCTTCGCTCAACCGCGCAGCCATCACACAGCCTGCAGAACCAGCACCGACAACGATGTAGTCTGCCTCAGTGCCCATGGCACCCCCGGCCTGACGCCAGCACGGTCAGCACTGCCAGCGCCACGGAAGCAATGCGCGACTGCAGCGAATCGGCACGCGACGTCAGCACGATCGGCACGCTGGCTCCGAGCACGAGGCCGGCGCAGTCGCCCCCGCCCACATAGTTGAAGCTCTTGTAGAGCATGTTGCCCGCGTTGAGATCGGGCACCAGCATCAGGTCTGCATTGCCTGCCACTTGCGAGTCCATCTTCTTGATACGTGCCGCCTCGGCCGAAAAAGCGTTGTCGAAACCGAATGGCCCTTCGACCACCGCCCCGGGCCAGGCGCCACTGCGAGCCGATTGCACCAGCGCCTGAGCGTCGAGGGTCGCAGGAATGGCCGGGTTGACTGTCTCCACCGCCGTGACGATGGCAACCTGCGGCCGCGTGATGCCCAGCATCTGCAAAAGATGCACCGCATTTCCCAGGATGTCGTGTTTGGTCTTCAGGTCGGGCGCGATGTTCACCACGCAATCGGCCAGTGTCAGAAATTTGTGGCGCAGCGGCAGATCGAACAGAAAGGCATGGCTGATGCGCGACGAGGTGCGCAAGCCTGTCGCCTTGTGAACAATGGCCGACATCAGCTCATCGGTGTGCAGCGACCCCTTCATCAGCACAGCGAGCCCACCGCTGCGCACCAGTCCGGTGGCGTGTAGTGCGGCATCACTGGCGGTCGGACCGGCGTCGATGGTCTCGAATGCGCTGCAGTCCACCTGCGCCGCGTCGGCCGCCGCCGCAATCAGCGCGCGCGGGCCGATCAGCACCGGCTGGGCGAAACCGGCTCCGACAATGCGTTGCGCAGCGTCGAGCGCCAGCGCGTCGCACGGGTAGACCAGCCCTACACGCGGGACTGCACGCCCCTGCACCTGCAGGCGCGCGCGCTCGACCAGCGCGGAGAGCCTGGCATGGGTTGCAGGTTGGCCTGTCATTGCCGCGTCAGACGTAGTCCTTGTACTTGTCCAGGAAGCGGGTCGGCTTGGCCAGCGCATCGCGGCGGAACGGGTCACCGAGTTCGCGCGTGCACATGATCTCGATCACGCAGGTCTTGCCTTCATTCATCTGCATTTCAATGGCACGCTTGAGGGTCGGGGCTACGTCCTCCAGCTTGTCCACCACGATACCTTCGGCACCCATGGCGCGTGCGATACCGGCGAAGCTCTGGTTCTCCAATTCACCCGCCACGAACCGGCGGTTGTAGAAGTCGACCTGGTTCTTCTTCTCCGCACCCCATTGGCGGTTGTGGAAAACCACCGAGGTGACCGGAATGTTGTGGCGCACGCAGGTCATGATCTCGCTCATGCTCATGCCCCATGCGCCATCACCGGCGTAACTGACCGCCGGGCGCTCGGGCGCCACGGCCTTGGCGCCGATCATGGTGGGCAGTGCATACCCGCAGTTGCCAAAACTCATGGGCGCGAAGAAGCTCCGCGGACGCTCGAAACGCAGATAGCTGTGCGCCACCGAGTTGATGTTGCCGATGTCGGTGGACACCATCACGTCCTTGGGCAGGGCCTTCTCCAGCTCGCGCAGCACCTGGCGCGGATGCAGCCAGTTGCCACCACCAGGCGTCTTCTCGTGTTTGGCCTCTTCGATCATGTCCAGGCTGTAGGCATCGTGCTCATGCGTCCACCCGTCGAGTTCCTTCTCCCACGCGGTCTTTTCACTGGCGGTGCGCGCAGCGCGCTCGGCGCGGGTGGCATCACAAGCCAGCGTCTTGCCAGCCAGGCGGGCGACGAGTGCTGCTGCTGCGGCCTTCGCGTCGCCACAGATGCCCACGTCGATCTTCTTGACCAGGCCGAGCATCTTGTGATCCGCGTCGATCTGGATGATCCTGGCGTTCTTGGGCCAGTAGTCCATGCCGTACTGGGGCAGAGTGCCAAAGGGACCCAAGCGCGAGCCCAGCGCGATCACCACGTCGGCCTCGCTCATGAGCTTCATGCCGGCCTTGCTGCCCTGGTAACCCAGGGGGCCGCACCATTGCGGATGGCTCGCGGGGAAGGAGTCGTTGTGCTGGTAACTGTTTACCACCGGGCAGCCCAGACGCTCGGCCAGCGCGATGCACTCGTCCCAGGCCTCGCCCATGACCACGCCGCCACCGGAGATCAGCACCGGGTTCTTGGCTGCTGCCAGCAATTCGACAGCCGCGTTTAGGCTCGCTTCACCACCAGCGCCGCGGTCGAGCTTCATGGGGCGCGGAATCTCGACGCTGATCTCTCCGTAGAACAGGTCGCGCGGTATGTTGAGCTGTGTCGGACCGAGTTCCGAGTGCGCCCGGTCAAAACAGCGCGCGGTGAATTCGGCCATGCGCTTGTTGTTGTTCACGTGGCCCTGGTATTTGGTGAACTCCTCGAACATCGGCAATTGGTTGGCTTCCTGGAAACCGCCCAGGCCCTGGCCCATGGTGCCGGTCTCGGGCGTGATCAGCACCACCGGGCTGTGCGCCCAGTAGGCAGCGGCGATCGCCGTTACGCAGTTGCTTATGCCTGGGCCGTTCTGGCCGATTACCACACCGTGGCGACCGCTCGCGCGGGCGTAGCCGTCGGCCATGTGGCCGGCGCCCTGCTCATGCACCACCGGAATCAGGCGGATTCCGGCGGGCGCGAAGATGTCCATCGCATCCATGAAGGCTGAACCCATGATGCCGAACATGTCTGTCACGTTGTTGGCGACAAGGGTTTCGACAAAGGCCTCGGACGGCGTCATTTTCTGAACGCCGGTGACAACCGGGCGGGTAAGGTCTGGGGACTTGCTCATGTTTCTTTTCTCCTGATCGGGCGATTTTGTGGGGGACTGATTGCCGGAAACTGTAGCATCGTGAAACATCTCGGTCAACAAAAATTCTAAAAAACGATACGATATGTACTATTTTTTGGAATTTGTTTATAGTTTGACCCTAATGAAAACTGTTCACAGTCATGAGTCCACACTTTCCGAATCGAGCGGCGACACTCCGGCGCTGCGTCTGTTTGCGCTGCTCGAAGTCATCGCCGCCAGCAGTCAGCGCCACTCCCTGCAAAGTCTGGTCGACGAGACAAGCCTGCCCAAACCCACGGTGCATCGCATGTTGCAGCAGCTCGAGTCGGCCGGCATGCTGCAACGCGAGGGCGACGGCCGGCACTACGGCACCGGCACCCGGTTGCGCCGCCTGGCCGAGAGCCTGCTGTTCAATGACAGCCACTATGGCGCGCGCCATGCGGTGCTACGTCGCCTGGTCGAGGAAGTCGGGGAGAGCTGCAACATCACCGCCTTGTCGGGCAGCGAGGTGATCTACCTGGACCGCGTGGAGACCGCCGCGCCGCTGCGCTTTTACCTGCGCGCGGGCTCCCGGGTACCGGTGCACTGTTCCGCCAGCGGCAAGGTGATGCTGGCGCAGATGAGCCCGGCGCAGCGGCGGCGCCTGCTGGCCCATGCACCGCTCGAGAGGTACACCGACAAGACGATCACCGCACTCGATGTGCTCGAGCGCGAGGTAGGGCAGGTGCGCAGGGATGGGTATGCACTTGACAACGAGGAGTTCCTCCCCGGCCTGTTGTGCATTGCAGTGCGTGTGCCCGATGCTGGTGGCCCGTCCAACCTGTGTATCGCGATCCAGGCGCCGATCATGCGCATGAGCGCCGACAAGGCCCTTCAATGGCTTCCGGCGCTGAAGGCCTCAGCGCTGGCGCTCAGTCGCATCGATGCCGGCACCGACCATCCACAAAAGGACACCCAGTGACAGCGCTTGCCGACCTGCAACCCGACCATCGGATCGCCGCGCGCGACGTGTTCGGCATCGACTCCGACCTGATGGTGCCGGCGTTCGGCGAGCGCGACGAACATGTGCCGGAGACCGACCCTGTCTACCGCTTCAACCCGGCCGTCACGCTGGCCATTCTTGCCGGCTTCACGCGCGACCGGCGTGTGATGGTGCAAGGCCTGCACGGCACCGGCAAGTCGACGCATATCGAACAGGTGGCGGCACGACTCAACTGGCCTTGCGTGCGGGTCAACCTGGACGGCCAGATCAGCCGTCTGGACCTGGTCGGAAAAGATGCTGTCGTGCTGCGTGGCGGCCAGCAAGTGACCGAGTTCCAGGAGGGCATCGTGCCCTGGTCGTTGCAGCGGCCGGTGGCGCTGGTGTTCGACGAATACGATGCCGGCCGGCCAGACGTGATGTTCGTGATTCAACGTGTGCTGGAGCGCGACGGCAAGTTCACGCTGCTGGACCAGAACAGGGTGTTGCGACCGAATCCGCATTTCCGTCTGTTTGCCACCGCCAACACCGTCGGCCTGGGCAACCTGAACGGGCTCTACCACGGCGCGCAGCGGTTGAACCATGCGCAGATCGACCGCTGGAACATCGTGGCCTCGCTCGACTACCTGCCGAACTCCGAGGAGGTGGCTATTGTGCAGGCAAGGGTGCCTTCGATGGCCGATGCCGCGGGTACCGCACTGGTGCGATCCATGGTCGCGGTGGCCGAACTGACGCGCAAAGGCTTTGCCGCAGGCGACCTGTCGACCCTGATGTCACCACGCACCGTCATCACGTGGGGCGAGAACATCGAGATCTTCCGCGACCCGGCACTGGCGTTCCGACTGTCTTTCCTGAACAAGTGCGACGCTGCCGAGCGGGCAGTGGTAGCAGAGTATTTTCAGCGCTGCTTCGACCGCGAACTCGACGAGTCGTACCAGAACACCCACCAGTGACACACGCGGAGCGCAAGGCATGACGACCGCGCAGGATCGGGCCCGGCGCCAGGAGCAGATCGAGGATCTCTGCGCCGCATCGATCCGCGCACTGAGTGGTTTGTCGGACCTGCGTTTCCGTGGTCAGCGCCTGCACCGGGGACGCAAACCGCTGCCGCTCTATGCGCCGCACCTGCATCCTGCGCCCGACAAGGCGGACTTCGGCAGCTTCCGGGGAGCCGCCGATGGGCTGGCGCTGCGACTGTCCGGCAGCGACGCGGACCTGCATGCAAGCCTGAGTCCGTCTGATCCGGTTGAGCGACTGGTGTTCGAACTCCTGGAGCAGTACCGGTCAGAGTCGCTGGTACCCGATGTACTCGTAGGCGTGCGGAACAACCTGCGCCATGCGTTCACGTCCTGGTCGCTGGCGTATCACCATGCAGGCCTGACCGATAGTGCACATGGCCTCCTGCTCTACACCGTGGTGCAGATGTGCCGCGCCCGGGTGTTCGGCGAACCGGTGACGTTGCAAACCGAGGACCTGCTGGAGGCGACGCGTGCCGCCATCGGTCCGTTGCTGGGCACGCCGCTGGCCGGCCTGCGCCGCCATCGCAGCAACCAGGTGGCCTATGCCGCGTTCGCGCTGCAGATCGCGCAGGCGGTGGGCGAGATGCTGCGCAACAGCCGCGCCGAACAGGGGCAGACCGGTGCTGCGGGCGACAGCGACGAAAACGCGGCCTTCGCGCTGCTGATGGATGTCGAAGGTTACACGACCACCAACTTCGCCACTGCCGTGTCCGGTCGCAGTCGGGTGCTGGAGGATGCGGTCGACGGTTACCGCGTGTTCACGCGCCGGTACGACCGGGAGTCTGTCGCCAGCGCGTTGGTGCGGCTCGACGTGCTGAAGGAACTTCGGCAGCGGCTCGACGCGCTTGTCGCCGCCATGGGCGTGAATCTGACGCGGCTGGCGCGCGAACTGCGCCAGTTGCTGGCCCAACCCGAGGTCGACGGTTGGGATGGCGGGCAGGAGGACGGCTGGATCGACGGGCGGCGGCTGGCACAACTGGTAGCGTCGCCCACCGAGCGACGCTTGTTTCGCACGGAACACTTCGAACTCCGCGCGGACTGTGTTGTGTCGTTGCTGCTGGATTGTTCCGGCTCGATGAAGCAGCATGCCGAGCGGTTGGCGCCGCTGGTGGATGTGTGGGTTCGTGCGCTGGAGATGGCCGGTATTCGCAGCGAAGTGCTGGGTTTCACCACCGCTGCCTGGAACGGCGGCCGGGCCCAGCGCGACTGGATGCAGGCCGGGCGCCCTCGTCACCCTGGTCGCCTGAACGAAGTCAGCCATATGGTGTTCAAAGACGCCGACACATCCTGGCGGCGCTCGAAGCTGTCCACGGCGGCGCTGCTCAAGGCCGACCTGTTTCGCGAAGGCATGGATGGCGAGGCCGTGTTGTGGGCCGTGCGCCGCTTGGGAGCGCAGGATGAAACGCGCAAGTTGCTACTGGTGCTTTCCGACGGCTCGCCGATGGACACCGCGACCAACCTGGCCAACGACGTCCATTACCTCGACCACCACCTGCGTGATGTGGTGCAGAGTGTCGAAGCGTCCGGGGTGGTAGAGATTTTTGGTGTCGGGGTCGCGCTTGACCTCAGCCCCTATTACAGCCGCAGCCATGTACTGGACATGGATGCTACCGGTCCACAAGACTGGCTGCGCGAACTGCTGGCCCTGATCGGGAGAGGAAGCCGGCGTTGAGGCCTCGTGGCAACAGGACGGATTGCGCAAACGCGCCTGGTGGGTGCGCAACGCAGGCTGCTCATTCTTCTGCGCCCGCTTCGGGTACTGGCCTTGGGTGAGGGCTGGCAATCAAAGCAGGGCTCGCTGGCTACATCGAATTCCCCCATCTGGCCCTTTCGGCAGCAGGCATTGTTCCCTACCCTCTGACTTGATGACTCATGCATTCCCTGGAGATTCAATGCCCGACATTTTTCCGCCCGTTACCACTGCCACGCTGGAAGCCTTCAGCGACGCCTGGAACCGCCATGACATCGATGCACTGATGTCTTTCATGACCGACGACTGTGTTTTCATGACCGCCGGGGGCCCCGACGCCTGTGGTGCGCGGCATGTGGGCACCGAGGCGGTTCGCAAGGCCTTTCCTGCTGCCTGGGTTGCGTCGCCCGATGCGCAGTGGCGCAACGGAAGACACTTCGTGCAGGGCGACTTCGGTGTTTCGCAGTGGACCTTCACCGGCACCGCCGCCGATGGCACCCGCATCGAGTCCGACGGCGTCGATCTCTTCACCTTTCGCAACGGCAAGATCGCCGTGAAAAACGTGTTTCGCAAGAACCGGCCCAACCTGCCAGCCGCCAAATAAAACGTACACCCGCATGTCCATGACGCAACCCATGTCGTTGACGGGGCTTTCAATCCCCGCCGAAAAGCACTACGACCCCCAGTACGACCCCCTCGTTGCGCAAAACCCGGGCGCCGGGCGTGCCTACGCTCCGACCTACTGGGTGGCGAGCGCCGGCGCACCGCCCCCCGACGACGGCCCGATCCGCTCCGACATTGAAGTCGATGCGGTGGTCATCGGCTCCGGCTCCACCGGCATGGCGACAGCCCTCTACCTGGCACAAGAGCACGGGATCCAGGCCACGGTGCTGGAGGCCAACCAGACCTCCTGGGGTTGCTCGAGCCGCAGTGGCGGCCAGGGCCAAAACGCCAGTGGCCGCCTGACGCGCACGCAGTGGATCGACCGCTGGGGACTGGACGTTGCGAAAAAACTGGATCGCGAGATACGCACGGGTTTCGAGAACTTCAAACTTCTCACCACCGAAATCGACTGCGACGCATTCGACGGTGGCCACCTGTACCTGGCACACCGGCCGCAGAAGATGGACTACCTGCGCAACGAAACCCGGGTGCGGCGTGAGATCTTTGGCTACGACACCCGCCTGCTCAGCGCGGAGGAGGTTCGGCGCGACTACTGCGATGAACGCGACACTGCAGGTGCCATGCTGGAACAGGAAGGCGTGGGCATCCATCCGCTCAAGTTCACCTTCGGGCTAATCCGCAAGGCACGTGCACTGGGGGCCCGCGTTCATCCGGGCAGCCCGGTGCAGAGTTGGGAAACCAATGGCGGTATCCACTACCTGCGCACCCCAGGCGGCATCGTGCGGACCAAACGCGTGGCTGTCTGCACAGGGGGCTACACCGGCCAGGGCCTGAATCCCCTGCTGCGCAACAAGATCATGCCGATCCTGTCCAACTCGGTGGTGACACGGCCACTCACGGACGCCGAAATCATCGCGACCAACTTTCGCTCGCGCACCTTCTTGACCGACACGCGCACACTGCGCTTCTACTACCGGCTGCTGCCCGACAACCGCCTGCAGCTTGGCAGTCGAAGCTCGGTCACCGGTGCCGAGGCCGAGCATTCCGACCACTTGAAGCTGCTGACCGATGCCATTGCGCGCAAGTTCCCGCCACTTGCCGGCATCCAGATCGACTATTCCTGGTGGGGCTGGGTCGACGTGAGCCACGACATGATGCCTCGCATCACGCGCCCGGACCCAAAGCAAGCCGTCTGGTATGCCGTGGGTTATGGTGGCAACGGCGTGTCATTCTCGACCTGGGCCGGCAAACGCTTGGCTGAACGTATGGCGGGCAAGGATGCCGGCCAGGAAGTCTTCAGGCTGCCCATCTACGATTCGCCGCTGGAATACCCCAATATGTTCGGCCTGGTGCGCTCCCCGGCGTTTGCGCCGTTCCGGCGTATCGGCCAGCGCATCCTGTACAAGTGGTATTGGCTGCGTGACGAAAAGTAGCGCTGGCTCGCGCACCGGCCCCATAGACACCCGCATTTGCCCTGGGCAGTGCAGGCGAAGCGGATGCGGGCTGTGTGATTCGGCCACTGTGCGCCCAGGTACTTGCCGAGTGCGCCCGGTCCAAAACCGAATTGCGCAGTATCGGCGGGGGAGTAGTCTCTTGCCATGCCGTGAACGAGCGGCCCCAGCGCCTCGCCAAGGTTGAAATCGATTCCACTGCACGCGCGGCCCGATGGTAGCCAAAAAATACCTGCGGCCTGCGTCGCCCTCACCCAGTGAAAATGCCGCCTGCCCCCCTGCCTGAAGCCATCGGCTTTGGCAAACTGCCGCGTACCCTGCAATGGTTCTTGCTGTTGTTGGGCTCGGGTTTGCTCGCGACCTTGATTGCCAAACTAGGCGTACCTGCTGCATTGCTGCTCGGGCCCATGTTGGTCGGGATTGTTCTGAGCACCAACGGCGCAACATTGGCCTTTCCAAAGTTACCGTATTTTGCAGGCCAGGCTTTTCTGGGATGTTTTATCGCCAGCAAGATCACGCTGCAAAGTGTCTTGGGATTCTTCGCGCATTGGCCGTTGTTCTTGAGTACGGTGGTCCTCACCATCGCATCCGCCACCCTGCTGGGGTACATGATGAGCCGGTTCCGCCTGCTGCCCGGAACCACCGCCATCTGGGGCCTTTCTCCAGGTGCCGCTGGTGTGATGATCGTCATGGCGGAAGCGTTTGGTGAAAACCCCAGTTTGGTGGCCTTCATGCAGTATCTGCGGGGGGTGACGGTTGCGATCGCTGCGGCAGTCATTGCCGCCATCTGGTTTGGCACCGCCTCTCACTCTGTGCCCGCAGTAGTCTGGTTCCCGAGCATTCGTGTCGAGGCTTTCGTTGAAACCCTGGCGCTAGCCGGTGTGGGGGGTGTGATTGCCCATCGGCTGCGCATTCCCGGAGGAGTGATGTTGGTGCCATTTGCGGGCGGTGCGGTGCTGCAGGCAACGGGCTTGCTGGCGATCGAGCTTCCGCCATGGTTCATGGCGGTGGCCTTTGTGATGCTTGGCTGGCACGTCGGATTGGGCTTCACCCGCGAATTGTGTTGGTACGCCATCCGGGCACTGCCTTGGGCTCTCCTCGCAATAGCGGCCATGATGGCGATTTGCGGTTTCTTGGCCTGGATGCTCGTGCTGTGGTTGGGCGTTGACCCACTGACGGCATTCCTTGCAACTGCGCCTGGCGGACTGGACACGATGGTGGTGATAGCTACATCCACGCGGGCAGACATTGCCTTTGTGATGGCTCTGCAGACAGCGCGTTTCCTGATCGTGTTGCCACTGGCGCCGGCATTGGCGCGCCTGGCTTCCCGCCATCTCAAAGCCCGGGCGGCACCCGGCGACGTCTAGTCCACCGGATCAGACGGTCGACGGTGGAGCGTCGCCCCGCATCGCTGAACCAGTACCCTGCTCTTCTGGTGCCGCGTTACACGGATAGGCGCTTCGCAGCGCACCCTGCACCAGATTAGAGAAAGGCGTCTCCCCTGGCTGCCAGCGTATGGTGCCCAGCGCCGATGACGCGCACCAAAGCAAAGAACAAGCACACGTGCTGGCACTATCGGAAGTTCAGATGTGGCACCACATTCAAACGTATGGTCGGCACGCACCGTCATAGACTGTTCACTCGATCACACTAAAGGAAGAGTGCTGCCATGTTCACAATCGATCGCCGCCGCCTGATCCAGTCAAGTGCAGCGTTGTCCGCCGGAAGCATCTTCGGCATTCCCCTCGATATCGCCGCCCAGTCCGCCAAGGGCGGTGTGCTGGTCATCGGCGGCACGCAGGCGCCTCGCCATCTGAACCCGGCCGTGCAAAGTGGTTCAGCTTCCATGAGTCCGGGAGCACAGATCTTCGCGTCCCCCATCCTGATGGACAAGAACTGGAAGCCGCAGCCCTATCTTGCCGAGCGCTGGACCCTCTCTCCCGACAACCGCAGCGTGACGCTGCACCTGCGCAAGGACGCCGTCTTTCACGATGGCAAACCCGTCACGGCCGAGGACGTCAAGTTCTCTATCGAGACCATCCGCGACAACCATCCCTTCAAGTCCATGTATGGCACGGTCAACGCGGTCACGATCAGCGACCCGCACACTGCGGTTGTCCGCCTGTCCGAGCCCCATCCTGCCCTGTTGCTGGCAATGTCCACCTCGCTCACACCCATCATTCCCAAGCACATCTACGGCGATGGCACGGACGTGAAGATCCATCCGCGCAATGCCAGTCCGGTGGGCTCAGGTCCGTTCCGTCTGGTCGAGTTCAAGCAGGGCCAGCACGTCATCATGCAGCGCTTCGACCGCTTCTTTTTACCCGGTCAACCCAATCTCGATCGTGTCATCCTCAGGCTGTTCAAGGATACCGGGAGTCTGCTGCTGGCATTCGAGCGCGGCGAGTTGGATCTTCTTCAGTCCCTCTCCGATGCGCGCGAAATCGAGCGCGTGCGCAAGGTGCCGGCGGTACAGGTAATCAAGGGTGCCGCGCCGGCCATCGGACCACTGGTCTGGCTGGCCTTCAATACCAAGAGCCCCAAGCTCGCCGACAAACGTGTGCGCCAGGCCATCAACTTTGCCATTGACAAGAAGCACATCATCGACATCCTGTTGGGCGGCATCAATGTGCGCTCGACTGGTCCGATCGCCTCTGGGAGCCCTTTCTACTCAGCCGAGGTGGAGCGCTACGACCTGAACCTGGCCAAGGCGGCTCAATTGCTGGACGCGGCAGGGCTGAAGCCAGGTGCCAATGGTGTTCGCCTTTCGCTGAACCTCGATGCCGTTCCGGGTGTCGGCGACATGCGAACCATCCAGGAATATCTCAAGCCTTCGTTGGTCAAGGCCGGCATAGAGATCAACTTGCGCTATTCGCCGGACTTTCCTTCCTGGGCACGGCGCGTGTCGACACACGATTTCGACTTGACCCTCGATTCGGTCAACAATTGGGGCGATCCGGTCATCGGCGTGCATCGCACCTGGTTGAGTTCGAACATCAGGCCGGGAGTGGTCTGGTCAAACACCCAGAGTTATTCGAACCCCAAGGTCGATGAATGGCTCACTGCTGCCGGCCAGGAGATGAATCTGCTTAAACGCAAGGAACTCTACAAGCAGTTTCAAAAGACCGTGGTCGACGATTGCCCGGTGGCCTTCCTGTTCGAGCAGACCTATTACGGCATCGCTCAGGGCAAGGTGGCCAACCCACCGGCCGGTATCTGGGGGCATGTCGAGGTGATCTTGGACACCGCCATCAAGGCCTGATTCTGCTTGTCGAGAATGCACGTCTTCTTCGCCATCTTGCGCCGCCTGGCCTGGGCCGCCGGATTGATGATGGCTGTTCTGGCTACCAACTTTGTGCTGATCCACGCGGCGCCGGGTGATGCGGCCAGCGTGATCGCCGGCGAAATGGGAGGGGGTGACGAGCAGGTGATCGCCAGCATCAAGAAAGCCTACGGACTCGACCAGCCGCTGCAAGTACAGTTTTTCACCTACATCGGCAAGAGCCTGCAGGGTGACCTCGGACAGTCCTATGCCTATAACCGGCCGGTGGCAGGGTTGATTTTCGAACGCGTCAGGCCCACTGTCTTGCTGGTACTGACCGCTCTCGTTTTTGCCATCGTTGTCGGAACCCTGCTGGGTGTCGTTGCGTCAAGGCGGCCGGACAGTGTCGCCAGCAGTGCCGTCACCATAATGTCCCTTGTAGGCTATTCCATGCCAGTGTTCTGGACCGGCATTTTGCTGGTGATCCTCTTCGGCAAGGTCTGGCCGATCCTGCCGATAGCCGGCATGCGCGATCTGCGCATGTACGGCGCGACCGGCTGGGCCGCGGTGTCCGACGTGCTGCAGCATCTGGTGCTGCCGGCGTTCACGCTGTCAATCGTCTACCTGGCGCAGTACAGCCGCCTGTCGCGCGCCAGCATGCTGGAGGTGCTCGGCTCGGACTATATCCGCACCGCGCGCGCCAAGGGCCTGAGCGAGTGGGTGGTGACCTTCAAGCATGCTCTGCGCAATGCGTTGATGCCGGTGGTGACAATTGCGGGCCTGCAGTTCGGCAACCTGATCTCGGGCGCCGTGCTGGTAGAGACCGTGTTCAGCTGGCCCGGCCTCGGCACACTTGCACTGGATTCGATCCTCGGGCGCGATTACCCCACGCTGTTGGGAATCCTGACCTTCTCGTCCATGCTGGTGATCGTGGCCAACCTTCTGACTGACTTGAGTTACCGCTGGATTGATCCCCGGCTGCGTGGCAAATGACAACCCTACCGGATACAGCCGTCCCGGCGCTTGTACCACCTGCAGTGCATGTGCTCTCACCCTCGCGCGAAGCTTGGCGCGTATTCCGGCGCAACAAAGCCGCCGTGCTGGGCTTGGCGCTACTGTGCTGCATCGTGCTCGTGATGGTGGTGGGCCCTGGCCTATATGGCGTCAAGCCCTTCGACATCAAGGGCACACCCTTCACCGAGCCATTCATTGACCGCAATTTGTGGCTCGGTACCGATTACCTGGGCCGCGACATCCTGGCCGGCATGCTGGTGGGTGGCCGCGCCACCCTGCTGGTGGGCCTGACGGCAGCCTGTATCACCGTGTTGATCGGCATTACGGTGGGCGCCCTGGCGGGCTATTTCGGGGGTTGGATCGACAGCCTGTTGTCACGTCTTACCGAGCTGGTCCAGGTGTTGCCAACGCTGCCATTCGCGATGGTGATACTCACGCTGTTCCAGCCCTCGCTGGGCGTGGTGGTCGTGGCCATTGGCATGCTCTTGTGGACCGGCACCGCGCGCCTGGCCCGGGCCGAGTTCCTGCGCCTTCGCCATCTGGAGTACGTGAGCGCGGCGCGCGCCATGGGAGCCCGCCACTGGCGGCTGATGCTGCGCGAGATTCTGCCCAACGCGTTGCCGCCGCTGATCGTGTCGGCTACGCTGATCATTGGAGTGGCCATTCTGTTCGAGGGGGGGCTGAGTTACTTGGGCCTGTCGGATCCCAATGTCATGAGTTGGGGGCTGATGATCGGCTCCAACCGGCGCCACGTGCTGGAATGCTGGTGGGCGGTGACGTTCCCTGGCGCTGCGATCTTCTTGTTGGTGCTGTCAGTCAGTTTGGTGGGTGACGGACTCAACGATGCGCTCAACCCCAAGTTGCATCTGCGATGACGTCCACCCTCGACACGTTACTGGAGGTGCGCGGCCTGGGTGTGGAGTTCCAGACTCGCGGCGGCGTGGCGCGGGTGCTTGACGAAGTCGCATTCTCGGTAGGCCGTGGTCAGACGCTGGGCCTGGTGGGCGAGTCCGGCTGCGGCAAGAGCATGACCGCGCTGGCCATGATGCGGCTCATCCCGACCCCGCCCGGACGCATCACCTCAGGGCAGGTGCTGTTGGACGGGCGCGACCTGCTGGCTCTGGGAGAGCCGCAGATGCGCGCGTTTCGCGGCAACCGCATCTCGATGATCTTCCAGGAGCCGATGACCTCGCTCAACCCGGCCTATACCGTGGGCGACCAGATCGGCGAGGCGGTGCGATTGCACCAGGGATTGGGCCGCAAGGACGCGCTGGCGCGCGCGGTGGAGATGCTGGAGGCGGTCGGCATTCCGGCCCCGCAGCGCCGCGTTCGCGAGTACCCGCACCAGTTCTCCGGCGGCATGCGCCAGCGCGTGATGATCGCCATGGCGCTGGCCTGCAAGCCAGACGTGCTGATTGCAGACGAGCCCACCACCGCGCTGGATGTCACGGTGCAGGCGCAGATCTTCGACCTGATTTCCGAGCTGCGCGAGCGCACCGAGACGGCTGTGGTGTTGATCACCCATGACATGGGCTCGATCGCCGAGATGGCCGACCGCGTGGCGGTGATGTACGCCGGGCGCATTGTCGAGGAGGCCTCGGTGGCCGACCTGCTGGGCACGCCGTTGCATCCCTACACCCAGGGCCTGATCGCCTGCGCGCCGGGCCGACGCAGCACCGATTTCGGCCAACCGCTGCTGGAAATCCCCGGTACCGTGCCGTCGCTGCTGGAACGCCGCGGCGGTTGCGCGTTTGCCGACCGTTGCGCCCAGGTGCAGGAGCGCTGCCGCACCAGCCTGCCGGCCGAGACCATGCTCGACGGTGGCGGGCGGCGCGTGTTGTGCTGGCTGCACGCCGGGGCCATGGCATGATTGATGCGTTGCTTAAAGTACGGGACCTGAAGGTCCACTTTCCGCTCGGCGGCGGATTGCTTCGCCCCAAGGCGCTGGTGAAGGCCGTGGACGGCGTGAGTTTCGACGTCCCCAAGGGAAGCACCTTCGGCATCGTCGGTGAAAGCGGCTCGGGCAAGAGCACCACCGCGCTGGCGGTGATGCGCCTGGTCCATATCACCGCCGGTGGCGTCATGCTTGGCGGCGACGACATCGGCGCGCTGCAGGGCGAGGCGCTGCGCCGCGTGCGACGGCGCTTCCAGATGGTGTTCCAGGACCCGTTTGCATCTCTCAATCCACGCAAGCGCGCCGGCGACGCCATCCAGGAGGCGCTGGAATTGATGGACGTGGGCGAGCCGGCGCAGCGCCCCGAGATGGCGCGCAAGCTGTTTCTGCAGACCGGCCTGCGGCCCGAGCAGTTGCTGCTGTTTCCGCACCAGTTTTCGGGCGGGCAACGCCAGCGCATCGTGCTGGCGCGGGCGCTGGCAGCCAACCCCGAACTCCTGGTATGCGACGAGCCTGTGTCCGCGCTGGACGTGGCCATACAGGCGCAGATCCTCAACCTGATGCAACGCCTGCAACGCGAACTGGGGCTGACCTACCTGTTCATCTCGCACGATCTGGGCGTGATCCGCCACATGTGCGACCAGATCGCCGTGATGTACCTGGGAAAGATCGTCGAGCAGGCGCCCCGCACCGGCTTGTTCGAGCGTCCGCTGCATCCTTATACGCTGGCACTGTGGTCAGCCGCGCCGTCATTCGATCCTGGCGCGCGCAGCCGGCGCGACCGCATCCGCCTGCAGGGCGACCCCCCGAGCCCGATCGACGTTCCAGCCGGTTGCCGCTTCGCAGGCCGCTGTCCGTATGCCGAAGCGCGCTGCCACGCCGAGCCACCGCTACTGCGCGAGGTGCTGCCCGGACACCTGGTGGCGTGCCACCGGGTGTCCGATACCGGGGTGCCGATGTACAAGTCCGCAGTTTGACATGGCCATGAGACGACCAGCCAGCCAAAGGGATCCGTGCCGATGATGACTTCCATCTCCGGTGTCTGCAAGGTCGTCTTCCTGGCGCGTGCCAGTCGCCCGTCGATGCGGTACAGGAAGTCCACCACCATCAAGCAGACGCGGGGGATTCCGCCGAGAACCGCGCAAGGCAACGGAAGGCCCTTTTAGAATCAGTCCCCATGCCCCCCCCACGTACCGTCCAGTGGGCGCAGCTGTTTGCGCTGCCCGCGAAAAGTGCCCTGCCCAAGCAGGGCCGCCTGCGTCAGGCGATCTTGGAGGCCATCCTGGACGGCCGCCTCACTGTCGGAGCGCATTTGCCCTCCTCGCGCGAGATCGCCATCCTGCTCGGTTTGAGCCGGAACACGGTCACCTCTGCCTATCTGCAACTGGTCGATGAAGGCTTTCTGGAGTCACGGCCACGCCGCGGCGTGTTTGTGGCACCCAACGCCCGCCCGGTGTCGGCTGCACAGACCGAGCCGCTCATGGGAAGCAGCAGGCAGGCACCTGACTGGACCGGGCGCGTGCTTCGATCCCTGTTGAACCGGCCCACCCTGTCCAAACCCGAGCAGTGGAGCGCGTATCCCTACCCTTTCATCTACGGCACCTACGACACTCAGTTGTTTCCGACCGAGGACTTTCGCGAGTGCTGCGTTCGCAGCCTGGCCCGCTCCCAGTTGCCGCACTGGACGCCCGACCTGGAAATCGACGATGTCCCCGAGCTGATCGAACAGATCCGCACCCGTTTGCTGCCCAGGCGCGGAGTGTTCTCGCTCAAGGAGGAGATCTTGGTCACGGTGGGCACACAAAACGCATATTACCTGTTGGCCGAGGCGCTGTTCGACAAGGGCACCCGGGTCGGTCTGGAAGAGCCCGGGCATCCCCACGCTCGCAACAGCTTTTCAATGCGCAATCCGCAGTTTGTCGAGATTGCGGTGGATCATGAGGGGCTGGTGGTGGACGCCCTGCCGGGAGTGGACTACCTGTTCATCACGCCCTCACACCAGAGCCCGACCACCGCCACGCTGAGCCTGGATCGGCGTCAGTGGCTGCTGCGCAAGGCCGAGCTGCAGGACTTCGTCATCATCGAGGACGACTACGAGGCTGAGAACTTGTATGAAGGCGAACCCATGCCCGCGCTCAAGAGCCTGGATCGCAGCGGGCGTGTGATCTACATCGGCTCGGTGTCCAAGAGCCTGTCACCGGCGCTGCGCCTGGGATACATCGTGGCCCCGCGCGCACTGATCCACGAGTTGCGACTGATCCGGCATACCATGGTGCGCCATCCAAGTGCGTTCCTGCAGCATGCCTATGCGCTGTTCCTGTCGCTGGGCCACCACGAGTCCCACACGCGACGCGTGAACCAGGCAATGCAGCAGAGGCTCAACCTGGCGGCCCAGGCGCTGCGCGAACATCTGCCCGAGTTCCAGTTTTCAATGCCTCAGGGAGGCGCATCGCTGTGGTTGCAGGCTCCTGTCTGGGTGGATGCCGCCGAACTCGGCGAAATGGCGCGCGCCCATGGCGTGTTGATCGAGGCTGGTGACGTGTTCTTCGGCAAGCCGCCCTACCCTTGCCCGTTCTTTCGCATGAGGCTGTCGTCGATCGCAGCGAACCAGATCGCTGCCGGGATCCATGCGCTGGGGTTGGCCGTCAACGACCTGGCACGCGCGCGGGGCGAGAAGCGCGATATGACGGCAAGCGCAGCGACCCCTCTTGCCTTGCCCGGCTGAAACCACGAACCTCATACCTCTGCAAGCAGTCCAATGGATGGGGCAAACATGGGGCGGGGAAAAATGTGCAGGAATTGCAAGTGTACGCTGGCTTACCTATGGACCTGGCGGATGCGTCAATTGTCCTGTTGGCCGCTGGCGCACCCACCCTGTTGGGGGATACCTCAGCAGCCTCTGCCAGCAGCCAAACAAAACAGGCCGAAAGCGCCTATCCACGGCCGCGCGATCGTTGCGTCGCGCAAAAACTCACGCAACCGGTGTGTAGGCCGCCTGCCTCGACGGCTGCGCCACATAGTGTCAGCTGTGCTGACAGATCGGGCGCAATGGCGCCACCAGTCAAACATCAGGACAGCGCCTTGATGGTACTGATGTTGCAATCCACATGAAGTTGGCGCAGCATCGGCGCAGTTCAATTTCCCATTGGCTGAGTCAGCCCGACTGATGCCCGTCACCGTATCGCCCAAGCCCGCTCGCGCGGGCACCCTCGCCGGCCTCATCTCTTGAAAGCCGGCAGCCGAGAGGCGTGGAGATACTCGTCAGGCATCGGGCCCGATAGGCGCCCACCCTGCCCCAGCCCGCATCACAGCCGGTGCCGAGGGCCGACTACGCCACCGATCCGGCCTGCCGGACCGAAGCGGCGCCAGCCGATGTCAACCCTCTGCAACCCCGCAGCGCCCTGCCTCAGCCAAACCCTGCGCCAACCGCGTCGTCACTACGCGGCGCCAGCCAGTAGTGACGACGCGCAAATTGCCCCAGCCGACAACGGCTTACGACGGCTGCCGCAACGGACAGCCCCAAGTGACGGGCTCAGCGCGCGTCCAATCCGCAGACCGTGCAACGCGATCTGCATCCGCCCGCTCCCCGCGGGCCACGTCAGCCGAAGCGCCACCTGGCGCACCCAGAGCCATGGGTTCGATGGCTCAACCCGATGAACCGACTTGCAGCAGCAAACGCCATCGGTGCCAATGCCGCGTGCCGCGGCGGCCAAAAGGATGACCTCGGCACAAGACGGGAGTGGTGTCCCGTGTCCCTTGTAGTTTCCGCAACGCTCAGGCGTTGGGGACGGACAGAAACACTTACCTGACATCTACACACCAGCGATGAAGAACGGATACCCCGGGGCAACCAACAGCCGGAAGGATGCAAGACAGAAAGGCAGCGAATGCGAAACCTGAACTTCGAACTCAAACTGGTGGTGTGCCGGCGCAACCGCGATGGCAGCTACGCGACCCAACGCGATCGTGAGCGCGTGCTCGACCTGGTGGCCAACCAGCTTCAAGAACTCGGCTACCGGCACATGGCTGCAGCAAGCCTCAGGCCCAAACACATCGAAAGTCTGATTCATCGATGGCAGGCCGAGGCCCTGGCGTTGGGCACCATCAAGAACCGGATGGCCGAACTGCGCTGGGTGGGCCGAGAAGATCGGCAAGCAGAATGTCATCGCCCGCGACAACAGCCACTATGGCATCGAAAACCGGAAGTACGTCACCAACGTCAGCAAGGCGCGCGAATTGTCCGGCACCGAGCTCGGCCGGATCACGGACCCGTACACGGCAATGTCGCTGCGGCTGGAGGCTGCATTCGATCTGCGGCGCGAAGAGTCGATCAAGATCCGGCCAGAATGGGCCGACCGGGGAAACCAACTATCGCTGAAGGACACCTGGACCAAAGGTGGCCGCGCCAGGGAGATCCCGATCCGCAACGCAGAACAGCGCCAGGTACTCGATGAAGCCAAGGCACTGGCCGGCAGGGGCAGTCTCATTCCGACCGACCGAACCTACGTCGAACAGCTTGGACGATTCGAACACCAGTGCGCAGCGGCAGGTATCCACCGCGTGCACGGACATCGGCACCAGTACGCGCAGGTCAGGTACAGGGAACTCACCGGATGGTCGGCACCGGCAGCCGGTGGGACCCCGATCCAAAGAGCTGACACCCGAGCAACGCGAGGTGGACCGGTAAGCCAGGCTCACGGTCAGCGTGGAACTGGGGCATCAGAGAGCGCAAATTGCCACGGTTTACCTTTCCCGATAGCCATGGCCCTTCCCGGTCATTGGTTGTTGCCCTTTCGCCCATGACCAGGATTGCCTATGTCCGCGCGGCAACCAAGTGTGCTGAATCCGGACTTCGTCACGATTTGGCCACTTCCCACCACTGCTATTGTTGCTATTCCTGCTATTTTTGGATTTGCGGCCGCCTTCGCCATGCGAATGAATAGCAAGAATAGCAACAATAGCAGGGCCCTCCGCGCTGAGAAAGTGGACCTTGACGGGGTCTGCCTCAGGCACCAAGCAGCGCCGGACTCACCACCACGTACCGCCGCCGCCCCTGCGTCTGCGGGCGTGCCCTTGCGCGCTCCGTCAGCGTCGCGAGGGCCGCCTTCAGCTCACGGCTGTCGCGCACGCACGCCGGGCCGTACTGGTAGATCCGGGTCGTCGGAATCCGTGGGTCTGCGGTGGTGCGCGCTTCGTGGAGCAGCCAGGTATCCAGCCGGACCGCTGCGGCAAGCGCTGGCGGCGTGTCGAGTTCTGCAAGCAGCCTGCGGGCTTCATGCAGATGCCAGCAAACCACTTGCTCAGCTCCCAGGACGTGCTCGACGCCGATCATGCCAACCGGCCCGTGCTCCAGAACGTGAAAGAGCGCAGCCATGCGCGCAACGTTCTCTGCGGCCTTCGCAGCTACGTCACGCACGGCGCAGTAAACGCCGCCCACCCCCAGTTCCTTCTCGATGCGGTCATGCAGTCGCACCCATGCGGCGTGGGCCGCGGGAGAAAAATCCAGCACCATCGGTGTGAGGCCGCCATGTGCGTCCGTCGACAGGGGTGCATCGAGCAACTCGGTGATGCGCCGCCCGTGGCGCTCGACGGCCGGCATGGCCGCTGGTGCTGGCCGATAGGCCCGGGTGCCCTGCGTACTGGCGGGCCAGGCAATCAGGAAGCGGGCGATGAACCCGGTACCACGCGGCAAGGTGCCCGCGCGATCCATGAAACCGCGCATGGCGTCGGGCTGGGCCATCAGCCCGAAGGTCAGCCGCCGGTGGCGCAACTGGAACGATGGCTTGCTGCGGCGGTCAACAAGAAACTCGCCTCCTTCCCACATCACATTGAGCAAGGCAAGATAGCGGAGGATGGTGTCCTGGGCCATGCCGTGCGATCCCAGGACGGCACCCGCTTCGGCCGACAACACGCCGGCGCTCGGCCAACCGGTGGCCAGCGCGTGCGCGAGTGCCTCCGGGGTGGCATCCGCGTAGAGCAGGCGTGGCACGACGATAGGCCTCGGAGCCTCACGGGCGAGGGCATCGAGCTCGTCTTCCTCCTTGGCGGTGTCTTGCGATCGACGCCGCTTGTGCTTGATCGCTTCGAGAATGCCGGCTTTCTTCGCCTCGAAGGCCGACAGCGCTGCGTCGTGCGAGGCAAGCTCCGACGCCATCGCCACCAATTGGCCACTCTCCCAATGGCGCAGGGCAGGACCGAAGATGCCGTCACAGGTGGTCTTGCGGTCGCCAGAATCGGCCACCGCGAGCAGGTACAGCGATACCGGCCCGACCAGATGGCGGTCGCGGCGCACATTGACCAGACCTTGGGCGGCCACGGAAAGCACTGCCAGGGCCGAGCATGCAACCAGCGCCACGGGCGCTTGCACGAAGGCTTGCGCCTCAAGTACAGCGTCGCGCAGCTGCGGCGGCAGCGCATCGACGGGATAAGGAAGGGGGTCGAGCGGCTCGGTCAGCGGCTCCGGATCAGGCCAGTCGACCTCAGGGTTGCCGCTCCGTTCCTCAGCGCCAGTGGAACCGGCACCTGGGACAGTTGCGGCTTGGACGGCCGTCAGCACTTCTGACAGCCCCCGATGCCGATGCAGGTCGTTGAAGTCCGATGCGCCCACCGGGCGCTCCGGCTCGAATTCTGGAATTGCCAGGCGGCCGCCCACCGCCAGCGCGGCCTGGCGCGCGTGGGTGAGCCCGGGGTTGCCTGGAGTGTCGCGGTCGTCATCGGCGCAGAGCAGGATGTCAGCCTTCGGGTACCTGTCCCGAATGGCCCTCGCCACCGCCGCGAGGTTGCCCGCGTGGAAGGCGACGGCCACCGGATGACCCGTGGCCGCATGGACACTGGACCCGGTCGCAAAGCCTTCCGTGATGCAGACAGTCCCTTGTCCGTCGCTGCGCGCCTCTCCAATCAGGCAGTAGTGGCCCTGGACCGCTGCGCCCTTGAGGAATCGTTTGGTCCCGCCCACGCCAATGAATTGCAGGCCATGGAGATCGCCCGCCGCGTCGCGGACGGGAACGACCAACGCGCCACGGTATGCACGCAGTCCGTAAGCCGTCACGCCCTTGGCGACCAGATACGGATGATCTTCCGGCGCCGGTCGCGCCGCGGCCCAGATGCGTGCCGCACGCTCGCGCGCGCCTGCATGGCGACGCGCAGCTTACTCATGGCGCTGGATGGCAGCAGTTTGCGACCGGGCATGAACCATATTCCGCTCTGCCGCGCTCAGCGGGCGACCAAGGTCCACCCGCCAAGTCTGCCAGCCCTGGCAATCGCGCCAGTTCTCCATCCCTCCGGCCGGCACGCCGTCCAGATGCAGCAGGTAGGCGGCATCCCCCCGACCGCGTGCACCCAGCGCGTTGCAGCGCTGGAGCCGACCATCGGCGATGATCGGGTCGGGTGGCACGATGCCACGCGCGATGAGCGCGGCGCGGAACTGGTCGAGGACTTCAGAGGTCGTGGCCGTCTTCACGACCGGCCGACCTTGACCCGGGCGGCGATCCACTTGCTGATGTCCGATTCGAGCCATCCCACTGCGCGCAGGCCAAGTTGCACGGTCTTGGGTGGTTGGCGACAATTACCTTGTCCGGTCACCCAGGATAGTTGTCGCCGGGCGGTCAGGATTGTTGGCGCCGACCACTTTGGGGAAGGCTCCGTCCTTCATGTATTGGTAGAGCGTGCTGCGCGACAGCCCGGTGCGCTGCTCTACATGCCGCCGGCGCAGGATGGCCGGTTCGTACTGGATCTTCTGGTGCATGTTCACTTCCTCCTGGGGTTGAATCAACATGGGTGAGCCCGACGTCGCATGGCCGCGGCAGCCCAAGGCCCTATCCACCTGTTACGGAGTTGCGCCGGAAAGTGTCGGAAATACTTGTGCGATGGCGGTTGTGCGTGATCGCATGGTGCAGGAACTCCAAGCCGGCCTGGGTGCGGACGAGCGCAGATTCCTGCTGACGCTCGTGACAGGCCAACCAGACTGGTCCGCGCTGGGCACCGCACATGCTGAACACGTGCCGGCCATCCATTAGAAGCTGCATAGCCTGGAGCAGTTGGCCCGCAAGTGCCCAGGGAAGCTTGCAATACAAGCTGCCACATTGGCGAAGCGAATGCGTTAGAGGCGCAGCCGTTGGCGCCACGGATCCGTGTCAGCAATGCTGACAGCGCCCTAGTTGAAGATCCTGGGCAAGGGCGAGTTCGCGCCTGGCGAAGATGGCAATGCAATCAACGGTATCAACCCGGCAGCACCGTCACCGCAATATGCATGCCTTGCCGCGCCGCGTCATCGGCGCCGGGCAGGAAATCCAGACGGATGGGTGCGACCAGCTGGGGTGGGATGCCCCGCACGGCATCGGAAATTGCCCACCAATTTCTTCGCGACCGCAGTCTCCCATTCATCGAGACCAACGCCTGGGGTGAGTGCCATCTCGTACCCCGTCTGTTGCGATGGGTCTTGAAGCCGACACTTTTGACGCGGATTCCGTAACCGAATTCGAGACCGTTGTCGATCGCTGCCGATGAGCGCAGACCCATGGCGATTGGTGTCAGCCCGGTTGGCAGGTGTGCCATCGAAGGGTCACTGGGCGTCATGCGGACGGCCAACACGCGAAATCAGCACGGTGTGGATCAGTCGAACCGCACCGTTGCCATACGTGTCCCGGCACCTGAGACCCAAAACGGCTCGGCAACCGAATGTGGAGGTCACTATGAAACGAGGAATTCAATACCACGAACGGGGACGCGACCAACTGGCGCTACCGCTGCCGGACTTGGCATCTGTGACACCGGGCATCGAAGTGCACAGCCGGCGACTGAATGCGCAGCCTGAAAACCTGACGGCCGCTGCGACGCACCACGGTATGAAGGTACGCATAAAGCACAAACAGTCTGCACCAATTGCAAGTTGCCTGATGGACGCAATGATCAAAAGGATCACTCAATGACCGATTCAGTGCCCATGCTGGCGCCCGCGCCCTACGTAACCATCCCCCTCGCCGCCATGATCACCGGGCTGACCGAGAAAGCCATCCGACGTAAGATTGAAGATGGAAAATGGATCGAAGGTCGAGAGTACCGCCGCTCGCCTGACGGCGGTGTTTTCATCTCAATCAAGGGGTACGCGTCATGGGTCGAAAAGGCGACGGGGTAGATGTACGCGATGCGGGCATAAGGGTTCGGTTCACTTGGCAGGGAGAGCGCCAGCGCCACACGCTGCGCATCAATGGCAAGCCGCTGGCGCCCACCGTCGCCAACATAAAGTACGCGCGTCGCATGGTGGTGGAGATCAACCAGAAGATCCGCGACGGCATCTTCAGCATGGCCGAGTACTTTCCGGCCAATGGAGATGCAGGTGCACTTACGGTCTCTAATCAACTCGATACCTGGCTCGACACGCAGCGCATCGAGGAGAGTACTAAGAACGGTTACAAGGCGGCGATCAACTTCTGGCGTGCGGCAATCGGCACGAAAGCGTTGCGTGCATTGCTGCCCAGCCACATCCTGAAGGCGCGTGCAGCGCGCCCCGACCTGACGGGCAAGACTCTGAACAACTACACCAGCGTGCTGCGCGAGGCGCTTGAGCTGGCGGTCACTGACGGGTTACTGCAATCGAACCCGGTCGAGAAGGTGGAAGCCGCGCCGCACCAGAAGGAACCGCCTGATCCCTTCACCAGTGAGGAAGCCGAACGCATCATGGCCGAATTCAACGCGCGCCACCCAGGCCAGGTCGCCAACCTGGTGGAATTCTGGATGTGGACCGGCATGCGCACCTCGGAACTGGCCGGGCTGACCTGGGAAAACGTCGATCTGGCCAGCGGCACCGTTTTAGTCACGGAGGCCATGGTGCGTGGCCTGCGCAAGAACAATACCAAGACCAACTTGGCAAGGACCGTCAAACTCAACAGCCGAGCTGTGGCGGCACTACAACGGCAGCGCCAGCACACCCAGATGGTGGGCGGTGAGGTTTTCCAGGACCCGCGCTATGACACCCCTTGGTCGGATGAGCGGGCTCTCAGGCGCAGCTACTGGACCCCGGTCCTCAAATTGTTGGGCATTCGCTACAGACGCCCCTACAACATGCGCCACACCTATGCCACAGCGATGTTGATGGCCGGAATGAACCACAGCTTCTGCGCCAAACAGCTCGGGCACAGCGTCGACCAATTCCAGCGTACGTACACCAAGTGGATCGACGGGGAACAAAATGACCGGGAAATGGACCGCCTGGAATTGGCGATCAAAAATTCGATTAGGCCCAAATTAGGCCCCGAAATCGCTCAAAATCTTTTAAGTAATTGATTTTAAACGATAAAAATGGGGTGGCTGATGGGGCTCGAACCCACGACAACAGGAATCACAATCCTGGACTCTACCAACTGAGCTACAGCCACCGTAAGCGGGAGATTATAGCCTCGCAATTCGTGCGAGGCGACCTGATTATTGCAAGGGCGTTGCCGTGGGGCGCGGCACGCTGATTCGGACCTTGTAACGCTCCTTGAGCATCTCGTAATACGCCTGGTTCTCGGCCGAGGCCGCGAGCTGGGCGACCTGGGTGCGGGCCTGCCGGGCTGCGGCATCGTCGGGCGCGGCGCGGCTGACGATTCGCTTGACGTTGAGCACGGTGTAACCATCTGCCCCGAGGTCGACACCCACCTGGACCGGCAGCGCCGTGGGGTCGGCGCGCAAGGCGGCGTCCAGCACCTTGGGCGCGAGATCCTGGGCCGCGTCGCGCGCGACGACGATGGCCGTTCCCGTGACCTGCGCCGGATTGCTCTTCCAGGTCGCCAGGCGCGTTTCCCCGTCCTTGCGGGCCAGTTCCGCGGCGCGCGTAGCCACCAGCTTTTCACGCACCGACGCACGCACCTCGGCCAAAGGCAAGGTACGGGCCGGCGAATAGGACACCACGCGGCCGGACACGAGCTGGTTCGGGCCCGTCTCGATCGCCTCGGTATTGCGCTTGCGTTTGACCGCCTCGTCGGCGAACAAGGCTTCGATGAACTTCGCATGGGCCAGCGGCCCCTGCACACCGTCCGCCGGCTGGCGATGTACCTCGCTGGCCGTGCGGATCTCGAGCTTGAGCTTGTCGGCCACCGGCTTGAGGCTGTCCGATTGTTCGTAGACGGTGTTCGTGAAGGATTCGGCCGCCTCCGAAAACCTGCGCTGCGCCTGCTGGGCCTTGAGGTCGGCTTCGATGCCCGCGCGCAGTTCCTCGAAACTGCGCTGCTTGGGCGACTTGACGTCGGTGAGCTGGATGATGTGGTAACCGAAGTCGGACTCTACCAGGTCGCTGATCTCGCCCTTCTTCATGGCGAATGCCGCGTCCTCGAAGGGTTTGACCATGGCGCCGCGGGCAAAGAAGTCGAGGTCGCCGCCCGCCTCCGCCGAACCCGGGTCCTGCGAATGCTTCTTCGCGAGATCGGCAAACTGCGCCGGGTTCTTGCGTATCTCGGCCAGCAGTTCCTGCGCACGGGCCTTGGCCTTGTCACGCTCGGCCGCGGGAGCGTCCTTCGCCGCGGCGATCAGGATATGGCTGGCCCTGCGCTCCTCCTTGCCGCTGAGCCGTTCGACGTTCTGGTCGTAATACGATTTCAGATCCTGCTCGTTGACGGTCATCGACTTCTTGATGGTATCGAGGTCCAGCACCACGTATTCGATCGCCACCGACTCGGCCGCCTGGAACTGCTTGGGATTGGCCTGGTAATAGGCCTCGATCTCGGCATCGGTCGGCGACACCTTGGACAGGTAGTCGCTGGCCGGGAAACGGGCCAGTTGCACTTCGCGTTTCTCGAAGAACGCACCCAGCGCCACATCGGCGACGGCCTCGGGCACGAACCCGGTGGCCAGTACCCCGGCCTCGACCTGGCGCAGCGACAGATCGCGCCGTACCCGCATCTCGAAACCTTCAGGGGTGAATCCCTGGCTTGCCGCCAGTTGGCGGTAACGTTCCATGTCGAGCTTGCCATCCGGGCCCCGCAAGGCCGCAATGGTCGGATTGCGCTGCAGCTCCTGCGCCAACCGTGCATCGGTGGTTGCCAGGCGCAACTTGTCCGCGGCCTCGGCCAGCACGCGTTGACGCACCAGGCGTTCGAGCGTGGCATAACGCGCGACCGCCGACTCCAGCACGCTCGCATCGATATTGGGCATCTGCGCACGCAGGCGATCAACCTCGTTGCGGTGCGCGAAATCCCATTCGGCCTGCGTGATGTCGCGTCCGGCGACGGAGGCCACCTTCGGGTCGCTATTGCTGAACTGGTTGTACCCATCGACACCCACCAGCACGAATGCCGGGATGATCAGCAAGAACATCAGGAACATCAGTACCTTGGTGTGCTTGCGAACGAGATCGAACATGCGTTACTACTCCATGAATTCGAATCCGGCTGATCGACACACGCCACGCGCATCGGCCGGATCAATAAAAAAGGCGAACATCGTGTTCGCCTTTGTCCGTAGTGGTGGGTCCTGACGGGCTCGAACCGCCGACCTACGCCTTGTAAGGGCGCCGCTCTACCAACTGAGCTAAGAACCCCACTGCAATCAACAAGCTCAGTTCAACGCATCTTTCAATGCCTTGCCCGGGCGAAACTTCGGAACCTTGGCAGCCTTGATTTTAATCGCGGCACCGGTGCGCGGATTGCGACCGGTACGTGCAGCACGCTTGCCCACGGCAAAGGTGCCGAAGCCGACCAGCGAGACCGAGCCGCCTTTTTTCAGCGTGGTCTTGACGGCACCGATCGTGGACTCCAGGGCGCGGGTTGCCGCGGCCTTGGAAATGTCGGCGTGCTTGGCGATATGTTCAATCAACTCTGTCTTGTTCACAAAGAACCTCTCGAAAGGACACGGGGCAGTCGGACTGGCCCCGCAGAAATCTGGTCACCACCCGGCTCCGGGGTCGGTCAGGCGGTGGGCTCGGTCGCACTGGAAACCTTCGGTCTGGGTCACAGATCCCGGAGTCCGTACTTCTACGACTGATTAGAGCGACGGACTTCGAGCGTGTCAACCAGCCGGGCGGCAAACTTCGGTGCGGACGCGAATTCTATTCGGTTTTGCGGGACGTCCCCGCGGCCACGGAGCAAGCCCGGAGGACCGGCCCGGCCGCCGCACCGCATTGCGCGACAGGGCATCAGCCCCGCACGGCCTGCTCGATGGCCTTTCCCAGGTCCGCCGTGCTGGCCGTGCCGCCGATGTCGGGCGTGCGCGGCGCGCCGCTGGCAGGCGCCAGCACCGCCTCGATCGCCGACAACACGGCGTCATGCGCCGCGCGATGCCCCAGGAAGTCGAGCATCATCGCGCCACACCAGATCTGACCGATCGGATTGGCGACGCCCTTGCCCGCGATGTCGGGGGCCGATCCATGCACCGGTTCGAACAGCGACGGAAACGCGCGCGTCGGATTCAGGTTCGCGCTCGGGGCGATGCCGATGGTGCCGGTACATGCCGGCCCCAGGTCGCTGAGAATGTCGCCGAACAGGTTGCTGGCCACGACCACGTCGAAGAAGTCCGGGCGCTGCACGAAATGCGCCGTCAGGATGTCGATGTGAAACTTGTCGACGGTGACGTCCGGATATTCCTGGGCCATCAGCGCGACACGCTCGTCCCAGTACGGCATCGTGATCGCGATACCGTTGGACTTGGTGGCGCTGGTCAGGTGCTTCTTCGGACGCGAACGCGCGAGTTCGAACGCAAAACGCAACACCCGGTCCACGCCGACCCGCGACATCACCGTCTCCTGCATCACGATCTCGCGCTCGGTGCCGGCAAACATGCGTCCGCCGACGCTCGAATATTCGCCCTCGGTGTTCTCGCGCACGATGTACATGTCGATCTCGCCCGGCTCGCGCCGGCTGCCGTCGCGCCGCACGACGGGCGCGACGATGCCCGGCATCAGGCGCGCCGGCCGCAGATTGATGTACTGGTCGAACTCGCGCCGGAACAGCAGCAGCGAACCCCACAAGGACACATGGTCGGCTATCTTGTCGGGCCAGCCGACGGCACCGAAATAGATGGCATCGTGCCCGCCGATCCGGTCCTTCCAGTCATCCGGCAGCATCGTGCCGTGTCGCTCGTAGTAGTCCCAACTCGAAAAGTCGAAATGATCGAACTGCAGGTCGATGCCGAACTTGTCGGCCGCTGCCTCCATCACCCGCAGGCCCTGCGGCATCACTTCCTTGCCGATGCCGTCACCGGCGATCACTGCTATCTTCTTCTTGCCCATGTTGCTTGTCCTCGTCATCGTTGATCCACATCGGCGGCCGCGGGGCCACCTTCCCATCACATTGCGGCATGCGCCGCCCGGTCATCGCTGCCGTCGCACCACCAGGCTCACACCCAGTGCCGTGATCGCCATGCCCAGCATGGTGAACACCGTGATCGGCTCGCCAAACAGCGCCCACGCCAGCACTGCCGCGACCGGTGGCACCAGGTACAGCAGGCTGGTGACCGCCGTGGCGGCCCCACGTTGTATCAACAGGTACAGGAGCGAACTGCCCCCCAGTGTCAGCACCAGGACCGACCAGGCCATGGCCCCCATCGACTCGCCGTTCCAGACCATGGATTCGCGCTCGAGCAGCGCCAGCGGCAGTGTCACCAGGAACGCACTGCCCAGTTGTATCGCATTGGCGGTGCGCACGTCGCAAGGCGCCACGTACCGCTTCTGGTACAGGGTGCCCGCCGTGATCGACAACAGGCCGATCGCGACGATGGCCAGGTTGAACATGTCGACCCGGTCTCCGGCGCTGCCCGCTCCGAACTTGGCCGACACCACCAGCACCAGGCCTGCCAAACCCAGGGCCAGGCCGGCCCACTGGCGGGCGTTCACCCGCGTCCCCATGGCCGACACCCACACGGCCGTGAGCACCGGTTGCAGGCCGACGACCAGCGCCGAGACGCCCGAACCCATGCCGGCCTTCACCGCGGCCCAGACACCGCCCAGGTAACCGGCATGCATCAACACCCCGGTGATGGCGAGATGACGCCACTGAAGGCCGGTGGCCGGCCAGCGCGATCGTGACAGCCAGATCCACGGCAGAAAACACAACACCGACAACGCGAAGCGGATGGCCAGGAAATGAAACGGAGGCCCGTGGGGCATGCCGTACCGCGCGACGATGAAACCGGTGCTCCAGATCAGCACGAACACCACGGGCATCAGGTGAACCCAGCGCTCGACCTGCGAAGGGTTCGTCATCTTGCGTCGCGGGCTGCCGTGCAGGCCCGGCAGGCCGTCATTTGACCCGGGCCCGGATCTCCGGCACGGCCTTCTTGAGGTAATAACCCATGGACCAGACCGTCAGCACGGCCGCCACCCAGATCAGCCATTGGCCCCACTGCCGGGTGTGGATCACCCCGAACAACACGCCGTCGTACAGCAGGAACGGAATGGCCACCATCTGCCCGACCGTCTTGAGCTTGCCGATCATGTGCACCGCCACGCTCTTGGAGGCCCCGATCTGCGCCATCCACTCGCGCAGTGCCGATATCGCGATCTCCCGCCCGATGATGATCAGGCCCACGAAGACGTCGGCCCGGTTCAGGTGCACCAGCACCAGCAGCGAGGCGCAGACCAGGAACTTGTCCGCGACCGGGTCGAGAAAGGCGCCGAAGGACGAGGTCTGGTTGAGCTTGCGGGCCAGGAAACCATCGAGCCAGTCGGTCGCGGCAAACAACACGAACATCACGGTCGCGGTCAGGTTCTTGGCCGGCATCGTCACCATGGTGTCCGGCAGGTAGAAGATCCCGACAATGAGAGGAATCGCGACGATGCGCGTCCAGGTCATGATGGTCGGAATCGTCAGAAACATGGGCGAATTGTGGCACGGCGCAGGACGGCTTCGCCCGGCCCGTGTCCTGGGTCAGGCAGGCTCAATGCAAGGCTCGGTAGATTTCCTCGGCCAGTGCCCGCGAAACGCCCTCTACCGTCGCCAGGTCGTCGATGCTGGCCAACCCGACGCCGCGCACGCCGCCGAACCGCTGCAGCAGACGGGCACGCCGCTTGGGACCCACGCCCGGGATCTCCTGCAACTGGCCGCCGCCCACACGGACCTTGGCCCGGCGTGCCCGCATGCCGGTGATCGCGAACCGGTGCGCCTCGTCGCGGATCTGCGCCACCAGCATCAGCGCGGCCGAATCCTTGCCCAGATAGACCTTGTCGCGTCCGTCGGCAAACACCAGTTCCTCCAGGCCGACCCGGCGCCCCTCGCCTTTCTCGACACCGACGATCAGCGACAGGTCCAGCCCGAGCGACTCGAACACCTCGCGCGCCATCGCCACCTGGCCCTTGCCGCCATCGACGAGCACCAGGTCGGGCAGGCGCGCGCCGCGGGCGACCGGCTCGCCCCGGTCCTGCGCCTGCCGGTTGGCCTCGACCCACTTGCCGTAGCGCCGCGTCAGCACCTGGCGCATCGCGGCATAGTCGTCGCCGGGGGTGATGCCCTCGATGCTGTAGCGCCGGTATTCGGCAGACTGCATCGCATGGTGCTGGAACACGACGCAAGACGCCTGCGTGGCCTCGCCGGCCGTGTGCGAGATGTCGAAACACTCGATGCGCAAGCCGTCCAGGTCATCGCCCGGCAGGTCCAGCGCCTGGGCCAGCGCCTGCGTGCGCGCCTGCTGCGAGCCCTCCTCGGCCAGCAGGCGCGCCAGTTGCAGCTGGGCATTGGTCTGCGCCATCTCGAGCCAGATGCGCCGTTGCTCGCGCGGCTGGTGCACCACACTCACTTTCACCCCGCTTTGCTCCGACAGCGCCTGCACCAGGGCCGGGCGCACCGGCGCACTGGTGACGAGCGAACCCGGAATGGCCACGTCCAGGTAATGCTGCGCGATGAAGGCTTCCAGCACCTGGTTCTCCAGCGGCAGCGCCGCGACGCTTGCATCGTCCTGCGCGCCCTGCATCACCGAGGCGTCATCGACATGGACCGGGAAATAGGCACGGTCGCCCAGATGGCGCCCGCCCCGCACCATGGCCAGGTTGACGCAGGCCTTGCCGCCCTGGACCTTGACCGCCAGGATGTCCACATCCCGGTCCGACACGTTGTCCACCGACTGCTGGTGCAACACGTTGGACAGGCCCGCGACCTGGTCGCGCAGTTCGGCCGCCGCCTCGAATTCCAGTTTCTCGGCATGGGCCAGCATGCGGGCCTCGAGTTCGGCCAGCACCTCGCCAGCGTCGCCTTCGAGGAATCGCTCGGCATGGGCGACGTCCTGCGCGTAGGCCTGTGCCCCGATATGGCCCACACACGGCGCCGAACACCGCTTGATCTGGTACAGCAGGCAGGGCCGGGTGCGATTGCTGAACACCGTGTCCTCGCAGGTGCGCAGCCGGAACAGCTTCTGGATCAGCAGAATGCTCTCCTTGACCGCCCAGGCACTCGGATACGGCCCGAAGTAGCGGTGTTTCTTCTCCACCGCACCGCGGAAATACGCCACGCGGGGAAACGCAGCCGGCTGCGGCGGCGCATCACCGGAGGAGCCACCAGTCGACACTGCCGCGTCGGCCGCGGCCCGCGCCGCGCGTGACGACAGCGCCGCCGGCCCCCTGCCGGTGAGTTTCAGATACGGATAACTCTTGTCGTCGCGGAACAGGATGTTGTATTTCGGCGCCAGCGTCTTGATCAGGTTGTTCTCGAGCAGCAGCGCCTCGGCCTCGGAGCGCACCACCGTCGTCTGCATGCGGGCGATACGTCCGACCATGTGCCCGATGCGTGTCCCGCCATGGTTGTTGCGGAAATAACTCGACACCCGCTTCTTCAGGTTGATCGCCTTGCCGACGTACAAGACCTCGCCGGCGGCGTCGTAGAACCGGTAGACGCCGGGCAGGCCCGGCAGCGCCGCGACCTCGGCCAGCACCTGTGCATCGTGGCCGGACGCGTCGGCAGGCGCACCGGCCGCGCCGCGGGCGTCGGCCTCGGCGGCCGCAGCCGGAGGTTCGGCCGCGGGGGTGACGACGGCTGACGGGTCTTTGGCAGAGGGCTTGGGCATGGCCATATTGTGGACAATCCGGCGCATGGTTTCCGACAAGCGCTGGGACATCTTCTGCCAGGTGATCGACAACTACGGCGACATCGGCATCTGCTGGCGCCTGGCGGCCGATCTTGCCGATCGTGGCCGGGAGGTGCGGCTGTGGGTCGACGACCCGTCGGCGCTGCAATGGATGGCGCCGGGCGCGCTGCAGGGGCAACGGCGTGGCGTTTCGGTGCGGCCCTGGCAACAGGCCGGCGATCCGGCCGTCCTGGCGGCACTGGAGCCAGCCGACACCTGGGTCGAGGCGTTCGGCTGCGAGCTGCCCGACGCTTTCCTGGCCCACCACCTGCGCGACGACGCGAATGCCCTCGCCCCGGCCTGGATCAACCTCGAGTACCTGACGGCCGAATCCTACGCAGAACGCGCCCATCGCCTGCCCTCCCCGGTCATGCAGGGGCCTGCACAGGGTTGTACCAAGCACTTCTTCTACCCCGGCTTCACGCCAGCCAGCGGCGGCCTGCTGCGCGAGCCGGACCTGGGCCAGCGGCAGGCCGGGTTCGACCGGGCGCACTGGCTGGCCGACAAGGGCATCGCCTGGCACGGCGAACAACTGGTGTCGCTGTTCTGCTACGAACCGGCCGCGCTGGCCGGCCTGCTCGCGCAATGGCAGGCCCAAGAGCGCCCCACGCGGCTGCTGGTCACCTCCGGACGGGCTGCGGCCGCGATCCGGGCCCTGGGGCTGATGCCCGGTGATGGCCCTGACTCGCACGGACTTGTCGTCGACTTCCTGCCGACACTGACGCAACCCGACTTCGACCATCTGTTGTGGGCCTGCGACCTGAACCTGGTACGGGGCGAAGACTCGGTGGTGCGCGCCTTGTGGGCGGGCAAACCCTTCATCTGGCAGATCTATCCGCAACACGACGATGCCCACCACGCCAAGCTGAACGCCTTTCTCGACGTGCTGGACGCACCGGCATCGGTGCGTTCGGCGCATGCAGCCTGGAACGGCATCGATGGCGCCGCCCTGCCCCTCCTGGATGTGGCCGCATGGGCTCTGTGGGCCATGCAGGCGCGTCAGCGACTGTGGGAGCAGCCCGATCTCGGCACCCGGCTGACCGAATTTGTCGGATCGATCCGCAGCCGGATCGGACCGACATACGAAAGCCGTTAAAATTCAAGGCTTTGCGGAAAAACCCGGGCCATCCGCCGCCCGGGCCGCAACGATCCACCGCCGTCACGGGTCCATTTTTGCATCGCAGCTCCGCGGTGCGCCCGTCGCGCGGCCATTGATGGGAAACCCGTATGAAAATCGCGCAAGAAATCCGTGCCGGCAATGTGATCATGCATGGCAAGGACCCGATGGTGGTCCTGAAGACCGAATACAGCCGCGGCGGCCGCAATTCCGCCACCGTGCGCATGAAGCTCAAGAGCCTGCTGAACAACTTCGGTACCGAAGTCGTGTTCAAGGCCGACGACAAGATGGACCAGATCATCCTGGACAAGAAGGAATGCACCTACTCCTACTTCGCCGACCCGATGTACGTCTGCATGGACGCCGACTACAACCAGTATGAAGTCGAGTCCGAGAACATGGGCGATACGCTGAACTACCTCGAAGACGGCATGCCGCTCGAAGTGGTGTTCTATGAAGGCAAGGCGATCTCGGTCGAATTGCCGACCAGCGTCGAGCGCGAGATCACCTGGACCGAACCCGCCGTCAAGGGCGACACCTCGGGCAAGGTGCTCAAGCCGGCCAAGATCGCCACCGGATTCGAGATCGGCGTCCCGCTGTTTGTCTCCCAGGGCGACAAGGTCGAGATCGACACCCGTACCGGCGAATACCGCCGCCGCGTCTGATCGGCCTGCCCCTTCGACCCCGACAAGGCTCCGCGAGGAGCCTTTTTCGCGCGTGCCCGGCACGCGGGGTTTGCCTCCCGATCCGATGATGGCCTTCGACCCGCGCCAGATCGACGTTCCGTTCCGCATGCAGCCCGGCCTGCGCCGTATGCATGACGGCGAGCCGCACCTGCATGCACTGCGGCCCGGCAGCGCCCTGTTCGACGAAAAGCGGCAGGTCCACGCGGCCGGCACGTCCATCGCCTGCGTGCCCGGTTTCGATGCCCGCGCGGCCATCGCGGCCATCTGGGCCCAGGCCGCGCGTGACGGCCTCGCCGGCGTGCCGCCCGATACGCCGCTGGCGCTGGCATTCGAACAGGACCTTGCCGTCCTCGACCTGGACAGCGGCCGCGTGCCCTGGATGTGTGTCTGCGTCCCCAGCGGCTGGGACCCGCAAGACAAGATCGGCCGGGACCTGCTGGCCATCCACGCGCCCGTGGCCGACGCCGCCGCGCTGAACCAGCGCTGGCCCCAGCTGTTGCGCCTGCTCGCCGGTGACGGCGACTGGGCACGCCAGGTCTGGACCATCAGCGCCTCGCCGCTGCACGACCGCCACCCCCGGCGTCAGCCGGCCACGCCGTGGCCGCAGACGGACGACCCCGAGGCATTCGCCCGCCAGTGTTTTCTGCGCACCGAGCGCCAGAGCTTTTTCGTGGTGCCGGCGGTCGATGGAGGGCCGCCCCGCCAACGGGTGTTCACGATCCGGGTCCAGCTCCAGCCCTTGGCCGACGCCGTGGTCGAGCCCATCGGCGCACAGCGGCTGTTGCACGCGCTGCAGTCCATGTCCGAGGCCGTGCTGGCCTACAAGCAACTGGCGCCCGCACGCGCCCGCCTGCAGGCCTGGTTGTCGCGCCGCGCCGCGCCGTGACCGGGAACGGCGGCTTTTCCGTGTAGGCTTCGGCCATGGACCCCGCCGCCGCCACCGGATCGCCGACCCGTGCATCGCCAGGCTCGACGCTGGCGATCCGCCGCATCGGCATCGACACCTACCGCGAGAACGTCGCCTACCTGCACCGCGACTGCCCGCTGTACCGCGCCGAAGGTTTCCAGGCCCTGAGCAAGATCTCGGTGCATGCCAACGGGCGGCGCATCCTAGCCACGCTCAACGTCGTCGACGATCCGTCCATCGTCGGTTGCGAGGAGCTCGGCCTGTCCGAGGATGCGTTCGCCCAGCTCGGCGTCGAGGGTGGCCACACGGCCAGCGTCTGGCACGCGGAACAACCCGCCTCGATCGCCGCACTGAACCGCAAGATCGCCGGTGAACGACTCGGCCAGGACGACTACACGGCCATCATCGCGGACATCGCCACGCACCAGTACTCCAAGATCGAGCTGACGGCCTTCGTCGTGTCCACGCACCGCAACGAGCTGGACCGCGAGGAGGTGTATTTCCTCACCCGCGCCATGGTGCAAAGCGGCCGCCGCCTGGACTGGCATGCGGACCTGGTGGTGGACAAGCACTGCATCGGCGGCATCCCGGGCAACCGCACGTCGATGCTGGTGGTGCCGATCGTGAGCGAACATGGCTTGCTGTGTCCCAAGACCTCGTCGCGCGCCATCACCTCGCCGGCCGGGACCGCCGACACCATGGAGGTACTGGCCCGGGTCGAACTGGGCCTGGAACAACTGCGCGACATCGTGCGCAGCCAGCGCGGTTGCGTGGCCTGGGGCGGGACCGCCGACCTGTCGCCGGCCGACGACGTGCTGATCGCCGTGGAGCGGCCGCTGGGCATCGATTCGCCCGGGCAGATGGTCGCCTCCATCCTGTCCAAGAAGCTTGCGGCCGGCTCGAGCCATCTGTTGCTCGACATCCCGATCGGACCCAGCGCCAAGGTGCGCAACATGGAACAGGCGCAGCGACTGCGGCGCCTGTTCGAATACGTCGCCGGACGCATCGGCCTGCAACTGGAAGTCGTGATCACCGACGGTCGCCAGCCGATCGGCCAGGGCATCGGTCCGGTGCTCGAGGCGCGCGACGTGATGCGGGTGCTGCACAACGACGCGCTGGCACCCGTCGACCTGCGAGAGAAGGCGCTGCGCCTGGCCGGCCGCATGATCGAATGGTCGCCCGGCGTGCGTGGCGGACAAGGCCTGGAGATCGCGCGGGAGATCCTGTCCAGCGGCCGCGCGCTGACCCGCATGAATGCCATCATCGCGGCGCAAGGCGCCACGGATTTCGACTACCGCCAACCCGCACTCGGCGCTCACGCATTCGACGTGCGGGCCACGCGCGCCGGCGTGGTGACCGGCATCGACAACCTGCGACTGGCGCGTATCGCCGGATTGGCCGGCGCGCCCAAGGTCAAGACGGCCGGTGTCGACCTGGTGTGCCGGCTCGCACAACCCGTCGCGCCCGGTGACGTGTTGTACCGGGTGTATGCGGCCTACCCCGCCGACGCCGCGTTCGCGCACCAGGCCAGCGACGCCGCCAGCGGCTACACGATAGGAGCACCCGCCGACGTGCCGCGGGTGGTCACCGAATTCTGAACCCGGGCCAATCATGCTGCTGTATTTCGACGACCAGGAAGAGGCTGCGACGCGGCTCGCGCATGCGGCCGGCCTGCCCGCCCGTTGCATCGAACGCCACCGCTTTCCCGATGGCGAACTCAAGCTGCGCCTGCCGGCTGCGCTGCCGGCGCGCGCCGCGCTGTACCGCAGCCTGGACCAGCCCAACGAAAAGCTGGTCGAACTGCTGCTGGCCGCCCGTACCGCCCGCACGCTGGGCGCCACCCACCTGACGCTGGTCGCGCCCTACCTGCCCTATATGCGCCAGGACATCGCGTTTTCCCCCGGCGAAGCGGTCAGCCAGCGCATCGTCGGCCCGTTCCTGGCAAGCCTGGTGGATGCGGTGATCACGGTCGACCCCCATCTGCACCGGGTCGCGTCACTGCGGGACGTGGTTCCCGGAGCCGACACGATGGTGCTGACCGGAGCCGAAGTCCTGGCCGACTGGATCGTGCAGCGACGCGCCAGGCCCGTTCTGGTCGGGCCGGACGCGGAATCGGCGCAGTGGATCGCACGCGCCGCGGCGCGCCACGGGCTCGACCATATGGTCTGCACCAAGGTGCGCAGCGGCGACCGTGACGTCGCCGTGGCCTTGCCCGGCGGCGAGGTGTCCGGCCGCGCGGTCGTGATCCTCGACGACATGGCCAGCACCGGCCACACTGTTGCCGCCGCCGCCCGCCTGCTGCGCGACGCCGGGGCCACATCCATCGACGCGGCGGTCACCCACGCGTTGTTCACGCCGCAGGCCGTGGAGCTGATGCACAGCAGCGGCATCGGTGAAGTCTGGAGCACCGACTGCGTGACCCATGCCAGCAACGTGGTGCCGATGGCTGGCTTGCTGGCCGACGCATTGCGCCGACTGCAGCAGGCGCACGCCAGGCCAGGTTGACCGCCGTCAGCCGCCGGGCTGCGCGACGATGCGCTGCACCTTGCCGCTGCGGCCCCGTGCCAGCGCAACGTCCAGCTCGTTGACCACCCGCAAGCGCTCGACACCCTGGTCCGCGCAAAACGCATGCAGTGCGGCATGGCACCGCGCCGCGGCCGACACGGCCGCGGTGCCCCGCTCGCCCAGGCGCAGCACCAGCGTGTGCGCGTCACGCTGGCGCAGCTGGAAATCGAAAACCCCCGCGTCATCCTCCAGGACCGTACTCAGTGCCAGCGGCAACAAGGTGACCGACCGCTTGCCGCGACCGGCCATCACCAGCGCATCGTCGTGCCGCCCCGCCACGTCGATCACCGGTAGCGGCGAGCCACATGCGCAGGCATCGGCGGCGAATGTGACTTCGTCGCCCAGGTCGTAACGGATCAGCGGTTGCACATGGTTGGACAGGTTGGTCAGCAGCACGGTATGCGGACGCGTGCCGGCCGGCACCGGCCGATGCTGGCGGTCCACCGGCTCGAGGATGACCCAATCGGCGTTGAGGTGCATCCGACCCTCGGCACATTCCCAGCCCATGGCCAGAAACTCGGACGCCCCGTAGCTGTTGCGCACCTGGCAACCCAGTTGCTGCTCGACGTGCAGGCGCACCGACGCGCCAAGGGTCTCCCCGCCGGTCAGTACCTCCCGCAGGTCCAGCCGCAAGGCACCACGCGCGGCCTCGTCGGCCAGCATCGCGGCGGCACTGGGATAGGTGGCAATGACCGAGGGCGCAAACGCGTTGAGTTGTGCCACCAGGGTGTCGATGGGCTGGGCGATGGAAAACGTCTGCAACGCAGGCGCCAGCCAGGGATTGAGCTGGCGCAGGCGCAACACCGAAACGACACTGGCGAAATGCCCGTCGATCTCGCCGACGAAGGCGACACGCTGACCGAGCAGGGACGGATCCGGCCAGCCATAGAGGGTGCGTGGTGCGGCGCGGCGCAGCGCTTCGAGCGCATCGCAGACGGCCATCGCACGTGCGTCCTGCACGAAGATGGCCGGCGTCCCGCTGGTACCCGAACTCTCCCAGACCTGGTACTTGCCGAGATACGGCTGCGCGATCCGCCGCGGGTCGGCCGTGAACGCCTGCAACTGCGGCAATCGCAAGGCGGGGTCGGTGACCCAATCGTGGAAGTGGCGCATCAGCGTGTGCTTGTGCACCACCGGCAGGTCGGTCAGCGCGATGTCGGCCGACGGCCGGTCCGCCAGATGCTTGCGGTAGACCGGTGCGGCCCGGGCCGCCTCGAACAGGGCGGCGAGCCGCGTTTGTTGCCGCTGCCGGAGCACCTGCGCCGATGACGCGTTGACGCAGGTGACATCCCATGCCACCTCGGCCAGGCGCAGCGGGTCGAACAGCGCCGTCACGCCAGCGCCGCGGCTGCGGGCCGCCCCACCGTGCGGGATACCGGCACCTGCTCGTCATTCGACAGGCCGATCGCCTGTGCCAGCGCGTGGCGATCGATCGCCGCCGGCTGCAGGGGCACGGTGTCGACGGCACGGGTTTCGGCACACGCAGGCCGTCGCTGGCCGATCAGGCCCGGCGCCATCGTGGTCAAGACATTCATGCGCACTCCTGTTCAGCGGCGGACGGCAGGACATCGTCCTGCGCCGCCAGGTCGCAGCGAAGGGTATCCGCCCATGGTAGAGGCCCGTCGGCGGCGGCCATTGACATCGGTCAAGCAATGCGACGGCCGGCACGGCCATGGCGATCACCCGGCGCCGGCGTCAAACCCGGCCGTCCCGACCGAATGCCTGCTCGAACGCGTCGACGAAGTCCGCAAGCGCATCGTGCGCCAGGCGGTCGATACCTGCGGCCGCGGCGCGGCCTCCGCCACCGGGAAACGCTCGGCACAAGCGATCCGCCCCGTGAGCACGCCGTCGCGGCGCACGCACACTGACCACATAGGCATCGCCATCAACCGGCGTCAACAACGCATGGGCCGCGTCGGGGAAATCCTGCGCCAGCTGGTTGCCCCAACTGCCCCGCACGCGGCGGCTCCACGGCGCGTCCGGCAACACGAACACCCGCGCATCCGTGGATTGGTTGTGGGGCCGGACCCGTGAGGCACGCGCCAGATCGTCGGCCCGACCGTGCCGGATCTTCGCCAGCACCGGCTCATGCGCCAGGCAGTGCCAGGGATCGGCATGATGCCGCAGCTGCCGGTACAAGGTGTCCGGCGCCACGAACAAGTCATCGATCGTCTCGCCATAGGCGTTGTAGTTCAGGCATTCGCCGAGTTCGCGCAGCGCGTCGACGGCCGGCCTGGACAGGTCCAGCGTTGCCGCGAGCGAGCGGGCGGATTCACCCATGTTGTCGCCAAATGCGCCGACCACGGCCCAGGCGCGGTGGCGGCCACCGAGGTGGCGATCCACCAGCATGCTGGTGCAGACATCGGCGTCGCCGTCGATATGGATCTGCAGCGCGCGGTGTTGCGGAATGTCGCCCGCGTAATGGTGGTCGAAATAGGCGATCGTCATGCCGTGGTCGAGCAGTAGCATCAACGCCTCGCGGTTGCGCGCCAGCGACACGTCGAGCACGGTGACATGGGAACCGGCCACGAGCGGCACGCGCCGCAGCAGTTCGATGTCGCGCTTGACGCCGGTAACCAGCAGCGCATCGTCATGCGGCTCGGCCAGGCGCAACTGATGCAAGGCGCACAGACCGTCCGCATCCCCGTTGAACACATCGACTATCTGCATGCAGCCTCCCGCCGCGCCCTGCGGCCACACGCGCCGGGCGATCATCGGTCGGCTCCAGTCTAGTGCGTTGCGGGCAGGTCCGGTGACCGGCGCCGGCACCGGCTCAGAAGGCGTAGTTCAGCTGGGCCGACAGAATCACGGTCCGGCTGTCGTAATGGCCGTTGATCAGACCATTGGCTGCCGTCGATCCTGCATTGGCGTCGATGTTCGTCTTCTTGACGAAGATGTACGCGGCGCCGAAATCGACGGTGAGTTTCGGATTGGCCGTGTAGCGCGCACCCAGTGTGAGCCAGGTGCGGTCACCGTCGGGCAGCCGCGGCGTCAGGAATGCACGCTGCACTGGAGACTTGTCGAACGCGATGCCGCCGCGCAAGGTCCACTGCGGGTTGTAGCGGTAGTTCGCGCCGATCGCCAGCTTCCAGGTGTTCTTGAAGTTCTCCGGCGTGTTCTGCAGCACCGTGCCGTTGGCGCGCACGAAGGTCAGGTTCTTGACGGTGGACCATTGTGTCCACTGCGCATCGGCCATCAGGTCCCAGCGCTCGTCGAGCCGCGTGAAATACGACAGGTTCAGGACGGCGGGAATCTCCACGTCGGACGTGATCCGGGTGTCGTACAAAGCCGCTGCATTGACACCGGCGGCCAGCGCCGCCAGTGGCGCGCTCACCGCCGGATTGGCGAAACGCGCGGTGCCGCTGACGCGGTACTTGATGCTGGACCGGTAGCCGATGCCGATGCGCGAACGGTCGTCGACCTCGAACATCAGACCCGCATTCCAGCCGTACGCGGTATCCGAGCCCTTGACCGTGGCGCTCGATTCCAGCCCGCTGGCGGCCGCGGCAAGTGCGTTGAACTGCGCTGACCCGGGCACGACGCCATTGAGCACCGCAGCATTGAGCAAGGCTCCCGCGTAGTTGACCTGGTTCGTGAACTCGGCCTTGATGTGTTGCACGTTCAGGCCCAGGCCGACCGACACGCGATCCGAGGCCTTCCACGCCAGGCCCGGATTGATATTGATGGTCTCGATGCTGGACTTGATCGCCTGGAAGCGTCCTGTCCAGCCATCGTCGTATTCGGTGACCAGTCCCCAGGGCGCGGTGATGCCCAGGCCGATCGACAGGCCGTTGTCCAGCGGTTTGGTGACATAGGCATTCGGCACGGGTACCGTGCCACCGGCGTCTCCACCCGAACCGCCCAACCCTTGCCCGGTCGCTGCCAGTGACCCGGCATTGCGGAACTTCAGCGAAGGCGTGATCAGGTGCAGCGTACCGGAAACCTGGCTCTCGCCGATACGTGTCATGCCGGCCACGTTGGACCACAAGATACTGGCATCGGCCGCCTCGGCGGCGCCGCCGGCAAACGCGGTACCGAGCCCGGACGCGGAGGTCTCGTTGAGCTGGAAGCCGGCGGCATGGGCCGTGCCGGCCACCAGCAGCGCAGCGCCGCAGGTGAGGTGGCGCAAGGACGCAGGACAAACGTGTAGTGCCATGGTGATGGTCTCCTTGAAGCGCGGCCGATCCATGCGCCGGCCCTTGTTGCATGCCCCATTCTTTGCCGCCGTCCACAGCGTGTATTGATCGAGCTCAAGCCAACGGGATTGATGTATTGCCGTGTCGCATCGTGGGTCAACCCGGTCGCATCGGGAAGCATTTCGGCGCCACGCCAGCATCAGCCCAGCTTGCGCGCGAGGTAGGCCTCGATGGCGTCGAGCGTATCGAGGCCTGCATAGTCGGCCTCGGGGATGTCGACGCCGAACCGCTGGTGCAGGCCGACCAGCACGTTGAGCCAGTCCATCGAGTCCAGGTCGACCTGGGAGCGCAACGCCTGCCCGCCCATCAGGTCGTCCTCCTCGACCTCGGGTGCGATGGCCTTGATGGCGGCGATCACGCCGCCGCGAATGTCCTGCTGCTTCACATGATGCTCCTCATAGTTGGTCCGGTCGCTGCAACAGCTCCGAGATGCGCATCAGGAACAACGCGCCCCGGTGGCCGTCACTGACCCGGTGGTCCGCACTCAGGCTGGCCGTGACCAGCGGCATCACGACCAACTCGCCTGCCTCCACCCAGGGCCGCTCGGCCACACGGCCGAAGCCGACCAAGGCGACTTGTGGCGGATAGATCACGCCGAACACCTGCTGCACGCCCTGGTCGCCCAGGTTCGTCACCGTGATGGTCGGATCGGACATCTCCGAACTGCGCAGGCTGCCGGCGCGGCAACGCCGCACCAGGTCGGCCAGATCCAGCATCACGGTGCCGAGCGCCCGCCCGGCCACGTCGTGCAGCGCCGGCGCGATCAGCCCGCCCCGGCGCAGCGAGATCGCGACACCGACATGCGCCAGCGCGCTGGCCTGGTAGACACCGTCGACGAACAGGCCGTTCATCTCCGGGAAATCGCGCGCCGCGAGTGCCACGGCCTTGAGCAGCAACGCGGCCGGCAACAGTCGTTCGGTCACCGGCCGTGCAGCGTTGGCCCGGCGCAACCAGTCCAGCGCCTTGCGCATCGGTATCGTCTCGGACAGGTAGTAGTGCGGGATCTCCCGCTTGGACTTGCGCATCGCCGCGGCGATGGCGCGCCGCATCTCGGAGTGGCGATCGACGGCGGGCGCCGCGGCTGCAGACGAAATCGCGGCCAGGTCCCCCACCCCCACCGTTGCGCCGGCCGCCGCCTGCTCCACGTCCCGCAAGGTCACCGATCCCTGCACGCCCGACCCGGCGACCGACTCCAGCATCACGCCCAGCGCCTGCGCCCGCTTGCGTGCCGCAGGCGACACCGCTTGCCGCGCCGGCGCCGCATCGCTGCGCAGCGGCGCGACAGGCGATGCCATCGCGGGTGTCGGCACCGCGGTCGGCGGCTCCGACAGCGTCCGTGCGGCGGGCGGGCCTGCGGACGAGGGTCCGGTGGCTGCCTGTGCACGAACCTTCCTGGTTCGCCCCGCGGCCTTGGCCGGTGCAGCTTCACCCGGTTCGCGCAGCGCGATGATCGGCGTTCCGACCGGGATTTCCTGCCCGATGTCGACAAGCATCTCGTGCACCGTGCCGTCGGACCAGATCTCGACATCGACCGCGGCCTTGGACGTGTCGACGACGGCCACCACGTCGCCCTTGTGCACCACCTGCCCCGGCACCACCTTCCATTCGAGCAAGGTGCCCTTGTCCATGTCGGCACCCAGCGACGGCAGGTTGAACGCGAACATTGTCGGATTGCGCCGTCAGCGGTTGAGCAGCGCGCGCACCGCGGCCACGATGGTCGGCACCTGGGGCAAGGCTGCCTCCTCCATGTGCCGTGCGTACGGAATCGGCACCTCCTCGCTGCACACCCGGGCCAGCGGTGCGTCGAGGTCGAAGAATGCCTGTTCCGCGATTCGGGCCATCACTTCGGCCGCCAGGCTGCCACTGCGCCAACCCTCGTCGACGACGACGGCGCGGTGTGTCTTGCGGACCGATGCCAGCATGGTGCCGGTGTCGAGCGGGCGCAGCACCCGCAGGTCGACGACCTCGGCCGAGATGCCCAGCGCATCGAGCTCACGCGCCGCGTCCAGCGTCTTGTGCAGGCTGCCGCCGTAGCTGATCAGGCTGACATCGGTGCCGGGTCGGCGCACCCGCGCATGTGTGATGTCGACGTCGATCACATCGGGCAGCTCGGCCTCGAGGTTGTAGAGCTGCGCATGCTCGAAAATCACGACCGGATCGGGGTCCTGCAGCGCGGGCCACAACATGCCGCGCGCATCCTCGACCGTGGCCGGCGCCAGCACGCGGATGCCGGGAACATGGGCGTACCAGCCTTCCAGGCTATGCGAATGTTGCGCCGCCAGCTGCCGTCCCGCGCCGGTGGCCATGCGGATCACCAGCGGCACGCCGAACTGCCCGCCCGACATGTGGCGGTACACGGCCGCGGTATTGACGATCGGGTCCAGCGCCAAGAGGCTGAAGTTGACCGTCATCACCTCGACGATGGGCCGCAGGCCGCCGAGCGCCGCGCCGATGGCCGCGCCGACGAAGCCCAGTTCGGACAAGGGTGTGTCGCGCACCCGCTCGGGACCGAACTCCTCGAGCAGCCCCTTGCTGACTGCGTAGGTTCCGCCGTATCGGCCGACGTCTTCGCCCATCAGCAACACACGCGTGTCGCGCTGCAATGCCTCCTGCAGTGCGGCGCGCATCGCATCGCGGTAGCTGGCAGGACCGGTGCCAGTCCGGGCCCTGGCCGGCGCCGGCTGTCGTTTCTTCGCGGGTTTCGGGCGCGGCGCGGATCGGGCGCCGGTCAGGTCTCCGCCACGGACATCGACCGGAGCGGCATCCTGCCTGGCCTGCGGCCTGGCCGGCTTGCGCGACTTGCCGACGTTCATGCTGCCCCCCCGGATGGATTGCGGGCGGTCGCTCCGGCATCCGCTGGTGGCGCGACGACGTCGCGCAGCAGGTCCTCGACCGGCTCCCAATGGCCGGCCTCGGCGAATGCCACGGCCCGATCGACCTCCTCGGCGACATGCCCGTCGAGTTCGAGGAACTGCTGCTCGGTCAACAGGCCCTGCTCCTTGAGCCGCGCGGTATAGGTGTGGATCGGGCCGCGCGTCTTCCACGCCTGCACCTCGGCCTTGTCGCGGTACAACTCGGCGTCGAACATCGAATGGGCGCGAAAGCGGTAGGTCCGCAGCTCCAGGAAGATCGGCGCCAGAGATGTGCGAACCTGCTCCACCGCGGCCAGCGCCGCCTGGTGCACGGCCACGACATCCATGCCGTCGACGCTGACCGCCTGCATGCCGTAGGACGCCGCCTTGGCGCACAGGTCGACCCGCGACTCCGACCGCGCCAACGCGGTGCCCATGGCGTACAGGTTGTTCTCGCAGCAGAACAGCACTGGCAGCCGCCACAATGCGGCCAGGTTCATCGCCTCGTGGAAGGCACCTTCCGCCACCGCACCTTCGCCGAAGAAACAGGCGGTGACGCGCGGCTCGTCCAGTTGCCGCGCGGCCAGCGCAAGCCCGGTGGCCACGGGCAGCCCGCCCGCGACGATGGCGTTGCCGCCATACAGCCGAACCTGGGCGTCGAACAGGTGCATCGAGCCACCACGGCCGCGCGAGCAGCCCTCCACCTTGCCGTACATCTCGGCCATGATGCGCTCCATCGACACCCCACGCAGCAAGGCATGGCCATGTTCGCGGTAGGTGGCCACCACGTTGTCCTGCGGCTGCAGGGCCGGCAACATGCCGCCGGCGACGGCCTCCTCGCCGATGTACAGGTGCAGGAAGCCGCGGATCTTTCCCTGGCCGTACAACTCGGCGGATTTCTCCTCCATCCGGCGGATGCGCAACATGCCGCCCAGCAGCATCAGCGCGTGTTCCTTGTCGAACGGCACCGGCCCGCTCGGCGGCGCCGGCACCTCGACATCCGCATCCGGCACGACCGGCCTTGCCGGCCACAGGCGCGTCTTCATGGCGTTCATGCGCCGGCCTCCAGTGTCGAGGTATCGCCCTCGGGCAGGCCCAGTTCGCGCGCCTTGAGCAGCCGGCGCATGATCTTGCCGCTGCGGGTGCGCGGCAGTGTCGGCAGGAACGCGATCTCCTTGGGCGCCACCGCCGCACCCAGGCGTTTGCGCGCATGCCCGATCAGCTCCAGTCGCAAGGACTCGCCGACCTGGAACCCCGGCTTGAGCGAGACGAAGGCCTTGACGATCTCGCCGGCCATCGGATCGGGCTTGCCGATGACGCCGGCCTCGGCGACGGCCGGATGTTCCATCAGTGCGCTTTCGACCTCGAACGGCCCGATCAGGTGACCCGACGACTTGATGACGTCGTCGGCGCGGCCGACGAACCAGAAATACCCGTCCGCGTCGCGCCGCGCCAGGTCGCCGGTCAGGTAGAGGTCACCGCTGAAGCACTTGCGGTAACGCTCGTCCTGGTCCAGGTAACCGCGAAACAGTGCCGGCCACCCGGTGCGCAGGGCCAGTTCACCCTCCACGTCAGGCTCTTCGACCACCTCCACGGCACCGTGCTCTCGGTGGCGCACGATGACCGCCTCGATACCCGGCAGGGGTTTGCCCATCGAACCCGGCTTGATGTCCAGCGCCGGCACATTGGCGATCATGATGCCGCCGGTCTCGGTCTGCCACCAGTTGTCGTGGATCGGCAGCCCCAGCACCTCCTTGCCCCACCACACGGCCTCGGGGTTCAGCGGTTCGCCGACACTGGCGATCAGCCGCAAGTCGGGGTATGCGTATGTGCGCGCCAGTTCCGGGCCGGCCTTCATCAACATGCGGATCGCCGTGGGCGCCGTGTACCAGACCGAGACCCGCTGCTCGTGCAGGATGCGGTACCAGCGTTCGGCGTCGAAATCGGCCTCGTCGATAATGCTGGTCACGCCATGGAGCAGTGGCGCAATGATGCCGTACGAGGTGCCGGTAACCCAGCCCGGGTCGGCGGTACACCAGAAGATGTCCTGTGGATGCAGGTCGAGCGCATAACGCCCGGTGGCGAAATGGGTGCGCGCCGCGTCGTGCACGTGGATGGCTCCTTTGGGCGTTCCGGTCGTGCCGCTGGTGAAATGCAGCAAGGCCATGTCGTCGGGCGTCGTAGAAACCTCGGGCGGCGCCTCGGACGCGTCCGCCATCCAGCGTTCATAGTCAATCGTGCCGTTGATCGGCCCGCCTGCGTCGTCCACCACGATGACGTGTTCCAGCGTCGGCAGTTCGGCGCGGATCTTCGCGATCTTGCGCCGGTACAGGGACGCCGTGGTCACCAGCACGCGCACCTTGGCAATACGCGCGCGCGTCGCGATCGGCTCCGGGCCGAAGGCTGAGAACAGCGGCGTCACGACACTGCCGTTCTTCAGGCTGCCAAGTACGGCCACGTACAGGGGTGCGATACGCCCGGCCAGCACGAAGATGCGATCGCCCTTGCCCACGCCCAGGCGCCGCAGCCCATTGGCGAAACGATGGGTCAGCAGCCGCAAGTGGCCATACGACAGATCATGGGGTTTTCCGGTGACAGGAAGAAACCGCAGCGCGATGCGCGCGGCGTGGGCACCGTCGGTGTTCCGATCGACCGCCAGGCGGCCGATGTTGAAGTCGGAAGCCGCACCATCGACATCCAGCGACTTGCCGCGCAACTCGGCGCCGATGCGTTCCCAGGAAAAAGCGGCCCGTTCGGCATCGGGATCGGCCAGGTTCGGTGTCAGCTTGCGATCGGCGGCCGACTTGCGGATCACGGCGGCGCGGGTCACGGGCTGGCCCTGCGCACTGTGCCCTGCGGCATCCGTTGTTGCCCCGCCCTCCTGCCATGCGGTGGCGCGGTATCGCGCCGTCTGCATGGATGCTGGATACCGTGTGCTGGAAACATGCTCGACCTCCTGTCGACGGGACGTCTCGCCGCCGCATCGATGACGACAGCGTTGTCGGAGCGATGGTGATTCGGGCGCCATCGTCTCCAACATCCGTGCAGACATCCTAGGGTCGACGGAGCCCCTGCGTGGTTGACCTGCATCAACGGCAGTGGATTCACCGCTGGATCCGCCGCGTGCTGCCACGGGGCAGCCGCCCAGGCAATGTGTCAATTGCGGCGCAGGTCGACGGTCAACGCGCGGATCGCGTCCTCGTCCAGGGTTTCATGTTCCAGCAAGGAGCGGGCTCCCCGCTCGAGCAGTTCACGATTGTCCGTCAGGATCTGCGTGGCGCGCGTGAACCCGGTCATCACGATGTCGCGCACCGCGCTGTCGATGCGTTGCAGCGTGGCCTCGGACACCGGCCGTACCTGGGCCGGCATGCCGGTGGCGGGCTCGAGCATTTGCGGGCCCCGGACCTCCAGCGCGACATAACCAAGGTCGTCGTCCATGCCGTAACGCGTGACCATGTCGTGTGCGATGTCGGTGGCCTTGGCCAGGTCGTCGGCGGCGCCGCTGGACAACACGCCGGTGACCAGCTTCTCGGCGGCACGGCCGCCCAGCAGCACCGCCACTTTGCGCTCGAGTTCGGGCCGGGTCATCAGGTAGCGGTCCTCGGTGGGCCGCTGGATGGTGTAGCCCAGCGCGCCGATGCCGCGGGGAATGATCGACACCTTGTGCACCGGGTCCGTGCCCGGCTGGGCCAGCGCCACGAGCGCATGGCCCATCTCGTGGTACGCGACCGCTTCGCGCTCATGGGCGTTGAGCACCCGGTTGCGGCGTTCCAGGCCCGCGACGATACGCTCGACCGCACCGGTGAAGTCGGCCAGCGTGACCCGGTCGGCCTTGCGCCGGGTCGCCAGCAGCGCAGCCTCGTTGACCAGGTTGGCCAGGTCGGCGCCGCTGAAACCCGGCGTCAGCCCGGCCACGTCCTCGAGCCTGAGCGCCGGATCGATCGAAATCTTGCGCACGTGCACGCGCAGGATATCGACCCGGCCCCGACGATCGGGCCGGTCCACCAGTACCTGGCGGTCGAAACGGCCGGCGCGCAACAGCGCCGCATCCAGGATCTCCGGCCGGTTGGTGGCCGCCAGGATGATCAGCCCGCTGGAAGGATCGAAACCATCCATCTCGGACAACAACTGGTTCAGCGTCTGTTCCTTCTCGTCGTGCCCGCCGATGCCCGGGAAAGCACCACGCGCACGTCCGAGCGCGTCGAGTTCGTCGACGAAGATGATCGCCGGTGCGCGCTGGCGCGCCTGCTCGAACAGGTCGCGCACCCGGGCTGCGCCCACGCCGACGAACATCTCGACGAATTCGCTGCCCGAGATCGAGAAGAACGGCACCCCGGCCTCGCCGGCGACGGCCCGGGCCAGCAAGGTCTTGCCGGTTCCGGGCGGGCCGACCAGCAACACGCCCTTGGGGATATGGGCGCCGAGACGGCCGTACTCCTTGGGATGCTGCAGGAAATCGACCACTTCCTGCAGTTCCTGCTTGGCCTCGTCGACACCGGCGACATCGGCGAAGCTCACGCCGGTGTCGGTCTGTACATAGACCTTGGCCCGACTCTTGCCGATCGACATGAAGCCACCCATGCCCTGCTTGTCGGCAAATCGCCGGAACAGGAAAAACCACAGGCCGAAGAAGACCGCCGCCGGCACGATCCAGGACATCAGGTCGCGCAGGAAGGTGTTCTCCACCACCCGCGAATATGGCACCTTGTAGCGGTCCAGCCTTTCGGCCAGATCGGGTTCGACGCGCACCGCCGCCAAGGTGGTCTTGCGTCCCTCGGGGGTGACCAGCCGGCCGGTCACGGTGTTTTCCGAGACGACCACCTCGGCGATATGTCCGTCGGCCAGCGCTTTCTCGAACTCGCTGTAAGGCACCGTCTCGACCTGCGATGCGCCCTGCCAGATGTTCTGCAGCAACAGCAGCAGCATCAGTGCAACCAGCCAGTAGCCGGTGTTCCAGCCGTGTTTGTTGTCCAGCAAGGATCCTCCTGTGCTCATGGGGGTGCGCGGCGCGCTCGTTCGCCGGTCCCGCGTCCCTGTCACCTTACTCCCGATTGCGTCACTGCGGGCTGATGTCGTTCATGAAGTCGGTCAGGCTTTCGCGGTGGGCCACTGGCGGCAGGCCCTTGCGGGCAACCGAGAACGTCGCGACCGGCCGCTTGCCGCAGAGCCGCTCCAGCGTCGCGAATACGGGCGTCTCGGCACCCGACCCTTCAGCGCAGAAAAAGGCCACGTGGCGGATCCGATCGCGATACCGGGTCACATAGGCGCGCACCGCCGGCGCGATGCCCAGGCGCGATGCCGGCGAGCCGATGACGAGCAACTCGTAGCGGGCCGGGTTGCGCTGCGGATGCCGGATCTGCGGCGTCGCCCGCACCAGCGACTGCCAACGCTCGCGCCAGCGTGCCCACGCGCCGTCGCCATCGTGCATGGGCTGGATCGCCTCCAGATCGGCGCCGCAACGCCTGGCAATCTCCTTGGCCATGCGCGCGGTGTGTCCGTTGCGGGAAAAATAGACAACCAGAATTTTCATGCCATGCCATTGCCTCCAGGGGGGAAAATCGATGCACGCGGCACCTTGCAAGCTGGTCCGGCTGCCACGATCCGACAGATCCGGTCCGCCGTCTTTGCGCGAGCACAACAAAACGTCGTTCAGCGATCAGGGCCCGCCTGCCTGGCGGCAAGCCACCGGGCGGGCCGCACGGCATGGGCCGGCGCAAGGCCACGGCACAATCCGCGTCACCGCAATACCGCACAATGGACGCCATGGAAAAGCACCAACGACTCACCGAACGACGGCTGGCCGATGCCTGGGCCGAACTGCAGAACTACGCCGACCAGGGCAATCCGCTGGAGGCCGACGCCTACCGGCTTGCATTCGCCGACCCGGAGTTCCTGCTGCGGCGCGAAACCCGCGGCATCCGGTTCCAGCTCGAGTTGCTCAAGCCGGACCTCGACCAGACCGCGGCCGGCATCGAGAACACCATCGTCGTCTATGGCAGCGCACGCTTTCCCGCACCGGAGGACGCGCAGGCGGCCCTGAAGGCGGCACGGGCGGCAGGCGACGCGCAGGCCGTGGTGATAGCCGAACGCGATGTCCGCAACGCCGCCTATTACGATCAGGCCCGGCAGTTCGGCGCCCTGGTGGCCGGCTACAGTGCCGGCAAGCCGACCTCCGAACGCATCTATATCGCTACCGGCGGCGGTCCCGGCATCATGGAGGCGGCCAACCGCGGCGCCCACGAGCAAGGCGCGGCCACGGTCGGCCTGAACATCGCGCTGCCGCACGAGCAGCAGGCCAACCCCTATGTCACGCCGTCACTGAGCTTCAAGTTCCACTATTTCGCTCTGCGCAAGATGCATTTCATGATGCGCGCCAAGGCGCTGGTGGCTTTCCCGGGAGGGTTCGGCACGCTCGACGAGTTGTTCGAGGTGCTCACGCTGGTGCAGACCGGCAAGGCCAAGCCGGTGCCGATCGTGTTGTGCGGCTCGGACTACTGGCAGCGGCTGATCAATTTCGACGTACTGGTGGAAATGGGTGCGATATCGCCGAAGGACCTGGAACTGTTCACCTGCGTCGACACGCCCGAGGCGATCTGGAGCACCATCAAGGGTTTCTACGATCTGTAACGGCACTTGCCACCGTGGCGACCGGGTGAATGGCGTCCACCGGCACCCGCAGGCCGAACGCCAGCCGGGAACTGCCGCCAACCACCAGTCCCACGGCCCAGAACAGGGCCGACACACCCACCGCGGCGCCCAGGCTGCCGAAGAACAGCGGCATCGCGACGCTGGATGCGTTGATCGTCATCAGCCGCAGGCCCAGCGCCTCGCCGTGGCGTGCGTCGGGCGTGATCTGGTGCAAAGTGCTCATCACCATCGGCTGCACCGATCCGAGCGCCAGTCCCAGCACCACCGAACAGGCGCCCATGGCCCATGCGCCGGTCATGAACGGATAGACCGCAAACACGGCCGCCGTGGTCAGCATCGCGCTGGCAATGACGGCGTTCTCGCGCAGGTGCGCCGCGAAGACCGGCATCACGATCCGGATCACGGCCGCTGCGATGGCGAAACCACCCAGGATGGCGCCGATCACCGAAGCGTTGAAGCCGCGCTCATGGCCGATCAAGGGCACTGCGAACAGGTGCACGTCCCAGCATGAGGACAGGCACCAGTTGACCAGCATCAGGCGTCGCATCATCGGCTCGCGCATCAGGTCCCACGCACGTGTGGCGGGTGCGCCGGCCACGGGCCGCACCGGGTCCAGGTCGTGCACGGTGCGGATCCAGAACCAGGTCGCCAGCGGCAATGCGGCCATCAGCAGGAATGCGGCACGAAACCCCAGCGTGTCGCCGGCGCCCGCGCCGGCATAGTCGATCATCAGTCCGGCCGCCAGCGGCCCGACGAAGTTCGATGCCGCCGGACCGATGGCCAGCCAGCTGAACACCCGCTTGAGTTCGGTCGGCCCGGCCGCCGCGCGGCCGACGTGGCGCTGCAGCGAGATCGATGCGGCGCCGGTCGCGCCACCCGTCATCAAGGCGCTCAGGCACAACACCGGGAAGATCGGAAACAGCACGGCGAGCCCGGCTCCCAGGGCGGCCACCGTGACCGCGATGCGCATCGGGCGCTTGAGTCCGTGGCGGTCGGCGAAGCGGCCGGCCGGCAAGGCCAGGAACACCGGCGCCAGTGCGAACAAGGCCAGCAGTACGCCGACGTTCATCGCACTGTGGCCATCGCGCAATGCGAGCAGCGGCGCAGCCATGCGCGTGCCGGCCATGCATGCGTGCAGGCAGATGTGGCCGCTGATCAGCCGCGCCAGTTCAGCGGATCGCATCGGGGTCGGCGCCGTCGTCGGCGTCCGCCGCCAGCGGCAACACGGCGGCGGACTGGGGCTCGGGCAAGGACTCGACCTGGCGCAGCGCCCGGTCCATCGCGCGACTGCGGGTCTGCGCCGAATCGATGGTCTTGAGCACCGTCTCGGTCTGGCTCCTGACCCGCGCCAGCACATCGCCGAACTTTCCGAACTCGGTCTTGACCGCGCCCAGCACCCGCCAGACCTCGCTGGCGCGTTGCTCCAGCGCCAGGGTGCGGAACCCCATCTGCAACGCGCCCAGCATCGCCAGCAAGGTGGTCGGCCCGGCCAGCGTGATGCGATGCTCGCGCTGCAGCGCCTCCATCAGGCCGGGACGGCGCAACACCTCCGCATACAGGCCTTCGGTGGGCAGGAACAGGATGGCGAAGTCGGTCGTATGCGGCGGCTCGATGTATTTCTCCGACATGGAGCGCGCCTCGAGCCGGATGCGCGCTTCAAGCGCCCGCCCCGCCTGCTCGGCACCCGCGGCATCGGCCCGCCCCTGCGCGTCGAGCAGGCGTTCGTAGTCTTCGTTCGGGAACTTGGCATCGATCGGCAACCACAGCGGTTGCTCGCCCGACCCCGGGCCGGGCAGCCGGATGGCGAAGTCCACCACCGCTTTCGAGCCGGGACGCGTGGCCACCTGGCTCGCATACTGGTCGGCCACGAACACCTGCTGCAACAGCGCCTCGAGCTGGGCCTCGCCGAAGATGCCGCGGGTCTTCACGTTGGTCAGCAGGTGCTTGAGGTCGCCCACGCCCTGCGCCAGCGTCTGCATCTCGCCCAGGCCCTTGTGCACCTGCTCCAGCCGGTCGGCGACCTGCTTGAAACTCTCGCCGAGCCGGGCATGCAGCGTGGCCTGCAACTTCTCGTCGACAGTGGCGCGCATCTCCTCGAGCCGGGCCGCGTTGCTGGCCTGCAGCTGCGCAAGCTGGGCCTCCAGCGTCTGGCGCACCTCGGCCAGGCGACGCGAATTGCTCTCGCCGAGCTGGTGGAGCTGGGTCGCCAGCGTGTCGGACAGGCCGCGCTGCAGCAAGGTCAGTTGCTGCCCGAACGCATCGATCTGGGCGTTCTGGGTGCGGGTGGACTGCGCGCCTTGCGCCAGCAGCGTCTGCTGGAACAGGGTGATGGTCTGGGCCAGCTCCTGGCGCGCGTCGCGCGAGGACTCGGTGATCTCGTGCGCCAGTGCGCGTTCGAGCTGGTCCACGCGGGCGCTGTGGGCGCGTATCGCGTCGCTCAGCTGCGCATGGGCGCCGGACACGGTCTCGCGCAGCGCGCGGGTTCCCGGGCGCGCCAGCAACCACAGCAGCAGCACGCCATTGACTCCGAGCGCGAGCAGGATCCACCAGGGCTCGATCTGCAGCGTGGCCAGCAGGTCCATCATGGGTACGGCATTCTCCCGATGGGGAACCGCGCGGGCCAGCCGATGGCGGCGCGCGGCATGGCGCGATCAGGCAAGGCCCAGCGCCTGTGCGTTGAGAGCGGTACGGGGCCGCCCGTGGACCAGGAAATCGATCAGGTTGTCGGCCGCCAGGTTGGCCATCGCCTGCCGCGTCGGAACACTGGCGCTGGCGATATGCGGGGTCAGCACCACGTTGGACAAGGCCAGCAGGTCCGGATGCACCCGGGGTTCGCCCTCGAACACGTCCAGCCCGGCGCCGGCGATGCGCCGTTCGCGCAGGGCCTGCGCCAACGCGACGTCGTCGACGATGCCGCCGCGCGCGATGTTCACGAGAATCGCCGTCGGTTTCATCATCGCCAGTTCCGCCGCGCCGATCGTGTGGTGCGACGCCGCCGAATACGGCACCACGAGCACGACATGGTCGGCCGTGCGCAGCAGGTCATCCTTGGAGACGTATTGCGCCTGGCAGGCCGCCTCGAGGGCGGGATCAAGACGGCTGCGGTTGTGGTAGATCACGCGCATGCCGAAGCCCAGCGCACCGCGGCGCGCGATACCTTGGCCGATGCGGCCCATGCCGATGATGCCCATCGTGCTGCCATGGATGTCCTGCCCGGCGAACATGTCGTAACTCCAGCGTGTCCACTGGCCGGCGCGCAGGAAATGTTCGCTCTCGGTCACGCGCCGGGCGGCCGCCATCAGCAAGGCAAAACCGAAATCGGCGGTGGTCTCGGTCAACACGTCCGGTGTGTTGGTGGCCAGCACCTTGGCAGCCGACATCGCGTCCAGGTCGAAGTTGTTGTAACCCACCGCCATGTTGGCGCAGATCTTCAGATCCGGGCAGGCCGCCAGCAAAGCCGGATCGATACGTTCGCTGCCCGTGCACAACAGGCCCGCCTTGCCACGGGCAAAGGCGGCCAGCTCCGGGCCGGACAACAGGGTGTCCTGCTGGTTGGTCACGACGTCGAAGTGGGTTTGCAGGCGTTCGACAACCTGGGGAAAGATGGCTCGGGCTATGGCGATGGCGGGTCTGGTCATATCGGATGGAAGAGGTGAAGGCGGAAGGCGTCGGCGGCGCGGCGGCAGGCGGTGCCACCCGAACCGTCTCAGCCCTCCTGGGGAATCTCGAACACCTGGCGCAGGTACGCCAGGTAACGCTCGTCGTCACACATGTTCTTGGAAGGAGTGTCCGACAACTTGGCCACGGGCTGTCCGTTGCATCGCACCATCTTGATGACGATCTGCAGCGGCTCGTAGCCCAGGTCGTTCGTCAGGTTGGTGCCGATGCCGAACGCCAGCTGGCAACGCCCGTGGAATTGCCGGTACAACTCGATCGTACGCGGCACGGTGAGGCTGTCGCTGAAGATCAGCGTCTTGGTGCGTGGGTCGACCCGGTTGCGCACATAGTGCGCCAGCACGCGCTCGCCCCACTGGAACGGGTCGCCGCTGTCGTGACGCGCACCGTCGAACAGCTTGCAGAAATACATGTCGAAGTCGCGCAGGAAGGCGTCGAGGCCGTAGACATCGCTCAGCGCGATGCCCAGGTCGCCCCGGTACTCCTTGGCCCAGGTCTCCAGGCCGTAGATCTGGCTGTCGCGCAGCCGCGGCCCCAGTGCCTGGCAGGCTTGCAGATACTCGTGCGCCATCGTGCCCAGCGGCGTGAGGCCGAGTTTCATCGCGAACAGGACATTGCTGGTGCCGGCAAACTGACCGCCCACGCCCGACGCGCCGCCGGGCCGCTGATGGGTACCCAGCCGCGCGATCAGCACGCGCAACACCTCCTCGTGCCAGGCCTTGCTGAAGCGCCGCCGCGTGCCGTAGTCCGCGATCTTCAGGTCGGAGAGTTCCGGCGTGCGCAACTGTTCGATCTTCTCGTCCAGCCGGCGACGGCCCTCGACCAGGTCCGGCAGGTTGCGCGTATTGCGGAAAAATACCTCGTTGACGATGGCCAGCACCGGGATCTCGAACAGGATGGTGTGCAACCATGGGCCGCGGATCGTGATGTCGATCTCGCCCGTGGGCAGGCTGGTGACGGTGATGTATTTCTCGTTGAGCGAGAACAGGCCGAGAAAGTCGATGAAATCGCTCTTGATGAAACGCATCGAGCGCAGATAGGCCAGCTCCGGCTCGCGAAAGTGCAAGGTGCACAGCAACCGGATCTCCTCGCGGATCTCGTCGGCAAACGGCGCGAGGTCGAAGGACGGCGCACCCGCCGCGGGCTGGGACTGGGCATTGCGGCACTTGAAGCGGTACTCCACCTGCGCACCGGGAAACTGATGCAGCACCGCCTGCATCATCGTGAACTTGTACAGGTCGGTGTCGAGAAGACTGGTGATGATCATGGCAAGGGCGTGGGCCCGACGGCAACAGCGGTTCCGGCAGTGTACGAGAACGTGGCCATGCGCGAAGTCAAGGCGCCAGCCGCGCCCGGCCGGCACAATGCGCATCCATGGGAACCCCCGCAACACCGTTGGCCGAGGAACTGGTACACCAACTCGACGCGATCGCGCTCGCACACCCACCGCCGCGCATCGTGGGACTGCATGTGCCAGCCGATCTGCAGAGCCCATCGGCCAGGCCGCGCGACGCGGCGTTTTGCGCCATCGAACTCGAGGACGGCGCGTTCGGCCTGTCGTACCTGCTGCTGGGCGACACCGTGCGCCAGTGGATGGCCCGCGACGACGCGCGCGCCGGCGCGCAACCGCTGCGGGGCCGTTGTCCGCTGGAACTGGCACGCCGGTTCGCCACCCACGACGGGCTGGATCGCGCGCTGGCGCTGGCCTGCATCAATGCGCTGACCGATTCGGTCTGGCGGCGCCTGCAATACGACCCGCCGGCAGCGGACAACTCGCTGGGAGACATCGCGCTGCAACCGGGCGACCACCTGGGCATGATCGGCTTTTTCCCGCCGCTGGTGCGCCAGGTGCAGGCCACGCAGGCGGAACTGACGGTCGTCGAACTGAGCGACGACATGGTGCGCCGACAGCAGGCGCGTTTTCCCGGTGTGCGGATCACGACGGACCGCACCGCCCTGGCCCATTGCAATGTCGTGGTCGGGACGTCCACCATGTTGCTCAACGACACGCTGGACACGATGCTGGCCGCGGCACCCCGGGCGCGCCGGTTCGCCGTCATCGGGCCGTCGGCCGGGCTGTGGCCGGACGCCTTGTTCTCCCGCGGCGTGACCTTGCTGGGTGGCACCCGGGTGGTCGACGGAGATGGCTTTCGCAAGGCCATGGCCAGCGGCGACTCGTGGAGCGGCACGGCCCGCAAGTTCGCACTGTCGGCAGTGGACTGGCCCGGATGGAAAAGCCTGCTCGCGCAGCGGGCTTGAAGGCCCCCTGCCGCGGTGGTCACGGCATGGTGCGGCAGAAGTCCTGCACCGCCAGGCGCGGCGTATGGAACCGGTTGACGATGGCATCGGGATCGGCATGGCCCAGCGCCATCGCGCAGACCAGGACTTCATCGGCCGTGGCTCCCACATGCGGCAGGATGATGCCGGCAAATTGGTTCCATGCGGCCTGCGGACAGGTATGCAGGCCCTGCAGGCGCGCATGCAGCATCACGTTCTGCAGGAAACGCCCGCACGACAGCAGGTGTTCGGCCCCCAGCGCGCGGTCCATCGTGAAGACCAGCCCGACCGGGGCGTCGAAGAAGCGGTAGTTGCGCTGGTGCTGCGCATGCATCTTGTCCTTGTCCGCGCGGCCGATGCCCAGTAGTCCGTACAGTCCCCAGCCGTTCTCTCGACGGCGCTCGATGTAGGGACTGAACCACTGGCGCGGATAGTAGTCGTACGGCTCCGGGTACTGCGCCTGCAATGCCGGCTCGGCACGCAGGGCGTCATGCGCGGCGCAAACCTGATCGCACAAAGCCTGGCGGCTGCGGCCTTGCAGCACATGGACCGTGCACGGGGCAACCGCCGCGCCCACGTTGTCGCAGGCGGCGTCCACCAGGATGCGCTCGATCAGGCCCTGCGCCACCGGTTGCGGGGTGAAGGCACGCACCGACACGCGCGTGGCCATGGCGGCGTTCATCGCGTCGGACGACATTGTGCTGGACCCGTGAGACAAGGAGGTTGACGGCATCGGACTCGGGCGGCTGGTGGGTGCGAGCGGTGCGCAATGCAAGGTGGCACGCAATCGGCAGGACGGCAGGACGGCAGGACGGCAGGACGGCAGGACGGCAGGACGGCAGGACAGTATCGCCGATGGCCCATGCGCAAGCTGCGCGCGGATGCGGGTGCAAGCGGCTGCAACCGAAACACACCGACGGGCATGACCGGCTGATGAACCCGACTGGCCGCGGACGCGTTCTAGAACGCGACATCTAAATTGTTGCGCTGCAACAAAAAAGACTTGCCTTGCCTGATCGTCTCCCTATAATTCGTCTCATGCTGCACTGCAACATTACCTGGTTTGCAGGCGCAGGCTCAGATTCAGATTCACCAACTAACGCAGGAGTATTTCAAATGATGACCGTTGAACAAGTCATGGCCTCTCACAAAGCCAACATCGAGACCCTGGTCGGCCTGACCAGCAAAGCCTTCGAAGGCGTCGAGAAAATCGTCGAACTCAACCTGACCGCCTCCAAGGCTGCCTTGGCCGAAGCCGGCGAACACGCCCAGGCCGTCCTGAGCGTCAAGGACGCCCAGGAACTGCTGACCTTGCAGTCCGGCCTGATGCAGCCTCTGGCCGAGAAGACCGCCGCCTACAACCGTCACCTGTACGACATCGCTTCGGGTTCGGCCGCCGAATTCACCCGCGTGTTCGAAGAGCAGGCCAGCGAGAACCAGAAGAAATTCATGGGTCTGGTCGACACCGCCGCCAAGAACGCCCCGGCCGGCACGGAAACCGCCGTCGCCGTGATGAAGAGCTCGGTTGCTGCCGCCAACAACGCGCTGGAGTCGGTCCAGAAAGCCGTCAAGCAGGCCACCGAAGTTGCCGAAAGCAACTTCAACACGGTCACCGCCACGGCCGTCAACGCCAGCAAGACCGTTGCCAAGAAGCGCTGATCTGTCGCAAATTGCCAACATAGCCTCGAAAGCAGCTCCCGTTGATGAGCTGCCTCTAGCAAACAAGGGAAAACCCTGACATACTCGGGCGCTATCGATATCAGATTTTCTGGTTGTCTCCTCGGGTCCTTTCGATACCAACAGGTTCAGGGATCCCTTCAAGGCCTCATCGCAAGATGAGGCCTTTTTTTCGCCTGTACACAAGACGCATCGCCGCGCAACGGTGCAACCGGTCCGAGCCCCGCCCCCATACAGCTGATCGCAGACCGGATTGCCAGAGGTAGAATTTTTCGGTGAACTCCAACACGACAGCGGCTGTCATCGTCGCATTGCAGGCGATGGGCATGGCACTGGCGTTCATCCTCGCCGACCGACGATCGCCAACCAGCCGGGCCCTGGGCATGTTCCTGGCCTGTACCGGATTGTCGATCGCGATCGACGTGTTGTGGGTCATTCCCATGCGCATCGAATCCGGCATCGTTCCCTGGGAAGGCCTGCTGGCACTGCCCCAGTCGCTGGCCATCGTGTTCGCATTCGAGTGGGTGCTGCGGGTGCGGGAAACCATTCCGGCGGCCAATCTCAAGACACAGGGCCCGAACCGCCTGTTGCGCATCGCCCAGGGCCTGGCCGTGGTCTACGGGCTGGCGGCCGTGGCCTTCCCCGCACAACGCGCAGCCCATTTCGGCAACCTGATGTTGTATCCCGGCGAGCGCGTGCATCCCACGTTCTGGCTGTTTTTCGTCCCGCTGGCGCTGTCGATCTTGATCGGTACCGCCGGAACCCTGTTCACGTTGTACCGCAGGCCCGATCGCGCCGAGGTCCGCCGCCTGGTCGCGTTCGCGATCGGCGCGCCCGTCATGGCCACCGGCATCATCGCCCCGCCCCACCTGGCGGCCCTGTCCACGACCGTGGGCCTGCTGGTGCTGCTGATCGGATCGGTCCAGTACCACGTGACCCAGGGCCAGCGGGCGCAGTTCCTGTCGCGCTTCCTGGCGCCCCAGGTTGCGCAGCTGGTGACCAAACGCGGGCTCAAGAGCGCGACCGACGAAAAGACCCTGGAGCTGTCCGTGGTGTGTTGCGACCTGCGGGGTTTCACGGCCTTCTCGGCGGCCACCTCGTCGCGTCGGGTGATCGAGATCCTGCGCGAGTATTACGACGCAGTCGGTATCGCCGCGGCGGCCTGCGGCGGCACGATCAAGGACCAGGCGGGCGATGGCGTGCTGATCCTGGTCGGGGCTCCGCTGCCTTTCGACGACCATGCGCAGCGCGCGATCGAACTGGCACGGCAGATCCGGGAGGTGGGTATCGCGCTCACGCGCCGGTGGTCGAACCAGGAAATGCAGCTCGGCATGGGCGTCGGCGTGGCCAGCGGCTTCGTCACCGTCGGTGTCATCGGTGGCGCGTCGCGCCTGGAATACACCGCCGTGGGCGCACCGGTGAACCTGGCCTCGCGGCTGTGTTCGGAGGCCGCGCACGGACAGGTCCTGGTCGACGAGCGCACCGTCGAGTTGCTGCGCGCGCACCCGTCGGACAGCCGGCTCGACGCCGGCAATACGCTGGACCTCAAGGGGTTCGCGGCCCCAGTTCCGAGTTACGTGCTGGCGCCCGCCTGAGCCAGGAGGGCCGTCAGCTGGCCGAGCCGGACTGGCGGGTCAGGATTGCCGTCGTATTGGCCAGTCGTTCGGCCAGATTGCGGATCAGTTCGATCGCGGCATCCGGGTTCTCGCGAATGACGCTGCGGAACAGTTCGGCCGAAATGCGCAACACCTCGACCCGTGTCGCCGCGGTGGCCGTGGCGGTGCGCGGCACCTGCCCGAAGATCGCGATCTCGCCGACGATGCCGTTGCGCCCGACCGTGCCCAGCGACAACGGTGCCTGCCCATTCGGCCGATCGACCGAGATCTGCACGTCCCCCTCGATGACGACGTAGCAGGCGTCGCCGGGGTCGCGCATGTGGAAGATCTCCTGCCCCGGGCTGTAGGTCAAGCGTTCGCTGCTGAAACACAGCAGCTTCTGCTTGGCAGGCGCGATCTTGCTGAAGATCGGAAACCTGCGGATCAATTCGACTTCCTGTTCCAGGCTCATCCACGTACTCCTAAGCCGACCCCTGGCCGGGATGCATCAACTTGTTCAGCACGCCGCCACTGCGCGACACCAAATCATCGAAACCGCCCTGCTCCACCAGCTGGCCACGTTCCATCACCAGCACGTGATCGAAGGTGCGGGCCTGCTCGGCCCGGTTGAGCACCCAGATCACGGCGCTGCCCTTGCGACTTTGTAACACGCTTTCCAGAAGCCGGTCCTGCACATGCGGATCCATGACCGCGGTAGCCTGGTCCAGGATGAGCACGGCCGGTCGTTTGAGCATGGCGCGCGCCAGTGCAACCTTTTGCCGATCCGCAGCCGACAGGCGGCTGCCGCCGGTACCCACCTGGTAGTCCAGTCCGATGCGCAACACCATCGGACGCAACGACAGCTCCTCCAGGATCTGCCGCAACAAGGCGCCGATCTGCGCACCGCCCAGTGCCTGGCCGCTGGCGATCTTGCCGAACAGGATGTTGTCCTGCAGCGATGCCGCGTTGTTGTAACGCTCGATGTCGAAGAACTCGATGGCGCCACGCAGCTCGTCCGGCAGGTTGGCGGCAAACTGACGCCGCGCCTCGAGAATGCGGTCTTCCAGCGCCTCGTCGATCAGGCCCAGCCGGTGCTTGGTGACGATCAGCTTGAACGGCAGGCCCAGCAGCAGGTTGCGGTCATTCTCGGGCACGCGCGCCAGACCGGACGATGCAACCCGCGCGACGATGTCCTTGACGCGAGGCAGGTCGTCGTAGGCAATGAAACTGAAACGTTCGAACAGTTCGTGACCGGGCGGCAGGTCGCTGAACAGCTCGAGCATGGTTTCGGCGAGCTTGTGCCCCACGCCGAGCAGGTCGTCGTACAGGCCGGTCTCGTGCAGCACTTTGCGGGTATACGGGTGCATCGCCAGGTTGTCCGAGTTGAACACCTTGCCAACCGGCGTGCCGAACAGCAGGTTCTCTGCCATCGTGGCGTTGCGGTTGTAGCGCGACACGTCGAACTGCTCGACCAGGTCGGCCAGTTCCGGCCGCCCCAGCCGCTCGCGCATCGTGGCGCGTGCGCGCAGAATGCTTTGTTCGATCTGCGGACTGCCGCCCAGGCTCACCGCACTGCGCAAGCCGATCTCGAACAGCGTCTCCTCCAGGTCCACCAGGTGGAGCATCTCGAGCAGTCGCTGCTCCATCGCTTCGGCATCCTGGACGCCGGCCGCCGCATAGTCCAGCCACTGCGCCTCGATGTCCAGCGTGCAGTTGCCGGCGCGCGTGGCCTCGCGCAGGCGAGACTGGTACTGTTTCAATGCCGTGCCTTCATAGGTAGCGGGACTGATCGGACGGTGCTTGAGCCCGTAGAGCATGTTCTCCCGCACGGTGGTCGGGAACAGGTAGGCCGTGGCGCCGACATAACCGGTGGCACGCCCGGTCACCGCCTCGGGGGCACGCGTCAGGTCGATGCCGCCGAGCTCCAGTCCGCCGCTGCTGGGCAGTTGCAGCCGCGCGATCAGCTGCGCCAGCTCGCCGCTGCCCGATCCGCCAGGACCCACGATAGCCACGTGCTGGTCCAGGGCCGCCTCGAAACTCACGCCGTCGACGACCTTGGTGCCGGACTCGTCCAGCAGCGAGACATGATTGGCACGCAGGCTGCCGGTGCTCGGCAGCTCCGGTGTTTCGATGAGTGCCAGCTGCGGCTCGGGCGTCAGGTTGTCGACCGAGAACTGCTCGATCACCTGGCTGTACTTGATGCCGGCATCCATGCGCTCCTGGTCCCAGTCGATCAGCTCCTTTACCGGGCCGGGCAGATCCTTGTAGGCAGCGATGACCGCAACCAACGCACCGATGTCCAGCCGGCCGACGATGGCCAGGTAGCCGCCGACCAGATAGAACAGGAATGGCGTGATCTGCGACAGCAGGTTGTTCAGGAACTTGATGAAGAACTTGCGCTGGAAATGCTCGAAGCGGATCAGGAACAGGCGTCCCAGCCGCGCCGAGAACTCGGCACGCTCGTAGTTGGCGGTGTCGTGTGCGTGGATCTCGACCACGCCGTCGACACACTCGGCCACCCGCCCGGCCAGCTGGCGCGCCGCGATCTGGCGTTCGCGCGAGAGTTGCAGCAGGCGCAGCCGCAGCTTGGGGATCACCACCGCCTGCACCACCACCATGCCGAACGCCACCATGCCCAGGTACACGTGCTGGAACAAGATGAAGAACAGGGCCGTCAGCGCCTGGCCGCCCAGGTACATCGGCGTGATGATGGCCTCACCGACAAACCCGCCCAAGGGGTCGACTTCGTCCTTGATCATCGTCGCCATCTCGGCGGACTTCACGCGCCGGAAGGTCGGCAGCGGAAACCGCAGGATATGGTCGAACAGGTAATACCGCAGGCGCCGCAACATGCGCTCGCCCATCCAGCCCTTCATGGTGTTGATGCGCAGCTTGATCAGGCCGCTGATGATGATCAGCGCCAGGAAGGTCAGCGTCAGAGCGATCAGGTAGTCGGTCCGCTCCAGCGCAAATCCTTCGAACACGGTGAATGCGTAACCCCCGACAAACTCCGGCAGCGCGACATGCACCCGCAGAAAGTCCGCGGTGGCCCCCGGACTGGCGAACCCCTGCCCCTGGATCGGCTGGTTGATGATCATCTTGGGCAGATCCAGCGACAGGTAATAGAACACCATCGACAGGACGACCAGCGGGACGATCAGCAGCTGCTCACGCTTGCTGTACTTGAGGATGAAACCGAACAGGCTGCGTTCCATGCCGCGCAGCCTAGTTGTACGGGTCGGCCGCGTCGCGCAGGCCGTCGCCGAGGAAGTTGAACGCGAGCACGACCACCAGCACAGGAACCACCGGCAACATCAGCCAGGGGTACAGCGCCACGACGTTGATGTTCTGGGCTTCGTTGAGCAGCACGCCCCAGCTCGTGATGGGCGGCCGCAGCCCCAGGCCCAGGAAGGACAGTGCCGTCTCGCCCAGGATCATGCTCGGCACCGACAAGGTCACCGACGCGATCAGGTGGCTGGTGAAGCTGGGCAGCAGGTGCCGGCCGATAACGCGCGACGGCGTGGCGCCCATCAGCACCGCCGCGGTGGCGAAGTCTTCTTCGCGCAGCGCCAGGAACTTGGACCGCACGGCGCGTGCAAGCCCGGGCCAGTCGAGCAGGCCCAGGATGATGGTGATGCCGAAATAGATCAGGATCGGGCTCCAGGTCACCGGCAAAGCGGCCGACAAGGCCATCCACAACGGCAACTCGGGAAACGAGCGCACGATTTCGATCAGGCGCTGGATCGTGTTGTCGATCCAGCCACCGTAATACCCCGAGATCCCGCCCAGCGTGATGCCGATCAGGAAACTCACGGCGATGCCCAGCAGGCCGACGGTCAGCGAAATACGGGTGCCGTAGATGATGCGCGAGAACATGTCCCGCCCCAGCCGGTCGGTGCCCATCAGGAAGAACGTGCCATCCTCGGCCGGACAGACCAGATGCAGATTGGCATCGAACAGGCCCCAGAACCGGTACTCGTCACCCCGGCAGAAAAAGCGCAGCGGTTCCACCTTGCTGCGATCGGGCGTGAACTCCCGCTTCATCTTCTCCAGGTTCAGCTCCATGCTGTAGCCGTAGACGAAGGGACCGACGAATGTGCCGTCGTGAAACAGGTGCACGCTCTGCGGCGGCGCGAAGATGTGGGAGGTATCGCGGGTGCTGACCTCGTAGGGGGCCAGGAATTCGGTGATCAGCGCCGAGCCGTACAACAGACTCAGGATCACCGCCGCCACGACCGCGATGCGATGGCGCCGGAACTTCCACCACATGATGCGCCACTGCGATGCGCGGTAGAACTCCTCCTGCTCGGGCGTCAGCGTCTCGGCCGCCTCGGGCTCGAACGGCGCCGTGGACACATAGTGTTCCAGCCGCCCATCCTCGGTCGGTGCCGGATTCATCGCCCGGCCTCCCGGTCAGGGCAGGCAGGGGCGCGGCGCGACAGGACGGCGGGACGCAGGCCGCTCATTGCACCGCCTCGCCGCTGAGCCGGATGCGGGGATCGAGCACCGCCAGCAGGAGGTCCGACACGAACACGCCCATGACCGTCAACAAGGCCAGGAACATCAGGAACGAGCCGGCCAGGTACTGGTCCTGGCTTTGCAGCGCGTCGAGCAGCATCGGCCCTTCCGTCTGCAGCGACAACACCACCGACACGATGGCCGAGCCGGAGATCACGCTGGGCAGCAGGTTGCCGATGTCGGCGATGAACGGGTTCAGGGCCATGCGCAGCGGGTACTTGACCAGCAGCCGGGTCTGGCCCATGCCCTTGGCCCGTGCGGTCACCACGTATTGTTTCTGCAGTTCGTCGAGCAGATTGGCGCGCAGGCGCCGGATCATGCCGGCCGTGCCCGATGTACCGATCACGATCACCGGGATCCACAGGTGCGACAGCACCGACATGAACTTGGGCCAGCTCATCGGCTGCTCGAGGTACTGCGGGTCCATCAAGCCGCCGATCGACAGTCCGAACTGCACGTTGGCGAAATACATCAGCACCAGCGCAAGCAGGAAGTTGGGGGTCGCCAGGCCCAGGTAACCGATGAACGACAGGCCATGATCACCCCAGCTGTACTGGTGGGTCGCCGCATAGAAGCCGATCGGAAACGCGACTGCCCAGGTGAACAGGATCACGGAGAAGTTGAGCACGAAGGACAGCAGCAACCGGTCGCCGACCACATCGAGCACCGGCAGGTTGTATTCGAACGACCAGCCCCAGTCGCCCTGCAACAGGCCGGAGAAGCCGCGTTCCCCGGGCCAGATGCCGATCCAGGTCGCGTATTGCTCGAGAAAGGGCTTGTCCAGCCCGAACTGCTGGCGCAGGAACTGCACCTTCTCCAACGCCGCGGCGTCGCCCTGGCTGCGCAGCTCGGCGATCTGGTTGCTCAGGTAGTCGCCCGGCGGCAGCTGGATGATGACGAAGGTGACGAAGCTGATGACCAGCAAGGTCGGAATCATCAGCAACAGCCGCCGCAGCGTATAGAGCAGCATGGACTCAGTTCCTGCGCTCGTCGGTGAACCAGAACGTGTCCGGCCGGTAGATGCCCAGCAACGCGCCCGGATCCCAGTTGTACAGGCCCTTCTCGGGCACGTTCTTCAACGCGTTGTTGACCACCACCGGTTGCATCACGTTGTTGACGATGCCGATCGTGAACTGCTGCTCGGCGTGGATCGTCAGCATGCGGTGCCAGATCTTCGTGCGCTCCTCGGTGCTGGCGCCGCGCCACGCCTCCCACAGTTTCATCAGCTCGATGGCCTGCGGGAAGTCCGGCGCCTCGCCCGACTTGCCGGCGGTCTCGTAATACTGGCCGAACTTGGGCCACTGCAGCTGCGCCTGGTCCCTGGGCGCGAGCTCGTCCGGCGCCGTGTCGGCCGTCGGCATGCCGTTGTCCAGCCCCTGCCAGACCGACATCATGGCCTCGCCGGAGAACACCCGGTTGCGCAACACGTCGCGCTGCGACGGCTTGCTGAACAGCTTGACGCCGACCTCGCGCCAGTTCTCGCGGACCAGTTCGAGCACGTCGGTCTGCTCGGTGCTTTCGCCCGCGGTCTCGACGATGATCTCCAGCGGTCGGCCGTCGGACAGGCGGCGGATGCCGTCCGGACCGCGCTTGAGCCCGATCTCGTCGAGCAGCCGGTCCGCCGCCTTGCGATCGAACTTGGCCCACAACGTCTGGTATTCCTTCTTGAACAAGGGGCTGTCGGGCACGACGGTGTTGTTGCTCTCCGATGCCAGACCGAAATACAGCACCTGGTTGACCTGCGCCCGGTCGATCGCCATCGACAGCGCACGGCGAAACCGCACATCGCGGAACAGCTGCCGCCAGACCGGATCGGCCACGTTCAGGTTGGGATACAGCGCGATGTGCGATCCCTTGGCGGTACGCCAGAGATAGGTCTTGAAGTTGTTGGACTTCTCGGCCTTTTTCAGGAAGGTGAAATTGTTGAACTGGATGTCGCGGGCCTGCAGGTCGGATTCGCCGGCACCGGCCTTGGCCGGGATCAGCTTGCCATCGACCACCGGCATCACGACACGATCGATGTAGGGGAGCTGACGACCGTTCGGGTCGACCCGATGGAAAAACGGATTGCGCACCGAGACGAAACGATCGGTCGGCGGCTTGGAGGTGTTGACCCAGGGCTGCAGCGTCGGCAATTTCGGATTGTCGAACTGGTACATGTTGTCTTCGCGATTGTGGATCGCGGCCCAGCTGCGCTTGCCGGGCTCGGCCTTTTCCGCCTCCACCACCTTGGGCGAATGTTTCTTGTGGAACTGCTTGAGGTAATGGGCCGGACGGTAGATCAGCAGCGGCGACGCGCCGGCCATCAGGGGCAGGAAATCCGGATTCGGCCTGGACCAGGTGTAGCGCACCGTGGTCTTGTCCGGATATTCGACCTTGGGCGGTTGCCCGTCGACCAGCAGCGCCGCTGGCGGGCCGGCCGGACTGAGTTCCCTGTCGTTGGCGACGTCTTCCCAGAAATAGCGGAAGTCTTCACTGGTGAACGGTTTTCCGTCCGACCACTTGTGACCCGGCCGCAACTTGAGCGTGAAGACCCGGTCGTCCTGGACATCGACGTTCTGCAGGATGTCGGGCACCAGCGCCATGTTGCGGTCGTAACCCACGAGCCGCGCATAGCCGTAGACGACCATCATGCGGACGTCCCGAGCGCGCCCGATCAGCATCGTGAGCGAACCGCCGTGCTGCCCCGGCTCCAGCGTCTTGCCGTCCATCTCGACGACCAGCGGGTTTTCGGGCAGCCGGGCCCTTACCGGAGGCAACTTCTTGGCTGCGACTTCGTCGCGCAGCATGGGTGTCTCCACCAGCGTTGCAGGCAGCGCCGCATGCGCCAGGCAGGTCGTCAAGGCCAGCAGTGCCGGCACCAGGCAGCGCACGGGGAGCTGGCGCGCGACGCGCAGGCTGTCCGAATAGAGGGTCATGACTTCAACTCCGAAAAATCGACATCCGCATGGGCGCGGACAAAGTGCTGGTTGCCGACATCGATCATGCCAACGCGCTGCGATCCGTCAAGGCGATACGGCATCGGCCAGGCCGACGGGATGGAGGCCTTGCCCTCCATCAGTGCGTTGAAGTCGAGCTTGCGGCCCAGATCGGGGTCCGGTACCGCGGCCAGCAAGGCACGGGTGTAGGGATGCAGCGGACGGTCGAACAGTTCGTCGAACGGGGCGATCTCCACCAGCCGCCCGGCACACATGACGGCGATCCGGTCGGCGATGTAATGCACCACCGCCAGGTTGTGCGAGATGAACAGATAGGTCAGGTTGCGCGCCTGGCCCAGGTCCAGCAGCAGGTTGAGCACCTGGGCCTGCACCGACACGTCCAGCGCCGACACGGGTTCGTCGCAGATCAGCAGGTCCGGGCTGAGCGCCAGGGCACGCGCGATCCCGATGCGCTGGCGCTGGCCGCCGGAGAAGCTGTGGGGATAACGCCGCAGGTGCCGCACGTCCAGGCCGACCAGGCCAATCAGCTCCTTGACGCGCTCGAAGCGCTCGTCGGCGTCGCCGATGCCGTGGATCACCAGCGGTTCGCTGACGATGTCATGGACCGTCATGCGCGGATTGAGCGAACCGAACGGATCCTGGAACACGAACTGCACCCGTCGACGATATTCAAACAGTTCGGCGCCCTCGAGCTTGAGCACGTCACGCGGCTGGCCACGATCGTTGAAGATGATCTCGCCGCTGTCCGGCATGCCGGCGCGCAGGATCATCTTGGCCGTGGTGGTCTTGCCGCAGCCGGACTCGCCCACCAGGCCCAGGCATTCGCCGGGCGCCACGTCGAAACTCACGTCGTCCACCGCGATCGTCTCGCCACCGGGCTTGGCACCGAAGAACGAGGTCTTGCGGGTATGGAACCGCTTGCACAGGTTGCGCACCGACAACATCGGCTGCATGGCATCGATCACCCCCGGCGCATGCGCATGCGGCCGGGTCAGGCGACCGCCGCTGCCGACCTGGATCTCGCGGATCGGCGTCAGGCGTTCGCCCGGCTCCATGTTGAAACGCGGCACCGCGCGCAACAAGGCCTTCAGGTAGGGATGGCGCGGATCTTCGAACACGTCCTCCAAGGTGCCGGCTTCCATGACCTTGCCGTGGTAGAGCACGACGACCTCGTCGGCCACGTTGGCGACGATGCCCAGGTCGTGGGTGATCATCATCATCGCCATGTGCAGGTCGCGCTGCAGTTGCTTGATCAGTTGCAGGATCTGCGCCTGGATCGTGACGTCCAGCGCCGTCGTGGGTTCGTCCGCGATCAGCAGGGCCGGCCGGCACACCAGGGCCATCGCGATCATCGCGCGCTGACGCAACCCGCCGGACAACTCGAACGGATAGGTGTGCTCCGCGCGCACCGGGTCGGGAAACCCGACCAGGCGGAGCATCTCGACCACCGCGGCGCTGCGCTCGGACTTGCCGATGCCCGTCTGGTGCAGTGCCAGTGCCTCGCCGATCTGGCTGCCGATGGTGTGCAGCGGCGACAGCGCCGTCATCGGCTCCTGGAAGATGATGGAAATCGTGCCGCCGCGGATGGCCCGCATCTGCGGGCTCGCCATGTCCAGCCTGGCGATATCGATCACGGTATCGGGCGCGCGCGGATCGCGCAATTCGATGGAGCCGTGCTCGATGCGCGCCACCTTGGGCAATATGCCCATGATGGACTGCGCCACGATGGACTTGCCCGACCCCGATTCACCGACCAGCGCCATTGTGCGGCCGGCCGGGATCCGGAAAGAGACGCCGTCGACCGCCTTGACCAGGCCCGCGTCGACGTCCAGGTACACCTTCAGGTCCCTGACCGTTAATACGTTAGACATGTCCAGTTGAGTGTGACACCCGTTGCGTCCGTCCCATCCATGCGTACTTGCGAAAACCAGCTCATCGACACCAGATGCCGTCTCGTCAAGGCCCATGGGCGCCCGCACCCGCGACAGTCGTCAACGAGTATAGAAGATGGATCTCGCGCGATACCCCGGTATTTGCCCGTGATTGAAGTCGAAAACAACAATCAGGTCGCGCCATCGCACCGGCATCCGAACACGGCTTGCGCGTCCAGCCACTCGACGGCTGCGTGGCTCCGGGTGCGTTCGAACAACTGTGCCAGGAATCGCCAGCTGGCCTCGTCGTGCACCAGGTGATGGCTCAGGATCCCGGTGGGTTCGCCCGGGTCGGCCCGCCCTTCGCGGCGGGCCTGCAGATGGACCGTGGCGGCACGCAAGGCCGGCTCTTCTCCGACGAAGCCACGCGAGCCCCGCCAGTCGATGATGTCCACGTGGGTGTTGACCTGCACCAGCCCGGATAACGGCGCCCCGGTGGCGCGGGGCCCGAACCGGCTCAGGCCGCGATAACCCGCGCCCGCCAGCTGCTCCAGCAGCGCGACCGAACCGATGCGATTCCACGGTGGCACCAGCACCGGCAACGTGACCGGCCCCGCAATCCGCGCACGGGCCAGGCGCAGGCGCTGCAATGCATCGGCCACCGGCTCGGACGCGGGAAACTCCGTCTTTTTCTCGTCGGCGCCGTTGCGCCGCACATGGTCGGTTCCGTGCTGCAGGATACGGACCCAACGGGCATCCTGCGCCAGCACCGACGCTTCGACCTCGTGCGCAACCACGGCCAGGGCCAACGGCACCTGCGCGCCGGCCGACAGATCGACCAACCGGTCCAGCGCCGGGTCTGCATGGCAGGCATCATCGTCGCGCCACCAGAAATCCACCGTCCGCCCGGCATCGTGCCAGCGTCCGATCTCGTCCAACAACTCCGTCCACACCGATGTCATTGCATCTCCCTCATGCCTTGCGTTGCGACAACCATCCCCGCACCAGCGCGGCGCTCACGTCGGCGCCATCAAAACGCAACGACCCCGGCACCGTCGCTGCCCGGGCGGCCGCGCGGTCGATCGCCTGCGCCAGCGAGGCCGGCGTCAGCGCGTTCTCCGGCACCATGTCGATCCAGCCGCGTTCGGCCAGCACGCTGGCGCGCAGGGTCTGCTCGCTCTCGGAACCGCCGGCGAACGGCACCATCACCGCCCGCGCCCCCGCCTGCAGGGTCTCCATCACGGTGTTGTAGCCCGCCTGGCTGACCGAGACGCGGCAGCGGCGCAGCAACTGCGTGAAGTCGGCCCGATTGCGCTCGACCACGACACCGTCGCCATGCAGTGCGCGTGCCAACGCACCAAGCTGGTCGAACACGGGGGCGCCGATACCCGCACCTGCCAGCACCCGCCAGCGCTCCGCAGACAACCGGCTCAAACCCCGTGCGCGAACAGCCGTCTCCAGCAATAGCCGTCCGACCGCCCCGCCACCCGCGGACACCAGTACCTCGCCACGGCCCGGCTGCGCGTCCCCGAGCGCGCCGCCGTCGGGCAAGGGGTCGACCACGTAGCCGGTGTAGTGCAGGCGCGCGCCCAGTTCCGGCACATGGGTGAACGTGCGCCCGAATGGCACCAGAGATGGGTCCGCATGCACCAGCACATGGTCGAAATAACGATCGAACAGCGCCAGCATGCGCTGCTGGCGCTGCGGATCCTTCTGCCCGCCGCCGAGCACGTCCCGTACCGAGGACACGATCAACGGGGGATCTGCCGCCTGCCGGGCGGCATCCAGCAAGGGCAGCAGTTCGAAGCGCATCTGGCGGCGGCCGAACGGAAACAGCTCGACCAGCAGCAGCTGCGGCTCGGTCTCCCGCAACAAGGCCAGCAAGGCATCACGCCGCCGCTGGCGGAGGTGTTCGTCGACCGGGCGTCCGGACTCGTCGACCAGGTTCTTGAAACCCAGGTCGGCCGCCGCCACGGGCGGCAACTGCACCCAGCGCGACAGCGACGGTACCAGGCCGGGTACCGGCAGGCCGCCACTGACCAGCGTCACGTCCAGCCCGGCGCGGCTCATCGCATCGGACACCAGGATGGCGCGCTTGAGATGGCCGGTGCCCAGCAGATGCTGGACGTAGACCAGGACCGGCGACCGCGTCATTGGCGCGGGGCCGGATCGGCCTGTGCGTCCAGAGGCAGATTCAGACGCTGCACCCGTGGCATGCCGTGTGCGTCCAGCGTGAACAGCTGCAGCGCGCTCCAGTCGAGCCGGGCCGGCGGCTTGCCCAGCATGTCCCAACCAGTGGCCTGCGCGAACACGACGCGCATCACGCCGCGGTGCGTGATCGCCAGCGTCGACGCGCCGGCCGCTGCGCGTTCTCGCAGCCACGGGTGCACGCGCTGCCAGACCTGGCGCGGACTCTCGCCGTCGGCGGCCATGAAGTCCCAGCCACGCGCCTCGTTCTCGGCCATGGCCTGCCCCAGTTCGGCACGCAGGTCGACCAGCCGCCGGCCTTCCCATCGGCCCCATGCCATCTCGATCAGGCGTGGCTCGACGGTGGGCACCAAGCGCAGCTGCGCCGCGGTCTGGGTGCAACGCACCAGCGGGCTGCTGAACACTGCCATGGCGGCACAGGGGTCGGGCACGGCCAGCCGGGTCAGTGCGGCGCGCGCCTGCTCGGTCAACCCGATGTCGGTACGGCCCTGCACCTGCTTGTCGCGGCTCCACGGCGTCTCGGCATGGCGCAACAGCGCCAGCGTGACGGTCATGGATGTGTCTCCCGCCCACCGGCATCGGCGCAGTTGCTGGCGCCGTCGAGGACGGATCCGGCGTCGGCACGGTCCCAGGGTCCGAGCAGCAGCCGCAGACGCGCCCCCGCCTGCGCCAGGCTGCGTTGTTCGTCGACGAACCGGGCCGCTGCACGCCCCATCGCGGCGCACAGGTCCGCATCCGTCAGCAGCTTGCGCGCACACGCGGCCAGGGGTGGCGCGGCCGTGGTCTCGGCCAGCAGCCCGGTGACGCCATGCAACACCACGTCCGGCACTCCCCGCGTGGCACACGACACGACCGCCGTTCCGGCCGCCTGGGCCTCGAGCATCGCCATGCCGTAGGCCTCGTTGACCGCGGGCCAGATGCACAGGTCGGCGGCGGCGTACACGGCCGCCATCCCACGCGCGTCGCAGGCGCCGAGAAAATGGACCCGGCCGGGCGCCGCATCGGACAGCAGCGCCTCGACCTGGGCGCGCGCCGTGCCGTCACCGGCCACCAACAGTTGCCAGCGCAGATCGCGCAACAAGGTCAGGGTCTGTGCCAATACGCCGTAGGAGGCGAGCTTGTCGCCGGGGCGCATCATCGCCGCCACGACCATCCACGGCTGGTCGTCCGGTAGGGCCCGGGCGGCGCGCAGGTGTGACCGCGCCAGGCCGCGCTTGCGGGCCGCGCGCCGGTACGGAGCCGGATCGAGGAAAGGTGGCAGGCGTTCGATCCGGGCCGATGCGGGTGCAGCCCGACGCAGACCGTCGACGTCGTGGGCGGTCGGACACAACAACAGGTCGGCCTGCTGCAAGGCGTCGAGCACGGCTGCCTCGCCCATGGCCCACGGCCCGGTCAGACGCTTGGAGGCGTGGGATGCTTCGGCAACGACGTACGGCAGATCCAGGGCGGCGCACACCGCCGGCCCCAGCCAGTCCGGCGCCTTGTAATACAGGTGATAGGTGAACCAGACGTCGGGACGTGTTTCGCGCTCGCCACCATCGCACCAGCGGTCGATCAAGGCACGGGCGGCATCGTGGCCGGCCTGGCGCAGGGCCTGCTGTCGCGCAAGGTCACCACCACCGTCGAAGCTGCGCAGCTCGGACACCAGTTCGACGCTGTGCCCCGCCAGCCGCAACGCGTCCATCAACAGCCTCGCCACCCGGCGGTCGCCGGATGCCGTGGGGTGTGTCGGCGCCTTCAGCGGCGCGTAGAAGGCGATGCGCATGCGGCATTGTAGGAGCCGGCCCACCCGCCGGTGGCCCGTACAATGGCGCCGCCGGAAGCACCCGCGGGCCTCACCGGCCGTCGGCGACTCTCGCTGGCGCGACACACCCCCTTCTGCCCCCATCACCGGCGCCCCTCCCATGTGCGGCATCTTTCTTGTTCTCGAGCGCGGTCGTACCGTCGACCCGGTTCGCGCCGAAGCCGCAACCGCGCGCCTGCACCATCGTGGACCCGACGGACGGGGGCACGACCGCTTCGACTGGCAGGTGCCGACGGTCGACGGCCCGGTGCCGGTATCGGGATTCCTGGGCCACACCCGCTTGTCCATCCTGGATCCGATGGCGCGGTCGGACCAGCCGTTCCGGCGCGGCCGGCACACGCTGGCCTACAACGGCGAGATCTACAACTTCCGCGCCTTGCGCATGGCACTGGCCCGCCGCGGTGCCACGTTCGACACCGAAGGCGACACCGAAGTGCTGCTGCGCCTGCTCGCGCAGGAAGGCGTGCCGGGCCTGAACCAGGCCAATGGCATGTGGGCCCTGTGCCTGCTCGACGCCGAGCGTCACCGGCTGACCGCCGCGCGCGACCGGTACGGCAAGAAGCCGCTGTTCTATTACCGGGACGCACAGACCCTGTGCATGGCATCCGAGATCGGCCCGCTGCTGCATTACCTGGGCCGACGCCCCGGCATGATCGCGGCCGACCTGGACAACTTCCTGCGCGATGGCTGGGCGTTCCCGCATGCCGACGGCACGACCCACCTGCAAGGCATACAGCAGGTCCGCGCCGGCTGCGCGATGGAACTGGATCTGCGCAGCTGGAACTGCAGCGAACAGCCCTACTTCGACCTGGCGCACCATGTCGCCCACGGGGACCGCGATCCCGGACTCCTGCCGGAATTGCTGCGCGACGCGGTCTGTGCCCGCCTGGTCGCCGATCGCAAGGTCGGCCTGCTGCTGTCGGGCGGCGTCGACAGTTCGCTGATCCTCTCGGTGCTGGCCAACCAGGGACTGACCGAACAGGTGACCTGCTTCACCGGCGACGCCGGCAAGAGCGACGATGCGCGTTTCGCCAGCGCCTGCATCGAACAACTCGGGCTGCACGCGGTCCGATTGCCGCTGGATTACGGGCAGGCGGGCATGGACAGCTTCCTGGCGGTCTGCCGGCATCAGGAAAAACCGTTCCCATTCATCGGCAATGCACTGGCGATGCCGCAGCTCTACGCCCACATCGCCAGCCACGACGTGCCCGTGGTGCTGGACGGCACCGGCGGCGACGAGGTGTTCGCCGGGTATTGGGACCGATATTTCCGCTTCGCCGCGTACGAGGCGTTGCGCGCCGGTGACGCAGACTGGATTGCCCGGGTGCAGGCCGACAACGCCGACGATCCGCGCCTGCGGGACATCATCGCGCGCGCACTGCACGCGATGGCGCCCGGCCACGTGCCGCTCGCACGCGCGAGCGGACTGAGCCGCAATGCGGAGGATCCCGCGGACCTGGATGCATTCGTGCATGCGGACGTGCGCGACGCGCGGGAGCGTGACGTGCTGGCGTCGTTCCGTGGCAAGCTGGCCGAGGCCCTGGTGCTCGACGCCGGCAAGGGCCGGCTGCACGAATGGTTGTGGCAGAACGACCGCAACGCAATGATGTCGGGAATCGAGAACCGCAGCCCGCTGCTGGACTGGCGGCTGGCGCCGTACATTGCCAGCGGCTACCGCAACGGTTTTTGCGGTCCGTGGAACAAGCCGCTGCTGCGCGGCGCGTTTCCCGTGCCGCTGCCGACCCAGTGGCGACGCGACAAGCAGGGATTCCGCTGGGTCTACCACCGATTCCTGCGCAACCATCGCGACCAGGTCCTGGAGCTGATCGCAGCCTCCAGGGTGTTGCCGCAACGCGTGGACACGGCGCGGCTGCTCGATGCGGCGCGCTTGGATCCGGCCTACCTGGGCAGCAGTCTGCTGCACCGGATGTTGTGTATCGCAGGGCTGGAGCAGACCGGCGCCATCGGCGGCATCGCCGCGGCGCCCTGAGTACGGGCTCAGTCCCCGGCGCGCACCGGCAGGCCGAACTTGGCGGCCAACCGGTCCAGGTTGCCCTGCAACCCGAATTCCTTGCGTACCCGCGCCCGGCCGGCCTCGGCCAGCACGCGCCGACGCGCCGGCTCGCGTATCAGCAGTTGCAAGGCCCGGGCCAGCGCCTGCGGATCCTGCGGCGGCACCATCAGGCCGGTTTCGCCGTCGATGATGAGCTCATGAATGGCGGACACATCGGTAGCGACCACCGGAACGGCTTGGCTCTGAGCCTCCATCAGCACATTGGGCAGGCCGTCGCGGTCGCCGTCCTGGGCGATCCGGCTGGCCAGCGCGAACAGGTCTGCGCGCTGGTACAGCGTGAGCAACTCGCCCTGCGCCATCGCGCCGCGCCAGGTGATGCGCTCGCTCAGTCCCAGGTCGGCGGCTTGTTGCTCCAGGGTCTGGCGCAGCGGCCCGCCGCCGACATGCACCAGCCGCCAATGCAGGTCGTCGGGCAACAAGGCCAGTGCGTCGAGCAAGATGTCGGTGCCCTTTTTCTCGACCAGGCGACCGACCGACAACACCGTCACCGGATCGTCGGCGGCGCTGCCGTCGCGCGGCTTGCGCGTTCCGGACGGTGTGGCGAAGCGATCCAGGTCCAGCCCGTGGTAGACGAGCTCGACGCGCCCGGGCGGCGCCAGGCCGGCCAGGTAGTCGCGATTGGTCGCGGTGCAGGTGACCAGCCAGTCGCAGGACGCCAGCTTTTCGCGCAACTCCCATTGCGGCGAGGTCCAGATGTCCTTGGCATGGGCCGACCCGGACCAGGGCAGGCCGCGGATGGTGGCGCAATACCGCACGACCGACGCCGGCGTGTGCAGGAAATGGGCGTGCACCCGGACCACGTCGTCCGGCAATTCGGCCGCCAGCACCAGCGCCTGGCCGAAGCGCCGGATGCGGTTGGCCGTGCGGTCGCGCCACAGGTCGCGCAGCCAATCGCGCCAGGCCTTCGCATACCCGCGCCTGCGGCGCACCTGCCACCACGCACGCAACACCCGCTTCGGGTCGTCGCGCAGGTATTCCGGCAGGTACAACACCGGCGCGCGGATGCTGGCGTGGATCGGATGGACCTGGGAATCCGTCGGATGGCGCAGGGACGCGATCAGGATCGGCAGCCCGCGCTGCTCCAGCGCGGCGATCTCCTGGGCAATGAAGGTTTCCGACAGGCGCGGATACCCCTTGAGGACGAAGGCGACCTGACCCGGCCGCCCCCGGTGTGACGCATCAGCCAATACGCGCCACCCGTGGTTCGTCGGCCTCGTCGTCGACCTTGTGCACCCAGGGCTCGACCAGCTTGGCGACGTTGGGCAGGCCTTCGAGCAATCCCGGCACGACCGCCTTGGAAGGCAGGGGCTGGCGCGGCAAGGCGCGCAAGGCGTCAGCCATCACGGCCGGGTCGCGTGCGCCGTCTTCCAGCAGCATGCTGACCAGGCCCAGGTTGGCGGCGCTCGACGCCCGGATGAACTGCTCCAGCCGCGGCTTGGTGCGCGGAATGATCAGCGCGCGCTTGTCCAGCGACAACACCTCGCAGAAGGTGTTGTAGCCGCCCATGGCGACCACGCCGCTGGCGCCCGCCACCAGCGCCTCGAGGTTGTTGTGGAAGGTGATCGCGTCCACGCGCTTGAGCCGCGCGGCGCGGTTCATGAATTCGGTCTGCTTCTCGGGCTGCATGAACGGCCCGAGCACCAGCAGGGCCGGATACGGCAGCAAGGGGTCGTGCTCGTAGGCGCGCAACACCCAGTCGATCAGTTCCTCGCCATCGCCACCGCCGCCCGTGGTGACCAGGATATAGGGCTTCTTGGTGATCTCGGGCAGGCGCGGCGGCGCGCCGCCGGTGGACACCTCGCGCGCCAGGTACCCCGTGTAGGTGATCTTCTTGCGCACGCTGGCCGGCAGCGTGATGCCGTCGAGCGGCTCGCAGATCTGCGGCAGGCCATAGATCCAGATCTCGTCGTAAAGGTCGCGCAGCGCGGGCAATACCTTCTTGCGCTGCCATTCGGGGGCCAGCAGCTTGGGTTCGTCCATCACGTCACGCAAGCCCAGGATGAGCCGGGTATCGCGCTGCTTGAGCATCTGCAGCGTCTCCAGCACCTCGCCGCGCAGGCCCAGCGGCTCCTTGTCGACGATGAAGATGTCCGGATCGAAGGCCTCGGCGGTGTGCCGGATGATGGAGCCCCGCATGCTGAGCATCTGCTCGACGTCGATATGCAGGTTCAGCGGCGTGTATTCGCCGTTGCGCAGCTTCACCACGCCCGGCACACGGACGAAATCGACGCGCGAGCGGAAATCGAAGCTGCCGATGATCGGCGAGCCGGAAAGTATCAGCACCGACAGGTGCTTGAAGCGGTCGACCAGCGCATGCGCGATGGTCCGGCAGCGGCGCAGGTGGCCCAGCCCGAAGGTGTCGTGGCTGTAGATCAGGATGCGGGTGTCTTTGCGATCTCGCTTCATCGTGCGCTCCGTTCGAGTCGTGTCGCTTCCTGAGTGTTGTGTACCGTGGTTCCCGCGCCTGAAGCGAGCGGAAATTATAGTTCTGCCGATGGGGGCCCCCCGCCCGGCGTGCGATGCAACGCATGCGGCTCGGGCGCCAGCAGGGCGCACCGGCGCCGGACACACCCAAACCAAGCTAGCATCGCGCCATGCGCCAGACAACATCCAATGGCCCGCGCCAGCCGCCGGGCCCGGCCGAGCCGGGCGCCGCACGCCATTGCCGCCGTGTCCATGCCGGCCGCGGATAAGCCATCCGCCTCCTGGCCGGGGCCGGCTCGGGTGCGCCGGGCCAGGCTGTACAGCGGCCTGGTCTTGTTCGTCTTTGTCGCGACCCACCTGCTCAACCATGCGCTGGGCCTGATCTCGCTGCAGGCCATGGAAGCGGGCCGCTGGTTGTTCATCGCGGTCTGGCGCAATCCCGTCGGCTCCACGCTGCTGTTCGGCGCCTTGTTGCTGCACCTGTTGCTCGCGCTGTGGTCGATCTACCTGCGGCGCCACCTGCGCATGCCAATCTGGCAGGCCATGCAGCTGGCACTGGGCCTGCTGATTCCGACCGTGCTGGTGCACCACGCCGTATTCACCCGGGCCGCCTGGTCCGTCTATGGCTACCAGGACAGCTACACCATGCTGGTGCTGCTGTTCTGGCAGTTGCGCCCCGACCTGGGCCTGTGGCAAAGCGCTCTGGTACTGGTGGCATGGGCCCATGGATGCATCGGCATCCACTACTGGCTGCGCCTGCGCCCGTGGTACCGGCTTGTCGCGATGGAGCTCTACACCATCGCCATCATGTTGCCGGTGATGGCCTTGCTGGGATTCGCACAGGCGGGGCGTTATGTCTCGGTACTGGCGCAGGACCCGGAGTGGCTGCGCGGCCTGCTTGCCGATGCGCAGGCACCGGACGCCGCCGGCCTGGCCATCCTGACCGCGTGGCGTGACGGCATCTGGATGGCTCTGGCGGCTCTGTTGCTGCTGACCCTGCTCGCGCGGGCCTTGCGCCAATGGCGGGAATCGGCACGTTCCGTGCGCATCCATTACCCGAATGCGCAGGTGGTGACGGTGCCGCGGGGCTTCACCGTGCTCGAGGCGAGCCACCATGCCGGCATCGCCCACGCCTCGGTCTGTGGCGGGCGCGGCCGCTGCTCGACCTGCCGGGTGCGGGTCCACGCGCCGGACGGCAGCCTGCCGGCAGCGAGCGAGGCCGAGACGCGGGTTCTGGCCCGGGTGGGAGCCGGCCCCCACGTGCGGCTGGCCTGCCAGTTGCGGCCGACCCACGACCTGCGCGTGACCCCGTTGATTCCCCCCAGTGTGCCGCCGGCCATGTCGTGGAGCCAGGGGCATCTGATGGCCGGCGAGGAACGCGAGTTGTGCGTGCTGTTCGCGGATCTGCGCGGATTCACCCGCCTGTCCGAGCAACGCCTGCCGTACGACGTGGTGTTCCTGCTCAACCGCTATTTCGAGGCCGTCGGCGACGCCATCGACGGGGCCGGCGGCGTGACCAACCAGTTCACCGGCGATGGCGTGATGGCCTTGTTCGGCCTGGAGGTCGGTATCGAGCAAGGCGCACGCCAGGCCTTGTCTGCCGCACAGGCCATGCAGGCGGCGATGCAACGCCTGAGCGCCGATCTGCACGAGGAGTTGGCCACTCCGCTACGGCTGGGGATCGGCATCCATAGCGGTCCGACCGTGGTCGGGCACATGGGCCGCGGCGTCGCGACCTACCTCACGGCGGTTGGCGACACCGTCAACACGGCCAGCCGGCTGCAGGACCAGAGCAAGGACTACGCGTGCGAACTGGTGATGTCCGCACGGGTCGCGCGTCAGGCGGGAGTAGACGTGTCCGGATTGCGGCATGAACAGATCACGGTGCGCAACCGTGCGGAGTCGATCGACATCGTCATCGTGCCCGAGGTGCGGCAGCTGGCGCCGCCGGCGATCAGCGCCTGACGCCGCCCTGCACCGGTGCCGCGGCATCGGTCACTGCATCAGGCTGGTCAGGCGCGCCCGATAGGCGGGCAAGGCTGCCAGCATGGCGGCGCGCCCGGCTTCGATCGAGCGCTTGCGCGCGGAGAAGTCGGCGCTGCCCACGCCGGGCAACATCGGCTGCACGACGACGTCGGCGTGTCGCAGTTCCAGCGCATTGATGCTCTTGCCCATGATGGCGAACGACTGCAGCATGACCTGCAACACGCCGTCGGGCGCATTGTTCTGCGGTGTATTCGATATGTCGACGGCAATCACCAGGTCGGCGCCCATCTGGCGCGCATACCGCACCGGCACCGGCGCGACCAGGCCACCGTCCACATATTCCTTGCCCGCGATCCGCACCGGCTGGAACACCGAGGGCACCGCGCTCGATGCCCGCACGGCGGTACCGGTGTCACCCCGCCGGAACAGGATGCCGTCGCCCGTATGCAGGTCGGTGGCCACGATGCCCAGCGCGATGTCCATGGCCTCGATCGGACGCCCACCGACCTGGGCGTTGATGTATCGCGCAATCGCATCCCCGCGCAACAGGCCGCGGCCGAACAGCGGCAGCGTCCAGTCCGTCAGGCTGGCCTCCTCCATGGATTCGGCAATCTGCTGCAATTGCGCGCCGCTGCGTCCACTGGCGTAGATCGCCGCCACGACGCTGCCGGCCGAGGTGCCGACCACCAGCGACGGGCGGATGCCGGCCTCCTCCAGCACCTGGATCACGCCCACGTGGGCGAAACCCCGCGCCGCGCCGCCGCCCAGGGCCAGGCCGATGCGCGGCGCGGGCTTGATGATCGGCGCAGGCGGCACCGGCGGCGGCTCGATCACGACCGGCGCCGGCTTGCTGGCGCAGGCCGCCACGACCAGCGCGACCAGCACCGGCAACCAGCGGCCCCATCGACCGGCTCCGTTCCGAGGGACCCCGCGCGCGACCTCGCCCTCAACCCCGACCTCCACGCCGACCCCGCCCACGCCCCCGCCTGCGCCTGCGCCTGCGCCTACGCCTACGCCTGCGCCCACGCCTGCGACGGATATTTCTCGTTTGTCCATCATGACCACGATGCCTTCATCACATATTTATTGCGAATGATTCGCGTTTGTTTTATCATCACCCCACCTTTGTTACCGACAACCCTACGAACATGAACTCTCGCCCCATGCCAATCAAGTCCATCGCCGTCGCTGTGAGCCTTCTCGCCGCCGCCACCCTGGCGCATTCCCAGAGCAACGAGCTGAACATCTACTCCGCGCGCCACTATCCGACCGACGAGGCGCTGTATTCGGACTTCACCAAGGCAACCGGTATCAAGATCAACCGCGTCGACTCCGACGACGCCGGCATTCTTGCGCGGCTCAAGGCCGAGGGAACGGCGTCCGCCGCCGACGTGATCCTGCTCGTGGACGCGACGCGCCTGTGGCGCGGCGAGGCCGACGGCCTGTTCCAGGGCATCCGTTCGACGGCCCTGGAGCAAGCCATCCCCGCGAATCTGCGCAGCAAGCCAGATGCCGCCGGCAACACGGCCTGGTTCGGATTTTCCACCCGCGCCCGGGTCATCGTGTACGACAAGGCCAAAATCCGCAAGGAAGACGTCGACACCTACGAGGAACTGGCCGATCCGAAGCACAAGGGAAAGATCTGCATCCGCTCGGGCTCGCACCCCTACAACCTGTCGTTGTTCGGCGCCGTCACCGAGCACCTGGGCGAGGCCAAGGCCGAACAGTGGTTGCGCGGCATCGTCGCCAACCTGGCGCGCTCGCCCAAGGGTGGCGACACCGACCAGATCCGTGGCGTCGCATCCGGCGAATGCGCCATCGCGGTGACCAACTCCTACTACCTGGCCCGGCTGATGCGTTCGGACAAACCGGCGGACCAAGCCGTCGTCGACCGCGTCGGCGTCGTGTTTCCCAATCAGTCGAGCTGGGGCACCCATGTCAACATCGCCGGCGGCGCGGTCGCCCGCAACGCGAAGAACCCGGCCAACGCGGTGAAGTTCCTGGAATACCTGGCCAGCCCCTCGGCGCAAAACCATTTTGCCAACGGCAACAACGAATGGCCCACCGCCAAGGGCGTGGAAATCAACAACCCGGCTCTCAAGGCCATGACCGGTGACGGATTCAAGAGCGAAACCGTGCCGGTCAGCCAGATCGGCGGCAACCAGGTCAAGGTCCAGCAGATGCTCGACCGCGTCGGCTTCAAGTAAGCCTGTGCGAGGGGCGGCCGGCATCGGCCGCCCCCACCATGGTCGTTGACGGCGGCGTGCGTGGCGCACCACCGCTGTCGGTCGATACACTGTCCACATGATGAAGTGGTTGCGCCGTCTTGCCGTCCTGCTGGTGTCTGTCGTCGTGCTGGTCATCGGCGCCGGCCAGATCGGCCTGCTGGCCGGCAAGCCGCCCAAAGGATTGGGCGTGCACGACGGCTTGCTGGCCGCCCCGTCACAGACCCCGAACAGTGTTTCCAGCCAGGCGGATCGATACCCGGGCCATCCGCGGGCGGCTGATGCACGCATCGACCCCTTGCGCTACACCGGCGACGGCGCGGCGGCGATCGCACGACTGGCCGGATTGCTGCGCCAGATGGCGCGCACCCGCATCGTCGAGGAGCGAACCGACTACATCCGTGTCGAGTTCCAGACCCCGATCCTGCGGTACACCGACGATGCGGAATTCTGGCTCGACCCATCGGCCGGCGTGATCCAGCTGCGCTCGGCCAGTCGCATCGGCAGAAGCGACCTGGGCACGAACCGGCAACGCATCGAGCGGATTCGCACCCGATTCACGACACCTTGACGCAACCCAGGGCCCGCCAAGGCTGTCGCGCCGTCTAGCCGACCGCCGCTTCCTCCGGCTTGGCCTTGCCCTCTTTCTTGGGCAGCGGAACGATGTCGAGCGTGACCTCATCCTTGTCGTCCAGGTCCACCGTCAAGCGACCGCCATCGGTCAACCGACCGAACAGCAGTTCGTCGGCCAACGCGCGCCGGATCGTGTCCTGGATCAGACGTTGCATCGGACGGGCACCCATGAGCGGATCGAAGCCCTTCTTGGCCAGGTGCTTGCGCAGCTTGTCGGAGAACGTGACCTCGACCTTCTTCTCGGCCAGCTGCGTCTCGAGCTGCAGCAGGAACTTGTCGACCACCCGCAAGATGACGTTTTCGTCCAGCGACTTGAAACTGACGGTCGCGTCCAGGCGGTTGCGGAACTCGGGCGTGAACAGGCGCTTGATGTCGGCCATCTCGTCGCCGGTATCGTGCTTGTTGGTGAAACCCATCACCGTCTTGTTCAAGGCCTCCGCCCCCGCATTCGTCGTCATGATGATGATGACGTTGCGGAAGTCGGCCTTGCGCCCGTTGTTGTCGGTCAAGGTGCCGTGGTCCATGACCTGCAGCAACACGTTGAAAATGTCGGGATGCGCCTTCTCGATCTCGTCGAGCAGCAGCACGCAATGCGGCTTTTTCGTGACCGCCTCGGTCAGCAGGCCCCCCTGGTCGAAGCCGACGTAACCCGGAGGCGCGCCAATCAGGCGGCTCACCGCATGGCGCTCCATGTATTCGCTCATGTCGAAGCGGATCAGGTCGATGCCCATGATGTAGGCCAGCTGCTTGGCCGCCTCGGTCTTGCCAACCCCGGTCGGACCGCTGAACAGGAACGAGCCGATCGGCTTGTCGCCGCGCCCCAGGCCGGAACGCGCCATCTTGACCGCGGACGCCAGCACGTCGAGCGCCTTGTCCTGGCCGAACACGACACTCTTGAGGTCGCGCTCCAGCGTCTTGAGCTTGCCGCGATCGTCGTTGGAAACGTTGGCCGGCGGAATCCGCGCGATCTTGGCAACGATGTCCTCGACCTCGCCCTTGGAGATCATCTTCTTGCGCTTGGACGCAGGCAGGATACGCTGTGCAGCGCCAGCCTCGTCGATGACGTCGATCGCCTTGTCCGGCAGATGCCGGTCGTTGATGTATTTCGCGCTGAGCTCGGCTGCCGCCTGCAGGGCAGCCACCGCAAACTTGACGTTGTGGTGCTCCTCGAAGCGCGACTTCAGGCCCTTGAGGATCTCCACCGTCTGCTCGACCGTCGGCTCGACCACGTCGACCTTCTGGAACCGCCGCGACAAGGCCGCGTCTTTCTCGAAGATGCCGCGGTATTCGGTGAACGTCGTCGCGCCGATGCACTTGAGCGCACCCGAGCTCAGGCCGGGCTTGAGCAGGTTGGACGCATCCAGCGTACCGCCCGAGGCAGCGCCGGCGCCGATCAGCGTGTGGATCTCGTCGATGAACAGGATGCCGTTGGGCTTGTCCTTGAGCGACTTGAGCACGCCCTTGAGGCGCTGCTCGAAGTCGCCGCGGTACTTGGTACCCGCGAGCAAGGCGCCCATGTCGAGCGAATACACCACCGACTCGGCCAGGATCTCGGGCACGTCCTTCTGCGTGATGCGCCAGGCCAGGCCTTCGGCGATGGCCGTCTTGCCGACACCGGCCTCGCCGACCAGCAGCGGGTTGTTCTTGCGCCTGCGGCACAGGATCTGGATCACGCGCTCGACCTCGTACTCGCGGCCAATCAGCGGATCGATCTTGCCGTCCTTGGCGAGCTGGTTCAGGTTCTGCGTGTATTGCTCCAGCGGCGACTGCTTTTCGGACTTTTCCGCACCCTCTTCCGCTTCCGCCTGGTTCTCGCCCGACTTGGTCGGCTCCGGCGGATCGGACTTCTTGATGCCGTGCGCAATGAAGTTGACGACGTCCAGTCGCGTCACGCCTTGCTGGTGCAGGTAATAGACCGCGTGCGAATCCTTCTCGCCGAAGATGGCAACCAGCACGTTGGCGCCGGTGACCTCCTTCTTGCCGCTGCCGGTCGACTGCACGTGCATGATGGCGCGCTGGATCACGCGCTGGAATCCGAGCGTGGGCTGGGTGTCCACGTCATCGGAACCCGCCACCTGCGGCGTGTTGTCCTTGATGAAGGTCGACAGCGACTTGCGCAGGTCGTCGATGTTGGCGGAACAGGCCCGCAACACTTCGGCCGCACTCGGGTTGTCGAGCAAGGCCAACAGCAGATGCTCCACCGTGATGAACTCGTGGCGCTGCTGGCGCGCCTCGACAAACGCCATATGCAGGCTAACTTCCAGTTCCTGGGCAATCATGTGCTTTCCTTTTGCCTTGCGTTGATGCTTTACTTTAATCCCAATTGAATGCCCGACCCGGCCGACGCAAAAAACTTACAACTCGACCGGTTCACTGACGCACTGGAGCGGATGGCCGGCCTTGTGTGCCGCATCGAGGACCTGGTCGACCTTGGTGGCCGCAACGTCCTTCGTATACACGCCACACACGCCGCGCCCTTCGAGATGGATCTTGAGCATGATCTGGGTTGCTGCCTCCAGATCCTTGCTGAAAAACTCCTGTATCACGACCACCACGAATTCCATCGGGGTGTAGTCGTCGTTGAGCATCACCACCTGGTACATTTGCGGTGGCTTGACCTTCTCGGTCTTGCGCTCCACCACGACGGCATCGCCGTCGTCCGTCTTGGGCAGTTGGACCGGTTGGGTCGGGGGTTTAGCGGGGACCTTGGTTGCCATCGGATGATTCTATCGACCGTGCGATAGAAACGCCGGACAACAAGGAATTGGAGACGCCACGGCGGGAATCAAGGGCAGACGAAAAAAAACCGCCCGAAGGCCTTGCAGCCACTGGGCGGTCGCGTCGGGCCGGCACGGCGTGCCGACCGCCGCCCGATCACATGTTGTCGATCATCACCTGTCCGAAGCCGGAGCAGCTGACCTGCGTGGCGCCGTCCATCAGGCGGGCGAAGTCGTAGGTGACCTTCTTGCTTTCGATGGATTTCTCCATCGACGAGATGATCAGGTCCGCGGCCTCGACCCATCCCATGTGGCGCAGCATCATCTCGGCCGACAGGATCTCCGAACCCGGATTCACGTAGTCCTTGCCGGCATATTTAGGCGCCGTGCCGTGCGTGGCCTCGAACATCGCGATGGTGTCGCTCAGGTTGGCACCCGGGGCAATACCGATGCCGCCGACCTGGGCTGCCAGCGCGTCGGACACATAGTCGCCGTTCAGGTTCAGCGTGGCGATGACGCTGTATTCGGCCGGGCGCAGCAGGATCTGCTGCAGAAACGCGTCGGCAATACTGTCCTTGACGATGATGTCCTTGCCCGTCTTCGGGTTCTTGATCTTGCACCACGGCCCGCCGTCGATCAGTTCGGCGCCAAACTCCTTCTGCGCCAGGCCGTAGGCCCAGTCACGGAAGCCGCCTTCGGTGAACTTCATGATGTTGCCCTTGTGCACGATGGTCACACTGGGCTTGTTGTTGTCGATCGCGTACTGGATGGCCTTGCGCACCAGGCGCTCGGTACCCTCGCGCGACACCGGCTTGACGCCGATGCCAGATGTATTCGGGAAACGGATCTTCTTGACGCCCATCTCGTCCTGCAGGAACTTGATCAGCTTCTTGGCCTTGTCCGACTCGGCCTCGAACTCGATGCCGGCATAGATGTCTTCCGAGTTCTCGCGGAAGATCACCATGTTGGTCTTCTCGGGCTCCTTCACCGGCGACGGAACGCCCTTGAAATACTGGATGGGCCGCAGGCAGACGTACAGGTCGAGTTCCTGGCGCAAGGCCACGTTCAGCGAACGGATGCCGCCGCCGACCGGTGTCGTCAGCGGGCCCTTGATGGACACCACGTACTCCTTGACCACCTGCAGCGTTTCCTCGGGCAACCAGACATCCGGGCCGTAGAGACGGGTCGACTTCTCGCCGGCATACACCTCCATCCAGTGGATCTTGCGCTTGCCACCGTAGGCCTTGGCAACCGCCGCATCGACCACCTTGAGCATCACCGGCGTGATGTCCATGCCGGTGCCATCACCTTCGATGAACGGAATGATGGGCTGCTCCGGAACATTGAGCGACATGTCCGCGTTGACGGTGATCTTCTGACCGGAGGAGGGAACCTTGATGTGCTGGTACATGAATGATGGTCTCGGTTAATCGCGGCGGTGCGCGCCGGCAGGTGACAGACCCAGCGCCACGGGGGCGGGCAGCCTGGGAACCGCGGAATTTTAACTACAAATATTTTCAAGAACCTGTCAACCGCCTGCTGGCGAGGCCCGTTACAGGTGAGCTTCCCGCGTGGGAAGAGACTGTCAACACTTCATTTCTAGGAAAGTTCGTCATGAACAAAGTTCTCGCCACCCTGATCGCTGGTCTGTTCGCTGCTGGCGCTTTCGCCCAGAGCGCCGCTCCCGCCAAGGCTGCTGCTCCGGCCGCTCCCGCCGTGGCTGCCGCTCCGGCCAAGGTCGTTCCTGCCGCCGCTGCCGCCACAACGCCCGCCGTGGCCGCTGCTCCGGCCGCCGCCCCGGTCAAGGAAGAAGCCAAGGCCGACGCAAAGGCCGTGAAGGAAGAGAAAAAGGCCGAAGCCAAGGCACACAAGGACGAGAAGAAAGCGGCCAAGAAGGACGTCAAGAAGGAAGCCGCGCCCAAGGCCTGATGGTGCCACTGCGCGGGCGCTTCGCCCCCGCCGAACTGACCATGCCCGCACGCGCGGGCATTTTTCGTGGTTCGCCGGCGGCCCGTGCTTTTCGGCACAATCCAGCCATGCTCCTGCGAACCTTCCTTGGCCTTTCGGTATGGACCCTGGCAACCAGCCTTGCGCTTGCGCAGGCACAACCACAAATGCAGCTGCCCCGCGTCAAGCTGGGCGCCGGCATGCACCAGATCGACGCCCAGCTTGCGCTGACACCCGAGCAACGCCAGATCGGCCTGATGTTCCGCGCTGACATGCCTCAGCACGAAGGCATGTTGTTCGTATTCGAAGAGCCGGCGCAGCAGTGTTTCTGGATGAAGAACACCTTGTTGCCCCTGACCGCCGCGTTCGTCGCCGACGACGGCACCATCGTCAACCTTGCCGACATGCAGCCCCAGACCACCGACTCGCATTGTTCGGCGAAGCCCGTGCGATTCGTGCTCGAGATGAACAAGGGCTGGTTTGCCAAACGCGCGATCAAGCCCGGCTTTCGCCTGACCGGGCAACCGTTCGCCGCCGCGCGCTGACGTCTGCACGCGCGCGTCGGGGCCGGTTCGAGCCGTTCGGCGCCGGAGGCGCGCATGAAAGGGCCGGCATGCAGCCGGCCTCGTGTGCGTCGCGAAAACGGCCGATCAGCCGAAGTTCTTCTGCGCAAACTCCCAGTTGACCAGCTTGTCGAGGAAGGTCTCGACAAACTTGGGACGCGCGTTGCGATAGTCGATGTAATAGGCGTGCTCCCAGACGTCCACCGTCAGAAGCGGCGTGTCGCCGGTGGTCAGCGGGGTTCCCGCTGCGCCCATGTTGACGATGTCGACGGAGCCATCGGCCTTCTTGACCAGCCAGGTCCAGCCCGAGCCGAAGTTGCCGACCGCCGACTTGACGAAGGCCTCCTTGAAGGCGGCGTAACTGCCCCACTTGGCGTTGATGGCCGTGGCCAGCGCGCCGCCAGGCTCACCGCCGCCGGCGGGTTTCATGCAGTTCCAGAAGAAGGTGTGGTTCCAGATCTGTGCGGCATTGTTGTAGATGCCGCCGCTGGCCTTTTTCACGATGTCCTCGAGCGCCATGCTCTCGAACTCGGTGCCCTTTTGCAGGTTGTTCAGGTTGACGACATAGGCATTGTGGTGCTTGCCATGGTGGAACTCCAGGGTTTCACGCGAATAATGCGGCGCCAGGGCATCGATGGCGTACGGGAGTTGCGGAAGGGTATGTTCCATGGTGTCCTCTTGAGTTGGTTGTACGAAAAGGGCGATTGTAGGAACTTTGCCTATTCCTGTTCGGCGACCCGGGCGAGCACGCGCAAATCCATGCTGCCTTTCGCCACCGTCGCACGCACCGGATCGCCGATCCGGGTCTGCGCCGGATCGGTCACCGCGCGCCCTCGCGCGTCGGTGATCCAGGCATATCCTCGCTGCAAGACCAGCGACGGATCGAGCAGGCCCAGGCGCAAGGCATTGCGCTCGAGCCTCTGGCGGATCTGATCCAGCGCGCGCTGACGCGCCGTCGGCAATTGCGCGGCCAGTTCCAGCCGCTCCCGCTCATGCCGCTGCAATACGGTCCGTGTCGCCAGCCGCAGGCGCCGGGCGCACGACGCCAGGGCGACACGCTGACCCGCCACCAGGTTCGAGGGACGCCCCATGCGCGCGGCCGCCCTGTCGAGTCGCTGCGCCTGCGCGTCCACGCGCCGCGTCACGGCATCCTGCAACCGCTCCTGCAACTGATCGATCGCCCCCAGCCAGACTTCGCGCGGCGGCGCCACCAGTTCGGCTGCCGCCGTGGGTGTGGGCGCCCGCAGGTCGGCAACGAAGTCGGCGATCGTGAAGTCCGTCTCGTGACCCACGCCGCACACGACGGGGACCGGGCTGCGCACGAGGGTTCGCGCCAGCGTCTCGTCATTGAAGGCCCACAAGTCCTCCATCGAACCACCGCCGCGCACCAACAGGATCACGTCGGGCGCCAATGACACATGGCCGGGTCCATCGGCCGCGCGCGTCGATGCGCCGGCATCCGCCACGCGCCGGTACAGGCTCTCGAGGGCTTGCACCAGTTGCGCCGGCGCGCCGGCGCCTTGCACCGACGCCGGCGCGAGCACCACCCGCACATGTGGCAGCCGGCGCCGCAGAGCGGTCACGACGTCGTGCCATGCGGCGGCGCCCAGCGAGGTCACCACGCCGATCGTGCGGGGCAGCGTCGGCAAGGCGCGCTTGCGCTGCGCGTCGAAAAGGCCTTCGTCCTGGAGCCTGGCCTTGCGCCGCAGGAATTCCTCGAACAAGGCCCCGGCGCCTTCCTGGCGCATCGACTCCACAATCAGTTGCAGGTCACCCCGCGGCTCGTACACGCCCAGGCGCCCGCGCACCTCCACCAGGGCGCCATCACGCGGCGTGAAATCGACCAATCCCGCGGCCCGCTTGAACATCGCGCACCGCAGTTGCCCCGCGGCGTCCTTGAGCGAAAAATAGCAATGGCCGCTGGCCGCTCGCGAAAAGCCGGATATCTCGCCGCGCACCGACACCGGATTGAAGCGCGCGTTCAGGGCATCGGCCACCGCATGGCACAACTCGCCCACGGACCAGATCCGCATGCCGCCTTCAGCCACGGCGACATGCCCCATAACCGCGTCGCTGCCCGTCCGCCACGCGGTGACTACTCCACAACAGGGGTCCCGTGGCGTCACAAGACCGCCACACCGGCGCATAGCATGGTTTCATGAAATAAGTCTTTGATTTCATTTGATATTTTGCTGCCCTTTTAATCATCACCTTAAGCCCAGGCCGCATGAATGCGTCACATCGCCGGTTTTCAACCCGGTTTTGCACAAAGTTATCCACAAGATCTGTGGGTGAAGCAACGCCGGCCTGCGATCGGCGACCCAGCACCGATTTCGGTGCCCGCAACAGGGTGCGCCATAATGGCCGGGCTCACCATCAGCGCGGGGATTTTTCCTTTGTTTTCCATCATACAAGCCGCAGGCTGGCCGATATGGCCCCTGGTAGCCTTCTCCATCCTGGCGTTGGCGTTGATCATCGAACGCTTCATCAGCCTCAAGTCGGCCAAGGTCGCGCCGGCGCGCCTGCTGGACGAAGTGCTGCAGGTCTCGCGCACCAGCCTGCCGTCGACCGACATGGTGGCCCAGCTCGAGCGCAATTCGGCCCTGGGCGAAGTGCTGGCCAGCGGATTCCGGGCCCTCAACGCGGACCCGCGCTGCAGTGACGCAGACCTGCGTGCCACCATGGAGAGCACCGGCCGGCTGGTGGCGCATCGGCTCGAGCGGTATCTCAGCGCGCTGGCCACCATTGCATCGGCGGCGCCGCTGATGGGGCTGTTCGGCACCGTCGTCGGCATGATCGAAATCTTCGGCTCGCAGGGCCCGACGGTCGGAGCTCCCGGCGGCAATCCGGCGCAGCTGGCGCACGGCATTTCGGTGGCGCTGTACAACACTGCGTTCGGACTGATCATTGCGATTCCCGCCCTGATCTTCTGGCGCTATTTTCGTGCAACCGTGGACGCCTACCTGTTGACGCTGGAGGTATCGGCAGACCGGCTCGCGCGCCACCTCAACAACCTGCGCAAGGCGGCATGAACTTCCGCACCGCGTCCCGGGACGAGCCCGAGATCAATCTGATCCCGTTCATCGACATCCTGCTGGTGGTGCTGATCTTCCTGATGCTGACCACGACCTACAGCAAGTTCACCGAGATCCAGCTCAAGCTGCCCGTGGCAGACACCGAGAACCTGCGCGACTACCCCAAGGAACTGCTGGTCAGTGTCAGCAGTGACGGCGCCTATGCGGTCAATTCCGTCCCGCTGGCCGGGCGCAGCGCCGAATTGCTGGCCAGCGCCCTGGCCGGCGCGGCCAAGGCGGGCAAGGACACCGTCGTCGTCATCAATGCGGATGCCAGCGCCAAACACCAGTCCGTGATCACCGTGATGGAAGCGTCGCGCCGCGCCGGGCTGTCGCAGGTCACCTTCGCAACCCAGCCCACCGGCAAGGCGGCGAACCGATAACCCGGTGGCCGGCATCGCGGTGCGTCACACGCTGCAGCAGGCCTGGACCCGACGTGGCGCGACGGCCTGGCTGTTGTGGCCGCTGTCGCTGCTGTACCGCGGCGCCTGGCGCATGCGGCAATGGGCGTACGACACCGGCCTGCGCCCGACCCACCGGGTGGAGGTGCCGGTCATCGTCGTCGGCAACGTCGTGGCGGGTGGTGCCGGCAAGACACCCATCGTCATTGCAATGGTCGAACACCTGCAGGCCCGTGGTCTGCGCGCCGGCGTGGTGTCGCGGGGATATGGCCGCCATGCCACCGATTGCCGCCTGGTGACGCCCGCGTCGTCGGCGCGGGAAGTCGGCGATGAACCCGTGCTGATCCAGCGACGCACCGGTGTTCCGGTGGCGGTTGCCGCATCGCGGATCCAGGCAGCCCGGGCACTGTTGCAGGCCCATCCCGATCTGGATGTGCTGATCTGCGACGACGGCCTGCAACACCGGGCCCTGCACCGCGACATCGAGATCTGCCTGTTCGACCAGCGCGGCATCGGTAACGGCTTCTTGCTGCCCGCCGGTCCGCTGCGCGAACCCTGGCCGCGCCCGGTCGACCTGATCGTGAGCTCGGCGACGGCTCCGCCCGGCGCCACGGCTTTCTCGGTCTCGCGCAGCCTGGCCGACCATGCACTGCGCGCCGACGGCAGTCGACAGGCCTTGAGCGCCTTGGCCAGCGACACCGACGGCCCGGCCAAGCCTTTGCTGGCCGTGGCCGGTACCGCAGATCCGGCGGTGTTTTTTGCCATGCTGCGTGCGCGCGGACTGACGCTGTCGCGCACGGTGGCCTTGCCCGACCACGCAGACTTCGACGCGGCGCAATGGCGCGGCGCCACGGGCCACACGCTGCTGTGCACCGAAAAGGATGCGGTCAAGTTGTGGCAATACCGGCCCGACGCCCTGGCGGTACCACTGGTGCTGGCCCTGGAGGCGCCGTTCTGGCGCAGCCTGGAACAGATGCTGTCGTCCCGCGGCACGCAGCGCATACGCGCAAAGTTATCATCCGGGCATGGATACACGCCTTCTCGCCCTGCTGGTCTGCCCGGTCACCAAGGGGCCACTGGAATATGACCGCGAGCACCAGGAACTGATCTCGCGCAGCGCCCGGCTGGCGTATCCGGTGCGCGACGGCATCCCGGTGCTGCTGGAAAACGAGGCGCGTACCCTCACGGACGAAGAACTGGGCCTGTGAATTCTGCCCTTCCGCCATCCCGGGCCGGCGGCCCGGCCTCCTTCACCGTCCTGATACCGGCTCGACTGGCATCGACCCGGCTGCCGAACAAGCCCCTGGCCGAAATCGCCGGTGTTCCGATGATCGTGCGTGTGGCCCAGCGCGTCGCCGGCGCCGAACCGGGCCCCGGGGCCGCGATGCGAGTCGTCGTCGCGGCCGATGATGCGTCGATCATCGACGTCTGCACCCAGCATGGTGTGCAGGCCGTGTTGACCCGTACCGACCACGCGTCAGGCAGCGACCGCCTGGCGGAAGCCTGCGACCTGCTGGCCTTGAACGACAACCATATCGTGGTCAACGTCCAGGGCGACGAGCCGCTGATCGACCCGGACCTGGTGGGTGCGGTGGCCGGTCTGCTCGAGCGTCATGGCCATGCCAGCATGAGCACGGCCGCCCATGTGCTGGCCTCGGCCGAGGAATACCGCAACCCCAACATCGTCAAGGTGGTCTGCGACGCCAACGGCTTCGCGCTGTATTTCAGCCGCTCCCCGATCCCGATGGCGCGTGACCAAGGCGACGGAGCCTGGTGGCAAGACGCCGCCAGGGACACGTTGCTGCTGCAGGCCGCGCCGATGCGCCATATCGGCATCTACGGGTACCGGGCCGGCTTCCTGCGCCTGTTTCCCAGGCTTGCTCCGGCGCCGCTGGAGCGGGCGGAGGCGCTCGAACAACTGCGGGCCTTGTGGCACGGCCACCGCATCGCCGTCCACGTGACCGACCGCGATCCCGGTCCGGGCATCGACACCCCGCAGGACCTCGAACGCGTGCGCCGGATATTCCGCGGCGAATGACGTAAGTTCGGGTAAGGTCCGCATGCTATTCTTGCGCCAACTTTCGACCGGCGTGCCAGCACCAGGTGCTCGCGCCGCAGCCGTTGACCCATAAACACGAGACATCCATGAGACTCATACTGCTTGGCGCGCCAGGGGCGGGCAAAGGTACACAGGCGACCTTCATCTGCGAGAAGTTTTCCATCCCGCAAATCTCCACCGGCGACATGTTGCGTGCCGCCGTCAAGGCCGGTTCGCCCATGGGCCTGGCGGCCAAGAAGGTCATGGATGCCGGCGCGCTCGTCAGCGACGACATCATCATCGGCCTGGTCCAGGAACGGATTGCCCAGCCCGACTGTGTCAACGGCTTCCTGTTCGACGGCTTCCCGCGCACCATCCCCCAGGCCGACGCGCTCAAGGCGGCCCATGTCAAGCTCGACTACGTGCTGGAATTCGACGTCCCGTTCGAGGCCATCGTCGAACGCATGAGCGGGCGCCGTTCGCACCCCGCGTCCGGCCGCACCTATCACGTCAAGTTCAATCCGCCCAAGGTTCCCGACGTTGACGACGTCACCGGCGAGCCACTGATCCAGCGCGACGACGACAAGGAGGCCACGGTCCAGAAGCGCTTGCAGGTCTACAGCGAGCAGACCCGTCCTCTGGTGGCGTATTACGAGAACTGGGCCAAGTCCGATCCCGCAGCCGCGCCCATGTACCGCACCATCAACGGAACCGGTACCGTCGACGAAATTCGCGAGCGCGTGTTCAAGGCGCTGGCCTGAACGCCGGGCCTGCCACATCGGCAGGGCCAGCGACGTCGCGGGCCAGCAACTCCAGCATCAGCGCAATCCGGGCCTTGACCGGCGACAGTCCGCCACCGTCCGGCAGCCGCGCGGCCGGATTGGCCACCATGCGGCTGCCGGCGCAGCGGCTGGCACGACGAACCTCGACACCAGCTGCCTGCGCACGCAGCAACGCCGCCTCCAGCCCCTGATGCACGCTGCCGTTGCCGGTTCCAGCCACCACCAGGCCGCGTAGCGTTTCGCCCTGGGACTGGGCGCTGGCGAGCATGGCGTCGACCAGCCAGCCATCGACAGCTGCGTGGCTGGTGACGATCTCGACCCGCGGCCAGGAGTGGTCCATGCGTGCGAGGTCGAGCCAATGCTCGGCTGGCACCGCCGCCACCCGCGCGGCCAGCCCATCGGCACCATCGTCGCCGGCAGGGCCGCACAGCCGCCGCAGTCGCCCCTCCTCGACGACGCCGACGGGCCCGGACTCGCCGCTGGAAAACGCATCGAGCCGGTAGGGATGCAACTTGTGCACCTCGAGCGCACCGTATACCTGGCCCGCAAACACGACCGACACACCCGCTGCACGCCCGTCGGCGGCCACGACCACGGCGTCGAGCATGTTCTGCGGCCCATCGGGCACCAATGCCGATGCTGGCCGCATGGCCCCGGTCAACACCACGGGCTTGGCGCAGCCGCCAGCCAGCGCCAGCATGGCATGCAGGAAATAGGCAGTTTCCTCCATGGTGTCGGTGCCATGCGTGACCACGATGCCGCACACCTGCGGATCATCGAGCCAGAACCGGCAACGCAACAACAACGACCACCACACCGCGGTGGACATGTCCTTGCTGTCAACCTGGGCCACCTGCTCTCCAGCCAGTTTCACATCGGGCACGCCCTCGCGCAGCATTGCCGACAGGAGCTGGTCCACACCCACCTGCGCAGCGGAATACGCGACGTTGTCGCGCGCATCCGCGGCCCGTCCGGCAATGGTGCCGCCCGTGGCCAAAATCACGATTTTTTTGTCGAAAGACGTATTCATGGCTTGCATTGCATATAAAACTGGTTAAAAATACAGCTACTGTTTATTAAACCAGTAACCCTCCATCCAGCCCAACAGGAGTCACCCGATGGACACGCCGCAATTCCAAGTCAAGCTTACCGCGCGCCAGCAGCAGATCCTGGACCTGATCCAAAGCGCCATCGCGCGCACCGGCGCCCCCCCGACCCGGGCCGAGATCGCAACCGAGCTCGGGTTTCGCTCGGCGAACGCGGCCGAGGAACATCTGCAGGCGCTGGCGCGCAAGGGTGTCATCGAACTGGTCAGCGGCACGTCGCGCGGCATACGGCTGCGCAGCGAGGCCCTGCGCTCGATCAACGAGTCACGCGTCAAGCAGTACTCCCTGCCCCTGCCCGGCCTGGCGCAACTGGCCCTGCCGCTGATCGGCCGGGTCGCGGCCGGTTCTCCCGTGCTGGCCCAGGAACATATCGACCAGACCTACTATGTCGAGAACAGCCTGTTCCAGCGCCGACCCGACTACCTGCTCAAGGTGCGCGGCATGTCCATGCGCGACGCCGGCATCATGGACGGCGACCTGCTGGCGGTGCAGTCCACCAAGGACGCCAAGAACGGCCAGATCGTCGTCGCCCGGCTGGGTGACGAGGTCACGGTCAAGCGGTTCAAGCGCAACAAGCACCTGATCGAACTGCATCCGGAGAACCCGGACTACCAGACCATTGTTGTCGAACCGGGCGAGCCTTTCGAAATCGAAGGCCTGGCCGTTGGACTGATCCGCAACACCATGTTGATGTAAGCCTGACGGGAGCCATGTCATGAACCACATTCGCCATAGGGGACCCGGTCGCTGGATCGCCTCGCTGGAACGCCTGCTGCAGCGTTTCGGTCCAGCGCCTGCCGTCCCGCCCCAACACGGTCAGCCTTCGCCCGTCCCTCGGGCAGCGTGCGCGCCGACGCGGGTTGCGGCAAGGCCCGTGCGTGCCGCCACCAGCCATCGCCTCACCCCTGCACGGACACCACGGCATGGTCTTCGCTCGCCGCTGCGCGTGATCCGTGTCGTGGAAGCCGGCCAGGCGTCCGCCCTCGCCGGCCGCATCCTGATGTCCGGCCGCATGGCCGACGTCTGCGCCGAACTCGACCGCATGGTCGAGCGTGAAGCTGCCATGCAGGCCAGCATCTGATCCTGTCCAGGCTCCGCCACGAGTTCCGAAACCGCTTCGCAGCGCCGTGCGCACTGCCGTGCCGTTGGCCGGTCACACACCGGTCGCAGCAACATGGGAGTCACGCGCCTGCGCCGGCTCCCAGCAGATAGTCTCCCTTGCCGAGGTCAACACCGTTGTGACGCAGGATCGCATACGCGGTCGTCACATGGAAGAACAGGTTGGGCAACATCCAGTGTTTCAGATAGGCTTCTGCGCTCAGGGTCCGGGTGGCTTCGCGTCCGACCGGAAACGTGATCTCCCGAGCCTCGGTGCCATCGAGTTTTTCCGGCGGCACCGACTTGATGAATTCAATCGTCTTGTCGATACGTTGCTTGAGTTCCGCAATCGTGGTCTCGGTGTCCTCGAACTTCGGTGCCGTTTCGCCGGACATGCGGGCGATGCCGTTCTTGGCGGCATCGCAGGCGATCAGTACCTGGCGGGTGAAAGGCAACATGTCAGGTGCCAGCCGGTATTGCGTCAACGCGGTCGGGTCGCATTTGCGCGTCTCGATGAACGACTGGGCCTTGTCGAGAAAGTGGCTGAGGTTGCCCAGCATGGTGGTACAGATCGGCACACTGGCCGAATACATCGAAATGGACATGGAACTTCCTCGTGGGTTGATGGGCGTCGAGTGCGCATGCTAACCGGAACCCGCCAATAAACTGCGGGCCCGTCGCGCCACCGGCTCGCCGGCCTCGGAATCGGGCCCTGGCGCAAGGCACAATGCAGCCATGAATATCGTGATCCTGGACGACTACCAAGACGCCGTGCGCAAGCTGTCCTGCGCCAGCAAGCTGGAGGCCTACTCCGCCAAGGTGCATACCAATACCGTCAAGGGCATGGGCCAACTCTCGGTCCGACTGAAAGACGCCGACATCGTGGTGCTGATCCGCGAGCGTACCCACCTGACCCGCGCCATCATCGACAAGCTCCCGCGACTCAAGCTGATCGTGCAGACCGGCCGGGTTGGAAGCCATGTCGACGTACAGGCCTGCACCGAACGCGGCATCGCCGTGGCCGAAGGTTCGGGCTCGCCTTTTTCGACGGCAGAACTGACCTGGGCGCTGGTGATGGCGGCCATGCGCAGGCTGCCCCAATACATCGGCAACCTCAAGCATGGCGCCTGGCAGCAGTCCGGCCTCAAGGCCGCTTCGATGCCACCGAACTTCGGCATCGGCAACCTGCTCGCCGGCAAGACCCTGGGCGTATGGGGTTATGGCCGGATCGGCAAGCTCGTCGCCGGTTATGGGCGTGCATTCGGCATGCAGGTGCTGGTGTGGGGGCGGGCCAATTCGATCGAACAGGCGGCTCGCGATGGTTATGCCACCGCGCAAAGCCAGGAGGAGATGTTCACGCAATGCGACGTGCTGAGCCTGCACCTGCGCCTGAACGACGAGACACGCGGCCTGGTCGGACTCGACGCCTTGTCGACGATGAAACCGACGGCGCTGCTGGTCAACACCTCGCGGGCGGAATTGATCGAGCCCGACGCGCTCATCGCCGCACTTAATCGGGGGCGTCCCGGCATGGCCGCGGTGGATGTCTTCGAGGCCGAGCCCATCCTTCAGGGGCATGCACTGCTGCGGATCGAAAATTGCATCTGTACTCCGCACATCGGCTACGTGGAGCAAGAGAACTACGAGCGCATGTTCAGCGAAGCCTTCGACAACGTCGTCAACTTCATCCGCGGTACGCCGAGCAACATCGTCAATCCCGGCTCGCTGCAGGTGCGGCGCTGACAGGGCTGGTAGCCCCCAGTCGCTCACCGCCGAACCGAGACAACTCGGCAGCGACCGGCATCCGCCAGCCGGTGTCAGGGCTGCTTGCCAGGCTTGGTGTCCAGCCGATCGATGTCACTCAGATCGAAGTCGATCAGGTTGTCTGACGGTGCCGCGGAACCTGCATCCGGGCCAGCTACCGCATCATCGACATCGGCCGGCACTTCGAGGTCCACGTCGGCACGTTGCCCGACCGGCTCAATGCCATCGACCTGGGGAAATGCCAGTGTCGGAGTCGGCGCCGCGGACTCCTGCAACTCGGACAGATCGATATCGACCTGCCCCGCTTCATGGCCGGCCGCGACGGGAGGCGCCATGAATCCCCCCGAACTGCCGGCGTTGCCCGAGCGAACCACCTGGGCCACCGCATGCAGCATCAGCAGATCGCGAAACGCGGCGAGGTCGAACGGCTCGTCGCCGTCATCCGACATCGGGCGCAGGAACAACAAGGCCTCCAGTGTCTCGAGCGCCGCCGGGCGACGCCAGACCCGGATCAGGCGATCGACCGCTCCGGGGTATTCCTCGATCGAACGACCCTCATCGTCGAAACCGTCGAAGTCCGGCACGCGGGCGTTGAAGATGCGCATGAAATCATCACGCAACTGGCTGAAGTCCGCCTTCAATCCCAACGCATGGAACAACTTGAGCAGGTCGAGATGGACCTGCGGACATGACCCGGCATCTTGCGCGATACGCGCCTCGAGCACCTGGACCGCCTGGTCCGTCTGACCGAGCGTGACGAAGAATTCGGCTCGCTGGCGCACATCGACCAACTCGTCGGCGTCGATACGCGCGCGAGACGGCGGCGCAGCAACCGCCGGCGACGCCGCATCGCCGGACACCGCCATGGGCACGGTCTCATGGCTGCGGCGGATGGCGTTGTGCGCGGCGCCCGACTGCATCAGGCGGTCGAACGTGGATTCGCTCATCTCGACCAGACTCACGTCGACCTGCGCATTGCCGCTGCCCGCGGCGGCGCCCCCCACGACACCATCACGCGGCAAGGCCTGGGTCGGCTGTGCCGGTTGCGTCGGCCGCGTCGGTTCGATCGGCTGTCGATCCGTCTGCGCCACCGTGCCGGACAACGGGGCCGCGCCACTGTCCCTGGGTGCATCCGGTTCCGCTGCCGGCGCTTGCACACCCGGCATCGCCCGTACCGGCGGCGCGGGCGGAATCGAATCCGGATCGGACGTGCGCGCATCGGCATCGAACCAGCGGGAACCCGACGCCTCGGGGCCCCGGTTGATACGTGCCAGCAGATAGGCGATGGCCAGCAGGCTGAGCAGCAACATGCCGACCAGCGCATAGATCACGGTATTGCTGACACGATCGGCCTGGGCCTTCTCGAGACGACTTCGGACATCGAGCAGGCTGGCTTCGTTCTTCTGGGCCAGCGCCAGCAAGGCATTGACGCTGGCTTCCAGGCGCTCGAGCCGTTCGGCCTCGCGTGCCTCGCGCTCGCTCACCTGCGCCGGCGATGCCGTGGCATTGGACTCCAGCGTCGCAACCCGCTCCGACAGCATTTCCAGCGGATCGAGTTGCAGGCGCGACTGGCCGGAGCCACGCGCGCCGGCCGAGCCCGGTGCAGCCGATCGGCCATCAGCCCGCGTATCGGCGCCGGCCCGGCGCTCGTTGCGTGCTGCGGGTGCTGCCGGGGTGGCCGCGACAGCCCGCTTCGCCGGGGCCCTGGCCGCCCGCCGCGGCTCGGACACCACCGGTGCCGTCTGGCGCGCCGCCACTGTCGGCCGTTGCACCGCACCCGTTTCCGCTCCGGGTGACGACACCGCAGGGCGCACAGCGCTTGCGGACGACGCGTTCCCTGCGCCCGAGGCGGAGGAGGAAGACGACGACGGATCCACCAGCGGCACCGACGTGACCCGCGGTACCGGTTCGGCCTGCTCGCTGACGATGTCCGCCAGCAGCACATAGCGGCGACTGGACATCTGCGCACAGCCTGCCCGCACGTAGACGGTCACGATCGGTTCGTCGATCTGGCTGTCGGACGTGATGCGCAGCCGCGCATTGTGCGGTGTCGTCGTCGGCTCCAGACGCAGCCGGACACCCGTGGGGTTCTGGCGCGTATCGGCATGGAACACATCGGCCTCGAAACAGGCGCTCGACAGGCTCTGGTTCGCATCGAGCTGCACCTGTACCGAGACGTCGAGCGGGCGGCCGATCAACGCGGCACCTTGTATCCGACCCAGCGTCAATGCCTGGGCATCGATGCTGACCAGCATCGCCAGCGTGATGAGCAATCTGTGCGGCAGCGCCGTCACGAAAGGTACATGGGGCATCGATCTGGGCGATAGTCTCAGGTGGAAAGTATCAGGCCTTGCTGGACATGCCGGATTCGCAAGCCCCGCGCGCCGGGCCGCAACCGGCGCGCAACGCACATCGATTGTGCATCAGCCCACGTCCACGACATCCCGGCAACCGGCGGCACGGGTCGGGAGTCGGCGAACGGGCAGCCAGGCGTTTCATGGTTTGGAATTATTCTCGCATGGCAACGCGGGGCGGCATCGCAACCGGCCCCGCCTCTGGCGGGCCGTCATGGGTTTCGATCAATAATCCGACACATGACAGCTCAATTTCAAGTGACAGGAATCGTCGGAACCGGCGCCATGGGTCGTGGCATCGCGCAACTGGCCGCACAGGCCGGCAGCGAGGTGCTGCTGTTCGACAACCAGCCGCAGGCCAGTGAAAAAGCGCGTGCGGAAGTCTGTGCGCAATGGGACAGGTTGTGCGAGAAGGGCCGCATGGACGCGGCAACGGTCGCGTCCTGCAAGGAACGTCTGCGCTGCGCCGACACCCTCGACGATCTGGCGCCCTGCACGCTGGTGATCGAGGCCATCGTCGAGCGGCTGGACGCCAAGCAGGGACTTTTCTCCGCACTCGAAGGCATCGTTGCGGACAGCGCGGTCATGGCCACCAACACCTCGTCGCTGTCAGTGACGGCGATCGCGGCCGGCATGAAACGGCCACAACGGTTCGCCGGCCTGCATTTCTTCAATCCGGTCCCCTTGATGAAGGTCGTCGAGGTCATCGCCGGCCTGCAAACCGACACCCAGGTCTGCGATGCGCTGACGGCCTATGTCCGGCAGATGGGACACACGCCGGTGCAGGCGTCCGACACACCCGGCTTCATCGTCAACCATGCCGGCCGCGGATATGGCACCGAGGCCCTGCGCATCGTCGGCGAGAACATCGCCGATTTCGCCACCATCGACCGCATCCTGAAAGACCAGGTCGGCTTCAAGCTCGGGCCATTCGAGCTGATGGACCTCACCGCGCTTGACGTCTCGCATCCGGTGATGGAATCGGTCTACCGGCAATATTACGAAGAGCCGCGCTACCGCCCCAGCGTGATCACGGCCCAACGGCTTGCCGGCGGCGTGGTCGGGCGCAAGGTCGGCCAGGGTTTCTACCGCTACGTCGACGGCAAGGCCGAACTCGCGCCCGAGCCGCCCACACCGCAGGTGGACACGATACCGCCGGTCTGGGTGTCGCAACGTGCGGCGCGCAAGCCGCAATTGCTGCAGTTGCTCAAGAAGCTCGGTGCGCAGATAGAGACCGGCCAGAACCCGTCACCCGCTGCGCTGACGCTGGTTGCACCGCTGGGATTCGACGTGACCACGATGGCCGTGGTCGAGCGGCTCGATCCGGCGCGCACCGTCGGTATCGACATGCTGGTCGACGACGACACGACACGGCGCAGGGTTCTGGCGACCAATCCGGCCACCCGTCCCGACATGCGCGACGCCGCGCATGCCTTGATGGCGCGCGACGGCAAGGCAGTCAGCGTGATCCGCGACAGTGGCGGCTTTGTGACCCAGCGGGTCGTGGCCACGATCGTCAACATCGCTGCCGACATGTGCCAGCAGGCCATCTGCTCGCCGCAAGACCTGGAACAGGCGGTCAAGCTTGGTCTGGGATATCCGCTCGGTCCGCTGGAGATGGGCGATCGATATGGCCCGACCAACGTGCTCGAGGTCCTGTTCAACATGCAGACGGTGTATGGTGACCCCCGTTACCGCCCCAGTCCGTGGCTGCGCCGGCGCGGCGCCATCGGGCTGAGCCTGCTGCACGAGGAAGCCTGACGCCGGCAGCGCGAGGCGCAACCTGCGCTCGCACCCAACCGGGCACCGTCGGTCGGCGGTACCCGGTTGCGTGTTTTTCCAGTCACCGAGAAGACAGCCCATGGACGAGCCCATCCTTACCATCGAAGAACGTGCAGCGATCAACTCCGGTCGCTGGTTCAGTTCCTTGTCTCCGTCACTGCGACACGACATCCTGCGATGTGCCTACGTCAAGCGATTCCAGAACGGTGCACTCATCTGTGCGCGCGGCGATCCGCCGGAGGAGTGGATCGCCTGTGCCAAGGGTGCCGTACGGGTGAGCTCGACCTCGATCTCCGGCAAGCAGATCACCCTGACCTACGTCGAGCCGGGCATCTGGTTCGGCGACGTGACCATCTTCGACGGCGACCGGCGCACCCACGATGCCTATGCGCATGGCGAATGCACCGTGTTGTGCGTGGCACGCGCCGACCTGATGAAGATCCTGTCGCACCATGTCGAGTTGTACCAGGCGATGCTGCAACTGCAGGCGCGCCGTATCCGACAACTCTACGGCCTGGTGGAAGACCTCAACACCCTGCCCCTGCGCGCGCGGTTGGCCAAGCAACTGCTGCATCTGGTGCGCAGTTATGGTGTTGCCAACCTGGACAACGCCAAGGAAATGCGCATCAGCCTGCACCTGGCCCAGGAAGAACTGGCGCAACTGCTGGGCGCATCGCGTCAGCGCGTCAACCAGGAACTCAAGTCCATGGAGCGCGAGGAATGTATTCGCATCGAGCCTGGTGGACTCATCGTGCGCGACGGCGCTGCGCTGATGCGCATCGTCGAAGCCGACCACTGACTTTTGAAAGGCGCCAGACGGCATGAGTGATTACAGCCATTTCATCGGTACCCAGGCCGTCAGCGAAAAACACCAGTTCGACACCGGCGACCTGGCGACCTGGCTGAAGGGCCATCTCGAGGGTTTCGAAGGCCCGCTGACGGTCGAGATGTTCAAGGGCGGACAATCCAACCCGACCTACAAGCTGGTGACGCCCAAACAGCAATACGTCATGCGGGCCAAGCCGGGACCGGTCGCCAAGCTGCTGCCATCGGCGCACGCCATCGAGCGCGAGTTCAAGGTCATGGGCGCACTGCACGGCACCGACGTGCCGGTGGCCCGGATGTTCTGCCTGTGCGATGACGAATCGGTGATCGGCCGTGCGTTCTACGTGATGGAGTTCGTCCAGGGCCGCGTGTTGTGGGACCAGTCGCTGCCGGGCATGAGCCATGAACAGCGAGGCGCCATCTACGACGAGATGAACCGCGTCATCGCCGCGCTGCACAGTGTGGACTACACGGCGCGCGGCTTGGCCGACTACGGCAAGCCTGGCAGCTATTTCGAGCGCCAGATCGGGCGCTGGAGCAAGCAATACGCCGCATCGGTCACCGAGACCATCCCGGAAATGGACCAGCTCATCGACTGGTTGCCACGCAACATCCCGGACAGCGCGCGCGACACCGGCATGACGCGAATCGTGCACGGCGACTACCGGCTCGACAACCTGATGTTCCATGCGACCGAGCCGCGCGTGCTCGCCGTCCTCGACTGGGAGCTGTCCACACTCGGCCACCCGCTGGCCGATTTCAGCTACCACTGCATGGCCTGGCATATCCCGCCCGGCGCGTTCCGGGGCATTGGCGGTGTCGATGTGCTCAGCCTTGGCATACCTGGCGAGCAGGAATACATTGCGCGCTACTGCGAACGCACCGGTCTGACCACGCCGCAGGATCTCAAGACGGACTGGAACTTCTACCTCGCCTACAACCTGTTTCGCATTGCGGCGATCCTGCAGGGCATCGCCAAGCGGGTTGAAGCGGGCACCGCATCCAGCACCCAGGCAGCACAGTCGGCCAAGGGCGTGCGGCCCATGGCCGAACTGGCCTGGCAGTTTGCCCAGCGCGCCTGAACGCCCGCCCTGCCGCGACGAATCACCCAGCCCACGATCGAGGAGACCACCATGGATTTCGACTATTCACCGCGCACCAAGGAACTGCAAGCCCAGGTACAGGCCTTTATGGATGAACACGTCTACCCTGCCGAGGCCGCGTACAAGGAGGAGCTCGAAGCCAATTCCGCCGCCGGCAAGCGCTGGAGCGCGTTGCAGACGATCGAACAGCTCAAGTCCAAGGCCAAGGCAGCCGGCTTGTGGAACCTGTTCCTGCCGGTCGACAGCGCCGCCGCCTCGGGTTATGCCGGCGCCGGACTGACGAACCAGGAATACGCGCCGCTGGCCGAGATCATGGGCCGCGTACCGTGGGCCAGCGAGGTGTTCAACTGCTCGGCGCCTGACACCGGCAACATGGAAACCATTGCACGATACGGCTCGGAAGAAAACAAGGCGCGCTGGCTCCGACCGCTGCTTGACGGCGAGATCCGATCGGCCTTCGCGATGACCGAGCCCGACGTGGCGTCGAGCGATGCCACCAACATCCAGACCCGCATCGAGCGCCAGGGCGACGAATACGTCATCAACGGTCGCAAGTGGTGGATCTCCGGCGCGAGCGACCCGCGCTGCGCAATCTTCATCACGATGGGCAAGACTGACCCGCAGGCACCCCGCCACTCCCAGCAGAGCATGGTGCTGGTGCCGGCCGACTCCAAGGGACTGCGCATCATCCGGCCGCTCAACGTGCTCGGTTACGACGACGCACCGCATGGCCACGTCGAAATGGTGTTCGAGGACGTACGGGTGCCGGTGAGCAACATCCTGCTCGGTGAAGGGCGTGGCTTCGAGATCGCCCAAGGCCGCCTCGGCCCGGGTCGCATCCACCATTGCATGCGCACCATCGGTCTGGCCGAGCGTGCTTTGGAGCTGATGTGCAAACGCGCCTCGTCGCGTGTCGCGTTCGGCAAGAGCGTGGCGTCGCAGACCGTGACACAGGAGCGTATCGCCGAGGCCCGCTGCAAGATCGACATGGCGCGCCTGCTCACGCTCAAGGCCGCCTGGCTGATGGACGTGGCCGGCAACAAGGTAGCCAAGAACGAGATTGCCATGATCAAGGTGGTGGCACCCAACATGGCCTGCCAGGTCATCGACTGGGCGATGCAGGTGCACGGCGGCGGCGGCATGAGCGACGACTTCCCGCTGGCCTATGCCTATGCACATGCGCGCACGCTGCGTTTCGCCGACGGCCCGGACGAAGTCCACCGCAACGCGATCGCGAAGATGGAACTGGGGAAATACGCCGCCAATCCCAAGCCGGTGGAAATGCCGATCACCCGCGGCAGCTGACGTCGGACGGGTGCCCGGCAGGCACCCGCTGTGCGCCAGATCAGATCTCCAGGCCGGACCACATGGCGTCGAGGCCTTCGAACTTCCACTTGGCGGGATCTTCCCGCGCAATGATCCGCTCCGTGCATCCCCGCTCGGACAGGCGAATGACGACCGGTTCGATCCGTTGTGCCGATGTAATCAGGTAGAACGCCTTGACGTCCGGCAGGGTCAGCGATGTCTTGGACTGCTCGATGACGACGCCGATCCGGCCCGACGTGAGCCGCACCAGCGAACCCACCGGATAGATGCCCAGCGTCTTGGCGAACGCCTGGAACACCGCCAGATCGAAATGCCCGCTGGCCCAAGTGCCCATCTGGCGCAGCGACTCCGAAGGGTCCCAGCCCGTCTTGTAGGGACGGTTCGACGTGATGGCGTCGTAGACGTCGCACACGGCGCCCATCTTGGCAAACAGGCTGATCTCGCCGCCCTTGAGCCCTTTCGGATAACCCGTGCCATCGACCTTCTCATGATGGTGCAGACACACGTCGAGCGCCACGGGATCGATGTTGGCGCTCTCCAGCAGGAAGGCGTGGCCCTTGGTCGGGTGGCCCTTGACCGTGGCGAACTCCGCATCGGTCAGCTTGCCAGGCTTGTTGAGCACCTGCATCGGCAACAGCATCTTGCCCACGTCGTGCAACAGGCCGGCAAAGCCGGCGGCACGCACCATGTCCTCGTCCTGGCCCAGTTGCCGCGCCAGCGCGATCATCATCGCGCACACGGCGACGGAGTGCATGTAGGTGTAGTCGTCCGCGGTCTTCAGCCGAGCCAGGCTGATCAGGGCGCTGGAATTGCGCGCCACGGAACTGGAAATTTCATCGACCAGGTCAGATACGCCGGCCGCATCGACCGTATTGCCCATGCGCGCCTCGCGAAACATCGACATGACGGCCGCCTTGCCCGCGGCGCAGATCTGCGCCGCGCGTTCGATCTCTTCGGAAATCGGGACCGGCGTGCGGTCCGACACCAGCGGCATCGGCGCAGTCGCGGCACCGGTCGAAGATTCGAGTGGCGAGTGTGCGGTTGCCGGCCAGACGTCGGCACCCTTGGACACGTCGATCCAGACCTCGCGCACCTTGCTGGCGCGCAGCAGCGCGATGTCCTTGGGGTCCGACAGCACGAACCGGGAACGCCAGAACGGATTGTCGATCCATGAACCGCAGATCTCGTCGAGAAACATCCCCGGCTCGAGTTCATCGACACTGATCTTCTTGCGCAAGCAATCCTCCGGGGAAACGTAGCCTTTACATCGAGCCGCATTCTTGCACAGCGTCCGGCGCAATCCAGATCCAAACACCCGGAACGCGGCCCCGACGGGCCGTCATCGCCTGAATCCTGATGACGGTCAAGAACCAGCCAACAACATCGTCATAGCAGTCACGCCATCGCCGATGGCGTGTTCAGTGCAGGTGGCGCGGCTTGCGACCACCACCGTGACCGGAGCCGCCATGGCCTCCGCCAGGACCGCGCCGCGGTTTGCCGATCTCCAGCGAACTGACCAATGCGTCGAAACGCTGGGTGAACAATTTGTCGACCTCGGCAACGACACCGGACAACTCGGAGCCATCGAAATGGCGTTCCATCAGTGCCACCAGGTCTTGCACCAGCAGATCGCGCTGCACCTGCATGATGGCCGCCGGATTGGGGCCGACAAACAACATCATGAAGTCGTCGCGAGACTCGGCATCCGGATCTTCCTCACCGTCGTCGTCGTCAAACTCGGTGTCGTAGAAACTGACCTCGATCGCCGCGCCTGTGTCGGCCAGTTCGTTGAGGTTCATGCACATCTCATCGAGTGTCTGGCGGAAATCGTCGTCCCCCCCGACCGTCCAGCAGAACTGCAGCATGTGTTTGGGCGCGTCGAAGCGGATGCCGGGCTCGTCCTCGTAGGAACTGCGGGCACCATCGGCCAGCGAGCGGGCTCCGGCATATTTCCAGATCGGCTTGAGCGCCTCCTGGATCTGCTCGAATTTCACTTGCGCGCGCAACTGCACTTCACCATGCAGGTGGATTTCAAAAGGGGGGTCGGAGCGTGGCATGGTGTATCAATCAGTCAGGGGCACCTCCGCGGGACAGCGACAACCGGCAGGGCGGCAAGATGTCGACGGGGTGCTCCTTGGGGTCCGCCATCGAAACTGGCGCGGGACATTCCCGCGGTCCGCGCCCGACGGCACATGGCCGCATTGTGCCATGCCCATCGCCGGCCGGCTCCTGGACACCTCCTTCCCGACGGCGGCATGCAAGACCTACAACAGGCCCGCCACCAGCTGGAAGTGGACGCGATAATCGTGGCGCTGGTTCGGCAGTTCGTTGGGCGCATAAGCCAGCGTCAGCCGGGTGCTGACACGGCCGGACCACTGGGTAAGGATGCCCCAGCCCACGCTCGTGAGTTCGTCGTGCGGACGCAGCAACGATGCCGGCGGGCGGAACGGCTTGACACGGCCATGGTCGACGAAGAAAAAGCCGCTGTTGGCGACATCTGGCGCTCCCATGCCCAGCGGATGGTGAAGCTCCAGGCTCAACGAATGGCCGGAGTCGCCCCCATAGGCGCCAGTCGCGTAACCACGCACGCTGGTCTCGCCACCGATGAAGAATTGCTGGCTCGCCGGCAGCAAGGGACTGCCCGTATGCTGGAAATTGAAGCTCGCCCGCAACGACACACGCTCGCCCAGGATCTGCGTGCGACGCAGGCTGCCACGGCCGACCCAGAACCGGTCGTCGCGCGCCGCACCCGACACACGGGCCTTGCCTCCAGTATGGGTGTAGCTGGCAAACCAGGCACCTTGGGTGTCCGTGGCCTGCAACTCGGCGCCGATGCTGGCGTCCGTGGTCTCGGTTTCCTGCAGGAAGACGCCGCTGATCCACGACGTGCCGGTACGACGGGACGCATTTGCCACCAGGTCGACTTGCAGGGCCTGGTCCACATGGACCGGCTGGCGCACAGACAGACCGAGCGCGACGGAACGCCCCGTCACGTGCAGCGGCGCCAGCGGCCCGAATTTCGTGTCCACCAGGTCTTTGTTCCAGCTCACGCCCAGCCTGCCGCCACTGCGGTTGATGGGCACCGAATACCCCAGGCCGTAACTCTCCTGGCCGGCCGCGCGGCTGGCATTCAGCGTCAACTGGTCGCGCCAGCCCAGCAGGCTGCGGTTCATATACGCCAGGCCGGAGCGCCACTTGCCGGTCGCGTCGCCGCCGGAGTTGTCGAGGAAGAACCGCAGGTCGTGCCGCGGGGGCTCGACCATCGTAAGATTCAGGTCGGTAGTACCGAACTGTGTGCCAGGCTTGAGTTCGGCGCGCAGCTGCGCGTCGTTGGTCCGGTTGAACCGGATCAGGTCGTCCTCCAGCGGCTTGAGGCGGACCAGCTGGTTCGGCTGCAACCCGATACGGTCCGTCACGTAACCGGCATCGGTCGAATCATTGCCCACCAGGTTGATCGCCCCCACCCGCCCCTCGACCAGGCGAATCGTCACAACTCCACCCGAGACGTCCTGCGGCGGCACGATGGCCTGCGCGGTGACGATGCCCTGCGCTTGGTACAGGGCATTGACCCGGGCCGTGAGGACCTGCAGGTCGCCGAACGCCAGCTCGCGCCCCTGGTAATCGCGCGCGATCGCGTCGAGCTCCTGCGCGGTCAGAATGTCGGAGGCCGTGAACCGGATCTCGCGCACCGGGAAACGCACCGCGCCGGGCGCCACGGGCGGCGGCGGCGGCGGAGCCGGAACTGCCTTGAGCGGGTCGGGTACCGGCGCCCGCTGCAGGCGCTGCGCCTCTTCGCGCCGGCGCTCCTCCTGCAGCCGCTGCTGCTGCAAGGCCCCGGGGTCCACCGCCGGTGGTACCACCTGGGCCCCGAGTTGTGACACGAAAGCCGCTGCAACCAGCCCTCCCCACAACCGGGGGCTCATTCCGCGCACTCCTGCAGATCGGGCCGGGCCGGGCAGGTCCCTTCCTGCCGGGTGCCTCCCAGCGCAACCGGGTTGCCGAAGTAGTCGATCAGCAGCGACGCCACCGGCGCGCTCGACTGCGGCGCCGCCGGCACCAGTGTGAACGCGCGCACCAGGTTGTTGTAACCCTCCTCCACGGCGCTGAAGTTGCTGCCATCGGGCGTGATGACATCGTGCAGCGGACTGCGGAACACGGTCAAGGCGTCGGTCATGATGTGGTTGTCGTACAGGTTGAGCCCAAAGCCGGCACCGCCGGTGTAGAGCTGGACGTCGGCAGGTTGCTGGAGCGAACGGTTGATCTGGTCGATGACCAGGTGGGTTTGCGGATTGGTGACCCGCGCGAAGTTGGTCACCACGAAATGGTCGACGGCAAAACGCCCGGACAGGATATCGATCGATGCGGATTGCGTCAGCACGTCCCCGAACGCGAAGCCGGATCCGGGGTTGGACAATACCAGATGCAGGTTGTCGGCCAGGCCACCGCCGGGGCCGGTCACTGCACCCGTTACCGGCCCCGGGCCGCCGATGACCGTGGCCGAGACATTGCGGCCGGCCAGATCGAGCCGGTTGCCGACCGCGAGCTGACCGACCGACAGGTCGCCTGTTGCGGCAATGGCAACCGCCGTCTTGCCGCTGACGGAGCCCAGGTCCACGCTGCCACCGTTGGACGTGATGGACACCGACTGGTCCGGGTGGTTGCCAGTCCCGGCCGCGGTGACCGCACCACCAGTGATGTCGCCTCCGGCCGAGAGCAGCACCCGGTCGGCCGCCCGGATCGCGACGATGTGGACCGAGTCCTGTACTGCGATGTCGACCACTCCGCCGGATTCGGCCTGCAGGTTCAACAGGCGCACGTCCAGCGGGTCATTGCCGATGCCCAGGGCGCCGAAAATCGTCAGCGTCGCCGACGGCGGTGTGTCGGCGATGATGTCGAGCCGGGAATCGCCACCGTCGAGGATGCGGCCCGCGGTGCTGGTGATGCGGATGGCACTGGCCGACCCGTTGCCGGTCTCGATGCCGGTGATCACGGCATCGTCCTGGGTCGTGATCGCGATCGTGCCAGTGTCGGCCAACAGGAACGCGCCGTCTTCCATCAGCAAGGAACGGGCGTCGATGAGCGCGCCCACGCCGGTCACGCGCAGGTGCGCGGCAGGCAAGGTCAACACGCTGCTGGCGGGTGGTGTCGCCAGATCCGTCACCGAGACGTCACGGCCGCCGCTGAGCAGCAGATGGCCCGAGACGGCGATCTGCAATGGTCCGACCGCCGTCACGTTGCCGTTGATCGTCGTCGTGCTATCTGGATCGGACGCCGTGAGCTTGATCGCACCACCTGCGACCAGTGCGTCGTTGCCGCCCGCGACCGGCCCGATCGCGAAATGCGCGCTGACGGGTGCGTTGAACGGATTGCCACTGAGGTAGATCGAATCCCCGGCCGTGGCCTGAATCAGGCCGACCAGCGGCGTGCCGGTATTCGTTCCCACCGTCAGCGGCCGGTCTCCCGACAGGTCGCCGATCGACCCTTGCGGCGCCAGCAGCTGCACGGTGCCGCCCAGCACGTCGAGCCCGGTGCCCGGATGTGCATCGAGGATGGACCCTGCGACACTGGTCAGCACGATCGCTGCGCGCGAGAACACGCCACCAACGGCCAGGTCACCGGCGCCGGCGATGTTCACCGGGCCGGCTGAGCGCGCGGTCACGCTGGCGAAGCTGTCGGCCGCCAGGTTGACACCCCGCGCGACGTCCACCAGCAAGGGCACACCCGCCATCGCCGTGCCGGCGATGCTGGCATTGGCGGCTTCCAGGATCAGGTCACCGGCGCGGATCGCCACCTGGCCCGGATCCAGCGCGGTGATCGGGCCCTTGGTCTTGAGCCGCAGTTCGCCGTCCACGCTCAGGTTGTCGATCGGTCCGCTGCCAAGCGTGGCCAGATAGGCGTTGCCGACGTCGGTACCGGCCACGTGCGCCGTCAGGTTGTTGGTCAGGATGCCGCCTTCGCGCACCGACACGGTCAAGCCGCGGCTGGCGCTGAAATTGAACGGCAGCCGCTGCACGATCTGCAGGCCCTGCTGGCCGCCCTGCGTCACGTCAAACACGAAATCGCTGAACTCCGCCGTCGCCAGCGCAATCTTGGCCGCGTCCGTGATGTCGCCGTCGGTGTCGTAGGCGATGAATACGGCCGACGGATCGGTGCTGGGCAAGGTGCTGCCCAGGCTGGTGCCTGCCACCAGGGTCACGTTGCGACCGGCGACATTGGGCGCCTTGATCACCGGATTGGTATCCGTCACGTCCTTGAGCAGGCCCGGATTGATCGACAACGCGAGTTCTGTCGTGGTCCAGGCACCTTCGTTGACGGTGCCCAGGAAACCCGCGCGCTCGTCCTGCGTCGCGACGTACTGGAACCCGGCCTGGTAGCTCATCGGGACGGCCACCGTCGGCAACTGGCCCTGCTGCGCCAGCAGCAGCACGCGATCGCTGACCTGGGCCTGGGTCCAGGTCGGGTTGGCCTGGCGCACGTCGGCTGCAGCCCGGGAACGCGCATAGACCTGCGCATCGAACGCTCCGATCTCGGTGGCGAGCACCCAGTACCGGTCGGTGCGGCCTTGCTCGAAACTGGCGATGTCCTGGTTGCGCGCGGTCAAGGCGTCGCGTTCGGCGCTGGTGGCGACATACCGCCATGCCGGGTCGTAGACGGTCGGTGCGTTCTGCGTCTCGCGGATCTGCCAGTAATGGAAATAGTCCTGGTTGCGGCTGGTCTCGAATGCCACGACTGCCTGGCCGACCTTGGCCGCGTTCTCGGTGCTGCCGGCGACCAGGCCGACCGAGTTCCAGAACCCGAGCAATTCGTTCCAGACCCGGGTGTCGATGGTCTGCTCCGGGTTGTTGTCCAACATCCGGCCCGGCGCCGTCAGCCGCACATCGCCACCGGCCGAGACGATGGTATCGGCCAGCAGATGGCCTTGCGGGTTGCGCAGCGGATCGGCCACGACGTCGATGCCGATGTCGCCGGCCGCGCGCACGGCGAGCCCGTATTGCGGCTGCAGGGACCGGTCGGCGGTGTAACCGGGCGCGACGCTCAGCGGCAGGCGCGCGTTCGGATGGCCGGCGATGCCGCCGACCGTACCGGTTTCGGACGCGAGTTCGATGCGCGCAGCACGGATGCTATGGCCGGAATCACCGTAGATGTCGTTGAGCGCCGTCACAGACACCAAGCCGCGGCCCAGCGTCGGATCACCGGTGGCGATGACGTTGCCCAACTGGAGCGAGCCGGCCACCTGGTTCACCGCGACGTTGCCGTTGACGGCGGACGCGTTCAGCGTACCGGTCATGAACAGGTTGAGCGGCGCCAGGTTGGTGCCCAGCGACCCGTTGCTCGCGCCCAGTGTGACGTTGCGCGAATCGATCAGCGATCCGGCACCCGAGCCCAGGGTGGTGGCGTTGATGGTGGTGTCGCCGAAGCGGTTCTTCAACACGCTTTGCGGCGCCAAGTCGACACGTGCCAACGGTGAATCGATCGTCAGGCCGGCGGTGTTCGCGCCCATGAACTCGATCCGTATCGGGTAGTCGGCCCGCACGGAATTGGTCGTGATCGTCGTCGTACCCAGCGTCTGGGTCCAGATCGACGTGTAGCGCGAAGCGATGCACAGGGTCCACCAGTTGCAGTCGTTCCACTCCGCGACCTTGTTGTACACGTTGCTGTTGCTGTAGGACGTGCTGTTCGTGCTCACCGGCTGGTTACCCTGCGCGCTGGCAGCCGCATCGGTGGCCAGATTGTTCTGGTGCGGTATCGTGCCGGCGGGCGCCAGGTAGGACAGGTAGGTTCCGTCCTTCAGGTTGACATTGGACAATACGTTAGGGCCACTGGTCAGCGTGCGGCTGACGTTGTCCGGTGGCAACGACAGGCTGGACGTGCCGAAGAAACTCGCACCACTGAAACGCCAGGTGTATTCGGTCGAGGTCTTCTTGCCGGTGGTGAACACGTAGCGCAGGCCGGCCTGCGGGTTGTATTCGCCCAGGCGCGGCGTACTGGCCTCCACGCGCGACTGCGAATCGCCGTTCAGGGCGTAGCTGGTTGTGGTGCAACTGGCGCAGAACATGCCATTCGCATTCCACATGCCGGTCTGGTTCACGGTGATCGCATCCTGGTCGCGGCTGATCACGGTGTGGATCGCGTACAGGTTCTGGTCGCCGCCCGAGCCGACGAACTGCACGTCGGTGATGTCGATCGTGCCCTTGGTGCCGCGGCCGGGATGGGCCGGATCCGGGTCCACCCCGGTGTCGATGGACTTGAGCTCGACCGGCAAGCTGCTTTGGTTGTTGACCTCGATCTGGCCGAAACCATCGAGTACGGCCAGCTTGCCCACGCCACCGGCGCCGCCGCCGGCGGTGTTGATGATCTGGCCGAACAGCGTGATGTTGCCGCCGCGCACGGCAACATCGGACGTCATCGTGATCTTCTGGCTGGCCGGGTCATAGTTGGCGTCGATCGCGCCGTAGTCGCGCGAGCCGTTGGTCGTCACCGCCACTGCCACCGGCTGGCCGACGGATTGGTCGATGTAGGCCTTGTTGCCGACCACGCGACCGGTCGAGCCATCCAGGCCGACCCATTCCTTCTCGTAGCGCACCGAACGGCCGTTGCTCATCGTGAGGTTGCAGCTCACGCCGCCGCAGGATGCGATGAAACCTGCCCACTGGTTCTGCGGCAACACGAAGCGCAGATCGGCATCGGATGGAATGTCCAGGTGGTAATTGACGATGCCGCTTTGCACCAGGCCGTTGATGTTGAGGTAACGCGCGCTGATGAAGATGTTGCCGTTGGCCACGATACCCGGCCCGGGCGCGGCATTGGTGTTGGGTGCCAACACGCCGCTGCCGCCCTGCACGTTGGCATTGGGCTCGCCCGCGACCGCATTGAATCCGTTCACGTATTGCTGCACGAAGTCGCCATTGCGCGCCAGGATAGCGACACTGCCGGCCGTGATACTGCCGTCCACGTAGATATCGCCCGCCGCGCTGGTCACCGCCACCAGGCCATTGGGATTCGAGATCCGCTTGGCCGGCTCGGAACTGTTGCTGCGGTAGCCCAGCGTGATGTCCGGCGCCGCCGCCGGTATGCGCTGTGCTGGCGTCGCCGACGCGGGTGCATAGGCTCCCGGGTTGTAGTTGCTGACGATGCGGATCTCCGGCGCCCCCGCGGCACCGTTCTCGCGCGAGACGATGGTCGGGATCGCGCCGGTGTTGGACGGATCGAAACGGCGCACGTCGTCGGCGTTATTGACCAGGAAGCCATTGAGCCGCACGTTGCCGCCGCTGCTGTCGACCAGCAGGTTGGCGATGTTCATTGAGGCCGGCGCGTTGTTGACGATCCAGATCTTCGCGTCACCAGGCGCCTGCAGCGAACCGGTGCCGGCGAGCAGGTCGGCCGCCACGTCCACGTTGCCCAGCTTGACATGGATGTCAGGCAGCGTGATGAGCTTCTGGGTACCGGTCGACGTGGTGTCGGAGGCCGCGCCGACCGTTGCCACACTGGCCGCTGCCGCATCGGCGGCTGCGGACACCAGCGCTGCGTTGTTGGCGATGGCATTGGCCGCGCTGCCGCCGGTGGAGGCATTGAACTCGCCGATCTGCGTGGTGTTGGCCGCCCCGAGGTTCGACACCGTGGACACCCGCGCCGTATCGACGTTGCCGTCGGTCGCGGTGTCACGCCAGGCGCTCGACAGGCTGGACTGCAGCGTGCCGGCTTGCGTCAGGGTGGTATGCAGAGTGCCGGCTGCCGCCAAAATGGCCGTGTTGGCGCCACGGATGTTGTCCATCTGGGTAGACAGCGCCGTCACGTTGGAGACCAGCGTGCCGCTGGCGCCCGACTCGCGCAGCGCGAGCTGGCTGATGTTGCGCAGGTTGCCCTGGATCGCGCCGAGGTAGCCACTGCCGTCGACCACCAGCACCCCGTTGGTCTGGGTGGACGCCAGCGTACCCAGCGGGCCCTGCGGCGCCGCGCAGCCGGCCGTGCCGACGTTGCAGGAGAAGCCGTAGTTGCCGATGTCCTGCACCTGGTCGCGCATGGCCGTGTAGGCATTGGCCGCGGTCGTCCGGCGCGCGCCCAGCGTGACGTAGTCCGCCGCGGCCATGTCCTTGTTCTTCATGCCGGTGAGCGCGGTATCGATGGCCGTATTGTTGGTATCGATGACGCCATAGGCGTCGACCAGCGCACCCACCGCGCCGATCTGGCTGGCGCGGTCGGCACCGTCCACGTTGCCGGTGATCAGGCTCTGCTTCTGGCGCAACACGTCGTTGGCGTCGCTGGCAGCATCGAGTGCTGCGCTGCCACGTGCCGTGATCGCGCTGTTGCTCTGGCCGATGCCTTGCGGGCCAAGCTTGTTCTCCAGGAACGCGATCTCGGCGCGATAGGCGGCGCTGGCCACCGGGTCGGAGGCATATTGCGCCTGCAACGCATACAGCAGATTGATGCGCGCGAGCAGTTGCGAGTCCGGTGGAATGTCCGACTCGACGACCTGCGGCGGCGCCACTGCGGTGACAAAGGGGTTGGCCAGCGATGCATCCAGCGGATTGGTCGCCAGGCCGACGTTGCTGCGGCTGTCCATGGCCGAATAGACCAGTCGCCAGGCCGGCAGCACGTTCGGATCACTGCTCTGGCTCAGGATCTCCACGTCGACCTGGGTGGCCGACTGGCGCAACAGACCGGACAGCGCCGTGCCGTCGACCTGCACCCGAGCCTGGCCGCCCGGAGGCGGCGCGGTGCCACCGGTGATGTCCAGCGACACCTTGATACCGACCGCACCGGCGATCGCGCCAGCGACCTCGCGATACAGGTCCTTGGCAACGCCGTTGGCCGACACGTCGATCGCGCCGCGGTCCGCGGCCAGCGCGATGTCACCGGCAGCCAGCAGCTTGCTGCCCGCGTCCAGGTCCACTATCGCGTTCTGCGTCACGAAGGTGCGCGCGTCCGGTGTGGTGTTGATCGGCACCGCCGTCTTGTTCCACATGTTCACCGCGCTGTGGGCGTCGATCCGCCCCGCCGCACCGGCCGCGTCCCGGCCCGCTGCGACGCGGATCGCGCCGTTCGAGGCGTCGGTGGCCAGCAGCAGCACGCCGTCGTTGACGGTCGTGGTATTGCTGCCGGTGAATGCGATCGTCGCCTCCCCGGCTGGCAGGCCGGCCAGGCCATAGGCGTTGGCGACCGCGCGCGCGTCGAGCCGCGCATCCGTGCGGCTGCCGATCGCGATGTCGCCCGAGTCGCTGGTGACGACCGTGCCGCTGCCCAGTTCCACGTCGGCCTGGGCGCCGATCGTGAGCCGGGTGCTGGAGTCCGCCAGCGCGATGGCGCCGCCGGAATCGATCTTGACCTTGTCATAGGCCACAACACGGTTCGCCGCATCGACCGTGATGCTCCCCGTCCCGGCCACCGGCAGCAACACGTGGAACAAGGTGTCCTCGCCCAGGCGCACCGTGGTGTCGTGCACCACGCTGGCCCGCGTCGAGGCGGCCGGCGCGCCGATCAGCCCGCCCGATCCGGCGTCCACGTTCCAGGCCGCGCCATCGGCCACCGCCGTCGTGTTCGTATCGTCAGAGCGGCCCCACCAGTACTTGTGGCTGGCGTTGAGCGCCGAGATGTCGATGTGAGCGGCCGTCACCTTGACGCCGTCGCCCACGTCCACCGCGAGCGTGCTGTGCACGTCGTGGCTGTTGCTCGAACCCGATGCGCCGGCAACCGAGGCCTGCAGGCTGTCGACCTTGCCGTTGTACACGCTGTCGTGTTCGCCCCGCAACGTGAAGCTGCCGGCGACGATGCCGCAGGACGCCGATGGCGCGCCGCAGGTCGAGGCACCCAGCGCAGCCCGCGTGTCGCTGATCGTGGACGTATGCGCGGAGGCCGCGGCACCGGCAACCACGCCGCCGCTGCCCGAGACGGCTGAAGCGATGTTGATGTCTATGCCACCGGCCAGCACCGCCACCGAACTGCCCACGCCGCCGGCGATGTTGACGTCGTCGCCGAGCAAGGCATGCGTGCTGGTCGTGGAGGTCGCGTTGGCCTCGCTGGCCCCGACCGCGATGATGCCGGCCGCAAGGCCAGTGACCTCGGCACGCTGGTCGGTGTCGTTCTGCGCCTGCACGGACATTGCACCGGTCAGGGTCAGCTGGCCGCGATTGCCGACACGTGCGCGCGTTGCGCCCGTGCTCTGAGCCGTCGCCAGCGTGGCATTCACGCCGATCAGGTAGCCGCCCGATGCGCCCAGCGCGTAGGCGTCGGCCGACGGACCCGTGCCGGCCCCGCGCGTGGCCAGCACCTGCAAGCCGCCGGCATGGACGAGCGCGTCGGCACCCAGCAACGCGTCGACCACGACCCCGGACCGGGCCGTCGCCAGCGACGCGCCGACCGCGCCCACCCCGACGCTCACGCCCAGGGCCTCGGCCTGCGCGCTGCCATGGCTGGTCGCAGAGATGGTGACGGTGCCGGTGGCAACGACGTCGGTGCCGGTGCCGGTGCTGGCCGTCACCGTCGACCCCAGATCGGCCCGGGCGTCGGCACCGGAACCGGACAGGATGCCTGCGGCACCGGCCTTGGCCTTGGCCACAGCGGTCGAATCGTCCTGGGCGCTGAGCGCAACCCCGTCGACACGCGCACGCACGCCGTCGCCGAATGTGGCCGAGGTGGTACCGGTAAACGTGGAACGGGCCACCGAGGCCCCCACGGCCAGTCCGCCGGCCGAAGCGCCCAGCGTCTCGGTGCTGGCGCGCCGCTCCGACTGCGCCTGCGTGGCGAGCACGGCACCATCGGCAACATCCACCTGGTCGTTCAGCCGCGCGCGCGTGGTGCTGGTGTCGTCGAGCACGGCCACCGCCGCACTCACGCCGATGACACCTCCGGCACCCGCTGCGCTAATCACGCGCGAGCCGGTGCCATTGACATTGCCCGAGAGGGCCGAAACTGTCACGTTGCGGTCGGCGTCGATCGTCGTCGCACCGCCGATGAAGGCTTCGGTCGTGCTGTTCGTGATGCCGATGCCCACCGCGCCGCCGATGCCGGCAAATCCCGCTGCCGCACCTACGGCCTGCAGGTCGACCTGGGTGTGATCGAGTGCCGTCACCACCACGTCCCGCCCGGCAACAACGGTGGCGTTGCTGCCGATGAAGGCCCGCGTCTTGTCGAGCGAGGCGGTCGAGGACTCGTTCAGGTCGCCCGACACCGACAGGCTGGAGGTGCGCGCGCGCACGTCGGCCTTGGTACCCTGCACGTGTTCGGAATCGCCCAGGTTGCCGCTGACGTCATCCTTTTGCATCGTCGCGTCGATGCTGCTGGCCGTGTCGCCGTCACCGATGCCGCCCTGCGCGTCGTCGTCGAGCCGGGCTCCGACCATGGCCAGCGACACCGCCCCCGAGATGCCGACCGAGGCCCCGCCGGAGGCCGCCAGCGCGGTGGCCTGAACGTCCTTGGTCGAATCGGCTGCCACTGCCACGTCGCGGTCCGCGCGCAGCGTCACCCCGTTGCCCAGCGAGGCGGTCGTCGTGTTGCGCACGATGTTGACCTCGGCCGTCGCGCCCACGCCACCGATGGTCCCCACCGCAGCCGCGCCGCCGCCGCCGCGCAGCCGCACGGTGTCCTGTGCACGCACCGCCACGTCCTGCGCGGCACCACGCCGGGTCTGGTTGACACGGGTGTTGTCGCCGATGGCCGCCTGGGTATCGGATTTCACGACCTTGACGCCCACCGCACCGGCCACGCCGACTCCACCACCGGCGCCGCTGACCGTCGCGCTCAGGATGTCCTCGTTCGACGTGGCGGCGATGTCCAACGTTCCCGCCACGTCCAGGCTCGCCGCCTGCAGCGCCGAACCCGCGCCCAGCACGAGTGCGTGCGTGGTGTTGGCCACGACGCCCACGGAGAAGGCCCCGCTGACCCCGGCAATGCCGCCCGCACCACTGACGGTGAACAGGTTCATCGACGTGTCCTGGTTCGCATGCAGCGCCATGTTGCCGGTCGCGTCGATCTGCGCGCCAGCGGCAATCGTGGCCAGCGTCTGGTTCGCCACCACGGCCACGCTGGCCGCGGCACCCACGCCGGCCGCGCCGGCGACAGACAGGTTCACACCGATCGCGTAGATGTCCTCGCTCGAGGTCGCCTGCACCGCCAGCTGGTTGGCGTTGACCTCGGCGCGGCCGATGCCGGCCTGCGTGTTCTTGGCCACGACCACGGTGTTGCCCGATCCGCTGACCGCCGCCGCACCGGCGCCGGACACGGTACCCACCGTCTGCACGACCAGCGTATGGTCGGCCGCACGCAGCCGCACCGACTGGTCGGCGCCGGCGCTGCCGCCGACGTTGATCCTGGCACCATCGCCGATCGACGCCAGCGTCTCGGACACCAGCACGTTGGCGGTCGCCGCACCTGTGACGGCGGCTGCGCCGGCACCCGCGACGCCCAACGCGGCGGAAACCACCTTTTCATTGCCGATCGCCGTCACCGACAGTCCACGCACGCCGGTGTCCATGCCCTTGCTGCCGATGCCACCGCCGGCCGACGCCGGGACCGGCGTGCCCTGTCCGGCGACCGCGCCGCTGGACGGGTCCACGCCGCTGCTGGTGTCGCTGCCGGCGGAGATGTCGAACGACACGCCGTTGCCGACGTCACCTTCGGGCGTGCCGTCGTTGTCGATGTCGATCGCGCCACTCTTGCCATCGGCCACTGGCGGCAGCGCCGTGGCGGCGCCCACGGCACCGTTGTAGACGGACACGCCGGCCGTGTTGCCACGCGCCCAGACGTCGGAGTTGTCCGCGACGTAGGCGCGCGTGGCATTGGCAATGGTGTTCACGCCCACATTGAAGCCCACACCCGCCGCGCCGGCGCCGTTGCCGACCGCCGAAACCGAGACGAGCAAGGTGTCGTCGGTGGCCGAGAGCCGGACGTTGCCGTTCGCGTGCACGGTGGCGCCGACCGGATTGGTATCGCCACGCGCCGCGCCGATGAAGGCCTCGGTCGTGTTGGCCACCACGTTGGCCGCCGCCACCGCACCGACCGCGGCAGCGCCGGCGCCGCGGATCGACACGCCACCGGAGACCACGTTCTCGCGCGAGGCGGCGTCGACCTCGACCGTGTCCTGCGCCGAGACCACCGCCCCTTCACCGATGTAGGCCTTGGTCCGCTTGGTCAGCACATTGGTGTCGAACACACCGCCGACCGAGGCCGCGCCGGCCCCGCCGCCTTGCGCGGCCACCGTCACCAGGTTCGACCCGCTGTCGGCAAACACACCGACCGACTGCTGCGCGCCCAGGAAGGCGGCATCCTGGTTGACCGCCGCCGCGCCGATGTAGGCCGATGTGTCCGAGGACACCACGTTGACCACCAGCGAGGCACTCACGTCGGCGACACCGGCGCCGCTGCCCGTGATGCCGACGTTGAACACGTTTTCCGAGGTGCTGGCGCGCACGTCGGTGCGCCGCATCGCGTCGACCTGCGCGCCGGACGCGATGAAGGCCTCTGCCGCGTCGTGCAGCAGCACCACGCCGAACGAGCCCGCCACGCCGGCCGTGCCGCCTCCGGCACCCGCACCGGCCGCGACCACCGCGACCGTGCCATCGCTGGCTTCGACGCGCACGTCGCGCCCGGCCTTTACCTTGGCGCCGACACCTACGAAGGCCTGGGTATTGCGCAACGGAATGACCGTGGCATCGTCCGTGTGGGTGGCAATGCCCAGCTTGCTGGCGGCGCTGTCGAGCACACCCTTGGTCTCGACCGACTGGTCCGAGTTGCCCATCTGGTCGCCGACCGCCGACTTGGTCGTCTGCCCGTCCGAATAAGCCGTGGCGTCACCGCCGAGCAGGCCGCTCTTGGCCTCGCCGTCGAGCAGCGAGCCCACCGCGATCACCGACACCGCGCCGGCGACGCCGGCGGCACCACCACCCGCACCGGCGATGGTCACGGAGTTGACGTATTTCTCGGACGACGCGTGCACCAGCACGTCCTGGCCCGCGGACACGTCGGCACCGCTGTCGATGTAGGCCGACGTGGTGTTCTTCGCAAAGGTGACGTCGAGCGTGGCGCCGACACCTGCCGCGCCGCCGCCGGCCCCGGCGCCGCCGGCGGACACCGTGATGACGCGGTCCGTCGCCTGCACGTCCACCTTTTGCGCCGCGTTCGCGAAGTTGGCGTCAGTGTTGACCCGGGCGTTGCGGCCGATGCCCGCCTCGGTGCTCGAGAGCACGACGCTGGCGGCGATGGTGCCCGCCACGCCCGCGGAGCCGCCGCCGGCACCCGCCACCGTGACCGTGTTCAGGTTCTCGACCGAGTCGGCATGCACGGACGTGGTGCCGCTCGCGTTGGTCACCGCATGGTTGCCGATCCTGGCGCGGGTCGTGCTGGCATTGACACCGACCGCCAGTGACACACCCACGCCGGCCGAACCACCGCCGGCACCCGCACCGGTGAGCAGGTAGGATGACGAGAATTCGTTGGCGTCGAGCGACAGGTCGCCGTGCGAGACTTCGACACGGGCGCCGTCCTGCGCCGTGCTGGCGTCGTCGATCAGCGCCTGCGTGGTGTTCGCCACCGCAATGCCGGCGACCGAGCCGCCCACACCGGCGCTTCCGCCGCCGGCCGCACCGAAGGTTGCCGTCACGCTCACGTCGGACGAGGCCGCGTCCAGTTGCACCGCATCGCGCGAGCGCACGAGCGCCTGCCGGGCGATGCGCGCGGTCGTCGTCTTGGCGATGACGCCGAAGTTGCCGGCAGCCCCGACGCCAGCCGACCCGCCGCCGGCGCCGGCGCCGGCGGCGTCGATCATCAGCGTCTCGTCCACAGCCTTGATACGCACCTGTTGCCCCGCGCCCACCCCGACGTTGTTCTCGTTGATCCGCGCGCCCTGGCCAATCACGGCCTCGGTACGCGTGGTGACCACGGCTGCCGACACGGTGGCCGCCACACCGGCGGTACCGCCACCGGCGCCACCGATCACCGTCGTAACCAGGTTCTCGCGGCTGTACGCGGTGACCGACAGGCCACGGGCGGTTTCGGTCTTCTTGCCCAGGAAGCTGTCGGGCCGTACCGTGACATCGGAGAACACCGTCTCGCCGGAGAACACCGTCATCGTGTCGCGGTTGCCGCGCGCATTCACCCGCGCGTTGTCGCCGATGCCGGCGACGGTGCTGCCGATCAGCGTGGCCACGCCCAGCGAACCGCCCACACCGGTGTTGCCGCCGCCGGCGCCGCCGCCGGATGCGACGACGGCGACGATGTCGTCCTGCGCGTCGACCATCACGTTGCCGTCCGAATCCACGAAGGCGCCGTTGCCGATGCGCGCCTGCACGTCGTTCTTGCTGACGACGACGCCGACCGCGCCGCCGACACCGACCGACCCGCCGCCGCCGAAACCCAGGGTGCCCGAGGCCAGGTTCTCGGTGGACCCGGCCAGGACGTCCACGCCGCGTGCGGCGTAGACCGTCGCGACGTCCAGGCCGTCCACATCGTCTGCGATATGCGCCTTCACCGTCTTGGCCAGCACCGTGGTGTCGGACGCCGCACCCACGCCGACCTTGCCAGCCCCGGCAACGCCGCCGCCGACGCCGACCACCAGCGTGTCGTCCTGCGCCGTGATCGCCACCTGCTGCGCGCTGGTCGGCGTGATCGGGGCCCAGAGCGTGTCGGCATTGAGCCTGGCTCCCTGTCCCACGCGCGCCTCGGTCTCGGACAGGATGACATTGAGCGACAGCGCGCCGGCCACGCCCACCTTGCCGCCGCCGGAGCCGGCCACCGTCACGCCGACCACGTTCTCGCTGGCACGGGCGTCCACGCGCATCGCCCCCCGGGCGTCCGCTTGCGCACCGTCGCCGATGGTGGCGCTGGTCGTGTTGGCCATGATGTTGGCCGCGATCGCCGCGCCTACGCCGACCTCCTTGGCTGCGCCGATGCCGCCCGACACCATCACCGCCGTGGTGTCGTTGCGCGCCGACACGGCCAGGTCACCCATCGACTGCACCGTCGCACCGGCATCGATCGCGGCCTGTGTCTTGTTCAGCGACACGACCACGCCCAGCACGCCGCCCACGCCGGCATTGCCGGCCGAGGCACCCGCGCTGACCGAGACGTTGGCGATGTCCTGGCGGGACTGCGCGTCGACGCGCACGTCGGCGTCGAGCGCCGTGGCCCGCACCACCGAGCCGGCGCCGATCGACGCCGTGGTCTCGTCCAGGTTGATGATGTCGGAGTTGGAGATGCCGACGCCGACCTGCTTGGCGCCGGCGACCGCGCCGGAGAATGCGATCGCCTGCGTGTCGCTGCGGCTGGACACGTCCACCGCCATCGGGTCACCCGGAGCCCGCTGGCCGCTGGCCGTCACGGCGACGTTGCTGCCCAGCAACGCCCGCGTCGTGTTGCCGAATACGTTGACCGAGAAGGCGCCGGCGACGGCGACGTTGCCCTTGGCCGCGGCGCCGGCGATGGCCTCGGTGTAGTAGTTGTTGGAGCCCAGGTAGGTCGATGGGTCGAGCGCGTCGAAGTCCAGGTTCTTCGCGTCGCGGGTCACGAAGTCCACCGCGTCGTCGGCAGTAGGCGCCAGCAGGCGAACCCGGTTCTTGGTCGCGGCTACCGTCAACGAATCGGCAAATACACTGGTCGGCGCGTACAGGTCGTCGCCGTTCTCGTCGCGGCCAACGACAGCCGCATTGCCGTTGTAGGACAACACCACCGCGAACGAGGCGCCCACGCCGGCCTTGCTCTTGCCCCCGATCGACAGGGCGCCAGCGCGCGCCTGCGCCGAGACCTTGGACGTGTCGTCCGACGACACTGTGACATCGCCCACCGGCACGAGCGCCGAGCCCAGCGCGACACCTTCGCCAATCGCGGCCCGCGTCTGGTTGTAGTTGCCCACCACGGCCAGCGAACCAGCCACGGCCACCTCGCCACCACCGGCGCCCGAGACCGCCTCGGCGCTCATCGTCTTCTGGAAATCCGGCCCCCGGTTCTGCGTCGACGCGGCCGTGATGTCGACGTCGCGCGCCTGGGTCACCGTCGCGCCGGCGCCCAGGTTCGCCTGCGTCGCGTTGTAGGTGGCGGTCAGCGCAACCGCCGCGGCAACACCCACGTCATCGGAGACCGCTTCGCCAGTGGCCAGCGTGCGGTAGTTGGTGTCGGTACCGGCGTGAATGGACAGGTCGCCGCTGCCGGCGCTGACGGTCTTGCCGGCGGCGATCTCGGCGCTGGCCTGGTTGTAGGCCACGCCGACGCCGATCGCGGCGGCAACGCTGACCTTCTTGCCCTGCTGGTTCTTGCTGCCAGAGGCCGACGGCTTGCCGGTGCCAGGCGTCTGGTCGGAGGTGTCCGGCGTCTGCGCCTGCGGCGTGGTGGTCGAGACACCGGATGCGGCGGAATTGGTGTTCTTCGCCGAATCGAGCTGACGCTGCTTCTGCTCGTCCACCGTGGTGCCGGACTCGGGGGTCTCGTTGCCGTTGGTGTCGGTCTTGGCCGCCTTGGCGCCCTTGGCCCCGGCCTTGGCCTCGGTGGTCAGCGAGCTTGCCGATTGTGCCGACAGGTCGATGCCGTCGACGGCGTCGAGGTTCCGCTCTACGCGTGCCTGCACGGTGTCGACGGCGACCGCGGCGGCCAGCGACGCGCCGACCGCCACGTCGCCCTCGGCCTGCCCGGTGGCGCGGGTCGTCACCACGCTGGTCTGGTCGGCGTGGCTGCTGTAGCCGCCCGACAGGTCCAGTGTCGCCGCGGCCTCGCCCAGGCGGGCGACCGTGGTGTTGACGCCGATCGATACCGCCACCACCGGCGTGATCGACACCTTGGCGCCAGCCGCGCCGCCCTCGACCGTGGTCGCCATGGCGTGGTCGGACCCGGCGTGCAGGCCCATGCCGCCCACGTGCACCAGTTGCGCCTTGTCCTGGACCTCGGCCAGCGTCGTATTGACGACCACGTTCAGGCCGATGGATGCGCCGACGCCGACCTTGGCATCTCCACCGCTGTTCTTGACGTCCGCCGCCGCCTGCACGGTACTGGTGGTCGCGTTGCGTGCCTCGACCAGCACCGCGCCACCGCGCGCGTCGACCTGGGCGCCCAGGCCGCTGGCGTCGGTGTCGCCCTGGATCGTCGCCAGGCTGGTGTTCACCGATGCATTGGCCGCCAGGGATCCGGCCACGCCGACGCTGGAGGCGCCGGCCCCGCTCTTGGCATCGGCACCCGAGTCGCTGGTCTGGCCGGTCATGCCGGCCGTGCTCACGGTGACGCCGGTGGCTGCCACGGTGCTGCCGTCCGCGATGGTGGCGGTCGTGGTGGCCACACCCGCATTCAGTGCCACTGCCGCGCCGACGCCGACCTTGGTGTTACCGCCGTCGACCTGGCTGCCATCCGCCTTGGCCGAACTGTCGGTCTCGTTCACGCTAGCGACGGTCAGTGCACCGACCCCGCCGTCGACGACGAGGCCCTTGCCGACCAGGGCTGTCGTGGTCGCGACGCCGACGTTCACGCCCACGGCGGCCGCCACGCTGACGCCGCCCGATTCGGTGCCGTCGGCGGACTTGGGCGCGGCCTTGCCGCCATCGAGCTTGCCGGCCACGTCGCTGCCCGAGCCGGCCGAGGACGTCGGCGCGGTGGACGCGGTCTTCTTGCCCGAGGCCCTGGCCGCGTCACCCTGCGATGCGACGGTGTCGTCCACGCTCTTGCCGCCACTGGCGGCTGGCGGCGACCCGTCATCCTCGGCCTTTTCGCCGCCAGCCACACTGGCGGTGGCACTGGTGCTGCTGCGGGCGGTGGACGTGGCCTGCACCGTCACGCCGTCCTGGGCTGTCAGGTCGCGCGCCAGTTCCGCCGTCACAGTGTCGGTCGCGTTCGTCAGCGCAATGGACACACCTACACCGACCTTGTCCCCCTGCGTCTGGCCAGTGGCCACGGTACTTGCGCTGGCCCGCTGCTCGGCCATGCTGCTGTAGGCGCCGGAGACAGACAGGCCGGTCGCCGACTGGCCCGCGCGCGCCACCGTTGTGTTGACGGCCAGGGTCACGCCCACCAGCGGCGTCACGGCGACCTGGGCGCCGGCAGCACCGCCGGTGACCGCGGTCTCCTGGCCATGGTCTGCGGTCGCACGCAGGGTCAGATCATGTCCTTGCAACAGCACGGCCTTGTCCGCGATGTCCGCCACCGTGGTGTTGACGGCCACGTTGACCCCGATCGAGGCCCCCACGCCGACCTTGGCGCTACCACCGGTACCCGACACATCGGCGCCGGAAACCACCTTGTTGGTGCTCGCATTGCCGGCCTGCACCAGCACATCGCCGCTGCCGGCGTCCACCCTGGCCCCCTGGCCACTGGCGTTGCGGTCGCCCTCCAGCGCCGCCACCGTGGTATTGACGACGACGCTGGCAGCCAGCGCACCGGCGATGCCGACCTCGCCCGCACCGGCGCCGCTCCTGGCCTCGGCACCGTAGTCGCTGTGCGCGCCAGATGGGTTGACGGCCTGCACCACCACGCCCTGGGCCTGCACCTGCGCGTCGTCGCCGATCAGCGCCTGATTCGTCGAGACGCCGGTATTGAGCGCCACGGCCGCACCGACCCCGACCGACGTGCTGCCGGCGTCGACCTGGCTGCCATCGGCCTGGGCCCGGGCGTCCGTGTCGTTGCTGCTGGACACCGTGAGCGCGCCCTGGCTATGCACGCTGCGCCCGCTGCCGACCCGCGCACCGGTGGTGGCTACCGCGGCATTCACGCCCACGGCAGCAGCCACGCTGACGCCGCCACCGCCCTGCGAGTTGTCCTGCGTCGTCGGTGCCTGTGGCGTATCGTCGAGGTCGTCGCCCACACCCGTCTCGGAACGGGTGCCGGCAACCGTCTTCTTGCCGGTCGTGGTGGCCGAGCTCCGCCGGGCCAGCAGCTTGTCGTCGACCGAGCCGCCGGCACCGCCGCTGGCGGGTGGTGCACTGCCATCATCCTGCGCCTTTTCACCCCCTTGCACGCTGGCCGTTGCACCGGCGCTGCTGTTGGCGGTCGATACCGCGACGACGTCGACGGCGCCTGCCGCGTCCAGGTCGCGGTCGAGCACCGCGAGCACGGTGTCGGTAGCCGTCGTCAATGCGATCGACGCCCCGACCGCCACGTTGTTGCCTTCGGTCTGGCCAGTGGCGGTCGACTGTGCGCTGCCGGCATGGCGTGCGGCACTATAGTAAGAACCGGCCAGGGTGACGACGTCGCCCGGGTCGAAGGTCGCCGTTGTCGTACCGACCGTCACTGTGACCGCAGCCACCGGCGTCACGCCTACTCGGGCACCGGCAGCGCCGCCGGTCACGGTATTGCCGACCACATGCGCGGCGTCAGCGAGCAGGTCGAGATCGCGTGCGCCGCCCACGCGCGCACCCGTGCCGATGCCGGCGTGCGTGGTGTTGACCGCGATATTGGTGCCAACGGATGGGCCTACGCCGACCGCTGCCGGGCTGCCGCCGCCGGACGCCTGCACGCTGGCACCGACGATGGTCGTGCTCTCGGATACATTGGCCGCCTCGACGCGGAGATCGCCGCCCCCGACAAGGACGGCGGCCCCGACACCACCACCATCCGTGTCGCCGTCGATCGACGCGACCGTGGTGTTGGCCAGCACGTTGACGCCCAGCGCGCCGGCGACACCGACATTGCCGCCGGCCGCACCGCTGGTCGCACTGGTCACGAAGCGGTTTCCGCCGCTGTCCCTCATCGACGCCCCCACGGTCACGCCGACACCCTGAATAGTGCTGTTGTCGGCTACCCGCGCGGTGTTGGTCAACACCCCAATGTTGATGCCAACCGCCGCGCCGATGCCCACCGTGCCGCCAGCACTGCTGCCGTCGGCCGTCACCGTCGAGCGATTCGCGGCCCGGCTCTGGATTGCGACCGGGCCGCTCGCCTGCTGCAGGCTGGTCGAGGCCACGTAGGCCTGCGTATCGCTGTTGAGATTGGCCACGGCGACGGCTGCGGCCACCTCGACGCCGCCGTCTGCGGTCGTGGACTGGTCCTGGTACTTGGCAAGCGTGGCTTCGGTCTGGCTGGGCGATGCAGCCTTCTCGGACGGGGTCTGCGCAGCGGCACCGCCGGTCGCGGCCCTGGCGCTGGTGGTGGCCACGGTCAACGCATCCGCGTCCACGGTCAACGCGCTGGATTGTGTGGCCGCAGAACCATCCACATAGGCCTTGGTGACCGTGGTCACCTCGGACACCGCCACCGTTCCGCCAACCGCGACGGCTCCGCTGGCCGACGCATCGGCCCGCGAGCTGACCGCCACGTCGTTGCGCGCCAGCACGTCGAGTGCGCCGCCGGCGCGTATGGTCGAACTGCCGCCCAGGTGCGCCTTCGCCGTGCTGACGACGACGTTGAGCGCCACGCCGGCATCGCCCGGCAAAGCCAGCAGGTCGGGCGCGCCGGGCGCCACGTTCGAGCGCACGGTCGAGGCTGCGGTCAAGCGTGCCGCGCCACCGGCGTCCAGCGCCGAGGATCCGGTCACGTCGACCGTGGCCGTGGACACCGCGACCACGCTGCCCAATGGAGCGAGGCCGCTGGAGGCCACGTCGATGTGCGACGCGGACGCCAGTGTCAGATTGCCCGAGGCACCGATCGTGCTGGAGGCCACCTCGACCGTGGATACCGCCACCGGCACGTTGACCGGAAGCAGCGCACCCAGGGTCGAACTCTCATGGACCGCAGTCGCGCTGAGGGTCACGTCGCGGCCCTTGACTGTCGCCGTGTCGAGTTGAACCGATGCCGTGCCACTGGTGTCGCGCTCCGCCAGCAGGTTGACGTTGCCGGCCTGGAACCCGCCATCGGCATGGGCCAGCAGCTTGCTGCCGCTTTGCAGCGCGATGTTGCGCGCCTGCAGCGTCAGGTTGCCCGAATCGCCCGCGGAGGCGGCCGTATCCTGGTCGGCATCGCTGCCGCCAACCACGTTGCGCGTGGAAACGACGACACCGGACTGGACCGTGATGGCCTCGTCGGCAACGATGGTGTGGTTGGCACCTCCGGAATAGTAGTTGCCGCTGACGACCACGTTCACCGGGTCGACCAGCACCGTGCCGACTCGGCCCGCGCTCGACTGCGCGCGCATGTCGCCGCCGGCGAGTTCGACCCGGACGCCGGCACTGAACTCGATCGCCCCGCCATCGCCACCCGCATCGGCGGACGCATCCACCAGCGCGCCGGCGTGCAAGGTCGCCCCTTGGTCAGCCCAGACGTTGACCGTGCCGCCATCCGAGGCCGGTCCCACGCCTTGCGCGCTGATCCGGGCACCCGGCGCAAGGTGGACGTCGCCCCCGGCCCGCACGTCGATGTCGCCGGCACGCACGCCAGCGGAACCGTCGGCGTTGACGATGCCGCCGACGCGCACGTCGCCATCGGCCACGATGAATATCTTGCCGCCGCGCTCGACGACGCGGTTTGCGCTCGCCATGCCGTTGGCATTGACGACATCCGAGAACTGCGGCGCGCTGCCGACGAAACGCGCGCCACTGTAGATCGCGCCGCCGACGTTGACTGCACCGGCCGAGACCGACACCGTGTCCACGGCGTTGACGGTGCCATCGATCGTGATCGTCGCGCCGGCATTGCGCGGCGCGGTGCCGGCCAGCAATTGCGCGACCGCGCCGTCGTTCGGAGTCCCGGGCGCGGTGAAGACGTTGTCGACGAAGGCAGGCGTCGGCGCTGAGAGGTGCAGGCTGCCGACGTTGACCACACCGGCCGCGCCCACCACCATGCCGTGAGGATTGGCGAACCAGACGTTGCCGCCGACCTGGCCGTTCTTGACCGCATTGAGCATGCCATCAATGTTGCTGACGCTGCCGCTGACCAGGTTGATGAGGTTGTTCGCGGTATTGGGCACATGCAGGTTGACCACCTGGCCCTGGTGCACGTCGAAGCGCACGAAGGAATTGAAGGCGTTGGCGCCTTTCTGCGTCGCCGTCATCACATCAGTGACGTTGCTGTGCGTGGCCAGCGTCGTCGCCGTGCGGCCGTCCGTCACGATCTGCTGTGCCAGCACCGGCTGCCACCACAGTCCGGCACCGCACAGGGCCGCCGCACACGGCGACAGCCGCAAGGCCATGCGGCGCCATGCGAACGGTCCCAAAGCAACGCGTGGTCGGCGACGCAGCGCAGATGGGGCGAGACGAACGGCATGACGGGTCACAGTGGGCTCCTCGAAGTCGTTGTACCCGGCGCACCCCGCAGCTAGGGCGGTCGGATATGGGTCGCAACACATCCTGCGCCGGCCCCTTGGGCTGCCCGGCAATGGATGGCCGGACCGCCGAATCGACGCCCACGTCCAACGACACACGGCATGTTGCGATTGCTTAAGATTTTTTACACTATACGCACGACATGCTGCCTTGACAAAGGCCCGAATGGACCAAAGCCCGCACCGTCCGAGCGATCGAGGTGTCAGGCGAAATGCGGGCAGCCCATGCAGACGGTGGGTGGACGCGGCAAAGACCGGAAACGCTTGGAGCCGGCGCAAATTGCCCGCGGACAAGCGGGATGCGCAAGGACAGCGCAGTGCAGTGCTTCAGGAGGTCAGGAGGTGGTGCCCGGAACCGGGATCGAACCGGTACGCCCCTTGTGCAGGAAAGCGGCGGATTTTAAGTCCGCTGTGTCTACCAATTCCACCATCCGGGCGTGCCCGCGCGATCAGGAAAACCGAGCCAGTCGACCGGGCATAGTCCCACAGGCCAGCCGAGCCCGCGGTATTCGGTTGGAGGCGCGACCCGGAGTCGAACCGGGCTGATCGGATTTGCAATCCGGTGCATAACCGCTTTGCTATCGCGCCGAAAACATTGCGTCAGGCACCTGGCCCCGAAAAGGCCATCGGCACCGACAAAAAAGGGAAGCCTGGGCTTCCCTTTTTGTGGAATCTGGAGCGGGAAAAGAGTCTCGAACTCTCGACCTCAACCTTGGCAAGGTTGCGCTCTACCAACTGAGCTATTCCCGCGTTTCAAGCCTCGAAGTATATAACAACTTTCCGGGGATGCCGGCAGTGGAAGCCAACTTTTTTTGCTCGCAGACCACTGCCCTTTCTTCATCTCAATGCTTGACCGAACGGCCCGCATCGGAGCGTGACTTCGCCACGACGACCGGCACGTCCGAGGGCGCCGAGGGTGTCGCGACCGCCTCGTCCTCCGTCAGGGGTTCGGGCAAGCGCACCAGCGCTTCTTCGAGCACCTTGTCGATCCAGCGCACCGGCACGATCTCGAGACCGTCCTTGACGTTCGCCGGAATCTCCTGGAGGTCCTTGGCATTCTCTTCCGGTATCAGCACCTTTTTGATGCCGCCACGCAGCGCCGCCAGCAGTTTCTCCTTCAGGCCGCCGATGGCCGTCACCTCGCCGCGCAGCGTGATCTCGCCGGTCATGGCGACATCGCCGCGCACCGGAATGCCGGTAAACGCCGACACCAGGGCCGTCGTCATCGCGGCACCGGCACTCGGACCGTCCTTGGGAGTCGCGCCATCCGGCACATGGATGTGGATGTCCTTTTTCTCGAACACCTCGTCCTTGATGCCCAGCCGTGCCGCCCGGCTGCGAACGACAGTGCGCGCAGCCTCGACCGACTCCTTCATCACATCGCCGAGCGAGCCGGTGCGGGTGATGACACCCTTGCCCGGCATCAGCGCGGCTTCGATGGTCAGCAGGTCGCCACCGACTTCGGTCCAAGCCAACCCGACCACCTGGCCAACCTGGTTGTTGTCCTCGGCGCGGCCATAGGTGTATTTGCGCACCCCGAGGAAGTCGTTCAGGTTGTCCGGGGTGACGACCACCGGCGCCGTCATCTTCTTGAGTTGCAGGCCCTTGATGACCTTGCGGCAGATCTTGGACAGGTCGCGCTCGAGTGAACGCACACCGGCCTCGCGCGTGTAATACCGCACGATGTCGCGCACGGTGGCTTCGCCGATTTCCAGTTCGTTGTCCTTGACGCCGTTGTTCTTGAGTTGCTTGGGCAACAGGTAACGGATCGCGATGTTCGTCTTCTCGTCCTCGGTATAGCCGGACAGACGGATCACCTCCATCCGGTCCAGCAGCGCGGGCGGAATGTTCATCGAATTGGAAGTCGCCACGAACATCACGTCGCTCAGGTCGAAGTCGACCTCGACATAGTGATCGCCGAACTTGTGATTCTGCTCCGGATCGAGCACCTCCAGCAAGGCGCTGGACGGATCGCCGCGGAAATCGGTTCCCAGCTTGTCGATCTCGTCGAGCAGGAACAGCGGGTTGCGGGTGCCGACCTTGGACAGGCTCTGCAGCACCTTGCCCGGCATCGCGCCGATGTAGGTGCGGCGATGGCCGCGGATCTCGGCCTCGTCGCGCATGCCGCCAAGCGCGACACGCACGTACTTGCGCCCGGTGGCCTTGGCAATCGACTGGCCCAGCGACGTCTTGCCGACGCCCGGCGGGCCGACCAGGCACAGGATCGGTGCCTTGACCTTGTCGACGCGTTGCTGCACCGCGAGATATTCGAGAATGCGGTCCTTGACCTTGTCCAGGCCGAAATGGTCCTCGTTGAGCACGCCCTCGGCATTGCCAAGGTCATGTTTGATCTTGGTCTTGCTGCTCCACGGCAGCCCGGTCAGTACCTCGATGTAGTTGCGCACCACGGCGGCCTCAGCCGACATCGGCGACATCAGCTTGAGCTTCTTGAGTTCGCTCTCGGCCTTTTTCAGCGCCTCCTTGGGCATGCGGGCCGACTTGATCTTCTTCTCGATCTCGTCGATGTCCGCGCCGTCCTCGCCCTCGCCCAGTTCCTTCTGGATCGCCTTGACCTGCTCGTTGAGATAGAAGTCGCGCTGATTCTTTTCCATCTGGCGCTTGACGCGGCCGCGGATCTTCTTGTCGACGTTGAGGATGTCGACCTCGCGCTCGATCTGCTCGTACAGGTTCTCCAGCCGGTCCTTCGGGCGGGTCAGGCCCAGCACCGTCTGCTTGCTCTCGAGCTTGAGCGGCAGGTGCGCGGCAATCGTGTCGGCCAGGCGACCGGCGTCGTCGATGCTGGAGATCGACGTGAGGATCTCCGGCGGAATCTTCTTGTTGAGCTTGACGTACTGGTCGAACTGCTGCATGACGGCCCGGCGCAGCGCTTCGATCTCGCTGGATTCACCGCGTTCGCCACCGCCGGCCTCGACGGGCGGCTGCACCGGCGTCACGTTGGCCGAGAAGTGCGATTCGCCCTCCTCGATCTTGTTCACGGTCGCTCGTTGCTGACCCTCGACCAGCACCTTGACCGTGCCATCGGGCAACTTGAGCATCTGCAGAATGGTCGAGACGCACCCGACATCGAACATGTCGGACACGACCGGATCGTCCTTGGCAGCGGCCTTCTGGGCCACCAACATGATGCGACGCTCCGACTCCATCGCGGCTTCGAGCGCCTTGATGCTCTTGGGCCGACCGACGAACAAGGGAATGACCATGTGCGGGAACACGACCACGTCGCGCAACGGCAACAGTGGCAAATCGATCGGCACGGCGGTGAGCAGGGTAGATCCGGACATGTAAGACCTTCTAGTGGTTACCAGTTCCAAATGGATGGCCGGTCGTGAATTTCAACCCGCGAAACCATGATGAATGGCGCAAAAACAATGAAAGTCGGCAATGGGGTGCCGAAAAAGATGTCAGATCACGCTGAAGGGTCTGATTCAGGCTTTTTTGGCGAGTTCCCGATAGACGAGCAACGGCGGCTTGTTCTCTTCGATCGTCGATTCGTCCACGACCACCTTTTCGACATTGGTCGCAGTGGGCAGTTCGTACATGGTATCGATCAGGGACTGCTCCAGGATCGAGCGCAGGCCTCGGGCACCGGTCTTGCGTGCCAGCGCCTTGCGGGCGATCGCCTTGAGCGCCGACGGACGGATCTCGAGTTCGACCCCCTCCATCGACAACAACTTGGCATATTGCTTGACGAGCGCGTTCTTGGGCTCGAGCAGGATCTGCACCAGCGCATCCTCGCTCAGTTCGGCCAGCGTGGCCACCACGGGCATCCGACCCACGAGTTCGGGGATCAGCCCGAACTTGATCAAATCCTCGGGTTCCACGTCCTTGAAGAGTTCGGTCACGCTACGTTGCGCCTTGCTCTTCACCGCAGCACCGAAACCGATGCCCGATGCCTCGGTGCGGTTCTCGATGACCTTCTCCAGCCCCGAAAATGCACCGCCGCAGATGAACAGGATATTGGTAGTGTCGACCTGCACGAAATCCTGGTTCGGATGCTTGCGGCCGCCCTGGGGCGGCACGCTGGCCATCGTGCCTTCGATCAACTTGAGCAGCGCCTGCTGCACGCCCTCGCCCGATACGTCCCGCGTGATGGACGGGTTGTCGGCCTTGCGCGAGATCTTGTCGATCTCGTCGATGTAGACAATGCCGCGCTGGGCGCGATCGACCTCGTAGTTGCAGCTCTGCAGCAGCTTGAGCACGATGTTCTCGACATCCTCGCCGACATAGCCGGCTTCGGTCAATGTGGTCGCATCGGCCATCACGAACGGCACGTCGAGCATGCGCGCAAGGGTCTGCGCCAGCAAGGTCTTGCCGGAGCCCGTTGGCCCGATCAGCAGGATATTGCTCTTGGCCAGCTCGACGTCGTCCTTCTTGGACTTTTCCTTGTGGCGCAGCCGCTTGTAGTGGTTGTAGACGGCCACCGCCAGCGTGCGCTTGGCCGCCTCCTGGCCGATCACGTAGTTGTCGAGGTTGGCCTTGATCTCGGCCGGAGTCGGCAATTCGCTCTTGCTGTCCTTGGTCGCCGTGCCTGCCGGCAGTTCGTCCCGGATGATCTCGTTGCACAACTCGATGCATTCGTCGCAGACGAACACCGAAGGACCGGCAATCAGCTTCTTGACCTCGTGCTGGCTCTTGCCGCAAAACGAGCAATACAGCGTCTTCTCGCTGGAGGAGCCTTTTTTCTCGGCCATGGAATCAACGCCCTTTCAACTGGAGTTGACATGATACCGAAAAGCCGGTACCGATCGCCCCGCGTGCGCGCAGCACCACGGGGCCGCTGTGGACAACCGGCAACACTCGTTCAGGAGCGCTTGCTGATCACCTGGTCGACGAGGCCGTATTCCTTCGACTCGTCTGCAGACATGTAGTAGTCGCGCTCGGTGTCACGCGCGATGCGCTCGAGCGGCTGTCCGGTGCGCTCGGCCAGGATCTTGTTCAGCTGCTCGCGGGTCTTGAGGATCTCGCGCGCCTGGATCTCGATCTCGGTCGCCTGCCCCTGGCTGCCGCCGGAAGGCTGGTGAATCATGATCTTGGAGTTGGGAAGCGAAAAGCGCTTGCCCTTGGCGCCGGCGGCCAGCAGGAAAGCACCCATGCTGGCGGCAAAACCCACGCACAACGTGGACACATCGGCCTTGATGAAATTCATCGTATCGTAGATCGCCATGCCGGCCGACACCGAGCCCCCAGGCGAGTTGATGTAGAACGAGATGTCCTTGTCGGGGTTCTCGCTCTCGAGGAACAGCAACTGCGCAACGACCAGGTTGGCCGTCTGGTCGTTGACCGGCCCGACAAGAAAGATCACCCGCTCCTTGAGCAGGCGGGAATAGATATCGTACGAACGCTCACCGCGGCCGGACTGCTCGATCACCATGGGCACCATGCCCAGGCCCTGCGGCTGCAGGTTGTGGTCTTCAAAATTCATGTCGTCTCCCAATCGAACGGACGCAACCCCAGCGGCTGCCTGGCAGCAGGTGGGGTCGAACGCGGCAACTGCAAGCCCACGGCATCATGCCGTGTCGTGCCCTCAACCCTGGCCCATCAAGTCGTCGAACGCAATCGCCTTCTCGGTGATCTTGGCTTTCGACAGGATGTATTCCGTGACATTGTTCTCGATCACGATGGCCTCGACCTCACCCATGCGCTTGGCGTCGCCGTAATACCAGCGCACCACTTCGGCCGGCTTCTCGTAGCTGGCCGACAACTCGTCGATGTGGGCCTTGATCTGCTCGGGCTTGGCCTGCAGTTCGTGGGAGCGAACCAGTTCGGCCACGACCAGGCCCAGGCGCACACGGCGCTCGGCCTGCGGCTTGAAAATTTCCTCGGGAATGGGCGCCTTGTCGGCATCCTTGACGCCACGCTGCTTGAGGTCGGCGCGGGCATTCTCGATCAGGCGCTGCAATTCCGACTGCACGCTGGAGTTGGGCAGATCGAGTTCCGCCACCGCCGCCAGCGCATCTAGCGCGGCCTGCTTGTTGCGCGACATCAGGCGGAATTTCACCTCACGCTCCAGGTTCTTGCGGATATCGGCGCGCAAGCCCTCGACCGTTGCGTCTTCAATGCCCAGGGACTTGGCCAGTGCCTCATTGACCTCCGGCAGGTGCGCCGCTTCGATCTTCTTGACCGAGACCAGGAAGTCGGCGGTCTTGCCGGCCACATCCTTGCCATGGTAGTCCGCCGGGAACGCCAGCGGGAAGGTCTTGCTCTCCCCGACCTTCATGCCCGTGGTGGCGTCCTCGAACTCCTTGAGCATCTGACCATCGCCCAGGATGAACTGGAAGTCGTCGGCCTTCCCGCCTTCGAACGGCTCGCCGTCGATCTTGCCCTCGAAGTCGACCGTGACCCGGTCGGTTGCCTGCGCGGCCGCATCGTGCGGGCGCTGCGAGAACGTGCGGCGCTGCTTGCGCAGGATGTCCAGCGTCTTGTCGATCGCTGCGTCGCTGACCTCGCAGGACAACTTCTCGACCTCGGCCGTGGCCAGGTCGCCGAGCTTGACCTCGGGGAACACCTCGAAGACGGCATCGAAAGCGACCTCACCTTCCGGGGCGCCTTCCTTTTCCGTGATGCGTGGCTGGCCGGCAACCCGCAGTTTGGCCTCGTTGGCGGCACTGGAGAACGCCTCGCCGACCTTGTCGTTCATCACTTCGTAGTGCACCGAATAGCCGTAACGCTGGGCAACCACGTTCATCGGCACCTTGCCCGGACGGAACCCGTCCATCTTGACCGTCTTGGCGAGCCGCTTCAAGCGGGATTCGACTTCCGACTGGATCGTCTTGACCGGCAGGGTCAGCGTGATCTTGCGCTCCAGCTTTTCGAGGGTTTCCACAGTAACAGCCATGTTGCTTCTCCTAATATGCGATGCCATGGGCGAGGTTGCGCCCGTCAAACCAACTCCCGGAACCCCATCCCCGGTACCCGGCCATGGGTCTGCACCCTCGCTGGCAAGGTCAGGATCGTTCCGGTCGCCGGCGTTTTTCCTGGTGCGCGGGGGGGGACTCGAACCCCCACACCATTGCTGGCGTCAGGACCTAAACCTGGTGCGTCTACCAATTTCGCCACCCGCGCCTGAAAACAAATAGGGGTGGCCACCGGTGCCGCCCCTATCAAAAATTCGACAGCCCGCGATTTTAACCTGCGGCGGCAGTGCCCGGCCGGACCCTGTACCAGGCCGCGTACATGGCGGGCAATGCGAGCAGTGTCAGCACCGTGGCGACGATCAGTCCGCCCATGATGGCCACCGCCATCGGCCCCCAGAAGACCGAGCGCGACAACGGGATCATCGCCAGCACCGCCGCCGCTGCCGTCAGCACGATCGGCCGCAAGCGGCGCACCGTGCTTTCGATGATGGCGTCCCAGGCCTGGATGCCGGCCGCACGGTCCTGCTCGATCTGGTCGATCAAGATCACCGAATTGCGCTGGATCATGCCCATCAGCGCGATCACGCCCAGCAGTGCCACGAAGCCGAACGGGCGGTTGAACAGCAGCAGCGCTCCCGCCACGCCGGCAATACCCATGGGGCCGGTCAGGAAAACCAGCACCGCACGGCTGAAGCTGTGCAGTTGCAGCATCAACAGCGTGAACGTGATGAACAGCATGATGGGCACACCAGCCAGGATCGAGGCCGACCCCTTGCTGCTCTCCTCCACCGCACCAGCCACCTCGATCCGGTAGCCATTCGCACCCTCGCGCGCCCACCGCGCCTCCAGCGCCCGCAGCTGCGGCAACAAGGCATTGGTCACCGTGGCGCCCTGCAGCCCCTCGACGATGTCGCCCTGGACGGTGATGGAATAGTCGCGGTTGTCGCGCCACAACACGCCCGGCTCCCATACGAGACGCGGCCGCACCAGTTGCGCCATCGGGATGGACGCACCGCTGGCAGTCGGCAGATAGGCGCTGGACAGGTCGGTCAGGTGCTCGCGCTCGTTCAGCGGCTGGCGCAGCACGATGTCGATGGTCTTGTCGCCATCGCGGAACTCGCCGACACGCGACCCGCTCAGGATGGTGCGCGAAGCCTGCGCAATGGCCTGGCTGGTCACGCCCATCACGCGCGCCTTGTCCTGGTCCACTTCCAGCCGCAGCACCTTGATGAACTCGTTCCAGTTGTCGTTGACGCCGCGCATGTCGCGGTTCTCGCGCATGACGGCCTTGACCGCATCGGCATAGGCGCGCAGCTGCAGCGGCTCGGGCCCGAGCACGCGGAACTGCACCGGGTAGGCCACCGGCGGCCCGTTGGCCAGCAGCTTGACGCGGGCGCGCAGCTCCGGGAACTCGCGTGCCATCAGCGCCGGCAAGCGAACCCGGAAATCCTCGCGCACCTTCAGGTCGGTCGGGATCACGATCAGCTGCGAAACGTTGGACTGCGGAAAGATCTGGTCGATCGGCAGGTAGAACCGGGGCACGCCCGATCCGACCCAGGTGCTGACACTGGTGATGCCGGGCTCGGCCATCAGGCGCTGTTCGACACGCCGCGTCACCGCCTCGTTGGCGACGATCGAGGTACCCTCGGGAAACCACAGGTCCAGCATGATCTCCGGCCGGCTGGAGTCCGGGAAGAACTGCTGCTGCACGCGGCCCATGCCGGCGATGCCCAGCACAAATGTCAGCAAGGTCAGGCCGATCGTGATCCAGCGATGGCGCACGCACCAGCGCAGCAACACGCGGAACCGGTTGTAGAACGGGCTGTCGAAACTCTCGTGCGGCGTGGCGGCGCGCTCGGCCTGGGCCGGCGCCGTGAACTTGACGGTACGGGCATAAGCTTCGTCCGCGGCGGCATCCTCGAGCCCCCGCAGGTCGGTTCCGCTCAACGGCGCCTGGCGCTGGCGCACATGCGGTGGCACCTTCAGCAGCAAGGTGCCCAGGTAGGGCACGAAATACACCGAGACAAGCCAGCTCACCACGAGCGCCAGCACCGTGACCGCGAAGATCGCGAACGTGTATTCCCCGGTGACCGAACGCGCAATGCCGATGGGCAGGAAGCCGGTGGCGGTGATCAAGGTGCCGGTGAGCATCGGCATGGCGGTGATCTCGTACGCGAAGGTCGCCGCACGGATCTTGTCGTAGCCCTCCTCGAGCTTGCGCACCATCATCTCGACCGCAATGATCGCGTCGTCGACCAGCAGCCCGAGCGAGATGATCAGCGAGCCCAGCGAAATCTTGTGCAGGCCGATGCCCCAGTACAACATGCCGATGAAGGTCACGGCCAGCACCAGCGGAATCGAGATGCCGACGATCAGCCCCGGACGCATGTCGACGTAGTAGCGCCGGTACCACCGCGTGGGTCCGGGCCGCTTGTGCAAGCCCAGGCTGACGAAACTCACCAGCAGCACGATCCCGATTGCCTCGACCAGCACCTTGACGAACTCGTTGACCGAACTCGATACCGCGCGCGGCTGGTCCTGCAGCTGCACCAGCCGCAAGCCGGCGGGCAGTCGCGCCTCGATGCGCTGCGTGGCCACCTGCAAGGCCTTGCCCAGCGCAATGATGTCCCCGCCCTTGGCCATCGACACGCCGAGCGCAATCACCTGCTTGCCCTGGTGGCGTACCAGCACCTGCGGCGGATCGACGAAGCCGCGCGTGACGGTGGCGATGTCCGACAAGCGCAGCATGTTGCCCGAGCGCCCACGGATCGGCATGTCGCCGAGCTGTTCGAGCGAACCGAACTGGCCATCCACCCGCACCTGCACCGTATCGAGCGGCGTCTGCACGACACCGGCGCCTTCGACGGCGTTCTGCTGGTTCAGTTGCGCCAGTACCTGGTTCATGTCCAGCCCGAGCTGGGCCAGTCGCCGCTGCGATATCTCGACATAGACCTTCTCGTCCTGCACGCCGAACAGCTCGACCTTGTTGACGTCGGTCACGCGCAGCAGCTGCTGACGCACGTCATCGGCGAAGGTCTTGAGCTCGGCGTTGCCGAAGCCGTCGGACTCGAGCGCATAGATGACGCCATAGACGTCGCCGAACTCGTCGTTGAAGAACGGCCCGCGCACGCCCGCGGGCAGGCTGCCCGCCATGTCGCCCACCCGCTTGCGCACTGCATACCAGGCGTCGGGCACGTCGCTGGCGTGGGTCGAGTCCTTGAGCTGGAACAGGATCAGCGACTCACCCGGTTTGGAATAACTGCGGATCCGATCCGCGCCCGGCACCTCCTGCAGCGTGCGCTCGATCTTGTCGGTCACCTGCTCGGCGATCTGCTGCGCGGTCGCGCCCGGCCAGAACACCCGTACCACCATGACCCGGAACGCGAACGGCGGGTCTTCGTCCTGTCCGAGCTGGAAATACGCGGCGAAACCCAGCACCATCAGCACCACCATCAGGTAACGCGTCAGGGCGACATGCTCCAGAGCCCACCTGGAGAGATTGAAGCCGGGCTTGGCGTCTAGTGTTGCCATGGTCGCGTCATTTCGACGTCGACACGGCCGCTGGCGCCGTCCCCGTCCCCTTGGGCCGGTACACCGTGACCTTCTGCCCGGCCGTCAGCACATGCACGCCGGCCACGACGACCTGCATGCCCGGCTCCAGGCCGGAGGCGACGACGACCTGGTTGCCGTCCGCCGCGACAATCTGCACCGGCTGGGCGCGCAGGGTCATGTTGCCGGACTCCAGCACCCAGACGGCGGATCCGCCGTTGTCATGCCACAAGGCGCTGGTCGGCAGCATGATGGCCTGCGATCCCTTGGGCGACAAGGCCTGCGGGCTCACGGTGACCGTCGACCCCAGTGGCAGCCGGGCGTCGGGCTCCAGCGCCAGCTTGACCTGGAAGGTGCGTGTCACCGGGTCGGCCAGAGCGCCCTTCTCGCGCACCACCCCGGTCCGTACGGTATCGCCGCCCCACGGACGGACCTCGGCCCTGCTGCCCACCGGCAATGCGTCCACGCTGCTCTCGGGTACCGCAAACACCACGTCCAGCGGCCCGTCCTGGGCCAGCCGCACGACCGGCGTGCCGACCGCCACGACCTGCCCCGGTTCGGCGTCGACCGCCGTCACGACACCGGGCACCGTGGCCAGCAGACGGGTGTAGTTGGACTGGTTCGCCTGGGTGTCAAGCTGGGCACGCGCCTGGGCCACCTGGGCATTGGCGGCATCCAGCGTGGCCTGGCGCCGTTCGAGCTCGGCACCGCTGATGAAATTCTGCGCGCGCAAGACCTTGTAGCGCTGGAATTCGGCCGCTGCGAGGTCCCGGTTCGTCTCGGCCGCGGCCAACTGGGCCCGTACCGCGTCAATGGCCAGCTTGAAATCCTGGGGGTCGAGCTGCGCCAGCACGTCGCCGGCCTTGACCCTTTGCCCGACCTGCGCCTGCCGGCGTACCAGCTTGCCGGGAACCCGGAAACCCAGGCGCAGTTCGGTGCGCGCCCGGACCTCGCCAGCGTACTGGGTTTCGGACGCCATCGTTCCGGGCTGGACCGTCATCAACTTGACGGAACGCACCGGCTCCGGTTGCGGCTCGGGTTTGGAGCAGGCCGTCAGGACGACGGCCAAGAGCGGGGCCAGCAGGAAGGCAGGCCCGGTCAAGGGGATTTTGCGCATGGTGACCCGCACCGACGGTGGCGGACCCTGTTAATGACTAATGGGTCAGTAATCTAGGGGTTGCGCCTGGTTTTGTCAAGCGACAATCCTGGCGTGAACAGCGTTCTGCAACCCTATCGGCCCCCGTCCGAGCACTACGAGAACTTCCCGGTCGCGTCGTGGCTGTGCCCGCCACGGCTGCGCCCGCCGATCGCCGCCATCTACTGGTTTGCGCGCACGGCCGACGACATCGCCGACGAAGGAGACGCCGATGCGGCCAGCCGCCTGGCCGACCTGGCGCAATACCGCGAAGACCTGCGGCGCGCCGGCCGGGGCACGGCCGGGTCGGACCGCTGGCCCGACGTGTTCGGGCCGCTGGCCGCCATGATTCGCACGTTCCGCCTGCCCCTGCCGCTGCTGGAACGGCTGCTCGACGCCTTCGAGCAGGACGTGCGCTTCACCGCCGACGCACGGCGGTACCGCGACGAGGCCCAGGTGCTCGACTATTGCACCCGATCGGCTGATCCGGTCGGCCGACTGCTGCTGCACCTGTATGACGTGCACGACGCGCAGTCGCTGCAGCGCAGCGACCAGATCTGCACCGCCCTGCAACTGATCAACTTCTGGCAGGACCTGCGGCGTGACATCGCACGCGGACGCTGGTATCTGAGCCAGCAACGGATGGAGCAGCATGGCGTCACCGAATCCGAGTTGCGGTCGGATGCGCCGTCGGCACGCGCCACCCGCATGATGGCGGCCTGTTGCGCAGACGCACGCCAACACATGCTTGCGGGCGCGCCCCTGGCCCGGCAGTTGCCCGGACGCGCCGGATGGGAACTGCGCCTGGTGGTCGCCGGTGGACTGCGCATCCTCGACAAGATCGCCGTCATCGACCATGCGACCTGGCGCCAGCGCCCCCGGATCGGCAAGCGCGATGTTCCGATGCTGCTGTGGAACGCCTGCCGGCCGTTGCCGATCTGCGAGGCCCTCCCATGAATCCGCAGGACTACGTGCAGCAAAAGGCCGCCGCCTCGGGCAGCAGCTTCTATTACGCCTTCCTGTTCCTGCCGCCGCCGCGGCGGGCGGCGATCACCGCCTTCTATGCGTTCTGCCGCGAAGTCGACGACATCGTCGACGACATGGTCGACCCGGGCGTGGCCGCGACCAAGCTGGCCTGGTGGCAGACCGAGGTGGCGCAGGCCTTTGCCGGCCAGCCCAGCCATCCGGTCATGCGCGCCCTGATGCCGCTGGCCGGCAGGTTCGGCATCGAACCTCGCCATCTGATGGCCGTCATCGAAGGTTGCCAGATGGACCTGCAGCAGACACGTTACCTCGACTTCGCGGGCCTGCAGCGGTACTGCCACCTGGTCGCCGGCATCGTCGGCGAAGTGGCGGCCGGCATCTTCGGACAGACCGAGCCCGGTACCACCGCCTATGCGCACAAGCTCGGACTCGCGCTGCAGCTGACCAACATCATCCGCGACGTGGGTGAAGACGCCATGCGCGGGCGCATCTACCTGCCGGTCGAGGAACTGCAGCGTTTCGACGTCAAGGCGCACCAGATCCTGCAGCGCGACTCGATACCGGAGTTCCGCCAGCGTTTCATCCGACTCATGCAGTTCCAGGCCCAACGGGCCCACGGCCTGTACGACGAGGCATTCGCCCTGTTGCCCGACGCGGACCGGCGTGCCCAGAAGCCGGGCCTGATGATGGCCAGCATCTACCGCACCCTGTTGCGCGAGATCGAGCGCGACGACTTCGCGGTGCTGCACCAGCGCGTCAGCCTGACGCCGCTGCGCAAGTTCTGGCTGGCCTGGCGGGTGCAGGCACTCGGACGTGTCTGAGCCCCACCGTGCCCCGGAGGCACGCCTGCGTACCGCCGTCATCGGTGGCGGCTGGGCCGGCATGGCGGCGGCGCTCGGCGCCCATGACGCCGGCCACGCCGTCACGGTGTGGGAAGCCGCGCGCACCTGGGGAGGCCGCGCGCGCAGGCTGGACCTGCAATTGCCGCACGGAGCACCCGTGCGGCTGGACAACGGCCAGCACATCCTGATCGGCGCCTACACCGACTGCCTGCAACTGATGCAACGGGTCGGCCTGGACCCGGAGCGCTTGCTGCTGCGGCTGCCGCTGGAGCTGCGTTTTGCCGATGGCGGCGGCATCCGGTTCCCGCGCTGGCCGGCGCCATTCGATGCATTGGCAGGCATCGCCGGCGCGCGCGGTTGGCGCTGGGCCGACAAGCTGGCGCTGGCGCGTATCGCGCTGCGCTGGCAATGGTCCCGTTTTCAGTGTCCGCCCCACTGGTCGGTCGCGCAGCTATGCCAGGGTCTGCCGGCACGCGTGATGGACGAACTGATCGAGCCCTTGTGCGTGTCGGCCCTCAACACGGTGGCGGCCGAGTCCAGTGGCCCGGTGTTTCTGCGGGTGATGCGCGACGCAATGTTCGGCCCGCGCCACGGCTCCAACCTGATGTTGCCGCGCACCGACCTGTCCGCGCTGTTTCCCGATGCGGCCGCCCATTGCCTGGTGCAGGGCGGCGCGCGCCTGCACCCGGGTGTACGCATCCGACACGTGGCACACGACGGACGACACTGGATCGTCGACGGCGCGCCGTTCGAGCGGGTGATCCTGGCCACCGGCGCACACGATGCGGTTCATGTCGTACGCGCCAGCCTGCCCCATGTGGCCCCGCTGCAGCAGCAGGCCATGGGGCATTGGAGCGACGGCGCGGCCGCGTTGCCCCATGCGGCCATCGGCACGGTGTACGCGTGGGCCGACGGCGCCAGGCTCGCGCGGCCGATGCTCGCGTTGCGCAGTGCCGCGACCGCCGTCGACACCCTGCCGGCGCAATTCGTCTTCGATCGCGGGCAACTCGGAGGGCCCAACGGCCTGCTGGCCTTTGTCGTCAGCGCCTGCACCGGTGATCGCGACACGCTGCAGGCACAGGTGATGCACCAGGCACGACGGCAACTCGGCTTGCAATTGCAGGCGGTCGGGACCGTGATCGAGAAACGCGCCACGCTGGCCTGCACGCCAGGGCTGCAGCGACCGGCACCGGACATCGCCCCCGGCCTGCTGGCCTGCGGCGACTACGTGCAAGGGCCTTACCCGTCGACGCTCGAAGGCGCCGTACGCAGCGGGCTCGCCGTCATTCGATGACCAGCTTCTGCGTCGTGACCACGTTACGCCAGGCGCGGTAGTCGGCCTCGATGAACGCGCCGAGCAAGGCCGGCGAGCCGGGCGCGGGGTCCACGGCATCGCTCCTGAAACGCGCCACCACATCGGGCATGGCGACGATGCGGTTGATCGCGGCATTGAGCTTGTCGACCACGACGGCCGGCGTGCCGGCCGGCGCCATGATGGCGAAATAGTTCACCACGTCGATGCCGGCCAGGCCGGACTCGGCCATGCTGGGCACGTCGGGCAAGGCCGGCGAACGCTTCGCGCTGGTGACCGCCAGCGGCCTGACCCGCCCATCCCTGATGAACGGCAACAGGGCAGGAATGGTGCCGGTGACCAGTTGCACCTGATCGGACAACATGTCCAGCGTCGCCGGCGCCACGCCGCGGTACGGGATATGCGTGATGAAGGTCCCGGTGCGCGCCTTGAGCAGTTCCAGCACCAGGTGGTTGACGCCGCCGGCGCCCGCCGAGCCGTAGTTCAGCACGCCGGGCCGACGCTTGGCCAGCGCCACCAGTTCGCGCATGTTGTTCGCCGGCAGCTTCTGGTTCGTGGCCCAGACCAAGGGACCGGTGGCGATCATGCCCACCGGGACGAACTGGCGCAGCGGGTCGTAGCCGGCACTGGGTAGCGACGCCGCCACGGTGGTGAACGGCGAGGCGACCAGCAACAGCGTGTAGCCATCCGCGGGTTGTTGCGCGACATGCTGGGTGCCGATCGCGCCCGAGGCCCCCGCGCGGTTCTCGACAACGAAGTGCGCGCCGAGCTCCTCGCCGAGTTTCTGCGCGACCAGACGCCCCATGGCGTCGGTGCCCGCGCCCGGCGCAAATGGCACGACAAGGCGCACCGAGCGTTCCGGCCAGGCCGACGGCGTCTGTGCTGCCGCCAGGCCGGCGGATATGGCCAGGCCGGCACACACGGCGGCCACGCGAAGGGTTTGTTTCAGGAAGTATCGTTTCATGGTCCGGCTATCAGGCGAAGGCAAGGAGACCGGCAGGGCATGCACGGTCGGTACTTCTGATTGTGCGACGGTTGCGTGACCGTCCCGTGACACCCGGCCCTCAGTCGGACGGCGCCAGCAGTTCGCACAGCTGCTGCAGGTCCGTCACGCTGGCATGGGGCATCTGCGCATGCCGCCATTCGTGTCCGCCGCGATTGACCCAGACCGTCTGCATGCCGGCATCGAGTCCGCCCAGCACATCGAGTTCCGGATCGTCTCCGACATGCAGCACCTCGTGGGGCGCGACACCGGCGGCCCGGGCCGCCGCATGGAAGATACGCACGTCGGGCTTGCCGACGCCGAAGACATGGGCGCTCATGTTGGCAGCGAAATGCCGGCCGATACCCACCCGGTGAATGTCGGCATTGCCATTGGAGACGGCGACGATGGGATAACGCGACGCCAGGCGGGCCAGTGCCGGCAGAGCATCGTCGTACAGCCGGACCTGCATGCGGCACTCGAAAAAGACGTCGAATGCCGACTCGGCCAGCGCCACGTCCTCGCCGTTGTCCCGCAATGCGGACCGGATGCTCTCCAGGCGCAACACACTCATGTTGTGGCTCAGGTCCGGGTTGTCGCGCACCACCTGGGCACGCACGGCCTGGCGGCGCACCGGGTCGGCGAACACCGCGGCCGCGCCCGGCGCCCGCGGCTGCAGGAACTCCAGCATCTGTGCTTCGGCACGGGTGATGACCGGCCAGATCGGCCACAAGGTGTCGTCCAGGTCCAGGCCAATGGCCTTGATGCGCGATAGGTCCAGCATAGCTGCGGGAGAATACAGCATGACCACACCCCGCTTCCAGACCGAACCCCCCTACACCCACGGACAACCGGCGCGTTGCGCCATCCTGTACTGCAACCTGGGGACTCCCGACACGCCGACGACACCGGCGGTCCGCCGCTACCTGGCCGAGTTTCTCGGCGATCCGCGGGTGGTGGAAATACCGCGTGTGTTGTGGTGGCTGATCCTGCATGGCGTCATCCTGCGTTTTCGTCCCGCCAAGTCAGCGGCCAAATACGCCAGCATCTGGAGCGACGAGGGCTCGCCGCTACGCGTCTGGACCGAGAAGCAGGCCTTGTTGCTGCAGGGCTGGCTGGCGCAACGCGGGCACCCGGTGCTGGTGCGCCATGCGATGCGCTATGGCCAGACGTCGATCGCCGAGCAGCTGGACGCCCTCAAGGCCGAAGGCGTGACCCGGGTGCTGGTGCTGCCGGCCTATCCGCAATACTCCGCCGCCACCACCGCCAGCGTGTTCGATGCCGTCTTTGCCTGGGCGGCGCGCACCCGGCTGATCCCGGAACTGCGTTTCGTCAACCGCTACCACGACGAGCCGGACTACATCGAAGCCTTGGTCAAGCACATCCGCCGCCAATGGCAGACCCATGGCCGCGGCGACAAGCTGGTCATGAGTTTCCACGGCATACCCCAGCGCAGCCTGCTGCTCGGCGACCCCTACCACTGCGAATGCCACAAGACGGCCCGGCTGCTGGCCGAGCGGCTCGGCCTGGCCAGGGACGACTACATCGTCACCTTCCAGTCGCGCCTGGGACGCGCCAAGTGGCTCGAGCCCTATACCGAACCCACGCTAATCCGGCTGGCAAAGGCCGGCACCGCGCGTGTCGATGTGGTCTGCCCCGGCTTCACCAGCGACTGCCTGGAAACCCTGGAGGAAATCGCGATCGAGGCCAGGGCCGCCTTCCTGGGCGCCGGAGGCAAGGAGTTCCACTACATCAGCTGCCTGAACGACCAGCCGGAGTGGATCTCGGCTTTGTGCGTGATCGCGCAGCAGCATATGCAGGGTTGGCCGACGACGCCTGCAGACCCTGCAGCGACCGAGGCCGGCGAACAATCGCGCTTGCGCGCCAGGGCACTGGGGGCACCGCGCTGACGACTCAGTGCGCCACTCGCGGTGTCAGCTGTATCGCGACACCAGCCGCCGAGCCTGGCCGCACCACCCAGTGCGGGTCGGTATAGACCACGTCGAGGCCATGCTCACGCAGCCGCGACAGCGTGCCGTCCAGATCCCGGGCCGGCATAGCCATCGCCAGAGGGCCTTCACCGACCCTGGCCAGGCGGTCCGACAAAGGCGACACCTGCCCGGCGATCGGCGCCAGCAACTCGATCATGCGCGGGCCGAGCAGGAACCGGGATGCCGCCAGTGTTCCATTCGACACCGGATGCACGGGCATGCGATGCGCGACCAGGCCGGTCAGGTCCTCCCATTGCCGGGTTGCGGCATCCAGATCGTGGACCATCAAGGCAACATGGTCCAGCCTGACCTCGCCCGCGGGCACCGACTCCTGCGCGTCGGCTGCATCGTTGATGAAGACACAGATGCCACACAGATCGACGTAACCAGCCTGGTACAGGTTGCCCGTGCCGGCTTGGCGGCTGCGCCACCGCGCCAGTCGCTTCGGCGCATCATCCAGCTCAATGCCAAGTGCCCAGATGCCAAAACGAGGAACCACCGACCCGGCACCGCCGACATCCGGTACAAGGACAGCGTTCAGGCACACCGTCGCATCCTCCGAGCGCAGACGCAGCCCCGCTGCACCCGGATCGGCGCGCACCCCCATGATGGCTTCGTATGCTGCCCCGGCCCGCGCCAGATCGTTCACGCCGACATGCACGGTACGCAACAACGGCCCGGTCACCGGGAATCCTTCGTGCAGCGCACTGCAGAGTGTGCATCGAGGACGACCAGGCGCCTCATGCCGGTACCTGCGTGTCGGCGATGCGCGAGTAGGTTCTGCTTCCGTCCGCCGCCTGCAGGTAGGGACGATCTCCCACGACAGTCACCCGCTCCATGCGCCGCACCGCAGGAAAATAATCAGACACCGCATAATGCTGCGCCGATCGGTTGTCCCAGAACGCGATAGAGTCGGCGCGCCAGCGGAAACGGCACTGGTACTCGGGAATCCGGGACTGCGCATACAAATGCGCCAGCAAGTCGGCCGACTCCTGCGGTTCCATGCCAACCACATGGCGGACAAAGCCCGGATTCATGTACAGGCACTTGCGACCGCTCTCCGGATGGGTGCGCACCAACGGATGTTCCACCGGTGGAAACTGGCGGTAACTCTCGGCAATCTTCTCCTCCGTCGCGCCACGCTTGCGCATGAGCTTTTCGTAGAACCCCATGGTGTTGCGCGTGAACCGCCCCTCGACCTGTTCCTTCACGGCGGCGTCCAAACCATCGTAGGCGGCCGCCATGTCACAGAACAGGGTATCACCACCAACGACTGGTACCTGCCGGGCGCGCAGTATCGAACCCAGCGAAGGCTCGATGCGCCAGGTCACATCGGAGTGCCAGACATTCTCGCGCCCGCGACTGTTCTGATCGTGCGTGATGTCCAGCACCTCGGGGTAACCCGGCTTGCAATCCGAGAACGGATGCACTTCCAGGTCGCCGAACACCCGCCCGAAGGCCAGATGCTGCTCGGTGGTGATGTGCTGGTCGCGAAAAAAGATGACCTTCCATTTCACCAGCAACGCGCGCAGCTCGATGGCCTGCGCGGGGCTGACGGGTTGTGTCAGGTCGATGTCGCCGATCTCGGCGCCGATCGTCGGGCTCAGCGGTTCTACCGCAAGCCTGGTGTTTGTCGTACTGACCATGGGTATATCCACCTTTCCCAATCAAGCTGAAACCGACCGAACTCGACGATGACCGCGTACTCGCTCACATCATCCCTGGCACCTTGCGAAAACTGCTCAGGGGACTTGATCGGGAACACAGCAAGGCTCGCTTTCGCGCAGCAGGTCTCACGCGTGTCGGTTGCCGCGAGTTCATCGACGATCAAGGTGTTCGGCCATTCCGCCAGCGTCGATATCACAGGCGTCACCATCGCATCGGCAACAAAGCCGCTTGATCCCGGGAATACGCATCGGCACCGGACCCATCGATTTCAGTGACCCGGAATCGCCCCTGCCCCTGCGTCTTCCCGAACACAGGGACACCAATCAGCGTATGGGGCAGGTTCAAATGCCGCACATCAACCCGATCGACCCACGCGAGAGTCGTGCCCGTTCGCACGCATGACGTCGAACGCAGGTACAGTGCGAACGCACCGGAATCCGATGTGGCCGGTCGACTCCTCCGCAGGATGCCCCGTACGCGCAGCTGGACGAAAGCGGCGGCAGTAGTTCCACGCACACAGGTACGAACCGCCCTTGACGGTGTAGGCGCCGGCTTCGGAAGCTTGCGTCAAGTCCGATCCATCGGACTCTGCATTCGCCGCAGCATCATCGCCGCGTCTGCACGGCCTGCAACAGCGCGGTACAGACGGGACAGAGCGGTGGCTCCGATGGGGGCTGCTTGTCCACTCCCAGACATTGCCGATCATGTCGAACAACCCATACCCGTTGGGCGCGAAACGCCCCACCGGCGCCGTGCCCGGCGCGTGCGGCTTCAGATTCTGGGTCGGGAATCGCCCCAGCCAGATATTGGCCGGTATCGTTCCGGATGGTGCCAGCATGTCGCCCCATGCATAGTCACACCCGTCCAACCCGCCCCGGGCCGCAAACTCCCACTCCGCCTCCGTCGGCAATCGCGTGCCCGACCATGCGCAGTAGGCTTGCGCATCCACGTGGCAGACATGCACGACCGGATGGTCCTCGCGGCCGATCCAACTGCTGCCAGGCCCTTCTGGAGCCTCCCAAGACGCACCAGGTACAAACACCCACCAGTTGATCGTGCGCGGATCGGACCCGGCAATCGGCGGTCGGAATACGGCCGAACCCGGCGTCAGTGTGTCGGTCTGACCGTTGCAACCAGGGACAGGGGTCACCGTCCGCTGCGCCACCGACACATAGCCGGTCGCGGCAACGAAGGCGGCGAACTCGCGATTGGTCACGGCGTGACGCGCAATCCAGAAGTTCGACACGTCGCACGCGTGCACGGGAGCTTCCTCGGGATAGTGCGTGTCCGAGCCCATACGAAAACGCCCGCCCTTGATCAACACGAACTGCGCGCTTGTGACACCGTTCGCCGCATCGGCATGCAGCTGCGCGGTGTTCAAGTCAACACCTCATCGATGTGGCATGCACGATTGACACGATCCAACAACATGGCGCGATCCTAAGTCGTGGAATACATCGTGTGGCGCTGATGTTCCGGTTTGCCACCTGGCGGAATTTCCAGATGTTGTTGCGCCATCGGTCAGCTGCCCTTTCCGCGTGGCCGGGAACGCGACATCGTCGGTTGGTGCCTGGACCGACGGGAACGATGATCCCGGGCACGGAGAGGTCTGTCGCAACCCAAAAGTCGTCGCACCAGTGAACAGGAAACTGGCATTCGATATCGCGATGGACTCGAGCACCGACAAGTCGATCGACACCGCCAGTGTCGAAACGGCAACCATGCCACCGATGCTGGCGGCACCGACCGCCAGCCCCGCCGGAAACACCAGCCACGCGCCAGCCCAGATCCTGCAGGCAGGTCACTGCGAAGGCAATTCACGATTGGCGTCAGATCCCGGTTTCGCGTCGCACAAACCCTGCCGGTGACGGCGATGTTGCGCAGGGGTCACACGACAAACAGGCTTCCCGCAGGCGACTTCCCGCTGGTCGCGCCCCTGGAACACCATCCGACGACCCAGGCGCGAATCGAGCCAGGCATGACTGGAAACCCGTCGGCAATTCCACCACGCGGCAAAGACGACATCAATGGTTGTAGCTCCCTCAGCCCGTCCATATCATCCCGGCATGTTGAACGAACCGCGCGCGGCGCAGCCAGCGAAATGGACGCCGATCGGGTCTGGTTCTGGGCGCGCCACGTTGGTCGCACCGATGCGTTCACGGCGCAACGGACGGCGCTGCCTCCTTGGCCAGCGCCGCAGCTACGACGGCAGCGAGTTCCTGCAGCACAGGCAAATAGCGCTCGACAGCCTCTTGCGGCTCGAACGAAGTTTGGTAATAACGCATGCCGACGGTGGCCGCCACGCCCGCCCCGTCCCGGATCGGCACGGCAAACCCAACGACGCGGTCCTGCGGCCGAGCCGCGCGCAAGGCATAACCCTGGGTCCGCACATCGGAGAGCATGCCGGTCAGAAACGGTGCGTCATGGGCCAGCGCGTTGCCACTGCTTTTGGACTTGCGCAACATGGCCAGAATCAAGGCGCGTTCCGTCTCGGAGCAAAAGGCCAGATAGACCTGCCCGTGCGCCGTGGTCAGGACCGGATGTCGCCTGAAGCGGGTGGCAGCGGCGTGCTGGTCGCTGTTGAGTGGCGATCGGCTGCCGGTGAAATAGCGCGTACACATGGCGCCTCGATCGTAGAGCTGCAAGCTCATCGGCCACTTGTGTGTCGCCGTGAACGCGTCCATGTGCCCACGGGCCACGACAACCACCCGCTCCGCATGCTGGAATCCGTCGGAAAGCCGAAGCACCTGCTCGGTCGCGGCATACCCCTCGGTGCGCGACACCTGCCGGACATATCCGGTTTCGATCAAGGTATGCAGCAGCCGCACGATGGTCGACAACGGCAGTTCCGTATGGGCATGCAGCTGCGTCACACTGGCCGTGCCGATGACGTTGAGTGCTTCCAGCACACGCAACACCCGTACCGCCGAGCGGACCGAATCAGAGTCCTTCATGTCCTGCTTCTGCGCGGCACGTCTGACGTGCGCCACACGATGCAACAACCCAGCGTGTCACAGGACGACTCACAGGAAGTTCGAGCGCATCTTGATGCCCCACTTGCCAGCCTCGCAGGTCACAATCATCAGGACTTCATGGGTACTGATCAAGTTGCCGTCGGCCTGGAAGCGCTTGAATCGGCCAGCCACGTGCACCTTGTCGGGTCCGGCGTGCAGGATATCCCTGCGCTCCCATTCCGAGTGATGCCACCCGGCCTGGCGCGCGGACTTGAAGTAATCCATTTCCATGTCGACCGTGTCCAGTATCCGCATCCGGCTGGACGAAAAATGGACGTTCGGGTTGTGAAAGACCTTGTCCAGTGCAATCGCATCCATGGCGTTGACGGCAGCGAAATACGCGTCCAGCAGCGTCAGCGTTCGTGCAACGGATTCTTCACTTTCAGCATATGTGTTCATGACCGGATCGTATCCAGGCGGTCATCGATCCGCTGGCACGCAGGAGACAACGCATGAAACCATCGAGTCCGCGTTGGAAACATCGCCCGCCCGGTTCCAACTGGGGCGACTTCGGACCGGATGACCAGTGCGGCCGCATGAACCTGCTGACGCCCGAGAAGGTGTTGCAGGGTATCGCGGAGGTGCACGATGGCAAGACCTTCAACCTGAGCCTGCCGCTGGACTTTCCGGGTGGCAACGTATTGAATCCACGCCGCATGCCACCGGTGCTGCGCCCTACCCTGCGCGGCGACAAGCCCAACCTCAACTACCAGCTCCGGTGCGACGATGCCAGTTGCACCGACGTCGTCTGCGACGACCTGGCGGTGCTGCACCTGCAATACAGCACCCAGTGGGACAGCCTGGCGCACATCGGCTCCATGTTCGATGCAGATGGCGACGGCGAGCCGGAAGCGGTCTACTACAACGGATTTCGCGCCGGCGTGGACGTACTGGGCCCGACCACAGCCGAGCGTGCGGGCATTTTCGACTTTGCTCGGATCGAACAGCGTTCCACGTCAGGGGCCCGGCACCTGGGCATCGAAAACATGTCCGAGCGCTGTGTCCAGGGCCGCGCCGTCATGGTGGATCTGCACGCCCATCTGGGGCGCAAGCGCACCGTGGTGGATCACGAACTCCTGATGTCGATCCTGCGCAAGGACGCGATCACGATCGAGGCCGGTGACATGGTCTGCCTGCACACCGGCTTCGCCGCCCACGTGCTCGACATGAATCGCGAACCCGACATGCAGGCACTCGACGCCAGTTGTGCGGTACTGCAAGGCAGTGATCCTCGTTTGCTGCAGTGGATCACCGACAGCGGCCTGTCTGCTCTGATCGCCGACAACTATGCCGTCGAGGAGCACCCGGCGGCAAACCGTCGCGGCCGTTGCGCCGCATTGCCACTTCACGAACACTGCCTGTTCAAGCTCGGCGTGCATTTGGGAGAACTCTGGCACCTGACCACGCTGGCGCAGCATCTGCGCGCGCAGGGGCGATCACGCTTCCTGCTCACTGCGCCGCCGCTGCGACTGCCCGGCGCTGTCGGTTCACCCGCAACCCCGGTGGCAACCACCTGAGTCGATCTGCGGCCGCCAGCTGCGTTTCACATCGACTCTTCCATCAACTCCCCACGACAGGAAACCCATGACCGACACCGACACCGATGCCCTGCCCAAGCTGCTGCAACCCCTCGGGCGCTGGAGCCACACCTTTGCCTATCACGCCTTGGACGTGGCACTGGAACGCGCAGAAGGCATTTATCTGTTTGATGACAAGGGCAACCGCTATATCGACGGCTCCGGCGGCCCGATGGCGGTGGGCATAGGACACTCGCATCCGCGCATCCTGCGCGCCGTCTCGGATCAGATGGCGCGCTACGCCTATGTCCACCCCATGCTGGCCAATCCCCGACGCGGGGAGTTGTGCGATGCCATCGCCGACGTCGCTCCAGGCGATCTCAACAACGTGTTCCTCGTCTCGGGCGGCTCGGAAGCCGTGGAGTCGGCGATCAAGATCGTCCGCCAGTACCACCGGGCAACGGGCCACGCCAACAAATACAAGGTCATCAGCCTGGCCGGCTCCTACCATGGCATGACTTTGGCTACGATGGCACTCGCCGGCAGTGCCCTCTACCAATCGGAATTCGAGCCGATGATGTCCGAATGGCCGCACATTGCCCAATACAGCGACTTCCTCAAACCCGCGGGCATGAGCCGTGACGACTGGGGCGTGCATTGCGCGCAGCGACTGGAAACCGCGATCGAGCAAGCCGGTGCAGACACGGTGGCCGCCTTCATTGCAACGCCACACGGATGCAGCGTGGAATATGCCGTGGTTCCGCCCGTCACGTACTGGAAAGAGATCCGCCGCATCTGCGATCGCCACCATGTGCTGTTCATCGCAGACGAAGTCGTCACCGGATTCGGGCGTACCGGAAAGTGGTTCGGCATGCAGCACTTCGATGTGCAGGCAGACCTGATGACGGTGGCCAAAGGCATGGCCAGTTGCACCCAGCCATTGGGCGCCGTGGTGGTCAGCGACCGCGTCAACCAGCCCTTTCTGCAGGGGACAGGCTTCATGCATGGCTTCACCTACCAGGGTCATGCTGCGGCGTGTGCTGCCGGTATTGCGTCCATCGAGGTGTACCGCGACGAAGGCGTGATCGCCGGCGTGCCCGAACGCAGCAAGCTTCTGTTCGCTTGCAAGGACCGTCTTCTGGCGCATCCCGGCGTAGCCGACGTACGCGGCTGGGGCATGTTCATGTCCGTGGAGCTGGTCAGCGACAAGACCACGCGTTCCGGCTTCGCTCCGGACCGCCAGGCCGAATTGCTCTTCCTGACATTGGCCCTGAGGAACGGATTGGCGCTGTACAGCATGCTGTTCAATGTCCCGACGTCGAGCACCATCCCCGCGCGCGGCTCGCTGATGCGCATGTCGCCACCGCTGACCATCACGCCCGAGCAAGTGGTCGACATGACAGAACGATTCGAGACGACCTTGAGCCAGTGGGAGGCACGCATGGGCATCACCTCGCACGCGCCGTTGGCGACCACCACAGTCTGAACCGGAGACACACACATGAAGCAGGCAACTGCGGGCAGCCGCCCAAACATCGTCCTGGTGCTGATGGACAACCTGGGATACGGCGAAATCGGATGTTACGGTGGCGGTGTTCTGCGCGGCGCTCCGACGCCCTGCATCGACGCCCTGGCATCGGAAGGCCTGCGACTGCTCAATTTCAACGTGGAAGCGCAGTGCACACCGACACGCGCGTCCCTGATGACCGGTCGTTATCCGATCCGCGGCGGCAACGGGTCGGTGCCGTTCCTGACGCCGGTGTACGGCTTGATGCGTTCCGAATATTCCCTGGCGCGCATGCTGTCGGACGCGGGCTACGCCACCGGCATGTTCGGCAAATGGCATCTTGGGCAGACCGAGGGACGATTCCCCACCGACCACGGTTTCGACGAATGGTTCGGCATCCCCAATTCCAGCGATGAGTCCCAGTGGCCCGACAACCCCATGATGCACATCGAGGATGTACCCGGCGTGGAGTTCGAACATGTCATGGAGTCGCGTCGGGACGAAATACCCAGGAAGCTGCGGGTCTACGACATGGAAGAACGCATCCGCATCGACCGGGAAATCACCGATCGCGCCATCGGCTTCATGGAGCGCAGCTGCGCCCAGGACGACAAGCCCTTTTTTGCCTACATTCCCTATACCCAGACGCACTATCCGGTATTGCCACACCCCGACTTCCGGGGATCGACCGGGAAAGGGAACTGGGCCGACGTTCTCGCCCAGGTCGACGCCTATGCCGGCGAACTGCTGGCCGCCGTGGATCGCCTCGGTATCAAGGACAACACGCTGTTCATCTTCACCTCCGACAACGGTCCCGAGATGAACCCTTTGTGGGCCGGCTCCAGCGGACCCTGGACCGGAACCTATTTCACCGGCTACGAAGGCTCATTGCGCGTGCCTTTCATTGCCCGCTGGCCGGGGCACATTCCGCCAGGCGCCGTGTCGAACGAAATCGTGCATGTGATGGACATCTACCCGACGCTGGCCCGGATCGCCGGCGCGCAGGTACCAGCGGATCGGCCGATCGACGGCGTGGACCAGGCCGATTTCCTCACCTTCGCGCAGCCCAGATCCAACCGGGACAACTTCGTCGTCTATGTCGGCAATGACTTGTTCGGCGTCAAGTGGAACGACTGGAAGGTGATGTTCAAGGAGGTCACGCTGGACCGCAGGATTCTGCAGACGTATGCGACACCTCGCATCTTCAATCTGCTGGCCGATCCCAAGGAGCAGCTCCCGGACATCTACCGGGTACAGAACTTCTGGGTCCTGAAGCCGGTGGCCCGAATCCTTGAGGAACATCGGATGTCGCTCAAGGCACATCCGCCGATAGTGCCTGGCACGCCCGACCCCGACCCGGTGAAGGGGACAGGTCAGGCCAGCACGCCGGTCAGCCCGCCCGCCGCATCAGGCTGAAACTCTGGGCGGTCGGACCGACATCGGGTTGCGTTGCCAGAAACAAGGCCAGCGGAACCAGGTCTTCCGGCTCCTTGACCCACTCGCCTTCGGGGAAGGGTCGTTTGCCGAAGGCCGTCATGCCGGTCTTGACCGGCCCGGGAATGAGCTCGTTGACGCTGATGTTGTACTGCTGCAGTTCGACGCCAAGCACTTCGGTCAACTTCCATAGACCGATCTTCGAGGCGGCATAGGCGCTGGTGCCAGCGACCGCAGCCTTGCGCATGCCGGAGCCAATGAAGATGATCTTGCCGCTGCCACGCGCACGCAGGTGGGGAATCGCAGCATGCGCGGTATGGAAAGCGCCCACGAGATTGGTCTGTATTGCTGCAGCCCAACGCACCGGGTCGACATCTTCCACCGTGCCACGCGGGCCGTTGACGCCGGCATTGCCCACCACGATGTCGACACCACCAAAGCGCTGCACCGTCAAAGCAAACAACGCCTGCAACGACGCCAGGTCTGCAACGTCAGCACACCGGGCCATGGCCGTGCCGCCGGCCGCAGTGACAAGCGCAACCGTTTCGTCGATCTCGCCCGCACTGCGCGCACAGCACACCACCGTGGCACCGGCTTTGGCATAACCCATGGCGATTGCCCGACCAATGCCGCGCCCTGCCCCTGTGACAACGGCTACCTTGCCCTGCAACGGCCGGGCCTCGCTAATGGCTTGCATGGCGTCAGTCGATCTTGATGTTGCCGCCCTTGATGACCGCGCCCCACTCGCGGATATCGGTCTTGACCGTCTCGGCAAACTGCTCGGGAGTCTTGATCGGCATTTCGGACAGTCCCAGTGCCTTGACGAACCTCTCACGCGACGCAGGCTCTGTCACCGCGCGTACGAGCTCCTTGTTGACCTTGTCAATGATGGCCTTTGGCGTACCTGCCGGTGCAAACATCCCATACCAGGCAACCAGGTCGAACTTCACGCCTTGTTCGGTCATCGTCTGCACGTTGGGCAACTGGGGCACCCGGTATGGGCCACTGATGGCAATCGCCTTCATCTTTCCACCTAGCACCAAGGGCAGCGCCGAACCCATGGACGTGAACGCCACCGGGATCTGGCCACCGATCAGGTCGGTGTTGACCGCCGCAGCATTCTTGTACGGGACATGCTGGATCTGCAACCCGGCCTGCAACTTGAGCGCCTCCATGCTCAGGTGACCGCCTGAGCCATTGCCCCAGGAACCATACGACAGGCTGTTGGCCGGCTGCGACTTGGCATACGCAATAAGGTCCTTGAGGTTGTTGAGTGGCGAGCCCTGGGGCACCACCAGCATGTTGCCGCCGGCACCGATCTGCGCGATGGCATCGAAACTCGTTGCACCGTCGTACTTGACGTTCGGGTACAGCGACTGGTTGACCACCTGCGCTGCCGCATAGGTGAACAGCAAGGTATAACCGTCGTTGGCGGCCTTTGCGGCCTCCTCGGTGCCGATCATGCCGTTGGCCCCGGGCTTGTTCTCGACCACGAACGGCTGTCCGAATGCCTTCGTCAAATGTTCGGTGGCCAGGCGCGCCGCCGTATCGGTGCCGCTGCCGGGACCACCCGGCACAATCACCTTGACCGGTTTGCTGGGCCACGCATCCTGCGCCTGCGCCGGGGCTTGCGCTGCCATCACACCCGCGACCGCCATGACGGTCAAAATCTTCTTGATCATTCCTGTCTCCTTGCTAAAAGTTGATGAACCCATCGGAACCGAATACCACCTGCACGGTGTCTCCCTGCCTCGCCGCTTCTTCTTATGTCACTCCGAATCGCGCCCGCTGACCGTCGGCCAGCATGGCGGCGCATCCATGCAGGATGCTCTTGGCCACATAACTGCGCACCTGGGAGGCGCGCTGGTGCAACCACTCGGCCTTGAGACGGCGCGCCATCTCGATTTCCGGGCCCTGCGCGTCCAACGTCGCCAGAACGTCGACCACATGCAGAGCCAATTGCAGTTCGCCCCGGGCAGCCAAGGCGCTCGCGTGGTCCAGCACCGCCTGTTTGTCGGTGATGGCGCGCGCAATCTCTGCACCCACCTGCTCCAGCGGCGCAGGATGCAGGTGGGTCGGGTTCCGATCCCACCACCCGTTCTCGGAACGGTAGACATCGCGCGCAATCCAGTGCGGGTCGCCATAGGTCGGTTTCATCCAGGGCACGTCGAACCATTCAGGGGGAAAGTCGATCGCCGCGAGGATTTCGCGCTCACCCATGCCCGCATTCATCATCCGCACGACTTCGCCATGGACCCAGCGCAATGCCTTCGCTGTTCCGCCCAGAACCTTTTGTACCTCGTCGCTGCCCACCAACGGCGGACCGAACTCGCGCACCACCTGCTCGGGTCGCAACGCCGCCAGGCGATCGAGCGTGTCGGCCCAACGCAAGGTGTCGCGCTGGGTACGAAACGGCGTGCCCAGGTTGGGAATCGAGTCGATGATGGCCGGGCCTCCGTACAAGAGTTTTTGCTGCGCATCCCAGACCGCCAGGCAATCGTCGGTTTCCGAAGGCGCCCACAACAGCTCCACGTGGCGGCCATCACGGTTCCCCAACAGCAGGCTGTCAGTGAAGGTTTCGGTGGGAAAAGCAACCGGAAACTTGCCGGCCATGTCACCGCAGTTGCGGCGGAACTGGATCTCGGCCATGCGCTCCTGCAGGGGCATGGTCTGCTCATAACGCGTGGCGCGCCGCTGCAGATTGGCGTGGGCAATACAGCGTGGCGCGGCATCGCCCCTGTCCCTGGCATGCGCCAGCCATTGCGGCAGCCCGCTGTTGTAGCCCAGGTGTCCGTGGCTGAAACAGATCGCGTGGATCGGTGCATCGCTGATCGCGCGCAAGGCCTTGATCATGCCCGCCGTGACCTTGCCGCCGGGGCCGCTGTCGACGATCACCAGTCCGACGTCAAGTGCGAACACGATGGAATTCCCCTGCCCGCGCAGGATCCAGACCCCTTGCGCGACAGGTTCCGTGCCTTCACCGATGATCAGGAACGCCGAATCGTCCTGATCCGCACGCGCAACCACGGGTGCGCCTGGATTCTGACAATGGGTTGCCATGGTTCTTTTACCTTTCCTCGTTCTCGTTGGGAGCATCGTCAACCGGGCCACCGTGCGCGGCGGCCATGCCGGCGGCCAGGAAGCCGGCCAGATTGCGACTCATGGCCGCATAACGGCGGCTGTTGGCAGGGAGCACCGGCCCATGGGATTGCACCCACCGGGCCAGACCGAAGGTGGCCAGATTGTTGAGCGACCACAAGCGGTCCTTGAAAACCCGCGGCGGCAATTCGGGCAACAGCGTGCGCAGCATCTCGCGCACGCGGATATGTCCGCTCATGGTGTCGGGATCCATGAAGGACCAGATGTCGGGGTTTTCGTTGAACAGGGCTTGCGCCACCACACGGACGTAGTCCGGTCCCCAGGGCATGGTCTTGACCACGTCGCTCAGCACCATCACCGACGCATACGCCACGCCGTAGGCGCTCTTGTCGCCGCCACTGGCCACGAGCGCATCAAGCCGCTGATGGCGGATCACGTTGATGGCACGGATGCGTCGTGCCAGCAACTTGCCGATCAGCGCCTCGCGCGAGCCAAAGTGGTAGTGCGCGGCCGACAGGTTGGCCTGCCCGCTGGCGCGCACGATTTCCCGCAGAGAAACCCGGTCAATGCTGGTCTCGGCGAACAGCCGTTCGGCGGTGTCCAGCATGTGAATGGCGGTGTCGGTCAGCACCTCTTTCGCTGACGAGGCAGTGATCTCAGCCACGGAAGTCCCCCATCCGTCGCCCGCCGCGCAGCGCTTGCGCGCCGAGTCCACGCCGAGCCGGCGGGCATCGAAAAAATGTTGACATGTAATTCATATGAATTAACAATGTAATTCAAACGAATTAAATGTCAACCACTTTTTTCACACACCCCTACCCATCATGCAAACAGGCTTCTCGGGCGACGAGCCCTTTGGCGGGCGCATCGCCCGCACGGCTGACCAGTCCGAGCCCTGGTGGCCCCCGTCCCGCGTCCCCGCAGGCGCGCCCAACGTCGTGACCGTGGTGCTCGACGACACCGGCTTTTCGCACCTGGGCTGTTATGGCTCGACCATGGCCACGCCGAACATCGACCGCATCGCCGCACAGGGGCTGCGCTACACCGGCTTTCACACCACGGCCCTGTGTTCACCCACCCGGGCCTGCCTGCTGACCGGCCGCAACCACCACGCCGTCGGCATGCGCTGCATCTCGAATTTCGACACCGGATATCCCAACATGCGCGGAGCCATTCCGAAGTCCGCCGCCACGCTGGCCGAGGTGTTGCGCGACAACGGTTATGCCACCTATGCAGCGGGCAAGTGGCACCTCGCGCCAATGGCCGAATGTTCGGCTGCCGGGCCGTTCACCAACTGGCCGCTGCAGCGCGGTTTCGACCGCTTCTATGGTTTCCTCAATGGCGAAAGCGACCAGTTCTCGCCGGAACTGATCTGCGACAACCACGCGGTACCGCAACCGAAGTCCCCCGCCGAGGGATACCACTTTTCCGAGGACGTCGTCGATCAGGCCGCAGGTTTCATCCGCGACCTGCGTTCCCTGGTTCCGGAAAAACCCTTCTTCCTGTACCTGGCATTTGGCGCCATGCATGCGCCCCACCAGGCGCCTCGGAGTTACCTCGACAAATACCGCGGACGCTTCGACGCCGGCTGGGACGTCGAGCGCGCGGCCTGGTTCGAACGGCAGAAGCAGATGGGCATCATCCCGCCCGACACCGAACTGGCGCCGCACAACCGAGGCGTCAAACCCTGGAACGATCTGAGCCGCAACGAGCAGCGGTTCGCCGCACGCTTGCAGGAAGCCTTCGCCGCCATGCTGGAGCACACTGATGACCAGATCGGCCGCCTCGTGGCGCAACTGCAGGAACTGGGCGCCTGGGACAACACCTTGTTCCTGCTGCTGTCCGACAACGGCGCCAGCCAGGAAGGCGGCGCCAGCGGCATCCTCGACGAGATGCGGTATTTCAACGGCATGCGCGAGGATGTCGACACCGCCGTTTTGCGGCTGGACGACATCGGCGGCCCGAACAGCCACAGCAATATCCCCTGGGGTTGGGCCCAGGCCGGCAACAGTCCGCTCAAATGGTACAAGCAGAACACGCATGGCGGCGGCGTGCGCGATCCGCTGATCGTGCACTGGCCCTCGCGACTCGCCAGCCCGGGCTCGACGCGCACCCAGTTCTGCCATGCGATCGACATCGCCCCTACCGTGCTCGCAGCCGTTGGCATACCGCAACCGACGGAGGTCGCCAGTGTTCCCCAGATGCCGGTGCACGGCACCAGCCTGCTGGCAACGTTCGAACAGGCCGACGCCACCATCAGTCGCGGACCGCAGTATTTCGAAATGTTCGGGCACCGCGCCCTCGTGCACGAGGGTTGGAAGGCGGTCTCCCGGCACAAGGCCGGCGTGCCCTACGACGACGACGTCTGGGAGCTGTACCACCTGGACTCGGATTTCTCGGAGTGCAAGGATCTGGCGCACCGCGACCCCGAGCGACTGCAGCGCATGATCGCCCTGTGGTGGCAGGAAGCCGAGAAGAACGGCGTGTTGCCGCTGGACGACCGGGGGGCCAGCGAAATGTTCCGCGCCTCGCGCCGCCCCGGCATGCCGACCGCACGCAGGCGTTTCGAATATTTCCCGCCGGTGTCCCACATTCCGTCCGACGCCTGTCCGTCGCCGGCCCGGGGCTGGCGGACCATCGTCGAACTCACCCACCCTCAGGGCGATGGCGATGGCGCCCTGATCAACCGGGGCACACTCAACAGCGGTCTGGCGTTGTACGTACACCAGGGCCGCCTGCATTTCGACTACAACTGCTTTCACGACCATACGCGGGCCGTGGCGCAGGAACCGCTCTCGCCCGGGTCACACGTCATCGTGCTCGACGTGGAGCGCCAAAACGACGGCGCTGCCGATGTGTCGCTGGCACTGGATGGAGCCGTCGTCGCCAGTGCACGTATCCCGAAGCTGCTGTTCGTTCTCTCCAGCCTGGGCATGGACCTGGGCCGCAGCAACGCGCCGATCAACAACGACTACCAGGCGCCATTTGTCTACCCCGGCCAGTTGCACCGGGTCGTGTTCGAGCTGGGCGACAAGTCCAGCCTGGGCGAAGTCAAGGCGCTGGTACGCGCCGAGATGGCCAAGCAGTGATAGCCCCACCCGCAGGAACCCCCATGACAGCAAACTCCGACACACAGGCTCAACAACGCATAGCCGCACTGAGCGCGATCTTCGCCCCCCGATCGGTCGCCATCGTCGGCGCGTCCGATACACCAGGCAAGATTGGCGGCATACCCGTCGACTTCCACCAACGCTTCGGATTCGAGGGCAGCATCTACCCGGTCAATCCCAGGGGCGGTCTGATCCAGGGCTTGCCGGCCTATCCCTCACTGCGCGCGATCGGCGCGCCGATCGACGTCGCCATCTTCGCGATACCGGCCAGCCTGGTACCCGCCGCGCTGGAAGACGCGATCGCCGCCGGCGTGCGGGGCATCGTGATGTTCACGTCGGGTTACGCCGAAGTCAGCGACGCCGGTGCCGCCACGCAACGCCAGTTCGCGGCAACGGCCCGCGCGGCCGGCATCCGTTTGCTCGGGCCCAATTGCCTGGGTTTCATGAATATCCGCAACGGGGTCTACGCCACGTTTTGCCCCGCACCCCATTCGGGGCTGGTGCATCCAGGCCATATCGGCCTGATCAGCCAGTCCGGCGCATTCGGCGGCTATGCGTACGCGCTGGCACGAGAGCGCGGCATCGGCTTTTCGCAATGGATCACCACCGGCAACGAAGCCGACGTGGACTTCGCCGACGGCGTCGAATGGCTGGCGCAGGATCCGAACACCCGCGTCATCATGGGTTACATGGAAGGTTGCCGTGACGGCTTCAAGCTGCGCCGCGCATTGGCTGCCGCCCATGCGGCCAGGAAGCCGGTGGTCATCGTCAAGGTGGGCCGCACCACGATCGGCGCACAGGCCGCTGCCAGCCACACGGCCGCACTGGCCGGCGACGACGCCGTCTACGACGCCGTGCTGCGCGAATACGGCGTACACCGTGCGCGCGACGTGGCCGAGTTCTTCGGTATCGCCGCCAGCGCCAGTATCGCGACTTTGCCACCCGACCGGTCGATCGGGCTGTTCACCTTGTCCGGCGGCGTCGGCGTGCTGATGGCCGACGAAGCCCATGACCACGGGCTCGATGTGCGGGCCATGCCGCAGGAAGCCCAGGACACCATTCGCGGCTGGGTCCCGTTTGCCGGCCCGGCAAATCCGGTCGACATCACCGGCCAGGTGACCAACGACCTGACGCTGATCGAGCGCACGGCGCGCCTGATGCTGGACGTCGGCCACTATGGCAGCTGGATAGGCTTCATGGCCGCGGCCGGGACCTCCAACACGTTCTGGCCCGTGCTCGAGTCGCTGATCACCCACCTGCGGCGCGACTATCCCGACAAGTTGCTGGCCCTGAGCACCCTGCTGACGCAAGAGCGCCGCCAGGTGATGGAGGCCATGGGATGCCTGGTCTTCACCGAACCGGCCGAAGCGGTACGCACCATCGCTGCGCTGGCCGCCTTCGGCGAGGCGTTTGCCCGCACCGACATCACGGCGCCCGTGCGGCAGCAGGCCTCCCGGCCCTTGCCCCCTGGCGCGCAATCGGAACCCCAGGCCCTGGCCACACTGGCAGCTGCCGGCATTGCCACCTGCGCCCATGCAGTCGTCACATCCGCCGCGGCCGCGGCCGCTGCTGCGCAACGGCTGGCGCAACCAGTGGTTCTCAAGATCGTGTCGCCCGACATCCTGCATAAATCCGACATCGGAGGCGTGGCCCTCGGCCTGCAGGACGCCGACGCGGTCCACAACGCCTATGAAAGGATGCAGGCCGCGGTACGCCGGCAGGCGCCCGACGCCCGCATCGACGGCGTTCTGGTGGCCCCGATGGTCACGGGCGGCGTCGAGTGCATCCTCGGGGTGCGGCGCGACCCCGTTTTCGGGCCGATGGTGATGTTCGGCCTGGGCGGCGTTTTTGTCGAACTGCTGGGCGACGTGGCTCTGCACTCGGCCCCGGTCAACCACGAACAGGCGCTGACGATGATCCGCAGCGTCAAGGGCTTCGGGCTGCTCAGTGGCGCACGCGGACGCGCGGCGGTCGACCTTGATTTCCTGGCCGATAACCTGGTTGCGCTGTCGCGGCTTGCGGTCGAGGCCGGCGACACCCTGGACAGCATCGACATCAATCCTTTCATCGCGCTGCCGACCGACCGCGGTCGCGGCTGTGCCGTCGATGCCGTGATCGTCGGCACCGCGACGGCAACGACCACACCGACATGACAACCACCCGAACACCAACATGACAACGACCACGACACCTGCAACCGCCGCAATGACTGCAAGCTCCACCCCGGATCCGCGACGCGCGCTGGGGCAGTCGATCGGCCTGGCCGCCTTCATCTGGGGCTACCCGCTGGTCGAGACCCTGCGCACCTGCCGGCTGCAATCCGCGGCTCCGCCCACGGGCGGGGCGCCGGCCAAGTCACCGATCGACCGCTTGCTGCACATCCGCGACGCCACCCAGGCCCATGAACGCGACATCGTGACACCGGCCAATGACCTGCTCTACACCACCGGATGGATCAACCTGGCCAACGGCCCGCGCCTCTTGCACGTGCCCGCCAGCAAGCGCCACGACGGGCGTTATTTCGTGCTCGCCCTGTACGATGCCTGGACCAACAACTTCGCCAATCCCGGCCTGCGCACCAGCGACCCGGACGGCGAGATCGTGGCGCTGGTCGGGCCCGGGACACCGGCGGACAGCACCGTGCCGGACGACGCCAGGGTCATCCACTGCCCGACCGACCTGGTCTGGCTGATCGGTCGCATCGTGGTCGGCGACAACGACGACAAGGTGGCGGCACGCGCACTGCAGTCCGACATCCGGCTGGAATGCCCGCCCGGCACGGACACCGGCGTATCGCCCAGCGCCGTCAGCGCCTGGATCGGCGACGCGCAAGACACGATGGCCGCGCTGGCCGAGCGCCCAGGCGATGCCGATGCAATTGCCGGCCGATTCTTCGGCAACCTGTGCCAAAGCCTGGCCAGCGCGCCCCCGCCACGAGAAGACACCGGCATGCTGGCCTGGTTCGCCCGCGCCAGACTGGTACCTGGCACGCATTTCGACTGGAACTGGCTCGACGCACCACTTCGCGATGGACTGTGCCAGGGCCTGCTGGATGGCGCGGCCCTGCTGATCAGCAGTGCGCGCAGCCAGGTTGCCCGGCCGTGGGCGGCCAGTTTTGCGATGGGCAACTACGGCACCAACTACCAGTTGCGTGCGCTGGTCGCCTACAAGGGACTGGGAGGTCTGGTCAGCGACGAGGCGGTGTACGCGATGGGCGACTTCGATGCCGACAAACAGCCGCTCGATGGCCGCAACGACTACCAGATGTCCTTCGGCGCGAATGACCTGCCGCCGGTGGATGCCTTCTGGTCGGTCACGCTGTACGACGCGGACCGCTTTCTGTACGCGAATCCGACCGGACGGTACGCGATCGGCGACCGTACCCCGAACCTGAGGCGGGATCCGGACGGCGGCCTGACCTTGCGTATCGGCCATGCGGCGCCGACCGACACCACGAACTGGCTTCCCGCACCGGCCGGCAGCTTCTATCTGATCCTGCGCATGTATTGCCCGCGTCCGGAAGCACGGACCTGGCAGATTCCCGCCTTGCAACGCATCAGCCGCTGAACCACCATCATGTCCGACTCCGGCAACACCACCCCGAACCCCGGCGTACGCGCCGACTACCTGAACAGCCTGGCGCTACAGGCCTGCATCTATTGCTGGCCGCTGTACGAGATGCAGCGCATGCGTGCGGCCACCTCGGCGCGCAAGGCACCCGGCCAGGGTTTCGCGGGCACCAGCCCCGAGAGCACCGAACGCTGGTGCAACCTGTTCACGAACGAGCGGGCACTGCTGACCGCCGGCAAAAGCCGTGTTGTGATGCCCAACAACGACACGTTGTACGTCAACGCCTGGCTCGACCTGTCCAAAGGTCCGCTGGTCATCAGCGTGCCGGACACCGGCACTCGCTACTACGTGCTGGGCATGCTCGACTATTACACGAACCCGTTCGCCAGTGTCGGCACCCGTACCACCGGCAACGGTGCCGGATCGGTGCTGGTGTCCGGGCCCGGCTGGGAAGGAGAGATACCGGCCGAACACCAAGCCGAGGGGCGCCACCTGTGCAGTCCCACGAACGGGGTCTGGATCATCGGCCGGATCCTGGTCGACGGACCGGACGACGTGCCTGCGGTCAACGCGTTGCAGGACCAGTTCCGGATGCAGGCACTGGCCGACTGGCGCGCAGGCCGCGACAGTCCGCCATCCCGATTCGACAGCCAGTTCGCGCCGCGCGCGCCCTTCACCGTCGACCGATTTCTGGCCATGGTCAACGGCGCCCTGAAAGACAATCCGCCGCCCGCGCGCGACGCGGCTCTGGTGGCGCAATTTGCGCAGCTGGGCATCGGCAAAGGCGCCAAGGCCGCGCTGCAGGACGACGCCCGCACGGCGCTTGTGCATGCATGTGCACGGGCACAACGGCTGCTCGACAGTCCGGAGCAGGAGGTGTTCGGTGCAGCCGGCGGCAGTGAGCTACCCGGCTGGCGCAACCCGTTCCGGCTCGGCCAGAATTTCGGCGACGATCTGTTGCTGCGCGCCTTCATCGCGCGCCAGTCCATCGGCGCACTGGAAACCCGGGAGGCGGCATATCCGCGCTGCGAGACCGACGTGGCCGGCCAGTTGCTGAGCGGCCGACACCGCTACACGATCCGCTTCGCGCCCGGCCAGACGCCACCGGTGGACGCGTTCTGGTCCATCACCCTGTATCGGGCCAGCGACTGCTTCCTGGTTCCCAACCCGATCGAGCGCTACTCCATCGGCGACCGCACGCCCGGCCTGGTCTTCGACACCGACGGCGGCCTGACCATCACGATCGCGCACGCCGCACCGCTGGACGCGACGCAACGCGCAAACTGGCTGCCGGCACCCGAAGACCGATTCTTCCTGTGCCTGCGTGCCTATCTGCCGCGCCCGGAAATGCTTGACGGGCACTACCGGCTGCCCGACCCGCAACGACGGCCGGACTGACACCGGCGGGGCTCAGCGCGTAGCGTCGGACGCGCCGAGCCAATCGGCCACACAGCGATGGAACGCCTCGGGCTTGTGCAGCATGACCCAATGCCCGGTGGGCAAGGCCTGCACCGCGTTGCCCGGTTGCGCACGGACCCAGTCCAGCCAGCCGGGTGAGTGGAACATGAACGGCTTGCGCGTGCCGTAGACATACAACATCGGACAGGCTGGCCGCACCGGCGCGGTGTGGGACAAGCCGCCGACGGTGCCGAACCAGCGCATCGCATACGGGTAGTTCATCTGCCAGCCGATCGAGGCCGGATCGGTACGACATCCCAGGGACCGCGCCATGGTCCGCGTCATCCAGTTGCCCATGGCCCCGCCGATCTTCCAGGCCAGCGCCAGCCAGAACTGGTAACCGAACACCTGGGCGCGCTGGGTGGCCGTCAAGGCCTGGCGCAGAGCGCCCGAATTGTGGTCGCCGATGTCGACGGCGACGATGCGGGCCACCCGCGCGGGATGACGCGCGGCGAACTCGTAGCCGAAGATGCAGCCCCAGTCATGCAACAGCAGCGTGACCGGCAGGCCGGGACTGACCTGGTCCACCACCGTCAACAGCCACTCGCACATGTCGTCGAGCGAGGTCGCACGCGGACCGGCCTGGGTGTCGAAGCCCGGCAATGTGACACGTGCGCAGCAATAACGGTCCTTGAGCGCGTTGACCGTCGCGTCCCAGAGCCGATAGGTGTCCGGCCAGCCATGCAGCATGACGACCGTATGCGGATGACCGCCTTCGAAATGGACCTCGATGTCCTCGACGGTGACGCGCGCAATCCCTGGCATCGGACCCCTTTCCAGTTCGCCATGTGCTGCGGCAGACCGGAACCACGCAGCAGGTGAATACAACGACGACAACAACTCGCCGCGCCCCGGCGATCGCGTCGCCCGCACAGTGCCGCAGGCGGCCGGAACCGCAGGCGCACACGCGCGCCGGATGTCGGGAATTCTAGCCATCGCGACGGTGGCCCGGGCCGCGCAACGGGCATCGCGGCTGGCGTGTCGGACGCGTGCGCCGCCAGGCGCTGCGAGCGGCAAGCCCGGCGTCAACGGCCGCCCGCGGCGGCGCGGAACAACCGGATGCGTTCGGCGTCGGCAGGGTGTGACGCGATGGAGATACCGCTCCATGCGCTGTCGCCGTCCGACCCGGCCGTGTCGCCACGGCGGCGATGCATCTGCTCGAAGAAGCGCACCATCACCAGTGGCGATATCCCGGCTGCGTTGAGCATGCGCGCCGACGCCTGGTCGGCCTCGCGCTCGGCGGCGCGCGAATAACTGGCATGACCCAATGCCGCGGGTGCGGCGGCGAACCAGGAGCTGAAGTCGCCGAACACGACGGCGGCAACACCCGACAACACCGCGCCCTGCACCAGCAAGCGCAGGCCGTGCCGGTGCTCGACGTGCCCCAGTTCATGGGCCAGCACCCCCATCAGGACCGGTTCGTCGTCGCGGAACATGGCCACCAGTTCGTCCGTCATGATGATGGTGCCGCCCGGCAACGCAAACGCATTGGGGCCGATCCGGCTGCCGCGAAATTCCAGTTGCCAGTGCGGCACCGTGCCCGGTGGCTGCGCGGCGGCTACCCGCCGGAAGGCCGCGCGCAGGGCCGCCTGCCGTTCCGGCGGCAGTTCGCTGGGTCGCAGCATGAGCCGGTCCAGGCTGGTCAGCGCCGTCTCGCCGATGACCAGGTCGACCGACACCGGCGTGGCCGCGACGACCAGCCCGGCCAGAGCCGCAAGCCCCCAGCGCTGGAGCGCGACCGCCAGCAACACGAGAGCGGCAACGCTGGCCATCACCCAGCGCCAGCTGCCCTGCATGCGCACGGCCAGGTCGGGCCGATGGCCACTGGCGCGGGCCCATGTGTCCCAGGCGGCGCCATCGGCACACTGGATCGCGCCGCCACGCGCCAGATGCAGCACACGCATGCCGTGCCGGCTGGGTTCGGGCCATTGCAGTTCGCCCGCCGGCACCCGGCGTTCGAAGCCGGGACCGCGCAGCAGCAGGTCCTTGCCGGTCCATTGCAGCTCGACCGGCTGCTCGCCGGCATGGGTGCCGTCGAAGTAGCTGGCCGTCAGTACCGGCGCCTCGGTCTCGCGCATGCGGGCCTACAGGCCAATGTCGATGCCCAGCAGGTCGCCGGCCGCGTCGCCGGAAGCCTCGACGTCGGAAGCCTGCAACAGGCTGACCAGCGTGGCCGGATCCTGGCGCGTCTTGACGATGACGGACTCGAGCCGCAGGCGGGTCGTCGCGACGGCCGCGTACGGCCAATACAGGCCCAGCGTGAGCAGCATCAACAACCAGTTCCTGACGGTCAGCCAGAACAGCCGGGAGAACCGGAGCTTGCTGACAAAACGCATGGACCGGTTGCCGGTCTTGGTCCAGACCAGGTTCTGCAGCCCGGCTGTGAAATAGGTCTTGACCGTGACATAGGCCACCAGCATCAGCGGCACGGCCAGCGACAGCACGGCCGCCGCCAGCAGCGGTCCGGCCGCGCCCGAGCCGCCGGACCGCACCGAACCCGCCTGTGCAAACCCGTAGAAGGCGGCGCCGAGCAACGGCAACACGATCAGCAGGGCCAGCCCCAGGCACTTGAACGCGAGCAGGTAGAACGCCCCGATGCTGGCCTTGAATCCGGTCTGCAGGGATGCCAGACCGTAGTTCTCATGCTGGTAACGCTTGAGGTTCCACAGCAGCCAGGGCAGCACCGCCACCGTGCCCAGCGACACCAGCAGCATCAGGAAGCCGTACCACGGCGGCGGTCGCTCGGGGTTGGCCACCCACAACAAGCCGCCGGCCACCAGCACGGCGGGCACGAACATCGGCAGCATCGCACGATAGGCATGCCCGGTCGAGCCGCTGAAAACGAAACGCATGCCGCGCCAACTCGTGTTGGCCAGCCGGAAACGCATCGACGACTTGAGCAGGGCCGGAGCAATGGCCGCCACCAGCACCAGTGCAACCAGTCCGGCCAGCACCGAGAACTGCCCGGCCACCGAATACAGCACGAACAACAGCCCCACCAGCAGGTAACCACGCAACATCGCACGCGGATTGCCGTGGAAAGCCAAGGGGCTGCCGTCCACCAGCGTTTGGCCGTGGAAATACCGCAGGCGCCGCGCCTTGGCCCAGGGGTAATAAAGCGTGAGGGTGACCAGCACCAGCAGCAGGTTGACGATCCAGATACGGAAATACTCGCTGCCCGAACCGGTGAACCGGATCGCCAGCTGTCGGGGCTGGCCTGCGGGTCCCTCGGGCGGCTCCATCATCGAATCGACTGCCACCCCTTGTGCGTCGCGCATACGTGTCCTGTCTGTGTTGTGGCGCACGATCGGCACCAGCAGCGATGGTAGCGCCGGCGCGCCGCTGTGCGATCGGCCGCGTCCCCCAAATGGTCGACATCGGCCGCGATTCCGGACCCGGTCAGCATGGCGGGAACCCGGACAGGCCCGCAATTGATGGCGCCCCATGGCGGTGCCCGCGGCTGCGGGCCGTTCCACGCCAGCCCCGGGATAGCGCCGCCGGGTCTCGGCCGGCGCCCGTCATTTATCATCTACCCTGAATCATCCATTGCGGGTCTCGCCCGGCGCGGCGTGCACCCATGCGCCTGCCCGGCGCCGCCTCCATTCACCTCGAGGAAACCACCATGCTGTTCTCATCCTGGAAGCCGCTGCTCGTGCTGGCTGCCATCGCCACATCCGGCGCCGCGTTCGCCCAGGCCGACTGGCCGTCGAAGCCGGTACGTATCGTCGTTCCGTTCGCCGCAGGCGGCACCACTGACATCACCGCCCGCGTCATCGCGGACGAACTCACCAAGGCGGTCAAGGGCAGTTTCATCGTCGACAACAAGGGTGGTGCGGGCGGCAACGTGGGCGCGGCCGAGGTCGCACGCGCCGCGCCAGACGGTTACACCTTCCTGATGGGAACCCCGGGCACGCAGGCCATCAACCAGTTCCTGTATCCGAAGATGCCGTACGACACGGCCAAGGACTTCGCACCGGTGTCCTTCGTGGTACGGGTGCCCAATGTGCTGGTCGTGCACCCCGGTGTCAGCGCCCGGTCGCTGAAGGACCTGATCGCGCTGGCCAAGAGCAAACCCGGCGCCTTGTCGTATGGATCGCCCGGCAATGGCACGACCGGTCACCTGTCGACCGAATTGTTCAAGAACCAGGCCGGCGTGTTCGTGACCCATATCCCGTACCGCGGCAGCGGCCCGATGCTGCTCGACCTGATGTCCGGGCAGATCCAGCTGGCCATCGACAACCTGCCGTCGGCCATGCCCCACATCAAGGCCGGCAAGCTGGTGGCGCTGGGCGTGACGGGGGGCAAGTCCAACAGCCAGCTGCCCGACGTGCCACCCGTGGCCTCGGTGCTGCCCGGTTATGCGGCCGAATCCTGGTTCGTGCTGATGGCCCCGGCCGGCACACCGCCGGCCATCGTCAACCGGATGTCGGCCGAAGTCGACAGGATCCTGAAGAAACCCGAGGTCATCGAGCGTTTCAAGGGCCTGGGCGCGGAGCCGGTGGGTGGCACGCCCGAGCAGCTCGGCCAATTCATCGCCGCGGAAACCGGCAAGTGGTCCCAGGTCGTCAAGGCCTCGGGCGCCAAGATCGACTGACCCGCGCCGACCGGGCCGGGCGGCCCGGTCGACACCTCTGAATCAACACCGAACGGGGCCGCACGATGGACTTCGAACGATTTGTCATGGTCGGCCGCTCGGGCGAGCGCAGCCGACGCGAGATGGTGCGCGTGGGCGCGGTACTGCTGTTCCTGGTCGGCATCGTGCTGTTCCTGACCTCGCGCTCCGGGCAAATTCATTTTTCCCTGGTCGTGGCGGCCATGATCGGCGGTTACATGGCGCTGAACATCGGCGCCAACGACGTGGCCAACAATGTCGGGCCGGCCGTGGGCTCGCGCGCACTGACGCTGGGCGGCGCCATCGTGGTGGCCGCGATCTTCGAGATGGCCGGCGCCCTGATCGCCGGCGGCGACGTGGTGGGCACGATCAAGAGCGGCATCATCACGCCGTCGGCCATCGTCGACAAGGAGATCTTCATCTGGCTGATGACCGCAGCCCTGCTGGCCGGCGCCTTGTGGCTCAATATCGCAACCGCTTCGGGCGCGCCGGTGTCGACCACCCACTCCATCGTCGGGGGCGTGCTCGGTGCCGGCATCGCGGCCGGAGGCTGGGGCATCGCCAACTGGGGCGAGATGGCCAAGATCGCGGCCAGCTGGGTGATCTCGCCGGTGCTCGGCGGCGTCATCGCGGCGGCGTTCCTGTACCTGATCAAGCGCACCATCACCTACCAGAACGACATGGTGGCGGCGGCGCGGCGCTGGGTTCCGCTGCTGCAGGCGCTGATGGCCTGGGCGTTCACGGCCTACCTGGTCATGAAGGGCCTGCGCCAGGTCTGGCCTGTCGGCGTCGGGATGGCGTTCCTGATCGGCCTGGGGTTCGCCGTGTTGACCTACGGGTTCATGCGCTGGCGGCTGGCTTCGGTGACGCAGGGACTGTCCAACGACAAGCAAGGCGTCAACAGCTTGTTCGTGTTACCGCTGATCTTCTCGGCGGCCCTGCTCAGTTTTGCCCATGGCGCCAACGACGTGGCCAACGCGGTCGGACCGCTGGCGGCGATCAACGAGGCCGTGATGCAAGGCGCGATCGCGACCAAGGCTGCGATCCCGGTCTGGGTGCTGATGATCGGCGCCATCGGCATTGCACTGGGACTGGCCCTGTACGGCCCCAAGCTGATCAAGACGGTGGGCTCGGGCATCACCGACCTGGACCAGATGCGCGCCTTCTGCATCGCGATGGCGGCGGCCATCACCGTCATCGTCGCCTCGCAACTCGGCCTGCCGGTCAGCTCGACCCATATCGCGGTCGGCGCGGTGTTCGGCGTCGGCTTCCTGCGCGAATACATCAAGTCGCACTATGGCCAGATGATCATCGCCATCGAGGAGCACCATGCCGGCCATGACGAGGAGATCGTGCAGGCCTACCTGGTGCGCTTCCACAAGGCGGACTTCAACGAAAAAGGCCGCATGCTGGCCGAACTCAAGGCCAGCAAGCAGGCCAAGGTCGACAGCCACCTGACGAAGAAGGAACGCCGGGGCCTGAAGGGCGTGTACCGCAAGGAACTGGTCAAGCGCTCAGCGTTGGCCCGTATCGTCGCCGCCTGGCTGATCACGGTACCGGTGTCGGCGCTGATGGCGGCCATGATCTTCTTCATGATCCGGGGCATGATGCTGCCCTGAAGCCGCGCGTCGACATCGGGTCGGCGCGCCGCCCGCAAACTCAGTGGTGGTGGCCGTGCTCGCCGTGCACGTGGCCGTGCTCGATCTCCACCGCGGTGGCGGCGCGCACGTCGGTCACGGCCACGATGAAGCGCAAGGTCTTGCCTGCCATCGGGTGGTTGCCGTCGAGCAGCACCTTGTCGCCCTTGATCTTGACGACGTGAAATGCGTGTTCACGGCCCGACTCATCCCGGCCGTGCAAGGTGCCGCCGACCTTGACACCGGGCGGGAACTCGGACTTGGGAATGGTCTGCACCAGGCTTTCGTCGCGCTCGCCGAAGGCGTCCTGCGGCTGCAGCGCAATGACCGTCTGATAACCCTTTTCCCTGCCCTCGAGTGCCTGTTCGATCTTGGCAAAGGTGTTGCCGTATCCGCCATGCAGGTAGACCATGGGTCCGGGGCCGGCATCGAGGGTCTTGTGCGCGGCGTCGGTGACTTTGTAACGCAAGGTGACTGCGGTATCTTTTTCGATTTTCATGGGGGTGTTTGTACCACCGAACACCGCGCAATTCCGCAGTGCCAAGGTCGACCGGCCTTGCGGGTTGAAATCGAAGGGTTCATCATCAACTTCCCGGCAGTTGTTGTTCCATTCACTACAGGAGGTGCGCCATGGAAGGCATACGCAGACCCGCGGTGGCCGGCACCTTCTACCCCGGCGGCACGGCGGCGTTGACCGACATGGTGTCGGACCTGCTCGCGGACGCGTCGGCGTCGGCGCAGGCGCCGCCGCAACGGGCCGCCGTACGACCCAAGGCCATCATCGTTCCCCACGCCGGCTACATCTATTCCGGCGCCACGGCCGCGCGGGCCTATGCCCGCCTGGCCGCGGCGCGCCAGGTGATCCGCCGCGTGGTGCTGCTCGGCCCGGTGCACCGGGTCGCGGTGCGGGGTCTGGCCTTGCCCGGGGTGGCACGTTTCGCCACGCCGCTGGGCGAGGTTGCGCTCGACACGGATGCCATCGCCGCCATCCGCGACCTGCCGCAGGTTGTCGAAAGCGCGCCGGCCCATGCGCATGAACACGCGCTGGAGGTGCAGTTGCCGTTTCTGCAGTCGGTGCTGGACGACTTCACGCTGGTGCCGCTGGCCGTCGGCGACGCCACGCCGCAGGAGGTGGCCGAGGTGCTGGAGCGGCTGTGGGGCGGCCCGGAAACCCTGATCGTGATCAGCTCCGACCTGTCGCATTTCCTGCCGTATGCGGCCGCGCAACACATCGACCGGGCGACCGCGCAGCACATCCTCGATCTCAACCCCGTCATCACCCATGAACAGGCCTGTGGCGGCACACCGGTCAACGGACTGCTGCTGGCCGCGCGACGGCACGGGTTGCAGCCACGGCTGGTGGCCCAGTGCAACTCGGGCGACACCGCCGGCGACAGGCAACGCGTCGTCGGTTACGCGTCGTTCGCCTTCACGCCGGAGGCCTCCGATGCCGTCGCATGACCGTGGCGCCACCTTGTTGCCGATCGCCCGCGGCGCGATCGCGCAGGCGCTGCTCGCTCGCCCGGCGCTGATGCACGAGGACGTCCACTGGTTGCACGAACCCGGGGCCACGTTCGTGACGCTGACGCGCCACGGCGCACTGCGCGGCTGCATCGGCAGCCTGGAGGCGCGGCGCCGCCTGATCGACGACGTCAGGGCCAACGCGGTTGCGGCGGCGCTGCGCGATCCGCGCTTCGCCCCGCTGACTCCACGGGAATACGACCAGGTACGGGTCGGTGTCTCGCTGCTGTCGCCGATGCAGCCGATGGACGTGCACGACGAAGCCGATGCGCTGGCGCAGTTGCAGGTCGGCATCGACGGACTGGTGTTCGAATGCCATGGACGCCGCAGCACCTTCCTGCCGCAGGTATGGGAGCAACTGGCGGCGCCGCGGGACTTCCTCGGCCAACTCAAGGCCAAGGCCGGATTTGCGACCGACTTCTGGGCCGCAGACGTGCGCCTGCAGCGCTATACGGTGACCAAGTGGGCTGAAGATGACGCGGACATGGCGGAACAAGGCGGCGTGCACGCGGGAGCGTACCCATGACACCGTCGTCCCAATATCCCGCGCGTTGGTGGCACTGGCTCGACGACGGCCGCGTGCAATGCGACCTGTGCCCACGCGACTGCCGGCTGCACGAAGGGCAACGCGGCGCCTGCTTCGTGCGTGCGCGCCAGCACGACCGGATGGTGCTCACGACCTACGGCCGGTCGTCGGGCTTTTGCATCGACCCGATCGAGAAAAAGCCGCTGAACCATTTCTACCCCGGCTCGAGCGTGTTGTCGTTCGGCACCGCCGGTTGCAACCTGGCCTGCAAGTTCTGCCAGAACTGGGACATCACCAAGTCGCGCGACATGGACCGGCTGATGGACCAGGCATCACCGGAGCGTATCGCCAGCGCGGCGCAGCAGGCGGGGTGCAAGAGCGTCGCGTTCACCTACAACGACCCGGTGATCTTCGCCGAATACGCGATGGATGTCGCCGACGCCTGCCGCTCACGCGGCATCCACACGGTTGCGGTGACCGCCGGCTACCTGCATGCGCAGCCCCGGCGCGAATTCTTCGCGCACATCGACGCCACCAACGTCGACCTCAAGGCCTTCAGCGATGACTTCTATTTCAAGCTCACCGGCTCGCACCTGCAGCCGGTGCTCGACACCTTGCTCTACCTGCGTCGCGAGACCGGTGTATGGGTCGAGATCACGACGCTGCTGATACCGGGGAAAAACGACTCGGACGAAGAGATTACGGTCATGAGCCGCTGGATCCACCAGCAACTGGGCGCCGACGTGCCGCTGCACTTTTCGGCCTTCCATCCCGATCACAAGATGCAGGACGTGCCCGCCACACCCAAATCGACGCTGGTGCGGGCCCGCGAGATCGCGCGGCGCGAAGGTCTGCACCATGTCTACACCGGCAACGTGCACCACAGGGCCGGCGACACCACGCACTGCGCGCATTGCGGCGCGACGCTGATCGAGCGCGACTGGTATCGGATCGACCGCTACCGCGTGACGCCCGACGGCTGCTGCCCGGACTGCGGCCATGTGCTGGCCGGGTGCTACGGCCGCGCCGCGGGGAATTTCGGACGCCGGCGGATTCCGGTGGCGATCGGCGCCTGAGCGGCGCCGTCGCGAGGGGCCTACGGTGCCACGACGATCTTCGTGTCCTTGATCAGCTTGCCCCAGCGTTCGTTCTCCACGGTGATGCGTTCGGCCAGTTCGGCCGGCGTACCGGCGACCACTTCGAGCGCGCGGGCACCCAGTTCCTGTGCGGTGGCGGGATCCAGCAAGGCCTTCTTCACCTCGGCGTTGACCCGGTTCACGATCGCCGGCGGCGTGCCTGCGGGTGCGAACAATCCGAGCCAGGAGGTGACCTCGTAACCCTTGATGGTCTCACCGACCGTCGGTGCCGTGGGGGCCGTCGCGGAGCGTGCGGCCTGCGTGACGGCCAGCAGCTTGAGCTTGCCCGACTGCACATGGGGCGCCACGACCGCCAGCGCAATGAAGGCCGCTGGAACCTGGTTGCCGAGCACGTCGTTGAGCGCCGGGCCACCGCCCTTGTACGGGATGTGGACCAGCTTGGCACCCGTCATCTGCTTGAGCAGCTCGCCGGCCAGATGGTGCGGCGTTCCGGTCCCGGGCGAGCCAAAGCTCAGGCCGTCGGGCCGGGCCTTGGAATAGGCGACCAGTTCCGCGACGTTGTTGACCGGCACCGACGCGTTCACGACAAGGCCGACACCAATACGCGCGAGTTGCGAGATCGGCACCAGGTCCTTGACCAGGTTGAAGCGCATGTCCGGATAGATGTGCGGATTCACGGTGAAGTTGGAATCCGCGGTGAGCAGCAGGGTGTACCCGTCCGGCACGGCACCGGCCGCCGCCTCGGTGCCGATGTTGCCGCTGGCGCCCGGCTTGTTCTCGACGATGAACTGCTGTCCCAGGCTGGCGCCGAGTTTCTGCGCCAGCACACGCGCCAGGATGTCGGCGGAGCCGCCCGGCGCGTACGGCAGGATGATGCGCACCGGCTTGTTCGGCCAGGCCTGTGCCAGCGCAAACGTGGGTGCCAATGCGGCCATGGCCAGGCCCAGTTTCAGGACCGTGCGTCGTAGTGGAAAAGTCATGTCGTGTCTCCTGTGTTGTTGCAAAAATGGGCAGCGCTCAGGCTGTGCCGACCACCGGCAGGACCGGTCGTTGGCGATTGGCGGGGTTCTCGCTGGCAATCATGTCCAGCAACTCGCGCCGGACCGCGGCATGGCTGGCGTCGGCGAAGCGGTTGACCATCTCGTGTGGGTCTTCCTGCAGGTCGTACAGCTCTCCAGCGCCGGAGCCGGCCTCGTGCGTGAGCCGGTAGCGCCGGGTGCGCACGGTCCGCAGGTCCAGCGCCACGCCGACCCGGCCCGCACGCAGGTCCCATTCGTTGTAGGCATAGTCCCGGCCCGCGCCGGCTTCGATCAACGGACGCAGGCTGCGGCTGTCGTGTTGTGCCACTTCGCCGCCGGCATAGTCGGTGATGGTCGAGAACAGGTCGACGGTCGACACCGGATGGGGAATCACCCGATCGGCGGCGATGCCCGGACCGCGCATGATCATGCCCACGCGCATCAGTCCGTCGTACATCATCGGGCCCTTGAGCACCAGGCCGTGGTCGCCGAGCCAGTCGCCATGGTCGGTGGTGTAGATGACGATGGTGTCTTCGGCCAGCCCCAGGTCGTGCAGTTCGGCCAGGATGCGGCCGACGTTGTGGTCGATCAGCGAGATCATGCCGTAGTAGTTGGCGGTCAATTCGCGCAACTGCGCATCCGACAACTCCGGGATGCGCGAATATTCGCTGCGCATCTTGAGCAGTTCGCCGCTGAGCTTCGGCGTCGTCTCGATCGATGCGCGGTGCCACCACGGCCGCTGGTCCAGGTCGCGCCGGCGCTCGGGCGGCAGGTCGACCTCGTCGGGATGGTGCAGGCGGCTCCAGGGCTCGGGCGCGTCAAAGGGATGGTGCGGATCGGGGAACGAGGCCCAGACGCAGAACGGCTCGTCCTTGTGCGCTCGCATGAAGTCGATCGTCTTGTTGCCGACCCAGGTCGAGTTGTGCCAGGCCTCGGGCAGCTGCGAGTGGAAGGTCTGGGGTGTGGGCGTGTGCGGCGCATAACCGGCATACATGCGGTTCTTTTCGTCGCCCAGGCCGTCGCCGTGGTACCAGTGCTCGTAATGCAGGCCGCGCGGTGCCTGGTACGGCAGCCAGTAGTTGTGGCCCAGCAGCATCAGGTCGACATGCTGGAAGCCCATGTAGGGCCCGCTCCACGGCGGCGGAAAATCGCGCGAACTCTCGACGCATTCCGGCGAGCCCGTGGGCGCGAAGGTCATGTAGGTGGCGAAATGCGCCTTGCCGACCATGCCGGTGGCGTAACCCTGGCGTGCCAGCACGCCGCCGAATCCACCCTCGCCCACCGCGTCGGGCAGGTCGATGCCGTTGTCGGACACGCCATGGGTGGACGGCAACATGCCGGTCAGGATGCTGGCACGCGAGGGCTGGCACACCACGTTGGGCGTGATGCAGGCGGAGAAGCGTGTGCCCTGGCGGGCCAGCAGGTCGAGATGTGGTGTCTTGACCTTGCGCCCTTCGAATCCGTAGCAATCGGCGCGTTGCTGGTCGGACGTGATCAGCAGGATGTTGGGGCGCCGCCGAGGTGTCGGTGTCGGTGTCGGTGTCGGTGTCGGTGTCGGTGTCGGTGTCGGTGTCGTCATCGTTGTATCCGTATGTGTGGACCTGGGCCCCGACTGTGCGCCGGAATACGATTCCTGAATAATCAAGAATTGCATGGATTCGATATGAATCCTTTATCGAACTGCCGAGACCCGACCCCATGACCGACCATCACGCCCCCGCAACGCGCGACGACACCGCGGTGCTGGCCAGCCGGCTCAAACTCAAGCACCTGAGCCTGTTCAACCATGTCTGCGCCCAGCGCAACCTGCACCGCGCAGCCAGTGCCGCCAGCATGACCCAGCCCGCGGCGACCAAACTGATTCAGGAGATGGAGGACATGTTCGGCGTGCCGCTGTTCGAGCGCGGGCGCCATGGCATGGCATTGAACCACTATGGCCAGGCCTTGCAGCGGCATGTGGCGGTCCTGCTGGGCGATGTCGCGACCATGCGCACCGAGATGCAGCTGATGTCGCAAGGCACGGTCGGACAGGTACGCCTGGGGGTGCTGCCGTCGGTGTCGTCAGACCTGCTGGCGGCAGCGATCGCGGCCACCCGCGCAGCCTATCCCGGCATGCGGTTCATCCTCACCGAGGCCCCGGCATCGGACTTGGTCGAGCAGTTGCGACGCAGCGAGCTGGACCTGACGTTCGGACGGGTTCTGGACCTGGATCTGGCGCGCGAACTGCACATCGTCGATGTCTACGACGAGTCCTTCGTCATCGCCGCGCGCGCGGATCATCGACTGGCGCGCAGGCGCCACCTGACGCTGAACCAGCTCAACGGTGAACCCTGGATCCTGCCCGCCACCGGGACGCCGATCCGCAACCGGGTCGACAGCCTGTTCACCGGCAACGCCGCCTTGCGTCCCGCGGTGGCCGTCGAATGCAACAGCTTCGAGCGCATGTACCAACTGATCGCCCGCACATCGATGCTCGGAGTGTTGCCGCGCGGCATGGGACTTCTGGGCAAGGCACAAGGCCATCTGAGCGTATTGCGATATGAGCTCGGCGCCGAGTTCGCGCCGATCAAGCTGATCCTTCGCAAGCAGGTGGCCACACCGCCAGGCATCGTGCGCTTCGCGCAGGAGGTACAGGCCGCTGCGCGGGAACTGAAGCTGGTGTGACGACACCGTGCGCCGGAGCGCGCCAGAGCCCAGCCGCGTGCGGCACCGGTCGGCCGGCCGTCGCGCACCCGCTCAGGCACCGCCCAGCAACGCGGCTACCTCCGCATCATCCACCTGCGGGAAGTCGCGGTAGAACTGCCCGACGGCATGGAAGTCGCGAGGAACCTCGACACACACGACCGCGTCGGCCAGCGCGGCGACCGCATCGAGCGTGTCCTGCGGCGCCACCGGCACCGCACACACCAGGGTCTGCGGCTGACGCGCCCGCACCGTGCGCAACGCAGCCTTCATCGTCGCGCCGGTGGCCAGGCCATCGTCCACGACGATGACCACCCTGCCCGCCGGATCGACCGCCGGCCGGTTCGTTCCGAGTTGCGCGCGACGGGCCCGGATGGCGGCCAGCTGGCGTTGTGTCTCGGCCTCGAGATACGCGGCGTCGGCACCCAGTGTGTGGGCGAACGGCGCCACGGTCACGCCCCCTGCCTCGTCCACCGCGCCCACGGCCAGTTCCGGATTGCCGGGTGCACCGAGCTTGCGCACCAGCACCACGTCGAGTTCGCCGCCGAGCCGCTGCGCGATCACGTGGCCCAGTGGCACGCCGCCGCGCGGGATCGCGAGTACCAACGGATGGCGGCCGCGCCATGCAGCCAACCGGTCGGCCAATGCGGCGGCGGCGTGCGCTCGATCGTCGAACATGGTGCACCTCCATGGGAGTCCGCATGGCCCTGCCATGCAACCGGGCTCACGCTACCAGGACCCGCCGACGGTCGCCATGACCTGCATCAAGCCGCACGCCAGCCTTGCCGACACCCGCGGGCGCGCAGCCGCCGATCAGTTGCCGGAGGCGACAAAACCCACTGTGCCCACGCCGTCGATACGCGCCTGCACCTTCTGGCCGGGCCCGATGCCGAACGGATCGATCGCCGAGCCCGCCAGCGCCAGCGACCCGGCCGCCAACGGGCGCCCGTCGCGCGCGGCCAGGCGCGCCAGGTTGCACAAGGCCTGCAGCGGATGGTCCAGGATGGCGGCGGTATTGCCGCTGGCCACGGCGGCGCCATCGATCTCCAGCGTCACCGCCTGGCCGCCCACGTCGGTCGTCGGGGGCAGCCAGTCACCGATCACGAAGCCACAGGCCGACGCGTTGTCGGCCACCGCGTCGTTGGCATTGAACCGGAAGTCACGGTAGCGCGAATCGACGATCTCGATCGCCACGGCCAACGCTTCGAGATGCTCCAGCGCCATCTCCGGCGTGGCATCAGCGGGCAAGGGTCGCGCCAGCTTGAACATCACCTCGACCTCGACCCGCGGCTTGAACAGGCGTGCCATGTCGAGCGTGCCGCCGTCGGCCAGTTGCATGTCCCGGCACAACAGACCGGTGACCGGCTCGGCGACCCCCATGCGTTGCATCATCGCGCGGTTGGTGAAGGCCTGTTTCAGGCCGACGATCGCGTCGCCGCGCGCACAGCGCCGAGCCACCAGGGCCGACTGCACCTGGTAGGCCTGCACCAGGCTCAGCGGCTCGGCCGCCGACCACTGCGCGATCGGTTCGCGCTGCTGTGCCGCATGATCGAGGGCGCTTGCAAGCTGGGTCAGCTGCGGGTCAAGAGAGGGCATGGTTCGGATCATCCTTTCGTGGCGATCGCCGATGGCACCGGCGCGGCCCCGATTTTGCCCTGCCGCAAGGCGGCCTCGTCGGAGCACAACGACAGCAGCTTGCGATACGCCTCGGCGCTACAACGCTGCGGAAAAGCCGAATGCCTTGATCTGCGCGCCGCGCTCGGCATATTCCTCGCGCATCTGGCTGGCCAGCGCACGAGCACCGACCGGGGCCTCGACGGTCTGGCCGTCGAGCACGTCCTGCATCTCCTGGCTCTTGATCGACTCCAGCGCAGCCCTGGAGAATGTGTCGACCAGGTCGGGCGCCATCCCGGCCGGCGCCAGCAACCAGGTTCCTTCGGTCAAGGTCAGCTGCGCCATGCCCAGTTCCCCGAACGTGGGCACCCGCGGCAGCGTCGCGGAGCGGGCCCGTCCGGTGGTCGCCAGGATGCGGACCTGTCCGGTGCGGTGCGGTTGCAGCAGGAATGACGTGGACGAGATCATCGACGACACATGGCCACCCAGCAGGTCCGCCAGCGCCAGGCTGCCGCCGCGATATGGCACATGGGTGATCCCGATACCCAGTGCCTTGGCCACCCGCAGCCCCATCAGGTGCGGCGAGGAGCCGGTGCCCGGCGAGCCGAAGGTGGCCTGGTCCGGATGGGCCCGGCACCAGGCGGCAAACTCCGTGAGGTCGTGCGCCGGGACCTTGGGATGGATCGCCAGCGCGAAGTCGTTCTGGACCAGTTGCGCGATCGGCACGAAGTCGGTCAGGGGGTCGAATCCGAGGTCCTTGTAGACATGGGGCAGGTGCACCATGCCGGAGGCCGGCGCGACCAGGAAGCTGGTGCCGTCGGCCGCCGCATTTTTCACCGCCTGGCCGGCAAGGCGGCCATTGGCACCGGGTTTGTTGTCGACCCGCACGCTGACGCCGAAGTTGCGCTTGAACTGCTCCGCCACGGCGCGTGCAACCCGGTCGGGGAGACCGCCGGGCGGAAAGCCGACAAGAATGCGAATCGGGTTGCCCTGGGCCAGGGCCTTCGGCATGGCGGCGCCCGCGACAATGGCCGTACCCAAGGTCTGCAAGAAGCTGCGTCGATCCATCATCATCGCATTCTCGTCGGGGAACATGCTTTTGTCCGCGGAGCGGCTCGGGCTTGCGGTCATGCCGGAGTCCCCTCGCGGCGCGCAGACCCCACCAGCGGACAACACCACAGCGTGTCCGCATCATTACAAGCCCGGGCGTAAAACTCAATCGGCAACACCGCGCGCGGCTTCGGCGCGACCGCACCGCGTCAGGGCGCCGCCGACAGGAAATCAGCCACCAGCGCCAGTTGGTGCGGCACGTTGAGCGCCGGCGCATGGCCGCAGCCGGCGATCGTCTCGATGCGCGCGCGTGGACCGCGCTGCGCCATCTGTACCGCCGTGTCGGCCAGCAGCAGGTCCGAGTCTTCACCGCGCAGGCACAACACCGGAATGTCCAGGCTGTCGTATTCCGGCCAGCGCAGGTAGTCGTTCGGATGGCATACGAACTGCTGCACCATGGCGGGGTCGTAGTGCGGCGTGACGCGACCGTCGGGCAGGCGCCGCGTCGAGGTCTCCGTCAAATGGCGCCACTGGCTGTCGGACAGGAATCCATAAGGCTTGTAGACGGTGCGGAAATACTGCTCGAGCTCGGTCACGGTGGCGAACGCCGCCGGATGACCGGCATAACTGCGGATGCGCTCGATCGCCGCGGCCGCCAGCTCAGGCCCGTTGTCGTTGAGCAACAGGCGCGTGATGCGACCGCGCAACGGGCCTGCCGCGGCCACCAGGCCGATCGATCCGCCCATCGAGGTGCCGACCCAGTCGAACTGCTGCAGGCCGAGCTGGTCGACCAGGGCCTCGGCGATCTGCACGTAGAAATCCAGGCAATATTCCTGTTCCGGCTCGGGACTCCACTGGCTCAGGCCGCGGCCAATGGTATCGGGGCAGATGACCCGATAACCGTGCGCGGGCGCGCTCAGGAAGGCGGCCAGCGCGTCCATGTCGCGGCCGGTGCGCGCCAGGCCGTGCCAGGCGACGAGCACCTTGCCGTTGTGCTCGCCCCATTGCGTGTAGTGGATCTCGCGTCCGGCGCACCGCAGGTAGTGCGAGGTGGGCGCGCCGGCCTGCATGGCGCCGCGGGCGTTCACGACTGCCCCCCGGTCGACAGGCGGGCCGCGGCGCGCAGCCGCAGCCGGCCCACGACCCCGGTCGGGAAGTAATACACCGACAACACGAACAACACGCCCAGCCACAATAACCAGCGCTGCGGCGACAGCAGCGCGGAGAGCCAGGGCAAGGCCGCCGTGGCCTCGCTGCCCAGACGCAGCAGGTCCTGCAGGTAACTCTGCGCGATCATGAACAGGGTCGCACCCACGACGGCGCCATACATCGTGCCCATGCCGCCGATGACGACGATCAGCAACACGTCCATCATGATCTCGAACGACATCGAGGTGTCGGGCCCGTTGTAACGCAGCCAAAGTGCCAGCATGGCCCCGGCGGCGCAGGCGAACAGCGCCGACAGGATGCTGGAGATGGTGCGGTAGACGACGACCCGGTAACCGATGGCCTCGGCCCGGAACTCGTTCTCGCGGATCGCCTGCAACACCCGGCCGAACGGCGAATTGACGATGCGCAGCAGTGTCAGCAGCAACACCAGTGCCAGCACGAACAGCAGGTAGTACGACACCAGTCGGCCATCGAGCATGACGCCGAGGAACTCCTCGTCCATGAACTCCCAGCTCGGCGACAGAATCTCGGGCACCTTGAAGGTCAGCCCGTCCTCGCCGCCGGTGAGGCTCGACAGCTGCGAGGCCAGCGTCAGGAAGGCCGAGGCCACGGCCAGTGTGATCATCGCGAAGAAGATGGCCCGCACCCGCAGCGAGAACAGCCCGATCAGCAGCGCCAGCAGGAACGACAACACCAGTGCGCAACCCAAGCCGACCGCCAGTGCCTCCCAGGTCGGACCCATGCGGGTGGTCGCGATCGCAATGCCGTAGGCGCCGATGCCGAAGAACATCGTGTGCGCGAAACTGACGATGCCGGTGTATCCGAGCAGCAGGTCGAAACTTGCCACGAGCACGATGAAGATCAGCACCTTGGCCGCGACATTGAGCGCTTTGACACCCGGAAACAGGAACGGCGCGAAGGCCAGGCCCAGCAGCAGGACCAGCAGCAACACCGCCAGGATGCGGCTACGCGGCAGGTCGTTGGACAACAGACGGGTCAGCATGTTGAACTCCCTCGATCAGCGGTTGGCCACCGGATAGACACCCTGGGGCCGCCACAGCAGGATGGCCGCCATCAGCGCGATGTTGGAGAACAGTGCCACCTTGGGCACCAGGAAGCCGGTGTAGTTGGCCATCAGCCCGACCAGCAACGCGCCGATCAGCGCTCCGGCGGTCGAACCCAGGCCGCCGATGATGATGACAATGAAGATCAGCACGTTGACCTGGGCACCCATCTGCGGCGTCACGGTCTGCTGGTACAGGCCCCACATCACGCCACCGAGGCCGGCCAGCGCACTGCCCATGACGAACACGCCGATGAACAGCCGCCGGATCCGGTAACCGAGCGACTCGACCATCTCGCGGTCTTGCACGCCGGCACGGATCAGCAGGCCGATCTTGGTCTTGTTGAGCGTCCAGACCAGCGCACCGAACACCACCAGGCCGACGATGACCGCGATGATGCGGTATTTCTCGATCGCCGCGTCGCCCACCAGGATGGCGCCGCGCATGGCCTCGGGCAGCGGCAGCGGGATCTGCTGCGGGCCCCAGATCACCTTGATCAGCTCCTCGCCGATGATCATGCCGCCCATGGTGATCAGGATCTGCTTGAGATGCTGGCCGTAGACCGGCTTGACGATAAAACGCTCGAAGGCCAGGCCGACCGCGCCGGCCACCGCCATCGCGACCAGCATGGCGGGGAACACCGCGACCAGGTTGCGCCACAGTTCGTCCGACATGGTCCAGTCCGACATCGAGCCCAGGATGCTCGTGGCCACGAAGGCGCCGAGCGCAATGAACAGCCCGTGGCCGAAGTTGAGCACGTCCATCAGCCCGAACACCAGGGTCAGGCCGGAAGCGATGACGAAGATGATCAGACCCATGGCCAACCCGGCGACCGTGAGCGTGAGCCAGGTCGAAGGCGACCCGATCAGCGGGAACACCAGCAATGCCAGCAGCGGCACCAGGGCCACCGGTTTCCAGTCGAAGTCGCTGCTTGTCATAAGGACAGTCCCAACAGGTCTTTCTGCAATGCGGCGTCGGCCGACAAGTCCTGCATGCTGCCCGCATGCACGACCGCGCCGTTGTCCATCACCGCCACGGTGTCGCCGAGCTTCTGCGCGAAGTTGAAGTTCTGCTCCACCAGCAGGATCGTGACTCCGGTGGCCTTGAGCTCGGCAAAGGCGGCAATCATGTTGTTGATGATCGACGGCGCCAGGCCCTTGCTCGGTTCGTCGACGATCAGCAGTTCGCGCGGCTCGACGATGGCCCGCGCCACGGCCAGCATCTGCTTCTGCCCGCCCGACAGCTTGCCGGCCGGATGGTTCCAGAACTTCCTGACCGCCGGGAACAGGCCGAAGATCCATTCCAGCCGGGAAGCGTCCATCTGCTTCTCGGTGGCGGCACTACGCGCGGCCAGCAGCATGTTTTCGCGCACCGTCAGGTCGGAGAAGATGCCCATGTTCTCGGGCACGTAGGCAATGTTGCGTTCGGCGATCTCGGGTGTCGACAAGGCGGTGATGTCCTGCCCCGCAAACGTCAGCGTGCCCTGGGATGCACGCCACAGACCCATGATGGTCCGTAGCGTCGTCGTCTTGCCGGCGCCGTTGCGACCGAGCAGCAGCGTGACCTGTCCGCGCGGCACGACCAGGTCCACGCCGTGCAGGATGTGGTAGGCGCCGATATGGGTGTGCACGCCGGCGAGCGTCAGCAGTGGCTGTGTCATGTCCGACCTCCCTGGACCGCTGGAGCGGCCGCCGGCGCCGCGTCGCTGTCCGCCTCCTCGGGATTCACGCCCAGGTAGGCCTGCTGCACCACCGGCGAGGCGATCACCTCGGTGGGGTCGCCGTCGGCCACCAGCGCACCGTTGTGCAGCACGATGATGCGGTCGGCCAGTTCGCGCACCACGTCCATCTTGTGCTCGACCAGCAGGATGGTCTTGGTCGGGTCGTTCTTCAGCGAACGGATCAGGTTCAGGATCACCGGCGCCTCGTCCACGCTCATGCCGGCCGTGGGTTCGTCGAACATGAACACGCGCGACTCGAGCGCGATCAGCAAGGCGACCTCCAGCTTGCGCTGGTCTCCGTGCGGCAGGCTGGCCACGACGGCATCCTGCTTGTCCTGCATCGCCACCGTGGCCAGGATCTCGTCGGTCCGCTGCACCAGCGTGCCATGGTCGCTCCAGATGCTCCACAGGTTCAGGCCGCGGCGGTGCTTGCCGCGCCGCGTGGCCTGGACCGCCAGCCGGACGTTCTCGAACACCGACAGGTTGGGAAACAGGTTGGTGAGCTGGAAGGCACGGCCCAGTCCGGCGCGGGTGCGCGCCGACACGCCAAGCGACGAGATGTCGTGGCCGTCGAGCATCACCGATCCGCCACTGGCCTTGAGCTGGCCGGAGATCAGGTTGAAATACGTGGTCTTGCCCGCGCCATTGGGGCCGACGATAGCCGTCAGCGTGCCGGGCGCGAACACGCAGCTGACGGCATTCACCGCCACATGTCCGCCGAAGCGGATCGTCAGGTCCTTGGTTTGCAGCATGGTGTGACCAATGGTCGGGTTGCCGGGAGGCCCGCACCGCGTCCGTCGCGGCGCGCGCCCGTCCCGGCGGGGTGTGTCATGCACACCCCGCTTCGAAGGAAACGGCAGGAAAACAATGCGGCCGGCCGGGCCGTGCGCCACGCCAGGTCGCGCGCGGGTCCGGCGCGGGGCCCGATCAGCGCTTGTTGCGAATCGGGATGTCCATCTCGCTGGCCTTGATCTCGCGCACCAGTTCCGGCACACCCCAGGCGAACGCCGGGTCGACCTTGATCTTGAAGTGGTACATGCTCTGCATGGCCTGGTGATCTTCCTTGCGGAAGGTCATGGTGCCCTTGGGCGTCTCGAAGCTCATGCCTTCCATGGTGCGGATCAGCTTGTTCGTGTTGGTGTCGCCGTTGGTCTTCTTGAGCGCGGTCACCACGGCCATGGCGGCGGAGAAACCACCGGCGGTGAAGAAGTCCGGCGGCGACTTGAACTCGGTGTAGTGCTGCGCCACCATGGCGTCGTTGACCGGGTTCTTGGGCAGGCCGAAATAGTAATACGTCGCGCCCTCCATGCCCGGGAACTGCTTGTAGGCCGCCATGGCCGGAAGTATGTTGCCGCCGGTGGCGATCTCGATGCCGTAGCGCTTGAGGTCCAGGTCGGCGATCTTGAACGGGTTGCCGCCGCCACCGGCCCAGATGATCCAGATCACCTTGCGGCCCGGCTTGTCCTTGAGGGCGTCGATCAGCCGCTGCGCGCCGGCCGTGAAGTCGGTGGTGTTGGTCGGCAGGTACTCCTCGTGCACGACCTTGGCCTTCTTGATGGCCTCCTTGTAGGCCTTGACACCGTCGCGGCCGAAGGCGTAGTCCTGCGCCAGCGTCGCGATGCTGGTGCCGGGCTGGTCCTGTGCCACGGCGTTGGAGATTGCATCCTGCGTGCTGCTGCGTCCGGTACGGAAGATGTACTTGTTCCACTTGTCGCCGGTGATGGAGTCGGCCACGGCCGGCTCGACCAGCAGGATCTTCTTGTATTCCTCGGCCACCGGCAGCATGGCCAGGGCCACGCCCGACGAGGTCGGGCCCACGGCGATGTCGGCCTTGTCGTCGGAATACGCGGCCGCCAGCAGGCTCTTGCCCAGATCGGGCTTGCCCTGGTCGTCTTTCTCGATCACGACGAGTTTCTTGCCGCCTACCATCATGGTGCCGCCGGTCGCATAGTTCAGGCCCATGTTGAACCCGACCGTGGTCTGCTTGCCATACGCCTCCAGCGGCCCGGTCAGGCTGTGGATATGGGCGATGCGGATTTCCTTGTCCTGCGCCTGCACGGATACAGGCGAGAGCGTGCTCATTGCGGTGGCTGCGATGGCGGCCAGCGCGACCAGGGTACGACGATGCATGATTGTCTCCAGTTGGTTCTTGGGAAATCGACTCACGAAGAAGATCGAACAGCCCGGAAATAGCATGCACCGTGCCAGTCTGCAAGCCTTTGAATTTCAACAGGAAACAGTAACCGGGCTGCTGGTATGTTCAATATTTGAACACACCAGATTGTCTGCAATTCAGTCGAATGTATTAATTTCAGACAATCGTTGGTACAAGGTGGCGCGTGAGATACCGAGCAGGCGTGCCGTCGCCATCTTGTTGCCATCGGTGGCCCGCATGGCGGCGGTAATCGCCTGCCGCTCGACCTGAGCCACCTGCTCGGCCATCGGTCGCAGCAGGTCCGCGTCCGGCCCTTCCGGCAGCGCGGCGTTCGCGGGCAGGCGATTCGCGCGCGGAACCAGGCGCGGGTCGACACCGGACTGCAGCAACACCTGGCGCAACAACGCGGCGTCGATGCGCTGGTTGTCGCTGCACATCGCGGACTGCTCCAGTACGTTGCGCAACTCGCGGATATTGCCGCGCCACTCGTGGGAGGACAGCAGTTCCAGCGCGTCGGCGGTGATGTCGGGCAGCGTCAACCCGTTGCGCAGGGCGACGTCATCGGCCAGGGCCTCGACCAGTGCCGGGATGTCGCTGCGCCGCTCGCGCAACGGCGGCACCCGGATCGGCAATACGTTGAGCCGGTAATACAGGTCTTCGCGAAATCGGCCGTCGCGCATCCACGCCGTCAGGTCGCGCGATGTAGCGGCGATCACCCGCACGTCGAACGGCACCAGCGTGTTCGAGCCCAGCGGCTCGATCTCGCCCTCCTGCAAGGCACGCAGCAGTTTGGCCTGCAGCGACAGCGGCATGTCGCCGATTTCGTCGAGGAACAGGCTGCCGCCGTCCGCCAGCTTGAACTTGCCGTCGCGGGCCTTGCGCTCGGCACCGGTGAAGGCGCCGGGCGCCACACCGAAGAACTCCGCCTCCAGCAAGGTGTCGGGCACTGCGGCGATATTGACGCTGACCAGCGGCCCGCTCGCGCGGCTGGACGCGGCATGGATGGCATGGGCCAGCAGTTCCTTGCCGGTTCCGGTCTCGCCGAGCAACAGCACCGGGCTGTTCGATTGCGCCGCGCGCCGGGCCTGGCGCTTGACCTCGACGGCTGCCGCACTGGTGCCGACAAAACTCGTGAAGGTGTACTTGGATGGCCGCGCGCCCTGACCGCGCCCGTTCGCCTGGCTCATGCGCTGCATCGCCAGTTCGCGCCGCGCATCGTCGAGATCGCGCTGCATCAGCGCGAACTTGCTGATCAGTGGCTGCAGGGTCGTCTCGGGGTGGTCGAACAACACGATGCCGATGGCGCCGATCACCGCGTCGTCATCGTCGCGCAGCGGAATGCGGCTGACGACGAAGGTGCCGGCCCGGTTGGTCAGCAGATCGATCAGGTAGGGCTCGCCCGTCTCCAGCACGCGGCGCATCTGGGTGTTGGGAATCACGTCCTCGACCATGTGCCCCATGAACTGGTCCAGCGACGAATATCCCAGCGCCGGCAGGAAGCGCTGGTAACCCTCGTTGACCCAGACGATGCGGCCGGTGCGGTCGACCAGGAACATGCCTTGGCTGATGCTGGAGAACAGATGGAACATCGACCGCGCCGCCAGTTCCAGGATGCCCTGGGCATCGAGCGGCAGGCCGTTGGCCGCCGCCGCGGCGGAATCGGGCTGCGGCGCGGGCGCGGCGGTCGGATCGGACATGGGCGCATGTTAACGCCGGCCCCGGCTCGGCTTGCACCGGACGCCCGCTGCGCAAACGGAACCAGCCGGCAAGCCGGCTGGTGGGATCGATGCCGCCAGTCGCTGCGGCACCCAGGACGGAAACCCTCGTTGCCGGAGTACGGCAACGCGGGTTCCGAGCGCTCATTTCGGGATGATGACGCTGTCGATGACGTGAATCACGCCGTTGTCTGCAACGATGTCGGTGGCGGTCACCTTGGCCTGGTCGACCATCACGCCGTCCTTGGTCGACACCGTGATGCTGGACCCCTGCACCGACTTGACCATGCCGGCCTTGACGTCGGCAGCCATCACCTTGCCGGGCACGACGTGATAGGTCAGCACGGCGGTGAGCTTGGCCTTGTCCGCGAGCAAGGCATCCAGGTCCGCCTTGGGAACCTTGGCAAAGGCCGCGTCGGTCGGCGCGAACACGGTGAACGGGCCGGTGCCCTTGAGCGTTTCGACCAGGCCGGCAGCCTTGAGTGCGGTCGCCAAGGTATTGAACGAGCCGGCGGCGACGGCGGTATCGACGATGTCCTTGGCCTGCACCGAGAAGGTGGCACCCAGGGCAATGGCGGCGGCGATGAGGGACTTCTTCATGTGGTTCTCCAGAAGGGTTTGGTGGTCTTCACCATGTCTCGCCAAAAATGTGGCGCAGACAGAATTTATACCAAACAGTATTCACCGTGAACTAAATGGTTATTTTTTGACCAACAAGAGCTTTTTGGAGACGACATCGACAAAAGGGTCAGGGCACACCTGGCACCATGCAACGCGCGCCCGCACGGGTTGCGTCCTGCAACCAGGCGATCAACGCCGTGCGTTCCCGGGCGTCGGCGATGCCGGCGTATCCCATCGTCGTGCCCGGCACCATGGCGGCGGGGTCGCGCAGGAACCGCTCCAGCGTCTGCGCGTTCCAGACGATGCCGCTGTTGCGCATCGCATCCGAATAGAAGGCGAAGCCGGGGGCAGCGCCAGCCTTGCGTCCGAACAGGCCGCAATGTAGAGGACCGGTGCGGTTGCGATCGATGGCATGGCAGGCAATGCAACGGTCGTACATGGCCTGGCCTCCGATGTGCTCGGACGCGTCGCCGATGGCCGCCGTCGCAGCCACCGACAACAGTGTCGCCGCCAGTGTGGCGCGCGGCGTCATGCCATGAAGGCTGCCGGCACCGGGTTCTGCCCGAGTGCCTGGCGCAGCACGGCCCAATGCATGGCCTCGTCGCCCAGAATGCTGGCGGCCACCTGTGCCAGCTGGCGATCGGCAAACAAGGGAACGGCACCGAGATAGGCTGACACCGCACCCTTCTCCAGGCCGGCGGCGAACTGCAGGACGTCGGTCTGCGACCGCAGCTTGTCGGTCGGAAAGGCATAGTCCGCCTTGCCGGCTGCCACCGTGCCGCCCAGCTTGCGCACCGTTGCGGCGAGCGCATCCGCATGCTCCTTGTGGTGCGACTGGAATCCGATCGCGAGCTTGCGTACGTCGGCCGTCAACAGCCCGCTTTCGGCACCGAGTTGGTAGGCGGCGATCGCCTCGCGCTCGGCGGCCAGCGCGGTATTGAGGATGCGCAGGTCGGCCTCGGTTTCGCCTCCGCCGGCCCCGGCGGCGAGCGCCTCGCGACCGCCCAGCAGCGCCACGGCCGTGGCCGACAGAACCAGCCCGGCGCCCGAGAGCAGGCGCCGGCGCACCGGCAACAAATGGTTGGCAGATACAGATTCGATGGGTGTCATGACGAACTCCTTGATGGGGGTTGAGGAAAACGATTCGGTTGCAGCGGGCCATCAGGCCTGCTGCACGAGGCCTCGCGCACGCAGGCCGGCCAGCACGTGCAACACGACCGCATCGCAGCGCGCGCCGGCGAATGCAAAAGCGGTGGGAGCATGGATCTGGAACTGATCGACCAGGGTGTCGCGCAACAAGGCCCGCGCGCGCAGGAAACGCGTCTTGACGACGGCTTCGCTGACACCCAGGCAATCGGCCACTTCGCTCACCGACATGTTCTCGACCGCCCGCAGCATGAACACGCTGCGATAGATCACCGGCAGGTCCGCGATGGCCGCCTGCAATACGGCGCGCAATTCACCACGTTCCGCGGCCAGGTCGGGGGATTCGGGTGCTTGAAACTGGTTCGGCATCGTGATCTCCGCGCACGCCATGTCGCCACTGTCCCATCCGTCCTCGAGCTGCACCCACTGCCCCTTGCGGCGCAGCGCCTGCAGGGCCACGCGGATGGTGATGCGCACCAGCCAGGTACCCAGTGCGGACTCGCCCCGGAACGCGTGCAGGTGGGTGAACGCCTGCAGGTAGGCCTCCTGCACCACATCCTGCGCCTGCGCGTCGTCCGGCACGATGCCCCGGGCGCTGCGAAACAACAGGCGGTTGTGGCGGCGCATGATCTCCTCGAAGGCCGTTGCGTCGCCCGTGCGGGCACGCCGCACCAAGGCCATCGCGCAGGCAGCCGGGGCCAGTGGCGGCGCCGCAGGGGGAAGGGTTTCGGTCATGTGCATCGTGTCGTCTCCGGTTTCATGACATTGGATGCAGGCCGGATGAAAAAGGTGACACGGCCGGCACCGACATGGGGTTGGCCGGGCCGATCACCACGACCGGCGCCAGAACGAAGGACGCCGCGCGCCGCCCGGCGGTCGGAGGCAACTGTGGCGCCTGTGGCAACGGTGCCAGGGGTGTTCGACGTGACAGCGCCGGCGCCGCCACGCAGGGGTCAACCGGCCCGGTCGCGCCGCACCAGGTGCGAGCCGAACATCAAAAACTGTTCGGCTTCGCGTGCGATCCGCGCCACCAGCGCACCGGCGTCTTCCACGTCCGTGATCAGGTCGACACCCTCGCCGGCCCAAACCACGGTGTTGTCGCAGTCGCCGTTGGCTGCCGCTTCCTGGTAGGCACTGCGCTGGGGCTCCAGCGCCTCCTGGAGCTCGCGCTCGCGTCCGTGCCAGCGCGCGACGAAATCGTTGCGCAGTGCACGCCCGGTGTGGCGAGTCGGCCAGGAATAACCACGCACCTGGTCGAACACGCGGGTGCGCACGGTGGCCTCGGCCTGCGCCACCATCAGGCGACGCTTGGCCGCGGCCGGGGCCAATGCCTGGGGCGTGGCATAGAAGCGCGTGCCCATCAACGCGCCGTGGGCGCCCAGCATCAGCGCGGCGGCCAGTCCCCGCCCGTCGACGATGCCGCCCGCCGCAATGACCGGTATCGGCGCGACCAGGTCGACGATGGCCGGCACCAGCGGCAGGGTGCCCCGTTCACCGCCGTGGCCGCCGGCCTCTGTGCCTTGGGCGACGATCAGGTCGGCTCCGGCTTCGAGCGCCAGCTGCGCGCCTTCGCGATCCTGAACCTGGCATATCAACCGGCAACCGGCGGCATTGATCAACCGCCCGAACCGGCGCGGATCGCCGAACGACAGCATCACCGCGTCGGGCCGCGCCGCCAGCACCTGCTCGACGATGGCATCGTCGGCGGCCCAGGTGATCAGGCCGGCGCCCCAGCATTTGCGCGTACCCTTCTTGACCAGTGCCAGTTCGCGCTCGAGCCACGTCGCGTCGCCGTAACCTCCACCCACCATGCCGAGCCCGCCCGCATTGGAAACCGCAGCGGCCAGCAGGCCGCCGGACACGGCTCCCATGGGCGCGAGCACGACCGGCGCACTCAATCCGAACATATCGGTCAATCGGGTTCCAATCATGATTCAACCTCCCTGCCCGGCCATGGGCGACCAGGCGCTGTCGCAGGTCGCGCCGTCGATCTCGACCATGAAATCGATATCGAAGCGCGGGTTTTCACAGACACCGTCGCGGGTATAGCCGCGCGGATTGCAGACGACGCGGGCATCGCCCAGCGTGTAATCGAAGCTGTCGTGCGTGTGGCCATGCACCCACAGGTCGACCGGCCCGGCGTCAAAGAGATGTTCGGCATTGGAGACGAACGAGGCATTGAGCAAGGCACCGTCGTAACGCGGGTGGATGCTGCGCCGCGAGGGCGCATGGTGGGTGATGACCACGGTGGGACCGTCGAAAGGCCGCGCCAGCGCACGGGCGAGCCAGCGGGACTGCTGCGCGAACAGACGGGCCGCATCGGCAGGCTGGAAGGACGCGTGCATGTCGGCAGCGCGGATGCGCGCGAAGTCGCGCATGCAGCGTATCGCCTCCGCGCGCGCCGCCGCGTTGAGGTCGGGCGTTTCGAACAGGCGGAAATCGGTCCACAGGGTGGCGCCGAGAAAACGCACGCCGCCGAGAAAGACTTCCGCGTTGTCGAGCACGTCGACGCAGGTTCCCACGCACAGACGCCGCAACTGCTCCAGCGTGCCGTCGATGCTGTCGCCATAGAACTCGTGGTTGCCGGGCACGTACAGCACCGGCTTGTCCAGGGCCGCAGCCCAGGCGGCGGCAAGCGACGGCCGGCCGATGTCTCCGGCCAGGATGATGACGTCCGCGTCGTTGCGGGGTGGCTCCATGGCCGCAAACCCAAGATGAAGATCCGAAAGGATATTGAGTTTCATGGTCCCTCGGGGAATGAACTGTTTATATCACGAGATGATATATTCGCGCAATGCCCGATTCATCCCGACCCCGACGCGGCCCCACCAGCAAGGCGGATTTCGAAGTGCTGGCGGAGTTTCGCTACCAGCTGCGCAGATACCTGCGATTCAGCGAGGATGTCACCCAGCGCGAGGGCGTCACGCCGCTGCAATACCAGCTGCTGCTGCAGATCCGCGGCTACCCCGGCCGCCAATGGGCCACCGTCGCCGAACTGGCCGAGCGCTTGCAGGCCAAGCACCATGGCGTGGTCGCGCTGGTTTCGCGCTGCGAGGAACTGGGCCTGGTACGGCGTGTCAGCAGCACCAGCGATGCGCGCAAGGTCGAGGTGCACCTGACCGACGCCGGCGAGGCCATGGTGCTGCACCTGGCGCAGCTGCACCGCGCCGAGTTGCTGGCGCTGCAAGGCCGCTTCGTCGTGCCGGACCTCGCGGCGACCGAGGCCGCATTGCCGCCTCGACGCAAGCCCCGTACACGCATCGACGGCCAGGCCCGACCGCCGGGAAGACCGGGCAAGCCGGCCAGCTGAACGCAGGTGCCGGTGGGCGCAACGGCGCCGGGTGTAGCATGGCCACCATGCATGACAGCAACCGGATCTCCTCCGTGCCTGCGGCCTTGCGCCCCTGGGTATCGCAGCTGTGGACCGCTCACACCGATACGAACGCGTCCTGCACGCGCGAGCACGTATTGCCAACCGGACAGATGCACCTCGTCCTGCGCGTGGCGGGGCCGCCACTGCGGGTGTTCGATGCCCACGACCCCAACCGTTCGGACACGCTGGCCGGGCCTGTCGTCGGTGGGGTTCGCGAGCGCTTCCATGCCAAGGAGCACGGCGCGGCGATCGTCTCCGTTGGTGCCGTGCTGCGGCCCGGCGCATCGCTGGCCTTGTTCGGCGTCAGCGCGGCCGAACTGGCCGGGCGACATACGCCGCTGGCGGACCTGTGGGGTCCGGATGCCGCCGCGTTGCACGATCAGATGGCCGCCGAACACGATGCGACGACACGCCTGGCGTGCCTGTGCCGGTTCCTGCAGCGACGCCTGTCGCATGCCGCGCCGCTGCCGGCGGCGCTGCGCGATGCGCTGGACGCGTTGTCGCACCCGGAGCCTGCACTTGCTCCCCGGATCGACGCGCTGGTGCGTGCCAGTTCGATCAGCCATCGCGGTTTCATCGCCCGGTTCCGGCACGCGACCGGCTTGGGCCCCAAGCGGTATGCGCGACTGATGCGCCTGCGCGGCCTGCTGCAGGTCATGGCCCGCACGCCGGGCGCAAGCCTGGCCGAACTGGCGCTGCAATGCGGCTACAGCGACCAGGCGCACATGGCGCGCGAGTTCCGCGACATGACCGGCCTGACGCCGAGCGGCTACCGCGAAATCGCCCCCCGCCACCCCCATCACGTGCCACTGGCCCCCGAAGCCCCTTCGGCGTGACCGGCCATGGTCAAATTTGTTCAAGACAGGCTTTGAACCGGAAACTACAGTGCCGCAGAACCCAACGGAGCACCATCATGATCCATGAACTGTATGCCTATCTGCGCGTCAACGACAGCCGGCGCGCGCTCGATTTCTATACCAAGGCCTTCGGCGCAACCGAGAAATTCCGACTCGCGGAGCCCTCCGGCCGCATCGGGCACATGGAGCTGGACTTCAACGGCACGACGCTGATGATCAGCGACGAATTCCCGGAGTTCGGCATGAAGGGCCCGCAGCCCGGCGACAGTTCGCCCGTCAGCCTGCACCTGCATGTCGATGACGCGGACACGCTGGTCCAGCGAGCGCTGGACGCCGGCGCCACGCTGGAGATGGCGTGCACCGACCAGTTCTACGGCGAACGCACCGGCGTCGTCATCGACCCGTTCGGCCACCGCTGGATGATCGGACACGAGATCGAGAAACTCACGCCCGAGGAAATGCAGCGGCGCTACACGGAAATGATGCAGACACCCGGGCCGTGAGCCGGCGGCCCGCCCGCCGCGGCATGGCAAGCGACGGGCGGGCGAGCACGGTGCGACGGTAGGGATTGGTTACACATCGACATCCGCCATGCATGCGCGCGCGACACAATCGCGCACCATGAACCCTCTCACGCCCCTGCTGCTGGTCGCCGCGCTGCTGGCTCCGGCAGGCCATGCCCAAGCAGAAACCCGCTCGTTCCGGTGCAAGAACGACCTTGTCAACCTGGGCGACACCAAGGCCTCGGCGCTGCTCAAGTGCGGCGCGCCGCTGGTGATGGACAGCTTCTGCAAGCCGCAACCGGCGGCCATCGTCATGCACACCGTGCCGGTACCGACGGTACCGGCCCAGCCGGCCACGCCCACGGTCACGGTCGTGGCCAGCGCGCCATGCGAGACGGTGGACGCCTGGACCTACAATCCCGGCCGCGGCCAGTTCCTGACCACGTTGCGATTCGAATCCGGCCAACTCGCCAGCATCAGCTACGGCGACCGGATCCCTTAGACACACCGCGTCCGGCCGACCAGCGCCGCAGCATTCGCGGCACCACCAGCACGGCGACCACGACGGCCAACAGGGCGGCCGACATCGGCCGCTCGACAAACACCAGCCAGTTGCCCTCGCCCATCGACAAGGCGTTGCGCATCTGCGCTTCGGCCAGCGGTCCCAGGATCATGCCCACGACGACCGGCGCGGTCGGGAAGTCGTAACGCCGCATCACGACGCCGATCAGGCCGATCGCATACAGCAGCACCAGGTCGAACGCACTCTGGCGCATGCCGTAGACACCGACCGTGGCGAAGATCAGGATGCCGGCATACAGGTATTGCTTGGGAATCTTCAGCAGCTTGACCCACAGGCCGACCATCGGCAGGTTCAGGATCAGCAGCATCACGTTGCCGATGTAGAGCGAGGCGATCAGCGCCCAGACCAGGTCTGCCGAACTGGTGAACAGCTGCGGGCCGGGCTGGATGCCGTAGTTCTGGAACGCGCCCAGCAGGATGGCGGTCGTGTTCGAGGTCGGGATACCCAGCGTCAGCAACGGGATCAGCGTCGCGGTGATGGCCGCGTTGTTGGCCGCCTCGGGACCGGCAACGCCTTCGATGGCGCCGCTGGTGCCGAACTCCTTCTGGTGTTCGCCCTTGGCCGCCTTCTTCTCGGCCGCGTAGCTGAGAAAAGTCGGAATCTCGCTACCGCCGGCCGGAATCGTGCCGAACGGAAAGCCGATCACGGTGCCGCGGATCCAGGCCGGCCAGGAACGGCGCCAGTCCGACAGCGTCATGTGCACCCGGCTGAGCTTGTTCTGGCTCTCCGGCGGGCCACCTTCGTACAGCACCGCATACAAGGCCTCGGCTACCGCGAACAGGCCCACGGCCACCAGCACGATCTCGATGCCGTCCAGCAGCTCCGGCACGCCGGCGGTGTACCGCACCTGGCCGGAGATCTGGTCCATGCCGATCAGGCCGGCCGCCAGGCCCAGGAACAAGGCCACCATGCCGCGCAGGGTACTGCGCCCGAGCACCGCGCTGACGGTGGTGAACGCCAGCACCATCAGCATGAAATATTCCGGCGGGCCGAGCCGCACCGCGAAGTTCGCCAGCACCGGCGCGAACATCGTCACCAGCACGGTGGCGATGGTGCCGGCCACGAACGAACCGATGGCCGAGGTGGCCAGCGCCGCGCCGGCTCGCCCGCTCTTGGCCATCTTGTTGCCTTCCATCGCGGTGATCATGCTGCCGGTCTCGCCCGGCGTATTGAGCAGAATGGACGTGGTCGAGCCGCCGTACATGGCGCCGTAATAGATGCCGGCGAAAAAGATCATCGATGCGGTCGCGTCGACCTTGGACGTGATCGGCAACAGCATCGCCACCGCCACCGCCGGCCCGATGCCGGGCAACACGCCCACCGCCGTGCCGATCGCGCAGCCGACCAGGCACCAGATCAGGTTGACCGGGGTTGCCGCGGTCGCGAAACCGAGCAACAGTTGATTCCACAGGTCCATGGTCAGATCCACCCGGAATTGGTCAGGCCCGGCAGATTGATCGCCAGGAACTTGGTGAACATCCAGTACACCGGTGCCGCGATCGCCATGCCGATCAGCAGATCGCGGACCGACTGCGCCAGCCCGCCACGCACCGGCGGCATGCCGCCATGGCGGTCGGCATCACGCAAACCTCGCACGGCCAGCGCAAAACACAACGCACAGCTGAGGATGAAGCCGATCGTCGTGATCAGCGCCGCGTTGGCCAGCAGGCCGGCCGACATCCAGGCGAAACCGGGCCAATAACCATGATCGGAGCCGCTGGGCTCCTCCATGTGGCGGAAGCCGCCATGGCTGCGCGCCTGCCAGATCAACAGCACGGCGCATACTAGCAACGCACAACCGACGACCCAGGGCAGGAAATTGGGCCCCACGCCCGAGTAGCCGGAGCTCGACGGAAAATCCATCGCCCCGGCGATGACGACGCCCGCGACGACGAGCAGGCCGATGCCGATCAGGGTCTGCGGGCCAGGCGCGCCGCCGCGGCGGATCACAACATCCCCGCCAGGTGCATGGTGCCGCGCAGGCTGGCGAAGGACTCGTCGACGAAGTCATCGAAGGCCTTGCCGGTCAGCAGCGCCGGTGTCCACTTGTTGGTCTCCAGCGCTTCCTGCCACGATGCCGTCTTGGTCGCGGCAATGACCATGTCGGTCAAGGCTGCGCGCTGGGCGGCGGTGATGCCGGGCGCGCCATAGACGCCGCGCCAGTTGCCCAGCACCACGTCGTAACCCATCTCCTTCATCGTCGGCACGTTGACACCGGGCAGGCGTTTCTCGGATGTGACACCGATCGCGCGCATCTTGCCGGCCTTGATGTATTCGGCAAACTCGCTGTAACCGCTGCCGCCCACGGTGACGTTGTTGCCCAGAATGGCTGCAACCGCCTCACCACCGCCTCGGAACGCGATGTAATTGACCTTCTTCGGATCGACGTTGACCTTGCTCGCCAGCATCGAGGCCGAGATGTGTTCGGTCGAACCCTTGGAGCCGCCACCCCACTTGACGCTGCCCGGATCCTTCTGGAACTGGGTCACGACGTCCTTCATGGTCTTGAGCGGCGACTCGGCCGGCACCACGAACACGTTGTATTCGCTGGTCAGCCGGGCGATCGGCGTGAGCTTGTCCAGGCCGATTGGCGGCTTGGTCGTGATGATGCCGCCCAGCATCACCGCGCCCATGACCATCAGCGCGTTCTCGTCGCCCTTGCTGGCATTGGCGAACTGCGCCAGCCCGATCACGCCGGCCGCGCCGCCCTTGTTGTCATATTGCACGGTGTCGGCCACCTTGGACTCGATCAGCGCCTTGCCCAGCGCACGGCCGGTGCCGTCCCAGCCGCCGCCGGGGTTGGCCGGGATCATCATCTTGAGGCTGGCGCCCGCGAAGGCGGACAGCGGCAGGCTGCCGGCGGCAGCGGCTGCCAGCATGGATTTGAGGAAGGTATCGCGACGCATGGCATGTCTCCTGTGGTTGATGGACACCGGCATGATGCGCGCCATGCCTGTCAGTCGGCTGTCCGAAAACACTAGGGAAAACACCGATGCCGACGCCCGGTCATTGTGTGGCTCGCCCGGTCGGCAACAGCGCGGACAATAGGCTGGAACACCGACCCGCCACCATGCGCCTGCTGCTGATCGAAGACGACCCAGACCTGCAGGTCAGCCTGCGCCGAACGCTCGAACGCAAGGGCATCGAGGTCGGCCTGTGTGCCGACGGACGCCTGGCGCTCGCGCACTGGCAGCAACAGGCGCCCGACGTCGTGCTGCTGGACCTGAGCCTGCCGGGCCTGGACGGACTGGACGTCCTGTCCCAGGCGCGCAAGGCCGGTCTGACCACGCCGGTGCTGATCCTGACCGCACGTGGCACCGTCGGTGACCGCGTCATCGGCCTGAACACCGGCGCCGACGACTACCTGTCCAAGCCTTTCGACCTGGACGAACTCGAAGCCCGCATCCGCGCCTTGCACCGGCGCGCCGGCGGTTCGGCCGAGGACGGCATGCCCGAGACCGTCAGTTGCGGGCAGCTGAGCCTGGACGTCGCCAGCGGCGCGATCCACCACGGCTTCAAGGTGCTGGACCTGAGCCCGCGCGAGGGCCGCCTGCTGCGGGCACTGATGCAGCGCCACGGCCGTGCGCTGGCCAAGGAGCAGTTGTTCGACGTGGTCTTCCCCGGCGCCGCCGAGGTGCAATACGAAGCCATCGAGGTCGTGGTGTACCGCTTGCGCAAGAAGCTCGCGGGCACCGGCACCTCGCTGGTGACGCTGCGCGGCCTGGGCTACCTCCTCAAGTCCGAGGCCTGAATGGCGTCGCGCTGGTCCCTGTCGCTGCGCCGCTACCTGCTGCTGGGCATCCTGGTGCCCACCGGCGTGTTCATGCTGCTCAATACCGTCACGCTGTACCGGCAGGCCCTGGCTGCGGTGAACACCGCCTACGACCGGACCTTGCTGGCCTCGGCCAAGTCGCTGGGCGAACTGCTCGAGGTCGAAGGCCAGGGTGCGCAGGCCCGCTTTCGCACCAACGTGCCCTACTCGGCGCTGGAAGCCTTCGAGGCCGACAACCGCAGCCGTATGGTGTACCGCATCTCGACCGTGCAGGGCGAACTGATCGACGGCTCGCCGGAGTTGCCGCTGTGGCGCGGCCGACTGCCCGATCGGGGGCCCTACGCGGCTCTGGTCGATTTCTACGACGACAGCGTCAACGACGAGGACGTGCGGGTCGCGGTGCTGCTGCAACCGGTGGCCAGCAACAGCGGCATGGGCATGGTGACGATCCAGGTGGCCGAGACGCTGGAGCTGCGCCAGACGCTGGCGCGCCAGATCCTGGTCGACACCTTGCTGCGCCAGAGCCTGCTGGCGGCGGTCATCGCGCTGGTCGTCGTGCTGGTCGTGCAACGGGCGACCCGGCCGGTGCGCGCCCTCAGTGCCCAGCTGCGCGCGCGTCCCGAAGGCGACCTGCAGGCGATCGACGCACCCGACCTGCCCCGGGAGCTGCGCCCGCTGGTTGACGCCACGAACCAGGTCATGGCTCGGCTGAACGGGCTGCTGGAGAACCAGAAACGCTTCGTGCGCGATGCCTCGCACCAGTTGCGCACGCCGCTGGCGGTGCTCAAGGTGCAGGTGCAATCGGCCCTGCGCGGCGACATCGACCAGATGCAGGCCCTGCGGGAGATCAATGGCACGGTGGAACGCGCCACCACGCTGGCGAACCAGATGCTGGCCCTGGCCAAGGTCGAACAGTTGCGCCAGCAGACCGATCCGGCGCTGCATGACCTGGCAGGCGTGGCACGCACGATCGCACTCGATCTGGCGCCCCTGATGGCCGACAAGGACCTGGATTTCGAGATCCGGACCGTGACCGCACCGATACGCGCACACGAATGGATGTTGCGCGAACTGGTGCGCAATCTGTTGCACAACGCCATCCGGCACGCGCCCGAGCACACGGCACTGACCCTGTCGCTGGTCAGCGCCCGCCAGTTCGCCGCCCTGACCATCAGCGACAACGGGCCCGGCATCTCCAGCGCCTTGCGCGAACGGCTGTTCCAGCCATTTTCCGCGGGACAAAGCCGCAGCGGTTCCGGTCTGGGCCTGATGATCTGCCGCGAGATCGTGACCGCACTGGGTGGTCAGATCACGCTCGACAATCGCATGCACCACTCGCGGGTCGCAGGCCTGGACGCCATCGTGCGGCTGCCGCTGGCCAGCACGGAAAACGAGCCCAGCGATGGGGTCAGAGCAGATCCGGATGGATCACGGACGGCGTGAAGTCCGGCGTGCCATCGGGCTTGGTGCCCTTGATCCACCGCATCAGAGCCTGCGCCCCCATCGGCCGGGCGAACAGATAGCCCTGCAGCTCATCACATCCCATGGCCATCAGAATGTCGCGCTGGCCCTGGGTCTCCACGCCCTCGGCCACGACGCGCAGCCCCAGGGCATGGGCCAGGCGCACGACCGCATCCACAACCGCACGCGCGTCGCCGCTGGTTTCCAGGTCCAGCACGAAACTCCGGTCGATCTTGAGCTGCTGGGCCGGCAGCTTTCGCAGGTAACTCAGCGATGAATAACCCGTGCCGAAGTCGTCGATCGAGAGAAACACGCCCACCTTCGCCAGGTTCTCGAACGTACGCTGCGTCGTCTCGACGTCCTCCATGGCCACCGACTCCGTGATTTCGCACAACAAGCGGGACGGACTGACGCCATGCTCCCGCAAGGCCAGATCGATCTTGCTCACCAGCTGCGGATCACGCAACTGGTGCGCGGATATGTTGATGGCGATCCGGATGGTTCCAGCGCAACAAGGCCTCCACGCCACTGAACTGCGATTGCGCACTGCTCATCTTGGGCTGGTAATGCAACTCCAGCTGGCCCTTGACGACCGCCTGCTTCAGGTCGTTCTGCAGGGTGATCTGTTCCTGGGCGGCATTGCCCATGCCGGGCTCGAACACGGCATACGAACTGCCGCCCATCGCCTTGGCGGCATACATCGCGGCGTCGGCATGGGCCACCAGCCGCGTGCCCGGTCCGTGATCCGGATGAATGGCGATCCCGATCGATGCCGCGATCGTGACCCGGTCTGTACCCAGGTCATACGGTTGTGCGATGGATGCCACGACCCGCCGCGCCAGGGCCACGCAGTCGGCAGCACCTCCGGCTGCCTCGATCAGCAACAGGAACTCGTCGCCGCCCACCCGCGCCGCCGTATCCGAGTCGCGCATCTCCCGGCTCAGGCGACGCGCGACCTCCTTGAGCACCTGGTCCCCCGCCCCATGGCCATAGGTGTCGTTGACCGGTTTGAATCCGTCCAGATCGATGAACAGCACGGCCACCTTCTCGGCATGACGGCTGGAGACCGTGTCATTGACCCGGTCCAGTCGCGCTACCGCATGGTTCAGGCGATCCTCGAACAGCAGCCGATTGGCCAGCCCGGTCAGCGGGTCGATGAAGGCGCGTTGGCGCAATTCCTCGTTCGCGGTCTGCAGATCCGTATTGGCCTGCTGCAGCGAGACCTCCATGCGCCGCGCATGGCGGCGCACCCGCGCGTCGTATTGCGAGGTCAGCAGGGCCAGCAACAGGACGACGCCGCATGCCAGCGTGATGCCACCTGCCAGGCCGTCGCTGCCAAGCGCATCGGCACTGCCGCAGATGGAGCCGACCGGAAATCCGGCCGCCTCCATACCCGTGTAGTGCATGCCTGCAATCGCCACGCCCATCACCAGGGCGGCGATCACCTGGCGCAGAGGTCGGCTTTCGTCGTCGACCTTGCGCAACCAGAAGAAGATGCCCAGCGCCGCGGCGGACGCGGCCACGGCGATGACCACGGACAACGCGACCATGCCCCAGTGCCAGACGATGCCCGGCACCATGTCGAGCGCATGCATGCCGATGTAGTGCATGCCGCTGATGCCCGCCCCCATTGCCAGAGATCCAGCCACCAGTCGGGCGCGCCCCAGGGTCCGGCCGCTGGCCAGGCCCAGGGCGACCCCCGACACCACCAGGGCGGCCAGGAACGACATCGTCGTCCAGAAGACGGAATAACCCAGATCGATCGGCAACGAAAACGCCAGCATGCCCACGAAGTGCATGGCCCAGATGCCGGTGGCCATGACCAGCGAGCCGCCAAGCCACCACGACATCGCCGCCCAACCCGCATGGGTCTGGACGCGGCGAGCAAGATCCAGCGTGACGTAGGACGCAAAACAGGCGATCAGGATCGACGCGATGACACCCCAGGTGTCATAGGTGGATGGCAAAACGTTGATGGCATCGGATGGCAGTGGATCAGTCTAGTTCGAATGCCCGCCGGCCGCATCGGCCGCGTGCAAGAACACGCTTGTCGCAGGGTTGCGGGATGCGGCACAATCGGCCCTGATGGATGCAATCCGGGTCGACAAATGGTTGTGGGCTGCGCGTTTCTACAAGACGCGCAGCCTGGCCACTGACGACATCCACAAGGGCCGGGTCCAGGTCAACGGCAACGAAGTCAAGCCGGCGCGCGACGTCAAGCCGGGCGACACGGTCGCCATGCGCCATGGCGGCCTGACCCGCACCGTGGTCGTACGCGCGCTCAGCGACAGGCGCGGCCCGGCGCCCGAGGCGCAACAACTGTATACCGAGACCGAGGAAAGCCTGCGCCTGCGTGCCGAGGCGCAGGAGTTGCGGCGCATGGGCACCGAGCCGGCGCTGAGCCTGCACCATGGGCGCCCGACCAAGCAGGATCGCCGTGCCATGGACAACGCCTGGGATTCGCGCTGGAGCGCGTCGCTCGACTCCTGAAGCACGTGGCCGCCACAAGGGCGGCGCCCGACGCGCGGTCAATTCGATGCCGTGCGCCCCGGCGCCATCGGTTGCGTGTCCTCGAACTCGACAACCACGTCCTGCCGGTCCCTGGCGTCGAGCCATTCCTGCCAGGCCTGCTCGCTGTTGTTTTCGGTCACTTCGGGTTGCGGCATGGGCTCGCCGAAGACAAAGTCGAGCAGTACGGCGGATACGCTGCGGCCAGGCGTGGGGGTGCCGGATCTCCATTTGTTCGTCATGCGGCATAGGCTACGGCAAACCGGGCGCGGATCCGCCGTTACGACTGTAAAACTTGTGCAGGTCCGGGCCGATCGCTGTCAGCCCGCCATGCCGTCGCGCAGCGCCAGCGCCTCGTCGATGGCTGCGCGGTAGTAGTTCAGTTGCCGGTCGGACGCAAGACGGTCGAGCCGGCGCAGTTCGGTCAGCAATGCCGCACTGCGATTGCCCTGCCCGTGCTGCACCAGAGCGCGTCCGCGCGCGACGATGAAGTCCGCCCAGGGAAAGGGCTCGGCAACGGTATAACGATCCAGCGCGTTGCAATACCGCAGCGCTTCGTCCCATCGCCCGGCGCTGATGCAGGCCTGGATCGCAAAGTCGTAGAACACGAAGTGGGTGTGGCTCAAGGCACCGTCGGCCAGCAAGGCCTCGCCCTGGCCCAGCGTGCTCGCCAGCGACGCGCTGTCTTCGACCAGCAAGGCCTGCAGTCCGTACAACTGCGCGCCCAGGAACCCCAAGCCGCGCTCGCCGTCGTCGATCCGGTGAAACGCGGTTGCCACATGGGCCCGCGCCGACACCCGATCGCCAGCGCGCATCACCAGCAAGGCGCGAAAGAACCAGGTGATGGCCTCGAACCGGCGACTGCCCATCATCTGCGTCAGTTCCAGCGCACGGTCGACATGTGCCATGGCCGGTCGGTGGTTGCCACGGATACAGCCATCGATCATCACGACCTGCGCTCGGGCCATCATCTCCGCACGCGGGTTGTGCACCCGGCTGGCCAGCGCGATCGCGCGCTCGCTGACCTCCAGGGCCCGCGCCAGGTCAAGCATGTAATACGCGGACCAGGACACCATCGGCAGGTAGGCCATTTCCACCTTGAGGAACCCCTGCTCGCGCGCCATGTCGACGGCCTGCTGGACCAGCCGCGCGCCACTGACGACCTGTCCGCGCGAATAACTCGCGTCGCCCAGCCCGCCGAGCGCCGCACTCTCGGCCTCGGCGGATCCCGCCTCGCGCGCCAGGGACAGCGCCGTCTCGTGGGCCCGCTGGCATTCATCGGAACGGCCCAGGCTGAACAACAGGTTGCCGCGCAATTCATGCAGATGCGACAGGTCGAGCACCAGCCCCGCCTGTTCCGCCATCGGTTGTGCCTGCTCAAGCAACTCCAGGCCCTGCGCGAGGCGGTCGACGATGCGCATGCCCGACGCCATGGCGATCAGGCCCAGCGCCCGATCGCCGTCGGTGCGCGCCACATCGATGGCGGTACCGGCCGCGGCGATCGAAGCACCGGCATGCCCGAACTCGAGCAGCAGCCGCGCACGCGCCAGGCGCAGCGCGAAGACGCTGTCGCCCGGATCGGGCAAGGCCAGCGCCCGGTCGACCAGGGCCAGGGCTTCGGTGTAGTGGTATTGGCTGGCCTGCATCTCGCTGGCCTGCAGATAGGCGCCCGCGGCGCGCACGTCCTCCGCCCGCTCGAAATGTTCGGCCGCCAGCGCCACGTCCTGCTCCAGCACCCATTCGCCGGCAGCCAGGTGCAACTGACGGCGCCGCGCGTGCAGCATGGAGCCGTAGGCACCGTCGCGGATCAGCGCATGGCTGAACTGGATCTCGTCGCCGTGTACACGCACCAGGAACTGCTCGACCAGTGCCCGCGGATCGTATTGCGGGTCCGCCACCAGATGCCGAACTGCGGACAAAGGTGCACGCTGGCCCCAGACGGCGGCCGCCTGCAATGCGCTCTTGTCGGCATTCTCCAGGCGATCCATGCGCGCCTGGACCAGCGATTGAATCGAACCGGGCAGGTTGTTCGCGCTCTCGTCGCCGGCATTGAGCAACAGCTGCTCGAGGAACAGCGGATTGCCCTCGGCGCGTTCGACGCAGCTGCGCAACAAGGCGTCCGAGATCGACGCCGCACCAGCGGCCAGACGCATGGCATCGTCGGGCGCCAGCGGCTGCAGGTCCATGCTGGTCAATGGCAGACCGTGCAACGAGGTGCGCCACCGGCCCACGCTCGGGTCGCCGGCGAAGCGGGTGGTCAGGATCGCCAGCAAGGGCATGTCGGCGGCCAGTGCCAGCAGGGGTTCGAGCTGCTGCAGCGTCCATGCGTCGGCCCAGTGGATGTCCTCGATCAGCAGCAAGGTCGGGCCCTGCTCGAGCTCGCAGCGCAGCAGATAGGCCAGCACGTCCAGCGTCGAGCGCTGGCGCGCCCCACCGTCGACGGCCGACAACAGGGTTCGCACCTCGGTCGGTGGCGCCACGTCGAGCAGCTCGTAGAGAAACGGCTGGTGTTGCGCGGCGTCGGTGCCGGCGCCGAACTGCAAGGCGATCGCCGCCGCGCGGCTGGCTTCGTCGGCGTCCGGCGCCAGCCCCATCCAGTCCTGGACCAGCACGCGGATCGCGTCGTGCCCGGTACGGGCGCCGAAGTCCTGGATCGTCGTGACATTGCAGGTCAGGCCTTGCTCCCGGGCGTTGTCGACGAATTCCGCCACCAGGCGCGACTTGCCCAGGCCGGGATCGCCGCGCACCAGCACAACGCGCCCGCGACGGCGCTGCACGCACGACTGCAGGGCCATGTCGAACTGCTGCATCTCGTCGGCACGCCCGATCAGCGGCCGGCTGCCGCCTTGCGGCACCGCGCGTTCGGCGACGATGCGGTACGGCAGCAAGGGCCGCTCCTTGCCCTTGACCTCGATGGCCTTGCCGGCCTGCGCCTCGAAATAGTCCGCCACCTGCTGCCAGGTCTGCGGACTGACCACCACCTCGCCCGGCTCGGCCAGGCCGCGCAAGCGCGCGGCGGTGTTCACCGTATCGCCGGTCAGCGTGTAGTCACCGGAGCGGGTATCGCTGCGCCGCGCGATCACCAGCCCGGTGTGGACACCGGTGTGCATCGACAGCCGCCGGCCCAGGCGCTCGGCCATGCCCGCGGCAATGGCGTCGACCGTCGCATGCAGTTCCAGCGCAGCCCGCACCGCATGGCGCGCGTCGTCCCGACGTGTCACCGGGATGCCGAACAAGGCCATCACCTCGTCGCCGACGAACTGGTTGACCCGCCCGCCATGGCTTTCGATGATGCGGCTGGCCTCGCGCTTGATGCGCGCCATGACCTGCTCGACCTCCTCCGGATCGAAGGCCTCGTTGAGCGCGGTGTAACCGGTCAGGTCGGAGAACATCACGGTGGCATGGCGCCGCTCGCCTTCCTCCCCGACTCCGGCAGGTACCGGCAGGACCGGGGCGGCAACCCCGGGCCGGACCGCCGCGACCCCCGCCGGCTGTGGCGCCGCGGACTCGGCACGCTCGGCGGCCGCCGCCTTGAGCAGCCGCTTGCGGTCGCCCAGCGAGGCCACGCCGAGCTCGCGCAGATCGGGGTCGAGCAGATCGGGCAACAGGTCGACGGAAATGTCCTGCGCGACGAACTCTGCCGCGTATTTGGCCATGCCATGGGCTTCGAGCCAGGTCGTGATATCGGTCATGGAGGGCAACACAGATCGGTTCTGGCAACATCGTGCCAGCCGTCATTGTGCCCCTGACCGGAGCGGACCGCGGCCGTGGCCGCGGCGCGGGGTTATTCGTAGCGTCGGCCCAGGGCCAGCAACTCGGGTGTTCCAATGAGGGCGTTGAGCTGGTCGAAGTCGAACATCGCGTCCCGCATCGGCGCCGTGGTCTGGTGCTGGTACAGGCTGGTGTAGTACTTCTGCAGCGCGAACGCCGCCGCCCGTGCCGTTCCCCCCGGAAAGATCACGATGCGGAAGCCCTTGCGGCCCAGCTCGGCCGCGCTGTGCACCGGCGTCTTGCCACCCTCGACCATGTTGGCCAGCAAGGGGATCCGTGCGGCAAAGCGGGTGCAGGCCTGCTCCATCTGCTCGGGCGAACGCAAGGCCTCGATGAACAGGGCGTCCACGCCGCATGCAAGATAGGCCTCGGCCCGCTCCATGGTCGCGTCCCAGCCCTCGACCGCCAGTGCATCGGTACGCGCCAATAGGAGCGTGCGGTCGGACTGGCGCGCGTCCAGTGCGGCCTTGAGCTTGCCGCACATCTCGGCCACCGGCACCACGGTCTTGCCATCGAGGTGGCCGCATCGTTTCGGGAAGGTCTGGTCCTCGAGTTGCAGCATGGCCGCGCCGGCGCGCTCGAACGCGCGCACCGTGCGCATGGTGTTGAGCGCATTGCCGAAGCCGGTGTCGGCGTCGACGATCACCGGCACCGACACCCGTTCGGTGATACGGGCCAGCGTGTCCGCGACCTCGGTGGCCGTGGTCAGGCCGATGTCGGAGCGCCCGAGCCGGGTGTAGGCGATCGACGCACCCGACAGGTACAGCGCCGCGAAACCGCTTTGTTCGGCGATCAGGGCCGTGAAGGCGTCGTAGATGCCGGGTGCCAGCAGCACACGGTCTTGCTGCAGTCGGGACTTGAGGCTGGTATCGGTCATGGTCGGGAAGGTCTCCTGGGTTGTCAGGCCGGGGCTGGCGCCAGCATGTCGGCCGCGGTGCGGGCCGCGATCCAGCCACCGCCGACCGCGCTGAGCAGTCCGTTGCCGGACAGGTAGCCCCAGACCGCGTTTCCGGACACTCCGCGTGCGGCGCCACCGGCGGCCAGCAGGTTGGCGAACGGCCGGCCATCGGTGTGCAGCACATGGCAATCGGCATCGATGTCCAGCCCGCCCTGGGTATGGAACAAGGCACCGGTGACCTTGACTGCATGGTAGGGCGGTTGCAGGGCCCGCCCGAAGCGGCGCCCGAGCGCATCGACCTGGCCCGGCCGCATCGCCGCCAGGGTGTCGCGCAGCACCGGCACGTCGCAGCCGATCAGCGCCGCCAGCGCGTCGATGTCGCCCACGGTCCTGACCGCACCGGTCTTCTCCAGCTCGACGAAATCGGGGAATCCCCGCGCCATGTCCAGCAAGGCGCCGTCGAACACGTTCCAGGCCACGCCGCCGGGCTGGGCCAGCACATGCACCGCCGCCTCCGAATAACCCTGGGTCTCGTCGTGAAACCGTTTGCCGCGGGCATTGATCTGCACCCCGCCCTGCATCATCATGGCCCAGCTCATCAATGCGCCTTGGGGCGTGGCCCAGGAACCATGGCCCTGGTAGCCGCCGAGATCGGCCAGCCGGGCGTCGAGCTGGCGTGCCCACTGGATCGCGCTGCCGTCGTTGCCGACATGGCCACCAAACGTCGCATCCCCCATCTCGGGCAGCAGTTCGCGCACCATCTGCGGGTTGCCGCCGAAACCGTTGCAGGCCAGCAGCAAGACGTCGCAGCCCAACTGCTCCAGCGTGCCGTCGGGCCGGGTGTATCCGACGCCCCTGACGCGGTCGTCCGCATCAAGGTACAGCACCCGCACCACCGCGTCGGTCAGGATGTCGGCGCCCGCAGCCTGGGCGGTGCGCTCCAGGCGGGCCATCAAGGCGGCGCCCGTGCGCTCGGGCACGGCATGCATGCGCCGCGCCCGGTGCCCCGGATACAGGAAACCGTCGAGCACCTCGAACACCACGCCGCGCTCCTCCAGCGCGTCGATGGCCTGCGCCACCGACGCGGTATAGGCGTCGACCAGATGCTGGGCCGCGTCGCCGTGGGCCTTGGCCTGAACGTCCTGGGCAAAGGTCTCGCGCGCATCGGCGATGCCCAGCGCGCGCTGCAGCCGGGTTCCGGCCGCGGGAATGAACCCGGACGACAAGGCCGTCGATCCGCTGGGCCGGGCGTCGCGTTCGAGCAGGACGCATTCGACACCCCGCGCCCGCAGTCCGATCGCGGCCGTCAGCCCGCAGGCGCCGGCGCCGACGATGGCCACCGGCACATGGGGCGCATCGGCGGGCAGGTCGTCACGTTGCACGGTCGGGGAAATCATCGATGCGCTCCTGGGTGATGGAATGCCACCGCAGCGCTGCCCGGCACCCCGGACCCGACGCGCGGCCGCTCCCTGTTCATGCGCCGCGTCCCATACGCTGGCGCAACTGGTTCAGCAGGCCACCGGCCGCCACCATGTCGAGCAGGAAGTCCGGAATCGGCTCGCACGGCAGGCAGGCGCCTTGGGCGCTGGTCACGGTCAGGGCCTGCAGATCGAGCGTGACGACTTCGCCCTCTGCCAGCTCGCCCGCGCGCGCGCAGGTCAACAGCAGCAGGCCGAGGTTGAAGGCGTTGCGGAAATACAGGCCGCTGTACGACGGCGCGATCACGGCGCGCACGCCCAGGTACACCAGTGCGGCCGCGGCCTGCTCGCGCGAGGAGCCGATGCCGAAATTGGCGCCGGCCACGACCACGTCGCCGGGCTGCACCTGGGCCGCGAACTCCGGCCGCACCGCCTCCAGGCAATGGGGCGCAATGCCGTCAATGCCCAGCTTCATATAGGCGCCGGGTGCCAGCACGTCGGTATCGATGTCGTCGCCGAACTTCCAGACCCGGTGCCGGGTCGCCGTGATGTCGGTGCGCCCGTTCATGCCAGCAACTCCCGCGGGTCGGTGATGCGCCCGCGCAAGGCCGACGCCGCCACGGTATACGGCGAGGCCAGGTAGACCTGGGCCGAGGCAGAACCCATGCGCCCCTTGAAGTTGCGTGCGGTGGTGGCGATGACGGTGGCACCGTCCGGGATGCTGCCGCCGTAACCGGCGCAGGCGCCGCAGGCCGTGGGCAGGACTTCAGCGCCGGCATCGCGCAACACGCCCATCACGCCCTCCTGCTCGGCCTGTTGCTGGTCGTGCTGGCTGGCGGGCGCCACCATCAGCCGCGTGCCCGACGGCACCATGCGCCCGCGCAACACGCTTGCCGCGGCTCGCAGGTCGTCGAGCTTGGCGCCGGTGCAGGCGCCGATGTACGCGGCCTGCACCGCGACGCCGGCAAAGGCGGCCACGTCGTCGGTATTGGCCGGGCTGTGCGGGGCCGCGACCTGGGGCGACAGGCCGGCGGCGTCGAAGACATGGTCCACCGTGTCGGCCCCCGGTTCGGTACACCAGCCGGACAGATCGCCTGCGGCCACGCCGCGCTCGGCCAGCCAGTCCCGGGTCGTCGCGTCGGGCGCGATCAGCCCGACCTGGGCGCCCATCTCGGCACTCATGTTGGACATCGTCATGCGTTCCTGCATCGACAAGGCCTGCACCGCCTCGCCGCAGAACTCCACGGCCTGGTACTGGCCGCCGTTCATGCCGAAACGACCGACCATGTGCAGCACCATGTCCTTGGCGGTCAGGCCCGGCGCCAGCCGGTGGTTCCACACCATGCGCAAGGTCCGGGGCACGCGCACCCACAACTGCCCGGTGACGACGACACCGAGCATCTCGGTGGCGCCGATGCCGAACATGTAGGCGCCGAAGGCGCCGCCGGTGGGCGAATGCGAATCGCCACCGACGCAGAACATGCCGGGACGGATGTGCCCCTTCTGTGGCAGCACCACGTGGCAGATTCCGATGCTGTCGTACACATGCGGCAGGTCCTGCTCGCGCGCCCAGTCGCGCGCGATGCGCACGATGCGGCGCGACTCGTCGTCCTGCTCCGGCACGTAGTGGTCCATCACCAGCACCACCCGGGACTTGTCCCAGATCGTGGCGCCGAGTTCCTCGAGCATGGGCTTGAGCCGGCGCGGGCCGGACGAGTCATGGAACATCGCCAGGTCGACCTGGCAGTTGACGATCTCGCCGACGTCGACATGGGGCCGTCCCGCGGCCCGCGCGATCAGTTTCTGCGCCAGGGTGCGTGCGGTGGGGTGTGCTTGCGTCATGTCTTTCCTGTGGCATTGCCGGTTGCGCGGGTGCGCGCGGGCGTCATTCCGACAGACTCTCCTTGACCGAAATGCGCGCGTCCACGCTGCCGACCTGCGACACATCCATCTGGTATTCGTAGCGGTCCGGGCGATACAGGCCGTGCAGCCATTGCACCGGCCGGTCGTTCACGTCGAACACCAGCCGGTGCACGGCGAGCAAGGCGGTGCCCACGGCCACGTCCAGTTCCCGCGCCACCGATGCGTCGGCCTGGCGCGCCGATACCGTCTGCCGGGCCCGCCCCATCTCGACGCCGGTCTCCTCGATCAGCCGCAGGATGGGCTTGCGCAGCAAGTCCTTGCGCCCGAATCGTTTCGCCAGTTCATCCGGGACATAGGTGGTGATGTGCGACACCGGCCCGAGCTTGGAGCTGCGCCGGCGCACCGCCTTCTGCACCATGGCGCCGAACGGGATCTGCAGTGCCTCGGCCACGGCATGCGATGCATGGATGGTGCGCACCTCGATCACCTTGACCGAGGTGCGCAGGCTCATGCTGACGATGTTCTCGAGCAGGCCGCTCATGCCCTTGCCACCGCTGCGGCGGGCGGCCTGGGACTTGCTGGCGACGGTCAACGGGTCGGCCGGCGCCGGATGGGTGCCGCGCCCGGCGCGGCGGACGATCAACCCTTCGTTGGCCAGTTGTTCCAGCGCGCGCCGCACGGTCACGCGGCCGGCGCCGAAATCCTTGCTCAGCACCATCTCGGACGGCAGGCCCTGGGCGAACCGCCCTTCGTGCAGTTGTTCGCGCAGCACCAGGTAGATCTGGTGGTATTTGGGGAGGGGAAGAACCGTGGCCATGCCGTATTTTCAGTGAACCGTGCGGCCGTCGAGTTCCAGCGCATCGACCCGGAACAGGGTGTCGATCGGCGCCTCGCGCATGACGTGGTACAGCACAAACCGGCAGGCGGCATGGGCGTCGATCTCGCTGGGGGTGAACGCGAACGCCAGGTTGCCGCCGGTGGTCTTGCGCCCCGGATACGCGTGGTGCAACAGGTTCTGCTTGAACACCCCGGCCGCGGTGCGCGCCAGCGCCGCCTGCGGCGCAATGAACTCCAGCACCAGCCCGGCCTCGTGCATGGCCTGGTGCGCCGGCGCCAGCGCGCGCACCGCCCCCTGACCATAGATGTGTGGATGCAACTGCCACGGGCCCGGAACCAACGCACGGACCCGTTGCTCGACCGCGGCGATCGCCTGGGGCAGGCAGCGCAGCAGCACCGGATCGGCGACACCGGCCAGCAGCACCACCCGCTCGCCGAGCCGGCACGCACCCTCGACCTTCAGGCTGGGCCGCTCGCGCGGCACGAACCGGGCGCCCCGCACCCGCGTGCGATGGGCGTCGATCGCCTCGTAATGTGCGTCGTGCAGCATCAGGCTGCCGCCCGGCTCCTCGACCTGCATCGGATCGGCCTGTTCGTACAAGGCGTGGGCGGCGACCGACGCCGGCGTGGCATGGGCATCCGGATGCATGCTCTCCAGCGTGAAATGCGCGGACGTCAGTTCAGCCAGCATCGCATCGCGGCCACCGGGTCGACAACACAGCGACGTGCATTCGATGATCTTGGCCATGTGCAGGCACAGACCCATCGGATATCCGAGCATGGCCGGCACGGTGGCGAACACCGCGGTGTCGCACGCGCGCCCGGCGATCACGACGTCCGGATCCAGCGCCAGCGCGCGCTCGAAGGTCTCGGTGCCGCATTGCCCGACGATGTGGCTGCAGGCCGCGATGTCCTCGGGCGACGGTGCGTCGATGGCGCCGATCGGATCGAGCCGGCCCTCGGTCAGCGCCGACACGACGGCCGCGGGCGGGATGTCGCTGCGGATCGTCGCCAGGCGCAGCCGCAGGCCGCGGCGCGCGACGATGCGCCGCACGATGTCCAGCGTCGCGTCCAGGTGGACGCTGGCCCCTGCCGTGCCGGCACTGCCGATGAGCAGCGGCACATCGGCCGCGCGCGCGGCGCACAACACCAGTTCGAGATCGCGCTCGACCATGGCCGCGGGCGCGGCCATGACGCCGGCGGCCAGGTAATACGGTCCCGGGTCGATGGAGCCCATGTCGCACCCGATGACATGGGGCGCACGTGCCATGCCACGGCGCAATGCGTCTTCGGGAATGCCGTAGCCCAGCTGGCCGGATGCGGACAACACCCGCAGGGCTTCGCCACCGGGGCGGTGGGACTGCAGCAACCGGGCGCTGGCATTCACGCGACGACCCTCCGCACTGCGCACTGCGCGATTCGCGCTTGGGAACGGCCCGGCGCGCTCACTCGAAGATCCTTCGCGCTGCGCGCTGCGGGATTCGCGCTTGGGAACGGCCCGGCGCGCTCACTCGAAGACCCTCCGCGCTGCGCGCTGC
>JAPWHR010000012.1 GCA_027214345.1 Comamonadaceae bacterium G21597-S1
GGGGCCCGACCGGCACCCAAACTCACGCAATTGCGCTGCCAGGAAGCTGACTGTGGTGGACGCCCGCTTGCGCTGCATTGCCGACCTTGTCGGCACGACCGTAATAGACAGCAAGGGTCAGCAGCGCCAGACCGCTACATGCAACTCCTGCCATTGGTCGAGGACATCAGGTCTGACTTTTGCCTCGTATCCCGCCGGCTCGGGTCATGTCCACGAGTCTTGTGATCGCGTACAAGCACAGGAACTCGCGCGTCGGGTTTGATCCCAGGATCTGCCCCGCATCCCCATCAGCTACGCTTGCCCCCATGACCCCCTTGCCGCAGACATCCCTGTGGACCGCCCTGTTCGCCGCCTGGCTCGCCGGCCTGGCTGCCTTCGCCGGTGGACTGGCGGCCCGGTGGGAGGGCAGTGCCGAAACCGAAGGCAAGCGCGAGTTCGTGCACGGCGTGGTGGCCTTCGGTGGCGGCATCCTGGTGGCGGCGGTCGCGTTTGCGCTGACGCCGCTGGGCATGGAACACCTGCATCCCGCGACGCTGGGCCTGGTGTTCGTCGCCGGTGGCGGCGTGTTCTGCGCGCTCGACTACTGGCTGGGCCGGCGCGGCGGCACCCATGCGCAGGTGATGGCGATGATGCTGGATTTCGTGCCCGAGGCCATCGCGATGGGTGCGGTGTTCGCGCACGATGCCGGGCTCGGCCTGTTGCTGGCGTTGTTCATCGGTGCGCAGAACCTGCCCGAAGGCTTCAACGCGTTTCGCGAAAGCCGCAAGGCCGGTTCAGCGCCGCGTGTCGCATTGTGGTCGCTGCTGGCCGTCAGCCTGTTCGGCCCTGTGGGTGCGCTGGCCGGTTACACGCTGCTGCACGACCAGCTGGCGTTGACGGCCGCGCTGATGGCGTTCGCCGCTGGCGGCATCCTCTACCTGGTGTTCCAGGACATTGCGCCGCAGGCGCGCATGCGCCGGCACTGGACACCGACGCTGGGGGCGGTGCTGGGGTTTGTCGTGGGCATGGTCGGCAAGCAGGTGCTGGGCTGAGGCAGGGCGGCCAGGCTGCGATGCCGCTTCAGGCGTCGATTTGCATGGACGGTCGCGCCTGCACCTTCTGCAGCCAGGCCTGCGCCGTCGGATGCGCGGCAATCGGCGCGCCGAGGTATGCGCTGTAGCCGATGACCGAGGCCACGACCAGGTCCACCAGGGAATAGGCCTCGCCCAGCATCCAGGGCTGGCGGGCGAGGCGGGCGTCGAGCAGCGCCAGCAGTTGATCCAATGCCTTGTGCGCGGACGCGCCATGCGCATCCTGCGGCGTACCCATGTCGTGCGCGGCTTGCAGGCGGGTCAGCTGCGCACCATAACTCACGTAGGCCCAGGTACACCACGACACCGCCTGCAGGTGTGCGGGCGTACCGGCTGCCGGCCACAGGCCGCGGGCGACGCCGTAACGCTCTCCCAGCCACATCGCGATCGCCAGCGCTTCGAACATCGGCGCGCCGTCCACCGTCAGCGTGGGCACCTTGCCGTTCGGGTTGAGGGCCAGGAAGTCCGGGCGGTGCTGTTCGCCGGCTTTGATGTCGACCTTGACGCGCTCGTGCGGCACGTCGAGTTCCGCGAGGGCGCAGGCCACCGGCGTGGCGCTGGACATGGGGTACCAGTAGAAAACGATCTTGTTGGACATGGAAGACTCCTTCGAGGGGTTGAATGCCGGTTCGACACCGCGCCGAATCCGTGCCGGTACTGTCGCCGCTATTGCGGACAGTTTCTGCCCTCGATGCAAGGTATGCTGTGCCCATGCTTTCATCGTCTTCACGGCTGCTGCGGGTGTTGTCGCTGCTGCAGACCCGCAGCCACTGGGCCGGTCAGGACCTGGCCGAGCGGCTCGCGGTGAACCCGCGCACGCTGCGTCGCGACATCGACCGCTTGCGCCAGCTCGGTTACCCCATCCATGCGACCAGCGGTGTGGCCGGTGGGTATGCGTTCCGTGCCGGGCAGGCGCTGCCGCCGCTGCTGCTGGACGACGAAGAAGCGCTGGCCGTGGCCATTGCGCTGCAGGTCGCGGCGGCGGGCACGGTGAGTGGTGTCGAAGAAGCCTCGTTGCGCGCGCTGGTGAAACTGGCGCAGGTGATGCCCGCGCGCCTGCGCCGCCGCACCGACGCGCTGCGTTCGGCCATCCTGCCGCTGCAACGCATGGGGCCCACCGTGGATGCCAATGTGCTCGCCACGCTCGCGGCCGCCTGCCGCGACCAGCTGCGGGTGGGGTTCGCCTACCGCGACGCGCAGGGCCGCAGCAGCACGCGTTCGGTGGAGCCGCAAGGCCTTGTGCACGTCGGCAGCCGCTGGTACCTCGTGGCCTGGGACCCGGCGCGCGACGACTGGCGCAATTTCCGCATCGACCGTGTGGAAGGTGCACCGGTCATCGGGGCGCACTTCGCACCCCGGCCGGGGCCCGGTGGGGGTGATCTCGGCGCGTACGTCTCGGGCAAGCTGGCGGTGACGATCCAGGGCGAGGAGGCGCGTGTGGTGCTGCACAAGCCGCTCGAAGACATGTCGCCGCGCATCCCGCCCGCGGCTGCACTGCTCGAACCGATTGACGCATCACGGTGTCTCATGCGTTGCCCGGCGCACCAGCTCGACTGGCTGGTCTACTGGCTCATGTCGCTGGAGGTGGAGTTCGAGGTGCGGGACCCGCCAGCGCTGCAACAACGGCTGCGCGCCGCCGGCGAACGTGTGGCTCGCGCGATCGCGGCCAGCGCCTGAAAGGGTCGGCCGCCGCACGGCGCGGACGATCGAGGCGCGCGAGAGCCGGGCCCCGTGGTTTTACGTCAGCGCAGATGCTTGCCCACCAGCCCGGTCATCTCGAACATGGTGACTTCATCCTTTCCGAAGACGGCCTTGAGCTTGGTGTCGGCCAGGATGTTGCGCTTGTTCTTCGGGTTCTGCAGGTTGTTGGCCTTGATGTATTCCCACATCAGCTTCACGACTTCGGTGCGGGGTTGCGGTGTTGCGCCGATCACGGCGGCCAGCTCGGCGCTGGGGGTGAGGGCACGGTTGAATGCGGTGGGCTTCTTGGCTGTGGTCATCTGGGACTCTATGGTTAAACAGGGATTCTAGGGCGAGGCTGCGATGCTCCTGTAACCCTGTGTTTGCGCGCCGGCGATTCCGCCATTTGCGCGGTCGGTGCGCGAGCCGGGTCCGGTGGATGCCTGCGCCAGGCCGACGAACGGCGCATGAATCCCTTGTTCATAATGGCGACCACACAACGAAGCAGCGACAACCTCGCCGGCGGCCACCGATCCACAAGCGCACGTGGCCGGACCGGAACAGGAGCGACAACGAGGATGACAAGTCAACAACTCGCCCTCAGCCTGGTGCTGGCCACCATGGTGTTTTCGGTCGCGCTCGAATTGCGGCTGCACGACTTTCGCCGCGTGGCGATGATGCCGCGAGCCGTCGTCGCCGGGCTGATCCCGCAGTTCCTGCTGCTGCCGGTGGGCACCTGGCTGGCGACGCTGGTGCTGGACCTGCCGCCCAATGTCGAGGCCGGCATGATCCTGGTGGCGTGTTGCCCGGGCGGCTCCTTGTCGAACTACATGACGCATTTCGGGCGCGGCAACACGGCCCTGTCGGTCACCGTGTCGTGCGTGGCCGCGCTGATGGCGCTGGTGCTCACGCCCTTCAACTTCAGCTGGATGGTGGCCACCAACCCGGCCACGGCCGGCTGGTTGCGCGAGCTCGACATCGATCCGTCGGGCATCTGGTTCAGCCTGCTGGTGCTGCTGGCCGTGCCCATGGCCGCCGGCATGCTGCTCGCGCACCACCAGCCGAAGCTGGCCGCGCGCCTGCGCAAGCCGCTCGGGCGGTTCTCGTTGTTCGCGCTGTTCGCCTTCATCGTCGTGGGCCTGATCAGCCAGCGCCAGTTGCTGACGCTGGGACTGCTGCCGATGATGCTCATCGTGGTGTTGCACAACGCCAGTGGCTTGATGTTCGGTTACCTCACCAGCATCGCCATGCGTATCGGCGTGGCCGACCGGCGCGCGGTGATGCTCGAGGGCGGCATGCAGAACTCGGGCCTGGCGCTGGGCATCATCGCGGTGCAGTTCAACTCCGACCTGGGCATGGTCATCATCGCCAGCCTGTGGGGCATGTGGCATATCGTCAGTGGCCTGGCCTGCGCGTTGTGGTGGCGCCGCTCACCCGTCATCGAACCTGAAATGGAGCCCCGCCATGTTTGATCTGTTGTTCCGGAACGCCATCGTCGTCGACGGCAACGGAGAACGACCGGTGACGGCCGACGTGGCTGTCCGCGACGGCCTGATCGCCGACATCGGCCAACTCGATGGCGCCGGCGCGCGCGAGACCATCGATGCCACCGGCGCCTGGCTGACGCCGGGTTTCGTCGACATCCATACGCATTACGACGGCCAGGCGACCTGGGACCCGACCTTCTCGCCCAGCATCCTCCACGGCGTGACGACGCTGGTGATGGGCAACTGCGGCGTCGGTTTCGCGCCGCTGCGCGCGGGCGAGCAGGATAGGCTGATCAGCCTGATGGAAGGTGTCGAGGACATTCCCGGCGTGGCGCTGGCCGAGGGCATCGACTTCCAGTGGTCGAGTTTTCCGCAATACATGGACAGGCTCGCGGCGACGCCGCACAGCCTGGACTTCGCCTGCCTGGTGCCGCACGACCCGCTGCGCATGTTCGTGATGGGCGAACGCGCGCGTGGCCACGAAGCCGCGACGCCCGACGACGTGGCGCAGATGCGCGCCTTGTTGCGCGAGGCGCTGCAGGCCGGCGCCATCGGTTTCTCGACCGGGCGCAGCGACAACCACCGCACCTCCAAGGGCCAGGAGACGCCGGCCTCCGAGGCCGACCTGGCCGAACTCACCGGGCTGGCCCGGGCCTTCGACGGGCTGGACCACGGCGTGGTGCAACTCGTCAGCGATTTCGACGTGTTGCGTTCGCCGGAGCGTTTCGATCCCGAGTTCGACCTGGTCGAACAACTGGCGATCGCCTCGAAACGTCCGCTGGCCATGACCTGGCTGCAACGCGACCCGGGCGGCGAGCAATACAAGCAGGTCGCGCGGCGCGTCGAGGCGGCCGTGGCACGCGGCCTGCCGATGTACCTGCAGGCGGCCGCGCGCGGCATCGGCGTCATCACCGCTCTGGACGCGAGTTTTCATCCGTTCATGGGTTTCCCCGGCTACAAGGAAGTGGCTGCGCTGCCGCTGGCCGAACGCGCCGCGGCCTTGCGCGATCCGGCGCGGCGCGCGCGCATCCTGGCCGAAAAATCCGAACGCCTGGCCGGCGACGGCTCGTCGGTGCCGCCACTGGTCGACCTGCTGCTGGCGCGTATCGACATGATCTCGGCGCGCATGTTCCCGCTCGGCGAGGTGCCGAACTACGAACCCACGCTGCAGGACTCGATGCTGCTGCGCGCCAAGGCACGCGGCATCGCGCCGCTGGCCGCGATCTACGACTACCTGTGCGAAGGCGACGGCGACAACCTGCTGTATTTCCCGATCTTCAACTACAACGATGGCAACCTGGATGTTGTGGGCGAGATGCTGCGCCATCCACGCGCCTTGTTCAGCCTGGGCGACGCGGGCGCGCACGTCGGCACGATCTGCGACGCCAGCTTCTCGACCTTCCTGCTCACGCACTGGGTGGCCCAGGGTTACCTGCCGCTGGAGCAGGCGGTGCAGATGCTGAGCAGCCGCAACGCCGACTACCTGGGCCTGCGCGACCGTGGGCGTATCGCCGTGGGGCAACGCGCCGACCTGAACCTGATCGACCCCGCGACGCTGGCCTTGCGCAAGCCGCAACTGGTGCGCGACCTGCCGGCGGGCGGCAAACGTTTTCTGCAAACGGCGGTGGGGTATGTTGGCAGCTGGGTCGCGGGGCAGTGCGTGCAGCGGGAGGGTGTGGTCACCGAGGCGCGGCCGGGGCGGTTGGTGCGCATGGGTGGGGGCCAGCCGACTTAGCGGCGCGGATATCGCGACAGGTCTCCGGTTGGCTTGCCAAGACACCGTCTGGGACACTCGCAGGAACGGAATTCCGATGATCGACATGGGCATTGATAATGACGATGCCCGGCAAATCTGCGGCCATGCTTCTTGAGCCATAGGCGCAAGGAGACCATTGTGAGTTTCGAAGTATTTGTATCCGACGATGGAAAATACATTGTCGGAAAAGTGCATGCGCAATTGAATCGAGACCTGGCTCAGCAATTGGCAAAGGAATACGCAAAGCTCATCGAATCGACAGGCATCCGGCTGGTGCTGAACGACGTCCGTGGTGCCAAAAATAGCATGGGCATACTCAATGAGTACGAGTTTGCCTACAGGGATGTCCCTTCGCTGGGAATTCCGCGCAATATCCGGTCCGCCATCGTTTCGGATGAAGGTGACACTTCGCACGATTTCCAGGAAACGGTCGCGAGGAATTCCGGGTACTCCGTAAAGGTGTTTCGCTCCATGGAGCAAGCCGTGGAATGGCTGTTGTCTGTCCCTTAGCTGCCCTTCGCGGTGCCGAAGGCGCCGTCCGGTTTCGTGCCGGACCGCTTTCCTCAGCCTGCACGGTCCTTGTTCAGGCGTTCGACTTCGCGTTCCAGCGCGGCGATGCGCTGGTCGCGTGACGCGATCATGGCCGCCACGTCCGCCGCCTCGAAACGCTGCGGTATGTGTTGCGGGCAGTTCACGTCCCATGCCTGCACCGTGAACAGCAGGGCCTGTTCCGGCCGTGCGCGGTAGTCGGTCGGCATCAGGCGTTGCAACAAGGCATCGTCGTGTTCGACCACACGCGCGGTGCCCCAGATCTTGATGCGGCGGCGCCTTGCATAGTCGATGAGGAACAGGTGCGCCTGCGGGTTCTCCGCGAGGTTGCCCTGGGTGATGTACTGGCGATTGCCGACGAAATCGGCGAAACCGATCGTGTGTTGGTCGAGCACCCGCAGGAAGCCGGCCGGGCCGCCGCGGTGCTGGACATAAGGTTGTCCCTGGCCGTTGGCGGTCGCCAGGAACACGCTGGTCTGGGCTTCGATCTCCGTCTTCAGCGCGGCCGTGATGGTGTGTTCCCAGGAGCCGCCTTGTTCCATGCGTTCGTAGATTGCGCGCGATCCCTTGCGGGCCTGGATGGACTTGACGGTGTCGGTGAACGCCACGTCGCTGGCGGCCATGTGCGGCCTTGCGGTGTCGGCCTCGGGCAGAGCCGGCGGAATGCGTGCATGGGACATGCGGGTTTCTCCAAGGATTGTTGCCGGGCCCACAAAGACGGCGCCACGGGTGGCGCCGTCTCCGCGGGAGCATGGCGCAGGATCAGGCGGCCAGGGCCTGTGCCTGCGGGAAGTCGATCTCGGTTCCCGCAACTTCGTTGATGTAGTTGGTCCAGGTGTTCAGCGCGACATGCTGGACGATCTCGACGATCTGTGCATCGTCGTAACCGGCCATGCGAACGGCCTGCACGTCGGCGTCGGACACGTGACCACGTTCGCGCACGATCTTGGTCGCGAAACGCACGGCCGCGTCGGCCTTCGGGTCGAGCGAGCCGCCATGGCGGTTGGCCGCGATCTCGGCGTCGCCGAGCTTGGCCGCGTGTTTGCCCAGGTAGGTGTGGGCCGCCAGGCAATAGTCGCAGGCATTGATCTGGGCCACGGCCAGCGCGATACGTTCGCGGGTCTGTGCCGGCAGGCTGCCCTTGGCCAGCGCGCCGGACATGGCCAGGTAGCCCTCCAGCGCGGACGGGCTGTTGGCCACGAGGCGGAACAGGTTGGGCACGACGCCGAGCTGCCGGTTGACGGCCTCGAGGTGGGTTCGCGCGGCGGCAGGGGCGGCATCGATGCTGGCGGGGGTTGGGATACGGGACATGGTATGGACTCCAGGGTTGAGGGTTGAAGGGTGGTCCGGTGAATTCCGGTGAAGCAGAATGTAGATATTCCCGATGAATCGCACTAGACTGTGATTTCGTGAATCTTTCTCTCGAATATTGAAACAATGGACCGACTGGACGCCATGACCGTCTTTGCCGCGATCGCCGATGGCGGCAGCCTGTCAGCGGCCGGGCGGCAGCTTGGCATTCCGCTGGCCACGGTGAGCCGCAAGCTGGCGGACCTGGAGGCGCACCTCACGACGCGCCTGATCACACGCTCGACGCGCAAGTTGGTGCTGACCGATGCGGGGCGCGACTATCTGGCGGCGTGCCGCGCGATCCTCGAACAGGTCGACGAGGCCGAACGCGCCGCGGCCGGTGCTTATGCCAACGTCAGGGGCCAGCTCGTGGTGGCTGCGCCGATCGTGTTCGGCCGCCTGCACATGGTGCCGGTGGCCGCGGCCTTCCTGGAGCAGCATCCCGAGGTCGACATCCAGCTGCGGCTCGGCGACCGCAACGTCAACCTGATCGAGGAGCATGTCGACCTGGCGCTGCGCATCGGCACCTTGCCCGACAGCAGCCTGGTGGCGACGCAGGTGGGCACGGTGCGTCGCGTCGTGTGCGCGAGCCCCGACTACCTGCGGCGATTCGGTACCCCGGCCACGCTGGACGACCTGGCCGCGCACCGCTGCATCAGCTTCGAGGGGCTGGACGCGGCGACGACCTGGACCTTCGTCGGTGACGGTGGCGAGCGGCGGCCCGTGGACGTGCGGGCACGCCTGGCGGTTTCCACGGCCGACGCTGCCATGGCGGCGGCGAAGCTCGGCCTCGGACTCACGCGCGTGTTGTCGTACCAGATCGACGATGCCCTGCGGGCCGGTGACCTGGTTCGTGTGCTCGTCGACGACGAGCCGCCGGCGATTCCTGCAAGCCTGATCTATCCCGGCCAGGGGCGGTTGCCGATGAAGACGAGGGCCTTCATCGACTTCGCCGCGGGCCGGATTCGGGAGCGCCTGCACGGCATGGAAGCGGCTCTGGCGTCGCGCTCGGGTACGCGGCCGCGGCGCCCGACGACGAAGCGCCGGTGATGCGCATGCCGCGGCGCCGAACCGCCCCGGCGCTCGACGGCCATCACCCCCCGCTCAGCGCCAGCACCACCGCCACGAAATCCGTCGACTGCAAGGCGTGGTCAAGGTCGCGCGTACCTACGCCGTTGACGAAGATGCGCATGTTCGGCCGCAGATGGCCTTGTTCGTCGACGACGCGAAAACGGATGCCGGGGTAACGCCGGTCGAGGTCGTCGAACAACGCGTTCAGCGTGGCGCCGTCGGCGTCGACGCGGCTGGCGCCGGTGTAGTCGCGCAACGCGGCGGGAATCAGCAGCTGCATGGCAGGGGATTGACGCGGTCGCTCGGCGTCAAGCCAGCTCGGCGACTTCCACCGCGTAGATTTCCGGCAGGTGGCGCGCGATGTTTTTCCATGACGCGCCTTCGTCATGGCCGATCCACAGTTCGCCGCTGGTCGTGCCCAGGTACAGCGCCGGTGTCGGCTGCGCGTCGGCGCACATCGCCTGGCGCTTGACGGTCCACCAGGCCTGGGCCTCGGGCAGTCCCTGGTCGAGCCGTTGCCAGGTCTTGCCGGCGTTGCGCGTCACGTAGGCGGCCGGTCGTCCGTCCGGGCTGGTGCGCGGCCACACGGTGCCGCCGTCCATCGGGAACACCCAGGCGGTGTCGGCGTCGCGCGGATGCACCACCATCGGGAAACCGATGTCGCCCACGCGTTTGGGCATCTTGCGGCCGATGCGTTGCCAGGTGTCGGGCTTGCCCTCCTGGCGGTCGAGCCGGTAGATGCCGCAGTGGTTCTGCTGGTACAGCCGGTCCGGGTTGGTCGGGCACAGGCGCACACAATGCGGGTCGTGGAAGGTGACATCCGTCGGGTCGAAACCTTCGACCACCTCCATGCCGTCGACCAGTGTCGTCCAGGTAGCGCCGGCGTCGCGCGATTCGTGCACGCCGCCGCCGGACATCGCGAAATACAGATGGGCCGGGTCTCGCGGGTCGACGATGACCGAATGCAGCTTCGGGCCGTCCGGCGTGCCGTCCTGCGCGCTGCCCATCCAGGCGCGCAGCTGGGGGTTGTCGTTGACGCCGGGCAGCGGGTCCCAGCTGTTGCCGCCATCGATGGAGCGGAACAGGCCTTGCGGCGAGGTGCCTACGTACCAGCTGTCGGGCTCGCTGGCGTGCCCTGGCGTGAGCCAGAAAGCGTGGTCGACGGCACGGGCTGGCAGGTCATGGGCCGGCTTGGCAAATGCCGGCGGCCTTGCCGCTTCCTTCCAGCTGCGGCCCAGGTTGGTGGAGCGGAACACGGTGGGGCCCAGGTGCCCGGTCCGGGCGGCGGCCAGCAGCGTGCGGCCGTCGCGCGGGTCGAGTTGCAAGTGGCTGATGGTGTGGCCCAGGAAATGGGGGCCGTCGCAGCTCCAGGTCTTGCGCCTGCGGTCGGACTGGAAGATCCAGGCGCCCTTGCGGGAGGCGACCAGCACCACGATGCGGCTTGCAGGGGAGGCCGCGGCGCGGGGCGGGGCGCTGGTCTTGTTGCGGCGGGAGACGGCGGGTGAAGGGCTCATGGGCATGCATCCGGTTGGGCCGCCCGCAGGCGGCGCAGTGGCAGGAGGAGGCGGGGCGGCACCTGCCCCGCGATGCGCGTGAAAAGCCGCGCGCATCCTGTCCACGACGATCGAGGCGGCCCGAATCAGACACGCATCGACGGCAGGCGGCCGCGCAGGGCGATCAGACCACGATCGCGCCCATGCTTCAAGTGGGCGGATCCGGCGTCAGGCGGCCGGGGCCTTGGGCCGGTGCAGGGCGCAGATCTTGTTGCCGTCCGGATCCCGCAGGTAGGCCAGGTAGAGCTTGCCGGCTGGGCCTTCGCGGAAACCTGGCGGGTCTTCGCAGGTGGTGCCGCCGTTGGCCAGCGCGGCCGCATGGAAGGCGTCGCCTTGTTCGGGCGAGGCCACGGTGAAGCCGATGGTGCTGCCGTTGCCATGGCAGGCGGGTTCGCCGTTGATGGGTGTGGTGATCGCGAACGTGCCGGTCGGGCTGCGGTAGAAATAGCGGTTCTTGTTGGCGACGCCCGGGGCGATGCCCAAGGTGCCGAGGGTTGCGTCGTAGAACTTGCGGGCGCGCTCGAGGTCGTTGACTCCGAGCATCACGTGACTGAACATGTTTGTTGGCCTTTCTTGCCGGGTTGCGTGGGGATTGCGTACCGGCCCGCAGCCGGGCCGGTGGTCATCGGGTCGCCATGGTAGTGCAAGCCTGCGCTGCCGCTGTGCGAGGCAGGCTGTGGCCTTTCGGTTCCCGGGGGATGAACTTCCGCGCCGGTTGCTCCTCCAACGTCTTTTCGAGGAATCGGACGATCCGTCCGGGAGCAACGTGATGTCTTGTGTCTACCGATGGCGGGTCCTCGTGATCTGCTCGTTTTTCCTGACCGCCTGCGGCAGCTACCTGCCGCCGGCCGACCTGTCGAACATGAGCCGCGACCAGATCGTCGAACGGCTGGGGCAACCCGAGATGCAGCGCACGATGGCCGATGGCGGCTCGCGGCTGGAGTTTCCGACCGGCCCCAGGGGCAAGCAGACCTGGTTCGTCTACCTGAATGCGGCTGGCGAAGCGCTGCGCTCGGAGCAGGTACTGACCGAGCAGAACTTCAACCGCATCACCCCCGGCATGACGCAGGACGCGGTGCGCCAGTTGCTGGGCCGCCCTGGCGAGATCCGCACACTGGCACGTTCCCGTGGCGTGGTCTGGAGTTACCGCTACGAAAGCCCGTTCTGCCAATGGTTCCAGGTCGAGATCGCCGCCGACCTGAGCGTGCGTTCGGCCGGGTACGGCGAGCCGCCGGAATGCGACCGGCCCAACGAGATCATCATCCCGAACTGAGCGCCGCGCGGCCGCGCCATGTGCGGCTCAGCCGGGCGGCCCCCAGAGCGCGGCTTCGCTGAAGCCCAGTTCGGCGAATTCCTTTTCGCGCAGCGGCGCATCCATCGCGCAGAAAAACTCGTCGAGTTGCGGCGGCGCCACCGGCGTGCCGGACAACATGGCGTGCACCTGGCCGCGGTGGTGGGTCTGGTGCTGGAACAGGTGGCTCAGCAGGCGCAGCCTGGTCTCGCGCTGCGGACCGTCGCGGCGCAGGATCGTGACCTCGCGCGCGAGTTCGTCGTCGCGCAGCGCCTGGCAGTAGCCGAGCAGCCGCCCATCGACCGCGCGCTGGGCCTGCTGCAGGGGTGCACAGGCGTCGAACGGCTCGGCGGGCGTGAAGAACGACGACACATAGTCCGGATGCGGCGGCTCGCCGCGGGCTTCGCGCTCCAGCGCGTCCACGTAGAACCAGTCCACGGTCACGATGTGGTTCAGTGTTGCAAGGATGGACGGGAAAAATCCGGTTCGCGGTGCCGCGAACTGCTCCGGGCTCAGTTGCGCGCAGGCGTTGAGCAACCGGTGGTTGGACCACGCGTTGTGATGGGCCATCGTGACGAGATGGTGCGACATCGGGTCGGCATGCGGCATGGTGACGGGGCTCCGGTCGGGTGGGCGGGCACCATCTGGCAGATGGGGCCGGCTATGGATGACATGGGTCAATTCGCATGGATTGTGGTGCCGCCGATGGGGCCGTGCAAGCGCTGTCCGGGCTACGATGGGCAAGCGGCCGGATGTCGTGCCCGACAGACCGCCGCGTATGTCTTTCTCCTGGAGCCGCCCCTGTGTTTGCATTGCCTGTTTCCACCCATCCCTCCATCGGCCGCCTGACGCTGCGCCTGAGCGGCTTCGTGCGCGGCCGCTTGTGGCTGCAGGTGCTGGTGGCCATGTTCGCCGGCATCGCCACCGGCATGGCCATCGGGCCCACCGGTGGCTGGTTGTCGCCGGCCATGGCGCAGTTGGCCAGCAACTGGCTGGCGATTCCCGGCTACCTGTTCCTGTCCATGGTGCAGATGATCGTGATCCCGCTGGTCGTGGCCTCGATCATCCTGGGCATGACGAGTTCGCGCGACATGGCCCAGCTGCGCAGCATGGGCGTGCGCACAGGGCTGTTTTTCCTGTTCACGACGGTGGTCGCGGCCTTGATCGGCGTACTGGTGGCGCTGGCCGTGGAGCCGGGTGCGTATCTGCAGGTGGCGCAGATGCCAGTGGCCGTCACGACGGCCGGTGCGGACGCCGCGGGGGCGGCTCCATCCTTGTCCAGCCTGCCGGCGCAGATCGTGCGTGTGGTTCCGACCAATCCGCTGCAGGCCAGCGTGGAACAGAACATGCTGCAGGTCGTCGTGTTCGCGATCTTCGTCGGCGTGGCCCTGGTTACGATGGATGGCAAGCTGGCCCGCCCGCTGGTGGACCTGCTGGGCGCGGTACAGGAGGTCAGCATGGTGGTCGTGCGCTGGGCCATGTACCTGGTGCCGGCGGCAGTGTTCGGCCTGATGACGCAGCTCACGGCGCGCATGGGGCTCGACGCCCTGCTCGGCATGGGTGTGTACGTGCTCACCGTGCTCGGGGCCCTGCTGCTGGCGTTCGCCTTCCTGATGCTGGTCTATGCGCTGGGCCGGCGGCGTTCGCCGCTGGATTTCCTCAAGGGCAGCCGCGACGTGTTGCTGCTGGCGTTTTCCACCTCGAGTTCGGCCGCGGTGATGCCGCTGACGATCCGCACCGCCGAGGAATCGCTGGGCGTGCGCAAGGGCGTGTCGCGTTTCGTCATTCCGTTGGGCACCACGATCAACATGGCGGGCACCGCGCTGTACCAGGTCATCGCCACGCTGTTCCTGGCGCAGGTCTACCAGGTCGATGTCGGCCTGTCCGGGCTGCTGCTGGTCGTGGTGCTGGCCGTGGGCGCATCGATCGGCTCGCCGGGCACGCCCGGCATCGGCATCGTGATCCTGGCCATGATGCTGGGCACGGTGGGCATTCCGGCCGAAGGCATCGCGCTGATCATCGGTGTCGACCGGGTGCTCGACATGAGCCGCACCACGCTCAACGTGGCCGGCGACCTGGTGGCGGCCAGCGTGATCGACCAGGTCACGGCAGCGGCGCAGCCGACGGCAGACGCGGACAGTGGTGCGGTGTCCTGACGCCGGCGGCACTGGCGCGGCGCGTGCTCAGCGCGGCCGCTGCAACAGGCTGACGGCCAGCGTCACGATGGTCAGCGGCATGACCACCGACACGATGATGTCGCTGAAGAAGTCGGTCCCGCCAAGGCGCTGCGACACCATCACCAGATAGGCCGTATAGGCGACGTAATAACCCAGGAACAGCGCCGCCTCCCAGCGTGCGATGGTGCGCCCGCTGATGAATACCGGCAGGCAGGCCAGCGTGGTGGCCAGCATCACCCACAGGTCGACGCGCAGGATGTCCTCGGGCACGAGCAGCGCGCCGGCCGTGCCCAGGCTGGCGACCAGGCCGCCGAGTCCCACCACGCCCAGGATGTTGAACACGCAACTGCCCACCACGTTGCCGATCGCCATGTCGCGCTCGCCCTTGAAGCTGGCGGCGATCGAGGCGGCCACTTCCGGCAGCGAGGTGCCGACCGCGACGATGGTCAGGCCGATGACCGCCTCGCTCATGCCGAACCAGCGTGCCAGCGTCGTGGCTGCGGAGACCAGGGCGTTGGATCCGGCCACCAGCAGGACGAGGCCCAGCAGCACCAGGCCAAGTTGCGCCGGTACGCCGGCATCCCAGCGGCCGGGTTCGGCCGGATGCGGCAGGTCGTCGTCGGACAACGTGGCGGCACTGCCCGGGGCGGCCCGGGACTGCCGGACCAGGAACACGGTGTACGCCGCCAGCAACCCGAGCAGCAGGACGCCATCGAACAAACCGATGTTGCCGTCCTGGCTCAGCGCGACCAGCAGCGCGGCGCAACCGACCATGATCGGCGCCTCCTGGCGGATCACCTGGCGGTGGACCGTCAGCGGCGTGATCAGGGCGGCCAGGCCGAGAATGAACAGCACATTGAAGATGTTGCTGCCCACGGCGTTGCCGACCGCCATGTCGGCGCGCCCGGACAATACGGCCGACGTGGTCACGGCCATCTCCGGCGCGCTGGTGCCGAAGGCCACGACGGTCAGCCCGACCACGAGCGGCGATATGCCCAGGCGCAGTGCCAGGCCGCTGGCACCGCGCACCAGTACCGATGCGCCAAAAACCAGTGCGACGAGGCCGGCAAGAAACAGCAGGGTGGTGATCATGGTGTGACGGGGCGGCTGGGCGGGTCGGAGTCGGCCATCGGGCGGATGGTGAACCCATGCATTGTGCGATACCGGTTGATCGGACCGGCATGGTCTGCGTCAAAACCCGCCATGCCGTGGCGTATCCGGGCCGGCGGCCGGCGGCTCAGACCGCCGTCGTGGTGGCCGTCGTGGCCGTGTCCTTGCCCTCGCCCGGCGGGTGGGTGACGATGCTGCGCAACTCCGGCCGGGGCGCGCGTAGCGGCTGCAGATCGGGCCGCGGGCGCCGCAGCACCGGGTCGGCGGCGAAGGCCTGCTCCAGTGCCGCCGCGATGGCCAGCAGCCGCGCGTCGCCGCGCAGCGGGCCGATCAGCTGCAGGCTGAACGGCATTCCGGCTTCGTCGACGCCGCAGGGCAGGGCCAGGGCCGGGTTGGTGGCCAGCGTCGGGATGTAGGTCAGCGCCAGCCAGTGGTAGTAGTTGCGCATGGCCTGGCCGTCGATCGTCTCGGCGTACAGGGTAGTCCACGGGAACGGCGTGACCGGCGAGGTCGGCGCGACGATCAGGTCGAAGCGCTCGAACGTGGTGGCGAAACGCCGCGCGATGCGTGTCTGCGCCAGGTGGGCCCAGGCGCGATCGGCCAGCGTCATCGCGCCGGCCATCTCGATGTTGGCGCGCACATGCGGCGCCAGCGTGTGCGGCGCATCGCGCAGCGTGTCGGCGTAGCCGGCGTAGAAACTCTCGGCGCGCAGGATGTCGAACACCCGGTCGGCATCCGCGAGGTCCAGTGCGAGCGGTTCGCAGCGCACACCCAGGGCCTCGAGCGCGGCGACGCGTTGGCGCAGGCTGCGCCGGATCGCCGGGTCGACAGCGCAGATGCCGAAGTCTTCGGTGAAGCCGACGCGCAGCGTCGACAGGTCCACGGGCGCCAGCGGCGCGGCCAGCGAGGCCTCCGTGTACGACAGCGGATCGCGCGGGTCGATGCCGGTGGCGGCCTGCAGCATCAGGTGGGTGTCGGCCACGTCGCGGGCCATCGGGCCGAGCACCGAGATCACCGACCAGCCCAGCGGGCGGGCGTCGTTGGCGACCACGCCCGGCGACGGGCGCAGGCCCACCACGCCGCACAACGCGGCCGGTATGCGCAACGAGCCACCAGTGTCCGAGCCGGTGGCCAGCGGCAACATGTCCACCGCCAATGCGGCGGCCGAACCGCCCGACGAACCGCCGGCGTTGCGCGTCGGGTCGAAGGGGTTGCCGGTGGCGCCCCATACCGGGTTGCGGGTGTTGGCGCCGGCGCCCATGTCGGGCACGTTGGTCTTGGCGGTGACGATGGCGCCGGCCGCGCGCAGCCGCGCGACCAGCGTGTTGTCGTGCGCCGGCACATGGTTGCGTCGGCTCACCGTGCCGCTGGTGCTGAGCAGCCCGGCGGTATCCTGCAGGTCTTTCACGCCCAGCGGCAGTCCGTGCAGCAGGCCCAGCGTGTCGCCGCGCATCACGGCGGCTTGCGCGGCGCGGGCGCCGGCACGGGCCCGCTCGAAGTCGGTCGCCGCGATGGCGTTGATGGCCGGGTTCAGCGCCTCGATGCGCCCGATGCAGGCGTCCATCAACTCGACCGGCGAGATCTCCCGCCGGCCGATCATGGCGCGCAGTTCGACGGCGCTGTGCGCCACCAGGTCGGAGTGGTGTGTCACGGTATGCGGCTGTGCCCTTTCGCGAGCAGCTTACTGCACTTCCAGGCCGGCCTTGTGTACGTAGGCACGCAATTTGGGCAATTCCTCGGTGATGCGTTGTTCGTACATGGCGGGCGCCTCGAGCTGTACCTCCACGCCGGCCTTTTGCAAGGTGGCCCGCGTCTCGGCGTCGGAGATGCTGTCCGCAAAGGCACGCGTCAGGCGGGTGCGCACTGGCTCGGGCAGGCCACGGGGCGTGACCACGGTGATCCAGGGCACCATTTCATAGCCGGGGTAGACGGCGGCGATGGTCGGCACGCCAGGCATCAGCGAGGTCGGCTTGGCCGAGGTCAGGCCGATCGCCTTCACCTTGCCGGCCTTGATCTGTGGCATGGCGGCCACGTTGGTGTCGAAGGTCAGCGGGATCTGGCCGCCGATCAGGTCCTGCATCGCGGGCGCGCTGCCCTTGTAGGGCACGTGCAGGATGTCCACGCTGGCCATGGCCTTGAACATTTCACCGGCGAAATGCGCCGTGGTGCCGGCGCCGAAGGATCCAAACGACAGCTTGCCCGGCTGGGTCTTGGCGAGGGCAACCAGTTCCTGCACGGTGTTGGCTTTCACGGACGGGTGGGCCAACAGCACCAGTGGCGAGGTACCCAGGATGCCGATCGACTCGAAGGACTTGAGAGGGTCGTAGGGCAACTGGGACTTGAGCGCCGGATTGATCGTGAAGGTGGTGTTGGAGCTGATCAGCATGGTGTAGCCATCGGGCGCCGCATGGGCGACGGCGCCGGCTCCGATGGTGGTACCCGCGCCAGCCTTGTTCTCGACGATCACGGGCTGGCCCAGCTTGGTCGACATCGTCTTGGCCAGGATGCGGCCCAGGGTGTCGGTGGCGCCGCCGGCGGGGTAGGGCACGACGAGTGTCAATGGCCGCTGTGGAAAGTCCTGGGCAAGGGCCAGCAGGGGCGTGATCGCCAGGCCGGCGGCCAGTGCTGCGGTGCGAATGGCCGTGCGGCCGAAGGACGTGGTGGTCATGGTGTCTCCTCGTGAATGGGAGGTGCGTTGCGGCACCAGGTTGCAATGACGATGGCCAGTTGTGTGCGTTGGGCTGCCTCCGCCTGCGGCTGGGTTCCAAACAGGCGCACCACACCCATGCCCCGCAACGTGGACAAGACCATGTCGACGAAGGCGGGCAGGTCGGTGCGCGCGGCTGCCTCGGGAAAGACCTGCGCGAAACGCGCATGCAGCGATTCGCTGAGCTCGCGACGCATGTCGGCGATGCGCGGTTGCAGCGCGCTCTCGTCGGCGGCGCCGAAATAGACGCTCCAGGCGGCGAGGAAGCGGGCAGGTTCGTACAGGCGGGTCCACAACGCGTCCAGATAGGCAGCCGCGCGTGGCTGCAGCGGCAGCGACGTATCCGGCCACGGGATGGCGTTTTCATCGGTCGCCTCGAGGATGGTCTGCAGGATTGCGAGCATCAACATGGCGCGCGAGCCGAAGTGGTGTTGCAGCGCGCCCGGCGTGACGCCGGCGGCCTTGGCGACCTCGAACATGGTGGCGGCGCCATAGGTGCGCTGGCGCACCACGTCGATGGCGGTGGCGATCAGGTGTTCGCGGGTGGCACGGGCCTTTTCGGCTCGGCTGCTGGTACTTGACTGGGTTGTCATGCATTGGATATTACACATTACAGGTGTAATGTGAAATGCGGGTTTACCCGTTCGAGACTCGGCGCGGTGCGATCACGACACGGCCATCGATGGTGGGTCGGTGTCCGGGTTTGCCCCAATCGCGGCAATGAAAAGGCCACTTGTATACTAGTACGCATGAGCCAGGATCACGTGTCCGATCGCACACTCGGCATCACCGTGATGCCGGAGTGGTTCCAGTGCGAAGGCGTCGATGTCGTGCTGGACAAGCTGCAGGCCGCCGGTGCCACGGCCCTGGTGACCAGCCCCTATCTGCTCGAAATCGCACCCGTTGGCGACGGTGCGCGCGAACCGCCTCCGGACGGCGATGCCGGTGGCGTGCGGCCGCTCGACCGCGCCTTGTGGGGTGCGCGCGAGACCTGGGTGCGCACCGCCCCCTCGCTGGTACACGACGTCACGCGTTACCAGGGGCTGCGCTACCAGCCGAGCCCGCCCGGTGCCTTGACCCATGCCCATCCGCGACTGATCGACGATGTCGTGATGGCGGCCGATAACCGTGGCATCGCGGTCTATTTGCAGGTGATGGCGGCCAGCCCGCCCGGCTACCGGGTGCAGTTCTCCGGCGCCGTGGACGAAGACCTGTGCCTGGGGCCGGACGGCCAGCCGCATCCGCACCGGGTCGACCGCAACGCCAGCCTGGCCAGCAGCCACGTGCGTGAATACGGCGCCGCGTTGCTGGCGGAACTGGCCGAGCGGTATCCGGGCGTGCATGGGTTCCGGGTCGACTGGCCGGAGTACCCGCCGTACGACCTGCGCAGCACCTTGTTCGACTTCAATCCGCAGGCCTGGCCGGCGCTGCGCGCGCAAGGCGTCGATCCGCACGCCTATGCCGGCCTGGTGACGCAGCAACTCGCGCGCTGGCAGGCCGCCGCGCGGGGCGCGGCTGCGCATGGCGTGCCGGCGGTGCGCGAGGCCCTGGCCGCTGCCGGCTGGGATACCTTCTTCAGCGACGCCGGCGACGGGTTGCCGCTGTGGGCCAGCAAACGCGCCAGCGTCGGCGCCATGCTGCGCTGTTACCGGCAGGCGCTGGACCGCGTGTCCGGGCCGCGCCGCGTGCTCGAGCCCCAGGTGTTCCCGCCGCCACTGTCGAATGTCTCCGGCGTCGACTGGAACGCCATCGCCGACACGGCCGACGCCGTGGGCGTCAAGCTCTACACCATGCATTGGCCGATGATGGCGCGTTACTGGGCCCGCGATCTGGTGGGCTCGGCCGATGGGCGCGTGCTCGATACGGTGGCCGCGGCCATGGCCGACTTCCTCGGCTTTTGCGATGACCCGCTGCCCGATGGCGCCTTGCTGCATTACCCGCCGCCGGACATCGCGCATCCGGTCGGGCGCCAGGCCCAGGTGGACAAGCTGCGGCAGGCACAACAACAGGCCGGTTCGGTACCGGTGATCGCATTCACCCACAGCTACGGCACGCCCGCCGATGTGCGCCAGCGTATCGCCACCGCCGCCGCTGCCATGGGCGACGCGGCGCGCCTGTGGGTCAATCGGTATGGTTATCTGTCCGATGCGAAGCTGGCCGACCTCGGGCGCCTGATGCAGGATGCGGAGACCCCGGCATGAAGGTCCGTGCGCATCGCCCCCGCGGCCTGGTGCAGGTTTTGCCCGCGTCCGGCGGCGCCGCCAACCGTTCTGCGCTGGCCGAGCGGGTATTCGAGCGGCTGCGTTCGGACATCCTGCATGCGCGGCTGCGACCGGGCGAGGCCTTGTCGGAAAACGGCGTGGCCGCCAGACTCGACGTGAGTCGTACGCCGGTGCGCGAAGCCGTGCAGCGCCTGGTGCGCGAAGGCCTGGTCCAGGTGTTGCCGCAGCGCGGCAGCTACGTGGCGCTGCTGAGCATCCGGCGCATCCGCGATGCATTGTTCGTGCGCGAGGCGGTCGAGACCGAGATCGTGCGGCGCATTCTCGCGGCTCCCCACAACCCGGACGGCATCGCCGCGCTGGAAGCCTCGATGGAGCGCCAGAGCCGGGCCCTGGACGCCGGCGACCTGGAGGCGACGATGCGCGCCGACGAAGACTTCCACCGCAGTCTGCTGCACAGCTGCGGGTTGGACGGCGTGTGGTCCATCGTGGCCCATGCCCGCGACATGCACCAGCGCACGCGCGCCATCGCCGTGCCCGAGCTGCAGTCGGGCCGGCAGGCGGTGGCCGACCACCAGGCCATCGTCGCGGGCCTGCGCGAGCGCGATGCGCACACCGCCCTGCAGGCCATGTCGCGCCATCTCGAGCGCAACCACACGCTGACCTTGCGCGTGGCGGCGCTGCATCCGGACTATTTCGAAGAGGAGGAGGCCCCGCATGATGACGCCTGACTTCGAGCTGCTCGACCCGCGTTTTGCGCGTTACGCCCCCGGCAACGTGCACCTCGAACGCCTGGCCAGTGGTTGCCGCTGGTCCGAGGGGCCGGCGTATTTCGCCGCCGGCCGTTACCTGGTGTGGTCGGACATTCCCAACGACCGTGTCATGCGCTGGGACGAGACCGACGGATCGGTGTCGGTGTTCATGCAACCGGCCTGGAACGCCAACGGCCACGCGGTCGACCGGCAGGGCCGCCTGATCAGTTGCGAACACCGGGGGCGCTGCGTCTCGCGCATCGAGCACGACGGACGCCGCACCGTGCTGGCCGACCGATTCGAGGGCAAGCGACTGAATTCGCCCAACGACGTGGTCGTCAAGTCCGACGGCAGCATCTGGTTCACCGACCCGACCTACGGCATCGATTCGGACTACGAAGGTGATGCCGCGCCGTCCGAGATCGGCGCCTCGCAGGTCTATCGCATCGATCCCGACAGTGGCGCGATCACGGCTGTGGTCACCATCATGGCCAAGCCCAACGGACTGGCGTTCACGCCGGACGAGCGTAGCCTGTACGTGGCCGACACCGGCATCTCGCATGCGAGCGACGGCCCGCGCCACATCCGTCGTTTCGCACTCACGCCCGATGGCCGCGGTGTCGCCGACGATGGCCCGGTGTTTGCAACCTGCAGCGTCGGCCTGTTCGACGGCCTGCGCGTGGACGTGCACGGAAACGTGTGGACCGGCGCCGGCGACGGCGTGCATTGCCTGGACCCGGATGGTTCGCTGATCGGCAAGATCCGCGTGCCCGAGGTCGTGGCCAACGTGTGTTTCGGCGGCCCGAAACGCAACCGGCTGTTCATCTGCGGCACGACCAGCCTGTATGCGATCTATCTCAAGACGACCGGTGCGGGGTGGCCGGTGTGAACCGTATCGCCTGCATTTCGTTGCCCTGCGAAAAGCGGGCATCAGCAAACACAGACTGCGTGACGGACCCGGCGGGTCACGTGGCCTGCCGGTCGCCGTCCGCGGTGGCCCGGCGCCGGGCAACGCAATCATCACCACGAAGGAGACAGACATGAAACGCTTTTTGTTGACGCTGGCAGCTTGTGCGATACCGGCCATGGCGGCTGCGCAGGCCTGGCCGGACAAGCCCTTGAAGGTGGTGATACCGTTCGGCCCCGGCGGCTCGAGCGACCTGATGGCGCGCTTGTTGCAAAAGACCATCGAGGACGAGAAGTTGTTGCCGCAACCCATGGCCATCGTCAACGTGAAAGGACACTTCTCGATTGGCGCGCAGCAGGTCAAAAACGCCGCGCCCGATGGCACCAACTTCCTGGTGCTGCATCTGGCTCTGCTGTCCGGCGAGGTGGTCGACCCGAGCAAGGGGGTTTCCTACCGCGACTTCGAACCGGTGGCGATGACCGGCGGCTTCTGCCTGCACCATATCGTGCGCGACGATGCGCCCTGGAAGACGCTCGACGACCTTGTCAAGGCGGCCAAGGCCAAGCCCAAATCCATCCTGTTCGGTGTCAACATTGGCGCGCTGAACCACCTTGGTGGCGGTTTCCTGGAACAGGCCACCGGCGCGCAGTTCCGGTTCGTGCAGATCGGTGGCGGCTCGGCCAACTACGCCGCGCTCAAGGGTTCGCAGACCCAGACCACGATGTTGTCGAGTTCGGAATACAGCAACTACAAGTCCGGCGGCATGCGCTCGCTCGCTTTCACCGGGCCGGCGCGGCTCGACAGCGAGCCTAACGTGCCGACCACCAAGGAACTGGGACTGGGTTACGAGTTCTGCATCAACAATTACTGGTTCGCACCCAAGGGCACGCCCAAGGCCGCGATCGACGGCATGGCCAACGCGCTCGAGAAGGCGATGAAGTCGCCGGCCTTGCGCAAGGTCCAGATCGAGGAGCGGGCATCGACGGTGGAGTTTCTCAAGGGGGATGCTTTCAAGAAGAACCTGGACGATACGTTCAAGGCCGTCGAGCCGATTGCCAAGACCCTGGTCAGCGGCAAATAGACGACGCGCATGGCTGACAGCGAAACCCGGGCGGAAACCGCCCTGGCGTGTATTGCAATTGCGCTCTCGGGCTTGTTCCTGTTCGAAGGCGCCAGGCTCAAGCCCGGTGTCTTCGAGCCCATCGGCCCGGGGGCCGTGCCCATGGGCGTGGCCGTGGCGACCATCCTGCTGAGCCTGGCGGTGCTGGTCGGGCGTTGGCGCAAGCCGTTCGCCGAGGCCGCGGCCGAGGCGATGCTGGACGAGGGCGGGTCGCCGCAGCGCGAACGCTGGGGCTTGCTCGCGGCGATGGCGGCGCTCACCGTCGTCTACACCGCGGTGCTGCAGTCGGGCGTTGCGCGGTACGGTGTCGTCACCGTGGTCTACCTGCTGGCCTCCTTCCTGCTGGTCGCCGGGCAGGTGCGGCGCGAGTTGCCGTGGTCGGTCGCGCTGGCGCTGGGCTTCGGCCTGGGGCTCGACTATGTGTTCCGCCACCTGCTGGTGGCCGACCTGCCCTGATCGCCGGCCATGGATCTGTTGTCCTCGTTCCAGTACCTGTTTGGCCCCTGGCCGCTGTTCCTGTGCGTGCTCGGCACCGCGCTGGGCATCATCGTCGGCGCCATACCCGGGCTGTCGGGCGCGATGCTGATCGCGTTGACGCTGCCGCTGACCTTCAAGATGGTTCCCGAAGACGCCATGGCCCTGCTGGTGTCGATGTACACCGGCTCGATCACCGGCGGCTTCGTATCGGCGGTGCTGCTGCGCATTCCGGGCACGCCGTCGAACGTGATCACCGTGTTCGACGGCTACGCCATGGCGCAAAAGGGTCAGGCCGGCCGCGCGCTGGGGCTGGGCATCGCCGCCTCGTTCGTCGGCGCCGTGATCGCCTGGGTGGCGCTGGTGTTCCTGACCCGGCCGCTGGCCGATGTGGCGGTGCAGTTCACGCCGTTCGACTATTTCGCACTGGTGCTCACTGCGCTGGTGCTGATCTCGTCGGTCAGCGGCAAGTCCATGACCAAGGGCCTGCTGGCCGGCATGATCGGCGTGTTGTTCGCGTTCCCCGGCCTCGACGACAACACCGGCAGCACCCGGTTCACGTTCGGCATGTGGCAGCTGACCTCGGGTTTCGACATCCTGCCGGTGCTGGTGGGCGTGTTCGGCATCGGCACCGTGATGGCCGAACTGCTCAAGCCTGGCGGCAAGGGCGAGGTCATCGTGTACAAGTCCGGCGGCCTGTGGATGAAGCTGTCGGAATGGAAGTCGCAGTTCTGGAATCTGCTGCGCTCCTCCGTCATCGGCACCTGGATCGGCATCCTGCCCGGTGTCGGCGCCAGCGTCGGCTCGCTGGTGGCCTATACCGTGGCCAAGAACGTCTCGCGCACGCCGGACGAATTCGGCACCGGCTCGCCCAGCGGCATCGTCGCCTCGGAGGCGGCGAACAATGCCACCGTCGGTGGCGCGCTGATTCCGCTGCTGGCCATCGGCATTCCGGGCAGCGTGATCGACGTGTTCCTGATGGGCGCGATGATGATCCACGGCATCCAGCCCGGGCCGCTGCTGTTCGAGCAGCATGCCAGCATCGTCTATGTCGTCATCGCCGCCTGCCTGCTGTCGAGCGTGCTGATGTTCGGCCAGATGTACCTGATGATCCCGTTCCTGCGCCGGGTGCTCGACGTGCCGCGGCATTTCGTGTTGCCGCTGATCATGGTGTTCTGCGTGGTCGGCGTCTTCGCGTCGAGCAATCGCATGTTCGACGTCTGGATCATGCTCGGCTTCGGCGTGCTCGGCTTCCTGATGGAGCGCGGTGGCCTGCCCCTGGGCCCGTTCGTGATCGGCTTCATCCTGGCGCCGATCGCCGAGTCGCGGCTGCGCCAGGGCCTGATGATGACCGACGGCAGCTTCATGCCGCTGGTGACCCAACCGCTGACACTGAGCCTGCTGTTGCTCTCGGTGTTGTTGTTGTTCTGGCCGTTCTTCCGCAACTGGCGGATGTCGCGCCGCTGAAGGAGGCTGTGCCCATATGGCCGTAGACGCATTCAAGACCTATCCCGAAGGTGGTGCCTTCACCGGCCATATCGCCCGCACGGCGGCGCAGTCGCAGCCGGCCTGGCCGATGGGGGCCAAGGCAGCTGCGGGCGCACCGAACGTGCTGGTGCTGCTGCTGGACGACGTCGGTTTCGCGCAGCTGGGCTGTTACGGCTCGACGATCCGCACGCCGAACATGGACCGCCTGGCCGCCGCCGGCCTGCGCTACCGGGATTTCCACACCACGGCGATCTGCTCGCCCACGCGGGCCTGCCTGCTGACCGGGCGCAACCATCATTCCAACGGTGTGGGCATCATCCAGGAGATGGCCACCGGATTCCCGGGCTACAACGGCAAGGTGCCGAAGGAAAACGGCTTCCTGTCCGAGGTCCTGCTGGCGCGGGGGTATGCGACCTTCGCGATCGGCAAGTGGCACCTGACCCAGGCCAGCGAATATGCCTCGGGCGCGAACAAGGCGCGCTGGCCGCTGGCACGGGGTTTCGAGCGCTTTTACGGTTTCCTCGGCGGCAAGACCAACCAGTGGGCGCCGACGCTGGTGCACGACAACCACTACATCGAACCTCCGGCGCGGCCGCAGGACGGTTACCACCTCAACGCCGACCTGGCCGACACCGCGATGCGCTTCATCTCCGACCTGCGCGCGGTGGATCCGGACAAGCCCTTCTTCATGTATTACTGCCTCGGCGCCGGCCATGCGCCGCACCACGTGGAGCCCGAGTGGAGCGACAAGTACCGCGGCCAGTTCGACCAGGGCTGGGAGAAGTGGCGCGAGACGGTGTTCGCACGCCAGCGCGAGGCCGGCATCATTCCACCCGGCACCGAACTCAGCGCGCGCCCGCCGTGGGTCAAGGCCTGGGATGCCTTGAGCGCGGATGAACGCCGGCTGTTTGCGCGCCAGATGGAGGTGTATGCCGGTTTCCTGGAGCAGACCGACCACCACATCGGGCGTGTGCTCGACGCGCTCGAGCGCCGCGGCGAACTCGACAACACCATTGTCGTGCTGGCCTCGGACAACGGTGCCTCGGCCGAAGGCGGCGAGAACGGCTCGTTCAACGAATGCCAGTTCCCGAACCGCTACGAGTCCAGCATCGCCGAGAACCTGCAGCACCTGGACGACTGGGGCACGGTCAAGTCCTATCCCAACTACGCCTGGGGCTGGGCCTGGGCCGGCAATACGCCGCTGCGCCGCTGGAAGCGATACCTGCACCAGGGCGGCATGAGCGACCCGTGCATCGTGTCCTGGCCCAGAGGCATCGCCGCGCGCGGCGAGATCCGCGGCCAGTACATCCACGCGATCGACATCATGCCCACGTTGCTCGACGCGCTCGGCATCACGCCACCGGCCACGCTCGCTGGCGTGGCGCAGACGCCGCTCGAAGGTGTGAGTTTCGCGCACACCTTCGCCGATGCCGAGGCGGCCACGCGCAAGCGGGTGCAGTATTACGAGATGATCGGCTCGCGCGCGATCTGGGCCGATGGCTGGAAGGCGGTGGTCGAGCAACCGCAAGGCGGCGTGCTGACCGACGAGATGCTCGATGCGCAGCAGTGGGAGCTCTACCACGTGGCCGAGGATTTTTCCGAATGCCACGACCTGGCCGACCGGCATCCCGAGAAACTCAAGGCGCTGATCGAACAATGGTGGGTCGAGGCCGGCAAATACAAGGTGCTGCCGCTCGATTCGCGCATGCAGCTGCGCATGGGCGAACGCAAGCCCGGCGCCCGCGCGCCGACGAACCGCTATGTCTACGAGGCTATGGGCGCGCCGCAGTTCGAATACACCGCGGTCAACGTGAAGAACCGCTCGCACACGATCACGGCGCGGGTCCGCATACCGGACGGTGGTGCGCAGGGCGTGTTGCTCGCGCACGGCAGCTGGTTCGCCGGTTATGCCTTGTTCGTGCAGGATGACCGGCTGGTCTACGTGCACAACTACCTGGGGCTGCAGGAATACCGCGTCACGTCCACGGTGGCCGTGCCGCGCGGCGACTGCGTGCTGGCGCTGCATTTCCACCGCACCGGCGAACACCAGGGCCGGGCGGAGTTGCGCATCGATGGCGTGGCGGTCGGCGAAGGATCGATCGAGCGCACGATTCCGGCGGTGATCGAGACCTCCGGCGAAGGCCTGTGTTGCGGCTACGACAGCGGCCTGCCGGTGTCGGCCGGCTACGAGGCGCCGTTCCGGTTTACCGGCGCCATCCACGAGGTGGTTGTCGAGGTTGACGACCCGGCGCTGCGGGACTCCGATGCGCAGTTGCGCGCGGCGTGGAACGAGCAGTGATGTTCCCGATACGCTGAGCCGGCGTCGAGGCGGACGTTGGCGGTTCCGGGCCGAATGCTGGTCAGCCCAGTGATGCCATGTAGCGCCGGATGCGGCGGCAGGCCTCGGCCAGCCGGTCGTCGTCGACGACCAGGCCCATGCGCAGGAAACCTTCGGCCGACGGCCCGAAGGCCTGCGCGTCGAGCACCGAGACACCGGCCTGGCGGAACAGGCCCCAGGCGACCTCGGACGAACTCAGGCCGGTGGCACGCACGTCCAGCAGCACGAACATGCCGGCCTGCGGCACTGGACAACGCAAGCCGGGCACGTCGGCCAGCAGGCGACACACCTGATCCCGCCGGCGGCGATACAGGGCGCGGATCTCGCCGGTGACCGCGTCGGAGTCGTCCAGTGCCTGGCAGGCGGCCTCCTGCACGAAACCCGGTGCGCCGTAGGTCATGCACAGCAGCAGGTTGCCCATGTGGCGGGCCACTTCGGCCGGCGCCACGGCCCAGCCCAGGCGGAACCCCGCCATGGCATGCGACTTGGACAGGCTGCTGACCGTGACCGTGCGCTCCGCCATGCCGTCCAGGCCGGCAATGCCGACATGTTCGCCGTCGAACACCAGGGACGCATACACCTCGTCCGACACCACCCACAGGTCGTGCGCGAGCGCCAGCGCCGCAATGGCCTGCAGTTCGTCGCGCCGCATCGCCACCCCGGTGGGATTGCACGGCGTGGCCAGGAAGATGGCCCGGGTGCGCGGCGTGACCGCCGCGCGCAGCGCGTCCAGGTCGAGCCGGAAACCGGTCTCCGGCCGCACGGGTACCGGTACCAGGCTTGCTCCGCTGGCGCGGACCGTCGCCTCGTAGGTCAGGTACAGGGGCTCGGGCACCAGCACCTCGTCGCCGTGCTCGCACAGGCACAGGCTGGCCACGAACAGCGCATTCTGCGCACCACTGGTGACCACCACATGGCGCATGTCGACGACCTGCCCGCAGCCGGCCTGATGCCGCGCGGCGATGCGTTCACGCAGCGGCGCCCGGCCGATGATGGTCGTGTAATGCGTGTCGCCCGCACGCAAGGCCGCGGCGGCGCGTTCGGTGACGGACTGCGGGGCCGCGAACTCCGGGTCGCCGACGCTGAGCACGATCACGTTTTCGCCGCGTGCCGCGGCCGCGTTGGCCTGGGCGTGGATCTGCCAGGCATCGACGCGGCTGCCGCCGATGCGGGTCACGAGAGAAGAGAGTTTCATGGGGGAATCGTCCGTCAAGAGGGCATTGCACTGGCGGCGAGCGCGGTCAGCGCATGCTGCGCCCCATGCGCAAGGGATTGAACCCGGTGATCAGCGCCGCGGCCAGCAGGATCAGCAGGCTGCCCGGCAACATGCCGGCGGTGACCGGTTCGCCCAGGAACAGGCTGCCCCAGGTCACGCCGAACAGCGGGATCATGAACGCGGCCGAGGTGGCGGCGCTGGCCGGAATCTCGCGCATCAGGCGCATGCTGATCCAGTACATGAAGCCGGAGGTCACCAGGCCGAGCAAGGCGACCGCCAGCAAGACGCCGGTGCTGGGCTGCATCGTCGGCACGGCCACGCCGACCGGAATGGCCAGCGCCAGCGCGGCCGCGACGTGGATGGTCGCGGCCGCGGCCAGTGGCGGATGGCGGGCCGACGCGCGTTTCATGAAGGTCGTGCCGATGCCGTAACAGGCGGCCGCGGCGGTGCAGGCCAATGCGGCCAGGATCACCCGCGGCGTCGCATCCACCGGGCCGAGCTGGACCAGCAGCGCCACGCCGGCAAATCCGGCCACGCAGCCGAGCAGGCTGCGCACGGTGATCTTCTCGTCGCCGGCGATGGCGGCGCCCAACACTCCGAATACCGGGGCCGTGGCATTGAGCACGGCCGAATAACCGGCGGGCAGGGTCAGTGCCGCCCAGTTGAAAAACACGAAAGGCGCAACCACGGTCAACAGGCCGAGCGCGGCCAGTGGCAACCAGGATGCACGCTCGGGCCAGCGTTCGCCCAGCATGCGCATCAGCAGGGCGAGCACCAGCGCCGCCAGCGTGCAGCGGATACCCGCCAGAGCCATCGGTCCGAATGCCGGACTGGCGATGCGCAGCAGCGGAAACGACGCACCCCACAGGGCGGACATCGCGATGAGTTGGAGGAAGTGGCGGGTTTGCAAGGCAGCCTGAGGCGATGGGGTGGCGCAGCGCGCCGACCGGGCGAGACCATGCGATTGTCACGCAGGGACCCTACACTGCGCAGATCGCTCGATTGCACGCTGCTCCATGTCCGACGCCCCTCACGTTCTCCCCCCGCTGTCGACGCTGGCCACCCGCATTGCCGCGACCTTGTGCGCGCGGGGCCAGACCGTTGCGGTTGCAGAGTCGGCCGCGGGGGGGCTGGTTTCGGCGGCCTTGCTGGCGGTACCGGGCGCATCGGCATTCTTCCGCGGCGGCGCCGTCGTCTATTCTCGTCGCGCGGGCAAGGCACTGCTGGGGCTGCGGGCCGCCGATCTCGCCGGCATGCGGGGAGAAACCGAGCCATTCGCCCTGCTCGTGGCCACGCGGATGCGCGAGAACCTGCATGCGTCGTGGGGGCTCGGCGAAAGCGGAGCAGCGGGTCCGTCTGCCAGCCCGTATGGCGATGCGCCCGGACGTGTCTGCGTGGCCGTCGTCGGCGACACCGCCACGAGCCGGACCGTCGAGACCGGTATCGCGGACCGGTCGAGCAACATGGATCTCTTCGCGCGCCAGCTGTTGTGGTTGTTCGACGAGGTCCTGCGGTCGCAGGAGACCGTTTCGCGGCCCTCGCCCTGACGCGGTCGGCGGCCGGGCGGGCGATCTGGCCGGCGTCTCCCGGACCGTGCCCGAACGCGGTCCGCCGGCACGGGTCCGGGTGAGCAAGACGGCCGACAGCACTGGGCAGTCCGCTGCACGCCACTTGAACGAAAAGGCTGGCGGATCGGCCGTTTCATTCAAGCCGGCCGGGCGCCGCCAGCGAACAATCCAGGACCTCAGCAACCCCTGGAGCATCCCATGCCCGCTTACGCAACCCGCATCAGGCCCTTTGTCCGGCGCGAACTCGACGCTGCGGCGCTCGCCGAACAACGTGGCCATTTCTTCTCCGCCCTGCAGCATCTGCAACGCGCCCACGTGCTGGGCCAGGCATCCACAGCGCTGCACGTCGGCATCCACTGGCAGATGTTCCGGTTTGCCTTGCGCAACGGCGCGACGGGCCAGGCATTCGGCCAACTCTGGCGCACGTTTGCTGCCGCGTTGTTCACTGCTCTCAAGCTCGTGCCTTGGGGCAATACCGGTGACACGGGTGTCAGCGGCTTTCGACGCATGCCCGTGGCCGACGACCTCCAGGCACTCATGGACGCTGCACGCGCCTGATGCAGCTCCGACCGGGAAACGATCATGAAACGCATATTCGCAATATCCCTCGGCGCCGTCATGATGGCGTCGCTGCTCGGCGGCTGCGTCACCCATGCCAAGGAGCCGGACCTGGCGCTGGACAAGAACTCCGCCGCCGGAATCTTCCATGTGACGCTGTTGCCCCCGCAACGCGCGCCTGCCATCAACCAGATGCACAGCTGGCAGCTCAGGCTGCAAGACGCGTCGGGAGCGCCGGTGACCGGTGCCCGGTTCCTGGTGGATGGGGGCATGCCGCAGCATGGCCACGGCCTGCCCACCCGGCCGCGCGTCACGCGCGAAATCGAAGCAGGAACCTACCAGATCGATGGCATGAAGTTCAGCATGACGGGTTGGTGGGAACTCAAGCTCGCCATCGACGGCACACGGGGCTCCGACACGGTCACCTTCAACATGATGGTGAAGAACCCCGTACCGAGCCCATGAGGTGTCGCATGGCTTTTGTCGGACGAATTGCAAGCATTGCTATCAGCGCTGCATTGGTCTTGCCCCAGGCCGTCTTTGCGGGGGCCGCACAGGGCGAGATGACCGTGCCGGCGCGGGACGCCTGGACGGCTGGTGATATCGCCGTGCTCGAATCGATGCGATGGACGGCGGCCGGTGCTCTGCCGGTCGATCCGTCGAATGCGTACGAGCAAGATCGGCAAGCGGCCGTCCTCGGTCGCGCGCTGTTCAACGATACCAGACTGAGCCGCAACGGCGCGATCGCATGCGCCACCTGCCATGACGGGCGGACGCAGTTCGAGGACGGTCGGCAGGTCGGCCAGGGCCTTGGCCACGGCAAGCGACGCACCATGCCGGTCATGGGCGCCGCACACGCGCCCTTTCTGTTCTGGGACGGTCGCAAGGACAGCCTGTGGTCGCAGGCCTTGGGCCCGCTGGAGGACGCCGCGGAGCACGGCGGAAACCGGGTTCGGTTTGCACGGCTGATGCAGGCCCACTACGGGGACGCATACCGGAAGGCGTTTGGCGCGCTGCCCGAACTCGGCGATCTGCCGCAGGACGCGTCGCCTCTTGGCACGGAGGCCGAACGGGCAGCCTGGAGCGGCATGCCGCAGGCTCGCCGCGATGCGGTGAACCGGGTGTTCGCCCATATCGGCAAGGCGATTGCGGCGTACGAGCGGCAGGTCTCCTATGGGGAGTCGCGCTTCGACCGATATGTCCGGGCGACAGCCATGGGCGACGGCCGCGGCCAGCAGGTCTTCACGCCGCAGGAGGTTCGTGGCCTGCGCCTGTTCCTGACGAAGGGCCAATGCGTCGGCTGCCACAACGGCCCACGGTTCACCGACCATGCCTTCCACAACACCGGTGTACCGCCGCGTGACCCCGCCAAGCCCGACCGTGGACGGGCCGACGGCCTGGTTCGACTGCTCGACGACGAGTTCAACTGCCTGGGCCGCTACAGCGATGCGCGACCGGAGCAATGCGGGGAGCTGCAGTTCCTGTCCACCAACGACCCGAGGCATCTCGGCGCCTTCCGCACGCCGAGCCTGCGCAATGTCGCCGCGCGGCCGCCTTACATGCACGCCGGCCAGTTCTCGACGCTGGTGCAGGTCGTGCAGCATTACGCGGCCTCGCCGCGGGCGGTTATCGGCCACAGCGAGCTGGCACGTCCGGACGACAGGCACGCGGACCGGCAGGTCATCCGCCTGTCCGCCACCGACGTGCAGGACCTGGCGGCCTTTCTCGGCACCTTGACCGGCTCCGTCGTTCAGCCGAAATGACCCGGTGACCGTCGAGCGGCCGTGGTGAGCGGGCCCTTCATCTGCAGGACCGACGGAGGTGTTCCGAACATCGCGCGTGATGTTCGGGACAGATGGGCCGAATCGGCGAAGCCGGCGGCGTGGGCCGCCATCGACAAGGTCTCGCCTTGCATCAGCAGCACCCAGACCTGCAGCAGCCGGCGCCACAGCACATAGGTCCGCAGCGGCATGCCGGTTTCCTGCACGAACAGATGCCTGAAACGGCTCGGCGACAGATGGGCCGAACGGGCTACCTCGGCCAGTGTCACCGGCTGGTGAACCCGTTGCCGGATGAACTCGACAGCGGCCAGCACGCGCGGATCCGAGGGCTCGCGTGCATCTGTATGGGAGATCTGGCGCACGATCTCGCGGAAAACCGCCTTGACGGCGTCCGGGCTCCTTTGCGTGTGCCAGGCGCGGTACAAGCGCCTGGAGAACACGTCCAGGATATCGGCGTCGAGCACTTCGGGGCCGGTTCGCAACCGGGCGCCGAGCGTCTTGCCCTCCGGCGTCTCGGGTTCGATGAAGATGACGGCGACCCACTGGCAGTCGGTCACGTCGATGCTGTGGACGGCGCGCGACGGAATCAGTGCCGCGGCACAGGCGTGCCAGGGTCCGTTGCGCCCGAACTGGACACGCAGCCCCTGCGGCGCACCGATCACCAACTGGATGGCGTAATGCGCATGGGGCGCCAAGGCGCCTGTGCCGCCACCGATGAAGGCGCACCCACCCGTCCAGGCGACGAAATCGCCCTGGTAACGCTTGACGGAAGGTGTGTCCATGATCGATGACGGGGGCTCGTATTCTTGCAAGCAACGGCTTGCGCGGCAACAACCGTTGCGCAGCGACCTGAAGCCATCGACGGCAGGCGTCGATTCGGAGTCACCGTTCCGTCGTGCTTTTGGTTCCGCCACACGCCGATCCCGTCACGGCGTTGCTGCAGCCTGGCCCGCTCCTGCGTCGGGTGGCGGTACCGTGACCTTGCGAGTCCGACATCGCCGATGGCGCGATCCGGTTCTTCCGGTTGATGCCACTCGGCAGTCGAATCGGCGCGAACAGGTTTCCATGCGGGTGTCTGCGGAGCGGTGCCGGGCATCGGATGGGCCCGTGCCGACATGATGTTTCCCGTCGGTGCCGTGTATCCAGCTTGTGCCAGGTCAATTTCCCCGCTCATATATCAGCTAGCATTGATATACAAATTCAAGACGCCATGCCAACGTGACCCTGACCGACATCCTGGAGCGCCTGGGCGATGCCAATGTGCTGGCAGTGGGCGGCGTCGTCATCGGAGGCCTGTTCGGGTACTTCGCCCAGCGCTCGCGCTTTTGCCTGCGCGCAGCGGTGATCGAGTTCTGGCGCGGCCGGTTCGGCGAGAAGTTGTCGGTCTGGCTGCTGGCGTTCGCCACCGCGGTGGTGGCTGTGCAAGTGCTCGTCCTCACCCATGTGCTCGACGCCGGTTCGGCCCGCCAGATCGCCGCGCAGGGCAGCCTGTCCGGCGCCATCGTCGGCGGCCTGTTGTTCGGTGCCGGCATGATCCTGACGCGTGGTTGTGCCAGTCGGCTGCTGGTGCTGTCGGCCAATGGCAATTTGCGGGCCTTGTTGTCCGGCCTGGTCTTTGCGGTGGTGGCACAGGCGGCCTTGTCCGGCGCGTTGTCGCCGCTGCGCGAAACCATCAGCGCCTGGTGGCTGGTCGATGGCGGCGCGCAGCGCGACCTGCTCGCATTGACCCATGTCGGCCCCTGGGGCGGCCTGGTCGCCGGCCTGGTCTGGATGGCGGCGGCCCTGGTGTTCGCGGTGCGCAGCGGCGGGGGCCTGTGGAAGTGGGTCGGCGGCATGGGCGCCGGGCTGGCCGTGGCAGCGGCCTGGGGCTTCAGTGCCCAGGTGGCGGCGGCGTCCTTCGAGGTGGTGCCGCTGCAGGGGGTCACCTTCAGTGGCCCGTCGGCCGAGTGGTTGATGCGGGTGCTGGCAACGCCGGCGCCGGGCCTGGGATTCAACTTCGGCCTGTTGCCCGGCGTGTTCATCGGCTCGCTGCTGGGCGGCTGGGCTGGCGGCGATCTCAAGCTCGAGGGGTTCGGCGATGGCTACGGCATGCGCCGCTACATCGTCGGCGCGGTGCTGATGGGTTTCGGTGCGATGCTCGCCGGCGGTTGCGCGGTGGGTGCCGGCATGACCGGTGGTTCCATCTTCGCACTGACGGCCTGGGTGGCATTGGTCGGCATGTGGGCGGGTGCCGGCCTGACGGATCGCCTGATCGACCGGCCCGCGCAACGGACGCTGTCGCGGCCCTAGCCGGAATCCCGCGTATCGGGCGCACGCCGATCCCGGACATGAAGCGCGTGCCGGCCAGGCCGGGTGCCGCGAGCGCCAGGCCGTCGGCGTGGCCAGGCCGCAGTTGGCGCGTGGCCGGTGGAGACGTCAGGCGCCGTCCGGATCGAAGAACCGGCGTGCCAGGCCGGCCCGGCCGGGAAAGAACCCGAAATAGGGGCGGGCCTGGTCCACCGTGGCCGCGACGGCGGGGTGGTCCATCAGGCGTTCGAAATAGGCCGACAAGTGCCTGTGCCCTGGCGGCAGTGGTGCATAGGCCAGCGCATAGAACAGGGCCGGGGCGGCCGCGCAATCCGCCAAGCTGAAAGCGTCGCCGACGAGCCAGCGACGCCCTTCGACATGCCGCTCGATCACCGTGTACGCGGTGGCCAGGTCCTGCCCCGCCTTGGCGACGCTGCCGGCGTCACGATCGGCTTCGGGCCGGAGCAGGTCGGCGGTGAAGGCCTGCATCGGTGTCATCACGTACTGGTCGAAGAAGCGGTCCCACAGCCGCACCGCCAGCGCGGCGTCCGGTGCGCTCGGAATGAGTGCATGACCGGTTTGCGCATGGTGCTGTTGCAGGTACTCGATGATGATGCTGGTCTCGGGAATGACGCGTCCCCGGTCCACCAGCAGCGGCATCTTGCCGATCGGCCACATCGCGAGGTAGGCCGCGCGCGCGGCCGGGTCCGCGAAGTCGAGCAGTTGCCGGTCGAGCGCGACCCCCAGCACGTCCGCCGCGATCAAGACCTTGTGGCAATAGGAAGACAGCGGGTGGTAGTGGAGCGTGGGCGCGGGCATGGCAATGGTGGCGGATGGTGCGGTGTCATGACACCACCTGGTAATACAGGTTCTGCGGATGCCGCGCCTGCGCAAAGAACACCCAGCGCTCGGCGATCAGCCCCGGGGCCTGCACCAGCACGGCCAGTACCCATGGCCAGCTGCTGTGGCTGGCCATGGCCCAGACCATCAGCGCGGCCGGCAGGGCGAAGGCCAGCAACTGGAAGCCGAGCCGGGCGTTCCTCACCACCGCCTGGGACGCTCCGTGGAAAAACTCCCGTGTATTGAAGGCGCCCGCCGACATGCCCATCGACTTCTGCACCAGCGTGGGCGACGGGATGCCGGTGGCCGATTGCAGCGTGGATTTGTGGCGGATGCCGGCATTGCGTCGCAGCGCTGCAACGCGGGTGATCCAGGCCGCGAGGGTCAGGCCCAGTGCGGACGCGCCGTTGGCGGCGATCAGGTTGGCGCCCCCGCCGAGCAGCACCGCCAGTGCACAGGCCAGCAGCAGGCCCGAGGCCAGCCCGATCAGCGTGAAGTTGACGATGGTCAGCGGGTGGGCCCATTCCTCGATGAAGCGCAGGCAGGCATAGATCATCGCGGTGCAATACCACAGCGCGATCGCGCCGACGATGGCCAGCACCGGAAACAGCATGCCGAAACGCGGGCCCGAGCCGCTGCGTTCGACCAGCCACCAGAGTCCGACCAGCGCGATGAACGCCGGCAGCACGATGACCTCGCGCGACATCCACGAGGTGCGCCACATCAGCACCGCGCGCCAGGCGCGCATCTTTTGGCCCAGGTGCAGGAAGGACGCGCCCAGGCCGGCGACCAGCAGCACCGCTGCCACGAGCAGCGCGCTGGCCAGGAAACCGGGCGCCATCGGCACGCGCAGCAGGCTGGCCAGGGCCAGCGCGACGACCAGGCCCTGGGCGGAGCCGGCCAGCGTGGTGAAGAACAGGATCGAGAAAGCGGGATGCATGGTGTCGTCTCGTTCCGTGTCAGTGCTTGGTGACCGGCGGTGTCTTGTGGCGCGGCAGGTACTGGTTGGCGGGCTGGGTCTCCCACTCGGGCATCAGCGCATAACCGCCGCGTTCGCGGATTGCCTTGGAGACTTCGGAGTCCGGGTCCTTGACGTCGCCGAACAGGCGCGCGCCGGTTGGGCAGGCCTTGACGCAGGCGGGCTTGCGGTCTTCCTTGGGCAGATGTTCGTCGTAGATGCGGTCCACACACAAGGTGCACTTGGTCATGACCTGGCGTTCCTCGTCGAGTTCGCGCGCGCCGTAGGGGCAGGCCCAGGCGCAATATTTGCAACCGATGCACTTGTCGTAGTCGACCAGCACGATGCCGTCCTCCTTGCGCTTGTAGCTGGCGCCGGTGGGGCAGACCGGCACGCAGGGCGGGTCCTCGCAGTGCAGGCAGCTCTTGGGGAAATGGATGGTCTCGGTGCCCGGGTAGCTGCCGGCCTCGTAGGTCTGCACCCGGTTGAAGAAGGTGCCGGTGGGATCGGCGCCGTAGGGCGCCTCGTCGGCCAGCGGGCCGGCCGAACCCGAGGTGTTCCATTGCTTGCACGAGGTGACGCAGGCGTGGCAACCGACACAGACGTTGAGGTCGATCACCAATGCCAGCTGCTTGGCCAAGGTTTCGCCGGGCAAGGCACGCACGCGCGTGGCGTCGGCCATGGGGGCGGGCGCAGTTGCGGTGCTGCCGGCCGGAGCCTGCGCGACCGCGTTGGTCCTGAGAATGTCCTTGAGCCAGCCGATCATGATTGCTTGCGTCCTGCGAAATAGGTCATCACCCGTGCGGCCTTGCCGAGCACCCCGGGGGGGGCGGGCATGGACGCAAACTGCGGAAAGGATTCCTGCGGCTCCTCCGGGTCGGCGGGGCGGATGCGCACCCGCACGTCGTACCAGCCGGCCTGGCCGGTGATCGGGTCCGAGTTGCTGATCGTCGTGGCACCCTTGGCGCCCTTGAACGGCAGCTCCTCGGAGATCAGGTGGTTCAGCAGGAAACCCTTGCGCGCCTCGTCGGCGCCCGGTGCGAGTTGCCAGGCGCCGTCGGCCTTGCCGATGGCGTTCCAGGTCCAGACCGTGCCGGGTTCGACCGCTTCGCTGTAACGCAGCATGCAGCGCACCTTGCCCCACTGGCTCTCGACCCAGCACCAGCCGCCATCGAGGATGCCGGCGGCCTGCGCGGTCTTCGGGTTCACGTGCAGGTAGTTGTGGCTGTGGATCTGGCGCAGCCAGGCGTTCTGCGAGTCCCAGGAGTGGTACATCGCCATCGGCCGCTGCGTGATCGCGTTGAGCGGGTAGGCGTCGAGGTCGGTTGCCGCCTCCTCGAGCGGGGCGTACCAGAACGGCAGCGGGTCGAAAAAGGTGGCGATGCGTTCGCGCAGTTCGTCCGGCGGCTGGCGGCCGCTGGTCTTGCCCTGGGCGGCCAGTCGGAAGAACTGCAGCGTGTCGGAATACAGGGCCAGCTGGATCGGGTCGTTGCGCTGGCGCCAGCTCTTGTCCTTGGCGAAGTCCAGGTACTCCCGGTTCCAGTTGCGCATGTAGTGCATGGTCTCGGGCAGGTGCAGCTGGAACACGCAGTTGTTCTTCTCGTACGCTTCCCACTGCTTCGGGTTGGGCTCGCCCTTGAGATGGCTTTGTCCGTCCTTGCCGCGCCAGCCCATCAGGAAGCCGACGCCGGGCGCGGGCTGGAAGTTGACGATGAAATCGGTATAGCCGCTGAACTTGCGCGTGCCCTCGGGTGTCGTGAACGCCGGAAACTTCAATCGGCCGGCCAGCTCGATCAGCACCTCCTGAAACGGCTTGCATTCACCCAAAGGCTTGACGACCGGGATACGCACCGAGTCGACCGGCCCGTCGAACTCGGAGATTGGCCGGTCCAGCATGCCCATCACGTCGTGGCGTTCCAGGTAGGTGGTGTCGGGCAGAACCAGGTCGGCGAAGGCCACGGTCTCGCTCTGGAACGCGTCGCAGACCACGATGAACGGAATCATGTATTCGCCGGCATCGTCCTTGCGGTTGAGCATCTCGCGCACGTTCGACGTGTTCATGGTGCTGTTCCAGGCCATGTTGGCCATGAACATCATCAGCGTGTCGATGCGGTACGGGTCACCCTTGACCGCATTGGTGATGACGTTGTGCATCATGCCGTGGGCCGACAGCGGATGTTCCCACGAATACGCATGGTCGATGCGGATCGGCGAGCCGTCCGGATGGATGGCCAGCTCGTCCGGATGCGCGGGAAAACCGAGCGGCGCTGCATTGAGCGGCGTGTTCGGCTGGATCTGCGCCGGATCGTTGAAGGCCCGGTAGTTCGGCACGATATGGCGCGGGTAGGGTGCCTTGTGGCGGAAACCGCCGGGCGCGTCGATGGTGCCCAGCACACTCATCAGGATGGCCAGCGCCCGCACGGTCTGGAAACCGTTGGAATGCGCGGCCAGGCCGCGCATCGCATGGAAGGCCACCGGCCGCGCCTGCGTGTTCGGATGTTGTTTGCCCCAGGCGTCGGTCCACGGGATCGGCAACGTGAAGGCCTGCTCGAACGCGGCGTGGCCCATCTCGCGGGCCAGCTGGCGGATACGATCGGCCGGGATGCCGGTGATCTGTTGCGCCCATTCCGGCGTGTTGTCGGCCACCCGGTCACGCAGCAGCTGGAACGACGGTGCCACCCGGGTGCCGTCGGCCAGCGTGTAGACGCCCTCGATCGCCGGGTCGCATCCGTCGGCGATGCCTTCGGGGTAGGCGTTCAGCACCCGGCCCGAGGCCGTGTCCCAGACCAGCTTGTTGTGCGGATGGCGGCCATCGCCCGGCGGACCTTTCTCGGGATTCGGGTCGAACGCGAACAGGCCTTCGCGCTCGCCTTCATCGAGCACCACCAGTTGCGGCGCATTGGTGAAGCGCTTGAGAAAGGCGTGGTCGATGCTGTCGGTGCGGATCAATTCATGCAGGAGCGCCATGAACAAGGCGCCGTCGGTACCAGGCTTGATCGGGATCCACTCGTCGGCGATCGCCGAATAACCGGTGCGCACCGGGTTGATCGAGATGAAGCGCCCGCCCTGGCGCTTGAACTTGCTGATCGCGACCTTCATCGGGTTGCTGTGGTGGTCCTCGGCGGTGCCGATCATCACGAACAGCTTGGCGCGGTCCAGGTCGGGGCCGCCGAATTCCCAGAAGCTGCCACCCACCGTGTAGATCATGCCGGCGGCCATGTTGACCGAGCAGAAGCCGCCGTGCGCCGCATAGTTGGGCGTGCCGAACTGGCGCGCGAACAGGCCGGTCAGGGCCTGCATCTGGTCGCGGCCGGTGAACAGCGCGAATTTCTTCGGATCGGTCGCGCGGATCTTGCCCAGGCGTTCGGTCAGGATCTCGTAGGTGCGTTCCCAGGAGATGGTCTCGAATTCGCCGGCGCCGCGTTCGCTGCCCGGCTTGCGCAGCAGCGGCTGGGTCAGCCGGGCCGGAGACACCTGCTTCATGATGCCCGATGAGCCCTTGGCGCAGATCACGCCCTTGTTCAGCGGGTGTTCCGGGTTGCCGTCGATGTAGCGCACCTCCGGGCCGTTGTCGCCCTCGCGCAGGTGTACCCGGATACCGCAGCGGCAGGCGCACATGTAGCAGGTCGTGCATTTGACCTGCGTCTCCGACGCCCGCGGGCGTGCCAGGGGATCGTGCACCGGTTCATCGGACAAGAGCTTGAACATGGTCGTGGGGTCTCCCGGTGGCTGGTTTGCGACGCGTCGCGCCGCTGCGTTGCGTCGATCGGTTTCCGATGGTAACCAGCCGGGCTCAAACGGAAAAACAGATAATCCGACTCATGATGATCGACAAAACCGATCAACGCCTGCGCCTGAACCTGCGTCAGCTCGAGGTGTTCGTCGCCACCGCGCATGCCGGCTCGACCCGGGCCGCGGCCGGCCGGATCGCGCGTTCGCAGTCGGCCGCCAGCGCGGCGCTGGCCGAACTCGAGGCGGCGCTGGGCAGCCAGTTGTTCGACCGCATCGGGCGGCGCCTGCTGCTCAACGAGAACGGCCAGGCCTTGTTGCCCCGCGCACATGCGCTGCTCGCACAGGCGGCCGAACTCGAGGACCTGTTCTCCGGCGAGCCGGCGGCGCCGCTGCATGTGGCCGCCAGTTTCACGATTGGCGAGTATCTGTTGCCGGATCTCGTCGCGAGCTGGACCCGCGAACAGCCGCACAGCCGCATCCGGCTGCGTATCGCCAATACCAGCGAGGTGGTGGCGGCGGTGTCCGGCTTCGAGGTCGACGTCGGTTTCATCGAAGGCTTGCAGACGCATCCGGACCTCGTCGTGCGGCCGTGGCTGCGCGACGAACTGGTCATCGTCGCGGCGCCGCAGCATCGGCTGGCGGGCACGCGTGCCGTATCGGCACGGCAGCTGTCAGCGGCGACCTGGATCCTGCGCGAACACGGCTCGGGCACCCGACAGGCCACCGACACCTGGCTGCTCGAGCACCTGGACCGCCAGCAGATCGGTTTCGAGCTGGGCAGCACCGAAGCCATCAAGCGGCTGGTGGCGGCCGGCGCCGGACTCGGCTGCCTGTCGCGCCATGCCGTGGCCCAGGCGCTCGACGCGGGCTGGCTGGTGGAGTTGCGTACCCGCTTGCCCAGCGCGGAACGGCGGCTGGCGGTGGCCGTGCACCGCGACAGGCAACTGGGCCGCTCCACGCAAGCCTTCATCGGCCATTGCATGCAAGGTGCGCTCGTGGCATCGGCCGACGGTCGCGGCTGACCTGCGTCCGGGCCGGTACCGGGTTTTCGGCAACTGCTCAGTCGCCGTACACCACGACGCAGTTGCGTCCACGGTGCTTGGCCGCATAACAGGCGTTGTCCGCGGCGGACAGCACCTCCTTGGCGCTGTCGAAGCTGCCGTCCACGCGCACCACGCCGATGCTGGCGCCGATCGCGAACGTGTGGCCTTCCCGGTCCAGTCGGTAGTCGACCACCGTCTTGCGGATCTTCTCGGCGATATCGCGCGCATGTCCGATCGGACACCGTGGCAGCAACACGGCAAATTCGTCGCCGCCCAGGCGCGCCACGGTGTCGGACTTGCGGACCTGGGCCGTGAGCCGTTCGGCGATGTCGCGCAGGACGGCGTCACCGGCCGCGTGGCCGCCGGTATCGTTGACCTGCTTGAACCGGTCCAGGTCGATGAACAACGCGCAGAACGCTTCCGCTTCGGCCTGCGCGGTCGCCTCGGTCAGCAGGGTCTCGAACGCCGCGCGATTGACCAGACCGGTCAGCGCATCGTGGCTTGAATCCCAGGTCAGCTGCTCGCGCTGGGCCCGCATCTCGGTGACGTCCTCGAAAGTCCAGATCGTGCCCTTGGACAGGTCGCCAGCCACCACCGCGCGACCGCGCATGCGGGCCCAGAAGCTTTCGCCGGACTTGCGCTTGAGTTCCACTTCACCGGAGAAGAAACCCTGCTCCATGAACTGGGGGCGGGCGCTTTCGGCCAGTGCGGCAAAGGCCTCGTCGGAGGGATAGATCATGCGGGTCGGCTTGCCTTCCATTTCGTCCTTGCGCATGCCGAAGGTGTCGCAGAAATGCCGGCTTACCAGTTCGAACCGGCCGTCGCGGGTCAGGGCGATGCCCACCTGCGCATGGTCGAGTACCGCCTCGAGTTGTTGCAACAGGGCCCGCGTATCGCGCTCGCGCCGCTCGCGCTCGTCTTCGACATGCTGGAAGACACGTGCCAGCTCGCCGAGCTCGCCGCCCCACTTGGCGGGCCAGGGTGCCAGGTTCGATCGTGCATCGGTCAGCGAGGCGATGGCACGGTCGCGCAGCTTGTCGATCGGCCGCGTCACGCGCAGCCCGAACCAGGTTGCCAGCAATGCCGCGACCAGACCGACCGCGGCGGCGGACATCCAGGCCGCGCGTTGGGCCGCATGCAGTGGCCGCAACGCGACCTGCTGTGGCCGCAGGTGCACCAGCATCCAGTCGGATACGGGAATGCCGGCCATCGAGATCAGGTAACCCGACGACAACATGGCGCGTCCCTGGGTGTCGATCGGGCTTCCGGCGTTGCGCCAGTTCCGGTACACCGCGGCCAGACCCGGTTCGTCGGCGGCGTTGCCCATCACGCGCGCCGGATCCGGATGGGCCAGCACGATGCCGGAGCGGTCCAGCACCAGCGTGCGCGATCCGTCGCGCGCATCGGTCAGCCCGATGTCGGAGAACAGGCGGGCCGATGCCAGGTCCAGCGTGCCGGCGACGATGCCGGTGGGATGGCCGTCGCGCCGTGGCGTGGCCATGGCCAGAATCACCAGGGGCCGCTCGCTCGCGCGTCCGATGATGGGTTCGGAGATGACGACCTGGTCGGACCCGATCGCCCGTTGGAAGTAGGGCCGGTCGCCGATCGGGGGCAATTCCGTGGTCGGTTCACCGTTGATCAGCCGCACCTGCAGCCGGCCCTGGGCATCGGCGGCCAGCATCATGCCGAACAGCGCATTGGCCGACGACTCCTGGCGCAGATGCCGCTGCAATGCCGCGGTGTCCTGCCAGAGCTCGGGCCGCACGGCCTGCGCAACGGCGCGCACTGTCGTCTGCAGCAGCTGCAGCTTGGTGGCCAGCAACGTGGCCGTGCCTTGTTGTTCGCTGGCGCCGCTGTCGAGCAGCAGGGTCTCGACGTCGTTGCGGGTGGTGCGCAGCAGCAGTTCGGCCGTGGCGACCGCCGACAACACCCCCATGACCACGGCCAGCGAGACGATCTTGAACTTGAGTGTGCGGATCCAACGCATCCGACGGAGTTCCCCGGATTGCACGCCATTCAATGCCGGTGTGCGGCCGACGGCGTGCGTGCCGGCATCATGGCGCCTGGCGGCCGGTGCGCTCCACGAGCATTCCGTAGTGTTCGGTGCGCCGGTGCAATGCGAAGTTGAAGGTGGTCTCGCGGTAGGAGGCGCCCAGGTCGAGGTCGCACCGCGCAACGATCACCTCGTCGCCGTTGCCGGCGCTGCGCGCGACGATCTCGCCATTGGGGGCGATGATGCAGCTGCCGGCGATCATGTCGACGCCTTCCTCGACGCCGGCTTTGGCGATGCCCACGACCCAGGTGCTGTTCTGGTAGGCCCCCGACTGCATGCACAACTCGTTGTGGAACTGCCCCAGGCGGTCATGGTCCGGCGCGGCGGGGTGGTGCACGGGTGTGTTGTAGCCACAGAAGATCATGTCGACTGCCTGCAGGCCCAGCACCCGGTAGGCTTCGGGCCAGCGGCGGTCGTTGCAGATCAGCATGCCGGCCACGCCGCCCCATGCGTGCCAGGCCCCGAAACCGAGGTCGCCGATGTCGAAGAATCGCTTTTCCAGGTTCTGGAACGGTGTCTGCGGGCGATGGTCGGCGTGGCCAGGCAGGTGGATCTTGCGGTATTTGCCGATGATGTTGCCGTCAGCGGCGACGAGGATGGAGCTGTTGAACCGGCGCTTGCGCCCCCCGCTGGTGTCGAGTTCGCAATACCCCAGATGAAACCCGACGCCCAGCCGCCGCGCTTCGTCGAACAGCGGCTGGGTGGCCGGGCTCGGCATTTCGCGTTCGAACCAGTTGTCGACCTCGGCTTCGTCCTCGATCCACCAGTGCGGGAAAAACGCGGTCAGGCAGGCCTCGGGAAAGGCAACGACCTGCGCGCCCATGCCGGCGGCCTGGCGCATCAGTTCGACCATGCGCCGGACGACGGCGGCGCGGGATTCCTGGCGGGAGACCGGGCCCATCTGGGCGGCGGCAAGTGTGATGGGACGGGACATGGCGTGGATGATCCGGCTGGCGGTTGAACAGGGCAGGGCAGTATCGGGCGCGGGGGGGGCCTGATCGCCTCGGGGCCAGTATGGAGCGCGCATGCCTTCGCATCTATTGGAGTTTCCCCTCTGCAACGGCTTGCCCTGGTGCTGACCGGCCGTCGCGCCGCGGGCCGGCGGGCGTTACATCCAGGACCAGATCGCGGTCAGCCAGCGGCGCGCCGGACTGTTGCCGGCCAGGCGCAGGCGCCAGCGCAGGTCCAGGCTCTGGTGGATGGCGTACCGGTATTTCATGAGGCCAGGCTCCGTGGGGGGGCCGTCGGTATGCCCTGGCGCAGCCAGTCGGCTGCTGCAACCTCGGGTTCGCTGTTGTGCCAGCGTTGCTCCTGCCACAGGTCGATGGCGACCGCATCGCGTTGCTCGCGTGGCAGGCGCGGCCACTGTGCGTGCAGGCGGGCGGAAAAGCGGGCGATCCATTCGTGTTCATTCATCGGCGTACCTCGTTGGTGTTTGCGGTAACTGTTGTTTTGTACAGTATATGCAAACCCGGATCGAACGCAAGGGGCCGGGTGCCACAGCCGGCCGTGCGCGGCCGGCCTGGCGCTATGGCTCGCGTGCCAGGCGTTGCGCCAGGGCGTCGCCGACGAACTGCATGAAGGCCCGCACCCGCGCCGTGCGGCGCAGGTCGGGGTGGGTCAGCATCCAGACCGGCTGCGCGAGTTCGGGGATGGGCTCGGACACCGCCACCAATTCCGGGTGTTTGTGCTCCATGAATGTCGGCAACACGCCCACGCCGATGCCTGTGCGCAGCATCGACGCCATGGCATTGAAGATGTCGACCCGCACGCGCACATGGGCGCGCGCCAGGTGCTCGCGCATCCAGTGGTCGTACACCCGCGCCGAGGCACCGCGTTCGAAGGCGACCCACGGTGCCTCACGGGTCAGCACGTCGAGGCGCGTGAGCTGCTGCGGCAGGTCGGCCGCGCCGCGCAAGGCATAGACGCGGCATTGCGTCATGCCGAGTTCGCGCCCGACCAGGTAGTCGGCCACGTGGCGCGACAGGCGCAGCGCGACGTCCGCCTCCTGGCGCATGCCGTGGTGCTGCGGATGGGCCGAGCGGCTCGACAGGTCGGCCAGGAAGGCGTTCTCGATCACCTCGACCTCGATGCCGGGGTAGGCGCGGGCAAAGTCGGCCAGCGGTTGCGGCAGCAGGTGGTCCATCAGCACGAAGGCTGTCGTCACGCGCAAGGCACCGGTCAGCTCCCGGTCACGTCCGAGCACCTGGCGCTCGACCTCGTCGGCCCGTGTCGCCATGTGGCGCGCCTGCTCGAGCAGCACCAGCCCCGCTTCCGTAGGTTGGTAACCACTTCGCTGGCGTTCGAACAAACGCGTGCCGAGCTGTTGCTCCAGTGCGTCGAGGCGACGCAGCACCGTGGTGTGGTTGACGCCCAGTGCGCGCGCGGCGCCGCCGATCGAACCGGCATTGCCCACGGCCAGGGCATGGCGCAATGTCTCCCAGTCGAGTGTGGCCATCGGTAGTTTGCAAAATTGCAGTTGAGAACTGCATATTAACAAGTGGTTTGCGTTTTGATAAGCAACTACATTGTTTGACATGCGTGAAAACCCTAGGTTTCTTGACGCATCACTTGTCTTCTGGAGTTGCCATGACCACCCTTGCCGCCCCCAACAGCCTTGGATTCACACCCGCCCGCTCCGCACAGCGTCGGGCTTTGAACGCTTCGTCGCCGGTGGCGGCTGCGTCGTCCCGTGGCAGCTGGATCGAGCGCCTGGCCGACTGGGCCGACCGCCAGCCGGTGCATCGCCGCGTCGGCAGCTGGGTGTTGTACCGCTGACTCGCCCCCGGGCCCGCGCCCGGTTCAGCCGCCCGGCTGCGCCAGCAGCAGGCGTGCGGCCATCGTCTGCATGCGCTCGATGTAGTGCCGGTGCGCGCCGCGCGTGATGGCGCCAGGCGTTCTTCCAGGTCCAGTTTCAGGTCGACATGCAGCGTCGTCGCCTCGAGCAGCTCGGTGCGCGAGGCGAAGTGCAGGTACAGCGCCTGGCGCGAGACGCCGGCCTGCCTTGCGATGTCGCCCACGCGCACGCCCAGGCCATGACCCGCGGTGTTCGCCGCATCGTGCTGTTCTGCGGGCGCGGGAAGGCACAAGTGCAACGCTGCGAACGCATCGTGCCGCGGGCGCTGGGCCGCGCACCGACCGACTTCACCGGGTTCGCACTCCGTGTCGGCGCATCGGGCGCCTGGCGTGTTGCGGCATGACCGCGGCGGCCATGGTCATCGCGGCGTCGGCCTGTCTGGCCTGCGCGCGGGTCGCGGGCGAGTTCTTCGCGTTCTCGAGATTCGTCATGCAGGCGCTGGCGCGAATCCCCGCCAGCCACGGCATCGGCGCGATGCAGGCCATCAGCGTGGTCGTCATCAACCGCTCATTCCGCGGCCTGTTCTTCGGCGGCGCCCCGTTGTCGTTGCTGGCCGCAGGGCTGGCCGTGTCGCAATGGGGCAGCGCCGCGGCCATCTGCACCGTGGCCGGCGCCGACCTGTATCTGGTCGGTACCTCCCTGGTGATGGCGTTCGGCAACATCCCGCTGAACGACAGGCTGGCGGGCGTGACCGCGACCGACCCACGCGCTGCCGCCGTCTGGGCCCGTGACCTGCGGCGCTGGACGAGGTGGAACCATGTGCGCACCCTCTGTGCGCTGGCGGCGGCAGCGGCCTATCTGGCGGGCCTGCTGCCGAGCGGCGCCGGCTGATCGGCACGGGTCGATCGGCACCGGCTGGACGGCTGCTCGGCGACGCCGATCCGGTACGCGGGCCCCGGCCTCAGCGCCGCCCCGCCGCGTCCCGGGCCGTCGGCGTGAGCTGCAGCCGCGCTTCACGCACCGCCACGAACAGGCCCGCGCCCAGGATCAGCACGATGCCGATGGCGGACCAGGCGCCCGGCACCTCGCCCCAGATGATGAAGCCCCAGAAGGCGGCCAGCAACAGGCCGCTGTATTCGAAGGGTGCGACCAGGCCGGCCGCGCTGCTGCGGTAGGCCTGGGATATCAGGTAGCCGCCGGCTGCCGAGCAGGCGCCGGCAACGCACATCAGGCCGAAGTGCGCTGCCGTTGGCCAGGACCAGGCGCGAAACAGGAACTCCAGCGACGGATGGCCGCTGCCGGACCATTGCCCGCTGCCGAATACCAGGCCCATGGCCGAGCAGGCCACGATGAAGGTCAGCTGGATATAGACCGACATCGTTGCCGCCGATTCGGCCAGCCCCATGCTGCGTGTCATCGTGTGCAGGCTGGCGTACGCCATGGCCGACAGCGCCGGCAACAGCACCGCCCACTGGAAGGCCGCCGTACCGGGCTTGACGATCAGCAACACGCCCAGCAGGCCCACGCACAATGCGCTCCAGCGCCGGATGCCGACGTGTTCCTTCAGCAGCCAGGCCGACAGCGCGGTGATCAGCAAGGGCGCGACAAAGAACACGGCCGAGGTCTCGGCCAGCGGCAGGCTCGCCAGAGCGGTGAAAAACGACATGTTCGTGACCACCACGCACAGGCCGCGGAAGACATGGGCCTTGCGCCGCTGCGTGCGGAACACCGCGAGCCGGTCGCCGCGTGGCGCGAGCAGCAGCACGGTCAGCACCAGGGCCACGGCGGCGCGCACCAGCACCACCTCGTGCAGCGGATAGGTTGCGCTGAACGACTTGACCGTGATGTCGTTGATCGAGAACGCCAGCGCCGCGCCGAGTGCGCAGGCGATGCTCAGGCGGGCGCGGTCCGGATCCACAACGGATGCGGGGCTCACCGTGAGGGCCTGGCCCTGCGACCGGTGCGTGGCGTCAACAGGCCGAGTCGGTCACGGCGATGCATTCGAGTTCGAAGCGCAGTGCCGGCGACAGGCATCCGGTGATGGTGGTGCGGGCCGGATACGGCGCCGAGAAATATTCGGTGTACAGCCGATTGAACAGCGGCAGGTCGTCGGCGTCGCGTACATAGTTGCGGGTCTGCACTACGTTGGACAGGTCGGCACCGGCCGACTGCAGCACCTTGCGCAGGTTCTCCACCGAACGGCGGAACTCGCCCTCGAAGCTGTCGGAGACGATCTTGCCGGTGGCGTCGACCGATGCCTGGCCGGAGACGAAGACCATGTTGCCGACCCGCACGGCGGGGCTGAACGGCAGGTGCGAGACCGGGGTGTCGGGTTGGCGCGGATACGAGACAGAAGGGTGCATGGCGGGCGGGCAATCAGGTTGGAATCGGGGTTGCGCAGTGGCGTCGTAGCGGCGCGAGTCGTTCAGACGTCGGTGCCGAGGTGGGCGACACAGTCCCCGCGTTCGACACGTCCGAAATGGCGCTGGCACACGACCATGCCGGCGCGCCGGAAATGGCAGGTGACCGGTTCGCGCCCGGGGTTGTCGATGAAGTGGATGCGACCGGCCGGATCGCCGGCCTGGACCTCGGCACCCAGGTCGACCAGTGGCTCGAGCAAGCCGGCCTCGTTGGCATAGACGTAATGTTCGCGGCTGGAGACCTCGATCATGCGCATGTCGGTGCGGGGCTCGGGCGCCGGTGTGTTGGCCAGCACACCGGCGAAGGCCAGGAAGCGGCGCACGCCACCTTCGAGCATGGCCAGGCTGGAGCGGTTCACGTCGCCGCCGCCGCCGAATTCGCCGCCGAGCGAGACCAGGCCGCGCCGGGCGGCCGCTGCGCCGGCCAGGCGGCCCTCGGGGTTGTAGGCCCACACCAGGCTCAGCGGCGCGCCGAAGGCCTGCAGTGCGGCCAGCGAGCGTGCGTCGAGCGCAGGGTCGCCGCTGTTGCGCATCGAGCAGAACGGCACGTACTTGAGCGACGAGCCGCCCGAATGCAGGTCGTGGTGGAAGTCGGCCATCGGGTACAACACACTGTCGATGTAATGCGCGATGGCCCAGGTCGGCGTGCCTTGCGGGTCGCCGGGAAAGGCGCGGTTCAGGTTGCCCTGGTCGATCGGCGACACCCGCGTGCCGGCCATTGCCGCCGGCAGATTGGCCGCCGGCAGGATGATGATGCGCCCGCGCACGTGTTCGGGCTCGAGTTCGCGGATCAGCTTGGCCAGCGTGATCTGGCCCTCGTATTCGTCGCCGTGGTTGCCCGACATCAGGAACACGGTGGGCCCGTCGCCGTTGCGGATCACCGCGATCGGGATCGCCAGCGCGCCGTAGGCCGAACGCGTGACCGAATGCGGCAGGTAGAGCCAGTCGACCTGTTTGCCCTGGGCGTTGTAGTCGACGTTGGTGAAGATCAGGGATGGATCACTGGCCATGGTGGGGACTCCGGAGGATGGGGCTGCGGGAGGCGCACGGCGGACCGTGCGGCCGGATTCATGTCGTGCGCGGCGTCAGGCTTGCGCGCGGGCTGTGGCGCTTCACGTCCACCAGCGTCCGTCGAGCACCAGTCCGTGTGCCTTGAAGGCGATGTTGCTCTGCATCACCTCGCCGATCACGTCGCGGTATTCGGTGGGCTGGTCCAGCACCTCGAAGATGCTGGCCTCGCCGAGGGCGCCCGGCTTGAGCGTACCCAGTTCCGGGCGCCGGATCGCGCGCGCCGCATTGACCGTGGCGCTGGCCACGACCTCGGGCAGGCTCATGCCCAGCACGTGGAACTTGGCCAGCGTGTGCAGCAGGTCGAAGGCCGGGCCGTCGATCGACAGGATGTGCACGTCCGACGAGATCACGTCCGGCTTGAAGCCGGCCTCGAGCATGGCGCGGCTGGTCGCAAAGCCGCAGGAGCCGCCGCCGTGGCCGATGTCGAAGATCACACCACGTTCGCGCGCCGCCAGCACCTCGGGGCGCACGCCGCCACCGGGCATCGACGGCGCGTTCGGGAATGGCCGGAAGCAGTGGGTCAGGATGTCGCCCTTGCGCAGCCGCGACATCACGTCCATGCGCGACGGTGGCGGATGGTCCAGGTGGGCCATCAGCGGCAGGCCGAGTTCCTCGGCCACTTCCAGCGCCATGTCCATCGGCGCGATGCCCGAGTTGCCGCTGGCGCCGCGGCCGACCCGCACCTTGATGCCGACGATCAGGTCCAGGTTCTCGCGCGCCACGCGCAGGCACTGGCGCATGTCGAGCAGCCGCAAGTCCTCGCATTCACCGACCATGACGGTGCCCGAGAACGCGAAGATACCGGCGAACGACAGGTTGATCAGCGGCAGGATGCGCACCGGCATGGCCGGCTCGATCACGTGCTTGCGAAAACCGGGGAAGTTGGCCGGCCCTGCGGTGCCTGCGTCGACGAAGGTGGCCGTGGCGCTGGTACGCGCCAGCTGCACCGCATCGACGCCGATCGAGGTGCCGCCCCAGTAGACATGGGTGTGCAGGTCGATCAGGCCGGGCGTGACGATCTTGCCCTTGAGTTCGCGTACCTCGGTGTTCGCATCGCCGGACAGCGCGTCGCCGATGGCGGCGACCTTGCCGTCGGTGAAGCGGACATCGGTCACGCGGTCGATGTCCTGCGAAGGGTCGATCACGCGCGCACCGCGCAGGATCAGGTCGTGGTGGGCTTGGGTCATGGTGGTGGTGCAGTCGTGGGTGAAGCGGGTGGCAGGCTGGCGCAGGCCACGAGCAGGCAACGCACCAGGGTGGCGTCGTCGTCCTCGCGCACGGTCTGCGGGTTGAGGGTCAGGATGCCGGCGTCCAGGCGGCCTTCGCCCAGGTGCACCGGTGGGTCACCGTGTTGCAGCGCCCGGCTCAGCGCGTCGGCCGCGCCATCGACATGCAGCGCCAGCGTCGGCACGCCGGTGCCCGGTGTCTCGGGTTCGAGCCGGGTCTGCAGCCGGGGGCTCGCCGCGGACAAGGCTGCGGCCATGGACACCAGCCGCTGGTGCAGGCGGGCGGCGTACGCGGCGTCGTCGCGCTGGGCGAAACGGTCGAGGGCCACCAGCAGGCCGGCGATCTCCTCCTTGCCGACCTTGAAGCCGCGGCCGATGCCGTGGTGCGGAATGCCGCGCAATGCGGTGCGGTCGATCAGCGGCGACGCGGACCAGGTCTGCGGGTGCACGTCCATGTCCATCATCTGCACCAGCGCCGAGCCGATGAGTTCGCGCCGTCCCGCCAGGATGCCGCTGGACTGCGGGCCGCCGATGGCCTTGCCGCCGCTGAACAGCACCAGGTCGGCGCCCGCGTCGATGAAGCGGCGCAGGTTCTCGCGCGGCGGCAGTTGCGCGGCGGCGTCGACGATGACCGGCAGGCCGTGCGCATGCACGGTGGCGATCACCATCGGCAAGGCGCCGATCGACGACGGGTTGGCCACGAACACGAAGGCCACGGTCTGCGGGTTGACGGCGGCGTCGATCTCCCAGGCTTCCAGGCCGCGGATGCCGGCCCCGGTGCCGCGGTCGTTGTGGCCGATGTCGACGATGCGCGCACCGGCGACCCGGATTGCGTGGTCGTAGCTGTTGCGGTGCGTGCGCGCCATCAGCACCTGGTTCGGCATGCCGCTGGTGTCGGGCAGCGCGGCCATGCGGGCGACGTCCCAGCGCGCCAGGCAGGCCGCGGTGGCCAGCGTCAGGGCGGCCGATGCGCCCGAGGTCACGATGCCGGCCTGCGCGCCGGTGACCGCCGCGATGCGTTCGCTGGCCGCCGTCTGCAACTGCGCGATGTCGACGCTGTAGCCGGCCGCCTCGCGCATGGCGTCGAGCACCTCGGGGGCCATCAGGCTGCCGCCCAGCCGGGTCAGCGTGCCGGCGGCGTTGATGCGCCGCGCCACGCCCCATGGTGGGGGTCGAGTGTTCATGCGTGTCGCTCCACGATGCTCATGCGACACCTCGCCGCAGGTGGCGGGGCCACCGGCACGGAGGGTGCGGCCCGGCGCGGTTCATGTCGCCGCTTCGGCCGCCAGTGTCTCCGGGGTGCGCAGATGGCAGGCGACGACATGGCCCGGTACGATCTCCTGCAACGGCGGATCGTCGACCTTGCAGCGGGGGATGGCATAGGGGCAGCGGGTGTGGAAATGGCAGCCGGGCGGCGGGTTCATCGGGCTGGGTACGTCGCCTTCGATGACCAGGCGCTCGCGCTTGGCCTTCGGGTCGGCGATCGGCGCGGCGGCCATCAGCGCCTCGGTATAGGGGTGTAGCGGCTGGCCGAAGATGCGGTCGCGCGTGGACAACTCGACGATGCGCCCGAGGTACATCACGGCGATGCGGTGGCCGATGTGCTCGACCACGGCCAGGTCGTGCGAGACGAACAGATAGGCCAGCCGGAACTCGTCCTGCAGGTCCATCATCAGGTTCAGTACCTGGGCCTGCACCGACACGTCCAGCGCCGAGACCGGTTCGTCGGCCACGATCAGGCGCGGGTTCAGCGCCAGCGCACGCGCGATGCCCAGGCGCTGGCGCTGGCCACCTGAGAATTCGAACGGGTAACGCGCCATCGCGTCGGCGCGCAGGCCGACTTTCTCGAGCAGGCTGGCGATCTGTTTCTCGCCTTCGCTGCCGCGCTTGGCCAGGCCGTAGTTCTCCAGCGGCTCGGCGATGATCTGGCCCACGCGCATGCGCGGGTTCAGCGACGAATACGGGTCCTGGAACACCATCTGCACCTCGCGCCGGTGTTCGCGCATGCCTTCGTCGTCCAGTTGCGTGACCTCGGTGTCGCCGAGCCAGATGCGGCCGGCCGTGGGTTCCTGCAGGCGCAGCACCGTCTTGCCGACGGTGGACTTGCCGCAGCCCGATTCGCCGACCAGGCACAAGGTCTCACCCGCCTGGATCGAGAACGAGATGCCGTCGACCGCCTTGACATGGCCGGCCACGGTCTGCAACACGCCGCGGTGCACCGGGAAATGTTTCTTCAGGCCTTCGACGCGCAACACGTCGGCGCCGCCGCTTGCCGGCGGCACCTGCTGCGCTGTGGCCTGTGCGCTTGCGTCGCTCATGATTGCAGCACCTTGTCGATCTCCCAGCATGCGGCCAGATGGGCTCCCACCGGAGCCGGCCCTTCGATCACGCGCGCGGTGGCGCCGGCGCTGTATTGCAGCAGTGGCGGCGCCTGCTCGCGGCACCGTGCCTGCGCAAAGCCGCACCGTGGCGCGAAGGCGCAGCCCGGGAAGGCGGGCTGGCCCGGCACCGATTCGCGCAGCGACGGAACGATGCCCGGTATCTCGCTCAGCCGCCGGGCGCGCGCACCCTGGCGGCCGCGCGGAATGGATGCCATCAGGCCGCGGGTATACGGATGCACCGGGCGATCGAACAGGGCGTCGACCGTGGCCTCCTCGACCTTGCGGCCGGCGTACATCACGGCAACCCGGTGCGCCGTCTCGGCGATGACGCCCAGGTCGTGCGTGATCAGCATGATGGAGGCGCCGACCCGGCCGTTGAGCTCGACCATCAGCTTGAGGATCTGGGCCTGGATCGTGACGTCGAGGGCGGTCGTCGGTTCGTCGGCGATCAGCAGCTTGGGGTTGCACGACAGCGCCATCGCGATCATCACGCGCTGGCGCATGCCGCCGGAGAACTGGTGCGGATAGTCGTTGACGCGCCGCTGCGGATCGGGGATGCGCACCAGCTTGAGCATTTCCACCGCCCGGGCGATGGCCGCCTGCCGGGACAGCCCCTGGTGGATCTGCACCGCCTCGGCAATCTGGTCGCCGATGCTGTGCACCGGATTGAGCGAGGTCATCGGCTCCTGGAACACCATGGCGATCTGGTTGCCGCGGATCTTGCGCATCTCGGCGTCGCTGAGGTGGGCGAGGTCCTTGCCTTCGAACTTCACCGAGCCCTGCACGATGCGGCCGGCCTTGGGCGGGATCAGTCGCATCACGGACAAGGCGGTGACCGACTTGCCGCAGCCGCTTTCGCCGACGATGCCCAGGACCTCGCCTTCCTGCACGCTCAGAGACAGGCCTTCGATGGCGCGCACGACGCCGTCGCGGGTGAAGAAACGCGTGTGCAGGTCGTCGATCGTCAATACGGGTACGGCTGCCATCACATGCCCCGCGAGATACGTGGATCGAGCCGGTCGCGCAGACCGTCGCCCAGCAGGTTGACCGCCAGTACCACCAGCGCCAGGCAGATGCCGGGCGCGAAGATGGTCCACGGCGCGATCTGCAGGTAGAGCCGGTTGCCGGCGATCATGTTGCCCCAGGTCGGGATCTCAGGCGGCGTGCCGGCGCCCAGGAAACTCAGGCCGGCCTCGGTCAGGATGGCCGAGGCGCAGATATAGGTGGCCTGCACGATCAGTGGTGCGATGGTGCTGGGCAGGATGTGGCGACGCAGCAGTTTGCCCACGCGGGTGCCGTTCGAGCGCGCCGCCTCGACGAAGGGCAGGTCGCGCACGGAGAGCACCACGGCCCGCACCAGACGGGTGACACGCGGGATCTCCGGGATCGCGATGGCGATGATGACGACGGTGACACTCGAGCCGAGCAGGGCTACCAGCGCAATCGCCAGCAGGATGGCCGGTATCGCCATGATGCCGTCCATCAGTCGCATGATGATGGCATCGAAGGCCTTGAAATAACCCGCCAGCAGGCCGATCACCGAACCGCCGATGATGGTGATGACGGCCACCGACAGGCCGACGATCAGCGAGATGCGCGCGCCATACACCATGCGCGCGAACACGTCGCGGCCCAGGGCGTCGGTACCGAGCCAGAACTCGGCGGACGGACCCTTGAGCCGGTTGATCGGCTCGAAGATGATGGGGTCGCGCGCGATCCAGGGGGCCAGAATCGCGGCCAGCGTGATGATGATCAGCAGCAGCCCGCCGATGACGATGGTGGGATGGCGCCGGATGAACTCCGACGTGTCGGAACGGGTTGCGGGTGTGACGGCGTCCATCAGCTGTACCGGATGCGGGGGTCGAGGAAGCTGTACGAGATGTCGATCGCCAGGTTGATCAGCACGTAGACACCGGCGAAGATGATCATCGTGCCCTGGATGATCGGGTAGTCGCGCCGCGCTATGGCATCCACGACCAGTCGGCCGATGCCGGGAATGTTGAACACGCTCTCGGTGATGACCACTCCCGAGATCAGCAACGCGATGCCGATGCCGATCACGGTGATGATAGGCACGGCGGCATTCTTGAGGGCATGGCGCAGCAACATCGGCATCGTCGAGACGCCCTTGGCGCTGGCGGTGCGAATGTAGTCCTCGGCCAGCACCTCGAGCATGCTGGCGCGGGTGATGCGCGCGATCAGCGCGACATAGGCCAGGCCGAGTGCGAACGACGGCAGGATCAGGTGGCTGAGCCAGATCCAGAAGCCCTGCGACATCTCCTTGTAGCCCTGCACCGGCAGCAGCCGCCACTTCAGCGATACGTAATAGACCATGATGTAGCCGACCACGAACACCGGTACCGAGAAGCCGGTCACGGCCAGCCCCATCACCGCGCGATCGAGCAACGAGCCGGCTTTCCAGGCCGCCAGCACACCCAGCGTGACGGCGATGGTGACGGCGACGATCAGCGTCGTGATGGTCAGCGAAATGGTTGGCCCCATGCGTTGTTCGACCAGCGTGGTGACCGGAATGCCGGAGAACATCGACACGCCGAGGTCGCCCTTGAGCGTGGACCAGCCCCAGGTCGTGAACTGCTCGAGCAGTGGGCGGTCCAGCCCGAGGTTGGTGCGGATCTTGGCGATGCTCTCGGGCGTGGCGTTGTCGCCGGCGATGATGGCGGCCGGATCGCCCGGCGCCAGGTGCAGCAGCGAAAACACGAAGATACCCACCACCAGCATGACGGGTATGACACCGAGAAGACGACGAATGATGTAGGAGAGCATCAGCGGGCCGGGAGTGGATGTGACAGGCGCAGGATGGGCGCGTCGGACCCGGCGCGGCCCGGGCAGGCGGCGATGGGCCGCCTGCCGGACCGGCCGCCGTCGTCAACGGCCGGGTGGCTGTGAATCACATCGACTCAGGCGTAACGCTCCACGTTCCACCATGGGATGACCTCGGGCACGGTCAGCAGGCCGCGCAGCCGGTCGGCACGGTATGCGGCCGGCTGGGTCCACTGACCGGTCTTGACGTCGTGCACGTACTCGATCATGTTCTTGTTCATCTTGCGGGCCACGGCCTTGCGCGCCTCCAGGGTCGGCGCGGCCGCCCATTCATTGCGCAGCTGCTCGTGCATCGGGTTGTCCGGCCAGCCGAACCAGGCCTTGGTGCCGTTGGCCGCGTGGCCCGACAACGCGATCGGGCTCGACGTGGCGTTGCCGCCGCCCCAGGTGAAGAACACGTTCCAGCCGCCTTCGGCCGGTGGTTTCTGAACCGCCCGGCGCGTGACCACCGCACCCCAGTCGGTCGAGGCCAGTTCGACGTTGAAGCCGACCTGGCGCAGGTTCTGCGCGATCACCAGCATGGTCTGGTTCATCACGTGGATGTTGGTGGCGTGCAGGCAGATGATGGGTTTGCCGTCGTAGCCCGACTGCTTGAGCAGTTCGCGCGCCTTGGCCTGGCGTTCGGCCATGGGTGCCTTGAGCATCAGTGCTTCCGAGCCGTCTTCGACACCCATGGGCGAGCCGCAGGTGAAGTGCGAGCCGCAGGTGCGGTAGAAATCCGGATTGCCGATGGCCGCGCGCTGGATGTCTTCCTGGTTGATCGCGATCTGCGCGGCCCGGCGTGCCAGCACGTTGTTGAACGGCGGGTGCAGATGGTTGAGCCGGGTGTAGCCGACGTTGCCGAACTTGTTGAACACCTCGACCTTGACGCCGGGTGCAGCCTGCAGCGCGGGCAGGATGTCGATCGGCGGCACCTCGAAGAAGTCGACCTCGCCGGTCATCAGTGCCGAGGCGGCGGTCTGCGCATCGGGCATGATGTCCCAGATCACGCGGTCGAGCTTGACGACCTTGCCGCCGGCGATGCCCGAGGCCGCTTCGCTGCGCGGCACGTAGTCGGGATTGCGCTCATAGACGACCCGGCTGCCGGGACGGTATTCGGATTCGACGAACTTGAACGGGCCCGAGCCGATGTGCTTGGTGATCTGGGTGTTCGGGTCGGTGGCCGCGATTTCTGCCTTCATCATGAAGCACACCGGCGTGCTGGTCTTGGCCAGCGCGTCGATCAGCAGGCCGTACGGCTCCTTGAGCACGATGCGGAAGGTCTTGTCGTCGACCACGGGCGTGTCGGCGACGCGGGCGAACAGGTGGGTGCCGGCACCGTCCTTGGCCTGCCAGCGGCGGATCGAGGCCACGCAGTCGCGGGCCGTGACGGGCGTGCCGTCGTGCCACTTCAGGCCGGGGCGCAGTTCGAAGGTATAGGTTTTCTTGTCGGCCGAGATGTCGGTCTTGCCCACCATCTGCGGCTGCGGATTGAAGTTGGCGTCGATGCCGAACAGCGTGTCGTACATCATCGCGCCGTGGTAGGCCGCCATGTTCTGCGTGGTCCAGATCGGGTCGAGCACGTTGAGATCGCCGTGGGGCACCATGCGCGCCTCACGCGGCGGCCTGGCCTGTGCACGCACCAGCAATGGGGTGCCGACACCTGCCACTGCCGCAGCGGCCACACCAGCTGTCAGAACGGTACGCCGTGAATGGGTCATCGAAGCATCTCCTGTTGAACGGCTGTTGTCTCGACCGGCAGGCACCGGCATTGCAGCCTTGGTTATGGGTCCGAATTTATTTAAGCACATTCATCTGGGGCGGGCAAGCACGCGGATCAATCGCGAAACATGTTCATGAAACGAATGCGGGCTTGACAGGGTGCTGCAGTCATTGCAGCACGCAAGCCGCATCCATGCTGTCGGGCAGCGGCCAAGGGGCGTCCGCAGAGTGGTGGCACCCGCGCGCCAGCCGGCGTGTTCAGGGCAGCCGGGCGAGCGTGTCGACCAGCTGCCTGGCAACCATCTGTTCGTCGCCGGGATGCAGGTTGCAGGGGTCAAGGTCGAAGTAACCCAGGTCGGTCTGGTAGTCGCGCACCATCACCGCGGGATCGCCCTGCGCCAGGGCGTCGGCGAGTGTGCGCGCCGTCCATCCGCTGGCGGGCGCGACCTGCACGCGCAGCCGGCGCAACGGGTTGCCGGTCGGGTCGTCCACCGGCGTGCAGCGCACGGCGGGGCTGGCGTGCAACACCTGTTGCCAGAGCGCGAGCGCCGCCTCTTCGCGGGCCCGGATCGCGGCGCCGTCGCGCAGCTGCCAGGCACGCAACGCGGCCATGACACCGGCGATGCTTTCCTTGCCGACCTTCATGCCGCGGCCGATGCCGCGGTTCTGCAAGCGCGCCGCGTGCACGAGGTCGGCGCGTCCGGCGACGATGCCCGAGGTCGGGCCGCCGAGGAACTTGTGCCCGCTGTACACGACGATGTCGGCGCCCCGCGCCAGGAAGCCGCGCAGGTCGTATTCGGATGCCGCGTCGACGATCACCGGCACGCTCTTGGCGTGGCAGATCGCACAGACCTGCTCCAGCGCCAGCATGGCGTACTGCACCGTCATGTGCGAGACCACGAATACCGCGCAGGCGGTGTCGTCGCCGATGGCTTCGTCCAGCTGGTAGGGCTGGGCCATGCTCACCGTGCCCACGGGCACGACGCGCGCACCGGTCATCGCGATGCTCTGGTGCAGTGACGCGCCATAACCGACCATGTGGCCGAGTTGCACCAGCACGTCGCGGCGCAGGCCGATGGTGTCGGGCAGCCGTTCGATGGCCAGCAGGCGGTCCCCGGTCATGGTGCCCGCCACCGCCAGCGTGATGGCGCTGGCGCAACTGGCCGTGACGAAGCCCGCCTGGGCGCCGGTGATCTCGGCGATCACGTCGCTGGCCGCATCGTGCAAGGCTGCCATGTCGACGAACTCGGTTGCGATGGCCGCCATCGCGGCCACCGCCTGCGGCACCATGATGGAGGCGCCGAGCACGGTCATCGTGCCCGATACGTTGACGATGGGGCGCAGGCCGAGCGCCCGGTGGATGTCGACGCCGCGGGCGGCGTCGATGGCCGCGAGCGTGTCTTCGCGCATGGCGGGCGCAACGGCGCGGCGGCTAGCCGTCGACCTGCATGATGGCTTCGATCTCGACCGAGATGTTCCCTGGCAGTGAACCCATGCCGACCGCCGATCGGGCATGGCGGCCAGCGTCGCCGAGCACGTTGACGAACAGGTCGGAGCAGCCGTTGATGACCTTGGGATGGTCGCCGAACGTGGGAACGGCGTTGACCATGCCAAGCACCTTGACCACATGTTTGATGCGCGCGAGATCGCCCAGCGCCAGATGCGCGACGGCGAGCAGGTTCAGTCCGGTCAGCTGGGCATGTTGGTAGGCCTGCTCTACGCTGACCTCGGCGCCGACCTTGCCGGTGGCCAGTTTGCCCTCGGCGTCGCGCGGCCCTTGGCCGGACAGGTACAGGAAGCCGTTCACGAGCTGGAACGGTACGTAGTTGGCCATCGGTGTGGCGGCGGTTGGCAACTCGAGGCCGAGTTCCTTGAGACGGTCATATGGTGTGGTCATGCTGTTTCTCCTCACGAAATGAAAAAATGTTGCCGTGCCATCATGTCAGTAGCTCCACTGCGCTGCGAGCGACCCACGACGCATGCAAGGTCCGGTGGCCGCGGAGCAGGCCAGGCCAGGGGCCGCCGCCCACGGCCGCTCCGAAGCGGCCGGCCCGTCCCCCGTCGGGGTTCGGCCGGTCGACACGCAGTGCGACCGGACAGGCGGGGGGCGTCTTTTTCCATGGCGCTGCGCGCCACCCACGACGCATGAAAGGTCCGGTGGCCGCGGAGCAGGCCAGGCCAGGGGCCGCCGCGCACGGCCGCTCCGAAGCGGCCGGCCCGCCCCCCAGTGGGGGGTTCGGCCGTCGACACGCAGTGCGACCGGACAGGCGGGGGGCGTCTTTCATGTCAGCAACACGGGTTGTACTTCCTCGTCCAGTGGCCAGATCGGGCGCTGGACGCGGGTATAGGGTACCTGCCTGTGGTCGCGCGGAATCGGGCCGCCCGCGTCGCAGTACAACACGCGGCTCGCAAACGGCGCAAATGCGGCGTGGAAATGGTTGGTCGACTTGACCACCACCATCTTCTTGCCCTTGATCTCGACTCCCATGCCGGTGAGCAGGTCGCTGCCCAGTGCCTGGGTGCGCTTGGTGATCAGCACCACCGATATGCCGTCGAACTCGATCGCCGCGCAGTCGCCCAATGGCACCTTGGCGTCGACGAAGGTCTGCGTCGCATCGCGCTGGAGCCGCGTGACTTTCACCAGCGCGTCGATCGGTTGTCCCGACGTGGGTGCGGTCTTGCCGCCGAATCGCAGTCGCAGGTTGCCGCCGACACCGGCCATGAAACACATGCGCACCGCGATCGGGTCCCAGATCGGCGCCACGGCCACGTTGGTGATCTTGCGCTCGATCAACCGGCGCAGGATCATCGTGGAGTCGCCGGGCGCGCCGCCGCCCGGGTTGTCGGACGGATCGGCCACGACGACGGTGCCGCTGTCCTGCAGCGCGAGATCGATCGCGCCGTCGGGTGTCTGGTAGGGCGGCTGGGTCTTGCCGCGCATACCGAAGAACTCGTCGGCAAGCGCGCGCGCCAGCGCGTCGCCATCGGCGCGGCGGTCGTCGGTGACCACCAGCACCCGCGCACCCATCTCGGGCACGTCGGCGTAGGGGAAACAATGGGCCAGCGAGATCGACAACACGCCGTTCTTGCCTTCGAGCGCGCTGATCCGGTCGACGAAGCCGCGCATCGGCTCCATCGTGGTCGGGAAGCTGCCGATCATGCGGCAATCGACCAGCGACATGACGGGCTTGATCTCGCCGCGCGCCGCGCGCAGCGTGAGATCGACCACCTCTTCGCCGCGGGCGACGAAGTCGGTATGCGGAAACTCCTTGAAGCAGATGATCAGCGTGGCGTTGGCGACCCGCTTGCGCGTCATGTGGCAATGCGGATCGAGTTCGACGCCGATGGGCACCGCCGGGCCGACGATGCCGCGTACCTGCTCGATCAGGTCGCCCTCGCAGTCGTCGTAACCGTCGGCCACCATGGCGCCGTGCAGGCCGAGCACCACGGCGTCGAGCGGCATCGCGGCGCGCAGCTGTGCGAGCACCTCGTCGCGCAGCGTCTCGTAGGCCTCGCGCGACACGAGTCCCGCCGGTTCGGCGAACGAGCACGAGCCCTCCACCAGCGTCCAGCCTTCGGCCTTGGCGCGGCGGCGCGCGACCCACAGCGGCGCGGTGCACAGCTTGGGGTCGTCGGGATGTTCGCCCGGCGGCGCATAGAAGGACTCGTGGAAGCTCTCGAGCGCGGTGGGAATAGGCGCGAAGGTATTGGTTTCGGTGCCGATGGAAGCTGCAAACATACGCATGGGTGGGTCTCCTCGTGGTCAGGCCAGACGCCGGAAGTTCCATTCTGGCCCAAGTGCGCGGACGGCGGCGGGTGTTGCCGCGTGCCCCGGCGGCAGGAAGTGATTGACGGCGCCGGCGCTGCCATGCATACTGCCGCCCGCCGCGTTGCGCGTGTGCCGCGATGCGGGCCGGCGGAACGATGCCAGCGCTTGGACGCATGCTTGTGCGAACATCGGTTGATCATGCCGGCGCCCATCGATTATTTCTATTCCACCCGATCCATCTATGCCTACTTCGGAGCGCAGCGCATCATCGCGCTGGCCCGTCGCGCCGGCCGCCAGCTCAACCACAAGCCGATCGACCTGTCGCGCGTGATTCCGGCCAGCGGCAGCCTGCCGTTCGCGCAGCGCTCGCAGCGCCACCTGGAGCACTTCTTCGGCCGCGAGATCGCGTTGTGGAGCGAATACCTGGACATTCCGGCGCTGGTCGATCCGGTGCACCATTACGGCGACCGGGCCTTGCCGTCGGGCTTCGTCATTGCGGCCCGGCAGCAAGGCGCCGACGTCGATGCCCTGCACCTGGCCATCCTGACCGCGTTGTGGCGCGATGACCGCGACGTCGGCGATGTCGAGGTGTTGTCGCAGATCGCGCGGGAAGCCGGCCTGGATCCACTACCGCTGCGCGAGGCGGCGCTCGGCGAGGCCGTGCAGGCGGAGTTCACCCGCAACACCGAGGAGGCGGTCGCGCGCGGTGTTTTCGGCTCGCCGACCTATTTCGTCGACGACGAGATGTTTTACGGACAGGACCGCCTGATGATGGTCGAGCGCGCCTTGCGCCAACCGTTCCGTCGGCCGGCGGCGCAGGAGCCCGCGCGATGAATCCGGTGCCGCGATCCACCGACCACCACCATGCCTTCACCGAGTTGCGCGATGGTGTGCGTGCGGTGGTGTCGCGGTTCGATGCGCGTTACTGGCAGCAGATGGACGAGGCGCGAAGCTTTCCGCAGGCCTTTGTCGAGGCCTTGACCCACGCCGGCTGGTTGTCGGCGCTGATTCCCGAGCAATATGGCGGCTCCGGCCTGTCGCTGACCGAGGCCAGCGTGGTGATGGAGGAGATCAACCGCGCCGGCGGCAACTCGGGCGCCTGCCATGGCCAGATGTACGTGATGGGTTGTGTCGTGCGGCATGGGTCGGAGCGGCAGAAGCGGGACCTGCTGCCGCGTATCGCGCGCGGCGAGATCCGCATGCAGTCCATGGCCGTGACCGAACCCGGCACCGGCAGCGATACGACCCGGCTCAAGACCATGGCGGTGCGCAGGGGCGACCGTTACGTCGTGACCGGCCAGAAGGTCTGGACCTCGCGGCTGCAGCATTCCGACTACATGCTGCTGCTGGCACGCACGACGCCGCTGTCCGAGGTCCGCAAGAAAAGCGAAGGCCTGTCGGTGTTCCTGGTCGACGTGCGTGGCGAGATCGGCAAGACCATCACGGTGCGGCCGATCCGCAACATGGTCAACCACGAGACCAACGAGATCTTCATCGACGGCCTGGAGATACCGGTCGAGAACCGGATCGGTGAAGAAGGGCGGGGCCTGAAATACATTCTGGACGGCCTGAACGCCGAGCGTATCCTGATCGCCGCTGAGTGTGTCGGCGACGGCTACTGGTTCCTCGACCGGGCAACGGCTTATGCGAGGGACCGGGTCGTGTTCGAACGCCCGATCGGCCGCAACCAGGGCGTGCAGTTCCCGATCGCCCGCGCCTACGTCAACGTCGAGGCCGCCAGCCTGATGCGGTACAACGCCGCCAGTGTGTTCGATGCCGGGCACGACTGTGGCGCCCAGGCCAACATGGCCAAGTTGCTGGCGGCGGATGCCTCCTGGGAGGCGGCCAACGTCTGTCTGCAGACACATGGCGGATTCGGCTTTGCCGCCGAATACGACATCGAGCGCAAGTTTCGCGAGACCCGGCTCTACCAGGTCGCGCCGATCTCGACCAATCTGATCCTGTCGCATCTCGGCGAGCATGTGCTGGATCTGCCGCGTTCCTACTGACCGCCGGCCTTGCCATGCCATCCGATATCGCGCAACTGGAGCAATGGGTCGGGCGCAGCGAGTCGGTGGTCGACGTCATCGACCCGGTCCGGGTGCGCCAGTTGGCGGCCACGCTGAACGACACCATGCGACTGGAGTCGCCCGCCGCGGCGGCCTTGCCGGCCGGCTGGCACTGGGGCTGGTTCAACCCCCTGGCGCCGCAGTCCGGGCTCGGTGACGACGGCCACCCGCGACGCGGGGACTTCCTGCCGCCGGTCCGCCTGCCGCGCAGGATGTGGGCCGGCAGCCGACTGAACTGGAGCCGCGTGTTCACGGTCGGATCGACCGTGACGCGCGACTCGCGGATTCTCACGGTCCAGGCCAAGTCCGGACGCGGCGGCGACATGGTCTTCGTGACCGTCGGCCACCGGTACCACGATCGCGACGGCCCGTTGTTGGACGAGGAACACGACATCGTGTACCGCGAGGCCGCGTCGGAGCGGGAGAAGTCGGCGCTGTCGGATTTGGCCGCGCGCGTGCGCGCTGGCGAGCACGGGTTCGAACGCGCCGGTGCGCGCCAACAGGCCATCCACGCCGACAGCGTCATGTTGTTCCGGTATTCGGCGGCGACGTTCAACGGTCATCGCATCCACTACGACATCGACTATTGCCGTGACGTCGAGGCTTATCCGGGCCTGGTCGTGCACGGCCCGCTGATCGCGACCTTGTTGCTGGGGTTCGTGGAGCACACGGTGGCCCCGGGCCGCTTCGTGCGATCCTTCGCATTTCGCGCCCGGCGGCCGACCTTCGACATCGGCCCGCTGCACCTGCATGCGGCGGGCGAGTGCGTGAATTCCGCCATGGATGTCTGGTCGACCGATAACGTGGGCGAGGTCGGCATCGACGCGCGGGTGGAGCTGGATTGACCGGCCGCGCATCGCCACCACGCGGGTGTAAGCATCGCGGCTGTGCCGCGACCCACCGCGATGGCACGGCCCGCGCGCGGGCGGGTCATCATGCACGACAAGGAGAATCCACGCCATGCCTTCCCGCAAGATCGAATTTCCCGGCAGCCAGCAAGCCTTGCTGGCCGGCCGCCTCGACACGCCCGACCAGGCGCCGCGCGCCTGGGCCGTCTTTGCCCACTGCTTCACATGCTCGAAGGACAGCAAAGCCGCCGCCTATGTCTCGCGCGCGCTGGCCCGCGCCGGCTTCGGCGTGTTGCGCTTCGACTTCACCGGCCTGGGCAGCAGCGACGGCGACTTCGCGAACACGCATTTCAGCTCCAATGTTGACGACCTGGTTGCGGCGGCAGACTGGCTGCGCGAACACCACGGCGCGCCGTCACTGCTGATCGGCCATTCGCTGGGTGGTGCGGCCGTGCTCGCCGCCGCCGGGCGGATGGCCGACAACAAGGCCGTCGCGACGATCGGTGCGCCGTTCGATCCGGCCCACGTGATCAAGCAACTGGGCCAGGGTGTGGAACAGATCAAGGCCGAAGGGTCGGCCACGGTGCAACTCGCCGGGCGTCCGTTCACGGTGCGCCAGGCCTTCATCGACGACCTGACCAGCCAGAAGCAGGGCGAGCGCATCCGCCGCCTGCGCCGACCCCTGATGGTGTTGCATGCGCCACGCGACGCGACGGTGGACATCGACAACGCCGGCGAGATCTTCCAGGCTGCGCTGCATCCCAAGTCCTTCGTCGCCCTCGATGGCGCCGACCATCTGCTGAGCCGGCCGGATGATGCGCAGTTCGCCGCCGACGTGATCGCCGCCTGGGCCGGTCGTTACCTGATGGCCGAGCCGGTCGCCGACACACCGGCGGCCACACCCAGCCCCGACCGGGTCGACGCGGCGTTGCCCGATGGCGCCGTGCAGGTGGTCGAACGTGGCACCGGCGCGTTCACCGTCGACATCCGTGCGGGACAACACCGGTGGGTCGGCGACGAACCCGCCAGTGTGGGCGGAGACGATCTCGGACCCGGCCCGTACGATTTGCTCACCGCCGCACTGGGGGCCTGCACCGCGATGACGCTGCGGATGTACGCGCGGCAGAAGAAGTGGTCTCTGGACAAGGTCACGGTCGACCTGACCCACAGCAAGGTCCATGCACGGGACTGCGCGGAATGCGAAACCCGCGAGGGCAAGGTCGACCGGATCGAGCGTGTCATCACCATCACCGGTGATCTGGATCCGGATCAGCGCCAGCGCCTGATGGAGATCGCGGACAAGTGCCCGGTGCATCGGACGCTGCATTCGGAGGTGCTGGTCGTGACGCGGGCGGCGGAGCTGCCCTGAGCTTGCTGAGACGGGCCCGAAGTCCGGGTGGCAAGCCGGGATTCGTCCGATAGTCAATCCATGCCCGCGTCGACCGCGGGACGATGTCGATAATTGTTACAACCTGCCAACCGCACGGTTGAATGCGAACGCGTTGCGCGTCGCAGATGATTGATTTCATTCGATGTTTTTCTGCCCATCGGTGGCAGGCCCGATCATTGCTTGCAGGTGTGCGTCGCGGCCGGGCCACAGTAGCGCACTGCGGCAGCGATCGACAAACGAATCAACTTAGGGGAGATATCCATGAAACGTTCCAGGCTTGTTCGCGCCGTGACCGCGGCCGCTGTTGCATTGGCAGCGGTGACCGCTTCAACGGCATCTGTCGCCGGTCCGCTGTATGCCAGCTACGACAACTTCAACTACAGCGGTACGGTCACGCGTTATGCTTCCCTGGCCGACGCCCAGAACGCGGTGAACGCATTGAGTTCCACCTCCATTGCCACTGCAACCAACGGGCCCCGGTCGACCTTGCCCAATGCCCGTGATGGCCAGATCTACGTGGCCTCGGGTGCAGCCGGGTACGACCCGAACAACCTCGCCTATATGTCGACGGCCTGGTATTTCACGACGACGCCCGCCAATGGCAACGGCTGGGGCAACCCCAACAACACCAACAACGGCTTCATCCAGTACTACGACGACACTGCAAACCCGGTGGTCGACGGCGGCTGGTCCAACGGCTACACCCGTTTCACGGTCAACATCTCCGGTGGGGACGGCGACAGTTCGAACTTTGCGCGTCTGTGGCCGGCGCCGAATCCAGGTGGTCCGTCAGGGGACAGTGGTGGCATCTTCCGGAGCTTCGACATGACGCTGACGGCCGACTTCGCCGTGGCCGCAAGCCTCAACGGTGTCACGGGCTGGTACGAAACGAACGCCATGCCATTTGCCGCTCTGGGCAGCGCCACCGGCATCTTCGAGAACCAGTCGACGACCGATACGAGCCTGAACGGCTTCTACACGTTCGACTTCAGCTTCGCCCCGGGCAGCTGGGCGGACGCCAATGGTGCGGTGTGGGTTGCGGGGCAAGACAATTACGGACCTGGCGCGTTTTTTGCCGCGCCTGAAGCCGCAGCGGTACCTGAACCTGCCGGTCTTGCGCTGGTCGGCCTGGGCCTGGCCGCATTGGCAGCAACGCGCCGTCGCAAGTCGGCTTGAGCGATTCCTGCGTCGCGCTCGCGACCGAGGGCCCCGGTGACCGGGGCCCTTTTTTGCTTCTGGGCCGGCGCAACACCCCACGTTCACGCGGGTAAGCGCTTGCCCGCGATACTGGCGGCATGCCAGATTCGACCCGTTCCGAACCCCTGGTGCAGATCCAGGGCGTGTCCATGTCCTATGCGCTGGCCGCGTCCCGCGTCGAGGTGCTGCGTGACGTGGACCTGCAGATCCAGGCCGGCCAGAGCGTGGCGATCGCCGGGCCCTCGGGTTCCGGCAAGACCTCGCTGCTGCTGTTGTTGTGTGGACTCGACAAGCCGGTGTCGGGCCGCATCCGCGTGGCCGGCACCGACCTGTCCACGCTCGATGCCAACGGCCTGGCCGACCTGCGGCGTTCGGCCATCGGTATCGTGTTCCAGTCCTTCCACCTGCTGCCGAGCCTGAGCGCCATCGACAACGTGGCCTTGCCGCTGCAACTGGCGGACCAGGCCGATGCCCACAGCCGCGCCGACGAGCAGCTGCGCCGGGTCGGGCTCGGCGCGCGCATGCACCACTATCCGAGCCAGCTCTCGGGCGGGGAGCAGCAACGCGTGGCGATCGCCCGCGCGCTGGTGCACCGGCCGCGCCTGTTGCTGGCCGACGAACCCACCGGCAATCTGGACGACCATACGGCGGAGTCGATCCGGGATCTGCTGTTCGAACTCAACCGCGCGTCGGGCACGACGCTGGTGCTGGTCACGCACGACATGGATTTCGCCGCGCGCTGCGACCGCGTATTGCGCCTGCATGACGGCGTGCTGCATGAATCGCCGGCTGCGGCCGTGACCGCCGATGCGTTTCCTGCTTGACCTGGCCTGGCGCGACCTGCGCGCCAGCGGCCGCCATCTGTGGATCTTCTGTGCCTGCCTGGTACTGGGTGTGGCGCTGGTGGCCGCCGGCGGCGGCTTGTACCGACAGGTCTCGGATGCCCTGCGCGCGGACGCCCGGGTGTTGTTCGGCGGCGATGTCGAGGTCGAACACGATCGGCCGCTGGAGCCCGAGGTACTGCGCTGGATGGGCGAGCGCGGCCAGCTGTCGCGCCTGGTCGAGTTGCGCACCATGATGGTCGCGCCCGGCGGCCGCGCGCAGCTGATCGAGTTGCAAAGTGCGGACGCGGCCTATCCGCTGGTGGGTACGGTGGAACTGCAGCCCGACGCTGCATTGGACGATGCGCTGGCCGAGCGTGCCGGCACCTGGGGTGCCGCCGTCGACGACGCCCTGGCGACCCGGATGGGACTGCAACTCGGCGACCGGCTGCGGATCGGCGATTTGAGCCTGGAGTTGCGTGCGCGCGTCATGCGCCAGCCCGACCGCAGCCTGCGCGCCAACTGGAGCGGCGCGCCAGTGCTGGTCGCCGACGGGGCCTTGGCGGCCACCGGCCTGGTGCAGCCGCTGAGCCGGGTCGAATACCGGTACCGGGTGCGCACCGACATGCCGGCCGCCACCTGGCGCGATGCCTTCGTCGCCGCGTTCCCGCTCTTGCAGGCCGAGGTGCGCACCTTCGAGGAACGCAGTGCGCGCATGGCCGAGGTGCTGGGCCAGATCGGCTCCGGCCTGCTGCTGATCGGCTTTTCGGCGCTGTTCATCGGTGGCCTGGGTGTCTACAACAGCGTGCAAGCCTATCTGCAGGGCAAGCTCGGCACGCTGGCCACCCTGCGCGCGCTGGGGCTGCGCGACGCGCGGCTGGCGGCGCTGGTGCTGCTGCAGATCCTGATGCTGGCCTTGTTGTCCAGCCTGGCGGGCGTGGTGCTCGGCAACCTGCTGGCGGTGGCCGGCTCGTTCGCCGCCGCGCAGGACCTGCCGATGGCGCCCTTGCTCTCCTCGTTGTGGCTGCCTTCGCTCGTGGCCCTGGTGTTTGGCGTGTTGACCGCGCTGGTGTTCGCGCTGCCGGCTTTGGGGCGCGCCTTGTCGGTGTCGCCGGCCACGCTGTTTCGCGGCATCGACGGAGCGGCCTTGCGCACGCCGCGCGCAGCCTGGTGGTTGACCGGGGCGGCTGCCGCACTCGTGTTGCTGCTGCTCGTGACCAGTGTGCCGGACGCCCTGTTCGGACTGGCTTTCGTGGCCGCCACCGCCGTGTTGTTGTTGCTGCTCGAGGCTCTGGCGCGCGGCTTGCGGCAACTGGCGCGGCGCCTGCTGGCGCGCCCGAATACGCGTGTCGCGCCGGCCATGCGCCTGGCGCTGGCCGGGCTGCAACGGGCCGAGTCTCCGCTGCGCGCCGCGTTGTTGTCGCTCGGGACGGCGCTGGCCCTGCTGGTGGCCTGTACGCTGGTGGTGGTGGCTTTGCTGCGCGCCGTCAACGAGACCGTGCCCGCCAACGCGCCGGCGCTGGTGCTGTACGACGTGCAATCCGACCAGCTCGAAATGTTGCGCACGACGATGGCGGCGTCGCCGAGCCTGCGGCGACTGCAGACGGCGCCGCTGGTGCTGGGCCGCATCGTTGCCGTCAATGGCGAGATGCTGCGCGACAGCACGGACGGCGAGCGGGTGCGCGAGGCGCGTGACGAGCAGAAGTTCAGCAACCGCGAGGGCAACATCGACGACGTGGTGCTGGCCGAGGGCGCGTGGTGGCCGGCCGACTACCAGGGCCCGCCGCTGGTGGCGATGGAAGACCGTGAGGCCGGGCAGACTGGCCTGCGTGTCGGCGACCGGATCGAATTCGACATCCTGGGCACGACGGTCGAGGCGCAACTGGCCGCCATCTACAGCCAGCGCCGCATGCAGGCGCGGCTGTGGCTGGAGGCGATCTTCAGTGATGGCGTGCTCGATCCCTTCATCACGCGCCATGTCGGCGCCGCCTACCTGGCTCCGGACGAGGCCTTGCGGGCACAGGACCGGCTGGCCGCGGTGGCGCCCAACATCGTCAGCATCCGCACCGAGTCGCTGCTGCGCGAGACGCGGGCCTTGATGGCACGCGCCAGTGGTGGCCTGGCGCTGGTGGCGCTGGTCTGCCTGGCCGCCAGCCTGCTGGTGCTGGCCGGCGTCGTGGCCGCCAGCCGGGCGCGCCAGGTCTACGAGTCCACCGTGATGCATGCGCTGGGCGCACGCGCGTCGGTGTTGCGCCAGGTGCTGTTGTGGGAATACGCGCTGCTGGCCCTGGTGACCGCGGGTTTCGCCACGCTGGCCGGCAGCGTCCTGGCCGCCGGTTTGCTGCATTGGCGGCTCGACCTGGACCTGGCCGGCCTGTACTGGACCGGCGCCGTGACCGCCATGGGCGTGAGCACCGTCAGCCTGGGGCTGGGGGCGCGTTACCTGCTGGGGCAGATGCGGCTCGAGCCGGCGGTGTTGTTGCGCGGCGGCGCTTGAGGGACACAGGAGGACGGTCGCCGATACCCATCGGCCTTTGTTCGATCGGCGTGTCGATTTTCTTGACATGTTTCCGACGCGACGTGTCATTTGATCGGATGCGCGCTGCCGAAAAGGTCTGATTCGATTGATTATTTTGCTATTCGATCGAATAGGTACGATTTTGGTGCATTAATTGCTTGCCATGCCGCGGGGCTTGACGGCGTACAACCCCGAGACAAGGTTCTGGCAGTACGCCATCCACATGGGGAGCAACGAATGAGCAGAAAGATTTTTTCCTTGGCCTTGGTGACCGGGCTGGCCGCGGGTGCGGCAACCGGCGCACACGCAACCCTGGTCTACGCGAACAACCCGGCGCCGGGCGACGCCTACAGCAATGCGTCCGGATCCAACCAAGGGCAGGCGATAGCCGGGTCGGACTGGTACTACAACAACGTGCGCAACGGAGGGACCGTCGGCATCAACGATGCCAATCCGCGCTCCGGTAACGCATCAGCATCGTTCTCCGGCACGGCTGGCCCGGGCGGCGCGTCGTACAAGGCGGATATCGAGTACCTGGCCAGTGGCGTCGCGGTGGGCGGAAATTATCTTGCATCGGGTTCGCTGGGCGCGTTTTCGGACTTCAGCGGCATGAGTTACGACTGGTACCGCGACAGCGCCAGCACCAATGGGGCTGGCCAGCATCCTTCCTTGCGCATCCTGCTCGACCGCGACGGCGATCTGTCGACAACCGGTGACCGCGGCGGGCTGGTGTTCGAGCGGGCCTACAACGGCGGCGGCGCCGTGCCCACCGACAGCTGGGTCACCGACGTGGTGACCGGAACCACGTTCCTGTGGAACTTCGGCCTGGGCATCGGCAGCGAGGCCAATATCAACGCGACGCCGTACGCATTCGATGCGACGCTCGCCGAATGGCAGGCCCACTCGCCCAATGCCGTCATCCTCGGTTTCAGTGCCGGTGTCGGCAGTGGCTGGGGCCCCTTCGTCGGGGCGGTCGACAACATCAGCTGGACCATCGATGGCGTGACCACGATGTCCAATTTCGAGCTCGAACGCGCGACGGTGCCGGAGCCGGGTTCCCTGGCGTTGCTCGGGCTGGCACTCGCAGGCCTGGCCGTAGCGCGGCGCCGCAAGTCCGCCTGATCCTGCTGATCCGGCTGCCGCTTCTCACACAATGGCTCCGCGCGCGCGGAGCCATTTTTTGTTGAGGCCGGCCTTCGGCGAGTATCCGTGGGCGCCGATCACGGTGCCCGCTGTCTCGATGCGTTCCTGGCCGGTATAGGGACGAGTGAACCGGAACGCATGGCTGCTGGCAACAACGGGGCTGGCCCGACCTTGCCCTGAATTCACGGACATCAGATTTGTTGATAGATTCTGATGAACGGAAAAGAAAATGGGAAAAACGGAACGAGGTGCGAACCGCCAGTACACGGGTGAATTCAAGTCGGAGGCTGTCCGGCTGGGTGCGTCGATCGGCGGCAACGCAGCGGCCAAGCTTCCGGGAGTGCGGCAGTCGACGTTCATCAACTTCCAGGCCAAGCCCGGTGCCGATTGCCTCATGGGAAACGACGTGGGCTGACACCTTGCAACAGGGCATGGTGTTGGCCCCTGCACCCCCCACAACCCCGGTTGTGGCGTCAACGACGAGTTGATTCCCCTGGGGGCGACCTACTGGGTGAGGTTGGCGCAAGAGTGGCTCAGGAGGCTCACAAATGAATGAACATGCGCAAGACTCTGGCAGCGATACAGACGAACAGATGTTTGAACGGGTATTGGTGGGGGAGTGTGATCGGGAGATCCTGCAGATAGAGGCCCGCCTTCGGGCTGCACAACTCACGGGAGATTTCGAAACGCTATCCCAACTCATCGCCGATGACCTGCTCTTTGTCGGACCAGACGGGAACCTTGCCACCAAGAACATGGACATCGAGTCGCACCGCAGCGGCCTGGTGAAGTTCCTGCGCCATGAACCTCTTGAACTGCATATGCGCAGACCCTCAGCGGATATCGCAGTCGCCTCGCTGACTACCGAGCTTTCGGTAAGCGTGGACGGACAGGTCCATCAAGGCGTGTACAGGTACATGCGGGTCTGGCACAACAAGGCGGGTGTCCGCTGGCAGGTGCTGGCCGGCCAGGTCGGCTTGGTGAATCGTTGAAGCCATCAGATCGCTACCCCTATTGCGCGCAGCCGACGGTTGGCGAACTACTGACAGAACCATCATGAAAGTGCTCGTGATGGTCGCTCGAAACCCATGCCTTCAAGCAATGGGGCAATCGTCCGTTGGCATCGGTCAAGCCCGGTGAAATCATGGCGGCTGTGAAACGGATCGAGGTAACCGGTGCCAGCGACCAGGCTGGCCGTGTGGTGCAGCGGGTCAAGTCCAATACTGAAGCAGCCTGAGTCGCTTGCGCTGTCGCACACCTATCGCCATGGGCTGCGGCTACCCTGCAGCCGCCGGTGGCGCTGCGCGCCGTCTCGACAAGCCATGGTCCGCATCAGGGTAAACCGTGAGACCGGACCCATCCTGCGAGCCGCGAACGTTCAAAGACTTGCCAACTCGACAGGCCTGGGCCTGCAAACGCCCAGCTTGCGCGCCAGATCTGTCCAGACTTGCCTACGTCGGCCCTCCGCTGGCTCGGCCGGGCGCCGGGAGCTTTTGAGGCCAGACCCCTCCCAGGGGCGTCCTATGGCGTGTGAAACACCAATTTTCCCGCCGGGTTTGGCCACAGGGGTGCGCATGAACGTGAGGGTCAAATGACGTTGCGTGGTTGTGCCTCGTCGATGACGGGCGCGGCAGCCACAGCCCCCGATTCGTGCGCACATGGGCGTTCCCGGCGCGCTACCATCAGCACCCATGAATGCGCCAACGCCCCCGTCCATGCTTCCCGCGCCGCCCAGAGCATTCACGGCGCTCATGGTCGTGTTGTGGATACTGCTCACCTGCCTGAGCGCCGGCGCGATCGCCGAATGGGCGCGGTTTCCGTCGTTGTGGGGCGGCGGCAGCGTATTTGCCAGCTATGCGATGCCATTCTGGCTCGGCTGGGGCTTGCTCCACGTTCCGGGGCTGATCGTAGGAGCGTTCGCCTTGTCGGTGCGCGGGCGCGCCGGTGTGCTGCCGCTGGCGCTTGGCGCGCTGGCAGCCGGCGCCATCATGACCTGGGACGTGCAGTTCCAGTCTTTCCGCCAATCGCCATGGGCGCTCTACCTTCTGGTCGACGGCGCCTGGTTGCTCGTATTCGCCGCGGCGTGGCGCGTCCCGGCCGGCGCCATGCCGCGAGCACGCATCGGACTGCTTGCCTTCGCCGTTCCGGTCGCCGCTGCAATCATCGCGCAGGCGAGCATGAAGTCTTACTTCGTCACATGGCGTCCGGCGACGAGTACCTGGGATCAGGCGGCCCAGTTGGAGACGCTGGAGCTGTACCCCTCCGCTCACCGTACCTTGCCGGCCAGCGCGGCCGAAGGCTGCGCGATCCTCGCGAAGCTGGCGCAGGACCCGTACCCGGGCCAGGGCCCGCCCGGTGGCTGGCCGAAGCGGCACCGCATGTTGAACATGTACGCCGAACCGATCGGCGCACGGCGGCCCGGCAACGAGAACCCGGCGCCAGTGCTCCGCTACGAGTGGTGGCCCGATCGCGCCGAAGGCCGGTGCGACAGCAGCCGATTTGTGACGCGTTGACGTGGTTGCTCCAACACCGGCCCATGTCCAATACAGACGCCCTGACCAGCACGATCTTTCATATAGGCACGCGCACCGCACTCACTGCGGCACGACAAAGTGGCCACTACCGGGCACCCAGCCTGGACAGTGAAGGATTCATCCATTTCTCGCAGGCACACCAGGTGCGCGCCGTGCTCGAAGTCTTCTACGCCGGCCAGCCGGACCTGGTGCTGCTGGTCGTGGATGCCGAACTGCTGACCGCGCCGCTGCGTTACGAGCCTCCCGCAACCCTGCTCGCCAGAGACCTCGCCGCCGCAACCAGCATCGCGCCAGACCAGTTGTTTCCGCACCTGTACGGCCCGCTGAATACCGAGGCCATCGTCGACACGGTGGACCCTCACCTGTTTGCTGGCGGGCCGGTGCACGACACCGTGCCTGCAAGGGAGCGGTGAATGGCGAGACACGACGCGTGCCTGTGGCATTTGCGAGTCGATCGAGGGACTCGAGCCTTCGACTCGATGCAGGTTCAACGCGTCACGCGAACGGTGAAAAGTCATGCCTGCGTGTGGGCGGGATCGGACCGGAGCCACCTAGCAGCTTCGACCATCGACGAGGAGAATCGACCATGGGCAACCATCTGCGAGGCAACAATGGCCCGCGCCTGCGGCAGGCACGGGAGTCCGGCGCGCCCTATGTTCACATCGCGGTCGAGCGGCTGACGCCGGCGATCGGCGCCGAGATCACCGGCGTTGATCTGCGCGCTGCGCTGGATCCGCCCGTCGTGGACGAACTGCGGCGCGCGCTGGCCGAGTACAGTGTCATCTTCCTGCGCGATCAGGACATCACGCCGCAGCAGCACCTGGCGTTCGGCCGACTCTGGGGTGCGTTGCACGTGCACCCGGCAGCGCCGCATGTGCCCGGGCTGCCCGAGCTGATGGTCATCCGCGCCGACCAGGATTCACCGCGGGCCAACGGAGAAGGCTGGCACAGCGACGTGTCGTGCGATCCCCAGCCGCCGATGGGCAGCATCCTGCATCTGACGCAGTGCCCGCCGAACGGCGGCGACACGCTGTTCGCCAGCATGGTGGCCGCCTACGATGCGCTCAGCGAGCGTCTCAAGACCTACCTGGACGGAATGCGCGCGGTGCACGACGGAGAACATGTCTACCGCGGCATGTATGCCAATATGGGCGTGGCCGACAAGCCCGCGTATCCGCGCGCCGAGCATCCGGTGGTCCGCACCCATCCGGTCACCGGGCGCAAGGCGCTGTATGTCAACCGTGGCTTCACGACCCATCTGTTGGATGTACCGCGCGATGAAAGCGCTGGCCTCCTGGCCTATCTGTTCGAGCACATGGAGAATCCGCTGTGGCAGGTCCGATTCCGCTGGCGCACGCATTCGATCGCCTTCTGGGACAACCGCTGCGTGCAGCACTGCGCGATGTGGGACTACTGGCCGCAAACGCGCATGGGCCACCGGGTCACGATCCGGGGCGACATTCCGGTCTGAGCCGCCGGGACCGGGACAGGCGTTTGCCTGCGCCGCCGAAGTCTTCGGTGGCCTCGGCTGCGCGCTTCCCTGTCGCATGCACAACTCGACGACCGCGCACTGCTTCATTGCCGGCGTCAACGCCTTCGATCGGCCAACAACGCGCTTGCGAGTCTCCGGATGCAGTTCTTGGACCCATACAGGAAGCGATACCCTCGACGGGTGGCCCAACGCCTTGATCGTCGCTATGAGGCAGCGGCCGTGCTCCAGGTCGTGTTTGACGGCCAGTTCCTTCTGCGCCTGTGGGTACTTCGCCGGTCGCATGTAGCCCACAGGCAAGTCAGGGTGCTGCTCATACTCACGATGCCAGCTCTTGAGTGCGTTCTTTGTCGGGTAGCCACTGAATGGTCTGCCCAATCCGTCTGCCCAACTTGATGTACAGCCGCACTGCGCGGACTCGATCCTCGTATGAATACATGAACTATCCCTTCAGATAGTCCAAGAAGTCGTACGCACCCCCCAATGAAAAAATCCGGAATGCCTTGGAGCGTTCCGGCTTCAAAGATGGTCCCGCCAGCAGGAATCGAACCTACATCTGCCCCTTAGGAGGGGGCCGTTCTATCCATTGAACTATGGCGAGCAAAGGCTTGGAAGTCTATCAGGCCCGATGCAGCGCTTGCCTTCGCGGCGACCGGGTTGGTCCGAAGTCTTGGGGGGCAGGCCCCTCAGGAATCGGCCTCAGTCGTAGCTGTATTTGTAGATCAGCTCCAGCGCACTCTTTTCGCCGGTGCGCGCACGCAGCGTGAAGCGTTCCGACAGGTCGTAGAAGATCGAGAACGTGCCCAGCGTGCCGGCCAGGCTGCGTTCATAGGCGACATAGAAGTTCTGCGAGATGCGTTTGCCCAGCGTGACCGTGGCCGCGCCGGCACCGCTGCTGCCGACCTCGGACGCGCCGGAGAACGACAACTCGTCCAGGCCCAGCCGCCCTGCGATACCCCCGGAGCTGTCTTGACCGCCGATCAGCGCCAGCGCCGCCTGTTGCAGCACCGCGGCTTCCGCGCCGCCGTTGGCGGCGGAGCGTCCCAGCACCAGCCAGGCGAGTTTCTCGGCCTCCGGCAGGTCGGGTTCGGCATATAGCCGTACCCGCGGCAGCAGTGCCGTGCCGGAGATCTGCACGCCGACACGCTGGGTCAGCTTGGGGCGGATGGCCAGGATGTCCAGCGAGGGGTTGTCGTAGGCGCCGGAAAAACGCATCTGGCCGCGTTCGATCTCGAGTTGTTGGCCGTAGGCCTTGTATTGGCCGCCCACCGTCCGCAGCATGCCCGTGACCGTCGGCGCCTCGCCGCTGGCCAGCGTGCTGCGCAGTGTCAATTCACCGGCCACCTTGGTATCGATGCCGCGGCCGCGGACCCGGAAGTCGTTGCCCAGGTCCAGGGTCACCTGCAGATCGGATTCCAGGGTGTTTTCCTTCGGTGCGCCGTTGGTGCCATCGGCGGCCGGCCGGCGACGCGCCTTTGCGGCCTTGGCCGTGGCGTCGTTTGCCGGTGTGGTCTTGCGCAGCACCACCACGTCGTCGCCCAGGCTGGGGGCGGTCTCGTCGGGCAGGATGAACAAGGCCTGGTCGACCACCAGCGCGCCGCGCACCCGCAGGCGCGCCTTGTCGAGCACGGCTTGCAGCGTACCCGACACCGCCAGGCGTCGGTCGGCGCGCGCGGACACCCGCAAGGCCTTGGCCTGGGCGTCGATCTGCAGCACGATGGACTGCAGCGGCGACGTTTGGTCCGATCCCGCCGGTGCCGCGGCCCAGGTGGCAAAGCCGGTGGCGGTCAGTTCGCCGCCGCTGGCACCGCCGGCGCCCTGCAGGCTGAAGCTGTCGATGTTCAGGCGCTGGCCCTGCAGGCTTGCGCGCAGCTGGCCATTGCCGAATTCGATGCCGTCGACCACCGATCGCACCGCCATCTCGCTGGCCTGCAGCGTGCCGCTCCATTGCGGCGCCCGCAGGCTGCCGCCGAGATCGAGATGGGCGTCCACGGTGCCGCGCACGCGCCAGCCCGGTGGCGCCAGCAGCGACCAGACGCCGACCTGCGGCATGCGGGCCCGCAGCGAGGCCTGCACGGGACTGTCGGTGCTCCACTGCCACTGGCCCTGGGCATCGCGCGCGAGCTGCGTGGAGAAGGTGGCCTGGGCATTGCCGGCGCGTTCGCTGTCCCAGCGGAACTGCGCCTGCACGCGGTCGCCGTCGGCGTCCACCTGCAGTTGCAGCGTGCGAATGCCTGCGTTCACGGTGCTGGCCGCCCCCGCAGGCGCAGCACCGGCGACGGCGCCGTCGGCCTGGATGCGGATGTCGCCGCTGCGCCGGGCCAGGCTGGCCCGGGCACGGATGCGATCGGACACGGTGACGTCCCACTCGCCGTCGAACACCAGGTTGCCGCTCAGGCCCGCCGCGCCCAGGTCGGCCTGGGCCAGCAAGGTCAGCCAGCCCATCGGCAGGCCGCGCAGGGCGCCCTTGCTGTTCAGGCTGCCGTCGGCGCCACCCTGCCAGCGCAGCGGCTCGAGGCTCAGCGTCGTGGCGCCGGGTTCGGGTCCGGTAAGGCGCGCCTGCACCGCGCCGAGCTGCAGCTGACGGGTGGCGGGGGCGAAGTCGGCGCGCACGGGCTGGGCCAGCGCCAGGTTCCAGGGGCCCGGCAGTTGCGTGTCCTGCACCTGCAGTTGCAGGCTGCGGATCGTGGCCTGCCAGTTGCCGCGCGCGTCGCGGCCGCCGCCTGCGGCCGATTCCAGCCGCAGGCGCTGGTGTGCGCGTGCCGCGCTGGCGCGGGCCGACAGTTCCAGCGCGTCGAACCTGCCCGACACGCGCAGCACGGCTTCGGTCAGTCGCACGGCCTGGTCGCTCGCCTGGCCCGGCAGGCGCACGGTCATGCGCGGCACGTCGACGCTGGCGTCGATTCGGGGAGCGGGGCCGCGGCCCGGGTTTTGCAGTGCGTCCCAGCCGCCGTTCCAGCGCAGCGCGATGTCGGCGCTGCCCTGCAGGTCGATGTCGTCGACGATGGCCGGCACCAGCGGCAGCCGGGCGAGCCAGCGCCGGGTCGCGGCGGCATCGGCCAGCCGGGCCGTGAGTTCGCCGTCGCCCGCGCTGGCACCGAACTGCCCGGACAGGCGGGCCTGCAGTCCCGGCGCGACCAGTTGCAGCTGGCCGCGTGCCATCCGGCTGGCGATCTGCACGTCGACCTTGCCATCGATGCTGGCCTGCGCGGTGCGCACCTGCAGCTGGTCCAGCCGCACCCAGCCGTCGGCCCAGCGTCCGCTGGCGGTGGCGTCGCGCAGCCGTACGCCGCGCAAAGCGGACGCGCGCGGTTGTCCGGCCGCCGGTTGCAGTGCCAGGTCGAACACCACGGCCTTGTCCTGGGCGCGCGCCTTGAGCGTGCCGTCGAGTGGCACCGCTTCGAGCCGGCTGTGCAGCAAGGCCGGGTTGATGCCTTGCAGCTGCAGCAGGCCCTGCCATCCGTCGTTGGCGCTCAGCTGTGCCGGATCGGCCAGCTTGCCCTGCAAGCGGATGCGCCCGCCCGCCGTCTCGGCATTGAGCGACTGCACGCTCCACTGGTTGGCGGTCCATTCCACCAGGCCCTTGGCGCTGTCGAGCGGCAATTGCCCCTTGTCCCACGGGCCGGCGGCCCGGTTGAAGAGATTGAAATCGACCAGCCAGCCCTGGCCCACCGGCCGCACCCAGGCATTGCCGGTCAGCAGCGTGCGTGGCGCCGCCGGCCACAAGGCTGCCAGGTCCAGATGGTTGAACGAGGACTGTGCCCGCACCACCGGTTGCGTGGCCCAGGGGGCGATGTGGGCCGAAACCGTCGCCCGCATCGCGCTGGCCCGGGCCAGCGCCCCGGTGTTGCCCGGACCGGGCTGGAGCTGGGCCAGCAGGTCCAGCCGGGCATCGGTGCCGGCGAGAGTTCCGCGCAGCGTGGCCGAGGCCTCCAGGGCCACGGACCGGTCGTCGGCGATCGGTGCGGACACCGTTCCCTGCAGCAGCAGGTCCAGTGTCATCGGCGCGCGCGGCTGGAGGCTGAGCCGGCCCGCATAACGACCCTGCGCCACGGCCAGCGAGTCGAGTTGCAGCTGGTGGCGATCGTCGGCATACCGGTAGGTGCCGTCCAGGTCGGTCACCTCGACCGGCGTGGCTCCCAGCAGCCGCAGCCGCGCGACCGAGAACGGCAGTTCCAGCTGCAGTGGCAACACCACCTCGGGCGGGGGTTGCGGCGCCGATGCGGGCCGCTGGTCGTCCACCTGCACGTCGGCGATCGACAGCGTCGTGAAACGCAGGCGGCGCTGCAGCAGGTCCATGGGTTGCCATGCGAACCGCAGCTCGCGCAGCTGCACGTCCAGGCCGTCGGATTGCCAGCGCAGCGTGCCGATCCGCCCGCCGCCACGGATCGATCCGCTGACCTCCTGCATCTGCAGCGACTGGCCAGCTGGCAGGTATGGTTGTGCCTGCCGGAGCGCGGTTGCCAGCGAGCCTTCGGTACCGCTCCAGAACCAGGCTGCCAGCAGCAGCGCGCCACTGGCCACCAGCAGCAGCTCGAGCAGCCACACCAGGACGAAGGCGAATCGGCGCAGCAGTTGCATCAAAAGGTGAAGCCGACACTCAGGTGCAGGCGCAGATTGCGGGTATCCAGGCCGTAGGCCAGGTCGAGCTGCAGTGGTCCCACCGGGCTGCGGTATCGCACGCCGGCGCCGATGCCGACCTTGGCCTTGAGTGCCGAGGCCTTGTCGGCGACCGCACCGGCATCGATGAAGACCGTGCTTTCCCATTCGCTGGGCTGGCCGTCGATCAGGATCGGGCGCTGCCATTCGACGCTTGCGCCGGCCAGGTAACGGCCCGGGGTCGTGATGCCGTTGGCCTCGGATGCGCCGATGCTGTGGTACGAATACCCGCGCACGGTCGCGTCGCCGCCGGTGAGGAACAGCAAGGTGCTGGGCAAGCTGACGCCGTCTTTTGCCAACACCGCACCGGCTTGCGCGCGCACGGCGATGCGGCCGGCGTGGGCCTGCCGGTCGGTGTCCGAGGCGAGCGACCAGATACCCAGCCAGTTCATGCGGGCGCGCGTGAACGGCTCACGCTGGCTGCCCAGCGTGTAGCCGCCGCCGAGTTCGACACCCAGGCCGTAACCGCTGGAGGGGTAGGGGAGCCGGTTGAACGCGCGCTGTGTCCAGGCGTAGTTGGCGCTGATGGTTTGCGCCGTCTCATGGTAGCCGGTGCCGTTGGTGGTGGCGCGGTCGTATTGGACATAGTAGTTGCGGTCGATGGCCTCGCCCCGTTGCAGCCGGCCTGCGCGCAGTTGCTGGCTGCGCACGCGCACGCTGGCCGCGTCTTCGTTCTTGAGCTGGCCGAACAGCTGCCACTGCCACAAGGACGCGTCGCGCGGCGCGGTCCATTCGCTCTGCACGGACTTGGTGTCGTTGTCGAGCAGCAGCTTGGACACGGCACGCCAGCCGAGCACCGGCATCTGGTGGTTCGTGTGTTCGGCCGACAGGCGCGCGCCGCTGTCGGTACTCACGCCCACGCCGAGTTCGATACTGTTGCGCCTGGCCTCGCTGACCGTGGCGATGATCGGTACGGCCTGCGGATCCCCCTGCGGATCGATCTCCAGCACCACCGAATTGAAATGGCCACTGTCCTGCAGGCGTTGCTGCGCCTCGATCAACGCCGATTGGTCGTAGACGGTGCCGGGCTTGAGCCGGGCGATCCGTTCGACCAGTTCCGGCTCGTAGCGCTGCAGGCCTTCGACCCGCATCGTGCCCAGGCGAAACGCCGGCCCGGAGGCCAGCGTGACGCTGAGCCGGGCCACGTGTTGTTCCGGGTCGATCTCGGCGCGGCTGGCAGCGATGCGGCCGAGCGGGTAGCGCCGGGCGGCCAGCAGGCGAAGGCTTTGCGTCTTGGCGTCATCCCAGGCTTGCTGGGTGAACGGCTTTCCGGCCGGCAGCGTCCAGCCGTCGCGGATGGACAAACGCTGGACCGCGGCCGCGGGATCGTCGGCAATAGCACCGTCGAACGAGACCGCGACCGATTCCACCACCGTCGCCGGGCCGGGCGTGACGGCGATGCGCACGATGCGGGTGGTCTGCGTGCCGGCGACGGCCCGGTCGCGTTCGATATTGACCTCCGGCGAGAAATACCCCAGCGTCCCGAGCAGGTCGCGCACATTGCGGTCGGCGGCAATGGACAGGCGTTCGAGCTCGGTGTCGTCCAGGTCGGCCAGCGTGCGGTAACGCATCAGGTCGAGGTGGCGTTCCAGGTAATCCCGGATCTCGTCCGGGGCCCGCACGTCGACCACGAAGGCCTGCACCGCTGGCGTTTCGGCGGTGGCGCCCGTGGCGTCGGCAGAGGCGGGGGTCGAACGGCTCGGCGGCTGTGCCGGGGTCGCGCAACCGGCGGCGAGTGTGCACGCGACAAGTAGTGCGGTGAGCACGCGCCCGCCTACCCATCGATTGGTCATGGGACTATTTTGACAGCAGTCGCATGGCCTCTTCCAGACCCTTGATGGTGAGGGGGTACATGCGCTGGTTCATCAGCTGCTGGACCACGCTGATGCTTTGCCGGTATTGCCACACGCCCTGGGGTTCGGGATTGATCCACACGAATTTCGGGAACGCGTTGGTCAGGCGCTGCAGCCATTCGGCGCCGGCTTCCTCGTTGTTGTACTCGACGCTGCCGCCGGGCTGCAGGATCTCGTACGGGCTCATCGTCGCGTCGCCGATGAAGATCAGCTTGTAGTCCTTGTTGTACTTGCGGATGATGTCCCAGGTGGCGAACTTCTCGGAGAAGCGGCGCCGGTTGTTCTTCCACATGAAGTCGTAGACGCAGTTGTGGAAGTAGTAGAACTCCATGTGCTTGAACTCGGACTTGGTGGCCGAGAACATCTCCTCGACCCGCGCGATGTGTTCGTCCATCGTGCCCCCGACGTCCATCAGCAGCAGCACCTTCACGTTGTTGTGGCGCTCGGGCACCATCTTGATGTCGAGCCAGCCGGCATTGGCCGCGGTCGAGCGGATGGTGTCGTCCAGGTCGAGCTCTTCTTCGTGGCCTTCGCGCGCGAACTTGCGCAGCCGGCGCAGCGCGACCTTGATGTTGCGCGTGCCCAGCTCCTGGGTGTCGTCGTAGTCCTTGTAGGCGCGCTGGTCCCAGACCTTGACCGCACTGCGGTTGCGGCTCTTCTCCTGGCCGATGCGGATGCCCTGCGGGTTGAATCCGTTGGCGCCGAACGGCGAGGTGCCGCCGGTGCCTATCATGCGGCTGCCGCCTTCGTGGCGCTCCTTCTGTTCCTCGAAACGCTTCTTCAGCGTCTCCATGAGCTCGTCCCAGCCCATCTTCTCGATCTTCGCCTTTTCCTCCGGGCTCAGGTTGAGCTCCAGGTTCTTGCGCAGCCACTCGAGGGGAATGTCCCGGGTGAAGTCGGCCAGCATCTCGACGCCCTTGAAATAGGCGGAGAAGGCCCGGTCGAACTTGTCGTAGTGCTTCTCGTCCTTCACCAGCGTGGTCCGGCTCAGGTAGTAGAAGTCGTCGATCCTGTAGCCCGAAGGCGCGTCGGCCTCACCGTCCTGGGTCGTGTTGGGCCCGACCACGCCTTCCTTGAGCGCTTCGAGCAGGACCAGGTATTCCTTGACGGAGACCGGCAGCTTGGCCGAGCGCAGGGTGTAGAAGAAATCGATCAGCATGGCTTTTCAGTTCCGCGGCTTGTCGCGCAGGTACAGCAGTTGCGCCTTCGCCTCCGGCCATTCGCCGGCGCGCATGCTGTAGATCACGGTGTCGCGAATGGTTCCGTCGCGGCGCGGCGCATGGCCGCGGATCACGCCGTCGAGCTTGGCGCCCAGGCGCTCGATCGCGCGTTGCGACGCGAAATTGAAGTTGTCTGTGCGCCAGCCCACCACGTGGCAACCCAGCGTGTCGAAGGCATGGCCCATCAGCAGCAGCTTGCAGGTGGTGTTGACATGGGTGCGCTGGCTCGACCTGGCGTACCAGGTGTAGCCGATCTCGACGCGTTTCACGTTCGCCAGGATGTCGTGGTAGCTGCTGGAGCCGAGCACGGTGCCGGTGGCCTGGTCCCGCACGACGAACGCAAAACGGTTGCCGGCCTCACGCATTTCCAGCGCGTCCTCGATGTAGCGTCGAACCTGGTCGGGCTCCGGAACGGAGGTGATGCGCAGGCGCCAGAGTTCGCCGTCCATGGCTGCGGTGCGCAGCCCCTCTTCATGTTCCAGGCCCATGGGCACCAGTTCGATGCCGCGCTCGCTCAAGGTGACCGGATTGACGAATGCCATTGGAGAATGCTCCTGCCGCCGCGTGTCGCTTCAGCGGTTGTGCCGCTGCATGAACACCAGTTTCTCGAACAAGGTCACGTCCTGCTCGTTCTTGAGCAGCGCACCGACCAGGGGCGGTACCGCGACCTTCTCGTCCTTGTTGTGCAGCGCCTCGGCGGGAATCTCCTCGGCCAGCAGCAGCTTGAGCCAGTCGAGCAGTTCGCTGGTCGAGGGTTTCTTCTTCAGGCCGGGCAGGTTGCGCACGTCGTAGAAGGTCTTCATCGCCGCATTGAGCAGCTCCTTCTTGAGGCCGGGGAAATGCACGTCGACGATGCTCTGCATGGTCTCGGCATCCGGGAACTTGATGTAGTGGAAGAAGCAGCGGCGCAGGAAGGCGTCGGGCAGTTCCTTCTCGTTGTTCGAGGTGATGAACACCAGCGGCCGGTGCTTGGCCCGCACCAGCTCGCGGGTCTCGTAGCAGTAGAACTCCATGCGATCGAGCTCGCGCAACAGGTCGTTGGGAAACTCGATGTCGGCCTTGTCGATCTCGTCGATCAGCAGCGCCACCGGCTCGTCGGCGGTGAAGGCCTGCCACAACACGCCGCGCACGATGTAGTTGTGGATGTCCTTGACCTTTTCGTCGCCCAGTTGCGAGTCGCGCAGGCGACTGACCGCATCGTATTCGTACAGGCCCTGCTGCGCCTTGGTGGTGGACTTGACGTGCCACTGCAGCAGCGGCAGGTTCAGGGCCGAGGCGACTTCCTCGGCCAGCATGGTCTTGCCGGTACCGGGTTCGCCCTTGACCAGCAAGGGGCGCTTGAGCGTGATGGCGGCATTGACCGACAGCATCAGGTCCTGGGTGGCGACGTAGTTTTTGGTTCCGTGGAATTTCATGGTGGGATTGCTGCGACGGCACAGGCGCCGGTCGGTGGGAATGGCGGGTCGATATAATCGGCCGGGTTTGGATTTACCGGCCCTTCTTTGATTGTCTTCGCAAAATGAATAAGCTGTTGTCGTCTCTGATATTGCTCGTTGTCGCGTCCGTGACGATGTCATCCGCCAACGCGCAGGAGGTCAAGGGCGACGCCGCCAAAGGCGAAGGCAAGATCGCGATGTGTATCGGCTGTCACGGCATCAAGGGCTACCAGGCCAGCTTTCCGGAAGTCTACAAGGTCCCGATGATCTCGGGCCAGGGCGCCAAGTACATCGCAGCGGCACTGCTCGCCTACCAGAAGGGCGAGCGCAAGCACCCGTCGATGCGGGGTATTGCCGAGGGCTTGACGGAGCAGGATATCGCCGATATTTCCGCCTATTACGAAGCCAGCGGCCACCATGATGGCGCGCCGCCCGCGGCCGCGGCCGCGCCGGCCACCGGCAAGGTCGCCGAACTGCTCACCAAGGGTGCATGCGCATCCTGCCACGGCGAGAACCTGAACAAGCCGATCGATCCGTCCTACCCCAAGATCGCCGGGCAACACGCCGACTACCTGTTCGTCGCGCTCAAGTCCTACAAGACCGAAGGCCGTGCCACCTGGGGCCGCTCCAACGGCGTGATGGCCGGAATCGCCAAGCAGTTCACCAATGCGGAGCTCAAGGAGCTGGCGAAATACGTGCATTCGCTGCCGGGCGAACTGCAGACCGTGCCGCAGGCGAAGTTCAAGTAGCCATTGTCCCCCTGCCGGGCGCCGCCAGGCGGCGCGCCCGCTCAGTCGTGTGTGGCGTGCCGCTGCACGCAGCCGATATAGGCCTCGCCGTCCGGCGGGCGTCCGGCGCGCTGGCTTTCCCAGATCATCTTTCCCAGGCAGTCCATGGCGGCATGATGCGCCTCATGCAGTGAATTGCGCCGGTGTGTCAGCAGCTCGACCGCCTGGCGAATGCCGCGCGGCTGGTCGATCGAGCACTGCTCGCTGATCGACAGGTGCATGGACAGGTGCAGGAACGGATTGGTGCGGCTGTCGCTGACCTCCTGCATGGAGCGCAGTGCCGCATCCAGGTCCGCCAGCTCGGCATGGTATTCGGGGTGCTCGGCGATCCAGCCGCTGGCCAGCGTCTCGATCGCATCGAGCGGCTGGCCGCCGCGGGCCTTGGCGTAGACGCCGCAGAAGAATCGGCGCACATCGGCTTGGGACGGTTGCATCAACATGGCCGGTATTGTGCCCGCCGCGCGACAGCCAGCACCACGGACCGGCCGGCACCCGTTACAGTCTGGCCTCCATCGGGTTGGCGTCTTGCCCGCCCGGTCCGCAACCGTGTCCCTGCGCGCCCATCCTGTTCCCGATGCCATCGAACCCGCTTGAAGTCCGCCTGCTGGGCGCCGACGATGCGCCGGCGTACCACCTGTTGCGCTTGCGCGGCCTGCGCGAATACCCCGAGGCCTTCACCTCGAGCGCCGAGCAGGAGGCCGGCAAGCCTCTGGAATGGTCGCAACGCAGGCTGACGCCGGATGCGGCGCGGCCCCACGACTTCTTCCTGGGCGCGTTTCGCGCCGGCGTGTTGTGTGGTGTCGTCGGGCTGCAAGGCCGTTATCGGCCGAAGGAGTTCCACAATGCGACGCTGGTCGGCATGGTGGTGGCGCCCGAACATGCCGGTCTCGGCGTGGGCCGGGCATTGGTCGAGGCGCTGGTGCAGCATGCGCGGCGGTTGCCGTCGCTCGAGCAGATCGACCTGACCGTCACCGCGGGCAACGATCGCGCATGCGTGTTGTACGAGCGTTGCGGTTTTGCGCGGGTCGGGTTGTTGCCGCGCGCGATCCGTGTCGACGGGCGTTACCACGACAAGCTGCAGATGCAGCTGCGCCTGGGTGATGGCGTGGGCCCGTCCTGACGATGGTCAGGCTCCGTGGCCTGCATGCTGACTGGCCACCACGGCTGGCGGACTCAGACGCGCCAGGCGGGCAATTCCAGGTCGCGCCAGACGGCAATCGCCCGCAGGCCGGCCGTCACGCCGACGCAGGCGACCAGCGCCAGCCAGCCGGGCGTGGCCAGTTGCCACAGGCCGACGTAGACCCAGCCGCCGATGAAGGCGCACACGGCATACGGCCGATGGTCCTTGAACGCACTGGGAATCTCGTTGCACACCATGTCGCGCAACACGCCGCCGAACACGCCGGTGATGATGCCCATCAACACCGCCACCACGGCCGGCATCTGCAGCAGCAGCGCCTGGTGCACGCCGGTGGCCGCAAACAGGCCCAGGCCCAGCGCATCCGGCCATTGGATGGCCCGCTCGGTCAAGCGGAAATGTCGCTGGCGCAGGAATACCATGGCCAGCACGCACAAGCCCAGTACACCCCACAAGACCTCGACATGACGCACCCAGAAAAACGGCCGCTGGTCGAGCAGCAGGTCGCGCAAGGTGCCGCCGCCGAACGCGGCCAGGAAGCCGACCACACACACGCCCACGGCGTCGAGCCGCTTGCGCGCGGCCTCCAGCACGCCGGACAACGCGAACGCCGCGGTGGCGCCGAGTTCGACCAGCAACCGCACCGTCTCGCCCCAAGTCTGTACATCCTGCATGCGGGGATTGTCGCGCCGTGAGCCTGCCCATCATCACCGACCCGCAGTTCTACCTGGCCACGGTGCCGGCGGTGCTGCTGCTGGGCATCAGCAAGAGCGGATTCGGTGCCGGCTTCGGTTCGCTGGCGGTGCCGATCATGGCGCTGGCGGTCACGGTACCCCAGGCCGCCGCCATCCTGATGCCGGTGCTGCTGTTGATGGACCTGCTGGGCATGGCGGCCTTCCGCAAGGATTTCGACCTGCGCCTGCTGCGTTTCCTGCTGCCCTTCGGCCTGCTTGGGACGGTGATCGGCGCCTTGTTGTTCCGCCTGCTCGACGCCCATGTCGTGGCCGGCATCGTGGGGGCCTTCACCTTGCTGTTCCTGGCGCAGCGCCTGCTGTTCCCGCCCACGGCGCACAGCCCCGCGCCGCCGCGCTGGCTGGGCGCGGTACTCACCACCACGTCGGGCTTCACCAGCTTCGTCGCCCATGCCGGCGGACCGCCGATCAGCGCCTACGTGATCCCGCTGCGCCTGTCGCCGGTGCAGTTCACGGCCACGATGGCGTTTTTCTTCTTCGTCATCAACCTGTCCAAGTGGATTCCGTATGCCTGGCTGGGCCTGCTCGACCTGCGCAACATGGCGACCTCGCTGGTGCTGCTGCCCATCGCCCCGATCGGCGTCTGGATCGGCGTGCGGCTGGCCCGGCGCATCGACCCGCGGCTGTTCTACCGGCTGCTGTACCTGGGCATGTTCCTGACCGGGGTCAAGTTGTTGTGGGACGCGTTGGCCTGACGAGCCTGTCCCGTTGTGGTTAAGGCCTGCCTACGAAAAGTCAATTGTCCGGACACCGCCGCCTGCCTAGACTGCAGCCTTTCCAACCATGCAGGAGACAAGGGCGATGACAAAGATCACGCGGCGCGCCGCGATGCTGGCCAGGCGCCAGGGCCGGACCGCGGGCACCTGGGTCAAGACTGAAGCCGCGCGCTGGCGGGACCTGATCGTCGGCAAGCGGATCGTCGCTCCATGAGCGCGGAGAGCGCAGCGGCCGGTGCGCGACAACGGCCGGATATCGTGATGATCGTCGCCGACGACCTCGGTTACGCCGACCTGTCGTGTTTCGGCCAGACCGACTTCGAGACGCCGCACCTGGACCGGCTCGCCCGCGAAGGGGTGCGGTTCACGCAGGCCTATGCCAATGCGCCGCTGTGCACCAATACCCGGGTGGCCCTGATCACCGGCCGATACCAGTACCGCTTCACGCTGGGCCTGACCGAGCCGCTGCGGTATCCGATGCGGCACCGTCCCGACATGGGGCTGCCACCGGAACACGCTACCCTGCCAGGGCTGTTGCGCGATGCCGGATATGCCACCGCGCTGGTCGGCAAATGGCATCTGGGGGCCTTGCCGCGTTTCGGCCCGCTCAAGAGCGGCTACGACAGTTTCTACGGCATCATGGGCGGATACACCGGCTACTTCACCCACCTGGGCGATGGCGGGGGCCATGACTTCTACGAGGGCGAGACCGAGATCGACGCCCATGGATATGTGACCGACCTGCTGTCGGACCGCGCGGCGCAGACGATCCGCGACACGCCGGCCGAGCAGCCGCTGTTCCTGAGCCTGCACTACACGGCGCCGCACTGGCCCTGGTCGTCGCCGTCGGTCGAGGCGGCCGCCCGCGTGCGGGAGGCCGACCTGAAGCAGGCCCACGACGGTGGATCGCCGCGTATCTATGCCGAGATGGTGACCGTGATGGACGCGGGCATCGGACGCGTGCTCGACGCCTTGCGCCAGAGTGGGCGCGATGGGAACGCGCTCGTGATGTTCACCAGCGACAACGGCGGCGAGCGGTTTTCCAAGATCTGGCCCTTCGTCGGCCGCAAGCGCGACCTGCTCGAAGGCGGACTGCGGGTGCCGCAGATCGTGCGCTGGCCGGCAGCGGTCGCGCCGGCACGGGTGTCCGACCAGGTGACGATCTCGATGGACCTGACCGCAACCGCGCTGGATGCGGCCGGCCTTGCGATGCCCGCCCACACCCCGCTGGACGGCGTCAGCCTGTTGCCGCAACTGACCGATGGCGCCGCGACCGGGGAGCGCACGCTGTTCTGGCGCATGAAGGAGCGGGGCCAGCAGGCCGTGCGCCAGGGTAACTGGAAATACCTCAAGGTCGAGCAGGCCGAATTCCTGTTCGACCTGGACTACGACTGGCGCGAGCGGACCAACTTCGCGGCGGCCCAGCCCGACAAACTGGCCGATCTTCGGGCCCAATGGGAACGGTGGGCGGCGGGCATGTTGCCGATGCCTGAAGAATCGGCGTTGGTGACGGTCGACCTGAGCCGGATGTTGTGGTGAGTGGCGTGCGGCCTCCCACAGGCTGATTGCGGTCGGGGCGGTGACACGGACGCCGCGCGGCAGCAGGTACAGTGCGTGCTTGCGGGCGCGAGTTGCTGCGATGCGGCGGCGTGTGGCCGAGCGCCCCGGCGGGAGCCGGGCCGTCGCAGGGTCCGGGACCCGGGTGCGTCGCATGAAGGGTGGTTCCGTGAGTCTGGATCTGCGACGCCTCAAGTTGCGTCATCTGCTGACCGTTGTCGAGGTTGCCCGGGCGGGCAGCCTGACGCGGGCTGCGTCGGCCTTGCACGTGACGGTGCCGGCAGTCTCGAAGACCTTGCGCGAGGTACGCACCCTGCTGGACATGGAGCTGTTCGAGCTGCGTCACGGTGCGACCAGCCTGACACCGCAAGGCGAGGTCTTCGTGGCCCACGCCCGCGCAAGCCTGGAGGCCGTGCAGCGCGGGGTGGCCGAGGCGCAGGAGCGGGAAGGGGGGCGGACACGCTCGATCCGGGTCGCGGTCATGCCCAATGTGGCGCTCAATTTCCTGCCGGCCGTATTGCTGGAGCTGGCGCGGATCGACGACATCGATCGCATCGAGGTGGTCGGCGGCAGCAACCCGACCGCGCTGCAGATGCTGCGCCATGGCGAGATCGACGGCGTGCTGGGGCGACTGGCTTCGCCGGCGGACATGCTGGGCCTGCACTTTCTGCATCTGTACGTCGACGCGGTGTCGCCGGTGGTGCGTCGGGGGCATCCCTTGTTGCGCATGCGTGCGCGGGGCATGCCGGACCTGCTGCCCTATACCGTGCTGATGCCGCCGGCCGGGACGATTGCGCGTGACGAGGTCGAGCACCTGCTGCAGGCGGGAGGGCTGGACCGGCTGCCGCGCCGCATCGAATCCATGTCGGTCGAACTACCGCGCCGCCTGGCATTGACAACCGATGCCGTCTGGTTCTCCCAGCTCGAGTCGGTGGCGCCAGACCTGGCGGCGGGTCGCCTGCAATTGCTGTTTCCCGCGCTCGATGCGCCCCGCAGTCCGGTCGGCATCACGACCCGGCCGGGCATCTCGCTCAGCGATGCCATGCGTTCGTTCGTCGCCGCGGCCCAGGTCGCGGCGAAGACACAGGGCGCTTGATCGCGCTGCCTCGCGGTTGCGCCGCGGACCTCAGTCGGCAGCAGCCTGCGCGGCGCGTTCCTCGGCCTTGCGCCGCGCCCGTTCCAGCCGCTCCTGCGCCATTTGCGCCTCCAGTTGCTGGCGCCCCTGCTTGGCAACCGCGATCATCTTGGCGCGGTCCTTGTAGTGCGGGTACATCTGCTCGAACAACTCGAGGTTGTGGGTCCGGAAGCGCCGCGCGCTGACATCGGCATCCTCGGGGCTGTGGCCCAGCAACTCGAGCACGCTGCGTCCGCTGCGCAGGCTGGACTCGAACATCTCGCGTTGCACCAGCATCACGTTGCGATCGCGCAGCTGGTTCCAGTGCGTGACGTCGCGTGCGCGGGCGACGATCTTCAGGTTGGCGAAATGGGCGCGCGCCAGGTCGACGATCTTCAGCGATTGCTCGACGTCGTCGACCGCCACTACCAGCACCGATGCGTTGGCGGCGCCGGCCGTGCGCAGCAGGTCGAGCCGGGAGGCGTCGCCGTAGAACACCTCGTAGCCAAAGCTGCGTGCGGCCTCGACCATCTCGGCGTCGTGTTCGAGCACGGTACAGGCGATGCCCTCGGCCAGCATCATGCGCCCGACGATCTGGCCGTAGCGGCCGAAGCCGGCAATCAGCACCGGTGCGTGCTGCTGCTCGGCGATTTCCTCCAATTGCACTGTCGGTCGTCGCTGCGCAAGACGCGGCAGCAGCCATTTGTCGGTTGCCACCAGCAGCAGCGGCGAGACCAGCATCGACACCGCGACGGCGCCGATCAGCAGCGACGCGGTCTGGGCATCGAACACCTGCGCACCGGCCGCGGCCTGGAACACGACGAATGCGAATTCGCCGCCCTGCGCGAGCAACAGCGTGAAGATCGGCCGGTCCTGGAACGGCAATTCCATCAGCGTGGCCAGCGCGTAGATGACCAGGCACTTGAGCAGCAGGAATCCGACGACGATGGCCGCCATCAGGCCCGGCGAGGCGATCAGCACGCCGAAGTCGATGCTCATGCCCACGGCGATGAAAAACAGCCCCAGCAGCAGTCCCTTGAACGGCTCGATGTCGGTTTCCAGTTCGCGCCGGTATTCGCTCTCGGCCAGTAGCACGCCGGCCAGGAAGGCGCCCAGTGCCATCGACAGGCCGACCAGCTGCATCAGGCTGGCGATGCCCACCACCAGCAGCAGCGATGCGGCGGTGAAGATCTCCGGCGTGCGCGAGCGTGCGATCCAGCGGAACAGCGGGCGCAGCAGCAGGCGTCCGCCCAGCACGATGGCCGCGATGACGCCGACGATCCGTGCCGCCTCCAGCGCCGGATGGCTGGCCGTGGCGCCATGGGACGCGCTGGCGACCTCGACCGCCAGCAGCGGCAGCAAGGCCAGGATGGGAATCGCCGCCACGTCCTGGAACAGCAGGATGGAGAAGGCGGCGCGGCCGCTGCTGGTGGGCATCAGGTTGCGCTCGGCCATCACCTGCAAGGCGATGGCGGTGCTCGACAGCGCCAGGCCCAGCGAGGCCACCAGCGCGATCCGCCAGCCCACGCCGGACACGATGGCGGCGCCGGTCAGCAGCAGTGCGCAGGCCAGCACCTGCGCGCTGCCCCAGCCGAAGATGGGCCGGCGCATGCTCCACAGGCGCTTGGGTTCGAGCTCCAGGCCCACCAGGAACAACATCAGCACGACGCCGAACTCGGCGAAATGCAGGATGTCCTGGACATTGCGCACCAGCCCCAGGCCCCAGGGGCCGATGGCCATGCCGGCGGCGAGGTAACCGATGATGGCGCCCAGGCCCAGCGCCTTGGACAGCGGCACGGCGATCACCGCGGCACTGAGGTAGATGAAGCTGTTGATCAGCCAGGCGGGTGTATGGTCCATGGAGTGTCAGGGAGCGGTCGGGTGTCGGGTCGGAGCGTACCGGTGCGGCGGGCCCCCCAGGTCCGCGGCCATGCCGCTAACATAATGTGCAGTCGTGGTCGCGGGAGTCATGGGATGCCAGTCGTTGTTGTTGCCAATCCGAAGGGGGGCGTGGGCAAGTCCACCTTGTCCACCCACGTCGCGGGATATTTTGCGTCACGCGGCCATGCGGTGATGCTCGGTGATGCCGACCGGCAGCAATCGTCCCGATTGTGGCTGGGCCTGCGTCCGGCGTCCGCCGCGCCCATCCACACCTGGGACATCAATGCCGACCTGATCGCGCGCCCGCCCAAGGGTACGACCCATGTCGTGGTCGACACGCCGGCCGGCCTGCATGGCTGGCGTTTCAAGGATGTCATGAAGATGGCCGACAAGGTGCTGGTACCGGTACAGCCCAGTGTGTTCGACATCTTCGCCACCCGTGCCTTTCTCGATGACCTGGCGGCGAACAAGCATGTCGACAACCGCAAGATCGCGCTGGTCGGCATGCGGGTCGACGCGCGTACGATCGCAGCGGAGCAGCTGCACGCGTTTGTCGACTCTCTCGACGTGCCGGTGCTCGGCTACCTGCGCGATACCCAGAACTACGTGCACCTGGCCGCGCACGGCCTGACGCTGTTCGACGTGGCGCCCGGGCGCTTCGAAAAAGACCTCGAGCAGTGGCAGCCGATCTGCCGCTGGCTCGACGCATGACCCTCCTTGCAACTCCTACGCACAACACCATGAGCACCAAGACCTTCAAGACCCTGTCCGATCTCACCGCCCACGTCGGGCAGGAGGTGGGTGTCAGCGACTGGGTGACCGTGACCCAGGAACAGGTCAACCAGTTCGCCCAGGCCACGGGCGACCACCAATGGATCCACGTCGATGTCGAGCGTGCCAAGGCCGGCCCCTTCGGTGCGCCGATCGCCCACGGATTCCTGACCTTGTCGATGGTGCCGCGTTTCTTCGAGGAGGTGCTGACGATCGAGGAGGTCGGCATGAGCGTCAACTACGGCCTGAACAAGGTTCGCTTCACGGCGCCGGTGCCGGTCGGCAGCCGCCTGCGTGGCCGGCTCACGCTGGTGTCGTGCGACCCCATCGACAACAACGGCGTGCAGATGGTCTGGGATGTCGTGGTCGAGAAGGAAGGCACGACCAAGCCGGTCTGCGTGGCGCAGACGGTGTCGCGGCGTTACCCCTGAACCGAAGCACCGACACTCACGCCGGATTCGCTCCGACGCTGGCGAAGCCGTTCTGGCGCCAGGCTTCGAAAACCGTCACGGCAACCGCGTTGGACAGGTTCAGGCTGCGCTGGCCCTCGCGCATCGGCAGTCGCAGCCGCTGTTGCGGCGCGAACCGGTCGCGGATGTCCGGCGCCAGGCCGCGGGTCTCGGCTCCGAACACCAGCCAGTCGCCGGGTTGGAACACCACCGCGTAGGGACTGCGCGTGCCGTGGGTGGTGAGCGCGAACATGCGTTGCGGATCCGGCTGCATCGCGCGCAGCAACTCGCTCCAGCCGGCATGGCGGCGCAGCGGCGCATATTCGTGGTAATCGAGTCCGGCGCGGCGCAACCGCTTGTCGTCGAGCGAAAACCCCAGCGGCTCCACCAGGTGCAGGTTGCAGCCGGTGTTGGCGGCCAGCCGGATCACATTGCCGGTGTTGGGCGGGATCTCGGGTTCGACCAGAACGATGTGAAACATATGCGCCGTATTGTCGGCGCTCGCGGCGCCCTGGCGGACGGCTGCGACCGGCGAAGGCAGTCTGGCGGGGCCGTGCTTCAGGCGCGGACGAGTTCGGCGCGTGCCAGCACCAGGGCGGTGACATGTTGCGCGCCGCAGCGACGCAGCGCCGTGGCCGCGGCGTGCAGCGATGCGCCGCTGGTCATCACGTCGTCCACCAGCACGATGCGCCGGCCGACGAGTTCGCCGGCGCGGGTCGGTTCGACCGCGAAGGCGTGGCGGACGTTGCGCAGCCGTTCGGTGCGGCTCAACGCACTTTGCGGGGCGGTGTCGCGGATGCGCAGCAACAGGCCCGCGTCGGTCTTGTCCGGGGCCAGGCGCCGTGCCAATTCCAGCGCCTGGTTGAACCCGCGGGTGCGCAGCCGCTGCGTCGACAGCGGCATCGGCAGGATATGGTCGGCATGGTCGAGTGCCGGTTCGACCCAGGGCGCGTGGCGCAACACGGCGGCCAGCACGCGGGCATGGCCGGGCCGGGGGTGGAACTTGAAGTGCACGATGAGTCCGGCCCAGGGGTAGGCATAGGGCACGGCGGCGACACAGGCGTCCAGCGGCGGCGGATCGCGGATGCAGGCGCCGCACCGGAGCACCGCGGACGGCACCGGCATGGCGCAGCTCTGGCAGCGTGCGCGGGGTTGGGCGAATCGCGCGATGCAGGCTTCGCACAGGGGTTCGCCGGGCCAGCTGCGGCAGACCAGGCATTGACTGGGCAGGCGGTGGGATATGCTCCCGAGCAGGGCGCGAAACATCGGGCCACTATATGCTTGGCCCCTGCAATGTCTGCCGATCTTCCTCCATCCATTGATCCACGCGCAGCGCAACGCTGGGCGCAGCACATGCATGCGGCGTCGCCGTGGCTGCATGAGGAGATCGGCCGTCGCATGCACGAGCGGCTGCAATGGATCCGCCTGCAGCCCCGGACCTGGGTCGACTGGGAGCCGCTGCGCGGCGGACTGCAGGCCCACGATGCGGTCGCCCGGACCTATGCCGGTGCGACCCGCTGGATCGTCGAGCCCACCGCCCCGCGCCGCCAGGCGGTGGAAAAGGTGTTGCAGGCGCCCTGGTGGCGACCGGCTCGCTGGAGCGCCCCGGCGCTGCGCTTCGGCGAGCCGCCGCCGGCGTCGGCCGACATGGTCTGGGCCAACATGGCGCTGCACATGGCCGCCGACCCGCGGGCGCTGCTGGGCCAATGGCACCGCATGCTGGCCCACGACGGATTCCTGATGTTCTCCTGCCTGGGGCCCGATACGCTGGTGCAGTTGCGCGCGGCCTACCGGGCGATGGGCTGGCCCGAACCCGCCCATGTGTTCACCGACATGCACGACTGGGGCGACATGCTGGTGGCCGCCGGTTACGCGGAGCCGGTGATGGACATGGAGCGGCTGACCCTGACGTATGCCTCGCCCCAACGCCTGCTCGACGAATTGCGCGGTCTGGGCCGCAATCTGCAGCCCCATCGATTTCCGGGTCTGCGCGGGCGGCGCTGGCAGGCGCAGCTATGGCAGGCCTTGTCCGGACTGGGCGGCGGTCCCGCGGGAGACGGCCCGCTGGAGCTGACGTTCGAGGTCGTCTACGGTCATGCGCTCAAGCCGCAGCCCCGGCTGCCGGTGCAGGGGGAAACGGTGCTGTCGCTGGACGACATGCGGCGTGTTCTGCAGCAGGGCAAGCGCGATCCGGCGCAAACGCGATAGAGGGCAAGGGCCATGCCGGAGCGGGGCGGAACGCGTGGGTCGGTCGGCTACAATGCCCCGGTTGAATTGCGGGCATTTCCCCGTGGTTTCACCGGGCCGTGTGCAGATGGCATGGCGTTGGGATGGAAAGACGCGTGATGAATCCGGTTTTTCGCTTCGCGACGGTTCAGGGACAGAACTTTCAGTGGTTCTTGCGGCGTAACTGCTCGGTCACGCCGCGACAGCTGGTTCTGATCTACCTGTCGCTGTGCGTTCTGTCGCTGGCCATCGGTGTGTTGTTCTGGGTCAAGGGAGCCACTTTGGTGCTGCCGATTGCCTGGATCGAACTCGTGGCGGTGGGAGTCGCGTTCCTGGTGTATGCCCGGCACGCGAGCGATGGGGAAACCATTCGTCTGACCGAAGGGCAGCTGGTCATCGAGCAGGAAAACGGCGGGCGATTGAGCCGCTCCGAGTTCCGGCGCGAATGGGTCAGAGTGGAGCCTGGTGCGGCCGACAGCTCGCTGATCGCGTTGTCGGAGCAGGGCAGAACTGTGCATATTGGGCGTTTTGTGCGGCCTGAATTGCGGCCGGTGCTGGCCCGCGAAATCAGGATGGCATTGCGCGGAGCATGAAGGCGTCGCATCCCGCGGGGTGCGGACCGGTGCATATTTGAGGCAAAGAATTGATCATGATGAAGAGCATTGCGGGCAAGTTGGCTTCTCTGGTGACGATGGCGGGTGCCGGCTTGGCTGTTGCGCCGATGGCGCTTGCCCAGGTGAAGGACCTGCCGGGCGGCCCGGCCGTCAATCAGCTCAACCTCCATCCGCCGGTGACCCAGATCGCCGCTGATCAGGCCTGGCTGCACTGGTTCATGCTGATCGTGTGCTCGGTGATCTTCGTCGCCGTGTTCGCCGTCATGTTCTATTCGATCTGGAAGCACCGCAAGTCGGTCGGCCACAAGGCGGCCACTTTCCACGAGTCGGTCACGGTCGAGATCATCTGGACCGTGATCCCGTTCATCATCGTGATCCTGATGGCCTTGCCGGCCACCAAGGTCATCGTCGCGATGAAGGACACCACCAATGCCGACCTGACCATCAAGGCCACCGGCATGCAGTGGAAATGGGGTTACGACTATCTCAACGGCGAAGGCGAGGGCATCGGATTCCTGTCGGCGCTGGACGCCGAACACCGTGCCTTGTCCGATGCGGGCGGCCCCAAGGCCGATGCTCCGCTCGACAACTACCTGCTCAAGGTCGACAACCCGCTGGTGGTGCCGGTGGACAGGAAAATCCGCATCATCACGACCGCCAACGACGTGATCCACGCCTTCATGGTGCCGTCGTTCGGCATCAAGCAGGACGCGATTCCCGGCTTCGTGCGCGACACCTGGTTCCGCGCCGAGAAGATCGGCGACTACTACGGCCAGTGTGCCGAGTTGTGCGGCAAGGAACACGCCTACATGCCGATCCACGTCAAGGTGGTGTCGGCCGAGGACTACACCAAGTGGGTGGGCGAGGAGATGAAGAAGATCGCCGCCAGGCGCGACGATCCGTCCAAGGTGTGGACGCTCGAGGACCTGGTGGCCCGCGGCGAGAAGGTCTATACGGCCAACTGCCAGGCCTGCCACCAGGCCAACGGCAAGGGTGCCGGTCCGATCAAGGCGCTCGATGGCGCGCCCGTGGTGCTCGATGCTGACGCCGGCAAGCAGATCGCCGTCCTGCTCAACGGCCAGAACAATGGCGCGATGCCGGCGTGGAAGCAACTCAGCGACACCGAGATTGCCGCGGTCATCACCTACACCAAGAACCACTGGTCGAACAAGACGGGCCAGATCGTGCAGCCGGCAGCCGTCCAGAGCGCCCGCCAGTAGGCCCGCGTTGTCCATCGAACGAAGACGAGTGAATTGACAAGGAAATCAGCATGAGCGCAGTACTGGACCACCACGGCCACGCCCACGACGAGCACCATGACCACCATGCCCCCACCGGCTGGCGGCGCTGGGTATTCGCGACCAACCACAAGGACATCGGTACCTTGTACCTGCTGTTCTCGTTCACGATGCTGATGATCGGCGGCGTGCTTGCGCTGCTGATCCGCACCGAGCTGTTCCAGCCGGGCCTGCAACTGGTGAACCCGGAGCTGTTCAACCAGCTCACGACCATGCACGGCATCATCATGGTGTTCGGCGCCATCATGCCGGGCTTCGTGGGTTTCGCGAACTGGATGATTCCGCTGCAGATCGGCGCCTCCGACATGGCGTTCGCGCGCATGAACAACTTCAGCTTCTGGCTGCTGATTCCCGCCGGTCTGATGGTGGTCGGATCCTTCTTCATGCCCGGTGGCGCCCCGGCAGCCGGCTGGACGCTGTACGCGCCGCTGACGCTGCAGATGGGCCCGAGCATGGACGCTGGCATCTTCGCGCTGCACATCCTCGGCGCGAGTTCCATCATGGGTTCGATCAACATCATCGTGACCATCCTGAACATGCGCGCTCCCGGCATGACGCTGATGAAGATGCCGATGTTCGCCTGGACCTGGCTGATCACCGCCTACCTGCTGATCGCCGTGATGCCGGTGCTGGCCGGCGCCATCACGATGACGCTGACCGACCGCCATTTCGGCACCAGCTTCTTCAACCCCGGCGGTGGCGGCGACCCGGTGATGTACCAGCACATCTTCTGGTTCTTCGGCCACCCCGAGGTCTACATCATGATTCTGCCGGCGTTCGGCATCATCAGCCAGGTGGTGCCGGCGTTCGCCCGCAAGCGCCTGTTCGGCTACACCTCGATGGTCTACGCCACCTCCAGCATCGCGATCCTGAGCTTCGTGGTCTGGGCCCACCACATGTTCACCACCGGCATGCCGGTGACCGGCCAGCTGTTCTTCATGTACGCGACCATGCTGATCGCAGTGCCCACGGCGGTGAAGATCTTCAACTGGATCGCCACCATGTGGCAGGGTTCGATGACCTTCGAGACGCCGATGCTGTTTGCGGTGGGCTTCATCTTCGTGTTCACGATGGGCGGCTTCACCGGCCTGATCCTGGCGATGGCGCCGATCGACATCCAGTTGCAGGACACCTACTACGTGGTCGCGCATTTCCACTACGTGCTGGTGGCCGGTTCGTTGTACGCGATGTTCGCCGGCGTCTACTACTGGATGCCCAAGTGGACCGGCGTGATGTACAACGAGACCCGCGGCAAGATCCACTTCTGGTGGTCGCTAATCGCGTTCAACATCACCTTCTTCCCGATGCACTTCCTGGGCCTGGCCGGCATGCCGCGTCGTTATGCCGACTACCCGATGCAGTTCGCCGACTTCAATGCGGTCGCCTCGGTGGGCGCGTTCGCCTTCGGTATCGCCCAGGTGTATTTCTTCTTCTTCATCGTGTTGCCGTGCATGATGGGCAAGGGCGAAAAAGCAGCCCAGAAACCCTGGGAAGCCGCCGAAGGCCTGGAGTGGGAAGTCCCGTCCCCCGCGCCGTTCCACACCTTTGAGAACCCGCCCAAGCTGGACGCGACCGCGACCCGCATCGTCGGCTGAAGCACCTGCACGCGTGACGACCATGAGCCCCGAACAGAAGAAGTCCAACCTGCGCCTGGCCCTGATCCTGGCGTCGGTGGCGGTCGTCTTCATGCTGGGCATCATCGTCAAGATGGCGTTCCTGGGAGGCTGAGCCATGCGCCGCCGCTATCAGAACCTGACCATGGCGCGCAAGCTGCTGGTGGTGGCCGTGGCCATGCTGGCCTTCGGCTATGCGCTCGGTCCGCTGTACAACGCGATCTGCAACATCACCGGCATCAACGTGCTGGCGCTGGGCGACCGCAATATCCCCGGCGCCACCTCGAGCGTGGCGGCGAACAGCCAGGTCGACACCAGCCGCACGATCACCGTCGAATTCGACGCCAATGCCCGCGGCCCCTGGACCTTCAAGCCCGAGCGCCGTTCGGTCCAGGTGCATCCGGGCGAACTGGCCACGGTCGTCTACGAATTCCAGAACGCCCAGGACCGCCGCATGGCGGCCCAGGCCATTCCGAGTTATGCGCCGCGCCAGGCGGGCCCGCATTTCAACAAGCTCGAGTGTTTCTGCTTCAACCAGTACACGCTCGAGCCCGGCGAAAAGAAATCCTGGCCGGTGGCCTTTGTCATCGACCCCAAGATCTCGCGCGATGTCACGACCATCACCTTGTCGTATACCTTCTTCGAAGTGGGGGGACCGGTTCCGCCCGCCCCTGGTTCCACCGCGGCCGCCCAGTTGCCTGAGCCGCTCGCGCAGAACAAGGCCGGCTCATGAGCGCGCGGCAAGAACCATCCGGCGCGCGTGCGCCCGAACCGGCGTCGGCCTGGAACACCGCCAAGACGATTGCGTGGTCGTTCTTCGGCGTGCGCCGCCGCAAGGACCACGAACAGGAAGGCACGCACATCAATCCGATCCACGTGCTGGTCGCCGGATTTGTCGGGGTCTTTGCGCTGGTCGCCGGATTGATCGTGCTCGTGAATTGGGTTGCGGCCTGAGCGTACGAGCTGGAATCGGAATCAAGTCAACAGAATATCGAATCGAGAGCCTGGAGCAGAAATGAGTTCTTCATCCCATACCACCACGCCGTATTACTTCGTGCCCGGCCCGTCCAGTCATCCGGTGATGGCGGCCATCGGCCTGTTTTTCGTGTTCTTCGGCCTGGGGCAGTGGATCAACGGCGTGGGCTGGGGCGAATACTCGATGTATTTCGGCCTGGTCTGGCTGTTCGTCGTGCTGTTCCGCTGGTTCCGCGACGCGGTCGGCGAGAGTGAGAGTGGCGCCTACGGCAACAAGGTCGACCTGTCGTTCCGCTGGAGCATGAGCTGGTTCATCTTCTCCGAGGTGATGTTTTTCGGCGCCTTCTTCACGGCCTTGTGGTGGGCGCGCGTGCACTCGGTGCCGACCCTGGGCAGCCTCGAAAATGCCTTGTTGTGGCCTGATTTCAAGGCGGTCTGGCCCAGTGTCGCAGCCGGAGCGACCGCGTCGCCGGCTGGTATCGTCGAGCCGTTCCAGACCATGGGTCCGTTCTGGTTGCCGACCATCAACACCGCCTTGTTGCTGACCTCGGGCGTGACCCTGACCATCGCCCACCATGCCTTGCAGGCGGGCCAGCGCAGCAAGACCATCGCGTTCATGTGGCTCACCGTGCTGCTGGGCGTGACCTTCCTCGGTGTGCAGGGATACGAATATTTCCATGCCTACACCGACCTGAACCTCAAGTTGTCGTCCGGCGCGTTCGGTTCGACCTTCTTCATGCTGACGGGTTTCCACGGATTCCACGTGTTCGTTGGCATGTTGATGCTGCTGTTCATCACGCTGCGACTGCAGAAGGGCCATTTCACGCCGGAGCGTCATTTCGGCTTCGAAGGCGCCGCCTGGTACTGGCACTTCGTCGACGTCGTCTGGCTGGGCTTGTACGTGCTGGTCTACTGGCTCTGACGGCGCACTGCCGTCCCCGATGAACCAGGCCGCGCTGCGGCCTGGTTCATTTTCCGGCCGGTATGCCGGTGGGCTGGATGTAGCCCAGCTTCCAGGCGACGAGCACGCAGATGAACAGCACGATGGAGAAACCAACCCGGAACGCCAGCGCACGTGCCATGTGACCGGATCTCGAACCCCCTTCGCGACCGCCACCCCGCAGCATGAAATACAGGGCGGCAGCCAGGCTGCCGATGATGGCCAGGAAGGCGAGGATGACAAGGTACATCATGGTGGCTGATTATCCGATGGCAAAGTCCGCGTTGACGACCCGTTTCTGGGTGATCGCCGGTGCGGCGCTGGTGGGCGCATTCATCACGCTGCAACTGGGGTTCTGGCAGCTGAACCGTGCCGCGGAGAAGCAGGCACTGCAGGCTGACATCGACGCGCGTGCGGCATTGCCGCCGCTGGATACGGCCGCGCTCGGCGGCTCGGAGGCGGCGCCCGCATGGATGCACCGGCGTGTCAACCTGCGCGGACGCTGGCTGGACCGGCATACCGTGTTCCTGGAGAACCGGCAGATGGATGGCAAGCCGGGCTTCTACGTGGTGACGCCGTTGCAGCTCGACGGTGCCGCGCGGGTCGTGCTGGTACAGCGGGGCTGGGTGCAGCGCCATTTCAACGACCGCACCGCCTTGCCCGACCTGCCGCCGGCCGTTGGCACGGTGCAGGTCGATGGACGAATCGCCCCGCCCCCAGCCAAACTTTACGCGTTCGAATCCCGGGAGCAGGGCAAGATCCGGCAAAATCTCGACCTGGCCGGTTTCGCGCAGGAAACCGGTCTGCCGTTGGCCGCATTTTCCGTCCTGCAGACCGGCCCGCAAGGCGATGGCCTGCTCCGGGACTGGGCCGCGATCCAGACGGGGGTCGCCAAGCACCATGGCTATGCATTTCAGTGGTTTGCCCTCAGCGGGTTGATCACGGTTCTCTTTATCTGGTTTCAAATTGTCCGACGCTTCATCATCATCCGCTGACCTGCCACGCCCCGGCCACGACGACCAGCCCCTGGGCCTGACGGTACATGCCATGCCCGCGCTGGCCGAGGTGGGGGTGACCGAACGGCGCACCCGCGCCGGCCGCTGGAAGATGATGGTCGTGTTCCTGATGTGTGCCGCGCCGGTGGTGGCTTCGTATTTCGCCTACTATGTCTGGCGGCCCGAGGCGCGCAGGGTGTTCGGCACCCTGATCGATCCGCAGCGCCCGCTGCCGGACCTGGTGGGCACGTCACTCGACGGCACGACGGTCAACCTGCGTCAGCTCAAGGGGCAGTGGTTGCTGCTTACCGTGTCGGGTGGCGCCTGCGATGCGACCTGCCAGCAATACCTGTACATGCAGCGCCAGTTGCGCGAAAGCCTGGGCAAGGAAAAGGAGCGCGTCGACAGGGTCTGGTTGATCAACGACGACGCGCCGGTGGCCGACGCCCTGTTGCCGGCGCTCGAGCAGGCCACGGTGCTGCGCGTGCCGTCGGCCGCACTCGGCCAGTGGCTGGCCGCCGACGCGGGGCAGGCCTTGCCGGCCCATCTGTACCTGGTGGATCCGTTGGGCAACTGGATGATGCGTTTCCCGGCCGGACTCGACATGGCGGGCGCGGCCAAGGCCAAGCGCGACATCGAACGGGTGCTGCGGGCCAGCGCATCCTGGGACACGGCGGGACGTTGACATGCGCTGTTCCCTGCTTGCCGTTCATCGTCGTCACGCACACATGCCCAGGCCGGCGGCCGGGTGGCGCAAGTGCCCTGCGCGCATGGCGTCCGGAGTGATCCGATGAGCGAACCCGCCGCCGTCGATCTGGCGCCGATTCTGCAGATCCTGCTCGCGGGGGCGGCCCTGGCCGCCATCGCGCTGGCCTGGCTGCAACTGCGGGCGCGCAAGCAATCTCCCGCCCACTGGTTGCGTGCCGTGACCGTGCTCACCCTGTTCCTGACCTTCGACCTGGTGTTGTTCGGCGCATTCACCCGGTTGACGGACTCCGGCCTCGGCTGCCCGGACTGGCCGGGCTGTTACGGCAGTGCCAGCCCGGTCGGCGCGCATGCCGACATCAGCGCGGCCCAGGCCGCGATGCCCAGCGGGCCGGTGACCCATCACAAGGCCTGGATCGAGATGGTCCACCGCTACATGGCCACCGGTGTGGGTGCGCTGATCCTGGTGCTGACGGTGCTCGCGTGGCGCCAGTGGCGGCGTGCCGGTCCGGGCGCGTCGACGCTCAACCCCTGGTGGCCGACCGCCACGCTGGCATGGGTCTGCGTGCAGGGCGCGTTCGGCGCGCTGACGGTCACGATGAAGCTGTTTCCAGCCATCGTGACCTTGCACCTGCTTGGCGGCCTTTTGCTGCTGGCCTTGCTGGCGATGCAGTCGCAGTGGCAAACCCGCGCGCTGGCCGGCACGCCGCCGGTGTCGGTCGATGCGGGTACGCGCGTGTTCCTGCTGCTGGCCAGCGGGCTGCTGGTGCTGCAATTGGCGCTGGGTGGCTGGGTCAGCACGAACTACGCGGTGCTGGCCTGCACCGATTTCCCGACCTGCCAGGGCAGCTGGTGGCCAGCCATGCGCTTCGACGAGGGTTTCGAGATCTGGCGCTCGCTGGGCATGACGGGTGAGGGCACGGTGATCTCCTTTGCGGCGCTGACCGCCATCCATTACGCCCACCGGCTGATGGCTTATGCCGTGCTGGTGGTGCTGGCCTTGCTGGCCTGGCGACTCGCGCGGATCGACGGCCTGCGCCGCCTGGCACGCTGGATCGGCGGCTTGGCCGCGTTGCAGCTGGCCACGGGCCTGGGCAACGTGGTGCTGGGCTGGCCGTTGATCGCCGCCTTGTTGCACACCGGGGGCGCGGCGGCCCTGGTGGTCGTGATCACCTGGGCGATGGCATCGACCCGCAGTGCGCAGCAGCAGGCCTCGCCCAGCCGGGTCGCGATGCCGATGGGGAGCCTGCGATGAGCGGCGGGTCGACATCGACCACCAATGCCGCGGCCGGAGCCGGGGTGTCGGTGTATCGCCAGTTCATGGCCTTGACCAAGCCGCGGGTCATCCAGCTGATCGTGTTCTGTGCGCTGATCGGCATGGTGCTGGCGGTGCCGGGCGCCCCGTCGTGGCCCCAGGTGATGCAGGCCGCGGTGGCCTGCCTGGGCATCTGGCTGGTGGCGGCGGCCGCGGCTGCGTTCAACTGCATCGTCGAGCAGCGCATCGACGCCAAGATGAAACGCACCGCATGGCGCGCGACGGCACGGGGCGAACTGAGCAACCGCCAGACACTGCTGTTTTCCGGCCTGTTGTGCGGTGCGGGTTCGGCCATCCTGTACCTCTGGATCAATCCGCTGACGATGTGGCTGACCTTTGCCACCTTCGTCGGCTACGCGATGATCTACACCGTCATCCTCAAGCCGCTGACGCCGCAGAATATTGTCATCGGCGGGGCGTCGGGTGCGATGCCGCCGGTGCTGGGATGGGCCGCAATGACCGGCGACGTCGGCCCCGAGGCGCTGATCCTGTTCCTGATCATCTTCCTGTGGACCCCGCCGCATTTCTGGGCCCTGGCCTTGTACCGGGTGGAAGACTACCGCAAGGCCGGCCTGCCGATGTTGCCGGTGACCCATGGCAGTGAATTCACGCGCCTGCAGATCCTGCTGTATACCGCCGTGTTGTTCGCCGCCTGCCTGTTGCCCTTCGTCTACGGCATGAGCTCCTGGCTCTACCTGGCAGCGGCCGTCGTGCTGGGCGCCGGTTTCTGCCTGCATGCTTTCTGGCTGTGGCGGGACTACTCCGACGCGCTGGCGCGCCGTACCTTCCGCTTCTCGCTGTATCACCTGAGCCTGCTGTTTGCCGCCTTGCTGGTGGACCATTATCTTTTCTGACCAACCCGCTGCCGTCACGACATGCCCACCTTGCGCCCGTTTCTTCGCCTTTGCGCCTGCCTCGTCCTGCTGCTGGCCTCGACCGTCATGTTGTCCGCCTGCTTCGACAACAAGCCGTCGTTTGTCTCGATCGACGTCACCGGCGCCGACTACGCACGTGATTTCCAGTTGCCGGATGCCGACGGCCGGGAGCGCAGCCTCAAGGACTTCGCCGGCAAGGTCGTCGTGGTCTTCTTCGGCTACACCCAGTGCCCCGATGTCTGCCCGACAACGATGAACGAACTGGCCGAGATCCGCAAGCTGCTGGGCAAGGACGGCGATCGGCTGCAAGGGGTTTTCGTCACCGTCGATCCGCAGCGCGACACGCCCGAGGTGCTCAAGGCCTACCTGGGCAACTTCGATCCCTCGTTCGTCGCCTTGCGTCCGACCTCGCCGGAACAACTCGCGACCACGGCCAAGGCCTTCAAGATCTACTACAAGCGGGTCGAAGGCCGCACCGATACCAGCTATACGATGGACCATTCCGCCGGCAGCTACGTCTACGACACAAAAGGGCAGTTGCGGCTGTTCACGCGTTACGGCATGGGCGTCAAGGCGCTGGCCGGCGACATCGAACAATTGCTCAAGCAGGGTTCCTGAACCCGGCAACGACAACGCCGGCACCGGCCTGTCGAGAGGCCGATGCCGGCGTGGGTGGACCGGTATCCGGTCTGTCGGCCCGACCTGTTGTCAGCCGTGCGACCGGTAGTGCAACTCAGGCGTAGGCCGCGAGCGCCTTCTTCATCTTCTTCATGGCCGCTACTTCGATCTGGCGGATGCGTTCGGCACTCACGCCGTATTCGTCCGCCAGGTCGTGCAAGGTCATGCCGCCCGAGTTGTCGTCGTTGACCTTGAGCCAGCGCTCCTCGACGATGCGCCGGCTGCGGTCGTCCAGCGTGCCCAGCGCCGTCGCAATTCCGTCGGTCGCCATCGTGTCACGCTGGCGCGACTCGATCACGGCCGTAGGTTCATGGCTGGTGTCGGTCAGGTAGGCGATCGGGCCGAAGGCCTGCTCACCGTCGTCGGACGGCGCCGGGTCGAGCATCACGTCGCCGCCCGACAGGCGGGTCTCCATCTCGATCACCTCCGAGCGCTTGACGTTGAGCTGCTCGGCCATTGCATCGATCTGCTCCTCGTTCAGCGTCTCGCGGTGCGTGCCGGCATGGGCAGCCGCATCGTCGGACTTGAAACGTTGCTTCATCGAGCGCAGGTTGAAGAACAGCTTGCGCTGGGCCTTGGTCGTCGCGACCTTGACCATGCGCCAGTTCTTCAGGATGTATTCGTGGATCTCGGCCTTGATCCAGTGCAGCGCATAGCTGACCAGGCGCACGCCCTGGTCCGGGTCGAAGCGCTTGACGGCCTTCATCAGTCCGATGTTGCCCTCCTGGATCAGGTCGCCGTGGGGCAGGCCATAACCCAGGTACTGGCGCGACACGGAGACGACCAGGCGCAGGTGGGACATCACGAGTTTTCCGGCCGCTTCGAGGTCGTTCTCGTCGCGCAGCTTGCGCGCGTACGATTGCTCCTGCTCCAGCGTCAGCATGGGAAGCCGGTTCACGGCGGAAATATAGGCGTCCAGATTGCCCAACGGGGGCACGACTGCCCACGGGTTGGCCAGGGCCACCGCGTTGTTCGTCATTCCGGTCTGGTTTGTCATCTGATTCCTCCTGTGCCCATTCATCAATGAATGTTAGCACTCTATGAGAGTGAGTGCTAAGCAAGAAGTTCAATCAAACCCATAGCCAAAGGCTTGTTGACGCAATCGGGCGTCCATGGCGCCGTGGTTGCGGCGCCCCAGGCCAGATCGGACCGGAGTTTGGTCCGAAATTTCATGATGTGGATCTGGACGGGCAGGCCAGGTGGCGCGGCGCCCTCTGGACCGGGGCGCGGAAGGAGGCCGTCACGCCCCGGGTCGACGCGGACGTCGATCCGCATCCCCGGATACGTGGTTGTCAGGCGCAGATGGCATTACTCCCGGTCCTCTCGGGCCGCCTGATGGAGCAGGTGGACGGCGCTGCGCTCCGGCCGCTGCGGCATGGGCGCGATTCGATCGGCTTCACAATGCAAGCCATACATCGACCCGCCATCACCGGAGCCCCATGCCATGACCGACCAGACGATCGAGACCGACTACCTCATCATCGGAGCCGGCGCCAGTGGCCTGTGTGTGGCCGATGTCCTGGTGGCCGAGAGCAACGCCTCGATGCTGATCGTGGACCGGCACGACCAACCCGGCGGCCACTGGAACCACGCCTATCCTTTCGTGCGCTTGCACCAGCCGTCGGCGACCTACGGCGTCAATTCCCTGCCCCTGGGCCAGGATCGCATCGACCCCGACGGGTTGAACCGCGGGCTCTACGAGCTCGCCACCGGTCCCGAGGTACTGGCCTATTTCGACCGCGTGATGCGCACCCAGCTGCTACCCGGCGGCCGGGTCGACTACCGGCCGATGAGCGAGTACCTTGGCTCCGAGGCGTCTGGCGGTCGCACCGTGCATCGGTTCCGCTCCAGCGTCACCGGGCTTGTGCAGACGGTTGTGGTGCGCAAGAAGCTGGTCGACACCCGGCTCGGCAACGTGATGGTGCCGGCGACGCACCCGGTGGAGTTCTCCGTGGCGCCGGATCTGTCCTGCGTGCCCCTCAATGCCTTGCCGCAATTGACCCGTCCTTATCCCCGCTATGTGGTCGTGGGTGCCGGCAAGACCGGCGTCGACGCCTGCCTGTGGTTGCTGACCCACGGGATCGACCCCGATGCCATCCGCTGGATCGTGCCGCGCGATGCCTGGTTGCAGGACCGGGCCAACGTGCAGCCCGGCGATGAGTTCCTCGCCCGGACCTTCGGCAGCTTCGTGACCCAGATGGAGACCGTGTTGCAGGCAGACTCGGCGAGCGACCTGCTGCTGCGACTGGAAGCTGCCGGCCAGTTACTGCGCCTCGACCCCGACGTGCTGCCGACGATGTACCGTTGCGCGACGGTCAGCCGCGAGGAGCTGGCGCAACTGCGCCGTATCCGCGACGTGGTGCGGCTGGGCCGGGTCACCGCGATCGAAGCCGAACGCATCGTGTTGGAGCACGGAACCGTGCCGGCCGAGGCCGACTGGCTGTATGTGCATTGCTCTGCGGTGCCGTTCCAGAGCCAGGGGCCGGAGCCGATCTTCCAGCACGGGCGCATCGCGCCGCAGCTGGTACGCAACTGCCAGCCGATGTTCAGCGCTGCCCTGATCGCGTTCGTGGAAACGCTGGGTGACAAGGAAGGGCTGGATGACGCAGCGATGAACCGGCTGTGCCAGGTCGTTCCGCTGCCCGAGCAGCCGCATGACTGGATCCGCATGCAGGCGGTCGTGATGCTGAACCAGTACCAGTGGTCGCAGCATGCGGGCATCCGCCAGTGGATGGAGCGTGCGCGGCTGGACGGTTTTGCCGGTCGGCTGCACCGGCTCGGCAAGACCGATCCCGTCATCCAGTCGCTGGCGCAGCGTTTCAAGGCGGCCGCGGTCCCGGCCACGATGCGACTGCAGCAGTGGTCGCGCGAAGCCGGCTGATCGGGGCCGGTCGCGATCGCCCGTATCCACAAAAAACCGTCACCCCGTCCGGACATGGCCCGGCCCGCGGGACGGCGTGCCGGGGCTGGGCCATACTGGCCGCATGACGGCGGACGAACTGCTGGCCTGGATTGCCACCTACGATCATTGGGTGTATGCCTTGTTGCTGGCGTATGCCTTGGCCAAGACCGGACCGCTGCCGATGGTGGCGGGGTTTGTCAGCGCGTCGGGGGCATTGCAGGCGCCGGTGGTGTTCGCCGTGGTGCTGGCGGGCACGCTGGCAGGCAGCCAGCTGCGGTTTCTCGTCGGCCGTGGTGGCGCGCCCTGGCTGTTCGAACGATTCACCGGACTGGCGCCGTGGCTGGCACTGGGGGCGGCGGGTGTCGAGCGTTATCGGCTGCTGCTGTTGCCGCTGTATCGGTTCTCCAAGGGGACGTACAGCCTGATCGGCTTGGGCGCGGGCGCGTCCCAGTTGCCCTGGCGCCGGTTCGTCATGCTCGATGGTGTCGGTGCGGTGTTGTGGGCGGCCACATCGGTATCGCTGGGTTTTGTCATCGGGCAACTGGGCCATGTGGTCGACCCGCGCTGGGCCGCCTACGCTGGCCTGGGCTTGCTGGTGCTGGGCATGGTCACCGTCGCCGCATTGGGTGCGCGTCTCAAGCGCCTGCTGCTGCCGATGGCCAACGAGGCCTTGCGCGACGCCCGAGCCCGCCGCGCGCAAGCGGCGATGGCAGGTTGATCGGCGAGTCGCGCAGGGGGTATTCAGCGCAGTTCGTATTCGAAGGTGCTCACGACGCGCAGTCGCTTGGTACGCGAACTGCCGTCGTCGTAGTCGTTGCCGTCGTCCCCGCTGATCCGGATCACACCCTGGTTGGCGTTCTTGAGCGGCCCGAGCCGGGCGCCGGCCTCGGCGGCGAACTTGTCGGCCTGCTCACGCGCATTACGCGTGGCCTCCGCCAGCAGCGGCGCCTTCACGTCGTTGAAACCGCGCAGCTGGTAACGTGGCCCGCTGGCGCCCCGGTTGTCGCCGCCGAGTTGCACGCCGGCCTGGATCAGTGGGTCGACCGCGAGCGCGGCCTGTTCCACGTCCGCGACCCGGGGTGTCTTGACCAGTACCTGGCCGCTGCCGTTGAAACGCAGCGGGGTGTTGCCCTGGGCGTATTCGCGCGCGAACAGGTCCTGCACCTGCAAGGGGCGCGCCTCGACCTCGTCGGCGGTGAAGCCGCGCGCCTTCAGATACGCGAGCACCTGCTCCCGGTCTTCGGCCAAAGCCTTCTGCACGCCGGCAAAGTCGTTGCCGGCGCGGCGAAAGGACAGGGTCCAGATCGCGAAATCGCTCTCGATGGCCTTTTCGGCCAGGCCCTTGACGGTGACGGATCGGTCCGACATGCGAAACCGCTCCAATCCCTGGCTGACGGACCAGCCGGCAAATGCGATGCCGGCGCCGACCAGCACGGCGGTGAACAATCGGCCCATGGTGTTTGGCATCAGTGACTCCCTGTGTCATGCAATACAAGAAGGCCGCGCGGCTGCGCGGCCCGGCAAGCCCGATGGTAAGGGGCTTGCATGGCTGCCATCGGGGGGGATGCCCGGACCCGCGCGTCAGCGCATGCGCACGGCGGCGTGTTCGCCAAGATCCTGGGGCGGATGGCCGGTGACCGCGGCAGCAGCCAGCTTGAACAGCTGCACGATCTTGCTGGCCTTGACGTCCCAGTAGTGGGCCTGGGCGATCCGGACCTCGACCAGCGCCACGTCGGGATCGGTCGGTCCGCGCGGAAACCAGGCGTCGTTCGCCTTCGACCACAGCTGCTCCTTGCGCGCCATGTCCTCCACGATCCGGGCATTGCCGGACACCGACACATAACTGTCCTGGCCCGGATCGGCGTAGACCACGTTGACGGAGGCGTCGTGGCGGATGTCGTCGACCGGGCCGTTGGCACGCGACATGAAGAACCACAGGCTGCTATCTTCGTCGATGCGCCGGTTCTGCGTCGTCATCGGCCGCGAATGCAGGTAGCCGTTGGTGTGGCGGGTGGTGAACATCGCGAACCGGATGTCCTTGATCAGTTCCCACAGTTTCGCGCGGGCTTCGCCGGGGGAGGGGGTGGTGCTGGTGTGATCGTTCATGGGTTCTCCTTGCAATGGACGGGGGCGGGTTGCGCCTCCGAATGGACAAGGCTTCATTGAACGCTTCTCGGGGTCGCACGTGTATCAGGCGCCGCCCTGGAGCACTGTAGGACAGGTCTTGCGACGCCATTGCTTCGGCCGGAAGGCCTTGTTGCGGTGGCCACAAAGGTGTCCTGGCCCGGGGCCGGGTATGCACTTCACTGGCGAGCGATGACAGGCGCGATTCGGTTCGCCGTGGCGCCGGTCGCGGACGGGCTGCGGCGGACCATGGCTCCGCTGGCCAACGCGGTCTCGTTTGTCAACCAGCCGCAGGCCGCTTGGCTCGTGCCGGCCTGCGTGCAGCTGACGGCGTCGATGCCGGTGCGGGCTCCACTGGGTCCAGCCAACGCGGGTCGCCAATACGCAGGCCCACACTGCGGCCGGTATCCATCAGGTCCTTGATCAGCGTTTGTTCCGTGCCGGCGTCGACCGATAACAGCGGGAAGGACAGGCTGAGCGCGATGGGCGATGCGTTGAGGGGGGACTGCAATGCGATGGCGATGGTCTTGATGCCCAGGAACAGCTCCTGGTTCGAACAGGCGAAACCCGTTGCGCGCACGTGGGCAAGGTCCTCAAGCAGTTGATCCACGCTGCGCAGGCTGTATGGCGTCGTCGCGGGCAGTTCGCCGGGCAGCCGTTGCCGGATCTCGTCATCGGGCAACAGGGCCAGCAGCGCTTTACCCATGGCGGTGGCATGGCAAGGCAGCCGGCGTCCCAGTTCGATCCCGAAACGCACCGGGAACCCACCGTGCTGTGTGCCCAGGGTCACGACATCCGAGCCTTCGAGCACGCCCGTCCACGCCGTGTGGTGGGTGCGCGTGGCCAGATCGACCATCGCGTCCTCGATGCAGCGCATCACGTTGGTCGTCTGCAGGAAACCGGTTGCAAGCCGCATGGCCAGTGGCCCGGGCCGGTAGCGGCGGCTGGCGCTGTCCTGGTCCACCAGTTCGGCTTCCCGCATCTCCGACAGGATGCGCGAGGCGTTTGACGCCGTGACTCCCAGCGCGCGCGCCAGGTCTGCAACGGATGTTTCGTAAGGGGGTTGCGAAAGCAGCTTCAAGGCTTCCGCAGCTTTTCGAATGGATTGCATTGTTGTTGACTTTCAAGTTGACCCATGCATAATACGCAACATGTTGCCGTATAGGCAATAACTATGTGAATGGAATCATAAATGCGCGCTAAAGGTGGTTGCCTGGTTGCCGAGACATTGCAGGCCAATGGTGTGTCCTGGATCTTCGGCATGGAAGATCCGATCGAAGTGTTTCATGCTCTGGACCGGTCGGTGACCCGTAGCGTGACGGTGCACGATGAAAAACATGCCGCCATCATGGCGCATGCCTATGCGCAGGTCACTGGCCGGCCCGGCATCTGCACATCAACCTTCGGTCCGGGCGCCACGAACCTCGTGACGGGTCTGCTCGAGGCGCTGCGCTCGTCGGTGCCCGTGATCGCCCTGGTACAGGACCACCCCTTGTCGGCCAAAGGTCGAAACGCCAGCAGCGAACTCGACCATGTCGTGGCCTTGACACCCTATGTCAAGGCGGTGCTTCGCATCGATACCCCTGACCAGGGGCCGGACATGGTGCGCCGCGCCTTCCGCATCGCCACCAGCGGGCGCCCCGGGCCGGTGGCGCTGTTGTGCCCGACCGATGTCATGTCGCTGGAGGGGGACGGCGACCCATATGGCGTCGAGCGTTACATGCATGTGCCCTCTCACCGCGGGCGACCTGCGACCGCCGACATCGTTCGGGCCGCCGAACTGCTTGCCGCTGCCCGGCGACCGCTGATCGTGGCAGGCGGCGGCAGCGTGATCTCCGGCGCCTTTGCCGAAGTGCGTGCGTTGGCCGAGCGTTTCGATGCGCCGGTCGCCACCACGATGACGGGCAAAGGAGCGATCGCCGAACATCACCCGCTGGCTGCTGGCGTATTGGGCACCTCGACCGGAGGCTTGTACGGTCGTGGCAAGATCTCGAACACCCTGCTGGCCGAGGCCGACGTCGTGTGTATCCTGGGCTCGCGCACCGGCCAGATCTGCTACAACAACTGGACCACGCCCGGCAGCGCGGCATCGGTGATCCACCTGGACATCGATCCCCAGGAGATCGACCGCAATTTCGCCGTGACCGTGCCCTTGCAGGGCGACGTGCGCGACACCTTGCGCGACCTGCTGTCTTATTGCGACAGTGCCGGAATCGCGCAGAGCGAATCGACACGTGCCGCGCAACTGGCTCGCCAGAAAGACGCGTGGTTGGCGGAACTTGCGCCCGTGGCCGGAACCGATGCCCGTCCGATGCGTCCCGAACGCGTCGTGGCCGAACTCAACCGCTTCGTCGACGCGCAGACGCTCATCGTCACCGATGCGAGTTATTCCACCGGCTGGGCCATGAGCCAGATGGAGGCACCGGTGGCAGGCCGCTTCATGTTGTCACCGCGCGGCACCGCCAGCATCGGCTGGGGTCTGGCCGCAGCCATCGGCGCCAAACTCGCCGATCCGGCACGCGACGTCATCTGCGTCACCGGCGACGGCGGGTTCGGATACGTGATCAATGAACTCGAAACCGCGGCGCGATACAGGGTCAACCTGCTGGTCGTCGTGTTCAACAACGGCACGCTGGGCTTCCAGCGTCACTGGGAAGAGAAGGCGATCGGGCGCGCGATGGACTGCGACTTCCTGGATGTCGACTACTCCGAGGTCTCGCGCGCACTGAAAGGCGGTGGCGAGCGTGTCACCGACCCGAGCCAGCTCGCCGCCGCGATCGCGCGCGGGAAGACGTTTCCGGGCCCGTACGTCATCGATGCCATCATCGATCCGGAAGCGGCGGCACCCATTGTCGGATTCGACAAGCCGATCGCCGAAGGTGCCTACCACTGAGCCTTGATTCAACCCACCACCAACAGGAGCAATTGATATGAAGCGAATTCTGGTTTTTGTGCTGGCTGCCGCCATGGCACTGTGCGCGTCGTTTTCTGCCAGTGCGGGTGCCACGCTCGATCGCGTGCTGAAGGAGAAGAAACTGGTCGTTGGCGTGGCGCCGTGGAACCGATTCGTCGCCATGAACCCGCAGACGAACAAGTACGAGGGTTACATTGCCGACGACATCCTGAACCTCGAGGCCCTGACCGGCATCAAGGTCGAGATCGTCAACACGACCTGGGGCGGACTGATCGCCGGCCTGCAGGCCGGCAAGTGGGATGTCATCATGACCGGTCTGGGCGCCACGCCCGAGCGCTCCACGGCTGTCGCCTTCAGCGAACCCTATGGTTACATATCGATCACGGCCATGACGCGTGCCGACAACGCGGCCAAGACCATGGCCGACCTGGACAAACCCAACAACGTGATCTCGACCGTGGGCGGCACGTCGGCGGCGAAGTACAGCCAGAAGGCCTTCAAGCAGGCCAAGGTGGTTGCCTTCGGCGACACCACGGCGGCGGTACTGGAGGTCATGCAGGGCCGTGCCGTTGCCTACATGGGTGACAGCGTGTCGAATGCGCTGCGTGCGAAGGAGCGTCCGAAGGAGATCAAGAACATCGTGCTGGCCAAGACTGAATGGAACAGCCTGAACCACGCCGTGCGTTACGACGACCTCGATCTGCTGGTGTTCATCGACACCTATATCCGTACCATGAAGCTGCGCGGCTGGTACGAGGAGCTGGCCGAGAAGTGGGGCCTGCCGCCGGAACTCGCAACCGGTCCGTGAACGACGCGCGCTGAATGAACTACACATTTCAATTCGGGGTCCTGTGGGACTACGGCCCCTACCTGGCCTGGGGCCTGTGGCATGCCTGGTGGGTCAGCTTTCCCAGCATTGTCCTGACGACGCTGCTGGGGCTGGTTCTCGCGGCGATGAGCCTGTCGCGGTTCCGGGCGGCGCGCACCGTCGCTGTCATCTTCGTGGACTTCTTCCGCACGCTACCGGTGGTGGTGTTGCTGATCTGGATCCACTACGTGCTGCCGATCCTCACCGGCTTGAATTTCTCGGCGACAACCAGTTCCATCGTCGCGCTCTCGCTCAATGGCGCTGCGCTGGCGTGCGAGGCCTATCGGGGCGGCCTGTCGGCAATTCCGCTGACGCAGACGCAGGCGGCCCAGTCGCTGGGCTTCTCGCGTTGGCAGATCCTGCGCTACGTGACGCTGCCGCAGGCCTTCTTTGCCACCTTGCCGTCGCTGACCAACGTGCAGATCACGGTGATCAAGAACGTCACCGTGACGGTGCTGATCTCGGTGCCCGAGGTCATGTTCCGGGCCCAGGAGTTGACGGTGCAGTACTTCCGCCCGCTGGAACTCTACACGGGCGCGGCACTGCTGTATGTTGCGTTGATCTGGGGATACACGATGTTGATGCGCAGCCTGGAGCGACTGCAGAAATGGCAACCGATATGAAGGGCGCCGCGGTGCGCATCAGCGATGTGCGCAAGTCGTACGGGCAGAACGAGGTACTGGCCGGCGTGTCGATCGACGTCGCTGCCGGCGAGGTACTGGTCATCTGCGGCCCCAGCGGCTGCGGCAAGAGCACGCTGCTGCGTTGCATCAACGGCCTGGAGACGATCCAGGGCGGCAGCATCTCGGTCGATGGCGTGACGGTGGACCACGGCAATCCGGACGCGCTCAAGCGGGTGCGCCAGATGGCCGGCATGGTGTTCCAGAACTTCAACCTGTTCCCGCACATGTCGGTGCTCGAGAACATCGCGATTGCGCCGGTCAAGGTCATGGGGGTTTCGCCGCAGCTTGCGCGCCAGGAGGCGCAGGCGCTGTTGGCCAGCGTCGGCATGTCGGAGAAGGCGTCGGTGTTTCCGTACCAGTTGTCGGGGGGCCAGCGTCAGCGTGTCGCGATTGCCCGCGCGCTGGCGATGAAGCCCAGCGTGATGCTGTTCGACGAACCGACCTCGGCACTGGATCCGGAGATGCGCGAGGAAGTGCTCAGTGTCATTCGCGGCGTTCACGCTGAACGGAACATGACAATGATTGTCGTGACCCACGAGATCGGATTCGCCAAGTCGGTCGCCAGCCAGGCGATCCTGATGGAGGCCGGCCAGATCGTCGAGCAAGCCCCGGCCAAGCAATTTTTCGACAACCCGCAGTCCGAGCGCGCACGGCGTTTCGTACTGGCCATCAAGAACGATTGACCGCCAGGCGGCGGCGGAGCATCGGTCGAACCGGCCCGGCTCGCAGCTATCGGCAATCACAGACATCAACCAAGCCATGACGGAACCATCACCCACCCCGACTTCCAACCTGGCGGACGACGTCGCCCGCATCCTGCAGGCATGTTCGGTCGACCCCGCACACTACACCACGGGCGCGCGCACGGTGCGCTCGCCCATTCTGGGGCAGACGATCGCACGCGTATCCGATGCGACACCGGAACAGGCGCAGGCTGCCGTCGCGCAGGCCCATGCGGCGTTTCTCGCCTGGCGCGAGGTTCCTGCGCCGCGCCGCGGCGAGTTGGTCCGCTTGTTGAGCGACGAGCTGCGCGCGGCCAAGGAGGATCTTGGCCGCCTGGTCTCGATCGAGGCCGGGAAGATCCTCTCCGAAGGATTGGGCGAGGTCCAGGAAATGATCGACATATGCGACTTCGCGGTCGGTCTGTCGCGCCAGCTCTATGGCCTGACGATGGGCAGCGAGCGCCCTGATCACCGGCTGATGGAGCAATGGCATCCTGCCGGTGTCGTCGGTGTCATCTCGGCGTTCAATTTTCCTGTCGCGGTCTGGAGCTGGAATGCGGCACTGGCCCTGGTGTGCGGCAATGCCGTGGTCTGGAAACCCTCCGAGAAGACCCCGCTGACCGCGCTGGCGGTGACGGGTCTCATCCATCGGGTGATCCGCAGGTTCGATGGTGCGCCCGACGGCCTGGTGCGCCTGATCATCGGTGCCCGGTCCACCGGCGAAATGCTGGCCGCACATCCGTTGGTTCCGGTGGTTTCGGCCACCGGCTCGACCGCAATGGGCCGAGCCGTTGCCCAGACTGTGGCGGCGCGGTTCGGCCGCGCCATCCTGGAACTGGGAGGCAACAACGCGACCATCGTTTGCGCCAGCGCCGATCTCGACATGGCTTTGCAGGCGGTCGCCTTCGGCGCCATCGGCACGGCGGGGCAACGTTGCACCACGTTGCGCCGGCTCTTCGTGCATGCCGACGTGTACGACCGCTTGTTGCCGCGGCTGCAATCGGTCTATCGCGCGGTGAAGGTCGGGAATCCGTTGCAAGCGGACGTGCTGGTTGGCCCCCTGATCGATGGGGCGGCGTTCGACCAGATGCAGCGTGCGCTCGTGCAGGCGCGGACGGATGGTGGCCAGGTCGTGGGCGGCGAACGAATGGTCGACCCGGCGCTGGCCGACGGTTTCTATGTGCGCCCTGCACTGGTCGAAATGCCTCGGCAGACGGAGGCGATGCACAGCGAAACATTCGCCCCCATTTTGTATGTCATGCGCTACGACACGCTGGACGAGGCCGTGAGGCTGCACAACGCGGTGCCGCAAGGTCTTTCGTCGTCGATATTCACGACGGACCTGCGGGAATCGGAGCGATTCCTGTCGGCCACCGGCTCGGATTGCGGGATTGCGAACGTCAACATGGGGCCGTCGGGCGCCGAGATCGGCGGTGCGTTCGGTGGCGAGAAGGAAACCGGTGGCGGCCGGGAAAGTGGCTCCGATGCCTGGAAGTCTTACATGCGACGCATGACCAGCGCCGTGAACTACGGACGCAGCATGCCGCTGGCACAAGGCGTTCGATTCGACGTGCAGGCTCACTGAGGAACACGGCGTAGCGGGCGCCGCGCGTCCATGGGTGTCGGCGGCCGATGCCGCCTGCCGGCCGGTATGCGCCCAGACCGGAACATCGCGCGCTTCCCGAGCCGGCGCGGCGGCGGACCCGCCGAACGGCTTAACCCGCCACCGACACCTGCGCCAGCCCGGCGTCGATGATCAGGTTCTGGCCGGTCATGCCGTCGCTGTCGTCGCTGGCCAGGAACAGAGTCGAACGCGCCACGTGGCGGGAGTCGAGCCGGAACTTCAGGCACTGCAGGTCGATGAACTTCTGGTCTTCCGCGGCGTTGCGCCAGAGCTGGGTCTGGCGTTCGGTGACGATGGCGCCGGGCACCAGGGCGTTGACGCGAATGCGGTCGCCGCCGAGTTCGCGCGCCAGTGTGCGCGTCATGCCGGAGATGGCGGCCTTGGACGCCGTGTAGCCGATCAGGTTGGGCCGCCCGCGCATCCAGCTGATCGAGCCCATGTTGATGATGCTGCCGCCCAGGGCGGCGGACCGCAGCTGCCGCGCCACGCTTTGCGTCGCGAACACCTGGTGGCGCAGGTTGATGGCCAGGCAGTTGTCCCAGTATTCGGGGGTGAGTTCGTCGAGCGCGTGGCGGTCGTCGCGACCGGCATTGTTGACCAGCACCTGGATCGGCCCCCACCGCTGCGCCACCCGATCGAGCAGGGCCTGCAGCGCGGCGATGTCGCGCACGTCACAGGCTTCGTACAGGAATTCGCCGGCGCCGTCGCCACGCAATTCGTCCAGCAGGGCGTCGCCGCCATCGGACCGGGTGCCGCAGAACGCGACGCGGCTGCCTTGGGCGGCAAAGGCCCGCACCAGTTCGGCGCCGATGCCGGACGAGCCGCCGGAGATGAAGACGGTGCGCCCGCGCAACGACGCATAACGCGTGTAGGTGCTGGAGGTTTCCATGGTGTTCACCAACCCTTCGGCAAGATGTCGGACATGGCCACGATGCGCCGTTCGTCGATGCTGCGGTGCGCGGCGATGCCGGTGGCCACGGCGCGCAGGCCCTCGGCCAGCGGGATGTCGGGCTGCCGGCCCTGGCGCACGGCATCGGCGAACTTCACGTGTTCGACATAGGAGGCGCCGAAATGGTTGCCCATGTATTTGATGCCGGTATCCCATACGCGGCGCACCGATACGCCCTTGCCGCTGCTCGCGGTCTGTCCCCAGACCTCGCGCCTGCCCCAGTCGTCACGCCGGCCGTAGCGCAGCGTCATCGAGGGCAGCAGCGACTCGAGTTTGCCTTCGTCGCCGACCACGGTGATGTGTTCGTTGTCGACCGAGTTTTCGGCAAACATGCACAGGTCCAGCATGGCGCGCGCGCCGCTGGGGTATTCGACGATCACGTAGGCACTGTCGAGGATGTCGGGCGTGCGCCCGCCGTAGGACTCGTCCAGGTGGTTGACGCGTTGCCCACCCGATGCGAACACCGCAACGGGTTGCTCCTGCAGGATCAGGTCCATCAGGTTGAAGTAGTGGCAGGTCTTTTCGACCAGGGTGCCGCCGGTGTTCGCATTGAAGCGGTTCCAGTCGCCGACCTTGGGATAAAACGGCTCGCGGTGTTCGCGGATCGCGACCTGGTGCACCGTGCCGACGGCGCCGGCGTGGGTCATGCGGATCATCTCGGTGACCGGCGGCATGTAGCGGTATTCATGCGCGACCCAGACGATCTTCGCGCGGCCCCTGGCCGCCTCCACCAGCTGCAGGCAGTCGTCGATGGTGGTGCACAGCGGCTTCTCGACCAGGATGTGGGCGTCGGCCGCCAGCGCGTCCATCAGCACCGCGCGGTGGGTGTGGTTGGGTGTGGCGATCACCAGCGCGTCGCAGATATCGGCGGCGATCAGGTCCTGGTGGTTGTCGAACAGTTGCGCCGGCGCGCTCAGCAGCGCCTGGCCGGCCTCGCGGCTGGCCGCGTGGTCATCGGCGATCGCGGTGACCGAGCAGCCGTCGATCATCTTGATGTTTTCGATGTGTTCGCGGCCCATGCTGCCGCAGCCGATGATGCCGTAACGGATTGCTTGCGCCATGACGGGGATCCTGTAGATAGAGTGGCATTGTCGTTGCACTGACGCGAAAACGCCCGCCCGGACAAGCCTGCGGGCGGGCGAATCGATGGCCCGGGGCCGGGTTCAGTCCAGCGTCGCGCCGGATGCCTTGATCACCGGGACCCAGCGGTTGATCTCGGCGGTGTGGAAGGCGGTGAACTCTTCCGGGCCTTTCTCCATGATGGCGCTGCCGTTGGCGGCGAACTTCTGGCGTACATCCGGCTTGGCCAGTGTCTCGCCGATCGCCTTCGAGATGCGCGCGACCACGTCCTTGGGCATGCCGGCCGGGCCGACGATGCCTTGCCAGCCCGAGGTTTCCAGGCCGGGATACCCGGCCTCCTTGGCGGTCGGCACGTTGGGCAGGCTGGCGATGCGCTGGGCGTCGGTCACGTACAGCGCCTTGAGCCGGCCGCTCTGGATGTGCTGCAGCAACACCGTGGACACGTCGACCAGCAGGTTGGTCTGGCCGCCGATCAGGTCCTGCACCGCCGGCGAAGAGCCCTTGTACGGCACATGGACCAGCTTGGTGCCGGCGATCTGGTTGAGCATTTCGCCGTTGAGGTGGGTAATGGAGCCGGCGCCGCCGGAGGCGAAATTGGCCTTGGCCGGATTCGCCTTGGCCCAGGCGACGAATTCGGCCAGCGTATTGGCCGGATGGTTCGCCGGCACGGCGGCGATGAAACCCGAACCCGAGGTCTGGTGGATGTAGGTGAAGTCCTTCTGCGGATCGTACGGCTTCTTCGACACCATGTTGGGCACCAGCACGAACGGGCCGATGTTGGCGACCAGGATGGTGTAACCGTCGGCGGGCGTGCGCGTCAGCTCGCCGGCCGCCAGCACGCCGCCGGCGCCGGGCTTGTATTCGACGATGACCTGCTGCCCCAGCGCCTCCTGCAGGCCGGGCTGCAGGTTGCGCGCCACCGCGTCGATGCCGCCGCCGGGCGGGAAACCGACGACGAGCTTGATCGGCTTGCTGGGCCAGGCCTGCGCCTGCGCCTGCCCGACCAGGCCGGTGAGCGCCAGCGCGGCGGCCGAGGCGATCAATACCGTACGACGGCGCGCGGCGGCGAGGGGGTGTGTGGGATGCATGGTCTTCCTTTCAGTATCCGGTGGTGTTGACGTGAACCTGCTGCGAACGGATGGCGGACAACACGGCTGCGCACTGGCGCATCATCAGCCCGAGGTCGGACGCGCAGCCGATGTAGTCGATGCCGATGCCCCGGTAGACGGCGACGGCTTCGGCCGTGCCGGCGACGCTGCCCACCGGCTTGCCGGCCGCGTGGATACGCTCCACGGCCCGGGCCATGGCCGCGACCACATCGGCGTGCATCGGATTGCCGACATGGCCCATCGCGCCGCTGAGGTCGCCCGGGCCGAGGAAGACGGAGTCGACACCATCGACGCCGGCGATCGCGTCGACCTGGGTCAGTGCCTCGGGAGTTTCGATCTGCACCACGACGCTGATCGCGTCGTTGGCGACCTTGAAATAGTCCGGCTGGGTCCCGAATCGCGATCCGCGACTCATCGCGGCCATGCCGCGCACGCCTTGCGGCGCATATTTGCAGGCGGCCACGGCCTTGCGCGCTTCGTCGGCGTTCTGTACGAACGGGAACATCACGGTCTGGGCGCCGGCGTCGAGCACGCGCTTGACCATCACGGTGTCGTTCCATGGCACCCGGGTGATCGGCAGCATCGGCGTGCCGGCAATGGCCTGCAACATGCGCACCAGGTTGTCCAGGTCCAGCGGCGTGTGTTCCATGTCGACGACGGCCCAGTCGAAACCGACACATCCGAGCGCCTCGGCCATCAACGGGGAGGCGGCCATCGCGAAAGTCCCCACCGGGTATCCGGCAGGCAGGTCCTTGCGGGCGAGCAGGGTCTTGAAGGGATTGTTCATGGGAATCGGTGGTTCAGAAGATGACGGGTTCCGGCGTGGCTTGCGTGCCATGCAGGAAGTCGAAGTCGCAGCCTTCGTGGGCCTGCGTCACGTGTTGCTGGTACAGCCAGGTGAAGCCGCGCTGGAACGGCTGCGCCGGTGCGCTCCAGGCCGCGCGGCGACGCGCGAGTTCGTCGTCGGACACGTCCAGGTGCAGGCTGCGCGCCGCAACGTCGAGCGTGATCGTGTCGCCGGTGCGTACCAGCGCCAGCGGGCCGCCGACCGCGCTTTCGGGCGCGATGTGCAGCACGCAGGTGCCGTAATGGGTGCCGCTCATGCGGGCATCGGACAGGCGCAACATGTCGCGCACGCCGGCCTTGAGCAGCTTTTTCGGGATCGGCAGGTTGCCCCATTCCGGCATGCCGGGCGCGCCGACCGGGCCGGCATTGCGCAGCACCAGCACGGTGTTCGCGTCGCAGTCGAGGTCCGGGTCGGCCATGGCGGCCAGCATCTGGGGCTGGTTGTCGAACACCAGCGCCTTGCCGCTGTGGCGCAGCAGGTTCTTCGACGCAGCGCTGGGCTTGATGACCGCGCCCTCGGGCGCGAGGTTGCCGCGCAACACCGCCAGCGCGCCGGCGTCGGTCACCGGGTTGTCGAGTGGCCGGATCACCTGTGCGTCGAGCACCTCGGCGCTGGCGATGTTGTCGCCGATGCTGCGGCCGTTGACCGTCATCGCGTCGAGCGCCAGGTGCGGCCGGATCTGCTGCATCAGCGCCGGCAGGCCGCCGGCGTAGTAGAAGTCTTCCATCAGCCGGTCGCCGCTGGGAAACAGGTTGGCCAGCACCGGCACCTTGCGGCCGATGGCGTCGAGGTCGTCGAGTGTCAGTGGCACGCCGGCACGCCGCGCCATTGCGATGATGTGCACGGCGGCATTGGTGGAGCCGCCCAGGGCCATCTGCACTGCCGTCGCATTGTGGAAGCTGCAGGCGCTCAGCAAGGTCGAGGGCTTGCAGTCTTCCCAGATCATGCCCACGATACGTTCGCCGCAGTCGGTGGCCATGCGCGTATGGGCCGAGTCCATGGCCGGGATCGAACTGGCGCCGGGCAAGGTGAGCCCCAGCGCTTCGACGATGCCGGTCATGGTCGAGGCGGTGCCCATGGTGTTGCAGGTGCCCGGCGCGCGGGTCATGCGCGACTCCAGGTGTTGCCACTCGGCAGCGTCGATGTTGCCGGCCTGGTATTCGTCCCAGAAGATCCGGGTGTGCGTACCGGCGCCGACGGTGCGCGAGACACCGCCCTTGACATGGCGGTCGTTGAGCATCGGCCCGGCCGGGCAGAAGATGGTCGGGATGTCCATGCTGATCGCGCCCATCAGCGTGCCGGGCGTGGTCTTGTCGCAGCCGGCCAGGATGACGGCGCCATCGCACGGCAGGCTGCGCAGCAGTTCCTCGACCTCCATGGCCAGGAAGTTGCGGTAGAGCATGGTCGTGGGCTTGACCATGACCTCGCCCAGGCTCATCGCCGGCAATTCGACCGGGAAGCCACCGGCCAGCAGGATGCCGCGCTTGACACTTTCCGCGCGTTCGCGCAGGTGGGCGTGGCAGGGCGAGAGGTCGCTCCAGGTGTTGATGATGGCCACGACCGGGCGGTCCATCACGTCTTCGCGCCGCACGCCTTGTTGCTGCATGCGCTGGCGGTGCGCGAATCCGCGCATGCCGGCATCGGCGAACCAGCGCCGGCTGCGGAGTTGGTCCAGGGTCTTGGAGGGGGGTGTTTTCACGGATGTCTCGGTTGGCTGTTAGCGCTAACATTATCCGCACACTCCTGTGTTGTCATCATGGCAAACCCCTATGAAGTCATCTAGATCACCCGATCCCCCGGACATTGCGGGCGCGCAATGCGCCGCGCCTGCGCGAACCCGCGGGCGCGGCCTGGGCCGCGCGACCCAGGCCACCGTCGCGGCCCAGGCCGGCGTGACGACGATGACGGTGTCGCGGTTCCTGCGCGCGCCGCAGCAGGTGGCGGCCGAGACCGCCGACCGGATCCGCGACGCGCTCGCGCGCACCGGCTACACGCCGAACAAACACGCCGGCATGCTGGCCGGGCGCCGCTCGAGCATCGTCGCCGTGATCGTGCCCAGCATCGCGAGTTCAACCTTCTCCGGCACCGTGCAGGCGCTCAGCGACGGCTTGCAGCCGCGGGAGCTGGAGTTGCTGCTGGCAGCCACCAACTACGACCCGCAGCGCGAGGAGCAGCAGATCCGCGCCGTGCTGGCCTGGTCGCCGTCGGCGCTGGTGGTCACCGGGCGCACCCGCACGCCGGCGGCGAGCGCATTGTTGCGCCAGGCCCAGGCCGACGGCGTGCCGGTGGTGCAGATCTGGGATTTCGACGCGCGCGCCAGCGGCTTCGTGCAGATCGGTTTCAACCACACGCGGGTCGGCGAACTGATGGCGCGGCATCTGCTGTCACTTGGCCACGACGACCTGGTCTACGTCGACAACAGCGTGCCGCACGACCTGCGCGCGCATGAACGCGGCAAGGCCTTTGCGCGGGTCGCGCGCAAGGCGCGGGCCCGGGTGCGTGTGCTGGACATGCCGCGCCTGGAGCCCATGGCGGCCGGGCGTGCGGTGCTGCAGCAGTTGCTGGCCCAAGCTGCCATGCCGCGTGCGATGGCCTTCGCCAGCGATTTCCCGGCGGCCGGAGCCTGGCTGGCGGCGCAGGACGCCGGCATCGCGGTGCCCGCGCAGTTGGCGATGCTGGGTTTTGGCGACTATCCGATCGCATCCCAGCTCGGCGCCGGGCTGAGCACCGTCAGCGTGGACCGCCAGTCGCTGGGCACGATCTGCGCGCAGCAGGTGCTGGCGATGGTGTATCCGGAGTCGTCGCCGCCCGTGGCGGTCGAGCAGTGCGAGATCCGGCCCCGGATCGTGGCGCGCGGCAGCACCTGAGCGGCCTCGCAGGGGAGCCGCCGCGTTGGCACGATACGCCGTGCGGCGGCACCGTCATGGCTCGCGCCGGGCGAACGCCCGTTCGGCCCGTTCGCGCCCGAGGTCGATCAACTCCTCGGCGCGCCAGAACTCGAAGAAGCCGCAGGCGTTGCGCGGGATTTCGATCGTCACGTCCGGCGAATAGGTCGACAGGCGCAACCGCGCAATCGTGTCCTGCATGGTCTGCATGGACAGGAACGCCACGTCGATCAGTCCAGGGCGCGGCCCGGTGTCGGAGCGGGACGGCTGCAGGCCGTCGATGAATCGCGCGATGCGCGTGCGATAACTGTTGTCCTCGATCAGGGACGCGCTGACCTCGGGCAGGGCGTTCGACTCCGGGGGGGCGCTCAGGTTGACCACGACCTTCAGGTCGGTGGTGTCCTCGAGCGTGGGGCCGATGGGCACCGGGTTGACCAGGGCGCCATCGAGCAGCGTCCTGTCGCCATGCTGGAAAGGCGTGAACACCATCGGTGTGGCAATCGATGCCCGGATGGCGTCGAACAGCTGGCCCTGGCGCAGCCAGACCTCTTCGCTCGAATTCATGTCGGTGGCGACCGCCGTGAAGGCCATGGGCAGGTCCTCGATGGCGCAGTCGCCGATCAGTTCGCGCAACACGGTCATGATGCGTTCGCCCTTGAACAGGCCGGGTCGTCCGATGGTCGGATCGAGCAGGCGCAGTACATGCATGCGCTCGAGCGCCAGTACCCATTCCGCATAGACCTCGAGCTTGTGCGCGGCGTAGATGCCACCCACCAGGGCACCGATGGATGATCCGGCGATGGACTGGATTCGGTAGCCGTTCTCGTTCAGCCACTGGATCACGCCGACGTGGGCCAGGCCCCGCGCGCCGCCGCTGCCGAGGACGAGGGATACGGAGTTTGAAGCTGTGGACATGCGGGAGCCGATGAGCGGGGGAGCGCCCATTTTCGCCGAGCGGGCCGGAAGGCGCGGCGCGGCATGCCGGCCCGTCGCGGCGCGACCGCGGGTCGTGCGGCGCGCTCGGCCGGCCACACGGCCGGGGTCAACCCGCGGCTGCCTGCGCCAGTTTCTCCAGCTGCGCCACCACCGCGTCCGTCACCTGCAGACCATCGCGGGCCGCCGTGCGCTCCAGCGCCAGGCGCCGCGCACCGGCCAGCCGCACGCCATCGTCGCGCAACATTTCGGTGATTACGGTTTCCATGCGGTCGTAATAGGTGTCGGTGCCGGCGAGTGCGCCCGGATCGATAACGATGAAGGCCTGGCCGATGCGGGGCTGGTTGCCTTCGTCGACGAAGAAGGAACTGGCCTCGAAGCCGAACTGCGCGCCGATCACGGCGGTCACCATGAGCTCGACCATCAGCGCCAGCATCGCGCCCTTGGGACTTGTGGCGGCGCCGACCGGCAGCATCGATCCCATCATGCCCTTGTGCGGGTCGGTCGTCGGTTCGCCGTCGGCGTCCACGGCCCAGCCCAGCGGAATGGACTGGCCGGCCTTGGCCGCCACCATCAGCTTGCCGCGAGCGACTTCGCTCAGCGACAGGTCGACCATCAACGGGTCGTCGTTGCGGCGCGGGAAGATCGCGGCCACCGGGTTGGTGCCGAACACCGGATGTTTGCCGCCGGCCGCCGGCATGGCAGCGGGCGAGTTCGCGAAAGCGAGCGCGACCATGCCGGCCTGGGCGACCGGGCGCAGGTGGTCGACCATGACGCCGGCGTGGTGGCTGTTGCTGACGCCGGCAAAACACACGCCGAGTTCGCGCGCGGTGGTGATGGCCTTCTCGATGGCCAGGTCACAGGCGGGGAAGGCCAGTCCGGTGCCGGCGTCCACCAGCAGCGCAGCGCCTTTTTGCCGTGCCACCGTGGCCATGGCCTTGCCATCGGCGCGGCCGTTGCGCAGGTGCGTGGTGTACTGGCCGACCCGGCTCAGCCCATGGCCGGACAGGCCTTGCGACTCCGCCAGCACCAGCGCTCGCGCCACCGATTGCGCCATGGTGTCGTTGGCGCCGGCTGTGGCCAGGGCCTTGGCCACCAGGTCGTGGGCTTGTTGCATGGATAGCTGTGCCATTACTGCAAGGCCTCCAGCACCTTGTCAGCGATCAGGAACGACACGCGTTCGTTCGATTCGGCGCTGACGCCGGAGATGTGGGGCGTGAGCAGCAGGTTCGGGCAGTCCTGCAGTTCCGCGCTGGCGGCCAGCGGCTCGGCGTCGAAGACGTCGATCGCCGCTCCGCCCAGGTGCTTGTTGCGCAGCGCTGCGGCGACGGCGGACAGGTCGACGATATGCCCGCGCGAGGTGTTGATCAGCACCGCGCCGGGTTTCATCGACGCGATGCAGGCGGCATCGAACAAGCCGCGGGTCGCATCGACCAGCGGCACGTGCAGCGTGATCACGTCCGCTTGCAGGATCAGTTCCTGCAGGCCCACGTATTTGACGCCGGTTTCCTGGAACACCGGCGTGTCGGCGTCGAGCATGGCGTCGAAGGCGATGACCTGCATGCCCAGGCCCTGCGCGAGCCGCGCCGTGGTGCGCCCGATGGAGCCGAAACCGATGATGCCCATGGTTTTGCCGGCGGTCTCGCGGCCGTTGCCCAGCGCATTGCGTGGCCATCGGCCAGCGGCCACGTCGGCGCTGGACGCGAAGGCACCGCGCAGCAGCATCATGGCCGCGGTGATCACGTATTCGGCCACGCTCAGTGCGTTCGCGCCGGTGGCGGGAATCACCGCCATGCCCCGGGCCTCGCATCCGGCCACGTCGATGTTGTCCAGCCCGACGCCGAGGCGGCCGATCACCTTGCAGCGTGCCAGTGCACCGAGCAGCTCGCCACGCACCTGGGTGCGGTTGCGCACGATCAGCGCGTCGGCCGTGGCCGCGCACTGCAGCAGGCGCGGCATGTTGTCGACCAGGCTCGGGTCGTACACCACGTCGTGGTGTTCCTGCAGCTGCGCCACGGCGCGCTGGTCCATGAATTCGGAGATCACTATCTGCATGGGTATCATTCTGGGTTGCGGTAAAGAAGGGGGTGTCGCCGGAGCGGCGCGTCAGGGCAAGGGTACCTGCAAGGCGTGCTTGAACAATGCGTACAGCAGACCCAGTACCGCGGCGATGGACAGTCCATAGGCCAATGCGGTGCGCAGTGTCCAGCGGTCATGGTGGGCGATCAGCAGCAAGGCGGCCATGGCCGCCGCGCCGGCCGGCAGGAACCCCAGCGGCCCGAGCGCGAAGCCCCAGGCCAGCATGACGACAGCCACCAGGGCACGGCGCACCGTGGAGCCATCGACCGTCGCGGCACGCCGGGTGCGCCCCAGCGCCACGAGGGCGATGTAGACGATGCCCAGCGCGATCAGCAAGGCGCCGACCGTGCGCGGGAACACGGCACCGAGGTCGGAGTAGTCACGCGCCGCCCAGATCGCGGCGGCACCGATGACCACCATGATGCCGCTGCCGATGGCGCCGGGCAGGTCGGCGCGGTTTGCGGGTTCACGCATTTTTGGCCTCCGCGATGCGTACCCGCCGCGCCGCCCACCAGGGCCAGAGCAGACCGAGCACGATGAAAAAGATGATGGCCAGCGAAATCGGCCGGGCGAAGAACTCGGCCATCACGCTGCCGCGCGCGCCACCGATCAGGTGGCCTTGCACGAAGCCGCGTTCGGCGATCGTGCCCAGGATCAGTCCGAGCACGATGGGCGAGGCGCTGAACCCCATGCGGCTCACGCCCCAGGCCAGCACGCCGAGCACCACCATCTGCTGGACTTCGTGCACGTTGTTGTGCACGGCATAACTGCCCAGCACCGTGAGCAGCGCCACCGACGGCACCAGCACCGCCTTGGGGATGGCCAGGATGGAGCGGAACGCGAATCGCCCGACCAGCAGGCCCACCGGCAACATGATGATGGTGGCCAGGATCAGGCCCCAGATGAAGGTGTAGACGATGGGCGCCTGCTGCGTGAACAGCGTCGGGCCGGTGCGGATGCCCTGCACCAGCAGCGCGCCGAGGATGATCGCGTCCGGCGGGGTTCCGGGAATACCGAGCACCAGGGTCGGAATGAAGCCGCCGCCGACGGTCGCATTGTTGGCCGACTCGGTCGACAACACGCCATCGGGTTCGCCCTTGCCGAATTGCTCGCGCCGCGGCGATGCGCGCTTGGCTTCCGAATACGACACCAGCGAGGCGATGGACCCGCCGGCGCCCGGCAGGATGCCGACCACGGTGCCGATGATGGAACTGCGCGCGAGGTTGAATTTCGATCGCCGCACGATGCCCAGCGCCTCGCGCAGCCGGAAGCTGGCGACACGGCTGCCGGTTTCCAGGTGTGCCACCGGCGTGGCCACGAGGTCGATCAGCACCGGAATGCAATACAGGCCGATCAGCGCCGACACCACGTCGATGCCGCCAAGCAGCGGTTTGAAATCGCCGACATACCGGATGTCGCCGCCGACCTCGGCCACACCGACCATGGACAGCAGCAGGCCGAGTCCGCCGCCGATCAGGCCCTTGATGGTGCTACCTTCACCCAGCGAGGCGATCAGCGTCAGGCCGAAAAGGCCGAGCCAGAAATATTCGACAGGGCCGAACTTCAGCGCCACGGTGGCCATCGGCGGCGCCAGCAGCAGCAGGAAGCCGGCGCCGACCAGGCCGCCGCAGACCGAGGCCAGGCAGGCCAGCGTCAGCGCCAGGTCGCCGTGGCCCTTGCGCGCCATCGGATAACCGTCGAAGGTGGTGGCGATCGACGACGGCGTGCCCGGTGTGTTGAGCAGGATGGCCGCGTAGGCGCCGCCGTAGATCGCGCCGGTGTAGATGGCCCCCAACGCGATCAGCGCGGCGGCTGGCTCCATCGTGAACGTGAACGGCACCAGCACGGCCACCGCCATCGTGGCGGTCAGTCCCGGCAGCGCGCCGATGACGGTGCCGGCGATCACGCCGCCCAGTGCCAGCAGCAGGCTCATCGGCGTCAGCGCTGCCAGGAGGTAGTCAAGACTGCCCATGCGAACCCATCAGAAAGTGTTGACGACAAGCCCTGTCCCGCCCGGATTGGGCGGGAGGGAACCCGCGCCGCGGTGCTGCGTGTGCCGACGGTGGTCGTCGTCGGCACGCGTGCCCCGCAGGCGCGTCTCGGTACCGGTGCACTTATTTCTTGACGATGCCCATCTCCTTGGCCAGGGCTTCGTAACGGCCTTTCACCTCGGTCATGAACGCACCCATCTGGGCCGGGCCGACGTTGAGCATCGCGAAGCCGCCTTCTTCCATCTTGCGGATGAATTCCGGATCGGCATTGACCTTGGCCAGCGCGTCGGCCAGCTTGGCCTGCACGTCGGCTGGCGTGGACTTGGGAACCGCCACGCCGCGGTAGGCGCCGCCCACCAGGTTGTAGCCTTGCTCCTTGAAGGTCGGGCAGTCGGGCAGCTTGGGATGGCGTTGTTCCATCGCCACCGCCAGGCAACGCACCTGGGCGCCGAGTTGCATCTGCACCGTGGTGTAGCCCCAGCTGCCGCTGACCTGCTTGCCGAGCAGGGCGGTATTGGATGGTCCGGTGCCGCCGAACGGCACGTAGGTGGTCTTGATGCCGGCCATCTTGTCGAACTGGCGCTGTGCCAGATGGTTGGCCGAGTTCGTGCCCGAGCCCGACAAGGTGGTCGCGCCGGGTGCCTTCTTCGCGGTGTCGACGAAGTCCTTCAGGTTCTTGATCGGGCTGTCGGCGGGCACCAGCAGCGCGTCGGGTGTGTAGTGGAACCAGAACACCGTGGTGATGTCATCGGTCTTGTAGCCCACGTCCTTCTCGAGCGGCTGCAGCACGATGTGCGGCAGGTTGGTGCCCATGACGGTATAGCCGTCGCCGGCCATGCTGTTGAGCTGCGACCAGCCGGCCGCGCCGCCGGCGCCCGCCTTGTACTGGATCGCCAGGCCCTGGCCGGTGAGTTTCTTGAACACCGGTTCCTGCAGCCGCGCGGAGATGTCGGATTCGCCCCCCGGGCCGAAGGGAATGATGTAGTTGACCGTCTTCTCGGGATAACCGGCGGCAAAGGCCAGCGGGGCGGCCAGCGCGATGGCGCCGGCAACGAGCGAGGTGCGGATACGAAATGCCATGGTGTGTCTCCTGTTGGTGTTGGCAGGGCAGCGGCCGGTTGGTCGCTGCATTCGAACGGTCACCCGTGCGCCGGATCTGCGTCCGTTGGTGCACGGGTGGATGGTTGCATGTTAGTTGTCCATTGCGCTGCGCGCCACCCTCACGGGGTGAAAGGTCAAGTGGCCGCGGAGCAGGCCAGGACAGGGGCCGCTGCGCACGGCCGCTCCGAAGCGGCCGGCCCGCCCCCCAGTGGGGGGTTCGGCCGGTCGACACGAAGTGCGACCGGACAGACGGGGGGCGTCCTTCATTTCAGGTCATGCGCTCTCGTACAGACGGGTCAGCACGAATTCGCGGTGGCCCAGCGCCTCGGCTGCCGTCAGTCGACCGTTGGCGGTGCGCAGCATGCACTCGAGCAACTTGTCGCCGGCCTCGTCGAGCGTGATCTCGCGCTGCAGCAAGCCGGTGGTGTCGACGTCGATGTGTTCGCTCATCGTGCGAACCGTGCGCGGGTTGGCGCAGATCTTGATGACCGGCAGGATGGGGTTACCGATCACGTTGCCCTGGCCGGTGGGGAAGAAGTGCGCGACATAGCCCGAGGCGGCGCACAAGGTGACCATCTCGGCGGCAGCGCTGCTCGAGTCCATGAACCACAGGCCCGGATGCGTGGGCATCTCGGCCTTGTCGATGACGCCGTCGACCGTGCATTTCTTGCCGATCTTCTGGATGTTGCCCAGCGCCTTCTCCTCGATCGTCGTCAGGCCGCCGGCGATGTTGCCCTTGGTCGGCTGGCTGTCGGACAGGTCGCTGGTCTTGTGGCGGTTGATCACGTCCTGGTAACGATCGAACATGGACTGGAACTTCTTGCGCACGTCGTCGTTGGCGCAGCGCGCGGCGACGATGTGTTCACCACCGGTGAGTTCGGTCGTCTCGCCGAAACACAGGTAGGTGCCCAGCGGGTGCAGCTTGTCGAAGGCGTTGCCCACGGTGGGGTTGGCGCCGCAGCCACTGGTGGTGTCGGACTCTCCGCACTTGGTGCTGACCCACAGTTCGGAGATCGGGCAGACCTCGCGCTGCTTCTCGCTGGCCCATTGCACGTATTCGCGCGCCGCCTTGCTGGCACGCAGGATGGTGTCGTGGTCGCCATGGAGCTCGATGCCGAAGCCGACCACCGGCTTGCCGGTGCTCTTGATGCCGTCGACCACCTTCTGCGTCCAGCCGTCCTCGATGCCGATGACGACGACGGCGGCGACGTTGGGGTTGCAGCCGGCACCGATCAGGGTGCGGAAGTGCAGTTCGAGGTCGGCGCCGAATTGCAACCGGCCGTACGGGTGAGGGATGGCCATCGCGCCCTTGATGTTGTGCGCGACCGCTTCGGCCGCGGCATTGGACAGGTCGTCCAGTGGCAGGATGATGACGTGGTTGCGGATGCCGACGCGGCCGTTCTCGCGCCGATAGCCGAGGAAGGTGGTGTTCTTGTCGATGACGGACATGGTGTGTGTTCTCTGGTCTGGGTTGGATGGGAGTGCGACGAACCGTGTCGGCTTACCAGCGCTTGGTCTTGATGTTGTGCACGTGGGCGTGTTGTCCGACGGTGATGCCCGCCACGACCTTGCCCATGTCGATGCCGTACTTGATGACGGTGTCGCCGACGGCCATGTCCTTGAGCGCGACCTTGTGGCCGATCGGGATGTCCTGCTTGGCCTGCACCTGGATGGTCTTGTCTTCGTCCATGATCCAGCCGGTCATGTCGGTACCGGCGGTCACACCTTCCACAACCACGACGGCCACGGTGTCCTTGGCGTCGTGCAAAACAAAATGAATCATGAGGTCTCCAGTTGAAAAAAGGGGGATCGTCTGCGGGGCGTGAAAATCGCGAGTGTAGGGTCCGATTTCCGACTGTCAATCAAGTCATTCATATGACTTGATTGAATCGAACCCGAACCGATACACTGCGGTGCACCATGAACATCGACGTGCTCGAACTCAGTCCGCTCACCGACACCGCGTCGATGCCGCTGTACCGCCAGGTCAAGCGTGAATTGCAGCGCGTGATCGAGTCCGGTCGATGCGGACCGGGAAAACCCCTGCCCAACGAGACCGCGATTGCGCGCGCATTGCAGGTCAGCATCGGTACCCTGCGCCGTGCCGTCGACGAGCTGGTGCATGAACACGTGCTGGTGCGCCGGCAGGGCAAGGGCACGTTCGTCGCGCTGCATGGCAACGACCGCTTCCTGTTCCAGTTCTTCCACATCGGGCCGCGGCCCGATCCGCGTTTCGGCGACCTGCCGCAGGCGCCGGAATACCCGATGGTCGAGAGCCTGGGTTTCGAGCGCGAACGGGCGGGCGAGGTGGATGCCGGCATCCTGCGCATCAAGCCGGCCGATCCGGTGATCCGCTTCGACAACCGGCTGTCCCTGTCGGGTCGAGCCGTGGTGCATGACCGCATCACGATTCCCGCGCTGATGTTCAAGGGCCTGACCGAGAAGCGCCTGCGCGACCGACAGAGCACGATCTACAGCCTGTACCAGACCGAGTTCGGCATCACCGTGTTGCGGGCACAGGAACGCACCCGGGCCGCGGCGGCCGACCGCACCACGGCACGTCTGCTCGGCGTGCCGCAGGGCCAACCGGTGCTGCAGGTGCATCGCACGGCGCTGACCTTCGGCGACAAGCCGGTCGAGTATCGGGTCTCGACCATCAACACCGAATTGCACGACTACGTCAGCGTGTTGTCCAAGCGCCAGTGAGTCGGGGCATGGCCCCGCGTGCACGCGCGGCGCGTAACCTCAGTCCTGGGAGAACGCGCGCCAGCCCCACCAGATGCGGGTAAAGGTGGTGACCGCGCACATGGCCGCGAACACCATGGCCAGCAGCGGGAAATGCTGCGGCCAGATGCACATCGCGACGAAACACGCCAGCGTCTCCGTCGCCTCGGTGAGGCCGCCCAGGAAATAGAACGACTTGTCGGGCCAGGCCAGGTTGTCCATGCGGCGCTTGGCCGCGATCACGGCGAAGGCGAGGAAACTCGACATCGTGCCGCAAAAGGCGGCCAGCAGCAGGGCCGCCGCCAGCGCGTTGCGGCCCGGATCGGCGATGGCGAAGGCCAGCGGTATCGCGGCATAAAACACGAAGTCCAGTGCAATGTCCAGGAAGCCGCCGGCATCGGTGGTGCGGCTGCGCCGCGCGATGGCGCCGTCGAGCCCGTCGCACAGGCGCGACAGCAGGATGGCGGCGGCGCCCGCCACCGTGTTGCCGGTGGCGATCAGCGCGGCGGCCACCATGCCGATGGCAAATCCCAGCAACGTGAGCTGGTTGGCACTCAGGCCGACGTCCGCCAGCACGCGGGCCAGTCGGTCGATGGCGGGTCGGATCAGGGTGACGGCGGCGCGGTCCAGCACGGCGGCTTGTGGCGATGGGTTCAGGTCAGTCGGGTCAGATGCGCGGGATCTGCGATGTCGGCATCGTCATGCGTGACCATTAGTGCCGGAATGCCTCTTTTTCTTACAAGGGCGAACACGAATTGCCGCACCCGTTCGCGCAATGCGGCGTCCAGGCGCGAGAAGGGCTCGTCCAGCAGCAGTGCCTGCGGGTCGGCCAGCAAGGCACGCATCAGCGCGACGCGGGCGCGTTGCCCGCCCGACAAGGTGGCCGGATTCGCGTCGGCCAGCTCCGTCAACTCCAGGTCGGCCAGTCCCGATGCCACGCGGGCGCGGCGTGCATCGGCGGGGCCGGGCGGCACGGCGAACAGCAGGTTTTCCGCCACGCTCATGTGTGCGAACAGCAGGTCGTCCTGGAACAGGATGCCGACGCGTCGCCGCTCGGCGGGCAAGGTGTCGATGCGCCGGCCCTGCAGCGACACGCTGCCGCGAAACAGCAGGCCGCCCGGCAGCGTGCCGCAGATTGCGGCCAGCAGGCTGGACTTGCCCGAGCCGCTGGCCCCCATCACCGTGTGGATGTCGCCCGGCGCCACCTGCAGTGTGACGTCGCGCAGCAATACGGCCTGGTCGGTGGAAAGGCGTTCGACGTGAACCTGCAGGGTCATGGGTGGTGGCGTGCGCGATGGGCATCGCCGCCCGCGAAGGCGGCGGCGCAAGGCATCCTGCCCGATCGGTGCACGACGCGAGGGTGATAATACGCTGGCGAGTCTCCGGGTGCAGCGTGCGCGCGGGATGTCCCAACCAACTACAAGGAACCCGCATGAAGAAGATCCTCGTGGCCGCAATGCTGATCGCAGGCAGTGTCGCCCATGCCCAGTCGTCGGCGACCAAGCAGGAACTGGTCGCCAAGGTGTTGCAGCTGCAGCAGCCCGCCATTGAACTGGTGGCGCGCGCCATGGCCGAGCAGCCGGCGCAGATCCTGGTGCAACGTGCCGGCCCCGTGCTGCAGCAGCGCATTCCGCCGGACAAGCGCCAGGCGGTGGCGCAGGAGATCCAGGCCGACGTGAAGCGTTACGTCGACGAGACCGTGCCGATGGTGCGCGAACGCGCCGTGGCGCTGGCGCCCTCGACGATCGGTGTGCTGCTCGACGAGCGCTTCACCGAAGATGAACTCAGGCAGCTGATCGCGATCATCGAGTCGCCGGTCAATCGCAAGTTCCAGTCGCTCGGGGGCGAGATGCAGAAAAGCCTGACCTCCAAGCTGGTGGCCGAGACCAAGGCCTTGATCGAACCCAAGGTCCGTGCGCTCGATCGCGCCGTCGGCCAGCGCCTGGGCTTGCCTTCACCTGGGGCGCGTGCACCGGCGGGTGCCGCCAGCCAATAACGGCCGGGCCGCGGGACCACAGGGTCGCACGGACATGTTGACCGATCTGCCCGGTGTCCGTTTTCCGCTGATCCAGGCGCCAATGGCGGGTGTGCAGGGGGTCGAGCTGGCCCTGGCCGTCAGCGGCGCTGGCGCGCTGGGCTCCTTGCCCTGTGCCATGCTCGGGCTCGATGCCTTGCGCGCATCGCTCGAGCACATCCAGGCCCGCGCGGCCTGCGTCAACATCAACTTCTTCTGCCATGTGCCGCCGACACCCGATGCGGCGCGCGACGCGGCCTGGCGCGAGGCCTTGCAGCCGTATTACCGTGCCTGTGGCATCGAGGCTGCGCAACCGGTCGTGCCGGCACCCACGCGCGCACCGTTCTCCGCCGAGACCGCCGAGTTGCTGGCGCACTTCCGGCCCGCCGTCGTCAGTTTTCACTTCGGCCTGCCATCGGCCGAACTGCTCGGGCGGGTCCGCGCATGGGGCGCCCGGGTGTTGTCCAGTGCCACCACGCTCGACGAAGCCTTGTGGCTGCAGGCGCACGGCGTCGACGCCATCATCGCGCAGGGGCTCGAGGCCGGCGGCCACCGCGGCATGTTCCTGACGCAGGACGTCAGTACCCAGGTCGGCACCCTGTCCCTGGTGCGCCAGATCGTGCGTGCCGTGCGGGTGCCGGTGATCGCCGCCGGCGGCATCGCCGACGCCTCTGGCGTGGCAGCGGCCATGGCCCTGGGTGCTGCCGGGGTACAGGTGGGCACCGCCTACCTGTTGTGCCCCGAGGCCGGCACCGGCCCGGTCCATCGCGCGGCGCTGCAAAGCGATGCAGCGCGCCATACCGCATTGACGCGCGTGTTCTCGGGACGTCCCGCACGCGGCATCGTGAACCGCCTGATGCGCGACTTCGCCGATGACGACAGCGTCGTTCCGGCATTTCCGCTTGCCGGCGCTGCGCTGGCGCCGCTGCGCCAGGCCGCAGAAAAAGAGGGCTGCGGCGACTTCACGCCGTTGTGGTCGGGGCAGAACGCCAGCGGTTGCGCCGCCGTGCCCGCGGCGCAACTGACGCAGGCGCTGGTGCGCGGCTTCGAACGCCCGGCTAGCTGAGGCCTCGGCGCCGGAACCGGCGCGGCCGCCCGGCCCACGCCGCCAGGCTGAACACCAGTACCGGCAACACCCATTGCAACCAGGCATAAGCCGAGGTCAGCGATCGTTGCGCGCCCGAGGCCAGTGTGACCGCTTCGGTGGTGACGGTGGCAAACCGACCGGCGCCGATGAACAGCGTTGGCAGGTATTGCGCCACGCTGACCGCGAAGCCGACGCCGAACGCGGACCACAAGGCTGGTCGCAGCAGCGGCCACTTGACCTGCAGCAGGAAGCGCGCGCGTCCGTGGCCCAGCGTCGCCGTGACGGCGCGGTACCGCGGATCGAAGCCGCCATAGGCGGGGGCGAGCGTGATCAGCACATACGGCACGCAGGCCAGGCTGTGCGCCAGCCACAGGCCGCTCCAGCGCGCGTCCATGCCCCAGCGCAAGGTGGTCGCATGGACACCGACGACCCACAACACCGATGGCAGCACCAGCGGCAGGTAGACCAGCCGGCGCATCGCGTCGTCCCAGGCCCGCGGAGCCGTTTCCAGCCAGGCGACGGCCCAGGCCAGCGCCGCTGCGGCGCTGGCCAGCGCCAGCGTCAGTGTCGTGCCGACGGTGGCGGAACTCGCCCATACCGATTGCCAGGCGCCCCAGGTGATGGTTTGTGGCCAGACCCGGGGAAACGGCCACACGCCGGAGAAACTTCCCACCGCCAGCGCCAGCATGACCATCAGGTACACGGCCAGCAGCAGGCGCAGGCCGGCCAGCCCGGCGTTGTTGCCCGTACGCACCGTGCCGGTAAACCGGCCCCGGGTGCCGGAGGTGCGGCGACGACGCCACCAGGCCCTGCGTGGCAACCACCAGGCGAGTGCGGCCACCACGGCCAGCGCCGCCGCCAGCAGCCATGCGGCAGCGGCGCCTTGCTGGTTGACGGCGGGATCGGCATCGCGCAGCCACGTCCAGGCCTGCACGGCCAGGGTAGGCGGCGACTGCGGGCCGATCACCAGGGCGACGTCGACCACGGTCAGCGAATAGGCCAGCACCGCGAGCATCGGCCAGCGCAGCCGCGGCCACAACTGTGGCCAGACCACCCGCCACCAGGCGGTGGCCGGGCTGTAGCCCAGGCTGCGCGCCAGATCGAGTTCGCGCCGTAGGCGCTGCGCCACGTCGGCCCGCTGCAGGTGCGCGGCCGCAGCCCACAGCAGGAACGGCACTTCCTTGGCCACGAGCGCGGCGATCAGGCCCAGGCCCCAGGGATCCTGCGAGGTCGGCCAGGGCGGTGGCGCGTCGAAGCCGCTGGCCCACGGCGACACCAGGCGCAGCAACCAGCCGCTGGGGCTGATCAGGAACACCAGACCGATGCCGAAGGCGGCATGCGGGACTGCCAGCATCGGTCCGAGCAGGCGCACGACCGGCGGCCAGCGGTACGGGAAACTGCGCGACAGGATCCAGGCACTGGTCCCGATGGCCAGAGCGCTGGCCGCCACGCCGGTCCACAGGCTCAGTGCCAGCGCCGGCCAGGTCTGCGCGGCCGTCGCCATTGCATGCCAGGCCGTGAGCTCCGTTCCGGCGCGCACCGCTGCGAGCAGCGACCAGGCCAGCGGCAGGCCGAGCAGCAGTGCCAGCGCCGCGGCCCAGGCCCGGTCCAGCCGCGACGGGCTGGCGGCACGGGATGGTGCGGGGAGCATGTTGTCCAGGTCGCGCGGCCGCAGCGGGACTGCGTTGCCGTCAGCCGTCCTGCGGCGGCAGCACCGACTGCAGGAATTGCGCGATGTTCTGGATCTCGCGCGGATGCACGCTGTGCTGCATCGGATAACTGTGCCATTGCACCGGATAACCAAGCGCCTGCAACGCGTCGCGCGAGGCTTCGGCGCGCGCGATCGGGATCATCGGGTCGGCCGTGCCGTGGGCCATGTAGATCGGCAGGCCGCGGTTGATGTCGCTCGCTTCGCTGCCCAGCTGGCCGGCCAGCGGCAGGTAGCCCGACAACGCCATGATGCCGGCCAGCCGCGAGTCGTGGCGCAATCCGGTATGCAGCACCATCGCACACCCCTGCGAAAAGCCGGCCAGCACGATGCGCTCGGTGGCGATGCCGCGTTCGACCTCGCGCGTGATCAGGGCTTCGATCGCCAGCGCCGAGTGTCGGATGCCGGCCTCGTCCTCGCGTCGCTGCGTGTCGCCTCCGAGGATGTCGTACCAGGCCGGCATCACGTAGCCGCCGTTGAGCGTGACCGGAATGCTGGGCGCATGCGGGAAGATGAAGCGGATCGGCGGGCAGGCCTGCAGGTCGAGCTCGGGTACGATCGCTGCGAAGTCGTTGCCATCGGCACCCAGGCCGTGCAGCCAGATCACGGATGCCTGCGGGTTCTCGCCGGTGGTGGTTTCGATATGGGGCAATACAGTGGTCATGGTGTGTGGGGCGGGCGGTGTGCGGGTGCGCGCTGAGGGCGTGACGGGACTATAACAACGGGCTGTTGGGGCCATGGAGGCGCGGGTGAGGACAGGCCGCGGCAATCGATGATGGGAACACGAGTGACGAAGATGTGGCGCCGCGCCGCAGCGTTGACCGGCATGGCCTTGCTGCTGTCGCTGGCGGCAGGCGCACTGCAGGCCCAATGGGTCAGCAACCGCGGCTACCAGCTGCTGCAACGGGTCGACGACGTGTTGTTCGGCGTCGACAATCTGTCGCTGCGGATCCTGGATCGCACCCACGTGGCGGGAACGCTGTTGCATATCAACGCATTCAAGCCAGCTCCGGTGCGCAGCCGCGTCGAATTTGTCGCCGATTGCGGCACGCCGATGCGTCTGGCCATCCGGCCCGGCAATGCCGGTTCGCCGCCGGAGCTCGACAAGCTGGAGTTTGCTGAATTGTCCTGGCTCGACGGCTCCTGGGCCGCGGCCGAGTTCGCCTGCGAAAGCACGCGCCAGCCGGGTCGCGCGGCGCAACTGGCGCGGGAGATGTACGAGCGCGGCGGGCCGCCGGATACCCAGGTCATCTACTGCGACCTGCAGCCGGACGGCAGCACCGAGGTGCGCAAAGGCGTCGAGGTGCGATTCAGCCCGTCCGCCAATGCCGTGTCGGTGAACCGGCAGTGGCTGAGTTCGGGTTCGGTGACCGCCGACGAGGTGCGATTCGGCGTCAACAGCGTCTGGCGCATCAACCGCCAGGCGCTGGACATCCGCCGCTCGGCCCCCGGCGGCGAGATGTTGTTCTCCGGCTTGTGCGACCGCCGGGCGCCGGCATTGCGCTGAACACGCGGGCCGGGCGTCAGCCGTAGCGCCGCAGCCACTCCTTCTCCAGCGGATCGACCCAGCTGCCATGCGGCTCCAGGATGGTCGGCCGGGTCTGCTCGACCTGTCCGGGCAGCGGCGCCGCGTTGAAGCGGGCGCGTTCGGCGGCCGGCAACTTGTCCAGGGCCAGCACGGTCGGGTCACCCCATTGCGCGATGTCGGCCTTGCGGGCCTGGGCCAGCGGCGACAACAGGAAATTGGCCACCACCTGCGCACCCTCGCGCACGCGGGAGTTGAACGGAATCGCCAGGAAATGCGTGTTGCCGATCGTACCCGCGCTGTGCTGGTAGCTGTAGACGCTTGCCGGCAGCCGTTTGGCGGCGATCTCGTTGGCCGCCTCGTTCGGATTGAAGGTCAAGGCGATCAGCAGTTCGCCGTCTGCCATCATCTGGCGCACGGCCGCCGCATTGGTCGGGAACTGGCGGCCCGAGCGCCACAGATGCGGGTGCAGGGCGTCGAGAAAGGCCCACAGCGGCGGCCCGGCGCTGGCCAGGGCCTGCGGCGTGACCGGTTGGTACAAGGCGCTGCGATCGGCCAGTGCCTCCACCATCGCCTGCTTGACGAAACTGCTGCCATGGAAGTCGGGCGGGCGCGGATAGGTCACGCGGCCCGGGTTCGCCCTGGCGAATGCCAGCAGCGCGGCCATGCTCGTTGGCGGCTCGGGCACCCGCTTGCGGTCGGCGAAGAAGGTCAGCTGGGCCATGCCCCAGGGCGCCTCCATGCCGTCGACCGGTTCGGAGAAGTCGATGCGCGTGGTCGGCTTGCCGACGACGTCGACATACGCATAGTGCGGCAGGGTTTCGGCGAAGGGGCCGAACAGCAGGCCCTCGCGTTTCATGGTCAGGAAGTTCTCGCCGTTGATCCACATCATGTCGACCGTGCCATCGGTCTTGCCCGCGGCCTTCTCGGCACGTACCCGCTTGACCACCTCGGCCGTCTCGGTGATCTTGACATGCTCGAGCCGTACACCAAACTGGCGCCGGACCTGCTCGGCCGTCCACTGGATATAGGCGTTGATCTGCTCGCTGCCGGCCCAGGCGTTGAAATACACGGTCTGGCCACGGGCACGGGATTCGATGGCCGACCAGACAGCCGTGGGTGTCTGCGCCCATGACGGCCATGCCGCGGCGCTGGCCAGGGCGGTGATCAGTTGGCGGCGCGACAGATGGGGGAGGAGGTTGTGGCGTGTCATCGTCTGCTGTGGTTGGGGAGGCTGGTCAAGGGGGTGGGAGACGCTGGCGCGGTGTGCGGGCCGGCATCAGCCATCAGTCGTGCGTGGCGCCGATTCCTTACCCGGCAGCCGCCACGGCCGTGGTTCAGCCCAGCAGGGCCTGGGCAAACTCGCGCGCGTTGAAGGTCTCCAGTTCCTCCAGCTTCTCGCCCACGCCGATGAAGTAGACCGGAATCGGCCGCTCGCGCGCAATGGCCGCCAGCACGCCACCCTTGGCCGTGCCGTCGAGCTTGGTGACGATCAGCCCGGTCAGCTGCAATGCCTCGTCGAAGGCCTTGACCTGGGCCAGGGCATTCTGGCCGGTATTGCCGTCGATCACCAGCAACACCTCGTGCGGCGCGGTCGGGTCGGCCTTGGACACGACCCGCCGGATCTTGCGCAGTTCGTCCATCAGGTGCAGCTGGGTCGGTAGCCGGCCGGCCGTGTCCACCAGCACCACGTCCTTGCCGCGCGAGCGGCCCGCCACGACCGCGTCGTAGCTGACCGCGGCCGGGTCGCCGCCCTGCTGGCTGACGATTTCCACCGTGTTGCGGTCGGCCCATACGCCGAGTTGCTCCTTGGCCGCGGCGCGGAAGGTGTCGGCAGCCGCCAGCAGCACCGAGGCTCCGCGGTAGCTGAGATGGCGCGTGAGCTTGCCGATCGACGTGGTCTTGCCGGCGCCGTTGACGCCGACCACCATCATCACCGTGGGTTTGGATTCGCCGATCACCAGTGTCTTCTCCAGCGGAGTCAGCAATTCGGTCAGACCTTCGACCAGGCAGGCCTTGACGGCCTGCGGATCCGTGGCCTTGGTATCCTTGACGCGGCGGCGCAGGTCCTCGAGCAGGTGGGCGGTGGCCTTGACTCCGGCGTCGGCCAGCACCAGCGCCGACTCCAGCTCCTCGTACAGCGCCTCGTCGATCTTCGTGCCGGTGAAGACGGTGGCGATGTTCGAGCCGGTGCGGCGCAGACCGGCGCGCAGGCGCTGGGTCCACGAGGTGCGGGCCGAAACCACCACCGGTGTGTCTTCCTGCACCTGGCCCGGCGTGGAAAACCGTACCGTGCCTTTTTGGATGGCGGAGGGAGGAAGCGTGTCCGGAGCGACCGTGGTGGCGTCCGGAACCACCGTCTTGTCCGGGTCGGGAGTGGCGGGTGGTGATTTTTTCCGGAAAAAACTGAACATTTGCGGCCTGGGTTGACTCCGAGCATTCTATGAAACGTTTCCTGACCTGCCTGTGGCTGCTGGCCAGCCTGGGTGCATCATGGGCCCAAGGCCCCGCTTCCATCACCCGCTTCACACTCGACAACGGCATGGAGGTGATCGTCCAGCCCGAGCGCCGCGCACCGACAGCCGTACACATGTTGTGGGTGCGGGTGGGCTCGATGGACGAGGTGGACGGGACCTCGGGTGTGGCCCATGTGCTCGAACACATGATGTTCAAGGGCACGCCGTCGCTGGCGCCCGGCGAATTCTCGCGCCGCGTCGCGGCGCTTGGCGGACGCGAGAACGCGTTCACCGCGCGCGACTACACCGGTTACTACCAGCAGATACCGGCCGACCGGCTGCGCGAGGTGATGCAGCTCGAGGCCGACCGCTTCGCCCACAATCAGTGGCCCGACGCCGAGTTCACGCGCGAGATCGAGGTCGTCAAGGAGGAACGGCGCATGCGCACCGAGGACAATCCCCGCGCCCGGGTCTACGAGGCCCTGAACGCCGTGACCTTCGTCGCCTCGCCGTATCGGCGCCCCATCGTCGGCTGGATGAACGATCTCGATGCCATGACGGCCGACGACGTCCGCGCCTTCCACAAGCGCTGGTACGTGCCGGCCAACGCCGCCGTCGTCATCGCCGGCGACGTCGACCCGCAGCAGGTACGTGCATGGGCGCAGCAGACCTATGGTGCGATTCCATCGGCCGCCGTGCCGGTGCGCAAACCCAGGCTCGAGCCAGCGCAATCGGGGCTGCGCCGGATCGAGGTCAAGGCGCCGGCCGAGCAGGCCTACACGGTGCTGGCGTTCAAGGTGCCCAGCCTGGAGGCCGCGGCGCTGGGCGGCGGCGAGGTCACCGAACCGACCCGCGATGCGTTGGCCCTGACCGTGTTGTCGGCTGTGCTCGACGGTTACCGCGGAGCGCGGTTGGAGCGTGCGTTGACGCAGGGCACAGACCGGGTGGCCGACAGTGCCGGTGCCGGTTACGGCCTGTGGGGCCGCGGGCCGCAGCTGTTTTCGCTCGACGGCGTGCCGGCCCAGGGTCGCACGGCGGCCGAGGTCGAGGCCGCGTTGCGCGAACAGGTGGCACGGATTGCGCGCGAGGGCGTGTCGGGCGAGGAACTGGCGCGCGTGAAGACACAATGGATGGCCTCGGAGGTCTACAAGCTCGACTCCCTGTTCAGCCAGGCGCGGGCGCTGGGCAGTTATTGGGCGCTCGGGCTGCCGCTGGACGCTGGCGAACGACTGGTCGCGTTGCTGCGCACGGTCACGGCCGAGCAGGTACAGGCGGTGGCACGGCGTTATTTCGGCGACGACCAACTGACGGTCGCGGTGCTGCGTCCGCAGCCGGTCGATACCAGCCGCAAGCCGCGACCTGCGGCCGCGGGCATTCGCCACTAGGTTCCATCATGATGAACAGCATGTTTCGTTGTCTGGCGGTAGCCGCCCTTGCACTCGGATTCATCTCGGGCGCCATTGCGGCGATCCCGATCGAGCACTGGACCCAGCCAGGTGGTGCGCAGGTCTACCTGGTGCAGAGCCGCAACCTGCCGATGGTCGACGTGCAGATCGACTTCGATGCCGGAGCGCGGCGCGACCCGGTCGACAAGGCGGGCCTGGCCAGCGTGACCGCGGCGATGGCCTCGCGCGGCATCCGCGCCAGCGCCGCCGGGCCGGCGCTGGACGAAAACGCGCTGGGCGAAGCCTGGGCCGACCTCGGGGCATCGTTCGGCGCCAGTGCCGGCAATGACCGCATGGGTTTCTCGCTGCGCAGCCTGACCTATCCGGACCTGCTGCCGCGCGTGATCGCACTGGCCGCGCGGCAACTCGGCGCACCGGCGTTTCCTGTCGCGGTCTGGCAACGCGAACGTGAGCAGATGATCGCGTCGATCAAGGAATCCGACACGCGGCCGGCCACCGTTGCCGCCAAGGCGTTCGCGACCGCCGTGTACGGCGACCATCCCTACGGCTATCGGCCGACCGAAGCCAGCCTGTCGGCCATCGGGGTCGACGACATGCGTGGCCTGTATCGGCGGGCGATCCGGCCGTGCCGGGCCAAGGTCTCGATTGTCGGTGACGTCTCGCGCGAACAGGCCGATGTGTTGGTCACGGGCCTGTTCGCGCAGCTGGCGCAGTCGTCCGACGGCGCCGCATGCGCGCCGCTGCCGCCGGTGCCGGAGGTCGCAGTCTTGACGCAGCCGGGCGAGACCCGCGCGATCCCGTTCGATTCGGCCCAGGCCCATGTGCTGATCGGCCAGCCCGGCATCCGGCGCAACGACCCGGACTTCCTGGCGCTGACGGTGGGCAACTACGTGCTGGGCGGCGGCGGTTTCGTCTCGCGCCTGTATTCGGAGGTGCGCGAGAAGCGGGGCCTGAGCTACAGCGTCTACAGCTATTTCGCGCCGGGCCTGCATGCGGGGGCATTCACCGTCGGCTTGCAGACCCGGCCCGACCAGGCCGAACAGGCCATCGCCCTGTCGCGCGAGATCGTCGCGCGTTTCGTGCAGGAGGGGCCGTCCGAGCAGGAACTGCAGGCGGCCAAGTTCAACCTGATCGGCGGTTTCGCATTGCGCCTGGACAGCAACCGCAAGCTGCTCGACAACGTGGCCAACATCGCGTGGAACGATCTGCCGTTCGACTACCTCGACAGCTGGACCGCGGCTGTCGAACGACTGACCGTGGCCGACGTCAAGGCGGCCTTTGCACGTGCCTTGCGGCCGCAGAGCATGGTCACGGTGGTGGTGGGGGCGCGCGACAAGTCGCCTTGATGCGCCCGCGCCGGGTCCGCCGCGGGTATTGGGTGCGACGCGCCCCGGGGCTCGGGTTAAGCTCGCGGCCATGGTCAAGCAAGTCTCCAGGTCCGTACCGCGCCGCGCTGGCGGCGCCAACGTGAAACCGCGCACGGCCGGTCCGGCGCCGAACCCCTCGGGAGCCCATGTCGTACGTATCGTGGGCGGACGCTGGAAGCGGACCCGGTTGCCGGTGCTCTCGCGCCCGGGCCTGCGTCCGACGCCGGACCGGGTGCGCGAGACGGTCTTCAACTGGCTCGGGCAGGACCTGGGCGGCTGGCGCTGTGTCGATGCGTTCGCGGGCACCGGGGCATTGGGCTTCGAGGCTGCCTCGCGCGGTGCCGCCGATGTGCTGCTGGTCGAGCAGGACCGGGCCCTGGTACTGCAACTGGCGCAGGTGCAGCAGCGGCTGCAGGCCGACATGGTACGGATCCAGCGCGGCGACGCCGTCGCCATGCTGCGCGGCCTGCCGCACGCCAGCGTGGATGCGGTGTTCCTCGATCCGCCGTTCGATGGCGTGGACCTGTTCGCCCCGGCGCTGGCCGCTGCGGCGGCCATATTGCGTCCCGGCGGCGTGATCTACCTCGAGGCGCCGGTCGCGTGGGACGATGGCATGGCCGGATCGTGCGGGCTGGTCGTGGTGCGGCACCTGAAGGCCGGCATGGTGCACGCGCACCTGATGCGGCTCGCCGGAACCCACCATGCATAATGCGGCGCATGAGTCGTTCTGACGACGGTTCCCTGGAGCGATCCATGCAAAACCAGATCATTGCTGTTTATCCGGGGACTTTCGACCCCATGACCCTGGGCCACGAGGACGTCGTGCGCCGCGCCGCGCAGTTGTTCAGTCGCATCATCGTGGCCGTGGCGGCCGGACACCACAAGAAGGCGATGTTCTCGCTCGAGGAACGTGTAGAGATGGCGCGCGAGGTCGTGCGCCCGTATCCGCATGTCACGGTCGAGAGCTTCAACGGACTGATGCGCGATTTCGTCGTCGCGCGTGGTGCCAAGGCCATGGTGCGCGGCCTGCGCGCCGTGACCGACTTCGACTACGAGTTCCAGCTCGCCGGCATGAACCGGTCGCTGATGCCCGACGTCGAGACGGTCTTCCTGACCCCCAGCGACAAGTACCAGTTCATCTCGAGCACCTTCGTGCGCGAGATCGCGGTGCTCGGCGGCGAGGTCGACAACTTCGTCGAGCCCTATGTATTGCGCCGACTAACCGAGAAGGTGCAGTCGCTCAAGGCAGCGCCGCCGGCCGGCTGATCCGCGGCGGTCGTCAACGGACAGTCGACGTCGTCGTCGCCGCCGGCGCAAGTGGCGGCAGGCGTTCCAGCCACTGCAGCAGCAGCGTGTTCACGCGCTCGGGCTGCTCCATGGTCAGCATGTGGCCGCATTGTTCGATCATTTCCAGTTGCGCTTGCGGCGCCAGCGCGGCGATCTCGCGCGAGCATTCCGGCGGCGTCAGCTGGTCGGCATCGCCACAGACGACGAGCACCGGGCACCGCAGCGCGGGCAGGTGCGCGCGTGCATCGGGCCGGGCCATGATGGCGCGGTTCTGCCGGATCAGTTGCGCGGCGCCGGCGTTCATCACGAAATCCAGGTAACGCTGGACCAGGCCCTGGTCGGCGGCATGGCTGGCATGGAAGGCCAGTGGCACGTTGGCCCGCAGGACCTCGGCAGCACGTCCGTCGGCAAACAGGCCGATGGCGGCCTCGCGAAGGGCCCGGATCTCGTCGGTCTCCGGCCGCGCCGAGCTGCCGAGCAGGGCCAGGCCCCGGATGCGCTCGGGCGCCTGGTGCGCCACCTGCATTGCGACGATGCCGCCCATGGACGCCCCGCACAGGATCAGGTCGCCCGGATGTTCTTGCAGCAGCGTGTGCGCCATGGCTTCGATCGTGTCGCAGCGCGCATGGACGTCGGTCACGTGGGGCCGCAGTTGCGCGGGCAGTGCGGCGAGTTGCGCCTGCCACATCACGTGGTCGGAAGCAAGGCCAGGAAGCAGGATCAGTTGGGTCATGGCAGGTGTGGGTGCGCCGGGGGCATCGGGTATTCCCGGTGGGATGGTCGTGGTCAGGGGGAATTATCCGACGCGCTCCGCCCGACACGGTATGCTGGGACCCGAATGTCGAATTTCGTGAACGGAGAATCACCATGAAACTGTTGTTGCCGGTCGATGGATCGGATGTGTCCCTCAAGGCCGTGCAGGTGGCGATGTCGCTGTTGCAGCAGGGCCTGGCCGCCGAGATCGTGCTGGCCAACGTGCAGGAGCCCGCCAATCTGTATGAAATGATGACCGCTCCCGACCCCGAGGTGCTCGAGCGGGTCAGCCAGGAGGCCGGTGCCGACATCCTCGAGCCGGCGAAGGCGATGCTGACGATGGCCAGGATCGCATACGAATCCGAAGTGGCCGGCGGTGACCCGGCGCACACCATCGTCGATATCGCCGAGCGTTACGGTTGCGACATGATCGTCATGGGCGCGCGCGGCACGAGTGCCTTGCGCAGCGCATTGCTGGGATCGGTGTCCAACGAGGTGCTGCATGCGGCCCGCGTACCGGTGATGATCGTCAAGGCGGACGAAGAAAAGGATCCGCCCGACGAGGAGAGCCTGGCGTGAGCGTCCGGCACGGATGGCCGTGCGTCGGATAATCGACCCATGACCGAATTGATCCTGATCCGCCACGGCGAGACCGACTGGAACCGGGAACTGCGTTTCCAGGGGCAGATCGACGTGCCGCTCAACGCCACGGGTTTCGAGCAGGCGCGCCGCGTCGCCGAGCGGCTGGCCGGAGAGACGGTGCATCACCTGGTGTGCAGCGACCTGTTGCGCACCCGCCAGACGGCCGAGGCGCCGTCCCGGCAACTGGCACTGGCGCCGGTCGCGGATCCGGGCCTGCGCGAACAAGGTTTTGGTGTCGTCGACGGATTGCGGGTCGAAGACATACAGCAGCGGTTCCCCAGGGAGTGGACACGCTGGACGGAGTTCGACGCCGATTACGCGTTCGATGGCGGCGAATGCACGCGGGCCTTCCATGTCCGGGTGATGGAGGCGTTGCGGCGCCTGGCGCATGAACGGGCAGGCCAGCGCCTGGTGGTCGTCACCCATGGCGGGGTACTCGACATGGTGTATCGCACGGCCACCGGCCAGTCCCTGTCCGGGCCGCGCCAGAGCGTGATTCCCAATGGTGGCATCAGCCGGGTGCGCATGAACGATGCCGCCGTCGAGATCCTGAGCTGGGCCGAGACGCAGCATCTCGCAGGCATGCCCGCGCAGCCGGTCTATGACCAGCGCAAGCTGGCGCCCGAGGTTCAGGCGGAAACGGCCAATCCCAGCGTGGAGTAACAGCGTTGCGCCATCCGGCGCAGTCGCCGGGATTGCGGCTGCTGGTTCAACCGCGGCTGCAACTGCTGCTGCGCGGCATTCCAGTGGCCGGCGTGCATCAACGCATCGAGATGGATCTGCTCGAACAGGTCGCGTTGCGCATGGCTGCCGCCGATCCGCAGCAACTGCGGCAGGGCCTGCCCCAGCGCATCGATCACCTGGGCATGGCGACCCTGGGCATGGGCCATGAGCCCGTGAGCGGCCGGCACCGCCACTTGCCGCCAGATCGCATTCGCACCGGCAGGGTCGGCGCCCTTGTCCGCTTGCGTGCCACGGCGCTCGATGTTGTGCAACAGGACCTGTGCCTGCGGCCGGCCGGCCCGGGCCAGGCCATACAGGTATTGCAGGTCCAGGAACGGCAGCACCTGGTCGTCGAGTCGTTGCGCCAGATGGTCGGCCACGTCCTGCCATCGGTCGCCGACGTCGATACCGGCCAGCTCCAGCCGCGCCAGCAGCGACACCGCGCCGATCTGGTCCTGTGAATACGACTTGACGACGCCCCAGACCTGTTCGTCATAGGTCCGCAGCGCCAGGTCGTCCATGCCCAGATCGATCGCGAACAGCGCCAGATGCCACCAGTTGTGCGTCACCATGAAGGAGTTGAGCCGGGTCCAGGTCGCACTGCTGTGCTCCATGAACTGCAGCCCCTCTTGCAAGCGGCCCTGGGTCAGCATCACGTGGGCCAGCGCGTGCTGGGCCCAGGGTTCGCGTTCGCTCATGGCCAGGGCCTGCCGCGCTGCGGCTTCGGCCTGCGGCATCAGGTGGCATTGTTCCCAGGCGAAAGCGGCCATGCCGTGCATTTGCGGCACGTCGCCGCAGGCCGGCAGCGCGGACTGGGCGAGCCGCAACATGCCGACCGCATCTCCGACGTTGAAGCGGTGGTACTGGCCCAGCTTGACCGACACCAGGTCGCGCGGATGCAATCGCGCCTGCTCGTCGTGCAACAGCATCGCACGCGCGATGTCACCGTCGACCCAGCACGCGATGGCCTCGACGAAACGTTGCTCGCGTTCACTGGCCTGCGATGCACTGGCGCGGGACGCCTCGATGAACGGGCGGGCATGGATCGGGCCTTCGCGCGACTCGGCAAACATGTGCAAGGCCGCGCAGCAGGCCTGCACGATCGCACTGCGATCCTGGTCGGCCGCCGCCAGGATGTTGATCGCGCGCGCCTCGCAGGCGATGAATCCGCCGACGAAGTCATCGAGTGCGGCCAGGCTGGCCCGGTCCTGCAGATGGACCGGGTTGCCCAGGCAGTCCTGTGCCGTCATCCTCCCCAGGACAGCGCCGACAAGTCGTTGGCGAAGATCGGCACGTCCTTCCACAGGCCCTTGACGTTCTTGTTCGCCACCGTGACCCACTGCGGCTGGTACAGGAAGCCGTTCACCGCCTCGTTGGCCAGCATGCGTTGCGCCTCGGCGAGCAGCTTGGCGCGTTCATCGGCGCGCGGCGAGTTCTGGATGCGATCGAACAGGTCGTCGAACTTCTTGCTCTCGTAGCCCCAGTAGTAGTCCTTGCGCGAGTAGTTGCCCAGGTCGAACGGCTCCACGTGCGAGACGATGGTCATGTCGTAGTTCTTGCTGCCGTAGACGCCGCTGAGCCACTGCGCCCACTCGACGTTCTCGATCTTGGCGATGATGCCGATCTTGGCCAGTTGCGCGGCGATCACCTCGCCGCCCTGGCGTGCGTACGGCGGTGGCGGCAGCTTGAGCGACAACTCCAGCGGCGTCTTGATGCCGGCCTCGGCCAGCAGGGCCTTGGCCTTGTCGATGTTGAACGGATTGATGCCGGTGGTGTCCACGTAGCCGAAGGCGCCAGGCACGTAGTGGCTGCCGATCGGTGCGCCGTATCCGTCGCCGGCACCATCGATCACCGCCTTGCGGTCGATCGCCATCGAGATGGCGCGCCGCACGCGCACATCGTCCAGGGGCTTTTTCTTGTTGTTGAACGCCAGGATGGTCTTGGCGCGCGAGCCGCCGATGATGACCTGGAAGCGCGGATCGGCCTTGAACTGCGGCACGCCACGCGGCGTGAAACGCGGGAAGGCATCGACGTCGCCGGCCAGCATGGCGGCGATCTGGGCGGCCGGGTCGCTGATGAAGCGGAAGGTGACCTTCTTCATCTTGATCGCCGACGCATGGCGATAACCGTCCCATTTGGACAACACGACCGAGGAACCCTTGTTCCAGGCGTCGAGCTTGAACGGGCCGGTGCCGACCGGCTTGGTGCCGTTGGTGTCGGCCGTGCTGGGCTCGACCATCACCGCCGTGCCCTGGCCCAGCTGGAACAGCAGTTCGGGGTTGATCTCGTTGTTCAGGATCACGACCGTATACGGGTCGATCACCGCGACACGCGCGAACTTGGCGTAGGTGCGCTTGTCCTTGTTGACGCTTTTCTCCGCGGCCGCGCGTTCGAACGAGAACTTGACGATGTTCGCATCGAAGGGCACGCCGTTCTGGAACTTGGCATCCTTGCGCAGGCGGAAGGTGTAGGTCTTGAGGTCGGGCGAGATCTCCCAGCTCTCGGCCAGCAGCGGCGTGATCGAGCCGTCGCTGTTGATCTTGACCAGTGTCTCGAAGATGTTGTAGAGCGAGATCTCGGCAATGGCCGCGGCCGCGCCGCCGGTCGGGTCGAGTCCGGGCGAGGGCTCGAGCGCCATCGCCATGACGATGCTGTCCTTTTTCGACTGGGCCTGTGCAGCGAACGGCACACTGGCCAGGGCGGCCGTTGCGAGCGAAGTGGTGAGTACGGAGCGGCGATTGACCATGATCCAAGTTTCCTTTCAGTGGGTTTGCGGATGACCGCATGGCTGCGCGGTGCCAAATTCAGACAATAGCATGACGGCCGCGACCCGGATAGCGCTTGGCGTCATGAATAACCCTTGCCGCCAGACCCGGCCTGGGGTGCTCATGATGCGGACGCGGCGCTGCCGCGGTCGGCCTGGGGCGCGGCGGCGCCGGCGGACTGCGGGAAATGGCAGGCCACCAAATGACCGGGGGCGAGGGTCTGCAGTTCCGGCCGTACCGCATCGCACTGGGCTTGCGCATTCGGACAGCGGTGTGCATAAGGACAGGCTCCGGGCAGCTGGGGGCGCGGCGCGACGGCGTGGGTCCGCTTGCGCTGGTCGCCTTCGGCGCGGGGCTCCATGCGCGGGACGGCATCGAGCAGGGCCCGTGTGTAGGGATGAGCCGCCTGGCGAAACAGCATCTGCGGCGTGCCGCGTTCCACGATCCGGCCCTGGAACACCACGGCCACCTCGGCGCACAGGTGGTCGACGACGGCCAGGTCGTGGCTGATGAGCAGGTAGGTGACGTCGAATTCGGCCTGCAGGTCCTGCATCAGGTTCAGTACCTGGGCCTGTACCGAGACATCGAGTGCACTGACCGGCTCGTCGGCGACGATCAGCCGAGGGCGGGTGATCAGTGCCCGTGCGATCGCGATGCGCTGGCGCTGGCCGCCCGAGAACTCGTGCGGGTATTTGTCCAGGTCGGACGCGCGCAGGCCGACCGATACCAGCACGTCGCGCGCCTTGCGGGCCTGCTCCTGCTTCGTGGTGTCGCCTTGTGCCTGCAGCGGTTCGGTGACGATGCGCAGCACCGTCTGGCGCGGGTCCAGCGAGCCGTACGGGTCCTGGAACACCATCTGGAAATCGCGTCGTGCATGGCGCAGCGCCTGTGCATCGAGCGTGGCCATGTCGCGCCCGAGGATGCGCACGCTGCCGCTGGTCGGCGACTCCAGCGCCATGACCAGGCGTGCCAGCGTGGACTTGCCCGAGCCCGATTCGCCGACGATGCCCATGCTGCGCCCGGCCTGCATCGTGAAACTCACGCCCTGCAGCGCATGCACCAGCGGCGCCGGCTGCCACAACTTCTCGCGCGGCAGCTTGTAGGTGCGGGTGACCTGGTCGACGACCAGCAGCGGCGCGCCCGTTGCGCCCGTTTCGGCTTGCGCGGTCGTGGTTGTCGTGGTCATGACGCGTCCTGCGCCAGTACCGCGTCCAGGCGCAGGCAACTGGCTTCGTGCCCGGCATCGACCGTTTCCGGCGGTGGCCGGGTCGTGAAACAGGCCGGTTGTGCCCAGCTGCACCGGTCTGCAAACGCGCAACCGGCGGGCAGGTCGACCAGTTCGGGGACGGTGCCGTCGATGGTGGTCAGCCGCGTGCCCGCGGGGGCCCCCAGCCGGGGTCGCGCGCCGAACAGGCCGCGGGTATAGGGATGGGCCATGTGACCGAACACGCGGCGTGTGGCTCCGCTTTCGATCACGCTGCCGCCATACATCACCATCATGCGTTCGACGTTCTGTGCAATCACGCCCAGGTCGTGCGAGATCAGGATCAGCGCCATCGAGCGCTCGAGCACCAGGTCGTGGATCAGGTCGAGGATCTGGCCCTGGATGGTGACGTCCAGCGCGGTGGTGGGTTCGTCGGCGATCAGGATGTCGGGCTCGCAGGCAAGGGCCATCGCGATCGTGATGCGCTGACGCTGGCCTCCCGAGAACTGGTGCGGATAGGCGTCGACGCGACCGGCCGCGTTAGGGATGCCGACCCGCTCGAGCAGGCGGATGGTCTGGGCGCGGGCTTCGTCGCGAGCCACGCCACGGTGCAGTCGCATCGGTTCGGCCACCTGGTCGCCGATGGTATGCACCGGATTGAGCGCGGTCATCGGTTCCTGGAAGATCATGCCGATGCGGTTGCCGCGCAGCCGGCGCAATACGGCGTCACTCTGGCCCACCAGTTCCTGGCCATCGAAGCGGATGCTGCCGCTGACTTCGGCGTTTTCGGGGAGCAGGCCCATCAAGGCCATCGCGGTGATGGATTTGCCGCAACCCGATTCGCCGACCAGGCCGAGCGTGTCTCCGCGTTGCAGTGCGAAACTGACATGGCGGATGGCGTAGGCCGGACCCCGCTGGGTCTGCAGGCGCACGCTGAGATCGGAGACTTCGAGCATCGGTGTCGTCGTGGGTCGGTTCGGGTCAGCGCTTGCGGGCCAGGCGCGGGTCCATCAGGTCGCGCAGGCCGTCGCCGAGCAGGTTCAGGCCGAGCACGGCCAGGGCGATGGTGACGCCGGGGAACACCGCCAGCAGCGGTGCCTGGAACAGCAGCGTCTGGGCTTCGGCCAGCATGCGGCCCCAGGAGGGTTGGGGCGGCTGCGTGCCCAGGCCCAGGTAGGACAGCGCGGCCTCGGCCAGGATCGCGATCGCGAAGCGGATCGTCACCTGCACCGTCAGTACCGACATGATGTTGGGCAACACATGGTCCATGGTGATGCTCCACGGACCCTTGCCGCAGGCGCGCGCGGCGAGCACGAACTCGCGCGACCAGGTCGCGTTGGCCGAGGCCCGGGTGATCCGGGCGAAGGTCGGTATGTTGAAGATGCCGATGGCGATGATGGAGTTGACGATACCGGCGCCGAATACCGCCGTCATCATGATGGCCGACAGGATGGCGGGAAACGCGAACGTGAAGTCGGACAGCCGCATGATGAGTTCTTCGACCCAGCCGCGTCGCGCGGACGCCAGCAGCCCGAGCGCCGTGCCGATGATCAGGCCGATGCTGACCGCGATGACGCCGACCAGGATGGAGTTACGTGCGCCCACCAGCAACAGCGACGCCACGTCGCGCCCGAACGCGTCGGTACCCAGCCAATGCTGCGCCGTCGGCGGTTGCAGCTTGCCGGGCAGGTTCATCTCGTAGGGGGACCAGGGTGTCCAGACCAGCGACAACGCGGCGGCCAGTACCAGCAGCAGCGTCAATACGCCGCCGAACACGAAGCTGCGATGGCCCATGGCGCGGCGCCAGAAGGGCTGCGATCCGGTGCCGGGCGCGGGGCCTGCGGCCGCGACGGTGCTGGTCATATGGAAGCCTCCGCGCTGCGCGCTGCGGCATTCGCCTTCGGAACGGCCGGGCGGCTCATATCAGTTTTCCATGGCGCCGTGCGCCACCCACGAGGCATGAAAGTTCAAGGGGCCGCCGCGCACGGCCGCTCCGAAGCGGCCGGCCCGCCCCCCAGTGGGGGGTTCGGCCGGTTTACACGAAGTGAAACCGGACAGACGGGGGGCGTCTTTCACTTCAGTTTTCCATGGCGCCGTGCGCCACCCACGAGGCATGAAAGTTCAAGGGGCCGCCGCGCACGGCCGCTCCGAAGCGGCCGGCCCGCCCCCCAGTGGGGGGTTCGGCCGGTTTACACGAAGTGAAACCGGACAGACGGGGGGCGTCTTTCACTTCAGGCTGGTGCGGCACGCAACATGCTGACCTCTGCCTTCAGACCTTAACACCGGGCCGGCCCGGACCGCTGTGCGCGATCGGGCCGTTGGCGTGTCAGCGCAGATGCCGTCGCCGCAGCCGCTGCGGCGCGGCGCCCGGACCGCTCGGACGACGCGTCAGTCCGGCTCGCGCGGCGACGCACGGCGCAGCTCCAGCACGCCGCTCTTGAGGTGCAGGTCGCGCTGCGGGAACGGGAACTCGATGCCTTCGCGCTGGAAGCGGTCGTAGATCGCGAAGTTGAGCTGGCTGATCAGCCGGCCCTTGCGGTCGACCAGGCTCGCCGACCAGGCACGCAACTCGAACTGCAGGCCGTCGTCGCCAAAGGCCATGAACCGCACCGCCGGCGGCGGGTCCGCCAGCACGTCGGCGTCGGCGGCCGCCAGCTCCAGCAGCAGGCGTTCGACCTGGCGGGCATCGCTGCCATAGGCCACGCTGACCGGAATGCGAAACCGCACCTTGTCGTCGTTGTATTTCCAGTTGATCACGTTCTCGGTGATGAACTTGGAATTCGGCACGATCACCGCGATGTTGTCGTTGCCCAGCACCGTGGTGCCGCGTGCACCGATCTCGACCACGTTGCCCTCGACCTCGTCGACGACGATGCGGTCGCCGATCTTGATCGGCCGCTCGAACATGATGATGACGCCGGCGATGAAGTTGCTCACCACGTTCTGCAGGCCGAAGCCGACACCGATGCCGACCGCGCCGGCCAGCACATTGAAGGTCGTCAGGTCGATGCCGGCCGTCTGCACGATGGCCAGCAGGCCGATCAGCAGCACCAGGTAACGCGCCAGCGTGCCCACCGCCTGGCGCGCGCCGAGGTCCAGCCGCGGCTGGAGCATGGGCCCGTTGGCCAGCCAAAGCTGTATGCGTCGCGCCACCCACATCAACAGCAGCACCAGCACCAGCAGGTAGACCAGCGACCAGACCGTGACTTCGGTCTCGCCGGTCTTGATGATCGGCCACTGCAGCGTCTGGTACAGCGTCTGCAGGAATGCGCCTATCTGCTCCATGATGGTCTCCAGCGTACGGGATTCGCAGCGCAGGGCCTGCGCGTCACAGCAACAGCACGGTGGCCAGTCCGAGGAAGGCGAAGAAACCGATCACGTCGGTCACCGTCGTCAGGATCACGCTGCCCGCCAGTGCCGGATCGATGCCCAGCCGGTCGAGTATCAACGGAATGGCCAGGCCCGCCAATGCGGCGCACAGCAGATTGATCAGGATCGCGGCCCCGAGTACGGCGCCGATGCCCCAGTCGCCGAACCAGGCCACGGCCAGCAAGGCGATCACGACCGCCCACAGGATGCCGTTGAGGATGGACACGCCGACCTCGCGGTTGAGCAAGATGCGGATATTGCCCTTCTGCACCTGGCCCAGCGCCAGGCCGCGGATCACCAGGGTCAGTGTCTGGCTGCCGGCGATGCCACCCATGCTCGCGACGATGGGCATCAGCACGGCCAGCGCGACCAGCTGGGACAAGGTGGCCTGGAAACGCCCGATCACCCAGGCCGCCAGGAAGGCGGTGACCAGGTTGATGCCCAGCCAGACTGCGCGGCGGCGCGAACTCACCATCACGGGCGCGAACATGTCGGCCTCGTCGTCCAGGCCGGCCATCTGCATCATCGTGCGGTCGGAGTTCTCGCGGATCAGGTCGACCACGTCATCGACCGTGATGCGCCCGATCAACCGGTTGTTCGCATCGACCACCGGCGCCGACAGCAGGTCCAGGTCCTGGAACATGCGGGCCACGTCGGCGCTGTCGGTGTCCACCGCAATGCCGGCGATGTCGGTCTGCATCAGCTCGGACACCCGGCGCGTGGGAATCGCGACGATCAGCGCGCCCAGGCGCAGCGCGCCACGATAGTGGCCCTGGCGATCGACCACCATCAGCATGTCGGTCTGCGGCGGCAGGGACTCGAGCAGGCGCAGGTAACGCAACACGGTGCCGACCTTGACGTCGGCACGCACCTCGATCGCATCGGCGTTCATCAGCCCGCCGGCCGAGTCCTCCGGGTAGGACAACATCGACTCGAGCTGTTCGCGCCGGCTGCCGGTGGCCGACTGCATCAGGCGGCTGCCCAGTTCGGCCGGCAGGCCCTGAATCAGGTCGACCAGGTCGTCGAGCTCCAGGTGCTGGGCCGAGGCCACGAGGTCGTCCAGGTCGAGTTCGCCGGCCAGCGCATCGCGGATCTCGTCGTGCAGGTAGGTCAGCACCTTGCCCGCGCGATCGGTGTCGACCATGCTCCAGACCGCACTGCGCTCCTCGGGCGGCATGGCCTCCAGCAAGCCGGCGACCTTGGCCGGATGCATGCGCCGCAAGGTCTTGGCCACCCGCTTGAGCCGGCCGGCCCCGAGCGCCTTGCGCACCGCGTCGAGATGGTTCACCGCCCCCTGGCCCTGACCCTGGCGTTGTTCCGCCTGCTGCTCGGCCTGTTCCGCCTGTTCGGCAGCCGAGTCCTCGCGCGATTCGCCGGCCAGCTGGCCGCTGAGCAGCTGGTTCAGGTGCGGCTGGATCCGTGCCTCCAGGCCCGGCTCCACCTGCTGCCACAACGCGGTGCGCTGGTCTCGGTCCAGCATCTCGAGCAGTGCGGCGGTCTTGGCCGGATGCATGCGTGCGAGGAACTTGCGCACCCGCTTGTTGCGGCCCTCCGACAAGGCCTGCACGATCTGTTCGATGTCGGTCGGCGCACGTTGCGCCTCGGCACGGTCGTGGTCGTGTTCCTGCATCACAGCGGCCAGATCAGCAGCAACATCGGAATACTCACGGCCGCCACCAGCGCCTCCAGCGGCAGGCCCAGGCGCCAGTAGTCGCCGAAGCGAAAGCCGCCGGGACCCAGGATCAGTGTGTTGTTCTGGTGGCCGATCGGCGTCAGGAAAGCGCAGGACGCGCCGATGGCCACCGCCATCAGGAACGCGTCGGGGCTGGCGCCCAGCGCTGCGGCCGTGCCCAGCGCGATCGGGCACATGACGGCCGCGGTGGCGGCATTGTTCATCAGGTCGGACAGGAACATCGTGACCACCAGTATCAGCGACAGCCCGATCACCGCGTTGCCCTGCGCGACGTTGTCCAGGAAGAATCGCGCAATCAGATCGGCCGCGCCGGTCGTCTCCATCGCGCCGGCCACCGGTATCAGGGCGGCCAGCAGCACGATGACCGGCCAGTCGATGGCCTCGTAGACGGCACGCAGCGGCACCGTGCGCAAGGCCATCGAGGCCAGCACGCCGAGGGCGAACGACACGGCCGCCGGCAACAGGCCGAGCGCGGCTGCCGCCACCGCACACACCATGATGGCGCCCGCCGTCCAGGCCTTGCGCGGGCTGGGGATCCGCAGGGCGCGCGCGGCCAGCGGCACGCAGCCGTGATCGGCGGCGAATTCGGCGATCGCCTCGGGCGAACCTTGCATCAGCAGCAGATCGCCGGGCCGGATCGCCATCGCGCGCAACCGGCGCATCGAGCGTTGCCCCTGGCGCGACAACGCCAGCAGGTTCAGCCCGTAGACGGTGCGCAACCGGATGTCGCTGGCCGAGCGGCCATCGAGCAACGAGCCCGGCAACACCGCCAGTTCCATCAGCACGACCTCGGCCGAAGCGCCGGGCTTGTCTGCCGGCTTGTCATCGGCGTCGCCGTCCGCCTCGCCATCGCCGTCCGCAGCCGCCGCGCCATGCGGGTCGGCGGACGCCACTACCGCCGCCTGGGCGGCACGACTGGCAGCCGCGCGGGCCGTCTTCGGCGCAGCCGTCTCTGCAGCCGCGGCGTCGGCGGCCTCGATCGCCGCCGATCCCTCCGGGCCAGGCCCGTTCCCTGCCGCGGTCTCGGTCTCGGCGTCGGCGTCGGCCGAGGCCTCTTCGGCCGGCGGCGGCCGCATCGCCTCCTCCAGCTTCAGACCGAACGACGACAGGACTTCGGCCAGCGACTCGGCGTCGGCCTCGATGACCAGGATGTCGCCCTCGCGCACGCGCCGGCCGGGATTGGGCGCGAAGACCCGCACCTCGTTGCGCACCAGGCCCACGACCTGCGCTCCGGCCGCGTCCAGCGCCCGGTCGAGTTCGCGCAGCGTCTGGCCCTCGGCCTTGCTGCCCGGCTTCACGCGGGCCTCGGTCAGGTAGGCGCCGGTCTCGAAACCCTCCATGCCCGACTGCTTGCGCACCGGTACCAGCCGCCAGCCGAGCAGCACGACGAACACCACGCCCGCAACGGCCACCGCCAGCCCGATGGGCGTGAAATCGAACATGCCGAAACTGCCCAGGCCGGCTTCGGCCCGGAAGCCGGCAACGATCAGGTTGGGGGGCGTGCCGATCAGCGTCGTCATGCCGCCCAGGATGGTGCCGAAGGCCAGTGGCATCAACACCTGGCCGGGCGCCATGTCCAGCCGCTTGGACAACTGGATCGCCACCGGCATCAGCAAGGCCATGGCGCCGACGTTGTTCATGAAACCCGACAACACCGCGCCCAGGCCGATCAACGCGCCCATGCTCGCCATGGCGCCGGCGTTTTTCGGCAAGGCGTGGCGGGCCAGCGCATCCACGGCACCGGACAACTGCAGGCCGCGACTGAGCACCAGCACGCAGGCCACCGAGATGACGGCCGGATGGCCGAAACCCGCAAACGCCTCGGTGGCCGGCAACAGGCCGGTCAACACGCAGGCCAGCAGCGAGCCGACCGCGACCATGTCGTGCCGCCAGCGTCCCCACAGGAACATGGCGACCGTCAGCAGCAAGATGACGAGGATGAGGGACTGGTCGCTGATGAAACCGTTCATGGCATGCAACACGAACGGATCAGGAGTACCGACCGACCGCAGCCATGACGGGCATGCCGGCGATTCAATGTGCGCTGGCGCCGATCCGGGCGTCCGGCTTGACCTGCTTCAACAGGTCCAGCATCGCGGCCTGGATGCGCTCGAGCGCCGGCTGGGTGTGGCCTTCGAAACGCAGCACCAGCACCGGCGTGGTGTTGGACGAGCGCATCAGGCCGAATCCATCGGGCCAGTCCACGCGCAGGCCGTCGATGGTGTTGACCGTCGCCTGCGGACCGAAGTCGGCCAGCGCCACGGCTTTGCGCACCAGTTCGGGCGCCTCGCCTTCGGCACAGGCCACGTTGAGTTCCGGCGTGGAAAAACTCGTGGGCAGGTCGTCGAGCAACACGTTCGCGTCGGCCACCTGGCTGACGATCTCGAGCAGTCGGCAGGCGGCATAGGTGCCGTCGTCGAAGCCGTACCAGCGCTCCTTGAAGAAGATGTGGCCGCTCATCTCGCCGCCAAACGGCGCGTCGACCTCCTTCATGCGGGCCTTGATCAGCGAGTGGCCGGTCTTGTACATCAAGGGCTTGCCGCCGGCGGCCTCAATGGCCGGCGCCACGCGTTGCGAACACTTGACGTCGAACAGGATGGTGCCGCCCGGCACCCGCGACAACACGTCGCGCGCGAACAGGATGATCTGCCGGTCCGGGTAGATGTTGTTGCCCTGTTTCGTGACGATGCCCAGCCGGTCGCCATCGCCGTCGAAGGCCAGGCCGAGTTCGGCGTCACCGGCGGCCAGGGCCGCGATCAGGTCGCGCAGGTTCTCGGGCTTGCTCGGGTCGGGGTGGTGGTTCGGGAAATGGCCATCGACCTCGCTGAACAATTCGGTCACCTCGCAGCCGATCGCGCGCAGGATGGCGGGCGCCGACGCGCCGGCCACGCCGTTGCCGCAGTCGACGACGATCTTGAGCGGACGCGCGAGACGGATGTCCGACACGATGCGTTCGGTATAGGCCTGCAACACGTCGTGCTGGCGCACCGAGCCGCCGTCCTGCAGCTTCCAGCTCTCCTCGTCCATCATGCGCCTGAGCGCCTGGATGTCCTCGCCATAGATGGCGCGACCGCCCATCACCATCTTGAAGCCGTTGTAATCGCGCGGATTGTGGCTGCCGGTGACCTGGATGCCGCTGGAGCACACGGTGCTGGCCGCGAAATACAGCATCGGCGTGGTCGCCATGCCGATGTCGATCACCTGGACACCCACTGCGGCCAGCCCGCGCATCAAGGCTCCCGCCAGGTCCGGTCCACTGAGCCGGCCGTCGCGCCCGACCGCCACCGTGGCCTCGCCCTGGGCCAATGCGATGGTCCCGAAGGCCTTGCCGATGCCTTCGGCCACGTCGGCCGTCACCGTCGCGGGCACAATGCCGCGGATGTCGTAGGCCTTGAAGATCGACGCGTCTGTCTGCATGCTGCTGCTCCCGGTAGTTGTCTCAGGGACCGCCAAAGGCCCGCAGAAATTGTAAGCGGCGACTCACTGCGCACCCGAGCGGTGCGGTCGGAATTCATCCGTCGGTGTTGCCGAGCAAGCTGCGGTACAACGCGATGTATTCCTTGGCCGCATGGTCCCAGGAAAAATCCTGTGCCATGCCACGACGCATCAGCGCCTGCCAGGGCTGCCCCCGCCGATAGACGGCGATCGCCCGCTCCACGGCGCCGGCCAGCGCGTCGGCGGTCTCGGGCCCGAACACGAATCCCGTGGCCGTGTCATCGGCCAATGCCGCGGCATCGGCGTCGACCACGGTGTCGGCCAGGCCGCCGACGCGGCGCACCACCGGCACCGTGCCGTAGCGCAAACCATAGAGCTGCGTCAACCCGCAGGGCTCGAAACGCGACGGCAACAGGATCATGTCGGCGCCGGCCACCATCCGGTGCGCCGTTGTCTCGTCGTAGGCGATCTGCGCCGCAACCCGACCCGAGTGGCGCTGTGCCGCCTCGACAAACGCCGCTTCAAGCTCGGCGTCGCCGGTGCCCAGCACCGCAAGCTGGGCGCCCTGGGCGACCAGTACGGGCAGGGCCTCGAGCAGCAGGTCGAGGCCTTTTTGTTCGGTCAGGCGGCTGACGATGGCCAGCAGCGGTGCATCGGGCTCGACATCCAGGCCCAGCTGGCCTTGCAGACGCGCCTTGCATGACGCCTTGCCGCGCAGGTGGCCGCTCGAATAGTTCGCGCCGATCAGCGGGTCGGTCTGCGGATCCCAGACCGTGCCGTCGACGCCATTGAGGATGCCGCTGACGTCGGTGCCTCGCGCGCGGATCAGGCCGTCCAGGCCGAAGCCGAAGGACTCGGTCGCCATCTCGCGAGCATAGGTGGGGCTGACCGTCGTCACGCGCTGCGCATACGCCAGCCCGGCCTTCATGAAGGACAACTGGCCGTGGAACTCCAGCGCATGGTGTGCCATGAAGCGCGCCGGCAAGCCCAGCAGGTGGTAGTCGTTGGCGTCGAACAGGCCCTGGTAGGCCAGGTTGTGCACGGTGAACACCGATGCCACCGCCGGCCCGGGGTGGGCCGCCAGATAGGCGCAGCACATCGCCGCGTGCCAGTCGTGCGCATGCACCAGGTCCGGAGCCCAGTCATCGTCGATTTCACCACCCGCCAGATGGGCGGCAACCCAGCCCAGGAGCCCAAAACGCTGCTGGTTGTCGCCCCACTCGGCACCTTCGGCATCGAGGTACGGATTACCGTCGCGCCGGTACAGATAGGGCGCGTCCACCACGTAGGCCGGTACACCGCTGCCCTGCACCTCACCGAGTCGCAGGCGCACCCGAGCCGCGCCGAACGCCGGCCCGATCTCGCACACCAGGCGTTGCCGCACCACGCCCTGCATGATGGCCGGCATGCCGGGCAACAGCAGCCGCACCTGGGCACCACATGCCAGCAAGGCCTGCGGCAAGGCCCCCATCACATCGGCCAGGCCGCCGGTCTTGATCAGCGGGAAGATCTCCGCCCCGACATGCAGGACCTTCATGCGGCGAGCTTGGCCAGCATGTCCCGCGTCACCAGGCAGATGCCATTGGCACTGCGGTGGAAACGCCTGGCGTCGAGTTCGGCATCCTCGCCGATCACCATGCCGTCCGGGATCTTGCAGCCACGGTCGATCACCGTTCGCACCAGGCGCGCGCCGCGGCCCACCTGCACGTAAGGCAGCAGCACCGACCAGTCCACCTTGGCATACGAATGCACCCGCACGCTGGAGAACAGCACCGAGCGGAACACCGCACCCGAGACGATGCAGCCCCCCGAGACCAGCGACTCGACGGCGACGCCCCGCCGGTCTTCCTGGTTGTGCACGAACTTGGCCGGCGGCAGCTGTTGCTGGTAGGTCCAGATCGGCCAGCGCTGGTCGTACATGTCGAGCTTGGGTTCGGTCGCCGTCAGGTCGATATTGGCGTCCCAGTAGGCGTCGACGGTACCGACGTCGCGCCAGTAGGCATCCTGGTCCGAACCCAGCGGCACGCAACTGAGCGCGAACGGGTGCGCGGCCGCGCAGCCGGCGCGAACCGCCTTGGGAATGATGTCCTTGCCGAAGTCGTGATTGGACGTCTCGTCGGCCATGTCGCGCGCCAGTTCGCCGTACAGGTATTGCGCGTCGAAGATGTAGACCCCCATGCTGGCCAGCGCCATATCCGGATGGCCCGGCATCGGCGGCGGGTCGGCCGGCTTCTCGAGAAAATCCGTGATCATGCTGTTCTCGTCCACGTGCATCACGCCAAAGGCGGTCGCCTCCGCGCGCGGCACGGCGATGCAGGCCACGGTGCACGGCCGGCCCTTCTTCACGTGGTCGGCGAGCATCAGCGCGTAGTTCATCTTGTAGACATGGTCGCCGGCGAGCACGACGACATAGTCGGCGCCGTAACTCTGCAGGATGTCCTGGTTCTGGTAGACCGCGTCGGCCGTGCCGCGGTACCAGCTCTCGTCGTCGTTGCGCTGCTGGGCCGGCATCAGGTCGACAAACTCGTTCATCTCGGACTTCAGGAACGCCCAGCCGTGCTGCAGGTGGCGCAGCAGGCTGTGCGACGAATACTGCGTGATCACGCCAATGCGCCGGATGCCGGAATTCAGGCAGTTGGACAACGCGAAGTCGACGATACGGAACTTGCCGCCGAAATACACCGCCGGCTTGGCACGATGGTCGGTCAGCGCCATCAGGCGGCTGCCGCGGCCTCCGGCCAGCACAAGGGCAATCGCCCGCTTGGGCAGATCAAGACTCTGGGCCAGCTCATGGGGTTCCATACTGTCTCCTCGTTGATGGCAGGTTGGTGACGCAACCATCTTAATACCCGCCTGCGCCGGCTGCGCCTGGCCACGCGGCGGCCCATGCGAAAATTCCCGCAGCTTCGGCGCGGCACGGCCGCGTCTGCACCCGCGCCCGGCCAGGACGGCGGCCCGGCAGGAACAAACCAAGGAATTGCGTGTGAGCAAGCGAGACTCCAAACTCCCCGCCAGCCTGGGCGTGGCCATCGGCGAGCAACTGCTCAAGACGGTGGCCGTCGATGCCCGCCAGGCCAGCGACAGCGAACTGATGCAAGCCGTGTCGCAGGTGGCGCGTGCCCAGCTGTCCCAGCGCTGGGTCGAAAACGATGCGCGCGAGCGCAACAGCCGGGCACGCAGGGTGTATTACCTGTCGATGGAATTCCTGATCGGGCGCAGCCTGTCCAACGCCCTGGGCGCACTCGAGCTGGACGAGCCGGCCCGCGCCGGCTTGAAGGAATACGCCCGCACGCTGGAAGACCTGGCCGACCACGAACCCGATGCCGCGCTGGGCAATGGCGGCCTGGGCCGGCTGGCCGCCTGTTTCCTGGACTCCATGGCCACGGTCGGCCTGCCCTCGTACGGTTATGGCATCCGCTACGAATACGGCATGTTCGCGCAGGAAATCCAGGGCGGCAACCAGATGGAATATCCCGATCCCTGGCTCAAGGACGGCACGCCCTGGGAGTTTCCGCGCTCCGAACGCGCGTATCCGGTGCGTTTCGGCGGCTGGGTCGAACACGTCAACGGCAGCGTGAGCTGGCGGCATGCGGCCGAAGTCGTGGCCAAGGCCTACGACATGGTCATTCCCGGCCACGGCAACCGCAAGGTGAGCACGCTGCGCCTGTGGAAGGCGGCTGCGCCGGCACACATCGACCTGGGCGCGTTCAACACCGGCGACTATGCGCGCGCGGCCGGCGCCAAGAACGAATACGAGAACATCTCCTGGGTGCTGTATCCGAACGACAGCACGCCGGCGGGGCGCGAGTTGCGGCTCAAGCAGGAATATTTCTTCGTCGCCGCGTCGATCCAGGACATGGTGGCGCGGCACCTGCGCGAACACCCCTCGCTCGACAACTTCGCCGAGAAGGTCGCGATCCACCTCAACGACACCCATCCGGCCATCGCCGTGGCCGAGCTGATGCGGGTGCTCAGCGACGAGAACGGCATGGCCTGGGACGCGGCCTGGGACATCTGCACCCGGACCTTCTCGTACACCAACCACACGCTGATGCCCGAGGCGCTGGAGACCTGGAGCGTGGCGCTGATGCAGCACGTGTTGCCGCGCCACCTCGAGATCATCTTCCACATCAACAAGGACTTCCTGGAAGAAGCCGCGCGCCACCGGCCCGGCGACGACGATTTTCTGCGGCGCCTGTCGCTGATCGACGAACACGGCGAGCGCCGGGTGCGCATGGCCCATCTGTCCATCGTCGGCAGCCACAAGGTCAACGGCGTGTCGGCACTGCACTCCGACCTGCTGGTGCAGACCATCTTCGCCGACTTCGCCAGCATGTGGCCGCAGCGCTTCACGAACATGACCAACGGCGTCACGCCGCGGCGCTGGCTGGCACAGGCCAATCCGGGCCTGTCCGGGTTGCTCGACGACACGCTGGGCACGGGCTGGCGACTCGACCTCGAACAACTCGCGGGCCTGCGCGCGCACACCAAGAACAAGGAATTCCAGCAGCGTTTCGCGGCCGTCAAGCGCGAGAACAAGCAGCGCCTGGCCCGGCTGATCCTGGACACGACCGGCATCGTCGTGAGCCCGGACAGCCTGTTCGACGTGCAGGTCAAGCGCATCCACGAATACAAGCGCCAGTTGCTCAACGTGTTGCACGTGGTGACACGGTACCTGGCCATCCTGGCCGACCCCGATGCCGACTGGGTGCCCCGCACCGTGATCTTCGCCGGCAAGGCGGCCTCGTCGTACCACACGGCCAAGACCATCATCCGGCTCATCCACGACGTGGGCACGGTGGTCAACAATGATCCGCTGATCGGCGACAAGCTCAAGGTCGTGTTCATCCCGAACTACGGCGTATCGGTGGCCGAGGTCATCATGCCCGGCGCCGACCTGTCGGAGCAGATCTCCACCGCCGGCACCGAGGCCTCGGGCACCGGCAACATGAAGCTGGCGCTCAACGGGGCCCTGACCATCGGCACCGATGACGGCGCCAACATCGAGATCCGCCAGAACGTCGGCGACGACAACATCTTCATCTTCGGCCTGGGCGCCAGCGAGGTGCAGGCGCTGCGCCAGCGCGGCTACCACCCGATGGGCTACTACGAGACCGTTCCCGCCCTGCGCGGCGCGCTCGACGCGATCGCCGGCGACCAGTTCTCCCCCGACGAGCCCGGCCGCTACAGCCCGCTGGTCGACGCCTTGCTCTGGCGCGGCGACCACTACATGCTGCTGGCCGACTATGGCTCCTACATCGCGGCCCAGTCCCGGGTCGATGCCTTGTACCAGGAACCGGCGCTGTGGTGGTCGCGCGCCATTGCCAATGTCGCCGGCATGGGCCCGTTCTCGTCCGACCGCACGATCCGTCAATACGCGTCCGAGATCTGGCGCGTGACGCCGCTGGCGGACGGATAAGCCACACATGGCCACGGGGATCGCTGCGGCGCGCGGCTGGCAGCCCGGACGGCCGTCCGGCCCGCTGGGCGCGCATTGGGACGGCCACGGCGTGTCGTTCGCGGTGTTCTCGGACCAGGCCCGCGCGATCGACCTGTGCCTGTTCGACCCGGGCGGCCTGCGCGAGGAGGCGCGGCTGCCGCTGTTCGGCCCCGTCGACGGCGTCTGGCACGGCTACCTGCCCCATGCCGCGCCGGGCCTGGTCTACGGCCTGCGCGCCGACGGACCGTGGGACCCGGCGCGCGGCCAGCGCTTCAACCGCCACAAGCTGCTGCTCGATCCTTATACACGCGAGATCGTCGGCCGCTTCGACTGGCGCGAAGCCCATTTCGGTGCATCGCCGGACGACCCGCTGCGCATCGACGAACGCGACAACGCCCATGTCGCGCTCAAGGGCCGTGTCGTGTCCGACCATTTCGATTGGGGCGACGACCAGCCGCCGAAGGTCGCGCCCGAGGACACGGTGTTGTATGAACTGCATGTGCGTGGCTTCTCGCGCCTGCATCCGGCGCTCCCGCTGAACCTGCGCGGCAGCTTCGCCGGCCTGGCGCATCCGGCCATGATCGACCACCTGCACACGCTGGGCATCACGGCGGTCAGCCTGTTGCCGGTGCACCAGGCCCTGGACGAACAGCGCCTGGCCGCGCAGGGCCTGCGCAACTACTGGGGCTACAACACGCTGTCCTTCTTCTGCCCCGATCCGCGCCTGGCCAGCGGGCACAACGGCCTGTCGCCGCGCGACGAATTCCGCAGCATGGTGCGGGCGCTGCACCGTGCCGGCATCGAGGTCATCCTGGACGTGGTGTTCAACCACAGCGCCGAGACCGACGAACACGGCCCCACCATCCACCTGCGCGGGCTGGACAACAGTGGCTACTACCGGCTGCGCGCCGACAACCCGGCGCTGTACGACAACTTCAGCGGCTGCGGCAACACGCTCGACATCCGCCGCCCGCAGGTGCTGCGCCTGGTCATGGACAGCCTGCGTTACTGGGCCACCGACATGCGTGTCGACGGTTTCCGGTTCGACCTGGCGCCGGCACTGGGCCGTGCCGGCGGGCAGGGTTTCGATCGCGACGGGCCGTTCTTCATGGCGCTGGCGCAGGACCCGGTGCTGCGCGCCGTCAAGCTGATAGCCGAACCCTGGGACCTGGGCCCGGACGGCTACCAGTGCGGCCAGTTCCCGCGCGGATGGATGGAATGGAACGACCGTTTCCGCGACGGCATGCGCCATTTCTGGCTACGCTGGCATGCCGAGCCCGGCCGTGAGGAACACCAGGGCCTGCGCGGCATGTTCGCGCGGCGCCTGTGCGGCTCCGACGATCTGTTCCGCACGCGCCAGCGGCTGCCGGGCGCATCGGTCAACTACGTGGTCTCGCACGACGGCTTCTCGCTGCGCGACCTGGTGAGCTACAACCGGCGCCACAACGAGGCCAATGGCGAAAACAACCAGGACGGACACGCCGACACGCTGAGCTTCAACTGCGGCGTCGAAGGCCCGACCGCCGACGCCGGTATCCTGGCCCTGCGCGGCAAGCTGCAGCGCGCGCTGCTGGCCTGCACCGTGCTCAGCCAGGGCACGCCAATGCTGGCCGCCGGCGCCGAACTCGGCCATACCCAAGGCGGCAACAACAACCCCTACAACCAGGACAACGCCACCACCTGGATCGATTGGGCCGACACGGACGCCGACCTGCTGGCCTTCACGACCCGGCTGCTGCAACTGCGCCGCACCGCGTTGCCGCTGGGCGCCGCATGGTACAGCGGCCACGCCGACCGGCTCGGCCTGGGCGACCTGACCTGGCTGCGTCCCGACGGCAGCGAGCTGCAAGGCGACGACTGGGGTAACGGCGACCGCACGCTGGGCTGCCTGATCGGGCAGCCGGGACGGGCCCGGGCGCCGTTGTTGCTGCTGGTCAATGCCGACACCCGCGCCATCGATTTCCAGCTGCCCAGCGGGGTCTGGCAATGCGTGCTCGACACGGCCCAGGCGCGGGGCATCGGCAGCTGGCATGGCCAGGGCGACGTGGCCCTGACCGTGGCCGCGCACAGCCTGCAGCTGCTGGCGGCAGCGGGGTCCGGCGTGCCGGCGCCGGCGCCCTGACGGCACGGCCGCCCGAGCGCGCGGCGCCGGCCGTGCGGCCGCGGTCGACACCCCCGAGCCACATGTCCGAAAACAGCTAATACAAGACCGGCGCGGGCGTACCATGTCCCCATGGCCACCCCCGCCGATCCCATCGATGCTGACGCGTGTTACCGCGCCCTGAAGACGCGTGACACGCGTTTCGACGGCCGCTTCTTCACCGGCGTGACGTCGACCGGCATCTACTGCCGGCCGGTGTGCAGCGTCCGCACGCCGCGGCGCGAGAACTGCCGCTTCTTCGCGCATGCGGCACTGGCCGAGACGGCCGGATTCCGGCCCTGCCTGCGTTGCCGTCCGGAGCTGGCGCCGGGCAGGCCGTGGTGGTCGATCCAGGACGCGTCGGCCATCCTGGCGCAACAGGCGGCGCAGCTGATGGACGATCCGGATACCTGGCTTGCCGACGATGCGTCGGTGCGGCGGCTGGCCGAGCGGCTCGGCGTCAGCGACCGCCACCTGCGACGCATCTTCGAGGCCCAGTTCGGCGTCTCGCCGATCCGGTACCTGCAGACGCGCCGGTTGTTGGCGGCCAAGCAGCTGCTGGCCGATACCAACCTTCCCGTGCACCAGGTCGCGATCGCCAGCGGCTACGCCAGCGTGCGCCGCTTCAACGATGCCTTCGTCGCGCACTACCGGCTCAATCCGACCCAGCTGCGCCGCGCCGGCGCGCAGCCCGCGGGCGGCGCCGTGCGGGTGCGGCTGGGTTACCGGCCACCGTTGGACGACGCGGCGATGGGCCGGTTTTTCCAGCGCCGGCAGATTGCCGGCATCGAACTCGTCGACATCGCGTCCGACGGCAAGGGCTTCGCGCTGGCGCGCACCGTGCGCCTGTCGTCCGGTCCCACCGAATACCGCGGCTGGTTGCTGGCGCGCATGGAACCATCGCGCAACCAGGTCGTGCTGCAGGTCGACGACGCCTTGCGGCCGGTGTTGCCCCAGCTGATCCGGCGCGTACGCCAGTGGTTCGACCTCGACGCCGATCCACACGCCATCGACCAGTTGCTGCGGGCCGACTTTCCCGACGGCGCCGGAGTGCGCGTGCCCGGCACGCTGGACGGGTTCGAACTGGCGGTGCGCGCGATTCTCGGGCAGCAGGTCACGGTGGCGGCCGCCCGCACGCTGGCTCAGCGGCTGGTGCAGGCCTTCGGCACGCCGATCGTGACCCCCTACCCCGCGCTGAACCGGCTGTTTCCCGACGCCGCAGCGCTCGCAGCCGCCGACCCGGACCAGCTGGGTGCAATCGGCATCGTGCGCCAGCGCCAGCGCGCGATCCAGGCCCTGGCCCTGGCCGTGACCAGCGGCACACTCACGCTGCGTGCCACCGACGACGTGCCGGCGACGATGGCGCTGCTGCGGGCACTACCGGGCATCGGCGACTGGACGGCGCAATACATCGCCATGCGCGCGTTGCGCTGGCCCGATGCGTTTCCGGCCGGCGACGTCGCCCTGCACACCGCGCTCGGCCTGCGCCAGCATCCACATCCGGCGCGCGCTGCCGAGGCGCGTTCCCAGGCCTGGCGACCGTGGCGCAGCTACGCGGTGCTGCGGGCCTGGCACGCCACGCCAGCCGCGACCCCCGCGACAGCGCCCGAAACACCGTCCCCAGGAGATTGACATGCACACCATGACCGAACGCAGTCACACCGAGATCGACACCCCGTTGGGCCGCATGACGCTGGCCGCCACGCCACACGGCCTGGCGGGTGCCTGGTTCGCCGGCCAGCGCCACTATCCGCCGGCACGCGCGCTCGGGCGCCGCGACGACCGGCATCCGACCTTGCAACAAGCCGCGCGGCAGTTGCAGGCCTTCCTGAACGGTACACGGCGCCAGTTCGACCTGCCGCTGGACCTGGGCTGCGGCACGCCGTTCCAGCAGTCGGTATGGCTGGCACTGCTGGCCATCCCGGTCGGTTCGACCTGCTCGTACGCCGCCATCGCCGCGGCGATCGGCCGGCCGGCGGCGGTGCGCGCCGTGGGCGCAGCCGTGGGACGCAACCCCGCGAGCATCGTCGTGCCCTGCCATCGCGTCGTCGGATCCGGGGGCGCGTTGACCGGATATGCCGGCGGCCTGCCGCGCAAGGCGCACCTGCTGGCACTGGAAGCGGCGGCCGTGGCGGGGCCGGGATCGCCCGGTCCCCGACTCCGGCCGGCACGGAGCACATCCGAAAGCCGTAGCACAATCGCCATCTGACCGCCGCGGCCACCGTTGCCGCGACACCGCCGCCTGACCGTGTTCGTGCCGGTGCCCGGCCCACGCTGACAGCTGCCCATGAAAAACCATCCCATCATCGAATTCATCGCGCTGGCCGCGATCTGGGGCGCGTCCTTCCTGTTCACGCGCCTGGGCGCGGCCGAATTCGGCGTCGTCGCCACGGCCGGCGCGCGCGTGACCATCGCATCCCTGCTGTTGCTGCCCATCCTCGTGTACAGCGGCCATTGGCATTCGCTGCACCGCAACGCCGCGCGCATCTTGTTCATCGGCCTGATCAATTCGGCCGTGCCGTTCGTGATGTTCTCGTATGCGGTGCTGCACATCAGCACCGGCCTGTCCGCGATTCTCAATGCCACCGCGCCGCTGTTCGGCGCGTTGATCGCATGGTTGTGGCTGAAGGACCGGCTCTCGGTGGCGCGCGTGCTGGGGCTGTTCATCGGTTTTGCCGGCGTCGCGTTGCTGGCGGTGGACAAGGCCAGTTTCAAGCCGGGTGGAACCGGCTGGGCGGTACTGGCCTGCCTGGTCGCAACCCTGTGTTACGGCTACGCGGCCAGCTACACCAAGCGCCACCTCGGAGGCGCGCATCCACTGGCCATTGCCACCGGCAGCCAGCTCGGCGCCACGCTGGGCCTGGCGCTGCCGACATGGTGGTGGTGGCCGGCACAGAACCCGGGCTGGGCGCCCTGGCTGTCGTTGCTGGTGCTCGGCGCATTGTGCTCGGGCGTGGCCTACATCCTGTATTTCCGGCTGATCGCCGAACTCGGTCCGGCGCGCGCCATCACCGTGACCTTCCTCGTGCCGGTGTTCGCCGTGTTGTACGGCACGACGCTGCTCGACGAGAAACTGACGCCGTACATGCTGGGCTGCGGCGTCGTCGTGGTGCTGGGCACGGCCTTGTCCAGCGGCGTATTGCGTTTTCCCGGCAAGCGGGCCGTCGCGGCGCCTGCCCCGCCGGGTTGAGGCAGCAGGCCGCTACTTGCGCCAGAACTCGGGGGCGAACAACACGAAGACGGCGATGAATTCGAGCCGCCCCATCAACATGCCCAGGGTGCCGACCCAGGTCTGGAAATCGCTCAGGATGCTGAAATTGGTGGACGGCCCGACCTGTCCCAGTCCCGGGCCGATGTTGTTGACGGTGGCCACCACGGCCGAGAACGCGGTCACGATGTCGAGCCCGGACAGCAGCATCAGCATCGTCAGGCCCAGCGTCGTCGCGCCGTAGATCAGCATGTAGGCCATCACCACCGCGATCACCGTGGACGGGATCGTCGTGCGGCCCATCGTCACCGGGTTGACGACGCGCGGATGGATCGCGCGCACCATCTCGCGCCTGGCCTGCTTGACCAGCACCACCATGCGGACCATCTTGATGCCGCCGCCGGTCGAGCCGGCGCAGGACACGAAGGTGCCCAGGAACATCAGCCAGACCGGCGCGAACACCGGCCACATGGCGTAGTCGGTGGCGGCATAACCGGTCGTCGTGGCCACCGAGACCACATGGAAGGCCGCCGACAGCGCCGCCTCGGACAACACGTCGTAGGTGCCATGCAGCATCAGCACGACGGTGAGGCCGACGGCCGAGGCCAGCAGCACCAGGGCATAGGTGCGCACCTCGGCGTCGCGCAGCAGCGGGCCGAGCGAGCGGCCGCGCCAGACGATGAAATACCGCGCAAAGCTGATGCCGGCCAGCGCCATGAACACGATCGCCACGAGTTCGACGTTCTTGTCCGGCCAGTAGCCGAAGCTGGCGTCGTGCGACGAGAATCCGCCCAGGCCCATGGTCGTGCACATGTGCATGAAGGCATCGGGCCAGGACATGCCGACCCAGCGGTAGGCCAGCATGCAGGCGGCGGAGAACGCGAAATACACGCCCCACAACCCGCGCGCGGTCTCCGCGATACGCGGCGTGAGCCGGGCGTCCTTCATCGGGCCGGGCGTTTCCGCCTTGTACAGCTGCACCCCGCCGAGCCCGAGCAAGGGCAGCACGGCCACCACCAGCAGCATGATGCCCAGGCCGCCGATCAGTTGCAGGAAACAGCGCCAGACGTTGACCGACACCGGCAGGTCGTCCAGGCCGCTGAGCACGGTGGCACCGGTGGCGGTGAGCGCACTCATGGCCTCGAAATAGGCATCGGTGAAACTGAGCCGCTCCATCGCCAGCATCAGCGGAATGGCCGAGAACAGCGGCAGCACAATCCAGACCAGGTTGACCAGCAGGAAGCCGTCACGCGGCAGCAGTTCGCGCTTGTGGTGGCGCGTCAGCATCAGGATCAGCAGGCCGGCGCCCAGCGTCAGCGCCATGCCGGTTGCCCAGACGCCATGCAGGTCGGAATGGTCCAGCGACAAGGCCCAGCCCAGCGGAACCAGGAACATCAGCGAAAAACCCACCATGATGGTGGCCAGCACATTGAGGACCGGAGCCAGACCGTTCATGGGCTATCAGAAGAAGGTCGCGCTGACCTGGAACATCTTCTCCACCGCCCGCAGCTGGCGCTTGTTCGGCACGTAGATGATGACGTGGTCGCCCTCCTGGATCACCAGGTCGTGGTAGGGCATCAGGACTTCGCACCGGGCGTCCTCGCCGCGCACGATGGCGCCGAAACGCGCACCCGAGGGCAGCTCGATGGCATCGATGCGCCGGCCCACCATGCGCGAGGTTCCCTTGTCGCCGCGCGCAATGCCTTCGATCGCCTCGGCCGCGCCGCGGCGCAGGCTGTGCACGGCGGCCACGTCGCCGCGGCGCACGTGCACCAGCAACTCGCCGATCACGGTCTGCGCCGGCGACAACGCGATGTCGATGGCACTGCCCTGCATCATCTCGGCGTAGATGCGCCGGTTGATCAGCGAGATCACGCGCCGCGCGCCAAGCCGCTTGGCCAGCATCGCGGCCAGGATGTTGTCCTCGTCGTCGCTGGTGAGCGCGATGAACAGGTCCATCTCGCCAACCCGCTCCTCGATCAGCAGTTCCTCGTCCGTCGAGTCGCCCTGCAGCACCATGATGTCACCGGGCAGTTCGCCCGCCAGGTATTCGCAGCGCTTGCGGCTGGTCTCGATGATCTTGACCTGCAGCTGCCCGGACAACCGGCGCGCCAGCCGCATGCCGACCTTGCCGCCGCCGGCGATCATGACGCTGCGCACCGGGCGGTCGTCCTTGTGGATGGCGCGCAGCACCGGCCGGATCTTGTCCTTGTCGGCGAGCACGAAGACCTCGTCGCCCGGCCAGACCTGGGTGCTGGCTTCGATCGGCAGCTCGCGGTCCTGCCGGTAGATCGCCACCACCCGCATCGGCGCCTGCGGGAACAGGTCGCGGAACTCGCCGATGCTGTGGTTGACCAGGGTGCTGCCCGAGGCGGCGCGCACCGCGATCAAGTGGGCGCGGCCCTGCGAAAACTCGAGCACCTGCAGCGCTTCCGGATAGTCGATCAGCTTGTTGATGTAATGCATCAACGACTCTTCCGGGCAGATCACGTGGTCGACCGCAAAACCATCGGCCGCCAGCAAGGGTTCGCCCTCCTCGAATTCGGGGGAGCGCAACCGCGCGATCGTGGTCTGGATGCCGAACACGCTGCGCGCCACCTTGCAGGCCGCCAGGTTGGTCTCGTCCAGCGATGCACAGGCGATGAACAGGTCGGCGTCCTCGGCACCGGCGCGCCGCTGCACCGACGGCTGCACGCCGTCGCCGGCCACACCGCGAAGATCGAGACGATCCTCCAGCACGCGCAGCAGATCGGGATCGGGGTCGATCACCGTGATGTCGTTTTGCTCGGACACCAGACTCTCGGCGACGCTCTCGCCTACCCGTCCGGCGCCCAGGATGATCATGCGCATGGGAAACCTTGATACTCGGTGGATGATAGTCGCTCGGCTCCGGCCGGCGGCAATGGCGGCCCCGGCTCAACCGCCCGCAACGGGTCCCTCGGCGGCGTCGGTTGGCCCGCGCGGCTGCAGCAGGTCCCAGCGGTTGCCCACCAGGTCTTCGAACACCGCGACCGTTCCGTAGGCCTCGTGGCGCGGCTCCTCCAGGAACCGCACGCCGTGGGCCCGCATGTGCCGGTGGTCGGCGGCGAAGTCGCGGGTATGCAGGAACAGCAGCACCCGGTCGCCGCCCTGGCGGCCGACGGTGTCGCGTTGCGCCGGCGTGGCGGCCTGCGCCAGGACCAGGCTCGCCCCATGCGCGTTGCCAGCCGGCGCCACCCGCACCCAGCGCCTGCCCCCGCCCAGCGGCGTGTCCTCGCACAGTTCGAAACGCAAGGCGCGGGTGAAGAACGCGATGGCGTCGTCGTAGTCGTGTACCAGCAGCGTCATGCCGTGCAATGATTGGGTCACAATGCAATTCTCGAATGGTCGTTGGCCGCATTGTCCAACGACGAGCCCGCCCCATCCTGCCTGCCGCACCATCGCATGACCGCCGCCGCCCGCTCCTATCCGCCGATCGAACCCCTGCGCAGCGGCTTTCTGCCGGTGGACGCCGTGCACACCCTGTACTGGGAAGAGTCCGGCAATCCGCAGGGCATGCCGGTGGTCCTGCTCCATGGCGGGCCGGGTTCGGGCACGACGCCGCAGCATCGCCAGTTCTTCGACCCGGCGTATTACCGCATCATCCTGTTCGACCAGCGCGGCGCCGGCCGCTCCACGCCGCTCGGCGAAACCCGCGACAACACGACGGCGCTGCTCGTGGCCGACATGGAACGGCTGCGCAGCATGCTGGACATCGACCGCTGGCTGGTGTTCGGCGGCTCCTGGGGCTCGACGCTCGCGCTGGCCTATGCGCAGGCCTGGCCGCAACATTGCCGTGCCCTGGTGCTGCGCGGCGTCTTCCTGTGCACGCCCGCCGAGATCGACTGGTTCCTGAACGGCATGGGCTGGTTCTTTCCCCAGGCCCACGCGGAGTTTCGCGACGCGCTCGGCCTCGCGGAACACGCCGACGTGCTGCAAGCCTATGCCAGCGAGCTGTTCGGCGACGATCCGGCGCGGCGCCTGCACGCCGCCCGGGCCTGGAACCGATACGAAAGCCGCTGCCTGCATCTGCTACCCCAGCTGCAGGAGCCGCAGGACGCCGAGGCCGACGCCCACGCGCTGGCGGTGTCGCGGCTGGAGGCCCACTATTTCCTGCACGGGGGATTCCTGGAGCCGCAGCAATTGCTGCGCGACGCGGGCCGGCTGCACGGCATTCCCGGCATCATCGTGCAAGGCCGCTACGACGTGATCTGCCCGCCGACCAGCGCCTGGCGACTGCAACAGGCCTGGCCGCAATGCCGTCTGCAGATCGTCGACGACGCCGGCCATTCGGCATTCGAGCCGGGCATCCAGTCGGCGCTGGTCGACGCCATGGACCGATACCGCGACCGAGGCGATTTCGGCCCGCCCGGCGACCGCTGAAACCCCGCCTCAACGGCTGGAGCCGCGTCCATCGTGCCAGCGCACGAAGCCCTGTGCCCGTGCGGACCCGGCTGGCGCGGTCGCCGGCCCCGGCGCCGGCCATTGCCGCGCAGCATGGCCCAGTGCCAGCACAGCGATCAGCAACTCGTCCTCGTGCGCCGCCACCTGTGCCAGCACGGTGTCGGAAAATCCCTTCCAGCCCGCCAGCAGACGGGCCTGCACGCCGCGCGCGGCCGCGCTGTGCACGACGTTCTGCACGAACATGCCATAGTCCAGCACCGAGCCCAGACCCAGCGCCCGGTCGATCGTGCACACCAGCGCCACCGGCGCCCGGTACAACGCGAAATAGTCGTGCAGATCGGCTTCGCTGTGGATCGCGCCAGCGCCGAATGCCGCATCCGCGCGAGCCGCAAACGTATCACCCGCCTGCTCCCATGACGGTCCGGGCCACGGCGCACGGCCCGGCAGCAAGCGGTATTGCCGCCAGAACCCGGCCTCCTGCCCGGCGTCGGAACACAGGCCCGGCAGTTGCCGGCAGACCGTGTCGACCAGCCGCTCCAGCGCGCCGCCCTGCAACACACGCAGCTTCCAGGGCTGGGTGTTGACGCCCGACGGCGCACGGCGAGACGCGTCCAGGATGGATGTGATCACGGCAGCGTCGACCGCACCGGAATCGAACACGGGGCGGGCCGCCGCCGGGACGGCTGCGGATGTGGCGGGGTCGGCTGTGGCCATACGCGGTCTCGGTGAACGGGAAAACCGTTGCAGCGACATGGGCGGGCGGCGGGCGAAGGCCGGCCGGCGCAATCTGCTACAAATCAGCCAGCAATTAGACCACCATGGCCCATTCGTCCCGCCTGCACCGAGCCCTGCACCACCTGCTGCACCACACGCGCGTGGCGGCACTGGGCACGCTGGACGCGGACGGCGCACCCATGGTCTCGATGGTGCCGTTCGCGATCGCGCCCTCGATACCGGCACTGGTGCTGCACGTCAGTGCATTGGCCGCACACACCGGCAACATGACACGGCACCCGGCGGTCTCGCTGCTGGTGATGCAACCCGAGCGGGCCGGAGAGCCGGTCCATGCCTTGCCCCGGGTCACGCTGCACGGCCACGCCGAGACCGTGACCCGCGAGGACACCCGGCACGCCACGGTGCGCCAGGCCTACCTGGACCGGTTTCCCGACACTGTGCCGATGATGCAGCTGGGCGACTTCCGGCTGCTGCTGGTGCACGTCTCGCAGGCCCGCCAGGTGGCCGGATTCGGCGCCGCGCGATCGGTCGAGGCCGACGAGCTGCGCCAGATCCTCGCCACCGCAGCCCTGCCCGACTGACCCCGCGCGTCACGGGCGGTACGCTTGCGGCGGCTCAGCCCTTGGGCCTCTTGTCGATGACCCGGCGCGCCTTGCCGGTCTGGGTGCGTTCGACCGAATGGGGCGGCAACACGCTGACCGTGGTGCTGATGCCCACCAGGCTCTTGACCCGGTGCTGCAGCCAGCCGGCGATTTCCTGCACGCCACCGGTGGGCTGGTCGGCATGCGCGGTCTGCAGTTCGCACAACACTTCGACCCGGTCCATCGGCCCGTCGCGGGTCACGACGATCTGGTAGAGCGGCGACAACTTGCCGTGCTGCAACACCAGTTCCTCGATCTGTGTCGGGAACACGTTGACGCCGCGAATGATCAGCATGTCGTCGGAGCGACCGACGATCTTGCCCATGCGACGGAACGCGCGTGCGGTCGGCGGCAGCAGGCGCGTCAGGTCGCGGGTACGGTAACGGATGATGGGGAACGCCTCCTTGGTCAGCGAGGTGAAGACCAATTCGCCCTCCTGCCCGTCGGGCAACACCTCGCCCGTCTGCGGGTCGACGATCTCCGGATAGAAATGGTCCTCCCAGATCACCGGGCCGTCCTTGGACTCGACACATTCGCTGGCCACGCCCGGCCCCATGACTTCGGACAGTCCGTAGATGTCCACCGCGTCCATGCCCGACGAGCCCTCGATCTCGGTGCGCATGGCCTCGGTCCAGGGCTCGGCACCGAAGATGCCGATCTCCAGCGACGTGGCGCGCGGATCCTGGCCCTGGCGCACGAACTCCTCGATGATGACCTGCATGTAGGACGGCGTCACCATGATGATGCGCGGGCGGAAGTCCTGGATCAGCTGCACCTGCTTTTCGGTCTGGCCACCGGACACCGGGATGACCGTGCAACCGAGCCGCTCGGCGCCGTAATGCGCGCCCAGGCCGCCGGTGAACAGGCCGTAGCCGTAGGCCACGTGCAGCAGGTCACCGGCGCGGCCACCGGCCGCCCGGATGGATCGCGCCACCAGCTGGGCCCAGTTGTCGATGTCCTTGAGCGTATAACCCACGACCGTCGGCTTGCCGGTCGTGCCCGACGAGGCATGGATCCGCGCCACCTGCTCGCGCGGCACCGCGAACATGCCGAACGGATAGTTGGCGCGCAGGTCCTGCTTGGTCGTGAACGGGAAACGAGCCAGGTCCTGCAGCGACTTCAGGTCGTCCGGATGCACACCCGCGGCGTCGAAGGCCTGCCGGTAGTGCGACACGTTGGCATACGCGTGGTGCAGCGTGGCCTTGAGCCGCTGCAGTTGCAGCGCGGTGATCTCGTCGCGGCTGGCACGCTCGATGGGTTCGAGCAGGTCGGTCGGTGTGGCGTGTCGGGGCATGCTGTCTCCTGGCTGTGGTGTCGTCGCGCGGTGCCGCTATGTCGATTGTGGCAAAAACGGGTCGTCAGGAATGCGCGTGTTCGCGGTCGAAATCGATCTCCAGGTGATCGGTCACCGGATAACTCTGGCAGCACAACACGAAACCCCGCGCCACCTCGTAGTCCTCGAGCGCGAAGTTGATGTCCATGTCGACCTCGCCCGCGACCACCTGCGCGCGGCAGGTCGAGCAGACGCCGCCTTTGCAGGAGAACGGCATCTCGATGCCGGCCCGGATGCCGGCGTCGACCAGGTTGTCCTTGTTCTTGTCCATCACGAAGCTGCGTCGCGTACCGTCGAGCACGACGTCGACCGTGCACTGGCCGCTGCCCTGCACCGGCGCGCGCGGCGGCCGCACGCGCCCGTCGTCCAGCACCGTGCCGAACAACTCGGTCTTGATGCGCGAGGGGTCGACCCCGTTGTCGCGCAACGCACGCTCCGCGGCCTGCATCATGTCCTGCGGGCCGCAGATGAAGGCGGCGTCGACGTCGGTGGGGTCGAGCCAGTGCGCGAGCAGCTGGCAGCACTTGTCGTAGTCGATACGGCCGTTGAACAGGTCGATGTCCTGCGTCTCGCGGCTCATGATCCAGACCAGGTTGAAGCGGCCGAGGTAGCGGTCCTTGAGATCCTCCAGTTCCTCCTTGAACATGATGGCGCCGGAGGACCGGTTGCCATACACCAGCGTGACCCGGGTCTGCGGTTCGGCCAGCAGCGTGGACTTGACGATGGACAACACCGGCGTAATGCCGCTGCCCGAGGCGAACGCCACGACATGCCGCCGCGCATCGGGCTGCAGCGGCAGATGGAATTGCCCCTGCGGCGGCATCACATCGATCGAGACACCGGGACGGAGCTGCTCGGCCGCCCAGTTCGAGAACACGCCACCGGGCACGCGCTTGATCGCGACGCGCAGGCAATGGTCCTGCACCGCCGAGCAGATCGAATAGGACCGGCGCACCTCCTCGTCGCCGATGCGGGTACGCAAGGTCAGGTACTGGCCCTGCAGGTACGTGAATTCGGACTCCAGTTCCCGGGGCCATGCAAAGGTGACGGCGATGGCATCGCGTGTCTGCGGTTGCACCTGCTGGACCTGCAGGGCATGGAATCGGGTCGTGGCCATGGGGTCGCTCTCAATGGGGCTTGAAATAGTCGAAGGGTTCCAGGCAGCTGTTGCACTGGTACAAGGCCTTGCAGGCGGTGGAGCCGAACTGCGACAGCAGGCGCGTGCGGTGCGAGCCGCACAGGGGACACGGCACCGCCGCGCGCGCCGACGGCTGCAGCAAGGCGCCGATGTCGATCGCCTGGCTGCCATCGGCACCCGGCGCCCGCTCCACCGGCGGCGCGATGCCGTACGCACGCAGGGCTTCGCGTGCCTCGACGCTCATCCAGTCCGTGGTCCAGGCCGGCGACAGCCGCGTGTGGACCTCGACGGGCGCAACGCCGTGGGAGGCCAGCTTGTCGCGGATCGCGGCGGCGATGACTTCAGTGGCCGGGCAACCGGAATAAGTCGGTGTCACGACGATCTGCAGCCGCGGTGCGGCGCCCAGGCCGTATTGCCACACGACCTCGCGCACGATGCCCAGGCCGACGACGGAGACGACCGGCACCTCCGGGTCCATGACCTCGTCCAGCCACTGCAGCACCTGCTCGGTGGCCACGCGCACCGGAACCACGGGCACGCTGCCCTCTACCACCGGGCCCCCGGATAGGCACGCGGCACGAACTGCAGCTCGGCCAGCAAATGCCCCAGGTATTCGGAATGCACGCCCTGGCGGCCACCACGCTGGTGGCCGACGACCGTCGGTATCTGCAGCGTGGCGCGCGTGAGCACCGCCTCAACGCTGGCACGCCAGGGCTCGGCCAGGCTGTCCGCCGCGGGGGCCAGTCCCTGCGCCGCGCATTGCGCGTCGACCGGATCGGATTCGAACCACTCCTGCGTGAACGGCCACAGGCGCTCGAGCGAAGCCTGCATGCGCGCATGGCTCTCGTCGGTTCCGTCGCCCAGCGCGATGACCAGCTGCGCACTGCGTTGCAGGTGGTAACGCGCCTCCTTGGACGCCTTGTTCGCGATCTCCGCGATGCGCGGGTCGCTTGACGCGGCGAGCGCAAGCAGCAGGGGCTGGTGCCAGGCGTCGAACAGGAACTGACGCATGAGGGTGTCGCCGTAATGCCCGTTCGGCTGCTCGACCAGCAGCAGGTTGCGGAATGCGGCGCCGTCGCGCAGATAGGCCAGGGCATCTTCGTCGCGGCCCCGGCCTTCCACCTCGCCGGCATAACTGAGCCAGAGCCGGGCCTGGCCCAGCAGGTCGAGTGCAACGTTGGTCAGGGCCAGGTCTTCCTCCAAGGCCGGGCCGTGGCCGCACCAGGCGCCCAGTTGCTGCGACAACACCAACGCGTTGTCGCCCAGGCGCAGCAGGTACTCGAACTTCGGATCCACCGTATCCGCCTTCATATGTTCTTCACGCCGTCGGGCATGGGATAGAAGGTCGGGTGCCGGTAGACCTTGCTCTGCGACGGATCGAACAAGGCCTCCTTGTCGCCTGGGCTGCTGGCCACGATGTCGGTGGCGCGCACCACCCAGATGCTGACGCCTTCGTTGCGCCGGGTGTAGACGTCGCGTGCATGCTGGACGGCGCTTTCGGCGTCGACCGCATGCAGGCTGCCCACATGCTTGTGCGCCAGGCCGTGCTGGCTGCGGATGAAGACTTCCCACAGGGGCCAGTCGCGGCGGTTCGTCGTGTTGTTGCTGTCGGTCATGTCAAAGGCTCGGGATGGCAATTGCTGGGCGTACGTGGTCGGGTGGCGCCGTCATTTCTGCGTTGGCGTTGGCGTTGGCATCGACACTGGCACTGGCACTGGCACTGGAACCCCATGGGTGCTCGCACGCGTCGCGGCAGGCGGGAATCGGCGTGGGCGCCTGGTGGGGCGGTCGGGCGCTGAACGCGCCGACTGCCCTGCGGTGCTCGCGGGCAGGGCGCATCGCGCAACTCACTGCGTTCGCTTCGCTCTCTCCGTTCAAACAGGCGCGATGAGAATGATCACGAAGCGCGCTGCGCGCGCCGCCCTGCCCGCTACGCTCCTCGGCGCCCCACAAGTCGCCCACGCCGATTCCCGCCTGCCGCAACGCTGAGCCCGTCGTGATCGTTGCGCCAAGGGTCGAAGCCCGGAGCCCTATCAGGCGCCGCGCCAACCACAGGCCTGGCTGCGAAGGCCCGAGGGGCAATCGCTCTGCGCGCCTCTGTGGCGCCGAGGAGCGGAGGTCTTGCGCCTCGCGCGAAGCGCGTTCGTCCTCATTCTCATCGCGCTTGTCTGAACGGAGCGCCCGCAGGGCGCGCAGTGAGTTGCGCGATGCAGGCGCAAGACCGAGCACCACAGGGCAGTCGGCGCGTTCAGCGCCCGACCGCCACAGTGAAGCGCTGTGTGTTGGCCCCCGCGGGCCTTCGCAGCGCGTGCACCACTACACGGCGGCGCAGCCCGTACAGCCAACCTGCGCAAAAATGTCAGCCGTCGTCCGACCAACGTCATTTGACAACGGTTGCGCACGGCAACATTTTTTTCAGCTATACAATCTTCCGATGTCAGGAGAGAGCCTCTTCAACAGAGGCCGCCGAAGGCGCAGTGCGGGCTGATTGCAGCCGGTTGAACGCTCAGGCAAAAGGACTGGCAGCCGCCAGCGGGTAGCAGTACCTGTCGGCGTTTCCCCACTGGAGAGAGGGCGCCGATCAGGCGCTCCACCGAAGGAGCAAATCGCGGGGCCGTCCAAGAGGGCCGCGGTGAATCTCTCAGGTACCACGGACAGCGGGGGCAGGCCATGGCTTCGGCCATGGAGTCGTATTGCCCCGGGAGAGTCCGCTTGTCCAGTCATCCAAACGAATCCTTGCGCCAGACGCCACTGCATGCGCTGCACCTCGAACTCGGTGCGCGCATGGTGCCGTTCGCCGGCTACCACATGCCGGTCCAGTACCCGGCCGGCCTGATGGCCGAACATCACCACACCCGCAACGCTGCCGGATTGTTCGACGTCTCGCACATGGGCCAGTTGCGGCTGGTGGGGCCTTACGCGGCGGCCGCATTCGAAACCCTGATGCCGGTGGACGTGATCGACCTTCCGGTGGGCAAGCAGCGGTATGGCCTGCTGCTCAACGAGGCCGGCGGCATCCTCGACGACCTGATGTTCGTGAACCGCGACCATCAGCACGACGGCGACCTGTTCGTCATCGTCAACGGCGCCTGCAAGGACGCGGACATCGCGCACATCCAGGCCCGGATCGGCCAACGTTGTACCGTCGTCCCCTGCCCCGAACTGGCCTTGCTGGCCCTGCAGGGCCCGCAGGCCGTCGACGCGCTGCAACACCTGGCGCCCGGTGTCGACCAACTCACCTTCATGACCGGCGGCCGCTTCAGCGTCGCGTCCGGCAGCGGGCCGATCGACGTGTACGTGACCCGCAGCGGCTACACCGGCGAAGACGGCTTCGAAATCTCGGTCCACGAACAACACGCCGATACGCTGGCCCGGCTGCTGCTGGCCCAGCCCCAGGTCAAGCCGGTCGGCCTGGGTGCGCGCAACTCGCTGCGCCTGGAAGCCGGCCTGTGCCTGTACGGCAACGACCTGGACACCACCACCACCCCGGTCGAGGCCAGCCTGAACTGGGCGATCCAGAAAGTGCGTCGAACCGGCGGCGCGCGCGCCGGCGGCTTTCCCGGCGCCGACGTGGTGCTGGCGCAACTGGCCGGTGGCGAAACCGCCCCGGGACGCCGGCGCGTGGGACTCAAGGCGCTCGAGCGCATTCCCGTGCGTGAACACACGCTGGTGCAGGACACTTCCGGACAGCCGGTCGGCGAGGTCACCAGCGGACTGCTCGGCCCGACCATCGACGTACCGATTGCGATGGCCTACGTGCGCAGCGACCACGCCGTTCCCGGCACCCGGCTGCAGGCCCTGGTGCGGGGCAAGCCGGTGCCGATGGAAGTCGTCGGCATGCCCTTCGTCCCCAACCGATACCACCGCGGCTGAGCCAGCCTCCCGCGGCCACCCCGTCCGTTCAACCCCACCCACGCTTTTCTGGAGAAACCCATGGCAACAATGAAATACACCGAAGACCACGAATGGCTTGCCGTCGACGGCGAACATGCCACCGTCGGCATCACGCAACATGCGCAGGACGCGCTGGGCGACGTGGTGTTCGTCGACCTGCCCGAAGTGGGCAAGCAGCTCGATGCCAAGGAGATCGCCGGCGTCGTCGAATCGGTCAAGGCCGCCGCCGACGTCTACATGCCGATCAGCGGCGAGATCACCGAAGTCAACGAGGCTCTGCGCGCCGACCCGTCGCTGGCCAACTCCGATCCGCTGGGCGCGGGCTGGTTCTTCAAGGTCCGGCTGTCCGATGCGTCGCAGCTCGACGCGCTGATGGACGAGACCGCCTACGGCACGTTCTCGGCCAACGCCTGAACACCAGGCCCCGACCCTGACCTGCCGCGCGGGCAGCACAGGCCCGCGACTCGACGCATCCGTCCCATTGCCGACCCACGAGTGAGATCTTCATGTCGCTGCCTCCTGCCCCGACCCTGGACGTGCTGGAACATCCGCACGAATTCATCAGCCGCCACATCGGCATCAACGCCGCCGACGAGCAACACATGTTGTCGATCGTCGGCGCCGCCACGCGACGCGCACTGATCGAGGGCATCGTGCCCCGCGCGATCGCACGCGAGCAGCCGATGCAGATCCCGGCCGCGATCACCGAGGCGGCGGCGCTGGACGAGATCCGCGCCATCGCCGACAAGAACCTGCTGTTCCGCAACTTCATCGGGCAGGGATATTACGGCACGCATACGCCGACCGTCATCCTGCGCAACGTGCTCGAGAACCCGGCCTGGTACACCGCCTACACGCCGTACCAGGCCGAAATCTCGCAGGGCCGGCTGGAGGCGCTGATCAACTTCCAGACCATGGTTTGCGACCTGACCGGCATGGCGATCGCCAACGCGTCGATGCTAGACGAGGCGACCGCCGCCGCCGAAGCCATGACGCTGGCCAAGCGCAGCGTGAAGAACAAGAGCAACGTCTTCCTGGTCGCGGCAGACTGCCATCCGCAGACCATCGAGGTCATCCAGACACGGGCCGCGCCGCTGGGCATCACGGTGCAGGTCGGCGCACTGGCTGAGCTGATGGCCACAAGTGACTATTTCGCCGTGCTGGCCCAGTACCCGGCCAGCACCGGCACCGTGCACGACCTGCGCCCACTGGCCGAAGCGGCGCGCGCGCACCACGCCGCCTTCTGCGTGGCCGCAGACCTGCTGGCGTTGTGCCTGCTGGCGCCACCGGGCGAATGGGGTGCCGACATCGTGGTCGGCACCACGCAGCGATTCGGCATGCCGCTGTGCAATGGCGGCCCGCACGCGGCCTATCTTGCCTGCCGCGACGACTTCAAGCGCTCGATGCCCGGCCGGCTCGCCGGCGTCAGCGTCGACACCCATGGCAATCCGGCCTACCGGCTGGCGCTGCAGACGCGTGAACAACACATCCGGCGTGAGAAGGCCACCTCGAACATCTGTACTGCGCAAGTGCTGCCCGCGGTGGTCGCCAGCATGTATGCCGTCTACCACGGACCGGCCGGACTGACACGGATCGCGCGGCGCGTGGCCATGCTCACGGCCATGCTGGCACGCGGACTGCAGCAGCTCGGCCACCCGCTGGCCAACACCAGCGCCTTCGACACGCTGACCGTGCAGACTGGCGCCGCCACGCAGGCAGTGCTCGCGCGTGCGCAGCAGGCCCGGGTCAACCTGCGCCGCGTGCAGGAGGGATGCCTGGCCGTCTCGCTGGACGAGACCAGCACCCGCGCCGACCTGGACCTGCTGTTGTCGCTGTTCGCGTCCGACGGCCAGGCACCGCCGGACACCGATGCGCTGCAGGCTGGCGGCGCATCGCTGCTGCCGGACGGCCTGCAGCGCACCAGCGCCTTCCTGACCCATCCGGTGTTCAGCCGCCACCACAGCGAAACCGGCATGTTGCGCTATATCCGCAGCCTGGCCGACAAGGACCTGGCACTGGACCGCAGCATGATCCCGCTGGGCAGCTGCACGATGAAACTCAACGCCACCAGCGAGATGATTCCCATCACCTGGCCGCAGTTCGCCAACATCCACCCATTCGCACCGGCGGCACAGCGCCAGGGGTACGCCGAGCTCGATGCGCAATTGCGCGACTGGTTGTGCCAGGCCACCGGGTATGCCGGCATCAGCCTGCAACCCAATGCCGGCAGCCAGGGCGAATACGCCGGCCTGCTGGCGATCCGCGCCTACCATGCGGCGCGGGGCGAGGCCAACCGCACGATCTGCCTGATCCCGTCCAGCGCACACGGCACGAACCCGGCCAGCGCGCAGATGGCCGGGCTGACCGTCGTCGTCACCGCCTGCGACAGCAATGGCAACGTCGACATGGCCGACCTCAAGGCCCAATGCGAGAAACACAGCGCCAATCTGGCCGCCATCATGATCACCTACCCGAGCACGCACGGCGTGTTCGAGACCCAGGTCAAGGAACTGTGTGCGCTGGTGCACCAGCACGGCGGTCGCGTCTACGTCGACGGTGCGAACATGAACGCGCTGGTCGGCATCGCGGCGCCCGGCGCATTCGGCGGCGACGTCAGCCACCTGAACCTGCACAAGACCTTCTGCATTCCGCATGGCGGCGGCGGGCCGGGCGTGGGGCCGGTGTGTGTGGTCGAAGACCTCGTACCCTACCTGCCCGGCCATGTCACCGGCGCTCTGCCGCCGCCCGACGCCGGCGTGGCGTCGGGCCGCGACGACACCGGGACAGCCGCCCGCGTGGGAGCCATATCCGCCGCCCCCCTGGGCAATGCGGCCGTGTTGCCGATCAGCTGGATGTATTGCCGCATGATGGGCCCGGACGGATTGACCGCGGCCACCGAGGTCGCGATCCTGAGCGCCAACTACATCAGCGCGCGGCTCAAGGACCACTACCCGACCCTGTACGCCAGCGCCAACGGCCATGTGGCGCACGAATGCATCCTGGACCTGCGCCCGCTCAAGGAAGCCAGCGGCGGCGCCCAGGGCGTCAGCGCCGAGGACGTAGCCAAGCGCCTGATGGACTATGGCTTCCACGCTCCCACGCTGAGTTTTCCCGTGCCCGGCACCCTGATGGTCGAGCCGACCGAGAGCGAGACGCTGCAGGAACTGGACCGCTTCATCGCCGCGATGATCGCGATCCGCGAGGAGATCCGCAAGATCGAACGCGGCGAATGGCCGCAGGACAACAACCCGCTGAAACACGCGCCCCACACGGCCGCCTCCGTGGTGGGCGACACCTGGGACCGGCCGTATTCGCGCGAGATCGGTGCATTTCCGCTTGCCAGCCTGAAGCAGGCGAAATACTGGACACCCGTGGGACGCATCGACAACGTGCATGGTGACCGCAACCTGTTCTGCAGTTGCGTGCCGGTGGCGGACTACGCATAGGCCGACACGGGCCGGCTTGCCAGCGCCGGCCCTGTCATACTGCGCGCTTCACCTCCATCGACCGGACGCCGCACCCATGCTCTACGCCATCCTCAAGACCTTGCACCTGCTGTCCGTCATCCTGTGGGTCGGCGGCATGGCTTTCGTGTTGTTCTTCCTGCGCCCGGCACTGGGCAGCCTGCAACCACCCCAGCGCGTCACGCTGATGCACGACGTGTTGCGCCGGTTCTTCGGTGCCGTGTCGGCGGCCGTCGTCATCGTGCTGGCCAGCGGCCTGTGGATGATGGCCGACTTCGCCAGCGGCGCGTCCGCCAGCGGCGTGCGCATGCCGATGAGCTGGATGGTGATGGCCACGCTGGGCCTGCTGATGATGGCGGTCTACGGCCACGTCCGCTTCGTGCTGTACAAGCGGCTGCAACGCGCGGTGGCCAGCAGCGAATGGTCGGCCGGTGGCGCGGCGCTGGGTTCGATCCGGGTCTGGGTACTGGCCAATCTGTTCATCGGCCTGGTCATCATCGGCGTGTTGATGCTGCTCTAGTTGGCCAGCGCGTACGGCCCGCCCCGCTCGATCGCCCGCTGGTAGGCCGGCCGAGCCTGGAAACGCCGGACCCAGGCATCGATGTTGGGGTATTGCGCGCGCAGGCCGCGCGCCGCCTCGCCGACGAAACTCATCTGGATGTCAGCGCCCGTCAGGTGGTCGCCCACCAGCCATTCGACGCCTTCGAGCGACTGATTGACGAAACCCAGGTGGTTGGCGATCTCGCTGTCGATGCGCGGCGCCAGCGGCGCACCCGCCTCGCCCAGTCGCGACACGTAGAGCTTGAGCATCAGCGGCAACATGGCCGAACCTTCGGCATAGTGCAGCCACTGCTGGTAGGTCTCATACTCCGGCCAGCCCATGGAAGGTTGCAGCCGGCCGTCGCCATGGTGGCGGATCAGGTAGTCGACGATGGCACCGGACTCGAACACGGTCTGTCCGTCATCGACCAGCACCGGCGACTTGCCGAGCGGGTGCACGGTCTTGAGTTCGGGCGGTGCCAGCCGGGTTTCGGCGTTGCGCTGGTACCGCTTGATCTGGTAGGGCAACGCGAGTTCTTCGAGCAACCACAACACACGTTGCGACCGCGAGTCATTGAGGTGGTGAACAACTATCATGATGCGCTCCTGCTATAGACACCGGCTCCCTGATCCGGCTCGACCACACGTCCATGGCGCGCGATTCCGAAGGCCAGTATAAGGACCTGCGCCGGCAGCGCTTGTCAGCGCTGCGCTGCGCGTCCTGTCAGTCGACCACCCTTCGGCCCCAGGCAAAGGCCTGCTGCCCTGCACGCGGGTCTGGACGCGGGGCCAGGACCACGGCGCCATCGAACGGAGCGATCACGGGCATCTCGCCATCGTACGCCGCCACACCACCGGTCTGGAAAGCCACGAAGCCGGCATACGAACAGGTCAGGCGCAGCGCATCGGTGGCAGCGATCACCGGCTGCACGATCTCGTATCGTTCGATCGAACGCGGCTCGACCGGCTCCAGCCCCAGCCGACCTGCGTCGCTGCCATCGATGCTGCCGCAGGCCTGCAGAAACCGGATCGTCACCTGCCAGGCCATCCGCGCACTGGCGCCGGCGAAGTGTTGGCCACATTCCGCGATCAGGCCGATGGCATCGGCATGCGGGTCGGCGAAGGCGCCGTAGTCGATCATGTGGTATCCCTCGTGCCGGAACGCGGGCAGCAGCAACTGACGCGCGGGCAGCGCAAGATGGTCCGCCCAGCGCCGCACCCGCGGCAGCCGCGACATCACGAAGAACGGCAGCACGGCGTGCCAGGTCGAATGCAGGTCCAGCAAGCGGTCCACGGTGCGCAGCACCGGCGCCAGCGCATGGGCGCGGCGCGCCTCCACGCTCACCTGGTCCTGTGCCAGCAACGCATCGCTCCACAGCCGATTGAAGTCGCGATCGACGAAACGCCACTGCAGCGCATCGTGCGCAAACCGGTCGTAGGCCGCGACGTTGGCAAACGACAGCGTCAGGCGGCCGGCACGGGGCCGGAGACCGGCGTCGAGCAGACGCCGCACCACGACCATGCCGCACAACTCGTTGCCGTGGGTCAGCGCATTGACCATCACATGTGGACCGGACACACCCGAGTCGAAGCTGTGCACGTGGTCGATGCCGGTACTGCCTTCGCGGTAAGGCGCCAGATCGACCCGCGACAACTCGAGCGGGTAGTCCGGCGGCTCGAGAACCGTGCCGGGCGGCCTCACGCCTTGAGCGCAAGTGTGGCGACCACCTGCATGCGCGAGCCTGCCGGCACCTCGACCGCCAGGCGCAACCAGCCGCCGAATTCGCGTACCCGCGCAAAGGCCAGCGCCTGCGCCCGCGCCGGTATGCGCATGCTGGCGCCTTCGTCGACCCAGTGCATGCCGTCTGGCGATATCTGCACCCGCGCCACCGCGTTGGCCGCGCCCAGGTGGGCGTCTTCGCCGATCTGCATCACGCGCACGAAAAACAGGGCTTCGCCGGCCCACGCAGCCTCGTACGGCTCGGTCTGGACCGCCCCCTCCCACCATTCGCCACGGGCGAGCACGGCGGTATAGGCATTACGCATCAGGCTGGTCATGTCAGTTGCTCCACCACGCTGCGCGCGACCCACGACGCACGAAAGGTCAAGCGGCCGCGGAGCAGGCCAGTCCAGGCCCCCACGGAACTGGCTTTGCCAGGCCGTAGGGGGCGCCCCCCAGTGGGGCTGAGGCCCGCGGCTCCAAGCCTGCCTGCGCAGGCTTGGACGGGCCGAAGGGGCGCCTGCCT
>JAPWHR010000013.1 GCA_027214345.1 Comamonadaceae bacterium G21597-S1
GATCGCACGTACCAGGTCCCCCTGGAGCAACGAGATCGCAATGGTCGTTTGACTTAAACATTCAAGATGGTTGCTTCGGGTTTGCATCTGCCTTCTTGCGGCGAAAGGCCTGGCCCATGCGAACGGCCAGGTCGAACGCGTTGCGCATCGCCCGCGGACTGGCGATGCCCTTGCCCACGATGTCGTAGGCGGTTCCGTGTGCGGGCGTGGTGATCGGGATCGGCAGGCCGCCATGCACCGTCACGCCCTGTTCGAAGCCCAGCAGCTTCATCGCGATCTGTCCCTGGTCGTGGTACATCGTGACGACGCCGTCATAGCCGCCCTGGGCCCGCACCGCACGCACGAAAGCGGTGTCGGCCGGAAACGGCCCGTGCGCCGGATAGCCCTGCTGTTCGGCCAGCGCGACGCCGGGGCCGATGATGCGGCCCTCTTCGTCACCATAGTTGCCGTTGTCGCCGTTGTGCGGATTGAGTCCGCACACGGCAATGCGCGGCTGCGGCACGCCGGCATCGCGCAAGGCCTCGGTGATCATGCGGATCGCATTGGCCACCTTCTGCGGCGTCAGCAGGCCGCTCACGTCGCGCAGCGCCACGTGGGAGGTGACCCGCGCGGTCCACAGGTTCTTCAGCACGTTGAGTTCGCCGCATTCGCCGTCATAGGCCAGGTGGTCGGAAAACCAGCGCAATTCATCCTCCTGGTGCATGCCGCCCAGGCGCAATGCCCCCTTGTTCAGCGGCGCAAAACACAAGGCGTCGGCGGCACCACCGCGGACCAGGTCCACGCCCTGGGCCAGGCCGTCGAGCATGTAGCGGCCGTTGTCCGCGGCGGCAACACCGGGCGCAAACGCCGGGTTGTCGCGGCCGGCCCAGTCATGGATGTGCACCGGAACCCGGGCCGTCGGGCTGCCATGCTGGCTGATCAGCAGGACCTGGGCGGAGTCGGTCACGGCCCGGTCCGACAGCAGCTTTTCGACAAGTTCGGGACCGATGCCGGCCGGATCGCCCGTGAAAAGCGCGATTGTGGGTAACGGGTCGTGTTGCATGGTCTGCGTCGGGCTGATGAAAACAGGCCGAGTCTTATGAATTGGTAATGTGTAATCCGTAATTACGGATAATGTAGATGACAGTGCAAGCTGGTGTCAACACCGTTTTTTCACCCATACTCGCAGCCATGAACCACCCGGAGCCGCTGGCACAGATCGCCCGAATTCCGCTGCACGAGGAAGTGACGAACCGCATCCGCGACATGATCGTGGAGTCCAAGCTAGCACCCGGCGAACGGATCCAGGAAATGCAACTGGCGCAGCAACTCGGCGTATCGCGCACGCCGATCCGCGAGGCGCTCAAGGTGCTGACCGCCGAGGGCCTGGTCGAACTGCTGCCGCTGCGCGGGGCCATCGTCAAGGTGTTCACCGACAAGGATGCGCGCGACATGCTGGACGTGATCGCGCTGATCGAGGCCTTTGCCGGTGAACGCGCCTGCCAGGCCGACGCGGCACGGATCGACGAGGTCATCGACATGCACCGGCGCATGCGGACGCTGTACGACCAGCGCCAGCGGCTCGACTATTTCGTGCTGAACCAGCGGATCCACGAGGCATTGGTCGCGCTGGCCGACAACGACACCTTGAGCCAGACCCACGCCACGCTGAGCAAACGCATGCGCAGCCTGCGTTACAGCGGCAATTCCGGCGCCGAGAACTGGGCCGCCGCGATGGCGGAACACGAACAGATGATCGCCGCGCTCGAGCGGCGCGACGCAGCCGCGCTGGCGCGGGCCATGCGCGAACACATTCAGAACACCTGGCCACGCATACGGGACGTCACGCAGTCGACGCCGGGCTGAAGCCAGGTCCTTTCAATCGGCACGTATCGGCCGTCGGATCCGACGCGAACCCTGCCGCAACCGATCAGCCGAAAATCATCATGGCCACCGGTGTCTGCATGCAGGGCACGCTGTGCGGCTGGCCGCGCAGCGTGCGGGCGCTGGCACCTGCCCCGTTGCGGGCAGGCGCCAGCGCCGAAGCCCGTCAACGTTGCTGGCCGCCCTGACCGGGTTTCTCGCCCTTGGCGTGCGACTTGCCTTCCTGCTCGGCGCGGCGCATCTCCTGCGCTTGCTGCTGCGACTCCGGCTTGGCCTGGCGGGCCGCCTTCTCCACCTTGCCGGATTCGACGAACTCCTGCACCGAATCGGTATACCGCTCATTGGAGCGGTAATCCCCTTCGCCCTGCACCTGCTGCCGATCACCGCGTACGCGTTGCGGCGACGATGTCGATCCCTGCTGCGGCCCGCCCGGCGGTTGCTGCGGAGAGCGGGGGCTACCCTGCTGTGCTTGCTGTTGTTGCGACGGCGCGCCCGATGGTTTGCGTGTGGATTGTTCTGATGGCATATGACCTCCCTGTTGATGTGACATGTGACAGCGGCAGGCACCGTTCCTGATCGCTGCGTTCATCCTAGGGTTGCAGCGCAGATCCGACTGTCGGAAGCGCCTGCGCCCGCGTGTCGGACATCGCCGCCCGTGCACGTCGTCGTGCATCGGCGCCACGGGTCACACCACCAGCGGGTCTTCCTCCATCGCTTCGCACTGCTCCTCGAGCATCTGCACCTGCCCCTGCCAGTAGTCGCTGGAGCCGAACCACGGGAAGTTGATCGGAAAGATCGGATCGGCCCAGCGCCGGGCCAGCCAGGCGCTGTAGTGGATCAGGCGCAAGGTGCGCAGCGGCTCGATCAGCGCCAGTTCGCGGCGGTCGAACGCGCGGAACTGCTCGTAGCCGTCGACCAGGGCACCGAGCTGGCGCTGGCGTTGCTGGCGGTCACCGGACAACAACATCCACAGGTCCTGCACCGCCGGGCCGGTTCGCGCATCGTCCAGGTCGACGAAATGCGGCCCCGGACCGGCGGCGGCCGGCACGTCGGTCGGTGTCCACAGGATGTTGCCGGGATGGCAGTCGCCGTGCAGGCGCAGCAAGCGGATCGGCTCCTGGCCGTGCGCGGGGCTGCACCCGGCCAAGGCGTCGTGCCGGCCGACCAGCTCCAGGGCCCGCGCCGACATGTCGGACCACAAGGCCTGCACGTCCAGCGGGACCTTGTCGTTGTCGAGCAGCCAGCTGCGCGAGGCCGCGCCGAAGGTCTGCAGGTTCAGCGCCGGACGGTGCTCGAAGGCACTGCGCGCACTCACGGCATGAAACCGCGCCAGGAAACGCCCGATCCACTCGAGCACCTCGCCATCGTCCAGCTCCGGGCCGCGGCCACCGCGGCGCGGACTCACGCTGAACATGAAGCCGCCGAAGTGGTGCAGCGTCGCGCCGGCCAGCAGCAGCGGTGCCACGGCCGGCACCTCGGCCTGTTCCAGTTCGCGCGAGAAATCGTGTTCCTCCTGGATCTGCGCCGCGCTCCAGCGTCCGGGCCGATAGAACTTGGTCACGACGGCGCTGCCGTCCTCGAGCTGCACCTGGTAGACCCGGTTCTCGTAACTCGACAAGGCGGTCAGGCGGCCGTCGCCGCGCAGGCCCACGCCATCGAGCGCATCGAGCACCTGATCGGGCGTCAGCGACGCGAACGGATGGACTGCGGACAAGGCCGGGGGGTTCGGATCGGGGGGTGACACCATGGTGACATTGTCGGGCTTGCTTCGGACCCCTAGCACTTGCGCGCCTGAAAACATTGACCTAAGATAAGTTCAACTAAGAAAGTTAAAGGAGACAGCGACGATGACTGCCGACAGCAGTGCGGGCCATGCCTTGCTCGGAACCTGGCACCTGGTGTGCTGGGATATCCGTTATGGCGACGGCCGCCCGGCCAGCCTGCCGTTCGGCGCCGACGCGACCGGGCTGATCACCTATACCGCCGACGGCACCATGAGCGCCTGCATCGCCCGCGCCGGACGTGCGCGGCTGTCCAGCGACAGCGTGCGCAGCGCGCCGCCGGCGGAGCGGCTGGCCGCATTCGAGAGTTATTTCCAGTACGCCGGGCCCTACACCGTGCGGGGCGAGCCGGGCCACCAGCAGGTGGTGCACCGCGTCACCCATGCGCTCAATCCCAACTTCGTCGGCACCGAGCAGGTTCGTGACATGACGTTCGGCGCCGACGGCAGACTGACGCTGTCGGCCTCCGACACCGTGCCCGGCACCGATATCGCACGCCACCACCGCCTGGTCTGGCGCCGCTGACCCCTCACGGAGAACACACCATGTCGATCGCCCAGGATTGGTTCGAACAGCACCGCGCCCGTTTCCAGCAGGCACAGGTGGCGTGCGTGGAACGCAACTGCTGGAGCCCGTTTCCCGAGACGCCCGGCCAGTATCCCGACGCACCCCAGGCCCAGGCTGCCGGGCTGGCGGCGTTCCAGGCCCACCTGGGCGGCGAGCAGGCCCGGCGCTTCGTGCTCGAGCAACCCGGCATCACCGGCGTGCTGGGCGCCGAGGTCTCGCCCTATACCCGCAAACCGCTGGGCATCGCATACCCCCACTCGGATGTCGACGCCCTGTTCGACGCGGCCGGCGACGCGATCGACCGCTGGTCGCGGGCCACGGTGCAGGAACGTATCGGCGTGTTGATGGAAGTGGTCGAAGTGTTGTACCGTGACCATCTGTTCGAGCTGACACAGTCGGTGATGCACACCGCCGGACAAAGCTTCAACATGGCCTACGCGGGCTCGGGCGTGAACGCGCTCGACCGTGCCATCGAGGCGCTGGTGTTCGCGCACCAGGCGCAGCGGGCCGTGACGCCACACGCGCGCTGGGAGCGCCAGTTCGGCCCGTCGCAGATTGCACTGGACAAGACCTACCGACTGGTGCCGCGCGGCGTGGCCGTGTGTTTCGCCTGCGCCAGCTTCCCGACCTGGAACGCCTGGCCGTCGATGATGGCCAGCCTGGCGACCGGCAATGCGGTCATCGTCAAGCCGCACCCGGCAACCATCCTGCCGATGGCGATCTCGGTGCGGGTGTTCCGACAGGTGATCGCCGCGGCCGGCTTCGACCCCAACCTGGTCACGATGGCACTGGACTCGGTCGAGCAACCCATCGGCAAGGTGCTGGTGCAGCATCCGAAGACCGCCATCGTCGACTTCACCGGCAGCGTGGCATTCGGCCAGTGGGTGGAACGCAACGCCTACCCGGCCCTGGCGTTCACCGAGACCGCCGGCTGCAACACCGTGGTGCTGGAGTCGGCCGACGACCTGGACGCGGTGCTGCGCAGCCTGGCCACGACGATGTGCATGTTCAGCGCACAGATGTGCACCAGCCCGCAGAACATCTACATCCCCGCAGGCGGCGTGCGCACGCCCGGCAGCCTGGTGCCGCTGGACGAGGTTGGCCGACGCCTGGCCGAGGCCGTTGCCGCACTCGGCGCCGCGCCGAAGAAGGCGGCCATGATCCTGGCCACGATCCAGTCGGAGCAGACGCTGGCCCTGGTGCGCCAGCTGCGCGACGAGGGCGCCGCGCGCGGCACGGTGCTGCTCGAACCGACGGCCTACACGCATCCGGACTTCCCCGACGCGCGCACCTGCACGCCCTTGATGCTGCAGGTCGGCACCAGCGAGCGCGACCTCTATGGCGCCGAACGATTCGGCCCGATCAGCTTCGTGATCCGCTGTGATGACGCGGCCGATGCGCTGGGCCAGGCCACGCGCGACGTGGCGCAATTCGGCGGCCTGACCGCGTTCCTGTATTCGACCGACGAGGACTTCATCGCCCGGGCCGAGACCGCGTATGCCCGCGCCGGCGCCCAGCTGACCATCAACCTGACCGGTGCGATGCCGCTGAACTTCGCCGCCGCCTACAGCGACTACCACGTCACCAGCCTGAACCCGGCCGGCAATGCGTCGCTGACCAACCTGGCCTTCGTGGCCAGCCGCTTTTGCATCAGCCAGTCGCGCCGCCCCGTCCGGGCGACCCAGGCCACATCCACCGCATCCTGAAGGAGAGCAGCACCATGGGCGCCAATGACACGCACGCGTTCGACGACATCCCCGTCCTGACCGGAGGCTTCGCGCCGGTGGCCAGCGAGATGACCGTCGACCTGACCGACATCGAGGGCGAGATACCGAAGGATCTCACCGGCATGTACGTGCGCAACGGCCCGAACCGCAGGTTCGAGGCCGCCGGGCGTTACCACTGGTTCGATGGCGACGGCATGCTGCATGCGGTGCGCTTCGAAGGCGGCCGGGCCCAGTACCAGAACCGCTGGGTCATGACGGACGGCCTGAAGGAAGAGCTGGCCGCCGGCAACGCCTTGTGGCAGGGCATCAAGGACCCGCCCCGCAAGGACCGGCCCGGCATGCCGCTCAAGGACACCTCGAACACCGACGTCAAGTTCTATGCCGGCACGCTGGTGTCGATGTGGTACCTCGGCGGCGCGGTCTACCAGTGCCGCCCCGATGACCTGTCGACGATCGGCAAGCTCGACATGGACCCGCGGCTGCTGGGCCTGCCGATCTCGGCCCATTCCAAAGTCGACGAACGCACCGGCGAGTTCCTGTTCTTCGCCTACGGCAAGGAGTCGCCGTACATGCACTACGGCGTGATGGACCGCCACGGCAAGCTGGTCACCTTCATGCCGGTGCAACTGCCCGGACCGCGCCTGCCGCACGACATGGCGATCACACCGAACTACAGCATCCTGCACGACCTGCCCCTGTTCTATGACATGGACGCATTCGCCGCCGGCCGCCACAAGCTGCGTTTCCACCACACGCTGCCGTCACGCTTCGCCGTGGTGCCGCGCCATGGCACACCCGAACAGATCCGCTGGTTCGAGGCCGAACCGACCTACATGTACCACATCTCCAACGCGTGGGAAGAGGATGACGGGCATGGCGGTACCGAGATCGTCATGACCGGCACGCCGTTCCGGCTGCCGGCGGACCTGCACGGTAAGGTCGACGTCGATCGTTTCCCGAAGATGCTGGCCAATCTGGAGCACGACTTCATCTTCAAGGAGTGGCGCTTCAACCTGCGCACCGGGCAGACCCGCGAGCGTGTCATCGACGACATCATCAACCAGGAATTTCCGGTCATCAACTCCTGGATGCAGGGGCACAAGACCCGGTACTCGTGGAACGTGCTGATGGGCCGGCTCAACCGCGCCGAGGACCCGCGCTTCTGCGGCCTGGTGCGCTACGACCTGGAACAGGACAGCTGCACCACCTACCACGCCGGCACCGACAAATGGTTCAGCGAGGCGCCGTTCGCACCCCGGGACCACTGGAAGAACGAGGACGACGGCTACCTGGTCGGTTACCTGTGGGACGGCACCCGGCAGGCGTCGTTCCTGAGCATCTTCGACGCCCACGACATCGCGCGCGGGCCGGTCTGCAAGATCCGCCTGCCGCAACGCGTGCCGCACGGCTTCCACTCGACCTGGGTCAGCGGCGAGCGGCTGGCACGCGGTTACTGACCCTCAGGAGACGACACCATGCGACGCGACGAACTCCCGGTACACGACATCCCCGCGCTGGACGGCAACAATGCCCCGGTGCTGGACGAGTCGGTGTTCGACGACATGCAGGTGCTGGGGGAAGTGCCCCGGGACCTGAACGGACTGTATGTGCGCAACGGGCCGAATGCCTTCTACCCGCCCGACTGGCGCTACCACGCCTACGATGGCGACGGCATGCTGCATGCCGTGCGGTTCACCGATGGCAAGGTCCGCTACCGCAACCGCTTCGTGCAGACCGCGGGCCTGCAGGAGGAGCGCGCGGCCGGCCACGCATTGTGGAAAGGGCTCAAGGAGCCGATGCGCGCCGACCGACCGGACCAGCCGCTGAAGAACACCGCCAATACCGACGTCAAGTACCACGCCGGCCAGCTGATCGCGATGTGGTACCGCTCCGGCATGCCGTATGCGCTGGACCCGGACACGCTGGAGACCCTGGGCACGGCCGACTACGAGGGTGCCTACGCCAAGATCTCGGCCCATTCGCGCCCGGACGCGCATACCGGCGAGCTGATGTTCTTCGACTACAGCCTGACCGCCCCGTACATGGAATACGGCGTGATCGGGCCGGATCGGCGGCTCAAGACCAAGATCGAGATTCCACTGCCCGGGCCGCGGCTGCCGCACGACATGGCGATCACGCCGAACTACAGCATCCTGCACGACTTTCCGCTGTGGCCCGACGCCGAGGCGCTGCAGGCCGGTCGTTACAAGGTGCGATTCCATGCCGACCAGCCATCACGTTTCGCCATCGTGCCGCGCCATGGCTCGTCCGGCGACATCCGCTGGTTCGAGGCCAAGCCGACCTACATGCTGCACGTGGTCAATGCCTGGGAAGAAGACCAGACCATCGTCATGGTCGGCACGCCGTACCGGGTACACGAGACCGCGGACGGACACATCGACAGCCGGCGCCTGGAGCGCACCATCAACCAGCGCCAACGCGACTTCCTGCTCTACGAATGGCGATTCGACCTGCGCACCGGGACCACGGCGGAACGCATCATCGACGACGTGCTCAACAGCGAGTTCCCGGTCATCAACAGCGACTACCAGGGGCGCCGGAACCGGTATTCGTACAACATCGTGTTCCCGCAGGGCGGACGCGAGGAACCGCGCTTCCCCGGCCTGGTCAAGTACGACCTGAGCACCGGCGGTTACGTCGCCTTCAGCGCCGGCCCGCAGTATTTCTACAACGAGCCGGGATTCGCACCGCGCGACAACAGCGCGAGCGAAGACGACGGTTACCTGGTGATGCCGGTGTGGAACCCGGTGGACCAACGCTCGGAGATCCAGGTATTCGACTGCAAAGATGCACGACTGGCACAGGGCCCGATCGCGCGCATCCTGATGCCGCGCCGCATTCCGCACGGCTTCCACGGCACCTTCGTCAGCCAGCACACCCTCGATCGCTGGAAATAAGCCATGATCCTGATACCGCAAGCCAAAATCGACGAATACACCCGGCGCGGCTGGTGGGGCACCACCACGCTGTGGAACCTGTTCGAGCAACACGTGGACCAGCGCCCCGACGCCGAGGCCGTCGTCGACGCCGCCAACCGCGCCGACTTCGCGCATGGCGAGCCCCGGCGACTGACATGGGCGCAACTCGCCGACGCCGTGGATCGTTTCTGCCGCCTGTTGCTCGACGCCGGCGTGCGCCGCGACGAGCGGCTCCTGACGCAACTGCCCAACGGGGTCGAGCAATACATCGTCTACCTGTCGTGCGCACGGCTGGGCATCGTGATCACACCGGTGCCGGTGCAATACCGCGAGAACGAGCTCGATCACATCCTCGCGCACACCCAGGCCGCCGCCGTCGTGACCTTCACCCGCATCGGCAAGCCGGACACCGGTCATAGCGCAGCCGCGATGTTCGGCGCCATGCGGGCCCGCCACGCGGGGCTGCGTGTGATCCTGGCCTGGGGCGATGGCGTCGGCGCCGACTGCATCGACATCGCCCGGCATACTGCCGATGCGATCACCGAAGCCGACCGCCAGCGCCTGCGGCAGGCCGAGGCGGACGCCGCCGTGACCGCCAACGACGTGTTCACGATCTGCTGGACCTCCGGCACCGAAGCCCGACCCAAGGGCGTGCCGCGCAGCCACAACGAATGGCTGGTGGTGGCGCCGTCCATCATCGACGCCGGACAGATCGGCCCGCACGCGCGGCTGCTCAACCCGTTTCCGCTGGTCAACATGGCCGGCATCTCCACCGCCATCGCCGCCTGGCTGGTCGTCGGCGGCACCGTGGTGCAGCACCATCCGTTCTCGCTGCCCGTGTTCCTGCAGCAGATCCGGGATGAACGCATCGACTACACCGTCGCGCCTCCGGCCGTGCTCAACATGCTGCTGCAGAACACGGCCCTGCTCGAGGGCATCGACTTCAGGCGGCTGTCGCGCATCGGCTCCGGCTCGGCGCCGCTGAGCGAATGGATGGTGCGCGGATTCAAGGAGCAGTTCGACGTGGAGATCATCAACTACTTCGGCTCCAACGAAGGTGCGGCGCTGGCGGGCAACCACATCGACCTGCCCGATCCGGGCGACCGCGCGACGTTTTTCCCGCGTGCCGGCGTCAAGGGTTTCGAATGGTCGGTGTCGACCACACGCAAGGTGCGTACGCGGCTGGTCGACCTGGAGACCGGCCAGGACATCGACGAGGCCGGCCATGTCGGCGAACTGCGCTTCATCGGGCCGACCATCTTCAGCGGCTACTACAACGCCCCCGAACTCAGCGCGCGCGCCTTCGACGAGCAGGGTTACTACAAGACCGGAGACCTGTTCGAGATCGCCGGCGATCGCAAGCAGTTCTACCGTTACGCGGGCCGCTCGAAAGACCTGGTGATCCGCGGCGGCATGAACATCTCCGCCGAAGAGGTCGAAGGCCTGCTGCAGGCCTGCCCCGGCATCCGCGAAGTGGCCATCGTCGGCGTCCCGGACGCCATCCTCGGCGAGAAGGTCTGTGCCTGCATCGTCGTGCAGGAAGGCCGGACGCTGGCGCTGGCCGACATCGTCGCCTACCTGCGCCAGGAGAAACACGTGGCGGCCTACAAGCTGCCGGAGCACCTGCTGGTGCTGCCGGCCATGCCGCGCAACCCGGTGGGCAAGATCCTGAAGACCGAGCTGCGCAGCCAGGCCAAGGCCTTGCACGGTGAACGCGACAAGGCGGCCGCATGAATCCCGTGCTGCTGCTGATCCCCGGCATGTTCAATACCGCCGCGATATGGGACCCGGTGCGTGCGCACCTGGGCGCCGGCATCGACGTTCGGGTGGCCGATGTGTTGACACAGCCCAGCATCGGCGCCATGGCCGACGATGCCTGGGCGCGTGTCGCCGACCTTCCGGCGGCCACCCCGCTGGTCGTGGCCGGCTTTTCGATGGGCGGATATGTCGCGATCGAAATGCTGGCGCGCCATGGCAAACGCGTGCAGGCGCTGGGCCTGGTCGACACCTCGGCGCAGACCGAGACCGAGGCATCCCGGCTCAATCGCGACAAGAGCATTGCGGCGCTGGAGCGCAATTTCGAACGCACGGTGGCCGGCATCATCACGTTCAGCCTGCATCCGCAACATCATGCACGCAGCGACCTGATCGACGGCATGCGCGCGATGATGCATGCGGTCGGTGCCGAGGCCGCGATCCGCCAGATCCGCGCCATCGCCGCGCGCGCCGACCACCGGGCCATGTTGGCGCAACTGACCATTCCGACCCGCATCGTCTGCGGCCGCGAGGACAAGGTCACCCCGCCCGCACTGTCCGAGGATCTGGCCACGCTGATCCCGGGCGCGCACCTCACCTGGCTGGAATCGTCCGGACACCAGAGTCCGCTCGAACAACCCGCCGAACTGGCCCAGGCATTGCTGGCGCTGGTCGCATCCGTTCACCCCACCCCAAACCAAGACAAGGAGACACCATGATTCAACGCCGCACCATCGTCACCGCACTGGCCGCCGCCGGCACCAGCCTTGCCTGGCCGCTCGCACGCGCACAACAGGCCGGCTTCCCCGACCGACCCGTTCGTGTTGTCGTGCCCTTCGCGGCCGGCAACACACTGGACAACGCCTTGCGCCAGGTCGGCGAGGTATTCAAGGCCAACACCGGACAGCCCATCCTGGTCGACGCCAAGCCCGGCGGCTCGGGCATCATCGCCGCGCAGACCGTGATGCAGGCCCCGCCCGACGGCTACACGCTGCTGCTGTGCAACACCAGCATGTTCACGATCAACCCGCACACCTTCACCAGCCTGCCGTACGACCCGGACAAGCACTTCAAGCCGGTGTCCAACTTCCTGGGGGCGGCGATGGTGATGGCGGTCCATGCGGACGTGCCGGCCAGCAACGTCGCGGAGTTCGTGAAATGGACCAAGGCCAACCCGGGCAAGGTGTCGTTCGCCTCGTTCACGGCAGGCAACTCGTCGCACTTCGCTGGGGTGATCCTGAACAAGCGCGCGGGCATCGACATGCTGCACGTGCCGTTCAACGGCACACCGCCGGCGGTGACCGCCCTGCTCTCGGGCACCGTGAACGCCGCCTTCGTGCCGATGATGGCGGTCAAACAACATGTGGAATCGGGCAAGCTCAAGGTGCTGGCCATCACCACGCCCACACGTTCGAGCCACATGCCCAACCTGGCGACATTCCGCGAGCAGGGCTACCCCGACATGGACATCTTCATCTGGGCCGGCCTGGCCGCGCCGGCCGGCACACCGGACGCCATCATCGCCCGGCTGAACACCGAGTTCGGCAAGGCCTTGCGCAGCCAGGAGATCAAGGACAAGTGGTATCCGGTCGGTTTCGAGCCGCTGGCCACCACGCCGCAGGAGTTCCAGAGCTTTTACCAGGCCGAGTCGGCCCGCTGGGCGGAGGCGGTGAAGATCTCCGGCTTCAAGGCGACGCAATAAGACGACATGACGATGGACACATCCTTCCCCTTTGCGTTGCGGCTGCCGGTCTTTGCCGCGCCGATGTTCCTGATCTCCGGTCCTGCGCTGGTGCTGGCCGCCTGCAAGGCCGGCATCATCGGCGCCTTTCCGACCCCGAATGCGCGCCCGATCAGCGAGCTCGATGCCTGGATGCGGCAGATCACCGAGGGCCTGGCCCGGGCCCGCGACGCGCAAGCGGCTGACACCATCGGTCCGTGGTGTGCCAACCTGGTCACGCACTCGTCCAACAGCCGGTTGCCGGAAGACCTGGAACTGATCGCGCGTTACCGGCCGCCGGTGGTGGTGACCGCGCTGGGCAGTCCGAAACCGGCGATCGCCGTCGTGCAGTCCTACGGTGGCAAGGTGATCGCCGACGTCACCAGCATCGCGCTGGCGCGCAAGGCGGTGGCCGCGGGCGCCGACGGCCTGGCCTGCGTCTCCAGCGGCGCGGGCGGCCATACCGGCTCGATCTCGCCGTTTGCCTTCGTCAGCGCCGTGCGGGAATTCTTCGACGGCCAGATCGTCGTCGGCGGCGGCATCAGCGATGGCTGGGGCGTGGCCGGTGCAATCGCGGCCGGTGCGGACTTCGTCTACATGGGCACGCGTTTCATTCCGACCGTCGAGAGCATGGCGCCCGATGCCTACAAGCAGATGCTGGTCGACTGCACGGTCGAGGACATCATCATCAGCGCCGGCATCACCGGCACGCCGGCCAGCTGGCTCAAGCCCTCGTTGCGCGCCAACGGCCTGGATCCGGACAACATGCCCAGCACACCATCGCGCAACTACGACAGCAACCAGAATCTCGGCGCCAAGAAATGGAAAGAAGTCTGGGCGGCCGGCCAGGGCGTGGGGGCGATCAAGCGGGTCGAGGCAGTCGCCGACGTGGTCGACCGGCTGGAAGCCGAGTACCGCCAGGCCTGCCAGCGGCTGGCGGCCCGCGCGGCTGCCGTCCGCACGACGACCCGCCCGAACGAGCCGGAGGCCCGGCGTGTTGCTTGAAGTCGTCAACACGGTGCGTTCGACACTGGTGCCCGACGGGCATCCGTTCATGAGCGGCGTATTCACACCGAACTACGTCGAATGCAATGCACGCGATCTGACCGTGATCGGCACCCTCCCGCGCAACCTCGACGGCGTGTACCTGCGCAATACGCAGAATCCGGTGCACCAGCCGCTGGGGCGGTACCACGCGTTCGACGGCGACGGCATGCTGCACATGATGCGCTTCCATGACGGCCACTGCGAATACCGCAACCGCTTCGTGCCGACCAAGGCCTTCGTCGAGGAGCAGGCCGCCGGCGGCGCCCTGTACGCCGGCCTGATCGACAACCCCCGGTTGGCCAAGCGTCCTGGCTGGGGGGCGCGCGGCGGCCTGCGCGACAGCGCGGCCACCGACGTCATCGTGCATGCCGGCAGCGCGCTGGCCACCTTCTACCAATGCGGCGAACCCTACCGCATGGACGCCGCCACGCTGGCGTTCAAGGGGGTGGCGCCGTGGGGCGACGCCGTCATGCCCGACGGCATCTCGGCCCACCCCAAGGTCGACCCGCGCACCGGCGAGCTGCTGTTCTTCAACTATTCCAAGCAGGCGCCCTACATGCATTTCGGCGTCGTCGATGCCGACGACACGCTGGTTCACTACGTGCCGATCCCTTTGCCCGGGCCCCGGCTGCCGCACGACATGGCATTCACCGAGCACTACGCCATCGTCAACGACTTCCCGCTGTTCTGGGATCCCGATCTGCTGGCCCAGGGCAAGCACAAGGTGGTCTACCGCCCGGAGCTGCCCTCGCGATTCGGCATCGTGCCGCGCCGCGGCAAGCCCGGCGAGGTACGCTGGTTCGAGGCCAGCCCCACCTACGTGCTGCACTGGCTCAACGCCTGGGAAGAAGGCGACGAGATCGTGCTGCACGGTTTTCACCAGAAGACGCCCCTGCCCAAGCGCGGCAACGGCGAAGGGGGCTTCGACAACACCGGCACCACGCTCGGGCCCGAGCGTTACGGCCCCACGGTGTACGAATGGCGCTTCGACCTGCGCACCGGGCGCACGCACGAGCGCCGGCTGTCCGATCTGCCGCTGGAGTTCGGCATGATCAACACGCGCCATTGGGGCCGGCCGTACCGGTATTCCTACAACATGGTGGCGCACCCCGGATCCTTCCTGTTCGACGGCATCACCCGCTTCGACCATGCCAGCGGCAACACCCAGACCTGCATGTTCGGCGAAGGCCGGTTCGGCAGCGAGTCGCCGATGGCGCCGGCCACCGACGCGCGCGACGAGGACGACGGATACGTCGTGAGTTTCGTCACCGACATGAACACCCACCGCTCGGAGTGCGTCGTGCTCGATGCCCGCGATATCGCCGCCGGGCCGGTGGCCCGCATCCTGCTGCCGCACCCGATCAGCAGCGGCACCCACGCCTGCTGGGCCGACGCCAGCGAGATCCGCTCGGACGCAGCGGGATTCCCCATCTAGACAAGGACCCAACACCATGGCGACAAGCACCTACATCCTCGGCGGCTACCAGACCGACTTCGCGAAAGCCTGGTCGCGCAACGGCCAGGACATCTCGGACATGACGCGCGAGGCCACGCTGGGCGCGTTGCAATCGAGCGGGCTCGATGCAGGCCATATCCAGAGCATCCATGTCGGCAACGCGTTCGGGGAACTGCAGCGCCAGCAGGCGCACCTGGGCGCGATGGTGGCCCAGGTCGTGCCCGAACTGTGGGGTGTGCCGGCGATGCGCCACGAAGGCGCCTGCGCCTCGTCGTCGCTGGCCATCCTCTCCGCAATGGCCGAGATCGAAGCCGGGCGGTACGACTGCGTGCTGGTGCTCGGTGTCGAGGAATTCAAGAACCTGCCGGGCGACCAGGCCTCGGCGAACCAGAATGCCGCGGCATGGCAAGGCCACGAGGACATCGATTGCACCTTCATGTGGCCGGCCGCCTTCGGCCTGCTGGCCGGCGAATACGACAAGCGTTACGGACTCGATCGCCAATACCTCAACCGCATCGCCGAACTGAACTACGGCAACGCCAGGCGCAACCCCTTGGCCCAGACCCGCAAGTGGCAGTTCGACGCCATGAGCTTCACCGACGACGACCAGGCCAACCCCGTCATCGAGCCGGGATCTCGGCGCCAGGACTGCGGCCAGATCACCGACGGCGCCTGTGCCGTCGTGCTGGCCAGCACTGAATTCGCGCGGGCCCATGCGCAGCGTATCGGCACGAAGCTGGACACCTTGCCCCGCATCGCCGGCTGGGGCCACCGCAACGCCGGACTGCGGCTGAAGGACAAGCTCGCACGCAGCGCCGACGCGCCCTATGTGTTCCCGCACGTGCGCCAGACCATCGAGGACGCCTGGCGCCGCGCCGGCGTGTCGGGTATCGAGGCGATGGACGGCGTCGAGACCCACGACTGCTTCACGACCACCGAATACATGGCGATCGACCATCTGGGGCTGACGCCGCCGGGCCAGAGCTGGCAGGCGATCGAGGACGGCCGGATCGAACGCGGCGGCAGCTGCCCGATCAACATGAGCGGCGGCCTGATCGGCTGCGGCCACCCGGTGGGCGCGACCGGGGCCCGCATGGTGTTCGACGCGGCCCGCCAGGTCAGCGGGCAGGCCGGCGACATGCAGATCGACGGCGCGCGCCGCATCCAGACACTCAACATCGGCGGCTCCTGCGCCACCGTGGCCAGTTTCGTCGTCGCGCGCGACGCCTGAACAGACGTTCCACCGCGATGCCTCCGTCATCCGCCCTGTCCTTCGCGCCGGACCTGGATCTGACGCGCGATGCGCTGGCCAGCAGCACGCTGAACCACGGCCTGATGGTGCTCGGCGAGCGCTGGACCATGGCCGTGATGATGGGGGCGTTCACCGGCGTCAACCGCTTCGACGACTGGCAGAACCGGCTCGGCATTCCGCGGCCCACGCTGGCCAACCGGCTCAAGACCCTGGTCGCGCTGGGCCTGATGCGCCAGCGCGTCTACCAGGAGCGCCCGCGTCGCATGGCCTACCACCTGACGGCGGAGGGCATGAAGCTCTACCCACATGTGCTGATGGTCTGGTTGTGGGAGCGGCGCTGGGGCAGCCGGCGCTCGCAACTGCCCGACACCCTGTTCCACAAGGCCTGCGGCCATCGCTTCGTGCCGACCCTGACCTGCTCCGCCTGCGGGGACAAGGTCGGCATCAACGACCTGCAGCTCACGCTCAAGCCCAATGCGCGGCTGCTGGCGCAGTCGACCCGGGCCGGTCGGGCGGCACGGCTGGCCAGCCAGGGCGCGGCCAGCATGGGCCTGGGCCTGCGCGTGGACCGCTGGTCGCTGATGATCGTGACCGCCGTGGTGCTGGGTTGCCATTATTTCGACCAGCTGGTGCATGTGCTGGGCATCGCCAGCAGCGTGCTCGCACGCCGGCTCAGCGGCATGGTCGAAGCCGGCCTGCTGCTGGCGCAGCCCGACACCCACGATGCCCGGCGCACCGTCTACCGGCTCACGCCCGCGAGCCGCGACCTGTTCGGCTACCTGGTGTGTTTCTCCACCTGGGCCGCCCGCGAATACCTGCACCAGCCCAGCTCGATCCGGCCGGTGCACAAGACCTGCGGCCAGCCCTTCACGCCGCAGGTGGCCTGCAGCCATTGCGGCGAAGCCGTCAAACCCTGGGATGTCGCCATGACGCCGCCCCCATCCGCACATCCCTGAGCCAGGAGCATCACCATGAGCACCGTCACCCACATTCGGACCCTGCACAGCGACATCGAGGCCGGCGACCACCCTTATCTGCAGGGTGCCTGGACCCCCTTGCTCGAAGAGGTCGACGCCACCGACCTGACGGTGTTGTCCGGCACCATCCCCACCGACATCGACGGGGTCTACCTGCGCAATACCCAGAATCCGGTCTACCGGTCGATCGGGCGTTACCACCCGTTTGACGGCGACGGCATGATCCACATGCTGGCCTTGCGCAACGGCCGGGCGCACTACCGCAACCGCTTCGTGCAGACCAAGGGCCTGGGCGCCGAGATCGAAGCCAACCGGCGCCTGTGGGCCGGGCTGATGGAAGACCCCGCGCTGTCGACGCGACCGGGCTGGGGGGCCCACGGGTCGATCAAGGACGCGTCGAGCACCGACGTGGTCGTGCATGCGGGCAAGGCCCTGACCGCCTATTACCAGTGCGGCGAAGGGTACCGGCTCGATCCGATGACGCTGGAGCAGCTGGGTATTCCACCCTGGTCGCCGCTGGACGGCATCTCTGCCCACATGAAGGTCGACGAGGCCAACGGCGAGCTGCTGTTTTTCAACTATTCCAAGCACGCACCCTACATGCATTACGGCGTGGTCGACCGGCACGACAAGCTGGTGCATTACGTGCCGATCCCGTTGCCGGGCCCGCGTCTGCCGCACGACATGGCGTTCACCGAGCATTTCGCCATCCTCAACGACTTTCCGCTGTTCTGGGATCCGGAACTGCTCAAGCAGGGCAAACACGTGGTGAAGTTCCACCCCGAGCTGCCGTCGCGTTTCGCCATCATCCCGCGCCGCGGCCAGGTGCAGGACATCCGCTGGTTCGAGGCTGCACCCACCTTCGTGCTGCATTGGCTCAACGCCTACGAACAGGGCGACGAGATCGTTCTCGACGGATATTTCGAGGAGGAACCCGAACCCAAGAACTTCGAGGGTGCGCCCAAGGGCTACGAGCGCATGATGTCCTACCTGGACCAGTACAAGATGAAGACCCGGCTGCATCGCTGGCGCTTCAACCTGAAGACCGGCAAGACGACCGAACAACGGCTGGACGATCGCACGCTGGAGTTCGGCATGTTCAACCAGCGGTACGCCGGCAAGCCCTACCGGTACGCCTACAGCGCGGTGCAGGTGCCGGGGTGGTTCCTTTTCCATGGCTACGTCAAGCACGACCTGCAGACCGGGGAGTCGTGGGAAGTGCGGCTGCCGGACGGGCAATTCGCCAGCGAGGCGCCGTTTGCGCCACGCATCGGCGCCAAGGACGAGGACGACGGCTACCTGGTGACTTTCGTCACCAACGAAAACACCCAGGGCTCCGAGGCGCTGCTGATCGATTGCAAGCGTTTTGCCGACGGGCCGGTGTGCCGCATCGCGCTGCCGCACAAGCTGTGCAGCGGCACCCACTCCTGCTGGGCCCCCGGTGCGGACCTGCGCGACGGACTGCTCAGTGGAAAGCGGGCATGATCAAGACCACGCTGGTCGCCGCAGCCGCGGTGTTGTGGGTCGCCTGGGTGCTGGCCTTGCTCGTGTTTCGCCGCCACAGCGCGCTGCGCGTCGGCACGCCACGCGAGTTCGTGATGCCGGCAGCCGCAATGGCGATCGGCCTGTGGTGGTGGTTCAGCCGCGCCGACTGGCCCGGCAGCTACTTCCTGTCGCTCTACATGAAGGCCGCCGTGATCAACGGCGCGCTGCTGACCCTGGTCTGGCTGATCAGCCTGGCCCGGCGCGACGCCGGCATCATGGACGTCGCTTATCCGATGGCGGCCGCCGTTCCGGTGCTGGTGCTGCTGGTGATGCGCGGCAGCTGGTCGCCCCATGAAATCGTGGTCGCTGCCGTGGTCGGCCTGTGGTCGGCCCGCATGTCGCTGCATATCGGGCTGCGCAACGCCGGGCACGGCGAGGACGCCCGGTATGCCGCCTGGCGCAAGCGCTTCGGCCGCCACTGGTGGTGGTGGAGTTTCTTCCAGGTATTTGCGATGCAGGGGGTGATGATCTGGTTGTGGTCGATCGGCCTGGTGGCTGCCGTGGCCGCCGGGGCCCGGCCGCTGGGCTGGCAACATGCGCTGGCGCTGCTGCTGTTCGCCGTCGGGTTCGGATTCCAGGCCATCGCCGACCTGCAGCTCGAACGGTTCAAGCGCACGCGCACCGATCGCAGCCAGGTGCTCGATACCGGCGTATGGGCCTTGTCGCGCCATCCGAACTACTTCGGCGAATCGGTCGTGTGGTGGAGTTTTGCGGCACTGGCCTTGGTGCATCCCTGGGGCTGGCTGGCGCTGGTCTGCCCGCTGTACGTGACCTGGTTCATGAGTGCCGGCTCGGCCACCCCGATGCAGGAGCGTTACCTGCAGAAGTCCAAACCGGCCTATGCCGACTACATGCGCCGCGTGCCGGTCTTCTTTCCGTGGAGCCGGCCATGACGGCACGCCCGCAGGACGACCTGCGCGGCCGCACGGCCATCGTCACCGGCGCCGGCAAGGGGCTGGGCCGGGCCTATGCGTTGCACCTGGCGCGCCTGGGCGCGCGGGTGCTGGTCAACAACCGACGCCACGCCGGCGAGTCGGATGCGGATACGTCGGCGCAGCAGACCGTCGAGGCGATCCGCGCGGCCGGCGGCACCGCCATGCCCGACTGGAGCGACGTCACCGACCCGGACAGCGGCGCGGCCATGGTGGAGCAGGCACGCCGGCATTTCGGCCGGCTGGACATCGTCGTCGCCAATGCCGGCGTCGACCGTGCCAGCCGGTTCGCCCGGCAGTCGATGGCGGATTTCCGCACCGTCTTCGACACCGGCTTCTTCGGCAACCTGCACCTGGTGCACGCGGCCTGGCCGCAGCTGATCGAACAGCGCTACGGACGCGTGGTGCTGACCACCTCCAGTGCCGGCCTGTACGGCAACCTCGGCCAGGCGGCCTATTCGGCGGCCAAGGCCGCGGTCATCGGTCTGGTGCGCGCACTGGCCATCGAAGGCCGCAACCAGGGCGTGTACGTCAACGCGATCGCACCGTACGGTTATTCGCAGATGACCGCGCCCTACATGGCACCCGGGATGGAGACCACCTTCGATCCGCAACGGGTCGCCCCCCTGGTGGCCTGGCTGGCCGGCGCCGGGTGCGACGTCAGCGGCGAGGTGCTGGTCTGCGGTGGCGGAGCATTGCGCCTGGCCGGCGTCGGCGAAACCGATGCGCTGGCGCTGCCGGGCGCCGACCTGTCCGCCACGATCAAGCAACTGCATGCGATGGCGCTGCACCCCCATGCCAGCGCAACGGACTCCTTCACCCGGCTGCTGGACGAACTACCGACTGCGAAGAAGGACACACCATGACCCATGCCTACATCGCCGACGCGGTACGAACCCCGCGCGGACGCGGCAACGACAAGGGCAGCCTCAAGCCGCTCAAGCCGGCCGAGCTGCTGGCCCAGACCCTGCGTGCATTGGCCGAGCGCACGGCGCTGGACACGGCGCAGGTCAGCGACGCCGTGTTCGGCTGCGTTTCCCAGACCGGCGAACAGGGAGCGAGTGTCGGCACCGTGGCCTTGCCGCTGGCCGGATGGAACGATGCCGTGGGCGCGGTCACGATCAACCGGTATTGCGCCTCCGGCCTGTCGGCCACGCACTTCGCCGCGTTGCAGGCACTGCATGGCGACACCCTGGCCGTCGGGGGCGGCATCGAGATGATGTCGCGCGTGCCCATGGGCAGCGACCAGGGACCGCTGACCCATGACCGCGCACTGCAGGTGCAGGCCCAGCTGGTGCCGATCGGCATTGCCGCCGATGCCATCGCCACCCAGCGGAGTTATTCGCGCGCCAGGCTCGATGCCTATGCGGCGCAGTCGCAGCAACGCGCCGGCGCGGCAGCCGAACGCGGCATGCCGCGCTCGATGGTGGCCGTCACCGACGCCGGCGGCAACACGCTGCTGGCGCGTGACGAGAACATCCGACCCGGCACCACCGAACAGACGCTGGCCGCGCTGCCGGCGGCATTCGCCGAATGGGGTGCCAAGGGCGGCGACCAGGGCTGGGACGCGCTGCTGTGCCGGCGCTACGGCCTGGCGGCCATCACGCACGTGCACCATGCCGGCAACTCGCCGGCAATGGCCGATGGCGCCGCCGCGGTGCTGGTCGGTTCGCGCGGCGCGCTCGAGCGCGCCGCGCTGGTGCCGCGCGCGCGCATCCTGGGTTTCGCCGATACCGGTTCGGATCGCACGCTGGCGCTCACCGGCACCGTGGACGCGGCGCGGCTCGCATTGCAGCGCGCCGGCCTGCGGCCCGGCGACATCGACCTGTTCGAGATCAACGAGGGTTTCGCGGCCATGGCCCTGCACTTCATGGACGAGATGGCAGTGCCGCACGACCGGCTCAACGTGAACGGTGGCGCCATCGCGATCGGCCACGCCATGGGCGCCACCGGTGCGGCCATGGTCGGCGTGATGCTCGATGCGCTGGAGGCGCGCGATGCGCGTTACGGCTGCCTGTCGATCTGCGGCGCGGCCGGGGTCGCCAGCGCGATGGTGGTGGAACGCATCCGTGGTTTCTGATCGGGATTTACCCTGAATCGTCGCCGTTTTTGCTTTCTTACATGAACGCACTACCTACACTGTCGACCATGCTCCACCGACCGCGCACGATGTACGCCGATCTCCCCATTGCGGACCTCTCGCCATGCATGCCGAACTGACGCAGGTGATCCAGCTCGCCATCAACGGCGCGGCCATCGGCGCGATCTACGCGCTGGTCGCGCTGGGCCTGGTGCTGACCTACAAAGCCACCGAGGTGCTGAACTTCGCCTATGGCGACGTGCTGATGGCCTCGAGCTTCGTCGGCTGGGGTCTGATCGTCGGCCTGGGCTGGCCGTTCTGGCTCGCCGCACTAGGCACCGTGGTGCTGGCCGCCGCGCTGAGCTGGCTGATCGATGCGCGGGTGATGCGGCTGATCGTCGGCCAGCCCCAGTTCGCCGGCGTGATGCTGACGATCGCGATCGCGTTCATGCTGCGCGGCGCGGTCAGCATGGGTTTCGGCCCGGAATCGCGCAACTACCCCACGCCGTGGAGCGACGACAAGACCGTGTTCGGCGACATCGTCGTCGCCGACCTGAGCCTGGTCATCGTCGCGGCCGCGCTGCTGGTGACACTGGTGCTGTTCTGGTTCCTGCGCAAGACGCCGCTGGGCATCTCGATCCAGGCCGCGTCGCAGAACCAGCTGGCCGCTTATCTCAACGGCATTCGCGTCAAGCGCGTGACCTCGATGGTCTGGGCCATCGCGGGCGGCATCGCCGCATTGTGCGGCCTGCTGCTGGCGCCCACCGCGCTGGTCGACATCGGCCTGTGGATCGTCGTGCTCAAGGCGCTGGCGGCCGTGGTGCTGGGCGGCTTCGGCAGCATCCCCGGTGCCATCGTCGGCGGACTGCTGCTGGGCATGATCGAGCAGTTCGCCGGTGTCTATCTGCCCGACGGCTTCAAGGACGCGATGGCCTACATCGTGCTGATCGGCGTGCTCATCGTATGGCCCCGCGGCCTGCTGGGCGAAGCCCACGGCCGGCGCGTCTGAACAGGCCGGGAGTCTCATGCGTTTTCCCTACGACACCTCCTACCGCGACGGCCAGGCCCTGCTGCGCTACACGCCTGGCCGCGTCGCCTACGGCCTGCTGCTGCTGGCGCTGCTGGCGGCCCCGTGGCTGCTGCCCAACTACTACGTGGGCGAACTGACCTACCTGCTGATCATGTGCATCGCCAGCCTGGGCCTGATGGTGCTGGTGGGATATACCGGCCAGGTCTCGCTGGGGCATTCGGCCTTCATCGCCATCGGCGCCTATGCCCATGCCTGGTTCCTGTCGCAAGGCGTGCCGCTGTTCGCGTCGATGGCCCTGGCCGCCGGTGTCGCCGGCCTGGTCGGGCTGGTGATCGGTCTGCCCGCGATCCGGGTGTCCGGGCTGTACCTGGCGATGGTGACACTGGCGTTCGCGATCCTGTCCGAACACATCATCGGGCGCTGGAGCAGCGTCACCGGCGGCTACAACGGCCTGAACGTCGACAACCCGATGCTGCTGGGCTGGGACCTGTCGAAACTGCAACCCTTCTACTACCTGTGCCTGGCCGTGCTGATCATCGTGATGCTGGGGCTGGTCAACCTGTTGCGGGCCAAGACCGGCCGGGCCTTCCAGGGCGTGCGCGACTCGGAGGCCGCGGCGTACAGCCTGGGCATCTGGGTCGCCGGCTACAAGGTCCTGGCTTTCGTGATCTCGGCCATGGTGACCGGCCTCGGCGGCGCCCTGCTGGCACACCACGTGCGTTACCTGACCCCGGAAGGATTCGGCCTCATCATGTCGCTGGAGCTTGTGCTGATGGTCACCATCGGCGGCCTGGGTTCGCTGCGCGGCGCCATCCTGGGCGCCATGCTGATCAGCCTGCTGCCGACCTTCATCTCGCGCATCAAGCCACTGATGCCCGACCAGATCGCCAAGCAGTTCGGCCTGGAGACCTTCGTGTTCGGCCTGGTGCTGGCCCTTTTCGTGCTGTTCGAGCCCAAGGGCCTGAACGGGCGCTGGATCAAGTTCAGGACCTTCCTGCAGACCTTCCCGCTGTACCGCAAGGACATGTTCAAGCGCGGCAAGACCTACATGAAATCGGAGCGGTACAAATGAGCGCGCTGAAGGCATGGCAGGCGAACGGTCCCGCGGCATGGAGGGCAGTGTCGTGAGTGTGTTCCAGGTACGCGACGTCTCGCTGCGTTTCGGTGGCGTGCAGGCCATCGGCAATGTCAGCTTCGACGTCGAGCAAGGCGAGGTGTTCGCCATCATCGGCCCCAACGGCGCGGGCAAGACCTCGATGCTCAACGTCATTACGCGCGTGTTCGACCCTAGCGCGGGCAGCGTGCGTTTCGAGGGCCACGACATCACGCAGCTGGCGCGCCACCAGGTGGTGCACCACGGCATCGGCCGCACCTTCCAGAACATCGAGCTGTTCGAGGGCGGCACCGTGCTCGACAACCTGTTGCTGGGCCGGCACCGGTTCTCGCACGGCAGCCTGCTGGCGCAGTGCCTGTGGACGCCGTCCGTGCGCCGCGCCGAGGCGCAGTCGCGCGCCCATGTCGAGGAGGTGATCACGCTGCTGGACCTGATGCCATACCGCAACAGCCCGGTAGCCGGCCTGCCGTATGGCGTGCGCAAGGTGGTCGAACTGGCGCGCGCACTGGCGACCCAGCCGCGCCTGCTGCTGCTCGACGAACCCGCCTCCGGACTGAACCCGGAGGAAACCCGCGACCTGGCATTCTGGATCGACGACATCCAGAAGGACCTGGGCATCACCGTCATCATGGTCGAGCACGACATGTCGCTGGTGTCGGAGGCCGCCGACCGGGTGTTGTGCATGAACATGGGCGAGGTGCTGGCGCTGGGCACGCCCCAGGCCGTCCAGAACGACCCGGCGGTGATCGCCGCCTACCTGGGTGGATGAGGTGAGAGACGCCCCCCGTCTGTCCGGCTTCACTTCGTGTAAGCCGGCCGAACCCCCCACTGGGGGGCGGGCCGGCCGCTTCGGAGCGGCCGTGCGCGCCGGCCTCTGCATGAAGGACGCCCCCCGTCTGTCCGGCTTCACTTCGTGTAAGCCGGCCGAACCCCCCACGGGGGGGCGGGCCGGCCGCTTCGGAGCGGCCGTGCGCGCCGGCCTCTGCATGAAGGACGCCCCCCGTCTGTCCGGCTTCACTTCGTGTAAGCCGGCCGAACCCCCCACGGGGGGGCGGGCCGGCCGCTTCGGAGCGGCCGTGCGCGCCGGCCTCTGCATGAAGGACGCCCCCCGTCTGTCCGGCTTCACTTCGTGTAAGCCGGCCGAACCCCCCACGGGGGGGCGGGCCGGCCGCTTCGGAGCGGCCGTGCGCGGCGGCCTCTGGGCTGGCCTGCTCCGCGGCCGCTCGACCTTGCATGCCCCTTGGGTGGCGCCCAGCGCCGTGGAAAACTGAGATGACGACACATGGCGACCCCACGCACACCGGCGAACCGGTGCTGGCGGTGCAGAACCTCGAGACCTGGTATGGGCCGGTCAACGCCATCAAGGGCGTCAACCTGGACGTGTGGCCCGGACGCATCGTCACGGTGCTGGGCGCCAACGGCGCGGGCAAGACGACCCTGCTCAACACCATCGCCGGCGTGATCGACCCGTTCAAGGGCAGCGTCACGTTCAAGGGCCAGGCCATCCACGGACGCGATCCGGACCATGTCGCGCGCGCCGGTGTCGTGCTGGTGCCCGAAGGCCGGCAGGTGTTCCCCTTCCTGTCGGTGGCGGAGAACCTGATGATGGGCAGCTTCGCGCGCGCCGATCGCAGCGGCATCGACGAAGACCTGGAGCGCATCTACGACTGGTTCCCCCGATTGCGCGAGCGCCAGTCGCAACACGGCGGCCTGTTGTCCGGCGGCGAACAGCAGATGCTGGCCATCGGCCGCGCGCTCATGGCGCGCCCCGCCGTGCTGCTGCTCGACGAACCGTCGCTGGGCCTGTCGCCGCTGCTCACGCGCGAGATCTTCGGCATCGTCAAGCGCATCAACGCCGAGCTGCAGACGGCGATCCTGGTGGTGGAGCAGAACGCGTCGATCGCGCTGGCGTCCGCGCACGACGGCTACATCATGGAACTCGGGCGCGTGGTGGCGGCCGGCACCTGCGCCGAACTGATGGCCAAGGACGACGTGCAGGAGTTCTATCTCGGTGGTGCCGGCCATGCGCCGCGCGAAGACGGCCACAAGCAGCGCTGGAAACGGCGCAAGACCTGGAGATGAAGGCCGGCATGACAAGCGTACCGTCACAACCGCTGACCGCCTACGGCCACGACACGCCGCAGAAGCTGTTCCGGGCCCGTGGCCGCGAATGGGCGGCACATGCGGCGCTGCGCCACAAGCTCAAGGGCATCTGGTCGTCGAGCCGCTGGTCGGACTACTATGCCCGGGCCCGCGCCATCGGCCTGGCGCTGGCCGACCTGGGCCTGGAGCGTGGCGATGCCATCGCCGTGTTGTCCGAGAACCGGCCCGAGTGGTTGTACGCGGACATGGGCGCCCAGTGCATGGGTTATCTGAGCACCGGCATCTACCCGACCTCGTCGCCCGAACAGGTGCAATACATCGTCAACGACGCCGGCGTGCGGGTGTTGTTCGTCGAGAATCAGGAGCAATACGACAAGATCGTCGCGGTGCGCGACGCCTGCCCGAGCCTGCGGCGCATCGTCATCATCGATCTCAAGGGCTTGCGCGGCCTGGACGACCCGATGGCCACCGACTTCGCCGGCATGCTCGCCCACGGCGAGTCGCTGGCGCCCGACCGGGCGCCGCAGTTCGAGCAGTCCATCGACGCGTCGGCGCCCGAGGACATCGCCTTCCTGGTCTATACCTCGGGCACGACCGGCGCGCCCAAGGGCGCGATGATCAGCAACCGCAACCTGGTATTCCAGATCTCCAGCGTGCACCAGTACCTGGATCTGCAGCAGGGCGACCGGTCCCTGTCGTTCCTGCCCTTGTGCCACATCGCCGAACGCATGTCCACGGTCTACAACCCGCTGGCCCAGGGGCAGATCGTGCATTTTCCGGAAAACGCCGGCACCGTGTTCAACGACGTGCGCGAGGTCGCGCCGCACGTGGTGTTCGGCCCGCCGCGGTTCTGGGAAAAGCTGCACTCGCAGGTCACGCTCTACATGCAGGACGCGATCCCGTCCGCGCGGGCCATCTACGCCCGGCTGCTGGCCGAAGGCGCCGCGCTGGCCCAGGCACGGCTCGACGGCCGTCCGGTGACCGGCTGGCGCGCCCGCCGCTACGACTGGATGCAGCGCCTGGTGTTGTCCAACCTGCGCAGTTTCCTCGGCCTGCAGAACGTCAAGACCGCGCTGACCGGCGCCGCGCCGGTGCCACCCGACCTGCTGCGCTGGTACATGGCGGTCGGCATCGACCTGCTCGAGTCCTATGGCCTGACCGAGACCTGCGGCTTCTGCACCGCGATGCCGACCGAACGCATCCGTATCGGCACCGCCGGCGTGCGGGCTGCGGGCACCGAGATCCGGCTCGGCGCGGACAACGAGATCCTGGTGCGCGGCCCCAATGTGTTTGCGGGTTACTGGAGGCTGCCGGAAAAATCCCGCGAGACCATCGACGAGGCGGGCTGGCTGCATACCGGCGACTGCGGCGAGATCGACGCCGATGGCTACGTCGGCATCCGGGACCGGCTCAAGGACATCATCATCACCTCGGGCGGCAAGAACATCACGCCGAGCAACATCGAGAGCCACCTCAAGTTCAGCGCCTACATCTCGGACGCGGTGGTCGTGGGCGAAGGACGCAACTACCTGACCTGCCTGATCATGATCGACCAGGACAACGTGGCCAAGTTCGCGCAGGACAAGCAGGTGCCGTACACCGACTTTGCCAGCATGACACGCGCGCCGGCCATCGTGCAACTGATCCAGTCCGAGGTCGAGCAGGTCAACGGCCGGCTGGCGCGGGTCGAGCAGATCAAGTCGTTTCGCATCATCGCGCAGCTGCTGACCGCCGAGGACGACGAACTGACGCCGACGATGAAGCTCAAGCGCAAGGTGGTCGCCACCAAATACGCCGACCTGATCGCCGGCATGTACCCGAACTGACCGTTTCACGACACCGGGCCGAGAGGCCCCTACTTCAAGAGGAGACACCACCATGAACATCGGACTCAAGAACACCCTCGCGGCGGCGCTGCTGTCGCTGGGACTGGCCGGCGGCGCGCAGGCCGCGGGCGTCAGCGACACCGAGATCGTGCTCGGCACCCACCTGGACCTGTCGGGTCCGGTCGCCGCCGGCATGCCCAGCATCCGCAACGGCATGCAGATGCGGCTGGACGAGGCCAACGAAGCCGGCGGCGTGCACGGCCGCAAGTTCCGCATCGTCGTGGAGGACAACGGCAGCCAGCCGCAGATGGCGGTCCGCGCGATGGACAAGCTGATCCGCAGCGACGAGGTGTTCGCCGTCGTCAACCCGTTCGGCTCCGCGACGAACGCGGCCGTCGTCAAGCGCTCGGTGGATGCCGGCGTCGTCTATTTCGCGCCCTGGGGCGCATCGGCCATCATCCGCAAGTCGTCGGGCGACAGCCCGCTGCTGTTCACGGTGACGCCGAACTACGACACCATCATGAACACCGGCGTGGCATGGATGCTGGACACCTACAAGCCGAAGAAGGTGGGCTACATCTACCAGGAAGGCCCGCTCGGCGCCTTGATGGGCGCCGGGGTCAAAAAGGCATTGACCGCGAAAAACATGAGTTATGCGGCCGAGGCCGGCTACAAGGCGGGCGACATCGACTTCTCGTCGCAGGTCGCACGCATGAAGGCCGCCGACGTCGACATGATCGTCATCGCCACCATCACCCGCGAAACCGTGGGCATCATGGCCGAAGTCAAGAAGCTGGGCTGGAACAACGTCAAGGTGCTGACCGGCACCCCGGGGCGCACCGGCATCGTGCTGCAACTGGGCAAGGACACGGTCGAAGGCCTGTACGGCGTCGGCGTCTGGAACCTCTACACCGAGCAGGACGGCCCGCCGGCCATCAAGACCTGGTTCGCAACCTACAAGAAGAAATACAGCAACGAGCCGGACGAGAACGCCTTGCTGGCCTACCATTACACCGACATGTTCATCAAGTCGGTCCAGGCCGTCGGCCGTGACCTGACGGCCGACAAGCTGGTCAAGCAACTGCAGGGCGCCAGTTTCGAGAGCCCGATGTTCTACGACAAGGTGAGTTTCCAGGGCGGCCACCTGATGCCCGAGGCCGTCGAGATCGACCAGGTCCAGAAGGGCAAATGGACGGCCGTGTCCAAGACCCTGCGCTGATCCCCGGGTGCCGCGCCTCGCGGCACCTCCCGCCCGGCTCCCGGCACATGCCGCGCCGGGCCCGCCGCAGGACGTGCGCGCGATCGGCCGGAGCCCTTGCCGTGGTCGCTCCCGGCCGCCCGTGCAACGTCAGGCGCGCCGACAGCGGATCGGCGCAGGTGCGCAGTGCGGTTTCGCCGGCGGGTACATGCCCGCAGGTTCACACCGATGGCGGCGGCCCCGCGACGGCGTTCGCGCGCCGGTGCCGCGCAAGGCGTTGCCAGCCCCGCTGCGACGCCATGACCACCGAACCGTGTGCGCTGACCAGCACGACACCGAGCAGCACCGGCACGGTCGCCAGCAGGAAATGGCGCTCGATGGCCTCGCCCAGCAATACCGCACCCAGCACCACGCCCAGCATCGGCGTCAGGAAGGAAAACGCGCCCAATCGCGATGCCAGGTAGGTGCGCATCAGCGAGAACCACAACAGGAAGCTGGCGAACGACACCACCAGCACCTGGAACAGCAGGCTGGCCCAGACCTGCGGGGTCGGGTTGATGTGCGCCTGGCCACTGGCCCAGGCTGCGGCGGTCAGCAACACGAACGCGCCGAGCAGCTGGTACAGCAGCGTCTGCGTGGCGGGAGCCGACGACAGGCGCGAACACCGCACGGCCACCGTCGTCGCGCCCCACACCAGGCCGGCCATCAGGCCCATGAAGTCGCCCAGCAGCATGTCCCGCGAAAAGCCGGCGTGGCCCGGATCGCGCCCGAGGAAGGCGATCGCGACACCGCCGAACGCCAGCACGATGCCCAGCCACTGCAGCGGCGCCAGGCGCTCCGCCGGCAGGCGCAGGTGCAGCCCCAGCGCGGCGAAGATCGGTGCGGTATACAGGAACACCACCATGTGGGCGGCGCTGGTATGGCGTAGTCCCTCGCCGACCAGCAGGAACTCCAGGCCGAACAACAGGCCCACGAGCACGCCGGCGGGCAAGGTCCCGTCGCGTGGCGCAATGCGTTCGCCGCGCCACAGCATCAGCAGCACGACCAGCACGGCCGCCCCGCCCGAACGCAGGCCGAGCTGGAGCAGCGGCGGGAAGTCCGCGGCCGTGGCCTTGAGCACGATGGGCTGCAAGGCCCAGATCAGGCACAGCAGCAACATGCAGGAGACAGCTTTGCGGTCGAGGGGTTTGCGCATGGAATGGACGTGCGGTTGCAGGCGGGACGGTCGGCTCGATTGTGGCCCTGTCGATCCCGATTGATATAGTGCGAACCGGACAACTCGTGCATTCCAACCGCCACACGCATGCCGCCATGCCCATCCTGCGCCCCAAACTCGAGATCGCGCTGTCCAGCCCGGCGCTGCCGGCACCCGTCATGTTCCGCAGCGCCCATGTGCCGCCGCAGGGCCTGTACCCGTCCCACCACCACGCCTGGGGCGAATTCGTCTATGCGTTCAGTGGCGTGATGGAGGTCAAGCTGGCGCGCCAACACCTGCTGGCACCGCCGCAATACGGCATCTGGCTGCCGCCCGACGTCGAACACATCGGCCTGAACCGGCGCGAGGCCCATCACTGTTCGTTGTACGTGGCGCGCGACGGGTGCAGTGCATTGCCGGCCGTGCCGTGTGCGTTGACCGTCAGCCCGCTGGTGCGCGCGCTGCTGGACCACCTGCGCCAGCAGTCGCCCGCGTCCGCGGACTCGCCGCAGCAGACACGGCTGATGCAGGTGCTGGTCGACCAGCTTGCGCTGGCCGGATGCGCCAACAGCTATCTTCCGCACGCGGACGACCCGCTGCTGGCACCGATGCTGCAGGCCCTGCACGACGATCCGGGCGACAACCGCAGCGTGGCCGACTTCGCGCGCGACTTCCACACCACCGAACGCACGCTGATGCGGCGCTGCCAGCGCGACCTGGGCATGTCGCTGACGGAGTGGCGCCAGCGGCTGCGGGTGGTCAAGGCCCTGCCCCGGCTGGAGGCCGGCGACAAGGTGGAGACGATCGCGTTCGACCTGGGATACGGCAGCGCCTCGGCATTCATCGCGATGTTTCGCCGGCTGATGGACGTCACGCCGGACGAATACCGCAAGACGGTCGAAGGACGGCCGGGAGCGACGCGGGCATGACGGCGATGCGTAACCCCGAGGCCGGTTCATCGCGCAAGGTGGCACCGACGCAAAGCCACAGCGGTCCCGCTTCGGACAGCCGATCGTCACTGGACGCACGCCGCCACAACCCGCAACCACGCACCATCGACGTGATGGCCGGGAGGCCCCATTGCATCTTCCGTCGCTGACCCGCCAGTTCCCCCGCGCCGGACGCCTGGACGCCATCCTGCTGCGCCCGGCGCGGCGTGCGCCGATGCAGGCCGTGCCGCTGGCGCAACTGGTCCAGGGCCGCGGCCTGCTCGGGGATCGCACGGCGGACGGCACCGCGCCCGGGGCGACCGGCGGCAAGCGCCAGGTCACGCTGATCCAGGCCGAACACCTGCCCGTGGTGGCGGCGTTGACGGGCATGGGTGCATCCGTCGATCCTGCGCTGCTGCGCCGCAACCTCGTGGTGTCCGGCCTGAACCTGCTGGCCGCGCGCAGCCTGTTTCGCGACCAGCCGCTGGTGCTGCGCATCGGTGCCGAGGCCGTGCTGGAGATCTCCGGCCCCTGCGAACCGTGTTCGCGCATGGAAGAACACCTCGGGGCCGGCGGCTACAACGCGATGCGCGGCCACGGCGGTGTGACGGCGCGTGTGCGGGCCGGCGGCCTGATCCGGATCGGTGATGCCGTGACCTGCACGATGGCCGACGATTGACGCGCGGCGGCCGGCTAATGGCCTGGCGCGGCCACCGTATCGTGCATCACCTGCGGAACCTGCTCGCGCATCGTCTCGACGAAGCGACGCAGCTTGGCCGGATAGAAACGCGCATGCGGGTAGACCAGGTAGATCGGCAGTGGTGCCGCACGCCAGTGCGGCGCCAGGTGCACCAGGCGGCGCGCGGCCAGGTCTTCGGCCACCATCCACGCCGATGCGACGCATGCGCCCAGCCCCTGCAGGGCGGCGCTGCGCAAGGCAAACAGGCTGTCCGTGCTCATGCGCGGCGCGATGCGCAGCACGTGGCGCTCGCCGCTCGCGACATGACCCAGGGCGATGTCGGTGCGGTAATAGGTGCGCAAGGCCAGCCAGGGCAGTTGGCCGAGCTCCGACGGGTGGGCCGGCGGGGCCGGCCCCTGGAGCAGGGTCGGCGCGGCCACGAGGATACGGGGCACCTCGGACAGGCGCAGCGCCACCACCGCCAGGTCCCGCACATCGCCGACCTGGATGGCGCAGTCGATGCCTTCGGCGATGAAGTCGGGCGTTCCATCGTGCAGCAGCCACTCGACCGACACCCCGGCGTGGCGCTGCAGGAAGGCCACCATCGGTGCCACGAACAACTGCTGGCCGAAGGCATGCGGGACCTGCACGCGCAACACCCCCTCGGGCTGGTCGCCCACGCCACGCAGGTCGGCCTCGAACGAGGCCCAGTTCGCCAGCAGTTCACGCGCCCGTTCAAAACAGCGTTCGCCGTCGGCCGTCAGCTGCATGGCATGGGTCGAGCGCTGCAGCAGGGTCAGGCCCAGGGCGCGCTCGAGCGCCTGCAGCCGGCGACTGACCGTGGGTTGGGTCGTGCCCAGCTGTTCGGCGGCGCGCGACAGGCTGCCGGCCTCGACGATGGTCACGAAGGTATGCATCCAGCCGATGCGATCCAGGGAGGCGGCAGGCACCGTGGCATTTTTCATACGTCAATCGTATAAAGGAAATGCCGATCCCGCCACTACCAACATCAAGGGACGCCCGTCACACTCGGATCTAGCCAAACAAACAAAGCCCAAGCACCATGTCCAACATTCGCAAACCGCATGACAACCCCCCCGAAGGTTCCCAAGCCCGCTTGCCGGCTCCGCTGGTACTGCTGCTGTCCGCCAGTGCCGGCCTCGCGGTTGCCTCGATCTATTACAGCCAGCCGATGCTGGGCGTCGTGGGCGCCGGGATCGGTGCGTCCAACCAGGCCGTCGGCCAGGTCCCGACACTGACGCAATTCGGTTATGCGCTGGGTATCCTGCTGCTGGCGCCGCTGGGTGACCGCTACGACCGGCGACGCATCATCGTGCTCAAGGCCGCGGCACTGGCACTGGCACTGCTGTTCGGCGGCATGGCGCCGTCGATCGGTGCATTGCTGGTGGCCAGCCTCGCCGTGGGCCTGGCCGCCACGCTGGCGCAGGACATCGTGCCCGCCGCCGCCACGCTGGCGCCACCGGCGCACCGGGGCGCGGTGGTGGGCACGGTGATGACCGGCTTGCTGCTGGGCATCCTGCTGTCACGCGTCGTCAGCGGTTTCGTCGCCGAACACCTGGGCTGGCGCGCCATGTTCATCGTCGCGTCGGCCGCCGTCGCAGTGGCGGGCGTGGCGTTGTGGCGCGGCCTGCCCCGCTTCAGGCCGACGACCGAACTGGCCTACGGCGCCCTGCTCGGGTCCCTGGGACATCTCTGGCGGCGCCACGGCAGCCTGCGCCGCGCGACACTGGCCCAGGCCTTGTTGTCGGTGGGGTTCAGTGCCTTCTGGTCCACGCTGGCACTGATGCTGCAAGGCGCGCCATTCCACCTGGGCAGCACGGCGGCCGGCAGCTTCGGGCTGGCGGGTGCCGCCGGGGCGCTCGCAGCGCCGTTCGCCGGGCGTATCGCCGACAGCCGGGGCCCCGGCATCGTGACCCGCCTGGGCACGCTGCTGTCCATCGCGGCGTTCGCCAGCATGGGCCTGGCCACGCTGGCGCCGGTGCAACTGCATCTGGGCTTGCTGGTGGCCGCCACCGTCGTGTTCGACCTGGGTGTCCAGGCGACGCTGATCGCGCATCAAAGCATCGTCTACGGCATCGATCCCGACGCGCGCAGCCGCATGAACGCCATCCTGTTCGTCGGCATGTTCTTCGGCATGGCCACCGGATCCGCACTGGGCAGCCTGGCGCTGGCCCATGGGGGCTGGATCGCGGTGGTCGTGCTCGCGACGGGCTCGTCGATCGGCGCGCTGCTGGTTCGGCTGTGGCCGGTGGCGGCCACGGCGGCGCAACCGCGCGCGCTCGAACGGGGCTGACAGACGGGGCGGGCTTTGATCCAGGCGGTGACGCCACGCACGGGCGCAGCCTGCGCCGCCGCGTTACAGTCCCGCCATGTCCGATCGATTCGCCCGCCACCGTCATCTCAGCCGCCACGGCCTGTGGTATTCGCTCGCCTTGTGCCTGCTGATCCTGCTGCTGGGCGGGGTCGGGTTCTGGGTGCTCGAGCCCGAAACACCGAACCTGCACGACGCCATGTGGCTGGCCTTCACGACGGCGGCCACCGTCGGTTACGGCGACCTGGTGCCGACCACGTTGAGTGCGCGCGCCTTTGCCGTGGTCGTGGTATTGCTCGGACTGGCGGTGTTGTCGCTGGTGACCGCGTCGTTATCGGCGATGTTCGTCGGCACCGAGGAGCGCCAGGTCGAGCGCGACCTGATGCGCGAGATCGGTCTGCTGCGGGTCGAAGTGCGCAAGCTGCGCCACGAAGTGGCCACGGTCACCGGCCGGCAGATCGACGTGCCCACGGACGCGCCGCCCGACATCACGCGATCGGCGTCCTGAGGCGCCGGGGCGCATGCCTCAGCGTGCGCGCAATCTGACGATCTGCCCCATGCGCGGGTCCGCGTGCCCGGCCAGCACGTCGGCATAGACCGAGGCCAGCGCCGCGGTGCCGGTATGCGCCTGCACGCTCAGCCATGGCGCCGCGGGATCCGATACCTTGGCGACGAATGAACGCCAGGCCTGCACCAGCCGCTGGCCCAGCTGATCCGCACCCCAGTCGCCATGCCGCTTCTTGACCTGCGCCGGCGCAAAGAACAGGCTGGCCTTGGGGCCCGGCAGGTCGCGCGCACCACCGAGCTGGTCGACGTGGGTGCCGCCGATGGCACAGCTGTACGCGAGTCGGGAGAACCGATGGTGCACGGCGCTGCGCAATGCGGCGTTGCCGGCGAAGTCGACATAGATGCACGGCGTGTCGGCGGCCAGCTGCTCGAGTTGGTCGTAGGTCAGCACCCGGTGGTAACACCCCAGGCCTTCGCAGAACGCGACGTTCCTCGCCGAGGTCAGGCCCACGACCTCGATGCCGGTGCGTTGCGCCAGCATGAACGCCGTGCCATAGGCCGTCTTGCTCGATGCGCTCGACAGCAGCATCACGGCCGGCTTCGCCGGATCGGCCATGGCGCCGAAGAAATCGTTGTCGGCCAGGAAATCGTCGATCAGCCAGGAGGTCATGAACAGCGGCCGCAGCAAGGCCTGCAGGTCTTCCGACTCCGCGCTGTAGAACGGGTCGCTGGCCACGCGCAGGTACTGGTTGTAGACGGCATGCAGGTTCGCGCGGTGCGGCGCCGCATCGCTGAAGCCGGCCGGCGTCAGGCGCGCTGGCTGCAGCACGCCATGCTCGGCCATCGGGAAATACCCATACAGCCGTTCGCCGACAGCCACTCCGGGATGGCTGGACTGCACCACGTTCGCGAAACCCCAGACCGGCACGATGCCCCAACCCGCATCGCCGGTGGGAAAGAAGTCCCAGTAATGCATGGCCTCGCCGAAGGCGGCATAGGTGATGTTGTTCGATGTGAACGCGAACCGGTCCACGGCGACTCGAATCTGGCCATCGGCCAGCGGGACGTCTTCGACACGGTGCAGCCGGGTCCGGGACAGTTCGGCCTTGTCGACCTGCAATTGCAGTTGGGTCACGGATTCGCCCTCCAGAAAAAAAAGGCCAGCCGCGCAACATTCGCGGCCAGCCCTGCAGGATAACGCGTCGTCGGGCGACGCCGGCGCTCAGGCCGCGACGGTGATCGTCACCTCGATGTTGCCGCGGGTGGCGTTCGAATACGGGCACACCTGGTGCGCCTTGTCGACGATGGCCTGGGCGGTGGCCGGGTCCATGCCGGGCACCTTCACCGCCAGTTGCACCTCGATGCCGAAGCCGGCCGGAATCTGGCCGATGCCGACCGTGGCGGCGATCGACGTATCGGCAGGCAACGCGACCTTCTGCTGGCTGGCGACAAACTTCATCGCGCCGATGAAGCAGGCGCTGTAACCGGCAGCGAACAGCTGCTCGGGGTTGACGCCGCCGCCGGCGCCACCCATTTCCTTGGGCACGGCCAGCTTGACGTCCAGCAGCCCATCGGAGGAGCGTGTGACGCCGTCGCGACCACCGGTGGACGTGGCGTGGGCCTGATAAAGAACTTTTTCGACCTTGTTGACCATGATGTTTCCTGGTTGAGAATGCCCCGATCGGGGCGGGTTGGGATGGGGGTTGGGAAATGCCCGGCCTGGCTCAGCCGGTCAGGCGGGAACGGAACTGCCGGACCTGGGCGGACAACGCCGCCAGCTCCTCGAGCGAACAGCTGCTGGCCTGCAGCATGCACTCCGGAACACGCGCGGCGCGGGCCTTGAGCTTGCGCCCGGCCGGTGTCAGCGACACCATCACCCGCCGCTCGTCCTCGAGCGATCGCACCCGCGCCAGCCAGCCGCCGGCCTCCATGCGCTTGAGCAGCGGTGTCAGCGTGCCGGAGTCCAGGAACAGGCGCTCGCCGAGCTCCGACACCGACAACATGCCGCGTTCCCACAACACCAGCATGACCAGGTATTGCGGATAGGTCAGCCCGAGCGTGTCGAGCAGCGGCTTGTAGGCCTTGGTCATGGCCAGCGACGCGGAATACAGCGCAAAACACAGCTGGTTGTCCAGGCGCAGCGCTGCGTCGCCGTCCAGGGCGGGAGCGACGACGGTCGTTGCGGGATCGGTCTTGCGTTCGGCCATGGCGCAATTGTATTACACAATTAAATTGTGTGCAATTTAATTGTGTGACCTGCAATGGGCACGCAGATCCGGGGCGCGTGCGGCCGGCGCTGCGCCCGCGGCGTCAGGGTTTTCGGGGAGCGGCATTAAAGAGCGCACCTTAGAAAAACAGGCCGAAACTGGACTATGGTTGTCCCATTGGAATCGTGCGTCCGCTGCGCCGCAAGTTCGCCGGTGCCGCGGGCCCATGCCGCGGTGGCGGCTCGGGCCTGTGCGTGCGGACCACAACGCGAGGGGAGACTGCTTACATGTTCGACTACATCATCATCGGCGGGGGCTCCGCCGGCTGCACGCTGGCAGGACGCCTGAGTGAAGACCCCGACGTCACCGTGGCGCTGCTGGAGGCCGGCCCGGTCGACAAGAACATTCTGATCCACTGCCCGGCCGGCCTGGTGCTGCTGGCCAAGAACGGCCAGGACAACTGGAAATTCGCGACCACGCCGCAACCGGGCCTCAACGGCCGGCGCGGCTACATGCCACGCGGCAAGGTCCTGGGCGGCTCGAGTTCGGTCAACGCGATGATCTACGCGCGCGGCCACCGCGCCGACTACGACCACTGGGCGTCGGAAGGCAACCCGGGATGGGCGTTCGACGACGTGTTGCCCTATTTCAAGCGCGCCGAGAACAACGAGCGCGGCGCGGATGCCTTGCATGGCATCGGCGGTCCGCTCAACGTCAAGGACCTGACCTCGCCCAACCCCTTCGGCCCGCGTTTCGTGCAGGCCGGCGTGCAGGCCGGCTTTCGCGAGAACCTCGACTTCAACGGTCCCGAGCAGGAAGGCGTGGGCATGTACCAGGTCACCCACAAGGATGGCGAGCGCTTCAGCGCCGCCAAGGCCTACCTGACCCCCCACCTGTCGCGGCCCAACCTGCAGGTGTTCACCGGCGCGCTGACCACGCGTATCGTGCTCGAGAAAAAGCGTGCCGTGGGTGTCGAGTTCCAGCACGAAGGCCAGCTCAAGCAGCTGCGTGCCGGACGCGAAGTGCTGCTGTGCGCCGGCGCGCTGCAGTCGCCGCAGATCCTGATGTTGTCCGGCATCGGTCCGCACGACCACCTGGTCGAAAACGGCATTGCCACGCTGCACCATCTGCCCGGCGTCGGCCAGAATCTGCACGACCACCCGGACATCGTCATCAATACCCATGCGCCACGCGCCAAGGACCTGATGGGCATCTCGCTGCACGGCGCGGTGCAGGCCGTCAAGGGCATCTTCGAATGGCGGCGCCAGCGAACCGGCATGTTGACGACCAATTTCGCCGAGGCGGGCGGCTTCATCAAGAGCGCGCCCGACGAGGCCATTCCCGACCTGCAATTGCACTTCGTCATCGGCATTCTGGTCGACCACGGCCGCAAGACGGTGCTCGGACACGGGCACTCCTGCCATGTCTGCCTGCTGCGGCCACGCAGCCGCGGCAGCCTGCGCCTGGCGAGCAAGGATCCGCTGGCGGCGCCGCTGATCGACCCCGACTTCCTGGCCGATCGCGACGACATGGACCGCCTGATCCGCGGCTTTCGCATCACGCGGGACATCCTCGCGCAGCCGGCACTGGCAGGCATCGGCGGCAAGGAGTTCGCCACCTCGGCCGCGGCCAGGACCGACCTGCAGATCGAACATTTCATCCGCGACCATGCCGACACCATCTACCACCCGGTGGGCACCTGCCGCATGGGCCCCGGACCCGACGCGGTGGTCGATGCCGAGCTGCGGGTGCACGGGCTGCAAGGCCTGCGCGTGGTCGACGCGTCGATCATGCCGCGCGTGGTCGGCGGCAACACCAATGCACCGGTGATCATGATTGCCGAGAAGGCGGCCGACATGATCAAGGCGGCGGCGAAGGCGGCCGCCGAACCGGCGCGCGCCGCGGATGCGGCCCCGGTGCGCGCGACCGCCGAAACACAGGCAGCCTGAACCGCCCGGGCCCGGCTGCGCTCAGCGCACCGCGGCCGGCGCGGACCAGGCCCGCTGCAACTCGGTCACGATATCGACCACCGGCAACCCGGTGGCCTGCATCACCGCCTCGCGGTACGGTGGCATGTTGGTGCATTCGAGCACGATGCTGTCGACCTGCGGGTGCATGCGCACCAGCGCGCGGGCGGCCTGGACCACGTCGTCACGCGCCAGCGCCAGGTCGAGTCGCGTCTCGTTGCCCAGGATGCGGCGCTGGAACTCGCACCCCGGCGCCACCCCCTGCACCGGTGTGCCCGCGGGCACACCGGCGGCCAACAAGGTCGGCGCGCCGAGAGCCTGCGCATCGATGGTGACGATGCCGGGGCGCGCCAGCCGCGCGCAGGCCAGCAGGCTGGAACTCAGGACCGGCACTGGCGCCAGGGCCTGCGCCAGGTGGGCTTGCCACAAGGCCAGGAACCCGCAGCTGGTCGACAGCATGCGCGCGCCCTGCGCGGCCAGTTCGGCGGCGGTGGCGACAAACGGCTCGAGCAAGGCCGGATCACCCTGATGCACGATGCGTTGTGGCGATGCGCCCTGCACCGTGCGGTAGACCACGTCGATGCCCAGGGGCGCGAAGGTGGCAGGATTCCCGATGTCGCCCGGCGGTCGGGGAAACCGGGTGTCGAGCATCAGGATACCCAGGAATCCCGGGCGCGGCGCGGTGGTCACGGGGCAGCGCTCATCCGCGAAACCGCCGGCGCGTGAGCGCCAGCGCGATCCAGAACGCAGCCACGGCATAGGCCACCAGAACCAGCACGGCGCGCAAGGCGTCATTCGGCCATTGGTCCATGAACAGGGGCCGCACCAGCTCCACCGCATTGGTCAACGGCAGCCAGTCGGTGATCGTGCGCACCAGTGGCGGCAACTGCTCGCGCGGGAAGAAGATGCCGCTGAGGAACATCATCGGCGTGAGGAACAGCGTGAAGTAATACGTGAAGAAGTCATAGCCCTTGGCCAGCGCGTTGAAGATCAGCGCGATGCACGAGAACGTGATGCCCACGCCCAGCAGCACCGGCCAGGCCAGCAGGAGCTTGGGGCTGTGGCTGATGCCCAGCGCCAGCATCACGCCCAGGATGGCGGTGGCAGTGAACAAGGCCTTGAACGCGGCCCACAACATCTCGGCCAGCACGATGTCGTCCAGCCGCACCGGCGCATTCATGATGCCGTCCCAGGTGCGCTGCACGTGCATGCGCGAGAACGCCGAATACAAGGCCTCGAACGACGCCGCGTTCATCGCGCTCATGCAGATGCTGCCGCTGGCCAGGAACAGGATGTACGGAACCTGCACCGGTTCGCCGGAGGTCGACACCGTGACCTGCCCGACCAGCGCGCCCAGCCCGTAGCCGAATGCCACCAGCCACATCAGCGGTTCGGCGATGTTGCCCACCAGGCTGGGCACGGCCAGCTTGCGCCAGACCAGCAGGTTGCGCAGGAACACCGGCCAGAAACGCAGCGACAGCTGCGGCGCGCGCCATGACGACGTGCCGCCGCGTTGCGGCCCGCCCTGTCGCGCCATCGACGCGGACACCGGTTCGTCGCGCGGCGCCATCAGCCGTCCTCCCGGATCTGGCGCCCGGTCAGCTTGAGGAACAGGTCCTCCAGGTTGGCCGGCCGGTGCAGGCTGCGCAGCTCGGGCCGCTCGGCCAGCGCCAGCAGCAGCGGCCGCGCATCGTGGGTGTAGAAGAACACGGTCTCGCCGCTGACCTCGACCCGCGCCGCCCGCTCCGCGAGCGGGCCATCGCGCAGCGCGGTCGCGCCCACGCCGTAGACCTCGACCACCTCGGACTCCAGGTGCTCGCGGATCAATGCGCGCGGCGAGCCCTCGGCGATCTTGCGGCCATGGTCGATGACCAGCAGGCGCGAACACAGGCGTTCGGCCTCGTCCATGAAATGCGTCGTCAGCAGGATGGACTTGCCCTGCTGCAGCAACACCTGCAGCCGCTCCCACATCAGGTGCCGCGCCTGCGGATCCAGCCCGGTCGTGGGCTCGTCGAGCAGCAGCAGTTGCGGGTCGTTGACCAGCGCACGCGCCAGGCTGAGTCGGCGCTTCATGCCGCCCGAGAGTTCGCCCGGGCGGCTCGACGCCTTGTGCGACAACGATGCGAACTGCAGCAGGCCGGGAATCCGTTCGCGGATCTGCGCCTCGCGCATGCCGAAATAACGACCGTAGACCAGCAGGTTCTCCGCGCAGCTGAAGTCCGGATCCAGCGTGTCGATCTGGCTCACCACACCCAGCCGCGCCTTGATCGCCATCGCGTCGCGCGGCATCTGCAGCGGCACCCGCGCGCCGTCGTCCAGCGCATAGTCGACGCGCCCGTCGTCCGGCGCGCTCAGGCCCAGGCACATGCGGATCGTCGTGGTCTTGCCCGCGCCGTTGGGGCCGATCACGCCCAGGCATTCGCCCGGCGCGATCGCGAACGACAGGTCGTCGACCACGGTGTTGTCGCCGAAGCGTTTGCACAATCCCGCGACCCGCAGCAGGTCGCGCTCGCGCGCTGCCTGCTGCACCGCCATCACTGAAAAGCAACCTCGGCGAAGCTGCGCAGCTTGCGACTGTGCAGCTGGTGGATGCCTTGTTCGCGCAGCAACTCGACGGCGCGGATGCCGATGCGCAGGTGCTGGTCGACGCGCTCGCGGTAGAAATGGTCAGCCATGCCGGGCAGCTTGATCTCGCCGTGCAGCGGCTTGTCGCTGACACACAACAAGGTGCCGTACGGCACACGGAACCGGAAGCCATTGGCCGCGATGGTGGCACTTTCCATGTCCAGCGCCACCGCGCGGCTCTGGCTGAACCGGCGCTGCGGGCCATTGTCGGGCAGCAGCTCCCAGTTGCGGTTGTCGGTGCTGGCCACGGTGCCGGTGCGCATGATGCGCTTGAGCTCGGGGCCCTGCACCTGCGTGACGTCGGCCACCGCGGTCTGGATCGCGACCTGGATCTCGGCCAGCGCCGGGATCGGCACCCACAGCGGCAGTTCCTCGTCGAGCACGTGGTCCTCGCGCACGTAGCCATGGGCCAGCACGTAGTCGCCGAGCTGCTGCGTCGTGCGCAGGCCGGCGCAGTGGCCGAGCATGATCCAGGCATAGGGCCGCAACACGGCCACGTGGTCGGTGATGTTCTTGGCATTGGCCGGGCCGACGCCGATGTTGATCATCGTGATGCCGCAACCGTCGCGGCGCAGCAGGTGGTAGGCCGGCATCTGCGGCAACCGCAGCGGTTCGGCGCCGAACTCGTCGCCCTCCTCCGACGGCAGGCCGACGCGCCGCGTCACCATGTTGCCGGGTTCGACGAAGGCGGTGTATGCGCTGTTGCCGTCCTGCATGGCGGCGCGGCCCATGCGCACGAACTCGTCGATGTAGAACTGGTAGTTGGTGAACAACACGAAGTTCTGGAAATGCTGCGGTGCGGTACCGGTGTAGTGGCGCAGCCGGTGCAGCGAGTAGTCGACCCGCGGCGCGGTGAACAAGGACAGCGGATGCGGCTCGCCGGCGCGCGGCTCGTGCGTGCCGTTGGGAATGCAGTCGTCCATCGCCGCGAGATCGGGCAGGTCGAACGCGTCGCGCATCAGCTGGCGCCGCTGCGCGCTCAGGCTGCCTTCGATGTGCTCGTGTTCGGCGAAGGAGAAATGCACCGGGATCGGCTGCGTGCTGGTGCCCACCTCGAGCTCGACCTCATGGTTGCGCAACAGCAGCGAGAACTGCTCCAGGTAGTAGTCGCCGAACAGGTCGGGGCGTGTCAGCGTGGTTTCGTAGCGCCCGGGCCCGGCCACGAAGCCGTAGCTCAGCCGGGTGCTTTCGTCGTCCTGGATACGCGCGACGGTATGGGTTTGCACCCGCACGAACGGGTAACAGGCACGCGCCTTGCCCGGCAGGTCCTCGCCCGCCACGTAGCGCTGCATCGCCTTGCGCAGATGCGCCAGCCCGCTGTCGTAGATCCTGCGGACCTGGGCCAGTGCGCTGGCGGCATCGGTATGGCGCGTCGTCGCCATCGGAGGGGGGAGGTATGTCATGGTGCTATTGTCCACAAAGGCAGGACGCTCCGACGCCCGATCGGGTAGAGTGACCGGCTCCACCGCCCGCCTGTCCATGCCATGCCCCGACCCCTTGTTCGCCGTCTTCTGCGCCTGCTCCTGATCCTGGTCGTGGCGCTGCCCGTGCTGGTCGTCGGCACCCTGCTGGCGCTGGACATCCCGCGCAACGCCGCCGGCATGGCCGCCAAGGGTGTCTGCTCCGCCGCATTCGTCGCCCATCGTCCCGTCGAAGGCCTGCTGGCGGCGGAAGTCCTGCCGGCCAGCCCGGTACTGGGCCTGATCGACGTCACGGTGCACCCGCAGGATCAACGCGTGCAGGCGCGTTTTGCCGGATGGTTCGCACGCGAGGCCCAGTGGCTGCCGTCGCGCGGCTGCGTGCTCGACATCGCCACCGGACCGGTGCGGCCGGCGGCGCGTCCGCAACCTGACCTGAGCCGCCCCTGGCCCCAAGGCGAAGCCGCGCTGGCGCCGGATGCCTGGGGCGCGGGTGTCGACCGGGCAGCGCTGCAACGCGTGGTGCAACAGGCCTTCGTCGGCGCCGGCGATCCGCAGGCGGCCAACACCCGCGCCGTGGCCGTGATCCACCAGGGCCGCCCGCTGGTGCTGCAGACCGCGCCCGGCTTCGGGCCCGACACTGCGCTGCACGGCTGGTCGATGACCAAGACGGTGCTGGGCATGCTCAGCTACAAGCTGGCGCTCGAGAACGACCTGGACTTCGCAACGCCGGTGGTTGACGCCTTCTCCGGCGACCGCAGGCCGGACTGGGTCACCGCCTGGCGCCAGGACACACGCAAGACCATCACCGTGGGCGACCTGATGTACATGCGCGACGGCCTGGCCAGCCAGGAGCAATACGTGCCCTGGGGCTCGGTGCCACGCATGTTGTGGGGCCACCGCGACACGGCCGCCTTCGCCGCGGCCGTCGAACCCGAAGCGCCGCCCGGCCAACGTTGGCGCTACCTGAGCCAGACCGCCAACCTGCTGGCAGCGGTGGACCGGGCGCGGCTGCGCACCGACGCCGAATACTGGGCCTATCCCAAACGCGTGTTGTTCGACCCCATCGGCGCTCACACGGCGACGCTGGAGACCGATGCGGCCGGCAACTGGGTCGGCTCGTCGTATCTGTGGGCCAGCGTCGGCGACTGGGCCCGGCTCGGCCAGCTGATGCTGCAAGACGGCCGCTGGGGCGATCAGCAGGTGCTGCCGCCCGGCTGGTGGGACTTCGCCTCGACCCCGGCGACACCGCGGGGCGACGGAACGGGCTACGGCGCCCAGACCTGGCGCATCGCCGATCCGCAGGCAGGCCGCTGCCGCACCAGCGGGTTGCCACCGGACACGCTGGCCATGAGCGGGCACTGGGGACAGGTCGTGGCGATGGTGCCGTCGCGCAATGCTGTTATCGTGCGCCTGGGTTGGACCTTCCGCAGCGGGCAGTTCGACAGCTGCACCTTCCTGGCGCAGGTGCTGGAGGCCTTGCCACGCTGAGGCAGATTGTTGCGGCGGGCCGCGGACCATCCGCCCCGACACGGCATCGGCCATCCGGCGGTCCATTTTCCCCTGCAAGGGGCAACACATTTTTCGACAAGGACAAGGAGCACGTCATGGATCTGGGCATCAAGGGCAAGTGGGCGCTGGTATGCGGCGCGAGCAAGGGACTGGGACTGGGCTGCGCCCAGGCGCTGGCGGCCGACGGCGCCAACCTGGTGATCAATGCGCGCGGTGCCGATGCCCTGGAGGCCGCGGCCACGCAGTTGCGCGCCATCCCCGGTGCCGGCACGGTGCTGGCCGTGGCCTGCGACATCACGTCCGACCAGGGCCGTGCCGCGGTGTTCGGCGTGCAGGGCGGGCCGGGCACCGACTTCGACATCGTCGTCACCAACGCCGGCGGCCCGCCGCCCGGCGACTTCCGGGACTGGGAGCGCGAGGCCTGGATCAAGGCGCTGGACGCCAACATGCTGACACCGATCTGGCTGATCAAGGCCACCGTCGACGGCATGGCCCAACGCGGCTTCGGCCGCATCGTCAACATCACGTCGGGCGCGGTCAAGGCCCCGATCGACATCCTGGGCCTGTCCAATGGCGCACGCACCGGCCTGACCGGCTTCGTCGCCGGTGTGGCGCGCAGTTCCATCGCTGGATCGGGCGTGACCATCAACAACCTGCTGCCCGGCGCCTTCGACACCGACCGCCTGCGCACCACGGCCAAGGGCCAGTCGGAAAAAACCGGCAAGCCCATCGAGGAACTGCTGGAGGCGCGTGCCAAGACGATCCCGGCCAAACGTTTCGGCACCGCGGCCGAGTTCGGCGCCATCTGCGCCTTCCTGTGCAGCCAGCACGCCGGCTACATCACCGGGCAGAACGTGCTGGCCGACGGCGGCATGTTCCCGGGAACGATGTAGATCGGCTGTCGGGGCACGCTAGGCCCGCGGGGCCGCGGCCGAGGTGCCCGGTCAATCCAGGTCGGCGCCACCTGTCGGGGCAGTACCTGGCGCGCGCCACATGTCGCAATGGTCCTGACGTGGCTCGCTCCAATAGCGTGCGTGTCAGGACCAGTACAGCATACTCAGCGCTTCTCTCCCGGAACCCAAAAAACAACTCGCCGTCTGATGGCCCGGACACAATAATTCAGTGTGATCCCGATACAGGACAGAATGATCAACAATGCAAACACGGCGGCAGTTTGCATCTTGAACTGGGCTTGCAGAATCAACACCCCAAGACCATTCTGAGCCCCGACAAACTCCCCGACAATGGCGCCCAACATGGCCATGACGACCGCGATCTCAAGACCAGTGAAGATGCTGGGAAGGGCTGCCGGCAATAGCAACTTGAGTCGCATCTGTGAACGCGACGCTCCGTTTGCCCGGAACAAGTCAACCTGATCCGGGTCGACGCTTTTCAATCCATTTATTGTGTTGACCAGAACAGGGAAAAACGTCAACAGCACAACAACAACGATTTTTGACGCTATGCCGAATCCGAACCAGATCACGAACAACGGTGCAAGCGCAACTTTCGGAATCGACTGGATTGCAACGATGTACGGATAGAAGGTGCGATATAGCAGAGCGACCTCGGACAAGATGACGCCAATCACAAGACCGGCCGTAGCACCGATCAAAAGCCCGACACCGGCTTCCGTCAATGTGTACGCAGCATTGCTAAGGTAGCGACCGGTCGCATCTGGATCGAACAGAGCCCGCACAACCTCCCTCAACTCCGGCAAGACGTACGAGGGAATTTCGACATACCTCGGCATGAAGTGCCATGCGGCCAGGAAAATTATCAGAAAACCAACGGGCGCCAAAGACTTGGCCACAAACTCTTGCCACTTCGTACGTACACGTCGAGGCCGTCCGTTGGACCTGACACCGACTTCATTCGCTCTCATCGCATCTCCATTCAATCAGGATCATCATCAAGCGGCCTGCTTGAAGAAACGTCGAATATGCGAGCACACGTCGCCAAACACAGCGTCACCCAGGAGCTCAAGGTCGCGCATTGGCGCGAAAGGCACATCGACCACCTCCAGGATGCGACCGGGGCGTGCGCTCATGACCGCCACGCGTTGCGATAGAAACACTGCCTCCGGAATACTGTGCGTGATCAGGATCACCGTCTTCTTGGTAGCCAGCCAGATTTTGTTGAGTTCCACGTTCAAGTTGTCTCGACTCATGGCATCCAATGCACCGAACGGTTCATCCATCAACAGGACTGACGGGTCGTGAATCAGGGCCCGGCATATAGCCGCACGCTGTTGCATGCCACCAGAAAGCTCACCAGGATACTTTTTCGCAAAATCTTCCAAGCCGACAAGGGCAAGCAGCCGTGCCGCCTCGTCTTTGCTCTGCTGAGTAATCTTGCCTCGGAGCTCGATTGGCAGCAAGACATTCTCTTCAACCGTGCGCCAAGGCAAGAGAACCGATTTCTGAAATACAACGCCGGTGTCACCTGCACCGGCGCCAATTTTTTCGCCACTCAGAAGAGCCACACCACTCGAATGCGAAATCAGGCCCGAGAGAATCCTAAGAATTGACGTCTTTCCACATCCACTTGGACCCACGATCGACAAAAACTCTCCGCGTTGAACGTCCAGATCAACCCTTTCAAGGGCATTCACGTTTCCGCTCGAAGTCTCGTATTCCTTGCCCAAGTCCTTCAAATGAATCAATGGCAAGCCGCCTTGACTTTCAGGTTTCGGCGCGCGAACAGTTACAGCCTCACTCATTGTTCAACCGCTCCACGAGGCAATTCAAACCGATAAATATCAGCAGTGTTCTCGAACAGAATTCTGCTTGCGAGCCATTCGACCTGTTTTGCCGTCCACACTCCCCTGTTGCATCCATCGTTCAGGACACGATTGAGCGTATCGCGAGCGTAGTAGGCTGCGGCGACGTGGTATTCCGGCGATCCCGTGTCCGACCCGAACAGCAACTTGTTCGCGGGAAGTATCTCAAGCCATTCCGACAACTTTTGCCGGAGATAGAAATGATGCAGATACGGCATCCAGGAGAAGTCAATGAAGACGTTGCCGTAGGTCTGGGCCAAAGCCGCCAGTTGACTCGAATAAGGATAGCCGCCGTGAAGCAGCGTGACCTTCAGCCGGTTCAATGATCGGGTATTGAGAAACTCTTCAAGCTCAAACGGCGCACTGTTGGCAATCAGCATTCCCGGCTCGGGGTGTCCCATACCAACGTGAATCTGGATCGGGAGCGATTCCTCCACGGCATAGTTCGCAATTCGAAAGATCATGAAATCTTCCAGCTGCTTCGTCTGCACGTGTTTGCCGGCAGCCAAAGCTTCATAGACGGATTTCGCCTCAGCGTAGGTTGCAGCAGAGAAATTGATCTTCCGGACGTAAGCAGACGCGATCTTCAGGCCCACCGCGCCATTGGCTACGCGACGACGGATCGAATGGTCCACAAACTGAAGGTAAACGTCAAATTCTTGGGGGCATTCCGAGAGGTCCGATGCCTTGAGTTCCGTCTCCAAGACAGACGAAAATACACCGTGAAATCGTTGGTATTCGGTACCTCTTCCTTCCGCTTCGCGCGAAAAGAACGGATAAAGATAAGGGTCGACACGGAGTATCTGTCGATACCGCTGCGGATCCCATACCGCACGATCGATGTACGGGACATCTGCGACCACCACCGGGGTGTTCGCCACACGGGTCGCCTGATCGTAGGCGTAGGAAGCGCCCTTCGCACTCCAGGCAATGGCTTTTTCGCTGATCTCCTGGTCACTGGCCGTTTCGCCGTAAAGCAAGTGCGCCCCTTTGTGGAGCGAAGTTTCGAAGAAAGTGGTCGACCGGAACTTCAATCCCTCCTGCATCAGGCTCTCTGTCCTGTACCTCTTCTCAAGTTCATCGAGCGCGTCCGAATCCCCCGCATTTCGAGCAGCAATGTACTCGACATACACCTCGGAAGGAACATTTGATTCGAGGTGCGCCGTCGCGAAATATCTCTTGATTTGATCAATCGAACGAAACCGGCTGGCCGATGCGTGTGAATGATTGTCAATGGCGGGCATGCCACCCGTGATGTCAGGTACCGTCATGCGAGTATTGATATTTTCCGAACACGAACTCGAATCACCACGCAGTTATTCTTTCCAGTTCTTTGCATCACGTTCGATCTCCGCCGGATCAAAATTGTTGTAGGACTCAACAAACTTGTTGGTATAGATATCCGTGAGATCCATCGGACCCTTGATTATCTTTGCCGAAACGGCGAAACGATCCCACTCGGCAATCGCATCGGGCTCATATTTACCCCACGTCCGGTTTTTCATCGGGTCGCCAGCTACCAACAACTCCAGCCGAGCATTCAACGCAATAAGATCCTTTTTCAGTTCTTGTTCAACGGTCTGGCCTGCAGTTCGTGTCTGCGGGTAAGCCTTGTACATGATCTTCAACGCGGCCGTTGGATTCAGCGAAGTGAAGTACGTGGCTTTCGCCATGGCTCGGCCGAAACGCTTAACGATATCGCCATTTTTTTCGATATACCCAGGGGTGGCGTAGTAGGTTGTTGAGAAGAGCTTTTCAGCATCCGGATGGCTGAAGGTTCTCAATTTCGTTCCTACAGCCCTCATTGCCGCATACTCTGTGTCCCAGAGGGACAGAGCACCAACCCGGCCGGTCGTCAGTGCATTCAATGCGGCAGCCCCCGTCCCGACCGCAACATGAGAAAAGTCCTTATCGACTTGAAGCCCCGCCTTTGCAAGAATGCCGTTGGCCAAGAGTAGATTGCCACTACCCAGCGAACTGTCGCCGATAACTACACCTTTGAAATCCGCAAGTGACTGGACCTTGCTTGAATCAAGCACCGCGATCGACCCCGTCGGGCGTCGAATGTAGTTGTAGATGAGCACAACCTTGCCATTTTTTCCAACTTGCTCGCGGATCTGAAAAACTGGCTCCACCGTTGCACTGCCGATGTCGATTTGGCCGGACAGTGTTGCCTGGACAGTGGGCGCGGATCCACCCGTAAAGATGATCTCAACATCAAGGCCTTCCGCACGAAAGTAGCCCTGCCCCACCGCAACGGCCATAGGCGCATTATTTGCCCCCATCGAGGTCGGCAACCCGAAGCGCACCTTGTCCGTGGCTGTACTCGATCCTGCCGCGATGGAAGCAAGTGGCAGCGTTGCCGCACACAAGAAAACCGCCGCTGCGGAAACGAATCGTTTTGACTGCTGGATGTAGGTAGTGGTCATAGTCGTGTTAATTAGTGATGCGACCTGGAATAGGCCTAAGTAACAGTGGCTCTGGTTACGTTGCAAGTCTTGACTAACGGTGGTACTTTCAAATTAGCACACAGGCAAGGCCTGATCCGTACAGCATGAATCGTCCCGTGGTTGCTTGACCATCTTGATATTTGGCGTTCCTGGGTATGGACACCTTGTCGTGGCACCTTTTTCCATTGAGCCTCAGGGCTGGGACTCTCCAGTGTCCACAGTGTCCAGCCAACCCGGCACGGTTCACAGTGTATCAGTGATTTCACGCAGGTGGCAAAATAATTTCACCAACATGAAATATGATAATGTGCAACATGATCGAACTTGCCCCCATCGAAATTGCACTTGGTGCGCGAATTCGAGCGTTGCGACATCGTCGCAACGTCTCATTGGCGGCACTGGCAAAGGCCTGTGGTAAGTCGGTGGGTTACGTCAGTCAGGTCGAGCGCGGGCTGTCCTCACCAACACTCAAAGAGGTGGCCCTTTTCGCCGAAACCTTGGGAACCGACATGTTGTCGCTGTTCGTGGACCAGCCTTCTGAGAAGGCCAAATCTCCAGTACGCCTGGATCAGGAGCGGTCGTTCATTCCCTTCCGGGGAGAAGGCACATTGAAGCGCGTACTGACCCCCAACAATGAGGGAGCACTGAGGATGAACCTCATGCACGTCGGCCCGCATGGATCATCAGGTGACGCGCTGTACACCCACGATGGCGAGGAAGCAGGTTTCGTTCTGAAAGGCGGAATTTTGTTGACTGTCGGCGACAACGAATACCAACTTCAGGTTGGCGACAGCTTTCGCTTTTCAAGTCAGATTCCTCACGCTTTCCGCAACGTTGGCAATGCGCCTGCGGAGATCGTATGGGTCAATCTGGTGCAATAGTCGCGTGGCATGGTCAGTCCAGGCCCTTCGCCCCGGCTGATGGACACCCCGTCGGCGCCCAGGCGCAGGTCGACGCCAGCTTGGCGCATTTTCGCGGCCACGCGATGCAGCCCGTCATCCTCGTAGCCGCATGTCGATCTTTTTCAAGAACCAGCTCGACGGAAGGCCCGGCGTGACGGAAGCAGTGTGGGAACGTCGGCGATGACGATCCTCCACAAGGTATCGTTGTCGATACCGAGGTAAGCGCGGATAAGGCGATTACGCGTCGCGATGACCAGTCGCCACGACACTTCCGGGTGGTCAGCCGTACACGGTCTGGCACGTGAGTCGCCGCCTCGCCGATCAATTCCAGGTTGCGCAGCGTTGCGTCATAGCCCAGCGCGTGGACAATGAATGTCCGCTGGTCCAAGCCTGAAGTGTAGGCCAGCACCTTCTCGCCAAACGCGGTCATGGCATCGACATAGAAGCACCACGCGAGCATCGTCAGACATGCGCGCCTTCCCGCTCGACAAGCGGACGAAGCGCCTGACGAAGCGCCGTGTCGGTCACCAGTTCGACAGGGCGGCCAGGAAGGTCCTCGAGAAAGAATTGGCCGCTGGAATGTCGCGCAACGAGAGCTCGCCCGACGACGCAGCCTGCAAAAGTTTGTACGGACGGCGAAAGACAGAGCTGTTCCGTGCTCGCACATGGCGATTCACGCGCATCAAAAAGTTCCGTCAAGCACACGACCCCTGCATTCCACCGGTACAACACAACGCGGGGCAGCGATCTGTCTCGGCTCGCGCAGTCCTCTCGGATAGCGTGAGAAGCTCGGAATTGCCGCATTGCCCAGGCCAGGGTTTCGGAGAACAGGAGTCTCAAACGGCATGTTTCCGGCCCGCCGGGTCCGGGCTCGGCTGCTCGGGGCTGCTCGGGGCTGTTCGGCTGAGATGTTGGGGGAGGTGTTGTCCCGGCCAGTCGCACACAGCCAAGTCACAACCCCCCCTTCGATCCGCCACCGGGTACTGGCCTGCGCGGCCGGCGACGAGGCGATCGAGTTCCGCGCGCCGGCAGGACATGCCACGCGCGCTTGCCCTGGGATCCGGCGCCAGTCAAGCTGGCGCCGGATCGACACCCGATGCCGGACAGGCAGAGGGCAGCTCAGGCCGACGCCACCTGCTTCACCGGTTCGCGCATCGTGACAAACTCCTCCGCCGCCGTCGGATGGATGCCGATGGTGCTGTCGAAAATCGCCTTGGTTGCGCCGGCCTTCATGGCCACGGCAAAACCTTGCACGATCTCGCCCGCGTCCGGGCCGACCATGTGCAGGCCGACGACGCGATCGGTCGCGTCCTCGACCACGAGTTTCATCAGCGTGCGTTCGCTGCTGCCGCTGAGCGTGTGCTTGAGCGCGCGGAATTCGCTGCGGTATACGGTCACCGCGCCGCAGTGCTTGGGTGCATCCTGCTCGGAATAACCCACGGTGCCGATGTTGGGATGGGTGAACACCGCCGTGGGGATGAACTCGTAACTCATGCTGCGCGCCGGCTTGCCCTTGGACGGGCCGAACAGTTGGTCGACCACGACCATGGCCTCGGCCAGCGCCACCGGCGTGAGCTGGATGCGGTCGGTCACGTCGCCGACCGCGTAGATCGACGGCACCGAGGTGCGGTAGTTTTCGTCGACCTCGACCACGCCGTCCCAGCCGAGCTTGACGCCGGCCTCCTCCAGGCCCAGTCCCCGCACGTTAGGTACCCGGCCGGTGGCATACAACACCGCGTCGGCCTGCAGCGTCGAGGACGCATCCGTGTTGTCCTTGATCGCGATGTCCAGGCCCTGCGCCCCCCGGCTGATCGACACCACGTCCGCGCCCAGGCGCAGGTCCACGCCGGTCTTGCGCATTTCCGCGGCCACGAAATGCCGCACGTCGTCGTCGAAGCCGCGCAGGATCTGCTCGCCCCGGTACAACTGCGTGACCTGCGCGCCCAGCCCGTTGAAGATCGAGGCGAACTCGCTGGCGATGTAGCCGCCGCCGACCACGACCAGGCGCTTCGGAAACGGGTCCAGATCGAAGATCGCGTCCGACACCAGCACGTGCTCCTTGCCCGGGATGTCCGGCACGAACGGCGTGCCGCCGGTGGCGACCAGGATATGTGCGGCCCGGATGGTGCGGCCGTCGACCTCGACCTGTTGCGGCCCCGTGACCTGCGCGCGTGCGTTGACCACCTCGACGCCCACGCCGGTCAGCAGGTTCGCATAGATGCCGTTCAGGCGGCTGATCTCCTTGGCCCGGTTGGCCTTGAGCGTGCCCCAGTTGAAGCTCGGCGCCTGCCCCTCCCAGCCGAAGCCATGTGATTCCTCGAAGGCCTCGGCATAGTGGGCAGCGTAGCTGTACAGCTTCTTCGGAATACATCCCACGTTGACGCAGGTGCCGCCCAGGCCAGCCGTGCCGCCCTGCTCGGCCAGCATCACGCGGGCGCCCCGCTGCGCGGCCATGCGCGCGGCCCGCACGCCACCGCTGCCCCCACCAATCACGAACAGATCCACATCGACTTCCGACATGCTAGAAAACTCCTTCAGGGTTGTTCGACGAACACCTTGACCGGTTGTCCGGGTCGCGGTTCGCCGCCGCCATAAAAACCGTTGATCAGGCGCAGCTGCGCCTCGGCCGACTCCAGCGGCGATCGGCGCGCCAGTTCGGGGAATCCGCCGCGCGGAAACGGCACGACCTGGATCACCCAGGGCCGGGCCTGTGCGCGATCGGCCGCGGTCATGGCGCGGAACGAGTCGCGCGCCTGCTGCAGGCCGGCCCGCGCCCGTTGCAGGGCCTGCGCGTCACGCGCACTCCACAGCAACAGGAATCGATGTTCACCCGGCCCGGAAACAATGGTGAGCTCGACCGGCTCCGGTTGCCCCTGCGCGTTGTTGCGCACGCCGCTGAAATGCGTGGCCGGCAGGCCGTTGACGAGCAGCGGGTCGGCGCGCCCGCGCACGGGCTGGATCAGGTTGCGGATGATGTCGTCATGGTTGCGACCGGCCTGCGGCGGCGCCGTGCGCAGCACCAGCGCCGCGTCGCGCGCCGGATCGAGCAACACCAGGCGGTCGGGCAGGTTCTGGATCGTCCATGCAGGCGGAGCCGTGATCGCCAGCCCCAGGGCGGCATGGTAGAAATGACGCCCGCGGGTCAGGCCCTGGGCATCCGACTCGCCGTACCGCATGCCGGCGATGGCCTGCAGGAAGCGGTTGCGGCCGTCGTCGGCATAGGCGCCCTGGCCCCGCATCTGCGCCGCCAGCGCCGAGATGGCCTGCAGGCGCTGCTCGTTGCTGGGGTGAGAGGCCAGCCAGCCGCCACCCGACGGTGCCGGCCGGCCCTGTGCGCGCGCCTGGTCGGCCGCGAACTGCTCCTGGCTCTTGAGCAGCCGGATGACGTCGACCATGTTGGCCGGGTCGTAGCGGTTGCGCGCCAGGTATTCGGCGCCGAGCTGGTCGGCCTGCAACTCCTGGTCGCGGCCGTAGGATGCGATGTACCCGGCCGCGGCCACCTGCGACACCTCGCTGGCCACCCGGCCGGCGCCGCTGACGCCCTGGCTTTCGAGCACCGCACCGAGCACGGTCGCCGCGAGCACGCCGATGCCGGCGGTCTGCTGCCGGGTCGCGCGTTGCGCGCCGTGGCGGGCCGTCACATGGCCGATCTCGTGGCCAATGACGCCGGCCAGGTCGGCCTCGCTTTCCATGGTGGCCATGATGCCGCGGGTCACGTAGACGAAACCGCCCGGCAACGCAAAGGCGTTGATGTCCGGACTGTCGAGCACGGTGAAGGTCCATTGCAGGTGGCTGCGGTGCGACTGGCGCGCCAGCTTCTGGCCCAGCGCGTCGACATAGGCTTGCAGGCGCGCGTCCGGGTAGGCCGGCATCTGTGCGAGCACGGCCTGGTGCTCCTTGCGACCGAGTGCAATCTCCTGCGCCTCGTCCATCACCGTGCGCTCCTGCGCGCCGGTGACCGGGTTCTGCACCGTCGCGCCGCACGCAGCCAGCAGCAGGGCTGTGCACAGGGTCAGGGAGATCAGCTTGGAACGCATGGTCACGCGGCGGGAAAGCAGGCTGTGATTGTCCACCGTGACCGCAAGACCGTGCCGGCGGCGGGACTTGGCAACCCGCCCTCCACGGTCGCGGCCTCAGGCGGTCGCCGGCGCGCGCAGGTGGTGCAGCATGTCCCGCACCATCGCGTCCAGATCGAATCGCGCCTGCCAGCCCCAGTCGCGCCGGGCCGCGCTGTCGTCGATCGAACGTGGCCAGCTGTCGGCAATCGCCTGGCGGAAGTCGGGCGCGCAGTCGAGCGTGAAGCCGGGCAGCTGCCGCGCGATCGAACGGGCGATGTCCTCCGGCGTGAAGCTGATGCCGGCCAGGTTGTACGACTGGCGTTCGCGCACCGCCTCGCACGGCGCCTCCATCAGCTCGAGCGTCGCGCGGATCGCATCGGGCATGTACATCATCGGCAAGGCGGTGTCGCGGGCCAGGAAGCTGGTGTAGCGGCCGCGCTCGAGCGCGGCGTGGAAGATCTCGACCGCATAGTCGGTCGTGCCGCCGCCGGGCGCGGTCTTCCAGCTGATCAGGCCCGGATACCGCAGGCTGCGCACGTCGACGCCGTGCATGCGGTGGTACCAGGCACACCAGCCTTCGCCGGCCAGCTTGGAGATGCCGTACACCGTGGTCGGGTCCATCACCGTCTTCTGCGGCGTGTGTTCGCGCGGCGTCGACGGCCCGAATGCGGCGATCGAGCTTGGCCAGAACACACGCTGCAGCTTGTGCGTGCGGGCCAGTTCGAGCACGTTCAGCAGGCTCTTCATGTTCAGGTCCCAGGCCCATTTGGGGTGTTGCTCGCCGCGCGCAGACAGAGCAGCCGCCAACAGGTAGACCTGCGTGATCTGGTGGCGCTCGACGATGGCGGTCAAAGCGCTGGCCTCGGTGGCGTCGAGCACCTCGTGCTGCACGCCGATCACGCGACCCTCGGGCGCCAGGTCGCTGGTCACGACCGCGTCGCGGCCGTGGCGCTCGACCAGGGTTTGGGTCAGTTCGGTGCCGATCTGGCCGTTGGCGCCGATGATGAGGATACGCGGCGTCGTCATGCGCGCCCGCCTTCGGCCTTCAACAGGCCGAGTTCGCGTCCGGCCTGCGTGAACGCGGCCACCGCCTGCTCCAGGTCGGCGCGTTCGTGCACCGCGCTGATCTGCACCCGGATCCGCGCCTGGCCCTTGGGCACGACGGGGAAGAAGAAACCCACGACGTAGATGCCGAGCTCGAGCAGTCGCGCCGCGAGTTTTTGCGCCGCCAAAGCGTCGTGCACCATGATCGGCACGATCGGGTGTTCGCCGTCCTTGATGTCGAAGCCGGCGGCGCGGATCGCGCCGCGGAACCATGCGGTGTTGTCGGCCAGCTTGTCGCGCAAGGCGGTCGAGCCTTCGAGCAGGTCGAGCACCGCGATCGACGCACCGACGATGCTCGGCGCCACGGTGTTGGAGAACAGGTAGGGCCGCGATCGCTGGCGCAGCAGTTCGACCACCTCGCGCCGGGCGCTGGTGAAGCCGCCGGAGGCGCCCCCCAAGGCCTTGCCCAAGGTGCCGGTGATGATGTCGACCTTGCCGAACACGCCGCGGTATTCATGCGTGCCGCGCCCGGTGGCGCCGACGAAGCCGCTGGCATGGCATTCGTCGATGCCGAGCAAGGCGCCGTAGCTATCGCACAGGGTCCGCATGGCATCGAGCCGCGCGATGGTGCCGTCCATCGAGAACACGCCGTCGGTGAACACCAGCGTGAAACGCGCGCCATCAGAAGCCGCCTGTTGCAGGCAACGCTCGAGGTCGGCCATGTCGTTGTGCTTGTAGCGGTAGCGCTTCGCCTTGCACAGCCGGATGCCGTCGATGATGGATGCATGATTGAGTTCGTCGCTGATCACCGCATCCTGCTCGCCCAGCAGCGGCTCGAACAGGCCGCCGTTGGCGTCGAAGGCGGCCGCGTAGAGGATGGTGTCCTCGGTACCCAGGAAACGCGACAGCCGCGCCTCCAGCGTCTTGTGCAGGTCCTGCGTGCCGCAGATGAAACGCACCGAACTCAGGCCGTAGCCATGGGTGCGCAGCGCCTCGTGTGCCGCCGCCACCACGTCGGGATGCGACGACAGGCCGAGGTAGTTGTTGGCGCACAGGTTGAGCACCTCGCGCGTCGTGCCATCGGGTGCCACGGTGCGGATGTGCGCGCCTTGCGGCGTGGCGATGATGCGTTCGCCCTTGTAAAGGCCGGCGTCGCGGATGCCTTGCAGTTCCTGCGCCAGGTGGGAATAAAAGTCCTGCTGCTTGCTCATGGTGTCACCTTGGAATCCGGTTTGTCAGGCACAATCCCGCCTGAACAGGAAATCGAACAACGTTCTATATATCGAACGATCGCGCAGTATATCGAATCATCATGTCCGTCCGCAAGCCACAGAATGTCGATAGTGAGCCTCCCCGTGTCGGCGACACGCTCGCCGCCCTGCGCCAGTCAGGGTCTTTGTCGCTGGACGCCCTGTCGCGCAAGGCCGGCGTGTCCAAGTCGATGTTGTCCCAGATCGAACGCGGCCAGGCCAACCCGACCGTGGCTGTGGTGTGGCGCCTGGCCAACGCGCTGAACGTCGGCATGGGAGAGTTGCTGGGCGGCGTGGCGCCCGGCGGGCCGGCGCCGATCGAACGTGTGCCCGCGCACGCGGCGCCGGCGATCCGCAGCCCGGATGGCCTGTGCGAGCTGCGCATCCTGGGTCCGATCGCGCTGGCCGGTCAGTTCGAGTGGTATGAGTTGTCGGTGCAGCCGGGCGGGACGCTGACGTCCCAGGCGCACGAGCACGGTACGCAGGAACACCTCACCGTGGTGTCGGGCACGCTCGACGTGCAGGCCGGCGATCAAGCACAAGAACTCGAAACCGGCGAGACCGCACGTTATGCAGCAGACCGGCCGCATCGGATCCGCAACCTGGGCACGACACCGGCCAGCGGCTGGCTGGTGGTCGTGCATCCGGCATGAGCCGCCGGACCGGGGAAGGGCTCGCCGCCGTTGCCGGGGCTCAGTGCAGGGTGGGTGCGGTCGGATCGGCCGCGTAACCTGCGGTCAGCCATTCGAAGGCCAGCGCCATGTCGCCCTCGGCAATGAACAACTGCTCGCGGCAGGTGTCGAGGCAGACGCCGGTGGCACGTGCCAGGGTCTGCGCATCGGCGCCGAACTGGCTGGAGCGGAAATCGAACGCATGGCCGTGATCGGCGGGCGAAGCAAGGGTCGTCACGGTGGTCCCGGAAACAGGCTCCCGGGATGGGCCCCATTGCGAACGTATCGGCGTCTTGACTAAGGACATGAGGCCGATTGTGGGGCAATCCGGCGACAGCTCCGCTGATTCGGACCCCGCCCGTCCGCTTTTTTCCTACGCACATCGGTCATTGTTCACACTTGGACAACAATCAGGGCATACCGCGACGAACCCGTCCCGCCATGAAAGGTGCCCCATGCGAACCCTCCTGTCCCTGCTCGCCGGCCTGTTGTTCGCCGGCATGGCCCAGGCCGAAAAAGTCGGCGAAGTCTCCACCGCGTTCATCCTGATCGGCGCCAACCACAAGGTCGTCGTCGAGGCCTACGACGACCCCAAGGTCAACGGCGTCACCTGTTATGTCTCGCGTGCACGCACCGGCGGCGTCATGGGCGCGATCGGCCTGGCCGAGGACAAGGCCGAGGCCTCGATCGCCTGTCGCCAGGTCGGCCCGATCTCGTTCACCGGCAAGGCCATGGACGCGCAGGAAGAAATGTTCAACGAACGCATCTCGGTGCTGTTCAAGAAGTTGCGCGTGGTGCGCATGCTCGATCGCAAGCGCAACGTGCTGGTCTACCTGACCTACTCCGACAAGCTGATCGACGGCTCGCCGCAAAATGGCGTGACCGCGGTCGCGCTCGGCCAGGTACCTTTGCCCCCGATGAACTGACCACGGCCCGCGGCCACTGCATGCACCCGGGACATCTCATGACCTTCGACGAATACCGCTCCTTCGATGCCCTCGGCCTGGCCGAGCTGATCCGCAAGCGCGAAGTCTCGCGCGCCGACGTGATGCAGGCGGCCCTGGCACGCCTGCAGGCCGTGAACCCGACCATCAACGCCGTGCCGTACCTGCACCAGCCGGCACTGGCGCCGGACGCTCCCGTCATCGGTGCCGACGGCCCGTTCGCCGGCGTGCCGTATTGCATCAAGGATCTGCACGCGCCGGTGCGGGACATGCCGCTGACCCACGGCAGCCGGCTGTTCGCCGGCCAGGTATTCGACTTCGACGCCGAAACCGTGGCCCGGCTGCGCCGCGCCGGCTTCGTCATCATCGGCCGCACCAACTCGCCCGAGTTCGGCATGAACGTGACCACCGAGCCGACGCTGCATGGCCCGACGCGCAACCCGTGGAACCTGGCGCATGGCGCGGGTGGCTCCAGCGGCGGCGCCGGCGCGGCCGTGGCCAGCGGCATCCTGCCGGCCACCCATGCCACCGACAGCGGCGGCTCGATCCGCATCCCGGCCTCGTGCAACGGCCTGCTCGGCCTCAAGCCCACCCGCGCCTTGTTGCCGTACGGCCCCCACCGCGGCGACGCGGCCCACGGTATCAGCCACGAACACGCGGTGACCCGCAGCGTGCGCGACTGCGCGGCGATCCTGGACGCCACGGCCGGGCCCGACGTGGGCGCACCGTACGTCACGCAACGCCCGGCCGAACGGTTCCTGGACTGCATCACACGTGCGCCCGGCCCGTTGCGCATCGCATACACACTGCAGGACTTCAGCGGCAAGCCGGTGCATGCCGAATGCCGCGCCGCGGTCGAGGCGGCGGCGCAGTTGCTCGCCGGCCTGGGCCACCATGTCGAGGCCGCGACACCCGCCTTCGACTACGACGCCCTGTTCCAGGCCGTGATGACGATCATGATGACCGGCCTGGCCGCCAGCGTCGACGCGCGCGAGCAGCAACTGGGCCGGCCGGCGCGGGCCGACGACCTCGAACGGGTCACCCATGCCGCGGTCGCGCGCGGACGCGGCGTTTCCGGTACCCAATACGTCGCGCAATTCCCGCGGATCAACCGCGAGGTCAGGCGTATCGGCCAGTTCTTCGAGCAGGTCGACATGCTGCTGACACCCACCATGGCGGCTCCGCCGCCGCGCCTGGGCACGCTGAGCACCGACACCGACGACCTCGACGCCTTCATCCGCGCCAGTTTCGGCCTGGCCCCGTTCACGACACCGTTCAACGCGACCGGACAACCCGCCGCCAGCCTGCCGCTGCACTGGAGCGCCGACGGCCTGCCGGTCGGCGTGCAGCTGGTCGGGCGTTTCGGCGCCGATGCGCAGCTGCTGGCGCTGGCCGCGCAGATCGAGCAGGCCGCACCGTGGTTCGACCGGGTACCGACCCTGTGAGCACGGCGGGGCCGATCGCGTGCGCACCGCAGGGAAAATCCCGCCCCGGAGCCGGGCACACGCCGCCCGGCCATGGCGGGCCCCGGAAAACTGCCATACTGCCAGCCCCTTGATGATCGACAAGAAGACTGCCTTATGTTGAAGTTCACCTGTTGCGACGCCGTCGGACAGTTCTCCCAGCGGGTCCAGGCCCAGGTGCTGCGCGGCATCCGGCGTGGTTTCGAAAAGGAATGCCTGCGCGTCGACGCCCAGGGCTCGCTGGCGCAGACGCCGCATCCGCTCGCACTCGGCTCCAAGCTGACCCATCCGTGGATCACGACCGACTACTCGGAAGCCTTGCTCGAGTTCATCACGCCGCCGAGCACCGACCTCGACGAGCCGCTGCGCTTTCTGCGCGACATCCACCGCTTCGTGACACCGGCACTGGGCGAGGAGACGATGTGGGCCAGCTCCATGCCCTGCGTGATCGGCGGCGACGACACCATTCCGCTGGCCGACTACGGCAGCTCCAACCGGGCGAAGATGAAACGCGTCTATCGCGAAGGCCTTGGCCTGCGTTACGGCCGGCACATGCAGGCCATCGCCGGCGTGCACTACAACTGGTCGCTGCCCGACGACTTCTGGAGCGCGCTGTACGACTGCTGCGGAGCCGACGGCAGCCGCCAGGACTTCATCAGCACCCGCTATTTCGGCCTGATCCGCAACTTCCTGCGCTACGGCTGGCTGGTGCCCTACCTGTTCGGTGCCTCGCCGGCAATCTGCGAATCCTTCCTGCAGGGCCGCAAGTCCGACCTGCTGCAGCTGGTTCCCGGCAGCCTGTATGGACAGTACGCGACCAGCCTGCGCATGAGCGACCTGGGCTACCAGAACAGCGCGCAGTCCAATCTCAACGTCAACTTCAACTCGCTGGCCGAATACACGGCGGCGCTGGAGACGGCGATCCGCACGCCCGACCCGTATTACGAGCGGCTCGGCGTGCGCGATGGCGCGCACTGGAAACAGCTCAGTGCCAATCTGCTGCAGATCGAGAACGAGTTCTACGCGCCGATGCGTCCGAAACGGGTCTCGCCCGACCGCCCGGCCAAGGGCCTGCGCGAGCGTGGTGTCGAATACATCGAGATGCGGCTGTTCGACCTCAACCCGATGGTCGACATCGGCATCACCCCCGAGCAGGCCAGTTTCGTCGATGTGTTGCTCCTGATGTGCCTGTTCCGCGACAGCCCGCCGATCAGCGCACGCGAGCAGGGCGAAAACGACGAGAACAAGCGCCGCATCGTCAACCGCGGCCGACAGAGCGACCTGTACCTGCTGATGCACAATCACGAGCAGCCAATGCGTCCGCTGGCGCATGAACTGTTCGACGACATGGCGCCTTTCGCCGAGATGCTGGACACCGCCTACGGCGGAACCCGCCACACCAGCGCCATGCACCTGCTGCGACAGCGCATCGACAACCCGGACCAGACACCGTCGGCCCAGGTGCTCGAGGCGTCGCGCGCGCATGGCGGCTTCTTCAAGTACACGATGTTCGCGTCCGGGCACCACAAGCAGGCACTGCTGGCCCATCCGCTGGACGCCGAAACCCAGGCCCGGTTCGAGCTTGCGGCCCGCGAGTCGCTGCAGGTGCAGCAACAGATCGAAAGCCAGGACAACGAGCGCTTCGAGGACTTCGTGGCGGCGTATTACGCCTGATGCGAGGCGCGGCGCCGGCCGCCGCGACCTGCATGCCCGGCGTGCCGCGTTGGAGGCGGATCAGCGCAGCCGCCCCACCACTGCCAGCACCGGCTGCAACACCCCCGCGCCGAACCTTCGCGAGCGCTCGCCGCTCCAGCCCGTCGCCGCATCGGGCAGGTCGTCGTTGTCCTTGAACGGCATCTCGATCGTGAACGACAGGCAATCGAACCGTTGCGCGACCCAGTTCGTGGCCACGGTCGGATTGGCCTGCGTGGCGCGCGCCGTGCCGTAGTTGACGCGATCCTGGAAATCCGGGCAGCTGGCGATCCAGCTCGCCTTGAAGCTGTCCTGCAGCTGCTGCAGGCGCGGCGTGAAACCGACAATGCCTTCGCTGCCGGCCACGAAGTTGAAAGGCAGGCTTTCGTCGCCGTGCGCGTCCAGGAACAGGTCGACGCCGGTCTGCTCCATCTTGCGGCGCACCAGCAGCACCTCGGGCGAACGCGCCATGCTCGGCTCCAGCCATTCCCGGTTCAGGTTGGCGCCGACCGCGTTGGTACGCAGGTTGCCGCGCACGCTGCCGTCCGGATTCATGTTGGGCACGACGTGAAAAATGCAGCGCTGCAGCAGCACCCGGGCCACCGGGTCGTCGGCGTCGAGCAACCGCTCCAGGAAACCCTCGACAAACCATTCGGCCATGGTCTCGCCCGGATGCTGGCGCGCAATCAGCCAGACCCTGCGCCGGTCGGCCTCGGGCACCGGACTGCCGGCATCGGTGATGCGCAACAGATCCATGTCGCGCCCGTCCAGGCTGGCACCCAGGCGTTCGAGCTGCACATGTTCGGATGTGCATGCCGACGCGACCAGGTCGAGGTGACGCTCCCACGAATAAGGCTCGAAATAGGCCAGGTACACGCTATTGCCGTCGGGCACGAGCCGCGCCGTCATCACGGTGCCGTCGTACGCGGTGTCGATCCGCTGCCAGTGCTGCCGGTCATGGCTGGCAACCACGCGGTAGTTCTCCCAGCCCTTGGCATACGCGCATTGGCCGGCGTTGACGAAACGCAGCGTCACCGGCACACCCGCAGCGCCCTGCAAGCGGAAGTGGAACCACTGGGCGATGTCGGCTGCGTTGTCGTTGCGGATACGCAGTTCGATGTTGTCCGGGTCGTCGGCGCGCAGCACCTCGATGGCACCGGCGTCGAACTGGCTGGAGATCGTGATCATGCGGATGGCATCTCGTTGTTGGATGGTGCGCGGCCATAGGCGGCGCGCAATTCGCGCTTGAGGACCTTGCCGATGGCGCTGCGCGGCAGCTCGGAGCATAACTGCAGGTCACCCAGGCGCTGCGTCTTGCCCAGCTGCACATTCGTCCATTGCAGCAGGACAGCGGCCGGCACCGCCGGCGCGTCGGCGCGCAACACGACGAAGGCCACCGGCGTCTCTCCCCAGCGATCGGACGGCACGCCGACGACCGCGACATCGGCCACGGCGGGGTGCTTGTGCAGCACCGCCTCGAGGTCGCTCGGGTAGACGTTGAAGCCGCCCGAGATCACCATGTCCTTCTTGCGGTCGAACAGGATCAGGAATCCGTCCGCATCGAAGCGGCCGATGTCGCCGGTGCGGATGAAACGCTTGCCGGTCGGGTCAAACCACTCGGCCTCGCGGGTCTTCTCCGGCTGGCGGTGGTAACCGGTCATCATGCCGCCGGAATGACCGACCACCTCGCCGGCGTCACCCGGCGCGACCTCGACGCCGTGGTCATCGATCAGCCGGATGTCGTGGCCCTGCGCCGGCGGCCCGACGGTATGCAACTTGTGCGGATGCTTGTGCGCCTCCAGGATGCAGGTGCCGCCACCTTCGGTCATGCCGTAGAACTCGACCAGGCCACCGGGCCAGCGCTCGAGCACGTCGGCCTTGAGCGCGGCGCCGAACGGTGCGCTGGTGGAGAACTTCATGTGGAAACTCGACAGGTCGAATCCGCCGAACTCCGGCAGCGCCATCAGCCGCTGGTATTGCACTGGCACCAGCATGGTGTGGGTGGCACGATGGCGCTGGGCCAGTTCCAGGTAGGCCCGCGCGTCGAACTTCGGCATCAGCACCACGGCACCGCCGCAGGCGATGGTGGGAAAGAACACCACCAGCGTGGTATTGGAATACAGCGGCGTGGACAGGATGGTCACCGTGTCCGGCCCGTAGCCATAGGTGGCGCCGCGACACACATGGGTCCAGCGCATGCCGTGCGACTGCACGATGCCCTTGGGCTCGCCGGTCGTGCCCGAAGAATAGATGATGTTGAACGGCCACTCGGGCCGGATCTCGACCGCGCGAGGCGGCTCGTCCGCGTCCCCGATCCAGCCATCGAACGGTCGGGCTTCGTCACCGCCGTCGATCGCGATCCGCGGCGGCGCCGTTGCTAACGCCGGGCCCATGGCCTGGGAACCGACGGCATCGACGAATACGCAACATGCCTGCGCGTCGTCCACCATGCGCGCCAGGCTGGGTGCGCCAGCGCCGGGAGCCAGCGGTGCCACCGCCAGGCCGGCCCGCAGCGCGCCGAGGAAGACGCAGACATGCTCGATCGACATGCCGGCACAGATGGCGATGGTGTCCCCCGGGCCCCGGCCGTCGCGTTGCAGCGCCGCGGCGATCCGATCCATCTGCGTATCGAGACCGGCGTAGTCGAGGCGCCGTTCGCCTTGCACCAGGGCCGGATGATGCGGTGCCCGCGTCGCATGGTACCGGACCCGCTCGGCAATGGTGGTGAAGTCGGACGCCAGGGAAACGGTCATGGGTTGTTCATCGGTCTGCACGGGGACACCATGGTAACGAGCCACGGCTCTCGCCGGCGTACACCACCACCCGCAAGCGGGACTTGCGGTTTGCGCGACAATACCTCCCGCTGTCCGCTGGCAGGCCGTCAACCGTGAGGAAACGGCCCGACCCCGCGTCGACCCGCCCCCTTCTCTCACACGCACAACAAGGAACGAGACCATGACCTATCCCCACGTCCAACTGCTGATCAACAACGAATGGCGCCCGGCCCGCGGCGGTGCCACCCTGAAAGTCCACAACCCGGCGGACGGCAAGGAAATCGGTACCGTGGCCAAGGCCACCATCGCCGACCTGGACGATGCCCTGGCATCGGCGGCCAAGGGTTTCGAGATCTGGCGCAATACGCCGGCCATCGAACGCGGCAAGATCATGCGCGCCGCGGCCCAGCTGCTGCGCGAACGTGCCGGCGACATCGCCCGCCTGATGACGATGGAGCAGGGCAAGCCGCTGGCCGAAGCCAAGGTCGAGGTGGCATCGGCCAGCGACGTCATCGAATTCTTCGCCGAAGAAGGCAAACGCGTCTACGGCCGCCTGGTGTCGCCGCGTGCGATGAACGTGCAGCAGATGGTGCTCAAGGAGCCGGTCGGCCCGGTCGCCGCGTTCACGCCGTGGAACTTCCCGATCAACCAGGTCGTGCGCAAGATGGGCGCGGCGCTGTCCACCGGCTGCTCCATCATCGTCAAAGCGGCCGAAGAGACGCCCGCCTCGCCGGCCGAACTGATCCGCGCCTTTGTCGACGCCGGCATGCCGCCGGGCGTGGTCTCGCTGGTGTATGGCGACCCGGCCGAGATCAGCGGCTACCTGATCCCCCACCCGGTGATCCGCAAGATCACCTTCACCGGCTCCACGCCGGTGGGCAAGCAGCTGGCCGCGCTGGCCGGGCAACACATGAAACGCGCGACGATGGAACTCGGCGGCCACGCGCCGGTGATCGTCGCGGCCGACGCCAACATCGCGCACGCGATCAAGATGATTGCCGGTGCCAAGTTCCGCAACGCCGGCCAGGTCTGCATTTCGCCGACCCGGTTCCTGGTCGAAGAGGCGGTGCGCGAGGAGTTCGTCGCCGGTTTCGTCAAGTACATCTCCGGCCTGAAGGTCGGTGACGGCCTGGCCGACGGCACGCAGATGGGCCCGCTGGCCAATCCACGCCGCCTGAACGCCATGCACGCCTTCACCACCGACGCCATCAAGCGCGGCGCCAAGGTGGCGGTCGGCGGCGAACGTATCGGCAACGAAGGCAACTTCTTCGCTCCCACGCTGCTGCTCGACGCGCCGCTGGACAGCTCGGTGTTCAACGACGAACCCTTCGGCCCGCTGGCCGCGGTGCGTAGCGTCAAGAACGTCGACGAGGCCATTGCCGAGGCCAACCGCCTGCCGTTCGGCTTGTCGGCTTATGCCTTCACCAGCTCGATCAAGACCGCACACCAGCTCTCGAGCCAGGTGCAGACCGGCATGTTGTGGATCAACCAGCCGGCCGCGCCCTGGCCCGAGCTGCCGTTCGGCGGCGTCAAGGATTCCGGCTACGGCAGCGAAGGCGGCCCCGAGGCGCTGGAGGCGTATCTCGCGACCAAGACGGTCGCGATGATGAGCGTGTGACGCAGGGCGACAGCCCGGCCGGGTTCGACGGCCTGCCGCTCAAGCCCGGGACGCTGGAGAACCTGCGCAGCCTGGGTTACCGGGCGATGACGCCGATCCAGGCCGCCAGCCTGCCGCCGGCGCTGGCCGGCAAGGACCTGATCGCGCAGGCCCAGACCGGCAGCGGCAAGACCGCGGCGTTTGCGCTGGCCCTGCTCACCAACCTGAATCCGCGCCGCTTCGCGGTGCAGGCGCTGGTGTTGTGCCCAACGCGGGAGCTGGCCGACCAGGTCACCGTCGAGATCCGCCGGCTGGCTCGTGCCGAGGAAAACATCAAGGTGGTCACGTTATGCGGTGGCGTGGCGCTGCGCGGCCAGCGCGCGTCGCTGGAACACGGCGCGCACATCGTCGTCGGGACGCCGGGCCGGGTGATGGACCATCTCGAGCGCCAGTACCTGACGCTCGAGGCCTTGAACACGCTGGTGCTCGACGAGGCCGACCGCATGCTGGACATGGGGTTCTTCGACGACATCGCCACCGTCGCGCGCCAGTGCCCGGCCGCGCGCCAGACACTGCTGTTCTCGGCCACGTACCCGGAAGGCATCGAAAAACTGGCCCGGCAGTTCATGCGCGAGCCGCAACGCATCGAGGTCAGGAGCGCGCAAGCGGTGCCGGCGATCGAACAACGGTTCTACGAAGTGACCCGCGCCAGCCGCTACCCGACGGTGGCCTTGCTGCTGAACCATTTCCGCCCGGTCAGCACGCTGGCGTTCTGCAATACCAAACAGCAGTGCCGCGAGCTGGTCGACTACCTGCAGCAGCACGGCTTCAGCGCGCTGGCGCTGTACGGCGAACTCGAGCAACGCGAGCGCGACCAGGTGCTGGCCCAGTTCGCCAACCGCAGCTGTTCGGTGCTGGTGGCCACCGACGTGGCCTCGCGCGGGCTGGACATCGACCAGCTCGAGGCAGTGATCAACGTGAGCATCACGCCCGACCCCGAAGTGCATGTGCACCGCATCGGCCGTACCGGCCGCGCCGGTGCGACCGGCCTGGCGCTGAGCCTGGCCAGCATGGACGAGATGGGCTCGGTCGGCAAGATCGAGCAATACCAGAAACAGGAATCGACCTGGCACCCGGCCGACGAACTCGTCCCCACCGGCCAGGGGCCTTTGCTGCCACCCATGGTGACGCTGCAACTGCTGGGTGGGCGCAAGGAAAAGATCCGCCCCGGCGACGTGCTGGGCGCGCTGACCGGAGCGGACGGCGGCTACAGCCGCGAGCAGGTCGGCAAGATCACGGTGACCGAGTTCACGACCTTCATCGCGATGCAACGCGACATCGCCAAGGAGGCGATGCGCCGGCTCAACGCCGGCAAGGTCAAGGGCAAGAGCGTCAAGGTGCGGATGCTCGATTGACCGGTGCGGCCGCCTGGTCGACCGCCAGACCTTCGACCCACCAGGTCCGGATCGGTTCGGCCTTGCCCTTGACACGGGCAGGTGGCATGGCGCGCAACACGAATTGCGCGTCCAGGCTCTCGCGCACCGCCTCGGTGACCAGCAGGTCGACGTCGAACGCGCGGGTCAGGCCCTCGACCCGCGAGGCGACGTTGATCGGATCGCCGGTGACACTGAACTTGGACAACCCCCCGGTGCCGATCACGCCGGCCACGACCTCGCCGCTGTGGATACCGATCCCGAAACGCAGCTCGGGCAAGCCCCTGGCGCGCAGCGCGTCGTTGTAATGTGCGAGTGCCGCGCGCATGTCCAGCGCCGCCAGCGCCGCGTCGCGGCACTGCCAACGGTTGGGTTCCAGCGCACCGAACAACGCCAGCAGCCCGTCGCCGACCAGTTCGTTGATGTGGCCATGATGGCGCACCACGGCCTGGTTCATGGCCTGGAAATAGTCGTTCAGCACGGTCACGGTCAAGGCCGGATCGAGCCGGTCGCACAAGGACGTGAAACCGCGCAAATCGGCAAACAGCATCGTCACGTGCCGGCGCTGTGGCGCGATGTCACCCGGGCCGTCGGTCAGGCGTTCGACCACGTCGGGCGGCGCGAACCGCTCGAAGGCGCGTTGCAGGCGCTCGAGCCGTTCATCGCCGCTGGCCAGCAGCCGTTCGAGTTGCGCCACCTGGCGCCGGCACCACCACCACGCAAGCGCAAAGCCGCCGGCCGACAACGCCGCCAGAATGCCCCAGAACCAGGGCGTCATGCGTGCAACATGGCCAGCCGCACCGTGGCATTGGCCAATGCCGCGACGCCGATCGCCTCGACCAGTTGCTCTTCTCCGAGTGACGCGCGCAGTTCCCGGGTCTCGCGCTGGATCGCGGCGGTGTCGTAATGCACGGTCGAGCGGGACCAGGACAACAGCACCACCTCGCCCCGGGGCAGCAGGTCCGAATGCAGGTTGTCCAGCGCGGCATCGGCGTCGGCACCGGACAGCTTGCTGCCAGCCAGCAGGCTGCGCGCCTGGGTTTCGCACAACCCGCATTCCAGCGTGCGCGCCACGACGGCGAACATCAGCGCCTTGGCGGCCGGGGCCAGCACGGTGGACGCAAAAACTCCGTCGAGCGCGTCGCGCATGATCCGGGCCGCGGGCAACCCCGCCAGAGGCACCAGCACGCCGGAGAATCGGCTTTGCTCGAGCGTGGCCACGTCCAGGGGCGCGTCTGCCGCGGGCGCCGCGCCCGGCCGCTTGAGCCGCTGCAGCAGCGGTGCGGCCAGGCCGATGATGCGTCCGATCGGACCATTGGCCAGTCGCTCGAAGCTGCGCTCGGGCGGACAGGCGAGAAACGTGCTGACACGGTTGTAGCCGCAACCGAGCGCGATCGCGAACGCCATCTCGCACACGGCTGGCCGCGAAAAGCCCAGCGCCACCAGACGATCGACGGTCGAGCGCGCGGGCCGCGGCCGCGACCGGGCCAGGCTGCGGCAGAACGCGATGAAGGCCTGCTCCTTCGCGTCGAGTTCGGCCATGTGCAGGTCACGTTCGATGCGGTGGATGAAGTCTTCGGGGTAACCGAGAATCTTCATGTAGGCCCGGTTGGCGCCGTAGCAATACCGGCAGGCGTTCTCCTGCGCCGTGACCATGGCGCCGATATGGAACAGGCGCAGCGGCATCGCAACAGGCCGATACACCGTCAGGCTCAGCAATGCCTCACGCAACCAGGGACTGCAACCGATGCGCCGGTCGACCTCGGAGACCTGACCGCCACGGCGCCTGATCTCCGCCTCCCATGCGGGGTCGGCCCTGGCCGGCACCAGGGGTTCGCCTTCCCATGCGATCTCGTCGAGCAGCGCCGCCATGTCAAGGTCTCCGCGATACCAAGCCCCACCGGGCAAGCCGACGATACGCCGGATCGACGCAAAGCGCGAGAGACCCGGCTGCCTGCAGTGCCATGCGGATCCGCGTCCGGCACGCGGCCACCACCCACGGTCATCGGCGAGACACGGGCGGGCGTGTCGCCCGAGCGCGCCTCAGCCGCGCGCGTGTGTCACGCCACCGTCGACCACCAGCGTCGATCCAACTACGTAGTCGCCCGCACGCGATGCCAGGTAGATCGCGGCGCCCGCCATGTCTTCGGCGCTGCCGATGCGGCCGGCCGGAACATGGGCCGATACCGCATCGGCATGGTCGCGTGCATCCTTGTTCATGTCGGAGGCGAACGCGCCCGGCGCGATCGCGGTCACGACGATGTTGTCCTGGATCAGGCGCAGCGCCATGCGCCGCGTCAGGTGGATCAGCCCGGCCTTGCTGGCGGCATAGGAGTAGGTTTCCAGCGGGTTGACCGACACCCCGTCGATGGACGCGATGTTGATGACCTTGGCCGGACGCACCTTGGCCGCGGTGCGCAACTGCGTGGCCAGTGCCTGCGTCAGGAAGAACGGGGCCTTGAGGTTCAGGTTGACGACCTTGTCCCAACCGCTCTCGGGGAAGGTGTCGAACTCGGCACCCCAGGCAGCGCCGGCGTTGTTGACCAGGATGTCGAGCCGGTCCTCGCGTTCGGCAAAGGCCGCCGCCATGGCCGTGGCGGCCTCGACGCTGGACACGTCGGCGGGCAGCGAGACGCAGGGGCCGATCTTGCACATCTCGGCGGCCGCCTTGTCGCAGGCATCGGCCTTGCGCGAGGAGATGTAGACGCGTGCCCCCTGGGCCAGGAATCCTTCGGCGATCATGCGGCCGATGCCACGCGAGCCACCCGTCACCAGGGCGGTGCGACCGTGCAGGGAAAATAAATCGTTCATGCATGTCTCCTGTCAATCGTGTACGGCAGGCCGGCGCCAGGGGGTGAGGCACCGGGGACGTCCCTGCATCGATGCCGACCGCCTGCGCTTCGCGTATCGTTGGCCGCAAACGTCCGGGTGCCTAGCGTAACCGAAGTTCATCGGCGCCCTGGACGCACCGTCGCAGGCGGGACAACCGGCCGCGCGCGTACACCCCGAGCGCCAGCGGCGCATCAATGCCCCGGCGCGGCTGAGCAGGCCAGCAGGTGCTGCGTCAAGGCCTGCGGTTCACTGATCATCGGGTCGTGGCCGGTGGGCATCACGACGAGGCGCGCGCCGCCACCCGAGGACCAGGCCCCGTCCCAGAACGTGGGCGTGCGGACCCGGGTGCGAATCGCATCGATCGTGGCCAGCGCCGGCGTGGTGCAGTCGATGAAGGTACGCGGCACGGTGGCCACGCGTTGCACGTCGAAGTCCAACGGCATTTCGTAGGTATGGCCGGGATGGGGTGTCTGGCGCCGTCGCACCCAGGCATGACTGGCTCCGTCGAGGCCGAACACGTCCGGGTCGGGTGGCGGGAACGCAAACAACGCAGAGGCTTGCGCCGCCTCCAATCGCGCCTTGCGCGTGGCCGCCGCATGCGTGCTGCTCCAGGACTCGCCCGGCTTGGGCACCACCGCGTCCAGATAGACCAGGTGGCCGATACGCCCCGGCATGCGGTCGGTCACCGCCGTGACCAGCATGCCGGCATAACTGTGACCGACCAGCACGACCTGCTGCATTTCCTCGGCCTCGATGGCCGCGATCACGTCCTGCACATGGGTCTGCAGGTCGATGCCGGCATGCAGCAGATGCGCGCGCTCGCCCAGGCCGGTCAGCGTGACCGCGTGGGCGCGGTGGCCGGCACGCACCAGCGCCGTGGTCACGTCGCGCCAGCACCAGGCGCCATGCCATGCGCCATGCACCAACAGGAAATCCGCCATGTCGTGTCGTCCTTTCTCGCGGGTCCGGCAGCGGGGCGGCGCCACGCCGGCACCGCGCAGACCCACGCCATCGCTGCCGGCATTCTCGCCGCGCGGCCGCAATCGTGGTCTACAGTGAGGGCATGACCGACATCCTGACGATCACGCTCAACCCCGCACTCGACGTGGCCACGTCCTGTGAGCAATTGTTGCCCAGCCACAAACTGCGCTGCAGCCATGCCGAACGGTTTCCGGGCGGCGGGGGCATCAACGTGGCGCGGGTCGTGCAGCGCCTGGGCGGCGACTGCCTGGCCTTGTATCTCGCCGGTGGCGTGGTCGGGGACCGGTTGCAGAAACTCGTCGATGCCGAGCGGGTGCCCAGCCACCGGCTGACGATCGCCGACGAGACGCGCGAGAGTTTTTCGGTGCTCGAGAACAGCAGCGGACGCGAATACCGGTTCGTCTTGCCCGGGCCCGACCTCAGCGATGCGGAGTGGCAGGCCTGCGTGGACTTCCTGGTGACCATCGAGCCGGCTCCGCGCTACGTGGTGCTCAGCGGCAGCCTGCCCCCTGGCCTGGCCACAGACAGTTATGCGCAACTGGCCCGTTTGGCGCGCGCGCGCGGCAGCCGAGTGGTGCTCGACAGTTCCGGCGCGCCACTCGAAGCCGCGCTGGCCTCCGGTGTGTTCCTGATCAAACCCAGCCTGCGCGAGTTGTCGGACCTGACCGGCGCACATCCCGACGACGAATCGCAGTGGCGTGCCGCGGCCGGATCGCTGATCCGGGATGGTCGCGCCGAACGGGTGGCGCTGAGCCTGGGCGAACGCGGCGCGATGCTGTTCAGTGCCGAGGGCGCCTGGCGCGCCGACGCCTTGCAGGTGGACGTCAAGAGCACGACCGGCGCCGGCGACAGCTTCCTGGCGGCCATGGTCTGGGCCCTGGCGCAGGACATGGATCTGCCCACGGCCTTCCGCCATGGTGTCGCGGCCGGTTCGGCGGCGCTGCTGCATGCGGGCACGACGCTGTGCCGGGCTGACGACGTTGCGCGGCTGGTCGAGCAAGTGCGTGTCACGCCCATGGATGGCAACGGAGCCGAATAACCCATCAGGGTAATCCCGCACAGACTGCGGGCGAGCATGCCTGCAAGATGGACACAGCCGTGATACTCGCGGCGACCACCGGCGCCGCAATGGGCGCACGTTGGCGATATCGCATCGAATCGCGCCGCAGATCCATGATCTGGCGATAACGGCAATGATTCGCTCCCCCTGGATCGATCCACACACCCACAGGAGACCCGCCCATGATCAACACCATTCGCCAAGGCCTGCTGGCATCGATCGTCGGCATGGGACTGTTTGCCGCAAACACCCATGCCGCCGTCGCGTTGCCAGCCACCACCTACAGCGACCTCGTGATCTTCGGCGACAGCCTGTCGGACACCGGCAACGTGTTGTCGTTGACCTCCCTGTACGGACCGGCGCCGTTTCCGAGTTATCCGGGTGCGCAAGGCCGGTTCTCCAACGGGCCGGCCTGGACCGAATACCTGGCCAGTGGTCTGGGTTTTGCGTCCAGCGCCTCCCCGAGCAACCGGTTCTACGACGGCACGAACGTGATACCGATCGGCCCGCTGGGTGGCAAGAACTATTCGTACGGCGGAGCCCGTACCGGACTGGGCGGCTCGGCCGGCCCGACGACCGGGTTGGCCGGGCAACTGGTCGCGTGGGACAACTCGACCTCGATCCTGACGGGCAATCCTCAGCTCACCCGGGCCGCAGACCCGAACGCCTTGTACGTGATCATGGCCGGCGCCAACGACCTGCGCGACATCCGCAGTGCCAACTCCGCGCTGGATGCAGCCAGCGTGCAGGCACGCGCCGCCGAGGCGACGCAAATCGCACAGAACGTCGCCGGCGCGCTCGGCTTGCTGGCCAATGCCGGTGCGCGCCATTTCCTGCTCTCCAACCTGCCCGACCTGGGCCTGACCCCCGAAGCCACGACACTGAACCGTGTCGCCGCCTCGTCCGACGTCACGGTCAGTTTCAACAGCGCATTGTCGAGTCTGGTCGGCAGCTTCGAGGCCGGCTTCAACCAGGACCATGGCGTGGACCTCGATATCCGGACCATGGACTTCTACGGCTTGTTCAACGAGGTCTTCGATGACGCGGCCAACCAGGGTGGTGCCGCCTTCGGCATCACCAATGTCACATCGGCCTGCCTGAGCCCCGGCTTCTTGTCGAACCAGTATTTCTTCTTCGACGCAACCGCCTCGGGCTGCAACACGGCGGCGTTCTCCGACGAACTGCATCCGTCGGCCCGGGCCCATGAATTGCTGGGTGCACTGGCGGTGCAGACCGCTACCGCACCGATCCCCGAGCCGGCCGAATACGCCATGCTGCTCGCCGGTCTGCTGGTGATCGGCGCCGCGGTGCGCCGCCGTGCGGGTGCGATAGCCGGCTGAACTACTGTCGCTGCACGACCGGGCCCGCGCGGCCGGGCAGGCCACCGATCACATGTTGCGCCGGTACTGTCCGCCCACCGCGAACAAGGCGTCGGTGATCTGCCCCAGCGAGCAGACCCGCACCGCGTCCATCAGCACCTCGAACACGTTGGTGTTGCGGATCACCGCCTGCTGCAGCCGCTCGAGCATGGCAGGCGCCTCCTGGGCGTGGCGCTGGTGGAAATCGGCCAGCCGCCGCAGCTGCTTCTGCTTTTCCTCGTCGGTCGAACGCGCCAGTTCCAGCGTGTCCTGCACCGCATCGCCGTGCGGATTGCGGAAGGTGTTGACGCCGACGATGGGCAACTCGCCGGTGTGCTTGAGCATCTCGTAGTGCATGGACTCGTCCTGGATGCGGCCACGCTGGTAACCAGTTTCCATCGCGCCCAGCACGCCGCCGCGCTCGGCTATTGCGGAGAACTCGCTGAGCACCGCCTCCTCGACCAGTTCGGTCAGCTCCTCGACGATGAACGCGCCCTGGTTCGGGTTCTCGTTCTTCGCCAGCCCCCATTCCCGGTTGATGATGAGCTGGATCGCCATCGCGCGGCGCACGCTGTCTTCGGTGGGCGTCGTGATCGCCTCGTCGAAGGCGTTCGTGTGCAGTGAATTGCAGTTGTCGTAGATCGCGATCAGCGCCTGCAGCGTGGTGCGGATGTCGTTGAACTGGATCTCCTGCGCGTGCAGGCTGCGCCCGCTGGTCTGGATGTGGTACTTGAGCTTCTGGCTGCGTTCGTTGGCGCCGTATTTCTCCTTCATCGCCACCGCCCAGATGCGCCGCGCGACCCGGCCCATCACGGTGTATTCCGGATCCATGCCGTTGCTGAAGAAGAAACTCAGGTTGGGCGCGAAGTCGTCGATGTGCATGCCGCGCGCCAGGTAGGCCTCCACGAAGGTGAAGCCGTTGGACAGGGTGAACGCGAGCTGGCTGATCGGGTTCGCGCCGGCCTCGGCGATGTGGTAGCCGCTAATCGACACGCTGTAGAAGTTGCGCACCCGGTTGTGCACGAAATACTGGGCGATGTCGCCCATGACCTTGAGGCTGAACTCGGTCGAGAAGATGCAGGTGTTCTGGCCCTGGTCTTCCTTCAGGATGTCGGCCTGCACCGTGCCGCGCACGTTCTCCAGCACCCATTCGCGGATCTTCTCGGTCTCGGTCTCGGTCGGCTCGCGCCCGTTCTCGCGCGTGAACTTGTCGATGTTCTGGTCGATCGCGGTGTTCATGAACATCGCCAGGATGCTCGGTGCCGGCCCGTTGATCGTCATGCTGACCGAGGTGCTGGGGCTGCACAGATCGAAGCCGTCGTACAAAACCTTCATGTCGTCGAGTGTGGCGATGCTCACGCCCGAATTGCCGACCTTGCCGTAGATGTCCGGGCGCGGGTCCGGGTCGTTGCCATACAAGGTGACTGAATCGAAGGCGGTCGACAGTCGCTTGGCCGGCATGCCTTCGGACAACAGCTTGAAACGCCGGTTGGTGCGGAATGCGTCGCCTTCGCCCGCGAACATGCGGGTCGGGTCCTCGCCCTCGCGCTTGAACGCGAAGGTGCCGGCGGTGTACGGGTAACTGCCGGGCACGTTGTCGAGCATCAGCCACTGCAGGATCTCGCCGTGGTCCTGGTACTTGGGCAGCGACACCTTGCGCACCGGCGTGCCGCTGAGCGACTTCGTCACCAGCGCGGTGCGGATCTCCTTGTCGCGGATCTTCACGACGTATTCGTCGCCACCATAGGCCTTGACCATCTCCGGCCACTGCGCCAGCAGCTTGCGCTCGGCCTTGCCCAGCCGCTCCTCGCGCTGCGCGGCCAGGTCGTTGACCGCGGCGTAGGCACGCTCCTTGGTCGGGTTGGCCTCCTGCAACATCCGGCCCGCCGCGCGCAACTGCTGCATCTCGCGCGCCAGCGTGGCCTGCTCGCGGGCACGCGCCTTGTAGCCGCGCACCGTGTCGGCGATCTCGGCCAGGTAACGGATACGCGCGGCCGGCACCACCGGACTCTGGTTGGTGCTGTGGCGCACCGCGACTTTCGGCAGTCGGCTCTCGCCCACCGTCAGGCCCAAGGACTGCAGCCGAGGCAACAGGGCTTGGTACAACGCCGTGACGCCATCGTCGTTGAAACGCGCGGCCATGGTGCCGAACACCGGCATCTGGTCCGGCGCCGTCGTGAACGCCTCGCGGTTGCGCTGCACCTGCTTGGCCACGTCGCGCAGCGCGTCCAGCGCGCCCTTGCGGTCGAACTTGTTGATTGCGACGAACTCGGCAAAGTCGAGCATGTCGATCTTCTCGAGCTGGCTGGCGGCGCCGAACTCGGGTGTCATCACGTACAGCGGGACGTCCACGTGTGGCACGATGGCCGCATCGCCCTGGCCGATGCCCGAGGTCTCGACGATGACCAGGTCGAAGCCGGCACACTTGCAAGCCACGATCACATCCGGCAGACAGGCACTGATCTCGGAGCCGAAATCGCGCGTGGCCAGCGAACGCATGAAGACACGCTGCTGGCCGTTCCTGCCCCACGGCCCGATCGCATTCATGCGGATACGGTCGCCCAGCAAGGCACCGCCGCTCTTGCGCCGCGACGGGTCGATGCTGATCACGGCCACCCGCCGTGTGTCGTCCTGGTCCAGCCGCAGCCGTCGGATCAACTCGTCGGTCAGCGACGACTTGCCGGCGCCGCCGGTGCCGGTGATGCCGAGCACGGGCACCGTGGTCTGGTCCGCCGCCTTGCGCATGGCGTCGCGCAAACCCGCGTCGGCCTTGTCGCCCTCGAGCGCCGTGATCAGCTGGGCCAATGCACGCCAGTTGTCCTGGCCATGGCCCTGGATGGCGTCGATTGTGGTCGGCGCGTAGCCGGACAAGTCCTGGTCGCAACGCATCACCATCTCGCCGATCATGCCGGCCAGGCCCATGCGCTGCCCGTCTTCCGGGCTGAAGATACGCGCCACGCCGTAGTCGTGCAGTTCGCGGATCTCGGGCGGAACGATGACGCCGCCGCCGCCGCCGAACACCTGGATATGCTCCCCGCCGCGCTGGCGCAACAGGTCGACCATGTACTTGAAATATTCGACATGACCGCCCTGGTAGGAGCTGATGGCAATACCCTGCACGTCTTCCTGCAACGCGGCCGTGACCACGTCGTCGACGCTGCGGTTGTGCCCGAGGTGGATCACCTCGGCGCCCATGCCCTGCAGGATCCGGCGCATGATGTTGATCGCCGCGTCGTGGCCATCAAACAGGCTCGCGGCGGTGACAAAACGCACTTTGTGCGTGGGCCGGTAGTTGGCCAGGGCCTTGTGGTCGGCGGACAGGTCGGTCATCGAGTGCTCCATAGAGGCACCCGGGCCGGCGCCAAGCATCAGATGGTAATTGACGTTTACGTCAACGTCAATCAAATGGGAGAACCGCTACCGGCCTGCGGCCGCGTGTCAGAACTTGCCGGCCAGCCACATGCCGGGCAACATGGCCAGCACGAATATGACCGTGTCGATCTGGCCCGTCAACAACGACGCCAGCGCCGTGGCGGGGCTGTAGCCGCTCAGGCCCCAGCCCACGCCGAAGATCAGCGCACCGGCCACCAGGCGGCCATCGACGCTGCGCCGCTTGGACAACATGAAGCTGGTCATGAACCAGGGCCGCACGCTGGCGTACGGGGTCAGCGCAAAACCCAGCAAGGCCACGGCCAGCGCCCCGGCGACGACAAACAGCAGCGCGGGATCCCAGCCACCCGGGAACGGCCCGACGAACATCTCCTTGATGTCGAGAAAGGCGATCACCTTCTCGGGCTGGGTCATGCCCGACAGCGTCAATCCGGCGGCAAAGATGCTGCCGGCCGCAAAGGCCACCAGGAGTGCCGAAAACCGTCCCAGCGTACGCCGCCGGATGGACGACTTGGCAAGTTCGGACGGCGTGGTGGCGGGTGCGTTCATGGCTTTAGGTCGGGATCGTGGGATTGGCGGCCGGCGGCCGGGGAATGTCGACGGGTCATCTCCCGAACAGCAGCGTGAGTGCTTCGAAAATCGACTCGGTCCACCAGGCAGCCGGTGGTATGTGGGTGGTGACCATCACCGTGCCGACGGCGGCACCGGCAAAGGTGATGACGGCCGCCAGCGAACGGCGCGATCGACGGCCCAGGCCGACGATGGCATGGCCGCTCGCACTGCCCGACCCCATCACCGCGCCGAAGCCGACCAGAAAGCCGGCCGGCACCAGCACCAGCGGATGCCGGATCTCGACATGCGGCACGTTCAGCACCCAGGAAAAGAAGGCGCCTCCCCCGACCAGGCCGGCCAGAAAGGCCCAGCGCCACGGTGAATTCTGCCTGCGGGTCGTCAACACCCCCGCGGTGATGGCGCTGACCCCGCTCGAACGCCCCAGCCCGGCCAGCAGGATCCAGCTGGCGAGACCGACCAGGATGCCACCTTGCAAAGCCTGCGTGTATTCGTCCACGACGTCGCCCCCAAAGTCCTAAACTAGGCCCGAGCATACCCTGACCCGGACCTACCGCGAGGACCCGCCATGCAACCGATCCAGCTTTTCGACGCCGCATCCAGCACCTATACCTATGTCCTGTTCGACGAGAACACCCGCGAGGCGGTGATCATCGATCCCGTCGACGATCAGGTCGAACGCGACCTGGCCACGCTGCGCCAATACGGCCTGAAGCTGCTGTGGACCATCGAAACCCACGCCCATGCCGATCACATCACCAGCGCCGGCCTGCTGGCCGAACATGCCGGCGCACGGACCGCGGCGCCCTCGGGCTGCGGCATCACCACGGCTGCCGTGCAGTTGCAACACGGCGACCTGATCCATTTTGGACAGGAGAGCCTGCGCGCGCTGCACACGCCGGGCCACACGGCCGGCAGCATGAGTTATGTCTGGCGCGAGCATGTCTTCACCGGCGACACGCTGCTGATCAACGGCTGCGGGCGCACGGACTTCCAGTCCGGCAGCGCGGCGGCGCTGTACCACAGCATCACCGAGGTGTTGTTCGCGCTGCCCGACGCCACCACGGTCTGGCCGGCCCACGACTACCAGGGCCGCACCCACTCGAGCATCGGCGCCGAGAAAGCCGGCAATGCCCGGATCGCCGGCAAGACCGAGGCGGAGTTCGTCGCCATCATGGACGCGCTGAACCTGCCCCGCCCCAAACGCATCGACGAAGCCGTGCCGGCCAACCTGACCTCCGGCATCCGCCACGACGCCGAAGGCCAGGCCGCCACCGCCACCGCCGCGACGCCGGAGCCGGCGGTCAAGGCCGCGCAGGCCTACGCCGGCGACGTGACGCCGCAGCTGGCCCATGACTGGTGGAAATCCGGCGCCGCGGTACTCGTCGACGTACGCACCGATGCCGAACGCGAATGGGTCGGCTTCATCCCGGATGCGGTCCCGATCGCGTGGAAGCAGTGGCCGGGCATGGCCATGAACCCGCAGTTCGACCAGGCCTTGCTGAGCGCCGTTCCCAAGGACAAGAAGGTGGTGCTGCTGTGCCGCAGCGGCGTGCGCTCGATCGCGGCCGCCAAACGCGCGACCGAACTCGGCCTGGAGGCCTACAACATCCTCGAAGGTTTCGAGGGCAACCCGGATTCGGCTGCGCATCGCGGCCAACTCGGCGGCTGGCGCAAGCACGGCCTGCCGTGGCGCCAGAACTGAGCCGCACACCATGGCGCAGCAACATACCCGACTGGCCGACTGTTCGGCCACCGAACTGACCCGGCTGTACCGCGATGGACACGCATCGCCCCGGGAAGCCTGCGACGCCGTTCTGGGTCGGATCGAGCGCCAGGACGCCCGTATCAACGCCTTCGTGCGTGTGGACATCGAAGGCGCACACGCGGCGGCCGACGCCAGCACGCGGCGCTGGCATGACGGGCAGCCACTGGGCCCGCTCGACGGTGTGCCGGTCTCGATCAAGGACCTGATCCTGACGCGCGGCCTGCCCACGCTGCGCGGCAGCCACACCCTGGACATCGACCAGCCCTGGGATGTCGACGCGCCCGCCACCGCGCGGCTGCGCGAGGCCGGCGCCGTGATCCTGGGCAAGACCACGACACCCGAATACGGCTGCAAGGGGGAGACCAACTCGCCGCGCTCGGGCATCACGCGCAACCCGTGGGACCTGGGCAAGACCGCCGGCGGGTCTTCGGGTGGTGCGGCAGCGGCCACGGCGGCCGGCATGGGCGCGATCGCCATCGGAACCGACGGCGCCGGCTCGGTTCGCATCCCCGCGTCGTTCTGCGGCAACTTCGGGCTCAAGCCCAGCTTCGGCCGCATACCGGCCTATCCGCTGTCGCCGTTCGGCACCGTCTCCCACCTCGGCCCGCTGACCCGGGACGTGCGCGACGCCGCCGTCGCGATGAACATCCTCAAGCAGCCGGACGCCCGCGACTGGACCTCGCTACCGCCCGACCCGAGCGACTACACCGAAGGCCTGGACGACGGCATCCAGGGGCTGCGTGTCGCCTATTCTCCGACCTTGGGTTACGCGCGCAACGTCGATCCGCAGGTGGCGGCGGCGGTGCACGTCGCGGTGCAGCGGCTCGCGCAACTCGGCGCCATCGTCGAGCAGGTCGACCCGGGGTTCGAGGATCCGCTGGACATCACGACCGGGCTCTGGTTCCTGGGCGCCTGGACGGTCTGGAGCGGCCTGACGGCACAGCAGCAGGCCGTCTGCGACCCGGACTTCGCCGCCCAGGCCGAACTGGGCCGCCATTTCAGCGCGCTGCAGATCCAGCAGCTGAACCTGCGCCGCGGCGCGCTCGGCTCGCACATGCGCCAGTTCATGCTGCGATACGACCTGATCGTTACCCCCGCCACTGCCGTGCCGGCCTTCGATGCCGTGCCCGCCGGCGACCGCCCGATGTCGGCCGAGACCATGCTGGGATGGACGCCGTTCAGCTACCCGTTCAACCTGACGCAGCAACCGGCCTGTACGATTCCCTGCGGCTTCACCCGGGAAGGCCTGCCGATCGGCCTGCAACTGGTGGGGCCGATGTTCGGCGACGCCATCGTCCTGCGCGCCGCCCGCGCCTACGAAACCGCCTGCCCCATCCGCGGCGTGGCTCCAGCCATGCAGACGGCATGAGGCATCCTGCATCGGGCGCACACGGCGAATCCCGCCGTGCGTGGCACCAAGGCCTACCCATGAACCCGGCAACCCGGAGACAAATTCCTTGACTTTCCTGGCCATCGACATCGGCAACACCCGGCTCAAATGGGCGCAATACGAGGCGCCCCGTCCGGGAGCCCGGCTGATCGCCCACGGCGCCGAATTCCTCGACAACGTCGACACGCTGGCCGAAGGCGCCTGGGCGCCCCTGCAGGAGCCCGCCACCATGCTCGGTTGCGTCGTCGCGGGCGAGGCGGTCAAGCGCCGCGTGGAAGAGCAGCTCGAGCTGTGGGATGTCAGCCCGCGCTGGGTGGTCGCCAAGGATGCCGAGGCGGGCTTGCGCAACGGCTACGACCATCCCAGCCGCCTCGGCGCGGACCGCTGGGTCGCGATGATCGGCGCCTGGCATCGGATGCGGGCCCAGGGCGTCGCCCGGCCGATCGTGCTGGCCATGGTCGGCACCGCCGTGACCATCGAAGCCATCGACGCCCAAGGCCAGTTCCTCGGCGGCCTGATCCTGCCGGGACACGGCATCATGCTGCGTGCGCTGGAGTCCGGCACGGCCGGCCTGCATGTGCCCACCGGCGACGTGCGCATGTTTCCCACCAATACCAGCGATGCACTCACCAGTGGCGGCACCTATGCGATCGCCGGCGCCATGGAGCGCATGGTCCAGCACCTGCGTACGCACTGTGGCGCCGAACCCGTGTGTTACATGACCGGTGGCGCCGGCTGGAAGATGGCGCCCAGCCTGGCAAGCCCGTTCGAACTGGTGGACAACCTGATCTTCGACGGCCTGCTGCACATGGCGCAGGAGCGCGCGCAGGCTTCGTTGCTCTGATGGCGGCGCCGGGCCGCGACGCCGTTCATGCGGCGGGCAGCACCCAGTTGCCGCGTCAGTCGCGCCCCACCACCTGCAGGCCCGCCAGGCCCTGGGTCTGCGCTTCCCGCGCCTGCGCCAGGATCTGGCTGCGCCATGCGTCGGTATCGACGTAGAACGCGTCCAGGATCTGCTGCTTGATGCGGACGGCCAGTTCCGCATCGGCCTGCGGATGCTGGTGCAACCAGTGGTCTGCGCGCAACGCGTCGATGACCTGCGCGATTGGCACCGTGCCGTATTCCATCGCGATCGCGGTGTATTCGGCCTGCGGGCACTCCTCGTAGGCGGCGTTCCACATCAGCCCGGTCAACCGGGCGGAGGTCGACGAGCCATCGTAGAACGACGTGATCGGCGTCGCGCCGTCGCCGCCCCACCACTGGCGCGCCCGCTGCAGCGCGATCGGATCGTCCTTGCAGGCGAAGATGCGCTCGCCCACGCCGCTGGGCCCGAGGCCGGTGTGCAGGTCGATCCAGGCCAGTCGCCGCGCACCACGGGCATGGCGGCGCAGCACCTGGCGCAACGTGACATTGCTCCAGGTCGGAGCGGTTCCGCCGAAAAACAGGCCATCGGGAAACGCATATTGCCCCTGGGTCACTGCTGCCTGGTAACGCTGCATGCCATGGTGCTGCACGTAGTCGGCGATCGCCTGGCGGTTCGCATCGTCCGGCGGCCACTGCGCGGGCAGCAACAGTTCATGCAATTCGGCGTACGCCTCGTTGACCGGCAGCGCCTGGCTGTAGTCGCTGAAATTGCGGTTCAGGTCGACGTTCTCCTGCGTGACGCGGCGCCGATGCGAGAAGCCGTGTGGGTTGAGCCCATGCACGTACATCACCGCAACGCCCGACTCCCGCACCTGCGACAACCATGCGTCGTCATGCAGCGAGGCCACCTGCACGCCGCTGCCGCAGAAACCCTCGACCCCATGGCAGGCGCTGGAGACGATCAACATGGCCTCGGACTGCGGATCGCCGGCCACGGCCACGTCCATGGCCAGCACCTCGCCGTCCCGGCCCTGGAGCGGATGTTCGTACGTATTCACCGGCAAGCCGGCCCGGGCAGCCCCTTCCAGGAAACGCGTGCGGGCCTGGGCGTAACTGCCGGAGAAGGCCTGGTCAAGGGCGATCATTGGCCGGCCCCTTGTGCATCCTGTGCGAACCAGGCTTCCACCAACCGCACCCAGTAGGTGGCACCGAGCGGAATCAGGTCATCGTTGAAGTCGTAGCTCGGGTTGTGCAACATGCACGGGCCGCCGCCATGGCCGGCCTCGCGGTGGCCACCGTCGCCGTTGCCGATGAAGCAATAGGCGCCGGGCTTGGCCTGCAACATGTAGGCGAAGTCCTCGGCGCCCATGGTCGGCTCCTGCGCCAGCACGTTGTCCGCGCCGACGATGTCCTGCATCACGGTGCGCGCGAATTCGGCCTGCGCCGCGGCATTCACCGTCGCCGGGTAGTTGCGCACGAAGCGGAAGTCGCACTGAGTGCCGAAGGCGGCGCAGGTGTGTTCGGCCACCTCGCGCATGCGCCGCTCGATCAGTTCCAGCACCTCGGTCGTGAAGGTGCGCACCGTGCCCTGGATCTCGCAGTAGTCCGGAATCACGTTGGACGCCTCGCCGCCATGGATCATGGTCACCGAGATCACGCCGGCGTCGATCGGCTTCATGTTGCGGCTGACGATGGTCTGGAAGGCCTGCACCATCTGGCAGGCCACCGGCACCGGGTCGATGCCGTTGTGCGGCATCGCCGCATGTCCACCCTTGCCGGTGATGCGGATCTTGAACTCGTTGGTCGATGCCATCACCGGCCCCGAGCTCACCGCAAACTGCCCGACCTGGTAACCCGGCCAGTTGTGCATGCCGAAGACCGCCTCCATGTCGAACTTCTCGAACAAACCGTCCTTGATCATCTCGCGTGCACCGCCGCCGCCCTCCTCGGCCGGCTGGAAGATCAGGTAGACGGTACCGTCGAAGTTGCGGTTCGTGGCCAGGTGCTGCGCCGCGGCCAGCAACATCGCGGTATGGCCGTCATGGCCACAGGCGTGCATCTTGCCCGCGTGCTGGCTGGCATGGTCGAACTTGTTGAATTCCTGCATCGGCAGCGCGTCCATGTCGGCGCGCAGGCCGATGGCCCGCGACGAAGTGCCGTTCTTGACGATGCCCACGACACCGGTGGTGCCCATGCCGCGCTCGATCGGAATGCCCCACTCGGTCAGCTTGGCCGCCACCACGTCGGCCGTGCGCACCTCCTGGAAACATAGCTCCGGATGTGCATGAATATCGCGTCGCACCGCGGCGATGGCCGCGGACTGGGTGAGGATGGAATCGATGACTTTCATGCAGCTGCTCTCCTGGGAGCCAGCACAGGGACATCGTTGTCGCACGCGTCCATGTGCCGGCCATTGGGTGTTGATCTAAGATGGCGGTCTGCGCCGCCGCCGTAAGTCTACTGCCCGCAAGGAATCCCTGCCCGAAGCCGTTGCAGTTGCCGCCACGCGCCTGCGCCGACCGAGGTTTGAACACCATGAACGCCGTCACCACCACCACTGTCCGGGGCGCCTGCCCACACGATTGTCCCGATGCCTGCGCGCTGATCACGACGGTGCAGGACGGCATCGCGATCAAGGTCCAGGGCAACCCGCAGCACGACCATACCAACGGCGTGTTGTGCACCAAGGTCTCGCGGTATACCGAACGCAGCTACCACCCCGAGAGGGTGCTGCAACCGCTCAAGCGCGTCGGCCCCAAGGGCGCCGGACAGTTCGAACCGGTCGACTGGGACACGGCGCTGGCTGACATCGCCGATCGCCTGCGGCGCATCGCCGCGCGCGGGCCAGGCGCCGCCCAGGCCATCCTGCCCTACAACTACGCCGGCACCATGGGCCTGGTGCAGGGCGACAGCATCTCGGCACGTTTCTTCAACCGGCTGGGCGCCTCGCTGCTGGACCGCACCATCTGCTCCAACGCCGGCGGCGAAGCCCTGATGCACACCTTTGGCGGCAAGGTCGGCATGCGGGTGGAACATTTCGCCGAGGCAAGGCTGATCCTGATCTGGGGCAGCAACTCCATCGCCAGCAACCTGCACTTCTGGCGTTATGCGCAGGAGGCCAAGCGCAAGGGCGCGCGGCTGGTGTGCATCGACCCGCGGCGCACGGAGACCGCCGACAAGTGCCATGAACATATCGCGCTGCTGCCCGGCACCGACGCGGCGCTGGCGCTGGGCCTGATGCACGAGCTCATCGTGCACGACTGGCTCGACCACGACTACCTGCAGCGATACACCCAGGACTGGGAGCGGATGCGCGAACGCGCCCTGCAATGGCCGCCGGACCGCGTGGCCCGGGTCTGCGGCATCGACGCCGAGCAGGTGCGCCAGCTCGCCCGTGACTACGGCGCCTGCCGTGGCGATGGGGGTTCGGCCGCGATCCGCGTCAACTACGGCGTGCAGCGGGTGCGCGGCGGCGGCAACGCCGTGCGCGCCATCGTCAGCCTGCCGGCCCTGATCGGCGCCTGGCGGCAACGCAGCGGCGGCGTGTTGTTGTCCAGTTCCGGCCAGTTCCCGGTGCAACGCGCGGCGCTCGAGCGGCCCGACCTGCGCCAGGGCCCGTCGCGCACCATCAACATGGTGCAGATCGGCGACGCCTTGCTGGCGCCGGCATCCGACACGTTCGGGCCGGCGATCGAGGCCGTCATCGTCTACAACAGCAACCCGGTCGCGGTCGCGCCCGACTCCTGCAAGGTGGCGCAGGGTTTTGCGCGCGAAGACCTGTTCACCGTCGTGCTGGAGCATTTCCAGACCGACACCGCCGATTACGCCGACTACATCCTGCCGGCAACGACGCAACTCGAGCACTGGGACGTGCACCTGAGTTACGGTCACACCGACGTGGTGCTGAACCGCCCCGCCATCGCGCCACAGGGGCAGGCCTGGTCCAATACCCAGATCTTCCGGGAACTCGCCCGCCACATGGGGTTCGACGATGCGTGTTTTCATGAGGACGACGAATCCTTGTGCCGCGCCGCGTATGGCAACGCGGTCGATTTCGAGCAATTGCTCGCGAACGGCTTCGCATCGCTGGGCCTGCCCGAAGCCCCGTATGCGCACGGCGGATTTCCAAGTGCGTCCGGCAGGTGCGAATTCTTCAGCCAACGCCTGGCCAACATGGGGCAGGACGGCCTGCCCGACCATGTGCCGAACTACGAAACGCCGGGTTCGTCGCCCGAATACCCGCTGGCCATGATCTCGCCGCCGGCACGCAACTTCCTGAACTCGACCTTCGTCAACGTGACCAGCCTGCGCGACATCGAGGGCGAACCCATCCTGGAGATGCACGCCGCCGACGCCGAGGCACGCGGTCTCGCCAGCGGCACGGTCGTGCGGGTGTTCAACCAGCGCGGCAGTTACCGCTGCAAGCTGGTGGTCTCGCCCCGCGCCCGTCCCGGCGTGGTCAACGGCCTGGGCATCTGGTGGCGCAAGCTGGGGCTGGACGGGAAAAACGTCAACGAACTGACGAGCCAGAAACTGACCGACATCGGGCGTGCGCCGACGTTTTACGACTGCCTGGTGGAGGTGGCGGCGGGTTGACAGCCATGGCGCGCGCCGGGCAACCGGCCCGGTCATGCTTGTGGCGTGAGACGGTAGGCACTACCGTACGGTCAGGCGCGCCCATCCTCCAGCACCATCTGCGCCCCTTTCTCCGCCACCATCACCGTCGGCGCGTTCGTGTTGCCCGACGTGATGTTCGGGAACACGGAAGCGTCGACGACGCGCAGGCCTGAAAGCCCGTGCACGCGCAGGCGGTTGTCGACGACGGATGTCCGCGGATCGGGGCCCATCGCGCAACTGCCCACCGGATGAAAGATGGTGTCGGCGCGGGCGCGAAAGTCCAGCAGCAAGGCGTCGTCTCCCCGACAGGCGGAGCCGGGCAGGATTTCCGATGCGATCACTTCGCGCAATGGCGCGCTCGCCGCGAGCTTGCGCAGCACGCGCGATGCTGCCAGCGCCTGCGCGACATCGTGCGGGGTCGACAGGTAGTTCGGCACGATACGCGGCGGCTCCATCGGATCGCCGGACGCGATGGCGATGGAGCCCCGGCTGGTCGGCCGGCAGGCATGGGCCGACATCGAGAAACCGGGGAACGGGTCCGGACGCATCTGGCGCCATCGGTCACCGTCGCCATCGCGGGTGCTGTAGCTGGCGGGGTTGAAATACAGCTGCAGCTCGGGCAACACGGCATCCGGGCGTGTCGCGACAAACCCGCCGGCCTGGTTCACGCCCATCGACAGCGGCCCGCGCCGGTTCCAGGCAAACCGCAGTGCGGCGCCCAGCTTGCCGTGCCACGATCCGAGCGTGTCGTTGAGCGTGGGTACCCGCGCGCGATAGACATGGGTGATGTGCAGATGGTCCTGCAGGCCACGGCCGACCATCGGCAGGTCGGCCACGACCGCGATGCCATGGTGCGCCAGCAGGCCGGGGTCGCCGATGCCCGAGAGCTGCAGCAGCTGCGGTGAATTGACCGCTCCGCCGCACAGGATGACCTGGCCGCGGGCGTGGGCGTGCAGCAGCTGGCCATGCCGGCGGTATTCGACACCCACGGCACGAGGTCCCACCGTCAGCACCCGCAGTACATGGGCATGCACCTGCACGTCCAGATTGCCACGGTGTTGCGCCGCGCGCAGATACGCGCGTGCCGTCGACTCCCGCCAGCCATCGCGGGTGTTGACCTGGTAGATACCGACACCGAGCATCGACGGCCCGTTGAAATCGTCGACGCGCGCATAACCCAGCGCCTGCGCTGCCGCCAGGAAACGTTTGCACAACGGATGCACCTGGTCGTCGATGCGCTCCACCCGCATCGGCCCGCCGGCGCCCCGCAAGGCGTCCGCGCCGTCGGCGTGATCCTGCGCGCGCCGGAACAGCGGCAACACATCGCGCCAGCCCCAGCCCGGATTGCCGGCGTCGCGCCAGTCGTCGAAATCCTGCGGCAGGCCACGCACATAGGCCATGGCATTGATCGAGCCCGAGCCGCCCAGCAGCTTGCCGCGGGGCCAATAAGAACACCGGCCGTCGAGCGCGGGCTCGGGTTCGGTCCGGTACATCCAGTTCACCTGAGGGTCGCGGAAGGTCCGCGCATAACCGATGGGCAGTTGCACCCACAAACGCCGGTCGCTGCCACCCGCTTCGAGCAGCAACACCGTGTGATCCGGGTCGTGCGTCAACCGGTTCGCCAGCACGCAGCCCGCCGTACCGGCGCCGACGATGATGGTGTCCCAGGTGCTGGGCATGGCGCGCCAGTGTCGCCGGGCTGGCGGGCGGACGCAAGATGCCGGCGCGCCGAAAACTAGTCGGTCGACAGCTCCAGCGCCACGCCATACTCCTGCGCCGCATCCAGCACGTTGCCGAGCTGGTCGAAGGCATAGGTGGAGAACACCAGCAGATCGAAACTGTCCAGGTCCAGGCGCAGTGCCGCACACGGCACGTGGTGGTGGCCGGTCAAGCGCAGTTCGCCCAGCGGCCAGGCGGACGCGCGCAGGTCGAGCGCAAACAGCTGGGACAGGGTATCGCGGCAGCGCGGGCCTTCGATGTGGATACGGCAACGCGCATGACCGAGGTCGGTCACCGCGCCGACATCGGCGGGAACATGCTGGCGCACGGACGCCAGCAGATCCGTGCCCGGGTGCGTCAGCAACTGGTATTCGCAGGGCCCGGTGCACAGCAGCAGGCCGGCCGCGACGCGGGCCACGGAACCGGTGCGTTGCGGCACGGCGCCGATGCCCGGGATGCCGGCCAATGCCGTACGCAAGGCTTCTGCGCCCGAGGTCCAGGTGTGTATCTGCAGCAGGCCGGCCAGGGTTTCGGCGCGCAGCCTCACGCCGATGGCGCCGCCCGGCGCCGGTCGCTCGCCGGGTTTGTGGCCCTCGAACGGACTGCGATGGGCGGGCGTGGCACGCACGGCGGTTTCAGACACGGTAACGCTCCCCATCCTTGTCCAGGAAACACGGATCGACGACCCGGAGCCGGTATTGCCGGCCATGCACCGGCGAGGCGGCGATCACCTCCTGGCCGACATGGCGCAGCCCGCCTTGCAGCAGGCCGAGCGCAATCGCCTTGCCCACCTCCTTCGAATAGGTGGTGGACGTGACATGGCCGCGCCCATGCCCCTGGATCGCGTCGTCGGCAAAAAACAGGATGGCGCCGTTGTTCGGCGGCTCGTCGGCGCTGACTGCCTCCAGGCCCACCAGTGTCGGCCGGTCCTCGCGCACCAGGTTGGCGCTGGTCTTGAGGGCCCCGCCCCAGAACGGCTTGATGGTGCTGGCCATCCGGCCCATGCCCATGTCGTCCAGTGTCGTGCGGCCATCCATCTCGGAGCCCACGACATGGCCCTTCTCGATGCGCAAAGAGCCCAGCGCCTCCAGCCCGTACGGCCGCAGCTTCCAGGGACTGCCCGCATCGAGCAGGTGGTCCCAGACCTGGCGCCCGAAGTGGGTGTGGGTGTAGACCTCGTAGGCCAGTTCACCGGAGAAGGTCAGCCGGATGATGCGCAGCGGTATGCCGGCCAGCGCTCCGGAGCCGGTCGACTCCAACACGCCCATGTGCGGCAGGGCTTCGTTGCTGCTGTCGATGTCGGGGAACGCCGCCTTGAGCACCTCGCGCGCCTGCGGGCCGGCCATGCTCATCGCCGCCCACTGGTCCGACACCGAGGCGACGGTCACGCGCAGTTCCGGCCACACCACCTGCAACAGGAACTCGAGGTGGCTCATGACCCTGGCCGCCTGTGCGGTGGTCGTGGTCATGAAGAATTCCGTCTCGCCAATGCGGCTGGTCGTGCCGTCGTCCATCACGATGCCGTCTTCGCGCAGCATGAAACCGTAACGCGCCTTGCCCACCGGCAACTTGGCAAAACCGTTGACGTAGACCCGGTTCAGGAACTCGGCCGCGTCCGGGCCCTGCACGTCGATCTTGCCCAGCGTGGACACGTCGGCGATGCCGACCTGCTCGCGCACGATGGCCATCTCGGCCTTGTAGGCCTCGGACAGCGTGGTGCCATGGCCGTGGTACCACAGCGGACGTTTCCAGGCGCCGGCCTCCATCATGTCGCCGCCATTGGCCACATGCCAGTCGTGCATCGGGGTCCGCCGCACCGCCGCCAGGTGGCCGCGCACGCTGCGCCCGGCCAGCGCGCCGATGGTCACCGGGGTGAACGGCGGGCGGAACGTGGTGGTGCCGACCGCGTCCAGGCCGAGGTCGCGCCGCGCCGCCATGATGGACAAGGCGTTGAGGTTGGAGGTCTTGCCCTGGTCGGTGCCCATGCCCAGCGTGGTGTAGCGCTTGAGATGCTCGACCGAGCGGTATCCCTCGCGATGCGCCAGGTCGATGTCTTCCACCGTCACGTCGTTCTGGAAGTCGACGAAGGCCTTGCCCTTGCGGCCGGGCAGCAGGATCGGCGGCGCGGCGGCGAAGGCCATCGACGCATCGTCCGCATCCAGTGGCCAGGACGATGCCGGCACATCGATCGTCCCACCAAACCCTTCGCAGGCCTGCCGCGCCGCCTGCCAGCCGCTGTGCACCGCGGCGGCCAGGTCCTGGGCGCCGACCATGGCACCGGCACCGAAATGCCTGCGGTCGAATCCGCCGGGGACAAAACCGGCGACCTCGTCGCTGTACACGGGTTTGATACCGCGGTGTGAACTCAGGTGCACGCTCGGCGTCCAGCCACCCGACATCGCGACCAGGTCGACATCGAGCGTCGTGCCTTTGCCCGCGACCTCACCGCGGGTGATGTCGTAGGGCACCAGCGTGCAGCGGCCCACGCGCGCGCCGCCCTGCGCGCGCGCGACGGCCGTGGCCGGCCGCACGTCGATGCCGGCGTCACGCGCACGCTGCAGCACGGCCTCGCCGGGCATGGGCCGCAGGTCGGCCACACAGACCGACGCGCCCGCGCGGGCCAGCGCGATCGCGTCGCCGTACGCCGCGTCGTTGTTGACCGCAAACACGGCGTTGCGCCCCGGCAGCACCGCATACCGATGGACATAGGTGCCGACGGCACCCGCGAGCATCACGCCCGGCAGGTCGTTGCCGGCGAACACCAGCGGACGCTCCAGCGCGCCGCAGGCCATGACGATGCGCGCCGCGCGCATGATGTGCAGGTGTTGGCGCGCCTTGCCGCGCGACGCATCGGCCGTGCCGGGCTCGCACCGCTCGACGATGCCGACCGTGTTGCCGTCGTACAGGCCGAACGCCGTGGACCGGGTCAACCACCGGACCCGGCCGGTGGCCTGCAGGTCGTTCAAGGTCCGGGCCAGCCATTGCGATGGCGCACTGTCGAGCGCGTGGCCGAGCAGGCTGCCACCGGCCAGGAAGTCCTGCTCGACCAGCACCACGTCCAGGCCCGCCTGCGCCGCGCCCAGCGCGGCGCTCAGACCGGCGGGGCCGGAGCCGATGACCAGCACGTCGGTGAAACCATGGCGCCAGTCGTAACGATCCGGGTCGGGCAGTGTCGTCGCCTGGCCCAGGCCGGCGGCCTTGCGGATGAAATGCTCGTAGAACATCCAGGCCTTGCGCGTCGGGCCCATGAAGGTCTTGTAGTAGAAACCGGCAACAAACAGTGGCGACAACCAGCCATTGACCGCCATCAGGTCGAATTCGACCGAGGGCCAGGCGTTCTGCGTGTGCGTCTGCAAGCCCTCGTGCAGCTCCAGCGTGGTGGCGGCGATGTTGGGCTCGCGGCGCGCGCCGCTGCCCACGGTGAGCAAGGCGTTGGGTTCCTCGATGCCGGAGGCCAGGATGCCGCGCGGGCGGTGGTACTTGAACGAGCGCGCCACCAGATGTTTGCCATGGGCCAGCAACGTGGCCGCCACGGTGTCGCCGCCCAGGCCGGTCAGGAACTGGCCGTCGTGGGACAAGGTCACCGCGCGGGTGCGATCGACGCGCCCGCCACGGGCGAGCCGGAATGCACCAGCGTCGATGTTCGCAACCCCGCTCATGGCAGGACCCTCCGCGCGATGCGATGCGGGATTCGCGCTTGGGAGCGGCCCGGCGCGCTCATTGGACAACCCTCCGCGCTTCGCGCTGCGGGATTCGCGCTTGGGAGCGGCCCGGCGCGCTCATTGGACAACCCTCCGTGCTGCGCACTGCGGTATTCGCCTTGGGACGGCCCGGCGGCTCATGCCGCCGGCCTTTCGCGCGCCGGCATCACGGCCAGGATGTCGTGGCTCACGGTGTCGCGGCGCACCACCAGCCAGCGCCGGCAGGCCAGCGTGTGCTGCCAGAACTCCAGGTGTTCGCCCTTGGGGTTGTCGCGCAGGTAGACCGCGTCGACCCAGGCATCGTGGTGTTCGGCGCCCAGTGGCGGATAGGTCTTGCTGGCATCGCCGAAGTAGCTGAACTCGTCGTGGTCGCGTTCGCCGCAGTAGGGGCAGTTGATTCGAAGCATGGGGCGGGCCGGCTATTGCAGATGGTTGTAGGGGCCGTAACCGGCTTCGTCAATATATCGACCCTTGGCAAAACGATCCATCGTGAAACCGGCGCTGAGATCGTGCGGCTTGTCGTTGGCGATCGTGTGCGCAAAACACCAGCCCGATGCCGGCGTGGCCTTGAAGCCGCCATAACACCAGCCGCCGTTGAGGTACAGGCCATCGACCGGCGTGGTCGTGATGATGGGGCTGCCGTCGGGCGTCATGTCCATGATGCCGCCCCAGTGGCGCAACAGGCGCAGCCGCGATGCAAACGGCATCAAGCTGGCCAGGCCCTGCATGGTCTCCGCGATGCTGGGCAGGTTGCCGCGCTGCGCATAACTGTTGTACCGATCGATGTGACCCCCGAACACCAGGCCACCCTTGTCGGACTGCGAGACATAGAAATATGTGGCCGACCACACGACCACGTGGTGCACGACTGGCTTGATGGATTCGGTGACGAAAGCCTGCAGCACGTGACTTTCGATCGGCAGCCGCAGCCCGGCCTTGCGTGCCAGCACCGAGGTGTGGCCCGCCACCGCCACCGCCGTCTTGCCCGCGCCGATGTCGCCACGGTTCGTCTTGACGCCGACGATGCGTTCGCCCGACCACAAATAGTCCAGCACCTCGCAGTTCTGGATGATGTCCACGCCCAGGCTGTCGGCCGCGCGCGCATAACCCCAGGCCACCGCGTCATGGCGCGCCGTGCCGGCATCGGGTTGCAACATGCCACCGTAGATCGGGAACCGCGCCTGCGAGGAGAAATCCAGGTATGGCGCCTCCTTGCGGACCTCCTCGCGGGACAGGATCTCGGCACGGATGCCGTTCAGCCGCATCGTGTTGGCGCGACGCACCAGGCCGTCGAGCGCAGCCTGCGAGCAGGCGGCGAACAGGTAGCCGCGGGGCGAGAACATCACGTTGTAGTTCAGGTCCTGCGACAGGTCGCGCCACAGCGACATCGAGTGTTCATAGAACGCGGTGTTCTCCCGCATCATGTAGTTCGAGCGCACGATGGTGGTGTTGCGCCCCACGTTGCCCGAGCCTATGTACCCCTTCTCCAGGATCGCGATGTTGCGCATGCCGTGGTTGCGCGCCAGGTAATACGCGGTCGCCAGGCCATGTCCGCCGCCGCCGATGATGACCACGTCGTAGCTCTTCTTCGGCTTCGGGTCGCGCCAGGCGCGTTCCCACGCCTGGTGGCCGCCCAGGGCGTTCTTGAACAGCGACCAGGCGGAGTAACGCTGGGCCATGATGCCTACATCCTCATGCGTTGCGCTTGTGGATCGAACGGGGGTTCCGACTGCAGCCGCGCGGCGACACGTTCACCGAGGATCTCGATCTCCAACCGCAGGTCCGGCTTGACCAGTTCGCTCGGAATATAACCCTGCGCCAGCGACTGCTCGACCCAGTGGCCATAACCGCCCGACGTGACCCAGCCCACGACCTTGCCGTCGACCCAGATCGGCTCGTCGCCCATGACGTCGGTGTCGACGGCATCGACGACCAAACACACGCGGGTGCGTTTCGGCCCGTCCTGCCTTTCCTTGAGCGCCGCGGCCTTGCCGATGAAGTCAGGCTTGTCGAGCTTGACGAAGCGGTCCAGCCCGGCCTCGAACGGGCCGTAGATCGGGCGGAACTCGCGGAACCAGGTGCCGAAGTGTTTCTCCAACCGCAGGCAGAGCAAGGCACGCATGCCGAAGTTCTTCAGGCCCAGGTCGGCGCCGGCGGCCATGATGCTCTGGTAGAGCCGATACTGGTATTCGGGCGCGACCCAGATCTCGTAGCCCAGGTCACCGGTATAGGTGACGCGATTGACCTTGGCGCGCACCGTGGCGATCTCCATCTCGCGGTAGTCCATGAAGCGCAGCGCTTCGTTGGATACGTCATCGTCGGTCAGGCGTTGCAGCAGTTCACGTGACTTCGGGCCGGCAATGGACAGGCCGACGAGTTTCATGCCCAGCGCCTCGATGCGCACCGAGCCGTCCTTGGGCAGATGTCGCTCGAACCAGCGCATGTGGTAGACCTGCGCCTGGCTCGAACCCCACATCATGAAGCGGCCCTCTTCGGCCTTGGCGATCGTGAAGTCGCCGATGATCCGACCTTGCGGGTTGAGCATGGGCGTCAGCACCAGACGACCTGGCTTGGGCATGGTGTTCGTCATCATGCGCAGCAACCAGGCTTCGGCGCCGGGTCCAATGATCTCGTATTTGGCGAAGTTCGCGATCTCGGTCACGCCCACGGCCTCGCGTACCGCGCGACACTCGGCCTTGATCGGCCCGAAGTCGTTGGAGCGGCGGAACGATACGATGTCCTTCGCCTCGGTACCTGCAGGCGCGAACCACAACGGTGTCTCCATGCCCCAGGAGTCGCCCATCACCGCGCCCTGGGCGATCATGGAGTCATACAGCGGCGTGGTCTGCAGCGGACGTGCGGCCGGCAATTCCTCGTTCGGGAACCGGATGCTGAAGCGGCGCGCATAGTTCTCGCGCACCTTGGCATTGGTATAGGTGCGGGTGGCCCAGTCCCCGAAACGCGCGACGTCCATGCCCCAGATGTCGAAGCCCGGGTCACCGTCGACCATCCAGTTCGACAGTGCCAGGCCGACACCACCGCCCTGGCTGAAGCCGGCCATGACACCGCAGGCCGACCAGAAATTGGTGCGTCCGCGCACCGGTCCGACCAGCGGATTGCCGTCGGGCGCGAACGTGAACGGGCCATTGATGACACGCTTGATGCCGACGTTCTCGAGCGTGGGAAAGTGGCGGAAGGCGACCTCCAGCGACGGCGCGATGCGGTCGAGGTCGGGTTGCAGCAGTTCCTGGCCGAAGCTCCACGGCGTCTCTTTCGGCGACCAGGGCACGCAGGCCTTCTCGTAGGCACCGAGCACGATGCCCTTGCCTTCCTGGCGCAGGTAACACTCGGCGCCGAAGTCGATCACATGGCCGATCTCCTTGCCCGATTGCTGGTTGAAGGCGACGACCTCGGGGATCTCGTCAGTCACGAGATACATGTGCTCCATCGCCAGTACCGGCAGTTCGATACCGACCATGCGGCCGACCTCGCGCGCCCACAGGCCGCCGGCGTTGACCACGTGTTCGCATTCGATCACGCCCTTGTTGGTGATCACGCGCCAGTGCCCGTCGGGCTTTTGCTCCAGTGCCTCGACCTTGGTCTGGATCTCGATGGTGGCGCCGCCCAGCCGGGCCGCCTTGGCATACGCGTAGGTCGTGCCGGACGGGTCGAGGTGGCCTTCGTTGGGGTCGAGCAAGGCGCCGATGAAATGTTGTTCCTCGATGAACGGAAAGTACTGCTTCGCCTCCGCGACCGAGATGATCTCGGTGGCCATGCCCAGGTAGCGTCCCTTGGCCACCGTGGTCTTGAGGAACTCCAGCCGCTCGGGGGTGTCGGCCAGCATGATGCCGGCCGACAGGTGCATGCCGCAGGACTGGCCGGAGATAGCCTCCAGTTCCTTGTACAGGCCCACCGTATAACTCTGCAGCATCGCCACGTTCGGATCGCCGTTGAGCGTGTGGAAGCCGCCCGCGGCATGCCAGGTCGAGCCGGACGTGAGCTGATCGCGCTCGAGCAGCAGCACGTCCTTCCACCCCTTCTTGGTCAGGTGATACAGGACGGAACATCCGACGACACCACCACCGATCACGACGACTTGGGCTGTTGATTTCACTGTGTTGATTCCTTAGCGTGCCGGGCCGCAACGCCCGTGTTGATCCCGCCTCGCCTAGAAGTCGGTCGGGGCGCCACCCTCTTGCTTGCGGCGCGCGACAAAAGCATCGAGCTCCTCCTCGATGGCCGCCTCCATCGGCGGGCGCTCGTAGGCCGCCAGTTCCTTCTGCCAGACTGCGTTGGCCTTCTGGATCGCGGTGGGACTACCCGCTTCCTGCCAGGTTTCGAAGTTGCGCCAGTCGGAGACGATGGGTGAATAGAAGGCGTTCTCGAACCGCTCCAGCGTGTGGGCCGTGCCGAAGTAATGGCCACCGGGGCCCACCTCGCGCACGGCATCGAGTCCCAGGCCCGCCGGGCTCACGTCCAGTGGCGTCAGGAACTCGGCCACCATTTGCAGCAGGTCGACGTCGACGATGAACTTCTCGAACGATGCGGTCAGCCCGCCCTCCATCCAGCCGGCCGAATGCATGATGAAGTTGCCGCCGGCCTGGATCACGGCCCAGAGCGAAAACACCGACTCGTAGGCCGCCTGGGCGTCCACGGTGTTGGCGGCGCAGACGTTGGAGGTGCGATACGGGATACCGTATTTGCGGCACAACTGCCCGCCGGCGAGCACGGCCTTCATGTATTCGGGCGTGCCGAAGGCCGGCGCGCCGGTCTTCATGTCGACGTTGGAGGTGAAGCCTCCGTAGACGACGGGCGCGCCTGGGCGCACCATCTGCGTGAAGGCGATGCCGGCCAGTGCCTCGGCGTTCTGCTGCGCCAGGGCTCCGGCGATCGTCACCGGTGCCATCGCGCCGGCCAGCGTGAACGGCGTGAGCATGATGATCTGGTTGCGCGACGACATCTCGATGATGCCTTGCAGCATCGGCGTGTCCAGCCGCAGCGGGGACGAGCTGTTGATGATGGAGAACAACGAGGGTTCGGCCTCCATCTGCTCGCGCGAGATGCCACGCGCGATGCGGGCGATCTCGAGCCCATCCTGGTTGCGCTCCTTGCCCAGTGAATACACATGGAAGGGCTTGTCGGTCAGCTTGGCAATGTCGGACAGGCAGTCGAGATGCCGCACCGACGCATGCAGGTCCACCGGCTCGACCGGATAACCGCCGCTGGCGTGCACGATGTCGTAGCGCTGTGCCAGCCGCACCATGTTGCGGAAGTCCACCTGGTTGCCGGCGCGGCGCCCGCCTTGCAGGTCGGAGCAGTTGGGCGGGCTGGCGACCTGGGCAAACACCAGGTTCTTGCCGCCGATCTGTACATTGCGCTCGGGGTTACGCGCGTGCAGCGTGAATTCGGAAGGACAGGACTTGATCGCCTGCAGGATCAGGTTGCGGTCGAACCGCACCCGTTCGGAGCCTTCGCGCACGTCGGCGCCTGCCTTCTTGAGAATGTCGCGCGCGCCGGCATGCATGAAGTCCATGCCCATCTCTTCGAGGATGGTCAATGAAGCATCATGGATGGCCTCGAGTTCGTCTTCCGAGACCACCGGTATCGGAGGGAATCGGTGCTTCAGTCGCCGGTACTTGAGCGTCGAGACCGCCGCCCGCGGGGTACCCGTTCCACGGCCACCGCGCCGACGGCCGGCGGTCGGGGGTGTCGTTGCTGCGCCATCGGTCATGGGTCGATCCTGCGATTCTCGCGGTGATGATCCGGCGAGTATCGGGTGAATCGCCACTCCGATCCTTGCGATGTTTAGGCCGGCACGGCATGAGCTGAAGTAATGCCGATCCGGCGACAACCGGCATCACGCGGCATGACGGACCTGTCGCAGGCGCACGCGCAACAAAAAAGCCCGCTGGGTTCAGCGGGCTTTTTGTCTGCAACTACCGGGGTTGCGTATGTGGTTGCGCGAGCAAGATTTGAACTTGCGACCTTTGGGTTATGAGCCCAACGAGCTACCAGGCTGCTCCATCGCGCGGTAAGCTAAAGAGTATAACCGCTTATTCGGCCTTGTCGGCGCCTTCGACCAATTCATCTGCAATTTCGGGACGGTCGACCAGTTCGACGTAGGCCATGGGTGCATTGTCGCCAACCCGGAAACCCATCTTGAGAATGCGGGTGTAGCCGCCCGGACGCGCGGCATAACGCGGGCCCAGCACGTCAAACAGCTTCACGACGCTGTCGCGGCTGCGCAGGCGGTCGAATGCCAGGCGGCGGTTGGCAACCGTAGCCACCTTGGCCAGCGTGATCATCGGCTCGATGACACGACGCAATTCCTTGGCCTTGGGCACGGTGGTCTTGATGGCCTCGTGTTCGATCAACGAGTTCATCATGTTCTGCAGCATCGCCAGGCGGTGCGAGCTGGTGCGGTTGAGTTTGCGGAGTCCGTGTCCGTGACGCATGGTGAAGTTTCCTTTTCGCTTCTTTATGAATGGCTAGCCGTATCAGGTACTGCCGGGGGACATCACAAGCCCTTGCGGGCCTGCGACTTCTTTAACGCTTTTCGAGTGCCGCCGGCGGCCAGCTCTCGAGCTTCATGCCCAAGGTCAGACCACGGGAAGCGAGCACTTCCTTGATTTCGTTGAGCGACTTTCGACCCAGGTTCGGGGTCTTGAGCAACTCGTTCTCGGTGCGCTGGATCAGGTCACCGATGTAGTAGATGTTCTCGGCCTTGAGGCAGTTGGCCGAACGCACCGTCAACTCGAGCTCGTCCACCGGACGCAGCAGAATCGGATCGAACTGCGTGTTGCCGCGCGGCGCCGGGCCGTCGAACACGGTCGACAGTTCGCTGCCCTCGAGCTGCGCGAACACCGCCAGTTGCTCGACCAGCACCTTGGCCGACGCACGCACCGCATCTTCGGCCGAAATGGCACCATTGGTCTCGATCTCGACGACCAGCTTGTCCAGGTCGGTACGCTGCTCGACACGGGCGCTCTCGACGGTGTAGCTGACGCGCTTGACCGGCGAGAACGATGCGTCCAGCACGATGCGGCCGATCGACTTGGTCGGCTCGTCACCCTGGCGGCGCATCGTGCCGGGAACATAACCACGGCCTTTCTCGACCTTGATCTGCATGTCCAGCTTGCCGCCGTGCGACAGGTTGGCGATGACGTGCTCGGGGTTGATCACCTCGACGTCGTGCGGCGTCTGGATGTCGGCGGCGGTGACGACACCGTCACCGTCCTTGCGCAGGCTCAGCGTCACTTCTTCGCGGTTGTGCAGCTTGAAAACAACGCCCTTGAGGTTCAGCAGGATGTTGACGACGTCTTCCTGCACGCCATCGATGGACGAGTACTCGTGCAGGACACCGGCAATGGTGACTTCGGTGGCTGCGTAGCCCGGCATGGACGACAGCAGGACACGGCGCAATGCATTACCCAAGGTGTGGCCGTAACCACGCTCGAACGGCTCCAGAGCCACCTTGGCTCGGTTGCCGCCCATTTGTTCCACATTGATGGCTTTGGGTTTCAGCAGATTGGTTTGCATGCAGACTTCCTCTCAATACCCCCGACTCGTTACATCGGTAAGGCTGGTGAAGCACCTGGAACGCGGTGCCCCGCGGACCAGGAACGGTTTCTTCTTGTGCGCGTGATTAACGCGAATACAACTCGACGATCAACGATTCGTTGATGTCGGCGGCAAACTGGTCGCGGTCCGGGGTCTTCTTGAAAGTACCCTCGGCCTTGTCGACGCTGACCTCGACCCATGCCGGCATGCCGACCTGCTGCGCCAGTTGCAGGGCTTCCACAATCCGGTTCTGCTTCTTGGACTTGTCACGCACGGCGACGATGTCACCGGACTTGACCATGTACGACGGGATGTTCACGCTCTGGCCGTTCACGGTGATCGCCTTGTGCGACACCAGCTGGCGCGCTTCGGCGCGCGTGGAGCCGAAGCCCATGCGATAGACCACATTGTCCAGGCGCGACTCGAGCAGGAACAGCAGGTTCGCACCCGTGTTGCCGCGACGGCGATCGGCTTCCTCGAAATAACGGCGGAACTGGCGCTCGAGCACGCCGTACATGCGCTTGACCTTCTGCTTCTCGCGCAGCTGCAGGCCGTAGTCGGAGGTACGTGCGCCAGAGGTCCGGCCATGCTGTCCGGGCTTGGAGTCGAACTTGGCCTTGTCCCCGATGGCGCGACGGGCGCTCTTGAGGAACAGGTCGGTGCCTTCACGGCGGGAGAGTTTGGCCTTGGGGCCGAGGTAACGTGCCACTTGAACTTCCTTTATGTCATCTGCCGCGCCAAAACGCGGGAGCCGTCAGCGATGGCCAACGGCGGTGGGCTTGGTGGAATGGATGCGCCGGATACGAATATCCAACGACCCCGGAATCAGATCCGGCGACGTTTCTGCGGACGGCAGCCGTTGTGCGGCACCGGCGTCACGTCGGAGATCATGTTGATGCGGATACCCAGCGCTGCCAGCGCCCGCACCGAGGACTCGCGGCCCGGGCCGGGGCCCTTGATCTCGACGTCCAGGTTCTTGATGCCCTGCTCGACAGCAGCACGACCAGCCACCTCGGATGCGACCTGGGCGGCAAACGGGGTCGACTTGCGCGAACCCTTGAAGCCCTGGCCACCCGACGAAGCCCACGACAAGGCGTTACCCTGGCGATCGGTGATCGTGATGATGGTGTTGTTGAACGAAGCGTGCACGTGCGCGACGCCGTCCGCGACGTTCTTGCGAACCTTCTTGCGGACCCGTTGCGATGCTGCGCTATTTTGTGGTTTTGCCATGGTGGTCTCTCAATCCCGTTTATTTCTTCAGTGACTGCGCAGCCTTGCGCGGACCCTTGCGGGTACGGGCGTTGGTGCGGGTGCGCTGGCCACGCATCGGCAGACCGCGACGATGGCGGAAACCGCGGTAGCAACCGATGTCCATCAAACGCTTGATGTTCATCGTGGTTTCGCGCCGCAGGTCACCTTCGATGATGAATTGGCCGACCGCCTCACGGATCTTTTCCAGATCGGCGTCAGTCAGGTCCTTGACCTTCTTGGAATACGCGATGTCGCAAGCTTCACAGATCTTGCGGGCGCGGGTGCGACCAATGCCGTAGATGGCCGTCAGGCCAATCTCGGAATGTTGATGCGGCGGAATATTGATACCAGCGATACGTGCCATGTTGGTCCTCTAAAACTCGTGCAATCTCAGCCTTGGCGCTGCTTGTGGCGCGGATCCGTACAGATCACGCGCACAACGCCGTTGCGCCGGATGATTTTGCAGTTGCGGCAAATTTTCTTGACCGAAGCCGAAACTTTCATTTGGTTCTCCTAAAAACGCTCTGCCCTGTCTCGCGTGTCGCGACTACCCGGCATTTCCACTTTGACTACTGATGGGCCCGGAAACCGATCCGGGCCTGACTGATTCTCGAAACCGCTCGCCCTCGGGCCTCACGAAGATTTGAAACTGGCCTTCTTCAAGAGCGACTCATACTGCTGCGACATCATGTAGTTCTGGACCTGGGACATGAAGTCCATGGTCACGATCACGATGATCAGCAACGACGTGCCACCAAAATAGAACGGAACGTTGTACTTCAGGATCAGGAACTCGGGCAACAGGCACACGGCGGTGATGTAGATCGCCCCCGCCAGGGTCAGTCGCAACAGGATCCGGTCGACATACTTCGCGGTCTGGTCACCCGGACGAATGCCCGGAATGAATGCGCCGCTCTTTTTCAGGTTGTCTGCGGTCTCACGGCTGTTGAACACCAGGGCCGTGTAGAAGAAGCAGAAGAAAATGATCGCCGCAGCATAGAACATCACGTAGATCGGCTGGCCCGGGGTCAGCGACGCGGCGATGTCCTTGAGCCAGCGCATGGATTCACCGGTGCTGAACCAGCCCACGACGGTTGCCGGCAACAGGATGATCGACGAGGCGAAGATCGGCGGGATCACACCGGCCATGTTCAGCTTGAGCGGCAGGTGCGACGACTGGCCCCCATAGACCTTGTTTCCAACCTGACGCCTGGCGTAGTTCACCAGAATCTTGCGCTGGCCACGCTCGACGAACACGACGAAATAGGTCACCAGCACGACCAGCAGCACGATGAACAGCGACACCAGGATGCTCATGGCACCGGTACGCACCAGTTCCAGCAGGCCCCCCATCGCGCTCGGCAGATTCGCGGCAATGCCGGCGAAGATCAGGATCGAGATGCCGTTGCCCAGGCCGCGCTCGGTGATCTGCTCACCCAGCCACATCAGGAACATGGTTCCCGCTGTCAGGGTGCAGACGGCCGTCACGCGAAAACCGATGCCGGGGGAGATCACCAGCCCGGCCGAAGCCTCCAGCGCCACGGCAATGCCGAGCGACTGGAACAGGGCCAGGCCCAACGTTCCGTAGCGGGTGTACTGGGTGATCTTGCGACGACCCGCCTCGCCCTCTTTCTTGAGCTGCTCGAATGTCGGAACGACATAGGTGAGCAGCTGCATCACGATCGAGGCCGAGATGTACGGCATGATGCCCAACGCGAAGATCGTGAAGCGCGACAACGCGCCACCCGACATCAGGTTGGCCATGCCCAGGATGCCGCCTTCCTGGCCCTTGAAGAACTGCTGCAACTGGGCCGGGTCGATACCGGGAACCGGAATGTGCGCGCCGATCCGGTACACGACCAGGGCGAGCAGCAAGAACATCAGCCGGCGACGCAGGTCGCCGAACTTGCCGGTTTTTGCCAGTTGAGCCGCGTTGGTTGCCACGTGCGTTTACCTGTAGTCCTGCTTCGACGCCGCGATCAGGCGACGCTGCCGCCGGCCGCCTCGATGGCAGCCTTGGCGCCGGCGGTCGCGCCGATGCCATTGAGCTTGACGGCCTTGGTCAACGCGCCGGTCTTGATGACCTTGACGACCTTGGCCATCTCGGGCACGAGACCGGCGGCCTTGAGCGTGAGCATGTCGACCTCGGCCGCGCCCAGCACGTCCAGCGTGGTCAGCGTGATCTCGGCGTTGAACTTGAGCAAGGCGGACTTGAAGCCGCGCTTGGGCAAGCGACGCTGCAGCGGCATCTGGCCGCCTTCGAAACCGACTTTGTGGTAGCCGCCCGCACGGGACTTCTGCCCCTTGTGACCACGACCAGCCGTCTTGCCCAGACCCGAGCCGATACCACGACCGACACGGCGTTTGGCGTGTTTGGCGCCGTCAGCCGGCTTGATGCCATTGAGTTCCATCATCATCCCTCGTGAGTTGGCTGCGACGTGTCCGACAGGGCGGAGCGGACGCAGGCCATCAAAATCACAATACTTTGACCAGGTAGCTGATCTTGTTGATCATCCCGCGCACTTCAGGCGAATCTTTCAATTCGCTGATGCTGTTCACCTTGCGCAGGCCCAGGCCGCGGACCGTCGCACGATGCGACTCCTGGCAACCGATCGGGCTGCGAACCAGCTGGATCTTCACGGTTTGTTGTTGCGTCGTCATAACCTATCCATCCCTCAGGCAAACAGTTCTTCGACGCTCTTGCCACGCTTGGCGGCAACTTCCGCCGGCGTGGTGGACACCGACAAGGCATCCAGCGTCGCACGAACCATGTTGTAGGGGTTCGAAGAGCCATGGCTCTTGGCCACGACGTCGGTGATGCCGACCACTTCGAACACCGCACGCATCGGGCCGCCAGCAATGATGCCGGTACCCTTGGGAGCCGGCATCATGATCACGTTGGCAGCGCCATGGTGACCCGTCACCTTGTGCTGCAGGGTGCCGTCTTTCAACGAGACCTTGATCATGTTGCGGCGCGCCTCTTCCATCGCCTTCTGCACGGCGGCGGGCACTTCCTTGGACTTGCCCTTGCCCATCCCGACGCGGCCGTCGCCGTCGCCGACGACGGTCAGTGCGGCAAAACCGAGGATACGACCACCCTTGACCACCTTGGTCACGCGGTTGATCGCGATCATCTTCTCGCGCAGACCGTCCTCAGGCCCCTCGGCCTTGCCCTGCATTTTCGCTTGTACTCGTGCCATGTTTTTTTCCGATCTGCTTAGAACTGCAAGCCGGCTTCACGCGCGGCATCGGCCAGCGCCTTGACGCGGCCATGGTAGGCAAAACCCGAACGGTCGAACGCAACCTTCTCGACGCCGGCCGCCTTGGCTTTCTCGGCCACGCGTTTGCCGATGACCTGGGCCGCGGCGGCGGTGGCACCCTTGCCGGCGCCACCCAAAGCCGTGCGCACTTCCGCCTCGACGGTGGATGCGGAGGCCAGCACCTTGGCGCCGTCGCCGGAGATCACGCTGGCGTAGATGTGCAGGTTGGTGCGGTTCACCATCAGACGGGCCACGCCCTGCGTCGCGATGCGGATGCGGGTCTGACGGGCCCGGCGAAGACGCTGTTCTTTCTTGGTCAACATCATGCTGCCCCTTACTTCTTCTTGGTTTCTTTGATCGTGATCTTCTCGTCCGAATACCGGATGCCCTTGCCCTTGTAGGGCTCGGGCGGACGAACGGCACGAATCTCGGCAGCGATCTGTCCGACGCGCTGGCGGTCTGCACCCTTGATCACGACTTCGGTCGGGGTCGGCGTTGCCACGGTGATACCGGCGGGCATGTCCATGTTGACCGGATGCGAATATCCGACCGACAGGTTCAGCTTGGCGCCTTGCGCCTGGGCCTTGTAACCGACGCCGACCAGGCTGAGCTTGCGCTCGAAACCCTTGCTGACACCGACAACCATGTTGTTGACCAGCTGGCGCATGGTGCCCGACATTGCATTCGCGTCACGCGAATCATTGCTCGGCACGAAGGTCAGCTTGCCAGCTTCGTTGTTGATCTTGACCAGCGCGTTCTGCGCCAGCTGCAGTGCGCCACCGGCACCCTTGACGCTGATCTGGTCGGCCTTGATGCTGACGTCGACGCCAGCAGGAACCAGCACCGGCATTTTTCCAATACGGGACATATTCAGTTTCTCCTCAGTGCCACGCCATCAGGCGACGTAACACAGGACTTCGCCACCGACACCGCTGGCGCGAGCCTTGCGGTCGGTCATCACGCCAGCGGGCGTGGTGACGATGGCAACGCCCAGACCGTTCTGGACCTGGGGCAACGTGCCCTTGCCGCGATACACACGCAGGCCAGGACGGCTCACGCGCTCGATGCGCTCGATGACCGGGCGGCCGGCGTAATACTTCAGCGCGATTTCGAGCTCGGACTTGCCGGCATCGGTCTTCACGGAGAAGCCGTCGATATAACCCTCGTCCTTCAGCACCTGCGCGATGGCAACTTTCACCTTGGAAGACGGAACGGTTACGGTCGTCTTGGCCACCATCTGCGCATTGCGGATGCGTGTCAACAGGTCCGCGATGGGATCACTCATGCTCATGTCTATGTCTCCTCGCGCTTACCAGCTGGCCTTGACGACGCCGGGAATCTCCCCGGCCAGGGCCATCTCACGAACCTTTGCGCGGGCCAGACCGAAGTGCTGGAACGTGCCGCGCGGGCGTCCGGTAATGGAACAGCGGTTACGCTGACGGGTGGGGTTTGCGTTGCGCGGCAATTTCTGCAGCGCCAGGCGCGCCACGGCGCGCTCGTCATCACTGCGTTGTGCGTCGCTGGCGATGCTCTTGAGTTCCGCGTGTTTCTTCGCGTACTTGGCAACCAGTTTGTCGCGCTTGAGCTCGCGCTCGATCAAAGCTTTCTTAGCCAAGGGTCACCTCAGTTCTTGAACGGAAAACGGAAGCCCGCGAGCAGTGCCTTGCACTCTTCGTCCGACTTGGCCGTCGTGGTGATGCTGATATTGAGACCACGCAAGGCATCCACCTTGTCGTACTCAATCTCAGGGAAAATGATCTGCTCTTTGACGCCGATGTTGTAGTTGCCTCGGCCGTCGAACGCGCGACCCGAAATGCCGCGGAAGTCGCGCACCCGGGGCAGCGCCACGGTGACGAAACGATCCAGGAACTCGAACATCTGCACGCCGCGCAGCGTGACCATGCAACCGATGGCCTGGCCTTCGCGGATCTTGAAACCGGCGATAGCCTTCTTGGACTTGGTCACGACCGGCTTCTGACCGGCGATCTTGGTCAGATCGGCAACCGCGTTCTCCATGACTTTCTTGTCGGCGACCGCCTCGCTCACACCCATGTTGAGTGTGATCTTGGTCAGGCGGGGCACCTGCATCGGAGACTTGTAGCCGAACTTGGCCATCAACTCCGGAGCGACTTTTTCGCGATAGTGTTGTTGCAGACGCGCCATGTTCATGCCACCTTGATCTCTTCGCCGCTGGACTTGTAAACGCGAACGCGCTTGCCATCGGCCTGCAGCTTGATGCCGACCCGATCGGCCTTGCCGGATACAGCGTTGAAAATTGCGATGTTGGACTGGTGGATCGGCATGGCCTTCTCCACGATCCCGCCGGTCGTACCCTTCATCGGGTTCGGCTTGGTGTGCTTCTTCACCAGGTTGATGCCCTCGACCAACACATGGGAGTCATCCTTGCGCAGCGTGACCTTGCCACGCTTGCCCTTGTCGCGGCCCGCGATGACGATGACTTCGTCGCCTTTGCGAATCTTGTTCATGGATTGTGTCCTTACAGTACTTCGGGAGCCAGCGACACGATCTTCATGAACTTCTCGGTCCGCAGCTCGCGCGTGACCGGCCCGAAGATGCGCGTGCCGATCGGCTCGAGCTTGGCATTGAGCAACACGGCGGCATTGCCGTCGAATTTCACCAGGGAGCCGTCGCCACGGCGGATGCCCTTGGCCGTACGCACCACCACCGCGCTGTAGATCTCGCCCTTCTTGACGCGACCACGCGGAGCGGCCTCCTTGATGCTCACCTTGATGACATCGCCTACGCTGGCGTAACGGCGCTTGGAGCCGCCAAGCACCTTGATGCACAGGACGGACTTGGCGCCGGTGTTGTCGGCGACTTCCAATCGAGATTCAGTCTGGATCATGTATGTGTTTCCCAACTTGTCCCCGTAAACCACCAAACGGAACGCTCGGCAGCCAACAGGTCAGTCTTGGGCCCGTCGTCGATGGCGCGAACCACTCGCACCACCTCCTATTGGGCAGATTCTTATCCGCTCGGTGAAGAGCGAAGCCCGCGATTATGCACCACGAAGTGGGGTGCGTCAACGCGTAGCGCTGAAATCGAGCAAATATTTTCGCGCCAGGTCCTCGAACGCCGCCAGCCCGGGGTCTCGGCCGGTCTCCTCGCGCAGGATGTGCGCCACCTGCGGGCCCAGTGCCATGGCCTGGCGGGCGTCCAGGAACAGGATCCGGGAGCGCCGGGCCAGCATGTCCTCGACGGTACGCGCATATTCGAAGCGGACGGCAAAACGGACCATCGCTTCGGACAGTCCCGGCGCCAGCCAGTGTTCGGCCCCCGGCAGGGATTGCACCAGGGCCTGGTCGTCGCCATAACTGTGCGGGCCGGGGGCCAGGCTGATCGAGGTCGCCGATTCCGGCGTCTGCCCCGCAGCGCCGGCCAGCTTGAAATGGCGCGTCACACCGCCCGCCCGGGTCGGCAACAAGGCCTTGTCGAAGCAGGTCTGCAGCACGTCTTCGGCCATCGCCCGATAGGTCGTCCATTTGCCGCCGGTCACCGTGACCAGGCCGCTGCGACTGACCAGTACCGTATGTTCGCGGCTCAGGCCCTTGGTGCTGGCGCCGTCGTCGTCCTGCGGCTTGACCAGCGGCCGCAGCCCGACCCAGACGCTGCGCACGTCGGCGCGGGTCGGCGCCTTGTGCAGGTAACGTGCCGCCTCCGAGAGGATGAACGCCACCTCCTCGTCGAAGGGCTCGGGCTCGCGCGCCAGGTCGCTGCGCGGGGTGTCGGTCGTGCCCAGGATCACCTTGCCCAGCCAGGGGACGGCAAACAGCACGCGTCCGTCGGCGGTCTTGGGCACCATCAAGGCGTTGTCGCCGGCCAGGAACTCCCGGTCGACCACCATGTGCACGCCCTGGCTCGGCGCCACCATGGGGCGCGTCGGGTGCCGGCCATCGCCGCGGTTGGCGTCGCCGTCCTTCTGTCGCAGATCGTCGACCCAGACCCCGGCGGCGTTGATGACGCAGCGCGCTCGCAGCTCCAGAGCCTGTCCGGATTCGACATCGGTGCAGCGCAGCCCGACGACCTTGCCCGCCTCGCTGATCAGGTCGTCGGCGCGGCAGTAGTTGACCAGCAAGGCCCCCCGGTCGGCGGCACTGCGCGCCAGCGCGAGCGCCAGCCGGGCATCGTTGAACTGGCCGTCCCAGTACTGGACGCCGCCGCACAGGCCGTCGGAGCGGGCATTCGGCAACAAGGCCTGGGCCCGGCTGCGGCTCAGGAAACGGGTCGGACCGAGCGCCGCCTTGCCGGCCAGCAGGTCGTAGGCCGTGAGGCCGGCGCCGTAGAACGGCGTTTCCCACCACTGATACGAGGGCATGATGAAGGCCAGCGGCTGCGCCAGGTGCGGCGCGTTGTTCAGCAGCGTGGTGCGCTCGCGCAGCGCCTCGCGCACCAGCGCGATGTTGCCCTGGGCCAGGTAGCGTACGCCGCCGTGCACCAGCTTGGTGGCCCGGGACGACGTGCCCTTGGCAAAGTCGTGCGACTCGACCAGCACCACGGAAAAGCCGCGCAAGGCCGCATCGAGCGCCACGCCCAGGCCCGTCGCGCCGCCCCCGACGATGGCGACGTCGTAGGTGGCGCCTTGCCTCAGGCGCGTCACCAGGTCCTGGCGCTCGGTCGTGGCCACGGCGCCGGCGGTGGTGGTCGTGTCGCTCAATGGTGGACCCAGCCCTTGGCCCGCTCCACCGCCTGGCGCCAGCGCGCACGCTTGTCGGCCCGCGCCGCGTCGCCCATGGCGGGCTCGAAACGCCGGTCCATCGACCACTGCGCGGCCAGCTCGTCCGCACCGGACCAGAAACCGGTGGCAAGCCCCGCCAGGTAGGCCGCCCCGAGCGCGGTCGTTTCCGTCACCCGCGGGCGCACGACCGGGACCCCGAGAAAGTCCGCCTGCATCTGCATCAGCAGGTCGTTGCGGCTGGCTCCGCCGTCGACCCGCAACTCGCGCAGCGCAATGCCGGAGTCCGCCACCATCGCGGCGAACACGTCGGCGCTTTGCAGCGCGATCGACTCCAGCGCCGCCCGCGCCACATGGGCGCGCGTGGTGCCACGGGTGATGCCCACCATGGCGCCGCGGGCATAACCGTCCCAGTCGGGCGTCCCCAGGCCGGCGAAGGCCGGCACCAGGTACAGGTCATCGGTGTCGGCCACCTGGCCGGCCAGCGCCTGCACGGCTTCGGCCGAGTCGATGATGCCCAGTCCGTCGCGCAGCCACTGCACGGCCGCCCCGGCCACGAATACCGAACCTTCGAGCGCGTAGCAGGCCTGCGCCGCCTGCAAGCCGTCGCCGGGCCCGACCCAGGCCACGGTCGACAACAGCTTGTGGCGGCTGGCCACCGCGTGCCGGGCGGTATTGAGCAACATGAAGCAGCCCGTGCCATAGGTGTTCTTGGCCATGCCCGGCGCGAAACAGGCCTGGCCGAACGTGGCCGCCTGCTGGTCCCCGGCCGAACCGGCGATGCGGATGGAGCGCCCCAGCAAGCCTTCGTCGGACCGCGCCAGTTCGCCGCTGCAGGGCAGCACCTGCGGCAACACCGACGCCGGAATGTCGAACAGCTCCAGCAGCTGCGGATCCCAGCGCAGCGTATGGATATTGAACAGCAGCGTGCGCGACGCATTGCTGGCGTCGGTGACATGGCGCTTGCCGCCGGTCAGGTTCCAGATCAGCCAGCTGTCGACGGTGCCGAAAGCCAGTTCGCCCTTGTCGGCCCGGGCCCGGGCTCCCGGCACGTTGTCGAGCAGCCACCGCAGCTTGGTACCCGAAAAATAGGCATCCAGCACCAGGCCGGTCTTTTTCTGGATCGCGCCGAGATGCCCCTGCGCCCGCAAGGCGTCGCAATCGCCGGCCGTGCGGCGGTCCTGCCAGACGATGGCATGGGCCACCGGCTCGCCGGTCTTGCGGTCCCACAACACCGTGGTCTCGCGCTGGTTGGTGATGCCGATCGCGTCGACCTCGGCCGCGCCGATCGATGCCTTGCGCAATACATCCCGCGCCATCGCCAGTTGGGTGCGCCAGATTTCGGCCGCATCATGCTCGACCCAACCCGATTGCGGGAAAAACTGGCGGAACTCCTGCTGGGCCACCTCCACCACCTGCCCGGCCCGATCGAACAGGATCGCACGCGAACTGGTCGTGCCTTGGTCAAGTGCAAGTATGTATGGCATAAGAGGGCCGATTATCGTCACAGCCGGCGCCAAGGCTAGACTGTCGAGGTATTGCCGGTGGCGGCATTTTCAGATACCCCGAAGGACACCATGAGCGGACAGATTGCATTCATCGGCGGCGGCAACATGGCCAGCGCCATCATCCAGGGCCTGCTGCGACAAGGCGCCGCCGGGCCCGAGACCATCCTGGTGGTCGAACCCTGGCAGGAGGCGCGCGACCGCCTGCGCCAGCAATTCAATATCGTTGCACAGGCGGCGCCCGGCCCGTTCCTGGCCAAGGCATCCACCGTCGTGTGGGCCGTCAAGCCCCAGACCTTCAAAGACGCGGCCGAACCGGCGGCGTCCCACACCCGCGCAGCGCTGCACCTGAGCGTGGCCGCCGGCATCCCGAGCGACAGCATCGCGCGCTGGCTCGGCAACGAGCGCGTCGTGCGCGCCATGCCCAACACGCCGGCCCTGATCGGCAAGGGCATCACCGCCCTGTATGCGCGCGCAGGTATCGACGCAGGCCAGAAGCAGGGGGTCGAGCGCATCGTACGCAGCACCGGTGACCTGCTGTGGGTCGACAGCGAGGACAAGCTCGACGCCGTCACCGCGCTGTCCGGCTCCGGCCCGGCCTATGTCTTCTTCTTCCTCGAAGCCATGTCCGAGGCCGGACAGCAGATGGGCCTGACGCAGGCGCAGGCCTACCAACTCGCCGTGGCCACCTTTGCCGGCGCATCGGAGCTGGCCCGCAGTTCCGACGACCCGCCCCAGGTGTTGCGCCAGCGCGTCACGTCCAAGGGCGGCACCACACACGCGGCGATCACGTCAATGGAGGCCGCGCAGATGGGCCCCTTGTTCCAGCAGGCCATGCTGGCGGCACGGGACCGGGCGCGGGAGATGGGGCAGGAGTTTGGGGGCGGCTGAAGTCCCTTGGGCGTGTGGCTGCGCGGGCTTCGGTTGGCGTTAGGGCGAGGTCGGGCGTCTTGTTGCGGTGCGGTCAAGGCCCGTGGGCCCCGGCGCGGCGCTTCGCTGCGGCGGTCGGGCGCTGAACGCGCCGACTGCCCTGCGGTGCGCGGGCTTGCGCCTGCATCGCGCAACTCACTGCGCGCCCGATGGGCGCTCCGTTCAGACAGGCGCGATGAGAATGATGACGAACGCGCTGCGCGCGAGGCGCAAGCCCTGTGCTCCTCGGCGCCGCAGAAGGCGCGCCGCACCGGGGCCCACGGGCCTTGACCGACTAGCGTCTGCGAAACGTCCGGCACAGAACAGCCGAAGCACCAAGCAGCCTGTGCCGGCCACTGGGCGTCAGCCGAATCCGTAACCCAGCACGACGCCACAGAACATTGCGAACCCCACCCAGTGGTTCAGCCGAAAGGCCTTGAAACACGGCTCGCGTTGCCGATCCCGGATCAGCCAGCCATGCCAGACGGCCTGCGCCGCGGCCGCCGCCACACCCAGCAGGAACCACAACGAACCCACCAGCGGCCACACCAGCACCGTCCAGATCAGCAGGTGGATGGCATAAAACGCCACCACCGCCGCCACGTCGTAGCGCCCCAGCGTGATCGCCGAGGTCTTGATGCCGATGTGCAGGTCGTCGTCGCGGTCGACCATCGCATATTCGGTGTCGTAGGCCAGCACCCAGAACAGGTTGCCCAGCAGCAGCAACCAGGCCAGCGGCGGCACGGCAGCGTTCAAGGCCGCGAAATCGAGCACCTCGGAGCCACGCACGGCGGCAAACGCCATCGGAATGCCGAAACTGAAGGCCACGCCCAGCACGGCCTGCGGCATAGAGACCACGCGTTTGGAATACGGATACACGATCGTCACCAGCAACGCGGCGAAGGACAAGGCCACGGTCAGCCGGTTCGTCGTCAGCACCAGCGCGAAAGCCACCAGGGCCAGCGCCGCGCCGAGCCACAAGGCCTCGGCCGTGGAGACGGCGCCACGGGTCACCGGCCGCTGCGCCGTGCGCTTGACGTGTTTGTCGAATTCGCGATCGGCCACGTCGTTGATGCAGCAGCCGGCGCTGCGCATCAGGACGGTGCCCAGCGTGAACACCAGCACCAGGTGCCAGCCCGGAAAACCGCCGGCCGCGATCCACAAGGCGCTCAACGTCGGCCAGAGCAGCAGCAGCCAGCCGGCCGGCCGGTCCCAACGGATCAGTTGCAGATACAGGGCCAGGCGGGAGGGGGGTGTCGGATCCATCAACGGCCTCCAGCGACCCGTGTCGGGGGCAGACACGACAACGTCCGCATCACGACAGCCGCTTCACGCCCGGCAGCTCGCAGGCATAGATCGCGTTGCGCAAAGCGGCGATCGCTTCGTAGCGCGTGAAACTGCGGCGCCACGCAAGCACGACCCGGCGCGTTGGCGGCGCGCCGCCATTGGCATCGGTGACCGGCAGGTACTGGATGAACGGGTCTTCCTCCTTGCGCCGCGCCGGCTTGCCCGATGACGGCAAGGCCTCGGCCGGCACGCCGAGCCGCGGCACCAGGGTCACGCCCATGCCGGCGGCCACCATGTGCTTGATGGTCTCCAGCGACGAACCTTCGAAGCTGCGCTGGATCCCTTCGGCGGTTCCGGAGAAGCGGGCAAATTCCGGACAGACCTCGAGCACGTGGTCGCGGAAACAATGGCCGGTCCCCAGCAGCAGCAGCGTCTCCTGCTTGAGCTGCTCGGCGCTGACCGACTTGCCCTTGGCCAGCGCGTGATTGCGCGGCAATGCCGCCACGAAGGGTTCGTCGTACAAGGGCGCGATCGCCAGCCCGGCATCGGGAAACGGCTCGGCCAGGATGGCGCAGTCCAGCTCGCCCATGCGCAGCATCTCCAGCAGCTTGACGGTGAAGTTCTCCTGCAGCATCAGTGGCATCTGCGGCGTCAGTTCGATGACATGGCGCACCAGCTCGGGCAACAGATAGGGCGCGATCGTGTAGATGACGCCCAGGCGCAAGGGCCCGGCCAGCGGATCCTTGCCGCGCTTGGCGATCTCGCGGATGCCGGCAGCCTGCTCGAGCACGGTCTGTGCCTGGCGCACCACCTCCTCGCCCAGCGGCGTGACCGTCACCTCGTTGGCGCTGCGCTCGAACAGCTTGAGGTCCAGCTCTTCTTCCAGCTTCTTCACCGCCACCGACAAGGTCGGCTGCGACACGTGGCAGGCCTCGGCGGCCTTGCCGAAATGCCGCTCGCGGGCCACGGCGACGATGTATTTGAGTTCTGTCAGCGTCATGCGCGGATTGTCCTATGGCCGCGGGCCATCTCAGTTTTCCACGGCGCAGCGCGCCACCCACGAGGCATGAAAGTTCAAGGGGCCGCCGCGCACGGCCGCTCCGAAGCGGCCGGCCCGCCCCCCAGTGGGGGGTTCGGCCGGTTTACACGCAGTGAAACCGGACAGACGGGGGGCGTCTTTCACTTCATGCCTTGAGGAACTCGGCCTTGCCGCCCAGCCAGCGCGCCACATGCTGGCGCGCCAGCTCGGGATGGCGATCCAGCAGGCGCGGCGCGGCGTCCCGGGCCCACTCCAGCAACGCGGCATCGGTGGCCAGGTCGGCAAAACGCAGCAAGGCGGCGCCCGACTGGCGCGCGCCCAGGAATTCGCCGGGGCCGCGAATTTCGAGGTCGCGCCGGGCGATCTCGAAACCGTCGGCGGTCTCGGCCATGGCCTTGAGCCGCGCCCGCGCGGTCTCGCCCAGGCGCGGCGCGTCACCGGTCGAATACATCAGCACACAGGCCGACGCCGCCGCGCCGCGCCCGACCCGTCCGCGCAGCTGGTGCAGCTGCGACAGGCCGAAGCGCTCGGCATGTTCAACCACCATCAAAGAGGCATTGGGCACGTCGACGCCGACCTCGATCACCGTGGTGCTGACCAGCACGCCCATCCGGCCGCTGATGAAGCGGTCCATCACCGCCTTTTTCTCGGCCACCGGCATGCGCGAATGCAGCAGCCCGATCTCGATCGGCTCACCGCCTGCGTCGGCCAAGGCCGCGCCGAGGGCGGCATGGGTTTCGGTGGCATTGGCCAGGTCCAGCGCCTCGCTCTCCTCGATCAGCGGGCAGACCCAGTACACCTGCCTTCCTTGCGCGAGCTGGTCACGGATGCGAGCAACCACTTCGTCGCGACGAGCCTCGTTGACCAGCTTGGTGACGATGGGCGTACGCCCCGGCGGCAGGCTGTCGATGGTGGACACATCCAGGTCGGCGTAATACCCCATGGCCAGCGTTCGCGGAATCGGCGTGGCGCTCATCATCAACAGATGCGGCTCCTGCGTGTCGCCGTTGCCATCGCCGTGGCCGTGGCCGTGGCCGTGGCCGTCCCTGGCCGCCCCCTGCGGACGCATCTTGCCGCGCAGGGCCAGCCGCTGGGCCACGCCGAACCGGTGCTGCTCATCGATGATGGCCAGCGCCAGCCGGTCGAACACCACCTTGTCCTGGATCACGGCATGGGTGCCGATCACCAGCGCCGCCTCGCCCGAGGCGATCAGCGCCAGCATGTCGCGGCGTTCCTTGGCCTTCTGGCTGCCGGTCAGCCAGGCGGTAGTGATGCCCAGTGGCTCCAGCCAGCCGATCAGTTTGCGGAAATGCTGCTCGGCCAGGATCTCGGTGGGCGCCATCAGCGCGCACTGATAGCCCCCGTCGATGCAGATCGCCGCGGCCAGCGCCGCCACCACGGTCTTGCCGGAGCCGACATCGCCCTGCAACAGCCGGTGCATCGGCACCGGCTGGCCCAGGTCGGCTGCGATCTCCCGGCACACCCGGGCTTGCGCGTCGGTCAAAACAAACGGCAAGGTTGCCAGCAGCCGGTCGTGCAGCCCACCCTCGGGCGCACGCAGCGCCGGCGCGCGCAACCGGTCGCGCGCACGGCGCGACTCGAGCTGCGACAACTGCTGCGCCAGCAGCTCCTCGGCCTTGAGGCGCTGCCAGGCCGGGTGGCTGTGGTCTTCGAGCGTGTCCAGCGACACGTCGGGCCGGGGATGGTGCAAAAACTGCAAGGCCGCACGCAGTGTCCACATCGGCTGCCCGTCGTGCGTGCGCGGCAGCAGCTCGGGCGCCACGGTCTCGGTCAGGTCGACCCGCTCCAGCGCCCCGGCCACGGCCTTGCGCAGATAGGCCTGCGGCAGCCCGGCACTGGTGGGGTAGACCGGCGTCAACGCGTTCGGCAACGGTGCGCCCGCAGCCGAGACGCTCGGATGCACCATGGTCCAGCCCAGGAAGCCGCCGCGCACCTCGCCCCGCGCACGGATCGTATGGCCGACCGCCATCAGCTTGTGCATCGACGGATAGAAGTTGAAGAACCGCAGCGTGCAGGTCTCTTCGCCGTCGCGCACCACGACCAGCAACTGGCGGCGCGGCCGGAAACTGACATCGCTCGAGACCACGGTGGCCTTGATCTGCACCGTGGTGCCGTCGCGCGCCCGGGCCAGCGGCGTGATCCGGGTCTCGTCCTCATACCGCAAGGGAAGGTGCAGGGCCAGGTCGATGTCGCGTCGCAGCCCCAGCTTTTCCATCGCCCGCACCATCGGCGACTTGGCCGGTGCCTTTGCCGACGCCTGGGCCGCCGGTTTCCCCGGCTTGGGGCTGGACTTGGCGGCGGGCGGCGCGGGCATGGGACAATTCTGCCCTTTCTTCAGCACCCCACTTTCCTTGGCACGGGCCGGTCCAGCCCTCAAGCACATGCAGCCCTCTTCTCTCGACGGCGCGCCCCGCGCGTACACACTCTCCGATTTCGACTTTGTCCTGCCGCCCGAGCTGATCGCCCAGCATCCGGCGGCGCAACGCAGCGCATCGCGGCTGCTCGACGGCACCGGCCCCGCGCCGGTCGACCGGACCTTCAGCGACCTGCCCACGCAACTCCGGAGCGGCGACCTGCTGGTGCTCAACGACACCCGGGTCATGAAGGCCCGCCTGTTCGGCGAGAAACCGACCGGCGGCAAGGTCGAACTGCTGATCGAGCGCGTGCTCGGCGGCAACCAGGTGGCGGCCCACATGCGCGTGAGCAAGAAACCCGAGGTCGGCACCACGCTGGCGCTGCTGGCGGCCGCCGGCAGCGGTGACACCGTTCGCGCCACGCTGCTCGGGCGTTGGCCCGACGCCGATGGCGGCATGTTCCGCTTCGTATTGTCGAACGACGCCGGCGACGACCCGTACGCGCTGATGGAGCGCCACGGCCATGTGCCGCTGCCACCCTATATCGAACACGCCGACTCGGCGCAGGACGCGGAGCGTTACCAGACCGTGTTCGCGCGCCATGCCGGCGCCGTCGCGGCACCTACTGCCGCGCTGCATTTTGACCAGGCCCTGCTGCAGTCACTGGCACAACGCGGTATACCGCACACGTTCGTCACGCTGCACGTGGGCGCCGGCACCTTCCAGCCGGTCAAGACCGAGAACCTGGCCGAGCACCACATGCATAGCGAGTGGTACCAGGTGCCGCAGGACACGCAAGAGGCCATCGCCGCATGCAAGGCCCGTGGCGGGCGCATCGTGGCCGTGGGCACGACGACGGTGCGCACGCTCGAGAGCTGGGCCGCCAGCGGGAAGGCCAGCGGCGACACCGAGATCTTCATCACGCCCGGTTTCCGCTTCCAGCTGATCGACCTGCTGATCACCAACTTCCACCTGCCCAAGTCGACACTGATGATGCTGGTCAGCGCCTTCGCCGGCTACGAACCCATCCGCGCGCTGTACCGCCACGCGATCGACCGCCGCTACCGCTTCTTCAGTTACGGCGACGCCATGCTGCTGGCCCGCCGCAACCACACCTGAGTCCCGACCGCCATGCTGCAATTCGACCTGCTCAAGACCGACGACGCCCACGGCGACTACGCCGGCAGCCACGCCCGGCGCGGCCGGCTGACGCTGAACCACGGCGTCATCCAGACACCGATCTTCATGCCGGTGGGCACCTACGGCACCGTCAAGGGCGTCACCCCGCAAAGCCTGCGCGACATGGACGCGCAGATCATCCTGGGCAACACCTTCCACCTGTGGATGCGGCCCGGGCTGGACATCGTGCAGCAGTTCGGCGGCCTGCATGCGTTCGAGCAATGGGACAAGCCCATCCTGACCGATTCGGGCGGCTTCCAGGTCTGGTCGCTGGGCGAGATGCGCAAGATTTCCGAGGAAGGCGTGTTTTTCGCATCGCCGGTCAACGGCGACAAGCTGTTCCTGACGCCCGAGATCTCGATGCAGATCCAGACCACGCTGAACTCCGACATCGTGATGCAGTTCGACGAGTGCACGCCCTACATCTCGGTCGAACCCCGGACCAAGGGACAACTCACGACCGAGGCCGAGGCGCGCCACTCGATGGAACTGAGCCTGCGCTGGGCGCAGCGATGCCAGGTCGAGTTCGACCGGCTGCAGAACCCGAACGCCTTGTTCGGCATCGTGCAAGGCGGCATGTTCGAGCACCTGCGCCAGGAGTCGCTCGAGCAGCTGGTCGAGATGGATTTTCCCGGTTATGCGGTCGGCGGCGTCAGCGTCGGCGAACCCAAGGACGAGATGCTGCGCATCATGGCGCACACGCCACACCGGTTGCCGGCGCACAAGCCGCGTTACCTGATGGGTGTGGGCACGCCGGAAGACCTGGTCGAAGGTGTGGCCCAGGGCGTGGACATGTTCGACTGCGTGATGCCCACGCGCAATGCGCGCAACGGCAGCCTGTTCACGCGTTTCGGCGACCTGAAGATCCGCAACGCCCGCCACAAGGCCGACCCGCAGCCGCTGGACACGACCTGCACCTGCTACGCCTGTGCCGGCTCGGCCGGCGTGTCCTGGGACCAGGGCGGACGCGGCGGCTTCTCGCGCGCCTACCTGCACCACCTCGAGCGCTGCGGCGAGATGCTCAGCCCGATGCTGGCGAGCATCCACAACCTGCACTACTACCTGAACCTGATGCGGGAGGTGCGCGAGGCACTGGATGCCGGCCGTTTCGGGGCGTTTCGCGCGCAGTTCCGGTCGGACCGCTCGCGCGGCGTCTGACCGCCAGCGATTGCATTTCGCCGCTGGCGGGTCTCACCCCGCCCCGGAGCCGGGGGCAGCCGGTCCGGATGCTTCAGGGACAGGGGGCCAGGGGCTCGGTATTCCAGGGTCGCCGCTCGCCGTGTTCGTCGGTCAGCGTGCCCAGGAATGCCAGCAGGTCATCCCGCGCGGCGGCGCCGAGCGTCGTGCCGCTGGCCGACGCGCCATGGTCCAGCGCATCGACCAGGTGATCATGGCGTCCGTCATGCATATAGGGAGCCGTCACGCCGACGTTGCGCAAGCTGGGCGTGCGAAACCGGTCCCGCATGTCGTCCCGCACCACCAGGCGCTCAACGGCCTGTGCGTTGGCGCGCGTCGCATCGTCATTGAAACGGCCCAGCAGGTTCATCGGATGGGCGCGCACGCGGTCCGCACCACCCAAGCGGCCATCGTCGTCGCCGAACCGCGCGGCTGCGGGATCGAGCACGGCATGGAATAACCCGTCCGACAGGTTCGGGCCGCGATGGCAGGTCACGCAGCCGGCCGGACCGACGAACAACTGCAGGCCGCGCCGCGCCGGCGCCGGATAGGCCGCCATGGCGGAGGCATCGTTGCGCAGCAGCGCGTCGCGGTAGTGGTCGAATGCGGTACGTCCGGTGACCATGGTCTCCTGGAAGGCCGCCAGAGCCTTGCCGGTATTGACGATGGTCTCCTGGGCGTCGCGCACCGGCTCGGTGCCGAAGACCGCCGCATAACAGGCGGCCAGGTCGGGATCACGCTCGTAGATACGCGTGATGCTGGTCGGGTTGCCGTCGAACTCGCGCGGATCGAGCATCGGACGCACGCTGGCCAGCCACAGGCTGTCGCTGGCACCATCCCATCCATACCAGCGCTGCTGGCGCAGATTGGCCAAAGTCGGCGTGTTGCGTGGCAGGTCGGCCAGGCCATGGGCGCGCGCGCGCCGATCGGTGAAAGCCCGATCCGGCTGATGGCAGGTCACGCAGGCGATGTAACCCACCGGCGACATGCGCGGATCGCGGAACAGGCGCCGACCCAGTTCGACCGCGCGCGGGTCGCCCGACACCCGGTTCGCCGGATCGGCCATCCGTGCCGGTGGCCAGGGCCCGAGTGACCGGACATGCAGCAACTGCGCCTGCGTGAACGTTGCCGAATCGTCTGCCTGCGCCAAGCCTTGGACCATGGTGACCATGAGTCCGAGCAGCACGGGAACGGATCGCTTGTACAAGCATGCCTCCATCGCAGGACGGCACCGCGCGTCGTCATCGGGCCCGATGACGGCATCGCCTGGGGCGTGCCGCAACCGTGTCACTTTACGCCCACGACCCGTACCTGTCCATCCGCACGCGGGCGTCGCGTGTCGCGGCACTTCAGTTGAAAAGCCCCTTGAGCAGTTCCCTGGCCTTCTTCTTCGGATCGACAGGCTCCGATGTGCCTGCGTCTTCGGTCGTCGGCTCGGACTTCTCCTTCCCGAGCAGGGAGCCCAGCAAACCACCCGCCTTGCCGCCACCGGCTTTCTCCAGCAACCTGCCGCCGATGTCGGACTTGGCGGCACTCATGGCTGCGGCGGCATAGTCGGGCTTGTATTGCGGCGCGTCCAGCGCACCATAGATCCTGACCGGCATCTCGATACCCGAGAGTTGCTCATAGGTCTTGCCTTGCTGGCCTTTGGCGGTGGCGACGAGCTTGGGCCGGATGGTGTAGTCCAACGTATTGGCGCCGATGTCCACCTGGCCGGCGCCTTTGGCGCGCAACAGGGGAGACGCCATCGTCAGGTCATTGCTGGTTGCCACGCCCTTGGCAACGGTGGCACTCAGCGAGAGTTCGCTGAAATCGGTCTTCTCGCTCTTGTCGGCGGCTTGGGCCCCGGTGTTCGCGCCCAACAGGGACTTGGCCTTGCGGATGCGCTCGGCGATGTTGATGCCCTTGATCGCACCGTCGCTCAACCGGATCCCGACCCGGCCATCCAGGCCTCGCTTCAGCGCCGACACCACGGTGCCTTGGGTCGTGACATCCACCACCACGTTGCCTTTGCCTTCCAGGATGTCCTGGTCCGCCGCATCCTTCAATAGAGGGCCCACCTGCACCCCGCTGAGCATGCTCTTGAGGCGGTAGGCATTGCGATTGGCATCGACGCCGGCCGACGCCTGCATGCTGCCGCCATACAGGCTCGCCTTGACCGGGTCCAGTTGCAGCTTGCCACCGGCCGCGTCCAGCGCGACGTCGAGCTGGCTCAACCTGACGTTGCTGAGCTTCAGTGCGCCGATGCGCAGGCGGCCGGTCGCGCGCAGGCTCTTGAGTGCGCCCAGGTCGATGGTGGGCTCGGATCCGATCGCGGCCGGCGCCGACGCACCGGTCGATGCACCGGTCGTTGCCGTGCTGCGGTATCGGTCGACATCGAGCGTGTCTATCGTGACGTCGAAATCGAAGCTCGGCGGCGCCAGTGTGGGCATGGCCAGTCGGGCCTCGATCGCACTGTCGTCGAACCGGGTTCGCAGGTCCGCGCGCACCATGCCCTTGCCCAGGTCGGCACGCACCCCGCCATGGATCGGCAGCGTCACGGTCCTGGCCGGAATGTCGGGATTGTCGACCTTCACCTTGCCGTCGATCTGCGTGAGTTCGAACACCTGGGTATCGAGGTTGCCGGCCAGCGCCATCGACACGTTGCCGACCGCCGTAGAGTCGGCGCTTGCCGCGTCGTAGTCCAGCGTGATGCTGGATATGGCGAACGACCGAGCGTTGCCCGAGACACCCGCGAGTGCGAAGCGCGCGTCCAGCTTCTGCCGTCCCGCCAGCTTCACCGCACCGGTGATGGTCTCGCCGGAAGCCGCTTCCGGGCTCAGGCTCAGGCGCGGCGCGTCGAGCGACAACACGAACGGATCGTCCTGGCGCGTGCCGGAGGCGGTCATCACCACACGGTCCGCCGCCACGCGACGGGTGGCGCCATCCAGCTCCAGGCTGCCCAGTTGCGCCTTGACATCGAAGCGGTTGCCCGCGCTGGCGCCCTTGGCGAGCAACACGACCGCGCGCGCAGCCACCCGCATGGCGTCCGGCTCCAGTTGCAGGTTCTCCGCTTCGAACGCGAGGTCCAGGTCGCTGAGCATGGTGGCGCCATGCTGCAGGTCTCCCTGCGCGCTGGCCGCGAGGCCGGCAAACGCAACGGTGCGGGCGTCGAGGTCCATCGTCATGCCTCCCGCAAACTTGACGCGCATCGCGGCCTTGGGCTGTACGCCATCGATGGTCGCCGACAGTTTCAGCGTGGTCGGTGTCTTGTCCGCGATACGCCCGGTCTGCAGATTCCATTGCGAGACCGCGAGCTGCGTGCCGCTGATCCGGTCCTGGTAACGCAACGAGGCATTGGCGATCTTCACCCTGTCGATATCCAGGCGAAAGGCCGGCGCGCTGGCCTGTGGCGCATCGGCCGCCGGCGCTTCGGGCGTAGTGACCGGTGTGACGAAATCGTCGAAATTGAACCTGCCGTCCTTGCCCCTGACGATGCTGGCCGACAAGCCGTCGACCTGCACCCGGTCCACCACGACCTGTTTCGACAGCAAGGGCAGCAATTCGACCGACACGGTTGCTCCCGCGACGCTGGCGAAGACCGCGTCGCTGTTGAACTCGGACAAACTGAGCGCGCCGACCTGAATGCCCAGCTTGGGATAGAACGACAGATGCAACTTGCCGGGAATGGTCAACGTGCGCTGCTGGTTATCCTTCACGTATCGGGTGATGTCGTCCTTGTAGGCATTGGGATCGAAGCCGAATGTGATGATGGCAATAATCAGGCCCAGCAACGCGACGATGCCGCCGAGTCCGATGCCCAGCCATTTGACGAACTTCATGGTTGGCCTCTGTTGCAAACGAATGAACTCGGGCAAAGTGTAGTGACCCGCGGCTGGGCGCGCCGACACTCAACGATCGCGCGGCCAGATCCGACCGAAAGACCCGTCGAAACGTGCGTTCGTGTACCCACCAGCCGTTGCCGAAGGCCGATCTGGCCGCGCCATGTCAGGTGCGTGCCATGGGCCTTGCACAGGCAGCGCAGGGAAATGACCGAGCGGCGGGTTTTTGACGGTCGCTCGCGGGATCAGCGCAATTGCGGGATTCGGGCGGAGCAAACCCTCATGTGACGGCGACATGGGCCCAGTGGCCCCGTCACGCGGGCTCAGCGTTTCGCGCGATAGCGCGAGCCCAGATAAAACAGGCCCAACCCGACCAGGGCCAGCGTGCCGGGCTCCGGCACCGACTGGATGGAGGCGGCCGTGAGCGCATCGATGGAGAGGAACATCTGGTTGCCGCTGCCATTCTGCAGGAACCGGAATTCGGAGCCGACCAGAAACCCGCCGGCCGGTGTGCCGATGGGCATGCCGAAGTCAGGGTCGCCGACGATCTCCGGGAACCCGAGCAGGAAACCCGAGGCGCCATTGAACATTCCGACGCAGGTGATGCCGGTAGGGCTGGAACAATCCTGGAAGTAGGTGTCGCCGCCCACGTCCGTCGTGAACGACCCCAGCGCGCCGAAGTCGTAGGTCGACGTGGCGGCAAACAGGCCCAGGCCGTCACCCACGGCCGTCAGGTCCACGTCGGTCGTGGTGGTGCCGGTGATGGAGACGGCGATGCCGCCGACATCGACAGGCCCGCCGCCCAGATCGAGGACGGAACCCGCCGACGTGATGCCATTGAACGAGTAGGTCAGAAGAGCCGCACTGGCGGGCACGGAGCTCAGCACAGACAAGACCAGTGCCAGCACGGCACCGACCCCGATCCTGAACGATGTATGTACGATGGACATTTGGCGATCTCCTGGCTGGCGTGACGAACAACGATACAAGCAAGAATGACACCGAAAATGTATTGCGCAACAAAATCAACGACTTACCGGATCGAGTCTGATTGAGCCCGCGCAAGTGTCAAGTTGTTCGACACTTTTGGTGACACGCCATGCCCGCCATGCACGGCCAGACGGCAACACACGCCCGGTGCGGCGATGCGATCGTGGCCTGTCCCCCGGGGCCTGCCGCCGCCACGGCAGTTGCTGCGTCCCTGTGCGTTTCGGCGCCGCATCGCCGGCCGCTTGCTGCGCCGTGATCGACACGCGGCCCGCTCCGGAACGACACCGGGCGATGTCGATAATGGGCATCCTGGGCTCGCGCGGCTGCAGCCATGCATGCGCTGACGCGGGATTCAACATTGAGGGTGGATACGATGTGGAACTACCGCGTACGAAGACACGCGCCTTGCAAACCGCCATCCATGCATCCGCGGCACCTGCGCCATGTGCCTTGACCAAGACGAGCCCAAAGGCTACATCTACCTGATCGACACACAACGCCGATATGACGAATGCCCACGTTGGACAAGGCCGAGGTTCCGTGACGCGCGCCGCCAGCCCGGACCGCGTACCCCGTTGTGGCCTCGTCGGTCCCCGCGGCCTGCGCCCGCGCGTGGCGAACATGCTGCGGCAACCGGACGGGTTCCGGAACGTCCGCATCTGAGGCTCGATTGCACATGTCCCCGGAAATCCCGTTTGGTCAACCAAGTTTCTCCGACGCGGAGATCGACGCGGTCGCACGCGTGATGCGCAGCGGCTGGGTAGGCATGGGCCCGGAAACCCTGGCCTTCGAGTCCGAACTGGCTGAATTTCTCGGATGTCCCGCCGTCGTGACCACCAATTCATGCACCTCCGCGCTGCATCTCAGCCTGCTGGCGCTGGGTGTGGGCCCGGGTGACGAGGTGATCGTTCCCAGCCTGACTTGGTGCAGCACGGTCAACGTGGTGCTGTACGTCGGCGCCCGTCCCGTGTTCGCCGACATCGACCCCATGACACTGGGCCTGGATCCGGACAGCGTGGCCGGTGTAGCCACGTCGCGCACCCGGGCCTTGATACCGGTGCATTTCGGCGGCCTGGGGCTGGACGTGTCGGCATTGGCCGCTGCCTTGCCGGCCACGACGGTGTTGGTCGAAGACGCCGCGCACGCGCTTGGGGCTCGGCTGCCCGACGGCCGCATGGTGGGGGCGTCGGGCCATCCGACCTGCTTCAGCTTCTACGCCAACAAGGTGTTGTCCACGGGCGACGGCGGTGCGGTCGCGCTGACCGACACCGATCTGGCGGCGCGCATGCGCGCATTGCGGCTGCACGGCCAGGCACACGACGCCTGGCAGCGTTACCTGCATCCTTCCTTGGCCCTGGTGTCACCACAGATCTCCGAAGTGGGCCTGAAGGCCAACTACACCGACCTGCAGGCCGCCATCGGCCGCGTGCAGCTGCGCCGGCAGGACGAGTTTGCCGCCACGCGCGCCAGTGTGGCCCGCATCTACGGCCAGGGACTGGCAGGCCTGGAGCTGGGCCTGCAAACCGGCTGGGACCGACCGGACCACGCGCGGCACCTGTTCACGATCCAATTGCCGGAACATCGCGCCTGCGATCGCGACGCGTTGATCGCGACCTTGCGCGGCCAGGGCATTGGCGCCAGCCTGCATTACCAGCCGCTGCACACCATGCCGCGGTATGCCGAGCTCGCGCAGGGCCGCGCGCTGCCGCATACCGAATCGGTCGGCGCGCGCATCCTGACCTTGCCGATCGGGCCCCGGATGCAGGCGAACGATGCCTGGCGGATCGTGCAGGCGGTACGGCAGGCGCTGGGTTTTACGCCCTACGACGGCGCCACACCAGCCGCTCGGCCCGCACGCGACAACAAGGTCTCGTAGACCTGCAGCACCTGCTGCGCGTGCCGCTGCGGCGCCCAATGCGACAGCGCCTTGGCGCGCGCGGCCCGGCCCATGCGTGCCGCAAGCGACGGGTCGTCCCACAACAACCGGACCTGGCGCGCCAGGTCCTGCGCATCGCCCGCTTCGAACAGCAGTCCGTCCACACCCTCCTCGATCAGGTCCGCGACCGAGCCCAGGCGCGAGCCGATCACCGGGATGCCGTGGCTCATGGCCTCGGCACCGACCAGGCCGAAGGTCTCGAACCACAGGCTCGGCAGCACCAGGGCACGTGCACCGCGGTAGAACGCCTGTAGTTCGGTCGCGTCGTGCGTGACGACAACCTCGGGTCCGGCCGGCACGTCCGTCGTCACCAGACTCGCGTGGTGGCGCGCCATGCGAAACGGCAGGCCCGTGGCACGCGCGGCGGCGGCGAACACCGGCAGGCCTTTCTCCGGTGCGAAACGGCCCGCATAGGCGATGTAGCTGCCTTGTGCAGCGTCCGCGGCGGTGTCGGGCATGTGGACCGGCGGTGAAATCACGCTCAGCCGATCGGCCGGCAGCCCGGCATGCCGGACCAGCCACTGGCCGGCGAACGCCGATGGCGCGATGTAGTGGTCGACATGGCGCGCGAACAGGCCCAGCGTGCGCACACCCACGTTGTAGAGCGCCGACGCCGCCGATTCGGGCAGGCTGCCCCGGCAGTTGTGCCGTATCGCGTGCCACTCGCGGCCCGGGTCGAGGCAGCGCGTGCAACTGCGACCGTCCCGGGTGTGGGTGACCAGCGGGCAGGTCATGCGGAAGTCCACGCAGCTCATCACCACCGGAATGCCGCGACGGGTGCACTCGGGCAGGATCCATGGCGAGACCATCGGATAGATCTCGTGCACGTGCACCACCTGGGGTTGGAAGCGCTCGAGCAGGGCCCGGAACTCGCGCACCGAGCTGCCACCCCACACGACACCCGTACCCGCTTCCAGCCGGCCCGGCAGCCCGCGCAGGCCCTTGGGCAGATGCAGGGCATTGCGCGCCAGTACCTCGACCTGCAGGCCCTGCGCGCGCTGCAGTTCGATGGTGGCCTGGGTCACGTTGTTGGCCCCACCACCGCCCCGATGCTGGTTATAGGCGTGCAATACCCTCATGGGGCCGGTGCCTCGAAGGAATCCGGCAGCGTTTCGCTGGCAAAGCCGAACAGCGGGGGCCGCTTCGGCAACCGCCAGGCCCAGCGGGCCAATCCCCGCGCCATGCTCAGGCGGTATCGGCGCCGGGGCTGTGTCGGTCCCGGCCACACAGCCAGCAGCGCGGCAGCCGGCAACCGCAGTACCGCTGCCAGTGCCGCCATGGCCTCGAAGGCCCGGGCGGCCGCGCGCCCATGGTGCTTGTGCAGGTACAGCCAGATCGCGTGACACCCCAGCGCGTAGTGGTCGCCGGCACGGCGCGGGTCGCTGCTCTGCTTCCACAGGTGCGTGATCACGCTTTCCGGTTGGTAGTGAATGGCCCAGCCGGCGTCCAGGATGCGCCGGCAGAAATCGATGTCGTCCAGGTACATGGGTGAGGTCTCGTCGAGCAGGCCCACCTGCCGCAGCACCTCGTGGCGCAGCAAGATGCAGGCTCCGCAGATGCTCTGCACCGCGCAGGCACGCTGGCGTGGCCAGGCCAGCAGGTTGAAGCCGTCGTACCAGGTCGGCGCAGGCGGGTCGCCCACGGCACCGGCCTGGCGCCGGCCCGGCAGGTGCAGTACCAGCTTGTCCAGCAGCAACAACCAGGCCAGCAGGTTGCCGGGCGCTGGCAGGCGGCGCGCGCATTCGGGCTGGATGCTGCCGTCGCCCAGGCACAACATCGGACCGACCGCACCCACCTCGGGATGATCGCGCAGGTGCGCGATCATGCGCGGCACGGCACCGCGGTGCACGATGGTGTCGGGGTTGAGCAGCATCACGGCACGGCCGGCACACAAGGGCAAGGCCTGGTTGTTGCCTGCCGAGAAACCCAGGTTGCGGCCGGTGGCGTTCAGCCGCACCCACGGGTAGGCACGGCGCAGCAGGTCAGGCGTGCCGTCGCGCGAACCGTTGTCCACGACGAACACCTCGATGTGCAGGTCGGCGCAATCGGCGGCCAGCGAATCCAGGCACGGTCCGATCAGCGAGGCGGCGTTGTAGGTGACGATCACCACCGACAGATCGGGGCGTTCGGCCGCCGCGTCGACAACTCGCTCAACCATGCGCGTCCTTCCGGTCACGGCGCCACCACTGGCGTGCCAGGCCCCACACGAAACGGCTGTTGTAGACCAGGTATCGGCCGGCCAGCCGGCGCGGCTCCTGCATCAGTCGGAATGCCCACTGCAGACCGCTGCGCTTGACCCATTCCGGGGCCGCCCGCGTGCGACCGGCCAGCAGGTCGAACAGGCTGCCCACGCCGACCATGGGCAGGCCGACCTGGGCGGCCACCTCATGCATCCAGTGGTCCTGGGCCGGCGTTCCCATACCCACCCAGACGATGTCCGGCCGGGCCTGGCGGATCTGCTCGAGGATCTGTTCCTGCTGCTGCGCCGGCACCGGCCGCACCGGCGTGGCGCTGCCGCCCACGATCCGGATCCCCGGGAAACGGGCCCGCATGGCCGCGGCCACCTGGTCGCTCTGGCCGTCGCGCCCCCCCACCAGATAGTGCCGCCAGTCCGGAAACCGGGCGCAACAGGCCAGGAACAGATCGTCGTTGTGCACGCGTTCGGCATCGGGGTGCCCGAACGCCCGCAAGGCCCACACCACCGCCATGCCGTCGGCCGTCACCATGTCGGCCTCGGCCAGCACTGCCGCGAACGCGGGCTGGTCCGTCGCCATCGTCGTGGAATACGCATTGGCGCAACTGACATACGCCGCGCCGCCACGCGCGACCAGTCGCGCGAGTGCGTCCTGGGCCTGCACGAACGTGCACACCGTCACTGGTGTTTCGAGCACGCGTGCCCGCGCCAACATCGGCGGGTCGCGATCACGGGCGCTCACGGGATTGCCCTCCGCACTGCGCGCTGCGGGATTCGCGCTTGGGAACGGCCCGGCGCGCTCACTCGAAGACCCTCCGCGCTGCGCGCTGCGGGATTCGCGCTTGGGAACGGCCCGGCGCGCTCATGCCACACCTCGGTCGAGTGCCGTGGGCAACAACAGTCCCGCCTGGCGCGCCCGGTGCTGCCATTGCGGTGCCCGCCAGCGTCGTCGCAGCGCACGCCAGGCGCGCGCCGGCGGGCGCGACAGCAGGTAGGGCAGGGATCCCTGGCGCAGCAGCCGGCGCCATCCCTGCAGGCGCTGGCCTGCCGTCAACAACTGCACATAGGCCCCGACCGTGTGATGCACCTGCAGGCGACGGGCCAGCAGCGGCGCCGGAATCTGCGCGCGCCAGTGCTCGAGCATCATGATCGCCTCGTCCTGGATCCGCCCCAGGCTGGCGGCGGTCATGCCGCCCGCGTGCACGCGGTACAGGCACAGGGGTTCCTGCACGGCCCGCGCCGCGCCCAAACGCGACAGCGCCAGGAACAGCCAGTAGTCCGGTGCCACGTGCACCCAGTCAGGCAGTGCGCCAGCCCGTTGCAGCGCCTCGCGGCGCAACAGCGCGCTGCTCATGCAGATGAAGCAGGAGCGTTCCACCAGTTCCATGAAGATGTCGCCTTCGGGCAGGCCGACATGCTCGTGGCGGTGGTCGAAATCGCAGCGGCCGCCCTGCTCGAACATCTTCAAGGTCCGGCAGTAGATCAGGTCGACCCCCGGCTCGTCCAGCGCCATCTGTTGCTCGAGCTTGTGCGCCAGCCAGACGTCGTCCTGGTCGAGAAAGGCCAGCCACTGGCCGCGCGCCTGCGCCATCGCCTGCCGTCGGGCGGCACCGAGATGACTTGGCGCCGTCGATGCATGCATATGAACGCGAGGGTCGGCCAGGGCCGCCACCTTGGCCGCCGATCCGTCCGTGGAGCCGTCGTCCCAGGCCACCAGTTCCCAGTCGGTGAAGGTCTGATCCATCAGGCTCCTGAGCGTGGCGTCCAGCGTCGCGGCACCATTGCGGATGTTCAGTATCACACTGACGCGTGGCATGCCAGCGCCGCCCGGGACCGGGTTGCCCGACAACGGCAGTATCACCGTGACGGATCCGTGCGGCGAACACGGGCGATGTCGGCGTCGAACTCCTGCCGGCCGTTGTCGAACACGACCACGAAATACAACCACTGGCCGTCCGCCGTGAGCGTGGGTTCACCCAGGCCCCAGGCGCGCGCACCCGACTTGCGCGTGGTCCACAACACCTTGCGTGGTTCGGCCCAGCTGTCGGCACCAGTGCGTTTCGACGCATAGATCGCGATGGTGCCGTCACGTGCCGACGTGAAATACAACTGGCCATCGGCGGTCAGGTGTGGCTGAACCTCGGTCGAATCCTTCACGTTGACCGGCGCCGGCAGCATCACCGGCTCGGCGAATCGCCCGCCCGTCTCGCGCGTCACCCAGATATGGCTCTTGCCCTTGGCCTGCGGCCGGTTGCCCGAGTCGAAGAACAGTTCCCGGCCATACGGGGTGATCGCGAAATGCGGATTGTCCTCATGGTATTTTTCGCGACCCGGTATCGCCAGCAACTGCGCATTGCGGTAGATGTCCATATTGAGTTCGCGCGTCTCGTCGTGCGAGACGTAGTAATACGCGCCATCGCCGCCCAGCATGACACCCCATTCGTTGCGCCCGTCGCGCGCATGCGGGAAACGTACCGGCGCACCGAACGTGTCACCTTCGCGTTTGGCCACCAGCGTGTCGCTGGTATACGCGGGACTGACGCCGCGCGCCGGCCCGCGGTGGTACCGGTCGCGTTGCGCGGGATCGGCACCCAGGCCACCTTCGGACTTCGGGCGATGGAAATGGAACACGTCGTTGATGCGGAACATGTCGCCGGGGAAATACTGGAAATACAGCGACTGGCCGTCGGGCGAGATATAGGCACTGTCTTCCCAGCCCTCGGTGTTGACCGACACCAGCAGCTCCGGCTTGCCCCAGCCCGGCGCCACACCGATCTCCGCCACGGCCTGGGTCTTGTAGGCGATCACCTGCTCGGGCGTCGCACGCGGGCCGGGCGGCGGACTCGGGCGTGCGTCTCCGTCCTGCTGGCATGCCGTCAGCGCGGCGGCCGCCAGCAGCAGTCCGGAACACGCGATCCATCGGGTCAGGAGGTGGGTTCTAGGTGTCACGGTGTTGCAATCGTCGGAGTGCCGCCCGCTTGCGGCTCTGGTACAGCTGATCATAGATGGCAAGGCTCATTTGTCGAAACGGAGCCGGCTGCGGCGGCAGCGACCGCGCCAGCCAGCGCCATGATGCCTCGGTCCGGCGGTTGACGGCAATGGCCAGCAATCGACGACGCCACCGGCGCGCGCCGCGCGCCGCCGGCTCGTATCCCAGGCTGGCCAGCATCGGGCGCGCCGCCGGCGCCAACTGCGCCCAGGTGTGCAGCGACAGCGCCTCGCGCGCGGCAATGGACAGGAATTCGTCCTCGTCCAGGAAATGATGGTGCCAACCCAGCGCGCTGGCCCGATAGACGACCTGCAGGCCGTGTGCCGACAGACGCCAGGCCAGCTCCAGGTCCTCGTGGTAACGCATGCGCTCCTCGAACAGGCCGCCGCGCTCGAGCAGCGCCTTCTTGACCGACACGTTGCAGGTGAAGAATGCGCGCCAGTCCAGCACCGCACCGTCGCGCAGGCCGACGAAGGCACGGTCCAGGTGCAGGGGCGCCAGCCGGGAGACCGCGATCTCCGGAGACACCGTCATCCGGCCCAGTACCGCCACCTGGGTCTGCGGATGGCGCGCGTGTTCGGCCAGATGTTCCGCCACCATGTCCGGCACGGCGATGGTGTCGTCGTTGATCAGCAGCAACAGGCGGCCACGCGCCATGGCGATGGCCCGGTTGCGCGCGCGGTTGGCACCGGCATTGGGCTGGTGCAGATACCGTATCGCCACCGGCTGGCGCTGTGCCAGCGCCTCGACCACTGCGGCCGTGTCGTCCTGCGATCCGTCATCGCTGACGATGATCTCGAACACGGCCTTCTCGCAGGTCTGCCGGCACAAGGCGTCAATGCACCGGGCCAACACGGCGCTGCGGTTGTAGGTGGGAACGATGACACTCAGTTCGGGGGTCATGGCTCGGTCCCCTGCAACACGACCATGCGCGCGTCCACGGCCATCATGCGGCTGCCGTGCGCATCACGACACGCGGTTGCGGGCATTGGATCTCACGGTCGTCGGGCACGTCCTGCGTCACCGGAACCCCGGCGCCTATGCGTACGCGGCTGCCGATACGCACCGGCCCGATCACGCCAGCCAGCGGCTCGATCCAGACATCATCGCCCAGCACGGGAAACCCCGGTCCGGCGCCGACGTCGTCGCACCGCGCCAGGTCGCGGGACAGGCCCGATCCGGCCATGACCGTGAGATTGGCCCCGGCGCGGCCGGCAATGGCGATGCCCATCGGATTCTGGATGAACAAACCCGGACCGAGATCGGAGGCCGGCGTGATGTCGGCGCCGGTGACGATGAGGTTCAGGCGCCAGCAGAGCCGCGCCAGTCGCGGCCACCCGTTGCGCTGGCAGTGGTGCGAGAGGCGATGCAACAACACGCACTGGAACGACGCGTGCAGCATCAACGCCAACCGGCCGGGCGCGGACTCGCTCAACTGGCGCAGCCGCGCGGCGTCGCAGCGCAGGCGCTGGCGCATGCCTGCGGGGCCGTACGTCATCGCCATGCCGCCGATGCTCGTCGCGCCGCGCGATCGCCGCAAGGCCGAAGGCTATGCCGGCACAGCCGCATGTGGGTCCCGGTGTGCTTCATGGAGCGGTAGTTTTCGTATCGACCATGGTTTCCAACTCTAGTGCAGTTTTGGAATCTCGCGAAATCCCGCCACATCGGGCGCAGCACGCCGCACCATCGCGGGGCATGGGCATGGGCAGTTGAGACCGCCGGATAATGCCGGCATGTTGCGGGCGGCCATGGAACATCTCATCACACGCTGCACGGCACGCGGCCGCCAGGTGTTCTTCGACCCTGCGGACTTCGACTGGATCGCCACCATCGAGTCGGCGTATCCGGTCATCCGCGAAGAGCTCGACGCGGTGCTGCGCGAACGCGAACACATCCCCAACCTGCAGGACCTGTCGCCCGACCAGGCGGTGCTCACCCAGGGCGAGGAATGGAAATCGCTGATCTTCCATGCCTACGGCCGCCGCGTTGCGGCCAATTGCGCGCGATGTCCGCGCACCGCCGAACTGCTGACCCGGATCCCGGGCATGAAGTCGGCCATGTTCTCGATCCTGGCGCCGCACAAGCGCCTGCCCGAGCACCGCGGGCCGTACAAGGGCGTGCTGCGCTACCACCTCGGCCTGAAGATACCGGAGCCGGCCGAGGCCAGCGGCATCTGCGTCGCCGGCCAGACCCGGCACTGGGCCGAAGGCCGCAGCCTGGTGTTCGACGACAGTTTTCTGCACGAAGCCTGGAACGGTACCGATGCGCACCGGGTCGTGCTGTTCGTGGACCTGCTGCGCCCGTTGCCGGCCTGGCTCGCGTTGCTCAATCGCGCCATGGTGTGGCGGCTGTCCACCACACCGTTCGTGGCCGTGATGATCACGCGCGCCCGCGCCGCCGCGCGGCGCTCGGGACTGGCCAGGCCACCGGCCGACGGCGATTCACCCGCCTGACCATGGCGCCCGGTTCGCAGCGCGGCATGCTGCGCGCGATTCACCAGCGCATCAGGCCGGAAGCCCAGGTCAGGCCACCGCCAAAAGCCGTCATCAGGACCAGCTGACCGCGCCGGATGCGGCCGTCGGCCTCGTACTCCTGCAGGCAGGTGGGAATGGTGGCGGTGGAGGTATTGCCGTACTTGTGCACGTTCGTGGCGACACGATCGGCCGGCATGCCCAGGCGACGCGCCACCGCCTGAATGATGCGCAGGTTGGCCTGGTGCGGAACGAACCAGTCCACGTCGCCCAGTGTGAGTCCGTTGCGCGTGAGCACCTCCTGCGACACCTCGACCATGGCCCGCACGGCGTGGGCATAGACTTCCCGCCCGTCCATGTGGATGCAGTTCAGGCGCCGGGTGGCCGCCTCGGGTGTCGTCGGCATGGCCGTGCCGCCGGCGGGCAGCGTCATGATGTCGCCATAACGGCCGTCGCTGTGCAGCCGCACGTCGATCAGCACGCCGCCGTCGTCGGCCTGCGCCGGCGCCACGATGGTGGCGCCCGCGCCGTCGCCGAACAACACGCAGGTGTTGCGATCGCTCCAGTCGACGAAACGCGTCAGCGCTTCGCTGCCGATCACCAGTACATGCCGGTGGTGGCCGGTGCGCACCAGGGCATCGGCGGTCTGCAGTCCGGCCAGCCAGCCGGCACAGGCGGTGACGATGTCGTACGCGGGCACACCCGCTCGCAGGCCCAGTCGCGCCTGCACGGCCGCGCCCAGCGACGGCAACCAGCGGTCGGGCGTGTTGGTGCACGCCAGCACGAGGTCGATGTCGGTGGCGTCGATGCCGGCGCGCGCCAGGGCCGCCTGCGCCGCGGCCACGGCGATGTCGCTGTTGTTCTCGCCGTCGGCCAGTTGCCGGCGTTGCTCGATGCCGGTGCGCTCGCGGATCCAGGCGTCGCTGGTGTCGATGCGCTGTGCCAGGTCGTGGTTGGTCAGCACCCGCTCGGGGAACGCCGAACCGAAAGCCAGCAGGCGGCTGTGCGTGGCCGTCATGGCTGGAGCTGCTCGCGCAGGGCGGACTTCATGACCTTGCCCATCGCCGTGCGGGGCAGTTGACGCTGATAGTGGATGCTGCGCGGAATCTTGAAGCCGCCGATGTGGCTGCGACAGAACCGCTGCAGCGCGGCGGTGTCGACGTCGGCGTCAGGTTGCAGCACGACGACCGCGTGCACTGCCTGCCCGTAGACCGGGTCGGACACGCCGATGACCGCGGCCTCGGCCACGGCGGGATGCTGCAGCAACACGTTCTCCACCTCGACCGAATAGACGTTCTCGCCGCCGGTGATGATGACATCCTTGCGGCGATCCAGCAGGAAGAGATAACCCTCGTCGTCCAGGCGGCCGATGTCGCCGGTGGCGAAGGCGCCGTCGCGCCAGGCCTCGTCGGTGGCCTGCGGGTCGTCGAGGTAACCGGCGAAGACGTTGGGGCCGCGTACTGCGATCTCGCCCACTGCACCCTGCGGCAATACATGACCCTGCGCATCGAGGATGCGCAGCTCGACCGCCGGCAGTGCGCGACCGCACGAGCCCATGCGTTCGCGGTGTTCCCCGCCAAGCGCCCTTTGATGCGTGTCGTCATCGAGCATGGTCAGCAAGGGCGCGGTTTCGGTGAGGCCGTAGCCCTGCACCAGGGCGACGGCGGGCAGTTGCCCGGCCACCATCTCGATCGCCTCCGGCGACATCGGCGAGGCGCCGTAGATGACCCGCCGCAGGCTGCCGACATCGTGTTGCGCGATCAGTCCGGAACGCAGCAGCAGGACCAGCATCGTCGGCACCAGCAGCGTGGCCGTGACCCGATGGCGCTGCACGGCGGCCAGGAACAGCTCGGGCGTGAAACGCGGCAGATAGGCGTGCGCGGCGCCGTGCAGCGCATACCCGGCCAGCACCAGCTCGGCGGAATGGAACATCGGTGCGACATGCAGCACCACGTCGTCGACGCGCGGGGCCAGCACGCTGCCGGTCTGCAGCGCATTGGCCAGGATCTGCGCATGGCTGAGCGGCACGCCCTTGGCCCGTCCCGAGGTACCGCCGGTGAACAGCAGCAGCGCCTCGTCGGTGGGCGACACCGCCGCCAGGGGTGCCTCGGGCAGCGACGCGAGCGTCGCGGGCCACGGCTCGGCCGGCAACAAGGTGCAGCTGCCGCGCCACGCGGCGAGTTCGGGAGCATCGGCCAGCGCGGCGAACTCCGGTTCGACCAGCCAGCGGCGGCATTGGGCCTGCTGCAGGATGGCCGCCACCTCCCGTGGCGCCAGCCGGTGATTGATCGGCACCGGTATGCAGCCGGCCCGAAAACCGGCCTGCAACAGCGCCGCGTAACGGCTGGAATTGAGCCCGACGATCGCGAAACGCTGCGCGCGCTGCAGGCCCTGTGCCGCCAGCCAGCTCGCGCTGCGGGCCACCAGGGATCGCCAGGACGACCAGTCCCAGGTACGGCCGTCGGCATCGATCACGGCCGTGCGCTGGCCATGGAGGGCTGCCGTTCGTTCAAGTGACGCTCCCAGTGAGGCCATGGCTATTGACTGTCGCGCAGGTCACGCGTGGTGGTCTCGATGATTTTCATTCTATCGGTCTGCTTCGCGCAAAGGCTGCGCATCGGCGTGCGCGCGGGCATGCATGCGCGCACGCCACCCCCGTGCCAATACCATCACATTGGCGGGCAGCGACTGCCCGACTTTCAGGCACGGCCCGATCAAGGTGTCGTCGCCCACCTGCAGCGGCCCCATCAGCACCGCATGCACGCCCACGCTGACCCGCTCGCCCAGATGCGGGCCCCGGTCCGCCGGTGCCAACGGCACGGGGCCGGACGGGCAGCACACGGCCATCGAATACAGCGTGAGTTGCGCTCCGGCGTGACCGACGAACACCAGCCCGGCCGGATGCGGAAGCAGGCAACCCGGCCCGATGCAGCTGTCGGCCGAGATGTGCACCCGATGCACCAGCGCGTTGGCACGCACGACGGCGCCGGCCAGACGAGGCCAGCCGGCCACCTGCAGTCGGTGCGCGATCCGGTAGAACAGCAGGCACAGCAGTTGCGGCGTCAGCAGTGCGCCGGTGCGGCTCCTGAGCGTGTCGCCGACCGCCTGATTCTCCGGCGACTTGTTGAGGAAACGGGTCACGTCGGCGTGCACGGCGCGCCACACCGGCGACCAGCCGTGTTCGCGCCGGCACACGCAGACCAGGCGCGGGCCGCTGACCAGATTTCCCTCCGCGCTGCGCGCTACGGGGCTGTTCGCCTTGGGAGCGGCCCGGCGGCTCACTGGAATTCCCTCCGCGCTTCGCGCTGCGGGGCTGTTCGCCTTGGGAGCGGCCCGGCGGCTCACTGCAATTCCCTCCGCGCTGCGCGCTACGGGGCTGTTCGCCTTGGGAGCGGCCCGGCGGCTCACTGAAATTCCCTCCGCGCTGCGCGCTGCGGGACTGTTCGCCTTGGGAGCGGCCCGGCGGCTCACGGACGACTCTCCGGCCGGCGCCGCGGCCCGCTCGGTGATGGTCGGTGGTGGCCACCGGACATCGGTGTCGTCGGGTACGTCACTGGCCACCGGCAGCCCGGTGCGGATGCGAGCCCGGTCACCCACGCGCACCGGGCCCATGACGCCGCTGCGCGCCTCGATCCAGACATCGTCGCCGAGCCAGGGCAGTCCCGGGCCGGCACCGACATCCTCGCGCCGGCCGAGTTCGCCGCCCAGGCCCGAGCCGGCCATCACCGTGAGATTGCGCCCGGCCCGGCCGGCGATCGCGACTCCCATGGGGTTGGGAATCAGCAGGCCGGCCCCAAGGTCGGCCGGTGCGCTGATGTCGGCGCCGCTGGCCATGGTATTGAGATGCCACCACAGCCGGGCCAGCCAGCGGTGGCCGCGCCGGTGGCAGTGGTGCGACAGCCGGTGCAGCAATACGCAGACGAAGGCCGGATGCAGGTAGACGCCGATGCCGTCCGCCTCGGGCGCGCAGTACTGGCGCACGCGCGCGCGGTCGGCCCGCAGCCGTTGCCGCGTTTGCGACCAAGTCCACGGCGGCGCATCGTCGCTCATGTCATGCGCCGCGCGCACAGGACAGGGCTTGCAGCAGGTCGGCCCGATCCTCGCGGCACGCCAGGTAGTTCGGTCCGCGGAAATCCTCGTCGGCCAGGGTATAGGCGCGCCATTCGACACCGTCCGGATACAACTTGCCGACCCGGTATCCGTACGACTGGAACAAGGCATGGAAGTCGGACAGCAGGAAGTGGCTGATGATGTTGACACGGCCATATTCGAACTGCACCAGGTCGACCGCGCGCTCGCGCAACAGGCGCTCGAAGCCGCGCAACACCTTGTCCTCCATGCCTTCGACATCGATCTTCAGCAGATCGACATGCGACACGCCCAGCTGCTCCAGGAAGTCGTCGCCACGCACCACCCGGGCGCGCAAGGCCTGCGACGCATACGGATGCGGATAGTCGGTCACCGTGGTCAGCGCCGGGGCCTGGTCGTAATGGTGCAGGGTGACCTCGCCGGGCGCATCCGACAGGCCCAGGTTGTGCAGCTGCACACGCGCGCGTCCGGCCAGGCGGGACCGCAGCGTCTCGAACGTGGGTGGGGAGATCTCGAACGCGTGCAGTTGCGCCTGCGCGCAACAGGCATGCGCGGCCAGCGACCAGTCCCCGACATTGGCGCCGGCATCGACGATCACGCGCGGCTCGAACGGGGCCAGTCGGCGCAGCACCAGGGCCTCGCCGTTGCTGTCGAGTTCGTAGTCCAGATTGGCCTGCCAGTCCAGGATGTGGCGACTCAGGCCGGCGGCGCGCCGGACCAGCCAGGCATGGCGGTGGCGGGCGACCCAGCGGCCGACGGCCTGCAGGAGTGCGTGTTTCATGGTGTGTGCCCTGGGCTCGGTGGGGTTGCGCAGATAGGCTGCGTTCGGCTCGCGCCATCAATCGTATGCCGGTACAGGGCCGCGTAGTCCTGCGCGAGCGCGCGCCAGTCGAACCGCGCCCGCACCCGGGCCAGGTCGGGTCGCGGACGATCGGCCGGCGCAAGGCGACGCCATACGCGCAGGCAGTCGGCCAGCGCGCCCGGCTGCGCCATGTCCACCGTCTGCCCATCGTCACCGACCAGCCAGCGAAAGTGCGGGCTGTCGTGGACCAGCACGGGCAGGCCGCTGCACATGGCCTCGACGATGACCAGTCCGAACGACTCTTCCAGCGCGCCATGCACCAGCAGGTCGGCCAGCTGGTACAGCTCCGCCACCTCGTCCGTGCCCACGTGGCTGACCCGGCAACGGGCGCCCAGTCGGCTGTGCGCCAGCGCGTCGATCTCGGCTTCCTCGGGATGGCCGTCGATCCACAACAGCAGTTCGTCGGGGGGTGTCGACGGCAACAGCCGGGCCACCTCCTCGATCACGTGGTCGACCCGCTTGTGCTTGCGCATGCGCGCGCTGACCACCAGGACGACCAGGCACTGCGGCGCCACGCCATGGCGCTGGCGAAGGCGTTCGCGCGCCTGCGGCTCCAACGGCGGGAAACGCTCGCCGTGAACACCGCAGGGCACCAGCGTCATGTGCGACGCCGGCACGCCGGCCGCGATGGCGGCCGCCATCGCGGCCTGCCCGACATGGTGGATGTGCGAGGCCGACGGGTAATACGAGGCAGGCATCAGGCTGCCTTCCGTGAACAGCAACGGCGTTCGCATCAGGCCGAGTCCGCGCAAGCGGCCCAGCACCGCGGCCAGCGGCGGATCGATGCAGTGGATCAGTTCGAAGCGCCCGGCCCACAGCGCCGGAATCAGGCAGATCGCATAGGCCAGGCAATCCCGGTGGTACGTGGTGCGCCCCCACCAGCGGCCCGGCAAGCGGCGCACCAGCGCAGTGACCAGGCGCAACCCGGCGGGCACCCGCTCGTGCGCGCCGCTGTCGCCGCCGCTCTTGAACAAGGTGAGCGCGACCGGGCCTTGCAGCACATCGAACAGGTCGGAGAAATAACGCTCGAATCCGCGCTGCACCCGTCCGATGCCGACCGAGATCAGCGCCACGCGCGGCGCCGGGTGCCCGGTTGCGGGCCGGCTGCTCATGGCCGGCGCGTCGCCAGCAGCGCGGCGATGCGGGGACGGCTGACGACGCCGAAGGCAAGCGAAAGCAGCAGGTACAACACGGCGGCAACGGCGGCCGAGACGAGACCGCCGCCGTCGCCCATGGTGTGGCCCAGGCCGGCGCTCAGGACCATGACGCCGGCGATGCGCAGCGGCATGTCCCATTCGCCGCGCCACGACGAGGTCTTGCGTAGCAGTCGCACGGTGGGCACGGCGGCGAACAACAGCTCGACCGTGACGGCGGCCGCGGCCACGCCCAGGTATCCGAACGGCCCGACCAGCAGGCCGATCAGCAGCGCCTTGATCAGCAACGCGCGGGTGATGAATCCCAGTACCTGGCGCTGGGCGTTGACGACATACAGCGCCGGACCCAGTGTGGCGGCCACCGCCTTGACGAAGACCAGCAGCGCCAGTATGCGCATGACCGCCGCGCCGTCGGCCAGCTGCGGCCCCAGCAGGCCCATCCAGAACGACGCTCCGGCAAAGGTCACGGCCGCCGTGCCGCCGGCCACGAACAGCACCGCCTCCAGCGCCACCTGGCACGAGCGCGCGAACCGCGCCGGGTCGGCCGGCCAATAACGCGAGAGCACCGGGTACATCGTATTGCCGATCGCCGCCAGCAGCAGCAACACCGGCCACACGATGCGTTGCGCTGCCGAATACCAGGCCAGGTCCATGGTCTGTCCCAGCTTGGACAGGAAGATCAGGTCCAGGGCCTCGTACAGCGCCACCAGGAAGCCGATCAGACCGATCGGCGCGGCCAGCCGGTAGAGTTCCCGCAACGGCTGGCGCCAGGGACCGCGCCACGTGAAGCGGCAGCGTCGCCAGGCCAGCAGGTGGCACAGCAACAGGAACAACGCGCGCGACGCCACATGGCAGGCCATCAAGGCACTCAGGCCCCCCTGCTGGTGCAAGGCCCAGGCGATCAGCGGCAGCGACAGCAGCACCGAGGTGACCTCGGCCACCATCTCGAGTTCCATCGTCAGCGTCGACTTGAACACCACGCGGTAGACACCGACCCCGGCCATGAACACCAGGCTGCAGGCGGCCCAGGCACCAGCTTGCACGATGTGCGGCGGGTATTGCAGCAGCAGCAGCACCGCCATCAAGCCGAGCATGGCCAACGGCGCCTGCAGCAGCTTGCCCAGCGCCACCAGGCGCAGCCAGTGCGCGGCATCGCCGCCGGGACGGCAGATTTCGCGCACCGCGATCTCGTTGGTGCCGAAGTCGTTGAGCCATTCGGCAATGGCCAGGATGCCCAGCAGCAGCGCGTATTCGGCAAACGTGGTGGCGCCGGCCTGCCGCACGATGATGGCGGCGATCACGAGCCGGGCCAGGCCCACCAGGACCCGCCCGACCGTCAGCGCCAGGCTGTTGCGCAACACGCTGTGAAGCAGGCTGCGTTCGCCGGTCATGCCGCCCGTGGCGTGTCGGATGCCAGGCTGGCGGTCCTGGGTTCGCGCAAATGCAGATAGTGAATGGCCATGATCATCGCCGCCAGCACCCAGAACACCCGCATCACGCTGTTGATGCGCAGTGTGAAACTGAAGAATCCGTCCACCATCAGCGCGGCGACGCCGCACAGGCAGGCCACGTTGATCATGAACAGGGTCTCGTCACGCACCTTCAGATTGCGTATCGCCACCCTCAGCAAGGAAAAAAGCAGTGCCAGGTGGACGACCAGGCCGATGTACCCCGTCTCCGCGGTCCACAAAAGGTAGATGTTGTGCACGGGGGGCAGCCAGTTCTCGTAGACGTCGGCCGCCTTGCGCGGGCCGTAACGGGTATAGGGCGGGGCGACGTAGACGTAACTGTTCAGGCCATGCCCCAGCCACGGCTTGGCCGCGATGACGCCCGCGGCGGTGCGGTTGTATTCGGCGCGACCGAGGATCGCGTCGGGCTTGCTCTCGAAGATCCGGTTGATGATCGGTCCCGAGAACGCCATCAGCACGACGGCCAGCACCATGGCGGCCGCGCCGGCCGGCAGCAGCACCTTCATGCGCAGCCGGCCGTGCAGCAGCACCAGCACCACGAGCACCAGGCAGGCGACGGCAAAACTCAGCCAGCCCGAGCGCGACAGGCTGGCCATCAGCGCCGCGGATCCGAGCGCCGCGGCCAGCATGCACATCGCCTTCATCGGTCCGCCCTTCTTGAGCAGGAAGACCGACAGGCTCATCGGCAACAGGGCCGCGAGATAGGCACCGAAGATGTTGGGGTGGTTGAGGAAGGCGCCCACCCGGAACACGGCCTCGGCGCGCACCGAATCCGCGGCCAGCTGGTCCGTCGTGCCGGCCCCGGTCTCGCCCAGGATGTCCAGGCCCAGGTGCTGGCGGGTGGCGTACTGGTACATGCCGACCATGGCCTGCAGCAACACCCCCAGCGACAGGCCCGCCGCGCAGTGCAACAGGCGCTGCGGGGTTCCGAGTTCGTTGCACACCACGATGAACAGCAACGTCACCTTGAGCATGCGGACCACTTCGTGCGCCGCAGTGAGCCGGTAGGTGCCCCACAACATCGCGGCAACCCCGAAACCGGCGATGACGAGCCAGATGTAGGTGATCTTGGGTATGCGCAGTCCGCCCAGGCGGCCTGTGGCGAGATCGCGCACGATGTAGGCCAGCAACACGATCAGGAAGACGTCGCTGAACTCGACGCGCAGCGAGGTCTCGCCGCCCATCTTGGCGATGATCGGCCCGAAACGCTTGCTCAGGTCGAACGGCACGGCCAACATCAGCCCGTACAGGCTGAACAGGCGCGGATTGCCCGACACGATCGCGCCGGCCAGGAACATGCATCCGGCCATGGCGGCACCGATGACCTTGACGCTGCCTGAGCCGGCCACCACGAGCACGGCCAGCGCCGCCACCATCGCGGCGCCCAGCGTCACCAGGGCGGATCGTGTGTCGCCGGTGTTGCGCAGGAATTGCAAGGTGCTGCGCATGGCGTGAACGGTCCCCGTTGGCGCTGGACGCGGCGACGGGCCTCAGGCCTGCGGGGAACGCCCGTCGACCATGACGACACCGACGTGACGTGCCTTGCAAAAACGCACCGCCTTCTGGGCGGCGTCGAGGTCGGCGACCAGGGTCTCGTTCTCCACCGGCATCAGCAGCACGGTGCCGACATGGGGGGTGGCGGCCAGTGCGGCGGTGTCGTGCAGGACCGACCCTCCCGAGAGCACGACGAAGTCATGTTTTTGCAGCACCCGCTCCAGCAGACCGGGAATGGCCTGCTGGTGCCGTCCCATGGCTTCGGTGGGCATGGTGCCGGCCGGCAGGAACTGCACGCCCTTGTGGGAGGTCGGCAACACCCAGTCGTTCGGATCGCGTTCGGGCCGACTCAACAGATCGAAGTATCCCTGCTGGTTCTCGCAGCCCAGGATGCGGGACAGTTCGCGATCCTTGCCGCTGGCATCGACCAGCAACACGCTCTGGCCCAGTTCCTCGGCCAGGCAATAGGCCAGGCAGGGGCAGGCATGGGCCGCCAGTGCGGAGCGGTTGGGTGTCGCCAGCAGGATCGAGCGGGGCGACTGCGCGGTCGTCAGCTCGTGCTGCAATTGAATGGCCAGTCGACGGTACGGCGGCGCGCCGGCGTCAATCGAGATCGAGCCGCCGACGGGATGCCACCATTGGGCATGGCGTTCCGGGGTGTTCGCAGTCGCCATCAGTGCCCCCTGTCAGCCGGGGTCCCGGCGCGGGCCCCTTCGTAGGCCGTCACGCTGAGCGGTTGCCAGTCGGTGGCCGCGGTGACGACGCCATAGACCAGCGCATCGCCGCCACGGCGGCCCCAGAAGCCGCGTCGTACCCGACCGGCAGCAAACCGCTTGATCTGGGCCGCGGCGATGCCGAGCATCAGACCCACCACCACCGCCGCCGGCAGCAGCAGCTTGGGTTTGGGCCAGGACTTCTCGGACGGCGTCGTCGCATAGTCGACGATACGGATGCTCGGGATCGCGGCACGTGTCGTGACGGCCGATACGGTCGCCTGTGCCCGCTTGATCGCCAGCTGGTTGTATTTCTCCGTGGCCAGGGTCAGTTCGCGGTCGAACTCGCGCAGCTTGCTCTGCAGCGCCGGCACATGGGCCACCCGGGCGCGCAGCCGCGAGGCCGCGGTCTCCATGGCGACGAGACTGGCCTTGGCCGAGGCCAGTTCGGCCCGCATGTTGTTCGCGGTGGCGGCCATGTTCTGCTGCGTCGTGTTGAGGCTCACGGTATTGGCCTTCTCGACCTTCTCCGCGGTACCGGCCAGCATCGCATCGATCTGGGCCAGGTTGTCGCGCAGCTCGGCCATCTCGGGCGAATCCTCGCGATAGCGGTTGCGCATCGTCAGCATGGTCGTCTGCAGGTCGAGCCGCTTGACGCGCAGGCTCTCGCGGATGGCGTCGGCCTCGTAGACGGTGGCTGTCTTCTGGGTCGCCGGCTCGACGGCCAACTGCCGTTTCAGTTCGGCCAGCCCGGCTTCCATCGCGGCGACCTTGACGCGCGCGGTGGCCATCATGGTGTCCATCTCGGTCAAGGCCTTGAGCTCCTGGTTCTCGCGCTGCAGATCGAAACTCAGGCCGTTCTTGTTGGCGAACTCCACCCGTTGCCGCTCGAGTTCGTGCAACTGGGCCGCGGCACGTTCGACTTCCGGATTGAGCACGTCCAGCGCCTGTTGCGCCTCTTTCTGGTAGCGCAGCGAGCGCTGTTCGAGATAGGTGTCGACGATCGCATTGGCGATTTCCGCCACGCGGCGGTTCGGGCCACGCACGACGAGGTTGCCCACGATGGCCTCGTTGACCGGATCCAGGCGGATGCCGGAATGCATGTCGACGACGGTGCGCGCGAACTCCAGATCTTCGGGCCGGGGTGCGTCCGGGTCAGGCGGCCAGATCATGGCCTTGACGGCGCGGTAGTTCCGGCCCACCCAGGACTGCTCCCACAGATAACTCAGGTGCGAGGAGAACGGATGGTAGACGTCGTCGTAGCTCAGGTCGAGCTTGCGCACCACCTCGGCCAGCACCGGGCCCGAGGTCATCAGCTCGAGCTCGGTGCGGTGATCATCCTTGCGAAAGACGTTCCAGCCGGTGTAGAACGCGTCACGCGAGGAGTCGATGTCGCGTTCGCCCATGATGGTGGCATTGGCCTGGTAGGTGGCCGGCCAGACGACCAGGTAGACGATGACGACCAGCACGGTCAGCGCCGTGATCGCCAGCACCAGCAGCCGGTGCAACTGGGCGGCGTCGATGATGCTGCGCACCGAGCCGCGCACGTCGAACGAGTCGGCATCGCGGCGTGGACGGGAGATGTTGTCAGACATTGCAGGCAAGGCCGTGGCAGCAGGGAGAGCACGTGGATTGCATACGGTTTTCAGTTTAGCTCAGAGGTCTGGTTGCGGGGACCGGCAACATGCCGGTAGAGATCGATATAGGCATTGCGCAGCACCGGCCAGCCGAAGCGGGCCACCGCGGCGCGTGCATCCTGCGCCGGCGGCGCGACCGGGGACGACGACAGCAGCCGCTGCAAGGCAGCGGCCAAAGCACCCGGCACCGCCATGTCGACGCGGTGCACGGCATCGCCCAGCAAGGCCCGGAAGTGCGGGTTGTCATGCACCAGCACCGGCAGTCCGGTGGACATGGCCTCGACCACGGCCATGCCGAAACTCTCGTCGAGCGCCGCCGACACCAGCAGGTCGGCGGCCCCGTACAACTCGCCGATCCGGCCTGAATCGACCTCGGTGTAGCGAAAACGCGGTCCCAGCAACTGCTGGCCGAGCGCGAGCAGTTCGGGGTCACCATCAGGGTGCAGGCTGCCGTCGAGCCACAACAACGCGTCGCCGCCGGCCGCCGCCATCTCCCGGATCAGGTGGTCGATGCGCTTGTGCTGGCGGTTCACGGCGCCCACGCACAGCACCAGGGGCTGCGACAGGGGAACATCCCATTGCACCCGCAGCGCGGCACGCTCGCCGGCGGGCTTGAAGGCCTGGAAGTCCATGCCGACCGGCACCACCGACATCTTGCGGGGGGGAACGCCCAGGCCTTGCATCTGCGTGCGGGCCGATTCCGTCAGGCAGTGCACATGGTCCACGCCGGCGCCGGGGTCGACCACGGCCGGCCCGCCATGGGTGTACAGCAGCCGGTAGCGCAGGCCCGTGATCCGGCGCAGGCGGTGCAGGTGATGGGCCAGCGGCGGGTCGATCACATGCACCACGTCGAACCCGCCCCGCATCAGCGCGGGCGCCAGCATGGCGGCGAAACTCGCGTGTTCGAGCTGGTAGCGGCGGTAGGCCAGGCGCTGGCGCAGCAATCGCGACATGACCCCGGTGCGACGCAGGTGCGGTACGACGGTTTCACGCGCGGTGCCCTCACCCGCGCCCTTGAACAGGCGGGTGTCGATGTCCGGGGCCAGGATGCGGTGCAGGTCGCAGAAGAAACGCTCGTAGCCACGGCGCGTCTGACCGATGGTCGGACAGGCCAATGCCACCTTCACGGCCAGGCGAGCCGCGTCACACCGGCCGCGCCGTTGCAGCTTGCCGCGCCTGCGCAAGCCCCGCCATCAGACATCGGCGGTCTCCTCGATGTGATCCGGAACACACTCGCGCACCTGCCAGCCGACGTTGATGCGTGTCACCAGCTTGGTCAGGCCCTTGATGTGCAGCGACCATACCGATAGCGCCGCGCTGAGTTCGCGCCGCGCCTCGTCGGTGAGCCGGAACACGAAGGGCTGGCGCTCGGCAAGGCGGAACTCCGACGGGCAACCCAGGGTCGGCTGCGCCAGCCAGCCCGCAATGTCGTATTGCATGTCCGCGCGCACCGGCGAGAGCAGCAGCTCGTTGCGATCGCCCGATGCGTGCTTGTTGCGCGTGTAGGTGCTGAAATCGGCCCAGAAGGTCTCGAAATCGGGCACGTTCGCGGCATGGCCGCGATCGATCAGCAGCTGGCGTGTCGCATCCATCGCGCACGCGCAGATGCCTTCCCACAGGAAGAACGACGCGATGGCACGGTAGCGGTACATCAGGTTGTCGCCGATCTCGCCGCGCTTGAGCCGCTCGAAGTTGTCGTCGCGCGAATAGAACGCCACGCAGTCCTCGCGCGTGCGGAACAACTCGCCGTTGGTCTCGCCGACGAAGTCGTCCAGGAACTGTCGCACTTCGGGCGAGCCGTTCTCCATCGCGGGCAACATGGCCGACCACCATTCGCTGTTCTTGATGCCCAGGCCGCGCGTGTAGCGCACCACGTCCTCGAACCACTGGTCGTTCCAGAATACGCTGCTCACCAGGTGCCATTTGCGGCAGGTGATGTAGTCGTCGTAGGGCAAGGTGTCGGTGGCGACGATGATCTCCTCGACGTCGAACACCTTGTCGCCCCGGTAGACGCCGAAGTTCTTGGGCAATACGCGGAAACGCGTGTCGAACTTGAACATCTCGCGCGACTCCTGCGTCTCCAGTTCCGCGCCCTTGAGCATCATGGCCTGGAAGTTGTGCATCTGGTGGATGTTGGTGTCGAGCAGGTGGTGCAGGCCCTTGAGGTGGGTCTGCAGGCTCTCGCCCGGCAGGCCCAGGATCAGGTCGGACACCGAGCGCAGGCCGCGCCCGCGCATGTGCGCCTCCAGGGTCTTGTAGGCGTCGAGCTTGATCGACTGGCGCTTGACCTTGCGCAGCACGTCCTCGTCGAGCGACTGCACGGCCTGGTACAGCATCAGCGCGCCGCCGACCTTCTCGACCGACTTGATGATGCGCTCGGCCATGTTCTTGCCGGTCGTGGCATCGATGAAGGTGGGCCAGGCGTATTCGCGCTGCATCTCGCCGATGCATTCGCTGATCTCGATGTCGCGCTCGAACATGCCGTAGTTGCTGTCGGCGATGCGCAGCGTGCCCATGTTGGGCGAATACTGCTTGATGCGCTTGGCGATGTAGCGGATCTCGTCCTTGATGCGCTCCACCGGGAAGTTGTGCACCTTGGTGTAGTAACGCGTTCCCTGCACGCAGAAGGTGCAGGTGAACGGGCAGCCACGGTTGGTCTCGATCATCGGGGCCAGGCGGCCGTCGAAGAATTCGTCCTGCACGCCGCTGAGAAACGGCGACGGAATTTCCTGCACCAGCTTGTGGCGCGGGGGCATTTCCCGGCTGATTGCGCTTCCGTCGGGCATGCGCATGATGCTCGAAGGCAGGCCGATGTCACGGATCTTGTCCAGCGACATGCCCTGGTCGAGAAAGGTTCGCACGATCTCATAGGCCAGGAAGTCGCCTTCGCCCAGCGCGTAGACGTCCAGGTCGGGGAAGCGTTCGACATAGGCGCATTGGCGCGGCGTCTCCAGCGAGATGTTGGGCCCGCCCATGACCGTGAGGATGCCCGGGTTGACCTGCTTGGCCAGCGTGAAGAAGTAGTGGCTGAGCGCCTCGTTCCAGACGTAGTTGGTCAGCATCAGCACGTCGGGAGGATCCTCCACCAGGGCCTTGGCCAGTTTCTCGGGATAGACGAACAGACGGGACGCGATCTCGCGGTCCTTGTCTTCGCGGTCCATCACCGCTTTCATGTAGGCCACACCCAGTGGCATGCAGTCATTGGCCACCACCCCAGAGTAGTCGTAACGAAGATCAGCTATGTAGACTTTCATCGGGGACCCCTTTGTCATCACAGAAAGAACCGAACCCACCTAGCGCTGCGTCGACAGCAGCTCGAAGTGGCGTGAATACCAGTCGACGGTACGTCGCAAGCCGTCGTCCATGCCGTGGCGGGCCTTCCAGCCGAGCACGGTTCGTGCCTTGGTCGCGTCCAGCGTCTGCTCGCAGATTTCGGCCGAGGCCACATTGAGCACCTGCGGCGGCAGGTCGCTGCGCTCCATGATCGCCAGCACCTTGTGCGTCAGGTCCAGCATGGTGGGCCGCAGCTCCAGGCCGAAATTGAACGCCTGGCCCGCCAAGCCGGCATCGGCGGCCAGGCCTTGCGCAAGTTCGAGGTAGGCCTGCACGGCGTCCTCGACATACAGGAAATCGCGCACGAACTGGCCATTGCTGCGAATCTGGAACGGCTGTCCGCGCAGCGTCGCCATGATCACGCCCGGGATCAGGCGGCTGAAGTTCAGGTCGCCACCGCCGAACAGGTTGCCGCAGCGGGCAATGGCCACGCCCAGGCCATAGGTCTGGGCATACATGGTGGAGATCAGGTCGGCACAACTCTTGGAGCAGTCGTACGGGAAACGCCCTTGCAGCGGATGGTCTTCGCGATAAGGAAGATGCGGACTGTCGCCGTAGGCCTTGTCGGACGATGCGACGATGACCTGTTGCACCTTGGCCTGCCGCGCGGCCTCCAGCAGCAGCCAGGTGCCGCGCACATTCGCCTCCAGCGTACCCAGCGGATCGACCTTGGCCACGCCCACCAGCGTCTGGGCACCCAGGTGGAACACGGTCTGGGTGCCGTATTCGGCGAAGGTGCGGCGCAGCAGGCTGCCTTCACTGAGCGATCCGCGCACGACGTTGACCTTGTCCAGCCAGCCGTCGGCGACCAGCAGGCTGCGCGGCAATGCGTCGCGTACCAGCACCGTGACGTCGGCACCACGCCGATGCAGCGCCGGCACCAGCCAGCTGCCGAGCAGTCCGGTCGCCCCGGTCACCAGGACGGGGCGGCCATGCCAGAAATCAACCGCGGTTTCAGACACCTGTCACCACCTCTTCCCGAACCGTTTCGGCCCGCCATGGAGGCTCCATCCAGGGCGGGTTGCGGCCGCCGGTACACAACGCCTCGAGTTCGCTCTGGTCCTTGCTGGTGTCCATGGACTTCCAGAATCCGTTGTGTTCGTAGACCCCCAGTTCGCCGCGCTGGGCCAGGTCGGTCAGCACGTTCTGTTCCAGGTTGTGGCCACGCCAGTCGAACAGGGCCCGCTTCTCGAACACGAAGAAACCGGCGTTGATCCAGTAGTCGCGCACCAGCGGCTTTTCCTCGAAGCGCTGCACCTTGCCTGTGTCGTCGAACACCACCAGGCCGTATTGCGATCGCAGCGGCACGGTGGTCAGCGTCGCCAGCCCGCCGTGGCGCCGGTGCGTGGTCAGCAGTGCCTGCAGGTCGACATTGCCCAGGCCGTCTCCGTAGGTGGCCATGAAGGTCTCGCCGACATGCACGCCGCAGCGGATGATGCGGTCGCCGGTGTCGGCATCCTCGCCGGTGTCGACGATGTCGATGTTCCAGTCCAGCCGCCGGCCGTCGAAATAATCCAGCAGCATTTCCTTGCGGTGCCCCGCCGCCAGCACGAAGTCCTTGAAACCCTGCGCCGCATACATGCGCATCAGATGCACCAGCACCGGTGTGCCGTTGACCGGCATCATCACCTTGGGGAAATGCTCCGAGAAAGGATAGGCGCGCGTGCCCTTGCCCCCGCACAGGATCACGATCTTCATTTTTTCCATTCTTCTTTTCTCCTACGGTCAATTGTCTGAAATGATCCTGAAGGTCAGGAACACTTGCAAGGGCTTGAGCACGATGTCGTCCAGGAACCGGCTGACCTGGCTGCGTCCGTTCTCGGGAACAAACACGATGTCGTCGGCCTGCAGCGGCATGGCTGCCAGCGTGAGGTAGGGTGCGGGCTGGCCGTCGTCGGGGCCCTGCACGGCGATCGCACGGAGACGGCCGCTTTCCATCAGCCGGATCACGGTGACGTCGGCTTCGGCGCCGGACTTGCGCACACCGCCGGCGGCGGCCAGCGCCTGCAGCGCCGTGGCGGCATTGCGCAGCGGAACCGCGGCGGGAGTGCCGACATCGCCCAGCACGTACACCATGGGCTGGCGCACCTGCGTCGGCACCACGGCGACCTGCGGGTCGACGAACCGTGCGGACAGCAACTGCGTCAACTTGTCGGCCAGTTCGCGCGTGGTCAGGCCGGCGGCCGTCACGTCCTGCAGCAACGGCAGGCTGATCTGGCCATCGGAGCGAATGACCACGCTGCGGGAAACCTCGGGCGTACGCCAGACAACGATGTCCAGCTGGTCGCCGGCCGTCAGCAGGTACTGCTTCTGGTAACGCAGCGAACTCTCCATCACCGCCGGCGGCACGGCCTGTTCGGCCTGCTTCGCCGTCGGAGCGGTACAGGCCGACAACACGAAGGCCGCGGCGCAGATGCCGAGGACATGCAAGGGTCGGAGAAACCGGGGGATGAACGTCATGGGGTGCGTCGGTGGGTGGATACGGCATGCGGCGGGGCTACCAGCCCCGTCCGCGCGCCAATGTTGCAAAGGTGAGCAGGATGATCTTCAGGTCCAGCCATACGGACCAACGATCGATGTAGTCCATGTCCATGCGCATCCATTGCTGGAACGGAATCACGGGATCGTCCTCGAGTTGCCACAGGCAGGTCAGACCCGGGGGCACCGTCAGGCGCCGGCGCTGCCACCATTCGTTGCCCGTGGCCTCCTGCACCGGCAATGGCCGCGGCCCGACCAGGCTCATGTCGCCCACCAGGACGTTCCACAGTTGCGGCAGTTCATCGATATGGAACTTGCGCAGCCAGCGCCCGATGCCGGTGATGCGGGGATCGTTCTTCAGCTTGAAGGCCGTGCCGTCGCGTTCATTGCGCTCGGACAGGGATGACTTCCGCGACTCGGCATCCATATACATGGTACGCAGCTTGAGCATCGTGAACGGCCGCCCGTGCAGGCCCGTGCGCGTCTGGCGGAACAGCGCCGGACCCGGCGAGCCCAGCCGGACCGCCGCCATCAGTACCAGCAGCGCCGGCCCCGTGACCAGCAGGCCCAGCGCCGCACCGAACATATCGATCAGCCGCTTGAGCAGCAGCTGCCCGTAGTTTCCGGTGCCGCTGTAGTGCGTGAGCACCGCGGTGTTTCCGATGTACGACAGGTGCCGGCGCGATTGCGGCACCACAAAGGCCTCGGGCAACAACTTCACCGATATGCCGGCCTTGGCACAGATGCGCAGCATGTCGTGGATCTGGTCGTAACAGGTTCGCACCGGCAAGGTGATCACCACCTCGTCGATGACCTGGCATGCCAGCACGGCACGCAACGCCTCCGGATCCTGCAGCGTCTGCACCGCGACCCCCTCACGCAATGGTGCGCGGGTTTCGTCGCTCCCCGCACCGACCACGTCGAGCACTGCAGCCACGCGGATCCCGTATTGCGGATTTGCGTCGATCTCGTCCAGCAGTTCCGACGATCGGCTGTTGTGGCCGACCACCAGCCACACACGATAGTCGTCGCCCCGGCTGCGCAGGCGGCGGATCACCAGCCGACCGGCGACGCGGAAGATCACCAGGGCCAGCCATCCCGCGAGCAGCATGGCGCCCAGCTGCAACCCCTGGAGTTCATCGACGAGGATGGTTTCGGCCAGGGTCGCCAGCCCCATGGCATAAGCGGTCGCTTCCGTCAGCGCCAGCAATTCGCGCCAGACACTCTCGGTCCGCCAAGGATCGTACAGGCGCATGCGCCCGCCGATGGCCATGAACGCGGCGGCAAGCGTCACCAGCAACACGCCTGGCGCGGACACCCATTCGACACTGCGCTCATCGACGGAGCCGCCGTCCAGCCACCACACCGCTCCCGCTGCGCCGCACAGAATCGCCGCATCGATGGCACTGGCCGCGTGCGCCAGCACACGAACGTTGTGGTAAAGCAAGACCTTCTCCCCCGGTGAGCGGTTGTAACCCCTGTGACGAATTTATTATGCACATCGATCCCCCGAAGTAAACTCGCCGATCGGACTACGCACAAGGCCCATGTGCAAAAGCGGTGTGCGAATGCGGCAGTTGTCGACACCCACGGCGCATGCCTTGCGAACAGCGCACCAGTCGCCGGCGAGGCCCGTGCAGGAGGGAAACTCGTCGCGCTGCTCCGGCGTTCTGGAGACGGGCCGCCCATGAATGCGGTGCCGGACCGTACGCGCAACGTGCAGCGCTCGAAATGTCTTGCGGGCATCGCGAGACGCACGTTTGCCGGTGGTGAACGCAGGCATCGTGGACGACCCTTCCGTCACCCAATCCAACATCTTGTTGCCGACATCCGGGCTGAAACCGCTTCGCCGGCGCGCACCGACCCGACAACCGTTGCGGCAGGATGCGCATGGCGTCGCCCGCCACGAACTCCAGTGGCCATGACAACGCGCACGCGACACCGCCAACCGTTCTGCGCGAACGGGCACACCGGGAGCCGGAGTTGGACCAACACGGCGCACTCTGCATCTCCGCTGACGGCGAAGGCATTGACACACCCCGCTGGTGCGCCGACACTGCATGTTCTACCTCGCTTGGTCGGACTGACGACGACACCACGCAACGATGGTTTGAGCGTCGGCCTCCGGGCGCGGCCTCGGCACCCAAGTGGCCCATCAACCCAACCTTGGAGACTATCGTGAAAATCCTTCCCAAACTCCTGCTTGCCACGGCCTCGTTGGCCATGGCCGGCTCCGCCCTCGCCGAAGACGTCAAGATCGGCATCCTGCTGGGCTTTACCGGACCACTCGAATCGATCACGCCCGCGATGGCGAAGTCGGCCGAGATGGCGATCAAGGAAGTCAACGACTCGCGCCAGTTGCTGAGCGGCTCCTCGGTGACAGCAGTGCGCGGCGATTCGACCTGCACCGATGCCGCGGCCGCGACCGCGGCCGGCCAGCGCCTGGTGACGTCGGACAAGGTCAACGCCATCATGGGTGCCGACTGCTCGGGCGTGACCGGTGCGGTACTGCAATCGGTCGCGCGGCCCAACGGCATCGTGATGATCTCGCCGTCGGCGACCTCGCCGGGCCTGTCGACCGCGCAAAGCGACGGCTTGTTCTTCCGCACCTCGCCCTCGGACGCGCGCCAGGGCCAGATCATGTCCGACGTGATCCTCAAGCGCGGCTTCAAGAGCGTCGCGCTGACCTATACCAACAACGACTACGGCAAGGGCCTGGCCAGTGCCTTCAAGGCCGCCTACGAGAAGGCAGGCGGCAAGGTGACCCTGTCGGCCGCACACGAAGACGGCAAGGGCGACTATTCGGCTGAAGTCGGAGCGCTGGCATCCGCCGGCGGGGACCTGCTGGTCGTCGCTGGCTACGTCGACCAGGGTGGCCGGGGCATCATTCGCTCTGCACTCGACACCGGCGCCTTCTCGAAGTTCTACCTTCCCGATGGCATGTACGGCGACAGCCTGATCAAGGTGATCGGAAAACCGCTGGACGGCACTTTCGGCGACGTGCCGGGCATCGAGAGCGAAGGCAACAAGAAGTTCCTCGCCATGGCCAAGGCCGCGGGTATCGACGGTACATCGTCCTACACCGGCGAGTCCTACGATGCCGCCGCGCTGATCATGTTGTCGATGCAGGCGGCGAAATCGTCGAAGTCGACCATGTTCAAGAGCAAGGTGATGAGCATCGCCAACGGGCCTGGCGAGAAGATCTACCCCGGCGAACTGGCCAAAGGCCTGAAGCTGCTGGCCGAAGGCAAGGCGATCGACTATGACGGTGCGACTGGCGTGCAGATGATCCCACCGGGCGAAGCCGCGGGCAGCTACCGGGTCTACACCATCAAGGGTGGCAAGCAGGTCACGGACGGGTATCAATGACACCACGTTGAGGTCGGCCCCATGGTCCGATCGAGACCCGGCTTGCCCGAGATGCCGCCGAGCGTGTGGTCCTGCGCAGAATACTCTCTGAAGACCACAGGAGACACGCGGTGATCGTCGTCGAGAATTTGCACAAGCATTTTGGAGGCTTCCATGCCGTCGACGGAGCTTCCCTGTCCATCGAAACGGGCTCGATCACCGGGTTGATCGGCCCGAACGGTGCCGGCAAGACGACGTTGTTCAATGTCATCGCAGGCCGGCTGCCGCCGACCTCGGGGCGCGTGACGATGGATGGCGAGGACATCACCGGCCTGAGTCCGCACGAACTGTTCAACAAGGGCTTGCTGCGCACCTTTCAGATCGCGCATGAGTTCGGCTCGATGAGCGTGCGCGAGAACCTGATGCTGGTGCCCCCGGCGCAAGCGGGCGAGACCTTGTTGAATACCTGGCTGCGTCGCAAGGCGATCGCGGCGCAGGAGCGCGAGCTCGCGCGCAAGGCCGATGAAGTCCTCGAGTTCCTGACCATTTCCCACCTCGCAGACGAGAAGGCGAGCCAGATCTCCGGCGGCCAGAAAAAGCTGCTGGAACTCGGTCGCACGATGATGGTCGACGCCAAGATCGTGTTCCTCGATGAGGTCGGCGCTGGCGTGAACCGCACGCTGCTGAACCGGATCGGCGACGCCATCGTGCGCCTGAACAAGGAGCGCGGGTACACGTTCTGCGTGATCGAGCACGACATGGACTTCATCGCCCGTCTGTGCGACCCGGTGATCGTGATGGCCGAAGGCAAGGTGCTGGCGCAGGGATCGGCCGCGCACATCATGGAGAACACGGCGGTGATCGAGGCCTATCTTGGTACCGGGCTGAAGAACAAGGTCACGGCGGAGGCCGCGACGTGAGCTTTCTCATCGGCGAGAACATGACCGGCGGCTACGGGGCGGTCGACATCCTGCACGATTGCACCGTGGCGGTGGACAAGGGCCAGATCGCGGTGATCGTCGGCCCGAACGGTGCCGGCAAGTCCACCGCGATGAAGGCCGTCTTCGGCATGCTGACGCTGCGCCGCGGCCGCGTGCTGCTCGACGGCGAAGACATCACCGCGTTGTCGCCGCAGGACCGCGTGGCCAAGGGCATGGCCTTCGTGCCGCAGACCCACAACATCTTCACGTCGATGACGGTCGAGGAAAACCTCGAGATGGGGGCGTTCCTGCGCCGCGACGACATCCGCCCCACCATGGAGCAGGTCTATACCTTGTTCCCGATCCTGCGCGAGAAGCGCCGCCAGGCCGCAGGGGAGTTGTCGGGCGGCCAGCGCCAGCAGGTCGCCGTGGGCCGCGCGCTGATGACCCAGCCCAAGGTGCTGATGCTGGACGAACCCACGGCGGGCGTGAGCCCCATCGTGATGGACGAACTGTTCGACCGGATCATCGAGGTGGCGCGTACCGGCATCTCCATCCTGATGGTGGAGCAGAACGCACGCCAGGCGCTGAACATCGCCGACAAGGGCTACGTGCTGGTGCAGGGCGCCAACCGCTTCACCGATACCGGCGAGGCGCTGCTGGCCAATGCGGAAGTGCGCAAGTCCTTCCTGGGGGGCTGAGACATGGACTATCTCAACGCCCTCGTCGCACTGCTGAACTACGTCGTTGTCCCGGCGACATCGTACGGCGCGCAGCTCGCGCTCGGCGCGCTCGGGATCACGCTGATCTACGGCATCCTGCGCTTCTCCAACTTTGCGCACGGCGACACGATGGCCTTCGGCACGGCGATCACGATCCTGTTCACCTGGCTGTTCCAGTCCTGGGGCATCAGTCTGCATCCGCTGCCCACGGCCTTGCTCGCATTGCCGCTGGGCATCATCGCCACCGCGGTCCTGCTGCTGCTGATCGACCGCGGCGTGTTCCAGTTCCACCGGCAAAGGAAGGCCGCGCCGGTGATCCTGGTCATCGTCTCGATGGGCGTGATGTTCGTGCTCAACGGACTGACCCGGTTCATCATCGGCGTGCAGGAACAGAACTTCGACGACGGGCAACGGTTCATCATCGGCGCGTTCCAGTTCAAGGAGATGACCGGCCTGGACGAGGGGCTGGGCATTCGCACCACGACCGTCATCACGGTGGTGACGGCGGTCATCGTCGTGGCGGCGCTGTTCTGGTTCCTGAACCGGACCCGCACCGGCAAGTCGATGCGCGCCTTCTCCGACAACGAAGACCTCGCCTTGCTGTCGGGCATCAGCCCCGAGAAGGTGGTGACGGTCACCTGGATCATCGTCGCGGCGCTGGCCACCGTCGCCGGCGTGCTTTACGGCCTGGACAAGTCGTTCAAGCCGTTCACCTATTTCCAGCTGCTGCTGCCGATGTTCGCATCCGCGGTGGTCGGCGGCCTGGGCAATCCGCTGGGCGCCATCGCCGGCGGCTTCATCGTCGCCTTCTCCGAGGTCACCTTCACCTATGCCTGGAAAAAGGTGCTGGGTTACCTGCTGCCCGAGAGCCTGGCACCCGAGGGCCTGATGCAGCTGTTGTCCACCGACTACAAGTTCGCCGTCTCGTTCACGATCCTGGTGATCGTGTTGCTGTTCAAGCCCACCGGGCTGTTCAAGGGGAAGGCCGTATGACATCGAAGCTGCATCCCGCATGGCTGTTCGGCGGCGTCGGCCTGCTCTATCTGCTGGTCGGCGTGCTGCAGAGCTGGACCCTGGCGCTGACCGTTCTCAACAACGGCCTGATCGTGGCGATCGTGGCGCTGGGCGTGAACATGCAATGGGGTTATGCCGGCTTGTTCAACGTCGGCGTGTCGGGCTTCTTCGCGCTGGGCGGGCTGGCGGTCGTGCTGGTGTCCAAGCCGCTCGATGGCGCTGCGTGGGCGGCCGGCACGCCGCGCATCATGCTGGCGCTGCTGATTGGCGTGGCCGTGATCTCCGCCGCGGCGCGATTGTGGAAGGTGATGAAGCCCGGGCGGATGCGCGGGCTCTGGCTGACGGTCCTGCTGGTCGCGGGCCTGTTCCTGTTCCGTCATGTCTTCGACCCGGGCGTGCGCGCGGTCGAGGCGATCACCCCGGCGTCGACCGGCAACATCGGCGGCCTGGGCCTGCCGGTGCCGCTGTCCTGGATCGTCGGTGGCGTGCTGGCCGCGGGAGCGGCCTGGGTCGTGGCCAAGACGGCACTGGGCCTGCGCTCGGACTACCTCGCGATTGCCACGCTGGGCATCAGCGAGATCATCATCGCGATGATGAAGAACGAGGAGTGGCTCGACCGGGGTGTGAAGAACGTCATCGAGATCGATCGCTGGCCGGTGCCGTATGAAGTCGACCTGCAGCAGCAGGCCGGCTTCGTCGCGGCCGCGCAGGCGCTGGGCTTCGACGCGCGCACCGGCTCGACGGTCTTCGTCGCGGTCTGTTTCGCACTGCTGTTCACCGCCATCCTGCTGATCTTGCTGGCGCTGGCCGAATATGCGCTGAAATCACCGTGGGGCCGCATGATGCGCGCCATCCGCGACAACGAGATCGCCGCCGAGGCCATGGGCAAGGACGTCAAGCGCCGCCACCTGCAGGTCTTCGTGCTGGGGTCGGCCGTGATCGGCATTGCGGGCGCACTGTACGTGACGCTGCAGGGATTGCTGGTACCGACCAGCTACGCCGATCCGCTGCGCCACACCTTCCTGATCTGGGCCATGGTCATCCTCGGTGGCTCGGGCAACAACTGGGGTTCGGTGCTCGGCGCGCTGATCATCATGCTGGTGTGGGGCATGGCCGAGAGTGTCGGGCCGGCGCTGATCGGGCTGCTGACCACGCCGCTGGCCGACGGCCCGTTGAAGGCGCACCTGATCGACTCGGCGGTGCAGATGCGCCTGCCGGTGGTGGGACTGGCTTTGTTGCTGGTGTTGCGCTTCAGTCCGCGCGGCCTGATCCCCGAGAAATAGCGGGCTCCGCGCCCGCACCTCAACCCGGTCGCGCAGCGGCGCCTGCCTGCCTGCCGCGGCGATCATCGCGGGCCATGCCAGGCCGATGCGCGATTGACGCCGTCCCGTCGAACCCTATCATGGAGCGATCGAACGGCAGTTGCCCTCGGCAAGACGCACCGGTCGACGGTGTGCGCACGGCACGTTCAATCACCGGCGATCAATGGAACTCCAGCGTCCGCGCTTGTCGCGGAACCTCACGGGAAAGGATTGCACATGGAAACCAGGTCCGGATCGGAAGCCCCATCCGGCGCGTCCTCGATTCTCTCGGTTCTCGTCGTGGTGCTGGCGATAGCGGCAGGCTCGCTCTGGTATGCCTATTCGGGCTTGAAAACCCAACTGGCGCAACAACGCGAGGCCCAGCGCGCGCTTGAAACCGAACGGGATGGCCTGAAGACCGCGTCGCGGTCCCAGCGCGAACGGATCACCACACTGGAGGCGAAAAACCAGGCGCTGCAAGGCAAGCTCGACGAACAGGTCAATGAGGTGCAACGACTCCATGCGTCCGCAGCCGAAGCGCTGATGCGTTATCAGGTGCTCGAAGCGGAAAAAGATGCGTTGTCTCGAGAACGGTCACAAGCCCTCGAGCAGGCCCAGGCGATCGCAAGTGCGCGGGATGGGCTGTCCAGCGAACTCGATGCGACGAAGAAGGCCCTTGCCCAGGCGCATGCTCTTGCATCAGAACGCAACCTGGCACTCGAGCAATTGCAGCAGGACACGCAGGCGCGACTGCAGAGCTTGGACGCCGAGAAGGCGGCGATCAACCAGCAGCTGAGTGCGGCACGAGACCAGGCCACGTCTGCTGCAGCCGCTGGCGAGAGGCTGACACGCGAGCTGGCTTCGGCCAGGCAGGCGCTCGGCGAAACCCAGGCCGCAGTGGCGAAGCAGAAAGCGGCATTCGCGCAGTTGCAGGACGAACATGCCCGACTTGAGACTGCGGACCTGGAGCGGCAAGCGGAACTCAGGCAATTGCAGCAAGCACAGCGCGATGCGCAGCAGAAATTGCAGGCGCTGGAGGCTGAAAACACATCCATCGCGCACAAGCTTGCGAGCACCCAGGGTCAGGCGCAGGCTGCGGCCACCGCTGGCGCCAGTCTGTCGAGCGCGCTGGATTCGACCCGGCAAACGCTTGCCCTAGCCCGTTCGCGTGCCGCAGACTTGAACCAGTCGTACCAGGAGCTGCTCAAGGACCACTCGAACCTGGCCGCCACCGGCGCGGTCAGGAAGGCGGAACTGGACAGGATGCGCGCCGCATTCGAAGCGGCGCAGAACGAAGTCGCGCGTCTCACGGGTGCGCGTGGAATCTACACGGTGCAGGCCGCCGACTCCCTGTCGTCCATTGCCGCCTATTTCTACCGCAACGGTAATCGCTGGACCGACATCCAGCGCGAGAACGCCTTCCTGGCTGGCAATCCCGATCTGATCTACGCCGGCCAGGTGCTGATCATTCCGAAGTGACGCCCGAGATCGGCCAACGTGTCGCCGGGCCGCTGGACGCACGCTGCCACGGGAACAGCGACGATGCGCCCTTCATCTCGACCCCCCGTTTCGCCGAGGACCACGACGCCGGATTGCGATGGCTCCACACCAGGGACGGCATCGACGGCAAGCGCATCGCGTTGCTGGGCCACTCGGTGGGCGCAGCGGCGGCGATTCACAGTGACTTGCTCGCGACCTTGAAGTCGGGGTCGTCGGGATAGGCGGCGACGTTGAAACCGAGGCGGGTCATCAGTCGCAGCATCGGCTTGTTCTTCACCAGAATCAGGCCCATGATTTCGCTCAGCCCCTTGGCCCGCGCAGCATCGGTGATCGCGGTCATCAGCCGCGAACCAAGCCCCTGACCGGTGTGGTCGTCGGCGACCAGCAGCGAAAACTCGCAGCTCGTGCCGTCGGGGTTGGTGACGATACGCGCGACTCCGATGATGCGCACATGCTCTCGCGTGCTGCCGTCCTCGGCGCGCGCGGTCTGGCGTTGTACCGCGACCAGCGCCATCTCGCGGTCGTAATCGATCAGCGTGAAGCGCAACAGCATGCGCAGCGGCAATTCGGGCAGCGTGCTGGCGAAGCGGAAGTAGCGGCTCTCCGACGACAGGCCGCGCACCAGTGCCTGCAGCATCTCGGCGTCGTCCGGGTGAATCGGGCGGATCGTGTACAGCCCTCCGTCCTTCAACGGCCACTCGCGCTCTTGCCCGGTGGGATAAGGCATGATCGCCAGATGGCCGTAGGGTGAGGCTGGCGCGTTGTGCTCGACGACGATGCGGGCGTCAACGGCGATGGCGCCGTGCTCGTCGACGATCACCGGGTTGATGTCCATCTCGCGCAACTGCGGCAGCGCGCAGACCATCTCGCTGACGCGCAACAGTACCTGCTCGAGCGCCGCGCGGTTGATGGCGGGCGCGCCGCGCCACGCGCCGAGCATCTCGGCGACCCGGGCCCGGGCGATGAGCCGGCCGGCCAGGAAGCGGTTCAGTGGCGGCAACTCCATCGCACGATCGGCGATCAATTCAATCATGGTGCCGCCGGCGCCGAAGGTGATCACCGGACCGAATGCCTCGTCCGTGGTCAGCCCGACAAAAACTTCGCGTCCATGGCCGCGCCCGAGGCCGCGCCCGGCCATCGGCTGCACCGTGATGCCGTTGATCCGCGCATCGGGCTGCGCCAGTGCCACGGCCTGCAGCATCTCGTGATAACGGTCGCGCACCTGGGCTGCGGTGTGCACGTCCAGCATCACGCCTTGCACGTCGCTCTTGTGCGTGATGTCGGGCGAATCGACCTTCAGCGCGACCGGGTAACCCAGCTGGCTTGCGATCAGCATCGCCTCGGTCGCGCTGCGCGCGAGCATGGTCCGCGTGACCGGTATGTGGAAGGCCGCCAGCAGCGCCTTGCTCTCCATTTCGGTCAACACCTTGCGCCTTTCGGCGAGCACACCTTCGATGAGCAGGCGCGCGCCCTCGGCGTCGGGCAACGCACCGCCGCCCAGGGGCGCCGGTGTCTGCTGCAGCAACTGCTGATTGCGATAGAAGCTGGCAATACTGTGGAAGGCATCGACCGCGGCCTCGGGCGTGCGGAACACCGGCATCTGGCGATCGGCGAGCAGGCGCCGCGCGGCAAGGGCACGCGCCTCGCCCATCCAACAGGCGATGACCGGCTTGCCCTTGGCCGAAAACGCCGCCGCGACCGCACTGGCGACGGCCTCGGTGTCGGTGCCGTGCTTGGGCGCGTGGATCAACAACACGCCATCGGTGTCGCTGTGGGCAAGTGCACGCTCCAGCGCCTGGAGATAGGCCGCGGCGTCGGCATGCTCGCCCAGGTCGTCGACATGCGTGACCGCCAGCCCGAGCGTCGCCGCCCAGTCGGCGGCCAGCACCGCCGGACCGCCGCCATTGCTGACAATGGCCAGGCGCTCGTCGACCGGCTTGAAACGCGAAGCCAGGCATTGCGCGGCCGAGAACAGCTGGGTGAACTGGCGTACCCGCACCGCGCCGGCGCGACGCAGCGCAGCGTCGAACGTGTCGTCCGCGCCGACGATGGATGCCGAATGGGTCAGCGCAACCTTCGAGCCGGCGGCGCGGCGGCCCGACTTCATCACCACCACCGGCTTGGCATAGGCGGCGGCACGCATGGCACTCATGAAGCGGCGTGCATCGCGGATGCCTTCCATGTAGACCAGGATGCTCTGGGTCGCAGTGTCGGTGGCCAGGAAATCCAGAATCTGCGGCAGCTCGGTCGTGGTATTGGGTCCGAGCGAGACAACCGTCGAGAACCCTACACCTTGCTGTCCGGCCCAGTCGAGCATCGCCGCCGTCAGTGCACCCGACTGCGACACCAGGGCGAGCGACCCCATACCAGCCAGCGGCCCCAGTGCGCTGGCGTTGAGCTTGAGAGCGGGTCGCTGCAGCCCCGGGGTGTTCGGCCCCAGCAGATGAACGCCGTAACGGCGCGCGGTCTGGTGCAACGCCGCACACTGCGCCTGCGGCAGGCCGGCACCGAGCACGATCGCGGCGCGGCAGCGGATGCGCCCCACGATCTCCAGCGCCGCCGCGACCTGATCGTCCGGCAAGGCGATCAACGCCAGGTCGGCCCGCGAGTCGGCCAGGTCGGCAAGCTTGCCGGTCATGCCGATATCGAGCCAGGTCACGACGCCGGCGTAGCCGTCGATGCCGGGGCCGCCGGCGAAGCTCGTGCGCAGTGCCTGCGCTTCGGGCGTCGGCGCTTGCGGGTTGTCGGGGTCGCCGGCGAAGACGACGATCGAACGCGGGTTGAACAGCGGAGTGAGGTGATGACGGTCCACGATGACGGCAGCAAAGTCGGGCTCAGGGATCACCAGCATAGACGAGGCGGCGGAAAAACGGCCACATTCCCGGCGCGACGCGGCATTTTTCTCGACGAGCCGGCGGTTGGAACGGCTGTGCGGAGCCGCAGCGCATTTCGCACCGCGGTGCGTACACGCCGCTGCGCGACATGCGACAACGCATCCCCCTGACCGTCTTCGCCGTCAGAAGACCGCGCAATCCCTGCACACACCCTCGCGGGCGAGGCAGTGGCGCGCGGCTCGCGCGGTACCGACCGGCAGGTCTCCGTCAGGACTTCGGCTTGCCGTTCTCCGGATCGTACAACGGCCGATACCCCACCGCCTCCACCCTGACCGGATACACATCCGCAAAATACTGGATCTGCAACTCGCGCCCGACCTGGCAGTAGTCGTGCGGCAAATACGCCAACGCGATGTTCTTGCCGATGCTCGGCCCGAACGCGATGCTGGTGGTGTACGAGCGCCGGCCCAATGAATCGACCAAAGTGGCACCGGTGGCGGGATCCATGACCGGCAGGTTGCCCAGCGGGTAACGTGCCACGCCGGCGCTGTCGATGTTGCTCGTCATGACCAGCGTGCACAACGTCGCCGGCTGGTGTTCGCGCTCGCGGAACCGCATGTGCGCCGCCTTGCCGTGGAAGTCGGCCGCCTTGACCTTGGGCCTTGCCAGGTCGCACTCGAACAGCTTGTATTCGGTCAGCAGGTCGGCGTTCTGCAGGCGCAGGCTTTTTTCCATGCGCCGGCTGTTGGCGTAGGTTTCCACGTCCACCGGGGTCACGCCCAGCGCATGCAGCGCGTCCCACAAAGCCAGGCCGTGCTCATCATGGAAGTGGAGCTCCCAGCCCTGCTCGCCCCTATGCGAGCTGTGGAGAACCAACGCCGTCAGGTCGCGCGCACGCCGCGCTTGACGTAGCCTTGTGGCGATTCAATCGATCACGCAGTGGCTTGACCGGCTTGCAGGACGGATCCAGTGACGGTCAAGTCAACCTGTCGACGATCTGCCTGACCTGAACTCGCAGCGTCGGCAAGTCTTGCTCGACCATGGACCAAACGGAATCGAGATCGACGCTGAAATATGCATGGATCAGTCGATCGCGCGTTCCCGCAATCTGACGCCAGGGCACCGCGGTTTCAGCAGCGATCAGATCCGCACTGAGATTCTTGACCGCTTCGCCGATGATTTCGAGCTGACGTATCACTGCGCTTTGGGTCTTGCGGTCCGCCATGAACGCTTGCTGACCCTCCGCCGTGAAGCTCGAGATCTCATCGATGGCGCTCAAGACATGTCGCAAGAACAAGCTGTCGCGATCCTTCATAAGGACCGTGCCTCGGCCAATATCCGGTCCTTGAGGTCCGGATGAAGGGCTGCTTCGGTGCAAAGATCGACCTTCACACCAAGAGCGTCTTCGATATCCAGTTGCAAGCCGACGATACGAAGCAGCGATGTTCCGCGCGGAAGGTCCACCAGCAGGTCCAGGTCGCTGCCTTCGTCATCCAGGCCCTTTGCGACCGAACCGAAGACGCGCACGCCGCGCGCTCCCTGCGCTGCCGCGAGGGCCAGAACGTGGTCGCGCTTCGACGCGAGTGCCTGTGAGGGACGCATTGCGCAATTCTGGCAGGTTTTGAAGCATGCGCGGGTACCAGTGGAAAGGCCGCCGTCGTCAGGACCTCGGCTTGACATTCTCCGTGTCATACAACGGCCGATACCCCACCGCCTCCACCCTGACCGGATACACATCCGCAAAATACTGGATCTGCAACTCGCGCCCGACCTGGCAGTAGTCGTGCGGCAAATACGCCAACGCGATGTTCTTGCCGATGCTCGGCCCGAACGCGATGCTGGTGGTGTACGAGCGCCGGCCCAATGAATCGACCAAAGTGGCACCGGTGGCGGGATCCATGACCGGCAGGTTGCCCAGCGGGTAACGTGCCACGCCGGCGCTGTCGATGTTGCGGGTCATGACCAGCGTGCACAAGGTTGCCGGCTGGTGTTCGCGCTCGCGGAACTGCATGTGCGCCGCCTTGCCGTGGAAGTCGGCGGCCTTGACCTTGGGCCGCGCCAGGTCGCATTCGAACAGGTTGTATTCGGTCAGCAGATCGGCGTTCTGCAGGCGCAGGCTTTTTTCCATGCGCCGGCTGTTGGCGTAGGTTTCCACGCCCACCGGGGTTACGCCCAGGCCATGCAATGCGTCCCACAACGCCAGGCCGTCTTCGTACTTGAAGTGCAGTTCCCAGCCCTGCTCGCCGACGTACGAGATGCGGAAGGCCAGTACCGGCACACCCTGTATCGTCAGGTTGCGCAGCGCCGCGAACGGGAAGTTCTCGTTCGTCCAGGCCTCGGGCTCGTCGGCGATCTTCTGGATCGTGGTGCGGGCATTGGGGCCCCACACACCCAGGCAGCCGTATTGCGTCGTGGTGTCGGTCACCTCGACGTTGGCGCCCCGGTCCTGCGCCATGCGGCGGATCCAGGTCAGGTCGCGGTGGCCGGCATCGGCACCGTCGACCACGCGGTAGTGGTCCTGCCCCAGGCGCAGCACCGTCAGGTCGGCGCGCACACCACCGGTGGCTTCCAGGAAATGGGTGTAGATGCCCTTGCCCACCGGCGTGTCGCCGCCCACCTTGGCCACGCAGATGTATTCCAGCAGATCGGCCGCATCTGGGCCGACCACGTCGATCTCGGCGAAGTGCGAGACGTTGATCATGCCCACGTCTTCCGACATCTTCAGATGTTCGGCGTTGGACACGCGCCAGAAGTGGCGGTTGTCCCATTCGTTTTCGCGTACCGGCACCTTGTCGCCATAGACCTCGAGCAGATGCTCGTTACTGGCGTAGCCATGCGCGCGCTCCCAGCCGGAGAGTTCCATGAAGTAGGCGCCGAGCGCCTTTTCGCGCTCGTGGAACGGGCTCTTGAAGATGCCGCGCCCGGCGCTGTAGGGCTCGCGGTTGTGCACCGGCGGGTTGTAGATCTTGAACGCACCTTCATAACAACGGTCGTGGATGTACTGCTCGTCCTGCTGGTACGGATAGATGCGCGCCACGTCGATGCGGGCATGGTCCAGGTGGGTAAATCCATCGGTCATCCAGTCGGCGACCAGCTTGCCCACGCCGGGCGCGTCCTTGACCCACACGGCTTCGGCGTACCACAGGCCGCGCACCTTGGACGACTCGCCGATCGACGGGTTGCCGTCGGTCGTGACCTGCAATAGGCCGTTGAAGGAATGTTTCTCGTCGTAGCCCAGTTCGGCCAGGATGGGCGTCAGTTCGATGGCCCGCTCCAGCGGCTCCATGATCTGCTCGAGCTCCAGGTCGCGCTGCGACGGCGACAACCGGGCCTGCTCTTTCTCCAGCAGGTCGCGCGGGTGGCACATGCGCGGGTTTTTCTCCTCGTAATATCCCCACTCGATCTGTCCGCCCTCGGGTGTCTTCGGGTCGCCGGTGTCGCGCAGATAGGCCGAGTTGCCCTGGTCACGCAGCAGCGGGTAACCGATGTCCTTGCCGGTGCCCGCGAACTCCAGATACGGTTTGAAGAACGTCAGCGGGTGGTCGACCGGCATGATGGGCAGGTCTTCACCGGCCATCGCCGCAATCAGCCGACCCCACAGGCCGGCGCACACGACCACGTGGTCGGCGGCAATGTAACCCCGGGTGGTTTCGACGCCCTTGATGCGTCCGTCCTCGATGCGCAGTCCGGTACACGCCGTGTTGGCGATCGAGCGCAACTTGCCGGTGGCCACGGCGGCGTCGACCAGTTCGCCCGCCACCATCTGCGAACGCGGCTTGACCAGGCCGGCATCCGGGTCCCACAAGGCGCCCTGGATCATGGATTCTTCCAGCAGCGGGAAGCGCAGCTTGGCCTGCGCCGGCGTGATCAGTTCCACCCGGTTGCCGAAGGCCTTGCCCGAGGCCACACGGCGCTCGAGCTCGCGCATGCGTTCGTCGTCGCCGACACGCGCCACCTCCAAGCCCCCGATGCGCTCGTAACGGCCCATCCTGTCGTAGAAGTCGATGCTGTACTTCGTCGTGAAGATCGTCGTCGGGTCGTGCATCGTGTTGAAGCAGAAGTCCGACGCATGGGCCGTGGAGCCCACATCCGTAGGGATGGCGGACTTGTCGATGCCGACGATGTCGTCCCAGCCGCGTTCGATCAGGTGGTGCGCCACCGAGGCGCCGACGATCCCACCCTGGCCGATGATGACAACCCGGGCGCGTGCGGGGAATAAGGCCATGTGCAATAGCTCCTAAAAATGGGATGACACGGGGGAGCGCACCAGCAATACGCGCCCGACCCGATGGATGGTCGACAGCGGGCACAGTGTATTCAGGCCCCGTGTTACCACCGATCCAATTGCGACTGTGGCTGGCGCAGGCGCGCCACGTACAAGAGCCGCTCCGGCCCGCCGCTGTTGCAGCGGCAGGCCGGAGCGGCTCGTTCGGTCCGACGGCGTCGCGGCCGTCGATGTCGGCCGGTCAGTTCGACGCCATCGTCGCCCGCTCGGCCAGGAAGATCTCGACCCGCCGGTTCTGCGCGCGTCCTTCCGCGGTCGCGTTGGTCGCGATCGGCTCGCGTTCACCCCGGCCGTCGATGATCACCCGGCTCGGGCTCACGCCGCGGGCGGCGAGGTAGTCGCGGGTCGCCCGGGCGCGCTGCAGCGACAACGGATCGTTGACCGCATCGGAGCCGACGTTGTCGGTATGGCCGATGATGCGGACCTCGGTATTGGGCTGGGCCGACAGGCCGCTGGCGAACTGGTCCAGGATCGGACGCAGATTGGGCTTGATGTCGGAGCGACCGGTGTCGAACGACACGTCGCTCGGGATCTGCAGCTTGAGCTGGTTGTCCTGGGTCTGGGTCACGGCGACACCCGTGCCCTGGGTCGCCCGCTCCATGGCGGCCTTCTTGTCCGCCATGTGCTTGGACCACACATAACCACCGGCCGCGCCCAGCGCGCCGCCGATCACGGCACCCTTGGTGTCGCCGCCGATGACGGCGCCGGCCACCGCCCCCACGCCGGCACCGATGGCCGAGTCCCGTTGCGTCTTGCTCAGGTTCATGTCGGCACAGCCGCCGAGAAGCAGCGCCGCCGCGCTGGCCGCCGCAACCATGGAACGGGTGGAATTCTGGAATGGGATCATGGGGTCCTCCTTGTATCGATCAACTAAAAACCGTTGCCCCATTCTGATCGGACTCGTGCTCGCGGGGCACCGGCACAATCCCCATCAAAATGTAAGAAAACAGGCCGCTTGCGGGCGTGAGCCATGCATGATGCGCTGACCGCCACGGGCCGGTATTGACCTGCCGCAGACGCCCCATCCGAAGCGGAATCTGACGCCGCACCAAACCGGCTCGGCCGTCACATCTGCTCACCATTTCCGTGCGGCCTGCGCCGGCCGCCCATGCCCCGATCGGGTGCGTTGGCCAGCATGGCATCTGCGGGCCATGGCGCTCCGGTGTCAGGGCGACTCGGACCGATGCCGCCGCGCTCGGGCACGCAAATTGCTGCGCTGCGTCATCCGGGCAGGGGCCCGTTAACACTACATGGCATTTAACCAAGGAAGATGAAATGAAAAAGTCGCTGATGGCATTGGCGGTTCTGGGAGTGATGATGGGCGCCGCACAGGCGCAGTCGTCGGTCACGATTTATGGCCGGATCGATGCATCGCTGATGCACAACGACCCCTTCGGCGGCGTCAGCCAATGGACGGTGGACTCCGGCACGGTCTCCGGCAGCCGCTGGGGCCTGATGGGATCCGAAGAGCTCGGTGGCGGCCTGAAGCTCAACTTCAACGTCGAACAGGGTTTCGCCATCGACGACGGCACACCGGCGGTGGCGGGCCAGCAATTCAGCCGCCAGGCCTGGATCGGCATGTCCGGCGGTTTCGGCGAGTTCCGGGTCGGCAAGCCGTGGACGGCCTACGACGACGTGAGCGGCGCCATCAACGCGATGTTCGACTCCGGCTTCTCGGTCGAGAACAACTTCTTTGCCAGCACCGGCTACAACGCCAACCCGGCCAACACGATCCGTTATTCGACGCCCACGTTCGGCGGGTTCGCCGCCGCGATCAGCTATTCGCTCGATGAAGTGCGCAACACCGACCTCAGCGTGACCTCGATCAGCGCCAGCTATTCCGGTGGGCCGCTGACGGTCGGCGCCGGCTACCAGGTCGAGGAACTCGGCGGCACGAACAACAAGTTCACCCGCCTGAGCGCCTCCTACGACTTCGGTCCCGCAGTCGCCAAGATCCTGTACGGCAACGTCAAGTTCCCCGCCGCGGCCAAGACGAACGAATACTCGATCGGCGTCGATATCCCGGTGAGCGGCGCGCTGACCGTGTCGGCCGGCTACGGCTACTCCAAGGACAACGCGGCGCGCGGCAGCGAGAAACGCACCGGCTTCACGCTGGGCGCGATGGTTGCCTTGTCCAAGCGCACCGACGCCTACGTCGGCGTGACCGACTGGGACGGCAAGACCGGCGGCGTCAAGACCAGCGGCAACACGAAATACGGCATCGGCATGCGCCACTCGTTCTGATGCACCGCGGCGCGAGCGCGCTGCTGCCATCCGCGACACACCATGAAGCCCGTCCGGCCTGTCCGGGCGGGCTTTTTCCGTGTGGGGCGGCCGGCATCGACCACAATACGCGCAGCACAGCGAGCGGCGCAGCGACCCGGAACACCGTGGCCTGCCGGACCCGGCACGGCACCGCCCGGCCGCCGCGCCGCAATCATGAACACCACCGCCTTCATTCAAAATCCGCCGCTGGGCGCCGCGCTGGCCGCTGACGCGATGTTGTTGTTTGCGGCCTGCTCGATCACCACCGCCAGCGTGATGCGCCGGCTCGACACCGACGCGGGCGCGCTGATCGCCGCACTGGTGAACGTGCCCCTGGGCATCATGATGGTGCTGGGCCAGCTGGCCTTCCTTGGTGCATTGCAGCCGCCCAGCGTGCCCGGCGTGCTGGGGTTCCTGCTGGCGGGCGTGTTCTCCACCTATCTCGGCCGCTGGTTGTTCTTCAAGTCGATCGAATCCGCCGGCCCGACCCGCGCAACGAGTTTCCAGACCAGCAGCCCTTTGATCACGGCCTTGCTGGGCTGGATCTTTCTCGGCCAGGTGCTCAGTCCGCTGGCCTTGACCGGCATCGCACTCGGCGTGCTCGGGCTGGCCACGACGGTGCTGGGGTCACGGCGCGCAAACCCATCAGCCACGCAGCAACACCTGCGGCAGCAACAGGCTGACTTGCGCAGCTTCGTGCTGATCGGCCTGGGCAGTTCGACCGCATATGCGATCAGCCATGTGCTGCGCGCGGGCGCCATCGGGTCGTGGAACGAACCCGTGGCCGGCGTGGCCCTGGGCGCGTGCACCGGCACCCTGGCCCTGGTGCTGGTCCACCGCCGCCAGCTGGCCCCGCTGCGCCAGCGCATCGCGGCACAACCGCGTGCGGCGTTCGCCTACGCGGGCGTCGGCTGCATGCAGATCCTGGCCCAGGTGTGCATGGTCGCCGCGCTGGCGCATATTCCCGCATCCATCGCCGCGCTGATCGCCTTGTGTTCCCCGCTGGTCGTGATGCCGGCCAGCTTGCTGCTGTTCCGCAACCGCGAAGGCATCGGCCTGTTCGTCGTGCTCGGCATGCTGATCACCATGGGAGGTGTCGCGTTGACCCTGGTGCGGGTCGGTTGACGCGGCACAGGCTCAGTGCCGGCTGGAGACGAAGGCCCTCATGTGGAACGCCGCGTGTGGCGGCACGTATTGCAACTCCGTCGCCACCGGGCAGACGCGCCGCGCCAGGCAGCCTTGATCCACGCAGTCGCGCCCCTCGGGCCGGTGCAGATGGCCGGCGCAGGCGTCGGTATCGTAGCCACGGGCACTGAAGGCCTCGACCGGACAGCGTTGCAGGCAGGGTTGTCCGTCGCAGCGCAGGCAGATGTCGGTCGCGGCGACGGCTGGCACACCGGACGCCAGCGCCGGGGCATCCGCCGCGGCCAGAGCGGGCAATACCAGCGCAAACCGGTACGCATGCCACAGGCCCCACCGGGGATGGATCTGCAGCATCAGCGGGCTGGCCTGCAACTGCGGCTCGGCGCGCCGCGCCCATTGCTGGAACGGCGCATACGGCGGACCGTCCGACGGATACACCGCCACGCCGCCATGCGCCTGGGCCAGCGCATCGCCGATGGACTTGCTCCAGCGGTCCATCGGGTCGGGCTTTCCGTCGGAATAGAACCGGGAGCCGGAGAACGCTGCCCAGCACGCGGAGCCGACCTGACCCACCATCCAGACCACGGCTGCGGCGGCCCCGTGCGGCAAGGCTGGCAACAGGTCCTGCGGCGTCGGGATCCAGCCGCCGCGCAGGCGCAGGCCCTGCCGCTCCAGCGCGCGCTCAAGCACCTTGCGTGATGCCGCTGTTGTCATGATGGTGCTGCACCTGCCGCCGCGCCAGCAGCGCGACACGGCCCAGTGGCGGCCCCGACGCGGTGGCGCTGACGCGGGCCTCGAAGAACATGTTGCCGTCGATGTCATTGACGACCTGGTTGTCGTGCTGGCTGAGCACCACTTCGGCATGGGCTGCGCCGGCGTCCAGTGCCTGCGCCAGCGCCGCGGCACCGGCCAGTTGCTGCGCCAGCGCAATGGCCGGCGACAGCGACTCGAAGTCACGCGGGCCGTCGGGCGTGAACACGCGGAACACGCCGCGCACCGGCTGCGTGACCGTGAGGTGCACCCGCTGCGATACGCGCCCCAGCACGGCGCCCACCGCATTGGCCACCTCGGCGAACGGCGGCAACTCCAGCGCCATGCCCAGGCCACGCGCGACCGCGGGGTAATAGATGGACGCCGGAGCACCGACCGCCACCAGCGGCATCTGCGGCGCGAAGCGCAGGCTGAACACCGATGCCGCACCGGAACCAGCCGCGTCGGCTGCGGCGCCTTGCATCGTCATGGCCGCCAGCAAACTGGCGACCTTGCCGGCATTGGCCTCGTTCATCTGGCCCGCGTCGTTCAGGCCGGCCTCGATGAGCTTCTGGTGGATGGTGGCAATCACCTTGTCGATCACCTGGCGCGATGGCGCGACGGCATCGCCCTGCAGCCAGGTGCCCAGGCCATACAGGTGGCGCATCTGGCGCGCCCAGATACGCGCACCGAGCACAGCTGCTTCGGTACTCCAGTGGTCGGACAAACCCAGCACATGGGCGGCGTCGCTGGGCGTGAAGCCGCTGTAGATGGCAAGCCCCTTGCGCTCCAGACGGGCAATGGCCTTGGCAAGCGTGCGGTCTTCCATATTGCAGCGCTCCAGGTCCACCGGACCATCGGCCAGGCGTTTCCAGGCCATGGCCTCGTCCGGCAACAGGCGCGCCAGCATGGCCGCGTCGCCCTGCAGTCGCTGGGCGAACCGGATCTGGCTGGCATGGGGTGCCTCGTTTTGCTGGCGTTCCAGCACCGGCACGACCCACGCATGTTCGTGCGCCAGCAGGCTCAGCGGCAACACCCGGCGCGGCCCGATCACCAGGCCTTCGCCGCCACCGAACCGCACCTCGCTGTCGCCGCCGAGCCCGATCGCATAGACCTTGACGGCCTCGACCATCGGCCGCCACTGACCGACCATCGCGCCGTCGAAACTCAGTTCGGGTTCGCCAGCCCGCACGACCGCGATATCGGTCGTGGTACCCCCCATGTCGGCGACGATCGCGTCGGCGCGGCCGCTCAGGGCGCAGGCGCCCAGCACACTGGCCGCCGGGCCGGACAACACGGTGCCGACCGGCCGCTTGAGCGCCCGTGCGACGTTGACCAGCGTGCCGTCGCCCTGCACCATCATCAGCGGCGCATCGACCCGGTGGCGCACCAGCGTGCGGCGTACCGCGTCGATCAGCGCCTTCACGTGCGAGACCATGCGCGCGTTGAGCGCCGCCGTCAGCGCGCGGCGCGGCGCGCCCAGGCTGGAGGCGAGTTCATGACCGCAGGTCACCGGCTTGTCGCACAGTTGCTCGACCAGCGCACGCAGCTGCAACTCGTGCTCCGGGTTGCGCACGCCGAAGCTGGCCGAGATCGCGAATGCGGAAACCCGGGGCGCCTGGCGTTCGATCGCCTCGCGGGCCGCCGCCGCGTCGACCGGCACCAGCGCAAAACCGCCAGCATCGTGGCCGCCGGCCAGCGACACGATGGCGTCCGCTCCCAGCAGCTCGAGCAGGCCGCTGGACTTGATCTGCGCGGCGTCGTAACCGGCCAGCAACACGCACACCGGCGCACCCTTGCCCTCGACCACCGAATTGGTCGTCAGCGTCGTGGACAGCGACACCAGGTCCACCTGCGCCAGCAGTTCCGGCGGCAACGGGTCGAGCGCGCCGCCGATGCCGATGGACAGATCGAACGGCGTGGTCAGGCTCTTGGCCGATGCCAGCACCTGGCGATCGGCGCCCAGCAACACCGCGTCGGTGAAGGTGCCGCCGGTGTCGATGCCCAGGCTGATCGTCATGCCGGGACGGTCCCGCAAGACCGCGCGCCCTTATTGGCCCGCTTCACACAACCAGCGCACCAGGTAGTCGGCAAAACTGCGCCGCACGGTGACCTCGTACTGGATGCCGGCGTACAGGCACAACACGGTGGCACCGGCTTTCGCGATATGGCTTTGCGCCAGCGCACCGGTGCCGAACACGCGCGGATGCAGGTCCAGCGGGCAGCCGCGCGCCAGCAGGTCGACGCTGCCCGGGCCTTGCAACGCCAGCGTCGTGAAGCCGTGGCCCACGTCGACCACCGCGCTGTGGATGCCGGCCAGGGCCTGATGCAAGGCCGAGCCCACCGCATCACCCTGGCGGTCGCGCAACTTGAGCAGCCACTCGTCGGGCCCGAGCCACAACAGCTGGCGTTGCGGGTCGATGCTGGCGGTGTTGGCCGTCGTCGGCAGGTGCATGCCGGTCACGTCCAGCACCGCCTTGGCAAAACGCGCGTCGCCGGCGTCGCCGCGCAGGTTCAGCATGTCGACAAACGGAATCTCGGCCAGGCTGCAGCTGCGCCCGTCCACCTGCAGGTCACGGGCCTTGCGGCCGAGCAGGCCGGCCAGCGGGCTGTTCAATACGGCGTCATGCATGGAGACGTTTCCCTTCCGGATCATGGAACACCGGGCTGCAGACCGTGGCCGCCACATACCGCCCGTCGGCGAGCGCCGCGTAGATCTTCTCGCCCATGCGTTGCTGGCCGGAGCGCACCACGGCCAGGGCGATGGAGCGGCCCAGCGTGGGGCTGTGGTAACTCGAGGTCACGTGGCCGATCATCGGCACTGGCGGCGGCGAAGCCTTGGACTGCTCGGTCAGCTGCGTGCCCTCGGGCAGCACCAGCTTCTCGTCGTCGGTCAGCAGGCCGACCAGCTGCTTGCGGTCGCTGCGCGCCGTGTCGCTGCGCGACAGCGAACGCCGGCCCAGGAAGTCCTTGGTCCTGGACACCATGCCGCCCATGCCCAGGTCGTGGGGAGAGATCGATCCGTCGGTGTCCTGGCCGACGATGATGTAGCCTTTTTCGGCCCGCAACACGTGCATGGTCTCGGTGCCGTAGGGCGTGATACCGAACTCCTTGCCCGCCTCCATCAACGCGCTCCACACATGGGCGCCGGCGTTGGACGGCACGTTGACCTCGTACGACAACTCGCCCGAGAAACTGATGCGCATCACCCGCGCCGGCACGCCGGCGGCCTTGGCCGTGCGCCAGCTCATGAACGGGAAGGCTTCGTTCGACAGGTCGATGTCGGTCAGCACCTTCTTGACGACCGCGCGGCTGTTCGGCCCGGCCACGGCAAACGTCGACCAGTGGTCGGTGACCGAGGTCATCCAGACCTGCATGTCGGGCCATTCGGTCTGCACCCAGCGCTCGAGCCAGCCCAGCACGCGGGCAGCGCCGCCGGTGGTGGTGGTCATCAGGAAATGGTTCTCGCCCAGTCGCGCCGTCACGCCGTCGTCGAACACCATGCCGTTTTCGTCCAGCATCAGGCCGTAGCGGCATTTGCCGATCTCGAGCTTGAGCCAGGGGTTGGTATAGACCCAGTTCAGCAGCTTGGCCGCGTCCGGGCCCTGGATGTCGATCTTGCCCAGCGTCGAGCCGTCCATGATGCCGACGCTGCCCCGCACCGCCATCACCTCGCGCGCCACCGCCTGGTGCAGGTCCTCGTTGCCCTGCGGGAAATACCAGGGCCGTTTCCACTGGCCGACGTCCTCGAACAGGCAACCCGCGGCCACGTGCAGCTCATGCGGACTGGTCTTGCGCGCCGGGTCGAACAGTTCGCCGCGGTCCAGCCCGGCGAAGCTGCCGAACGAGATCGGCAGGTAATTGGGCCGGAAGGTCGTGGTGCCGACCTGGTCGATCGGCTTGCCCATGGCACGCGCCGCCAGCGCCATGCCGTTGATGTTGCCCAGCTTGCCCTGGTCGGTACCGAAACCCATCGCGGTGTAACGCTTGATGTGCTCGATCGACTCGAATCCCTCGCGGATCGCCAGTTCGATGTCGCTGGCCGAGACGTCGTTCTGGTAGTCGACGAAGGCCTTGGGCCGGCGCGACAGGGGCACGCCGGTCTCGGCAACCCAGAACGTGCCGGTGTCCTCGATCGCCATCTCGTCGACGGCATAGGCCTCGGCGCGGGCCGCGAAACCGGCGTGGGTTGCCGCCGCAGCACCCGCCAGGCTGCCTTCGTCCAGGCTCGAGCCCAGGCTCCAGGTCGCGTTGCAGGCGCCGACGCTGGCCTGGTCGGGCATGGCCGCACCCGGCTTGAAACACACCAGATCCTCGTCCCAACGGGCCTTGCCACCGGAATGCGAATACAGGTGGATGGCCGGATTCCAGCCCCCCGACATGCCGATCGCATCACACGGCAACTCGCGCGTCTCGCCGCTGGCCTTGTCGCCATCCATCTGGCGCACCACCAGCGCCGATACCGCCATCGAGCCCTTGGCCTGCACCGGCACGAAGCCACGCAACACCGTGATGCCGTCGCCCTGGGCCTGGTGCGCCCGGCTGCCGCCCTGGGCCTCGCCCGCTCGGCAGTCGACGACCGTGACCTTGGCCCCGGCAGCCTGCAGCAACCGCGCATCGGCATACGCACTGTCGCAGCTGGTCGCAATGACCACCTGCGAGCCGACGCGCACGCCATACAACTCGGCATAGTCGGCCATCGCCGACGACAACATGACGCCGGGCAGGTCATTGTTGCCGAACACCATCGGGCGCTCGTGCGCGCCGGTGGCCAGGATCACCTGACCGGCCCGTACCCGCCACAGCCGCTCGCGAAACCCCTTGCGTTCGGCCAACGGCAGGTGGTCGCTCAAGGACTCGCGGATGGTCACGAAATTGTGGTCGTGGTAGCCGAAAGCGACACCGCGGCGGATGATGCGCACCTCGGGCATCTGCGCCAGTTCGCGCTCGGCCTCCATCGCCCAGGACCGGGCCGACTTGCCGTTGATGGTTCCCGTCAACCGGTGCGCACTGCCGCCCAGGTGGGCTCCGAGCTCGGTCAGGATGACACGCGCACCGCTGCGCCCGGCCGCCAGCGCCGCCGCCAGGCCCGCGATGCCGCCACCGACGACCAGCACCTCGCAGTGGATGTTCTGCTGCACGTAGCGGTCCTGGTCCTCCTGTTCCGGTGCCGCGCCCAGACCACCGGCCTTGCGGATGAAACGCTCGTACCACATCCAGGCCTTGGCCGGCCACATGAAGGTCTTGTAATAGAACCCGGCCGGAAACAGCGGCGTGAACCAGCGGTTGATGCTCAGCAAGTGCTTTGCCGGACTCGGCCACGGCAAGGCGCTCTCCGCCCGCAGGCCGTCGTACAACTCGACCTCGGGCATCTTGGCGTTGGGAATCGTCTTGTCGCCGGACTCCAGCTGCACGAGCGCGGCCGGTTCCTCGACGCCGCAGGTCAACACGCCACGCGGACGGTGGTATTTCCACGAGCGCGACAACACCGAGTCGCCGGCGGCCAGGACCGCCGAGGCCAGCGTGTCGCCGGCAAAACCCTGGTAGTTGCGGCCGTTGAACCGGAACGCGACCGTACGTTTGCGGTCCAGCCGGATGCCGGCCTTGTCGATGCGCGAGCCGCTCATGCCTTGCTCCTGTCATCGGTGCCCGCCGCGGGCGCGGCGTCGTCGGCAGGCGGCTGCGACGCCGTCGCGGGCGCACCCACCATTTCGGGCACCACGGCGGCGTCATCGTCGACGGCGGCCGGGGCCTGCACGCCCTGCGGCTGTTCGCCCGGCTTGTAGAACTGCTTGAAGCGGTAGGTCACGGTATCGCGCTCGGCATTGAACCAGCGCCGGCAACCCTGGCTGTGGTGCCATTGCTCGAAGTGCTGGCCCTTGGGGTTCTTGCGCATGAACAGGTAGTCGCCCCACTGTCGGTCGTCGAGCGCGTCGGTGTCCAGCGGGCGCACGATATGCGCCTCGCCGCCACAACTGAACTCGCTTTCGGCGCGGGGTCCGCACCAGGGGCAGGTGATTTTCAGCATCGTCTTTCTCGTCAGTGTTCCACGGCGCAGCGCGCCACCCACCGTGCATCAAAGGTCATGCGGCCGCGCAGCGGACCCGTCCAGAGGCCGCCGCGCACGGCCGCTCCGAAGCGGCCGGCCCGCCCCCCAGTGGGGGGTTCGGACGGTCTACACGCAGTGAGACCGTACAGACGGGGGGCGTCCTTCATCCTAATGCGCGACGCCGGCCGCGCCGTGTTCGTCGATCAGGTGGCCGGTATAGAAGCGGTCGAGTGCAAAGGCCGCATTGAGTTCGTGCGGCCGGTCCTGCGCCATCGTATGCGCCATGACCCAGCCCGAACCCGGCGTGGCCTTGAAGCCGCCGGTACCCCAGCCGCAGTTGAAATACAGCCCCTTGATGTCGGTCTTGGAGATGATCGGGCAGGCGTCGGGCGCCACGTCGACGATGCCGCCCCACTGCCGGTTCATGCGCACCCGCCGGAAGATCGGGAACATCTCGCAGATGGCCTGCAGCGTGTGTTCGATGACCGGGAAGCTGCCGCGCTGGCCATAACCGAGGTAGCTGTCGATGCCCGCGCCGATCACCAGGTCGCCCTTGTCGGACTGGCTCACGTAGGCATGGATGGCGTTGGACATCACGACCGTGTGCAGGATGGGCTTGAGCGGCTCGGACACCAGCGCCTGCAGCGGATGGCTCTCCAGCGGCAGCCGGATGCCGGCCATGTCGGCCAGCACCGTGCTGTGGCCGGCCGAGACGATGCCGATCTTCTTCGACGCGATCATGCCGCGCGTGGTCTCGATGCCGGTGACCTGGTCACCGTCGCGCCGGATGCCGATCACCTCGCAGTTCTGGATGATGTCCACACCCAGCGCATCGGCGGCGCGCGCGAAGCCCCAGGCGATCGCGTCGTGGCGTGCGACACCGGCACGCGGCTGGAACGACGCGCCCATCACCGGATACCGCAGCGTGGACGAGGTGTTCATGATCGGCACCATCTCCTTGATCTGCTGCGGGCTCAGCACGACGCCGTCGACGCCGTTGAGCCGGTTCGCATTGACGCGGCGGTGGATGTCGCGCATGTCCTGCAGCGAATGGCCGACGTTCATGACGCCGCGCTGGCTGAACATGGTGTTGTAGTTCAGGTCCTGCGACAGGCCCTCCCACAACTTGAGCGCCTTCTCGTACAGATGCGTCGCATCGTCCCACAGGTAGTTGGAGCGCACGATGGTGGTGTTGCGCGCGGTGTTGCCGCCGCCGAGCCAGCCCTTCTCGACCACGGCGATGTTGCGCATGCCATGTTCCTTGGCCAGGTAATACGCCGTGGCCAGGCCATGGCCACCACCGCCCACGACGATGGCGTCGTATTCCCGCTTCGGCGCGGGGCTGCGCCACTGCTTCTGCCAGTTCTCGTGATAAGACATGGCATTGCGGGCAAGGGTGAAGATGGAAAATCGGTTCACGGTGTGTCCGGTATGTGATTCAGAGTAGAACTCGCGTGCCAGGCCCCATGCAGGCCACGCTCGGTGGCAGTGGCCCGCAGCGCATGCTGGGCATTCCGGGGCAGGCTCACACTAGGGCGGTCGGTGCTTCGCCCGACTCCGCTGCGATGCTCGCCCGATGGTCGCGTCGCGCAGGGCGCGCAGTGAGTTGCGCGACGCGCCGCAAGGCCGAGCACCGCAGGGCAGTCGGGCGAAGCACCGACCTCGGCACCGGCGCGCCCGGATCGGGGCCCTTCGGCCATGGCGACCACGGACGCTCGCTGGACTCGAATCGCCATCATCTCAACACTCGATCACGTTCACCGCCAGGCCACCCCGGCTCGTTTCCTTGTACTTGGTCATCATGTCGCGCCCGGTGTCGCGCATCGTCTTGATGACCTTGTCCAGCGATACATAGTGCGTACCGTCGCCGCGCAGCGCCATGCGTGCCGCGTTCAGTGCCTTGACCGAACCCATGGCATTGCGTTCGATGCACGGAATCTGCACCCGCCCGCCAACCGGGTCGCAGGTCAGGCCCAGGTTGTGCTCCATGCCGATCTCGGCCGCGTTCTCGACCTGCTCGGGCGTGCCGCCCATGACCGCGGCCAAGGCGCCGGCGGCCATCGAGCAGGCCACGCCGACCTCGCCCTGGCAACCAACCTCGGCGCCGCTGATCGATGCGTTTTCCTTGTACAGCAGGCCGATCGCGCCGGCCGTCAGCAGGAAGTCGCGAATGCCCTGGTCGGACGCGCCGGGACAGAAATGCATGTAGTAATGCAGCACCGCCGGCACGATACCGGCCGCGCCATTGGTCGGCGCCGTCACGACCCGTCCGCCGGCGGCGTTCTCCTCATTGACCGCCATCGCATACAGATTGACGAAATCGAGGATGGACAGCTGGTCCTTGAGCGCCTGCTCCGGCCGCGCACTCAGGCGCCGATGCAACTCCGCCGCGCGGCGCTTGACCTGCATGGAGCCGGGCAGATGGCCTTCGGTGCGGCAACCCCGTGCGACGCAGGCCTTCATCACGCTCCAGATCTGGTCCAGCCCGGCGTCGAGTTCGGCATCGGTGCGCCAGGCATGTTCGTTCACGCGCATCACCTGCGCAATCGACAGGCCGGTGGCGCGGGTGATGGCCAGCAGTTCGTCGCCGGTGCGGAACGGATGCGCCAGCACCGTGGTGTCGGCCACCATGGTCGGATCATCGGCCGCCTTGTCGGCCTCCTCCTGCGACACGACAAAACCGCCGCCGACCGAAAAGTACCGCCGCTCCTCGATCACGCTTCCATCTTGCGCGAACGCGCTGAAACGCACGCCATTGGTATGGAACGGCAGGATCTCGCGGCGCAGGAACACGATGTCCTTGCGTTCGTTGAACGGCACCGCATGCACCCCGTCGAGATGGATGCGCGACTGCGTCCGGATCGCCTGGATCCGTGCGTCGATGGTGTCCGGGTCTACCGTGTCCGGCATCGCGCCTTCCAGGCCGAGCATCACCGCGGTATCGGTCCCGTGCCCCTTGCCGGTGGCGCCGAGCGAGCCGTACAGCCGGGCCTCGATCCGGGTCACCTGCGGCAACTGCTCCGCCTTGTGCAGCCGCCGCGCGAACAACGCGGCCGCCTTCATCGGGCCCACCGTGTGCGACGACGACGGGCCGATACCGATCTTGAACAGATCAAAGACGCTCAGGGCCATGGCAGGCTTTCAGGTGAAGGGACCGATCCAGGCCGAAACGATTTCAGGCGGGGACCGGATGGCGGCGGCACAAGGCCACCACCTTCTCGGCCACGGCCTTCTCGACGGCGGCGTCGCCGAGCTTGTCGAGCACGTCGCACATCAGCGTGGCGACTTCGCGGCACTCGGCTTCGCCGAAGCCGCGTGTCGTGATTGCCGGCGTACCGACACGGATGCCGCTGGTGACGAACGGCGACTGCGGGTCGTTCGGCACCGAGTTCTTGTTCACCGTGATGTGGGCCCGACCCAGCGCGGCGTCGGCGTCCTTGCCGGTCAGGCCCTTCGGGATCAGACTGACCAGCATCAGGTGGTTGTCAGTGCCGCCGGAGACGATGTCGAAGCCGCGCTGCACGAACACCTCGGCCATGGCCTGGGCGTTCTTGATCACCTGTTGCTGGTAGGCCTTGAACGCGGGCTCCAGTGCCTCCTTGAATGCCACCGCCTTGGCCGCGATCACATGCATCAGCGGGCCGCCCTGGGTGCCGGGGAAGACCATCGAGTTGAGTTTCTTCTCGATCTCCGGGTTGGCCTTGCACAGGATCAGGCCGCCGCGCGGGCCGCGCAACGTCTTGTGCGTGGTCGTCGTGACGACGTCGGCGAACGGAATCGGGTTCGGGTACAGGCCGGCGGCGACCAGGCCGGCGACGTGGGCCATGTCGACGAACAACAAGGCACCGACCTTGTCGCAGATGGCGCGGAACCGCGCGAAGTCCAGATGCCGGCTGTAGGCCGAGAAACCGGCGATGATCATCTTGGGCTTGCAAGCCACGGCCTGGGTTTCGAGCGCGTCGTAGTCGATCAGGCCGGTTGCGGTGTCGATGCCGTATTGCTCGGCGTTGTAGAACTTGCCCGAGAAGCTGACCTTGGCGCCGTGCGTCAGGTGGCCGCCGTGGGCCAGGCTCATGCCCAGGATGGTGTCGCCCGGCTGCAGCAGCGCCATGTAGACCGCGGCGTTGGCACTGGAGCCCGAATGCGGCTGCACGTTGGCCCAGTCGGCGCCGAAAAGCTGCTTGGCCCGCTCGATGGCCAGCGTCTCGGCCACGTCGACGAATTCGCAGCCACCGTAGTAGCGCTTGCCGGGATAACCCTCGGCATACTTGTTGGTCAGCACGCTGCCCTGGGCCGCCATCACGCGCGGGCTGGTGTAGTTCTCGGAGGCGATCAGTTCCAGGTGGTCCTGCTGGCGCTGGGCCTCGGCGGCCATCGCGGCAGCCAGTTCGGGGTCGAATTCCTGGATCGAAGACATCATTGCCATTGCAGGGGTCCTAAAGAGATAGAGAAATGAAGCGCACTGACCCAGCGCCAAGGGAGGGGGCGACGGAGTCGCCAGCCGAAAACCCACCATTATCCCGCCCCCGGATTGTCGAGACGGCCAAGGTGCAAGGTGTCCACATTACGACATCGCGCGACCCGGGCGCGACAAGGGCCGGAGCGCATGGCGGACGCCGCGGACGGGCGCCAGGGCAAGGGCCAGGCCGATGCCTCGTGCGCGTCTTCAGTCGACGAGGTAGGTCAACACGCGAACCGCTTCACGTTGCGGTCGCAGCGACTGCAGGCCGCCGACGAACAGGCGGCGGTTGAGCCAGGCGTGGGGGCTGTCGTCGGGCGCGGTCAGGCGCACCACCGAGCGGGCGTATCGCTGCGGCGTGCGGGATTCGTCGACCAGCACCCGGTTGTGCACGGTGATCACCGTGCCGTCGTCGGCCCGCATGTCGTACAACGCATCGAGCTCCTTGATGCCGTCCGGGCGCAGCAGCTGCCGGTCCGCACCGCCAGGCAGGACGACGCCGCGCAGGCCCATTGGCCCGTCGAAAGACCCGCCGAGGATGGGCACCAGGAAACGCTCGCCCAACGGTCCGCGACCGAGCGCCTGGCGTGGCGCGATGTCGACCTCGGCCTGGTAGACCAGGCTCAGGACGGGCAACTCAGATGTCGGCAGAGACATGGCGGCTCGCTTGCTGCAGGAATTCGATGACCGTGCGGTTGAAGACCTCGGCATTGTCGTTCGATGTGCTGTGCCCGGATTGCGGGATCCAGACCTGCCGCGCCTGAGGCATCGCGGCGCACACGTTGCGGAATATCTCGGCATGGATGGCCGGCGTGTTCTCGCCGGCCATCAACAGCACCGGCATCGGCAATACCGCCAGCGCGTCGGGCGCGAGCATCGGAAACTCGTCGCTGGACAGGGCCAACATGCGCATCGCACGCAGGTTCTGCATGCGGCGCTCCATTGCCGCCGCCGGCAGCGGCGGCCGGTCCGTGCCATTGATGCCGCCAGTCATGATGCCGGCGGCCAATACGTCGTCGCCGCGCCGGAACGCCGCGTTGGCCGGCTCGATCACATTGCTGCGGAATGCCAACGCGGCAGCCCGGCCGGCGGCACTGAACTGGCTGTAACGCATCATCGGCGGCTCGGACAAGGCCAGTGCCAGGCAGCGCTGCGGATCGGACACCGCCAGCGCCAGCGCGGTGAACGAACCGTAGGAGCTGCCCACCAGAATCACGCGCTGCCAGCCGACGTGGTCGAGCAGCAGGCGCAGGTCCCCCGCCTCGAGCAGCGCCGAGTGGTCCGGCGACGGCATGGTGTTGCGGTTGGGATAGCTGTAGCGCCGGCTGTAGCGCAGGCAGCGAAACTGCCGCGTGAACGGCTGCCACTGCTTGTCCCAGGAGCGCCAGTCGCCCATGGCGCCGTGGATGAACACCAGCGGCGTGCCTTCACCGGCGATCTCGTACGCCAGCTCGACACCGTTCTGCAGCGCCGCACGCTGCAATTGCGGCTCGGGCACCACAAAGGGTTTCACATCGTCGGGCATCGTGTGCATGTCAGTTATCCATGGCGCTGCGCGCCACCCTCACGGGATGAAAGGTCAAGTGGCCGCGGAGCAGGCCAGGCCAGGGGCCGCCGCGCACGACCGCTCCGAAGCGGCCGGCCCGCCCCCCAGTGGGGCTGAGGCCCGCGGCTCCAAGCCTGCCTGCGCAGGCTTGGACGGGCCGAAGGGGCGCCTGCCT
>JAPWHR010000014.1 GCA_027214345.1 Comamonadaceae bacterium G21597-S1
CGGCCGCTCCGAAGCGGCCGGCCCGCCCCCCAGTGGGGGGTTCGGCCGGTTTACACGCAGTGAAACCGGACAGACGGGGGGCGTCTTTAACCTCAACGCAGCTTGCCCAGCATCGCCTCCATGTGGGCCATCATGTGGGCCAGGTCGTCGGAGGCGCCGGCCTTGTCGCCCAGGCGCTCGCCGAGTTCCTGCTCGATGAAACACACGGTCATGCGCACATAGGCGCTGTCCAGTGCCTTGCGCACCGCCGACATCTGGCCGGCGATCGCCAGGCAGTCGTCGCCCTCCTCGATCATGCGCTGCACGCCACGCAACTGGCCCTCGGCCCGTTTGAGTCGGTGCAGCAGGTCGGTGCGCGTTTTCTGGTCGCTGAGAATGGTCATGGCGCAGCTGGCCGCCTTGCGGCGCTCGGAGGAAGTCGGAGGCGCCATTATGTTGTCACTTCAGCAGCGCACCGTCGGCGTCGTGCACCTGCACCGTGATCGGGATACCGGCACCCACGCTCTGGGACACGGTACAGAAGGCCTCGAACTGGTCCAGCACCCGGTTCAGATGCTGCAGCCCGGCGGCCGCGACGCCGAGCGTCAGCGTCACCTGCATGCCCAGCACACGCAGCCGGTTCTCCGGATTGCGGCCGACCTCGGCCGTCACCTCGCAGCGGATCGGTTCGGGCGACTGCTTGTATTTGCGCAGCGCAAACAACAAGGAATCGCTCAGGCAGGTGCCGACAGCGGCCGCCAAAAGCTGCACCGGTGAAGGGCCTTCGCCCTTGCCCAGCGGAGGCGGTTCGTCGGCCAGCCAGTCAGGTGCCGCGCCGCCGAACTGCATCGTGAACTGGTAGTCCTGGCCCTGGACCAGGCGCACGGTTTCCTTTCCGTCGGCCATGGCTCAGGCCCGGCCCGGCGCTTTTTCCGGCACACCGAGCTTCTTCAGGATGAAACCCAGCGGGCAGACGTTGGTAAACCCGAACTGGAACAGGTTGGCACCGACGAAGGCGGTGAACGCGAGCCACCACGGGCTGACGAACAGCGGACTGCCCTCGACGCCAAGCGCCAGCGAAATCAGGATGAACAGGCCGGCAAAAATGCGGATGTAACGTTCTACGGTCATGGGATAACTCCTTGCGGTTGTAAAAAAAAGATTGATGGATCAGGCTGTCATTTCTCCACCAGGCGCACGATCCCGAGCGCCTTGAGCACGTATTTCTCGTACACCGGCTCGACATTGCCGGTCTTCATCTTGCGCATGAAATATTTCTCGAAACCGATCTTGGCCAGGTGCACCCACTTGCCCTTCTTGAACCAGTTCACGTTGCGCGGAGGGATCTGCGGCAAGGCCACGAACGCGGCGCCGGTGTCGCCCATGTCGGCCAGACAGATTGCGTTCCACGTCGCCCGGGCCGTGGGCTGCTTGCCCGCGAGCTCGTCGGCGATGTTGTGCGCGATCGCCGTCACCATGGTCTCGATCATGTAACCGGTCTTGGGCGCACCGGTGGGCACCGGCGTCACCTCGACCGGCGGAATCGCCACGCAGACGCCGGCCGAAAAGATGTTCCGGAACGCCTTGCTGCGCTGGAACTCGTCGATCATCACGAAGCCGCGCGGGTTGCACAGGCCGGGCACGGCGGCCACCGGATCGACGCCCTTGAACGCGGGCAACATCATGGCGAGCTTGAACGGCACCTCGTGCTCCTTGTGCACCTGGCCCTTGTCGTCCAGTTCGGAGACGAGCAGCTTGTCGGCCTCGACCCGGGTGGTCTTGGCATTGGTGATCCATTTGATGTCGTGGCCTCGCAGCTCCGACTCCAGCATGGACTTGCTGTCGCCGACACCGCCCAGGCCCAGGTGGCCGATATAGGGCTCGCTGGTGACATAGGTGATCGGCACCTTGTGGCGCAACTTGCGTTTGCGCAGGTCGGCATCCAGGATGAACGCGAACTCGTAGGCCGGGCCGAAACAGCTCGCGCCGGGCATCGCGCCCACGACGACCGGCCCGGGGTCCTTCAGGAACTCCTGGTAGCGGGCCCAGAACTGCTCGGCATGCGGCACGGTGCACACCGAATGGGTGTGGCCGCCATGCGGGCCGGCGCCCGGCACCTCGTCGAACGCGAGCTTGGGCCCGGTGGTGATGATCAGGTAGTCGTAGGCCAGCGTTTCGCCGCCGTCCAGCGTCACGCTGTTGCCGGGGGCGTCGATCGCGGTGACGGCCTTGGCCTTGAAGGCGATGCCTTTGCTCTCCAGCGCGGGCGCAATCGGCATCGTCACCACCGGCCGTTCGCGCCAGCCCACCGCCACCCACGGATTGGACGGCGTGAACTGGAAATAGTCGACCGGATTGACGACGGTGATCGTGTGTTCCTTGGGCAGCAAGGCCCGCATTTCATACGCGGCGGGCATGCCGCCGATTCCGGCTCCGATGATGACGATGTGGGCCATGCTTGTCTCCTTGGGTTGATCAGACGACGGGCGCAGCGGCTGCGCGCGCTGCCATGCGACGCCGGAACACGGCGTAATACAGGACCGGGATGACGACCAGGGTCAGCAGCGTCGACACGAAGATGCCGAAGATCAGCGACACCGCCAGACCGTTGAAGATCGGGTCGTCCAGGATGAAGAAGGCGCCGATCATCGCGGCCACGCCGGTCAGCACGATGGGCTGCGCGCGCACCGCCGCCGACTGCACGACAGCCTGCTGGAACGGCACGCCGCGCGCGACCTCCAGCTCGATGAAGTCCACCAGCAGGATGGAGTTGCGCACGATGATGCCGGCCAGCGCGATCATGCCGATCATCGACGTGGCCGTGTATTGCGCGTGCATCAGCGCATGGCCCGGCATCACGCCGATGATGGTCAGCGGGATCGGCGCCATGATGATCAGCGGCGTCAGGTAGCTGCGGAACTGCGCGACCACCAGCAGGTAGATCAGGATCAGGCCGACACCGTACGCGGCCCCCATGTCGCGGAAGGTCTCGTAGGTGATCTGCCATTCGCCGTCCCACTTGATCGCGTAGCCGCGGTACGGATCGTCCGGCTGGCGGATCCAGTATTCGCCCAGTTCGCCGGTGTTGGGCAGGGCCGCGTCCTGCAGGCGGCTGCGGATGCCGAACAGACCGTACAGCGGCGAGTCGACGAAGCCGGCCACCGGGCTGCCGTCGTCCGCGGGCCGTTCGCCGACGTCACCCATGACGTAGGTCAGGGGCTGCAGGTCCTTGGTGTACAGGGTCTTGTCGATGACACCGCGCTCGACGTGCACCAGTTCGGACAATGGCACCAGTGTGCCGTTGGCCGCGCGCATCGGCAGCGTGAGCACCGCGTCCAGCCCGACCTGGCGCTCCAGCGGCAGGCCGATGCGCACCGGCACCGGGTACTTGGACTGGCCGTCGTGCAGGTAGGTGGTGTTGGCGCCGGCCAGCGCCGCCTGCACCGTCTGCGCCACGGCGGCCACCGGAATACCCAGGGTCTCGGCGCGCTGGCGCTGCACGCGCAGGAACGTGCGCGGCGCGTCGGCCTGCAGCGTGCTGTCGATGCCCACCACGTGCGCGGTGTCGCCGAAGGCCTTGACCACCCGCGCGGCCAGCGCCTGCCGGCCGGCTTCGTCCGGGCCGTAGACCTCGGCCACCAGCGGCGACATCACCGGCGGTCCAGGTGGCACCTCGACCACCTTGACGCGCGCTCCGTGGCGCTGCGCGATGGCCTCCAGCGCCGGGCGCAGCCGCTGCGCGATCGCATGGCTCTGCTCGTGGCGATGTGCCTTGTCGACCAGGTTCACCTGCAGGTCACCCTGCTCGGCGTCGGCGCGCAGGTAATACTGCCGCACCAGGCCGTTGAAGGTGATTGGCGAGGCGGTGCCGGCATAGGCCTGCAGGTCGCGCACTTCGGGTTGCGCCGACAGGTGCAGGCCCATCTCCTGCAGCACGGCGGCGGTGTTCTCCAGCGGCGTGCCGGCCGGCATCTCCAGCACGACCTGGAACTCGCTCTTGTTGTCGAACGGCAGCATCTTGAGCACCACCCACTGCACGGCGGCCAGGCCTACCGACAACACCAGCGCGGCCACGATACCCAGGGCCAGCAGCCAGCGCTTGCGCGCGCTTTGCAACATCGGCAACAGCAGCCAGGTGAACAGGCGCTGCACCCGCCCTGGCCTGGCCGGGGCATCGCCTTCATCGACATGGGCGGCTGCGCCGTGGTCACCCGCCTTCATCAGCCGCAGCGCCAGCCAGGGTGTGACGGTGAACGCGATCGCCAGCGACAAGGCCATGCCCAGGCTGGAGTTGATCGGGATCGGGCTCATGTACGGGCCCATCAGGCCGGTCACGAAGGCCATCGGCAGCAGGGCTGCGATCACGGTCAGCGTGGCCAGGATGGTGGGGCCGCCGACTTCGTCGACCGCCCCCGGGATGATCTCGCGCAGCGGCTTGCCCGGTTCGAGTTGCTGGTGCCGGTGGATGTTCTCGACCACGACGATGGCGTCGTCGACCAGGATGCCGATCGAGAAGATCAGCGCGAACAACGACACCCGGTTCAGCGTGAAGCCCCAGGCCCAGGACGCGAACAAGGTCACCGTGAGCGTCAGGATCACGGCCACGCCGACGATCACCGCCTCGCGCCGGCCCAGGGCCAGGCCCACCAGCAGGATGACGGACCCGGTGGCGAAGGCCAGCTTCTGGATCAGCTTGTTGGCCTTCTCGGCCGCCGTCTCGCCGTAGTCGCGGGTGATCGTGGTCTGGACCCCGGCCGGTATCACGGTGTTGCGCAGTTCGTCCAGGCGTACGCGCGCCGCACGCGCGACGTCGACGGCGTTCTGGCCCGGCTTCTTGGTGACCGTCAGCGTCAACGCGGGGTAGGACTGGCCGGCCATCGGCGTGGTTGTCGCGGCCGCCGCATCGGGCGTTCCGGCGGCCGTACCGGGTGTGAACCAGACGTACTGGCTCGGCGTACGGGCGCCGTATGCGATGCGCGCGACCTCGCGCAGGTAGACCGGGCGAGCATTGCTGACACCGACGACCAGGTCGGCGACCTCGTCGATGGAGGCGATCAGGTTGCCGGTCTCCACCGTCAACATACGCGTGGCGCCGCTGCCCTGTTCGATCACGCTGCCTGCCGGAAGGCCCATGTTGGCGGCGGCCAGCGTCTGCTGCAGCGTCAGCAGGTCGACGCCGCGTTCGCGCATACGCCCCGGATCGAGCCAGACGTTGACCGCGCGCCCCGGTCCGCCGATGGTCTGCACCTCACGCGCCCCCGGCACGCGCTTGAGTTCGGCCTCCAGCGTGTGCGCGACCCGTTCGAGTTCGACCGCCGGCGTCGCATCATGGCTCCACAAGGTCACGCCCAGCACCGGCACGTCGTCGATGCCCTTGGGCCGCACCACCGGCGGCAAGGCGCCCAGGTTGCTCGGCAACCAGTCCTGGTTCGCGTTGAGCACGTCGTACAGCCGCACCAGCGCCTCGGTGCGCGGCACGCCGACCTTGAACTGCACCGTCAGCACCGCCACACCGGGACGCGAGACCGAATAGGTGTGCTCGATGTCGGCGATCTGGCCCAGCACCTGTTCGGCCGGGCGCGCCACCATGTTCTGCACGTCGGCACTGCTGGCGCCGGGGAAGGCGATCAGCACGTTGGCCATGGTCACGTTGATCTGCGGCTCTTCCTCGCGCGGCGTCACCAGCACCGCGAACAGGCCCAGCAGCAGGGCCACCAGGGCCAGCAACGGCGTGATCGCGTTGTTCTGGAAGGCCCCGGCCAGGCGCCCGGCCACGCCCATCGCCGGCGGCGCGGCTGGCGGGCTCTGGGTCTTGTCTGTGGATTGCATGGCCGGCATCACTCCGCGATCGCGCCCGGCAGGCCGGCGCGCACCGGATCACGGGCAATACGTTCACCGCTGCGCAGTCCGGCCAGGACCTCGACCTGCTGGTCCAGCGCCGGCCCGACACGGACCGCGCGCAGGATGAATCCCTTGTCGGTGGCGACATAGACCGCGGTCAGTTCACCGCGGCGCAGGATCGCCTCGCGCGGCACCGTGAGCCGCGCGGCGGCATCGGCCTGTGCGGCGCCGCCGCTGGCACGCACACGCACCATCTGGCCCGGCCGCAGTCCGGTGGCGCTGGCCGGCAGGGGCAGGCGCCACTCCACGGTCTGCGACACCGGGTCGGCCGTGGGCTGCATCTCGCGCGCCGTCGGCGCCACGCTGCGGCCGTCGGGCAACACCACGACGACATCGGTGCTCGCCGCGGTCTCCGCAACGCGCGAGGCCGGCACGTAGGCCACGGCCCGCAACAGGCCCGGCTGATACAGGGTCAGCAGCGCCCGGCCCGGCAAGGCCAGGTCACCGGCCTCCACATGGGTGGCGAGCACGACGGCATCGAAGGGTGCGACCAGGTCGGCAAACCCCTGCGTCACCGCGGCCTGGGTACGGGCGGCCTGGGCCTGTGTCACTGCAGCCTGGGCCGACTTGACCTGGTTCTCGATGCTGTCGAGCGCCGCCGCACTGAGGAAACCGCTCTTGCGCAGTTCGCGGTTGCGCTCGAGCACCTGCTGCGCATCGCGCAACGCGGATTGCGCTTGCACCACAGCTGCGTCGCTGCGGGCGGTGTTGGCACGCATCTCGCGGTCGTCCAGCCGCACCAGCGCCTGGCCGCGGCGCACCGTGTCGCCAGCCTTGACACGCAAGGCCAGCACGCTGCCGCCCACCTGTGCGGTGACGGTGGCCTGGCGCTGCGGTTCGAGCACGCCATCGATATCGAACACGGAACCGGCGCCGGACTGGCCGACCGGCACCGTGGCAACCCGGATCCCGGCCGGATCGGGCATGGCGGCGCCGGCCTGCGTGGCCAGCAACGCCAGGACAACGAATACGTGACGGATGACAGACATGGTTTGGTCTCCTATACCCCCTGCAGTATATACCCTAAAGGGTATGCTGTCGATTCTCCGGCACGCGATGGCGTGGACGTTGACGCGGATCAAACATCGTCCCGATGCGGCTTGCAGCCGTACACTCGGCCGATCACCGAACAGGAGCCACGATGTCGTATCTGTTGTTGATCGTCGAACCCCGAGACCAGCGCGCCGAACGCGGCGTCGAAGCCGGCAAGCAGGTCTATGCGGAGATGGCAGCCTTCGCCGCGGAACTGCAGCAACGCGGGGTATTGCTCGGCGTCGAGTCGCTGGCCTCGGACGCCAAGGGCACGCGGGTGCAGGTGCGCGACGGTCGGGTCCGGGCGCTGGACGGGCCGTTCACCGAGTCCAAGGAGATGGTCGGCGGCTTCTTCCTGCTCAACTGCACCGACCGCGCACAGGCCCTGACGATCGCGCAGCAGTGCCCGGCCGCGCAGTGGGCGACGGTCGAGGTCCGCGAAGTGGGACCGTGTTTCGAATAGCGGTCGAAATTGGCGCGGCCCGTTCGTCGTCATGGCGAAGGGCCCGCATGGGGCGGGCACCCAGCCATCTGCACACGAAGGAGAACCCATGGCCACCTATGTCGACGGATTCATCGTCCCCGTCCCGACCGCGAACCGGTCCGCCTACCGGAAGATCGCTCGCCAGGCCGGCAAGATCTTCAAGGAACATGGCGCGCTGAGCGTCATCGAATGCTGGGGCGACGATGTCAAGCCCGGCAAATCGACCTCCTTCCCCCAGAGCGTCAAGCTCAAGGCCGACGAGACGGTCGTGTTCTCGTGGATCACCTACACATCGCGCAAGCACCGCGACAGCGTCGTCGCCAAGGTCATGCAGGACCCGCGCATGCCATCGGATCCGAAGAACTTTCCGTTCGACGGCAAGCGCATGATCTTCGGCGGCTTCAAGACCATCGTGGAGCTGTAGCCGGCCGCCGGCCCCACGCGCGCATGCCATCGACCGACCTGAACGCACGGATCGCCGCCATCTGGCGCATCGAGTCCGGCGCGGTGATCGCCAAGCTCGCGCGCATGCTGCGCGACGTCGGCCAGGCCGAAGAGATCGCGCAGGATGCGCTGGTCACGGCGCTCGAACGCTGGCCCCGCGATGGCATGCCCGACAACCCCGGAGCCTGGCTCATGACCACGGCCAAGAACCGCGCCCTCGACCGCCTGCGCCAGGAGGCGATGCAGGCGCGCAAGCACGAAGCCATCGGCCAGGACCTGGCTGCACTGCGTGCGGACGTGACGCCGGACTTCGTCGACGACCTCGATGCGGCGCGGGCCGACGACATCGGCGACGACCTGCTGCGCCTGATCTTCACCGCCTGCCACCCGGTGTTGTCGACCGAGGCGCGGGTCGCGCTCACGCTGCGCCTGCTCGGGGGCCTCACCACCGCAGAGATCGCGCGCGCCTTCCTGGCACCGGAGCCGACGATTGCGCAACGCATCGTGCGGGCCAAACGCAGCCTCACGGCTGCCCGGGTGCCGTTCGAAGTACCCGACGCGAAGCAGCGCAACACGCGGCTGGCCTCGGTGCTGGAGGTCATCTACCTGGTGTTCAACGAGGGGTATGCCGCAACCGCGGGCGACGACTGGATGCGCCAGGCCCTGTGCGACGAGGCGATGCGGCTGGGCCGGGTGCTGGCCCGGCTGATGCCGCACGAGCCCGAGGTGCACGGCCTGCTCTCGCTGATGGAAATCCAGGCCTCACGCAGCGCCGCACGGGTGGACCCGCACGGACGCCCGGTGCGGCTGGCTGAGCAGGATCGCTCGCGCTGGGACCACCTGCTGATCCAGCGCGGCCTGGCCGCACTCGCGCGCAGCAAGCAGTTGGGTGGCGCGCGCGGCCCCTACGCCCTGCAGGCGGCACTGGCGGCCTGTCATGCCCGCGCGCGCAGCGCCGAGGCCACCGACTGGTCGCAGATCGTCGCCTTGTACGATGCGCTGGCCCAGGTCGCACCGTCGCCAGTGGTGGAGCTCAACCGCGCGGTGGCGGTCGGCATGGTGTTCGGTCCGCAGGCGGCGCTGGAGATCGTCGATGCGCTGGCGGCCGACCAGACACTGGGGCAGTACCACTGGCTGCCCAGCGTGCGCGGCGACCTGCTGGAGAAACTGGATCGGCGCGAAGAGGCGCGTGCCGAGTTCACGCGCGCCGCGTCGATGACCCGCAACACGCAGGAGCAGGAATTTCTGTTGCGCCGCGCGCAACAGGCCGTCGCCCCGGGCCGGATCAGTTGATGGTGCGCCCGGCGATCCGCTTGCGCAGGTCGCGCAACTTGGCCTTGAGCGCGGCCGTATTGCGCAGGCCCATGCGCAACATGATCTTCTGGCCAGCCGGTCGTGCTTCCAGGGTCGGATCGGCGTATTCGTAGCGGATCCACGGGCGTTTCTCGGCGATCGGCCCCTTTACCCGCATCAGCGTGACCTGGATCGGTGCCGACGGCTCGGGCGTCTGCAGCAACTGGTCGATCACCTCGACCAGGCGGTTGTTGAAATACTTGCCGGGGTAACCCAGATCCTCATACGCCTTTTGCAACAAAGGGTACATGCGCACATACAGGGCCACGGCCGCATCGCTGTCGATGGCGGTGACGAACCGCACGAAGGCGTTGTAACGCTCGCCATTGCCGCCGGCGATGTACTCGACGCCGTCCTTCTCGACCACCAGGAAACGCGCCGGCGCAGGCGCAACCGGCCACAGACGCGAGGCCGTGTGGCCACGGGCCAGGTTGTCGACGGTGGCCACGACACGGCGCGCAAAGTCGCTCAGGTCCAGGAACGACAAGGCCTGCTCGCGACCGAGCAGTTCAGTGACCGCGTCGCGCACCGCGTTGTCGTCCTCGGCCACGATCGGTGGCAAGGCCGCGGATGCACCGGGGGCCGGCGCGATGGCTTCAATCGGGTAGTTGGCCGGCTCCGACGCGGCGGCCTCGGGTGCCGGTGCCATGGTCTCGGGCGCCGCCACGGGCGGCGCGACGGCGGGCGCCTCGGCGATGGGCGCGAGCGCCGGCGGCTGCTGCTTTTGCCACCAGAGATATCCGATACCGGCCAGGCCGGCGATCAGCACGGCCCCGATCAACCAACGGGAGAGATGTTGCATGGCGTCAATGCGCGGCCGCTGTTCCGGTGCCGGAACAACACTGCATCGGGAGCATCCCTGCGCATGCAGGCGATGGCTGGCATGGCAGCGCGTTCAATTGGGTTGCAAACAAGTTTACGCCAGCCCGCGGTGGCCGGACAACCGCCGCCATCAGGCCTCCCGCACATCGGCGATCACCGGTTCTCCGAAGTCAGGGCGCGCCAGGTAGGCCAGCACCTGCCGCGCGGCCTGCTCCGGCGACGTCAACGCGGCGTCGTCCTTGAGCCGCTGGAAGTTGTCGCGGTCCGGAAACTCCTGCGGATCGCCCTCGCGCAGTTCGGTCTGCATGCCGGTGTCGATGACGCCCGGCGCCAGCGACACGATGCGTGCACCATGTGGCTTGCGCGCCTCATCCAGCGCCACGCAGCGGCTGACATGGTCCATGCCGGCCTTCGCGGCGCAATACAGGGCCGTGCCCGCCATCGCGCGCCGTCCCAGGCCGGACGAGATGTTCAGGATGCGGCGCGGCAGGCCCCATGCGCCGGTGGTGGCCAGGAACGCCGCGGCCAGTTGCACCGGCGCCTCCAGGTCGATGCGCAGCGCCATGGCGATATCCTGCGCCGCAGCCGTGTCCAGCGGCCCGAGGTGGCCGATGACCCCGGCGTTGTTGATCAGCCGGGCACTGCCCAGCGTGGCCGGATCCTGCGCCTGCAACCAGCCGCGCAACTGCTCGGCCACCGGCGCGGCATCGGCCAGGTCGGCCGTCCATTGCGTCAGCTGCGTGCCCTGGTCATCGGCCCAGGACTGCAGGGCCTCGGACCGGTTGCGCGAAATGCACAGCAGCACCGCACCTTGCACGCACAGCTGGCGTGCCATCGCCAGACCCATGCCGCGCGAGGCGCCGGTCAGGATCGTCAAATCATGTCTTGCCATCGGGAAAACCTCCTTGTCGGGCCATTGTGCACGCGCCGAGGCCCGACGCGCGCAAAATCGGGGGCCACCCCGACCTCGACCAACACCATGACCGACACCCGTTTCGCCGACGCCGCCGCCACCTGGAACACCCGCTTCCAGGGCGCCGACTACCTGTTCGGCACCCAGCCCAATGTCTACCTGCAGTCGCACGCCGCCCATCTGCCGGCAAACGGCACCGCCTTGTGCGTGGCCGACGGCGAAGGACGCAACAGCGTCTGGCTGGCGCGCCAGGGCCTGCAGGTCGACGCCTTCGACATTTCCGAGGTCGGCGTGGCCAAGGCGCGCACGCTGGCCCACGAGGCCGGCGTGCAGGTGAACTACACGGTGGCCGACTGCGACCGGTGGCCATGGCCACACGAGCATTACGACATGGTCGCGGCCATCTTCATCCAGTTCGCCGATCCCGCGATGCGCACGCGCCTGTTCGCCAACATGGTGCGCACGCTCAAGCCCGGCGGCCTGCTGATCCTGCAGGGGTACACGCCGAAGCAACTCGAATACAAGACCGGCGGCCCGCCGATCCTGGCCCACCTGTATACCGAGGAGATGCTGCGTCAAGCCTTCGCCGACCTCGAACTGATCGAACTGCGCATGTACGAGGATGACCTGGCGGAGGGCGATCACCATCGGGGCCGCTCGGCGCTGGCCGGCCTGGTGGCGCGCAAGCGCTGAGCGTGCGCTGGCGGCCGGCGCCGCTGCCGGCGACCGCGCCCCACGCGGCGCGACGGGAGCCGCGCCGGACGGCGCCCTCCTAGAATGCACGCTCCCCTTCCGTCCCCCTCCCTGTTCGCGTGTCCGTCCCTCCATCCCCCACGAACGGCGCCTGTGCCCCCCACTGGCGCGCCGACCTGCCACGCTGGCGCCACCTGGTACCGGTGTCGTGGCTGGCATGCCTGCTCGGCGGCCAGCCGGTGCCGGCCGCGCCCGCAGGCCATTGGCGGCTGTTCGAAGTACACGACGGCCCGTGGCAGCCAGAACACACCGGCCATATCCCCGCATCGCACTGGCTCGACACCAACCTGCTGGAGCAGCCGCCGCTGTGGAACAAGGTGCCCGACGCGTTGTTGCTGCAGCGCCTGCCGGCGCTGGGCATCCGCCACGACACCACCGTCATCCTGACCGGGCGCCACCAAAGTGCCGCCGCACGTGCGGCGCAGCTCCTGATGGTCGCCGGCGTGTCGGACGTGCGCCTGCTCGATGGGGGCACCGCGGCGTGGCGCGCTGCCGGCCTGCCGCTGCGCCAGGGGGCGCCGGCAGCGCCGGTGCCGGTGGCAGGTTTCGGCCTGCATCTGCCGGCCCGCCCCCATTGGCTGATCGACCTTGCGCAGGCACGCGCCGCGCTCGCCGATCCGCATGCCAGGTTGGTGAGCATCCGCAGCCACGACGAATACCTGGGTATCACGTCCGGCTACGCCACCATTCCCGCACGCGGAGACATCGCCGGTGCGCTCTGGGGCCGGGCTGGCGACAGCCGCGACATGAACAGCATGCGCGACTACCAGGACGCCGCCGGGCGCATGAAACCGGCCGCCGAGATCCTGGCGTTCTGGCAGGCGCAAGGCATCACGCCTGACCGGCACACCGCCTTTTATTGCGGCACCGGCTGGCGCGCTTCGCTGGCGTTCTTCTACGCCTGGCTGATGGGCTGGGACGACATCAGCGTCTACGACGGCGGCTGGCTCGAGTGGAGCGGCGACCCGGTCAACCCGACCATCGTGCGCCAGCCACTCGCCGTGGCCGACCGGTCCGCAACGAGCGACGCGGCTGCGGACCGGGACATGCTGCATGCCTGATGGACTTCGGTCCGGCTGGCGCGCAAACATCGCCGGCGGACCGAGCGCCGCGTTGTCCGCGTTGTCCGCGTTGCCGGTCGAAGTAGACTACGGCCTGATGGACCGCAGGAGTCACACTCGGTGCCACCTCCAACCTGATGAGGAACCAGCTGCCGCAGCAAGGCCCAGGGCATGCACCGTTCGCGCCCGGCACCGTCGAAGGCTGTCCTGGCGGCCAACGCCGGCGCTGCGACAGGCCACCAGGGACTGACGGCGGCGACATATCTCCTCAGTCTTTCAGGCCCAGCCGCCGGGCCAGCTTGTGCAGGTTGCTCGGATCGACGCCGAGCTGGCGCCCCGCGTCGGCCCAGTTGCCGCCATGCGCATCCAGCGCCGCGCGGATCTGCGTGCGGCGACAGTCGTCGAGCGCGTCGCGCAAGCGCGGTGGCGGGGACAGCGGCTGCGCCGCGGCGCCGCCGCCAGCGGCTGCGCCCGCTTGGGCATCCCGGTGCGTGGCGGCCGCGGGCAGTCCCATGCCGTCGAGATCGAGCAGGTCTGCCTCCAGCGTGACGATGGAGGCCCGGTTCGCGCCGCGGCTCACCGCCTTGATCGCCGCACGGCTGACCACGTGCTCGAGTTCGCGGATATTGCCCGGCCAGGCATAGGCCCGCAAAGCCTGTTCGGCCGACGGTGACAGGCGCAGGCTGCGCAGCCCCAGCCGGGCGCGGTTGCGCTCGAGAAAACGGCCCGCCAGCAGCAGCACGTCGTCGCCGCGCTCGCGCAGCGGCGGGATCGGGACCGGGTAGACCGACAGGCGGTGGTACAGGTCGGCGCGAAACGCGCCGGTGCTGACCCGCTCGCGCAAGTTGCGGTTGGTGGCCGCCACGACGCGTACATCGACCCGACGCACCCGGTCGTCACCGAGCCGCTGGATCTCGCCGTTCTGCAGTACCCGCAGCAGCTTGGCCTGGACCGACAGCGGCAGTTCGCCGACCTCGTCGAGAAACAGCGTACCGCCCTTGGCCGCGTCGAACCGGCCCGGGCGTTCGCTCAGCGCGCCGGAGAAGGCGCCCCGGGCATGGCCGAACAACTCGCTCTCGGCCAGCGATTCCGGCAAGGCCGCGCAGTTGACATGCACCAGCGGGCGATCGCGCCGGCGAGACAGGCGGTGCACCCGGTGCGCGAACAACTCCTTGCCCACGCCGGTCTCGCCCAGCAGCAATACCGGCAACTCCGAATCAGCCACCACCTCGATCTCATGCAGCAGCCGCGTGATCGCCTCGCTGTGACCCAGGATCTCGCCTTCTTCGTGTTCGGCACCGTGCACCGGGGCGTCTCCGCGCGACAGGCGCAAGGCCCGGATCTCCGCCTCCATGCGGGTGATGCGCACCGCCGCCTCGACGATCAGCGCATGGCGGGCCAGGGCCTCGCGCGCCGGGGCATCGAAGGTGCCGACCTGCAAGGCGTCGAGGGTCAGCACACCCCAGGTCTGACCTTCCACCTGCAGGCTGATGCCCATGCAGTCGTGCACCGGCAAGGGTTCGCCGGCATGGGTGTCGATCAGCCCGTCGTACGGGTCGGGCAAGTCGCTCTCATGGTGAAAACTCGTCACGCCGCGGCGGGCCAGGATGGCGGCGAGCCGCGGATGTTCGGCGACGACGAAACGCCGGCCCAGCGCATCCTGCACCAGGCCATCGACGGCCAGCGGACGCAACTGCCCTTGCTCGAGCTGCAACAAGGCGACCGCACCGCATCGGAAATGGGCTCGCAGGCTGGCAACCAGGCGCTGCAAGCGCACGGCCTGCGGCAGCTCGGCCACGAGATCGGCCATCAATAGAAACTCCACGGGTGAATTTTACCCATATAAGGTATGAATCACCACAGCCGGCGAGGGTCAAAAATACCCCAAAAGCGCCAAGTCATTGATTTAAAAAAGATCATTTCCGGCACGGATCTCGCAATCCACTGGCATCCCATTACCCAAGGAGCCAACCACATGAACACCCTGGATCAAAGCCTGGGCCAACTCGCGCGCGACATCCCGGGCGCGACCGCCGTCTTTCACGCCCATCAGCTGGACTTTTGCTGCGGCGGCCAGCACAGCCTGCGCGACGCGGCTGGCCGCAAAGGCCTGGATGTCACGGCCATCGCCATGCGCCTGGAAGCCCTGCGCGCGGATCCGGCCGTTGCCGACGCCGCCGACTGGAGCCGCGAACCCCTGCCCCGGCTGATCGACCATGTGCTGGCGCGTTTCCACACGCGGCACCGCGAACAACTGCCCGAACTGATCCGGCTGGCGCTGCGTGTCGAGCAGGTCCATGCCGCTCACCCGGATTGCCCCACGGGCCTGGCCGATCATCTGCGCGACATGCAGCAGGAACTGGAAAGCCACATGCAGAAGGAGGAGGACGTGTTGTTCCCCATTCTTGCCATGGGCCAGGGCGCGCGTGCCGGTGCTCCGATCACCGTCATGCGCATGGAACATGAACAACATGGTCAGGCACTCGCCCGGCTGGACGCCTTGACCCACGACGCCACGCCGCCCGCGGGCGCCTGCACCACCTGGCGTGCACTGTACGCAGGCCTGCGCACGCTGCGTGAGGACCTGATGGAGCACATCCACCTGGAGAACAACATCCTGTTCGAACGCGCCGCGGCCCGCGAGCCGGCCCACGCCTGAGCCTGCCCCACCGATCGACCGCCACACGAAGGAACATTCCCATGGGCCCCTATCGCAAACTCTGGTTCACGCTGATCGCCGTACTGGCGGTCACGTTCTCGCTGCTCGGTTATTACGGAACCGAGGTCTACCGGCAGGCGCCGCCGATACCCACGCAGGTTGCCAGCGCCGACGGCACGGTGCTGTTCACCGGCGAAGACATCCTGGACGGTCAGACCGCCTGGCAATCGGTAGGCGGCATGCAGCTGGGCTCGATCTGGGGTCACGGTGCCTACCAGGCGCCGGACTGGAGCGCCGACTGGCTGCACCGCGAACTCATGGCCTGGCTCGAGCTGGCGGCGCAGCAGCGACACGGCACCGGCTACGCGGCGCTGGCCGGACCCGAGCAGGCGGCGCTGCGCGCGGCGCTCAAGGCTGAATACCGCGCCAACCGGGCCGACCCGGCCACCGGTGTGTTGACCATCTCGCCGCTGCGGGCGCAGGCCCTGGCACGGACCGCGACCTACTACCGCGAGCTGTTCTCCGACGCGCCGCACCTGCAGCGCTCGCGCGAGCATTTCGCGATGAAGGAAAACACGCTGCCCAGCGCCGAGCGGCGCGACAAGCTGACCCAGTTCTTCTTCTGGACCGCGTGGGCGGCCGCCACCGAGCGCCCCGGCCATGACGTCACCTACACCAACAACTGGCCGCACGAGCCGCTGATCGACAACCGGCCCAGCGGCGAGAACATCGTCTGGTCGGTCGCCAGCGTGGTCGTGTTGCTCGCCGGTGTCGGCTTCCTGGTCTGGGCCTGGGCCTTCCTGCGCAAGCACGACGAGGAACTGCCGGCGCCGTCAGCGCGCGACCCGCTGACCACCTTTGCGCTGACGCCGTCGCAACGCGGCCTGGGCAAATACCTGTTCCTGGTCGTCGCCTTGTTCGTGTTCCAGGTGTTCCTGGGCGGCTTCACCGCGCACTACACGGTCGAGGGCCAGCAGTTCTACGGCATCGACGTCTCGCAGTGGTTCCCCTATGCACTGGTGCGCACCTGGCACATCCAGTCGGCGCTGTTCTGGATCGCCACCGGCTTTCTCGCCGCCGGGCTGTTCCTGGCGCCGCTGATCAACGGCGGCAGGGACCCGAAATACCAGCGCCTGGGTGTCGACATCCTGTTCTGGGCGCTGGTCGTCGTCGTTGTGGGCTCGTTCATCGGCAACTACCTGGCGATCGCGCAGGTGATGCCCGAGCACCTGAACTTCTGGCTCGGCCATCAGGGGTATGAATACGTAGACCTGGGCCGCCTGTGGCAGATCGGCAAGTTCGCCGGCATCGTGTTCTGGCTGGTGCTGATGATCCGCGGCATCGCGCCGGCGCTGCGCACGCCGGGCGGCGACAAGAACCTGCTGGCGCTGCTGACCGCATCGGTCGGCGCCATCGGCCTGTTCTACGGCGCGGGCCTGTTCTATGGCGAACGCACCAACCTGTCGGTGATGGAGTACTGGCGCTGGTGGGTCGTGCACCTGTGGGTTGAAGGTTTCTTCGAGGTGTTCGCCACCACCGCGCTGGCCTTCATCTTCTCGACACTGGGCCTGGTCTCGCGCCGCATGGCCACCACCGCCAGCCTGGCTTCGGCGTCGCTGTTCATGCTCGGCGGCATTCCCGGCACCTTCCACCACCTGTATTTCGCCGGCACCACGACGCCAGTGATGGCGGTGGGCGCGAGTTTCTCGGCGCTCGAGGTCGTGCCGCTGATCGTGCTTGGCCACGAGGCATGGGAGAACTGGCGCCTGGGCGCGCGGGCGCCGTGGATGGCCAACCTGAAATGGGCCCTGAGCTGTTTCGTCGCGGTCGCGTTCTGGAACATGCTGGGCGCCGGCGTGTTCGGCTTCATGATCAACCCGCCGATGGCGCTGTATTACATCCAGGGCCTGAACACGACCCCGGTGCATGCCCATGCCGCGCTGTTCGGCGTCTACGGCTTCCTGGCGCTGGGTTTCACGCTGCTGGTGCTGCGCTACATCCGGCCGCACTACGTGCTGCGCGAGGGCCTGATGAAAACCGCCTTCTGGGGCCTGAACGCCGGCCTGGTGCTGATGATCTTCACCAGCCTGCTGCCGATCGGCATCATCCAGTTCCACGCCAGCGTGACCGAAGGCCTGTGGTACGCGCGCAGCGAAGCCTTCATGCAGCAGGACATCCTGCAGACGCTGCGCTGGGTGCGCACCTTCGGCGACGTGGTGTTCATCGTCGGCGCGGTCGCGATGGCCGCGCAGGTGGTGCTCGGCCTGCTCGGCCGCGCGCCGGGCGCCGTGCTGTCGGCCCGCGGCACGCGTGGCACCGCAGGTGCCGCCGGCTGACCCGGGCCCTGCGTCCTAGCTGCCGGCCTCGACGGAAAACATCAGGCCGGCATTTTTTTGCAGCCGCTCGCGCAGCGGCGTGCCCATGGCCGAGGCCGGCGTCCAGATGCCGCCGGCCGTATCGGTCGCGTCCTGCAGCAGGCATACGGCAGCTTCGGTGATCATCCTGGAGGTGGAGCCGTAGCCCGGGTCGCGATCGCCCTTGACGCCGACCCGCAGCGTGTCGCTCTTGGCATTGCTGCCGATGAACAACACATCGTAGAAACCGGCTTCGCGCTCCTCGCGCGACGGGCCTTCGCCCGGCTTGGGGCCCCCTTCGCCGCCCAGCGACTTGTCGGCTGCCACCGCGTTGGCAAAAGCCTCTCCCTTCTCGCCAGCCCCGGTGACCAGCATCTCGTCATAGACGAAGTCCTGGCCCCAGCGGTGGCCGAGCAGGAAGTTGGAGCGGTGCACGTTGCGCGTGTTGATCGCCGCCATGATGAAGGGCGCCACCCACAGACCCAGCACCTCGTCGACCATGGGCTTGTTGCCCGAGGGCTGACGCGGACCTTCGAAACCCGGCGTCAGCGAGAACGGATTGCGCAGCAGCTCGAGCACACCCGGGTCCTTGGCGGCGGCGGCCATCGTGGCCTTCAGGCTCGCCGCCGTACCGCCGGAGAAGGTGCCCTTCATCTTGCGTACCCGGCCGCGCACCCGATTCGCCGGCGTGCCGAACTGCGATTGCATTTCGTCCTGCACCATGGCCACGCCCAGGTCGAACGGGATCGAGTCGAATCCGCACGAGAACACGATGCGCGCGCCGCTGGCCTTGGCCTGGGGCTCAAATGCATCGATCATTTTTCGCATCCACGCCGGCTCGCCGCACAGGTCGACATAGTCGACGCCGGCCCTGGCACAGGCGGCCACCAGTTCGTTGCCATACAGCTGGTACGGCCCCACCGTGGTCAATACCAGCCGGGTGCGCGCCATCAACGCATCCAGGCTGGCCACATCAGCGCTATCGGTCACCACCAGCGGCGTGTCGGCCGGCGCCTTCACCGCGTCGCGCACCTGCGCCAGCTTGTCGGCGCTGCGCCCGCCCATGGCCCAGCGAACACCGCTGCCGGCCGGATACCGCTGCAACAGGTATTCGATGACCAGGCGTCCGGTGAAACCGGTTGCGCCGTGCACGACGATGTCGAATTCCTTTTGGCTCATATTGCTTTCTCCTGTTGACGTTCTCATCAAACACCCAGCTGGTCGCGCAGCTGGTACCACAGCGCACCCATGGCGGTGAACGGCACACGCAGCAGGCGCCCGCCGGGGAACGGATGGTGCGGCAGCCGCGCGAACGCGTCGAACCGCGTAGTGTCGCCCTGCAGCGCCTCGCCCAGCACCCGCCCGATCAGGTGGGTGAAAGTCACGCCATGGCCCGAGCAGCCTTGCGAGAAAAAAATGTTCGGCGCCAGCGTGCCGACCTGCGGCAGCCGCGACAAGGTGAGCAGGAAGTTGCCGGTCCAGCCGAATTCGATCCGGGCGTCCTGCAGTTGCGGAAAGGTCTTGACCATCTGCGGGCGGATCAGCGACTCGACCTCCTTCGGGTCACGCGCGCCGTAGACCACGCCGCCGCCGTAGATCATGCGCTTGTCGGCCGACAGGCGGAAATAGTCGAGCAGGAAGTTGTTGTCCTCGACGCAGTAGTCGGACGGAATCAACTCGTCGGCCAGCGCGCCGAGCGGCGCGGTGGCGATCACCTGCGTGCCGCACGGCATCGAGCGGCTGGCCAGCTTCGGCTCCAGGTTGCCGCCATAGGCGTTGCAGGCCACGATCACCTGCCGGGCACGCACCTGGCCTTGCGCCGTATGCACGACGGCCGGCGTGCCACGTTCGATCTTCGTCACGCCCGAGGCTTCGTGGATGGTGCCGCCCAAGCGCTCGAGGGCCGCGGCCTCGCCCAGCGCCAGGTTCAGCGGATGGAAATGGCCTCCGGTCGGGTCCACCAGCAAGGCGCTGTAGCGATCGGTTCCCAGCAACTTGCGCACCTCGGCCGGACGGTCCACCAGCGTCAGGCCGGGATGGCCCCAGCGCTCCCACAAGGCCTTCTGCTCGACCAGGCCCTTGGCCTTGGCATCGTTGACGGCGGCAAAGATGCCGCCATCCTTGAGATCGCAATCGATCGCGTATTTCGCGACCCGTTCGCGCAGCACCTGCGCACCTTCGAACATCATGCGCCCCAGCGGCTCGGCCACCGCAGCACCATGCCTGGCCTCGATCACGTCCAGGTCACGCGAATAACTGTGCACGATCTGCCCGCCGTTGCGCCCCGAGGCGCCCCAGCCGACCGACGACTGCTCCAGGATCACGACCCGCTTGCCGGCCTCGGCCAGCGCGATGCCGGCCGACAAACCGGTGTAGCCGGCGCCGACGATACACACGTCGGCGTCGATCGTGCCGTTCAGTGGAGGCCGTAGCGGTGCGGCGTGAGCGCTATGGGCGTAATACGACGGGGCGTGGGGTGCAGGGACCATGGTGGTCGGCGCGCGGCCGAAGTGGATGAAACAGCTTCCAGTCTAGTGTGAACGTGCCGCCAGCCTAATGGCGCGACGACGCATAGATGCCGGCCACGATCAGCACGAACGCCACGCCGTGGTAGATCTGCGGCAACTCGCCCAGGAAGGCTGTGGCCATGACTGCCGCGAACAGCGGCGTGAGGTTGGTGAAGAACCCCGCCACCGCCGGCCCGGCCCGCTGCACGCCCAGGCCCCAGCAGCGGTAGGCCAGCACGGCCGGCCCGACCGCGACGAAGGCCAGCGCGGCCAGCAGCATCGGGCTCCAGTGGATGTGCGCATCGGTCAGCGCCCATTCGCCGGCGGTGAACATGCCCGACCACACCAGGCCCAGCGTCACCTGCGCCAGCAGGAAGGCGGCCCAGTCGTTGCGGATCGCGTCGGGTTCGGCACGCCGCGACAGCAACCAGCTGTACAAGGCCCAGCAGAACGTCGCCGCCAGCATGAACAGGTCGCCGACCACCAGCCGCAAACCCAGCAGCTCGGTCCAGTCGCCGCGGGTGAGCACCACCACCACGCCGGACATCGACAATGCGGCGCCGACCAGCTGCTGGCGCGAGACCCGGGTGTCGAAGAACAACGTGCCGAGCAGCAACATCCACAGCGGCATGCTCGAGGCCACCAGGGTCACGTTCAGCGCGGTGGAGGTCTGCAGCGCCAGGTACTGCAAGGTGTTGTACAGGCCCACGCCGAACAGCCCCAGCACCGCGAAGCGGCGCCAATGGGCCCACATGCCGCTGGAGCGCCGCAACACCCACGCGCCCAGCGGCAGCAGGATCGCGAACGCGAAGACCCAGCGCAGCAAGTTCAGCGTGAAAGGCGGAATGTCGTCGCGCACCAGCCGTCCGACAACGGCATTGCCGGCCCACATCAACGGCGGCACTGTCAGCAGCAAGGCGGTGGACAGTCCCAGGCGTTGTGTCATCGCACCGACTGTAGCGCGATCGGCCAGACCTCGTTGCCGCCGCTGCGGTTATGCGGTGGTGCGGGCCAGGCGAGCGATCAGCAGCTTCTTGTTCTCGCGGCTGCGGAAGGCGTGCTCGCGCATGATGGCCTCGGCGCGAGAGCCGGCCTTCTGCTCGAGTGCCTGCACCAGGTCGACATGGTCCTGCTGGGCGCGGCGAATGAAGGAGGTTTCCACCGACGGCACCTGGCCTTGCAGCGTCAGTGCATTGGCCCCGGCCATCGGAATGCGGCTGACGAATTGCAGCGTCGCGGCCAGGGCGTCGTTGGCGCCAGCCGACACGATCAGGCTATGGAAACGCAGGTTGAGCTCGGACCATTGCAGCGCATTGACGCCGCACGACAGGCGGTCTGCTTCGTCGACCAGCGACTGGCCTACGACAAGACAGGAACGCATCTGCTCCAGGGTCTCGAACGGCACACCACGTTCGACCGCCAGCCGCGCAGCCATGCCTTCGAGCGTGCCGCGCACGTCGACGGCATCGGCGATCTGATCCAGCGTGAACGCCCGCACCTTGAAGCCGCGCGTGGGCAGGCGTTCGAGCAACCCTTCCTTCTCCAGTTCACCGAGCGCCAGCCGCAACGGCGTGCGCGAAACCGCGAGTTCCTGCGCGAACTGCAGCTCGACGACACGGTGGCCGGCCGGCAGCTGGCCCGACAGGATGCGGCCGCGCAATTCGGTGACGACACGTTCGATCTGGGAACTCATGGCATGCGGGAGAGGAGGGACAGACAAGTCAGGTTGCAGTGTAGAAGCGATTTTTGCATGCAGTAATTGATCCAAACCAAGGGTTATCCCTAGATTTTGCTTGATGGATATCAAATACAGTCGTCCTGCTTTCAGTTATTGCATGCAATAACTGATTTGCTGAGCTGGTGAACGACTTTTGCCGTCGTCCGCTGACCGCCGGCCCGAACACCCGGCACGCTGCCCACAGGAGACACCATGAACACCCCGATTCGTTTAGCAACATCACTGCTGGTTTGCGCTGCGGCTGGTACGGTCCACGCCCAGAGCATGGCCGAGCTGGTCAGTGCGGCCGAGAAAAAACCTGCCGTGACCTGGTACGAGAGCTCTCCGTCCGAACAGGCCGACAAGGTGCTCGATGCGTTCAAGGCCAAGTACCCCAACATCAAGATCAAGCACACGCGGCTGGTCGGTGGCAATGCACTGGCCGTGCGTACCGTGCAGGAAATCCAGGCGCGCGGCTATACGGGCGACGTTCTGACCGGTGGCGCCGACCACATGTGGCAACTCAAGGAACGCGGCCACCTGTCATCGGTGGACTGGAGTGCGCTCAACATCCCCAAGGAGATGGCACCCAATGCCTACATGACCAGCACCGCGGCGTCGATCTACGTCGTGTCCTGGAATACCAAGAAGGTGAGCGATGCCGAGGCGCCGACAACCTGGGAACAGCTGCTCGATCCCAAATGGACCAACCGCATCGGCTCCTGGGTGCGCGCCGCGGCCTTTGCCCAGCTGGCGGCGACCCAGGGCGAGGCCAAGGCCACCAAGGACCTGGAACGCTTCGTCGCCCTCAAGCCCATGCTGTTCAAGAGCACTTTCCCGTTGGCGCAGGCCGTGGGTTCGGGCGAGATCGACCTGGGCCTGGGCTTTTACCACAGCACCCTGCCTCCACTCAACGCCGGCGCGCCGATCAAGATGCATGCGCTGGACGTGGTGCCGATGCACATCATCTACTCCGCGATCAGCAAGGACGGCAAGAATCCGGAAGGCGCACGCGTGCTGCTGAGCTGGCTGTCGTCGGAAGAAGGCGCGCTGGCCTACGAGAACGCCACCGGCCGCGGCAATCCGATGCTGGCCAAGACCAAGACCGCACAGTTCATCGCCGGCAAGAAGCTCTCCGAGTGGGCTCCCGAGAAATCTGGTGAGCTCGGCACGCTGAACGAGCGCTACAACAAGATGCTGGAAACCGTCGGAGCCGCCCGGTGACATCCCTGCAGCAGGTCGATACACGTTCAGCGGGGAGTGCCCACGACGGTGGCTCGCCCGCAAGGGCCCCGGCCAAGCCGGTTCGGCCAGCGTTCACGCCGCTCAATATCGCCCTGCTGCTGTTGCTGTTCTATTTGGTGGCGGTACCACTGGCATTGTTGCTGGTGGCCAGTTTCACGCCCTCGGGCCTGCCACTGGATCCCGGTTGGGGTCTGGTGCACTTCGCCGACGTCTATGGCGACCCCGGCTTCTACCAGCTGGTGGGCAACACCATCGTGTTCGCCCTCGGCTGCACGCTGGGCGCGTTGACGCTCGGCGGCACGCTGGCCTGGCTGGTCGAGCGCACCGACCTGCCGTTCAAGGGTACGGCGCGGGTGGCGATTGCGCTGCCCATGGTGTTGCCGCCCTTTCTGCTGGCCATGGGTTGGGCGCTGCTGGCCAGCCCGCGCAATGGCTCGTTGAACGAACTCATCAAGATCACACTGGGTCTGGACCAGGGCCCGCTCAATATCTATTCCCTTGGCGGCATGGTGTTCGTCGAGACGCTGGCCCTGGTGCCGTCGGTGTACCTGATCCTGTCGAGCGCATTCCGCAACATGGATCCGGCGCTCGAAGAGGCGGCCATGACCAGCGGCGCGCGCTGGCCGCAGATGATCCGGCGCATCTTCCTGCCCATGCTCTCGCCCGCACTGCTCGCTGCCGCCGCCTACCTGCTGATCGTCGGTTTCCTGGTATTCGACGTGCCGGGCACGCTGGGCATGCCGGTGGGCATCTTCGTGGTGTCCTCGCGCATCGTCTACCTGGCCACCGATCAGTCCGGCGGCACCGCCGCCTACGGGCAGATCGCCGCCATCGGCGTGACCTTCCTGGTGTTGCTGCTGGGCCTGGCCTGGTCGTACCGCCGGCTCACCGCGCAGGCCAGCCGTTTCGTCACCATCACCGGCAAGGGTTTCCGCCCGCGCGAATTGCGCCTGGGCGCGCTCCAGCCGCTGGCGCTGGGACTGGTGGCACTGTATTTCCTGCTCGCCGTCATGGCCCCGCTCGGCCTGCTGATCTGGACCAGCCTGACGCCCTACCTGGCGCCGGTGAGTTGGGACATGTTGCCCAAACTCACGCTCGACCACCACGTCGCGCTGCTGGGCGACCGACGCCTGGGCGCCGCCAGCTGGACCTCGATCTGGGTATCGGGTCTGAGCGCCACCATCGTCACGTCGCTGTCTCTGCTGATCGCCTGGGCCGTGCTGCGCGGCAAGGGCCGTGGCCGCCATCTGATCGACACCCTGTCATTCATGCCGCTGGCCATCCCCGGCACGATGATCGGCATGGCGTTGATCTATGTCTACCTGACGCTGAGCTTCATCCCGGTCTACGGCACGGCCTGGATCATGGTGATTGCCTATGTCACGGTCTACCTGTCGTTCACCTCGCGCACGGCCAACGCCACGCTGATCCAGCTGCACCCCGAACTCGAGGAGGCCGCGCGCACCTGTGGAGGCACACCGGCCTACACGATCCGCCGCATCGTGTTGCCCCTGATGCTGCCGGCACTGGCCGGTGCCTGGATCTGGGTCGTCGCGCACGTCATGCGCGAGTTGTCCACCGCCTTGCTGCTGCAGGGCGACGACAACGCCACCGTCGCGGTGCGCCTGTTCAGCTACTGGTCCGGCGGCCAACCCAACAAGGCCGCGGCCGTGGGTGTCTGGCTGGTCGTGGCCATGACCTTCGTCACCATCGCCTGGCAGTGGCTCTCGGCCCGCCGTCCCACTGCACCCGCCAACTGATAATTCCATGGTCAACATCCAAGATCTCTGGCTCACCTATCCCGGTGCCGCATCCCCGTCGGTCAAGGGCGTCTCGATACAGATCGAGGCCGGCGAATTCCTGACCCTGCTCGGCCCCAGCGGCTGCGGCAAGACCAGCACGCTGCGCAGCGTCGCCGGCCTGGAAACCCCGACCGGCGGCTCCATCACCATCGGGGCGACCCGCGTATTCGGCGACGAGGGCCGCTGCAACATACCGACCCACGCGCGCGATATCGCCATGGTGTTCCAGTCTTATGCCATCTGGCCGCACATGACGGTCGGCCAGAATGTCGCGTTCCCGCTGGACGTGGCCGGCACCTCGGGCGACGAATCCCGGCGCCGCGTGGCCGAGGTGCTCGACATGGTCGGCCTGCGCGAATACGCCGATCGCAGCGCCACGCAGCTCTCCGGCGGGCAGCAGCAACGCGTGGCGATCGCCCGCGCGCTGGTGCGCCGCAGCTCGGTGATGCTGCTCGACGAGCCCTTGTCCAACCTGGATGCCAAGCTGCGCGAGCAGATGCGCGTCGAGCTGCGCGATCTGCTCAAACGCGTCGGCATGACGGCGATCTATGTCACCCACGACCAGGAGGAAGCGCTGATGTTGTCCGACCGCATCGCGCTGATGCAGGGCGGCCGGCTGATCGAATCCGGCACGCCGCGCAGCCTGTACCTGGAGCCGACGACCGTGTTCGGCGCCACCTTCCTGGGCGCCGCCGAGGTGATCGCGGTCACGGCCCGCCACGGCAACCGCGTGGACACCGCCATCGGTGCGTTGCAACTGGAGCGGGTCCTGCCCGACCTGACGCACGTGGCGATCCGCCCCGAGGCCATCGTCATCGAACCCACGACGGGCGTCTCGCAGTCGAACGACGGCATCAATCGCATGCCTGCCACGCTGACCAGCGTCGTCTTCTCGGGGCGCCACCAGCAACTGGTGCTCGAGCTGCCCGGCGGTCGCCGTCTCAATGCCCAGGTCGACGCGACGCGCCCGTTCGCCCCCGGCGACGCGGTCGTGGTCGCGCTGCCGCCATCACGCCTGATGCCCCTGCTGGAGGACGCTGCCGCATGACCACCACAAGCAAGCTCATCGACGTCCGTCCCTACCGGCTGAAACTGCAGACCCCCTACCGCTGGTCCAAGGGCACGCAATACTTCCGCGGCGGCCTGATCCTGCGCATCGAAAACGAGGGCCATATTGGCTGGGGCGAGGCCGCCCTGCCGCCCCATGTCGACTACGACCCCGCCGACTTCGCACGCGAATGCCGTGCGCTGATGGCCGGACTCGATCCGTTGGCCGACGACTTCCTGGCCCAGCTCGACCTGCGCGAATGCCCGGCCCGGCTGCGCTGCGGCATGTCCACCGCCGTATTGACGCTGCGCGCGGCGCAGGCCGGGCTGCCACTGGCGACCTATCTGCTGGCCGATGCGCAACCCACACCCGCACGCGTGCCGGTCAACGAACTGATCGGCGATGCCGATCCCGCCGTCTGCGCCGAGCGCGCCAACGCCGCCGTCGCGCAGGGACAGGACACGGTCAAGGTCAAGTGCACCGACGAGCGCGAGCTCGACCTCGCGCGTATCGCCGCGATCCGCGCCGCCCAGCCGGACATCCGTATCCGCATCGACCCGAACGAGAGCTGGCCGCTGGCATGGGCCGCCGAGCAGCTCAATGCCATGGACCGCTACACCATCGACTATTGCGAAGAGCCGCTGCCACGCGGCACGCCGCTGTCCGCCTACGGGCAGCTGCGCACGCAGACCCGGGTGCCAATCGCGCTCGACGACAGCATCCGCACGCTGCGCGACGTCGAACTCGCGGTGCTGCACAAGGCGGCCGACCTGTTCGTGCTCAAGGCGCAACGCGTGGGCGGCCCGGACAAGCTGCTGCAGATCATCCGCGCCGCCAGCGCGTCCGGCGTGGGCTGCACCATCACCTCGAGCATCGAGACCTCGCTCGGCCTGTACCTGGGCATCCATTGCACCGCGCTCACCCCGGCGCCGATGGCGGCGGCGGGCATCGGCACGGCGCGGTTCTTTGCCGAGAACGTGTGCGAGCCACCCCCCATCGTGGACGGCCACATGGCGCTGCCGCAGACGCCGGGCCTGGGTTTCGATCCGCAGTCCTGGTGGGACGCGCAGCCGCGCGACACCGAACAGAACGCACCAGTCACGCCTTGAAACGGGAGGAAGGCCCATCCATGAACAGCAACGAACACCATTACGTCGGACTGCCGACACCCACGGCGAGCCGCATCACCGACACCAAGCACTATTTCCAGGCACTGGACAACTTCACCCGCGTCATGGCGATCCGGCCCGGCGAACGGGTGCTGATGCTGGCCGATCCGCTGCTCGACCCGCGCGTCATCGATGCGGTGATCGGTATCGCCAAGTCCCGTGGCGCCACGGTGCGCATCTACATGGAGACCAGCACCCAGGTGACCGAGGTGCCGGAAGAAGTGCATGCCATGTTGCGCAAGGCCGACTTCGTCGTGTCCACCTGGTTCTGCTCCATCCTCGATCCGCTGTGCATCGATTTGCGGCGCAAGGGCCAGCGCTGGGTCAAGATCACCTACTTCCGCGACCTGGACCTGCTGCACACGCCGCAGGCGCGTTTTCCGGTCGACCTGATCGGCGAGATCATCCGCGCTACCGCGCTGCGATACCCGGCCGACGGCGATTTCGACCTGCATTTCACCGATCCGCGCGGCAGCGATTTCCGCATCCACTTCGACGCCGAGATGCGCACCAACCAGCTCGCCACCAACCGCTGGCGCGGCCAGATGACGGCCGAGGAAGACGGCTGCTACGTGCACTACCTGCCCACCCACGGCCCCAACCTGTGGGACCACAACTCGGTCAGGAACGACCGCAACGCCGTGGTGCGGATGTCGGGCGTGTTGTATCCGCAATGGGCGATCGGATTCGAGCGCCCGTTCACGGAACGGATCGGCGTCTGGTTCGAGGGTGACGCGGTCAGCCGCGTCGACGGCGAGTCCGAAGAGGCCGTCATCCTGCGCGAGATGCTGGTCGGCGGACGCATGATCGAAGGCGGCGGCTGCGGCTTCAACCCCAAGGCTCCGCGCCACACGATCTACCCGGCCGGCTCGAACGCGCCCGGCGCACTGCATTTCGGCATCGACCTGGTCGAACCCAGCGCCTATATCCGGCGCGTCATGCCGGATTGGGAGGAGCCGCCGGTGCACATGGACCTGATCGCGCTCGACGCCACCGTCCGGGCCGGCGACAACCTGCTGGTCGAGAACGGATTCCTGTGTGCACTGCGCGATGCGTCCGTGGTCGAGATGGCGCAGCGTTACGGCGATCCGGTGGAACTGCTCGAACGCCCGGTCGACTGACAGCCTGTCGGCACGCTGCGCCCGGCCGCAACCCGCAGTGCGGGTTTGCGGCCCATCTTGCGCAAGCGCAACGCCAGGGCTTGCCAGGTGGTGCAGGCAGGCATCGACGGCCCTGCCTACAATTCTCCGCCGTCAGTCCGCGCCACAGGGGTGCGCCACGGACGGCACTCCACCACAGCGACCCGACTTGCCGCCGAACACCCGTACCAGCTCCATCTCCGCCGCCACGCAACGCACCGTGCTGTTGCTGTCGTTCGCGACCTTCTCCAGCATGGTGGCGCAGCGGATCTGCGATGCGATGTTGCCCGAGCTGGCGCGCAGCTTCGATGTCGGGCTGGCCCAGGCCGCCGCCGTGGTGTCGATGTTCGCCGTCGTCTACGGCGTGGCACAGCTGGTCTACGGCCCGCTCGGGGACCGGCTGGGCAAGTTCCGTATCGTGGCCTGGGCCACGCTCGCGTGCGGCGTCGGCAGCGTGCTGGCGGCGCTGGCCGGCAGCCTGAACGCACTGGTGCTCGCGCGCATGGCCACCGGCCTGGGCGCGGCGGCAGTCATCCCGCTGGCACTCGCCTGGATCGGCGACAACGTGCCCTTCGATGAGTTGCAGGAGACCATTGCCCGCGTCGGCCTGGGCACGACGCTGGGCATCGGCGTCGGGCAACTCGTGGGGGGCATGCTGACGCAGACGCTGGGCTGGCGCTGGGCCTTCGTCTTCTTGGCCGCATTGTTCGGCGTGGTCGGCACATTGCTGCTGCTGGACTGGCGGCGCCAGCGCGCGGCGCCGCAGGCGCCGGGCCCCGACCTGGCAGCGCCCGCTCCCGCAGCCCGGGCCTCGTTCTTCGCCCAGACCCTGCCCATCGTCACCGGCCCCTGGTCGCGCGTCGTGCTGCTGATCGCGTTCGCCGAGGGTGCTGCCGGCTTCGGCGTGCTGGCCATGTGGGCCTCGCACCTGCAGCGCGGCATCGGCATGTCGGCGTCGGGCTCGGGTGCGGTGGTGGCCGTGTTCGGCCTGGGCGGCATGCTCTATATGGCCACCGCGCGGCGGCTGATCGCGCGGCTGGGCCAACACGGGCTCAGCCAGGCCGGCGGCGGCCTGATGGGCCTGTGCGCGCTGGTCGTGGCGTTCTCGCCGGTGTGGCCCCCCATCGTGCCGGCCAGCCTGCTGGCCGGGTTCGGCTTCTTCATGTTCCACAACACCATGCAGGCCAACGCCACGCAGATGGCGCCCGGGGCCCGCGGCACCGCGGTGTCGCTGTTCTCCGCCTTCCTGTTCATGGGCCAGTCGGCCGGCGCCTTGCTCGCGGCCAGCCTCATCGCCTGGATCGGTTCGCGCACGGTCGTGACCCTCGGCGGCGTCATGATGATCGTGCTCGGACTGTGGTTCGGCGCCGCGTTGCGCCGGCGCCAGCGCGCGGCGCTGGAACCCTGACGGATCGCGGCCTGTCGGTCGCGCGCCGGCAGGCGGCCGCTGCCCATGCCGCCGGCTGGCGGCACGACGCAGCGCACACGTGGTACGGTTGTCCGTCCGACCGCAGGAGACCCGTACCATGAACCAGCCCGCACTGTCCGGCAAACGCATTCTCGTGACCCAGGCCGACGTCTTCATGGGCCCGGACCTGTGCACGGTCCTGGCCGAACACGGCGCCGACGTGATCGCCGATACCCAGGCCATGCACAGCCCGCATGCGCCGGCGGCCGCGCTGGCGCAGGCCGGCGACATCGACGCGCTGGTCATCAACCTGGCGGTGCCGGCGCCGACCTCCCTGGCCACCGAGGCATCGGACGCCGAATGGAACGACACCTTTGCCGCGCTGGTGCACCCGCTGCACCGGCTGGTGCGCGCAGCGTTGCCAGCCATGATCGCGCGCCGCTCGGGCAAGATCCTGCTGATGGGCAGCGCCTCGGCGCTGCGCGGCATGAAACGCGCATCGACCTACAGCGCTGCCCGCGGTGCGCAGCTGTCCTATATCCAGTCGGTGGGTGTCGAGGTGGCGCCGCACCAGGTGCAGGTCAACGCGATCGCGCAGAACTTCGTCGAGAACCCGACCTACTTTCCGCCCGAGGTGCAGGCGAATCCGAAGTTCCAGCAGCGCCTGGCGCGCGAGGTGCCGCTGGGCCGGCTGGTCGGCGCCCGCGAGGACGCGGCCTTCGCTGCCTACCTGTGCAGCGATGCGGCCCACTGTTTCGTGGGCCAGGTGTTTCCGGTCTGCGGCGGCTGGGTCGCGCGCTGAGCCGCCGCGGCGACTGCGCCGCGCTCAGGCCTGCGCCTGCAGCCAGGCCCGTGGCGACAAGCCGGTCTCCTGCGTGAACACGCGCGACAACGACGAGGCATTCGCGTACCCGAGCGTGTCGGCGGCCAGTTTCACCGACCGCCCTTCGCGCAGCATCCGGCCCGCCAGCGCGACCCGCCAGCGCGCCAAGTAACTGGCCGGCGGTTCGCCGACCCGCTCATGGAAACGCGCGGCAAAGCTGCTGCGCGACATGCCGGCGTGCCGCGCCATCGTGGCCAGCGTCCAGCGCGCGCCGGGGTCCTCGTGCAAGGCCACCAGCGTGCGCGCGATACGCGGATCGGACAGGCCCTGCAAGACACCGGGCGCCACTGCCGCCTGCTGCGGATGGTCGAGCAACCAGCGCAGCAGCTGCACCAGCAACACGTCGAACAAGCGGTCGGCCAACAGGCGCTGGCCACAACGCACGCGTTCGGTCTCCGCGAACAGCAGCTCCAGCGTCTGGGCCAGACCGTCGACCGCATGCAGCGGCAATACCACCAGCGCCGGCAGCGCGCGCGCCAGCGGGTGTTGTGCGCCTCCGTCAAAATCCAGCGTCGCGCAAACGAAGTCGGCTCCATCGCGCGGCGCGTTGTGAAACACGTGCTCGAGCGGCCGCGGGTAGAACAGCAAGCTCGGTTCGTCGACGAGCACCTGGGTCGGCGCGCCGCCGCCGCCCTGGTGGCGCACCTCCATGGAGCCGCGCCGCAACACATGCAGAAAACCCCGCCCGGGACGGGCATCGAAATGTGTGACGCCGCACAGCGGACCGGCATGGAACAGGTGGGCATGCACCCGGAACCGCTCCAGCAGGCCGGACAGGCGATCCAGCGTGATGGCGATCGCAGGCGCGGCATCCGGACGATGCGTATTGTTTGATGGACTCATTGCGACCAATCATACGAAGAATCGGCCGACACTGCGAACTCCTCAACCCGGAAACCCCAAGGAGTCCAGCATGAACCGCATCCCCCTGATCGACCGCAACAGCACCACACCCGAGCGCAAGCAACTGCTCGACACCATCCATGCCGCCTTCGGCGCCAGCCCCAACATGTTCCGCGCCGTGGCCAATGCGCCAGCCGCACTGCGCAGCATGTGGGGATCGTTCGGCGCCCTGGGCAAGGGCGTGATCGGCGCGCAGCTGGGCGAGCAGATCGCAGTGGCCGTGGCCAACCGCAACCAGTGCCACTACTGCCTGGCGGCCCACACCGCGCTCGGCGCCAAGGCCGGCCTGGCGACCGAGACGCTGCATGCCGCGCAACAAGGCGAGTCCGGCGATCCGAAGACCCGCGCCGCACTGCGGTTTGCGCTGGCCATCGTCGAGCACCGCGGCCAGGTCTCCGACGCCCAGGTGCAGGCGGTGCGTGCGGCCGGCTTCGACGACGAGGCCATCGTCGAGATCGTCGCGCACGTGGCGTTGAACCTGTTCACCAACTATGTGAACATCGTGTTCGCGGTGCCGGTGGATTTCCCGGCCGTCGCGCTGGTGCCGGCCAAGCAGGCCCATTGACGGCGCCCGCCGCAGCCGCCGACGGCAGCCTCGTGCAAGGAGACCACATGCCCCAAGCCACCAATGCCCGCCACCCGCCCGAGCTGCAGGTCAGCGAGTGGATCAACACCTCCGAGACGCCCAGCCTGGCGGCACTGCGCGGGCAGGTGGTGGTGGTGCATGCGTTCCAGATGTTGTGCCCCGGCTGCGTCGCCCATGGCCTGCCCCAGGCCAAGCGGCTGACCCAGGTGTTCGCCGGCCGCGACCTGGTGGTGATCGGACTGCATACGGTGTTCGAGCACCACGCGGTGATGACGCCGGCCGCGCTGCGGGTGTTCCTGCACGAATACCGCATCGGTTTCCCGGTCGGCATCGACATGGCGGGCGATCCCGGCCCGCTGCCGCTCACCATGCAGGCCTATCGCATGGAAGGCACGCCCACGCTGCTGGTGTTCGACCGCCAGGGCCAGTTGCAGCTCAACCAGCTCGGGCAGGTCGACGACATGGCGTTGGGGGCGATGATAGGAGAACTGCTGGCGCAGGCGGCCTGAAGCGAGGCCGCCTGGCCGGCGACCTCAGCCGCCCAGCACCGACGTGGCGATACCCACGTACAGCGGAATGCCGAACAGGATGTTGAACGGAAAGGTCAGGCCCAGCGACATGCCGATGAACAACGACGGATTGGCCTCGGGAATCGCATGGCGTACGACGGCAGGCACGGCGATGTACGACGCGCTGGCGGCCAGCACCATCAGCAAGCCGCCGTCACCGGCCGACAGACCGAACCACAGGGCCAGCACCAGCGCCATGCCGGCATGCACCAGCGGCGCCGCGATCGCATAGAGCAGCACGAGCACCGACTTGCCACGCAGGCTGCCCATGTTGCGTGCCGCCGACAGGCCCATGTCGAGCAGGAAGAACGCCAGCATGCCCTTGAACAGGTCGACCGCGAACGGCTGCAGCGCCTTTTGCCCCGACTCCCCGGTGAACAGGCCCACCAGCATGGCGCCGAGCAGCAGCAGCTGGGCGCCGTCGGTCAGCGACTCATGCAGGATCCTTCCCAGCGGCTGGCTGGTTCCGCCGGCCGACGCCTGCTGGCGCACCCGGTTGGCCAGCACCACGGCCATGATGATGGCCGGCGACTCCATCAGCGCCATCGCCGCAGCCATGTGGCCACCGAAGGCGATGCCGTGGTTGTCCAGGTATTGCACCGCGGTGATGAAGGTCACGGCGCTGACCGAACCATAGGTCGCGGCGATCGCCGCCGCGTCGAAACCGTTCAGGAAGCGGCGCAGCAGCAGGTAGCCGAGCGCCGGCACCAGCGCGGCCAGGAACAGTGCGCACAGGAGGCTGGTCACGACTTCGCGCGACAGGCCGGAGGCCGCCAGCGCAAAGCCGCCCTTGAGCCCGAGCGCCATCAGCAGGTACAGCGACAGGAAGCGTGCGATCGGCTGCGGGATCTCCAGGTTCGATCGCAGCAGCCCGGCGCCCAGGCCGAACACGAAAAAAAGGATGGCGGGATCTCGGAAGTTGTCCATGCAGTGAGGGCACGCGGCTCCAGTGGCAAAGGGTCGATCGGCGGGTCGTCGGGCCGCGGCGGCCGTTTCCGCACGCCGGGTCGCGACACACGGGCGAGTGTCGCCACGCCTCGATTGTCCCCGGTCTGCCCGAGTGCCGGGGCCGGTCAGGCCCGACGCAGCCGGTGCAGCGTGAGCTCGGGCAGGCAGTTGAGCCGCACGTCGACAACCGACGAACCGCAACCCACCGAGGTGTAGCCGGCTAGGGACCGGTAGCGCCACGCGCCGCGCACGAAGGCACGTGGCGCCGGCGTCTCGGTGAACACCGGTATGCCGCCCGGCAGGCAGATCTGTCCGCCGTGGGTATGGCCGCTGAGCATCAGCTGCACGCCCGCGTGTTCGGCCAGCCGGTACGGCTCGGGCGTATGCGACAGCAACACCACGCAGCTGTCCCGCTGCACGCCGGCCAGCGCCCGGTGCAGGTCATGGGTGCGGAAATAATGCGCGTCGTCGATGCCCGCCAACACGATCGTGTCGGTTCCGCGACGCACCGGCACGGACTCGTTCATCAGCACCGGAAAACCGCGCGCCTCCATGCCCGGCACCATGCGCAGCGTGTCGTGGTTGCCCAGCACGGCATGGACCTGCTCGCCCAGATGCGGTCGTAGCACCTGCAACGCATCAAGCACGCCTTGGTAGGGGCCGAATCCGTGGAAGCGGAAGTCGCCGGTCAACACGCAGGCGTCGAACACCAGGCCCTGCAGCCGCTCGATCAGGTGGCGCTGGAACTCCGCGTCCATGTCCAGGTGGGGGTCGCTGACATGCAGCAGCGTGAACCCGTCGAACCCGGCCGGGAGCCGCTCGAGCCGGACCTCGTTGTGCCGCACCTGGATGTCGAGCACGTTGCGCCGGCCGCGCCCGCGCAGGCCGCTCAGGCGCAGCCCCGCCCGCATCAGGCGGTGTGAGAGGCGGGGCGCCGGGGCGCGCATGCCCTCGCGACGCAGCCGCTGCGCGACGAGTTCGGGCCCGATGCGCCGGCCCAGGGCCTCGAGCGCCTCGCGTTCGGTCGGAGTGCAGTCGGACAGTTGCATATCCCGTGTCGACGCCGGTGCTCAGACCCCGACGACCGGAGCCCGGCACCCGCGGCCCGGATCACGGCCGCAGCGTCATGACGGCAAGCCCCATTGTGGCCGACGCCGCGCCCGCGCGGCCAGCCGACCGGCCGGTGGTGCGTCCGCGATCAGCGGAACACGACGGTCTTGTGCCCGTCGAGCAGGATGCGGTGTTCCGCATGCCACTTGACCGCACGCGCCAGCACCGCGCTCTCGACGTCGCGGCCCAGCGTGGTCAACGTGGCCACGTCCATGCCGTGGTTGGCGCGCGCCACGTCCTGCTCGATGATCGGACCCTCGTCGAGGTCGCCGGTCACGTAGTGGGCCGTGGCGCCGATCAGCTTGACGCCGCGCTCATGGGCCTGCTGGTACGGGCGCGCGCCCTTGAAGCTCGGCAGGAAGGAGTGGTGGATGTTGATCGCCCGGCCCGACAACTTGCGGCACAGGTCGTCCGACAGCACCTGCATGTAACGCGCCAGCACCAGCAATTCGCCGCCTTCGGCCTCGAACAGCTCGAGCAGCTTGGCTTCGGCCGCCGGCTTGGTCTCTGCCTTGACCGGGATGTGATGGAACGGGATGTTGTAGCTGGCCGCCAGCTGGTAGAAGTCGCGGTGGTTGGACACGATGGCCCGCACCTCGATCGGCAGCAGGCCCGAGCGCACCCGGAACAGCAGGTCGTGCAGGCAGTGCCCGTGCTGCGACACCATGATGACGGTGGGAATCGGCCGCGCCGCCTCGTGGAACCGGGCCTTCATGCTGAACTCGGTGGCCAGCGGCACAAAAGCCTCCTGGATCTCGGCCACGGCCCGTGCATCGCCTTGCTTGAGCTCGAAACACACGCGCATGAAGAACACGCCGGTGACGGCGTCGTCGAACTGCGCCGCCTCCACGATGTTGCCGCCCTGGGCCAGCAGGAAACCGCTGACGGCATGCACGATGCCGGGACGGTCAGGACAGGAAAGCGTGAGGATCAGTCGCATGAAATGGGTCCGTTCATAGGTGCTTGCCACCCCCGGAAACCATCCCGGGCCTGGCGTCGAATGCGCGCTAGTCTATGCCGGCGTCCGGGGCCGTCATATGCCGTTTGCGACCGGAAATAGGCTCGCAGCGCCGCTGTGCACGGCACGCCTGCGGGGCTGCTTCTACGGGGCCGCGGTCTGCACCCTGGCCACCTGGTGCGAGAAGCGGCTGGCGTTTCGCAATTTCCGGCTCGACCGGATCACCGCGCTGCAGGTGGGCGACACGGTGTTTCGCGACGAACCGGGCCGCACGCTGGCGGACTTCCTGCGCGCGCAGTGGCCGTGAAGGGCCCGCCGCGACAGTGGGCGTGGGCAGCAGTCGCTCAGCGGCGGCGACGACGCACGCAGGCCAGTCCGACCATCGCCAGGCCCATCAACGCCAGGCTGCCGGGCTCCGGCGTCTGGAACACTTCAGCCGCGGTACCCTGCACACCAACGGTGAACCCGTTCCAGTTCTCCGCGGTCAGGCTGCGCCAGCTGACGGTGTCGAACGCGCCGAGGAAACGCAAGGTGCCATGCGGCTCGCCGGTGCCGAGCAGCTGGTATTCGAAGTTGCCGCCACCCAGGTCGACCACGTTCTTGGTCGACGTGCCGCAACCCCAATACCCGCAGCTGTTGCCATCGCTGGCATTGCCGAAACTCAGGATCTCGAAGTCCTGGTCGAAGGCATAACCGTTGCCATTGAGACTCACATACGAGAACACCGGGTTGGCGATGGCCTGGGAAAACTGCAGCGTCTGCATGCCCGCGGCGCGCAGGGCGATGATGTCGGTGCCAGTCGGTATGTTGTCGACCGCCGAACTGGTGTAGGGCGAAGTGGCCGCATCACGCCCAGAGCGGGCATTCTGGTAGTAGTCGATACCGCCGCTGGGCTGGTAGAACGCAATGCCGTTGGCGTTCGTATAGGTCACGGTGACGGTCGACGACCCGGTCGTGATCGTGCCCTGCGCCTGAAACCCGGAGGTCGGGTCGAGATCACCGCCCGTCCAGTCCGTCCAGTAGATGGGCGCCGCCTGGGCAGCCGACCCGGCCATGACCAGCAAGACGGCCGATGCCGAGGCGGCAATGAAATGCTGCAAAGTGTGTCGCATGATGTCCTTTCGTTGGCAACGGGTGCGGGTGCAAGCACCCATGTCAGAGACACAAAGCACATTCGATGCCAGAAACACTCTTTATATGAATCAATCACTTGCGCCTGAATGGGATGTTCGCATCGTCCAATGTGTAAAGAACACCGTCACGTGTAGTCATTACCGACACATCCGCCGGAACCCGCGCGGTGTCCGGGCTGTTGGCGTCGATCGTTGCAGCGGTGCCACACGTATGGCTTGCGGCCGCTGGCCCGGACAGCCGTTTATGATCGCGATCTCCGACACCGTGTTCCCCGCCGCGGGCATTGCCAGCCGTCCGCGCACAAGGACAGCCCCACCCGACCGGACATGCGCCTGCCACTGGCCTTCCACCCCAAGCTGCTCGACGCACTGCCTGGCTACCGGCGCGAACAGTTCGTTCGCGACCTGACCGCCGGCATCACCGTGGGGGTGGTCGCGCTGCCGCTGGCCATGGCGTTCGCCATCGCCAGCGGCCTCAAGCCCGAAGCCGGCCTGTTCACCGCCATCGTGGCCGGATTCCTGATCTCGCTGTTCGGCGGCAGCCGGGTGCAGATCGGCGGGCCGGCCGGTGCCTTCATCGTCATCGTCTACGGCATCGTCGAACGTTATGGCGTGGCCAACCTGATCATCGCCACCGCCATGTCGGGCGTGATGCTGTTCCTGCTCGGCATGTTCCGGCTTGGTGTGCTGGTGCGCTTCATACCGGTCGCGGTCGTGATCGGGTTCACCAACGGCATTGCGGTATTGATCGGCCTGTCGCAGCTCAAGGACATCTTCGGCCTGCAGGTGGACAAGGTCCCGGCCGATCTGTTCGGCATGGTGACGGCCTTGTGGGGCGCCGCCTCCAGCGTCAACCCGATGGCCGTGCTGGTGGCGGGTCTGTCGCTGGCAATGATCCTGGCGTGGGAACGCATGCGCATCGGCTGGGCGCAAGGCGCCGGGCTGCTGGCGCGCCTGGCCTTGTTGCCGGGCACCATCGTCGCGCTGGTGCTGGCGGCACTGTCGGCCTACCTGCTCGAACTGCCGGTGGAGACCATCGAGAGCCGCTTCGGCGGCATTCCGGCCAGCCTGCCGGAATTCGCGCTGCCGTCGTTCGACTGGTCGACGGTGCGTTTCCTGCTGGTGCCGGCGTCGACGCTGGCCGTGCTCGGCGCCATCGAATCGCTGCTGTGCGCCCGGGTCGCGGACAACTTCACGCGCGACCGGCACGACCCGAACCAGGAACTGATGGCCCAGGGCATCGCCAATTTCGTCACGCCGTTCCTGGGCGGCATGCCGGCCACCGGCACCATCGCGCGCACCGTCACCAACATCAAGAGCGGAGCGACCTCGCCGGTATCGGGCATCGTGCATGCGGCCACGCTGCTGCTCATCGTGCTGGTGGCCGCACCCCTGGCCGGCAGCATCCCGCTGGCCTGCCTGTCGGCGATCCTGCTGTACGTGGCCTGGAACATGGGGCAGTGGAAGGAGTTCGCGCAGCTGCGCAACTTCCGCATGCCGTATCGGGTCACACTGCTGGCCGTGTTCACGCTGACCGTGGTCCTCGACCTCACGGTGGCGGTCGAGGTCGGACTGGTCGTGGCCTGCATCACCTTCATCTACCGCATCTCCAGCCTGTCGCGATGCGAGCGCCTGACCGACGCGCAACACGGCGAACTGGCGCGCGCCGGCGACGGCGTGCAGGCGCACCGCCTGTACGGTGCCTTGTTCTTCGGCGCCGTCAAGCTGGTGGAGGACATCGCGCTGCAGCTGCCGCGGCAGGCACTGGTGCTCGACCTCAAGAACCTGATCTATGTCGATTCCACCGGCATCGACGCCTTGCTCGACCTGTCGCGCCGCTGCGCCGACAGCCAGGTACGGCTGGTGGTCTGCGGCCTGGCACACCAGCCCCGCGAGATCGCGCAACGCAGTGGCTGGCTGGCGATGATCCCCGCCCACGACCAGTATCCCGACCTGGCCGGAGCGCTGGCGTCGATCGACCCGTCGCGCCAGGACACGTAGGCCGACCGCGCCGGTCGTTCCGGTTCGAATGCCCGGCCGCCAGCGCGCCTTCGCCTTCGCGGCAAGCCGCAGCTCCAGCGTCAGCTGCGCGCGCCGTCCGCACCGCGGCGCAGCGGCGTCACCACCGAGAGCCGATCGCGCGACGTGCGTTCGGCCAGCATATGGGCCGGGCGGCCGAGGTGGAAGCCCTGGACATGGTCGACGCCGAGTTCGCGCAAGGCCTCCAGCGTCTCGGCATCCTCGACACATTCGGCCACCGTCGTCTTGTTCAGGCTGCGCGCAATCTTGACCAGCGAGGCCACGACCAGCTGGTTGCTCGGATCGGACGTGAGGTCGCGAATGAAACTGCCATCGATCTTGATGCCGTCGACCTCGAGCAGCTTGAGGTGGACGAAGGAGCTGAAGCCGCTGCCGAAGTCGTCCAGGTGCACCGCGCATCCGACGCTGCGCAGCGCGGCGATCATGGGCCGGGCCGCAATCAGGTCGCCCATGGCCGCGGTCTCGGTCAGCTCGATGTGCAACCGCCGCGGATCGACATCGCTGCGCTGCAGCGCGGCGCGCAGGAAGTCGACAAAACCGGGATCCTCGAGCGAACGCGCCGACAGGTTGGCCGCGATACACACGGCGGGCGGGCTTTGCACCAGCTTGTCGATGCAGGCCTGGAACACCCAGCGGTCGATCTCCCGGATCTTGCCGCTGCGTTCGGCATACGGCACGAAGGCCGTGGGCCCGATCAGCTGCGTCGCGTCGTCCTCGTCGACCATGCGCACCAGCGCCTCGTAATACACGATGCCCAGGTCCGAGACCCGGTGCACCGGCTGGAAATGCAGTTGCAGCCGATGATCGCGCAACGCGCCGTAGATGCGCCCGTTCCAGCTCACCCGTTCGAACTCCGCCTGCGAATGCGCAGAGTCGTCCTGGTACAGGCAATACCCATTCTTGCCGCCGAGCTTGGCCTGGTGCATCGCCCGGTCCGCACAGGCGACGAGTTGGTCGGCGCTGCTGGCGTCAGCCGGATACAGGGCCACGCCGATGCTGCAGCCGATCCGGATCCGGTGCTCGTCCGGATCGAAGCGCAGGGCCGATATCGACTGCACCATGCGCGCGGCCAGGGCGGCGATCGGTTCGGCGTCGTTGCACGGTGCGATGACCGCAAATTCGTCGCTGCCCATGCGCGCCACCTGCTGATCCGGCAACAACAGGCTGGACAAGGTGCGCGCGACCATGGTCAGGATCTGGTCGCCCCCCCAGTGTCCGACCTGGTCGTTCGCATGCTTGAAGTCGTCCAGGTCGATGAAGACCAGCGCCACGCTGGAGCCGGTTTCCTGCGCACGCCCGAGCACGACATGCAGCGACTCGAACAGGCCGCGGCGGTTGAGCAGTTCGGTCAGCGGGTCGACCAGTGCCAGCCGCGCGCGCTGCTGGGTCTGGCGATCGAGCGTGATGTCCTGGTGCAGCCAGATACAGCCCCCGCCGCCGTGCGCCCCGTCACTGACCGGATGCATGCGCTGCGACACCAGGCGGCCGTCGGCCAGCGTGATCTCGCCATCGGCCTGTGCGATCTCGCCATCACCGGCCGGCGGCGCCATCAGCCGGTCGACCAGCGACGTGTTGCCCACGCCCACCTGCTGGCGCAGGGCCGGCAGGATCTGCGCCACGTCGGTCCCGGTGGCCACCGGCCCGAGCGACCAGATCTGGCTGAACATGGCATTGGCATACAACACGCGTTGCTGCGCATCGACGAACAGGATGCCGCTGCGCAGCGCACCGAGCAGCGTCGTCAGCCGCGCGCGCTCGTCGTGCGCGCTGGCCAGGTGCAGCTTCTGCTGACGCTGGCTCTTGCGCAGCGCCACCATGCGATGGCGGATGGTGGCCGCCATGCTGTTGAAACTCGCCGCCAGGCGGCCGACCTCGTCGCGCGTCTGCACCGGAACCTGAACGTTGTAACGTCCCGCCGCGACCTCCCGGCTGGCAGCCGCCACGATGGCCAGGTTGCGGGTCAGCGCATAGGCGATCGCCGCCAGCAGTCCGACCGACGCGGCCAGGGCCACCGCGGCGATGAACACGCCGGTGGCGCGAAACTCGTCGCGCGCATGGCGCAGATGCAACGTCGACAGGCCCAGTTCGACCCGTGCGAGTTCCTGGCCCGCGAGGGTCACCGGCATCACCCGGTGGAAGGTCGGATCCGCACGATCCAGGTCGATCGGACCGGTGTCGCGCGGCGGCAGGGGCCGGCCCTCGTTCCAGCCCGCACGGGCCACCGGGTGCCCGCGATGGTCGAACACGACCAGGTAGGGTACAACCTGCGGATTGAGAACCTGGTCGAGCACCTGCTGCACCGCCACGAAATCACGTTCGACGATGGGCTGGACCAGCGCCTGGTCGAGCAGCCCCATCAGTTCGTGCGACTGCACGGCAGCCTGCTCCTCGAGCGTGCGCTGCATCAGCCGCGTGCCGCCGAACAGCACCAGCACCATCGCAAACAACTCCACCAGCACACACGCCACGATGAGCTTGCGGCGCAATGACCAGCCGCGCGTCCCGAAGCGTTTCATCAGGGTGCCTCCTGCAACAGCGCGCGGGTGCTCGCGACCAGCGGATCCATGGCCTCCATCTGGCCATCGGGCAACACGCGCATACCCTGCAGCCCGGTCTGCCGGAAGAAGCTCTGGCCGAGCGCCGAGCGCCCGTCGAAGGCCAGCAGGGCCGCGCGTGCCGCCTGCGCCGTCTGCGTCTCCAGCCGCGGGCTGGCCATGACGACGAATCCCGGCACCCGTGCGAAACGGCTCACGACCTGCAACTGCATGCGTAGCGGCTCGGGCGTGGCCAGGAACTCGCCACTGCTGACCAGCGCGGCGACCGCATCGCCACGCACCAGGGCCGTCGCGGCGCTGTCGTCGTTGCGCCTGCGCGCCAGCCGGAAGTCGCGCTCCTGTTGGAGCCCCTGTTCCGCCAGCCAGTGCAGGCCACGCACGGCAACCAGCGACTGCGGGTTCGACAGCACCAGCGTGCGTCCGCGCAGGTCGGCCACCGAATCGAGCGGGCGCGCGGCGGCACACACGAGCAGGCATTCGATGTCGGGCATCATCTGCACCAGCGGCTGGTAGTTGCGGTCGAGTTGCGCGAGCCGGGCCAGATGGATGGCGGTGACCATCAGGTCGTATTCGTAGGCCAGGGCGCGCAGATGGAAGGCGCTCCAGTGCGGGGCGGTCGACAACTGCACGCTGCGACCCAGGCTGTGCTCGAGGTATTCCCGCATCGGCCGGTACTGGGCCACCAGCGTGCGCGCTCCGAGGTTGGGCAGCAGCCCCAACTCCAGCGAAGGCTGTGCCTGCGCCAACGCACGCCTGGCGGGAAACCCACTTGACAACAACGCCAGGCAGAACATCCGCCTGGGTATCGAACGCGTCATGGCAGTTGAAACATCGGCTGTGCCGATCATTGGCTATGCAGCCGCCGGCCCTTGACCGATCGACCGCCTCCTGACCCCCTGATGCGCCTGGTGACGCTGCCGATGCTCTGCCGGCATGTGGCGCACAGTGTACTGGCGAAACGTCCAGTGACCAACCCGCGCGGCAGCGCGCGCCGAAATAAGTGCCCATGCCCACGAACACCGCCGCCCGGCACCGGGACACGTGCAGCGGCGCACGAACACGTGCGGCGGCAGCCATGGACGTCATCGGGGCCCTGGAGGGCGGCGCGCGCGCTGCGCATGCGTGTCGCCCAGCAGGTCCAGCGTCAGCGGATCGCCGGCGCCACCGAAGAACTGCGCAAGTGCCCGCGCGAACACCGCGTCGCCCGGCGCCGCGCGCGCGAACAAGGTCAACGATGAGCGCAGCTTGAGATCGTCCGGCGAACCCAGGATCTGCAAGGCCGACCAGCCACGGTGGGCCAGCAGCAGCTCCACGCAGGCGTGCAGGCGCGGGCCCAGCACCGGATGCTGCAGGTACGCCCGCGCTTCGGCCAGCGAACCGATCCCGTACTAGCGAGCGGTCGGGCTGCGGCCGAGTTCGCGCAGCTGCGGAAACACGAACCACATCCAGTGGCTGGCCTTGGCGCCAGCGCGCAGCTCGGCGCACACCTGCGCATGGACCGGAGCCTGGGCATCGACGAAACGTTGCAGCTGGTAGGGATCGGTCATGGATGCTGCGCCCCCTGTCGGTATTGCAGGCCAGGCCAGTGTTGCGGACCCCGACGCCGCCGTCAAGCCGGACACAGGTCCGAAAACGGCCAGCGGCATCGTGCGGACAAGGCATGATCGGCCATCCCCACACCCGACCCGGACACTCCGCACCTTCCATGTCCTCCAAACTGCCGCCTTCCTTCACCGGCCTGGCCTGGTCGAACCTGGCTGCGCAGTCAGCCGAACAGCTCAGCCTGGCGGCCACGCCCATCGTCGCCGTGCTGGTGCTCGGCGCCGGTCCGGGCGAGGTCGGCGTGCTGGCCACCGCGCAGACCCTGCCGTTCCTGCTGCTGTCGATCCCGCTGGGCTTGTGGGCCGACCGGACCTCGCGGCTGCGCATGATGTGGTGGTCCGAAACACTGCGCTTGCTGGCCTTCCTGGGCCTGCTGGCCGTGGTGCTCGCCGGCGAGGTCTCGATCGCGCTGCTGGCCGCGCTCGGCTGCCTGGGCGCCATCGGCACCGTCGGTTTCAGCGTGACCGCACCGGCGCTGACCCCGGCGCTGGTGCCGCGCGCCCAGCTGGCACAGGCCAACGGCCGGCTGGAACTGGCGCGCAGCGTGGCGTTTGCCGGCGGGCCGGCGCTGGCCGGTTCGCTGGTGGCATGGGCCGGCGCCTCGGCCGCCTTCGTGCTGGCCGCGGCCTTGTCGGCGGCAGCCCTGGTGTTGCTGCTGCGGCTGCGCGAACCGCCACGCCCGCGCGCCGCGCCCCGCCATGTGATGCTGGAGTTGCGCGACGGCGCCACGCTGGTGTGGAGTCATCCGTTGTTGCGCCCGATCTTCACGACCAGCGTGGTGTGGAATATCTCGTGGTTCGTGCTGCAGGCCGCCTACGTGCCGTATGCGATGCGCCTGCTCGGGCTGGACGCCAGCGGCGTCGGCTTCACGCTCGCGGCCTATGGCGCCGGCATGGTCGTCGGCTCGCTGGTGGCCCGGCGCATCATGGGCGCGATGGCATTCGGCCATGCGATCGCGCTCGGGCCCTTCGTATCCGTACTGGCCCAGTCCACCATGGTGCTCACGCTGGTGCTGCCCTGGGGCGTGCTGGCCGGTTGCGCGCTGTTCCTGTTCGGCGCCGGCCCGATCATCTGGACCATCACCTCGACCACCTTGCGCCAGACGGTCACGCCGGACGCCATGCTGGCGCGGGTCTCGGCCATTTTCCTGACCGGCGGCTGGGGCGTGCGCCCGCTGGGAGCGGCGCTGGGCGGCCTGGTCGGCGCACGCTGGGGCGAGACCGCCTGCCTGGTACTGGCACTGGCCGGCTTCGCGCTACAGGCCGCGGTGATCTGGGTCTCGCAGCTGCGCCGCCTGCAGATCCTGCCAGCGCCAACGGCCTGAGCAGCCCGGCTGCCGGCGCGCAACACGCAGCGCCGGCCCGACCCACGACCCGGGCCCGGCGCCTGCGCCCGGCTTGTCACCTTTGCATGCGGTCCTGCCTCCAATGACCAGGCACGCTGCGCGCAACCGACGCCGGCACCGCCCGTCCCCCCCTGCATGCACGAAGGAACCTCATGAACGCGCGCCCTCCCCTGGAACACCTCGCAGACACCCAAAGCAGCCACGACCACCGCTCCGTGGCCATCGACGCGGTCGGTGTCAAGGGAGTTCGATACCCGATCCGTGTGCGCAGCGGCGCACACGAACAATCCACGATCGCTGTCTTCGACATGACGGTGGCACTGGCCGCAGACATCAAGGGCACCCACATGTCACGCTTCATCGAATTGCTGGAGTCGATGCAAGGCGAGGTGCTCGACCTGGCCGGCCTGTCGGCGCTGGCCACCGATATGGTGAGGCGCCTGCAAGCAAGCCAGGGATGCGTCACGCTGCGGTTCCCGTACTTCGTGCGCAAGTCGGCACCGGTATCCGGCGCCCAGAGCCTGCTCGACTGCGACGTCCTGTGGCAGGCCCGCGTGGACGGCCTGCCGGGCAGCGTGTTGCAGATGGCGGTGTCGACACCCGTGACGAGCCTGTGCCCCTGCTCCAAGGCGATCTCGCGCGAAGGCGCGCACAACCAGCGCTCGATCACCCGCATCCAGGCACAGCTGAACCAGCCCATGACCGTCGAGGACCTGGTGGCCATCGCCGAATCCTCGGCCTCCTGTGCCGTGTACGGCCTGCTCAAACGCGCCGACGAAAAATACGTCACCGAGCGGGCCTACGACAACCCCCGCTTCGTCGAGGACATGGTGCGCGAGGCGACCCTGTCGCTCGGCGGCGACCCGCGGGTTGCCGCATTCGACATCGAGATCGAGAACCTCGAATCGATCCACAACCATTCGGCCTACGCCCGTGTCACCCGGCCAGCCTTGCAGCTGCGCTGAGCCGGCACCCGCCACGGCCATGCCGTGGCCAAACCCATCGATCGTCAGGAGAACCCACATGCATCCGCGCACCGACACCTCCCGTTCCGCCCGCATCCTGTTGCCGCTGGCGTTGGCCGCACTGAGCGCCTGTGGCGGCGGCGGCGACGGCGGCCAGGCGCCGCCCGCCGACGACCCTCTGCTGCTGGCCCAGGGACAACAGGTCTTTCGCTACGACACCTTCGGCGACGAGTCGCAATGGACCGACACCTTGCGCATGCACGAGGTCATCGCCGCCGCCGTCGACCCGCTGACCGCCTTGTCCGTCGGCCTCAAGGTCGACTCCGAGGCGCTGCCACCGGCCGTCGTGCAAGGAATCTCCGATGGCAGCATCGACCTGACAAGCCCGCAGACCACGGTGGCGCTGATCGCGCTGAACGCGGTGGTCGGCCTGCAGGGCACGGTCGAATCCGTCGGCGGCACGAACACGTTGACCCGGGTCGGCGTCACCTGCGCCTTGTGCCATTCGACGGTGGACGACAGTTTTGCCCCCGGCATCGGCAAGCGACTCGACGGCTGGCCCAACCGCGACCTCGACCCGGGCGCCATCATCGCGCTGTCTCCGACATTGGCGCCGGCCACGCAGGCCATCTACCGTTCGTGGGGCAAGGGCCGCTACGACCCGCGCTTCAACCTCGACGGCATCAGCAGCCCGCAGGTGATCCCGCCCGCCTACGGATTGCGCGGCATCGACCGCATCACGACCACCGGCGACGGCGACACCATCGCCTACTGGAACCGGTATGTTGCCGTGACGCAGATGGGCGGACACGGCAGCTTCACCGATGCGCGGATCGGTGTTGACGTGCGCAACGGCACCACCGACCGTGTCAGCGACCAGCTGCCTGCGTTGCAGGCCTACCAGCTGTCGCTGGACGCGCCCCGGCCACCCGCCGGCAGCTTCGATCCGGTGGCCGCGCAACGCGGGCAGTTGCTGTTCGGGGGCCAGGCCAAGTGCAGCACCTGCCACAGTGGTCCGCATTTCACCGATGCCAACGAACGCCTGCATCCTGCCGCGGACGTGGTCAGCGAACCGGAACCCGACGGCGCGCCCAGCTGGGCCTCGCGCAGCGCCACCCGGCAGTACCGGACCACACCGCTGGCCGGCGTATGGCAACACCCGCCGTATTTCCACAACGGCAGCGCGGCCACGCTCGAGGATGTCGTGGACACCTACAACCGCCGCAAGCTGCTGGGCCTGTCCACACAACAGGCGGCGGACCTGGTGCAGTACCTCAAGTCCTTGTGAAGCCCACGCCGTGCGTCAGCGCGCGGCCAGCAAGGCCTTGAGAAACACCCGGACACGCGCCGGCAGGCGCTCGCGCCCGGGCAACAGCGCAACCATGCGCAACGGATCGCAGACATGATCCGGCAACAGGCGCTGCAGACGGCCGTCGAGCACGGCGCGCTCGCAATAACTGGCCGTGATGCGCGCCACGCCGATACCGGCAACTGCCGCCTGCAGCCGCAGGGCCGCGTTCGGGCTGCGCATGCGCGGCTGCAGCGCGACCGAGCAGGTCGCACCCGCCGCATCGTGGAACATCCATTCGGTATCGTCGAGCGAGGCGATCACCGGCACGCCGCTCAGGCTGGCCGGCTCCGACAGGCTGCCATGGCGCGCAACGAATTCGGGCGATGCGAACAGGCCGCGCTGCAGATGGAAGATGCGCCGAGCCACCAGCGACGAATCCGGCAATGCGTTCTCCACCGCCGTGAAAACGATGTCGTAGCGCCGATCGATCAGATCGACGGCGTCGTAATGCACGTCGATGTCGATCTCGAGCCCGGGATAACGCTCGAGCATCCGGCAGGCGACCGTCCCCAGATGGTGAGCGGCAAATTCGTAGGGCGCCGACAGGCGCAACCTGCCATCGACCGTCTCCACCGATGCTTCCATCTCCGCCTGCAGGTCGCGCAGGCGCTGGAACACCGGGGACGCCTTGCGATACAGGCTCTCGCCCTCGGCCGTCAGCCGGACCCTTCGCGTGGTGCGCTCGAGCAGCCGCACCTGCAGGTCCGATTCGAGCCGACGCACCGCCGTGCTCACACGCGACTTGGGCCAGTCCATGGCCTCGGCCGCCGCGGTGAAGCCACCATCGTCGACGACATGGCAAAACGCGTCCAGATCATCCCAGGTCATTGTTCCTCCAGCCAAACGCAGTGTTGCGCCAAACCCGTTTATCCGCCAGGGCTGCGGCCCTACCATGAAATGCCAATGCTCTGCTTCCACCCGCTGCCTGCCACCAGGCGCCGGCGTTGACCGCACCATCCCCAGGAACCTCACCATGCCCCGCTCCGATGCTCCTTGCAGCCCCCTCGCCACGGCCGCCACCGGAATCCCGCACGCCATGCACCCCGACGAATGGTCGGCCCGGGTCGAACTGGCCGGTTGTTACCGCCTGTTCGCGATGCTCGGCTGGACCGAACTGATCTACAACCACATCACGTTGCGCCTGCCGGCAACGGTCACGGGCAGCGAGATGCAGTTCCTGATCAACCCGTTCGGGCTGCACTACAACGAAGTGTGCGCGAGCAACCTGGTCCGGATCGACGCGCAGGGCCGCATCCTCGACGCCTCGGTCCATCCGGTCAACCCGGCCGGGTTCACCTTGCACGCCGCCATCCATGCGGGGATCGCGGATGCGCATTGCATCATGCACACGCATACCACGGCCGGTGTCGCGGTGGCCAGCCTCGATGCGGGCCTGCTGCAATCGAACTTCTACACCGCGCAGCTCGACGGCATGGTCGCCAGCCACGACTTCGAAGGCATCACCGTACACGACGACGAAGGTCCACGCATCGTGCGCAGCATCGGCGGGCGGCCGGCCGTGATCCTGCGCAACCACGGGCTGCTGGCGTGGGGCCGTTCCATACCCCAGGCTTTCGCGTTCCTGTGGACCTTGCAGCGTGCCTGCGAGATCCAGCTGGCCACCCTGTCCATGGGCGCGCCGCGCCTGATTCCGGCCGCCGTGGCGCACAAGTCGACGCAGGACACGCTGAAGTTCAACCCCGGCCACTGGCGCGGCGAGCTGGTGTTCCAGGCGCTGATGCGCCAGGTGGACCGGCTCGATGCCGGTTACCGCAACTGAACAGCTCGGCGCGGGCAGGCGCCTGGCCTGCCCGGCACCGCCGGCACGCGGAGTCAGCGCATCAGGGACGGCAGCCACAGGCTCAGCTGCGGGAAGGCGATCAGCAACACCAGCGTGACCAGCATGGCCAGCACGAAAGGCCAGCAGCCACGAAATATCGTCAGCAGGCCGATGCCCGGCAGCAGGCTGTTGAGCACGAACAGGTTCATGCCCACCGGGGGCGAGACCAGGCCGATCTGCACGATCATCACGACCAGCACGCCGAACCAGACCGGATCGAAGCCCAGCGCGACGACGATCGGGAAAAACAGCGGAATCGTCAGCAGCACCATGGTCAGCTCCTCCATCACCGTGCCCAGCACCACATAGATCAGCATCATGGCCGCCACCACCAGCGGCGCCGGCAGGCCGAGCCCGGTGATCCAGTCGCGTAGCTCGCCCGGCATGGACGTGTAGTTGACGAAGTTGGCGAACACCGTCGCGGCGATCAGCAAGGCGAACAACATCGCCGTCGTGCGCGCGGACTCGGCGAGCAGCTCCAGCAAAACCCGCACGTCCATGCGCCCCCGGGCGCAGGCGAACACGAAGGTGCCCGCCGCGCCCACGCCAGCGCCTTCGGTGGCCGTGAAAACGCCGCCATAGATCCCCCCCAGCACCACCACGACGAGCAAGGCCACACCCCAGATCCGCCGCAATGCGCGCCATCGTGCCGACCAGGACTGACGCGGCGCCGCCGGAGCCCATTGCGGATGGCGCCAGGCGAGCAGCCAGATCGTCAACATCAGCAACGCGGCCGACAACAGGCCCGGCACCACGCCGGCGGCGAACAACTTGCCGATATGGGTCTCGGTGATGATGCCGTAAATCACCATGATGGTCGACGGAGGGATCATGATGCCCAGCGTGCCGCCGGCTGCCATCGCTCCGCCGGACAAGGCATCGTGGTATCCCATCCGGCGCATCGACGGATAGGCGACCTTGGCCATGGTCGCGGCCGTGGCCAGCGACGAGCCGCAGATCGACCCGAAGCCGGCGCTGGCGGCCACGGTCGCATGCGCCAGGCCGCCACGCCGGTGCCCGATGCAGGCATGGGCCGCATCGAACAACTCGTGTGCCAGGCCGGAGCGCGCCACGAAGTTGCCCATCAGGATGAACAGGGGCACGACCGACAAGGTGTACGCGAAGCCGGTTTCATGCACGACCTGTGCGGTGCTGACGACGGCCACGTGCCAGCCCCGCGTGGCGGCGATGCCGCCCAGCCCCACCAGCGCCATCGCGAATGCCAGCGGCACCCGCAGCAGGGCCAGCGCGAAGATGGCGCCGAAACCGATCAGGGTGGCCGTCATGACAGCGCCGTGCCGCGATCGGCGGCGGATGCCGGCGCCGGACGGCGCACGCGCAACAGATGCACGAGCGCCGAGAGCGCGCAGGCAACGGCCATGCCGTAGATGAACGGCGCCTTGCCGATGGCCAGTTGCGCCGTCGTCTCGCCCGTCTGCACAAACGCGTCACCCGTGCGCCACATCAGCAGCGACAGACCCGCCAGAGCCGTCGCACACAGGGATTCGACCAGCCAGCATTGCGCGGTCCGCAGCGCATGCGACAGGTGCCCGTCCAGCGAATTGAACACCACATGTTCATCGCGCTGCGAGACCATCGGCAAGGCGGCGAAGATCACCACCACCATCAACAGTTCGGTCAGCTCCAGCGAACCCGGAATCGACCGGGCCAGCAACTTGCGTCCCAGCACATCGGCAAAGGTCAGCGCCATGATGGCGAACAGGGCCAGACCGGACAACGCGGCACTGGCCGCCATGCACCATCGCTGCACGCAGAATCCTTCCGTGATTGGTTCGCCATGCGGTGCCGCCGGCCACGCGGCGGGCACCGCAGCTGGCCGCGCACATGCGGCCGGCGGTGAAGACCGTCATTGCTGCGCCATCGCGGCCCGGAACTCGGCCAGAACCGCGGCCGGGTCGGCAAGACCCTGGGCACGCGCCTCCTGCACCCAACGCTGCTCCAGCGGCGCAACCGCCTGCTTGACGGCGGCCACGAAGGCCGCATCGGCCGCTATCACCGGCACGCCGTCCGCGCGCAGATGGGCCAGGCCTCGTTCGTCGCCCCGGTCCCACGAGCGCCCGAACAGGCGTGCGGCGGTTTCTCCCGAAATGGAGTCGATCACCTGCCGGTCCCGCGCGTCGAGCTTGTCGTAACGGTCCTGGTTCATCAGGAACACGAAGCTGGTGTTGTACAGGCCGCCCGGAAACACGGTCGCGTACTTGACGACCTTGCTCAGTTTGAACGACTCCGCGGACTCGGCGGGAAACAAGGTGCCGTCCATGACGCCGGTGGCCAGCAACTCGTACGACTCGGTGCCGGGCTTGAGTGTGGCGTTGATGCCCAGGCTCTGGGCGATGTCATTGACGACGCCGCCACCGACCCGGAACTTCAGACCCGACAGGTCGTCCATGGTCCGGATCGGGCGCTTGGAGTTCATCACCAGTCCCGGGCCGTGCGTGAACATCGCCAGCACCTTGGTGCCCCGGTGCTCGGCGGCAAACGCCGGGTACTTGCGCGCGACCTTGTCGAAGGCCACCGAGATCGTCTCGGCCTTGTCCCCCAGAAAGGCGAACTCCGCCATCCGCGTCAACGTGAACCGGCCCGGCGTGTAGCCATGCACCGTGAACGACACGTCGGCCAGGCCGTTCTTGATCGCATCGAAGGTGCCGGGCGGCGACGCCACGCCGCGCGGCAGGATGTTGCACTTGAGGCGACCGGAGCTGCGTTGCTCCAGCAGGCCGCACCATTGCTTCTGGGCCGCCGCCATCGAATGTCCGGGCGGTACCCAGCTCGATGCGGTGAGCACGGTCTGCCCGTGCACGCCTGCCGTGGCAGCCATCAACACCACCGCCGCTGTCGCGGCCCGCCAACTTCCGTTCGTCACCATGGGGTCTCCTTTGCAGACGTTCAAAGATCCAGTACCAGCCGCTGCGACACGGCCCGCGACACACACACCATCATGGTTCCGCGGCTGGCACGCTCGGACGGCGCCAGCACGTAGTCCCTGTGGTCCGGTTCACCCTCGCACACGGGGGTTTCACAGGTTCCGCACAGCCCTTCGCGGCAGGAAAACGGAACCTCGTAGCCATGTTGTTCCAGCACCTCCAGCACGCTGCGATCCGGTGGCACGAACACGGCGTCGTTGCTGCGGCGCAGATCGACCCAGAAGCCGTCGTCCCCGCGCTCCGGTGTCTGCGCCTGCGGCGGCGCGTTGAACCATTCGAAATGCAGCACCCCATCGGGCAGTGCGGAGCCGGCCGCGGCCACCGCATCCATCAAGGCAGCGGGACCGCAGCAATAGATCTGCTCGTCCGGGGCCCGGGACTGCACCAGGGCTGCCACGTCGAGCGCCCCGCCGTGTTCGTCGTCGGCATGCAGCCGCAAGGCCCCGCCGAGCTGGCGCAAGTCGTCGCCAAACGCCATGCGCTGACGGCTGCGCGCGGCATAGACCATGCGCCACGGCTTGTGCCGCGCCGCGCACCAGTGCGCCATGGACACCAGCGGCGTGACGCCGATGCCGCCGGCAATCAGCAGCACCGACGCCGCATGGGGGTCGAGCCGGAAGTTGTTCGCCGGCGCGCTGCAGGACAGCCGCATGCCGCAGCGCATTTGCCGGTGCAGGTAGGACGAGCCGCCACGACTGTCGCGGGCCAGCCCCACACCCAGCACGTAGCGGTGACGCTCCCGGTTGTCGTTGACGATCGAGTAGTGGCGCGTCATGCCCTCGGGCAGATCCACCGCCAGATGCGCGCCTGGCTCGAAGGCCGGCAACGCCCCGCCGTCGGCCGCCACCAGTTCGATGCGCATCACGTCGAGCGCCTCGGCACCGACGGACGCGACCTGCAGATCGAGCCGGGACACGGCGCTCACCCACGCCCTCGGATCACGTCGTGCCGTGCGCTCATGCCGCCGCGCCGGCGGTTGCCGGATCCGGCTGCCGGGCGCCAGGCGCGACCGGACGCGTTCCCTCTTGCTCCTGCCGGATCAGCTTGTCCAGCGTCCAGCGGAAATGCGACAGCGGCGCGTCGGCGGCGACGGCCAGCATCTTGAACTCCGGGTCCTCGTCGAGGATCTGTTGCTGCGCCTCGATGATGTGCTTGTCTTCCATGAAACCTTCGATCAGGCTCTGGTGCAGCGAGCGCGAGATGTTGTGGTCCTCGCCTTCGAAGTTGTTCAGGTAGTTCCAGAAGAAATGTGTGGTGCGCCGTGTCTCGGGGGTCATGAACTGGCAGTTGCGGTATTCGCGTGCACCCTGCAGATGGCCCTTCTCGGCGCCACTGCCCGCTGGCGCGAACAGCGACTCCAGGAAAAACACGCCCGGGATGTGCATGTGGCCGATGTTGCGGCGATCCACGTTCTGCTGCGGATCCGGGATCACCTTGCGGTGGAACGGGGGGGGCGGCGCGTCCATGTGCCAGCGTTCGACGCGGAACCCGCGCTCGAGCCGTTCGATCGCGACCGGCCTGGTCTTGTACGCATAGTCCTCGGAGCCGCCCAGGGTGTGCGTGTGCACGAACGCCAGGTGCGCAAAGTCGCTCAGGTTGTCGACGATCAGCAGGTAGTTGGCCTTGTAGTGCAGGTAGTCCGGCACGCCCTTCCATTGCGGCGAGCGCAGGAACGGATAGTCCAGGATGTCGTCCGGGTTGGCGCGCTCGGGGTCTCCCATCCAGATCCAGACCAGATGGTCGCGCAACACCACCGGATAGCTGCGCACGCCCAGCTTGGGCGGAATCACGTCCTGGCCCGGGATCTGCACGCACTTGCCACTGGGGTCGAACTTCAGGCCGTGGTACATGCATCGCACGCAGTCGCCCTCGCGCCGCCCCAGATGCAGCGGCGCGCCGCGATGGCAACACCGGTCTGCGAGCGCGACCACCTGGCCGCTGTCACCGCGGTACAGCAATACGCGTTGCTCCAGCAAGGTACGCGCCAGCATGCGCCCATCGATCAACTCATGGTCCCATGCGGCCACGTACCAGCAATTCTTCAGAAACATGCCAACTCCTGCGCTTGGATTGCGGATGACGGCCCATGGCCGCCGCGTGAAAAGAATGGTAGGAATCCGCCCCCATCGGATCAATCGCCGTTGCGGGAAATACTGTTCACGCCACGGAACAATGGCCGTGCAGACCGGCTGGGCCCACATCGCGCCACCACACCCGTGACAGGCGCAGCAGATCAGTCGACGCGGATGTGGCGCTCGCGAACAATGGCGCCGTACCGTTCGCTGTCCCGGGCCATCTGTGCGGCGAACTGTGTCACCGACAGCGGCGAAGGCTCGGCCCCGATGGCCGCGATCTGCGCCCGCACCGGCTCCGATGCCAGCGCACGGTTGACCTCGTGATGGACCCGCGCAAGGATCTGCGCCGGCACGCCGGCCGGCGCATAGACACCATGGGTGGTGCCCGCATCAAAGGCGGCCAGGCCGGCCTCGTCCAGCGTGGGAACCTGGGGAAACGCCGCGGAACGTTGCGGCACGGCCACCGCCAGCATGCGCAGGCGTCCCGCACGCACATGGCTCATCGCGATCCCCGGATCGAACATGAAATCGATCTGGCCCGCGAGCAGGGCCTGCAATGCCGGTGAAGCGCCCCGGAACGGCACATGCAGTGCCTGCACACCGCCATCCCGCTTGAACAGTTCTCCGGCCAGATGCAGGCCGGTGCCGTTGCCCGCGGAGCCATACGACAGGCGACCGGGATGGGCCTTCAGGTAGGCGATGAATTCGCCCACGTCGCGCACCGGCAGGTCCGCTCGACACACCAGGAACAAGGCGATTCGCGCCACGGCAGCCACTGGCACCAGGTCCTTGTCGGTGTCGTACGGAAGGCGCGCGTAGATGTATGGATTGGTGGTGATCGTGCTGCCGGCGGTCAGCAACAGGACATGGCCATCCGGCTCGGCCTTTGCAACCAGGTCGGCCCCGATCATGCCGCTGGCGCCCGACCGGTTGTCGACCACGACGCTCTGACCCAAGGCACGGCCCATCGGCTCGACCAGCGCGCGGGCGAGCACGTCCGGCGAACTGCCGGGCGGGAAGTTCACGACCAGGCGCAGCGGCCGGCTCGGCCAGGTCCCGGCCTGCGCATGGGCCGCATGCGGCATCCACGACAGGGGTGCCAGTGCGGTCGCCGCACGCATCAGCGCGCGGCGTGTGATGACGGGTTGCAAACAGAAGGATTGCGATACGCGGGACATGGTTGACGCTCCTTTCAGGCCTCGATCGGCAGGCCGGTGAACTGATGGGAAAAATGCTGGCGGCCGGCTTCGGTGTCGGTCATCGTGTGCAGGTCGACCAGGCGCAGCTGATGCGCAAATGCAGACTCGTCCGCGACGCGGTGCACCATGTTGCACAGGCCCGCCGAGAACCGGTGCACCTGCCACATGCGCCGCAGACAGGTGTCGGAATAGCTGCGCAGCCGCGCAGGGTCACCGTTGCCGCAGAACGCGTGTAATGCGCGTGCCAGCACCTGAACGTCGGCCAGGGCCGCGTTCAGACCCTTGGCGCCGGTGGGCGGCACGATGTGGGCGGCGTCGCCGGCCAGGAACAACCGCCCCTGCTGCATCGGTGCGCATTGGAAGCTGCGCATGGCGGTGACCGATTTGTGCGTGATGCGGCCTTCCCGGATGGCTGGCATGTCCGGCACGTCCAGGCGACGATGCAGGGCATCCCAGATCCGGTCGTCACTCCACAGCGCCGGGTCCTCGTCCGGGGCGCACTGCAAGTACAACCGGGTGACCTGCGGCGTGCGAATGCTCAGCATCGCAAATCCCTCCTCGTGGCAACCCCAGGTGATCTCCTGCGTAGGCGCCGGCGCCTCGGCCAGGATGCCCAGCCAGCCGAAGGCATAGTCGTGTGCGAACACCTGTTGCCGCCCCGGCTCCATTGACCGGCGGCTGATGCCGCGATAACCGTCACAGCCGGCCACCGCGTCGCACACCAGCGTGTGGTCCCGTCCCTCGCGGTGGAAATGGACCACCGGCCGGGTCCCGTCAAACGCCTCGATGCGCGTGACCGGCGACTCGTACATCACCGCAATGTCCTGGCGCTCGCAGGCCTGCATCAGATCGGCCACCACCTCGTGTTGCGGATACACCCAGGCACTGCGGCCCCCGCTGGCGGCGTGGAAGTCCAGCCGGTGGGAACGCCCGCCGAACCGGAAATCGATGGCATGTTGCTCCAGCCCGCGCCGCTCGATGCCGGCACCCAGGCCCAGGTCCCGCAACAGCGCGACCGAGCCCTGCTCGAGCACACCGGCACGCAGGCGCGAACGCACATGGTCTTGCGCGGCCCGCTCGACCAGGACGGATTCGATGCCCTCGCGCCGCAGCAGCAGCGCCAATGCCAGGCCAGCCGGACCGGCACCGATGATGGCGACCTGCGTGCGCATCAGAGGGCCTCCTCGAGCGTGATCAGGCCCATGCCGGTGGTCATGGGTGCGTAATAGTGCTGATGCACCGGTCGCGCCTGCGCCGACAAGGCGCCGCGCATCACCAGCCACATGATGAGCTCGATGCCCTCCACGCCGAAGCGCTCCATCAGCGTGTGGTGGCTCAGTTCGGCCAGGGCGTCCGGGTCGGCAACGATGCGGCGCAGGAAGTCCAGGTCGTGCTCGCTGCGCATGCGACCGAAGTTCGGCCCGGTCAGCTGGTGCGACATGCCGCCGGTGCCGACGATGGCCACGCGCAGTCCGTCGGCGCAGCTGTCCACGGCACGGCGGATGGCCTGGCCCAGCCGCAGGCAGCGCCGCGCCGTCGGAAGCGGATGCTGCAACACGTTGACGGCGATCGGCACGGCCGCGACCGGCCACGATGCACCATGATCGAACAACAGGTGCATGGGCACCAGGAAGCCGTGCTCGACCTGCATCTGCTGGCACACCGTGATGTCGAACTCGTCGTACACGAGCGAGCGGCACAGATGTTGCGAAAATGCCAGGTGACCGGGAATCTCCGGCAGCGCACGGGTGCCAAAACCCTCGTCGGCGATGCCGTACCGATCGGCGCAACCCACGGCGAACGTGGGGTACTTGTCGAAGAAGAAGTCAGCGCCATGGTCGTTGTAGACCATGATCACGACATCGGGCCGCAGGCTCTCGAGCCACTGCCGCACCGGCACGTAGGCATCGAACAGCGGCTTCCACGCCGGTGTGCCGGTCTTGCCCCGGTCGTAGGCACCGCCGATCGAGGGTACGTGCGAGGTTCCGATGCCGGCCACAATGCGCGCCATCACCGTGCTCCCGCGTCGTTGCGCGTCGCCAGGAACTGCTCCAGCGTTTCGCCGCGCATGCCCGCACCCATCGCGTACAGCCCATTGCCCGTCACCACGCCGAGCTTGAGCAAGTAGTAGATATTGCCGCCAGCGAGCAGCAGGCCGGAGAAGTCGCGTGCACGCACCAGGCTGCGCTCCGCGTCCGTCAGCGCGAATCGCGACAGAAAGGCATCTTCGTCGCGCCGGAACGCGTCACGCTCCTCGGCCTGGGACAAGGCGTTGCACATCGTATTGATGCGCAAGCCGCGCCAGGACAGCGCCAGGTCGAACACGTCCGCGTCATCGATGCGTGCGCCCGGTTCCAGTTGCAATTCGTTCATGGAGACCCCTTTGATACAAGCAAGGCGCCGAGTCTATGAAGCGAACCGGTAGTTCTTTTAATCAACTACCCTGGTCGTTGATCTGGCGCACAATGCCCCTGTCATGACGTTCACCGCTCCCTCGCGTGTCGAGGACCTGCTCAACTTCCGGCTCAATCGGCTGCTCGCGAGCAGTGGTGCGATGGTCACGCGGCTGTGCGAAGGCCGTTACGGCATTACGCGCCGCGAATGGCGCATGATCTGCATACTGGCCGCCCAAGGTCCGTTGTCGCCGTCCGAACTGGCCGAACACGCGCACCTGGAGCGGGCCCGCGTGTCGCGTCATGTCACCGACCTGGTTTCGAAGAACCTGATCGAACGACTGGCCGTGGATACCGACAAGCGGCGTGCGCGGCTGCAGTTGAACCAGCGCGGGCGCGATGTGTTCGACGAGTTGTTTCCGCTGTCGGTGGCCTTCAACAATCAGGTGCTCGCCGCGTTGACACCGGCACAGGTGGCCGAACTCGACAAGACGCTGGACCTGCTGATGGAGGCGGCCGACGCCATCAGCCGTTCGCACCCGATCCCCGACAAGGCGGACCGCCGCCATGGTGGCAGCCGGCGTCAGGCCAGAGCGACACCCCCGCCGCCGCCGGCCTGGTGGTGACCCTGACCCGGCGCGCGCGGCGCCGTATCAATGCACGGCGGGCGCCGCCGGCGTGCGCGCGACGATGGCCAGCAGGCTGGCACTGACGATCAGCAGCCCGCCAAGGACGGTGCTCGCATGCAGCTGGGCGCTGCCCGCCCACCACGACGAGACGCTCGCAACCAGAATCTCGGACAACATCAGCACCGACAACACATTGGCACGCAGCCGCGTGGCCCCATATTGCAGTGCCAGGTTGCCCACCAGCACCGCGGCGGCAAACAGCGCCAGCACCACCCAGGCCATACCCTGCAATTGCAGTGCCGGCGCACCCGGGCCGACCAGCGCCAGAAGCGCCATGCCCAGCGGCGCACAGACCACCGCACCGGAGAACATCGCCAGTGCGCGGGCATCGTCCGGCAACGCGGCAAAACGGCGCAGCAACACATTGTTCAGGCCGAAACACAGGCCAGCGACCAGCGCCAGCCAGTCAGCGGCCGACGCCGGGACGGGCATGACCAGCTGCCCGTCTCCGAGCACCAGCACGGCGCCGCCCAAGGCGAGTACGACCCGCGCGACGGCCTGTGGCGTGATGGTCTCGTGCAGCAACCAGCGCGCCAGCAACACGACCCACATCGGCATCAGGTAGAACAGCAGCACCGTACGCACCACGTCGCCGGTGGCCAGCGCGATGTTGAAGCAGACATTGGTCAAGCCGGAGGCCAGCATCAACCACGCCAGCTGCGGCATCGCGCGGCTGCGCGCCAGCACGCCGGGGCGCGCCGCCAGCACGGCCAGCGTACAGGCCGTGAACACGCACAGCGTGGTCCACAAGGTGTCGACGCCGTGGGCCTCGAGCCACTTCAGCGGAATCCACGCCAGGCCCCAGACCGTGGCATTGACCAGGGCCGCGAGCGCGGCAGGAACCAAAGAAGCGGGAGTTGTCGGCACGCGGCATTATGCGGGCCGCGCGCCGGACGAACCGGACGGCGCCGTCAGCGTCAGCTGCCCGGACGCCCGGCCGTCAGGACGCGCCGACGGAGCCGCCCGGCACGCGTTTATCGTGCCGGATGCGGTTTGTCACCATGCGCTCGTGCAAGGAGCGGATCGTCGCACTGCCCTTGCTCACGCACAGGAACGGGAACAGGCCATGGACGAAACAGGCCAACGCGCCGACCAGCATGCGCCAGGCAAAGGACCAGGACGCGGCCATGTGCTGGCCATAACTCTCGTGGACGGATGCGGGATGCTCGGTGAACCAGGTGCGGGGCGATTTCATGTGGATCATTGTCCGTCGCGCTTCGCGCAATATGCATGCAAATCAGGCATTACTTTCGCATACTATTGCAAGTAAATGCTCTCACATTCTGCAATGGCGCAAAATACTTGCATGGACACCAAAGACCGAACCATCCTCGCACTGCTCCAGAACGACGCCGACATGCCGCTGGCCGACATCGCGGCACGGGTCCACCTGTCGCCCACGCCGTGCTGGCGCCGGATCCAGAAGCTGCGCGATGCGGGCGTGATCCGCAAGCAGGTCGCGTTGTGCGACGCGCAGCAGCTCAACGTTGGCGTCACCGTGTTCGTGTCGGTACGCACCCGCGAGCACACACAGGCCTGGCTCGATCGGTTCTCCGAGGGCGTCAAGGACATTCCGGAGGTGGTCGAGCTCTACCGCATGAGCGGCGAGGTCGACTACCTGCTGCGCGTAGTGGTGCCCGACATCGCCGCCTACGACGGCGTGTACAAGCGGCTGATCAGGATCGCCGACCTGCACGACGTGAGTTCGTCGTTTGCGATGGAGCAGCTCAAATACACGACGGCCTTGCCGCTGGACTACGTGCGCTGACGGGCACCGGGTCGGGCCGAAACCCTGGGCCACCCCGGCCAGCGCCGCGTCGATGCCGGTCGATACGAGGCGGGGCGTGCGCGCACAATCCGCCATCATGCTCACACCCCGCCAACAAGCCGTGCTCGCGCAGGCGTTTTCCCTGTCCCTGCAGCACGGTGTGCCGGTCGACGCCGCCCGCCTGTTCACGACACGCACGCTGCGGCGCGGCGAGTACGTGGTGCGCCAGGGCGACATCTGGGACACCGCCACCGTCGTTCACAGCGGGCTGCTGCGCATGGTTTTCACGCGCCGCGACGGCCGGGAGTTCAACAAGAGCTTTCATCGCGAAGCCATGCTGGTGTGCCCGATCACCGACGCGATGGCACAACAGCCGTCGCTGTTCTCCATCATCGCCGTCGAACCCTGCATCTTGCTGCAGGCGCCGGCTGCACGGCTGCGTGCGGCACTGGCCGCCTGCAATGCCTGGGAGCCGCTGCGCAGCACGCTGCTCGAGCGGCTGCTCACGCGCAAACTTGAACGCGAATACAACCTGCTGGCCATGGACGGGCGCAGCCGCTATGCCCACTTCCGGCGCACCGAGCCCGAGCTCGCGGCGCGTGTTCCGCTGGCACAGCTGGCGACCTACCTGGGCATCACCGATGTGTCCCTGTCGCGCATCCGGCGCGACGACAAGAAACCCCGGGATTGATGGCCGTCGGTGCCACCCGCACGCGACCGGCCCGGCGCCGCGACATGCGTCTGAACATTTGTTAAGGACACCACGCGCAGCGCCCCCTAGCATGGCATCACCCCTGGCCCGCACCGGCCGGCATCCGCGCCGGCCCCGCAGCCAGACCGCAAAGCCACCCGAGAGCCCAGGAACCCGACCCATGCATTCGCCTCGCCCGACACCGTCCCTGCTCGACAACCTGTCCATCGCCTTGGCCGCCGCCGTACTCGGCCTGATGGCCGGCTTTTTCTGGACCTACGGCTTCAACGTCAACCGCGCCATGCTGCAGGTCGACGGCGCGACCTATGCCACGGTGCAGTCGCTGTTCAACCGGCATGTGCGCCATGCGGCGTTCTTCACACTGTTCTTCGGAGGCGCGGCGTTCCCGCTGCTGGCGCTGGCGGTGAACCGTGCGCACTGGCGCACACCGGCGTTCTGGATGCTCGTGTGCGCCACCGTGGTCTATGCCCTGGGCGTGATCGTGTTCACGCGCCAGGTCAACCTGCCGCTGAACGCCTACACCGAGTCCTGGTCGATAGTGCAACCGCCCGCCGATTGGGCCGCCACCCGCGAACACTGGAACGCGGCCAACATGGTCCGGGTCTGGCTTGCGGGCCTGGCCTTCGCGCTGGCCCTGGCGGCACTCGTGTTGCGTGCCTCGCCCCCCGGCGCCATCAGCGCAACCAGCCGTCCTGGACCACCAGCGCGTCTCGGCCGATAGCATGCTCCACCGCGCGCCGGGCCAGCAGGCGCGTGGTGTCGAGCACCGGCAGGGCCGCATTGGCGTTCGAGATGATGAGCGGGATCTCGGTGCAGCCCAGGATGGCGCAGTCGGCGCCGTCCTGCGCCAGCTCGTCGATGCAGCGCTGGAACAGCCCGGTCGTCGCCGGCTCGAACCGGCCCAGGCACAATTCGTCCAGAATGGCGTGGGTGATCTGTTCGCGGCGCTCGGGCCCGGGAATGCGCAGGTCCAGGCCATGGCGGCGCAGTGCCGCCGGGTAGACCGGCCCGGTCATGGTCCAACGCGTGCCCAGCAGCGCCGCCGTCGTCCAGCCACCGTCGCGCATCGCCGCGCACACGCCGTCGGCGATATGCAATCCGGGGATCGGCAAGCTCGGCGCGATCGACTCGAGCACGATATGCGCGGTGTTGTCCGGGCAGATGTAGAAGTCGGCCCCGGCGCGTGCGACCTGCTCGACACCGCGGCGCAGCTGCCGCGCCACCGCGTCATGGTCGCCCGACTCCCAGCCCGGCATGCTCCAGGCCAGCGGCACCGCGCTGACGACGATCTCGGGATGCATATGCGCGCCCAGCAGTTCCTGGCCGGCACGGCAGGCGGTGATGAAACACAAGGCGCCGCCTTCGGCGCTATGCGCCACGATACCGATCGTCTTCATGTCCATCTGGCCCTCTCCCCTTTCCCGTTCCCTTGCCCTCGCCACGACCCGTCCCGGCGTGGCACTCGGACTATTGTCGCCCTGCGTTCGGGAACACGGCACCGATGCCAGAATCGAAGCTTCATGCCTGCCATCATCCGTCACCACCCGCTGCGCCGCGTGCCGCCATCGCAACACCAGCGCTGTTCGGCAGCCGCACTGCCGTTGCCGCGGCGCACGCCGCGCAGGCCATTGCGGTGAGTACACCCACTCGCCTGCGCTGGATCCGCTGGCCCGTCGCACTGGCGGGCCTGGTCGCCGTGTTGCTGATGGGACCGTTCGGCGTGATGGCGTTCGGCGAAGTCGACCTCAGCACGCCCTGGCACCAGAGCCGGCGCGACAGCTCGGGCCAGGCGCCGGACCCGACCGTGGAGCGCGAGGCCGTGGTGCAGGTCTATGGCGCGCGCACCGTACGCTGGCGCGGCGCATTCGGCATCCATCCATGGATTGCGGTCAAGCGCGCCGGTGCCGACAGCTACACCACCTACCAGAAGATCGGCTGGCGCGCCTACCGCGGCGGTGACGCCGTCGTCGCCACGACCACCCGCACCCCGGATGCGTACTGGTTCGGCGCCCAGCCCCACCTGCTGGTCGAGCACCGCGGGGCGCAGGCCCAGGCACTGATCGAACGCATCGAGGCGGCCGTGGCGCAATACCCGTGGGGTCATCAATACCGGCTCTGGCCCGGCCCGAACAGCAACACCTTCGTGGCCTACGTGGCGCGGCAGGTGCCCGAGCTGGGCCTGGACCTGCCGCCGACCGCGATCGGCAAGGACTACCTGGGCGCCACCACCTTCATCGCCAAGGCGCCGAGCGGCAGCGGCTGGCAGGTCTCGCTGGCCGGCCTGGCGGGCGTGACGGTGGCGCGCGAGGAAGGTCTGGAGTTCAACCTGCTTGGGCTGGGGTTCGGCGTCGACGTCAACGACGCGCGGCTGCGGCTGCCGGGGTTTGGCACCTGGCCGTAACCGGCACCAGCGACACGACGGGCCAGCGCCTTCGGGCGTGTCTTTTCGGGCACGCGATCCACGCGGCCTATGATGCAGCCATGTCTCGAGGACCATGCCATGGTGCGCGCGGGTGACTTGAAACGTCGGCTGGCGGCCATACTCGCCGGCGACGCGGTGGCGTATTCGCGTCTGATGGCGCAGGACGAGCACGCCACCGTCGCGGCGCTCGACGTCGCACGCAGCCTGTTCCGGGAACAAATCGACGCCAACCACGGACGTGTCATCGACATGGCGGGCGACTCGGTGCTGGCGGTATTCGAGACCGCCACCGGCGCGGTGACGGCCGCACTGGCGATCCAGCAGGCCATCAACGCAGGGGCGCTGGAGCGCGCGCCCAACGCGCGCATGGTGTTCCGCATCGGGCTGCATCTGGGCGAGGTGATCGAGAAGGCCGACGGCACGGTGTATGGCGACGGTGTGAACGTGGCCGCACGGCTGCAGACGCTGGCGCCGGCAGGCGGCATCACCGTGTCGGATGTGTTGCACGGCCTGGTGCATGGCCGCGTCGACGCCGACTACGTCGACCTCGGAGCGCAGCACCTGAAGAACATCGCACGACCGGTGCAGGTCTATGCGATCACCGTCGAAGGCGTCGTACCACTGCCGGAGCCGGTGCAACGCGCCGCCTCGGCCGCTGCGACGACGACGGCGATGGCGCCTTCGCACACGCGTCCGACGCCGGACGCGGACACGGACGCGGCGACGACTTCGGCCAAGACCGCGCGCGCCGCCACGCTCTTTATCGGCCGGCGCCAGGAACTCGCCGGACTGACGACCGCGCTGGCCACCGCCCGCGGGGGCAACGGACAGGTGGTGGTGCTGGCCGGCTCGGGCGGCATCGGCAAGACCCGACTGGCGCAACAACTGGCGGCGCAGGCCGAAGCCGACGGCGTGCCGGTGTTGTGGGGCCGCTGCCTGGAGGAGCCCGGCGCACCGCCCTACTGGCCCTGGCGCCAGCTGATCCGCAGCTACCTGCGCAACAGTGGCGACACCGACCCGGCACGCACCTTCGGCAGCGCGCTGGTCGACATCGCTGGCATCGTGCCGGAACTGGCCGACCATATCGCCGTGCCCTCGCCGGACACCGACACGCTGGACAACGCGCAGTCGCGGTTCCGGCTGTTCGATGCCGTCGTCGGTTTCCTGCGCCGCGCCGCGCAACGTGCCCCGCTGCTGCTGGTGTTCGAAGACCTGCACTGGGCGGACGCGACCTCGCTGCGGCTGCTCGCCTTCCTGGCCTCCGAGCTCGACGACTGCGCATTGCTGGTGCTGGGCACCTACCGCGACACCGAACTCTCGCGCGCGCATCCGCTCGTCGACACGCTGGCCGAGCTGGCCCGTTCACCGGCATTCGGCCGCATTGCGCTGGGCGGTCTCAGCGGTGCGGAGACCGAGGCCTTCATGAGCGCCACCATCGGCCACACCGCCGACGCTCACCTGGCCAGTGCCTTGCACGCCCGCACCGAAGGCCACCCGTTGTTCCTGGAGGAAACCCTGCGCCTGATCGTCGACGGCGGCATGCCCGCGCCGGACGCACCGGCAGCCAGCTTCCCCCTGGCACCGTTGCAGGTTCCGACCGGCGTGCGCGAGGCGATCGGCAAGCGGCTGAACCGCCTGTCGGCAACGACGGCCCGGCTGCTGTCCAAGGCCGCATGCATCGGCCGGCGCTTCGACACCGACATCCTGACCCGGCTCGAATCCGAAAGATCCGAAGACGAGGTGCTGCAGGCACTCGAAGAGGCCGTGGGCAGCCATCTGATCGAGCCGGTGCCGGAATCGCACGATTTCCGGTTCAGCCATGCGCTGATCCGCGAGACGCTGTACGACGAAATGTTGGCGCTGCGCGGCTCCCGGCTGCACCTGCGCATCGGCGAATTGCTCGAAGCGCAACATGGGCAGGCCGACGGCCAGGTCCTGCCGCAACTGGCCTACCACTTCGGCGCCGCCGGAACGGCTGCCGCTGCGGTCAAGGCGCTGGACTACGCGACCCGTTCGGCCGAGCAGGCGCGCCAGGTGCTGGCTTTCGAGGAGGCTGGCAACCAATACCGGCTGGCCCTGCAGGTGCAACACAAGCATCTGGCCGCCGATGCCGCTTTGCGCTGCCGTCTGCTGCTGCAGCTTGGTGATGTGGAATTGTCCGCGGGCTCGGGTCTGGCGGCGCGCGATGTGTTCGCCCTGGCCGGTACACTGGCACGCAGCGGCGGCCACACCGAGTGGTTCGCGCGTGCCGCCATCGGCTTCGAACGCGCCAGCATGCTGGCTGCCCAGTCGGGCGAGGCGGCAGTGGCACTGCTGTCGGAGGCACTGGCGCTGCACCAGCACGCGGACGGATTGCGGGTCGAACTATTGGCGCGGCTGTGCCGGGCCTGCGTCTACAGCGACCGCGCATCGGAGGCCGTCGCCGCCCACACCCAGGCGGTCGCCCTGGCGCGCACACTGGGCGAGCCCCAAGGCCTGTTCGTCGCGCTCGCCTCGATCGTGTCGGCCAACTACTGGCCGCGGATGCTGGCGCAACGCCTGGAGGCGGCACGCGAGGCCTGGCGCATCGTCGAGGCGGTCCGGCACAAGGTGCCCTTCATCGACCTGGTACCGTATTACCTGGCCGACCTCGAGCATGCTGGCGACATCGCCACGCTGCGCCAGGTCCTGGACCTGAGCATGCACCTGGCAGAGCAGTCACGTTCACCGTACCTGATGGCCCTGTGCCGCCATACCGAGGCCCTGCTGGCGATCAACGAAGGGCGCTTTGCGCAGGCCGAGACCTGGGCCATCGAAGCCCTGCACAGCGGCCGACGCATCACGCGCGACCAGGCCGCGAGCGCCTACGGCATGCAGATGTTCTGCCTGCGCCGCGAACAAGGGCGGCTGGGCGAGGCCTTGCCGGTGCTGCGGCATTTCGTGCAATCCACCCCCGAGGCACAGCAGTGGCCACCGGGCCTGGCCTTGCTGTACGCCGAGCTCGACATGCGCGCCGAGTGCCAGGCCCAGTTCGACAACCTGCCCTGGCATACTGCCATGCGGCCGGCGCGCGACGCCAGCACGCTGACGATCATCTTCTTCGCTGCCGAGATCTGTGTCTACCTGCACGACGTCGCGCGTGCCGCGACCCTGTATCCGCTGCTGGCGGAACACGCCGGCAGCAACCTGATGCCGGACTTCGGCGGCCCCTGCCTCGGCTCGGCCGACCGGCTGCTCGGCAACCTGGCCGCGGTGCAGCAGCAGTGGGAACAGGCCCAGGCCCACTTCGAGGCGGCACTGGAAATGGACCAGCACACCGGTGCGCGGGTCTGGTTGGCGCACAGCCGGTACGACTACGCCCGCATGCTGCACCGGCGCGGACACGAGGGCGATGCGGCCCGCGCCCGGGAATTGCTGGAGCCGGCGCTGGCCGACAGCACCGCGCTGGGCATGCAAGCGTTGACGCCGCGCATCGCGGCCCTGGTCCAGGAGGTCGAAGCGCCGCGATCGGCGAATCCCTGCGGGCTGACCGAGCGCGAAGTCGAGGTGCTGCGGCTGATCGCCATGGGACGCAACAACCGCGAGATCGGCAAGGTGCTCGCAATCAGCCCGAACACAGTGGCCAATCACGTGCGCAACATCCTGGAGAAAACCTACACCGCCAACCGCACGGAGGCGGCGGCGTTCGCCAATCGCGAGGGCCTGCTCGGCAGCTGACGACCCTCGCACCGGTGCTCGCCCTGCGCTCAGGGCACGATGTTCTGGTTCACGCGGAACAGGTTGGCCGGGTCGTACTTGCGCTTGACCTCCACCAGCCGCGCATGATTGTCGCGGTACGACGCGCGGACCCGCTGGTCGCCCTCGTCCATCATCATGTTGACGTAGGCGCCGCCGGCCGAATACGGGTGCACCGCCTCCCAATACGCCTTGGTCCAGTCCGAGATGCGTGCGCGATCTGCAGCGTCGGGGCTGACGCCAACGATGACCTCGGCCCACCGCGCATCGCGATAGGAAAACGCGGTATCGGCCTGGCCGACCCGGTGTGCCGCCCCGTCGATCGGATACAGGTGCATCGAGGACTTCGGCGTCGGCAACATGGCTGCGAAGCGCGCGTGCTCGGCGATCGCCGCATCGCTCAGCTCGTTGACGAAGTCGGCGCGCCAGTACCATTGCTCGCCGGGCGGATACAGGCCGTCGAATGCGCTCTGCAACGCGGTGAACGGCATCTGCTGCACGCCGTGCATCAGCGGCGAGGCAAATTCGCGCACCGGTGCGAACACCGCGTCGGCCTGCGCCGGATCGCCGGTGTAGCACCACATCACCGCGCAGACCAGCTTGCCATGCAGTTCCTCGGGAAACGGCGGGCCGGGCGGAACTGTCATGGTGGCGAAGAAGCCGTTCAGATCCTCGGGCGCCGCGACGATGAATTCGCGGTACCAGCGCATCACCTCGGCCATCTGCTCGGGCTTCCAGAAGGTCGGGCCGGCGAACACCGTGTCCACCGGATGCAGCCGGAACAGGAACGAGGTCACGATACCGAAGTTGCCGCCGCCGCCACGCAAGGCCCAGAACAGGTCGGGGTTCTCGGTGGCACTGGCGGTGACCATGCGCCCGTTGGCCAGCACCACGTCGGCCTCCAGCAGGTTGTCGATCGACAGCCCGCACTTGCGGGTCAGGTGGCCCAGGCCACCGCCCAGTGTCAGGCCGCCCACGCCGGTGCTGGAGATGATGCCACTGGGCGTGGCCATGCCGAACGCATGCGTGGCATGGTCGACGTCGCGCCACAGGCAGCCCCCCTCGACGCGCACGGTACGTTGCTGCGCGTCGACGCGGATGCCATGCAGGTTCGACAGATCGATCACCAGGCCTTCGTCGCACACGCCCAGGCCGCCACCGTTGTGGCCGCCGCCGCGCACCGCGAGCAGCAACTGCTGCTCGCGGGCGAAATCGACACTGCGCATCACGTCGGCCACGTCGCGGCAATAGACGATCACGCCGGGCATGCGATCGATCATCGCGTTGTAGACCTTGCGCGAGCTGTCGTAGTCGGTGTCGCCCGGTTGCACCACGCGCCCGCGCAGCTGGGACGCAAATTCCTGGACAAGTTCTGGATTCAACATGATGATTCTCCGGTTCGTGTCGCGTCCGGGTGAACGCGTATCCACACCCCGTGTTGTACGGACCGGACCGCTTCAGGGAAATAGTTGGGAATGACTAGTGGCACCTGACTATGCACCCGCGCCGCCGGCTGCGGCTGGTTTGCCGCAGCGCCAGCGCGCCGGACCCGCGCCACACGGCCGTGCGCAACCCAACCCGTGCGGCCGCGCACCCCCTGAAACAGCACCCCGACGCAGACAGGGAACCCGCGCTCAGCCGGCCATCGCCGCGAGCGCGCGCGGGTCGGAGCCGAATGCCTGCGTCACCTCGACGATCACGTCGGCCGGAACATTGGCGCGGCGCGCTGCCTCGCGGATGGCCTCGGGGTTCTTGGCCTCGTACAGGCAATAACTCTTGCGCTTGTCGGCGCTGAGAAACGAGAACAGCCAATTCACGCCGACATCGCCATTGATGCGCGAGATGGCAATGACGCCATCTGCGCCGAGTTCGAGTTGCTCGGCAAAATTGCGCTCGATGATGTACAGGGGCATGGGGTTCTCCGTAGACCCGGGCTTCCAGCATGTGCCGCGGGCATGGCCGCGCGGTCGGCACGACTGGCAAACCCGAGCGGTCACCATACCACCGATCGCCGCGCCGGACAATCCGCGGACCGCCCCGGACTTGGCCGCGCCATTCATCATCCGTCGCGCCACGGCCATCGTTCCATCGGCAGAACGGTGCATCGCACCGGCGGGGCTTCCCCGCGCGGTGACCGCTGGCTACCATTGACCGGACGACGACGTGCGCACACACGCGCCCGACCGTTCGTCGATGGCCCGACCACCCGACTCAGGAGCGAAGCACCATGTCCACCACGACCCTCGACAAGCCGACCACCGTCACCTTGCCACGGCCGGTCGAACGCATCGTCGCCGGCCAGGCCACCTCCGATGGCGCCGGCGTCAAGCTCACGCGGGTGTTGACACACGACTTGCAGCGCCGGCTCGACCCCTTCCTGATGCTCGACGCCTTCGGCAGCGACAAGGCCGACGACTACATCGCCGGTTTTCCCGACCATCCGCACCGCGGTTTCGAGACCATCAGCTACATGATCGCCGGGCGCATGCGCCACCGCGACAGCGCCGGTCACGAAGGCCTGCTGGAAAACGGCGGCGTGCAGTGGATGACGGCCGGGCGCGGCGTCATCCATTCGGAGATTCCCGAACAGGAAGAAGGCCGGATGGAGGGTTTCCAGCTCTGGTTGAATTTGCCCGCGCGCGACAAGATGCGCACGCCCTGGTACCGCGACTTCAGCGCCGCGGAACTGCCACGGCTGACGACGGCCGAAGGCGTGGCCGTGACCGTGATCGCCGGCGACAGCCACGGCGTGGCCGGCGCGGTGACGCGCGACGGCACCGAACCGCTGTACCTGGACGTGCACATGCCGGCGGGCACACGTTTTGTGCAGCCGCTGCCCGCAAGCCACAACGCCTTCGTCTACGTCTACCGCGGCGCCGCGACCATCGGCGGGCAGCCGGTGCCCGTGCAACGCATGGCGATCCTCAAGAACGACGCGGCCGCCGATGGCGTCGTGATCGAGGCCACACACGAAGACACCCGGCTGCTGCTGATCGCCGGGCGCCCGTTGCGCGAGCCGATCGCACAACACGGCCCGTTCGTGATGAACACGCACGAGGAAATCTTCCAGGCGGTGCGCGACTTCCAGGCGGGGCGCTTTGGCGAAGGCGCGCACTGAACACGGACGGCGCCGCGGCCGATGGCACACGGCTGCCAGCGGCGGCCCCAGCGTTGCGAAAGCGCAGCAATGTGTAAGCGAGGCAGGCACACCGCCGGGTGCGGCGTTACCATCGCTCGCCCCCGCGTACACCGGGTGCGCTTGATTCGGTCCGAGCCCCAGCGACTGTCGCCTCGTATTGTTTGTATAGGCCCCACCATGTTGATTTCCAGGACCCTGATCGTGGCTGCGTTGTTCGCCGGCCTTTCCTCCGCTTCGATGGCCCAGACCCCCTCAACCGGCACGACACCCTACAGCCCGGCAGCCGCTTCGGCGAGCCAGCCGCTGGCCACTACCGACGGCAAGCCCCAGGCCGGCGCCAAGAAGCTGACCAGCAAGCGCAAGCCGGCCCACAAGCAGCTCGCGAAGAAGAAGTTGTCCAAGCGCGCCGCCTGAGCGGCGCCAGCGCCCGCGGCGGTGGCATCGATGCCGCCGCGGCGCTACCATGGCCGACATGCATGCGACCATCCCCGACGCCGCCGTCGCGCGAGCGTTCGACGCTTTTGCGCCATCGGCACGCAAGCGGCTGCTGGCCATCCGCACGCTGATCCATACGGTGGCCACCGCCACCGACGGCGTGGGCGAGATCCAGGAAACCCTCAAGTGGGGCGAACCCGCCTATCTCACGACACAGACCCGCAGCGGCAGCACGATACGGCTGGGTTGCCCGAAGTCGCAGCCCGGCCATTGCGCCGTGTATTTCAACTGCAACACCACGCTGGTCGACACCTTTCGCAGCCTGTTCCCGAACGAACTGCGCTTCGAAGGCAACCGCGCCATCGTGTTCGCGCCGGGCGAGCGTATCGACACCCGGGCACTGGCCGTGTGCGTCAAGGCCGCGCTGACCTACCGCCGCGACAAGCGCCGCGCAGGCCGGCCCGCGCCGTGACGGCGGACCGATGGCAAGCGGACGCGCCGGCCGCCAACGGATCGCCGCCGCGCTGCAAGTCGCCGCTGCGCCGCGGCAGCAGGGGCCGATGCGCTGCCGATGTGAACGCTGTGCGAGCGCCCGTTTCGTGGCCTGGGTGCGCACCCAGCCACCGGCTTCGCCACACGGGCGCGCCAGCGCGTGCGTGGGCGTCGAGCGGTTCGTGGTGCGACCGCGCCATGAACACGGGCCTGGCGCCCCTTGCACACATACACGCGAGTCAGGCCGCCTGCGTGGCAACACCGAGTTGCCGCAACAGGCCCAGCATGTCCAGCATTTCCCACTCTTCGGCGATGCGCCCATGCGTGACGTGGCTGAGTACCATGCCGTGCACCCGCACCGACTGGCCGGTGGCCGGCAAGCCCATCAATTCGCCCGCATGCGTGCCGGTCAGCGTGATGCGAGCCACGACCTTGTCGCCCGACGCGAACACGTCGTCGATGGCCACATGCAGGTCCGGCAGACCGCGGCGGTACGCGGTGAACAGCGCCTCCAGGGCATCCGGCCCCCGCAGTTCCTGCTCCGGGCTGCGATATACGTAGTCCGGGTGCACCAGTTCCCGCAGGACGCGGTAGTCGGCATTGTTGATCACGTCGTCGATGAACCGGCGCATGATGGCCGTGTTGGTATCAGGCATGGTGGCCTCCGATCAGTCCGATGGCGAAACACAGCGCCGCCGCGGTCGCCGCGGCGCTGCGCACGGTGTTGAAGAAGACCCAGCGCCGCAGATAGTGCGCCCACACCGGGGCCGCCCCCGGGTCCGGCGCCGACACTGCCGCCAGGCGGTTGTTGAGCGGAACGTTGGCCAGCACCGTGACCAGGAAGGTGCCGACGACATACGCCACGCCGCCCCAGAAGACCCAGGGCGCCGATGTCGTTCCCCCATGCAGCCAGGCCCGAGCTGCCAGCAGCGCGGACACGGCCGCCGTGCCCATGAACAAGCCGAGGAAGGACGGGTTGAGCACGACCACGTTGATCGACTGCATCGCGGCGATCGCTGCCGGCGCGGGAAGACGGGCCAGCGCGCCCATGATGAAACTGGAGAACGCGAAGAAGATCCCGCCGACCATGCTGCTGCCGAGCAATGCCGCAACCACGAGTACCGTCGTCCCGGTGCTCACCGGACGCCCCTCGGCAATACGCGCTGCGGGATTCGCGCTTGGGAGCGGCCCTGCCCGCTCACGCCGCCACCCGCCACAGGCCGCCAGCCGCCACCTCGCGCGCGAACACGGAAAAGTCCTTGGCGGGCCGGCCCAGCGCACGCGTGACGCCGTCACACACCTGGGCGTTGCGCCCGTCGAGCACGGTGGCGAACAGGTAGTCGAGCATCCATACCACGTCCTTCGGTGCGCCGGAGCGCGTGATGCCTTGCACGAAGTCCGCGTGGGGAACGGGCGCATGCTGGATGCGGCGCCCCGTTGCCGCGCCGATCTCGGCCGCGACCTCGGCCAGCGTCAGCAGCCGCGGGCCGGTGAGTTCGTAGACCTCGCCGGCATGGCCCGGCTGCGTCAGCGCCGCCGCGGCGACATCGGCGATGTCGTCCGCATCGACGAACGGCTCCGGCGTGGTGACGTCGGGCAACGTGATGCGGCCGGCCTGCACCATGGCGGCGAACGCGCCTTCGGAAAAATTCTGGTTGAACCAGCTGGCCCGCACGATGGTCCATTGCAGGCCGCTGCGCTGAACGATACGTTCGCAGGCCTGCGCCTCGTCCTCGCCCCGACCGGACAACAACACCAGACGCTCCAGGCCGTGGCGACCGGCCTTGTCGACCAGCGACGCGATGGCGTCCGTTGCGCCCGGCAAGGCCAGGTCGGGTGCATAGCTGATGTAGGCGGCCTGCACGCCGGCCAGGCAGGCGTCCCAGGTGGCTTCGTCGTGCCAGTCGAACGGGCGGGCGGTGGCGCGTGAGCCGCGGCGCACCCGGGTGCCGGCGGCTTCCAGCCGCTCGGCGATGCGCCGGCCGGTCTTGCCGGTGGCGCCCAGGACCAGCACCGTGGCGCCGTCGTCGGGTTTGCGGTTTGTCGTGTCGTGTGGCGTCGTCATGGCTTGCTCCTTGTGTCGCGTTGAAAGACACGCCCATGTTCCGCCAGCAGGCACCGCCCGGTATTGACAGCACACGCCGTCTTGTTGACACCACGCGCCAATGGCGGCGTCAATCGGGAGCGGGCCGGGCCTCGATGCGGTAGGAACGTGGCGTCTGGCCGGCCCAGCGCTTGAACGCCCGGTTGAACGCGCTTTGTTCGGAAAAGCCGGTCAGAAAGGCCACCTCGGCCAGTGGGTAACGCGTCTCGCGCAGCAGTTGCTGCGCGAGTTCGCGGCGTGCGGCATCGACGACCGCCTGGTAGGCATGGCCCTGGTCCGACAGGCGGCGCTGCAGCGTGCGCGCGCTCATGCCGAACTGCGTCGCCACGTCGCTGAGCGTCGGCACGCCCTGGCTCAGCGACCGGGCGACCTGCGTGCGCACGCGCCGCGCCAGCGCGGTGTCGTCGTCGCGCTGCGCCAGCTCGGCATCGAGGTGGCGGTCGAAGAACTGCACGATGGCCGGGTCGCCGACCTGGTTCGGAGTCTGCGCCACCGCCCACGGCACGCGCAGCGCATCCATGCCGGCGTCGAACACCACCGGGCAACCGAAGTGCGCCACGTGCGCTGCGACGCTGGACGGCGCGGCGTGCCGGAAGTAAACGGCGCTGGCCTTGAAACGGCCGCCCGAGACCTCGCCGCTGATGGCTGCGATGCTCGCAACCGTCGCCTCGTTGGACAGGCGCAGCCCCGTGTTGCGGTCCCGGTCGCCGTCGCGGTGCAACTGCATCCACACGCCGTCGGCGTCGGTATGGACCTGGTAACTCGCCACGCTGGTCAACACGCGCGCATACCGCTCGGCGCGTTGCCAGGAACCCAGCAGGTCCAGCGCGGACTTCCACGCCAGGCCGAAGGCGCCGTAGTCGGCACAGCGCATCGACGCACCGACCCGCAGCGGCAAACTGGCACCGGCTGGGTCACATCGCGCAACCATTGCGAACAAGGCGTAGTAGTCGACATCCGACACCATCTGCCGGGGATCGACTGGCGCATCGGCATCGAGGCCGACCGCAGCGTACAGGGAGCGCCGGTCCAGGCCCGCATCGGCCTGGGCGATCACCTTGTGGGCGAACAGGGAAGTGATCTCATGCACGCGGAACCCCGAGGAAACACTGGATGGGCGGCAACCCGATCGCCGACACCCGGCGGCGCACCGCTGCGCCCGTGTCAGGCTAACCGATTTCGACGAGCACGGCCAGCGGGGCCAGCGCGGAGCATCATCGCCGTTGCCCCCATGCGCCGGCACCACCACAACGGCTTGCAACCTGTGGCCGGGCCCGGTCCCAGCCGGCCTCCTGGAACAGCGGGGCCCGCCGTCGCGACTCAGGCCGGCGCAGTCTCCGACCCCGGCACCGGCCTTGCCGCGCCCCGGTGCCACCAGCGCTCGAAGAAATAATGCGCCACCGCATTCGCGGCCGGCTCGATCACCGCATATAACCAGGCGGAGACAAAACTGCCGGTGAAGATCCGTACCAGCACGACCGCGACCAGCAGATGGGCCACGCCGACCAGCGCCGACTTGGCCAATGCACTGCGCTGGCTGCGGTGCGCGTCGGGCATCAACGCACCGATGCCGTGCGCGACCACGGTATTGCACAGCGGCTCCACCAGTGCCAGCAAGGTGCCGAACACGAACGAACCCGACAACAACCACCCGATGCCGATGGCCAGGGTGACGTGGATGACGGCGAAGGACAAGGTCTTCGCAAGATCGTTGGTGTGGTGCCGAAAGCGCATGTCTGAATATTAGCAATGAGAGCGACTCTCATGATTGATGTTGGCAATGATCGCCATACCGCATACCCACGGTCCGATCCGGGCCCGGCGGGCCGCATCGCGCCGGCGAGCCTGCCTGGCACGACACGCGGTTTTGGTGCATCATCCGGCGACAACAAGATGTAACCAACAGATCGACAACACGCGGGAGAGGGATGGCGACACTGATTCCCGCCCTGGGTACATGCCTGTCACGCATGACCAGCGGCGAAAAGCGGCTTGCCGAGCGGCTGCAACACAAACTCGACGACGATTACCTGCTCTGGTACGACGTGCCGGTGGGGCCGAAGCAGTCGCACCCGGATTTCGTCGTCATGCATCCGCGGCGGGGCATTCTCATATTGGAGACCAAGGACTGGCGTCTCGAGACGGTGCAGCAGGCAACCCGGCAAGCCTGGACCATTTTGTCCAACGGCCATCCCAAGGTGGTCATCAACCCGCTGGCGCAGGCGCGGCATTGCGCGATCCAGGTCGTCAATGCGCTTGAGCGCGACCCGCAACTCATCCAGAACGACGGCCCGCACAAGGGCAAACTCGCATTCCCCTGGGGCCACGGCGTGGTATTCACGCGTATCACCCGCAGGCAGTTCGATGACGCCGGCCTGGGCGAGGCCATCGAGCCCGGCTACGTGATCTGCCAGGACGAGATGTTCGAACACGTCGAGCCGGAGGAATTCCAGCAGCGGCTGTGGAACATGTTCCCCCACGCCTTCGGCCGCGGCGTGCTCAGCCTGCCACTACTCGACCGGGTGCGCTGGAACATGTTTCCGCAGGTGCGGGTACAGGTGCAGGGCCAGCTGTTCGACGCCAACGACCCGCAGGCCGAGCTGCCCGACATCATGCGCGTGATGGACCTGCAGCAGGAGCAGCTCGCGCGCAGCCTGGGCGACGGCCACCGCGTCATCCACGGCGTGGCCGGCTCCGGCAAGACGATGATCCTGGGGTACCGCGCCGAATACCTGGCACGCGCGCACGCGGCGTCACAGGCCGCCATGCCGATCCTGGTGCTGTGCTACAACGAGCCGCTGGCCGTCAAGCTCGGCGCCATCATGGAGCGCAAGGGCCTGGCGGACCGGGTGCATGTGCGCAACTTCCACAAGTGGTGCCGGCAACAACTGGTGGCCTTCGGCCAGGCCTTGCCGCCGTCGGGTGCGGGCTTCTTCGACGCGCTGGTCGACGGCGTCATCCGCGCCGTCGAGCGGCGGCAGATACCGTCCGGCCAGTACCAGGCGGTGCTGATCGACGAAGGCCACGACTTCGCACCCGCGTGGCTCAAGCTCGTCACGCAGATGGTCGACCCGGCCACCAACAGCCTGCTGCTGCTGTACGACGACGCGCAAAGCATCTACGAGCGCGGCCGCAAGAGGAACTTCAGCTTCAAGAGCCTGGGCGTGCAGGCCCAGGGGCGCACCACCATTTTGCGCATCAACTACCGCAACACCCGGCAGATATTGCAGACCGCCAGCCTGATCGCCGCCGACTTGCTGACACCCGACGACGTGGACGACGACGGCATCCCGCTGGTGCGCCCGGTCAGCAGCGGCCGCGAAGGCCCGCCACCGGTCATCTTGCGGCTGCCCACGCTCCGCGACGAAGCCTGGAAGATCGGCGAAATTCTGGCCGACGCCCACCACGGCGACGGCCTGGCCTGGAGCGACATGGCCATCCTGTGCCGCGACCACGCCACCATGGACGCCTGCGCCAACGCCCTGCGCCGGCGCGGCCTGCCCCACCAGGTGCGCCACCGCTCCGGCGACTACCGCGCCGAACGCAACCGCATCGCAGTGATGACGATGCATGCGAGCAAGGGCCTGGAGTTCCCCTTGGTCGCCATCCCCGGCCTGGGCCAGATGCCGGCGCCGGGGGCGGACGAGCATGAGGAAGCACGGTTGTTTTATGTGGCGGCGACGCGGGCGACGCAGAGGTTGGTGATTGCGGCTGGTGGGGGTGGGGGTGGGTTTGGGGGGAGGTTGGGGTGAGGTGCTTCGGAAATGATAATTGGACGGTGCTTGATTTGGTTGCATTCCGGTTAGCCGCAAGAAAATCGCTTGTCCTGTCTGGGCCTTCGGCCGCGGATCGCAATACTCCAGATACCTTGGTGATCGCGATAGTTGACCTGTGGCGACGGTCTAGCCGACGACTATGCGACTGCTTCAGACTGGTTGTTGACAGCCAGATTTCGCGGGCGAATGTCGCTGGTCGCCGATACCTGACGTTGGCCAGTTCCTGGATCAGCTGTCCGCTGTACCTTCAAACTTGACGTTCGGCGGCGGCGGGGCGCGTAGGCGGGCAAGCAGGTCGACGACGATGTTCGGTCACCGACTGCTCCCGCTGGCCGCGAACTGGGCCTTTCGACCCAAAGGAGACGTCGGAGACGGCAACTGCCTGACGTCAGTCCGTCCGAACTAGGACTCCGGCTTGATGTTGGCAATCTCGAATAGCCTCGGCCATTGCGCCATTTCACTCTTCAATTGCCGTGCAAAGCTCTCAGGCGATCCGTTCTCAGCGATGCGCGTGCCAGTTCTCTCAAACAAGCTGCGAACCTCCGGATTCTTAAGTGCGCTGCGGAGCGCTGCATGCGTACGGCTCACTATGTCCCCAGGAGTCTTGGCTGGCATCAAAATGCCGACCCAACTCTCAAGCGTGACCGAAGGGTAGCCGAACTCGTTCATCGTGGGGACACTGCTGAACATGCTGGAGCGGTCCGGGCTTGCGACCGCGAGCGCTTGAAGCTTCTGCGCAGCGATCAAGGGGGCAGCCACCGGCAAAGGAAGCATGGTGAACTGGATTCGGTTGGCGAGCAGGTCCGGGATGGTGGTAGCGGCACCCTTGTACACCACTGCAGTCATCTTGATCCCCGCAGCTTGCTCCAGCAATGCGGTGTTGATGTGCGAGCCAGACCCAATGCCCGGTGTGGCGTAGTTGAATTCTCCTGGCTTCGATTTCGCTAGAGCGACGAACTGAGCGAGGTCTTTGACGCCGAGGGCTGCCGGAGCCACTGCTATCAGGCCTCCGTAGCCAACCTCCCCCACTGGGCTGAAGTCGTTGATAGGATCGTACGGCGTCTGCTTGAGCATGGCTGTCGAAGTCAACGCATTCGACGTAATCATCATCGTATAGCCGTCTGGCGGGCTCTTGGCCGTCATCGTGTGACCTATCGCCAGATCGGCACCCGCATGGTTCTCCACGACGATCCGTTGGCCGAGGTCGTTACCCATATGCTCGGCCAGCGAGCGACCAAGGATGTCCAGCGCGCCGCCCGCCGTCACAGGAACGATAAGCCGAATGGGTCTGGCGGGCCACTTCTCCCGTGCGTAGCTCGCTGTAGCAATCATTGCCGAGGCTGCGGAGAGTGCTCGGATTACCTTTCGCCGCGTTAGTCGCGCGGACCTATTCATCGGGATGTTCATAGTTGTCTTCCTGGTTGAGTACTTTCACAAAGTCACGCTGTCCTCACGCCGACGGTTCGAAGTCCCCGCAGGTGAGCCGATGACCGGCGCGGTAGTGCGGCGCATAGTCGAAGACGGCGTAGTGCTGCGTTGCTGCGTTGTCCCAAATCGCAATCGAATCCGGTTCCCACTTGAAGCGGACACCGAACTCAGGCTTCTTGACCCACTCGCTGAGCATTGCAAGAAGCCTTTGGCTGATGTCCGGATGGATTCCAGCCAAGCACTTTGTGAACACAGAATTCACGTACAGCGTGTGCCGCCCTGTGATCGGATGTCGAATCACGGCAGGGTGGACCACAGGGGTGTGAATCTTTGCCTCATGGGCGATCAACTCGTTCACTGTGGGAGGAGTCTTGCCAGCGGCAACGGCATGCTTGATAAGGTATTCGTGGAAGTTGAACGTAAGGTGACTCCAGATGATGTCGTGCTCACCGTTCATTTGGAGAAGCATGTTTCGCACTGGCTCATCGAGCGCTTCGAACGCGGCCGCAGCGTTCATCCACATCGTGTCGCCCCCTTGAGCAGGGACCTCAACCAGGCGAAGGATGTTCACCAGGGTCGGGCGTTTCCGGAAAGTCACGTCGGCATGCCAGCGATCAGTCTCTGGGCGCTCATAGCCGCGATGGTCCAGCAATTGGATTTGGGGGAAGTTCGGCACATGCTGGATCATTTCGTGGCCGTGCATCGTTCCGAACACGCTTCCCAGTCGAAGATAAGCCTCGGGGGTTAAGGCTTGCTTTCTAAGCAACACTACGTGGTGCTTCCACAGCGCCTGGCGAATCTCTTCGTAGACGTCTTCACTACGCTCGCCGTTCAGATCGACCCCGGAGATTTCCGCGCCAATCGTGGGGGTTAGGGGTTGTACATCAATGTGCCGAAAGTTCATCCAGGGCCTCCATGGTTAAAGTGCTACTTGGCGAATTGGGCACGCGGAGCGTTGAATGAATAGACAGGAATCCGACAAACCTAGGGTAAATACCGAGCTAGCAGGGCCTGCTCAAGTGGGTGCACCTGCCCCGTTGCGTCTGAACTCGTTTGAGCTTCTGACACTGGAGTCACGCCGTGCGCTTGCCTCCATCTCGTTGTCACGCACCTGGAAAGACGGTGACACACTGCTTCGCGTTGGCGAGGTTGTCGAGTCGGTTTTCATGGTGACTTCCGGGCACGTGCGCGTAGCAACGACCAACCCAGAAGGGATGGAGGTTGTGCGACGTTGGATTCGCCCCAACGAGCTCGTTGGTTTGTGCCCTGCAATTTCTGGGGAGGTGTTCACGCTCTCCATCGTGGCCTGTGGAGAGGTGAAGGCGCAGCACATCTCTTCTAGTGCTTTGGTTCAACTCATGCGCTCGAATGCGGGCGTTGCGTTCGACATCGCAAAGCTCCTCGCCCGCAAAGTGCAAGAGCTTGCCGAAACCGAAATCAACTTCGCTCGGGAACCGCTGCGCGCGAAGGTTTACTCCACACTGGAGAGGCTATCCAGAATCGACAGCCGACAGAATCATTTTGGGGAGGAGGAGGTCTGCATTTCCCAGTACGAAATCGCGTGCATGGTGGGCAGCAGTCGCCAACATGTGAACTCGACTTTGAAAGAACTGCAGGCGGATGGACTGCTAAAAGTTGGGTACAAGCGGATTACTTTGCCACGCTCCAAGGCACGATGAAACTGTGCTGGTGTAGCGCGTTGGTTTCGATTCATTGTTGAACGGCTGCTTATGGCCGGGACCGGGTTCTCCATGATGTGGCTGAAAGCTGACCATGGCCAGCCGGGCCATCGAGGCGAAAGTAAACTTCCAGGTGCAGCCTCGTGCTCATACTGTCAGCCATTGAATGGGATCCTGTCACAGCCGTCCGCACGGCGGGTGCGGCACAGTCCACCCACCAAACGACGGCATTGAAAATGGGTGTGATACAACCCGATGCAATAACTTCTCTTAGCATTCTCTGACCATGGCGAAATTTCTGAATACCAGTGCGACCAACTACTTTCTCGAGGAGTTGATCAAGAGCGCCACCGATCGATTGATACTGATCAGTCCCTTCCTCAAGCTGAACGACCGCATGAAGGAACTGCTGGCGGACAAGAACCGGCTGAAGATTGACGTTCGGATCGTTTATGGCAAGAGCGAACTCCAACCGCAAGAAATCGAATGGCTGCGCGGCTTGACCTTTGTGCGGACCAGTTTTTGCAAGAATCTGCATGCCAAGTGCTACCTCAATGAGTCGCTTTGTATCGTGACCAGCCTGAATCTCTATGAGTTCAGCCAAGTGAACAACAACGAGATGGGGGTTCTGATCGAACGGGCTGAGGATGCTCAGCTGTACAAGGACGCATATGAAGAGGCGCAGCGCATCATCCGTATCAGTGACGAGGTACGGATCTCCATGGAGCGCATCACGCATGGTGCCGCTGAGGCTATCGAAGTAACTGCAGATGCTGGTGCCGACGGGGAAACGGCAGTTAGCGGCAAGCTTTCTTCGTCGAAGTTTGCACAAAAGCAGGGGTGGAAGACGGCCCAGTTTCTTGAGCGTGCCGTTGTCTCCGGATACCTCGCTCTTGAAGGTGATCGTCACGTACTCACGGCCAAGGGGCAACAGGCAGGGGTGGAGTTCGTTACCAGATCTCGTTTCGGACCCTACTTCGTCTGGCCAGAGGACATAGGCCTGAGTTGACGACATTGCCTGGCTTGCAACCAGAATACGTGCCGGATTTCCGCTTTGACGCTGGTACAGCGGCAGGGAGCGGGTCACGATGCATTCGGCCGCTTTCTTCGTAAAGCTGACCTTCACGTCGCCCGCAGGCGCCAGACCCAGCGACCGCTTTGTGTCAGTCAGCGTGAGTTCGCAGACTGACGGCCACCGACAGCAATCGCTGCGCAGCGGCCTTCGCACAGGGTTTGTCGACTGCCTAATTTGGGTCGCCTACCAACTACCACCACGATGTCACCACCCAGCAGGAAGCGCACATTCATTAACCAGCACCTGGCAGGAGGAAGATACGAGGTCTTTACCTGCCACACAACGTTCAGACGACGCCAGGGTTCAGCGGATTCCCGGTCAGTCCTTCCCATTCCAGCCAGCGCCGGGAGAAGTGGTTCTTCAATCAGTAGGATCCCAGGGGCGGCGCAATCTGGGAAGGCGGCCGCCAAATGGTAAAGGTTCGACTCTGGCCCAGTGGCCCAGGGTCAGGCCTTTGCCTTCTAACCTTCGACCAGTCGACGCCCGACGGTCGAGGTCAAGCCACCCCATTTCTGGCCAGACCACGCCAACAAGACATCGACACAAGACATCGGCCGCGACCCGGAAGCAAACTCCGCCCATGCGCCCATCCGAAGCCCTGGCCCAACACCGCACGCGTATCCGCGAGATTGCGTTTAGCCATCGCGTAACTGGCATGCGCGTCTTCGGCTCGGCCATGCGCGGCGATGATGCGCCAGGCAGCGATCTTGATCTGCTTGTAGAGCCCACGCCGTTGACGACGATGATGGATATTGGCGCGATCCGTTTCGAACTCAAGAACCTGCTCGGCATCGATGTAGACGTGCTCACGCCAAACAGCTTGCCACCCAAGTTCCGGGAACAGGTATTGCGCGACGCTGTCCCGTTATGAGCCGGGCCGAGCCGCTCCGGATTGCAGACTAGCTGCAGCATGTTCTGGACGCGATCAATCACATTCAGGACTACACATCCGGCATGGATGTCAACGCATTCATGGCGGATCGCAGGACCCAGGATGCGGTGATCCGCAATCTGGAGGTGATGAGCGAAGCCTGCAACAACATCACCCGGCACCACGCCGACTTTGCCGCCCGTCACGCCAGCGTGCCATGGGGCTTCGCTTATGAGATGCGCAATGCCATGGCCCATGGGTATTTCACCGTGGACACCGGATCGTGTGGCAAACCATTCAGCAAGATCTGCCCATCCTGAAGCAACAGATTTCCGCCCTGTGATTGGTTGGCACCGCCTCACATGCCTGCATCGAGCCCCAACGCCTTGAGCGTGCGCTGCATCAGGTGCCGCGCCGCGAGCCGCGCCGCATCAGTATCGCGTGACGCGATCGCCGCGATGAGTTCGCGCCAGGGCTCGTCCGCGGAAACGCCGCGCTGCCCCGCCATGGCCCGCAGCGACGCATAGATGTAGATGCGGGTCTGCGACGTGAGACGCGTCCAGTCACTGGCAAGCCGCTGGTTGCCCGAACCGTCGCAAACCCATTGACTGAGCTGGCGGCCGAGTGCCATCAACTCGTCGATATCGCCACGCTTCTTTGCTGCTCCCACCTGCTTGAGCAACTGGCGGCCGTGCTTGATCTGTGCGGCGTCCATGTGCGTGGCCGCCAGTTCCGCCGCCAAGGTGAGCAAGGCCATCCGCAACTGGAAGATCTCGACGATCTCGCGGCCGGTCAGCTCGACCACGCGCACGCCACGCCAGGTGGCGCGCACCAGCAATCCCTCGCCAACCAGCAACTGCAAGGCCTCGCGAATCGGGCCGTTGGAATAGCCGAACTCCTGCGCCAACTGGCTCTCGCGTATCCACTCGCCAGGCGCATACGCACCGGTGACGATGCGCTCCCGCAGCACCGAGGCCAGGTTCACACCGATGGACTGAAGCGCGCTCGAAGGGAGCAAGTCCGCGGCGCTGGGCATCGTGGTGTTCCGCTGTTTGACGGCGCGTTGGTTTGAGTTCTTCGCAGCGTGTGGGCTCATTGTGTGTGGTCGCATCCATGCGCAGGCGGCGCGCCGCAATTATCACGCCGCCCGTCTGGCGGTCGGCAGCTTGCGCGGCGTCCGGTTGCGCGGGAAGTGCCGTGTCCGGCTCGACCCGCACTTCGCCTCACTGTTTGACCATGAATCATTAATGATTTACGATCGCCGCGAACCGGCAATACGACACACCGGCGCAGATCAACGTCCAGACACAAGGAGACAAGCACGATGAGCGACAAAAAGGGGGCCCGACTGGACCTCACCATGGTGGGCGACTGGGGTACCGCCAACTTCCACACCATCTGGGGCTGGGTGTCGGCGCATCTGCGCTGGCGTTCGGCGCCGCTGTCAAAATTCAACATCCGCACCGGCAGCGCCTACCGCGACAGCGTGGACCTGGTGGGCATGGGCGAGGCGGATCTGGCGGTGACGACACCGATCCATATCGGTGTGCGCTGGGCGCGCGAAGGCAGGCATTTCTATGGCAACCGCGCCTATCCCAACCTGCGCACGCTCGGCCACCTACCCCAGGACGACCGCTTGACGCTGGCCGTGCGTGCCGACACCGGCATCCGTTCGTTCGCCGACATCCGCGAGAAGAAACCCAAGCTGCACATCGCCATGCCGCCGCGCCAGGACGACTGCCTGTGCAGCTATGTGATCGACCTGATCTTCAAGGCGCACGGTATCGACCCGGCGGACATCGTGGCATGGGGCGGCTCGTACTTCGAGCACGAGAACCCGCGCGCCTGCATCAAGGCTGCGCAGTCCGGCGACTGCAACGCGGTGTTCAACGAGGCCATCATGGTGTCCAACTGGACCGAGTTGGTGAACCAGTACGAGATGAATTTCATTCCGATCGAGCCGCTGGCCATGCAAACCCTGGTCGACGAATACGGCCTGCAGCCCGCCGTGCTGGAAAAGGGCCGGCTGAAGAACGACTCGGATGTTCCGTGCCTGGACTGGTCGAACTGGGCGGTGCTGTGCCGGGACGACATGCCGGAAGAAGTGGCCTATCGCGTGACGGCAGTGCTGGTCGAGGAACGCGCGGAATTCGAAGGCCGATTCCGCCACATGCCCGTGCACCAGAGCCCGCTCACGTATCCCATCGATCCGAACCGTATGCCGCACGATGTGGAGCTGCCACTGCATCCCGGGGCGCAGCGGTATTACCGCGAACACGGCTATCTCAACTGAGCAAGGAGACACACATGCAACACGAACGAATCACACGCCGTGCGCTGCTGGGCACTGCTCTGGCGGCCGCCATTCCGGAACTGCGGGCGCAGGACAGCTACCCCTCCAAGACGGTCAGCATCATCGTGCCTTTCGGTCCCGGCAATGCCTATGACCTGATGGCCCGTTACCTCGCCGACCGTCTGCGGGACGCTACGGGGCAGGCTTTCATCGTAGACGCCAAGCAGGGCGCGATCGGCAGCGTGGCCGCGTCCTACGTCGCACGTGCCACGCCGGACGGCTACACCCTGCTGTTCGGCGCGAACTCCACGCATGCGGCCAACGTGCATCTCTTCAGCAAGCTGCCGTACGACCCGGTCGCCGATTTCGTGCCGATCACGACGCTGGCGACCATTCCCCAGGTGCTGGTGGTCTCGCCAAGCCTGAATGTGAACACCCTGAACGAATTGATCGCGCTGGCGCGCCGTTCGCCGGGCAAACTGAACTACGGCAGTTCCAGTGCGACGGGCCGCGTCGCCTCGGAGGCGTTCCGCCAGGCGACTGGCATCGACGCCGTCCACGTGCCCTACAAGACGTCGGCACAGGCCATCACCGACCTGGTGAGCGGGCAGCTGCATTTTCTGGTCACCGATGCGGGGTTGGGCGTGGCGCAATCACAAGCCGGCAGGGTCAAGGCGCTCGGAGTGACGTCGGCACAGCGCGTCCCCGCCGTGCCTGACCTTCCGACCATCGCCGAGGCCGGCGTGCCGGGCTACGAATTCACGGCCTGGTTGGCGTTGTTCGCGCCGGCGCGCACGCCACAACCCATCGTCAATCGACTGGCCGAACTGGTGAACAGTATCGTCGGCAGCCCCGGTATGCAGGAGTCACTGGCCCGGATGTATGCGTTGCCATTTCCGGGCACCCCGGAATCGCTGCGGCAACTGGTCGAGAAGGACACGGCCCGCTGGGGCAAGCTGATCAAGGCTGCGGGCATCGAACCCATGTGAACGGCGAGGCCGGCGGCCCGTGGTGCCAATGAGTGCCAGATTCCAGGGTCAATCAGGCATTACCAGAGAACCACGCCGCCGCACTCCACGTCGGAGCGGCTTCGGCGATCAGCCGCACGATCTCAGGCGGCAGGTCGCCCGCGCCCGTCAGTTGCCGAACCTCCAGAATGTCATCCGCCCCGAATCCGGACGGAGCGCGCAGGGCCCATCCGATTGCCTCTTCCAGCGACCCCACCTCGATCAGGTAAAAGCCGCCGACCAGTTCCTTGGATTCGGCGAAGGGGCCATCGACGACAACACGTTTGCCATTGGCGACAGTGATGCGGGCGCCCGGCGCCGCAGGGTTGAGCCCCTCGGATGCCACGAGAATTCCGGCCAGATGCATCTCCTCGTTGAAGCGCATGTAGGCCTTGAAGAGTTCCGCGTCGAAACCCGGTTGCTGTTCGGCCGTCTTGTTGTCGGCGCTAGGCTGCGCCGTGATGATGAATCGCATGGTCTGGTCTCCGAAGGTGGGCAGGTTGCTGCCCGACCATGCTACGACGAACGACTACCCGACAGGTCGACACGTCCGTGTTGATCATGGGTCGTTCTTTGGACCTGCAGCGTCGCAAAGTACGTCAGCCAGACCCGCGCTCCGCCCACGTTCACACCTTGCTCACGCCAACCGCATCCAGGCTCGCCGCCAACCCATCCATCATCCCATCGACCTCCGCCGTCGTCACATTCAGCGCCGGCATGAAACGCAGCACCGACGGCCTCGGCGCGTTGAGCAGCAAACCCGTGTTGTCACCGGCCGCGCCCAGCACCAGGTCCTCGCGCGCATGCGCCACCACGGCAGCGGCCATCGGCTGGCCGAGCTCCAGCGCGCGCAGCAGCCCGACGCCGCGTACTTCGCCCAGGCCGTATTGCGCGGACAACGCTTCCAGCCGCTTGCCCAGATAGTCACCGGTGGCGCGCACCTGGTCCAGGAAACCCTCGGCCAATACCGTCTGCATCACCGCCAGGCCGACGGCACACATCAGCGGATTGCCGTTGAAGGTGCCGCCCTGGTCGCCATGGGCGAACACGCAGGCCGACTGCCGGGCCAGCAGCGCGCCGATGGGCACACCACCGCCCAGGCCCTTGGCCAGCGTCATGATGTCGGGTGCAACACCAAAATGCTGGTAAGCGAACAAGCGGCCCAGGCGGCCGATGCCGGTCTGCACCTCGTCGAAGATCAGCAGCAACCCATGCGCGTCACACAGCTCGCGCAGGCCTTGCAAAAAGGCCGGCGTCGCTGCATGCACGCCGCTCTCGCCCTGCACCGGCTCGAGCATGATGGCCACTGAGTTCGCGCCGATCAAGGCCTGCACCGAAGCGAGGTCGTTCAGCCGGGCCTTGGGAAAACCCGACACCTGGGGCGCGAACATGTGGTCCCATCCCGGCTTGCCGGAGGCGGACATGGTCGCCAAGCTGCGGCCGTGGAACGCATTGCCGAAGGTGATGATTTCGTGGGCTCCACCCTTGTGCAACTGCCCCCATTTGCGCGCCAGCTTGATGGCGCCTTCGTTGGCTTCGGCGCCGCTGTTGGTGAAGAACACCTGGTCGAACACGCTGTGCCGGCACAACATATCGGCCAGGGCGATCGCGGGCGCGTTGTAATAGGCCGGGCTCGGCGTGAGCAGCAGGCCCGACTGCTGCGCCAAGGCGTCCCGGATGCAGGCCGGCGCGTGGCCCAGCGTGTTCACCGCCCAGCCCTGCACGAAGTCGAGATACCGCCGGCCGCGGTCGTCCCACAACCAGCTGCCCTCGCCGCGCACAAAGACCTGCTCGGGGCGCGCGGTGATGTCCATCAACGCGGCGTGGGATGGCAGCGTTGTGCTGGCTTGCGGCCGAACGCCGGTATCCGGGTCGACCAAGGCGGCCATGGCGGGTGTGTCGATCGTCATGCTGCGTACTCCACGGGGTGCGAAACGTCCGGCGCGTGCGTACGAGGTGCCAGGCCGAGCATCAGCTCCAGGTTCTGCACGGCGGCGCCCGAGGCGCCCTTGCCGAGGTTGTCGAAGACGGCGCTCAGCAGGATCTGCCCATGCGTGTCGCTGCCGAAGACGGCCAGTTGCAGGTCGTTGCTGCCGTTGAGCGCCTGGGGATCGAGTCGCGTCAAGGCGCCGGTCTGCGCGGCATCGAGCACCTGCACATGGCCCTGATCACGGTAGTTGCGCGCGAGCACATCGCGCAATGCCTGGGCCGTCATCGGCCGATGCAACATGGCAGCGTGCAGCGCAATGGTCAGCGCAATGCCCTGCCGGAAGCCGCCGTACGACGGCACGAAGAACGGCCGGCCCCGCAGCCCGGCATGTTGCCGGATTTCGGGCACGTGCTTGTGCTGCAGGTCCAGGCCATAGATCTGGAACGGCAACGCGGTTGCAGCAGTACCCGGACCTTCGTGCGCCGCAATACCCTCACGCCCGCGCCCGGAGTAGCCGGACACGGCATGGATGCTCAGCGGCGCGTCGCTGCGCAGGCAGCCGGCCTCGACGAGCGGGCGCAGCAGTGCGATGGCGCCGGTCGGGTAACACCCCGGATTGCTGACCTGCATCGCCTGGGCAATACGATCGCCCTGCCCCGCCGCCATCTCGGGAAATCCGTAGACCCAGTCTGCATGGGTACGGTGCGCCGACGAGGCATCGATGACTCGCACGCGCGGATTGCGGATACCGGCCACCGCCTGGCGCGCGGCCTCGTCCGGCAGGCACAACACCACCACGTCGCAGTCGTTGCCGGCCTGCGCACGCGCGGCGGCATTCTTGCGCAAGCCGTCCGGCAGGGTGACGAGGTCGATGCCCGGTCGTCCGGACAGTCGCTCCCGGATCTTCAGGCCGGTCGTGCCCTGGTCGCCGTCGATGAAAACACGCGTGTTCATTGGAATGCTCCGGTAGTGAAGCACGAAGCTTGCGGCCTGCCGCAAGATTGGTAAAGTTGAATGTCATGAACATGGCGTTCATCCATTCTGAACAAATATGAGAGAACTGAACCTCGACCAGCTGCGCACGCTGGTGACCATCGCCGAGCTCGGTTCGTTTGCAGCCGCGGCACGCGCCTTGCACCTGGCGGCGCCGACCATCAGCCTGCATGTCGCCGAGCTGGAGTCGCGCCTGGGTGCGACCTTGCTGCTGCGCCAGCGCCAGCGCGTGGCGCCCACCGGCGTGGGCCAGACGCTTGTGGAGCGCGCCCGCCGTCTGCTGGTGGATGTGGATGCGACGCTCGAAGCCGTGGCTCGCCAGGTCGAGGGCAGTGCCGGTCGTGTGCGGCTGGGGGCGTCCACCGGTGCACTGGCCTGGCTGCTGCCGCCGGCACTCGAAACCATGGCGCGCGAGCATCCCGGCATCGACGTCCAGGTGGCGGTACTCACCTCCCATGAGGCCCTGTCACGCGTGCGGGAAGGCACCCTCGACATCGGCCTGGTGGCGTTGCCGCAGGCGGCCGTCAAGGGCTTGCAGATCGTGCCCTGGCGCCGCGACCCGGTGATGGCGTTCATGCCGCGCGCATGGGCCATGCCACGCACGATCACGCCGGCCTGCCTCGCGGCCCGTCCGCTGATCCTCAACGACGCCAGCACGCGGCTGCACCGCCTGACGACGGAATGGTTCGCCGCCGCCGGCGAACAGCCGCAACCGCGCATCGAACTGAACTACAACGACGCCATCAAGAGCCTGGTGGCAGCCGGCTACGGTGCCGCGCTGCTGCCGCGCGAGGCCGGCGCGGCCGCGCTGGATGCACGCATCGTGGCCTCGCCGTTGACGCCACGGCTGTGGCGTGCATTGGGCCTCGCCTATCGGGCCGGCCCGCCGGAGCCCGCCACGCTCTACATGCTCGAGGCGCTGGCCGCGATACGGCAGCGCTGAACGCCTTGGCGCAGATGGAGCGCGGCGGCCTGCGGCTCGGGGTCACCGGCTGCCGCTATCATCTCGCCGTCCGAGTCCGAACCGCCAGGACTACGAAAGGTGATGGATGAACTATTCCGAGTCCAAGGAAAAAAGCGCGGAAATCCTGCGCGCCGTGATCGGCCTGATGGCCCCGCACGACGCGTCATTCAATCCGGTCACGTTTGCCGTGTGGTACGAACACGTGGCCGGCATCAACCCCGGGCTGTCGGACGCCTTGAACGACGCGGTCACCCGCCACGGACGATTGGGCAACGACGCCGTCCGGAAACTGTTCGACGCGCACATCGCGCCGCCGGAACACCAGGTCATGAACCGGGTCGCCGAGAACTTCCACAAGGCCATGGCCGGCATGGTGGATTCCGCCACACGGACCGGCAATGACGCCGGCCGATTCGGGGAGCAGTTGTCACGGCTGGCGCTGGCCCTGGAGTCACCCGACACGGGCGACCTGTCTCCGCATATCGACGAGGCCCGCGAGAACGCGTCGGAAATGCGCCAGTCGGCACAGGCACTGGAACGCCAGGTGGCGCAAAGCCGCACGGAAATCGCCGCGCTGCAGGTCGAACTGGGCCGCGTGCGCCAGGAGGCCTTGTTGTGTCCGCTGACGCGGGTGCTCAACCGCAGGGGGTTCGACCTGAGCTTGCAGGCCATGCTCGATGGTGCGCGCGGGGTCGACGACTCGCATTGCCTGGTCATGCTGGACATCGACCATTTCAAGCGGGTCAACGACACCCACGGCCATGTCATGGGGGATCGGGTCATCCAGGCCATGGGCGAGGTCATGCGTGCCTGCGTCGCAGGCCAGAGCGGCACCTCTTTGGCGCGTTATGGCGGCGAGGAGTTCGCCGTGCTGCTGCCCGACACGCCGATTCACGTCGCCAAGGATGTCGCCGAGAACATCCGCCAGCGGGTCAAGGCATTGAAAGTGCGCCACCGCAAGACGCAAGAGGTGGTGCTGACGTTCACAGTCTCCGCAGGCGTGGCCACGATCAGCCACGGCGACCGGCCCGACACGCTGGTCGCGCGCGCCGATTCCGCGCTCTACCAAAGCAAGCAAAACGGCCGCGACCGGGTGACCTGCGCCTGACCGGCCGTCGAAACGCCGTCGGGGATGCAGCCCCCTCTTTCGCCTGCAGACGTGCCGAAGGCCCGGGCTCCGTCTTGCTCCGAGGCGACGAAACCTGTCACCGCGCGAACGCCTGAAGAAACGCCCGCGCCGCCGGCGACAGCGGATGCCCGTTGCGCTTGTACACATAAAACGCGCGCTCGATCGACGGCTCGACCAGCGGGATGAATCGCAGCCGCAGGTCGCGTCGTAACGCACGGGCGTAGTCGGGCGCGGTGGTGACGCCCAGGCCGTGCCCCACGAGAGCGAGCGCCGTCGGCAGGTGTTCGACGACGGTGGCATCTTCCTGGCGCTGCGCGCGCCCGTGTTGCCACAAGGCTTCGCGAATGTCCTGCTCGAACGTACTGGGGTAGTAGATCCACGGATCGTCCCGGACATCGCTCCAGGTGATGGATCGCTTGCGCGCAGCCCAGTGCGTCGATGAACAGACGAACGCAATGGCGATGCTGCGAAAGAAACTGCGGTCCACGCCGGGGCCGGTCGGACGGTCCGGGCCGATGCCGAACTCCACCACACCCCGTTCGACGGCCGCCGGAACGTCCTCCAGCGAGGTGTCCATGACCTGCACGGAGATCTGCGGATGCCGCGCAGAAAACGCCGCGAGCGCCGGAGGAACGAGCGTACACGCGAGCAGGCTCGGCGCACTGAACCGGAGCGATCCGCGCTGCATCTGCCGCACGTCCGACACGCTGACTGCAATACGCTCGAGGTCGTCGAGCATGCGCCGGGCGATGGGCATCAGTTGTTGTCCCATGACGGTCAGCGTGATGCGTTTGGCCTCACGATTGAACAGCGCAAGGCCCACCTCGGACTCCAGTTGGCGGATCACCATGCTGACGGCGGACTGGCTCAGGTGCAGGCGATGCGCGGCACGCGTAAAGCTGCCCGCCTCGGCCGCGGCCATGAAGGCGCGCAGCTGCCGAAGACTGATATGCATCAGCTGACCTTATGGGTTCGTCAAAAAGTGGCGCTGGAATCCTAGCATGGCACGTAGCAGAATCGGCGCGATCCCGCAGACGACACACCACGCCCCCCCATGCCCAGAATCACATTCGTCACCACGGACGGCACACGCAAGAACGTCGACGTGCCCGAGGGCGAGACGCTGATGCGTGCGGCGATCGACAACCAGGTCGACGCGATCCTGGGCGAATGCGGCGGTGCGTGTTGTTGCGCCACCTGCCACGTCTATCTTGACGCCGGGTCGATGGCGAGGCTGCCGCCCGTCAGCGACATGGAGTCGCAGCTGCTTGCCTTCACGGCCGCTGAGCGTCGCCCCGGCAGCCGACTGGCCTGCCAGCTTGTCGCGGACCGGCAGTTCGACGGCCTGGTCGTTGACCTGCCACCGACCCAGCTCTAGTCCGGCTCCGCCGGCCCATTTCAACCCGAAAGGCCCATCGACCATGCATCGACCCGACCTCACCCGCTCCTTCCAGATCCATCCGGACGACGCCGCCTGGGAGCCGGCGGACTACAACATCACCTGGCAGGACGGTCGCGAATATGGCCGCTTCCGCCGCGTATTGCGCCGCGACGCGCACGGCCTGACGGTCATCGCCCGCTTCGTCGCCCCACCGGGCAAGGCCTGGAAGATCATGGGCCGCGCGCCCGAACTCGGCGAAGAGGTCTACATCATGAAAGGCGCCTACTACGACACGCGCGGTCGCGTCGTGGCGCCGGAAGGCAGCTTCATGTTCAACGCGCCCGGCGCGCTGCACGGCGGCATCTCGACGGACATGACCCTGTACCTGCACTGGTGCAGCGGCAAGCCGGACGACATCGTATCGGTCGACCTGATCGACTTCGAAGTGGGCGTCGGAGTCAAGACCTAGCCATCGGCCGAATCGTGCAACGGCTTCCACCTCGCGATACCCTGGTCACCGCATCCCGACTGACCAGGCGGTCGCCTGCGTCCCGCCGCGCTCACCCCTGCCCTGATCCGGCAATCTCCGCGAAATGCGCCTCGAGCCGCCGGCTCCCATGGGACTCGCCGACCATGTCCAGCCCGAACGCCGTCAGAAAAAACTGCGCAGGTCCGTGAATACGGCGCGGGGTCACGCGTGGCAACACCAACAGCGCCGCTCGGCGCAGCCAGTCCGGCAGCCGCGTGATGCGCACGGGTTTGCCGATGGCATCGAAGGCCAGCTGCGCCAGTTCGGAGTGGCGGAACGTGTCCGGGCCGCCGACATCGAGCCACGCACGTTCCTCGGCCACCGCGTCGGCCACGGCCTCGGCGAGGTCGGCGCCGTGGATGGGGTTGATCCGTTTGTCGCCGGCCCCGAACAGCCAGGCCCGGCCCGACCGGGCCATGGCCAGGAAGTCCGCCATGTCCGAGAAGTAGCCCGACGGCGCGATCACGGTCGAGGCGATGTCGGGAGCGGCCTGCTGCAGCGCGCGCACGAAAGCCGCCTTCGCGGCAACCAGCGGCACCACTTCCATCCGGTTCGCGTTGAGCACGTGCACATAGGCGAACCGCGGCACACCGGCGCGACGCGCCTCGGCCAACAGATTCAGATTGGCCTGGTAGTCGACGTCCCGGTAGTCCAGCCCGTCGGCCTGCCGGGTGATGCCCAGCGCCGACACGACCAGGTCGACACCGTGCATGCGGCCCGCCAACGTGTGCGGCCGGGTGGCCTGGGCCTCGACCAGGTCGTCGGCGTCCAGGCCTTGCGCACGCACGGCGTCGCGCACCAGGGCACGCACCTGCCAGCCACGGCTGCGGTATTCGGCACACAGGAACCGGCCCAGATACCCGGTCGCACCGGCGACGAATACGGTTTGCACGGCAGGGCGAGAGCCAAGTCCTTGGGTCTGCGACATGCAGTCAAGTCTCGCATCTCCCACGCCCCGCCGACGCAGATTCCCCGGAGCCCGGCAACCGGCCTTCGCCGGCGGCCGCTGCGCGGCTTCAGCCCAAGCCGAAGAAGCTCAGCAGGAATCCGACCACGACGATGAGACCCACGACGTAGATGATGGTGTGCATGATGATGTTCCTCCCTGAATACGGACAAGCCCATCGTAGGACGACACGGTCTTGCCGCCTGCACGACGGCGCGACGCCGGCGTGTAGGACAGGGCCGGCTCGGCCAACCAGAACATTCGGCGCGACAGCGCCGCGAGGCCGCGGTGCCCATACGGCCTGAGAATTGCACCGCACCGCACCGCACCGCATCGTGCCGGCCGACGCCGGAGTCCCGCATTGCCGTTGTGGTGTACTCTGGGGCCGGACAGCCCAAGGACGTCGACCATGCGCCGATTGCAGCGGTAGCGCCGCGTCCGCCACGGAAAGACCGACAGACCATGACAACACCCCCGACAGCTTCATCCGACCATGCGGCATATCCGAAGGCGCCGCACGACGCGGGAAGCCGTTTGTTGGCGCACGACACCGCGCTCGACCAGGCCAAGGTGCACCTGGCCGCCGCCCATCGCCTGGCGGCCCTGCATGAACTCGACGAAGGCATCGACAACCATTTCACCGTCGCCGTGCCGGGAGCGCTGGACCAGTACCTGATCCTTCCTTTCGGACGGCATTGGTCCGAGGCCAGGGCCAGCGACATGATGGTTTTCAACGAAGCCGGCGACACCTTGTCGGGGTCGGGCCCGGTCGAGCTGTCGGCCCAATGCATCCATGCGCCGATCCACCGTATCAGCGGCGCCGCCGTGGTGATGCACACCCACCAGACCTGGGCCACGTCGCTGAACATGCTGCAGGACAACCGGCTGCTCCCGCTGTCGCAGACGGCGGCATTCTTCGACGGGCATGTGGCCTATGACGACAACTATTCCGGCCTGGCCGACACGCTCGAGGAAGGGGAACGCCTGGCCCTGTTGCTGGACAACAAGCACATCGTCCTGATGAAGAACCACGGCGCACTGGTCGTCGGCGACACCGTGGCACAGGCCTACCGCCGGCTGTATCGCCTGGAGCGGGTGTGTCGCATGCAACTGATCGCGATGGCGGCGGCCAGCGGCAGCGGCGGGCCACTGGCGGTGCTGGGCAGCGACGTGGTGGAGCGGGTGCAGGCGATCAATCCGCACGACAGCCATTCGCGCGACGAGCGCGAGCGCCTGTTCTTCGAGGCGATGATGCGGGTGCTGGATCGGGAGTTGCCGGGATACCGGGACTAGTATTAGGCCCGGAGGCTAGCAGCGTCACATGCCCATCTTCCGGCAACGGAAGACGGCGCAAGACCGCAGACGGCGCAGCTCAACCCGCAGCCCCAGCCTGCGCCGCACGCAACACCACCAGCAGTTCCTTCGCCTGCACCCGATCGCCAGCCGCGACGTGTACGGCCTCGACCTCGGCGTCGCGGTCGGCGGCCACGTGGGTTTCCATCTTCATCGCCTCCAGCGACAACAGCGTGTCGCCGGCCTTCACGCGCTGGCCCGCGGCCACCGCGACGTTGACGATGGCGCCCGGCATCGGTGCGGCCACGTGCCACGGGTTGCCGGGCTCGGCCAGCGGCCGGGCGCCTTCGGCCGCGCCGGCGTTGGCCGCGGCCACGCGCACCGTGCGCGACTGGCCGTTGAGCTCGAACTGCACCTTGTGCGCCGTCTCGCCGTCGGGCGCGATGGCCTGCAGCGCCACCAGCAGCGTCTTGCCGGGGTCGATCTCGACCGCCAGCTCCTGCTGCAACTGCGGGCCGTAGAAAAATACCGGCGTGGGCAGCACCGAGGTATCGCCGTGCGCCTGCACATGGGCGCAGTAGTCGCGCATCACCTTGGGGTACATCAGGTACGACGCCAGCTGGGCTTCGTCCAGCGGCAAACCGCACTCTGCTTCGGCCTCGGTGCGCGCGGCCGCCAGGTCGACGTCGGGCAGGCGGTCGCCCGGGCGGTAGGGCTCCGGCGGCGATTCGCTGTCACCGAGCTTGAGTACCTTGCGGCTGACCGCGGCCGGAAAACCGTCCGGCGGGAAACCCAGCTCGCCCTTGAACAAGGACACCACCGAGGCTGGGAACGCGACCTCGCGCGCCGGGTCCAGCACGTCGGCCGTCTTCATGTCGCTGGACACCAGCATCAGCGCCATGTCGCCGACCACCTTCGATGTGGGCGTGACCTTGACGATGTCGCCGAACAGATGGTTGACGTCGGCATAGGCCTGCGAGACCTCGGTCCAGCGGTGCGCCAGCCCCATGGAGCGCGCCTGCTCGCGCAGGTTGGTGTATTGCCCGCCAGGCATCTCGTGACGGTAGACGTCGGCGGTGCCGCTGCGGATGTCGGCCTCGAATGGCGCATAGAAACGACGCACGCCCTCCCAGTACATCGCGGTGGCATGCAACGCGTCCTGCGACAGCCCCGGATCGCGTTCGGTGCCGGCCAGCGCCGCAGCGATGGCCGACAGGTTGGGTTGCGAGGTCAGGCCGCTCATCGAGTCGATGGCGCCGTCGACCGCGTCGCAGCCTGCCTCGATCGCCGCCAGCACCGACGCCGCCGCGGCGCCGCTGGTGTCGTGGGTGTGGAAATGCACCGGCAGCCCGGTCTCGTCCTTGATGGCCTTGACCAGCGCCGCCACGGCACGCGGGCGGCAGATGCCGGCCATGTCCTTGATGCCGATGATGTGCACGCCGGCCTGCTTCAGTTCGCGCGCAAGGCCGACGTAATAGGCCAGGTCGTATTTGGGCCGCGAGGTGTCGAACAGGTCGCCGCTGTAGCAGATCGCGCCTTCGCACAAGGCGCCGGTCTCGACCACGGCATCGATGGCCACGCGCATGTTGCGCACCCAGTTCAGCGAATCGAACACGCGGAACAGGTCGATGCCGCCGCCAGCGGCCTGCTGCACGAAGTGGCGCACCACGTTGTCGGCGTAGTTGGTGTAGCCCACGGCGTTGGAGCCGCGCAGCAGCATCTGCAGCAGGATGTTGGGCGCGCGTTCGCGGATCTGCGCCAGCCGCGCCCAGGGGTCTTCCTTGAGGAAACGCAGCGCCACGTCGAAGGTCGCGCCGCCCCAGCATTCCAGCGAGAACAGCTGCGGCAGTTCGCGCGCCACGTAGGGCACGATGGGCAACATGTCGGCGGTGCGCATGCGGGTGGCCAGCAGCGACTGGTGGCTGTCGCGCAGCGTGGTGTCGGTGACCAGCGCGGGCTTGTGTTCGAGCATCCACTGCGCGAAGCCCTTGGCGCCCAGCGCCTGCAGCCGCTGGCGTGTGCCGTCGGGAACCGGGCTGGAGTGGTCGACCCTGGGCAGCACCGGCTTGGGCAGCGGCAGTGCCGGCAGCGTGCGCCCGGCCACCTCGGGGTTGCCGTGTACCGCGGTCTCGGCCAGGAAACGCAGCAGCTTGGTCGCGCGGTCGCGACGCACGGTGAACTCCAGCAGTTCGGGCGTGTCCTCGATGAAACGCGTGGTGACCTCGCCGGCGGCGAAGTCCGGGTGGTTGATGACGTTCTCGAGGAACTGCAGGTTGGTGGCCACGCCGCGGATGCGGAACTCGCGCAACGCACGGTCCATGCGCTGGCTGGTCTCGATCGCCGTCGGCGCCCACGCCGTGACCTTGACCAAGAGCGAGTCGTAATACGGCGTGATCACGGCGCCGGTGTAGGCGGTGCCGCCGTCGAGCCGGATGCCGAAACCGGCCGCGCTGCGGTAGGCGGTGAGCCGGCCATAGTCGGGCAGGAAGCCGTTCTCCGGGTCTTCGGTGGTCACGCGGCATTGCAGCGCGTGCCCGCGCAGCGGCATGTCGGCCTGCAGCGGCACGCCGGTGGGATGGCGACCGTCGTTCGTTTCCTGGTTGACTCCGATGTGGCCGCCTTCGCTGATGCGGATCTGCGCGCGCACGATGTCCACGCCGGTCACCAGTTCGGTCACCGTGTGTTCGACCTGGATGCGCGGATTGACCTCGATGAAATAACACTGCCCGTCGTCGGCGTCCATCAGGAACTCGACCGTGCCGGCGTGGGTGTAGTTCACCGAGCGCATCAGCGCCAGCGCGCTGTCGCACAGCCGGGCGCGGCCGGCGGCGTCCAGGTAGGGCGCGGGCGCGCGCTCGACCACCTTCTGGTTGCGCCGCTGCACCGTGCAGTCGCGCTCGTGCAGGTGCACGATGTTGCCGTGTTGGTCACCCAGGATCTGCACCTCGACATGGCGCGCGCGGCGGATCAGTTTTTCGAAATAGACCTCGTCGTTGCCGAACGCCGCCAGCGCCTCGCGCCGCGAGGCTTCCAGCGCGCCCGGCAGTTCGTCTGCGGATTCGATGACTCGCATGCCGCGCCCGCCACCACCCCAGCTGGCCTTGAGCATCACCGGAAATCCGATGCCTTCGGCCAGGCGGCGGCATTCGTCCAGGTCCAGCGGCAGCGGCGGAGTGGCCGGCATCACCGGCACGCCGGCCGCCACCGCCGCGTGGCGCGCCGCGACCTTGTTGCCCAGCGTGCGCATCACCTCGGCGCGCGGGCCGATCCAGCGCAGGCCGGCGGCCACCACGGCGTCGGCGAAGTCGGGGTTCTCGGACAGGAAGCCGTAACCCGGGTGGATGGCGTCGACACCGGCATCACGCGCGATGCGCAGGATGTCCTCGCCGTCCAGGTAGGCCGCCAGCGGCTTCTTGCCTTCGCCGACGAGGTAACTCTCGTCGGCCTTGAAGCGGTGCAACGATTGCCGGTCCTGTTGCGAGTAGATGGCCACGGTGCGGATACGCATCTCGTTGGCCGCGCGCATGACGCGGATCGCGATTTCGGAACGGTTGGCGATCAGGATCGAGCGGATCGGGGCGGGCTGCATGGGAGAACTCCGGGGTGGGCGTGTTACCCCGGATGATGCCGCATTGCGCGGCGGCGGGGCCGGCTCGTATCCCCTGTCAACGCGGGTCAGCCCACGCCGCCCCCGTCATCGCCGCCCTGCCCGCGTTGCGGCAGCTTTTTCTTCTTGTGACTGCGCGCCGCCCGCCTGGCCTCGCGCTCGGCATCCAGCAGCTTCGCCTGCGCCTCCCACTGCTTGAACTCTTCCAGCGTCTCCAGCGTAACCGGCCCCCAGGCGCCGCTGCGAAAGTCGTGGATCGCGATCTCGGCGGCCTTCTGCATATGCGGCCGGCCGCCGGGCAGCAGCGGAGCGCGCTTGCGGCCGATCTCGGCCAGCACGGCTTCGTCGTTCAGGCCGGCGAGGTCGCCCAGCTTGTAGCGTGCCTGTAGCCGATCCGCGTGGTGGCGCAGCATCTGCACCAGCAAGGCCAACGCGACTTCCTCGTCGTCGTAGGCGTTGTGCCCCACGGCGCCGCTGGCGGCCAACAGGTAGCCGCTGGCTTCGATGGCGATACGCGGCCACAACATGCCGGGCGTGTCGTACAGGTAGAAATCGTCCGCCAGCACGATGCGCTGCTCGACCTTAGTGATGCCGGCCTCGTCGCCGGTCTTGGCCGCGCGCTTGCCGCCGCGCAGCGTGTTGACCAGCGTCGACTTGCCCACGTTGGGAATGCCGCAGATCAGCACCCGCATCGGCTTGACCATGCCGCCGCGCAATGGTGCCAGTTCGCGGCAGGCCGCGATCAGGCGGCGGGCCGGCGCGGTGTCGCTGGCGTCCAGCGCCAGCGCGCGGGTGCCGGCCTGGGCCTGGTAATGGGCCAGCCAAGCCGCCGTCTGCTGCGGGTCGGCGAGGTCCTGCTTGTTCAGGACCTTGAGCGCGGGTTTGCCGCGCGTGAGTTCCGCCAGCAACGGGTTGGCGCTGGAGCCGGGCAGGCGCGCGTCCAGCAGTTCGATCACGACGTCGATCTCCGGCATGCGCTCGGCGATGGCCTTGCGCGTCGCGTGCATGTGGCCGGGAAACCATTGGATGGGCATGCGAAGGGCTTTCTTTCTAGGGGCTTTCCGATGCGGCCGGGCTCGGCTTCGTGGACGGGCCGCGTCGCCGCAAGCATAACGGGGGGCGGCGATGGGGCCGCCCGGCTCACCGCGCCGCGCCCAACCCCCGCACACACGGATCGGGGCGCAGCAAACGCTGCCGAGCGGGTGTTGTCGCCGCCTGGGGTTGACAGTCGGTCGTAAAGAGCAACAATCGAAGATCGCACAGCGGCTAACAATGTCCGCTAAGCGGATATTGTTGTTCAACAAAGGAGATAACACATGGGGCGAAAAACAGCTTGCGCATCATCGCTGGGCCAACGGATTCAACGATTCCTCGCGGTCGGTCTGATCGCACTATCTGGTACGGCGATGGCAACCGACGCATACCCCAGCAAGCCGATCCGCTTGTTGGTCGGGTTCGGCGCCGGGGGTCCCACCGATATCACCTTCCGCAAGCTTGCCGAGTTGGCGGGCCGGGAACTGGGCCAGAACATCATCGTGGAGAACAAGCCCGGTGCGGGCGCGACGCTGGCCCCCGCTTCGATGGCCCGGCAGGACAAGCCGGACGGCTACACCATCGCCGCCGCCACCTCCGGCCTGCTGCGCATGCCGCACATGCAGAAGGTGGACTGGGACCCGATGCGCGATTTCACCTGGATCAGCGGGCTCGGCGGTTATTCGTTCGTGTTGGCGGTCAAGTCGACCGCGCCGTATCGCACGGTGGGTGAACTGGTCGCCGATGCAAAGGCCAACCCCGGCAAGGTATCGATCGCGACCGCCGGAGCCGGGACCACCATGCACTTGCTGACTGAGGCGTTTGGCGCGATGGCCGGCATCGACGTCACCCATGTCGGCTTCAAGAGCAGTGCCGAGGCCACGACCAATCTGATGGGTGGGCATACGGTGGCCTCGCTCGACGCCATCGGCAGCGTTTTGCCTTTCGTGAAGTCGGGCGACGTTCGGCTGCTGATGAGCTTCGATGCCGCCCCGGCCAAGTCGATGCCGGATCTGCCGACTGCAAGCAGCCTGGGTTACGACCTGGTCTATCCGGCACCCTACGGCCTCGTCGGGCCCAAGGGCATGCCGCCGGAAGTGGTCGCGAAACTGGCCGCCGCGTTCAAGGCAGCCATCGACAGCCCGGAATACGCCAAGCTGCTGCAGGCCCAGGGACAGACCTACTGGTACAAGGGGCCTGGCGATTACGCGACCTGGGCGCAGGCCTTCTACCAGTCCGAGCGGTCCCTGGTCGAACGCGCCAAGCTCCTCAAGCCCTGATGCGGCGGTCGCGCATGAAGATCGCGATTGCCGGAGCCGGTATCGGCGGCCTGACCGCAGCGCTGAGCCTGCACGCGGCCGGATTCAGCAATATCAAGTTGTTCGAGGCTGCCCGCGAGATCCAGCAGGTTGGCGTGGGCATCAATCTGCCGCCCCATGCGGTGCGCGAACTCGTCGAGCTCGGCCTGGGCGACGGCTTGGCGGCCATCGGCCTGCCGACGGCCGAGTTGTGCTACTACGATCGCAGCGGCGAACTGATCTGGGCGGAGGCACGCGGCACCACGGCCGGATATCGCTGGCCCCAGTATTCGGTGCATCGCGGCCGTCTGCAGCATCTGCTGCTGGCCGCGGTGCGCGAGCGCCTGGGCTCCTCGGCGGTCACCAGCGGCCAGCGGGTCGAGGCGTGCACGGCCGACGAAGATGCCGTATCGCTGACCGTGACCGACCTCGCATCGGAAACACGAACCGTGCACCGAGCCAACTTGCTGATCGGCTCCGACGGCATCCGTTCAGCGGTCCGCACGGCGCTGTACGGGAGCCCCGTTCCGCTGGCAACCAACGGCTGGGTGATGTACCGCGGCGCGACGCCGGCCGCGTCGATGCGGTTCCTGAGCGGCCGATCGATGGTCATCGTCGGCGACGAGGCGCAACGCGTCGTGGCTTATCCGATCGACGAGTCGACGATCAACTGGTTGATGGTCCGGCCCTTGCCCACCGCCGGCGACGCCGGAACGCCGCTGGGCAACTGGAACCACGAAGTGGACGCGCAGGACATCGCCAGGCATGTGCAGGAGTGGCGCTTCGACTGGCTGGACTTCCATGCGCTGGTGCGGTCCACGAAGACGGTCTACGAGTATCCGATGGCCGACATCGACCCGCTGGGCCAGTGGAGCTTCGGTCGTATCACCTTGCTGGGCGACGCCGCACATGCGATGTATCCGTTCGGCTCCAATGGCGCTTCGCAGGCCATCATCGATGCACGCGTGCTGGCCTACCAGCTGGCGCACCACGCGGCCGACCCGGTCGTGGCCCTGGCGGCATACGACGCGGCGCGACGCGAGTCGGTCGCCAAGGTCCAGTTGGCCAACCGGCGTCAGGCAGGCGACGTGATGGCCAGGGTGAGCGCGCTGGCGCGCGCGCGTGCGCACGGGCAGGCGCGCGACGAACTCAAGACGGTGGAAGACAACTACAAGCGACTCGCAGGATTCGACATCGAGACCTTGAACAATCGTCCGTCCTGGAGTGTGCAGCCAACCGCCGCGTCAACCTGAAACGGCCCGCAGCTGGGATGCTGTCTGGCGAAGATCCACGAGGAAGTTGTCGACGGCGCTGGCTTCGTCGAACTCGCCAGACGGAAGGCTGATGTTGATGGCCGCGATCGTCGCTCCGTGCCTGTCACGCACCGGCACGGCCAGGCCGCAGATGGAGTCGTCCAGTTCGCGGTCGATCCAGGCGTATCCCTGCTCCCGTGCCTTCTTGATGCGCTCGCGCAGGATATCGCGATCGACGATCGTCGCGCTGGTGAGTTGCTTGAACGTGGCCTTTTGCAGATACGCTTCGAGCGCCGCATCATCGAGGCCTGCCAGCAGCACCCGGCCCATCGACACCGCGTGCGCAGGAAGGCGAATGCCCAGCGACGGACTCATCGGCAGGATGCGCTTGGTGTGCTGACGCTGGATGTAGACGATGTCTTCGTCATCGAGAACGGACAGCGCACACGACTGCTTCTTCTTGGCACACAGCTCCTCCAGGGAGAACTGGGCCTGGCGCCAGTAGGGAAGCGAGGAAAGGTAGGACAGCCCGAGACGCAGGACACGCGGGGTCAGCCAATAGTGCTTGCCGTCGCTGCGAACGAACGACAACTCGAGCAAGGTCATCAGGAACCGTCGTACCGCCGTACGAGGCAGGTCGACCTGCTCGGCGATCTCGCCCAGCGTCATCGGCCCGGGGCCCGCGCCCATGGCCTCGATCACCTTCAGGCCCCGCGCGAAGGTGCGTACAAATGATTCACTCTCAGGGGTCATGGTCTCGTATTCGACTGGTCGGGAAACTTCAGGCCACTCACTTTTACCAGATGGCAGGCGCCGGCCTCCGCTACTCTAGCGTGTTCCCGCGGCGACTCCGGCTACGCACCGCCCCGAGCCCCGGGCCCCGTGCCGGCCAGCAGTCGGCCGGCAGGCCGAACACCGGCGCGAGGACCCGCGCTGACCGCAGCCCGGCCCGCTCACAGCGTGGCCTGCGTGCCCAGGATGACCGTACTCTGGGCCGACAGGGTTCCGCCGTTTCCATGGGCCATGGCCGTCTCGCAGCCCGGCACCTGCCGCGCCCCCAGGTCGCCGCGCAACTGGCGCACCGCTTCGATCAACACGAACACGCCGAACATGCCCGGATGGCAATACGACAGGCCGCCGCCATTGGTGTTGACCGGCAGCCGGCCCCCCGGCGCAATGCCGCCGTCGCTGACGAATCGGCCGCCCTCGCCTTTCGGGCAAAAGCCCAGGTCTTCCAGGAACAGCAGCGTGGTGATGGTGAAGGCGTCATACACCTGGACGACGTCGATGTCCGCCGCATGCAATCCGGCCATCGCATACGCCGCGGCCCCGGAGCGCACGGCGCCGGTCACGGTGAGGTCCGGCATGCTGCTGATGTTGTAGTGGCCCAGGTCCTCGCCGACACCCAGCACGTAGGCGGGTTTGGCCTTGAGCGTGCGCGCGCGCTCGGCCGAGGTCACGATCAGCGCGCCGCCGCCATCGGTCACCAGGCAGCAGTCGCGCACCGTCAAGGGACTGCTGACGTTGCGGGACTGCATCACGTCCTGCACCGTGAGCGGCTCCTTCTCCCAGGCCTTGGGGTTGCGCAGCGCCCACTGCCGTGCCGCCACGGCGATCTCCGCCAGCTGCTCGCGCGTCGTGCCGTATGCGTGCATGTGGCGAGACGCCGCCAGCGCGTACGAGCTGGCGGTGTACAGCGGCCGGTACGGTGACTCGTAGGGATTGAGGTCGGGCGCGGCCACGTTGGCACGGCCCAGGCTGCGCGCGGTGCTGCCATAGGCGATCACCGCCACTTCGCACAAGCCGGCCTGGATCGCGAGTTGCGCGTGGGCGACCATGGACATGAAACTGCAGCCGCCGATGTTGGTGCCGTCGTGATAACGCGGGCGTATGCCCAGGTATTCCGCCAGCGCCAGCGTGGGCATGCGGCTTTGCGACGTCGTGGCAAACAGGCCGTCCACGTCGCGCAGCGCCAGGCCGGCGTCGTCGAGCGCGCGGTGGATGGCCTGGCCCATCAGGTCCAGCGGCGTCATGCCCTCGGCCACCAGGCCCAGGTCGGATTCGGCCACACCGACAATGGCGCAGGCGCCGCGTTGCAAGGTACTCTGGCTCATGCTGCCTCCGCCACGAACACGGGGTACGGCGCGGCGCCATCCACGGGCGTGTGCACGCGCATCTGCACGCGCAGGCCGATATGTACCGCATCCGCCGGCATGTCTTCCACCCGGCTCATGAGCCGGAAACCGTCGTCCATGTCGACCAGCACCACGTTGTACGGCGGCTCGCCGCGCGGCTGCAGCACGGTGACGGCATGCACGCAACCGCGTCCGCTGCTGTGGCGCCACTCCAGGTTCGCGTTGCCGGTGCCCGGGCCGATGACCCGCGGATAGAACACGGCCTTGTCGGATTCGGCGTCGTACTGGTAGGCCAGCACGCCGTGTTGCAGTTGCTGGCGGAAATAGGCCAGCGGGGACATGCCGGCGTCGTTCGTCTGATGTGTCATGGGGGTCCTAGACGATGCCGTCCTTGCGCAGGCGCGCGACCTGGTCGCGCGCCATGCCGAGCAGGTCGGTCAACACGGCATCCGTGGCGTCGCCCAGCGCCGGCGGGGCGCGGTCGTACACCGGGGGCGTACCTTGCAAGCGCAGCGGGCTGGCGATGGTGGCCACCGTGCTGCCGTCCGGTCGGGTCAGGTCGACGCGCAGCTTGCGGTGCCGGACCTGCACGTCTTCGAACACCTGCTCGTAGTTGTTGATCGGGCCGCAGGGCACGCCGGCGGCTTCCAGCCGCGACAACCATTCGTCGCGGCCCCGGGTCAGCATGGTGCGGGCGAGTTCGGGCACCAGGGTCTGGCGACCGGTGACACGGCCGGTGACCTTGTGCCAACGCGGATCGGCCGCCAGGTCCGCTCGCTCGATGGCGGCGCAATACTGTTGCCACTGGGTGTCGTTGCCAACGGCAACGACAATCTCGCCGTCGGCCACGGCGAAGACCTGGTAGGGCACCAGGCTGGCGTGGGCATTGCCGTAACGGCCTGGCACCTTGCCGTTGGCGAAATGCCCGGTCACCTGGTTGCCGCCCAGGGCCACGATGCAGTCGAGCAAGGCCATGTCGATGTATTGGCCGGTGCCGGACACCGTGCGGTGCTGTAGCGCCGAAAGGATGGCGATGGTCGCGTACATGCCGGTGATGACATCGGCGATGGCGATGCCCGCCTTCTGTGGTCCGCCACCGGGCAGATCGTCGCGCTCGCCGGTGATACTCATCAGCCCGCCCATGGCCTGGAACACGAAGTCGTAACCCGGCTTGTGGGCGCTGGGCCCGTCCTGGCCGTACCCGGTGATGGAGCAATACACCAGGCGCGGGTTGATGGCCGACAGGGCTGCGTAGTCCAGCCCGTAGCGCTGCAGGTCGCCGATCTTGTAGTTCTCGATCACCACGTCGCTGATGGCCGCCAGCTGGCGAACCAAGGCCTGGCCATCCGGGCGGGCGATGTCGACGGTGATCGAACGCTTGCCCCGGTTCGCGGCGGCGAAATAGGTCGAGTCGGCCCGTTCGGCGCCCTCGGCCGGGTTCAGCCATGGCGGCCCCCAGACCCGGGTGTCGTCGCCCGCGCCGGGGCGTTCGACCTTGATCACGTCGGCACCCATGTCGGCCAGGTTCTGGCTGCACCAGGGCCCGGCCAGGATGCGCGACAGGTCGAGGACGCGCAGGTGGGACAAGGCGCCGGTCGCGGGCGCCATGGTTTCGTTCGGCAAGCGGCGCTCCTGCTCAGTTGACGGTGACGTTGGCGTCGGCGATCACCTTGAGCCACTTGGTGAGTTCGGCGTCGACAAAGGCGGCAAACTCTGCCTGCGTCATGGTGCCGGGCTCGGCGCCCTTGGCGGCGAAGTCGGTGCGGATCTGCGGGCTTTGCAGCGCCTTGAGCACATCGCTGGCGAGCTTGTCACGCACAGCAGGGTCCATGCGTGGCGGCGCATACAGGCCGAACCAGGCGGTCGCCTCGAAACCCTTGACGCCGGCCTCGTCGATCGTGGGCACATCGGGCAATGCGGGGGAACGCTTGAGCGAGGTCACGCCCAGGGCACGCAGCTTGCCGCCCTGGATATGCGGCAACACGCCGGGAACCGAATCGAACATCATCGGAATCTGGCCACCCAGCAAGTCGTTCAGCGCAGGGGCGGCACCCTTGTAGGGAATGTGCACCATGTCCACGCCAGCCAGCAGCTTGAACAACTCACCCGACAGATGGTTCGCGCCACCATTGCCGGAGGAGCCGAAGTTGACCTTGCCCGGATTGGCCTTGGCATAAGCGATGAGTTCGGTGACCGACTTCGGCGCGAAGCTCGGGTTCACGACCAGCACATTGGGCACCGCGGCCACCATGGCCAGTGGCGTGAAGTCGGTACGGGTGTTGTACTTCAGGTTCTTGTACAGGCCCGGATTGATCACATGGTGGGTGGCGGTCAGCATCAGCGTGTAGCCATCGGCCGGCATGTGCGTGAGCTGCTCCGAGAAGATGGTGCCACTCGCGCCGCCCTTGTTGTCGACGATGACGGTCTGTCCCCATTGCTTCTGCAAGGTGTTGGCAAGCTGGCGCGCCAGGATGTCGGTAGTGCCGCCGGCCGGGAAGGGCACGACGATCTTGACAGTCTGGCTCGGGTAGGTCTGGGCGTGTGCACCGGGCGCAATGGCGGCCAGCGCGAACAGCACGGGAGCGGTGGCAGCCAGCAGTCGCTGGGCAAGGGGTCGGAACGTCGGCATGGATTGTCTCCTGTGGGGGTGTCTGGTTGGAATAGGAATGGATGGCGGTGTCAGCTCGCCAGCGGGATCTCGACCATCGCCTCGCCTGCGGCGACGACTTCGCCGCGCTGGTTGTGCACCAGCACGTCGAGCGTGAACCACTGCCCGCCTTCGGTCTGCTTGCTTGCGGTGACGACGGCGCTGGGGGTGATGACGTCGCCCGGCTTGACCGGGGCCTTCCAGCGGGTTTCGAGTCGGCGCTGCGTGCCGCCGTGGGCGTACACCCAGTCGGTCAGCATGCGGGTGATCACGCCGAAGTTGTTCATGCCGTGCATGATGATTCCGCCGAACTGCGTCTTGCCGAAGCTGTTTTTCATGTAGTTGTCGTCGAGGTGCAGCGGATTGAAGTCGAGCGAGGCCTCGCAGAAGTCGCGGATCGTCTCGCGTGTCGGCTTGAACGCCTCGCCGGTGATTTTCTGGCCGACGGTGATCTCGGTGGTGGTGGTGTTAGTCATGGTCTGCTTCCTTGTCACTGGGGCCGAATGGTCCAGCCCCGTCCGGAGCAGATGACCTGGTTGTGCTGGTTGAAGAAGACGTTGTCGTGCACCACGAACAGGCGGTCCTTCTTGATGAACTTGTCCAGTGCGCGCGCCTCCAGCCGGATCGTGTCGCCGGGGCGGGCGGGAATGTTGTAGCTCCACGACTGGCCCGCATTGACGGTGCCGGGGCTACGCATCCAGTCGTCCACCGGCGTGCACGAGAACATCAGCAGGATGTGGATGGCCGGTGGCGCTATCAGTCCCTTGTACGGCGTGGTCTTGGCATAGGCCTCGTCGAAATAGAGCGGGTGCATGTCGCCGATGACGCGGCAGTATTTCTGGATGGCCTCCAGCGTGAGTGTGTAGGGAATGGTCTTGCGTGGTTCACCCGGGACGATCTGCTCCCAGGTCTTGCGCAACGCGTTGTCCTTCCAGAAATCGGTTTCAAACGTGGTTTCGGTCATGGTCTCTTCAATGGGTTGAGATGCGGCGATGTCGATTGAAATGTCCGCCTAGCGGTTATTAGTAGCCGCCTGATGGATATTATTGAATGGCCCGCGGCCTGTGTCAACAGGTGTGCGCCCTGTCGACAGCCGAAACTTGGCCGATCGTGCGCACCGTCGCGCAAAGCCTGAAGATCGTGATCCTGGTGGGCCGCGGCAGCGACCGGGCGTCTTCCCGGGCTTTGCACTCGCGCCGTACGCCGCGGCCCGCCCGAGCATGGAGTGGCTGATGTCCGGCCTGGCCATCGGCCAGCCGCCCGAGAGTGGCTGAGCGAGGCCCGGGCGGCCTCGTCGTCTTGTCCCGGTATCGCGGGCGGCGCAGGCGCGGCCCCGTGCCGCGCCGGCAACGAAGACGGGCGTCGATCGTGGGGTGCGTCCCGCTCAGCCCCGCACGCGCAAAATGCCCGCGAAATACCCCGTCAGTTCCTCGCGCGCCGACAGCGGCAGGATATGACCGACGTATTGGTCCGGGCGCACGACAACCATGCAGCCCGCGGTCCGGTCGATGTGTCGCAGCTCGAAGATGTCCGCACCCTGCTTGCTCTCGACGCAGAACACCTTCTCGTAATCGCACAGGCCGTAACGACCCACCGGTGGACGCAGCAGCGACGGCATGGCGGCGATGTCGAGCGTGCGGAAATGCTGCTGGAACACGGCGCGAACATCGATCACCGCGTCGAGGTCCTCACCCGGCGCGGTATGGCGGCGCACCGGCGACGCCGGATCGTGTTCGAGCCAGTGGCACAGGCCCGCGATGCCGCCGCCGGGGCGCCCGGTGTCGTCCGCGGGCGCGAACACGAACAGGCGGAAGCGCGCATCGGCGTCGATCACATGCCCCAGTTGCAGCGGCCGGGCGTCGGCCAGCCGCACGACGGGCGCGGAGTGGAAACGCTTGCCGATGTCGAAACCCGTGGCCAGCATCTGGTGGGTGGCGGCGCCGGTCAGGGCCCCCGGCTCGTACTGGATCGTCAGGCCGCAGGTGAACGGCAGGTTGTCGACGAAGGCGCGCGCCACCCGGGGCAGGCCGTCCGGGCTGTCGGCTTCGTCCCGCGCGCCGACGACGCGCGCCCATTTGTGGTCAAACTCCACCAGGCCCTTGGCCGCGGCGCGGCGTTCGCCGGAATAACTGTGCAGCAACTGCGGGTCGGCGCGGCCGGTCAGCACCGAGATGAGTTTCCAGCCCAGGTTGAAGGTGTCGCCCATCGACACGTTCATGCCTTGGCCGGCCTTGGGGCTATGGGTGTGGCAGGCGTCGCCGGCGAGCATCACGCGCGGTGCGCGCGTGGCCACCTCGGCCTCGGGCACGTCATCGAACTTGTCGGTCAGCCGGTGCCCGATCTCGTAGATCGACCACCAGACGACCTCCTTCACGTCCAGCGTGAACGGGCTGAAGATGCGCTGCGCCTTGGCGATGATGTCGTCGGCGTCCATGCCGCGGTCGGCGGCGCGTTCGGTCTCCGACAGGTTGTCGAGTTCGACGTACAGCCGCACCAGGTGCCCGCCTTCGCGCGGCAACACCATCAGGATGCCGTCGCCCTGCGAGCGCACAAACGACTTCATGCGCCAGTCGGGAAAGTCGGTGACCGCCAGCAGGTCGATCACGCCCCAGGCCTGGTGCGCAGCATCGCCGTGCAAGGCCCCGCCGATGGCACGGCGCACGTTGGAGCGGGCGCCGTCGCAGCCGATGACATAGTTGGCGCGCACGCTCGTAGTTTGGCCCTCGGTCCCCGGCGCCGTGTTCTCGAGCGTGACGGTGACCGGATATTGCGCGGCCTGCGGGTCGACCACCAGGTCAACCACCTTCCAGCCATAGTCGGGTGCCAGCCGGGTCGGCGCGTTGCGCATGACACCCAGGAACATGTCATGCACGCGCGCCTGGTTGATCAGCACATGGGGCATCTCGGAGATGCCGTCGGGCACGTCCTGCACGCGGGCGACGCGGTGCAGCGGCGCCGTCTTGCCGGGCGCCCAGAACGTGGTCTCGTTGATCCAGACCGACTCGCGCATGACCTTCTCGCCGAAGCCGAAGGCCTGGAACATCTCCATCGAACGCACGCTGATGCCGTCGGCCTGGCCCTTTTCCATTGGCGCGAGCCGGGGGTCGACCACCATGGTGCGTATCTGCGGCTCCCGGGCGAGTTGTGCCGCCAGGCACAGGCCGGCCGGGCCGGTGCCGGCGATCAACACGTCGACGGTATCCGGCAACGGGTCGCCCGGCTGGCGGCAGCCCGCCGCTGCCGCGTGGACATCGGGATCGCCGGGTTGGAATCCGTTGACGTGGTATTGCATGGTGTCTCCTTGTGGCAGCGGGTTACGGGATCTATATGCATGCATATGATATGTATACTTATTACATGCGTCAAGCAGGAACACGACATCCGTATCATCGGGCGAGTCTGCGACGCGGGAGCACACACATGGACATGAGCGAGATGGCCGGACACCTGATCCGGCGGCTTCAGCAACAGTCGACACAGGTCTTCCTGGCGCAGACCCAGGCCGCCGGTCTCGAGCTGACCTCGGTGCAGTTCGCGGCGCTCGACACCATTGCCGGGCAGCCCGGTATCGACCAGGCCACACTGGCCGCCACCATCAGCTTCGACCGCGCGACGATCGGCGGCGTGATCGACCGCCTGGAGCAGAAAGGGCTGGTGCAACGCGTGGTCAACGAGCAGGATCGCCGGGCGCGCCAGTTGCATCTCACACCCGAAGGCACACAGCTGCTGGCCGCCAGCCGGCCGGTGGTCGAAGCCTTGCAGGTCGAGATCCTGGCGCCACTGACCGACACGGAGCGCGCGACCTTCCTGGCGCTGGCACACAAGGCGCTCGGACGGGACTGAGGCTCGGCCGGGTCGCGCGTCAACGGGCTCCGCGTCCCCTTCAGCTGCCGTCCAGCATCTTGTGCAGCTCGGTGCGCGCGTGCCGCTTCGCCCCGAACTGCGTGGCTGGAACCGCCCGAAACACCCGATAACCGTTGCGCTCCCAGAACGCCCTTGAACGCGGCGCCGTATCAAACACGCACAACCGGATCTCGCGGGCGCCCGCCGCGCGGGCAAGATGCTCGAAACGGCGCACCAGTGCCGCGCCGAGGCCTTGCGACCGCAGCGCCGGCCGCACCAGCATCAGGCCCAGGTACCAGACGCCGGCCTGCGGGTAGTCGCGCAGACCTTCGACCATCGCCGCGCAGCTGCCGTCGGGCTGCAGGCTGCCGAACACGACCTTGGCCTCGGCCGGCACACCGTCGGGCCGGTCATCGAACTCGGCCAGTGCCGCGTCGGCCGGCGCCGCCTGCCCCTGCGCATGGACGAAATAGTCGACACAGGCGTCGTATAACTCCTGCAGCTCCGACACCCGCGCACGCGACAACATCTGCAACTCCGGCTCGCGCCCGTTGGCCGCCGCGGCGGCCAGTGGCAGCATCAATTGCGGCCGTACCCGCAGCAGATCGCCGACGACCGGCGCGGGCACTTCCCCGACGGGATGCGCGCCCAGGGCACGGTAGAACGCCGCAGCGTTCGGGTCGGCGTCGATAGCCACCACGTGCTGCCCTCGGCCGAGCGCGTACGCCGCGGCATGGCGCATCAGGGCACGGCCATGGCCTTGCCGCATGGCGCCCGGATCGACCCACAAGGCGCCGATCTCCCAAGGCTGGGCACGTGTGTCCAACTGGAGCACGGCGCGCACCGCGCCGCGATCGTCGACGACGAAGGTCGGTTGCTCGCGGATCGATGCCGCGCTGAATCGCAGATCGTCCCGCCAGGCCGCCAGGTCGGCGGCCGCATATCCCCAGGACGCCTTGGCTGCATGGGCCAGGCGGGTGAGTTCGGGCCATTCATCGGGACGGGCGGCACGGATCATGGCGAGCGGGATGTCGGTGCGTCGTGGCGGCCCGGTGGTCGACGGTGTTGACACCCCCCATGCAGCCGCCTGTTTGTATTGCCGGATGGTAACGCGCGGGGTGGCCGGGACGGCTCAGGCAGAATTTGCGGAGCGACGACTCACCAGCGGCCACGGTCGACACGCTGCGCCTCTCGCCTTCGGCTGGCGGTTCCGGCGTCGCATTGCAGCCTGCGCAGCTGCCCGGGCAGGCACGCCGCCGTCCTCGCACAACCGAAACCCATCCCATGAAACCCGACCATCGATCACCATCGCGCCTTCTCGCAACCTTGCTGTCCATGCTGCTGGCCACGACCCTGGCCGGATGCGGCGTGTTCGTCACGCTGTCCGCGAACGACGCCTCGCACGACGCCCGCAACGACACCGAAACGCTGAGCCCGCAGTCCGACCGTTTCCTGGTCGACATGGCCCGGCGCTTTGGGCTGATGGCACTGTTCGCCGAGGCGGTCTACCGGCGCGACCTGGCCGAAGACACCCGCGATGGCAATGGCTGCGCCTACCTGGCCGCGCCGGCGCACGGCCGGGACGTCACACGTTACGGCATGCCGCACGGCCGTGATGGCGAGGGCGGCTGGGAACGCTGGGCGCCCGTATCCGCGCCACCAGACGTCGCGCCATGCCTCGACGATGTGTCCGGGCTCTATTACGAGACCTATGTCTACCGCAATGCCGCCGGCCGGCTCGCGCAGGCGGTGATCGCATTTCGCGGCACCGAGAACCGCTCGGGCCAGACCTTCAAGGACTGGGGGTCCAACCTGGCCGCCTTCCTGGGCTTCGAACCCGCGCAATACGCCGTGGCCCGCGCACACATGTTGCCGCTGTTGGCCGCGCTGGAGTCCGTGCTCGAGGACCGGGGCGACGGAGCCCGGATCTACATCACCGGCCACTCGCTCGGCGGTGGTCTTGCGCAGCAGGCGGGTTACCTGTCCAGGAGCGTCAAGGAAGTGTTCACCTTCAATACCTCGCCGGTCTCGAACTGGTCGCAGCTGCGGCTGCACGGGCAGGTGCGTAACGCCTATCCCATCATCCACCGCCTGTACCACGGCGGCGAGATCCTCGAGAAGATCCGCTTCGTCTCGACCTCGGTCACGCAGGCCCGGTACGGACGGCACGACATCGGCCTGCAGCTCGAGGGCCGCTCCAGTTTCGGCGGGCATTCGATGCAGATCATCGCCTGCAATTTCGCGCAGCTGATCGCCTCCGAGCCGGATCTGGCGACCGCCGAGCATCACTATTCCCCGGACTACATCCGCGAGGTCCTGCTGAACGAAGCCCGGCCCGGCTTGCCCTGCCTGGGCGACGAGGCAGGCACACGAACGGCCGCGCAGCCATGACGACGTCCGGCCCGTTCCCGCGGTCCCGGCACCCGGCGCGGCGCTGCCGGGACCGTGCATGACGCCCCCCCGATTGACACGCCCGAATGGCGTCATTAGAATTATTCGTAATTCGACGAATAACGAAGCACATGACAAACAAGACCTCCTGCGCCGCCGTTGCCTGCATGACCGATGCCGATGCCGATGACGCCAAGCCCATCGACGCCGACGAACTGGCCGGCCTGTTCAAGGCGCTGGCCCATCCGGCGCGGGTACAGCTGCTGCTGCACCTGGCGCGCCACAAGACCTGTTATTTCGGCGACCTGTCCGACGTCGTCTCGCTGGCGCCATCGACGACGTCGCAACACGTGAAGATCCTGAAGGAGGCCGGCCTCGTGTGCGGCTCTCCGGAAGACCAGCGCACCTGTTATTGCGTCAACCCGGACCGGCTGGCCGAGCTCAAGCGACTCGTCGGCAGCCTCTGACCGTTCACTGCGAACCCTTTTTCAACAACCCCCACCACCACGCATTTTTTTGCCCCAACCGTTCGTAAATCGACGAATCACGAAGGAGATGACCATGAGCACGAAGACGATGCATTCCCCTGACGCCAACACCACTGCCGCACTACCGGTGGCGGTGATCGGCGCCGGCCCGGTCGGCCTGGCCGCCGCCGCCCATCTGGTGCAGCGCGGCATGGCGGTGCAGGTGTTCGAAGCCGGCGACGATGTCGCCCCGCACCTGCAGGGTTACGGCCATGTGCGCCTGTTCTCGCCGTGGCGCTTCAACATCGACCCTGCCGCACGCGCCTTGCTCGACGCGCAGGGCTGGAGCGCGCCGGACGACGAGGTGCTGCCCAGCGCCGGCGAGGTGGTGCAGCATTACCTGGCGCCGCTGGCACGCACCGCGGCACTGGCGCCGCATATCCGTTTCGGCGCGCGTGTCGATGCGGTCACACGCGTCGGCTTCGACAAGTCCAAGACCGCCGGACGCGATTCCGCGCCCTTCCTGCTGCGCGTGTCGACCGCGGGCGGTATCGACGAGCACCTCGCGCGCGCCGTCATCGACGCGACGGGTACCTGGGCGCAGCCGAATCCGATCGGCATCCACGGCCTGCCCGCGCTGGGCGAATCCGAGAACGCCGGACACATCGCCTACGGCATGCCCGACATCCTGGGCGCGGCGCGCAGCCGGTATGCCGGCCGCACGGTGCTGGTCGTCGGTGCCGGCCACTCGGCCGCCGGCAACCTGCTGGCGCTGGCCACACTCGCCGGCCAGGCGCCGGGCACACGTATCGTCTGGGCGGTGCGCGGCACCGACCTGCGCCGCCTGTTCGGCGGCGGCGCCAACGACGGCCTGCCGGCGCGCGGCCAGATCGGAACCCGGCTGCGCACCTTGGTCGAGGCCGGCCAGTTGGACGTGCGCCTGGGCTTCGGCATCCGCGCCATCGTGCGCACGCCACAGGGGCAGTTGCGCATCGCCGCCGAAGACCGGTCCTTGCCCGCCATCGACGACATCGACGAGATCGTTGCCGCCACCGGCGCCCGGCCCGACCTGCGCATCGCCAGCGAACTGCGACTGCGGCTGGATCCGTGGCTGGAGAGCACCGACGCGCTGGCGCCACTGATCGATCCGAACGTGCACAGCTGTGGCACCGTGCGCCCGCACGGCCACCGCGAACTGAGCCACCCCGAACCGGGCTTCTACGCGATCGGCGCCAAGAGTTACGGCCGTGCGCCGAACTTCCTGATGGCCACCGGCTACGAGCAGGCGCGTTCCGTCGTCGCCGCGCTGGCCGGCGACAGGGCCGCGGCCGACGACGTGCAGCTGGAACTGCCCGAGACCGGTGTGTGTTCGGTCGATTTCGCGCGCCAGGACGCCGCCGCGGCGGCCACCGCGAACGGCTGTTGCGGCGGGCCGGCCAAGGTCGACGCCAGCGCGTGTTGCGTGCTGGACGAGACGAAGAAGGCCGAAGGCCAGTCGGGCTGCGGCTGCACGACGGCGGCGCCGCCCGTCAAGGCGCGGGCGCCAGTGGCTACGGCCGCACCGCAGGCGTGTTGCGGTTGACCGGACGCGGGTCCGCGCTTGCCGGTCGGGGAACGCAGGGGCGCCCGTGCGCGCCTGCGGCCTGCGCTCAGATCACGCCCTCGTCGCGCAACTCGGCGATGCCGTTCGCGTCCAGGCCCAGTGCCGCCAGCGTCTCGTCGGTATGTTCTCCCAGGCGCGGCGGTGGTGCATCCGGCCCCAGGCTGCGCCGGTTCCACTGGAAACCAATGGTCGGCACCTGCATGTCGCGGCCGCTGCGCGGGTCGTGCAGCGTCTGCATCACGGCGCGTTCCTGCACGTGCGGGTCGGCCATGGCCTCCTTGACCGTGCGCACCCGGGTCGCGGGAACGTGGGCGGCCGAGAGCCGCTCTTCCCAGGCCTGTGCGGAATCGGTGCGCAGGGCGCGGGTGAGTTCCGCACGGAAGGCGACCGCGTTGGCGCTGCGCGCCTCGGCGCTGTCGAAACGCGGGTCGCGCAGCGTGTCTTCCAGGCCCAGCACCCGGCACAGACGCAGCAACTGAGCATCCTGGTTGGCGGTCATCGACAGCAGGCCATCCGCGGTGGCGAAGATGCCCGACGCCGGTGCGCCGCTGGCGGCGGTGTTGCCCTTGGCGGTGAGTTCAATGCCGCTGTTGGCAATGGTCGACATGGTCGACGCCATCGCGACCAGGCCGGCGTCCAGCATGCCGACATCGACCATCTGCGCCTCGCCGGTGCGGTCGCGTTCGCGCAACGCGGCCACCACGGCGAAGGCGCCGTACATGCCGGCCAGGTAGTCGAAGATAGGCGGGCCGATGCGGTTGGGCACCGACTCCGCGGTGCCGGTCAGCATGGTCACGCCGGACGCCGCCTGCACCACGTGGTCGTAGGCCGGGCGCCGGGCCATCGGGCCGGTCTGGCCGTATCCGGAGATGGCGCAATAAACGATGTCGCTGCGTTGCGCACGCGCCGCCTCGAAGCCGACGCCCAGGCGATCGGCCACGCCGGCCGAGAAATTCTCGACCACCACGTCGGCCTGGGCCATCAGGCGCAAGGCCAAGGCGCGGCCACGCTCCGACTGCAGGTTCAGCGTGATCGACCGCTTGGCGGCGTTCTGCGCGACAAACTGGGCCGAGAACTCCGGGATGCCGGTGACCGGGGAACCGCTGCGCGCCCAGTCGCCTTGACCGGGCCGCTCCAGCTTGGTCACCTCGGCGCCGAGCAAGGCCAGCTGGTAGGTGCAATACGGCCCGGCCAGCACCGTGGTCAGGTCCAGGATGCGGATGCCGGCCAGCGGCCGGGGCCGCCGGTCGTCGGGTTGTGTAGCAGTCATGATGCTCAGTCCACCTTCAGGCCCAGCTGACGCACCAGCTTGCCCAGGCGCTCGTAGTCGCTGTTGATCGTCCTGGCGAACTCCTGCGGCCCATCGCCCGAGGTGGTGAGCCCGACGGTATGAAAGCGCTGCTGGACGTCGGGCATGTTCAGAATCGCCGTGACATCCTGGTTCACCTTGGCAATGATCGCCGGCGGCGTTCCCACGGGCGCGAAGATGCCCAGCCACGGCACGACCGGCACATAACCCGGCACCAGTTCGGACACCGTGGGCAGGTCCGGCAGTTGCGGCAGGCGCTTGACCGACGTGGCGGCAATGGGCACCAGATTGCCCGCCTTGATCTGCGGCATCACCACCGCAACCGATTCGCCCTGCAGTTGCAGCCGCCCGCCCATCACGTCGGTCATCACGGCCGACGCGGCCTTGTACGGAATATGTTGCGCCACCAGCCCGGTCATCTCCTTGATGGCCTCCATGTTCAGGTGCGGAACGGTGCCATTGCCGGCCGTGCCGTAGTTCAAGGCCGTCGGGTTCGCCTTGCTGTAGTCCACCAGCGCCTTGAAGTTGTTGATCTTGAGTGCCGGTGTGGCGACGATCAGGCTGCTGGGGTAGGCCACGTTGATGATGGGCAGGAAGTCCTTGCGCACGTCGTATCCCAGGTTGGAATAGACATGCGGATTGATGGCCATGGCGGCCATCGCCGAGAACAACAAGGTGTAGCCGTCGGCCGGCGCTTTCACGGCGGTCTGGGCGCCGATGCTGCCGCCCTGGCCGGGGCGGTTCTCGACCGTCACGGCCTGACCCCATTGCGCCGACAGCTTGTCGGAGACGATACGCGCCAGCGAATCGGTCACGTTGCCGGCGGCATAACTGACGATGAGCCGCACCGGACGCTCCGGGTACTTGCCTGCGTCCGTCGCCTGGGCGTGCAGCGGCAGGGTGGCCGCGCCAGCCAGGGCCAGGGCAGCGAGAGCGCGCAGACCATGCAGCGGCCGGGACGAACGAACGGCGGGGCGAGCGGCGGGGGTGCGAAAAGGCGCAATGGGATTCATGTCTGTCTCCAATCAGAAAGAGCGGGTGATAGGCGATCGAGCGACGGGGCCGGCACCGGGTCCGGTCGTGCACCGTGCGCATTCTGGAGTGGCTATCCCTGTGCGTAAACTATTGAATTCGTATCCAGCCATTCCAGATCGATATGCCTATCTCCGCAGACAACGCTGACGCGACGCGCCAGGTCGCCGCCCGGCGCATGGACCGGCTGCGCGTGCGGCACCTGAAACTCCTGCAGCTGGTGGCCAGCACCGGCTCGTTGACGGCGGCCGCGCAGGAACTGCGCATCAGCCAGCCGGCCAGCACGAAACTGCTGCAGGAACTCGAACGCGCCGTGGGATGTTCGCTGGTGGACCGATCGGTGCGCGGTGGCAGCCTGTCGGCGGCCGGGCAACGCACGCTCGAACGCATGCGCATCGCCATCAGCGCGCTGGACGCCGTCGCGCAGGCCGGGGCGACGCCGCCCCATCGCCCGCTGGTGCGCATCGGAACCTTGCCGCTGGTCGGCGTGGAGCTGATTCCGCGCATGGTCGCGCTGTTGTCGGAACGCGGCCAACTGCCCCGCTTGACGATCCACGAGAGCAACGTGGCCGCGGTGCTCGGCATGTTGCGCGAAGGCGCGATCGATTGCGTGATCGGGCGTATCGACAGCGACCGGCTGGAGGGCCGCGCGGACGAGTTCCGCATCACGCGCCTGACGCGCGACGACTACGCAATCGCCTGTGCACCGACCCACCCGCTGGCGGGCAGGCGCAGGCTCGCGCTCGGCACGTTGCGCACGCACGACTGGATCTTGGCCCCGCACGGCACCCACACACGGCAGGTCTTCGAGATGCGTTTCGCCAGCCAGGGCCTGCAACCGCCGCTGCCGCTGATCGAGTGCGCGGCCTTCCACACCAACCTGTCCACCGTGTCGACCTGCCCGCTGCTGACCGTGGCACCCCAGAGCGCCGTGCAGTCGTACGTGCGCCTGGGCCGCGTGCGCCAGCTGGACCTGGCACAGCCGTTCGCGTCGGACTCCATCGTATTCATGAGCCTGCGCGATCTGCCGGAACTGCCGGCACTGGGGCTGGTGCGCGAAGCACTGCTGGCAGTTGCCGGCGCAGGGGCCACCGCGGCCTGACGGCGACTCGCGCGTCCGATCCGCCGACCCGCGGGCGCTGGCTCACCTGGCCCGCCACCACCGACACCAGCACGATGACCATGCCCGCCAGCTGGACGCCATTGAGCGACTGGCCGAGCCATGCCCAGCCCAGGATCACCGCGGTCACCGGGCTGGCCAGGCCCAGCATCGCGGCCGCCGCCGGCTCCAGCCGTGCCAGGCCACGGAACCACAACCAGTAAGTCATCGCGGCGCCGACCAGCGTCAACCACAACAGGCCGCCGATGTTCGTCGCGTCGAGTCGCGGCAACGCGGGTTCGATGACCCATGCCAGCGGCAGCAGCAACAGGCCGCCGGCGGTGAGTTGCCAGGCCGCAAGTCCCAGCACCGGCACCGGCGCCTGCCAGCGCCGCGTGAGCACGGTGCCCGCCGCCATCGAGGCCGCTCCCGCGACCGCGGCCAGCATGCCCCAGGGGTCGAGCGCCGCATCGGGACCGAGCACCAGCAGCGCGACGCCGCCCACACCGGCCAGCGCCAGCAGCACCGCAAGCGCCCGGATCGGCGTGCCCAGCAGGGGACGCGACAGCAGGATCACCAGCAAGGCCTGCACCGATCCCAGCGTCGCGGCCACACCGCCCGGCAGCCGGTAGGCCGCCACGTACAGCAGCACCCAGAACACCGAAAAATTCAGCGCACCCAGCACCAGGCTGCGCCAGAACCAGACGCCCGAGGGCAGGATGCGCGTCCACGCCAGCAGTAACAGGCCGGCCGGCAAGGCGCGCAATGCCGCCAGCGTGATCGGGTAACCCGCCGGCAGGGTCTCGGTGGCCACGAGGTAGGTGCTGCCCCAGATCGCCGGGGCCAGCGCGGTGAGGAAGATGTCGTGCAGTCGTTTCATGGGAGGTTCTCCGGGAGTCGGTCCGGGCGGCGACGGGACGCGCCGGCATCACACACCATCGTCGGGATGCCTGCGCACACCGGACCACGATGCGCCCACCGGCAGCGCCGCCGACGCAGCCCGGCACGGGACGCGCGGCGGTATCGATCAGGCGGCCTGCGCCCAGTCGTTGGCAGCCACGATGCCCGCCGCCAGCCGCGCGACATGCGCACCCTGGGCCCGGGCGCCGGCCAGGTCGATGGCGTCGGGCTCGCGCTTGCCGTCGGAGCCCGCGATGGTGCCCGCCCCGTAAGGCGATCCGCCGACGATCCGGTCCACCGCCGTCTGGCCGCTGAAGGTATAGGGCATGCCCACCACCACCATGCCGAAATGCAGCAGCGGTATCTGGGTCGTCAGCAGCGTGGCCTCGTGGCCGCCGTGTTGCGAGCCGGTCGACGTGAAGACCGCGCCGACCTTGCCCACCAGCGCATTGCGCGCCCACAGACCGCCGGCCTGGTCGAGAAACTGCTTGACCTGCCCGGCCATCATGCCAAAACGCGTCGGCGTACCGATGATGATGGCGTCGTAGTTCGCCAGGTCCTGCACCTGCGCCACGGCGGTGTCGTCATCGGCATAACCGGCGCTGGCGCGCACCGCCTGCGGCACGGTCTCGGGCACGCGCCGCACGTCGACGACGGTACCGGGCACGGAACGGGCCCCTTCGGCTTCGGCATGGGCCAGGGCGCGCACGTGGCCGTAGCTGGAGTAGTAGAGAACAAGAACGCGGGTCATCGGGGGTTTCCTTTCCATCTCGGGTTGCGATGCCGTGATGGTGCGGCCCGCCGCGAGAAAGAAAAACCGCCCGTGGCGCAATGCACTCTTTACGCAGCGTCAGGAATACCTGCCGGCCAGCGTGGCCTGCAGCTGCGCGAGAAAGGCCAACACCTTGGCGTCCACGCCGTGGCGCGAAGCCGTCACCGCGTAGACATGGCGCGCCGGCAAGGCATGGTCCGGCAACACGCGCACGAGTTGCCCCGCGCGCTCGGGTGTGTCGGCGATGAAGTCGGGCAAGGCACCGATGCCCTGCCCCGCGACCAGCATGTCGCGCAGCACCAGCGAACTGCCCACGCGCAGTTGCGGCTCGAGCCGCAGCACCTGCCGGCCCTCGGGCCCTTCGAGCTCCCATTGCGTCGTGGAATCGGCCAGCAGGTAGGCCACGCAGCGGTGCGTCGCCAGATCGTCGACGCCAGCAGGGGTTCCGTGCGCGGCCAGGTAGGCAGGCGCGGCATACAGCCGCTGACCGATGTCGGCCAGCCGGCGCGCGACCAGGTTGGAGTCAGGCAGCGTGGCGCGGATGCGGATCGTCAGGTCGAACCCGCCCTCGACCATGTCCACCACCCGGTCGTCCAGCGAGAGGCTCAGCGAGAGCGATGGATATTTCGCCAGCAGCTCCGGCAACATTGCTGCGATGACGATCTGGCCGAACGAGCCCGGCGCGTTGACACGCAGGTGGCCGTGCACGGCGCCGTTATCGCGCCGGACCCGCGCCTCCATGCCGTTCACGGCATCGAGAATGCGGCGTGCCTCGTCGTGGTAGTCGCGGCCCTGCTCGGTCAGCGACATGGAACGGGTGGTGCGCGTCAGCAGGCTGCAGCCCAGCGACCGCTCGAGTTGCTTGATCTCGCGGCTGAGCAGGCCCGCCGAAACCTCCAGGTCCTCGGCCGCACGGGCAAAACTGCCGCGCTCGACGATGCGGCAGAAGGCATGCATGACGGTCAGCTTGTCCATGGTGCTGCCGCCATTATGCGTACGCCACTACCGCATCAGCTCGGCCAGGGCCGGTGCCCATTTCGCCGCGTCGGTACCGCTGGCCAGGTGCCCGTGTTCGCTGTCGATCTCGACGTAGCGGGCATCGACACCCGCCGCCGTCAACGCGGCCATCACGCCGGGCGCCAGGCTTGGCGGAAACAAGGCGTCCGTGCGCGACAACACATACAACACGCGCGCCTGGATCCGGCCCAGCAGCGGGGTCGCATCGAACGCCTCGGCTGCCCGCCCCAGCACCAGCAGCGAATGGCCGTCGAACGCCTGGGCCCAGCTGCGGGCGATACGCGTGACCTCCTGCGCGCGCGCCGGTGCATCGGGAAACCGCGGCGCCAGTTCCTGCTCCAGCCCGTAGCCGCGCAGCGTCTCCTCGCGGATCGCCGTCATCGTCGCGTCGATGCCACCGGCGCGGTAGTAGTGGCCGTCACTCCAGTTCGGATCCGTGGCCAGCCGCGCCGCCGTGCGTTCGGTGTTCATGTTCGCCGGTCGCCGGGGTGCACTGACCGCGATCGCCAACCGGTCCACGAAGTCCGGAAAGATCACGCCCCACGCAAATCCCTGGAAGCCGCCATAGGACGGCCCGGCAACGGCGGCCAGATGGGTCACGCCCAGCTGCTCCAGCAGCATCTTCTGCGCGGTGACGATGTCGCGCAGCGTGATGGCGGGAAAGTCCGGCCCGTATTCCCGACCCGAGCGCGGATCGATGCTGCGCGGCCCGGTCGAGCCGAACGCCGACCCCAGCATGTTCGAGCTGACGACGAAATAACGATCGGTGTCGATCGCCCGCCCCGGCCCCACCAGGCTTGCCCAGGACCCTTCGGAAGACCCCTCGCCGCCATCGGCGAACAGGTGGCTGCTGGTGTATCCATGGGTCAGCAACACCGCGTTGCGCCCGTCTGGCGCCAGCGTGCCGTAAGTGACATACGCCAGCTCCACCGCGGGCAATACCACCCCGCATTCCAATGGCAGATCACCGATCGAACCCTGCATCTCGCGCCTCCGTATTCGTTCCAGCTTGCGGACCCCGGAGCCGTTGTTGCCCCATGCCGACGATTGTGACGCCACCGGCGGCGCGATGGACCGCGCCGCCGCCGCTCAGCCCGGCCCCGACCGATCTCCCGCGCCATCCCGCAGGGCCTGCACCTCGCGCCGCAGTGCCGCGTTCTCCGCCTCCAGTGCCGCCACCCGCGCCCGCAAGGACTGCAGTTCGTCTCGCGTCGGCGATGCGTCGGACGGGTGCAGCACCGCGGCCTCTTGGGCCTCTTCGGCCGGTTTGCGCCGCGCATCGCGCACCCGTTTCGCCGCCAGCTTGAGCTCGTCCCTGCCGGCCAGCGCGGCGGCCTTCTGCTCGTCCTCGGGCAGGCTCGCCACGGCGGCCGCGGCGTTGATCGAGATCGTGCCGGACTTCACCGCGGCCACCAGTTCGGGCGCGGCCTGCTTGCGGATCTTCTCGATCAGCACCACCTGGCTGCTGCTGAGCCGCGCGGCCTTGGCGATGTCTTCGCGGCTCTCCAGCGGCCGGGGTTCCGGCGCCCGCGCGGCCTGCGGCGCTGGCTCCGCAACACCGGTCACGGGCGCCACAACCTGCATGCGTGCACGCCGCTCGGCCAGGATGGTGCGCTTGCGCAGCGCCAGCTCGCCGCGCTGGAAATCCGAGATGCTGCGCCGGCCCAGGTGCTGGTCGATCATCCACAGGTGCACGTCTTCGATCGACTGGAACTGCGGGTTCTGCACGGTCTGGAACGGCAGGTCGTGTTGCCGGCAGATGCCATAGCGGTTGTGGCCGTCCACCAGGATGTCTCCCCACAACACCAGCGCGTCCCGGCAGCCTTCGGCGAGCAGGCTGCGCTCGAGCGCGGCATGTTCGTCCGGGGTCAGGGGATCGATATAGGCTTGCAGCTGCGGGTCGACGACGATGGGCATGAGGGGCTTCGCACAGGGGTTGGCCGGGGGGCCGGCATTGTAGGTGCGTATCAAATAAACCCCACTTGGCCTGCCGCCGCATTTGGTTCACACTAGAAGCCATGAACTCCAACAGCGCCCCCCACAGCAGCGCCCGTCGGCCCCGCCGGCCCGGCGACGTCAAACACGATCCGCTCGCCGTCGACGCAGACACCATGCTCGACGACGTGCAACCGGCCAAGCGTGGCGGCGCCCGCGGCGTGCCGGTGATGTGCCAGGAACTGCTGCTGTTGCGCGCCGGCGCCGACTGCCCGCAGTGCGGCGGACGCACGCCGGTGTTCGCGATGATGGGACTACCCGAATTCGAGGTGCAGAACGCACCGTCCACCCTGCTGCGCCGTATCGTGAACCTGCCTCCCGAGGTCGACAAGGCGGTGCGTGCGTTCAGCAAGGGCCGCTGGCGCAACGACCACCGCGCGAGCAGGACCAGCGGCGCCTTGTGGCTGAGCCACTGCGCCCGCTGTGATGCCCGGCTGGACGAAGACTTCACACTGGGCGACGACGGCCCGTTCCGGCCCCGGCTCTACAAGCAGCGCGTGGCGATCAAGATGGAACGCCTGCCCGGCCCGTTCGTGCTCGATGGCGCGCAGCGCCTGCCCAACCTGCCCATGCTGAGCTGGCTCGACTGGCACAACGACCGCGAACGCAAGGCCCATGCCGCCAAGCCGCGCGACGTCGGGCGGCCGGCGGCGAAGAACAAAAAACGCCGCTGAGCGCCGGGCCCGCGGATCGCGGCGAGTCGCCGTTCATGCAGGTTCCGCTGCAGTCGCATCGCGCCGCCGCCGCTGGCGCACCACGACCCACCCGATCAAGCCCAGCGCCGGCACGAACATCCATTCGCCGTACGGCCGCTCGTTCGGGATCTCGACCGCCGTGATCTGAAATCCGGGCTCGATGCCGAGCCGCGCCGCCGGGCTGCCGAAGATGACGCTGTCGACGACGACGCCCGCCGCTCCGCGCGTGCCGCGAATGCCGCTACCGGCCAGCCGCTGCACGGCATCGGCCGCCGGCACACCCAGCGGCAGCAAAACCCCGCGCTCGACGCTTTCGCCCTCTAGCGTCGTGCCGGTCAGGAACATGCGCATCTGGGCGTCCTTGGGCGCGGCGACGATGGCGGCCTCGGCCTCGGGTCCGCGCAGCTGCCGGTAGGGCGCAACCAAGGGGTCCAGGAACAGCCCCGGATGGAACAGCATGAACACCGCCAGCAACAGCACCAGGCGTTCGGCGAGTGTGCTGCGCACCAGCAGCCAGCCCTGGTTGACCGAGATGAAGGCGAAACCGGCCAAGGTGGCGCTGGCCACCGTGATCACCGTGTGGAACACACCGCTGACGCCGATCAGCAGCAGTTGCGGATTGAGCACGAACATGAACGGCAGCAGCGCCATGCGCATCGAATAACGAAACGCGACCACGCCGGTGCGGATCGGATTCGCATAGGCAATGCTGGCCGCGGCATACGAGGCCAGTCCGACCGGTGGCGTGATGTCGGCCATCAAGCCGAAATAGAACACGAACAGGTGGGCTGCGATCAGCGGCACCAGCAAGCCGTTCTGCGCGCCGATGTTGACGATCACCGGCGCCAGCAACGACGACACGACGATGTAGCTGGCCGTGGTCGGCAGCCCCATGCCCAGCACCAGGCAGATCAGCGCGACCAGCACCAGCATCGCGATGATGTTGCCGCCCGACAGAGCGGTGACCAGTTCGGTCATCACCAGGCCCACGCCGGTGAGCGTCAGCGTGCCGACGATGATGCCGGCCGTCGCGGTGGCGATGGCCACGATGACCATGTTGCGCGCGCCGGCCGCCAGGCCGTCGACCAGGTCCTGCACGCCACGCCAGGCGGCATCGCGGATCGCGCCGGTCTCGTTGCGAAACCATGCCAGCAGCGGCCGCTGCGTCAACACGATGCACACCAGGAACATCGTCGCCCAGAACGCGGCGCGCACCGGCGAGAGCTGCTCGATGACCAGGTTCCACACCAGCGCGCCCATCGGCAGCAGGAAATACATGCCGGATCGCAGCGTCGGGCCGAGCTCGGGCATGCGCCGGATCGGCGCGTCGGCGTCGGGGGCGGCGGTGGCGCCATGGCGGGCGCTTGCGCGCAGCAACACCACGTAGATCCCCAGCAGCAACACCGCCATGATGGCGAACGACATCTGCGGCACCAGCAGATGCACGACGGCGCCGGACAACGCCGCCAGGCCCAGCGCCGCGGCCAGGCCGACGAAGCCCAGCGCGAACTGGTCCACGCGATGTTGCCAGTCCGGTCGCGGCCGGCGCGGCAGCCCTCGCAGGTCGGCCTTCACCGCCTCCAGGTGCACGATGTACAGCAGGCCGAGGTAGGACACCAGGGCCGAGATCAACGCGTGCTTGAGCACCTGCACGTAGGGCACGCCGACATACTCCACCATCAGGAAGGCCGCCGCCCCCATCACCGGCGGCATGACCTGGCCGTTGACCGAGGCCGCCACTTCGATCGCCGCAGCCTTCTCCGGCGGGTAACCCACGCGCTTGATCAGTGGAATCGTCAACGGCCCGGTCGTGACGACGTTGGTGATCGACGAACCCGAGATCATGCCGGTGGCCGCCGACGCCAGCACCGCCGCCTTGGCCGGACCGCCGCGCAGATGCCCGACCAGCGCCACCGCGCAGCGGATGAAATAACTGCCGGCGCCGGCGGTCTCGAGCAAGGCGCCGAACAACACGAACAGGAAGATCAGCCCGGCCGAAATGCCGAGCGCCGCGCCGAACACGCCTTCGGTGGTCAGCCACATGTGTGTCATCGTGTGCGCGAACGAGGCACCCTTGTGCGCGATCAGGTCCGGCATCCAGGCGCCGAACAGGATGTAGCCCATCATCGCCAGCGCCAGCAGCACCATCGGCAGGCCGAGCACGCGCCGCGTGGCCTCGAGCAGCAGCGCCATGCCCAGCGCCGCAATGGCGACTTCGAACCCGGTCGGCGCGCCCGTATGCGCGGTGATCGACGCATAGAACAGCGCCAGGAAACCGGCGCTGGCCGCCGCCAGCACGGCCAGCACGCCATCGGCGACCGACACCCGGTCGATCGCCACGCGTTGGCTCGCCGGGTACGCGAGAAAGGCAATCGCCACCGCGAACGCCAGGTGCAGCGAACGGATCGTGGCCTGGTTGAACACCAGCACGCCGAGCCGCTCCGGCAACGGCGACGCCACCCACAGCTGGAACACCGCCCAGGCCAGCGCCACCAGCACCAGCAGGGCCGCCGGCCGACCGGGCGGCCGGCGCGGTCCGATGCCGATGTCGGCCAACCGGATGCGCGGGCGCGGCGGCGCGGCGGCGGCGGGCGACGACGGGCCGGCGCCCGTCATGCAGGCGCGACCCCGGGGCCGCGCCACCACCGCCGCCGCGGGTGCGTGCGTCGGGTGCAACGGGTGGTGGTCGTACGGCAAGCCATGGTGATGACGTACCCCGGTTCTACCAGACCCCTGTCGCTTGCACCATGCGGAGATGCCGCAAGGCCGATCGCTCTGCCAACGGCCGTACTGGCGGCTGCGCCCGTTTTCTGCGACCATGGCCGCTGCGTCGGCCGGAACGTCGACCGGCGCGAAGGAGATGACATGGCGGTGCCAGACAGTTCCAGGCGACTCCCCCCATTCGAGCCCCCCGGGCCCGGATCATGGGCGCTGGACCTCGCGCATTTTCCGCGTCCGCTGACCCGATATTTCCAATCCACCCACGCCCCGGCCTACCGCAGCGGCAGCCAGGAATTTGCACGTTTCTATGGGCTGCTGATCGACGGCCTGCAGATCGCCTACGTCAACGGCTTCGCCTACCGCCAGCTGCTGCCGGTGCCGGAGCCGGAACTGCCGGCGCGGCTCGCGCGCGCGGCCCAGGTGTTCAAGCGCCGGCCCTGGCGCGAACAGTTGCACGACTGGGACAAGGTGCACAAGCCCGCCGCCATCCGCAAGCATCGCGAACTGCAGACGGTCGATCCGGATGCATTGTCCGACGCCGCACTGGTCGACTACCTGACGACCTGCCGCGACCACCATGCGGCCATGATCACGCAGCACATGCGTTATACCGCCGGCGCCTTGTTGCCCACCGGCGATTTCCTGGCCCATGCCGGCGACTGGACCGGCCTGCCGCCAGCGGAACTGGTGGGTCTGCTCAGCGGCTCGGCCGACGTGTCGGCCGGCGGCTCCGACGAGATGCGCGTGCTCAAGGCCGCGTTCGCCGAGGATTCCGCTGCGCGCGAGGTGCTGGCGGCCGACGGCGACCCGGCCGACGTGCTGGCATCGAGCGGACAGCCCGCCGAGGTGCTGGCGCAGCTGCGGGCCCTGCCCGGGGAAGCGGGCAAGGCGGTCAACGGCTACCTGGACCTGGTCGGCCACCGCATCGTCGACGGCTTCGACATCGCCGAACCGTCGGCGCTGGAGTTGCCCGACGCGTTGCTGCGCGCGATCAACATCGCCGTGTTCGAGCCGATGCGGCGCGATTGGGATCTGCAGGCGCAGACGGCGGAGGTGCGCGAGAAGGTGCCGGCCTTGCGCCAGGGCGCCTTCGACGCAATGCTCGACGAGGCGCGCCACAGCTACCGCCTGCGCGACGAACGCGGCATCTACAGCGACATCTGGGCCGCCGGACTGATGCGCCGCGCGGCGCTGGCCGCGGGGCGACGGGTGGAGCGGCGCGGTCGGATCGCCACGGCCGCCCACATGCTCGACGCCACGCTGGACGAGATGTGCGCGCTGGTCGCCGGCAAGACCGCCCCCGACGGCGAGCTGCTCGCCGAACGGGCGGCCTACCGGGCCCGCTACAGTGCCAAGGACGCGCCGGCCACCCTCGGATCGCCCGCACCCGCGCCGCCCGATCTGCAGGCCCTGCCGGCGCCGGTCGCCCGTGTGATGCGCGCGCTGCATGTGTCGCTCGACCACCTGTCCGGCAACTCGCAGGCGCAACACGCCGACACCGTGCTGTACGGACTGGCCGCGAGCAAGGGCGTGTACGAGGGGCCGGCCCGCTGCGTCTCCAGTTCGGCCGAGTTCGACCGCATCGTCAAGGGCGACGTGCTGGTCACCGAATCCACCAGCGAGGCGTTCAACATCCTGTTACCGCTGCTGGGCGCCATCGTCACCGACAACGGCGGCTTGCTCTCGCATGCGGCGATCGTCGCACGCGAATACGGCATCCCCGGCGTGGTCGGTACGCGCGAGGCGACCGAACGCATCCGCGACGGCGCGCGCATCCGCGTCGATGGCGACGACGGAACCGTGACGGTGCTGCCATGACTACCACCCACAAGAGCGCCGTCATGCTGGCGAAGGCACACGGCACCGCCCTGTATGGCGCCAAGGCCGTGGGCCTGGGTGAGGCGGCGCGCAAGCGCCTGCAGGTCCCGCCGGGCGTGGCGGTATCCGCCGATCTGGTCGAGGCGGTCGCCTCTGGCGATACCCGCGCGATCGCCCGTCTCGACAAGGCCGTGGCCGCATTGACGCCGCCCTTCGCCGTGCGGTCCTCGGCACTGGACGAAGACGGTGCGCGCGCCAGTTTTGCCGGCCAGCACCTGACCGTGCTCAACGTGCACCTGGCCGCCGACGTGGCCGACGCGGTGCGCGAGGTCTGGTGGTCGGCCAACTCCGACGCCGCCATCACCTACCGCCAGAAGGTCGGCCTGTTCGCGCGCCCGCGTGTCGGCGTGGTCGTGCAGACGCTGCTCGACCCCGAGGTCGCCGGCGTGATGTTCACCGAGAACCCGATCTCCGGCGCCGACGAACGCGTCATCGAGGCCAGCTGGGGCCTGGGCGAGGCGGTGGTCTCGGGCCTGGTGATTCCGGACCACATGCGGCTCGACCGCAGCGGCCGGCTGCTCGAACGCCGGGCCGGCCGCAAGCACATCGCGGTGCGGGCCCTGCCCAGCGGCGGCACCTTCGAGGAGACCATGCCCCCCGGGCGCATCGAGCAGACCTGCCTGGACGAACCCCAATTGCGGGCCCTGAGCGCACTGGCGCTGCAATGCGAAAAGGTCTTCGGCCCGCGACGCGACATCGAATGGGCGTTCCAGGAAGGCACGCTGTATCTGCTGCAATGCCGCGCAGTGACCACCGGCGACAAGGCGCCGCGCGATGGAACCGCTCCGGCACCGCCGGCGCGCGATGCGACCACGGCATTGCAACGCGTGGGCCTGTTTGCCGACATGGACCGGCGCCAGGCCGAGCAGATCGCGCGCCTGCTCAAGGAGCGGCGCTTCGCCCGCGGCGAGACCGTCATCGTCGAAGGCTCGGGTGGCGCGGCGGTCTATCTGATCGCCTCCGGCGAAGCGACGGTCTCGCACGGCGGCACCCAGATCGCCACGCTCGGCCCGGGTGACCATTTCGGCGAGATCGCGCTGATCGACGGCGGCACGCGTTCGGCCACGGTCACCGCCGCAACCGACCTGGTGTGTTACGGACTCACGTTCTGGGAGTTCCGGCCGCTGGTCGAGCGCAACGGCACCATCGCCTGGAAGTTGCTGCAGGCCTTGGCCCGCCGGCTGCGCGCCGCGGAACAGGGCTGAGCCGCGTTGCGGCGATCGCGCCGCATCGCTAGAATCGCCAGCCTGCACCTTGCATCGGAGAGCTCCACCCATGCGCCTGTGAGACACGCCGCCCGGTCCCGCCGGACGGCCGACAACCGTGACCGAGCCACCCCTGGTGGCCCGGTTGTCCCGTGTCCTCGCACCAGGAGCCGCGCATGGCTGCACCACCCGATCGCCGCATCTCCCTGCAAGGAGTCGGCCACACCTTGCCCGACGGACGGGTTCTTTTCGACAACATCACCGAAACCCTGCACGCCGAGGCGACTGCGCTGATCGGCCGCAACGGCTGCGGCAAGTCCACGCTGGGCCGCATCGTCGCCGGCCTGCTTGCGCCCAGCCGCGGCCGGGTCGACCTCCTGGCCCGCGTACGACATGTGGCACAGGACGATGCCGGTACACAGCGCCACCACCGCAGCCTGGCCGAACTGGCCGGGCTGCATCGGCCGCTGGATGCCTTGCGCCGGCTCGAAGCCGGCCAGGGCAACGCGGCCGACGTCGTGGCCGTGGGCGAGCGCTGGGATCTGGAATCGCACTGGCGGGCGCTGCTCGCGCACGCCGGCCTCGACGAGGCGACCGACGCGCCCGCCACCCTCAGCGGCGGTCAGTGCCTGTGGTTGCGGCTGATGGGCGCCTTGTACAGCGATGCCGACCTGCTGGTGCTCGACGAACCCGGCAACCATCTCGATGCGCCACACCACGCGGCCTTGCGCAAGGCCATCGCTGCGTGGCGGACCCGCGGGCGGGCATTGCTGCTGATCAGCCATGACCGCCGCCTGCTGTCCGATGCGGACCGCACGCTGGAACTGACCCAGGGCGGCCTGCGCCGCTATGGCGGCGGCTGGACCCTGGTGCAGCAACAACGCGACGCGGAACTGGCCGCCGCACGCGACCGGCTGGCGCACGCACGGCTCGCGCGCGATCGCGCCCAGGCGCAGATGCAGGTCCAGGCCGAACGCGCCGCCCGGCGGCAGGCGCGGGGCCGGCGCGAGCGCGACACCGGCAGCCAGGGTCGCATGCTGCTCGACGCACGGCGCGAACGCGCCGAGCACTCCCTGGGCGCATTGCGGGAACGGCACCAGCAGCGCAGCGCGACGCTGCACCAGGACGTCACTAACGCCTGGCACGTACTGGCCGAGGACCTGCAGACGCCCTGCTTCCCACGTCAGGTGCAGGCCGCGCCACCCCATCGCCCGGTACTGGTGCTCGACGGTCTGGTCGGCCCATGGGCCTGGCAACACGCGCTCGATCTATGCCTGCAAGGCCCGGCCCGGATGCAGTTGCGCGGACCGAACGGTTGCGGCAAGTCGACGCTGCTGCGCCTGATCGCCGGCCAGTTGGCGCCGAAGCGGGGCCATTGCCGCACGCCCCTGGGCGCTGCGCTGCTCGACCAATCCCTGAGCCTGCTCGATCCGCACGACAGCCTGCTGGCCCGGCTGCAGGCGGCGGCCCCGGGCCTGGGCACGGCGCAGTTGCGCCAGCACCTGGCCCAGGCCGGCCTGGGGCCGGACCAGATCCATCGGCCCGCTGCCACGCTCAGCGGCGGCGAACGCATGCGCGGAGCACTGCTGTGCGCCAGCCTGCGCCTGCCGACACCGGGACTGCTGTTGCTCGACGAGCCGACCAACCACCTGGACCTGGCGGCCATGCAGGCGCTGGAGGCCATGCTCGCCTCGTGGCCCGGGGCCTTGGTGTTCGTGTCGCACGACGACGCCTTCGCGCAGGCCTTGCGCCCCACCCACGTGTTGCAGCGCTCGGGCGCGGGCTGGGCTAGCGCGCACGCCTGACGTCATGGCGGCGGTGGTCCGTGGCCCGGACCTGCCGGCAGGGTCTGGTTCGACGGCGGCAGTTTGTGACGCATTCCCGACACGAAGCGGGTCGCCGGCCCGCCCCTGCCCTGCAAGGGCTTGCGGCTTGACGCGGATCAAAGTAGAAGCGGCATGTGGCGTGTCGCCATCGCGTCGGACGGCCATTCGATCGAACCAACAACAAGGAGGATGGGTCATGGAACTGCTCGAGAACGTCTTCAACGTCATCGGCGACCTCACCTGGGGCTGGGCGCTGATCCCGTTCCTGGTCGTGCTCGGCCTGTTCTTCACGATGGCCACCGGCTTCGTGCAGTTGCGGTATTTCGTGCGTATGTTCCGGGTGCTGGCCGGGCAGAACGAATCGGCCGACCCGAACGCGATCTCCGCGCGCGAGGCGCTGCTGGTGTCGGTGGGCGGACGCGTCGGCGGCGGCAACATTGCCGGCGTCGCGGTGGCGATCACGCTCGGCGGGCCGGGCGCGGTGTTCTGGATGTGGGCCATCGCGGCGGTCGGCATGGCCACCAGCCTGATCGAATGTTCGCTGGCGCAGCTGTACAAGCGCAAGGAGGAGAACGGCGACTTCCGCGGCGGGCCGGCACGCTCCATCCTGTTCGGACTGGGCGCGGACTACCGATGGCTGGCGGTGCTCTATTCGGTGTGCCTGATCGCCTCGTTCGCGCTCGGCTTCAACGCCTTCCAGGGCAATACCGTGGCTGGCGCCGCGCTCGACAGCCTGGGTATCAAACGCGTCTGGACCGGCATCTTCCTGGCCATCGGCACCGGGCTGATCGTCTACGGCGGCATCCACCGCATCGCCAAGGTGGCCGACGTCATCGTGCCGGTGATGGCGTTCGGCTACATCCTGCTGGCGCTGCTGGTGATCGCCATGAACATCGGTGAACTGCCCGGCGTGATCCGCTCGATCTTCGCGAACGCCTTCGGCTTCGAGGAGGCGGTCAGCGGCGGCATGGGCGCGGCACTGGCGCAAGGGCTGCGCCGCGGCCTGTTCTCGAACGAGGCCGGGCTGGGTTCGGCCCCCAACGTGGCGGCTACCGCCGACGTGCGCCATCCGGTCAGCCAGGGCATCACGCAGTCGCTGTCGGTATTCATCGACACCTTCGTCATCTGCAGCTGCACCGCCTTCGTGATCTTGCTGGGCAAGGTCTACGTGCCCGGCGCCGAAGGTATCGACGGCGTCGCGCTGACGCAGCAGTCGCTGGTCTCGCACCTGGGCGAGTGGGCGCAATACGCGCTCACCGCGGCCATCCTGCTGTTCGCATTCAGCTCCATCATCTATAACTACTACCTGGGCGAGAACGCGATGTCCGTCATGACGAACAAGGCCTTCGCCGTGCACGGGCTGCGACTGGTCGTGGTGGGCATCGTGTTCATCGGCGCGGTCGCGCCGGCGGCCACGGCGGTGTTCTTCTTCTCCGACCCGATGATGGGCATCCTGGCGGTGGTCAACCTGCTCGCGCTGATGATGCTGTTCCCCACCGCCAAGCGGCTGATCGTCGACTTCCGCGAGCAACTTGCCGCCGGCGTCGCCCGCCCGGTGCTCGACCCCGACAAGTTCAAGGACCTGAACATCGACCGCAATGCCTGGACCGGCAAGGACCCGGACGCGGTGCCGCGCCGTCGGTGAAGGCGGCCGTCGCCATCCGATACAGTCCCGGCTGTCCATGGCCGCGGCTGCGGGATCGAACGGAGAAACCCTTGTGAACTACCAGACGCTGTTGCAGAGCATCGCCACCGAGGTCGCGCCGATGATCGGCCAGGGCGAGGTGGCCGACTACATCCCCGCCCTGGCTCGGGTGCCGATCGCACAATTCGGCATCGCGCTGCGCACCATCGATGGTCAGACGGCCGCGGCTGGCGACGCCGACACGCCGTTCTCGATCCAGAGCGTATCCAAGGTGCTGGGACTCACACTCGGGCTGCAGGCCATGGGTGCGTCGTTGTGGGACCGCATCGGCCGCGAACCTTCGGGCAGCGCGTTCAACTCGCTGGTGCAACTCGAGAGCGAACGCGGCAAGCCGCGCAACCCCTTCATCAATGCCGGCGCCTTGTGCGTGGCCGACCGGCTGCTCAGCGCCCATGCCGAGCCCGCGCGCGTGTTTGCCGAACTCGGCCGCCAGCTGCATGGCGGGTCGTTCGTGTTCGACGAAGAGGTGGCGCGCTCCGAACGCGAGACCGGTTACCGCAATGCGGCGCTGGTCAACTTCATCAAGAGTTTCAAGCAGATCGACAACGACGTCGAAGACGTGCTCGCGCTGTATTGCCACCAGTGCTCTATCGTGGCCACCTGCACGCAGCTGGCCCATGCCTTCGGCTACCTCGCCAACGGCGGTGAGCAACCCGGCACCGGCGCACGCATCGTCGACCGAGAACAGGCCAGGCGCATCAACTCGGTGATGCTGACCTGCGGCACCTACGATGCGGCGGGCGAATTCGCGTTCAAGGTCGGCATCCCGTGCAAGAGTGGCGTCGGTGGCGCCATCGTCGCGGTCATTCCGGGCGAGATGGTGTTGTGCGCCTGGTCGCCCGGCCTGGACGAGACCGGCAACTCGGTGGTGGCCCGGCGGGCACTGGAGCTGTTCGTCACGCGTACCGGGCTGTCGGTGTTCTGAAGTCGAACTGCCGCAGCCGCGGCGTTCCGTGTCGGCGCGCCTGGCCCGAGCCGGTACACCACATCTGCACGGGACGCGCAGCCCGTTTCAGTCGCCCTTGTTGCCGAACAGGTCGTCAAAGGCCTGCGCCGCATCGGGCCCGCCGCCGGATTTTTTCGGCATGCCTTTCGGGTATTCCTCGGCGATCCGGTCTTCCCAGTAGGTGGCCGGGTTCGGTGCGGCGCACAGCCGGCGGTACACCTCCTCCGGCACCTGTTTGTAGGCCAGCACGGTCTTGTTGTCCCAATGCAGGTCGAGCTGGCGCGAGTTGCTGTCGTAGTCGGCGCGGCGGATGCGGCCGCTGGTGAAGGTCTTGCTGGGCATGGCGATTTCCTCCGCTGGATCTCCTCCGACGGCCGGCACGGGTCGATCAACCGGCCGGGGCTCGATCCGTGAGCGTACCGCAATACGCGTCGACGACGCGTTGCACCATGGTCGCGTAATACGCGAACGGCGGCGTCGTCAGGTCCGCGTGTTTGCCCGCCTCGTCGTATACCCGCACCTTGATGATGTCCCGCAGGTGAGGGTTGCGCTCGAATGCTGCCACCTCGGCCGGGTTCATCGGGCCACCTTGCAGGCGCAGCGTATGCACCGAGGCCGGCGAGAGCTTGTCGAAATACTCCGGCCGGGTCGCGCACAGATACCGCTTGGCGGCCACGTGGTGGCGCACGCAGTCGACCACGCGCGGCGGGAAAAACGGCGCGAGCACGTCGCCGCCCGCGTCTTCGTGGTGGCGGTCCTCGGTGTCGTCGGGCGAATAGGTGCCGAACTCGCTGGTGAAGTGACCGATATCGTGCAGCAAGGCGGCCACGACCACCTCTTCCGGCTGGCCGGCCTGCTCGGCGCAACGCGCAGCCTGCAGCATGTGCTCGGCCATCGTCACCGGCTCGCCCAGGTACTCCTCGCCGCCGCGGCGCGCGAAGATGTCGGCCAGGAAGGCGACGATGGTGGCAGGCGTCAGTGCCGGCTTGGCAACGGTGCTCGTATTCATGCCGCGATCGTCCATGGCTCCGCACGCTGCTCGAGCGCTGCCAGCGTCGACAACATGCCGTCCTTGTCCGGGTAACAGCCCTGCAGCCAGCGCTTGCCGCTGCCCGAATACCCCTTGCGCGCATGCAGCACGCGGGTGTTGTCGACGATGAAACATTCGCCGGGCGCAAGCTTGAACGTGACCTCCATCGCGGTGTCGTCGATGATCTCGCCCAGGCGCCGGTAGGCCGCGTAGTAGTCGGCCATCCGATCGAACGGCACGTCGGTGATCGCCGCCGTCGACCGGTTGTTGAACCGCACGGCCACGAGTTCGCCGTCGGGCGCGAGCTCGATCATCGGCCGGCGCGACCGCAGGCAAACGCCCGCCTCGCCTGCGTATTCGTAACGCGCACAGTACTGCGTCAGCAGGTCGAACCAGGCCGGGTTCTCCTGCCGCAGCCGCTGCGCGGCCCGGAAGCCGTCCACGACCATGTTCTCGCCGCCTTCGGCCGAGTTCTCCAGGCAATACAGGATCTGCATCGTCGGCACCGGGTCGCGGTAGGGGTTGTCGGTATGCGCCTGCAGGCCCAGGCCGGTATAGGCCAGGTTGGTCGGGTTGACCTCGGTGCGCACCTCGAAATACACGCCATAGTTGGTCTCGCGCACAAAACCGAACAGCCGCGCCACCTGCAGCAAGGCGCCGGGCTCGACCGGGCCGCCGGTGAGTTTGCCGAAGCCGAACCGGCGCACCTGGGCCAGCCAGTCGCGCAAGGCCGCCGGATCCTGCCTGACTGCGCCGAAGGCGCCGACCGGCACTGCGCCCATCAAGCCGCTGTCCCAGGTGCTGATCGTGTCGCCGGTCCAGCCGCGTGCCTGGGGCTGTGCGCGGTCGTAGGCATGGGAGCGCAACCAGTCGATGTCATATGCGACGGTCTTGCCTTCGGGCGCGAAACCTACCGTCAGGCGCTCGCCGTCGACCGCGGCCGATGTTATGCGGGTATCGGGCGGGATATCGCGCAACGCGATCAGGCGCTGCCCGTTGCCGGGCGCGCGGGTCGCATCGTCCCAGGCGTTGTCGCGCAACCAGATGGCGTGGAAACGCCGTGCGGCGCCATCGCCGTCATCGAGTGTCAACACATGCCCATCGTCCGATACCTGCACTGCCATCATGTTCCTGCCCCCATCGCCGCATCGGCGTTTGCGAAAAAACGCGAGTGTCCCGCACGCAGCTCATAATGACAAACGACAAGAATAAGGTCTGAGGGGCGGTTTTCATTATGGAAACAAGTAACCGGCGTGTCGACAAGCTGCCGCTGGAATGGGTCCGGGTGTTCGAGTCTGCGGGGCGCACCGGCAACTTCACGGCGGCGGCGCGCGAGATCGGGCTGACACAGGCCGCGGTCAGCCAGCGCATCCAGAACCTGGAACGGCGCCTGGGCGCACGGCTGTTCACCCGCGAGGCGCGCGGCGTGACACTGACCATCGAGGGCGAAGCCTGGCTGCCGCACGTGAGCCAGGCGCTGCGCAGCCTGGACCGCAGCGCCGACGCCTTGTTCGGCCAGCCCCTGCAGAAGCTGGTGTTGTCGGCCAGTGCATCGGTGATCCAGTTGTGGATCGTGCCTCGGCTGGCCGGGCTCGACCCAGGTACACAGGTCCAGTTGTCGCTGACCACGATGAACATCGAACCCGACTTCGCCCGGTCCAACGCCACCATCGAGATCCGCTACGGCAGCGGCCACTGGCCCGGCATGGACGCTGCCCGGCTTTATGCCGAGCGACTGATACCGATGGCGGCGCCCGCCTTGCTGCGGGGAGTGTCGCACTGGCAGGCGCTGCCGCGTATCGCCGTCTCCGGGCCGCGACCGGGCTGGCAGGAATGGGCCGAGCGCAGCAGCGACGCCGCCCCGTCCGCGCCGCGTTACCGCTTCGACAGCTTCGTGGCCGCGCTGGGCGCCGCCCGGGCAGGACTGGGCGTGATCCTGGGTTCCGAGCCCCTGTGCGCGGCCGCACGGGCCGAAGGCGCGCTGGTGCGGCTGTCGAACGACGCGCTGGTGCCCGAGGACGGCTACTGGATGACGGCGCGCAAGGACACCGTGCCGGCCCGGCAATGGCAGGCGCTGGTGGCCGGCCTGTGCGACAGCGGCGCCGGCTGACCGGGCTGCGATCCGAGGACGCGCATCGGACATCACTTGTGCCTGCGCAAGACGCGGCGCATGAGCACGCGTACGACGGGTTGCTTGGTTTCGGTCTGAAACGGAAACAGGCCCATGCAATGTCGCATCTGCGTGTCGCCGATGCCGGTTGCCGACACGACAGTCGTCCCGCCAGGCCCGGCGAAGGGGACGGCCGGCGCCCGCCGCGGGAGGCCCGCGCCTTCACACCCTGGCCAGCGCCTGGTCCAGATCAGCGATCAGATCGACCGCGTTCTCGATGCCGGCCGAATAACGGACCAGGCTCTCCGGAATACCGGCGTCGGCGCGCTCCTGCGCGCTGAGCTCGACGTGGCTTGTGGTGCGTGGCGGACCGACCAGCGTGCCAACCGAACCCAGGCTGGCCGCCTTGTGCGCCAGGCGCAGGTGCTCGAGCAGCACGACGACCTGCTCGAAGCCGCCATGCAGCGAAAAACTCAGCATGCCGCCGAAGCCGCTCATCTGTTTCTTCGCGATCGCGTGGTTTGGATGCCCCGGCAGGCCGGGATAAAAGACCTGGTCGACCTTGGCATGCCCGGCCAGGTAGGTGGCAACCGCCATGCCGTTCTCGTTGTGGCGCTGCATGCGCAACTCCAGTGTCTTCATGCCACGCAGGATCATCGAGGCCGGCTGTGCGTGCAGCGTCGCGCCGGTGATCTCGCGGTAATGAAACACGCGATCGACCAGGTCCTTGCGACCGACCAGCAGGCCGCCCATGGCATCGGAATGGCCGTTGAGGTATTTGGTCGCACTGTAGACGACCAGGTCCGCGCCCAACGCAAGCGGGCGCTGATTGATCGGCGTGTTGAAGGTGTTGTCGACGACGACGATGGCGCCCACGGCATGGGCGGCCCGGGCCAGCCGCTCGATGTCCACGATCTTGAGCGTCGGGTTGGTCGGTGTCTCGAGGTACAACACCGTGCAGCCCTTGGCCACCTCGCGCTCGATGGCGTCGAAGTCGCCGGTGTCGCACAGGCAGACCTCGACCTGCATGCGCGGCAGGAACTCGTTGAACACCTTGTTCGAACCGCCGTAGGTGTCCTGGATCGACACCACCCGGTCGCCGGCCTGGAGCAGCCCGAACAAGGTGTTGCTGATCGCCGCCATGCCGGTCGAGAAACTGGTCGCGGCCTCGGCGCCGTCGAGCACGCGGATCTTCTCCTCCAGCGGCCGCACTGTCGGGTTGGTATTGCGCGAATAGATATGCCCAGGCTTCTTGCCCAGCGCGACGTCGAACCAGTCGTCCATGGCCTCGAAACCGAAGGTCACCGCGTTGAACACCGGCGGCACGATCGCGCCTTCGGCGGACAGTTGCTCTTCGCCGGCCCAGACGGAAGCGGTGCCGGTGCGGATGGGATCGTGATGCATGGGGAGTCCTTGTCAGCCTTGGTGGCGCGGCGGCGTTGTCCGAACGGCCGGAGGTGCCGCAGGCGCCCCGGCAATTGCGGCATCCACTCTAGCATCGCCCCTTGCGGCCCGAGCGGCGGCGCGCGGGCCGCTCGGGCGGAGAACCCCGGGCGGCCCTGGCCCCGGCGCGCTGTGGAGGCGGAACCTCAAACAGAGCAAGGGTTTTCCCCTAGACTGGCCCGATCTTTGCTAAGCCCCAGGACTTCGCCACAGGCATGTCCGCCTGGGCAACCGGCCCCTTCTCGACGCCCATGCGCCCCATCAACTTCCGCACGCTGGACCTGAACCTGCTCAAGGTGTTCGACGCCGTGATGCTCGAGCGCAACGTGACGCGGGCGGCCGAACGCCTGTCGATGACGCAGCCGGCGGCGAGCAACGCGCTGCGCCGGCTGCGCGAAGCCACGCGGGAGGAGTTGTTCCTGCCGACCTCATCCGGTGTCGTGCCCACCGTGCACGCCCAGGGCCTGTGGCCCATCGTGCGCAATGCGCTGCGCAACCTGGAGCAGGCCTTCGTGCCGCAGGCCTTCGACGCGCGCCACGACGAACGGCTGTTCACGCTGGCCATGTCCGACGCCACGGCCGCGTTGTTCGTGCCGGTGCTGGTGCAGGCCCTGCAGCGCGAGCGCTCGCGTGTGGACCTGCGCGTGGTCGACCTGCGCACGCGCGATCCGCGACCGCTGCTCGAACAAGGCGAGGCCGATGCCGCACTGGGGTTCTTCCCGGACGTGCGCGCGGCGCTCGCGGCCGAAAGCGACACGGCCCTGACCCGGCTCGAGCCGCTGTACCAGTGCCAATATGCCTGCGTGATGCGACGCGATCACCCGCTGGCCGCCGACGGTGCCTTGACGCTGGATACCTATTGCGCCGCCGACCATCTGCGGGTCAACTTCGCCGGCAGGCCACGCGGCTTCGTCGACGAAGCGCTCGCGCAACAGGGCCGTCGACGGCGCGTGATGCTCACCGTCACACAGTTCGCGACGGCGGGCTCGGTGGTCCACCAGTCCGATCTGCTGACCGTATTGCCGCGCAGCTTCGTGCCGGCGACCGGTTTTGCGCCGGAACTGGCGCTGCGGCCGCTGCCATTCGAACTGCCCGCCATCGAGGTCGGCCTGCTGTGGCATCGACGCCACGAGCAGGACACGGCGCAACGCTGGCTGCGCGAGACGCTGGCCACCGCCGCTGCAGCCGTGGCCAGCGCCCTGTGACGCGGCCGGCGCGCCACCCGGTGCGCGCCTGTGGCAGAGCACGGCATTCGGCCCGGTGATGGCTGCATTCACAGCCGGAATTTCCAGAAACCTAGGGTTTACCCTAGTATCAAGACTCGGCACGGCATACCGGTCGCGCCGCCCGTAGCAGGGACTTGCTGCATGTCCATGCGCCCGCCGGCGCCAAAGGAGCCGTCATGAACACCACGACCCGCATCGCACCGATCCATTCCGCCGTCTCCCCCGATGCCGTGCCGCCCCTCATTGCCCATCTGCGCGCCTGGGGTACCCGGCTGGGGACCATCGCCTGGCTCGAACTGCAGGCCTTCGGCGCGCGCCGCGCGCTGCGCGAGATGCGCATGATGGGCCTGGGCACCGGGATCGAGCCCGCCGCACCGGTCGACCCGGTGCAAGACCCCGGCCAGCGGACCGGCAGGATCCGTGCGGACGCGGCCGCCGTCGACGCCGCACGGCAGGCCGCCTGCGTACGCGCGATGGCGCGCCAGTACCACCTGACGGAGCCGGGCTACGCCGCCGACCTGTGCGCAGCCGCCGATCGCCATGAAGCGACGGCCACCCTGCCGGCCCGTTGACGCCGTCTCCAGCCCCGTTCCATGCCCGCATGTGCACGCCAGGTGAACATGTTGGCGCCCACTTACCAACCGTCGTCCACTTCGGGAGAGTCTTCATGAACAGCACCGTGCGCGAACCGGGTCCGTCCGGCACCGTCGTCCCGCTGCAACTGCATGCCGTTGCCGCCGGCGTCCGCACCGCGGTCGTCACCACCGCACAACACATGCGGGAATTCCTGAACGTGGTCTTCAACCTCTCGGCCGAGCTCAACCGCATGGCCGACGAATGGGAACACACCCGGCCGGAACAGGCGGCGCGGTTGCGCGAAGTCGCGCGCAGGGGCTGGGACTGGTGATCCACCGCGCCCGGCGCGGTCGACACGACGACCGGCGGGCCTGTCGTGTGCCCGTGCCTACCTGCCGCCGGCGAAGGCCTGGGGCTTGAGCGATCGCAGGTAGGCGATCAGCGCGGCCATGTCGGCGTCGCTGATGGTCTTGTAGAAACCGTAACCCATCGGCGGACGATACGGCTTGCCGTCGCGGTCGACACCTTCGCGTACGGCCTTGACGATCTGTGCGTCGGTCCAGTCCTTGAGCCCGGTCGGATGCGGCGTCAGGTTGCGCGACACACTCTCACCCCACGGCCCCTTGAATACCTGCCCGCCGGCACCGAGCTTGCCGTGCCGCAACATGCCCTTGTCGTCGCGCGGCGTGTGGCATTCCATGCAGTGGCCGATCTGCGCCAGGTATTCGCCATAGGCCCGCTTGTTGCTCGCCGGTGGTGCCTTCACGCTCGTGATCGGGGGCCCATACGCGGGTGGCAGCGGCATGTTGTAGGTCGAGCGCTGCACCACGTTCTTCACCGAAGGCTGGGCCCGCAGGTAGGCGATGATGGCCTTGAGGTCCTCGTCCGACAAATGGCGGTAGAACTCGATCGGCATCGGCGGGCCGATGATGCTGTTGTCGGGCCGCACCCCCTCGCGGATCGCCTTGGCGAGCTGGGCGTCGGTCCACTTTCCGATGCCGGTGTCCGGATCGGGCGTGATGTTGGACGCGTAGGCCTTGAATGCCGGTTCGTCGAACACCATGCCACCCGACAGTCCCCGGTCGAACAGCGGCTCGCCCCGGGCACCACGCGCGACGTGGCAGTTGCCGCAGGCGACAACGCCATTCATCAGGTATTGGCCACGCTCGATCACGGCGGCGTCGGGACCGGCCGCCGCGACACCGAACGAGACCAGGGCCATCAGGGCCACGACGAGAAACGAGCGGATGCGCATGCAAGCCTCCCCAAAACTGCCGTCATCGACACCAGGACCGGCACTTGGTCGGTGTCAAGCACCTGCACCGTACCATGCGACGCGCTCGCCCTGCAAGCGTCATCGGCACGGCACGCCGGCTTCGCGTCGACGCTGCGACGACAATGCGCCGATGACCACCCCCACCGCAGAAACCGGACACCGACAGACCCGCTACACAGCACCGGCGGGCGCGACCGAATTCGTGCTGGTGCGCCATGGCGCGTCAGAGCCTTTCGTGCCGGAGCGGCCGTTTGCGCTGGTCGACGGCCATGGTGACCCAGCCCTGTCCGAGGAGGGGCTGGAGCAGGCACGACGGGTTTGCGGCCGGCTGGCGCGCGAGCGCATCGACGCCGTCTACGTCACGAACCTGCGGCGCACCGCCCAGACCGCAGCTCCGCTGCTGGCTGCGCTCGGCATCACCGCGCGCGTCGAGCCGGCATTGCGCGAGGTGTTCCTCGGGGCGTGGGAAGGCGGACGGTTGCGCGCCTACGCCGCGCAACAGGACCCGATCTGGCAACGTGTCGTTGCCGACGGCGAATGGGGCCATATTCCCGGCGCCGAATCGTCAACCCGGTTGCAGCAGCGATGCGTCGATGCGTTGCAGCGCCTGCATGCGGCGCATCCGGGCCAGCGCGTGGTCTGCGTCGTGCACGGCGGCGTCATCGGCACGCTGGCGGCCCATGCCGTCGGCGCGCGCCACCGCAGCTTCGACGGCGCGGACAACGGCTCGCTGCACAGCATCGTCGTGCTCGGCACGCAGTGGTGGCTGCGGCGCTTCAACGACACGGCGCATCTCGATACCGACTGAGGGCCGAGGGCCGCGGCGAAACAGGCAGTAGCATCGCCATGCGCGCGCCGCAGCGCCGCAGCGCCGCTCCTCAGCCCACCACGATCAGGCCTTGATCTCGCGCGCCGTGATCTGGTAGCGGAAATCGTCCGGCGCGTAGTGGTTCAGCCGGCCGGCGGCGTTCTCGGCCATCGGGTACATCAGGAATCCGATCTTCGGCCCGGTGGAGCCGGGCAACACCACGTCGTGCGCCACGTTGTAGGCCATCCAGTTGCCTTCCCAGCCGCCGAACAGCGCCTTCGCGACCGGTGCCACGACCGGATGGGCCGGTGACTTGATCCACTCGGCGGTTTCCTGGCGCATGACCTTGGTCACGTCGGCCGGATCCATGGCCACCCAGCCGTAGCCACTCAGCCAGACCTCGGCACGGCAGTGCTGGGCCCCCTTGAGGCTGGCGGGGTTGCCGCCCAGCTCCTTGTAGCCGAAGGCCGATGGCACCAGCCGCAATCCGTAGACGTCACGCGCGGGAACCCCCACCGCGCGGCACATGCCGACGAACAGGGCGTTGAGATCGGCACATTTGCCACCCAGGTTGCCGGTCTCCAGCATGGTCTGGATATCGCCTTCGCCACAGCCCTTGACCTTGGGTTCGCGGAAGGTGTTGGCAATGATCCAGTCGTAGATGCGCTGTGTCTTCTCGACATCGGTGCGCGCCTGGCCCACGGCCGCGCGGGCGGTCTGGCGCACGATGCCACCGGTGGGCAACAACTCGGTGGCCGCGGTCCAGTAGGCCCGGATGGCCGCATCGTCATTGGCGGTCCGGCGCGCGGACCAGTCGATGGAGCGGTCCTGCGTCATGATCCGGCTGGTCAGCTCGACATGGGGTTGCGCGATGGACGGCGCGAACTCCACCATCAGCATGCGGGCGCCATACCGCTCGTCGTCGGCCATGCGGGCCACGCCATTGCTGGAATACGCACTCTCCAGTGACTGCTGCCATCCGGTGTTGACCGACGGAACCGGCAGCCATACCCGCGTGGCGCCATCGGCCTGCGCAATGTCGACGCGGGTCGTCACCTCGAAGGTGCGCCACGGGCCGGGCTGCGGCGCAAAGCGGCGCTCGCCGGTGGCGGCGTATGCCGTTCCCAGGGACGGCAGCGCGACCGCGGCGGCGGCCGCGGCCATCTGTTGAACAAAAATGCGGCGCGCAGGCGCCGTTCGCACGGTGGTCATAAAGAGAACTCCGGAATGGTGAAAAGACAGGCCGGAGGCGTACATACAGGTACCCCGCCATGGCCGGCGCCGATTATCGTTGCCGCGGCTACCGGGTCTTTTGCGGCGCCGTCCGCACCAGGGGCTCGACCAGCGCCGCCGCCTGCGGACCGGTCCAGTCCAGTTCCCCCCGCACCAGCGCCTGCACGCGGCCGTCGGCCGCCACCAGCACCGTGGTCGGGAACACCTTGACCTTCCATTGCCGCGCGATCGCGCCAGCCGGATCGAGCAGCACCGGCAACTCCAGACCGGTGCGCTGCACGAAACGCTGCGCCGTCGGGGCGGATTCCCTGAAGTTCACGGCCAGCACGACCAGCTGCTCCGGCCCGTGTCGACGGGCCAGTGCCTGCAGGGACGGCATCTCCACCAGGCAGGGTGCGCACCAGCTGGCCCAGAAGTTGATCAGCACCGCCTTGCCGCGCAGCGAGGCCAGGTCCCACCGCTGTCCGTGCAGGTCGCGCGCCTGCAGCGTTGGCGCCGCCTGGCGCGTCGGCCAGGGCGTCACGTCGAATCCCTGCGCGTGTACGCGGGCGGTGACCAGCACCACCGCCATGGCCAGCACGGCGGGCCACACGGCCCGCATCGCATGTGATTGCAAGGGGTCTCCCGATACCATCCCCGGCACGGCGCCGGGCACGGCATCGATTCTGACAGCCGCCGCAGCGTGCGCAGCGGTGCGCACGGCGCTTGCACCATGCGGGCGCAGCCATGGGCCCGGCTGTGCCGCACCAGGCGCGCACACCGGGAATCAGGCCGCCGAGCCGCGGATGAAGGCCAACAGGTCCCGGTTGAGCTGGTCCTTGTGGGTCGTGGCCAGGCCATGCGAGGCACCCGGATAGACCTTCAACGTGCCGTTCGGCACCAGCTTGACGGCCAGCTGTGCCGACTTGTCGATCGGCACGATCTGGTCGTCGTCGCCGTGCACGAACAGCGTGGGGATGCTCATCTTCTTCAGGTCTTCAGTGAAGTCCGTTTCGGAGAACTGCGCGATGCAGTCGTATTCGCTCTTGAGCGAACCCTGCATGCCCATCAGCCAGAACGCGTCGCGCTGGCCCTGCGAGACCTTGGCGCCGGCGCGGTTGGCACCGTAGAACGGGCCGCTCAAGTCCTTGAAGAACTGCGAACGATCGGCCAGCACGCCGCTGCGGATGCCGTCGAACACCTCCTTGGGCAGGCCATCGGGATACGCGGCCGAACGCATCATGATCGGCGGCACCGCGCCGACCAGCACCGCCTTGGCCACGCGCTTGTTGCCATGCCGGCCGATGTAACGCGCCACCTCGCCGCCGCCGGTCGAGTGGCCGACCATGACGGCGTCGCGCAGATCGAGCGTGTTGAACAGCTCCGCCAGGTCGTCGGCATAGGTATCCATGTCGTTGCCGCTCCACGACTGTCCCGAGCGGCCGTGGCCACGGCGGTCGTGCGCGATCACCCGATAACCCTGCAAGCCCAGGAAGACCATCTGGTCCTCCCACGCGTCGGCGGTCAACGGCCAGCCATGCGAGAAGACGACCGGTTGGCCGCTGCCCCAGTCCTTGTAGAAGATCGAGGTTCCGTCCCGGGTGGTGATGGTGTTCATGGTGTTTCCTTGTTGCGGTTGGGTGGATGGGATCTGCCGGCTGCCGGCCGGGCCGGCGGAAGCCGCCGCGGCTGCCACGGGCAGCCCTGCGGCAACCGCCAGCGCGGCGGTACCCATGACGACCTGCCTGCGCTGGGCGTCGATGGGGGTGGCATCGTGTCGATGGCCTGGTGTCATGTCGCTCGCTCCTGATGCGGGGAATGTGGTGGGCGATGGGCCCGGACACCGAATGCGTCCTGGCAAGGCCAAGCGTAGGGCGCGTGCGCCCACCGCAACAGCCCCGCCAGGTCGATGCGGCCCTACTCCCTTGGACCTACCGACCCATGGCAGGTCACGCGCCGCTTCGAGCCCCGGCCGGGCGGCGACTGGCGATGCCGCCCTGCCGGCCGTGGCATCGCCACCATGCGCCCGTACCCCCAAAGGCCGATCCGGCGGCAACCCGACGGGCGATGGCACCGGGCCGCGGAACGGGGACAGTTGCCCGGTGCGCTGCGGCGGATCGGCGGGAGCTGTCGATGCCCGTCGGCGCGCCCCACCCTTCGACATCACAAAGGACCCGCATGAACACGCTCACCCACGCCAGCGGCGCACCCGTCGCCGACAACCAGAACACGATGACCGCGGGAGCCCGCGGACCCGCGCTGTTGCAGGACATCTGGCTGATCGAGAAACTCGCGCATTTCGACCGGGAAGTGATCCCGGAACGCCGCATGCATGCCAAGGGCTCGGGCGCCCATGGCAGCTTCACCGTGACGCACGACATCAGCCGCTACACCCGGGCCCGGCTGTTCTCGGAGATCGGCAAGCGCACCGAACTGTTCGTGCGTTTCTCCACGGTCGCCGGGGAACGCGGCGCGGCCGATGCCGAACGCGACATCCGCGGCTTCGCCGTGAAGTTCTACACCGAGGAGGGCAACTGGGACCTGGTGGGCAACAACACGCCGGTGTTCTTCATGCGCGACCCGCTGCGTTTCCCGGACCTGAACCACGCGGTCAAGCGCGACCCGCGCACCAACCTGCGCAGCGCCCACGGCAACTGGGACTTCTGGACCCTGCTGCCCGAGGCCTTGCACCAGGTCACGATCGTGATGAGCGACCGCGGCCTGCCCGACGGCTACCGCCACATGCACGGCTTCGGCAGCCATACCTTCAGCTTCATCAACGCCGCGAACGAACGGCACTGGGTCAAGTTCCACTGGCGCTGCGCACAAGGCATTCGCAACCTCACCGACGCCCAGGCCGAGGCGGTGGTGGCCAAGGACCGCGAAAGCGCCCAGCGCGACCTGTTCGACGCCATCGAGCGCGGAGATCATCCGCGCTGGACCCTGCTGGTGCAGGTCATGACCGAGCAACAGGCCGCCGACGCACCGTTCAACCCGTTCGACCTGACCAAGGTCTGGCCCCACGGCGACTACCCGCTGATCGAAGTCGGCCAGATGACGCTGGACCGCAACCCGGAGAACTATTTCGCGGAAGTCGAGCAGGCGGCGTTCTCGCCGGCCAACGTGGTGCCGGGCATCGGCTTCTCGCCCGACCGGATGCTGCAGGCACGGCTGTTCTCGTACGGCGACACTCAGCGCTACCGCCTCGGTGTGAACTTCAACCAGATCCCGGTGAACGCGCCGAAATGCCCGTTCCACAGTTACCATCGCGACGGCGCGATGCGGGTGGACGACAACAACGGCCGCACCATCGGCTACGAACCCAACAGCGCCGCGCAGTGGCAGGACCAGCCGGCCCTCAACGAACCGCCGCTGGCGCTGCAGGGTGCGGCCGCCCACTGGGACCACAAGGCCGACACCGACTACTACTCGCAGCCCGGCGCCTTGTTCCGCCTGATGACCCCCGCCCAGCAGCAGACCTTGTTCGACAACACCGCTCGCGCACTCGGTGATGCGGGGGATGCCGTGAAGCAGCGCCACGTGGCGAACTGCAGCCTGGCCGATCCGGCGTATGGCGCGGGCGTGGCTGCGGCGCTTGCGCGGCTACGGGCCGACAGGGCCTGAGCCCGGCATCAGGCCGCAATGCCGAGCGGCCAGGCCCTCGCCCGTGCATCGTTCAGGTCCGCATGCGCTTCGCAATCCCGGCCTTGCGCCATGGGCGTGCCCGCCAGCAGGCCCCGGCGGGTCGCCAGCACGACCGCATGGGTTCGCGTGGTGGCACCCAGCTTGTCCAGCAGGCTCTTGACATGGGTCTTGACCGTTCCCAGCGCAATGCCCAGGTCGCGCGCGATCGCCTTGTTGCACAGGCCCTCGGCCAGCAGCGCGAGCACTTCGCGTTCGCGCTGCGTCAGCGCGGCATGCAACATGCCGTCGGCCATGCACTGGGCCACCGAACGCCCCAGGAATCCGAACCCCCCGGCGACCCGCGCGACACCCAGCATCAGTTCGTCGACCGGGCAGCCCTGCAGCAGGTAACCCCGTACACCCAGCCGCATCGCATGGCGCACCTCCCATTCACGGCCGATGGGGGCGAACACGAGCGCCGGCGCCACGGCCCGATCGGCACGCGTTCCCGCTGCCGTCACCCAGGCGATCGCATTGCCGTGGTCCGCCACGAGAACATCCACCGCGGACGTCGCCGGGCCTGCCGTGCACGCGTGCCGGTCCGTGGGATGCGGGTGCTCGACTCGAACGACAAAGGCCGGTGCGGCGCTCAGCACCGCGGACAGTCCGGCTGCGACCAGCGCATCTTCATGCCGGATCAATACATGGACGGGGAGTGGGGTGTTCATCGCGAATCTCCAGGCGGACGTCGGGTCGGGCAGCCGCGACTGGCGTGTGGCCGGGATCGGGCGCGCGACGAGGCGACATTGTGCGGTGCGGCAAGGGCACGCGCATCGGCAACGAACACCTAGGCCCGCGCGATCCTTGATCGTCCGTCGGGCGCCACTACCTAGGTAATGCCCGGCGCCCGGAGCGCATGGCGACCGCGCCTGCGCAGTCCGGGCCCGGTCCGCGACTATGCGTGTTCGCCGACGGCGTCCTGCAAGGGCAGCGCCCGCAACTGCCGGCGCGAGGTGATCCCCAGCTTGGCATAGGTATTGCGCAAATGCGCCTCGACGGTGCGCGGACTGATGAACAATCCGGATGCGATTTCCTTTGCGGTTTCGCCGGACGCCGCCATCCGGGCGATCTGCAGTTCCTGAGGCGTGAGCGCATCGATGGCGCCCTGACCCCGCCGCTGCGCGCTTTCCCCCACCGCCTGCAATTCGTCCGCCGCACGCCGGGCGAACCCGTCGGCGCCCATCGCCGACAAGGCATCGTGGGCCATGCGCAGCTGTTCGCGCGCCTCGCCCCGGCGCTGCTGGCGGCACAGCCATTGCCCGTACAGCAGCCGGGTCCGGGCGAGGTCGACCCGGCCCTGGCTGCGTTCGAGATGGGCAATGGCCTGGAGGAAGCAGGCCTGTGCCTGACCGGTGTCGGCCAGCAGCGCCTCGCAGCACGCCTGCACCCCCAGGGCCCACGGCGTGCGGGCGGCCTGGGTTCGCTCGCGCAGCTCGGCAAGCGCCTGCTGCGCCACCGCATGCTCGCCCACACGCACCGCCGCCTCGATCAACTCGCGCAGCACCAGCCCCAGGATGCCGAACGCCACCTGGCTTCGGGCCCGTTGTGCCGCGGCCAAGGCCTGCGCCGGCTCGCCGATGCCGTTGTACAACAAGGCCGCCGCAAACTCGGTGGCGACCACCAGCAGGCCTTCGCCCCGCGCCACGGCATCCTCGGAACACGCGAGGATCAGCTGCTGCGCCAGCGCCACCTGCCCACGCGCCGCGGCAAGCCGAAGGGCCACGTAGGAGAACCGGATCGTGCCGGTGCCGTCCGCAATCGCATCACTCTCGGCGATGGCGACTTCCGCACTCCGGAGCTGCCCCCGGCCGATCAGGACGCTAGCCAGCGTGCCCAGCGCCGTCGTCAGCTCGGCCAGCGCGCCGCAGCCCCGTGATCGCCGGACCAGGCAGTTGCAGATACCCTCGCTGGCATCGAGATCCCAGAGTTCGAGTGCAACCTGCGAGGCGATCCGGGAACGGTTGGTCCAGACCTCGCTGGCCGGATCGGCCAGGGCCTTGCGCAAATGCAGCACACCTGGCTCACGCTGGCCCAGCAGCACCTGCGCCATGCCATTGAGCAACAGGTCCACGGTCCTGGGCTTTCCCGGCCCCTGCGGCGCCGCGAGCGCCTGGTGTGCCGCCTCGACGATGCCGGCACCGCAAGGGCGTGCCGATAGTTCCGCAAACAAGGCGTCGAGATGGGTCTCGCGCGCCAGGCACAGGTCCAGCGGTTCGAGCGCAATCGCGGCCCGCAGCAGCAGGCCCGGTGCATCGGATCCGCGCCGCAGCGCCGACACGATGCGCCCGCGCAGCAATTGCGTACGGGCCTGCTGCAGTGCATCCATGGCATCGGCGTCGACCGCGTCGAGCAGCGACAAGGCATCCGCCAGAGCGCCCGACTGGTACTGCGCCTGCGCCGCACCGACCATGCGATCGACGCGCAGCGACAGGTTCGGCGTGAGATCGGCAGCCCGGCGCAGGAATGCCGCGGTGGCGGCCAGTCCGCCGCGCGCCCGGGCCCTTTCGGCCGTCTCGATCAGGGCCGTGGCCACGCGCTCGTCCAGACCGGCCAGCCCATGGGCCCGGTGCCAGGCATGCCAGTCGGGATAACGGGTGGCGTCGGTGGCCTGCGCCAGTGCCTCGTGGACCCGGCGCCGGTCCGCGGCCGATGCGGCACCGTACACGGCGGAACGTACCAGCGGATGGCGGAACCGCACCCGGTCGTCGATCTCCATCATGCCAGCGTCTTCGGCGGGCCCCAGCGCCGTGCTGCCGATGCCCAGACGGGCCGCCGCCCGCCACAACAGCAGCGGGTCGCCCTGCGGCTCGGCCGCCGCGATCAGCAGCAACTGCCGGGTCTCGGTCGGCAATGCGGCGAACCGCTGGCTGTAAAGGCCTTCGACGGGTGGCCGCCTTTTCTGCGACACGCCGAAGCCACCCGCCATCTCCATCGCGCCGGCCCCGGTCCCCAGTTCGAGCAAGGCCAGCGGATTGCCGCGCGCCTCGGCAAGGATGCGGTCGCGCACCCGCTCGTCGAGCGGCATGGGCACCACGGACACGAGCAGCTCCGTGGCGACCGCGTCTGACAGGCCGGGCAGCACCAGTTCGGGCAGGCCCGTCAGGCCCACCAGGGGGTTGTCGTCCCGCGCACCGAACAGCATCGCGATGGGTTCGCCCGCCACGCGCCGCGCTACGAAGGCCAGCACCTGGGCGGAAGCGTGATCGAGCCAATGCGCGTCGTCCACCACACATGCCGTAGGCTGCTCGTCCGCGGCGCCGGACAGCAGCGTCAATGTCGCCAGGCCGATCAACAGCGGATGTGGTGCCGGCCCGTCCTGGGTGCCGAAGGCGATCTGCAGGGCGTCACGCTGGGGCGGCGGGAGCGCATCGGATTGCGCCAGCAGCGGCCCGCACAACTGATGCAGACCGGCAAACGGAAACCCGGACTCGAATTCCACCGCGGTCGAGCGCAACACCCGCATGCCGTGCGCACCGAGCAGCGCCTGGTCGAGCAGGGCCGTCTTGCCGATACCGGCAGGCCCCTTGAGCACGAGAGCGGCACCGGCGCCGCTGCGCGCGCGCTCCAGCAATTCCTGAATGGCGCCAATCTCGCGATCGCGTGCGCGAAGCTGGCCAGTGGCCTTGAACATGTCCGCTTTCCTGGAGTTGTGACTGCGGCTGTCGCGGGAGTCCAGCCTTCCGATTGACGCACTGCATTCTGCCATCGCACGCCGGCGGGCGCGTGACGGACCCGTGACCCGGGCATGGCCCCGCCGCTTCGGTACGCGCTACCCCTTTGGGTACAGCCTGCACTCTCCACACAGCGGCATGTGTCAGCAGGCCTTGCCGCCCAGAATGCACAAGCGGATTCAAACGCGGACACGCCTCTTTGTCCCGCCCGGCGCGCACGCGCCGGCAACCTGTCAGGCCCATTACCGGAGTATCGCCATGCCCATCCTCGCCAAATCCACACCCGGAGCCAAGCTGCTCACCCCCCGCGACCACACGCTGATCATGATCGACTTCCAGTCGCAGATGGCCTTCGCCACGCATTCGATCGATGGCGCCAGCCTGCGCAACAACGCGGGCCTGGTGGCCAGCGCAGCGGCCGGCTTCGACGCATCGACCATACTGACCACCGTGGCCGAGAAGAGCTTTTCGGGTCCGATGTTCGAGGAGGTGACCGCGCCCTTCCCCGGCCTGAAGCTGCTCGATCGCACCTCGATGAACACATGGGAAGATGCCGCCGTCATCCGGCGCGTCAACGAAATCGGCAAGGACCGCATCGTGCTGGCCGGCCTGTGGACCAGCGTGTGTATCGTCGGACCGGCCCTGTCGGCACTGGACCAGGGCTTCCAGGTCTACGTCATCGCCGATGCCTGCGGCGATGTGTCGCTGGAGGCGCACGACCGCGCGATGGACCGCATGGTGCAGGCCGGTGCGCAACCGATGACCGCGGTGCAATACCTGCTCGAGATGCAGCGCGACTGGGCGCGCACCGAGACCTACGAGATGACCACCGGCGTTGCGCGCAGGTTCGCTGGCGCGTACGGCCTGGGCATCACCTACGCCAAGACCATGTTCGGCGCGCACGAAGGCTGAGCCGGAACCGCGCGATGAAGCCCTACCTGCTCTCGCTGGCGGTCGGACTGCTGGTCGGCGTCGTCTACAGCCTGTTCGGCGTTCGTTCGCCCGCACCGCCGGTGATCGCGCTGGTGGGTTTGCTCGGCATCCTGGCTGGCGAACAACTCCCGCCGCTGGTGCAGCACCTGTTCAAGGCCGAGTCACGGGCCTCGACCTGGCTGCAGCACCAGGTCCGGCCCCACATGTTCGGCGAGCTGCCGCGTTGCGCCCCGGATGCCGGCCTGGCGCAAGCGGGCGCATCCACCCACGCCACCGCCACCGCCACGGCCACCACGGAGGACCCACGCCATGGCTGACACGCCGCACCCCGACATGATCCTGCACCGCGGGCGCTTCACCACGCTCGACCCGGCCCAGCCCAACGCCAGCGCCGTTGCCATCGCCGGCGGGCGCTTCACGCATGTCGGCAACGACCACGACATCATGGCCCTGGCCGGCCCGCGCACCCGCGTCATCGACCTGCGGGGTCGGCGCGTGTTGCCGGGCCTGATCGACAACCATCTGCACCTCATCCGCGGCGGCCTGAACTTCAACATGGAGCTGCGCTGGGACGGCGTGCGCAGCCTGGCCGACGCGATGGCCATGCTCAGACGCCAGGTCGCGGTCACGCCGGCGCCGCAATGGGTGCGCGTGGTGGGCGGCTTCACCGAACACCAGTTCGCCGAGAAGCGGTTGCCAACCATCGAAGAGCTCAATGCCACCGCGCCCGACACCCCGGTGTTCATCCTGCACCTGTACGACCGCGCCCTGCTCAATGCCGCGGCGCTGCGGGCAGTCGGCTACGACCGCGACACGCCGGCCCCGCCCGGCGGCGAGATCGTGCGCGACAGCCGTGGCAACCCGACCGGCCTGCTGCTGGCCAAGCCGAACGCCTCGATCCTGTATGCCACGCTGGCCAAGGGGCCGAAGCTGCCGATCGACTACCAGCTGAACTCGACGCGCCACTTCATGCGCGAACTCAACCGCCTGGGAGTGACCGGCGCCATCGACGCCGGTGGCGGCTTCCAGAACTACCCGGACGACTATGCCGTGGTGCAGCAGCTCGCGGATGACGGGCAGCTCACCATCCGCCTGGCCTACAACCTGTTCACGCAAAAGCCCCGGCAGGAGAAGGAAGATTTCCTGAAATGGACGGCCAGTTCGGCCTACAAGCAAGGTGACGACTACTTCCGCCACAACGGTGCCGGCGAGATGCTGGTGTTCTCGGCCGCGGACTTCGAGGACTTTCGCGAGCCCCGGCCCGACATGACCGACGCCATGGGGCCGGAGCTGGAGGAAGTGGTGCGCATCCTGGTGCAGAACCGCTGGCCCTGGCGGCTGCACGCCACCTATGACGAGACCATCAGCCGCGCGCTGGACGTGTTCGAGCGGGTGAACCAGGATACGCCGCTGGACGGCCTGCACTGGTTCTTCGACCATGCCGAGACCATCTCCGAACCATCGATCGACCGTATCGCGGCGCTCGGCGGCGGCATTGCCGTGCAGCACCGCATGGCTTACCAGGGCGAATATTTCGTCGAACGTTACGGGCCGGGTGCGGCCGAGGCCACGCCACCGGTCAAACGCATGCTGGACAAGGGCGTGCATGTCTCGGCCGGCACCGATGCGACACGGGTTGCCTCGTACAACCCCTGGGTGTCCCTGTCCTGGCTGATCACCGGCAAGACCGTCGGCGGCATGCAGCTGTATCCGCAGCGGAACTGCCTGGACCGCGAGACCGCGCTGCGCATGTGGACCGAGAACGTCACCTGGTTCTCGAACGAGGAAGGCAAGAAGGGCCGTATCGCGGTCGGCCAACTGGCCGACCTGGTGGTCCCCGACCGCGATTTCTTCGCCTGCGCCGAATCCGAGATCGCCGACACGACGGCGCTGCTGACGGTGGTCGGCGGCAAAGTGGTCTATGGCGCGGCCGACTTCAAGGCCCATGACGACACTCCGCCGCCGCCTCCGATGCCCGACTGGTCGCCGGTACGGACCTTCGGCGGTTACGGCCGCTGGGCCGACACGGAAGGCGCGCCCCTGCAGGCGACCTTGCGCCAGCATGCGGCGGCCTGCGGCTGCGCCAACGGCTGCAACATCCACGGCCATGCCCATGCCAACGCATGGACCCGCACGCTGCCGATCTCGGACCTCAAGGGATTCTGGGGCGCACTGGGCTGCGCCTGCTGGGCAGTGTGATGGCACGCACTTTGCTGCGCGCGCCGGGCCGGGCGGCCGATCCCGGCCCAACCGAACGCGGCAACCGCGAACTGCCGACGGGCGAACGGCTCCCGGCAGCGCGCTGCCTGAATCGATGCGCGACACAGGCCATGCATGCCCTTGGTCTGCTGCTGCTGTGCAGCGCATACCTCCAGGGCGGCTACCACAAGCTGCGCGATTTCAATGGCGCCATCGCCGAAATGCAGCACTTCGGCCTGGAGCCGGCTGCGCCGATGGCGGCGGCCGTGATCGTGCTGGAGCTCGGCGCTGCAGGGATGGTCCTGGGCGGCTGGCACCGATGGCTCGGCGCCATGGCGCTGGCTGCTTTCACCCTGTTGGCAAGCTTCGTCGCCAACCGGTTCTGGGCGGTCGAGCCCGCCGCCCGCTTCATGGTCGAGAACGCATTCTTCGAACACCTGGGACTGGCGGGCGGCCTGTTGCTCGTCGCCTGGCACGACCTGCGCGAGCGCCATGGCCGCTGACGCCCCCGCCCCGACGGACCCTGCCGAGGGCGCCTTCACGCCGCTGCGCGAGAAGGTGTTCGCGGTGCTGTGGATCGCCACCGTGCTGGGCAACGTCGGCAGCTTCATGCGCGACATCGCCAGCGCGTGGATCGTCACCGAACTGACGACCAATCCGGCGGCCGTGGCCGCGGTGCAGGCGGCGGCGACCCTGCCCGTCTTCCTGTTCGCCATTCCGGCCGGCGTGTTGTCGGACATCCTGGACCGGCGCCGCTTCCTGATCGCCGTGCAAGGCGCGCTGGCCTGCGTGAGTGCGATGCTGCTGGCGCTCGCGCATACCGGTACCCTGTCGGTGGCCAGCCTGGTCGCACTGACCTTCGCCGGCGGTGTCGGTGCAGCATTGATGGGACCGACCTGGCAGTCCATCGTGCCCGAACTGGTGCCGCGCCGGCAACTCAAGGCCGCCGTCGGGCTGAACTCGCTGGGCGTCAACATTGCACGTGCCATCGGGCCGGCGCTGGGCGGCCTGCTGCTGGCCGCGTTCGGCGCGGCGTTCACCTATGGCGTGGACCTGATCAGCTACGCCTGCGTAATCACGGCGCTGTGGTGGTGGCGCGGCCCGGCTGCCGCGCAGAACGACTTGTCCGAGCACTTTCTCGGCGCCTTTCGCGCCGGCCTGCGTTATGCCCGGGCCAGCCGCGAACTGCATGTAGTGCTGGCGCGCGCCGTCGGCTACTTCCTGTTCGCCAGCGCCATGTGGGCCTTGATGCCGCTGGTGGTGCGCCAGTTGCTTGGCGGCTCGGCCGGCTTCTACGGCCTGATGCTGGGAGCGGTCGGCGTCGGCGCGATCGGCGGCGCGCTGGCGCTGCCGCGGCTGCGCCAGCGCCTGAGCGCCGATGGTCTGATGGGTCAGTCGACCGCCGTCACCGCCGCCGTGATGCTGATGATGGTGGCGCAGCCGCCGCAGGCCGCGGCACTGCTGCTCGCCCTGGTACTGGGCGGCGGATGGATCGTCGCGCTCACAACCTTGAGCAGCGTCGTGCAGGCCATCCTGCCGAACTGGGTGCGCGGGCGCGCACTGGCGGTCTATCTGACCGTGTTCAACGGCGCGATGGCCGCCGGCAGCCTGGGCTGGGGCCTGGTGGCACGCGGCATCGGCCTGCCGATGACACTGGCGGCCAGTGCCGCCAGCATGCTGGCCGTGGCGTTGTGGATGCGTCGCCTGCCGCTGCCCACGGGCGAGGCCGACCTCGACGCGGCCAACCATTGGCCCGAACCGGCGGCGGTCGCGCCCGGCTCGCACGACCGCGGACCGGTGCTGGTCCAGGTCAGCTACCGCATCCGCCCGGTCGACCGGCCGGCCTTCCTGAAGGCACTGCTCCCGGTGGCGCTGGCACGCCGACGCGATGGCGCCTATGCCTGGGGCGTCTGCGAACACACTGACGACCCGGAACAGATCATCGAATGGTTCTTCGTCGAATCATGGGCCGAACACCTGCGCCAGCACCGCCGGGTGTCGCACCGCGACGCCGACCAGCAGCAGGAACTGCTGCGATGGCACAGCGGCCCGGAACGCCCGCTGGTTCGGCACTTCCTCGCCTTGCATCCGCCGGGGTGAACCCCTACTTGTAGAAAGCCTCCACCGTCCCCTTGATCTTGATCAGCAGCGGGTTGCCCTTGCGGTCCAGCGTCTTGCCGGCTGGCACCTTGATCCAGCCTTCGCTGACGCAGTACTCGCTGACATCGAAGCGCTCCTTGCCGTTGAGGCGGATGCCGACATCGTGTTCGAACACGGCGGCGACATGGTGCGGGCTGCGCGGGTCGATCGACAGGTGATCGGGCAGGTCCGGGCGGGTGGTGTTTTCGGGTTCGGTCATGCAGCCGATTTTCCCTCAACACCGGCGCGACCCGTGCCGCGCGGCGCACCGGGTCACTGCAGACCCACCTCCCACAGCCGCTGCGCCAGCGGCAAGGTGCGGCGCAGGCTCTCGAGCCGGCTGCCCATGTCGGGATGGCTCGAGAGCATCGACTGCTGCGGCAGGTCGCGCGCCGAGGCCTGTTCGAGGAAGCGCAATTGCGCGTGCGGCGGATACCCGGCCAGCGCCGCCAGTTGCAGGCCGAGCTCGTCCGCCTCGCGCTCGACCTGGTGGAACACCAGTTGCATCGCGTCGGACATCGCGAAATAGTTGAACTCGATCTCGGTGTAGACGTCGCGCGGCGTGCGTTGCGCGCGCGACGGAATCAGGGCCAGCATCGAGGTCAGGCCCTGGCGTTCGTGTTGCAGCAGCACATGCGAAGCCTCGTGCGCGAGCACGAACGCCAGTTCGGCCGGACCGAGCACCAGGCGGTCGATGAAGGACTCCGACACCACGATGGTGCCGTCGGGAAACGACAAGGCGTTGATCTGCGGGTCGCGCACCACCACCAGCTGCATGTCCACCTGCCGGCCGGTGCGCTGGGCCGCGATCACCGGATGCAGGGCGCGCCACACGCCGGCCACCCGGGCGCAATGCGTCTCGCAACCGAGCCGCCCGGACCGCCGCAATTGCGCGAGCAGCGCACGCTTGGCGGGCTCGGCATGGGCGATCACCTCGGTTTCGGTGAATGCCAGGCCCAGGCTGGGTTCGACGATGTTGATCACGCGCGCCTGCCCGGTGGCGGTGGCCAGCAGCAGGACGACAAGAATCAGTATGGGCATGGTGGCGGGCCGGACACCGGGTCCCGGCCCGGACCAGCTTAGCGCGAAGCGGGGGGCTTGCCAAGCCGCACGACCCATCGCGCGCTGCCGCGACGGCGCGCTCCCGCAGGGTCGATCAGAACCCCAGGCCGGCGCCGGCACCCAGCAGCGTCGCGACGCCCAGCGCGGCAAACACGGCTGCGGCAATGCCATGGACCAGTTTCATCGGGATCCGGCCGGCCAACCGGTCGCCGACGAACACGGCCGGGACGTCGGCGATCAACATGCCCAGCGTCGTGCCCACGATCACCAGGATGGGTTGCGCGTAATGCGCCGCCATCGCGATGGTGGCCACCTGGGTCTTGTCGCCCATCTCGGCCAGGAAGAAGGTGATGAAAGTCGCGCCAAACACGCCCAGGCGGCTGGCGATACGGGTTTCCTCGTCCTCGATCCGATCCGGGACCAGGGTCCAGGCCGCCATCGCGATGAAGGACAGGCCCAGGATCCAGCGCAGCCAACGCGGGTCGAGGGCAGTGGTGATCCAGGCGCCCAGTGCCCCGGCCAGGCCGTGGTTGATGACCGTCGCACACAGGATGCCGGCAATGATGGGCAGCGGCTTCTTGAACCGCGCCGCCAGGATGAAGGCCAGCAATTGGGTCTTGTCGCCGATTTCGGCGAGCGCGACCACGCCAGTGGAGACGATCAGGGCTTGCATGGATTGTTAGGGTTGTGCAGCGTCAGGGTCGCTGCGGCTGCGCAGACCTGCGCCAAGAGGCAGGCGAACGGAGGCGAGATGATAACGCCCCTCGCATGCTCGGCCGTTGCAACTTCTTCGCGCGAATCCGATCCTTCCATCATGGACCGACACGACCTGCGCACACCCCTGCTCGCCATTGCCCTGGTGCTGGCGGGTGCCGGCGCTGCGGGCGCGGAGCCGGCACAGGCGGCCGACGCGCCGCCCGCCGCGGCGGCCAGTGCACCGTCGCGGGCGGGCTCGCCACGCCCCTACCAGGCACCGATCGTGGTTCCGTCGGCGGCCGGGCAAATCCGCGTGCCGACCCTGCCCGCACCGACCATCACCGTCCGCCCGGTGCCTCCGCCCACGTTCACCGGCCGCTGCGACAGTGCCGGCTGCTGGAACTCGGACGGCACGCGTGCCAATGCCATCGGCGGCGCGCTGGTGCGGCCCGACGGGCGTGTTTGCCAGGACGTGGGGGGTGTCTTGCAGTGCCCATGATCGCCGGCCCGCGGACCTGACGAAGATGCCGACATTCACTCCCCGTGCAGGTACAGCACATAGGTGTTGAGCAGGTAGACCGCGAGCAGGCCCAGACTGACCCAGCCCACGGCGCGCAACACCCGCGAGCGGGGCCGGAAAAAAAGGCCGATCATCGCCAATCCGGTCATGACGATCGCCGATCCAGCGGTGACCGCGTGCACCGGCGAGCCATCGGCCAGCAACGAGCCTTGCCGGTAGAACAGGTCGTCGACCGCAATGATGGCCACGTTGAACAGGTTGCTGCCCAGCAGGTTGCCGATCGCCATGTCGAGCGCGCCGATGCGCAGCGCTGACAGCGTCACCGCCAGTTCGGGCAGCGTGGTCACGAAGGCGACGAACATGCTGCCGACGAAGCTGCGGCTCCAGCCCATCGCATCGGCCAATTGCACCGCCGCGAACGGCAGCCCTATGCCAGCGGCGGTCACCACCGCGGCAGCCAGCGTGAAACGGGTCGCGGCCTGGCGCAAGCTGGGCAGGTCGGCCGGCGGCGGCTCGGTGGCCGCCACCCTGTGGTCACGTTCGTAGTGGAACACGGTGCGCATCGCCACCAGGTAGAGCACGAACACCATCGGTGTGGCCAGGCTGAATCCCAGGTTGGCCAAAAAGGCCGGCAGCGGATTGCCGCCGACCGCGCCCATGTGGCTGACCAGCATGCTCACCATCATGAAGCCGAGCATCACGACACCGAACGCGGCCGCCAGCACATGTCCCTGGCTGGCGCGGTACCACAGCGATTCGCGGCGCGACAGGAAGTCCACCACGACCAGGAAAAACAGGTTCAGCATGCAACTGCCCAGCGCATTGCCCAGCGCCAGGTTGGGCGCCGCGGCGATGGTGACGCTGCTGACACCGGTGACCAGCTCGGGCAACGAGGTGGCGGTGGCAAGCAGCGCCATGCCGATCCAGCCGCCGGACAACCCGGTGCGGCGCGCGATGACATCGCCGTGGCGCGACAACTGGTAACCGGCCAGGCCGATCAGCACCGCGCAGGCGAGGAACTGCAGCCAGATCAGGACCATGGCGCGCCCGGGCCGGCTGCCTCACGCAGGTGTGCGGACTGCGTCATCGATCGACCCACCGGCCCGCCGCCCGTGGTGGCGGCCGCACCTGCCGCCATAAGGCCACGAGACACACCAGCAGCGCGGCCGATGGCATCAGCCACCAGTCGGGCGCGCCCAGCACCCAGGACGTGGTGCCAGTCACCACGCACCACGACAGGGGCAGGATCGAGAGCCCTGCACCGGTGCGGCGCGGATGGCGCAGGCCGTGGCCGTCGCGCGCCACCAGCAGCAGCAACGCCAGCGCGGCCAGCATGGTGGGATCGGGCGCCAGGGCGAACCACTCGGCCTGTGCCAGCGGCCGCGCCCACAGCAACGCCAGCGCCGGGTACAGCAGCAGCGCCAGGGCCAGCAACGCGACGGCCAGGCCGGTCGGCCCGTCGGAGTGCGCCAGCACGAGATCGCGGCGCAGCAGCGCCAGGCCGAGCAGCAACAGCCCCTCGATGCCGAACGCGACCGCGTAATACGGCGCCGCCAGGTTGATCGATGCGTGTGGTCCGCCATGGAAGGCCCAGGCCACGAACAGCAGGCTCGCGCCGACCAGCACCAGCGCCAGGCGCAAGGCGGCGGCATGCCGGCGGTGGATCGCCCAGAGCAGGCCGGCGCCCAGCGTCGCCGCGACGACCTGCACGGGCCACCATGCGCGGTGGTGCAGCTCGAGCATGCGGTACCACACCCGCGGCGAGTACATCAGGAAGTCGTCCAGGCGGTAGCTCGACCATTCGCCCATCGCCCGGCCCCGGTGGTCACAACGCGGCCACGGCGGCGGCCATGCGCGCGCGTTGCGCCGCATCGGGCAACCGTCCGCGTGCCGCGGCCATGTTTTCGCGCACATGGTCGACCCGGCTGGTGGCCGGAATCGCGCAGGTCACGGCCGGATGCGAGACGATGTACTTGAGCAGGAACTCGGGCCAGTTCGCGCAGCCGACCTCGCCCGCCCAGGCCGGCAGCCGCTCGCGCTGCACCGCGCGGATCAGCGCGCCTTCGCGGAACGGCCGGTTGGCAATGACGGCGATGCCCCGCTCGCGCGCCAGCGGCAGGATGCGCTGTTCCACGTCGCGCTCGACGATGTTGTAGCTGACCTGAACAAAGTCCAGCGGGTGTTCGCGCATGATCCGCTCGACCTCGCGATGGCGCCGGCCATGCGAGGTGGTGATGCCGACGAAACGCAGCCGGCCCGCGCGCTTGAGCGCGAACAGCAGCGGCAACTGCGTCTGCCAGGCCAGCAGGTTGTGCACCTGCAGCAGGTCGAATTGCCGGACACCCCAGTGCCGGAGCGAGGCCTCGATCTGCGCCGGACCGTCGCCGGAGGTCCAGACCTTGTCGGTGGAGAACACCTGCCGGTGCGCATCCAGGGCCTGCAAGCCCGCCCCGATGACCGGCTGCGACGAACCGTACATCGGCGACGAATCGATCATGCGCCCGCCAGCCTCGAAGAAATGGCGCATGACCTCGGCGCAGGACGCGCGCGCCCGCGCGTCGTCGCCGACGTTGAACGTGATCCAGCTGCCCAGGCCGATCACCGGCAGCGACACGCCGCTGGCGCCGACCGGTTTGTGCAGCAGGTCCGCGGCCGGACCGGTTGCCGCGGCGACGCCACCGCCGGCAGCGCTGCCCAGCATGCCCGCGGCGAGACCGATCCATTGGCGGCGATGCAGCTTTTCCATCATGGTGTGTTCACTTATACATGGGAGTGCGCAATCTGCAAACGGCCTCGGGAAATATCGCCCTGCCGCGCGCGCACCGGTGTATTTACCGCCGAACCGGACCTGGCCGGCGGGCGAGCCCGCGCCTCACACCGCTGCGGGCAGCCGGACCACCACCCGCAGCCCGCCGTGCGGCGCCGATTCGAGCGCCAGCGTGCCACCATAAGCGGCGACCCGGTCCGCCACGATCGCCAGCCCCAGGCCCGATCCCGGCACCGACTCGTCCACGCGCACGCCGCGCGCCAGCACCGCGTCGCGTTGCTGCGCCGCGATGCCGGGGCCGTCGTCCTGGACCGTGATCACCAGCACCGGCGGCCCGGCACCGGACGCCAGTTGCGCCGCGACCGACACCGCCGCACGCGCCCACTTGCAGGCGTTGTCGAGCAGGTTGCCCAGGATCTCCTGCAGATCCTGGGCTTCGCCGGCAAATGCCAGATCGACATCGATGTCCGCACACCGCAATGCGAGCGCACGGGCGGCATGTACCTTGTCCATCACGCGCAGCAGGTCGCGCACGACAGGCGCCAGTGCGACACGCTGGCCGGGTACACCCCGTCCGCCGGCCGCGCGCGCGCGCGCCAGGTGCCAGTCCACCTCGCGCCGGGCCTGCGCGACCTGCTCCAGCACCAAGGTAGCCAGCCGCGTGTCACCGGCCTGCGACGGGTCGCGCTGCTGCCTAGCCAGTGCCGCCTCGGCCGCCTGGCTGAGCACCGCCAGCGGCGTCTTGACCGCATGCGCCAGGTCGCCCGCCTGCTGCCGAGCGCGCTGCACCAGTTGCGCATGGCTGTCGAGCACGGTGTTGAAACCGTCGACCAGCGGCTGGACCTCCAGCGGCGCCGGGCCCTGCAGCCGCTGGCTGCGGCCCGCCTGCAGCTCGGCCAGCGCACGCTGCAATGCGCGCAGCGGCGCCAGCCCCAGTGCCACCTGCGCCCACGCCGCCGCCAGCAGCAGCGCCAGCAGCGCCGCCAGCGACCACGCGAGCACACTGCGGAACTGCGCCACCGCATCCTGCACGGCGCGGCTGTCGGCGGCCACCAGCAGCCGCCACCGGGTGCCGGGCTGGTCCGGCGAACGCACGACCCGCTCGAGTACCAGCAGGGGTGCGTCTTGCGGCCCGGTACCGGCATGGGCATGCACGGTCGCATCGCCCAGCGCATCCGGCGCGTTGGCCAGCCGCGTGTCCCACAACGAGCGCGAACGCAGCAGTGCCCCCTGGTCGGCATCGTTGAGTTGCCAGTACAGGCCAGAATAGGGCTTGTGCCAACGTGGATCGGACAAGCTGGCCGCGTCGACCGTCGGCTGCCCCTGTGCATCGAACTCCACCCGCGCCGTCAGTTGGTCCAGCTGCTGCTCGAGCCCGTGCCGGAACTGCCGCATCGACTCGTCGCGGAACAGGCCGCCGAGCACGAACCAGGCCAGCAGCAATGCCAGCGCCAGGCCCACGGCGGTCAGGCCGAGCAGGCGCAGGCGCAGCGAGGTCGACGGCCAGGGTGTCACGGCGCCACCAGCCGGTAACCCATGCCACGCACCGTCTCGATCATGGCCGGCGGCAACTTCTTGCGCAGCCGGGCGACGAAGACCTCGATGGTGTTCGAATCGCGGTCGAAATCCTGCGCGTAGATGTGTTCGGTCAACTCGGTGCGCGACACCACGGTGTTCGGACGGTGCATCAGATACGCCAGCACCTTGTATTCGTGGCTGGTCATGGCCACCGGGTGGCCGTCGCGTGTGACCCGGTTGCTCCGGGTATCCAGGCTGACCGCGCCGCACTGCAGCACCGGCGAGGCCAGGCCCTGGGCGCGCCGGATCAGCGCACGCACCCGGGCCAGCAGTTCCTCGGTGTGGAAGGGCTTGGTCAGGTAGTCGTCGGCGCCGGCGTCGATGCCGGCGACCTTCTCGTGCCACTGGTCGCGCGCGGTCAGGATCAGCACCGGTGTCACCATGCCTTCGCTGCGCCAGCGCTTGAGCACACTCAGGCCGTCGAGCACCGGCAGGCCCAGGTCGAGCACCACCACATCGTAGGTCTGCTCGCCTCCCAGCTGCCAGGCGTCGCGGCCGTTGCCGGCGGTGTCGACCACGTAACCGGCCTCTTCCAGCGTCTGGCGCAGCTGCGCCGCCAGATGGGTTTCATCCTCGACCAGCAGGATCCGCATCACCTGCGCCTGTTCGCGGCGTCGCCGTCGCCCTTGCGCCGCAACACGCGGCCATCGCGTGCATCGACCTCGAGCTTGACCAGTGCGCCACTGCCCTGCAGCAGCTTGAGTTCATAGATCCAGCGCCCGTGGTCGCGCTCGAGCTCGACCTCCAGCACCTGGCCGCTCTGCTGCTGCGCGACGCGCTCGAGGATGGTCGACAGCGGCAGCACCTCGCCGGCGCGCAAGGCCGCGCGCGCCCGGTCATGGTCGCGCTCGCCATCGGCCAAGGCGGCCGGTGGCAGGGCCAGCAGTGCCAGCGGCACGGCGATCAGCACGGACAGGATTCGGGACACGGGCGGGGCCTGGAAACACGACGACATCCGCATTGTGGCGCGCCTTGTCTGAACGCCGGATGAACAGCGCCTTCAGCCTGGGTACAGGCACGGCGGCGCACGATGACGGCCATCAACCCGCACAGGAGCAACCGGCATGTCGAAAACTCTCCCACCTGGCACGCAGCCACCCCGCCTTGGCACGCCAGGCATGACGCTGGTTGTCGTGCTCGCCACGCTGGCATCGCTGCCGGTTTCAGCGGCGGACACCAGCGCCGCCGAACAACTCGCCCGGTTCAGCGCCCAGGCCGGCGCGCCCGGCAACGCCGAGCAGGGCCGCGTGTTGTTCACGACGCGCCATGGCGGCGAATGGTCGTGCAGTTCCTGCCATGGCAATCCACCGACAAGAACCGGCCAGCACGCGGGCACCGGCAAGGACATCGCGCCGCTGGCGCCGGCCTTCAATGCCCGCGCCTTCACCGACAACGCCCGTGTCGACAAATGGTTCCGCCGCAACTGCAAGGACGTGCTGGCGCGCGAATGCAGTGCCGCCGAGAAGGCCGACGTGCTGGCCTATCTGATCGGGCTGCGGCGCTGACGCGTTGAGCCGGACTTGTCCACCCCCGAGGAGTACCACCATGATGTCCCGTATCTGCGCCGCGCGCCGCCTGTCGAAGCTGGCATTGGCCGGCGTGTTGTCGTTTCTCGCGCTTGTCCCGCTGGCCCATGCCGACGGCCCCCGGCTGCAATCCGGCCCGGTGCTGCCGGCCTACCGGCAGGAATGCGGCTCCTGCCATCTCGCGTATCCGGCCGGGCTGCTGCCGGCCAGTTCCTGGCGCCGTCTCATGGACGGCCTGGAGAAGCATTTCGGCACAGATGCGTCGCTGGACGCGCCAACCACACGGCGGATCGACGCCTGGTTGCAACAACATGCCGCCACCGGCGGACGAACGGCACAGGCACCGCCGCAGGACCGCATCACCCGGTCAAGCTGGTTCGAGCGCAAGCACCGCAAGATCGATCCGGCCGTGTGGCGACACGCCAGTGTGAAGAGTGCTGCCAACTGCGCAGCCTGCCATGCCGGCGCCGCCCAGGGCGACTTCGACGACGACCGCATACAGGTGCCGCCCGGACTCGACGCCCGCCAGCGTCGCGCCTTCCAGGACGACTGAACCAGCCCCCGAACCACACAGGAGTTTGCAATGACCACATCCAACCCCGCCGCCCCTCTGTCGGGCCAGGCACCGACCCGACCCGGACCCACGCGCCGGGTCGTCGACGCACCGATGCGCATGTTCCACTGGTTGTTCGCGCTGTGTTTCGTCGGCGCCTACGCCAGCGCCGACGGCGAACACTGGCGCATGCTGCACGTGACGCTGGGTTATACGCTGGCCGGCCTGCTGGCGTTTCGCGTCGTCTACGGCCTGATCGGCCCGAAACAGGCGCGGCTGTCGCTGATGGCACGCAGGCTTGCGGGCCTGCCGGCCTGGCTCGCATCGATACGCCCGGGCGCTGCGAGCCGACCCGATGGGCGCCAGGGCCTGAACCTGCTGATGGCGCTCGCCATCGTGGCTCTGCTGGCGACGGTCGTGCCGGTGGCACTCAGTGGTTACGCGACCTACAACGACTGGGGCGGGGAATGGCTGGAAGAACTGCATGAATTCACCGGCGAAGCCTTCCTGTGGCTGGTGCTCGCCCATGTCGGGCTGATCGCGGGACTGAGTGTGCTGCGGCGCAAGAACCAGGCGCTGCCGATGCTGACCGGCCGCGTCGCCGGCAGCGGACCGGACCTGGCGCGGCGCAACCACGGCTGGCTGGCCTGGCTGCTGCTGGCCGCGGTGCTGACCTTCTGGACCTGGCAGTGGCAGGACAGTCCGCGCGGGTTGTTGCCGGGTGATGCGCCGGCCCTGTCCCGGGATCGCGCAAACCACGATGACGACGACTGAAAACACGTCAGAAGGACTTCCGCGATGGCCCGCCGCAGACCGACCGTGCAGCGCCTGAACCCGTGACCACACGCCGCATGCTGCATCCGACGTGGCACGCCCGTGGTGCGATGATGTACGGGACCTGACCCGCAACCCCACACCGAGCCCCGACCGCCCATGCCCACTGAATCGCCCCACGGTCTGGATCCGGATGCAGCCGCACAGCGTCTGCGCGAGGACGGCCCCAATGAACTGGGAACGAGCCAGCGCCGCCCCCTGGCGAACATCGCCTGGGAGGTTGTGCGCGAGCCGATGTTCCTGCTGCTGCTGGGCGCCGGCGCGGTGTACCTCGCCATGGGCGACCCGCGCGAAGCGCTGGTCCTGCTGGGCTTCGTCGTCATCATCATGGGCGTCACCATCGCGCAGGAGCGGCGCACCGACAACACGCTGGCCACGCTGCGCGACCTGTCCAGCCCGCGCGCGCTGGTGATCCGCGCCGGCCAGGCGCAGCGTATTGCCGGTCGCGAGGTGGTCGTCGGCGACGTGCTGCTGCTGGCCGAAGGCGACCGGGTGTCGGCCGATGGCGAACTGCTGGAGACACACGAGCTGGCCTGTGACGAGTCGATGCTGACCGGCGAGTCCGAGGCGGTGCCCAAGCAGGCCGGACACACCGTGTTTGCCGGCACGCTGGTGACCAGCGGCCAGGCCATGGTACGGGTGACCGGCACCGGCAGCCGGACCGAGCTGGGCCGGATCGGCCGGTCGCTGGAGGCGATCGGGCTGGAAAACTCGCCGCTGCGCATCGAGGTCGCGCGCCTGACACGACGCCTGGTGCTGATCGGCGTGACGCTCAGCATCCTGCTGGCCGTACTGTTCTTCAGCCTGCGCGGTGGCTGGCTCGACGCCACGCTGGCGGGCATCACGCTGGCCATGGGCATCCTGCCGCAGGAGTTCGCCGTCATCATGATCGTCTTCATGGCGCTGGGTGCGCGGCGCATGGCGGCACGCCAGGTGTTGACGCGCCGGCTCGGTGCGATCGAGACGCTGGGCCAGACCACGGTGCTGTGTGTCGACAAGACCGGCACGCTGACGCGCAACCGCATGGCAGTGGCGGCATTGCAGGTCGGCGAACAGGCACTGGAGATGCACGACCTGGGCGACGGCGCATTGCCCGAACCCTTTCACGAACTGCTGGAATACGCGGTGCTGGCCAGCGAGATCGACCCGCACGACCCGATGGAGCAGGCCTTCCATCGCTTTGCCGGCGAGCAACTCGCCGACACCGGGCACCTGCATCCGCAATGGGCGCTGGCGCAGGAATACGAACTCTCGCCGCGTTTGCTGGCGATGTCGCACCTGTGGCACGGCGCAGCGGGAACGGCCGACGTGGTGGCGACCAAGGGCGCGCCGGAGGCGATCGCCGATCTGTGCCACCTGGAGCCGGCCGCGCGCGCGCTGCTGGCAACGCAGGCCGACGCGATGGCCGACCGCGGCCTGCGCGTGCTCGGCGTGGCCAAGGCTCGCCACCGCGAACATGCCGCCCATCCGGACGACCAGCATGACTTCGACTTCGACTTCGTCGGGCTCATCGGACTGGCCGACCCGCTGCGGCCGCAGGTGCCGCAGGCGGTGGCCGCATGCCGGCGTGCCGGCATCCGGGTGATCATGATCACCGGCGACCATCCGCGCACCGCCGGCGCGATCGCCGCGCAGGCCGGCATCGACAGCCCGCAGGTCATCACCGGCGCCGAACTCGCCGACCTGGATGCGACAGCGCTGGCGCAGCGGCTGCGGCACGTCAACGTGTTCGCCCGTGTCAAGCCGCAGCAGAAGCTGACGCTGATCGAGGCGCTCAAGGCCGGCGGCGACATCGTCGCGATGACCGGCGACGGGGTCAACGACGCGCCCGCGCTCAAGGCCGCGCATATCGGCATCGCAATGGGTCGGCGCGGCACCGACGTGGCACGCGAGGCCGCGGCGCTGGTGCTGCTGGACGACGATTTCTCGGCGATCGTGCACGCAATCGCGTTGGGCCGGCGCATCTATGCCAACCTGCGCCAGGCCATGGTCTATACGCTGGCCGTGCATGTGCCCATCGTCGGCCTGTCGCTGCTGCCGGTGTTGTTCGGCCTGCCGCTGGTGCTGGTGCCGCTGCACATCGCGTTCCTGGAACTGGTGATCGATCCGGCCTGCTCGATCGTGTTCGAGGCCCAACCGGCGCATCCCGCGCTGATGGAGCAACCACCGCGCGCCAGTGGCCAGTCCCTGGTCTCGGGTGCGCAGGTCGCGCTGGGCCTTCTGCAGGGCGGCCTGCTGACGCTGGTACTGATCGCCCTGTACGCGGCGCTGCTGGCGCAGGCGCTGCCGGCCGAGCAGGCGCGCAGCGCGGTGTTCGTGGCGCTGGTCAGCGCCAACGCGATGCTGATCCTGCCCAGCCGTTCGGTGCGCACGGGCTGGCGCCCGATGGTCTCGGGCCTGCCGCCGGTGGCGGCCTGGGTCTTGGCCGGCACCTTGCTGGCCCTGCTGCTGGCCACGGCCGTGCCGCCGCTGGCGCAGGTGCTGCGTTTCGCACCACTGTCGATGCCGGCCTGGCTGGCCGCATGCGGCCTGGGCCTGCTGATGCTGTTGCCGTTCGACCTGGTCAAGCGCGCGCTGGCCAGGAAGCGCTGAACCGGCCCGGCCTCAGTTCCGTACGACTTCGGCCTTCATCGACCACAACACGGCGAGCACCTCGTTACGCACCGGCGGCTCGACACCGCAGGTCTCCAGCGCCGCCATCGCGTCGTCGATGACGGCGAAAAACTCCTGTTCGCTCACGTTCATGCCGCGGTGCGTGGCCACCATGTCCTTGCCATGGTAGGCCTCGGGACCGCCCGATCCGGCGCAGAAGAAGTCGATCACGTTGCGCTCGACGCGGTCCATGTCCTTGATCTGCTCGTAGCGGTTGCGCACCAGCGGGTTGGCCATGTGGTTCTTGATCAGCGCGCGCGTGATGTTCGTGATGCCGTCGCGGCGACCCAGGCGGCCGTGGTTTCAGTCATGGTGATCTCCAGCAATGGCGGTTGTGGCGGAAGGGTTGCACCCGGCGCCCCTGTGCCAGGCGATCCCCGCGTGTGGCAGCCACCCGATGCGCGGCGCGGCGACCAACGGACCCAGGGCCTGGCAAAGGGCAGATCCGGGCGTCGATGACAGATCGAGGTACCGCCGCAAGGGTTGGGACAGGCACGGCCGCGACGCGGCCAACCCTCAGAGCGCCATCAAGTCCTCGATGGCGTCCACCACCAACTGCGTGCCGATGGCGATCAGCAGCAGGTCGTTGGCGACGCGCACATACCGATAACCCGCCGGTGGCACGCCGATCTTGACGATCACCGCCTGCGGCACCGGATGCAGCACCACGTTGCCTGGCAGGGCCTGGCCGAGCTTCCACTGCTTCGCCTGCCCGGGCGGCAGACAGCCGTTGTTCTTCTTGGCCAGGCCTGGAGGGCAATGGCCGGCCTTGCGTTGCTGGCCGTAGTAGCGGGTGACCTCGGTGCGCTGGCTGGCGACGAAATAGGCTCCGACGGGCACGTCCGCGTGCACGACCTGGCTGTGTTTCTGCTTCTTGCTCTTGCTCTTTCCGTGGTCGTCGCCATCGGATTTGGCGGCCAGCGCGGTGCCGCAGGACAACGCCAGTGCGATCAGCACGGCCAGCGGCCGGATGGACAAGGATAAATGTTGGTTCATCGGGTATCCCCTGGAAGATGGCGAGACTGCAAACGACTGGCGATCCGGACTGGACCTGGCGCGATGGGTTTCATCCGCCCTTTCCGCCGCCGCCGCCGCCACCGCCGCCGCCGCCGCCACCGCCACCGCCACCGTTGCCGCCACCGTTGCCACCGTTGCCGCCGTTGCCGCCACTGTTGCCGTTGCCGTTGTTGCCCGAGCCCCCTTGGCCCGCGGCCTGGCCGCCGCTACCGTGTTTGCCGCTCTCGCCCCGGCCCTGGCCCTTGTCCGCCGAATGGCCGGATGCCCTGGCACCGGCAGAGCGGGAAGTGGCCACCGCAACCGTTGCCTGTTTCGACTTGCCCGTCCTGGAGGCGCTCATGACCTGGCCCAGGTTCACGCCCAGATCCTTGGCAATCTGGCCCCAGCCCATGCCACTGGAGCGCTTGTCCATGACCTGATCGAGCGCGGAGAGAAAGTCCTTCGATGTCGCGTCCGCGGCGACCTGCGACTTGGCCAGCGCCATCGCGATATCGACATTGCCCCATCCCATGGACTTGCCGGTTCCGGAGACGGTGATATCGCCGACGGTGACGTCCTTGCCGCTGCGCATGCCGTCGATGACTGCGCCGGCTTCTTCAGTGGTTCCGATCGACGTCCCGTATTGCGCCGCAATGCCGGCCGCGCGTGCTGCAGCACCAGCGCCCGTGTCGCCGCGGGTTTCCGCAGTCGGCGCTGGCTCCGGCGTACCGCCCGTCTGCGCCACGGCGGCGGATCCCAGCAGGATCAACCCGAGCGTGACGGCGTCCAATGGCAGTCGTGATCCGTATATGAACATGCTTGCGCTCCCAAGTCGGCTGACTGAACCGGGAGTGCGTCCTTCGTACTCCCGGTGCCGGACAAGCGAAGGCGGCTGGTCACGACACCGCGTCATGCTAGTCGCAATCGCTGCGCCAACCGCGTGCATTGGTACACACGAGCCCATCATTTGCACACGGATACACAGTCGCCCTGCAGCGACCTTGACGGCGCAACCTGCGCGCACCGCGCAAGAGCGACCGATCCTGCGGATGCGCGAGGACGACCGTCGCGCTGGACGCGGTCGGACCGATACCGCGCGACGAAGACGAGGCTTCCGAGCAGGAGCAGCAGGAGCCGTGCATTCCTGCACGGCCCACCGGCATCACTCCAGCTTGATGTTCGCCTGCTTGATCAGCACCCCGAATTTCTCGTAGTCCTGCCGGTTCATCTGCGCGAACTGCTCCGGCGTCAGGTTGCCGGGCTCGCCGCCCAGGCCCTTGAGCTTGGCCTGCACGTCGGGCAGCTTGAGGATGCGGGCCAGTTCGGCCTGCAACTTCGCGGTCACCTCGGACGGGGTGCCGCCGGTGACGAACATGCCGTACCAGGTGCTCATCTCGAAACCCGGCACGCCGGCTTCGGCCAGCGTCGGCACCTGCGGCAATTCGGCGCTGCGCGTGGCGGTGGTCACTGCCAGCGGCTTGAGCTTGCCGGCCTTGATCTGGCCCATGGCCGACGAGGTGGTGTCGAACATGATCTGGATGTTGCCGGCGATCAGGTCGAGATGGGCCTGGCTGCTGCCCTTGTACGGCACATGAATGCTCTTGACGCCGGCTGCCAGATTGAATCCTTCGCCAGCGATGTGCTGGGTGCTGCCCACGCCGGAAGATCCGTATTTGATGTCATCCGGCTTGGCCTTCATGTGGGCGACCAGCTCCTTGACATTGGTGGCCGTCACCGCCGGGCCGGCGACCAGCACATTGGGCACGGTGACGATCAGCGCCACCGGCGTCAGGTCCTTGATCGGATCGAAACCGAGCTTGAGCAGGTGCGGCGCGATCGCCTGGCCGGTGTTGGTGGCCACCAGCAAGGTGTGGCCGTCGGCCGGCGCCTTGGCGGTCAGGTCTGCCGCGATGGTATTGGACGCGCCGGGCTTGTTCTCGACGACGAAGCTGCCCTTGAGGCCGTCGGCCATCTTCTCGGCCAGCATGCGCGCGATGATGTCGGTGCCGCCGCCGGCGTTGGCGCCGACCATGATGCGCACCGGCTTGCTCGGGTAGGTCTGCGCCAGTGCCACCAGGGGCGCCAGCAGGATGCCGGCGCACAGGATCTTCTTCAGTTGCTTCATGCCAATGTCTCCTAATATCTTCAAGTTGATTCAAACTTCAGTGGTCAAGGCTTTGGTTACGGCCTTGATTGCTGAACGGGTTG
>JAPWHR010000015.1:0-83944 GCA_027214345.1 Comamonadaceae bacterium G21597-S1
GACGCCCCCCGTCTGTCCGGCTTCACTTCGTGTAAGCCGGCCGAACCCCCCACTGGGGGGCGGGCCGGCCGCTTCGGAGCGGCCGTGCGCGGCGGCCTCTGGATGAAGGACGCCCCCCGTCTGTCCGGCTTCACTTCGTGTAAGCCGGCCGAGTCGTGGCGCTGCCAGAGGCAGGCGCCCCTTCGGCCCGTCCAGGCCTGCGCAGGCAGGCTTGGAGCCGCGGGCCTCAGCCCCACTGGGGGGCGCCCCCTACGGCCTGGCAGAGCCAGTTCCGTGGGGGACCCTACTTGCCTGCTCCATTACTGTTCGACCCTTTATGGCCCGGTGGCGGCTCGGTGACGAGCCGCCAACTGCAAGGCTGGCAGCGCCGGCCTTGCAGTTGGCCTCACACAGCATGAAACGGAATCGCGCATGAGCACTTCGGACATCGTCCTCAATGTCAATGGCATCGAGGTCATCTACAACCACGTGATCCTGGTTCTCAAGGGCGTCTCGCTCAACGTGCCCAACGGGAAGATCGTCGCCATCCTGGGTGGCAATGGCGCCGGCAAGACCACGACCCTGCGCGCCATCTCCAATCTGCTCAAGGGCGAACGCGGCGAGGTCACCAAGGGATCGATCGAGCTGCGCGGCGAACGCATCGAGAACCTCTCGCCGGCCGACCTGGTGCAGCGTGGCGTGGTGCAGGTCATGGAGGGGCGGCATTGTTTCGCTCACCTCACGATCGAGGAGAACCTGATGACCGGCTCCTACACCCGCACCGACAAGGCCGAGATCGCACGCAACCTGGACAAGGTCTATACCTATTTCCCGCGCCTCAAGACGCGGCGCACCAGCCAGGCGGCCTACACCTCCGGCGGCGAGCAGCAGATGTGCGCGATCGGCCGCGCGTTGATGGCCAATCCCAGCGTGGTGCTGCTCGACGAACCCTCGATGGGACTGGCGCCGCAGCTGGTCGAGGAGGTGTTCAACATCGTGCGCGACCTGAACACCAAGGAAAAGGTCACCTTCCTGCTGGCCGAGCAGAACACCAACATGGCGCTGAAATACGCCGACTACGGTTACATCATGGAAAGCGGCCGCGTCGTCATGGACGGTGCCGCCACCGACCTGCGCGACAACGAGGACGTCAAGGAGTTCTACCTGGGCATGGGCGGTGGCGAACGCAAGTCCTTCAAGGACGTCAAGAGCTACAAGCGGCGCAAGCGCTGGCTGGCCTGACGCGCATTCTGTTTTCGATCGAGAGGCGCCATCCGATGCAACAAGACCATTACGACCCCCTGGAAATCCGCGATCCAGCCGTGCGCGAAGCGGCCCTGCTGCAGGCCCTGCCGGGCCAGGTGGCGCATGCGCAGCGCGCCAGCGCCGCATTCGCCCGCATCCTGCAGGGCGTGGACCCGACCGCGGTGAAAACCCGCCAGGCGCTGGCCCGGCTGCCGGTGACGCGCAAGCACGAGTTGCTCGCGCAGCAGCAGGCCCAGCGTGCGCAGGACGTGTTCGGCGGTTTCTCGGCCATCGGTTTCGGCGCCGAGATGCCGCGCGTGTTCGCCAGCCCGGGGCCGATCTACGAGCCCGAGGGCCGCGCCAGCGACTACTGGCGCCTTGCGCGATCCATGTTCGCCGCCGGTTTCCGTCCCGGCGAGCTGATCCACAACTGCTTCAGCTACCACTTCGTGCCGGCCGGCTCGATGATGGAAACCGGCGCCCATGCGTTGGGTTGCACGGTGTTCGCGGCCGGCACCGGCCAGACCGAGCAACAGGTGCAGGCCATGGCCGACCTGCGTCCGGCCGGGTATATCGGCACGCCCAGCTTCCTGAAGATCATCGTCGAGAAGGCGGCCGCCATGGGTGTGCCGCTGCCCAGCGTGACCAAGGCCTTGTTCGGCGGCGAGGCCTATCCGCCCAGCCTGCGCGACTGGTTCCTGGCGCATGGCATCGAGGGTCACCAGTGTTTCGCGACCGCCGACCTGGGCCTGATCGCCTACGAAACCCGCGCGCGCGAAGGTCTGGTGGTCGACGAATCCGTCATCGTCGAGATCGTGCGCCCGGGCACCGGTGACCCGGTCCCCGAGGGCGAGGTGGGCGAACTGGTCGTGACCACGCTCAACCCGGCCTATCCGCTGATCCGGTTCGGCACCGGCGACCTCAGCGCCATCCTGCCCGGGGCTTGTCCCACCGGACGCACCAATACACGCATCAAGGGCTGGATGGGCCGGGCCGACCAGACCACCAAGGTGCGTGGCATGTTCGTGCATCCCGGACAGGTGCAGGCGATCGCCAAGCGGTTCCCGGAGATCGCCAAGGCACGGCTGGTGGTGCGCGGCGAGATGGCCAACGACACCATGACGCTGCAGGTCGAGACCGCGTGCAGCGGGCCGGACGCGCTGATCGAGAAGCTGCAGGCGGCGATCCGCGAGGTGACCAAGCTGCGCGGCGAGGTGGAGCTGGTATTGCCGGGCAGCCTGCCCAACGACGGCAAGGTGATCGAGGACGCGCGCAGCTACAAGTGAAGTGGTGCCGGGACAATGCCCGGCCGGGGGCTGGGCCAATAGGTGAATACGCGAATGCGCGCCGCCGCGGCGGTCCGTACACTTCGCGTCCTCCTCACCCCCTTATCGTGACTTCCATGAAACGACTCCTTGCGATTGCGGTTGCCGCCTCGGCCATGCTGGCCAACGCCCAGACCTTCCCGGGCTCCAAGCCGATCTCCATCGTCGTGCCGTTCGCCGCCGGCGGGCCGACCGACCTGGTCGCACGCCAGCTCGGCGAGGCCATGCGCAAGGCCATGGGCGGCGGCGCCAATTTCGTGGTCGAGAACGCGGCCGGCGCCGGCGGCACGATCGGAGCCACCAAGGTCGCGCGTGCCGCGCCCGACGGCCATACCTTGCTGCTGTTCCATATCGGCATGGCGTCCACGCCGGCGCTGTACAAGAAGATCGCCTACAAGCCGCTGGAGGACTTCGAGTTCCTGGGCATGGTCAACGAAGTGCCGATGACCCTGATCGGCAAGCCCCAGCTGCCGGCCAACACCTACCGCGACTTCGAGAACTACATCCGCGCCAACGCCGGCAAGCTCAACATCGCCCACGCCGGCCTGGGTTCGGCATCGCACCTGTGCAGCCTGATGTGGCAATCGGCGGTCCAGGCCAAGGAGGCGATGACGACGATTCCCTACGGCGGCACCGGCCCGGCCATGAACGCGCTGCTGGGCGGCCAGGTCGACCTGATGTGCGACCAGACCACCAACACCACGGGCCAGATCGAATCGGGCCGCGTCAAGGCGTTCGCGGTCACGACCGCCAAGCCGCTGTCCAGGCACAAGCTGCTCAAGGACTATCCGACGCTACAGGAAATGGGCCTCAAGGGTTTCGAGCTGACCATCTGGCATGGCCTGTACGCTCCCAAGGGCACGCCGCCGGCCGTGCTCAAGCAGATCAACGAGGGCTTGAAGGCGGCGCTCAAGGACCCGGACTTCATCAAGAAGCAGGAAGCGCTGGGCGCGCTGGTCGTCACCGACGGCCGGCTCGAGCCGGCGGCGCACAAGGCCTTTGTCGCGGCCGAGATGGCCAAGCTCAAGCCGGTGATCGAGGCGGCCGGACAGTTTGCCGACTGAGCGTGCGCCCGCGTCGGGTCCACCGCCGCTGCGGGTGGTGGACTCGATCACCGAACTCGGGCCGGCCGACGCCGGCTGCCTGGCGGTCTGCGGCTCGCATGGAGGCGCCAGTTCGGCCCGTTATGCGATCGCGGCGCGGCCGCTGTTCACCGTCTTCAACGATGCCGGCGTCGGTCTTGACCAGGCCGGACTGGTGGCGCTGGACCAGCTCGAGCAGCAGGGGCTGGCGGCCTGCGCGGTGTCACACATGACGGCCCGTATCGGCGAGGCGGCCAGCACGCTGGCCACCGGTGTCGTCAGCCACTGCAATGCGCTGGCAGCCGCGCACGGTGTCGCCGCCGGCCAGAGCTGCCGGCAGGCACTGCAGCGTTTCGCACCTGCGCGCTGACAGCGCTCGCCCACTGCGTGTGGCTCGGGTCCCGCAAGCCGGACATCCGAACTTCCGACGAAGTGTTGGGGACAGAGCTCGCCACACTGCGTGTGGCTCGGTCTGTCCCGCAAGCCGGACATCCGAACATCCGACGAAGTGTTGGGGACAGAGCTCGCCCACTGCGTGTGGCTCGGTCTGTCCCGCAAGCCTTCAGACGCCCCAGACGATCTCCTTGTCGGCCTGGTGGCAGCGCCGGAGCATGTCGATGAACGGCGTGGCGCGCTGGCGCAGGCTGACGCGGTCGGCGGCGGGCGTGTCGTCCTTGTCGTCCGGTGCGCCGGCGTCGGCCGGGGGCTGCGCGGCCTGGCCTTGCGCAGTGGCCTTCTCCAGTGCCGCAATGGCGGCCGGCATCTGCTCGGGCAATACGATGCCCTTGGGGCCCGGCTCCTTGCCGATGATGCGCAGGATCTGCTCGCCATTGGCCTGCAGCATGATCACGTCACCCGCAGCCTTGGATTTGAATTTGTACAACATGGTCGTTCGTGCTCCCTTGATGCGTGCGCATTTATCCGCCCGGATGTCGCCGGACGCCATGCGTCTCAAGGGTACATGTATTTGCGGGTGAACGGATACCGCGAGGCGGCCCCTGGCGGATTGCCGAAATCGGCGCCCTGTGCCGGGCGTGCCGCCAGCATCTGGTGCAGCGACAACCAGCCGCGCTCGAAACTCATCGCGCTGCCGGCCAGGTACAGGCGGTAGGCGCGCAACACCCGTTCGGCCTGCGCCGGCGGCGTGCTGCCATTGGAGCGCAGCGCCACCAGGGCCTGGCCAAGCTGGCCCTCGAGGCCATCGGACCAGGCCCACAGGGTACGTGCGTAGTGTGGCCGCAGGTTCTCGGTGTCGAGCATCTCCAGGCCGGCGACCGCGCCTTCGCGCAGCAACTGGCTGACATGCAGCAGCTCGCCGCCGGGGAAGATGTATTTCTCGATGAAGTCGCCGATGCCCGCGCCGAGCTGGCCGGCCTGCGGACCGGCCGCGGTGATGCCGTGGTTGAGCACCAGTCCGCCCGGGGCCAGCAGGCCGAAGATCTTGCCGAAGTAGGCGCCCAGGTTGGCCTGGCCGACGTGTTCGATCATGCCCACCGAGGCGATCTTGTCGAAGGGCTGCTCGGCGGCCAGGTCGCGGTAGTCGCACAACCGCATCCGCACCCGCGATTCCAGCCCCTTGTCGCGGATCAGCTGCGTGACATGGGCATGCTGGTTTTTCGACAGCGTGATGCCAGTGGCGTCGACGCCGTAGTGTTCGGCCGCCCACAACAACAGGCCGCCCCAGCCGGCGCCGATGTCCAGGAACCGTTCGCCGGGGCGCAGCATCAGCTTGCGGCAGATATGGTCCAGCTTGGCTTCCTGGGCCTGCGCCAGCGTCATCGCGGGCTGGGAGAAATAGGCGCAGGAGTAGACCCGCTTCGGGTCCAGCCACAAGGCATAGAAATCGTCACTGACGTCGTAGTGGAACTGCACCTGCGCAGCGTCGCGCGTGATCGAATGTGCCGCGGCCGAGCGCACGCGACGCGCCGCGCGTTGCCACAGCGGAATTTTCTCGGGCACCGGCGAGGCCGGCAGCAGCTGCGCAGCGACATCCATGACCTTGCGCATCGTGCCTTCGATGCGGATCCGGTCTTCGACGAAACCCTCGGCAATCTTGCCGATCTCGCCGGCCGCCAGCAGCGCGACCGCGGGCCAGCGCGAGAATTCGACCGTGACGTCGGCGCGTGGGGGTCCTACCGTGCGCCCTCCCGGCAGGCGCAGGCTCAACGGCACATTTATGCGCGCCAATCGGGACTCGGCGCTGCGAATCAGGTGTTCCATGAACCGATTCTTGGCCATGTTGCGCCGCCGCGTCAACTGGCCTGCCCGGTGGCCGCACGGCGCCGGTGGCCATCGCGCCGAACGCCCTGGGGCCGTGCGTGCCGTCCGGTTGCCGCCGCTGGCTAGCGCCGAAACGCGACCTGGGTGGTGCGCAGGCGCAGGCGCCAACCGTCGGGCGTGCGGACGAATCGGTCATGGAATTCGCCGATCGACGCCGGGCCGGTCAAGGGCGCTGGCGTGCCGGCGGCCAGTGCGCCTTCATGCCGGTAGATCGTGAAATAGGTGATGCCGTCGGCGCTGTCGGCGTCGCGGATCGTCACATGCGGCGGCAGGCAGTGGTGGCGCGCGTGCAGCAGGGGCGGGCGCGCCCGCAACGCGGCCAGGATGGCCGGGTGCCCGGTCAACATCTCGCCGCGGCGTTCGAACTGCCCGTCTTCGGTGAACAGGGCGGCGCATTGCTCCAGCTCGCCCAGGTCGGCATGGACCGAGAAGGCTGTGACGATGGCCTGGCATTCGGCGACGATGGCATGGCGTTCCGTGGGCGACAACATGGGCGGGTTCCTGTGATGGGGTTGCGGATGGCGCGGTGGCAAGCACCACGACCCGTGCATGATAGACAGCCCGGCCTGGCCGGGCCGGGCGCTTCAGGCAGAATGGCCTGTCACTGATGTGCGCTGCCCATGCTGACCAGACCGCTGCAACCGCTTGCCCTTCGTCAATCGCCGCCCCGAACGCCTATCGCTGCGCTGTTGATCGCGGCCGCCGCGATCGTGGCGCCGGCCACGGTCGTGGCCGCACCGCCTGACCTGACCTGGGCCCAGTTGTCGCCGCCCGGGTATCGGGCCCAGGCCGTGCTCGATCGCCTCGGTGTCGACCAGCTGGAAGATCGCGATGCACGGGCCGAGGCCATCCTGGCCGAGGTGCAGCGCCTGTGGCAGAAGGCGCCGCCGATCCGGCGCATGCCCGACGGCCCGGTTCGCATGACCGGATTCCCGGTGATGTTGTCCGACGGCGACAAGCCGGTCACGCAGATCCTGCTGGTCCCGTATTACGGCGCCTGCATCCACTCGCCGCCACCGCCGGCGAACCAGGCGGTGCTGGTGACGCTGGACCGCGAGTTGCCGCGCCAGATGTACCAGTTTCCGGTCTGGGTCACCGGCACCCTGGTGCACGCACCCGCGGTCACGGCCCACGGTCGGGTGTTGTACCGCATGCGCGAGGCCAGCTGGCAACCCCATCCGTGGCCCCGGCAGCCGCTGCCGGTGTATCGCCTGCCGTAGGTCGCCGCCGCCGGGTCAGCGCGGCAGCAGGTGGCGTCGCTGCAGGTCGGTGGCCAGCATGCGGTAACCGGCCATGCCCATCGCGGAATCCGTGCGGCCGGTGGTCAGTTGCCCATTGACCCACACCAGGTCCATGGTGCGCAGGTCCGCCACCGGCTCGGCCAGCCGCACGTGCACCATCTGGTTCGCGGCCGGCGCCGGGACGTGGATGCAGGCGCCGAAGAACGGCACCAGCAGGAACTCGCTCATGCGGCCCTGGTCGGATTCCAGCGGCACGACATAGCCCGACAGGCGGACCCGCGCGCCGTCGAGCGCGCGGTTGGTTGGGGCGTTGTCCCAGGTCTCGCGCATGCGCCGGGCCAACGCCACGGCTTCGGCGGAACCATCGTCCATCTGCGTGATGTCCTGGTCGCGGTACTGCGCAAGCGGGTCCCAGCCGGGGGGAACCAGTTCCTGCCACGCGATCTCGCGGAACTGCGGCCGGGCCTGGGCCCGGCTGGTCGCCTGGTCGCTTTCGAAGTCCCGCGCCAGCCACTGCGTGGCGCCGCCCAGTGCGGCGATGCAGGCAAACACGCCGAGGATGTTCAGGCTGGTTCGCATGACCCGGTCACTTTCTCTTGTAGGCCTCGATCCGGGACACGACCATCGAATACCCGCTGGCCCCCATCTCCGAGCTGCCGCGGACCAGGCCCAGCGTGCCGTCGACCCAGACCGCGTCCATGGTCTGGAAGCCCTTGATCGCAGTCTGGGCCCGCGCGTGCACGATCTGGTTCGCCGGCGGTGGCGGCGTGTGGATGCAGGCGCCGAAGTAGGGCACCAGCAGGAACTCCCGGATCCCGTCCTTGGCCTCGTCCAGCGGCACCAGGTAACCGGGCAGGCGCACGCGCCGCCCCGCCATGGCCGCGACCGTCGGGGCGTTGTCCCAGACTTCGCGCAGCTTCTCGTATTGCTTGACCGCGCGGGGATCGCTGTCGGACAAGGGTTTCATGTCGCCCAGGGACTTCAACGGATCCCAGCCCTTCGGTATCAGGTCGTCCCAGGAGATTTCCGGGAACTCCGCGGCGCGCACGTGGCTCCAGGCCAGGCCGGCCGCTGCCATGGCGAGCCAGCGGCGGCGGCTCGGTGCGCGGGCGTGATCGTGATCAGGCTTCATGGTTCAACTCCTCGGTGAAAGGCCATCGGCCAGGGACAGTCGGTAGGCGCGCCAGGCGGGCACCAGGCTGGCCAGCCAACCGCAGGCCAGCAGGCCGAGCAGCAGTTGGCCCTGCAGGCGCGTGGGCTCGGTCAGGTTCAGCGTCAGTCCGAACGCGGACTGCAGCCACGGCCCGAGTGCCAGGCCGGTGGCGCCGAGCGCCAGGATTCCCGCGCCGATGCCGCATGCCGTGACCAGCACACCCTCGACCGAGAGCAGGAACAGCAGGCTGCGCGGGCTGGCACCCACGGCACGCAATACGGCCAGTTCGCGGCGCCGTTCGCCCAGGCTGGCCAGCACCACCGAGACCAGGCCCGCCATGCTGACCAGGGCCACCAGCACCGACATGAGCAGCAGCGCCTTTTCCCCGGCGCCGATGACGTCCCACAATTCATCGAGCGCCACGCCGGGCAGGATGGCCATCAGCGGCTCGTCGGGGAACTGGTTGACGCTGCGTTGCACCGAAAACACCGCGGCGCGGTTGTGCAGGCCCACCAGCACCGCGGTGACGGCCTTGGGCTGCAGTTGCATGGCACGCGCCTGTTCGGCGTCGATCCGCATGCCTGGCAGCGGTGCACCGGCGATCCAGTCCACATGCAAGGCTTCCATGGCCTGCAGGCTGATATGGACCGTGCGGTCGACCGGTGTGCCGGTCGGGCGCAGGATGCCGGTGACGACAAACGGCTTGTCGGCGTGTTCGTTCAGCCCCAGTTCGCCGCTGCCGTGCGACAACGCGATGCGGTCGCCCACGTGGTAGCCGAGCCTTTCGGCGACCTCGGCGCCGAGCACCGCGTCGAACAGGTCGGAGAACACCCCGCCTTCGTGCATGCGCAGGGGCTGGCGGTCGCCATGGCGGAACAGGCTGAAATAGTCGGCGCTCGTGCCCAGCACGGGAAATCCCCGGTGCGAGTCCCCCAGCGACAGCGGGATGACCCAGGCCACGCCGCGTTGCCCCGCGATGGCCTGGACCGAGCTCCAGCGCATGTTGTTGGTGGCCGCGCCGATGCGAAACACCGAATACAGCAAGAGTTGCACTGAGCCGGTACGCGCACCCACGATCAAGTCGGTTCCGGACAGCGCGGACGTGAAGCTGCCGCGCAGGTCGGTGCGCAGCCGTTCGGTCCCCAGCAGCATGAAGGTCGACAGCGCGATCGAACACACGGTCAACGCGAGCGTGAAGTGCCGGTTCCAGGCGCTGTGCAGGGCCAGCGTCAGCAGGAAACGCATCATGGGGCCTCCCCGTCGTCCGGCGCCAGTGGCTTGTCCGCGCCGTCGGCCTGCGCCTGGTTGACGTCCGGCAGTCCCAGCTGGCGGTCGAAGCGCTCGGCGATGCGCCGGTCGTGGCTGACGAAGACCAGGGCGCTGCGCGTTGCGCGGCACGACGACAGCAGCAGCTCGACGAAGGCATTGCGCCGGTCGTCGTCGAGGGCCGAGGTCGGCTCGTCCGCGATCACCAGCGCGGGCGCACCGATCAGCGCGCGGGCCGCGGCCACGCGTTGTTGCTGTCCGACCGACAGGTCCCGTGCCGGCCGCAGCCAGTCGCTTGCCTGCAGGCCCATGCCGCCGAGCCAGAATTCCGCGGCCGCCTGCAGCGAGCCCGACCGCTCGATGGCCACCCGGGCGCGTGGCGGCGAGAACCGGCACGGCGCCATCGTGTTGTCGAGCACGCTCAGGTAAGGCAGCAGGTTGAACTGCTGGAAGATGTAGCCGACATGGTCGACACGGTACTGGTCGCGCTGGCCCGCACGCATGTCGGACCAGGACCGGTCCAGCAGCGACACGGTGCCCGTGCGCGGCTGCAACACGCCGGCCATCAGCGACAGCAGCGTGCTTTTGCCGCAGCCGCTGGGACCGTACAGAAACAGGCTTTCGCACGCCTGCACCTGCAAATGCGCGATCTGCAGGCAGTCCTGTCCGTTTCCCGGCCAGCGGAAACACAGGTCACGCAGCGCCAGCACCGTGTCGGTCATCGCGTCATTTTCCCCAGGCCAGGCGGGAGGCCGACGGCGTCAACCGGCGCTTGAACTGGCCTTGGGCCGTGGCCAGTTGCACGTCGATGGCCCGGATGCGCTTGAACGCGGCCAGCATCGGCACCTCCATGTAGCGGGCCTGATCGGCCTGCGTGCATGCAAAGGTGAAACGTGCGTCGATGTCGGCATGTTCCGCGTGTTCCTCGTGTTTGGCGTGTGTGTCCTTTGCGGCGCCGGCCTGTTGGGGGGCGGCGTGGTCATCGAGGCCCAGTACCCGGGACTCCAACGTCACGCCGGACAGGCGGCAACCGGCGGTGGGATCGGGGACGAACAAGGTGTCGGCGCGTCGCAGGCGCGCCACCAGGTCGGCCGCCTGACGGCGTTCGGCGGCGGTCCGGGGGGCGCGCTCGAAGCCCAGGAAATTGTCCAGCGGGGCCTCCATGTCGATGGTGATCGAGCCGGCATCGACCGCCACGTCCAATGCCAGTCGGCCGTGGGTGTGAGCGGCTTGCTCGGCCTGGGCGGGCAGGCTGGCCGCCAGCGCGATGGACAGCAAGGCCGTGCCGAGCGGGGGGAGGGTGCGAGGCGGGCGTGCGGGCGCGCGCGGGAATAGTGGTTTCATGTGTCATCCGTCGAGAGGGAAATGGCAATCCGCCCGCGCAGGTCGGCGGGGCGGCGTGTTTTGCGGTTTCTCAGCGGATGACCGGAGGGCCGCGCGCCCGGGCCCAGGCGGGTACGCGGCCAACCTGGCCCGCGATGACCGGCAGGGCCGATACCATCAGCCGGGCTGGCGCCAGGGGCTCCAGCAGGGCGGCCGGCGCACAGTCGCCATGGCTGATCTGGTCGTACAGTCGGCAATCGGCGGCGGAGCCATGCCCGTCCAGCAGGCTGGCAAGCCACGTGGCGAATGTCGGGTCCGGCGCCGGACGCGATCCGTGCCAGGCGTGTGTGTCGTCATCGTGATGATGTGCCGCCACGGACTCGACGTGCATGCTGCCATGCACCACGCCCAGCCATTGCGTCAAGACCAGCGCCAGCAACAGCCCGACACAGGCCAGGCGGTGCCACGCGGGGCGGCCGGCGGTGAGGGCGGGAACGGCAGGGCGGGGCATCGGCGGCGTGGAGGGCGGTACCGGCGCCAGCGGCGCGGGTGGCCGTATCGTACCGCAGGGTGTTGTCGCCGTGGCGTCCCTATGCCGCCATCCTGCAGCGGGGCCACTTGGTGTCATCCCGGCTTGACACCATATTCTTTAGGCATAAACTATTCCATCATGAATATCTTGTGCATTGGCGGCGGTCCGGCCGGCCTGTATTTCGGCTTGCTGATGAAGTTGCAGGATCCGGCCCATCGGGTCGTCGTCGTCGAACGCAACAAGCCCTACGACACCTTCGGCTGGGGTGTGGTGTTGTCGGACCAGACGCTGGAGAATCTGGCCGTGGCGGATCCTCCGAGCGCCCGGCTGATCGGCGATGCGCTGAACCACTGGGACGACATCGAGGTGTTCTTCAAGGGGCGCAGCGTGCGCTCGGGCGGTCACGGTTTCTGCGGCATCGGGCGCAAGCACCTGCTCAACATCCTGCAGGACCGCTGCCAGGCCGTGGGCGTGGAACTGGTGTTCGAGCAGGATGTGTCGGACGACCAGGCACTGGCAGCCGAATACCGCGCCGACCTGGTGATCGCCAGCGACGGGCTCAACAGCCGCATCCGCAGCCGTTATTCCAAGGTCTACCAGCCCGACATCGACACCCGCCAGTGCCGTTTCGTCTGGCTGGGCACGCACAAGACCTTCGACGCGTTCACGTTCGCGTTCGAACAGACCGAACACGGCTGGTTCCAGGCCCATGCCTACAAGTTCGACGACAAGACCTCGACTTTCATCGTGGAGACGCCGCAGGCGGTCTGGGATGCCCACGGCATCGGGAACATGGAGCAGGCCGAGGCGGTCGCCTTCTGCGAGCGTTTGTTCGCGCCATACCTCGACGGGCACCGCTTGATCAACAACGCGACGCACCTGCGGGGATCGGCAAACTGGATCCGCTTTCCGCGCGTGATGTGCAAGACCTGGGTGCACCATGTCGAGCTGACGCATGGCCGGGTGCCGGTGGTGCTCATGGGCGACGCCGCGCACACCGCGCATTTCTCGATCGGCAGCGGCACCAAGCTGGCGCTGGAGGACGCGATCGACCTGGCGAACGCATTCGGCGAGTCGCGGGGTGCGGCCGATCGTGATGCGGTGCTGCAGCACTACGAGGACCGGCGCAGCGTCGAGGTGCTGAAGATCCAGAACGCGGCGCGCAACTCGACGGAATGGTTCGAGAACGTGAGCCGTTACACCGGCATGCAGATCGAGCAGTTCGCGTATTCGTTGCTGACGCGGTCGCAGCGCATCAGCCACGAGAACCTGCGCCTGCGCGACGCGGCATGGGTCGGTGGCTTCGAGCAATGGATGGAACGCCACCAGCCGGCGCCCGGAGGCCAGGATACGCCGGTCGTCGAGCCGACGGCAACCGGGGCGCCGGCCCTGCCGCCAATGTTGTTGCCCCTGCAGGTGCGCGGCGCGCGGCTGAAGAACCGCATCGTCGTCTCGCCGATGGCCACCTACAGCGCCGTCGACGGCGTGGTGCAGGACTTCCATCTGGTGCATCTGGGCGCCCGCGCGCTCGGCGGCGCCGCGCTGGTGATGGTGGAGATGACCAGCCCGACACCCGAGGGCCGCATCACGCCCGGCTGCACCGGCCTTTGGAATGACGCGCAGCAGGCCGGCCTGGCGCGTATCGTCGACTTCGTGCATGGGCAAAGCTCGGCGTTGATCGGCCTGCAGCTCGGCCACAGCGGCCCCAAGGGTTCGACCCAGCTCGGCTGGGAAGCGATCGACGAGCCGCTGCCGGACGTCAGCGCCAACTGGCCCTTGCTGGCCGCCAGCAGCGTGCCGTACGGCCCGCGCAACCAGACGCCGGCGGCGATGACGGCGCAGGACATGGACACCATGCGCGAAGCCTTCGTTGCGTCGACGCGCCGCGCGCTGGCCGCCGGTTTCGACTGGCTGGAGCTGCATTGCGCGCATGGCTACCTGCTGGCGAGTTTCATCAGCCCGCTGACCAACCAGCGTACCGACGCCTATGGTGGCCAGGGCCGCGAAGGCCTGGCCCATCGCTGCCGCTTCCCGCTCGAGGTGTTCCGCGCCATGCGGGCGGTCTGGCCCGAGGACAAGCCGATGAGCGTGCGCATCTCGGCACACGACTGGGTCGCCGGCGGCACCGACGCCGACGATGCGGTGCAGATTGCGCGCCTGTTCAAGGAAGCCGGCTGCGACCTGATCGACGTCTCGTCCGGCCAGACGACGCGCGACGCCAGGCCGGTGTACGGGCGCATGTACCAGACGCCATTCGCCGACCGGATCCGCAACGAGGCCGGCATCCGCACCATGGCGGTGGGCGCGATCACGCAGGCGGACCAGGTCAACAGCATCATCGCCGCTGGCCGTGCCGACCTGTGTGCCGTCGCGCGTCCGCACCTGGCCGATCCGGCCTGGACGCTGCACGAGACGGCGGCGCTGCAGTCGCTTCAGGTCGACTGGCCGCGCCAGTACCTGCCCGGTCGCGATCAGTTGTACCGCGAGGCCGGCAAGCTGCAGCAGGCCGCAGGTGCCGGCAACGCCATCGCCCTGGCCGATGCCCAGGCCCGGGCGCAGGGTTTCTAGCGGTGGACAGCGTCATGGACAAGGAGGCCCGACTGATCGGTACCAGCGCCGCGGAGCACCCGCAGGAACTGCGCCTGTGGTTGCGGCTGCTGACCTGTACCCACCTGATCGAGGCCCGCGTGCGCGGTGCCTTGCGCGACCAGTTCGAGATGACGCTGCCGCGATTCGACCTGATGGCGCAGCTCGAACGCGCACCCGACGGCCTGAAGATGAACGAGTTGTCGCGCCGCATGATGGTCACCGGCGGCAACGTCACCGGCATCACCGACCAGCTGGTGCAGGAGGACCTGGTCGAGCGGGTCCAGGTTCCCGGCGATCGCCGCGCCTATCGGGTGCGGCTGACGCCGCGCGGCCGCGCGCAGTTCGCCGACATGGCCCGTGCCCACGAGGCCTGGGTGGTCGAGGCCTTCGGCGGGTTGAGCGAGCGCGAAATCGACACCTTGCACCGGCTGCTGGGCAAGGTCAAGCAACACAGCCAGACGGCCATGACACACAAGGATTCGGCATGAAACACTACATCGGCAGTTCCAACCCCATGCGGGGCCGTTACGACGCAACCGCGGCTTTTGCGGCGCGGCACTTCGCATGGGACTGTGCGGACGGAGTCGGCACGATCACGCTGAGCCGGCCCGAGCGCAAGAATCCCCTGACCTTCGACTCCTATTCCGAGCTGTGCCAGCTGTTCGACGCGTTGCGACGCAGCACCGATGTGAAGGTGGTGGTGGTCACCGGCGCGGGCGGCAACTTCTGCTCCGGCGGCGACGTGCACGAGATCATCGGGCCGCTGACGAAGATGAGCATGCCCGAGATGCTGGAGTTCACCCGCATGACCGGCGACCTGGTCAAGACCATGCGCAACTGTCCGCAGCCGGTGATCGGCGCCATCGATGGCATCTGCGCCGGTGCCGGTGCCATGATGGCGCTGGCCTGCGACATCCGCTACGGCACGCCGGCCGCGCGCACCGCCTTTCTGTTCACGCGCGTCGGCCTGGCCGGGGCCGACATGGGCGCCTGCGCCTTGTTGCCGCGGGTCATCGGCCAGGGGCGCGCCAGCGAGTTGTTGTTCAGCGGACGCGCGATGACGGCGCAGGAAGGCCTGGCCTGGGGTTTCTTCAATGCGCTGTTCGAGAGCGCCGAGTTGCTGCCCAAGGCGCAGGCCTTCGCGGCCGAACTCGCCGCGGGGCCGACGTTCGCACACGGCATGACCAAGACCATGTTGCAGCAGGAATGGGCGATGACGATCGAGCAGGCGGTCGAGGCCGAAGCACAGGCGCAGGCCATCTGCATGCAGACCCGCGACTTCACCCGCGCCTACGAGGCATTTGCCGCCAAGGCCCGGCCGGTGTTTGGAGGCGATTGAGTCATGGCCGCCGCGACTTCGCATTACGCACTGCCTTTTTTCGACGCGGCGCACCACGCGCTGGCCGACGGCCTGGCCGCCTGGGCGGATACGCAGGAGGTCGACGAGTCCGACGACCGGGCCGCCTGCCGCCAGTGGGTGCGCCGGCTCGGCGACGCCGGCTGGTTGCGGTACTGCGTGCCGGCGGCCTTTGGCGGTGCCTTGCCCGCGCTCGACTCGCGGGCACTGGTGATCCTGCGCGAAACGCTCGCATACCACTCGCCGCTGGCCGATTTCGCGTTCGCGATGCAGGGCCTGGGCAGCGGCGCGATCACGCTGGCGGGGAGCGCCGAACAGCAGCAAGCCTACCTGCCGGCCGTGGCGCGCGGCGACAGGATTGCCGCGTTCGCGCTCAGCGAGCCCGACGCCGGCTCCGACGTCGGTGCGATGGCGACGACGGCCCGCGCCGATGCTGACGGCGGCTTCGTGCTCGACGGCGTCAAGACCTGGATCAGCAACGGCGGCATTGCCGACTACTACTGCGTGTTCGCCAAGACCGAGCCCGAGCGCGGCAGCCGCGGCATCACCGCCTTCATCGTCGATGCAGACACGCCGGGGCTGGACGACTCCGAACACATCCACGTGATGGCGCCGCATCCCCTGGCCAGCGTGCGCCTGACGCAGTGCCGCGTGCCGGCTGGCGCGCAGCTCGGCCCGCGCGAGGGCGGCTTCAAGCTGGCGATGCGGACGCTGGACATCTTCCGCGCCTCGGTGGCCGGCGCAGCGCTGGGCATGGCCCGGCGCGCCTTGGACGCGGCGGTGGCGTATACGCGCCAGCGGCCGATGTTCGGCCAGCACCTGGCCGACTTCCAGTTGACGCAGGCCAGGCTCGGCGACATGGCCGCGCTGCTCGATGCGGCCGCGCTGCTGACCTACCGCGCCGCCTGGCTGCGCGACTGCGTGGGCACGGCGACACCCGAGCAGGCGCAGGCCTACACCGCGCAGGCGGCCATGGCCAAGATGGCGGCGACCGAGAACGCTCAGCGCATCATCGACATGGCGCTGCAGATGCACGGCGGCCAGGGCGTGCGTGTCGGCAACACCATCGAGCACCTGTACCGCGACATCCGTTCGCTGCGCATCTACGAAGGTGCCACCGAGGTGCAGCAGCTCATCATCGGAAAGTCCGTGTTGAAAGGAGCAGCATGATGCCCGCGTCCGCCCAGGTGGATCGTTTCGTCCACGATCGACTGCCCCCGCCCGAGCAGTGGCCGCAGCTGCGTTTCGATGCGCCGGAGCTGCAGTTCCCGGAGCAGCTCAACCTGGTCCAGGAACTGCTGGACAAGGCGCCGATCAAGGGCTTCACCTATTTCCCGATGCTGCGCTCGGACACCGAGACCATCACCTATGCCGAGGCACGGGTGCGCGTCGACCGTATCGCCCATGTGCTGGTGCAGGACCTGGGCCTGGTGCCGGGCAACCGGGTACTGCTGCGCGGCGGCAATTCGATCATGATGGCCTTGTGCATGCTGGCGGTGATGAAGGCCGGCCTGGTGGCGGTGGCGACCATGCCCTTGCTGCGGGCCAAGGAGCTGGGCGACATCATCGACAAGTCCGAACCAGCCGCGGCCTTGTGCGACGTGGCGCTGTTGGCCGAGCTGCAACAGGCGCAGGCCGCGCATCCGGTGCTGACCATGGTGATCGCGTTCAACGCGCCGGTCGGCGCGGGCGAGCCGGATTCGCTGGAGGCGCGGGCCACCGACAAGCATGGCGCATTCACGGCCTGCCCGACCGCGGCCACCGACATCGCGCTGCTGGCCTTCACCTCGGGCACCACTGGCAAGCCCAAGGCGGCGGTGCATACGCACCGCGACGTCATGGCGGCCTGCGAAGCCTGGCCGCGCCACGTATTGTGTGCGACCTCGGACGATGTGGTCATGGGGTCGCCGCCGCTGGCCTTCACGTTCGGGCTGGGCGGCCTGCTGATTTTCCCGATGTGGGCCGGGGCCTCGGTGTATTTTCCGGGCAAACCCTATACACCGGACGGCATGGCGCAGCTGATGTTCGACGTTGGTGCCACCATCTGCTACACCGCGCCGACCTTCTATCGCCAGATGGCGCCACACCTCAAGGCGTTGGCGGCGCAACGCGGCAAGCCGTCGCTGCGCATCTGCGTCAGTGCCGGCGAGGCCTTGCCGGACGCGACGCGGCAGTTGTGGAAGGACGCCAGCGGCATCGAGATCCTGGACGGTATCGGCGCCACCGAGATGTTCCATATCTTCATCTCGTCGCCGCCGGACGCGGTGCGCCGCGGCGCCATCGGCCAGGTGGTGCCGGGTTACGTGGCCAAGGTCGTCGACGACCAGGGGCGCGAGCTGCCGGTGGGCCAGGTCGGCAAGCTGGCGGTCCAGGGGCCGACGGGCTGCAAGTACCTGGGCGACCCTCGGCAGTCCAACTATGTGCGCGACGGCTGGAACTATCCCGGCGACGCCTTTACACAGGACGCCGACGGGTACTACTTCTACCAGGCCCGTACCGACGACATGATCATCACCTCCGGCTACAACGTGGGCGCACCGGAGGTCGAGGACGCCTTGCTCAAGCATGCATCCGTGGCCGAGTGCGCCGTGGTCGGCGTGCCGGACGAGGAACGGGGCATGCGGGTCAAGGCGTTCTGCGTGCTCAAGCCCGGTGCCAGCGGCGACGCCGCGATGGCCAAGGCCTTGCAGGACCATGTGAAGGCCAGCATCGCGCCCTACAAATACCCGCGCGACATCGAATTTGTCACCAGCCTGCCGCGCACCGAGACCGGCAAGCTGCAACGTTTCAAACTCAAGACCGCATGAAATTCCTCCAACCTCCCGGCTGGCTGCCGGCCAAGGGATATGCCAATGGCGTGGCCGCGCGGGGCACCCAGATCTTCGTCGGCGGCCAGATCGGCTGGAACGCGCACCAGCAGTTCGAAACCGACGATTTCATCGGCCAGACGGCGCAGGCCTTGCGCAACATCGTGGCCATCCTGCACGAGGCCGGCGCCGATCCGTCGCACATGGTGCGCATGACCTGGTACATCGTCGACCGGGTCGAATACAACGCCCGGCTCAAGGAACTGGGCCAGGTCTACCGCGAGATCATGGGGCGCCACTTCCCGGCCATGACTTGCGTGCAGGTGGCCGCGCTGGTCGAGCAGCGGGCCAAGGTCGAGATCGAGGTGACGGCGGTATTGCCGGACTGAGGAGGACCCTCCATGGGCGCGCACACACGGATCCTGGTCACCGGTGGCAGCGGCGCCGTCGGGCGTTACGTCGTCGACGACCTGGTCTTGCACGGCTACCGTGTCGGCGTGCTCGATCGGGTGGCGCCGCAACGCGCCGACGTGGCGGTGCATGCGGTCGACATCCTGGACCTGGACGCGGTGACACGGGCGATGGAAGGTTACGACGCGGTGATCCATGTCGCGGGCATCCCGCATCCGCTGAACGACCCGGCCAAGCGGGTGTTCGACGTCAACGTGAACGGGACCTTCAACACGCTGGAGGCGGCCGCTCAGCACGGCATCGACAAGTTCGTGATGACCTCGAGCGAATCGACCCTGGGTTTTGCCTTCAGCACCCATGCGCTGCAACCGGTGTCCATGCCCATCGACGAACACCATCCCGGCCGGCCGCAGGACCCGTACGGCCTGAGCAAGGTCGTGTGCGAGCAGATCTGCCGTACGTATTCCGACCGCTACCGCATGCGCACGATCTGCCTGCGCGCGCCCTGGATCTGGTTGCCGGAGCAGGCGCAGCGATCGTTCTACCAGAGCCTGGTGAACGACTACGGCAACTGGCGCAAGAACCTGTGGGCCTTCGTCGATGCGCGCGATGTGGCCACGGCGCATCGCCTGGCGCTGGAGTCGACGTCGGGCGGCCTGCACGAGGCGTTCTTCATCACCGCGGCCGACAACTGGACCGGCCTGGACTCACGGGGCCTGCTCGAGCGTTTCTATCCCGATCTCCCCGCGGACGCGATTGGCCCGGAACTGGTCGGTGCCGGCTCGCTGATCAGCCACGCCAAGGCGCAGCGCATGCTGGGTTACGTGCCGCGTTTCGGCGTGCGCGAGATCCTGGGCTGACCGCCGTACGGGGTGCCCGGCCGGATGGGGCTCAGGTCCGCGGCATCAAGGCCTGGCAGTTCCAGCATTGCTCGAACCCGCCTTCGACCAGCTCGCCGCAGCTGCAGTGCCAGCGCCGCTGCGGCACGTGCTGCAGGTCGAACAGCAGCGCCCGTGCCCGGGTTTCCTGCTGGTCATGGGTCAGCCATACCTCGGGCAGGCACTGGTCTGGCGGTAACTCACCGGCCACGCCGACCAGGAACTGCCGCTGCACGCTGGCCTCGATGCCCTCGTTGCACAAGGCATCGGCCCACAACGTGGCGATTGCGAGGTTGGGGGCCTGGGTGAGTCGCAGCATCGGTTTGAAGCATAAGCGACCTGGGGCGCGAAAGCCACCGGAAGGACGTGTGCGTGGCGGCTTGCAGCACAATCCGGCCATGGCACACCATGTGGCGTCACGGGGTTGGAAGGCCGGGGCCCGGTTCGCGGGCCTGCTGGCGCGGCGCATGCGCATGGCGTTGGCCGGCCTGGCCCTGCTGACGCTGGCGGGATGCGCGGACACGCAGTATTACTGGCAGTCGGTGGGTGGGCATCTGCGGCTGATGCACGCGTCGCGGCCGGTCACGCAGTGGCTGGCCGATGCACAGACCCCCCGGTCGCTCAAGGAACGATTGCAGCTGACGCAGCGCATGCGCGCATTTGCGGTGACCGAACTGGCGTTGCCGGACAACCCGAGCTACCGCAGCTATGCGGACCTGGGCCGCACGTCCGTGGTCTGGAACGTGGTGGCGGCGCCCGAGCTGTCGCTGAGGCTGCACACCTGGTGTTTTCCGGTGCTGGGCTGCGTGTCCTACCGCGGATATTTCGACGAGGCCGCGGCGCAGCGCGAGGCCGAGCGACTGCGCGCGCGCGGGATGGAGGTCAGCGTCTACGGTGTGCCGGCGTATTCGACGCTCGGCTGGATGAACTGGGCCGGCGGCGACCCGCTGCTGAACACCTTCATTCATTACCCGGAAGGCGAACTGGCGCGCCTGTTGTTCCACGAGTTGTCGCACCAGGTGGTGTATGCACGCGACGACACCATGTTCAACGAATCGTTCGCCTCGACGGTCGAGCGCATCGGCGGCATGCGCTGGTTGCAGGAGCAGGCGTCGGAAGAAGCGCGCGCGCAATACGCCGTCTACGATGCGCGGCGGCGTGATTTCCGGGCGCTGGTGCTGGCGACGCGAACCGAACTCGAGCAGGTCTACCGGGATACGGATACCCGCGAGCGCGACGCGTTGTTGCAGCGCAAGCAGCAGGTGATGCAGGCGTTTCGCGACCGGTATGCCGCGCTCAAGACGCAGTGGGGCGGCTACGCGGGTTACGACCGCTGGGTGGCGCAGGCCAACAATGCCAGCCTGGGCGCGCAGGCCGCCTACGACGGCCTGGTGCCCCAGTTCGAAGCCGTGTTCGCCCGCCAGGGCGGCAACTGGCCGGCGTTTTATCATGCGGTGGGGCAGATCGCGGAACTGCCGCCGGCCGAACGGCGCGACGCTCTGGAGCGCGCGGGCCGAACACCATGAACGGGGAGACGCAGCGTGGCTGATCTACATATCGTGCGCAAGCATGCGCTGGGCCTGAAGGAGGCGCGCAAGATCGCATTCAACTGGGCCGAACAGGTCGAGAACGACCTGGGCATGAGCTGCACCTACGAGGAAGGGCGCAGCGCCGACAAGGTCTGCTTCAGCCGCTCGGGCGTGCAGGGCGAGTTGCAGGTGACCAAGGACCGTTTCGAGCTCGATGCCAAGCTGGGTTTCCTGGTCGGCGCCTTCAAGGGCCGGATCGAGGCCGAGATCACCGAGATGCTGAACCAGTTGCTGCCGGAGTCGCCAGCCGGCGGTGCCGGCAAGACCGCCGCTGCCGTCAAGAAGCCGGCCGCAAAAAAATGACGGCGGCATCGGCGGGGCCGCTGGCCGGACTGCGGGTGCTCGAGCTCGGCCAGCTGATCGCCGGCCCGTTTGCTGCCAAGACACTGGCCGATTTCGGCGCTGACGTGATCAAGTTCGAGCCGCCACCCGACCCGACGGGCAAGGGCGGCGGTGGAGGCGACCCGCTGCGCAAGTGGCGGCTGCTCAAGGACGGCACCTCGGTCTGGTGGCAGGTGCAGTCGCGCAACAAGCGATCGGTGGCGCTGGACCTGCGCCAGCCCGAAGCGCAGGACATCGTGCGCAGCCTGGCCGGGCAGGCCGACGTGTTGATCGAAAACTTCCGCCCCGGTGCCATGGAGGGCTGGGGCCTGGGGCCCGAGGTGCTGCAGGCGGCCAATCCGGCGCTGATCATGCTGCGCATCAGCGGCTACGGACAGACCGGGCCCTACCGCGATCGCCCGGGCTTCGGCGTCGTGGCCGAGGCCATGGGCGGCTTGCGCCACCTGACCGGCGAACCCGGCCGGGTGCCGGTACGCGTGGGCATCAGCATCGGCGACACGCTGGCGTCGCTGCACGGCGTGATCGGCATCCTGATGGCCTTGCAGCATCGCCATGCGACCGTCAGCGCCGAACATCCCAAGGGGCTGGGCCAGGTGGTGGACGTGGCCTTGTACGAGGCGGTGTTCAACTGCATGGAGAGCCTGCTGCCGGAATATAGCGTGTTCGGCGCGGTGCGCGGGCCCTCGGGCAGCGCCTTGCCGGGCATTGCACCCACCAACGCCTACCCGTGCGCGGACGGCTCCTGGGCAATCATTGCGGGCAATGGCGACAGCATCTTCAAGCGGCTGATGCAGGCGATCGGACGCGACGACCTGGGGCAGGACCCAGCGCTGGCCGACAACGCCGGCCGGGTTGCGCGGGTCGAGGAGATCGACGCCGCCATCGGTGCCTGGGCCAGCACGCTGCCGGCGAGCGTCGTGCTGCAGGCGCTCGAGCAGGCGGCGGTGCCGGCCGGGCGCATCTACACCATCGCCGACATCGCCGCCGACCCGCATTACGCGGCACGCGGCATGTTGTCGTCGGTGCAGCTGGAAGACGGAACGCAGGTGGCCGTGCCGGGATTCGTGCCGAAGCTGTCGCGCACGCCGGGCAGCCACCGGCGTAATGCACCCGCGCTGGGCCAGGACACCGAGGCGGTGCTGCGCGAGGTCGGCGTCAGTGACGCGCAGCTGCAGGCCTTGCGCGAGCGCGGCGTCATCGGCCCCTGAGAATCTCGCGTGCATGGACCGCGCGGTCGCCGCGCCGGCCGGCTTGCACGCGGTGAAGCTGGACAGACGGGGGGCGTCTTCATGTCCCTGGCCCCACGGAACTGGCTTTGCCAGGCCGTAGGGGCGCCCCCCAGTGGGGGGTTCGGCCGGTCTACACGAAGTGAGACAGGACAGACGGGGGGCGTCTGTTACTCCAGGGATTCGATCAGGTCGATGTATTGTTGCATCGCGTCGTCCTGCGACGTGCCCTTGAGCGCGTTCCAGGCGTCCCACTTGGCGCGGCCGACCATGTCGCCGAAGCCGGGCTTCTTGTCGGTGTTGTCGCCGATGCTGCCTTGCTTGTACAACGCATAGATCTTGAGCAGCGTGGCATTGTCGGGGCGTTCGCTGAGGTTCTTGGAGTTGGCGGCTGCCGCTTCAAACTGCTTCTTCAGGTCGGCCATGGGGATGTGCTCCTGGGTGTGTCCGGTCTCGGATCGGGTTTGTGCATCACGGGGGTTCGCGATGGTCTTGCGGTATCTTAAGCCGGCTTTTGACGCCACAATAACCAGCGCAGGGCCTCCTGCACTCTTTTTTTCGCGAGCCGCTGCCAGCGGCCCACCCGGAGACGACATCCATGGTCACCCGCATCATCGCCGGCAAATCCGCCCAGCCTGGTTCCCGCAGCGCCGGCACGGCCGCGAAGCGGTTGCGCAAGGCGGCTCGGCGCGCGGCGGGCACGGTGCGTGACGGCGTTGGTGCGGCGGTCGGCGCCGTGTCGGGGACGGTTGCCGGCGAACGCATGAGCAAGGTCGACACCGCCTGGTTGCGCATGGACGGCGCGTGCAATTTGATGATGATCGTTGGTGTCTGGGTGCTCAAGCCGGGCATCCGGCGCGAGGACCTGTGCCAGCGCATCAGCGAGCGGCTGCTGCAATACCCGCGGTTCCGACAGCGCGTCGAGCATGACGCCGCCGGCGCGAGCTGGGTGGAAGACGCCGGGTTCGCCATCGATCACCACGTGGTCACCGAGACGCTGGCGCGCAAACCCAAGGGGCATGAACAGGAGGCATTGCAGGACCGCCTTGCCGAGCTGGCGATGACGCCGCTGGACATGCACCGGCCGTTGTGGCAGTTCCACCTCGTGGAGGACTACCAGGGCGGCTCGGCCATGATGGTGCGTATCCACCACTGCATCGCCGACGGCATTGCGCTGATCGCGGTCACGCAGTCGCTGGTCGACGGCGGTGCGCCGCCGCCTGCGCCCGCGGCGAGCCATGGTGCCGGCGACGGCCACGATGTCCAGGACTGGATCGCCGAGACCTTCATCCGGCCCTTCACCGGCCTGGCCGTGAAAGCCATCGGCAGCGCCGGCGAGGGTGTGGCCGGCGCGTTCGACCTGCTGGCCGAACCCCAGAAAGGTGTCGAGAAGGGCATGGCCGGTGGCGCCGAGGTGGCGCGCCTGGCCTACCAGCTGATGCGCGATGCCTCGGCGCTGGCACTGATGCCCGACGACTCGCCGACCCGGCTCAAGGGCACGCCGGGCCATCACAAGCGGGTCGCCTGGTGCGAACCGATTCCGCTGGACGAGGTACGTGCTGTCGGCAAGGCGCTGAACTGCTCGATCAACGACGTGTTGCTCAGCTGCGTGGCCGGCGCCATCGGGGCCTACCTGCGCGCCAAGGGTGACAAGGTCCAGGGCAAGGAGATCCGGGCCATGGTGCCGGTCAACCTGCGTCCGCTGGAAGAGGCCTACAAGCTGGGCAACCGGTTCGGCCTGGCTCCGGTGGTATTGCCGATCGGGCTGGAGAACCCCATCGAGCGGGTCTACGAGGTGCGCCGGCGCATGCGCGAGCTCAAGGGCAGCCTGCAGCCTCTGCTGGCCTTCGGCCTGCTGGCGGTCGCCGGCCTGCTGATCAAGCCGGCTCAGGATGCCTTGCTGAACCTGTTCTCGCGCAAGACGACGGCGGTGATGACGAACGTGCCCGGGCCGCGCGAGAAACTCAAGTTCCTGGGTTCGACGCTGGAGCAGAGCCTGTTCTGGGTGCCGCAAAGCGGTTCGGTCGGGCTCGGGGTGTCCATCCTCAGCTACGGCGGCGGCGTGCAGTTCGGCGTGATCACCGACACGCATCTGTGTTCCGACCCGCAGAACATCATCAATGGCTTCGAGCCGGAGTTCGCCAAGTTGTCGTTGTTGACGCTGATGTTGCCCTGGAACGAGTGAGTGATCGCGTGAGAACGTGCGCGACCCGCGCACTCAGGACGCCGGGTTGTCGTAGGCCCCGACCAGCGTCAGCAGGTGCATGCGCTGGCCCTGCTCGAGGTAGGGCACCAGCAGGTTGAGCACATGGTGGGCGCCGCGCAGCAGCGCGGCCTGCGCGCTCTCGGGCTCGAGCGCCTTGCGCGGGTCGCGCACGTATTCGAAACTCAGCCAGTAGGTCAGCACCACCACCATGCTGGTGGCGGTCGGCTCGACCTCGCGCGAATCGATGCTGACCGAGCCGGAGCGGCTCATGCCGTCGAGCATGGCGCGGATCGATCGAGTCTTGTTCTTGAGCATGGTCTGCACATGGGTTTCCAGGCGCCGGTTCTTCGACAGCAGGTCGTTCAGGTCGCGGTACAGGAAGCGGTATTGCCAGATCAGTTCGAACAGGCTGTGCATGAAGAACCATGCGTCCTCGACATCACGCACGCCGTCGCTGGCGTTGAGCAGTTCGGTGAGCGAGCGCTCGAAGCGATCGAACAGCGAATTGATCAGCTCGTCCTTGGCCGGGTAGTGGTAATACAGGTTGCCGGGGCTGATGTTGAGTTCGGCCGATATCAGCGTGGTCGACACGTTGGGTTCGCCGAAGCGGTTGAACAGCTCCAGCGTGACTTCGAGGATGCGCTCGGCGGTGCGGCGAGGTGCCTTCTTTGCCATGTCAGTTGCTCCGCGCCTGCTTTGTCCAGTGGCTTCGATGCGCGTCGCGGCAGGCGGGACCGGGCGCAGGCTCCTGGTGGGGCGGTCGGGCGCTGAACGCGCCGACTGCCCTGCGGTGCTCGCAGGCGGGGCGCATCGCGCAACTCACTGCGCGCCCTGCGGGCGCTCCGTTCAGACAAGCGCGATGAGAATGATCACGAAGCGCGCTACGCGCGCCGCCCCGCCTGCTGCGCTCCTCGGCGCCCCACAAGGAGCCTGCGCCCGGTCCCGCCTGCCGCGACGCTGGTGTGGTGGTTCGCGTCGCGCCGAACCCCGATGCCGTGACCTCTCCTTGGCGCTGCGCCGACCTGCGGCTTGGCTGCGAAGGCCCGCGGGGCCAACACGCAGCGCGCCTCTGTGGCGCTGAGGAGCGCAGGGCTTGCGCCCCGCGCGAAGCGCGTTCGTCATCATTCTCATCGCGCTTGTCTGAACGGAGAGAGCGAAGCGAACGCAGTGAGTTGCGCGATGCGGGCGCAAGACCGAGCACCGCAAGGCAGTCGGCGCGTTCAGCGCCCGACCGCCACAGTGAAGCGCTGCGTGTTGGCCCCGCGGGCCTTCGCAGCCCGCGTACTACCCCGCAACCCGCAAACGAAGTCAGATCAAACCCGCGAGCCATTGCCTGTACAGGTCCGACGACACGCGATGCCACTCTCCGATGCCTGCAATGGAGCAGTGTTGGCGCGCGTGTCATCCTATGCAGCCGCTGTCGGGTGGTGTTTGACCACATGCCCCAGATCGTCCATCACTTCCTGCAAAGATGCAATGGCGCGGCCGACACGGGTCGGCGGTTTCATGGGGGTGCACAGGTGGGCCTTGGGGTCGTCCAGCGCGGCATGGTTGATGTGGATGCCGTGGCGCGAGAGCTTGGCCGACAGGCCCGTCTTGCGTGAACGCAGCATCTGGCGCGTCTGCTGGAAGGCATGTTCGGCCAGGTGGCGGCGCTGGCGGTAGCTGAAGGTGTTGGCCAGGTACAGCTCCGGGTCGCGGTGATCGGGCTCGATCAGCACGATATCGGTGTCGGGATAGGCGCGTTCGTAGTGCTTCATGCCCAGTGCCATGCGCGAGTGGATCATCGAGCGGAAGGTCTGGCTCAGCACCGAGGGCAGGCCGCCTTCGATGATGCGCGGGATGCGCCGGCGCTCCGGCGCCAGGCCGCGCTGCATCACGCGCGGCGTCTCGGGGGTGCTGGCGTCGAACGGCACCAGCGGATTGAGACACAGCATCAGGTCCACGCCCTGGTCCATCGCCATCGACGCATGCAAGGTCTTCTTGAGTGCGCCATCGACGTAATACTGGTCGTCGATCTCCACCGGCGGATACAGCCCGGGCAGGGCCGAACTGGCCTGTACCGCCTGCGAGATCGGCACGTGATCCCAGCCGGGGCTGCCGAAAGGCGCAGCCTCGCCAGTGTCCAGGTTGGTGGCGACCAGGGTCAGGCGGCTCTTGAGCTTGCGGAAGTCGTTGGTGAAGCCCTCGCGCTCGAACAGGCGTGCCAGCTCGGTGTGGATGTTGCGGTTGGAGAACACCCCGGTCGGCAGGCCCGCGCCCAGGTGCTCGAGCGTATGCATCAGCGACTTGCGGCCGGCTGTCAGGCGCCACAAGGCCCCGAGCACGAGCCCGGGCCACATGATGCCGCGGCGGATGAGCTCGTCGGTGGCCGGCTGCATCAGCCAGGCCGGATCGAACACGGCATGGCCGCTGGTGTCGCCTTCGATGAAGGAGGCGCACAGGTCGCGCGCCGAGATGCCGTTGGCCAGGCCTGCCGCGATGAACCCGCCGGCGGACACGCCGACGTAGTGGTCGAGCCGGTTCAGGTCCAGGCCGGTCAGCGACTGTTCGAGGGCACACAAGGCGCCGATCTCGTAGATCGCCCCCAACGGGCCGCCGCCGGCCAGCGCCAGTGCGATCCGGGGTTTCGCGCCGCGGCCTGCTGCGGCCCGGGTGGTGGCGGCCTTGCGCGCGGGTGAGGCGGCTGTGCCGGCCGCCTTGCGCGTCTGCGCGGCCAAAATCAGCCGGCAGCCGACGTGCCAGCCGGCTTGCGCTTGGCCGCCGCGCGGCGTTTCGTCGGGGTCTTCACGGCCTTGGCCGCCGCCTTGGCCGGTGCCTTGCGGGCTGCCCGGGACTGGGCCGTCGCGGCCGGCTTGCTGCGCCGCGTGGCCTTCTTCCCGGCCGCTGCCGCTGCCGGTTGCTCGCCCGAGAGCTTCTGCACGCTGAGCTTGAGTTCGTCGATCCGTGCGATCAGGGCGTTGACGTCCTTGGCCGATGGCACGCCGAGCTTGTTCAGCGCCTTGGCCACGCGCTCCTCGAAGATGTTCTCCAGCTTGTCCCAGTGGCCGGTGGCCCGGGACGAGATGTCGCTGGCCATGTGGGTCATGCGGTCGGTGGCATCGGTGATGCGGTCCTCGGCCGCAGCCTGGGTCTTGCGCTGCAATGCCGTGCCTTCCTTGACCAGGGCCTCGAAAGCGCGCGTGCCTTCGGCCTGCGCCTTGGCAAACGCGCCCAGGCCGGCCTGCCAGATCTGCTGGGCGGAATCCTTGACCGAACCGGTCAGCGGGACATGGGCCTCTTGTGCGGACGGGCCGGATTTGTGCAGTTTCTTGACCATGAGAGTCTCCTCGCGATGCGACGCCCGCAGGGACACGGACGACGGGTGAATACCCGTCGACTGTACGAAGGCGGGCGGGCAGGGTGTAGGTGCTTGCCACTAAATTGTCGCGTACCGCCGGCCCTCAAGCAGGGTGGGTTAATGCTGAATGCCAAGCGGGAGTTTTTCGGCAAGAATGCCATGAGTGAGAGTCCACTGGCAACCAATGAGGAACTGACATGCATTATTTCGTGACGGGCGCGACCGGATTCATCGGCAAGCGCCTGGTTGGCAAGCTGCTTGCGCGCAAGGGATCCGTGGTCCATTTCCTGATCCGCAAAGAGAGCGAGTCCAAGGTCAAGGCGCTGCGCGAATACTGGGGTGTCAGTGCCGCCCGTGCGGTTCCGGTGTTCGGCGACCTGACGCAGAAGAAGCTCGGCGTCTCGGCCGACGCGATCAAGACGCTCAAGGGCACGGTGGACCATTTCTACCATCTCGCAGCGGTCTACGACCTGTCCGCCGACGAACAGCAGCAGGTGGCCGTCAACATCGACGGCACGCGCAACACGGTCGAGCTGGCCAAGGCCATCGATGCCGGGCATTTCCACCATGTCAGCTCGATCGCGGCCGCCGGCCTGTACGAGGGTGTGTTCCGCGAGGACATGTTCGAGGAGGCCGAGAACATCGAGCATCCGTATTTCATGACCAAGCACGAGAGCGAGAAGATCGTGCGCCAGGAGTGCAAGGTACCGTGGTCGGTGTACCGCCCGGCCATGGTGGTGGGCGACAGCACGACCGGCGAGATGGACAAGGTCGACGGGCCCTACTACTTCTTCAAGCTGATCCAGCGCATGCGCCAGTTGCTGCCGCCGTGGATGCCCTCGATCGGGCTCGAGGGCGGGCGCATCAACATCGTGCCGGTCGACTTCGTCGTCGACGCGCTCGATGCCATCAGCCACAAGAGCGGCATCGCGAAGAAGTGTTTCCACCTCGTCGACCCGGTCGGTTACCGCGTCGGCGACGTGCTCGACATCTTCAGCAAGGCCGCACACGCGCCCAAGATGAACCTGTTCGTCAACGCGGCGCTGCTGGGCTTCATCCCGCGCAGCGTGACCAAGGGCCTGATGGCGCTGGCGCCGGTGCGTCGGGTGCGCAATGCGGTCATGAAGGACCTCGGCCTGCCCGAGGACATGCTGACCTTCGTCAACTATCCCACGCGCTTTGACTGCCGCGAGACACTGGCCGCGCTCAAGGGCAGCGACATCGCCTGCCCGAACCTGAAGGACTACGCCTGGCGCATCTGGGACTATTGGGAACGCCACCTCGACCCGGACCTGCACATCGACCGCTCCTTGCGCGGCACCGTGGCCGGCAAGGTGGTGCTGGTCACCGGTGGGTCGTCGGGCATCGGCCTGGCCGCGGCGCACAAGTTCGCCGAAGCCGGCGCCACGACCATCATCTGCGGGCGTGACGTCGACAAGCTCGAGGAAGCCTGCAAGGAGGCCAAATCGAAGGGCTACAGCTTCGTCGCCTATCCGGCCGACATCGCCGACATGGCCGACTGCGACCGCTTCATCCAGCTGCTGCACGACAACCATGGCGGCGTCGACTTCCTGATCAACAACGCGGGCCGCTCGATCCGCCGCGCGATCGAGTCCAGCTACGACCGCTTCCACGATTACGAACGCACCATGCAGCTGAACTATTTCGGTTGCCTGCGCGTGACGATGGGCATCCTGCCGGCCATGGTGGCGAAGAAGAAGGGCCACGTGGTCAACATCAGCTCGATCGGCGTGCTGACGAATGCGCCGCGATTCTCGGCCTACGTGGCCTCCAAGGCTGCGCTCGATGCCTGGACGCGTTGCGCCTCCAGCGAGTTCGCCGACCAGGGCATCTCGTTCACGACCATCAACATGCCGCTGGTGCGCACCCCGATGATTGCGCCCACCGGCCTGTACAACAACGTGCCGACGCTATCGCCCGAGGAGGCCGCCGACATGATCGCCCAGGCCTGCATCTTCAAGCCGGTGCGCATCGCGACCCGGCTCGGCATCACCGGCCAGTTGATGCATGCGCTGGTGCCGCGCGTGGCGCAGATCGCGATGAACACCAGCTTTCGCATGTTCCCGGATTCGTCAGCGGCCAAGGGTGCCAAGCCGGGCGAGAAGCCGGCCAAGCAGCAGCTGTCCGCGGAGGCGATTGCGATGCAGCAGATGATGCGGGGGATTCATTTCTGATCCTCAAATGGCTCATGCCGGGGTTGCGCAGGCTGGCCCGTGCGGTCGGTATCGCAATCTGATCTCCGATTCGCAACTCGCATACTGAGTTGCGATTGCCAGCGACAAGGGTCGCGCACCACTTCCCGAAGGTTCATCTTGACTTCACGCTACTCCCTCAGAAAACGTGTATTGGTCACCGGAGGCGCCGGATTCCTGGGTTCCCATCTCTGCGAGCGCCTGCTGGCCGAGGGCGCAGATGTGCTGTGCGTCGACAACTTCTTCACCGGGACCCGCGCCAACATCCAGGGACTGCTGGGCAATCCGAACTTCGAACTGCTGCGCCACGACGTCACGTTTGCGCTGCCGGTCGAGGTCGACCAGATCTACAACCTGGCCTGCCCCGCGTCGCCGGTCCATTACCAGTTCGACCCGGTGCAGACGACCAAGACCAGCGTCATGGGTGCGATCAATATGCTGGGACTGGCGCTGCGGACCAAGGCCAAGGTGTTGCAGGCGTCGACCAGCGAGGTCTATGGCGACCCGAGCGTGCATCCGCAGCCGGAGTCGTATTGGGGCAACGTCAACCCGATCGGGCCGCGCAGCTGCTACGACGAAGGCAAGCGCTGCGCCGAAACCCTGTTCTTCGACTACCGGCGCCAGCATCAGTTGCCGATCAAGGTCGTGCGCATCTTCAACACCTACGGCCCGCGCATGCATCCCAACGATGGCCGGGTGGTCAGCAACTTCATCGTGCAGGCGCTGCGCGGGCAGGACATCACGATCTACGGCGACGGGTCCCAGACACGCAGTTTCTGCTATGTTGACGATCTCGTCGACGGCTTGGTGCGGATGATGGACTCACCGGACGACTGCACCGGACCCATCAACATGGGCAATCCGGGGGAGTTCAGCATGCTCGAGCTCGCCCAGCATGTGTTGCGCCTGACCGGATCCCGAAGCCAGCTGCGCTTCGAGCCGCTGCCGCAGGACGACCCGAAGCAGCGCCGTCCCGACATCTCGCAGGCACGTGCGCGACTGGATTGGGAGCCGAGAATCGGCCTGGAGCAGGGTCTGGAGCGCACCATCGACTATTTCCGAGAGGTCGTGGCGGGTTGACATCCGGCTCCTCGCGAGCCTGTTGCCTGCCCCGCCGAGGCACGCGCCTTCAGTGCGAGACGTCGTCCCGGCGCACGACCTTGAGGACGGTCAACCACAGAATGCGGATGTCGAATGCGATGGACCGCCGTCGCAGGTATTCGGTATCGAGTTCGACCTTGTCCGGGATCGAGATGCCGTCGCGGCCGTTGACCTGCGCCCAGCCGGTCAGGCCGGGCAGCAGTTCGTGTACTCCGCGCTCGGTGCGCAGGGCCACCAGGTCATCCTGGTTGAACAATGCGGGGCGTGGCCCGACGAAGCTCATGTCGCCGACCAGGATGCTCCACAACTGAGGCAGTTCGTCGAGACTGCTCTTGCGCAGGAACGAACCCACCGGCGTCAGATAGGTGTCGGGATTGGCCAACAAATGGGTTGCCACCGCCGGCGTGCCGATACGCATGGTGCGGAACTTGGGCATAGAGAAGATGCGGTTGTGCCGCCCGACCCGGTCCGACCAGTACAGGGCCGGACCTGGCGAGGTCAGGCGCACCAGCAGCCAGACGGCCAGGAGTGGTACACACAGCAACAGGCCGGCGAACAGCGCGAGCGCCACGTCAAAGACGCGCTTGACGCCTGGCCCGCCTGATAACGTGACGGGGCGGGTGGGGTCGTCGACAGGTTTGGATTTTGGAGACGGATGCATGGGAAGCAGGGATTTGGAGTCGCCGACAGGCTCAGGGCGGACACTGGATCGTGCGGGGAATGGGGATGTGGGCCCAAGCACGCACGTCGTGGGCCGACAGAGCGTGCACGCGATACCAGCGGCCCGGAAACAAGGATTGTCTATTCTCGCGGCCGGGCAGGATTGCCCAATACCGTCGTGTGGGGTGCGACGTCCTTGGTGACGACCGCGCCCATGCCGACGATGGCGCCGGCTCCAATGACCAGTGGTTTGCCCGGCGCGCCTTGCTTGACGACAGCGCCTGTTCCTATGTACGCGTGGTCACCAATGTGCACATTGCCGTTGCAATGGACCCTGGGGGCAAACGTGACGAAGTCACCGATGACGCAGTCATGTGCGACATAGGAGTAGATGTTCGAATGGAAGAACCTGCCGATCACGGCGTTGGACGTGACGGATGTGTAGCCGCAAAAAATGGCGCCCGGGCCGATCTGGTTCTGCACGTAGACCGTGGTATTTGCCGCATGGACGGTCAGTGGTTCTGCTTTGCGGTCGATGCACAGCTGCGCCAGTTTTTCGCGCAGCTTCGAATCCGCTGCGCTGATATTGAAATAACGTTTCTCGCACTCGATGCTGAAAAACTCCTCCTCGGACACCAGCGGCACGCCATTGAGCGAGCTGGCTTGCGGATGTGCGTCGACAAAATAAACCTGGCTGGACGTCGCTCCCTGCGCCTGCATCATCCGGTTGAAGTAGGGGGCAGCAAACGGCATTACTTCCCGGCTGAACCCGCCGGCCCCAAACAGGCCGAAGATGCACTGTGCCGGGGAACGGTGTGAAACGGCAAGGGTCATGTTCGCAATCCGGTGAAATCGGACATGGTCACCAGCATGTCCAGCCGCCATCGACGGCCAGAACCTGACCGGTGACATAACTCGAGGCGTCCGAGGCGAGATACAGCAGCGCCGGCACCATCTCATCTGCCTCGGCCATACGGCCCATCGGAACCCGCGCACTGTACAGGTCTGAAAATGTGCCGTTTTGGCCACTACCGACACCGCCTGGCACTAGGCAATTGACACGAATGCCCTGCTTGGCCCAGTGGGTCGCCAGCCAGCGCGTCAGCCCGATGACTGCCGCTTTGGACGCGGAATACGCCGCGGGGGTATTGATGGGGCCGCCCAGGTAGTGCGAACCCTCGTAGATCCGCGGGTCCGGCCCGACAAGACCATAGATGGACGAGGTCTGAATGACCGTGCCACCTTCGCCGCGGCTCACCATGTGACGGCCGACGGCCTGGGCCATCAAGAACATGCCGTCGATATTGACCGCCATCATCTCCCGCCAGGTCTGGAAGGCATATTCTTCGAACGGCGCGAAACACGCCTTCAAGTCGCTGGTCTTGGTTGCTGCGTTGTTGTGCAGCACATCGATGTGGCCGAACCGCGCCAGGACATCGTCGACACATGCCGTAACCGAGGCGGGATCAGACACATCGCAGGCAAACCCGACGGCCGTCTCGCCAAGGTCCTTGGCCACAGCCCGGGCCGCGTCACCATTGACATCGACCACCGCGACACGGGCGCCCGCATCTTGCAGGCCGCGGCAGAACTTCTGGCCAAGAATCCCCGCCCCGCCTGTCACGAGCGCTACCTTGCCATCGAGCCTGAATTTTTCGAGTGCGTTCATTGTCAGTTGTGCGAGCGGAAGACCGGGCGCACGACGGGACCTTGCAGCAGGCCGTCAACACCTTGGTCCAGTGCCTGCCCGTACACCGTCAAGGCGCCATCGAGCGCGTCGAGCGTGAGTTCGATCTCCCGGTCTCCATGGGCCTGCGATACAGCGATACAGGGCATCATGACACCCCGCTTGAGCAGTTCCTGCGCCAGCAGTGTGCGCAAGGGCGCGGAGACTGCGCCATCGCGGTCCCGCGCAACCAGATTCAGTGCGACCGCCGGCCCTTCGGTATGAATCTGTTCCGACAGCCCGTGTTTCGTGGCGACCTGCGCAATGCCCTTCGCCAGAGTGCTGCAATAACGCCAATGGTGGCCTACGACATCTTCGGAGCGATAGATCCGGACCGTCTCGACGAACGCCCCCAAGCCGGGCATTTCGGCGCCGTGCGTCGTGGACAGCAAGAACGTACGCTCCATGCCTTCACGGTTGATCGCCCCGACCTCCATGACCTCACGTCGTCCCCCAACGGCGGCAACGGAAAAGCCGTTGGCCATGCCTTTCCCGAACGTGGTGATGTCGGGGGTGACGCCGAAGAAGGTCTGCGCACCTTGCAGATGCCATCGAAAACCCGTGATCATTTCATCGAGGATGAACAGCGCGCCTTGCGCACGGCACAGGCGCTGGACCTTTTGCAGGAAGTTCTCGGGATTGCAGTCGCATGTCACACAGATCCCCGTCGCAGGCCATTTTCCTTGTTTGTCGCAGGTGGCGGGGCACGGCGTCAACGCGGTGGCCGGCTCCATCATGACCGCTGCGATCTCGCCAGGGTGTGCGTCGAAATGGGCCTTCAACGAATCGATGTCGTTGTAGTCGAAGACCAGCGTCGTGGACGCGTGTTCGGCCGGAATGCCGCGTTTGAGCGCCGTTGTGCCGATGAACCAGTCATCGAAGGAAAAGAACGGCTGTTGCCTCGGGACGCAGACGTAACGTCGACCGGTGAAGGCGCGGGCGATCTTGACCGCAGCCGTCGTGACGTTCGAGCCGTTCTTAGCGAACTTCACCATGTCGATGGACGGTATCAGGTCGATCAGCGTCTCGGCTGCAATGAGTTCGATCAGGCTCGCACGGGTCAGGTTGACGCCGTTGGCGATCTGCGCCATGGCTGCGGCATTGATCCGGTCATCGGCATAACCCACCGTGACCGTGCGCAGCGCCATGCCGTAGTCGAGAAATCGATTGCCCGCGGTATCCCAGACGTAGGCGCCTTTCGCCCGCTCCAGCAATGGCGGGGCCACAGAAGGAAACTGGTCGTCTCCGCGCGAGTAGGTGTGTGCGCCACCGGGAATCGCGCGGTGGAGCCTGGTTCGCAACGATTCGAAATCGGATTGGGTATTCGTGCTCATATGCAGTGAAGGAAAGTTCGAGGTTGGTGTGGGAAATCGTTCAGGAAAGTGCCGTGTCGCTTCAGTTGATTTCGAATGGACCCGGGGGTCGACATGCCGGGCGCCGTGTCGGTCGCGGGGTCATTGTGCTCCCAGCCTGTATGGGCGTGGCGAGAGCCGGAGGTGGCGCCCCCACTGCGTCGCGCTGGCATGGTGCCGTGCCGGCGTACCCCTGGCCGATCGATCGCTGGGTTGCGCGTTGCATCGGGACTTGCCTATTGGAATACCTGATGGAACTCGAGGTTGGCGCGTTCATAGTCGGGAAGCCTGCCAATATCCAGCCAGTATCCGTCAATGTGGTGACACCGCGCCTTCAAGCCGATATCGGCCGCCGCTTCGAACAACGACGGCATGTCGAAAAATGCATCCGCCGGCACCAGGTCCAGCAGGTGGGGTGACAACACGTAGATGCCCGCGCTGACGGTGAAGCAATGCACGGGTTTTTCCTCGATCGTTTCGATCAGGCCGTCCCGTTCCCGGATCACGCCAAAAGGCACCTGCATCTCGTATTCCCGAACGGCCATGGTGGCGTCGGCGCCGGTGGCCTGATGCTGGTCCACCATGTAGCCGAAATCCTCCTTGGTCAGGATGTCGGCATTGGCAACCAGGATAGGTTCGGTCGGACGTTCGGGGAGCAGGCCCAACGCGCCGGCCGTTCCCAGTCGTTTCTCTTCGCGCAGATAGTGAATCTCCACATTGAATGCGGATCCGTCGCCGAAGTGGGCTTCGATCTGTTCACCCTTGTAATTCACTGCGAAGTAGAAACGACGAAAACCCTGTTCGATGTAGCTGCGCAGTATGGTTTCCAGCAGAGGGCGCGAGCCGACCTTGAGCATGGGTTTGGGTGTCTCGTGGGTCAATTGCTTGAGCCGCGAGCCCAGTCCGCCAGCCATCAGGACGACCCAGTTGTCACGCGTCGGTGTCGAGAGAAAATCGTCCACCACTTCGAGCCCGACCACGACGCCGTGTTTGTCGACCAGCGGCAACTGGTGCAAGCCGCGGCTGCGCATGGTGGCAATGATCGACTGCCGCCCATCTTCCACACGGGCGACGGTCGGATTCAGGTGCATCGCCTCCGACACCTTGTCGGTCAGCTTCAGCCCCTTGAGCAGTCCGCGACGAGCATCACCATCACTGAGCGTGCCCAGCAGGTGCCTCTGCGCATCGACAACAATGGCCATTTGCGAGCCGGCCCTGTCGATGATCACCAGCGCATCGTGCAAGGTCACGTCGGGCGATACCAGCGTGCGTTCCCATGTCTTCATGGTGCGACCCCGTGTGGTCGGTGCGTCTGTCTCCGACGGTTCTCAGCAGGCATGCACATCATTGGATCTGATCGTCCAGGTCGAAATCGCGGCTGGCGCTGCGGCCCAGCAGGTCCCAGAACTGCATGGGTGACAACCCGTCGCCAGGGCGCTTGTATTCGAAAGCGTCAGGTGTGAACGTTTCACCCTTGGCTATGCGACGGGCAGCGACGAGGCTGCGCCGTGCGATGGGGCGGTTTGCCACCTCGTCTGCCGCTGGCCGCTTGGTCGGTGATCCGAGCGCCTGTTCGATGGTGCGAATTCCCGACACGAGGCGCGCCAACTCCTGCGGATCCAGTGATGCCGCGTGGTCGGGCCCCTCAAGCGAACAATCAAGGGTGAAGTGTTTCTCGATCACGGTGGCGCCACGCGCTACCGCAGCCAATGCAACTTCAATGCCCAATGTGTGATCCGAGTAGCCGACCGGCAGTCCGAAGGCGCCGGCAATGGTGTCCATGGCGCGCAGATTGACCGCCCTGGCCGGCGCCGGGTATTGCGTCACGCAATGCAATATGGTGACATGCCGCTGCAAGGCTGCAAGCCCTTCGTCGCTGGCATACGCGTCCTCGAAGTCCGACTGGCGTGTCGGCTCGTCCTGTCGGGTCAGCCCGAAAGCGAGCACGCCCAATGCACTCTCGATGTCGGTCAACGTCGACATCCCGGTCGACAGGAGCATGGGTCGCTGCAAACGGGCTGCCTGCAACAGCAAAGGGCCGCAGGTGATGTCGCCCGACGGCAGCTTGATGCACGGCATGTCCAGGCCGGACAGGAAGGCCAGGCTCTGGGAGTCGAACGCGGTCGACAGGAAGCGAATCCCGCGTGCCTTGCAGCGCTGCACCAGAACCTGGTGGTCGTCCTGCGATAGCTCCAGCTTTCGGATCATGTCCAACTGGGTGCCGCCGGTCTTGGTATTGGTGACCTGGTAGGCCGCCTTGTCGGCCCGGGAAGTGACTACCTTGTCGGAAATGAAGGTTTGAAACTTGACCGCGTCTGCCCGCGCATGCGCGGCCACGTCGATCAGTTCGAGCGCCATGTCCAGCGAGCCGTTGTGGTTGACGCCTGCTTCTGCAATGATGAAAGTGGAATTAGGCACAGGATTCTCCAACCAGGTGAAAACGTTTCTTCATGAGTGTGTCGGTGGGTGGCATTTGGCGCAACACCTGAATGATGCGGCTTGCCGTTTGACCATCGCCATAGGGATTGGTTGTGGTGTGCCGGCCGGAGGCGAGCGCCGCATCGATGGCCGCCTGGATCGACTCTTGGTCTGGCGCACAGTGGTACACCGATGGTCCGGCCAGCCGGCCCAACTGCCGGTTCCCGATGTTGACGGTCGGCGTTCCGAAAGACGGCGCCTCGCACAGTCCGCTGGACGAATTGCCGACAACCGCGTCGGCATGCGCCAGCAGACTCAGGTAGCGCAGTTGCCCGAGCGATGTGTAGACATGGACACGGTCAGAACGCGTCGCAGCCCAGGCATCGAGCATGCTTGAAAGGGCCCGCCCGCCGCTATCGGCATTGGGGCGCGTGATCCACAACACCGTATCGTCATCACGCTGATCCAGTGCCGCCAGCAACGCGTTGAATTGCTGTTCGCTCTCGGCCGGCTCGAGCGTCACGGGGTGGAAGGTCACCAGCAGATTGCGTTTGCCCAGGTCAGCGCCGAGCGATTGCGCAAGCGCTGCAGGCGCCAGCAAAGGCAGTCTCCGTACGTGGTCGAGACCTGGATTGCCGACCTCGTGGATCCGGGCCGGATCTTCGCCAAGCTGACGCACACGCCGCGCAGCCAGAGCGTTGGTGACAAAGTGCAGGTGAGACATCTTGCTGATCGCGTGGCGGATCGATTCGTCGATCGCACCCTCGGTCGTGTCACCGCCGCCGATGTGGGCAACGGCAATATTGTGGACGAGACAGGCCTGTGCCGCGGCCAGAATCTCGAAACGGTCGCCCAGCAGCAGGACGATGTCCGGCCGCATCTGCTCCAGGGCATCCGACATGCCGATGATGCCCAGGCCGATCGACTTCGCAATGCTGCCAGGGGTATCGCTGGACAGCAGCATCTCGACGCGCCGCGTGACCTGGAAACCATCACGTTCGATCTCATTGACCGTAAGGCCAAATTCATGCGAGAGATGCATGCCGGTGACGAGCAGTTGCAACTCGATGTCCGGCGCGTCGCGCAGGTCGTGCAGCAGCCAGTACAGCAGCCCGTACTCGGCGCGACTGCCGGTGACGACAGCGACACGCAACGCCGGCTTGATCACCGTGTCCCCTGGACGAGTTGCGGGCTGCTGGGCAGGTTGATGATGCGTTGGGACAGGTCGCGGGCCACCGGCGTCTCCATGGACTGGCATGTGCGGTACATCGGCAACGTCGACAACAACTCCCAGACCGGTCGCGTCATCTGGTGGGCATCGTTGGTCGCCGCCAGAATGGCATCGCGTTGCCCTGCCGCGTCGGAGTCGAGAGTCAGCGTCTGAAGCCAGTAGTTGGCCCGGGTCTGCGGTCGCTCGACAAACAGGCGCACACCGGCCACACCATCAAATGCGGCCTGGTAACGAAGGGTCAGTTGCCGTTTGCGTGCGATGAACGATTCGAGCCGCTCCAATTGGGCGCAACCCAATGCCGCATTCAGGTTGGGCATCCTGAAGTTGTAGCCGACTTCGTCGTGATAAAAAGCCCATCGGTGCGGCAGCTTGGCCGTCGTTGTCAGGTGTTTGGCCCGGGTGGCCAGGTCGATGTCGTTGGTCATGATCGCCCCTCCGCCTCCGGTGGTGACGATCTTGTTGCCGTTGAAGCTCAGCACCGCACAACGACCAAAGTTGCCCGTATGCCTGCCGTCGAGCGTGCTGCCCAGTGACTCGGCCGCGTCTTCGACCACGGGGATACGAAAACGATCGGCAACAGCCATGATGGCCGGCATGTCCACCGGGTGCCCGAAGGTATGCATGGGAACGATCGCTGCGATCCGACGCCCTGTCCGCTTGTTGATGCAGGATTCGCCGCGAAGCTCTGCAATCTCGTCGAGATAGGCCAGCAAGGAGGGCCCGCACATGCCCATGGTGGCGTATTCGCTGTCGACGAAATGGGGCCATGCGCCGCAATGCCGGACCGCGTTCGCGGTTGCGACAAACGACAGGGCCGGCACCAGGACTTCGTCGTCATGGCCGACACCCACCAGTTCGAGCGCAATCTGCAACCCGGATGTTCCGTTGTTCACCAGCACGGCGCGGGCGCAGCCCGTGTATTGGGCCAGATCGCGCTCGAAACGGTCGACATACTGGCCGACCGAGGAAACCCAGCCCGACTCGATGCAGTCCTTCACATACGTCAGCTCATTGCCTTCGAACAGCGGCTCGTGCAGGGCGGCCTTGGCCGTTGCCGTCACGCCGGCCACGCGTTCCGTGATGATGTGTGCCAGTTCCATTGCGGTGCTAGATGTTGTAGCTGCCCGCTTTGTAGCGCTGCAGGTTGGACGGTTCGCTGAACCAGTCGATGGTCTTGCGCAAGCCCTCGCGCAGGCCATCCACGCCGGGGAATTGTGGCGACCAGCCGGTCAGCTCGCGCGCAAGCGTATTGTCTGCCCACAGGCGTTCGACCTCGCTGCCTGCCGGCCGCAGCCGCTGTGCATCGCAGGTGAAGTCGACCTCCTTTTGCATGATCTCGGCAATGAGCCTGGCGGTATCGCCGACCGATATTTCGTAGTTGCTGCCGATATTGACCACTTGGCCGACTGCCTGATCACATTGCGCGACGGCGACGAATCCGCGGACCGTATCGTCAACATAGTTGAAGTCGCGGGTGGGATGGACGGCTCCCAATTTGATCGAATGCATGCCGCTTGCCACTTGCGCAATGATGGTCGGAATGACAGCCCGGGCGGACTGGCGCGGACCGTAGGTATTGAATGGCCTGATGGTGGCCACCGGTGTGTCGAATGACGAGTGGAAACTCTGGGCGATCTGGTCGGCTCCAATCTTGCTGGCGGAGTAGGGGGATTGCCCCTGCAATGGATGTGCTTCCGTGATCGGCACGAATCGGGCCGTTCCATAGACCTCGCTGGTCGACGTATGCACGACGCGTTCCACGCCATGGGTGCGTGCCGCCTGTACGACGTTCAGGGTGCCCTTGATGTTGGTGTCCACATAGGTGTCGGGCGAATGATAGGAATAGGGAATGGCTATCAGGGCCGCAAGGTGCATGACAACATCACAGCCCTTCATCGCCGTCTGCACGCCATGCGGATCGCGGATGTCCCCGGCAAACACATCGAGCGATTGCCGGATGTCGGCGTCTGCATCGTCCAGCCAACCCCATGAGTTGAAGCTGTTGTAGTAGACGAACGCCCGTACGTCGGCTCCGTTGAGCACCAGATGCTCCGTCAGGTGGGAACCGATGAATCCGTCGGCGCCGGTGACGAGGATCTTTTTTCCTTGTAGTTTCATATGAGCGTGTTTTTCAGTGGAAAGGGCGCTTGTCGACTGGCACGTCCGGGCAAGCTGCCAAACGGCAAGAGGCCGGAAATGGTTATGGGCAGACGACGCACGTCAGTTTCGCGCCCTGGTTGTCCGGGTCAATCGCATCGAAATTCAGATCGAAATCCAGCCGTCAGTGTAACTTTGGTCGCGGTTCAGGCGCGGGACTGGTCGGCATCGCTGCCCGGCCCGTCTGTGGACGCCTGGGTAGCCGACAACGCGCGTTCCAGGGACTCCTGGACGGTCCAGCGAGGCGACCATGCCAATGTGCTCCGGATGTGTGCGGTGTCAAGCGTCAGCGGCACAGCCATCTTGCGAATCTGGTCCGATCGCCCGAGCAGCGCAGCCAACGCCGACAACGCCGGCATCGGGACCGGCAACAGCAGCGTGCGTTTACCCATCGCGTGCGCGATTGCGCGTATGAAATCCGCCGTGCTCAGGTCTTTCCCGTCGCTGACCAGGTAGGCCCCGCTTGCGTGCCCCGGCCAGACCACCAGGTGTGCCAGCAGGTCGACCAGGTTCTCGAGCGACACAAAACTGCGTGCATGGTGTAGCGCGCCCAGCGGCAAGGGCAGGCCGCTGGCCACGGCCCTGCGCAGCAGCGCAAAGTTGCCAGGCGCATCACGCCCATAGACCAGCGGCGGACGCACGTGGATGGTCTGCATGGCGCTGCGGCCGGCCAGTGCGTCCAGCGCCTGTTCGGCCTCCAGCTTGGAAAGCGCGTACGGCGATTGCGGACGCGGCGTGTCGTCATGCCGGAACGCGCCCGCATGCGAGTCGCTGCCGTGTACGCCAATGGTGCTGAGAAACACGAAGCGCCGCACCCCGGCTGCCGCAGCCAGTTCTGCCAGCGCCAGCGTCGCGTCGACGTTCACCTTGCGAAAGGCATCGAGCGGCGCCGCCAGTGTTTCGCGCAATACGTGTACACGCGCCGCGCAGTGGATGACGACCTGCACTGCCTGCAGCCGTTGGGTGCTGTCCGCCGGCAGCGCGCCGATGTCGGGTACCAGCCACTGCCCGGCCGCTGCGGGCAGCACCGGGTCGTGGCGGCGCACCATCGCCGTCACGGCATGGCCGTCGTCGAGTAGCCGGTGCGTGACGGCGCGGCCGATATAACCTGATGCTCCGGTGATCAATACATGCACGTGGCGGGTCCCTGGATCTAGAACAGGCGGTCGAACACCAGCGCTGCGCCATCGAGGCTCAGGTGGTCGTCGTCCCGGTACAGCATTTTCCCCGACGCGGTCGCCGTGCAGGATTCGGCGGCACACAACACGTGCATCGGATCGACCACGGTGACTTCCGGGTGGCGTGCCAGAACCGGCTCCATGGCCCGCCGATAACCCTGCTGGCGCATCTGCACCGCGTCGCGGGCGATCGTGCAGGCACCTGCCTTGCGCACGCGCAATCCGAAAGCCAGGCAGTTGCGCGGGTCGAAGCCCAGTTCGGGTGGCTGCAGCAGCACGAACACCCGGGTCGATCCGGCCGCCCGCAGCCGTTGCAGCGTCGCCTCCAGACCATCGGCCAGCACCGTCGCATAGGTTGCCGCATCGCTGCGTTCTGCGTGTCCCTGTGGCTGGATGTGGATGCTGCGCGGGCGCCGGCCGGCGGTATCGGCCCAGCCAAACCCCGAGCCCTGCTCGTAATAGGCATACCGCGCGATCAGGATGGTATGGGTGGCGGCGATCGGGTGCCGGGCCAGTTGTTCGGCGGCCTGTTCGCACGGGATCTTCTCGTTCACGTCGTAGCGTTCCACGCCGTCGAACGGCGGGCAGCCGTCGCGGCCGATCGCGACGACGCGCAATGCGGGATGGCGGGCGACCAGCCCGGCGGCAAAGGCCTGCGCATGGCTGTCACCGAGCACCAGATAGTCGATCGCCTTGCCCGCTTCGACCGTCGGGCTGGCCAGGCAGTTGGCCTCGAAACCAGGAAACAAAGTCCGGCAATGCTGCTCTTGCACGGGCAGGTCGATGGCGCGGAACGGGCTGAAATCCAGGTCGAACCGCCCCGGCAGGCCGTCGCCGAGGTTGGCGACCAGTCCGGCCGTCACCAGCGCGGCGCTGCCCAGGCCGGCGCCGGTCCAGATGCGCCGGGTCGTGACCAATGCCGGCGAGCGCATCGGCCGTTCGACAAAACGCCAGCTCAGATAGGACAGGCCCAGCGTCAGTCCGATGAGCGCCAGTTGCACGCCGACAGCGGCATGCTGGCCGGTGGCGTGCAATGCCATCGCGAACACCGGCTGGTGCCACAGGTAGGCGCTGTACGAGACCAGTCCGACCGCGACCAGGGGCCGCAGCCCGAGCAGTTTTCCGACCGCGTTGGACGCATCGGCATGGCGCAGCAGCAGCGCGGTGCCTGCCACCGGTATGGCCGTGAGCCAGCCCGGATAACCGGTGGTCGGACCGAAGGCGAACACCGGCACCATGGTCATCAACAGCCCGACCGCGGCCCAGGCGCCCGCCGCCCGGACCCGTGCCGCGCCATGGCGTGCCACGTGCGTGGCAAGCCAGCAGCCGAGCAGCAATTCCCAAATGCGCGAGGGTGTGCTGAAGAAGCCGAGGTCGAGCTTGCCGGTCTGTTCGCGGTACACGCACAACGCGAACGACAGCAGCAAGACGCCGGCCAGGGCGCCACGCACCCGTTGCGGCGCCCAGCGCGCGAGCGCGATCAGGAACAGCGGGAATACCAGGTAGAACTGTTCCTCGACCGACAACGACCAGGTGTGCAGCAACGGCAATTCGTCGACATTGGGTGCGAAATAACCGGTCTGCTGGTAGAAGAACCGGTTCGACAGGAACAGGCTCATCGCGACCAGGCTGCGGCCATATTGCTGCAGCTGGTCTGGCGCGAGCAGCAGCAGCGCGGCCACGCTGGTGGCCACGGCCATGACGAACAGCGCCGGGAAGATGCGCCGGACCCGCCGCTCGTAGAACCGGGCGAAGCTGAAGCGCTGCTGCGCGATCTCGGTCTGGATGATGCGCGTGATCAGGTAACCGCTGATGACGAAGAAGATGTCCACGCCGATGAAGCCGCCGGAAAACGGCGTGAAGCCGGCGTGGAACAGGATCACGGCCAGGACTGCGATGCAACGCAGGCCGTCGATCTCCGGACGGTACCGGATCGCGCTCATGGCGCGGCAGCGTGTGTCGTGTCGCCCTCAGCGGGCCGATCGCCGTTGCTGCGATGCAGCGCGAAAAAGGCTACGACCAGCCAGAAATGCGTTACCAGGCCGTTGGTGAATCCCAGTGGCGTATTGATGGTGCTGCACAGGATGCCGATGCTGATGAATGGGCCGACCAGTTGCCAGTCGACGCGTTTTTCAATCACGATGCGGCGGTAGGTCAGCCCGGCGAACGCGCCCCAGGCCAGTGCGAATGCGATTGCGCCGTAGCGCAGGTCGACAAACAGGGAGCCCCACGCCGAGGGAAAAAACCCGTAGGTGCCCAGATCCATCAGTGCGTCAAAGCCGCGGGTCAGCTGCTCCGGGTTGACACGCCGCAGCAACGCGGAGAAGAGGTCGATGCCATAGGCGCCCCATTGCGCGGGTTCGGCATAGGAGAAGAACAGTTCATTGCCGATCACCAGGCCCTGCACCACGTACCAGACGAAGATGAAGATCAAGTAACTCGTCTCCATGCCCAGGACCTCGAACATCGAGTCGGCCAACGGTCCCTCGAATGTGATGCCCCATCGTTGCCGTGCGACCTCGAACATCGCCTCGGCACCGCCCGCTGCTTCGGCACGCACCAGGAACACCTGCGCGAAGTAGTACATGGCGGCGCCCGCCATCAAGGTCCAGATCACCATTGTGCGCAGCGGGCGCCGGTCGGAGGTCGGCGCTGTGCCATCCGCGTCCATCATCCGACGCCGTTGCCGGAATGCCAGCCAGGTCAGCAGCAGGCCGTACAGGATCGGCATGCGACCCCCCATCACCATGCCGACCAGGATGAACGGCGCAAAGCCGAATACGATCAACCGCAGTGGCTGGAGGCGTGGGGCATACAGCAGGTGCAGGCCGGTGAAGACATAGGCGGCCGGATAGGTCAGGAATGCGATCTGGAACCAGATCGTGCTTTCGGATGCTTCGCCCTTGAACAGCGCATCGGCGCTGTCGGATCGGGCGCTATAGGACGCGGCCAGGTCGAAGACTTCCCTGCCCTGGGCGTCGAGCAGCAGCGCGATCGTGGCGATGGCGGAAAACACCATCAGCAGCAGCTGTGCCCACGCGACGTTGACCGGTTCGCGTCGTTCATCCGTGTCGTCGGAGCGCAGGCTCCAGGCCATGATGCTTCCTGCGCAGAAGCTGCCGATCAGGATGACTTGTATCAATCCGCCATACCAGGTCATTTCGCGGTCGACCAGCTGAAAGGGCAGCAGGCCGAAGCCGGCCGCGCACAGCAGCCATACCAGGGACATCAGCAGGGCGGGATGCCACCTCATGGTCGCAGGTGCCTCCGCACGGCGGTAGCGTCGCGTTCAATCATGCGTCGGCGGAGCGGATCGATCCAGCAGGATCCGCAGTTGTTTGCCCAGTTCGATCGCCAATGGTTTTGCAGAGGGGTCGGGTGCGTCTGCGGAGAACCTCTGAAACGAGAAGAAATTGCCATCGAAACTGCCCTGCAGCAGGTGGGTCAATATGCGCTCCTGTCGCTGTTCCAGCGACGCTGCTGCCGGCCAGGCCTGTACCCGTGCGGGCAGACCGGCCACAGCGGCGCGGCTGTCGAAGATGAGGAAGTCGTCCGGTGTCGTGTAGTAGGCGGGGCTGGAGATCGAGGTCAGCCCGAGCAGGGCCGCCTGCAGGCCCAATGTCCCGGTCAGCGTGAAGTTGCCACCGACCAGCGATATCGCCTCGTTGCCGCTCACCTCGTACGGCATGAGGATCACGTTGGGCAGGGCCAGCAGCCGGTCGAGCAGCGCACACTGGCGAAATCCGAACTGCGACGGATGGTCCTTGACCAGGACCAGGAAACCGGCGCGCGAGAATGCGCCAGCGACCTCGACCAGCAGGTCCTCGTAATCGATCAGGTCCCGGTTCGCCAGCCAGTAGTCGATCGAGGCTTCCGGGAACAACTGCAGGCCGATGAAGATCCGCTTGTCCTTGGGGAAGGCCTCGAGCTTGTCGCGCCACTGCCAGTCGACCATATCCACGATGCGACGGTCCGCCATTCGGGGCTTGTGGCCCAGGAAACTCTGGGAGTCGAGGTAATGCAGATTCAGCGGGTCGCGCTTGAACCAGGAGATCAGTTTGAAGACCACGCCGCGCAAGCGGAAATACAGGAACGTCTTCCACCACCGACCGGTCGTGTACCGCACCGCTGTCTGTACATAGGACGGTGTGAAATCCGGCCTGGCGATCGCCCTGGCATGATGGCGTACGGTCTCCTCGGATGGTACGGGTGCGGTCTTGACCAGTTGCCCGCGGTACATCAGCATGGACATGCCGCTGACCAGGCTGGCCGTCAATTCCACATACGGGATGTCGCGTCGTTTGGCCAGGCGCTCCAGCACGTCGGATACATACCGATCGATGGGCAGGCTCACAACGATGTCGGGTTGCACCTGGTCCAAAACCTGTGTGAACGCGTATTCCATGCCGATCACCATGGCACTGGCCTGGCGCTCGGGTAACCAACGCAGCAGCCGGCAGCGTGCAATGACGTCACGCACGTCGTCGGGCGTCAGGACCGCCGGTTGCGCCTGCGGCAGGTCACGCTGTTGCCTGTAGCCGGTGTAAAAGTCGTCGACGACATCGCGGTCTCCCGCACCACGAATGTCGGTGACCACGACGTTGCGTGCGAAACCGAGGTTGTCGCCCAGGTGTTTCCACCAGACGGCGGTACGGTTGATGGCATAGATGAGGACAGTAGCTGAGCGATCCACAGTAGTCGATCCGTTAATGGCCGCGCCTGCGAAGCGCGAGGAAGTTGAGGAGCAGATAGGCGAGGGATGTCGGCACCGCACCGGCGATGGCGCCTGGCAAGCCGAACTGGTATGCCAGCAGCAGCAGCAGGCAGACACCGACCAGTACCGCCATGACCTGGTTGCGGAGCACGGCACGATCGGCGCCCGATGCCAGCAGCAACAGTCCTGTGTAGTCTGCGGCCGCCCTGAGCAGGACACCGAGCATCAGGACGGACAAGAACACGCCGCTGATGCCCCAGCGGCTGGCTGGATAAGCCGCCAGCGCGTTCATCGCCAATGCAAGGCCGAGCAGCAGCACCGTCGCCAACGCAAACCATGTGTACTCGCGCGCCACCCGTTTGCGCACACCGTTCATGTTGCTCGCGCGGGCCATGGCGTAGACGGTTGGCGCCACACGGCCGAAAGATGCGATGCTGAAGACCTGAAGGGCCAGACCCGCCAGCATCACGTTGCGGAAATACGTGCCGATGTCGGCCGGTTGCAGCGCGATGCCGACGACGACCCGGTCGGCCTGCAACGCGGCGACCGCTACCACGCCGACCATGAAGTGCAGCCGGGAAGCGCGGTATTGCTGGGCAATGGTCTGCCGCTGCGTCGCCTTGCCGCCAGCTGGCAGCCGCAGGGCCACGATCCAGACCCAGGCAAACACGGGCAGCACCAGCAGCGACACCGATGCCCACCACCACAGGATCCCGTCGATCGTGAAGCTGTCCGGCTTGATGGCCAGCAGCAACAAGGCACCTGAAGCCAGCACGCCGTACCGCATGGCGGCGACCGCCTGCAGCGGGTAGTTGCGGGGACTGACCAGCGTGGCCTGGTAGGACTGGTTCGACGCATGTTCTGAGATCATGATCACCACGGCGAGGGCGACCTGTGTCGGGCCCCAGCCGAAAATCTGCCACAGGATCCATGCCAGGATCGGCAGCACCCAGGCGAAATGAGCCGAGAAAAATCGCAACGTGTCGACAAGCCGTTGCCGAATGACGGACGGGTCATCACCAGCGACTGCGCGCTGAACGTCGATCTGACGCTCGTACCCGAGCAGGAAGGCAGCCAGCCCGATCAGCGTCACCCCCAGGCCGAACTGGCCGGCTTCCACCAGCGGCAGGCGGTAGGTGCAGGTGAGCACGAACACGCCGCGCGCGACGGTTTCGAACAGTTTGGTGCCAAGGATGGCCCTTTGGTGCATGGTGTTGGAGCGCGACGCATGCCAGTGGAGTCACCCGCGCGTCCAGCCTCCATCGAGAGCCGGCGTCGGTCCTGCGCGCCTTCGTGCCGACAGGGCATGTGCATGCCGGGTTCGGACCGGGTGCCGGCCGACACAGGCCGTATGTTCCGGACCGGTGCCGACTACGTGTGCACTCACGATCGCCATATCTTCTCCGTGCCCTGCCTAGGGAGGGAAACGCAGTCGCGCGGGTTGCCGATGTAGGTGGTGTTGTCCGCAATGTCCCGGTCCAGCACCAGGGATTCGGCGGCCACGGTCACGTTGTCGCCGATCGTGCAGCGCCCCAGCACCGCACTGCCCGGGCGCAGGCTCAGGTGCCGGCCCAACTGGGGGTAGACATCGCGGTTGCTGCCCACGCCGCAGCGCTGGTAGACCAGCAGGTGGTCGCTGTATTCGGCACGGCCGAGCACGGTGCCCAACGGGTGTACCAGCAGGAATACCGGCGGCAACACCACTTCATGGAAGATGTCGCAGCCATGCAGGCTCTTGTTGAGCAGGAACAGCTTCTTGCACCAGTGGCCGGGTGCGCCGTCGCGGTGCAGCTGGTTGGACAGGAAATACAGCCACATCGCGTATTGGTCGCCGTGCAGATGGTCGAAAACCGCGCCCGTGCCGTCGAAGAAATACTTGTTGGCAACGTGTGCGAAGCAGTGCTCCAGCCGCGCCATGGCCTGTTGCGCGCTGGGGCGCAAGTCATCGGCCGGGACGGGCTGGCCATCCGGGAACAGGTTGTTCACCTGCTGCGCGGCCAGCCGGCACAGACCGGCGAGGTCCAGCGAGGACGTCAGTCGGAGCGGCATCAGCTGTGGCTTCCCGATTGCGAGCGGACCGTCACGCCATTGGTCGACAGGTAGGTGCGCACCTTGATCGGACTGTGGTCCGAGAACAGGAACATGCTGCTGATCGTGATGGCCGACGCGCCGGCCTCCAGCGCGTCGCGGCAATGTTGCAACGTGCCGCAGCCGCTGGAGGCGATCAGCGGGATGTCCAGTTTCTCGCCGAGCAGGTGGATCAGCTCGAGGTCGTAGCCGCTCATCGTGCCGTCGCGGTCGATCGAGCACAGCAGGATCTCGCCGGCGTGCTGGTCCTGCATGCGCAAGGCCTGCTCCACCGGGTCGAGATCGGTGGCCACCGTGCCGCCATGGGTGAACAGCTTGTTGCGGCCATCGGGCATGCGCTGGTAATCCAGGCCGACCACGATGCACTGGTCGCCGAAACGTGCGGCGGCCTCGCGCACGAAGCCGGGTTGCTCGATCGCAGCCGAGGTGATCGAGATCTTGTCGGCGCCACAACGCAGCAGGCTGGCGATCTGCGCCAAGCTGGTGATGCCGCCGCCGACGGTGAACGGCATGAACACCTCTTCCGACACCCGCTCGATGATGTTGCCGGCCACCGAGCGGCGGTCGCGGCTGGCATCGATGTCGACGAACATCATTTCGTCCACGCCGTAGGAGTCGTACACCTTGGCAGTCGATACCGGGTTGCCGGCTTCGCGGAAGTTCTCGTGGAATCGCACGCCCTTGACGAGACGGCCGTCGCGGATTAGGAACTTCGGGATGATGCGTTTCTTGAGCATCAGGCAGGTGTCCAGTCGACCCAGTTCTGCAACAGGCGCAGCCCGTTGTCCTGGCTTTTTTCGGGATGGAATTGCATGGCCACGATGTTGTCGCGGCGCACGACGGCGGTCACCGGCCCACCATGGTCGGTCGTGGCCAGCAGGTCGGACGGGTCGTCGCAGACCATGTGGAAGCTGTGCACGAAATAGAAGTTGGCCTCCTTGCGCCGTATGCCCTTGAACAACCAGTCGTCCTGCGGGTAGTCGAGGTTGTTCCAGCCCACGTGTGGCACCTTCAGTGGATGCGCCACCTGCAGCCGTTCGATGTGTGCGTCGAGCCAGCCCAGACCTTCATGCTGGCCGTGTTCGCAACTTGTGCGCGCCACCAGCTGCATGCCCAGGCAGATGCCCAGCGTGGGTTTGCGTCGTTCGCGCACCTGCCAGTTGAGAGCGTCGATCACGCCATGGGCGCGCATCGCCAGCATCGCGTCGCCAAACGCGCCGACGCCGGGAATCACGATGCGGTCGGCATCGTCCAGTTCTCCTGCATCGTCGGTGACGATGACGTCCTCACCCAGGTACTCGAAGGCATTGGACAAGGAGCGCAGATTGCCCACGCCGTAATCGACGATGGCGATCATACGTATTTGACGACCTTTCCACTGGCGTCCTTGGCCGGTCCGACCGGCTGGTTGAGCTTGGTGTGGTCCCAGCGGTCCATGTCGGGCAAGGGTTTTCCGGTCTCGACCGCCGCGCGGTCGAATTTCCAGGGGTGGACCTGGTGTTTTTCCAGGATGTCGTAGTACTCGTCTTCGGTGATCTGCAGGATGTCCAGGAACCAGTCGATCGACGCGGGGCGCTTGCCATCGTATTCGGCCTCGAGTTTGAGTGCTGTATCGCGGTCCAGGTCACCGTTGCGGATATCGATGGTCGCCAGGTGGTTGGTGCGGCCGTAGCCGCGCTTGACGAACTTCGAGTAGTCGCGCATGCCCTGGAAGGTGCACTCGATCTTTTCGTAGTCGTATTGCGGCGGCACGCCTTCGACCGCCTGGCCCTGCCAGCCGAGTTCCTTCTTGATGATTTCGACCTGGGGTTTGGTGTTCCACTCGATGTAGTTGCCCAGGCAGATCGACTGCACCTTGAGCTTGAGCAGGTCCTTGCGTTTCGGGTAGTCGAACATCCACAGGTCGCGTCGCTCGACCCGGCCTCCGAGGAACTCGAACATGTCGTCGGCCGTCATGCCCTGGTTCATCAGCCGGTTGAAGCGCTTTTCGTCGACCTCTTCCATTTCCTCGAAGGTGTACCAGCTGTGGTACTCGGCACTGGACTCGCCCCAGAAGATCAGCGGTGTGTCGAATTTCAGCGCCATGTGCATGACACCGGAATAAATGCCGGTATGGCAATGCCAGCAGAAGTCGCCGCGGCGCTTGAGCGACTCGAGCATCAGCTCGCGCACGACCTGGAAATTGGTCGAGAACTCGACGATGTCCACGCCCAGTTGCTTGAACACCTTGGTGTTGTTCTCGCCCACCAGTGGTCGGTAGCCCCAGTGGTTGTAACGCACGACCAGCGGCTTGAGCTTGAGTTTCTTGACGATGTACCAGAGCTGGAACACACTGTCTTTGCCACCGCTGTAGGGCACGACGCAGTCGTACAGCCCCTTGCCGCGGTGCTCGTCGACGATGGTGCGCAACTGCTCGGCACGTTCTTCCCAGTTGATCTTTTCTTTCTTGAATTCAACCTGGCGACAGACACTGCAGACGCCGAATTCGTCGTAGGTGATGGTGTCAACGGTCTCTTTGGTCAGGCAGCGGGTGCAGCGTTTCATGTCGGGCTCTCCAAAATCAAGATTCAATTGTTGCAGACTCATGCGCTGGCGCGCACCTCGTCGTAGTGGACCAGAATGGCCTCGATGCACAGGAAATCGACCAGGTCGTCGACCTCGTGCGACTTGTAATGCGGCATGCGGTGGGCCGCCGTGCGCTCGTGGCAAAAGCTCAGCCGTTCACGGTAACGCGTGACGTCCGATATGTACAGGCTGCCGTCCAGCGCGAACACCGGCTCGGTGTCCTGGCGTCGCGGCAGGCGGGTGAAGTCGGTGGCTGCATACGGGCTGATGCGGCCATCGTCGCCGATACGCACGGCAAAGGCGGGATGGCTGCTGACCAGCTCGCTGACGCTGACAATGGCATCGGCGTGTGCGCGCTGGGCCACCAGGGATTCCAGCGCCGCGTCCACGTCCGTGCCTTCGGTCAGCGGCGAAGTCGGCTCGAGCAGCACCAGGTAGTCAAAGGCCTGGCCTTGCGCGGCCAGGAAATCCAGTGCGTGCACCACAGCGGCGCTGCTGGGCGCCGTATCGGCGGCCAGTTCGGCCGGACGCAGGAACGGCGCGTCGGCGCCGAAGGTCTGCCCGATGCGGGCGAATTCGGCGCTGTCGGTCGACAACACGACACGGTCCACGTATCGCGAGGCTTGCGCGGCGGCGATCGGCCAGGCCAGCAGCGGCTTGCCGTGCAACGGCCGTATGTTCTTGCCGGGCAGACCCTTGGATCCCGCGCGGGCGGGAATCAGTGCCAGGACACGCGAATTGCCGATCATCGGATGCTCTCCGTCGTCAGGCCGGCAGCCGGACAAACCGGGCGCGGATGCGCTGCATTACCCGGTCCACCAGCTTGCGCAGGAAAAACGCGGGCTTGAACACCGGCACATGCTGGCTTTCGAGCGCCTGCAGAATCTCGACATTCTGGTGCTTGATGAACTTCCAGGTGCCGCCTGTTGCGCCACCGGTACGCATCTTGACTACCACCTCGGGAAGGTAGACCGACCGGACCTTGGCTGCATGGAAGGCGCGCAGCATGTATTCGTAGTCGCCGGCGAGCCGGAAGTCCGGGTTGAAGCCGCCAGTGCGGTCGTAGACCGAGCGGCGCAGGAACAAGGTCGGGTGGGGCGGCGAAAACGCGCGGCTGAAATCGCCTTCGTGGTAGGGGCGGGATTTCCAGTGCCGCACGATGCGGCTGGTGTCGTCCTTGTCGACATAAACCAGGTCGGCGTACACCGCCTCCACGGACGGGTCTTCGAACACCCGCATCACGTCGGCGATCACGTTCGGCGACGCGTAGAAGTCGTCCGAGTTCAGGATCCCGATGATGTCGCCCTTGGCGATTCGCAGGCCCTTGTTATAGGCGTCGAAGATGCCCTTGTCGGGTTCGCAGGTGATGTGCACCACGCGTTTGCCGACCTCGCGCACGATCTTCAGCGTGTCGTCCTTGGATGCCGCGTCGATGATGACATGGTCGATGTCCGGATAGGTCTGGACATTGACCGACTCCAGCGTGTCGCGGATGGTCGCGGCGCTGCGAAAGGAGGCCGTGATGATGGAAATCTTCATGGTGTGTGTCGCGGGTGGCCGTTGTCAGCGGCATTGCGGCGCAGCGGTGACCGCCAAGGGTGCTGCAGCGGCGTCCTTGGCCGAAACAGTGGCGCCGTGAATGCCGTGGTGTTCGGCCAGATGATGCAGGATGGAGTAACAGTGCTCGGCCGACTCGGCATAGGCGCCATGGCACAGGTACTCGAACTCGGTGTCCTGCATGGCATAGAAGCCGTGTGCCAGTTCTGCGGCCACCAGCACCCAGCCGTCGTCCGGACCGAGTTCGCGGTGGAACAACTGCCGGGCTTCGGATTGCGGATCGACGACGAAGTCGAGGATGCGGCCGGACACGACACGAATCAGCTTGGATTGGGCGTGTGGCGGCCGTTGCCAATGCATGCCGCGAAAGACGCCCGCGCGCGAGAACGAGCGCTTGAGCACGACGTCGCCATGTTCGTACAGCACATCGAGGTGGCCGCGCGTATCGGTGTAGCGGGTGGCGGTCTGGTTCAGCCAGACCAGGGGCAGCGTGGCAACGGGCTGGTCCGCTGCGCCGGGCATGGCGGCTTTCGCCCCGGAATCGGCCGGCAGGGTCATGGCTGTTGCTTTGCGTTCTGTATCAGCACCGCGTGGCGGGCCTCTTGCAGGTCGGACTCGATCATCTCCTCGATCATCTGGTCCAGCGTGATTTCCGGTGCCCAACCCAGCTTGGCCCTCGCCTTGGACGGGTCGCCGAGCAGCGTCTCGACCTCGGTCGGCCGGAAATAGCGCGGATCGATGCGCAGGATCGTCATGCCCGGCTGCAGCGCGGGACAACGTTTCGCCGGCTGGTGCGTGAGGATGGCATCCACGATGCCGACCTCGTCCACGCCCTGGCCCTCCCAACGCAGCCGTATGCCGAGCTGCGCCGCGCTTTTCTCGACGAACTGGCGCACCGTGAATTGCACGCCGGTGGCAATGACGTAGTCGTCAGGTTCGTCCTGTTGAAGCATCAGCCACTGCATGCGCACATAGTCCCGCGCATGACCCCAATCGCGCAGCGCATCCATGTTGCCCATGTACAGGCAGGGCTCCAGGCCTTGCGCGATATTGGCCAGGCCGCGCGTCACCTTTCGCGTGACGAAGGTCTCGCCGCGGCGCTTGGACTCGTGGTTGAAAAGAATGCCGCTGCAGGCATACATGCCGTAGGCCTCGCGGTAGTTGATCGTGATCCAGTGTGCGTACAGCTTGGCCACCGCGTACGGGCTGCGCGGGTAGAACGGTGTCGACTCCTTTTGCGGCACCTCCTGCACGAAGCCGAACATCTCGCTCGTGCTGGCCTGGTAGAAGCGGGTTTTCTTCGTCATGCCCAGCAGCCGGATCGCCTCGAGCAGGCGCAGAGTGCCCATGGCGTCGACATCCGCCGTATATTCCGGACTCTCGAAGCTCACGGCCACGTGGCTCTGGGCACCGAGGTTATAGATTTCGTCGGGTTGGGTTTCCTGGATGATGCGCACCAGGTTGCTGGTATCGGACAGATCACCGTAATGCAGCCGGAAATGCGGGTTATCCACATGCGGGTCTTCGTAGATATGGTCGACCCGCTGCGTGTTGAAGGAGCTCGCGCGCCGCTTGATTCCATGCACGATGTAGTTCTTTTCAAGCAGAAACTCGGCGAGGTAGGAGCCATCCTGGCCGGTGATGCCGGTTATCAGAGCTGTTTTCTGTGAATCTGCCATGGAGTACTCGAATTACCCGGTATGAATATTGATGGATAGGGTCGCCGATAAGCCGCCTGGCCCTGGTATTTTCAGTTGCCTGGAGGCACCGCATGCGCGGATGCCGGCGTTCCGTCGGTGCGCAGCGCAGAACGCAGGCGAGCAATGGTCGCGGCGTTGTGCGGTGCATGCAGGGCCCGCACAAGCAGGTGCCGCAACAGGACGCCGATCAGCAGCAGCAAGAAGGTGGCGACGGTCATCAGCACGGCAAAGTTGGCCTTTCCGGCTGGATCCGCGCGCGCTGGCAGCGACGGCGGTTGCTTGACCACATCGCGTGAAATGCCTTGCAGCGTGCGCGGAATACTCTGTGCTTCACCGAAGTATCGCGACTGCAACTCTCCCAGCGACACGAGCGTCAGGCCGCGATCGCCTCGCGATACCTGGCCGTCGAAGTAGGTAGGCGATTCAGAGGTCAGGCGCGTCATGAGCTGCTCGATGGATTTCAAGCTCTTTTGCACGTATTGCAGCCGGTTCTGCAACTCCGCCTGTTCCTGTGCGCCGGGAATCGTGGTCAATCGCCAGGCGTCGATCACGGCATTGGCCAGCGTCTGCGCCTGCGCAGGAGACTCCGCGCTCACCTGCAGCCACAAGAGGCCGTCCTTGCCTGGTTTTGCGCGGAACCGGCTGGCCAGTACGTCGCGTGCATCCTGCAGGGGCATGTCCTTGGCCAGGCCTTGATTCTGTATGACGGTGTCCAGCACGAGAGGCGTCGACATGATCATCGCCGCCTGCTTGGATGCCGACTCCGACAGCGACAGGATCGCCTCGCTCGTATAGGAAGGCGGCTTGAAGTATGCGGTGGCAAAGGCGACTACGCCAACGGCCAGAGGCACGCCGGTGAGCAACCGGATGTGCCGCAGGATGGCGATGAGCAACTCCAGAAGTCCAAGCGTCTCCGTTTTAGAACGGTTTTCCATTGTGATCCTGCCCTTAGAAGGACGCATTATCCCCCAAGACCACAGCCGCTCCAGGCTGGTACGCGCTCTGGTGGATCATGCCGCCACCGGGTTCGGCAGGGCGGTGTCGGGCTCCCAGCCGATCTTGCGACCGGTGTTCGCGATGGCGCTGCGACAGGCGGTCGGCCGTGATGAACTTCTGGAGTTTCCGGTTTCCAGGTCGCAGATCACTAGAATCGGCCAATACCAAAAAAAACGAGCGGCCTGGTATTGGACGCATGACGGGAGTTATTGCATCAATATGGAGATCTAACCATGGGTAATTTGCTGGATATTCAAAGCCAGATCGAGAAACTACAAAAACAGGCCAACGATATTCGCACGCGGGAATTCGATAAAACCGTGCAGGAGATCCTTGCCAAGATGCAGGCATTCGGAATTACCGTCAAGGACCTGCAGGCAGCCACCTCGCGTGGCGCCAAGGCCGGTGGTGCCCGCAAGCGTCAGGCGGCAGCGAGCGCCAAAGGGGGCAAGGCCAGCAAGATGGCCGGGACCACCGTCGCGCCCAAGTACCGCGGCCCGAACGGAGAGACCTGGAGCGGTCGCGGACTGATGCCACGCTGGATGAGCCAGCTGGTGGATCAGGGAGCCAAGAAGGAAGACTTTGCGATTGGAGCGTGATTCCCTTGCGATGACAGTTTCCGAGGCTGGCCGTCGCGCCGGCCTGCGTGAGCGGATGGTGGCGGTGGCGGCATGTTGCTGGGGCCTGAGCGCCTTCCTGCCAGTCGGGGTGATGTACCTCAATCTGCTGATCATGCTGCTGGTGCTGGGCCTGCAGCCTGACCGCCGGCACCGATGGTCGCGTCTGCGTCAAACCGCCGTGGCGATTCCGATGGCATTGCTGCTGCTGTGGTCGTTGCTGGTCGTGCTGGCCGGCCCCTGGTATCCCGATACCGCCACGCGCCTGTTCCACCTGGTGCGCGTCGCGCTCATCATCACGGTCGGATTGATGCTCAGCAATGCGGAGGCGCGCCTGGCGATCATGGCTTTTCTCGCCAGCGCTATCGTCGCGGTCCTGATCGTCGTCGCTCACCGAATCTGGGGCCTGCCGGACTGGGCCATCTGGAGCAGCCTGCTGACCTCGCGCAACAACTTCAGCAGCGGCAACATGATCGTGCTGGCCAGTGCGAGCGGCGTTTTCTGGTGGATGGCCACGCAGTCGCGATTGGACACGACCCGGCGCGCTGCCGCCATTGCGGCGGGCCTGGCCACGACCGCCACCGTGGCCATGCACGCACAGTCACGCAATGCCCAGCTGCTGATGGCGGTGCTGTTGCTGGTCGTGGTGGTGTGCCGCTTTCGCACCTGGCGCGCCGCCGCTGGTGGTGCGGCTGCCGTGCTGGTTTTGGCCGCGGGAGCCTGGTCGTTGTCGCCGACGGTGCACGATCGATTCGCCGAACTGGCCAGCGACGTGCGGGGTGTGCAGACCGAATCGGACGCGGTCACCAGTATCGGCTTGCGTTGGCGCATGGCGCAGGAGGCGGTTGTCGCAATCGGCGAGAATCCCCTGATGGGGACCGGGCTGGGCAGCTGGTTGCCACGCTGGCACCTGGCGTGGGCCGGGTTTGCCGACCGGCTGCCGCCGGATACACCCCCCCATCTTGCCGATACGAACAATCCGCACAATGACTTTCTGCTCACAGGCATGGAAACGGGGGTACCCGGCATGCTGATCCTGATCTGGCTGCTGCTGGCCTTTGTCGCAACTGGCTGGCGCCGACATTCGCTCGCAGGTGGCGTCACGGTCGTATTCGGGGTGGCCGTCATGGTCACGGCCGCAGTCAATGCCCCGCTGCGTGATGCGGCGCTGGGGTCGACATTGCTGTGGTTACTGGCTGTCAGCGTCGCCTGGCATCGGGGCGCGGACCATGCGTAACATGATCATCGGTTGGCCGCGGCTAGGCAAACAGCTCGCCGTCATTGTCCTGGACATCGCGTTGGCCACGGTGGCGACCTGGGTCGCGTTCAGCTTGCGACTCGACTATCTGCACTGGCCGACCGACGCGCAGTGGTGGGCATATGCGTTGACGCCGGCATTGGCCATTCCCATTTTCGTGCGTTTCGGCCTGTACCGCGCCATCTTCCGCTACACCGGCATGGATGCGTTGATGGCGATCGTCAAGGCGGTCATGCTGTACGGTGCGATCCTGTTCGCCATCCTGCTTTGGCAACGCTGGCCTGGTGTGCCGCGCAGCATGGGCGTGTTGCAACCGCTCGTGTTCCTGCTTCTGGTGGCCGGCAGCCGGATGCTGGCGCGCGCGTGGTTGTCGCGAGCCGGGCGCCATGGGCTGGAGTACGAGGGACGCTTGCTGATCTACGGCGCCGGCGAGTCTGGCGTGCAGACGGCGGCTGCCATCGGCAATGCCCACCAGTACAAGTTGCTGGGTTTTGTCGACGACGATCCTCGCAAGACTGGGCGCAGCATCAATGGAGCCGTGGTCTATCCGGCCAGCAAGATCTCCGAACTGGTCCGCAACCGCGGCGTCACCGACATCCTGCTGGCCCTTCCCAGCGTGTCGCGCGCACGCCGCAATACCATCATCGAAAGCCTGCGCTCGGTACCGGTGCATATCCGTACCCTGCCCGGCATTTCCGATCTGACCAGCGGACGCATCACGGTGCGCGACTTCAAGGAACTCGACGTCGAGGACCTGCTTGGCCGCGATCCCGTCATTCCCGACCCGTCCATCGCCACCCGCTCGACCACCGACCGCGTGGTGCTGGTCACCGGCGCCGGCGGCAGCATCGGCAGTGAGTTGTGCCGCCAGATTGCACTCGAGCAGCCGGCACAGCTGGTGCTGTTCGACCACAACGAATACGGCCTGTACACGATCCACCAGGAACTGCTGGCGCTGTGTGCGGCCAAGCGGCTCGACGTCAACATCGTCGCGCTGCTGGGCAGCGTCGCGAATCCGCAGCGCCTGCATGACGTGTTCGGTCGTTATCGTCCGAACTGGGTCTACCATGCGGCGGCCTACAAGCACGTGCCGCTGGTCGAGAGCAATCCGGCCGAGGGCATCATGAACAACGTGTTCGGCACGCTCAATGTGGCGCGCGCGGCGGTCGAGAGCCACGTCGCCAACATGGTGCTGGTGTCCACCGACAAGGCGGTGCGGCCGACCAACGTGATGGGTGCCAGCAAGCGCATGGCCGAGCTGGTGCTGCAGGCCATGGCGGCCGCCAACGGCAAGACGCGCTTTTGCATGGTGCGTTTCGGCAACGTGCTCGGCTCCAGCGGCAGCGTGGTGCCGCTGTTCCGTTCGCAGCTGGCCAGCGGCGGGCCGCTGACCGTGACCCATCCCGAGGTGACACGGTATTTCATGACGATTCCCGAGGCGGCGCAGCTGGTGCTGTATGCCGGCGCCATGGCCAAGGGGGGCGAGGTGTTCGTGCTCGACATGGGCGAGCCGGTCAGGATCATGGACCTGGCCCGTCGCATGATCGAGCTGTCCGGCCTGACGGCGCGCGACGAAAACGCGCCCGATGGCGATATCGCGATCAAGATCACCGGGTTGCGGCCGGGCGAAAAGCTCTACGAGGAACTGCTGATCGGCGACGATCCCTCGCCGACCGACCACCCGCGCATCATGAAGGCGCACGAGGAGTTCCTGCCCTGGAAGGAGCTCGAGGCGCAACTCGAACTGCTGCGCGAAGCCGCCCTGCGCGACGACGTGGACGGCATCAAGTCCGTGCTGACGACCTGCGTGCATGGTTACGTGGAGTCCGCGTTCGGCGTTCTGAAGTGAGCGCGCTGAAGTGATGTTGCACAATGGTGCTTCATCAACGTCGAATATTGCTGCCCCATGACCGATTCGTCCCCCATCGCACCGCGTGACAAGGCCGAGATCCTCGCGTTGGCCCTGCCGTACATCCGCAAGTTCCATGGCAAGACCATGGTCATCAAATACGGCGGCAACGCCATGACCGACCCTGGCCTGCAGGCTGACTTCGCCGAGGACGTGGTGTTGCTCAAGCTGGTGGGCATCAATCCGGTCGTCGTGCACGGTGGCGGCCCGCAGATCGAAAGCGCCCTCAAGCGCCTGGGCAAGAAGGGCGAGTTCATCCAGGGCATGCGGGTCACCGATGCCGAAACCATGGAAGTGGTCGAATGGGTGCTCGCCGGCCAGGTGCAGCAGGACATCGTGGGCCTGATCAACCAGGCCGGCGGCAAGGCGGTCGGCCTGACCGGCCGCGACGGCGCGATGATCCGGGCGCGCAAGCTCAAGATGCTCGACAACCAGGATCCGAGCCGCGAACACGACGTGGGCCAGGTCGGCGACATCGTCAGTGTCGACCCCAGCGTGGTGCGTGCGCTGCAGGATGACGCCTTCATCCCGGTCATCACGCCGATCGGATTCGGCGACGACAACGAGAGCTACAACATCAACGCCGACGTCGTCGCCGGCAAGCTGGCCATGGTGCTGGCGGCCGAGAAACTGCTGCTGCTGACCAACACGCCCGGCGTGCTCGACAAGTCCGGCCAGTTGCTGACCGACCTCACGGCACGCGAGATCGACGGCATGTTCGCCGACGGCACGCTCAGCGGCGGCATGTTGCCCAAGATTGCGTCGGCGCTCGACGCCGCCAAGAGCGGCGTGGCCTCGGTGCACATCATCGATGGCCGCGTGCCGCACGCCTTGCTGCTGGAGATCCTGACGGACCAGCCGTTCGGCACCATGATCCGCTCCCATTGAACGCACCCGGCTCCGGCGCGCGGCGGCTCGCGCCCGGGCGTGCCGCACGCGCCGGTGGCTGCGGCTCTGCCAGTGAGGGTTTGCCCCTAGATGGCGCTATGCGAGAATAAAAATCCCATCGCCGCCGCCACCATGCCAGACGCCCCGAACAGTCTCAGCGCATCCGATCCGGACGGCACTGCCGTACCCGTCGTGCGCAAGCGGCCCAAGCCCGGCGAGCGGCGGATCCAGATCCTGCAGGCGCTGGCCGAGATGCTCGAACAACCCGACGCGGATCGCATCACGACGGCGGCCCTGGCGGCCCGGCTGGGCGTCAGCGAAGCCGCCTTGTACCGGCATTTCGCCAGCAAGGCGCAGATGTTCGAGGGCCTGATCGAATTCATCGAGCACAGTGTGTTCACGCTGGTCAACCAGGTCGCCGACCGTGCACTGGCCGGCACCGATGGCGCCGCTGCCCCCGCGCCGGTGGTGCCGCGCCATGCCGGCACCATGATTGCGATGGTGCTGCAGTTCGCCGAGAAGAATCCCGGCATGACTCGCGTCATGGTCGGTGACGCGCTGGTGTTCGAGAACGCGCGGCTGCAGCAGCGCATGAATCAATTCTTCGACAAGCTCGAAGCCACGCTGCGCCAGAGCCTGCGCTCCGTCGTCGAAGGCAGTGGCAGCGACACGCCCAGTGTCGACGCGCAGGTCATGGCCTCGGCGTTGACGGCCTTTCTCGTCGGGCGGCTGCATCGGTTTGCGCGTTCGGGTTTCAAGCGCCTGCCTTCCGAACATCTCGACGCCAGCCTCGCGCTGATCCTGTAGCGGCCGGCGCGCGTTGCGCCGCGGCGCAGCGGTCATCGCGCCCGCGCGCTCACCAGGTTGTGGGTGTGCACATGTTCCCCGGCTTCGATGGCCCGTGTGGCACGTCCGATCGCCTCGCCGTACTTGACGACCACCTCGTCCCGCGCAATCGCGCGCAGCGCGAACTTGTGGCACAGGGCAATCGGCTCGCGCAGCGTGACGCGGGTGTCCGCCAACCCGGTGCCGTGCGCGCGGACCTGGCTGCCGGCGTCCAGGGCGCGCAAGGCCGTGGCAACGTTGTCGTGTGTGTGCAGCACCAGGGCTTGCGCCGCGGCGCTGGCCGGTGCGTCGGTTGCGTTGCGCTGGGCCGCGTGCGATGCGGGGGAGAGCGATTCGAGATGGTTCACAGGGCTTCTCCCAGGCGGCTGACGACTTCATCGCCTTCCCCGAGCACCTCGCCCCAGGTCAGGCTGCCACTGGCGACGTCCACCAGCAACTCCAGCAACTCGCGCGCCGCGTCGTCCGGCGTGCAGGAGCCGCGCAGCACGGCGCTGGCGTCAAAGTCGAGCTGCTCGTGCAGTCGCTGCGTGGCCTGTGGATTGGCCGACAGCTTGATCGTCGGCGCCAGCAGGCTGACATAACTGTTGCCAACCCCGGTGGAGAACAGCAGCAGCTGTGCGCCCGCCGCCACGAAGCCGGTCAGCGACTCCGGCGAATACGCCGGCGCGTCCATCGCGTACAGGCCCTTCTGCGCCGGCGCTTCAGCGTAGGCCAGCACGCCAGTGATCGGCGATGTGCCGCTCTTGGCGATCGCGCCCAGCGACTTCTCCTCGATGGTGGACAGGCCGGCCGCAATGTTGGTCGGCCCCGGGTTGTTGCCCAGCAGGTCGACCCCCTGGCGCGTCGCCAAGGCCTCGCGGCGCAGCACCGCCTGGCGCACGGCCTCGGCCACCGCCGGCGTCGCGGCACGGCGCGCCAGCAGGTGTTCGGCGCCCAGCCATTCCAGCGTCTCGCCGAACACCGCGCTGCCGCCTTGGCCGACGATGGCATCGGTGAGCCTGCCGATCAGCGGGTTGGCGACGATGCCCGAACTCGGGTCGGAACGCCCGCATTCGAGTCCGACGAACAGCTGCGACAGCGGCAGCGGCACACGCCGCTGGCGCGACAGCTCCCGGTGTAGCCGCGCGCCGGCGCGGATGGCGCGGTCGCTCAGGCTCAGGCTGTCGTGGTCGCAGTCGTCCAGGCAGATCGAGGCCAGCGGCGCGCCGCGTGCCTCGATCGCCCGCGCCAGCGTGCGCAGCTTGGGCGGGTCGCTGCCGATCAGCAACACGGCGCCGACGTTCGGATTGCAGGCCAGCCCCGTCAACGCGCGCATGTGCAGTGCATGGTCGTCGCCGATCAGGCCGCCGCCATACGGCATCGTCACCAGCCGCGTGCCGGGCAAGGCCTGCGCCACCCGCCGTGCCGCCGGCCCGGTGAGGCCGGCGACCGACAACACCAGCAAATGGTTGCGTACGCCGGCGGCCCCGTTGGCGCGCGCATAACCGAGGAATTGCGGATCCGTCATGGGCTGCATTGTGCGGCAGGGCGCACGCGCCAGGGCTGGACTGCCGGTCGGCAGGTGCCCGGGCTTCAGGCCATGCCCACCTGCGGCAACGGCGCACACGCGTCGTCGGGCCGGCTGGCGATCATGTCGCGGAGCTCGCGTTGCACCGCGGCCAGCGCCGCGTCGTCGAAGCGGTTGTGCATCTCGCCCGGGTCGTCCTGCAGGTCGTAGAGTTCGCCGGCGCCGCTGATCTGCTCCATCGTCAGCTTGTGGCGCTGCGTGCGCACCGTACGCAATTGCAGGTCGACACCCGAGCGCGATGCGCGCAGGTCCCACTCGGAATACGCGAAGTCGCGGCTGGCGTCATCCCGCTCGAGCAGCGGGCGCAGGCTGCGGCTGTGCACCGTGTCGTCCAGCGGCGCCTGGCCGTAGTCGCAGAAGGTCTGCGCCAGGTCCAGCGTGGAGACCGGGTCTTGCACCACCTTGCCAGCCGGCACGCCCGGCCCCTCGAACAACAGGCCGACGCGCAGCAGGCCTTCGTAGGCCATCGGCCCCTTGAGCAGCAGACCGTGGTCGCCGAGCCAGTCGCCGTGGTCGGTGGAGTAGACGACGAGGGTGTCCTCGTGCAGACCCAGCTCGCGCAGCGCGATACGAATGCGCCCGACCTGATGGTCGATCAGCGAAATCATGCCGTAGTAGTTGGCGATCAGGTGGCGCAACTGTTCATCGCTTTGGCGCGGCGTGCGCGAGGATTTCTCGCGGAACTGGCGCAGCCGCTCGTTCTCCATCTTCGGCGAACCTTCCAGGCTGGCGCGGTGCCACCAGGGGCGGCGGTCCAGGTCCAGCGTGCGGTGTTCGGGCAGGTCGACCTCGTCCGGGTGGTGCAGGTGACACCAGGGCTCGGGCGCGTCGAACGGGTGGTGCGGATCGGGGAACGAAGCCCACAGGCAGAACGGTTGCTCGCCCTTGCGGCGCAGGAACTCGATGGTGCGGTCGCCGATCCAGGTCGAGTTGTGCCAGGCTACCGGCAGGGCGGAGTTCCAGGTCTCGTGCGCGCCGATCGGCGGCGTCACGGCTTGCCGGTACAACGCGGTGCGCTCCTCGCCGCGGCCGTCCATGTGGTACCAGCGTTCGTAGTGCTGGCCCAGCGGCGGCTTCATGGGCGGGAAGTGGTTGTGGCCCTCGAGCATCAGCTCGACCTGGTCGAAGCCCATGTAGGGCCCGGTCCAGTCGGCGCCGTACCGCGCACTGCTCTCGCGGCATTCCGGCGAACCCGTGGGCGCGAATGTGTGCGAGGTCTTGAAGTGGGCCTTTCCGATCATCGCGGTGCGGTAGCCGGTCCGGGACAAGCTGCCGGCGAAACCGGCCTCGCCGATCGCGTCGGCCAGTTCGATGCCGTTGTCCGACACGCCATGGGTGCGCGGCAGCAGGCCGGTCAGAATGGACGACCGCGAGGGCTGGCACACCAAGTTGGGCGTGATGCAGGCGTTGAAGCGTGTGCCCGAACGCGCCATGTCGTCCAGATGCGGCGTCTTGACCTTGCGCCCTTCGAAACCGTAGCAGTCGCCGCGTTGCTGGTCGGAGGTGATGAACAGGATGTTCGGGCGTTTGCTTTTCATGGAGCTTGTCATTCGGGTTTGATGCCGGCGATCTTGACGATGCCGGGCCAGCGGTCGAGCTCGTCGCGGATCAGCTTGCCCAGGGCTTCGGGCGAGGGGCTGCTGGAGTTGTCCATGCCGATGGTGGCCAGCTTGTCCTTCACCACCGGCAGCTGCATGACCTTGACCAGTTCCGCATGGATGCGGCTGATGATGGCCGGCGGTGTACCGGCCGGCGCCACCATGGACTGCCACTGATTGGTCTCGAAGCCGGGAATGCCCGATTCGGCCACGGTGGGCACGTCCGGCAAGGCGCCGGACCGGGTCGACCCGGTGACCGCGATCGCCTTCAGTTTTCCGGCCTTGATGTGCGGAACCGCCGGGGCCATGCCCAGCACGCCGAACTTGACCTGCCCGCCGACGATGTCGGTGATGGCCTGGCCACCGCCCTTGTAGGGGATGGGCGTCACGTCGATCTTCGCGTTCGACTTGATCATCTCCAGCGCCAGGTGTTGCGGTCCGCCATAACTCGGCAAGGCCGCCGACAGCTGGCCCGGATTGGCGCGGATGTAGGCGATCAGCTCCTGCAGGTTGTTGGCCGGCACCGAAGGGTGCAATACCAGCACATGCGAGCCGCGGCCGATCAGGCTGATCGGCGCGAAGCTGCCGGCCGGGTCGTGGTTGAGCTTGAGTGTCGTCGACGGGTAGATGGTGTTGGCGTCGACCAGCATCAGCAGCGTGTAGCCGTCGGCCGGCGCCTTGGCCGCGATGTCGGTGCCCAGGATCCCGCCGGCACCTGGTTTGTTCTCGACCACGATGGACTGGCCCAGTGCCTCGCCCAGCGGCTGCGCCACCAGCCGCGCCACTGCGTCGGTGGCGCCGCCCGGCGAATGCGGCACGATCAGCTTGATCGGGCGGTTCGGCCAGTCCTGCGCGGCCAGCGGCAAGGCGCAGGCGGCCAGCAACCCGGCCACCAGGAAGGCGCCGGCGCGCCGCGACACGGAAAACGATGCAAGCATGGTGATGTCTCCTTCAAGGGGGGAATGGATGCAACCCGCCATCCCGGTTCCCGGCGTGTTCGCTGCGGGTTGTCGCAAATTCTAGGAACGCGGCTGTACCATTGAAACCGGAATGTGGCGATATCAGATATTCGACATTGGAATGCAACGGTGCCCGCCGGCACAGCACCGTGCCGCAGCGTGCCCGCCAGGCCGGCGCTGCGGACACGGTGCGCCGGCACGATCGGCGCGCAACGTATATTCACCGGCATGAACCCGAACACCGATCCCTCCGCGCTCGACCCGACCTGCCGCGACATGCTGATCCAAGTCGGCCGCTGGGCCGCCGCCGTTCCCGCGCATGAACTGACGCCGCAACGCCAGCGCCAATTCATGCGCGACAGCATCGCGTTGTACGCCCCGCCCGAGGCGCGGGTGCCGGTGCAACGCAAAGACCTGTCCGTGCCCTTGCCCGGCCGCAGCCTGCCGGCGCGCCTGTACCGGCCCGCCGCTGGCCGCCCGCGCAGCGAGGCCGACGACGTGCTGATGGTGTTCTTCCACGGCGGGGGCTGGGTGCTCGGCGACCTCGACACGCATGACGCCGCCTGCGCCTACCTGGCGCAGCAGCTCGGTTGCCGCCTGCTCAGCGTCGAATACCGCAAGGCGCCGGAGCATCCCTTTCCCGCGCCCTGCGACGATGCCGCGCAGGCCTACGCCTGGGCCGCGACGCAACTCGCCGCCTGGGGGTGCAGGCGCCTGGCCGTGGCCGGCGACAGCGCGGGCGGGCACCTGGCCGCGCATGCGATGCATGCCAATCCCGACCTGGCCACGGCCGCCGCCTTGTTGTTCTATCCCGTGGCCGACGTCAATTTCGACAATGCGAGCTACACCGGTCGTGGCGACGGGCCGGGCCTGACCCGAGCCGGCATGCTGGCGTTCTGGCAGCAACTGGCCGGCGGTGCGGCGATCACGGACGATGCGCGCGCGGTGCTGATGCGCCAGCGCTGGCAGACCCGTCCGCCATCCACGGTTGTGGCGCTGGCGTGGCACGATCCGTTGCACGACGAAGGCCTGGCCTACGCGGACTTGTTGCGCACCGCCGGAGCCGATGTCCATGTGCATGTCGCATCCGACATGCCCCACGGCTTCCTGCGCCATGCGGGGGTCAACCCCGTGGCGCGCGCCCATGTCGATGCCGCGATTGGTGCGCTGTTGGTGTGCTTGCGCCCCGCAGCCGACGGTGCTGCATGCGAGTCGGTGTGAATCCCGGTGGCGGTCCCGGATTCGCGTGATCCGCGCCCACGGCAAAGTGGAGAAGTCCCATGGAGACCGTCAAGTTCAAGCTCTTCCTCGACGTCGCCGCGTCCGGCAGCTTTTCGCGCGCCGCGACGCTGGCCGGCACGACCCAGTCCTCGGTCAGCAAGGCGGTGTCGCAACTCGAGACCGAACTCGGCGCACGCCTGTTCGACCGCACCGGTCGTGGCGCCTCCTTGACGGCGGCCGGGCGCGCCTTGTTGCCGCGTGCGCATGCCTTGCTGGCTGACGTGCAATCATTGTCCAGCCTGATGGCCGATCTCACCGGCGCCGTATCGGGCACGGTGCGTTTCGCGGTGCAGCCCAGCGTCAGCTGGCCGCTGGTGCACGACCTGCTGGTGGCAACACGCGCGCGGCATCCGGAGATCCGGCTGCTGGTCGATGACGGCACCACACACCAGATCGAGGAATGGCTGGCCGAAGGCCGTTGCGACCTGGGCGTGATGTCGCGCGTACCGTCGCTCGAACACATCGAGTCCTGGCCGTTGTTCTCGTTGCCGTTGCTGCTGGCCTCCAAGGCGGGTGCGCCACAGACGGCGCGCGTCTCAATGCCGTTCAGCGCGCTGGCCGATATCGCGTTGATCGCGCCCACGGCGCCCAACGGCGGGCGCATGTTGCTCGAGGAGGAGGCGCGTCGGCGCGGCATGCGGCTCAACATCGTGCAGGAGGTCAACTCGGCCAGCCTGGTCAAGCGCCTGACGGCGCGGGGCGACTTCTGCATGGTCGCCACCTGGCCCTGGGTCGCCATCGAGGTCGCGTCGGGCGAGTTGTCCGCAACCCGCATCGTGAACCCGGTACTGCGCCAGACCTTTTGCCTGGCCGTGGGCGGACGGCGCCCGCCCAGCGCCGCCGTGCGCGCGGTGGCCGACATCGTGCGCGAACTGATGCCCTCCCGGGGCTGGCAGACAAGCATGGGTTCGCCGACGCTGGCGGCCCGGCCGGCATCGGCCGTGGTGCGCCCGTAGCGCTGCAGCGGGCGACGCCAGCGTCGACGGTATCCGCCCGGCGGTGGGCGTCGGTGGCCGCTGCGAGGCGCCGGCGCAGGACCCGTCGGCCTGGCCCGGTACGGCCGAGGCCCTGGCGTCAGGGGCCGCCGCCGTCCGCGGTGACGGCCGGCTGTCCGATCGCGATGTTCGCCATCAGCGCCGTCACTTCGGCCTGTCGGGTGCAGCCGGTCTTGTCCATGACCTGGCGCAGTTGCGCGCGCACCGTGTTGCGCGACACGCTGCCATCGGCGGCGATGTCGTCGAGCGAGTCGCCGCCGGCCAGGCTGCGGGCCACGCGGGCCTCGGATGGCGTGAGGTCGAACAAGGAACGCAGCAACTCCACCGGTGGCGCGCGCCGCGTGGTGACCGGCGTGATCACCAGCACCGCATACGAGCGCCCGAAGATGTCGTGCGCTGCGCGCCGGATCGGGATCAGGTGGCCGACCAGCGTGGCGCGGCCGTCTTGCGCGCGTAGTGCAAACGACTGGACGCCGGAGTCGGCCTCCGTGCCACCGGCCGGCTCCGACAAGGCGCGCCGCAACAAGGCGTCTGCCGATGCATCGCGCAGCACGATCCGGTCCCGGGCGCGCCACTGTACATGTTCGTCGAGATCCTGCATCAGCGCATTGGCTTCGACCACGGTCGCGCTCTCGTCGAGCACCAGCGCGGGCAGGCCCATCGCGGCCAGCGCATCGCTGGCGGTGCTGGCGCTGCGCAGGCCCAGGCGGGCCGCGATCAGCGCGGCGCGGGCCAGGTGCGGGCGCAACGTATTGAGGGCGTGTACCCGCTCGAGCTCGATCGGGCCGCGGTCGAAGGCGCGCTCGATGCTGAACACGATGTTGTCGCCGGTGGGCATCATCAGCCCGGTGCCGGCCGACCAGCCCAGGCCGCGCGGGCGGAAGAAGTCGCGGTAGATCGGGTTGGCGTCGAGTTCGTCCGGGGTCCAGAAGTCGTGTTCGACCAGGAAACTCGGCTGGTTGCGGCTGAACAGGCAGACGCGGCGGGTGCAACGGCTGAACCAGCCGTCGCTGACGTAGGACTGGAACACCGGGCCCAGGCTGTCGGACGAAGTCCAGTTCAGCACCTTGTCGCGTACCGCGAACAGCAGCCCGCCGCTGGCGTCGGTCAAGGCGGCCAGGTCGTCGAGGACGCCGGGCCAGTTTTCGGGAACAAACGAGGATTCGTAGATGCGGTCGATCAGCGCGTCGTGCATGGGGGGAAAGAGGCTGGCGGGTGTGGTTTTTGGGGCAGTGTAGTCCGTTCGGACGATGACGTTGCGCGGCAGCACCCTAGCATGGTGCGTATCGGCGGCGACCCGGTCGTGGGGCGGTCCGCGGATCCGTTTTTTCTTTCCAACCTTGAGAGTATTTTCATGAAATTGTTGAAGCATGTGGCACTGGTGTCCGGCCTGTCTGCGGTCTTGCTGGCCGGTTGTGGCGGTGGTGGTGATGGTGGCGCCGGCACGCCGGTCCTGAGCGGCGTGGCCGCCGTGGGCGCGCCCATCGTCGGCGGCACCGTCTCGGTGACCTGTGCCGGTGGCAGCGCGATGAGCGCGACCACGCTGGCCACCGGTGCCTGGCAGGTCACGACATCCGGCCAGACCCTGCCGTGCGCGGTACGCGTCACCGGCGGCACGGTCGGCGGTGCCGCGAACGCCACGCCGTACCACTCGATCGCGATCAACTTCGGCACCGTCAACATCACGCCGCTGACCGACCTGATCGTGGCCAATCTGGGCGGTGCCTCGCCTGCCACCTGGTTCGGCGGCATCAATGCCGGCACCTTGCAGGCCATCACTCCGGCCCAGATCAGCGCGGCCCTGCAGACGGTCAGCGATGCGCTCGGCATGACCGCCATCCTGTCCGGCGCCAATCCCCTGACCACCGCCTTCGCCGCCACCAACGGCGAACTGCTGGACGACGTGCTCGAGGCCCTGGCCGCAGCCGGCGCCAGCCACCAGGCCTTGCTGGCGCTGGCTACCAACCCGAGCTTCACCGCACCGAACGGCTTCGATTTCCTGAGCGCCTATGCGACGGTGGTGGTGAACAGTGGCGGCGGCGGCGGCGGTGGCGGAACCGGCACCTTGCGGGTTGCCGTGTCGATTTCCGGCCAGCCTGCCACCACGTTCGACGTCGGCGGCGTCGATGCGCCGGCCAACCAGGCCGAGTTCTGCACCGACCTGACCTCGGACCCGGTCTTCACCGACATCGGCAGCTCCGGCGGCGGCAGCCTGACGGTGAACAGCTGTTCGTATTCCGGCAATGTGGGCACGGTGAACGCCACGCTGAGCCTGACGGGCCAGCCGATCACGCTGCCGTACACGATGACCTTCACCTTCCTGTAAGGCGCCCTCCGCCCGGCAGCCGCCTTGCCGGCTGCCGGGTGCGTGGGGTCAGTGCTACGCCTTGTAGTCCCGGATAGAAGGCAAGGACCTGCCCGCCTGTTCTTCAGGCCCAGGTCGTGTTCTCGCGGGTCTGTGCCCGGCAGCCGTCCACCAGGCATCCCATGCCCTCGAGCGTCTGCTCTATTGCTTGGTCCAGCGGCGTGTGGGGCTCGGCGCCCAGCAGGGCGACCAGGCGCTCGTTGCCCATCTGCACCGGCTGCCGCCACAGGTAACGCATCTCCAGCAACTCGCGCATCGTGGCATGGAACGGCGCCACCAGGCGGACCAGCCACCACGGGAAACGCCGCAGCTCTGGCGACGTGCCGCAGCGCCGGGCCACCACGCGCTGCACGGCGCGACCCAGTTCGGCGCCGTCCGCGTCCCAGTGCCCGCGCATGTGGAAACGCGCGAACGGCGGCAGCTGCCCACGGTGCGCCAGCAGTTGCAGCATGGTGCGCGCCACGTCTGGCAGGTAGGCGAACTGGTGGCCGACGCCGGGGTCGGAGGGCAGCGACACCTGGCGCACCGGCTGGCCGGGCTTGATCATGCCCTGGGCGAACCAGTTGTTGCCACTGCGCGGCCCGAAGAAGTCGCCCGCGCGCACGATGATCACGCGCACCCGGCCGTCGCCGGTGGCGTCCTGCAGGTGGCGTTCCATCTCGACGCGGATCGCGCCCTTGCGCGTGGTCGGATTCTGCGGCGACGACTCATGCAGCGGCGTGGCGAAAGCGTCCGGACCATAGTTGTAGACCGTGCCGGGCAAGACGATGGTCGCGCCGTGCGCCCGGGCCGCGGCTATGGTGTTGTCCACCATCGGCAAAACCAGCGTCGACCAGTTGCGGTAGCCGGGCGGGTTGACCGCATGCACGATGACGGCGCAGCCCCGGGCGGCATCCAGCACCTGTTCGCGCACCAGCGCGTCGCCGTCGATCCATTCGATGCCTCCCTGCCACAGGCGCGGCGCACCCAGGGCGCGCTTGAGTGCGCGCACCCGCCAGCCGGCCTGGAGCAGCTGGCGCGCCATCTCGCCGCCGATGCCGCCGCCGGCGCCCAGCACCAGGGCCGTGGCAGCCGGATCTGCAGGTGATGGACCGGTGTGGCCTGCGTCGGCGGGGCCCTGGTCGTTGTGGTGCGTGTGCATGGGGTTTCTCCTGTGTTGCGGGGTTGTGATGGGATGATTCTGGGAGTCCGGTGGTTAAAAGTAAATTGCTGAAGTCCGTACCGTCGCTATACTTTTTCGTATGAATACCTCCGACGTGGCCTGGGACCTGTACCGCTCCTTCCTCGCCGTGCTGGACGAGGGGTCGCTGTCGGGCGCGGCGCGTGTGCTGGGCCTGACGCAGCCCACGCTGGGCCGGCAGGTGGCGGCACTGGAAGCGGCGCTGGGGCTGGCCTTGTTCACGCGCTCGCAAACCGGCCTGCTGCCGACCGACGCTGCCTTGGCGCTGCGCGGCCATGCCGAGGCCATGCGCGACACCGCGGCAGCACTGGCGCGCGAGGCGCACGGGTTCGGCTCCGGGGTGCGCGGCGCGGTGCGTGTCTCGGCCAGCGAGGTGATCGGCATCGAGGTGCTGCCGCCCATCCTGGCCGGGCTGCGCCAGGCCCATCCGCAGCTGGAGGTGGAACTGGTGCTGAGCAACCGGCTGCAGGATCTGGTGCGACGCGAGGCCGACATCGCGGTGCGCATGACGGCGCCGCGCCAGGACGTGTTGATGGCCAGCCGCATCGGCGACGTGCCGCTGGGCCTGGTGGCGCACCGGGACTACCTGCGCCGGCGCGGTACGCCGAAAAGCGCCGCCGAACTCGAGCGGCACGACGTCATCGGCTACGACCAGGAAACCGCCTGGATTCGCGCCGCCCGCACCCGCTACGCGGACTGGGGCCGCGAGAAGTTCGCGCTGCGCTGCGACAGCGACCTGGCCCAGTTGTCGCTGATCCGCGCCGGCGCGGGCATCGGCATCTGCCAGCTGGCGCTGGCCCGGCGCGACCCGCACCTGGTGCCGGTGCTTCCCGGCGCGGTCGACCTGCGCCTGTCGACCTGGGTGGCCATGCATACCGACCTGCGCAACAGCCCGCGCTGCCGGGTGGTGTTCGATGCCCTGGTGCAGGGCATGCGGGCCTATGTGGGTGCGGACGGTGAACCCGCGGCGCCTGCGGGCTTGGTACCGACGGCGGTTTAGGCACAAGGCCATGGGGGGGCGGCACACCGCCGGCGGCCATCGGCGTGGCCTCGGGGGCGACGGCCCGGTGCGGGTTGTCGATATGCGTCCCGGTCGGTCGTCGTGGCAGCATGGACGCCGAACCGCGTGTCGCGTCCTGCCAGATCGCGCCGGGCAGCAGCCGGCGCATCGGGCCCTCAGGCCGGCACCGGTGCCGGCCCGCCTTGACCCATTCGTTCACGACAAGGAGCACCTGCATGACCATGGCCAGGAACACCATCTGCCTCTGGTTCGACGGCACCGCACTGGACGCCGCGACCTTCTACGCCAAGACCTTCCCGGACAGCGCCGTCGGCGCCGTGTTCCATGCGCCGGGCGACTACCCGGACGGCAAACACGGCGATGTGTTGACGGTGCAGTTCACCGTGCTCGGCATCCCGTGCCTGGGCCTGAACGGCGGCCCGGCCTTCAAGCACAGCGAAGCCTTCTCGTTCCAGGTCGCCACCGACGACCAGATGGAGACCGACCGGCTGTGGAACGCCATCGTCGACAACGGCGGGCAGGCGAGTGCCTGCGGCTGGTGCAAGGACCGATGGGGCCTGTCGTGGCAGATCACGCCGCGGGTCTTGATGGAGGCGATCGCGGACCCGGACCGGGCGGCGGCCAAGCGGGCGTTCGACGCGATGATGGGGATGGGCAAGATCGATATCGCGAAGATCGAGGCGGCGCGGCGGGGGTGAACGTGCGAGCGTCACCCCGGCATTGGCCGCCGCCTGACGGATGTCGACGCGAGATCAAGGCCACGCATGGGGAATGCGTGTGAAATAGGCCGAATGGCTCATTGGTATCGCGCGCCATTGCTCCTACAAATCGTTGGCTTCCTGACCGTTCTGGCTTCGGAACGCGGCAGGCTTGGCAGGTCCGGCGATCTCATGTCTCGGTGCGCTCCAGGGCCCCGGTCAAGGTTCAAGTCCCCGGGAACGGCCCCTGGTGCGGATGGCCCGATGACGGCGCGGGCATTGCCCGGGAGCGACCGCGCCAGTTTTGGTCGACCATGGCCGAGTGCGGGGGTGCATGAAGGTGACGGCCTTCGCTGCAGGGTCATGTCCTTGCGCTCGAATCCGTCGCTTGCGCGTCATGCGGCAAGGGAACGTACCGCGCCCGGGAACGCGCGCGTGCTTGATGCGGGTGCAGCAGGAGGAGCAATCATGGCGAACCATGTCAAATCCGATCGTCTCGGCTGGATCAGGATGGTCATGTCGAAGCGGCATGGCGATGACGATCCACCGCGACGAAACGTCTCGGACGACCTTCGGCAGATCAACCGTTTCGTGGCACCGATGGTGCTTGGCGCCCTGGCTGCTGCGGTGTGGGTCGGTTGGCAAGCGAATGCCGTTGGGCCGGTACTGCTCTGGGTGTTCGCGTCTGTGTCGGCCGGTGGTGCGGCTGGCTTCCTATTCGGCATTCCCCGATCCGGTCTTGCCGGGAAATCCGAAGCCGCGGCGCCCGGTTCGTCGGCTGCCGCGCCGGCTGCGCCGACCAACGACGTGCCGTTGGCGCGTGCAAGGCCCAACACCAATCTGGAGGAGGTGTCCGACTGGCTGACGAAGATCATCGTCGGCCTGACCCTGGTGAACCTGAACGACCTCAGGGACGAGGTCGGGCGCATCTGCCTGAACGCCGCGGCGGCGATGCGACCCAACCCCACCGCGTCCGACATCTCCGCCGCGACCGCGCTCGTTGTCGGCTTCACGCTGCTCGGCTTCCTGGCGGTCTACCTGTACATGCGGCTTTTCGTCCAAGGGGCCATCATCCGCTCCGACGACAGTTTGGTTCGGTATCGTCAGGCGGTCGATCTGGCCGAACGCATCGTCGACAAGGAACCACCGCCCCCGCTGAATCAGGGCGCGGGCAGTGCCACTGCAGAGCCGGTCGTGCCGTCGGCTGCCAGTCTGAGTGCAGCCCAGGCCGTGGCTGACGCGGCCCCTGCGAACGCCCACATGGTGCTGCAACCATTGCGCCAGCTGGCGGCCGAATACGAGGCCTTGCGGGGACGCCTGGAGTACTCGGCACAGCGAACACAGAGCATGACCGCCATCGTCCACCGCATGCGGCCACACGCCATCGCCGCGGCGCCCTACATCGGCGAGCTGATGCAAAGTACCTCGACAGGCGAACATCTCGCGGCCACCGTCATCCTGCAGATGAAATACATGCCCGAACACATGGAATGGCTGGCGCGCCGGCTCACGGAGGAGCGTGCCTTCATCGGTTATCAGGCCGCCAGCGCGCTGCTCGCCCGCGTGCGCGTGGCCGGCCCGCCGGAATGCAAGGCGCTGCAGGATGCCGTCCGCAAGGCCAAGCTCGCCCGTCAGGGCAGCGGCATCGCGGAGGCGTCGCTCGACCAGTTGATCGAGCAGATTCTGGCTGTGCAATGAAATCACGCGGTGTCGTTGAGGTCGGGGGCCGTATCTACCGAGCCTGAATGGAAGGTAAAGGCCTGACCCCATGCCCGATCCATTTCAGCCGCCGACCGCCCCCGCCAGCAGCAGCAGGTGCTTGCGCAACTCCGCAAACGCCCGCATCCGCAAGGTCGACTGTCGGTACATCATGCCAACCGAATACCGCGCGATCGAACCCCGCGTCGCGAGTGGGCGCAGCTGGCGTTCGCCCAGCACCGGGATCAGCGTGGACGGCAGCAGCATCAGGTAGTCGCCTTGCTGCATCAGGCGCACCGCGGCCTGCAGCGATGTGACCTCGATTGCCGAGTCCGGCGCTTCCAGGCCGTCCTGGCGGAACCACTGGCGCAGGTCGGCGCGGGTGGTCACGGCCTCGGAGAACCAGAGCCAGGGTGCTGCGTGTTGCAGGTCCTGCGGCCGCAGTTTCTGCCGGCGCGTGTGCAGCGCATGGCCCTGGTGGGCGAAGACGCGGTGCTCGATGTGCATCACGTGTTCGTAGGTGATGTTCGGGTCGCGGTCGTGGGTTTGCGGAATCGAGCCGAGCACGAGGTCCAGCCGCGCATCGCTGAGCATGGGCAAGGTGCTGTCGTTGTGCCGGCTGGTGACGAAGAAACGGATCCGGGGGAAGGTCTTCTGCACCGCGGCGATGGCGTCGGGCACCAGCGCCGCATCCCAGGCCGGGCCGGCGGCCAGGCGCAGTTCGCCGGCGCCGCCGTCGCGCAGGTCTTCCAGTTCGGTGGCCGCGTAATAGCAGTTCAGGTCGACCAGCTGGGCATGGTGGCGCAGCACCTCGCCGAAACGGGTCAGGCGCATGCCGAGCGCATGGCGCTCGAACAGCTGCACGTCGAGCAGGCGTTCGAGTTCCTGCACGCGGCGCGTCAGCGCCGACTGGCTCAGGTGCACCTGTTCGGCCGCGGCCCGGATGCCGCCGGCGTTGACCACGGCCAGGAAGTCGCGCAGCAGGTCGGCGCGCCGCAGCAGCCGGGGCGCGGACTGCACGGTGGTGGGCGGGGCCAGCGGTTCGGGCGCGCGGTGCGGCATGTCGGCGGCGGGCGTTTGGTGATGCGCCAGGCGCATCGGCTGTTCGTGAATCAGCACTATCGCACACCACGCCCTGTTCCTAGAATTTTTTCCGAGCAGCCTTCATTGCCCATTCAGGAGACAGACATGATTCGATTGCCCTTGTTGCGCGGCCTCGCCGCGGCCGTGGTGTGTTGTGGCGCCATCACGCATGGCGCCGCGCTGGCCCAGCAGGCCTATCCGTCCAAACCCATCCACCTGGTGGTGCCGTTTGCGCCGGGCGGCTCGTCGGACGTGCTGGCGCGCCTGCTGGCCAAGGAGATCGAGCCGAAGCTGGGCCAGCCCGTGCTGGTGGAGAACCGTGCCGGCGCGGGCGGCAGCGTGGCCGCGGGCCATGTGGCCAAGGCTCCCGCCGACGGCCACACCATCCTGCTGGTCGCCGCCGGCCATGCCGGCATGGGCGCGTTGTACGACAAGCTGCCGTTCGACCCGGTGGCGGATTTCGCCCCGGTGATCGGGCTCACGACGGCGCCGGTGGTCGTCGTCGTGAACGCACAGTCGCGCTACAAGACCATGCAGGACCTGGTGGCGGCGGCCCGGGCCGAACCCGGCAAGCTCAACTGCGCGGGTGGTGGCGGCGGGGCCACGGTGACCAACCTGGCGTTCGAACTGCTCAAGTCCGAGCTCAAGCTGAGCATCACGGCCGTGCCGTACAAGGGCTCGGCGCCGGCGCTGACCGCGCTGATCGGCGGCGAGATCGACTGCGACTCCGACGCCACGGCCTCCGCGTTGCCCTTCGTGCAGGCCGGCAAGTTGCGCGCGCTGGCGGTGTCGACCGACAAGCGCATCGACCTGCTGCCCGACACCCCGACCGTTGCCGAGACCGTGTTGCCCGGTTTCGACGTGTCGATCTGGACCGGCCTGCTGGCACCCAAGGGCACGCCCGCGCCGGTCGTCGATCGGCTGTACCGCGAGTTCAACGCCGCCATGGCGCTGCCGCAGGTGCAGGAAAAACTCAAGGCCATGGCGTCGTCGTCGATGGGCGCCGACTCCGCCACCTTCGGCCGCTTCCTGGCCAGCGAGACCGAGCGCTGGGGGGGCGTGATCCGGCAACTCGGCCTCAAGCCCTGAGCAGGAGGCCAGGCACCATGCGTGTTGTCTTTGCCCTGTTCGATACCCTGAACCGGCGCTCGCTCGGCTGTTATGGCGGCACCACCGTCAAGACGCCGAACTTCGACCGCCTGTCGCGGCGCTCCGTCACCTTCGACCAGCACTGGGTCGGCAGCCTGCCGTGCATGCCGGCGCGGCGCGAGATCATGACCGGGCGGCACAACTTCCTGCACCGCTCGTGGGGGCCGCTGGAGCCGTTCGACCATGCCTTCCCCGAGATCCTGGGCCAGCAGCGCGGCGTGTATTGCCACCTGGCGACGGACCACGCGCATTACTGGGAAGATGGCGGCGCGACCTACCACACGCGGTACGACAGCGCCGAACTGATCCGCGGCCAGGAGGCCGACGCCTGGAAAGGCATCGTCGAGCCCGATGCCGAGAAGTGGGCCAAGCAGTACCACCCGCTGCAATACAGCATCGCGCGGCGCCACAAGAACCGCATCAACATGGCGAACCGCGAATACATCACCAAACCCGAGGACTACCCGGCGGCGCAGACCTTCAGCGCCGGCATCGGTTTCATCGAACGCAACATCGCGGCCGACAACTGGTTCCTGCAGATCGAGACCTTCGACCCGCACGAGCCGTTCGACGCGCCTGTTCCCTACCGCGACGACTACCCGACCGACTACCGCGGCCCGACGCTGGACTACCCGAACTACGGCCCGGTCAAGGAGACGCCGGCCGAGGTGGCCGAGATGCGCGCCAACTACGCCGCCACGCTCGCGCATTGCGACCACCAGCTCGGCCGCCTGCTCGACCTGTTCGACCGCCACGACATGTGGAAGGACACGGTGCTGGTGCTGGGCACCGACCACGGCCTGCTGCTCGGCGAGCAGGAGATGTGGGGCAAGCTGGTGATGCCGGTCTACAACGAGGTCGCGCACATCCCGCTGATGATCTGGCACCCCGACCATGCGGCGCAGGCCGGAGCGCGCCGCAGCGCGTTGACGCAGACCATCGACCTGATGCCCACCTTCCTGGAGCTGTTCGGCCTGCCGGCGCCGGTCGAGGTGCAGGGCAAATCGCTACTGCCACTGCTGGCCGACGACCAGGCCCGTATCCGCGACGCGGCGCTGTACGGTCAGCACGGCTGCGCCATCAACCTGACCGACGGGCGCTACACGTATTTCCTGTACCCGCCCAACGTCAAGGGCGGCAACCTGCACAACTACACCTTGATGCCGACCCACATCAAGAGCCTGTTCAGTGTTGGCGAACTGCTCGACGCGACGCTGGCCGAGCCGTTCAGTTTCACCCGCGGCCTGCGCGTGCTCAAGGTGCCGTGCACCGAGAAGTCGCCGGTCTTCAACCGCCAGGGCTCGGGCGTGCAGATCGATTGCAAGACACGGCTGTACGACCTGGCCAGCGACCCGGGGCAGCTGCATCCGATCATTGACGCCCAGGTCGAGGCGCGGCTGCTGCGGCAGATGATCGATCTGATGCAGGCCACCGATGTGCCGCCCGAGGTGTTCGCGCGTTTTGCGCTGGACCCGGCGCCGCGGGACGACGCGGCGCTGGTGAAGGGTGTGCGGGGGACGCGGGAGGTTTTGCCGGGGTGACGGGGGCTGCTTTTTGCCTTCGCGTGCGACGCGCCAAACGGATTTGCTTGCGTTGCACCAGGAAAAATTGACACCCTAGGATGTTGCGACGCAGAATGGCTGCCGAACGTTGGTCAGTCTCGCGCCGAGGTTGCGAAGGACCATCGTCCGCGAATGCTCGGCTTAAGCAACTGGCGGGTGGACCGCTATGCTTTTTGCTTGGCAATCCGTCTTGTTGGTGGCCGAACCATTTTTCAATGGAGGCAGTCATGTTGCGTCGCATTGTTCAGTTGTTTTCTCGGAATAGATCATTGCTCATCGCGCTGTCCGCGGTCGCGCTTTTGAGTGGATGTGTCGAAAGCTGCGTGCCGCGACCATCTATGGGTCTCGCCGCTTTCAGTACGACATAGACCTCATGTCGTCCGTGCTTCGCGGACTTGTCGCAAGCACCTTCATCGCAGGTCTGCTTCAGAGTCCCGCTGCTGGTGCAGAATTTTCGCGTCTTTGCACGTTCGAGTATGTACTCTTCAAGAGCTGGATTTCCACTGCGCGAGCCTTCAAGTTTCCGCCATTTGCCCCGAAGACGGAACGCAGAACAGAGACGCCGATTGAATTGCGCGACAAGGCCCATGTCACCGGCTATTCGTATGCAACGAAGCACGGTTTGATTGAAGAGGAGTTCGTACTCATCCTTCAAGGCAACGCCATGATGGCGGAACGAGTGGCTCAACTGGCGGACGAAGTGGCCGATCGTACGAGTCGTCGGGTTTACGTGTTTGCCTATCGGGGCTACGGAAACGACGAACAGGAGGTACCGTCTACTGGTGCGCTTCTCGGGGACACAGTCGAAGTCGTCGCTCGCTTGTTCGGACAGTCTGGCACACGAAAAGGTGTTCTGGTCGGCATCTCAATGGGCGGCATCTTTGCCTTGCACGCGGCCAAGCAGCTTCCGCATTTGAACCTCCATTTGCTTCTGGATTCGGTTCCTGCACGGATACCTACGGTTTTCGTTTCTTTGTGCCCGAAATATCTTGATCCGATCGAAATGTTGTCTGACGAACTCATAGGCCGAACCGGCATCATCTACAGCGAATCAGATCCGAACTACACGGGGGTCGCAGACGCCGACCGAATGATTGGTCGAATTCGAAGCCGCTCGACGTTTGTCGAAAAGGTCGATACGGCGCACGCGGAATTGTCACCTCGGGGGGTGCTGGTCCGAGCGCCACTGTATGCCAAGTACATTGATGGCAAGGCGTCAAGATGAAGAAGATAACCGCCTATGAATACGCGGCGCTGGCTGCAATTCTGGGTGCCCTTCAGGGCATCTGGCTGGCAACACCTGGCTCCACCGAAGCGCAGACATTGAGGCTGCTCGTGGGCACCGTCGTAGTCGGATTCTTTACGGTCGAGCGAACAACGGAGCGCGGACTGGGGGTTGCGCTTCCGGCATTGGCTGCGGGACTGATGGTAGCCGCCACATTGGCCTTTCTTGCATTCGCCTACGACAACGGTCTGAAAGCAAGCACGGTTTCCCTTCCGTTGCTGAGTGGACAGTTGTTGTCTTTCAAAGAAAGTGCTCGACTGCCGCTGTTTCTCGGAATTGGTGGAGTTGCGACATTTCTCGGCGTATCCCTGTCGGGAATCGGGCGACGGCCTCTGGCAAGTATGGTCTCGACGATAGCGCAAGTGGAGCCGGCAATTGTCGAGAGGTGGTTCACTGGGGCCGCTGCCGCCGTAGCGGCAATCTACCTTTTCTACGAGAGGGTCGCGTCTGGTTGAGGTGGCTTGCGCCCGTCGCTGGGCGCCAATCGACCAAGTGCACGGCGCTTTTGCACCATTCATGCGGGTTTAGTTCCCCACCACGCACCCCACCTTCGCCCCCGCCTCCACGATCGCCGCCCAGCTGTTGTCGTCCACCACGATGCCGTCGCGTTCGCGTGCGATGCGCGCGGCGCGTTCCGGGTCGCCGGCGATCATCACGTCGCCGGTGCTGCCTTGCGGGCGCGGGCTTTGCTTGACCCATTCGATGAACGCCGCCGCCTCGTGCTCGAAGTTCTCGCGGGTGCCCAGCTTGTCCGGGTCGATCAGGATGGTGAGCATGCTGTTGAGCACGGCAGCGCGGCCGTCGGTCTCGCCGCGCCAGGTGGCGCCGCCGCTGAGCGCGCCGCCGAGCAGTTCGCAGGCCACGGCCATGCCGTAACCCTTGTGTTCGCCGAAGGTCATCAAGGCGCCGAACAGGCCGTTGCTCTGCTCCACGACGACCACGCCGGGGTCGGTCGTGGGGCCGCCGTTTTCGTCGATCAGGTAACCCTCGGGCACGCGGCGGCCCTCCATGTGGGCCACGCGCATCTTGCCCTGGGCGACGCGGCTGGTCGCGAAGTCGAGCACGAAGGGCGGCTGGTCCTTGAGCGGGATGCCGATGCAGCAGGGGTTGGTGCCGAAGCGCCCGTCGCCGCCACCCCAGGGCGCGACGATGGGCCGGGCGACGACGTTGACGAAATGGATGGACACCAGGCCCTGTGCCACCGCCATCTCGCTGAAGTGGCCGATGCGCCCGAGGTGGTGGGCGCTCTTGACGGTCATGATGCAGCTGCCGTGTTGCTTGGCGCGCTCCATGCCCAGCGTCATCGCCTGTTCGCCGATGACCTGGCCGAAGCCGTGGCCGCCATCGATGGTCAGCAAGCTGCCGGTGTCGAGCACGACCTTGGCGCTGGTGTTGGGCGTGAGGCCGCCTTCGAGCACCGCGTCCACGTAGCGCGGCACCATGCCCACGCCGTGCGAGTCATGGCCGCTGAGGTTGGCCAGTACGAGGTTGGCGGCCACGGTGGCCGCCTCGGCCGGGCTGCTCTTGTTGGCGACGAGGATCTTTTCGACGGTGGCACGCAGGTCGGCGGCGGAGATGGTCTTGGGCATGGCGCAGGTCGGTGAAGTGGATTGGTGGAGGGATGCGGGTGCAATGGCGAAGTGGCTCGGCGGCTGCGGCGGGTGTCCGGGGGAGGGGGCCGTCCGACGCAACGAACGGCGCCGGGCGCTCGCCCCCGCTAGCCTACATCACCGCGCCGACCTGCCAGGGCACGAACTCGTTCTGGCCGTAGCCGTGGCGTTCGCTCTTGCTCGGCTCGCCGGAGGCGGTGGCCAGCACCAGCTCGAAGATGCGCTGGCCCATCTCGGCCACCGAGCAGCTGCCGTCGATGATCTCGCCGCAGTTGATGTCCATGTCGTCTTCCTGGCGCTGCCACAGCCGGCTGTTGGTGGCCAGCTTGAGCGAAGGCGAGGGCGCGCAGCCGTAGGCCGAGCCGCGGCCGGTCGTGAAGCAGATCAGGTTGGCGCCGCCGGCCACCTGGCCGGTCGCGCTGACCGGGTCGTAACCCGGCGTGTCCATGTAGACGAAGCCGTGTGTGTCGACCTTCTCGGCGTATTCGTACACCGCCTGCAGGTTGCTGGTGCCGCCCTTGGCCACGGCGCCCAGCGACTTTTCCAGGATGGTGGTCAGGCCGCCGGCCTTGTTGCCGGGCGAGGGGTTGTTGTTCATCTCGCCGCCGTTGATGGCCGTGTAGTTCTCCCACCACTTGATGCGGGAGACGAGTTTTTCGCCAACGGCCTTGTCGATCGCGCGGCGGGTCAGCAGGTGTTCGGCGCCGTAGATCTCCGGCGTCTCGCTCAGGATGGCGCTGCCGCCGTGGGCCACCAGCAGGTCAACCGCCGCGCCCAGCGCCGGATTGGCGCTGATGCCGGAATAACCGTCCGAGCCGCCGCACTGCAGGCCGATCGTGATGTGGCTGGCGTCGCAGGGCTCGCGCCTGGCCTGGTTGGCCAGCGGCAACATCTCCTTGACCAGCGCCACGCCTTTTTCCACCGTCTTGGTGGTGCCGCCGCTGTCCTGGATGTTGAACACGCGCAGCGTCTCGCCTTCGCGCAGGCTGCTGCTGGCCAGCCAGGCGTTGATCTGGTTCGCCTCGCAGCCCAGGCCGACCACCAGCACGGCGGCGAAGTTGGCGTGGGTCGCGTAACCGGCCAACGTGCGTTGCAGGATCTGCATGCCCGTGCCTTCGGTGTCCATGCCGCAACCGGTGCCGTGGGTCAGCGCCACCACGCCGTCGACGTTGGGGAACGCGGCCAGCGCCTCGGGCCGCATCTGGCGCGAGAACTGGTCGGCGATGGCGCGCGCGGCGGTGGCCGAGCAGTTCACGCTCGACAGGATGCCGATGTAGTTGCGCGTGGCCACACGGCCGTCGGCACGCTTGTAACCCATGAATGTGGCGCGCAGGCGCTGCGGTTCGGGCTTGACGTCCTGGCCGAACGCGTAGTCGCGCTCGAAGTCGCCCTTGTCCGGGCCCATGTCGAGGTTCTGCGTGTGTACGTGTTCGCCCACGCCGATCGGGCGCGACGCGAAACCGATGATCTGGTTGTAGCGGCGCACCGGCTCGCCGATGGCGATGTCGCGCACCGCGACCTTGTGGCCGGCCGGGATGATGCCGCGCACCTTGACGCCGTCGACGTCGGTGCCGCCGACCAGTTGGGCGCGCGCGATCAGCACGTCGTCGGCGGGATGCAGGCGGATGAATGGGGTCATGGCTGGGTTTCCTTGGAGCGTTTGGTCTGGCGCCAACTGACGTTGAAGCGGGTATGGGAGCGGTCCATGTGCTCGTGCATGGCGATGCGCGCCTGCGCGGCGTCGTGCGAGCGGATGGCCGCAAGCACCTTGCGGTGTTCGTCGATCGCGGCGTTCCACGATTGCGGTGTCTCGAAATGGTCGACCATGCGCTCGAACATCGGGCCGCGCCGGGCGTCCCAGAAGCGCTGCACGGTGTCGATCAGCACGCTGTTGCCGCAGGCGCGCACGATGGCCGAGTGGAAGTCGCGGTCGCCCTGAAGCGGCAACACGCCCTGGTTTGCGTCGGCGATCATTGCGTCCAGTGCCTGTGCCATGGCCGTGACGTCGCTGCGCTTGGCGGTGGTGGCGGCGATGGCGGCGATCTCGCCTTCGAGCACGCGGCGCGCCCGGATGAGTTCGAGCGGCCCCCATTCGGTGGGGTGGGGCGGCTGTGCGCCGGCCGCCGGGCGCGCCGGCCCCTGCAGCACATACACGCCCGAGCCGGTGCGCACCTCGACGAAGCCCTCGACCTCGAGCGCGATCAGCGCCTCGCGCACGGAAGGCCGGCTCACGCCGAGTTGCTTGGCCAGGTCGCGCTCGGCCGGCAGGCGTTCGCCCACCTGCCATTCGCCGGCCTGGATGGCGGCGCGCAGCTGGTCGGCGATCTGGCGATACAGGCGCTGGGTTTCGACGATCTTGAGGGCCATAGGGTTTTCGATAATTGGCCAAGTGGTAAGGCCAATCAATACTCGCATCATACCGGCCCGGGGGGGGGGGGGGGGGCGCCGGGGGGCCCCGGGGGGGGGGGGGGGGGCGGGGGGCGGGGGGGCGGGGGGGGGGGGGGGGGGGGGGGGGGGGGGGGGGGGGGGGGGGGGGGGCGGGGGGGGG
>JAPWHR010000015.1:83954-152303 GCA_027214345.1 Comamonadaceae bacterium G21597-S1
TGAAGTCTACCAGGCCTCTAGAAAAACTATCGTCCTCTCGCACTTTGTCTTGCCGCCCCCCCCCCCCCCCACCCACCCCCCCCCCCCCCCCCCCGGCCGTTCCGGAGCCTGGCCGACTGGCGTCGTGGTCGTGGCAGCTCCGGCTTGTGGTGCGCGCGTCCGCCGGCCGTGGCCGGTGTCAGGACATCGTCTAGGAGAGCTTTCCCATGAACACTCCTTCGTCTTCGACCCGCCGCGCGCTGGTGCTGCGCGCCGCCTGCGTGGCCGCGTTGTCCGGCCTGCTGGCCTTCGGTGCCCATGCGCAATCCTGGCCGAGCAAGCCGGTGCGCGTGATCGTGCCGTTCCCGCCCGGCGGCGCGTCCGATACGCTGGCGCGCACGGTGGCGCAGAAACTCGGCGAGCAGACCGGCCAGACCTTCGTGATCGAGAACAAGCCCGGTGCGGCCAGCACCATCGGCATCGCCGAGGCGGCCAAGGCGCCGGCCGACGGCTACACCATCCTGCTGGCGGCGGCGCCGTTCGTCATCACGCAATACGTGTATCCCAAGCTCAGCTACGACGTACGCAAGGACTTCGTGCCGCTGGGCCTGCTGCAGACCACGCCGCTGGTGCTGGTCACGCATCCGTCGCTGGGGCTCAAGACACCGGCCGACTTCCTGCGCGCGGCCAAGGCCAGCCCGGGCAAGATGAACTACGCCACGCCGGGCGCCGGCAGCCTGCCGCACCTGGTGGGCGAGTTGTTCAAGCAGCAGGCCGGTGTCGACCTGCTGCACGTGCCGTACAAAGGTGGCGGCCCGGCCGTGGCCGACCTGCTGGCCGGCCACGTGAACAGCGCCTTCTTCTCGCCGATCGAGGTCCAGGCCCATGTGAAGGCCGGCAAGATGACGGCCATCGCATCGACCGGGCTCAAGCGCACCAGCGGCCTGGGCGAGTTGCCGACGCTGGCGGAGTCGGGTGTGCCGAACTTCGAGTCGCTGGCCTGGTTCGGCTTCGTGACCCTGGCCGGAACACCCCCCGATGTGCTCGCGCGCATGTCCGAACAACTGGTCAAGGCCTTGAACAGCCCGGACATCCGCGACAAGATCGCGCAGACTGGCGACGTGCCCGCGGGCACCCAGACCGAGTTCGCCGATCTGCTCAAGGGCGAACACGTGCGTTGGGAGCGCACCGTCAAGGCGGCCAACATTACGCCGAACTGAACCAAGCCCTGACCGATGGCCAACACCCGACCCAATATCCTGTGGTACTGCTCCGACCAGCAACGCTGGGACACCATCCGTGCGCTGGGCAACCCGCACATCCGCACCGACGCGATCGACGCCCTGGTTGCCTCGGGCGTGGCGTTCACGCGCGCCTACACGCAAAGCCCGATCTGCACACCGGCCCGCGCCACCTTCCTGACCGGGCGTTATCCGGCCTCGCACCATGTCTACCGCAACGGCAATGCCTATTTCCCGGCGCATGAGAAGCTGGTGACCAAGCGGCTGGCCGAGGCCGGCTACGACTGCGCATTGGTGGGCAAGCTGCACCTGGCCGCGGCCAAGCACTACGAGGTGCGCACCGACGACGGCTACCGCCTGTTCCACTGGAGCCACCATCCGACGCCGGACCAGGCTTATGGCCACGACTACGAGAACTGGCTCAAGCACGAGAAGAAGGTGGATCCGCAGGAGCTGTATGCCAACCTGAACTACTTCTGCGGCCCCGGTGTTCCCACCGAATACCACCAGACGACCTGGTGTTCGGAGATGGCGATCCGTTTCATCGGCGAGCGGCGCGACCGGCCGTGGATGATCAGCGTCAACCCCTTCGATCCGCACGGCCCGTTCGACGCGCCGCCGGAATACCTGAAGCGCTACGACCCGGCGAAGATGCCGTTGCCGCGGTTTCGCGACTCCGACTTCGAGCGCCAGAAGGCCTTCGCCGCGATCGACCAGCAGACCAAGCAGCCGGACGATCCACGCGTGCGCAAGAAGATCGTGCCGGTGTCGGCCGATGGCGGCCACGACGCGATCGCGTCGGCGCGCAACGAATACGACGCGCTCGACGTCAAGGCCAACTACTACGCGATGATCGAGCAGATCGACGACCAGTTCGCGCGCATCATGCAGACGCTGCGCGATACCGGGCAACTGGAGAACACCATCGTCGTCTACATGAGCGACCACGGCGAGATGCTCGGCGACCACGGCCTGATCCTCAAGGGTTGCCGCTTCTTCGACGGCCTGGTGCGGGTGCCGCTGGTCATGTCGTGGCCGGGGCAGTTCCAGGCCGGCCTGCGCAGCGATGCGCTGGTCGAGACGGTGGACGTGGCACCCACGCTGATGGACGCCTGCGGCCTGGGCGTGCCGCCCGAGATGCAGGGCCAGTCGCTGTTGCCGCTGATGCGCGGCGAGGTCGACCCGCAGGTGCACAAGAAGGCCGTGGTCTGCGAATACCGCGAGGCCATGGGCGGGCACCCGGACAACACGCACGCGTCGATGGTGTTCGACGGCCGCTACAAGAGCATCTTCTACCACGGCCACGAAATCGCGGAGCTGTTCGACCATGCCGAAGACCCAGAGGAATACCGCAATCTGTGGCTCGAGCCGGGCAACGAGGCGCTCAAGCTCGCGCAGATGCGCGCGCACATGAACGCCTTGATGGCCACCGTCGACGTGGGGCCGCCGCGCTTCGTCAACTACTGATGCAAAGAGGCGACCGCGGGCGCCGTTCGCGCCTCGGTCATAATTGGACAAGTGGTAAGGCCAATCCACGCGACCTGCCGCAGGCGGCGTCGCAGGCCGGCAACACGATGGTGGTGATGACGACTTCCAAGGAGAGACTATGCGATTGAAAGGTAAATCGGCCCTGGTGACCGCGGCGGGCCAGGGCATCGGCAAGGCCAGCGTGCTGGCGATGGCGGCCGAGGGTGCGCAGGTGCTGGCGACCGACCGCGACGCCAAGCTGCTCGAGTCCTACGCCGGTGTGGCCAACGTGCGCACCGCGGTGCTCGACGTGCTCGACAAGGACGCCATGGCCCAGCTGGTGCAGGGCATGGAGCGCATCGACGTGTTGTTCAACTGCGCCGGCGTCGTGCACAACGGCAGCATCCTGGAGGCGAACGACGCCGACTGGGAGTTCGCGTTCAACCTCAACGCGCGGGCCCAGTTCTGGATGTGCCAGGCGGTGATCCCGAAGATGCTTGCGGCCGGTGGCGGCAGCATCATCAACATGGCCAGTGTCTGCGGCAGCCTCAAGGGCCTGCCGAACCGCTTCATCTACGGCGCCAGCAAGGCGGCCGTGGTCGGCCTGACCAAGTCGATCGCGGCCGATTTCGTGACCAAGGGCATTCGCTGCAACGCGATCGCGCCCGGCACCGTCGACACCCCGTCCCTGCAGGGCCGCATCAACAGCTACGCCGATCCGGTGCAGGCGCGCAAGGACTTCGTCGCCCGCCAGCCCATGGGCCGCATCGCGCAGGCCGAGGAGATCGCGCCCATCGTCACCTATCTGGCCAGCGACGAGTCGGTGTTCGCGACCGGGCAGATCTTCTCCGTCGACGGAGGCATGACGATATGAACCAGCTCGACATGAACGGCCGCCATGCGGTGGTCACCGGCGGCGCGACCGGCCTGGGGTATGCGATCGCGCAACGCATGCTGGCCTCGGGCGCCAGCGTCACGCTGTGGGACCGCGATGCGGCTGCCCTCGAGCGCGCCGTCTCGGAGCTCGGCGCCCAGGCGTCGGCGGTGACGGTCGACGTCGGCGATCATGCGTCGGTGCAGGCCGCGGTCGCGCAGACCCTCGGGAAGAACCCGGCCATCGACGCGCTGGTCAACTCCGCCGGCGTGGCCGGCGCCAATGCCAAGACCTGGGACTACGCCATCGACGAATGGCACAAGGTCATCCAGATCAACCTCAACGGCCTGTTCTATTGCTGCCGCGAAGTCGTGCCGCACATGCGCAAGGCCAACTACGGCCGCATCGTCAACATCGCGTCGGTCGCCGGCAAGGACGGCAACCCGAACGCCAGCGCCTACAGCGCCAGCAAGGCGGCCGTGATCGGCCTGACCAAGTCGCTGGGCAAGGAGCTGGCCGACACCGGCATCCGCGTCAACTGCATCACGCCGGCGGCGGTCAAGACCGCGATCTTTGACCAGATCTCGCAGCAGCACATCGACTTCATGTTGTCCAAGATCCCGATGGGCCGCTTCGGCCTGCCCGAAGAGATCGCGGCCATGGTGGCCTGGTTGTGCACCGAGGACTGCTCGTTCTCCACCGGCGCGGTGTTCGACCTCTCGGGCGGACGCTCGACGTATTGACACGGTGCCGCGCAACCGAATGGCATAGACTTCCCCGTTCGCGCCGGGCCCGGCCGCACCCGCATGCCCGCATGCAGGTGCGAGACGGACGGCATGGACCCCTCACAACAATCTGGAAAGGCAACACCCCATGAAACTGGTACGTTATGGCAAACCCGGCAAGGAAAAGCCGGGCCTGATCGACGCCGACGGCAAGCTGCGCGACCTCAGCGCCGTCATCAAGGACATCGATCCCTCGCAACTCGGCGACGCCGCGCTGGCCAAGCTGCGCAAGCTCAAGACCGACAAGCTGCCGCTGGTGCGCGGCAAGCCGCGCATGGGTTGCCCGGTGGCCGGCGTGCCGAAGTTCATCGCCATCGGCCTGAACTACGCCGACCATGCGGCCGAGTCCAACCTGCCGATCCCGAAGGAGCCGATCGTCTTCACCAAGGCCACGAGCTGCATCCAGGGCCCGGACGATGACGTCATGCTGCCCAAGGGTTCGGTCAAGAGCGACTGGGAAGTCGAACTCGGCGTGGTGATCGGCAAGCAGGCACGTTACGTGTCGCAGAAGGCGGCACTCGAGCACGTGGCCGGTTATTGCACGATCAACGACGTCAGCGAGCGCGAGTACCAGATCGAGCGCGGCGGCACCTGGGACAAGGGCAAGGGTTGCGACACCTTCGGCCCGATCGGCCCCTGGCTGGTCACGCGCGACGAGATCGCCAATCCGCAGAAGCTCGACATGTGGCTGGACGTGAACGGCAAGCGCATGCAGACCGGCAACACCAAGACCATGATCTTCTCCGTGGCCAAGCTGGTGAGCTACGTCAGCCAGTTCATGACGCTCGAGCCCGGTGACGTCATCACCACCGGCACGCCGCCGGGCGTGGGCCTGGGCATGAAGCCGCCGGTCTACCTGAAGAAGGGCGACGTGATGACACTCGGTATCGAAGGCCTGGGCGAGCAGCGCCAGACCGTCGTGCCGTTCAAGCTGTAACGCACCGGCGTTTCGCAGCACCACCACCGGCCTGCAACGGGCCGGTCGCCGGGTTCCCGCATGGAGCCCGGCCCCCTCTCTCCCCGCACACGGACTCCCCCGGAATCGGCTGGACCCGGCCAGCGCTGGCACGGGAAATGCATGGCGTCGCGGTGCATGCGCCATCCGCATCTTTGCGGGCGGAACACGCCGCAAATGCGGGAGAATCTAGCTCCCGTGTCGCGGGCGCACGCCGATGTGTGCACCGTTTCAAGCCACCACTCCCATTCAAGAGGATTACCGCCATGAAGAAGTCAATGCTTGCCCTGATCGGGCTTTCGCTGGGCATGTCCCTGGCCCAGGCGCAAGACACCAAGGTCGCCATCGGCATGTCCGGCTGGACCGGGTTTGCACCGCTGACACTGGCCAAGGAGGCCGGCCTGTTCAAGAAACACGGCCTGGACGTGGACATCAAGAAGATCCCGCAGAAAGACCGCCACCTGGCCATCGCCTCCGGCGACATCCAGTGCGCCGCAACCACGGTCGAGACCTGGGTGGTGTGGAATGCCAACGGCATCCCGACCACGCAGATATTCCAGCTCGACAAGAGTTATGGCGCCGACGGCATGGTGGTCAAGCCCACGATCGCCAAGATCAGCGACCTCAAGGGCAAGACCGTCGCGGCCAGCGCGCCGGGCACGGCACCGTATTTCACGCTGGCCTGGATGCTGAAGAAAAACGGCCTGAGCGTGAAGGACGTCAAGGTCGTCAACCTCGAGCCGCAGGCCGCTGCCAACGCGATGATCGCCGGCACCTCCGGCATCGACGCGGCCATGACCTACGAGCCCTACCTGGGTGCGGTGCGCGAGAAACCCGAGGCCGGCAAGATCATCGCCACCACGCTGGACTACCCGATGATCATGGACACCTTCGGCTGCTCGCCGAAGTTCCTGGCCGAAAACCCCAAGGCGGCCAAGGCGCTGGCCGATGGATATTTCGACGCGGTCGAGATGATCAAGAAAGATCCGAAGAAGAGCTTCGAAATCATGGGAGCCGACGTCAAGCAGACCGGCGAGAAATTCGAGGCCAGCCAGAAATACCTGCGCTGGCAGGATCGCGCCGCGAACCAGAAGTTCTTCGCCGGCGAACACGCCGAATTCAGCAAGGAAGCCGCCGGGTTGCTGCTCGAGGCCGGCATCATCCGGGCCATTCCCGACCTGAGCAAGCTGGCCGACACACGCTTCATCCAGTAAGCCCTCCGGCATGCGACCCTTGCAGCCGACCACTCCCCGCACCCGCGTGGTGCTGGGAGTGGCCTTCTTCGTCCTGTTCTTCGCCGTCTGGTCGTTCGTGACCTTTGGCGGCGTCGTGCCCAAGATCTTCCTGGCCGACCCGCTGACCATGGTGCGTTCCGGTTACGACCTGATGGTGAACCAGAACTTCGCCCACGACATCGGCATGACGGTGTGGCGGGTGCTTGGCGGGTTCGCCATCGCCGCCTTGCTGGCCGTGCCGCTGGGCGTGATGATGGGGGCCTACAAGCCGGTGGAGGCGTTCTTCGAGCCCTTCGTCAGTTTTGCGCGTTACCTGCCGGCCTCGGCCTTCATCCCACTGCTGATCCTGTGGGCTGGCATCGGCGAGGCGCAAAAACTCAGCGTGATCTTCATCGGCAGCTTCTTCCAACTGGTGCTGATGTTCGCGGTGGCGGTGGGCAACACCCGGCGCGACCTGGTCGAGGCGGCCTACACGCTGGGCGCGCTCGACCGCGGCATCGTGACGCGGGTGTTGCTGCCCAGCGCCGCGCCCGAGATCGCCGAGACGTTGCGCATGGTGCTGGGCTGGGCCTGGACCTACGTGATCGTCGCCGAGCTGATCGGTGCCTCCAGCGGCATCGGCCACATGATCACCGACAGCCAGGCCCTGCTGGCGACCGACCAGATCATCTTCGGCATCATCGTGATCGGCGTCATCGGCCTGGTCACCGACCTTGCGTTCAAGGCGCTGAACCGCAAGCTCTTTCCGTGGGCCCGGTTGTGAACGCAAGCGCCATTTCCGCATGACGATTCTCTCCATCTCCCAGGTCTCCAAGACCTTTCCCGGTGCCGGCGGCGGCACGACCGCCTTGCAGGCCACCGACCTGCAGGTGGCCGAGAACGACTTCATCACCATCCTGGGGCCCTCGGGTTGCGGCAAGAGCACGCTGCTGCGCATGGTGGCCGGGCTCGACGCACCCACCACCGGTCAGATCATGCTCGACGGCAAGCCGGTGACCGGCCCCGGTGCGGACCGCGGCATGGTGTTCCAGAGCTACACCTTGTTCCCGTGGCTCAGCGTGCTGCAGAACGTGTGTTTCGGCCTGCGTGAAAAAGGCATGGCGCAGCAGGAGCAACTGGCCATTGCGCATCGGTACATCGGCAAGGTCGGCCTCAAGGGTTTCGAGAACCATTTCCCGAAACAGCTCTCGGGCGGCATGCAGCAACGCACCGCGCTGGCGCGTGCGCTGGCCAACGACCCGCGCATCCTGCTCATGGATGAGCCCTTTGGTGCGCTCGACCACCAGACCCGCGAGCTGATGCAGGAACTGCTGCTCGGCATCTGGGAGTCGGACCGCAAGACGGTGCTGTTCGTCACCCACGACATCGACGAGGCCGTGTTCATGGGCAGCCGCGTCATGGTCATGAGTGCGCGCCCGGGCCGCATCAAGCTTGACCGGCCGGTGGCGCTGTCCCATCCGCGCCACTACAACGTCAAGACCACGCCGGTGTTCATGGAACTAAAGGCCGAGCTGACCGAGCAGGTGCGCACCGAGGTGCTGGCGGCCCAGGCCGCGATGGGCTGACGCGCCGGTTCGCGGCGACGGCCCGGCATGGCGCACCCGGCCGCGGCGGCGCGCATGAGGGCCCGCGGGTTTACCCGGACGATTCCTAGAAACCCGGCTCTATTCCGGGGCCTGTGCGGGGCCGAGCCCGGAATATGGAGCAAAATAGAACGACCGTTCGTTTTATTTTGCTCCGATGTCCATGTCCCAACTTCCCCGTCGCCGGGTTGCTGCTGCAGTCGCCGGTGAAGGCGCGGCTCCCGCGACCAAGGAGGCGCGTGCGTCGCTCAAGGGCCAGCAGACCAAGGCCGCCATCGTCGATGCCGCCTTGCGCCTGGCCAGTCGGCTCGGCCTGGAGGGCCTGAGCATCGGCGCCGTGGCCGAGATCATGCAGATGAGCAAGTCCGGCGTGTTCGCGCATTTCGGCGCGCGCGAGGAGTTGCAGATCTCGGTGGTGCGCGAGCATTTCCACCGCTTCGAGCAGGAAGTCTTCATGCCGGTGCTGGCGCTGCCGCGCGGACTGCCGCGCGTCGAGGCCTTGTTCGCGAACTGGATGAAGCGCGTGGCCTTCGAGATCGAGTCCGGCTGCATCTTCATCAGCGGCGCGGTCGCGTTCGACGACCAGCCCGGCCCGGTGCGCGATGCGCTGGCCGAGTCGGTCAATACCTGGCTGGACGCCTACCGCCGTGCCGTGTTGCTGGCACGGGACGAAGGCCACCTGCGCGCGGACGTCGACATCGACCAGATGGTCTACGAGATCCACGGCCTGATCCTGGCGCTGCATTACGAGGCGCGTTTCCTGAAGAAGCCGGGTTCGATCGCGCGCGCCCACGCCGGTTTCGCCCATGTGTTGTCCACCTACGGCACGGCTCCGTCCGCGGCCGCCGCCGCGCCCGCGCGGGTCGGCTGAGCGCCGCCAGGCTGTGTACCCCCATCCGATTGTTTGTTTTTCCAGGAGTTGAATCCATGCCTACCTATACCCCACCCTTGCGCGACATGCAGTTCGTCATGCACGAAGTCCTCAAGGTCTGCGACGACTACCAGGCCATGCCACGCCATGCCGAGATCGACGCCGAGACCATCGACGCGGTGCTCGAGCAGGCCGGCAAGTTCGCCGCCGAGGTTGCGCTGCCGCTCAATGTCAGCGGCGATGCCGAGGGTTGCACGCTGGACCCCAAGACCCATGCGGTGACCGCGCCCAAGGGATTCAAGGATGCGTATGCGCAGTTCGTCGCCGGCGGCTGGCCGGGCCTGAGCTGCGACACCGAGTTCGGCGGCCAGGGCCTGCCGCTGGTGGTGAACCAGTGCCTGTACGAGATGCTGAACTCCACCAACCAGGCCTGGACCATGTACCCGGGCCTGACGCACGGCGCCTACGCCGCGCTGCATTCCTACGGCACCGACGCGCAGAAGAAGACCTACCTGCACAAGATGACCAGCGGCGAGTGGACCGGCACCATGTGCCTGACCGAGCCCCATTGCGGCACCGACCTGGGCCTGATGCGCACCAAGGCCGAGCCGCAGGCCGACGGGACCTACCGCATCACCGGCAACAAGATCTTCATCAGCGCCGGCGAACACGACCTGGCCGACAACATCGTGCACCTGGTGCTGGCGCGCATTGCCGATGCGCCGGCCGGCATCAAGGGCGTGAGCCTGTTCATCGTGCCCAAGTTCCATGTCAACCCGGACGGCACGCTGGGTGACCGCAACGGCATCTACTGCGGCGGCCTGGAGCACAAGATGGGCATCCACGGCAACGCGACCTGCCAGATGGTGCTCGAAGGCGCGGTCGGCACGCTGGTCGGCGAGCCGAACAAGGGCATGGCCGCGATGTTCGTGATGATGAACGCCGCGCGCCTGGGCGTGGGCAACCAGTCGCTGGGCCTGACCGAGGTTGCCTACCAGAATGCGCTGGCCTATGCCCGGGACCGGCTGCAGATGCGCTCGTTGTCGGGCCCCAAGGCCAAGGACAAGCCGGCCGACCCGATCATCGTGCACCCGGACGTGCGCAAGATGCTGCTGACCGCCCGTGCCTATGCCGAAGGCGGCCGCGCACTGGCGATCTTCTGCTCGGTGCTGCTCGAGAAGGAACATTTCCATCCGGACGAGAAGGTGCGCAAGGACAGCGGCGAAATGCTCTCGCTGCTCACGCCGGTGGTCAAGGCTTTCCTGACTGACAACGGCTGGCGCGCCACCTCCGACTGCCTGCAGGTGTTCGGCGGCCACGGCTACATCAAGGAATGGGGCATGGAGCAGTTCGTGCGTGATGCCCGCATCAACATGATCTACGAAGGCACGAACACGATCCAGAGCCTGGACCTGCTGGGCCGCAAGATCCTGGGCAACAACGGCGCCACGCTGAAGAAGTTCGGCAAGCTGATCGCGAAACTGGTCGAGGAAGAAGGCGTCAACGAAAAGATGGCCGAGTTCATCAACCCACTCGCCTACCTGGGCGACAAGCTGACCAAGCTCACGACCGAGATCGGCTTCAAGGGTTTCCAGAATGCCGACGAGGTGGGGGCGGCCGCGGTCGACTACCTGCGCGTGGCCGGTCATCTGGTGTTCGGTTATTTCTGGGCCCGCATGGCGCAGGTCGCGTTGCGCGAGATCGCTGCGGGCAATGCCGACCCGTTCTACCAGGCCAAGCTGCAGACCGCGCGTTTCTATTTCGCCAAGCTGTTCCCCGAAACCGCGTCGCTGATGCTGACCGTGCGTTCGGGTGCCAAGGCCTTGATGGACACCGACGCGGTGTTTGCCTAGTATTGCCGCTGCAATGCCATCCTCCCCACTTCACCACGCGATTCAGGAGACACCCATGATCAAGAACATCGTCGCAACATGCGTCCTGTTGGGCGCCAGCGGCCTGGTTGCAGCCCAGATGACGCCGGTCGGCACCTGGCACACCATCGACGACGAGACCAAGGAGGTCAAGTCCGAGGTCCAGATCGTCGACAACGGCGGCGTGCTCAGCGGCAAGGTGACCAAGCTGCTGCGCAAGGGCGCGAAGCAGGACGCGATCTGCGACAAGTGTTCCGACGACCGCAAGGACAAGCCCGTGCTCGGACTGGAGATCATCCGCGGGGCGAAGAAGGTCGAGGGCAAGGACGTGTGGGAGGACGGCAAGATCCTCGACCCCGAGAAGGGTGCGAACTACACGCTGCGGCTGACGCCCATCGAGGGCGGCAAGAAGCTCGAAGTGCGCGGCTCGGTGTTCGGCATCGGCCGCACCCAGACCTGGGTTCGTACCCCGTAACACGACCCGCCCATCCCGGCCGGACCGGTTCCGGCTCCCCGCACGCCCTGGCGTGCCAACCGAGAGTCATTTCATCCATGTCCCGATTCCAAGTCAAACAAGTCGCCGTGCTCGGTGCCGGCGTGATGGGCGCGCAGATCGCTGCGCACCTGGTCAATGTGCGGGTGCCGGTCATCCTGTTCGATCTGCCGGCCAAGGAAGGGCCGAAGAACGGCATCGTGTCCAAGGCCGTAGAGGGCCTGAAGAAGCTCAAGCCGGCCCCGCTGGGCCTGGCCCAGGAGGCCGCACTGATCCGCCAGGCCAACTACGAGGAGCACATGGACCTGCTGCAGGAATGCGACCTGGTGATCGAGGCGATCGCCGAACGCATGGACTGGAAACTCGACCTGTACCGCAAGATCGCGCCGCACCTGGCGCCCTCGGCCATCGTCGCCTCCAATACCTCGGGCCTGTCGATCACCAGACTCAGCGAAGCGCTGCCCGAAGCCATCAAGCCGCGTTTCTGCGGCATCCATTTCTTCAACCCGCCGCGCTACATGGCACTGGTCGAACTCATCAACACGCCGACCACCGAGCCGCAGGTGCTCGACCACCTGGAGGCCTTTGTCACGAGCAGCCTGGGCAAGGGCGTGGTGCGCGCGCACGACACGCCCAACTTCATCGCCAACCGCATCGGCATCGCCGGCATGCTGGCGACGATGCACCAGGCCCGCGCCTTCGGGCTGAGTTATGACGTCGTCGACGACCTGACCGGCAAGAAACTCGGCCGCGCCAGCTCGGGCACCTTCCGCACCGCCGACGTCGTGGGCCTGGACACGATGGCCCACGTGATCAAGACGCTGCAGGACAACCTGAGTGCCGAGACCGATCCGTTCTACGACAGCTTCGCCACGCCGCCGGTGCTGGCCAGGCTGCTGGAGATGGGGCATCTGGGCCAGAAATCCGGCGCCGGTTTCTACAAGAAGGTCGGGCGCGACATCCTGCGTTACGACGACTCGGCGGCCGAGGGCAAGGGCGACTACGTGCCCGCCGGCGCCAAGGCCGACGAGGTCGTGTCCCGCATGCTCAAGAAGCCGGCTGGCGAACGCCTCAAATTGTTGCGCGAGGCCGAAGGCGCCGAGCCGCGTTTCCTGTGGGCCATCCTGCGTGACCAGTTCCACTATGCGGCCGTGCATCTGCACACCGTGGCGGAGACCGCGCGCGACATCGACCTGGCGATGCGCTGGGGCTTCGGGCTCAAGCAGGGTCCGTTCGAGTTGTGGCAGGAGGCCGGCTGGCTGGAGGTGGCCACGATGATCCAGCAGGACATCGATGCCGGCATGGCGCTGGGCAAGGCGCCGCTGCCCGCGTGGGTGTTCAAGGGCCCGGTGGCCGAGGCCGGCGGCGTGCACACGCCCAAGGGTTCGTGGAGCGCGTCGGCGGGCAAGTTCGTACCGCGCCACGAACTGACGGTCTACCAGCGCCAGCACTTCCGCGAGGACGTGCGCGGCGCCAACGCGCCGAGCGCGGCGACCGCCGGCACCACGGTCTACGAGGACGACGCGATCCGTCTGTGGACGCTGGAGGCGCCGGTGCTGATCGCCAGCATCAAGACCAAGATGCATGCGATAAGCCCGGACGTGGCCGAAGGCCTGGTACGCGCGGTCGACCTGGCCGAGGCCTCCTACGAAGGCCTGGTGATCTGGTCCAACGACGAGATGTTCTCGGTCGGTGCCGACCTGCAGGCGATGCTGCCGGCCTTCATGGTCGCCGGCGTGTCCGCGATCGACGGTGCCGAACACGAGCTGCAGAAGGCGATGTTGCGGCTGCGGTATGCCAGCGTGCCGACGGTGTCGGCGATCCGCGGCATGGCGCTGGGTGGTGGCTGCGAGATGGCGGTGTACAGCGCCAGGCGGGTCGCCGCGATGGAGAGTTACATCGGCCTGGTCGAGGTCGGTGTCGGCCTGGTGCCCGGCGCCGGCGGCCTGACCTATATCGCGCGCCGCGCCGCCGAGAACGCCGCGGCCTCGACCAACAAGGACCTGCTGCCGTTCCTGACCGAGGCGTTCACCGCCGCGGCCATGGCCAAGGTCGGCACCAGCGCGCTGGAGTCGCGCCAGCTCGGTTACCTGCTGGAGAGCGACCTGATCGTGCCGCACAAGGACGAACTGCTGTTCGTCGCCACGGCGCAGGCGCGTGCGATGTTCCAGTCCGGCTACCGGCCGCCGCTGCGCCGGACCTTCCCGGTGGCCGGGCGCAACGGCATCGCGACCATCAAGGGTTCGCTGGTCAACATGCGCGACGGCGGCTTCATCAGCGCGCACGACTTCCACATCGCCAGCCAGATCGCCTATGTCGTCTGTGGCGGCGACGTCGATGCCGGCACGCTGGTGACCGAGGAATACCTGATGACACTCGAGCGCGAGGTGTTCTGCGCGCTTGTCACCAACGCCAAGACCCAGGAGCGCATCATGGGCATGATGTCCACCGGCAAGCCGGTGCGTAATTAGGATGAAGGACGCCCCCCGTCTGTCCGGCTTCACTTCGTGTAAGCCGGCCGAACCCCCCACTGGGGGGCGGGCCGGCCGCTTCGGAGCGGCCGTGCGCGGCGGCCTCTGGATGAAGGACGCCCCCCGTCTGTCCGGCTTCACTTCGTGTAAGCCGGCCGAGTCGTGGCGCTGCCAGAGGCAGGCGCCCCTTCGGCCCGTCCAGGCCTGCGCAGGCAGGCTTGGAGCCGCGGGCCTCAGCCCCACTGGGGGGCGCCCCCTACGGCCTGGCAGAGCCAGTTCCGTGGGGGACCCCACTTGCCTGCTGCGCGGTCGCTTGACCTTTCATGCGTCGCGGGGCGCACCGCGCGCGATGCACAAACTGAAGAGAGACTGAACCATGAAACAAATCCAGGACGCCTACATTGTTGCCGCCACCCGTACCCCGATCGGGCGTTCGCACCGCGGTTCTTTCCGCAACACCCGCCCCGATGACCTGCTGGTCAAGGCCATCCAGGGCGCGCTGGCGCAGGTGCCGACGCTGGACCCGCAGGCCATCGAGGACCTGATCTGCGGTTGCGCGATTCCCGAAGGCCCGCAGGGCCTGAACGTGGCGCGTATCGGCGCGGTGCTGGCCGGCCTGCCCAACAGCGTGGGCGGCATCACCGTGAACCGTTTCTGCGCCTCGGGCATCAGCGCGATCCAGATGGCGGCCGACCGCATTCGCGTCGGCGAGGCTGACGTGATGCTGGCCGCGGGCACCGAGAGCATGAGCATGGTGCCGATGATGGGCAACTCGCCGTCCCTGTCGCCGGCCATGTTCGACCACGACGAGAACATCGGCATTGCCTACGGCATGGGCCTGACGGCCGAGAAGGTCGCCAGCCAGTGGAAGGTCTCGCGCCAGGCGCAGGACGCGTTTGCACTCGAGTCGCACCAGCGCGCCGTCGCGGCGATGAAGGCCGGCCACTTTGCCGACGAGATCACGCCGGTGGAAGTGTTCGACCGCACGCCCGACCTGGATACCGGCAAGGTGAACGTCACTTCGCGCACGGTTGCGCTGGACGAAGGCGCGCGGCCCGACACCTCGCTTGAAGGTCTGGCCAAGCTGCGCGCGGTGTTCGCCGCCCGCGGCTCGGTCACCGCCGGCAACAGCTCGCAGACCTCGGACGGCGCTGGTGCGTTGATCCTGGTCAGCGAAAAAGCGCTGAAACAATTCGGCCTCACGCCCCTGGCGCGTTTCGTCAGTTTCGCCAGCAAGGGCGTGCCGCCGCACATCATGGGCATCGGCCCGATCGAGGCGATTCCGGCGGCGCTGCGCAGCGCCGGGCTGAAGCAGGACGACATGGACTGGATCGAGCTCAACGAGGCCTTTGCCGCACAGTCGCTGGCCGTGATCAACACGCTGGGCCTGGATCCGGCCAAGGTCAATCCGATGGGCGGTGCCATCGCGCTGGGCCATCCGCTGGGGGCTACCGGTGCGATCCGCGCGGCCACCGTGATCCATGCGTTGCGCCGCAACCATCAGCGTTACGGCATGGTCACGATGTGCGTGGGCATGGGGCAGGGCGCCGCCGGCATCTTCGAGCGCGTCTGAGGCCCGCGGCGTGGCGATGGATGCGAACGCCCATGTGTTCGACCAGGCGATCGCGCTGACCGCCCTCGGCGACGACCGGTTCGAGGGACATACCAGCGACGCCTACTGGAACATGGTCGGGCCGTTCGGCGGCATCACGGCGGCCACCGCGCTCCACGCGGTGCTGCAGCATCCGGCCCTGCTCGGGCAGCCGGTGGCGCTGACGGTCAACTATGCCGCGGCGCTGGCCCGGGGGCGCTTCGTCGTCGTGGCCCGGGCGGCGCGCACCAACCGCTCGACCCAGCACTGGAGCCTCGAGATCTGGCAGGACGATGCCGACGGCTTGCCCGCCGTGGTGCTGACCGGCAGCGTCGTGACCGCTGTTCGGCGCGAGACCTGGGGCATCAACGACACGCCGATGCCGGCGGTATCGGCTCCCGACGCGGTACAGGGCCCGCCGTGGATCGCGCCGGTCGAATGGATCCGACGTTACGAGGTGGTGCAACTCGACGGTGCCTTGCCGCAGCACTGGGACGGCGCCGTGTCCGCCGCCGATGCCGCGCAGGCCAGCCTGAGCCGGTTATGGATGCGCGACGCACCGCCGCGCCCGATCGACCATTGCGCGCTGACTGCGCTGGCCGACGTGTTCTATCCGCGCATCTTCCTGCGCCGGCGCCGGCGCGTGCCGGCGGGCACGGTGTCGATGACGGTGTATTTCCATGCGGACGCCGCCACCCTGCGTGCGACTGCGGACGGCCACGTGCTGGGCCAGGCGCGCGCCCACGGCTTCGGTGCCGGCTTCCACGACCAGAGTGCCTGGTTGTGGAACGCGGCCGGCCAGTTGCTCGCGACCAGCGTGCAAGTGGTCTACTACAAGGAGTGAGCGGCATCGCCGGCGCACCGGATGCGTGTCGATGAACCGATGAACCAAAGGACGGAGCCATGACGACGACGCAGACAGGCAAGACGGGAGTGGCGCTGGTGATCGGCGCCGGTGACGCCACGGGGGGCGCCATCGCGCGGCGTTTCGCGCGCGCAGGAATGGTGGCCTGCGTGACACGGCGCAACGCCGACAAGCTCGAACCCCTGCTGGCGCAGATCCGCGCCGAGGGCGGCATCGCCCATGGTTTCGGCTCCGACGCGCGCGACGAGGACGCGGTGGTCGCGTTGGTCGAGCAGATCGAGACCACGATCGGCCCGATCGAGGTGCTGGTGTTCAACATCGGCGCCAATGCGCCGAGCTCCATCCTGCAGGAGACGACGCGGCGCTACACCAAGATCTGGGAGATGGCCTGCCTGGCCGGTTTCCTGACCGGCCGCGAGGTGGCCCGGCGCATGGTGGCGCGTGCCGGCGAGGGGCCCAAGGGCAGCATCATCTTCACCGGCGCGACGGCGTCGGTGCGCGGTTCGGCCCGGTTCGCCGCGTTCGCCGGCGCCAAGCACGCGCTGCGCGCGCTGGCCCAGAGCATGGCGCGCGAACTCGGCCCACTGGGCATCCATGTCGCGCATGTCATCATCGACGGGGCCATCGACACCGCCTTCATCCGCGACAATTTCCCGGAGCGGTACGCGCTCAAGGACCATGACGGCATACTGAACCCGGACCATATCGCCGACCAGTACTGGATGCTGCACCGGCAGCCGCGCGATGCCTGGACCCACGAACTCGACCTGCGGCCGTGGATCGAGAAATTCTGAACCCTGGCCCACACCAACCCACGTCCCCGAAAGGAACCCACCATGTCACGATCCGTCGATTTCCTGTTCGACTACGGCAGCCCGGCTGCCTACCTGGCCTGGACCCAGCTCGGCAAGCTGGCGGCCGACACCGGAGCCACGGTGGTCATGAAGCCCATGCTGCTGGGCGGCGTGTTCCAGGCCACTGGCAACCGGGCGCCGATCACGGTGCCGGCCAAGGGCAGCTACCTGTTCAAGGACCTGAACCGTTATGCCAGGGCCTATGGCGTGCCGCTGGCCATGAACCCGCATTTCCCGATCAACACCATCACGCTGATGCGCATCGATGTCGCGCTGAGCCTGGCCGGCGACACGCGGCTCGATGCCTACCGCACCGCGGTGTTCAATGGCGTCTGGGCCGAGCAGAAGAACATGGGGGACCCGGCCATCGTGGCCGCAGTGCTGGCGCCCGCCGGATTCGAAGCCGATGAACTGCTCGAGATGGCGTCCGACCCCCAGGTCAAGGAGACCCTCAAGACCTGGACCCAGGAGGCGGTGGACCGTGGCGTGTTCGGCGCGCCGACCTTTTTTGTCGACGGCGAGATGTTCTGGGGCCAGGACCGGCTCGATTTCGTGCGCAGCGCCTTGAAAAACGAATGACAACGACCGAGAAAGCACACCGATGAGCGACATACTGACCGACGTCACCGATGGCGTCATGACCATCACCTTCAACCGGCCCGACAAGAAGAACTCGATCACGTCGGCGATGTATGCGGCGATGGCCGACGCGCTGGCGCAAGCCAAGGACCAGGACGCGGTGCGTGTCGTGGTGTTCCAGGGCAGCGAGACGATCTTCTCGGCCGGCAACGACATCGCCGATTTCCTGAACAAGCCGCCGTCCAGCCAGGACTCGCCGGTGTACCGCTTCCTGCACGGCATCGCGGCGTTTCCCAAGCCGATCGTGGCCGCGGTCTGTGGTCCGGCGGTGGGTATCGGCACCACGATGCTGATGCATTGCGACCTCGTCTATGCCGGCGACAACGCGGCGTTCTCGCTGCCGTTCGTCAACCTGGGCCTGTGCCCCGAGGCGGCCTCCAGCCTGCTGGTGCCGCAGATGCTCGGGTACCACCGGGCGGCCGAGGCCTTGTTGCTGGGCGAACCGTTCATGGCCGAGGCCGCCCTGGAGGTCGGCCTGGTCAACCGCATCGTGCCGCCGACCGAGGCCCGCAACCTGGCCCAGGCGCAGGCGCGCAAGCTGGCGGCCAAGCCGATCCGCTCGCTGGTCGAGACCAAGCGGCTGATGAAGAAGGGCCAGGCGCAGCTGGTGCTGCAGCAGATGACCGAAGAAGGCGCCAGCTTCGGCCGTATGCTCGGGGAGCCGGCCGCGCGCGAGGCGTTCACCGCCTTCATGGAAAAACGCAAGCCGGACTTCTCGGGGACCTGAATCGGACACGTCAACGCGGAGACAACACCATGGAAACCCAGACACTCGAAGGCCGGACCCTGTTCATCACCGGTGCCTCGCGTGGCATCGGGCTGGCGATCGCCCGGCGTGCCGCCGCGGACGGCGCCAACATCGTGATCGCGGCCAAGACCACCGAGGCCAACCCCAAGCTGCCCGGCACGATCCACAGTGCGGCCCTGGAGGTCGAGTCGGCCGGCGGCAAGGCGCTGGCACTGCAGGTCGACATCCGCGACGAGGCCTCGGTGCTGGCGGCGGTGGCCCAGGCAATGGAGACCTTCGGCGGCATCGACATCCTGGTCAACAACGCCAGTGCCATCAGCCTGACCGGCACCGAGACGACACCGATGAAACGGTTCGACCTGATGCATGGCGTCAACGCGCGGGGCACCTACCTGTGCACCATGGCCTGCCTGCCGGCCTTGCGCGAGTCGGCCAAGCAGCGGCGCAACCCGCATGTGCTGACGATGTCGCCGCCGCTGTCGATGAAGACCCACTGGTTCGAGAACCACGTGGCCTACAGCATGGCCAAATACGGCATGAGCATGTGCACGCTGGGCCATGCCGGCGAGTTCCTCAAATACGGCATCGGTGTCAACAGCCTGTGGCCACGCACCGCGATTGCGACGGCGGCGCTGCAGATGATTCCCGGCGTCGACGTGGCGCGTTGCCGCAAGCCGGAGATCCTGGCCGATGCCGCCTACCTGGTGCTGACCAGCGACAGCGGCAACACCGGCAACTTCTACATCGACGACGAACTGCTGGCCGCGCACGGCATCACCGACCTGGATCCGTACGCGGTGACGCCGGGCACGCAGGATTTCATTCCCGACTTCTTCGTCGATTGAGGCGCCTGGCGCCATCCGTCCTGGCGTAGACTGCGCGGTCCCCCCACACGGCACGGCTGCTGCGGCCAGTGACGACAACGGATATGAAGCCGTCCATGCCCCTGCGCTCGCCAGACGAATTGCTCGATGCCCATCACGGCTTGCTGATCGATGGGCTGACGGCCGTGTTCGGTGCGTTCGATCCCGAGATGCTCGGGCATGTGTTGCCCCGGGTCGAATGGATCGAACTCGGCGGCGGCGAGGTACTGTTCCGGCAGCACGATCCCGATGAATGCCTGTTCTTCGTCGTCAGCGGGCGCCTGCGCGCCTGCTCGGTCGACGCCGCCGGCGTACGTACCGTGCTCGGCGAGATCGCCCGCGGCGAGACGGTCGGGGAGATGGCCTTCTTCACCGGCGAGCCGCGCACCGCGACCGTGACGGCGATCCGCGACAGCGTGCTGGCGCGCTTTTCCAAGACCGTGTTTCGCGAACTGCTGCTGGCCTATCCGCTGGTCTCGCTGAACATGACGCGCCAGGTCATCGAGCGTTTCAAGCGCGTCACCAGCGGGCGCAGCCCGGTGACCAAGCCGGTCATCATCGGGGTGCTGGGCATCACCCGCAACCTGGACCTGGCGGCGTTCGCCGAGTCGCTGGCGCGGCGGCTGCAGGCCCATGGCAACACCACGGTCATGAGCTCGCAGCGCATGGACGAGCAGCTGGGCGAACCCGGCGCGGCGCAGGCCACGCGCGCCGACATCGCGCGTTCGCGGCAGGTCACGGTATGGCTGGACAAGATCGAGGCGCGCCACGACTTCGTGGTGTTCGTGGCCGATCCGGGGCGCACCGAATGGACGCAGCGCTGCATCCGCCACTGCGACGAACTGCTGCTGGTGGCCGACGCCGACGAACCGGCGCAACTGCATCCCCACGAGGCCGGGCTGCATGATGCACAGGACGACGGCGAGGCCCAGCAGACGCTGGTGCTGCTGCATCCGGATGGCCGCCGTTCACCGACCGGGACCGCACGCTGGCTCGACCTGCGGCATCTGTCCACCCATGTCCATGTGCGCCGCGGCGTGCCGCGGGACTGGCAGCGGCTGGCGCGCGTGGTCAGCCGCAACACTGTCGGGCTGGTGCTGTCGGGTGGCGGCGCGCGCGGTTTCGCGCACCTGGGCGTGATGCGCGCGCTGGAGGAGGCCGGCATCTGCTTCGACATGGTGGCAGGCACCAGCATCGGTGCCGTGATGGCGGCCTATGGCGGCATGGACATTCCGGCTCGGGAGATGATCGACGCGGCGCGCGCCGCATTCCGCGAGAACCCCACCGGCGACTACAACATGGTGCCGCTGATTTCGCTGATCAGCGGCAAGCGGCTGCGGCGCATCATCGACTCGGCGGTCGTGGACAGCCGCGGGCAACACATCGACATCGAAGACCTGTGGAAGAGTTATTTCTGCATCACCAGCAACTACTCGGCGGCGCGCGAGGCGGTGCACACGCGCGGACCGCTGGCCAAGTCGATCCGGGCCAGCGTGTCGATTCCCGGCGCCTTGCCGCCGGTCATGCTGGACGGCGAGCTGCACATCGATGGTGGCACCTTCAACAACTTTCCCACCGACGTGATGGACCGCCGCGGCGCGGCGCGCATCATCGGCGTCGACCTGCTGCGCGACCGGGGGTTGCGCTACGAGCTCGACGAGGTGCCCGGAGCGCTGGAGCTGATGCGTGACCGGCTGCGCGGCCGTGCGCGGCGCTACCGGCTGCCGTCGCTGACCTCGCTGCTGCTCAATACCAGCCTCATGTACAGCTACGCGCGCCAGCAGGAGTCGCAGTCGCTGGTGGACCTGGCGTTCGCGCCCCCGGTCTATGCCTTCGGCATGCTGGAGTGGTCCAAGTTCGACCGGATCGTCGAGGCCGGATACCGCCATGGCAGCGCGCAACTGGAAAAACACGGTGAGGCGGTGATCGCCGCCTATCGTCCGGCAGAATAGGTCCTCGGCCAGGCGCGCCCGGGGCGCGCGGTCAGACAGACAAGCAGGAGACAGCATGGGATTCGCATCTGCATTCAGGCCAGGCCTGTTCGCTGGCAAGGTGGTCGTCGTCACCGGCGGCGGATCGGGCATCGGGCGCTGCACCGCGCACGAACTGGCGTCGCTGGGCGCACGGGTGGTGCTCGTCGGACGCAAACCGGAGAAGCTGCAGGCCGTGCAGCAGGAGATTGCCGACGACGGCGGGCAGGCGGATACCGCGCCCTGCGACATCCGGCAGGAAGACGCGGTGCGCGCCATGGTGGCGCAGGTCGTCGCAGCACAGGGGCGCATCGACGGCCTGGTCAACAACGCCGGCGGGCAGTACATCACGCCGCTGGAGGCGATATCGGCCAAGGGCTGGCAGGCGGTCATCGACACCAACCTGACCGGCGGCTTCCTGGTGGCGCGCGAGTGTTACCTGCAGAGCATGCGCGCGCACGGCGGCGCCATCGTCAACATCGTGGCCGACATGTGGGGCTCGATGCCGGGCATGGGCCACAGCGGCGCGGCGCGCGCCGGCATGGTCAGCTTCACCGAGACGGCGGCGGCCGAATGGGCGCACCAGGGTGTGCGGGTCAATGCGGTGGCGCCGGGCTACATCGCCTCCAGCGGCATGGACCACTATCCGCCCGAGTTCGGCCCGCATCTGCGCGCCATGGCCGAGACGGTTCCGCTGGGACGCTTCGGTAACGAGGCGGAAACCTCGGCCGGCATCGTGTTCCTGCTCAGCGCGGCCGCGTCCTTCATCACCGGCACCACCTTGCGCATCGACGGCGGAAGGCCGCAGGTGCGGCTGGGATTGGACGTCAAGGCGCTGACGCCGCAGGCGGCCGCGCGCGCGGCGGTGCAGCCGTTCGACGGATTCCATCGCGCGGTGACGCCCCGCTTGTTCGACCAGTAGACTCAGCCATGGATTCGGGAGACACACCGCATGCAATATACCCATGAACATCGCGAGATCCAGAACACGCTCAAGCGGTTCATCGATGACGAGATCAACCCCCATGTGGACGAATGGGAGGCAGCCGAGATCTTCCCGGCGCACGAGGTGTTCAAGAAGCTCGGCAACCTGGGGCTGCTCGGCCTGACCAAGCCCGAGGCCTATGGCGGCAGCGGCCTGGACTATTCGTATGCGGTGGCGATGGCAGAGACCCTGGGCCATGTCGACTGCGGCGGCATCCCGATGGCCATCGGCGTGCAGACCGACATGTGCACGCCGGCCCTGGCGCGTTTCGGCAGCGACGAACTGCGCCGGCAGTTCCTGGCGCCGGCGATCGCCGGCGACATGGTGGGCTGCATCGGCGTCAGCGAACCCGGCGCCGGCAGCGACGTGGCGTCGATCAGGAGCCATGCCCGCAAGGACGGCGACGACTACGTCATCAGTGGCCAGAAGATGTGGATCACCAACAGCCTGCAGGCCGACTGGATGTGCATGCTGGTCAATACCGGCGAGGGCCCGCAGCACCGGAACAAGTCGCTGGTGATGGTGCCGATGGACAGCAAGGGGATCGAGAAGGCGAGGAAGATCCGCAAGATCGGCATGCATGCCAGCGACACCGGCCTGATCTATTTCGACGAGGTCCGTGTGCCGCAGCGTTATCGCATCGGCGCCGAGGGCCAGGGCTTCATGTACCAGATGATGCAGTTCCAGGAAGAGCGCCTGTGGGCGGCGGCCAGTTGCCTGCAAAGCCTGGGCAACTGCATCGCCTGGACCGTGGAATGGGCGCAGGAGCGCAAGTTGTTCGGCGCCACGCTGGCCGACCAGCAATGGGTGCAGTTCAAGCTGGCCGAGATGAAGACCGAGCTCGAGAGCCTGCGCGCGCTGACCTACCGGGCCTGCGAGTTGTACGTGGCCGGCCAGGACGTGACCGAACTCGCGTCGATGGCCAAGCTCAAGGCCGGCAGGCTCAACCGCATCATTCCCGACGGCTGCCTGCAGTTCTGGGGCGGCATGGGCTACACGCTCGAGAACAAGGTCTCGCGCATGTACCGCGACGGGCGGCTGGGCTCGATCGGGGGCGGCGCGGACGAGGTCATGCTGGGCATCCTGGCCAAGATCATGGGTATCGCGAAACGCCCGCCCAAGGGCTGAGCGCGTCCGCGCGCCTTCTTTCTGTTCATCCTGTTGCGGAGCACACGCTTGAACGCCAACCACACTTCGGATCGTGCCGCGCCTGCGGGCCTGGACGAGGACGACAACGACATCGAGACCCTGTCCTACCTGGTCACGCGTTTCGCCGCCAAGGAGATCGCACCCCATGTGACCGAATGGGACCAGGCCGGGGAGTTTCCGCGCGCCTTGTATGCGCGCGCTGCGCAACTCGGCCTGCTGGGCCTGGGTTACCCCGAGGACCTGGGCGGCACGCCCGCCTCGCAGCGCATGCGCAACGCGATGTCGCTGGCGATGGCGCGCCATGGCGCCAGCGGGGGCGTGTTCGCCGGCCTGTTCTCGCACAACATCGGCCTGCCGCCGGTGCTGCGCCACGGGTCGGACACCTTGCAGCGCGAGATCGTGCCACCGGTGCTGCGCGGCGAGAAAATCGCGGCACTGGCCATCACCGAGCCGGGAGCCGGCTCCGACGTGGCGTCCATCCGCACCACGGCCCGGCTCGACGGCGACCACTACGTGATCAACGGCGAGAAGATCTTCATCACCTCGGGCCTGCGCGCCGACTACCTGACCGTGGCGGTGCGCACCAGCGACGGCCATTCGGCCTTCGACGAACTGGACGATGCGCCCGCGCGCGGGGCGCGCGGCATTTCGCTCATCGTCGTGCCGGGCGACAGCAAGGGCTTGTCGCGCGCGGCGCTGGACAAGATGGGCTGGCGGTGTTCGGATACGGCGCAGCTGCATTTCGACAACGTGCGCGTTCCGGCGCGTTACCGCATCGGCGCGGCGGGCGAAGGCTTCCGGATGATCATGGGCAACTTCAACGGCGAGCGGCTCGGCATGTCGGTGGCCGCGCTCGGATTTGCCCAGGCCTGCTACGACGAGGCGCTGGAATGGGCGCGCCAGCGCAAGACCTTCGGCCAGGCCCTGGTCGAGCACCAGGTGATCCGCCACAAGCTGGTTGACATGCAGATGCGCATCGCCTCGACCCAGGCCTGGGTGGACGCGGTCTCCGAGCGCATGGACGCTGGCGACGAACATGCCGGCGGCGACACCGCCGCGCGCTGGGTGGCGCAGGTCTGCATGCTGAAGAACCATGCGACCCAAACCCTGCAGTTCTGCGCCGACCAGGCGGTGCAGATCCTCGGCGGCATGGGCTACATGCAGGGCACGCGCAGCGAACGCATCTACCGCGAGGTCAAGGTGATGATGATCGGCGGCGGTGCCGAGGAGATCATGAAGGACCTGGCCGCGCGCCAGCTCGGCCTGTGAGCGGCGCACACGCGAAGCCGCCCGTGGTGTTCGAGCCGGAGTTCGTCGCGGGGCTGAAGAAGATCTTCGAGGAGATGATCGTCTTCAACCAGACGCTGGGCCTGAAGATCCGGACCCTGGAGCCGGAGCAGGTGATCGGGCGCATCACGATGCGGCCGGAACTGGTCGGGCACTACAGCTACAACCGGGTGCACGGCGGCGTCATTAGCGCCGGCCTGGACGCCATGGGCGGCCTGGCCGTGATGGCCGCCATCGGCGCGCGCCACATGGACGAGCCGCCCGAGCAGCGGCTGCACCGGTTCGCCAAGCTCGGCACCATCGACCTGCGCGTCGACTACCTGCGCCCGGGCATCGGCGACCATTTCGACCTGCATGCCACGGTCATGCGGCTGGGCTCGCGCGTGGCGTCGACACGCATGGAGTTCCGGGGGGCGGACGGGCGGTTGCTGTCGACGGGGGCGGGCGTTTACATCATGGCGTGAGCCACGGACGGCGACTCGGGGAGGCGCCTGCGAGCAGGCCCGGGCCGAAGACCCGCGCCGGGAGAAAAAAAGCCACCCGAAGGTGGCTTTTGTCATCGTGGCGGGATCCGCATCAGTTGAAGTAGTCCGACACCACCTTCCACTTGCCGTCGGTGATCTGCGACATCCGCGCTGCGTCGCTGCCCAGGCGCTTGGTCGGCGAGAAGGTCTGTCTGGCGCTGCCGAACATGTCGGGCTCGATCACCATGGTGTCCATGACCTTGATGAAGCTGTCGGTCGTCAGGTTGGCGCCGGCCTTGCCTGCTGCCTTGCCGAAGGCGTCGATGATGCTGTACCCGTAGACCGAGAACACCGTGGGCTCCTCGTTGAACTTGGTCATGTACTTGTTGGCCCAGAATCGCACCGGCTGCGACGCCGCGTCCAGGTACGGGTTGGCCACCGTGTGCGTGGCGTACAGGCCGTTCATCGCCGGGCCACCGAGCTTGTGGATCAGGTCGGTGTAGGCGGCGCTCGATCCCAGGAAGGTCGGGCTGTAGCCCAGCTTGCGCGCGGTGCCGATGGCGCCGATGGTCTCGCGGATGATGGTGCCCAGCACGACCATGTCGCAGCCGGCTGCCTGCATCTTCTGCACCTGCGACGAGAAGTCGGTGGCGCCGCGCTTGTAGGTGGTCTCCTCGGCGAACTTCATGTTGATGGTCTTGAGGCCTTCCTCGGCACCGCGCTTGACCTCCAGGCCGAACTCGTCGTCCTGGTACATGGTGCAGACCTTCTTGGCGCCTTTTTCCTGCGCCAGCTTGGGTGCGGCTCTGCGCATCTGGTCGTAATAGGTGGCGGCATAGGAGTACTTGAGCTTGTGGAAGGGCTCGTACATCTCGCGTGCGGCCGTGACCGGGAAGAAGTTGATGACGTTCTTCTCGAACTGGATCGGCATCGCCGCCATGTTCTGCGCCGTGCCGATATGGCCGACCATCATGAAGATCTTGTCCTGGTTGACCAGTTTCTGGGCGGCCAGCACGGCCTTTTTCGGGTCGTAGGCGGAGTCTTCGACGATCAGCTTGAGCTTGCGGCCGTTGATGCCGCCTTGCTCGTTGATCTCGTCCACGCGCAGCATCATGCCCAGGCGGACCTGCTTGCCGAAGCCGGCGATCGGACCGGAGAGGTCCTGGATCGACCCCAGCACGATCTCGTCCTTCGAGACGCCCTGGGACTGGGCGTGCGCCCCGAATGCGGCCAACGCAAGCGCGGCCAGGAGGATGGTTGACTTGAGTTTCATGGTTTGTCTCCTTCGTGGTTAACGGTACATCGCCTCGATCTGCGATTCATACTTCTTCTCCACCAGCTTGCGTTTGAGCTTCATGGTGGGGGTGAGTTCCTCGTCCTCGGCGCTGAGCTGGGTGTCGAGCAGGAAGAATTTCTTGATCTGTTCGACGCGCGCGAACTTCTTGTTGACACGGTCGATCTCGGCCTGGATCAGCGCCTGCACCTCCTGCGAGCGGGTCAGGCTGGCGTAGTTGGAGAACGGCACGTCGTGGTCCTGCGCGTATTTCTCGACGTTCTCCTGGTCGATCATGATGATGACCACCAGGTAGGGCCGCTTGTCGCCGATCACCACCGCGTCGGTGATGTAGGGCGAGAACTTCAGGTCGTTCTCCAGCTCGCTGGGCGTGACGTTCTTGCCGCCGGCCGTGATGATGATGTCCTTCATCCGGTCGGTGATCGTGAAGTAGCCGTCCTCGTCGACCTTGCCCACGTCGCCGGTGTGCATCCAGCCATCGGGATCGATCGTCTCGACGGTCTTGTCAGGCAGGTTCAGGTAGCCGGCGAACACGTTCTTGCCGCGCACCAGGATCTCGCCGGTGGCCGGGTCGATCTTCATCTCGTTGAAGGCCGCCGCCGGCCCGATGGTGCCGGGCTTGATGCGATCTGCCGGCACGCCGCTGGAGCCGCCGCAGGTCTCGGTCATGCCCCAGACCTCGAGCATCGGCACGCCCAGCGCCAGATACCACTTGATCAGCTCGGGCGAGATCGGCGCCGCGCCGGTGAAGAGCACGCGCGAGCGGTGGATGCCGATCATCTTGCGCACGTTGTCCAGCGCAAGCCAGCCGGCCACCCGGTACTGGATCTTGAGCCAGGCGCCCACGGGCTGCTGCGCCAGCACCTTGTCGGCAATCTGCGTGCCCACACCGATGCCCCAGGCATAAACCGCCTGCTGCAGCCGGCTCGCTTCCTTCAGGCCGATCAGCACGCCGGAATAGAACTTCTCCCACACCCGCGGCACGGCGACGAACACCGTGGGCGCGATCTCGCGCACGTTCTCGGGAATGGTCTCGGGGTTCTCGACGAAGTTGAGCTTGGCACCGGTATACAGGCAGTGGTACTCGCCGCCCATGCGCTCGGCGATATGGCACAGCGGCAGGAAACACATGCGTTCGTCGGTCTCGTCCTGCTGCACCAGCGAGCTGTAGCCGCGCATGGTGTAGACCAGGCCGCTGTGCAGGTGCATCGCGCCCTTGGATTTGCCGGTCGTGCCTGAGGTATAGACCAGAATGGCCAGGTCGTCGGGTTTGACGGCCTTGGAGCGCAGCATCAACTCGTCCGGATGGCTGGTGTTGTACTGGCGGCCGAGCTCGCGCAGCGCGTCCAGGCTGATCACGCCCGGGTCGTCGAGCTTGCGCAGGCCCTCCATGTCGAACACGACGATCTTGCGCAGCAGCGGCAGTTGATCGCGCACCTCCAGCGCCTTGTCGAGCTGCTCGTCGTCCTCGACGAACAACACCGTGGTGCGCGAGTCCTCGCACAGGTATTGCACCTGGCTCGGCGCATCGGTCGGATAGATGCCGTTAGACACGCCGCCGGCGCACAGGATGGCCAGGTCGGCCAGCACCCATTCGATCACGGTGTTGGACAGGATGGCGGCGGTCTCGCGCGGCTGCAGGCCCAGCGCCATCAGGCCGCCGGCGATCTCGCGCACGGCCGTGGCGGTCTCGCTCCAGCTCCAGCTGCGCCAGATGCCCAGGTGCTTCTGGCGCATCCACACGGTGTCACCGCGCTTGTGCACCGCATTCCAGAACACCTGCGGAATCGTCTCGCCCTGCAGCACGATCTCGGTGCTCGGCTGGATATGGCTCAGGTCCCAAAGTTGATTCATAGGGCCCCCACGCTCGGCACTACGTGTCCTTCGCTGCCCCCCGAGGGGGCCTTCGCGCCTTGGGGCGGCCCGGCGGCGTGAATATGGCCCCCACGTTCGCCCACTGCGTGTGGCTCTCTGCCCCCCGAGGGGGCCTTCGCGCCTTGGGGCGGCCCGGCGGCGTGAATATGGCCCCCACGTTCGCCCACTGCGTGTGGCTCTCTGCCCCCCGAGGGGGCCTTCGCGCCTTGGGGCGGCCCGGCGGCGCTCACTCGTTCCTTTGTCACGGCCATCATCTCCAGTTCTTCTTCTTCTTCCAGCGCCGCTCGTCGCGCTGGCCTTCTTCCTTCATGCCGAGGTAGAACTCCTTGATGTCCTCCTTCTCGCGCAGCCGGGCACAGGTGTCTTCCATCACGATGCGGCCGTTCTCCAGCACGTAGCCGTAGTCCGAGGCATTGAGCGCCATGTTGGCGTTCTGCTCCACCAGCAGGATGGTGGTGCCGCGTTCGCGGTTGATGCGCACGACGATCTCGAAGATCTCCTTGGTCAGCTTGGGAGAGAGACCCAGGCTGGGTTCGTCGAGCAGCATCAGGTCGGGGCTGGCCATCAGGGCGCGCGAGATCGACAGCATCTGCTGCTGCCCGCCCGAGAGCAGTCCGGCGTCCTGGCCGGCGCGTTCCTTCAGGATCGGGAAATAACCGTAGACCGCTTCCATGTCCCGGGCCACGCCATCGGAATCGTCGCGGGTGTAGGCGCCCATCAGCAGGTTGTCGCGCACGCTCAGCAGCGGGAATACCTCGCGGCCCTCGGGCACGTGCGACAGGCCTTGCTGCACGATGAAGGCCGGATCCTTGGCCGTGATGTCTTCGCCCTTGAACTCGATCGAGCCCTTGCGCGGGTCGATGATGCCCGAGATGGTCTTGAGAATCGTCGTCTTGCCCGCGCCGTTGGAGCCCAGCACGGTGCCGATCTCGCCGCGGCGCACCTGCAGGCTGACGCCGCGGATGGCGCGGATCGGCCCGTAGGCGCTCTCGACGTTCGACAGCTTGAGCACCGGCTGGTCGCTCACGGGCACGGGTGTGGTGCTCATGATGATGCCCCCACGTTCGTCACGGCGTGTACGTCACCGCCCCCCGAGGGGGCCTTCACGCCTTGGGACGGCCCGGCGGCGAGAACTTGGCAGCCCTTCGTGCCGCGCACGAAGGGGTCATTCGTCTTGGGAACGGCCCGGCGGCTCATGGCTTCCTCCGCAGCGACGACACGTCGTCGATGGAGCCGAGGTAGGCCTCGATGACGCCGGGGTCGTTCTGCACTTCGCGCGGCGTGCCGGTGGCCAGCACGGCGCCCTGGTTCATCGCGACGACGCGGTCGGAGACCTTGGATACCAGCGACATGTCGTGTTCGACCATCAGCACCGTGATGCCCAGTTCGTTCTTGATGTCGGAGATCCAGAACGCCATGTCGTCGGTCTCCTCGACGTTCAGGCCCGACGACGGTTCGTCGAGCAGCAGCAGCTTCGGCTCGGTGCACAAGGCGCGTCCGAGTTCGACCACCTTGCGCACGCCATACGGCAGGCCGGCGACCATGGAGTCGCGGTGGTGCTGCAGGTCGAGGAAGTCGATCACGCGCTCGGCTTTCTCGCGCGCAGCGATCTCGGCCCGCAGCGTCTTCTTCGTGAAGAACAGCTCGCTCCAGAAACCGGTCTGGCGGTGGGTATGGCCACCAATGAGCAGGTTGTGCAGCACGGAGGCATGTTCGAACAACTCGATGTTCTGGAACGTGCGCGCAATACCCAGCGCGGCGATGTCGTGTGGCGGATGCGTGGTCAGGCGTTCGCCCTGGTACAGGATCTCGCCTTCGGTAGGGGTGTAGATGCGGCTGATCAGGTTGAACACCGTCGTCTTTCCGGCGCCATTGGGCCCGATCAACGTGAAGATCTCGCCCGATTGCACGTCGAAGCTGACGTTGTCGACGGCCAGCACCCCGCCGAAACGCACGGTGAGGTTCTTGGCGGAAAGCAGCGGCTCGGTCATCTCAGTCTTTCACGAAGCATCGTGCCGCCCGCAGGGTATGAAAGGTCAAGTGGCCGCGGCGCAGGCCAGTCCAGGCCCCCATGGAACTGGCTTTGCCAGGCCGTTGGGGGCGCCCCCCAGTGGGGGGTTCGGCCGGTTTACACGCAGTGAAACCGGACAGACAGGGGGCGTCTTTCATCGCAGGCGGTCCGACTTCTGGAAGGATTTCTGGCGTTTGAACATGCCCTTGCGATAGAACGGGAAGGTCTGCAGGTAGGTGCGGATCTTGAGCCAGCGCCCGTAGATGCCCATGGGCTCGAACAACACGAAGGCGATCAGCACCAGGCCGTAGACCAGGCCTTGCAGGCCCGGCGCCTGGCCGATGAAGGCGGGCAGGTGGTCCTTGCTCTGCGCGATGATCTGCGGCATGGAGATCAGGAAGATCGCCCCCAGAAAGGCGCCATGCACCGAGCCCAGGCCGCCGATCACGACCATCAGCAGCAGGTCGATGGACTGCAGGATGTTGAACTGCTCGGGCGAGATGAAACGCAGCTTGTGCGCATACAGGGCGCCAGCCACGCCAGCCAGCGCCGCCGAGATCGCGAACGACAGGGTCTTGTAGCGCGCCAGGTTGATGCCCATGCTCTGCGCCGAGATCTCGGAGTCGCGGATCGCGACGAACGCGCGGCCGGTCGACGAGCGCAGCAGGTTCAGGATGCCCAGTGTGGCCGCGACCGTGATCACCAGGCACAGCAGGTAGAACTCGGTGCTCGAGCCCAGCTGCCAGCCGAACATCTCCGGCGACTTGACGCTCATGCCCGAGTTGCCGTGCGTGACCGACTCCCAGCGCGCGAACACCTCCTCGACGATGAAGCCGAAGGCCATCGTCGCGATGCCCAGGTAGATGCCCTTGAGCCGCAGTGCCGGCAGCGCAACGACGACACCCACCGAAGCCGCGATGCCGGCGGCCAGCGCCAGCGCAAACGGGAACGGCACGCCCATGGTGGTGAACACCGCCTGCGTATAGGCGCCCACGCCCAGGAAGGCGGCGTGCCCGATCGAGAACTGGCCGGTGAACCCGGCCAGCAGCATCAGGCCCAGGCCGGCGATGGCGTAGATCAGGATGAAGGTCAGCTGGGCCAGCCAGTATTCGTCGATGACCCAGGGTGCCGCCAGCAGGGCCAGCAACATGGCGCCGTACCAGAACCGGTGGCCGCCATGCTTGGCCAGCCGGATATCCTGCGCGTAGTCGGTCTTGAAGATGAATCGCATGGGGGATCAGACCTTCTTGCGCAGTTTTTCGCCGAACAGCCCGTTCGGCCTGACCATCAGCATGATCAGCACGACGACATACGGTGCGACGTCCTTGACGCCGGCCGGCGCGTAGAAACCCGCCAGGGACTCGACGATGCCGATCACCAGACCGCCGACGATGGCCCCGGGCAGACTGCCGAAGCCGCCGACCACGGCGGCCGGAAACGCCTTCAGGCCGATGAAGCCCATGTTGGCATGCACGAAGGTGATCGGTGCCAGCAGCAGGCCGGCAATGGCCGCCACGCCGGCCGCCAGGCCCCAGACCAGGCCATTGATGCGTTTGACCGGGATGCCCATGTAGTAGGCGGCCAGCTGGTTCTGCGACGAGGCCTGCATCGCGATTCCCACCTTGCTGTACTTGAACAAGGCGTACAGCAGCGCGCACAACACGGCGGTGGCCGCGATCACGACCATCTGCTCGATGTTGATCACCAGTGAGCCCAGGCGCCAGATCTGGTCCTTGTAGGGAACCGGCAATACGTGGGTCTCGGTGCCGATGACCGGGATCATCGTGATCAGCCCGCGCGCCACGTAACCGATGCCGATGGTCAGCATCACGATGGAGAACGCAGGCTGTCCCAGGATGGGCCGGATCACGACCCGCTCGATCAGGAAGCCGAACAAGCCCATGCCGGCGATCGCGCACAGCACCGACAGCCAGAACGGAAACTCGAGCAGCGTCATGCAGGCCAGGCCCCCGAACGCGCCCAGCATCATCAGGTCACCCTGGGCGAAGCTGACGGTTTCCGTGCCCTTGTAGATGAGCACGAAACCCAGGGCAATCAGTCCATAAATGCATCCCTGGGCGACGCCACTGATCACCAGTTGCAGAAGTAGCACACAGTCCCCTCGAATTGTTCGTATGTGGCGAGTGCCATTTATAGCGGCTTTGGTTCGCTTCGCCGTGAGGGTTCTCCCCGATAGGCCGGGTATACCCGGGTCGGTCTAATGGGCCGCATGGACGACGCCGTGCACAGTTCCCGAACCGATGCGATCACCGTCGTGCGCCTGCGCCGGCCGCAGGTGCGCAACGCCGTCGACGCGCCGACCGCGCGGGCGCTGTACCAGGCCTTCCTGGACTTCGACGCCGATCCCGAGGCACGGGTCGCGGTGTTCCATGGCGACCACGGGCACTTCTGTGCCGGCTGGGACCTGCAGGCCGGCGCCCGGGTCCATGCCCAGGCACCGGATGCGGCGCGGGCGATGGCGGCGCAGTTCGACTTCGATCCGGATGGCGGCGACCCCGTTCAGGGCCCGATGGGGCCGTCGCGCCTGCTGTTGTCCAAGCCGGTCATCGCTGCCGTCAGCGGCGCGGCGGTTGCCGGCGGCATGGAGCTGGCCTTGTGGTGCGACCTGCGGGTGATGGAGCAGGACGCGTATTTCGGTGTCTATTGCCGCCGCTTCGGCGTGCCGCTGATCGACGGCGGCACCGTGCGGCTGCCGCGGCTGATCGGCATGGGCCACGCGATGGACCTGATCCTGACCGGGCGCAAGGTCGAGGCCGACGAGGCCTTGCGCATGGGGCTGTGCAACCGGGTCGTGCCGACCGGCCATGCGCTGGAGGCGGCAATGGAGCTGGCGCGCCAGCTGGCCGCATTCCCGCAGGCCACGATGCGGGCCGACCGCGCCAGCGCCCATGCGCAATGGGATCTGCCGCTGCACCTGGCGCTGCACCAGGAATGGGAGCGCGGCAAGGCCTGCCTGGGCGACGCGCTCGAGGGCGCTGCCCGGTTCGCGGCGGGCGACGGGCGGCACGGGCGGTTCTGATCGCGCGACATGCCGCTGCCGTGCGATGACCGGCCCGCCGGCCGACCGGCGCCGTTGCTTCAGGGCAGTGTCAGTCCGTACACGATCAGGCCCCACACCATCAAGCCGAATGCGATGGCGACCCAACTGCGTTTGTCGAGCCGGTCGTTCCATGGCGCCAGCGGTGCCACGGTCTGGTTGATCGACCGGATCGCTGCCACGACGGGAAGCGTGAACAACGGGCTGATCAGGTACAGCAGGTTGTAAGGCCCGGGAAGCCAGCTGAACTGGGCGACCAGCAGCCAGCCCAAGGCCAATGTCCGCACGGGCAGGGCCATGTGCGCTCCTTGCTCGACGGGGAAATCCCGTACCCGTCCGAACAACGCGAAGCTGAAAAATGGGCCGAACAGGGCGCGCAGGACGGGAATGATCCGGGTCTGCTCGCGCTGACGGATCAGCCACCAGTTCCGGTAACCCCAGTAGTAGTCGTACAGACCCAAGGTGCAGTAGTACATCAGCAGGTACTTGCGGACCGTGATCGCGTGAAAGGGCGTCGTGACGGCGTTCGGCGTGGCTGGATCCGAGGCGACTGCGGCGACCGGATCCGTCGCCAGCGAGGCCGCGGCTTGCGTGTTCCTGTACGCCACGTCAGGCGACGCGGATGGATAGGGTGTCGCCAGCGGCAGGGGTTGGCGTCGGAACCGGAGCGTCGCATGCGCCGACCAGGCGATCAAGGCCACGAGCAGCAGCAGGCTGCCCAGCACCGGGCCGGCAGGCAAGGCGCGCAGCAGGTCCAGTGCCGATGGCGCGGCCGGGGGAGTCGGTACGGCGTCCGACTTGTACAACTCCAGGCCCAGGCTGTCCCGCGCCAGCCGCAGGTTGCCGACATACCGCGCCACGTCGCCGGGTTGCAGGTGGTCGGCGTTCGAACGGAAGCGGTTCGTGATCGTCAGCAGCCGCGGCTCAGCCTGCAGTTCATGGCTGAACTGGAAGGCCGGGTCGTCGACGCGCACCGATTCCGGCCCGACCGACCAGTCCTCGGGCAGCCGGACCTCGGTCACCTGTTCGAAATCCTCCGGGTGACCCAATCGCATCGGCTGCGTGCGAATCGTGTCGCGTGGCAGCCCCAGGTACGACCAGACATCGCGGGTTTCGATCGCCGCCACCTGCCGCCCCTTGCTGTCGTCCCGGGTCCAGAACGGGTGGATGGTATAGCGCTCGACCATGGTCAGCCGGTTGGCCTGGCGGTCGTCGTCGACGCTGAACCGCTCGGCCAGGGCCAGTCCTGGATAGTCCTTGGCATAGTAGTTCAGATAGTTGCGCTGCAGTTCGTCGGCATTGCCGCGTGCGAGCAGGGCGCGCTGGTTTTCCGCGGCCGCACCTTCCGACACGGTGGTCAGCGTGAACCGGACCGGCTTGTCCAGGCCATCGCTGGAGTCGTACAGCGCATGGATGCGTTTCTTGTGCCAATTGGCCGCCGCCAGCGGCATGATCTGCAACTGCCGGGTGTCCGCATCGACGACCAGGGCCATGCCGTAGTCGGCTTGCCGGATCAACGCCAGGCTGCCGTGCTGTTGCGCCAGCGTCGGATCGATCCAGTAGTCGGTGCCGTCGACTCGGGCGCGCACGATGACATGGTTGAACGCGCCCGGGGACGGTTGCCAGTCGGCAATGCCACGGCGCATGCGTGTGTCGACCAACGCGGCACGGGCCTCGATGCCCAGGCCCTGCAGCATCGTCAGCAGCAGCAGGGTCTTGTCCTTGCAGTCGCCGAAACGCCGTGCCAGCACGGTGGCCGGGTTGGTCGGCGCGTGCGAGCCGGCGCCGACCTCGATGCCGAGGTAGCGGATGTTCGCCTGCACGAAACGCAGCGCCGCCACCGCCCTGTCGGCCGGCGCTGCATGCTGCTGTGCAATCCGCGTGATTTCCGCCTCGATGCTCGCCGCAGTCGTGCCCGGTGTGCGGTACAGCGGCAGGGCCCATTGGGCGACTTCCGACCAGTCCCGGAAGTTGCTCCATTGCACATGGGGATATGGGTCGTACCACTCGGGCAGGTCGTTTTCGACCGCGATGGGCGCCACCTGGTCCGCGCGCCAGCGTATCTCCTGGAAGCCGGCCATCGCCGCCACCGGCTGGCCCTGCGGCGCTGCGTTGCGGTAGGTAAAGTACATCGGGCGGTCGACCGGCCAGATCAGCCGGGCCTGCATCCGGTGCACCGGTATCCGCCACTGCGTGTCGAACAGACCGAAGTGGCGCCCGCCGAACACCGGGTTGTGTCCTCGCAAAGTGAACGACACGTCGACGACATCGCCGACCCGGACATCGTCGAGGAACACGTTCGCCGTGCGGGTTCCGTCGTAGATCAGGGAGTCCAGTTCCTTCTCGCGCTGCAGGACGCGCAGGCCGGCGCGTGTCAGCCGCTCGAAGCGCTGTGTCCCGCGGTGCAGCGTGATTGCATGGATGATCAGCGTCTGGTAGGAGGGGTCGAACGCGATGGAGACGTTGGCGATCGTCTCCACGCCAGTGCCGTTCAGCGCCTTGCGGGCCGTGCGCTGGTATTGCTCGCGCTGTCCGGTGGTGATGCGAACCTGCCGGTCGTACAGCAGGTAGTGGATGCCATCGCGCACCTGGTCGGGCGTCATCGCAACGGCGGTGTCGATGCCGGACGCTTCGACCCACCCCGGTGGCGGGCTGATCAGCGGCGTGGTGCGGCCGGCGCCGTGAGCCTGGCTGACGGGCAGCACGATCGACAGCAGAAACCACAACAGCTGGATGCAGGCGCCGGACAGCAAGGCGCCTGTGCGCGCGTGGACGGGCCTGTGGCGCGCCGGGGCAACGGTACACATGGGGGTCGGGGTGGAGACTGTGGAGGGGCGGGAGGCGGAGGCTGCGCGGCCGCAAGCACACTGGCCCGTCAGGGCTTGGGAATCGGCCGCGGCCGGCCGTTGTCGTCGATCGCCACGTAGGTCAACGAGGCCTCGGTCACCTTGACGTACGTGCCCTGGGTGCGGAACTGCTCCGCGTAGACCTCGACCTGCACCGTGACGGAGGTGCGCCCGATACGCGTCAGCGATGCGTAGAACGACAGGATGTCGCCGACCCGCACCGGCTGCTTGAACACGAACTCGTTCACCGCCACCGTGGCCATGCGCCCCTGCGCGTAGCGGGCGGGAATCACCGAGCCGGCCAGGTCGACCTGGGCCATGACCCAGCCGCCGAAGATGTCGCCGTTGGCATTGCTGTCGGCCGGCATCGGGATGACCTTGAGCACCAGCTCCTTGTCGGTGGGCAACATGACCCTGGTCGTACTGGCTTGGCCGGAGTTGGTCACAATCGGTTCCTGATCAGGGCGGGTCGGGCGCATGGGCGGTTGCAGTGCCGCCGCAGGCCGGGCCCGCCAAACATTTGAATCCACGGATTGTCTCTCATGCGCCGCGCCGCCGTTCTCAGCCCTCCCATCGCATCTGGCGCCCCTGACGAGCCCCGACGCTCGGACTGGACCACGCTGTCGCGACTGCTGCCCTACCTGTGGCAGTACAAGTGGCGCGTGGTCATCGCGCTGGTCTTCATGGTCGGCGCCAAGATGGCCAACGTCGGCGTGCCGTTGCTGCTCAAGGAGCTGGTCGACGGGCTGAGCCCGAATGGCGGGCGCAACCTGGCGCAGGCCGGCGGCAACGAGGTGCTGCAGGCGGTGCTGGTGGTGCCGGTCGCGCTGCTGTTCGGCTACGGGCTGCTGCGGCTGTCGACGACGCTGTTCACCGAGTTGCGTGAACTGGTGTTCGCCAAGGCCACCGAAGGCGCGGCGCGCTCGATCTCGCTGCAGGTGTTCCGCCACTTGCATGCGCTGAGCCTGCGTTTCCACCTCGACCGCCAGACCGGCGGCATGACACGCGACATCGAACGCGGCACGCGCGGTGTGCATTCGCTGATCTCGTATTCGCTCTACAGCATCGGCCCCACGCTGATCGAGGTCACGCTGGTGCTCACCTTGCTGGCGGTCAAGTTCGATATCTGGTTCGCCTGGATCACCATCATCGCGCTGGTGGTCTACATCGTGTTCACGGTCACGGTCACGCAGTGGCGCACGCAGTTCCGGCGCCAGATGAACGAACTCGATTCGTCGGCCCACACCCGGGCCGTCGACTCGCTGCTGAACTACGAGACGGTCAAGTATTTCAACAACGAGGAGTTCGAGGCCCGGCGCTACGACGAGAGCCTGGAGCGTTACCGCAAGGCCGCGATCAAGAGCCAGAGCACGCTGAGCCTGCTCAACACCGGCCAGCAGCTGATCATCGCGGCCTCGCTGGTGGCGATGTTGTACCGCGCCACGCAGGGCGTCGTCGATGGGCGCATGACACTGGGCGACCTGGTCATGGTCAACGCCTTCATGATCCAGCTCTACATTCCATTGGGTTTCCTGGGCACCTTGTATCGCGAGATCAAGCAAAGCCTGACCGACCTGGACAAGATGTTCCGGCTGATGGAGCAGGAGCGCGAGATTGCCGATCCGCCGGATGCGCCCGCGTTGCGCGCCGACGGGCCTCCGACCGTGCGTTTCGAGAACGTCTCGTTCGCGTACGACAGCGGCAAGGCGGGTGATGCCGCGGCTCGGCGCACCATCCTGAACGACGTGAGTTTCGAGATTCCCGCCGGCAAGACAGTGGCGGTGGTCGGGCCGTCGGGCGCCGGCAAGTCGACGCTGGCACGGCTGCTGTACCGCTTCTACGACGTGCAGCAGGGCCGCATCACGATCGCCGGGCAGGACATCCGCGCCGTGACCCAGGCCAGCGTGCGCCGCGCGATCGGCATCGTGCCGCAGGACACGGTGTTGTTCAACGACTCCATCGCCTACAACATCGCCTACGGCAATCCGGGCGCGAGCCAGCAGCAGGTCGAGGCGGCCGCACGTGCGGCGCATATCCACAACTTCATCATCAGCACGCCGGCCGGTTACGAAGCGACGGTGGGCGAACGCGGGCTCAAGCTCTCGGGCGGCGAGAAACAACGCGTGGCGATCGCGCGCACCTTGCTGAAGAACCCGCCCGTGCTGATCTTCGACGAGGCCACCAGTGCGCTGGACTCGGCCAACGAACGCGCGATCCAGGCCGAGCTGCGCAGCGTCGCGCGCGGCAAGACCACGCTGGTGATCGCACACCGCCTGTCGACCGTCGTCGATGCGCACGAGATCCTGGTCATGGACGGCGGGCGCATCGTCGAGCGCGGCGCGCACCTGCAACTGCTGGCCGCGCGCGGACGTTATGCGCAGATGTGGTCGATGCAGCAGTCATCGGAAGCGGACGGGCCCGCCGCACACGCTTGAGCCACGGGCCGCGCTGCCCTCAGACTCGCTCGAGCACCACCGCGATGCCTTGCCCCACGCCGATACACATCGTGCACAGTGCGTAACGACCGCCGCTCTTGTGCAATTGGTTGATCGCCGTCGTGGCCAGGCGCGCGCCGCTGGCGCCCAGCGGGTGGCCGAGCGCGATGGCACCGCCATTGGGGTTGACGCGCGGGTCGTCGTCCTGCAGGCCGAGGTCGCGCAGCACGGCCAGGCCCTGGGCGGCGAAGGCTTCGTTGAGTTCGATCACGTCCATTTGCGCGAGTGTCAGCCCCGTCAATGCGAGTACCTTTCGCGTGGCCGGCGCCGGGCCGATGCCCATGATGCGTGGCGGCACGCCGGCCGTGGCCATGCCGACCACGCGAGCGCGCGGTGTCAGCCCGTGTTTGGCGGCGTTGCTTTCGTCAGCCAGCAGCAGCGCGCAGGCGCCGTCGTTGACGCCGCTGGCGTTGCCGGCGGTCACGCTGCCGTCGGGCCGCACCACGCCCTTGAGCTTGGCCAGCGCTTCGAGCGAGGTGTCGCGTGGATGTTCGTCCTGGCTGACGACGACCGGGTCGCCCTTGCGCTGGGGCACCGACACCGGCGCGATCTCGGCATCGAAATAACCGGCCTTCTGCGCCGCCAGCGCCTTGCGCTGGCTGGCCAGCGCCATGCGGTCCTGCGCCTCGCGCTCGATGCCGTAGTCGGTGGCCACGTTCTCGGCCGTCTCGGGCATGGAGTCGACACCGTATTGCGCCTTCATCAGCTTGTTGACGAAACGCCAGCCGATGGTGGTGTCGTATACCGCGTTGCTGCGGCTGAACGCGGATTCGGCCTTCGGCATGACGAAGGGCGCACGGCTCATGCTCTCGACGCCACCCGCAATCATCAGCGCGGCCTCGCCGGCCTTGATGGCGCGCGCCGCCGTGCCGATCGCGTCCAGGCCGGAGCCGCACAGGCGGTTCACGGTGGCGCCGGGAACCTCGATCGGCAGGCCGGCCAGCAGTGCCGCCATACGTGCGACGTTGCGGTTGTCCTCGCCCGCCTGGTTGGCGCAGCCGTAGATGACGTCGGTGACGGCCTGCCAGTCGACCTTGGCGTTACGCGCCATCAAGGCCTTGATCGGCACCGCGCCCAGGTCGTCGGTGCGCACCGAGCTCAGGGCGCCTCCGTAACGGCCGAAGGGGGTGCGGATGGCGTCGCAGATGAAAGCGTGTCGTGTCATGGAGGGCTCCAGGGTGGTGTTGCGCAAGCCGCGCGCGAGCGAGGCTGCAGGGGGTTCAGATGGCGATCGGCAGGCCGATCAGGCGTTCGAGTTCAAAGTGTTCCAGGCCCTCGACCTTGTCGATGAGACGCAGGCCTTGCGGCGTGCAGTCCAGCGTGGCCAGGTCGGAATAGATGCGCTTGACGCAGCCGATACCGGTCAGCGGGTAACTGCAGTGCGCCACGACCTTGCTCTGGCCCTGCTTGGTCATCAGGTCCATCATGACCCAGGTCTGCTTGGCGCCGACGGCCAGGTCCATGGCGCCGCCGACGGCCGGAATCGCGTCGGCCTCGCCGGTATGCCAGTTGGCCAGGTCGCCGGTGGCCGAGACCTGGAAGGCGCCGAGCACACAGATGTCCAGATGGCCGCCGCGCATCATCGCGAAGCTGTCGGCATGGTGGAAATAGGCGCCGCCGGCGAGCAGGGTCACGGGCTGCTTGCCGGCGTTGATGAGGTCGTAATCTTCCTGGCCCTCGGCCGGCGCCGGGCCCATGCCGAGAATGCCGTTCTCGCTGTGCAGCAGCACCTCGCGGTCCGACGGAATGTGGTTGGCCACCAGCGTCGGCATGCCGATGCCGAGGTTGACGGTGGCGCCTTCGTGGATGTCCTGCGCCACGCGCCGGGCGAGCTGGTCCTTGCTGCGTTTCTGGTAACTCATGTCAATACTCCTGGGCGCAGTGCGCCAGCGACAAGGCGGGTAAGGTCAGGCGGCCGCGGAGCAGGCCAGTCCAGGCCCTCACGGAACTGGCTTTGCCAGGCCGCAGGGGGCGCCCCCCAGTGGGGGGGTCGGACGGTCCACACGCAGTGAAACCGGACAGACGGGGGGTGTCGTTCATTTCGCGCCGCCGGCCCGGGTGGCCACGCGGTCGATCAACACGATCTGGTGGACGTGGATGCCCGGGGTCACGATCGCCTCCGGGTCGAGCGTGCCGAGCTCGACCACCTCGTGTACCGTGGCCACGGTCTTGCGCGCGGCCGTGGCCATCACCGGGCCGAAGTTGCGTGCTGCCTTGCGGAAGGTCAGGTTGCCCCAGCGGTCGCCGCGTTCGGCCTTGATCAGTGCCAGGTCGGCGTGGATCGGCATCTCCAGCACATAGTGCCGGCCGCCGATCTCGCGGGTTTCCTTGGGCGAGCCGTCGGGATTCTTCGCCAGTTCCGTGCCGTAGCCAGTGGGCGAGAAGAATGCGCCGATGCCGGCGCCGGCGGCACGGATGCGTTCGGCCAGGTTGCCCTGCGGCACGAGCTCGAGTTCAAGCTTGCCGCTGCGGTACAGGCCGTCGAACACCTGGCTGTCGGACTGGCGCGGAAAGCTGCAGATCACCTTGCGCACCCGGCCGGCCTTGAGCAGGCCTGCCAGCCCGGTCTCGCCATTGCCGGCATTGTTGTTGACGACGGTCAGATCCTTTGCGCCCTGTTCGATCAGACCGTCGATCAGCTCGTTGGGAATGCCGGCGGTGCCGAAGCCGCCGATCATCACGGTGGAGCCGTCGCGCACGTCGGCCAGGGCATCGGCGACGGAGCGCGCAATCTTGTTGATCATCCGGGAGTCTCCGTACGGAATTGCGAATGGGTTTCAAGGCTTGCCAGGCGCAGGCCGCCTGTGCGGAAAATGTTCGACATTCGAACGTGTGTTCGTATAATGAATTCTAGGAGAAAGTGATCCCCATGGCAAACACCGCATCCGCCCGCATCGCAAACCTCAGGCCCGGCGACGGGTATGTACAGTCGTTTGCGCGTGGCCTGGAGGTGATCCGCTCGTTCAGCGCCAGCGCGCCGAACCAGACGCTGAGCGAGGTGGCTGCTCGCAGCGGGCTGAGCCGGGCCGGCGCGCGGCGCATCCTGCTCACGCTCGAGGCGCTGGGGTATGTGCGCAGCGACGGACGCTGGTTCAGCCTGAGTCCGCGTATCCTGGACCTGGGTTTCTCCTACCTGTCGTCGATGCCGATCTGGAACCTGGCCGAACCCATCATGGAGGAGCTGGTCGCGCAGGTGCACGAGTCCTGCTCGGCCGCCGTGCTCGACGGCACCGACATCGTCTACGTGATGCGTGTACCCACGCGCAAGATCATGAGCATCAGCCTGGGCGTGGGCTCGCGCCTGCCAGCGTATTGCACCTCGATGGGCCGGATGTTGTTGTCGGCGCTGCCGCAGGATGAACTGCTGGCCTGCCTGGAGGCCTCGGAGCGCACGCAACGCACCCGCCATACCGTGACCGAAGTGACGGAACTGGTGAGCCGCGTCGCGCAGGCCCGGCGCCAGGGCTGGTCGCTGGTGAACCAGGAGCTGGAGGAAGGCCTGGTGTCGCTGGCCGCGCCGATCATCAATCGGGGCGGCCAGATGGTTGCTGCGCTGAACATCAGCGGCCAGGCCAACCGTACCAGTGCGCGGGTGATGCAGGACACCATGCTCGAGCCCCTGCTGGAGGCCGCGCGCACGATTTCGCAGCGGCTGGACGGGGCGGTCGGGCGCTAGACCCGACGCCCGCGGCGGTGGGGTGCGGATGCATCATGCGGCCTTGACGCGGATCAAGACGCCGCGGGGCCGGGGTCGTAGACTGGTCTGTGTCACACGTTACGGGCGTTGCCGTGCCGGACCCGTGGGCGCTTCCGTGCGACCCGTTTCGGTGTGCGAGCCCGCCATCCAGCCATCCATCCATCCATCCGCACCATGCGTACGGCATCCGCCACACCTGTCGCCCGTCCCGACGCGCAGTCGCCGGCCGAGGTCGTTTTTTCCGCGCACGGCCTGGCCAAGGTGTACGGCACGGGCGAGGTCCAGGTCCATGCCTTGCGCGACGTCGACCTGGAAATCCGCCGCGGCGAATTCGTCGTGTTGCTCGGTGCCTCGGGCAGCGGCAAGTCGACGCTGCTCAACATCCTGGGCGGGCTGGACGTGCCCACGCGCGGCGAGGTGCGTTTCGGCGACCACGTGCTGACCGACGCCAACGAGAGCGAACTCACCACCTATCGGCGCGAACATGTGGGTTTCGTGTTCCAGTTCTACAACCTGATCCCGAGCCTGACGGTGCGCGAGAACCTGGCGCTGGTGACCGACATCGCCGAAGACCCTATGCCGATCGACGAGGCCATCGACATGGTCGGCCTGACACCGCGGCGCGACCATTTTCCGGCCCAGCTCTCGGGCGGCGAACAGCAACGCGTCGCGATCGCGCGCGCCATCGTCAAGCGCCCGGCGGTGTTGTTGTGCGACGAACCGACCGGTGCGCTGGACTACAAGACCGGCAAGCTGGTGCTCGAGGTGATCGCGCGCATCAATACCGAACTCGGTACCACGGCGGTCGTCATCACGCACAACGCGGCGATCGCCGGCATGGCGGATCGGGTGATCCACCTGGGCGACGGGCGCATCCAGAACGTCGAGATCAACACCCACAAGATCAGCCCGTCGGAGTTGTCGTGGTGATGACCGCCCACCAGAGCGAGGCCAACCGGTGAAGGCACTGGACCACAAGCTCTTGCGCGACCTGCGCCTGATGTGGAGCCAGGCACTGACGATCGCGCTGGTCGTGGCCAGCGGCATCGGCGGTTTCATCACCAGCCTGTCGGCGGTGGAGTCGCTGGCGCTGGCACGGGATCGGTTCTACGCCGAGGCCCGTTTCGCCGACGTGTTCGCCAGCGTCAAGCGTGCGCCCAACGCGCTCGAGGCCGTGTTGCGCGAGGTGCCGGGCGTGGCCGACGTCCAGACCACGGTCGAGCAGATCGTGCGCGTCGAGATCGATGGCCTGGCCGATCCGGTGATCGGCCAGTTGATCGGCATCGACCCGCGCGCGCCCTCGCGCATGAACCAGGTCACGCTGCGCAACGGCCAGGGACTCATGGACTCCTCCGACAGCGACCGCAGCATTCCGGTGCTGGTGTCGGCCGGTTTTGCCGATGCGCGTGGCCTGCAGCCGGGTGCGCGGTTGTGGGCGCAGATCAACGGCAAACGACGGGCGCTCACGGTGGTCGGCATTGCCCTGTCACCCGAGTTCGTGTTCGCCGGCCTGATGGGCAGCCCGGACCAGCGCGGCTTCGGTGTGTTCTGGCTGCCGCGCGACACGCTGGCCGCGGCCTACGACATGGACGGCGCTTTCAACCGCATCGCGATCAAGCTCGCGCCCGGCGCCTCGGAACACGCGGTGGTGGAACAGGTCTCGCGCCGCATCGCCCGGTACGGAGGACGCGAAGCCTACGGCCGCACAGACCAACCATCGAACGCCATGCTCGACGCCGAGATCAAGAGCCAATACGTGATCGGCACCTTGTTGCCGTCGATCTTCCTGGGCGTGGCCGCCTTCCTGCTCAACGTGGTGGTGTCGCGTCTGGTGGCCACGCAGCGCGAGCAGATCGCCGCGCTCAAGGCGCTGGGGTATCCGAACCGCAGCATCGGCGCGCACTACCTGAAGATGGTGCTGCTGATCGTGCTGGCTGGCCTGTCGATCGGCGTGCCGTTCGGCGACTGGCTCGGCGGCCTGTTCACCGGGCTGTATGCCGAGTCGTTCCAGTTGCCCGGTTTCGTCCATGTGATGCCGGCCTGGCTGCTGGTGGTGAGCATGAGCATCACCATCGGCACGGCGGTGCTGGGCACGCTCAATGCCATCCTGACCACAGTGCGGCTGGCGCCGGCCGAGGCCATGCATCCGCCGGCGCCGGGGCGGTACCGGCGTACCCTGGTCGAGCGCCTGGGCATCACCCGCATCAGCCCGGCGCTGCGCATGATCCTGCGCAACATGGAACGACGGCCGCTGCGCACGTCCTTGTCGATCGGTGGCGTGGCTGCTTCGGTGGCCATCGTCGTGATGGGCAATTTCTTTCGCGACGCGATCGACTTCCTGGTCGACTCGCAGTTCAACCTGGCCATGCGCAGCGACGTCATCGTCTGGATGACCGAGGCGGTTGATGACAGTGCCCGTCACGAACTGGCGCGGCTGCCCGGCGTGATCGCGGTCGAGTCCGGGCGTGACGTGCCGGTGCGGTTCATCAACGGCCACCTCAGCGAGCGCGGCCAGATCCAGGGTTTCGAGCGCAACCCGGAGCTGCGCCGCATCATCGACACCGACAACCGCGAGGCCAGCCGCCTGCAGGGCGACGGGCTGGTCATGACCGACCGCCTTGCTGCCAAGCTCGACTTGCGTGTGGGCGACCGGGTCCGGGTCGAGGTGCTCGAAGGTCGCCAGCGCGCGGTGGAAGTGCCGCTGGCCGCGACGGCGCGCGAGATGATGGGGCTCAACGCCTACATGGAGCGTCGCGCGCTGAACCGCCTGCTCGAGGAAGGCGACCGGTCCTCGCAGTTCTCGCTGGCGGTCGAGCGCGGCAGCGAGCCGGCGCTGATCGAGGCCACCAAGGGCATGCCGCGTATCGTCGGCACCTTCAGCAAGTCCACGATGCTGCGCAACATGGAGGAGATCAGTGCGCGCAACATCCGCATCATCAGCTCCATCCTGACGCTGTTCGCGGCGGTGATCGCGGTGGGCGTGGTCTACAACAATGCGCGCATCGCACTGGCCGAGCGCACCTGGGAGCTGGCCAGCCTGCGCGTGCTCGGTTTCACCCGCGCCGAGGTGTCGGGGCTGCTGCTGGGCGAGATGGCGATCGGCATCGCCATCGCCCTGCCGCTGGGCATGGTGATGGGGTACGGGCTGGTGATCCTGATCGCGGACCTGACGCAATCGGACCAGTTCTATTTTCCGGTGGTGATCCAGCCGCGCACCTATGCGATCGCCGGCCTGGCGGTGTTGGTATCGGGCGTGGCCAGCGCCCTGGTGGTGCGCCGGCGCATCGACCGGCTCGACATGGTCGCGGCGCTCAAGACACGAGAATGACGAGGAATCCATGAAACGCAAGACCTGGTTCATGTTTGCGGTGGCCGTCGTGCTGCTGGCATTGCTGCTGGCATGGGCGCTGGCGCCACGTCCGGTGGAGGTCGAACTGGCGCCGGTCACCCGGGGCCTGTTCGAGACCACCATCGACGAAGATGGCAAGACCCGGCTGGCCGACCGGTACGTCGTGTCGGCGCCGCTGGCCGGCCGGCTGGAGCGCATCACGCTCAAGGAAGGTGATGTGATCGCCGCCGACGCGCCGCTGGCCCATCTGTTGCCGGTGCTGCCGGCGCTGCTGGACGAACGCAGCCTGCGCGAGGTGCAGGCCCGCGTGGCGTCGGCGCAGGACAACGTGGCGCGTGCCGGCGTGCGGATCGCACGCGCCCAGGTCGCGGTCGAGCAGGTCCGCAACGACGCGCGGCGCAATGCCGAGCTGGCGCAACAGGGATTCATCGCACCGGCCAGGCTGGAGGCCGATCGCCTTGCTGTGCTTGCCGCCGAGCGCGAAGTCGAGTCGGCCACTGCCGAACGCCGCATGGCGTCGCACGATCTCGAACAGGCGCGCGCGGCACTGGGCGTTGTGCGACAGGGCGCAACGGGTGCCGGGCAAGGCCGGTTCACGGTGCGCGCGCCGGTGGCCGGCCAGCTGTTGCGGGTGTTGCAGGCCAGCGAGGCGACGGTGGCCCTGGGCACACCGCTGCTCGAGCTCGGAGACACGGGCAATCTGGAAGTGGTGGCCGAGTTGCTTACCACTGACGCATTGGCCGCGCGGCCTGGCAGCCGGGTGCTGATCGAACGCTGGGGCGGGCCGGGCACGCTCGAAGGGCGCGTGCGCAGCGTCGAGCCGGCGGCCTTCACCAAGGTATCGGCGCTCGGTGTCGAGGAGCAGCGGGTGCGCGTCGTGATCGACCTGACCAGCCCGCGGGCGCAGTGGCAGGCGCTGGGCGACGCCTACCGGGTCAGCGTGCGTATCGTCACCTTGTCCGAGGACAACGCGGTGCAGGTGCCGGTGAGCGCGGTGTTCCCGTTGCCGGCCGGTGCCTCCGAGACCGGCGCCGCCGCGCCCGCGGCGCCGGCAAGCCACGCGGTGTTCGTCGTCGACGCGGGCCGTGCGCGGCAGGTGCCGGTACAGCTCGGCGGGCGCAACGGCAGCATGGCCTGGATCCGCAGCGGCCTGGAGCCCGGCGCGCAGGTCATCGTGTACCCGCCAGCGACGGTGCGCGACGGAGTGCGGGTCGGCGCACGCAAGGTCTGACGCGAGCGCTGCACGCGCCCGGCCCGTCCGGGGGCGTTGCGTGCCTACGTGCGTTTGCCCAGCGCGACGCGGAATTCCTCGAGCTTGGCCTGGTAATCGTCCGCCTCGCCATAGTCCAGGAACCGGTTGTAGCGACCATGCGTGCCGAGGATCTTGCGCGCATGCTTGATCGGGCAGAAATACTGTTCGGTGCGCGCGATGATCTCGCGCAGGTAGCCGATCAGCCCGTTGGCGTATTCGCAGTAGGTACAGTGGAAACGCTCGATGGCGTTCAGGTAGCCCAGGTGGTGCCGGTCGAACACGATGTAGTCGCCCCGCCGCACCTTGGTGATGCCGTAGATCGGGAAACAGCTCCACTGGTAGAAACTCACGCACAGGTCCAGCAGCAGCAGTGGAACAATCATCGCGTAGATGATCGGGCCGGTGATCAGGTTCTGCGGCCGGTTCGTCACCAGCCAGCGGAACAGGTTGGTCTTGAGCTTGGCGTGTGCCTCGCGCACCGTGCGTTCGAATTCCACCCTTTTGCCCTTGATCTGGAAGAACATGCGGCTTTCCTGCTCGTGCACGGCGTCGCGCAGTTCGTCGTCGAGGGCGGCCATCTGGGCCAGGATGCGGGAGATGCGTTCGTTCATGGGGATCATGATAGGCGCGGACCGTGCGCGCGGCGATGCCGTGGTGATGTCCGTTCGCGACGGAGCAGGCGCCCGCTCCGCCAGGCGCGCTACAGCCGCCGGATCTGCTGCAGCCCCGCGCGCAGTTGCACCACGTCGCCGACGCGCACCAGGCGCCCGCGCACGACCACCGGGTCGGCCACCCAGGGCAATATGGCCGGCGCGTGCGGACTGCCGGTCGCATCGACGAACAACGGCGCCTCCAGCCCCGCGCCGCAGGCATCGCTGCGACAGAATGCCAGTGGCAGGCCGCCACGTGCGCACAATGCGGCGCAGGCCTTGTGCGTCTTGCCGAAGCCCGGCCGCATGGCGCCGAACCAGCACTTGGCATCGAGTATCTCGCCCGCCATCAGCACCTCGCCTTCGTCGACGGGCGCCGGCGCTTGCAATCCGGTGTCGTCCAGCCCGCGAGCAGCGTCCAGCTGCGCGACGGCGAGCATCGCGTGTTCGCCGCGTGCGATCAGCGAACCCGTCGCCACGATGGCCTGGCCGACGAGCGCCGCCGGGAAGGCCGCTGCGGATTTGCCCTCCGACGCCAGGAAGACCGTACGCACCGTGCCGCCGAGGTCCCGGGTGCGCAGTGCCGGATACGGCGCCGCCACCAGCAGGCCACGCAGGCTGCGCGCCTCGCCTTCCCATCGGGTGGCGCCGAGCTCGGCATTGCCGCGCGCCAGCACGGCGGCCAGCCCTGCTGCACCGCCGGCCGCCAGGGCCAGGCCGGCACGCAGCAGCACACGGCGCCCGCTACCTGGCGGGTCTGCGGCCCAGCCGATGAAGAACGGGGGTGCATTTTTCATCGCGCCTCCTGCTGGTCGATCCGCGACGGTGGCACGGGCTGGCCCAAACCAGCGGACTGCGCCTGCACATAGACCGAGCCACCCCTGATCCGTGTGCGATAAGTGGCGATCTTTTCCGTGAACGGCGCAGGCGAATGCCCATCCTGCGGCCGGTATTGGTAGCCGTGCCAGGGGCAGGTGATGCAGCCGTCGACGATGCGGCCCTCGCCCAGCGGCCCGCCCTGGTGGCGACAGACATTGGAGACGGCAAAAATCTCGTTCGCCTGTCGAAAGACCGCGATGCGCTCGCCCACCGGCGGTGTGACGATGCGCGCACAACCATCGACGATCGACAGGGCCGGCCCCACCGGCAGCCAGCCGTCGGCGGGTGCCGGGAGGTCGGCATCGCGGCGCAGCTCGCGCCTTCCCACGATGATGTGCAGCGCGGCGACGAGCCCAGCACCGGCCGCCACGGCAAAGGCAAACAGTGGACTCTTGCCGCCCTGCACCGCACCGAGCATCACGTGCGCAACCAGCAAGGCATAGGCTCCGTAGATACCCATGTGAATCGCCTTCCACATCCGCGGCCCGAGAGTGGCGTTCCAGAAATCGTGGCTCGTGGCAGCCAGAACGAAAAGCATCAGCAGCGCCAGCAGCCCCAGGCTCTCGAACGGAAAGCCGCCGATGGCGTCGTACCGGGGATTGGAAACCAGCAGGGAAACCAGCGGGTTGATCTCGCCGAAGCCGTGGTACCAGACCAGCACCACGACGGCATGCAGCGCAGACAGCAGGAAACACGTCAGTCCCATGTGGCGTCGGTTGTACAGCAGCGGCAGGAAGCGCGGCGACAGGCGCGCCAGCGGCCCGATCGCCAGCACCAGCGTGAGCAGCGCGAAAGCACAAGAGCCCAGGGCGCGGATCAACAACTGCGGCGGCGCCAGCTGCTGCGCCGGCGTCAGCCACACCAGCGCGGTCGCGACATAGGCCCCCAGGAAACCCAGCACGCCAAGTGCCAGCGCGAGATCGTAGGACTTCTTGAAATCGGTCCACTGCACGACGCGGTAGCCGCTGGACATCAGCCACCTCCCGCCACGGGGATGGCGCGCGCCTGCTGCGCCACGTGTGCATCGACGAACAGGGCCATGCCGACCACCGCTGCGATGGCCAGTGCCAATGCCGGCCACACGCGCGCGTGAAACCGGCGCTGGCGCCGGTTCACGGCCGATCCTCGATCGGCCTACGGCCACGCGCGCGGCGCAGGACCAGCGGCCACAAAGCGACGATACCCGGCACGAACAGGCACTGGACGTGCCAGGGCGCGGCAGCGGCAGCGGCATCCAGCCGCCTGAGCCCGCCCGCCAGCATCGCGCAGGCCACGAGCAAGCCCATCGCCGCATATGCCGCCAGCACCAGAAGCACGATCTCCGCCATGAACAAGGACATGTGCACTCTCCCGGACCGCGCGCCAAAGGCAGGCATGCCAGCCGCCCCGAACGAATCGACGCCAGCATGCAAGCGACCCGCGCCGCAGTGTTCAAACCATACCACGGCATTGGCACCTGTGCGATCATTGACGCCATCCCCAGGGCGGCCGCGCCATGGCCGGTGCCCGCTTGCAACAAGGACAGCAGCGAAGGAGGCACTGTGCACAAAGTCGAAGTGGCTCAACTGGCGGGACTGGCCGACCGCCAGCCCGCCCATGCCCTGGTGGGCGAGGTCGATCTTGTTGTCGTCCGTATGGACGATGCCGTGTCGGTGCTCTACGGTCGTTGCCTGCACCGCGGTGCGCTGATGGCAGACGGGCATGTCGCGGGCGAGAACCTGATCTGCGGCCTGCATGGCTGGGACTACCGCGTCGATACCGGCGTGTCCGCCTACAACAACCAGGAGGTATTGCAGAAGTTCACGGCCTGGGTCGAGGACGGCCGGGTATGGGTCGACGCGGACGAGATCCGTGCCTGGGCAGCCACACATCCGCAGCCATTCGATCGCAGCGCCTACCTGGGCATCTATGCCGACACCAGCCACGGAACCGACGAGGAGCCGCACAACGCCCTGATCCAGCGTTACGCCCGCGAAGGACTGTCCGGGACCGGCCACCACGGCGCGGTCGAAGCCATGGGCGTGCCGCGCGACCAGTTGCCGAGCTGGGACGACATCCAGATCTTGACGGCGCAGCTGCACCGGCCCCCGTTGCTGGACGAACAACCGGTCGGCACCGAGGTGGTCATCGGTCCCCGGGCCCGGCGGCCGTTGAAGCTCGCGATTCCGCTGCTGGTATCGGACATGAGCTTCGGCGCCCTGTCGGCTTCGGCCAAGGTGGCGCTGGCGCAGGGCGCCGAGCTGGCGGGCACCGGCATCTGTTCCGGTGAGGGAGGCATGTTGCCCGAGGAACAGCAAGCCAACTCGCGTTATTTCTACGAACTGGCCTCGGCGCGTTTCGGCTTCGGCTGGGACAAGCTGGCCAAGGTGCAGGCCTTTCATTTCAAGGGCGGCCAGGCGGCCAAGACCGGCACCGGTGGCCACCTGCCCGGCCCCAAGGTCAACGACCGCATTGCCGAGGTGCGCGGCCTGCGCGCCGGTGAGCCGGCAATCTCGCCCGCACGTTTTCCGGACTGGACCGAACCACGCCAGATACACGACTTCGCCGCCGAGGTGCGCGAGCGCACCGGGGGCATTCCCATCGGTTACAAGCTGTCGGCACAACACATCGAAAAGGACATCGACGCGGCGCTCGAGGTCGGCGTCGACTACATCATTCTCGACGGCCGCGGTGGCGGCACCGGGGCCGCACCCATCCTGTTTCGCGACAACATTTCGGTGCCGACCATTCCCGCGCTGGCGCGGGCGCGCCGCCACCTCGACCGCTGCGGTTGCGGCGACGTCACGCTGATCATCACCGGCGGCCTGCGCAAGCCGGCCGATTTCGTCAAGGCACTGGCGCTGGGCGCCGATGCGATCGCCGTGTCGAACGCGGCGATACAGGCCATCGGCTGCATCGCCATGCGCGCCTGCCATACCAACAACTGCCCGGTCGGCATCGCGACGCAAAAGCCCCATCTCGTCGCGCGACTCGTGGTCGACAAGTCGGCGCAGCAGCTGGCCAATTTCTTCGCGGCCTCGGTCGCGTTAATGCAGCTCATGGCACGCGCGTGCGGCCACGACCACCTGTCGAAGCTGGCGCTCGACGACCTGACGACCTGGAAACGCGAGATGGCCGACCTCGCCGCCGTGCCGTATGGCGGCGTCGGCGCACGTGCTCCGCAGGTGGCACCATGAATGCGCCGGCATTGCAGTGGATCCGGGTGGCCGATGTACCGGACCTGCCCGAGGGTCGCGTGCGGTCGGTCACGGCACGCAGCACGTCGATCTGCCTGTCGCACTTCCAGGGCCAGTGGGCCGCGATGGACAACCGCTGCCCGCACCAGGGCGGGCCGCTGGGCGAGGGCTCGATCGAGACCGGCGCGGATGGCCGGTGCTGGATTCGCTGCCCCTGGCATGGCTGGGACTTCGACCCTTTGAGCGGCAAACCGCCCGGCGGCCATGACGACAGCGGCCAGGCCCTGTATCCGGTGCAGGTTCGTGACGGCGCGGTCTTCGTCGGCCTGGAGCCGGAAGCCGAACACCAGCGCACCGTGACCGACGTGATGGCCGAGACCATGGTCGCCTGGGGCGTGAAACGTGTGTTCGGCATGGTCGGGCATTCCAACCTGGGGTTGGCCGACGCGCTGCGGCGCCGGGCCGTCGACGCGGAGCTCAGCTACATCGGGGTGCGCCACGAAGGTGCCGCGTCCTTTGCCGCCTCCGCCTACGGCAAGCTCAGTGGGCGGCCGGCCGCCTGCCTCACGATCGCCGGGCCCGGCGCGACCAATTTGCTGACCGGCCTGTGGGACGCCAAGGTCGACCGCGCACCGGTGCTGGCCCTGACCGGACAGGTGCAGACGCAGGTGTTCGGGCCGGGCGCCTTCCAGGACATCGATCTGCAGTCGGCGTTCCAGGCCGTGACGCGTTTCTCGCAGACCGTGCTGGCGACCTCGAACCACGCCGAACTGATGACTCTGGCCTGCAAGACGGCCCTGGTCGAGCGCGACGTGGCGCACCTGATCTTCCCGGACGATATCCAGACCTTGCCATCCAGCGCCATGGCGGGCAAGCCCAGCGGTCGCATCGGTGGCCATGGGGTGGTGCCGTCCGAAGCCGATCTGGCAAGGGCCGCTGCCATGATCAACGCCGCCAGGCGGCCGATGGTCGTCATCGGGCATGGCGCGGTCGAGGCGCGCGCCGCCGTGATCGCACTGGCCGAGTGCATCGGCGCGCCGGTCGCCACTACCTTCAAGGGCAAGGGCCTGATCGCGGACCACCATCCACTCGCGGCCGGCGTGCTGGGGCGTTCGGGCACGCCGGTCGCGAGCTGGTTCATGAACGAGGCCGACTTGATCGTGTCACTCGGATCCTCGTTCGCCAACCACACCGGCATCGACCGCAGCAAGCCCATCATCCAGGTGGATTTCGAACGCATGCAACTGGGCCGCTTCCATCCGGTGGCGCTGCCGGTGTGGGGCGAGATCGGCGCCTTTTGCGATGCGATGGCGCCGCGCCTGTCACGGGCGGCAGGCGCGGCCGAGCAGCGCGCCGAACTGGCTGGGCGCTGGTCCATGTGGCGCGACGAGAAACGCAGGCGTCTGGCTGAAACGCGCGGCCAGGGCATCCATTCGGCAGCGGTGTTCGACGTGCTCACCCGGCTTTGCCCGGCCGACGCGATCATCGCCGTCGATGTCGGCAACAACACCTATTCGTTCGGCCGCTATTTCGAGACCCAGGGCCAGCGCGTGCTGATGTCGGGCTACTTGGGCTCGATCGGATTCAGCCTGCCGGCGGCGATGGGCGCCTGGGCCGCGACGCAGGACCTGGAGGAGTTTGCCGGGCGCAAGGTGGTGTCGATCTCGGGCGACGGCGGATTCGGCCAATACGCGATGGAGTTCACCACCGCTGTCAAATACGGCATGGACATCACCCACGTGTTGCTGAACAACGGCCAGCTCGGCAAGATCTCGAAGGAGCAACGGGCTGGCCACTGGCCGGTCTGGGAAACCGACCTGCGCAACCCATCGTTCGCGATGTTCGCCCGGCAATGCGGGGGCCACGGCGTGAAGGTGACGGACGTCGACGGACTGGAGCAGGCCATCGCGCAGGCGCTGGCAGTCGACGGGCCGGCGCTGGTGGAGGTGATGACGGATCCGGACGCGGTCTGAGCGCCGCCGACGGGCGACCACGCCAGCCTTGCGGGCACGTCCGGGTGCACCATCCACTGCCACAACCGCGCCCGTGGCGCCGTGCTGTGCGCCCGGCCGGCGTGACGAGGCACCGCCCGAGCCCGTCGGATCAGGGCCGCGGCTGGGGCCGTTTGCGTCGCGCGGCGACGCCCAGCAGTCCCAGGCCGGCCAGCAGCATCGCGTAGGTTTCGGGCTCGGGGATTGCGGCCGCGAATCCGAGCTGGTCGCTGGCCACCCGTTGCAGTGCGAGCGCCTGTGCCACGCTGATGCCCAGTTCCTGCGCCGCGATCTCGCCGGCGCCCAGGCTGGCCGGATCGAGTCCGGTCAGGGTGCCGAACAGCGTCAGTGCGCTGAGATACGAGCCGTACTTGCTGGCGTGGGTTCCGTCGTCGAACCACAGGTCGATCAAGCCGTCGGTGAGAGCGTCGGCGGCATACATGTCGCGTGTCGCGACGCCGCTGGTGACCGCGCGCAGGAAGGATTCGCCCACCGGCGCGATGGCCGAGAAACCGATGCTGCCGTCTGCCGTGGCCTGGTCGAATGCCGCCTGGTAACCGGCCTTGAGCTCGGCCGTCATCGATTCCAGGTCGTTGAAATACGTGGTCGCGGCATTGCCAGTGCGGGTCACGGCGCCGGTCGTCTCGTCGGTCTGCGTGACCAAGGCGCCGTCCACCAGATTGGGTCGGGCCCAGGTCTGGTACAGGAACATTTCGGTGGCGGCGCTGGCGAAGCTGTTGGTGTACGAGCCGCGATCGATGCTGCAGGTGCCCGACGATATGCCCGCCGCGATACAGGCGGCCTGCCGCTCGGCGGAGGTGGCGCCAGCGAACGCGTCGCGGTTGCGCAGCGTTCCGGTCGGGTCGCTGGAATGCACGAAGTCCTCGATCGCGTCGGCGTAGTAGCGGAAATACTCCGGGTTGGACGCCAGGCCCGGCCGGCGCAGCAGCGGTTCGTCGCTTTGTTCCTGCAACACGACCTTGTTCCAGGTCTGCGACGCGATATTGCCCCGCATGTCCCAGCCCGCCGGATTGCTGTTGAGCATGTGGCCGCGCAGCGACGCAGCATTGCGGGTGGACAATGCCACGTCGTAGTCCAGTCCGGCCTGCACCGTGAACTGTTTGAAGATGCCGGCCACGCCGCCCCAGGGATGCGGTTCGAAGGCATTGCTGCCGTCCGGGTTGGCCAGCCACATTGGCGCGGTCAGGTCCCGCACGTTGGCGGTGTTGTAGCTCATCACCGGGTCGACCCGGCCGAAGGTATAGCTGTTGCCGACGAACAGCACCGATATCGGATCGGCCTGGGCCGCGCCCAGTGCAAGCGCGGAAAGGGTCACTGCGAGCAGTCTTCTCACGGGGGTCTCCTGGTAGGTGGCGGCACCGCGGCCGACGGAGCCGGCTGCGCGCGGTTGCCACGATAAGGAGTGGCTGCCCGATTGCCTACTGTGGCGTTCCACAGTGGTGTTTACCCTGATGTTGGCCGAGGGCGAAGCCGGCCGCCGGTCCTGAGCCTGGACGGCCGGGTAGCCAGCGGCGGGCGCGCTGTACTACCATCGAATCGCAAGACCCCGCAGCAACGCGGCTGGTGGCCTCCAGCCGCAGACAGCAAGGAGGTGACGATGCGCAGGATTCTCGCCATCGCGGCGCTGGTGGCAGGCACCGCGGTATCCGGCCCGGTGGCGGCGCTGCAGTCGACGCTGCTGCCCCAGTCCTTCGACACCCCGGTGTTCCTGACCGCTCCGGCGGGCGACTCGCGGCTGTTCATTGTCGAGAAGGCGGGCCGCATCCAGATGCTCGACAACGGCGTGTTATCGACCTACCTGGACCTGTCCGGCCAGGTGAACAGCGCGGGCGAACGAGGGTTGCTGGGGTTGGCCTTCGACCCGGACTTCGGCAACAACCATCGTTTCTACGTGAACTACATCGGCATCGACTTCGACACCAAGGTGTCGGCGTTCACCGCGCCGTCGGCCAGTGCCGCCAGCGTCGACATCGCGACCGGGCAGACGGTGCTGTCGATCGCGCAACCGGCCGGCCGCGACAACCACAAGGCGGGCTGGATCGGTTTTCGTTCCACCGACCCTGGCCAGTTGTACGTGGCCACCGGTGATGGCGGCAGCGGCGACGACCCCGACAACCTGGCGCAGGACCTGGGCAGCAACCTGGGCAAGATCCTGCGCGTGACGCCGTCGGCCGGCGGTGGCTACACCGTGCCGCAGGACAACCCGTTCGTAGGCGTCGCCGGCAACGACGAGATATGGGCCTACGGCCTGCGCAATCCGTATCGCAACAGCTTCGACCGCCTGAACGGCGATTTCTGGATCGCCGACGTCGGGCAGAACGCGCGGGAAGAAGTCAACCTGGAGTTGAACGGTGCCGCCGGCGGCGTCAATTACGGCTGGCGTGCCCGCGAAGGCAGCGTCGACAACCCCGCCGTGCCCGACGCCAAACCGGTCGGCGCGGTCGAACCGTTCTTCGAATATGCCCACGGCACGTACGGCCAGTCCGTGATCGGCGGCTACGTCTATCGCGGCAACGCCGAGCCCGGCCTGGACGGCAGCTATTTCTTCGGCGACTTCGTGTCGGGCCGCATCTTCACGCTGCGTACCGGTGCCGGTGGCGCCATCGACGTGACCGAGCGCACGGCCGAACTGGGTACGCCGTTCGGCGCGTTCCAGCTCAGCTCCTTCGGCGAGGACGGCCTGGGCAACCTGTACGCGATGGGCATCAACGGCCAGGTGGTGCTGATTGCGGCGGCCGTTCCGGAGCCGTCCACCTGGGCCATACTGCTCGCAGGAACGGTGCTGCTCGGAGCTTTCGCCGCCCGCCGGGGCCGGCGGCGCATGTGACGCGCGCCGGTCGGCGCGCGGCAGCGATGCTCACGAACTGAGCAGGAAGTTGTGCCGCAAGCGGTTGATATAAAAGAACTTTTTGAGCTATTGGTCAGATCGTACCCGCCGGCATACCCGCTGAACATTTGGCTGCGTGTGATGAACTTCGCGCAACGCAAAACGACGCTCTACAAATTGGCGGGAATTGTCCAAACAGGCTCTTGCTGCAGCAGATTGGCCGCCGCCGTGATGCCGCGCCTGCGCGGTGCATTCAGCTACTGAAGAAGAGGACGATTCCCTTGCGGCTTTGACACGCGCGTGAAGCAGGGCGGGGCGTTTCTCAAGCCCACTGCAAGGAATGAGGGTGCCAGGTGGCCGTCGCCTCACTTTTGGCGGCGGCTACCTGAGTAGGCGGCCACAGCATGTCGTCCAGCAGCGCGATGGTGTCACGCAAGCTGTCTGCTGCGATGCTGTTCTTTTTCAGAAATGCCTGCCACTGCCGCAGCTTGGCAGAGTCCTCGCTGAACTGGTTCGTCAGGGCAAGCGGGCGCTCGGTGGGTAGCGCAGTCTGGCGCCGCGCAAAGGTGGCGGCTATTGCCACGGCCAGCGTGGCGCCATCCAGTTCCGTGCGTCGCGCAATCACCGCCAGGTCGAAGAAGTCCTTCATACGGCTGTTCGCTTGACCCAGCATCACCATGGCGTGGTACTTTTCGGCGATCACTGTGTAGACCGGATAGACCCGCAGCGTAGGGGCCTGGAAGCCGGCAAGCAAGGTGGGGTAGACCACGATTTGCGGCGCTGGGGTCACGGCGTCACCGAAGCCCACATCGATGTGCAGCGCGCAGCGCGCGGAGCCTATGCGTGCGGCCAGCGTGATGCGAGTGCCGCCGTAGGTGTTGTCTTCACGAATGGCCTGCGCCTTGACGGATTCTGGGTCAAATGCGATGCCGTCGCCGAGGTCCATGGCAGCGACTTCACGGAACGTGGCGATCAGGTGCGCCTCATCGTCGGGGCCGAAGCCCAACAAGTCAGCATCACGCGTCGGGCGGTGCGGGGTGTTGTACCACAGCGCAAAGAGCAGGGCCCCTTTGAGCAAGAATCGGTCAGCATGCGGTGAGGTGCTGAGGCGCAGCAGCAGGCGCTCCAGCGCAAAGCGGTTGAGCAGCAGGTTGTAGTCGTCACCGCGCTGCTTGGCCAGCGTCAGCAGCCGCGTAAGGATGGAGGCAGATAGATTCCCGCTCATGCGGCCACCGTCTCCAGGTACGGCTGCATGACACGTTCAACCCGGTTGATCTTGGCAAAGTGGTTCAGTTCGGCCATGGTGAGCTTGCGGCTGCGCCAGGCATCCTTTAGTGCCTCCAGTGCCACATCGAGGCCGATCTTGTTGCGGAACTTGAAGCAGTCGGCCACCGTCTTGGCGACGCTGTAGACGCGAATCGGTGCGCCTTGCTCCGTCATGGTCTGTATGCCTTCGGAATAGGCCTCACCCCGCAGGCGCACGACCCGAAGCAGGGGGTAGCCCAGCGTCGGAGTTTGTGTGGCCTCCGGCAGTGCGACCCAAACCTCGTGTGGCATTTGGGTGCCAATGCCGTGGAACTGCAGCGCGCTCAGCAGACACAGTACGGCCTTTGGCACGCGCTGGCACACTTCGATCAAGGTCTGGTGTTCGGTGATTTCAGCATCCGGCAGGCTGTACAGGCCCCGGGCCACCCGTTGCAGCTTGCCAGCCTGGTGCAGGCTGAGCAGTAGTTGTGGCGACCAGCCGTGCTGGCGTACATCTGCTGCGCGCAGCACATGTCGGTGCCGCGCCAACTCAAGGATGTCGGCGGATTGGCTCATTGGTCCCGAGTTTAATATTCGCATTACTTATTTTCAAGTGATGCGTTTATTAACTGATTCGACCTGATATGGGCTTCACAACTCACCAGCCTTGCGCATGGCGTGAGGGTCGCGCAGGAGCGACAGCCCTGAATCGATATCTCCACCCCAGCCCCCTTGCTGTTTTTGCTGTTCCTGCGGTTCAACGAGCCCGCGAGCGGCAACTTCCGGTGCAAAGCAGCAAGAACAGCAAGAACAGCAGGGCCCCCGGGGCCGAAAGAGCGACGGAACCGCAACTCAGGCCGAGCCTCCGCCGGCTTTGGGTTGCGTTGCGGCGATCTCGGCAGGCGTCCCGCCGCTTGCCGCCTGTTCCCACTCATCGAGCAGATCTGCCCACCGGCATCATCAATAGCCGGTCTGTGAGGTGCTCGGCATGGTTGTAAGTACGCCTGACGGAGTTGGGCTCCTGGTGAGCGAGCTGGCGCTCGATCCAAACCGGCCGGTAGCCCATCTCGTTGAGCCGCGTGCTGCCGGTGGTGCGGGTGGCGTGCGGGCTGTACTTGCCACTCCAGCCGCGCCCATGCAGCGCCTGCCGGAACGAAGCCATGGCCATCGGGTTCTGGTGGTTGTCCCGCCCAGGGAAGAGGTACTCCCAACGACCGGTGACGCCTTGCAATGCCCTGAGCAACTCCACCGCCTGCCGGGGAAGTGGGACCGCATGGGGTTTGCGTTGTTTCGTCCGTTCGGCCGGTATTCGCCAGACGGCGGCGTCGAGGTCGAATTCGGACCAGCGGGCCTCCACCGCTTCACGAGGGCGGCACAGCGTCAACCACATCAGTCGAAAGGCTGCGAGCGTCTCGTGGCGGCCGCCATGGCCGCCTGTCGCGCAGCAGTTGGCCGATTTCATCCGCTTCCAGTGCACGTTTGTGCTGTGTCTTGTTGGGTGGCAGTGCACGGCGAACAGGGTAGACCGGGTCGCGTTCCGCGCGAAGCGTGGCCATTGCCAGGTCGAATACGCCCGCCATCGAGCGCTTCGCCTCGGCTGCGACGCTCGGGCCGTTTTGGCGTGCGGCGGATGTGAGTACGTCCAGTACATGCATCGGTGTGACCTGCTTGATCGGTAGAGGGCCGATCTTGCCGAACACCACGCGCTGCAGCATGTCCAGGCGGCGCTTCTTTGTCACCGACTCCCAGTCCTTCATCGCCAGCCACTCGTGTGCCACGAACTCGAAGGTGGTCGCGCCATCCTGGTCGCGGCGCGGTCGGGCGAGCTGGCGATCGTGGGCCGGCTTGACACCTTGCTTCACGAGATCACGCCCGCGGGTGCGTTCATCCCGGGCTTCGGCCAATGCGAACCGGCCACCGTCGCGTCGCGCCTTGGCCTGTTCGGCGGTCTCACCGCGCGGTGTCAGGAACTGAACAGGAAATTCATCACGTCGCCATCCTTCACCACATATTCCTTGCCTTCGGCGCGCATCTTGCCGGCATCCTTGGCGCCTTGTTCACCCTTGAAGGTGATGAAGTCGTCGAACGCGATGGTCTGGGCCCGTATGTAGCCCTTTTCGAAGTCGGTGTGGATGACGCCAGCCGCCTGCGGGCCGGTGTCGCCGATGTGGATGGTCCAGGCGCGCACTTCCTTGACGCCGGCGGTGAAGTAGGTCTGCAGGCCGAGCAGCCGGAACGCGGCGCGGATCAGCCGGTTCAGGCCGGGCTCGCTCTGGCCGAGTTCTTCCAGGAACATCTGGCGGTCCTCGTCGCTCATCTCGGCCATCTCGGCCTCGAGCTTGGCGCAGATCGCGATCACCGGGGCTTTCTGCTTTTCGGCGTATTCCTTCAGCCGGTCCAGCAGCGGGTTGTTCTCGAAGCCGTCTTCGGACACGTTGGCCACGAACATCGCCGGCTTGGCGGTGATCAGGCAGAACGGCGCCAGCACCACCAGTTCTTCCTTGCTGAAATCGATGGTGCGCACCGGTTTCGCCTCGTTCAGCGCCGCCTGGCATTTCTCGAGCACGGCGACGATACGCGCCGCTTCCTTGTCGTTGCCCGACTTGGCTGCCTTGGTGTAACGCACCAGGCTCTTGTCGACGGTGGACAGGTCGGCCAGGCACAACTCGGTCTGGATCACCTCGACGTCGGAGATCGGGTCGATCCTGCCGGCGACATGGATGACGTTGTCGTCCTCGAAGCAGCGCACCACGTTGACGGTGGCGTCGGTCTCGCGGATATGGGCCAGGAACTTGTTGCCCAGGCCCTCGCCGGTGCTGGCGCCGGCCACCAGACCGGCAATGTCGACGAACTCGACGATGGCGGGCACGATCTTCTCGGGCTTGACGATCTCGGCCAGTTGCGCCAGCCGCGAGTCGGGCAACTCGACGACACCGACATTGGGCTCGATGGTGCAGAAGGGGTAGTTCTCGGCAGCGATGCCGGCCTTGGTCAAGGCGTTGAAAAGGGTGGACTTGCCCACGTTGGGCAGGCCCACGATGCCACACTTCAGACTCATGCGATACCTCGGGAAAACGGGGGTCAAGTGTAAGTCATGCCTTCGCCCGGCATCGGCGGCGCGAACCCCGGGGGATCAGTCGAACTGCAGATGGCCGCCGACCGGCTGGCCCACGCGCAGCACCTGGTCCAGTCCTTCGACGGTGACGGCGTTCATGCCGAAGGTGACGCCGCCCACACGCGCGTCGACCCGGTAGGTCTGCAGCATGTCGCCGACATGCGGGCTGCTGGTCGCGGTCTGCGGATCGATGTTGGGTATCGGGCAACGGGCGCAGGGCTTGACCGGACGCAGCCGCACCGGGCCTTCGGGCGTGGTGATGTGGATCGTCTCGATACGGTCTTCGTCGTGTTCGTCGATGCCGTCGATGACGATGTTGGGCCGGAACCGTTCCATCGTGACCGGCTCCAGTCCCTTGGCCTGCAGGCGCCGGTTGAGCCCGTCCAGCGAGGCCGTGCTGATCACCAGCATGGGAAAGCCGTCGCTGAACTGGTTCTGCGCCTCGATGTCGCCCGTCCACTTGCGGCTGGCGATGCGGCGCTGCTCGGGGTCGAACCGCACCAGCCGGAACGGCCGCGGCGGTGCGCCGGCCGGGCGTTGCGGTGCCAGGTAGTCGCTGAACCACTGCGCTGCGGTATCGCCCATGTCGTAGCAGTTGACGACGTCGTCCCAGATCCGAGCCTGGGTCGCGGCCTCGACCACGTCCACGCGCAGGTGCAGGGCCAGCATGCCCGGTGCCCGCAGAATGATCTCGTCGCCGCGCAACTGCGGCCGGATCAGCGCCATGCGGGGCTGTTCGCGCTGGGTCACGAACATGCCGCCGTCCTCGACGACCATCCAGCTGCGGTCCAGGTCGAGCCCGGTCTCGGTCAGGATGGCCTCGGTCAGCTCCACGCCGGCGCAGGACTTGACCGGGTAGATGAACAGGCGGGTGATCGTGCCCGCGGTGTCGAATGGTGGGGTGGCGGCGGAGTCGGAAGTGGTCACGGCGGGTCTGCGCTGGAGTGGTCGGGCGAAGCGGGGGCACCATTGTGCACCGGGCGGCCCGGGCGCCTGCGCGGTGCCATCGAGCAGGCCGGCGGCGGCGCTGCTCACCAGGTCCGTAAAATGCCCGCGATGGCTCGAACACTGGATGTCTGTATACGGGGTGGCGGCATCGTGGGCCATGTGCTTGCGTTGCTGCTGGCGCGCGAGCGCCTGCGGGTTGGGCTGGTGGTCGCGCCGCCGGCCGCCACGGCCGATATCCGCGCCTATGCGCTGAACCGGCGTTCACGCAGCCTGCTCGAGCAGCTGCGTTGCTGGCCGCCCTCGCCGGATGCGACGGCCGTGGCCCGCATGGAGGTGAAGGAGACCGGCGGCGCCAGCGTGCAATTTGACGCCCGCGAACTGGCTGTCGACGCGCTGGCCTGGATCGTCGACGTGCCGGTGCTCGAGGCGCAACTGGCGCAGGCCGTGCGGTTCCAGCCCCAGATCGAGATCTTGGATGCGCCGCGCGAGGACGCCCGGCTCACCGTCGTCTGCGAAGGGCGCGCCGGCGTGTCACGGGCACAGTTCGGCGTCGAGCAGGAGGTGACGCGGTATCCGCAATGGGCGATCGCGACCCGCCTGGCCTGCGAGCTGCCGCACCGGCAGGTCGCCTGCCAGTGGTTCACCCCGAACGACATCCTCGGCCTGTTGCCGATGCAGGGCGAGTCCGGGAACTTGATGGCCGCGGTGTGGTCTATTCCCTCGGAGTCGAAGGACGAACTGCTGGAGATGCCGGTCGAGATGTTCGAGCACCGATTACAGGCGGCCTGCGAGGGACGTTTCGGTCGCATGCAACTGGCCGGCGGCCGCGCGGCCTGGCCGTTGCAGCGGGTCATGGCGCAGCGTTGGAGCGGGCAACACGAAGGCCGGGCCTGGGTGCTGGCCGGCGACGCCGCGCATGCGGTGCATCCGCTGGCCGGGCAGGGCCTGAACCTGGGCCTGGCCGACGCCCGTGAATTGGCCACGGCGCTGCATGGCCGCGCCTACTGGCGCGGCGTGGACGATGCACGCGTATTGCGCCGCTACGAACGGGCCCGCAAGGCCGACGTGGCCGTGATGGCCGCGGCCACCGATGGCCTGCAGCAGCTGTTCGGTCGCGCCGGGGGACCCTGGCAAAGCCTGCGACACTGGGGCATGCGCGGGTTCGACGGTTCGGCCATGCTCAAGCGCTGGGTGGCGCGCCAGGCCATGGGCCAGGCCGACGACAACCCATCGGACAACAACAACGGGCCGTCCGGCCCTCTTTCACTGACGGGACCCGCATGACATTCTTCAAGAGCCTGGTGACCGTGGTCGTGCTGGCCGTGGCCTTGCCGGCACTGGCGCAGGAGGCGGTGATCCGCAAGAACCTGGGCGAGCGCATCCCGCAGTTGCAGAAGATCGAGGAGGTCAGCAAGAGCCCGATGCCGGGCCTGTGGGAGATCCGGATCAACGGTACCGACATCTTCTATACCGATGCCGAAGGCAACTACCTGATCCAGGGCAGCCTGATCGACACCCGTGCCCGGCGCAACCTGACCGAGGAACGGGTCGAGAAACTATCGGCCATCGCGTTCGACGAGTTGCCGCTCAAGGATGCGTTCACCATCGTGCGCGGCAACGGCAAGCGCAAGCTGGCGGTGTTCGAAGACCCCAATTGCGGTTATTGCAAGCGCTTCGAGCGCGACCTGCAGAAGGTCGACAACATCACCGTCCACATGTTCCTGTACCCGATCCTGGGGCCCGATTCGGTCGACAAGTCCAAGCGGATCTGGTGCGCCAAGGAGCCCGCCAAGGCCTGGCTGGACCTGATGGTGCGGGATCGGTCGCTGTCGGCGGCGGAGGGGCCGGGCTGCGACACGGCGGCCATCACGCGCAACGTCGAGCTCGGCCGCAAGCACAAGATCAGCGGAACACCGACGCTGATCTTCGCCGACGGACAACGTGTGCCCGGCGCCATCAGTGCGGCCCAGGTCGAGAAATTCCTGGGCGATGCCAAGTAAGAGGTGGCGCCGGCGGACAGCCGCCCGGCGCGCGGGAACGGTGCGCGCATGAAGCGACCGTCGCGCGTCGACCGCGCCGAGGTGTCGTACCGGGTCGAGCTGGCCGACCTGCACGCGCATCTGTTCCAGGTCACGATGACACTGGAGCATCCGCAGCCCACACAGCGCCTGGTGTTGCCGGTCTGGATCCCGGGCAGCTACCTGGTGCGCGAATTCTCGAAGAACCTGCAGCAGCTGACGGCCCGCCAGGGCCGGCGCGCCTGTGTGGTACGGCAGATCGACAAGAACCGCTGGGACGTGGATTGCGATCCGACTGTGCCGCTGGAGTTGCAGTACGAGATCCATGCGCACGACGACTCGGTGCGCACCGCCTGGCTTGATTCCGAACGCGGTTTCTTCAACGGCACCAGCGTGTTCCTGCAGGCCCAGGGGCTGGCCGACGTGCCGCACCGGCTCGAGCTGGTCGGCGGCGCACGGCGCAGCGCCTGGGAGGTGGCCACCGGGCTGGCCCCGGTCAAGGTCGACCGGCGCGGCTGGGGTTGCTACCTGGCGCAGAACTACGACGAGCTGGTGGACTGCCCGGTGGAAATGGGCGCGTTCTGGAGCGGCCGATTCGTCGTGGCCGGCGTGCGGCACCGGCTGGTGGTGGCCGGCGCCGCGCCGAGTTTCGACGGACCGCGCCTGCTCGAGGACACCCGGCGCATCTGCGAGGCCGCTGTCGGGTTGTGGCATGGCGGCGCGGCCACCGGCCCGGACGGTGGGCCCGTGCACCAGGACTACGTGTTCATGCTCAACGCCGTGGACGATGGTTACGGGGGCCTGGAGCATCGCAACAGCACGGCGCTGATCGCCGCGCGCAAGGACTTGCCGCGTATCGCTGACAAGGCCGCGCCGGCCCGGCAGCCCGAGGGCTACACCACGCTGCTCGGCCTGATCAGCCATGAATATTTCCACACCTGGAACATCAAGCGCCTGCGTCCGGCCGAGTTTGCGCAGTTCGACTATGGGCAGGAGAACTACACCCGGCTGTTGTGGTTCTTCGAAGGTTTCACCAGTTACTACGACGACCTGCTGCTGCGCCGCTCGCGGCTGGTCGACGATGCCAGCTACCTGCGCCTGCTGACCAAGACCATCAACCAGGTGCTGCAGACGCCGGGGCGCAAGCTGCAAAGCGTGGCCCAGTCCAGCTTCGACGCCTGGGTCAAGTATTACCGGCAGGACGCCAACACGCCCAATGCCACGGTGAGTTACTACACCAAGGGTGCCTGTGTCGCGTTGTGCCTGGACCTGAGCCTGCGTGCGCACGGCGGCGTCACGCTCGACGACGTGATGCGTGGCCTGTGGCGGCGCTGCCAGGGCGGACCGATGACCGAGCAGGACCTGCTCGATGAACTGCAGTCCCGCACCGGGCGCTCGTGGCAACGCGACATCGCGACCTGGGTCCATGGCACCCGGGATCTCCCGTTGCGCGACCTGCTCGAGCGCCAGGGCATGGCGGTGCTCGAGGAGCCGGCCCAGCCGGCCCAGGCACTGGGCCTGCGGGTCGCCGAGCAGGCGGGGGTGCAGGTCCGGGTGGTGCTGCGCGGCGGCGCCGCCGAACAAGCCGGTTTTGCCGCCGGTGACGAATGGCTGGCCGTGGAGGTCGGGCGCGGCCGCGCGGCGCAATGCTGGCGCCTGCAACGCCTGGACGATCTTGCGCTGTTTGCCGGCACGGCGCGCAGCGTCGTGGCACTGGTGGCCCGCGACCGGCGGGTGTTGCGGCTGGACCTGCGCCTGCCGCAGCGCCAGACCACCTGGCGGCTGGCGGTGCGCGACGCCACGCAGGTCGGCCACTGGCTGGACGCCACGGCGGGCTGAGCGCCGCCGCACCACCAATGTTTTGGGTGCGGGCCGGTGTGCCCGAACGGCCCGTTGCTCAGGCCGCGGGCAACACCGAACCGGCGATCTGCGCGCTCTTGCCGCGGAACATCGCGACCACCTCGCCGTGCTGGTTGGTGACCCGCATGTCGTAGATGCCGTGGCGACCCTGCAGCGTCTGCTCCTGGCCGACGCAGGTCAAGGTGTCGCCGAGCTGCGCCGGTCGCAGGAATTCGATGCTGCAACCCGCCGCCACCGCCGTCTTGTTGTAGCTGTTGCAGGCGAACGCGAAGGTCGAATCGGCTAGGGTGAAGATGAAGCCGCCGTGGCAGATATGGTGGCCGTTGAGCAACTCGGCGCGCACCGTCATGCGCATCGTCGCGCGGCCCGGGGCACATTCGAGCAGTTCCATCTGCATGAATTCGCGCGACGCGGCGTCGGCGGCGAACATGGCGGCGCCGACCTGGCGCGCCAGCACCTGCGGGTCGGATGCGGCGTCAGGGCCGGGGCTGGTGGCGTGATCCATGCGGCTCATGTCCCGGTGAATGCCGGTGGGCGCTTTTCCAGGAAGGCCATCACGCCTTCGATGTAGTCGTGCGTGGCGCCCATCGCGGATTGGGTGTCGCGTTCGACCTGCAACTGCTGGTCCAGCGTGCGGGTCTGGGCGCCCTGCAGCAGCGCGCGGGTGGCCACCAGGGCCCGGGTCGGCATGGCCGCCAGGCGTTGCGCCATGGCGGTGGCGGCCGCCAGCGGATCGTCGGCCAGGTCCCAGATCAGGCCCCAGTCGCGTGCCTGGGCGGCCGGCAGCTTGTCGCCGGTCAGGGCCAGGCCCATGGCGCGGGCCAGGCCCAGGCGCTGCGGCAGCAGCCAGCTGCCACCGGCATCGGGGACCAGGCCGATCTTGCTGAAGGCCTGGATGAAGCTGGCGCCCGGCGCGGCGATGGCGATGTCGCAGGTCATCGCCAGCGAAGCGCCGGCGCCGGCGGCCACGCCATTGACGGCGGCGATGCTGGGCATGCGCAATGCCTGCAGCCGGCGCACCGTCGGGTTGAACTGCGCCTCGATGATCGGCCCGGGGTCGGCGCGCTGCACGAGGTCGGGGCCGGGGGCGAAGTCGAACTCGGACAGGTCGGCGCCGGCGCAGAATCCGCGACCGGCGCCGGTGATCACCAGCGCCCGGATCGCGGCATTGGCTTCGGCCTGGTCCAGCGCCGCCCACAGGTCGTAGTGCATCTGGCGGTTGAAGCTGTTGAGCGCCTGCGGGCGGTTGAGCGTGGCGACCGCGACCGCGCCGTGTTCTTCATACAGGACCGTGGACTCGGGCATGGATGCGTCTCCTTCGAAAGCGGCCAATTTACCATCGAACATCGCGAGCCCGGCAGCGTTATCCCTTACGATGGTCCGCTGCATGACACACACCGATGGAGAAACCAAGATGAGTTACGAATTGATCCAGGTCCGCACCGAAGGCGGCAAGGTTGGCGTGGTGACGCTGAACCGTCCCAAGCAGCTCAACGCGTTGAACAACGAACTGATGGACGAACTGGGCGCCGCGCTCAAGGCCTTCGACGCCGACCCGACGATCGGCTGCATGGTGATCACCGGCAGCGAGAAGGCCTTCGCGGCGGGGGCCGACATCGGCGCCATGGCGACCTACAGCTTTTCCGACGTCTACAAGGGCGACTACATCACCCGCAACTGGGAACTGATCCGCCAGGTGCGCAAGCCGGTCATTGCGGCGGTCAGCGGTTTCGCGCTTGGCGGCGGCTGCGAACTGGCCATGATGTGCGACTTCATCATCGCCGCCGACAACGCTCGGTTCGGCCAGCCCGAGATCAAGCTGGGCATCATCCCCGGCGCCGGCGGAACGCAACGCCTGCCGCGGGCGGTCGGCAAGGCCAAGGCCATGGACCTGGCCCTGACCGGACGCATGATGGACGCGACCGAAGCCGAGCGGGCCGGCCTCGTCAGCCGCGTCGTGGCGCTGGACAAGCTGATGGACGAGACACTGGCGGCGGCGCTGATGATCTGCGAGTTCTCGCAGGTTGCGGTGATGGCCGCCAAGGAGTCGGTCAACCGGGCCTTCGAAGGCGGCCTGGCCGACGGCATCATGTTCGAGCGCCGTATGTTCCACGCCTTGTTCGCCACCGAGGACCAGAAGGAGGGCATGGACGCCTTCGTCAACAAGCGCAAGGCGGTGTTCAAGAACCAGTGACCGGCAGACCCGCGCCGGGGCCGAATCGGGCCGGTCGGATGGGGGCAGAAGCGTGGTTATAATCTCGGGCTGTCGTGCGCCGGGAACGGTTCGCGACTGGCCCCGAAATGGCGCTTTAGCTCAGTCGGTTAGAGCGATGGAATCATAATCCACAGGTCCGCGGTTCGAATCCGTGAAGCGCCACCAGAACACAGAAGCCCTGCAGGTCGATGATCCGCAGGGCTTTTTTCTTGGTGCGCCCAGCATGGGCGCACTCCTGGAGGTGCAAGTCCTCCCGCGAGCTGGTCACAGTGAGCGAAGTGAAGCGC
>JAPWHR010000016.1 GCA_027214345.1 Comamonadaceae bacterium G21597-S1
CAAGAGAGCCCAGGTGGGTCAGTTTTACTTTGGCGTTTACAACGCAAAGTGGGTCAGATTTCGATTGGCGTTGACAGCTACACCCATGTCCATCAGGTTGCACATGACGCCTGCCGTGAACGGCGGCCCAACATCAAGTGGTCGAACCCCCGGACAGGCAGACAGCACACAGAGGCCCCTCATTCGCCCTGCGCGAAGCTACGCCTTGCTCGGTTTCTCCACGTAGTTGCGGTTGAGGTAATCGTTGAACATGGGAACGGTGAATGCGATGTCGCCGTGAGATGGGCTATAGATCATTCCCTTGCTGATGATCTGCGCGCGCCGCGGACCCAGGCTTTGATGGGTTTCGTTCAGTGCATCTGCGACGTCCGATGACCGATATGGCCCGACACCCAGTTTGGCCATCGCGATGACATACTCTCTTTCCTTGGGCGTCAGGCGATCAAATCGTACCTTGAAGAAGCCTTCGTCCAGCCGTTTGGTCGCCGCTCCTGCTGCCTTCGATGCATCCTCCAGCTTGATGCGCGGCCCTTCGGCGATATTCCAACATTGATAGCCCCACTCCTGCAAAAAGTAGGGATAACCTTTGGTTTTGGCCAGGATTTCTCGGATTGCGGTGTCGTCAATTTGCTCACCCTCGTCCTCAATTGGCTGTCTGATTGCGGTCTCTGCATCCGCCTCCACAAGCGCACCAACCGCAGGAAAGTGGAAGAGCCGTTCGGCGTAGGATTTCGCATCGCCCGAAAGAGCCGCAACTTGCGGCAGGCCAGCGCCGAAGAACAAGACAGGCAAGGCTTTCTGGTTGGCCTTGTGGACAGCGACGATCAAAGCTGCCAGATCTTCAGAGCGTAGGTACTGAACTTCGTCAATGAGCAGTGTCCAGGCCTTGCCGGCGGCCTTTGCCGCCTCGCCTACGCGTACGAATAATTCGGGTAGGTCTGCTTCCATGCTTCCGCTATCGGCGACGCCTACTTCGGGGTCAACTGAAATTGAAGCATCTCCGTACGAGAGATTGAACGCGGAGGCGAAAGAGCGAAGTGCCCGAAGCGCCTGGTGCGCTTTGGCCTTCGCGTTCTCCGAAGTAGAGAGTTTGCGCAAGGCTTGATTGATCTTTGGTACGAGCAACTCATTGAGCGCCTTTCCCTCTGGTGCTTCGATCGAGGATGTCACATGCCCAGCGGCTTCGGCCATCTCTTCGATCTTGTTCAGCAGCACCGTCTTCCCTACGCCGCGCAGGCCCAGCAGCATCTGTGACCGGCTTGGCTTACCTATCAACGCCCTTTGAATGGCTGTATGCGCATCCTGAAGGATGGATTCCCGTCCGGCAAGCTCTGGCGGCCTGCTCCCGGCGCCCGGGGCAAAAGGGTTTCTCACTGCGTCCATGGGATCTCCTGTCGCGCAAATTCTATGATTTGCTATAGCAGTATATCGAGGTCAGGATATACAACCATAGAGAACATTAGAAAAATTGGAGCTCGTCGCGCACTCCTGTGTGCTGCTGATCCCCTTGATCGGGCGGATTCCATTGGGCTTGCTCTGCAAGCTTCAGCCCGCCGCTCCATGCCAGCTGTTGAGCGTCGACTTGCTCGACTTGCGACCGCCCGCATCGGGTCGAATGCTGGCGAAAAAGCGGCGCGTCTCCGATGCCCAACACCATGCAGATGGCCAGCCAAGCAGCTGATCGAGGTGAGCGACACCTTGCGCGGCACGGCTGTCGTCCGGCTCCAAATCACCTGCGATCACCCGGTTCAAGGCGTGCTCGTCGATTTCCATTGCTGGTCCAGGTAGTCGCCGTTCTCGAACGTGATCCGGATCCGCGCCGGCAGGAAGCCGAGTTCGGGCGCGAGCCAGAGTTCCACCTTCTGCCCGTAGTCCTTGTTCGGCTTGCGAACCAGCTTGAGCGACGGTACGTGGCCGCCAGGCAGGTAGAGCATCTCCTCGCGCTCCACCGCGAACACCCAGGGTTCGGCGTCGCGCGGGCCGGCGGTCTGTATCGACAGTGTCGTGCCAATCGGGAACGCCAGCGGGTCACCCGCCACCAGCGCCGCCAGCTGCGCGAAGATGCTCAGCTGGTCTTGTGCGCCCGGCATCAATTCGGCTTGTGGCGTGTTGGCGCTGAAGATGATGCGTCCCTGCTGGCGGTCGAAGTGCGCGGCCCGCTCGGAGCGGAACTTGTCGGAAAAACGCGTCGGCTCCAGCCCGTTGGCGCTCAGCTTGCCGGTGCTGGACAACACGCGCTTGCCGATGATCCAGTCGCCCATCTCCATGCGCATCTCGTAACGCTCACCGTCCTGCAGCCAGACCAGGTCGCCCATGGCCTTGTAGTCGAAACGGCCGCGCTTGCCGACGGCGTCGAATGCCAGCCGGGTGGAGCCGGGAATGGTGAACGGCCGCACGGCGCCGGCCGCCACCGTTGCCGCATCGGGCTCCGGGTTGGATACGCCCGCCAGCGGCGCCTCGGTCGGCGGCGCACTGGCCGCCGCGACCGGGGCCGCTGCGCCGGGAGCGGGCAGCGGCGCAGGCGCCGGCGCGGACGTGGGGGGTGCGGGCTCCGGCGCAGCCGCGGCCGTCTCCAGCGCGGGGCCGGTCCATGCCGGAACCTCGGGCACGGGCTCCGGCAGCGGTGTCGGCGCCGGTTCCGCGGCGCGCGTCGCCGACGCCATCACGCCTTCGGCTTTTGGCCGCACCGGGCGTTTCGTGCGAGGTTCGGGCCGGGGCCGGGGTGTCAGGCTGACCGGTCGCCGTGGCAGCGGCACCGGTGTTGCCGCCGGGGGCGGCTGGATGCGGATGCTGCGTGTCGAGAAGCTGCGCGTCGACATGCTGTCGGGCGTCGGCAACTGGATCGCCATGCCGCGCAAGGCCAGCACATGGCCCAGCACGACGACGCCGGCGAGCAGCCAGGCGGTCCGGGTCGGGACCGCCGCCGGAGTCGTTGGCGGCAGCGGTGCCGGCACCCTGTCACCCCGTGTGGCCGAGGTCATCCGACAGGCGCGTGGCGGCCTCGCGCAGGGCCCGCGCAATGCGGCCATCCCAATCGGCGTCGAAATGCGCGACCGAACCCAGTGCCACGATGCCCAGCACCATGTGTCCGTCGCAGTCGAACACCGGCGCGCAGAAGCCGGCCAGGGCCGGCAGCAGGCTGTCGATCGCGCGCGCCAGGCCGCGTGTGCGCACCTCGGTCAGCATGGCGTCGATGCCGTGCTGCGTCAGCGGCACATCGGTGCGGGATTCCTCGCGCGCCTGTGCCAGTTCCTCCTGCAGCAACGGCGCAATCGCCGTCGCCGGCGCATGCGCGGCGAAGCAGCGGCCGGTGGCCGAGCTGAGCAAGGGCATCACGTCACCCAGCCGCAGGTTGACCTTGACCGCCCGCGGCGACTCCTCCCAATGCACGATCGTCGGCCCGTGGTTGCCCCAGACCGCCAGCGCCAGCGTGTGGCCAACCTCCAGCATCAGCGGGCCGATGCGTTCGCGCGCCAGCTTGACCGCATCGATGCGCGACAGGCAGGCCAGCCCCAGTTTCAGTGCCTGCGGACCGAGGTCGTACCGCGTCGTCTGGCTGTCCTGCTGGACCAGCCCCAGGCGCTGGAAACTCACGAGGTAGCGGTGCGCCTTGGCGGCGCTCATGCCGGCGGCCGCGGCGAGATCGCGCAACATCAGCGGGCCGGTCGCGCGCGACAGCGCGTCGAGCAGCGCAAAGCCGACCTCGACCGATTGGATGCCGGCGCGCGCCTTGTGCATAATCTGCGAACGTGATGGTTTCGTTTAGTTAAACGAGTTTAACAATGCGAAATTTCCTGGGTGTGCCGGTGGATTCCCCGCTGGACACCGGACCTTTCCCGGACTCCGATGAAACTTGCTACCTATAAAGACGGTTCGCGCGATGGCCAGCTGGTGGTGGTGTCGCGCGACCTGGGCACCGCGCATTATGCGACCGGCATCGCCGACCGCCTCCAGCAGGTGCTGGACGACTGGAACTTCCTGTCGCCCCAGTTGCAGGACCTGTACGATGCATTGAACCAGGGCAAGGGCCGGCACGCGTTCGCGTTCGATCCGCGCCAGTGCATGGCGCCGCTGCCGCGCGCCTACCAGTGGGCTGACGGCTCGGCTTACCTGAACCATGTGGAACTGGTGCGGGCCGCGCGTGACGCCAAGGTGCCGGAGTCGTTCTACCAGGACCCGCTGATGTACCAGGGCGGCAGCGACGACTTCATCGGTCCGTGCGACGACGTGGTTTGTCCGTCGGAGGATTTCGGCATCGACTTCGAGGCCGAGATCGTGGTCGTGACCGATGACGTGCCGATGGGTGCAACGCCCGAGCGCGCGCTCGATGGCATCCGGCTGGTGATGCTGGCCAACGACGTCAGCCTGCGCAACCTGGTGCCGGCCGAACTGGCCAAGGGTTTCGGCTTCCTGCAGAGCAAGCCGGCCACGGCGTTCAGCCCGGTCGCGGTCACGCTGGACGAGTTGGGCGATGCCTGGGACAAGGGGCGGCTCGACCTGGTGCTGCAGTCGACCTGGAACGGCCGCAAGGTCGGCATGTGCGAGGCCGGCCCCGAGATGACGTTCCACTTCGGGCAGCTGGTGGCGCATCTGTGCAAGACGCGCAACGTGCGGGCCGGCTCCATCATTGGCAGCGGCACGGTCAGCAACAAGGGCGTCGAGAAGAACGGCCGGATGGATTGGCCCAAGGGGTACAGCTGCATTGCCGAGAAACGCGCGATCGAAACCATCCAGGACGGCAAGCCGTCGACCGCCTTCATGCAATACGGCGACACGATCCGTATCGAGATGAAAGGCCGGGACGGGCAGAGCCTGTTCGGCGCGATCGACCAGCGCATCGCCGCGCAGGGCTGACCGCTGCGCCGGGCCTGCCGCGCGGGTGTCTCGCCGCGTGGAAGCCGCCTCGATCGCGCTGCGTCGATAATCGGGTCATGATGTCGCCGCGTTCCTGCCGTACTTTTGCCCGCTTCGTGCTGGTGTGGTTCGCGCTCGCGCTCGGTGCCGCCGCGGCGTCGCCCCTGGTGCGGACCGCGGACCAGCAGCTGGTGTGCACGGCGGCGGGCGGCTTCAAGCTGGTTGGTGTCGACGACGGCGGTGCCCCGCGGGTCACGAACGGCCTGCAGGATTGCCCGCTGTGTGTGCTGGCCGGCGCACCGCCGCAACGACTCGCGCTGACCGTGCCGCTGCCGGTGCCGGCCGCGACCCTGCTGCCGGCGTTGCCGACCGTGTCCGATGCGGCACGCACTGCGCCGCCGCTGCCGCCACGCGGCCCGCCCGCAATTTCCTGAAACCACCCGTCTTAGCACCCGCCGTCGCGCCGCGACGCGCGGGGGCGTTCGCCCGGCTTTTCTGGAGTTTTCATGCGTGTGATTCGTGTGGCCGCGCTCGTCGGCCTGAGCCTGGGTTATTCCCAGATGTCCCTTTCCCATGTCGTGCTGGCGGAGCCCGCCGCATTGGCCGGTACCAGTTATCGCGCTGCCCTGCGGGTCGGCCATGGTTGCGGCGATTCGCCCACGACCGAGATGCGGGTGGAGATTCCCGCCCACTTCCGGGGTGCCAAGCCCATGCCCAAGACGGGCTGGAAACTGACGACCTACAAGACGGCCTTGGCCAAGCCTTATGACAACCATGGCCGGCAGGTGACCGAAGATGTGTCCGAGATCGTCTGGGCCGCCACGTCACCCGAGCATTGGCTGGCCGACGCGCACTACGACGAGTTCGTGTTCCGCGGTGGCCTGGCGCCGGTTGCCGGCCCGATGTGGTTCAAGGTCGTGCAGACCTGCGCCCAGGGCAGCAACCGATGGGTCGAGGTGCCCGCGTCGGGTAGCGCCACGCGGGGCTTGCAGTGGCCGGCGGCCCTGCTCGACGTCATCGAGTCGGGCCCGGCCGCGCACCAGCACTGACGCGGATCCCGGCGCACGCCGCAGCCATTGCGCCAGCGGATTGCGCTACCGCCCGTTTTGGATTTTTCGATATCAACAGGAGTTTCCCCATGACATTGCACAAACTTGCCACCATCGCCGCATTGTTCGCCGGCATCGCCACGTCGGCGTTGGCGCAGACCGTCGAGGTCCGCGACGCCTGGGTCCGCACGTCGGTCCAGGGCCAGAGCGCGACCGGCGCCTTCATGACCATCACCGCCCGCGAGAGCACGCGCCTGGTCGGCGTGGCCAGCCCCGTGGCCGGCGTGGCGGAAGTCCATGAGATGAAGATGGACAACGGCGTCATGAAGATGCGCGCCGTCGACGGCGGGCTCGCCTTGCCGGCCGGCAAGGCGGTCGAACTCAAGCCGGGCGGGTATCACGTCATGCTGATGGACCTCAAGGCCGCGCTGCCCAAGGGCAGCACGGTGCCGGTGACGCTGCTGTTCAAGGACGCCAAGGGCGCCGAGAGCCGTGTCGAACTGCAGCTGCCGGTCTCCACCGGCGCGATGATGCACAAGCACTGAGCGTGTGGCCCGGCGCTGGCCAGCGGTTCCGGCCGCGGGACAGCGCCCATCGCTATCGCCGCGCCATTGGGTTAAGCTGTGAGCAGGCCGATCATGGCCATGCATCCTGGAGGCAACATGAGCGATACAAGCGGCAATGCATTCGGCAAGTTCGTGCCGGGTTTCGATTTCCTGCAGAACCTGGCCAAGGGCGCGACCCAGTCGATCCCGCAGATTCCGAACCTGGCCAACTGGGTTTCGCCATCGCTGAACGTCGAGGAACTCGAGAAGCGCATCGAGGAACTGCGCGCCGTGCATTTCTGGCTGGAGCAGAATTCGCGCGCGCTCGGTGCGACGATACAGGCGCTCGAGGTGCAGAAGATGACCCTGGCCACGCTCAAGGGTATGAACTTCAACATCGGCGACGTCGCCAATGCGTTCAAGCTCAAGGCCGCCGACTCGGTGGCCTCGGGCGTGCAGATGGCCAGCGAGCGTGCCGCCACGGCGGCCGCCAAGGCCGCGGCCGACGCGCCGCCACGGGGCGGGAGCCCGGCCGGCACCGGCGGCAAGAAGTCCAAGCCGGCCGCGGCCACCGGCAGCCTGATCGATCCGCTGCAGCTGTGGGGTTCGCTGACCCAGCAGTTCCAGCAGATCGCCGCCAGCGCCCTGCAGGAGGCCACACGCAAGACGGCCGTGGACGCGACCCGCAACATGAGCACCGGCCTGGCCAAGGAGGCGGTCAAGGCCGGCAAGAAGGCGGTTGCGGCGCGCAAGACCGCGCGCAAGACGACACGCAAGACGACGAGCCGGAGCAAGACCTGATGCATTTGTTCCCGCATGGTCATGCGACCCATCCGGACTGGACCATGGCAGCCGGCCTGGTGCTGGCGCAGCTGCGCGCGCAGATGGCCCTGCCGGAGTATGCGAAGTCGCCCACGCTGGCGCTGCTGTACATCACCGACCACTACGCGGCCTCGGCCAACGACATCCTGGACCACCTGAGTGCCGAGTTGCCGGGCGTGACCGACTGGTCCGGTACCGTCGGGATCGGCGTATCGTCCAACAATGTCGAGTATTTCGACGAGCCGGCGATGGCGGTGATGTTGTGCGACCTGCCTGTCGACCAGTACCGCGTGTTCTCCGGCGTCGCGCCGCTGGGTGCAGGGTTCGACGCCGCCACCGCGCTGGTGCACGTGGATCCGGCCACGCCCGACGTGTCGGAACTGGTGCAGGAGATGGCGGCGCGCACCACCTCCGGCTATCTGTTCGGCGGCCTGTCGGCCAGCCGCACGCGTACGGTCCAGTTCGCGGCCGCCGGCGACGGCAACATCCGCGGTCACGGTGCGGCGGGCGGCGTGTTCAGCGGCGGCCTCAGTGGCGTGGCCTTCGGTCCCGGCGTGCCGCTGGTCTCGCGTGTCACCCAGGGCTGCCGGCCGGTGTCGGGCTTCCGGACCGTGACCGAGGCCGACCAGAACCTGGTGGTCGCCATCGGCGGCGAACCGGCGCTGGATGTGCTGATGGGCGAACTCGGCGTATCGCTGGACCGTCCGCAGGAGGCGCTCGACGCCATCCGCGCCACGCTGGTCGGCCTGGTGCGTCCGAGCGAGGGTGACGGTGCCCAGGCCATGGGGCGCGGCGGCAATTTTGGCAGCGACGTGATCGTGCGCCATATCATCGGCCTGGACCCCGCGCGCCGCGGCATTGCAATCTCCGACCAGGCCAACAGCGGCATGCAGCTGGCGTTCTGCCAGCGCAACCGCGAGGCGGCGCGTTCGGACCTGATCCGGATCTGCGCCGAGATCCGCGAGGAACTCGAGCCGCTGGAGTTGACGATGGAGACCGCGACCGCGCTGGCGGCATCGGAGGCCGAAGCAGCCGCCCATCCGGCACGCGGTATTGCCGGTGCGGTGTACGTCAGCTGTTCCGGGCGCGGAGGGCCGCATTTCGGCGGGCCCAGCGCCGAGCTGCAGATCGTGCGGCGTGCGCTGGGCGACGTGCCCTTGGTCGGTTTTTTTGCCGGCGGCGAGATCGCGCGCCATCACCTGTACGGATACACCGGCGTGCTGACGGTGTTCGCGCAGCGCGACTAACGCCGCTGCGCGCGGCCGGCCGCGTTCACGCCGTCGTCGGCGACGGCGGGGGTCGGCGGTGGAACCAGGGCCGCGCCTGTTCGAGCTGTGCGCACAGCCGCAGCAGCAGACCCTCCTCGCCGTACCGGGCCGCGAACTGGCAACCGATGGGCAGGCCGTCCGCATCCCAGTACAACGGGACCGATGCCGCAGGCTGGCCGGTGATGTTGAACGGGTAGGTGAACGGCAGGTACGCGCCGAGTTCGCGGATCCATGCGTCGACGTCGTCGCGCCGGATGTCGAAGCTGCCGATCGGACGTGGCGTCTGTGCCAGCGTGGGTGTGAGCCAGATGTCGTAACGCTCGAAGAAGCCCGCAATCTGCCGCGCCTGGCGGTGCAGGCCGTGCAGGTTCAGGATGAAGCGGGTCGCCGGAATCTCCCGTCCGCGTTCGGCCAGCGCATAGGTCAGCGGCTCCACCAGCGCACGGTCCGGCATCGCGCCGCCGGTGACCCGCGCGATGTTGGCCATGGTGTTGGCGGCGAACACGGTCTCGAACCCCTGCAGCAAGGCGCTGGCGTCGTAGTCGGGTGAGGCGCGTTCGACATGGTGGCCCAGCGACTCGCACAACTGCGCCGCATCCTGAACCGCGGCGATGCAACTGGGGTCCAGCGGCGTGCCCGACGGGGCCGTGTCCGCGAACGCGATGCGCAGCCGCTCGCACGGGCGGGCGACCTCCTGCAGGTAGGGGCGCTCGGGCGGCACCGCCTGGTACGGGTCGCCCGGCATCGGGCCGGCGATCACGTCCAGCAGGGCCGCGCTGTCGCGCACGCTGCGGCTGACCACGTGTTGCTGCGCCAGACCGTTCAGTCCTTCGCCACCTTCCGGCCCCGCCGTCGAGCGCGCGCGCGTCGGCTTGAGGCCGAACAGTCCGCAACACGAGGCCGGGATACGGATCGACCCGCCGCCATCGGTGGCATGGGCCATGGGCACCATGCCGCTGGCCACCGCCGCCGCTGAACCACCACTGGAGCCGCCCGGCGTCAGATCGGTGCGCCACGGATTGCGCGTCAGCCCGAACAGCTGCGACTCGGTCACGGGCGACAGGCCGAACTCCGGCGAATTGGTCTTGCCGGCGATCACCAGGCCCGAGCGCCGCATGCGCGCGACCACCTCGCTGTCGGCCGCCGGCATGTTGTTCGCATATAGCCGCGACGCAAAGGTGGTCGGGCACCCCTTGACCGACGCGACCAGTTCCTTGACCAGGAAGGGCACGCCACAAAACGGCCCGTCGGGCAGCCCGGCCGCTATCTGTTCGCGCGCGGCGTCGTGTAGCGGGGTGACGACGGCATTGAGCCGTGGGTTGTCGCGCGCCTGGCGCTCCAGCATGGCGTCGAGCAACTCCAGCGCTGTGACCTCGCCGCGCCGGACCAGTGCGGCCAGGCCCAGCGCATCGTGGTTCTCGTAGTCGGTCATGTCGCGGCCTTTCCGGCGGGCGGCCAGTCGGCCGGGGGCATGGGGGCGGTGTCATCCAGCACCGGCGCAACGCCGGAACCGAAGCCCGCACAGTCGAGCGAGGCCAGCTGCAATACGCCGTCGCGGATCCGCAGGTGCGGGCGTCCGGCGTGCAGGTGGTACAGGTCGGGGTGGGCCTGCAGGTACGCCTGCGCTTCGGCCGCGGGCCGGCCGGCGAAGCCGTCGATGAAATGGTGCGCATTGCGCTCGACATGGGCCAGGCCGAGCAGGCTGACCAGCGCGAGATCCTGCTGCACCGACACGCCGGCCTGGGTTGTCAGGTCCTCGGCCGACATGAAGAAGGGGCCGGCTGCGCCGCCGTTCCAGCGCCGGCAGCGCGCCAGGTTGAGCACCGACTTGTAGAAACCCTTGCAGGCCTTGCTCGACACGCCGGTGTAGCCCAGCGCGCGGGCCTGCACGAAGGCGTCGAGGTCGCCGTCCGACTCGTCGATGATGACCGGCTTGAAGCGGGCCAGCGGCGCCACCGTGCGGCTCAGCGCCGCACTGCGCCGGATCGGCTGCTCCACCAGCAGCGTGGACGCACACAGGCGCTGCAGCGCCGGGGTGTCCAGCATCTGCTGCCACATCGCGGCGATGGTCTGCGCATCGTCGTACTGCTCGTTGCCGTCGAGCGTCACCCCATAAGGCTCGGTGCTGCGGTCGAGCACCGATGCGATGCGTTGCAGGCGGTCGAGGTCGGCATCGCGCTGGCCGCTGACCTTGAGCTTGAAATAGCGGTTACCGTAACCACGCACCACCTCTTCCAGGGTTTCCGGCAGGCCGTCGTCGACCCGCGTGCCGGCGCCCTGGTCGGCGGCCACCAGCGGATCGAGCAGGCCCACGGTGTGGCGCACGTGCATCGTCTGCGACGCTTGCAGGCTGCGCAGGAATTCGTCCATCGCGAAACCCTGCAGATCGGGCGCTAACGTGTCGGCCACGATGCCCGGCAGGTTGCACTGCATGCCGCGCCAGAACGACAGGCCCTCGATGCGCAACAAGGCGTCAAGCACGGCGCGGTCCAGCAAGGCCGGGCCGAAGCTGCAGACGAGCGCGTCCAGGCCTTGCGCGGCACCGGCCGCGAGCAGGTCGCGGTAGTGATGGGCGTGCAGCGCGAATGCGGCCAGCGGCGGGGCGGCCAGATAGGCGTCGCGCGTGAGCTCCAGCGCGCGCCGCAGCTGGTCGTGGTTCTGCGCGTCGCTCAGGGCCGGATTCTTGTCGAACCATTTGGCGCCCAGCGCCTCGGCCGCATAACCGACATCCTCGCGGCCGTCGGCATGGCGTATGCGCACGCGCGCGATCGCCTGGCGGCCCTCGGTCACGGTGATGACGCCGAAGCGGAATGGCAGGCGCAGGCGGTAGGGCGATTCGAACAGGTCGACCGACAGGACCTTGAGGCGTGGTGCGGATGGCATGCAGACTCCCGTGACGATGATCAGCCGCCGTGCGCCGGCACCAGCGCCTCCAGCAGGCCGCGCAGGTAACCGATGGCGCGCGCCGCGCAGGCGGGGCCGTCGGGTTGGTAGATGAAGGGTTCGACCGCGACCCAGCCGGCATACCGGTGTTGCTGCAGCACGCGCAGCGTATCGGCGAAACGCTGCGCGCCCTGGCCGGGGCCTTGCAGGTTTCCGTCGTTGACCTGCACATGGGCCAGCAGGCCGGTGGGCAACCAGCGCGCCAGCAGCGTGGCAACGTCGTCGGACTCGCCGCGTGCGACGGCGGAGCAATCGAGCATCGTGCACAGGGCCGGCTGGTCGATGGCGCGGACGATCTCGACCGCTTCGGCGATTGTCACGACGAAGTCGGCGTGCGGCGGCGCGAGTGCCTCGATGCAATAGACAACGCCGGCATCGCGCGCGTGATCGGCGACGGCGGCCCAGGCATCGATGCCGCGCTGGCGTGCCGAGGCCGGATCGGCGTCATCGCCGATACGGCGCTGCGCGGGCGAGCCGTGCACCAGCACCGACCCCCCGAGTTCGGCGCACAGGTCGATCAGCCGATGCATATGCTCCAACGTGCGCGCCCGGACCGCGGCATCGGCCGAGGTGATCGACAGGCCGTCCGGCCTGGCCAGCAGCCAGTGCAGGCCGCTGACGGCAATGCCGGCATCACGCGCGGCGCGGCGAATGGCCGCGCGTCGCGCCGTGTCGATGGCCTGGGGTGTGTCGGCCAGCGTGTACGGTGCGACCTCCAGGCCGTCGTAGCCCAGCGCCGCCGCGAACACGCACTGGTCTTCGAACGCCATGGGCGCCAGCACCTCGTTGCACAAGGCCAGGCGCATCGGCGTGGACTCCGTATGCGGCCGCGCCGTCACCACTGCGGGCCGGCGCGCGCATCGCGCTTGGCCGCGGTACCCGCCAGCTCGGAATAGATCTCGAACGACAGACGGCCCAGCTCCGGGTCGGCGCGGGTTTCGGCGACACGCGGGCGCGCGATCGGCACGGTGCGGATGCTGGCCACCCGGCCCGGGCGGGCCGACATGACGACGACCCGGTCGGCCAGGAAGGCCGCCTCCGGAATCGAGTGGGTGACGAACACGATGGTCTTGCGTTGCCGGGACGTGGTGCTGCTCTCGCCCCAGATGCGCAGCAGCTCGATGTTCATCTCGTCGCGCGTCATTGCGTCGAGGGCGCCGAAGGGTTCGTCCATCAGCAGGATGGGCGGGTCCATGATCAGTGCACGGCACAAGGAAGCGCGCTGCTGCATGCCGCCGGACAGCTCCGCCGGCCGCTTGTGGACGAAGTCGCCCAGCCCGACCAGCTGCAGCAGCTCGATCGCCCGGTCCCGGAACTGCGACGGATTCTGGTCCGACAGTTCCACCGGCAACAACACGTTGTCCAGCACCGAGCGCCACTTGAGCAGCAATGCCGCCTGGAATACCATGCCGACCTTGGGCACCGGCTTTTCGACCCGGCTGCCGTCGACCACGATGCTGCCGCTGGTCACCGGCCGCAAGCCGGCGATGGCCCGCATCAGGGTCGACTTGCCACAGCCGCTCGGTCCGACCAGGGCGACGAACTCGCCCTCGAAGATCTCCAGCGTGATGTCGCGCAAGGCTTCGACCGGCCCGCTGTCGGCCTGGTAGATCATTCCGGCCCCGTCGACGCGGATCATGACGCGGCGCGCGCCGGCGTCGCCGGCCGCATCCGGGCCTGTGTCACGCGTCGCCATGTCTGTCCTCGCCCGGCATTGCGCGACCTGCCATCACTTGACCGGCAGCGGCATTGCCACCTTGGTGAAATAGTCCATGCTGTAGACCGTCTTGCAGTCGACCTTCTTCGGCAATCCCATGTAGGTGTTGACGATGTCGGTGGAGGTGCACATCTTCTTCTCGTCGATCCAGCCGATGCCCTTGTCGGCATACATCCTGGTGCGCATCAGCTCCAATCCCAGCATCATGTTGGGTTCGATGATGGACAGGTCGATCTCCGGTACGCGCTTCTTGAAGATGGCCAGCGCCGCCTTGGGATCGTTCATGACGTCGCGCCAACCCATGTAGGAGGCCTCGAGGAAGGCCCGCAGCTGCTTCGGCTTGTTCTTCATCGTCGACTCGCCGGCGATGATCGACATGCTGTACAGGTCGAAACCGGCATCGGCCCACGGCATCATGACGGCGTTGCCCACGCCCATGGCCTTCTCGTAGAACGGCAGGCCGGTCGTATAGTCGCCCACGACGTCGACGCGTTTTTCCGCCAGTGCCGCGATCTTCGCGGTCGGCTCGATGTTGACCCAGGTGACCTTGCTCTGGTCGATGTTGTGCAGCTTGGCGAATGCCGGCCAGGCCTGGCGCTGGCCGTCGCCGGCCGGCGCGCCGATGGTCTTGCCTTCGAGGTCCTTGGGTTTGCCCAGCGGACTGTCCTTGCGGCTGAAGAAGTTCAGCGGGGTCTTGTCGAACACCATGCCCACCATCTTGACGCGGGCGCCGCGCGCGTTGGCCGCTAGCACCGCGACCGTGTCGGCCAGGCCGGCGTCCGCGCGGTCGGTATCGACCTTGGCGATCGAATCACCGGAGCCCTTGGAGTTCTCCAGCGTCACGTCCAGGCCGGCCTTGGCGTAGTAGCCCTTCTCGAGGGCCACCCAGTAGGCCGCATGGTCGCCCACCGCAAACCAGTTCAGCGAGAACGTGAATTTCTCGGTTGCCTGCGCGGATGCGCCTGCCGCCGAGAGTGCGAGGGCGGTTGCCGCCAGCGTCCGCCAGAGAGGTTTCAGTTTGCTGTGCATCGTTCACTCCTTTGCAGTTGGAAAAAGTTGCTCCATCGACCACCACCACCACTCACATGTCCTCGGCCCACGGGACCAGCAGCCGGGACAGGGCTGCGACAAATCCGAACAGCAGCAGCCCCAGAATCGACGTCCATACCAGCGCCGCGAACGCCACCGGCGTGTTCATGCTGCTCTGGGTCGTGATGATCACGTAGCCCAGGCCGGCCTGCGAGGCGACGAATTCGCCGACGATCGCGCCGACCACGGCCGCCGTCGCCGTGACCTTGAGCGCCGACAGGATGTAGGGATAGGCATTCGGGACGCGGATCTTCAGGAACACCTTCCACTTGGGTGCATTGAACACCCGGCCCAGGTCGACGATGTCCTGGTCGATCTGGGTCAGTCCGACCGAGGTGTTGATGACGACCGGGAAAAAGCCGATCAGGGCGCCGATCAGCATATTGGGCACGATACCGTAGCCCATCCACATCAGGAACAGCGGCGCGATCGCCACCTTGGGCAGGGTGTTGACGAAGACCAGGAACGGCGTGAGCGCGTTGGCCCAGGTGCTCGACCATGCGATGGCCACGCCCAGCAGGACGCCGCCGACACCGGCCAGCACGAAGGCACCGACGATCTCGACCGCGGTGACCCAGATATGCCCGGCCCAGCGGATCTCGTCGCCGAACATCGCACGCACGACCGACATCGGGCTGGGCAGCAGGTATTCGCGCATGCCCAGGAACGTGACCGCCAGCTGCCACAACACGATGAATCCGGCAAATATGGCGAATGCCGGCCAGTGCCGGCCCAGGCTGCGGGCGATGGTGCGTACGGTTTTATTCACGATAGGCCTCCAGCGCGTGGCGGCGCACATGGTCTTCGTCGACATCCACGCCCAGGCCCGGCCCGGTGGGCAGGCGGACCGTGCCGCCGCCTTGCCAGACGCGGTGGTGCAGGAACGGGGAATCGATGTATTGAGGGCCGTTCAGTGCCAGCGGGTTGATATCGAACACGCTGGCCAGGTGCAGGCCGGCGGCCAGCCCCAGGTCGGTCTCGGTCAGGCCGGACATCGACAACTCGAGCCCGGCCGATTGCGCCATCTCGCACAGGCGCCGGGACAGGTACAGGCCCGCATTGCGCTGCACCTTGGCCACCGCCACCCCGATGGCGTCGGCGCGGATGTATTCGAGCAGGTCGGGCAGGGCGCGCAGGGATTCGTCGAGTGCGATCGGCACGGGGCTGGCGGCGACCAGGCGCCGGTAGCCCGACAGGTTCAGGCCATCCAGCGGCTGTTCGAAATGGCTGACGCCGCAATCGGCGAAGGCCCGCGCCTGGCGCATCGCGGCATCGATGCGGTAGCCGCGGTTGGCGTCGACCAGCAGGGCGCCATCGGGGGCGGCGGCGCGGGTGCGCCGGACCAGTTCCAGGTCGGCGGCCGGCCCGTGCATGCCGACCTTGACGTCGAATGCGGTGTAACCGGCCTCGAGCCCCTGGGCCACCGCGTCGCCGGCGCCGCCGGGGTCGGCGACCGACACCATCCAGGTGAGGTCGAACGTGGTGCGGCGGCAGCCGCCGAGCAGCTGGTGCACCGGCTTGCCCAGGGCCCGGCCCCAGGCGTCGTGCGCGGCCACGTCGATCGCCGACTTGGCCAGCGGAGAACCGGGCGACAGGCCCGGGTTGATCGCCCGTCCCATGGCCCGGTGCAGCGCATCGAGGTTCCAGACCTCGATGCCGATCACCGCCGGCGCCAGGTAGTGGCGCAGCGTCGAGACGATGGTCTCGGTGGTCTCGTAGGTCCAGCGCGGCGTCGGCGTGGCTTCGCCCCAGCCGCACACGCCGCTGTCGGTGGTGAGCTTGACCAGCACCCGGTGCGACAGGCTGCCGGGCGCGCCGGCCACTCCGCCGGCGAGCACGAACACCGACTTGAACGCCAGGCCCAGCGTGAACACCTCGATGCGGGCGATTTTCATCCGCGTCTGCCCCCCGGCGGTGCCGTCACGCATGCGTGCCGTGCCCGCGACAGCCCGGCGCGCCGGCGCGGCTCAGAATTTGCCATCCCGGACCTCGAACTTCGTGGGCTTGTCCAGCGAGGGCTGCTTGCTGCCGACCCAGTGCGCCGTCCAGTCGAGCATCGCGGCCAGTGGCACGACCGGGTATCCGAACAGTCCGGCCGCCAGGGTGGTGTTCGACAACAGGGCGGTCGGGGCCTCCTGGCCGGTGATGCGGGCCTGCGTGCCCAGGCGGCTGGCGAGTGATTCGGCCAGCCAGCGTACCGACAGGGTTTCGGGGCCGGTGCAGTTGATCGGCGTCGTCGGCGTCGTGCAATGGCGCAGGCAGCGCAGCACCTGGGCATTGGCATCGCCTTGCCAGATCACATTGACATGACCCATGGTGACATCCACCGGCTCGCCGCGGAACACCTTGCTGGCGATGTCGTGCAGCACGCCATACCGCAGGTCGATCGCATAGTTCAGGCGAAAGATGCGGCCGGCGTTGCCATGCCGGGACGAGAAATAGCTGAACATGCGCTCGCGGCCGAGGCAGGACTGCGCATATTCGCCGATGGGCGCCAGCGCGGTGTCTTCACCGGCCCCGGGTTGGCCGATCGGCGTCAGCGGGTAGACGTTCCCGGTCGAAAAGGCGACGATGCGGGCTTCGCGCAAGGTGTCGGCCACCAGGGCCGGCACGTGGGTGTTCATGGCCCAGGTCAGCGGCTGGTTGCCGGTGGCACCGAACTTGTGGCCGGCCGCGAAGATGACGTTGGGGACACGTGGCAGCGCTTCGACACTGGCACGATCGAGCAGGTCGGCCGCGATGGTCTCGATTCCGTGTTGCTGCAACCGGGTGCGGACCTGCGGGTCACTGAACCGGGCCACGCCGATGACGCGCTTGCCGGGCGCGGCGTTGCGCGCCAGGCGTGCCAGCGTCGGCCCCATCTTGCCGGCCACACCCAGGATCATGATGTCGCCGTCGACCTGCGCCAGGTCATCGATCAGGGCCTGGCTGGGGCGGACCAGGAAATCTTCCAGCGCGTCCACCGAATCCAGACGATCCGGCAGATGGGCCGGATCCAGGACCCGGGCCTGAGGGTTCGTATCCAACGCTTGTCGGTCCATGCCTGTTCCAGTTGTCGAGGTTTGTCGACAAGTCTAGGGACTTCATGGTGCAGCGTCAACCGTTTGGTTGAAAACGGCTGAGAACGGCCTGCGGTCAGGCGGTGGCAGCTGGCGTCAGGGACGCAGGCCGGCCATCGCGAAGGCGACCACGTGCCGGCGGTAGGCCGCCACGGCGTCGTCGGCACACAGGTCGCGGCCGAAGATGGATGACAGGGTGAGTCGGTTCGAGAAGAAGAAATACGACATGCCGGCAACCGAGATGTAGAACTCGACGGGATCGACACCGCGACGGAAGACACGGGCCTTGATGCCGCGCGCCAGCGTCTGGGCGATCAGCTCGATCAGCGGCGAGTTGGTGTCGCGGATCGCGTCGGAGTCGCGCACATGGCGCGCGCCCGCGGCATTCTCGTGATTGAGCAGGCCGATGAAGTCGGGATGCTGCGACAGGTAGTCGAACGAGAACCCGATCAGCGACTCCATCGCAGCCCCGGGTTGCATCTGGCCCAGATTCAGGCTGCGCTCCTGGGTGCGGATTTCCGCATACACCGTCTCCAGCGCCGACCGATACAGACCGTCCTTGTTGCCGAAGTAGTAGTAGATCAACTGCTTGTTGACGCCGGCGCGGCTGGCAATCGTGTTCACCCGCGCGCCGGTCAGCCCGTGAGCGGCGAACTCCGCCCGGGCCGCCGCCAGGATGGCCGCGCGGGAGCCGGCAGGGTCGCCATCCGCCTGGTTCGGTGCCGCAGCGCTGCGACGTACGGGAGTCTTGTGCGCGGTCATGGTTCTTGCGGGCATTATCAGCCGGAGCCGAAACCGGCCCGGATGCCCGGCTTGCCGGCCTGACGCGCGCTGGCCGCCGTGGCCGCGGATCGGCCTGTTGTCGCCGAAGCAACAAAGTGTGACGTCGTGACGAAAATTGTTGTGGCGAGCAAGCGCCGGCTGTCAAAATACGACGGATTGCAAGTCAAATCCGACAGTTCCGGAGTTGCTGCGCTACCCCTCGATTTTTTGTTGGCGCCAGTGCCTGGCGGAACACCATGAGCGACACCAGCAAGTCCCCGGTCCCGCAATTGCCCCGGCACCGGTTCGTCTTCCTGACGCTGCCCAACTACACCATGCTGGCCCTGGCCAGCGCCATCGATGCGCTGCGCATGGCCAACCGTGTCAGCAAGCGCGAACTGTACGAATGGACGCTGGCCACGCTCGACGGTGAACCCGTGCCCGCGAGCAATGGCCTGTCCATGAGCCCGACGGTGGCGCTGGACCAGGCCGGGCCGGCCAACATCGTCTTTGTCGTGGGCGGTGTGCAGGTGGAGAAAGCCACCACCGCACCGTTGCTGGCCGCGTTGCGCCGGCTGGACCAGCGCCATGTTGCGCTCGGCTCCTTGTGCACCGGGGGCTACGCGCTGGCCAAGGCGGGTTTGCTCGACAAGTACCGCGCCGTCATCCACTGGGAAAACATGACGGCGCTGCGCGAGGAGTTCCCGCGCGTGATCTTTTCCGACCAGTTGTTCGCGATCGACCGCGACCGTTATACCTGCACCGGCGGCATCGCGCCGCTGGACCTGATGCTGCACATCATCAAGCAGCACCAGGGCCGGGACATCGGGCCGCTGATCTCCGAGCAGTTCATCCTGGACCGCATCCGCAACGACCAGGACCGCCAGCACATCCCGCTGCAGGCCCGGGTCGGCCTGTTCCACGAGAACCTGATCGAAGCGGCCGCGCTGATGGAGGCCAACATCGAGGAGCCCCTGTCGCTGGACGAGATCGCCGCGCTGGTGGGGGTGTCGCGGCGCCAGATCGAGCGCCTGTTCAAGCGTTATGTCGGTCAGGTGCCGACCAAGTATTACCTGGACATGCGCCTGCGCCGGGCGCGCGACCTGCTGCTGCAGACGCCAATGTCCATCATGCAGGTGGCGGTGGCCTGCGGCTTCCAGTCGCCGCCGCATTTCTCCAAGTGTTATCGCATGTTGTACGGGTATACACCGAGTGCCGAACGCAGTGCGAGCCGGTCGCAGGCGCTGGCCGGATTGGCCAACCACGTGGCGGCGTCGGCGAGCTGAAATCGGGCCCGGTCGCGGCCATCGATCCATGTCGTGCGGCGACAACCGCTGGTCGCGATTCAATCAGCTGACGCAGATGCCGACTCATACCATCTGGTGCCGGACAACAGCGTGTCGCGGTTCCAAAACCCGAGGATTTCACCATGGCTGAAGAATTTGACGACGACCTGGATCTGAGCTCGCTCAACGACGAGGAACTGACGGAACAGGTGCACGACGACCTGTACAACGGTCTGCGCGACGAGGTCATGGAAGCCACCAACATCCTGTTGTCGCGCGGCTGGTCCGCGGACCGGGTGCTCAACGACGCGCTGGTCGAAGGCATGCGCATCGTCGGGGTCGATTTCCGCGACGGCATCCTGTTCGTGCCCGAGGTGCTGCTGGCCGCCAACGCGATGAAGGGCGGCATGGAAATCCTGCGTCCGCTGCTGGCCGAGACCGGCGTCGAGCCGATCGGCAAGATGGTCATCGGCACCGTCAAGGGCGACATCCACGACATCGGCAAGAACCTGGTCGGCATGATGATGGAAGGTGCCGGCTTCGAGGTCATCGACCTGGGCATCAACAACCCGGTCGAGAAATATATCGAGGCGCTCGAGCAGCACAAGCCCGACATCCTCGGCCTGTCCGCGCTGCTGACCACCACCATGCCCTATATGAAGGTGGTGATCGACACCCTCAAGGAAAAAGGCCTGCGCGACGACTACATCGTGCTGGTCGGCGGCGCGCCGCTGAACGAGGAGTTCGGCAAGGCGGTGGGCGCCGACGCCTATTGCCGCGACGCCGGCATCGCGGTCGAGACCGCCAAGTCGCTGATCGCCGCCCGGCGCGCCGCGACGGCCTGATCCAGGCCACCGGAACAGCGCAACCGGCCAGGACCAGATCATGGGCGATCGCCCCGCCATTCTGGTCATCGCGTGTGGTGCGCTGGCCCACGAGATCGTCGCCCTGCGCCGCATCAACGAGTGGCCGCACATGGCCGTCCAGTGCCTGCCGGCGGAGTTGCACAACCGGCCGGAGAAGATCGCTGCCGCGGTGCAGGGCAAGATTGCCGCCAACCGCGGCAAGTTCGCGTCCATGTTCGTGGCCTATGCCGACTGCGGCACCGGCGGCAAGCTCGATGCGGTGCTCGAGCACGAGGGTATCGAGCGTATCCCCGGCGCCCATTGTTACGAGTTCTTCGCCGGCAGCCAGGCCTTTGCGGCCTTGTCCGATGCCGAGCCGGGAACCTTCTACCTGACCGATTTCCTGCTCCGGCATTTCGATCGTCTGATCCTGCGCGGGCTGGGCATCGACCGGCATCCGGAGCTGATGCCCCTGTATTTCGGCAACTACACGCGCCTGGTCTATCTGGCCCAGCTCGAGCAGCCGGGCATGGAGGAGGCCGGGCGGCGTGCCGCCGAGCGGCTGGGCCTGGAATACGAATGCCGGGTCACCGGTTATGGCGACCTGCAAGGCAGCCTGCAGGCTGCCAGCGAAGGAGTGGTGTTTTGGCAAAACTGATCGTGATTTCCTGGCGCGACGTGCCAGCCCAGGTGCTGGTCAAGTCCGGGCGCGAGACCGCCAAGGTGCAGTTGTCGCATCGTTTCCAGGAAGCGGTGGACCGCGCCGCGATGCGGGCCGGCAAGGCGGGCTCCGAGGCCTACCTGGCCGACTGGAAACGCAGCGAGCCGCGTCGCTGTGGCGACAACCTGCAAGCCGAGGCGCAGGCCGAGGCGGACCGGATCGAGGCCCGGTATTCCGATGCCGACCTGTTGCGCATCATCCGCGCGCACGGCGTCGACGAGACGCTGCCTGTCGCGGCCGCCGTGGCGACGCCGCCGGCCGAACCGGGCGGAGGCGCCTGATGTACGCCGTGCGCCGTTGGTCGGTGCGCCACGCACGCGGCCTGCAGAGTTTCTACAACGCCTTCGAATGGGTGCTGGTCACGCTGCATCCGCTGTGGAAACGCATCGGTTACGAGCGGCTCGAAAAGCCGGTCGCCGCGGTCGAGCGCGTGACCAAGGGATTCCTGTTCGACTGCCAGATGTGTGGTCAGTGTGCGCTGAGCTCTACTGGCATGTCGTGTTCGATGAATTGCCCCAAGAACCTGCGCAACGGCCCCTGCGGCGGGGTGCGCGCCAATGGCAACTGCGAGGTCAAGCCGGAGATGCGCTGCGTCTGGGTCGAGGCCTTCGAGGGCAGCGAGCGCATGGTCGGTGGCGACAAGGCGATCCGGGTCGTGCAGATCGCGGTCGACCGCCGGCTCGAAGGCCGCTCGTCCTGGCTCAAGGTGGCACGCGAAAAAGGCACGGCCGTCGAGGCGGCGCTGGAGCAGCTGTGAAATTCGAAGACGAACCGGTCCCTGGTTATCCGATGCCCATCCTGCCGGGCCACAGCTCGCCCGGTCGGCTCGAACGTGTGCTGCGCCGTGGCGCATTCGCGGTCACGACCGAACTCGATCCGCCGGACTCGGCCGATCCGGAAGACGTGTTCCGGCGCGCCCGCATCTTCGACGGGTATGTCGACGCGATCAACGCCACCGACGGCAGCGGCGCCAACTGCCACATGTCCAGTGTCGCCGTGTGTTCGCTGCTGGCGCGCAAGGGATACGCCATCGTCATGCAGATTTCCTGTCGCGACAAGAACCGGATCGCGATCCAGGGCGACATCCTCGGCGGCGCCGCGATGGGGGTGTGCAACATGTTGTGCCTGACCGGCGACGGCGTGCAGTCCGGCGACCATCCGCAGGCCAAGCCGGTGTTCGACCTCGATTGCATGTCGCTGCTGGAGATGGCGCGCGACATGCGCGAGAACCACCGTTTCCAGAGCGGGCGCAAGATCACCTATGCGCCGCGGGTGTTCCTGGGCGCCGCGGCCAATCCGTTCGGGTTGCCGTTCGAATGGCGCGCCGACCGCCTGGCCAAGAAAGTTGCCGCCGGGGCCCAGTTCGTGCAGACCCAATATTGTTACGACGTACCGCGGTTGCGCGCCTACATGCAGCAGGTCGAGGACCTCGGGCTGCTCGACAAGGTGTTCATCCTGGTGGGCGTTGGCCCGCTGCGCAGCGCCAAGGCGGCCGAGTGGATGCGCGCCAACGTGCCGGGCGTGCATATCCCGGACGCCATCATCCGGCGCATGTCCGGCGCCGAGAAACAGGCACTCGAGGGGCGCCAGATCTGCATCGACATCATCAACGAGATCCGCGAGATCAAGGGCGTTGCCGGCGTCCACGTCATGGCCTACCGGCAGGAAGAGACTGTGGCCGAGATCATCCAGAAGTCCGGCGTGCTGGCCGGCCGCGAACCCTGGCGCCCCAGGCCCGACCTCCAACCCGTTCCCATCGAACCCAACAAGGAAGCAGCATAGTGACCGATACCGTTATCAGTTCCGCCACCCGGGAGGTCGTGATCGGCTTCGACCGGCCGTTCGTCATCATCGGCGAGCGCATCAACCCGACCGGGCGCAAGATCCTGGCCGCCGAGATGCTGGCCGGCGACTACAGCCGCGTGATCTCGGACGCATTGGCGCAGGTCGAGGCCGGCGCGCACATGCTCGACGTCAACGCCGGCATTCCGCTGGCCGACGAGCCGGCGCTGCTGGCCAAGGCGATCGAACTCGTGCAGTCGGTCACCGACGTGCCGCTGTCGATCGACTCGTCCATCGTCGCCGCGCTGGAGGCGGGGCTGGCGGTGTACAAGGGCAAGCCGCTGGTGAACTCGGTCACCGGCGAGGAAGACCGGCTCGAGACGGTGTTGCCGCTGGTGGCCAAGTATGGCGCCGCCGTGGTGGCGATCTCGAACGACGAGACCGGCATCTCGCAGGACCCGGACGTGCGATTTGCCGTGGCCAAGAAGATCGTCGAGCGCGCCGCCGACCATGGCATCCCGGCCAGCGACATCGTCGTCGACCCGCTGGTGATGCCGATCGGCGCGATCAACCAGGCCGGCGTACAGGTGATGGCGCTGGTGCATCGGCTGCGCACCGAACTCAAGGTCAACACCACCTGTGGCGCGTCGAACGTGAGTTTCGGCCTGCCCGAACGCAACGGCATCAATGCCGGCTTCCTGACCATGGCGATCGCCGCCGGCATGACCTCGGCCATCACCAACCCGCTGCACGCCGAGGTGGTCAAGGCCATCATGTCGGCCGACGTGATGATGGGCCACGACCCCGACTGCATGCGCTGGATCCGCAAGTTCCGCGAGGCCCCGACGATAGGCGCCGACGGAGAAATGGGCCGCGGTCGTCGCGAGGCGGGGAGACGCCGGCGCGCCTGAGCGGGTGCTCGGCGGTGGGTGATGTGCGTGGTCGGCAAGTTGTTGATGCGAGGCGTATCGAGCCGGATGGCCGCCATCGTGAGAGGATGATGTTGTGAGTACGAAGGACCCGCTGGTCGTTTTCACGCCTTCCGGTCGCAGGGGCCGGTTTCCGGTCGGCACCATGGTGTTGCAGGCGGCCCGCTCGCTGGGGGTGGACATCGACTCGGTCTGCGGCGGGCGCGGCATCTGCGGGCGCTGCCAGGTCACGCAGGCGGTGGGCGAGTTCGCCAAGCATGGCGTGCGCTCGCGGCCGGAGAACCTGTCCGAATTCAGTGCGGTGGAGCAGGAATATTGCAGCACCCAGCCGATGGACGAGGGCATGCGGCTGTCGTGCTCGACCCAGGTGCTGGGTGACGTGGTCATCGACGTGCCGTCGGCCAGCCAGCTGCATCGCCAGGTCGTGCGCAAGGAGGCCGAGGCCCACGACATCCAGCTCAACCCGGTGGTGCGCCTGCATTTCGTCGAGGTGCAGCAACCCGACATGCACGATCCGTCCGGCGACCTGCGCCGGCTCGAGGACGCGCTCGAATTCGAATGGCGGCTGACCGACCTCAAGTGCGACGTGCTGGTGCTGCACCGGCTGCAGCAGGCGCTGCGCGAGGGCGACTGGAAGGTCACGGTTGCGGTGCACGGCGGCAACCAGATCATCGCGGTCTGGCCGGGCTTCCGCGAACACACCTACGGCATCGCGATCGACGTCGGTTCGACCACCATCGCCGCCCACCTGTGCAACCTGTCCACCGGCGAGGTGGTGGCGGCATCGGGCATCATGAACCCGCAGATCCGCTTCGGCGAGGACCTGATGAGCCGGGTCTCGTACCTGATGATGAACCCGGGCGGCGAGAAGGAGATGACGCAGGCGGTGCGGGTGGCGATCAACCAGCTCGCGGCCGACGTCGCCTTCCAGGTCGGCATTGACCCGACCGACATCCTCGAGGCCACGTTTGTCGGCAATCCCATCATGCACCACCTGCTGCTGGGCATCTCGCCGATTGAACTCGGTGGTGCGCCGTTCGCGCTGGCCAGCGACCACGCGATCACGATCTGGGCGGTCGAGATCGACTTCGCCATCCACCGCAACGCACGCATCTATGTATTGCCGTGTATCGCCGGCCACGTGGGCGCCGACACCGCCGGTGTCGTGCTGGCCGAGCGCCCCGACCTGTCCGACGAGATCACGCTGCTGGTGGACGTGGGTACCAACGCCGAGATCGTGCTGGGCAACCGCAAGCGGCTGCTGGCCTGCTCCAGCCCGACCGGACCGGCCTTCGAAGGCGCGCAGATCAGCTGCGGCCAGCGCGCCGCGCCTGGCGCGATCGAGCGGGTGCGCATCGATGCGAGCACGCTGGAGCCGCGGTTCAAGGTCATCGGATGCGAGTTGTGGTCCGACGACCCGGGGTTCGTCGAGGCCATCGGCGCCACGGGCGTGACCGGCATCTGCGGCTCGGGCATCATCGAGGTGCTGGCCGAGTTGTACCTGGCCGGCGTGATCCGCCACGACGGCGTCATCAATGGTGAACTGGCGGCGCGGTGCGCGCGTATCCAGAGTGACGGACGCACCTTCGCCTACGAGTTGTGGCCGGCGCCCGAGGGCGGCAGCGCGATCCGGGTGACGCAGAACGACGTGCGCGCCATCCAGCTCGGCAAGGCCGCGCTGTATGCCGGCGTGCGGCTGCTGATGGAACGCATGGGCATCGACAAAGTCGACAAGATCCGGCTCGCCGGCGCCTTCGGCAGCCATATCGACGTCAAGTACGCCATGGTGCTGGGCATGATCCCGGACTGTGCGCTCGAGCAGGTCAGTTCGGCCGGCAACGCCGCGGGCACCGGCGCGCGCATCGCGCTGCTCGACCAACGTGCGCGGCCCACGATCGAGTCGCTGGTGCGCCGGATCGAGAAGATCGAAACTGCGGTGGAGCCCCGGTTCCAGGAGTTCTTCGTCGAGGCGATGGCCATCCCGCACCTGACCGCGCCCTACGAGCGGTTGCGCGAGGCGGTGACCTTGCCCGAGCGCCAGCCGGTCAACACCGAGTCACCGGGCCGCGGCCGCCGGGGTGCGCGGCGCGAAGCGGCACGGGTGCAGGCTGCCTCCTAGAATGGTGCGGGCCAGCGTGGCCGCTGTCCGGGCAGGGGCCTGCAAGCCGTGGCCCGCGGCGCTGCTTCGCTGCCAACCCGACGACCACCGAACCCATGATGTCCTGCGCCCTTCCGTCGCTTGTCCTTGCCCTCGCTACCGTGCTCGCCGCAACACCGGTCGCGGCGGCAGAGCCCGCCAGCTGCAAGGCGGTGCGGTTCGCCGACGTGGGCTGGAGTGACATCGCCGCGGCCAACGGCCTGGCATCGGTGGTGCTCGAGGCCCTGGGTTACCAGCCCAGTGCCACCCTGGCCGCGCTGCCCGTCGCCATGACCGGCATGAAGAACCGGCAGATCGACGCCTTCCTCGGCTACTGGAAACCCGCGATGGTGCCGGTCGTCGAACCCTTCGTGCGCGACGCACAGGTCGAGGTGCTGGATGCCCCCAACCTGCGCGGCGCCCGCTACACGCTGGCGGTGCCGCGCCATCTCTACGACAAGGGGCTCAAGCGCTTCGCGGACATCGCCCGGTTCGAGAAGGCGCTCGAGGGCCGGATCCACGGCATCGAGGCCGGCAGCGAAGCCAACGCGCCGATCCGGCGCATGATCCGCGACGACCGGTTCGGCCTGGGCGGCTTCACGCTGGTCGAGTCGTCGGAGGCGGCGATGCTGGCGCAGGTGCAGGCCGCCAGCCGCAGCCGCAAGGCGATCGTGTTCCTGGCCTGGGAGCCGCATCCGATGAACGTGCAGCTGAAGATGCATTACCTCAGCGGCGGCGACGAGGTGTTCGGCCCGGACGACGGCGCGGCCCGGGTCTACACCGTGCTGGCACGTGGGTACCGGGAGCGTTGTCCCAACGTCGCGGCCTTGTTGTCCAACCTGCGCTTCACGGCCGAGATGCAGAGCCATGTCATGGTCCCCATCCTCGAAAAGGGCCGGCCGCATGCCGCCGCGCGCGCCTACCTGCAGAAGAATCCTTCGGTGGTGGCCCCCTGGCTGCTCGGCGTGACGACGATAGCCGGCGGGGACGCGCAGGCTGCGGTGGCGGCGGCGCTCAAGCCATAGCGGACTCCATCCCCGGAACGTCCCGATGACATCTGCACACGACTCCCCTGGCGCCGGGCTGGATCGCACCGTCGTGATGGCGATGCTGGCGCATTGGCCGGCCCATGCCGCCGCGCCGCTGGCGGACCTGATCCAGGCCCATGCACACACCGGCGCCTACGTGGTGTTCGACGCCGACTACACCACCTACCACCACGACCTGCTCGGCGCCTTGCTGGCCTTCATGGAGCTGCGCGGCGTGTTGACCCGCGAGACCATGGCGCCCTCGCTGCAGCTGATTCCGTTTCGCGACACGCCGACGCGGCGCGAGAGCCTGACCAGTTATTACCAGCGCCTGGGCGAGATCGACGACCAGGTCGGATATCCGTGGGCGACCCAGATCTTCGCCGGCTTCACGCTGCGCGAAATCAAGCGCCACGTGGACGACATGCTGGCATCGGGCGAACCGGTTCCCGCGTGGCAATATGTCGGCGACGACGTGGTCGAGCTGGCCATCGACGTGCCACGCATGCAGCGCGGCACGCAGGAGCTGTTCCGGGCCCTGACGGCGCATGGCATCGAGGTCTACATCGTCAGCGCCGCCAGCGAGGAGATCGTGCGCATGCTGGTGTCCGACCCGCAATACGGCTACCACGTCAAGCCGCAGAACGTGATCGGCGTGACCGTGTTGCTGCGCGACCGCGCGGCCGGCACCGTCACCACGGCGCGCAAGCTGATCGCCGAACATCGCTACGACCCGGCGCTGCTGCAGGATGACGAGATGACGACCGCGTTGTGGGCGCCGCTGACCTGGTACGAAGGCAAGCAGGCGGCGATCCACACCTATATCCATCCGTGGAAGAAACCCATCCTCGTGGCCGGCGACACGCCGCTCAGCGACGGCCCGATGTTCCTGCGCGGGCCGGACCCGGACCGCGGCGGACTGCGCCTGTTCGTCGCGCGCAAGGACAGCTACCGCGACCACATCCTGGCGCTGCAGGACGAACACGCCGGCCACCAGAGCGCCCATGCGCATCCGGTCACCGCCAACCGCAACTGGATCATCGTCACGCCCGACGAGATCCGCTGAGCGCGACCCCGACCCCGACCCCGACCCCGACGACCATCACCCGCCCTTGCGCAGGATCCATCCACCATGACCGCCACCCCCAGCCTCGCGTCCAACCGTTTCCTGCGCCTGCTGCACAGCCGAACCTGGTTGCTGGCCGATGGCGCCACCGGCAGCAATTTGTTCAACGTCGGCCTGGTCTCGGGGGATGCGCCCGAGTTGTGGAACTTCGAACAGCCGCACAAGATTTCCGACCTGCACCGCAGTTTTGTCGACGCCGGCGCCGACATCATCCTGACCAACAGCTTCGGCGGCACGCGTTACCGGCTCAAGCTGCACCAGGCGCAGGACCGCGTGGCCGAGATCAACCGCCGCGCGGCCGAGCTGGCGCGTGCGGTGGCCGATGATGCCGGCGGGCGCGAGATCGCCGTGGCCGGCAGCATGGGCCCGACCGGCGAGATCATGGAGCCGATCGGCCCGCTGACGTTCGCGCAGGCGCGCGATGCGTTTGCCGAGCAGGCGGCCGCACTGGCCGAAGGCGGCGTCGACGTGTTGTGGATCGAGACCATGTCCTCGGCCGAGGAGGTGCAGGCTGCCGTGGCCGGCGCGGCGACCACCGGCCTGCCCATCGTCTGCACGCTGAGTTTCGACACCAACGGCCGCACCATGATGGGCCTGTCGCCGAGCGACTTCGCGCAACTCGAGCAGTCGCTGCATCCGCGGCTGGCCGCCTGTGGAACCAACTGCGGCGTCGGCGCCGCCGAGGTCGTGGCCTGCATCCGCAACCTGGCGCAGGCGGCCGGCCCGGACGTGGTGCTGGTGGCCAAGGGCAACTGCGGCATTCCGCAATATGTCGACGGCGCCATTCACTACAACGGCACACCCGAACTGATGGCCGTGTACGCCCGCATGGCACTGGACGCCGGCGCGCGCATCATTGGTGGCTGCTGCGGAACCTCGCCGGCGCACCTGCGCGCGATGCGCGATGCGCTTGACGCGCACGTGCCCTCGGGCGCCGCGCCCGAACTCGCGCACATCGTCGAGGCACTGGGCGAAGTCTCCACCGGCGCGCGGGCGCAGTGGGGTGGTGCCCAGGACCGGTTGGCTGGAGCGGCCGCCGGCGCCAACCTGCGTCGCGGCCGGGGCCGGCGCGGCGCCGGTCCCGTCCCCGAATAAGCAGCCCGCATCCGATTCCCCATCACACACGACGTGACGCCATGCGTGACGACGCCTCGCGCGGCCTGCTGCTGGTGGCCGGTGCCACCTTCTTCTGGAGCCTGAGCGGCGTCTTCGCGCGCTGGTTGCCGCAGGTTGATCCCTGGACCTTCAACGCGACGCGCGGCCTGGGCATGGGTGTGGCGCTGCTGCTGTGGATGGCCTGGGAATACCGGCTCGGCGCGATCCGGCTGTTCCTGCAGTCCGACCCCCGGGCGCTCCTGATCTCGGGCGGTTTTTTCGCGCTCGGCTCGTCGATGTACATCCTGGCGCTGCAGCTCTCGAGCGTCGCGGCGGCTTCCTGCATTGGCGCGACCTCGGGCATCTTCGCCGCGCTGATGGCGCGCCTGTGGCTGGGCGAACGCACGCCGGTGGTGTTCTACATCGCGGTCGTCATGGCCATCGTCGGCGTGGTGCTGATCGCCGTCGGCGAAGCCTCGGCGGCCACGGTCGGCAGCCTGGGCGGCATCGCGGTGTCGCTGGCCTATGCCTTGTGTTTCGCCGGCCAGAGCGTGGCCTTGCGACGCTACAGCGCCTTGCGCATGGAGCCGGCGATGATCCTCGGCGGCCTGGGCGTGTACCTGATGGTGCGTTTCACGGTCGGCCTGGAGCCGCTGGCACTCGGCGCGCTGGTCGTGCTGCTGTTCATGGGCGTGATCCAGCTGGCCGTGCCGATGGTGCTGTACATGCGTGGGGCCAAACATGTGCCCGCGGTGCAGATGGTGCTGATCACGATGGCCGATACCGTGCTCAATCCGCTGTGGGTCTGGCTGGTGCACCGCGAAGTGCCTGCCACCTCGGTCTTCTGGGGCGGCGGCGTGATCCTGCTGGCGATCGGGGTCACGGCCTGGCCGAGCCTGATGGCGGCGCGGTACAAGCGCTGATGCCGCAGGGCCCGCGGCAGCCCCGGCAGGAAACGCGACCTGATGCAGGAGCACGCAGGTGGACGGCATGGCCGTTGCGACGGGTCTACACTGTGCTGAACCGTCGACACGCGATCGGGCGTGCGGCATCAACGTCCGGCAAGGCCCGCAGCCCGCCGGCAACCAGGAGACACGAAGCCCCATGCAAGTCCTGCTCAATACCGATACCCATGTCGACGGCCGCCAAGCCATGGCGGCGCACCTGGACACAGTCGTGCGAGAAGCCCTGGAGCGTTTTCGCGATCATGTGACCCGTGTCGAGGCGCATATCGTCGACGCCAACGCCCAGGCCAGCTCGCATTCGGACGAAATCCAGTGCACGCTGGAGGCGCGGCTGGCGCATCTGGATCCGGTTGTCGTGAAGGACCATGCGGCGACGGCCCATCAGGCGATCGACGGGGCGTTGGGCAAACTCAAGCGTGCGTTGGCGACCCGCGTCGAGCGCCACGAGGCCCATCGCAACGGCGCGGCGGCGCCGCAGTCGACCGACAACGACTGAGCATCCGCGGCCGGCCCGTGTCGCCGGTTCAGTGGTCCGGAGTGCGCAGGCTTTGCGCCGTGTCGTGCGCGAATTGCGCAATCGCCTTGTCGGTCAGCGTATCGCCGGACCATGCCACCAGGCTCTCGGGAGGCAAGGTCACGGCGCCAGCGCCGCAGGCGATCAACTGCGCCAGCACGTCGGGCGACTTGATGCTGGCGGCCAGCAGCGCCGGGCCGCCGCGGTCCTGTACCGCGACGCAGGCCTGCATCAGCGACCAGACATCGCGGCCGTCGGAGGCGAGCCGGCCGACATACGGTGCCACGTAACTCGCCTGCAGGCTGCGCGCCCACAACAATTGCACCGGATTCGACAGGCCGGTCAGCAGCACGGGCTGTCCGGCGTGGCGCATCGCGCCGATGGCGGGCAACCAGTCGGGGCGGCAGGGCAGCTTGATCGTCAGCGTGACCTGGCGCTGCTGCGCCAGCGCATGCAGCCGGGCCTGCCAGCGCAGGCCTTCGTCGGCATCGGCCGTCGGCAACTGCAGCATCAGTTCGGCGATGCCGCGGTCGGCGACGGCCTGCACCAGGCGTTCATAGGTCTGCAACGTGACCGGCAAGCCGGCCTGGTGCACCAGGCTGGGGTTGGTCGTGACGCCGGCAATCGATGGGCATCCGTCGGGCAAGGCCCAGCTGTCGGCGCGCGCCGAGTCAAGGTAGATCTTCACTCCAGGTCCTGTTTCAAGAAGATGTCCTTCACGGGGAAGAACTGGGTGTGCAGTGGCAGCAGGGAACCGCCGAGCGCCCGGGCGTGGGCGCCGACCCGACCCGCGACGATGGACGGCGCATCCAGCCCTTCCAGGTCGTAGTGGTCGATGCGCCCACGGGTGCGTTCGATCAGTTCCCGCACCAGCGCCGGCGACAGGGAGCCGTCGATGACTGTCGCGTCCAGGTCGACCAGCGCACTGGCACTGACGATGGTCATGGCCAGTGCCCGGCTGGCCTGCTCCAGCCAGGGGAGGGTGATCGATGCATACGTGGCGTCCATGATGGCGTCTTCCTGCGCCAACTGCGGGTCGTGACCCGCCGTCTCGAGAGCCTGTTCCAGTTGGTGGCCCGATGCCATGCGCAGCAACTGGGCCGGCTTGCCGGCGCCCTGGGCGATCGCCATCGGCATGGAGCCGATGGCGCCGGCATTGCCATGCTGGCCGGCCATGATGTGCCCGCCCAGCACGAGTCCGCCGCCGACAAAAGTGCCGACGAAGACATACAGGTAACTCTCGATGCTCAGACCCTGGCCCTGCAGCATCTCCGCCATGCAGGCGGCCATGGTGTCTTTGGCGAACTGCACCGGCAACTCGGTCATCGCCTGCACCTGAGCCACCAGGTCGATGTCGGCCCAGCGTTGGAGTGCGTCGCCGGCCGGGCCGGTGAAGAGTTCCGACCACTTGTGCATCGACAGCGGCGCAGTCAGGCCGATGCCCACGGTGCGGTCCCAGTCGCTGCCCAGGGCCTGCTGCATCTGTGCCAGGCCGGAGGCGATGTTGGCCAGCACGACGTCGGGGTCGGGATACGGATACCGGAATTGCAGCCGATGCCGCGGCTGTCCGACGAAATCGGTCACCATGACCTCGAGGTTGCGCCGCCCGACCTGCAGGCCCAGGCTGAAGACGCCGTCCGGATTGAGTGCCAGCGGAATCGACGGCTGGCCGATCCTGCCGCGGACGCGGGGCTGGCGGAGCAGCAGTCCGTCGTCGAGCAGGCGGTCCACGATGATCGACACCGTCTGCGTCGACAGCCGGGTCAGGCGCGCCAGGTCGGCCTTGGCGATCGCACCGGCATGGCGGATCGCCTGCAAGACGATGCGCTCGTTGAACTGGCGCATGCCGCGGTGGTTCGATCCGCGCATCTGGCGCGGGTCACGGGCGAAGGCGAGGGACGTGGTCACGGTGGTTGGGGACATCAGTTCAGGATCACGCCCTTGCAGAACATGGCATTGCCGTAGGCGGTGGACTCCCCGGATTGCACCAGAACGCTGGCAAGGCGGATCTTGTCATAAAACGCGAATCGCTCGACCGCTTCGACGCGGTCGGCAGCCAGGCCGTGGTCCTTCAGCACGGACAAGGTGTTCTGCTGTGCGTGGGTGCGATGGCCTTCGGGCTGCCCGCAGGCATGCATGAACGCGGCCGGGCAGGATACATCTTCGGCCAGCGGCATCACCGATAACACGGCGCGGCTGACCCGTTCCAGGCTGTTGCCTGGCAGCCGGATCAGCACCTTGCCTTTTGCCAGGAGGTCGGCGGTGAAGTTGGCGTCGACCAACGCGACCCATTCGCCATGCCCCATTGCCGACAGATGCATCAGCAGTTCGGGGGTCAGCAGCGGATCGATGCCTTTCAGCATGCCACGGCCTCCTCGGCGGGCAGGCCGGCCGGGTCGATGGCGCCGGTGATCAGGCCGACGATCTCTTCCGGGTTGGTCTGGGTCTTGAGGCGGTTGCAGATGATGCGGCCCTGGCGGAAGACCCAGATCCGGTCGACCAGATCGAACACCTGGCGCAGGTTGTGGCTGATGATGATCAGCGGTATGCCGCGTTCCTTGAGGCCGCGGATGATCTGCTCGACCCGGGCGGTCTCGGCCACGCCCAGCGCGGCGGTCGGCTCGTCCAGGATGATCAGGTTCTTCGCGAAACCGGCCGCGCGTGCGATCGCCACGCACTGGCGTTGTCCGCCGGACATGCCGCGCAGTGTCTCCGACATGTCCTGGATCTTGACGCCGGTCGTCTCGAGCATCGTCGCGGACTGCTCGCGCATGGCCTTGTGGTTCAGCACGGACAAGGGGCCCAGGTTCAACCGTGTCAGTTCCCGACCCAGGAAGATGTTGGCCGGCACATCGAGGTCCTCGGCCAGAGCCAGTGTCTGGTAGACGGTCTCGATGCCTTGTTCACGGGCATCGAGTGGTGAATCGAAGCTGACCGGCTGGCCGGCAAGCCGGACGTCGCCGGAATTGGGTTGTTCGACGCCCGTGATCAGGCGCACGAAGGTGCTCTTGCCGGCGCCGTTGTCGCCGACGATGGCGGCGTGTTCACCGGGCATGAGCCGGAAACTGGCGTCGGTGAGGGCTTTGACGCCGCCGTAGTGCTTGGTCAGGCCGCAGATATCGAGAACAGGTTGGGTGATGGACATGGTGGACTCGCTGGTTGACGTGAGGCCGAGCATGACAGGCTTCGGCAGAAATCCATATTAGTAAAACTACTAGGTTTATTTAATCAGGCTTTTCTGGTTTAATTCGCTCCAGCGGCTGGCAGCAGACCTCTGCGTTGCCGCATCGATACCTATCCATCGCCTAACCGGAGACAACTGCATGAACCTGACACGCACCATCGGCCGCATGGCCATTGCCCTGGCGACCGCCGGCCTGATGACTGCCGCCATGGCCGAAACCACGGTGGCCTACATCACGAACGGCAACACCAACGAAGGCTGGACGCTGATCAACGGCGGCGCCAAGAAGGCCGGCGAGAAGAAAGGCATCACGTTCATCCAGCTCGCCGCGGAGCAGGGCGAGTTGTCCAAGCAGCTGGCGATCGTCGAGGACATGATCACGCGCAAGGTTGACGCGATCGCGATCGCGCCGGTCGACAGTGCGGGCATCGCCCCGGCCATCAACAAGGCGCTGGCAGCCGGTATCAAGGTGGTGGCGGTCGACACCGGCATCAGCGGCGCCGACATCACCTCGTACGTGGCCACCGACAACATCAAGGCCGCGATGGTCCAGGGCGACTGGGTTGCGAGCCAGGTCAAGGATGGAGACACGGTGATCTATGTCACCGGCGACCAGGGCCAGTCCACCGGACAGGAGCGCAGGAAGGGCTTCATGGACGGCCTGAACGCCAAGCGCAAGAACGTCAAGGTCGTCGAAGTGCCGACCAGCTGGGACCAGACCCAGGCCCAAAACGGGGTCGAAACCGCATTGCGCGCCAACCCGGGCGCCAAGGTCATCGCCTGCGCCTGGGACGGTGGCGCGCTGGGCGCCAAGGCCGCCATGCTGTCTTCGGGCAAGCGAAAGGGCTCGATCAAGATCGCCGGATTCGATGGCTCGCCTGGTGGCCTGGACATGATGAAGCAGGGCTGGCAGCAGGCCAACGCGGCCCAGATGCTCGCCAAGATCGGCCAGATCGGCGTGGAAACGGCGATCGCTGCAGCCCAGGGCAAGAAGGTCGACGCTCGCATCGACACCGGTTCGTTCCTGGTCTTGCCCTCCAACGTCGACACGTTCGCCAAGGACTCGGGCGTGGCCCAGTTCATGCGCGCCAAATAAGCCCTCGGCGCCGCATCAGCGGCGCCTTCCCGTCCATGCCGCGCGAACCGTTGCCAGACAATCCGGATCCGCGCGGCCACTCCTCTCATCGGAGATCCACATGAAATCCCTTACCCGGCAAGAGTGGTACGGCGCGTTGGTGGCCGTGCTGGTCCTGGGACTGCTCCTGAGCGTCGCGTCGCCCTACTTCCTGAGCACTGGCAATCTGTCGAACATCCTTGTCCAGGCTTCGGTGATCGCACTGCTGGCAGGTGGCCAGACTTTCGTCATATTGACCGGCGGTGTCGACCTGGCCGTGGGGGCGATGACCGCACTGGCCGGTGCGATCGCCGGGCACCTGATGATCAAGATCGGCATCGACCCCTATGTCGCGATTGCGGTGGCGCTGGCCATTGGAGCGGCCGTGGGCCTGTTCAATGGCTACCTGGTCGCCTTCGTCGGCATTCCGTCCTTCATCGTCACGCTCGGCGGCCTGACGCTGTGGCGCGGCATGGCGTTCGAGGCCACCGGCGGATTCGACGCATCGGGACTGCCGGATCCATTGCCATTCCTGGGCTATGGTGAATTGCTGGGTATACCGATGCCCATCTTGATTGCCGGAGTCTATTTCGTCGTCATGGCATTCGTGTTGTCGAGCACCAAGCTGGGTCGATATGTCTATGCCATGGGTTCCAACGAGATGGGTGCGCGCCAGGTCGGCATCAACATCCGTTGGTACAAGTTGTCGGTGTATGTCATCTCCGGCCTGAGTTGTGCATTGGGCGCGATCGTGCTGATGGCGCGCATGGACTCGTCGAGCGGCAAGATGGCGCAGATGTTCGAGCTCGATGCGATTGCGGCGGTCATCCTCGGCGGAACCTCCTTGTTCGGCGGCCGTGGCAGCATCTGGGGCAGCCTGCTGGGGGCGGTTCTGATCACGATGATCCGCAATGGCATGAACCTGCTCGAGATCTCGCAGTTCCGCCAGATGATGGCGATCGGTGCGGTCGTCATTGTCGCGGTCTGGATCGACGTCATCCGGCGCCAGCGGCTGCTGCGCAAATAAGGGGGCGGGAGCCGGTGACCATGGCCACCCCGATCTGGGTCCTGGGCGAGGCACTGATGGACTGCGTGGCGCAGCCCGGCGGCGACCTGCGCCCGTTGATGGGCGGCAGCCCGTTCAACATGGCGCGCGCCGCCGCCTTGCGGGGGGCGGAAGTGGCCTACCTCAACCCCTTGTCGATCGACCGTTTCGGCGACCGGATGCGTGCACAACTGGCGGAAGACGGAGTGCATGTCGTGTCGCCGTCCAGCCGTCTGCCAACCTCGCTGGCCGTGGTGCAGATCGACCAGGGGCAACCCAGCTACGGCTTCTACCGCGAGGGCATTGCGGACCGCGACTACCAGGTCGAGTCGATGCTGGAACTGCTGTCGCGCCAGGTGCCCTGTATCCTGCATACCGGTTCGCTGCTGCTGGTGCCGCCGGAAGACCGCAAGGTGGCCGCCGTGTTGCGCGGTGCGCGCGAACTCGGCTGGACCATCAGCGTCGACGTCAACATGCGCCCCAAGCTGGCGGCCGACCTGCCGTTGTACGTGGCCGGTGTCTGGGAAATCGCGGCGCTTGCGCACTGGATCAAGGCCAGCGACGAAGACCTCCAGATCCTGGGTATGCCGGGGCCGGATCGCGCCAATGCGCCGCGGATGGCCGAACGTTTCCGTGCGTTGGGGGCCCGGCGCGTCGCGATGACCTTCGGCGCAGGCGGCGCATGGCTCGAGGTTGATGGCGCCTGTGCCGACATGGGTGTGCCGATCGTCGATGTCATTGATGCGGTGGGCGCTGGCGACACCTTCTGGGGCAACTGCGTCGGCGACTGGGCCCTGCATCCCGACGGCGCTGCGCAGCGCGTTGGCGCCACGCTGGCCGGTGCCATGCAGGCCGCAGCGATCAATTGCACCCGTGCCGGATGCCAGCCACCGCGCCACGCGCAGGTGTTGGCGGCGCTGGGCGCCGACTGAATCAACCCTTTCCGCCGCCGTCGGTGGGCCCAGGTCCCTGATGGTCGCCACCGCACTTCCCGCAGTGGCGACCATCGCGTCACCCGGGTGCCGGATTGACGGTGTCCGTGCGCGTGGCTGCGGGAGTCCGCCATTCGTGCATGCGTCGGCAGCATGTCCCGTGGCTTGATGCAGCGCAAGACAGAAAGCCATAACGCGACTACGATGAATTCGGCAGGTCAGGCGTGGCGCGCAAACGAGGTTTGCTGCGGCCTGTATCGACCGCGCTTCATGGCAGGCAGGCTGTCAACTCCGCGTGGTGCCCGGCGGCAATTGCATTGCGCCTGCGATTGGTCGCATTCCAGAACGAGGAGCTACCATGGAAGAAAACCCATCCGGCTACAAGCCACTCGATCCTGGACGAGTCGACCTGCTCGATCAGTTCGAGCGCCAGTATTGGTGCGAAACACTGCAATGCACGGAAGACCAGCTGCAGAAGGCGGTGGACGAGGTAGGCGCTCACGTTACCGCCGTGCGCGACTACCTGGCATCGCACAAGCCCTGACACCATCCATGTTCCGGCAAGCGCGGCGTCTGCAAGGGCATAACCCGCTTCCGTGCCGATGAAGGGGGATTTGGGGTTGCGCCGGACCCCGTCGGGCCAAAATGATGTTAGGTTTGTGCATGGCGCAATGCCGTGCGCAAACCAAGGAGGACACCATGGCACGACTGAATGGACAGGTGAAGGGCAAGGTGGTTTATCGCGAGGGCGACGGTGTCCTCATGGAAATTCCGCACGGGTCCTGCGAGATCGAGATCGAGGACCTCGACGTCACCTTGACCTGGTACGAGGACAAGGTGCACTGTTCCACGGCCATGCCGCGGGCAGACTACGAACAATACGTGGCCGATGGCGCCTTGGTGCCGGAATGAAGCGGTCAATCCCGGCGCTTGCGGGGCCTGGACGGGCTGGGTCGCGCAGGGGTGGCCTGGGCCGGCCCGCCCTTGCTCGACCAGGCCGCCAGGATCATGCGTTCAATGGTGGCGAAGAACTTCTGCACTTCCTTGAAGTCGCCGCTGTCCTGGGTCATGGGCGCACACGACAGCAGGCTCACGCGTAACAGTCGCGCGACGTCGTCGACGGGTGTATCGGGCAACAACTCGCCGGCCTCGACCGCTTCGATGACGGCCTGCCGGAGGCTGGCATCGTAGGCATGGTCCACGCGCATCAGTGCATCGCTTGCCAGTTCACCCAGCGTCGGAAGGTCGAGCCGCAAGCGCGACAACGGACTCCAGACGTTCCGGTCGCCGGGTTGCGGATTGAAGCGGGTGTAGAAGCGGTGCAGGTCATCGAGCTGGGCCGCCAGACGGTCCGCAAAACGGGCGCCGGGCCGCGTCCAGTTCGACGCGATGCGATCCAGCGCATCGTCGACGAAGACGTCGATCAGTTCGCCCATGAGCTGGCGCTTGTCTCTGAAATGGTGGTGGATATTGGCCCGCGTGGTTCCCACGGCATCGGCAATATGACCGAAGCTGAACCCATCGTGGCCCCGCAACACGTACAGGTCCTCGGCAATGGTGCGAATCCGCTCGCGCGTCGCGCCGCGCGGCGTGGTCAGGCCTTCCGGGGGGGCGGATGCAGCCGCGTTGCGCGTGCGGGTTCTCGGGACAGGTTGTTTCATGCGAGCTCTTTGGCGCTGGCCACGCGCTTGCCGCTTGTGGCGTCGAACAAGTGGGCCCGATTATTGTCCACCGCCAGCCGGATGGCCTGTCCGGCCCGCACCGGCACCCGTTCGCGTGTCACGCAAACAATGTCCTGCTTGCCGTGGCGCGCGACGATCTGCGTCTCCGACCCGGTCGGTTCGACCACCACGACGGTCGCCGGCAGCCCGTGGTCGGCCAGCACCAGGTGGTCGGGACGCACGCCAAATTCGACGGCATGGCCGGGCCGCAGTGCCGGGTATTCGGGCAACGGCAGCTCGTGGCCGGATGTGGTGCGAAAGGCTCCGGTCTCGGTGATGGTGCCGGCCAGGAAGTTCATGGCTGGCGAGCCGATGAATCCGGCGACGAAGCGATTGTCCGGGCGGTCATAGAGATCGAGCGGCGCGCCACACTGCTCGACCACGCCCCGGTTGAGCACGACGATGCGATCGGCCATGGTCATGGCCTCGAGCTGATCATGGGTGACGTACACGGTGGTGGTGGCCAGGCGTTGCTGGAGCTCCTTGATCTCGCTGCGCATTTGCACGCGCAGCTGGGCATCGAGATTGGACAGCGGCTCGTCGAACAGGAACACGGCCGGATCCCGCACGATGGAGCGTCCCATGGCCACGCGCTGGCGTTGCCCGCCGGAGAGGTGCCGGGGGTACCGCTCGAGCAGCGACTCGAGCCCGAGAATCGAGGCCGCGTGGCCGACCTTGCGCGTGATCTCCGCCTTGGAGGCCCCGGCCAGGTCGAGCGAGAACGCCATGTTCTGCGCCACCGTCATGTGCGGATACAACGCGTAGTTCTGGAACACCATGGCGACGTCCCGGCGCGCTGGCGGAATATCGTTGACGACACGATCGCCGATCCGGATGGTGCCGCCACTGGGGCTTTCCAGGCCGGCGATCATGCGCAGCAGCGTCGACTTGCCGCAACCCGAGGGCCCGACCAGGATGACGAACTCGCTGTCGGCAATGTCGATGGACACCTGGCGCAGCACCGATGTGGCGCCATAGGATTTGACCGCTTTGTCAATGCTCACGCTGGCCATGGGATGTTTCCTGCCTGGATGGTCATGGTGTTCGATCCGGTGTTCCGTGCAGCAGCGCCATCAGTGCGCCGCGTTGGGTGACGAGCAGGCGGAACGCGGCGTATTCGCGGTCGTAACGGTGCCGCGTCGTGGCAGCGGGTCGCACCCGCGAGCCCTGGTGCGCCATGGCCTTGCCCGCTTGCGCGAAGTCTGCGAAATGGCCGTCGGCCAGCGTTGCCGCGATGGCCGTGCCCAGCAGCACCGCGTCGCCCTCTCGTGGCAGCATCACGTCGCAGCCGGTTGCATCGGCATAGATCTGCACCAGCAGCGGACTGCGGGCATGTCCGCCAGTCATGTTCAGCTGGTCGATTGCATAACCCTGGGCATTGAGCGTGTCGATGATGTGCCGGGTGCCGAAGGCGATGCCCAGCGCCGTGGCGTGGTACAGCTTCGCCAGTCCATCGAACGACGCGTCCAGGTCGAGTCCGTGGATCACGCCGCGCAGCCGCGCATCGGCCAGCGGCGATCGATTGCCGTTGAAGTCGGGTACCACCAGCAAGCCACTTCCGAACCCCAGCGGGTCTGCCTGCCGTTGACGCCCGATGTATTCGCATATCGCGTGATGGCGGTCGGCGCCCAAGGTGCTCGCGGCGGTGTGCGTGTCCAGCAGGTGGTCGAGCGCGGCGCCGGTGGCGGACTGCCCGCCTTCGTTGAGCCACCATTCGGGCAACACCGCGCCCAGGTACGGACCCCACACGCCGGGCACCCGGCGCGGTGCGCGTGACAGGGCCATGTGGCAATTGGAGGTGCCTGCGATCAGCGCCAGTTGCCGGTCCAGTGCATCCGGTGCCGTGCCACCCAGCACGCCCAGGGCGCCGGCGTGGGCATCGATCAGGCCGACACCGACGGCGGTGCCGGCGGCCAATCCGAGTTCGGCCGCGCTGTCGGCGCTCAGGCGGCCGGCGCAGCCGCCGACCGGCCATGCACGAGCCGGCAGCTGCATCTGTCGACGCAAGCTGGCCAGGCCGATCGACTGCAGCAGGTCGTCCGGCCAACCGTCTTCATGCGCGAGGTATCCCCATTTGCAGGTGACGGTGCAATTCGACACGCCAGGCGTGCCAGTGGCCTTCCAGGTCAGGAAATCGGCCAGGTCGAACGCGTGCCCGTAGCGCGCCCAGGCCTGTGGCAGGTGCTCGCGCAACCACATCAGTTTGGGCAGCTGCATCTCGGGTGACATGGTGCCGCCGACATGCGCGAGCACCCGATGGCCGCTGGCCGTGATGGCCTGCGCCTCGTGCGTGGCGCGATGATCGGCCCACATCAGCACGTTCCAGCGGTCCTCGAGCGTCGTGGACACCGTGACCGGCACCCCGCGTGCATCGAGCATGACCAGTGAGCAGGTCGCGTCGAAGGCCAGTGCGGCAATGCGCGACGGCGACACCCCGGCGGCGTCGCGCGCCGCCTGCACGGCAGCGCAGACCGCGCGCCAGATCTGCGCACTGTCGTGTTCCGCATGGTCGGCCGCGGGCCGGTGCACGTCGAAGCTGTGTGCGCCGTAACCCAGCATGCGGCCCGACAGGTCGAACACTCCGGCGCGTGCGCCGCTGGAGCCGACGTCGACCGCGACGACGGCCGCCGTCATGTCGTGGCTCCGTCCATCGCCACGCGAGGGCGTGTGGCCCGCCTGGCTTGCGGCATGGGGCGGCACATCCGCAGCAGGATCATGCCTTGACAAGCGGTGCCACGCGCTGGGCGATGGCGGCAACCGCCTCCTTGGGCGACTTCTGTCCCAGTACCGTCAACTGCACCTCTTCCAGGAACGTGGTCTGTGCACGTGCCGCCTCCGGGAATGCCGGCAGCGGCACGCGGGCGCCGGCCAGCGTCTTCGCCTCGACCGCGGCCAGCGGTTGGTCCTTGGCGAACTCGGCGTTCTGGTAGGTCGACATGCGAACCGGTCCATTGCCGTTGCGCGCGGCGCCGGTCGTGACCGGCTTGCTCGACATCGCGCGCATGAAGCTCCAGGCGAGTTCCTTGTCGCGCGCGGGCTTGGGCATGCACATGGCCCAGAACTCGACCACCGATGCCATCGGAACCTTGCCCTTGAGCGCTTGCGCGATCGGAAACTCGATGGCCTTGATGCGGCCGGGATACTTCGACTGGTCGGCCCGGTTGAGCTGGGCGTGGCGTGCGAACGGCAACACCGTGAAAGCGGCGCGGCCTTGCTGCATCCAGGTGACCTGGTCGTCGTTCGTCGTGGTCGCGTAGCTGCGTGGCAAGGCGCCGGCCTTGTACATGTCCTGCAGCGTGGCCAGCGCCTTCTCCATGGCAGCCGGGTCCGGCAGCAACTTCAGCTCGCCATTGATGAAGTCGCCGCCGAAGGCCCGCGCAAAGGTCACCGGGAACACGCTCAGGTCGCTGGCCAGGATCATGCCGGTCACCGGCGTGCCGGCCGCGGACTTGAATGTCAGCTGTTTTGATTGCTCGACCAATTCTTCCAGCGTGGCCGGCGGCGCCTTGATGCCACGCTCTTCGAGCAAGGCTTCGTTGTAGAACAAGGCCTGCGTGGCGTGGCGAAAGGGAATGCCGACCAGCTTGCCATCGAACTTCATCGCCGCCAGCAGGCCAGGTGCCATGTCGGCCATGTCCTCGATCGGCGCCTTGGCCATGTAATCGTCCAGCGGCTGCATCAGCGAGGCGGCGCTCGCGGTGGCGCGGCTGTTGACCAGAAAGCCGACGCTGAAGTCGGTCGCCGACAGGCTGGCTTCGCGGAACAGCCGGTCCTGCAGCGGGTTGGAATCGAAACTGGTCCAGGCCAGGTCGGCCTTGTTCGCGTCGCGCCAGGCCGTGGTCTGGTCACCGGCCGGTCCCTGCGTCAGGCAGTTCTGATGCACGCGATGGCACAGGATGTTCAGGGTCTTGTCCGCGGCGAACAGCGGGAAAGCGGTGCCGAAGATGCCGGCGCCGGCTCCGGCCTGCAACAAGCGGCGTCGTGTCCAGTTCGTGGTCATGGTGTTGGTCTCCTAGGTTGGTTGTCCGGCTTTATCCCTTGACGGCGCCGCCGGTTAGCCCCGCCACCAGGTGTTTCTGCATCAGCATCACGAACAGCAGGATCGGAACCAGCTGTACCGTCGAGGCTGCGAACAACACGCCCCAGTCGACGCCGCTGAGTGATCCGAGCATCTCGGATATCACCAGGGGCGCGGTCTTGGCGCGCGTCGACGTGAAGATGAAGGCGAACAGGAATTCATTCCACGCGTAGACGATGACGAATACCGCCACGGCCAGCATGCCCTGGCGCGACAGCGGCCGCACGATGCGCCACAGGATGGTCATGCGGCTGGCGCCGTCGACCATGGCCGCCTCATCGAGTTCCTTCGGGATCTGCTCGATGAAGGTGCGCATCAGCACCGTGCCCATGGAGACGAAGAAGGTGGCATACAGGACGATCAGCACCAGGTGGGTGTCGTTCAGGCGCAGCAGGTTGGCGATGCCGAACAGCGGCAGCGTGATCACGATCGGTGGCAGCAGCCGCACGACGATCAGGAACAACACGCTGCGCTGGGTCGTGGGCCCCGGAAACCGCGAGCAGGCGTAGCCCGCCAGCGTGCTGGCCACGACCACGACGACGGTGGCGCCGGCGGTGACGATGAAGCTGTTGATCAGGCCGTCGAAAAACACCTGCCATTGCTGCCACAAGGCCCGGTAGTGGGTGAACGTCGGCTCGAATGCGAGTCGCGGCGGCACCGCGAAGATCTCCTGCCCCGGCTTGAACGAGGACATCACCATGAACACCAGCGGCCCGAGCGACCAGCCCAGGATCAGCAGCACGGCCAGCGCCTTGCCGATGCCGACGGCGATGGCTTCAGCGCGCACGGGACACCATGTCGCGCCGCAACGCCCAGATATAGATGGAGCCCAGCGCCATCGAGACCACGACCATGATCCATCCGGTGGCCGATGCCGGTCCGAACGCGTTGTACCGGAAGGCTTCCTGGTACAGGTAGACGCCGACCACCTCGGTGGTGCGCGCCGGTCCGCCGCCGGTCATGAGCCAGACCTCGGAGAACAGCCGGAACACGAAGATGTAGCGGAACAGCGATGCGAGCAGGATGGCCGGCATCAGCAGCGGGATGGTGATGCGCCGGAATGCCTGCCACGGCGTGGCACCGTCGATGCGCGCCGATTCGTACAGGTCGCCGGGGATGGCCAGTCGGGCCGCGTACAGGATCAGGAAGGTGAACGGCAGGTGCAGCCAGATCGACAGCAGGATCACCAGTGCCAGGCCATGGGATGGCACGACCGACCACTCCAGCGCCGGCAATCCGAGTCCCTGCAGCAGCCAATTGGCGGGACCGGCGTCCATGTCGAACAGGAAGCGCCAGACCACCGCTGCCGATACCTCGCTGACCGCATACGGTGCCAGCACCGCGGCCAGCATCAGGCGGCGCATCGGCACGCCGCTGTTGAACAGCAGCGCCATGCCCAGCCCGAGCAGCAGTTCGACGTGCACCACCACCACCACGATGACCAGCGTGTTGCGCATGGCGCGCCAGAAGTACGGATCGCCCAGCACCTTCGCATAGTTGGCCAGGCCGACGTATTCGGGTGCCTGGCCATAGGTGGACGCCGTCAGGCTGAGCCAGGCCACATACGCCGCGGGCAGGACCAGCACCGTGCATACCAGCACCAGCGCCGGCGTCATCCAGGCAAACGCCCTGGCCATCAGGCGGTCGACGGCGCCGCCGGCCGCCAACCAGGGGAGGGAGGTCGCCATGCTCATGGCCTTGATGCGGCGATGCCGTCGCGGGCCGGCTGCAGATCTCGCGCGGCTCGCATCAGGCCGCCTGCGCGACCGTGTCCGAGGCGGCCGGTACGGCCATCGGTACCCAGCCTTCGACCGTCGTGCGGTAGGTGACCCGGCGGTAGCCGGGATAGTCGTTGATGGCCGTGTGCAGCACGAACGGATTGGCCCAGATCGTCAATGTGCGGGGGGCCCAGCGCACGCGGCAATTGAACTCGGGCCGCACCGCGTGGCGCAGCAGATAGTCGATGAGCGGCCGGCTCTCCTCCGCAGTCAAGCCCTTGATGGACTGCATCACGCTGGAGACGAACAGGTAGCGCTCACCGGTGGCCGGATGGACACAGACGATGGGATGCTCCGCCTCGATGGTGTCGATGTTCTGCGCGTCTTCGCGCAAGGCGAGGCGGGAGTTGGCCGCGTTGATTTCGAACACGCCCTTGCCGCTGTGTATGCCGATGCGCTCGTGCAGCAGGGCCTGCATGCCGGGCGACAAGGCCCGGTAGGCCTGGGCCAGGCTGCTGAAGCAGGTGTCGCCACCCACGGGCGGAATGACTTCGCCATACAGCATCGTCAACCCGGGCGGCTTGGCCATCCAGGCCAGGTCCATGTGCCAGTCCTCGCCGATCACCTTGCCGGTGTCGTCGGGTTCACGCACGAAGCGGATGATGTCGTCCAGGCCCTCGATCGGCGCATGCACCGGATTGCCGCTGAACGGGCCGAAGCGGCGCGCAACCGTGTGCAGCGTTTGTGGCGTGAGGTTTTGTTCGCGCACGGCGACCACGTGGTACTTGTCCAGTGCTCGACGCACTTCGTCGAAGGCCGGGTCATCCGGATGCGATGCCAGGTCGATGCCGTGGATGTCGGCACCCAACGCGCCAGTGATGGGGCTGACCGTGATGTGCCGGAACTGCGTGTCTCGCAACATGGTGGGGCTTTCTGTACGGATTGGCATGAACAAACTTACTTATAGGTAAGTCATTTTGATGCAGATCAATCCGAGGAAAACTGGGGTTTACCCTTGCTCCGACATGCGTTCGCCGAACGCCGGCACGCCGCCGGCACGGCGCGCCAATACGCCGTGGCGGCAAGGTGATCGAACGCGTGGAGACGGCGACGACCGGCACGATGCCGGCGCCGCGCGCCGTTGGAGCGCGTCAACCCGCAACCGTCGTGCTGCCCTGCGGATCCGTCGTGCCGGTGCCGCGGTCCCCGCCAGCGTGCGTCGACGGCTGCGGCACAGGTCGCCGCGGGGCGGCGCTACACCAGGCTCAGCCGTCCGTCCGCCGGGCGTGCCGGCAATGCAACGCCGAACCTCTGCAGAATGATGGCGGCCTGCTGCTCGAAGCAGCCGCCCCAGCGCAACACCCGCCAGCTCGGCAATTCGATGATGGTGCTGCCGATGGCATGGTCGTTGGCGTAGCGCGATCGACCATATCCGAGCACGACGTCGCAGCCGTTCCGGAGCGACTCCTGCACGTCGGCCAACTCGAACTTGCTGCCGGTCAGGGACACGTTGGCCGACGAGCCCATCAGGGGCGCGGCAGCCTCCCAGCTCATGCGCGCCAGTTCGTTGTGCAGCCGGCCGGCGTTGAGTAGCAGGTCCATCGTGCCGTCCTTGGTCGAGCGGCGAAGCCCGCCGTATTCGACCGTGCGCAACCAGTCGTGGTCGGCGCGAAACGGCGCAATCACGGACAGCGGCAGGTCGTGCTCCTGCGTGATGCAGCGCACGAGATCACGGTCGCGCTGCGTGGTCACCATCACGTCGGCAAAGATGTCCCAATTGCCGATCACGCCGTTGGGCTTGGTCTGCGCGCGCTGCTTGAGTTCATAGATGCGTTCGACGCCACGCGCGGTGTGGGCGAAGATCGCATAGGACACGCTGAGCGGCAACACGGCGACACCGCCGGCGCGCATGCTGCGAAACGCGGTGCGCGCGTCGGCGGCGACGGTGTCGGCATCGGGTTCGTGGCCGCGGTCGATGCATTCCATGTCAGGCTCCGTCGCGGGTGTCGAGCACGGCGGCCACGCTGGCCGCAACCTGCAGCAGTCGCGCGTCTTCGTATCGGCGCTGCACCAGTTGCATGCCGATCGGCAGGCCGTCGGCGTCGCGCATGCCGGGCACGTTGATGCAGGGCACGTGCAGCGCCGTCCAGATGCGGTTGAAGGTGGCCATGCCTTGTGAGGCGATGCCCATCGGTGCGACGCCCGGCGCGCTGAGCGTGAGCACGGCGTCGACATCCGCGCTGGCGCGCTCGAAGTCGATGCGCCGCAGCGCCGCGGCGTCGAGCACGTCGCGCATCTGCTGTGCCGTGTGGCCGAACTGGTTCTCGACCTTGCGATGGAATTCGGCATGCAATTGCTGCGGATGTGCCAGGTACTCGGGCAGGAAGGCGCCGCGCCCCCCGTCCTGCATGATGGTGTCCTGCTGCTGCGTCAGTGCATCGAAGGCGGGATCCAGCACCAGCGGTGTCACGCGGGCGCCTGCCCGCGCCAGCTGGTCGGCCGCGGCATGCAGCGCAGCCTGCGCCTCAGGCTCGGCCTGGTTCCACATCGGCGTCTCGCACAGGGCGATGCGCAGGCCGCGCACCGGCAGCGGTGCGAGCTCTTCTTCGGTGGCCAGCCGGTACACGCGTGCGAGCAGGGCGAGGTCGCCGGAGCTGCGGGCCATCAGGCCGATGGTGTCCAGGTGCGGCGAATAGTGCTTGGCGCCCGCGAACGACAGGCGACCGAACGTCGGCTTGAATCCGTAGACACCGCAAAAGGCCGCCGGCCGGATGGTCGAGCCGCCGGTCTGCGTCGCCAGGGCCAGCGGCACCATGCCATCGGCGACCGCTGCGCCAGAGCCGCTCGAGGAGCCGCCCGGCGTGCGTTCCAGGTCGTGCGGGTTGCGCGTGGGGGGCAGTTGGCCACCACAGGCGAACTCCAGTGTCGTGGTCTTGCCCAGGATCACGGCGCCGGCGGCGCGCAATACCGCGACGCAATTGGCGTCCTCCGACGGTTGGTGGCCCTGGTACAGCGGTGAATTGTGCTGGGTGGGCTGGTCGCAGGTGTCGATCACGTCCTTGACGCCGACCGGGATGCCGTGCAGCGGGCTGCGCCGGGGCTCGCGGTCGAGCGCCCGTGCCTGCGCCAGCGCGCATTCAGCGTCCAGGTAGGCCCAGGCCTGTACCTGGGGCTCGCGCTGCGCAATGCGTTCGAGCAAGGCCTGGGTATACGCCTCGCTGGTGAGCTGGCCCGCGGCCATGCGCCGGGCCGCTTCACCGGCTGTCAATTGCCACAACGGCATGGTGATTCCTTTCTATCGGTTTCGCAAAATTGTATGCATTCCTGATCTTGATGCAATGTGCCAAAACGTCAATTCATGTGAACGATGGCCAATTTAGTAATATAAAACAATAGCTTAGACAACATCTTCTTTTAGGATGAAAAAATTCTGGAATCATTCTGCTTGATCTTCGTGATTTATTGTGTACATTAGATGCAACTCCTGACTCCGATCTGCCACGAATCCGGTTCCCCGCCATGGTTGCTCCCCTCACCGAAACCTACGCACAGGCACTTGCCGGCTGGCGAGGCCTGCAAGCCCCGCCAGAAGCGCTGGCGGTCGCCCGGCTCGGGTTCACCGATTGCGCCGGCGTGATGCTGGCGGGCCGCGCCGAAGACGCGGTGCGTTGCCTGCAGTCCTATGTGCGGGCCCAGGGCGGGCAGGGCCGCGCGCGGCTGGTCAGCGGTGCTGAAAAAGTCGGCATGGTGCAGGCTGGCCTGGTCAACGCCACGGCCGCGCACGCGCTGGACTACGACGACTTCGCGTTCTCCAACCATCCCAGCGCGATCCTGGTGCCGGTGGTGCTGGCGGCCGCCGATGCCGTGGGCGGCGCCAGCGGACGTTGCATGGCGATGGCCTACCTGCTCGGTTACGAGGTGTGGTCCGACCTGATGCTGCGCGAGCCGGACCTGTATTACGACCGCGGCTGGCATCCCACGTCCGTGCTCGGTCCCATCGGCGCGGCGGCGGCAACCTGCGTGGTGCTGGGGCTGGACGCCGAGCGGACCCGGCACGCGCTGGCGCTGGCCGCATCCGATTCCGGCGGCGTGTTCGAGAACTTCGGCACCATGGCCAAGCCCTACCATGGTGGACGCGCGGCGGCCGCGGGCCTGAACGCCGCGGCACTGGCCGCCGCCGGGCTGGCCGCCAGCCCGACGGCGCTGGAAGGGCGCCGCGGCCTGATGCGCGCCTTGTCCCCCCAGGGCCGGGTCGACCTGGACACGCCGGCGCGGGTGGGCCAGGCCTGGCGCAGCGCGGCGATGCGGTTGAACATCAAGAAACATCCGACGGTCGGTTCGTCGCAGCGGGTCATCGACGCGGTGCTGGCCCTGAACCGCGGCCAGCGCCTGGATCCGGCGCAGGTGCGGAACATCGATGTCCATATCAGCGAGCGCCACGCTGCCGTCATGCCGTACCACCGGCCCCAGGACACGCTGCAGGCCAAGTTCAGCATCGAGTTCGCGATCGCCTGTGCGCTGGTGCACGATGCGGTCGGCTTCGAGCAACTTACCGATGCGGGCGTACGCGAGCCCGCATTGCAGCGCCTCATGGGCCTGGTCACGATCCACACCACCGATGCGTTCGAGCCGGACTGGCGTGACGCCGCGCCATTCGACATCGTGCATGTCACGCTGGCGGACGGCCGCACGGTCTCGTCGCCGCGGGTGCGGCGCGCGGCCGGCCATGCCGACACGCCGCTGACCGACGCGCAGCTGTGGGCCAAGTTCCTCGGTTGCGCACGCCATGCCGGCGTGCCGCAGGATGCCGCGCGCGCGCTGTTCGATGCCATGCAGTGCATCGACAGCCTGTCCGGGCCCCAAGCCATTCCCCTGCCCGCCTGACGGGTCCACCCAGCGCCATTGCAGAGTCTTCGCACCATGCCCTCGATCCAGGACTTCGTACGTTATGCACCGGTGACCAGCCGCCCGCCGGTGCAATGGCCCGGCGGCAAGCGGCTGGCGTTCTGGATCGTTCCGAACGTCGAGTTCTACGAATACACGCCGCCGCCGGCGCGTGGCCGCGAGACCTGGGACCGCGTGCCGTCACATCCCGACGTGCGCGAATACGGCTTTCGCGACTACGGCAACCGCATCGGCATCTGGCGCATGAGTGCACTGCTGGAGCAATATCCGGTGCGGCCCACGGTGTCGCTGAACCTGGCCCTGCTCGACCATTTCCCGGAGATCGCGCAGCTGATCCGCGACAAGGACTGGGCCGTCATGAGCCACGGCATCTACAACACCCGGTTCCTGTACGGCATGGACGAGGCGCAGGAGCGCGCCTTCTATGCCGACAACGTGGCCTCGCTGGCACGCCACACCGGCGCGCAGTTGCAGGGCATTCTCACGCCGGCCATCACCAATACCGCGCGTACGCCGGCGCTGATCGCCGAGGCCGGCCTGAGTTACCACGCGGACTGGGTGCACGACGACGTCCCGGTGCCGATCATCGTGCCGGGACGGCGCCTGATCTCGATGCCGTATTCCTACGATCTCAACGACGCGCCGCTGTTCGACGGCCGGCCCTACGGCGGGCGTTATTTCGTCGATGCCTGCAAGGCTGCGTTCGACCGCCTGTATGCGGAAAGCGCCGACGGCGGACGGGTGTTCTGCATCGCACTGCATCCCTACCAGATCGGCCAGCCGCACCACATCGGCCACCTGCGCGAGATCCTCGACCATGTCTGCAGCCACGACGGCGTCTGGCATGCGACCGGCGACGAGATCGCCGCGCATTTCCTGGCCCATGACTACGACGCCCATCTGCGCCATGCCGAGGGTGTGGCGCGTTTGGCCGCCGAAGCGGCCGCCGCGCGGCCGGCGATCGTGGTGCGTGAACGTCCGTCGACGGACCTGCCCGCCGCCGCATCGCCGGCGAACCGCACGATCGGCATGGATCATCCGCATTTCCGCTGGAACCCTTATCCGGCGCGACCGGTGCTGCGCTGGCCGGGCGAGCGCGCGCTGGCCGTGGTTCCGCTGATCAACCTGGAGATGGTCGAGGACCCGTTGCCCGAAGGCTGGCCGCAGATCCACAGCGTCGGGGGCGGCCTGGTGCGCGACTTCCCCAACATCTCGCGGGTGTCCACCCGCGAATACGGACACCGGGTCGGCATCTTCCGGCTCGTCGAGGCCTTGCGCCGGCACGGCATCCGGCCGACGGTGGCCATCGACGTGCTCAGTGCCGAAAGTTACCCCGGCCTGGTGGATTACCTGCGCGATGCCGGAAGCGAGTTCGTCGCGCACGGCCTGTCGGTGACGCGCCCGATCACCAGCGCAATGACGCTGGCGCAGGAGCGCGACTACATCGCACAGACGCTCGAGCGGCTGCAGGCCTGCGGGATCACCCCGACCGGATGGTTCGGCATCGAATACGGCGAGTCGACACGCACGCCCCAATTGCTCGGCGAGGCCGGCCTGTCCTACCTGTGCGACTGGGCCAATGACGAGCAACCCTATGCGATGACCACGCCCGGCGACCTGGTGTCGATGCCGCTGTGGGCCGATTTCGACGACCAGACCGTGCTGGTCAACCGCATGTGCAACCTGGACATGTTCGAGGATCACTTGCGCAAGGCGCTGGACCAGCTGGCCCTTGATGGCGCGTCGAACGCGCGCTTGCTGCACTACTGTGTGCGGCCCTGGGTCAGTGGCGCCGCGCTGCGCATCGCAATGTTCGAACGGGTGCTTGCGCATGCGATGCGCATGCCCGCCGTATGGACGCCGACTGCGGGCGAGGTCGTGGCGGCCTGGCGCACATCGGCGCAGGCCCGCGCCACCGCCGTTGCCGGAGGAACGACATGATCGAGTTGACGCAGGTGTCCAAGCGCTTCCAGGTTGGCGGGCGCACGATCGACGCGGTTCAGCCGACCAACCTGCACATCCCATCGGGCGAGGTGTTCGGCCTGCTGGGTTTCTCCGGCGCCGGCAAGAGCACCTTGCTGCGGCTGATCAACCGGCTCGAGGAACCCAGCGCGGGATCGGTGCGGGTCCATGGCCAGGAGATGGTCGGCCTGTCGGGCGACGCCTTGCGCGAGGCGCGCCAGCGCATCGGCATGATCTTCCAGCAGTTCAACCTGTTGTCGCACCGCACCGCGCTGCACAACGTCGAGTTCGCACTCGAGGTGGCAGGCATGCCGGCCGCGCAGCGTCGCGCCAAGGCCCGCGAGGCGATGGCAGCGGTCGGGCTGTCCGATCGCGAGCAGTCATACCCGGCCCAGCTCTCCGGTGGGCAGCGCCAGCGCGTGGCGATCGCGCGCGCACTGGCGACCTCGCCGAGCGTGTTGTTGTGCGACGAGGCGACCTCGGCGCTGGATCCGCACACGGCCTTGTCGATCCTGCGCCTGCTGCAGCAACTCAACCGCGAGCGCGGCATGACCATCGTCATCGTCACGCACGACATCAAGGTCGCGAACTACCTGTGCCAGCACTGCGTGGTGCTCGAGCAGGGCCGGGTCGTCGACCGCATCGCCATGGACAACCCGCAACCGCAGAGCCTGCTGGGCAGGTTCTTCTTCGAAACCGCCAAGGGCTGGACCGACCAGACGGTGCTGCCGCAGGAGCAGACATGACGGAACTCTTCCAAGCCCTGGTCGAATTCGGCCCCGACCTGTGGAAAGCCACGCTCGACACATTGCTGATGGTCGGCGCGACCATGGTCAGCGCCTTGCTGATCGGCACGCCGCTGGGCGTGTTGTTGTTCACCTCGTCGCCGGGCGGCCTGTACCCCAAGCCGCTGCTCAACCTGGTGGCGGGTTATGTCGTCAACGTGTTGCGCTCCTTCCCTTTCATCATCCTGCTGGTGATCCTGATCCCGTTCTCGCGCCTGGTCGTGGGCACCAGCATCGGGCCCAAGGCTGCGGCGGTTGCGTTGTCGTTCGCGGTGATCCCGTTCTTTGCGCGGCTGGTCGAGCAGAACCTGCGCGACGTGCCACGCGGCATCATCGACATGGCGCAGGCCTGCGGCGCCTCGCGCACCACCACCATCTTCAAGGTGCTGATCGCCGAGGCTTTGCCGGCCATCGTCGGCAGCTTCACGGTCACCGCCACCGGCTTCATCGCCTACTCGGCCGTAGCCGGCGCGGTGGGGGCCGGCGGCCTGGGCGATCTTGCCATCCGTTATGGCTACTACCGCTTCGAGACCTCGGTCATGGTCTGGTGTGTCGTGGTCATGTTCGTGCTGGTCCAGCTCACGCAGATCGCCGGTGCCTGGGTGGCGCGGCGCCTAGACAAACGCTGAGATGAAAGACGCCCCCTGTCTGTCCGGTCGCACTTCGTGTCGACCGGCCGAACCCCCCACTGGGGGGCGCCCCCTACGGCCTGGCAAAGCCAGTTCCGTGGGGGCTTGGGCTGGCCTGCTCCGCGGCCGCTTGACCTTTCATGCCTCGTGGGTGGCGCACGGCGCCATGGAAAACTGAAGTGAAAGACGCCCCCCGTCTGTCCGGTTTCACTTCGTGTAAACCGGCCGAACCCCCCACTGGGGGGCGCCCCCTGCGGCCTGGCAGAGCCAGTTCCGTGGGGGCCTGGACCGGCTTGTCGTGCGGCTGCTTCGCCTTTGATGATCGGTGGGCTGCGCATGGACATGCCGCGGCGCACCGACGCTCCCCTTTCTTCCTTCCCAACCACCCCTGGAGATGATGATGAACAAGCGCATCCTGATCAAGACCCTGCTCGCCGCCGGCGTCGCCCTCGCTGGCGTCGCACACGCCCAGCAAGTGCTACGCATAGGCTTTTTCCCCGGCCCCTACGCCGACCAGTTCAAGCGCGGCGTGCAGCCCGCGCTGGAGAAGGCCGGCGTGAAGGTGCAGGCGACCGAGTTCTCCAACGTGATCCAGCTCAACTCGGCGCTGATGGACGGCAACCTCGATGCCAACGTGTTCCAGAACAGCGCCTACATGGACAGCTTCAATGCCCAGTACAAGGGCGACCTGGTCGAGGTGCTGCAGGTGCCCAGTGCACCGCTGGGCCTGTATTCCAAGAAATACAAGGACCTCAAGTCGCTGCCCGACGGCGCGCGCATCTCCTTGCCGAACGACCCGACCTCGATGAACCGCGCGCTGGTGTTCCTGCAGTCGCAGGGCCTGCTGACGGTGGATCCGAACACCCCGGCCGGCAAGGCGACGGAAAAGAACATCACCGCCAACCCGCGCAACTTCAAGCTGGTGCTGCTCGATGCACCGCAGATCGCGCGTTCGCTCGACGAGGTCGATCTCGCCGCGATCCTGGGCAACCACGTGATCGCCTCGGGCATGTTGTTGTCGTCGGCCATCGCGCTGGAAGACCCGGCGCCGCAGTACCGCATCATCCTGGTGGCGCGCAAGGACGTGGCGAAGGGCCCGTTGATCCAGCAGCTCGTCGACGGCTACAAGTCGGCCGAGTACCGCAGCTTCGTCGAGAACGATCCCAAGGCCAAGGGATTCTCGCGCCCGGCATACTGGCGTTGAACGGCGCAGGTCTGCGCCACGGGGGGGCGGATGTGATGGACGACAAGATGCATGACGGGCACGCCGTCGCGGGTGACGACGGCGACGACAACGGCGCCGGCGCGGCCAGCACGGTGGACATCGCCTGCGAGGTGATCCGCGAGGCGATTCGCAGCGGCCGCTTCGCCGGCGGCGACCGTATCCGCGAGCTCGAGGTCTGCGAGATGGCCCAGGTCTCGCGCACCTCGGTGCGCCATGCGCTGGCCCTGCTCGCGGCCGAGGGGTTCGTCGAGTTGCGGCCCAACCGCGGCGCCGTCGTGATCGACTGGACCGACGAGAACCTGCTCGAGATCTTCGATCTGCGCGCCATGCTCGAGGGGTACGGCGCGTCGCTGGCCGCCTTGCGGGCCACGGCGCAGGAGACGGCGCAGATGCGCGCCGAGGCCGAGCTGTTCGCCTCCCTGGTCGGCGCAGCTCCGGCGCCCGACATGCGCCTGATCGCGGAGTCCAACAACCGGCTGCACCGGCTGATCCTGGACGCGGGCAAGAACAAGCGGCTGGCGTCGATGCTGGTGGCGGTGGTGCATATTCCGCTGGTCAAGCAGACCTTCGGCCGTTATTCCGCGGCCTCGCTGGCGCGCAGCGCGGCGCAGCACCTGGACCTGGTCGCGGCCATCGAGTCCCGCGACGCGGTCTGGGCCGAGGCGGCCATGTGTGCCCACATCCACGCGGCCAAGCAGGTGATCTTCGGCGTGCCCGCGCAGGCGGGCGGTAGCGGGCAGGAGGGGCCTGCGGCATGAGCGCGACGGGCCGTTCGCAAGCGCGAATCCCGCAGAGCGTAGCGCGGAGGGTTGTCCGGTGAGCAAGGCAACGGACATCGGCGCGGACGTGCACCTGGACCATGTCGGCTACATCGTGCGCGACCTGGACGCCAGCGCGGAGCTGGCGCGCCAGCTGGGTTTCGTGCTGACGGCACGTGCCGACCACACACGCACGGACGCGCAGGGACGCAGCGTGCCGGCCGGCAGTTCGCAGCATTCCATCATGCTGCACAGCGGTTATGTCGAACTGATGCAGATCACCGACCCGCACGCGGGGCACCAGCTGGCCAGCGCGCCGTTGCAGCGCCATGGCCTGCATATCCTGGCCTTCGGAACCGGCGATGCCGTGGCCTGCCATGCGCAGCGCATGGCCGCTGGCGTGCAGGCGGGCGAGGTGCTGTACTGGTCGCGGCCGGTGCACGAACACGACCTGCAGGGCACGGCGCAGTTCGCTTATTTCGGGTCCGCCTGGACGGCGCAGGACCCGTCCTACCTGTGCTGGGTCGAGCACCGGACACCCGGGTTGTTGCGCAACCCGCGCCTGCTGGCCCATGGCAACGGCGCGCGCGCGCTGCGCGGTATCCGCTACGCCGGCCCGGCCGAGGCGCTGGCGCCGTGGGCGGCCCGGCTGTGCGCGGCCGGTGCACGGCTGGTGCACGACGAACCACGGCACAAACGGCTCTGCCTGCCCGACACCTCCATCGAGATCGTTGCCGATGAACGATATGCCAGCGTCTTGCCGCAGGCCCTGCTGTGGGGCGACGCCGACCTGGACTGGTTGCTCGCGCAGTGCGCACGTCTGCAACTGCCATGCCGCCGGCATGACGACGGCACGCTGGAGATCGATCTGCAGTCGGTACTGGGCATGAACTGGCTGTTCCTGCCCGCGAGCACCGCGGCCTGAGCGCCCCACGCACAGAATCATGCGGGCAACCACGCCATCGAAAACATCCGCGGGCGCCGCGTGGCGCGGTGGCCTGGTGCCCAAGCCAGGGCCGTACGGATTTGTCGCCGGCATCGACATCCAGGCGCTGGTCGACGCGCTCGTCCAAAAGAAGCCACAAGTGCCATATCCGATGGGTGGCCGTGGCGCGTGCGGTTTGCGCAGCCGGCGCGGACCGTCTTCGGTCGTACAGGAGTGAGGAAAACGATGACAGTATTGAATCTCCGCGCCGACGCGGAACAGGCCATGGATGTGATGGCGGGCGGCGGCATCGCCATCCTGCCCAACGATGTCGGTTATTCGCTGATCGCCGCGCATCGGCCGGCGCTGCGGCGCATCTTCGAGACCAAGAAGCGGGCGCCGAGCAAGCTCAACGCGATGCTCGGCGACGATGCGCTGCATTGCGAGCTGCATGTCGTCAGCGCGCGTGGCCGTGCCATCGTCCAGGCCATCACGCAGGATTACGACCTGCCGCTCGGGCTGATCGCGCCCTGCCGCACCGACCACCCGCTGTTGCGCGCACTCGACGCCGACACCTTCGAGCGCAGCACCAAGGGCGACACGCTGCTGATGCTGCTCAACGCCGGTCCGTTCCACCGCGAGATCACCCGACTGAGCCGGGAGCGCCAGACGCTGCTGTTCGGTTCCTCGGCCAACCTGTCGATGCACGGCACCAAGTTCCGGGTCGAGGACATGGAGCCCGAGATCACCGCCATTGCCGACCTGGTGGTCGACTACGGCCTGATGAAATACCACACCTGGAAAGCGTCCTCGACGCTGCTCAATTGCGAGACGCTTGAAGTGGTGCGCCACGGCTCGTGTTTCGAGAACATCGCCGATATCGTGCAACGCCATTTCGGCGTGGCGCTGGCGCCGCGCCCGGTACACTGACGCGCTGGCCTGGCAGCGCCAGGGTGGGGCATTGCCGGGTGGCGTGACTGGAGCGTGTGATGGCAAGGAACAACCCGCGTGAGCGCGATCTGCAGGCCTTGCGTGCATTCGGCCTGGCGTACCCCGAGGCCCATACCAAGAGCCCCTGGCCGGGACACCTCGACCTCGCGGTCAGGGACAAGACCTTCACCTACCTGAGCATCGAGGGCCAGCCCTTCCGTATTTCCTGCAAGCTGCCACACTCGGGCCAGGATGCCTTGTGGTTGCCGTTCGCCAAGCCGGCGGCGTATGGTCTGGGCAAGAGTGGCTGGGTCACGGCGGAGCTGGCCGACGGCGAACCGGTGCCGCTCGACCTGTTCAAGCAGTGGATCGACGAGAGCTACCGGGCCCAGGCGCCCAAGCGGCTGGCCGCGCGGTTGCCGCTGCTCGAAGGCGCGGACGCCCCGGCTGCCGCAAGCATGGCTGCCACCAAGTCCGCCCACAAGCGCCGGCCGCGCTGACCGGCACTAGATCAGCTTGCGCCTGATCTTCTTGTCCCAGTCGCGGCTGAACACCAGCGTATCGCCCTCGTAGGCTTCCAGCCGCCCGGTCACGTGCCAATGCGTCTTGCTGGCCGTCATCGCCGACCAGGTCTCGGTGCGAACCTTCCAGTCGCCACGCGCGCGTTCCTCCGTCCAGTGGCATTCCTGGCGCGCCGACAACGGGTCGTCCGGGCGGATGCGGTAGGTCTCGCGTCCCACGGCGCCGTAGGTCAGTCCGTGTTCGACGATGGTGCTGGCGCCGAAATCGTCGACGATGCTCAGCGTCTGTTCCCCGGTCTTCTGGTCGATCGTCAGTTCGCGCCGGTTCGACGGTGCGCGTACCTCTTGCTGCTTGACCGGCGGCGCGGCTTCGGGTGGCGCGAACTGCGGCGGTTTTTCCTCGCTGCGGATCTTGCGCAGCGGCAGGTCGACGAAACTCGTGCCCAGGTGCAGCGTGAGCGTCGGAGCCTCGGGCGCGGGCCAGATCAGCGGCCAGTAGCTGGTCGAGATGCTGATGCGCAGGCGCTGGCCCTTGCGCACCTTGACCGCCACGTCGTCGAGCTGCATGCGCACGGTATAGGCCTTGCCCGGCTCCAGCGGCTCGGGGTGTTCGTGGCTATCGCGGTGGCACAGGTTGAGCACGCCGTAGCTCAGGCGCGATACAGCGCCGTCGGGCCACACGGCGTTCAGGCGTACCGCGATGTTCGCCACCGGCTTGTCCGAACTGAGCTTGAGTTGCACCTGGGTCGCGCCGACGATGTCGATGTCGCGCGCCAGCGGGGCGCTGTCGAAGATCACGGAGCCGGAATCGTCGCGCCGCTGGTCACCGGGAAACTCCGGCCCGAGCCAGATAATGCAGTATTCCCCCGCGTCGGCGCCGGTGGTCTGCGGCGAATGGATGACGCGCTTGTCGGGCATGCCCTTGACGCCGCCCAGGCCGTTGGTGTTGAGGTACAGGCGCTGCAGCGCATGGATGTCGGCCGGCCAGTTGCGGTCGCTGACCCAGCGGCCGTCGATCTGCGCCACCGACGCGCCGGGCTTGCCCGGCTCCATGATGTAGGTACGGTAAGGCGGGTCGTTCTTGACGCCGGTGTCGATGTCCTTGAGCCACTGGTCCCACCAGCGCAACATCTCCTGCAGGAAACCGATGCGCGGCTCGGGGACCGCGAAATGCGGGTACTTGTGCGCCCACGGACCGATGATGCCGCGCGCCTGTGCCTTGAGCGAGCCCACCAGACGCGGCACCGCATTGGTATAGGCGTCGTTCCAGCCGCCCACGGCCAGCACGGCGGCCTGGATGGCGCCGATGTCCTCGCACACCGATCCGTGTTTCCAGTACGCGTCGCGATGCGGGTGCTCCAGCCACGGTATGGCCAGCAGCGGCTCGTGCTCCAGCCGCTGCATCCACAGGTCGCGCCAGGCCTCGCCCACCAGCGCCGGATCCGGTGGCCGGGACGAATACGCGAACATCGTGGCCGACCAGCCCAGGTTTTCATTCAGCAGGCAGCCACCCTTGTAGTGGATGTCGTCGCTATAGCGGTCGTCGGTCGAACACAACGTGACCACCGCCTTGAGCGCCGGCGGTTGCAGGGCTGCAACCTGCAGGCCATTGAAGCCGCCCCAGGAGATGCCCATCATGCCCACGTTGCCGCTGCACCAGGTCTGCTGGGCGAGCCAGGCGATGACCTCGACGGCATCGTCCAGTTCCTGCTGCGTGTATTCGTCTTCCATCAGTCCGTCGGAGTCGCCGTTGCCGCGCATGTCGACGCGCACGCAGGCATAACCGTGGCCGGCCAGGTAGGGGTGTGTCAACGCATCGCGCACATGGGTGCCGTCGCGCTTGCGGTAGGGCAGGTACTCGAGGATGGCCGGCACCGGTTTCTTGTCGGCGTCGACCGGCATCCAGATGCGCGCGGCCAGCTTGCAGCCATCAGCCAGGGTGATGAAGGTGTTCGGGGTTTCCCGGATCTTGCGCGGGAAGGTCTTGATGGTTTTCATGGCAGGCCTTTCTGGGTCCCGCAGGACCCTCGGCGACTGTAGCAGGCACGCATGCAGGCTTCAGGCTGGCCGGGGTGACCCGCACCAGGCATCCAGCGGGGCTGGCCATGCCTGCCCGCCCGGCTGCGACCCGCGTCAGCCGCGCGGCGGGCTGGGCCGGAAGATCGCGTAGGTTCCGTTGGCCTTGGCCACCAGCAATTCGCCGCAGTGGATCACCGCGTCGAGGTTCGCCAGCGTCTTGCCCCGGTTGACCAGTGTCGTGGTGCAGACCAGTTCGCCTTCGCGCACCGGCTTGAAGTAGTTGATCTTGATCTCCACCGTGGCACACAGTTCGCCCTCGGCCAGGGTCGGATGCACGGCCGCGCCCATGCCGACGTCGGCCATGGCAAAGAGCACGGCGCCATGCACGACCTTGTTGGGGTTCAGGTGTTTTTCATCGACCGTCAGGCGAAAGCGGTTGCTGCCTTGGGCGTGGTCCAGGTGATGCAGGTCGATCAGTTTGGCGAAGGGGTGGCTCATGGGCGGCGGGGCTGACGTGTGGGACGGTACGGGCCCGCATTGTCGCCGCGCCCGCGCGGGGCGTCAGAATGCGCGCGCCAGCAGCGGCATCAGCAGCGCGGCCAGCACGACCTGCACGCCCAGTGCCAGTCCGGCGTAGGCACCCGCATCCGGATCCACCTGCAGCGCCCGCGCCGCGCCGATGCCGTGCGACGCCGTGCCCAGCGCGAACCCGCGGGCCGGCATCGACAGGCCGCCGATGGCGTCGAACAGGTATTTGCCGCTGATGGCGCCCACCAGGCCGGTCAACACCGCGAACACCGCCGCCAGTGCGGGAATGCCGCCGATCTGTTCGGCAATACCCATGGCCACCGGTGCGGTCACGGACTTGGGCGCCAGCGAACGCAGCAGTTCTTCCGGCAGGCCGAGTGCCCAGCCGATCGCCACCGCGCTCAGGCTGGCGGCGGCGCCGCCGGCCAGGCCCGCCAGCACGATGGCTCCTGCGCGCCGGCGCAGTTCGGCGCGGCGTTGCCACAGCGGCCAGGCCAATGCCACCACCGCCGGCCCGAGCAGGAAATGGATGAACTGGGCGCCCGAGAAATAACGCGGATACGGCGTGCCGCTGAGCGTCAGCAGCACCGCCAGCACCAGCACCGTCCACAACACCGGGTTGGCCCAGGGCGCCTGGCCGACACGCAGGTAGACGGTTTGCGCCAGCACGTAGGTCACGATGGTCGCGGTCAGGCCGAACAGCGGCGTCGTGGACAGGTAGACCCAGAGCTGGACGAAATCCTGCATGGTGTGTGCGGGTGCCGGCTTCTACTCGCGAGACGCACCGGCGGACTCGCGGCGCAGTGCCAGCCGCAACACGACGGCCGTCACGGCCAGCCCGATCCAGGTCGACACGACGATGGCCACCAGCATGCGCAGCCCGTATTGCGACAACAGGCCCAGGTGCGTCATCACGCCCACCCCCACCGGCACGAACAGCAGCGACAGGTGGGCCAGCAAGGCGTCGGCTACGGCGCCCACCGGTGTGCGCACCAGCGGCCAGCGCAAGGCCACCAGCAGCAGCAACATGCCCAGCACCGGGCCGGGCAGCGGCAGCTGCAGCAGGCGCGCCAGCAGTTCGCCGGCGGTCTGGCACAGCAGCAGCCAGGCCAGGCCGGTCAGCAGCGGCATCGCATGGGCGCGCCGGCGCGCGCGGAAGATGGCAGGAACATGTGCGTGGGATTATGGTCCGTGTTGCGGGAAACGGTGGACCCGCTCAGGCCGACATGCTGCGGAAGTCGAGCTTGCGCAGCAGGTCGGCGGTCTCGCGCGTGAGCCGGTTGGCCGGTCTGGCCACCGGAGTCGCCAGGACCAGCGTATTCGTGATGGCCGGGGGACCGATGGCGGCAGTGGGCAGGCTGGCGGCTTCACGCGTGAGATGCATGGCGCTGGTGGGTACGATGGTGCAGCCCGCGCCTTGCGCGACCAGGGTGAGCACGGTGTGCACCGCTCCGACCTCGGCCACCACCTCGAGTTCGATCTTGCGCGGGCGCAGTGCGGCGTGCACGATGCTGCGGATCGCATTGGGCGCGCTGGGCAGGATCATCGGGTAATCCGCCAGGCTGGCCAGGCTGACGCAGGCCGGCAGCGTGCTGCCCTTGGGCGCGACCAGTATCAGCGCTTCGCGTTGCAGGGTTTCGCAATGCAGCTGCGGCGTCGGCGCCGGATCGAACAGCAGCGCCACGTCGATGCGCCCGGCGATCAGCGACTCGCGCAACGACAGGCTGAGTCCCTCGAGCACGGTGATGACGGCGTTCGGAAAACGGGCCCGGAAGCGCTTGATCAGTGCCACGCTCAGGCCCAGTGCGACGCGCGGCGGCAGGCCGACGACGACGCGGCCCGACGGGTTGGTGCCGAGTTCGTGCAGTTCGGCACGCGCGCGCTGCGCGGTCTCCAGCATCGTGCGTGCATGCACCAGCAGCAGCTCGCCGCCTTCGGTCAACACGACCCCGCGTCCGGTGCGCTCGAGCAGCCGCTGGCCGAGCTCCTGCTCCAGCAAGGCGATCTGCCGGCTCACGCTGGGCTGGGCCAGGTTCAGCACCACCGCCGCCCGGCTGAAGCTGCCGGCATCGACCACGCTGACGAAATATTCCAGTTGGCGCAACTCCATAGCCAGAAAGCATAGCTGATATAGGCCATATGCCGATACGCTTTGGACTGCGATGCGCCAGACTTGGCCCCATGTCGTCGGAACTGCCCCTTCACGCCTGTAATGCGCATTGCCATGTATTCGGCCCGCGCACGGTGTTTCCTTATGCGGACGATGCGTCGTTCGTTCCGCCGCACGATGCACCCAAGGAGGACTTGTTCGCGCTCAACGACCGCCTGGGCCTGACGCGTTGTGTCGTCGTGCAGTCGAGTTGCCACGGTTTCGACAACCGGGCCACCGCCGATGCCGTCGCCGCGCGCCCGCACGACTACCGTGGCATCGCGTTGTTGCCCGTCGATGTGTCCGATGCCGAGTTGCAGCGGCTCGACGCCGCCGGTTTCCGGGGTGTGCGTTTCAACTTCATGGGTCACCTGGGCCAGTCCGCGGCAGTGGACGCCGTGCTGGCGCTGGCGCGTCGGTTGCAGGCGCTGGGTTGGCATCTGCAGTTGCATGGCGATCCGCAGCGCCTGCTCGACATGGCGCCAGCGCTGCAACATTGCCCGGTGCCGGTGGTGATCGACCACATCGGGCGGGTCGACGCCGCGCGCGGTCTGGACGACCCCCTGTTCCAGGCGTTGTTGTGCTGGCTGCAGCAGCGCCATGTCTGGATCAAGGTCAGCGGCATGGACCGCATCACGCGCCAGGGGCCGCCGTACCTCGATGCCCAGCCGTTCGCCGCGCGGCTGGTGGCCGAGTTCGGCGACCGCGTGCTCTGGGGCAACGACTGGCCCCATCCCAACCATGCCGGTCCGGTACCTGACGAGCAGCAGCTGGTCGACCTGATCGCGACCATCGCACCCACGTCGGCCGCGCGCCAGCGCCTGCTGGTGGACAACCCGCAACAACTCTACCGCTTCACGACACCATGACCCGCCGCTTCGACAACAAGATCGCCATCGTCACCGGCGCCGGTTGCGTCGGTGCTGGCTGGGGCAATGGACGTGCCGTCGCGGTGCGGCTGGCCGAGGAAGGCGCCACGGTGTGGGCGGTCGACCGCGACCGGGAGCGCCTGGACGAAACCATCGCGCTCGCGGGCACGGCCGGCGCCGCGATCCGTCCCTGGAGCTGCGACGTGACCCGTGGCGAGGACGTGGCCGCGATGGTCGCGGCCTGCATCGATGCGCTGGGCCGTGTCGACGTGCTGGTCAACAATGTCGGCGGAAGTGCGCCGGGCGGACCGGTCGAGATGTCCGAGGAAGTGTGGGACGCACAGGTGGACTTCAATCTCAAGAGCGTGTTCCTGACCTGCAAACACGTGTTGCCGGCCATGCTGGGCCAGGGTGCGGGCGCCATCGTCAACGTCGCGTCAACGTCGGGCATGCGCTGGACCGGCAGCGCCCAGGTCGCCTATGCGGCGACCAAGGCCGGCGTGATCCAGCTCTCGCGCGTCGTCGCGGCGCAGCACGCGGCCCAGGGCGTCCGGGTCAACACCGTCGTACCGGGGCAGCTGCACACGCCGATGGTCGCGTCGCGCCTGGCTGGCCAGCGCGCCGGCGGCGACGTACAGGCGCTGCTCGCACAGCGGCAAAAACGCATCCCGATCGGCTTCATGGGCGACGGCCGCGACACCGCCGCCGCCGTGGCCTTTCTGGCCAGTGACGAGGCCCGCTTCATCACCGGTACCGAACTGGTCGTCGACGGCGGCATGACCGTGCGCTGCGACTGAAAACGAACGATTCCCCATCATCAACGACAGCCACAAGGAGACTCCCATGAAGAAACGACAGGTCCTGATCGCCGCCCTGTGCCTGGCCGCCAGCGCAAGCACGTTCGCGCAGCAGGCCAGCACCCGCATCATCGTGTCGTTCTCGCCCGGAGGTCCGGTCGACTTCGTCGCCCGCACGCTGGCGGTGCAACTGGGCAAGGAGCTCGGACGCACCGTCGTGGTCGAGAACAAGCCGGGTGCCAACGGAGCCATCGGCGCGTCCGAGGTGCTGCGTGCCGAGCCGGACGGCAATACGATCTGGATCAGCAGCGTCGGTGCAGCGGCGATCAACCCGGCCTTGTACGACAAGCTGCCCTACGACATGCAGCGCGATTTCGCGCCGGTCTCGCTGGTGGTCAACAACGTCGAGCTGCTGGTCGTCAACGACAAGAACCCGGCCAGGGATGCTGCCGAGTTCGTCGACATAGCGCGCAAGAGCAAGGGCCCGACGGCGATGGCCTCCTCGGGCATCGGCAGCATTCCGCACCTGGCGATCGAGCAGTTGTCGGATTCGACCGGCATCCGGTTCCTGCATGTGCCCTACAAGGGGGCTGCGCCGGCGATCACCGACGTCATCGGCGGCCAGGTGGCGGCCTTCTTCGGCGACGTGCCCGGTCTGATCGGACAGGTCAAGGGTGGCAAGCTCAAGGCCATCGGCATCGCATCGAAGAAGCGCCACCCGGCGCTGCCCGACGTCAAGACGCTGGAGGAGCAAGGCCTCAAGGGTGTCGACACGATCAACTGGTATGCCTTGTTCGTGTCCGCAAAGACGCCGCCGGCGGTGGTGGACGCGCTGAACAAGGCGGTGGTCAAATCGATCGCCACGCCGTCGGTGCACGACACCTTGCTCAAGTCGGGCGCCGAGCCGATGAGCTCCACGCCGCAGGAACTCGCCGCGCTGCTCAAGAGCGACACCGACAAGTGGGCCGCACTGATCAAGGCCAAGGACATCAAGGCCGAATGATGGCCGCCTCCGCCATACGGGTTCCGCCGGTGGTGCCGGGCAGCGATGCAGCGCTGGCGCCGATCGAGCAACGCATCCAGGCCGAACGCGGCCGGGTCTCGCTGCTGTACCAGGTGCTGCTCAACAGCCCGCCGATCGCATCGGGCTGGGAGCAACTGCTGACCGCGGTGCGCAACCAGACGCAACTGGCGCCCGACCTGCGCGAGCTGATCATCCTGCGGGTGGCTGTGCTCAACCGGGCGCGCTACGAATTCGACGCCCATGTGCCCCACGCGCGTGCAGCCGGTATTGACGATGCCCAGCTGGCGGCCATCCGCGCGGAGCCGCTCGGCGCGGGTTTTGCACCGGTGCAGCGCCTGGTGCTGGAACTGACCGACGCGATGACGCGTGACGTGCTGGTGCCCGATGCCTTGATGGCGCAGGTGCAGCAGCATTTCGATGCGCGCGGCACGGTGGAGCTGGTGACCACCGTCGCCGCCTACAACATGGTCTCGCGCCTGCTGGTGGCGCTGAACGTCGGTCATTGAAGGAGCGTGGACATGGCAGGGCAGGTGGATCGTCGATGCTGGATGCTGACGCTGGATGCGCCGGGTGACGGCGCAACAGATCTGTTGCAGCGCCAAGTGGTCGGCGATGCGTGCGACGGCTTGTGGCAGTCGCTCGACGGCACGCTGCTGCGTGCCTATGCCGTGGCTGCGCTGCGGCCCGGCACCGCGTGGCAGCAGTTGCACATGGTGCAGGAACTCGTCGGTGCGTCGGCGGGCCAGGCTGCAACGTTCCACTATGTCGTCGAGACCGACATGCCGCCGGAGCACGCACAGCAACTCACCGACTGGTACGCGCAAGAACATCTTCCGGGCCTGGCCGCCGTGCCGGGCGCGGTGCGCGCCGCGCGGTACCTGTGTCTGGACGGGGTCGTGCCGCGTTCGTTCGCGTGTTACGACCTGACCACGCCGGACGCCTTGCAATCGGCGGCCTGGCTGGCGGTGCGCCATACCGCATGGAGCAGCCGGGTGCGGCCGCTGTTTCGCAATCCGATGCGCACCATGTTCCGCCGTGCGACCGCTGCGGTTGAACCGTCACGCTCGGAATCGCCGGACTGATCCATGTCATCCGCCCGCGGGCGGGCGGCCCATGGCGTCGGCGCAGTATGCTCGGGTCGACAATCCAGGATCACGCGCATGGTGCGCGTGCCGGCAACCTGAACGCCCATGAGCACCTGTACTTACCTGATCGGCGTCGACACCGGCGGCACCTATACCGACTGCGCCGTCATCGAGGCCCAGGGCCACCGGGTGCTGGCCCGGGCCAAGGCCATCACGACCAAGGGCGACCTGGCCATCGGCGTGACCGAGGCGCTGAACCTGGCGGTGGCGCAGCTGCCGCAGGGTCTGTCGCCGCAGGACATCGGCCTGGTGTCGGTGTCGACGACGCTGGCCACCAATGCCGTGGTGGAGGGCCACGGCAGCCCGGTGGCCATCGTGCTGGTCGGTTTCGACGACCGCATGGTCGAACGTACCGGCATCGCGCAGGCCTTCCCGGGCCTGCCGGTCATCCGCATCGACGGGGGCCATGACCACAACGGTGAGGTGGTGCGCGCGCTCGACCTGCAGGCGCTGCAGCAGGCGCTCGATACCGTCGGGCCGGCGGTGGACGCATTCGCTGTGGCCTCGACCTTCGCGGTGCGCAATGCCGCGCACGAGCGGGCGGTGCGCGAGCATATCGTGGCCGCCACCGGCAAGCCGGTCACGGTGTCGAGCGAGTTGTCGTCCAAACTGGATGCGCCGCGCCGCGCGCTGACGGCCGCGCTCAACGCGCGGCTGATCGGCCGTGTCTCGATGCTGATCGACGCGGTGCACCGCGCGATGGCGCAGTGGCAGATCCAGTGCCCGCTGATGATCGTCAAGGGCGACGGCACGCTGGCGCTGGCCGAGACGGTGGCGCGCAGGCCGATCGAGACCGTGTTGTCCGGGCCGGCGGCCAGCCTGGTCGGCGCGCAGTGGTTGTCCGGCTTGCGCAGCTTCATCCTGTCCGACATGGGCGGCACGACGACCGACCTGGGCATCCTGCAGGATGGCCGCCCCCGCGTCAGCGAGCAGGGCGCCGAGGTCGGCGGCTGGCGCACCATGGTGCGCGCGATCGACGTGCGCACCATCGGCCTGGGCGGCGACAGCGAGATCCATATCGGCGCCAACGGCCGGCTCGCGGTCGGGCCGCAACGCATCGTGCCGGTGGCTTTGCTCGGCAGCCTGTATCCGGAGCTGATCGACCTGCTCGCTGCCGACATCGCCGACGTGGACGGCGGCTCGGCGCTGCATGGCCGCTTCGTGCTGCTGCCGTTCGGCGCACGCAGCGGCGCGGCCACGGCCGAACTCAGCCCGCGCGAGCGCGAGCTGCTGGCGCTGGTGACCGAGCGGCCGCAAGCGCTGCGCAAGCTGGCGCGTTCCTTTGGCGCCCAGCGCAGCGTGTTGTCGCTCAAGCGCAAGGGCCTGGTGCAGATCGGCGGCCTGACGCCGTCGGATGCCGCCCACGTGCTGGGCCTGCAGCACAACTGGTCCACGCCGGCGGCCATGCTGGCGGCGCAGCTGGGGTGCCGGCTGCGCGAGATGAAGCTGCCCACGCCCGAGCGTACCCAGCAGTTTGCCCGCGACATCTGGAGCGAGACGGTGCGCCTGAGCGCAAGCGCCATCCTGGACACCGCGCTCGGCGAACCGCTGCACGAGGACAAGCTGGCGCAGGCCGTGTGTGCGGGCGACGGCACGCTCGGCCTGGCCCGCATCAGCGTCTCGCCGACGATTCCGGTCGTGGCGGTTGGCGGGCCGGTCGGCGTCTACTATGGCGAGGTCGGGCGGCGCCTGGGTTGTCAGATGGTGTTCCCCGAGTTCGGCGACGTGGCCAACGCCATCGGCGCCGCCACCGGCGTCGTGGCCCAGACCGTCTCGGTGCATGTGGCGGGCGACGGCAGCGGCCTGTTCGTGCTGCATTCGCCGGTGGGCACGCGCCAGTTCAGCGATCCGGCCCAGGCCATCGAGGCCGCGATGGGGCTGGCGCGCCAGGCCGCGACCGACGCGGTGCTGGCCATGGGAGCGGTCAATCCCGAGGTGCGCATCGTGCTGCGCAAGCAGCTGCTGCCCAACGCCACCAGCGACGCCGGACTGCTCGAAGCCGTGATCCGGGCCGAGGCGATCGGCCGCCCGAACACCGAAACTTGACCGTTTGGTAAGCCGGTGCTTGTCATGGCGGCGCAGGTGAATGTCGCTGCAATGACACAATCGGGCTCTTTTTTCGCCGCTGCGGCTTCGCTGCTTTTCACTCTCCGACCGTTCTGTCCGCTCCCATTCCATGAATTCGCACCCTGCATATCCTGAAGACATTCAGGCGCTTGCCCGCGCCGACCTGGAAACCGCCCTGGCCGAAGATGTCGGCCCGGGTGACCTGACCGCGGCCCTGGTGCCGCACGGCCAGGCCGTGGCCCGCATCACGGCGCGCGAAGACGCCGTGGTCTGCGGTGCGCCCTGGGTCGATGCCGCCGTGCACGCGCTCGACCCCGAGGCGCGGCTGCAATGGCAGGTGGCTGACGGCCAGCGTTGCAAGCCCGGCCAGGTGGTGGTCGAGATCCGCGGCTCGGCGCGCGCGCTGCTCAGCGCGGAACGCACGGCACTGAATTTCCTGCAGCTGCTCAGCGGTGTCGCGACCCGTACCGCGACCTACGTCGCCGCGGTGGCCGGCACCGGCACGCAGATCGTCGACACGCGCAAGACCGTTCCCGGACTGCGCCGCGCGCAGAAATACGCGGTGCGCATGGGTGGTGGGGGCAACCACCGCATGGGCTTGTACGACGCGGTGCTGATCAAGGAAAACCACATCGCCGCCGCCGGCGGCATTCCCGCCGTGATGGCGCGGGCGGCCGAGGTGGCCGCCCGGGCGCAATTCGTGCAGGTCGAAGTCGAGAACCTGGACGAGTTGCGCCAGGCGCTGGACGCCGGTGCGCGCATGATCCTGCTCGACAACATGGAGCCCGATGCGCTGCGCGAGGCGGTGCGCATCAACGCGGCGCTGGGTGAACAACGGCGCGCGCAGCTCGAGATCTCGGGCGGCGTGACGCTCGAGACGGTGCGTGGCCTGGCCGAGACCGGTGTGGACCGGATCTCTGTGGGCGCGTTGACCAAGGACGTCAAGGCGATCGATTTCTCCATGCGTTTCGAGGCACAGGCATGACGGACGTGACGCTGGACCAGCCCGCATCGCGGCCGGGCACGGTGATCGATGTGGTGTACGAGCAGCCCGCCTGTGACACCCGCCACGCCTGGGCCCGCGTGCCGGTGGAGCCAACCCTGCAGGAGCGCGACGCGCTCAAGGAGCGCGCGCGCCAGCTGCTCAAGCTGCGCCATGCGGTCATGGTGTCGCACTACTACGTGCACCCCGACCTGCAGGACCTGGCCGAGGAGACCGGCGGCCTGGTCGCCGACTCGCTGGAGATGGCGCGTTTCGGCCGCGACCACGCGGCGCAGACACTGGTGGTCTCGGGCGTGCGCTTCATGGGCGAGACCGCCAAGATCCTGTCGCCGGGCAAGACGGTGCTGGTGCCCGATCCGGACGCCACCTGCTCGCTCGACCTGGGCTGCCCGATCGACGCCTTCAGTGCCTTTTGCGACGCCCATCCGGATCGCACCGTGGTCGTTTATTCCAACACCAGTGCCGAAGTCAAGGCGCGGGCCGACTGGGTCGTGACCTCGGGCTGCGCGGTCGACATCGTGCGGATGCTGGCCGAGCGGGGCGAGAAGATCCTGTGGGCACCCGACAAGCACCTGGGCGACTACGTGCAGCGCCAGACCGGCGCCGACATGGTGAGCTGGGAGGGCAGCTGCATCGTGCACGACGAGTTCAAGGCCTTCGAGCTGCAGGCGCTGATGCGCGAGCATCCCGAGGCGCGGGTGCTGGTCCACCCCGAGTCGCCGGCCGACGTGGTGGCGCTGGCGCACGCGGTGGGATCGACGGCCGCCATCCTGAAGGCGGCGCGCACCATGGACGCGCGCAAATTCATCGTCGCCACCGACGCCGGCATGCTGCACAAGCTGCGCACGCAGAACCCGGGCAAGACCTTCATCGAGGCGCCGACGGCCGGCAACAGCGCCACGTGCAAGAGCTGCGCCCAATGCCCGTGGATGGCGATGAACGGCCTGGCCGGCCTGGTGCAGGTGCTCGAGACCGGCGCCAACGAGGTGCTGGTCGACCCGGCGCTGGGCCAGCGCGCGAAACGCCCGATCGACCGCATGCTGGCGTTCACCGCCGCGGCCGCCGAGCGTTCGCACGCGCCCGGCGCGCTGGTGCCGGGGATCGGCGCAGCCTGAGTCCGGCGTGCCGCGGGCCGATGGGCCCGTGGTCTCGCTTCTTGGGGGCTGCCGGCGGTCAGCCGACGACCAGCGGCTGTTGCGCGGTCGTGTTGGCCACGCCCGCGTGCAGCACCGACGCCAGCGCCTGCAGGCCCTGGCGCAGCTCGTCGAGCGTGGGCGCGGCATTGAGGCTGATGCGCACCGCGTTCGGCGTTGCATGGCGGCCGGCCGCGAAGTGGTCCATGGTACGCACCAGCACACCGGCATTGCGCAGGGCCGCCGTGAATTGCGGCACGGTCCAGGGTTCGGGCAGCGGCATGTACAGGTGGGGCAGGTCGGGGGCCGAGCGGAATCCCAGGCCGCGCAGGCAACGCGTGGCCAGCGCCAGCCGCTCGTGGATGGCCGCACGCTGGTGCGCAATCAGTTCACCGGCCCGGCCCGACACCAGCCAGCGGGTGAGGATCTCGGGCAACAGCGGTGCGACCATCCAGCAGTCGGCGCGGATGCTGGCGGCGACCTTGTCCAGCCAGGGCGCCGACGCTTCGAGATAACCCACCCGCAGGCCCGGCGCCAGGACCTTGCTGAAACTCGACAGCAGGAACGACTGCTCCGGCAACATGCTGGCGATCGCCGGCAAGGGTTCGGCCATTGCCGCCGCGTGCACCACGTCTTCCATCAGCAGCATCTTGTGGCGTTTGAGCACCGTGGCGACGGCACGGCGGCGCGCCAGCGACATCGTCGCGGTGGTCGGGTTGTGCAGGCTCGGCGTGCAATACAGCATCCGGCTGCCATAGGTCCGCGCGGCCCGCTCCAGCGCCTCGGGCAGCAGGCCTTCGTCGTCCATCTCCAGAGCGATGACCTGCAGCCGCAGCGAACGCGCCAGCTCCAGCATGCCGGAATAACTCAGCGACTCGGTCAGGATGGTGTCGCCCGCACGCGCCACCGTGCGCAATACCGCGGCCAGCGCGTGTTGCGCGCCATGCGTGACCATGACCCGCTCGGCCTGCCCCGGCATGCCGAACTGCCGCTGCAGCCAGGCCGCACCGGCTGCGCGGTGGTGGGCCATGCCGGCTTCGGGCTGGTACCGCAACAGGCCGGCCGCCGCCGGGTTGCCGGGCCGGGACAGCTCGATCAGCGTCTGCTGCAAGGCCTGGCCCTCGCCGGTGTCCATGGCCACGTTGTGCGCCAGGTCGATCATCGCAGGCGCTGATGCATGCGCCGGACCGTATGGGCCCATGTCGAGATTGCGCACGTAGGTGCCGTCACCGACCCGCGCCAGCGCGAGCGAGCGCTGTTCCAGGCTGGCATAGGCCCGGCTCACGGTACCGGCGGTCACGCCCAGGCGCTTGGCCATCACCCGGTGCGGCGGCAGTTTCTCGCCGGGTGCGTACTGGCCACTGACGATGGCGTGTGCGAGGTCGTCGGCGATGGACGCGTACTTGGTGGGGCGTTTGGGGTTGTCGGGCGCGGCTCGGGTCATGGTCCGGTCAATTGGGGGAAGGGGGCGCGTCCGGAGTCTAGTAGGTCTGGTGCGAGAGCGTGTCGGCACGGGTCATGGCCGCCCCGCGCACCGGGACGCGTGTCCTGCGTGTGCGCGGCAGCCAGGCGCAATGCCGGTTGCCGCACCGCCGCCGTTGGGAACGGCAGCGGTTGCGCTGTCGACATCCTTGACACCGCCTCGTTGCCATGGCGCCCGGGAGGGCGCGTAACGGCGGATGCGTTTCATCGTCGTGTGGGAAGTCCTTGATTCATAAGCGATGGCCGGTGTCTGGCCGGAGTTGACGGGGAGGCTTGGTACATTTGTTGCAATGGGTTTGCTGCTGACACCGACAGGCCAGCAGGGCTCGCCTGCGCAGGCGCGCGATGGGTCAACGGCGCCTGCGGCCGGTCGGCGTCCATTCGCAACCGGCCATCAACAAGGAGATGATTGAATGAGCCCCTATCCTGCAACCGCCCGTGCGACCGGCCAATGGGGCCGTGTGATGCGCGGCATCGTCATGGGCGTCGGCGGTCTCGTCGTAGCCGCGGCATCCCACGCCGGCTTCGAGGAGTTCGTGATCCGCGGCACGCCCACCATCAACGATCTCGGTGGCGGGCAGACCGAGATCCTGACGCTCACCGGCGGCGACAAGGCGGCACTCGGTTCCAACGATGTCAATGGCCAGACGCTGGGCAGCCTGACCCGGATCGCCATCGATCGGCTGGACGACCGGTCCCGGTTCTCGCCCGGTTCCGGGCCGCATGTCGCACCGTACCTGAACTTCTGGATCACCGACGGCGCCGGCAATTTTGCGGTCGCCGCCAATGAGCCTTCCAACCCGGCGTTTCAGTCCCTGTTCGTCAATGGGTATGACCTGTCGTTCAGCGACCTGGCCGACAAGGTGGTGAAGATCTACGAAAACGCGGACGTGTCCTGGCTGCCGAATGCCGGCGTGGGCCTGACGTTCGGCGATATCGCGACCTTCCTGATCCAGGCGCCGACGGTCAGCCAGCTGACGACAGGGTGGACGGGCCTGGGTACGGGTGCGCCGCGTGAACTCGGAACCAACAAGGCATATGGCGTGAACTGGGTGTTCGGCGACACCTTGTCCAACTATGTCTCCGGCGATCCAGGCTACGTGGTCGCAAACGCAAGCGTCAGCGCCGCCACTGTTCCGGAACCGTCGAGCATGGCCTTGATCGGCCTGGCCTTGCTCGGCGTGGCTGCGGTGCAGCGGCGCAAGCGTCACTGACACCTGCTGGCGGGTTTCCGCTGCCTCTCGACGAACCCCGCGCTTGCGGGGTTCGTCGCTTGGGGCCTGGGGCCAGCTACCGGACGTACCGCCCGCATCGCCGGTGCGGCTCCCGCGTGACCCATCTCCCTGCCATTAGCCGCGCTAATGCGCCTCCGCAAGTTTGCTCGTTTGAATTCCGGCAACGAAGCGCGGACACTCTCGCCACGCCGCTGAAGCTGCGTCGGCACGATACCCGCCGCGGGGTTTCCCAAGGAGAACACAGGCCATGCCTGACACGATCACGAGCGAGAGCAACACCAGCACCGGTTCCGTCGACCTGGCGTCGCCGGTGGCATTGGGGACGTGGACCGATCCGGTGATGCCGGCACCGCTCGAGCAGCACACGCTGGCCGAGGTTCGCGTGGCCGAGGGTATTCTCCCGCCGACATCGGAGGCGGATTGGAGCCTGCCCGCGGGCCCCCGCATCCATGTGGACCATGCCGGCGCAACGCCACGGGTGCTGCTGCACAACGGCGAAACGGATACCGTGTTGCCGGCGCTGTGGCTGCGCGCGCGCAGTCCGGACCCGAGCCAGCGCGATGTCATCACCGGCCAGCGGCTGATGAATCCGCACCTGCTGCCCGACGACCTGTCGCTGCTTGACGCGCGGATCGATGCCCGGGGCCTGCAACTGGCGTTCAGCGACGGTTTTTCCGGCCATTTCGATCCGGCCGAACTGATCGCCGGCGCGGTGCTCGACGAAGGGTGCCCGGCACCTCTGCCCTGGCAGGCCGACCTGGCGCCGCAGCCCTGGTACGGCTGGGGCGACTTGTCCGACGACGGCGTGCTGCACCGTGCGCTGCGCGACTACATCGAACGCGGCTTCCTGCTGCTGCACGGCACGCCCACGCAGGCCGACTCCATCCTGACCATCGCGCGCCGCTTCGGTTTCGTGCGCGAGACGAATTTCGGCAGCTTCTTCGAGGTCTATTCGCGTCCGGACTCGACCGACCTGGCTTATCGCCCGGTCGCGCTGGGGCCGCACACCGACAACCCGTACCGCAATCCGGTGCCGGGCATCCAGTTGCTGCATTGCCTGCAGAACGAGACCTCGGGCGGTCTGTCGACGCTGGTCGACAGCCTGGCGGTGGCGCAGCAGCTGCAGCAGGAAGACCCGGAAGGTTTCGCGCTGCTGGCCAGCGTGCCGGTGCGTTACGAATACCGCGACGCCGACACCTGGCTGGTGGCGGTGCAGCCGATGATCGAACTCACTGGCAAGGGCGCGATGATGGGCGTGTTCTACAGCCCGCGGCTGGACGACATTCCGCTGATGTCCGATGCCGACACCCGCGCCTACCACCGTGCGCGCAAGCGTTTCGGCACGCTGCTGTCCGACCCGCGATTCGAGTTGCGGTTCCGGCTCGAGCCGGGCCAGCTGATGATGTTCGACAACAATCGGGTGCTGCACGGCCGCACGTCCTTCGACCCGAGCGAAGGCCATCGCCAGCTGCAGGGCTGCTACATTGACCGGGACAGCCCGCGCAGCCTGTATCGTGTATTGAGCCGCCGGCTCGGTGCCGCTGTCGCATGAGCCACCGGGCCGACCCCAAGGCGAATCCCGCAGTACGCATCACGCAGGCTCGTCCAATCAACCCGCTTGACCACCAGGAGCCCTGATTCATGGAAACCGTCGACTTCATCGAGATGAAACATGGTACGAAAGAGGAGTACCAGTTCCTGCACACGCTCGAGAACCAGTACATCCGGGCCTTGCCCGACCGTTTGCTGGCCGCGCTCGAGCGGCTCGAAGGCTCGCTGGGCGGCTACAAGGTCAGCCGGCTGACGCATTCGCTGCAAAGCGCCACCCGGGCCGAGGCCGACGGCGAGGACATCGAGATGATCGTGGCCGCACTCATCCACGACATCGGCGACGAACTGGCGCCGGAGAACCATTCCCAGCTGGCCGCCGCCGTGATCCGGCCCTATGTGCGTGCCGAGGTGACCTGGATCCTGGAGATGCACGGCCTGTTCCAGATGCAGTATTACGCGCAGCACTACGGACGCGACCCGAACGGCCACCTGGCGTACCGCAAGCACCCGTGGTACGAGTCCTGCATGCGATTCTGCGAGCGCTTCGACCAGAACGCGTTCGACCCCGACTATCCGACCCTGTCGCTGTCGCATTTCGAGCCGATGCTGCGCGAGGTGTTCAGCCGCGCGCCGTTCGACCCGCGGGTGCTCAAGGAGCCGACGCGGTTCGAATAAGCCGGGCAGTCCCGGTTCGGGTCGTCGAGGGCCGCACGCACCGGGCCCTTGCGCATCAGGTCGGCGGGGCCGCGATTTCGCCGTGCAGGTGCTCGCCCAGAAAATCCAGGAACTGCCGCACCGCCGGCACCAGGCCGCGGCGCGACGGGAACACCGCGTGCACGATGCCCGGCGGAGGCGACCACTGCGGCAGTATCCGCACCAGTGCACCGGCGTCGATCTCATCCTGGCACATGTAGTCCGGCACCCAGCCGATGCCGACGCCCTGCAGCACCGCCATCTTGAGCGTCAGCAAGTCGTCCGCGATCAGTCGCGGCGTGTGTTGCACCGCGATGCTGGTACCCGACGGTCCCATCAGCTGCCAGGTGGTGAGCCCATGCTGTGCGGCCATGGCGACCGTGTCGAAATGCACCAGGTCCTGTGGCCGTTCGGGCTGCCCCTGTCGCGCGACCTGGCCTGGCCCGGCCACCAGCAAGGTGTTGCTGTGGCCCAGTTGCTTGACCACCAGCGAACCGCTGTCGTCGAGCGAATTGCGCACCCGAAGCGCCACGTCGAAACCTTCTTCGATCAAGTCCACTGCGCGGTTGTTGATCCGCATGTCCACCGTGACCTGCGGAAAACGCAGCAGGAACTGCGGCAGGATCTCGCCGACCGTGGTCTGTGCCAACGTGACCGGGCATGCCACGCGGATCGTGCCCCGCGGCTCGGTCCGGGACTGGTCCACCGCCTGTTCGGCGGCCAGGGCTTCTTCTCGCATGGCCACGCAGTGGCGGTGGAACATCTCGCCGACCGCGGTCAGCGACAACTTGCGCGTGGTGCGTTGCAGCAGTCGTACGCCCAGCCGCGCTTCGAGTTCGGCCACGCGCCGCGACAGCCGCGACTTGGGCAGGCCCAGGCTGCGGCTGGCGGCCGCGAACCCGCCTTTTTCGACTACTTCGGCGAAATACCACATGTCGTTCAGATCGCGCATGGCTGGGCTCCTGTCGTCCTGCTGGTGGGACGATCAAACACAATTTTGGCTACTTATCAAACATTCGCAGCGCATGAACAATATATCCATGCCGTGACATTCGGGTTGACCCTAGGTTGCTCAGTCCCGTCATTGCAACGGCCAAACCATGAAAGGACCATCACCATGCGACTGCTCCATATCGATTCCAGCATCCTGGGCCAGAATTCCACCTCGCGTGACCTGACCCGCGCCATCACCGAAGAATGGCATGCCAATCACCCCGGCACCACCGTCGACTATCTCGACCTGGCCGTGGACGGCCCCAGCCATCTGTCGATCGAGTCGCTGGGTTTTCGCCAGCCCTCCGTGCCCGGTGCAGAACTGAGCGAGGTGCAAAAGCGCGAGAACGCCATATCCGAGGCCCTGGTCAGCCAGTTCCTGGCGGCCGACGTCATCGTCGTCGGTGCCCCTTTGTACAACTTCACGATTCCGAGCCAGCTCAAGTCCTGGATCGATCGAATCGCCCAGGCCGGCCGCACCTTCACCTATACCGAAAAAGGCCCCAAGGGCCTGGCCGGCGGCAAGACCGTGATCGTCGCCTCGACCCGCGGCGGCGTGTATTCGACGACCGATGGCGGCCGTGCGATGGAGCACCAGGAAAGTTACCTGCAGACGGTGTTCGGGTTCCTGGGCATCACCGACGTGCGATTCGTGCGCGCCGAGGGACTGGCCATGGGAGCCGAAGCCAAGGCCACGGCGCTGGCGGCTGCACAGGCTGAGATCAAGGCGGCCAGCGTGGTGGCGGCCAACCAGGATCAGGTCGCGAACGCGGCCTGATCGGCACGGTAACGGATGCTGCCGCGCGGTGGGCCCGGGCCCGGCCCCGTCAAGCATTGACGCTCAGGTGCGGGTTGCCCTCCGCCGGTGCGATTGCGGCCGGTCAGACCGGCCGGTCGCCCAGGATCGTCGCCCGGTGCATCACGCGCCGGTGCGGCAGATAGTCGGCGACCGCGTAGTGCTGGGTCAGGCGGTTGTCCCAGAACGCGAAGTCGCCAACCTTCCAGCGCCAGCGCACCGTGAATTCCGGTCGCGCCGCGTGGGCGATCAGCATACGCAACGTCGCGTCGCTTTCGGCGGCCGACAGCTGCAGGATGCGGGTCGTGAAGCCTTCGCTGACGAACAAGCCCTTGCGCCCGCTCTCCGGATGCGTGCGCACGACCGGGTGCACGACCGGCGGATTGGCCTTGCAGGCCGCCTCCCATCGGACGCGTTCGTCGGGCGTGCGTGCGAACCGGTGCGCGGGGAATGACTTGACCATGTCGTGTTCGGCGGTCAGGCCGTCCAGCATGCGCCGCATCGGCGCCGACAAGGCTTCGAACGCCGCGATGTTGCTCGACCACAAGGTGTCTCCGCCCTGCGGTGGCAGCTGGCGCGCCGACAGCAGCGAACCCATCGGCGGCGTCTCGATGAACGTGACGTCGGTATGCCAGTTGTCGTTGTCCGGCAGGTTGTCGGCATGGTTGTCGAGCACGACGATCTCCGGCACGCCCGGTGCCTGCGGGTAGATCGGGTGGGTGTGCAGCGGCCCGAAACCCCGCGCCAGCGCACGGTGTTGCTCGGGCGTGACCGGCTGGTTCTCGAAGAACAGCACATGGTGCGCGAGAAGGGCACTGCGCAACTGCGCGCGGGTGGCGTCGTCGATCGCCTCGCACAGGTTCACGCCGTCGATCCGCGCGCCGATCGCGGGTGACAGGGGAACGATATTCATCGGCACTCTCCGTGGGTCGGGCCGTGCGCAGCCATCGCACACCGGCGTAGCGTGCATTGTGCCCGCGCCTTCGGGCGCGTGCCGCCCCTGCTAGCATCCGGGATGTTGCCTTTACCGCGGCCGACAGCCGCCCCCGTTCGACGTGTCAGATCCCGAAATCCTGGTGGTGTGCCTGTGTGCCCAGTGGTGCGGCGTGTGCCGTGAATACACGCAGGCGTTCACGCAGGTCCGGGAGCGGTTCGGCGCCATGCGTTTCGTCTGGATCGATGTCGAGGACGAGGCGGAACTGGTCGATCCGGTCGAGGTCGAGAACTTCCCGACGCTACTTATTGCCCATGGCGCGCAGCCGCGTTTCTTCGGGCCCTTGACGCCGCAACCGGGCACGCTCGAGCGCATCGTGCGCGAGCGCAGCGCGCATGCCGACCCGGCGCTGGCGGGGCGTGCCGACCTGGTCGCGCTGGTGGCGCGGCTGCGAGCCGCCGCCTGATTCCTCCGGCAGGCGCGCAGGGCGCGGGCCGTGGCCGTGTCAGAACCGCCGCGTCAACTCCGGTGGGTTGGCCGAACGCTTGCGGAAATGGTCGCTTCCCTCCGGCGCCAGCTTGACGCCGGCCCGGCGTACCGCGTCGTCGTCGACCTTGTGCAGTGGCGTGTATTGCGGGTGGTGGTGTTCCAGGTAGGGGTTGTTGCGCGCGGCGTTGTAGCAGAACAGCACGGTCCAGCGCCGGTTCGGCGAACGGTTCTGGTCCGAACGGTGCATCAGGTTGGCATGGAAGAACAGGCCGTCGCCGGGCTCGAGTTCCACGTAGACCCGCTCCATCTGCTTGAGCATCTGTTCGACGCGGCGCATGTCCGCGCCAACCTGTTCGCCCGGCAACACGCCGTGGTCGACGCGGCCCGCCAGGTGCGAGCCGCGCAACACCTGCAGGCAGCCGTTGTCGCGGTTGGCCCGGTCGAGTGCGACCATCACGCTGCCCATATAGGGAAACATGCAGCCGTTGTGGTACCAGTAGCCGTAATCCTGGTGCCACTCCCAGGCACCGCCCTCCCAGGGTTCCTTGGCGGTGAGCTTGGAGTGGTAGTGGTAGACCTCGCCGCCGAGCATGTCCTCCAGGGTGTCGACGATGCGTCGCGAACGGGCCGCCAGCCCGTAGACGCTGTCGCCTGGATGGTTCCACAAGGCCATGCGCGTGGATTTGCCGTCGGCGTCCTTGCGCTCGTACAGGCTCTCGTTCAGATGCGGGTCCTGTTCGATCGCCGCGCGCAGCGATCCGGTCTCTTCGGCGTCGAACAGGGCCGGAACGATCAGGTAACCGTCGCGTTCGTATTGCGCGCGTTGTTCGGGGCTGAACAGGGTCGGCATGGCGGAGTCTGCGGGTCGCAGCGGTAGTGGATGGCAGCCACCAGCATACCGCTTTGCCGCCGCCGACGGGGTCAGGGCTTGCCGGTCGCGACCATGTGCCTCAGGTCGGCATACCAGGGATGGTCGGCCTGGCGCAGGTCGCTGTGGGTCTGGAAATGGTCGCGGCCGGCGCGCACCACACGGCGTACCGGGCCGTGCTGCAGTTGCAGCAGTGCGAACAGGCGCTGGTTCGAGCGCATGACACGCTCGCTGTCGCGTTCGCCGTGGCTCAGCAGGAAGGGCATCCGGTTGCCGACGGACCAGCACAGGGGGCTCATCACGGCGTCCTCGTCGGGGTTGGCCAGCACCGTGGTGTAGACACGTTCTTCCAAACTGCCCGGTACCGGCGCGGGATGGTAGAGGTCCATGATGCCGCTGATCGGCAGGCAGCCGCGGATGGCGTTGGCCGGTACGCCGGCATCGGCCCAGCGGTCGCGGCGCAACGCGGCCATCGCGGCCAGATGGCCGCCGGCCGAATGGCCGGACAGGTAGAAACGATCGGCCGCGCCGCCCTGGGCGCCGACGTTGCGGTGCAGGCTCGCGAGCACCGACAGGCAGTCGTCCAGCGGCGCCGGCATCCGGTGTGCCGGCGTGAGCCGGTAGGACGGCGCCACCAGCACCATGCCCAGGCGCGTCACATGGGGCGCCATGAAACGCACGTAGTCGCGGTAGCCGTTGGTCCAGCCGCCGCCATGCCAGAACACCAGTACCGGCGCGTTGCGGGCACCGCGCGGCGCATAGACGTCGTAGCGCTGCAGGCGGTCGGCGCCGTAGGCCAGGTCGGGCGTCGCGACCACATCGTCCGGCAAGGCCTCCTGGGCCCAGGTCATGACGGTGACGGCGTAATCCTCGGCGGCCTGGAACGGCATCGGCGGTTGGTGGTCGGGGTCGACGAAAGCAGGTGAGGTCATGCGGATGTTCGTGGGGCCGGTTGCGTCAGGCGAGCAGCGGCGCATAGTGGGTGATGGCGTCGGCGAGCGGATGGGCTGGTGTCCAGCCCAGCTCGCGTGTGGCCGCGGAGATGTCGGATGGGGCGCTGCGCACATGCGGGAAGCCGGCGAAACCGCCGGCGGGCCGCACGTCCAGCCGCACCTGCAGGTCGGGATGCGTCAGGCGTACCGCCGCGACGAAATCGTCGAAGCTGGCCAGCGTGCCCAGGCCGATGTTGTAGACGCCCTGGGTCGGCGCGGTGGCGTCGAGCGCGGCGACATTGGCGCGTGCGCAGTCGCGCGCATCGATGAATTCCTCGCCGCCGTTCCAGACCGTGAACGGGTCGTCGATACACGCGGTCTCGCCACGCCGCGCCGGTAGCAGCAGGCTGGACAGGACCTTGCCCGGCACCGAGGTGCCCGGACCGCTCCAGGCGCCGATGACGGCGGCATACCGCAGTGCCACGGCGTCGACGCGGTACAGGTCGCGGTACAGCAGAGCCAGGTATTCGCCCGCGATCTTGGTGCCGACATAGATCGAGGCCGGCCGGTGGCGCAGGTAGTGCATACCGAAGTCCTCGGGAAACGCCGTGCCATCGAAGTCGCCGAAGGCCTGGTAACCGACGGTGGCCGAGCTGGCCAGCACGACACGGCGCAGCTGGCGCCGGCGCGCGATCTCGAGCACGTTCGCCGTGCCCATGACATTGACGTGGATGCCCGCCAGCGGGTCCTTGCGGATCGCGGTCGACAGCAGCGCCGCGGTATGCACGATGGCGTCGACGGCATGGTCGCCCACCAGCCGCTCGAGCGCGTCGACGTCGGTCACGTCGCCGGCGACGACGGTCACCCGCGGGTCATCGACGATGGTCCGGATGGCGTCATGCGCCGGGGTGCGGTCGAGCAGCAGCACCGATTGGCCGCGCGCGGCCAGCATTGCGGCCGTATGGCTGCCGATGATGCCGGCGCCTGTGATCAGGACGGTCATGTCGCGCGGTTTCCCGGTCGAGACGGCTGCGCGTTGCGCGCAGGCGTGTTGCGGATCGACGGGGCGACACACATGCTCAGATCCCCAACCCGCCGAGCGACTTGCCGCCGTCGACGAACAAGGTCTGGCCGGTGACGAACTGCGTGGCCGGCGATGCGAAGAACGCGATCGCGTTGGCGATCAGGTCGGGCGTGGCCGCTTTGCCGGAGGGCTCGAGCGACTCCCAGGCCGAGAACATCTCGGCCGGCGCGGAGCGGGTCATGGGCGTGTCGGTGAAGCCGGGCGCCACCGAATTGACGGCGATCTGCCGGCCGCGCAGTTCCATCGCCATGGCGCGGGTCAGGCCGATCACGGCGGCCTTGGAGGCGACGTAGTGGGCGAAGCGCGTGCCGCCGAGCGCGCCGCGCGAGGAGACCGTCACGATGCGTCCACCGGCCTGCATGCGCCGCGCCGCCTCCTGCGCCGGTATGAAGGTGCCGACGACGTTGACGTCGAGCATGCGGCGGAATACGTCTTCGGTCAGTTCGAGCAGCGGCGCATCGTTGTAGATGCCGGCGGCGCAGACCATGGCGTCGATGCGGGGCTGCATGTCCAGCGCGGCGACCACCGCCGCGCGATCGCAGACGTCGACGGGGGCGGCCACCACGTCGAGGCCGAGTCCGGCCAGCAGCGTCGCCTGTTGCGTGAGTTGTTCGGCGTTGCGGTCCATCGCGACCACGCGAAAACCGTCGCGCGCCAGTCGTTCCACCGTAGCCAGGCCGATGCCCTGGGCCGCGCCGGTGACGAAGGCCACCGGTGGCGTCCGGGTCGCTCCGCTTTCTTGCGGTTGTTGTGTCATGTCATCCTCCATAACCCGCCAGCCGCGGCAACCACAACACCAGCGACGGGAACAACACCAGCAGCAGCAGGACCAGTACCAGCGGAATCAGGAACTTCCAGACCTGGGCCATGATGTCCTTCAGCGGTACCACGGCCAGCGACGACATCACGAACAGCAGCAGGCCGTACGGCGGCGTGACCAGGCCGATCATGAAGTTCACGATCGCGACCACGCCGAAATGCACCGGGTCGATCTCCAGCAGCCGCACCGCCGGCATCAGCACCGGCAGCACCACCAGCAACAACACGCCGGTGTCGAGCATGCAGCCCAGCAGCAGGAACATCAGGTTGGCCAGCAACAGGAACTGCACGGCGGTGAGATCCTGGGACTGGATCCAGCCCACCAGCACCTGGGCCAGTTGCTCGGCGGTGACGGCATAGTTGACGACGAAGGCACCGGCGATCAGGATCATCACCACCGCCGACTGGCGCATCGATTCGGCGAACACCGCGAACAGGCCGCGCCAGCCCAGCGCCCGGTAGACGATGCCGGCCAGGATCATGGCGTAGAACGCGGCCACCGCCGCTGCCTCGGTCGGCGTGAAGACGCCGGACCAGATGCCGCCGAGCAGCACCACCGGCAGCGTCATCGGCAACAGGCCGCGACGGATCGCCGTCCAGGCCTTGGCGCCGCTCAGGCTGTTGCCCTTGGGCAGGCCTTCGCGTTTGGCCAGCACGGCGATCGTCAGCATCAGCGACAAGGCCATCATCAGGCCGGGCACGACACCGCCGAGGAACATCGCGCTGACCGAGGTGCCGGTCAGCAAGGCGTACAGCACCATCGGGATCGACGGCGGAATGATGGGCGCGATGGTGGCCGCGGCCGCGGTGATCGCCACCGCGTAGCCGGGCTTGTAGCCGCCCACCGAACGCATCATCTTGATCGCCACCATGCCCGGGCCGGCGGCATCGGTGATGGCGCTGCCGCTCATGCTGGAGAACACCGTGCTCACCAGTACCGTGACCTGCCCCAGGCCGCCGCGCATGCGCCCGACGGCCACGTCGGCGGCCGACCACAGGCGTTCGCTGATGGTGCCGGCGTTCATCACGTTGGCGGCCAGGATGAACATCGGGATGGCCAGCATCACGTAGCTGCCGTACATCGAGTTCATGACCTGGTCGGCGGCCAGGCCGACGTCCTGCCCGCTGGCGAACAGGTAGGCCATGCCGGCGGACAACATCGAGATCGCCAGCGGCACGCGCAGCAGGCTGCCGACGATGAAGACGGCCAGGAGGATGGCAAATGCGAGGCTCATCGGATTGCCCTTCGCACTGCGTGATGGGGGATGGAGGTTGCGGATCGGCCGGGTGCGTTCATGTCATTCGTCCACCACGCGCCGCCAGTGCGGGCCGAGCAAGCGCAACAGCTTTGCGCCAAAACGCAGGATCACCGCGATGAAAAACACCAGGTAGCAGGAATAGACCAGGTCGAGCCGCCATTCCAGTACCGTGGTGCGTTCGCGCCACAGGAAGGTGATGTAGCTCCAGGTGCCGGGCAGCGCCGCCAGGAACAGGCCGCCGAAAGCCACCGCGCCGACGATGCCCATGGCACGCCGGCCCTTGGGAGGCGCAGCGTTCCAGCCGATGTCGAACGCCACGTGTTCGTTGTCGCGCAGCACCAGCGCGCCGGCGATGAACATCACCCACAACAACAGGATGATGTTGAGTTCGTCGGCCCAGGCCACCGGTTGCTGCATCACGTAACGCATGAAGATCGCGAACAGGAAGATCAAGAAGATCGCGGCAAACAGCAGCGTGGTGACGATCGCGGCCAGCGCGCGGATACGCGCCAGCATGGAGGCCAGGAACTGCACGAGGACGGGCCCGGTTGTTTACTTGACGGCCTGGATCTGCTCTTTGAGGCCCGGCTTCCACTTGGCGGCGAGGCCGGACTCCTGGTATTGCTTGTCGACCGAGGCGCGGAAGGCTGCCACGTCGGGTGTCGTGACCTTCAGGCCGGCCTTGACGAAGAAGTCGCCCAGTTCCTTTTCTTCGGCAATGCGGTTGTCGTCGTTGAACTTGCTCGACTCGCGGGCGGCCTTGCGCAGTGCTTCCTGCTGGGCCGGCGAAAGCTTGTCCCAGAACGGCTTGGCCACGGCGTAGAACACCGGCTGCACCAGGTGCGATGTCAGCGTGATCTGCTTGGTGACCTCGTGCAGGTTGTTGTTCTTGGTCAGTGACAACGGGTTGTCCTGGCCGTCGACCGCGCCGGTCTTGATGGCCAGGTAGACCTCGGGCATGGCCATCGGTGTCGGGCTCACGCCCAGGCCCTTGCCCAGCGCCAGCCAGCCGGGGCCGCCCGGCATGCGCAGCTTGACCCCCGCCAGGTCGGCCGGGGTCTTCACGTCGCGGGCCTCGCGCAGGTTCAGCTGGCGCGTGCCGAGGTAGGACACCTCGATGATCTGGATGCCCATCTTGGCGGCGACGGCGTCGTAATACGCCTTGCCGATCGGGCCGCGCATCACCTTGGCCAGGTGGTCGTAGTCACGGAAGATGTAACCCGCACTCATGATGCCGTATTCAGGCATCTGCTGCTCGACCTCGAAGGTCGTCATGGTGCTCATTTCCAGGTTGCCGCGCTGCAATGCCGGCACCTCGGTGCCCTGGCGGAACAGGGAGCTGGCGCCGTGCACCTGCACCGCCACCTGGCCCGGCAGCGCGGCTTCGACTTTTTCCTTGAACATCATCATCGACTTGTGCAGCCAGTCGGTCTCGGCGGCGGCGTGCGAGATACGCATCTGCAGGGCTTGCGACCAGGCATTGCTGCCCAGGGTCAGGCCCGCCACGAGAAGGGTCTGGGCAATGAGGTTGCGGCGCTTGGGCATGGGGAGTCCTTTGCAATGGAATGGGAGGGTTGGTGCGAGCACCGGGAGACTGCAGGTTATAAAAATAAAATTGCCATGTCAATATAAATTTTTGTCGTGCATATAATTCGTGCTTCCGCCATGAAACACGCGATGAACGCACCGAAACCGTCCGCGCGGCGCACCCGCGTGGTGCCGGCGCCCGCCGCGCTGCGGACCGGTATCGCCAAGGCCGAAGGCGAAAAAACCCTGGCCGAAAAAGCCTTGCGCCAGTTGCGCCACGACATCCTCAACGGGCGCCTGGCGCCGGATGCGCGGCTGCGCATCAATCAGCTGCAGCAGCGATATGGCCTGGGACTGAGCCCGCTGCGCGAGGCCTTGCTGCGGCTGTCCACCGAGGGCCTGGTGCTGGCCCAGGGCCAGCGCGGCTTCGTCGTCGCGCCGGTGTCGCTGGCCGACCTCCAGGACCAGACGCTGGCGCGCAAGACCCTCGACACGGCGGCATTGACCCAGGCGATCGCCCATGGCGACGCGGACTGGGAGTCGCAGGTGATCGCGGCCAACCATCTGCTGGCCCGCACGCCGCTGCCGCTGGACGCGAGCGACGTCGACGCCGGCATGGTGTGGGAAGAGCGCCATCGCGCCTTCCACCGCACCCTGATCGCCGGCTGCGGTTCGCAATGGCTGGTGCGGCTGCACAACCAGATGGTGGACCAGGCCGAGCGTTACCGCACGATCCGCATCCTGCACCACAAGGAGGCCGCAGCCCAGGTGCGCGATGTCGTGGCCGAACACGCGGCCATTACCGACGCCGTGCTCAAGCGCGACGCCGCGCTGGCCTGCGCCTTGCTTGAACGCCATATCGGCGCGACGGAGCTTGCGATGCGTCGGTTTTTTGAGTCGAACCCGGCCGGTCCGGCCACCAACTGAGCGGCCATGTCACCGGCCGCAGGCGGCCGCGCCATTCACAGCACGCCGCCTGGACCCGGCGTCAATTCAGGCTGGTCGGATCCAGGTTGGCGCCACACACGATCAGGCAGATCCGTTCGTCAGGGCCTGGCGTGAAGGCGCCGCAACGCAGCGCCGCCAACGGCACGGCGGCTGCCGGTTCGACGGCCAGCCGCAGCTCGTTCCACATCCATCGCTGTGCCTCGCGGATCGCCTCGTCGGGGACCAGCAGCGCGGTATCGACATGCCGCTGCGTCACCGTCCACGCGATGTCACCGATGCGCCTCGCGCCCAGCGAGTCCGCGGCGATGCCGCCGACATCGACATCCACCGGATGGCCTTGGCGCCGGGCCTCGAACAAGGTCGGGCAGGCTTCGGGCTCCAGTGCCACGACCCGGGTGCGGGAGGCGAACCCGGCGGCCAAACCGCCGATGAGTCCGCCGCCACCGACACTGACCAGCACCGCGTCCGGCAATCCGGCCTGTTCCTCGATCTCCAGCGCCAGGGTCCCGGCGCCGGCCACCACCTCGACCTGGTCGTATGCATGGACCAGCATCGCACCGGTCTCGGCGGCACATTCCAGGCAGGCCTGCAATGCCTGCGGGTAGTGGTCGCCGGCCACCACCACGGTGGCGCCGAGCGCCGCCAGTTTCTCGCGCTTGGCCATCGGGCTGACGCTGGAGACGAACACCGTGCAAGGCGCTCCGATGGCGCGGGCCGCTGCCGCACAGGCGATGCCGGCATTGCCGCCCGAGGCGATCACGACACCGGCGCGGGGAACCTGGGTCGACAACAGCCGGTTGAACATGCCGCGCGCCTTGAAGCTGCCGCCCAGCTGCAGGTGCTCGAGCTTGAACCAGACCTCGGCGCAACCCAGGCCCAGCGACGGACCATCGAGCCTGAGCAGCGGTGTTCTGCGCAATTGCGCGGGCGCGCCGGCGCCGAACAGGCGGCTGCGGGCTGCGCGGATGTCGTCCGGCCCGATGTCGTTGCGGGGGGGTGTGATGTCGGTGTCCATGACTCAGGGCCTCGCGACGTCCTGCACCAGCACCGCCAGGTTCTGGCCGGCACGTACATGGCCGATGAGTCCGTGCGCGTACAAGGTGCCGGAGGACTGGAAATACACGGGTTCCGGTTCCAGCGCCGGGCGGCTGAGCTGGTGCATCAGGCCGGCGAGTTGGCCGGCTTCGATGGTCTCCCCGAGCATGAAGCGGCGCTCGAAATAACCGTCGAACGGCGCGAACAGGTAGGCGTTTGCGCCGTCGATGCGGGTCCATCGCGTCGCCTGGCCGGGCACCGTCTCGATGTCCGGCAAGACACCGGTGTGCTTGAGCACGCGCCGGGTGGCGTCGCGGGTGGCGCCCACCGAATCGCCGGTGACCCAACCCCCCATGCCCATCTCGGCGGCCAGCGTCGGTATACCCTTGTGACTGGCGTAACCGGCCGACGTCCGGTAGTCGCCCATGTTGCTGGTCTGCACCGTGATCGGCACGCCGAACACCTCGGCCAGTTCGGCGTTGCTGCGCGCCAGCGCGGCATCCATGCCCTCGGCCAGCACGACGTGCGCACTGGGTTCGATGAACAGCGTGCGTCCGCCGGCATGCAGGTCGAGGTAGTAGTCGGCCCGTTCAAAGATGTGCTCGGCGACGTAGCAGGCGATCTGCTCGGTCGGGGAACCGCCATGGTCACCCGGGAAAACCCGGTTCAGGTTGAGATGGTCGATCGGCGAGGTGCGGCGTCCGGCGCGCATCGCCGGCGCATTGAGCGCCGGCAGCAGGATCAGCTGGCCGCACACCTGCTCGCTGCGGATCTGGCGCATCAGCTCGGCGATCACCATCGGACCCTCGTATTCGTCGCCATGCACCGCACCGGACACCACGACCACCGGGCCGTCGCCATGGCGGATCGAGGCCGCGGGAAACGGAATCACGCCCCAGGCGTCGTCGTCGGGAGAATACGGCAGGCGCAGGCTGCCGATCTGTTTGCCTTCGCGGCTCCAGTCGATGTCGCTGAATACGGTGGTGTCCATGGTGTCGTGTGTCTTGCGGGTCAGATCGGGGCCGTCCACAGCTCCTGGTGGGACAAGGCGTCGGCAACGTCGGCGCTGATGGCGTCGAGCAATTGCCGCCCCTTGTCCGGCGTCGCGGCCCAGGCCTCGCCGACCAGGCCAAGGCGGGATCGGGTGGACAACTGCTGCCAGCGGTATACGCCGGGGTTGACGCCGGCGATCGCCGACAGGCCGGGAACCAGTGGCGTGCGATAACTTCTCTTCAGCGGCAACACGGTCTCGGGCGACAGCGCCTGCAGCATCGAAGTCTCGGCCTCGCAGGCGTGCAGCACACCACCCTGGTGTTCCAGGATACGCGCGATCGACGGCGCCGCGATCTGCCAGTAGGTTCCCGCGGCCAGCGGCAACTGCAGGTCGATCGTCAGCTCGGTGATGATGGTTTCCAGCGCCGCGATGTTGCCGCCGTGGCCGTTGAGCACGAAGATGCGCTTGAAGCCGTGGCGTGCCGCGGAGCGCACGACACAGCCGACGACGGCCGCCATCGTGGCGTAGTCCAGCGTCAACGTGCCGCCCAGCGACATGTGGTGTTCGGACATGCCGAACGGGATGGCCGGTGTGACGATGGCACGTTGTCGGCCCTGCATCAGGCGTGCCGCGCGCAGCGACACCTCCCAGGCCAGGCGCCAGTCGACCTGCACCGGCAGGTGCGGGCCATGTTGTTCGGTCGCCCCCAGCGGGATGATGACGACTGATTTCTGGCGTGCCAGCGTGCGCAGTGCGGGGGCCGTCAGACGGTCCCACCGCACTTCCAATGCCTTGGCCTGCTTTGCCATCACAGTGGCTGCATCGGGTCCATGCCGCGGCCGAGCCACTTCTGGTGCAGTTTCTCGAGCTCGGTGTTCATGGTGTTGTAGAAGATGAAGGAATCGAGCCAGCGCACCAGGTTGTGTTCGCCCATCTTCACGCCCATGTGGGCCGGGCTCTGGCGGATGTTGAACTTGAGGTCGAACTCCTTGTTCGGGTTCTTCTTGGCCAGGTCGATCGCCACGATGCTGTTGGTCGAGAACAGCTGGGCCTGGCCCGACAGGTAGGCGGCTGCGGCCGTTGCGTCGTCCTCGGTGCGCATGATGTCGGCCGAGGGATTGGCCACCGACAGCGCGATCTCCTGCGTCGTGCCCTTGGCGGCTGCCACCTTGTATTTGCCCAGGTCGGCGGCCGACTTGACGGCGATGTTCTTGGGGCCGTAGACCGCCAGCGAGGTGTTGGCGTACGGTGCCGTGAACATGATCTGCTTGGCGCGTTCGGGTGTCAGGCCCATCACCGAGATCACGATGTCGACCTTGTCGGTCAGCAGGAACGGGATGCGGTTGGCGCCGGTGATCTGCGTGATCTCCAGCTTGACACCCAGCGCCTTGGCCACCATGTTGGCCATGTCGACGTCGAACCCTTCCGCCTGCCGGCTCACGTTCTGCGAACCGAACGGCGGCACGTCCAGCGGCACCCCGATGCGGATCACGCCGCGCGACTGTATGTCGGCGAAACGGTCGGCCCAGGCGGCCTGCAGGCAGCCGAGTGACAACACCATGATGGCGAGGGAACGTATCCAGTGCGTGATGCGCATGATTGACTCCTTGTGAAAAAGCGGTGAGGCGGTTTGCTTCCTGCCGGGGTGCATGCAGCCGATGCCAGCGGCTGCTTGCCGGAAAGCGGCGGCAATGGAACTCATGGATCTGCCACGATCAGGTCGCGGCTGAAACGGGACAGGATTTCGCAGCCGTGCAGCGTCACCAGCACGTTGTCGATGATCCGGGCACCCAGGCCTTCGGCACCGATGAATACCGGGGGTTCGACGCTGAGCACCATGCCGGCGCGCAGGGTGTAGCGGCTGTCGGCCAGCATGTGGATCGGTTCGCCCCAGCCTGGCGGAAAACCGGGCGCGAGGCCATAACCGGTGAGATGCACGCGGCAGTGCTCCAGCCCGGCCTGTGCGATGACCTCCTTGGCGGCGGCGTGCGGCTCGGCGGCCGGCACGCCGTCGCGGATGCGGGCCATGCAGGCGTCGCTGGCCCGGCAGACCAGGTCGTGCAGTTCGCGCATGCGGGCGCCGGGTGCTCCGATGCTGAAGTTGCGGCCGATGGTGGCCGTATAGCGGCGGTGGGTGGCGCCGAACTCGACGTTGCCGACGTCACCCGCGCGCAGCTTGCGTTCGGTCGGCGCGCCGTGGCTGAAGCAGGAACGTTCGCCCGACACCAGGTTGATCGGACTGGCCGCCAGCGCGCTGTCGCGTGCCATCAGGGCTTGCACGACCGTGCCGGCCACGGCCAGTTCGCTGCGTCCGACCTGCAGCGCGGCGGCGAACACCGTCATCGCCGCATCGGCCTTGGCCACGGCCTGGCGGATGTAGTCCAGCTCGGCGGGTGACTTGACCAGCTTGAGGTCGTGTACCAGGTGGGTCGGCTCGGCCACCAAAGACGCGCCCAACGCTTCGCGGATGCCCAGGTAATGATGCGGATGCAGGTAATACGCCGGCACTTCCATGCCGACGCGGCCATCGGGCAGGCCCAGGCGCTGCGCCAGTTGCACGAACGCTGCTACCGGATCCTCGTTTTCGCCGCCGCCATAGGTGATGACCACGTCGACCAGCGCATCCTGCACGAACTCGTTGTATTCGCCGGCCCGCGTGAGCATGGTCAGCGGGGATGCGTCGTCCGCGGCGAGCAGCAGGCACTGGAATTCCTGGTAGCTCTTGGCGTCCGACCCGGTCAACCAATGGATGCAGACCGGGTGGATCAACACCAGCCAGTCGAGTTGCTGCTCGCGCATGGCCTGGCGCACCTTGCGCCGTCGCGATGCGAATTCCTCCAGGCTGAAGTCGCGTTTGGACATGGGGCGATACCGTTGCGCAGGATCGGTGGTTCAGCGGCTCACAGTGGCGGCAGTGGCGCGGTCATGGGGCCGCCTAGCCACTTCACGTGCAGTTTGTTGATTTCGCCGTTGAGCGTGTTCTGGAATATGAAGGTGTCCAGCCAGCGCAGCAGCGTGTGTTCGCCGATCTTGACGGTGATGTGTGCCGGTGCGCGCCGCAATGCGAACTTGAAGTCGAACTCCTTCGACGGGTTCTTCTTCGCCAGTTCCACCACGACCACCGAGTTGGCGGCCAGCAACTGCGACTGGCCGGACAGATACGCCTGCACCGCCGAGGCGTTGTCCTCCAGGCGCATGATGTCGGCGTTCGGATTCAGTGCGGTGAGCACGACGTCTTCGGTCGTGCCCTTGGCCACGCTGATCTTGAGCTTGCCGGTGTCCGATGCCGCCTTGACGGCGGTGGCTTTTGCGCCATAGACCGCCAGCGAGGTGTCGGCGTAGGGTGCGCTGTACATCACCTGCTTGGCGCGCTCGGCCGTGACCGACATCGCAGCCACGTTGATGTCGGCCTTGTCGGTGAGCAGGTACGGGATGCGGTTGGCGGCCGCGGCCGGCACCAGCTCGAGCTTGACACCCAGGGCGTCGGCCACCATGCGCGCGAGGTCGACGTCGAAGCCTTCGAGTTCACGCTTGACATTGGCCGAACTGAAGGGCGGAACGTCGGTGAACACCACCACCCGTATGACACCCTTGGACAGGATGTCGGCGAACTTGTCCGCATGGGCCGGCATGGCGACCAATGCCGCGGCCAGCATGGCGATGCAGGTCAGATACTTTCTCCACATGGTCTTCTCCTAGTGCAGAACAGAACTCAGAAATGCCTTCAGCTCCTCCGTCTTCGGATCGGCGAAGAACTCCCGGGCCGGCCCCTGTTCCCAGACCTTGCCCTGGTTCATGAACACGACGCGATGCGCCACGCGCCGTGCAAAGTTCATCTCGTGGGTGACCAGCAACATGGTCATGCCGTCGCGTGCCATGGCCTCGAGCACCAGCAGCACCTCGCCGACCAGTTCCGGGTCCAGCGCCGACGTGATCTCGTCGAACAGCATGATGCTGGGTGCCATGGCCAGTGATCGGGCAATGGCCACGCGTTGCTGCTGGCCACCCGAGAGCTCGTCGGCATAGGCGGCGATCTTTTCTTCCAGCCCGACCTTGCGCAGCGCCTCGCGCGCCAGCGTGGCGGCGGCGGTGGCACTGACGCCCTTGACGATGGTGGGGCCGAGCGTGATGTTGCGCTCCACGGTCAGGTGCGGAAACAGGTTGAAACTCTGGAACACGATGCCGACCCGCGCGCGCAGTTCGCGCAGATTGGACGCCGGATCGTGCACCGCAACACCGTCGACGATGACCTCGCCGCCCTGCACCGGTTCGAGTCCGTTGATGCAGCGCAGCAGCGTGCTCTTGCCCGAACCCGAACGGCCGATGATGGCGACGATCTCGCCTTTCTCGATCGACAGGTCGACATCCTGCAGCACGGTGTTGTTGCCGTAACGCTTGACGACGGATTTGAGCTCAACGAACGGCACGGCGTCTTCCTTCCAGGATGCGGCTGTAACGGGTCAGCGGGTAACACAGGCTGAAATACAGCGCTGCCACCAGCAGGTAGACGGCAAATGGCTGGAACGTGGCGGCGGTCGTCATCTGGCCCTCGCGGGTGAGTTCGACGAAGCCGATCACGGCAGCCAGCGAGGTGTTCTTGATCAGCTGCACCAGGAAGCCGACCGTGGGTGGGATGGCGATGCGCACGGCTTGCGGGATGATCACGTGGCGCAACTGCTCGAGATAGGTCAGTCCGATCGCGGTGCCGGCCTCCCATTGGGTGCGCGGGATCGCGACCAGCGCACCACGCCAGATCTCGCCCAGGAACGCGCCGGCGTATACCGAAAAGCCGACGGTGGCGGCAATCAACGGCGGCAGGTCGTAGCCGACGATGGACAGGCCGAAATAGAAGATGAACAACCAGGCCAGCAGCGGAATGCCCTGGACCACGCCGACATACCCCTTGGCCAGCGTGCGCGGCAGCCAGTGCCGGGCCGCGCCGCCGGCCGCCACCAGCAGCCCGATGACGCTGCCGCCGGCCAGCGCCAGCAGCGTCAACACCACCGTCCAGCGCAGTGCCAGCACCAGGTAATACAGATCGAGCGGGGCGAGTTCGCGGATCATGGGCGTCGAAACAGCAGGCGGTAACACAGCGCGAAGCCACCACGCATCAACAGCGTCAGGGCCAGGTAGAGCAGCGAGATCACGGTATAGACCTCGAAGTCGCGAAAGGTGCGCGACTGGATGATGGAGCCGGCATGGAACAGGTCGGCGGCCGATATCTGCGACACGATGCTGGTGGCCAACATCAACAACACGAACTGGCTGCTCAGTGACGGATAGACGTTCTTGATGGCCGGCAGCAACACGACATGGCGAAAGATCTGCGGGCCAGTCAGCCCGAGCGAGACCCCGGCTTCGATTTGCGACTTCGGAATGCTGTCGAAGCCCGCACGCACGATCTCCGCGGTGTAGGCCGTCAGGTTGATCGTCAGCGCCAGCACGCTGGCGGTCATCACGTCGAGCCGGATGCCGATGCCGGGCAATCCGAAGAAGATCAGGAACAGCTGCACGATCAGCGGCGTGTTGCGGATCACCTCGACGTAAGCGCGGGTGAGCCGCTGGGGCCACGGGCGACCGTAGACCAGCAGTACCGCAGCCAGCGTGCCCAGCACGAAACCCAGCACGATCGTGATGGCACTGAGTTCGATCGTGACGATCAGCCCATCCAGGATGGCATCGTGCTGGGCCAGGACGTCTCTGAACTGAAACTGGTACGACATTTCAGATATGAAAAGTAATTTTCTTGTTTGACCAGCCACTATTGCGGTCGACTCGTGTGACTTACCATAGGCGTTATCTAGCCTAGCGGCTAGATGGTGAAACCCGTGGCGACGTTTCGTGTCCAGAAACCAGCGTCAATATCGATCATTGGCAAAATCATCTTTCATATACGATGCGAAATATGGCCGATCGAGCTGACAAAACGACCTCATCGCGTTACGCCGCGCCCGCGCTGGAGAAGGGGCTGGACATCCTCGAGGTGTTGGCCGACGTGCCGGACGGACTCTCGCTCAACGGCATCGCGCGTGCGCTGGGGCGCACGGCCAGCGAGATATTTCGCATGGTCGTGACGCTGCAGCAGCGCGGATACCTGGCCATCGATGACAAGGACCGCTACACGCTGACACTCAAGATGCTGGAGTTGTCGCATCGCCAGCAACCGCTCAAGTCCCTCGTCGCCACCGCAATGCCGTTGATGCGTGAACTGGCCGGGCGCGCCTACCAGTCATGCCACCTCGGGGTGCACCACGATGGCCAGATCCTGGTCGTGGCCCAGGTCGATGCGCCGGGCCCGTTCACGATGGGCGCCAAGGTCGGGGCACTGGGCAAGCTGACGGACTCGGCATCGGGCACCATGCTGCTCGCGTTTCGCGACGAGGCCGAACGCACGCGCATGATCGCCGCGCAGGTGCGTATTCATGGCGAGCTGGAGGTCGATGCCGCGCAGCTGCTGCGCCAGCTGGAAGAGGCGCGAGCCAACGCCGCCATCACCTGGCCCAGTCGCCGCATCCGCGGCGCGACCGATGTGTCGCGACCGGTGTTCGGCATCAACCAGGAGGTCATCGCCGCGCTCACGGTGCCGTACATCGAACGCATGGACCGCAGCCAGAGCCCGACGATTCCGCAGGTCGAGCAACTGGTGGCCGAGATCGCGACCCGTCTGTCCGAGCTGATGTGTTACACCGGGCACAACGCCCAGCTCTGACACGGACGTCCTCGTCGCGAATCGCCGCCCGCTGGCGGGCATTGCAAGCCGCGAATCTCGGTCGTTATCATGTTCGACATGAACGAATACATAGACCAACTCAATACCCAATTGACCGCGCTGCTGGCCACGTATGGCATGAACGTGCTCGGCGCCATCGTCACGCTGGTGGTCGGCTTTGCCGCCGCCGGATGGTTGTCGCGCTTGACGAACCGCGCGATGCGCAAGGCCGACAAGATCGATCCGGTGTTCCAGCCCTTGCCCGGCAAGGTCGTGCGCATCGCCGTGATCGTGTTCACCGTGATCGCGGTGCTCAACCGCTTCGGTGTGCAGACCACCAGCCTGATCGCGGTGCTCGGCGCCGCCGGCCTGGCGATCGGCCTGGCCCTGCAAGGCACGCTGAGCAACGTCGCGGCCGGTGTGATGATCCTGGTGTTCCGCCCGTTCAAGATCGGCGACGTCGTCAACCTGGGCGGCGACATCTACATCATCGATTCACTCGGCTTCTTCATCTGCAAGGCGCACCTGCCCGATGGCCCGACCGCTTTCCTGCCCAACTCCAAGATCTGGGGTGAGACCATCCTCAACCTGTCGGTCACCGACCAGGACATCCGTCGCGTCGACGAGCATTACGGCATCGGTTACGGCGACGACATCAACAAGGCGATCGCCATCCTCAAGCAGATTGCCGCGGACGAGTCGCGCATCCTGAAGGATCCGGCGCCGCTGATCAAGGTCGACTCGCTGGGCGACAGCTCGGTCAACATCCTGTTCCGCGTCTGGACGTCCCGCGCCGACTGGTGGGATACCAAGCTCGACCTGGTGCAGCGGTGCAAGGAGGCGCTCGAAGGCGGCGGCATCAGCATTCCGTTTCCACAGCGCGACGTGCATCTGATCGGCCAGACGCAGGCCAAGTCCGAATAGTCCTCGCCGCTCCTGGCCACGGCGCACGAGGCGTGTGCCGCCTGTGCGGGCGTAGAATGTTTTTGCGCATGTGGTGGCGGTGATGCTTTGCACCGCTACCCCGCGCGGATCGCTGGTCAACGAACATGTCTACCACGCCCACCCCTGCAGCAGATGCGATGCCGGCCTCGACCGGCAAAACGCCGGCAGCGGGCTCCGGCGACAGCGACGCAAACAAGAACGCCTGGGAACTGGCCGCCGACCTGGTGGGTCTTCTGCCCGTGGTCGGCAAACCTCTGTCGTTGATCGTGCGCCGTCGTCAAGCGCGGTGGTTGTTGATCACGGCACTGCTATTGCTCGTGTTAGTCGTGTTGCCACTGTTGTTGCCGCTGCTCGCCGCGGTCTACATCAACTCCGGTCTGCTCGGCGACGAGGGGCAGCGCTGGTATGCCGAGAAAGTGGTGTCGGCGTTCCGCGTGCGCGAGGCGGCAGACCAGATCTCGAAACGCGCGAACCAGCGGCTGGACTATTTCCAGGTGATCGAATTCGTCGGCAATGCCAAGGAGACGCGGCAATACAGCCTGAGCATGGAGCCGTACCAGAAGGCGCGTTTCGTCGTCGAACGCGCGACTGCGCTGTCGACCGACAACAACTGCGCGGTCCCGCTGCGCTTGATCCGCAAGAACGCGGAGCTGATGACCTTGTCGTTGTTCGACCGCAAGCTGATGCCGGTGCGCAATTCGCCGACGGCGGCCAGCTACCAGTTGTCGGCCAAGGACTGGGACGACGTCAAGTCGAAGATGGATGGCAGCAACCGGGTCCGCATTGCGCTCGAGCCGGTCGACGAACTGCTGGACCAACCGTGCAACGGCGTGCAGGTCGACCTGCGTGTCAGCATCGAGGTGTTCAAGGACACGCTCGCCTCGGCTGCTCCGACGGTCGTGCTGGCATGGCGGTCTGCATCCGCAGGCACCGGGACGCATTGACATGGAGATGCCGACCTCGACGCCGCCTGTCCGGCCCGCTTGCCGGTACGCTCGTGGAGCGTCGGTGGCCCGCGCGATGCGGGTCGCAGGCCTGCTGCTCGCCAGCGCACTGGCCCCCGCCGTGGCGGCTGCCGGGCCGATCGAACTGCAGGACAATGCCGCCTTCAAGACCCGCGAAGGAACGACGGTCCGTGCGACGGTGTTCCGTTTCCAGGCGTCCGCGGTCCGGATGCAGGTGCTCCCGACGCTGGGCCTGCTGCCCCAGGGCACCTACCAGCGGGCCGGCCTGTCGATCGAGGATGCGGTCAAGGTCAAGGCGCTGGCCCGCTTGTCCGACGGCGACATGCTGATCGCCAACGGCGGGTTTTCCGGTGCCAAGGTCGATCGCCCGATCGGCCTGGTGATGTCGGGCGGCAACGCCATCTCCTTGCCCGACTACTCGATGCAACGCGGCGACCCGGCCAGTGCCTGCCCGGCGCTGCGCGTGGACCGGCCGCGACGCTCGGGCGTGTTGTGTGTTGACGGGCAGGGGCGGATCCTGGTGCAGCACCTGGATGCGGTCGCGTTCGAGTCGTGCGTGGACGCGGTGCAGGCCGGCCCGCTGCTGGTCGAGGCGCCCGGTCGCAATGGCATCTGCGAGCAGCAGACCGGGGACCGCGCCTATCTGCGCACAGCCTTGTGCACCCGCAAGACCGGCGCCGCCGCCGTGGTCGTGACGCTGGATCCGGTGTCGCTGTTCGACCTGGCGCAATGGCTCGCCGCTCCGGCGTCGCAGGGGGGGCTGGCCTGCGATGCCGCCCTCAACCTGTCCGGACACACCTCGTCCGGCGCCTTGTTGCGCAAGGGCGATGCGAAGGCGCCCTGGCGCAAGTTCGGCGATGGCAGTTTCCCCTTGCCCAACCTGATCGTCATCACCGAGCGGGCCGCGCGCACCGGCGTCCGGCCGGCGGCCCCGGCGCGTGTGCTGGTGCCCCAGAGGACGCAAAGGCTCGCGCCGTAGAACGGCCCGCTCCAGCGACCGTCCTCAGGCCAGGTTGAACCAGGCCGACTTGCCTTGCATGTAGGAGCGCAGGCTGTCGATGTGCTTGTCGCGCGAATTTCCCGACTGCTTGTAGCCGCCAAACGGCTGCGTCATGTCGCCGTCGCCGAAGCAGTTGACCCAGACCACACCCGCCTCGAGTGCGCCGACGCAGCGGTGCGCGCGCTTGAGGTCGGCCGTCCAGACCGCCGCCGCCAGGCCGTAGTCCGAGTCGTTGGCCAGCGCGATCGCCTCGTCCTCGGTGTCGAAGGCCACCACCGACGCCACCGGGCCGAACACTTCCAGGCGGTTGATGTCCATGCGGTTGTCGGTGCCGGTGAACAGGGTCGGCGCGACGAAGGCGCCGGTACCGGGTAGCGACGCATCGGCATCACCCATGGCCAGTTGTGCACCCTGCTCGCGGGCGCGCGCCACATGGTCCAGCACGTTGCCACGGTGCGCGGCACTGACGACCGGCCCGAGCGTGGTGGCCGGATCCAGCGGGTCGCCTGGCGTGTACAGCTGCGCGCTGCGTGCGACGAACCGTGCGACGAAATCATCGTGGATGCCACGCTGCACCAGCAACCGCGATCCGGCGTTGCAGACCTGGCCGGCGTTGTCGTAGATGCCGCCGATGGCGCGGTCCACGGCGGCGTCGAGGTCGTACACGTCGTCGAAGAAGATCTGCGGGCTCTTGCCGCCGGTCTCCAGCGCGACGCGTTTCATGTTCGACTGGCCGGCATAAGCCATCAGCAGCTTGCCGACCGCCGTCGAGCCGGTGAACGTGAGCTTGGTCACGTCGGGATGCAGCGCGAGCGCCTTGCCCGCCTCGGGACCCAGTCCGTTCACGACATTGAACACGCCGGCCGGCCCGCCGGACTCGGCGAACAGCTGCGCCATGCGGATGCAGCTCAGCGGCGCCTGCTCCGAGGGCTTGAGCACGACGCAGTTGCCGGCGGCCAGCGCCGGCGCGACCTTCCAGATCGCCATCAGCAGCGGATAGTTCCACGGCGAGATCGCACCGACAACGCCCAGTGGTTCGTGCACGATCATGTGCAGCGAACCCGGCGCCGTGTGGGTCACGGCACCCTCCAGCTTGTCGATGCATTCGGCGAAATAACGGATCGTGCGCAACACCTCGGGCAGGTCGATATTGAGCACGTCGCTGACCGGCTTGCCCATGTCCAGCGTCTCGAGCAGGGCGAGCTCGTCGGCGTGCCGCTCCAAGGTGTCGGCGAATCGCAGCAACACGTCCATGCGCTGGCGGGGTGCAAGGCCGCGCCAGCGCCGGTCGTTCCAGGCGGCCTGCGCGCTGGACACGGCCAGGTCGATGTCGGCCGCGTCGCCCCGGGCCACCTGCGCCAGCACCGCACCGGTGGCCGGATTGATGCAGTCGAACGTGGTGCCCGAACGCGACGGCAGCAGCTGCCCGCCGATGAAGTGCCGGCCTTCCAGCCTCACGGCCGCGGCGCGGGCCTGCCAGTCGGCAAGGGTCAGGGGTGTCGTGTCCGCCATCGGATTATTCGGCCACCAGTTCGGTCGGGTAACCCGGCGCGCGCAGTTCCAGGCCGCAGGCCTGCTCGATCATGCGTACCACCTCGGGCGACTGCGCCTCGGAGCCGAACAGCCCGCGTGCGCGGCGGAAGATCTGCTGCGTATGGCTGCCCAGCTCCAACGGCACGCCGAGTTTTTCGGCGATGCCGTTGACCAGGCCCAGGTCCTTGCAGGCCAGGTCCATCGTGAACTTGACGTTGTAGCTGCCCGAGAGCACCAGCTTGGACTCGGTCTCGTGCACGAAGCTGTTGCCCGAGCTGGCGCGGATCGCGCGCCAGGTTGCGTCCGGGTCGACGCCGTATTTGGCCGGCAGCATCATGGCCTCGCCGGCGGCCACCAGGTGGATGAAGGCCAGCATGTTGGTCACGACCTTGACCACCGATGCATTGCCGAGTTTGCCCATGTAGATGATCTCGCCGCCCATGGCCTGCAGGATCGGACGCACGTTGTCGAACACGGTCTGTTCGCCGCCGACCAGCACCGTGATCTGGCCGGAATGGGCCAGGTGCACGCCGCCGGTGACCGGGCATTCGAGCACCGAGATGCCTTTGGCCTTGGCGACGTCCTGCAGCCGCTGCAGGTCGTTCAGGTCGGTCGTGCTCATCTCGATCCAGGTGCCTCCCGCCGCCAGATGCTCGAACACGCCGCCGGGGCCTTCGACGACCCTGCGCGACGCGGCCACCGACGGCAGCGCGGTGATGACCACGTTGGCACCTTTGCAGGCGCCGGCGATGTCGTCGGACCAGGTGGCACCGGCATCGAGCAGGCGCTGGGCGTTGGCCTTGTTCAGGTCGGTGACGGTGACCCGGAAGCCCTTGCTGACCAGGCTGTTGCACAGCGGCTCGCCCAGGTTGCCCAGGCCGATGAAGCCGATGGTGAAGTCGGAGGGTTGCTTGTTCATGAGAGTTCCTGCGCGGCGACAAATGGGGTTGATACGGCCCCGCAGTGTGCCGGAAGCGGCACCCGGAGACAAACGGACAAACCCACGGTGTAGGATTAGCCAAACTAATGCTCGACTAATGATCCATCCATGGCACGACTGCCTCCCTTGAACTGGTTGCGCGCGTTCGAGGCTTCCGCGCGCGCGCTGAGTTTCACCGAGGCGGCGCAGGAACTGCACATGACCCAGTCGGCGGTCAGCCAGCAGATCAAGAGCCTGGAGAGTGCGCTCGGGCGCCAGCTGTTCCACCGGCGTGCGCGCGGGCTGGAGCTGACCGACATCGGCCGCGGCTACCTGCCCACGGTGCAGGCCGCATTCAACACGCTCGAGGAAGGCACGGCTGTGCTGACCGGCCGCAACGAGCCTGACGTGCTGGAGTTGCACTCCAACATCTCGTTCGCGACCTTCTGGCTCACGCCGCGCCTGCACTTGTTCCTGGCCGAGTTCCCGTGGGTGCAGCTGGACGTCGCCACCTCGATCTGGCCGGCGGAAAAGCCCCGCAACCTGGCCGCGGTCGAGATCGTGCTGGGGCTGGGCAAATGGGAGGGGCGCGCGGGCCAGCGCCTGACGCGCGACACCATCTTCCCGGTCTGCACGCCGGAACTGGCCAGGGACATCGGCGACGTGAACGCGTTGCTGCGTCACCGGCTGTTCGAGCTGCCGGGCACGCTGCAGACCTGGGACAACTGGCTGGCTGGCGCCATTGGCCACCGCAAGTTCGAGCGGCCGCGCACCCACCTGGTCAGCACCTGGGCGTTGAGCATGCAGTGGGCATTGCAGGGCCTGGGCGTGGCACTGGCCCACGACACCGTGGCCAATGACCTGATCGCGCAAGGTCGCCTGGTGCGCCTGCTGGACCACGCGCTGCCGATGAAGGAGGCGTATTACCTGATCTCGCCCGAAGGCAGCCTGATCAACCCGGCGGCCAAGGCGTTCAAGGGTTGGCTGATGCAGCAGCTCAAGTCCTGAGCCGCGGCCGCCAGGGCGTCAGACCGACGAGGCGTGGCCAGTGCCTGCGCTGGCCACGCCCCACACATCGTCCTATAGTGGCGTTCGCGCCAACGGCCCGTGGTTTCGCGGTGCCAGGCCCGCGTTCCGATGGCATCGGTTGTCCGTGCCCGCGCCGGTGCCAGGTTTCCAGGGCATGGAGGGCTTCGACATGGCTGCGACACCTGTCTCCGATACCTGGGAAAGCGGCGACCCCTACGAGCGCTACGTCGGCCGCTGGAGCCGGCAGGTGGCGCCGCGTTTCCTGGCCTGGCTTGCGATGCAGCCCGGTCGCCGCTGGCTCGACCTGGGCTGCGGTACCGGCGCCTTGAGCGCGGCCGTGCTCGACCATGCGGCGCCGGACAGCGTGACGGGTGTCGAGCCTTCGGACGGATTTCGCGCGACCGCGCAGGGCAACCTGGGTGGCCGTGCGCGGTTGCTCGCCGGCGACGCGTCGGCCATACCGCTGGCCGATGCGTCGGTCGACGTCGTGGTGTCGGCGCTGGTGCTGAACTTCGTTCCCGATCCGCGTGCCGCGTTGATCGAGATGGCGCGTGTCACCGGTGCCGGAGGGACCGTGGCCGCGTACGTCTGGGACTATGCCGGCCGGATGGACCTGATGCGCCATTTCTGGGACGTCGCCGCCGCCCTTGATCCGGCCGCGGCGAGACTCGATGAAGGCGTGCGTTTCCCGCTGTGCCGTGCCGATGCCTTGCAGGCAGCGTTCGTCGATGCCGGCCTGCGGCAGGTAGCGGTGACGCCGATCGACGTAGCGACGCGGTTTGCCGACTTCGATGACTACTGGCAGCCCTTCCTCGGCGGCCAGGGGCCGGCGCCGGCTTACGCGATGGCGCTCGAGCCACAAGCCCGCGCGGCCTTGCGCGACACGATCCGCACCCGATTGCCGCTGCGTGCCGACGGCAGCGTTGACCTGCTGGCCCGGGCATGGGCGGTGCGGGGCACGGTAGCGTGAGGCACCCGCGGGGCGCGAGGCTGCGCACGGACACCGCCGGATTCAAAGACAATCGACCCGGTGGTCGGATCCGCGCTCCCGCACGGGGCGTCGGGGTCCGCTTGCCGTCCGTTCGAAAGGTTGCCCGTTGTCATCTCCGTCCCTTCCCCCCGCCGCCCCCCGCAAACAGCTGCACACCCGCCAGGTCCGATTCGACGGTTACCACCGCGAAGACGGCCTGTGGGACATCGAGGCCACGCTGACCGACAGCAAGGCCTATACCTGGCGCTCCGCCGACAAGGGCGACTTGCCACCGGGAACGCCGGTCCACGACATGGTGATCCGCCTGACGCTGGACGATACCTTGACGATCAAGGCCATCGCCACCGGCATGCCGTCCACGCCGCACGGCGAATGCACACAGGCCGCCGACCCGATGCAGAAGATGGTCGGCCATACCATCGGCCCGGGGTGGCGCGTCACCATCGAGAAGAACCTGGGCGGCGTCAAGGGCTGCACCCATTTGCGCGAGCTGCTGTTCAACATGGCCACGGCCGCCTACCAGACCATTCCGGGCTACCGGGCCCATTTGCGCCGCCAGTCTGGCCTGCCGGAACACACCAGCGACCAGCCGCCGTTTTACCTGGGCAAATGCCTGGGCTGGGACTTCGACGGTCCGGCCGTGTTGCGCCATTACCCACAGTTCGCGGGCTGGCAGCCGCTGCGGCGGATGGCGCGCGACGCGTAGTCGGGCCGAGTGTCCCATCCGCGCGCCTTGATCCGAGGAAGCGCGGAACGAGTGCGCGGCCTCGATGCCCCAGACGTTTGCGTGCCCGTCCCCGAGCAGCGTCAAGCCGGCCGCGATGGGCTACGCCCTGCGCAACCGGCTGACTCGATCAAACTCAAGCCAGATCACCGTTCAACCAGGGGGACAGCTCCACTTTGCAGAAAAGGGGACATTTCTACTTGGGGTTGACAGTTGCCGCCACCGATCCGGTCGCTTGCTAAACTCTGCGGGGCATGACCACTGAACGGCCCTGACCCGTTCGATTGCGGCGGACCTTCTGGCGGCCCGACATCGAGGAGAGACACACGCATGTCAGAGACACCACTCGTCCATTTTGACAGCTTCGAGCTCCCGGCTTACCTGGCCCATGCCAGCCGCGAGGCACTCGATGCACTGGACTTCGGCGTCATCGGGTTCGATGCACAGGGCATCGTGCGGCGCTACAACCAGTTCGAAGCCACGGCGGCCGGCCTGCCAACCGACAAGGTGCTGGGACATGCCCTGTTCACCATCGTCGCACCTTGCATGAACAATTTCCTGGTGGCACAACGCTTCGACGATGCTGCGGCCGACGGCTCCACGCTGGACGACACCATCCCATACGTGTTGACCTTGCGCATGCGCCCGACCAAGGTGCTGCTGCGGCTGCTCGCAACACCCGGCGCAGCCCTGCGCTTCGTGCTGGTGCAGAGAGCCCTGCGCGGCGTTACCGCATGACAGCGCAGCAGGGCGAGGATTACGAGAACCTGATCCAGTTTCTGTACCAGGCTCCCATCGGCCTGATCCAGACCACGCGCGCGGGTGACATCAGCATGATGAACCCGATGGCGGCTCAGCTGCTGATGCCGCTGGCGCCTCAGGGTGACCTGGACAATCTGTTCGACATTTTCCAGTTCGTTGCGCCGCAATTGCGCGAACTGGTGAATGCGTTCACGGCGGACTCCGGCATGGTGCTGGACGGCCTGCGAGTTTCCACGGGCACCGGAGCGCAGGCCTGCACGGTGTCGCTGCGATTGCTCAAGCTGCGCGAGAGCGCCCTGATGGCAAGCGTCACCGACGTCTCTGCCGCAGTCGGACGCGAGGAGCGCCGACTGGCCCTCCAATTGGGCGAGGCGGCGCGCATCGACAGCCTGACCGCGATGGCGAATCGGGCCGTGGTTCTGGACCGCCTGACCCATTTGTTGTCCGACAACCGCAGCGCTGGCGTACGCGACGAGAACTTTGCCGTGTTGTTCCTGAACTGCGACCGATTCCAGCGCATCAACGATACCTACGGCCGGGCCGCCGGCGACGAACTGCTGCGGCGTATTGCCGCACGCCTGAACAGTGTGTTGCGGCCCCAGGACTCGCTGGACAGCGGCTTCGCCCGACCACCGACGGCCGCGCGGCTGGGCAGCGATGAATTCGCCGTCTTGCTGGAGGACCTGTACAGCTTGGACGATGCGCGCAGCGTCGGACAGCGGCTGGTCGATCTGGTCGGGGAACCCTATCGTGTCGACGGGCGCCAGATCGACGTGTCCGTGAGCGTCGGCATCGTGCCGGGCAACCGCGCGATCGGCCATGCCGACGATGTGCTGCACAACGCCAGCATCGCCATGCGCGAGGCCAAGCTCGCCGGCGGCGGCCGGTGGGTGCTGTTCGAGCCCGCCATGCGCGAGCGTGCCGCGCTGCGCGGCAGCCTGGAGTTCGAGTTGCGCCAGGCGCTGGAGCAGCAGCAGTTGCTGGTGGTGTACCAGCCACTGGTCGATCTGGCCGATGGCCGGTGCACCGGCGTGGAAGCCCTGGTACGCTGGCAGCACCCGCAGCGGGGCATGGTGTCGCCGGTCGCGTTCATCGGGATTGCGGAAGAGACCGGGCTCATCCATGCCCTGGGCGAATTCGTGCTGAATACCGCCTGCCGGCAGTTCGCCTCCTGGTCGCTGAACCTGGCTGGTGCGTCGCCGCAACAGCTGGCGGTGAACCTGTCGCGCGCCCAGCTGACAGACCCGGGCATCATCGAGATGGTGCGCAAGGCGCTCTCGGGCAGCGGGCTGGACGCACGGCGGTTGAAGCTGGAGGTCACGGAAAGCCTGGCGGCCCAGGGCGACCTGGTCCAGCAACGCTTGCACGATCTGAAGGCGCTGGGCGTGAGCCTGGCGTTGGATGACTTCGGTACCGGTTATTCGTCGCTGTCGAGCCTGCACCAGCTGCCGGTGGATGTGGTGAAGATCGACCGCTCCTTCGTCAGCCAGGTCGAGACCAGTGCGCACCACCGCGTGCTCATCCAGGCTACCATCAATGTGGCGGCCAGCCTGGGCATGGGCACGGTGTCCGAAGGCATCGAGACCGAAGGGCAGGCAGCCATCCTGATGACGCTGGGATGCCAGACCGGGCAGGGCTACCTTTTCAGCCGGCCCTTGCTTGCGGATGATGCCACCCGGTGGCTGATCGAGCGTGATCGGCGGTTGCCTGCCGCCGCGATGATCAAGGCGCCAGCGTGACGCGGGACGGGTCCAGCGCCTTGAGCGGCGCGTCGGCCAGCCACTTGCGGTACAGCGCGGGTGTCGGATCGCCTTCCTTGATCAAGCCCTTGGCGCGCAGCCACTGGCCTTCCTTGACCATGGTGTCGAGCATGGCCTGGTCCAGCTTGATGCGGTATTCGTACTCCGGCCAAGCCGCGCGTATTGCCTCGAGCGTGGTGGCGCTGCCGACATAACGGGCCGTGGCCTCCTGCGACTCCGCGGCATTCGCCTTGACCAGCGCCTCGCCCTTGAGCAGGGCCGCCAGCACGCGCTGGGTCAGGGCCGGGTTGGCGGTGGCCTTCTCCGATGCGGCCAGCACGAAACTGCTGGAATAGTCGGGCATGCGTACTTCCTGGTACTGTGCGCCGAGCACGCTTTTCGCCTTCTGGTAGCCGCTGGGGAAGGACATGATGGCATCGACGTCGCCGCGGGTGAGGGCGGGAATCATCTCCGACGGCGGCACGTTGACCAGTTCCGCGTTGACGCCGGCCTTCTCCAGTGCCGTGGCGATGGCGAAGTGCACATTGGTGCCCAAGGGCATCGCGATCTTCTTGCCGGCCAGCGCGGCCAGGCCGGCCGGTGCCGTGTCGCCCTTGGTGATCAGCCGGAAAGACTTGTATTGCGACAACACCGCGACGACCGAGAACTTCTGGTTGCGCATGACGCCGGTGACGGCCGGGAACTCCGCCATGATGGCGTAGTCGAGCTGGCCGCCGATCAGTGCTTCGAAGCCCTGGCGACCGCTGGCGAACGGGATGATCTTGGCATCGATCTTCTCGCCGGCCCACAGCCCCTTGTCACTGGCCTGCGCGAGCTGGGGAACGTCGGGGTAGGCGCCCCAGCCGATCGTGACGGTGGTCAGGCCCTGCGCGAACGCCTGGCCTGCCGCCAGCAGCAGTGTGGTGGCCAGCAGCCGGATGGATTGTTTCATGGGGTGGACTCCTTGGTAGTCAGTGGGATGGCGGGGAACCGGGGTTGTCGTGCCGCAGCAGACGCAACATGCGCGCCCGGTTGGCGATGAAGTCATCGTCGATCTGCTCGACCGAACGCGGCCGTTGGCTGTGGATCGTGATCTCGTCGACGAAACGCCCGGGGGCGGCCGACATCACGAGCACCCGGTCGGACAGGACCAGCGCCTCCTCGATGTCGTGCGTGATGAACAGCACCGTCGTGCGGCGCGACTCCCAGATGCCAAGCAGCAGTTCCTGCATGGCGATCCGGGTCTGCGCATCGAGCGCGCCGAAGGGTTCGTCCATCAGCAACACGTCGGGGCGGGCGGCCAGCGTGCGCGCCAGCGCAACCCGCTGGCGCATGCCGCCGGACAGTTGCCCCGGGTAGTTGCCGGACTTCTGCGCAAGGCCGACCTCGGCCAGCGCCTGCATTGCGACCTCGCGGCGCTCGGCCTTGGGCATGTCGAAGCGCTTGAGCGCGAATTCGACGTTGCCGATGGCGGTGAACCAGGGGAACAAGGCATATTGCTGGAACATCACGCCCACGCGCGGCGACGGCCCCGCGACGGCCGTGCCGTCGACCGCGATGCTGCCGCCGGTCAGCGGCGTGAAGCCAGCAATGGCATTGAGCAGCGTGGACTTGCCGCAACCCGAGGGCCCGATCACCGCGGTGAACGAGGCCGGCGCCAAATCCATCGAGATCGGCGACAAGGCCTGTACCGCGCGCCCCTTGTGCTGGAACCGCACTGCCGCGTCGCGCACCGCGACATGCCCCTTCGCGGCGGGTTCGGTCATGTCTGCTCCCAATGCACGACACGCCGGCTGATCTGCTGGAAGATGAAGTCCAGCAGGCCGCCAAGCAGCCCCAGCTCGACCAGGCCGACGAACATGCGGTCGGTGCGGAAGAACTGGCGCGATTCCTGGATCCGGTAACCGATGCCCGACGAGGCGCCGGTGAGTTCGGCCGCGACCAGGCTGAGAAAGGCCAGCGCCGCGCCCAGGCGCAGCCCGGACACGATATGCGGCGCCGCGGCCGGGATCACGACCTCGAAAAACTCGCGCCAGGTGCCGGCACCCAGCGATCGCGAGGCGCGGATGTAGGTGCTTGCGACATGCGATGCGCCGTGGTCGGTGTTGAGCCAGACCGCCAGGAACACGGTGTAGGTGATCAGGAAATACTTGGACGGCTCGCCGATGCCGAACCACACGATGGCCAGCGGTGCCAGTGCGATCGCCGGAATCGGGCGCAACACGTTGAGCAGCGGGTGCAGCGCATAACCGACCGGGCGGATGCGCGAGGTCAGCAGGCCCAGCAACACGCCGAGAAAGGAGCCGAGCGCGAATCCGACCGCCGCGCGTTGCAGCGACACCGACAGGTCGCTGATCAGCACGCCATCGTTGTACAGCTCCACGCTGGCCATCAGGATGGTCGTGGGGGCGGGGATGAATTCCGGGTTGACCATGCCCGACGTGGACACGCCAGTCCACAGCAGCAGGAACAATCCCATCGAGACGAGAAACTGGGCAATCTTGGCCATGGTCGTGTCGAGGCTCCGTCGTGCCGTTCAGCCCCGGGCGGCGGGCAACCAGGGCAACTGCTCGCGCGTATAACGAAAGGTCTGGAACACGCTGTTGAGCCGACCGCCGCCGGTCTTGCGCGCCTCGGCGTCCGGGTATTCGGCGAACCACGGAATGATGTATTCCCAGACCACCTCGCCCGCCGGCGTGACCTCGAACAGCCGGCCTGTCGCTGATTCGGTGATGTGCGTATTGCCATTGTGCAGGCGCTGCGCATTGCCCATGTAGGGTGTGAAGAAGGCGCTGACCATTTCGTCGGCATACGCCCATGCCACGGTGTTGGTGGCCGGGTCGATCTCGACCACGCGCGAGAACGCCACATGGGCACCGGTGCGGAAGTTGCCGTTGTCGAATGCCAGGATGCGCCCGTTGGGCAGCGGCACCGGGGCGTGCTGGTGCGACACCACACTGGGCGGAACATGCAGCCGCACGGCACCACTGGCCTTGTCGACGCCGATGATGCCGGCGGTGGTGCGCAGGCTCATCAGCACCAGCCCCTGGGCGTCCACGGCCAGGCCGTTGACCAGCGGCCAGTGGTAGCGGCCGAAGCCGGGATGGATCGGAAAGTCGGCCGGTGCCAGGTGTTCCCAGGATTTCCATTCCCACACCAGGCGGCCTGCGCGATCGACCTCGCGGATCACGTCGCCGTACATCACCTCGTCGGGACCGTGCGCCGTGCCGCCGGGCACCTGCTGCGCGAAGCCCTCCGGCACCGGCGCACAGGCGGCATACAGCAGGTGGCCATTGGACAACCACTGCGCGTCGTGGTGGTGGGCCGGGTCTTCGTAATGCCAGACCACGGTGCCATCGGGCGTGACCTCGGAGAAATCGCCACCATGCCACATCGACCAGGCCGCGTAGCGGCTCGGCGAGTCGGCGTGCGAGCCGTTGTAGCCCATGTTGCCGTTGGGCAGGATCACCGCATGGCGGCCCGGTCGCACCGGCATCTTCCATTGGTGCACGACCGCGCCGTCCATGGCGACCAGGTAGACGTTGCCGTCCGCCGTCTGCGGCGCGATCAGCGTATGGCCGCCGGCACTCATGGCGGGATCGTGGGCAATCAGACCGACGCCGCGGCGGCGCAAGCTGATCTGGTCGACGGTGGTGGTCAAGGCGGTACTCCTGGAGAAAAAGGCGGTTTCCGGCTGCTGCGCCGGGTGCCCGATAGACGTTTCGCAGCCAGTGTAGGTTTGGCGGAGCGTCAGGAATAGCTGAATGTTCTTGATGGGTCGTCCGATAAATTCGTACACTCGGGCGATGCCGGCCATCTCCCAGTCGTTTCGCTGTTTCGACGAGGTCGCGCGCCGGGGTTCGGTGCGCAAGGCGGCCGATCCGCTGCATCTGACCGCCGCCGCGGTGAACCAGCAGATCCTCAACCTGGAGTCGGTCGTGGGCACGCCGCTGTTCGATCGGCTGCCGCGCGGCATGCAGCTGACCTCGGCCGGCGAGATCCTGATCGCCGCGGTGCGGCGCAGCCAGCGCGACTTCGACAACGCGCTGACCCAGATCGAGGACCTGCGGCAGCTGCGACGCGGCCACGTGAACATCGGGGTGTCGCATTCGTCGGCCGAATACATGATTCCCGACGTGATCGAAGCCGTGCAACGCAACCAGCCGGGGCTGACCTTCGGCGTGCGCTCGGGCAACGGCGAGACGCTGCTGCGCTGGCTGGCCAACGGCGAGATCGACGTAGCCTATTGCCTGCGTCGCCCGGCTCCGGCCGGTGTGGAGGCGGTGCGTTCCTGGCCCCAACGCCTGGGCGTGGTCACGGCGCCGGGCCATCCGCTGATCCGCGCCAACCAGCGGCTGCGGTTACGCGACTGCCTGGACTACCCGCTGGTGCTGTTGTCGCCCGACATGGAACTGCGCACGCTGGCCGATCGCATCGACAGCCGGCTGCAGCGCCTGGGACGCCCGCTGCTCGAGACCAGTTCGGTGGCCATGGTGCGCCGCGTCGTCGCCCGTGGCGAAGCCGTGGCATTCATGATTCCCGAGAACGTGGCCACCGACGTCGACGAAGGCAAGCTGGTCTGGACCTGGCTCGAGGACGCCGGCGCCAGCACCCACACCTGCGTGTTCCAGCGTGCGGGATACACGACGGCCGTGGCCATGGGCAAGTTCCTCGATGTGCTGGCCGCCCGGCTGGACGAGATCCGGGAGAGTTTCGACGCCAGGGAGCAGGCGCGGGTGTTGTCGCGGGCCGAAGATGCCGTTGCCTCCCGTTGAGTGGCATCCATCCGAATGGAACACGGGACAGGTGCGCTGGTGAGAAACGGATGGTGACCGCCTGCACGTCTGGCGACACAATCCGGGTCAGCCTGCCAACCCTATTGAATCTGCGTGCGGCATCGGGCCGCACACCCGCGCCCGCGACGCAAGCCTGAGGAACCCCGTCGTGACGAAATACCTCATCTCCTTCCCCGCACCGGCGATGCACGTCGCCCCAGAGGACATGGCTGCCGTCAGCGATGCCTCGCACGCGGTCATTCGCGCGGCAAAAGACGCCGGCGTCTATGTGTTCGGCGGCGGTATCGACAACGGCGTTGCGCCGCTGATGGTTGCCGCCGACGGGACCGCCACGGCCGGGACCTACCCGCAGACACGGGAGCTCGACGGCGGCTTCTGTGTGCTGGAGCTTCCGTCGCGCGACGCCGCCGTGCAGTGGGCCGTGCGGCTTGCCACGGCGTGTCGCTGCGCGCAGGAACTGCGCGCGTTCCACTACGACCCCGAGAGCTGAATGGCCAACGCAGGTGCTGATCCCGTTCCACTCCCGCGCCTGAGGCCCGCGCGGGGCGTTGCATCCCTGGTGGTCTGGCGTAGAGGCGCGTATGCGAGACCAGTGCGCTCGGGGAACATGATCGATGTCCTGTTGTTTTCGTCGTCCGATGGGATGGTTTCGTTTCTCGCGCAGTCAGGAGCGTCCATTGATTGATGCGGCTCCCGGTTTTGCCAGACGTTTCTGGCCCCTATGGGGCCTTGGTCTGATGGGCGTTCTGGCCCTGGCCCTGCAGCCGCCGCCAGCGTCGCTGGTCGAGCAGGTGCCCCGGTTGCAATCCTTGCATCCGCTGGCGCTCAGGGCCCTGGTGATCCTGAACCCGTTGATCCTGGTGTCCGTGTGTGCTGCTGTCGGAGCGTCGGTGGCGCACCGCGCAGGGTTGGGCAGCCATGTGGCGACTACGGCACGCAACGTGCTGTCGCCTCGGCTCGCCGTTGCCGGCGGAGCCCTGGTTGCGGTGGTGCTGTTCGCGCTCGACGCGGCGATGGCGCCGCACCTGGGAAGCCCATGGCAGGAGGTCAAGGCACATGCCGACAACGCGCCATGGTTCCCCGGACTTGCCATTGGCGTGTTGTACGGGGGTATTGCAGAGGAAGTCATCATGCGCTGGGGCGTGATGAGCCTGGTCGCGTGGTTGCTGTGCCGGCTGTTCGCACTGCGGTCCAAGGCTGTCGGCGCGACACCCGGCATGCCTGCACGCCTGGCGCAGGTCGCGATCGTCGTGTCGGCCGGCGTCTTTGCCGCCGGCCACCTGCCGGCACTGGCGCAGAGCGTCGACCTTTCCGCGCCGCTGGTTGCGCGCACGCTCGGCCTGAACATGCTGGCCGGCCTGGTCTATGGCTGGTTGTTCTGGCGGCGCAGCCTGGAGACGGCCATGATCGCCCATGGGACGACCCATGTCGGCTTTGTCATCTTGCGTTCACTGACCTGAGGAGTCGTACATGCGATTGATCCGCAGCAAGGAGTTCACGGCCGGGCGCCCATGGGGCGCGCTGGATGTCGCCAGCATGAACGGCACCACGGTGCGCCTGCACTGGACCGACCAGCCTTATGTATGGCATGTCAATGACGGCGAGGAGGTGTTTGCCGTGATGGACGGCACCGTCGACATGCACTACCGGGAAGGCGGCACCGAACACGTGGCAACGCTGCGGGCGGGAGACATCTTCTTTGCCGGCATGGGTTGCGAGCATGTTGCGCATCCGCGCGGCGAGGCGCGCATTCTGGTGGTCGAGACAGCCGGGTCGGTATGAGTCGGCGTCGATGACGCACCCGGCCGACCCATCGCCTGCGTCTCAGGCGGTTTTTCTGCCCGACCCGGGGTTCCTTGTAGCCGGGGACCGCGTCGATGGCCCGGTTCCGATTCCAGTGCGGCATTTCGAGAAGCAGGAGTTCGCCGTCGTTTTCACCGTGTCACCAGGTGGATTCAACCAATCGTTGCAACACACCCAGCACGGTGGTGCGGGCTTGAGAGCGAAGCAGTCAAAGGCAACTCGGTCGTCGCGTGCGAAGCCGCGGTCATCGGAACGTCATCCGAATGGCCACGGGAGCGTCGTCGCTCAGGCTGTGGGCACGGTGCCGCCGTCGATGACATATTCCGTGCCCGTGATGGACGCCGCCCGGCTCGACACCAGGAATCCGACCAGGTCGGCGACCTCCTGTGGTTTGGCGGGCCTGCCGATCGGAATCCCGCCCAGTGCATCCATCAGTGACTGGCGGGCGCCCGCGTGGTCCGTTCCGGATTCGTGCGCGATCCTGTCGACCAGTTCGACCGCGGCTTCGGTTTCCACCCAGCCGGGCGACACACGCACCACGCGCACGCCCTTGGGACTGACCTCCTTGGACAGGCTCTTGCTGTAGGTCGAGAGTGCGGCCTTCGCCGCCGCATAGGCGGTGGTCGCATCGGCCAGCGGCAACTCGCGCTGGATGGACGTGATATGCACCACGACGCCGATGCCCTGGGCCACCATGGCGGGCAGCAGCGCACGGTCCAGGCGCACGGCCGGCATCAGGTTCAGGTCCAGTGCCCGCTGCCATTCGTGCTCGTCCAGCACCGCGTAGCCGCCAGCCGGCGCCGAGGAACCGCCCGTGACATGCACCAGGATGTCGACACTGCCCAGGACTTCCTGCACGGCTCGTGCAATCGCGGTGCACCCCTCGGCCGTGGTGATATCCGCCGCAACGAATGGGGTCTCGCCCCACTGCGCGGGTCGCGAACGCGCCGTCGTCAACACGGTGGCGCCGGCCTGGGTCAGATGCGCCACGACGGCGGCGCCAATACCCTTGGTGCCGCCCGTGACGAGTGCCCGGCGGCCTTCGAGTTCGACCGGGCTGCGGATCTCCAGCGCCGCAATACGCGCGTCCCGCAGCACGAAGACGTGCATCAGTTCGGCAACCCCGCCGGGGAAATTGCCGCTCACCCTTGCCAGCAGTTTCAGCGTGTCGCCGGTGCGGGTGACGCCCAGGGGCTGAAGGCGGTACCGGTACTTCTTGGCAGCGGCTTGCTTCCAGGCCTGGATCGCGTCGATGCCACGGAAGCTTCCGCCTTCGTCGTGCACCACGGCATCCGGGTGGAAGCAGTCGTCCAGCCGTGACGGTTCCGGCTGGGTATGGGAGGCCAGGTAGTCCGTCACGGCGGCTGGCATGGCAATGGTCGTCATGATGGAGGGTCTCGATGTGGTTGCGATGCGCCGATTCTGGGCATATGCTCACTCGATGAGAAGTACCAACCAAAAAGTAAGTGCCTCCCGTGGGGGCAAGCGCAAGGTCTACACCGCGCTCAGCGCGGCCATCGACGTCGAGGCGTGTTTCAGCATGCTGGAGGGGCGCTGGAAGCTGGTCATCCTGTTTCACCTCTTTGGCGGCCAGGTGCTGCGTTTCTCCGACCTCGAACGATGCGTGACCGGCATATCGCAGAAGATGCTGGCCCAGCAGTTGCGGCAGCTCGAGGCGGACGGCATCGTCGAGCGCACCGTACACCAGCAGGTGCCGCCCAAGGTCGACTACCGCATGACGGAATGGGGGCAGGAGTTGTGTCCCGCGCTTGACGCGATCTTGAAGTGGGCCGAGCTGCGGGAGACACATGCGGGCTGAGGATTGAAGGGGGCGCGAGAACCAGTGCCTCCTGGCCAGGCGGTCAGCACCTCGTATCCATCGGGCGTCACAGCCACCATGTGTTCGAACTGGGCGGACAGCGACCTGTCCTTTGTCACGACGGTCCAGCCGTCCGGCAGTTGCCGGGTTTCGCGCTTGCCGGCGTTGAGCATCGGTTCGATGGTGAAGATCATTCCAGGCTCCAGCCTGAGACCTTCGCCGCGACGTCCATGGTGCAGCACTTGCGGTTCATCGTGGTAGATCTGCCCGATACCGTGCCCGCAGTAGTCGCGCACGACGCTGAAACGTTCGCGCTGAGCCACCGACTCGATGGCATGGCCAATATCGCCCAGGCGTGCGCCGGGTCTTACCTGCTGGATTGCGGCCAGCAATGCCTCGTACGTCGTATCCACCAGACGCCGGGCCAACACGCTGGGTGCCCCGACGAAGTAGGTGCGGCTGGTGTCGCCATACCAGCCATCCTTGATCACGGCAACATCGATGTTGATGATGTCGCCTTTCTTCAGGATCTTGTCGGAAGAGGGAATGCCGTGACACACCACCTGGTTGACGGAGGTGAGGATGGTCTTGGGATACCCCTGATACCCGATGTTGGCAGGAATCGCTCCCTGGACCCTGACGATGTGGTCATGGCAGATGCGGTCCAGGGCTTCCGTGCTCACCCCCGGCACGACAAAGGGCTCGACCATGCCGAGCACCTCCGCGGCAAGCTGGCCGGCCCGCCGCGCCATCGCGAGTTCCTCGGCGGACCGGATGGGAACGTCGTGCGCCACTAGTGCTTCCCGGTCGAGCTCGCCCTGCCTTTGCCAAGCTCGCCTGTCGCGGCCGTCGCGATGTCCAGTCCTCCCGACAGTTCAGCCTGGATCAACAATTGGCAGATTTCCCGGTAGTCCAGTTCCGGGTGCATCTCGGTCAGCATGCCGACGCGCATCCAGTGCTCTGCCTGCGCATTGATCGACCTGCTGAGGGCGCTCCCCGCCACGCGCAGGTTCTCGTGCATCAGGTCCGAAATTTTCACGATGCCCATGCATTCACTCCATACGAAACGTAGACGAAGTATATACGTTTAGTATGGTTTTGCGCTGTCCGTGTTGACGAGGCCGAAAAGACATCAAAGCGCGGCCATCGATGCCGAGGCGTGTTTCAGCATGCTGGAGGACGGTGGAAGCTGGTCTTCCCTTTTTCACCCCTCTGCGGCGGTCAGGTGCTGCGTTTCTCCGACCTCGAACGGTGCGTGACAAACATGCGAACAACGGATTGACAGCGGAGATGCGCGCTCTCGAATGGCGCCATGCGCCGCGTCATTCATCGGCGTTCGCGGCTTGACACGGGTACACCGGCAGGGTGGCAGGCGTGTCGGACTCACCGGACTCTGTGCACGTCGAACGCCGAGATGGCAGCCGCCGCATTGCCCCACGCCTGCCGGATATACGAGGCGACGGCGGCAATGTCCTCATCGCTCAGGGTCTGACCGAAAGGTGGCATGCCAAAGGGCTGCGGATTGCCCGCCGTGGTTGGCGCGAAGCCGCCATTGCGGATGACTTGCACCAGGTTGTTGGGGGTGTGCAGCAACACGGCCCGGTTGCCTGCCAACGCAGGGTGGATGGACGGCACGCCTTGTCCCTCGTCGCCGTGGCATGTCGCGCATTGCTCCTCGTAGATCTTCTTGCCCCGGTCCAGAACAGCAGAGGATGCTCGCGTGGTTTCCTTGTGGTCGCGCTCGCGCACCGGAATGCTTGCGAGATACTCCACCATGGCCTTTACGTCCTGCGGGGTCAGGTACTGCGTGCTGCTGTAAACGACATCCGCCATCGGGCCCGATACGGTCGCGTGCCGGGACACTCCGCTTTTGAGAAGCTGGATGGCCTCCTCGCGCGGCCATGTCTGCAGGCCTGCCTCGTTCGGACTCGCAAGCGAAGGCGCATACCAGGCCTCGTCCGGCATGAGTCCGCCAGCGAATTGGGCGTTCAGAATCGTCGCACCGAAGCCGTTGCGGCTGGAGTGGCAGGCAGCGCAGTGCGCCAACCCCTCCACGAGATAGCGCCCGCGGTTCCATTCAGCCGTCTCCTGCGTGTCCGGTTGCAGGTCTCCGGCGCGGAAGAACATGGCCCGCCAAAGTGCCAATGCAGCCTGCGTGTTGTACGGAAACGCAAGCGCGTGTGCCTTGTTCGCCTGCTCCACGGGTTGCACCGTCCGCAGGTACGCCAATAGCGCGTCAGAGTCTTCGCGGGTGACGTTCATGTAGCTCGGGTACGGGAAGGCCGGGTACAGCAGTCGGCCATCTTTGGAGCGACCATGGTGCATGGCTCGCCAGAACTCCGCCGCCGACCAGCTTCCGATGCCCGTCTTGGGGTCTGGCGTGATGTTGGGCGCGAACACGGTTCCGAACGGCGTTTCGATGCCGCGGCCGCCGGCATATTCCGCCCCGCCGGACATGCTGTGGCATCCCATGCAGTTGCCTGCACGCGCCAGGTAGGCACCCCGCGCGATGTGCGCCGGGTTGGCTGTGGCCGATGTGATCGCTCCCGTGTCCAGCGGGGCTTCGCCACGGACGTTCATCCACGCGACGAGCACACCAACAAGAACGAAGAGTCCTGCGACGTACCGCAACAAGAAGACCCAGCGGCGACCGGTAGCTCTGGGGATCTTCACTGCGCGTCACTTCCGCAGCGCATCGCATGCAGCTGCGCGGCAGGAGGCGCCGGCTTGGTGCCGCTTGGCAAGGTCTGGGCTGAAAGCCACCTGGCCATGACCGAAACCTCATCGAGCGACAGCCGCCTGGCAATGTCGGCCATGCAGTCGGGTGCTTTTGCCCTTCGTTGGTCGGTTCGCCACGCACCGAGCTGGGCCATCAGATAGTCGGCAGGCAGTGTGAGCAGGCCCGGCGTCGCTGGCAGAGCACCCGCCATTTGCTGACCATGGCAGGAGGTGCAGGCGGGGATGCCGCGCTCCGGAGCCCCTTGCCGGACCAGCTTCTTGGCGGTGCCTTCCTCGAGCGGGGTCAGCCTGGTTGCCTGCGCTGCTGGATATGGCAGGTCGAGCTCGGCAAAAAAATTCGAAATGTCTCGAAGGTAGGCGTCCGACATGTGCTGCACGAGGTGATGCATGGGCTCGTACCGGCGCAGCCCAGCCTTGAAGTTCTGCAACTGGTTGTAGAGATAACCCGACGGCTTGCCGGCAATGCGCGGAAAGTAGCCCTGGTTCGTGGCTCGGCCTTCCTTGCCGTGGCACACAACGCAGGCCTGCATGCGCTGGGCCATCGTGTTCTGCATACCTGCACCGAGCGGATGTGTCTCGGTGGCCTGGCTCCACGACGATGCCAGACCCGCAAGCAGAAGCAACCCCCCGCCGCATTGACGTATCGAACGTATCACTGCAACGTGCTCACGGCCAGGCTCGCCAACCCAAAGAGGGTGACCAGGAAAACGACCAGCAGAACGATGGCCACCGCGAACAGTCCCAGCGGCTTCACCCTGGCCAGGTCTTCGCCGCTGCCGGAGCGACGTCCAATTCCGATGAAGCTCCACAACACGGTACGGATGTAAACAAGCAGATTCATGACAGCACCTCGGTGGCAAATATCGCGCCATTCCCGTTGGATTGAAAGCCTCAGAATCGTCAAAAACTTGCATATCAGATGCAGGAGGATGGGGTTTTTGTCGTTTGAAAGTGGCGCTTCAGTACAGTTGCGCGAACTCCATGTTTTTCCCATATCAGAGTCGAAGGATGCATGACCATGAAGCGCTACGAAACACTCGCCGATGACATTTCGGCGTCCATCGCGAGCGGCGCCTTTCGACCGGGCGACCGGCTTCCCTCTGTCCGCGATACGAGCGAAAGCCGTGGTGTCAGCCCTTCGACCGTCTTTCAGGCCTACTATCTGCTGGAGGCACGTGGGCTGGTGGAGGCGCGGGCGCGCTCCGGATACTTCGTGAGCCAGGCCAGCACGGTGCGGAACGAGCCGTCGGCTTCCGAACCCCCTGCGCAGGAGCAGGAAGTCGAAGTCTCGGAGCTTGTGTTCCAGATTCTGGGTCACGCGCGCAATCGAAGCCTCGTTCCCCTGGGGTCGGCTTTTCCCAGCCCGGCACTGTTCCCGCTGCCAAAGCTCGCACTGGCGCTGGGGAAGGCGGCCCGGAACCTGGACGTCTGGAAGACGGTCGAGGACCTCGCTCCGGGCAGCGCCGACCTGCGCCGGCAGATTGCCCTGCGTTATCTGGCGATGGGTTGCAACGTGGATGTCCAGGAACTGGTCATCACGAACGGGGCGATGGAAGCGCTCAACCTCTGCCTCGAGACCGTGACCCGTCCGGGTGACCTCGTCGCCATTGAATCCCCCACGTTTTATGCGGCGCTGCAAGCCCTGGAGCGCCTGAACCTGCGGGCGGTCGAGGTGGCCACGCACCCCCGCACCGGTATCGACGTTCACGCGCTTGCAGCCGTGCTCGAGCGGCACCCGGTGAAGGCTTGCTGGCTGATGCCGAACTTCCAGAATCCACTGGGCAGCTTGATGCCTGAACCCGCAAGACAGGCGCTGCTTGCCCTGCTCGCCCAGTACGACATTCCCTTGATCGAGGATGATGTCTACGGCGAGCTGTACTTCGGTCCCCACAAACCGCGACCGGTGAAATCGTGGGACAAGACGGGCCTGGTGATGCACTGCAGCTCGTTCTCCAAATCCCTCGCGCCGGGCTACCGGGTGGGATGGACGGCCGCCGGCCGGTTCGCGGCCGCGGTCGGCAAGCGCAAGCTGATGCGCTCGCTTTCCGCATGCGTTCCCGCACAGGAGGGCTTGTCCGAATACCTGCAGCGTGGCGGATACGACCGGCACCTGCGGCAGCTGCGCCTGGCGCTCGCCGCGCAGCGGCGGTTGACGGTGCGCCTGGTTGCCAGGCACTTCCCGACGGGCACGAAAGTGACGCAGCCCGATGGCGGCTATTTCGTCTGGGTGGAGCTGCCGCAGACCATCGATGCGCTCGAACTGCACCGCCTGTCGCTTTCACAGGCCATCAGCATCGCACCGGGACACCTGTTCTCCGCCGACCATCGTTATTCGCATCACCTTCGAATCAACTTCGGCCACCCCGAGAACAAGCAATTCGAACAAGCCGTCAAGACCGTCGGAAAGATTGCCCGGGCCCTCGCATAGCATCATCGCGCATGCGCCGGGCTTGTCGTCGGCACCGGCGCGCAGCCACCTGGCGCACCATCGACGCGTGATGCGTGATCCTTCCGAACGGCTGGAGCTGGCAGCCCACGCGTTCGCGGGCATGACGTTCTCACGATCGCATCAGTGCACTCTTGCGCTCGATGATGCGTGACACCAGCCCGTATGCGACTGCCTCCTCGGCCGACAGCCAGCGGTCGCGCTCGATGTCGACCAGCACCGCCTCCAGCGACTTGCCGGTCTCACGCGCGATGGTGCGCGCTATGCGCTCGCGCGCCTTGACAATTTCGCGCGCCTGGATGGCGATGTCGCTGGCCGGCCCGCCGGCGCCGCCGCTGGGCTGGTGGATCAGAAAGCGCGTGTTGGGCAGGCAATAACGCCGCTCGCGCGGCGCCGACAGGTACAGATGGGTCGCGGCGCTGCCGACCCAGCCGGTGCCGATCATGTTCACCGGCGCAGCGATGAAGCGCACGATGTCGTGAATCGCATCGCCGGACTCCAGATGCCCACCCGGCGAACTCACCAGCATGTCGATGGCATCGGCGCTGTCGGCGTCCAGCGCAATCAGCCGGCGCGCAATGTCGGCGGCCATCACGTCGGTAATGGCGCCGAAGACCAGCACGGTGCGCGACTTGAATGCTTTTTCCTCCAGATACGCGGTGCGCGGCTCGGCGGCGCCAGAAGGCAGTGTTGTAGGTTCGGTTTCGGGAGATTGCATGGCGAGTCCTGGTAGTCAAAACGTGTAGACGAATGCCACGTGGATGGTGTGACAGCCGCCACCGGAAACGGCCGGGACAGAATGTTGTGGCACCATGCGCCCATGCACGACGACCGCCACCTGACCCTGCTCATCAATACCGACCGTCGCCGCCTGGTGCGCGCCGCTACCCGTCTGCTGGGCATGGCGGACGCCGAAGACGCGGTGCAGGACGCCTATGTGCGAGCACTCGAGGCACGCGTCACTACGACACCCCGACCCGACGCGGCCCAGGCCTGGCTGCTCACCGTCATGCGCAACCTGGCCATCGACCGCCTGCGGCGGCGCCAGTGGATGGCGCATTGGCTGGCAGGAACGCAGCCCGAAGACACGGCACCCATTGCAGCACCTTCGGCCGAAATGGAAGTGGCATTGGCGCAAGAAGCCGCCCGCGCCCTGCGCCTGCTCGCGACCCACCTGACACCCGCGGACGGCGCCGCGCTGCTGCTGCACGTGGTGTTCGAGGCCGGCCACACCGAGATCGCACAGGCCAGCGGACGGTCGGCTGCGGGCAGCCGGCAGCAATTGCGGCGGGCGCTGCTGCGACTGCGGCAAGCGGGTCGCGCGTCGGCGCACCCGCCGTACCCCGAGCATGATGCCGGCGACGAGACCGTCTTTCGTCTGTATCTGCAGTCACTGCAGTTACGCGACCCGCGGGCTTTGTGGGCGATGCTGCGCGACCCGCCGGTCCATGCGTCGGCAAAGGTGTTCTCGTCTGCGACCCGAGGCGCGGCATCGCCCGACAGGATGGGCTGTGGCATCGTTCACGCAGGCGGACAGTTGGGCCTGGTCGTGACGCTGGACGGCGTTCGGTTGTGTGTCGTGCCGCTGGGGGTGCAGGCCGAACGCGCATCCGAGTCCGCGTTGCTCTGATTGCGACAGCGCCGCACCGGTCACAGGGGCGCGCTAGGCATTCTTGCCGCACCGGTGGCGGTTTCAGTAGCGGCAGGCCACCAACGATTCGAAACGATGCTGGCGGTGGCGGTGGCGGTTCGATGCGATTGCAGACTGGTCGTCTGGGGGGCGGTCCTCGCGGTCGGTGGAAGGCTGCGTCGACCAGCAGGTCTCGACCAACAGCAGACATTCGTCGCCAGGGTGAAATCAAGCGTGCCGACCACACCGGCATACGTGGCCTCGCGTTCCTCGGGTACTCCACTCACGACTGGATATCATGGAATTTCTGCAGCAAACACGCCTTTAGGCGTCAGAAATGCGGAGTTCCCAACATGACTATGACAACTGAATTCGTAATTGCAACGCCTGTACTTGCTTCTCTTGACATCAAACGTAGTGTCGAGGTCTTCTGTTCAAAGCTCGGCTTCACCAAGATTCACGAAGAACAGGGGACGTACGGAATCGTCTCCGGCGGCTCAGTCAGCATCCATTTTTTGGGCTTGCGGCGACCGGAAGATTGCCGAAGCAACAGGATGCAGGGTCGGCGTACGGGGAATCGAACAGCTATATGCGCAGTGCGTGAAAAGCGGCATAGTCCACCCGAAGGCTCCCCTCAGAAAGGCGCCTTGGGGAAACCATGAATTTGCGATTCTTGACCCCGATGGGAGCCTTGTCACGTTCTATGAGCCCGCTGATGCTTAACCCCTTACTTCGCCCGCATCGGCGGGAGCCGACCAGAAGCAGACGTGCGCTCCAGGGACGGCAGGTTCGCGTTTCGAGCCCTAAAGCCGCGAGTTTCAGGTAGTTCGTTCTTGCAGGATTTCTGGGACACTTGCCGAGCGGCGTGTCACTCAAGCTAAGACCTCTGCCTGGGGCGGTGATACTCAAACTGAAAGAATCATGCAATCTGATGACTCCGGCAAGGCCTCGTCCGATGAACTCGCCAGAATTTTGGCGTTGTCGGAAAAGTTTGACGAGGATGTGCTTTGCTTGCTCAAGGCCGGCTGGAGTACATCAACCCAGCGGGTAAGCATCAGCATGGCGTACTGCAAAGCAGCCATCGAACACGCTATCAGCCAGCGAGTCCTCATCGAGGCAGGACTACACGGGACAGCACTTAGTCTCATACGCCTTCATTTTGAGGCTGTAGTTAGGGCGGCATGGTCGTTGCAGGGCGCAAAGGACGAGTGGGTCGAAAAATTCTGCAGGCCGGTGCGTGATGGAGACTTTTCAGAGCCGCAGATGGGGCCCCCCATTCCTGCCATGCTCGATGCAATCAAACAGTACGCTCCTGATGCAGCCCGTGAGTTCGCCCGACTCAATGAAACGACGAAAGTGATGCATTCGTTCGTGCATGGTGGAGCGCATCTGGTCGTTCATGCACTCAGGGGATACCCACGAGACAAACTGGTCGCAGTAATGATGAATCGCAATCTGCTAACTCTGCAGCTGACCAACGTCATCGTGATTGGAAGCCAAATGCCGAATCTTAGAGGCAGCGTTGGCAAACTTGGAGCAGTGCATGCCGCGTGCATGCCCCCACTGGGCCGAGTCTGAACGAGTCAGAGTGGTCAAGCCTTGAGACTGGCCCTTTCCGACCAGGAGCGGTCGTTCGGCGGCTTATTCCAAAGCAGTCACTCGAGCGCTGCCGCGGGTTGCAGTTGAAGGTGGACAGCATCTCGCCGGGCCGCCGCGTCAACACATCAGGTTCAAGCTGCCCACCAAGGCTTTGGCGTGACATAGCCGTCCAAACGGTGGGAGGTTGAGCATTTTGCTACCCATGCAGCGCTGCCTCAGCGATTTGTTGTACTCTAGCCAAAGTGATTCCATGCTTCTGCTCGAGGGCGAGAGGATGGTCCGTCGGCTCAAGAATGATGGTGGGCCGTTCTCCAACCGGCATCGTTTGCACTGATGTTCCGAGGCTGAGCGTCGTAGGCTCGTACGGTAGTGCGCTCTGCAGCCATCCGAAATACGGAGTTTCACTTTCGCGACCCGCGCTGTTCCACAATTCGCAAGAACGAAGAAAGTTCTTCTCGCTCAAAGAAACCCAGGCCAGCCAAATGAACGGACCTGGGCCGTCTATTACGGGCAGCAGGATGCGGCCGAGGACAAAGAAATGCTCTCCGTCTACAACACACTGGTCGGAATTCAGCGCACCGCGAGCGTTGCGCTCACCTTCCGGCAAAGATAGCCAGAATGCAGGGGCGGACGGACCAAAACACATCGGCAGTTCATCGTGGTGTTGCCCACATGTTGCGCATATAAAGCCGGTCATTCTGATGACCAACAGGTATCGCTCTTCTGTAGTCTGGGCAAATTTAATAAAACCAAGAACACCTCCGGTGAAAAAGCCCAGGGCAATGGTAGTTTCGCCTGTCGCCAATTCTCGAACTATAAACGCGAAGGGTGCTCTGCTGGCGTCAAGCAGACCTTCGCAATCCGACCAGGAGCGGGTGCTCACGGGTGTCAGCTTTCGGGCGGCGGAAATGTCTTTACTGTCGCGGTTCCATAAAGCTGCCGCTCGGTTCGCGGAGTCCCCTCGGCATTGCTGACATTGGCGGCGGAAAAGTCTGGGACAGGATTGCAACGTTTGCGGTCGATCAGCATCATTGGGCGTAATCACGCTATGTGGCATCAAGCAGTCGTTCACCTAGTGGCGATGTGCACGAACGACGGCTGAGTGAAATGGAGCAGGTGTATGCATAACGAGCAAAGCGCCTGTCAGAATCGTCTCCGGAATTCATCAGGGACGGAAGCCCACATGCCACACGACGAAGGATTGCCGCAGACCGGCGACTCGCAAGAAATCGGACAAGACGCTTACGACTGCCTGCGCGCAAAGCGGCCCAGGGGCTGGCAGTTCACGGAGCTTGGCGGAGTCAACGACTTCGGCTTCGATCTCCAAGTGCAAATCAGCGTGAAGCAGCAGGTCGTCCACCCTTTCCGCATCCAGCTCAAGGGCACGCGCTCGCCGCAGCGCAGCACGGACGGGAGCTTCCTCTCCATTGACCTCTCCACCACGACGCTCCGCTACTTCGACAACACGGACGAGCCCGTGCTTTTGGTTCTATGCGACCTGAGCGTCGATTCAGAGGATCCCCGCGAGTGCCCGCTTCACTACGTCTGGATTCGCGAGGAGCTTGACCGTATCCAGATCGCCTCCATCCCCTTGAAGCAAAAGGAGGCCGCGATTCGCGTGCCGACGGCCAACGTCTTGGATCGCACGACGGATCTGGTCGACGAGGTCCGGAAGCGACATCGCCTTTCTCGCGTTGGGCATGCGCTGGACACCAGCGTAGCCGGGATGGACCCGTCGCTCGGCTCGGAGGATCGAGTCGTCATGGTGGAGTCGATTACCAGAAACATAGGCACCCGCAGCATCGTCTTCGCCCAAGCCCTGGCGGAGCCCGCCACCGACGTTTGGATCAACCCTCCGCGCGGCAGCTTGGCCTGGTTGCTCACGGAAGCGAAGTCCGCAGTTGCCTCGGGCAACGTGGAGAAGTGCGCGGACCTACTCCGTCAGACTTCAGAGCGTTTGGATCCTGCGTCGGCGATGGAGAAAGCGGAATACTGGCACCTGACCGGCCGGCTCCGCCTCGTCCGAGGCGACGACGATGGCGCGTCCCGCGCGTTCAAGAGTGCCGCCGAGACGCAACCGCAGGCCAAATACTGGGCGGCCTGGGCAGAGAGCGAGATGCGCAGGCGGTTCAGAACCGACCAAGGCCAGGACTATTCGGACGTGCTCGACGCGCTGCCGGCGGACGCGGACCCGGCGCTGCTCGGCGTCAAGGCCCGCCTTCTTGCTGCCAGCCGCAAGCACGCCGAAGCCATCGCGCTCCTTGACACTTGCGAAGGCACGGAGAGCCTCGCGGCGCGGGCCGTGGTCGAGACCATGTTCTCGAATCCCGAACAGGCACTGCAAGCGTGCATCGACGGCATCGCCTTGGAAGAGAAACGGGAGTCGACAAGGCTGTTGTTCCTGATCTTGCGGGCGCGAGCGCGGTTCAACATCGCGTTGAGGAGCGCGCGCGTCGAGGAATCGAGCGGCGGGGACTCGGAGGACGAGGTCCTTCCTCCTTCGGGCCCCATCGGGGTCGACGCGGCCGCGCTGCGCGAAGCGTGGGCCGACATCGAAGAGGCCGTCTCCGCCTTAGAGGAGATCAGATGGGTGTCGAACGCCGAATTCGTGATCGACCTCTGGATCGCCACCGCGAGCATGCTCGGCAAGCAGGAGCAGATTCTCGCCCGGGTGTTGGCCGCGGCGCGGCAGCGGCCGCAGCAAGCCGAGCTCCAGTCGGCAGCAGAGACCCTCGCGGCCCAGTGCGGCGACTTCCAGGCGGCCTTGGAAGCGAACAGCCGGCTGCCCGACGGCAACATGAAAGTCCTGCGCCGCGTCTCGTTCCTTCACGAGCTCGGCAAGCACCGCGACTGCGTCGAGCTGATGGCGGCAAACATAGACACAGTCGGTCGCTCGCACCAGCTATTCGGACCCGCCTTGGTGCTGGCGGCCATGTCGGCCGACGTGATGGCCAGGGATCCTCTGGTCGAGGCTTGGCGCGACATCTTGCGCTCTGGAGATGCGGAAGATCAGGCGCATGCCGCGACCTTGGACTACTGGCTCGCGCGGCGCAGGAACCAGCTGCAAAGCGGCGAGGCTTTGACTGATCTTGCCCGCGTTGACGAGCAGCTTGGGCACCCCAAACCGACCACGCTGCTCCTGTTCCAAGAGCTGGACCCCGGCTCCGAGACGCAGGCCGAGCAGTTTCTCGCCGTGGCGACCCGCGTGCGTTCGACGATTCGTCTGTCCCCGATGATCGCCGTAAGGATTGGGGTCGCCTTGGCCACCCGGGAGCGGTGGAGCGATCTGCTCGCCTTGTGCGAGGAGGCTAGCCGAGAGTTTGAGGTCACGGGGCGGATCAGAGCGTTCCAAGCGTTAGCGCTCGACCAGTTGGGCCGGTCCGATGAGGCGAGGTCCATCCTGGAGAGCATGCTCGAAGGCGGCATTGAGGACGGGTTCGCTTTGAACACCTACGTGAACATCATGGTTCGCTGGGGGTTCACGGAGAAGGCCAAAGCAGCAGCTGAGTTGATCTTGGAGCGCGCACAGTCGAAGGAACGACGCGTCGAGTGCGTCCGGATGCTGTTCAACCTTGAGCAGCATGCGAACCCCACCAGCCCCCGGCTCGTCGACCTCGCGTTCCGCATGGGCGCGCTCGCGTCCAGCGACGACGAAGTGGAGGAGGGGGTGTTTCTTTGCATGGTCATCGCCGCCACAAGCTTCGAGACGGCGGTGCTTAGCGATGCGCGCAAGGAGGAGTTCCAAGCGCGCGCGAACGCCTTCTTCGAACGGTTCCCCCAGTCGAAGGTTCTTCGCCGAGTGGAGCTCCCGGCCGAGGCTGGCGCAGAGGAGATGCTGCGCTCGATGAAGTCCGCCATTGGAATGTCGGAAGAGCGCGAGCAACAACGAGCGCGGCTCGAAGCTCAGCTCCAAAGCGGCGACTTGCCATTGCCTTTCGCGTGGCGTCCACGCTTCGCGCTTGGAAATGTTCAGGACGTGGCGCATCTCTGGGAGCTGGCGAAGCGGTCGACGGCCGACGAGAAGAAGTTCCACCTGAACATGATCGGCGGGCAGTGGGAGCAGCGGCGCGCCGAGTCCTTCCGTTCGAGGACGCCCCTGTTCGATCTGCTCACTCTCTTCGTGCTCGAAGACCTCGAACTGCTCGACAAGGTTTTCGACTTCTTCCCCAAGGTCGCAATCTCCCAGGCGACCTTGGGCGAGCTGATGAAAATGTCGCAGCCGTTCTCTGGAAGCATCTTCCGGCAGCGGTGCATCGATGTGCAAGATCGCCTCAGGCCGCGCCTCGCGCAGATCCTGCAGCCCCACGGAGCGCCTTCGGAGGACGAACTGCACCTGCCGAGCTCGTCGCGCGAACTTCAAAGCCTTGCCCGCACAGGCAACTACGTCGTCTACTCCGACGACGCCATGCTGCGAATGTGGATCTTGGAGGACAAGTTCGCCGCTGACGGAATGTGCACCTTGGACCTACTCTGCGGGTTGGAGGAGACCGGCCTGCTGACCACGGAAGAAATGGCGATCAAACTCGCGCAACTCTGCGACTGGCACGTGGGCATACAAATCCAGCTGAGGCATCAGCTGGCTCTCATCCCGGAAACGGTTCGCCTCGCGCCCCGCGTCTTGGAGGCCGCTGCGATGCTTCGCGGCGTCGCACCCTTCATGTCGCTCGCCCGAGGCATGTGGGGGCCGCACACGAACTTCATGGGCGTCCTCAATCACGTTGGAGCCGTCGTCCGGCTGTTGGTTCAGGACCCCGCCGTGCCGGACGTCGCCATCGGCGCCTTTGTCGCGGTCTGGATTGACCACGCAACCGCGCGGGCCGACGTGCCACTTCCCGCGCTGCAGCTGGCGGCGCACATCGCCGTGTATGCCGTGGCAGCTGAAAAGCTGCCAATCCAGGCGGCACGCCGGCTTTGGAACGTCTACTTCGGCGTGGTCGAGGCCGTGCACGGCGCGCCGGACCCGAAGGAATACGGCCTCGCGCTCGCCCGAGTCGCGCAAGAAGCGGGCGCTTTGGACAAGAGGATGGCCAAGGAACGCGTCACCCCGCAATCGACCATCGGCGAGCGGCTCATGATGAGTCTCGACTTGAATTCCAATGCGTGGGTGGCCTTCTCCGCCGCTTACATCCGCGGGCGCAAGTGAATGAAGACTCCGGCCCGCTGCGGGAAGCGGCTGTCTGATCAGGCCTTTTCCTATTGGCATCGCCGATAGCGCTGATTGGAGGCTTGAGCTGTCGCTGTCGACGCCCGTCGTTGAATAACCGGTTATGGCGGGACAGCTGACGTTTGCTCCGCTGCTGCGAGTGACTCCTCACAGCCTTAAAGAGTCCGACATACTGGAAGTCTGGGGGCCGCTTGCGACTTTCGATGATGATTTCGAAGTTCAAACTGCTTGCCTCGAAGCTGACGATCAGGCTGGCCCTCTCAGTCAAAACGCAGGAGAGTTGAATTCCTTTCAACTGCAAGGAGTTCATCATGAACGAATCGTCAAACACCCCCAGCCACGAAGCGTGGAACAAGGGCAAGCTGGTCGGCCAGAAAGCGCCGTTCAAGCTGAAGGACATATGGGCCATCCGCGTGCGATTGCAGGTCGAACACCGGGTCAGGGAACTGGCCATGTTCGACTTGGGACTCGACAGCAAGCTGCGGGCTTGCGACCTGGTTAAGCTCAAGGTTCGCGACATCTGTCATGGCGACCGGATCGCTGCGCGCGCCATCATCATGCAGCAAAAGACCGGCCGGCCGGTGCAATTCGAGATCACCGAATCAACCCAGGAAGCGGTGGGTGCATGGATCAAAGAGGCCAAGCTGCGATCTGAAGATTTTCTGTTTCCAAGTCGAATCCATGAATCCCCGCATCTGGGAACACGTCAGTACGCCCGCATCGTGGACAACTGGGTGCGACAGATCGGCCTTGACCCCGCTGCCTACGGAACTCACTCCATGAGGCGCACCAAGGC
>JAPWHR010000017.1 GCA_027214345.1 Comamonadaceae bacterium G21597-S1
GGGGCCCGACCGGCACCCAAACTCACGCAATTGCGCTGCCAGGAAGCTGACTGTGGTGGACGCCCGCTTGCGCTGCAGTCCTGTCCCAAGACTTTTCCGTTGCCAATGTCGGCAATGTGATTCCGTCGAGGTGAATTGAAGGGCTGCTTTACGGATCTCCGCCGTCAATCCAGTGAGCAGCATCCGGTGGGTTCAACGGCCGCTATCAGGCTGGCATTTCGGCAATCTGAAATTCGGCAACGGGCACCTTGCAGACCAACCCCCTCCCTCACCCAGGAAGATCCTGCCCCCCGCACGCTCCGCCCTCTGATCGCCGGTGACTCGCCCGTCGCCAACCCGTTCCCGTACCCCGACAGCGCCAGGATCCGCGCACGCGCCTCGCGCCGCATCCGTTGTGCCACTTTCATCGTGCCGTTTACCATGCCTGCATGGACGTCTCCCTTCTCGCGTTGATCGGCCCGCTTGTCGGTGGCCTGGGGCTGTTCCTGCTCGGCATGGGCATGATGACCGACGGGCTCAAGCTGGCGGCCGGTCCGGCCTTGCAGGGCATTCTCGCGGCGGCCACGCACACGCGCTGGCATGCGCTGGGTTCAGGCATTCTCGTCACTGCACTGGTACAGGCCTCGGGCGCCGTCACGGTGGCGACGATCGGTTTCATCAATGCCGGGCTGCTCAGTCTGGCGCCTGCGTTGTGGGTGTTGTTCGGCGCCAATGTGGGCTCGACGATGACCGGCTGGCTGGTGGCGGCGGTGGGGCTGAAGTTCAAGATCGAGGCGCTGGCGCTGCCGCTGGTGGGGGTCGGCGCGGTGTTGCGTCTCACCGGCTCGGGGCGCCGCCATGGCGCCATCGGTACCGCGGTCGCCGGTTTCGGCCTGTTGTTCATGGGCATCGGGCTGTTGCAGCAGCATTTCGCCGGGCTCGCCGGGCAGCTGAGCCTGCCCGAGGGTGGTGGCGCACTGGTGGTGCTCGCGCAGCTGCTGATCGGCGTGTTGATGACCGTGCTGATGCAGTCGTCGAGCGCATCCATCGCGATTGCGCTGACGGCGGCGCAGGGCGGGCTGATCGGCGCGCAGGGCGCGGCGGCGGTCGTGATCGGCGCCAACATCGGCACCACGTTCACGGCCCTGGTGGCGGCGATCGGCGCCACGCCCAACGCGCGCCGCGCGGCGGCCGCGCACGTGATCTTCAACCTGATCACGGCCTGCGTGGCGTTGGCGCTGCTGCCGTGGCTGGTTGCCGCGCTGACACGCGCGCAGCAGGCCATCGGCATGGCCGACGATCCGGCGCTGCTGCTGGCGCTGTTCCACACCACGTTCAACCTGCTGGGCGTGGTGCTGATGTGGCCGCTGGCCGCGGGGCTGACGCGCTGGTTGCAGCGGCGTTTCCGGGCACGCGAGGAAGACCAGGCGCAGCTGCAGTTCCTCGACGACAACGTGCTGGCCGTGCCGGCACTGGCGCTGGACGCGCTCGAACGCGAGATCGCACGCATCGGGCATCTGGCGGCCCGCATGGCGCGTGCCGCGTTGCTGGGCGTCGAAACCGGTCAGGTCGCCGCCGACCACCGGATCGCGTACGCCCTCGACGTCGCGGTCGAGCGTTTCGTCGAACGCATGCACCGCGCCGAGATGACGCAACCCATCAGCCGCCGGCTGGCCTGGACCTTGCGGGTGATGCGGTACTACGAGACGGCGTCGGAACAGGCGCTGGCCGCCAGCGCGCTGACCCCGTGGATGGCTGCGACCGGAACCGCACTGGCGCAAGCCCAGGCCGGATTTACGCGGCATGCCGACGACCTGTTCGCCTTGTGCGATCCGCAACAAGGCGCGCCCAGTCCGGGCATGGTCACGATCGCGGCGGATCGGATGGAGCGGTCCTACCAGACGCTCAAGGCTGCCTTGCTGCTGGCCGGCGCCGATGGTCAGATGCCGATCGCCGCGATGGAGCAGGCCTTGCGCCGCAGCAGCGCCTTGCGCCGCGCGGCGCAGCAGATGACCAAGGCGAGCGGTCCCTTCGACGCGCCGGCCGCGGCAGACGAGCCGTCGGCAGGCTCCGACGCGCGGGAACCGGAGGCGTCGGGGTCGGGATAATCGGCACGGTCTTCCTGCCTTCTGATTGCTGTTCCATGCTCCATTACCAGACCGTTCCCGTCACCCCGTTTCAGCAGAACTGTTCCATCGTCTGGGAAGACGACGACATGCTGGCCGCCGTCATCGACCCGGGCGGCGACCTAGACCGGCTGATCGACGCCGCGGAGCGGTTGCAGGTGCGGCTCGTCGCGATCTGGCTGACCCACGCCCATATCGACCATGCCGGCGGCACGGCCGAACTCGCGCGCCGGTTCGCGCTGCCCATCATCGGGCCGCACCGGGCCGACCAGTTCTGGATCGACGCACTGGCCGAGCAGGGCCGCATGTTCGGTTTTCCGCATGCCGAGGTGTTCACGCCCACGCGCTGGCTCGACGACGGCGACACGGTGACGCTGGGCCGGCATACGCTGCAGGTGCGGCATTGCCCCGGGCACACGCCGGGGCATGTCGTGTTCCATGCGCCCGAGCTGCAACGCGCGTTCGTCGGCGACGTGTTGTTCGCCGGCAGCATCGGCCGCACCGATTTCCCGCAGGGCAACCATGCCCAGCTGATCGCCAGCATCACCGAACGCCTGTGGCCGATGGGCGACGACACCGTGTTCATCCCCGGCCACGGGCCGGAGAGCAGCTTTGGACGCGAACGGCGCAGCAATCCTTATGTGAAGGGGACCTGAGCTTGCGTAGACATCCGGGTCGCTTGTCTCCTCGCGGATTCACGCGGGCCCATCATTGCCTTGCGAACCAGGTCCAATCGCACGAGCGAATGGGCTGAAGTGAAAGACGCCCCCCGTCTGTCCGGTCGCGCTGCGTGTCGACTGGCCGAACCCCCCACTGGGGAGCCTGGTCTGACCTGCTCCGCGGTCGCTTGATCTTGCACGCGTCGTGGGTCGCGCGCAGCGCGGTGGAGCAGCTGACATGAACCGGCTGGGCCCCATGCAAACACGCATGGCCGGCTGAGTGTGTGGCGGGGTTCGACGGACTGTGGAGGATGCGTTCGCCTGCTTCCGGGATGGCCCTTGCTCCCGATGCCAAGTCACCCGCCGGCCCGGTGGCATTTTGCAGCTGCTGCGCAGGCTCAATCTGCCTGCGATGACCCGTCGTCCTTGAGTTCGGCGAATTTGGCCGCCATCGTCGGATTGCCCCGGGTCAGCTTCTTGATCGTCACGTCTTGCGCCTTGTCGTTCGCAAGACGCAGGTTGCGATCGGCTCCGAGCAGCGCGTCCTTCGTCTTTTGCAGGTGGTCGATCGACTTGTCGATCTCTTCGATCGCCGTTTGGAACCGCCTGGATGCAAGGTCGTAGTTTTTCGCGAAGGCGCTCTTGAACGTATCGAGGTCGGCCTCGAAGTTCGTGATGTCGATGTTCTGCGCCTTTACCAGAGCCAGTTCCGCCTTGTACTTGACTGCATTCATCGCCGCGTTGCGCAGCAAGGTGATGATCGGAATGAAGAACTGCGGCCGGACCACGTACATCTTGGGATAACGGTGGAACATGTCGACGATCCCGGTGTTGTACAGCTCGCTGTCGGGCTCCAGCAGGGAGACCAGCACGGCATACTCGCACCCCTTTTCGTTCCGGTCCTTGTCGAGTTCCTTCAGGAAGTCCTCGTTCCGGTTTCGGGTTGCGGTGCGATCGCTCTCGTTCTTCATCTCGAACATGATCGAGACGATCTCGGTCCCGGCCTCGTCGGAATCGCGCAGGATGTAGTCGCCCTTGCTGCCGGTGCGCGCGTCATTGTCCTTCTCGAAATAGGCTCTCGGAAACGCCGTCGCACGGATGCGGTTGAACTCGGTCTCGCAATGCTGCTCGAGGGTTTCGCCCACCATCTTGGTAGACAGGCGCGCCTTCATGTCCCGCAGGCGCTCGATCGCATCATCACGATCCTTGATCTGCGTTTCATACTTGTCCTTGAGTGAATTCTCGGCAAGCTGCTTCTCGAGCGCCGCCCGCTCGAGGGCACCCTTCAGTCCATCCCGCTCCTTCTCGAGTGCGGCAACCGCCTCGATGGTCGCGAGTTTCTGCGCGGCCCCGGTCGCGTCGAGCTGGGACTGCAGGGCCTGGATTTGCGCGTCCTTCGTCGCGGCGGTCTTCTGCAACTCGTTCTCGAGCCGCGACTGGGCCCGCTCGGATGCCGCTTGCTCGTCCAGCCTGGCCTGTTCCAGCTTGCTGGCGAGCGCATCGCGTTCCTTTTCCACGGCCCCCAGGGCTTCGGTCACTGCGAGTTTGCGCGCGACCTCGGCCGTGTCGAGCCTGGCCTTGAGGTCCTGGATCTCGGAGTCCTTCGCTGACGCAGCCTTCTGCAGTTCGATGGCCATGCTGTTCCTGGCGAGCGCGACGGCGTTACGCTTGTCTTGTTCCGCCAGCTCGAGCCGTTCATGCAATTGCTGCTCGAAGGCGCTGTCGCGGACCTGCTTCAGGATGTCCGCGTATCCGGCTTCGTCGATCTTGAAGGCTTTCCCGCAGTGCGGGCAGATGATGTCGTGCATGTCTGCGTTCCCTGTACCACTGGCCGAAGGCCCTGTTGTCGATTCGCCTGCGGCGGCCGGGCGATGTTACGACGCTTTCGAATCGGCATTGCCGTTGCAGGGCTCGAACCCGCCGTGACGGGCCGGATCTGACTCCCCGCCCGCCGCATGCTGTCGTCCGAGTCCGGCCCATTCCCTGGCAAGCGTTCTGCGGCGCGAGACATTCGGTGTTGCCGATTCTGGTCGATCGACGGCTCGACAAGGGTTGCGACCCATAATGGCACGGACCGAACAGGGCTCGGATGCTCGAACAACTGATCGCCAACCGCCTCATCACGCTGCACGGCCTGCTGGTTTTCACGGGCCTGGCGATCTACGTCATCGGCTCGCGCATCCGGCACCAGCGCCGCCATCCGTCGGCCGCGGTGGCCTGGGTGGTGTCGCTGGCGCTGGCGCCGGAGTTCGCGTTGCCGCTGTACCTGTTGTTCGGCAACCGCAAGGTCGCGCGGCGCGACACCGGCCTGCTCGCGCCAGCCCCGCCGGCCGCCGGCACGGCCCGCGTCGCCCCGGACACACGCACCACGTTTCAACAACTGGCCGAGGCGATGGGGCTGCCGCCGCTGGCCAGCTACCGGCAGCTGCACATCCACGAAGACGGGCAGCAGGCGCTGGACGCCTTGCGCGGCGTGGTGCGCCAGGCGCAGCACACGCTGGACCTGTGCACCTTCCTGGTGGGCAGCGACGCACTGGGGCGCGAGCTCACCGAACTGCTCGAGCAACGGGCGCGAGACGGTGTGCGGGTACGGGTGCTGGTCGACGGGGTCGGCATCTACCTGGGCGGACGCATCGACCTGCACCGCCTGCGCGCGGCCGGCGTGCAGGCGGCGCTGTTCGTGTCGCCGTTCCGATCCATCCTGCCGGGTCGCACCAACCTGCGCAACCATCGCAAGCTGGTGATCGCCGACGGCTGCCGCACCTGGGCGGGAGGGCGCAACCTGGCGGCCGAATATTTCGTCGGCGACGACAGCCTGCTGCGGCACAAGTCGCCGTGGATCGACCTGAGTTTCACGTTCGCCGGTGCGCTGGCCTACCAGGCGCAACAACGTTTCGACCAGGACTGGGCCTTCGCCACCGGTCAGGCCCGGGTCGATACACCGGCCCATGGCCTGGTGGAGCAGGAGCCCGGCGCACCGGTGGCGCAACTGGTGGCCAGCGGGCCGGACCAGCTCGACGACACCTTGCATGTGTTGCTGGTGTCGAGTTGCTTCAGCGCGCGGCGCCGCATCCTGGCGATGTCGCCGTATTTCGTGCCCGACCCGGTGCTGCTGATGGCCTTGACGCTGGCCGCGCGCCGGGGGCTGGATGTCGAACTGGTGTTGCCGCGCCGCTCCAACCACCGTCTCGCGGACTGGGCGCGGCATGCCGCCTTGCGCGACCTGACCGCTGCCGGCGGCCGGGTCTGGCTGGTGCCCGACATGTTGCATGGCAAGGCGCTGGTGTTCGACGACGACCTGGCGCTGGCCGGGTCGGCCAACCTGGACGAACGCAGCCTGTTCCTGAATTACGAGTCGATGTTCGCGTTCCACGACCGGTCGTCGGTCAACGGATTCGCCGGCTGGATCACGCGCCAGCGCGCCGGCGCCGAGTTGTACCGCGGCGACCGGCCGGGCCTGGTGCGCGAGATGCTCGAAGGGCTGGTGCGCTGGTTAGCGTTCCAGTTGTGAGGCCTCGACGTGCGCCAGCACGTCCACCCGCTGTTGCAGCCACTGGTACCAGGCCTCCATGCCCTGGCCGCTGCGCGCCGACACCCGCAGGATCTCGATCTCCGGGTTGACGCTGCGCGCATGTGCGATGCATCGGTCGACGTCGAAATCCAGGTGCGGCAGCAGATCGATCTTGTTGAGAAGCAGCAGGCTCGCCGCGCGGAACATGTGCGGGTATTTGACCGGCTTGTCCTCGCCTTCGGTCACCGACATCACCAGCACCTTGGCCGCCTCGCCCAGGTCGAACAGCGCCGGGCAGACCAGGTTGCCGACGTTCTCGATCATCACGATGCAGCCCGGCGGAGGGCGCAACCGGTCCAGGCCGCGTTGCAGCATCGCGGCGTCCAGGTGGCAACCGGTGCCGGTGTTGATCTGCACCGCGTCAGCGCCGGCGGCGCGAATACGGTCGGCGTCGTTCTGTGTCGCCTGGTCGCCTTCGACGACGGCGAACGGCCAGCGGCCGTGGTTGTCGCGGATCGTGCGTTCGAGCACGCTGGTCTTGCCTGAGCCCGGCGAGCTGACCAGGTTCAGCGCCAGCACGCCGCGGCCGGCGAACCAGCCGCGGTTGCGTTCGGCCAGCAGCTGGTTGCGCGCCAGCAGGTCCTGCTCGAGCCGCACGGTGCGGCCGTGCAGTTGCGCGTGCCGGGTGGCCGCTTCGGCCGGATCCGCGGCGCCGGCGCCCGCCAGGCTTGTGGCAGCGGCCGCGGCGTGTGCATGTGTGCCGTCATGCCCGGATTCGTGCGCATGCCCCTTGCCGTGGTCATGCCCTTCGGCATGGTCGTGCCCATGGGTGTGCGCATGGGTGTGCGCATGGGTGTGGCGCGTGCCGTCGGCATGGGTATGCCAGCCGTCCGGCTCGCTGGTCGTCGTTGGTGTCGTCGCCGCGCCAGTTCCGGAGCAGCCGCAGGTCACGCACATCGCATCGTCTCCCGTTGCAGTTCGTGGTTGTCGTCGTCGTCGTTCATTCAGCAGATCCGCGGCAGTTGTTCGCCCACCAGCATGTCGACGACCCGTTCGCCGCCGAAACCGGTCTGCAGGATCACGGTGCCGGCCGCCGGGTCGCTGACTGTGCCGATGATGGCCGCATCGACACCGGCCGGGTGCGCACGCATCACGTCCAGCACCGCGTCGGCGGCATCGGGCGGCACGACCGCCAGCAACTTGCCCTCGTTGGCCAGGTACAGCGGATCGAGGCCGAGGATCTCGCACGCGCCGCGCACCGACTCGCGCAGTGGCAGCGCGGCCTCGTCGAGACGGATGCCGACACCGGAGGCGGTGGCGAACTCGTTGAGCACCGTGGCCACGCCGCCACGGGTCGGATCGCGCAGGCAGCGGATGGTCGGACAGGTCGCCAGCATGGCCGCGACCAGGCCGGCCAGCGGCTGGCAGTCGCTGCGGATGTCGGCTTCGAGTGCGAGCTGCTTGCGCGCCACCAGGATGGCCGCGCCGTGGTCGCCGAGGTGGCCGTTGACGATGACACGGTCGCCCGGCCGGGCCTTGCGCGCCGACACGTCGACGCCGGCCGGTATCACGCCGATGCCGGCGGTGTTGATGAAGATCTTGTCGACGGCGCCGCGCCCGACGACCTTGGTGTCGCCGGTGACGATCTGTACCCCCGCCTCGGCCGCGACCCGGCGCATGCTGGCCACGATGCGGCGCAGCGTCTCGATCGGCAGTCCTTCCTCGAGGATGACCGCACACGACAGGTACAGGGGTCGTGCGCCGCCCATCGCCAGGTCGTTGACGGTGCCGCACACCGCCAGCGTGCCGATGTCGCCGCCGGGGAAAAACAGCGGGTCCACGACGTAACTGTCGGTGCAGAACGCGAGCCGGTCGCCGAGCGCCGCCAGGTCGCTCAGCGGCACGCGGGCCTGGTCCTCCATCGTCGCCAGCAGCGGGTTGTCGAACGGCGCCGCGAACACCTCGGCGATCAGGGCGTGCATGGCCTGACCGCCGCCACCGTGGCCCAGGTTGATGTGGGTGTCGCGCAGCGTCATGCCGGCGCCTCCGTGGCCACTGTCGCGGCCGGCGTGGCATGGCGTGCGTATCGGTAGTGCGCCGCGCACGCGCCTTCGCTGGACACCATCAGCGCACCCAGCGGTGTCTGTGGTGTACACGCCGTGCCGAACAGCCGGCATTGCGGCGGGCGGATCCGGCCCTTGAGCACCTCGGCGCACTGGCAGTCGCCGGGGTCGGCGACGCGCTGGTGCGGTACGGTGAAGATGCGCTCGGCATCGAACGCGGCGAAATCCTCGCGCAGCCGTACGCCGGAGTGGGCGATCGAGCCCAGGCCACGCCATTCGAAGGTGTCGCGCGGCTCGAACACCGTGGCCATCGCCGCCAGTGCCTGCGGGTTGCCGTGTTCGGGCACGATGCGGCGGTACTGGTTCTCGACCTCGCAGCGTCCGTCGGCGATCTGGTTGATCACCATCGACACGGCCTGCAGCAGGTCCAGCGGCTCGAAGCCGGCCACCGTGAGCGGGCGGTGGTAGTCGCGGGCGATGAAGTCGTAACACCGCACGCCGATCACCATGCTGACATGGCCCGGGCCGAGGAAACCATCGATCTGCAGATCGGGTTCGTCGAGCATGGCGCGCAGCGTCGGGATGATGGTGATGTGGTTGCAGAAGACCGAGAAGTTGGGCACCCGGTCCGCACGGGCCTGCAGCAGCGTCATCGCCGTGGCCGGCATCGTGGTCTCGAAACCGAGGCCGAAGAACACCACGGGACGGGTCGGGTTGTCGCGCGCCAGCTGCAATGCGTCCAGCGGCGAATACACCATGCGCACGTCGGCGCCGTCGGCGCGGGCCTGCAGCAGGCTTTGCGTCGAGCCCGGCACCCGCATCGCGTCGCCGAAGGTCGCGAAGATCATGCCCGGTTGTCGCGCCAGCGCGATCGCATCGTCGACGCGGCCCATCGGCAATACGCAGACCGGGCAACCCGGGCCGTGCACGAACTCGACCGTGGGCGGCAACATCCGATGGATGCCGTAGCGGAAGATCGAATGCGTGTGGCCGCCGCACACTTCCATGATCTGCAGCGGGCGCTGCAGGCGCCCGGCAATGCCGTCCAGCCGCTGCGTGATGTCCCGCACCAGGGCGCGGGCCTTGGCCGGGTCGCGGAATTCGTCGACGTATTTCATGCCGGCCTGTCGTTGTCGAGCGCCGGCGTGCCTGCCATTGCCGCCATCTCGGCCTGTGCCTCGCCCAGTTCGGTGAGCAGCGCCAGCGTGCGTTCGGCCTCCTGTGCGTCGATGCGGCTCATTGCAAAACCGATATGCACCAGCACCCACTGGCCGAGGCAGGCCTCTACCGGATGGTCGTCGTCGACGATGAAGGCCACGTTGATCGTGCGCCGCACGCCGCCCACGTCGACGGTGGCCAGCTGGCGCGGTGCGTCGACGATGGCGACGATCTGTCCGGGAATGCCTAGGCACATGGTGTGGTTTCCGTTCGGGCTGTCGTGGTGGTCAGGTCGGCGGGGGACGTGGCGCGTGCAGCCAGCGAGCGCGCCGCGGCGACCGCCGCCTGGCCCAGCGACAGGCCACCATCATTGGACGGTCCCTGCCGGTGTGTCAACACCGTGAGGCCCGCCTGTTCGAGCCGGCGCACCAGTTGCTCCAGCAGGATGCGGTTCTGGAACACGCCGCCGGACAAGGCCACGCTGCGCCATTCGTCGCCGCCGCGGGCGGCGCGCAGCTGCCGCACCATGTGCACGATGGCGATCGCCAGGCCCTTGTGGAAACGGGCCGACACCACGCCCGCGGGCACGGCCTGTTGCAGGTCGTCCAGCAATGCCGGCCACAGCGGTGCCGGGCCCAGGCAAGGCAGGAGCGTGCCGTCGCCAGCGTCGATGGCGAACGGGTAGGCCCGGTCGTCACTTTCGTGTTCCAGCGTGGCGGCGTCGGCACAGGCCTCCAGCTCCATCGCCGCCTGGCCTTCGTGGCCGATACGGTCGAAGCAGATGCCGCAGGCGGCCGCCACTGCATCGAACCAGCGCGCGGCTGAACTCGCCGGCGGGCAGTTGGCGTGCGAGGCCAGCATGGCGTCGATCACGCCGAGTGGCTTGGCCCGCAGCCGCGCGTGCAGCTCCAGCGCCCGATACCGATCGGCGAAGGCCGGCCAGCCCATGGCCGCGACCAGCTGGGCATAGGTGTTGCGCCACGGTTCGCGCATGGCGGCGTCGCCGCCGGGCAGGGCGACTGGCTGCAGCCGCGCCAGCCGGGTGAAACCCCGGTAGCCGGCGCTCAGGAACTCGCCGCCCCAGAGGGTGCCGTCATCGCCGTATCCCATGCCGTCGAGTGCGATGCCGAGCACGGCGGCCGTATCCGGCGGCAGGCCGTTCTCGGCCATGCAGGCGGCGATGTGGGCGTGGTGGTGCTGCACCGCCACCAGCGCCGGAGGTGATGCGCCGCCTGCGCCCACCACCATTGCACGTGCGCCGGCGCCGGCCAGCGATTGCGGGTGCGCGTCGATCGCGATGCATTGCGGATGGTTGTCGAACAGCTGCCGGTAGTCCTCGACGGCGCGCCGCTGGTCGGCCAGCGTGCGCGGGTCGCGCAGGTCGCCGATATGGTGCGACAACACGGCCTGGCCGGCGCGCAGCAGGCAGAAGCTGTTTTTCAGGTCGCCGCCCAGCGCCAGCACCGGGGCGGCCGCGGCGAAGTCCGGGTGCAGGGCGATGCCGGCCGGCGCCAGGCCACGGGCACGCCGCAATACGCGCGGCGCGCCGGCCATCACACGCAGCACCGAGTCGTCGACGCGGCGCGCGACGGGGCGGTCGTGCAGCAGCATGGCGTCGGCGATCGTCACCAGTTCGGCGCGCGCCGCGTCGTTGTCGGTCAGCTGCGGCGCGTCCGACACATTGCCGCTGGTGAGCACGATCGGATGTGCCATGCCCTGCAGCAGCAGGTGGTGCAGCGGCGTGTTGGGCAGCATGAAGCCCAGGGTCTGCATGCCGGGCGCAATGCCGTCGGCCAGTGCCGCGGCGCCGCCGGGACGCAGGAGCAACACGATGGGCGCCGCCGGGTCTTGCAGGCAGGTCGCTTCGTCGACATCGACACGGGCATACGACCGCACCATGGCCAGGTCGCGCGCCATCAGCGCCAGGGGTTTGCTCGCGCGGTGCTTGCGCGCGCGCAGCCGCGCGACCGCGTCCGCATTGCCGGCGTCGCAGGCCAGCTGGAATCCACCCAGGCCCTTGATCGCGACGATGGCGCCGCGCTGCAGCAGCAGCCGTGCGGCGGCGATCGCTTCGTGCGGCAACGCCGCGTCGCGATGCGTGTCGCAAGTCTCGAGCCAGACCTGCGGCCCGCAGTCCGGGCAGGCGATGGGCTGGGCATGGAAACGCCGGTCGGCCGGGTCGTCGTATTCCGCGCGGCAGGCGGCGCACATCGGGAAAGCCCGCATCGTCGTGTTGGCGCGGTCGTACGGGATGCGGGTTGCGATCGACAGCCGCGGGCCGCAGTGTGTGCAGTTGGTGAATGCATACCCCTGGCGGCGCGCCGCCGGATCGAAGGTCTCTGCAATACATGCGGCGCAACTCGCGGCGTCGGGGGCGATGCCGGTTTGCGTCGCACCGGCGGTGCCGCTGGGCACGATGGCAAAGCCGGCATCGGGCGCCAGCCACGCGCCGTCTTCGCACGCGATCCGGTCGACCCGTGCCAGCGGCGGTGCCTCGCGCCGCAGGTCCGCCACGAAACCTGCGAGTGCGTCGGCCGGGCCGCATGCATGGATCACCACGCCCTGGCCGTCGTTGCCGACGGTGCCGCGCAGGCCGTGGCGCTGTGCCAGGTGCCAGACGGCGGGACGGAACCCGACCCCCTGCACGATGCCGGTGACACGGATCCGTTGCGCGCGTTCGCACGCACCGATGGCGGCATGGTGCATCGGCACGGCTGCCGGGGCCGGGATGGCGGACATGGTCCAAGCTTAGGGGTTGGCTGGTTTTTAGGCCACCGCCGGGGCTTGACCTGGGTCAATCGGGCATCGATTGGTCGAGGCAGGGGCACAATGTACGCAAGCCTTGTCACCGGAGCCCCGCCATGCAAGCCCGCATCAGCCTGATCACCCTCGGCGTCGCCGACCTGCCGCGGGCCGTCGCGTTCTACCGCGACGGCCTGGGCCTGGCCACCGAGGGCATTGTCGGCACCGAATTCGAACACGGTGCCGTCGCGTTTTTCGAACTGCAGGGCGGCTTGCGGCTGGGCCTGTTCGGTCGCGCCAACCTGCTGCGCGACGCCGGCCTGTCGCCGGACGCACCAGCCGGCGCCCCGGCGTTCAGCCTGGCCCACAATGTGGGTTCGCGCGCCGCGGTCGACAGCGTCATGGCGCAGGCCGCCACGGCCGGCGCGGGCATTGTCAAGCCGGCGCAGGAGACCTTCTGGGGCGGTTATGCGGGTTGTTTCCAGGATCCGGACGGCCACCTGTGGGAGGTGGCCTGGAATCCGGCGTGGGAGATCGCCGAGTAGGGCCGGCAGCCGGCGTCACGGCAGCCGGGGCGGCGTCGGCTCCGCGGCCATGCGCGCCGCGGCGGGATCCCGCGGCCGGTACCCGGTGGATGCTTGTTGCGGCAGCGGCGCCAGCCCGAACAGTGGGCGCAACCACCGGCTCGGTCGGATCCAGCCGTCGCACAGCAGCCAGCAACCCGCCACCGTCGACAGCAGCACCAGCAGCGGTTCGCGCACCGGGCCCAGGTTCAGCGGAGTCAGCCAGACCAGGGCCACGATGATCAGCGTCTGGTGCAGCACGTACCAGGGATAGACGGACTCCCGCGCCCAGCCCAGCCAGCGCCAGGGACGGTTCAGGTGCCGGTACGCGAAACCCAGGATCGACAGCATCATGGTCCAGCCATACAAATCGCCGGCAAGCCGGCCGGCCACCATCGCCGCCGCGCCGTCGAGCCAGCCGGAACGCAGGCCCATGCAGGTGGCGAAGGCTGCGCAGGCGAGCGCCAGGCAGCTGTGGCGCAGGCGCAGGATCTCCGACCACAGGCCCGCGTCCAGGCCGATCCACCAGCCGTAGACGAATACCGTGAAATACACGGCATGCAGCCAGGCGTCCTGCACCAGGTCGTGGGTCGGCGGGAAATGCGGCAGCAGGGTCGACGAATACAGCATCAGCGGCAGCGCCGGCAGCAGTACCAGGCGGCTGCCGCGCAACGCCTGGAATTGCGGACGCGCCCGGCCCAGCACCGGGGCCAGCACCAGCAACACGGCGGTATACGTCCACAGGTAGGGCAGATACCACAGGTGATTCCAGGTCACGCCGAAGTCCGATCCGTCGAAGGCACCCGGCGGCCAGGGACCGAACGAGACGTAGCGCAGCACGAAGGCGCCCGGCCCGGGAGCGATCGATCCGTTGGCCACGGCCTGGGCGTAGGCCTGGTAGGGCACGACGACGGCCATGCCCCAGGCCAGCGGCAGCAGCAGGCGCCAGCTGCGCTGGCGCAACACGGCGAGCCGGTCGGGCTGGCGCAGCAGGAAACCCATGGCCAGGCCCGAGATCAGGAACACCAGGTCCATGCGCCACAGGTTCAGCGCCCGCATCGGCCATTGCAGCCATGCGGCCGCATGCGGGCTCTTCAGATGCCAGTGCCAGTCGGCCACGTAGGGCATGGCGATGTGGTACAGAATGACCAGGCCGAAGGCCAGGCAGCGCAGGGTGTCGATGTCGTGACGGCGGTTCATGGCGCGTATTCTTCAGGCGCCGGCGCCGCCGTGGCGCGGTGATGGGACGGTTCCCGGCGTGGCCGGGACGAACGGTGGTGGACGGGGACGAAGCGGCGTGCGCAGGCCCTAGACTTCGTGCATGGACAACACGTCATCCCCCTGGCTGCAGCGCTACCGGGCCGTGCAGCGCCCGGTGGAGGTGCTGTTCTGGATCGCCGTCATCGGTCTGCAGGGCGTGCTGAACACGGCCGTGACGCTGCTCGACCTGCGCGCGGCGGGGCGCCTGCAGGCCTGGTGGCAACCGGTGCTGTGGGAGGTTTCGAGTCACCTGATGGTGTTGCTGCTGATACCGGCTGTCGTGGCCTGGAACCGGCGGTTTCCGCTGCATTGGGACACCGTGCGCCGCCATCTGCCGTGGCACCTGGCCGGCAGCGTGCTGTTCAGCCTGGTGCACGTGACGGGCATGGTGGCGATCCGGGTCGGCGTGCATGCGGTGCTGGGCGAGTCATACACGTTCGGTCCCTGGCTGGGTGGCTGGCTCTATGAATACATGAAGGATGTGCGGGCCTATATGTTGATCGTCGGTGTGTTGACGGCGTACCGGTTCCTGCTGCTGCGTCTGCAGGGCGAGGCGCGGGTGCTCGATGCCCCCGAGCCGCCGCCTCCGCCGCAGCCGCCGCCTCCGCCGCAGCAGCCGCCGTCGCCGCAGCAGCCGCAGCAGCCGCCGTCGCCGGCCGCGCCTGTCCGTCCCGAGCGTTTCCTGGTGCGCAAGCTGCGCAAGGAGTTCCTGATCGCGGCGTCGGACATCGAATGGGTGCAGGCCCAGGCCAACTACGTCGGACTGCGCGTCAACGGGCACGACTACCTGCTGCGTTCCACGCTGGCGGAGTTCGCGCGCCAGCTCGATCCGCAGTGTTTCGTGCAGGTGCATCGCAGTCACCTGGTGAATCTGGACCAGATCGCGGAAATCGAACCGCTGGACAGCGGCGACGCCCGGCTGCGCATGCGCGACGGTTCGCAGGTGCCGTGCAGCCGGCGGTATCGCGACGCGCTCGACCCGTCGCGCCGACCCGCATCGGAGCCGGCATGAAGCCGCCGGGCCGCCCCGTGGACACATGCCGCCATGCGCGGCGCGAAGGCTGCGCATGAAGCTGTTTTCGTTCTTCGAGTCGCGCGTGCGCGACATCGCGGCGCCCGCGGCGACCAGCAACCAGGGTCCGCCGGCGAACCTGCTGGGGTTCTACTGGCACTACATGCGCCAGACGCGCGGCCTGTACCTGGCGATGCTGGCGACCGGCCTGGGCGTGGCCTTGATCGACATCCTGATGCCGGTGCTGCTGGGACGCCTGGTCGGCCTGATGGCGGCCACCGACCCGGCGCAGGCGCTGCGCGCGCAGTGGCCGATGTTGGCCGGCATCGCGCTGGTGCTGCTGATCGGGCGGCCGCTGATGATCATGCTCGACAGCATGGTGCGCAACAACGCGGTGATCCCGGGCGTGACCACGCTGATCCGCTGGCAGAGCCACTGGCACGTGGTGCGACAGGGCAGCCCGTTTTTCCAGAACGACTTCGCCGGCCGACTGGCCAACCGGGTGATGCAGACGGCCAACGCGCTGCGCGAAAGCGTGGTGGCGTCGGTGCGGGCGGTCTGGTACATCCTGGTCTACGGCACCGGCGCGCTGGTGATGATGCTGTCGTTCGACTGGCGTCTGGCGTTGCCGATGGTCTGCTGGCTGGCCGGTTTCCTGCTGTTCCTGCGTATCTTCGTGCCGCGCATGCGTGACCTGTCGCGCTCGAGCAGCGAGGCGCGTTCGCTGGTCATGGGCCGGGTCGTCGACAGCTACACCAACATCATGACCGTCAAGCTGTTCTCGCGTGCCCGCGACGAGGACGCCTATGTGCGCGAGGCCATGGACACGCACCGCGGCCGCATTGCCGCGCACATGCGCATGACGACGCGTTTCATGGCCACGCTGACGGCGCTCAACGCCTTGCTGGTGGTCGGCACGGCCGGCGTGGCCGTGTGGTTGTGGCACGGCCAGGCGATCAGCCCGGCGGTCGTGGCCACCAGCCTGCCGCTGGTGTGGCAGATCGCCAACATGGCGGGATGGGTCAGCTGGGAGGTGACGGGTATCTTCGAGAACGTGGGTGTGGTGCAGGAAGGCATGCAGACCATCGCCATGCCGCACAGCATGGTCGACCGGCCGCAGGCCCGTGCCCTGCAGGTTGCCCGGGGCGAGATCCGGTTCGATGCGGTCGACTTCAGCTACGGCCAGAAGCCGCAGGGCGGGCGCGCCGTGCTGGAGCGGCTGGACCTGCATATCCGGCCGGGTGAACGGGTCGGCCTGGTCGGTCGATCCGGCGCCGGCAAGTCCACGCTGGTCAACCTGCTGCTGCGTTTCTATGACGTCGAGGGCGGGCGCATCACGATCGACGGCCAGGACCTGCGCGACGTGACGCAGGAGAGCCTGCGCGCGGCCATCGGCATGGTGACGCAGGACACCTCGCTGCTGCACCGCTCGATCGCGGCCAACATCCGGTATGGCCGCCCCGACGCCACCGATGCGCAGGTGCATGCCGCCGCGCGGCGCGCCCATGCCGACGGCTTCATTGCCGATCTGCGCGACTGGGCTGGCCGCAGCGGCTACGAGGCCCACGCCGGTGAACGTGGCGTCAAGTTGTCGGGCGGCCAGCGCCAGCGCATCGCACTGGCCCGGGTGCTGCTCAAGGATGCGCCGATCCTGATCCTGGACGAAGCCACGTCGGCGCTGGACAGCGAGATCGAGGCCGCGATCCAGGAGCAGCTGGTCACGCTGATGGAAGGCAAGACCGTGATCGCGATCGCGCACCGCCTGAGCACGATCGCGCGCATGGACCGGCTGGTCGTGATGGACGCGGGGCGCATTGTCGAGCAGGGCACGCACCAGGAGCTGTTGCAGCGTGGTGGGCACTATGCGCGCTTGTGGCAGCGGCAGTCGGGCGGCTTCCTGCCGGAGGTCCTTGAGCCCGACGAGGCGCCGGCGGGAGACGGCGCTGGCGCGAGCGGGCCGGCGACAGACGGGCCTGAATCAAAGGCCCGGGTTCAGCCTCGGGGACTTGTCGTCTGAACGGCAGACCATCCGGGTGCGGTTCGATGCCGGTTGCAACTGCGCGCAGTACGGCGGCTGGCTATCGTCGACTGCGGCAATCCCGATCGGCGGTGAGTGATCGTCTTCGCCCGGACATGCTGGCATGGTCGTGGTGGTCGAACCATCTCCCGTTCCAGGTCGAAGGCAAGGCATGTCGCTGGAACGGCGAATCGACGGGCGGTGGATCCATGGTGCCGCATCCTGCATGCCTAGGGTTCGACCGGACTGCCCAGCGGTGGCGCTGATGCGGCTGCTGCCGAGTTCAACCATTCGCGGGGCGCCATGCCTGTCGCCTGCCGGAACGCGCGCAGGAATCCGGCGTGACTGGCGTAGCCCACCTCGGCCGATACCATCTTCAGCGAGGTTCCTCGCTTGAGCATGGCCTGCGCCACCGAAACGCGCCAGTGCGTGAGGTAGTTCAGAGGCGTTTCGCCGACTTCTTTCCGGAAGGTGTCGGCGAAACTGCTCCTCGACATTCCGGCCAGCTTCGACATCGTCGCCAGGCTCCAGGCCTGGCCGGGATCGGCGTGAATCGCGCTCAAGGTTTTCACCAGACGCGGGTGCGCCAGGCCGCGCAGGAATCCGGCGCAAGCATCTCCGCGCTTTACCGCTGCACGCAGCAACTCGATGAGCACGATCTCGAACAGGCGATTCAACGCTTCCTGCCGGGCAGGACGCGAGGCAAATGCCTCGCCGAAGAGCAGTTCGATGGAGGCGCCTGCGCTATCGAGTTCCGATAGATCGCAGACGAAGCGTGCAGGCAATGCCTGCGTGATCGGATTGAACGCCATGTTGTCGAACAACACCGTTGCGCAAGCGAGGTCGACGCCCGCCGCCGGATCGGTCTCGATCCAGTGCTTGAGTGGCCGGGCATAGAACACGAGCGAAGGTCTTTCGAGCGTGGATCGGTACCCGCTCACATCATGCAGATCCATGCGACCCGAGCGAAGCAGGTGCAAGTAGCCTCCTGCGGCGCCGAAGCCGACGCGCCCGCACAAGTTGCCCGTGAAAAACACGCTCGCGCGCGCAAAGAAGTGAGCAAGAAGGGGAGACAGGGGATCGTGCTCTGGAGTTCTTTCTGGATGATCGGCTGTCATATTCGGACTATTGTTAAACAATCGTCCAATTCTCCCATGCAGAATCGCTCCTGTCGACAACCTGGTCGGCTATCTCCTCAACCCTGAAAGGAATCACCATGAACGGAAAACGCAGCATCGTGGCGCTGGCGCTGTGCGCTGCCTTCGCCACCGGTAGCGCATTCGCCGCAGACGAACACAACACGGTGCCGGGCCTCACGGCCGTCGGCGCGCCGCTTGGCCTGCATGGAGTCGACCCCGTCGCATTTGTCGATATCGGCAATCGCATCGAAGGCACGGCAAAGTACACCGCCGTACATGATGGCGTCGCCTATTACTTCGCCTCGCAGTCGAACCTGGATGCGTTCAAGGCTACTCCGGAAAAGTACGCGCCGGAGAACGGCGGCTTCTGCACATTCGGCGTCTCGGTTGGAAAAAAATTCGACGGCGATCCGCGTTACGCCGCAATCGAGAACGGCAGGCTGTATGTGTTCCTGAACGAGGACATCTTCAAGATGTTCCAGAAGGACCGCGCCGGCACGATTGCCAAGGCGAAAGCGCAATGGGCCAGGATTGAACATACGGCTTCCAACAAGCTGTAGTCCATCGATCCGTGGGCGCGCACACCATTGGCGCGCCCACATGTCACCTTCGATTCCTGTTCGAAACGCAAAGCAACTGGGAACACATTGAAATGTCGCAAATTGCACCCATCACCCCGGCCCATGCAGACGCGGAAGTCGTCGCCACGCTCGCGGCCGTCAGAGCGAAGCTCGGCATGGTGCCGAATCTGTTTTCCACACTTGCGCGCGCGCCCGCGGCGTTGAAGGCGTTGCTCGCGGTGAATGACGCGCTCGCGAGCGGGCGATTGAGCGCTGCGGAACGCGAGATGGTTGCTCTCGCGGTATCGCAGGCCAACGGCTGCGCCTACTGCGTGAGTGCGCATACCTTGCTCGGCGCAAAGGCCGGTTTGAGCGAAGCGGAAACACTGCAGGCCCGTGCCGGTCACGGTGCGAAGTTGCGCTCGGGTGCGCTCGCCGCATTCGCTCGCGAGTTGGTGGAGACACGCGGACACATCGAAGCCATGGCACTTGACACCTATCGACAATCCGGGCTGTCCGATGAGGACATGCTCGAGGTTGTGGCACATGCTGCGGCGACCACGCTCACGAATTACGCCAACAATGTGGCGCGTACGGAAGTGGACTTCCCTGCCGTGCAACTGCAGCTCGCCGCGTAGACGAAGGAGCGTGCTGTGACTTTCGCCATTTCCCGATCGCCCGGCACGCTCGCCGGGGACGATCGCTTCGACCTGGGCGCGTGGGCAATGCTGTCGCCAGACTATGCGGCATGGGCGCGCGAGGCGAGCGTTCTTGCGGGCGAACTCGAACGCGGCCTGCACAACGGAGAACTCTTCGCCGTGATTCAACCGCGCATGGCGTTGGTGCCGGGTGGCGGCGTCAGGCTGGCCGGGGCGGAGATGCTGGCCCGTTGGTGTCATCCGCAGCGCGGTCTCGTGTCGCCGGGCCAGTTCATACCCATTGCAGAGGTCACGGGGCTCATCGAACCGCTTGGCGACTTCATGCTCGAAACGGCGGCGCGAACCCTCGCGGGTTGGTTGGCGCGCGATGGCCAGGCCACAGGTTTGGCGGTGAATCTTTCTGCGCGTCAGTTCTCCAGCAGCAAGCTCCCCCTGCGACTGGCGCGATTGCGTTCAGACTACGGCCTGCCGCCGGGTTTGATCGAACTGGAGGTGACCGAGTCGACAGCGATGCGCGATGCCGATCGCACAGAAGCCGTTCTTGGCGAATTGCGCACGGTCGGGGTTCCTGTGTCGATCGACGATTTCGGAACCGGCTTTTCATCCCTCGCCTACCTGCGACGTTTCCAGGTCGACGCGCTGAAGATCGACAAGTCACTGATCGACGATCTCGGTGTCGACCCGCACGCAAATGCAGTGTGCAATGCCATCGTGCAACTCGGACGGTCACTCGACATCAAGGTAGTCGCCGAGGGCGTGGAGCATGTGCGGCAACTGGACTATCTGCGTCACGCGCGCTGCGACGAGATCCAGGGATACATCTTCAGCCGGCCGCTGGACGCGGACGTCTTCGAGCGCGCGTGGCTTCGCCCGTCGCGCGTGGTCCCCGCTTCGCGCGAAGCCCCCCGATCCGGATCCGATGGGATTGCCGCCGTCGTCGCCGCAGCGCAGCAACTCGAACGGGCTGATGCATGATGGGGGCGTCTTGTTGCTGGCTCATGGTTGCCGATCGGTGAAGCGCTTGGAATGACTTCCTTCTCGTCCCTGTTGACCGAAGTACGCGCTTGCACGATTTGCAAGGACCATTTGCCGCTCGGCCCGCGGCCTGTCATCCAGCTGCATCCGACATCGAGGATCCTGATCGCGGGGCAGGCTCCAGGCAACAAGGTCCATCGCTCCGGCATACCGTTCGACGACGCCAGCGGAGATCGCTTGCGCGAGTGGCTGGGGGTGACGCGCGACGTGTTCTACGATCCGCGGCAATTTGCGATTCTGCCGATGGGGTTCTGTTTTCCCGGCACGGGAAAGTCGGGCGATCTGCCGCCACGACCGGAGTGTGCCCTGACATGGCGAGAGCCGCTGCTCCGTCAAATGAGACATCGAGAGACAACCCTGGTGCTCGGTCATTATGCCCAGAGGTACCACTTCGGGGAACCACGTTCGTCCTTGACGGAACGGGTCCGGTCGTGGCGGACCTATTGGCCGCGCATGGTGCCACTTCCGCATCCCAGTCCAAGGAATAACGTCTGGCTGCGCCGCAATCCCTGGTTCGAGGCCGACCTGGTCCCGGCCCTGCAGAACCTGATCGCCGAGGTTCTGCGTGCCGATCGGCCCGGATGACGCGGTACGACGCTCGCCGGGACAGCCGGCCGGCATGATGGCGGCGGCGATCGCCGCCGCCCACGAATCGACGAGCCATGGGGTGGTGCCCGGACCGCCGTCTTGCAAGCGGGGCGCGTTGTCATGGTCGCGGCAGTCGGGTCGTCAACGCGCGGCTCCATCGTGCGCTGTCATGGCGCGATCATCCGGTGTTCGCCGACAGGTCTGGCGACCGGCGCTGGTGTGTGTTGGCGAGGCTATAACGCACGAATGGCTGACCATCAATCATCGAATGGCCTGCTTCGACGAATCCCAGGCGCGTGATGGCCTGCCTGTTCGCCCGGCTCGGTGGCAGCAGTGCCGTGATCGCGTCGAGTTCCAGCTCGTCGAACGCCCGAGCGACGATCGCGCGCAAGATCCGCCGACCCCAACCCCAGAACCGCGGATCGAGCACCAGGGCCAGGTCCGCCTCGCCGTGTTCGGGCTGGACTCCGCCCCAGCCGGCGAACTCGCCGTGGACGAGGATGGCCCACGGACCATGGCCATGCTCCGTCCACAGGCGGCGCTTGGCTGCGACGAAGGCGCGGCAGTCTTCGCGCGAGAATGCGCCGGCGAGCAGCGGCAAGTGCTTGCGGACCCGAGCGTCGTTCATGAGCGCGACCAGCCGCGCTTCGTCGATCTCTTCCAGAGGAACGAATTCGATGTCTGTCTGTGTCATGGGCTGAATGCCTGTACGTGGTCGATTCGCGTGCGTTGCCGCGAGTGGTGGTCGAAGCGATCCGCCGCAGGTGAGGGCGCGGCGAACCGGTTCTCGGTCCCGTTGGCGTCGATGTTCCTGCGCCGCGGCGTGCTGCCTTGGTCGCTCGCCGACGATGGATCTTTCAGCGCTGCGACCGCACCCTGGGCGAGCATCAACGGTGTACGACTTCCGTCCGACGTCAGCAGCAGGCACGGCGGAAGCCGCTCCGGTCGCGGGCGCTGCATGCACGGGGCCGGGTGTTGCGCAAGGGCACGGCAATCCAGGCGCAGCTGGGCTCGCTACTGGAAGCCAGGACCGCGATCGCGATCCCGCGGCCGCAGTCGGGCGGGTTCCGGGCGGAGACTCCGGTGGAAGAGGCCGGAGTGTCGGAGATCGCCTCCGTGTGCCCCAGCCCGGTGCCGAGCGAGGCGCCGGGCTGTCGGTGCTTCAGGCGGCCAGCTCACTGGCCGGCTTGCGCAGGAATCCCTGGTTGCCTCCATTGCGATTGGGCGAGAAGCCGTTGGCCTGCAGCGTCTCTTCCGTGGTCTTGAAGAACACGCCGATCTTCATGATCTCGCGCGCCTGCTGCGCGGTGGCGATGGGGCGGCCGAACTCGCCCGAGATGCGCACCAGCTGCTTGATCTGCTCGACGCTGCTCATCTTGCCGGTTCGGGTCTGGTTCCACAACACATCCTCGATGCCGCAGCGCACATGCAGGCCCAGCGCGATGCCGATCATGTTGACCGGCAGCACATTGAGCACCGAGCTCTCCACCGTGACCACGGCGCCGTCCGGAGCCGCGCGCAGGAAGTTGGCCAGGTTGTAGATGTTGGCCTGGTCCATGCCACCGCTGATCGCGACCCAATTCATCACCAGCGGGCCCTTGTAGTGGCCGCGGCGGATCATGCGTTCGATGGTTTCGAAGCTGTTGATGTTGTAGCACTGGAATTCGCTCTGGATGCCGGCGGCCGTCAAACGCCGGATATGTTCCTCGACCCAGCTGGGATTGGCCGGCACGACCATGTCCTTGTAACTGGCATGCAGGGAAGGGAAGCCGCGCGACACACCCCTGAAGTCGTCCAGTCCCGCGTGCTCCGTCACGTTCATCTGCACGGTATTGACAGTCACGGTCACCTGGTCGGGCTTCGGATCGAGTTCGGCCAGCATGTGGCGCGTGTCGTCGCTCAGCCACTTGGCCGCTTCGCCGTCGGACTCCGGCGCAAAGCTGATCGAGCCGCCCACCTGGATGATCATCTCCGGCACGCGCGCGCGCACCCCGGCGATCAGTTCATTGAATTTGGACAGGCGCTTGCTGCCCTTGCCGTCGGCTTCGCGTACATGCAGATGCAGCACCGTGGCGCCGGCTTCGTAACAATCCACCGCCTTCTGGATCTGGTCCTCCATGGTGACCGGGATGTCCTCCGGGAAATCGGCGGGAATCCAGCCCGGCGCGTAGGGCGCGGCGGTGATGATCAGCGGCTGCTGGTTTTCGGGGTAGAGGTGGCCGTCGAGAAAGTGCATGGCAATAAGCTCCAGGTCAAAAAGGGAGGGGAAGGATGAATGGGCCGGGCAGGTGCGGGTGATCCGCAAGGTTCAGAAGGGCACGTCGCCCACGATGCCGGCACGCTCCATCTTGCGCGGCGCGGGCCAGTAGTCGTTCACGGCATAGTGCTGCGTGCTGCGGTTGTCCCACACGGCGATGTCGCCTGGCTGCCAGGACCAGCGCACCTGGTACTCGGGGATCGTCGCGCGGCTGAGCAGGTAGTTGAGCAGCATCGACGAACCCGGTGTCTTGTCGATGCCGTGGCGGATGTTTTCGGGCGTGTTGTGGTTGACGAAGTGCGTCGTGAAGCTGCCGACGAACAAGACCTTTTCGCCGGTCTCCGGATGCGTGCGCACGACCGGGTGCTCCGCGGGCGGGTTCTCCCGGTCGAGCTGGCGGCGCGCCGCATCCGACATGGTGGCGCCGAACGACGGTTCGATGCTGGATTTGGCACGCAGCTTCAGGATCTTGCGCTGGATATCCTCCGGCAACTCCGCATAGGCCTGGACCATGTTGACCCAGATCGTGTCGCCACCGATCTCCGGGCATTCGATGCAGCGCAACACGGCACCCATCGGTGGATTGGGACGCCACAGGCCGTCGCAGTGGTAGGTGTTCTCGTGGCTGTGCCGGTTGTCGCTGCGGTAGATCAGCACCAGGCCCGGATGCTCGGGGTCGCTGCCGGCCACGGGATGGTCCTCGAGCAGACCGAAACATTGCGCGAACGCGACGTGTTCTGCCCGCGTGATGTCCTGGCCGCGGAAGAAGAGCACCTTGTACGCGAGCATGGCCGCCTTGATCTGCGCGAAGAGTTCGGCGTCGCGGGCGACTTCGCCGAGCTGGACATCGCTGATGTGCGCGCCGATGGCGGGCGTGATGGGACTGATCTTCATGGTGGGCTCTCCGGTCAAGGGGCGTGGTGTCCGCTCAGTTCGGCTGGATGTTGAACTTCTTGACGATGGCGGCGTTGCGCTGGTAAAGCATCCGGCTCTCGGCCAGCATCGCGGCCGAGTCCACGCTCACGTCCGGCTCCAGCCCGGCATCGATCAGCTTCTTCTGCACCGCAGGAGCTTCGGCTGCCTTCTTGATGGTCTCCTGCAGCCTGGCCAGGACGTCGGCTGGCAGCTTGCTGGAGCCATAGAAGGTGACTTGCCCGTTGTACTGGATCTCCGGATAGCCCAGTTCGGTCATGGTCGGAACTTCCGGCAGGTAGCTCGAGCGCTTCTTGCCGGCGACGGCATAAGCACGCAGCCGCTCGCCCTTGATCAGCGGCAAGGACGTTGCCAGGCCGTCGAACATGATGTCGACCTGGCCCCCGATCACGTCCTGCAACGCCGGTGGCGAACCTGCATACCCGATGTGTTGCATATCCAGTTCGGCCTTGTCGCTGAGGATGAATCCCGAATACTGCGAAACCGTGCCCCGCCCATAGCTGGCGAAATTGGCCTTGCCCTTGCGTGTCTTCAGGTGGTTCACCAGACCCGGGAAGTCCTTCGTTGGATAGTTGGCCGCGGTGACCAGCACATAACTCGTCGAGGCCACGCGTGCGATGGACACGATGTCGCCCAACGGGTCGTACGGCAGCTTCATCAGTTGCGGCGCTTCGACCAGCAGGTTGATCGCGCCCATCAGGATCGTGTTGCCGTCGGGGGGAGCCTGCAACATGGCGCGCATGCCGATCGACCCGACCGCGCCCGCGCGGTTTTCCACGATCACGGTCCTACCGGACTCCACAGCCATCTGTTGCCCGACCAGGCGACCCACGATGTCCATGGTTCCGCCTGGCGGTGCCGGCACGATGATCTTCAAGGGGACTTGATCGGCCGCCCACACGTGCAGTGCCAATAACCATCCCATTGCCGCGATGGCGGAACGGGCGAAGTGCCGCAGTTTCATATCGGTCTCCAGTCATGTTCATGTTTGTGCCGGCCCGATTGGCCGACGGAGTCAGTATCCCGGGCGTCTGCGATTCGAATTTGCTTATCCGGGACAGGCATTTGTCATTTTGGGAAATTCCGCAGGACGGGCTTTCCGTCCCGGACCACGCCCGCAAGAATGGCCACTCCCCACCTACTTTCAAGGAAACAGACCATGAACAAAGCCATTCGCCTGCACGCAATCGGGGGCGCCGAAGTCCTCCGGTATGAAGAGGTCGATGTCGGCGAACCCGGGCACGGCGAGGCCCGCGTACGGCACAGCTTCATTGCCGTCAACTTTGCCGACATCTATTTCCGCACCGGCTTTTATCCGCTGGCGCTGCCCAATGGCCTGGGCACGGATGCGGTGGGCGTCGTCGAGGCCGTTGGGCCTGGCGTCACCGACATTCGCATCGGTGACCGGGTCGGCTACCTGGTGGGGCCGCAGGGAGCCTATGCGCAGGCGCGCGTGATGCCCGCCGATGTGCTGATTCCCTTGCCCGATGGTGTCTCGGATCGCACGGCATCCTCGCTCATCATGAAGGGCATGACGGCACAGTATCTGTTTCGCCAGGTCTACCCGCTCCAGGGCGGCGAAACCATCCTCTACCACGCGGCGGCGGGCGGTGTGGGCCTGATCGCCTGCCAGTGGGCGCGCGCGCTGGGCGTGACGATGATCGGCACCGTCAGCACCGATGAGAAGGCAGTGGCGGCCAGAGCCAACGGTTGCACCCACACCATCGTGACGTCGCGCGAGGACATCGCCAGCCGGGTGCTGGAGATTACCGAAGGACGAGGTGTTTCCGTGGTTTACGACTCCGTCGGCAAGGACACGCTGGAAGCATCGCTCGCATGTTTGCGTACGCGTGGCACGCTGGTGAGCAATGGCACTTCTTCGGGTCCGGTCATGCTCAACGTGAAGCTGCTGGGCGCCAAGTCGATCTGGATCACGCGACCGGCGATGCGCCACTACATCGAGCCCCGTGCGCACATGCTCGCAATGGCGCGTGAACTGTTCGACCATGTGCTTGTCGGGAACATCGTCAGCGAGCCGAAACAGACGTTCGCGTTGGCCGATGCGGCCGAGGCACACCGGGCGCTCGAGTCACGCAAGACCATCGGCTCGACGGTGCTCGTGCCGTGAGCGGTGCGTCGGCTGCCATCGAGCGGCTGCCGTCTGTTGCGCGCACCGCATGGCGTGCCCGCGCGCGCGGATGCCGACGGCGCCATCCGCAATCTGCGCCAGCTTGCGCAGTCGATCGTTGACGCGGACTGCGTCTGCGCATAATGGCGCACATCCATCGCCTCATGAGACAACTTGCGCGCATGATTCGCAGCGCCAGCTTGAATGGCTACATCGAGCTGGTCAAATCGCTGGGTCGGGACCCGCATGCTTTCTTGCGTGCCGTGGGGCTACGGGCCAAACTTCTGGAAGACTCCGAGACGCTGATTCCCCGCGACGCCGTGCGCGAACTGCTGGAGATCACCGCGCGCGCCACCGGGACAGATGACCTGGCTTTGCGCCTGGCGGCCCAGCGCAGACTCTCCAACCTCGGGCCCATCAGCCTCGTGCTGCGTGAAGAGGCCACGCCACGCGACGCACTCGACACCTTGTGCCGCTACCTGCGGTTGGTGAACCCGTCGATGTCCATTCGTGTCGAGGACCTCGAAAGCCTCGTCATCATCCGCGAAGATTTGTTGCCCAGCCCCGGCGTGCCGATGCGCCAGTCGGTCGAACTCGCGGTTGCCATCGTGTTTCGCATGCTGCGCGACCTGATCGGCCCGCATTGGCGTCCGCTGGATGTCTGCTTCACCCATCGCCCGCCGCCGGACGCCGCCGCGCACCGGACGTTTTTCGGCCGACGCGTCAAGTTCAATCAGGAATTCAATGGTCTGGTCTGCATGGCAGACGATCTGGCCCGGTCGCGCGAACCCGGGGACCCGAAGGCGGCGGGCTTTGCGCGCAAGTACCTGCAGGCGGCGATGCAGGATCGCAGCGAGAGCGTGCAGGAAGCCTGCCGCCAACTGATGCTGGCGCTGCTGCCCGGTGGAACCTGCACTGCGCAGGAGATCGCGCGGCACATGCGCGTCGATCGCCGCACGCTGCACCGGCGCCTCGATGCAGAGGGGCTCAGCTTCAGTGCCTTGCTCGACCAGGTTCGCGCGGACCTGGTTCAAAGCCATTTGCGCGAGAGTGACCTGCCATTGGCCGAAGTGGCCGAAATGCTGGGGTTCTCGAGACTGAGCAGTTTCAGCCACTGGTTTCAACGCAGATTCGGCTGCAGTGCGTCGCAGTGGAGCAAACGGTCGGCGGTCGTCGCTACGAGGAAGGAAGTCGGTGCGGGCAGATCCAGCAGGGCATAGGCCCACCATCGAGCCGCCAAGCGTGGGTCGGTTTCGGATGCTGCCGCTCAGCCGGCCTTGCGGGCGACGATGAACGGCCGGATGTCCTTGCCCCGCGTTCCGTGTTGCTCGACGCAGACGATCTCCAGCCCCTGCCGGGTGATGGCCGACTGCAGTTGGGTCGCGTCGAAGCACAACACATGCGGCGCCTTGCCGATCATGCGCATCAGCGGCAGCGCAAGGTACGGGATGAGCGGGTTCATCAGCCCGATGCAGGGCGTCTTGGAGACCAGCAGGCCACCCGGTCGCAATGCCTGCCTGGCCTGTTGCAGCGCCAGGTCGAGATCGTCGACCAGGTGCAGCAGGTTGAAGGCCAGTACCACGTCGTAGGTGTCGTGCCCGACTGCCGGTGCGTCGGCGTCGGCTACCGCGAAGCTCAATTGCGGCACCGGCTGGGCCGCCAGCTTCTCGCGCGCGATGGCGATCATGCCGGCCGACACGTCGGTCGCCAGCAGGCTCCGGGTGAACGGCGCCAGCCGCAACGCGGTGCTCCCGGTGCCGCAGCCGATCTCCAGCACCTGCTGCTCGCCGGACAACAGGGCTTGCACTCGTTGCAACGTGGTCTCGTAGCCGGCCAGGTCGGCGATCGGGTCGGTGGCATATTTGCGCGCGATACGGTCCCAGAAACGGGCCTTGTGCGCGGACGGCGCGTACGCCTGCGAATCAGGTGCGGTTGTGTCGGTGGTAGTCATGGATGGGGCAGCGGTCAGCAGGCATTCAACGCGATTGCGAGGATGCTACCCATGCACGGAACGACAGGCAATTGCGGCTATCTGTAGTGAACATATACATTTGTGCATGGACAAACCCGACTGGAACCAGCTCAGGGCCTTTCTGGAAACGGCCGAGACCGGCTCCTTGTCGGCCGCCGCGCGCAAACTGGGCCTGACCCAGCCCACCTTGAGTCGCCAGGTGGCCGCCATCGAGCAGCGCATGGGCGTGGTGTTGTTCGAGCGGGTGGGCAAGGCCATGGCGCTGACCGCCACCGGGCTCGATCTGCTCGAGCATGCGCGTGCAATGGGCGCGGCGGCCGAGGCGCTCGGCCTGGCCGCCACCGGCCGCTCGCAGGCCGTGGGCGGCGTGGTTTCGGTGTCGGCCAGCGACGTGGTGGCCGCGTACCTGTTGCCGCCGCTGGTGCGGCAGCTGCGCACGCAGGAGCCGGGCATCGCGATCGAGGTGGTCGCGACCAATGCGCTGAGCGACCTGCTGCGCCGCGAGGCCGACATTGCCATCCGCCATGTCAAGCCGGAGCAGCCGGACCTGATCGCGCGCCTGCTCCGCGAGGCCACGGCCGGCTTTTATGCGTCCGAGGATTGGGTGCGGGTGCACGGACATCCCCGAAGCGCCGAAGACGCGGCCCGCCTGCCCTTCGTCGGCTCTGACCGCGCGGGCCAGTTCCTGGGGTACCTGCGCCAGCACGGCCTGCCGCTGCAGGAGTCGAATTTCAGCTGCTTCTCGGATCATTCGGTCGCCCACTGGGCGCTGGTGCGCGAGGGCCTGGGCATTGGCGCCATGATGGACGAGGTTGCCCGCAGCACTCCGGGCGTCGTGCGCGTGCTCGACGAGGTGCCGCCGGTGCGCTTTCCGATCTGGCTGGTGACCCACCGCGAATTGCGCACCGCGCGGCGTATCCGGGCGGTGTTCGAGGCGCTGGCCCACGGCTTGGCGTGACGAGCGACGCAGAACCTGGACATCGGCTTGGGCCACAATCACGCAGTCCCCGCCGGACCGGATCCATCCCATCGCTGTCGCTTGCCGCGATCGTAGTTTCTTGACGCATCCCACAAGCCCCACTGCGGCCCCGGTCGCGCCACTGTCCATGCTGCACGACACGCAGCTGCATCGGCTGTGGGCTGTCGGCATGCTGATGTCGCTGATCCGCTGGGTCGAGATCCTGGCTTTCGCGGTGTTCACCTTCGAGCGCACGCAGTCCGCGCTGTGGGTCGCCACGCTGATGATGCTGCGCCTGCTTCCGTTATCGCTGTTCGGCCTGGCGCTGGGTGCGCTGGCCACGCGCCGATCGCGGCGCACTGTGCTGATCACGACCCATGCCATGCTGCTGGCCACCAGCGCCGTGTTGCTGATGCTCTCGCTGCTGGGCGTGCTGACCGTCTGGCACCTCGCGCTGGCGAGCTTCATCAACGGTGTCGTCTGGGCGGGAGACATGCCGATGCGCCGCAGCCTGATGGGCGACATTGCCGGCCACGGTCGGCTGGTGCGGGCCATGTCGCTGGACGCCGTGGCCTCGAACGCCTGCCGTCTGATCGGTCCCGGCCTGGGTGGCCTGTTGCTGGCCCATGGCGGGCTGACGGCCGTGCTGGTTTTCACGAGTGTTTTCTACCTGCCGGTGCTGGCTGCACTGACCGGGCTGTCGCGCCAGGTGGCGGCGCCCAACGCGACCCGGCCCACGCTGCGCGCTTTGCTGGTGCGTGGTTGGCAAGCTGCCCGCGAGTCGCCGCCTTTGCGGGCGATCCTGTGGATCACGATCCTGTTCAATCTCTTCGGCTGGCCGGTGCTGAGCATGGTGCCGGTGATCGGCCAGGTGCGGTTGCAGCTCGACGCGCAGGACGTCGGCCTGCTGGCCAGCGTCGACGGCGTCGGCTCTCTGCTTGGGGCGCTGGTGCTGACCTCGCTGGGCGCACGCCTGCGACAGGGGCAGCTGTACCTCGGCGCCGTGCTGCTGTTTCTCGTGTTGCAGATCGCCCTGGGCTGGAGCTGGAATGTGTGGCTCACCGCCGCCGTGCTGCTGGTGATCGGCGTCGCGCAAGCGGGATTCGCGGTGATGCAGGCAACGCTGGTCTACCTCGCCGCGCCCGACGATCGCCGTCCGGAGGCGTTGGGATTGATGACCATGTGCATCGGCGTGGCACCGCTGGGATTCCTGGCCACGGGCTGGCTCGCCGAGCACCTGGGCGCGCCGACCGCGGCCACGGTGACTGCGATCTGTGGCATCGTCGCCGTCGGCCTGACCTGGCGGCAGTGCCGTGCCTGTTTCCAGATGGCGCAGGATGGAGCTGCCGCGCCGGCGCGGACCTGAGCCAAAGCAGCCACAGGCGCCGGGGCAGGCCGCATGTCGCTGCCGGCCTATGCCATGCCTATGCGCTCGCGACAGCGGGTTGTCCGGGATCCGGCCACCGCTTGCGCCGCCAGGCCGCCAGCACCAGCAAACTGCCAAGCCCCAGCATCGCATAGGTGGCGGGCTCCGGAACCGGCGCCGACACGTTCGCTGTGAAGCCGATGTTCTGGAAGTCGACCTGGCGGTTGCTGCCGGTGAGGAAGGCGGTCACGTAGCGCACGTTCAGCGGCGCGGCCAGTGCGATGTCCTGGGCGCGAATGCCGGGGCTGGAGCCGAGCTCGGGTGTCACCGACAACATGCCGTTCTGCACGTTGTTGCCATTGAAGAAGGTGAACGCGACGTTGTCGACGTCGTAGGTCTCCGAGGTGTAGTTCCAGAAGTGGAGCACGCTCAGGTCGTATTCGATGCCGAAGTCGAACAGCAACTCCAGCCCGCCGCCATCGTCGTCGGCGGTGTACCAGATGTGAGTCGTCTGGTTGTGGAATTCCTCCGCGATCGCGGACGGTGCGTCGATCACCTTCGCGATTGTCGAGCCGCCACTGAAGGTGTTGTTGAAGGATCCCGGCGATGTTCCGGCGCCGACCGTGACGGTGATGTTGGACTGGTTGAGGTAGGTCGAGGCGGCGGCATTGCCGGCTGCCGAGACCAGTGCGGGCAAGAGGACAAGGCCTGCGATGGACGTGCGAATCATGCTGGAGGGTTTCCCTGTGTTGGCTGGATGCGGGCGCAAGGCCCGCGAATGCAAAGTGGCGCGGTTGACGCTGGTCATGCAGTGTCTTTGTCCGCAGGAGCCCGCCGGGCCGCTCCCAAGGGCGAATCCCGCAGTGCGCATCACGGAAGGGTAGTCCAGTGCGCCGCATGCTGGCAACCCCTGCTTTCAGGGGGCAGTGCATGTGCATCGTCGCGACCGCCCGACGACGGTCATGCGCCTGTACGGCGGCGGACGGAACTCTTTCCTTGACAACATCAACGTGTTTCGTAGCATCGCAGGTTTCGACACCTGAACGAAAGGACACAGGGAGATGCCGTACAACAACAAGCTGGCCCGGGTCGCCAGTACGGTTGCGACAGTCTTGTTCACCACCTTCTGCACGCCGGCTTTCGCCGACGACAACACCGTCGACATCGTCGGGCTGCGGCTCGGCATGACGCCCGAGCAGTCGGTCCAGGCGCTCAAGGCGCACGGGATCAGCGGGGACAAGATCTACGAGGACCGGATGGCCTACGGCTACAGCGACGGCGTCAACCATGGCCTCAAGACCGACGACTTCCTGGCCCGCATCACGGCCGGCAAGGTCGAGATCCAGGGCAACAAGCGGCGCGACGAATCCTTCGAACTGATGTTTTCGCCACCGCCGGCCGGTGGCAAGCTGGTGGGCGTGCGGCGCATGCTCTCCAACAATGTCGATCCGATCACCGGGGGCCAGTTCAGCCAGGCCCTGCTCGACAAGTACGGCGCGGCAACGGCCAGCACGACCGGCATCCTCCACTGGAGATTCGGCGGCGGCGACATGAACTGCCTGTCGAACAACCCCAACGGCACCGGTGTGACGTTGCCGACCACCGACATCCGGCAGAAAAAAGGCATCCTGGACCTGGTGTACCGCAAGGCTGGTGGCGGCAAGTACCGGCTCGACCTGTTCCTGCACAGCCGGGTCAAGGATCTCGCGCAATGCGCCAGCATGCTGGAGTACCGGGTCTCCGCGACCGACAGCCAGCCGGCACGACGTGTCGAAGCGACGATGATCGATGTGCAATCCTGGGTCAAGGCGGAACTGGCGGCCAACGAACGCGTCGACAAGTTGCGCCAGGAGGCGGTCGACAAACGCGTGGGCAAGGGCAGCAAGCCCTCGCTCTGAAGCGCGGCGCGTCGATGGACGCACCGCGATCGTGACTCAGTACGGCATCACCACCAGCCGCGTCTGCGTGAACTCCAGCATGCCGTGTTTGCCGTCGTCGCCGCCCAGGCCGGAGCGTTTCCAGCCCGCGTGGTAGCCCTGGTACGGATCGGCCGGCGTGCGGTTGATGTACAACTCGCCGGCTTCGATCTCGTTGCCGGCCTGCATCACTTCGCGGTAGTCGTTGCTGTACAACACCGAGGCCAGGCCGTACTGGTGGTCGCTGGCCATGGCCAGTGCATCGTCGAAATCGTCGTAGGGCAATACGCACAACACCGGCCCGAAGGTCTCCTGCTGCACCACCTCGGCGTCCTGGCGCAGGCCGGACAGCAGCGTGGGCGGGTAGAAGAAGCCCTTGCCGTCGGGCAGGGTGCCGCCGCATTCGAGCGTGGCTCCGTCGGCGACGGCGCGTTGCACCATGTCGTGAAGGGCCTGGCGCGCGGCGGCGCTGACCTGCGGGCCCATGCGGCCGGCATCAGCCGCGCGGTCGCCGAAGCTGCGGGCCTGCATCGCGGTGCGCAGGCGCGCCAGCACCTCGTCGTGCAGGGCGCGTTGCACGTAGACCCGTTCGACCGCCGTGCACAGCTGGCCGCAATGCGTGGTCTTGGACGCCACGATCGCCGCGACCGCCGAGTCCAGGTCGGCCGAGGGCGTGATGATGGCCGGTGTCTTGCCGCCCATCTCGAGCGACACGCGCGCGATGTTGACCTTGGAGAACTCCAGCATGCGCCGTCCGGCGGCAACGCTGCCGGTCAAGGTGATCATCGCCACCTTGGCGTGCGTGCACATCTGCTCGGCCGCGTCATGGTCCATCGCCATGATGTTGACCACGCCCTCGGGCAGTCCGGCGTCGAGCACCGCCTGCGCGATCTCGAACGCGCTGCACGGCGTATTGTTGCTCGGGCGCACGACGACGGTGTTGCCGGTGATCAGCGCCGGCGCGATCTTGCGCAGCAAGGTGTAGACCGGGTAGTTGAACGGAATCAGGCAGGCCACGACGCCGACCGGTTCGCGGTGCAGCACCAGGTTCTCCGACGCGCTGTCGCTGGGGATGACCTCGCCCTCGATGCGCCGCGCCCATTCGGCGTGGTACCGCGTGATGTCGGCGGCATAGACGGCCTCGTTGCTCGCGTCTTCCAGGCTCTTGCCCGACTCCAGCGCCAGCGCCGCGCCGATCGCGTCCTTGCGCGCGACCAGGGCGTCGGCCAGGCGGCGCATGAAGTTCGCACGCGCGATGGCCGGCGTCTTGCGCCAGGCGCGCTGGGCCTTCGCGGCTGCGTCGCAGGCGTGCAGGACCTGCGCCGCGCTGGCCAGGTGAACCTGGCCGGCCGGCGTCTCCGATGCGGGGTTGGTGACGGTGAGCGTGGCGCCGGCGTCGGACGCCACCCACTGGTTGGCGATGAGGTTCTGGTAGGTTTTCATTCAGGATTCTCCCGTTGCGTTGGAGGCAATAGGTTGTGCGGGTGCCAGGCACGACGGTGGACGATGACGGCCGGTATCCTGGCCCGCGCCGGCCTTGGCGGGCTCAGTGATAACCCAGCGGGTGCTGCGCCATCTCCAGGTGCAGCGCCTTGCCATCGTAGGGGTGGGCCAGCGCGACTTCTTCGTTCAGCTCGACGCCCAGACCCGGCTCCTTGCTCGGGATCACGTAGCCATCTTCCCACTGGATCTTTTTCCTCAGCAACTGCGCGTGGAAGCCGCCGAGTTGCTGGATGCTCTCGAGGATCAGGAAGTTCGGGATGCTGGCCGCAAGCTGGATGTTGGCCGCGGCCACGACCGGTCCGCAATACAGGTGGGGCGCCACCTGCGCGTAGTGGGTCTCGGCCATGGCGGCGATCTTCTTGGCCTCCAGGATGCCGCCGACGCGTCCCAGGTTGGGTTGCAGGATGGACGCCGCACCGGTCTCGATGACGCGGGCGAATTCGTACTTGCTGCACAGGCGCTCGCCCGTGGCTACCGGAATGCTCGTGTGGCGCGCCACCTCGGCCATCATCTCGGGACGCTCGGGGGGGGTGGGTTCCTCGAACCACAGCGGGTCGTATTTCTCGATGCGCCGGGCCATGCGCTTGGCGCCCGAGACCGTGTACTGGCCGTGCGTGCCGAACAGGATGTCGGCCTTGTCGCCGACGGCCTCGCGGATCAGCTTGCAGAAACGCTCGGACAGGTCCATGCGTTCGAGCGTCGGCTGGCGCGGGTCGAACACCGAATAACCGCCGACCGGATCGAGCTTGACCGCGGTGAAACCCTGGGCCACGTAGACAGCCGCGCGTTCGGCCGATTTGACCGGGTCGTCGTAGAACGTATCGTCTTCGTCCGCATCGGGATACAGGTAGGTGTAGGTGCGCAGGCGCGGGTTGACCAGGCCGCCGAGCAGCTTGTAGACGGGTTGGTCCAGCGCCTTGCCGGTGATGTCCCAGCACGCCATCTCCAGGGCGCTGAGCACGCCCATCAGCGACACGTCGGGGCGCAGCGTGAAGCCGGCGCCGTAGGCCTTGCGCCACAAGGTTTCGACCTGCATCGGATCCTGGCCCGCGAACACGCGTGCGAACAGGTCTTCGGCCATGGCGGTGATCACGTGCGGACTGAAGGTGGCCGCATAGGCTTCCCCGATGCCCTCGATGCCGCAGGCGGTGCGGATCTTGACGAACACGAAATATCTGCCGCCGAACGACGGCGGCGGGTTGCCGACCACATAGGTCTTGATCGATTCGAGTTGCATGCCATGTGCTCCTTGTGAATGGCGTACGTGTCAGCCGCGTGTGGCGGCCAGGATGGCCTGTGCGCCCTTGTGCGCGACCATCGTCGTCGGTGCATGGGTATTGCCCGAGGTGACGTTCGGAAACACCGAGGCGTCGACCACGTAGAGATGCTCCAGGCCATGCACCTTCAGGTCGGCATCGACGACCGAGGTCGCCGGATCGGGGCCCATCGCGCAACTGCCCACCGGGTGGTAACAGGTGCTGGCGCGATTGCGGAAGTCCTCGACCATGGCCGCGTCGTCCATGGTGTCGAGCCGTGGCGCGATCGGGGCACGGATCAGGCCCCGCATGGCGTCGGTGTTCTCCAGCCGCCGGATCAGCTGCGCGCCGCGCAAGGCCTGTGCCACGTCTTCGGGGTGCGAAAGATACCCCGGCGTGATGATCGGCGCGCTGGCGGCGTCGGGGCCGGCGATTTCCACCCGCCCGCGGCTGAGCGGCCGGCAGGGCTGGAAACACAGGATGAAGCCGGCGAACCGGTCCGGCACGATCTGCGTGCCGGTCTTCGATGCGGCCAGCGTATAGGTGATCGGGTTGCAATACAGCTGCATGTCGGCCTGCGGCGCGCCGGCGTGCGAGCGCACGAATCCGCCGCACTGATTGACGCTGATGCTCAGCGGGCCGCCCAGCGTCGTGACGTATTGCACACCGACACGCAGCTTGCCCCACAGGCTGGACAACACGTTGTTCAGTGTGGGCTCGCGCGACTGGTAGCTGTAGCTCATCGCCAGGTGGTCCTGCAGCCGGGCGCCAACCTGCTCCTGCACCAGCACCGGCGCGATGCCGTGGCGTTGCAGCAGCGCGCCCGGCCCCACGCCCGAGAGCTGCAGCAGTTGCGGACTCTGGATGGCGCCGGCGCTGAGTACCACCGCCGCACGGGCCCGGGCCGTGTGGCGGGCACCACCCTGGCGGTACGACACGCCGACGGCCTTGCGGCCTTCGAACACGATGCGTTCGGCCAGCGCGCCGGTGGCCAGCGTGACCTGGCCGCGGCGCAATGCCGGGCGCAGGAAGGCATCGGCCGCCGACCAGCGCATGCCGCGCCGGGTGTTGATGTGGTACCGGCCGACTCCCTCGGGCGCGGGGCCGTTGAAGTCCTCGGTGAGCGGCAATCCGGCTTGTTGTGCGGCGGCGAAGAAGTGCCGCGCCATCGGATGCAGTTGCCGGCGCACGTCGCTGACGAACAAGGGGCCGCCTTCGGCCGCCGGTGTTCCGTCGGCGTCGACACGCCGCTCGAATCGGTCATAGACCGGCGCCACGTCGCTCCAGCCCCAGCCGCGGTTGCCGGCGGCGGCCCAGTCGTCGAAGTCGACCGGCAGCCCGCGGCAATAGACCATGGCGTTGATCGAACTCGAGCCGCCCAGCACCTTGCCGCGCGGGAAATAGATGCGCCGGTCCTTCAGTCCCGGGTCGGACTGGGCCTCGAACTTCCAGTTGACGCGTTCGTCGTAGAAGGTCTTGCCGTAGCCGATCGGCATGTTGATCCACAACCGCCGGTCATGGCCGCCGGCCTCGAGCACCAGCACCGTGGCCCGCCCGCCGGCGCTGAGCTGGTCGGCCAGCACACAGCCGGCCGAACCGGCGCCGACGACGATGTAGTCGTATTCCTGAGCCGCCACGAGAGTCCTTGTTCTTCGCCCGGCGCGCGACGCAATGGCGCCGTCGTGCAGGCAGAAACGAAAGTGTAGGCGGCAACCGCCGTCGCGGCCCGTCCCGGGCGGCGCGGCAATTCAAGTAATTGACCCGGCGTGTGATGCCGGCGTCGGCCGGGCTCCGGCCGGTGTCAGGCTGCCGGGCCGGGCGGGACCGTGGGCGGTGGAATCGGCTCTTCCGGCGGTGGCCGTGGCGGCTCCTCTTCCGGCGGCGGGGGCGGTGCGGTCTCGCCCGCCGCGGCGTCGTGCGCCGGCATTTCGCTGTCGGGAAAACGCGGGTCCATCGGCAGCACCGCCTGGGTGCTGGCGCCGGCCATGACGAAGTCGGCTTTCTCGCTGGGTTCGCCGCGGTTCATCGGGAACTTGCGCCGGTAGTGCCAGGTCAGTGCCGCCAGCGCGGCCAGCACCACGGAGAAATACAGCATCAGGGCCTCGGGTCCGATCAGGTCCATCATGCCGCCAGCCAGCGTCGGGCCGATGGTGGCGCCCATGCCGTTGAGCAGCAGCAGGCCGCCGGTGACCTGCAGCACCTTGACCCGGTCGACCAGGTCGTTGACATGGGCGACGCTGATGCCGTAGACCGTGAACGCCAGACCGCCGAACACGACACCCAGCGCGATCAGCGAATTCTCGTAGTCGCGCGCCAGCAGGAAACCGACCGCGGCGACGCCCGCGCAGGCAACGGCTACCCAGAACAGCACCAGGCGCCGGTCGTGACGGTCGGAGAAATGGCCCACCGGCCACTGGAAGGCGGCACCGCCCAGGATGGTGGCCGCCATGAAGGTGGCGATGCCGGCGTCGCTGAAGCCCACGCCGGCGCCGAACACATGGCCCAGGCCCAGCAGCGGGCCGCTGAGCATGCCCGACACCAGCGCGCCGAGGGTGCCGATGGGCGAAATGGTGAACAACTCGATCAGGCTGAACTTGGGCGCCTCGGTGATCTCGGGCTGCTCGACCGGCGTCAGCGTGATCGGCAGCAACGCGAACGAGAACAGCACCGAGACCAGCACGAAGGGCACGAAACCGTTGCGGTCGCCGACCAGGATCAGCCACTGCCCGACCGCCAGTGCGACCATGTTGACGACCAGGTAGATGGCGAACACCTTGCCCCGCTTGTCGGTGGGCGCCACCACGTTGAGCCAGCTCTCCACCACCAGATACAGGCCGACCAGGCACAGGCCGGTGATGAAACGCAGCGCGCCCCAGAACACGGGGTTGATCCACAAGGCGTGCAGCAGCGGCAAGGTCGACGCCACCGAGGCCATGGCCGCGAAGGCACGGATGAAGCCGACCTTGCGGATGATGTGCGGGCAGGCATAGGTGCCGTAGATGGCGCCGGCGAAATACGCCGACATCACCAGGCCGGTCACCAGGCTGGAGAAATTGGCCGTCGAGGCCTGCGCGCCGATGGCGGCGAACATCAGGCCGGTGCCCACGATCAGCAGGCCCACGCCGCTGAGCAGGGCTGCCAGAGGAATCAACAGTTTTCCCAAGATCCGGTCTCGATTGCTGGGTGATGGACGGGTGCCGGGAGCGCAGCGCTGCCGCGATCCCGAAGGACCGTCACGGTATCACACGCACGCGCCACCCCGGTGATGCGCAGGCGACCGGTCCGGTTCCGGGGGGCCGCAGGTTCGTGGCCGCAACCGGTCCCCGCGGGCTGATTTTTTGGCAAGATACGAGCCTTCAAAATACCAGCAGGGAGACTCATGCAATCCATGCAAACCGCGCGCACGCGGTCATGGCTGCGGGCCGCGGCGGCTGTCACCGCGATGCTGGCCTGCGGCCTGGTCCAGGCCGCCACGGTCCAGACCGGCACCTGCGCGCGGGTCGACGGCAGCCTGATCCACTGGTCGTTGACACCGCCGCTGCACGCCGCGCCCGACGCCCGGTCGCCCCGCGGCGTCTTGCTGGTCGCCCAGGGTTCGGGTTGCCATCCGGCGTCGGCCAGTGCCAGTGTGGCGTCGGCCCATGCCGTCGCGCTGCAGGTCCTGCAGGCCTTGCGCGATGCGCTGGCACCGGTCGCATCGGCGCGGCTGGCGCAACAGGCGTACCGGGACGCCGGCCATGGCGGCCTGACCTACTGGGAACTGTCGGGCCATGATCATTTCATGGTCGATGCGCACGGTATCGACCAGCGCGATCGGGTGCTGGGCCGGGTCGCGACCCGGGTCGCGGATCGCCTGGCCGAGCGCGCGCGCACCGGAGCGGACGACGACGCCGTGGATGGATCGGCGGTCGGCTCCACGATGCCCGATGCGGACCTGTTGCGCTGGCACCGTTCGATGCGGCGCCTGCAACCCTGGGGCTGACACGATGACTCCGCATGGTTTTGCGTTTCGTCCGATGCGCGCGGCCGACCAGGCCGTCCTGTGGGAGATCCTGCACGTGGCCTTGTGGGACCCGCCACCGGCGCCGCTGCGTCCGCGCGCGGTGCTCGACAGTCCGGGCGTGCGTATCTACGCCGAATCCTGGGGCCGCGCCGGCGACGTTGGCGTGATGGCCGAACAGCCGGGCGCCGACACGGTTCCGGTCGGCGCCTGCTGGATGCGTCTGGTGCCCGACGGGCAAGGCCTGGCGCATGTCGACGACACGACACCGCAACTGGGCATCGCCGTGTTGCCGCCCTGGCAGCGCCAGGGGCTCGGCCGGCCGATGATGCTGGCCGCGCTGGCTGCGGCGCGCGACGCCGGTTATCGCCAGGTGTCGCTGACCGTGCATCCGCAGAATCCGGCGATCCGGATGTACGAGTCCTGCGGCTTTCGCAAGGCCGGGCTGCGTAACAGCTTCCACCTGATGGTGGTCGGGCTGGGGTCGGCGCCGGCCGATATACAGTAGGACTTGCGGATGCCGGCCTCGTGCCGGTGCCGGATTGCGTCGCGGCCGGGCAGCGGAACGTTCGGGGGCCGGGTGGTGATGCTGCGGGCCGAGAAGGTCGCGTTCGGGAAGGCCGACGAGGCGGCGACCGGGCTGGCAAACACGGACAAGGAGGTCGGATGGACATCAACCGTTTCATGGAGGGTTACAAGGCGGCCTGGGAAGCCCGCAACAAGGCGATGTTCGCCGCCTTGTTCCAGCCCGACGGCGTTTACCACAACACGCCGTTCGCCAGCCAGCGCGGCCATGCCGAACTGGCCGCCTACTGGAGCCGTGTCGAGCTGCAGTCCGACGTGCAGCTGCGTTACGAGGTGCTGGCGAGCCTGCCGGATGCCGGCCTGGCGCATTGGCATGTCACCTACCAGGTGACGTCGGAAGAGCTGTTCCGCATCTGGGCCGCATCGACCGGCACCAGCGTGCCGGCGCGCCAGCCGGGCGAACCGCTGCCGCGCATGGTGCTCGACGGCGCCTTGCAGGCACGTTTCGTCGATGGCCTGTGCGCCGAATGCCGGATCTGGTGGCACAGCATGCCGCAAGCATGACATGGGCCAGCGCAGGCCGGACACCCCCATGCCGGTGACACGGCGCCAGCGTGCCGCGGCGCCGGGCGGCGCGCTGGCCCGGCTTCCCAACCTGGGGCCGGCCTCGGCCGCCATGTTGCATGCCGCCGGCATCACGACCCCGGAGCAACTGCGCGTACTCGGCTCGGTGGCGGCCTACGTCCGGGTCCGCCGCAGCGGCGTGTGGGTGTCGTTGAACCTGCTGTGGGCGCTCGAGGGCGCCTTGTGCGGGTTGCCATGGCAGACTGTGGCGCAGGAGCATCGCACCAGCCTGTTGCTGGCGCTCGATGCCATGGAGCCGGCCAAGGGTGCCCGCGTGCCGGCGCAGGGGTGAACACAGATGCAGGCGACCACGATGCGGATCCGCCCGTTTGACGAGACCGACGGCCCGGCGGTCGTCGCGTTGTGGCAGGCCTGCGGGCTGACGCGCCCCTGGAACGATCCGGCGCGCGACATCGCGCGCAAGCTGGCGGTGCAGCGCGATCTGTTCCTGGTGGGCATCCATGAAGGCGTCTTGATGGCCAGCGCCATGGCCGGTTACGATGGCCATCGCGGCTGGGTCAACTACCTGGCGGTGCATCCCGACTGGCGGCGCCAGGGCCATGGCGAGGCCTTGATGCACGAGGTCGAGCGGCGGCTGCTGGCGCTGGGTTGTCCCAAGCTCAACCTGCAGGTGCGCAGCGGCAATACGCAGGTGCTCGATTTCTACCGGGCACTGGGTTACCTGCAGGACGACGTCGTGAGCCTGGGCAAGCGCCTGATCTCCGATACCCCCGCGGGCGACCCGCCCCGAGCAACGACATCATGAACACGACGACAAACCTTCCCGGCGCATCCGCCATCCATGCCCGCCTCGGACTGCATCCGGTCATCAATGCCGCGGGCACCTTCACGCCGCTCGGTGTCTCGCGTTCATCGCCGGCGGTCGCCGATGCCGTGGCGCAGTCGCTGCAGGAATTTTTCGTCATCGACGAGCTGCAGGCGCTCGCCGGCCGGGCGCTGGCCGACTGGAGTGGCGCGCAGGCTGGCGCGGTGACGCATTGCGTGTCCGCCGGCATCACGATGGCGGTGGCCGCGGCGATGGCCGGCGACACGCCGCAGGCCGTGGCCGCGCTGCCGGACAGCCGCGGCATGCCCGGCAAGGTCGTGTTGCCCGCCGGACATGCAATCGACTACGGTCATCCGATCCTGACCGACATCCGGCTCGCCGGCGCAACGCCGGTGCTGGCCGGCAACCCGCAACACTGCAGTGCGCAGGATCTGGAGCAGGCGCTGGCGCAGGACGCCGTCGCCTGCCTGCTGCTGGTCTCGTCGCGCCTGGTGCGCGGCCAGGGCCCGGACCTGGCCGTGGCGGTACGGCTCGCCCATGCGCGCGGCGTGCCGGTCATCATCGACGGCGCGGCACAGGACATGCGCGTGCCGGAGCTGCTCGCCAGCGGTGCCGACGCGGTGCTGGCCAGTGCGCACAAGTACCTGGCATCGCCGACCGCCGGGCTGGTCGTGGGCACGGCGGACTTCGTGCGCGCGTTCCGGGCCCAGGAGAAAGGCATCGGGCGGGCGATGAAGGCCGGCAAGGAGGCCATCGTCGGTGTGCTGGCGGCCCTGGCGCACCGCGCGGTGCTCGACCTTCCCGCCTGGCGCGACACGCAGCGCCGCAAGGTCGAGGCCTTCATCGAGGCACTGGCACCGATCCCCGGCCTGCACGCCGAAGCGCTGCCGGATCCGGCCGGCATGCCGTTCTCGCGGGTCGTCGTGTCGGTTGGCGATCCGTCGCAGCCGGGCTGGACGGCGCAGTGGCTGGCTGGCCGTCTGCGCGAGGGCACTCCGTCGATCCGGGTCATGGAGCATGCGCTGGCCCATGGCCAGCTGGTGCTGGAACTGGTGCCGCTGCGGGACGACGAAATCGGCGCCATCGTGCGCGCGCTCGTGCTCGCGCGCGATGCCGGTCCCGGGTCGCCGGCGCGCTGAGAACCGGCCGGGCGCCGGCGTCCGTGCCGTCAGGCGTGGTTGTCGCCGCGCGTCAGCAGCCGGCCGAGCCAGGTGCGTGGCGGCTCGTGGCCGGTGCGCAGGTAATCGATCACGATGTCATCGGCGAGCGTGCGCCGTTGCAATTGCTCGACCACCGGGGTACCGGCGAAGACGATCCGGTCGTTTTTCGCCAGCGGCAGGTTGACGTCGGGCAGCAACATGTCGTTGCCACCGCGGCTGAGCATCAACGCGACCACCGGCAGCCTGGCGCTGCGCTGGAGCGGATCGGCCATCAGGTGCGACAACGCGAACGGCGGCTCGGGCCTTTCGCCGAAGACATGGGCCACGCCCACCAGTTCCGGTGCGATGCGCACGCCCCAGATATACGGCACCTTGTCGCCGACCACCTCGCGCAGGCGCTGGATCAGCCCGACAGCCCAGGCGTTGGGCTGGTTGCGCGCACGCATCAGGAAGCGGTTGAGCAACGGCGTGGTCATCTCCTGCAGCACTTCGTTGGTCATCAGTTGCGCCTGGACAAACTCCATGTCGGCGTGTGCGGCCGCGATCAGCGCCCGGTTGCCGACCTGGTTCTGGCGCACCACGACGAACAACTTCTTGTGGAGGCGCCGCGCGGCAATGATGACTGCGAGATTGCTGGCATCGACGTCGGTGCAGGCAATCAGGCCGCAGGCCTGATCGATGCCGGCGCGGCGCAGGGCTTCCTCGGCCACGCTGTTGCCGACGATGCCATCGTCGCTGCATTGCGCCGGATCGATGTCGATCGCCTTCCAGCTCAGGCCGGCGTCGGCCAGGGCCTGGGCGACCGCGTGGCCGAACCGGCCGTAGCCCGCGATCACCCAATGCCCGTGCGGCAATACGAAACGCGGCGGCGGCTCCGCTCCCGGCACGCCGGTGATCCAGTCCTCGAGCCGCAAGGTGTCGGGCTTGGACAGCGCCATCGCGAAGTTCACGCCGAAACTGTGAAAGGGGTTGACGACGATCACGTTGCCGAACTCGCTGAGCATGTCCTGCGCGGCTTCGGACTTCACCCGCGCCAGCAGCCGGCAGTCCTTGGCCAGCGCCCGCGCACCGATCACGATGGCCTGGTTGACCTGGTCGTCGCCGGTGAGCGCGATCAGCCCCATGCAGTTGGGCATGCGGATGCCGGCCGTCAGCAACACGTCGGGTGCGCGGGCATCGGCGACCAGCAGTGCGGTGGGATGCTGCATGTCGCTGACCAGGTGTGCCCGCGTGCGTTGCTCGTCTTGCTCGAGCACGACGGTGCCGTAGCCGATGCGGTCGAGCGCCGCGACCAGCCGGCGGCCGCTCTGCCCGTAGCCGCAGACGACATAGAAGCGCTCGGTCATGCGCGCCACGCTGCGCTCGAACCGGTGGTGCCGCAGCGCCAGCTTGAACGCCGGATGCCCGGCCAGTGCGAACACCGAACCCAGCGTGTAGGCCCATCCGACGACCGACAGGTAGATCGACAGCGTCATCCACAGGCGTTGCGCGTACGAGAACGGGTAGGGCACCTCGCCGAAGCCGATCGTCGTCGCGGTGTAGGTCATGACGTAGAACGCGTCGAACACGCTCAGTCGCCAGGGCTGGCCCGACGGGTCGGTCCCCGGCATCAGCACCAATCCGAAGATCGCGATCGTGTAGACGGAAACCAGCGTGATCAGCGGCGCACGCAGGCGCCGCAACACGAGCACGAGGATGTCCGACATCGTTCCTCGCCCCGGAGCTTCGTGCCGTCAGCGCGTGCGGCGCATGGTCTCGCCGATCAGCAGGGCGACCGAGATGAAGTTCGCCACCAGCGCGCCGCCGGCCAGCGACACCACGGTGGCCATGACCTCGCCTTCGGTCGGCATGCCGGCGACCCGGGTCGCCCACATCCAGACCAGCGCGGCGGCGATGAGCTGCAACACGGCGACGATGCTGGTGGCCAGGTGCACGGCACCGATATGGGTACGGTCGCCGAACTTCAGGATCATCGCGATCAGGTTGACGAACACGGTGCCCGCGAGTTCGAGCTGGTGGTGGTGCTGCGGGTTGTCGATCTCGCCCACAAAAAAGCCGAAGTTGAGTGTGCAAGCCAGGATGACGAACGCGCCGAAGATCACTTTTTCGAGGTTCATGGCGACACCCCGCGGCGGGCGGGGCCGGTGAGGTTGTTGTCCGGATGGTACGCCAAGACCATCGGGCCGGCGCTCAGAGCTCGCGCAGGCGGAACAACTCCTGGGCCTTGGCGATGCCGCGCAAATCGTGGCGCCCGACGCTTTCCACCGGATGTTGCACCTGCTGCGCGAACTCGCTCGACATCAGCAACGGTATCAGCAGCGACTTGGTCATTTCCTGGATGCGCGCCGTCATGTTGACCGCCGGGCCGACGACGTTGAAGGCCAGCCGGTTCGGTGCGCCGACGTTGGCATGGGTGACCGTGCCCAGGTGCAGTCCGAGCCCGAATTCGATGGTCGGCTGCCGCGCGCGGCGGCGCCGGTTGTTGACCACGGCGATGGTGTCGAAGGCGTCCACCGCCGCGTCGAGTGCGGCGGCACAGACCTCGGCGGTGCGCGCCGGATCCTTGATCTCGAACACGATCAGGATGGCGTCGCCGATGAACTGCAGGATCTCGCCACCGCGGGCGGCTGCGGCCGCGGCGCAATATTCGTAATAGTCGTTGAGCAGGCGCAGCATCTGGTCGACGGGCAGCGTCTCGCTCAGTGCGGTGAATCCGCGCAGGTCGGAATACCAGAACGCGGCCGAGATCTTTTCGCCATCGCCCCGCTTGACCTGCCCCTGCAGGATGCGTTGGCTGATGCGCTTGCCCACGAAGGTATCGAGCAGGCCCAGCACGGTACGGCGCATCACCAGCAGTTCCATGTGGGGCGTCAGCAGGTTGGTCAGCGCCAGCAGCCGGGCCACGTCGTCGTCGCTGAAGCCCTCGGGGTCGCGGGTCGACACCGTCATCACGTTGACGGTGCGGTCGGCGAAAATCATCGGCATGGCCAGGTAGTCGCGGATGCCGGCAGCGCGCAATTCTTGCCAGATCGGATGTTCGCCGTCCTGCGGCACGGGATCGATGCGCTGGTGCAGCGGCGTGGCGTTCTGGTGCACATGCTGGATCGGGCTGCCGATGTAGGCGTCGGTCTGTTGCACGCCGTGCACGCCGGACCAGAACCGCGCCCCGTCCTCGCGCGTCCAGCTCAGGCCCACGGCCGCCAGCTGCGGATGCAGGGTTCCGCAGCTGATGCGCAGACGGTCGATGCGGGCGCCGGCGGCGTCGAGCTTTTCCACCAGGACTTCGGTCATCGTCATCGGGTCGGCGATGAAACGTCCCTCGGTATAGAGCCACGTCGCCACCGATTCGAGCGACCAGTCGTGCGTCGGGCCGAACAGGCGTTCGCGCGCCAGTTCGGCGGCCACCGCCGCCAGCACCGGCGAGGGATCGGTGTCGCTCATGAGCGGGACTCCCCGATGATCCGGCGCGCGGCCTTCTCGGCGATCATCAGCGTGGGGGCGTTGGTGTTGCCGCTGGTGATGGTCGGCATCACGCTGGCGTCGACCACGCGCAGGCCGGTGACGCCACGCACACGCAGTTGCGGGTCGACCACGGCCATCGGGTCGTCGGCGCGACCCATCCTGGCCGTGCCGACCGGATGGAAGATCGTCGTGGCGATGTCGCCGGCCAGGCGCGCCAGTTCTTCATCGGTCTGGAACTGCACGCCCGGTTTCCATTCTTCGGGCTGGTACCGCGCCAGCGCCGGCTGTGCCGCGATCTGGCGCACCTGGCGCAGGCTGGCGGCGGCGATCAGCCGGTCTTCGTCGGTGCTGAGATAACGCGGTGCGATGGCCGGCGCCTCGTCCGCCGAGGCGCTGGTGATCGTGACCGTGCCGCGGCTGGTCGGGTTCAGGTTGCACACGCTGGCGGTGAACGCCGGGAACCGGTGCAGCGGTTCGCCGAACGCGTCCAGGCTCAGGGGCTGCACGTGGTACTCGAGGTTCGCGTGCGGCCGCCCGGGGTCGGAGCGCGTGAAGGCGCCAAGCTGGCTCGGCGCCATGCTCATCGGTCCGGTGCGCCGCAGCAGGTATTCCAGGCCGATCGCGGCCTTGCCGACCAGGCTGTTGGCCAGCGTGTTGAGCGTGCGCGCGCCCTGGACCTTGAATACCGCGCGGATCTGCAGATGGTCCTGCAGGTTGGCGCCCACTCCGGGAAGATCCCGCACCATGGCTATGTTGTGTCGCTTGAGCAGCTCGGCCGGGCCGATGCCCGAGCATTGCAGCAGCTGCGGCGATCCGATGGCGCCGGCGCTCAGGATGACTTCGGTGGCGGCCTTCACCGTCAGGCGCTGGCCATGGCGGCGCAGCATCACGCCGGTGCAGCGCGGCTGGCCGGACGCATCGGTGTCGAACACCAGCCGTTCGGTCATGGTGTCGGTCCAGACCTGCAGGTTGGTGCGGCTTCGGATCGGCCGCAGAAAGGCCTTGGAGGCGTTCCAGCGCCAGCCGGCCTTCTGGTTCACCTCGAAGAAGCCGACGCCGAAGTTGTCGCCGGTGTTGAAGTCGTTGCTCGCCGGGATGCCGGCCTCGGTGGCGGCGGAGGCGAAGGCCTCGAGCACCTCCCAGCGCAGGCGCTGCTTGTCGACGCGCCATTCGCCGCCGTGGCCGTGCAGGTCGGAGAACGGGCGGCCGCCGGCTTGCGGATCGGCGCCGCCGTCGCGCCGGAAATGGTCCTCGTGGGCCTTGAAGTCGGCCAGGCTGTTGGCCCAGGTCCAGTCGTCGTCACCGGTCAGTGCCGCCCAGCCATCGTAGTCGCGCGCCTGACCGCGCATGTAGATCATGCCGTTGATCGACGAGCAGCCGCCCAGTGTCTTGCCGCGCGGATACCGCAGGCGACGCCCGTTGAGGCCGGTCTCGGCCTCGGTCTGGTACAGCCAGTCGGTGCGCGGGTTGCCGATGCAATACAGGTAACCGACCGGAATGTGGATCCACGGATAGTTGTCGCGCCGGCCGGCCTCGACCAGCAACACGCGCCGCGACGGATCCTGGCTCAGCCGGTTGGCGAGCAGGCAGCCGGCCGTACCCGCGCCCACGATGATGGTATCGAAAACAGGCTGGTCCATGGGATGGGGTGTGCGAAGGGTGTGGCGGTCGCGGTACCGCGCAGGCCGGGAAATTCCCGGTTGCAGCGGGCGCACGATACAGTATAGGCAGGTGCTGCAAGACCCCACGCATGTCCGAGTCCACGCGTCAGGTGTATCGCCGTGCAGCCCGATGGAGGAGATCGCCATGGCACAAGCATCCCTGGAAAGCCGCATCCGCATCGACCTGGCCGCCGCGTTTCGCTGGGCCGCGCGGCTGGGCATGCACGAGTCGATCGCCAACCATTTCAGCGCCGTGGTCGGAGGCGACGGCAGCCGCTTCCTGCTCAATCCGGTCGGCGCGCATTTTTCGCGCATCCGCGCCAGCGACCTGTTGCTGCTCGACGCGACGCGGCCCGACGCCATGCAGGGGGCCAACGCGCCGGATCCGACGGCCTGGTACCTGCATGCCGAGCTGCACCGGCGCTTGCCGCAGGCCGCTTGCATCCTGCACACCCACATGCCGCATGCCACCGCCTTGTGTTGCCTGCAGGATTTCGAGTTCCTGATGCTGGACCAGAACGCCTGTCGTTTCCACGGCCGCATCGCGTACGACCGCGACTACGCCGGCATGGCGCTCGAGGCCTCCGAAGGCGCGCGCGTGGCCGGCTTGCTCGACGGCAACAAGAGCGTGCTGTTCATGGGCAACCACGGCGTGCTCGTCGTTGCGCCATCGGTGGCCCAGGCCTTCGACGAGTTGTATTACCTGGAGAAGGCGGCCCAGTTGCAGGTGCTGGCCTTGTCCACCGGGCGGCCGCTGGCGCTGATTCCGGAGCCGGTCGCGGCGCTGGCCGGGCGGCAGTGGAACGACTACCCGACCCGGTTCTCGGAGCTGCATTTCCAGGCGCTCAAGGACATCCTGGACCGGGACGAGCCGGATTACGCCGGCTGATCGGTGCGCCGGTGCTCGTGGCCAACCCATCGCCATCGGCGGGCGACGCCGCGGCCCCCGTGGTCGGCGAGCTGGTACGGTTTCTGTTGATGCCGGGTTTCTCCATGATGGGATTCGTCTCGGCCATCGAGCCGCTGCGGGTGGCGAACCGTTTCAGGCCCGGCGCGTACCGATGGCAACTGCTCTCGACGGATGGCGCCGCCGTGTCGGCCAGCAACGGCATGTCGCTCAACGTCGACGGCGACCCAGGCCCGCCGTCGTCGCAAGGCTGGCTCATCGTCGTGGCCGGCTTCGAGCCGCTGGCGGCCTGCACGCCGGCCCTGGGTGCCTGGCTGCGCGCCACGCAACGCGCCGGTGCCTTGCTCGGCGCTGTCGACACCGGGGCGTTCGTGCTGGCCGAGGCCGGCGTCGTCGGCGCCGGACCGATCACGCTGCACTGGGAAGCGCAGGCGGCGTTTTCCGAACGTTACCCGCGCATCATGGTGAGCCGCGAGTTGTTCGAGATCGGTGACCACTGCATCACCTGCGCTGGCGGCACGGCTGCCATCGACATGATGCTCGCGCGTATCGCCGAGCGCCACGGCCGCGACCTGGCGGTGCAGGTGTCCGAGCAGTTCGTGCTCGGGCGCATCCGCAGTGCGTCGGACCACCAGCAACTGGAGATCACGACGCGGTACCAGGTGCACAACACCAAGCTGGTGCAGGTCATCGCGCTGATGCAGAACCATATCGAGGACCCGCTGGCGCCCGAGGATCTGGCGCGCATGATCGGCGTGACGCGGCGCCAGCTTGAGCGGCTTTTCGCCGCCCACCTGTCGGACACTCCGCTGCACTTCTACAGCGGCCTGCGGCTGGCCCATGCCCGCACCCTGTTGCAGCAGTCGGGCATGGGCATTGCCGCGGTCGCGCTGGCCTGCGGCTTCGAGTCGCCATCGCATTTTTCGCGCAGCTACCGGGGCCTGTTCGGGCGCAGTCCGACGCAGGAGCGCGCGGCACCACGCCGGTCGGGCGTCGTCGCGGGACGCGTGACAAGCGAGGCGGGTTAGGGGTCGCCGGCCATGACGCGGCGCCCCGGCGCACGCGACGGGTTCTGCTCGCCTCCCGGGTGGACCCAGCGGCCGGAATCCCGGTGCACGTCGACCGGCACGTCATCGAGCCGGAGCTGACCGTGTCCGTGGCGAAGCCCTGTCGGCGCCGGCGCGTCGAACCGGATACGCAGCGCGTGCCCGACCTCTGGATGTTCGATCGGCAGCTCCCAGGTCAGGAACAGCTGGCTGCAGTCCCGCTCCGGCGCGAAATCGGACGCGTCGAAGCCTTCGCCGCCGCGCGGGATCACGCCATGCGGCTGGCCGGTGTCGAAGACCACCGCGGTTCCGAGAGTCAGTGGGATGCGCTGGCCGGTGACCGGGAAATGCAGGTCCAGCCCCTTGTCCTGGCTGACGAAGAGATTGCAGAAGGCGAAACCACCGTATTGCGCCGCGTCGTGGTGGTAGGCCGCGCCGCGGCAGGCCATCAGCGCCACGTCGCTCGAGGCCAGCAGGTCCGGCAACCCGCGGGCGCGGAGCCAGTCGGACATCGCCTGCACGCACTGCCGGTAGTGCGGCCATCGCGCGCGGGCCCGGGCCAGCGGCATGGGGGCGACGTCGCCCGGTTCCAGTGCCAGCTGCAATGCGATCTCGCGGTCCCAGTCGGCCGTGAGCCGGGCCGGTGGGGCGGGGATGTGGACCGTGCCCGACAACACGATATCGCTGACGCTGCGGCTGCGCATGGCATCGCCGCTGCGGAAATGGCAGCTCAGCTGATCGCGTGCGCACGGCGCTGCTGGCGGATGGCGCATCGGCTCAGGCCGGCTCGAATGTGAACAGCGACACCTGTTCGTCCTTTCCCCGCAGCCCGACCCGCCCCAGCGGCTTGGCCTGGAGCGCAGGGTCGGGCGCGAGCTGGCGCGCCAGTTGCTCCGAGACCAGATGGTCGACGCCCAGGCCGTTGCACAAGGCCTCGATCCGCGCCGTGGTGTTGAGCACGTCGCCCGTGAAGATGATGTCCGTCTTGATCACGCCGATCTCGCCGGTTGTGACGTTGCCGCAATGCAGGCCTGCCTTGAACGTCGGCACCAGACCGTACGTCCGATGGTAGTACCCGGACCGGCCTGCCAGCGCCGCCCGCATGGCAAAGAAACACCGGATGCAGTTGTTGTTGCGCAGGCCTTCGGCCATCGTCCAGGTCACGACGATCTCGTCGCCGACATACTGGTAGATATCTCCGCCGTGGTCGATGATGGAATCCGACAGGTCCGCGTAATAGGCCTTGAGCATCTCGAAGTACCGGACATGCCCGAGTTGTTCGGCGAACGTCGTCGACGATTTCATGTCCAGGAACATGAAGATGCGTTCCTCCTGGATCGGCCGGTGGTATGTGCCCGTCAGGTAGTGGTAGAGCACGCCCTGGCCGAGGTTGTCGCTGATGTCGGAGAAGAACGAGGCGATCACCATCAGCGCCGCGATGAACAGCGCAACGCTCCAGAACGCGAAACTCGAAAAGAAATTCCACGCGGTGTTCCAGAGAATCGGGTCGCCGAGGTGCGTATCGAAATGTTGTGCCCTGCTGATGGTGGTTGCCGCAATCAGGAAGGCGATGATGATGGCAAGGTAGACCAGGGCCTTGAACGCGATCTTCATGCCGAAACTGCGCCGCACGAACAGCCGGTTGAGGATGCGCACCTCGAACAGGCCGACCATCAGGCCCGTGCAGGTCGTCAGCACCAGGCTCGAGATGAGTCCGCTCGAAAAATCGTAGGGATTGCCGGTGGACGGATAGATGGGGCTGTCGCCCAGAATGCCTTTTTCGATCAGCGTGTAGATCAGACCGAAGACGAGCCACATCAACCCGAACGGAATGACCTGCAACAGGGTACGTCTGGTTCTGGGAGTCATCGTCGCATCCGGTAGCCGCGCAGCATGGGGGGCCGCCGCTGGAGTGTCCATGTATTGTGCACGTGGCGGCGCAACGGACGCGCTAAGTGGGGTCGATCAGGCGCTGTCCGATCCCGTGGGTCTTTCGCGGACAGCGCCGCCGTCCGCCCACCAGCCCCAGGCCACCAGCAGCCAGGTCGCCATGCCGCTCCAGGCCACCGGCGCGATGCCCGGAGGTGGCGGGCCGAAGGTGTTGCCGAGCTGGATCGCGACCAGGAACACCCCCAACGCGGCGAACACCCACGGCCGCCCGCCGCCGTGGCGGGCCACGACGCTGCGGTAGACCACCACGCCCAGCAGGAAGACACCCAGCTCCACCCCCAGCGCCAGCAGCGGCCAGTGCCACAGGCCCAGACCGAAGAACGGACCGCCGGAGAACGCCAGCGGCAGATCCGGCACATGCACGAGCAGGTCCAGCAACCAGTGGCTGGCCACCAGCGCCGCGACGACCAGCGCCACGCGCCGCGACCGGCGCCACCACCACGCGAGCGCTCCTGCCAGCACCACCCAGCCCAGCACGGCCAGCAGGCTGTGCGAGAACGGGTAGAAGGTGAAGCGCAGCGGCACCGGCGCGTCCGGCGCGGTCGTCACCTCGGCGTGTTCGACACCGGCCAGCAGCAACGCCGGCCAGAGCAGGTCCAGCCACTGGGCGGCGGCGAACAACACGCCGAGCGATACGGAAGGCGCGGCTTTCTTGGCGAGCAATGCGGCGGCGAAGTGGCCGATGAACATGGGGCGGGGCTCCTCGGGCGGTGTCGATGGGGGCGCCAGGGATCATGCGCGATTTCTGCGGGGTTGGGAACGGGGCGTCCGGAGTAGCCGGGGGTCGGGCCTCTATCTTTCGCCTCGATTGGAGCGTCAGGGTCGAGAGGGTCGAGGGTCAGGTCTATACCTTCTAATGATTGGAAGGTAAAGGCCTGACCCCAAGGAAAGGGCCATGGTGAGCACCGCCACGGTGCATGCGCCGCCCCACCCCCGGCCGCTCCAAACAGCAATGTCCCTGCGATGGACAACGGGGTTACCGGAATGGCAGACTACATATGCGCGGCGGCGCTCCAGCTCCCGCCCGCTGTCGACACCTCCGCTTTGAAACGGAAAATGTACGGAAATTCCATGTCCAACATCCCTGCGTTCACCCTGGCTGGCGTCCTGTTCGGCGCAAGCGTCGCCGTGGCGTTGACCGCACAACCTGCGTCGGCTGCGACGCCGTCTGCCGGGTCGCCGAAGCTGACCCGCACCGTGGTCATGAGTGGCTTGCAGAACCCCTGGGACATCGCCTTCACGCCGGATGGCGTCATGCTTTTTACCGAGAAGTGCCGCGGCGTGTCGGCCCGCCTGGCCGACGGAAAGACGGTGCGGCTGTTTGGCACCAGTGGCTCGGCGCTCGTGGCGCCTGACCTGTTCTGCCAAGGGCAAAGCGGCGTGCATGGCATTGCAGTCGATCCTGATTTCGCAAAGGGCAAGCGCGACATCTATGTGTTCATGGCCTCCAGGCTGCGCACGCCGGCCAGCAACCGCGTCGTTCGCCTGACCCTGGCCGCCGATGCCACGAGCGTGAGCCGGCGCACCGACATCATTGAAGACATCGCGTTCAAGCACTCAGGCAACGGCGCCGGCTCGGCCGGCGCCCACAGCGGTGGTGCCGTTCGTTTCGGGCCAGACGGATTCCTGTGGGTCACCAGCGGAGACAACCACAATGCCACCCTTCCCCAGGACCTTCAACGCCTTGGGGGCAAGGTGATCCGGGTGAACCGCGACGGCACCGCGGCGCCGGGCAACAACCCGCCGGCCGGCGCCGACCCACGCATCTATACCTATGGCCACCGCAATGTCCAGGGCCTCAGCTTCCGGCCGGCGGGCCAGCCCGGCGCCGGCCAGGCCTTCACGGCGGAACACGGGCCGAACCACAGCGACGAGGTGACGCCGCTGGTGGCGGGCGGCAATGCCGGATGGGATCCGCAGAAGCGCCCCGGCCTGCGCTGCCCCGATGACTACTGTGGATACGGGGGCGACACCAGCACCATGCCCATGACGGACACGCAGCGCTTCCCCGACGCCATGCCTCCGAGCTGGGTCCACAACGGCAGTGGCCGCGGCATGAGCACTGCGCTGTTCCTCGATGGGCAACGATGGAAGGCCTGGAATGGCCGCCTGCTCGTGAGCCTGATGCGCGGTCAGCGCATCGTGGTGCTTCACCTCGACGCACGCGGCATGACGGTGGCCGATGAGACCGTCGACTTGCCTTCCACCCGAACGCGCGCATTGGTGCAGGGCCCCGACGAGAACCTCTACACGGCCAACGACGACGGCGAGATCTGGCGCGTGGTTCCGAACTGAACCTCCTGGCGGGTGCGAAGGCCACGGGTTTGGTTCGTCGGCACAGCCATCAGTTGCCGCTGAAGGCGGCTACCCGACACGAGGTCTGGGCAGCCGCCAACGGCCCGTCAGATCTCCGTCTGCTCCGAGATCGCGAACTGTACTGGCCGCTGCGTCTTGTGCTGCATGACGATGGCACGTGTGGCGACATGATCGGCGTGGCACACGTCACGTAGCTTCAGTGCGACCAGCTTGCCCTTGTTCCACGGCTCGCGGCGAGCGAGGCTTTCAGTAGTGGTTTCCATGACGGAACTCCTTTTTCTTGGCAGCTCGACGCCGCCGCCATGACGCCGACGCCGACGCCGACGCCGTCGACGGCTTCGGATGTCAATCTTTGTCACTTCTTGATAGACTTGCGAAGAATCGCTTCTGGAGACCACACCGTGGGCATGAACGTCAACCTCACCCCGCAACTGGAGGAACTGGTCCGCGCCAAGGTGGCGTCGGGCATGTACACCTCGGCCAGCGAGGTCGTTCGCGAAGCTCTGCGGCTGATGGACGAGCAGGATCGAATGCGGGCGGCCAAGTTCGAACAGCTTCGCGATGACATCCGTGAAGGCTTGGCCAGCGGCACCTCACAGCCCTGGAGCAGTTCTCAAGCGAAATCCGAAGCCCGTGCGCGGCGAGCGCGCAAGGCAGCCTAGTCAAGCCACCATGGTCACCGTCGTTCGACGCCCGCTGGCGGCGCTCGACATCCTCGACGTGTGGGACCATATCGCCGACGACAACCTCGCCGCGGCGGATCGCTGGGTCGACGATCTCGACATCGCGTTCAGCCGGCTCGCGACGCAACCGATGATGGGCCGGGCCCGACCCGAGCTCGCTCCGGCCATCAGGAGTTTTCCGTTCCGGCGCTATGTGATCTTCTACTTGCCAATGCCGGACGGCATTGACGTGGTGCGGGTGCTGCACAGCGCAAGGGATATCGATGGCGAACTGCTCGGCGGCGGTGCGTGAGGGAAAGCAAGTTTTGAAGCGTGTGCATTGCTGTCATTGAAGCGACGAGTTCGGCCAGGTGCTGTCGCTCGAATTTGCGAGGTCAAACTCCGCTTCAGACTGGGTGCGGTCGGTCAGATCCGTTCGAACCAACATCTGCTTTGTGCCCTCTGCTGACATCGACAATGCGGGACTGAATGCCGGCAAAACGGCTATAGCCGCAGTTGATTCCGGCCATCGGATGGCCGCTCACTGCGACACACCTGTCATTTGAAATGCTTTCGATTGCCTGAAGTAGTCAGAATTGGTCACGTTGGCAGGGTCGCGGCTTTTTAAACGCAAAGAGGGATGGGTCTGGAACTGGATCAATGCCAATTCCAGGTCGATGTCCGCTCAAGGCCTGGATTTCTGCACGGCAAAGTTTTCAACTCTTTGCGTCGGACCGGAGACGATCAACAGGTCACCAGCCTCCACTCGGGTAGCGGGCGTGGCGTGCTGGAAATCCTTTTGTGCCCTTTTGACGCCGACCACCGTCACGCCGTGTCGCTCGCGCACCGTCGACTCGGCCAGTGTTTTGCCGTGAGTAGCTGCCGGCGCATGGATCTTGGCAATGGCAAAACCGTCGTCGAACTCGATGTAGTCCATCAGGCGACCCGAGATCAGGTGGGCCACCCGCTCGCCCATGTCGGCCTCCGGATACACCACGTGGTGCGCGCCCATGCGCTGCGCGATGCGGCCGTGGTCCTCGGTCAGTGCCTTGACCCAGATGTCCGGGATGTCCAGTTCGGTCAGGGCCATCAGGGTCATCAGGCTGGCCGCCAGGTTGTCGCCAATGCCGACAATGGCATGGCGAAAATCCGCCACGCCCAGTTGACGCATGGCCATGACGTTGGTCGCGTCGACCTGTACCGCATGGGTGAGTCGGTCGGCCCAGACCTGTACGGGCGCGGCGTCGTTGTCAATGCCCATGACGTCGTGTCCCATGTTCACAAGTGACTGCGCGACGGCTCCGCCAAAGCGGCCCAGGCCGATGACCACCACCGAATCGCCGGCGGAGAACGAAAACTGCTCAGTGAATAATTTACCCAACAATCGGATGCTCCTCAGGTAAACGCCAGGGCATGCGCCGCTCGCCCAGTGCGAGCGACGTGGCCAGCGTGATGGTTCCCACCCGCCCCACGTACATCAGCAGGATCAGCATGAACTGTCCCGTGGGTGGCAGTTCGGCGGTGATGCCGGCGGACAGCCCCACCGTGCCGAAAGCGGAGATGACTTCGAAGATCACCTTGTCGGTGGGCAGATCGGTCACCCGCAGAATGAAAAGCGTGCCGAGCACGACCATGACGCTGCCCAGCACCAGCACGGTGATGGCCTGGCGCTGTGCCGGCAGGCAGACGCGTCGGCCGAAGGCCTCGCTGTCCGGCCGGCCTCGCACTTCGGCGATCACCAGCAACAGAAGGATGGCTACGGTGCTCACTTTCACCCCACCGGCCGTGCCGGCGCTGCCGCCGCCAATGAACATCAGCAGGTAGTGCAGCGCCCAACTTTCCTGTGCGAGCGCGCTAATGTCCACGGCATTGAAACCAGCGGTTCTGGCCGATACCGACGCAAACGCTGCGTTGAGCAACTTGTCGTCCAGGTCCATGGCCCCCAGCGTGCGGGTGTTGGACCATTCGAACGCCAGCAGCCCCACCATGCCCAGCATCAGCAGCAGTGCGCTGCCAGAGAGCGTGAGTTTGGTGTGCAGTGACCAGTGGTGTGGGTCACGCCAGCGGCCGCGGATGTCCTGCAGCACAGGAAAGCCGATGCCACCAATGAAGATGGCCAGCATCACCGGTACCAGCACCCAGGCGTCGCTCTGAAAGCGCATGAGGCTGTCGCCATACAGCGAGAAGCCGGCGTTGTTGAACGCCGACACGGCATGGAACAGCCCGCTCCACAGCGATTCGCCCCAGGGCATGGTGTGTGTCAGGGCAAACCGGGTCGACAGCAAGGCCGTCAGCACCAGCTCGCTGGCCAATGTCACCATCAGCACCACACGGGCAACGCTGGTCACTTCCCCCAGTCCAATGGTGTGGGACTCTGCCTGGGTCAACAAGCGGGTGCGCAGTCGCAGGGAGCGGTTGACCCACAAACCGAGCAGCGCGGCCGCTGTCATCAAGCCGAAGCCCCCTATCTGGAACAGCACCATGACAACCATCTGCCCGAATAGCGACCAGTAGGTGCCGGTGTCCACCACCACCAGACCCGTCACGCAGACGGCCGAGACGGCCGTGAACAAGGCGACGAGCAGCGGCGCCGACTCGCCAGTGACGTGTGACGCGGGCAGCATGAGCAGCACCGTACCCGCCGAGATCAGCAACAGAAACAAGAGGGCTACGGCCCGGCTGGGGTGTGACAGGTGGCGGCGCATGGGCAGTGATCAACGTTCGGAGCCCGATTCTTGGTCCGGTTGTCGGGACTGTCTGCCCTTGAGACCGCGTCTTGATGCGATCTTGATGCCGGCACCACCAGTCTTGATGCTCCCTTGATGCGGTGTGGGTGGCTCCCCACGCCCGGTCGCGCCTCTCTTGGCCTACAGTCACTGTGTGACGAACACATCCCCGAAGCACAACAACCAAGCACCTGCGAGCCGAACCAGTCCGACAAGTGCGGGTGCCTGGCTGGGCGCGATCGCCATCTGCGTCGCTGCGACGCTGATCGGCCTGCCTCTTGCCGGCACCTTGGACACAGACAGCCTGGTGTTGCTGTTCATGCTCGCCGTGGTGTTGTCGGGTGCACGTTTTGGTCGCGGCCCGGCGGTGCTTGCCGCCGGCCTTTCGGTGCTGCTCTTCAACGTGGTGTTCGTGGAGCCCCGTTATTCCCTGGCCGTGGCCAACGAGCGGCTGGTGTTCACGCTGGGGGTGATGCTGCTGGTGGGGCTCGTCGTCGGGCACCTCACGGCTTCGCTGCGCGCACAGGCCCGTGCGGCATCCGATGGTGAGCGACTCGTTCGCAGCCTGTATGACATTTCGCGCGAACTTGGCACGGCGCTCACGGTGCAGCAGGTCGACGAAGTGGCCCGGCCGTTCATGCGCGCGCAACTGGCGGCGGATGTGAGTCTGTGGGTTCGCAATCCCAGCGCCGCACGCGTGACGCCATCGGCCGTATCGGAATCACTGGAAGCACAGGCAGCCGAGGTGATGCGTCATGGGAGTTGGCAACCCGGTGAGTTGCGTGACGACGGAACACTCGTCATCGCCTTGAAAGGCCCGATGGCGATTCGTGGTGCCATGGTCCTGCAGCGTCCTTTGGCGCCGGCCTGGCGCGACGGCGAGCGCCGCCTGATCGATGCTTGCGCCGCGCTCATTGGCAGTGCGTTGGAGCGCATCCACTACATTGAAGTGGCCCGCGACAGTGCTGTCGAGATCGAGGGCGAACGGCTGCGCAACGTGCTGTTGTCAGCCATTTCACACGATCTGCGCACACCGCTGGCCTCACTGGTGGGGCTGGCTGAGTCGCTAACGCTCACCCGTCCGGCGGCATCGCCTCAGCAAGCGAGCATCGCAAAGTCCATTGCCGGTTCTGCGCGTCGCATGAGCGCCATGGTCAACAACCTGCTGGACATGGCCCGGGTGGAATCGGGCAAGGTGCGCCTTCGCCTGGAATGGCTGCCGGCAGAGGAGGTCATCGGTACTGCAGTCGCCGCGTGCGAGGTCGCACTGGTGGGCCGCTATCTGCACATTCGGGTGCCCGACGACATGCCCCTGTTCCGTTTTGACGCGGTACTGATGGAGCGTGTGCTGGTCAACCTGCTGGAGAACGCAGCCAAGTACACCCCCGAAGGAGCGACTATCTCCATCGAGAGCGTCGCTCATCCGGCCGAGTTGTGGCTCTGTGTCAGCGACGACGGCCCCGGGTTTCGCACCAGCCGGCCACAGGATCTGTTTCGCAAGTTTGAACGCGGTGCCCGCGAGAGTGCCACGCCTGGCGTAGGGCTGGGCCTGGCCTTGTGTCGCGCCATTGTCGAAGCCCACGGCGGGACCATCCGCGCCGAAACCGCCGGCGGTGGCGGGGCACGCATCGTGATGGTCTTTGCGCGCAGCGCGCCTCCTGCCATGCCGGCCGAAGAGAGTCTGCCTTCAAGGAGTACTTTTCCGTGAACCTTCCTCAGGAAATGCCGGGCGCACGGGTTCTGGTGATCGAAGACGAGACGGACATCCGCCACTTCGTGCGCCTCGCGCTCGAATCGGACGGACACGAAGTGACCGAGGCGGCAACGCTGGAGCGGGGACTCATTGAAGCGGGTGTGCGGCGGCCAGATCTGGTGGTGCTGGACCTGGGCCTCCCCGATGGCGATGGCGTGGACTTCATCCGCACGTTTCGCAGTTGGTCATCTACGCCCGTGCTTGTGTTGTCGGCGCGCTCCGCCGAATATGACAAAGTGCTCGCGCTTGACAGTGGCGCCGACGATTACTTGATCAAACCCTTTGGATCGGCCGAACTGCTGGCCCGCACCCGTGCCCATCTGCGCAGGCGCCACCGCCACGCCGGTGGCGACGAGGCCATGCTGCGTTTTGGCAACATCGCCATCGACCGCGCCCGCAGGCGCGTCACCCGCGACGGCGACCTGATACACCTCACGCCGATCGAGTACAGCCTGTTGCTGAAGCTGACCTCTCACCCGGACCGCGTCGTCACCCACCGCCAGCTGCTGCAGGAACTGTGGGGGCCCGCCCATACCGAAAGCTCGCACTACGTGCGTGTGCACATGGGCAATCTGCGCAAGAAGATCGAAGTGGATTCATCACGCCCCAGATGGTTGCTCACCGAGACGGGTGTAGGCTACCGCTTTTCCCCGGAAGGGGGTTCGCACCAAGGAGCATGACCATTGCAAGACTTGGAATTCGCGTAGATGCTCTGTCTAGAATTACGCAGAGAGTCCATCGGCCCACGGAACATTCAATGACTCTTGTCAACGTCAGCTGCCCTGGAGTTGATTGAACTAAGCGGCTGTTGCCAGCCTGAACCGGTCACCCATTGACCAACACTGACGGGCAAGTCCTGGTCGGAAGCCGACGAATTGCAAGGCCTACCGCCCGACCACTCCCGCTGCGAAGCGGACCTACAGCCATCCATTGCACCCGAGCACATCCAAGCCCCCCACGTCGCTCCCAGTCAACAACCCGTCGTCCCCCGTCGCCTGCGCCCCGCCCCCTGGCGCTAAAGTGCACTGCCAGGCCCGGCACCCGTCCGCAAGGACGCCGCCAGGCCAACGAATCCACGCCACGCCACGACAAGGAATCCCAAGCCCATGAACCGCAACGTCATCATCACCTGCGCCGTGACCGGCGCCGGCGACACCGTCGGCAAGAACCCGCACGTGCCGGTCACGCCCGAGCAGATCGCCGCGGCGGCGGTCGAGGCGGCCAAGGCCGGCGCCACCGTCGTGCATTGCCATGTGCGCGACCCCAAGACCGGCAAGGGCAGCCGCGACACGGCGCTGTACCGGGAGGTGATGGAGCGTATCCGCGATTCGGGCGTGGACATCATCGTCAACCTGACCGCCGGCATGGGCGGCGACCTGGAGATCGGCCCGGGCGAGAACCCGACGCGGTTCGGCGACGCGACCGACCTGGTCGGCCCGCTGGCGCGGCTGGTGCACGTGGAGGCGCTGCTGCCCGACATCTGCACGCTGGACTGCGGCACGCTGAACTTCGGCGACGGCGACACGATTTATGTCTCCACGCCGGCGGCGCTGCGCACCGGCGCCAAACGTATCACCGAACTCGGCGTCAAGGCCGAGCTGGAGATCTTCGACACCGGCCACCTGTGGTTCGCCAAGCAGATGATGGCCGAGGGCCTGCTCGCCGACCCGCTGTTCCAGCTGTGCCTGGGTATTCCCTGGGGTGCGCCGGCCGACACGACGACGATGAAGGCGATGGTTGACAACCTGCCGCCGGGCGCGACCTGGGCCGGTTTCGGCATCGGCCGGATGCAGATGCCGATGGCGGCGCAGGCGGTGTTGCTGGGCGGCCATGTGCGCGTGGGCCTGGAGGACAACCTGTGGCTGGACAAGGGCGTGCCGGCCAGCAACGGCACGCTGGTCGAGCGGGTGCGCCAGCTGCTGGGCAACATGGGCGCCAAGGCCATGACGCCGTCCGAGGGGCGGGCGGCGATGGGTTTGAAGGCGCGGGGATAAGGCCATGGGTTACACGACCGACATCAAGACCTTCGCCGCGCTGGGCAGCGGCGTCATTGGCAGCGGCTGGGTCGCCCGGGCGCTGGCCCACGGGCTGGACGTCGTGGCATGGGACCCGGCGCCCGGCGCCGAGGCCGCGCTGCGCGCGCGCATCGCCAAGTGCTGGGGCGCGCTGGAGCGCAAGGGCCTGGCCGCCGGCGCGTCGCAACAGCGCCTGCGTTTCGTGGACACGATAGCGGAATGCGTGCAGGGTGCCGACTTCATCCAGGAAAGCGCGCCCGAGGTGTTGTCGCTCAAGCTGGACCTGCACGCGAAGATCAGCGCCGCGGCGCGGCCGGACGTGTTGATCGGCTCGTCGACGTCCGGCCTGCTGCCCACCGAGTTCTATGCAAACGCCCAACATCCCGAGCGTTGCGTCGTCGGCCATCCGTTCAACCCGGTCTACCTGTTGCCGCTGGTCGAGGTGGTCGGCGGCGAGAAGACCGCGCCGGACGCGATCGCCGCGGCGATGGCCGTGTACCGGTCGCTCGGCATGCGCCCGCTGCACGTGCGCAAGGAGGTGCCGGGTTTCATCGCCGACCGGTTGCTCGAGGCCGTGTGGCGTGAGTCGCTGCATCTGGTCAACGACGGCGTGGCTACCACGGGCGAGATCGACGACGCGATCCGCTTCGGCGCTGGCCAGCGCTGGTCGTTCATGGGCAGTTTCCTGACCTACACGCTGGCCGGTGGCGACGCCGGCATGCGCCACTTCATGGCGCAGTTCGGCCCGGCGCTCAAGTTGCCGTGGACGAAACTGGAGGCGCCGGAGCTGACGGACGCGCTGATCGACCGCGTCGTCGAGGGCGCGGCCGAGCAGCTCGGCACGCACCAGATCGCCGACCTGGAGCGGTACCGCGACGATTGCCTGATGGCGGTGCAGGAGGCGATCCGCGTCACCAAGCTCAAACACGGGATCGCGCCCGATGCCTGACGCGCCGGCCTCGCTGCTCGACACCTGGCGCGGCACGGTGTTGCCGCAGTGGGTCGACTACAACGGCCACCTGAACGACGCCTACTACATGGTCGTGTTCAGCCAGGCCACCGACGCGTTGATGGCGATGATCGGCCTGGACGAAGCCGGGCGCAAGGCCACCGGCCACTCGATCTACACGCTGGAGGCGCATATCAACTACCTGCAGGAGGTCAAGCAGGATGCGGCCATCGTCGTGCGCACCCAGGTGCTGGGCAGCGACGCTAAACGGCTGCAGATCTACCAGGCCATGCACCGGGCGGACGACGACACGCTGCTCGCAGCCAACGAGCAGATGCTGCTCAACGTCGACACCACGGCCGGCCCGCGCGCGGCGCCGTTCGCGCCCACGGTGCTGGCCCGGGTGCAGATGCTGACCGTCGCACACAAGAGCCTGCCACAGCCGAAACACGCCGGGCGCAGGATCGCCTTGCCGGGTTGACGGGAGTACCGCCGCACCATGGACACCAAGCAGCAATCCGCCCACGGATTGACGACGCCACTCGAAGGCACGGGCCACCACCGCTGGGACCCCGACGCACCCATCCCGGCGCCGCTGTGCCTGCTGCAGACCACGGTGGCCAGCCAATGGGTCGACTACAACGGGCACATGAGCGAGTCGTGTTACCTGCTGGTGTTCGGCGACAACTCGGACGCGTTTTTCCGATTCATCGGCATCGACGAGGCCTACCGCGCGGCCGGCCATTCCTTGTACACGGTGCAGACGCAGATCCACAACCTGCGCGAGGTGTCCGAAGGCGAACCGATCCGCGTTACGCTGCAGCTGCTGGACAACGACGAGAAACGCCTGCACATCTTCCACGCGATGTTCCACGGCAGCAGCGGTGAGCTGCTGGCCACCGGCGAGCAGATGCTGGTGCATGTGGACATGGCGGCCGGCCGGTCGGTCCCGATGCCGGCCGACATGCTGGCCAAGGTGCGGGCGATTCGCGCCGCCCACGCCGCATTGCCGGTGCCGGCGCAGGTCGGCCAGCCGATCGGCATCCGGCGCAAAACCGCGTGATGAGAACCACCGCCACACCAGCCCGATATGGGGTCAGGCCGTACATGTTGCCGTTGCGGCCCGGGCGGTCAACCGCCAACGGGCTTGGCCGCATGGTGCAAGACCCGACCCCATTCACCGACGAGGAAGCCGCATGGATTTCGCATTGACCACCGAACAGACGATGCTGGTCGACACCGTGCGCCAGTTCGTCGAGACCGAACTCTATCCGCACGAGGACCTGGTCGAGCGCCTCGACGCGGTGCCAGCCGAGCTGCAGCGCGAGATCCAGGCCAAGGCGATCGCCGTCGGCCTGTATGCGGCCAACATGCCCGAAGAACTCGGCGGCGGCGGTCTCGACAACCTGGGCGTCACGCTGATGGAGCGCGAGCTCGGGCGCGCCGGTTATGCGCTGCAGATGCTGGTGGCGCGCCCGAGCAACATCCTGCGCGGCTGCACCGGCGAGCAGGTCGAGGAATACCTGCTGCCCACCATCCGCGGCGAACGCCACGACTGCCTGGCGATGACCGAGCCGCAGGCCGGCTCCGACGTGCGCGGCATGTTGACACGCGCGGTGCGCGATGGCGACGACTACGTGATCAACGGCACGAAACATTTCATCAGCCACGCCGACATGGCCGACTTCGTCGTGTTGTTCGCCGCCACCGATGTCGAGCAGACCACTGCGGGGCCGAAGAAGAAGATCACCGGTTTCCTGGTCGACCTCGACAGTCCCGGGCTGGAGGTGCGCCGCGGCCCGGCCTGCGTGTCCAACCGGGGTTACCACCAGTGCGAACTGTTCTTCACCGACTGCCGGGTGCCGGCGCGCAAGCGCCTGGGCGAGGAGGGGCGGGGTTTCGAGCTGATGGGCGAGTGGCTGGGCGCCACGCGGCTCACCGTGGCCGCGACCAGCGTCGGCCGCGGCCACCGGGTGCTGGACATGGCCACCGCATGGGCCGCCACGCGCAAGCAGTTCGGCCAGGCGATCGGCCGTTTCCAGGGCACCGGCTTCAAGCTTGCCGACATGGCGACCGAACTCGAGGCGGCCGAGCTGCTGACGCTGCGCGCCGCCTGGAAATGCGACCAGGGTGCGATGACCGATACCGACGCGGCGATGGCCAAGCTGTTCGCGTCCGAGGCGCTGGCCCACATCACCGACGAGGCCTTGCAGATCTTCGGCGGCATGGGGTTGATGGCTTCGCTGCCGATCGAGCGTTTCTGGCGCGATGCGCGGGTCGAGCGCATCTGGGACGGCACCAGCGAGATCCAGCGCCACATCATCTCGCGCGCGATGTTGCGGGAACATGGCTCGTGAGATGAAAGACGCCCCCCGTCTGTCCGGCTTCACTTCGTGTAAGCCGGCCGAGTCGTGGCGCTGCCGGAGGCAGGCGCCCCTTCGGCCGGTCCAAGCCTGCGCAGGCAGGCTTGGAGCCGCCGGCCTCAGCCCCACTGGGGGGCGCCCCCTACGGCCTGGCAAAGCCAGTTCCGTGGGGGCCTGGGCTGGCCTGCTCCGCGGCCGCTTGACCTTTCCTGCACTTTGGGTGGCGCGCAGCGCCGTGGAAAACAGTGGCCATGGCGCCGACTTCTGACGGATTGCGCCGCCTGTTCGCGCCGCGCCATGTCGCGGTGTTCGGCGGCGCACAGGCGGCCGAGGTGGTGCGCCAGTGCAAGGCGCTGGGTTTCGCCGGCGCCGTTTGGCCGGTGCATCCGCGCCACGCCGAGGTCGAGGGCCTCCCGTGTTACCCCGACGTCGCGTCGCTGCCCGAAGCGCCGGACGCCAGCTTCATCGCGGTGCCGCGTGAAGGCACGGTCGAGATCGTGCGGCAACTGGCCGCGCGCGGCGCCGGCGGCGTGATCTGCTACGCGTCGGGTTTTGCGGAGGTCGGCGGCGAAGGCATCAAGTGGCAACGCCGTCTTGTCGACGCGGCCGGCACGATGGCGCTGGTCGGGCCGAACTGCTACGGCATGCTGAACTATCTGGATGGCGTGGCCCTGTGGCCGGACCAGCACGGTGGCGAGCGGGTCGGGCGCGGCGTGGCCATCGTCTCGCAAAGCGGCAACATCGCGCTGAACCTGACGATGCAGCGGCGCAACCTGCCGCTGGCCTGTTTGGTCACGGTCGGCAACAAGGCCGGCGTGGGCATCGAGGCCATCGTCGACGCCTTGTTGCAGGACGAACGCATCAGCGCCATCGGCCTGCACATCGAGGGGCTGGACGACGTGGCGGCGTTCTCGCAGGTGGCGCTGCGCGCGCTCGCACGCGGCGTGCCGCTGGTCGCGCTCAAGGCCGGCAGCTCGGTGCTGGGCGCCAGCACCACCGTCAGCCACACCGGCTCGCTGGCCGGGCCGGACGCCTTGTACGACGCCTTGTTCCGTCGGCTGGGCATCGCCCGGGTGCCCGACCCGGCGGCGCTGATCGAGACGCTCAAGCTGCTGCACGTGACCGGCCCTCTGCCGGGCCGGCGCATCGTGTCGGCGAGTTGCTCCGGCGGCGAGGCCTCGCTGGTGGCCGACCTGGCGCAGCCGCGCGACCTGGACATGCCGGCCATTCCCGCCCCGGCGCGCCAGGCGCTGCACGCCGCGCTGGGCGACAAGGTCACGCTGGCCAATCCGCTCGACTACCACACCTATATCTGGGGCGACCTGGCGGCGCAGACCGCGTGTTTCGCCGCGCTGCTGCAGTGCCGCTTCGACATGCACCTGCTGGTGCTGGACTTCCCGCGTGCCGACCGTTGCGTCTCGGGTGCCTGGCAGACCACGGTCGACGCGTTTGTCGCAGCACACGCGGTCACCGGCGCCAGCTGCGCCGTCGTCGCCTCGATGCCCGAAGGTTTGCCCGACGGCGTCGCGCGCCAGCTGCTCGAGCGCGGCATCGCGCCGATGCAGGGCCTGGCCGAGTGCCTGGACGCGATCGGCCATGCGGCCGGCATCGGCGCCGCGCACGCGCGCCTGGCGCAGCTGCAGCCGGTGCAGCCGGTGCAGCCGATGCAGGCGGCACAACCGGCACATGCCGTGCAGGCGGTCTCGACCGTTCTCGCGGCGCAGGACGCCCGGCCGGTGCCGGCAGCCGCCGGAATGCCGCAGGCTGCTGGTGTGCCTTTCCACGACCTGGACGAGGTCCAGGCCAAGCAGGCGCTGGCCGCCTGGGGCCTGGCGACGGCGCGCGGCATGCGGGTGCCGGCCAGCCAGGCGGCGCAGGCGGCGAGCGATCTCGGGTTCCCGGTCGTCGTCAAGGCGGTGTCGCGCACGCTGGTGCACAAGACCGAGGCCGGCGCGGTGCGGTTGAACCTGCGCAGCGCGGCCGAGGTCGACGCCGCAGTGCAGGCGATGGCGGCCCTGTCCGGGCAGTTCCTGGTCGAGCGCATGGCGCAGGGCGCGGTGGCGGAGATCATCGTCGGCCTGCGCCGCGATGCGCAGTTCGGCCTGGCGCTGACGCTGGGTGCCGGCGGCGTGCTGGTCGAGTTGCTGCAGGATGCGCAGACGCTGCTGTTGCCCGCGTCGCGCGCCGACATCTGCGGCGCGCTGGCCACGCTGCGTTGCTGGCCGCTGCTGGCGGGTTACCGCGGCCGGCCGGCCGGTGACGTGGAGGCCTTGCTCGACGCGGTGCAGGCGATACTGGCCTACGGACAGGCCCAGGCCGGACGCCTGCTGGAGCTGGATGTCAACCCGGTGCTGGTGTTGCCGCAAGGCCAGGGCGTGGTGGCGGTCGATGCCTTCGTCCGGCTGGCCGGCAGCGCGGACGACCCGATCGCCGGGCCGCAGGGCCGGCACCCGCCCGCCGAGCAACAAGGAGCCCCATGACCGAAGCCGTACATACCCAGGCCGCCGACGGCGTGTTGACGATCACGCTGGATCGCCCCAAGGCCAATGCGATCGACGTGGCCACCAGCGGCCTGATGTACGCGGCGTTCCGGCGGCTGCAGGACGACCCCGCGCTGCGCGTGGCCATCGTCACCGGAACCGGGCGCTTTTTCTCGGCCGGCTGGGACCTGCACGCCGCCGCCGCCGGCGAGGCGATCGACGTGGTGCACAGCCCCGGCGGGTTTGCCGGGCTGACCGAGTTCTTCGATCTGGACAAGCCGGTGATCGCCGCGGTCAACGGCCTGGCGATGGGCGGCGGTTTCGAGCTGGCGCTGGCGGCCGACCTGATCGTTGCCGCCGACACCGCCGAGTTCGCCTTGCCCGAGGTGAAGCTGGGCATGCTGGCCGACTCGGGCGGCGTGGTGCGGCTGCCGCGCCGCCTGCCGCGGGCCATCGCCAACGAGCTGCTGATGACCGGCCGGCGCATGGGCGCCGCCGAGGCCGCGCAATGGGGACTGGTCAACCGGGTCGTGCCACCGGGCGAACTGATGGCCGCGGCGCAGGCGCTGGCGGCGCAGATCGTCGCGGCCGCACCGCTGCCGATTGCCGCGCTCAAGCAGGTGTTGCGGGCCACCGAGGCCGAGCCGGTGGCGCAGGCGTTCCGGACGCTGCGCGGCGGCGGCCTGCCGGCTTATGCGGCGATGCTGGTGTCCGACGATGCCCGGGAGGGCCCGTTGGCGTTCGCGCAGAAACGCCCGCCGCGCTGGCGCGGCGCGTGAACAGGCAACGGGTCGTCGCGTCTGCCTACCCCCCAGGCAGGGGGGGCGGCGTCCGGAATGGTCCGCGCATACTTGGTGGCGCAGCCCCGACGCACGACCTTGCCACTTGAAACCCGGCGGCTGGTGCGTGGCCCGCGAGGGTCATACGCCAATGGTCATCGGCTGTTGCCTGCTGTGGCCTTTGCATCGTGCATTGCAGCCGACGTCATGTCCAACCAGGAGTCCTGTATGTCAAATTCGCGCGCCGTTCCTGTCGTGGTGGTCCTCGTTTCGGCGTTGCTGGCGCTGCCGGCCGCAGCGGATTCCGGCCTGTTCCTGAACCTGCCGCCGGTCAAGGGCCTGTCGACCGACGAAACCCACAAGGGCTGGCTCGACATCAACAGCCTGCAGTGGGGCGTGGGGGTCGGCATCGACCGGAACGCCGGCGGAGTCGTCAGCAATCCTTCGGCCAGCAGCATCGTGTGGTCGCAGTCCCTGGACAGCACCTACCCGCAGTTGTTGCAGCGCCTGGTCGCAGCCCCGGGTGGTTCGGCGCAGTTCGATGTCGTGTCGCCATCGTCAACTAGGAGTGCCCCCTTCCTGTCGCTGTCGACCACCGGTTCGGCCGTCGACGGGCTGAGTTTCGCCAACGACTCCGTGTCGGGCTCGCTGGCCTACAGCGCCATCACGATGACCTGGGATCCTAAGGGCCTGGGCGGCACCGGCAGCGCGATATCGACGACGCTGGACCTGGCCAAGAACACCGTGTCGGGACCAACCAGCCTGGCGCCGTCACATACAGTCGGCGGCGGCGCGTCCACGTCGGCGTCCGGCATCTACATGCGGATGGGCAGCGGCGCGTCGGCCATCGCCGGCGGCGCGACGGCTGTCGGCTACGAAAACTGGTTCGCACTCGATTCGGCCCAGGCGGGTGCCGGCCGCGGCATCAGCGTCACCGGGAGCAGGACCGAGGCCAGCGCACCGAGTTTCAGCGAGCTGACCGTGACCGGCACGGCTGGCGCAGCCTTGCCGGTCATATTCTCCGTCCTGGCCCAGGGCAGGATCATCCCTGACGTGACGCTCGAATACGTCATGGCCGGCTCGGCCGGGCCGGTCACCTTCATGCAGATGTACCTGCAGGACGTCTACCTGAGCGGCCTGTCGATCAGCACGGGTGGCGGCGGTCCGGTGGCGTACAGCGAATCCCTGTCGTTTGGCAAGTTCTCCCAGACGGTGTGGGAGGTCAATCCCGACGGCACCCGTGGTGATGCCAGCAGCTTCGGTTACGACCTGACCAAGGGTACGCCGATGATGGCCCAGCTGGCGCCGGCGCTCGCCGGGTTCGGCGCCGGCAGCCTGTCGCCCGAGGCGGCCACGGGCGGGCCACCCGGCGCGATCACTCCGGTGCCGGAACCCGGCCAATGGGCGCTGCTGCTGGCTGGCCTTGGCTTGATGACGTCGCTCGCGCGCCGGCGCAGGACGGGTCGAAGCCGCTAGGACTGGTCCGCCAGCGCGCACACCGCGCGCATCGTCTCGCGCAACCACTGGTGCGCCGGGTCGGCCTGCAGCCGTGGGTGCCACATCAGCGAGACCGGGATCGCCGGCACCGCGAACGGCAGCGCGAAGCAGAACATGCCTGCGCGCATGGTGCTGGTGTGGCGCTCCGGCACGGTGGCGACGAGGTCGCTGGCGCGGGCCAGCGCCAGCGCGGCGGCGAATCCGCCGACGATGGCGACGATGTCGCGCTGCAGGCCCAGCGGTGCCAGGGCGTCGTCGACCGGGCCGGTGTCGCGGTTGCGGCGCGACACCAGCACGTGCCGCCCGCCGGCATAACGCGCGGCGTCGATCGGGCCGCGGGCCAGGGCGTGTTCGGGCCGCACGGCGCCGATGAAGCGGTCCCGGAACAAGGCCTGGACCCGGACCTCCGGGCCCATGCCTTCGCCGATCACGCCGGTCTCCATGTCCACCAGGCCCTCGCGCAGCGGCCTGCTGTCCTTGTCGATCTTCTGCACGAAACGCAGCCGCACGCCCGGTGCCTGCGCGCCGACACGCGCGAGCAGCGCGGGACCGAAGTTCTCGACGAAACCTTCGCTGGCGCGGATCGTGAAACTACGCTGCAGCTGGTCGAGCCGGGGTTTCTCGGCCGGGCGCAGCGCCGCCTCGCCGTCCTGCACCAGCTGGCGGACCTGCTCGCGCAGCGCCAGTGCGCGCGGCGTGGCGACCATGTCGCGTCCGGCGCGCACCAGCAGCGGGTCGCCGGTGACCTCGCGCAGGCGCGCCAGCGCACGGCTCATCGCCGAGGGGCTCAGGCGCAGGCGCCGCGCCGCAGCCGCGACGCTGCCTTCGGCCAGCACGGCGTCGAGCGTGAACAACAGGTTGAGGTCGGGCCGTGCCATGCGCGGAACATACCACCGCGCGGGTCCGATGTGGCGTCGCGTGCACGGATGACATGCACGCCGTGCGTCTTCCGCAACAGCGCCGCGGCCCCTATCGTTGGACCACGCTCCCACCCCGGGAGCATTTGCCAACGGAGTCCATCGTGCCATCGCAAAACAAACCATCCCCGGCAGCCGGCGCACAAGCGCCCGCAGCCTTGCCCACCCGGGCCCGCTGGGCCATCGCCAGCCTGTCCCTGTCCATGTTGTTGTCGGCGCTGGGCACCAGCATCGCCAACGTCGGCCTGCCCTCGCTGGCACAGGCGTTCGGCGCACCGTTCGCCCAGGTGCAGTGGGTGGTGCTGGCCTATCTGCTGGCCATCACCACGGTCATCGTCAGCGTGGGGCGCCTGGGCGACCTGTTCGGGCGGCGCCGTCTGCTGCTCGCCGGCATCGGCGTGTTCTCGGTCGCGTCGGTGTTGTGCGCGATCGCGCCGTCGCTGGCCTGGCTGGTCGCGGCGCGTGCCGTGCAGGGGGTCGGCGCGGCCGTGATGATGGCGCTGACCATGGCCTTCGTCGGGGACGCCGTGCCCAAGGCCCGCACCGGCAGCGCCATGGGCCTGCTCGGAACCATGTCCGCCGTCGGCACCGCCATGGGCCCGTCGCTTGGCGGCCTGCTGATCGCCGGCTGGGGCTGGCCGGCGCTGTTTCTGGTCAACCTGCCGCTGGGCCTGCTGGCTATCGTGCTGGCGCGGCGTTTCCTGCCCGCGGACCCGGTGGGTGCGCGCAGCCGCAATGCCGGTTTCGATCCGCTGGGCACCGTGTTGTTGGCGCTGGCGCTGGCCGCCTATGCGTTGGCGATGACGGCAGGCGGCCGCTTCGGGCCGCTCAATCTGGGCCTGCTGCTGGCAGCGGCGGTTGGTGGCTGGTGGTTCGTGCGCACGCAGGCGCGGGTCGCCGCGCCGCTGGTGCCGCTGGCGCATTTCCGCGACCCGGCGCTGGCTGCGGGTTTCGCGATGAGCGCCCTGGTCACGACCGTGGTCATGGCCACGATGGTGGTCGGGCCGTTCTACTTGTCGCAAGCGCTGGCGCTGGACGCGGTGCGCCTCGGGCTGGCCATGTCGTGCGGTCCGCTGGCGGCGGCCCTGACCGGTGTGCCGGCCGGACGCCTGGTGGACCGGCTGGGTTCGCACCGCGTGACGGTGGCCGGGCTCGCCGCGATGGCCGCCGGTGCCGTGCTCATGGTGCTGGCGCCGCAGGCGTTGGGCGTCGCCGGTTATGTCGTGCCGCTGATGGTCATCACGTCGGGGTATGCGGCGTTCCAGACCGCCAACAACACGACCGTCATGGGGCGGGTCGGGGCCGAACACCGCGGCGTCGTATCCGGCCTGCTCAACCTGTCGCGCAACCTGGGCCTGATCACCGGCGCCTCGGTGATGGGGGCGGTCTACAGCTTCGGTGTGGCGACGGCAACCCCGCTGTTGCACAGCGGTGCGGTGGCGTTCGGCATGCGGCTGACTTTCGGCGTTGCTGCCATGCTGGCCCTGGTGTCGCTGCTTATCGCGGCGATCGCGTGGCATCGTGCCCGTGGCAGTTCGCTGCGCAGCGCCGCCGCCGCGGTGGCCGCAGCGGCCGGCGGTTCCCGTCCGTAGGAAGCGGTCCGGCCCCGGGGCCATGTGTGCCGGTACCGCCTGCCGCCTGTCGCCACGAGTCCTGGCGCGGCAAGGTCAAGCCGCGCCGCTCGGGCGGCCTTCGCCGATGGGCGGCACAATGCCCGCGGCGCGCCGCAGCTGGACGGCGCTTCGAACCGAAGGATTTCGACATGCACCATGTTTCCCTGTTGCCGCGCTACCCCGTGCCGGCGCTGAACCTGCCATTGACCCGCGGAGGTCGCTTCGTCCTGGGCGCCAACCCGGGCAAGGCCTTCGACCTGCTGGTGTTCTACCGCGGCCTGCATTGCCCGATCTGCGCCAAGTACCTGATCGAGCTCGAGCGCCTGTCCGGGGAGTTCGGCCAGCGGGGCGTGCAACTGGTGGCGATCAGTAGCGACGACGAAGACCGGGCACGCCAGATGGTGGACAAGGTCAAGGCCAACGGTGTGTTGTTCGCCTATGGCCTGGGGCTGCGCAGCGCGCGCCAGTGGGGCTTGTACATCAGTGCCGGCCGCGGCAAGACATCGATCGGCATCGAGGAGCCTGAACTGTTCGCCGAGCCGGGCGTGTTCCTGGTGCGGCCCGACGGCACCCTGTATTACGGCGCCGTACAGACGATGCCGTTTGCGCGGCCGCAATTCCAGGATCTGCTGGCGGCGGTGGATTTTGCCGTTGCGAAAGACTACCCGGCACGCGGTGAACACATTGCGCCGGTCTGAATCCGTGGTCGGTCATGGCATCTGATGGTGCCGGTTCGCCGGCAATAGGGGCGGCCTGCGGATAGCACCAGCTCGACTCCCGGTTGCCGTCCGTGGTGACGATGTGGTTCAAGGGCCAAGACACGACGCGCCGCCGGTCGGCGGCTGTCATCGCGGCTGGACCTGCGGGGGAAGGGATGTGACGGCGTGTGGTAGCCATGGCGTGCGCGGCGCGGCGCGGCAGGCCTAGCCGGCGCCCAGGCGCCGCCGCATTTCGCTGACCGCACTGTCCACCGTCGTGAGCACGGGCAGGCCGGTGCGTTCGGCCACAGGCTTGCGGGCCCGTGCCATGCTGAACTGGGCCAGCGCGATCACCGCGCAACCCTTGTTCACCAGCCGTTCGGCCGCCGAGACGACGAGGGCATCATGGCGTGCGGTGTCGCCGGCATTGAGCGCTGCCATTGCGTCGGCGACCAGTTCGGATTCCAGTTCCGCGCCGGCGGGAAATTCGGCCGGCATGCTGTCGAGCGTCGGAGCAAAACTGGCGACCAGGCCGATACGCACGCCCAGGCTGGCGGCCTGGGCCACCATGGCTTCGTTGGGCTTGAGCACCGGCAGCGGGGCGTGCCGCGTCGCCACGGCGTCGATGCAGGGCCCGAAGGCCGAGCAGGTGAACAGGATGCCGTCGCTGTGGCAGTCGACCGCGTATTGCGCCAGCCGTGCGAATCGTTCGTGCATGGACGCGTCCAGTCCGGCGGAGCTGGCGGCCAGGTCCGCGGACAGGCTGTCGTCGAGCAGGTTCATGCGCATGGCCTGCGGCCACTCGCGCGCCATCGCATCGTTGATCGGCGCCACCGAATGCGCCAGCGCATGGATGAGTGCGATCCGCGTCATGGCTGCGTCCTGTTGGCAACGTGCCAACGGTTCCCCGGTTTCATGCCGGCCTGGCGACCGGTGCCGGTGGCTCCCGGCGGCGGCGCGCCCGTTGCATCATCACGATCAGGCCCAGCACGCCCAAGGCGGGCACGAACATCCACTCCTTGTCCGGCCGGTCCGCGGCCACCTCGACCTGGGTGATGTCGAAACCCTGCTCGATGCCGAGTTTCTCGGCCGTGGAGCCGAACTGCACCACCGCCACCTGCATCTTGTCGCCGAGCGGCATCAACTGCAGGCCGACCCGCTTGAGACGTTCGGATGCGCTGCCTTCGGCTCCGAGCGGCAGCAGCACGCCCTTCTTGATCTCCTTGCCGTCGAGGTTGATGCCTTCGATCCAGATGCGCTGGCGCGCATCGGCCGGCGCCTTGGCGATCAGTTCCGTGAGTTCGTTCGCCGGGTGCCGTTCGAACGGCGGGTAGACCATGTCCCACCAGAAGCCGGGCCGGAACAGCGTGAAGGTGACCAGCAGCAACACGATCGATTCGTACCAGCGCGAGCGGACCATGAAATAACCTTGCGTGGCTGCCGCGAACACCAGCATCGCGACGGTGGCGCTGGCCACGGTCAGCACCAGGTGCCAGGTGCTGTCGATGCCGATCATCAGCAACTGGGTGTTGAAGATGAACAGGAAGGGCAGGATGGCGGTGCGCATGCTGTAGAAGAATGCGGTCACGCCGGTCTTGATCGGGTCGGTGCGCGCGATCGCCGCCGCCGCGAAGGACGCCAGCCCGACCGGCGGTGTCACGTCGGCCATCAGGCCGAAATAGAACACGAACAGGTGCACCGCGATCAGCGGCACCAGCAGGCCGCTCTGCGCGCCCAGTTCGACCACCACCGGCGCCATCAGCGTCGACACCACGATGTAGTTCGCCGTCGTCGGTAGGCCCATGCCCAGAATCAGGCTGATGAAGGCGACCAGCAGCAGCATCACCATCAGGTTGCCGCCCGAGAGCAGTTCGATGACCTCGGTCATGACCAGGCCGATGCCGGTCAGCGACACCGTGCCGACGATGATGCCGGCCGCCGCCGTGGCCACGCCGATGCCGATCATGTTGCGGGCGCCCGATTCCAGGCCGGCGATCAGGTCCGCGAAACCCACCGAAAGGGCATGGCCGATGTTGCCGCGTCCGCGCAGCAGCGCCATGATCGGGCGCTGCGTCACCATGACGAAGATCATGAAGGCCGTGGCCCAGAACGCGGAGAGTGCCGGCGACATCTGTTCGACCATCAGGCACCAGATCAGCACCACGACCGACAGCAGGTAATGCAGCCCGGACTTGAGCGTGGGGGCGGTCTCGGGCAGTTCGAACACGGGCGCGTTGGGGTCGTCGAGTTCGAGTTCCGGCTGGCGTGAACCGATCCACAGCAGGGTCAGGTAGGACGCCAGCACGCCGATGCCGATGATGTAGATCGCGGCGTCACCCGCCACGCCCTTGATCCAGCCGATGCCGTAATACACGATGCCGGCGAGCACGATGAAGCCGGCCACCGTCATGCCGAACGACACCAGGCGCTGGCCGGCTGTGGCATTGCCGCGCCGCGGCAAACCCTGCAGGTTGGCCTTGAGCGCCTCCAGGTGCACGATGTAGAACAGCGCGATGTACGAGATGATGGCCGGCAGGAACGCGTGCTTGATCACCTGGGTATAGGTGATGCCGACATATTCGACCATCAGGAAGGCCGCCGCGCCCATGACCGGGGGCATGATCTGGCCGTTGACCGAACTCGAGACCTCGACCGCGCCGGCCTGGTCGGGCCGGTAGCCGACCCGCTTCATCAGCGGGATCGTGAAGGTGCCGGTGGTCACGACGTTGGCGATCGACGAACCCGAGATGATGCCGGTGGCAGCCGAAGAGACGACGGCCGCCTTGGCCGGGCCGCCCCGCATGTGGCCGAGCAGCGCGAACGCGCTCTTGATGAAGTAGTTGCCGGCGCCGGCCCGGTCGAGCAGCGAGCCGAACAGCACGAACAGGAAGATGAAGCCGCTGGACACGCCGAGCGCGACGCCGAACACGCCTTCGGTGGTCAGCCACTGGTGCGACATGGCGCGCGAGATCGACGCGCCCTTGTGCGCGATCAGGTCCGGCATGTAGGGGCCGCCGAAGGTGTAGCCCAGGAACACGACGGCGACGATGACCATCGGCAAGCCCAGCGCGCGGCGCGTGGCCTCGAGCAGCAACACGATGCCGACCACGGCCACGACCAGGTCCTGCGTGATCGGCTGGCCGGGGCGCGTGGCCAGTTCACGGTAGAAGAAGAACAGGTAGGACGCGCAAAAGGCGCCGACCAGGGCGAACACCCAGTCCAGCACCGGCACCTGGTCGCGCCGCGATCCGGCGAAGGCCGGGTAGGCCAGGTAGGCCAGGAACACCGCGAACGCCAGGTGGATGGAGCGCGACTGGGTGTCGTTGAACACGCCGAAATTGACGATGAACGGCAGCGGCGAGGCGATCCACAGCTGGAACAGGCTCCAGGCCAGCGCGACGCCGAGCATCAGCTTGCGAATGGCCGGCCCGGGATTGCGGCCGCCCGTGTCGGTCTCGGCCATCAACTTATTGACGTCGATGTCCTCGCCGGCTGTTGTCGCGTTGGGTTGTGTCGATGCCATGGGCGTCCCCCGAATCGTGAATGGAATTTTTGTGTGCGTGGCGTGCCATCAAGAAGGGCCTGCCCGCCCGGCGCTGGTTCCAGCCGGACGAACAGGCCCCGTGCCCCGGCGGGCCGGGGCGAGGTCGACCTTCCGGTTTACATCCAGCCTTTTTCCTTGTAGTACTTGACGGCGCCCGGATGCAGCGGTGCGGAGTTGCCGTTCTTGATCATGTCTTTCGGATCGAGATTGGCAAACGCCGGGTGCAGCTTCTTGAAGTCGTCGAAGTTCTCGAACACGGCCTTGACCAGCTCATAGACGACGGCATCCGGTGTCTTGGTCGACGAGACGAAGGTCGCCAGCACGCCATAGGTCGGCGTCGGGTTCGGGTTGCCGGCATACATGCCGCCCGGGATATTGACCTTGGCGTAATACGGAGCTCCCGCGACGATCTTGTCGACCGCTGGGCCGGTCAAGGGAACCAGCTTGGCGCCGCAGGTGGTGACCGGATCCTGGATATTGGCAGCCGGATGGCCGACACCGTAGAAGAAGCCATCGATCTTGTTGTCGCACAAGGCGGCGCCGTGTTCGTCCGCCTTGAGCTCCGAGGCCAGCGCGAAGTCGCTCATTTTCCAGCCCATGGTGGAGAGCAGTGCCTCCATCGAGGCGCGCGTGCCAGAACCGGGGTTGCCGACGTTGAAACGCTTGCCTTTGAAATCCTCGAACTTGGTGATGTTGGCTTCCTTGCGCGCCAGCACCGTGAACGGCTCCGGGTGCACCGAGAACACTGCGCGGAGTTCCTTGAACGGGCCATCTTTCTCGAACACGGCCGTGCCCTTGGAGGCATGGTATTGCCAGTCGGACTGGGCCACGCCGAAGTCGAGTTCGCCGGCCTTGATGGTGTTGATGTTGAACACCGAGCCGCCGGTGGATTCGACCGAACAGCGGATGCCGTGCTTGGCGCGGTCCTTGTTCATCAGGCGGCAGATGGCGCCGCCGGCGGCGTAATAGACACCGGTCACGCCACCGGTTCCGATGGTGACGAATTTCTGTTGCGCCACGGCCGGCGTACTGGCCAATGCGCCCGCGAATGCGGCGGCAATGGCCAGGGTCTTGAGTAGGGGCTTGTTGGACATGGTGGGGTTCCTCTCCTGAAAAAATGGTTGGTGCATTCCTGCACGGCAAGCCGCGTCGACGTGCGTCAGACGGCGGCGACTGCCGCATCCACTGCGGCGGACAGTCGTTCGACGATCAGTGACAGATCCGCCTCGCTGGCAATGAAAGGGGGTGCCAGCAATACGTGGTCACCATACCAGCCGTCCACCGTTCCGCCCATCGGGTAAACCATCAAACCTCGGGAAAACCCTTGCTTCTTGACCTGCGCGTGGAGCTTTTTCTTCGGGTCGAATGGTTTCTTGCCGTCCCGATTCTGCACCAGTTCGACACCCCAGAAGAAGCCGCGCCCGCGGATGTCGCCGACATGCGGGTGGTCGCCGAAGGCCTTGCGCAACAGGGCCTCGAGCACGACGCTGTTCTGGCGCACCCGGGCCAGCAAGCCGTCGCGTTCGATCACGCGTTGTACTGCCAGGGCTGCGGCGCAGGCCACGGCGTGTCCGAGGTAGGTGTGTCCGTGCTGGAAAAAGCCGCTGCCCTTGGATATGGCCTGCACCATGTGGTTCTGCGCCAGCACCGCGCCGATCGGCTGGTAGCCGCCGCCCAGGCCCTTGGCGATGGCCAGCAGGTCGGGTACCACGCCTTCCTGCTCGCACGCATGCAGCGTGCCGGAGCGGCCCATGCCGCACATCACTTCGTCCAGGATCAGCAACACGCCATGGCGGTCGCAGACCTCGCGCACCGCCTGGAAATAACCCGGTACCGGGACCAGCACGCCGGCGGTGGCGCCGCCAATGGTCTCGGCTACGAAGGCGATGACCTGGTCCGGCCCGAGTTTCTGGATCGTCTCGTCGAGCTCGCGTGCCAGGCGCGCCCCGTATTGTTCGGGCGTTTCTTCGGCCTTCTGTTCGCGGTAGGGATAACAGGGAGATACATGGGTGGCCGGGATCAGGATCGGTGCGAACGGCTCGCGCCGCCATTGATTGCCGCCCACGGCCAGCGCACCCAGCGTATTGCCGTGGTAACTCTGGCGCCGCGCGATGAAGTGGCGCCGCTGGGGCTGGCCGATCTCGACGAAATACTGGCGTGCCATCTTCATGGCCGTTTCCATGGCCTCCGAGCCGCCGCTGACGAAATAGACATGGCTCATGCCTTCGGGTGCACCGGCGATCAGGTGGTTGGCCAGCTCCTCGGCGACCTGGGTGGTGAAAAAGCTGGTGTGGGCATAGGCCAGCTTGTCGATCTGCGCATGCATGGCGGCGATCACGTCCGGGTGGCCGTGCCCGAGGCAGGACACGGCCGCACCGCCGGATGCGTCGATGTAGCTGCGGCCGTCGGTGTCGGTCAGGTACAGGCCCTGTCCGCTGGTCGCAACCGGCGGCTGGACATGCAGGTGGCGGTGGAAAACATGGGTGCTGGTGGACAGGGTGGACATGGGCTTTCCTTTCAACGGTCGACGGTCAGTGTAAGCAGTCGGCGCCGTCGTGGCGAAAGTGTGAACTATCCGGTATAAATTGTGTCCACCTCGTGTTTGCGGCATCTGGCGGCGCCCGCCGGGCGCTGGCAGCCCACCGTCCATCCCTCCCGTTTCCTTCACCCTCATCCGGAGTTGACCATGCTGAAAGATCCCGTGACCTTTGCCGATCCCCATCTCGAGAGCCTGCTGCCGCCCGTGCAATCGAGCCGCCGCGGCTTCATGGCCGCCGCCACGACCGCCGTCGGTTTCGCGCTGGCTGCCGGGCCGGTCAATGCCCAGTCGGTGATTCGCACCCCCGCTGACGGCCTGGAAGCGGGCGACATGACGGTGCCGGTGAACGGTGGCAACATGCCGATCTACATGGCCGCCCCCGCGAAGCCGGGCAAATACCCGGTCGTCATCGTCGTGCCCGAGATCTTCGGCCTGCATGAATACCAGAAGGACATCTGCCGCCGCCTGGCCAGACTCGGTTATGTCGGCGTTTCGCTGGATCCGTTCTTCCGCTTCGGCGACCTGAGCAAGATGACCGAGATCCGCGCCGTCGTGGCCGAGGCCAACAAGCTGGCCGACCCGGTGATGCTGGCCGATCTCGATGCGCTGGTGGCCTTCATCGAAAAGCAGCCTAAGGCGAATGCGCGCCGGATCGGCATCACCGGCATGTGCCGGGGCGGTCGTTCGGTCTGGATGTATGCGGCGCACAGCAACAAGATCCGGGCCGGCGTCTCCTGGTACGGCGGCCTGAACCCGGTGCCGGGCACGATGCCGCAGACGCCGCACGACGTGGCTGCCAATCTGAAAGCGCCGGTGCTGGGCCTGTACGGCGGCGCCGACACCGGCATTCCGGTGGCCGAGGTCGCGCGGCTCCAGGAGGTGCTCAAGTCGGGCAACAAGAACGCGCAGGCCAGCCGCTTCGTGCTCTACCCGGGCGCGCCGCATGCCTTCCATGCGGACTACCGTCCGAGCTACCGCAAGGACGCAGCCGAGGCCGGATGGCAGGAGATGCTGGCCTGGTTCAAGGCCCACGGCGTGGCCTGATGCCGACACGGGCCGCGCGAGCCGCTCTTGCGCGCAGCCCGCATCCCGGCCCGTGTCAACGCCGCGTGCTCTTGTGCCGTAGTGGCGGATCGAGATAACGCTTGCGGAAGTAGTCCAGTACCAACTGGGTCGCAGGCGCCACCGGCCGGTCGACGGGCCAGGCCATGCCGATGGACAGCGGCTGGATGGTGTCGGCCAGCATGACGGTTTCGACGCGTTTGCCTTCGAGCGACCAAGGCCGGTATTGCATGTCCGATGCAATCGCCACGCCCTGGCCGTTGGCGACCATGCTGCGAATCGCCTCGATCGAGGTCGAGCGCAGCCGGATGTTGGGTTCGAGCCCGTGTTTGCCCCAGTAACGGGCCGCCGCGTCGGCCGCCTCGTCGACGGTCAGCAACATCAGTGGCTCGTCGACGACATCGGCCAGATGCACCTCCTGCTGCTGCAGCAGCGGATGCCCCGCCGCGACCCATAGGCGCCGGCGCGAGTCGAACAGGGTCTGGGTGCGGATGCCCGGGTCCTGCACGTTCGAAGTCACCAATAGCGCCAACGGGAATTCGCCTGCCAGCAATCCAGCCATGATCTGGGGGCGATCGCGCTCGAGAAGCGAGATCCGCAGGCGGGGATGCAGTTCGGACAGGCGGTGGATGTGTTCGGGCAGGAAATACCCGACCACCGTGCTGCTGGCCGCCAGCGTGATGTCGCCAGCAAATTCATCGCTGCGCGCGATGTTGCCGACCTTCTCGATCGCGCGCTCGATCTCCAGCGCATGGGACATGAACTGGCGGCCGTCGTCGGTCAACTCCATGCCATGGGACTCGCGCCGGAACAGTGCATAACCCAGGTCGCGTTCGAGGTCGCGGATCGACAGCGTGACCGCCGACTGCGAGACATGCAGCTGTTCGGCCGCCCGCGACACCTGTCCGAGTTGCGCGGTGGCCAGGAAATACCGGATCTGGCGCAGCGAGAAATTCATCCGCGCCGGCCGAAAGCGCCTGCGCCAGGCCAACCATGTTGGTGCATGAGCTTTTCCAATATGAAGCCCTAAGAATTCTGAATTTTACTTGTCATGGTGCTGCCACTAATCTTCGGCGCACGGTCCTTGCACGACCCACGCAACCGCACACAACGCCGCCGAGATCCACGCCGCCATGCCGCAATACATCATCGATTCCGCCTTCATCCGCCACGACGCGCTGGTGGCGATGGTGCGCGGCGCGGATCGTTTTGCCTATGCGCCGGCGGCGCTGCAGCGCCTGCAGGCCGATCGCGCGATCGTGCAGCAACACATCGCGGACGGCGCGCCGGTCTACGGGCTCAACACCGGCCTGGGCGGCAACCTGGGGTACCGGCTGGACGCGGACGAGGTCGTCGCCTACCAGCAGCAGATCATCCTGGGCCGCATGATCGGCATGGGTGAACCGCTGCCCATGGATGTCGTGCGCGCGGCGCTGCTGGTGCGCGTGATCGGTTTTGCGCGTGGCGGCACCGGTGTCAGCCCGCTGGCGGCGCAAGGCGTCATGGACCTGCTCGACCGCGGCATCACGCCGCTCGTGCCCTCGCGCGGCTCGATCAGCGCCGGCGATCTCGGCCTGTGTGCCCACATGGTCGCGCCGGTGATCGGCCAGGGCGAAGCCTGGTACCAGGGTCGGCGGCTCACCGGCGCACAGGCGCTGGCCGAAGCCGGACTGGCACCGGTGGCCCTGCAGGCCAAGGATGGCCTGGGCTTGATCAATGCCAGTCCATTGACCACCGGCTACGCGGCGGTCGCGGCCTGCGAGCTGGCCGACCTGCTGCTGGTGGGCGCGGCCGTCGCGGCCCTGGCCGACGAGGGATATGCCGCCAACCTCACCGTGTTCGACCCGCGCATCGCGGCGGCACGTCCGGCCGGCGCGCAGTCGGCGGCGGCCGCGCTGTTTCGCGCCCTGCTCGATGGCAGCGTGTTGGCCGAACAGCCGCCGCGTTCGATCCAGGACGCGATCTCGTTTCGCACCATGGCCCAGGTCTTCGGCGCTGGCCACGCCGCTTTCGCCCATCTGTGCGAGGCCGTCGACACCGAGATCAACGGCACGTCCGACAACCCGCTGGTGTTCGCCGCCGAGCAGCAGATGTTGTCGTCACCCAACTTCCATCCGCCGATGATCGCGTTGACCTTCGACAGCATGGCGATCGCGCTGGTGCAGCTGGCAACGGCCGGCGCGCAACGCGTGATCAAGCTGCAGACGGCCCATCTCAGCGGCCTGCCGAAATACCTGTCGCCGGTTGGCGGTGCCAGCACCGGATTCAATTCCCTGCAAAAGACCGTCGCCGCGCTGCATGCGGAGATCCGGCTCAAGGCCACGCCGGCCAGCCTGGACGCGCTGGTGGTCTCCGAGACGGTCGAGGACCATGCCACCCATGCGATGTTGTGCGTGCGCAAGTTGCACGAGCAACTCGAACTCATGCGGTCCCTGGTCGCGATCGAGGCCCTGGTCGCGGCCCAGGCCGTGGACCTGCGTGGCGGGGCGCGGCTGGGTCGGGGCACGCAGGCGGTGTTCGACGCGGTTCGCGCGGCCGTGCCCATGCTGCAGGCGGACCGTCCCAGCGGCCCGGACGCGATGCGGGTGCAGGCGGCGCTGTTCGGCCGTGACCTGGCGCAGCGGCTGCGTGATGCCTTGCGCCCGGCGATGGCCGGCCATGCCTTGCGCGCGCTCTGATCGCGGCTTTCTTCTTGTTCACCGATTCCTTCACTCACACGACAAACAACACCATGGAACCCAGCTACCTGACCTATCTCAATGGCGTGGACATCGCCGAACTGGCACTCACCGACGACGAGACGCTGCAGGCGATCGAATCCAGCCTGGCTGCGCAAGGCCGCGGCAGCTGCGTCATCGAGCCGCGCGTGCATCTGGCGCCCAAGGCCGGCGTCGACGGCCATTTCAATGTGTTGCGCGGTGCCATCGGTGCGCCGATGGACCTGGCCGGCGTGAAGGTCGTGGGCGACTTCGTCGACAACTACAAGCTGGGCCTGCCGTCCGAGCTGGGCATGCTCAACCTGTTCGATCCGCGCACCGGCGTGCCGATCGCCATCGTCAACGCGACCGCGATCACCGACATGCGCACCGGCGCGATCACGGCGCTGGGCGCCAAGCACCTGGCACGCAAGAACTCGAAGATCCTGGGCCATGTAGGCGCGCGCGGCACTGCGTACTGGAATGTGCGCCTGCTCGACAAGTTGTTCGACTTCGACGAGATCCGCGTGCATTCGGCGCGCCCCGAAAGCCGCGACGCCTTCGGCGCGCGCCTGTCGAAGGACCTGGGCAAGCCGGTGCGGGTCTGCGACAACTGGAAGGACACGGTGGAGGGCGCCGACATCGTCGTCGAGGCGACCCGGCTGCGCGAGCCCGAGCCCATGCTCAAGACCGAATGGATCAAGCCCGGCGCCTTCGTCGTGCCCTACGGCACGATGAGCGCCGTCGAGCTCAGCCTGACCGACATCATGTCCAAGATGGTCGTCGACGACTGGGGCCAGTGCAAGGGTGGCCCGTTCGGCTCGCTGCGCGCGCACGTCAACGCCGGCAAGTTGTCGGAGCAGACGCTGCACGCCGAACTCGGCCAGATCGTCGCCGGGCTCAAGCCCGGCCGCGAGCGCGACGACGAGACCATCCTGTTCTGGCACCGCGGCCTGTCGCTGAGCGACATCGCATTGGGTCACGCCATGCTGGAGAAGGCCGCTCGCCTGGGCATTGGCCAGAAGCTGCGATTCCATTGATCCGCCGGACGCATGCGCGGTGTGCTGCGGCCACCACGCACGGGTCCACTTTTTCCCTGTTTTTTTCTCTCATCTTCCTGGAGCGTTGCCATGCACAAGCAAATTTCTCGGCGTGACCTGATCGCCTCCGGCGCTGCCGGCCTGGCCCTGTTCGGACTGCCTTTCGCGGCGCGCGCGCAAGCGGGCGGCAAGACCCATCCCTCGGTCACGGTGCGCGTGCCGCGCGAATTCACCGGCATCGACCCGTTCCACCGCGCGTCGCCGTACGACGGCGACGTGGCCGGCGCGGTGTTCCAGTTCCTGATGGTACGCAAGCCGAACTCGACCGAGTTCGAGCTCGACGCGGCGCAGGAGTTCAAGCAGAGCTCGCCGACCACGTACGACTTCAAGCTCAAGCCCGGCCAGATGTTCACCGACGGCTTCGGCGAGATGACGGCCGAGGACGTCAAGTTCTCGTTCGAGCGTATCGCCCAGGACCCGAAGGACGGCAGCAAGGCGTCGAGCTACAAGAACGACTGGATCCACCTGGTGTCGGTCGAGGTCAAGAGCAAATACGAGGGTCGCATCGTGCTGGCAGAGCCCCGCGCCAACGTCATCGACGTCGCGATCGGAGACTTCTCGGGCTGCATCGTGTCGAAGAAGGCGGTGACGCAGCGCGGCGCCGACCATGTGACCAAACCGGTCGGCTCCGGGCCCTACAAGATTGCCTCCTACGACCGCCAGAAGGGCATTCAGCTGCAGCGCAATCCGGCCTACAAGGGCGTGCGCAAGGGCGGCTTCGACGAGATCAACCTGCGCGTGATCACCGACACCAAGACGGCCGAGCTGGCACTGCGCGCCGGCGAGATCGATTTCGCGATGCTGGCGCCGGCCGCGGCCGACCCGCTGCGCGGCGTCGCGGGCCTGACGGTGAGTGACCAGCCGTCGCTGGCCTATGTCTGGATGGGCATGAACATGGAGAAAGGCCCGCTGGCCGATGTGCGTGTGCGCCAGGCGATCCGGCTGGGGCTGGACGTGGACCAGATGCTGATGGCGGGCTACAACGGCAAGGTGCCACGCCTGAACACGCTGCTGCCGCCGCTGGTGGCAGGGCACTGGCGCGAGGCGCCGGTGTACAAGCGCAACGTCGCCGAGGCCAAGGCGCTGCTGGCCGCCGCGGGTGCATCCAATGTCAAGCTGCGCCTGACCATCCTGAACCAGCCCGAGTACCAGAACATGGCCTTGGTGGCGCAGGCCCTGCTGGCCGAGATCGGCGTGGGGATCGAGGTCGACGCCCAGCCCGGCGGCACCTACTGGAGCGCCGGCAAGGGCGACACCGGCAAGAACCTGGACCTGTACATGGCGCGTTTCAGCGGCAAGCACGATCCGAACTTCATCATGCAGTGGTTCGTGTCCGGCCAGATCGGCAATTGGAACTGGTCACGCTGGAACAGCCCGGAGTTCGACGCCTTGTTCAAGGCCTCGGCCAGCGAGACCGACCCGGCCAAGCGCCGGCAGATGGTGGTAGACGCGCAAAAGGCGATGGACAAGACCAGCGCCTACGTGTGGCTGACCAACGAGGCCAATGCCGTGGTGCATCGCAACTGGCTCAAGCCGGCCAGCGTGCCGGGTTGGATCAACTGGCAATACCCGGGCTTCAGCGCGGTCTGAGCCGGCGACGGCGAACGGAGCTTCCATGCAGGATACCTGGCGTTATCTGGCGAGCCGCCTTGTCACCACGGTGCTGATCGTGCTCGGGGCGATGACCTTGCTCATCACCTTGTCCTCGATCGTGCCGGGGGACCCGGCCGCCGTGTTGCTCGGGCCCCAGGCCACGCCCGAGGCATCGCAGCGCTTCATTGAGGAGATGGGGCTGGACCAGCCGGTGCACGTGCGCATTGGCCGGTTCTTCGTGCAGGTGCTGCAGGGAGACCTCGGCTCGGACATCGTCTCCGGGCGCTCCGTGGCCAGCATGATCGGCGAGGTGTTGCCGTATACGCTGATCCTCACCGCGGTGGCCATCGGCATCGCGGTGCTGACCGGCATTCCGCTGGGCATCTTCGCCGCAACCCATCGGGGTTCGTGGCTGGACAACCTGCTGGCCTTCATGTCGGTGGCCTTCATCGCCGTGCCGGGTTTCGTCATCGCGATCTTCCTGCTGCTGGTGTTCGCGATCTGGCTCGACTGGTTGCCGGTGCTCGGCGCCAGCCGCAGCGGCGACTTCTGGGACGAGGTGCAGCGCATGGTGCTGCCCGCCATCGCGCTGGCGCTGGGATGGGTCGGCTTCATCGCGCGGCTGGTGCGCACCTCGATGCTCGAGGTGATGGGCGAGCCGTACATCCGCACCTCGCGTGCCTACGGCCTGTCCGAACGCATGATCACCTACAAGTACGCACTCAAGAACGCCTGCATTCCGACCATCACCATCCTGGGCATGGGTATCGGTCGCCTGCTCGGCGGTGCCGTGCTGATCGAGATCGTGTTCGCCCGGCCGGGACTGGGGCGGCTGATCTACGGCGCCATCTCCGACCGCAACTACCCGGTGGTGCAAGGTGCGGTGCTGGTCGTGGTGGTCGTGTTCGTGTTGGTCAATCTGGTGGTTGACCTGTCGTATTCGGCGATCGATCCGCGCATCCGCCATGCGAACCAGCGTGACGGAGGCGGGCGATGAGCAAGCTGCACGCCACCGGGGCCGTGCTGCGCAAGGTCTGCCGGACCGTGCCCGGCGCCATGGGCCTGGTCATCGTCGCGCTGGTGCTGGCGTGTGCCGTGCTGGCGTCGTTCGTGGCCACGCACAACCCGGATGCGCTCGACGTGATGAACCGCTTCGCCGGTCCGTCGTGGGAGCACTGGCTGGGGACCGACCACCTGGGTCGCGACCTGTTCTCGCGCATGGTGCACGGCGCCTCGGTGGCGATGCAGGTCGCCGTCGCGTCGATCGCGGCCTCGCTGACCGTGGGCACGGCGCTGGGCATCCTGGCGGCCTACCTGCCGGCGCGCACCGAACGCCTGGTGCTGATCCTGTTCGACGTGATCTCGTCCTTCCCCAGCCTGGTGCTGGCGCTGGCCGTGGTCGCCGTGTTCGGGCCGTCGACGCAGATCGTGATCCTGATCGTCGCCGTTACCCTGACGCCGCATTTCGGCCGCGTCGCGCGTTCGCAGGTGCTGACGCTGCGCAGCGCACCGTTCCTGGAGGCCGAGCGCATCCTGGGCGCGTCGCCGCTGCGCATCGTGTTCAGCCACGTATTGCCCAATATCCTGGGGCCGCTGGTGATCCTGGCCTCGATGGACATTCCGGTCGTCATTACCATCGAGGCTGGCCTGTCGTTCCTGGGCCTGGGCGTGCGCCCGCCGCTGGCGAGCTGGGGCACGCTGATCCAGGACGGCTACCAGTACCTGTCCGAGAGCTGGATCCCGGTCGTGGTGTCCAGTGTCGCGCTGGCCGTGGCGACGCTGGGATTCACCCTCTTCGGTGAAGCATTGCGCGATGCGGTCGACCCCCGCATCGGACGGGAGCATTGATGGATACGAATGTGAACCGCGCGGCGGCGCCGGCGACCCCGCTGGTGGCGATCCGCAACCTGCAACTCGAGGCCTCGACGGCGCGCGGTACCGCGCACATCCTGCGCGGCATCGACCTGGACATCGGCCGCGGCCGCATCCTGGGCGTGGTCGGCGAATCCGGCTCGGGCAAGTCCAGCCTGGCCAGCTGCCTGTTGCGCCTGCTGCCGGCCAACATCAGCCGTGTCGGCGGCAGCGTAGCCTTCGACGGCACCGAGCTGCTGCAGCTGAGCGACGCCGAGATGGCCAGCTGGCGCGGCCGCCGCGTCGCGATGATCTTCCAGGATCCGATGACGGCGCTCAACCCGCTGTTCACCGTGGCCACCCATCTGGTCGACGTGTTGCGCCGGCGTTACCCGGAGATCTCGCGCCAGGACGCGCTGCAGCGGGCCCGCGATGCGCTGGTGAGCGTGGGCATTGCCGACGCGCAGCTGCGCCTGGCGGCATATCCGCACCAGCTCTCGGGCGGCATGCGCCAGCGCGTGATGATCGCGATGGCGCTGCTGGTCGAGCCCGACCTGCTGGTGGCCGACGAACCCACGACGGCGCTCGACGCGACGGTGGAGGCGCAGATCGTCGACCTGCTCGAAGCCCTGCGGCGCAAGTTCTCGGGCTCCATCGTGTTCATCTCGCACCACCTGGGCCTGGTGGCCCAGCTGTGCGACGACCTGTGCGTGATGTATGGCGGCACCGTGGTCGAGACCGGACCGGTGGCCGAGGTGCTGGCGCGGCCGCGCCACCCCTATACCCGTGCGCTGCTCGAATGCGAACTCGAGGACGATGCCCACGAGGGGCGGCTCAAGTCGATTCCGGGCGAGGTGCAGGATCCGGTCAAACCCATGACCGCCTGCGTGTTCGCGCCGCGTTGCGAACATGCGCAGGCGCAATGCCTTGCCGGCGTGCCCCAGCCGAGCGATGTCGGTGCGGGACATCGGGCGACCTGTTTTCGGTTGGAGGAAATACGATGAAACGTCTTGACCGAGCCCGCCGGCACCCGGCCCGCTCGAGCGCGGGAGCCGAACGATGAGTGCACCACTGGTTCGTTTCGACAAGGTCAGCGTGGTGTTCGGCGGCACGGTGCGCGCCTTGCAGGACGTCTCGCTCGAGCTCGACAAGGGCGACATCCTGGGCCTGGTCGGCGAGTCGGGCTCCGGCAAGACCACCTTGTGCCGCGTGCTGATCGGCCTGACCCCGCCCACCAGCGGCTCGGTCACGCTCGGCGCCCAGTCGGTGGCGCAACAGCTGCGCGAGCAGCCGCTGGCGTTCCGGCGCCGGGTGCAGATGCTGCTGCAGGATGCGGTGGCCTCGTTGTCGCCGCGCATGACCATCGGCCGCACGCTGGCCGAGCCGATCGCCATCCACCAGTTGCCCGAGGCGCAGGCGCGCGATCGCCTGCGCGCCATCATGGACCGACTGGGCCTGCCGCAGGACGTGCTGGGCAAGTTCCCGCACCAGATCTCGGGCGGGCAGGCGCGGCGCGTCGGCGTGGCGCGGGCGCTGGTGATGCAGCCCGAGGTCATCGTCGCCGACGAACCGACGGCGGGCCTGGACGTGTCGGTGCAGGGCGAGTTGCTGAACCTGATGCTCGACCTGCAGCGCGAGTTCGCGCTGACCTACCTGCTGGTCAGCCACAACCTCAACGTGATCCGGCGCGTGACCCAGCGCACCGCCGTGATGTATCTGGGCCAGATCGTCGAGGAGGCGCCCACGGCCGCCTTGTTCGAGCGCCCCGCGCATCCGTACGCGGCCGCGTTGTTGTCGACCAACCCGGCCATCGATCCGGCGCGCCGCGCTCGCCGCATCGTGTTGCAGGGCGAGATTCCCAGTGTCGTGAATCCGCCCTCGGGATGCCGCTTCCATACCCGCTGCCCGGTGGCGCAGCCGCGTTGCGCGGTCGAGGAGCCGGCGCTGGTCGAACTCGGCGAGGCACGCCGCGTGCGTTGCCACTTTCCCTATTCGCTGGACCGCGCGCGCTGACGGGGCGCCGGTCGCGGAGCGTCCGCGATCGGTGCGACAGCGGCGCGATGCGCACCGGACTGCTCATTACACGAGGAATGCCATGACCATGGAACTGGGTACACGCCCCATCACGATCGAGGACGTCGTGATGGTGGCGACCACGGACACCGCCGTATCGGTGGCCCCGGCCGCGATGGACCGGGTCGCGCAGGCGCGCCAGACGGTGTTGCGACTGGCCGCGGATGGTCCGCCGATCTACGGACTGAACTCGGCGCTGGGCGCCAATACCGGCGCCAAGCTCGCGCCAGCCGACCTGGAGGCCTACCAGCGGCGTGCGGTGCGGGCGCGTTCGCTGGCCGTGGGACAGCCCTACGACACGGCATCGGTGCGGGCGATGCAGTTCGCCCGCATCGCCGGGCTGGTGCAGGCGGGCTCGGGCATCTCGCCGCAGGTGCTGCAGGCCTGCATCGAGCTGCTCAACCGCCGGGTGCATCCGGTGGTACCGCGCTGGGGCTCGATCGGCGTGTCCGACATGCCCTTGCTGGCCCACCTGGCCTTGCCGCTGTTCGGCGAAGGTCGCGCCGAGTACCGGGGCGAGACGCTGAGCGGCGCCGACGCGCTGGCGCGTGCCGGCCTGCAGCCGGCGGTGCTGGGCGCCAAGGACGGGCTGGCCTTGTTCAGCGCCAATGCGGCCACGGCGGCGCGCGGCAGCCTGGTCGTGCACGCCTTGCTGCAGACCATGGATGCCTGGCTGGCCGCAATCGCGCTGAGTTACGAGGGTTACCGGGCCAACGCATCGCCGCTGCGCGCGGATACGGCGGCCGCACGCCCGGCGGCCGGGCAGGAGGCGGTGGCGGCGCGGCTGCGCCAGTTGCTCGCCGGTGGTCAGTTGCTCACACCCGGCCATGCCCGGCGCGTGCAGGACCCGTTGTCGCTGCGTGTGGTGGCCCAGGTACATGGCGCCGCACAGGCGATGGCCGAAACGGCGCGTGCACAGATCGAGGTCGAACTCAACAGCGCGGCGGACAGCCCGCTGGTGCTGGCCGACGAAGACCTGATGGTGTCGACCGGCAATTTCCACCTGCCGGCCGTGGCGCTGGCGCTGGACAGCTGTGCGATCGCATTGGCGCAGATGGCCAGCATGGGCGTGTCGCGCTGCCAGCGTTTCATGACGCCGGCGCTGACCGATCTGCCGCTGCAACTCACGCGCCATGGACCGGCGCATTCCGGCTTTGCGACGATCCAGAAGACGCTGGTGGTGTTGTGGTCGGAGATCCGTCAGCGCGCCAACCCCGGCAGCCTGGACTACATGCCGGTGTCCGAGACCATCGAGGACCATGCCTGCATGTCACTGAGCGTGGCGGAGAAACTGGCCGAAGGCCTGGAGCGCGCGCGGTACCTGATCGCCATCGAGCTGATCATCGCGGCGCAGGCCGTGGACCTGCGCGAACTGGACCGCGACCGGCTTGGCCACGGTGCGCGCCTTGCCTACGACCGGGTCCGCGCCTTGGTGCCGATGCTCGGCGAGGACCGGTCGATGGGCCCGGACATCGAACAGGTCTGCGCGGCGGTGGCGGCGGGGGCGTTCAGCGGCCTGCAGGCCGGGGGCGCGCCGTCGTGAGTCTCCTGTTCAACGCGCGCATGTATTCGGTCAACGCCTCGGCCAAGGCAGACTGGAAGACGCTGATGGCCTGGGTCGTGCAACGTGCCGGCCTGGACTGGCAGGCGCTGGACCACGACGCGCCGGCACCCTTGTCGGCGTTGTGGGCACGCGATGACCTGGGCATGGCCATGATGTGCGGCCTGCCGTTCGCGCTGAGCCGGCCGCGGCCTCGGCTGATCGCCGCGCCCGTGCCCGCGCCGCAGCGTTATGGCGGCCGGCCGGTCTATTTCACCGACTTCGTCGTGCGCGCGGACGCGGGTTACCGCAACCTGGAGGACACCTTCGACGGCGTGCTGGGCTACACCATCCCGGAATCGATGTCGGGCGGCGTGGCGCCGTACCACCATCTCGCGCCGCTGCGACACGCGCGCGGGCGCCGGCTGTTTGCCGGTGTGGTCGGCGACCTGCTCAATGGCCGCGGCGTGATCGAGGCCGTGGCGAGCGGGCGCGTCGACGTCGGGACACTCGACAGTTATTACCTGGATCTGCTTCGCCGGCACGATCCGGCCTTCGCGGCCCAGGTGCGGGTCGTGGCCAGCACCCGGGCCGAACCGATTCCGCCACTGGTGGCGACCGCCGCCCTGTCCGAGCGGCAACGGGGCGCATTGCGCGATGCCTTGCTGGCCACGGGCTCGGCGCCCGAAATCGCGCCGCTGATGCAGCGCCTGCTGCTGGCGGGATTTGCCATCGTCGACGCGCGGGACTACGATCATCTGGCCGACATGGCAACCAGCGCGCGGACCGAGTCCTTCGCGCGATTGTGACGGGCGGGCCCGCCGGGTCGGTGGGCACGCGAATGGGGCGGGCTTGCTGGTACGGCCCTTGCATATCGTCAATCCCGCGACCGGATCAAGGTCCGTTCCGGGGACAGCAGCCGCTGTGCCTGCACTGCAGGCATACTCGACAACCCGGTGCCCACGCGCACTCCTAGCTTGCAAGGACCTCTTCCATGACCCACAGATTTTCCCGGCGCAGTTTCGTGGTTGCAGGTGTCGGCGCCGTCGGCGCTGGCACAGTCGTCATGCCGTTCGACCTGCTGGCGCAGTCCGGTGGCGGACCGCGCCCCGCGATCACGGTGCGCATCGACCGCGAGTTCGATTCCCTCGACCCGGCGTATCGCCGCGGCCCGGCCGAAGGCAACGTCATGCGGGCCATCTTCCAGCGCCTGCTGACGCAGAAACCCAATTCCACCGAACTCGAACCCGATGCGGCGGCGGACGTCAAGCAGGTTTCGCCGACGGTGATCGAGTTCAGGCTCAAGCCGGGCCAGATGTTCTCGGACGGTTTCGGCGAGATGACCGCGGAAGACGTGAAGTTCTCGTTCGAACGCATCGGCTTGCCACCGAAGGGTGGTGCCAAGGAGTCGTCGTACAAGAAGGACTGGCTGGGCCTGGTCGGCGTCGAGGTCAAGGGCAAGTACGAAGGCCGCATCGTGCTGGCCAACCCGCGTGCCAACATCTTCGACGTCGTCATCGCCGACGGTTCGGGTTGCATCGTGTCCAGGAAGGCGGTCGAGAAGCTGGGCAACGACTTCGGCACCAGGCCGGTCGGGTCCGGCCCGTATGTCGTGGCCTCGTATGACCGCCAGAAGGGCGTGGTACTCAAGCGCCATGCCGCGTATGCCGGCCGCAAGCGCCACTTCGAGGAGATCGGCATCAACGTGATCACCGATGCCAAGACCACCGACCTGGCGGTGCGTGCCGGCGAGGTCGATGTCGCGGTGTTGTCGCCGACGGCCGCCGACCCGCTGCGCGGCGTTGCCGGCCTCACGGTGACCGACCAGCCCAGCATGGCTTATGTCTGGATGGGCATGAACGTCGAGAAAGGGCCGCTGGCCGACCTGCGGGTGCGCCAGGCGATCCGCCTGGGACTGGACGTGGACCAGATGCTGCTGGCCGGCTACAACGGCAAGGTGCCACGGCTCAACACCACCATCCCGCCGCTGATCATGGGTGCGTGGAAAGAGGCGCCGGTCTACAAGCGCAACGTGGCCGAAGCCAAAAAACTGCTGGCCGCGGCCGGCGTGGGCAGTCTCAAGCTGCGCCTGACCGTGCTCAACCAGCAGCAATACCAGAACATGGCGCTGGTGGCGCAGGCGCTGCTGGCCGAGATTGGTGTCGCGATCGAGGTCGACGCGCAGGAAGGCGGCACCTACTGGAACGCCGGCAAGGGCGAGGCAGGCAAGAACCTGGAGCTGTACATGTCGCGGTTCTCCGGCAAGCACGACCCGAACTTTGTGCTGCAGTGGTTCCTGCCCTCGCAGATCGGCGACTGGAACTGGTCGCGCTGGAACAGCCCGGAGTTCGAAGCCCTGTACAACAAGGCGGCCGCCGAAATGGACGTGGCCAAGCGCCGTGCGCTGGTGGTCGAGGCCCAGCAACTGATGGACAAGAGCAGTGCCTTCGTCTGGCTGACCAACGAGGCCAACGCGGTGGCGCACCGCAGCTGGATCAAGCCGGCCTCGATCCCGGGCTGGATTGACTGGCAATACGCCGAGTTCACGGCCTGATCCGTGATGGTGGCGGGCACGGCATGACGGGGGTGCCGCTCTGATGGGGCCGCCGGCCACGCGCGCGCAGGAGACCTGGCGTTACCTGGGCAGCCGCCTGGTGACGACGGTGATGATCATCTTCGGCGCCATGTTGCTGCTGTTCACCTTGTCGTCCATCGTGCCGGGCGATCCGGCGGCGACCCTGCTCGGGCCGCAGGCCTCGCCCGAGTTGTCGGCGCAGTTCATCCGCGAGATGGGGCTGGACCAGCCGGTGCATATCCGCTTGTGGCGCTTCTTCGGCAACCTGGCCGTGGGCAACCTCGGCGTCGACGTGGTCTCGGGCAAGCCGGTGGCCAGCCTGATCGCCGAGGCGATTCCCTACACCATCGTGCTGACGGTCTCGGCCATCGTGCTGGCCGTGATCATCGGCATTCCGCTGGGCATCTTCGCGGCGACCCATCGCGGCAGTGTGGCCGACAACGTGCTGGCCTTCCTGTCGGTGGCCTTCATCGCGGTGCCCGGCTTCGTGCTGGCGATCTTCCTGCTGCTGGTGTTCTCGATCTGGCTGGACTGGCTGCCGGTGCTGGGCACCAGCCGCTCCGGCGACCTGCTCGACGAATTCCGGCGCATGGTGCTGCCCACGGTGGCGCTGGCGCTGGGCTGGGTCGGCTTCATCGCGCGGCTGGTGCGCACCTCGATGCTGGAGGTGATGGGCGAGAACTACATCCGCACCTCGCGCGCCTACGGCCTGTCCGAGCGCATGGTGACCTACAAATACGCGCTCAAGAATGCCTGCATCCCGACCATCACCATCCTGGGCATGGGCATCGGCCGGCTGCTCAGCCAGGGCGTGTTCGTCGAGATCGTGTTCGCGCGCCCGGGCCTGGGCCGGCTGATCTACGGCGCCATCTCCGACCGCAACTACCCGGTGGTGCAGGGCGCGGTGCTGGTGGTGGTGGTCGGTTTCGTGCTGGTCAACCTGATCGTCGACCTGTCGTATTCGGCGATCGATCCGCGCATCCGCCCCGGCGGTGGAGCGCTCGGGTGAACACGCTGGCCGCGATCGCAGCCACGCTGCGCAAGGTGTGTTCGACCTTCACCGGAGCCACCGGCCTGGTGATCGTCGCGCTGGTGCTGGCCTGCGCGGTGTTTGCGCCCTGGCTGGCGACGCACAACCCGAATGCGCTGGACGTGATGAACCGCTTCAGCGATCCGTCGCTCGCCCACTGGCTCGGCACCGACCACCTGGGACGCGACCTGTTCTCGCGCCTGGTGCACGGTGCCTCGGTGGCCATGGTCAGTGCGATGTCGGCGATCGCGCTGGCCCTGGGCGTCGGCACCGCGCTGGGCATCCTGGCCGGTTACCTGCCGCCGCGCAGCGAACGTTTCGTGCTGATCGTGTTCGACGTGATCTCCTCCTTTCCCAGCGTCGTGCTGGCCCTGGCCGTGGTGGCCGTGTTCGGGCCGTCGCTGGTCATCGTGGTTCTCATCATCGCGGTCACGCTGGTGCCGCATTTCGGCCGGGTTGCGCGCTCGCAGGTGCTGACGCTGCGCAGCGCGCCGTTCCTGGAGGCCGAACGCATCCTGGGCGCGTCCTGGCCGCGCATGGTGTTCCACCATGTGTTGCCCAACATCCTGGGGCCGCTGGTGATCCTGGCGTCGATGGACATCCCGGTCGTCATCGCCATCGAGGCCGGGCTGTCGTTCCTGGGCCTGGGCGTGCGCCCGCCGCTGGCGAGCTGGGGCACGCTGATCCAGGACGGATACCAGTACCTGTCCCAGTCCTGGGTGCCGGTGGTCGTGGCCAGCTCGGCGTTGGCCGTGGCGACGCTGGGATTCACCTTGTTCGGCGAAGCGCTGCGCGACGCGGTCGACCCGCGCATCGGCCGGGAGCACGGGTGAGCACGCAGGACGCACCGCAGGCAGCCGGTCCGCTGGTGTCCGTTTGCGGCCGGCGGCTGGTGGTCACGACGCCGCGCACGGCACCGGCCGCGTCGTCCGCGGGGTGGCGGGTGTGTTGCCACCTCCCGTTTTCGCGCGATCCCCAACGATGAAACACGTCTGCAATTGGCCCCGTCCGATCCGAGAGATCATGACCGCGTGGATCCCGATGACCGATGGTGTGCGCCTGGCCGCGCGCATCTGGCTGCCGCTCGACGCCGAGTCGGATCCGGTGCCGGCGCTGCTGGAATACCTGCCCTACCGGCGCCGCGACGGCACCAGCCATCGTGACGCGATCACCCAGCCCTACATGGCGGGTCACGGGTATGCGGCGGTGCGGGTGGACGTGCGCGGCAGCGGCGACTCCGGCGGCGTGTTGCCGGACGAATACACGCGCCAGGAGATCGACGACGGCGTCGCGGTGATCGCCTGGCTGGCGGCGCAGCCCTGGTGCAGCGGCCGGGTCGGCATGTGGGGCATCAGCTGGGGCGGCATCAATACCTTGCAGGTTGCGGCGCGCCGTCCGCCTGCGCTGGCGGCCATCGTGCCGATGGGTTTCGCCGACGACCGCTACAACGGCGACTGCCATTTCATGGGTGGCTGCGTGCTCGAGGGCAATATCAGCTGGGGCGGAAGTTTTTTTGCCGCCATGGCCTGCCCGCCGGATCCGGCCGTGGTCGGCGAGCACTGGCGCGCGATGTGGTTGCAGCGGCTGGAGCAGGCCGAGCCGCCGCTGGCGACCTGGCTGGCCCATCCGCATCGCGATGCGTATTGGCGACGGGACGACGTGTTTGACGACCCGGACCGGATTCAGGTGCCCGCCTGGCTGGTCAACGGTTGGCAGGACAGTTATGCGCGCAATATCCTGCCCCTGCTGGCGCGCCTGCAGGGGCCGAAGAAGGCCTTGATCGGGCCCTGGGCCCATGGCTGGCCGCACCTGGCCCGGCCCGGTCCGGCCATCGGTTTCCTTCAGGAGGCCGTGCGCTGGTGGGATCACTGGCTCAAGGACGTGGACAACGGCGTCATGGACGAGCCGATGCTGCGCGTGTGGATGGGTGACTGGGTGGCACCGGCCCGGTTGGTGCCGCATTGGCCCGGGCGCTGGGTCGCACAGGACACCTGGCCGGCACCGGACGCCGCGTCCGCAACGCTGTTCCTGTGCGCGGACGGCGGACTGCATGCGCAGGCCGGCGTTGAGGCCGCGCTGGCGGTGCACAGCCCACAGACGAACGGTGCGCAGGCCGGCTACCAGTGTTCCTACGGCCTGGGGCCGGACCTGTCGGATGACCAGCAGGGCGACGATGCAACCAGCCTGTGTTTCGACACCGCGCCCTTGCCGCACGACCGGGAGCTGCTGGGCGAGCCGGAACTGGAACTGGACCTGCATGCCGACCAGCCGCAAGCGCTGCTGGCCGCGCGCCTGTGCGACGTGGCGCCGGACGGCCGTTCGCTGCGACTGAGTTATGGCCTGCTGAACCTGTCGCACCGGGACGGCTCCGGTTCGCCCCGGCCGCTGGTGCCCGGACAGATGGTGCGGGTGCGCCTGCGCCTGTGTGGCCTGGCGCATCGGGTGCCCGCGGGCCATCGCATCCGGCTGGCCTTGTCCAATGCCTACTGGCCGATCGCCTGGCCCGCGCCGGTTTCGCACACGCTGACCATCCACGCAGGCCGGGCGCGCCTGCAACTGCCGCTGCTGCGGCCCGATGCGGGCTTGCAGGACCCTGCGCCAGCTTTTGGCGAGCCCGAAGGCGCTCCGGAGCAGGCGCTGGTGGCGCTACGTCCGCGCGTCACGGACCGGCCGCAGGATCATCGGCAACAGCTGCCCGACGGCAGCTGGCTCTGGACGCGGGCGCGCGACCGCGGTGCCTGGAAGACCATCGACACCGACGTGGCCTACGACACACAGGGGGAGCTGCACTTCGTGGTGCACAACGACGATCCCTTGTCGGCCCAGCAGTCCATCACATTGACCACCGACATCGGTCGCAGCGGATGGAATACCCGGGTCGCGGTGACGACGCGGCTGAGCGCTGACGCAGAGCATTTCCGGGTGCAGGCGTCGCTGCAGGCCTGGGAGGGCGCTCAGCCGGTATTCAGCCGTGACTGGGACCTGCGGATCCCGCGCGAGCCCGACGCCCCATAAGCAATCCGAACCATGCAAGACACGTCCTTCCCTTCCGCCACCGCGGCGCCGGCCGACGACCCGCAGCACCATGGCCTGTACCGGGCGCGACGCGCGCGGCTGCAGTCGGTGATGCGCGACATGGACATGCCGGTGGCGGTCATCGTCGACCCGATCAACATCCTGTACGCCACCGGCGCGCGCAACATGACGGTCTGGACGGCGCGTACACCGGCGCGGTACCTGCTGGTGTTCGCCGCCGGGCCATGCATCCTGTACGACTTCTTCGGTTGCGAACACCTGGCCAGCGGCCTGCCGACGGTGGACGAGATCCGCCCGGCGCTGGGCCTGTGCCATGTCAGTTCGCTGGCCGACCCCGAGGCTGCCGCGCGCCAGTTCGCCGCCGAGATCGACGACTTGCTGCGCCAGCATCTGGGGCAGGAGCGGCGCCTGGGTGTGGACCGGTTTCCGTTCCAGACCATCGACGCCTTGCGTGCCCGCGGCCTGCAGCTGCGCGATGCCGACCCGGTGTTCGCCCGTGCCCGGGCGATCAAGCTGCCGCAGGAGCTGCCGTACATCCGCGAGGCGGTGCGCCGGGTCGAGGCGGCCGCGGCCGAGATGCAGGCGCAGATCGCACCGGGACGCAGCGAGGTGGCAATCTGGGCCGAGTTCCAGCGCCGCTTCGTCGCGCTGGAGGGGCAATACACGACGACCCGGCTGATGCAGAGCGGGCCGCGCAGCTTTCCGTATTTCCAGGAGTGTGGCGCGCGTGTGCTGGAGCCGGGCGACCTGCTGTGTTTCGACACCGACGCGCTGGGTTACCTCGGGTACGCGGTGGACTTCTCGCGCACCTTCCTGTGTGGAGCCAACGCCGCCACGCCGGTACAGCGGCTGCTGCATGCGCGCGCGCGCGAACAGCTGGAACACAACCTGGCGCTGATCGGCCCCGGCATCGCGTATGCCGAGATCGCCGAGCGGGCCTGGCCGGTGCCGGCCGAACACCAGCAGAGCCGTTATTACGCGGTCGGCCACGGCCTGGGCATGTCGGGCGAATTTCCGAACATTCCGCACAGGAAGCCGGGACAGCCCTACCCATTGCCGGGTGTGGTCGAACCGGGCATGGTGATCTGCATCGAGAGCTACATCGGTTCGGCCGAAGCCGGGCAGGGTGTCAAGCTCGAGGAGCAGCTGCTGGTCACCGACCGCGGCTGCGAGCGGCTCAGCCGCATGCCGTTCGACGAGCGGCTCGGCGGCAGCTGACGACGCTGGGCGGCGGCCGATGCCGCCTGCGCGCGGCATCGGCGCCGCAATCCTGACCACCGCCGGCGTACACGGCGGGCCACACTGCAAAAAGACTGTCGGCGGGGGTGTTGCGGACCGGAGTTCTTGTCGTATGATCGCCGCCGGCGCAGCTCGGTCCGGGTCGATGACACACATCCCCGGCCGGTGCGGACAGGTCGCGGCATCAGCCGGCGGCTGCTGTGCCGGCCCCTGGTGTCCGTCGGGGCGACACGCGCCAGACGCAGTCGCGTGCTAACCGCCTGACGGGCCTTGTTGCTTGGGGTTTGCACGATGTCTGAATATCTGAGTTCTCAGCAGGAGCAAGCGGTTGCGCGGCTGCTCACGTCGCCGATGGCGCGCACCGAATGGCCGACCTGGCTGCTGATCCCGGTGGTGTATGGTGCCTGGCTTGCGCCGTTGTACTGGTCCCGTACACTGGGATTGATGGTCACCACCGTGCTGCTGATCCTGGCCTGCACCTGGTACATGTCGCTGCAACATGAACTGGTGCACGGCCATCCGACGCGTCATCGCAAGCTCAACAAATGCCTGGGCTTCGCTCCGCTGGCGGTCTGGTTTCCGTACACCCTGTACATGGAAAGCCACCTGCGTCATCACAACGATGCGCACCTGACCGTGCCCGGCGTCGACCCCGAGACCCACTATGTGTCGGACGAGGTCTGGCAGCGCAGCGGATGGGTGATGCGCGCGTTGTTCGTGCACCGCAAGCGGTTCTGGGGCCGTTTCCTGTTCGGACCGGCCATGGCCATCGGATCGGTGGTGCACGAGGCCATGGGTCAATGGCGGGCCGGCAACTACAAGTACCTGCCCATGTGGTCGCTGCACCTGACCCTGCTGGTCGCGATGCTGCTGGCCATCGAGCGCTGGACCATCGTGCCCGCCTGGTATTACCTGCTGCTGGTGGCGTATCCGGCGCTGTCGCTGGCCATGGTGCGCTCGTATTACGAGCACCGCGCGGCCGACGATTGCAAGCATCGCATCACGATCAACGAGACCTCGTGGCCGATGCGCCTGCTGTACCTGAACAACAACTACCATCTGGTGCACCATGATCTGCCGGGCCTGCCCTGGTATCTGCTGCCGCAGGTCTACCGGGCCGATCGTGATGCCTACATCGCGCGGTGTGGCGGGTTTCGCGTCGGTGGATACCTTGAGCTGATCCGGCGTTTCGGCCTGACGCCGGTCGATGCACCGGTCCATCCCCTGGCGCGGGACCGGCAGACTTGACCGGATCGCCGCGCGCCTGGCGTCTGACGATGCCGATGTACAACGTCACGCCCGCCTTGGGCGCGGCGTGGGAGGCCATGCTCGGGGCCGTCATCCGGGGGCTGCGCCAGCGCGGCTGGACGGATCCGATGCGGGTCGTGCCGGCGGCCGGTGACCTGACGGCGTTGTGGCGTGCGCCCGACCTGTTGTTGTCGCAGACCTGCGGTTATCCGCTGGTGACCGAGCTGGAGCATGATGTGCAGGTGCTGGCCGCGCCCGAGTTCGGCCTGCCGGGTTGTGCCGGGGTCGACTACCGCAGCCTGATCCTGGTGCCGCGAACCGGCGGTGCGGATTCGCTCGGGCAGTTGCGCGGCGCGGTTGCCGTCATCAACCAGTGGCATTCGCACAGCGGCATGAACGCCTTGCGCCACACGATTGCACCGCTGGCGCGCGACGGCCGGTTCTTCTCGCGCATCGTGGTGTCGGGCAGCCACATGGCCAGCATCGTGGCCGTGCAGCAGGGCCAGGCCGACGTGGCGGCCATCGACTGCGCCACCTATGGGCTGGCTTTGCGTGCCGCGCCTGAACGGCTGGCCGGCGTCCGCGTGCTGCAGGCCACCGCTGCCGCGCCGGGCCTGCCGCTGATCACTTCGCGCGCGCTGGGCCACGCGCAGGTGCAGGACCTGCTCGCGGTGCTGCTGCGTCTGCATGAAGACGTCCCGTCGGTGCTGGAGAGCCTGTGCGTGTCGCGTCTGCATGCCATGGACCTGGCCGCTTACGAACCGATACGTCAGCAGGTGCGCGAGGCCGCGCAACACGGGTATCCGACACTGGCCTGAACGCGCCATGCCTGGCAGTGGCGCGCCAATCCTGAAATAAAACTTGATGGGATCAGTTCTGCATAGGCGCTGGCGACGCTGCATGTTCGATATGCGACCAGGCCGATCCAGTCAATTCAACTAATTGATGCCCTCATAGGTCAATCGTGGATTCACTTAGGGATTGTCTGTATCCTTAAAGATGAATCCGGTGGTTACGATGATCGCGGAGTCCCAGTTCGGCCTTCGCCGTCATCGTGCGTTTGCCTGTCGTGTCCGACGGGTGCCCCGGAAACATATTTACCGATCATCAAGGAGATGCAACAAATGGCTCAACACGAAACAACAACCGAGTCCGGAATCATTCTGGACAGACGCCAGCTGATCAGCGGGGCTTCCGCTGTCGGCCTGGGCGCTGCATTTGGCAGCATGCCCGCGATGGCCCAGGGCAAGCCGAAAAAAGGAGGCACCCTGCGCCTGGGCATGGAGGGTGGTTCGGCTTCGGACAGCCTGGATCCGCGCACCTATGCCGACTCGATTCCGATCGCCTACAGCCTGATGATCTGGAACACGCTGGTCGAGATCGACACTGCCGGCAATGCCACGCCCGAGCTGGCCGAGAGCTGGGAGTCCAAACCCGGCGCCATGGAATGGGTGTTCAACATCCGCAAGGGCATCACGTTCGGTTCCGGCAAGACGCTGGACGCGGACGACGTGATCTATTCGATCAACCTGCACCGCGGCGAGACCAAGTCTCCGGCCAAGGGTCTGCTGGAGGCGATCACGGAGATCAACAAGCTGTCCGCAAATCAGGTCGAGATCAAGCTCAAGGCCGGCAATGCCGACTTGCCGTTCATTCTGTCCGACTACCACATGATCATCGTGCCCAATGGCACGACCGATTTCCAGAAGGCCGACGGCACCGGCGCCTTCACGCTGACCGAGTGGCAGCCGGGCGTGCGTATCGTGTGCAAGCGCAAGTCGGGTGAATACTGGAAACCGGGACGCGGCAACTTCGACACCGTCGAGTTGCGCTACATCGGCGACGCCGCCGTGCGCACGCAGGCACTGATCACGAACCAGGTGGACGCGATCAACCGCGTCAACCAGAAGACGGTTGGTCTGTTGTCCAAGTCCAAGAACATCAAGATCGCGCGCTCCCAGGGTGCCGGCAATCGTTTTGCCTTCGTGGCGCTGACCGACGTCGACCCTTACAAGAAGCGCGACGTGATGCTGGGTCTCAAGTACGGCATCGACCGCCAGACCATCATCAAGAACGTGTTCTCGGGTTACGCCACGGTCGGCATGGACCACACCATCGGCCCATTGAACAAGTACTACGACAAGTCGCAGAAGGCGCGTCCCTTCGATCCGGACAAGGCCGCGTTCCACTTCAAGAAGGCAGGCATGTCGGGTCCGTTCGAGCTGCAGGTGTCCGAAGGTGCCTATACCGGCGCGACCGACTCGGCCGTGATCTTCCAGGAGTCGCTGAAGAAGGCCAAGGCCAACCTGGACGTCAAGCGCGTCTCGGGCGACGGCTACTGGGACAACGTCTGGCTCAAGGTGCCGTTCTGCGCCGTGTACTGGGGCAACCGCCCGACCGCCGACCTGCAGTTGTCGCAGACCTTCGTCACCGGCCAGACCTGGAACGACACCCACTATTCGAACCCGAAGTTCGACAAGCTGGTGGTCGACGCCCGTGTCGAACTCGACGAGAAGAAACGCGCCGAGATGTATGCCGAGTGCCAGCGCCTGTTGTCGGAGGAGGCGGGCATGATCTGCTTCGCGATCGGCGACGCGCTCGATGCCGGCTCGACACGGCTGCGCGGCCTGGAGCCCCATGCGCGGTACGACATGAACGACCAGCGCCTGGCCGAAAAGGGCTGGTTCGCCTGATCGTGCACCGCCGGACCCGGACCCAATCATGGATTGGTCGCAAGGGTCCGGTGCACACACACAAACAAGCGCGCTTGCGCAGGGCCTCGTCGAGGGCTTGGCAAGCGCGCTTTTTTGTGGGAGTTTCCATCGTGCCTAGCCGGATGCGGCCATTCGCAGCCGCACGGTTCCATAGAAAGACCTACCCATGCTCAAACTCATAGCCAATCGGCTCGGTCAGGGGGTGATCACGCTTTTTGCGGTCTCCGTCCTGATCTTCATCTGTACGCAGATCCTGCCCGGTGACGTCGCCTCGGCGGTGCTCGGCCAGGGCGCAACGCCCGAGGCCCTGGCCGCGTTCCGCAAGGAACTGGGCCTGAACGAGCCCGCGTACATGCGTTACATCAACTGGTTGTGGGGCGCCGTCCGTGGTGACCTCGGCGTGTCGATGACCAACCAGCGCGTCATCATCGACGAATTGCTGCCGCGGCTGTACAACACGCTGTTCCTGGCGGGTTATGCAGCCCTGATCGCCATTCCGCTGTCGGTGGGCCTGGGTATCCTGGCCGCGATCAACGAAGGCAAGCTGGTGGACAAGGCCTCGAACATCCTGACCCTGATCACGATCTCGATCCCCGAGTTCTTCATCGCCTACCTGATGATCATCTTCTTTGTCGTCGACCTCGGATGGTTTCCGTCACTGGCCACGGTCTACCCGGGTATCGAGTTCGGTGAACGGGTCTACATCACGACCTTGCCGGCGGTGGCGCTGACCATGCTGGTGGCGGCGCACATGTTGCGCATGACGCGCAGTTCGGTGTTGTCCGTGATGTCCAGCCCGTACATCGAGATGGCCTTTCTCAAGGGCGCCAAGCGCACCCGCGTGATCTCGCGCCATGCGCTGCCCAACGCGGCCGCGCCCATCATCACCGTCATCGCGTTGAACCTGGCCTACCTGGTCGTCGGTGTGGTTGTGCTCGAGGCCGTGTTCGTCTACCCGGGCATCGGGCAGCTGATGGTGGATGCCGTGTCCAAGCGCGACGTACCGGTGATCCAGGCCTGCGGCCTGGTGTTTGCAATGGTGTTCGTCGTGCTCAACACCCTGGCGGACGTGGCCATCATCCTGGTCAATCCGCGGCTGCGTCACAAGCGTTGAAGGAGAACAAGAAATGAGAATACTGGGACACAAACCCACCGTCACCGCGTGGATCGGCATGGCCATCATCGTGGTGAACCTGCTGGTGGCGATCTTCGGGCCGGCGTTCGCGCCGTACTCCGAATCGCAGACTGTCGGCTCCACCTGGGACGAACCCAGCGTGCAGATGCTGCTGGGCGCCGACCAGATCGGTCGCGACATGCTCACGCGCCTGATCTACGGCGCCCGCATGACGATCGGCGTGGCGCTGGCCACCACCGCCTTGTCGTTCTTCATCGGCATCACGCTCGGTTTTGCGGCGGCCGTGCTCGGCGGCTGGGTCGACACCGTGATCTCGCGCCTGGTCGACGTCATCCTGTCGATCCCGCTGCTGATCCTGGCCTTGATCATCCTGGGCGTGTTCGGCTCGTCGATTCCGGTGCTGATCGTCACCATCGCCGTGCTCGATTCCACCCGCGTGTTCCGGCTCTCGCGGGCGCTGGGCATGAACCTGACGGTGCTCGAATACGTCGAGGCCGCGCGCTTGCGCGGCGAAGGCACCTGGTGGATCATCCGCCGCGAAATCCTGCCCAATGCATCGGCGCCGCTGCTGTCCGAGTTCGGTCTGCGCTTTTGCTTCAACTTCCTGTTCATCGCCGCCCTGTCGTTCCTGGGCCTGGGCATCCAGCCGCCGTTCGCCGACTGGGGCGGCATGGTGCGCGAGAACTCCGCGGCCATCAACTTCGGCATGCTGGCGCCGATCTGGCCGGCCCTGGCGATCACGATCCTGACCGTCGGGGTCAACATGGTGGTGGACTGGCTGTTGTCGGTCGAGGCCCGTCCGTCGGGCGCACAGGCAGAATTGTGAGGACAGCATGACAGACAAGACAGACAAGAAAATCATCCTGCAGATCAAGGGCCTGCGCCTGGAAGCCGTGCGTGGCAAGAACGTCATCGTCGACAACGTCGACGTGACGCTGCATGCCGGCGAAGTGCTGGGCCTGATCGGCGAAAGCGGCGCCGGCAAATCCACCATCGGCCTGTCCGCGATGTCGTATGCCCGCGCCGGCGTGCACATCGCCGGGGGTTCGGTGGAGATCGACGGCGTCAACATCCGCGAACTCAGTGCCGCCGGCCGGCGCGACGTGCGCGGCAAGCGCATTGCCTACGTGGCCCAGTCCGCATCCGCGGCCTTCAACCCGGCCCACACCATCATGGACCAGGTCTGCGAGGCGCCGACCATCCACGGCATCATGTCGCGGCAGGAGGCCGAGGCCTGGGCGCGCGAGTTGTTCAAGTCGCTGGACCTGCCCGACCACGAGACCTTCGGTGACCGTTATCCGCACCAGGCGTCCGGCGGCCAGCTGCAGCGCGCAATGGCCGCGATGGCCATGTCCTGCCGCCCGGACATTCTGGTGCTGGACGAACCCACGACGGCGCTGGACGTGACGACGCAGATCGAGGTGCTGATCCTGCTCAAGTCGCTGATCCGCGAATACGGCTCGGCCGCGTTGTACATCACGCACGACCTGGCGGTGGTGGCTCAGGTGGCCGACCGCATCAAGGTGCTGCGCCATGGCAAGGAGGTCGAGGAGGGCACGGTCGACGAGGTGCTGCAGTCCCCGAAGGAGGATTACACCCGCCAGCTGGTGGCCGTGCGCGGCGCCGCCGCCAGCGAACGCGCGGTGCAGTCGTCGGTGCAGGACGAGGCCATCCTGCAGGTCGAGCACGTGGACGCGGCCTATGGCACGTTCAAGGTGGTCAACGACGTGAGCCTGGACGTGAAACGGGGCGAGACAGTCGCTGTCGTGGGAGAGTCGGGCTCCGGCAAGTCCACGCTGGCGCGCATCATCACCGGGCTGCTGCCGCCCATCGGCGGCAAGATCCTGTTCAAGGGCGAGCCTCTGCCCAAGAGCCTGGCCGAGCGCAGCAAGAACCTGCGGCGGCAGATCCAGCTGGTCTACCAGATACCGGATGTGGCCCTCAATCCGCGCCAGCGCCTGATCGAGACCATCGGTCGACCCGTGAGTTTCTATGCCGGCCTGGGCGGCGACCAGAGCATGGTCAATGAAGACGGCGACCAGCCCGTGAAGGAGACGCTGGACCATTCGTCGAAGAAGTATTTCGGCATGAAGTCCAGCGAGGTGCACAAGCGCACGCTGGAGCTGCTCGACATGGTCGAATTGCCGCGCGAATTCCTGATGCGCCGCCCGACCGAACTCTCGGGCGGCCAGAAGCAGCGGGTCTGCGTGGCGCGGGCGCTCGCGGCGCGCCCCGACCTGATCATCCTCGACGAACCCACGTCGGCGCTGGATCCGCTGGTGGCCGAGGAGATCCTCAAGCTGCTGCGCCGGCTGCAGGCCGAACTCGGCCTGTCCTACGTGCTCATCACGCACGACCTGGACGTGGTACACCGCATCGCCCACCGCACCGCGGTGATGCTCAAGGGTTCGTTCGTGGCCTTCGACAAGACCGACGCGATCTTCGAGGGACCCTACCATCCCTATACCGAGCAGCTGGTCACCGCCGTGCCCGTCATGCGCAGCGACTGGCTCGATGGGGTGCTGGCCAAGCGCGCCGCCAAGGCACAGGCCGCTGCAGGCACTGCGGCCTGAGCAAGGCTGGGATCGGCCGCCTCCGGGTGGCCGGGCAGGCCGCGATCGCCGGTGCCGGGGATCGCGGCTTTTTCACGCGCACACGCCCTTGCCTGTAGGAGGCGGCTGACGCCGGGAGCCGGCGCCTGCCGATTCCGGTGCCGATGCGGTTTGACGAACATGGGAGCCGTTGTCGTGCAACCCATTCGAAAGGACTCCGCACCATGCGCGCTGAACATACCCCCGACCGGATCGACGTCGAACTGCCCCTGGGCGGGCCCGCTCTTCCGGTCGATGTCGACCTGTCGAGCGCAGCCGCGCGTGCAGGCGGGCCGGTGGCAACGCCGACGCGGGACGAATTTCGGCCGAGCCTGTCGCAGGTGGCCGCCCAGGCTCCGTCCTCGCGCGTGCGCTGGCCGGGCCGGTCCCGCTCGGGTTACCACGGAGGCTCGGCCTGGAACTGGATGCGCGACGGCAGCGCCGGTTTCGGCGAACGCAGCATCATCGGCCGCTGACCGCTGGTGCCGCGGGTCGTCGCGGCAGGGCGCTGCAAAGAGGCGCAAGTCATCGTACGATTGCCGCCATGCCATCGCGTCCCACCCCCATGCCGTCCGTCTACCTGCCCCATGGCGGAGGCCCCGCATTCTTCATGACCGGCTCCATGGCCGAGATGTTCCGCCCCATGGGCCGGTTCCTGGCCTCGGTACCGGGCCTGTTGCCAGGGCGCCCCACGGCCATCCTGCTCGTCACCGCCCATTGGGAGGCCGAGGTCACGACCTTCTGCGGCGGCGCCCAGCCTGAACTCATCTACGACTACTACGGCTTTCCACCCGAGACCTATGCCATCCGGTATCCGGCGCCCGGCGCGCCCGCGCTGGCGCAGCAGGCCGCCGAACTGCTGCGGCGCGCCGGCCTGCAGGCCGAGGTGGACAGCTCCCATGGTTGGGACCATGGCGTGTTCATCCCGCTCAAGGCGATGTTGCCCGAGGCCGACATACCGGTGCTGGCGATGTCGCTGACACAGGGGCTCGATCCGCACCACCATGTGGCTATCGGCGAGGCATTGCGACCCCTGCGTGCCGAGGGTGTGCTGATCGTGGGCAGCGGCATGAGTTACCACAACCTGCGCCAGATGGGCAACGGCGCGGCTGCGGTGGAGTTCGACCGCTGGCTCGACGGCGCGCTGGCGGGCAACACGGAGCACCGGCGTTCCTGGCTGGCGCAATGGGCACGGGCACCGTCCGGCCGGGTCTCGCATCCGCGCGAGGAGCACCTGCTGCCGCTGATGGTCGCCTCCGGCGCGGGGGGCGATACGCCCGCCCGCAAGTTGTGGAGTGGCGCGGTAGGGCCGACGACCGTGTCGGCCTGGGCGTTCGACTGAGCGTTCCGCACGGCGCGCCGGCACTGGCGGGCGCCGGATCGATCGGCCCGTACGGCCCGCGTCGCGTCACCGCGTGGGTGTGATCTGGTCGAGCACCTGGCCCAGCGCCCGCAGCAGCCCCTGCACCTGGTCGTCCGTGGTGTCCGGGCACACCAGCATCATGTTGTGGAACGGCGTGACCATCACGCCGCGGTTGAGCAGCCCCAGGTGGATCAGGTGTTCGAGTTCCGCGTCGAGCACGCGGCCGGCTTCGCCGCCGCTGCGTGGAGGCGCAGCACAGAACTGGAACTCGATGCGGGCGCCGACCTGGGTCACGCACCAGGGCAGCCGCCGCGCGGCGAACAGCGCGCGCAGGCCCTCGGCCAGCGTGGCCGCCCGTGCCAGCATGCGGGCGTAGGCAGCGTCCGTCATCACCTCGGTCAGCGCGGCGCGCATCGCGGCCATGGCCAGCATGTTGCCGGTGAGCGTGGTGCCGATGCCACTGTGGCCGGGCGGCGCATCCTGCTTGGCGCGCATGGCGCGTTCGGCGAGCGGGCCGCTCATGCCGTAGACCGCGCATGGAACGCCGCCGCCGACCGGCTTGCCCAGTACCAGCGCGTCGGGTGCGATGCCGTGCGCGCGGGCGTATCCGCCCGGTCCGGTGCTGATGGTATGGGTCTCGTCCATCACCAGCATGGCGCCATGGCGCCGGATCAGCTGCTGCGCCGCGCTCCAGTAGCCGTCCGTGGGCAGCACCATGCCGATATTGGTCATCACCGGTTCGGCCAGCACGCAGGCCACGTCGCCGACGGCCAGTGCTGCCTCGAGCGCCGGCAGATCGTTGAACTCGACCACCACCGTGTGTTCGCGCAGATCGTGCACCTGGCCGAGCAGGCTGGCGCGTTGCGTCGGCCGGCCGTCGACCAGGTCGACGAACACGTCGTCGATGGTGCCGTGGTAACAGCCGTTGAACACCAGCAGCTTGTCGCGGCCGGTGGCGGCACGGATCCAGCGCACGATATAGCGGTTGGCGTCGGTCGCACTCATCGCGAACTGCCAGAACGGCAGGCCGAACCGTGTGGACAGGGCCTCGCCCACCACCGCCGCGTCGGCCGTGGCCAGCATCGTGGTGTAGCCGCGCGTGGCCTGGCGCTGCAGCGCAGCGGCGACGGGGCCGGGCGCGTGACCGAACATGGCTCCGGTGTCTCCCAGGCAGAAATCCGCCAGCACATGGCCGTCCGCGTCGGTGACCTGCGCGCCTTGCGCGTGGTCCACGTGCAGGGCGAACGGCGTACCCCAGTCGTTCATCCAGTGCAGCGGCACGCCGAACAGCAGATGCTGCGCCGTTTGCGTGGCCAGGGCACGGGACCGCGGGTTGCGCTCCGTGTAACGCGCCCGTTCGTGGGCCAGGAAGGCCTGGGCCCGTGGCCAGTCCAGGCCGGTGCGGCTGTCGTGCGGGTCGTGTGTCGATGTCGTGTGTGCGTGCATCGTGCTTCCCCTCTCGTCGTCGAACGCGCCCGCGGGCGGCTCAGCCGGCCGGCGCGAGGCTTTGCAGACAGGCGCGCAATTGCGCGACCTCCCGGCGGCACACGGGGTCGCGGCCGGCCGCGATCGTCAGACGTTCGAATCCGCGAACGACCCCTTGCGCCGGTTCACGTAGTCCAGTATGGCTTCGTCCGCCGCGACGTCCAGTGCCGGCGCCTCGTATTCGGCCAGTTGTTTCTTGAAGCTGGCGTTGGCGCGTTGCGCCAGGTCGCGCGATCCTTCGGCCTCCCATTGCTCGAAGCTGTTGTTGTCGGTGATCGGCGAGCGGTAGAACGCGTTTTCGAAATTGGCCTGGGTATGGGCGCAACCCAGGAAATGCTTGCCCGGGCCGACCTCGCGGATCGCGTCCATGGCCTGCCCGTTTTCCGACATGTCGACGCCGGCCAGCAGCGTGTGCATCATGCCGGCCTGGTCGGCGTCCATGACGAATTTCTCGTAACCCATGGACAGGCCGCCCTCGAGCCAGCCCGCGGTGTGCAGCACGAAGTTGACGCCGCCCAGGCAGGTCGGCAGCAAGGTGTTGGCCGACTCGGAGGCCGCCTGCGCATCGGCGATCTTGGAGCCGCACAGGCCGCCACCGGAGCGGAACGGCACGCCCAGGCGCCGCGCCAGCGCCGCCATCACGTACAGCACCAGGGCCGGCTCCGGCGTGCCGAAGGTCGGGGCGCCGGACTGCATCGAGATGCTGGAGGCGAAACTGCCCAGCACCACCGGTGCACCCGGGTTGCACAGCTGCACGAAGGCCATGCCCGCCAGCGCCTCGGCCAGCGTCTGGGCGCAGGTGCCGGCCACCGTGACCGGCGACATCGCGCCGGCCAGGATGAACGGTGTGATGATGGTGGCCTGGTTGTTGCGCGCATAGACCTTGGCCGCGCCGAGCATGGTCTCGTCGAAGGTCATCGGCGAGTTGGCGTTGATCAGGTTGATGATCACGGTGCGCGGCTTGCCGGTGAGCGGATCGAGGTAGTTGTCGCCGAACAGCAATTTGGCCATCTCGACCGTGTCCTGGGCCCGTTCGGGATGCGTCACCGAACCCATGAACGGTTTGTCGCTGTATTTCATGTGGCTGTAGACCATGTCGAAATGGCGCTTGTTAACCGGCAGGTCGACCGGCTCGCAGATGGTGCCGCCCGAATGGTGCATCGACGGTGCCATGTAGGCCAGCTTGACGAAGTTGCGGAAGTCCTCGATGGTGGCGTAGCGCCGTCCCTGGTCGAGGTCGCGCACGAAGGGCGAGCCGTAGGCCGGCGCAAACACCGTGTTCTTGCCGCCGATGACGACGCTGCGCGCCGGGTTGCGCGCATGCTGGGTGAACTCGCGCGGCGCGGTGGCCTGCACCAGCTTGCGGGCCAGGCCGGACGGGAACCGCACCCGTTCACCCTTGACGTCGGCGCCGGCCGCGCGGAACAGTTCCAGCGCCTCCGGGTCGTCGCGGAAATCGATGCCGGTCTCTTCCAGGATGATGTCGGCATTGCGTTCGATGGTCTGCAGGCCTTCCTCGTCCAGTACCTCGTAATAAGGAATGCGGCGGGTGATGTAGGGCACCGACTGGCTGCTGCGTGCGCTGCGTGCGGCCCGCTTGGCCTCGCGTCCGCCACCGGCGCGCCGACCGCGGGGGGCTGAGTCCGCGCCTTGTACCAATGCCTCGTCCATGCTGCTGCTCCGAAATGGGGTGGTCGTGGGCGGGATGCCCATCGAGCCGAGAGTATGGTCAAGCGTGGCCGGATCGCTGATCCTTTTGCGACGCTGTCTGGCATGCCCACGTCAAGGCGTCGACCTCCATCGACGCCGTCACGGCTCCATGGTCTCCCGGCATGCTGGCCGCGACCGGTTTGTCGCGGCCAGGCCAGTGTTCGTCGCTTGCCATTCAAGCCGATGGCGGCGGCGCACCTAGTATTCGCGCGGCGACGGAATCTTCGTTCCGGCAATAAACGACTGGGGAAAAGCATGGTTGCAAAAGTGATCGACGGCCATGCCGTCGCCAGGCAGGTGCGCGAAGAGTGCCGCCTGCAGACGCAGGCCTTGAAGGCGCGGGGTGTGGTGCCGGGGCTGGCGGTCATCATCGTCGGCGACGATCCGGCCTCCAAGGTCTATGTCGCCAACAAGGTCAAGGCCTGTAACGAGGTCGGCCTGAAATCCACGGTCTATGCGTTTGCCGCCGATACGCCGGACGCCGTGGTCGAGGCCGAGATCCTGCGCCTCAATGCCGACCCGCTGGTGCACGGCATCCTGGTGCAACTGCCGCTGCCGAAACACTTCGACGGCAAGCGCGTATTGGCCGCGATCTCCAGCGACAAGGACGTCGACGGATTCCATCTCTACAACGTCGGCAGCCTGGTGCAGGGCGAGACCTTGTTCCCGCCCTGCACGCCGTTCGGCGTGCAGAAGATGCTGGAGTTCGAGAACATCCCGGTCGAGGGCCAGAACGTCGTGGTCGTGGGCGCGAGCAACATCGTCGGCAAGCCGATGGCGCTGATGCTGATGCAGAAGGATGCCACCGTCGTCATCTGCCACGCCAAGACCCGGGACCTGGCGCAGTTCACGATACTGGCCGACATCCTCGTCGTGGCCGCCGGTCGGCCCAACCTGATCGTGCCGCAGATGGTGCGCACCGGCGCGGTCGTCATCGACGTCGGCATCAACCGCCTGCCCAGCGGCAAGCTGGTCGGCGACGTGGACTTCGAAGGCGTGCGCCAGAAGGCCTCGTACATCTCTCCGGTGCCCGGCGGCGTGGGGCCGATGACGGTGACGATGCTGGTGCACAACACGGTGCAGTCGGCCGTGCGCATGGCGGGCTGACCGGGCGCGGTGGCCGCAGCGGCTGGTCGGTGCGGTACCCGGCCCCTGCCTACAACGGTTGCCGCTGCGCGTCGCGCAGGCCGGTCAGCAGCAGTTCCCCGTCGGCCGCCACGCGAAACTCGCCGTACCGCGCGGCTTCGTACCGTTTGGCCGTGCCCTCCTGGAAGAAGAAGGCATTGGTCGCGAACTGGATCCGATCATTGCGGACCCGGTAACGCAGCAGGATCTCGCCGCTGCCGACGGCCGTCGTGCCATGCAGACGCCGGAAGGTGGCGACGGCATGGGTATCCTGTGTTGCCACGATGTGCCCGTCCGAAGTCGGGAGACCCCTGTGCGTGGTCGGTCCCGCGCCGCTCGGTTGCGTCGCTGCACGCAAGGCGGCTGCAGCTTCGTTTGCCATCGTGTATCGCAGTGTCATGTAGTCGCCCTGCATCAGCGAGCGCGGGTCGACCGGCGCGAGTTCCAGCAAGACGACCCGTCCGCTGGCCAGCTGGCGCTCCTTGGAGACGATGGAGACCGTGACCAGCGCGAGTACCGCCAGCGCCCAGACCAGCGCAATGACGCTACGCATCGGATCGCTCCTTTGGCAGGACCTGGTTGAGTAAAAGCCAGCGGATGCCCAGCAATACGGCACCGGTCGCCAGCAACACGCCCGACTTGTGGAGCAGCGTCACCTCGAGGAGATAGTAATAACCGGATACATAGATCGCCAGCGACGCGATACCCAGGCCGACCAGCAGGCGGTTCCCGTTGGAGAAACCCAGCAACACGACCAGCAGGCCGGCCAGGATGCCGGGTGCCTTGAAGGATGCGATGCAGACCATCAGGACAGCGCCCATGGCCAGCTGTGTCCGGCGCGCGGATGGCCTCCATCCGGCCCGGGTCAACAAGATGGCTGCGGTCACGATCAGTGCCGCCGCGGTGAGCGCCGGTTCCGCCCAGGGCCATAGTTCGATGTCCGTGCGCACGCCGAAGACCGATACCAGCGGATGCGCAAACAGCGACTCGCCCGCGATCTGCAGGAACGATGCCGTAAGGCCATACGCCACCGGCGCCGCGACGGCAAGGCGTGCGCCGGATCGCGCCTCGTTGAGCCACAACGTGGTGACGCTCGCGGCGATGACGCCGGTCGCGACGAAAGCGACCCCGGTGGCAAAACACGCATACGTGAATGCCATGGCGGCGGCGTAGGCCGACAGGCTGCGATGGACGGTGTTGGGCATCACGACCATCAGTACGACTTGCAGGGCGGCCGTCCACCAGAACGGCCGGGCAGTCATGGGGTGGTCATCGAACAGCGTGAACAGCCCGAACAGGACCAGAAACTGCCCGGCCAGGCTGACGGTCAGCGCAAACATCGCCGAGAAGTCGTTCTGGCGCACCGTACGGAACAGGATGCAGGCGGCCAGCAGGAGCAGGCCGCCGGTCGTCATCGAAGCCGTCGTGCTCTCGAAGAGGACATTGAAAACGGCGGCGACGAATCCCAGCAGACAGGTGGCGGCAATCAGTCCGGCGACGGCGACCATCACGCGCACGTACCAAGGCGTGCGGGGCTCCTGTGTCCATGCAGGCATGTTGCCCGTGGTCAGGCCCGCGGCGTGGAGCCGCGACCAGAGAGCGTCGGCGCGCGGCTGGCTCATGGTTGTTCTTCGCGCGCGAGCTGCTGCAACCAGCGGCCGAACACCACGCCCAAGGCGATCACGGCGGCTGCGATCATCAGGTAGCCCAGTGCCGCGCCGCGCCCGCGCACGAGCTGGTTGGCGAGCAAGGACGCGATCACGACGATGACCGAAAGACAGGCCCCGGTCAACACGAAGAGGTCGCGTTGCCGCACCCGATACTGCCGGTAGACCGCTGCGAGCCAGATCCCGTAGGCGGGCAGCGTCACGGCACTCGACCAGCGCCATTCGAAGATCGCGAGCAGGGCCAGCATCGTGATGGTGATGCCGCTGGCCGCGGCAAGCAGGCGGGCCGCCCAGCGCACGCGGATCCAGGCGAAGTGCGGCGCTGCGACTTCCCAGGCCAGCAGCGCCAGCGTATTGAAGCCGAACAGCAGCCACATCTGGCGTTCGACACCGATGAGTACGCCGAACAGGCCGGGAAATATCTGGAAATATAGAACGATGGCGACGTTCGCAACCACCATCCACAACATCCACAAGCCGGCGAAACGCCCGATCAGCACCCAGGGCGCCATCAATGCCGCCCAGTTGGCGAACAACTCCCAGGTGTCGGCGCCGGTCTGGTAGGTCTGGCCAAACAAGGCGAGCAGGGCTCCGAGCAGAATGGCAGCGACCAGCAAGCAGGCCTTGCCCGCCGCTGCGTTCGCCCCCCATCGCACGTATCCGGCCACCGCCACGAGGATCAGGGCTGAGACCAGCGCAAATCGGGGGATCTTGCCGAGATCGTTCCAGTTGTATGCGATGAAGAAGACGGCTGCCGCCGCCAAAGCCAGCGCACCTGACCACAACAACAACCGATCCAGGAAATGGCGCCAGGCCCGCGCGTCCGGCGTGACACCGGCCATCGCCAGTGCGGCCCGCGCATCGGTGACTGCGCCGGCCCCGGACCATGCCAGGATGTCGTGGCGATCGCTCAAACGTTTCCCCCTGCTGACGGATCGATCGGCCCGTTGTGCGGCCGGTGTGCCGCGCAGTGTAATGCTGTCCGTGCGGCGTCGACACGGCGCCGCGCGGCACGCCCGAGCGCCCGAACCGCGTGTGAAATGCCCGGATAATTCCGGTCATGGCGCATCTGTTGATTGTGGAAGACGATGAACTGCTGCGCGACGCGCTGGGCAGCCTGCTGGGACAGGCCGGGCACCAGGTGAGCATGGCTCCGGATGGTGAATCGGCGTTGGCCGAACTGGCCGATGGCCGGTTCGAAGGCGTGGTGCTGGACCTGGGCCTGCCACGGATCGATGGGCTGACGGTGCTGCAACGCCTGCGCGTGCAACTTCCCACGCTGCCGGTGTTGATACTCACCGCCCGCGACGGTGTCGAGGACCGGGTGGCCGGGCTCAACGCCGGGGCGGATGACTATCTCACCAAACCCTTCAACGGCGACGAACTGAAGGCGCGCCTGCAGTCCATGTTGCGCCGCTCCAAGCTGCCGGCATTCGGCCAGGCCGACACATCGGTCGGAAAGGACCGGCAGCCGTTGCTGCGGGTCGACACCGACGTACCCCGCGCCTGGCTGCAGGACGACATGGTCGAACTCACGCAGCGCGAATGGGAGTTGCTGGCGCTGCTGTTCCGGCGCCAGGGTCAGGTCGTCAGCCGGGAGGACGTGTTCGCGGCCTGGCAGTCCGGTGCCGGCGAGGCCGGGGCCATGGCCTCCAATGCGCTGGAGGTGTATGTGCATCGCTTGCGCCGCAAGCTGGCCCATCCCGCACTGCACATCCGCAATATCCGCGGGCTGGGCTACATGATGGAACTCGGCGCGCGCTGAGTCGGGCACGGCCATGCACCAGCCCGCCAGCCTGTCCCTGCGACGCCAGTTGCTGTTGTGGCTTTTGCTGCCCCAACTGGTGTTGTGGGCCGGCGGTGGTGTGCTGGCGTATCGCATCGCGCTCAGTTATGCCGAGAAGGCGATCGACCAGTCGCTGACGCAGTCGGTGCGAGCGCTGGCGCGCCAGGTCAAGCCGATCGGCTCGGGGCTGCTGGTCGACTTCCCGCGGGCCGCCCAGGACGTGTTGGAGCAGGACCCGAAGGACAAGCTGAGCTACATGGTGTCGTCGCCGCCCGGTCGCTTCCTGCTGGGCAACCAGCAGTTGCCGCAGCCCGGCGCGGAACCGCCGCCGCCCGGCGAGCCCGTGTTGTACCGCGCGCTGGTGGACGGCAAGCCGCAGCGCATCGTCGCGCTGGACCTGGGTTATGGCGAGGCCGATGCGCCGCAGACGCTGCGGGTGCAGGTCGGCAAGAGTCTGGCGGTGCAGCAGCAGATCGCCCGCGAACTGGTGGCCGACATGCTGGCGCCGCTGCTCGCGCTGGGGCTGTTGCTGAGCCTGCTGGTCTATGGGGGCGTGCGACGCGGTCTGGCGCCGCTGACCCGGCTGACGGCCCAGCTCGAGCATCGCTCGGTCAACGCCTTGTCGCCGATCGGCATGACGCAGGCGCCGAGCGAAGTGCATGCGCTGGTGCAGGCGGTCAATGGCCTGCTGGGCGAGGTGGCGCGCAGCGTGCACCAGGAAAAACGCTTCATCAACGATGCCGCGCACCAGTTGCGCACGCCGCTGGCGGGCCTGATCAGCCAGGTCGAGCTGGCCCAGGACGAGGCCGGCGACCCGCAGTTGCGCCAGCGCCTGGGCAAGGTGCTGACCGGCGCCGAACGCAGCGCCCATCTGGTGCACCAGCTGTTGACGCTGGCGCGCAGCGAGAGCCCGGTGCGGCTGCAGGCGCTTGATCTCGCCGCATTGGCCCGTGACGTGGCGCGCGAGTGGACGCCGCGCGCGATCGCGGCCGGGCTGGACCTGGGATTCGAGGGCGAGCAGCATGTGCACATCGAAGGTGATGCGCTGCAGTTGCGCGAAGCCATGGGCAACCTGATCGACAACGCCGTGCGGTACGCCGGCACGGGCTGCACGCTGACGATCCGCCTCGCGCGTTCGGGCCGTACGGCGCAGCTGGTGTTCGAGGACAACGGCCCCGGCCTGAGCGCCGACGATCTGACCCATGTGTTCCAGCGCTTCTGGCGCGCCAGCACCCAGCCCGGTGGCTGCGGCCTGGGGCTGGCGATCGTGCGCGAGATCGCGCACCGCCACGGGGGGCAGGCGCGGGTGCAGGCGGTGGTGCCGCAGGGCCTGCGTGTCGAGATCGTGTTGCCGGTCGCGGACGGCCCGCCACAGGCTCCGCCATGAACGGGCACGGCCGGCAGTCGCGCCGGCGCACCAGGTTCAGCCCAGGCGCTGGCCTGCCGTGTCGAACCAGTTGTTGTGCCGGCCGCTGACGGTCATGCCCACCGATTCGCCCAGGCGGACCCGGGTATTGGCTGGCGCCCGCACCGTGATCAGGCCGACGTCGGTCTTGAGCACCACGTAGGTGTCGGCCCCGGTGGGTTCGACCAGCACCACCTCGCCGCGCCAGGGTGCGTCGTCGCTGAGGTGGATATGTTCCGGGCGCTGGCCCAGCGTGGCCTCGGGCGTGTCCGGGCACGGCAGCTCGAGCGCACCGCCCGCAAAGACGAAACGCCCTTGCGCACCCCGGCGCTCGATACGGCCGTCGATGAAGTTCATCGTCGGCGAACCGATGAAGCCGGCCACGTAGGTGTTGACCGGCGTGCGGTAGATCTCGTCGGGCGTGCCGATCTGCTGCAGCACGCCGCCCTTCATGACCGCGATCCGGCTGCCCAGCGTCATGGCCTCGATCTGGTCGTGCGTGACATAGACGGTGGTGATGCCGGCCAGCAGGTGCAGCCGCTTGATCTCGGCGCGCATCTCGACCCGCAGCTTGGCGTCCAGGTTGGACAGCGGCTCGTCGAACAGGAATAACTGCGGGTCGCGTGCCAGTGCCCGCCCCATCGCCACCCGCTGGCGCTGCCCACCCGAGAGCTGGGCCGGGCGGCGGTCGAGCAGCGAGTCGATCTGCAGCATGGTCGCCACTTCGTGGATGCGCTTCATGCGTGCCTCCTTGGGCACCTTGCGCATTTCCAGTGCGAAACCGATGTTGTCGGCCACCGTCATGGTCGGATACAACGCATAACTCTGGAACACCATCGCGATGTCGCGCTGCGCCGGTGGCACGCCGACGACGTTGCGCCCGCCGATGCGCAGTTCGCCCGCGCTCGGTTCCTCGAGCCCGGCGATGATGTTGAGCAAGGTGGACTTGCCGCAACCCGAGGGCCCGACCAGGATCAGGAACTCACCCGGCTCGACGTCGATGTCGATGCGCTTGAGCACCTCGACCGACTTGAAACTCTTGCGGATGCCCGCGATCTGGAGCGAAGAAGCCATGCGGTTCAGCCTTTCACGGCGCCGGCCGTGAGTCCCTTGACGAAATATTGCCCGGCCAGCACGTAGACCAGCATCGTGGGCAGGCCGGCGATGATGGCCGCGGCCATGTCGACGTTGTAGCTCTTGACGCTGCTGGTGGTGTTGGCCATGTTGTTCAGGCCCACCGTGACCGGCTTGCTGTCGGCGCCGCTGAAGGCCACGCCGAACAGGAAGTCGTTCCAGATGTTGGTGAATTGCCAGATCAGCGTGACCATCAGGATCGGCGTGGACATCGGCACCACGATGCGCCAGAAGATGCGCCAGAAGCCGGCCCCGTCGATGCGCGCGGCATTGACCAGCTCGCGCGGAATCGCGGCATAGTAGTTGCGAAAGAACAGCGTCGTGCCGGCCAGCCCGGCCAGGCAATGCACCAGGATCAGGCCGACGATGGAACTCGACAGGCCCAGGAAACCGAGCACCTGGCTCATCGGCAGCAGCACGACCTGGAACGGCATGAACACGCCGAACAGCAGGAAGCCGAACAGCACCTCGCTGCCGCGAAAGCGCCACATGCTCAGCACGTAGCCGTTCACGGCGCCCCAGGCGGTGGAGATCAGCACCGCCGGCACGGCCATGAGCACCGAGTTCATGAAGTAGGGCCTCAGGCCCCGGCAGTCCACGCCGGTGCAGGCCGAGGACCAGGCCAGCGACCAGGCCTCGAGTTTCAGTGTGCCCGGCAGGCTCAGCAGATTGCCGCTGCGGATCTCGTCGGCATCCTTGAACGAGGTCGCCAGCATCACGTACAGCGGCGCGAGGAAGAAGAAGGCGGCCAGCAGCAGCAGGGCGTAGACCGCGAAGCGGGACAGGGCCTTAGCGCTCATGGGACTTGGCGCGCAGTTCGCTGTACAGATACGGGACGACGATGGCGGCCACGGTGGCCAGCATCATGGTGGCGCTGGCCGCGCCCAGGCCGATCTGGCCGCGCGTGAAGCTCATCACGTACATGAAGGTGGCCGGCACGTCGGTGGCATAACCCGGGCCGCCACCGGTCAGGGCCATGACCAGGTCGAAACTCTTGATCGACAGGTGCGACAGCACCAGCACGGTCGAGAACACCACCGGGCGCAGCACCGGCAGGATGATGCGCCAGTAGATGCGCGGCAGCGACGCACCGTCGATCTGCGCCGCCTTGATGATGCTGTCGTCGATGCCGCGCAGGCCGGCCAGGAACAGCGCCATCGCGAAACCCGCCGACTGCCAGACGCCGGCCAGCACGATGCAGTAGATCGCCAGGTCGGACTGCACCAGCCAGTCGAAGGAAAAACTGCTCCAGCCCAGGTCGTGCATCAGCTTTTCCAGCCCCAGGCTGGGATTGAGGATCCATTTCCAGGCGGTGCCGGTGACGATGAACGACAAGGCCATGGGGTAGAGGTAGATGGTGCGCAGCAGGCCTTCGGCGCGCACCTTCTGGTCCAGGAAGATCGCCAGCACCATGCCCAGCACCATCGAGCCGCCCACGTACAACACGCTGAAAATGCCCAGGTTCTTCAGGGCCACGTACCAGCGGTCCATGTCCCAGAGGGAAACATATTGCTCCAGCCCGACGAACTCGTCGTAGTTCGGCAACATGCGCGAGCCGGTCACCGACAACACGCCGTTCCAGATCATCAGGCCGTAGATGAAGGCGAATCCCAGCACGAAGCCCGGCGCAATCACCAGCTTGGGCAGGAGGCTCTCGGCGGATTTCATGGCTTGCTTGCGGCGGACCCGTCCGGACGGGCCGGACGGGTTCGATGCGCCATCGACGGGCGCACCGCGTGCCTACTTGGTGGCCGCGGCCTTGGCGATGTTCTTCACGCCATCGGCGACCGAGATCTTGTCGTCGTTCCAGAACTGGCTGACGGCGTCCTTGATCGCCCCCTCGGCCGCCGGGCTGACCGCCATGCCGTGCGCGACCGACGGCACCAGGCCGCCATTCTTGGACGTGGCGACGAAGTCCTTGGACGACATCTTGGCGCAGTCGTCGAACTTGGCCATGTCCATGTTCAGTCGCACCGGGATCGAGCCCTTGTTCAGGTTGAAGACTTCCTGGAACTGCGGGCCCATGATGGCCGCGGCCAGGTCGGCCTGCGCCTTCTGCGCGCCGGCGTCCTTGAGCTTGAACATCGCGAACGAGTCGACGTTGAAGGTGTAGGCGTTGCCGGTGCCCGGCGCGGCGGCGCAGAGGTAGTCCTTGCCCGGCATTTTCTTGGCGGCGGTGAATTCGCCCTTGGCCCAGTCACCCATGAACTGGAACGCGGCCCGGCCGTCGATGACCATGGCCGTGGCCAGGTTCCAGTCACGGCCGGGAGAGGCCGGGTCGGTGTAGGTCTTGATCTTGCGGAAGGTCTCGAGCACCTTGGTCATCGTGGCACTGGTCAGCGCCTTCTGGTCGAGCTTGACCATCGCGTCCTCGTAGAACCTGGCGCCACCGACGCCCAGCACCACGTCCTCGAAGGTCGTGAAGTCCTGCCAGTTCTGCCCGCCGTGCGCCACCGCGATCAGCCCGGCCGCCTTGACCTTGTCTGCGGCCGCGAAGAATTCGTCCCAGGTCTTGGGGGCGCCCGCCACGCCGGCCTTCTTCAGCACCTCGGCGTTGGCCCACATCCAGTTGACCCGGTGCACGTTGACCGGCGCGGCCACGTAGTTGCCCTTGTACTTCATGACGTCGGCCACGCCCTTGGGCAGCAGGCTGTCCCACTTCTCGGCCTTGGCGGTCGCATCCAGGTTGGCCAGCACGCCCTCGCGTGCCCATTCCTGGATCGCCGGGCCCTTGATCTGGGCCGCGGCGGGCGGGTTGCCGGCCACGACGCGGCTCTTGAGCACCGTCATGGCCGCGTCGCCACCACCGCCGGCGACCGCGAAGTCCTTCCAGGTGTGGCCCTTGCCCTCCATGATCTTCTTGAGTTCGGCGACCGACTTGGCTTCGCCGCCGGAGGTCCACCAGTGCAAGACCTCGACCTCGCCAGCCATCGCGGTACCGGTTGCCACGACCACGGCAAGGGCGGTCGCAAGTTGGGACAATTTCAGCATCGTGTCTCCCGAGTGTTCAGACCACGACCGTGGCGGGCCGCAGCGTGGGTTGCCCAGACTGGCACCGCGCCAGCTGTGGTCGTTAATGTTTCATTAATTAATGATCGTCGCCATCGGGTGAAACCCTGTGTCGATCCGGACCAGGGCATGGTCGCGTCGCCGGCGGGCACGCGACGCCGCCAGGGCCGCCTCACCTGCGGCGCGTTGCCGGCAGCGCGGAGCCGTTCGTGCGTTGCGCGGGGTCATGGTGCGCGATCATGTGTTGCGCCAGCTTGTCCACGGCCGGTGCCAGCGGGGCGTCGGGCAGCAACATGCCCAGCGGGTCCAGGGGCAGGTGCCAGGGCGTGGGCACCACATGCAGCAGGCCGCGGCGGACCCAGGGCCGCACGACGCCCAGTGGCACCAGCGTCAGCAGGTCCTGGGTGTCGAGCATGGTCCAGGTCAGCGCGGTCACGCGGGTCGTGACCGGGCGTATGCGAGGTGTCCAGCCTTGTTCGCGGCACAGGTCCTCGAAGCGCGCGCGAGCGACGCTGCCCAATGTGTTGGGCAACCATTCGGACTGTGCGAGCAAGGCCGGATCGGGGGCGCCGACGCGGGCCAGCGGATGCCGGATTCCGCACACGACGGCAAAGGCGTCGTCGACGCAGGCGGTGAAGCGCCAGCCGACCGGCACCAGGGCCGGCTGGCGGCAGAAAACGACATCGATCGCTTCCCGCGCGACGGTGGCCGCCAGTTCCGCACGGTCCGCGTTCGTGACCACGACCTCGATCTGCGGATGCGCCCGGCTGAAGGCCGGCAGGCTGTCGGCGAGCAGGCCGTCCGCGCCGGCGGCCGTGGCCGCCGCGCGCACCAGGTGTTCGTCGTATTCCAGGTGCGAGGCGATCAGCGTGGCGCTGTCCTCCAGGCGCGCCAGGACCTGGCGTACCAGCGGCAACATCTCCAATGCCAGCGGCGTCGGGCTGACGCCCCGTGCATGGCGCACGAACAGCGGGGCCTCGACCAGCCGCTCCAGATCGGCCAGCAGCAGCGTGACCGCCGGCTGGGTCATGTTCAGCGACTGGGCGGTGCGCCCGACATGCCCGAGTTCGGCCAACCGGATCACCATTTGCAGGTGCCGGATGCGCAGCTTGGACAACAGGCGGTTCAGTACGACGGTGGAGCGCAGCTTCATGGCGAGTCATTCGAATCTGTTATCGAGCAGAGTCAATTTTCATTGGATTTTATTTGTGGGCTGCCTAGCATCGGCCTTCCCGACATGACAAGGAGACACATATGACCCGATGGAACATTGCCGATGGCGGGCGCTGGCCCCGGCGCTCGGTACTCACGTCCGCAGCGGCGCTTGCCGCCATCGCGACCGGCTGGCCTGCCATGGCACAGGCTTACCCGACAAAGCCGGTACGGGTGCTGGTCGGCGCCGGCGCCGGCGGCCCGAGCGATTTCCTGGCGCGCACGTTCAGCGACAGCGCGACGCCGGCACTCGGCCAGTCCTTCGTCGTCGACAACAAGGCCGGCGCCAGCGGCACGATCGCGGTGGCGCTGGCGGCGCGGGCCTCCGCCGACGGCTATACCCTGGTGGCCAGTGGCCCGTCGGCCGTCGTGGTGGCTCCGCATTTGTTCGCCAAGCTGGAGTACGACGCCGAGAAGGACCTGACCCCGGTGGCCATGCTGGGTGCCGGCGCCTTCGTGCTGGCGGTGCATCCCTCGCTGCCGGCGCACAACGTGACCGAGCTGGTCGCCCTGGCCAAGGCCAAGCCCGGCAGCCTGAGCTACGGCTCCGGTGGCAACGGTTCGTCCGGCCACCTGTGCATGGAGGCGTTCGCCGAACGTGCGGGCATCGAGATGCAGCACGTGCCGTACAAGGGAGATGCACCGGCGGCCAACGACCTGCTGGGTGGCCAGATCCAGTTGATGTTCACGTCGCCGAACGTGGCGCTGGCGCACCACAAGGCGGGCAAGCTCCGGATCATCGCGGTGACCACGCGCGAGCGCATGGGGGCGCTGCCCGAGGTGCCCGCGGTCCACGAGATGCTCAAGGACTTCGAGCAGCTCGGCTGGATCATGCTGTTCGCGCCGTCGGCCACACCGCAGCCGGTGCTCGACAACCTGGCCACCGCCTGGGCCCAGGCGCGCGACCAGCCGGCGGTCAAGACCAAGCTCGATGGCATGGGCATGGCGCCGCCGGCGCACTATGCGTCGCGCGAGTCGCTGCTGGCGATGTTGCGTTCCGAGCGGGCCCGCACCGCGGCCCTGGTCAAGCGCCTGGGCATCACGCCGGCCTGAAGTGAAAGACGCCCCCCGTCTGTCCGGTTTCACTGCGTGTAAACCGGCCGAACCCCCCACTGGGGGGCGGGCCGGCCGCTTCGGAGCGGCCGTGCGCGGCGGCCCCTGGCCT
>JAPWHR010000018.1 GCA_027214345.1 Comamonadaceae bacterium G21597-S1
GACCTTCATCCATACGAGCTTCCCATGCAGCCCTTTCATACCCCGCAGCAGCAAATTCGCGCCGCTACGTCAGGCGAAAAGTGGGTTAATGGACAGCTTGGTTAGGCCGCACAAACACCACCCCATGACGCTCACCGCCGATCAAATTGCCATTGCCGGCGCCGTTGTGTCTGCAGTTTCAGCTGCGGTAGCCGTAGTGGCGATTTACGTGCCTTGGCGCAATACCTCAGATGCCGCGCTCTTTGGTGAGGCCGTACTCGCCCTTGAGCGGGCGTACCGGTCCCTCAATGCTAGTCAGCAGGACGGCAGTCGACCTGCCCCGGATCGACTGAACTGGTTGACTGCGGCTCGACATGTAGAGTCATTCAAGGAGTTGCGTGGAAGGCTAAAGACCACGCTTTATCGCAGGCTGTGTGCTGAACACGAAGAGCATTGGCGACATGAGTTTTATCTGTCGCTGCTGAAGGACAGGATTCTTCACGTCTCATACTTCGAGTCTGGCCCCATCGAGCCAAGATCAGCAGTCGTCGTCTATGGCTTTGCGGCGTGGCCGGATTCTCGGAAGGATCCAATCGATATCGCGGACTATGAGGCCATCTTCCAGCAATCAGACCTCCTCAAAGGGAACATCGGTCTGAGGCAATACCTTACTCGCTTCCCGGAGTTCAGCGGTGCGGCCTAACCCCTCGCTCAAGCGCCGACGCGCAACGGCACGGCACCTGGCCCGCGAAGCGCTCACTGTGTATCCTGCGCTTCGCGGGCCAGGCGCCGTGCCGCCGCGCGCGGCTTAGCTCGAACGTTATGCCTCATCCGAGGAGCTCGGTTTTGCGGTAGGTGTAGACTAGCTGAAACCCTACCGGGAGCCCATCAAATGACCAGCTTAGTCGACGAAATTTCTCAAAAGGCCCATGCACTTCCGCCCGAGGATCGTGTCAAATTGGCCGAGGAACTCCTAGCCACCGTCTATACGGTGGACGATGAGGTTGAGAGTGCGTGGGATGAAGAGATAAAGCGTCGTATCGGCGAAATTTACACAGGGACTGCTAGGTTGGTTCCCGCTGAGGAAGTCTTCGCAGAAGCGCGCAAACTTCTCAAGTGACGCGCGTTCGGTTTCACGGAGCGGCGCTCGACGAATTTTCGAATGAGGTTTCGTATTACGCGGCCGTTGCCCCACGTCTTGGCGAGAGTTTTGTGGTGGCCGTAGAAAATGCTACGAGGCTCGCCACTGATTTTCCCCTGATGGGAGCAACGTACAAGTACGGCACCCGTCGAGTTTTCCCCAAGAGATTTCCGTTTTCACTTGTCTACTTGGTACGCGACGATGAGATCTACATACTGGCGCTCGCACCTTTCCGCAAGAAGCCTGGGTACTGGCGGTCGCGGAGGCATGAGGCATAACATATCGCCCGACGCGGACACGCAACAGCAAGATGCCGCTTAGCGGCAATTGTTGCGCACCGGTCATCTCGAGCGTTAACCTTCAAGTCTTGTGTGTAGTACGTCTTTGACGTATAGTTAGCGATCGTGAATTCCTTGATCGAAACACCCACCATTGCTGCCGACGCGGACAGGTTGTGATCTGAAGACGAACGGTTGGAGTTCTTGACTTGGTTGGGGGGCAAATCCGGAGGCGGGCGATGTCATTCCAGACAGTGGTGGCTGCCGCAAGGTGCGATGGTCTCGTGCCGGTACAGGAAAACGCGGCGGCGTGCGCGTTGTCTACTTTACGAGGTTGGCTCTCGGCGAAATCTGGTTGCTTCTCATCTATGCGAAGTCGGCACGTGACACCATTCCCGGTCACATACTTAAAGCGGTCCGAAAGGAGATAGAAAATGGCTAGCACTACTACCCGCCGGCGTGTGGCGGCAAAACGGGGTTCAGCTGGTGAGGATCTGGGTCTGAAGCTACTTCAGTCCGTGCGCGAAATGAAGGCCGGCCAAGCTGCTCGGGTCACAAATGTAGAGCTCAACGACGTTGCGCAAGCGCGTCAAGGTACGGGCTTGTCCCAGACACAATTCGCAGAAGCGCTGAGCATCTCGAAGCGCACCTTGCAGGAGTGGGAGCAAGGTCGTCGTGCTCCGTCGGGCGCTGCCCAGGCACTAATCAGAATTGCGATGCGGCATCCCGAAGTTGTTCGGGAAGTCCTTGCGTGAACGGCCAGGTTAACTGGTCGCCCCCGGCGGACGCCTTCGGCGCCGCTGGTCTTCGGCGTTAAGCATGCTGCCCGCGTTTGCGCGATGCTTCAGCCATGGCCACCAAGGTCAAGGAACTTCTCGCGATGTTTCAGGCGGATGGCTGGCGACTGGTGCGTCAAAAAGGTAGTCATCGCCAATACCACCATGCGTCGAAGTCGGGAACTGTGACCGTTGCGGGCAAAGACAGTGTTGAAGTGCCGCCTGGCACACTGAACAGCATCCTGAAGCAGGCGGGTCTAAAGAAGTGAGGTTGCAGATGCAGTATCTGGTCGTCATCGAAAAAGGGGAGTCCAGTTTTGGTGCGTACGTCCCTGACTTACCAGGGTGTGTCGCGGTTGGTGAATCCCGGTCTGAAGTAGCGGAGCTGATCCAGGAAGCGATCGAATTCCATCTGGCCGGAATGAAGGAAGACGGGCTGCCTATTCCTGAGCCTCATTCCACAGGCGAGCTTGTTGAGGTGCATGCTTGACATGCCGCTGCATCCGACCGCCTGCGGCGTCGGCTTAGCTCGAACGTCAAAGCCGACTTCAAGCAGTGCTGCTATTTCATCCATGAAAGCGGATGCAATTCGTCGAGAAGCTCTGTCACTTGCTGCCCGGGAAAGGGCGGAACTTGCCGAGCAACTACTTGCCAGCCTTGACGCCCCGTCAGAGGAAGAGGTCGCGCAGCTATGGCTGCACGAAGCTGCGCGGCGTGCTGAGGAGATAGACAGAGGCCTTTCCAAGCGCATTTCTGCTGAAGACGTACGCCGTGAGGCGCAAGCCTTGCTCAGGTGAGCTATTTCTTCAGCGATGCGGCACGCGTCGAGCATCTTGAACACGTTGCCTACCATGAAGAACAACGACCCGGTTTGGGTGCGACGTACCTTGCTGCGTTCGAAGCCGCGAAGGCAAAAGCATGTGAGCATCCTGATCGGTTTCGTGTCGAACTTGCCCCGGCAATTCGTCGGTATCGAGTGCCAGGTTTTCCCTTCAGTGTTGTCTTGTATCGCGAATCCGGTCCGGGTGTGGAGGTGCTTGTGGTCGCGTCACATCGCCGTCGCCCAGGCTATTGGCTGGTCCGGCTTTAGCTGGTCACCCCAGGCGGACGCCTTCGGCGTCGCTGGTCTTCGACTACATGGGCTTCCCCATTTTTGTCCAACCGAAGTCCGCCGAGGTTGAATCGCGCCAGCGATTGGCCCCGGAATTCGGATTGCTTCGAACCCGCTTCGACCGTGCGTGTCTGGCAGCGTTGCCTTCATGGCAACAGGTGCGGCCAGCGAAACTGCAAGCGGTCATTGATGCAGCGATCTTGCCTGCGGACCCTGATGAAGGACGCGCGTGGGGGACCCATTCGTTAGCCGAGGACGCCGTGCACAACGCCTCCTGGAGCCAAACGGTCACTCCCCACGCAGGTCCAACCTGATACTCATCAACGCTGGTGTCACGCGGCGGTGGAAACAACTATCGAGTCGACATGTCGTCGTTCATGCTGGCAGCCTGTCGGCGTCGAACGATGTGGGGTGGTCCCGGTTGGCGATCGAATAGTCGATCAATGCCGTCGCACGCTGCGAGGGGTGCATGCCGAGGCCCTTGCGGCGCGCCGGCCCCCAGCGAGTTGCGGGTGGTGTCAAATGCGGGCCTTCGGGATTAAACGGCATGGGAGGCCGTCACGCATGAACCAGCATGAACTCAAGGCCGTTTTCGATCGACAGGCGTCCGGCTACGAACGGCAGCAACAGCGGTTGGCGCCGGTTCACGACGGCCTGTACTTTCAGCTGCAATGGATATTGTCCTGGTTGCCGCGATCGGCACGCATCCTGTGTGTCGGCCTGGGCGTCGGCGCGGAACTGTCCTATTTGGCCGGCCGTTTCCCGAGCTGGAGTTTCACGGCTGTCGAACCCTCCGGGGCCATGCTGAGCGCGTGTCGTCGAAGAGCCGAAAGCGAGGGGTTTGCATCGCGCTGCGTATTTCATGAGGGTTACCTGGAGTCGCAGCCGGATGTCGAATCCCATGACGCTGCCACCTGCTTCCTGGTTTCGCAGTTCCTGCGCGATGCCAACGAGCGTTCGCGGCTTTTTCAAACCATTGCCATGCGCTTGCGGCCCGGCGGCATCCTGGTCAGTGCGGACCTGGCTTCGGACATCGGTTCCATCGAATATGCGGCCTTGCTCGCGAATTGGGTCACGATGCTGCACGCCGCAGACGTTCCGCCCGACACCATCGAAAAAACACATGCCGCCTGGAAAAAGGATGTGGCCATCCCTCCCCCCGGCGACGTCAAGACCCTTATCGCGCGCGGCGGATTCGACACGCCGGTTCAGTTCTATCAGGCCGGACTGGTCCATGCCTGGTTTGCCCGGCGGTCGGTGCAAAATGCCGGCTGACCGATCGTTGCCACGGCAGTCGCATGGCGCCTGGAGGGCTGTGTCCGCCCGCGCAATCCGCGGCGTGCGCTGCATGGAGTTCGTCGAGGGACGGCCGCGTGTTCCGCGCTCGAGAGCCGACGCGGGTTGCCGTTCATCGGCGACGGCCGTGGTCGTATCGCGCGGTCTGGCGTTGCCGTCGATGCTCCGGGTGCGGTCCATCGACGAAAATTCAGGCGCGCGCTCGACCAGACGCGCCTGTCTTGTGCATGGAGGATGACTGTCGATGCGCCCCTTCGTTTTGACCGTCGTGTTGCTGACGCTGAGCAACGTCTTCATGACGTTTGCGTGGTACGCGCACCTGAAGGAACTGAGCCACAAGCCCTGGGTGGTCGCTGCGTTGCTCAGCTGGGGCATTGCCCTGTTCGAATACCTGCTGCAGGTGCCTGCGAACCGCATTGGCTACACCGTCATGTCGGTGGCCCAGCTCAAGATCCTGCAGGAGGTCATCACCTTGTCCGTCTTCGTGCCGTTTGCCGTGCTCTATCTCAAGGAGCCGCTGAAGCTGGACTATCTGTGGGCCGGCCTGTGCATGCTTGCCGCGGTCTACTTCATCTTCAGGAGTCGCTGGAGTGGCGGCTGAACCCATGAGCCACTAATAGGTGCATGCATGCCATTGATCGCCGTCACGCGTCTGCGTATCCGTTCGCCGTGGTACTTGCCGGCCTTTCAGTGGCATGCGTTTCGCGCGGCGCGGCAGGCGCGCACGGCGCCGGGCAACCTCGCCATTGCCTTGTTCAACGATGCGCACCGCGCGTTCTGGACCTGCACGGCCTGGAAAGACCTGGACGCGATGCGATCCTACCTGGCGGCAGAGCCGCATCGCAGTGCCATGCGCAAGCTGGCACGCTGGTGCGACGAGGCCAGCGTCGTGCACTGGACCCAGGAATCTGCCGCGTTGCCGACCTGGCAGATGGCGCATGCGCGGATGCAGCAGGAGGGGCGCCCGTCCAGGGTGAATCAACCGTCACCGGACCATGTGGCCTTTCGGATCGCCGTACCACGGCGGCCCGGCGGCCAGCAAACCAAGCCTGGATGAACCCGATCTGAGATCGCTCAGGTTCCGAACGGCTGCATCGCCGTAAACGCGCGCGCAGCGCCATGGGCAGGCCATCGCGTCCCATCGTCTCTCGCGAATACCGCCTGCCTGGTTCGATCGCCCGGCGTCGCGGCGACCCAGGTATTCTTCGCTTTCGCACAAGCGTTCAGAGCCTGGAGCGCCATTGACACGAAGCAGCTATTTCCAGCTGGCGAGGTAGAAACGCGCACGGTCGTCCGGACTCGGCTTGAAGTTGAGGTCCTTGGCCATGACGTAGTTCTTGACGTAGGTAAACAACGGCGCGAAATGCGCCCGTTCACTAATCAGTTTGAAAGCCTGGTCGTAGTTGTTTGCGCGAATCTCGGGGTCGGAGGACGCCCCGCCAGCTTCGACAAGCGCCTGGACGTCCTTGTCAAGCGCTTGGTCGAAGGGCGTGCCGGTGAAGAAGTACTGCAAATAGGGCGACACCTCGTTGATGCCGAAGCCGCCCCAGGTCGCCACGGCCAGCGGTGTCTTGCCTTGTCGCGCAGCCTGGATCACGGCGGCAGCCTGCAATTGCTGGATCTTCGCGTTGATGCCCACCGCACGCAGGTAATTCTGCACGGCACCGCCCCATGTAGGTGTGAGGTAGCTGTAAAGGTCGATGTCGAATCCGTTGGGAAAGCCTGCTTCGGCGAGCAGTGCCTTCGCCTTTTTAGGATCGTAGTCGTAGCGCTTGGCAATAGCCGGGTTGCAGCCAAACTGCCCGTCAAAGCAGACAATGTCCAGTACGCGTGATCCACCAGGCATGAACTGTTCCGCCATGGATTTGCGGTCGATGGCGTGGACGATGGCCTGGCGCACTTTCACATTCCTCAACGGGCTGGTCGGGCTGTCGCGCCCGCCGGCGGCAATGTTGAGGTACACCAGGCGCCGCACCTCGGCGCGCAGGGTCTGCACGTTCGGCATCTTGGCAAGATTCTGAAACTGGTTGGCGTCGACTTCCTGGATCCAGTCAGCCTTGCCTGTGATGAGTTCAGCGATCTGCGCCGTTTGGTCGGGCACCGCCCGAAACACCAGGGACTTGATCGCGGCGCGACCTTTGGGGCTACCTGCATAGTAGTCTGCAAAACGTTCCATTCGGATCTCACCGGTGCTCTCTAGCGCCGTGATCCGGTATGGGCCGGTGCCCACGGGCTTCTTCGCGTACTCGGCTTCCCCCACGCGTTCGCGGTAGGCCTTCGGCCAGATCGGCATGGTGCCGGTGATGTATTCGATGGCAGCGGGGAAGGGCTTCTTGGAGCGAATGCGCACTGTCATCGCGTCTACCTTTTCGGTAGCCTCCATCCAGTTGTAATTGCTGGGCGTAGTCACCTTCTTGTCGGTGAGGATGGTGTTGAAGGTATAGACCACGTCATCGGCGGAGAACGTGTCGCCGTTATGGAACTTTACGCCCGGGCGCAGCTTGAATTCCAGCGTACGATCATCGATGCGTTTCCACTCCAGCGCCAGCGCCGGTTTCGGCTTCCAGGTGTCGGGGTCGAGTTCCAACAGTGTGTCCCAGACGTGTGTCATCACGATGGTCCCCGCCGACTGGGTGTTGTAGTAGGGGTCGACGACCGGGATTGCGTCTCGCAGAATGATGTTGAGGGTGTCGTTGGCTTTGCCGGCGAGCACCAGAGTCGGTGTGGTGACAAGTGCGGCCAGGGCGGCGCCGACAATCAGGTTTTTGATGCGCATGGTGTCTCCAGTTAGGGGATGGATGAAAAAGAACAGGGGCGGTCCTGCACGTGTGCGGTGAGGTTGGTCGCGACCACAGGCGCATGGTCGCCGGAAGGCTGCGCTTCGCCCGCTCGCAGGCATTCGATGTAACGGTTGTTCAGCGTCTGCTCTGCGGGAACGACCGTGGAACACTGCTCCACGGCCATCGGGCAACGAGGGTGAAAGCGGCACCCCGGCGGCACGTTGCTGGGGTCAGCGTGCATGTCCCCGAGGCCGACGTTCGGTATGCCTTTTCCGGGTTCAGGCGTCAGTACCGACTGCAACAACGCGCGGGTGTAGGGATGCGCCGGAGCGCCGAACAACGCTTCGCATGGCGCACGCTCTACGACGCGGCCCAGGTACATCACGGCGACCTCGCTGGCGATATGTTCGACCACGGCAAGGTTGTGGCTGATAAACACCAGCGTGAGCCCCAGATCACGGCGCAGCGCGCTCAGCAGATTGAGTATCTGTGCCTGAACGGATACGTCCAGCGCGCTGGTAGGCTCGTCGCAAATCACGATGCGAGGGCGCAATACAAGTGCCCGTGCGATGGCTACCCTCTGGCGCTGCCCCCCTGAGAGCTGCGACGGATAGCGCTGCGCCATGTCACCGGGCAAGCCCACGCGCTCCAGCATTTCCATGACGCGCTTCGTTCTTTCCGTGCGGTCCAGATCGCCCTGCGCGGCCAGGGGCAGGCCGACGATGTCCGCGATCCTGCGCGTGGGATTGAGCGAGGAAAAAGGGTCCTGGAACACGGGCTGTATCAGGCGCGCGCGTGCCTTGCGATCCATGCGCGCAAGGCTCTGCCCATTGATCAGGATATCCCCGCTACTGACGGGTAGCAGGCCGAGAATCATGCGCGCCAGCGTTGACTTGCCGCAGCCGGATTCGCCGACGATACCCAGTACATCGCCAAAGTTGACGCAAAGCGAGACACCATCCACCGCGCGCAGTGTGCTCGACTGGGCAAACATGCCGCCCGCGTTCGCAAAGATGCGCGAGACGTTGCGCAGTTCGATGGCGGGCGCCAGTGTTGCGGCAGATTGCAGAGAGTTGCTCACGCTGCCTCCATTTCTGATTCGGACTGGTGGGGTGCCAGGCGGCAACGGTAGGTGTGATGTTCGGAATACGATTGAAGCGCTATCGGCTGGGCGCATTGTGTGGTCGCGAAATCGCAGCGCTCGCGGAACCCGCATCCTTGAAAGTCCGATGTGATACGCGGCACCACGCCCCGGATGATGGCCAGCGGCTCGTCTCGGCGCTGTTTGCCCGGCACCGGTATGCAATCGAGCAGGCCGCGCGTATAAGGATGGCAGGGGTTGGCGAAGATCGCCTCCGTCGCGCCGGTCTCGATGATTTCGCCTGCATACATCACCGACACGCGGTGAGCCATACGCGCGACGACTCCCATGTCATGGGTGATAAGCAGGATCGCCAGACCAGTGTCTTTCTGCAGCGTATTGAGCAGCGAGAGTATCTGCGCCTGTACCGTCACGTCCAGCGCGGTAGTCGGTTCGTCGGCAATGAGCAGTTCGGGCTCGCACATCAGCGCCATGGCGATCATGACGCGCTGGCGCAGACCACCGGAGAGCTCGTGCGGGTACTGAGCCAGCCTCATCGCAGGCGCTGTGATCTCCACGCGATCGAGCAGGTGCACCGCCCGTGTCATGGCTTCGGCCCGTGTCGCGCCCCGGTGTCGCATGTATACCTCGGCCAGCTGGGTTCCTACGGTGTAGGCCGGATTCAGGCTGGTCATTGGCTCCTGAAAGATCATCGCCAGCTTGTCGCCGCGCAGGGGTCGCATCTGCTTGTCGGACAGCGCCGAGATGTCCTGGCCCTGGAAGCGTATCGGCCCGCCCGAGCGCACTGCGCCACGGGCCAGCAGGTTCATGATCGCGAGCGAGGTGGCGGACTTGCCGCAGCCCGACTCACCCACAAGGCAATGGGTTTCACCCTTGGCGATGCTGAGCGAGATGCCACGCACGGCCTCGGTCCCGCCAGCGAACGTCACGCGCAAACAGGAGATGTCCAGGACTGCGTTCATGGATTGCGCCCTCCTGTCGCCATGTCGCGCAGCCCGTCGCCCAGCAGGTTGATGCCCAGCACCAGAACGAACAATGCCATGCCGGGCACCATGATGACCCAGGGGGTGAAGAACATGAAATCGCGTGCTTCAGAGATCATGAGTCCCAAGGATGGTTGCGGTGCTGGAATGCCGAGGCCGAGGAAAGACAGTGCCGCTTCGAGCAGAATCGCGATCGCCATCTCCAGCGTCGCCACTACGACAAGATGCGGCAGGATATTGGGCAGCACCTCTCTCGCCAGGATGGAGGGCAACGAGGCGCCTGCGGCGCGCGCGGCGTCGACATATTCGCGCCGCGCGACCTGCATGGTCGTGGTGCGCGCAACCACGGCAAAACGTTCCCACAGCAGGAGGCCGAGCGTGAGGATGATGACGGTGAGCGAGTTGCCGACCAGCGCCACCACGGTGAGGGCGACCAGGATCAGTGGAATCGACAGGCGGCAGGTGATCACGAACATGACAAAGCTGTCCATGCGGCCGCCAAAGAAGCCGCCGACCATGCCCAGCGTGATGCCGATGAGCCCGGAGGTGATGACCGTGAGCGTGCCGATCATCATCGAGACGCGTACTCCGTAAAGCAGGCGTGACAGGTAGTCGCGCCCCAATTGGTCGGTGCCCAGCAGGTGCGCAGGCATGCCGCCTTCCATCCAGAATGGCGGCACCATGCGCTGACCCAGATTCTGCAGGTACGGGTCGTGGGGCGAGAGCAGTGGCGCGAAGAGCGCGATAAGGGATATGCCCCCCACGATCAGGATGCCAAGGCCAAGTGACAAGTGTCGAAAGTTGAAGTCGTTCGGCGACCACAGGGTCAGGGATCTCATCATGTGCGCAACCTCGGGTCCAGCAACGCATTGACGATGTCGGACAGCAACGTCAAGGCAATGAATATCAGCGCGAGCAGCATCACCACTGCCTGTACGACCGGAAAGTCGTTCTTGTTGATGGCGTCCCACGCCAAGAATCCCAAGCCGTGGATCGCGAAGATTGTCTCTATGATGATCGAGCCGCTTAGCATGAAGCCCAGCTGCACAGCCGCGATGGAAACCACCGGCATGGCCGCATTGCGCAGCGCATGCTTGAGCACCACGCTGGTTTGCAACAAGCCTTTGGCACGGGCCGTGCGCACATAGTCAGAAGCCAGTGCGTCTATCATGCCGCTGCGCGTGAGGCGCAGCAGCGCGGGGATTGCGGAGAATGCCAGCACGATGCCCGGCATCACGTAGCCTTGCCACTCACTCACGCCCGAGATTGGGAGCAGGCGCATGTGGACGCCGACCCAGGTGATCATGAGCAGCGCAAGCCAGAAGCTGGGCAGTGCCTGGCCCACCAGCGCCACCATCGTGATGCATCGGTCGGCCGGCGTGCCCTCGCGCATGGCGGCCAGGATGCCGAGCGGGATCGCGATGGCAATGGCGATCACCAAGCCTATCAGCCCGAGCTTCAGTGTCGTGGGCAGGCGCTCGGCGATCAGTGTGACCACGGGCGTGTGGTAGAAGTAGGACTCGCCCAGGTCACCCCGTAACGCCTTGAAGGCCCATTCGCCGAACTGGATCAGCACCGGGCGGTCCAGCCCGTAACCCTTGCGTACCGTTTCGATGTCGTCGGCCGTGGCGTTGGGGCCGGCGATGGATATGGCCAGATCCCCGGACAACCTGGTCAGCGAGAAGCTCACGCCCACCACCACCAGGCATACGAGCAGCGCGAGCATGCTGCGGCGCAGGAGGAACCTCAGCATGACTAACCTTCCGACGCCAAGGTGTTGTTTGCGAAGGGATGCATCATGCGAGGCTTTTCGCTTCGATGTCCAGCAGGCGTAGCACGCCGCAGCTGGTGATGCGCCAGTCCTCTCCTTCGAGGCGGAATGCGAACTGGTATTCAACCACCAGTTCCAGGCCGCGAATGGGCATGGGCCACTCCTGGCGGTCGCGTGTGCCGCGCACGACGATGCCGTTGGCCGTCGAGGTTGCGGTGCCATCCTCACCAACCACGACGGTGTGGTTCAGCATCATGTGGCGCGAGAGGATGCTGAGAGGGCGCGCGTTGAACACTCCGCGTATCGCTTCGCGCCCCGCCGACGTTACGACGGGCGGTGCCAGCTTGATAAATGTGGCGTCGGCAGTAAACAGCGCGAGAAACGCGTCCTCATTGCGCTGGTCAAGGTGTGTGCAGTAGCTGGTCATCAACTCGATGCATCTGTTTTTGGCCAGCAAGCGTTCGATGGGCGTCATGCGGGGGTTCCTTTGTTGGTGCGCAGGCGTGAAGCCAGCTCTTGGTAAATCGGGCTGCGCGAGCGCTGCAAACTGGCCGGTGTGTCGGCGTACCCCTGCTGGGCGGACTCGCCGATGGCCGAGAGGATCGAATCGAAGCGCTCGGTGACGAGGGGCGCGTACTCGGGGTGGGTCAGGATGTAGAGCTCGTCGTCGAGCACGGCCTTCAACACGCGGTCGCCCACCTTGCGCGCACTCATCATGACGTGGACCGATGGCGCCGCGGTGTCCATCGCCGCATGCATGCCGGCATTGGCTCCTTCGTTTGCGCGCCGAATGCTTGCGCTGGTGGACACCAGGTTGGATTGAACGCCACCCGGGCACAGCACCGACACGCCGATGCCGTGCGGCTGCAGTTCGGCTCGCACCGACTCCGATAGCCCCAGCACGGCGAACTTGGTTGCAGCATATACCGCCATCCCCGGCGGGGCCAGCAGCCCGGCCATGGACGAGGTATTGACGATGTGCCCGCCCTTGCCATTTGCCACCATGCGTGGCGCAAATGTCTTGATGCCGTGATAAACGCTGGAGACGTTGGTCTCGAACAGCAGCCTCCACAGCTCCGGCGAGATGTCGGTCAGGGTGTAGTGTTGGTTGTAGGCGATGCGTCCTTGCCCCATGCCTGCGTTGTTGCACAGCAGGTCTACCGGACCAAACTCGGCTTCGACCCGCTCAGCCACGGCGGCCCATGCGTCCAGTTGCGTGACGTCCAGCATGACCGGCATCACTGTCGCACCGGCCGAGCGCAGATCGGCGCTCGCCTTTTCCAGCGAATCGGCGTTGATGTCGGCAATGACGATGCGCATGCCCGCCGAGGCGAAAGCCTCGGCCATGCCCAGTCCGATGCCACTCGCTCCACCTGTGATGAGGGCAGTCCTGCCCTGAAGGTTCTTCATGCGGACTCCAGTGGCATGTCCTGAAGCAGGGTCCGGTGGCTGAATCGCCATTCACCCTCGACCCGCCGAAGTTTGTCTTCATAGAGTCCCGTGAAGAGTATCCGTGCACCCTTGGTGCCGGTGCATACCAGTTGCAAGTGCGAACTGGAGCTGGCCTGGTCGCCGTCGATCCTGGAGAGGATGTTCACTGTGAAGTGTTTCAGCCCGTTGAGGCGTAGTCGGTAGCCAGTGTCGTATCCGTCGGTAAACTTTCGGATCGCGGCCAGGCCGGCGTAGTGACCTCCCAGGCCATCAAACACGCCGTCCTCGCACCAGCAGGCGAGGAACTCCTCGTAACGGCCTTGGTCGAGGGACTGGTTATAGCGGGCCACCAGTTCTTCGATCGCGAATTTGTCTTCCATCGCCGAGATCATTGTGTTGTTCCTCTCTATGTTTCTGTTGCTTCAGGCGGCGATCACGGCACTCACGCCGCCATCTACCGCGATTACCTGGCCGGTGATGTGTTTGCCCGCGTCGCTGGCAAGCAGCGACACCAGCCCCTTGATGTCTTCGGCATCGCCCGTACGGCGCAGCGGTACGTTGGACGCGAGGGTGTCGCCGCCACCGTTGGCGAACATGTGGACCGTCATCTTGGTGGCGAACGAACCTGGTGCGATGGCATTGACAGTGATGCCTCGCGGACCCCACTCGCATGCCAACGCCCGTGTGAACGTGATGCAAGCACCCTTGCTCGAGTTGTAGGCGATGGTCTTCATGAAATCCGGGTTGCCCCCCAGACCGGCAATTGACGCCACGTTGATCACACGACCACTCTTGCGTGGCAGCATCGACTGCTTGCCGATCAACTGCGTCAGCACGAACAGGCCTCGGATGTTGACTCCCATCACCTTGTCCCACGCTGGAATCGGGTGCTCTTCCATTGGCGCCCCCCAGGTGGCGCCCGCATTGTTGACCAGGATGTCGATATGGCCCAGCCGCTTGATGGCTTCATCGGCCAGCGCTGCCATATCGGCATCCTTGGCGTTGTCTGCAGCGATCCAGTCGGCGGTAATGCCGCGCCCACGCAGATGTTCCACTGCTTCTGCCAGTTCCGCTGCCTTGCGCGAGCTGACGATGACAGATGCGCCCCATTCGCCGAGGGCCTCGGCAATCTGCAATCCCAGGCCTCGCGAGCCGCCGGTAACCAGCGCGGTCTTGCCGGCGAGGTCGAAGAGTTGTTTCACGTTACGAGTCATTGAGTCCTCAGCTGTGGTCGGTGTTTCGGGGAGGTGTTGCATCGGGGCGGCAGCGTCGGTCGTGAGGCACCGGCCTAACCATGTTGCGCCTCAGCGCGGACGGCGCGTTCTTCTTCGTAGAGTTCCTTCTTCGACAGCTTGCCGACCGCTGTCTTGGGCAGTTCGGGACGAATCTCGATCGCGCGGACCATCTCGTGCCGGCCGACCTTGTCTTTGAGGAATTCCTGCAAGTCATCCAGTGTCAGCGCCGGCATGCCTTCCTTGAGCTTTATGAATGCCTTGGGTGACTGACCTCGGTATGCGTCGTGAACGCCGATCACGCTGACCTCGGACACCGCTGGGTGCTGGTAGATGGCATCTTCCAGTGTGCGCGGGTAGACGTTGTAGCCGGAGCACAGGATCATGTCCTTGATGCGATCGACAATGGTGATGTAGCCGTCCGCATCCATGATTCCGACGTCTCCGGTGCGCAGCATGCCGTCCGGCGTCATGGCGGCGGCTGTCGCTTCGGGATTCTTCCAATATGCCTTCATCACGTTGGCGCCGCTCACGCAGATTTCGCCGCGTTCCCCCAGCGCCACGTACTTGGAAGGATCGTCCACGCTCAACAATCGGATCGTTATGCCGGGCATGGGCATGCCGCAGGAGCCCGGACGGCGTCTGCCGACCACTGGCGTAAAGGTGCCGGTGGGCGAGGTCTCCGTCATGCCCCAACCTTCGTTGAGGGCGCAGCCGGTGATCGCCTTGAACCGTTCGTTGAGTTCCGGTGGCGTGGGGGCTCCGCCGGTGCCGCAGTATCTGAGCGAACTCAGGTCGTGTTGCGCAATGCTCGGATGGTTGATGATCGCGATGTGCATGGTGGGCACGCCTGGAAACACCGTGACCTTCTTGGCTTCGATGTCCCGGATCACCGCCTCTGGATCGAATCGCGTGTGTTGCACCAGTTCGGCACCAATTCTGGTGCAGAAGATGGTGTTGAACATGAGCGCATAGATATGGAACGGTGGCAACACGGACAGGATGCGCTCGCAGCCCTGCCGGAGCACGGGCGTTTCGCCATTGAAGGTCTCCCAGAGTTGGCCACATGCCGTCCGCAGATTGGCATGTGTCAGCATGGCGCCCTTGGGCTGCCCGGTAGTGCCGCCCGTGTATTGCAACACGGCAAGACTATCGTTCGGATCGCCGATCGGGTATTGCTCGCATGCTCCATCGTTGTCCAACAAGGCCGCAAAACTCAGGGTGCGTGCGTCATGGCATACCTCGCTGAGCAGCCTGGCCTCTGCCATCTGCGCATGTACGGCGTCTGGCTGTGCCGCCATCTCGGACATGGTGCCCACTACCAGCTTCTGCAAGCGCGTGACGCCAAGCATGCGATGCATCTGCGGGTGCAGGACCTGCAGGTCCAGAGTGATGAGGACATCGGTCTCGCTGTCGTCGATCTTGTGCTGCAGCAATTTCTCCGAATCCAGCGGCGAATAGTTCACGACCGTGCCCCCGGCATTGAGCACGGCAAAGAAGCTGATGGCGTAGTGCGGCGTGTTGGGCAGGTACAGTCCAACGTGGACGCCGGGTTTCACGCCGAGTTTCTGCAGGCCCTTTGCAGCGCGACGTACCAGACTGTAAAGCTCCCGGTAGGTGATGCGCCGACCCATGAAGTCGAGCGCGTGGTGATCCGGCCAGGTTGCGGCGGCATCGTCCAGTACATGCTGCACCGGCCCCACCGGGAACTGCGCATCCCAGCGGACGCCGGGCGGATAGGATTTGATCCACGGGTGGACACTCATTTGCTAGTCTCCGTTCTAATGCCAGGCGTCTGCGCACATGGCTGTTTACTTCGCCATGTAGGCTTCTAGCGTCTCGTGGAAATGCCGGATCCGGCTTTCCTGGTAGATCGCAAGGGTGGCGCCGGGTTTCCTGGATGCACGGATACCGCGTTGGATGCGTTTGAGGTTGTCGGTGTCCTGGTCGGTGACGTCGGCGGCGGAGCCCATGCCGGGGACCATATGCCAGGAGTCGTTCAGTCCGATCTGCGTCACCTTGCATGGCGGCGGGTGACTGCCGTCAGGTGCCTTCGCAAACAACAGCATGATCTCCATGATCGACTCTTCCGGGTTGTCGCCATGCGGACGAAAGCGGTAAACGAGTGGCGTGGCCTGACCGCCCCAAGGTGAGAGATTGGGGAACAGCAGGTACTGAATCAGGTCAATGGACTCGCTGTCCGAGAGTTTGGAGAAGTCCTGCTTGGCCGAGCGCGAGATGCGCTCGCGCGCATGGGCGGCCAGCTTGGCGCGCGCCGACTCGCCCGGGCCTACTGTGATGTCGTGGCCACGATAAAAGCCGATGTCGCGCTGCATGTCGTCCACTATTTTTTGCTGGGGTACTTCGGCCAGGGATGGGCTGGGAACGCCTTCGAGCATGATGAATCGGCTCACGTGGCGTCCGGGGAACACGTCGTACTGCGTGTTGGTGTCGCCCGTATAGCCCAGGGATTGCGGGTGCGTGGTTGCGATGTGAAAGCCCTCCATGAAGGCTTCCTGGGCGAGCTTCCAGTTGCAAGGCATGATCTTGGCGCCATGTACTGCCTTCCAGCGGTTCTCCAGATTGAAGGCTTTGAAGTGTTCAGGCAGCACTTCCAGATAGCTTTCCAGCGGTTCGCAGCACGGATCGAAGTTGATGAACACGAACCCGCCCCAGGTGCCGACCTGTGCCTGCGGCAGGTTGAACCTCTCGCGGTCCACATGTGGAAAGTCCCAGGCGCAGGGCATTCCCGCCAGAGCGCCGTCCAGGCCCCATGTCATGCCGTGCACCGGGCACTTGATATGGCGCATATTGCCGTCTTCGGTGCAGAGCCGGGTGCCGCGATGCAGGCACGAGTTGATGTGCGCCTTGATTTCAGTCGGACTGGTGCGCACAACGATCACGGAGTCGTGCACGATGTCATAGACCACGTGGTCACCGACGTTGGGAATCTCCTCCAGGCGGCACGCCATTTGCCAGGTCTTTCTCCATACCTTCTCCACCTCGCGGTCGTGCCACTCCTTTGTGTAGTAGCGATCCAGCGACAGATCTTTCGTGCTCTGGCCCTTGGCCGGCGAGTCGATCAGCAGGCACGCCGGCGGGGGATTGGCGTCGGCGGCCAACACTTGCTGGACGCTTGCTCCGCGTCGGAGTGCAATGATGGATTCAGTGGGAGTAGGCACGGCGTATTCCTCTATTTGTTGCTGCTCGGACCGCGATCTGGCTCAGGGCGTCGGAGGCTCTCATGTTGGATTGGATGTTAATTTGGTAAGGTGCACAATGCAAGTAATATGCATTGAAAGTTGATTAGGGTTTTCACCTATTTTTTGTGAGCTTCGAGTGAAAATTGTCCGCGTTTCGGAACCTTTTCATTCGATTTTGCGACAATATATCTACGTCAGGAGCATAGTGCAAGCTATCGGGCTGTGGCGAATCTTCACGCTGGTCTGTCGCCTGCGTGGAGCTGCGTTTCCAGCCCAGAGAGTCGTGACTCCGGTTCGAATAGACTTCGCCTGATTCATGTCACCAACATCGCCCCCGTTCGAAAGTTATCTTGCAGCCTGAACCACACCCGCCCATCGACGATTTCGCGGTCAACGCGGTACTGATCGCCGTACGTCAGGCGGCGGACGTCATCTGCGACCGCTCCTCGCTGGTTCTGCTCCTGTTCGCGCACGCCGGCGTCGAACGGTTCGGTGACTTCCGCGAGCGCAGCGCGCTTGGCAATCGTCAGTTGATCAGTCGTCTGGGCGCGCTGATCGAGCAGGAGATCCTGGTTCGGCTTGCGTACAGCCGTCATCCACCGCGATATGGCTACCACCTTACGCATATGGGGCTGGATCTGTTTGACGTGTTCGCGACCATGGTGCGGTGGGACAACGCATGGAGCCCGGATGGCTCCGCGAAGGGCGTGCTGATCGAGCATCTATCGTGTGGCGCGTCGCCGGTCGAACCGCAGCTGCAATGCGGTCTCTGCGCGGAGGAAGTAACGGCACGCAGCGTGGTCGAAATCAAGGCCAGCCACAAGGATGTGGCGCGTGTGCCGCCCAAGGCCACCAGTTACCGTCGCTCGTCATCAGCCACGGCTGCCAACGCGACAGAGCGGCTGCATCCGCTGGCGCATTGCTTTGAGATATTCGGCGACAAGTGGAGCATCGAGGTGCTGGTGAGCGCTTTCCTGCGCACCCGAAACTTCGGCGACTTCCAGGCGCAAATTGGCATTTCGACCAACATCCTGTCGGACCGGCTCACCCGCCTGGTGCATCTGGGCATCCTGCGGCTGAACACGCAGAAAGAAGCAGGCCGCACCGGCGCGTACATGTTGACTGAAAAGGGCATCGCGCTATACCCCATTCTGCTGGCCATCCAGGCCTGGGCTGACAAGTGGCTTCGTGACAGATATCGTTCTCCAGTCCGCCTCAAGCACCGTACGTGCGGCCAGCCACTGCAGCTGTCATTGGTGTGTTCTTCGTGCGGCAAGGCGCTGCAACGCGCCAATGCGCGGATCACGGTTCCGTGAAGGAATGTTCGCGGTCTGTTCGTGTATCTGGTCGCCAAACTGCGCGAGGACGATGCGGCGCGCAAAGTGGCCGGGCGCGACGCAGTTTCGGAGGGGTTGGACCGCTGACATGCCTGAGCATCACTGATCATGCGATGCGTGTCCATGGGCACTGCGGCGACCAAAGAGTCGCCGATGCGTCGGTCTTGCAGTTCGGCGGCACGGCGAACGTGGGCAAGTGCGTTTCATCTACCCTGATTTCACGTTGATCAGATGGAGGCGCGAACAAGTTCCGGCATTGCCTTGAGGAATGGTTCGCGTATGCAAACGAGGATTGACTCCGCGCTTTACGGCTCCACATCAAGTGCGGCAAGCGAGTCAGGCTGACCATTCGTCGGTTCGGCTACCCGACAAAAAATGCTCTCAGGCACGGGTATCGGCGTACGCGCAGCACCCAGATTTGTCCGCTTGCAACGTGCGCGGGGCGAGGTACGCGCAATCGCAGAAGGTACTGGCCGTCAACCACTACCTTGAACACGGCCGCTGAGTGGCGGCAACTATCGAGGTGCTGGTCTCTCCCCCCGATCAGGGGAGGAAACGCCTTGATCCCTACCGCAGCACGCGTCGGAGGCGTGGCCCTGTGTGCGTTGCTGGCTTCCTTCTGGCGACGCAGCGGGATCGGATCCGGCCACAGCTACGGGAATCGCATCGCCGCGTATATCGGGATCCCCAGGAGCCTGTTTCACGCGTTGCCGGGCCTCGGCGCCTCCGGTTCATTCCGGCAATCGCTGGCTTGGCTCAAAAGGCGAAGCTGGCGTTGGACCAGGCCGGTGTGCAGCATGCGTGGTCGCTGGTCAAGGTATCGAACGCATGGGGGCACGATTCGGCCGGCAGGAGATGCTCGCAAAGGCCAAGCCGGTGGTTGCCGAACTGAATTTGATGGGCCGACCGTCGGTTTGACATGCCGGCCTGGAGGTGGCGCCGGATCTGTTCCCCGAGCGCGCAGCGGTGTGCGCGCCCGTGCCTGGCAGGACCACATTTCGCGGCACAATCGCCCCATGCATATCACGATCCTGACCTTCCAGGGTTTCAACGAGCTGGACTCGCTGGTCGCACTGGGCATTCTCAACCGCATCAAGAAGCCGCACTGGCGGGTGAGCCTGTGTTGTCCGGAACCGATGGTCACCTCGATGAACGGAGTCGTCGTGCATGCGCAGTCGCGCCTGGAGGATGCCGCCACGGCCGATGCCGTCATCGTGGGCAGCGGCATCAAGACACGCGAGGTCGTCGCGGATGCGTTGCTGATGGCCGCGTTGCGGCTCGATCCCTCGCGCCAGCTCGTCGCGGCCCAGTGCTCCGGCACCCTGGTGCTCGCAAAACTGGGCCTGCTCGGCACCGTGCCGGCATGTACCGACCTCACGACCAAACCCTGGGTGCAGGAGGCCGGTGTCGAAGTCCTGAACCAGGCTTTTTTTGCCGCCGGCAATGTGGCCACGGCTGGCGGATGCATGGCCTCTCCCTACCTGGCCACGTGGATCATCGCGCGCCTCGCAGGCGAGTCGGCGGCTCGCGCAGCGTTGCACTACGTCGCGCCGGTCGGCGAGAAGGAGGCCTACGTGGACCGGGCCATGCGGAATATCGCGCCGTACCTGCCGTCGTCGCCGGAAGTGAAACACGCCTATGTATCGGATGATGCCCACGACCGGCAAACCGGGGCGTCCGGCGTGAGCGCCTGAGGCGCGCACGGTCTTCCCGTTTGCGCAGTCCGTGTCATCCGAACGTCGCATGTCGATCCGTCTCGAAGCCCCCGCCGATGTCGCCGCGATTGCCGACTTGGTCCGCCGGGCATTCGACGGCCATCCGCACAGCGACGGCAGCGAACCGGGCATCGTCGACGGCCTGCGGGCCGACCGGGCGTTGTCGGTTGCGCTGGTTGCGGAAGTGGACGGCCGTGTCTGCGGCTACGTCGCTTCCTCGCCGGTGCGGATCGCCGGCCGTGCATCGTCGTGGCATGGCCTGGGACCGGTCGCGGTCGAGCCGGCCCTGCAAGGACGCGGCTTGGGTGGCGCACTCGTGCAGGCGGCGCTGGCACAGCTGCGCGCGGCTGGCGCCGGCGGCTGCGTCGTGCTCGGCGAGCCGGGTTATTACGGCCGATTCGGCTTTGCGCCGCTGCCAGGGCTGGAGTATCCCGGGCCGCCTGCGGAGTACTTCATGGCACTGGGGTTCGGAGATGCCGTCGTCCAGGGCGAGGTCACATACCATGCGGCGTTCGGCAGTGCGCGCTAATGGGGCCAAAGGGTCTGTGCGGAGCGTGACGGTGACCGCAGAGATGCCGCACATGCCGGCCATCCAGCCCTGCCCGGACCTGCATATCCGCCGTTATCGGCCTGCGGACGCTCAGGCCTTGTTCGCGGTGTTCCATTCGGCCGTCCATGTCACGGCCCGCCATGACTACCGCGCCGACCAGTTGGATGCCTGGGCCCCTAAGGACATGGATCCGATGGCGTGGGCCGAACACATGGAGCGGATCAAGCCTTTCGTCGCGGAGATCGCGCAGACGCCCGTCGGTTACGCAGACGTCCAGCCCAGCGGCTGCATCGATCATTTCTTCGTGTCCGGACTGCATGCGCGCAGGGGCATCGGCCGCGCGCTGATGCAGGCGATCGAGACCGAGGCGATGCGCCTGGGCATCGGCGAACTGTGGTCGCATGTCAGCCGGACCGCGCAAGCATTTTTCGAGCAGGCCGGATTTTCCGTGATCGAACAGCGCGCGCCGGTGCGACGGGGCGTGGTGATCCCGAACGCGCTGATGCGCAGGCCCATGGTTGCATCCACGCCCGGCAGCCGGTGCACGGCACGGGGCGACGATCCCTGATGGCAGTTCGCAACCGGGCCTCGGCTCGACCCGGCCGGTACCGTGCAGCGACGCCGGCAACCATCCACCCATCTCAGGAGCACGCATGCTGGTCACCACCACCCCCTCCATCGAAGGCAAACGCATCACCCGCTATTGCGGCGTCATTTCCGGTGAGGCCATCATGGGCGCCAACCTGTTCAAGGACCTGTTCGCCGGCATCCGCGACCTGGTCGGCGGACGGTCCGCCACCTACGAACGGGAGCTGCAACGCGCACGCGAGATCGCGCTCAAGGAACTGCAGGAGCGCGCCGCCGACCTGGGCGCCAATGCCGTGGTCGGTGTCGACCTGGACTATGAAGTGCTGGGCGAGAAAAACGGCATGTTGATGGTCTCGGCCAGCGGTACGGCCGTGGTCGTGGAGTGAGATCCCGCAAGCGGCCATCCGCAGCACGGCATTGGCTGCGTCACACGACCGGCAGGTCTTCGTTCCGGTCGCTGGCGCGTGCGGCGAGCGGCCGCAAGCGGCCCGTCACGTTTGTCTGAATGGAGGTGACGCTGCGGTTCACCGCGTTCGCGCTGCAGGTCGCGATCTACCGGGCGGCGCGATTGCTTGCGTCCACGTTTGCCGCGTCATGATGTGGCCGGTTTCCCGTCCAGCTGCTCGCGCAGCCGCGCTTCCTGCTCGCGCAGTTCGGGCGTGAAGGCCTCGCCGAAATCGTCCGCCTCGAAGATCGGTCGGATCTCGATCTCCGACTCGCCGGGCATCGGATTGGGACAGCGCCGCACCCATTCGATCGCCTCCTGCAGCGAGGCGCATCGCCAGATCCAGAATCCGGCCACCAGCTCCCTGGTTTCGGCGAACGGGCCGTCGATCACGCTGCGGCTGGCGCCCGAGAAACGCACGCGCGCACCCTTGGCGCTGGGGTGCAGGCCTTCGCCGGCGAGCATGACGCCCGCGTTGACCAGTTCCTCGTTGAACCGACCCATGTCGGCGAGCAGTTGCTCGCTGGGCATGATGCCGGCTTCGCTGTTGGCGTCGGCCTTGATCAGAATCATGAATCGCATGCAGGTCTCCTAAAGCGTCCGTTGCAGTTGGGCTGTGTCCATGCCCGACGATCCAGGGGACGCGGGTTCGACATGCGCCGCCACTCCCGGCCGCACCTGGCACGTGGCGGATGCACGCCCGAGCCGGGCTTGCGCCACAATGGTCGCTCCTGCCGCACCGAGGCCTGAGCCATGACGACGCCTGCCGCCTTTCCCCTGGAGGGGGGATGTGATTGTCGCCGGGTACGTTACCGGATGACCGAAGCACCCCTGTTCGTGCATTGTTGCCACTGCCGCTGGTGCCAGCGTGAAAGCGGCGGCGCATTCGCGGTCAACGCCATGATCGAGGCCGATCGGGTCGCGTCGACCGCGGCCGAGCCGGAGATCGTGGACACCCCTTCGGCCAGCGGCGCCGGGCAGAAGATCGCGCGTTGCCCGCAATGCCGCATCGCGGTCTGGAGCAACTACTCCGGCGCCGGGCCGGTCGTGCGTTTCGTGCGCGTGGGTACGCTGGATGATCCGGAGCGGTTGCCGCCGGATGTCCACATCTTCACGTCGACCCGGTTGCCGTGGGTGCGGTTGCCCGACGGTGTGCCGGCGTTCGCGGACTATTACGACTGGAAGCAGTTGTGGCCGGCCGCAAGTCAGCAGCGCCGGCGCCGCCTGGAGCCCCTGATCGTCGCGTATCGGGCCACGCTGGGAACGTCGCGCGCATGACGTACTCCGAATGTGCAGGCTCGACGTGTTGAAACACCATCCTATGCACACTCCGCCGATGGTGCGCTCGACACGGCCGATCACGCGTGGGCGCATGTGATGCATCCGGCCAACCATTTTTCCGCCTTCGACCAGGCGACTTGAAGCGCCCGCGGCCGCAAGCGGGGAAGGAGAAGGACATGCAGGATATTTCCATGGTGCAGAAGATGCTCGAACCCTTGTTTCCGGGCCTGATGGGGGTTCGCCTGACCGAACTCGCGCCGGATCTCGTACGGGCCGAGATGGAGGTACGGCCCGACCTGTGCACCGCCGGCGGCATCCTGCATGGCGGCGCCTACATGGCCTTTGCCGATACGCTGGGCGCCGTCGGGACAGTCATCAACCTGGGCGCGGGCAAGCGCACGACCACAACCGACTCCAGCACCAAGTTCATGGCCGGCGCCAGGCTGGGGACCGTGGTCACCGGGGAGAGCACGGCGCTGCACAAGGGCCGCACCACCATGGTGTGGCAGACGCTGGTGCGCAATGCCGACGGACGGCTGTGCGCCGTCGTGACACAGACGCAGCTGGTGATGGACGCGGGAACATGACGACGACCGGCACCCGTCGTCCGTTCCCCAAGCCATGCGCTGGCTGGCAGCTTCCGTTGCGGGTGGGCACGCCATGCCGTGATCGGCTTCGGGACGACCGGCTCCCGAAGGTTCGGTACGTCTCACCCGTGGTCGCGCTGCCACCGACTCGCATGTCCGGACCGGACATCGCCAGGAGAACACCATGTTCAACGGCTCCATGACACACTGGTTGCCGGCCCTGGTCCTCGCCGCCACAGGCCTGGGCGCTCCGGCGGTCGTCGCGCAGACCGCCGCCGTCGCATCCGATGCGCGTTTCCCCGACGTGTTGTCCGCGAAGGTGCGCGCCCGGTCCGCGAATACCTTCGATTTCGACGTCACGATCTCCTCGCCGTACGATACACCGCAGCGGTATGCCGATGGTTTCCGTGTCATGCGCCTGTCGGGCGAGGTGCTCGGCGAGCGCACCTTGTGGCACGACCACCAGAACGAGCAGCCCTTTACGCGCGACCTGTACGGGGTCAGAATTCCCGCAGGCGTGCGGCAGGTGCGGATCCAGGCGCGCGACCGGAAATACGGCTACGGCGGCACGTCGATCGAGGTGCTGCTGCCCGCAAGGCGCTGAGACGCGCTCGTCCTTGGCGCCGTCGGCGGGGCGGGCGTGCATCGGGGAAAAATGTGGCATGGACAAGATCGACCTGCGCAAGACACTCAAGACCCTGTACCAGCCGTCGGCCAAGGCGGTGGTCGCGGTCGACGTGCCCGCGTTCGACTATCTGATGATCGACGGCGAGGGCGATCCGAACACGACACCGGCATACGCCCAGGCGGTCGAGGCCCTGTATGCGGTCTCCTACACCGCGAAATTCGCGCTCAAGAAGGGGCCGCAGGCCATCGATTTCGCGGTCATGCCGCTCGAGGGCCTGTGGTGGGCCGACGACATGCAGGCCTTTGCCAGCGGCGACAAGTCGCGCTGGAAATGGACCATGATGATCCTGCAGCCCGGCGTCCTGCCCCATGCGGTGATCGAGCAGGCCATGGAGTCGGTGCGCACGAAGAAACCGTCGCCGGCGCTCGACCTGTTGCGCCTGGAGCGTTTCGCCGAGGGGCGGTGTGCCCAGATCCTGCATGTCGGGCCGTTCTCCGACGAAGGGCCGACCATCGAACGGCTGCACGCCTGGATCGGCGCGCACGGCAGGCTGCGGGGCAAGCACCACGAGATCTACCTCAGCGACATCCGGCGCGCCGATCCGGCCAGATGGAAGACGATCCTGCGCCAGCCGATGGAATGACGCACGGGCGCGGCGTGCCGATTCCGCGGGTAACAGCCACTACTTCTGCAAGGAGCAAACCATGGTCGTTCGTGTTGTTCGTCTGGGTACGCCGCGGATCGCCGGAGAAGGCCTTCGCATAGGCACCGTGCGGCGTCCGCCGCGCGGCGTGCCGAAGTCGGAGTTCGCGTCCCGGGACTGGTACGACGTCTGGTTCCCCAACCTGGCGCCCAGCCTGGAGACCATGAAGCAGGCCCAGGCTGCGACGACCCCGGCGCAATGGGCCGCGTTCGTGCGCAAGTACCGCGCCGAGATGGCACAGCCCGAGCATGCGCATGCGATCGCGCTGCTGGCACGGCTGTCGCAGTCCAGCGATTTTTCGGTCGGTTGCTACTGCGAGGACGAGAACCACTGCCACCGTTCCGTGCTCAGGGACCTGCTGCGCGCGAACGGAGCCCGCATCGACGGCGACTGAGTGGCGCTGGCCTGCGCGGTGGCGCCTGCCGGCGCCCTCGTCGCTTCCGACGATGGCGCGTGCGGACCCCATGCGCTAGATTCAAATCGTCCGACAACTACACGAGGAGACAAGTCATGCGTTGTTCCAAGCGGGTCCTGCCCTGGGCCCTGGGTCTGGCATTGTGCGCCGGGGCGGCCCAGGCCGAAGTCAATCTGCGTTACACCGAGCCCAGCGTCAACCGCGGCGAACGGGCCGACGCCATGAACTGGTTCGCCGACGAAGTGGCCAAACGCAGCAAGGGCGAGGTCAAGATTACGTTCTTCTGGGGCGGCACCCTGGCCGACGCCAAGACCTCGCTCAAGACCATCGGCGACGGCGCGGCCGACATGGGCTCCATCGTGGCGGCCTATTCGCCGCGCGAGATGCTCCCGTACGCGGTGGGCGACCTGCCCATCGGCTCGTCCGATACCTGGGTCGGCGTGCGCGCCATGCACGAGTTGTCGACGACCAATGCCGACGTCAAGAAGGCCTTCGACGAGGCCAACGTGGTCTACCTGGGCAACTTCACCACGACGCCGGTGCAGGTGATCTGCAAGGACAAGGTGCTGAACAAGGTCGAGGACATCAAGGGCATCAAGATCCGCGCCACCGGCTTCTACGGCCAGGTGCTCGAGGACCTGGGCGCCACGGTGCTGCGTTTCTCGGGCGTGGACGCCGGCCGCTCCATGGACGCGGGCACCATCAACTGCAACATGAACTACCTGTACGGCATGCGGTCGCTGCGCGACTACGAGAATGCGCAGGAGTTGTCGCGGCTGGACTGGGGCGGTTTCCTGGCCTGGGCGGTGGTGATGAACAAGAACACCTTCAACAAGCTGACCCCCGACCAGCAGAAAATGCTGCGCGAGGCCGGCGCGGCGATGACCGACAAGGTCGGGCAACTGATGATGGACGCCAGCGAAAACGCGGTCAAGGCGATGACGGCCGGCATCGACGGCAAGGTGGTCAAGGTGCACAACTTCCCGGCCGCGGAGCGGGCCAAGCTGGTGGCCGCCGGCAAGAAGTACGAAGAGGACTGGAAGAAGAAGACCAAGGCCGCGGGCTACAACCCGGACACGCTGATCGCCGACTACCTGGCCGCGACCGCGAAGTTCGAGAAGGAACGCGAGACCAAGGGTTATCCCTGGAAGCGCTGAGCGGTCCATGCACGGCGCAGCAACACCATCCGGCAACCCCACCGGGTGGCTGGAAGGGGCCTTCACGCGCATCGAGCGGGTGCTGATCGCGGTGGCGGGGGCCGCCATCCTGGTCAGCGGCGGCATCACCTTCACCTCGGTGTTCGGGCGCTGGTTGTTCGGCTGGGCCGTGCCCGACGGGGAGATCATCGTGCAGGACATGATGATCGTGGCCTGCGTGTTGCCGCTGGCGGTGGTGGCCGGTCGCCACGCCCATATCGCGGTGGACCTGTTCGTGCGCCACCTGTCGGCCCGTGCGCAGCGCCGGGTCGACCTGTTCAACGGCTATCTCGGCGTGGTGATCCTGGTGGCCATCGCCTGGAGCGGCTGGCTCAATTTCACCTCGGTCTGGGAGAGCGACGGCTACTACGACGGGCGCCTGGAATTGCCGGAGTGGCCGGCCCGGCTGGTGTTCTTCATTGGCTACCTGTTGTTCGTCGCGCGGTCACTGCATCGCGCGGGCGACCCGCCCAGCACCGAAAAGTCCGTGCCGCCGGCACAAACCGACGACGAACGCCCGCAGGAGCATTGAGCGATGGATCCCTTGTTGCTGGGCGGGCTCGCGTTTGCCATCGCCATGGCGCTGATCGCGCTGCGCCTGCCCATCGGATATGCGCTGGGCGGCATTTCGGTGGTGGCCACTTTCATCATGTATGCGTCGCCGGCCACCGGCGGCTTCGACATGGAGCGGGCGATCCGCCCCACCTTGTCGCTGATTGCCAACAACAGCTTCAGCTTCATCCACTCGTACGAACTGAGCCTGGTGCCGCTGTATATCCTGCTCGGTGCACTCGCCTACCGCACCGGCATCACCACCGACATCTACCAGGCGATGCGGGTCTGGCTGGCCAAGGCGCCGGGCGGGCTGGCGATGGCGTCCATCCTGGGTTGCGGCGGCTTCTCGGCCATCACCGGCTCGAGCGTGGCCTGCGCGGCGACGATGGGACGTATCGCCGTGCCCGAGATGCTGCGTTACGGCTATTCGCCACGCCTGTCGACCGCTTCGGTGGCGGCCGGGGGCACGCTCGGTTCGCTGATACCGCCCAGTGTGCCGTTCGCGATCTACGGCATCTTCACCGAGCAGTCGATCTCCAAGCTGTTCCTGGCCGGCGTGGGACCGGGTGTGTTGTCGATGGTCGGCTACCTGCTGGTGGTGTGGTTGTGGGTGCGCAAGCGTCCGCAGGACGCGCCGTCGTCGGGACTGCATTTCGCGCGCCGCGACTACCTGCTGGCGATGGTGCGCGCCTGGCCGGCGGTGTTGCTGTTCCTGATCATCGTGGTCGGCATCTATGGCGGCATCTTCACGGCGACCGAAGCGGCGGCGGTGTCGGTGGCCGTGGTGCTGGCCCTGGGCATTGTCGCCAAGCGACTGACATGGCGCGCGTTCTTCGAATCGCTGACCGAGGCCACGATACAGACGGCCGCGATCTTCTTCGTCGCGGTCGGAGCCAAGACTTTTGCGACCTTCATCGCGCTCACCGGTGCGGCGAACGAGGTCGTGTTGTGGATCGGCTCGCTCGGCCTGGCCGAGTGGACGGTATTGCTGGCCATCACCGGCCTGTACCTCGTGCTGGGCATGTTCCTGGATTCGCTGGGCATCCTGCTGCTGACCTTGCCGGTGATGGTGCCGCTGGTCGAAGGCATGGGTATCAACCTGATCTGGTTCGGCGTGATCGTCATCAAGATGCTCGAGATCGGCCTGATCACGCCGCCGGTGGGATTCAACTGCTTTGTCATTCACAGCGTGGTGGCGGGCAAAGCGGAGCTGCAGGACATCTTCATCGGCATCTGGCGTTTCCTGATGATGGACATCGTCGTGATGGGCCTGATCCTGGCCTTCCCGCTGATCTCTCTCTGGCTGCCGACGATGGCTGGCTGACCTGTTTCGATTGGAGTACCCGTGAGCCTCAGACTGTTGTCCAAGACCTACTGGCGCGGAACCTGGATCCGCTTTCGCGAGCCGGTGGAGGAATTCGCCGCGCCGGCCCAGGCCACCGTATACGCGCATGATGGAACCCAGGTGCGTGGCCTGTACTGGACGCCGCGCAACAACCCGCGTCCGCGTGTCGTCGTGATGGCCGCGCATCCGCGGGTGGACTTCTCGCAGCATTACGCGTTTCCGGCGCTGCTGCGCGCCGGGTACGGGTGCATGGGTGCCAATGTGCGCACGCTGGGCAACGACACGACCTGCGTCCATGAGCAGATCATCCTGGACGTGGCGGCTTATGTGCGCTGGCTCAAGGAGGAGCGCGGCGTCGAGAAAGTGGTGTGGCTCGGCAACTCGGGCGGGGGCTCGCTGGGCGGCCTGTACCAGGCGCAGGCCAAGGCGAGTGCCGACCAGCGCATCACGCGCACGCCCGGCGGGCGCCCGACCACCCTGCGCGACGCGGTGATGCCGGCCTTCGATGCGATGATGATCACCGCCGCCCACACTGGCCAGGGCCTGATCATGAACGAGGTCATCGACCCGTCGGTCGTCGACGAGGCCGCGCCGCTGCTGACCAACCCGGAACTCGACATGTACGACCCGGCCAACGGCTTTCGGCCGGCGCCGCAGTGGAGCGAATACGACCCGGCCTTCGTGCAGCGTTACCGCGCCGCCCAGATCGAGCGCGTGGCGCGCATCGATGCCCGTGCCCGCGCCCTGATCGCCGAGCAGATGGACGCGGAGGCCACGCGCACCGACCCGGCGTTCGCCGGTCTGCCGGCACCGCGCCAGCGCGCGGTGCTGCAGCGCGCCGCGTTCCAGCCGGTGATGACGGTCTACCGCACCATGGCCAACCCCAACTACGTGGACCGCCAACTGGATCCGAGCAACCGGGGCTACGGCTGCCTGCTCAGCGACCGGCCGGACCTGATGAACTTCCAGCTCACCGGCTTCGGGCGCATCCAGACGCCCGATGCGTGGTTGTCGACCTGGTCGGGCCTGTCCAGCAATGCCAACCTGCTGCGCAACGGCCATGCCATCACCGAGCCGGTGGTGGTGGTCAATGCCGGCCGCGACATGGACGTCTATCCGCAGACCCATTCGCGCGCCATCTTTGAAGCCCTGGCCAGCACCGACAAGACCTACATCGACTTCCCGAACGCGCTGCATTATTTCGAACCCGATGCGGGCGAGGCCGACAACGCCGGCGCGCAGGAGCAGATGGCGCAACTGCTGCCCTGGCTGCAGGAGCGTGCACCGCTGTGACGGACGCACCCGGACCCGCCTGATGGAGAACACCATGCACACGACGATGATGGACGTCCCGCTGTCGCTCAACAGCCTGCTCGACCGTGCCGGGCAGCTGTTTTCCAGCAACGAGATCGTCTCGCGCAGACCCGACAAGACGCTGGTGCGCCACACCTACGGCGAATGGTACCGGCGCACCCGTTCACTGGCCGCGGCACTGAAGACGCTGGGCATCGAGAAAGGCGACCGGGTCGCGACGTTGTGCTGGAACCACCATGCCCATCTGGAGTGTTATTTCGGCATCCCGGCGGCCGGCGCCGTGATGCATACGCTCAACATCCGGCTGGCACCGGACGAGATCGGCTGGATCGCCGGCGACGCGCGCGACCGGGTGCTGATCGTCGATGACGTGTTGTTGCCGCTGTACCGGCAGTTCGCCGACCTGCACCGGTTCGAACACGTCATCGTGTACGCATTCTCGGGCCAGCCGGTGCCGGACGGATTCACCGACTACGACGCACTGATCGGCGCGGCCGACGGCGCAGCCTTCCGGTATGTCGACCATGCCGAGACCGACCCGGTGGCCATGTGTTACACCTCCGGCACCACCGGCCGGCCCAAAGGTGTCGCGTATTCGCACCGCTCGACCGTGCTGCACACGCTGGTGGCCAGCCTGGGCGATTTCTGGGGCCTGAAGGGCTCGGACGTGGTGCTGCCGGTGACGCCGATGTTCCATGCGAATTGCTGGGGCGTGCCGTATGGCGCCGTAATGATGGGCACCAAGCTGGTGTTCCCGGGCCCGCACCTGCATCCGGAGGACCTGCTCGACCTGATCACGGCCGAACAGCCGACCCTGTCGCTGGGGGTGCCGACGATCTGGATGGGGCTGATCCAGACCTTCGACGCGGCGCTGCAGGCCGACCATCCGCACTACGGGCGCTGGAAGCTGCCGCGCGGCATGCGTTCGCTGGTCGGCGGCGCGGCGGTGCCGGAGTCGCTGATCCGCGCCTTCGACCAGCATGGCATCTGGCTGCTGCAAGGCTGGGGCATGACCGAAACCTCGCCGCTGGCCACGGTGTCCTATCCCAAGGCCGAGCTGCGCAACGTGTCGATGGACGAACGGTATCGCCGCGCCGCCATGGCCGGCGTGCCCGTGCCGCTGGTCGACCTGCGCCTGCGCGGCGACGATGGCCAGGACGCGCCGTGGAACGGCCAGGCCATGGGCGAGATCCAGGTGCGCGGGCCGTTCATCACCGGCAGCTACCACGGCGTGCCGGTCAGCGAAGAGAAGTTCACCGCCGACGGCTGGTTGCGCACCGGCGACGTGGCCGCGGTCGATGAACTGGGCTTCGTGCGCATCACCGATCGCACCAAGGACCTGATCAAGTCCGGTGGCGAATGGATCAGCTCGGTCGACCTGGAAAACGCGCTGATGGCGCATCCGGCGGTGGCCGAAGCGGCCGTGATCGCGATTCCCGACGAAAAATGGAGCGAACGTCCGCTGGCCTGCGTGGTGTTCAAGAAAGGGCAGTCCGCGCAGCCGCCCGAGTTATCGGCACACCTGATGCGCCACCATTTCGCCAAGTGGCAGCTGCCCGATCGCTACGAGTTCATCGATGCCTTGCCGCGTACCGCCACCGGCAAGTTCTGGAAACTCAAGCTGCGCGAGTTGTATCCGAACTGATCGCACCGCCCGGGCCGCGTCGTTCCAACGGCGACGCGAGCGCCAAACGCCGGTTCAGCGGTCGCGGTAGTGCGGCTCGCGCCGGCCCAGGAAGGCCTGCAGCCCCTCGGCGAAGTCCTCGGTCTGCGAACACAGGACCTGGTTGCGGTCTTCCAATGCCATGCAGGCCTCCAGGCCGGCTGCGTCGATGGCATGGCCCAGCGCATCCTTGGTCAGGCGCAAGGCCAGGGGCGCGGCGCGCAGCATGTCGGCCACCAGCAAGTCGCACTCCTGCTGCAGCTGCGGCATGGGCGCCACGGTGCTGACCAGGCCCAGAGCGAGGGCGCGCGGCGCGTCCATGAAGCGACCGGTCAGCAGGTAGTGCGCCGCCACCGAACTGCCGACCATGCGCGGCAGGAAATAACTCACGCCGACGTCGCAGCCCGACAGGCCGATGCGGATGAACGCGGCGTTCATGCGCGCGTCAGGCGTGGCCAGCCGGATGTCGCTGGCCAGTGCCAGCGCGAAGCCCCCGCCGCTGGCCGCTCCCTGCACCAGGCAAACGATGGGTTGCGGGCAGCGCCGCATGGCCAGCAGGATGTCGCGGATGCCGCGTTGCAGCGCCAGCATGCCGACCACGCCGACGTCGCGGCCGATGCGGTGTTCCTTCAGGTCCAGGCCGCAGCTGAACGCGCGTCCGGCCGCCTGCAGCACCACCACCCGGATCGCCGGCCGGTCGTACAGCGACTGGAAATAGCCGCGCAAGGCCGTGACCAGTGCGGGATTCATCGCATTGAGCTGCTCCGGCCGGTTCAATGTCACCCTGGCGACGCCGTCGGTCTCGTCGATGTGCAGTACTTCGTCCATCATGCTGCCTTTTGTCGATTGCACCCGGGCAGCGTCCATGGAAGCGCAGTCGCCGGCACGCCGGTGGTCCGGCGCTCGTGCTGGTTGTGCATACTGCAGGGGGACGCGTGCGGGCGCATCGTCGGAAACGATGAACCTGCCGGCGCGTCCTGTGTCGTAGGTGATGCGCGCCGTGCAGGCGATGGCGACCTGCGTACGGTCACGATGCCAACCCGATTGATGGAAGCCGACAAACTCGAACCACCCCCCGCCAGCGGCAACCAGGTCACGCGCCAGCAGGTCTGCGACCGGCTCGACGATGCCATGGCCCGGTTGCTGCTGCTGCAGGCGCCGGCCGGCTTCGGCAAGACCACGGCAATGCTGCAGTTTCGCGCGCGCCTGCAGGACCAGGGCGTGGCGACCGCCTGGCTCGGTCTGGACAACGCGGACAACGACCTGTCGCGCTTCCTGTCGAATGTCGAGGCGGCGCTGCGGCGCGTGGGCATCGCCCCGCAGCGGCCGGGCTCGCCGCACGACCTGGTCAAGGCGATCGCGGCCTTCGACGAACCCTTCGTGTTCTTCCTTGACGATTTCGAGGCGCTGCAAGAGCCGGTCGTGGTCGAACTGGTGCAGGAGATGCTGGAACACCTGCCGCGCCAGGGCCGGCTGGCGATCGGCTCGCGCAGCGTGCCGGCGCTGAGCCTGGGGCGCCTGCGTGCGCGCGGCCAGATGGTGGAGATCGGCGTGGATGCCTTGCGCATGAATCTCGACGAGACCCGGGACTTCCTGCGGCTGCGCGGTTATGCGCACCTGGCGCCGGCGACGGTCGCCACGCTGCATGCCCGGACCGAGGGCTGGGGCGCCGCGTTGTGGCTGGCCTCGATGGCCTTGCACCGCAGCGGCGACGAGGCGCAATTCATTGCGCGTTTCTCGGGTTCCGACCGGGTCGTGGCCGACTACCTGGCGCAGGACGTGCTGGCCCACCAGCCTGCGGACACGCGCCGCTTCCTGCTGCACACCAGCATCCTGCGCCAGCTCGACCCCTCGTTGTGCCAGGCCTTGTGCCCGCAGCTCGATTGCGGCGCGATGCTGCAGCAGCTGGAGATGGACGGGCTGTTCCTGATGCCGGTGGCGTCCATGCCCGGCCAATGGCGGTATCACAGCCTGTTCGCCGATTTCCTGCGCGCCCGGCTGCGGGAGGAGTCGCCCGAGTTGCTGTCCGGCCTGCACGCGGCTGCGTCGCGCTGGTACGAGCAGGAGCAGCGGCCGGTGCCGGCGATCGACCATGCGCTGGAAGGGCAGGACTGGCCGCGTGCGCTGGGCCTGCTCGAGCGGCATGCGGAAAGCCTGCTCGAACAGGGGCGCATGCGCCTGCTGTCGCGTTGGTTCGCCGCCATGCCGGCTTCGCTGTTGCGCCGCCATCCGTATCCGCAGGTGCTCGGATTCTGGGCCACCTGTTTCACCCGCGGGCCCTGGGAGGCGGCCCAGCAGATCGCGGCCTCGTCGTGCGTGCGCAGCGAAGATCCGCGCGTGCAGGCCCATCTGGCCGCCATGCGGCCCTTGTTGCTGGCCATGCAGGACCGCTACCAGGAGGCCTACGTGGCCGGCCTGGCCAGCCTGCAGGAAGTGCCCGCCAGCAGCTCGTTCGCGCGCAGCGTGTTGTTCAATGCGATGGCCAACATCTTCTGCGTGCTCGGCAATGCCCGCGAGGCGCATCGCCAGCTCGACGGCGCGCGGGCCTCACGCGGCGACGGCAACTTCAACCGCATGTACACCGAGTCCATGGAAGGCATTCTCGACTTGCTGGCCGGCCGCCTGCGCCATGCCAAGGCGCGTTTCCGTGTCGCCGTGGACGCTACCCATGTCGTCAACTTCAACCATGCGCACGGCAATGCCTGGGCCGGCGTGTTGTATGCCTGCGTGGCCTACGAGGCCGACCAGCTCGATCGTGCCGAACACCTGCTCAACGTCTACCTGCCGATGGCGCGCGAGGTCGGCCTGCCCGACCACATGATCCTGAGCCACGTCATGCGTGCGCGCATCTCGTTCGTGGCGGGCGATGTCGATCGTGCGCTGCATGCGCTGGCCGAACTCGAGGACATCGGCTATACCCGCAAGCTGCTGCGCGTGGCCGTGGCCGCTCGGCTCGAACGCGCCCGGCTGCTGTTGCAGCAGGGCTCCGGGCCGGCGGCGCAGGAGGAACTGCAGCGTGCCGCGATGCCCGACATCTGGGCCCGAGAACGCGCGCAGCGGCTGCTGGCCCATGACCTGGACTATCTGGAGCTGGCCCAGCTGCGTTGGACACTGGCGTTCGGAGACGCCGCCAGTACGGTCGCACCATTGACGCGCGAACTGGAAATGGCGCGCCTGAGTGGGCGCAACCGCCGGGCGGTCAAGATCCAGCTGTTGCGCGCGATGGCGCAGCACGCCGCCGGCCAGGTGGAGGCGGCCATGGACAACGTCGCGCAGGTGCTGCGGGTATGCGGGCAGGAGGGCCTGGTGCGTACCGTGCTCGACGAGGGGCCGAGCGCCGCCGCGCTGGTACGCCAGTTCGCCCAGGACCGAAGCAATGCACGCGCGGCCGCGACCGACCCCATCATGGAAGACCACCTGGACCGCTTGCTGCAGGCGTTCGGACCGCCGCCGGCGCCGCTGGACGACGGTTCCGGTTGGCCCGCGCCCGAAGGCCTGACCGCCAAGGAGATCCGGGTGCTGGAGCTGCTGGCGGAAGGGTATTCGAACAGCGCCATGGCCGGCAAGCTGTTCGTGTCCGACAGCACGGTGCGCACCCATCTGCGCAACCTCAACCTCAAGCTCGGCGCCAGCAGCCGTACCCATGCCGTAGCCCTGGCGCGCAAGCGGGGCCTGATTGGCTGAGTGTTGGCGCCGGTTCTGCAATATCGTCGCATTCGACGATCGCGGCACCGGGCCCACTGCACTAGATTGATGCCAGCCACCCGAGGCAGGGTGCCGGCATCGGGCGCGGCAGTCCGGTGGCACAGGAGACGACACCATGGCCATGCGACTGCTGGCGAAGACGTACTGGAGCGGCAGCTGGGTCCGCTTTCGCGAACCGGTGACGGAATTCGCCCGGTGCGAGCAGGTCACGGTGTACGCCCACGACAACACCCAGGTGCGCGGCCTGTTCTGGCGCCCCTTGCGCAACCCCCGGCCGCGGGTGGCGGTGATCGCGGCGCATCCGCGCGGCGACTTCTCCCAGCATTACGCGTTTCCGGCCCTGTTGCGTGCCGGTTACGCCTGCCTGGGCGCGAACCTGCGCAATACCAACAACGACTCGACCTGCGTGCACGAGTTGCTGCTGCTGGACCTGGCCGCCCACATGGTCTGGTTGCGCGAGCAGGGCATCGACCAGGTGGTCTGGCTGGGCAATTCCGGCGGAGGCTCGCTGGGCGGCTTCTACCAGTCGCAGGCCAAGGCAGCACCCGCGCAACGTATCAGCCACACGCCGGCGGGGCGGCCGGTGGCACTGGCGCAAGCGACGATGCCGGCCTTCGACGCCTTCATGATCTCGGCTGCGCATGTCGGGCAAGGCCTGATCATGAACGACATCATCGACCCGTCGGTGGTCGACGAACACGACCCGCTGCTGGTCGACGACACGCTGGACATGTACAACCCCGACAACGGCTTCCAGCCGGCGCCGCAGTGGAGCCGCTACACGCCCGAGTTCCTGGCGCGTTACCGGGCCGCGCAGCTGGCGCGGGTGACGCGCATCGACGCGCGTGCGCACGCCATCATCGCCGACCAGGCCGCTGCGGAGGGCTTGCGGGGCGAGCCGGGTTTCACCGCGTTGCCGGCCAGCGGCCGGCGCGCCGTGAACCGGCGCGCCGCATTCCAGCCGGTGATGACGGTATACCGGACCATGGCCAATCCCAACTACGTGGACAACACGCTGGACCCGAGCAACCGGGGCTACGGCAGCCTGCTCAGCGACCTGCCGGACCTGATGAACTACCAGCTCTACGGGTTCGGGCGCATCGTCACGCCGGACGCATGGTTGTCGACCTGGTCGGGCCTGAGCAGCAATGCCAACTTCCTCAAGACTGGCCGCGCCATCGACGAGCCGGTGGCCGTGGTACAGGCCGGCCGGGACATGGACGTCTATCCAAGGCAGCATGGCCAGGCCATCCTGGACACGGTGCGCAGCCAGGACAAGACGCTGTTCGATTTTCCGGATTGCCTGCATTATTTCGAGCCCGACGAAGGCGAAGATCCGAACGCCCCGGTCCTGCGCCAGATGGCGGCCCTGGTGCCGTGGCTGGAGCAGAGGTTGCCGTTGTGAGCCGCCGGCGGATTGTCGAGGAACGATCGGCCGTGTGCGGCCCGGAGCGGATGCCATGAGCACGCCCGTCGCACCGACCGACGCCGTGTTGCCGTCGATGGACTTCAAGGGCCAGGTGGCATTCGTCACCGGCGCAGCCTCCGGCATCGGCCGTGCGACCGCGCTGGCATTTGCCGCCGCGGGCGCCGACGTGGCGGTGGTCGATCGCGACGGCCCGGGCTGCGCCCCGGTGCATGCGCAGATCCTGGCCATGGGCCGCGATGCGCTGGTGCTGGCCTGTGACGTGACGCAGGCCGGCCAGGTCCGCGACGCGGTCGCCGCGACGGTGGCGCGCTGGGCGCGGTTGGACTGCGCGGCCAATGCCGCCGGCGTCGAAGGCGCGACCCGGCCGCTGCTGGAGGAGGACGACGCGTTGTACGACCGCACGATGGACGTCAATGTGCGTGGCGTATGGCATTGCATGCGCGCGCAGATGGCGCAGATGCTGCGCCAGCGGGGTGGCGGCAGCATCGTCAACGTGGCGTCGGGAGCCGGCCTGGTCGGCTCGGCGCGTTCGGCCGTCTACGGGGCCTCCAAACATGCGGTGGTCGGCCTGAGTCGCAGTGCGGCGCTGCAGTATGCGCGCCAGGGCATTCGCATCAACGTGGTGTGCCCCTCGGGCGTGCAGACGCCGATGGCCGAACGCATCATCGCGTCGTTCCCGGACGGTCCGCCATCGGCGGCCGGGGCACGGTACCCGCTGGGTCGCTACAGCACGCCGCAGGAGATCGCCTCGGGCATCGTGTGGCTGAGTTCGCCCGGCGCAGCTTCGGCGATCGGCAGCGTGCTGGCCATCGACGCCGGCTTCACCGCGGCCTGACGCCGTCGGTGGGCGACGCGGCCCGGCTCAGACGATGCGGTTGAACCACAGCAGCGACAGGCCCGCGGCGGCCAGCGCCAGCACGGCGGCCGCCATCGCCAGCAGCGCCGACAACTCGGTCTCCTGCTTGTCCACCTGCAGCCGCGTGCCCAGTTGCTCGTAGACGGTCTTGAGGGCATCGGCATCGCCGGCGTAGAAATACGAGGCCTGGGTGACGTTGGCGATGGCCTTGAGGCTGGGTTCGTCGAGCTTGAGGTACATCGACCAGCCTTCGAAGCCGGGAATCTCGCCGTCGACCGTGCCCAGGCCGATCGAATACACGCGGATGCCGCGGTCGGCCGCCAGCTTGGCCGCTTCCTGCGGATCGACGCCGGTGGTGCGCCGGCCGTCGGTCAGCAGCACGATGGCGGCCGAGGTGTGCGAACCCGGCTTGACCGGAACGAACTCCTTGCGCGGCGCCGATGGCGCCTCGTCGATGCTCTTGCCGCGACGGCCGTTGCCGTAGGTCATCTCGCCCACGTCCAGGCCGTGGTCGGGAAACAGCTCGGACAGGGCCACGACGATGCCGCTGCCCACGGCCGTGCCGCGTTGCAGCTGGAACTTGTCGATCGCCGCGACGAGGTCCTCGCGCTGCAGCGTGGCCGGCTGGGCGACGGAGGCGGTGCCGGCGAAGGTGACGATGCCGACCTTGACGTTGCGCGGCAATTCCTTGAGGAAGGCCTTGGCCGCTTCCTGCGCGGCGGTGATGCGGTTGGGCTTGATGTCGGTGGCGCGCATGCTCAGCGATACGTCGATCGCCAGCATCACCGTGGCGTGGTTCGACGGCAATGCAATGACGGCCGTCGGTCGCGAGGCCGCGAGCAAGGCAGTGGCCATGGCCAGCAGGAACAGTGCCGGCGGCACGTGCCGGCGCCAGTGCAGACTCGAACCCATGGCCTGCTTGACGATGTCGATGCTGGCCAGGCGCAGCACCTGCTTCTTCTTGCGCCGCAACAGCCAGACATAGACCAACACCAGCGCAGGTACGACCCACAGCAACCAGAGGTACTGCGGCCACAGGAACGACAGGGGAAGCGTCATGTTGGCCTCTCGAAGCGGCAACCCGGGCGGTTGGAGTCAGGGCTTGTCTCGATGGGCCCGTCCGTGGCTTGCGGCAACGACATGATTGTGGCCGGGCCAGCCGGTTTCGCCTACCGGCGCCGCGCAGTAGCACAGTGCCGGCAGGGGACAAACGCCTGCACCGCGCGGCCGTGCCGAGGCCGGCCGCGCGGCCGCCGCGTGCATCAACCCGCTTGGCGCGAACGCAGCCAGTCCAGCCCGTCCGAGGTCGCCCCCGGCGCCGTTCCCCGCGCCGGGCGGTATTCGCAACCGACCCAGCCCTGCCAGCCGCAGGCGGCGGACACTTCGTCGATGACGTCGAACAGGTAGGGGTGGTGCAGTTCGCCGAGGTCGGGTTCGTGGCGCATCGGCACGCCGGCGATCTGGATATGGCCGACCTTGCCGGTGGGCAGGTACTGGCGGATCTTCATCGCCACGTCGCCTTCGACGATCTGGCAGTGGTACAGGTCCATCTGCACCTTGAGGTTGGCCGCGCCGACGGCGCCGACGATGCGGTGGGCCTCGTCCTGGCGGTTCAGGAAGAAGCCGGGAATGTCGCGCGTGTTGATCGGCTCGATCAACAGGTCGCGCCCGGCGCTGGCGGCCTGAGCCGCGGCCCAGGCCAGGTTCGCTTCGTACGTGGCCTGCAGCCGTGCGCGCTCGGCATCGGCGGGTGCCAAGCCGGCCATCACGTGGATGCGCGGGCAGTCCAGTGCCTGCGCGTAACGCAGCGCAGTGTCGATGCCGGCGCGGAACTCCGCCTCGCGCCCGGGCAGGCAGGCCAGGCCGCGTTCGCCGGCGTCCCAGTCGCCGGGCGGTGCGTTGAACAGCACCTGCTGCAGGCCGTGGTCCTGCAGGCGCCGCGCGAGTTCGTCGGCGGCAAACGCATACGGGAACAGGTACTCGACCGCGTGGAAACCGTCAGCGGCTGCGGCGGCAAAACGGTCGGGGAAGGCATGTTCGTTGTAGAGCATGCTGAGGTTGGCGGCAAAACGGGGCATCGGGGTTCCGGGGTCGTCGTTGGATGACACACTATATGCCGAGTGCAGACGGCCCGAAACCGGCATCGTCGGTGGTGCGCCGGGCCAAGCCCGCGTGCATAATGAAATGCGTGCCGGGCAGCCCGGGTCGGCGAGTCGACCGCTGCACTTGTATCGTGCGTTTGCGGCAGTCACGGTTTCACCGAACCAGGGAAACATCATGACGGTTCACCATCTTGCTCCCCGCCGGCTTGAGGGCCTTGTCGCCGGTACCCTGATGCTGCTGGCGCTTGCGCTGATGTCAGCCGCACCGTCCAGTGCACACGCGACGGTGGCCGAGGCCATGGCCGCCGGTGCGCGCGCCCACCAGGACGGAGGATTCGAAGAGGCGCTCGTGTTCTGGGACCGCGCCCAGCTGCAGGCGCAGGGCAGCGGCGATGCCCAGGCCCAGGCGCGGGCGCTGCTCGGCGCCGCGCGCAGTTATCTCGCGCTCGGTCGTGCGCCACTGGCCACGCAACGCCTCGAACAGGCTCGGGCGCTGGCCGCGGCGCAAGCCGACCCGGCCCTGATCGGATCGATCTCCGCGGCGCTGGGCAGTGCGCTGCTGCTGGCGGGCGAGCCGGCCAAGGCGCGTCCGGTGCTGGAGCAGGCGATCACGCTCGCCCGTGCGGACCGCGACCAGGACGTCATTGCGCAAGGCGCGAACGACCTGGCGCGGCTGGAAGCCGAGGCCGGCAACATCGGCCGTGCTGCCGAGTGGTACCGGCACAGCATGGTCAACGCCCGGCTCAGCGGTAACCCGGCGCTGGAGGCCACGGCCGCGGTCAACCTGGCGCGGCTGCCGTTGGCTCCGGATGCGCGGGCGCAGGCGCTGGCGCAGGCGGCACCGCTGGTGCGGGCCTTGCCGCCCTCGCATATCCGCGCGATGACGTTGGTCAGCATCGCCCGATTGCATGGCGAGCCCGCCGATTCGGCAATCGCGAGCGACACGGACCGTCGCCAGGCCGCCGCCGATTTCGACGCCGCCGCCGCGACGGCGCGGCAGATCGGCGACGCGCGGGTGCTCAGTTATGCACTGGGCTACAAGGGTGTCATGGAGGAGGCCGCAAACCGGCCGGAAGCAGCCTTGGCGTTGACGCGGGATGCGGCGCGGGCGGCGCGGCAGTCGAACGCGATGGAGAGCCTGTACCGCTGGGAGTGGCAGGCGGGCCGGCTGCTGCGCCAGCTCGGTGACGACGACGGCGCGCTGGTGGCATACCGGGTGGCGGCCGGCACGCTCGAGCGTATCCGTCCGGACCTTGCCGCCAGCGGGAATTCGGGTTTTCGCACCAAGGCCAGTCCGGTCTATCTTGGTGTGGCCGACCTCCTGATCCGCCGTGCGCAGCGGGCCGCACGGCCCGATGCGGCGCAGGCCGACCTGCTCGAGGCGCGGCGCACGATGGAGGCGCTCAAGAGCGCGGAGCTGGAGGACTTCTTCCAGGACGACTGCGTCGCCTCGCTCAAGTCCAAGACCAGCGGCATCGACGCGCTGGCGCCGCAGACGGCCGCGCTGTATCCCATCGTGTTGCCCGACCGCTTGTCGATCCTGGTCAGCCTGCCCGACGGCTTGCGCGAGTATTCGGTTCCGGTACCGGCGCAGGCCGTCGAGGCACAGACCCGCGCCATGCGCCGCACGCTGGAGAAACGGGTCTCGCGCGAATACCTGGCACATGCACGCCAGCTGTATGACTGGGTCGTGCGCCCCGTGCTGGCCGACCTCGAGCGCGCCGGCATCCAGACCCTGGTGTTCGTGCCCGACGGCGCCTTGCGCACGATCCCGCTGTCCGCGTTGCACGACGGCCGGCAGTTCCTGATCGAGCGTTTCGCCGTGGCCACGTCGCCGGGCCTGACGCTGACCGATCCGCGGCCGATCGCCGGGGTGGCGCCCCGGGTGCTGATGGCCGGCCTGACCGAACCGGTGCAGGGTTTTGCCGCGTTGCCGGGGGTCAGGTCCGAGATCGAGCGCATCGCGGCTCTGGTGCCGGGAACCGAGCTGCTCGACCAGGCCTTCCTGGCATCACGTTTTCGCGGGGACCTGGCCGCAGCACCCTACACCATCGTGCATGTGGCGTCGCACGGCGAGTTCGGCGCCAGCGCGCAGGACACCTTCGTGTTGACCCACGACAGCCGCATCAACCTCAACGAACTCGAGGGCATGCTGGGTGGAACCAACTACCGCGACCAGCCGGTGCAGTTGCTGGTGCTCAGTGCCTGCGAGACCGCCGCCGGCGACGACCGCTCGGCGCTGGGGCTGGCCGGCATAGCGGTCAAGGCCGGTGCGCGCAGCGCATTGGCCACGTTGTGGTCGGTCAGCGACTTCGCATCGATGCAGCTGGTCGGCGATTTCTACAAGGGGCTGGGCCAGCCCGGCGAGTCCAAGGCCCAGGCCTTGCGCCAGGCGCAGCTGGCCCTGCTGTCGGACCGGCGTTACCGCCACCCGTATTACTGGAGCCCGTTCCTGCTCATCGGCAACTGGTTGTGACGGCCGGGGCGGATTCAGAAATCGGCACGCAGCGCCAGGTGCCAGCCCCGGTCCTGCAGTGAGCGGCTGGGGTTGACGACGTCGCGCCCGGAGAAGGTCCGTGCCCAGTACAACTCGGCGTGCAGGCCCGGACGCGGATCCCAGCGCAGGCCCAGGCCGGCACTGCTGAGCCGTTGCGGCGTGTCGGTGGTCCGGCCCTTGTACCAGGCCCCACCGATGTCGATGAACGGCGCCAGTTGCAACGTGGGCGCGCCATCGGCGTTGCGCATGACCGGCACCCGCACTTCCACGGACGCGGCGTAACCCTGGTCACGCACCAGCTGGTTGGTGCGGAATCCGCGCACGGTACGCACGCCGCCGACCGCGAATTGTTCCAGTGGCAGCAGCGGCTTGTTCGTCAGCTGCGCGTCGAACCGCAGCACCAGCTGGCTGCCGCTCTCGCCCAGGCGACGTGCATGCTGGAACTGGCCCAGCCAGGCCAGGAACTTGCCGTTCGGCACGTTTGCGCCCAGGTCGGTGGCACCGAAGGCGCCGGTACCCAGGCTGAAGGTCGAACGCGCGGCCGTGACCTGCTGGGTGTCGCGCCCGACATAGTCCTGCACGAAACGCAACACGCTGACCTTGCTCCTGCCATCAGGCTCGACGCCGGGCGAGAACGCGAAACCGGTGCCCAGCAGCTCCGATTCGCTCTGGCGCACATCAAAGCCGGCGATGAGGTTGAACTGCTCGCGCGCGGTACGCAGCACCGGCACCGTCAGGCGCAATCCGATGGTGCTCGAGGTCGACTGGATGTCGAGCGCGTTGAGCGGGTTCTCGACCACCTCGGCCCGGGACAGGTCGGCGAACACCTCCAGCGTCGCGTCGCGGGCGCTGATCGGCATGCCGTATGACGCCGACAACTTGCGGTAACCGGAGGCCGCGGCCAGCTCCCAGCCCAGCACGTCGCCGCGGCCGGTCGGGCTGTACCACTGGCCGCGCAGCCCGGCGCGGGCCTGGCCCAGGCTGGGCGAGATGTCGTTGTCCAGTGTGGCGGATACCTGGCTGGCCGGGCCTTCCTCGATGCGCGCGTTCAGCCGCGCTTCGCCGGGCCGGTCGCCGGGCGAGAGTTCGGCGTTGATCCGTTCGACGAAAGGCCCCTGCAGCAGCAGTTGCAGCCGGTCCTGCAAGGTGTTGACGTTGAGCGGGGCAGCGCCGCCGAGCGCGAGCCGGTCGGTGAGGTACTGGCTGCGCAGCCGGGTGTTGCCGCTCACCGTGACCGCACTCAGCCGGCCTTCGACGATGCGGTATTCGACGACGCCGTCCACGACCTGCTGGTCCGGCAGCAGGGCGCCGGAGTTGATGTAGCCGGCGTTGACGTATTTCAGCGTCAGTGCCTGGCGCAGCGCCGCGAGATCTTCCTGGGTGACATCGCGTCCGACGTAGGGCGCGGTGACCTCCGCCAGCGCTGCGTCGCTGAACACGGTGCTGCCGGTCACCCGGATCTCGCGCACGCGGATACGTGGCAGGCTGGCCGCGCGCTGCGTGGCTGCGGGAGGCTGCGACGGTGGTGGCGCCTGCAGCTGCGGCGCGGGGCGGGCCGGTTGCAGCAGCGGCGGGGCTTGCGGGTCCTTGCCCGGCACGGCCGGCGGACCGGTGTCCTGTGCCCGCACGATGGCCGGGCTCGATGCCAGCAGTGCGATCGCCAGGGTCAGGAGGCTTGCGCGGCGCATCGATCGGGCTGCCATGTGGCGGGGGATTTGCGGGAAGCGGAGCGTCGGATCTGGCAGGCGGGGATCCGTCATGGCGCGCAGCCCGCGGTCTGAAGAGACGCCAGGGTCGTCAAGGCGAAGCGCGGCGGCACGGGGTCGGGCCCTTGCGCGTAGGCGCGGGACGAGGCGACGGCTGTGCCGGCACGCGCGAGCGCGCCCAGGTCCATGCTGGGCAGGTAGCCGTCGGGGTCCGGCGGCAGGCCGCCGCGACCGACCTCGACCAGGCTGGACAGGCCGGCGCGCGCGGCGCTGCAACCGGCCCGCATCAGGCTGGATGCATCCAGGTAGGCGGCGGGCAACACGGCCAGTCCGGCGCTGACGTCGGTGTCCGGCGCGTCGATGTTCACCGCGCCGTCGATACCCAGGGCCGAAGATGCCGAGATGATGGTGGCGGGGTCGGCGATCAGTTGCCCGGCGACGATGCCGATGTTGCCGCCCGGCCCGCCGAAAGCGTTGGCGATGATCTGGCTGTTCTGCAGCAGCACGAACTGCGGGTCGATCGCGATGTTGCCGCCGCCGCCCGCGCCGCTTTCGACCGAGGTGGTGATCTGGCTGTCGACCAGCCGGATCAGCCGGGGCGCGAACACCTCGATGTTGCCGCCGTCTGACGTGAGCGCGCGCGTGGCGATGATGCCGCCGGACATGTCGAGGCTGTCCCCCAGGTGGACCTGGATATTGCCGGCCAGGCCGTCGCCCAGGCTGCTGGACGATATCGTGCCGCCGTTCGCGAGGCCCAGCGTCCATGCCTGCAACGTGACGTCGCCGCCGGCGCCGCTGCCCCGGGTCTCGGCCAGCAGTCCGCTGGGTCGCCCGTCGGCGCTGCCGTCGATCGTGACCGCGCCGCTGGCCGCGACGTTGACGCTGCCGGCGTTGCCGGTGCCCACGACGAGCTGGTTGTTGTTGCTCTCGTCGAAACCACCGCTGAAGCTGCGGATCTGCGCACCCGCGCGCAGATCCAGCGTGCCGACGTTGGCAGTGACACTGCCCGCGTTGCCGTCGCCCACCGTCGTCGAATCGATCACGCCGCCTTGCATGCGCAAGACCGGCGTGGCCACGGTCAGCGTCCCGGCATCGCCGGTGGCGTTGGCCGCCGTCGCGGTGAAGATACCGCTGAGCAAGCCGTCGATGTCCACGCTTTCGCTGGCATTGACGGCCAGGTTGCCCGCCGGACCGAAGCCCCCGGTGGAACTGCTGACACGCGCGCCGCCGGCGAGGGCGAGCTTGCGGGTATGGATGGTCATGTCGCCGGCAGGGCCGCCGGTGGTTTCGGTCGACAGGCTCAGTGTGACCACGCCCAGGCCGCTGTCCGGGTCGATCGCACCGGTTGCCAGGATGTCGTCAGCGTGGATGACGAGGTCGCCGCCGGTACCGGGCCCGAAGTTGCGCGTGCCGACCAGGCCCCCGTTTCGCAGCGTCAGGCTGCCAGCAGTCGTGATCGACAGCGGCGATCCTGCCGCGGTATCGTAGTTGTCGGCGCTGATGCCGGTGAAACTGGCAGGGCCTTGTCCGTTGATCTCGATCCGACCCGCGCGGATCTGGATGGCACCGGCCGCGCCGGGGCCATAACTTTCGCTGATCACGAACGAGCCGTCGGAGATGGCCAGGGTGCCACCCACGTCGAGCCGAATGCCGGGCCCCTTGCCCAGGCCGCCGTAGCTGCCAGCGAGCAGCACCGAGATGATGCCCGATTCCGAATCCGTTTCGGCACGCAGGTCGCCGCGCACCGCGATGTCGATGGCGCCGCTGCTGTCGGCATCGCCAAATGTCTGTGCCAGCAAGCCGCCCGGTGACAATGTCAATGCGCCTGCGCGTACGACGATCGATCCGCCGGAACCGTCACCGGCGAAACCGAGGAAATGGCCTTGATCGTCGAAGGCACCCGGGTCGCCGACATCGATGAAACTGCCGCCCGAGATGTGCACGAGGCCCAGCGTGGCAAAGCCGCTCACGTCGATGGCGCCGTCGGTGCCGATGGCTGCGTCGCCGGCCGACGCCACGCTGGCCAGGCTGACGGTGGCGCCTGGCGCGACGATGGCTGAGCCGCCGAAGATGCCAGCCTGAATCAGGATGTCGCCGCCGACCAGCGCGAACGTCTTGCCCGCAGGTACGGGAGCCGGCGTGTAGGGAGCGCCGAGCCATGGGCCATCAAGCGTGATCGGTGCCGGCGTCGGCGACAGGAACCCGAAGGCCACCGGGTCGGCGGTGGTCAATACGCTGTTCTTCGCCGGATCGGCAAAAAATACGCCGTTCTCGCCGAGCTTGACGGAATCGGCGGTCGACAGGTAGACGGATCCGCTGACGTCGAAGAAGCCGTTGGCGCCGAGGATGATGCCGTTCGGATTGATGAAATAGAAATTCGCGCCGGGGATGGTGACGACCAGCGGCCCGTCAATGATGCTGGCCTTGAGCCCGGTGATTTCGCTGGTGCCGCCGGTAACGCGGGAGATCACGTTGCGGATGCCGTCGGGGCCGACGAAGACGGCTGCGTCGCCTCCGAGGACGTTGAACACGCGGAAGCTGTGGAACAGGTTGTTGCCACGTGTTTCTCCACGGCTGGCTTCGATGACCATGTCGCCGCCAGGCAGCGTGGCGCCGGAGGCGTGGAACACCACTTCACCATGCAGGGCACCCGCCGTGGCGAGCAATGCACAAAAGCCTGCACATCGGCACAATCTCCTTGCGCGGGCACCAAAAACCATGTTGGTTTCCTTTTCCTGGCCAGATGCAAGAAGGGTAACAAGAAAAACCGCTCGCGCACACGGCTGTTCGCGGGCAACTGAAAAGAAACCCCCGCAGCGCAGGTTGCAGGGGCCGCGTGCGACGATGCGCGGCGCCGGCCGGTCGGGTCTCAGCCGGCGTCCAGGCGGCTTTGCCGGCTGCGACGTGCCCACGCCACCGCAATCAGGCCCAGTCCGACCAGAGCCAGACTGCCGGGTTCCGGAACGAACGTGGCGCCTGCAACGCTGGACGCGAAAAAGCCGTTTACAGGTACGCCGCCGCAGCGTCCGGTGCCCTGCAAACAGTCTTCATTGATGCGCGAGACACTGCTGCCGCCGCTGAGGCTTCCGTCGTCGAGGGCGTACAGGTTCGTCCCGACGTTCACGTATGGGCCGAGGTGCAGCAGCTGCTGCGCAAGCGCGAGGTAGAAGTTGGTGGGATTGGTGATGTTATCGACCGTGACATGGAACACATCACCGGCATTGTGGGCATACAGAAGGAACATGTCGCCGACCACGGGGGTGTCGCTGCCGTCCACGGGCAACGCGCCGACGGTCGGCGACAAGCCGCCGTTGTACACCAGCGTACCGACTGGCCGGTCCGCCGCCGTGAGGCCCAACGTGATGGTGTCGACGCCGTCGTTGCTGTCCGAGACGTTGCTGTCCAGGATCGGAGCGCTTGTCGAGGGCCCGGTCTGGATGGCATTGGCGAGATTGAAGCTGTTGAAACCCAGGTTGAGTGTCCAACTACCTGCCAACCCCGACGCACCGTACGAACTGGTGAAGGTTCCCGTGAGTTGACTGGTCAGCGCAAACGTTTGCCCCGGGGACGCACTGGGTGTGTAAAAGAATTCCGAATTGGCAACGGCAATGCTGTCGAAGTCGAGGTTCAGGTCCAGCGGTCGATAGACGCCAGTCACGGTTGTCGACCCGGAGCGCGAGGTAATGGGGTACGACGTTTGTGCCGCCGCGCTCAGGGCCGCGCCCAGCAGGGTTGTGATGAGGACGGTCTTCAAGCTGCGGCAATGCATTTTCTCGACTCCTGGGCGTGGGTTTGCTGTCGGTACGGCAGCGCTGCCGCCAACAAAGCATTTAACGCGCCAACAAGGAAATACTTCACGAAATCAACTGCTTGTACGACTGACATCGTCTCCGTTTGTGATAGTTGTCAATTTTCCTGACATAGGCTGGTGGTGCGGGTGCGCCCGGACATGGGAGCCAATTTCAATTCCGACAACCAACCGTTGGCAAACGCCCGCCGTGCCAGGTCTCGCGCGCAGGCGATGAACGGGCCGGGCAGGGCAGAACAGGACAGGCTGTCTCATCGGTTCCGGCCATGCTACGCTCGCGCGCTGACCGCTGCGGGATCGGCATCGTTCGCGCCGCGCCGTCCGGTCCTTCGACAGGAGTCCCGTGCCGACTGCCCCGTCCCGTCTCAGCAAGCTGGGCCACTGGCTGCGCCAACCGGTAGCCATAGGCCTGGGCATTGGCCTGGCCGCATTCCTGGCGATGGCCGGCCTGCGCCTGCTGGGAGGCCTGCAGGCGATGGAGCTGGCGGTGTACGACCTGTATCTGAACGCCCGTCCTGAAGGCGGCCGGCAGGAGGACCGCGTCGCCGTGGTACTGATCGATGACGAGGACATCCGCCGCATCGGCCGTTGGCCGATGGACGACGCAACACTGGCGCAAGTGGCAGAGAACCTGTCGCAGGCCGGCCCGCAGGCGATCGGATTCGACCTGTACCGCGACCTTCCGGTTGCGCCGGGCACGGAGCGGCTCGAGCGGCTGCTGGCGTCCAGCGAGCAGCTTTTCTTCGTGATGAAGTTCGGCGGCCGCGACGCCGCCCGCGTGTCGCCACCGCCCGTGCTGGACGGCACCGAGCGCATCGGATTTGCTGATTTGTTGGTCGATCCGGGCGGGTTCGTGCGGCGCGGCTTGTTGTTTCTCGACGACGGCGAGACGCTCGGTTTTGCGTTCGCGTGGCGGCTGGCGCTGCCTTACCTGGCGACGTACGGCGTGACCCCGGCGGCCGGCGAACCGGACCCGGAGCACGTGCGCCTGGGTTCCGTCACGCTGCGCCCGATGGAAACCAATGACGGGCCCTACGTGCGGGCCGATGCGGCCGGCTACCAGTTCCCGCTCGACTACCAGGGCGGCGAGCGACCATTTCGCACGTTCTCTCTGACCGAGGTGCTGGACCGCACGGTGCCGCCTGAGGCGCTGCGCGGTCGCATCGTGCTGGTGGGGGTCTCGGCCGACAGCGTCAAGGACCTGTTCCTGACTCCGTTCAACCATGGGCAATCCGACGCGGCGAGCACGCCCGGGGTGCTGATCCATGCGCATGCCGTCAGCCAGTTGCTGCGCGCCGGGCTCGATGGCCAACGTCCGCTGGCTTTTGTGCCCACCGGGGTCGGTTATCTGGGCATGCTGGTCTGGAGCCTGGTGGCGGTGGCCACCGCGCTGCGGGTGCGCGCGTTGTGGCTGCTGGCGCTGTTGGCAACATGCGAGACGCTCGCGCTTTTCGGCGGCAGCTACCTGGCCTTCCTGGCCGGATGGTGGGTACCGGTGGTCCCGATGGCGCTGGTCGGGTTGGTCAGCGCCAGCCTGTCCGAGGCCTACCTGTCCAGCCTGGAGCGCAACGAGCGCCAGTACCTGATGGACATCTTCTCGCGGCAGGTCTCGCCCGACGTGGCCGAGGAAATGTGGCGCTCGCGCGACCAGTTCCTCGAGAGTGGACGCCTCAAGCCGCGCCTGCTCACCGCCACCATCCTGTTCACCGACCTGCACAACTTCACGCCGGTGGCCGAGCAACTGTCACCCCCGGAGTTGATGGACTGGCTCAACCTGTACATGGACCGCATGGCCGGCCTGGTGATGCAGCACGGTGGCGTCGTCGACGACTATTTCGGCGATGCCATCAAGGCGAACTTCGGCGTTCCCGCCGTGCGCCAGGACGAACACGCGATCGACGAGGACGCGCGCCATGCGGTGCGTTGTGCACTGGCCATGGGCGTGGCGCTGGAGCAGATGAACCGCGACTGGGAGGCCGCGGGCCTGCCGCATATCAGCATGCGCGTGGGCATCGCGACCGGCGAGGTGGTCGCCGGTTGCCTGGGCAGCACGCAACGCATGAAGTTCACGACGCTGGGCGACGTCGTCAATACCGCGGCCCGGATGGAGACCTACGGCAAGGACGATCCGGCGGTCACAGCGCCCGATGCGATCAGCCGGGTGCTGATGTCCGACGAGACGGCGCGGCGCATCGGCGACGGTTTCGTTACCACGGTCGTAGGCGATCTGAGGCTCAAGGGCAAGGCCAGCCCGGTCAGGGTGTACCGGCTCGAGGGGGAGCGCGTCGCCGGCCCGGCGCCATCCTGATGCCGAACCCGGGGGGCGACATGGCCGGTTCGATGTGGATTGGCAAGGGGCGGTCGCTGCCCCTATACTTTTTGTGCTGCGTCCTTCGCCGCGCGGCGCCGCAGCAGCGGCGCCAGGCGCCGGATGAACACCAGGAACATGCCATGCACATCGCGTCGACGTTCTCTCTTCTCTGTGCCGCTCTCCTGTTCCTGCAGGCCCCTGCGGTCGTGCAGGCGCAGACGACTTCGTCCGCGGGCTCTGCTGGCACCTTCGTCTACAAGCCGCCGCTGCGTGGTGCGCCCGCCCGGCGGGTCGGCGGGGCCACACGGGGCACCGGCGACTCGGGCCTGGTGCTCCAGGTGCTGGCGCCCGATCAGACCGGACTGACCACGCAGGCTCAACCGACGCTGTACTGGTATGCCTCCAAGGCCTCGAACACGTCGATCGAGGTGACGCTGATCGCGGACAGCGCCGAAGTACCGGTGTTGTCGAAGAACCTCGCATTGACAGCGGCCGGGGTGCAGTCCGTCGACCTGGAAAAACTGGGTGTCACGCTCCAGCCCGAGACCGATTACGAGTGGTATGTGTCGGCCGTATCGGATACCGACCAACGGTCCAAGGATGTCACTAGCGGAGGAGCGATCCGCCGGGTGGCGGCCGACCCGGTCATACGGGCCCGCGCCGAAGCCGCCGGCGCAACCGCTGCGCCGGGCGTCTATGCCGAGGCCGGGCTCTGGTATGACGCGATCGCCGCGTTGTCGAGACTGATCGAACGTAATCCGGCTGACGCCCGGCTGCGCGCTCAACGGGCTGCGCTGCTCGAGCAGGTCGGGTTGCCGAAGGCCGCAGAGTTCGACCGGGCGGGCGGATCCTGACGCGGCCTACCGCGCAGGGGTTGGCGCGAGTCGAACCTTGCCCTTGCCGATCCTCTTGCTGAACGTGCTGTATTCCCGCGCCATCTGCACGACCGCTTCGATCAGTGGTGACGTTCGCGTGCGGGGCAACACCGCGAAGAAGGGCACGGGCGGCATCAGAGGGCGCACGCGCACGGGGATCAGGTCCTTGCTGGCGAACTGCGGTTCGTAATACGCCAGCGGCAGATAGGAGATGCCGAGGTTGGCCGTGGCCAGTCGCGCCGACGTTTCCATGCTGCCCGAGTCGATGATCTTGTCGAGTTTCACGCCACCGTTTTCATACCAGGCCTCGATCATGCCGTGCAGCAATGACGACGAGGGCTGACAGATCAAGGGCCAGGCCACCAGGGATTCGGGCGTATGCGTGCGGTCGGGCGAGGGAAAGTGTGGTCCCGCGACGAAGCTGAATCGCACGGCACCCAGCGGTTCCATGCGCATGCCGACGATCGGCATGCCGTCGGTCGGCATCAGCAACAGATCGAGATCGCCATCGCGCAGTCGTTTGAGCATGCTGCCGCTCAGGCCGACCTGCAATTCGACATCCACATGGGGAAGTCGCGAGGCAATCGCCTCCACCAGGGAGGCTAGCCAGGTCAGGCCGACCAGTTCGGAGACGCCGATGCGGATGGTGCCGCTGATGGTCCCGGCGCCGACGATGAAGTGCCGGATATCAGTCAGCAAACGCACGACGTCTTCGGCGTAAGGCATCAGTTCGCGGCCCTTTGGTGTGAGCTTGACGCTTCGCCGCGAGCGGTCGAGCAGCGGCGCGCCCACCTCCTTTTCGAGTTCTGCGATGCGCATGGAGACAGTCGACTGGGTGGTGTGCAGGCGGCGGGCCGCAAGGCCGAAGGATCGCAACTTTGCAATCCAGTTGAAGGTTTCGAGTTGTTGAAGATTCATATCAATTGTGATGATGTCGGAGTTCAATAATTATCATATTTTTTTACTATTTCCCCGTGATACGCTTTGCGACATTGATGACATATCGATGACGCGGGGACGTGAATGGCGGTCGGAAATTCGCGCCGAATGCGTGTTTCCGGTACTTGATCCGTCGTCCTGTCCAGCCGCCATCAACGTGGAGTTCGCAATGAAATACCAGCCCATTCGTGCTATTACCGAAGACGAGATCCGGACCTATGAGGAGGACGGCATCGTGTGCCTGCGCCAGCTGTTCGACCGCGACACGGTGAAGCGATTGCAGGACGCGGCGGAGGCCGACATGGCTGCGCCCAGTCCGATGGGCCTCAATGCGACGCGCGATGGACAAGGTCACTTCTTCGGCGATACCTTTGTGTGGCGACACCTGGAGGAACTGCACGATTTCGTGTTCGAGTCGCCATCGGCCGACATTGCCGCTGCACTGCTGCGCGCCAGCAAGGTCAACCTGCTGTTCGATCAGTTCCTGATCAAGATGCCCGGCACCAGCACGCCGACCTTGTGGCATCACGATGCGCCGTACTGGCCTGTTGCAGGTTCGCAGGTCTGCACGATCTGGCTCGCGCTCGACCCCGTTACCAAGGCCAGCGGTGCGGTCGAATACGTGTGCGGCTCGCATCGCTGGGGTAAACGCTTCAAGGCGGTCGCGTTCAAGGACCAGGATCTCTACAAGGAGGACCTCCCACCCGTGCCGGACATCGAGGCCATGCGCTCCGAGCTCAAATTCGTGCAGTTCGAACTGGAGCCCGGTGACTGTACGGTTCATCACGGACTCACGGTCCATGGCGCGCCCGGAAATTCATCGACCGAACTCAAGCGACGCGCCTACATCGTGCGCTGGATGGGCGACGACGTCACTTACAACCCGCGACCGAACCTGCAGCCGATGTTGCACGACCCCGGTATCGCTGTCGGCGGACCGCTCGATTGCGACCTGTTTCCTGTCGTTCGCCCCCGGGCCGCCTGACGCCTGCCGTTTCCGATCATCATCGCCGCCCGCTCGCCCGTGAACTACAGCTTCAATTTCAGTGTCATCCTGCAGAATGCGGACCACCTGATCGAAGGCATGCTGCTGACGATTCGCCTGTCTGCGATGGCGATGTTGTTCGGTTTGCTGATCGGAACCGCATGCGCGGTGGCGAAACTGTGGGGCCCCCGGGCGATCGGTCTTGTCGTCACGTCGTACGTCGAATTCATCAGGAACACTCCGTTCCTGGTGCAGTTGTTCGTCGTCTACTTCGGCCTGCCCAGCCTGGGCTTTCGCATGTCGGCCGAGTCCGCAGCCGTTGTGGGTTTGTCGATCTACATGGGAGCTTACGCCACCGAAATCGTGCGATCAGGAATTCAAGCGATTCCGAAGACACAGATCGAGGCTGCGTTGTGCCTGGGCATGCATCCGCGCCAGGTGTTCAGGCATGTGTTGATGTTTCCCGCATTGCAGGTGGTCTACCCCGCGTTGACCAGCCAGTTTGTGCTGCTCTTGCTGGGCAGTTCGGTGGTATCGCTGATTTCGGCGCGCGAATTGTTCCACGTCGCAGCCTTCCTCGAGTCCAGGACCTTTCTGCCGTTCGAGATCTACCTGTCGGTGTCGCTGCTGTATCTCGGGATGTCGCTATGTTTCCGCGGACTGTTCTGGGTGGCGGGTCGCATGATGTTCGCGAAGGTCTGATGTGACGGTATTCAGAAGTTTTGGCTCCGACGAGTTGGCCTTGCTGCTGCAGGGCGCGCAGTGGACCGTCGGACTGTCGTTGATGGCTTTCGTCGGTGGCAGCGTGTTCGGCCTGTTGATTGCCGTGATGCGGGTGTCAGCATTCAAGCCGTTCAACCTGCTGGCGATCGGCTATATCCAGATCATCCAGGGAACACCATTGCTGGGGCAGTTGTTCGTGTGCTTCTTCGGCCTGAGCATCCTGGGTTACGACGTTTCCCCCTGGGTTGCAGCTGCCATATCGCTGACCTGCTTTTCGTCGGCGTTCCTGGGCGAAATCTGGCGCGGTTGCATCCAGGCCGTGCCCAAGCAGCAATGGGAGGCATCGGTCGCACTGGGAATGTCTCCTGCACAGCAGTATCGCCACGTGATCCTGCCACAGGCGATCCGTATCGCCATACCGTCGACGGTCGGCTTCATGGTGCAGATCATCAAGAACACGTCGCTCGCTTCGACGATCGGCTTCGTCGAACTGCTGCGTGCAGGACAGACCGTCAATGCCGCCACGCTGCAGCCATTCACCGTCTACCTGGTGGTTGCAGGCATCTATTTCTGCCTGTGTTTCCCTCTTTCAACCTACAGCCGGATTCTGGAACAAAACGTCAATGCCGCTTATTCACGTTGACAACATCTACAAGTCCTACGGGAACCACTCTGTCCTCAAGGGCGCCAGTCTGGAGGTCGAAGAGGGGGCGATCGTCGCGATCATCGGCCGCAGCGGCTCCGGCAAGAGCACGCTGCTGCGTTGCATCAACGGGCTGGAGCGCATCGAGGACGGCACGGTTTCGGTGGACGGCGTCGGTGTCAATACTGCGACCGCGGTCGAACTGCGGCGGCTGCGCCAAAGGCTCGGCATCGTGTTCCAGGGCTACAACCTGTTTCCCCACCTGACCGTGGGTCGAAATGTCATGCTGGCGCCAGAAGTCGTGCAAGGGCGTGACCCGAAAGAGGTCGCCGCGACCGCGCGCGACGTGTTGAGCCGCGTCGGGCTTGCCGACAAGTTCGACGCGTATCCGGGGCAGTTGTCGGGAGGCCAGCAGCAGCGGGTCGCCATCGCCCGCTCACTGGCGATGAAGCCCAAGCTGATGCTGTTCGACGAAATCACTTCGGCACTGGACCCCGAGCTGATCGGTGAGGTGCTCAAGGTGCTGGAGGACCTCGCCAGTCAGGGCATGACGATGGTACTTGTCACACACGAGATGGGGTTTGCCCGAACCGTGGCCGACACAGTCGTTTTCATGAACGAGGGCAAGGTCTGGGAAGTGGGGCCACCGGGCGAGTTGCTCAGTTCACCGAAGACGCCCGAACTTGCTTCATTCATCAAGGCCGTGTTGTGACCGCAGGGTCACCGCGGAACATCTTTTTCCATTCAACCAACCAGGAGAAACAGTGATGCGCAAAATTTTGGCCAGTTTGATTCTCGGCGCTGTCGCACTTGCCGCCCCGCAATGGGCCAGTGCCCAGAAGTCGACCTTGCGACAGGTACTTGATCGCGGGACCCTCATCGCCGGAGTGGGTATCGATCAGGCTCCGTTCGGCTACGTCGACGAGAAAGGGCAGCCGATCGGCTTCGACGTCGACCTGGCCCGGTTGATGGCCGAACAGCTCGGAGTCAAGCTCGAACTCAAGCAGATGACGTCAACGAACCGCATTCCCTTTCTGCTGACCAACAAGGTTGACGTGCAGGTCAATCTGTTTGGTGCCACACCGGAGCGCGCTCGCCAGATCGCCTTCAGCTCGCCCTATACGGGTTTGACGATCGGCGTGTACGGCCCCAAGGAGGTCAAGGTCACGTCAGTCAAGGATCTCGGTGATCGCCCTGTCGCGGTCGGCAGGGGTACGACTATGGATCTGACGCTCAGTGGTATGGCGCCCAAGGCGAACATCGTGCGATTCGACGACGAGGCTACCGCTCAGACCGCGGTCCTCACCGGCCAGACGGAGATGTGGGCTGCGGTCAACACCCAGATCATTGCCGCGAACAACAAGAATCCGAACAAGAAGCTCGAGCTCAAGTTCATGATGCGCGTGGCGCCAGCGTCGATCGGTGTGCGCCAGGGCGACGCAGACTGGCTGCGCTGGATGGACACCTTCGTGTACTACAACAAGATCAACGGCAAGTTGCAGGAACTGCACAGGAAGTGGCTCGACGAGGATCTGCAGAAGGATCTTCCGACGTTCTGATCCGGGCGGGCGACCCTGTCGCCCATGCCTGGCTTGTGCCGTTGCCGCCGGGACACGGCCGTAGCGGCAGATCCCGGTTTCGTACCGGTCCGATCACGCGGGACGTATCGGACCCCAATACCCGCCACCCATGACCTCTCCCTGCATCGACTATTACTACTCTGTCCGATCCTCCTTCACCTACCTGGGTTCGGCGCGCCTCAATGCGCTGGCCAGGCGCTGTGACGTCAGGATCAACCACCATCCCATCGATCTGGGTGTCGTGGTCTCGTCCTTCCACGACTATCCGAACCAGCAACCGCTGGATCGACCGTACGCGGGTGCACGCATCTACGAGTCGTCACCGACGCGCGAGGCCTATACCCAGAAGGAGTACCGGCGCTGGAGCCAGAGGTTGGGCATTCCGATGAACGTGGATCCATCGCACCATTACGGCCCGCGCGAGTTGCCCTCGGGCAGCGTGATCGTCGCGCAGCGGCGCGGCCTGGACGTGGACGCCCTGAGCCATGCGATTTTGCAGGCCTTGTGGCGCGATGACCGCGACATTGCCAGCGAGGCAGTGATGGCGGATCTGTTGCTGTCGGTCGGTATCCAGGACGATGCAGTCGCATTCTGCAAGGAAGCGGTTTCCGAATCCGTCCAGCTGGAGTTCCGGCAGAACAGCCAGGACGCGCTCGCGGCAGGAGTGTTCGGTTCGCCGTCCTACCTGTTCAAGGGCGAGTTGTTCTTTGGCCAGGATCGGCTGGATTTCCTCGAGGAGTGGATGGTCCAGTCGCTTCAGTCCGACGAGGCGTAGGCCTGCACACCTTGACGTGTCGGGAGCCGGCTCACCTGCGCGGGGTTGCCACTGTGCGACGTTGAGCGACCGGGATATGGACACCCCGTGAATGACGACCTGCCGACGCAACATGCGTCAGCAGGTGCATCGCGCGACGCTCAGCGAAACACGCCACCGTGCGTCTTGCGCAGTTCCTCCTTTTGCACCTTGCCCGTGCCGCCCACCGGCAGGCTGTCGACGAAGATCACGTCGTCGGGCAACCACCATTTCGCGACCCGATCGGCGAGAAAGGCCAGCAGTTCCTCCTTGTCGACCGTCTGGCCAGGCTTGGGTGCGATGAACATCAACGGGCGTTCGTCCCACTTCGGATGCTTGACGCCGATGACGGCGGCCATGGCCACCGCCGGATGTGCGACCGCCGCGCTCTCCAGGTCGATCGAGCTGATCCATTCGCCGCCGGACTTGATCACGTCCTTGGTGCGGTCGCGGATCTGCATCGTGCCCTGGGCGTCGATGGTGGCGATGTCGCCTGTCGGGAACCAGCCGCCCTGCAGCGGTGATCGTTCCGCCTTGAAATAGTCGCGCACGATCCATGGGCCGCGCACCATCAGTTCGCCCTGGGTGCTGCCGTCGCGCGGCACGGTCGCGCCGGTGTCGTCGACGACCTTGATGTCGACACCGAACACGCTCTTGCCCTGGCGCGCAACGATGGCATGTTGCTGCTCCTTCGGCAGAGCCAGGTCCCGGGGCGTGAGTGTGCCCATGGTCGCCACGGCCGTGGTCTCGGTCATGCCCCAGCCGTGGCGGACCTCGACCTGGTATTCATCGGCGAATCTGGCGATCAGTGCCTGCGGCATGGCCGAGCCGCCCACGCCGGTGCGCCGCATGGTCGAGAAGCGCAGTTTGTTCTGCTCGACATACGCCAGCAGGCCTTGCCAGATGCTGGGGACACCGGCGCTGATCGTGACCTTTTCGTCCTCCATCAACGTGTACAGGGATTCGCCATCGAGGCGTGGCCCCGGCAGCACCAGCTTGGCGCCGGACATGGGCGCACCATACGGAATGCACCAGGCGTTGATGTGGAACATCGGCACCACCGGCAGGATGGTGTCGCGGCACGACACGGCCAGCACGTTGGGCATGCAGCCGGCCATGGCCTCGAGCACGATGGCGCGATGCGAATACAAGACGCCTTTCGGGTTGCCGGTCGTGCCGGAGGTGTAGCACAGGGCCGCCGCGGTGTTCTCGTCGAACTCCGGCCACGTGAAGTCGTCGCTGCACGGGGCCGTGAGCGCGTCGTAGCCGATCAGCGGGTCGACGCCTTCGATGGCCGGCATGTGGGCTTCGTCCGACAGGCAGATCCAGTGCTTCACGCTCGGACAGTGCGGGGCGATGCCCTTGATCAGCGGCGCGAAGGTCGCGTCGAACAACATCGCCTTCTGCCCGGCGTGGTTGATGATGTAGATCAGCTGCTGCGGGTGCAGGCGCGGATTGCAGGTGTGGATGACCATGCCGCTGCCCGAGACGCCGTAATACGCCTCGAGATGGCGGTGGTTGTTCCACGCGATCGAACCCACCACATCGCCAGGCGCCAGCCCGAGCCCGGCCAGGGCATGGGCCAGCTTGCGCGCACCCTTGGCACAGTCGGCATAGGTGTACCGGAACAGCGGCCCGTGGGTTTCCCGCGAGACCACCTCGACATCGCGGTATTGCGCCGCCGCATGTTCGATCACGGCTGAAATCAGCAAGGGGCGGTTCATCATCAGACCGGTCTGCAGCATGGTGGGTATCTCCTGAGGTTCACATGGTTCGGCGCAGGTCGGCGGTGCCGGCGCGATTCTGTCATGCCGGCCGGCCCTTTTCCCGACCTGCCGCCATTCTCGCCGGCAACCGGCCCGGTTTGCCGGTGTGCATGCCGCACGGGGCAGCGGTCCGTGCCCGGCCGGCCTCAGATCGACGCGGCGAGTTCGAGTTGCTTGAGCCGGCGCGTGATGCGTTCGAGGAACTGCCCGGTCACGTGCGACAGGCTGCGGTGCGACGGGATCAGGATGCCCACGCCGATGGTGTTGATCGCCTTGTTGGCCAGCGGCCGCCAGACGACCTCGCCGCGCTCGAGCTCGTCGATGAATCCGATCCTGGAGAAGAACGAGATGCCGCGGCCGGCGATGATCAGGCGCTTGGCCATGGTCGTCGAATTGCAGGAGATCGCCGGCTCCAGTTCGTCCCAGAAGCGCGAGAACTCGGGCTGCACGACGGTATGGATCGGCGAGATGCGGCTGATCTGGATGAAGGCATGGCCGCGGCAGTCGTCAAAGCTGACCGTCGCCTGGCGCGCAAGCGGGTGCGACGGCGCCATCACGACGCCGGGCGGAAACGGCGCCGTGGCCACCACCTCCAGCGCGCTGGGCAGCTTGCCGAGGTAACAGATGCCGATGTCGGCATCGCCCGAGGCGACCCGTTCGGGCACGTCGCTGGGCATGGCGGACAGGATGCTGTAGCGCACCGCCGGGTAGCTGCCCGAGAACTCCTCGACCGCTGCCGGCAGGAAGTCGATCAGCAGCGAGTCCATCGCGGCCACCGAGACATGGCCCTTGCGTTCGCCCTTGAGCGCATCGATCTCGGTGCGCATCAGGTGGAAGTCGTGCAGCGTGCTGTTGATGTGGCGGCGCAGCCTCTCGCCGGCGATGTTCAGCCGCATGCCGCTGGGAACCCGGTCGAACAACTCGGTGCCCAGTTCCTCCTCCAGTCGCAGGATCTGCCGGTTTACCGCGCTTGAGGCGACGAACAGATTCTGCGCCGCCTTGCGGATCGAGCCGTGGCGGGCGACCTCCAGGAAATATTTCAGGACGACGGCATGCATGGCGACAGCTTAGCGCAGCCGTGTTTCAGCCCGTTGGCGTCGCCGGCATGTTTGCGACCAGCGGATGGTCGCGCGGCGCGGCCTTGAGGTTGCTGGCGCCGCCCGGGCTGCCCAGCCCGGTCACCTGGGGTTCGAAGAACTCGCGGTTGATGGCGACGAAGTGTTTCTGCTTTGCTGGCACCTCGGCGTCCTCGTAGATGGCCTCGGGCGGACAGACCGAGACGCAGATGCCGCAGTTGATGCATTCATCAGGATGGATGTAGTAGGTGCGCGGGCCTTCGTAGATACAGTCGACCGGGCAGCAACTGACGCAGGCCGCGTCCTTGCAGTCGATGCAGCTGTCGATGATGACGTAGGCCATGGCGTTGACTCCGCGCTCGGGGACAGGGTTGTGCCGTTACCGGTTCGGGTGCATCAACGTCCGCTCCACTGCGGCTTGCGCTTTTGCTGGAACGCCAGCACGCCTTCGTCGGCATCGGCCGACTGCAGCGCCGCGACCACCGCCGGCAACCGCGTCGCGTGTGCCTGGCTCGGCGTCATCTGGCCGGTCAGCCGCACCACCTGCTTGATCGCCTGCAGCGACAGGGGGGCGCAGGCGAGCAGGTCGTCGACCCAGCGCCGTACCGCCGCGTCCAGCTCGGCGCGTGGCACGACCTCGTTGATCAGTCCCATGTCCAGCGCTTCCCGGGCATCGATGCGCTTGCCGGTCAGCATCATCGCCATGGCCTTGCGAAACGGCACCTGGCGCTGCAGCAACACCATGCCGCCGTCCAGCGGCATGCGCCCGACCCGCGCCTCGGGCAGGCCGAAGCTGGCTTCCTCGCAGGCCACGACGATGTCGCAGCCCAGCACCATCTCCAGGCCACCGCCCAGCGCAAAGCCGTTGACGCGGGCGATCACCGGCACGTTGAGCGTCTCGCGCAGCGCGATGCCGCCGAAACCGCCAACGCGCGAGGCGGCCCAGTATTCGAGTCCGGTCACCGACGGGTTCTTCAGGTCGGCGCCGGCGCAGAACGCGCGTTCGCCGGCGCCGGTGAGTACCACCACGCGCACGTCCTTGTCGGCTTCGATCGTGCTCCAGATGCGCTGCAGTTCGGCCTCGGTGGCCAGGTCGACCGCATTCATCGACTGCGGCCGGTCCAGCGTGACCGTGGCCACGTGGTTCTCGACGGTGAGGGTCACGCCCATGGCCGGTCCTCCGTACGCGGCGACGGGCTCATGATGCCTGCGCCTCCATCTGCACCAGATCCAGGATCTCCTGCGTGTGTTGCCCCAGCCGCGGCGGCGCGCGGCGCAGGCCGACCGGCGCCTCGGACATCTGGATCGGGCTGCCAACGAAGCGGCAGGTCTGGCCTTCGCCCGGGCCTTCCATCAGCATCTGGTTGTGCAGCGTCTGCGGGTCGACCAGCGCCTCGCGCAGGTCGCGCACCGGCGCGCACAGCAGGTCCTGCTGTTCGAGCCGCTCCAGCCAGTGGTCGCGCGTGTTGCTGGCGAACTGGTTGCGGAACAGGGCCTGCAGTTCGGCCTTGTGCTTGAACTGCTGGTTCAGGTTGCAGAACTTCGGGTCGGCGGAGAGGTCGGGAAGGTCGAGCGCCTTGCAGATGTCCTGCAGTGGATTGGCCTTGAACGCGCCGACCAGCACCAGTGCGCCGTCCTGGGTGTCGAACACGCCCGACAGTGGCATCGCGGCCCAGTTGACCTCGGAGTCGGCCATCATGATCATTGCCGCCTCCTGCATCTGCATTGCCAGCATCGAGTTGTACAGCGACACGCTGACCTTCTGACCGACACCGGTCTTGCCGCGTTGCAGCAAGGCCAGCAGGATGCCCTGCACCATGTGCATGCCGGCGCTGTAGTCGCACAACGCGGTCGGGTAGACCGACACCGGCACCGATGCGTCGGCGCGCCGGTGCATGACGCCGCTCATGGCCTGGGCCAGCACGTCCTGCCCGCCCTTGTGCGCATACGGGCCGCTGTCGCCGTAGCCGGTACCCACGGCGTAGATGATGCGCGGGTTGATCGCGCGGCAGTCCTCGTAGCCCAGGCCCATGCGTTCCATCACGCCGGCGCGGAAGTTGTTGACGACCACGTCGGCGTCCGCGATCAGCGCCTTGACCGCGGCCAGAGCCGCCGGGTCGCGCAGGTCGAGCGCGGCGCTGCGCTTGTTGCGGTTCAGGCTGCAGAAGATCGGGTTGTCTGCGCCATGCACCGGCTCGAAGGTCGAGCGGCTCAGGTCGCCGGCGCCCTTGCGTTCGATCTTCAGGATGTCGGCGCCGTAGTCGCCGAGCATCTGGGTGCAGACCGGGCCCATCATGACCTGGGTGAAGTCGACGACACGGATGCCGGCCAATGGCAGGTCGGCGGCGGCAGGAGTGGCAGTGGTGGTCATACGGTCTCCAAGATGGCGTCGCTGGTGGCCAGTGCGCGCGCCAGCGCCGGCACGTCGGCATTGCGCCCGTGCTGGTCGCCCGGATCGCAACCCTGGGCGCGCAAGGCCTTCTGGACCGCGGCCACGTCGACGTTGCGCACGACGACGTTGGCGTTGACCGCCAGCGCCGCGGCGACACCGGCCGCCTCGCCCATGGCCATGCACGGCGGGATCTCGCGCGAGATCTTCTGCGCCTGCGAGGTCACCGAATAATGGCGCCCGGCCACCAGCAGGTTGTCGACTTTCTGCGGCAGCAACACGCGGTAGGGCATGTAGTAGTCGCGGCCCCGTGCGATGCTGTCGGCGAACTTCGTGCGCTGCTGCAGGTCTTCCTTGGTCATGATGTATTCGCCCTCGAGCAGCCGGGTCTGGCGCACGCCGGTCTGCGGCGCGACGTCGACGACGAAGCAGTTCTCGAAGCCGGGCAACTTCTCGCGCACGAAGTCGACCAGCGCGTGCAGGTGGCCGCGCCCGCGCACCTCGGCCGTGGTCAGGTCCTCGACCTTCTGACCGTCCAGGCCGGCCATGTGCGGGCAGTTGCACCAGACGATGCCGGGCAGCGGCGTCTTGAGCCACCAGTAGCCCCAGGAGCCGCCCAGGATCTTCTTGATCTGGCGGTCCAGCGCGGCGAAGGCCTCGGGCTCCTCGCGTTCGAAACGTTCGGCCTCATCGGTGTCGACGCCGCCCAGGCGGAACACCGTGGTCATGATGTAATTGCCGCCGGAGTGCGGCGCGCCGGCCGACGCGGCCACGTCGAGGTCGCCGGTGGTGTCGATCACGACCTGGCCCAGGATGGCCTGCGGGCCGGCCTTGCTCTCGCAGACCACGCCCTTGACCACGCCGTCCTCGACCAGCGTGTGCGAGAACCAGGAATGCAGGCGCAATTCGATGCCGGCCTCGAGCACCATCTCCAGCGACAGGCGTTTCCAGCCATCCGGGTCGAAGGCGGCGGCGAAACACACCGGATGCGGCTTCTCGTGGGTGTGGAAATCGAACGCGCCCCAGCGGCCCCAGCGCCGGTAGGCGGCCGGGTCGTAGCCCCATTCGTTCTCGCGCGGGTAGAACGCGTGTTTGCGCGCGGCCAGGCGCTCGATCATCGTCATGCAGGTGCCGCGTACCGAGATCTCGTTCAGGTGGTTGTCCCACATGTCGTCGAGCACCAGCACCATGCCGCCGGAGGCCAGGCCGCCGAGGTGGTTGTAGCGCTCGAGCAGCGTGACCTTGGCGCCGTTGCGCGCCGCGGCCAGCGCGGCCGACACGCCGGCCGGGCCGCCGCCGACGACGACCACGTCGGCCTGCGATGCGACCTTGACGCCACGTGCCGGCTGTTCGATGGTGGTGTTCGTTGGGTTCATGGTGGGTTTGCCTTTCAGTTCGGGTTCCGCCGCGTGGCGTTCAGGGAGACGTGGGTTCGGGTTGCCAGCGCATCACGGCGCGCTCCATCAGCGCCACGGCGAGGTAGAAGACGCCGGTGAGCAGCGCACTCATGACGATGGCCGAATACAGGAGCGCGGAGTCGAAGTTGTAGGTGGCCTGGATGATCAGCGCGCCGATGCCGCGGGTCGCGCCGATCCACTCGCCGACCACGGCGCCGATCACGGCCAGCGAAGCGGAGATGCGCAGCGCCGAGAACAGGTAGGGCAAGGAGCTGTACAGGCGCAGCTTGAAGAACACCTCGGTCTTGCTGGCCGAGAGCACGCGCATCAGCTCCATCGCCTGCGGGTTGGCCGCGTCCAGGCCGCGCACCATGTTCACCAACGACGGGAAGAAACACACCAGTGCCGCGATCGCGATCTTGGGCTCGACACCGTTGCCCATCAGCAGCACCAGCACCGGAGCCTTGGCGACGATGGGAATGGCGTTGAGCATCAGCGCGACCGGGAAGAAGATCTCATGCAGCGTCTTGTTGTGCACGAAGATCGTCGCGATGACGATGGCCACCAGGTTGCCGAGCAGAAAGCCGCCGGCGGCCTCCATGGCCGTGGGCAGGATGTTGTCGAGCAGCACCGCGCGCTTGGCGTACAGCGTCTCGAGCACCAGGAACGGCGACGGTGCGATGAACGGCTTGACGTCCAGGCCGACAACCAGTGCCCACCAGGTGAACAGCAACACGAACACGCCGATGGCCGGCATGATGCGTCGGCGCCAGACGAGCCGGTGTTGCCGGGCCTGGTGCGCGACCAGATCCGGGTCGTCGTGTGCGCTGCCCATCGGGGCTTGCAAGGTGGTCGTCGACATGGCGGTATTCCTTCAGCAGGTTTCCAGCACCTGGCGCAGGTGGGCGGTCAGTTGCACGAAGCGGGGGGTCTCGCGGATGTCCAGGCCGCGGTCGGCGGGCAGATCGGTCGGCACGATCTCCTGCACCCGGCCCGGGTTGGCCGCCAGCATCAGCACGCGCTGGCCCAGGAAGGCGGCCTCGTAGATGCTGTGCGTGACGAAAAGCACCGTCATGCCGAGTTCGCGCCACACGCGCAGCAGTTCCTCGTTGAGCCGGTCGCGCGTGATCTCGTCCAGCGCGCCGAAGGGTTCGTCCATCAGCAGCACCCTGGGGTCGCTGACCAGGGCGCGGGCGATCGCCACGCGCTGGCGCATGCCGCCGGAGAGTTCGTGCGGGTAGGCGTTTTCGCTGCCCCTGAGGCCGACCAGTTCCAGCAGCTCGCGCGGCGTGGCGCGCGCCGCGCGGGTCGTGTCGGCGCGGCCCTTGGCGACCTCGAGCGGCAGTTCCACGTTCTGCAGCGCGGTGCGCCAGGGCAGCAGTGCCGCGTCCTGGAACACGAAGCCGATGTCGCGCCGGATGCGCGCCGCCTCGGGCGAGACGCCAAGCACCTGCAGGCTGCCGGCGGTGGGCGCGATCAGGTCGGCCACGACCCGCAGAAAGGTCGACTTGCCGCAGCCCGAGGGCCCGAGCAGCGTGAGGAATTCGCCGTCGCGGATGTCCAGGCTGAGGTCCTGCAAGGCGGTGACGCTGCGCCGGTCGGTGAAGAAACGCACCGTCACGTCGCGGCAGCTGACCGAAAAGCCGGTCGCCGTGCTGGACGCGGCCCGTGCGGGGGCAACGGGCATCCCTTGCGCCAGCGGCGCAACCAGTGTGGAAGTCGTCATGGTGGGGCGGTAGTCGCGGTGGACTACGAGTTGCGCAGGCGGTATTCGCGGGTGGCGTTGAGCACGTCCATGGTCATCACCTCGTCGACCTTGGGCGTACGCTTGGTGAACTGGCCGAGCGCGGCGTACTGGTCGATCTGTTCCTGCCACACGCCCTTGTCCATCGTGCCCCAGCCGTTCTTGCCGGTCAGGTCGTTGTAGGCGAAGGCCATCAGCGCGTCGACCGCCAGGCGCTCGTCCGGGCCGTTGAGGTTGGGGTATTCCTTGATCAGCAGCTCGACCGCGGCGTCGCGGTTCTTGTTCGCATACGCCCAGCCGCGGGCGGTGGCGCGCAGGAAACGCTGCAGCAGCTCGGGCTTGGTGCGGATCATCTCGGTGGTGGCGTAATACGGCAGCGCATACAGCCTCACGCCGGTGTCCCACAGCCGCATGTCGACGCGCTCGGCGCCGAGCGGCTTGAGCGCCGTGGTGTTGGTCAGCCATCCGGTGACGGTGTCGACCTGGCCGGTCAGCAGCGGCGTCATGTCGCTGCCGATCGGGATGATGGTCATGGACTTCTCGTCGATCTTGTTCTTGGCCAGCAGCGCGCGCAGCAGCACCATGCCGGTGGACTGGATGCCGATCTTCTTGCCCACCATGTCCTTGGGCGTGCGGATCGGGTTCTTCTTCAGCGAGAAGAAGGTGTAGGGGTGTTGCTGCAGGCCGGTGGCGAACACCTGGATCGGAAGGTCCTGCGACACTGCCAGCATGTTGGACGGGCTGGACGACACCTGGCCCACCTCGTAGCGGCCAGACGCCACGATGGCCACGCCGTCGATGCTCGGCCCGCCGGGCTGGATCGAGAAATCGATGCCCTCGGTGTCGTAATACCCCAGCCGCTTGGCCACGACCTCGCCGATCTGGTTGCCGCCGGCGATCCAGCCCAGCTGCATGTTGATCTTGGTCTTGCCCTGGCCGTGGGCCGACAGGGACAGGAATGCGCCGGCACCGGCGGCGGCACCGCAGGCAACCAGCTGGCGGCGAGTCAGAGAAGGGGACGGGTTCATCTGCAAATCTCCTGGGTTCGTGGCGCCCGGATGGTGTGGGCGGGTCCATTCTGGAGACGGCAGCGTGTACGCGCAAGAACTCTTTTTCTACATGCGCGATGCCAAAATTAGAGCGCCAACCCGTTCAGGTGCTGCAGCCCCGGCGGGAAATGGGTGGCCCCCGCATGCGGCTGATGCAGCTGGTTGACGCCATGGCGCCGCGGGGTCGCCGCGGCCACTCAGCCGGGCGGTACGAAGGCCTGGCGCGCATCGAGCGCGCGGGCCCGCACGACGCAACCCTCGAGATGGTCGTTGACCAGACCCATGGCCTGCATGAAGGCGTACACGGTGGTGGGACCGACGAAGCTCCAGCCCTGCTTCTTGAGGTCCTTGGACAAGGCGATGGACTCCGCCGACGTCGTCATCGCACGCAATGCCGCGCGTGTGACCTGCGCCGGTCGGGTGGAAGGGTCCGGTTCCCAGCGCCAGAAATACGCGGCCAGCGAACCGCAGGTATCGCGCAGCTGCAAGGCGCGCTGCGCGTTGTTGATCACCGATTCGATCTTTCCGCGGTGGCGCACGATGCCGGCGTCCAGCAGCAGGCGCGATACGTCGCGGTCATCGAAACGCGCAATGGCCTCGATATCGAAGTTGGCGAATCCGGCGCGGAAGGCTTCGCGCTTGTTCAGGATGGTCAGCCAGCTCAACCCGCTCTGAAAACCTTCCAGGCAGATCTTCTCGAACAGGCGGCGGTCGTCGGCGACCGGGAAACCCCATTCGGTGTCGTGATAGTCGCGGTAGGCCGCCGTTGAACGGCACCATGTGCAGCGGGCGACCGCGTGTTCGTCCGCGTAGAGGCCGTCGGGCAGGGCACTGGTCATCGCTCGGCACCTACATCCGCACCACGCGACCCGGATTCATCAGGTTGTGCGGGTCCAGGGCCCGCTTGATCGCGCGCATCATCTCCAGTGCCACCGGTGGCTTGTAGCCGGGCAACTTGTCGACCTTCAGGCTGCCGATGCCGTGTTCGGCCGAGATCGAGCCGCCGAATTTCGCCACCGATTCGAACACCAGCGTGTTGACGGTGGCCTCGTTGTCGCGCAGAAAGGCGGCGGCGTCCACGCCTTCGGGCGCCTGCACGTTGTAGTGCAGGTTGCCGTCGCCCAGGTGGCCGAAGTCGACCATGCGGATGCCGGGCAGGGCCTCGGCCAGCAGGGCGTCGGTGGCGGCGACGAAGGCGGGGATGCGCGAGATCGGGATCGAGATGTCGTGCTTGATGTTCAGGCCTTCGATCGCCTGTGCGATCGGCAGGTTCTCGCGGATCTGCCACAAGGCGCGGGCCTGGGCGATGCTCTCGGCGACGACGCCGTCGGTGATGCAGCCCTGTTCCATGCCGGCCTCGAGCAGGCGTTCGAACTGGCTGCGCGCATGTTCCTCGGACTCGTGGTCGGATACCTCGAGCAATACGCACCAGGGTGTGGTCTCGTACAGCGGCACGGGGGACTGTGGCATGTGCCTGGCCACCAGCGACAGCGCGAACTGGCCCATGACCTCGAAGCCGGTCAGGCCGGCGCCCAGGGTCTTGTGCGCCAGGCCCAGCAGCGCCACCGCATGTTCCATCGACGGCACGGCGGCCCAGGCGGTGAGTTGGGCGGCCGGCAGCGGCACCAGCTTCATCGCCGCGGCGGTGATGATGCCCAGCGTGCCTTCGGAGCCGATGAACAGGTTGCGAAGGTCGTAGCCGGTGTTGTCCTTGCGCAGGCCGCCCAGGCCGTTCCAGATCTCGCCCTGCGCGGTGACGACCTCCAACCCCAGGCACAGGTCGCGGGTGTTGCCATACCGCACGACCTGGGTGCCGCCGGCGTTGGTGCCCAGGTTGCCGCCGATGGTGCAGCTGCCTTCGGCGGCCAGGCTCAGCGGGAACAGGAAGCCGTCCCTGGCGGCCGCTTCCTGCAGGTTCTGCAGCACGCAGCCGGCCTGGGCGGTCAGTGTCAGGTTGCCGGCATCGAGCGACTCGATCCGGTTCATGCGTTGCAGGTTCAGCACCACCTGCCGGCCGGACGCATCGGGCACGGCGCCCACCACCATGCTGGTATTGCCGCCCTGCGGCACGATGCTCACCCCGGTGGCGGACTGCATCTCGGCACACAGCCGGACGACCTGGGCCACCTCGTGGGTGCTGGCCGGTCGCACGACGGCCAGCGCCTGGCCGCGGCTGCGCTTGCGCCAGTCCTGCTCCCAGGCGGCCAGGTCGGCATCGGGGTCGTCGTGGGTCAGCACGTGCGGCTGGCCGACGATGCGGCGCAAGCCGTCGAGAAGAGCGTGTGAGGGATCGGACATGGACAGGGGCAGGTGGGAAGAAGGGGTTTGCTCAGGATTCGGCCGATGCCGGCGGCACCGCCTTGCGCAGGCGCAGGCGCACATGCAGGGCACATGCGACGAACAGCGTCACGCACAGCGCCACCTGCGCCAGGGCCAGCCAGTTGCCCGGCGGCTTGTCGCCCCAGGCGCGTACCACGCCTTCGGTGAAATACAGCCAGACCATCAGGCTGACCCAGCGGTAGGTGTACATGCGGTTCTTCAGCAGGCCGGCCAGCGGGATGCACAGCGGCAACGCCTTGAGCGCGAGCCAGGAGCCGCCGGGGCGCAGCGGCGCCAGCCACAGCTCCCACGCCAGGCTGAGCAGGATCATGCCCAGCAGGCTGCCCACGGCCAGCGTGCGGGTCAGGATGACGGTCGGGTCGGCGGCGCTGGCCATGTCAGGCGCGCCCGCGCCGCGGGGATCGGCAAGGGCGCGATGGCGCGTTCGGGGGCGTGGCGGCGTGCAGGCGTGGGGCGGGTCTCATCGTGGTGGCATCATACCGGCCATGCCCATGCCGCCGCGCCTGCAGTCCTTGCTGGACGACCTGGCCCATTTCCCCTGGAGAAACACGGTCCTGACGCTGCGCGAGCGGTTCCGGGACGACCGCCTGGGGCTGACCGCCAGCAGCCTGACCTTCACGACCACCATTGCACTGGTGCCGCTGTTCACGGTCGCGCTGGCGATCTTCACCGCGTTCCCGATGTTCGGCAAGCTGCAGGTCGTGCTGCAGCGCTGGCTGGTCGACAACCTGGTGCCGGACACGATCGCACGCCAGGTGCTGGGTTACCTGACGCAGTTCGCCAGGCAGGCCAACCAGCTCGGCGGCGTCGGCCTGGTGATCCTGCTCGCCACCGCGCTGGCGCTGATCCTGACCATCGACCGCACGCTCAACGGCATCTGGCGGGTGCGGCGCAAGCGGCGCCTGGCGCAACGCATCCTCGTGTATTGGGCGGCCATCACGCTCGGGCCGCTGGTGCTGGGGGCCAGCATCACGCTGACCTCGTACGCGGTCGGCATGTCGCGTGGCCTGGCCGGCGGTGCCCAGGGCGGCATCGGCCTGTTGCTCGACGCGCTGCAGTTCCTGATCCTGGCCTTCGGCGCGGCCGCGATGTACCGCTACGTGCCCTACACCCAGGTCAAGTGGGCCCATGCCTGGACCGGTGGCCTGTTCGCGTCCATTGCCGTCGAGGTCGCGAAGAAGCTGCTGGTGTTCTACCTGGCCATGGTGCCGACCTATTCGGTCGTGTACGGCACGTTTGCGACCGTGCCCATCATGCTGGTGTGGATCTACCTGGTCTGGGTCATCATCCTGCTGGGCGCCGTGATCGCCGCCTACCTGCCCAGCCTGCTGGCGGGCGTGGCCCGTCGCGGCCTGGGTGCGGGCTGGCAGTTCCAGCTGGCGCTGGAAACCTTGCGCCTGCTGCAGCAGGCCCGTGACGTGACCAGCCGAGGCCTGACCGTGCCGCAACTGGCCAAGGCGCTGCGGGTCAGCGCGCTGGGCATCGATTCGTCGCTGCAGGCGCTGGTGGAACTGGACTGGGTGGCGCGGCTCGACGACGACTTCGGCGATGAAGGCCCGCGTTATGTATTGCTCGTCGACCCGCAGGCCACGTTGCTCGAGCCGCTGGTGCAGTCACTGCTGCTGCGCCACAACTCCAGCACCGATGCCATCTGGGAGCGGGCGCAGCTGGGGCGGGCCCTCCTGGGCGAGGTCTTGTAGTTACCGTGGCCGCACACGGCGTCGGCCGTGACGCCATCATGGCGGCAGCTTGCCTGCGGCACCGGGGCGACGTACCCTTCCCGAGGAGCGGCGATGCCGTCGTCGGCATCTTCCAGGGCCTGTTCGAACGCAACCTGCTGACGTTCAATCCCGGCTGGGACAGCCGGGCGGCGAAACTGCCGGCCTTCGTCGACGTGCGGGAGATCCAGCGTCGATTGAAGGCGCAGGGCATCACCATCGACAACGCCGCCGATGAAAAATCGTCCGGGCCGGCCAGTTTCGTCGTGGAGGATCCCGACGGCAACCGGATCCTGTTCGATCAGCATGTCAACGGGCCCGCCGTGCACTAGGCGTGCGAGGGTGTCCGGCGGGCGGCCCCCCGGCCGGCCGTCATTGCCAGACGTCGCGCAGCGGCGTGTCGGGCGTGTAGTGGTGCGCCACCTGTGCCTGCAGCAATTCCGCGCTGGCCAGCGCGTCGGTCATGGCATGGTGCGGCCGGTACCGTGGCAGTCCGTAACGCGCGCGGCTGTCGGCGAGCCGGATCGACACCCAGGCCGGTTTGCGGCCCAGCACGCGGTCGACCAGGCTGCGGGGCTGCCCGCGGTGCATGCGCGCCTCGAGTTCCATCGTGTCCACCACCGGAAACCGGATGCCTTCGCCGATGCGCGAGAGCAGGGCCGCGTTCAGGAACTGGCGCTCGATGTCGGCGCAATGCACGACCAGCACGTGGCCGGCGATGACACCCAGCAATTCGTCCAGGATCTGGTCCAGGTCGGGTGCGTGCCGCACCTGGCTGTCGGTGATGCCGTGGATGGTGACCGATTCGGCACCCAGCGGCGCGCGGGGCTTCACGATCCAGTGCCGCGAACGGCTGCTCTCGATGCGGTCCAGATGCATCGGCACCAGGCCGACACTCACGATGCCGTCGCGTGCGGGATCCAGGCCGGTGGTCTCGACGTCCAGCGCAATGAGCGGCGCGCGCGACAGTGGTGTGTCCGCGGCAACCATGCCCGCGGCGTAATAGGTCCGCAGCCGTGGGTCCTGTGCCTGGCCGGCCAGGTCGGCAAACGACGCAGGCCAGTCCGGGGGACCCGCCTTCGCTGCGCCCGGGCTCCGCAACAAGTCGGCATGCAACACGGTGGCGGCCTCAGGCGATCCGACCGGGCTGGTAGCGGAACTTCAGGTAGGTCTGCGCATGGCTCAGGATCTGGAACGCGTCGCGCAGGCTCTTGCGTTCGAATTCCGAGAGTTTCTCGGGCTCGATGCTGTTGTCCGGCTCCAGGCCGGCCGCCATGTCATGCGCCTGGTTGCGGATGCGCACCATCGAGATGAACTCCAGCGCATCATGCAGGTCCTGGCCGCGGCCCTGGGGCAGGACGTCGGCCGCGATCACGTCGCGCAGGCGCTCGAACGAGTTGCGCGCGCGCGAGCCGATCGCCAGGGCATGGACCCGGATCAGGTCCACCATCGGCGCCGTGCCGCGGCGCTTGAGGTTGATGGCGTTGGCGTGCCGGCCGTCGGGTTCGAGCACGAAGTCCTTGAAGAAACCCAGCGGCGGTGTGCGCAGCAGCGCATTACGCGCCATGCAGGCCAGGAAACGTGTGTTGGCGCGCGCCTTGTCGGCGATCAGGCTGCGCAATCGCTCGGAGAATGCGGTCTGGCCCCACACGCCGTCGAGGTCGAAGAAGATGCTCGCCGCCAGCAGCGTCTCGGGCGTGGGTTGTTCGATCCACTGGCGGAAAGTGTCTTGCCACACGCGCAGGCTCTGGCGCCAGCGGGTGTTGGTGGCCATCACGTCGCCGCTGCAGTAGCTGTAGCCGCTGCGGGCCAGGCCGTCACTGACGAACGCGGCCAGTTGCCGGAAGTAGTCGTCGTGCCGGGCGGCGTCGAAGCGGTCGTCGAGCACGAGTGCGTTGTCCTGGTCGGTCACCACCAGCTGTTCGTGCCGGGCCATCGAGCCCAGAGCGAGGAAGCAGTAGGGCACCGGCGGCGGACCGAGCTGTTGTTCGGCCAGTTCGAGCAGGCGCTGCTTGAAGCCGCGGCCGATCAGGGCCATGGTGCTGCCGATCACGCGCGAATTGCTGTCCTGTTCCGCCAGGCGCTGGAAACAGGCCCGCACGTCGGTCGCCAGCGCGGCCAACCCGTCGACATCGTTCTGCTTGGCGATGCTGCCCACGACGAACAGACTGCTTTGCGACTCGTGGCGCAACACGTCGGACAATGCGATGACCCCCATGGGCTTGTCCTGGCGCAGCACCGGCAGGTGGTGCACCTTGTGGCGCAGCATCGCCAGGATGGCCTCGAACACCTGCTGGTCGTGCCGCAGCACCACCGGGTCGGGCGTCATGATGTCGCGCACCGGCGTGTCGTAGGGCAGGCCTTCGGCCACCAGCCGGGATCGCAGGTCACGGTCGGTCAGGATGCCGACCATGCGCGGCGGCGCGTCGGTGCCCGCACCCAGGATGAGCAGGCACGACACGCCGTCGCCGGCCATGCGGCGTGCCGCATCCAGTGCGGTGGCCGACTGCTCCATGCACACCGGCTCGCGTGCGACCAGGGTGTCGACCGTGACCGAGGTCAGCGGGTTGCCTTCCTCGCGGCGCGACACCACCTGACGCAGGCGTACCCGATCCTCGGTGGCGACCAGGTCGGCAAAACGCTCCTGGTTCTCGAACAGGTCGGTGAAGACCGGTTCCGGGACCAGGTACAGCAGGCTGTCCTCCAGCGCGCGGGCCGGGAAACGCACGGTCTTGCGATGCAGCAGGCCGAACTCGCCGAAATAACCGCCTTCGTTCATGCGGTCGTACAACTTGCCGTCGCGGTGGAATACCTCGACGGCGCCGCTGCGCACCAGATGCAGGAATTGCGCCGGCTCGCCGAATTCGACGATCTGCGTGCCGGCCTTGCAATACCGCACGTCGGTGGCGGCGGCCACCGCATGGAGCACCTGCTCCGGCAATTCCTTGAACAGGGCATGGCCCTGCAGGAAGTTCAGGATCTCGAGTTGCTCGTCCTGCATGGTGTCGGGGCCGGGTCGCACCGGCCGGCCCGTGTGATCGTCATGCCCCGCGGGGCTCCGAGGCCAGGCCCTTGACCACGGCCACCGTGGCGATCAGCAGCACGATCGTGAACGGAAAGCCGGTCGACACGGCCATTGCCTGCAAGGCCACCAGACCGCCGCCCAGAATCAGCGCGATCGCGACCAGGCCCTCGAACACGCACCAGAACACGCGTTGCGGCGTCGGCGCGTCGACCTTGCCGCCGGCGGCAATGACGTCGATCACCAGCGAGCCGGAGTCCGACGAGGTGACGAAGAACACCACCACCAGTACGATGGCCAGGAAGGAGGTGATCTGCGCCATCGGCAACACATCGAGCATCTGGAAGATCTGCAGCGGCAACGCCGCTTCGGCGACGGCCTTGTAGCCATCCTGGACCAGTTGCGAGATCGCGGTGCCGCCGAACACGGTCATCCACAACACACAGGCCAGCGACGGGATGATCAGCACCGAGACGATGAATTCGCGCACTGTGCGACCGCGCGACACGCGTGCGATGAACATGCCCACGAACGGTGACCAGCTGATCCACCAGGCCCAGTAGAAGGCGGTCCAGCCCTGCGAGAAGTTGGCGTCTTCGCGGCCGAACGGATTCGACAACGCGGGCAGGTATTCGACATAGGCGCCCAGGTTGCTGAAGAAGCCAGAGGCAATGGCCAGCGTCGGGCCGACGGCGATCAGGAACACCAGCAGCAGCACGGCCAGGATCATGTTGATCTCGGACAGCCGCTTCACTCCGGCGTCCAGGCCGGCCAGCACCGAGGTCAACGCGATCGCGGTGATGCCGATGACCAGCACGATCTGCGTCGTTTCTCCGAGCGAAATGCCGAACAGGTAGTTCAGTCCGGCTGCCGCCTGCGAAGCGCCCAGGCCCAGCGACGTGGCCAGGCCGAACATCGTCGCGAGCACGGCCAGGATATCGACGACGTGGCCGGGCCAACCCCAGATGCGTTCACCGAGCAGTGGGTAGAACACCGAGCGGATCGTCAGTGGCAGGCCCTTGTTGAACGAGAACAGCGCCAGGCCCAGCGCCAGGATGGCGTAGATGGCCCAGGGATGCAGCGCCCAATGGAAGATCGTCGCCGCCATGCCCAGCCGGGTGGCGGCGGCGGCGTCGCCGGCCGCTGCGCCCAGCGGGGCCCAGTCGGTCCGTGCACCGCTTTCGACGGTGGTCCCACCCATGGAGCTGCCGAAATGCGACAGCGGTTCGGACACGCCGTAGAACATCAGGCCGATCCCCATGCCGGCGGCGAACAACATCGAGAACCAGCCCAGGTAACCGTAGTCCGGCTTGGCCAGCGTGCCCCCCAGGCGCACCTTGCCCAGCGGCGAGACGGCCAGGCCGAGGCAGACCAGCACGAAGATGTTGCCGGCACTGATGAAGAACCAGTCGAGGTTGGATGTGAGCCAGCCGCGCAGATCACCGAACATCGGCTCGACCTGGGTCTGGAACATCAGGGTCAGCAGCACGAAGGCGACGATGGTCAGGCCCGAGACGGCGAACACCCGGTTATGGATGTCCAGGCCGAACGGCCCCACATTCAGGACGATGTTGTCCTGTCCTATCTTGTAATCGGTGTTGATGGGATTGACGTCACCGTCGGGCACCATCGGGTCTTTGGACGCAGCCATTTTTATGTGCTCTCCTGTAGCTGGTTTCGGTATCGATGCGCATGACGGTACACAGGCCGGAAGGCAGCGCCAGGTCCGGCAACCGTTCATCGCAGTCAGTCGACCTTAACATGCGTCAATACCGGCAGCAATGGCAGGCGCGCCGCGCACGGTTGCGGCGCCGACACGCGGGCAACAAGTCTCAACCGGGCGTCTGGTGCGTGCCGGGCGTGTCGAGCGGCGAGGCGTGCGGCATCTGCAGCAACGTGTCCATGGGGGCCGGTGCGTGCCACAGGAATCCTTGGCCATATTGCACGCCGAAGCTGCGCAACATGGCCGCGACCGACTCGGTTTCGATGCCTTCGGCGACGGTCTTCTTGCCGGTGGCCTGCGCCACGTCGCAGATCGCCCGCACCGCGGCCTGGTCGTAGGAGTCGCCCTCGAGCTGGCGCATGAACTGCCCGTCGATCTTGAGCACGTCCACTGGCAGGCTCTTGAGGTAGGTAAACGAGGACATGCCGCTGCCGAAATCGTCCAGCGACACGCTGGCGCCGAGCGCATGCAGCCGATCGAAGAAGGTGATCGACTGCTGCAACTTGGTGATGGCGGAGGTCTCGGTCACCTCGAAGTACAACTTGCGGCGGTCGAACGCGATCGCCTGCATGCGCTCGAGCAGGAACTGCTGGAACGCGGTATCGCTGACGGACTGGCCGGACAGATTGATCGACAAGGCGTCGACGTTCGACAACCGGTGCCCGTGGCGCGACAACCACTCGAACACCGCGCCCACGACCCAGCGGTCGATGCGCGTGGCCAACGCATAACGTTCGGCCACCGGCAGGAACGCGCCGGGTTCGACGACCTGGCCATCCTCGACCATGCGCAGCAACACCTCGCCCCGCAACTTGCCGTCGTCGTGTGCGCAGATGGGCACGATGCGCTGCCAGTACAACCGCATGCGATTCTCGTCGAGCGCGTTGTGCAGCCGCTGCACCCAGTTCGTGATGCCGCGCTGCGTCTGCACGCCGAGGTCGGAGTCCACGTACAGATAGACCCTGTTGCGACCGGACTCCTTGGCGATGTAACACGCCGAGTCGGCCGCCTGCATCACCGCGGTGACCGAGCTCCAGTGTTCGCCCAGCATCACCAACCCGATGCTGGCGCCGATGTGGAAGGTCTGGCCGGCCTGCGCAAAGCGGTAGTCGTCGATGGTCAGGCAGATGTGCTCGGCCAGCTGGCGCGCGCTGACCTGGTCGCAGCGCGTCAGTATGACCGCGAACTCGTCGCCACCGATGCGCGCGACGACGTCGCTGGTGCGCACGATGCGCCGGATCAGTTCCGCGACTTCGCGCAGCAGCTGGTCGCCGCCGCTGTGGCCGCAGCTGTCGTTGACGATCTTGAAACGGTCGAGGTCGATGAACAGCACGGCGTGGCGCTGGCGTTTGTCGGGCGCCGACACCAGGGTCTGGTTCAGCACGCGTTCGAACTCGTCACGGTTGATCAGGCCGGTCAGTGCGTCGTGCGCGGCACGGTGGCTGACCTCGGCATGCAGCCGCTCGAGCTCGTCGTTGCGTTGCACGGCCAGTCGCATCTGGCGTACCGCCAGCACAGCGAAGGCCGATGCCACCAGCAACAGGGCCAGGCACATTGCCCATGCCGTCTTCACCTGGGTTCGTACCGCATCCAGGTATTGCGCATTGACCCGGTGGCGGGCATGGTTGCTGTCCAGCAGCACCCGCTGGATCGGAGCCGCGACGTGGTCGAGTTCGGCTTCGAGCTCCAACAGCCTGGCCATGTCGAATGCCGGTCGTTGATCTGCAGAGCCGAAATAGCGGTCGGCGCTGGTGACGAATTGCTGGAGTTCGGCCAGCAGTTTCTGGTAGCTGGGCAAATCCCCGATCAGGCGTTGGCTCAGTCCGTCGCGCACGTTGTCGTAACGGCTGGCGAAGATTCCGTAGCGCAGGACCAATCGGGCCATCGCCTCGCCCTGGCCGCGATCGCGCAGTGCTGCGTCGATCTCCGACCCCAGTTTGAGATGTTCGACCTGCAGCTGGAAAAAATCCCATTCCCCCATCGTGCGACCGTCGCTGACGGTTTCCTCGATGGCCTGCAGCTGCACGATCTGCAGCGTCATCATGCCGGCCATCAGCAGCAGGGCGAGCGCGCCCAGCACGGCCAGTGCGCGGTTGATCAGCCGGCGGCGGTGGTTCATCGGATGCTTGCCGCCGCTGTTACCGTACGGTGATGCGCGAAAGTTGCCAGATCGAGCGGGCGTAGAAGATCTCGTTGCGCGTCTCGGGCCGGTCGTCGAACGGGTAGACCAGGAACAAGGGGCCCTTTTCGCGCACGCCGATCACCTTGCCGTCGATGCGGCGCGCCAGCAGCGGACCGAATCGGGCCGCATCGTCGAACGGGACATCGACCGCGTAATCGTTGAGTGCGACCATGTGCAGGGTCTTGCCCCTGGCCGCCACGGCGTCGAGCACATCCCGCAGCCGTGGTCCGCTGAAGGTCACCGCCTGATTGAACCAGGGTGTCCAGGTTCGGAAGCTGTAGGCCGGCAAGGCGTCGAGCATGGCGGCATCGAACCGGGCGCCGGTTTCGCCGTCGCGCATGGCGATCGAGCCATCGATCGTCAGAAGGACCTGCTGCGGCGACTGCGCAAGCACCTGCCCGGTCAAGGCCGTCAGACCGACAACGACGACCGAAAGAATCCTGCACACGAAGGCATTCATTGTTCTTCTCCTGCACGACGAGGGTTCAAGGACGTGGATTCTAGAGAGCTGCGTGATGCCCCCGCGCGCGCCGGGTTGCCGTCTGCGGAGCCGCCATCGGCATCAGCGGATGGCAAACGGCGCCCGCAGGAAACCCCGGAACCGGGCGCGCCCGCCACGCAGCGGTGCGTTGGTGAGCCGGTAGTGCGGGAACCGCGCCAGGAATCGCCCGATCGCGATGCGGCCTTCGAGCCGCGCCAGGCTCAGGCCGGCGCACTGGTGGATGCCGAAGCCGAACGCCAGGTGCCGGTTGTCGCGCCGCCACAGGTCCAGGCGCCCTGGTTGATCGAACTGGACGGGGTCGCGGTTGGCCGCACCGATGCACAAGGTCACCAGCGCGCCGGCTGGCAGGTCGATGCCGCCGACCGTGCAGGCAGCGGTGGCGCGGCGGTTGCCCAGCTGGTTGGAGGACTCGAAGCGCAGGAATTCGTCCACCGCGCTGTCCAGGTGGGGCTCCAGCGCGGCCGGGTCGTCGCGGTAATGCGTGATGCGCTGCAGCAGTTCGGCCCGGGCATCGGGCCACTCCTGCAGCGCGACCAGCGCATTGCCGATCAGGTTGGTCGTGGTCTCGTGGCCGGCGTTGAGGATGAAGATGCAGTTGTGCAGCAGCTCCTGTTCCGACAGGCGGCCGCCATCGGCGCCGTCGGTTTCGCCCTGGATCAGCCGCGTCAACACGTCGTGCTGCGGGTCACCCGGCTTGCGCCGGCGTTCGGCGACCAGTTGCTCCAGGTACTGCAGGAATTCGCTCACGCTGCGGTTGCCCAGCGCTTCCTGCTCTGGCGTCAGCGCCGGCTCGAGGGCGCCCAGGATCGCCAGCGACCAGCCGCGCAGCGGTCCGCGGTCGGCGTGCGGCACGCCGAGCAGGTTGCCGATGACCTCGACCGGGATCGCGCTGGCGAAGTCCTCGATCAGGTCGCCGTGGCCGCGGGCCTCGATGCCGTCGAGCAGCTGGTCGACCAGGGTGATCAGGCCGGCCTCCATCTCCCGGATCGCGCGCCGGGTCAAGGCGCCCATGATCAGCTTGCGCACGCGGGTATGCAGCGGCGGATCGTTGAACACCAGGCTGGTCGTATGGTGCTCGAACAGCGGCGCAGGCTTGGCCGCTTCGGCGTCCGCCTGCCAGGCTGCGTGCAGGTACTTGGGTGCGAACTCGACCTTCTTGTCCGAGCTGAACAAGCGGGCGTCGCGATAGACCGCGACCAGGTCCTGGTAACGGGTCAGGAACCAGCTGCCGTCGGGCATGGCACGCACCGGCTGCGTCGCGCGCAGCAGGTCGTAGACCGGATACGGATTGGCGTAGAAGTCGGCCGGCAGGGCGCGCAGGTCGAAGTCGTCCGCGATCTGCCGCGCGCGCGCGGCCGTCATCGGCGCCGTGGCAATGACCGGGCTGGTGGTCATGCCTGCAGGAACCGGTGTACGGCGGCCAGTACCGCATCCGGCGCCTCGAGCATCATCGCGTGCCCGCCGGGCACCGTCTCCACGGTGCCGTGGCGGGCCGCCCGCACCAGCGACTGCGCCGCCTTGGGCGGTGTCATCTGGTCGTGCCGGCCGAGCACGAACAGCGTGGGCGCCGTCACCCTGGCCATGGCCGCATCGCCGCCGGCGTAACGGTCGCAGGCCTTGAATCCGGTGTGGAAGACGTTGACGCGCGGGTTGCTGGCCAGCACCCGTCGCATCAATGCGCGCGAGCCGCCGTACAGCCAGGTGCCGGGGCCCAGGCTCGAGGGTGGCGGCGCCAGCGTGCTGTGCGAGAAGGTGTTGACCAGCGCAATGGCCTTTTCCGGATCATTCTGCGATGCCTCGAGCAGCACCGGCGAGACCTTCATCGGGAACGCGACGCCGACCAGCACCAGGTGGCTGACGCGTTCGGGCGCGCGCGCCGCCGCCTCCAGCGCGATCAGCGATCCGAAACTGTGGCCGACCAACGCCGCCCGGGTCACGCCGGCAGCGTCCATCAACGCCAGCACGAAGTCGGCCGCCGCCTCGACACTGGCCGGCGGGTCGCCGGCGCTCTTGCCGTGTCCTGGCAGGTCGGGCGCGAGCACGTTCCAGCCGTGGTGCGCCAGCGACCGGGTCTGCAGGATCCAGACGCTGTGGTCGTTGAGCACGCCGTGCAGGAAGATCACGGTCGGTTTGGCCGCATCGAAGGGTTTGCCACCGGTGTAGCAGAAGGTCTTGCTGCCATGGACGACGAGTTCCATCATGCACCTGCCTTTTCCGCGGCCCGGAGCGCGCGCTTGAGGTCTTCGAGCAGGTCGGCCGGATCTTCCAGGCCGATCGACAGGCGGATCGTGCCCTGGGTGATGCCGCCCGCGGCCAATGCCTCGTCGCTCATCCGGAAGTGGGTGGTGCTGGCCGGGTGGATCACCAGCGAGCGGCAGTCGCCGACGTTGGCCAGGTGGCTGAACACCTGCAGCGCGTCGACGAAGGCCTTGCCCTGGGCGCGGCTGCCCTTGAGGTCGAAGCTGAACACCGAGCCTGCGCCACGGGGCAGCAGCTTTTGCGCCAACGCGTGGCTGGGGTGCGTTTCGAGCAGCGGATGGCCGACACGCGACACGAACGTGTGGCCGGCCAGGAATTCGACCACCCGGGCCGTGTTGTCCATGTGCCGCGCCATGCGCAGGCCCAGCGTCTCGATGCCTTGCAGCACCAGCCAGGCCGAATGCGGGCTCAGGCAGGCGCCGAAGTCGCGCAGGCCTTCGCGCCGCGCGCGCAGCAGGAAGGCGCCGACGGTGGACTCGTCGGTGAACACCATGTCGTGGAAACCGTCGTAGGGCGTGGCCAGTTCGGCGAACCTGCCCGACTGCGCGTGCGAGGCGGCCCAGTCGAAGCTGCCGCCGTCGACGACGATGCCGGCGATCACCGTGCCGTGGCCGCTGAGGAACTTGGTCGCCGAGTGGTAGACCAGGTCGGCGCCATGTTCGAGCGGCTTGAGCAGCCAGGGTGTGGTCAGCGTCGAGTCGACCAGCAGCGGTACGCCCGCGTCGTGGGCGATGGACGACACGCTGCCGATGTCGAGCACGTCCAGGCCCGGGTTGCCGACGGTTTCGCCGAAGAACAGCTTGGTGTTCGGACGCACCGCGGCGCGCCAGCCGTCGATGTCGCCGGGCTTGACGAAGCTGGTCTCGATGCCGAAGCGGCGCAGCGTGTAATGCAGCAGGTTCTGCGAACCGCCGTACAGCGCGGTCGATGCGACGATGTGGGAGCCCGCGCCCATCAGCGTGGCGATCGACAGGTGCAGCGCGGCCTGGCCGCTGGCGGTGCTGATCGCGCCGATGCCGCCTTCGAGCGCGGACACCCGTTGCTCGAGCACGGCATTGGTCGGGTTGCTGATGCGCGAATAGACATGGCCGGCGCGCTCGAGGTTGAACAGGGCGGCGGCGTGTTCGCTCGACTCGAACACGAACGAGGTGCTCAGGTGGATCGGCACGGCGCGCGCGCCGGTGGCGGGGTCCGGTGCCGCGCCGGCATGCAGTGCCAGCGTGTCGAAGCCGGGATCGGAATAACCGGGCATGCGAAGGTCTCCAGTGGGTTGGGCGCTGTGGGTTCGTGCACGGGGCTGGCGTTCCCGCCGTGCGACCCGGATGTGGTGCCGCACGATGGCACGGCGCTTCGGCGTCACAATCGCGACGGAGCACCAGCCCGGTGCCCTCTTATTGTGGGCTATATTCAGCGCGAGGAGTGCAGCATGAAAGTCAGCGATATTCTGCGTGTCAAGGGCAACACGCTTTACACCGTCAATCCCGATGAACGCCTGGCCCAGGCGGCCGCCGTGATGGCCGAGAAGGACATCGGTTCGCTGGTCGTCATGGACCTGGGTGACCTGGTGGGCATGTTGACCTTCCGCGAGGTGATTCAGACCGTGGTGCGCAACGGCGGCCAGATCGGCACCGGATCGGTCCGCGCCGCGATGGACGATGCGCCGCTGACCTGCACCATGGGCACCGAACTCGACGAGGTGCGGCGCATGATGCTCGACCACCATGCGCGCTACCTGCCGGTGATGGACCGCAAGATGCTGATGGGCGTGGTCAGTTTCTACGACGTCGCCAAGGCCGTCGTCGATGCGCAGAACTTCGAGAACAAGATGCTCAAGGCCTACATCCGCGACTGGCCGGACACCGATGGCATTCCGGGGACGCCATGAGCGCGCCGGGCCGTTCCCAAGCGCGAATCCCGCAGCGCGCAGCGCGGAGGTTCGAGTGAGCGCGCCGGGCCGTTCCCAAGCGCGAATCCCGCAGCGCGCAGCGCGGAGGTTCGAGTGAGCGCGCCGGGCCGTTCCCAAGCGCGAATCCCGCAGCGCGCAGCGCGGAGGTTCGAGTGAGCGCGCCGGGCCGTTCCCAAGCGCGAATCCCGCAGCGCGCAGCGCGGAGGCCGGGCTGATGTCGGGCAATACCTTCGGCATGCTGTTTGCGGTCACCAACTTCGGCGAGTCGCATGGCCCGGCCATTGGCTGCGTCATCGACGGCTGCCCGCCCGGCCTGGCGCTGAGCGAGGCCGACATCCAGGGTGACCTGGACCGTCGCCGGCCCGGCACCTCGAAATTTGTCACCCAGCGCAACGAACCGGACGCGGTGGAGATCCTCAGCGGCGTCTACGAGGGCCGGACCACCGGCACGCCGATCGCCTTGCTGATCCGCAACACCGACCAGCGCAGCAAGGACTACGGCAACATCCTGCAGACCTTCCGGCCCGGCCATGCCGACTATGCCTATTTCCAGAAATACGGCATCCGCGATCCGCGCGGCGGCGGGCGCTCGTCGGCCCGGTTGACGGCCCCGATGGTCGCCGCCGGCGCGGTGGCCAAGAAATGGCTGCGCGAGACATACGGCACCGAGTTCCGCGGCTGCATGACGCAGATCGGCGAGTTGCCGATCGGCTTCGAGAGCTGGGACCACGTGCCGGCCAACCCGTTCTTCGCACCGGTGGCCGACGTGTCGGCGCTGGAGTCCTACATGGAAGCGCTGCGCAAGTCGGGCGATTCCTGCGGGGCCCGCATCCGGGTCAGTGCCAGCGGCGTTCCGGTCGGGCTGGGCGAGCCGCTGTTCGACAAGATGGATGCCGACATCGCCTACGCGATGATGGGCATCAACGCGGTCAAGGGCGTCGAGATCGGCGCCGGATTTGCCAGCGTGTCCCAGCGCGGCACCACCCATGGCGATTCCTTGTCGCCGGACGGATTCCGGACCAACAACGCAGGCGGCACGCTCGGTGGCATCACCAGCGGCCAGGACCTGGAGGTGTCGATTGCGATCAAGCCCACCAGTTCCATTCTGTCGCCGCGCGAGTCGATCGATACCGCCGGCAACAGCACCACGGTCAGCACCAAGGGTCGCCACGACCCCTGTGTCGGTATCCGGGCCACGCCGATCGCAGAGGCCATGCTGGCGCTGGTCGTGATGGACCACGTGTTGCGCCACCGCGCCCAGTGCGGCGACGTCAAAGTCGACCTGGCACCGATCGGCGCGCAGGCCAAAGACGCCGGGTCAGCGCCCTGATGACGGCGGTGGCGGGCGGGGGCTTGTCGGCGTGTCCGCGGCCGCACCCACAGGCGGGACCGGTGCAGGGCGGCGCCAGGGGTTGAATCCCGTCACCAGCACGGTGGCCGCCAGCACCAGCAAGCCACCGGCATAGGTGGTGCCGGTGAACTTCTCGTCCAGCACCAGGTGGCCCCAGATGATGCCGGAGATGGTTGCCATGAAGGTCGAACTCAGCGCGGCGATCGGGCTGACCTTCTGCACGATGCGCATGTAGGCCCAATACGCCAGGCCGGAGGTGCACACGCCCATGATGGCGACCGAGGCCAGCGCGGCCGGTGTGAACCGGGCGTCCGGCAGGGTCCACGCGGCGCTGGGCAGCAGCAAGCCGAAGGCGATCACATGCATCGCCGCCGTGATCGCCAGTGGCTCCATGTATTTGGTGGCGCGCTTGAGCAGGGGCGCCGACGCGCCCGACAAGGCCGATCCGGCGATGGCGACCATGGCGGCGACGACCAGTTCCGGCGTCGGGCGCATCGGCCCGAGCTGCACCACCAGTGCCACGCCGGAAAACCCGGCGATGCAGCCGAACACCTTGGAGCGGGTCAACACGTCTTCGCGCAGCCAGGCCGAGACGAAGGTGCCGAACATCACGGAGGTCACGCTGAGCACCGCGCTGTAGCCGGCCGGCAGGTACAGCGACGACCACGCATACAGGAAATGCGGCCCGGCGATGCCGAGTGCCGCGAGCACCGCCAGGGCGCGCCAGTGTTGCCACGGCCAGCGGTGGCGGGTGAAGGTCATGATCAGCGCCAGCGTCGCCGCACCCAGGCCGATCCGGCCGGCCGCGGTCAGGCTGGGGCCGATCTCCGGCGTTGCCACCCGGGTGAACAGAAACGTCGCCCCCCACAGGATCGACAAGCCCGCCAGCTGGGCGAAATACTTGTTCTGCATGTGGCGCACATTGTGCGGCATGGCGGGTCCGCGGCGCATGTGCCGTGGCCGCGATGCCGTTTCATGGATCGCGGTTGCGCGCCGGCATGGCGGGTATCCATCTGCGCGGGTCGAATCCCATCACCAGCAGGCATGACAGCACCAGCAGTGCGCCACCCAGGTAGATGCCGGTGTCGAGCGCCTCGTCGAGGAACAACACGGCCCACAACACACCGAAGCCGGTGATCATGAAGGTCGAGCTCAGCGCCACCAGGGGCGACACGTGGCGCATGATGCGCGCGTAGAGCCACCAGGCCATGCCGGAGGTGAAGGTTCCCATGACGAAGACGGCGGCCAGTGCGCCGACGCTGAAACGCGCACGGGGCCAATCGACGATGGCGCCCGGCAGCAGCAACACGAAGGCGATCAGATGTATGCCGGCCGTGATGGCCAGCGGATCCATGCGCGTGACCGCGCGCTTGAGCATGGGCGCCGACATGCCAGACACCGCGGCGCCGACGATGGCGATCATGACGGCCATCACCAGGCGCGGCGACGGATCCAGCGGGCCGAGTTGCACCAGGAACGCCGCACCGACGATGCCCAGCACGCAACCGGCGATTTTCGGCCCGGTCAGCAATTCTTCCTTCATCCAGGCCGATGCAAGGGCTCCGAACAGCACCGAGGTCACGTACAGCAGGGCGGAATAACCCGCCGGCATATACAGCGCGGACCAGGCGAACATGGCGTGTGGCGCGGCGACCCCGAGCAGAGCGAGCAAGCCGAGTTCGCGCCAGTGTTCGATCGGCCAGCGCAGGCGCAGCCGGTGCATGATGCAGGCCAGCGCGATGGCCGCCATGCCCATGCGCAGCGCCGCCAGCAGGTTGGGGCCCAGGATCGGCGCGGCGAACCGTGTCAGCATGAACGACGTCCCCCACAACGCGGACAAGGCGACCAGCTGCAGGTTGTGGTGGATCATGGTTGCGCCGGATTGTCGTGCACGGCGCGCGAACGGCGCGCGGGGCGACGGGGATCCGCATCGCCAAGCAGTGACAATGGCGGCCTCCCGTTCAACTGCCCGCGATCACCTCCATGGAACACCGCAACTTCGCGCTGGCCGGCCTGATGGGCTGGCCCGTCGCCCATTCCCGCTCGCCCGACATTCACAACCACTGGATGGCCGAACACGGGCTGCGTGGCGCCTATGTGCTGCTGCCAGTGGTCCCCGACGGCCTGGACCAGGCCTTGCGGGCGCTGCCGGTGCTCGGTTTTGCCGGCTGCAACCTGACCATTCCGCACAAGGTGGCCGCGATGGCGCTGGTCGACCGTGTCGATCCGGTGGCCCGCCGCATCGGCGCCATCAACACCGTGGTGGTGCAGCCGGACGGCTCGCTGGCGGGTTTCAACAACGACGGTTTCGGCTACATCGAGAGCCTGCGTGACGAAGTACCCGGCTGGCGCGCCGACGCCGGTCCCGTCGTGGTCATGGGCGCCGGCGGCGCGGCCCGCGCGGTGCTGGTCGGCCTGGCCGAGCAGGGCGCACGCGAGATACGGCTGTGCAACCGGTCCGCGGACAAGGCCCGGGCATTGGCCGCCGAACTCGGCGCCCCGGTCCGGGCCGTGCCGTGGGAGCAACGCCATGCCGCGCTGGCCGATGCCGCCTTGCTGGTCAACACCACCAGCCAGGGCATGCACGGGCAGGCGCCGCTGGACCTGTCGCTGGACGCGCTGCCGCCCCGGGCGCTGGTGTCCGATCTGGTCTACGTGCCGCTGGTCACGCCGCTGCTGGCGGCGGCACGCGCGCGCGGTAATCCGGTGGTCGGCGGACTGGGCATGCTGCTGCACCAGGCCCGCCCCGCGTTTGCCGCCTGGTTCGGCACCATGCCCCGCGTCACGCCGGCGCTGCGGGCGCTGATCGAGCGCAGCCTGTAGCGCGCCGTCCGGCCGTCGGCCGGCCGGGTGCCTTCAGCGTGGCGGCGAACGTTGATGCGGGACATGCCGTATTGACGGGTGCGGCGAAATCCGTGCACACTTGGTCATATCATCTGATCATGGTGGGGCTGTGTTGCAGCAACCCAACCCGATTCCATGACAACCACGACAACGGAGACAAGGCCCACCTGAAATCGATTCTTTGCCGACGCCTGCGGCGGTGCCGCGCCCGCGTCCCTTCCCCCGCATTCCGAATCCCCAGACCGATCGGCCGGCCTTGCCCGGCGCGGCGGTTCATCCATCCAATACAAGGAGCACAGACATGACATTTCCCATCCATCGCACCTGCATCGCCATCGCTGCGCTGGTGTGTGGCGCCGGCGTAGCACAGGCCCAGCAGATCAAGCTGATGACGGGCCCGCAAGGCGGCTCGTGGTACCCGCTCGGTGGTGCGATCGCGAACATCGCCGACAAGGCCGGGATGAAGGTGCAGGTGTTGCCGGGGGCCGGGATCGCGAACGTCAAGGGCGTGGATGGCGGCAAGGCCGACATGGGCTTCGGCAACTCGATCTCCACCGTGGATGGTGTCGCCGGCAAAGCGCCGTTCGACGCGCAGACCAAGAATGTCTGCAACGTCGCCAGCCTGTATCCGCAGTATTACCAGGTGGTGGCCAATGCCGACGCCAACATCAATTCGCTGGGCGACCTCAAGGGCAAGTCGCTGGCCGTGCAGCCCAAGGGCAATACTGCCGAGTTCATCAGCATGCAGTCGCTCGAGGTCTATGGCCTCAAGTACGGCGACATGGGCCGTGTCAGCTATGTCTCCTACACCGACGCCGTCTCGCTGATGAAGGACAACAACGCCCAGGTGTTCACGCTGGGCACGACCGTGCCGGCCTCGGCCATCATGGACCTGGCTTCGGCGCGCGACATCAAGCTGATCGGCATTCCGGACGACAAGTTCCAGGCCATGCGCAAGCTCAACCCGGGTTACACCAAGCTGGTGATCCCGGCCGGCAGTTATCCGAAGCAGACGCAGGACGTGCAGACCATCGGCTATGCCACCCACCTCATTGCCCGTTGCGATCTCGACGAGACCGTGGTGTACAAGATGCTCAAGGGCCTGGTCGACAACAAGGCCGACCTGGCGGCGATCGCCAAGGCGATGTCCGGCGTCACGCCCAAGATGATGGCCGAGGACATCGGCGTGCCCTTGCACAAGGGTGCGATGAAGTACTACAAGGAAGTCGGCGCGCTCTGATGTCGCTTGCCGGCGCGTGAGGCTTCGCGCGCCGGTCCTTCGTGGCGGCGCCATCGCCGCGGATATTCCATGGCGCCCGAGCGCGCCGGAGCTCACCCATGTTGTCACTGCCTGCGGTCGTCTCGCGCCGGATCATCACCACCGTGGCGGTGGCGATGTCGGTGTTCCACCTGTACGTGGCCTTCGTCGGCCCGCCCGACGCCTACGTGATGCGGGGCGCGCACCTGGCCTTTGCGCTGGTGCTGGGTTTCCTGATCATGCCCGGGCGCAACGGCACGGCCGAGCGCGTGGGCTGGTTCGACGTGGTGCTGGTGATCGCCGCCGCGGCCGCGGCGCTGTACCCGAGCATGAACCTGGCCTATATCCAGGGCCGGATGTATTACGTCGACGATCCCATCGTGGCGGACTACGTGTTCGGCGGGGCCGTCATCCTGCTGGTGCTCGAAGCCACGCGGCGCGCCACCGGCTGGGCGCTGCCGATCACCGCCATCATCTTCCTCGCCTACGGACTGACCGCCGGCAACCAGTCGGTCGGAGTCATGCTTGACCAGCTCTACCTGACGACCGAAGGCATCTTCGGCATTCCGCTGTACGTGTCGGCCACGTATGTGATGCTGTTCATCCTGTTCGGCGCCTTCGTCGAACGCAGCGGTGCCGGCCAGCTCTTCATGGATTTCGCACTCGCGCTGGCCGGGCACACCTCGGGCGGGCCGGCCAAGGTGGCGGTGATCACCAGCAGCCTGTTCGGCACGGTCTCGGGCAGCGCCGTGGCCAATGTGATGACCACCGGCACCTTCACGATTCCGTTGATGATGCGCACCGGCTACCGGCCCGCCTTCTCGGGCGCGGTGGAGGCGGTGGCCTCGACGGGTGGCCAGCTGATGCCGCCCATCATGGGCGCGGCGGCCTTCGTGATGGCGGAGTTCCTGGGCGTGTCCTACCTCACCGTGGCCGCGTTCGCGTTGCTGCCGGCGGTGCTGTATTACGTCGCGGTATTCATGGCCGTGCATTTCGAGGCCAAGCGCATCGGCCTGGTAGGCCTGCCCAAGGCCGACCTGCCGCGGCTGCGCGAGGTCATCGTCGAGCGCGGCCACCTGTTCCTGCCGCTGGTGGTCATCGTCGTCGTGCTGCTGGCCGGCTACAGCGCGGCGTTCTCGGCCCTGTGCGGCATCGGCTCGGTGATACCGACCACCTGGCTGCGTGCGAGCACGCGCAAGACCTTCACGCTGCGCGCCATCGTCGAGGCGCTGGAGTCCGGTGCGCGCAACACGCTGGTGGTCGCGCTGGCCTGCGCCACCGCCGGCATCGTCATCGGCACCATCACGCTGACCGGCCTGGGCCTGTCGTTCACCGGCGTGGTGCTGGCGCTGTCGCAGAACTCCTTGCTGCTGGCGCTGGTCCTGACCATGCTGGCGGGCATTCTACTGGGCATGGGCCTGCCCACGACGCCGGCCTACATCGTGCAGGTGGCCCTGCTGGTGCCGGCACTGGTCAAGCTGGGGGTGCAGGTCGAGGCCGCCCACTTGTTCGTGCTGTATTTCGCCGTGTTGTCGGCAATCACACCCCCGGTGGCGATGGCGGTCTACGCGGCCAACGGCATCTCGCGCGGCACCTTGATGCAGACCAGCTGGGCGGCGGTCAAGATGGGGCTGACCGGCTACATCATTCCCTTCATGTTCGTGTTTGCGCCGTCGCTGCTGCTGATCGGCGACCTGTCCGTGGTGCTGCTGGCCACGGTCACCGCCACGGCCGGCGTGGTCTGCCTGGCCGCGGGCTTGCACAGCTATTTCTTCTTCGGCCCCGCACGCTGGTGGGAGCGTATATTGCTGATCGCCGCGGCGCTGGTGCTGATCAAGCCCGGCCTGCAGACCGACCTGATCGGGATGGCGCTGATCGGCATCACCATCGCCAGCCAGTTGTGGGCCCGCCGATCTGCCGGCGCCGGCGTCAAGACATCCGCATGAGCGAGGCCGGGCCGCTCACGACCAGCCCGCATAGCAGCCCGAGGGGCAAAGGAAACCCATGACCATTGCGTTGTACGCATTCGATACACCCAACGGACGCAAGATCAGTGTCGCGCTCGAGGAGATGGGCCTGCCCTATGAGGTGCATGTCGTCGACATCACCCAGGGCGAGCAGAACCAGCCGGAATTCCTGAAGATCAGCCCGAACAACAAGATTCCGGCCATTGTCGATCCGCAAGGACCCACGGGTGCGCCGGTCAGCGTGTTCGAGTCCGGCGCCATCCTGATTTACCTGGCCGAGAAGTCGGGCCGCTTTCTGCCCCAGGATCCGCTCAGGCGCATCGCGGCCCTGGAGTGGCTGATGTTCCAGATGGGCGGCTTCGGCCCCATGCCGGGCCAGGTGCACCATTTCGTCGCGCTGGCGAACGAGACCGACCGGCGCTACGGGCTGGAGCGCTTCACGGCCGAGACCCGGCGGCTGTACGGCGTGATGGACCGCCGGCTGGCCGAGCACGAATACTTCGCCGACGAACTGTCGATCGCCGATTTCGCGATCCTGGGCTGGGCCTGGCGCCACGAGCGCCACAAGGTCGACCTGGCAGATTACCCGCACGTGCAGCGCTGGTACCAGGCGATGATGGCGCGTCCGGGCGTGGCGCGCGGGTTCGCCGTGCAGTTGCGGCGCGCGGCGGCGGCCTGAGCGACCGGCGCCCGGCCTCGCGGCCGCGGCGGCCGGCGATCAGCCGTCCAGGCGCGCCAGCGCGCGCAGCCGATCGGCTGTCGTGGACGGGAATCCGAAGAACTCCAGGTAGGCCGGAATCTGCTCGAACAACATGTCCGAGCCCACCTGAAAGCGGCAGCCGCGGGCCTGCGCGGCCTGCACGAAGGCGGTCATCTCGGTCTTGAGCACGACCTCGCCGACGAAGGCCTCGGGGTCGATGCGTGCTACGTCCATGGGCATCGCGTCGCCCTCGTGCATGCCCAGGGGGGTCGCATTGACAACCACGGTGTGACCCGCGGGATCGTTGGATCCGGTCTGCACCGGCAGCTCGGGATAGTGCGCGGAAATCCGGCTCGCCAGCGCTTGGGCCGCAGCCGGCTGGGCGTCGAAAAGGCTGATCGTAGCCACACCGGCGGCGGCCAGCGAGGCGGCAATGGCCGAACCGACGCCACCGCAACCGACCACCAGCGCCCGCGCGCCTTCGGGTGGCACGCCCTTGCGCCGCATGCCGCGGACGAAACCTTCGCCATCGAACATGTCGCCGACCAGGCTGCCGTTCGCGTCGCGCCGGACCGCATTGCAGGCACCGGCGATACGCACGCCGGCCGATGGCTCGTCGAGCAGGGCCACGGTGGCGACCTTGTGCGGCATCGTGATCAGCGCGCCGCGGATGTTGTCGAGCGTGAAGACGGCGCGCAGGAAGTTCGCATAGTGCTCGGCCCGGCATGCCATCGGTACCACAACCGCGTCGATGCCCGCTTGCTCGAAGTAGGGGTTGTAGATCATCGGCGACTTGAACGTGAAAGTCGGAAACCCCAGGTGTGCGATGAGCGCCGTCGTGCCGCGAATCACGGTGCAGCGCTTTCGGCCGCGCGCACGGCAGCGACTGCGGCGCGCAGTGCCAGCAGGTAGCTGTCGGCGCCAAAGCCGCAGATCTGGCCCTTGACGACTTCGGAGAACACCGACACATGGCGGAACGCCTCGCGCGCATGCACGTTGGACATGTGCAGTTCCACCACCGGACAGGTCAGGATGGCCAGCGCATCGCGGATGCCGTAGCTGTAGTGGGTCCAGGCGCCGGCATTGATCAGCACGGCGTCGACCTTGTCATGGAAGGCCTGGTGGATGCGTTCGCACATCGCGCCTTCGTGGTTGGTCTGGAAACTCTGCACGGTCACGCCGAGTTCGGTTGCCAGCGCCTGCAGGTTGCGGTCGATGTCGGCCAGTGTCGCGGTGCCGTATTGCTTCGGATCGCGCTTGCCGAACATGTTGAGGTTGATGCCGTTGAGGACGAGGATGTTCATGGTGCTCCTTGGTCTGGGAATTCAGGTGGGGGTGAGGCTGACTGTTTCGCCGCTGGCGGCCGCGGCGGCAATGGCTTCGGTCACGCGCAGGTTGGCCAGGCCGTCGCGCGCGCTGACCAGGGGCAGGGCTTCGCCGCGGATCACGGCGCAGAAATGGGCGAGCTGGAGCCGGAGCGGATCGTCGCGCACCATGGCCACGACGCCGGTCTCGAACGGTTTCCACCAGGAGCGGACTTCGGGGCGCGGATAGGTCTTCAGGCGCATGGTCGGCACCGCCAGGCTGCCGTTGATGCCGCTGACGACGTAGCAGTCTTCGTCGGCGTAGCTCGGATAGGCCTTGTTCTCCTGCGAGGTCTGCTCCCAGCTGCGCGCCGACGCAGCCGTGTCGGACAGCAGGAAACTGCCCAATACGCCGCTGGCGAAACGCAGGTTGATGGACACCGTGTCCTCGACCGGGAAGCCGCGCACCGCATGCGAGGCCAGGGCCTGCACGGCGACGATCTCGCCGCACAACATGCGCAGGTTGTGCACCTCGTGGATCATGTTGATCAGGATCGGGCCGCCGCCACCGATCTCGCGTCGCCACGGCGCATCGGCGAAGTAGTGGTCGGGCTTGAAGAAGGTTGCGCTGCCGGACACCGCGACCAGCCGTCCCAATACGCCGCTGTCGACGATTTCCCGCGCCTTGGCCATGATGGGGCTGTGCGCGCGGTGGTGGCCGACGAGCACGCGGGCGCCGGCGCGCTCGGCCGACCGCAGCAACTGCTCGCCCTCGGCCACCGTGGCGGTGACGGGTTTTTCCACCAGCACCGGAATGCCGGCGTCGATGCAGGCCAGGGCGTGTTCCAGGTGCAGGGGGCTGGGCGTGGCCAGGATCACGCCATCGGGCTTGTCCGCATCGGCCAGCAGCGCCTGCAGCGACGCGAACACGGGTGCGCCGGCCTGGGCCGCCAGCGTCGCGGCCTGCGGCGCCGGATCGACGATGGCCGCGAGCCTGGCGTGGGCGCTGGCACGGATCACGTCGATGTGCGCCCGCCCGATCAGGCCGGCGCCGGCCACCGCGATGCGCAACGGGATCATGTCATGGATGGCGCACGTAGCGCAGGATCATCTGCACGACGTTTTCGCGCCGGTTCGCCTGGTAGGCGGGAGACTGATTGTCCTGCTGGAAGATCAGGCCGAAGGTGTGGCGGTTCGACACGTTGAAGAAGCTCAGCGCGGAGATCGACGCATGGATGTCGGTCGCGTCCAGCCCGGGGCGGAACAGGCCGGCCGCCACGCCGCTGTCGTAGATGCTGCGCAGCAGCGTGATTGCCGGTCGGTTGAGTTCCTGGATCTTGCTGCTCTGCTTCAGGTAACGACCCCGGTTGATGTTCTCCGACATCACGATCCGGATGTAGTGCTCGTTGTCCAGGTGGTGGTCGAACATCACCGTGACCAGGCAGCGCAGGGCGGTCTGCGGGTCCATGTCATCGAGCCGCAGTTGCAGTTCGCTGTCGCGCACGCGGGCATAGGACTGCTCCAGCGCGGCAAGGTACAGGCCGTCCTTGCTGCCGAAGTAGTAATAGATCATGCGCTTGCTGGTGTGGGTGGCGGCCGCGATCTCGTCGATACGTCCGCCGGCCAGGCCCTTCTCGCCGAATTCGACGATGGCCGCGCGCAGGATCGCCGCCTTCGTGCGCTCGGGGTCATGGGTGCGCGGTTCGGCCGCCACCCGTTTGCGCGGCTGGCCCGCTTCCGCTGCGTGTGCCGGCTTGCGTGCCGTGGGCGCCATTGTTTGTACTGTTCGGTTCATTTAGGATGCACGGCCGCGTACACGCGTGCAGCGGCATCGGACGTTGACATTCTACACAGTCGGTTCTCATAATGAACCAACTGGTACATTCTTCGTTCGCAGCCAGTTGCATGCTAACATGTCAGTCTCGAGCGGGCCATGCAGGCGCGTTTCGATCAACCCAGGAGACAAGCACCATGGAAACCACTCTCAGCCGCCGCAGCGTCGTGGCTGCCGCCGCGGCCGCCTCGCTGACCGCCTTTGCCGGATCGTCCTTTGCCCAGGAAAAGGTCAAGTTGCGCCTGTCCTCGCCGTCATCGGCGACGGACCAGCGGGCCGTGGCGCTGACCTCGGTGTTCGCGCCGGCCGTGGCCGACTTCGCGACCTTCGAACCGCACTGGAACGCGGCGCTGTTCAAGCAGGGCACCGAGCTCGAGGCGATCTCGCGCGGTAACCTCGACATGTCGATTGCGTCGGCGCAGGAACTGGCCGAGTTTTTTCCCGAGTTCTCGATCTTCTCCGCCGGCTACCTGCACAAGGATGCGGCGCACCAGAAGCGCGTGTTCGAATCCGACCTGTTCAAGCCGTTCAAGAAGATGGTCGAGGACAAGCTCGGCGTCAAGCTGCTGACCGTGATGTACCTGGGCCGGCGCCAGCTCAACCTGCGCACCGACAAGAAGATCAACACCCCCGAAGACCTGGCGGGCATCAAGCTGCGCATGCCCGGCTCCGAAGCCTGGATGTTCCTGGGCCGTGCGCTGGGCGCCAATCCCACGCCGATGGCGTTCACCGAGGTCTACACCGGCCTGCAGACCGGCGCCATCGACGGGCAGGACAACCCGCTGCCGACCAACCGCGATGCCAAGTTCTTCGAGGTCACCAAGCAGATCGTGCTGACCAGCCACCTGGTCGACCTGAACTACCTCACCATCAGCAAGAAGGTGTTCGACAAGCTCTCGCCGGCCAACCAGGCCCGGCTGCAGAAGGCGGCCGACGATGCTGCCGAGTCGGGCCGCCAGAAGCAGCTCAAGCTCGAGGACGAACTGGTGCAGTTCTTCAAGGACAAGGGGCTGCAGGTCTATACGCCCAATGTCGACGCCTTCCGTGCCCGCGTGCAGAAGGCCTACCTGGAGTCCGACCTGTCCAAGTCCTGGCCCAAGGGTCTGGTCGAGAAGATCAACGCGCTCTGACAGCTGTTGGGGGCGTGCGCGAGGCCGAGAGGCACTCGCGCGTGACCGAGCCGACACTGTAATTGAACCCGAGGCCGAGCCATGCGATCCAGGTTGGACTGGTGGCAGGCGCGGGCCGACGACGTGGCCGTGGCCTTGCTCACCGCCATGTTCGTGGCCTTCGTGCTGCAGATCACCGCACGTTACGTCATCAACTATCCACTGCCATGGACGCTGGAGCTCAGTCTCACGATGTGGCTGTGGACCGTGTTCTGGGGCTCGGCCTTGTGCCTGCGAAACAAGGACCACATTGCCTTCGACATGATCTACAACCATGTCCGGCCCGGCGTGCGCCGGGTGTTCGGCGCCATCTCGGCGCTGGCGATCATCGTCGCGATGCTGGCGTCCTTGCCCGCCACCTGGGACTGGGTCAGTTTCCTGACCATCAAGAAAAGCGCCACCCTGCGCATCCCGCTGGCTTATGTGTTCAGCCTGTTCCTGCTGTTCATGCTCGGCACGATCGTGCTCTACACGCTGCGACTGCGCAAGGTCTTGCGCAACGAACTCGACGAACCGCAGCGCGACGCGGCGCCTGAAAAATGACGCTCGCCTTCACCATGTGCCTGGTCGTGCTGTTCGGCCTGGCCGCCATTGGCACGCCGATTGCGCACTCCATCATCGTCGGGGCCATCGTCTACCTGGCACTCAAGGGGCAGGACCTGGGCATCGCCGCCGAGCAGATCAGCTACGGCCTGTACGACAGCTTCGTGCTGCTGGCGGTGCCGCTGTTCATCGTCGCGGCCAACATCATGAATGCCGGCGCCATCAGCGAGCGGCTGCTGCGTTTCTGCGTCGGCGTGGTGGGCCGCTTCAAGGGCGGGCTGGGCCATGTCAACATCGTCTCGAGCCTGATCTTCTCCGGCATGTCGGGCTCGGCGGTGGCCGATGCGGCCGGCATCGGCAAGGTCATCATCGAGATGATGACCAAGGGCAATCGTTATCCCCGCGGTTATGCGGCCGCCATCACCGCGGCGTCGGCCACCATCGGCCCCATCATTCCGCCGTCGATCCCGATGGTGCTGTACGCGCTGGTCTCGGACACCTCGATCGGTTACCTGTTCCTGGGCGGCATCGTGCCGGGCCTGCTGATGGGGCTGGTGCTGATGGCGATGAACACCTACATCTCGCACAAGCGCGGATTCGCCGCCGACGAAGTGGTGCCGATTCGCCAGATTCCCGCCCTGACGGCTCGCGCCTTCCCGGCCCTGCTGATGCCGGTGATCCTGCTCTACGGCATCTACGGCGGCGCGACCACGCCGACCGAGGCGGCCGCCGTGGCCGCGGCCTATGCGCTGGTGCTGGCGGCGTTCTTCTACCGTTCGTTGTCGGTCCGGTCGCTGCGCACCATCATGCTCGACAGCGTCAAGTCGTCGGCCTCGGTGGGCCTGGTGATCGGCGGTGCGCTGATCCTGAACTACATCGTCGCGTCGGAAAACATTCCCACGCTGCTGGCCGAGCAGATGGTGGGCATGGACATCTCGCCGATGGCGTTTCTGCTCGGCGTCAATGTGCTGCTGCTGCTGCTGGGCTGTATCCTGGACGCGACCACCATCATCCTGGTCATCATTCCGCTGTTCGTCGTGTCGGCCAGGGCGCTGGGCATCGACCTCGTGCATTTCGGCGTCGTCGTCGTCGTCAACTGCATGATCGGCCTGATCACGCCGCCCTACGGCGTGTTGCTGTTCGTCATCAACGGCACGACAGGCATCCCGCTGATCGAGATCATCCGAGAGATCGCGCCGTTCCTGGTCGCGCTGCTGTTCGCGCTGGCCTTGCTGATCTTCTTCCCGGCGATCGTGTTGTGGATGCCGATGATGTTCGGCTACGCGGGATGAACCCGGCCTGCCGTGTTCGGCGGCCGACTCAGGCGGGCATGGCGATGTCGCGCCCGGCGAAGCCGACCTGACCCTTGCCTGCTTTCTTGCCGGCGTACATGGCGGCATCGGCCCGCTGGATCAGCGTCAAGGGGTCGAGTCCGTCGTCGGGTGCGATGCCGTAGCCGATCGTCAGCCCGACCTGGCAGGTATGGCCGGCGACAACGATGGGATCGGCCAGCGCCTTGACCAGCTTCTCGGCCAGCTCGCGCACCTGCGTTTCGGTCTTCATGCCGCTGGAGAGTACCAGGAACTCGTCGCCGCCGAGTCGCGAGACCATGTCCGAACTGCGCAGGCTGGCCTGCAACCGGTGTGCCACTTCGACCAGCAAGGCGTCGCCAGTGTCGTGGCCGAACTCGTCGTTGACCTGCTTGAAGCCGTCCAGGTCCAGCATGTAGACCGCCACCAGTTCGTCCGGGCGCCGTTGGTTGATCGCACTCGATACCGCGGAGTTCAGCATGCGCCGGTTGGGCAGGCCGGTCAGCGGGTCGGTATGTGCCATCGAATGCAGGTTGTCGCGTTCCAGCCGGGCCGCCTGCGCGGCGAGCTTGAGCGCGCGGGTCTGCAGGCCGAGCACCCGCATGAAGATCAGCATGTCCAGCGTGGCGCCGAACTGGAAGGCGTGCAAGGTCCAGAAATTGGCGCCGACCTGGCCCTTGATCACGGCGATCAGGGTCCAGGTGGAGACGGCATAAACCGCCCAGGCCAGCAGGAACGAATGGCCGACCGGATCGCCGCGGCGCGCGCGCCGCCAGGCGCCGGGCAGGCCCAGCATGGCGGGCGCCAGGCCCAGCACACTGACGATCAGCGTGACCTGCTGCACCGAGATGATGTCCAGGGCATAGAGCAGGGCCGAGGCCGTCGTCAGCATCGCCCCGAGCTTCATCAGGCGCGACAGGCCGGGCCCCATGTCCTTGCCGGCCAGCACCTGCTCGATGAACAGGAAGGACCCGGTGGCCGCGACCAGCGCGGACAGCCCCCCCATGTGCAGTTCCAGCCACTGGTTGCCCGGCCACACGAACTGCGCACCCACGCCGAACTGCAACAGGCTGAACAGCACGCTGCCGCTGATCAGCAATGCGTACTTGATGAACAAGGGCTCGCGCAGCAGGGTCCATTGCCCCACGCTGTAGACCAGCAGGCACAGGCCCAGGCCCAGCAAGATGCCTTGCAGCATCTGCTCGCGCAGCGCCCGCCCGAGGAACTCCGATGGCCTGGACAGGCTGATCGGGAGAATCATGGCCCCGGTGTTCTCGACCCGCAGGTACAGCCGGTAGTCGGTGCCGGGCGACAGCGTCAGTCCCATCGCGATGGATCGGGCATTGACCATGCGCTCGTCCGGCGGTGTCAGGTTGCCGGAGCGCCCGCGCGTCACCACCTGGCCATCGGCCACCAGGAAGAAGTCGACCCGGTTGATCACGGGGTAGTCGATGTCGAGCACCCACAGGCCGCCGGCATCGGGCGCTGCCGTGACCGGTATGCGCAACCAGACCGCCTCCTCGCGCAGTCCCAGCGTGCGCGGCGCCGTCGTGGGTACGCTGAAGGTGGAGTCGCGCCGCAGTACCTGTTCGATATCCATGTCCTTGCCGGGATCGGACAGGATCCGGACCTGCGGCCAGAGATCGACGTGCGAGCTGTTTGCATCGAGCATGATGGCCCGTTGCAGTTGCGCATGGGCCGGCGGCGCCACCAGGGCGGCCAGCATCACGGCCATGCCCATCAGCACGAAGACGCGCAGCGGCAGGCCGCCTGGCCACAGGCGGCAACGGCTGGCTGTGGCGGCGCGGCGGCGCGGTCGTCGTCCCATTGCGCGATCAGCTCGACGCATCCAGTGCATGTAGCCGCCGCTCCTGGCGGCGCACCAGCCGTTCGATGTCCGCCCGGTCGGCGGCCGACAGGGCGGGGCCGGGTTTGCGCACCATGGCCGATGCGATCGCGCCGCGCTGCACCATCAAGTGCTTGCGCACGGCCAGTCCGATGCCGGCTTGTTGTTCATACCGCGCCAGCGGCAGGTAGGCGTCGAACAGGTCGTGCGCGCGTTCCACGTTGCCGCCTGCGTGGGCGGCGCACACGTCCACCATCATCTCAGGATAGGCGAAACCGGTCATCGCGCCGTCAGCGCCGCGGCCGAGTTCCTCCGGCAGGAACAGGCCGCCGCCATTGCCGGCCAGGATGGAAGGCCGGGGCAGGTCGCCGCGCTCGCTGGCGGCACGCAGGGCCGAGAGTTTGGCCAGGCCGGGGCAGTCCTCGTGCTTGAGCATGACGCAGTTCGCCGCGCCGGAAAGGATGCGCAGCACGACACCGGTGGACATCTGGACGCCGGTGGACACCGGATGGTCCTGCAGCACCCAGGGCACGTCGGGGCCGAGGGTCTCGCCGACCATGTCGAAATAGGCGATGATCTGGTCGTCGGTGCGCAGGGTCGGCGCGGGCGCCACCATCACGCCGGACGCGCCCATGTCCATCACACTGGACGTGAGTTCGCGCATGGGGGCAAAACCCGCCGCCGAGGCCCCGACCACCACCGGCACCTGTCCGGCCACCCGTGCCAGCACCTGCTTGACGAAGCTGCGCGACTCCTGCGCCGTGAGCTTGGTCGCCTCGCCCATGATGCCCAGGATGGTCAGCCCGGTGGCGCCGCGTTCCAGGTAGAAATCGACCATGCGGTCGGTACTGGCCAGGTCGAGTGCACCGGTATCGGTGAACGGTGTGACGGCGATCAGGTACACGCCTTTGGCGTTGCGGTCGAGTTTGTGCGTCATGCCAGTAGGTCGATACGGTGAGGGCGCCTCGCCATGGAGGCGAAAAGGGGGAGTCGCGGCGAGCGCAAGCTTAGCATTGTGCGGGCAGCCTGGCGCATCGGTGTACAGTGGCTTCCCATGGGCGACACCGCGCAACCGCTGCTGATCGACGAGTCCGAGGTCGAGACGACCGCGGTGCGGGCCCAGGGCGCCGGCGGCCAGAACGTCAACAAGGTCTCCAGCGCGGTGCACCTGCGCTTCGACATCGCCGCCTCCAGCCTGCCGGATCCGGTCAAGCAGCGTCTGCTGGCCATGCGTGACAAGCGCATCACCCAGCATGGCGTGCTGGTGATCAAGGCCCAGTCCTACCGCAGCCAGGACCAGAACCGGCTCGACGCGTTCGCTCGGCTGCATGAACTGGTGCAAAGTGTCGCCGTCGCCCCCCGGGAGCGGCGTGCCACCCGTCCGACGCGCGCATCGGTGCGGCGCCGGCTGCAGGACAAGGCCCGGCGATCCGAGATCAAGTCGGCCCGCGCCAGCCCGGCGGACTGAGGCTTTTGCGGTGGCCGAGCCCATGGAACGCACCCCCGACCCCGCGCGGCGCGGCAGCGAGGATTTCTTCGCCCAGCTGCCGGTGCTGGCGCAGGCCAGCGACACCTTCGATGGCGCGCGTTACGGTGCCGCGCCGGACGACTGGGAGCTGGTCGTGACCGATATCGTCGGTTCCACGCCCCTGGTGGCGGCGGGCAAGCACAAGACCGTGAATTTCGTCGCGGCGATGGCGATCGCTGCACTGAAGAACCTGTGTGCCCCGACGCAGTTGCCGTTCCTGTTCGGCGGCGACGGGTCTGTGGTGATGGTGCCGCCCGCCCATGCGCTGGCCGCGCGCCAGGCGCTGGCGCGGGTCCGCGGGTTCGCCGCACGTGAATTCGGCATGCAGCTGCGTGTCGGCATCTGCCCGGTGGGGGTGCTGCGCCAGTTCGGCAGCGACGTGCGGGTCGGCCGCTTCGAGCCCACGCCGGGCAACTCCTTCGGCGTGTTCCAGGGCGGCGGAGTCGGCATGCTCGAGAACGCGGCGCGGGGCCGGGGCGACGCGGCGCTGATAGCCCGTGTCGCCGTGCCCGAGGCGCTGGACGACGGGCAGCCGGTCGACCTCGACGGGCTGTCGTGCCGCTGGAATCCGCTGCAGTCCGGGCGCGGTCGCATGCTGACCCTGATCATCCATGGCGCGGCCGATCCCGGCGCCGTGCATGCCGAGGTCATGCGGCTGGCGCGACAGGGGGGGGCGGCACCACCGGTTCGTCCGGATACCCTGTCCACCGGGTGGCCGCCGAAGGGCCTGATGCTCGAGGCGCAGGCGCGCAGGGGAGGTGGATTCCTGTGGACGGCGGTGCTCCGGCTTCTGGCGGAGACGCTGCTGGCACGGTTGATCTTCCTGTTCGGCAGGCCAGTCGGCGGTTTCGATCCCGGGCGCTACATCGGTGAGACCGCGAGCAACACCGATTTCTGCAAGCACGACGACACCGTCAGCTTCGTCATCGACTGTCCGCAGGATTGCATCGCCACCATCAAGACCTATCTGGACGGGCAGATGGCCGACGGGGCCCTGCAATACGGCATGAACGTGTCGCAGACCGCGCTGATGACCTGCCTGGTGACCCATGCCTCGGGCGGCCTGCACGTGCACTTCGTGGACGGCGGGGATGGCGGCTACACCAGTGCCGCGCGGACGATGAAGGCGAGGCGCGCGTCGGTATCGGCGGGCTGACGCGGCAGCGCTGCAGGCGGTGCGCGCCCGACGCGCGCAGGCACTCCGGTTTCGGCAGCCGAAACGACACGGCGCTTTTCTCCTGGCGACCAAGCTGCTAGCATGATCCGGCACATGCGCGCCGGGTGGTGGCTGTTCCGGCGATGGTCCCAACCGATTCACGAGGAAGACACACCATGCTGAACCGTCGCACGCTCCTGCAGGCCGGCACCGCGTTAACGTCCCTTGCGCTTCCCGCGGCCGGCTGGAGCCAGGCCAAGCCGGACAAGCTGACCATACTGTGCCACCGTGTGCACCGCTCGGTGCTCACCGGCGACAAGGGCGGCGACGCCACGGCCGAATGGACGCGGCGCCACGGCATCGGCATCGAATGGATCACGCTCGATACCGGCCCCTTGCACGAGCGGCTGTTCCGCGAGTCCAGCCTGTCGTCGACCTCGGTCGACCTGGCCTTCCTGCTCAACACCCGGGCCACGCCCAACGTCACGAATCTGCTCGAGCCATTGGACGGATTGATGAAGGCCGATGGCCTCGAGGACCCGGCCGACATGTTCCCGGGCCTGGTGGCCGCCATGCGGTTCGGTGGCAAGACGTATGCCGTGCCGCACCGGCACGCAACCACCGGGTTCCACTACAACGAGGCCATCTTCAAGGAGAAGGGTGTTCCGATCCCCCGGACCTTCGAGGACGTGATCGAGGCGGCCCGCAAGCTGACCTTCACCCGTGCCGACGGCAGCCAGGTGTTCGGGTTCCTGATCGAGGGCGACAACTACCCGAACGTGATCGACATGGCGCGTGCCTACGATGGCGACTTCATCACCGGTGACTACAAGCTTGGCGTCAACGAACCGGCCATGCTGCGCGCGGTGCAGACCTTGCGCGACTTCTACGCCGCCGGCGTGATGCCGCGCAACTGGACCGCGATCAAGGGCGAAGAGGTCAATACCTGGATGCAGAGTGGTCGGGTCGCGATGACGATCACCTCGTTCGGCCGCACCCAGTTCTACAACGACAAGGAGAAATCCCGGCATCCGGGCGACATCAAGGTGATGGCCTTGCCGGCTTCGCGCGACCTGAAGGCGAAGTTCCCGCAGGCGGCGCCGGCCAAGACCGAATTCTGGGCGATGTGTATCCCCAAGAGTGCACGCAACAAGCCGGTGGCGTGGAGTCTGATCAAGGAGTTGTCGTCCAAGAGCAATACCGTCAAGGCGGCGCTCAACGGCAATGGGCCGGTACGCGCCTCTGCCTACAAGGACGCCGGGTTCGCCGCCAGGATGCCCTATGCTGCCGCCGAAGCGGCGACCCTGAAGGTGGCGCGGGTGCCGATTCCAGCCTTCGACAATGCGGCCAAGGCGGGCGACATCTTCGTCGAGGAACTGCAGGCCGCCGTGCTCGGACGCAAGGGCGTGGCATTGGCGATGGACGACGTGGCCAGACGAGTCAAGCCCTTGTTGCCGTGAACGACGGCCAGCGCCTGACGGCCGGCCTGCCGCGGGTGCGGCTGGCGCACCTGCCCACTCCGATCGAGCCCGCGCCGCGGCTGTCCGCACAGGCCGGGGGGCCGCCGGTCTGGCTCAAGCGCGAAGATCTCAGCGGCCTGGCGCTGGGCGGCAACAAGGCGCGCCAGCTCGAATTCCTGATGGCCGACGCCCAGGCCCGCGGCGCGCAGGCCGTGGTCACCACCGCGGCGGTGCAGTCCAACTTCTGCCGTGCCTGTGCGGCCGCCGGGGCGATGCTGGGCATGCATGTGGGCTTGTTGCTGCGTGGCACCGGCACCGAGGAGCTGCAGGGGAACTACCTGCTCGACAGCCTGTTCGGCGCCGAGATGCGTTTCATCGATACCCGCGATCCGTATGACCCGGCGATTGCGCCGACGCTCGAGCGCTTCGTCGCCGATCTGCGCGCGCGTGGCCTGCGCACGCAGGTATTGCACCTGCCGGGTGCCACCGGCACCCTGGGTGCGGCCGCCATGGTCGACACCGGCGAGGAAATGGCGCAGCAGTTCGCCGAACATGCCATCACACCACAGGCGGTGTTCCTGGCGGCAGGGTCGGGTCTGACCGTGGCCGGTGTCGCATTGGCGTTCAAGGCGCTGGGCCTGCCGACCCGTGTCGTCGGAATTTCCGTGCAACGCCCGGCCGGTTTCATCCTGCCATTGATCGTCGAGCGCGCGAATGCGGCGGCCGAACTGCTGGGCCTGTCGGTGCGACTGCAGGCGGCCGACATCGACATCGACGACCGCCATCTCGGCGACGGTTACGGGCAGGTGTCGGCGGCCGGCCTGCAGGCCATGCGACTGGCCGGCCGCACGCAGGGCATCGTGCTCGACCCGGTCTACACCGGCAAGGCCATGGCCGGCATGCTGGCCCAATTGCGCGAGGGCCGCTTCCACGGAGACGCACCGGTGGTGTTCCTGCATTCCGGCGGCGCGCCCGGCTTGTTTGCGCAGGCGGCGCAGTGTGGGGCGCCGGCATGACGATCCGGGCCAGCGCCGCGAGGGCCGCCGCCGCGCTGGCGCGCCCTGCCCGTGGCTCGCAGGGCGACAAGGCCGGGTCGCCGCTGACGATCGCCGCCATCCGCGCGATCCCGCTGACCGCGCCGATGCAGTCGGGCACGCGGACCTCGCAGGCGACGTACGACAAGGTGTCGATCGTGCTGGTCGAGTTGCGCACCACCGATGGCATCGTCGGTTACGGCGAATGCCTGGGCCGCTTTGGCGCCACGGCGTATGCCGACTTCATCAACAGCGTGCTGGTGCCGCTGTTGCTCGGGCAGGATGCGTTCGCGATTCGCCGGCACTGGCTACGCATGCGCGCGGCGTTGACCGGCCGCGCCGGCGGCATGCTGATCGAGGCGATCGCCGGTGTCGACATCGCATTGTGGGACGCGGTCGGCAAGGCGCTCGGGCAACCCGTGCACCGCCTGCTCGGCGGCATGGGCCGCCAGGCCGTCGACTGTTATGCCTCGTCGATCAACTGGGCCGATGCGGCGACGATGCAGGCCCAGGCTCGCGCGGTGGCGGGGATGGGGTTCAAGGCGATCAAGGTCAAGCTCGGCCGGCCGGTGGAGCAGGCGATCGCGGCGGCCGCCGCCGTGCGCGCGGCGACCGGCGACGGAATGCGGCTGGGCGTGGATGCGAACTGGGCCTATACGCTGGACGAGGCAGTGCGCGTCGGGCACGCCTTGCATGACCTGGGGTACTGGTTCTTCGAGGAGCCCATTGCGCCCGAGGACGTCGCGGGTTATGCGCACCTGCGGCGCGCCTTGCCGATCATGCTGGCGGCCGGCGAGAGCGACTACACCGTCGCACATGCCGCGGAACTGGTCCGCGACCGGCTGGTCGGCATCATCCAGCCCGATGTGGCCCGCGCGGGCGGCATCAGCGAGACCCGCGACATTGCGACGCTGGCGCACGCGTTCCACGTCGGATACGCGCCCCACGTGGGCTGGTCGGGCGCGGTGTGTGTCGCAGCCAGCCTGCAGCTGGCCGCGGCGATGCCGGCCTTCACCAGTTTCGAATGCATGTTCATCGGCAACCCGCTGCGCGATGCATTGGCCAACGAGCCGGTCGGCGCCGCCTCGCAGCTGTCGCACGGGCAGCTGCCAGTGCCGACTGGACCGGGCCTGGGCATCACGATCAACCTGGATGCGGTCGAGCGTTACCGCGTGGACCGGTGAAGCCGTCAGGGCGCGACTGGGGCCTGGTGGCGCCGGCCCAGTTGCTGCTGACGGTTTTGCTGTTCGTGCCCTCGCTGTATGTGTTCTGGCTCAGCCTGACCACGTCGACCTACGGCCAGAGCCCGGTCTGGGCCGGTTTCGCCAACTATGCGATGGTGTTGTCCGACCCGTATTTCTGGACCGCGACGCTCAATACCGCCATCGTCGTGAATGCCGTGGTGTTCGGCGAGTTCCTGCTGGCGCTGGCGGTGGCGATGTTGTTCGCCGGCTGGATTCCGTGGCGCCGGGTCATGATCGCCGTCGTGCTGGCGCCGTATGCGATCAGCGAGGTCGTGGCGGTGGTGATCTTCAAGTACATGACCGAACCGTATGCCGGCCCGGTCACGCTGGCGCTCAAGGCCATCGGCCTGCCGACGCTGGACTGGGCGGTCGAACCCTCGCATGGGCTGGCCATGGTGGTGCTGTTGTCGATCTGGCACCATCTGCCGTTCACCTTCATCCTGCTGTATACCGCCTTGCTCGGCATTCCGCGCGAGTTGTACGAGGCGGCACAGGTCGATGGCGCCGGAGCCTGGCGCAAGTTCCGCCACATCACGGTGCCGTTGCTGGTGCCCGCAATGCTGGTCGCGCTGGTGTTCCGCTATATCTTCGCGTTCCGCATCTTCTCCGAGGTCTGGCTGCTCACCGGCGGCGGGCCGGCACGCACGACCGAGGTGCTGGCGGTCTACCTGTATCGCCAGGCGTTCCGGTACTCCGATTTCGGCGCCGCGGCGGCCACCGGCTGGCTGATGCTGCTGGCCTCGCTGTTGATGGGTTCCTGGTACATCTGGCAGATGTACCGACGGATGTTCGCGCATGGCCGCGCCTAGACGCCCGATGACCGCGCGCCGGGTCCGGCGCGGGCTGGTGCAGTTGCTGCGCATGCTGGCGCTGGCCGCGGTGCTGATGTGGTCCGGCTTTCCGATCCTGCTGGTGTTGTGGTCGTCGCTGCGAGAGCCGCGCGACATCTTCGGTGGCGGCGGCAGCCTGTGGGCATTGACGACGCGCAACTATGCCAACCTGTGGGAGCGCTGGCCGGACTTCTTCGACAATCTGGTCAACAGCCTGGTGATCGCGTTATGCGCGACTGCATTGACCCTGGTCGTGTCCTTCCTGGCTGGCTACGTCTATTCGCGGCGCGATGGCCGAGTGCTGACCGCTTCGGCCTTCTTCATGATCCTGGTGCGCCTGCTGCCGCCGATCGTGATCACCTTGCCGCTGTTCCCCGCCGTCAACTGGCTGATGCTCAACGACACCCGCACCGTGCTGGTGATCCTGTATTGCGCGTTTTTCCTGAGCCTGGGCACCTGGATCATGAAGGCCTTCATCGATCAGCTCCCGCGCGAACTCGAGGAGGCCGCCGCGATCGACGGTGCCGGCCTGTGGCAGACGCTGCGGTTGGTCGTGTTGCCGCTGTCCTATGCCGGCCTGATCGCGACCTCGGTGTTCATCATGGTGTTCGCATGGAACGATTTCCTGTTCGCGTTCATCTTCACCGCGGTCGACGCCAAGACCGCGCCGCTGGTGATCTCCGAGATGGTCGGCGCCATCGATGGGGTCGACTGGGGCATCCTGTTCGCGGCGGCCACGCTGCAACTGGTGCCCATCCTGGTGTTCGTCATTGTGGTGCAGAAATATTTGATCGCCGGCCTGACCGCCGGCACCGTGAAAGGATGACATCATGACCATGCACGCTGCCGCCCACCCGACCCATGTCGATCCGCGGCTCTCGCGCTACGATCCGCTGCAGCGCGTGATCTACTTCGACGACTTCGACTGCGGCCTGAACGGCTGGACCACGCTGGTAGGCAACTACGAGGACTCGATCGAGACGATGACGCGCTCGTATGCGCGCCACATGCAGCCGATGCTGAGCCAGATCACGCACTGGGACAGTGGCACCCATGGCGCCTTCGACGGCACCTATGCACTGAAGATCGCGACGCGTGCCGTGCCGGGCGAACGCAACACCGCGATCAAGCGCGTGACCTTTCGCAAGGCCTCCAGGATCCGGGTCGAGACGTATTTTGCGTTCAAGCCCGAGGCCAACGAACTCAAGCTGTCGGACCTGGACGTGCGCTCGGTTGGCCTGTTGTTCGACCTGCAGGACGGCAGGCAGCGGGTCATGCCGCACCTGCGGTATCTCAATGCGCTCGATGGACAACGCATGAACCGATGGCAGTTCAAGCAGCGCTCGACGCCGTTTCGCGCCATCGGCAGCCGCAGCGAAACCGTGACCCACGACCATCTCAGTCCGAACGACTGGGAGGACATCCCCGATGCCGGGCAGAAGCTCTGCTACAACGAGATTCCGACCAAGATCAACTGGCATTACCTGCGCTTCGATTTTGACCTGGCGACGATGCGCTGGCTCGAGTTCCAGTGCAACGACCAGACCTTCGCCTGCCCCGATGTGGGCTCGATCGCGATACCGGCCATGCCCAACCTGGCTTGCATGCTCAACCTGGTGTTCTTCTGCGAGTCCGACACCGCCAAGCGCAGCTTTTTCTATCTGGACAGCGTGCTGCTGTCGGGGGAGTTTTGACATGAGCGACGCCCCCCGTCTGTCCGGTCGCACTGCGTGTCGACCGTCCGAGTCGTGGCGCTGCCAGAGGCAGGCGCCCCTTCGGCCCGTCCAAGCCTGCGCAGGCAGGCTTGGAGCCGCGGGCCTTAGCCCCACTGGGGGGCTCCCCCAACGGCCTGGCAAAGCCAGTTCCGTGGGGGCCTGGGCTGGCCTGCTCCGCGGCCG
>JAPWHR010000019.1 GCA_027214345.1 Comamonadaceae bacterium G21597-S1
CTGGGGGGCGCCCCCTACGGCCTGGCAAAGCCAGTTCCGTGGGGGCCTGGGCTGGCCTGCTCCGCGGCCGCTTGACCTTGCATGCGTCGCGCGTCGCGCGCAGCGCGGTGGAGCAACTCGCATGAGCACAGGCAACTTCAGCAGCAACCTCAACGCGCTGGCGGCGGACTCCCGCTCGCTGGACGCGCTCAAGCTCACGGCCGGGCAGAACAGCGCCAGCGCCATCAAGGACGCGGCCCGGCAGTTCGAATCGCTGTTCATGCGCGAGCTGATCAAAAGCATGCGCGAGGCGACGATGAAATCCGGCCTGCTCGACAGTCCGGGCGGAGACCTGAGCGCCGACATGCTCGACCAGCAGATGTCGGTACAGATGTCCGGCCTGCAGGGCGGTCTGTCGGACATGATCGCGCGCCAGCTGGCGCAGCGCATCTCCGGCGAATCGGTGCCCGTGGTGTCGAGCGCACCGGCGCCGGTGTCGATCGAATCGACGGGCGCCCGGCGCCCGAGCGACAGCCAGAGCGAATTCGTGCAGCGCCACGCCCAGGCGGCCGCGCGGGTCGAGCAGTCCAGCGGCATTCCGGCGGCCTTCATGCTCGGACAAGCCGGGCACGAGACCGGCTGGGGCCGCAGCGAGATCCGGATGGCCGACGGCTCGCCGTCGCACAACCTGTTTGGCATCAAGGCCACCGGCGGCTGGAGCGGCAAGGTGGCCGAGATCACGACCACCGAATACGTCAACGGCGTGGCGCAGAAGGTGGTCGCGAAGTTCCGCGCCTACGATTCGTACGAGGACTCGCTGCGCGACTATGCGCGCCTGATCACCGAGAGTCCGCGTTACGCCCAGGTCAGCCAGCAGACCGATTCGGTCCAGGCCTGGACCACCGGCCTGCAACGCGCCGGCTACGCCACCGATCCGGACTACGCCTCCAAGCTCAGCCGGGCGATCAATACGACCCTGCAGCTGCAGCGGGCACGCACATGAGCCTCACCCAGTCACGCCCAGGCGACCAAACCCGATTTCCCGCCGGGCCGCCCCAAGGGAAATCAGCCCCCTCGGGGGGCAGCGAGCCACACGCAGTGGGCGAGCGTGGGGGCCATTGACCCATGCCCAGCCTGCTCAACATCGGAGCCAGCGCACTGCTGACCAACCAGCAGGTGCTGCGCACCACCGGCAACAACATTGCCAACGTCAACACGGCGGGTTATTCGCGACAGGAGGTCCTGCTCGAGCCGCGCCTGGGCGTCAACTACGACCAGGGTTATTACGGCGGCGGCGTCGACGCGGTCACGGTGCTGCGCAGCCACAGCGTGATGCTGACGCGCCAGGTCGCACTGACGGGCTCGATCGCGGCATCCGACGAGAAGCGGCTCGAGCAGTTGCGCAAGCTCGAGGACCTGTTTCCGGGCGGCGCCAGCGGCCTGGGCGCCGCGATGGGCGACATGCTCAACGCCTTCTCCGACGTCGCGAACGCGCCGACCGACCTGACCGCACGCACGGTGGTGCTGGCGCGTGCCGACGAACTGGCGGCCCGGTTCCGTTCGACCGCCAGCAGCATGGACGCGCTGCGCGACAGCCTGCGGCTCGAACTGGCCTCCGAAGTGCGCATGGTCAACAGCCTGGCCACGCGCATCGCGGACGTGAACCGGCAGATCAGCAATGCCATGGGCTCGGGCCACACGCCCAATGACCTGCTGGACCAGCGCGACGAGCTGATCCGCGAACTCAATACGCATGTGCAGACCACGACCATCGCCGCCGCCGACGGCACGATGAGCGTGTTCGTGGCCTCCAGCCAGCCCCTGGTGCTGGGCACGACCGCCTCCCAGGTCGCGCTGCAGGCCGACGATTTCGGCGATCCGTACACGTTCAAGCTGACCATGCAGCGCAACAACGTGACCGCCGTGATGGACGAGGCGCTGCTGGGCGGCGGCAGCCTGAGCGGCCTGATGAAGTTCAACAACCACGACCTGGCCGATGCCGGCAACCTGGTCGGACGCATGGCGCTGGCGCTGGGCACGGTCGTGAACGAGCAGCACAGCCTGGGACTCGACCTGTCGGGCAATCCGGTCGGCAACCTGTTCACGCTGGGTCCGATCCCGGATGCCCTGCCCGCGCTGGCCAATACCGGCACGGCCAGCATGCAGGTTGCCGTGCAGACCAGCCCCGCCTCCGGCGCACCTGCACTGTCGGCATCGAACTACGAAGTCATCTTCACCGGTGCCGCCGCGGGGACGATACGCCGGGTCTCCGACGGCCAGTTGACCACGTTCAGCTCCGTGCCGGCGCAGGTCGACGGCCTGGACCTGCAACTGACCGGCACGGCCAACGCCGGCGACCGGTTCATGGTCACGCCCTACCGCCAGGTCACGCAAGCCATGGACGTGGCATTCGCCTCGCCCCGCTCGCTGGCCGTGGCCAGCCCGGTGGTCGCCAGTGCCGGCCCCGCCAACCTGGGCTCGCTGACACTGCAGAGCCTGCAACCGACGCGGGCCGACGCCAATCTCGCGCAGACCGTGACGCTGACGTTCACCGGCGCGGGCAGCTTCGACGTGAGCGGCACCGGCACCGGCAACCCGACCGGCGTGGCCTATGTGCCGGGCCAACCGATCAGCTACAACGGCTGGGCGCTGACCCTCAAGGGAACGCCGCAACCCGGCGACACCTACACCATCCAGGCCAACGCCTACCCGGACATCGACGCCGGCAACGCCCACGCGATGCTGGCCATCCGCGACCTCGCGCTTTTCGACGGCGCGGCCACTACCGACGGTTACGCGGCGCTGATGTCGAACATCGGCGTGCGGGTGCAGAGCGCGGGTTTCTCGGCGGCGGTGTCGCGCTCGATCGCCGACAACGCCGCCACCGACAACGCGGCCGTGGCCGGCGTCAACCTGGACGAAGAGGCCGCCAAGCTGCTGCAGTACCAGCAGGCCTACCAGGCCTCGGCCAAGATCCTGCAGGTCTCGCAGACGCTGTTCGACACCTTGATCCAGAACCTCGGTCGCTGACACCCACACCCGCCCGACTGACCATACCGAACCACCATGCGTACAGGAACCGCCAACACCTACGACAACGCCCTGGAGCAGTTGTACAGGCGCCAGAGCCAACTGTCGAAACAGCAGGAGCAGCTCAGCTCCGGCCTGCGCGTCAACCGGGTCAGCGACGACCCCCTGGCGGCGGCCCAGGCCGAGCGGGTCATGGTGCGGCTGGACCGCATCGAAACCGACCAGCGCGCGCTCGAAACCCAGCGCGCGGCGCTGGCCAGTGCCGAAGCCGGCCTGGGCGAAGCCATCGGCCTGATGCAGACGGCGCGCGAGCTGGTGCTCGCGGCCGGCAACGCGGCCTACACGCCGGCCAACCGCGACACGCTGGCCCGGCAACTGTCCAGCCTGCGCGACCAGATCTTCGCCATCGCCAACCGCACCGACAACAACGGCCTGCCGCTGTTCGGAGGCCTGGGCAGTGCGGGAAGCCCGTTCGCCGACATCCCGGCCGGCGTGCAGTTCCAGGGGGCGGCCGGACAACGCGCCGCCACCACCACCAACCTGCCCGGGGCCATGAACGGCCAGGCGATCTGGATGGACGTGCCCAGCGGCAACCGCACCTTCGAAGTCTCGCTGGCGGCCGGCAATTCCGTGAACCTGTGGAGCGATCCGGGCACGGTGATCTCGCCCACCCTGGTCACCGGGGACAGCTACCGCATCGACTTCAGCGTCGTCGCCGGCGTGACCACCTACGACGTCGTCAACACCACCACGTCGACCACGGTCAGCAGCGGGCAGCCCTATGTGGACGGCGCACCGATCCAGTTCGACGGCATCTCGGTACTGGCCCAGGGCACGCCCGCCCACGGCGACGCACTGGACATCACGCCCAGCGTGCCGCTGAACGTGTTCAACATGCTGGACGACGCGATCAACACCATCGACAACGCGCCGGGCGACAACCGCCTGGCCCATTCGGTCGCCTTGTCGCTGTCCCAGATCGACACCGCCCTGGAGCGCATGCAGGCGGCACGCGGCCAGGCCGGCGATTGGCTCAACCGTGCCGACACCATCACCGACCAGCAGTCGGCGCGCTCGCTGTCGCTGGAGTCGGACCGTTCGCGCGCCATCGACGCCGACATGGTCAAGGCCATCTCCGATTTCAGCCAGACACAGACCGGCTACCAGGCTGCGTTACAGTCATACGCACAAATCCAGCGCCTGTCCTTGTTCAACTTCATCAACTGACGTCGCCATGGCCCCTTCGACGCTCGGGCATCTGATCCTGGGTTACCAGCTGGTCTGGAACCGGTTGCGCCAGCCAGCGGCCGTGCAGCTGTTCCTGACGCCCCACGGCCAGGAGCCGGTCGAAGGCGCGCATTTCCTGCGCACGCTCGAACAGACCTGGTCCGAGCAGTGCCCGCCCCTGCTGCTGGCACCGCAAACCACCGGCCTGCTGACCGACCTGCTGAACCACGGCTCGCGTGATGGCCCCCATCTCGTGGTCCAGCACGACCTGATGCGCAACGAAGCCGTCACCGGCGCCGTGCAGCGGGCCCATGCACGCGGCGTGCCGATGTTGTGGCGCGGCCAGCCCGGTCAGCGCCCGGACGCCGCCATGGCGCGGTACTTCGTGCGCGGCATGCTCGCCCTCACGCCCGGAGAGACCATCGTCGGCGCGCAGGCCTCGCTGCGCCAGGGCCAGCCCGGGGCACAAACGACCGCGGCCACCGCCCGTGCGCTCAGTCCGGTGCCGCCCGACCAGATCATCGAGGCCGTGCCCAGCCGGCTGATGGCCGACCATTGCCTGGACCAGCAAAACGCCTGGGGCGTGGCCGGCTGGCCGGTCGACGACGTGTTGCTGTCGCATCGCAAGCAGCCGATTCCGCCCAGCCATCGTGCGGTGGTGCTGCTGATCCAGCAGACCGACGCCGACGCCGCGCTCGAACTGATCGAACACACGCTGGCCGAGGAGCCGCTGCTGGCCTACCGTTTCCTGCGTTTCACCAACTCGGCCGCGCTGGGCTTGCGCAGCAGCGTCGAGTCGCTGCGCCATGGCCTGATGCTGCTCGGGCTGTCGCGCTTCAAGGCCTGGTTGCAGGAGATGCTGCCGCTGGCCAGCAACGAACCCGACATGGATCCGGTGCGCACGGGCATGGTGATGCGCGCGCGCATGATGGAAAACCAGCTCGACGCCGGCGACGAGGAGTTGCTGCGGCGCGAGGTGTTCCTGTGCGGCATGTTGTCCCAGATCGACGGCCTGCTGGGCGAATCGCTGAAGGACGCCCTGCACCGGCTGCCGCTGTCCGAGCGCATCAACGGCGCGATCCTGGGCAACAGCGGCCCGTATGCCCCGTTCCTGGAACTGGCCACGGCGCTGGAATATCCGAACATGGACCAGGTGCCGGCCCTGTGCACGGAACACGAGCTCGACCTGGGCGAGGTCAACCGCACGATGCTGCGGGTGCTGACGCAGTTGCACAAGTCGGCGGGCTGACGCAAGAACCCGCGGACCCAGGCCGTCGCGACCGGCAGACGCATCTCCGTTCCGGGCGAATCACGACCTGGTCGCGGCGACCAACAGGGCTGGCATCGAGAATGCAATGACGCCATCCGCGCCGGCAAATGGGGCCAACCGGCGCCGGGCCTCGCGCTCCAGTCGCGCAAATTGGGCATCATCGAGCAGGCCACCGAGTGTCCAGGCGCAGGCGCGTTCGGTCGAGACCAGAGTGTCGACCGACGCGAAACGCACGATGCCCTCGCGCTGAAGGATCTCGGCATCGACCAGGCCGGCGTCGCGGCAGATCGCGCGCAGCACCGCCACGTCGCCGAGTACAAACGGGGCCCGGAATGCGTCACCGACGGGAGTACCGAACAATTCGTCGAGCAGACGCGCCAGCGATGCGTAAGCCGGCGCATGTTCGAGTGCATCGCAGACGGCCACGACGAGCCGTCCACCGGGGCGCAGCACACGCAGCATCTCGCGCAAGGCTGCGACGCGATCGTCGAAGAACATCAGGCCGAACTGGCTCACGACCGCGTCGAAATGCGCATCGTCAAATGGCAGCGACTCGGCGCGCCCATCATGCCAGTCGATGGCGGCATGTTTGCGACGCGCCACCGCCAGCATCTGCGGGCTGGCATCGAGTCCGTGCGCGGCACCACCCGAGCCCACGCGCCGAGCCACCTCGACGGTCAGTGCGCCGGTCCCGCAAGCCACATCGAGCACCTTCTGGCCAGGCGCAATGTGTGCGATGTCACATACCACCGGCCCCCATTGGCGAAACAGTGCTGGCACGAACTGTTCGTCGTATACGTCGGCCGGCGATGGCACGGACGTATCGGCATGCACCTCGAGAGTCTCACGCATGGCTTGCTCCTGCATTGAACGACGATGCTGATAGCATGATCGACACCATGACGGCCGACAATGATCAAGCGTCCGGATCGCCTGCTGCAGCGTCCGGATTCGATGTTCTGTCCGACGTGTTGCGGTGTATCCGGCTCACCGGATCGATGCTGTTCCTGGTCGACGCACACACGCCCTGGATGTCGTGGGCGCCAAGGGCGCAGGATTTTCAGCCGGTGGTCCTGCCTTGCGCGCAGCATCTGGTCTCGTTCCATGTCGTCACCCAGGGCAGTTGCTGGGCCGGTCTGGATGGCGTGCCTCCCGAGCGTTTCGAGACAGGAGACGTGCTGGTGGTGCCACATGGCGACGGCTACCATCTTGCCAGTCCGCGCAGTGCGCAGCCCAGCTACGGCCATGACGAGGCGTTGGCTTTCTTTCGCACCATGGCGGCCGGCGAATTGCCGACGGTCATTCACGAAGGCGGTCGTGGCGCCGAGACGACGCAGTTCATCTGCGGCTTCCTGGGCTGCGACACGCAACCATGCAACCCGTTGCTCGACGCATTACCCTCGATGGCGCACCTGCGGACGTCGGCAGGACCCTCTGACCGTCTGCGGCACCTGATCGATTTCGCCCTGTGCGAGCTGCGCCAGCCATCGTCCGGCGGCCGCATCGTGCTGCTCCGGCTGGCCGAGCTGATGTTTGTCGAAGTTATCCGGCGCTACCTGGAAACCATGGCCGACGGACAAACCGGCTGGCTGGCCGGTCTGCACGATCCGCTGGTTGCCCGCGCGCTTGCACGGCTGCACCATGCACCGGACAGGCGCTGGACGCTGGATGAACTGGCGACCCAGGTCGGTACCTCACGCACGGTATTGGCGGCACGTTTCGCGCAGATCGTCGGACAGCCACCGATGCAATACCTGACGCAATGGCGCATGCAGCTGGCGACCCGACTGCTGGCCCATCCCACCCGACAAAAAGTCGCCACCGTGGCCGACGCCGTGGGTTACGGATCCGAGGCCGCGTTCAGCCGCGCCTTCAAGAAGTGCACCGGCCTGTCGCCCGCCGCATGGCGGTTGCGCGACGGGGCCTGAACCACCAGTGGGTCTGCGGCGATGGTGGTCGGTACCGGACGGACACGCGGCATGGTCGGCCCCGCCCAGGCACAGCGGAGCGCAGCCACACCGCGATATCACCCGGGCGCCGGCTCCGTCAGCGTCGCGCAATGCGCACCCCCGCCGACCCAGTTCGCCAACATTGCATCGATGAACACCACACGCCGGCCCGGGAAAACGGATGCATAGATGTTTCGCACCTGCTCCTCCCGCTCGGGGGGCGTGCCATGTGCCACGTAGGTGGGCAACACGACGAGGTCGTTGGCCAGCACATGGTTCAGGTAGCTGGTCGTGGCCAGCTGCATCACAGTGTCGCCTTCGCGGCGGCGCTCGCGGGCCGGGAAGGACGTGGCCGTCCATTCGTTCGAATACGCGGTGTCGGCATCGGCGCTGAGTACGACCGCGCGTTCGACCATGGACGGCAGCGGTACCTTGATCACCCGCAGCGGCCGGCCGCGCTGGTCGGTACTGTTCGACAAGGCCTCGAGATTCGCCTGCATGCGCAGCTGGTTCAGCCGCGCCACCGGATGGCCGCGCGCATCCTCCTCGTCGACCCAGGCCAGCAAGACCGTGTTCTCGTCGGCGAAACGCACGAACTCGTCGGTATGTCCGCCGGTACCCCAGCCCACGTAGTGGCCGACGATGGTCGCCCGGTGCAGCGGGTCGTGCGCCAGGCCATGTGGCACCCAGACCACCTTGCGCATGCCCGGCAAAGCCAGCAGGTGTTTCTCGATCGCATCGCGCGACAGGCCGCGGTTGCGTTCACGCCACAGGCTCGCGTTGGCGATGATGGTGCCGCGGCCGTTGACCTCGACACCACCACCCTCGATCGCCAGCGGCGAGGCCAGACAGGCCAGGCCCAGTACGCCCGCCAGACGTTGGTCCAGCGCGCCGGTCTCGATGTCGTCGGTGCGTGCGCAATCCAGCGCCCGCGCCCGGCTGCCCGCGAACGTGCGGCGGCACCAGTTGGTCCAGCCGTAATGCGTCCATTGAAAATCGACGATGAACGGCCGGGCGCGGCCGTCCAGGCCGAACACCGCGCCGTCGCGTACGAAAAACGGCGCCCGTCCGTCCTGCACGAATGCCACCCGGAGCGCGTTCACGCCCCGGCTGCGCAACACGGCCATGGCCCGCGCCTGCGCCTCGGCGTCGCGCACCAGCATCTTCAGCGGCACATGCGGCGCCAGCGTCTGCGCCAGGTCGGCGGTGAAGGCCTCGTGGCCGGGGTCGTAACCCAGCCAGATCGCGGCAACCGGATCGAAGTCGGCGCTCAGACGAGCGCCGGCCACGACCAGGTCATCGGCCGCGACCGAAGGCCACACGGCGATGCCGGCAAGCGCACCACCGGCCCACTGCAGGCAGCGCCGGCGCGATGGAATGCAGGACAGGGATCTGGACATGGCGCAGTATCCCAGCGCACACGCAGCCCGGGTTCGCAACCCGGTTTGACGGGGCGCGCAACAGGGGTATTGATTGTCGCCGTGCGCGACACCCCTCACGCGTCGTTGCCGTCGACCTGGATGGCGAACGCCGTATCGCTGATGCGGGGCATCAGGCAGGTCGCGATGGGCTTGAGCGATGCATCCCCACGGGGCAGCCCACTGTACATGTGGAATCGTCTGGATACCGCCAGCGTATGTTCGGCGATCAGGGGCGCGCCGGGGTCGCGTGCGGATGCCGCGGCGCAGTGCGCGAATGTCACGGGTTGATCCGACGCCACGCCGGTACGCAATCGAGGCAGCAGCCACGGATTGCGGGGGTTCCACACATTGCTCGGCAGTTCGGCAATCCAGTTGGCGGTCGATCCCGTCACCTTGACCCGGACCGCATCGACCACCGGCGGGTAGATGACGAACGGCATCACCAGGATCTTGGAGGCCGGCGAGGCCGCATCGGCCGGATGCTCCACGCAGACACACAGGCGTGCGACGTGCGGAAACGTGGCGGCCGGGCAGGCGGGATCGCTGGGCACGAGATCGACCCGGCACCACACCGTGTCGCCCGGTTGCACCGGCAGGTCCAGGTAACACGGCAACACGCTCGGATCGATCGGCCCGCCCTGGCTGTCGGCCCACCACTCGAACCAGACCCAGTGACGCGGTTGCCAGCCCCCGTTGGCGTAGACGATCTCCTGCAAGGTACCGATCTGGGGCATCGCGGCATCGCGATAGGCCGCGTGTCCGTTGAAGCCGATCCACAGTGAACTGCGGTAGGTGCGCGCGGGATCCAGCGTGCCCGATGGCTGCGAAACCGGCTCTATCCAGCGCCCCACGATTTGCGTCAGGGTGCTGCTGTCGACCGCCGCCACCGACGCGCCGGACCAGTTCGGACTGTGCGACACCCGGCTGCGTCGACCGAGCTGGATGGGCTTGTCGTTCAGATCGGCGGCCGAACGCACCGTCGCGGGGATGGGCGCGCCGGTCGGGTCGGGGCCGGTGATGGTGGTGGCGCGACGGTATTCGGTGATGCCGCTGCGCAGGCGGTCCCAGAAGTCCTGCAGTGTCGGAAACCCGGCGCCTGGCGGATCGGGCAGCCAGTAGCGACGTCGCTGTGCCTGTTCCAGGAACAGCGTATCCGACGGTGTCGCCGGTGTCGGCTGCGGTGGCATGTCGGGATTGACGCAGCCCATGCAACGGCCAGGCCCGCCCAGGTCGCAACTCATGTCCACTCCTGCCGTGCCAGGCCGATCAATGCCCGGTAGATCTTCATCGGCGACGCGTCGGCGGGCTCGGCCAGCGCCGGCGTCAGTATCTGGTCGTAGATCTTGTGCGCCAGTATCCGGCCGGCGATCGAATCGCTGGCGTAATGCAGGCCGGCGATTTCCCGGTTGCGCGCGATACGGCGCGCCAGTCGTTCGCCGGCCACCGTGAACATGCTGGCCACGGACTGGCTGCCCCCGCCAATTGGCGTCGTCGGCAACAGCGACAACAGGCACCGGTAGACCAGTTGGGACTGGGCCGCATGCCCGCTCGGAAACGATGCGTGGCCCGGTGTCGCGATCGGCGGCATCAGCCCCGGAAACAGCTGCGCCGGGCGCACGCGCTTGTATTTGTTCTTCCAGTACTGGCTGGCGAACAGCGCCATCAGGCTGGCCGCCTGCATCACCTTGGTGGTGGCCGGATGCGAGACCGGCCCCATCGACAACAGGTTCATGAAATAACTCAGGAACTCATTGCTCTGCGACACGATTTCGCCCATGGCGTCGGGCCGTTCGTCGAGGTAGGCGCGCAACAGGCGATCGAACTCCCAGTCCGACGCCTTGCGGGCGCCGCCAGGCGGCACCTCCCAGGTCGTGAAGGTTGCCGGGCCGCCCGCACTCGGGAACGTGACCTCGACCAGGAGCGCATCGCCGCCCACAAGCGACTTGGTGATGGTGCCAGCCCCGGTGGGCACATGCGGACCGCCATCGGCAACGGGCGACTGCGCCGCCCAGTTCGTCGACGCGAATTCCGCCAGCACCTGCCAGCCGGCAAAGAACGGGTCGACCTTGCTGTCCTGGAAATGAGGAGGCCCAATGGGCGGGCACACGGTTGGCGGACTGGTGGCCAGCCAGCCCACACGGGCCTGTTCGACCTCGAAGTCCTTGACGAACGGCAGATCGATCCGATCGGCCACGACAAAACTCGTGGCGCCCGCATTGCCACTATTGGCCGTATTGGCCGTATTGGCCGTGTTCGCGGTGTTGGCGGTATTCGCCGTATTGGCAGTATTGGCCCCCATGGCGGCTTCTCCTCTGTGGTGGTTGATTGGCGCTGACGTCAGTCAATCAGGCAATCCGGCCTGACGCAGCCGGTCGATCCAGGTTTCGAGCACCACGCCCGTGAAGGGGCATCGCGGCCGGTATGCGGCCAGCCGGAACGTCGGTTGCACGCGCAGCAGCTGCTGCGCAACTCCTCGGGCCTCGTCCATCTGCTCGACGGCCGCCAGGCTGGCCGCCAGGCAGCGCAGCGCAAAGGCAATGCCATCGTTGCGGCCGACAGCCATGCGTGCAAACGCAATGGCCTCGGCAAAGTCACCTCGCAGGTAGTGCGCCTGCGCCAGCACGCCCTCGTGCCAGAAGCGATGCGCGTCGATCGGCGACAAGCGCAAACCCTGGCGGCCACGCTCGACCGCCAGGTCTGCCAGACCCAGGTAGCCGCAAGTGGCGCTGCTCATCGTGTGCGCCAGCGCCGAACTCGGTCCGGCCTCGATGGCACGGTCCAGGAAGATCATGGCCTTGTCGAAATCGTGGCGCAGAAAGGACTGCACGTGGCCATAGATGGCCAGGCCCTGCGGGTCGTCGGGGTTGAGCCCGATCGCCGCCTCGGCCAGACGCGATGCCTCCTGGGTATCGGCAATCGGGTCCGTGGACCAGCCCTCGCCAAAACGAAAGACATGCCAGTAGGCCGCATACGAATAAGCCGTGGCGTAATAAGGATCGAGCACCATCGCCTGCTGCAGCAGGCCACGCGCATGGGCGGCCGAGGTCGAACTGATGCGAAACATCTGGTCGATGCCCTGCAGCATCAGGTCGTAGGCTGTCATGTTCTGCGGATGTTTGCGTAGCGCACGCATCAGTTCGCGGGCCTGCACCTGCGGAGCGATGGCGCGCACCACGTCCAGCGCGATGTGATCCTGCAGTTCGAACAACTCGGCCAGCTTGCCTTCATGCCGGTAGGCGCGCAGGATGGCCCCGGTCTCGGGCTCCGACAATTCGGCCAGCACCCGCAGGCGCCCGCCACTGCGCAACACGCTGCCGTGCAGCAGGTAACGCACGCCCAGCGCACGCGCCACCTGGCGCTCGTCCATGTCGTCGCCACCCAGGCCGATGGTGGAGCCCCGGGCAATGACGAACAACTCCTTGAACCCCGCCAGCAGGTGGATGATGTCGTCCACGATGCCGTCGGCAAAATAGGCCTCGGTGGCGTGCGCCATGTTCTTGCGAAACGGCAACACCGCGATCGACGGCCGCGCATCGTCGCCCGGCGGCACTTGTCCCGGCTGCAACCGGGTATCGGTGCGCACCACGTGCAGGCAGACCATGCGCACCGGGTGTGCGATGTTGTGCAGATAGAGGTCGCCCATATCGACGGAGTCGGTGTCGGGGTCGTCGTCCAGCGTCTGCGCCACGGCCTGCGACACGACCAGGGCGCCGGACGGGGCGTAGGTCTGCATCCGGGCCGCAATGTTGACGACATCGCCATAGACGGTGCCGTCCGGCTTTTCGATCACATCGCCAGCATGCACGCCAATCCGGAAACGCATGCGCCGCGCATCGGATTCGCCGGCGCGCAGGCCATGCATTTCGCGCTGCACGGCGGTGGCCGCCGCAACGGCAGCCCGTGCGTTGTCGAACATGGCCAGCACCGAATCGCCCGTCATGTCGATGACCCTGCCGCCGCAGGATTGAATGTGGGACCGGAACAGTGCACGGGCTTCGTCCAGCGCGGCCACGGTGGCGCGCGCGTCCTGCGACATCAGTCGCGAATAACCCGCAACGTCGGCCGCCAGCATGGCGGCCGCATGCGTGATCAAGTCGGAATCGGTCACCTGTGAACCCCCCGGGTTGCCAGGGACGCATCGTCCTGGGCCCAACAGGCTAGCCTGCCATTGCGTGCGCGGCTATCCACCATACGCAGGATGGCGCTCCGCCACGGCGACCCGCGCGTGCGGAGACTTCAGGACGGGCCGCCGGCGTAATCCAGGAACTTCTCCGGGCTGATGCGCAGCGCGGCGCCGGTCGGACAGGCCCGCACGCACGCCGGGCCCGACGAGATGTCCTTGCACATGTCGCACTTGACGGCTTTCTTGACCGTGCTGGACAAGGCGTCCTTGCCGCCGACCGGTGTCCTCGGCGCACGCGTGCCCGGCTCGTGCCCGAGCCCGGTCAGCAACCAGGCCCACAAGCTGTTGATGCCGCGCTTGCCGGCCAGCGGCGCCATCTGGATCACGCCATACGGGCAGTTCTTCTCGCAGTTGCCACAGCCGATGCAGGCATCGGTAATGAAGACCTCGCCACTGGGTGAGCGGTGAATGGCGTCCGGCGGGCAGTCCTTCATGCAGTGCGGGTGCTCGCAGTGGCGGCACGAGGTGGGCACGTGCAGGTTGTCGAAGGTCGGACCGGCTTCGCGGTCCAGTCGCGAAGTGCCGAAATGCGTGTCGGCACACGCCTTCTCGCAATGGTCGCAGCGGATGCACAGGGACTCGTCGATCAGCAGCACGTCGGTGGCCTCGCCCACGCCCTGCTGCAACAGGAAGGAGATCAGGTTGCCCGAACGCTGGTTGGCCTCCATGCTCTCGTTGGCCTGCAGCCGCGCCAGGTATTTCTGGTCGAGATCGCTGCGCATGCCGGTGTTGACGGCCAGCACGTCGGTGACCTTGCGCGCTTCGAGCACGATGGCCTCGGCCGGCACCGCGGCACGCACCGTGGCCGAACGCGGCGCATTGAGCATCAAAGCCATCTCGCCGACATAGTTGCCGGCCGACACGTACGACAACACCACCTCGCGCCCGCCGATCGTGCGCGAGACCATCACCGATCCCTTGCGGATCAGGTACAGGCCGTCGGGTTTGTCGCCTTCACTGAACAAGGCGTCGCCGGCCTTGTATTTGCGGATCTGGGAACCTTCGATCAGCGCGCTGAGCTGCTCCTCGCTGACGTCGGAGGCGACGTACTTGCGCACGGCCCGGCGCAGCGCGACCTCGTCGAGTTCGCGTCGCACCGCGTCGACCGACGCCAGCAACTTGAGCATGCTGCGGCTCGGCGTCTCGACCAGGATGCAGGCCTCGGCGGCGCGAACCTTGGCCGAACGGCGCCGGCCCGAGATCAGCCCCATCTCGCCGAAGAAGTTGCCCGCACCGAGCACGATCGCCTTGGCCTCGGGATCGGTGTCGGATCCCTTGACCCGGACCCGCCCACGCACGATGCTGAAAAATGAATTGGAATAGTCGTTGCGCCGGAAGATCACCTCGCCGGCCTTGGGCAGCCGGATTTCGCTCTCGAGCATCAGTTCGCGCAACTGCAGGGCGCTCAGCGACTGCAGCCAGGGCATGCTGGTGCCGACCATGGCCAGCACCGCATCGACGTCGCCGAGTTCCGGATGGGCCTTGAGCACCGCGGCAAACTTCTGCTCCAGCAGCGGCTGGTCGGCCGGCACCACGATGCGCCCGCAGATCGATTCGATCGCCTCGTAGCCCTGGTTCATGGCCTGCTTGATCAGCGGATATCCGCCCAGGGCACCGACCACATAGATGCCAGGCACGGTCGACTCGTAGGTCGGCGAGAGCTGTGGCAGGGCCGTTACATCCTTGCTGCCGAAGCGGATACCGAAACTCTCGACCAGCTTGCGCGGTGGTATGGCACCGAGTCGCGCAATGACGCGATGGCACTCGATGATCTCCTCGCCCTGCGGGGTGTTCAGCACCACCGACAGTCCCGGCGGCGCGGCCTTGCCGCGTTGCCTCTTGGACAGATCCACCGCCTGCACCATCATCGTTGCGTTGAGGTCGGCAGGCCGGGATGTGATGACCTGCTCGGCCACATCGAGATGGTCGATGCTGGTGCTGTAGCGACACGCCAGTCGGGCTTCACGGATCGCTGCCTGGACCGCACTCAGGTTGCCGTCCTTGCAGCGACTGAACTCGGCATTGCGGTTGAGCAGGATGACGCGGTTGTCGTTCTCGGCCAGCGCCAGCGCATTCTCGATCGCCGCGTCGCCCGCTCCCACGACGATGATGGTCTCGCCGCCATAGGCACGCGGATCGTCGAGCTGGTATTGCACGCCGGGAAGATTCTCGCCCGGCACACCCAGCGTGCGCAGATTGCCCTGCATGCCGATGCCCAGCACGATCTGCTCGGCGCCGATGAGTTCGCCGGTTTCCAGCGCAATCCAGAACCGGCCCTTTTCACCACTGATGGCCGTGACCCGGGCGTTGTTCTGGATCAGCGTGCCACATGCAACGATCTCGTCGTCGAACCGGTTCAGGATGCTCTCGCGCGTGCCGGCCTCGAAATGCAGCGGGCTGCGCAACTCCAGGAAACCGGGCTCGGCCATCACGTGCTTGCCCTTCTGGTACTTGTAGATCGTGTCCGACAAGTGGGGCTGGGCCTCGAGCAGGATATGCCGCAGTCCGAGGCGGGCGGCATGGGCTGCTGCGGACAGTCCGGCCGGACCCGATCCGATAATGGCAACGGCGTAGCGCTCGAACATGTTCATTCCGCCTCAGTGTGTGGCCAGCGGACTGGCGAGCAGCAGCCGGAAGCGGCGCAATCGGTCCTGGAAGTCGGCCGGTTTGTAGGCCTCGTCGTATTGCAGCACGGCGCGGATCTGTGCGAGCCCCTGGTTCAGGTCTGCCGCGGACTTGAGCCGGCCTAGCTTGTGCAAGGTATTCACGATGCTGCCCAGCGCCATTGCAGCCTGTTCGGCGCCGGCATAGTCCGGGTAGGCTCCGGCCAGGCCGTCGTCGACCAGCGCCAGTGCCATGGCGCGCAGGTTCTCGTGGCTGATGCCGCCCGCTGCCAGCCGACGCGCGGCATCTTCGGCCAGTGCCTTGAGTGCCAGCGCGCGAGCGCGCAGGTCGCCGTTGCCCGCCACCGCCTGGTTGAGCTGCAACACCGCTTGCGTGAATCGCTCGCCCGCAGCCGGGTCGATCTGGCGCAACATCAGCCGCACCATCAGCATGCCCGAATCGTTGAGCCGCACCAGGCCCGGACTGACACTCCTGCCGAACGCGGTATGCGGCTTCCAGCGCGTGTCCGCCATCGGATGGTGGCAAGCGTGGCAGTCGAACAGCGTCAGCTCCGGGAACGCACCGTCGCGCCCGCGCCGGGGATCGAGCAGGATGTCGATCTGCGTGCCAACGGCCATCGCCTGGCCGATGGCCCAGATACGCACGCCGTCGATGTTGCCCTTGCGCCGGATGTAGTCGGCATCGATCTTGAAGTGTGCCGGCTGCAGATGGGTGAAGGTCTCCATCTCGAAACTCATGCGTGGATGCCCCGCGGCCATGATGCGGTGGCTGACGTATTTGTCGGTCGATCCGAAATGGCAGGACAGGCACAACCGGGCGCGCGCCATCGGCTGATCCACGGGATACAGGCCGTTGCGGATATTGCCGGCATGGGTTGCGCCCGGCGCGGTATGCGGCGCGATCCAGCGCTGGGCCGGGCCGTGGCAACCCTCGCAACCGATGCCGTCGGCCACGGAATGCGCGGGTGCAGGCCGGGGTGTCGATTCGGCCGGATGGTGGGCATGGCAGTCCAGGCACACACGCGACCGATGGGCCGGCTCGGGCAGGTTCAGCCTGGAGGCAATGGCGCGGGACTTCTCGTTCAGCAGCAGCGCATAGGCCCGCGCGTGTTTGTCCAGCCGGGACCAGACGATGTATTCGTTCTGCAGCACTGGCGAGCCATCCCAGCCGGCGATCGATCCGTGGCACAGGGAACTGACACAGGTCACGACGCCCAGCGACTGCGCTGGCGCCTGGTCGGGCAAGGCCTGGGCCAGTACTGTGCCGGCCCACAACACGACGGCAGCCACAAGGCCATGCCAGCCCCGCGCCAATTGGCGCCCTGCAGGCTTGCGCGCCCCTTCCGTGCACAGCCGCCGCATGGCGCAGCAGGCCAGGCCGGAGAACAGGTCTCCTCCTTTCGTCATGGACGCACCTTTTTCACTTCCATCCCGACCTGGCCGGGCCGAGGCGCCGTCGGCGGCGGCGCGGCGCCTGCATGGGCATACGAGGTGCCGGGCGTATCGGTCACCGTCCACACCGTGCCATCCTGGCGCAAATACAGCTTGTGCATCTCGTCCAGGTTGAACGGACGCGAGCCAATGCGGCCAAACACCGCAATCTGACCGCCGGTCTCGTCCACCGCCCGGTCGCGGTCCAGGCCCTTGGAAAGCGACAGCGCGGGTGACCGTGTCTGGCGCCAGGCGATCACCTGCGGCCGGGGCACCGGCGAAAAACCATAGAACTTCGGTTGCGTGTCCGGCGCCGTGAGCTGCACCACCTTCAGGCCATTGACACCGTCGGCCACATAGGCAAACAACGACGCGTTGGTCGAACCCACCACCACGTCCTGGCTGTCGGACAGGGTGGACCAGTCGGTCATGCCCTGCTGCACCCGGGTCTCGACGCGCGGCCGGGTCGGGCGTTCAACATCCACCACGACCAGGCCTTCGGCACCGGCGGCCACGTAGGCGTAGGTGCGCGCGACATACACCTTGCGTGCATCACGCAAGGGCACCCGTGCGTCGGCCACCCGGTGCGGATGCTCCGGCAAGGTCACGTCGACCACTTCCAGCCCGTCTGCTGTCGTGACCCACAAGTACCGGAACTGCAGCGCGCTCGCGCGTGCGTCGCGCAGCGGCACCGTGGCCACCCAGCGCGGCTGGAGCGGATCATCGACGTCGATCACGACCAGGCCCGCGCGGGCCGTGATGTACAGGTAGTGGCCACCGACCGTGATGTGGCGCGCACCATCAAGCACCCCCTTGCTGGCAGCGTCACCGTTCCAGGTGGCGGCACGCTTGAGGAAGTTGTTGCGCGGCTCTCCATCGGCCAGCGTGTCGACGTTGACGACGATCAGGCCTTCATGGCTGTCGGAGACGAAGGCGTAGTGGTAGATCGGATGAAACGCCTGCTCCTGGTTCGTCACCCGCATCAGAGTGCCGGTGTTGCGCGCGGGCGCGATCGGCTGGTTGGTCGGCAGCGCGACGCAGGTGGCATTGCCGGATGCGACATGCGTGTCGTGGCCCAGCGGCGAAAAGGGCGCGCTGATGATGGGCTGCGAGACACCCTTGTTGGCGATGCTGGCCACGTCGTAGACCCGCATGCCACCCGCACCCTCGGCCACGAACAGGTATTCACCGCGGATCTGCACGCATCGCGCCGCTCCCCGGGTCCCATGATCGTGCGCAATCTGCAACCGGGCCTTGGCATCCAGATGGTTCCGGTACCAGTCCGGGTAGGCATATTTGTGCAGGTAGCTGCCGATCACCGCCTGCGGCTCCTCCCACTCCGTGACCTGGATCGCCTCGATGTGGCTGGATTCGCCGAGCCAGGCCTTGAAGCCGACGAAATTGACGAAGTTCGTGCCCTGCAGCAGCAGCTGCGCCATGATGGCGTTGTTGTCGTTGGCCTGGTTCAGATGGCAGTCGGAACAGGTCTTGGTCTCGGTCTTGCGCTCGGTGTGCGGGTAGTGCGGCGCGAACGCCTGCGACGAAAAACCGCTGGCCGCGATCGGCGGCTGCTGGATGTAGATGCGCTCGCGGTTGGCATTGGTCGACGACAACACCAGCGCCGAGCTCGATCGCACCGGCGTGACCCTGGCGCCCTTGACCGGACCGCTCTTGCCAAGCTGGAACATGTCGTCGCGCGCGACCTGCGGGTTGTAGCTGGCGTAGTTGCGCGTCTCGCCGCCTTCGTAGTGCTTGCGTTCAGTCTTGGCGTTGGCCTGGATCGGCAGGTGGCAGCCCGCGCAGCTCGTCGTCCATGACAGGTGACAGGTGTAACACGCGACCTTCTCGTCGTCGTGGGCGTAGCTCTGCCCGGCACCAGCCGTGCCCCAGGTTCCGTCCTGCCCCGCGCGGCCGGCCAGCATCAGCTTGGCGCGCGCCGCCTTCTCGTTGTAGTTCGGATGCGTGGCGGTCACCGTGTCCTTGACCAGCGACATCTCCCACTCCAGCTTCGGGTCGATCGCCGAGCGCTGGAACAGCTTGTCACCTCGCCATTCGAACCGGCGCCGCCCATCTTGCGTGCGCAACAGCTGCATGTCCATGCCACCGGGTCGGGCCGCCGGGCCGGACGTGAACAGGCTGGGGTACTTCGACGCCGTGCCGTGGCAATCCTTGCAGTCGATCTCGATCGCTGCCGCGACCTCGCCATAAATGTGGCCATTGCCGTGGCTGTCCTGCGCAAAGTGGCAGTCCACGCACTGCATGCCCACGTCCATGTGCACCGAACTCAGGTGCACCGCCTTCTTGAACTTGTCCGGATCGTCGTCCGATACCGGCTGGTTGTGCTTGTCCACCAGCGTGCCCTTGCGGTCGCGCTTGAATATCTGGCGGAAGTTCCAGCCATGGCCGTGGTAGTCGGCGAACTGCCCGTCCTTGAGCTGCGGGTTCAGCTCGGACACCTTCTTCGAGAATTCCGGATCACCCCACAAGCCGCGCGTCGCGGCCTCTTCCGGGTTGCGGTCCAGGATGCGTCGCGACTCCTCGGCCGTCGGATATTTCTGTTTCTTCGGCCACATGAACGGCGCATCGGACTCGTAGTCCCACATCGTCGTGCCGTAGAACGAGTTCACAAAAATGTTGGGCTGGTGCATGTGGCAGACCATGCATTGCGATGACGGGATCGCGCGCGTGAACTGGTGGCTGATCGGATGGCCGGAGCGGTCCTTCGGAATGGTCGGGTCGGTCGTCGCCGACCGGCCCTCATGGCCGTTGTTTGCGTACGGCCCGGAATGTTTCGGATCCCGGTCGTTCGCATACGGCGTGTGGCAGGCGGTGCAACCCGACGACCGGTAGTCGCCTGGCTGCTCGTTCGTCCCCAGGAACCACAAGTGCGGATCGTTCAGCCGGGTCTTGGTGATGTTGATCAGCGGCACCGCGATCCGGCTGCCCGTGCCGGGCCCGCGGTTGGACTGGCGGATGTCGGGCCTCCCCGGTTCGTCGAGCCGCTGGATCAGCCCGGTCACATTCGGCAAGCCGATCTCCGGGAAGATGGAATTGATGACCTTGCCGCCGCGCTCGAACACCCGGAACACATCGGCCGGCGGCACCGTCTCCCAGGCCGGCAGCGGCGCCAGGCTGTCCAGGATGCCCATCGCCGCCATCTGCGGATTCACCGGCACCGGGTTCCGGATTGTCGCCGGTTCACTCCGCGCCGTGTACGACTCGCCCAGGATGTAGCGCTTGTACGGCAGGATGCCATTGTTGTAGGCTGCGCCGCCCCACAACATCGCGCTGGTGGACATGAGGCTGCGTTCGCTGGCCTGGATGATCGGCAGGTGGCAGGCCCCGCAGGCCTCGCGCGCCACGCGCAGGTCGCCGGGGTTCATGAACCGGATGAACTGCGGGCTTTCCTTGTTCAGCTGGGTGTAGGTGCCCGGCGGGTTGCGCGACGCCGGATACGACCACTTTTGCGGGAAACGCGGCAACACGTGGGCCAGCCGCATCGCGTCGGTATAGGTCTTGTCCGCGCGTTGCGCGGCCGCCGGCCGCTGCACCCGGGCGTTGCCGCCATGGCAGTCGGTGCAGCCGAGTACGACACCGGGATTGGCATGCATGCTGCGATGGTCCGGTGTCGCCGCATGGGTTGCCGTGTCGTACCGATGGCAACTTTCGCAGCCGGCCGACTTGGCCAGCGCATCGGCTTCGCTCTGGCGTGCGGGTGCCGGGGGCGCGCTGGCCACGGCCGCCGTCGGCCCGGCCGGTGTGGCGGATTCGGAATGTGCGGTGTCGAGCAACACCGCGGCCATCAAGGCGCCGGCCACGAGCGTGGACGTCGTCAACAAGAACCTTCGCCAGCTGGAGTGCATCATGTCAGTTCCATCGCGTCGAGCGCAGGCTGTGCTGTAGCGCGCGGGCTGCGAAGGCCTGCGGGGAAACCGCGCAGGCCTTCGCAGCCAGGTCACTGGAGCGCGTGGCGCCGGGAGCCGGTCCCCGACCCAGGACAACAGAGTACCGAACACCACAAACCCAGCGTCGCGGCAGGTGGGACCCGGCACAGGCCCATGGTGGGGCGCCGAGGAGCGCAGCGGGTGGGGCGGCGCGCGCAGCGCGCTTCGTCATCATTCTCATCGCGCTTGTCTGAACGGAGAGAGCGAAGCGAACGCAGTGAGTTGCGCGATGCGCCCCACCCGTGAGCACCGCAGGGCAGTCGGCGCGTTCAGCGCCCGACCGCCCCACCATGGGCCTGTGCCGGGTCCCACCTGCCGCGACGCGCGCCAATGGCCACGGGAATTCGCCGACGACATCCGGGCGTCATTGATGCAGCATTTCATCTAGAACACCAGCAACAGGTTTGCCAGCACCGAATACGGGCGCTTGTCCGACGCGAACAGCTGGCGATAACCATCACCCGGCTGCAGCCAGGCCATGGAGAAATTGAAGATGACGTTCTGGGACATGAAGGGACGGTATTGCAATGCCAGCGACATGTCGATGCCGATGTCGCGCGAGATGCCGCCCTGGTTGCGCAGCACCTGCAACACGCTGGTGTTGCCGAACGACAACCAGTTCAGATTGCCGATCAGCCGCCACTGCGGCGCCAGGTCGATGTCGGCACCGATGCCGATCAGCCGCAGCCCCGGGTTGACGAAGTTCGACTGGCCCTGCTCCTTGGAGGTCCGCAACGATCCCAGCACGCCGTTGCGCCCGGACAAGGCCAGGCCACCACCGCCGACCAGCGGCACCGCCTGGCGGATCCAGTAACTCGTATCGGCGCCGGCAATCTGCGGGTTCTCGAAAATGGCATCGAAGCCGTTGGCCTGCCCGTCGAACGGGTCGCGGTCTGCGCTGGCGACCAGCGCCGTTCCGCGTACCCGGATCCAGTCGAAATCGCGCGACAACTCGGCTGCGCCGAAACCGGCCCGGATCTTCTGGCTGCGTTGTGCAATCGGGTCGTAGCTGGCACTGCCCATCGCGAGATAGGCAGACGAGGTCAGGTTCCAGCGCCCGAAATGTCCGTCGCCGTTCAGCCCCAGATACGCCACCTCGTAATTGCGCCGGCGCCCGTCGCCAATCACCGCCGGACGCGCAATGAAACCGTTGTTGTCGTAATACGGCCCCTGGTTACCTTCGCGGTTGATGTTGTAGAGAACCGTGGCCTGTGTCGTATGGCCCAGCACCGGCCAGTCCTGACGGTAGGCATTGGCCATCAGCGTGTAGTCCGAGCGCAGACGGGTGAACACATCGTTCAGGCCGGAGTTGGTGTCCTTCTCGAAGCGCTGGAACGCGGCCAGGTTGTATTGCCAGCGGTTGTTGTCACGGGTTCCGAACAAGCGCACCGCCAGCGGCGTGTCGTTGAAGATGAAGCCGCGAAAGTCCGAGATGATGGGCTGGATGCCGACGCGCAAGGAGTCGAAATCGTACTGGTCCGACACGTTGCGCAGATGCACGTCGACAAACGCCTCCTGCAGGCCGAAATGGCGGTCGGTGCGCGACGAACCGCGCTGCGGATCGATGCGCAGGGCCCGCAATGCCGACACCCGGGCGTGATTGACATTGAAGGCGCCGACGAGCTTGAATTCGTAGTCCGGTGGCTTGAAGGTGGTGTTGCCCTTGACGATGGATGCCGTCAGGATCACGGTCTGTGCCGTCACGCGCTGCGTGTCGCCCGCAAGCACATTGTTGGCGCCGGCGCTGCGGCCCAGCTGCGCCCCCACCGGCGTCGGCACCGCGCGCCACTCCATCAAGGTGTCGGAGATCGCGCCAAGGTTCAGGAACCAGTCCGGGCCCCAGGCCGCAAAGGACTCGAACGGCTTGTCGCCCTTGATGGTGTTGATGTTGTACGGGTCCCACCAGCGATCCGTCTGGCCCAGGCTTTCCATGATGCGCCAGCGGTCGGGCACCGGCAGGCTGATGCGCGGATCGGCCCGCGTGGGTGGACTGACCTGGTTCGGGTCGATCGGGGGCAACGGGTAGACCAGTGGCTCGCCTTGCGGCCGGCGCAACTCGACGCCGCCATCGTCACCCGGCGCACGAAACCCCGTCTGCGCTCCGGCCCCGGTCGTCGCGGCCAGGACCAGCACCGCCCCCAGCAGACGTGGCAGACGCCAGGCCATTCGGCACGCCTTCGTTGCCGCGGCGGTGATCGTCACAGGCCGGCGCATACGTTCTGGGCGTTGCTGTCGTTGAACGGTGCGACCGGACACTGCACGTAACGCAGCCGTCCACCCGGGAGCACGATGGCGTCTGCGCGCAAGGCCGCCGGCGCATGGCCGATACCGGTGCCCAGCGTGGTCCCTGCCTGTGCCAGCCCCAGGAAGGCGATCATGTCGTCCTGGTCGGTGCCGTCGCCGGATACCCCGATCCCGCCCACCAGTTGGGTGACGCCGGCCACGGTGCGGTAGATCGGCACGCTGCCAGAAAATATCTGCAATCCGTTGCGCAGCCGCGGCAAGCCGGTGCAGCCGGCGGCAGGAGCAGCGGCAATCGGACTGACGATCGCATCGACGATGGCGCCGCTGCTCAGGTCGAGCTGCAAGCCGGTGGCAAACGGGCTCCAGCTGGCGATCGGTGGCGCCAGGGGCCCGTTCGCGCTGCCGACGATGCCGTCGGGAAAAAACGGCCGCGCGATGTTGCCGATCGCCTTGGCACTGAATGCCACGCCGTTGGACAGGCTGGTCGGATCACCGAAGAAGTTGCGGGTCGCGGTCACATAGGGCGCAATGGCTCCGCCCAGCGCCAGCAATTCGGCGCCGGCCGACGGATGCGACAGAAAGGATGCGCTACGTGCCTTCTGCAGCGCCACGTCCGTTCCGAACAGCGGCGCGTCCGGGCCGCGCAACAGGCCGAGCACCGCGCCGTTCGTATCCACCACGCTGATGCTGACCTGCGCCGGCTGACCCAGCGGCCTGCGGATCTGTGCCCGGGTGCGGTTGGCCAGCGCCAGCGCCGAGACCAGGATCTGCTGCACCTCGGCCGCGCTCATGCCACCGTCGGTCGACGCACGCACCGGATAGACGTTGCTGTCGGCGCCGTCCACCAGCACGTAGCCGCCAAGCGCGGCGAACGGGCCCGTGTCGCGGCGCACGCCGGAGGCCGGCGTGCCATAGGCGACGCCGGCGCGCAACACACCCGGGAAATATCCGGCCACCGGCACCAGTGCTCCTGGCAACCCGGCCAGCGACGCCGTGGCCACGCCGGTCTGGCCGGCATCGACATACCGCACCGACCGCCCGTCGAGCGTGATGCGACTGGCCCGTACGTCGACCGGAGCCTCGTAACCCAGGCTGCCGGCCAACGCAAGGATTTCATCGACGTCGTCGTCGACGTCGGTAACGTCCAGGTCCAGGCCGTAAATGCCATCGGCCATCACCCCGATGCCGCCGACGACACGGCCGTTCTTGTACAACGGCAGACCGCCCGGATCGGCCGACAGGCCCAGCGGCGCGCGTTTCGGGCCCAGCGTCGCATCGCCGGCAGCCACCGAGGCATCGCGGCGCACCAGGTCGGAACACGAGAGCTGCGAGAACTGCACTCCCGACAGCGGCCCGGACAACTGGTTGGCCTCGTTCGGGTTGAAGTGCTGCTGGATGATCTGACTGGCGGTACGGGTCGAGAACGCATTGCCGGCGCTCGACAGGTAGGCTCCGGTCAGCGCCTTGCTGATCGCGGCCAGCGGGCTCGGCAACACCGCCTGCTCCAGTCCGCCGGTGACGCCGCGCCCGCTGTCGATACGAAAGCTCGGCGCCGCGCCCGTCATGGCGTAGACCGCCAGCACGTTGCCGACCCGGTCGGTCACCGCCACGGTCACGCTGCGTCCGCGCGCCTGCGCCGCTACCACGGTCTGTGCCACCACCTGCTCGACGTCCTGTGCGGTCAGCATGTCCTGGGCGCAGCTTGCGCCGCAGTCGATCGGCACGGCCAGGGGGGTGCTGCCGTCGCCGCCACCACCGCCACAGGCCGCCACCAGCAATGCCGCAACCAGCATGGCGCGCCACGGTCCGGACTCGCGCGTCATGGCGTCCTGCCTGCCGTCGGCACGGGTGCCGGTGTCGCGGCCGAGGCCGTACGCTGGAACACCGGATGCGCCTTCTTCGGATGAAAACCATGGCAGCTGTCGCAGCGGCTGACGACCTTCTCGTGGTCGGCCTGCGCGCCCGCATGGCAGCTGCGGCAGGAGCCGATATCCGGTATCAGGATGTCGCCGGCACTGGTCGAGTTCTCGGCGCCATGGCAAGTCGTGCAGGCGGCATTGCCGTGGTCTGCGTGCGAGAAACGCGATTGCGGCAACCAGTGCTCGGTGTACACGATCGTGTCGACTCGCCACGCGGCCGCGCCGACACCACGCGTTGCGTCGCGCTGCACCGCGTGGCATGTGGTGCATACGCCATGGGGCGGCTGGAACATGGCGTTCAACGCGCTGCGGCTGCTCTGCGCCACCCAGCGACCGGCACTGGTCAGCTGGCTGGCGGGTGCCTGTCCGGCCGGCCTCTGCAGCAGCGTGTTGGACGTGACCAGGCTGACCGGATACCGGTCCACCGCGAGGCTGGCATAGATTTCCCGCACCGCCACCGAGACCTCGGCCGGCCTGGCATGCGGCACCTGGCGCTCGGGAGCCTGCGGGTCGACCGACAGCCGGTGGCAGGACTGGCAGTGCCGCGCCATCGTGACCGGCGCGAAACGGACACCGGCCGCATCAGGCTCATGGCAATTCGCGCACACCAGCGCGACGCGACCGCCGCTGGCCGCCGGCCCGGTCGGACTCTGGATGCCGGCCTTGGCCAGGTGGATGTCGTGTGGAAACACCAGGCCTGTCGCGTTGCGCAACTCCGGCGTCTGGCTGATACGCAGCACCTTGGGCGGTTGCGTGTCGCGCTGGCGCATCGACAGGCGGAACGGCGGATGGTCTTTCGCGAAGTCCGACACGTTGTCCAGTGTCGTCAGCGCGGAATAGGCGCGCACGTTGCCGTGGCACTGCACGCAGCCAATCGCATCGGCGGTGCGCATGCCCGCGGGCCCCTGGTGTTCCTTGTGGCAGGTCGCGCAACGCTGGCCCTGGAAGGTGTGCTGGGCAATCGTCACGTCGCGGATGTGCTCGCCCGTGTTCTGGTGGCAGGTCGTGCACGTGGCATCCTGTACCCGCTCGAAGGGTTTGTCGTGGCAGGCGCGGCAGTCCTGGGCGAAACCCTGGTGCGCCGACGACAGGCCGCCGGGATTCCACCAGGTATCGAGCTGCCGTCCGTGCGAGGAGACCAGTTGCCGGGCCTGCTGCTGGAGTCCGGCCCAGTCGCTCGGCATGGCGGCAGGTGCCGGCAGGGCAACCGCACTGCCCGCCCGCATCGGCGGCTGGAAAGCATGCCAGACCGGCCAGCCAACCAGCACGATCACCAGCAGGCTGAACACCCAGGCCAGCGAACGCCGGCCGATCCAGCCACCGGTAATGCCGACCGCCGCGGCCGTGCCCAGGCCCGGCTCGACCGGCTGTGCGCGCAGCGCGAACGACAAGGTCAGCCGGGGATCGGGGCGATCGGCGCCGTCGTCGACCGCTTCGACGATGAAGTCGTAGGGGCCTACGCTGATGAGCTGGCCCACGGCCAGGCGCACACTGGTCTGGGTCTTCTGGTCCACGGTTACCGGTCCGGTCGCATCCAGATACAGATGACCATCCTCCGCGCGCCGGATCTGGGCATGTTCGAGCCGCACGCGCGGATCGGGAAGGTAGATCTTGCAGGCGGCCGCACGCCCCAGCCCCAAGGTCTCGCCCGACACCGCACGGCCGACACGGGCACCGATCTGCGTGTCATCCGGGTGGGTCGTCTCGACCAGTTTGCAGCGGATCATCGGCGCGTCACCAGTAGATGAAGACCGACACGATGTGACCGGTCAGCGCAAACAGCAGCGCGAACGACAAGGGCACGTGCACCAGCAGCCACAGCCGCAGCCGCGCCAGCGAGCGCAGTTCGGCGCGGATCTTCTCGACCGCGGTGCGTCGGCTCAGCATCAGCGCATGGACCTCGCGTCCGCGTTGCGCCTGCTCGTCCTTGAGCTGGCGGTTGAGCTGCTGCATGCGCTCCACCGCACGCTGCGTGGGGCAGTTGCGCGACAGGCTCCCCAGCATGTGCTGGAGCAGGCTGCCGCGCAAGCGTGTGTGCGTGGCTGCCGCCTGCAGCAAGCTGTTGAACTCGTCGGGCAGCTGAAGCGCCAGCCGGGCAGCCTGCTGGTCGGCTTCCTGCAGTTGCAGCAGCAATGTCGGGATATTGTCTTCGCCCATGTTGCGCGTCATGCGCTCGGGCTCGCGCAGGAACACCAGGACACCATAGATGCCGCTGACCACCACCGCGAGCATCAACACGTAGGCCAGTGTGTGCAGGTTCAGTCCCAGCTCGAATCCGGTGTGCAGCGTGGCGATGACCACCAGGGCCAGGCCCAGGTAGACATGGGCCGACAACCAGCCCTGGGTCATCGTCATCGAAGCCTTGAAGCGGCGCTTGCGTATGCCCAGCCACATCAGCCAGACGATCAGCAAGGCACCGACCGTGCCCAGGCCATAACCCATCAGCGTGCCACCGTACCCCAGGCCGCCGGGGGTATTGAAGTGTGTCTGCCGGTACCAGGTGTAGGCCACCGTGCCCAGCACGCACAAAACCAACGCCAGCTTGAGGTAGCGGTATCGGCGATATTCAAGAAAACTGCGGTGACGCATCCCTGCTCGGGCCCTCGGTGAGACGGAAGGGTCGGCCCGCCATGTGATGCCAGGCGCTCACGCAACGCGGCATGCCTGAGGGCCTCAACGGCCGGTGACCGCTATCAAAATGATTGTAGTGTCGACATCTGCCCGGAACGTCCGTTTGCGCGCTCGCAGACCGATCCGGGAGCACAAGTGTTGCGTTCAGGCACCAGAACGGGCAATCTGGAAGTCGTTCCAGAAGCGCGCATCCTGGGTCGTCGCGAAGTTGATCCGCATCAGCGTGCTCGGCTGGCGCCGCGCATGGAACAAGGCGCCGGGCGCCAGCAGGTAACCCATGTCCAGCATGCGCTGGGCCAGCGCATCGGTGTCGACTCCGGTGTCGACCCAGCCGAACAAGCCGGCCGGTTCGGCCGCGAAGCGGCAGCCGGCCTGCAGCGCCAGCCGCACGCTGCGCGCGCGGGCCTGCTCCAGTCGGGCGCGGATCCGTTCGGAATGCCGGCGCAGCTGGCCCTGGTCGATACACCAGGCCAGTGCCTTTTCGAGCAGAGCTGGCGTCGTCAGCGTGGCCAGCAGCTTGGTGTCGAGCAGCCGCTCGACCAGGTTGGCCGGCGCCGCCAGGTAGCCGACGCGCCAGTTCGGCGCCAGGATCTTGGCGAATCCGCTGACGTAGATCGTGCGCTGCAGGTTGTCCAGCGCACACAGCCGGGTCACGCCGTCGGGGGCGATATGGCTGTAGGTATCGTCCTCGACGATGTGGAACTGGTGCTGGTTTGCCAGCTGCACCAGCCGGTGCGCGACGGCCGGGCGCAGGCAATGACCGGTGGGGTTGTGCAATACGCTGACACTGACGAACAGGCGCGGCTGGTGCAGTTCGCAATACCGCGCCATCACCTGCAGGTCGGGGCCATGTTCTCCGCGCGGCACCGGCAGCACCCGCATGCCCAGCGCCTCGAGCCGGGCGAACTCGATCGCCCATCCCGGCTCCTCGACCATCACCGGGTCGCCGGCGCGCAACAGGGTGCGGCTGACGATGTCCAGCGCATGGGTGGCGCCCACCGTGGTGATGATCTGCTCGGGATCGGCCTGGATGTCGCAGCCCGCCAGCTTGGTGGCCAGAGCGCGGCGCAGTCCGGCGTCGCCCGCGGGCTCGCCGTATTGCAACGAGAACGACTGCAGGGACTGGCTGGTCGTCAGCCGCCGCACCGCCGCCGACAGAAAACCGGCCTCCAGCCACTCGGACGGGAACACGCCCATGCCCGGCTGCGGCTTGTCGCTGACGGTGTGGAACATGCCGCGGATCAGTGCGGCCGCGTTCACCGGCGCACGGCGCGACGGCAATGGCGACAGACCCGCCGTCGACGCGCGCGCCGCGCGCGACGCGGCCGAACCCGGTGCCGTGTCGGCGCTCGCTTCGCGCACGAAGAAGCCGCGGTTGCGCCGCGCCTGCACCAGCCCCATGGCCGACAAGCGGTCGTAGGCCGCGACCACGGTGGCCGGGCTCACCGCCTGCTGCTGGGCACATTGGCGCACCGAGGGCAGCCGCGCACCCGGTGCCAGCAGCCGGGTCCGGATGCGCTCGGCGAATCGTTCGGTGAGTTGTTCGGTCAGCGATTGACCGGCGGTCTTCATCAACATGCAAGGGCTCCCGGGACGGTGTGGTGCCGCTGTATTGCCACGAAGACCAATACAGCAGACAAACAGTCGTCAAAAACTGTGTTGATTGTGTACTGGTTTTCACGGATACAGTCAAGCCATCCAAGAGCCTTGACGCCCATCCCGCCCCCACCACATCCGCCGCATGAGCCCCACCGAACTGACTGCCCTGCTGGCGTTCTGCACCGCCGTGAGTTTCACGCCCGGCCCCAACACCATGTTGTCGACGGCGCTGGCCGCCAACCACGGCCTGCGCCCGGCACTGCGGTTCTGCCTGGCCGTGCCGGCCGGCTGGACCCTGCTGATGCTGGCCTGCGGCCTGGGCCTGGGCGCGCTGGTGCTGAGCCTGCCGGCGCTGCGCTGGAGCGTGAAGCTGCTCGGCGTGGCCTACATGGTCTGGCTGGCCTGGAAACTCTCGCGCAGTGCGCAACTGGCCAAGGTCGATGCGTCCCGGTTGACGATCGGCTTCTGGAATGGCGTCGGCCTGCAGTTCCTCAACATCAAGGCCTGGATGCTGGCGCTGACGCTCAGCGCCGGCTGGGTGGTCTCGGCGGCCGGCCAGCCATCGACCAATCCGGGCGAGCGGCTGGCCATCATCTGCGGGCTGATGGTGTTCTTCGCGTTCACCAGCAACTTCAGCTATGCGCTGATGGGCTCGCTGCTGCGCTCCGTGTTGGCCAAGGGCAACCGGCTGCTGTGGTTCAACCGCGCCATGGCGCTGGTGCTGCTGGTCACCGCCGTGTGGATGCTCACCGTATGACGAACGAGACCCGTGGCCTGTGGCTCGGCCTGCTGGGCGTGGTGCTGTTCGCGGTGACGCTGCCGATGACCAAGCTGGCCACCGGCTCGGCCGGCGACCCCCAGCTCTCGCCGGTCTTCGTCACGTTTGGCCGCGCCGCCGTGGCGGGGTTGTTGTCGGTCGTCTACCTGCTGCTCACGCGCGGTCCGCGTCCGCGCGGTCGCCAGTGGCCGGCGCTGGCATTCACGGCCTGCTGCGTGGTGGTCGGTTTTCCGCTGTTCCTGGCACTGGCGCTGCGCCATGTCGAATCGGTGCATGCAGCCGTCGTGACCGGCATCCTGCCGTTGGCCACCGCTGTCGTCGGCAGCCTGTGGCTGCGCCAGCGCCCCAGCGGTGGCTTCTGGATCTGTGCCGTGGCCGGTTCGGCCCTGGTCGGTGCCTTCGTGCTGCTGCGCGCACAGGGCGCCACCGGCATGGCGCAGTGGGCCGACCTGCTGTTGCTGATCGCCTTGCTCAGCGCCGCCTTCGGTTATGTCAGCGGCGGGCGACTGACGCCGCAACTCGGCGCCGAGCGGGTCATCTGCTGGGTGCTGGTCATCAGCCTGCCGCTGACGCTGCCGGTGACGCTGGCGAGCCGCCCCGAGGTCCCGGTGCTCGCCAGTGCCTGGATGGGTTTTGCCTACGTCGCGCTGGTGTCGATGTGGATCGGTTTCTTCGCCTGGTACCGCGGCCTGGCCCTCGGCGGCACGGTACGGGTCAGCCAGGTGCAACTGGTGCAGCCGTTTCTCAGCATGGTGTTCTCCGTGCCCCTGCTGGGCGAATCGCTGGATCTGATGACGGTGGGTTTCGCCATCGCGGTCATCACCACCGTGTTCATCGGCAAGAAGATGCCCATCGCCACGGCGCCGGTCGGCGCGAAAATCCCGCAACCCAGCTCCTGAGCACAGCCATCCCGCAACGCAGACAAGCCCATGACCTCGACCGCACACGACAACCCCACCCACTGGAGCCTGGCACGCCGGGCCGCGCGCATGAATCCCTCGGTCATCCGAGAAATCCTCAAGGTGACCGAAAGGCCCGGCATCATCAGTTTCGCCGGCGGCCTGCCGTCGGCCAAGACCTTTCCGGTCGTCGAATTCTCGCGCGCCTGCGCCACCGTGCTGCGCGACGACGCCCATGCCGCGCTGCAATACGCGTCCAGCGAAGGTTTCCTGCCGCTGCGCCGCATGGTGGCCGACATGTTGCCGTGGGACGTCGATCCAGCGCACGTGCTGATCACCACCGGCTCGCAGCAGGGCCTGGACCTGGTGGCCAAGATCTTGATCGACGAAGGCAGCCGGGTGCTGGTCGAAACCCCGACCTACCTGGGCGCACTGCAGGCCTTCACGCCGATGGAGCCCGAGGTGGTCAGCATCGACAGCGATGCCCAAGGCGTGCGGGTCGACGACCTGCGCCGCAAGTGCCGGGACGGCAGCGCACCGCGTTTCCTGTACGTGTTGCCCAACTTCCAGAACCCGACCGGCCGCACGATGAGCGAGGCGCGGCGCGCCGATCTGGTGTTGGCGGCCGCCGAACTCGGCCTGCCCATCGTCGAGGACAACCCCTACGGCGACCTGTGGTTCGACCAGCCGCCGCCATTGCCGCTGAGCGCACGCAACCCCGGGGGCTGCATCTACCTGGGCTCGTTCTCCAAGGTGCTGGCGCCGGGCCTGCGGCTCGGCTTCCTGGTCGCGCCCGACGCGGTGTTCCCCAAGCTGCTGCAAGCCAAGCAGGCCGCCGACCTGCACAGTCCGAGCTTCAACCAGCGCATGATCGCCGAGGTCATGCAGGACGGTTTCCTGGCACGCCACATCCCGACCATCCGCGCGCAATACAAGAAGCAGCGTGACGCCATGCTGGCGGCGCTCTCGCGCGAGATGGTGTTCGGCAACGACGACGATCCGGACAGCCGCGTGACCTGGAACACGCCCGAAGGCGGCATGTTCCTGTGGGCCCGGCTGCCGCGTGGCATGGACGCGGTCGCGCTGCTGGCCAAGGCGGTCGACAAGGGCGTGGCCTTCGTGCCGGGCCTGGCGTTTTTCGCCGACCATCCCGATCCGCGCAGCCTGCGCCTGTCGTTCGTCACGCCCAGCGTGGCCGAGATCGAACGCGGGGTCGCGGCACTGGCCGCGGCCATACACGAATCGATGCCGGTCGCCGCCTGAACGGAGCACGCGCATGCAAACTCCCATCACGATCTGGGGCCGCCTGAGTTCGATCAATGTGCGCAAGGTGGTGTGGGCGGCGCAGGAGGCCGGCGTCGCGTTCGAGCGCATCGATGCCGGCGCGGCCTTCGGCGTCGTCGACACGGCCGCGTACCGCCAGCTCAACCCGAACGGACTGATACCCACGCTGCAAGACGGCGACCTGACGCTGTGGGAATCCAACACCATCGTGCGTTACCTGGCCACCCGCCATCCCGCGTGTGGCCTGATGCCGGCCGACACGCGCCGGCGTTTCCTGGCCGAGCAATGGATGGACTGGCAGCAGACCACCATCAACCGCACCAGCTTCGATGCGTTCATCCAGCTGATCCGAACGCCCGCCGACAAGCGCCAGCACGCGCTGATCGAACAGTCCGCCGCGCGCACCGCCCCCCTGCTGGATTTGCTCGACGCCCACCTGGCGCAGTCGGCCTTCCTGGCCGGCGACGACTTCTGCATGGCGGACATTCCGGTGGGCTGCGAGATCCACCGCTGGTTCGGACTGCCAATCGAACACCCGCCCCGGCCCCACCTGCGGCGCTGGTACGCCGCCTTGCAGGCCCGGCCCGCGAGCCGCGGCGTGCTCGACCAGGAACTCAGCTGATGACCACCGCCATGACCCCGCGCCCTTTTCAACAAGTCGATGTCTTCACTGCGACGCCCTACCGCGGCAACCCGCTGGCCGTGGTGCTGCAGGCCGATGGCCTGGACGACGCCACCATGCAGGGTTTTGCGCGCTGGACCAATCTGTCGGAGACCACGTTCCTGCTCGCGCCCACCGACGCCGGCGCCGACTACCGGGTGCGCATCTTCACGCCCGGCGGCGAACTGCAGTTTGCCGGCCATCCGACCCTGGGGAGTTGCCACGCCTGGCTGGCCGCGGGCGGAAAACCGCAGGCCCGAGACCAGGTCGTGCAGCAATGCGGCGTCGGCCTGGTGACGATTCGTCGCGACGCCGAACGGCTGGCGTTCGGCGCACCGAAACTCAGGCGCAACGCGGTACGCGCGCCGCTGCTGGCCTCGGTGGCCGCGGCGCTCGGCCTGCGGCCGGCGCAGGTCGTGTCGGCGCAGCTGCTGGACAACGGCACAGCCTGGATGGGCCTGCTGCTGGACGATGCGAGTACCGTAGCGCAGCTCAAGCCCGACTTCGGCCGGCTCGCCGCAACCGGAAACAAGGTCGGCGTGGCAGCGGCGCGCGCCGATGGCGGCGACGTGCAACTCGAGGTGCGCGCGTTCGCGCCGCACCTGGGCGTCAACGAGGATCCGGTCACCGGCAGCCTCAATGCCAGCCTGGCGCAATGGCTGATTGCCGATGGCCACATGCCCGGCCGCTACGTCGCAGCCCAGGGTGCGGCGCTGGGCCGCGCCGGCCGGGTGCACATCGACTCGGATGCAACCGGCCAGGTCTGGGTCGGTGGCTCGTCGGCGACCTGTATCCAGGGCAGCGTGCGCCTGTGAACCGCACCGCCCCGGCCCGGCATCCGCAGGCGCCGACACGGACGATGGCCGCAACCGAGGAACACACATCATGACAGCCATGGTCCTGCCGACGCTGGCCGAGATCGAAGCGGCCGCCGAGGTCGTCTACCGCGCAATGCCACCGACGCCGCAATACCGTTGGGATCTGTCCAGCCAGCGCCTGGGCACCCACTGCTGGCTCAAGCACGAGAACCACGCGCCGGTGGGCGCGTTCAAGATCCGCGGCGGCCTGACGTTCTTCGACATGCTGCGTCGACACGACCGCCTGCCACGGGCCGTCATCAGCGCCACCCGCGGCAACCACGGCCAGAGCGTGGCCTGGTCGGCGCGCGCGCACGGCGTGGCCTGCACCATCGTCGTCCCGCACGGCAACTCGGTCGAGAAAAACGCGGCCATGCGCGCGCTGGGCGCCGAGCTGGTCGAACACGGCGACGATTTCCAGGCCAGCCGCGAACATGCGCTGGGCCTGGCGGAACAGCGCGGCGCACTGATGGTGCCCAGCTTCCACGTCGACCTGGTGCGCGGCGTGGCGACCTACTGGTGGGAATTCCTGCGCGCGGCGCCGCAGCTGGACGTCATCTACGTGCCGATCGGCCTGGGTTCGGGCATCTGCGGCGCCATCGCCGCCAGGCGCGCCTTGCGGCATCCGGTGCGTATCGTCGGTGTGGTCAGCAGCCACGCAACCACCTATGCCGACTCGCTGGCGGCCGGCCACGTGGTCGCGGCGCCGGTGAGCGCCGTGCTGGCGGACGGCATGGCCTGCCGGATTGCGGAGCCCGACGCCGTCGATACGCTGGCGGGCGAACTCGACCATGTGGTGCAGGTCAGCGACGCACAGGTGGCACAGGCCATGCGCGACCTGTTCGCCGATACCCACAACATGGCCGAAGGTGCCGGCGCCGCCGGTTTCGCCGCCGCGATGCAGGAACGCGACGCCTTGCATGGGCAGGTCGTGGGCACGGTGATCTCGGGCGGCAACGTCGACAGCGCCGTCGTGGCCCGCGTGCTCGATGGCGCCGACGCGTGAAATACCTGCAGGCCTATCCACAGACGCTGCGGGAGCAGGCGCGTGCGATGCTCGCTGCCGGCACCCTGGGCAACATGCTGGAACGGCGTTATCCGCAGGCCCATGCGATCCGCACCGACGGTGCCTTGTACGACTACGTGACCGGGCTCAAGAGCCGCTTCATGCGTGGCGCGCCATCGCTGTCCAAGGTCGCGTTCGACAACAAGCTGCAGGTGGTTGCCCATGCCCTGGGCACCCACACGACCGTCTCGCGGGTGCAGGGCAGCCGGCTCAAGTCCAAGCGCGAGATCCGCATTGCCGCGCTGTTCCGCCACACGCCCGAGGCCTTCCTGCGCATGATCGTCGTGCACGAACTGGCGCACCTGAAGGAGCGCGCGCACGACAAGGCCTTCTACCAGCTGTGTTGCCACATGGAGCCGGACTACCACCAGATCGAGTTCGACCTGCGGCTGTACCTGACGCAGCTCGAGCATGCGCAGGCGTCTTGCGCGCTCCTGCCCAACAGCGCAGACTGAGTGTCGCCCCGGCGGCTTCGCCCTGGCCGGCACCCCGCGACACGGGACGCACTACCATGCTGCTGCCATGACACCGCGCCCTCCCGAGCCACCCGAGACCGATGTGCCCGCGGCCATGCGTGTTCCACCCGAGCCGCGGCCCTTGAGCCGGCCGGTGCGCGGCTTGTTGTGGCTGGCGGGCACGATCGCACTCGGCCTCGGCATGGTCGGCGTGGTGCTGCCGGGCCTGCCGACGACCCCGTTCATCCTGCTGGCCGCCGCCTGTTATGCGCGCGCCTCGCCACGGCTGCACCGGCGCATGCGCGAAAGCGCCTGGATCGGCCCGATGCTGCGCGACTGGGAACACCACCGCAGCCTGACCCGGCGGGTCAAGACCCTTGCACTGACGATGATGACCGTGATGGTCGCCGTATCGGTCTGGACCTTCGACGGGCGCCCGTGGCTGCAGGCCGTGCTGGTGCTCGCAGGCCTGCTGGGCGTATGGGTGGTGGGCTGGCGCATTCCGACCCGGGCCGGGTCCCGCTGACGGCTCCGCGGACGCCAGCCGCTACCGAGTGTTACCCGATCGGACCGCCCGAGCCGCGGCGCAGCCGGGATAATGACGGGTTCGCCGCTTCACTCGATCTCCGCCATCCGCCGCGACGATGGCGCCTGCCCATGTTGTCCCGATCCATCACCCTTGATTTCCCGGCACGCGCCCGCGCGATGCGCCGCATGTGCGTGCTGACCGCGTGCGCGGCGACACTGGTCATGGCGTCGGCACGGGCCCAGTCGTCCGCCGCACCCGCGTCCGGCCCATGGACCGACTGCACCACGCTGTCCGACAACAGCGCGCGGTTGGCTTGCTTCGACCGCTGGGCCGCGCGCCAGACCTCGGCATCGGCATTGGCGGCCGACGCGGCCCCACCAGCCCTGGCGCCGCCGGCCGGCACCCCGATTGCCGAGGCAAGCACGACCGATTCCGCGCGGGTGACCGCGATCGACGACGACTTGACCGAGCGACCCTGCTCCGACCCGCAATCGTCACCGCTGTCGCGCTTCTGGGAACTCGAGCCCGCCAGCGATTGCGGCACGTTCGGCATCCGGGGCTACCGGCCGCTGAGCCTGTCGTGGATCGGCTCGGACAGCGTCAACAAGGCGCCATCGTCACCCGCAGCCGGTCACACGGTCACCACGCCGGTCAACTACAGCACCTCGGAGACACGGATCCAGCTGTCGGTGCGCACCAAGATCGCGCGCGGCCTGCTGACCGAAGGCGACTCGCCGCGCCGCGACTCCTTGTGGTTCGGTTATACCCAGCAGTCTTACTGGCAGCTGTTCAATGGCGACATCTCGCGCCCGTTCCGCAGCACCGACCATGAGCCCGAGCTGACCTACATCTTTCCGACCGACGTGCCGCTCCAGGGCGGCTGGCGCTGGCGTTATGCCGGCCTGTCGCTGAACCACCAGTCCAACGGCCAGAGCCTGCCGCTGTCGCGCAGCTGGAACCGCATCATCGCCATGGTCGGCGTGGAAAAGGACGACCGCTTCGCCTTGACGGCCCGGGCCTGGGCCCGCGTCCCGGAAAAGGACGAAGACGACGACAACCCGGACATCAGCGACATGATCGGCCGGGCCGAATTGACCGGGACCTGGTATGTCAACAAGACCAACACGCTGGCGATGACGCTGCGCCATGCGCTGCGCAGTTCGGCACGCGGCTCGGTGCGGCTGGAGTGGCTGCGCACGATCGGCTCGGCCCGCGCCAACGGCGAGCCGAGCCGGCTGCGTTTTCACACCCAGCTGTTCAGCGGTTATGGCGATTCGCTGCTGGACTACAACCGCAAGCGCACGGTGCTCAGCCTGGGCCTGAGCCTGGTGGATTTCTAGACCGGCGGGCGTCAGGGGTTCACCGCAGCGACCTCCTCGGTCGTGAAGTCCGCGGGCAACACGATCTCGAGCAATTCGACGTCGTCGCTGTGGCCGAGTTCGCGATGGCGAATGCCCGGCGGCTGGTGCACGCAGGAGCCGGCTTCCAGCCGAATCGTGCCCTGCCCTTCGTACTCGAACTCGATCCATCCCTTGAGCACGTAGACCAGCTGGAACTCGGTGCCATGCCGATGCGGCTGGCTGGAGAATTCCGTGCCGCCGGCGGATCGAATGACATGCGCGACCACCCGGCCTTGCGTCGCCTCCTTGATGCCGAGGTCGCGGTATTCGAAGAAGGAACGCAGCCCGCGTTCGAAACGGGCGTCCCTGGCATGGGTGGCGACGAAGCCTTGTGGGGTCATGGAGTCTCCTCGGGGTTGCGCTTCGATGTTCGCAAGCCGTGCCGTGCAGGTCAAGCCGGCCGGTCGCGGGCGTGCGGCATGCCGCATGGCGCGCCTCAGTGCAGCTTCACCCGCCCCGACACCCGCCGCTGCAGCAACCGGGCCAGTGCCAGCACCGCCGTCGCACCGGCCCCGAGGATGGCCCGGTGGTGCATCAGGTGCAACGACATGTACATCCACTTGGCGATCAGCCCGTCGACGAAGAAGTTGCGGCCCGACAAGGCCCCCATCAGGTTGCCGACACCCCGGTTCTCGCCCAGCGAGACCAGGGAGCCGAAGTCGCGGTAACGGAATTCGGGTGCGTATTCCGCGCCCGCCTGTTGGGCCACGAGTGAACGCGCCAGGTATTCGGCCTGTTGATGGGCGGCCTGCGCCCGCGCCGGAACCAGGGCGTCCTCGCGCCAGGCACAGGCCGCGCAATCGCCCATCGCATAGACGGACGGGGCCGAGGTCTGGAGTTTCGCGTTCACGACGAACTGGTTGGAGCGATTGACCTCCAGCCCATAGTCCCGGTTGCCCGGTGCGGCTTTGATGCCGGCCGCCCAGACGACCAGGTCGGCCGGCAGTTCACCCGCGCTGGTACGCAATCCGGTCGAATGGATCTCGGTCACCTTGGTGTCGGTCAGCACGCGCACGCCACGGCGCCGCAATGCGGCGTCGGCCTGGCGCGAGATTCGTTCTGGCAGGCCGGCCAGGATACGCGGCGCAGCCTCGACCAGGGCGATGTCCAGGCGGAAGTGCTGGTTGGGCGCGATGCTCTGCAACACCTCGTCATGGGCTTCGAGCAGTTCGGCCGACAACTCGACACCGGTGGCACCACCACCGACGATGGCCATGCGCATCTGCTTGTCGGCCGAAAAGGCGGCGCGCATGAAGGCCGCCAGCAAGGTGCGGTGAAAGGCCTCGGCGTCGCTGGCCTGCTCCAGCACATGGGCATGTTCGGCACCGGGCGTGCCGAAGAAATTCGAACCGCTGCCCAGGGCCAGCACCAGGGTGTCGAAGGCCACGCGGCGCTGCGGCACCTGCTCGACGCCGTCGGCGTCGCGGATCGCGGCCAGCGTGACCAGCCGCGCCGCCGCGTCCAGGCCGACCATCTCGCCGAGCGCGAAGCTGAAACGGTTGCGCCGCGCCAGGATGGGATAGGACAGGCCCTCGGCATGGGCATCCATGGTGCCCGCGGCCACCTCGTGCAGCGTCGGCTTCCAGATATGGATGGCCGCGCGGTCGATCAGCAACACCGCTTCCCGCCCGAGCTTGCGGCCCAGCCGCGCAGCGAGTTCGAGACCGCCGGCACCGCCGCCGATGATCACGATGTCGGAGCGAAGCACGGTGGCGGTCTGGCTCATGTTCGGTTCCTTGCCGGTGTCAGTTCAACAGCCCGAGTGTCCCGTCTCCCAATGCGGACCCGGTTCGCGCCAGGTCGAGGATGACGTCGAAATGGTTGCGGCCAGGCACCTCCAAGCGTGGCACGGGCCTTCCGGTGGCCACTTCGATGCCGTCGGCAAAGGCCTGGCTCTGGCGCTTGAACGCGTCCGTCTCGATGTCGCCCCAGCACACCAGTACCGGCGGAACACCCGCCAGGTCGAAACGCAGCGGGCTCACCCGTGCCGCGGACTCCGGCGTCAATGCCAGCGCCGCGTTGATCGACGTACCGATCAACGGCGCCAGCTCGTAGATGCCCGATACCAGTACCGCGGCCGCCGGCAAGCCCGGCGGCAGGTCGGCGTCACCCGGCCAGCCGCGCAGGCAACACATGGCGCTCAGGTGGGCGCCGGCCGAGCTGCCGGCCACGACGATCCGCCGGCCATCGAATCCGAGTTCGGCCGCATGGGCATGCAACCAGCGCAGCGCCTTGCGGCACTCGAGCACCATCTGTTCGACCGTTGCATGCGGCGCCAGCGTGTAGTCGATGGCCACGAACGCCGCGCCGGCGGCCAGGCAACCCTCGGCGGCAAACAGGGATTCGTTCTTCGACAACTCCTGCCAGTAGCCACCATGGATGAAAACCAGCAGCGGCGGCAAGGGCGCATCGGCGCGGGTGGGCGGTGGCACGAACAGGTCCAGCGTCTGGGATGCCGCCGGGCCGTAGGCAAGGCCGCAGCGTCCCGTGTGCCGTTGCTGCACAGCCACGCTCCGGTCCGCATAGGCCTGTACAAAGGGCTGGTAATCGCCGCCGATACACGAACTCGGCGAATACGCGCGCTCCCGCTCGGCCACTGGCCGATCGGTGCCGAACGCTGTCGCATCGATCATCACAACTCGGTGCGCACGCGCCAGAGTTCGGGGAACAACACCACGTCGAGCATCTTGCGCAGGTAACTCACGCCGCCGGTGCCGCCGGTGCCGCGCTTGAAACCGATGATGCGTTCGACCGTGGTCACATGGCGGAAACGCCAGAGCCGGAAGGCGTCTTCGAGGTCGACCAGTTCCTCGGCCAGCTGATACAGGTCCCAATACGCCGAGGGATCGCGGTAGACCGTCAGCCAGGCCTGGGTGACGGCTTCATTCTCCACATAGGGCTGGGTCCAGTCGCGCTGCAGGTGGCTGTCGGGGATCGGCAGGCCGCGCCGGGCCATCAGGCGCAGCGATTCGTCGTACAACGAGGGCGCCTCGTAGGCCGCCTGCACCAGCGCCAGCAGTTCCGGGCGATGCGCATGCGGCTTGAGCATCGCTGCATTCTTGTTGCCCAGCGCGAACTCGATGCAGCGGTACTGGTAACTCTGGAATCCGCTCGACTGCCCCAGCGACGGCCGCATCGCCGTATATTCCGGCGGTGTCATCGTGGCCAGCACGTCCCACGCGTGCACCAGCTGCTCCATGATGCGCGAGACCCTCGCCAGCATCTTGAAGCCGCTGGAGAGTTCGTCACTAGCCACGCAATGCATGGCGCCGCCGAGTTCGTGCAGCATCAGCTTCATCCACAACTCGCTGGTCTGGTGCTGCACGATGAACAGCATTTCGTCGTGCGCCGGCGACAGCGGCTTTTGCGCCGTCAGGATCTGGTCGAGCTGCAGGTAGTCGCCATAACTCATGGAGCGGCTGAAGTCGAGCTGGGCCTTCTCCTGCTGGACGATCTGTTCGGTCGCCGAGGGACCGCGGGGCGGCTGCTGCATGTTCACTCCATCACGGCGGCCATGGCGCGTGCCACATGCGCGACGTTGTCGGTGGTCAGCCCCGAGACGCACAGGCGGCCCGAACCCACCAGGTAGACCGCATGGTCGTCCCTGAGCTGCGCCACCTGGGCCCTGCTCAGGCCGGTGTAGCTGAACATGCCGCGCTGGGACAGCAGGTAGTCGACGTTGTGCCGCCCCTGGAAGATCGCGCTCAGCGCCGCATGCAGCTGCTCGCGCATCGCCCGGATGCGCCCGCGCATCTCGGCGGTCTCGGCCTTCCACAACGCGAACAGTTCCGCATCATTGAGTACGCGCTCGATCACGCGCGCGCCGTGCGTGGGCGGAGTCGAGTAGTTGGCGCGCACCGTGGCCTTGAGCTGGCCGAGCACGGCCTCGGTCGTCGCGCGGTCCGCGCAGACCACACTCAACCCGCCACAACGCTCGCCATACATCGAGAAGTTCTTCGAGAACGAGTTCGCGATCAGGAACTGCAAGCCGGCGTCGGCCATGGCGCGCAAGGCAAACGTGTCCTCGACCAGGCCGTCGCCGAAACCCTGGTATGCGATGTCGACGAAGGGAATCAGAGCGCCGTCGCGCAGGACCGGAATCAGCTCCTGCCACTGGGCGTCGCTCAGATCGACACCGGTCGGGTTGTGGCAGCAGGCATGCAGCAACACCACGCTGTGGCGCGGCAGCGTCTTGAGCTTGGCCAGCATGGCGTCGAAACGCAGACCACCGGTGGCCGGGTCGTAATACGGATAGGTGTCGACCTTCAAACCGGCGCCGGCAAACATCGCATGGTGGTTCTCCCAGGTCGGGTCGCTGACCCAGACGTTCGACTCCGGGTAATACCGATGCAGGAAATCCGCACCGACCTTGAGCGCGCCGGAGCCTCCCAGCGTCTGCAGGGTGGCCACGCGGCCACCGGTGACGGCCTCGTGACCGGCGCCCAGCAACAGCGTCTGCACGGCGCTGCGGTAGGCCGCCATGCCCTCGATCGGCAGGTAGGGCCGCGGGCCGATATTCGACAGCAACGCCGTTTCGGCGCGCCGCACCGACGGCAACATCGGCAGTCGGCCGGCATTGTCGAAATAGACGCCAATGCTCAGGCTGACCTTCTCGGGACGGGGGTCGGCCTGGAAGGTTTCCATCAGCGACAGGATGGGATCTCCGGCATACGGAGGAACATGGGTGAAGAGTGCGCTGGCAGCAGTGGTCATGAGGGTCGGCTTTCGACAGTGGTTATGCGGCGATTTTCAGCCCTTGATCGTATCAATCCAATCAGTTTCTTCTCAGTGGATAATTTATTCACCAACAATCGTCATCTGGGAACATTTATGCACACCGAACTGGATACGATCGATCGCCAGCTGCTTTCTGCCCTGCAGGACAACGCGCGGCTGACCACGAACGAACTGGCGCAGGCCACCGGCTTGTCGCAGTCACCGTGCTGGCGGCGCATCCGGCGGCTGGAGGAATCGGGCCTGATCGACGGTTACCGCGCCCGGCTGGACCGCCGCAAGCTGGGTTACGGCGTCGTGGCGTTCGTCAGCATCACGATCGATCACCAGAACGACGCGCGCAACACGGTCTTCATCGATGCCGTTCACGCGATTCCCGAAGTGGTGATGTTCCACGCCGTCACCGGCACCGCCGACTTCCTGCTGATGGTGGTGGCGGCCGACCTGGACAGTTATTCGTCGCTGCTGCTGAGCAAACTGCACCGCCTGCCCGGCGTGCAGCAGGTGCAGACCAACGTGTCGCTGCAGGAGTTCAAGGCCTTCGACAGCCTGCCGATCCCCGGCGGGCCGGACGCCGCCTGAACGCTCGCGTGGGCCACCGCGGTATCAGGCCAGGCCTGCCGCGCCGGGCCTGACGTCACTGGCGCGACTGCGGTGCGTCGCCGGCGTCCGCACAATCCCCTCATGGGAACCCTCTACCTCGTACGCCATGGCCAGGCTTCGTTTGGCGCCGACGACTACGACCAGCTCAGCGACCTGGGCCGACGCCAGAGCGTGCGGCTGGGCCAGTACCTGGCGCAACGCGGCGTGCGGATCGACGCCGCCGTTACCGGCACCCTGCGACGCCAGCAGCAGACCTGGGAGGGCATCCGGGAGGGCGCCGGAATCGCACTGCCGGCGCAGACCGTGCCCGGGCTCAACGAATACGACAGTGCGGCAGTGATCGAGACGGTACATCCCCATCCGCTCGGCAAGGCCGACACGCCGGAGAAATTCCGCCACCACTTCCGGCTGCTGCGCGACGGCCTGACGCAATGGATGAACGGTGTCGTCAGCCCGCGCGGCATGCCCTCGTACGACGCATTTCGCGCCGGCGTCCGGCAGGCGCTCGACGACGTGCGCCGCCACCAGGACGGCACCGTGGTGCTGGTCTCCAGCGGCGGCCCGATCGCCACCGCCGTGGGACTGGTGCTGGGCTGCGCACCGGAGACGACGATCGAGCTCAACATGCGGATCCGCAACAGCGCGGTGACCGAATTCACGTTCAATCCCAAGCGCCATGTGCTGCTGACCTACAACACCGTGCCGCACCTCGACGACGCCCCGTACCGCGACTGGATCACCTACACCTGAAAACCGAGGCGGGATGCGCCCGCCTGCGGGCGCGCATGACGACCACACCGTCCGTGGTGGCAAGGGGCGGGGCGCTGCGCGTACCATCGGACCCGTCCACCCTTGCGCGGCCGCTTCGGCCTCATTGCCATGACCACCCCCACTCCGTCGGACCTGCCACTGTCCGGTCGTGTTGCGTTGATCACCGGAGCCAATACCGGCATCGGGCTGGTCAGCGCTCGCGAACTGGCACGCCAGGGCGCCCACCTGTTCATCACCTGCCGCGATGCGCGTACCTCGCAGGCGGCATTGCAGCGCATTCGCGAGTCCAGCGGCAACCCGCACGTGGAGGCGCTGCAGATGGACCTGGGCGACTTCACCTCGGTGCGGACCTGCGCGCAGACCTTCCTGGAACGCGATCTGCCGCTGCACCTGCTGGTCAACAACGCCGGGCTGGCCGGCCAGCGCGGCCTGACCGCATCGGGCTTCGAACTGGCCTTCGGTGTCAACCACCTGGGCCCCTTCCTGTTCACGCAGTTGCTGCTCGACCGCATCAAGGCCTCGGCGCCGGCGCGCATCGTGACCGTGGCCAGCCGGGCCCATTACCGCGCCACCGGGCTGGACTGGGATGCCGTGCGCCAGCGCACGCGCAGCCGCACCGGACTCGATGAATACAGCAACTCCAAGCTGGCCAATGTGCTGTTCAGCGCCGAACTCGGCCGCCGGCTCGCTGGCAGCGGCGTGGGCACCTATGCGCTGCACCCCGGCGTCGTGGCCACGGACGTCTGGCGCGCCGTGCCCTGGCCATTCCGGCAGCTGATGAAGCTGGGCATGATCTCGACCGAGCAAGGCGCGCTGACGACGCTGCATTGTTCCACCGCGGACGCCGTCGCCAACGAGACCGGCCTGTATTACGACAAGTGCCAGCCCCGCACACCGAGCGCCTTGGGGCGTGACTCGCAACTGGCCGCCGAGCTGTGGCGCCGCAGCGCGTCATGGGTCGAGTCGCACACGGCTTGATGCGCGCGCAGCCCCCTCGCACATGGCCACGACGCCCCCGCCCGACACGCAACCGCGCAATCCCTTGCACGGCATGACGCTCGAGAAGATCCTGCTGGCCCTGGTCGACGCCTACGACTGGCCCGGCCTGGGTCAGAAGATTCCGCTGCGCTGCTTCACACACGAACCCAGCATCGCGTCGAGCCTGAAATTCCTGCGCAAGACGCCGTGGGCGCGCGAGAAGGTGGAGTCGCTGTACCTGTTCATGTTGCGCGACACGCGCCGGCGCGCCGGCCACACGCGCCACACCTGATCCGGATCCTGCCGCGCATCGGCCTGACGACACGGCTGTCCGCGCGGGCCGGTTGGCATCGCCTGCCCAGGCACGCACAATCGCGCGATGCAGACGGACACATTCATCGAACGCCACCGGCCCGGCTGGCAGGCCGCCTGGCGGGCACTGGCTCCACGTATGCCCGCCCCCGCGCTGCTGGCGCAGCTGGCCGGTCGTTATGCCGAGCCGCATCGCCACTACCACACGCTGCAGCACCTGGACGCCTGCCTGCGCCATCTGGACGCGCTGCGCACGCTGGCACATCGACCGGAAGAAGTCGCGCTGGCGCTGTGGTTCCACGATGCGATCTACGACATCGGCGCGGCCGACAACGAAGCACGCAGCGCCGACTGGGCCCGCGCGGAACTGCTCGCGCACGGCGCAGCCGACGAGGTCGCGCAACGGATCCATGCACTGGTGATGGTGACCCGTCACGACCAGCCGCCGCGCACGCCGGACCAGCAACTGCTGCTGGACGTGGACCTGGCGATCCTGAGCGCACCACCGGCGTTGTTCGACGCCTACGAGCAGCAGGTCAGGCAGGAATACCGGGCGGTGCCGCCCGCCACCTTTCGCAGCAACCGGCGGCTCATCCTGCAGGGCTTCGTGGACCGACCCCGCATCTACCACACCACCGCGTTTCACGACACGCGCGAGGCGCAGGCCCGAGCCAACCTGCAACGCTCGATCCAGGCGCTGGGGCAAGAGCCGCCGGGCCGTTCCCAAGGCGAATAGTCCCGCAGCGCACAGCGCGAAGGGATTCCTGGTGCTCCGCCGGGCCGTTCCCAAGGTGAATAGTCCCGCAGCGCGCAGCGCGAAGGGATTCCTGGTGAGCCGCCGGGCCGTTCCCAAGGCGAATAGTCCCGCAGCGCGCAGCGCGAAGGGATTCCTGGTGCGCCGCCGGGCCGTTCCCAAGGCGAATAGTTACGCAGCTCTCGTTGACGACCGGACCCGGTCGCGCGTGGAACATCAGTGCGGGAAGTTCGGGCGATCCACCAGTGTCGACAGCGGCAGCCGCGACAACTCGGCCAGCAGCAGCGCCAGTTGCTGCGCCGACGCGTCGAGCAACACGCGGCCCTTGTCGGCGCTGGCGGCGGCGGCATTGCCGGCCGCGCCCATGGCGTTGACGTCCTGCATCTGCCAGGCCAGCTTGGCGCTGCGGCCATTGCCCAGGATCGGAAAGTCACGCGCACGCAGCTGCGACGTGGACGCGAAATCGCGGGCCTGGGACATGTCGACCCGATCGGCCCGCAGCGCCAGCATCATCGAGGTCTCGACGTCACCGGCATGCACGCCGAATCGCCGCTCGGTGGCGTCGAACGGCGCCATCGCCGCGTCGGGCACCGGCAGGTCGTACCAGTTGCTGGAATAGACGATCAGGTCATGGCGCGCACGCAGGTCGCGGGCGACGATGTCCATCATGCCGACCTGCCCGCCGTGGGCATTGAACAGCAGCAGCTTGCGAATGCCGGTGGCCGCCACCGCGTCGCCAATGTCGGTCCAGACCCGGATCAGGGTCTCCGCACCCAGGCTCAGGGTGCCGGGAAATCGGGCGTGTTCGTTGCTCTTGCCGATGCGCTGCGTCGGCAGCACCAGCACCGGCAGGTCCGCGGGCAGCAGCGGCAAGGCAGCGCCGACGACCGCGTCAACCAGGTCGCTGTCGACGCTCAGCGGCAGGTGCGGGCCATGTTGTTCGGTTGCACCAACCGGCAATACGGCGACGACGGCGCCGATATCCGGCGCATCACGCAGGTGCGCGAACTGGCGGGTGGTCAGGTCGGCCCAGAAACGTGAAGGCAGTTGCATGGCGTGATCTTAGCGGCAGGCCGACCGCCACAAGCCGTGGCGCGGCCGCTGCCATCACCGCATCGGCACACGGCCGCACCCCCGGACGATCCGGCGCGGGCCATGCTGCGCGCCCGCATGCATGGGCGCAGTGCCGCCGCCCGGGCCGGGCGCGGCAGGACCGGGTTCAGGACGAGGAGCCGCCGTTGAGCTGTGCGTCGAGTTCCTTGCACGAGGGTGCGCACACGGTTTGGGACTTTCCGGCGACCTTGCGGGTACCCATCAGCGAACGCGGACGGTGCTTGCCGCACATGAAGCAGGACATGGTGGCGCCACCGAACGACGCGGCCGCCGCGAAGGGTGACCCCGATGCCTTGGACTTGTAACGCAGGCCATTGGCCTTGACAGCGGTCTTCGCCTCAGCTTTGGCCATGGAGCGCCCTTTCTGGTGTGGTCGTGTATGAAATGGTCATGGATGCAATAACGTGGTGATCAGGCAAATAACAGGAACGCGGGCCAGCCATCGCGACTTGGACCGGCGGATGTCGATCAAATCCGCCGGCGACTGCCGTCTTCTTCTTGACTACTACAGCAGGGGAAAAGCCGGGGCCCCGGGGGGCACTGTGCCCGGTACGGGCCAGCACTTCCCGGCCACGAAACAGCCGGGCGCATCTCTCCTGACAAAATCCTATTTTATCGGCATGCGCGTGCGCTGACCCGCGGCGGAACACAAGACCCTGCCGGCAGGATCCGAACCGGCCGGCGGCGCGGCACGGTCACGCCCCCGCAGCCGCGTGGGCCTGGCGCAGGGCCTGCTCCAGATCGTCGATCAAATCCTGCACATGTTCGATGCCGACCGACAGGCGCAACAGGTCGGTCGGTACCGGGGAACCCGCCCCTTCGACGCTGGCGCGATGCTCGATCAGGCTCTCGGTTCCACCCAGCGACGTGGCGCGTTTCCACAGGGCGACCCGGGCCGCCGTGGCCACGGCCGCCGCTTCTCCGCCGGCCACGCGGATCGACAACATGCCGCCGAAGCCGCCCGTCATCTGGCGCGCCGCCACCGCATGACCCTGGGCCGACGGCAGGCCGGGGTACAGGACCTCGGCCACCCGGCCATGGCCGTCGAAGTGCTGCGCGATCTGCAGTGCCGACGCACTGGCCGCCCGCACCCGCAGATACAGGGTGCGCATGCCACGCAGCAGCATCCAGGCCTCGAACGACCCCAGCGTGCCGCCGACCTGCGCCCGGACCGCGCGGATCCGTTGCCACATGGCGTTGTCCTCGCGCGTGACCAGCACGCCGGCGATCAGGTCCGAATGCCCGTTGAGGTATTTCGTCGCCGCATGCATGACGATGTCGGCGCCCAGCTCCAGCGGACGCGTCAGCACCGGGCTGGCCACGGTGGAGTCGACGGCCAGCGCCGCACCGGCGGCATGGGCGATCGCGGCCGTGGCCTCGATGTCGGTGACCGTCCACAGCGGATTGGCCGGCGTCTCGATCCAGACCAGCCGGGTCTTGCCCGGGCGGATGGCCGCCTGCACCGCGGCCGGGTCGGTCATGTCGACCAGTTCGACCTGCAGTCCCCAGTGGGTCGCGAAGTTCAACAGCCAGTTGCGCAGCGACCAGTACATGACCTTGGGCGCCAGCACATGGTCACCGGGCGCCAGGGCCTGGAACACCGCGGTCGCCGCCGCCATGCCGGAGGCGAACAACAGGCTGGCCGCGCCGTGTTCGAGTTGCGTGACGACGGCCTCGGCCTGGTCGAACGACGGGTTGTCGGCACGCGCATATACCCGGCCCGAGCGGTACTGGTTGTCCTCGTCGCGCAGGTAGGTCGACGAGACATGGATCGGCGGTGTGATCGCGCGTGTCTTCTCGTCGATCCAGCCCAGTCCCTGGGCGGCAATGGTTTCGGGTTTGGCGTTCGTGTGGTCCATGGTGGGGTCTCGATGCGGAAGCAGGGTTATACCCGGTCCGCCGCCACGGCAGCGGCGCCATCGGATGTGTCCACGGACAGGCCACGGCCATCGCGGTGCTGCGCCTGGCGCGCCTGCAGCGCGCCGGCGCGGCGTGGGTTCGGGTGGCGCGCCGGCGGCAGCAGGTCGTGCAAGGCCGTGGGCCGGGCGCGCGCGCCGCTGTGCAGGTAGTCGGCCAGCAGGCTGGCACGGCAGCTGTCGCGGTCCATACCACGTTCGCCGTGCAGATACTCCAGCAGCCGGTCGACCAGCATCTCCGGCGTCAGGCCGCTGGTCATGCCGGTGCGCGCCCACAACCAGTCGGAAAACGCCAGCATGGCCGCGAACGGCGAACCGCCATCGCCGACCGGGTCGTCGCCCGACCCATCCACACGCGGGGGCTGGCCGAGCAACAGGCGCAGGCTGCGCTGGAAGCGGCCGGAATTGGCCAGCAGGTCCCAGTACCGCGCCAGGCGCACGAAACGCTGCATGTCGGCCGCCGTCACGCTGGCGGTCTGTTGCACGGTGTAGGGGGGCGCCGGGTCGTAGACCATGCCATGTTCGGCCCCGAGCCGGGTGATCGGCGTGCCGCGCAGGCGCTTGAGCACGCCGAGCTGGATCTCGTGCGGACCCAGCGCCAGCAGGCGGTCGAAACCGGCGCCGAAACAGGCCAGGTCCTCACCCGGCAGGCCGAAGATCAGGTCCGCATGCAGGTGGGCGTTCGAGGCCCGGGCCAGCCAGCGCAGGTTGTCCACCGTGCGTTCGTTGTCCTGGCGCCGGGAAATCAGCTGCTGCACCGGCTCGCTGAAGGTCTGGACACCGACTTCGAACTGCAGCACGCCGGGTGGGAAGCGCGCAATCATGTCCTTCAGTGGTGCCGGCAGATGGTCCGGGATGACCTCGAAATGCACGAACAGCGGCGCCTCGCCCGCCTGCGGCAGCCGGTCCAGGAAGAACTGCAGGATGCGCAGCGCGGCCGCGATCTTCAGGTTGAAGGTGCGGTCGACGAACTTGAAGTTGCGCGCACCGCGCCGATACAAGGCGTCGAGTTCGCCCAGGAAACGCTCGGCGTCGAAGGCCCAGGCGGTCTTGTCCAGTGCGCTCAGGCAGAACGCGCACTTGAACGGGCAGCCACGCGAGGCCTCGACATACAGCAGCCGGTGCGCCAGGTCGTCGGCCGTGTATTCGGCATACGGCAGTGCGATCACGTCCAGCGGCGGCTGCTCGCCGGCGATGATCTTCATCAGGGGCCGCGGGCCGTGCAGCAGGGCCCGGCACAACTTCGGGAAACTGACATCGCCCCAGCCCGTGATCACGTGATCGGCCAGTGCCACGATATCCTGCTGCTCGCATTCGTGGCTGACTTCGGGCCCGCCGAGCACGATCTTCAGCGAGGGTCGGCGTGCGCGCAATTCGCGCACCAGTGCGCAGGTCTGGGTCACGTTCCAGATATAGACGCCGAAGCCGATGACCTGCGTGCCGCCGGTGGGCGGGCCGCAGGTGTCCAGCAGGTCCTGCGCCAGCTCCTGCGTCGCGCGGGCGATGGTGTATTCACGCAGCACCGTGTGTTCGCGCAGTTCATGCATGTTGGCCAGCAGATACCGCAGGCCCAGCGAGGCGTGGATGTACTTCGCGTTGAGCGTGCACAGGATCACGGCGGGCAGGGTCGGCGCACGAGCGCCGCCGGGCCGCTCCCAAGGCGCTTGCACGGCAGCCCGCCGGGCAAAGGTATCGAGGTGATCGGGCATGTCGCTATTATTGGCCGCCATGACCCAGGAGCTTTTCCGCGCCGACTCTTACCTGACCGAATGCAGCGCGACGGTCACCGCCATCGGGCCGCAGGGCATTGTGCTCGACCGCACCGTTTTTTACCCCATGGGCGGCGGCCAGGCGGGCGATGCCGGCGTGCTGGTCATCGACAGCGGCGCGGGCGCCGGGCAAGAAGTCACCATCGCCGACACGCGCAAGGGCAAGGACGCCGAGGGCCGCTACACCAGCGATATCTGCCACCTGCCGGCCACGCCGGCGGACGCCGCCGACGCGCCGCCGCTGGCGGTCGGCGACACGGTCACCGCGCGCATCGACTGGCAGCGCCGGCACCGGCTGATGCGTTTCCACACCACGACCCACCTGCTGTGCCACCTGGTGCCGCAGCTGGTCAACGGCTGTTCGATCACGCCCGACTATGCGCGGCTGGACTTCAACATGACCGATCCGCTGGACAAGGAGGCCTTGAGCGCCGGCATCGCCGCGCTGGTCGCGGCCGGCCATCCGGTCGCGATCGGCGCGATCAGCGACGCCGAACTGGACGCCAACCCGGCCCTGGTCAAGAGCATGAGCGTGCAGCCGCCCCGGGGCAGCGGCAGCATCCGCACCGTGCGTATCGGGCAGGACGAGCAGATCGACCTGCAGCCCTGTGGCGGCACCCACGTGGCCAATACCGCCGAGATCGGCACGGTCATCGTGACCAGGATCGAGAAAAAGAGCGCCTCGACTCGGCGCGTGGTGCTGGGTTTCGCCGGCTGAGCGGTGGCGCGACAGCCGTGGCGGCATCCCCGCACCGATTCGGCGACGACGACACCTTCTTCGCCTGGGACGGCGACACGCTGATCGTCAACATCCTGGGCAAGCCAGCCGCGGGCCGCGACGCGATCGGCAAGCCCAAGGGCAACCAGCTCAAGGTCAGCGTCACTGCGACGCCGAAAAACGGCAAGGCCACCGACCACATGGTGCGATTCCTGGCGCCGCTGTTCGGCGTGCCGGTGTCGCGGATCACCGTCGTGTTCGGCCGGGAAAACATCCACAAGCAACTGCGCATCATGGCGCCGACGCGCCTGCCGGCCGTGTTCGGCGACGATTCCCGCACGCGCTGACTGCCCGGCCGGCGCCGGCGACAATCCGGGGGTGCGTCCGCGCGCCATCCCTACGGCAGGACCGCCCCGGGCGCCGCGGAACTTTGTCATCCTGCGCTGCTCCCACCGTGTCCATGAACCTGACCATCCTCCTGCCGCGCCTGTCGGGCGTGTTTGCCCTGGCCGGCGCCGCGCTGGCCTGCCTGCCGGCCCAGGCGCAACTGCTGGGCGGCGCCGGTGCCGGCTCCGTCGTCACCACCGAACAGGTCCGGGCCGAACTCGTGGCCCAGGCGCCCGACGGCGTGTCACCGGGCAAGACGGTCTGGGTGGGGCTGCAGATCACCCACAAGCCCGAGTGGCACACCTACTGGAAAAATGCCGGCGACTCCGGCCTGCCGACGCAGCTGCAATGGACGCTGCCCGACGGCGTGACGGCCGGTGACATCCAGTGGCCGCTGCCACGCAAGATCCCGATCGGTACGCTGGCCAACTATGGCTACAAGGACACGGTGCTGCTGCCGGTACCGCTGACGATCAGCCCGCAGTTCAAGCCGGCACTGTTGTCCGATGCACTGACGGTCACGCTCGACGCGGCCTGGCTGGTATGCAAGACCGAATGTATTCCGGAAGAAGGCCGGTTCACGCTGCAGATCCCGCTCAAGAGCTCGACCGCCGGTCATGGCGCCGCCTTCGACGCGGCCTGGCGCGCCGCGCCAACTCCGCTGGCGCCGGCGCCGGGCAACAGCCTGGCCGTCGACGGCCGCGCGATCCAGCTCGCCGTGCATGGCCTGCCGGCCGACTGGCAAGGCCGCACGCTGGCGTTTTTCCCGGAGACGCCCGAGGTCATCGAGACCGCGGCCGATTGGCAACAGTCCTGGGACGGCGCGGTCTGGACCGCCCGGGTGCCCTTGTCGCCGCAGCGCAGCAACAGCCCGCAGGTGATGCCGGTGGTGCTGGCGCTGGACGACCAGGGCCGTCGCATCGAGTTGCCGGTGTCCGGCACCTGGCCGCAGGCCGGTGGCGTGGCGCCGGAGTCCACCGCCTTGCAGGCGGCGTTGGCGGCCAAGGGCGGCAGCGGCTCGACGGCATTCGGGGCGTCGTCCGCAGCGCCGATCGGTTTCTGGGCCGCCCTGGCCGGCGCCTTGATCGGCGGCCTGATCCTGAACCTGATGCCTTGCGTCTTTCCGATCCTGGCGATCAAGGTGCTGGGTTTTGCGCGCCACGCCGACGACCGACGGGCGCACCGCATCAACGGCATTGCCTATACCGCTGGCGTGCTGGTCAGTTTCGTCGCGCTCGGCATGGTGCTGATGGCGCTGCGCAGCGCCGGTGAAAGCCTGGGCTGGGGCTTCCAGTTGCAGAACCCGGCCGTGGTCGCGGCACTGGCGTTGCTGTTCACGCTGATCGGGCTGAACCTGGCGGGCGTGTTCCAGTTCGCCCAGGTCGTGCCCTCCCGCCTGGCCGGTTTCCAGCCGCGCCATCCAGTGGTCGACGCCTTCTTCACCGGCGTGCTGGCCGTGGCGATCGCCTCACCGTGCACGGCGCCGTTCATGGGCGCCTCGCTCGGGCTGGCGGTCGCGTTGCCGCCGCCGCAGGCAATCGCGGTGTTTGCCGTGCTGGGCCTGGGCCTGGCGCTGCCCTATCTGGTGGCGAGCATGGTGCCAGCCTTCGCGCGTGCGCTGCCACGGCCCGGTGCCTGGATGGATAGCCTGAAGAAGTTCATGGCTTTTCCGATGTTCGCCACCGTGGCCTGGCTGGTGTGGGTGCTGGGACAACAAAGCGGCATCGACGGCGCCGGCGCCCTGCTGGCGCTGCTGGTGGCCGTGGCCTTCGTGGCCTGGGCCTTGTCGCTGGCCGGTCGCAGCCGCATCGTGGCCGGCGGCATCTCCGTGGCCGCATTGCTGGGCCTGGCCTGGGGCATCGGTCCGTACGTGACCGCGCCGGCCGCGATCGCGCGCCAGCAGGCCGACGGCCCCTGGCAGGCCTGGGCACCAGGGCGGGTCGACCAGATCGTGGCCGCCGGCCAGCCGGTCTTCGTCGATTTCACTGCCGCCTGGTGTGTGACCTGTCAGTACAACAAGAAGACCACACTCAGCGACCCGGCCGTGCTGGCCGACCTGGCGGAGAAAAAAGTGGTGCTGCTGCGCGCCGACTGGACCCGGCGCGACCCCGCCATCACCGCCGCGCTGCAGCAACTCGGCCGCAACGGCGTGCCGGTCTATGTGTTGTACCAGGCCGGTCGCGCACCGGTGCTGATGTCCGAGATCCTGAGCGTCGCCGACATGCGCGCCGCACTGGCCACTTTGTGATGCCACGATCCGCAACCCCGTCCAGCCGCTGAAAAGGAGATCGCCCATGTTGCGCCGTACCCTGCTGTCGAGTGCCGCTCTTGCCGGCCTCGGTGTATCCACCACCGTTCTCGCCGCACCCGCGGTCGGCCAGACGGCCCCGGCGTTCAGCCTGCCGGACACCGCGGGCAAGACAGTCGCGTTGTCCAGCTTTCGCGGCAAGCACGTGGTGCTGGAATGGATCAACCCTGGTTGCCCCTATGTCCGCAAGCATTACGGCAGCGCCAACATGCAGGGTACGCAGAAAGAAGTCACGGCGGCCGGCGTGGTCTGGCTGGCGATCAACTCGACCGAGGAGGCCGCCAGCGACTACCTGGCACCGACACAGATGGCGGCCTGGATGCGGGAGCAGCAGGCCGGCGCGACCCATACGCTGATGGATGTCGAAGGCGCGGTCGGCAAGGCGTACGGCGCCCGTACCACGCCACACATGTACATCGTCGACCCGCAGGGCCTGCTGGTCTACGCCGGCGGCATCGACAGCATCGCGTCGTCGCGGGTGGCCGACATCAAGACGGCCGTCAACTACGTCAAACAAGGCGTCCGGGAGGCGCTGGCCGGCCAGCCGATCAGTGCCGCGACGACCCGACCCTACGGCTGCTCGATCAAATACAAGACCTGAACGCCGTCGCTGCCGGCGCCCTGAACGCGGTCCGGATCCGGGCCGCGAAGGCCCGCGGACCCAGCGGCAGCCGGTACCGTGCTGCCACAATAGCCCCATGACCGCACCCGATGCCGGCAGCCCGTTTGCGGCGCTGCAAAACGACACATTCCTGCGCGCCTGCATGCGCCAGGCCACCGACCACACGCCGGTATGGCTGATGCGCCAGGCCGGCCGTTACCTGCCCGAATACCGTGCCACGCGCGCCAAGGCCGGCAGCTTCATGGGCCTGGCGACGAACACCGACTATGCCACCGAAGTCACGCTGCAGCCCCTCGAACGTTATCCGCTGGACGCCGCCATCCTGTTCAGCGACATCCTGACCATTCCTGACGCGATGGGCCTGGGACTGAGTTTTGCCATCGGCGAAGGCCCCAAATTCGCCCATCCGGTGCGCGACGAGACCGCCGTGCAGGCATTGCGCGTGCCCGACATGGACAAGCTGCGGTACGTATTCGATGCCGTCACGTCGATCCGCAGGGCCTTGCACGGCCGGGTGCCGCTGATCGGCTTCTCCGGCAGCCCGTGGACACTGGCCTGCTACATGGTCGAGGGCGCGGGTTCGGACGACTACCGGCTGGTCAAGACCATGATGTATGCCCGTCCGGATCTGATGCACCACATGCTGGCCATCAACGCCGACGCCGTGGCTGCCTACCTGAATGCCCAGATCGACGCCGGTGCCCAGGCGGTGATGATCTTCGACAGCTGGGGCGGCGTGCTGGCCGATGGGGCGTTCCAGCAGTTCAGCCTGGCCTACACCGCCCGCGTGCTGGCCCAACTCAAGCGCCGGCAGGATGGCGTCGTGATCCCGCGCATCGTCTTCACCAAAGGCGGTGGCTTGTGGCTGTCCGAGATGGGCCGACTCGATTGCGAGGTGCTGGGGCTGGACTGGACCGTCAACCTGGGTCAGGCACGCCGCATGGTCGGCGGCGCGGTCGGCGGTCCGGGCAAGGCCTTGCAGGGCAATATCGATCCGAACGTGTTGTTCGCCCGGCCCGAGCAGATCCACGCCGAGGTCCGGCGTGTGCTCGAGAGCTTCGGCCCCCCCCACCGGGTGGTTGCCGGCGACCCGGACCAGACGGGCCCGACCCATGTCTTCAACCTCGGTCATGGCATCAGCCAGCACACCCCTCCTGAAAACGTAGCTGCGCTGGTCGAGGCGGTGCATGCGGTATCGCGACAGTTGCGCGCATGACACGTTCCGGTCCGTGCCTACCACAAACGGCGGCCGATCAGGTTGGTGACTCCTGACTTATGCACAAAATCCGTGCTGCACTGCGCCACGACCGGCGCCGGCGATCGCACCCCACTACAAAAGCGATAGCCATCGCAAGTTGTTGATTCATAACGGTTTTGGCGCTTTGCTTTTTTGATGGGCATTCCAGTCAAAGCCTTTGTTTACAAGGCTTTCGCGTGTGCCGCGGCCGGATATCAACAAAGTTATCCACAGAAAACTTGGATGAGGTCTAAAGTTCTTTCAGATCAAGCACTTAACCCCAACTTCACAAGTTCACTTCAAGAACACCCCCCAAACGACGCTTTGCGATGGCGCACCTGATTCCCGTCCTGGTCCAGACGCCGGCGCATAGCCAGATCGGCGGTGCGCTGACCTACCGAAGTGAATCACCGCTGACGCCCGGCACCCTGGTGCGCGTGCCCCTGGGTCGGCGCGAGACGCTCGGTGTGGTGTGGGACGGCGAGACCGCACACGACCCGGTGCTGGATCCGTCCCGGCTGCGGCCGGTCTCGACGGTGCTCGACGCCCTGCCGCCGCTGGGGCCGAACTGGCGCCAGCTGGTGGCCTTTGCGGCCCGGTATTACCAGCGTGCGCCCGGTGAGGTGGGTTTGTCGGCATTGCCGCCGCCGCTGCGTGACCTGAGCGAGGTCCAGTTGCAGCGCCGGCTGCGCCGCAAGACCCCAGCGGCCGGGGCGGCGGCCAGCCCATCGGCAGCGCCCGACGGCGCCCAGGCGCCGGGGGGACAGGCGTGGCCACTGAGCGCCGAACAACAGGCGGTGATGGAGCAACTGCGCCACGGTGATGGCACCTTCGTGTTGTTCGGGGCTACGGGCAGCGGCAAGACCGAGGTCTATCTGCAATGCGTGCAGGAGCTGATCGAACACCAGCCCGATGCCCAGGCGCTGATCATGGTGCCCGAGATCAACCTCACGCCGCAGCTGCAACAACGCTTCCTGGCGCGTTTCGCGCCGCGGTTCGGCACCGAGGCGGTGGTGTCGATGCACAGCGGCATGACCCACCCGCAGCGCCTGCGCAGCTGGCTGGCCGCACACATGGGCACGGCGCGCATCGTGCTGGGAACCCGGATGGCCATCTTCGCGTCCATGCCGCGGCTGCAGCTCATCGTCGTCGACGAGGAACACGACCCCAGCTACAAGCAGCAAGAGGGCGCACGGTATTCGGCGCGCGACCTGGCGATCTATCGCGGCCAACTGGAAAAGGCCAAGGTGATCCTGGGCTCGGCCACGCCCTCGCTGGAGAGCTGGTACCACAGCCGGCCACGCGCCGAAGGCGGCCGATATACGCGGCTACACATGCCCAGCCGGGTCGGCGACCAGGCGCGACTGCCGCTGGTGCGCCGGGTCGACATGAACCACCAGCCGCGACGCGCGGTGATCGCGCCGCCCTTGCTCGAGGCGATCCGTCAGCGCGTGGCCGCCGGCGAACAAAGCCTGGTGCTGCTGAACCGGCGCGGGTACGCACCGGTGCTGCAATGCGGCGCCTGCGACTGGAAAAGCGCCTGCCCGCATTGCAGCGCGTACCGGGTGTTCCACAAGATCGATCGCAGCCTGCGTTGCCACCACTGCGGATTCGCCGAACCCGTGCCGCGTGCCTGCCCTGAATGCGGCAACCTGGACATCGCACCGATCGGGCGCGGCACCGAACAGCTGCAGGAACATGTGGCCGCACTGCTGTCCGACGTGCGCCGTCCCGGCTCGCAGACGCCCGAGCAACCGCAGGGACTGGCAGTCAACGTGGCGCGTATCGACGCCGACAGCACCCGCCTGGCCGGCAGCCTGCAGACGCAGCTGGCGCAGGTGCACTCGGGCGAAGTCGACGTGCTCGTGGGTACGCAGATGGTCGCCAAGGGCCATGATTTCCGGCGCATCACGCTGGTGGCGGCGCTCAATGCCGACAACGCCTTGTTCTCCAGCGACTTCCGTGCGCCCGAACGCCTGTTCAGCCTGCTCATGCAGGCCGCCGGCCGGGCCGGCCGCGACGCCGCGGTCAGCGGCCACAGCGAGATGTGGATCCAGACCTTCCAGCCCCAGCATCCGCTGTTCGACGCGCTCAAGCGCCACGATTACCCGGCCTTTGCCGAGCAGCAGTTGCAGGACCGCGCTGGCGCCGGCCTGCCGCCGTTCTCGTTCCAGGCCCTGCTGCGCGCCGAGGCGCGGACCCAGGAGGCGGCCCAGGGTTTCCTCGAGGCGGCCAGTGCCGCGGCTCAGGCACAACTGGCGGATCTGCCCGGTTTCGAGCTGGTCACGCTGTATCCGGCGGTGCCGATGACGATCCAGCGCGTGGCCAACGTGGAACGCGCGCAGATGCTGGTGGAGAGTCCGTCGCGCAAGGCCTTGCAGGGCTTCCTGGCGGCCTGGCACGAGCTGCTGCACGCGGTGCGTCAGGGCGAGGCCGGCCGCGGCCTGTTGCGCTGGGCGGTGGACGTGGATCCCCTGGCAATCTGAGGCGCCGAACCCGGGTTTCGATGCTGCAATCGCAACAATCCAAGGCAAGCCCTCGCGGGGCGCGTCCGGCGTGGACGTTCCCGGCCCCGACCGGTCCCGGCTGGATCCGGCGCAGGCACCGTGCCTGGACGAAGTGCGGCGCCGCGCCGCGGTTCCTGCCCTACCCGTCCAATCCCGCGTCCGGCATGACGAAACGATCGAACTGCGCGATCGGCAACGGCCGGCTGATCAGGTAGCCCTGGCAGTAGTCGCAGCCATGCGCGGCCAGGAAGTCGCGCTGGCCCTGCAGTTCGACACCTTCGGCGATCACGGCCAGCCCCAGGCTCTGGCCCAGTGCGATCACGGTGCGCGCGATCGCCGCGTCGTTCGGATCGGTCAGGACTTCACGCACGAAGGACTGGTCGATCTTGAGCTGGTCCAGTGGCAGGCGGCGCAGGTAGCTGAGCGACGAATAGCCGGTGCCGAAGTCGTCCAGTGAAAATCCGACGCCCAGTGTCTTGATCTGGCGCATCTTGTTGATGATGGACTCCTGGTCCGACGCAAACATGCTCTCGGTAATCTCGAGCTTGAGCCGAGCCGGCACCACGCGATGGTGTTCGAGCGCCTGGCGCACCTTGTCGACGAAATCGGCCTGCCGGAACTGGTGCACGCTGACGTTGATGGCCAGCGTCAGCCGCGCGGTCTGCGGGTGCGCGGCCCAGGACGCGATCTGGGCGCAGGCGCGCTGCAACACCCATTCCCCGAGTTCGACGATCAGGCCGGACTGCTCCGCGACCGGGATGAACTCGCCCGGCGACACCGGACCACGTTCGGGATGGGTCCAGCGCAACAAGGCCTCGGCGCCGACGACCTCGCCGCCGGGCCCGACCTGCGGCTGGTAATGCAGCACCAGGTCATCGCGCGACAGGCTGCTGCGCAGGTCGACCTCCATCGCCGCGCGGGCCTCGACCGCCGATTGCATCTGCGGATCGAAGAACCGCACCGTATTGCGGCCGGCGGCCTTGGCCTGGTACATCGCGACGTCCGAGCGCTTGAGCACCTCCTCCACCGTCGTCGTGTCGACACCGAACAGCGACACGCCGATGCTGGTGCCGCTGCGGTGTTCGCGCCCCGCGATGTCGTAGGGCGTGCCCAGGCGCACCAGCAGCTTCTCGGCGACCCTGCGCCCGGTGGCGATCGCGTCCGCGGCGCTGGCGCCGGCATCGTCGATCAACACGACGAACTCGTCGCCCCCCAGGCGCGCCACCGTGTCGGCGTCGCGCACGCAGGCGCGCATGCGCAGCGCCACCTGCTTGAGCAGCAGGTCGCCCTTGTCATGGCCCCAGGTGTCGTTGAGCGCCTTGAAGTTGTCCAGGTCGATCAGCAGCAAGGCCCCGAAGCGCCGGCTGCGCAGCGTGGCGCTGAGCGCATGTTCGAGCCGGTCCTGCAGCAGCCGGCGGTTGGGCAGGTCGGTGAGCGGGTCGTAGAAGGCCAGGCGGCGGATCGCGCTCTTGGCGCTCTTGCGCCCGGTGATGTCGCGCGCCATCATGACGAAACGGGGCACGGCCGCACCGTCGACCTGCTTGCGCGCCACCGACAACTCGTACCAGCGCGTGCCCTGCACGAGTTCCAGCGTGTATTGCTCGCCTTGCGAGAAACCGTCGATCTGCGCGCTGCGCAAGGCCTCCATCGTCACCTCGGCGGCCTGCGCCGGCAACACCTCGAACACGGTGCGTCCGGCAAAGTCCTCCGCCGGAATCGGCAACAGGCTGTCCGACGGCGCGTAGCAGCTGTGGTAGTTGCCGTGCAGGTCGATCTCGAAGATCGGATCGCGGATGGCCTCGACCGTGGAACGCAACTGGTTCTGCGTGGCCAGCATCTCGGCCGTGCGTTCGCGCATCAGGGCCTCGAGGCCGGCCTTGTAGCGCCCCTGCTCGACCAGTAGCTGGGCCAGGTAGGCCAGCAGCAGGCTGGCCAACACCATGGCCGCCGCGGCACTGGGCACCACCGGATCCCGGCCCCAGCCACCCACCGGCGCCAGATCCAGGTTCCAGGCCCCATTGGGCACCTCCAGGCTGCGGCGCAGCGGCTCGGACAAGGGATCCGGGTGGGAGGCGGAGATGATCTGGTGTTCGCCACTGTCCGGCAGCACACGCCACAGCCGGTACTCGACATCCCGCGCCCGCAACTCGCCCAGTTCGGCCGCCGAGAGCAGGTCCTGCAGCCGGATCGTGACGTTCGAAAAGCCCCAGAAGCGATTTTCGCCGTCGGGCTGCGGCAGGAAAATCGGCAACCGGCTGACCACACCCAAGCCGCCTTGTGCCAACTGCAACGGTCCGGCCAGGGTCAGCCGCCCGGTATCGCGGGCAAACACCGCCTCGCGCCGCTGCCCCGGGTCGTTGAGCTGGTCGAATCCGATCAGGTTCTCGTTGCCGGCCAGGGGCATCACATGGCGCACCACGCCGCCGGGCGACAACGACAGCGCCAGCACGCGCGAGCCCCCGCTCAGCAGCTGCGATGCCGCCGCCTCGAAGTTGACGACCTCGCCATGACCCTGGTGCACCAGTGCCGCCAATGCGCGGTTGTCCGCCAGCATGCCCTCGACGCTGCGCCGCAGCACCTGGGCCCGTTCGGCGGCCATCTGCGCGATCTTCCCGCGCTCCTGCCGCTGCTTTTCGACTTGCAGCCGATACAACAGGGTCGTTCCCATGGCCAGCAGCAAGACGAACACCAGCGCCGCGATCAGCCACGACGGCCAGGCACCGTTGCGCATCTGGCCTCGTTGGTCGACGACGGAACGCATGGCCGGCCTCAGCTCCGCTCGACCATCAGAACCACGGCCGCGGAGAAACTCACGAACGCGGCGGCGGTGGAGATCAGGATGATGCGCGCGACACGCCCGGTGTTGGCGCCAAAACGTTCCGCCAGCAGCGAGACATTGCTGGCGCTGGGCAACGCGGCCACGAGCACGATCACCGTCAACGCGAACCGGTCGATGTCCACGCCCAGTTGCATGGCGCCGATGCCCACCAGCAGCACCAGCACCGGATGCAGCACGAGCTTGATCACGGCGACCGGCAGGTAGTCGCGCAGCGGCAGCGGATGTGCCCCCTCGGTCGGCTGGATCATCTGCGAGCGCGCCAGTACGGCGCCGATCGTGAACAAGGCCACTGGCGAGGCTGCATCGGCCAGCAGGCCGACGGTCTGGTCCACCGGCACCGGCAGTTCCAGATGAATCCACGATGCCAGTGCGCCCAGCAGAATGGCCCACGGCATGGGGTTGACCATCACGCCGCGCAAGGCATTGCGGGCGGCCACGGACACACCGTGCAGGCCGGCGCCGTCGAGCCGGGACAGGGCCACGCACAAGGAGGATGTCACCAGCAGGTCGACGGCGATGGTGGCAATGGCCGGGCCGGCAGCCGCCGGCCCGAGCAGGGCGACCAGCAGCGGCACGCCCATGAAGCCGGTGTTCGGGAATGCGGCGACCAGGGCTCCGAAGGCGGCATCGTTCCATCCGATGCGCCGGTTCAGGCTCACCGTGACGACGAAACCGACCATCACCAGCGCACACAGCAGGTAGGTCGAGAAAACGCCCGGGTTGAGCAGCTGCTCCACCGGTGTCGTGGAGCCGAACCGGTACAACATGCACGGCAGCGCAAAATACAGCACGAAACTGTTGAGCCCGGGGATCGCGTCCAGGCGCAACATGCCCCGCCTCGCCGCCAGATAACCGGCCAGCACCAGCGCAAAGAAGGGAAAGGTGACCAACAGGACCTGCAGCACCCGCTGATTGTCGCCGACCCCGGCATGCCGGCTTCGGTCGGTATGATCGGTCTCTTGCCCGCTTTTCCCCTGTCTGCCCGCCCTGCATGTCTGCTGCGTCCCGCCCCCCCGCCGGTCTGAACCTCGCCCAACAAGAAGCCGTCAACTACCTCCATGGCCCCTGCCTGGTGCTGGCGGGCGCCGGTTCGGGCAAGACGCGGGTGATCACCCACAAGATCGGGCGCCTGATCCAGACCGGCATGGCGCCCAAACGCATCGCGGCCATCACCTTCACCAACAAGGCGGCGGCGGAAATGCGCGAGCGCGCCAAGTCGCTGATCGGGCGCGCCGCCAGCGAGGTCCTGGTCTGCACCTTTCACGCGCTGGGCGTGCGCATGATGCGCCAGGACGGCGCGGTGCTCGGCCTCAAGCCCCAGTTCTCCATCCTCGACGCCGACGACGTGACGAGCATCCTGAAGGACTGCGGCGGCAGCACCGATGCGGCCACCGCGCGGCAATGGCAATGGACCATCAGCCGCTGGAAGAACATGGGCCTGAACGCGGCCCAGGCCGAGGCGCAGGCGGCCGACGACAACGAACGCATCATCGCGCGCATCATGGCGCGGTACGAGGAACGCCTCACCGCCTACCAGAGCGTGGACTTCGACGACCTGATCTCGCTGCCGCTCAAGCTGCTGCAGGAGCATGAGGAGGTGCGCCGCAAATGGCAGGACGCGCTCGGCCACATCCTGGTCGACGAATACCAGGACACCAATGCCACCCAGTACACGCTGCTCAAGCTGCTGGTCGGTGGCGCCGGCAGCGAGCAGGCGCGTTTCACGGCCGTCGGCGACGACGACCAGTCGATCTACGGCTGGCGCGGCGCCACGCTGGACAACCTGCGCCTGCTGCCGGTGGACTTCCCGACGCTCAAGGTCATCAAGCTCGAGCAGAACTATCGCTCGACCTCGGCCATCCTGCGCGCGGCCAACAACGTGATCGGCCCCAACCCCAAGCTGTTCCCGAAGAACCTGTGGAGCGACCTGGGCGAAGGCGAGCCGGTGCGTATCGTCGATGCCGACCACGAGGAACACGAGGCCGAACGCGCGGTGGCGCGCATCCAGAGCCTGCGCGCCGGCAGCGCCGTCACGGCCGCCGGCACGCACAACCTCGAGCTGCGCGACTTCGCGGTGCTGTACCGCGCCAACTACCAGGCCCGGGTGTTCGAACAGGCGCTGCGCAAGGCGCAGATCCCGTACAAGGTCTCGGGCGGCCAGAGTTTCTTCGACCGCGCCGAGATCCGCGACCTGTGCGCGTGGTTCCGGCTGTGGGTCAACAACAACGACGATCCGGCCTTCCTGCGCGCCGTCACCACCCCCAAACGCGGCATCGGTCACCAGACGCTTGGCCAGCTTGGCGTGTTCGCATCGCAATACAAGGTCAGCCTGTTCGAAGCCTTGTTCAGCTCGAGCCTGCCCAGTGTCCTGGCCGCGCGCGCCGTCGGCAGCCTGCACGAATTCGGCCGCTACGTGAACGACCTGGAATACCGCGCCCGCCATACCAACGGAGCCGAGGCCGCGCGCAGTTTCCTGACCGACTGGCTGACCGAGATCGGCTACGAGAAACACCTGTACGACGGCGAAGACAGCGAGAAACTCGCCGCGGCGCGCTGGACCAACGTGCTCGAGTTCTGCGACTGGATGGCCGCGCGTTGCGGCGGCCAGATCGACGACGCGGCCGGCGTCACGACGTCGGCGGAAACCAAGAGCCTGCTCGAAGTGGCACAGACGATCTCGCTGCTGTCGACGATCAGCGAACGCGAGACCGACCAGAACGTGGTCACGCTGTCGACGCTGCACGCCGCCAAGGGCCTGGAGTGGCCGCACGTGATGCTGGTCGGTGTGACCGAAGGCCTGCTGCCGTTCAAGCTCGGCGACGACGACAACCCCACCGGCAAGGCCGACGGGCCGATGAGCGAAGGCATCCTGCAGCGGCTGCAGGAAGAACGCCGCCTGATGTACGTGGGCATCACGCGCGCCCAGCGCAGCCTGGCCGTGAGCTGGACCCGCAAGCGCAAGAAGGGCCGCGAGATGGTCGCCGCCCAGCCCAGCCGCTTCATCGCCGAGATGGCGCTGGACGCCAGCACCACCAAGGAGGACCCGCGCGCCAAGCTCAAGGCCTTGCGCGCCGAGTTCGCCAAGAAGGCCGCCGACGCGGCCGCGCTCAGCACGGCGACGCCTGCATCGTAGTCCCGGGCGCCCGAATCGGTCGCCCTTCCCGCCGGCACCCGCCCGGGTTGCTGCGCCGGCCAGCCTGGCTGACAATGGGCCGCTGCCAGAACCGTACACGAGAGGAAATCATGCAAGCCGACCCCAAAGTCATCTCCCATCTGCAGGCGCAGCTCAAGAACGAACTGACCGCCATCAACCAGTATTTCGTGCACTACCGCATGTACAAGCACTGGGGCCTGGGCAAGCTGGCCAGCAAGGAATACGAAGAATCCATCGGCGAGATGAAACATGCGGACAAGCTGATGGACCGCATCTTCATGCTCGACGGCCTGCCCAATCTGCAGGACCTGGGCAAGCTGATGATCGGCGAAGACGTGCCCGAGGCGCTGGCCTGCGACCTCAAGGCCGAGGTCGGCGCTCAAGCCACGATCAAGGACGGCATCGCGTATTGCGAACAAGCGCGCGACTACGTGTCACGCGACCTGCTGCAAGGCATCCTGGACGACACCGAGGAACACATCGACTACCTGGAGACCCAAATCGACCTGGTGGGCAAGGTGGGATTGCAGAACTACCTGCAAAGCCAGATGGGCGATTGATGCCCGCGCACCGGTCCGCCGCGTGGTGACGCTGTCGCCGCCGCGGCGCGGCCATCCGAAACGGCAGCCTGGCCCGCCATCGTGCGGGCCTTTTCATGGGCGCACCGAAACCGCCGGAATCCGGCATAGAACCTGCTGGTCACAGGGGTTTTTGCGAATGACATGGATTCGCATTTAGAATCACTCCACATTCGCTACCGCCACCCGGCCCGTGTTGCCATGATTGTTTGTGTCTGCCGACGCGTCTCCGACCGCGACATCGCCCGCCACGCCAAGGCGGGACTGGGCTTCGACGAGATCCAGCTCGAACTGGGCGTGGCCACGCAATGCGGGGGCTGCGAAGGTTACGCGCGCGACGTCGTCGCGCAGTGCCACGGTGCCTGTCCCACGGCGCACATCCGGCGCCAGAACGCGACACACCCGCCCCGGGAACTGCCCCCCGCTCCCTGAGACGGCCGGCGAACCTCAGTCCTGCGCAGCCGGCGGGCCCGGGTCGCGCCGGATCGCATTCGGGAAATACATCGCCGTCAGGCTGCGGCTGTGCACCGGCGAGAAGCCGTCGGCATAGGCCTGGTCGGCCGCCGTCGCATATCGCCGCCAGGCGCGCACCCAGTGGATCTGGTCGCAGACCTCCAGCAGGCCGATGGTTTCGCGATCGCCGACCAGGATGCCGTGCACCCGCAGGCCCAGCGTCTTCTTGCTGCTGCGCAGCGCATCCAGCGTGGCCGGCGTGACGCCGAACTCGCCATCACTGACGATCAGGATGTCGGCCAGCACAAAAGCCCCGGTCTGCACCAGTCCGACCGCACGCTCCAAAGGGGTCTGCACGTCGGTGCCGCCGTCGAAATTCTGGTCCATCACAGCCAGCAGCGTGTCCAGGCCCTGCGGGGTCAGCGCCAGTTCCTGCTCCAGCAACTCACCGGCCCCACCGAACGCCAGCAGCCGGCAGGCACGGCCGCTCGCTTGGGCTGTGCGCAGCGCCTGCAGCACGCATGCCTTGGCGACGTTCTCCGGCGCGCCGCGCATCGAGCCCGAGGTATCGAGGCAGACCAGCATCGGCCCTTGTCCCACCGGCGCCCGCGGCATGGCCACCGGCGCCGGTGTGCGGGTGTCCGGTTGCAGCCGCCATTGCGTGGCCAGCGCCGCATCTTCGTAGGTCAGCAACTGCTGCTCGGCGAAGCGGGCGCGCCACAAGCGAGCGAGCACCGGATGGCGCACCATCGCGGCCTCGCTGGCCAGCATGCGGGCCAGCTGGCCCGACCGCTTGACGCCGCGCACCTCGCTGGGCTGGTCGAGCAGTTCGGTGGTGATGGCCACCGCCATCGGCCGGCGGGGCGCGTCGAAGTGCGGCCGCGGTTCCGCGGCCGGCGGCAGATCGTCACTCCGTCGCGCACGCCCCACGGTGTCGATGAAGCGTGCCAGCTCGGGCACCGCGTCCAGCACCGCTCCGATGCGTTTGGCCTCGCTCCAGCCGCGGCTGTTCAGCTTGCCCTGCAGGACGTCCCAGCGCAGATGGGCCAGGTCGCCCAGGCTCTTGAACAAGGCCAGTACCTGTTCCCAGTCCTGCCGTTGTGTAGCCCACTCGGCACGGAACGCCTGCACCATGTGATCGATCGCGGCATCGCGCGACTGCGCAGCGGGGCGATCGACCAGGCGGTCCAGATGCCACAACATCACGCCCAGCACCTGGCGCGCCATCGCGGCGCTGCCGTGCGTCAGCGTGCACAGGTCCAGTTCGGTGATGGCGCCGCGCAAGGCCTTGCACGCGGGGGCATCGCCCCAGTCCCGCTCGGCCACCGGCAGATGTCCGGCCAGCAAGGCCTGCTCCCACAGCGGCAGATCCGCCAGGCGCAGCCGCGTGTCGCCGCTGCTGCAGACCAGGGCCGGCTGCCACAAGACCGGCGCCAGGCCGGCCAGAAGGTGGAACGGCGCATCGACCCGCGGGCGGCCGTCCGCCGGGGCCGCTGCGGCGGGCACCAATGCGGAGTCCTCAGCCATGGCCCAACGGCGTGCGGGACGGCCGGCCGGTCACGTCAGGCCTCCCATGCCACCGGTTCGGGCACCGGGTCGTGCGCGTGCGTGTCCACCGGCAGTGCGCCGAACTCCCGTGCCAGCGCCAGCAGCTCGTCGTGCAGCGACCGTGCCAGCTCCACGTTGGCCTGGTGCACGGCGCCCACCCGCGCCAGCAGGTCGGGTGGCAACCACAGGTGGTCGTGCGCGCCGGCCAGGGCGGCCTGCGCGGCCTCGCGCGCCGACTGCAGGGCGACGGCACAGCGCTGGCGTATCTCGTCGATCTGCGCCACGCGCGCCTGCACATGGCGCGGGCTGTAGCGTCGCCGGGCACGTTCCGACACGATACGCACCATGGCGTTGTCATGGCCGGTGGCCTCCCCCGAAATCGCACGCGCCAGCGCCAGCTTGCCGGCGCCATCGTCGGCCGCGTCGTCCGGCTGCGCCGTGGTCTCGATCTCCAGCTGCTTATCGAAGGCGCGGGCCGCGCGGGCCAGCCACTGCAGGTCCAGCGGCACGGCCTGGCCCACCGTCTCGTCGCACCACTGCACCAGGGCCTGGATCTGCTCCGGCCGTGCGCCGAGCGCGTACGGCAGCAGCCACAGGTCCCAGCGCCCGACCTGCGCCGCGCCGCGACTGGCAGCCTGCACCTGCAACAGTCCGACCAGCTTGCGCCAGCGCCGATCCGACACCGTCACGGCCTGCTGCGCGCACCAGACCCGCGCCTGCACCAGCAGCGTGGTGACGGCATCCGGCAGCACCACCGCGCGTGCCCGTTCGCGCAGTGGCTGCAGGTCCGCGGCGCGCAGCCGCGGCCGGCCGGGCTCGGACTGAGCCGGCAGGGCCAGCAAAGCCGCGAAATGGGCGTCGCCCACCGGCTGCACCGGCACCCGCAACAGGAAGCGGTCGTGAAAGGCCTGCAGCGATTCGTCTTCCGGCACCTCGTTCGTGGCCCCCACGACCGAGACCAGCGGCACGCGCACCCGCCCCGCGCCGTTGTCGAACTCGCGCTCGTTGAGCAGCGTCAGCAAGGCATTGAGAATGGCCGAGTTGGCCTTGAACACCTCGTCCAGGAACGCGACCTGTGCCGTCGGCAGGAAACCGGCGGTCAGCCGCTCGTAGCGGTCCTGCTCCAGCGCGGTCAGCGACAAGGGGCCGAACAATTCCTCGGGTACCGAGAACCGCGTCAACAGGCGCTCGAAATACGGCGCATCGACGAAGGCCGCATGCAGACGCCGCGCCAGTTCGCTTTTTGCGGTGCCCGGCGGCCCGATCAACAGCACATGTTCGCCCGCCAGCGCCGCCAGCAGCAGCAGCCGGACCGGGCCGTCGCGCTCGAGCAGGTTCCGGTCCAGGTCCGCCAGCGTGGCGCGCAAGTTTGGCTCGTCCATGCGTCCATTGTGCGGTCAAACCCGGCGCGGCTGCAGGCACGCCCCGGTGGACACGGCCGATACGGTGCGCGGTCTTGACGCAGCGCAAGGCCGGTGGCGGGCCCGGCTATGATGCGGCGACACCCGCCCGCCCCGGCCGTGGCGGAGCCTGGAGACACCATGACACGCATCCTGAAACGAACGGCCCTGGGCCTGTTGCTGCTGGTCCTGCTGGCGGCTGCCGGCCTGGCCTGGTATTTCCATGCCAGGCAGCCGCAACGCAGCGGCACGCTGGAACTGGCCGGGCTGCAGGCGCCGGTCAGCGTGCGTTACGACGAGCGCGGCGTGCCGCACATCCGGGCCGGCAACGACGCCGACCTGTACCGTGCACTCGGCTACGTGCACGCGCAGGACCGGCTGTTCCAGATGGAAGTGGCGCGGCGCCTGGCGCGTGGCGAACTGGCCGAGATCCTGGGCCCCAAGCTGGTCGACACCGACCGCCTGTTCCGCACGCTGGGCATCCGGGCCCATGCCGATGCCTATGTGCAGCGCCTCGACCAGTCCTCGCCCGCCTATCGCGCTCTCGTCGCCTACCTGGACGGTGTCAACCAGTTCCAGGCACGCAACCCGGCGCCGATCGAATTCGACGTGCTGGGCATTCCCAAGCGCCCGTTCACACCGCAGGACACGATGTCGGTCGCCGGTTACCTGGCCTTCAGTTTCGCGTCGGCCTTCAAGACCGAGCCGGTCATGACGCAGATCCGCGACCAGTTGGGCGCCCGCTACCTGGAGGTGTTCGACCTGGACGGGTATCCCGGGGGTGTGGCGGTGCCCCGCGCGAGCGCGGCCTTGTCGGACGCCGATTGGCAGGGGCTGGGCCGGATCACGGCGCAGGTCCGGCAGGTGCTCGATGCGGCCGTGGTGCCGCCGTTCGAGGGCAGCAACGCCTGGGCCATTGCCGGCAGCCGCACGGCCAGCGGCAAACCCATGCTCGCCGGCGATCCGCACATCGGCTTCTCCGCGCCGGCGGTCTGGTACGAAGCCCACCTCGAGTCGCCGGACTTCGAGTTGTACGGACACTTCCAGGTGCTCAATCCGATGGCGCTGCTCGGCCACAACAGCCGTTTCGGCTGGAGCATGACGATGTTCCAGAACGACGACGTCGATATGGCAATCGAGAAACGCAACCCGGACAACCCGGACCAGGTCTGGCACCAGGGCGGCTGGGTCGACCTGCAGCGCCGCACCGAGACGATCGCGGTCAAGGGCGCGGAGCCGGTGACGCTGACGCTGCGGCGCTCGCCGCGCGGCCCCATCATCAACGATGCCTACCCGGACAACTACGGCACGACGCCGGTGGCGATGTGGTGGGCCTTCCTGGAGACGGAGAACCCGATCCTGGAGGCCTTCCACGAACTGAACCGGGCCGATACGCTGGCCAAGGCACGCCAGGCTGCCGGCAAGATCCATGCGCCGGGCCTGAACGTGGTGTGGGCCAACGCCGACGGTGACATTGCCTGGTGGGCGGCGGCCCGGCTGCCGATGCGGCCGCACGGCGTCAACCCGACCTACCTGCTCGACGTCGCCCGGGGCGAGGCCGACAAGCCCGGTTTCCATCCGTTCGCCGACAACCCGCACGAGGAAAACCCGGCGCGCGGTTACGTGGTGTCGGCCAACCACCAGCCGGCCGTGGCCAGCGGCATCGACATCCCCGGGTACTACCAGCCGCCGGACCGGGTCCGACGCCTGGTCACGCTGCTGCAGGATGCCCCCGGCAAGGCCGACGTGGCGCTCAACCAGGCCATGCAGCTCGACGTGCGCAACGCGTATGCCCAGCGCGTGCTGACGCCGCTGCTGCCGGTGCTGCGCGACGTCGTCACCGCCGCGGACGAACGCCAGCTGCTCGACCAGCTGGCCGCGTGGGATGGCAGCTACACCACCGACAAACGCGAACCCACGCTGTTCGTGCAACTGCTGTACGAGATCGCGCATGCCGCGATGCACGACGAACTCGGCGCGGTGCAGTTCAAGAACCTGCTGGGCAGCCGATCGCTGGATTTCGCGCTGCCACTGCTGGTGGCCGACCCCGACGCCCCCTGGTGGGACGACAGCACCACGGCCGGCACGGTCGAGACACGCGCGGACACGCTGCAAAAGGCCTGGCGCGCGGCCATGGCCCATCTGCGCACCACGCTGGGCAACAACGTCGACCAATGGACCTGGGGCCAGGCCCACACCCTGACGCACAACCACCCGCTGGGGCAGCAGAAGCCGCTCGACAAGCTGTTCAGCGTCGGGCCGTTCCCGGTACCGGGCGGACGCGAGCTGCCCAACGCACTGGGCACGTCCATCGGGCCGGCTCCGTGGGCCGTGACCTATGGCCCGTCGACGCGCCGCATCGTCGACTTCGCCGACGCATCCCGGGCGCTGGGCATCAATCCGGTCGGACAAAGCGGCGTGTTGTTCGACCGCCATTACCGCGACCAGGCTGCCACCTATGTGCAGGGCGGATATGTCCGCCAGTGGTTGTCCGAGGCCGACGTGGCGGCGCACACGCGCAGCACATTGACACTGGCGCCGGCAACCAGGGCGCGCAGCACGCCCTGACGAGCGGCAATCGCCGCCGGGCCCCGTGTCAGGATGCGCGGGAGCGTCCCTCGCGTGTTGCCCGATAAGACGTTGCAACGGCGACATACCGCGCATCGTCGAAGGCTCGCGCCTGCTCCATGCCACTGAAGCTGATCTTGATGTCGTGTTCGTCCGAGTCGTGGCGCAACGGCGGCGCGGCAGGCCCCGACTGCGGCAGGCCGACGTCCGCGCATGCAGGTGCACCGATCGCCAGATAGGCGGTCGCCAACGCAACCGTGCCGATGGCTGTGACCTGCGTGCCAGCATATGGCGCACACACACGCAGGGCGTGGCTGGCCGTGACCATGTGCAGCGCAAAGAAATCGTGGGTGGCGTGAAACACCTGCAGGCAGGCCTCGGAGATGTCACGCCACGGGTCCCGGTCCGGGGCGCGCGCAGGACACAGCGGCACCTGGGCCAGCACCCGCGCCACCCGCGTGCCGAAGCGGCCTTGCGCGTACGCGTCGTCGCGGTACATACGCCAGTGCGCCAGGTAGTCGGCACCACCCAGCCGGGATGGCGTGGTGCGCGCCCGCCGCTCCAGCGCGGCGTCGGCCCCAACCAGCGTCAGATACGCCAGGCCGGCGGCCACCTCGGATGGCAACGCGAATCGGACGCCGTAGGCCAGCCGGATCAGCGGATGGAATGCATCCTTGGCGCAGCCGCTGAGCAACGGGGGCAGGCACCGCGTGACCGTGTCCGGCCAGCCATCGCGCGCGATGTCCGCGTCAAACCGTGCCAGCAAGTCACGGTAGACGCTTGTGCGGGCTGGATGCGGTGAGTCGGCGGTGGCCGGCGATGGCTCCGGCGACACCAGTTTGCCGCCATATTGCCGTTCGAAGCGGGCCAGGTCGTCCACCGGCATGCCCAGGCCCCACATCGCGAGCAGGGCCATGGGTCCGTGGTCGGAGTTGTCCTGGGGTGGATACACCGGCGCATAACGGTCCCGGTGCTGCAGCAGCAGTCGTGTCAGTCGCTCGGGCACCATGGTGCGGACATCGTAACGCGTGCGCCGCGCGATGGCCAGGCGATGGTCACCGTGTGTCGCTGCGCAGGTCTCCGATCGCGCGATCCTGCGCGTCGTCGATCAGCCCCATGGTCTCGAATGCCAGCACCGCGGCGGCCGCCGCTTCGCCGCGCGCCTGCAACCACGCGCGCCGGTTCGCAATTGCGGTCCGCTGCGCGTCGATCAAGTCCAGCGAGCCAACCAGCCCCGCACGGTACAGCGATTGCGCCTGCCGCTCGGCGGCCCGTGCCGCATCGGCGGCGCGTTCGCGCGCCGCCACACGCAGCGTCGCGCCCTGTTGAGCGGCCAGCGCCGACTCGACCTGCTGCAAGGCCAGCAACACGGTCTGGCGATAAACCTGCGCCGCACTGCGGGCACGGGCCCGGGCCGCATCCACATCGGCCTGCAGGGCACCGCCATCGAACAGCGTCACATCCAGCGCGGCGGCCAGGGTCGCCGTCACCAGTTCCAGCAAGCCGCCACCGGTGGCGGCGCCGAACACCAGCCGACCCGGCAGGCGCAGGCGCGGCCGCAAGGCAGCCTCGGCCACACCCACGTCGGCCGCCGCGCCGACCAGCGCCTGCTCGGCGGCGCGCAGATCGGGGCGCAGGCGCAACAGATCGAGTGGTCGCGCCACCGGTTGCAAGCCCTGCAAGGCCGGGATGCCGGACAGCGCCCCAGCGGTCGTGCCCTGCGGACCGCGCGGGGTTTGCGCGGACGGCAGCGGCGACTCGCCCGCGAGCACCTGCAGCGCGGCCAGAGACTGGCGCTCCCGCACCGCTGCGGCCGCCCGCTCGGCCTCGGTCGCCGCCATCTCCGCCGTCGCGCGGTCGCGGTCCAGCACCGGCGCCAATCCGGCCTCGACACGGATCGTCGCCACGCGCAGCACCTCGCGCTGCAACTGCAGCACGTCGGTCAGCAACGCGGCATCCTGCGCGGCGACACGCCACTCCAGATACGCACGCGCCGCCAGTCCGGCGATCGACAAGCGGGCGGCCTGCAGCAGGTCCTGACTGCGCAGCAATCCGGCCGCGGCCGATTGTTCGGCCTGGCGCAGACCGCCCCACAGGTCGGTGTCGACATCCAGCGTCAGCCCGGCGCCGGGCTGCAGGCGGCGCGCGCCGGCATCGGGCTGCAGCCGCAGCGTCGCGTCGGCCTGGGCACCGATCCGCACACCCCGCTGCGCACGTGCCGAGCGCAGCAGCGCGCGTGCCTGCGCCGTCTGCTCGCCGGCAATGGCGATCTCCGCATTGGCCTCCAACGCGCGCTCGACCCAGGACACCATCGCGGGATCGTCGAAACGACGCCACCAGCGCAGGTCGGCGGCCGAGGGCTGCGGCGCATCGGCGTCGGCGCTGAAGCGATGGTCGGCGTCGAGCGCCACCGCCGGCGCCGCTGCCGTCGGCGCCGCATCACCGTGGCGCGACCCGGTCTGCGCGCAACCGGCCAGCAGCAGCGCCGCCATCACGGCCGCCATCGCGCGTGCTGGCGGTTTGCGAACGGCGTCCGGTGGCGCTGCGGCACCCGGCATCACACCGACTCCACCGCCCCGGCATCGGAGGCCGACTGCATCTCGCGTGCCAGCCGCTCGCCCTGGTGCGCGCGCGGCTGGGAGAACCGGGCCAGTCCCAGATACACCACGGGGGTCAGGAACAGCGTGAATACCGCCGCCAGCGACAGGCCACCGAAGATCACCCAGCCGATGGCCGCGCGCGACTCGGCGCCCGGCCCGCTGCCCAGCACCAGCGGCACGGCGCCGAGCACGGTCGACGCCATCGTCATCAGGATCGGCCGCAGGCGCAGGCTGGCGGCCTCCTGCGCGGCTTCGCGCACGCTGCGCCCGGCGTCGCGCAGCTGGCCGGCGAACTCGACCATCAGGATGCTGTTCTTGGCCATCACGCCCACCAGCAGCAACAGGCCGATCTGGGTGTAGATGTTGATCGAGGTTCCGGTCAGTGCCATCGCAAATACCGCCGCTGCGAGCCCGAACGGCACGCTGACCAGCACCACGGCGGCACTGGTGACCCCTTCGAACTGCGCCACCAGCACCAGGAACACCACCAGCAGCGCGATGCCGAAGGTCACCATCACGTCGCGCCCGGTCTGCTCCAGCGTGGCGGCATCGCCGCGGAACAGCAGGCCCATGCCCGGCGGCAGTTCGCGCGCGGCCAGCGCGCGCAGGCCGTCCACCGCCTCGCGCAGCGGCACGCCCTCGGCGGTGACGCCGGACAGGCCCACCGAGCGCCGCTGGCCCAGGCGCTGCAGCTCCGACGGAATCGCGGTTTCCTCGAAATGCACGAACTGGGCCAGCGACACCAGTTGCCCGTTGCCGGCGCGCACCTGCAGGCCGAGCAGATCCTGCGGGTTGGTGGCCCCGCGTGCGCGGCTCTCGAGCATCACCGGCACGCTGCGGTCGTCGGCGGTCAGCTCGGCCACCTCGGTACCGTCGACCAGCGCCCGCAACACGGTGTCCAGGCCGTCGACCGGCACGCCGAGCTCGGCCGCGCGTTGCCGGTCGACCTGCAGCGTGAGTTGCGGCTGGGTGGCGGCATAGTTGACCCGCACGTCGCGCATGCTCGGCAACTCGCGTTCGATCGCCTCGGCGTACGTATACGCGGCCTCGGCGATGCGCGTGTAGTCGTCCCCGGTGATCGCCATCTGTACGCTGCCGTCGCCGCCGCTGTAGCCCAGGCTGGACCCGCTGCGGATGCGCACCCGCGCGCCGGGCAGGCCGTCGAGCGCGCGCTGCACCCGCGCCGACAGCGTGGCCTGCGAGACGGTGCGCCGGTCCCAGTCGACCAGCGGCGCGATGATGTAGCCGCGGTTCAGGTCGTAGAAGCCGGTGATGGTGTAGATGTTCTCGACCAGGCCCTCGTCCTGCAGCGGCGTGATCGCCGCCAGCGCCTGCTCTATCTGGCGGTCGCTGTAGGCCAGACCGACGCCGTCCGGCCCGTCGAGCCGGATCGACAACACGCCGCGGTCCTCGACCGGCGTGAGTTCCTGCGCCAGCTTCGGGTACAGCATCGCCGCGCCCAGCGCCAGTGCCAGGCTCGCCGCAAATACCCACCAGGCGTGGCGCAGGCAGGCCCCCAGCATCCGGTCGTACAACGCGACGGCACGATCCCCCCCGGCCGAGAGATGGCGCCAGAGGAAACCCGGTTCAGAATCTTCCGGCAGCCGCGACGCGATCATCGGTCCGAGCGACAAGGCGACGAACGACGACAAGGCCACGGCAATGGCCATCACGAATCCGAACTCGGCGAACAACCTGCCGGCGGCCGACGGCAGAAAGGAAATCGGCACGAACACCGCCACCAGCGTCGACGTGGTCGCCACGACGGCGAAAAACACCTCGCGTGTGCCAAGCACCGCCGCGGCGCGCGGCCCCAGGCCCTGGGCGCGCCGACGCTGGATGTTCTCGAGCACGACGATGGCGTCGTCCACCACCAGGCCGGTGGCCAGCAGCAAGGCCAGCAAGGTCAGCAGGTTGACCGAGAAACCCAGTGCCCAGATCGCGGCCAGCGTGCCGATCAGCGCGATCGGTATCGCCACGGCCGGCACCAGCGTGGCGCGCCAGCTGCCCAGGAACAGGCCGACGACGCCGATCACGATCAGTGCCGCCGCGCCCAGGCTGAACACGACCTCGCTGATGGCGCCGCGGATGAAAACCGCGTCGTCGGAGACCACGGTCAGCTGCACCGCGTTGTTGCCCTGGTTGATACGCGCGACCGCGGCGCGCACGCCGTCCGAGATCGACACGCTGTTGGACTGCGCCTGTCGCACGATACCCAGGCTCACCACGTTGCGACCGTTGAGCCGCACGTAGGAGGTGGCGTCGGCCGGCGCGTAGAACACGTCGGCGACCTCGCCCAGCGCCAGTCCCGGGCGCACGCGCAAGGTCCGCATCTGCGCCGGCGTGGCCACCGAGGCGTTGGCGCGCACCAGCAACTCCTGCTGCCGCGACTCCAGGCTGCCGGCCGGCACGTCGGCACGCGCGGTGCGCAACACCGCGGCAACGTCGTCGACCGACAGGCCGTGGGCCGCGAGCCGCGTCGGCTCGATGCGCACCCGCATCACGCGTTTGCGGGAGCCGAACAGCGTCACGTCGGCCACGCCGGGTACCGAGACCAGTTCGGGTTCGATGCGATCCTCGACCACGCGCGACAAGGCGTCGATCGCCAGCGAGTCGCTGGACACCGCCAGCTGCAGCACCGGATCGGCGTCGGCGTCGGATTTCACGACCGTCAGGTTCTGCACGCCCGTGGGCAGGTCACGCTGTGCCCGCGCGATCGCGTCGCGTACGTCGTTCGCCGCCGTGACCAGGTCCACACCTGGATTGAATTCGATGATGACGCGCAGGTTGCCCTCTTCGCTGGCCGACCGCACCAGGTAGACACCCGGCACGCGAGCCGCCGCGGCCTCCAGCACCCGCGTGACTTCGGCGTCGAGCGTCTCGGGCGCGGCGCCCGGGTAGTCGGCCCGTACCGCAACAATGGGGCGGTCGATATTGGGCAGTTCGCGCACCTCGACACCGAGCAGCGCGCTGACGCCGGCAATGACCAGCAGCAGATTGATGACGATCACCAGCCAGGGCCGGCGGATCGCCAGCGCCGGCAGGTCGTCGGCGTCGCGCGGATTCATCGCGACGCGGCGGCGGCAGGTGCCGGCGCGGACGCAGCGACAGGGTTCACCGCGGCGACCGTGCGGCCCGCACGCAGGCGCTGCACCCCTTCGACGACGACGGGAGCTCCCGCCGGCAGCGGGCCCTCGAGCAGGATCTGTTCGTCGACCCGTCGCACGGAGCGCACCAGCACCTGCGCGGCGCGGCCATCGACCACCGTCCAGACATAGGCCCCGTCCCGGCCCCATTGCAGCGCCAGTTCCGGCACCGCCACATAACGCGCGCCGGCCAGGTCCAGTTGCACCGTGAACGACATGCCCGGTCGCAACAGATCGTCGGGATTGGGTACACGGGCACGCAGGCGCAGATTGCGCGAATCGGCGTCGATGCGGCTGTCGATCTCGTCGATGCGGCCCGGAAAATCACGCCCGGCGAAGGCCGGGTTCGTCACGCGCACGGTCTGCCCGATCTTCAGGCGTGCGGCATAGACCTCGGGCAACACGAAGGCCACCTGCAGCGTGCGCCGGTCATCCAGCGTCGTGATGGCCGTGTCCGGGTCCACCCGGTCCCCCGTCTCGACGGCCGCGATACCGACGACCCCGGCGAAAGGCGCCAGCACGACCCGGTCGGCAAGATCCTCGCGCGCCTGGCGCAGCGCGATCCCGGCCAGTTCGACGCCGCTTTGCGCCTCGTCGATGACACTGCCCGGCACCGCGCCGGTGCCACGTGTGCTCTCGTAACGCGCCATCAGGCGACGGGCCGCCTCCAGCCGGGCCGCGGCCAGGTCGACCGCCAGCCGCTGGGCACGGTCCTGCAGGCGCAGCAGCACCTCGTCCTTGCGCACCCGCTGGCCGGCGCGGAAGCCGACCTGGACGACCTCGCCCGCCACCGCGGGATACACGGTGACCGAGCGCGCGGCCAGCCCGGAGCCCAGCACCTCCAGCCGCGCGGTGTCGAGTTTCTCGACGCTGGTGGCCAGCACGACGGGCACCGGCGGCGGGGCGCGGCGCGCGACCTCGTCGGTGGCGGTCGCCGGGGCCCGCGGCTGAGCGCGAGCCATCCAGCCGAGCAGGATGGCGCACGGAATCAGTACGACGAGAAAGAGGGCCAGGAATCGGCGCTGGGGTCTGGACACGGAAGCAGGCAGTTGAGAGTCGGGTCAGAAGTGGGACGCGCGGGTCCGGCACAAGTTCCGCACCGGGACCCGCAAGCGCAACGGGGCATCTGACAGGGCAAAACGCACACCATACACCAGCGCCGCCGCGCCGGCCCGGCCGCTGGACCATGCCGGGACCGGCGTATCCGCCCGGGCGAGCGGATCCGGTACGCCTTGACGGTCGATGCCGCAGCCGGCCGTCAGACAGGCCGGCGCAATAGCGCGCGGCCCGACAGGCTCAGCGCAGCACGAGCACGGGAATGTGCGAATGCGTCAACACATGCTGGGTCTCGCTGCCCAGCAGTACCCGGGCCAGGCCGCGACGGCCATGGGAGGCCATCACGATCAGGTCGCAGTCCTGTTTCTTGGCGACCTCGATCACGGTATCGGCGATGAAGTTCGATTTTTCGGTCAGCGCCCGGGCGGTGACACCCGCCGCCTGCGCCGACGCCTTCACGCCGTCGACGACAGCCTGCGAGATCTCGGCACGGTTTTTTTCCTGCGCGGCCTTTTCGGACGCGTCGCGCCGGATCTGACCGTCCCAGTGATCGTCGATATGCAGTTGCGTCACCTTCAAGGCCACGAGTTCTGCGCCATGGACCTTGGCCAGGGCAATGGCGTGATCGACCGCCTTGCCGGACAACTCCGATCCGTCCGTGGCTACCAGTATGCGTTTGTACATGTGATTCTCCGTAGTGAACGGGTGCGGAGCCTGGCGCCGGTTGCGGCGCGCTGCGACCCCCACCACGCTGCCATTGTGACCCGTTCGGCGTTGCGGCGTTGCAGCCGCGGCACCCGGCGGCAGGGCCGATGTCAACGCGCCAGGACCATCGATGGTGGCCCGCGGCAGTGGCGAGTCCTGACGGCCGCGCGTTATCCGCCAGCGTCGATGGCCAGCACGCTGGTCCCCTTGCCGCCATGTCCGGCCGCGATCAGCTGGTCCATGCGCGCGGCGACGCCGGGAAGCGCGGCCATCGGTCGCTGGCCGGCGGTCTGCAGCATCAGGCCGACGTCCTTGCGTGCCATCGACAATTCGAAGGTGGGCGTGAAGTCGCGCTGCGCCATGCCCGTTGCGATGCGCGCGGCCATCGCGTTGAGATCGAGCATGCCGATCAGCTTCACCGCATCGGCGGCGTCCACGCGGGCGGCGCCGGCCATCGTGACGATATCGGCGATCGTGCCGCCCAGGCCGATGATCAGCGCATTGCCGAACAACTTGTGCACGGCGGCCAGATCGCCGCGCTCACCCAGGTATTCCAGACGCGCCGTCATGCGCGCGAGTTCGGACTGCACCGAAGCGAATACGGCCTCGGGGCCGGACACCAGCATCGAGCCTTGCGCGTTGCGCGCCGCCGGCGGCCCCATGAAGACCGGGCAATGCAGGTAACGCAACCCGTCGGCGTTGAGCCGATCCAGCCGCGCCACCGTGAGTGCCGGCAGCGTCGTCGTGTGGTCGACGATGACCGCATCGGGCGACAGGCCGCCGCGTGCCTGCGCCAGCACGTCCTCGACCACGGCATCGTCCTTGAGCACCAGGTGCACGCGGTGCGCGCCACGCACCGCCTCGGCCGGCGTGGCCACCACCGTGGCGCCGAAGGCCTCCAGCGCGCGCGCCTTGTCGGGCGAGCGGTTCCAGACGGTGACGGTGTCACCTCGTTTGGCGGCGGCTTCAGCGAATGCGGCGCCGAGCAGGCCGGTGCCGAGGTAGGCGATTGCTGTCATGGTGAGGGGTCTCCTGGAAAGATTCTGGACGATGAACGTTGCGAAAACGTGGCTGGCTGTCAATGGTAGTGGGCATGCACCCCGACCGCGAGCCGCCAACCGTTGCCGCCAGCCCGTGCGCGGAAGTCGTGTTGTCGACGAGCAGCGGTAACAGCAAAGACGCCGGGAGGCGGACTGATGCCACGGTGGGCAATGCGTAATTGTTGGCGGCCACCGCCTCGGACAAGCACGGCTTACAAGTGCTCGAGAAAGCTGGACTTCAACAACACGTTCTCGCGATGAAACTCAAGATACCTGCGCTGTCCAGGGGAGAAGCGACCGACACTCGGTGGCCTTTCGATAGCCAGTCCCATGCGTCGCAGCGCATCTTGATGCGCAACAGGCGAGATGATGACCTGCCCATTGTCCTCAAACGCGATAAAGCCGCGATCAAACAAGTGGTCGATGCTTGGTGTCAGCAGCAAACCGTTCTCCCCGTCCAGCCGCTCTTCGTTGGTCGAGTCGCGCCATGGTTTGCAGTGGCTGGCGCGCAGGTGTTCCTCACGATTGACGCCCGTGATACGGCAGGCGCGTTCCAGCGACATCACGCGCGTCTTGAACAGGCCTTGTCCCCTGCGCGCCAAGACGATCGCTTGCCGTTCGGTCTCCGGTAGCGTGGAATCGGCTCGCACTTGACCCAACTCATGCTCTTCCCATTCCACCAGGCCGACACCCGTTGCGAGGACGGCCTCTTCGGCGGCACGAAAACCCAGTACCAGATCCCGACCCTCCGCCCCCAGCAGGTCGATCAGCGCTGCAGCAAGATGCTCTGGCAGTTGTGTCAGGTACATGTTCTGCAGGCCGTGCCCGTTGTGTCGAAGCGGCGCGTACCGGCTTGGCAACAGCGGCGCCAGGACAGACATGTGATGCGATGGTTTGAGCGGCCACTTCAGTTCGCTGAAACGAACGTCCACGCGCCAACCGATCTTGTCCCAGTATGCGCCAGCCTGCCCGAACTCCAACGGCTTGGGGGCTTCATAGGTGTGCGACGCGGCAATACCGATGGCGCGAACGAGCGTGTCGGCAAAGGAAAACACCACGTCGCCCGGCGCGACCTCGCGCATGAAGTCGTAATAGGGATTGCGCGCCTGGTTCACGTTCCGCTTCGGCGACCATAGATAACCTCCGCGCACTTCGTGGCGGTACGCAAGCAAGCGGAACCAGGGATACCAATAACGGACGTGCCCCACAACTTTGGCTCCAGTGAACAGGCCTTTTTTCGCTAGAAGCAGCAACATGCTCGTTTGCAGTCTGATCATGCCCGAGAGCAGCAGCCACGGAAAGTAGACACGCGATTGAAGAAACGGATTGCGGACCTGAGCCTGGATTGGACCATCTTGCAGGACATCGCCTCAACCCAGAAAAGCCATGCAATACGGCAGGCATGGAGCACCAGGAAATCTGGAGCGGGAAAAGAGTCTCGAACTCTCGACCTCAACCTTGGCAAGGTTGCGCTCTACCAACTGAGCTATTCCCGCATGGGACCTCCCTGCCGGGAGGTCAAAGAAAAACCCATCGCGAGGATGGGTGTTTCTTAACTGGTGGCCTGGGGCGGAATCGAACCACCGACACAAGGATTTTCAATCCTCTGCTCTACCGACTGAGCTACCGGGCCAGAGCGGCAGAGTATACCAGCGCAAACGCCCCTGTTTGGCCGAATGTCAGGCCATGCTGCGTTTTCCGCGTGTCAGGTCCACGCCCAGTTGCTTGAGCTTGCGATACAGGTGGGTACGCTCGAGGCCGGTCTTCTCGGCGACGCGGGTCATCGAGCCGTTTTCGCGCGACAGGTGGTACTCGAAATAGGCTTTCTCGAATTCGTCGCGGGCCTCGCGCAGCGGCTTGTCCAGGCCGAAACTCTGGCGCGGCAGCAGGCTGGCGTCGACCGCGGCCTCCACGCCGGGCTCGATGACCATGTCGGTCGCAGGCATGGTGGCGGTGGGCGCGAAGGCCGGCGACTGCAGTTTGCGCACGGAGCCACGCGTGAGGCCTTGCTCGACGGCCTTGAGCAGCTTCTGCATCGTGATCGGTTTTTCGAGGAAGGCCAGTGCGCCGATCTTGGTGGCCTCGACCGCGGTGTCGATGGTCGCGTGGCCACTCATCATGATGACCGGCATGGTCAACGCGCCGGCGGAGGACCATTCCTTGAGCAAGGTCACGCCATCGGTGTCGGGCATCCAGATGTCGAGCAAGACCAGGTCCGGGCGGTCGCGCAGGCGCGCCGCGCGCGCCTGTTGCGCATTTTCCGCGACCTCCACTGTATGGCCTTCGTCGTTCAGGATCTCCTGCAACAAGTCCCGGATACCGAGCTCGTCGTCGACCACCAGAATATTTGCCATATGAATGCGCTGTCCCTTGCCTGTGCCGGCACGCCGCCTCAAGCTGGGCTGGCCACCGGTTCTGTCATGTCTACCGCGAATGATAACGACACTTGCGCACCGAGGATCCGGCCCTCGACGAGGCGGTTCGCGATGTCGATGCGCGAGCCATGTTCATCGGCGATCTTCTTGACCACCGCCAGGCCCAGGCCCGTGCCCTTGGTCTTGGTGGTCACGTAGGGCTCGAAGGCCCGCTTGAGGATGTTCTCCGGAAATCCGGCGCCTTCGTCCTGCACCACCAGGCGCACGCGGCGGCTGCCCGGTACCCAGATGGTGCGCACCGTCACCGCGCGCGCGACGCCCTCCGCCCGCCGCGCGGGCAGGGCCGCCGTGGCATCCTGCGCGTTCTGCACCAGGTTGTGCACGACCTGGCGCAACTGCTGGGCATCGCCCTGAATACGCGGGCACGCGGGATCGAGTTCCATGCGCACCGGCACCGTCGCGGCGTCGTCCTCGTACAGATGGGCGATGTCGCCAAGCAGCGCATTGAGGTCCAGCGGCTTGAGGTCGGCCGCGGGCAGGCGCGCGTAATCGCGGAACTCGTTGACCAGCCGCTTCATCGCGTCGACCTGGTCGACGATGGTCTTGACCGACTTGACCAGCACCGCCTGCTCCGGCGCCGCGACCTTGCCCGAGAGTTTCATCTCGAGCCGCTCGGCCGAGAGCTGGATCGGCGTGAGCGGATTCTTGATTTCGTGCGCCAATCGGCGTGCCACCTCGCCCCAGGCCTGGGCGCGCTGGGCCGACACGATCTCCGAGATGTCGTCGAACACCAGCAGCCGGTCCGTACCGGGCAACTTGGCGCCGCGCGCCACCAGCACGATGGAGTTGTCTTGTTGTTGCAGCGCCGGCCCGGAACTGTTGGCGCCCAGTTCGAACGACTGCTGCCAGTGGTCCAGCCCGTCGGCGCTGCGTTCGCCCAGGAAGGCATCGAAGCGGCCCTGGACCTGTTGCGCGAACTCCTCCAGCCCGGGCACCTCGTCGAAGCGCCGGCCTTCGTAGGCGGCCATCGGCAGGCGCAGGATGCGCGTGGCGCCGGGGTTGGACGAACGGATCACGCCGTCGGCGCCGAGCACGATCACGCCAGCGGTCATGTTGTCCAGGATGGTCTGCAGATTGGCGCGCGCCGCGTTGACCTGCTCTATGCTGGCGCTGACCGCCTGCCGCGCGTCGGCGAGTTGTTGCGTCATGTCTGCGAAGTCGCGCGTCAAGCCGCCCAGTTCATCCTTGCCGCTGAGCGTGACCTTGGGCGTCAGGTCGCCGGCGGCGACCTTGTTCACGCCGTCGGCCAGCAGCAGCAAGGGGCGCACGATCTGGTTGCCCAACACCACGGCCAGCAACACGGCGCCGAACACCGCCAGGAACAGGCTCAGCGTCAAGGTGCCGATGTACATGCGGCGCAGGCCCTCGCGCGCGAGCGAACGCTCCTGGTATTCGCGATAGGCCTGCGATACCGCCAGCGCGTTGGCCACCAGCGCGCCGGGCAAGGCCTGGGTGACGAGCAGGAAACGGGGTTCGTCGAGCAGCGCGAAACTCGGATTGGGCACCAGCACCAGCACCTTCACGCGGGCGTCGGCTGCGTCCGGCGACGCGGCCTCTTCCAGGCCTTCGATCCAGGTCACCGACCGCGAGCCCCGTGCGGTGCGGAACTGCTGCGCCGAAGGCCGCTCGGTGGTGAGCTTGAACCGGGACTGGCTCGCCGCGGCAATCAGCTGGCCGGAGCTGGAGAACAGGCCGATGTCGCTCGCGCCGAGCTGGTCGCGCAACCGCTCGAGCGGCAGCGTCGCTGCTGCATCGGTCAGGCTCGAGAGTTGCGGCGCAGCCAGGCGGGCCTTGTTGCTCAGGTCGTCGGACAAGGCCTGCAGCGACACGCGGCCCAGGTCCAGGCCGGCATCGAGCGCGCCTTCGACCTTGACGTCGAACCAGGTCTCGATCGAGCGCGACACGAACTGGTAGGACACCACATAGATCAACACACCGGGCGCAAATCCAGCCAGCGCGAACACCGCGGCCAGCTTGACCAGCAGCCGGCTGCCGAACCGCCGCCGGCGCACGCGAGCGACCAGGCGCACGCCGATCCAGGTGATGACCAGCAGCAAGATGGTGGCCACGAACACATTGAGGCCGAACAACAAGGCGTAGTTGCGTTCGTACAGCTCGCGGTTGTTGGTGGCCTGTGTGAGCAGGAACAACAACACCAGGCCGATGGCCGCCATGGTGGCGATACCGACCCCGACACCCCAGCCCAGGCCGCGAATCTCGTGCGCGTGCGTGCGCGGCGCCGCCGACGGGTCCTGTTTGTGGCTGGAGCTGCTCACCGCCCGCCTTCAGGTCCGATCTGCTGGCTGGCGCTGACGCCGACCTTCCAGTCGGACTGGCCGAACGCGCCGATCTGGAATGGCCGCGGCAGTTGGGTCACGTCCAGGCCGAAGCGGAAGTCCACCTTGAGTGTGGAGTCGGACTCGATCATGCCGGCGTCAGCGATCTTCCAGCCCGAGATGCGCTGCATGGTCGCCATGGCCTCCTCCATCGTGTCGAAGTTCAGGTTCAGCGCCAGTCCCAGGCTGTTGGGCGTCATCGGACCGGAGGCCACGTTCAGGCGCCAGCGCTGGGTCAGTGGGTGGTAGGCCAGGCGCATGTGGCGCTGGACACTGGCCATCTTCTTGTCGGTCCAATACCAGCGGTGGCGCACCACGTCGGCCTCGGCCAGGAACACCATGGCAATGCCCTTGGTCAGCGCGTCCTGAACGGCCGGCGGCAGCTCCAGCCGCACATTGGCATACAACACCAGGCCGTCCGGCGTGCGCTCCAGCCGCAGCTGGGTGACTTCGGAGCGGTCCTGCGCCCAACCGGCCGGCACGGCCGCGAACAGGAGCAGCAGGCACGACAGCAGCCAGGCGGCCAGCCGTTCACGGCGCACGCTTTTCCAGCAAGGCGTAGAAGAATCCGTCATGGTCACCGTCCCCATTGTCCGGGACAGCGGCGTCGATTCCCGCGGATCGGGGCAGCAAATGGCCGGGAGACGGCAGCAAAGCGGCATCGGTGTTGTGTTCAACAAACGTTTGTATCTGGATGTCACCTTCCGCGCGAAATACGGAACAGGTGCAATACAGCATGCGGCCACCGGGTGCGAGCAGGGGCCACAACGCGGCCAGCAGGCGCGCCTGCAACTGCGCGAGCTGGTCGACGTCCGACGCGCGGCGCAGCCAGGGGACGTCCGGATGGCGACGCACGATGCCCGATGCGGTACACGGCGCATCGAGCAAGATCGCATCGAACGGTTCCCCCTGCCACCACGACGCGGGTTGGGCCGCATCGGCCGCGCGGACGTCGGCCTGCAGGCCGAGCCGCTCCAGCGTCTGGTGGATGCGGGCGCACCGCGCCGGATCCACGTCCAGTGCCGTCACGGTGCAATCCGCCGACTCGAGCAGGTGCGCTGTCTTGCCGCCCGGCGCGGCGCAGGCATCGAGGATCCGCAGCGGGCGGCCGGGCTGCGGCGCGAGACCGTGCAGCAGCAATGGTGCCGCCAGCTGCGCCGCCGCATCCTGCACCGACACCAGGCCGGCGTCGAACCCCGGGATACGTTGCACCGGCATCGGACGCGCCAGTCGAATGCCCGAGGGGCCCACCGCGACGGCGGCAATACCGTCCGCCTCGAGTTGCGCCAGGCATGCGGCCTGGCTGCTGCGCCGGACGTTGACCCGCAGCGTCATCGGCGCATGGCTGCGATCGGCCTCCAGCACCTGTTGCCATTGGTGGGGATGGTCCTGGCGCACACGCGCGATCCACCAGGCCGGGTGGTTCCAGCGTGCGACCGGATCCTGGCCGCTGCGGGCCACCAGCGCCTCGCGCTCGCGCAGGAAGCGGCGCAGACAGCCGTTGATGAAGCCAGCCTGGGCCCGGGTCGCGGTATGCCGCTTGGCCGCCTCGACCGCCTGGTCGACCAGCGTGAAGGACGGGTATGGCGCCTGCGATTCGTTCCAGGCCAGCGCCAGCACGACACACAACAAGGCATCTGCCTGCGGCGGCGGCGCACGATGGGCCAGCAGACGGCGCAGGTTGTCCGCCCGCGCCAGCGAACGCCAGACCTGGAAAGACAAGGCCTGGACGGCGGGGCGCAAGGCCGGTTCGACCTGATCGAGCGCGGCGGTGCCCGAACGACCGCCGCGCACGGCCATCAGGCAGGCGGCCGTGGCTTGCAACAGCCGCCACAACGGAGTGGCGCCGGGCAGCGACGCAGATGCGGCCGGAGCCTGTGGCGGATTTCGATGATTCATGGAAGCGCCGTCACCGTCACAGCGGCGCCGCGGGTCCGAAGCCGAAGAAATAGGCCAGCACGGATGCCGGGAATTGGCCGATCGCTCCGTTGTAGTCGTGCACCGCGGCGTTGAAATCCACCACGGCCTCGCGCACCACCTGGGTGTTGTCCTCCCAGGCACGCTGCATCACCGCCGCCGCGGTGGCGTCGAGTCCGGCGGATTCGCCGGGCGAACGCTCCCAGACCGTGTGCACGGTTGCATAGGCGGTCTGCATTGCGGCCACCGCATTCGCGTCGAGTGGCTGCTTGCGCGCCACGCGCAACGCCACCTCGAACTGCACCATCGCCGCCTGCAGTCCGGCGCGGGCGTCGGACGCGGGGTCGCGCGCGGCCACGGCTTCGCCCAGCAGGTCGAGCGCCTGCCCCATGCGCTGGTCGACCGCGGCAAATCGGCTGATGACTTGCGCGCGCAGGCGCACCAGCCGGTTGTAGGCACCCAGCGACCAGAACAGCAACACGGCCACCACCAACCAGAACACGATGTTGCCGGTCATGGTGTGGTGACGGAAGACGGCCCGTCGGCCGTCGTCGGCCGCAGAACGGTGGTGCCGGAATGAAAACGCCCCAGGCGCCGGCGTGCGGAACCTGGGGCGCGCGCGTGCAACACGGCCGAGTCTTACTCGGTGACGGGTCCCGCGCCGGAAGGTGCCTCACCCTCGGACTCGCCTTCGGCGGTGGCGACCTCTTCGGTCTCGCCAGCCAGCTCGGCTGCCTCGGCTTCCGCGATGGCACGGCGCTCTGCATCGTCCATGTTCTCGCGGATCTTGCGGGCCTCGTGGTACGCCATGCCGGTACCGGCCGGGATCAGCCGGCCGACGATGACGTTTTCCTTGAGGCCACGCAGGTCGTCGCGCTTGCCCATGATCGCGGCTTCGGTCAGCACGCGCGTCGTTTCCTGGAACGACGCGGCACTGATGAAGCTGTCGGTGGACAAGGATGCCTTGGTGATACCGAGCAGCAGGTTGGTGAAGGTCGCGGGGATCTTGCCTTCGGCGCGCAAGGCGTCGTTGGTGTTGAGCATCTCCGAACGTTCGACCTGCTCGCCACCGATGTAGCTCGAGTCGCCCGGGTTGTCGACCACGACACGGCGCAGCATCTGGCGCACGATGACCTCGATGTGCTTGTCGTTGATCTTCACGCCCTGCAGGCGGTAGACGTCCTGCACCTCGTCGACGATGTAACGCGCCAGTTCCTCGGAGCCCAGCAGGCGCAGGATGTCCTGCGGATCGGCCGGACCGTCGACGACGGACTCGCCCTTGTTGACCACCTGGCCTTCGTGCACCAGGATGTTCTTCTCCTTGGGCACGAGTTCTTCCCAGACCTTGCCTTCCGGATCGGTGATCTGCAGGCGTATCTTGCCCTTGGTCTCCTTGCCGAACGACACGGTACCGGTCATCTCGGCCAGCAAGCCCTTGTCCTTCGGCGAACGGGCCTCGAACAGCTCGGCCACCCGCGGCAGACCGCCGGTGATGTCGCGCGTCTTCTGGCCTTCGATCGGGATACGGGCCAGCACCTCGCCGGGACCCACGTCCTGGCCGTCACGCACCTGGATCAACGCACCGACCGGGAAGCCGATGGTCACCGAGTGGTCGGTACCGGGGATCTTGACCTCGCCGCCGCTGGCGTCGATCAGCTTGACCTGCGGGCGCACGACCTTGGCCGAACCACGGCGCTTCGGATCGATGACGACCAGCGTCGACAGGCCGGTGACCTCGTCGAGCTGCTTGGCCACCGTCAGGCCCTCTTCGACGTTGTCGAATGCCGCCTTGCCAGCGAACTCGGTGATGATGGGTCGCGTCAGCGGATCCCAGTTGGCCAGGATGGTGCCTGCCTTGACGGTCTGGTCGGCCGTGACCGTCAGCACGGCGCCGTACGGCACCTTGTGACGCTCGCGCTCGCGGCCATGCTCGTCATGGATGACGATCTCGCCCGAACGCGCGATGACGACCAGTTCCTTCTTGGTATTGGTCACATAACGCATCGTGGCATTGAAGCCGATCGTGCCGTTGGACTTGGCTTCGACGCTCGACGCGATCGCCGCACGCGAGGCTGCACCGCCGATGTGGAAGGTCCGCATCGTCAACTGTGTGCCGGGCTCGCCGATGGACTGGGCTGCGATCACGCCGACGGCTTCGCCGCCGTTGATCAGGCCGCCACGGCCCAGGTCGCGTCCGTAGCACTTGGCGCAGATGCCGAAGCGGGTCTCGCAGGTCAGCGCGGTACGGACCTTGACTTCGTCGACACCGACGCTTTCGAGCTCGTCGATCACGTCTTCGTCCAGCATCTCGCCGGCCTTGACGACCACCGAGCGGTTCTCCGGATGCACGACGTCCTCGGCCGCCACACGTCCGAGCACCCGGTCGCGCAGCGATTCGATGACCTCGCCGCCTTCGACGATGGCGCGCATGAAGGTGCCGTCCTGGGTGCCGCAATCCTGCTCGGTCACGACCAGGTCCTGCGTCACGTCGACCAGACGGCGGGTCAGGTAGCCCGAGTTGGCCGTCTTGAGCGCGGTGTCGGCCAGGCCTTTTCGTGCACCGTGCGTCGAGATGAAGTACTGCAGCACGTTCAGGCCTTCACGGAAGTTGGCCGTGATCGGGGTCTCGATGATGGAACCGTCGGGCTTGGCCATCAGGCCGCGCATGCCGGCCAGCTGGCGAATCTGGGCCGCGGAACCGCGGGCACCGGAGTCTGCCATCATGTAGATCGAGTTGAACGACTCCTGGTCGACTTCGGCGCCATGGCGGTCGATGGTTTTCTCTTTGGCGAGCTGGGCCATCATGACCTTGGAGACCTCGTCACCGGCCTTGCCCCAGATGTCGACCACCTTGTTGTAGCGCTCGCCCGAGGTCACCAGACCGGAAGCGTATTGCTGGCCGATCTCCTTGACCTCTTTTTCGGCGCGCTCGATGATGCCGTGTTTCTCCTTGGGCACCAGCATGTCGTCGATGCAGATCGAGATGCCGGCCTTGGTCGCCAGGCGGAAACCGTACTGCAGCAGCTTGTCGGCGAAGATGACGGTCTCTTTCAGACCGCACTTGCGGAACGACACGTTGATCAGCTTGGAGATTTCCTTCTTCTTCAAGGCCTTGTTGATGTTCGCGAACGGCAGGCCCTTGGGCAGGATTTCCGACAGCAACGCGCGGCCGGCCGTGGTTTCCCACAGCTTGGTCGACGGCACCAGTTCGCCGGAGTCCTTGTCCTTGGTGTACTCGGTCAAACGCACGTTGATGCGCGCGGTCAGGTCGACCTCGCCCGCATCGAACGCACGCTGCACCTCGCCGGTGTCGGAGAACAGCAGACCCTCGCCCTTGGCGTTGATACGCTCGCGGGTCGTGTAGTACAGGCCCAGCACCACGTCCTGCGACGGCACGATGGACGGCTCGCCGTTGGCGGGGAACAACACGTTGTTGGAGGCCAGCATCAAGGTGCGGCATTCCATCTGGGCTTCCACCGACAGCGGCACGTGCACGGCCATCTGGTCGCCGTCGAAGTCGGCGTTGAACGCAGCGCACACCAGCGGGTGCAGCTGGATCGCCTTGCCTTCGATCAGGATCGGCTCGAAGGCCTGGATGCCCAGGCGGTGCAGCGTGGGAGCCCGGTTCAGCATGACCGGATGCTCCTTGATGACCTCTTCCAGGATGTCCCAGACCACCGGCGTGCCGGATTCGACTTCCTTCTTCGCGGCCTTGATCGTGGTCGCGATGCCCATGGCTTCGAGGCGCGAGAAGATGAAGGGCTTGAACAGCTCGAGCGCCATCAGCTTGGGCAGGCCGCACTGGTGCAGTTTGAGCGTGGGACCGACCACGATGACCGAACGGCCGGAGTAGTCGACGCGCTTGCCCAGCAGGTTCTGCCGGAAACGACCGCTCTTGCCCTTGATCATGTCGGCCAGCGACTTGAGCGCGCGCTTGTTGGCGCCCGTCATGGCCTTGCCGCGGCGACCGTTGTCCAGCAGCGAGTCGACCGCCTCCTGCAACATGCGCTTCTCGTTGCGAGCGATGATCTCGGGCGCCTTGAGTTCGAGCAGGCGACGCAGACGGCTGTTGCGGTTGATGACGCGGCGGTACAGGTCGTTCAGGTCGGAGGTCGCGAAACGACCGCCGTCCAGCGGCACCAGCGGACGCAGGTCCGGCGGCAGCACCGGCAGCACTTCGAGCACCATCCACTCGGGCTTGATACCCGACTTGCGGAAGGCCTCGAGCACCTTCAGTCGCTTGGCGTTCTTCTTGATCTTGAGCTCGGAGCCGGTCAGGTCATTGCGCAGCTTCTCGATGGAACCGTCGATGTCGATGCCCTCGAGCAGGTCCTTGATGCCCTCGGCGCCCATCTTGGCCGTGAATTCGTCGCCGTATTCCTTGAACTTGGCGTCGAAATCGTCCTCGGTCATGATGCTGTATTTCTTCAGCGGGGTCATGCCGGGATCGGTCACGACATAGGCTTCGAAATAGAGCACGCGCTCGATGTCGCGCAGCGTCATGTCCAGCACCAGTCCCAGGCGGCTAGGCAGGGACTTCAGGAACCAGATGTGCGCGCAGGGTGCGGCCAGGTCGATATGACCCATGCGCTCGCGGCGCACCTTGGTCTGCGTCACTTCGACGCCGCATTTCTCGCAGATCACGCCACGATGCTTGAGGCGCTTGTACTTGCCGCACAGGCACTCGTAGTCCTTGATCGGGCCGAAGATCTTGGCGCAGAACAGGCCGTCGCGCTCGGGCTTGAAGGTGCGGTAGTTGATGGTCTCGGGCTTCTTCACCTCGCCAAAGGACCAGGAGCGAATTTTCTCCGGCGACGCCATGCCGATGCGGATGGCATCGAAGTGCTCATCCGGCGTGAACTGCTTGAACAGGTCGAGTAATGATTTCATGTTTCTCTCCAGTATCTGATCGGTTCAGGACGACGGCCCCACACAGTGGGGCGTCATCCCGCAAGGCATGGTTTAGCTCCGCTCGAGTTCGATATCGATCCCGAGTGAGCGGATCTCCTTGACCAGCACGTTGAAGGATTCCGGCATGCCGGCCTCGATCGCGTGTTCGCCCTTGACGATGTTTTCGTACACCTTGGTCCGACCCTGCACGTCGTCGGACTTGACCGTCAGCATCTCCTGCAGCGTGTAGGAGGCGCCATAGGCTTCCAGCGCCCAGACCTCCATCTCGCCGAAACGCTGACCACCGAATTGCGCCTTGCCGCCCAGCGGCTGCTGCGTGACCAGGCTGTAGGGGCCGGTCGAGCGGGCGTGCATCTTGTCGTCGACCAGGTGGTGCAGCTTGAGCACGTGCATGTATCCCACCGTGGTCGGACGCTCGAAGGCTTCGCCACTGCGGCCATCGAACAGGTTGGCCTGGGTGCGCGTTGCCGTCAGGCCCTTGGCCTTGACGATGTCGTCCGGGTAGGCCAGCTTGAGCATGCTGCGGATTTCCTCTTCCGAGGCACCGTCGAACACCGGCGTGGCGAAGGTCGCGCCTTTGGACAGGTTGTCGGCCATCTCCAGCACCTCGGCGTCGCTGAGCTGGGAGATGTCTTCCTTGTGGCCCGATCCGTTGTAGAGCTGGTCCAGGATCTGGCGCAGCTCGGCCACCTTGGCCTCGGCTTGCAGCATCTCGCCGATGCGCAGGCCGATGCCCTTGGCAGCCCAACCCAGGTGCACTTCCAGCACCTGACCGACGTTCATCCGCGAAGGCACGCCCAGCGGGTTGAGCACGATGTCGCACGGCGTGCCGTCGGCCATGTAGGGCATGTCTTCGACCGGAACGATCTTGGACACGACGCCCTTGTTGCCGTGACGGCCGGCCATCTTGTCGCCGGGCTGCAGGCGGCGCTTGACGGCCAGGTAGACCTTGACCATCTTGAGCACGCCAGCGGGCAGTTCGTCGCCCTGCGTGAGCTTCTTGCGCTTTTCCTCGAACAGCAGGTCGAAGCTGTGGCGCGTCTGCTCCAGCGAGTTCTTGATGCTCTCGAGCTGGCTGGCGACGTCGTCGTCGGCCGGACGGATGTCGAACCAGTGGAACTTCTCGACCGCGGCCAGGTAGGCCTTGTCGATCTTGCTGCCCTTGGCCAGCTTCTGCGGCCCGCCGTTGGCGATCTTGCCGGTCAGCAGCTTCTCGATACGGTCGAAGGCGTCGGCCTCGACGATACGCAGCTGGTCGTTCAGGTCGAGACGGAAACGCTTGAGTTCGTCATCGATGATCTGCTGGGCGCGGCGGTCGCGCTGGATGCCTTCACGGGTGAAGACCTGCACGTCGATGACGGTGCCCTGCGAGCCCTGGTCGACGCGCAGCGAGGTGTCCTTCACGTCGCTGGCCTTCTCGCCGAAGATGGCGCGCAGCAGTTTTTCTTCCGGCGTCAGCGTGGTCTCGCCCTTGGGCGTGACCTTGCCCACCAGCGTGTCGCCCGGCATGACCTCGGCGCCCACGTAGATGATGCCCGACTCGTCAAGACGGTTGAGCTGTTGCTCCGACAGGTTGGGGATGTCGCGCGTGATCTCCTCGGCACCGAGCTTGGTGTCGCGCGCCATGACCACCAGTTCCTCGATGTGGATCGAGGTATAGCGGTCGTCGGCAACGACACGTTCGCTGATCAGGATCGAGTCCTCGAAGTTGTAGCCATTCCACGGCATGAACGCGACCAGCATGTTCTGGCCCAGTGCCAGCTCGCCCAGGTCGGTCGACGCGCCGTCGGCGATCACGTCGCCCTTGGCCAGGTGGTCACCCTTCTTGACGATGGGACGCTGGTGGATGTTGGTGTTCTGGTTGGAACGCTGGTACTTGATCAGGTTGTAGATGTCCACGCCGACCTCACCCGCCTGGGCTTCGTCGTCGTTGACCCGGATCACGACACGGGTCGCATCGACATAGTCGACGATGCCGCCACGCGTGGCGGTGACCACGGTACCCGAGTCGACCGCCGAGACGCGTTCGATGCCGGTACCGACGAAGGCTTTCTCGGGACGCAGCACCGGCACGGCCTGGCGCTGCATGTTGGCGCCCATCAGCGCACGGTTCGCATCGTCGTGCTCGAGGAACGGCACCAGCGATGCCGCCACCGAGACGATCTGCGCCGGCGACACGTCCATGTACTGGATCTGGTCGGCAGCCACCAGGATCGACTCGCCTTTTTCTCGCGCCGACACGAGGTCGCCGGTGAGCTTGCCGTTCTGGTCGAGCACCGCGTTCGCTTGCGCGATGATGTACTTGCCCTCTTCGATCGCGGACAGGTAGTCGATCTGCGTCGTCACGTGACCGTCGACGACACGGCGATACGGCGTCTCGATGAAGCCGTATTCGTTCAACCGCGCATACAGGGCCAGCGAGTTGATCAGGCCGATGTTCGGACCTTCCGGCGTCTCGATCGGGCAGACGCGACCGTAGTGGGTCACGTGCACGTCGCGCACCTCGAAGCCGGCGCGTTCGCGTGTCAGGCCGCCCGGGCCCAAGGCCGATACACGGCGCTTGTGGGTGATCTCGGACAGCGGATTGGTCTGGTCCATGAACTGGGACAGCTGCGAGGCACCGAAGAATTCCTTCAAGGCGGCCGAGATCGGTTTGCTGTTGATCAGGTCGTGCGGCATCAGCGGCTCTTGCTCGGCCTGGCCCAGACGCTCCTTGACGGCCTTCTCGATACGCGCCAGACCGGTACGGTACTGGTTCTCGGCGAGTTCGCCGACACAACGCACGCGGCGGTTGCCCAGGTGGTCGATGTCGTCGACTTCGCCGTTGCCGTTGCGCAGGTCGACCAGGATCTTGACCACGGCCAGGATGTCCTCGTTGGTCAGGACCATCGGGCCGGTGGACTCGTCGCGGCCCATCTTGGCGTTGAACTTCATGCGGCCCACGCGCGACAGGTCGTAGGTGTCCGGGTTGTAGAACAGGCGCTGGAACAGGGCCTGCACCGCGTCTTCCGTCGGCGGCTCGCCGGGACGCATCATGCGGTAGATGGCCACACGGGCGGAGAACTCGTCGGCGGTCTCGTCGGTGCGCAGGGTCTGCGAGATGTACGCGCCCTGGTCGAGTTCATTGGTGTAGATGCACTGCAGGTCCTGGACGTTGGCCGTGCGCAGCTTCTTGAGCAGCAACTCGGTCAATTCGTCGTTGGCCTTGGCAATGATCTCGCCAGTGTCTTCGTCGACCACGTCGCGTGCCACCACGCGGCCGATCAGGAAATCTTCCGGCACGCTGATGTGGGTGGTCTCGCTCTGCTCGAGGTCGCGGGTGTGGCGGGCCGTGACGCGCTTGTCCTTGGCCACGACGACCTTGCCGGACTTGTCGGTGATGTCAAAGCGGGCAACCTCGCCGCGCAGGCGTTCGGCGACGAACTCCATCTGTGCGCCGCTGTCCATGAGCTTGAAGTTGTCGTTGACGAAGAAGTTCGCCAGGATCGATTCCGGGTTCAGGCCGATGGCCTTGAGCAGGATCGTGACCGGCATCTTGCGACGGCGGTCGACCCGGAAATACAAGATGTCCTTGGGGTCGAATTCGAAATCGAGCCAGGAGCCACGGTAAGGAATGATGCGCGCGGAGAACAGCAGCTTGCCCGAGCTGTGCGTCTTGCCCTTGTCGTGCTCGAAGAACACGCCAGGGGAACGGTGCAACTGCGAGACGATGACACGCTCGGTGCCGTTGATGATGAACGAGCCCTTGGTGGTCATCAGGGGCACTTCGCCCATGTAGACCTCTTGTTCCTTGACTTCCTTGACCACCTTGTTCTGCGAGGTCGAGGACTCGCGGTCATAGATGATCAGCTGGACCTTGGCCCGAACGGCCGAGGCGAATGTCAGGCCGCGGGTTTGGCATTCACGGACGTCGAACGCGGGTTTGGCCAGGTTGTACTCGAGAAACTTCATCTCGACGAAGCCGTTGTGCGACACGATCGGGAAGGCCGCGTCGAAAGCCGCCTGCAGGCCCTCCACCGTGCGCTTCTTCGGCGGCACGTCTGCTTGCAGGAATGCGGTGTAGGCATCCTTCTGCATCTGCAGCAGGTAAGGGATTTCGAGCACGCTGTCGCGATTGCCAAAACTCTTGCGAATTCGCTTGCGTTCGGTATATGAGTAAGCCATGAGTTCTCCGGGCAAAGACTTGGGGGTCTTGTTGGTCCTGCACTGTGCGCCGAGCGGCGGGCTCGGCAGGCTTGGCGATTGGCCGCTACCAATCTATGGCGGACGGTTGCGTATTGCGCGCAACCCGAACCAAGGCATCTTCTGCAGTCGGGGTCAGAAGACACTAGGAAACCGCGTGATACGCGCAGCTTCCTGGTGTGTTCTCACAAAGACCAAAGGCTGGGACACGCTTCGGCGCGCGCCCCAGCCCCGGTCCGGGCAAGAATTACTTGAGGTCGGCCTTCGCGCCGGCTTCTTCCAGTTTCTTCTTGGCGGCTTCGCCGTCAGCCTTGGGCATGGCTTCCTTGACGGTCTTCGGAGCTCCGTCGACCAGGTCCTTGGCTTCCTTCAGGCCCAGGCCGGTGATCTCGCGCACCGCCTTGATGACCGACACCTTGTTCGCGCCCACTTCGGACAGAACCAGGTCGAACTCGGTCTTCTCTTCGGCTGCAGCAGCTGCACCGCCGCCACCACCTGCGGCCGGAGCGGCCATTGCGGCGGCGCTCACGCCGAATTTCTCTTCGATGGCTTTCACCAGGTCGTTGAGTTCCATGACCGTCATGCTGTCCAGAGCGGTCAAAAATGCGTCTTTATCGAATGCCATTTCTATTTCCTTCAATCAGTTGGGGGCTGACGGGTGTTGTTCCCTTGGAGCCCATCCATCCACTATTGGTTCACAACGTCGACGAGCCCTCAGGCCGCGACCGCTTCCGCTGCTTCGCCTTTTTTCTCCGCCAACGCGGCCAGCACACGGGCTGTACGCGACACCGGGGACTGCATCAAGCCCAGCAACTGCGCCAACAGCACTTCCTTGGAGGGAATGCTGGCCAGTTGTTTCACGCCGTCGGCATCCAGAGCCTTGCCGCCGTACGCACCGCCGCGGATCACCAACTTGTCGTTGGTCTTCGCGAACTCGGCCACCACCTTGGCGGCAGCCACTGCGTCTTCGGAAAAGCTGTAGATCAGCGGGCCGGTCATCTGGTCGGACACGACTGCAAAGCTGCTGTCGGCCACAGCACGGCGCGCCAGGGTGTTTTTCAACACACTCAGGCTGACGCCACTGCTGCGCGCGGTCGAGCGCAAGCGGGTCATGTCGGCGACCGTGATGCCACGGTATTCCGCCATTACGAGCGTTTGAGCTTTTGCGGCGAGGCCGGACACGTCGGTGACCACGGCTTCTTTCTCACTGCGATTAAGACTCAAGGTCTACTCCTTTTGGTTTGTATCGGCGTCGGTCCGACGTCGCCATCGGGGCCTTCACCGGTACGCCACACTGCAGCGACCAACTGTTTCCGGAAACCAATCCTTCTTCAGCGGGATCGCCATCTGCGTTGGTTTTCACTGATTAAGCATCCCATGACAGGGTGCACCAACGGTCTTGGATGACCCGGCGGTGCCTTGCGACACCACCAGCCCACCAATTCCGGTCGCCCTGGGGGCAACCGGAAAACTCTCGCAAACGTCCTTAGGCGCCGATGGACTGGGTGTCCACACGGACGCCCACACCCATGGTGCTGGAGACGGCAATCTTCCTCAGATAGATACCCTTGCTCGACGCCGGCTTGGCCTTGGTCAAGGCCTCGACCAGGGCCGACAGGTTGCCCTGCAGCTTGTCGGTGTCGAACGAACGACGACCGATCGTCGAGTGCACGATGCCGGCCTTGTCGACACGGAACTGCACCTGTCCGGCCTTGGCGTTCTTGACCGCCGTGGCCACGTCCGGCGTGACGGTACCGACCTTGGGGTTGGGCATCAGGCCGCGCGGACCCAGGATCTGACCCAGGGTACCGACCACGCGCATCGCGTCCGGAGCGGCGATCACGACGTCGAACGGCATGTCGCCGGCCTTGACCATGGCGGCGAGGTCATCCATGCCGACGATATCGGCGCCGGCGGCCTTGGCTTCATCGGCCTTGGCACCCTGCGCGAACACGGCGACACGCTTGGTCTTGCCGGTGCCGTTGGGCAACACGACGGCGCCACGCACGACCTGGTCGGACTTCTTGGCATCGACGCCGAGCTGCACGGCCACGTCGATCGACTCGTCGAACTTGGCGGTAGCGCATTGCTTGACGATGCCCAGGGCGTCGGTCAGCGGATACAGCTTGGTGCTGTCGATCTGCACCGGAATCGCCTTTTGTTTCTTGGTGAGCTTGGCCATTTTTTACACACCTTCCACAGTGACACCCATCGAACGGGCGGAACCGGCGATGGTCCGGACAGCCGCGTCGAGATCGGCTGCGGTCAGGTCCTTCATCTTGGCCTGGGCGATCTCCTCGAGCTGGGCCCGGGTGATCTTGCCGACCTTGTCGACGTGCGGCTTGGCCGAACCCTTGTCCAGCTTGATCGCTTTCTTGATCAAGGTGATCGCCGGCGGCGTCTTGATGATGAAGGTGAAGCTCTTGTCGGCAAAAGCGGTGATGACCACCGGCAATGGCAGGCCGGGCTCGACACCCTGGGTCTGCGCGTTGAACGCCTTGCAGAACTCCATGATGTTCAAGCCGCGCTGACCCAGTGCTGGGCCGATCGGCGGCGACGGATTGGCTTTACCAGCTGGCACTTGCAGCTTGATGAAACCGACGATTTTTTTCGCCATGGTTTACTCCTTGCGGGTTCAAACGCCTGCACCAGACAACTGGCTGGGGCTCCCCGGGGTTAGCGACTCTGGAAAAACATCCGCATCGAGTCGATGAATGCGGAATCGGAAACAGGGGTCGGAAGGCAGCGTCAGGTCTTCTCGATCTGCGAGAACTCCAGCTCGACCGGCGTGGCGCGACCGAAGATGGTGACCGACACGCGCACCTTGCTCTTGTCGTAGTTGACGTCCTCGACCGAACCGTTGAAGTCGGTGAAGGGGCCGTCCTTGACGCGCACGTATTCGCCCACCTCGAACTCGACCTTGTGCCGCGGCTTCTCGGTGCCCTCTTGCATCTGGTTGACGATCTTGGCGACTTCCGCCTCGGAAATCGGCGACGGACGGTTCTTGGCGCCACCGACGAAGCCGGTCACCTTGTTGGTGTGCTTGATCAGGTGCCAGGTGTCGTCGTCCATGATCATCTCGACCAGGACATAACCGGGAAAGAACTTGCGCTCGGTGGTCTTCTTCTGGCCGTTCTTGACCTCGACAACCTCTTCCATCGGCACCAGGATGCGGCCGAACTTGTCCTGCATGCCGGCGCGATTGATGCGCTCCTGGATGTTGCGCTCGACGGCCTTTTCCATGCCGGAATAGGCGTGCACGACATACCAGCGCAGATCGGGGTTGGCCGCCGGGGCCAATGCCACGGGCTCGTCGGACGGAGTCTCTATCTCATCAGTCATCATTACCTCCAGCCCAGAACCACGCTATACAGCAGCCACTCGAGCGTCTTGTCGGTCAGCCACAGGAAAATCGCCATCACGGCCACGAAGCCGAACACATAGGCCGTCATCTGGATGGCCTCCTTGCGCGAGGGCCAGACAACCTTGCGGACTTCCCGCGTCGCATCGCGACCAAACGCAAACAACTCGCGTCCGGGTTCGGAAACGAAAAAGACCGCCACGGCGGCCGCAAGTCCGATGATCAAGGCACCCCACTGCGCCAACGGACCCTGCTTGGCCAGCAGGTAGAACGCGACCAGCGCCCCCACGACCAGCAATACGGCACCGGCCAGCTTGACCTTGTCGAGCGGGCTGACGACGGTTTGAACTTGTGACGTGGCCATTTTTTCTCTATCTGGCGCAATACCGCCATGAACCAGGGTCAAGCGCTTTTTGACCCCGAACGGCCGCTCAAGCAGCCGGGCGGACTACCACCGGATTCCGCAGGAATCGGTGGCAGGGGCGGAAGGAATCGAACCATCAACCTTCGGTTTTGGAGACCGACGCTCTGCCAATTGAGCTACGCCCCTACAACTAAGCTCTCCATTATCGACGCCACCCACCCGGGACGGCACCGAACACGGAAACTGAATTACGCAATGATCTTGGCAACCACACCGGCGCCGACGGTCTTGCCGCCTTCGCGGATCGCGAAACGCAGGCCTTCTTCCATCGCGATCGGGTTGATCAGCTTGACCGTGATCGACACGTTGTCGCCCGGCATCACCATCTCCTTGCCCTC
>JAPWHR010000001.1 GCA_027214345.1 Comamonadaceae bacterium G21597-S1
AGGCCAGGGGCCGCCGCGCACGGCCGCTCCGAAGCGGCCGGCCCGCCCCCCAGTGGGGGGTTCGGCCGGTTTACACGCAGTGAAACCGGACAGACGGGGGGCGTCTTTCACTTCAGACATTCTGCGATCCGCGGTGCGCCCAACCGGTCGTGTGTTTCTCGACGTAGCTGAACAACTCGTACATCGCCATCGCCATGGCGCCGATCACGACCAGCCCGGCAAAGGCCAGCGCCATGCGCTGCTGCGAGCCGGCGGTCTGCATCAGGTAGCCGATGCCGGAGTCGCCCGCCGTCATCTCGGCCAGCACGGTGCCGACGAAGGCCAGCGTGATCGCCACCTTGAGCGATGCGAAGAAATATGGCAGCGAGCGTGGCAGGCCGACCTTCATCAACACGTCGCGCCGCTTGGCGCCGAGCACCCGCAACACGTCTTCGAGTTCGGGCTCCAGCGTGGCCAGCCCGGTGGCCATGTTGACCATGATCGGGAAGAACGAGATCAGGAAGGCCGTGAGAATGCCCGGGCCCAGACCGATGCCGAACCACACCACCAGGATGGGCACGACCGCCGCCTTGGGCACGGCATTGAAGGCCACCAGCAGCGGGAACAACGCCGCGTAGGCGAGCCGGGTCGAGCCGACCAGGAATCCGAGCAACACGCCGACCACGATGGACAACGCGAAACCGACCATCGTGACCCAGAAGGTCTGCCAGGCCGCCAGTGCGATCGGCGATGTGAATTCGCCCAGGGCGCGGCCGATCTCCAGCGGGCTCGGAAAGATGAACTCGGGAATCGCAAATACCATGCACACGAGTTGCCACAGGGCAATGATCAGCACCAGCATCACCAGAGGTGCCCAGCGCTCGCGTTTGTCGCCGCTCATGGTGTGGCCCCCGTGGTCGCGGGCGATGCCGGTTTGCGGATCGCACCGATGTGGCTGCGCAGTTCATGCACGATGTCGCTGAACGCGCTGGTATAGGTGATCTCCAGATCGCGGTCCTGCGGCAGGTCGATCTCCTTGCGCACGACGAATCGCCCCGGGCCTTTACTCATCACGTAGACCGTGTCGGCGAGAAACACCGATTCGCGCAGATCGTGCGTGACCAGCACCACGTTGAAACGCTGCTCCAGCCACAACTCGCGCAGGATGCTCCACAGTTCCTCGCGCGTGAAGGCGTCGAGCGCACCGAAGGGTTCGTCGAGCAGCAGCATGCGCGGTTCGTGGATCAGCGCGCGGCAGATGCTCACGCGTTGCTGCATGCCGCCCGAGAGTTGCCACGGGAACTGGTCCGCGTACCCGTCCAGGCCCACGCGCGCCAGCAGCTTGAGTGCGCGTTCGGCATATTGGGCGCGATCGCGCTTGAAGTTGCTGCGATAGGGTTCGACGATCTCCAGCGGCAGCAACACGTTGTCCAGCGTCGTGCGCCAGGGCAGCAACGAAGGAGCCTGGAAGGCCATGCCGGAGATCTTCAGCGGGCCGGTGACCGGCTGGCCGTCGATCAGGATCTTGCCGCGCGAGGGCATGCGCAGTCCGGTCGTGAGCTTCATGAAGGTCGACTTGCCACAACCCGAAGGCCCGACGATGGCGATGAACTCGCCCTCGCGCACCCGCAGGTTGATGGCCTCGACCGCGAACTGCTGCTTGGCCAGCAGTTCCTGGTTGTAGGCGAGCCAGACGTCCTCGAAGTCGACGAACGCCGGCTGCGGCGCCGCCGCCGTGGCCTGCGCCTGCATGCTTATTTCTTGGCCGGCAGAATGTTCAACTCGGCCTTGCTCGGCAGCAGGGACCCGTCCCAGATCGCATCGGCGTTGACACGGGTCTTGGTGTTGAACGCATCCGACACCTGGCTGGCCATCAGCGACAGGCGCGGGCCCACGATCTGACCGAAACCTTCGGCGCGCGCGTCGGGGCTGTTCACGACGGTGTCGATGGCCAGGCGCAGCCGGCGCTGCTCGAGTGCGACATTGATGATGCCGTCACGTTCCTTGACGTAGGCGATCGCGTCGTCGGGCTTGGCGATGACGTCGCGGGCACCCTTGGTGAAAGCCTGCAGGAAGGCCTTGACGGCCGTCGGATTGTCCTTGAGCAGCTTGGGCGAGACGATGATGGCGTTGCCGTAGAGTTTCACGCCGTTGTCGGCATACGGCAGCACCACCACGTCGGCGGCCTTGACGCCGCGCGCCTCGAGGTTCAGCAGCGACGTGAAGGTAAAGCCGGTGATCGCATCGACGTCGCCGCGGGCCAGCATGGTCTCGCGCAGCGGCGGGTCCATGGCGGTCCATTGCACCGTGCCGATGCCGTTGGCCTTCTGGAAGATCGGGAAGGCGCGGCGGCCGGCGTCGAACACCGGGGCACCGAGCTTCTTGCCGTTGAGGTCGGCCGGCGTCTTGATGCCGGACTTCTTGAGCGCCATCACCGAGGCCGGTGTGTTGTTGTAGACCATCATCACCGCGACCGGCTTGTTCGGCGCATCGGGGTTGTTGGCGTGGAATTCCATCAGCGCGGCCAGGTCGGCGAAACCCATGTCGTAGGTGCCGGCGGCCACCCGGGTCACCGCGCCGCCCGAGCCGTTGCCGGCGTCGATCGAGACGTCGAGCTTGGCGTCCTTGAAATACCCCTTGGCCACCGGCGCCAGGAACAGCGCGGACGGGCCTTCGAAACGCCAGTCGAGGATGAATTTGATCGGCGTCTGCGCATGGGCCAGGCTGCTGGCGGCCGCCAGCACCAGCGCGGGCGCGAGGCGGGAGAAGATGTTTTTGATCATGGTATTGCTCGGTTGGTGGACTGAAAAAGCCATCAGGCAGGTGCCCGTCGGCTAGCAAGAACAGTGCCATAGCGAGCTTGCACGCCCGCCGGAACGACCCATTATCGCGGTGTCGTGGCCGGCGGCAGGCAGGGATTGCCCTGCCTTGGTGCATCGGCGCAAGCGGCGGACACCGCGGGTCGCCGGGGCGGCGGCTACAGGGTTTCGGGCGACTGCACCGCGGTGACGATGGTCTGCTGCTGTCCGTCGCGTTCGCGGGTGCGCAGCCACCAGACCATACCCTTGCGCACCGGGCACGAGGGATGGTGCAGCGGCAGCAGGTGGGCAATGGTCTCGCCCAGCGTCGGCTGGTGGCCGACGATCAGCACCGCATTCTTGGCGTGTGGCCACTGGGCCACTTCGAGCAGCTGCTCGACGGTGGTGTCGGTGGTCAATTCCGGCCGCACCTTGTATTTGCGGCCCAGCGCCAGCGCCGTCTGTTCGCAGCGCCGCGCCGGGCTGGTCAGCACACGGGTGCCCTCGGGCAGTTGCCGGTCCAGCCAGCTGGCGACCCGGGCCGCCTGCTTGACCCCGCGCGGCGTGAGCACGCGGTCCAGGTCGTCGATGTTCTCGTTGCCGTCTTCCGCGTCGGCATGGCGCCACAGGATCAGGTCCATTCGATCTCCTTGTGTGTAGGGGCTCCGTAGCGGGTCATCAGTGCATCCTGCATGCCCGGTGTCTGGCCCTGTGCATCGGGTTGGGCGCGCCGGTAGCTGCCGTCGGCCGCCAGCAGCCAGGCGTCGCGGTGGTCGTACAGGCTGGCCACCAGGCATTCGTCGATGATGCGCTGGCGCAGCGCCGGGTCTTCGACGGGCCAGGCCAGTTCGATGCGGCGCAGCATGTTGCGGTTCATCCAGTCGGCACTCGACAGATACAGCTGCTCCTGGCCGTTGGCGCGGAAATAGAACACCCGCGAGTGTTCCAGGAAGCGGCCGATGATGGAGCGCACATGGATGTTCTCGGTCAGGCCCGGCAGGTCCGGCGGCAACATGCAGGCGCCGCGCACGATCAGGTCGATGCGCGCGCCACGCTGGCCGGCCCGTGCCAGCGCCATGGTCAGCGCCTCGTCGGTCAGGGCATTCATCTTGAGCACGATGCGCGCATCCTCGCCCCGTTCGGCCGCCGCGGCGACCGCGTCGATGCAGGCGATGAAGCGCCGCTGCAGATGGAACGGCGCCATCCAGACCTTGTTGAGCCTGGGCAGCCGGCTCTGGCTGGCCAGGTGCAGGAACACGTTCTCGATGTCGGCTGTCAGCGCCGGGTCGGCGCTCAGGTGGCCGATGTCGGTGTACAGCCGCGCCGTGCGCACGTTGTAGTTGCCGGTGGACAGGTGCACGTAACGCGCCAGCCGGCCTTTTTCGCGGCGGGTCACGAGCAGCATCTTGGCGTGGGTCTTGAGTCCCACCACGCCGTAGACCACCTGTGCGCCGATGGCCTCCAGGCGTTCGGCCCAGTTGATGTTGTTCTCCTCGTCGAACCGGGCCTTGAGCTCGACCACGGCCGTGACCTCCTTGCCGCGGCGCACGGCCTCGCACAACAGGTCCATCAGCTGAGGGTCCGGGCCGGTGCGGTAGATGGTCTGCTTGATCGCCAGCACGTCCGGGTCGTGCACGGCCTCGCGCAGGAAATCGATGACCAGCGCGAAACTCTCGTAAGGGTGGTGCAGCAGGATGTCGCCGCCACGCAGCCGCTCGAACAGCGATTCGTTGCGCTGCAACTGCTGGGGGTTGGCCGGGTTGTAGGGTGCGAACAGCAGCTGTGGCGCATCGACCAGGTCGATCAGTTGCTGCAGCCGCACCAGGTTGACCGGGCCGTGCACCCGGTACAAGGACAGCGACGTCAGGTTGAACTGGCGGAGCAGGAAATCGGCCAGGTAGTCGGAGCAGCCGGCCGCCACTTCCAGCCGCACCGCCTGGCCATAGTGTCGCTGCTGCAGACCCAGCCGCATGGCCATGCGCAGGTTGCGCACGTCGTCCTCGTCCACCGCCAGGTCGGAGTGCCGCGTCACCCGGAACTGCGAGAACTGGCCGACCTGGCGGCCAGGAAACAGGCTGGACAGATGGGCTCGGATCACGCTGGACAGGGACACCAGCGCCGCCTTGCCGCCCGACACCTTGGCGGGCATGCGGATCAGCCGCGGCAGCACACGCGGAACCTTGACGATGGCGATCTCGTTCTCGCGGCCGAACGCATCCTTGCCGCCCAGGCGCACGATGAAGTTCAGCGTCTTGTTGGCCACCTGGGGGAAGGGGTGGGAGGGATCGAGCCCCACCGGTATCAGCAGCGGACGCACCTCGCGCTCGAAATAGGCGTGCACCCACTTGGTCTGGGCCGAGGTGCGGTCGCTGTAGCCGATGATCTCGATGCCCTCGCGGGCGAAGGCCGGCATGAAGGCATCGTTGTACAGGCTGTACTGGCGGTCGACCAGCGTGTGCGCGGCCTGGGCCAGTGCCTCGAACGACTGCACGCTGGACAGGCCCTTGCGCACGCCGTTCTGGAACGCCTGCAGATGGGCGGCCATGCGCACTTCGAAGAATTCGTCGAGATTGGACGAGACGATGCACAGGTAGCGCAGCCGCTCGAGCAGCGGCACGTCCGGTCGATGCGCCCAGTCCAGCACCCGTTCGTTGAATGCCAGGATGCTGTGGTCGCGGTCGAGGAACGGAATGCGGTGCGCGCGTTCCTGTGATGTTTTTTTCTGGGCTGTCATGGCATACACGGCGAAATCTGACGATTGTTTAACGCAATGATGACATCTCCGTGACGTTCGGCCCCGGCCGGGCCACGCTGCCCGTCGGCACCAGGTGGGATACGAAGCTGCGCGCCGCCGCATCCCAGCCGAATTCCAGCGCCCGCGCACGTGCCTGGGTCCGCGCAATGGCACGTGCCCGGTGCCAGGCCTGGACCAGGTCCGTGTCGCAGACACCGCCCTGCGCGTGTGCCAGCACTTCGGTCGGGCCGTCGCTGGGGTAGGCGGCCACCGGCGTGCCGCAGGACATGGATTCGAGCATGACCAGGCCGAACGTCTCCGCGCGGCTGGGAAACACGAACACGTCGGCGCTCGCGTAGACCTGTGCCAGCACGGGACGGGGCAGCAGACCCATCCAGTGCACGGCCGGATAACGCCGCTGCAGGTCGTCGGCCAGCGGCCCCACGCCGCAGACCACCTTGCTGCCGGGTATGTCCATGCGCAGGAAGGCTTCGATGTTCTTCTCGTAGGAGATGCGGCCCACGAACAGCGACACCGGCCGCGGCAGCAGGCCGATCCGGCTGCAGGCATGGGGTTCGCCGTGGAACGCGAACAGCCGGGTGTCCACGCCGTGTGTCCAGTCGCGCAGCGAGCGGAAGCCGCGCGCGGCGAGCATGTCGCGCACGGCGCGGGTCGGCACCATGACCGCGGACGACGGCGCGTGGAATCGCCGGAACAAGGCGTAGGACCACCGCAGCGGTATGCGCAGGGCGGCGTGCAGGATCTCTGGAAAGCGGGTGTGGAAGGCGCTCGAAAAGGCCCGTCCATGGCGCAGGCAATACCGCCGCGCGGCCCAGCCGAGCGGGCCTTCGGTGGCGATGTGGATGGCATCGGGCTGCAAGGCATCGAGCCGGCGACCGAGCGCGGCGCCGGCGCGCCAGGCCAGGTCGATGCCGGGGTAGCCAGGGCAGGGCACGGTGCGGAACAGCCCGGGATGCAGGACCTCGACCGAATGACCGAGCGGCTGCAGTTCCCGGACCAGTTCGCGCAGCGTGGTCACCACGCCGTTGACCTGCGGCTCCCAGGCGTCGGTGACCAGGGCGATCCTCACGCCGGCACACGGGCGGTGGCTGTGTCGCCGCGCGGGGCCGCCGCATGTTGCCAGTGGCGCAGTTCCAGCCGGCCATCGGGGTGTTCGATCAAGGCGCTGCGGCTCTCCACCCAGTCGCCGTCGTTGCAATACAAGGTTCCGTCGATGCTGCGCATCTCGGCGCGGTGGATGTGCCCGCACACGACGCCATCGTGTCCGCGCCGGCGCGCTTCGCTGGCCACCGCGGCCTCGAAGTCGCTGACGTAGTTGACCGCCTTCTTGACCTTGTGTTTCAGGTAGGCCGACAAGGACCAGTACGGGAAGCCGAAATGCCCGCCCAGCCGGTTCAGGTGGCGGTTGAGGCGCAAGGTGATGCCGTACAGGTTGTCGCCGACCACGGCCAGCCAGCGTGCGCACTGCACGACGGCGTCGAACGCGTCGCCGTGCACCACCCACAGGCGTTTGCCGGTGGCGGTGACATGCACGGCCTCGTGCTGCACCGCGATGCCGCCGAAGTGCTGGCCGGCGAATTGGCGCGCGAACATGTCGTGGTTGCCCGGCACGAACACCACGCGGCAGCCCTTGCGCGCCTTGCGCATGATCTTCTGCACCACGTCGTTGTGCGACTGCGGCCAGTACCACTTGCGCCGGAGTTGCCAGCCGTCCACGATGTCGCCGACCAGGTACAGGTATTCGCTCGGATGCTCCTTGAGAAATTCGAGCAGGGCGTCGGCCTGGCAGCCGGGCGTGCCCAGGTGCAGGTCCGAGATGAACACCGCGCGATACGGCGCGCGGCGGGCGGGGGCGGCCGCGAAACGCGACCCGCGGGTCATGTCGGCGTAGCCGCCCAGCGCATCGAAGGCCATGATAGTCAGTTGCCCAGGAAATGGTTGCGGTAACGCGCCGGCAGGTCGCCGATGCGCAACATCATCGGCAGGTCGGCCGTGTTGAAATCCGGATCCCAGGCCGGCGGGCCCAGCACCTTGGCGCCCAGCCGCAGGTAGGCGCGGATCAGCGCCGGCGGCAACACATCGAGGTCGCCGTCGAGCTCTTCGATCGGCAGCGGCAGGCGCGGGCGCACCTGCCATTCAATCGACGCCAGGTGGCGCTGGCCCAGTTGTTTCCACACGCTGGCCGCGGCGTGACCGCCACCGACAAGGCCGCTGGTGGCGTCGTGTTGCATCGGGATGCTGGCGCAGCCGATCATGGTGTCGAGCGCGTTGTCGACCATGAAGGCGGCCAGCGCGCCCCACAGCGCCATGATCACCTTGCCCTGGCGATGGTCGCGGTGCACGCAGCTGCGGCCGATCTCGACCATGCGTTCGCGCAGGCTGCGCAGCCGGGTCAGGTCGAACTCGGTGTCGCTGTAGGTGCTGCCGATGCGCCGTGCCTGCGCCGGTGTCAGCAGCCGGTAGGTGCCCAGCACCTGGCGCGTGTCGGCGTCGCGCACCAGCAGGTGCTCGCAGAAGTCGTCGAAGATGTCGATGTCGTGGCCGGGCAGCCGGGTGTCGAGCCGTGCCCCCATCTCGCCGGCGAACACCGCGTGGCGCAGGCGCTGCGCCTCGCGTACCTCGTCCTGGTGGCAGGCCCAGCTGACCTCGATGGTATCGCTGGCCACGGTCCGGGTCGATGTCGTTGGCGTGCGCAGGCGTGGCGCCTGCGGGGCTTCGTATTCGGGAGCGGTGTGTGGATGTTGCATGGCGTCAGTCTCGATCGCGACCGTGACGCCGACATGTCGGCTCTGTGTCGGTTTCGTGACGCGCGGGTGCGCCGCTGCGGCGGCGCGCTACGCGCTCAGCGCAACCCGTAACGCCCGAGCTTGTGCGCCAGCTCGATGGCCGAATCCACCGCCAGCTTCTCGAAGATGTTGGCGCGATGGAACTCGATCGTGCGCGGCGTCACGCCCAGGTGGTCGGCGATGGTCTTGTTGTAGTGCCCCAGGATCAGTTCGTCGAGCACCTCGAGTTCGCGCGGGCTCAGGTTGGCCAGCGCCAGCCGCAGCCGATGCTGCTCGGCCGACTCGTCCACGCGCGCCTGCGCGGCCACCAGCGCCTGCTCGACCTTGTCGACCAACACGTTGTTCTGGAACGGTTTTTCCAGGAAGTCCCAGGCACCATTCTTCACCGCGCTGACCGCCATGCTCACGTCGCCATGGCCGGTCAGGAACAGCACCGGCCACGGACAGGCCAGCTCCTTGATGCGTTCGAACGTGGCCAGCCCGGACACCGGAGCCATGCGGATGTCGAGCAGCACCACCGCATGGCCCCAGTCGCCGGCCATCGTCTGCGCCATCTGCAGGAAAGCGTCTCCGCCTGGCCACACGGCGACGGTGTGGCCGCGCGAATCGAAAAGCCAGGACAAGGCGTCGCGAAAGTCGGCGTCGTCGTCGACGACATGGATTTGCGCATTCATGCCGCCGCCGTGTCCTTCCTGTCTTGCCCGGCCTGGTCGGTGCCTGCGCCTGACTGGGGCACCGGCGCCAGCGTGTCCGCCAGCCGCAACCAGAGCGTGAACCGCGCACCGCCGAGCACCGGGTCGCGGGCGACGTCGATGCGGCCGCGGTGGGCCTCGACCACCGAACGGCAGATCGCCAGGCCCATGCCCATGGCCGCGCCGTCGTCACGGGCGCTGAAGAAGGCGGTGAACACGTGTGCGAGTTGCTCCTCGCTGATGCCCGGCCCGTTGTCGGCGACGACGATGCCCGCCATGCCCGGCTCGGATTGCATACTCACATGCACCACGCCCGGCGTCGCGCCGCGTGCCGCCCAGTGCTGGGCATTGACGACGACGTTGAGCACCGCATGCTCGAGCAGCAATGCATCGGCCTCGATCCAGACCGCGTCCGCGGGCAGGCGCATCTCGAAACCCACGTCGGGCGCGGCCGGGCGGTTGTGCAGGATGCGGCGCAGCAGGTCCACCAGGTCGATGCGTGTGCGCGCCAGTTCGCGGCGCTGGGCAAAGGCGTTCACCCGCTGGATGATCTGGCCGCACTTGTCGGCCAGGCGCTCCATACGTTCGGCGATGGGCAGCGCTTGCTCCGGCGTGATCTGTCCGTCGCGCAGGCGGTTTCCGAGCCCGGTGGCAAAACCGCTGAGCGCGCCCAGCGGTTGGTTGAGTTCGTGCGCCAGCGTGGAGGCCACCTCGCCGATGGCCACCAGGCGGCCCGAGGCCTCCATGCGTTGTTGCTGGCGCGCCGCCATGCGCTGGGCCTGCTTGCGTTCGCTGATGTCGAGCACCGAACTCATCCAGCCCAGTTGCTGGCCCTGGGGCGTCGTCAGCGGCGCCTCGTGCACCAGCACGTCGACCGGATGGCCGTCATGGTGCTGGAATTGCAGCTCGACGCCCGAGGGCTCGGCGGTGCGCGCGACCAGGCGCTCGGTGACCGGCTGCGGGTTCTCGACGGTGCCGCGGGGCCAGTACGGCAGCGGTGGCGAGCGGCCGATGAGTTCGTCCGCGCCGAAGCCGACGATGCGGCAAAACGCCTGGTTCACATACAGGATGCGACCTTGAAGGTCCCAGGCGCGCAGGCCCACGGTCAGCGAGTTTTCCATGGCCCGGCGCAATGCCACCTGCGATTGCAGCTGCGACTCCACCCGCTGGCGCTTGGTGAAGTCGCGCCGCAGCGCGAACAGGCTGGCCAGCATGCCGAGCAGGAACAGCAGTGCGACACCAAAAAACGCGCGTGGCACGTTGGCCGGCCGCGAACCCACCGGAGTGACCAGCACGGCCAGGTCGGTGCCGGTCAGGTTCATCGGAGACAGGTAGGCGCCGGCCGGCGGCGGGACCTCGGCGCCCGCGTGCTGGTGGCCTGTCAACTGCAGGCGGTGGCCTTGCGTGAACCAGGTCGGCACCATGCGCTCGATGGCATGGGACAGCGAGATGGCGGCGACATAGTTACCGACGAAATTGCCACCCTCGAAGGTCGGGACGGCCAGCCAGATCACGTCGCCCGCGTCCGTGTCGGCCTCGCGCATCGGACCGGCATAACTGGCCCGGCGCAGGCCGCGCGCGATGTCCTGCATCGCATCGAGTGCGCCGGCATTGTCAGGATGGCGCGCGCTGTCGGCGCGCAGTCGTTCCAGGCCGGCGGGCGGATCGTCGTGGCTGGCGGTGCCGAGCCAGCCGCGTGCCAGCAACACGCCGGGTTCGGACCACAACAGGCCACCGTGGCGCTCCTGCGCCGCTCCGTCATCGCCGGGCTGGCCGCCATGGCCGCGTGCCTGGGATCGCAGGTCATCTTCCAGACGCCGGAAGTGGAACGCCATGCTTTGTTCGAGCCACTGGGCATCGGCGATGTTCTGGCGTGCTTCCTCCTCGATCTCGAAGTGCTGCAGGTACAGCACCAGGGCGACGACCGATGCCACCATCAGGGCCAGGAACCCCAGCAACCACAACTGAGCGCGCAGATGCCGCCCACCCTGCGACTCCTGCGCCTGCGCGAGCGCAGCGAAGTCGAACGGGGTGTCGCCGGGAGCGGGTTTCATGGCGTGCAGTATGCGGCAATGGGATCCGGATTGCGGCTAGCATAACCAGCATGTTCGCACCTGCAAGCTCCGACCTGCGCCGCACGCCCTGGAGGCGCTCGCTCGTGTGGCTGTTGCTGTCGCTGTGCTGCGCGGCGGGGTCGGCATGGCCGGGCGTCGCGCATGCCGAACGGGTGATCCGCTTCTCGCACGTGGTGGCGCGCGACACCCCCAAGGGGCTGGCAGTCGAGCGCTTCAAGGAACTGGTGGAGCGTCGATCGGCCGGACGCATCCGCGTTGCCGTGTATCCGGCCGCCCAGCTGTACGGCGACCTCGACGAGATGGAGGCACTACGCCTGGGGGCGGTCGAGATGCTGGCGCCATCCTTGTCCAAGTTCGGCCGGGTCGGGTTTCCGGAGTTCGAACTGTTCGACCTGCCGTTCCTGTTCACGCAATTGCAGGATGTGCGCCGCATCACGCACGGTCCGATCGGCCAGCGGCTGCTCGATTCGCTGGCGCGCCAGGGCATGGTGGGCCTGGGTTTCTTCGACAACGGCTTCAAGCAGATGAGCGCGAACCGGCCGCTGCTCGAACCCGGCGACTTCGCGGGCCTGCGCATGCGGGTGCAGTCGTCGCGGGTGATCGCGGCGCAGTTCCGCGCGCTGAACGCGCGGCCGGTGGTGCTGGCCTTCAGCGAGACACGGCGCGCGCTGGCGGCCCACGTGGTCGATGGCACGGAGAATCCGGTGTCGAACTTCTGGACCCAGCGCATGCACGAGGTGCAGTCCGACCTGAGCATGACCAACCATGGCTACCTGGGGTACGCGGTGGTGGCGAACCAGCGTTTCTGGGGCAGTCTCGCGCCTGCCGAGCGCGAGTTGATCGAGCGCGCCATGCGCGAGGCGCTGGCATACGGCAATGCCATCGCCGATGCCGAGAACGAACGCGCGCTGCAGGCCTTGCGCGCCGCGGGCACGACACGCATCCATGAGCTGTCGACCCAGCAACGCGCGCAACTGCGAGCCGCCGTGCAACCGGCTTATGACCAGATGGCGGCGCGCATCGGCACGCGCTGGCTGCAGGACGTGCTCAAGGCACTCGAGCCCTGACCCCACCGGGCATGGGCATGGCCCGGATATGGCGACACAGCTTAAAATGCACTTGTCATGCATGTTCAATGCCGAACGCGCGCGTCCGGGAGCCGGTACAGCTGCGCGCGTGACGGTGCAACGGATCCATCGCATGCATGCATGCCCGGCAGCTACCCGACAGGAGAAACCCCATGCGCCCACCCGCAACCCATCCGAATCACCCCGGCCTGCCGGGTCACCATGCGCCGGCGGTCGGCTTCGAAGTTCCGCTGGAGATGCTGGCAGCCTGCCATGGACGGGTGCAGAACCAGTGCGAGACCCTGGGTCGGCTCGTGGAGCACTTGGGCCAGCACGGTGCCGACCTGCAGGCGCGGCAGGCCGCTGCCGCGGTGATGCGCTACTTCGACACGGCGGCGCGCCACCATCACGCCGACGAGGAAGTGGATCTGTTCCCGGCCCTGATCGAGTCCATGGCCGGATCCGATGCCGTATGCCTGCGGGAACTGACGGCTTCGCTGGTGGCCGACCACCGGGAACTCGAACACCGCTGGAGCGGGCTGCGCCGCCAGCTGGAGTCGGTGGCGGCGGGTCAGTCGGCCAGCCTGGCCGGCGACACGGTGGCGGACTTCGTCCGCCTGTACGAACGGCATATCGCGCGCGAAGAGTCCGAACTGCTGCCGATGGCCCGGCGCTTGCTGAGTGATGAGGAGCTGGACCGGATCGGCCTGGCGATGCGGGTACGCCGCAACGCGGTCGACACGGCCGATGCATCGCAGCCGCAGAAGACCGCGCAAGCGCAGCGGTGACAGCCTGCGCCCGGCGTGGCGTTGCGGCCCGTGTCGACCGACGCATGGAATATCCGGGTAAACCCTACTGTTGAACGCCACAGTTGGCAGCCCGCGTCGCAAAACCTATCGTTACGGCAGTCCTTTTCTACCGTAACTTGCATAGGAGACAGCGATGAAATTCAAACTGATCGTGGCCGCGGGCCTGCTCGCACTGGGCCTGGGCGCCCAGGCGCAGATGGTCATCAAACTGAGCCACGTCGTGGCCGACGCCACGCCCAAGGGCCAGGCGTCGATCAAGTTCAAGGAACTGGCCGAGAAGGCCTTGCCGGGCAAGGTGCAGGTGCAGGTGTTCCCGAACAGCCAGCTGTTCGGTGACGGCAAGGAAATGGAAGCCCTGGCGCTGGGCGACGTGCAGATCATCATCCCGTCGCTGGCCAAGTTCGGCAAGTACACGCCCAAGCTGCAGATCTTCGATCTGCCTTTCCTGTTCGACGACCTGGCCGCGGTGGATCGCTTCCAGGCCAGCAAGGAAGGGCAGGATCTGCTCAAGTCGATGGAGAAGAAGAACATCATCGGCCTGGGCTACCTGCACAATGGCATGAAGCAGTTGTCGGCCAACAAGGCGCTGAACACGCCGGCGGACGCCAAGGGCCTGAAGTTCCGCATCCAGAGCTCGGACGTGCTGGAAGAGCAGTTCAAGGCCGTTGGAGGCAACCCGCAGAAGCTGGCCTTCGCCGAGGTCTACCAGGCGCTGCAGACCGGCGTCGTCGACGGCACCGAAAACCCGTGGTCGAACATCTACAGCAAGAAGTTCCATGAAGTGCAGGGTTTCATCATGGACAGCAACCACGGCATCCTGGACTACATGGTCATCACCAACGCCAAGTGGTGGAACGGCCTGCCGGCCGACGTGCGCACCGCGCTCAATGGTGCCATGCAGGAGGCCATCAAGTACGGCAACAAGATCGCCGAGGAAGAAGGCGACGACTACCGCAAGAAGGTGATCGCCGACAACAAGGCCAAGGTGCTGCCGATGAGCAAGGAAAACCAGATGGCCTGGCGCACCGCGATGAAGCCGGTGTGGAAGAAGTTCGAAGGCGAGATCGGTGCCGATCTGATCAAGGCGGCCGAGAAGGCCAACAAATAAGCAGGCCCTCGCGCCACACGGCGCAGGTCGTGTCATCACCCCGGCTGGTCCGGGGTTTTTCTTGGAAGAGTCATGAAGATACTGGACCACCTCGAGGAGTGGATCATCTCGCTGATGCTGTTCGCCATGACGGCGCTCGCATTCATGCAGGTGGTCCGGCGTTACGTATTCAACACCGGGTTCTCGTGGAACCTGGAACTGACCGGCGTCTTCTTCGCCGTCATGATCTTTGTCGGCATCTCGTATGGCGTGCGTGTGGGCTCGCACATCGGTGTCGATGCACTGGTCAACCTGCTGTCGCCGGCAAACCGGCGCCTGGTGTCGATGCTGGCCGTGGCCTTGTGCCTGGTGTATGTCGGATTCATCCTGTACGGATCGACCTTCTACGTGAGCAAGATGCGCGAGGTCGGGGTCGAACTCGACGACCTTCCGATCGAACGCTGGAAGGTGCTGATCATCATGCCGATCGGCTACGCGCTGATCGGACTGCGCTTCTCCCAGATCCTGTGGAACCTGGCCACCGGCAAGACCGACAGCCTGCACCTGGCCGATGAGGCCGCCGATGCGATGAAACTCAAGCAACAGGAGTCCGAGCAATGAATACCGCCGTCCTGTTCATCTGCATGTTCCTGTTCATGGCCATCGGCATTCCGGTGGCCATCAGCCTGGGCCTGGCGAGTCTGCTGACCATCGCGTTTTTCTCGCAGGACTCGATCGCCTCGATGTCGATCAAGCTGTTCGAGACCAGCGAACACTACACGCTGATGGCGATCCCGTTCTTCGTGCTGGCCGGCAACCTGATGTCCACCGGCGGCGTGGCCAAGCGCATGGTGCGTTTCGCCATTGCCGCGGTCGGTCACCTGCGCGGCGGCCTGGCGATCGCGTCCATCCTGGCTTGCATGTTGTTCGCCGCGGTATCGGGCTCCAGCCCTGCCACCGTGGTGGCGATCGGCTCCATCGTCATCGCCGGCATGGTCAGGAACGGCTACACCAAGGAGTTCGCGGCGGGCGTGATCTGCAATGCCGGCACGCTGGGCATCCTGATCCCGCCATCGATCGTCATGGTGGTGTATGCCGCCGTCACCGAGGTCTCGGTCGGGCGCATGTTCATGGCCGGCGTCGTGCCCGGCATCATGCTGGGCCTGATGCTGATGATCGCGGTCTGGTGGCGCGCCGGCAAGCTGCAGATCACGCCGCCGGCCAAGGCCAGTGCGAGCGAGGTGTTCCGAGCCTTCCGCGAATCCATGTGGGGGCTGGCCTTGCTGGTCATCATCATGGGCGGCATCTACGGCGGCGTGTTCACGCCGACCGAAGCGGCCGCCGTGTCCGCGGTGTACGCGCTGGTGGTGGCGGTGTGGGTCTATCGCGACCTGCGCATCCGAGACCTGCCCGAGGTGTTCCTCGAGTCCGCCAAGACCACGGTAATGATCATGTTCATCGTTGCCAATGCACTCTTGTTCGCCCACGTGTTGACCACCGAGCGCATCCCGCAAGCCATTGCCGAGCAGATCCTGGCCGTGGGCATGTCGCCGTGGATGTTCCTGCTGGTGGTCAACATCATCCTGCTGATCGCGGGCAACTTCATGGAGCCCACCGGCATCATCCTGATCCTGGCCCCCATCCTGTTCCCCATCGCCACCCAGCTGGGCATCGACCCGATCCACCTGGGCGTGATCATGGTCGTGAACATGGAGATCGGCATGGTGACACCACCGGTGGGGCTGAACCTGTTCGTCACCAGCGGCGTGACCGGCATGAATCTGGTGCAGGTCACCAAGGCCGCGTTGCCGTGGCTGATGGTGCTGCTGGTGTTCCTGGTGCTGGTGACCTACATTCCGGCGATCAGCCTGGCCTTGCCGAACGCGATGTTCGGGGCGCAGACATAGTAATTTGGCGCGTGCCCGTCGCTCGGCCTTTTTGGGTCGGGTGGCATGAATGCTCCATGCTGGTTGGTGACAGTCTGGAACATTTTTTTGGCTCTGTCGTTGGCGCCCGCTGCGAAGGCCAGGGGGGCCCCTGCGAGGCGCTTCACTGTGGCGATCTGGTGCTGAATGCGCCGCGCCGATCATCGCTGAAGGGCGAGCCCCCATATTGCGGCGACCGCTACCGCGACTTGCGGGTTTCAATCCGCGCCCGTCATCGCTGACGGGCGAGCCTGGCCAGCGCTAGCAGGAGGGGCAGCGGGATCATGTTTCAATCCGCGCCCGTCATCGCTGACGGGCGAGCCGTGGATCGCGGCGCGTGACTCGCTGACGGTCCTTGAAGTTTCAATCCGCGCCCGTCATCGCTGACGGGCGAGCCTCGCGCGCTGCTGGATAGTTGCGCTCCTTGAAGTGGTTTCAATCCGCGCCCGTCATCGCTGACGGGCGAGCCCGTCCTGGCCGACGAAGACGGCGACGGCATTGCCGTTTCAATCCGCGCCCGTCATCGCTGACGGGCGAGCCCTTTGGGGACGAGGCCGAGCGCACGTGCAACTCAGTGTTTCAATCCGCGCCCGTCATCGCTGACGGGCGAGCCACCAAGCGCGAGGTCAACGAGCGGCTGCTTTCGATGTTTCAATCCGCGCCCGTCATCGCTGACGGGCGAGCCGCTCGGCCCGGCCCAGCTTGCCTGTCGAGCCGATGTTTCAATCCGCGCCCGTCATCGCTGACGGGCGAGCCTTGATTGTCGGTGCGCATGCGGCCAGCATTGGTGGTTTCAATCCGCGCCCGTCATCGCTGACGGGCGAGCCACCGGCCATCCCTTGATCGTGGACAGCCAGACCAGTTTCAATCCGCGCCCGTCATCGCTGACGGGCGAGCCGCCATGGCGCCGTGACTGACATACGAGTCGCACAGGTTTCAATCCGCGCCCGTCATCGCTGACGGGCGAGCCCCCATGACGTAGTTGATCAGGCCGGCGCTGTCAGAGTTTCAATCCGCGCCCGTCATCGCTGACGGGCGAGCCCGTGGTCCTCGTATCCGTGAAGGAGTGACACCATGTTTCAATCCGCGCCCGTCATCGCTGACGGGCGAGCCGACAAACGTGGTTGCGTCGGTGCCGACGACGGTTGTTTCAATCCGCGCCCGTCATCGCTGACGGGCGAGCCGTCCTGGAGTTCGGCGACAGCATCATGCGGGTGTGGTTTCAATCCGCGCCCGTCATCGCTGACGGGCGAGCCCGGCGCACCCGGTCGGCCAACCACACAATGCACAGGTTTCAATCCGCGCCCGTCATCGCTGACGGGCGAGCCGTCCAGCCGGGTGAGCTTGGCATCGAGCGCGGCCAGGTTTCAATCCGCGCCCGTCATCGCTGACGGGCGAGCCGCCACGCGTCGAGGGTGCCGGCCGCATTCGAGCGGTTTCAATCCGCGCCCGTCATCGCTGACGGGCGAGCCCCTTGAAGGACTGCTTGGTGAGCGATGGACGCTCGTTTCAATCCGCGCCCGTCATCGCTGACGGGCGAGCCCTCCGGGGGGTTATCCCTCCTGGGCGGAATCATGGGGTTTCAATCCGCGCCCGTCATCGCTGACGGGCGAGCCCACGTACTTTTACGTGCACCGCACTGGCAAGTGGGAGTTTCAATCCGCGCCCGTCATCGCTGACGGGCGAGCCTGGTAGTCGGCCATGGCGGACTCGATGTGCGGCAGGTTTCAATCCGCGCCCGTCATCGCTGACGGGCGAGCCCCTGCGCTGGCACCCGGTCAGCCGCTTGGTATGGGTTTCAATCCGCGCCCGTCATCGCTGACGGGCGAGCCGACGATGCTCTACGCCGCACCAGTACCCAAGGAGTGTTTCAATCCGCGCCCGTCATCGCTGACGGGCGAGCCCGATCATCGACATCGCCATCGGCGCGGGGTCGGATGTTTCAATCCGCGCCCGTCATCGCTGACGGGCGAGCCTCTGTCACTGGCAACGGATGCAGGAGGCTGCCATGTTTCAATCCGCGCCCGTCATCGCTGACGGGCGAGCCCCTTCGCACGCATCACATTGATCTGCCGCCGATTCCACAGCGCATCGCGCGAACCATGCGCAAGTTGGACACAACCCCGATGGAGAAAGCGCCTCACGGTGAAAGAACTTCAATCAATACAACAACATAGGAAGAGCGCGAACCTGTGGAAGTGCATCACGGCACTTCACGTTCGCGCAATCATGATAAGCGGCCGGCACGGCCGTCACCAGCTCAAAGCACAAGCGGCCCGTCGAAATCCACCGCCTTGAAATGCCCGTGCTCACGCACCTCGGCACCGCGAACATCCGGAACACGATACAGCCGCAAGCAGTCCTGCGTCGGCTCAATCTCGGCCAACAGCTTTCGCTCCAGCTCTTCGAAACCAGACAGCTCGACCTTGCACTCGAACACAGACTTCTGGACCCGCTGCCCCGTGCTCTCGCAGACTTTGGCGACTCGCCTCAGTCGACGCCTGCCAGGCGCGGTCTCGGTGCTCACGTCATAACAAACGATAACCAGCACGCCAACACCTCACCGCACAAGAAACGGCAGATACCCGGTGACCAGCCCGGACTCATCACTCTCCTGGCGGATGGCCCGCGCCATCAGTCGCGCCTGAACCAAGGGAACCAGACCGAGCGGCAGCGCCTGCTTCAACACCGGGTGTTGAACCTCCTCCTGCTTGCGCTCCTGAAAAGCCATCACAACCGCCTTTCGCGCGTCCGGCTTCAAAGAAACCCCGCCCCCGGTGCTCACGATGAAATCGTCCTCCTGAACCTGCTGGCGGTTGACCAGTGACAACGCAAGACGATCCGCGAACGAACGGAACTCCTCCAACAGGTCCAGCGCCAGCGCTGCCCGACCGGGGCGCAGCACATGAAGAAACCCAACTTGCGGGTCCAGGCCCACGGACTCCAGCGCGCTGCGGCAATCGTTCATCCACATGGAATACAAAAAGGACAGTAAGGCGTTCATGCGATCACGAGGCGGCCGTCGCGTTCGCCCGTCCATGGAAAACACTGGCCTCAGATCCGTCTTGACCAACAAGGGCTGCCGGTCAAAGTACTGGCGCGCGGCCTCGCCTTCCAGGCCACGCAGCACATCCGGGTCACCCGCATCAGGCAACGCACGCAACGTGGCAGCCAAGTCTTGCGCACCGCGCGTCAGCGCCGCTGCATCGGCCTCGCTGCGGCTGTCTCGTGCCCCCCGCAGCAACACCTTTCGCGCATTGCGTACCTTGCCCGCCACACAGGCACGCGCGATGCCGAGCGCAAACGTGGCGTCCATTGACTGGGTGTGCTGGGCGCGGCGCAGCAAGACATTGCCAGACGTTGGCCCCTCCAGCCGCGCCTTGAACCGCCCGTTCTCATCCAACAGCACCAGGGCCTTTCCCTCCTCGGCCAAGCGGTGCATCAGCGGCAAGGAAACCGCTACACGGCCAAAACACACCACCGACTGCAGGTGATGCAAGGGCACACGCAGGCGCGTCTCGTCGTCCACCAGCACCCGCAACGTGTCGTTGTCCAGCCGCAGGTAGCTGTCCTGCGTGTTGACATACAAGGTGTTGAGCAAGTGCATGCCGACCGCCTACCCTTATGGTCCCAGATCAAAGTCTGGATCGAACAAACCATGGGCCGCACGGCGCAGTGAGGCGGCGCCCGCTTGCGGCTGACAACGGTCACGCAGAGAACACCCCTTGCAGCGCTGAATCGCCGTCTCACCGCTCAATGGTGGCGGCAGACGCTGAGCGCCCAACATACGCCGCACCTCGCCCACCATCGATTCCACCTGGGCGCGCAACGCGGCATCCAGCGCCACCACCCGGCGGCGCTTGGAACTGGCGTAGTAGATGGCGCCCTCGGGAATGGCAAAGCCCGTCATCACCTCCAGACACATGGCCTGCGCCGCGAGCTGAAGGTCGTCGCACGCCGCGATGTCCGCCGCCTTGTGCCGGCTCCCGTGTTTGTATTCCACCGGGTAGGGGCGCCCAGCCTTGTCGAACTCCACCGCGTCGGCCTTGCCGAGCATGCCCAGGCCGTCGTGCCACAAAGGCAGTGCGTGCTCCACCCGCACGCCCTTGGCGGTCTCAACACCCGGCTGATCCACCCGTTTGTGCACGGCCTGCCCACGCAGGGTGTGGACGTTCTCGTCAAAGGCTTGATCCAGATGGATCAGACCGCACTGCCGGGGGCAGTACGCCCAGTGCTGCAGGGCTGACAGGGGGATGAGGTCTTCTTCACTCACACCTTGCGCAAAAGCGTGACGCCTGCTGGCATGGCAGATTCATCCACCGCAACGTCGTAGTCTGAGAAGTTGCGCGGCACATCGACTTTTTTCGTGGCCTTGATTCGCTCGAACAGCTTGTGGGCATGTGCATTGCCCAGCTCGCTGTCGTGTTTGAACACGTAGAGTCCGCGAGTCGACATCTCGCCGCGTGCCGCTGATCGGTCGTGCTCGAACATGTGTTCCAGCGACTGCCACAGCAGCTCCAGATCGTCCTCGCCGAATCCGGTCTGCTTGGCGAGGAAAGACGACACAAAGCCATGCGCGATGTACAGGCCATACGGCACGGTGTGCTTGCGGCCCATGGTGCGGTTGTCGCCCTGCTGCTTCACGGCTTCCGCTTCGGTGGCTACGGCCATGCGGGTGATGGAATGCTCCAGCGCCACGATGGGGTCGATAGACCGTGCAAAGGTCAGTTGCACAGGGCCTCGGACCTGCCCGGCATTGGTGCCAGTGGACATTACCGCGCCAAACGTGCGAACGTCGAAAAAGTTCTGACACATCCACTTGCGGGCCAGGTCCACATCGCTGGCGCTTCCTTTGCGCCTTTCCTTGCCGCCCTTCTTGGCCTTCTTGTATTCACCATCAGTGGCTTCTGCAACCTCTTCCGCCGGTGCATCCAGCTTGAGCGCCGAGTAGGCGCGCTGATGTTGAAGGTTCAGGATGGCCTTCTCCCGGACATAGATCTCGAACCGATTCTCACCGGCTTCCGGCGCCTTTTCGGTCTGATCTTGGGTCAGCGCGACGAAATTGCGCACCTTGCGCTTGAGCGCCACGTCGGTTATCAGGCCGTGGCCCGTCTCCGCGTCCAGACGCGGCAGGTTGCCAGCATCCGGGTCTCCATTGGGGTTGCCGTCTTTCACGTCGAACAGCAATACGAAGTCGTAGCGATTGGTCAAGTTCATTTCAGTTTCCTCCCTGGGGTGGGTTCAGTGAGCGGTCTTGGTCTGAGCAGTGCTTTCGGCTTCTGCCGATTCACGCTTCGTGAAAAAGTCTTGTCGCTGGTGGTAGTAGCCGATGGCGAAACGGCCCTGGTCGGGAAGGTTCATGTGCACGGGGAAATCCGAAATACCCGACATGATTTCCGCCAGCAAATTCTCGAAGTTCACCGCCCGCCCTTTGCTCTGAATCTTGGCAAGGTGATGGTTTTTCAAACGCATCAGCGTGGTGAAAACCGCCACCGGAGTGCTGGAAGCAGCGCCGTAGTAGCGCTCGCGAATCGTTGCGTTCAGACCAGGACTGGCTTCTTCTTGAATCTTTTCCAACGTGGCAAACAGGCGACCCAAGCGGTAGGCCGTGGACGGACTTTCGATGTCTAGCATGGGTTGAATCTCCCTGGGTTGTGAAACAGACGTGGTGACGAAGCGGTTGAGGTAGGCCTTGATTGCCGCCGCGCGCATGTATGTGACCTGCTGTTCTGCGCGGCAACGCTGGATGGCTGCGTGGAGCCAGGTGGTGGGATACGGCGCGCCGGTGAAGATGCTGCGGATCAGATCGCCACCCAAGCTGGGTGGAATGTTGTCGGCCTTGCCTTGCAGGGCCACGGCAGTGAGCAGCCGAAACAAGGTCGGGAATTCCGGATCGTTCGGACCACGCACCAGCGATAGGTCATCAAACCATGCCGCGATGCGTTTTGCGATGACGTGCAGCGGAGCTGCGTGCCAGAACCGCACCGAGATGCGCGCCGCGTTTGGAGCCAAGCCCAACACATAGAACGCGTTGTCTCCTCGCACACCCGTGAAGCCACCGCTGTGAACGGAATCAAATAAGGCTTTGACCTGTTGGGTGTGCGCGTCCGGGTTGTCACCTCCGCCGAGCAAGGCAGCCAACTCATGCTCAAGGGCGTCGGGCTTCTGTGCCCAGAAGACGGTGGAGGCATCACCAATCTGAACGCGCTGATCTGATTCCCATGCCAACAAGGCATTCAGCGCCGTGGTGTAAGCAAATGCCGCTGCTTGGCTGACCGGAGCGTTCGCGCCCTGGCTCTTGCCATACGAGTTAAACGCATCCAGATTGAACGAAACGATGTTGGCACCGAATGTCTGTGCGCCCCGCACGCCTTTGATCGCTGTGTGCAACCGCTCCACTGGCAAGGTATCACCCGTGATCAGGCAAATGGCATTCGAACCGTCACCCTCTTCGGTCGCTTCACCGTCTGGTGCAGCAGCAACCAAGTGAGGCGCAACGCCCGGTCTTTGACACACGAGTGCCGTGTCATCGATCAGCCGGAAAGTCAACACAGGGTTTGACGCCGAAATCTCGGCATTCGCCTCAAATCGCCCAACTTGCTCGGCCGGGTTCGCATCCAGGAAGGCCAACACACCACGCAACCCGGTATCGCTCTGAGCACGCTCTGGAAGTGTCGAAATGCGGTCTCGAAATGCCTGCTGCATTTCAACGAGACGGGCCAAGTATTCATCGGCACCGCCTTTGGCGCGAGCCAAGTCCATCTTCTTAGCCTCAGGAAGCGCAAGAACGTATTCGGCGTTGTCCCACAGCAAGTTGGCTGCTATGCCCGAGGTCTTCTTGATACCCTTGGGCACCAAGTGGCTTGTGCCGATCTTCTTTTTCCCAGACATCTGCCGCCTGTCGATGATCGCGTGAAGCTGGCCACTTTCGTCCACTTCGAGAATGAAGCCAATTTCCTTCTGCTCCAGTCCAAACGCTGGCAATCGACGAGCCGGATCTACGTCGGCTTGGCGACGCAGGTAGTAGTCATAGAGGGCTTGCAGGATCATCCCCGTACCTCCACACGACTCAGATCAAGAACACCCCTTTGCACCTGAGCACGGAAAAAGCGTGGTTGGGGTGTAGGGCCGGCGGCGAAATCCATGTCGTAGAGCATCCAGCCCAGATCGGGCGACCAGTCGTCCAACGCGCTCGGCTCGTCCGGTCCAACGCGCCAGCCACCTTGGCCATCTGCCACGAGATCGACAGCCCGAAATGCGGCAGCAAACTCACGGCAGCCCAGATAGGGCTGATTCACGCACTGCCCAGCCTCCGCGCGGCGATTGAACATGGCGATGTACTTGTTGGGGTTGGCGCGAGCATCGTCCCCCACCATCTCCATGTCAGCGTGCAACCGGTAGGCCACATCGCGCAGGATCAGACTGGCGCGTTGCTGGCGCTTCTCTTCGATGTAGAGCGCTAATGCGCCATGGCCTTCGTTCATGGCGGTGAGCGCGTTGCCAGACGGAACCACCGCACCCACTTCATTGCGCCGCACGCTGGTCCAGCGCACTGGTTGGAGCACTTCGATCCGGGTGATTCGCCATCGGATGGCCGGCTTCCAAAGAATGGCCTCGAACACCGCCCGCGCTGCGGACGGCGTGATCAGGTCGTAAGAGACCCGCTCAACCTTCATTTCAGGCCGGGTGAAGCAGGCATAGTCGCCGCGAACCTCTAAGCAAAATGGCTTCATTCAAACTCCCTTCGCATCAACTGATTACGAACTGACATAGTTTGCAGGATCCCCAGGTGCCGAGTCCACTTTCGCGCCCATCACCGGGTCGTAAAACCCCTCCCATCCTTCGCGCTGCACATACAAGCCCGGGCAGCTCGCCACCTCCGCGATGTCGCCCATGTCCACAAGCCGACGCACCTGATGCTGGTAGATCGTGACGCCGTTGCGTTGCAACTTGCGCATCAACCAGCGAGCCGGGCCATCGCGTTCCAGCATGCCAATCAGTGCATCCACATCGTCGCGAGCGTTGGGGCTGCTGTAGCGAACCAACACCGTGGCGCTGTCTTTCTCGTCAATGAGCTTGAACGCATTGGCAGCCGACCGAAACTGAACGGGCAGGCTCATCGCCTTCAGGTCAGGCTCCAGCTTGAGCAGATCGCAAATCCGTGCCTTGTCCGTGGACGGTGCATCGTGGTACAGGCGTTTGAAGTACAGATCAATCAGCGGCAAGGCAAAGGGATCTGCCGGCAAACCGCGCCATACCGCCTTGCACGTATCGCGCGCCAAAGTCAGCAACCCCGGAGGGGCCTTGGTCGGGGGAACGAACACATGCACAACCCCCGGCTCGGGCAACTTGCCTTCACGGTTGCAGCGGCCCGCCGCCTGAGCAATGGAGTCCAACCCTGCCAAAGCTCTATAGACCACTGGGAAGTCCAAATCGACCCCAGCCTCAACTAATTGGGTTGACACAACATGAATGGGGACTGCTATTTGCCCTGCGGCCAATGCCTCCCGGCGCGCCTTCAACGCGCTCTTGATCTCAACGATGGTGTCGCTGCGGTGCTGCGCGCACATGAGCGCCGACAGGTGCCAGCACCGCGCGCCATCGGCCCGCGCCTTGATCAAGCGGAACAGCTCGGCTGCATCTGCGCGTCGGCTGACGATGGTGAGCGCGGCATCGTGATGGGCGATTTCGTCCGCGAGTTCTGGCCAACTGCGCGGGGTTTCCAGACTTGGGGGTAGTTGCACACGAACCCGCTCCAGCGTGCGATACAAGGCTGGCACGTCGTCAATGATCTCTGTCACCGGGCCGAGGGCACGCCTCAAGCCCCGTTGCGGATCGACACTGGGCGGTGTGTTGAGAGCGGGCTGGGTGGCGGTGCACAGGAGAACGGTCACACCAAAGTCCTGCACGAGGTAGCGCAGCACATCCACCACGGGTTGCAAGAACTCCACTGGCAGCAACTGCGCTTCGTCCAGCACGATCACGCTGTTGACCAGGCTGTGCAGCTTGCGACACCGAGAGGTCTTACGCGCAAACAGGCTTTCGAACAACTGCACATTGGTGGTGACGATCAGTGGAGCGTCCCAGTTCTCGCACGCCAGTCGGGAGCGCGTGGTCTCTGCTTCTGGGTTGGACTCCGCATTGCTGTGGTGCTCGATCACGGCGTCTTCGCCCAGCGCATTGAAAACCTCGCGAAACACGTCAGCGGTTTGCTCGATGATGCTGGTGTACGGGATGGCGTAGACGATCCGCCGCTTGCCGTGCTTGACCGCATGTTCCAAAGCGAAAGCGAGGCTCGACAGTGTCTTGCCGCCCCCAGTGGGGACCGTGAGGCTGAAGACCCCAGGAGGCAGGTTGGCTTTAGAAAGGCATTGTTCCAGCACTTCGGCTCGGACGCGGTTGACTGCCGTCTTGGGCTCCCCAAAGGCATCAAGATATGCTTTCAGTTCATCCCGGAACGGACGAAGATCGCAATCTCCTCGGCGCGCCTCTGTCATGCGGCCGTCCATATAGGCCTCGGTGTCCAGAAAGTCAGCGTCTACCAGCGCCGAAAACACCATCCTGACCCACAGGGCAAAGCGGCCAGGGTTGAGGTTCTGGTGCTCGTTGCAGATGCCAACGCTGTTGAGGTCGATGCCCGACAGGGTGGCGTTGAGAATGTCGTCGGCCTGTGGGCGTGCAAGTGCCTCTGACAACTCTCGCTGCGCATCCTCACTAACCAAGCGGGCGGAAAGACCCGGCCCTTTGCCACCGTCCCAGTTGTCGAGTCCTGCGTGGTGGCCCGCGATCACGTATTGAAGCAGCCGACCCAGAATTTTCCCTTGTGCGCCGTGGAGTTGCCCAAGGTGCTGAATGGCCCACAGCGCCCCAGCGGCGGAATGTGTCTTGTCTTTGTCAGCCACACGCTCGATATGCGCATCGACGATACCCGTTCGCCGGATGTAGGACTGAAAACCAGGACGGCGCTTACCCAAGTCATGCCATAAGCCAGCCAGTCGAGCGACATCCTGGGCGTGCTCGGGCGCGAAGTCGGCAGCTAGACGCCCGACAGACAGAAGATGCTCGTTCAGTCCATGAGGCGCCTTTCCACTGCCCTCTGGTGGGGAGTGAGCCCAGTCCTGACTGAATTCATCCTGCGCCATGTGCATGCCCCGTGCTTGTTCGGTTTCGATTCCATGTCGTGATGCCTACGAGTGGTGATTTTGAGCAGACGAATGTCTCAATTCATGAGACACCCCACCGAGCCATCCCTTCCCGCATCGTCTCCAGCACCCGCGCATGCAACACAGCCGGCGCCAGCACCTCCACCTCCGGTGTGTGCCGCAGGATATCCATCACCAGTTCGCGGTCGTCGCTGTACGGGATTTGCAGCAGCCAGTGGCCCTCGCTGTCCCATTCACCTTTCTGCGCCGGGTGCCACTGCTCCGCCGCGACCCAGCGGGCGCGCTCGGGCGAAAAGCGCAGCGTGGCCCATTGCACCTCCTTGCCGCTGAAGATGCCGTAGCCGTTGCCCAGGGTCTGGTCCAGCTCGTCTTCGGGCACGTCGAGGGCCGACGTGTCTTCGATCTGCGGCCGGCTGATGTTGTCGAGACTGAAGCTGCGCAGTTCGTCGCGCCCGTGGCACCACGCGTCCAGCATCCAGTTGCTGCGGTAGTGGATCAGCCGCTGGGGCGAGACGGTGCGCTCGCTGGTCTGGCCGGAGCCGCGCGCCTGGTAGTGAAAACGCAGGCGCTGGCGTTGAGTGAGCGCCAGTCCCACGGTCTCGAAGCACTGCGGCGGCACACGCCGCTGCCACAGGCCAATGACCCGAACGCGCCGCCCGATCTGGCTTTGGGCGGAACAGTCCAGACCCGACTGCTTGAGTATCTTGTTCAGCCGGCTTTCCAACGGCTGCAGGTGCCCGCGCAGCAGGTCGCCGGGCTGGATGTCGCGCAACAACTGGTCCAGAGTCACCAGCGCCAGCACCTCGGAGGGGTTAAACCAGAGCCCAGCCAACTCTTGGGGAGCATCAAAGCCCCCTCCTTCAGTCCTCCAGCGGTAACTCCGACTTTCGCCATCCCAATGAATGGGATGTCCCAGATTGTCACGAAGCCATGCAAGATCCCTCATCAGGGTTGCCCTGGAAGCTCCGGTCTCCTCCTGTAGAAGCGTGAGGGTCGTGGTCCTCCGTGTTCGAAGCAGCGTGGTGAGGTGGTGCAGCCGATCGCTCTTGTTCATAGCCTTGCTCCCTGATCCTCGAATTAATTCGATTCTTTTTCTTTGACCATCGCCATGTTATGGGCAAACAGCACTTTCTCGATTGTTTAGAAAGACGGCAATGCATGGCCTTAGGTCAATTCGGATTGACGTCCACCGAACCCGACGCTGAGGCGCTATCTGACGAGAAAGCAACGAACCCTTTCCTCGGCGGCCGATCAAGAGGCGACGTTTGGGCGCTATCGCAAGCCCACGCGTCCCGCCACAGCATGAGGGCCGGGCAGCAAGAGGGCCGTTTCCGGCAACGGCAATAGACGAACATCGACGTGCCACCTGTCAGTGCAACTCCGGCAGCAAGGGCCTGACGCCCAAGAGTCGAGAGATCAAGCGCGCCTTCCGTTGACTGCCATATTGCGGCGCTTGGACGACGGCCGCCATCGATAACGACAATGGGTCTGACGCGCTCGGCACACACCAAGCGTCTTGCGTCGTCCGGTACAGCGCCGAGTATCCGCACCGTGCCCCATCAGTGGCCTGTTCTGCGCCTCCCTATCACTGACATTGTCGAAATTCAATGGCCGGTTCGCAGGTCTTTCTTTAGACTGGCTATTTACTGCAATAAGCCGAAGGAGTGCAATCCATGACGAACGAATCCCAATGCCCATTCGCCGGCGCAGCTCACCGGCAGGCGGTCGCCGGTGCCACCACCAACGCCACTTGGTGGCCCAAGCAACTCAACCTGAAGGTCCTGCACCAGCATTCGCCATTGTCCAATCCGATGGAGCCGGGCTTCGACTATGCCAAGGCATTCAAGAGCCTGGATCTCGACGCCGTCATCCGGGACCTGCATGCGCTGATGACCGACTCGCAGTCCTGGTGGCCGGCGGATTACGGTCATTACGGTCCGTTCTTCATCCGCATGGCCTGGCACAGCGCCGGCACCTACCGCATCTCCGACGGTCGCGGCGGCTCGGGCACCGGCGCGCAGCGTTTTGCCCCGCTCAACAGCTGGCCGGACAACGTCAGCCTGGACAAGGCGCGCCGCCTGTTGTGGCCGATCAAGCAGAAATATGGCCGGAAGATTTCCTGGGCCGACCTGATGATCCTGACCGGCAACGTGGCGCTGGAGTCGATGGGTTTCAAGACCTTCGGTTTTGCCGGCGGGCGGCAAGACACCTGGGAGCCCGATGAATCGATCTACTGGGGCCCAGAGTCCGAGTGGCTGGGCGACAAGCGTTACAGCGGCGATCGAGAGCTCGAGAATCCGCTCGGTGCCGTGCAGATGGGCCTGATCTACGTGAATCCGGAAGGACCGAACGGCAAGCCCGATCCGGTGGCGTCGGCGCGCGACATCCGCGAGACCTTTGCCCGCATGGCGATGAATGACGAGGAGACCGTGGCGCTGGTGGCCGGCGGCCACACCTTCGGCAAATGCCATGGCGCGGCCGATCCGGGCCAGTATGTCGGCCCGGAACCCGAGGGCGCTGACATCGCCGAGCAGGGCCTGGGCTGGAAGAGCAGCTTTGGCAGCGGCAGCGGCGTGCACACCATCAGCAGTGGCCTGGAAGGCGCCTGGACGACCAACCCGATCCGCTGGGACAACGACTACCTGGACATCCTGTTCAAGTACGAATGGGAACTCACGAAGAGCCCCGCCGGCGCCCAGCAGTGGACACCCAAGGATGCATCGGCCCAGGGCACGGTGCCGGACGCGCACGACCCGTCCCGGCGCCATGCGCCGATGATGTCCACGGCCGACCTCGCGCTGCGCATGGATCCGGCCTACGAAAAGATCGCGCGGCGGTTCCAGAAGAACCCGAAGTTGTTCGCCGATGCGTTTGCGCGTGCCTGGTACAAGCTGACGCACCGCGACATGGGCCCTGTGGCGCGGTATCTTGGCCCCCTGGTGCCGAAGGAAGAACTGCTGTGGCAGGATCCGATTCCCGCGGTGGATCACAAGCTGGTCGGTGCCAAGGACATTGCGACGCTGAAGGCCGAGATTCTGGGTTCCGGATTGTCGATCGCGCAGCTGGTGACGACGGCCTGGGCCTCGGCGTCCACGTTCCGCGGCAGCGACAAGCGCGGCGGCGCCAACGGGGCACGCATCCGCCTGGCTCCACAGAAGGACTGGGAGGTGAATCAGCCGGCTGTGCTGGCCAAGGTGTTGCGCAAGCTCGAGTCGATCCAGAAGGCCTTCAACGCGCAGCAGGCGCAGGAGGGTGGCAAGAAGCGGGTGTCGCTGGCCGACGTGATCGTGCTCGGCGGCTGCGCCGCGATCGAGGAGGCGGCGAAGCGGGCGGGCACCAAGGTCCGGGTGCCGTTTGCGCCGGGGCGCATGGACGCGTCGAAGAAGCAGACCGACGCCGAATCGTTCGCGCCGCTGGAGCCGCTGGCCGACGGGTTCCGCAACTACGTACGCAAGGGCGGCGAGGCCGACGCGCCGGCGCAGCTGCTGGACCGTGCCAACCTGTTGACGTTGAGCGCGCCCGAGATGACGGTGCTGGTGGGTGGTTTGCGTGTGCTCAATGCCAACGTCGGGCAGTCGGCACACGGTGTCTTCACACAGCGCCCGGAGACGCTGAGCAACGACTTCTTCGTGAACCTGCTCGACATGGATACGCAGTGGGCACGTTCGGCGAATGACGCGCATGTGCTCGAAGGGCGTGACCGCGCCTCGGGCCAGCTCCGCTGGACGGGCACCGTGGTCGACCTCGTCTTCGGCTCGAACTCCCAGCTGCGGGCCTTGGCCGAGGTCTACGCCAGTCGCGATGCGCGGGAGGTGTTCGTGCAGGACTTCGTGGCGGCGTGGAACAAGGTCATGAACCTGGATCGGTTCGACCTGGCGTGAGCGCCGCGGAATGCTGGCGCGGGCCAAGCGCCGGCGTGGCCCCGCGATGGATGTGCCGGGCCGGAATGCCGGCCATGGCCTGTGTCAGGCCGGTCCCGCGATGCGCACCACCTGATCGATGGCGCCGAACACGGTGCATCCCCGGTCGTCGCGGACCTCCATACGCACCGTATCGCCATCGCGCAGATACGGTTGCAACCGGTCTTCGGGCACGCCGTCCAGGATTTGCCGCACACGTGCTTCCGTGATGCAGGCGCTGCCGGCCGCGGCCGATGCGTTGCTGATGGTGCCGGCGCCGACGATGCTGCCGGCGCACAGCGATCGCGTGCGCGCCAGGTGCGCGATGATCTGACCGAAATCGAAGATCACCTCGGTGTTGGCATGGGGTTCGCCAAGGCGTTGGCCGTTGAGCTGTACGGATACCGGCAGGTCGAGCATGGCGCCCGTCCAGTGTGGGCCCAGGGCCGCCGGCGTCACCGCGATGGGCGCGAAGCTGCTCGCGGGCTTGCTCTGGTAGAAGCCGAAACCCTTGGCCAGTTCGCCGGGAATCAGGCCGCGCAAGGACACGTCGTTGAGCAGCACCACCAACGCGATGCAGCTGCGCGCCCGTTTCGCCGAGCAGCCCATGGGCACGTCGGTCGTGATGACACCGATCTCGGCCTCCAGGTCGATCTGGTGGGCTTCGTCCGTGGCCACGATAGGATCGTGCGGACCGAGCAGCACGTCCGAGCCGCCCTGGTACACCAGCGGAGCCGTTTCGTAACCTGGCGGGATCGGCTCCTTGCGCCATTGGTACATCAGGCGCGCATGGTTGCGGTAGACCGACGCGTCTGCCCATTGGTAGGCGCGCGGCAGCGGTGCCATGCATTGTGCGGCGTCGACGTCTTGTGCGCCGGCCCAGCCAAGGCCATGCAGCGTGTGGCACCGCTGCTCCAGTGCGGGGGCGAGTCGGTCCCAGTCGTCGAGCAGTGCCTGCAAGGTCGGCACATCGGCGCCGGCCGCCATCCATTGCGTGGCGTTCGGGCTGACCAGCATCAGTTCGCCGTCGCGGTGTCCGTTGCGCCGGGTGGCCAGTCGCAGTTCAGGGGTGTCGCTCATGGGGTGGACGGCACAGGCACCGGCTCCTGATCCGGGCACTGCGTCCATGCGCGCAGTGCGGCATGGGCCTCCTGTGCAAATCCCGCCACGGTGTCCGCATCGGCCACCTCCACCGTGAGCTCCAGCCGGAACCCGTTCGGATCGAAGAAGTAGATGGAGTGGATGTAGCCGTCGTGGTCGGTCACGCCGATCACCGGGACCCCGGCGTCCTCCAGCCGCTTCTTCATCGCGGCCAGGGCATCGGTATCGGCCACGCGCAGGGCGATGTGGTTGACCCAGGCCGGGGTGTTCGGCGAGGGCAGTGCGGCGGTGCGGTCGCCGAGATCGAAGAACGCGATGTGCGAGCCGTCGCGCATGCGAAAGAAGATGTGCACGTAGGGGCAGAACTCGCCGGTGCTGGGCACGTGGTCTTTCCGGATCACGTGCACCAGCGGCAGGCCGAGCAGGTCCTCGTAGAACTGGCGGGTCTCTTCGGCGTCCCGGCAGCGCCAGGCGAAATGGTGCAGCCCTTCGATCGGCTGTGCGGCGGGGGTCGGCATGGCGTTCTCAGTCCAGCGAGATGCCGTTGGCCTTGATGACCGTGCCCCAGCGCTGCGATTCGGCGCGCGCCAGGGCCTTGAACTGGTCCGGCGACAGGCGCAGCGGCTCGAAGCCGAATTCGGTGAACTTGCCCAGCACCTTCGGGTCGGCCAGCGCCTTGTTCAGTTCCTGGTTCAGCCGCGTGACGACGGCCGGCGCGAGACCGGCCGGGCCGAGCACGCCCTGAAACGCAAACACGTCGACGTCCGCCACGCCGAGTTCCTTGAGCGTGGGAACGTCGGGCAACACCGCCGAGCGTTGTTGCGAGCCGATGGCCAGCGCGCGCACCTTGCCGCCGCGGATGATCGGCAGGCCCGAGGCCAGGTCCAGGAACATGGCCGGTACCTGCCCGCCCATGACATCCTGCATGGCCGGTGCCGCGCCGCGATACGGGATGTGCGTGATGTAGGTGCCGGTGCGGTGCTTGAACATCTCCATGGCCAGATGGTGGGGCGAACCATTGCCGACCGACGCATAGTTGACCTTGCCGGGGTTGGCCCGGACGTAGGCCAGGAACTGCGCGAAGTCCCTGGCCGGGAAGTCCGGATGGACCACCAGCGCGAGCGGGAACTTGCCGATGCCGCCGATGTAGCTGAAGTCGTTCTCGGGCGAGAACGGCAACCGTTTGAACAGGTGCTCGTTGAACGCCAGCACCGCGTTGTCGGCCGACATGATGGTGGTGCCGTCGGCCTTGGCGCGTGCCACGGTTTCGGCGCCGATGTTGGTCGCCGCACCGGGACGGTTGTCGATCAGCAGGGGCTGGCCCAGGCTGGCGCGCATGGCTTGCGCCAGCGTGCGGGCCAGGTTGTCGGTGCCGCCGCCGGCCGGGTAGGGCACGATCCACTTGATGGGCTGGTCCGGGTAGGCGGCCTGGGCCTGGACGAGCGTGCTGGTGCAGGCGGCGCTGGCCAGCACGGTGGCGAGGAAGTGACGACGGTCCATTGATGGCTCCTTGTGGGTCTTGTCGGGGTGAACGGAAGAGAAAGAGATGAGGCCGGGGGTTCATTCGGCCGACAGCGACGGCATCGGCAGATCCCGGGCCGCGGCGTCGATGGCGTCGAAACAGGCTTGCTGGTCGTTCAGCTTCTCGAACAGCAGCAGGGCCAGGCGGGACAGGAACAAGGCTTCGCGTTCGCGCCCGGCATCGGCGATGGCCTGGCTGCAACGCGCATAGATGGCATCCTGGACATGGGCTTCGTAGGTCATGGTGTCGGGCTTTCTCATTGGCAGCAGGCCAGTCGAAGGGCATTGCGAATGGTGGCCGCGTCCGGTGTGTGCCAGCGGCCGCAGACATGGCCATCAGGACGCACCAGGTACACGGTTCCCGGTCGCGCGTCGTACAGCGCCGCCAGGCGCCTGCCGGTGTCGGTATCGTCATCCGGGGGTAGTGCCACGCAGCGGCACGGCATGCCGCCCTGGTGGCTTGCCCGCAAGGTGCCGGCTAGTGCGTCGCTGGCGGCCGGGTCGCCGAACACCAGCGCCGTGAAGCCGCCGTCGCGGGCCAGCAGGTCCGTCAGGTGCATTCCATCGCGCACGGGTGCGTCGATCAGCGGGGCACCGACGTCGGGCCCGTGTGCGAAGCCGCTGCTGGGGGTCGACAGCGGCGAATCGTCGTAGCGGATCGCCTGTGTCTGGCGCGGATTCACCAGCCGTGCGATGCCGCGGTGGCGCACGGCCAGCGACAACGCGGCCTCGCGCATGAGCTCGAAACCCCGGTTGGGCGGCGACATGAACTCGGTGCTGCGCATGGCATTGGCGGCGTTTTCGTGAAAGGCCTGCAGCCGCTCGGTGCTGTAGCTGTCGAGCAGGGCGTCGCCGGCCTGGCCCTGGATCACGGCGGCCAGTTTCCAGCACAGGTTGTCGCCATCGTCGAACCCCGAGTTCAGCCCGCGCACGCCGAAGATGGGCATGGCGTGAGCCGCATTGCCGGCGAACAGGATGCGGCCGTGGCGGTAGGCGTCGAGCGTCATGGCGCCGGCGCGGTAGATCGACGACCATACCGGCGTCCACGGCAGGTGGCCTTCGCCGATGGCATCCAGATGCGTCTGCACGAACACCCGCACCTGTTCGGGACTGAGCGCCTGCCCCGCGTCCTGCCCCGCGGCCAACTGGAAGTCGACGCGCCACAGGTCGTCCGGCTGGCGGTGCATCAGGATGGTCGTGCCCCGGGCCCATGGCGGGTCGAACCAGGCCCGCCGCTCGGTCGGGTAGCTGCTGCGCAGTTCGATGTCGACGATGGCGTAACGCCCCTGGTAAGCGGTGCCATGCAGCTCCAGACCCAGGCTGTTGCGCACGAAACTCTGGCCGCCGTCGGTGGCCAGCAGCCAGTCTCCGCTGCTCTCGTAGCGGCCCAGCGCGTTCGAGACGCCGAGCGTCACGCCATCCGGCCCTGTCTGCAATGCGTCCACCGTGCTGGCCCAGCGGATGTCGACCATGCCCGGCATCCGCGCGTTGACCGCGTCGATGGCGTCGAGGAGGAACTGCTCGGAGTAGAACTGCTCCAGGTTGATCATCGGCGGGAACTTGTCGCCGGGTTGCGAGGGCATGTCGAACACCAGCACCTCGTCGGTCCCGTAGTAGCTGCGTCCACGCGTCCAGGCCAGGCCCTTGTCGACGAACGCGGGGGCCACGCCGAGCCGGTCCAGGATCTCCAGGCTGCGCCGCGAGATGCAGGCCGCGCGACTGCCTTCGCAGACCGAGTCGTCGGCTTCAAATACGACGCTGCGAACGCCGCGTCGCGCCAGTCCGAGTGCAAGGCTCAGGCCGACCGGCCCACCACCGACGATCAGCACCGCGTGGCGAACGGGTTCTTGGCCGTCCTGCCCCAATACGGGTAGTTCGGGTGCGAATCGCCGGTAGTGGAACTGTCCGATGCGGTCTGTGGCCATGGTGCGTGCCTGTGTCGATGCGGGAAAAGCTTGTTGGGGATTCTTGACCCTTTCGGCTTCTAGAATGTCCTGACAAGTTAGGACAAGCAGGAGACAACATGCGGCTGACACGACTGGCCGGAGACGCCGTAGCGTCGCGTGACGGCCTGGTGATGGATCTGATGGCCGCGATCGGCTCGGACGATTTCGCCGATCGACTGATCGGTGCGGTCAGCCCTGCGTTGCCGGCCAACCACTGCACGGTGTTCGCGCTGCAGGACAACGGCCGGGTGCAGGTGGTGTCCACCGCGAGCGTGATCGGCGACGCGGCCTCGGACACAGCCCGGGCCTATGCGCGCATGGGATTCGACCGCCAGGACGCCAACATGGTATGGCTTGCCGCGCGCAAGCCCGCGCGCCAGATCCAGTACTGGCTCGGCCACCAGTTCGCCGAGGAGGTCGCGAACGAGCAATACCGGCGTGTGTGTTACGGCGAAAACGGCATACGCGAGCGACTGTCCCTGCTGGTGCTGTATCCCGACGGGTACCGGGTGGCGATCAGCTTCTACCGCAACCACTCGTATGCCGATTTCGCCGAGGCCGACCTGGCCTGGTTGCGCGGCGTGTCGCGGCTGATCGCGGCAGCGGTGCGGCGACATGTGCACCAACGCCCTGGGACTGCCGGTACGGGGTCCACGGCCGCCGTGCCGGAGCAACAGAGGGTCGAATTGCCGCGCCGCGAGCGAGAATTGCTGGCGCATATTCTTGACGGTTGCACCACCCGGGAGGCGGCCGAACGCATGGGTGTCGCGCATACGACGGCGCTGACGTATCGGTATCGCGCGTTCGCACGTCTCGACGTGCGCAACCAGCGCGAGTTGCTGTCCAGGCTGCATCTCCAGGCGGGTGGCGGGGGTGGGCTGCGCCCCTGACCGGGTGCACACGCGGGACGTGCCATGCGTATTGCCATTCGCCTTGTCATCGTTGCCGTCGTGTCGGCGACGCTGCTGGTGGGGGCTGCAGGCGAATGGCTCAGCCGCCCGGCCGCGCGGGCCGTGGGTGAGCCGCCAGCCGACCTGGCTGCACGATCCGTGCGCGTGCCGGTCGCGGGCTCCGGTCACGTGGCGGGCTGGTTCGTGCGCGGGCACGGCCGTGGTGCGGTGTTGTTGCTCCATGGCCTGCGCTCCGACCGCAGGCAGATGCTCGGGCGGGCGCGTTTCCTGCAGAACGCCGGGTATGCGGTGCTGCTGGTCGATCTTCCCGCCCATGGCGAGAGCAGTGGGGAACGCATCGGTTTCGGCCTGCAGGAGGCTGCCGGCGTCCGCGCGGCGATTGCGTATCTGCGCGCGCAGGTGCCCGGGCAGCCGATCGGCGCCATCGGCGTTTCACTCGGCGGTGCCGCACTGGTTCTGTCCCGTCCCGCGCCGTCACCGCCGCTGGACGCCGTGATCCTTGAGTCGCTGTACCCGAGCTTCACCGAGGCGGTGTCGAACCGGCTCGATCTGCGCCTCGGGTCGTACGGGCACATGCTGGCGCCATTGTTGTTGTGGCAGTTGCCGCTGCGCCTGGGCGTGTCCGCCGGCGATCTGCGTCCGGTGGCCGCGATGCCGGCCTTGTCGGCCCCCGTGCTGGTGGCCGCCGGCACGCATGATCGGCACACGACCTGGTCGGAGACCGAGCGCCTGTTCGCAGCGGCCCGGGCACCCAAGGCATTGTGGGCCGTACAGGGTGCGGCGCATGTCGACCTGCATGCGTTCGCGCCGGATGCCTATCGGGCGCGTGTGCTGGCGTTCCTGTCACGCCATCTGCGGCCCGCGGACTGACGCGCGGCCCGCGATGTGGCCGGAGGCGAGCGGCGACGGCTGGCCTCGGCTTCGTCAGCGTCCCCGGATGCGCGGGTCGAGCGCGTCGCGCAAGCCATCGCCGATGTAGTTCACCGACAACACGGTCAGCGAGATCGCGATGCCCGGCAACATGACCCGGTTCGGATACAGCTGCAGCTGGTCGACCGCGTCGAACAGCAGCCGGCCCCAGGTCGGGAAGTCGGGCGGGAAACCCAGGCCGAGGAAGGACAGGGCACTCTCGACGATGATCGCCCCGGCGATGCCCAGCGCGGCGGCGACCATGATCGGGCTCAGCGTGTTGGGCAGGATGTGGCGCAGGATCATGCGCACCGGCGGCGCGCCGATGGAGCGGGCGGCCAGCACGAACTCACGTTCCTTGAGCGCCAGCACCTCGCCGCGCACGATGCGTGCGGTCTGCATCCATGAGGTCGCGCCGATGGAGATCACCATCAGCAGGAAGATGCCGGCCTCGGGCCCCATGTTGGCCGACAGCGGTTCGCGGAACAGCATCACCATGACCAGCAGCAACGGCAGCAGGGGCAGCGCCAGGAACAGGTCGGTCAGGCGCATCAGGATGCCGTCCATGCGGCGGAAGAAACCGGCGGTGACGCCGATCAGCGTGCCCAGCAGCACGGCGATGGCCATGGCGGTCATGCCGACCGCGATCGATACCCGACCGCCGGCCATCATGCGCGCGAACAGGTCGCGCCCGAGTTCGTCGGTGCCGAACGGGAACTGCAGGCTGGGCCCCTGGTTGCGCATGCGCAGGTTGGCGTATCCGGGGTCGGTGCCCCAGACGAACGGGCCCACCAGCACGAACAACAGGATGGAGATGAACACGGCCGCGCCGAGCAAGGCGCCCTTGTGCGTCTTGAACTGGTCCCAGACGTCGAACCACTGGCTGCGTGGCGGGCGTTCGGCCTGGTCGACCGCCGACCGGACGGGTGCGGCTGCTTCAGTCATAACGGATCCGGGGGTCGAGGATGCCGTACAACACGTCGGCGATCAGGTTGAACGCGACGATGAGCACGGCGAAGATGAAGGTCAGCGTCTGCACCATCGGCAGGTCGTTGACCTGGATGGCGTTGATCAGCAGCTGGCCCAGTCCGTTGACCTTGAACACCTGCTCGGTGATGATGGCGCCGGCGAAGATCGAGGGTACGCCCAGCGCGATCACGGTCACCACCGGGATCATCGAGTTGCGCAGCACGTGGATCAGCACCACGGTCTTTTCGCGCATGCCCTTGGCGCGTGCGGTGCGCACGTAGTCCTGCCCCAGGTTGTCGAGCATCGAGGCCCGCATGTAGCGGCTGACCTGGGCCGCGTTGTACAGGGCCAGCACAGCCACCGGCATCACCATCTGCTTGACCTGCTCGACGAAGGTGGACCATGAATTGACGACCAGCGTGGTGTCGTAGATGGACGGGAACCAGTTCAGGTGCACCGAGAACACGACGATCAGCAACACGCCGGTGAAGAAGGTCGGAACGGAAAAACCGATCATCGAGATGAAGGTTCCGATCTGGTCGAACCAGCTGTATTGCCGGTAGGCCGACAACACGCCGATGGGCACGGCCAGCGATACGCCGACCAGATAACCCATGCCCACCACCCACAGGGTCTGCGGCAGGCGCTGGATGATGAGCTCGGACACCGGACTGCGTGTCTGCCACGAGATCACGCGTTGCATGTCGGCGCCGTATGCGGTGCCGAAATAGTGGTCGATCATGTGCAACGGCTCGACCCAGAAGAACTGTTTGAGCCATAGCAGGTAACGCACGTAGCCGGGCTGGTCCAGCCCCAGCGCCTCGCGCATCTTGGCCTTGACTTCGGGTGGAACCGTCAGCGGAACGTCCGACATCGGGTCGCCCGGCGCCAGTTCCAGCAGCATGAAGATGACCAGGCTGATGATCAGCACGGTCGGTATGGCCGTCAGCAATCGGCGAAGCGTATAGGTGAACATGCGCGGCTTCGTGGTGGACCCCGGCGCAACGGGCCGGGGCCTGGAGAAATGGGGACTGCTGGCTGCGCGCTCCGGCGCGCGTGTCGCCGAGCGGCACAGCCAGGACCGGTCTTACTTGATGCGGTACCAGTCAGCCACGTTCCACAATTCGCTGTCCCAGGTGTTGAGCTTCACGCCACCCAGGGAGTTCGAATGCGCCGAGACACGACCACGGTCGACCAGCGGCACGACGACATAACTTTCCTTGGTGAGCATGTCGTTGAGCTTCTTGGCGATGACGGCGCGTTTCTCGACACCGGCGGTCGAGCTCAGCTCCTTGACCAGCTTGTCGTATTCCGGGTTGCAGTAGCGGTTCATGTTCGTGCCTTGCCACTGGGTCTCCGGACGCGGGATCTTGTCGCAGACATGTTCGGCCAGGTAACCTTCCGGATCGGTGCCGTCGAAGTTGTTCGCGTACATCTCGACGTCGGCGAAGAACTTCTGGAACGTATCGGGCGAACCCGCGTCGCCACCGAAGAACACCGAGCCGGCGATGTTGCGCAGCTCGACCTTGACGCCGAGTTCGGTCCACCACTGCTTGATCAGTGCCTGGAAGTTCTGGCGCACGGCATTGGTGGAGGTCTGGTACAGCATCTCCATCTTCACGCCGTCCTTGGCGCGCACACCGTCGGAACCCATCTTCCAGCCGGCCTGATCGAGCAGGGCCTTGGCACCGGCCATGTCCTGCTTGAGGCAGTCGGTGTTGTTCGATGCGAATGCGGCCGGTGCCGGAACCAGGTTGCAGGTTGCCCGGCCGGCGGGGCCGTAGCCGATCTCGACCAGCAGATCGCGGTCGATGGCCATCGACAAGGCCTTGCGCACCCGCATGTCGGTCAGGTACGGGCGCGGATGCTTGGTCGTGGCCCGCATGTCGCCGTGTTTGGGCGACGGGTCGGTCAGGTTCATCTCGATGCGTTCGACCAGGGTGCCGAAGGCGGCGACGGTCTTGCCTTTTCCGCCGGCCTGCATCTTCTTGATCACGTCGGGAGCCAGTTGCAGGTTCCACGCGTAGTCGTATTCGCCGGTTTCCATGACGGCGCGGCCGGCGGCGGCGGCGTCACCACCCCCCTTGAAGGTCAGCGTGGCGAAGGCCGGTTTGGCCGGGTCGCGGAAGTTCGGGTTGGCCACCATCTGGATCACGTCGTTGGGGCGGAAGTCCTTGACCATGAACGGGCCGGTGCCGATCGGGTTGAAGTTCTGCTGGCTGCAGCTGGGGGCCTTTTCGCCCAGGCAGTCCTTGAACTGGGCCTTCTGCAGGATCGGCGTGCCCGCGCCGCCGAACACCGAATACGGGTAGGGTGCGGCGGCCTTGAAGTTGATGCGGATCGTCGAGGCGTCGACGGCGGTCACCTTCTCGACCGGCGCGAAGATGTTGGCCTTGGCGCAGCCCTTGATGCCGGTGCAGTATTCGTAGGTGAAGACCACATCCGCCGATGTCAACGGCGTGCCGTCGGACCATTTCAATCCCGGCTTGAGCTTGTAGGTGATGGTCTTGAAGTCGGCCGAGAAGCCTCCATTGGCAACCGTCGGGACTTCGGCCGCCAGCCAGGGCACCATTTCGCCCTTCTCGTTGAAGCGGATCAGGGGTTCGAGCACGAGCGAGGCGCTCTCGACATCCTTGGTGCCGGTCGACAGGTAGGGGTTCAGGATCGACGGGGCCTGCCAGTAGATGATGTTGACGTTGCCGCTGGAGCCGCGTTGGGCCAGCGCACTCTGGGACAACGCGATCAGCGTTCCCATCGCGATGAGGGTATATCGGGTTTTCACGTGTGACTCCTTTTCCGTGAGGTGGATGGGTTGCGAAGCAGAGCTCATGGCGCCGCCGTGGAACCGGCGGTCGAATCGTTGTTCGGGGAATAGAGGTGGCAGGCGACCTGGCGGCCCGGCGCCACCAACGTCAGTGCGGGTGCCTGCACTCGGCATTGCGGCATCACCTGCGGACAACGGGTGCAGAACGCGCAACCCGCCGGCGGATTCGACGGCGACGGCACGTCGCCGGTGAGCACGATGCGCTGGCGCACCGCCTCGGTCAGTGGATCGGGCTCCGGCACCGCGGACAACAAGGCCTGCGAATACGGGTGTTTGGGATCTTCGTACAAGGCGTCGCGGTCGGCCAGTTCGACGATACGCCCCAGGTACATCACGGCGACCCGGTTGGCGATGTGACGCACCATGGACAGGTCGTGGCTGATGAACAGATAGGTCAGGCCGTGGCTTTGCTGCAGGTTCTCGAGCAGGTTGACGACCTGGGCCTGGATGGAGACGTCGAGTGCCGCGATGGGTTCGTCGCAGACGATGAATTTCGGGTTCAAGGCCAGTGCACGGGCAATGCCGATGCGCTGGCGCTGGCCGCCGGAGAACTCGTGCGGATACCGGTTGGCGAAGTTGCGGTTCAGGCCCACCTGGTCGAGCAGTTCGTAGATGCGTTCGCGCTGCTCCGCCTTGCCCAGGCGAGTGTGTTCGACCAGCGGCTCGCCGATGATGGAGGCCACCGTCATGCGCGGGTTCAGGCTGGCCTGCGGATCCTGGAACACCATCTGCATGGTCGGTCGCATCTGGCGCAAGGCTTCGCGGCCGGCCGCGGTGATGTCCTTGCCGTCGATGGTGATGCTGCCTTCGGTCGGTTCGTACAGGCGCAGCACCGCGCGTGCGCAGGTGGACTTGCCGCAACCCGATTCGCCGACCAGGCCCAGCGTCTCGCCGGACGGAATGTCGAAGCTGACCCCGTCGACCGCCTTCACGTCGCCGGTATGGCGCCGCAGCAGGCCGCTGTAGATGGGGAAATACATCTTGAGCCCGCGCACCTGGACCAGCGGTGCAGCGGCGGGGACGGCGCCTCGCGGCACGGGGGTTCGCGCGGCAACAGCGGTATCAGGCATGGCGCGGTCCTCCCGTGCGGGCGTCCCAGAAACAGGCGACGTCGTGGCCTTCGCCGACGGGGGTTCGCAGCGGGTTTTCCCGCGCGCAGCGGTCCATCGCCTTGGCGCAGCGAGGACGGAACGCGCAGGCGGCCGGTGGCGCCTTCATGATCGGCGGCTGGCCTTCGATCACTTCGAGCTTGGCGGCACGCGCCCCCTTGAGGTGCGGAACGGTCTTGAGCAGTGCACGGGTATAGGGATGTTCCGGTCGCGCGAACAGGTCCTTGACGGGTGCCATCTCGACGATCTGGCCGCCATACATGACCATGGCGCGGTCGGCGATGCCGGCGATGACGCCCAGGTCGTGCGTGATCCAGATGATGGCCATGCCCAGGCGGTGACGCAACTCCCGTACCAGCTCGAGGATCTGCGCCTGGATGGTGACGTCGAGCGCCGTCGTCGGTTCGTCGGCAATCAGGACCTTGGGGTCGCAGGCCAGTGCGATCGCGATCATCACGCGCTGGCGCATGCCGCCCGAGAACTGGTGCGGGAAATCCTTGAGCCGGCGTTCGGCGTCGGGAATGCCGACCAGTTCCAGCAACTCGCGCGCGCGCTTGCGCGCGGCCTCGCCGGTCAGGCCCATGTGTTCGCGCAAGGGCTCCATGATCTGGAAACCGACCGTGAAGACCGGGTTCAGCGAGGTCATCGGATCCTGGAAGATGAAGCCGATGCGTCCGCCCCGGATGGCGCGCAGCTGCTCGGGTGTGCAGCGCAGCAGGTCCAGGCCGTCGAACATCACCGACTCGCCGTCGACCACCGCGGGCGGGCTCGGCAACAGGCCCAGCAGCGACATCATCGTGACCGACTTGCCCGATCCGCTTTCGCCGACCACGCCGAGCAGTTCGCCGGGCTTGAGGTCGAAACTCACGGAATTGACGGCATGGACATCGCCCGAACGCGTCTTGAAACGGGTGTTCAAGCGCGTGACCTGCAACACAGGTTGTTGACTGTTCGACGATTCAGGCAATTGCGATCCTCAGGTAGGCCGCGTGACGGGTTGCACCGGGTCACGGAAGGCCCGGGGGCGGCTGGCGAAAAGGAATTATGGGCGGGTTTGGCGGGCGTTTTACTTAGGGAATACCTAGGGAATCCGAATCGCAAATGCACGCAATTTCCGGGCCCGCGGCTGCCCATGCGCCGGCCATTGCCCGGCCGCGGCGTCCGGCCCGGCCAATCCACTACGATCGCTCCATGACCGACGACCGCGCCCCCGATCCGCAGGCCGCAGCGGCCGTGCGCGATGCCGGCCTGCCGTATTTCGGGCGGCCGGAGCAGGGCTGGCGGCTGCGCATGTACACCATCATCTTCGAGGCCGATACCCGCGCCGGGCGCTGGTTCGACCTGGGCCTGATCGCCGCCATCGTGATGAGCCTGACCGTGGTCGTGCTCGACAGCATGGCCGCCGTGCATGCCGTGTACGCGCGCGAGTTGTGGCTGCTGGAATGGGTGTTCACGCTCACCTTCACCGTCGAATACATCGCCCGGCTGGCCTGCGTGCGCAATCCCGGCACCTATGCGCGCAGCGCGTTCGGCATCATCGACCTGCTGGCCGTGTTGCCCACCTACGTGGCGCTGCTGGTGCCCGGTGTCAACGCGCTGATCGACGTCCGCGTGTTGCGCCTGTTGCGCGTGTTCCGCATTCTCAAGCTCACCCACTACGTCGCCGAATTCGGCGCCCTGGGCCGCGCGCTGGCAGCGTCGCGGCGCAAGATCCTGGTGTTCATGTCCTTCGTGATGCTGGTGGTGCTGGTGATGGGCACCCTGATGTACGTGGTCGAGGGGCCGGAGCACGGCTACACCAGCATCCCGGTGGGCGTGTACTGGGCGATCACGACGATGACCACCGTCGGCTTCGGCGACATCACGCCGCAGACCGACCTCGGCCGCATCATCGCCTCGATCATGATGCTGGTGGGATGGGGCACGCTGGCCGTACCCACCGGCATCGTCAGCGCCGAATTCACGGCGCAGCGCTTCCACCGCGAACCGACCACCCGCACCTGCCACGAGTGCCTGAGCGAGGGACATGCGCCCAGCGCCCGGTTCTGCCGCGACTGCGGCGCGGCGCTGCCGCCGTATCGACGGGATGCTCAAACACGCGGGAGCGGCTAGCCTGGTTCGCCCGCGGTTTTTGGGGCGCAACCGCTGGCCGCGCCGCCGGCTAGCGCCAGGCCGTGTGCTGCAGCGTGTGTTGCACGATGTCGCGGATCTCCCTGGCCACGGCGCGTGTCGCGGCGGTGCCGGGCTTGCGGCTCGACGACATGAGTGACAGCAGTCGGGGCACCATGGGCGTGGTCAGTCGCGCGGCCGACAACTGGCCGTAGGCGAGGTCGTCGTGCACGGCCTGGCGCGGCAGCACCGTGCACAGGCCGGCCTGGACGACGAGGTCCTTCATGATGAACATCGAGTCCGACTCGACCGCGACCTTGAGCTGCACACCCACGCGCCGCGACGCCTGGTCGAGCGCGACCCGCAGCCCGTTGGGGCGGGCGGCCAGCACCAGCGGATAGTCGGCCAGCTGGCGAAATCGCAGTTGCTGGCCCGGCTGGAACATGCCCGCCGCGCCGATGACCAGGCTCTCGAGCACGCAGAGCCTTTCCTCGCCGCGGCGCGGAGCACGGCCGTACCGATTGACGATGGCCAGGTCGAGTTGTCCGTCGGCCATCTGGTCTTCCAGCGGGTTGCTGAAGCCTTCGACGAATTGCAGCCCGATGCGGGGGAAGCGCTCGCACAGGCGCTGGTACAACATGCCCACCAGCGGCCGGGCCGCGCCCGGCACGACACCCAGACGCACGATGCCGCTGGGCCCCTCGCCAATGTCGGCCGCCTCGTTCGCCGCGCGCTGCATCTCGTCGATGGCCGCGCGCAGCCGGGGCGCCAATTGCTCGCCGGCCGGTGTCGGCGCAACGCCGCGGCCGGTGCGCGCGAACAGGCGGCAGCCGAGCTGCGCCTCCAGGGCGGCCACGTGGCGCGTCACCACGGACTGGGCCACCTCGAGCTGCACCGCTGCGCGCGTCATGTTCCGTGCTTCGAACACCGCCAGGAAAGCCTCGATGCGTCGCAGGTTCAGGCTGGGTATTGTCATGCCTTGAGAGCATATCTGAAATCACCTGTTGTTCCTTGTTCTGCATGATGACCGGTTCCTACACTCGGTCGCATGCCTGCTTCCCACGACCTGGCCGAACGGCCCGACACCTCCGAACGGCGGACTCCGCAGCCCCCGCTTGCGACCTTGTGGTGTCCGTTGCTCACGCCGTACGACGGCGACGGCGCCATCGACCTGCATCGCCTGCGCCGCCACGTGGAGTACCTGACGCCGTCCGTCGGCGGCTTCCTGGTGCCTGGCTCGACCGGCGACGGGTGGGTGATGTCGGATGCGCAGGCGCTGCAATTGCTCGAGGCCGTGGTCGACCTGGCACAAGACCGCGGCGCCGCGGTGCTGGTCGGTGTGCTCCGGCCGGATGTCGCGGCCATGCAGGCCACGATGGCGTGCATGCTCGATCGGCTCCGGCGGCGCGCCGGCACCGACGACGCGCAGACCGCGATGCGCCGTGCATCCGTCCAGGGCTTCACCTTCTGCGCACCCCATGGTGCCGACCTGTCGCAGGACGCCATTGCCGGCGCGTTCGACAGCCTGCTCGGGTGCGGCCTGCCGGTATCGCTGTACCAGCTGCCCCAGGTGACCGGGAACGAGGTGGCGCCCGCGACCGTGCGCGCGCTGGCAACCCGCCATGCCAATTTGCGCATGGTCAAGGACACCAGCGGTGCGGACCGGATTGCCGACGCCGGCCTCGACGACGTGTTCCTGCTGCGTGGTGCCGAAGGCGCCTACAGCCGGCACCTGAAGATCGCAGGCGGCCGCTACGACGGCTTCCTGCTCAGCTCGGCCAACGGCTTCGGTCCGCAACTGGCGCAGATGATCGATCTCCTGCGCCAGGGGCGCCGGGCCCAGGCGGATGGCATGTCCGCGCGCATCGAGGCCGTGGTCGAGGCGGTGTTCGCCGCCGCCGCCGGCATCGCGTTCGGCAACGTGTTCACCCATGCGAACAAGGCGATCGACCACCACATGGCCTTCGGCCCGCTGGCCCGTGACGTCGCTGCGCCGCGTCTGCATGGCGGCCAATCCCTTCCCGATGAACTGATCGCCGTCGCCGGCAACGCGCTCGCGCGTCATGGCCTGATGCCGGCGCGTGGCTACCTTTACTCCTGAAAAACGACACACACCATGAAAATCACCCGCATCACCGCCTTTGCCCTGTCCTATCGCCTGCCGCAGGGCAAGACCGTCAAGGTCGGTGTGGGCGCCACCATCAAGCGCGACACCATCATCGTGCGGGTCGAGACCGACGAAGGCCTGACCGGCTACGGCGAGTCCCATCCCGGCCGCAGCCCGGGCGCCGTGTGCAGCCTGGTCAACCAGACACTCGATCCGCTGCTCGCGGGCATGGACCCGTGTGATGTCGTGGGCGTGTGGGCCCGCGTGAACCGGATGCAATTGTCCAGCCACGGGCTGGGCGCCGGTGCAGCACTGGCGTTGTCGGGCATCGACCTGGCCTTGTGGGACATTCGCGGCAAGGCGGCCAATATGCCGCTGTACCGGCTGCTTGGCGGCAGCCGCAAGCGCCTGCCGGCCTACGCGGGCGGCATCTCGATGGGGTTCCAGCCGCCGGAGCAACTGGTCGAGGAGGCCCGCAGTTATGTCTCCGCCGGTTACCGGGCCATCAAGTTGCGCCTGGGCGACAACGTGCGCGACGACATCCTCCGGGTCCAGGCGGTGCGTGCCGGCCTCGGGGACGAGGTCGAGATCCTGACCGACGCCAACACCGCCTGGCGCCTGGCCGACGCCCGCCGCGTCATCCCGGCGCTGGCCGAGGCGCGCGTGGGCTGGCTCGAGGAGCCGTTCAGCGCGCTGGACTTCGGCGCCTACCGGATCGCCGCGGGCATCAGCCCGCAGGTGCCCATCGCCGCCGGCGAGAACCACTACACGCGGTACGACTTCGCGCGCCTGCTCGAGGACAAGGCGGTCACGATCTTCCAGCCCGACCTGTCCAAGACCGGCGGCATCACCGAGGCGCTGCGCATCGCGGCCATGGCCTCGGCGTTCGGCATCGCGGTGCATCCGCACAGCTCGGCCACCGGCATCAACCATGCCGCCAGCCTGCATTTCCTGGCCGCGCTGGACAACGGCGGCTACTTCGAGGCCTGCGTGTCGCACTTCAACCCGATGCGCGACATGTTCGGCCGGACCTTCGAGATCGGTGCCGACGGATGTGTCGAACCGCTCGATCGCCCGGGCATCGGACTGGACATCGACGAGCGGATCTTTGCCGAGTATCCCGCCATCGATGGACCCGGTTATGTCGTGACGTTCTGATTTTCCACCGACCCCAGAAAAAGGAGACACCCATGGACAAACGTAAGCTGATTCGTGTTGCCGGCGCCGCCCTGGCGCTGGCATTGCTTGCCCCGGCACAGGCCCAGGTCGCGGCGTATCCGGACCATCCGATCCGTATCGTCGTGCCGTACCCGCCGGGCGGATTCAACGACACGCTGGCGCGTACCGTGGGGGCCAAGCTGCAGTCGGCCTGGGGCCAGCCGGTGGTGGTCGAGAACCGCCCGGGCGGCGCCACCAACATCGGCATCGACATGGTGGCCAAGGCGCCGGCCGACGGCTACACCCTGGTCGTGTTGCCGTTCTCGTTCGCGGTCAACCCCTTCATCTTCGCCAAGCTGCCATTCGATCCGCAGACCGACTTCGCACCGATCACGCTGGCGGCCACCACGAGCAACCTGCTGGTGGTGCCGGCCGCCTCGCCGGTCAACTCGGTGCAGGAACTGGTCGCGCTGGCCAAGTCCAAGCCGGGCAGCCTGAGCTACGCCTCGACCGGTGTCGGCAGTTCCAACCACCTGTCGATGGAAATGTTCAAGCAGATGGCCGGTGTCGACATCACCCATGTTCCGTACAAGGGCAGTGCGCCGGCGGTGGCCGACCTGATCGGCGGGCACGTGGGTACCATGTTCGACAACGTCTCCAACGTGCTGCAGCATGTGCAGTCCGGCAAGCTCAAGGTGCTGGGCGTGACGACGCCGGCCCGTTCCGCGCTGGTGCCGGCCGTCCCGACGGTCGCCGAGTCCGGCGTGCCCGGATACGAGGTCGGCGTGTGGTTCGGATTTGCCGCGCCGGCGGGTACGCCCAAGCCCATCATCGACAAGCTCAATGCCGAGATCGTGAAGATCCTGCGCATGGCCGACGTGCGGGAGAAGTTCAGCCTGCAGGGTGTCGAATCCATCGGCAGCACGCCGGAGCAGTTCGCCGCCCACCTGCAGGCGCAGCGCGCGGTCTGGTCCAAGGTGGTGCGCGAAGCCGGTGTCCGTGCCGACTGACGCCGTCGTCCCCCGCCGTGCCCGGGTCCTGCTGACCGGGCCGGTGGATGCCCAGACCTGGCACGACCTGTCCGCGCTGGCGCATGTCGTGCTGGCGCCGGACGCCGGTGCGGATACCTTGCGCCGATGCATCGCCGATGCCGACGTTCTCGTCGTGCGCTCGGCCTTGCCCGCCGACCTGCTGGACTTCGCGCCCCGCCTGCGAGGCATCGTGCGCCATGGCGTGGGTGTCGACATGATCCCGTTGGAGGCGGCCACCCGGCGCGGGATCGCGGTGGCCAATGTGCCCGGATCGAACCGCCATGCCGTGGCCGAGCACGCGATCGGCGTGCTGGGCGTGTTGCGCCGGCGCTGTGCGCAGATGGACGCGATGCTGCGCGCGCGCGGCTGGGATGCCAGCCGTGCGCTGGCCGATGGGGCAGGCGAACTGCACGGTCACACGCTGGGCATCATCGGCGTGGGCGCGATCGGCTCGCGGGTTGCCGAGATCGCCCACCATGGGTTTGGCATGGTGGTGCTCGGCCATCAGCGGCGCCTGGCGGACCTGCCGTCGTTCGTCGAGGGCACCGCCTTGGACGAGCTGCTGGCGCGCAGCGACGCGGTCGTGCTGGCGGCGCCGCTCAACGCGCAGACCGAAGGCCTGATCGACGCCCGGCGCATCGCACTGATGCCCCGGCATGCCGTGCTGGTCAACGTCTCGCGCGGCGCGCTGGTCGACGAGGCCGCGCTCGTCGCCGCCTTGCGCACGCGCCGCATCGCAGGCGCTGCGCTCGATGTGTTCGCGACCCAGCCGTTGCCGCAGGGGCATGCCCTGTGCGGTCTGGACAACGTGTTGCTGACGCCGCATGCGGCCGGATTGACCGTCGACAGCATGCGGCGCATGGGCGCCGGCACCGTGCACGAGGTGGAGCGTCTGCTGGCCGGCGTGTTGCCGGTGAACTGCGTCAACCGGGACGGCCTCGGTGCACGGGGCATGACGGCGGCGGCGATGGCGCCCTGAAACGGGGCCGGCACGCCGCCCGCACACGGGTGGCGCCAGGCCTGCCAGGTCACCGCCCGGTTGCCACCGTGCCGCCGCGCATGCGCTGGTACAACTGCACGGCGCCGACCACGAGCAGTCCGGCCAGCAGCCCCGCGACCGCATTGCCCAGGTTCGACACCAGCACACCGGCCCATCCCAGTGGCGCGGCAAAGTTTTCCAGCGCATGCCCTATGACGGGTACGCCGTGCACCAGGATGCCGCCGCCGACCAGGAACATGGCGGCCGTGCCGAGTACCGACAGGGACTTCATCAACCAGGGGGCGGCGCGCAGGATGCCGCGACCGAAGCCCTGTTTCCAGGGCGCCGGCTGGGCGCTGAGGTGCAGGCCGGCGTCGTCGAGCTTGACGATGCCCGCGACCAGGCCATAGACGCCGACGGTGATGACCAGCGAGATGCCGACCAGCACCGCCACCTGCTGGGCGAAACCCGCCGACGCGACCGTGCCCAGCGTGATGACGATGATCTCGGCCGACAGGATGAAGTCGGTGCGGATCGCGCCGCGGATCTTGTCGCGTTCGAACGCGACGATGTCCTGCTGCGGATCCGCGACCGCGCGCACCAGTTCCGCGTGATGCGCCGCGTCCTCGTGGGCATGCCAGCCCAGCGCATGCAGGACCTTTTCGGTACCCTCGAAACACAGGAACAAGCCGCCGAGCATCAGCAGCGGCGTGATGGCCCAGGGCGCGATCGCGCTGATGAGCAAGGCGGCCGGCACCAGGATGGCCTTGTTGCGCAACGACCCCTTGGCCACGGCCCAGACCACCGGCAACTCGCGGTCGGCGCGCACGCCGGTGACCTGCTCGGCGTTCAGGGCCAGGTCGTCGCCGAGCACGCCGGCAGTTTTTTTCGCCGCCAGTTGCGTCATCGCCGCGACATCGTCGGCCGCCGCAATGCCCTTGCGCGCGGCGACCTTGGTCATCAGCGCGACATCGTCGAGCAAGGCGGCGATGTCGTCGATCAGTACGAGCAGGCTGGATGCGGCCATGGGGTCTTTCCGTCGCCGCTCAGCGACGCGTCAGTGGCACGGCCAGCTCGTGCGACAGGCGGGGGTGGGGGACCTGTTCGTACGGTGGCCTGGGCCAATGCCAGTGGGAGCCTGCGAACAATGCCCGCACCGCGTTGATGTCGCAATGGTAGGGTGGTCCTTCGATACGTCCTTCCTGGACTGCCGCCGGACGCGGCATCTGCATGAACAGCCCCCACAACGTGGCTCCGGGCACGAGCCACTGGTGCAGCCGTTGCGCATAGGCGATCCAGTGGTCGGGATGGATGGCACACAGGCAGGTCTGCTCGTAGATCGCGTCGAAGGGATGATCCGGTTCGAAATGCAACACGTCCGCCTGCAGCACCTCACCCGGGAGTTGTTGCGACTGCAGCAGGTCGCGCGTCCGTTGCACGGCCGCGGGCGCGTAGTCCAGCCCGGTCACGTCGAATCCGCGCCGCGCCAGTTCCGCGACCTCCCAGCCGCTGCCGCAACCCGGCACCAGGATGCGGCACGGCGTCAACGCGCCGCTGTCCAGCCAGGCCAGCAGTTGCGGACTGGCCGCGCCCCGGTCCCACGGAGTTTGCTGCTGGTCGAACCGTTCCTGCCAGAACGCGTGGGTCGGGCCCGTCATGGCCGGCACCTCGTCACGATGGTCATGAAGCATCCCATGGCGATGCGAACCCGGTGTGCCCGCGCCGGCATCACACTGGCTTGTGCGCCGAGTTGGCCACCGCCAGCGCCGTCATGTTGACGACCCGGCGCACCGTGGCCGAGGGCGTGATCACATGGGCCGATGCGGCCGCGCCCAGCAGGATGGGGCCGACCGTGACGCCGTGGCCGCCGGTGATCTTGAGCACGTTGAACAGGATGTTGGCCGCGTCCAGGTTGGGGCAGATCAGGATGTTGGCCTCGCCCTCGAGCTTGCTGTCCATCAAGGCGTTGCGGCGGATCGACTCCGACAAGGCCGAGTCGCCGTGCAACTCGCCGTCGCTCTCGATGTCGGGGGCCATGCGCGAGAACAATTCATGGGCCTGGCGCATCTTGACCGCCGACTTGCGCTTGGACGTGCCGTAGTTGGAATGCGACAGGAAGGCCACCTTGGGCGGCAGGCCGAAATAACGCACCTCCTCGGCCGCCATCAGCGCGATGCTGGCCAGTTGTTCTGCGTCGGGATCCTCGTTCACATGGGTGTCGGCGATGAACAGCGTGCGCCGGTCCAACATCAACGCATTGAGCGTGGCCAGGCCGGTGGCGCCCTTGCGCACGCCGATGATGTCGCGCACATGGTCGAGGTGGCTGTCGAAACGCCCGACCAGGCCGCACAACATCGCGTCGGCGTCGCCCAGGTGCACCATCAGAGCCGCAATGGTGGTGTTCGACCTGCGCACGACCGACTTGGCCGCCTCGACCGACACGCCGCGGCGCCCCATCAGCCGGTGGTAGGCCTCCCAGTACTGGCGAAAGCGCGGATCGTCTTCCGGGTTGACGTTCTCCACGTCGACGCCGAGCTTGAGTCGCAGTCCGGCCTTGGCCAGCCGGGCCTCGATCACGGCAGGGCGGCCGATCAGGATCGGATGCGCCAGGCCTTCGTCGACCGCGACCTGCACCGCGCGCAACACCCGTTCGTCCTCGCCCTCGGCATAGGCCACCCGCTTGGCGGCGGCGGGCACGGACTTGGCCGCCATGAACACCGGGCGCATGAACATGCCGGTCTGGTAGACGAAGCGTGACAGCTGCTGGCGGTAGGCGTCCAGGTCTTCGATCGGCCGCGTCGCCACGCCGGAGTCGGCCGCGGCCTGGGCCACGGCCGGGGCGATGCGCATGATCAGCCGCGAGTCGAACGGCGTCGGTATCAGGTAGTCCGGGCCGAACACCAGCTCCTTGCCGGCATAGGCGCTGGCGACCTCCTCGCTGATGTCGGCCTTGGCCAGGTCGGCGATCTGGCGCACGCAGGCCAGCTTCATCTCCTCGGTGATCTTGGTCGCGCCGCAGTCGAGCGCGCCGCGGAAAATGTACGGGAAACACAGGACGTTGTTGACCTGGTTCGGATAGTCCGAACGTCCGGTGGCGATGATGCAGTCCGGCCGCACCTCCTTGGCCAGCTCGGGCCGGATTTCCGGTTCGGGGTTGGCCAGCGCCAGGATGATGGGCGCGCGCGCCATGCTCTTGACCATGTCCTGCGTCAGCACGCCGGCGGTGGAGCAGCCCAGGAACACGTCGGCGTCCTTGACCACGTCGGCCAGCGTGCGGGCGTCGGTGTCCTGCGCCACGCGTTGCTTGGACTCGTCGAATCCGCCCGGTCGCCCGGTGTAGATCACGCCCTTGGAGTCGCACACGTACATGTTCTTGCGCGGCACGCCCAGGCCGGCCATCACGTCCAGGCAGGCCAGTGCGGCGGCACCCGCGCCCGAGACCGCGACCTTGACGTCGTCGATCTTCTTGCCCACCAGCTCCAGCCCGTTGAGCAGCGCGGCGGCCGAGATGATGGCGGTTCCGTGCTGGTCGTCGTGGAACACCGGGATGTTCATGCGCTCGCGCAGCTTGCGCTCGATGTAGAAACACTCCGGCGCCTTGATGTCTTCGAGGTTGATGCCACCCAGCGTGGGTTCCATGGCCGCGATCATGTCGACCAGCTTGTCCGGGTCGCGCTCGGCAAGCTCGATGTCGAACACGTCGATGCCGGCGAATTTCTTGAACAGGCAACCCTTGCCCTCCATCACCGGCTTGGCGGCCAGCGGGCCGATGTCGCCCAGACCGAGTACGGCCGTCCCATTGGTGACCACACCGACCAGGTTGCCGCGCGACGTGAACTCAGCTGCCAGCGAGGGATCCTCCTCGATGTCCAGGCAGGGATAGGCCACGCCGGGCGAATACGCCAGCGACAGGTCGCGCTGGTTGGACAAGGCCTTGGTCGGCGTGACGGCGATCTTGCCGCGGGTCGGGCTGCGGTGGTATTCGCGGGCGGCCTCGCGCAAGGCATGTTCGGCTGGGGAGAGTTCTTTGCTCATGGTGTTTCGTGGGTCTGCGGGTTCGGTTCAACAGGGCGGGACAGGCGATAGGCTAACGCATCGCGGCCCAGGCGGCTGCTGGTGTTTATGCCGATAGAGCATCGCATTGTGCGCGATGGGAGTAAGCTGTAAGCTGTGAGTTGATGCCATTGCCAGGGCGAACCTGGCTTGATCGGACAAGCATGAAAAACGACATCCCCGCCCCGCTGGAATTGGCCCTTGCACTGCAGCGCGAGGCCTATCTGGCCCATCCGGTTCCGAGTCTCGACGAACGACTGGCCGACCTGCGCACCTTGCAGCGCTTCATCCGTGAAAACAAGGATGCCTTGTGCGAGGCCATCAGTGCCGATTACGGCCACCGTTCGACACACGAGACCCTGCTGGCCGAGATCTTCCCGGCCGTGGACGGCATCGACCATGTCGCCCGGCACCTGCGCCGCTGGATGAAGACGCAGCGCCGTTCGGTCGATCTGCGCAATTTCCTGGGTGCGCGCAACCGGGTGATTCCGCAGCCGCTGGGCGTGGTCGGTGTCATCGTGCCGTGGAACTTTCCGGTCAACCTGAGCATGGTGCCGCTGACCTACATCTTCGCGGCCGGCAATCGCGCCATGGTCAAGATGAGCGAGAACTCGCGTCACCTGGCGCGACTGCTGATCGAGAAGATCCCGGCCTATTTCCCGCCCGAGAAGCTGCAGTTCTTCGACGAGGTCGGTGGCGTCGGCGTGGCGTTCTCGAAGCTGCCGTTCGATCACCTGCTGTTCACCGGGTCGGGCCAGACCGGCCGCGCGGTGATGGCCGCGGCGGCGCAGAACCTGTGCCCGGTCACGCTGGAGCTCGGCGGCAAGGCGCCGGCCATCCTGTGCGACGATTTTCCGCTGCGCAAGGCCGCCGAACGCATCCTGTTCGTCAAGTACCTCAATGCCGGCCAGATCTGCACCTCGGTCGACCACCTGTGGATGCCCCAGGCCAAGATCGCGCAGTTCGTCCAGGAGGCGCAGCACATCGTGCCCCAGCGTTATCCGTCGCTCGACTCGCCGGACTACACCTCCATCATCGACCAGACCGCCTTCGACCGCCTGATCGGCGCACTCGACGAGGCGCGCGAGCGTGGTGCACAGGTCATCCAGCTGGTGCCGGGGCCGGAGCATGACGCCGCCACGCGCAAGATCGCGCCGTGTATCGTGCTCGACGCGCCGCCCGACAGCATCCTGTGGCAACGCGAAATTTTCGGGCCCATCCTGCCGATCCGCGGCTTCCAGACTCTGGATGACGTGATTGCCGCCGTCAACGCGGGCCCGCGACCGCTGGCGATCTATCCTTTTTCCAACGATCCGCAGGTGGTGCAGATGCTGCTCGAGCGCGTGATGTCGGGTGGTGTGTCGGTCAACGACGGCCTGTTCCACGTGGGCCAGCACGACCTGCCGTTCGGCGGGGTTGGCGATTCGGGCATGGGCCACTACCATGGCAAGGAGGGGTTCCTGACCTTCTCCAAGCTGCGCCCGGTGTTCTACCAGGCCCGTTTCTCCAGCCTGAAATTCATGATGCCGCCGTATGGCAGGTTCGCCAGCAAGATGCTGTCGTTCCTGATCAAGTAGGCACGCTGCGAACCCTCAACCCCATGGCCTGCCGCACGGCCGGGCCCGCATGAAAGGCCCGACCCTGATGCGACAACTCTCCGGACTGGACGCCAGCTTCCTGTTTCTCGAGACGCCGCAGATGCCGATGCATGTCGGCGCGCTGCACCTGTTCGAGCTGCCCCGTGGTTATCGGGGCAGTTATGTACGGGACCTGCGCCGTCATGTGGAGCAGCGCCTGCCCTTGCTGCCCGTGTTTCGCCGCCGGTTGTGGTGGATGCCCCTGAACCTGGCCAATCCGGCCTGGGTCGATGTCGTCCCTGACCTGAGCCAGCACATCGTCGAGATCAAGCTGCCCAAGGCCACCGCGGCCGGTGACGCGATGCAGGCACTCGAGGCCCAGGTCGGCCTGTTGCATCCGGTGCTGCTCGACCGCAGCCTGCCGCTGTGGAAGATGCATGTCTTCACCGGCCTGGCGCCAGGGCCGGACGGTCGCAAACGGGTCGGTGTCTATACCCAGCTGCACCATGCGGCGGTGGACGGCCAGGCGGCGGTCGCGCTGGCCAATACCTTGCTGGACGTGACTCCCGAGCCGCGCACCATCGAGATCGTGCGCAGCACCCGGCGCAAGGTGTTCCGGCTGAGCATGGCCGAGATGCTGCGCGGCGCGCTGGGCAACGAGATCGCGCAGGTGTCCCGGATCGTGCGCGATCTGCCGTCCACCGTCGGCACCCTTTCCGGTGCGGCGCGCACCGCGGTGGGCAGCAGCGCCTTGTTCGGCCTGCGCAAGGGCCGGGTCAGCAACCTCACGCTGGCGCCGGCGACCCCGTTCAACGTGTCGGTCGGCACCGGCCGCGCGTTTGCCGCCGTGAGCCTGCCCATGGTCGAACTCAAGGCGCTGGGAAAGTCCATGGGCGCGACCATCAACGACATGGTGCTGGCGGTGTGCTCGGGCGCATTGCGCAGTTACCTGCTGGGTCGTGGCGTGCTGCCGAAGAAAAGCCTGGTCGCCGCCGTGCCGATCTCGCTGCGGGCGGCCGGCGACACGTCCAGCGACAACCAGGCGTCGATGTCGGTGATCAGCCTGGGCACGCACCTGCCGGATGCCGGCGCGCGGCTGGCACACGTGAAGGCCGCCACGGCGGCGATGAAGTCGGCGATGGGCAGTGTCAGGAGCATCCTGCCCACCGACTATCCGTCGATCGGCGTGCCCTGGCTGCTCGAGGCCGCAACCGCGCTGGTGGGCAAGGCCAGGGTGGCCGACCGGGTCGGGCAGGTCACCAACGTCACGATCTCCAACGTGCCGGGGCCGCCGGTGCCGCTGTACATGGCCGGCGCCCGGATGTTGACCAACTATCCGACCTCGATCGTCGTGCACGGCATGGCGCTGAACATCACGGTGCAGAGTTACAACCAGTCGCTGGATTTCGGGCTGATGGCGGACGCGGACGCGGCGCCGGACGTCAAGGCGCTGGCCGATGCGATCACGGGGGAATTCGACGCCTTGCGCGCCCTGCGCGTCGATGCGGGTGCGGCGCCTGTGCCCGCTGCCAGTCCGGCTGCCCGCGTGCGCCGCGCCGCTGGCGCTGGCAGTCCGAAGAAGGTCACGTCGGCCCGGGCCGCCAGCCCGCCCAAGGCCAAGAGCAGGCCTGCGGCCAAGCGCGCGCCCGGCACGGCCGCCACGACGGACGCCGACGGCGTGGCACCACGCCGTATCGCGACCCGGCGCAAGCCTGCGCGGGCCTGATCGACGTCGACGTCGACGGCTGGCGCGCCATGCTGCTGCGTGGCGCGTGATCGGGACCGCGTCAGGCGAATTCCGCGCCGGCGTATTCGGTATCGGGCTGCAGCGCCCCCGACATCAACTGGTGTTGCCAATGGGCCAGTTCCGCCCGGTGCTCCTTCGACACCACGTCGCTGCAGACCAGTCGCACGCAATCGGGATTCTCCAGGCCGTAGCGCCGCACGGTGCGTGGCAGGAACCGGTTGTCGGCATGGTCTTCGATCGCCTGCAGCGCACAACTGCCCGAGTCTGCGACCGCCGAGGCCAGGAACACGGCGGGGTCGCGCTCGACCCAGTCCAGCACGTTGCCGATCTGTCGCATGTCCAGTTCGCGGCAGGCCTGGGTGACGCCATCGCGTCCACCGTCGATCATCGCGAACACGATGTCGGCGCCGCCATGGCGCAGGTCGTGGGCCACGGCGTAGGCGCGCTCGGGGTCGTGCTGGTTGCCGATGAAGGTGGTCAGCAGCCGGCAGTCGTTGCCGGCGGCGCGAACACCGTGGGCGAAGGCGGCGCGGCCCTTGAGGCCGGGGCGCACCCGCTCGCCGGACAGATGGGCCACGATGCCGGTGCGCGAGTGCAGCGCCGCCAGTACGCCGGCCAGGAAGGCGGACTGCTCCTGCAGCACTTCATAACAGGCGCTGTTGGCGGCCGTCGTGTGTCCCTGGGTGACGGCAAATTGCATGTCGGGGAATTCATCGCACACCAGGGCGACCGGTTCGTCGCCCTGGCCGCCGTGGGCCACCAGCAGGTCCAGCCCGCTGGCACAGATCTGGCGCAGGTGGTGCGCCCGGTCGTCGGTATCCGCCGCACCGATCCAGTGCACCTGCACCGCATGGCCGCGCTCGCGGGCGCGCAAGGCGCCACGCAAGCCGGATTCATTGAAGCTGCCCTTGCCTTGCGGCCCGAACAGGGCGACCGCCACGCGTGCCTGGGTCATGGCTGACCCTCCGTGCTGCGCACTGCGGCATTCGTCTTGGGAGCGGCCCGGCAACTCATAAGAGAGCCCTCCGTGCTGCGCACTGCGGCATTCGTCTTGGGAGCGGCCCGGCGACTCATATCGTCGCCCCGGTCTGCTTGACGGCGGGCGCCCAGGCCAGCACCTGTTCGCGTACGAAGTCGGCGAATTCGCTGCGCGACTTGGTGGCCAGCTCGAAACCCATCTGGTGCAGCCGGTTCCGGACCTCGGGCATCTTCAGTACCTGGTCGGCCGCCTGCTGGAACGCCTGCGCCACGTCTTCGGGCAGGCCGGCCGGTGCGGAGATGCCGACGAAGTTCTCCGCCACCAGCGACGGATAACCCAGTTCGACGACGCTGGGAACTTCGGGGGCGGTCGGCGCGCGCCGGGGTGCCGTCAGCGCGAGCAGCCGCAGCTGTCCGCTGTGCTGGAACTGCAGGTTCTGCGGCAATGCGTCGATGGCGACCTTGATCTGGCCGCCAAGCAGGTCGTTGCGCATCGGGCCGGCGCCCTTGTACGGGATATGCAGCATCCGGATGCCGGCCTTGCGCGCCAGCATCTCGCCGACGATGTGGCCCACCGACGCGGCGCCGCCACTGCCGAACGCGACGCCGTCCGGCTGCGTGCGGGCCCAGGCGATGAAGCCGGCGAAATCCCGGATCGGCAGCGACGGGTGCACCACCAGTACTGTCGGCACGGCACCAATATAGGTCAGGTGGCTGAAGCTGCGGATCGGGTCGTAGGAGGGTTTGTCCATCAGCGCCGGCGAGATCGACATCGGCGCGGAGTTGGACATCAGCAAGGTGTAGCCGTTGGCGGGAGCACCAGCCACGGCCGCGGCACCGATGGTCGAGGCGGCACCGGGCTTGTTGTCGATGACGACCGGCTGGCCGAGTGTGTCGGCCAGCAGTGGTCCGATCAGGCGCGCGACGATGTCGCTGGATCCGCCCGGCGGAAAGGTCACGACGAGCCTGATCGGCTGGCTGGGCCAGCTCCGGGTTTGTGCGGACACGGAACGGGACAGGGCGGGCACGGTCAAGGCGGCAAGACCGGACACGAAGTGGCGGCGGCAGATGGACATGGCGTCTCCTGGTGTGTTGCAGAAGCGGCATGGCCTTGGCCCTGCCTTCTGCAACACACAATGCAAGTGACATGCCAGCCCGGCGCATGGCACGCGGGCTCGCCGCCACGGCAACGCGGCGGTCCGCGGCCGGTCGTGCACCAGCTGTCACCGGCCGTCGACGGCCACGGTCGTCGGCGGGCCGTCAGGCCAGCAGGTCGTGCAGGCTGCGTGCGATCACCTGGGTGGCGCGGCGCAGGTCCTCGAGTTCGAGCCGTTCGTCGGCGCGCTTGGCGTGCGACTCCAGCACGGTGCGCGGCCCGGCGCCGTAGATCACACCGGGGATGCCGGCCTCGCAGAACAGCCGCACGTCGGTGTACAGCGGCGTTCCCAATGCCGGGATCTTCTCGCCGAACACCTGCTCGCCGTGTTGCTGCAGTGCCGAAACCAGCGGCTGGTTACCGGGCAGCGGCCGCATCGCCTTGGCCAGCAACATGCGACGAACATCCACCGTAACCCCGGCCATCCCGGCGGCGGCCTGGTTGATGATGCCGCGCAGCGTGGCCTCGACCTCGGCCGGGTCTTCCTCCGGGATCATGCGGCGGTCGAGCTTGAAGCTGGCGCGCCCGGGCACCACGTTGGTGTTGGTGCCGCCTTCGATCATGCCGACGTTCAGGTAGGGGTGCGAGATGCCCTCGACCTGCGAGGTGACCGAGCGGTACAGCGTGTTCTGGGCGTACAGCGCGTTCAGGATCTGCACCGCGGCATGGATCGCATCCACGCCGGAATCGGGAATGGCGGCATGCGCCATCTTGCCGTGCACCGTGACCTCCATCTGCAGGCAGCCGTTGTGCGCGGTGATGACCTGGTAGCTGAAGCCGGCGGCGATCATCAGGTCCGGCCGCACGATGCCGTGCCGGAGCAGCCAGGCCGGGCCGACCTCGCCGCCGAACTCCTCGTCGTAGGTGAACAGCAACTCGACGCTGCCGCGGGTCGGCCGGGCCACGGCCTCGAGTGCGCGCACGGCGAAGGTGTAGGTGGAAAAGTCGCACTTGCTCACGGCTGCCGCCCGGCCGTAGATGCGGCCGTCCTCGATCTCGCCGCCATAGGGGTCGTGGGTCCAGCCCTCGCCCGGAGGTACCACGTCGCCGTGCGCATTGAGCAGCACGGTGGGACCGTCGCCGTAACGCCGTCGCGCCACCAGGTTGGTGACCGACTCCATGCCGACGGCCCGTACTTCGGCCTGCGGCACGGCGTGTTGTTCCACGTCGATGGCCATGGCCTGCAGCAGTTGCGCGGTGCGTTCGGCATGCGGCGCGTTGTTGCCCGGCGGCGTGTCGGTGGGGACCTTGATCAGTTCCTGCAGGAAGCGGACCTGTTCGTCGAAATGCCGGTCGATCCAGGCGTCGAGTTGTTCGTAGGTGTTCATGTCGGGTTTCGGTGTCAGAGGTCGGCCGCGGTTTCGTGCAGCAGGTTCGAGAAGGCGCGCACCGCCAGGTCCATGTCGTCGCTGGTGGTCGATTCGAGCGGGTTGTGGCTGATGCCGGCGTTCTGGCCGCGCACGAACAACATGGCCTGCGGCATCACCTCGTGCAGCTTCATCGCGTCGTGGCCGGCGCCGCTGGTCATGCGGTGCACCGGCACGCCGAGGGCGTCGACGGCGCGTTCCCAGCGCGCCTGCCACACGGGCGCACACGGCGCCGCCGCCGCGCGCATGGTTTCCTCCATCGTGCAGCGCAACTGGCGCCGTTCGCACACGGCCTCCAGTGCGGCGAGGATGTCGCGCTCGAGCGCATCGCGCTGCGCGTCGGTGGGCGCACGCATGTCGAGCGAGAACTGGCAACGCCCCGGCACCACGTTGATCGAACCGGCCGGGACGTTCAGCAGGCCGACCGTGGCCACCGACTCGGCGTCCTGCGCGGCGCGTCGCTCGACGGCCAGGATGACTTCGGCCGCACCGGCGGCGGCATCGCTGCGCCGGTCCATCGGCGTGGTGCCGGCATGGCAGGCGGTACCGATCAGTTCGACCAGGTAACGCACGCTGCCGTTGATCGAGGTCACGACGGCCAGTGGCAGGTCGATCTCGGAGAGCACCGGGCCCTGTTCGATGTGCACTTCGACGAAGCCCAGATAGTCCCGCGGGTCGCGCTTGAGCGCGGCGATGTCCTGCACCCGCAATCCGGCCTGTTCCATGGCCTGCTGCATCGTGATGCCGTCGGCATCGCGCTGCGCCAGCCACTCGGTGCGGAAATCGCCGATCAGCGCGCCCGAACCCAGGAAGGTGGCCTTGTAGCGCTGGCCTTCCTCCTCGGCAAAACCGATGACCTCGATGCCGAACGGCAAGCGGGTGCCGCTGCGGTGCAGCTCGCGCACGCAGCCCATCGGAACGAAGATGCCGAGCCGACCGTCGTATTTGCCGCCGTTGCGCACGGTGTCGTAGTGGCTGCCGGTCATCAGCAGGGGCGCACCCGGCGTACCCGCGTGGTAGCGGCCGACGACGTTGCCCACGGCATCGATCTCGACGCTGTCGAAGCCGCATTCGCGCATGCGCGCGGCGATCTCCGCGGCGCAGGCGCGGTGCGCGTCGGTCAGGTAGGTGACGGTGAGCTGTCCGTTCTCCGCAAAACCCGGGTCGGAATGACGGCTCAGCGACTCATGCCAGTCCCAGACCCTGTTGCCCAGCGCCGGCGTGATGCCGAATTTGTCGTTCAGCCGCAGCTCGACGATGCGGTGGATGTTGCGCAGGCATTCCTGCAGCTCGACCTCGGGATGGTTGTGCAGGCGCCGCGCGAAGGTGGCCAGGATCTCCTGCTTGGACAGGCCCTCGGCGCGCGGCCCCCGCACGGCCAGGATGAACGGGTGGCCGAAACGGGCCGCGTAATCGGCATTGAGCCGGGCGATGCGGGCCAGTTCATCGTCGGTGCATTGCGTCAGCCCGGCCTTGTTCTGTTCGTGCGTCGATGCGGCGGTCAGCGTGTTGTCGCGCATGGCCTTGCCCGCCAGCTCCGGGTGGGCGCGCACCAGCGCCAGCTGCTGCTCGCGGCTGGCTGCGCGCACGACCGTGGCCATGGCATGCTTGAACTGCGCCAGCGAACGAAAAGGGCGGCTGGCCAGCGCCTGTTCGGCGATCCAGGGCGAATGTTCGTACAGGCCGTCGACCATTGCCAGCGCCTGGTCGCGCGGGGCGTCGTTGAGGGCTTGCAGCGTGAGGGAAGGAGTCGTCATGTGCGGGCCGGCGAGTCAGCCGGAAAAGGGGTGGGTGTGCGCCCAGTGGCGGGCGATGTCGATCCGGCGGCAGATCCAGACCCGGTCGTGCGACTGCACATGGTCCAGGAAACGCTGCAGCGCCTTCATGCGGGCCGGGCGGCCGAGCAGCCGGCAATGCATGCCGACGCTCAGCATCCGGGGCCGGTCCAGCCCCTGCGGGTCGCCCTCGGCGTACAACACGTCGAAGGCGTCGCGCAGGTAAGTGAAGAAGTCGTCGCCCTGCGCGAAGCCCTGGGCCGACGCAAATCGCATGTCGTTGGTGTCGAGCGTATACGGCACGATCAGCTGCGGAACCACGCTGCCGTCGGTCTTGCGCACGCGCATCCAGAACGGCAGGTCGTCGCCGTAGTAGTCGCTGTCGTAGGCGAAGCCGCCGTAGTCGGCGACCAGTCGGTGGGTGTTCGGGCTGTCGCGACCGGTATACCAGCCGAGCGCGCGTTCGCCGGTCAGTTGTTCGATGATCTCCATGCCGATGCGCATGTGCTCGCGCTCGGTCGCCTCGTCCATCGCCTGGTAGCTGATCCAGCGCCAGCCATGGCAGGCGATCTCGTGGCCCAGCGAGCGGAAGGCGGCGGTGAGTTCCGGATGGCGCTGCAGCGCCATGCCGACGCCGAACACGGTCAGCGGCAGCTGGCGGCGTTCGAATTCGCGCAGGATGCGCCAGACGCCGGCGCGCGAACCGTATTCGTAGATGCTTTCCATGCTCAGGTGGCGGGCGTTGAACGCGGCCGGATTGAACATCTCCGACAGGAACTGCTCGGAGGCCGGATCACCGTGCAGCACGGAGTTCTCGCCGCCTTCCTCGTAGTTCAGCACGAACTGCAGCGCAATGCGGGCGCCATCCGGCCAACGGGCATGGGGCGGGTGGGCGCCATAACCGACGAGGTCGCGGGGATAGGCGGCGGTTGTGTCGTAGCTGGGCAGGGGCTCGGTCATGGTACGGTGGCGTTCAGGCCAGTGCCTGCGTGATGTCGTTGGTCGGGTAGGGGCGGGTGGCGGTCAGGTGGGCCTCGACATGGCTGAGGTGTTCTCCCATCAGCCTTGCCGCCAGTTCGCCGTCGCGCGCAGCCAGCGCGCGCACGATCTGCACATGTTCGTCGTGGGAATGGCCGGCGTCCTGGCTGCTCTGGTACATCAGCGTGATCAGCGCGCAGCGCGAGATCAGCTGGCCGAGCATCTGGGCCAGCACCTGGTTGCCCATGAGTTCGGCCATGCGCACATGGAAGTCACCCAGCAGCTCGGTGCGTCCGCTGGCGTCGTCCTGCTCGACGGCGCGTTTTTCCTGCGCGACATGCTCGCGCAGGGCGCGTGCCATGGCCGGTGTGACCTGGGCGGCGAAGGCGCGCGCCATCTCGCATTCCAGCATGCGGCGCACCGCGAACACCTGGCGCGCCTCATCGACCGATGGCGCGGCGACGAAGGCGCCGCGCGCCGGCTCCAGCGTCACCAACTGGTGCTGCGAGAGCTGCAGCAGCGCCTGGCGCACCAGCGTGCGCGAGACGCCGAAGTGGTCGGCCAGCTTCTGCTCCGCCAGCTTGCTGCCGGGCAACAGTCGGTGCTCGGTGATGGCGCGGGTCAGGGCATGCACGATGGCCGTGGTGGACGACGATTCCATGCCGGCATGATAGCCAAAGCACCGGAAACTGTATACACTTTTGTTTTCCGTTTCGGCAACCCGTACCGCGGCGCGGCGCTCCGTCGGCGCGCGGAGCCGGTACCCGCCAGGAGGATTGCGATGGGATTGAGCACACATGTACTGGACACCATGCACGGCGTGCCGGCCGCGGGCATGCGGGTCGCGCTGTATACGGTCGATGGCGGCGAGCCGGTGCTGGTCAAGCGTTTCACGCTGAACCAGGACGGGCGCAATCCCGACGGCCCGCTGTACGACGACCAGAACCTGCGCACGGGGCTGTACCGGCTCGCGTTCGACGTCGCGGATTATTTCCGCTCGAAACAGGTGGTGTTGCCGGAACCCAATTTCCTGAACCGGGTCTGCCTGGACTTCGGCGTCGCCCATGCCGACCAGCACTACCACGTGCCGTTGCTGGTGAGTCCCTGGAGCTACTCCACGTACCGGGGGTCCTGAGCCCGGCCGGAGGCCTGGCGGGTGCCTACATCTGGCCTTCGGTGAGGGTGTCGAGCTGGAACTGGCCGCTCTTGTCCCACAACCAGACGTCGCTGTACGTGACCCGGCCCATGCGCGAGGGAATCGGGTAGGGCGCGGCGGCGCGCACCGTGCGAATGATCTCGGCCATCACTTCGGGCGCATGCCGCGGCGCGCGCCGCCAGTGGATGCCCGCGACCTGGCCTTGCCGGTCGATGTCGATCTCGAGCACGCCGATGGCGTACAGGTGGGGTTTGAGCATGCCCTTGTAGATGCGCGCGGCGTTATGCGCGTACAGGTGCAGGGCGGCGTCGCGCCGGTAGGCCTGCGGTGTACTGGCCTGGGAGACGGTCGGCAGCAGCGCCACCGGCGGCAACACCACGGCCGGCGGCACCTCGGAAGCCGCGGGGGGTGGGGCCGACGGTATCGGGGCGGCGGGAGCCGGTGGCTCGCCGGTCGGGGCGCTGTCGCGTGGCGGTGTGGAGCACGCGGCGACGAGCATGCCGACGATGGAGACCAGGGCGAACAGCAGCGGACGGTGGGCGATTTTCACGGACAGAGCTTTCGGGCGAGGGGTTCGGCGATTATCGGCTGCCCACCGCGCGAGCGAGCGGCCGGTCGGGCGCGCCTGCGGCGCAGGCATACTGTGCCTCAAAATCCCTGCGTGATGCCCGTTTGTCGATCCCTTCCCGGTAACCATTCGTGAAAGCTGTTGACCTCGCCTTGTCGCGACTGGCGCATGAGCCCGCGGTCTGGGTCACGGTCGCGTCCACCCAGGGCTCGGTACCACGCGATGCCGGCACCTGGATGGCGGTGTTCGGCGCCGACTGCGTCGGCACGATCGGCGGCGGCCATGTCGAGTTCGAGGCCATCGCCCACGCGCGGGCCTGCCTGGCCGGCGCGCCGGTGGACCTTCAGCGGCGCTTTGCACTCGGGCCCAGTCTGGGCCAGTGTTGTGGCGGCGTCATGCATCTGCGGTTCGAACCCGCGGATGCCGCGTCGGTGGCCGGGTTGCGCCAGCGCCTGGCTTCGGCGCTGGTCCCGCTGGCCGTGTTCGGCGGCGGCCATGTCGGTCGGGCACTGGTACGGGTGCTGGCCCGGCTGCCGTTCGCGGTGCACTGGTACGACAGCCGCGACGAGATTTTTCCGCCGCTGCCCGAAGGTTCGGTCGTCACCGAACACTCCGACCCGGTGCATGCCGCCGTGGCCGACCTCGCTCCCGCGAGCCGGGTCGTCATCATGAGTTTCAGCCATGCCGAGGACCTCGACATCGTCGCGGCCTGCCTGCACCGGATACGCGCAACGGACGATCTGCCCTACGTCGGCCTGATCGGCAGCAAGACCAAGTGGGCGACGTTCCGCCACCGGCTGCAGGCACGCGGTTTCTCCGATGCCGAACTGGCGCGCATCACCTGCCCGATCGGCGTCGCCGGCATTGCCGGCAAGGAGCCCGAGGTGATCGCGGTGGCCGTTGCGGCGCAATTGCTGCAAACCACGGCAGGCGGCGAGCGTTCATGAGCCGGCCCAGGCCATGCCCCCGCCCGTGCATCTTGGAATTGCGCGCAAAAGTGTATACACTTGCGTCGCCTTGTCGCAGCGGAGCCGGACTGCCCGCCAGTCCGTGTTCGCGACCCCGTCCTGCTTACAGAGCCCGCAGTGGTGAGCAGGGGGATCCACCACGGGCGCCACGTCCCGTCTCGCGAAAGACCTGACTGATGGAAAGTTACTACCTCGACTGGGCCAACCTGCTGCTGCGCTGGGCGCACGTGATCACCGCCATCGCGTGGATCGGCTCATCGTTCTATTTCGTCTTCCTCGACAGTTCCCTGGTGCCGCCCACGGACCGGCAACTCCAGGAAGCAGGCGTCGGCGGCGAATTGTGGGCGGTGCATGGCGGGGGGTTCTACAACCCGCAGAAATACGCCGTCGCGCCCAAGGTCGTGCCCGACCACCTGCACTGGTTCTACTGGGAGGCCTACAGCACCTGGTTGACCGGGTTCGCATTGTTCACCGTGTCGTACCTGTGGAATGCGCGGACCTACCTGATCGATCCGGCGCTGATGAACTGGTCTTCCGGCGCGGCGATCAGCATCGCGGTGGCCTTCCTCGTCGTGTTCTGGATGCTGTATGACGGTGTCTGCCAGATCTTCGGCCGGCGCAGGAACGGCGACGCCATCGTCGGCGCGCTCGTGCTGGTGATCGTCTGCCTGGCCTCCTGGCTGGCCTGCCACTGGTTCGCCGGCCGTGCCGCCTTCCTGCTGGTCGGCGCCATGCTGGCGACCGCGATGAGCGCCAACGTGTTCTTCTGGATCATTCCGGGCCAGCGCACGACGGTCAAGGCCTTGCGCGAAGGCCGGCCGGTCGATCCGATCCACGGCCAGCGCGCCAAGCAGCGCAGCGTGCACAACACGTATTTCACGTTGCCGGTGTTGTTCGCGATGCTGAGCAACCACTACAGCTTCACCTACAGCCATCCGCAGAACTGGCTGGTGCTGATCCTGCTGATGTTCGCCGGCGCGGCGATCCGTCAGTTCTTCGTGATGCGCCACGGCTACAAGCTCGGGCGCAACCGCCACCCGTGGCCGTATGCCCTGGTGGGTGTGCTGGTCATCGTCGCGACCGCGGCCTGGCTGCGGCCGGCGCCGGCGCCGGCCATGGCCGCGGCCGCCGCGCCCACGGCCGCGCAACCGGCGCCGTCGGCGGCCGAGGTGATGGCGGTGGTCGAGCAACGTTGCGCCATGTGCCATGGCGCCCAGGTGCAGATGAAGAACGTGCGGCTCGACGCCCCGGCGCTGCTCAAGCAGCATGCCCAGGCGGTCTACCAGCAGGCCGTGGTGACCCGGGTGATGCCGATGAACAACTCCACCGGCATCACCGAGGCCGAACGCGCGCTGATCGGGCGCTGGTTCACGGCCGGCGCCAAGGTCGAATAACGACGGCGCCGTCCGGCGCTCCGCTGCCGGCGCGCGGATCGCCGGCAAGCTGCGCTGGATCAAGGCGCCGCTGCGCATGCGGCCGTATGCTGCCAGCCATCATCCGGCCCGTGCCGCCAACCGCCGATCGCACCACCATGTCCTGTGCTCCACCGTCTTCCGATGCCGTCGCGCTGGCGCACGGCCCTGCCGTTGCCGCCGCCGCCACGCCGGCGCAGCATCGTGCCCACGAAGACGTGCAGGCGCTGGTCAGCGCGACCTTGCTGGTGGCCTTCGGGGTGGTGCTGTTCGGCAAGAGCGGCCTGCTCACGGGCGGCACCGCCGGGCTGGCGTTCCTGCTGGGTTACGCCAGCGGCATGGATTTCGGCGTGGCCTTTTTCCTGGTCAATCTGCCGTTCTACTGGTTCGCCTGGCGTCGCCTCGGAGCGCTGTTCACGCTCAAGACCTTTGCCGCGGTCAGCCTGTTGTCGGTGTTCGCGCAGTTGTTGCCCCACGGCATCGGCATCGACTACCTGGCGCCGGGCACGGCCTCGGTGCTGGGCGGCTTGTTGTGCGGCGTGGGCATGCTGATCCTGTTTCGCCACCGCGCCAGCCTGGGCGGCGTCAACGTGCTGGTGCTGCATCTGCAGGAGCGCTACGGCTGGCGCGCCGGCACGGTGCAGATGGCCATCGACGGGGCGATCGTCGCCGGCGCCTTGTGGATCACCGACTGGCAACGGGTGGCATGGTCGGTGCTCGGCGCCGTCGTGCTGAACCTGGTGCTGGCCGTCAACCATCGGCCCGGGCGGTATGTCGTGGTCTAGCCGGCGGCGGGCCCGCCGGCGCCGGACCTAGGTCTTTTCGGCCACGAGTTCGTCGAGTGCCGCCTGCTGGGCCTGCTGCAGCACCTTTGTCAGCGGGTGCGTGGCGGCGACCATGCCGTTGTGCCGGGCGTCCCTGGCCAGCGCGACGAATCCCGGCGTGATCTCCCAGCGCTGCGCGGCCAGGCCGAACAGCCGGTGCGTCTGCTCGGTCAATGCGGCGCCGAAGGCCTGCGACGGCGGGACCGGCAGCTGGATGCCGGAACGGTCGATGATGCTGAACGCGATGGTCCATCCGGTGTCGTGCAGCATGCCGGCCAGGTAACCGTCGAACACCGACTGGCCGGACGGGGTCGCCAGGATGCCGGTGTGGCGTGCCAGGGCTTCCGAATGGTCCCACATGCGTGGGCCTGCGCGCCCGCTCAACGGGCCCGGCGGCGACTGGTAGATCGGCTTGAGCAACACGCGGGCGATCACCGTCTGCAGGCCCTGCAGCCCGATCAGCGAGATCGCCTGTTCCAGGTCGGTCACCTCGCCCTGTACCCGGTAATACGGGCTGCTGGCCAGGCGCATGACCTCGGCTGCCAGCACGGCATCCTTGCCGATGCGCTCGGCGATCGCCGGCGTGGGCAGGTCGGTCTGGCGCACCAGGGCGATCAGCTGGGGAATCAGTGCCGCCGCCCGCGGCAGCAGGTTGTCCGGTATTTCGGGCAGTGCCAGTGTGCGGGCTACGGCGTCGAGCGCCTGGCGCTCGGTCGGCGTGATCGGCGTGTCGCTCAGTTCGCCGCAACCGAGCAGCCAGGGCAATACCGGACGCACGTCGGCAACCGGCGCTGCCGGCTCCTGGACCGGTTCGATGCGCACCGGTGTCGCGTCGGATGTGGGTGCGCGCCCGCCGGTCTGCGGCGCGGGCGGCCGGCCCCATGGCCAGAGTCGGGAGAACCAGCTCATGATGCGCTCGCCGCGCGTGCGGGGCGGCCATAGGGCAGTGTCGGGCGCAGGATCCACATGGAGGGAGCTTTCGTCATTGCGCGTTGGCGCGGTCTGCCACGGTCATGGCGCTTCATTGTCCCATTGCCAGTGTCGTCGCCAGCCGGTTGTGGCGTTCGAGCAACGGCTCCAGTTCGATCGTGCACAGGCGGCCGTCGCGCACCACGATCCGGCCATTGACTACCACATGGCTGGCCGGGGCACTGGCGCACAACATCAGCGCACCCACCGGATCGTGGACCGCACCGCCGGCAAAACCCAGGCTGCGCAGGTCGAACAGCGCCAGGTCGGCACACATGCCCGGCGCCAGATGGCCGATGTCGGTGCGTCCCAGTACCCGGGCACCGCCACGCGTGGCCAGTGCCAGCGCATCGCGCGCCGTCATCTCGGCGGGACCGCGGTCGCAGCCATGGACCGGCCGGCCGTCGGCATCCGGCACCGACGGCGCCAGGGAACGACCGACCCGGGCCAGCAGCAAGGCCTGGCGCGCCTCGGCCACCATGTGGGCACCATCGTTGCTGGCGCAGCCGTCGACGCCCAGGCCCACCGGGACACCCGCGTCCAGCATGCGCCGCACCGGTGCGATGCCGCTGGCCAGGCGCATGTTGCTGCAGGGGCAGTGGGCCACACCGGTGCGCGTGGCGGCGAACAGGCTGATGCCTTCATCGTCGAGCTTGACGCAGTGCGCATGCCAGACGTCGTCGCCCAGCCATCCCAGGTCCTGTGCGTATTGGGCCGGGTTGCAGCCGAACGTCTCGCGGCTGTAGGCGACGTCGTGGTCGTTCTCCGCCAGGTGGGTGTGCAAGCGCACGCCCAGGCTGCGCGCCAGCGCGGCCGTCTCGCGCATCAGCGACCGGCTGACCGAGAACGGGGAGCACGGTGCCAGCGCGATCTGCACCATGGCGCCGTGACCGTGGTCGTGGTACTGCTCGATCAGCCGCTGCGCATCGCGCAGGATGTGCGCCTCGTCCTCGACCAGTGCGTCCGGCGGCAGGCCACCGAGTGACTGCCCCACGCTCATGCTGCCGCGGCAGGCGACGAACCGCATGCCGATCTCGCGCGCCGCCTGCACGCTGTCGTCGAGCCGCACCCCATTGGGATACAGGTACAGGTGGTCGCTGCTGGTGGTGCAGCCGCTGTGCAGCAGTTCGGCCATCGCGACCTGGGTCGACACCTGCACCATCTCGGGCGTCAGCCCGGCCCACAGCGGGTACAGCCCCCGCAGCCACGAAAACAGTTCCGCATCCTGCACCGCCGGGATGGCGCGGGTCAGCGACTGGAACATGTGGTGGTGGGTGTTGATCAGGCCCGGCGTCACCAGCCGGCCGCGCGCGTCGATGATTTCGTCGGCTTCCTGCGGCAGTTCGCCCGCCGGGCCGATGGCGTCGATGCGATTGCCGCGCACCAGCACCGATGCGTCGCGCAGTTCGCGCGATCGGGCCGGGTCGTCGGCATCGCAGGTGGCGACACACGCGGCATTGCGGATCAACAGGGTTTTCATCATCGAGGTCCGTTGCGTGTGCCGGTTCGGCCGGGCATAGGTTGGGCACAATCGGAGCATGACCGAGCACGCATCCACTACCGACCCAACCGATACTACCGCGCAGGACACGCGCCGGGCCCGCGCCCTGCTGGACCAGTTGTACCAGGCCGCCGTGAAGCGGGCCTTGCCGGCACACGTCACTGCAGCCTGCCTGCCGTCGCCGCCGGGTCCCGGTGGGCGCACGCTGGTACTGGGCGCCGGCAAGGCGGGCGCGGCGATGGCGCAGGCCGTCGAGGCTGCCTGGCCGGCCGATGCGCCCCTGTCGGGCCTGGTCGTGACCCGCTACCACCATGTGCCGCCACGGCCCGCGGGCCTGGCGCAACGCATCGACGTGGTCGAGGCCTCGCACCCGGTGCCGGACGAAGCCGGCCAGCAGGCGGCCCGACGCATGCTGGCGCTGACCGAAGGCCTCACATCCGAGGACTTGGTGCTGTGCCTGATCTCCGGCGGCGGCTCGGCCTTGCTCAGCCTGCCGGTGGACGGGCTGGACTTCGCCGGCAAGCAGGCGGTGAACCAGGCGCTGCTGGCCAGTGGTGCCAGCATCACGGAGATGAATTGCGTGCGCAAGCACCTGTCGCGGGTCAAGGGCGGTCGCCTGGCCGCAGCCTGTGCGCCGGCGCGGGTCGTGACGCTGGCCATCAGCGACGTACCCGGAGACGACCCCAGCGTCATTGCCAGCGGCCCGACCGTGCCGGATGCGAGCACCTGCGCACAGGCCTTGGCCATCCTGCGGCGTTATGCGATCGACCTGCCGCCGGCCATCGTGCAGGCGCTCGAACGCGGCGAACTGGAAACCCCCAAGCCTGGCGACCCGCGCTTCGAGCACCACGAGGTGCATCTGATTGCGACGCCGCAGCAAAGCCTGGAAGCGGCGGCCGAGGCCGCGCGTGCGGCCGGCCTGACCGCCCATATCCTGAGCGACGCGATCGAAGGAGAGTCGCGCGAGGTTGGCAAGGTGCATGCCGCGCTGGCGCGTGCGGTGGCACGGCGCGGCGAGCCGTTCGCGCGGCCGTGCGTGATCCTCAGCGGCGGCGAGACCACGGTCACGGTGCGCCCGCGCGCGCCGGGCGTGCCCCGTGGCCGCGGCGGCCGCGCCGGCGAGTTCTGCATGGGCCTGGCCGAGGCCTTGCAGGGGCAGCCGGGCGTCTATGCATTGGCCGCCGACACCGACGGCATCGACGGCGTCGAGGACAACGCGGGAGCCTTCGTGGCGCCGGACACGCTGGAGCGCGCGGCGCGGCACGACATGAAGATCGCCGACTACCTGCAGCGCAACGATGCCTACGGCTTCTTCGAGCCGCTGGGCGACCTGGTGTTCACCGGGCCGACCCATACCAACGTCAACGACTTCCGGGCCATCCTGGTGTTGTGACGGTGCCGGCGCGGGCGCAATGCGTCAGGCCCGCAGCGACAACACGGCGCCGATGGCCATGAAAATACCGCCGCAGACCTGGTTGAAGCGGCGTCCCACGCGCTGCAGCCACGGGCGGATGCGCTGCGACAGGCTGGCGACGAAGGCCTCGAACACGATCTCGATGACGGCGAACGTGCCGGCCATGATCGCGAACTGCAGCACCAGGCTGCGCGTCGGATCGATGAACTGCGGCAGGAACGCGGCGAAGAAAAGGATGGCCTTGGGATTGGTCAGCGCCGACAAGGCGCCCTGGCGGAACAGCGAGCCGCCCGTGCGCGACGGCGCCTGCGCGAGCGGTTCGATGCCCACCGGCGGCGAACGCCAGACCTGGATGCCGAGCCAGACCAGGTAGGCTCCGCCGACCCACTTGAGCACCGTCAGCCACAGCAGCGAGGTCTGCAGCAGGGCACCGATGCCGAACATGGACAGCGCGATCACGACGACGAACCCGAAAGCGCCGCCGCAGATCGTGTACAGCGTCTTGCGCCGGCCGTGCAAGGCGCCGTGTGTCAGTGCCAGCAGCCCGTTCGGGCCAGGCGACAAGGACAGCCCGAGTGCGGCCAGGAAATAGATCAGCCAGGTATCCAGGCTCATGGCGTTGCCGCTCCCTTGAGTTCGATCGTGTTGCCGTCGGGATCGTGGAAATACAGCGAAGGCCCGTTGCCCTCGGCGCCGAAATTGACCGTCGCCGGCGCCAGCGGCGGGGCACCCGCCGCATGCAGGTGCTGCACCAGTGCGGGTTCGTCGAAGGGATCCACGCGCAGGCACAGGTGGTCGACGTTGCGCGCCTCGTCGCCCGCCGCGGCCCCGCCCTTGCGTCCCAGCGGGCCGTCGACGGCGACCAGGTCGACCATCGATGCCCCGGCGCGCAGATGGACCAGTCCGAGATCATCGCGCCGTTTGACCACCGTGCAACCGAGCGCGCGCGCGTAGAACGCAATGGCGCGTTCGACGTCGACCACGCGCAGCACGACATGGTCCAGGCGCAGCACGTCGAAAGGGGGTGTCGGCAAGACGGTGTCGGAGCGGTCGGGCATGGCGTGCAAAAGCTGGAATTGTGCCGCGGATTTGACATGGTCGGGCAAGCTTGGCGCCGGTCGGCCGTTTGCGCGCCAAGTTTGATATTGCTCAAGGTTGCCGTCCCTGTTACGCGGCACATTGGGCCCCATGTTGCCAAACGAGTTGCTTGATCTCCCTGCCGAACGGTCCGCGGCCGAGCCTGGCGTGGTGTTGTTGCATCGGGGCAAACTCGCCGATGGCGTGGTGTTCGTCGAAACCGGGCGGGTCGAACTGGGCCTGATGGACGGCGAGGGACTGACCCACCTGCTCGGCACGGCCGAGGGGCCGTTCTGGCTCGAGGCCAGTGCGGCCATCCTCGGCCGGCCCAGCCTGGTGGACGTGGTCACCGAGACCCGTGTCAAGATGCGCCGCCTGGCGTTGCCCAGTTTCCGCCGCTGGCTCGAGAGCCTGCCGGCGTCCGCGCAAACCCTGCTGCGCGATATCGCGATGGCCCACTGGCAACAGAGCGAACTGGCCGTGAGCCGCCTGGCCAAGGATGCCGAGGCGCGTTGTGCCGAGTGGCTGCTGCGCCATGCGCAGACCAGCGCCCAGGGGTCGGTGGCGGTGATGCTGCAGCAACGCAAGCGGCTGATCGCCGCACAACTGGGCATCGCGCCCGAGACCTTGTCGCGGGTGCTGCGCCATCTGCGCGAACGCAGCCTGATCAGCGGTTCGGGCCGGGTCGTGAACCTGGTCGATCCAAGCGGCCTGCGGTCGCTGGCGGGGGTCTAGCTAGCCGCCGCGTCGCGGCAGGGCGCTCAACACGTTCTCCGCCGTCGCAGGCGCCGAAAGCTGGATCGGCATGTGCCCGTCCGGATCGACCGCGCCCGCAGCCGCCCGCAGGGCCTCGTACACGCTGATCGCCAGCATGAACGGCGGCTCGCCCACGGCCTTGGAGCCGAACACGTTGTCTTCGCGGTTCGGCTCCGGCCACAGCTCGACCGTGAAGTGCTCCGGGATGTCGCCGGTGGCCGGGATCTTGTAGGTGCTGGGCGCGTGGGTGGTGAGCAGGCCCTTGTCGTTCCACACCAGCTGCTCGGTGGTCAGCCAGCCCATGCCCTGCACGAAGCCGCCTTCGATCTGGCCGATGTCGATGGCCGGGTTGATGGAGCGGCCCACGTCGTGCAGGATGTCGACCTTGAGCACCCGGCTCTCGCCGGTCAGCGTGTCGATGGCCACTTCGGTGCAGGCCGCGCCATAGGCGAAGTAAAAGAACGGCCGCCCGGTCAGCGTGGTCTTGTCATAGTGGATCTTGGGCGTGCGGTAGAAGCCGTCACTCCACAGCTGGATGCGGTTGGCATAGGCCAGCCGCACCACCTCCTCGAAGCTGCGCGTGGCCTTGGGCGAGATCACCTGGCCACCGGCAAAACGGATCGCGCCGGCGCCGCAGCCGTCCAGGCCGCAGACGAACTGGGCCAGGTTGTCGCGCACGTTGCGCGCCGCGAACTGCGCCGCGCGCCCGTTCAGATCGGTGCCGGCCGACGCGGCGGTGGCCGAGGCATTCGGGATCTTGCTGGTGTCGCTGGCCGTGGCCAGCACCTTGTCGAACGGCACGCCGAGTTCGTCGGCCACCACCTGCGCGACCTTGGTGTTCAGCCCCTGGCCCATCTCGGTGCCGCCATGGTTGACCTGCACGCTGCCGTCGGTGTACACATGCACCAGCGCACCGGCCTGGTTGAACAAGGTGGCGGTGAACGAGATGCCGAACTTGACCGGCGTGAGCGCGATGCCGCGCTTGATCACCGCGCTGGAACGGTTCCAGTCCGCGATCGCGGCGCGCCTTGGCTCGTAGCGGGCCGATTGCGCCAGCTGGTCGATCAGCGGCTGCAGGATGTTGTCCTCCACCGGCATCTGGTAGTGGGTGACGTTGCGCTCGTCGATGCCGTACAGGTTGCGCCGGCGCACGTCCAGCGGGTCGAGCCCGAGCACGCGCGCGATGTCGCCCAGGATGGTCTCGATCAGGATCACGCCCTGCGGGCCGCCGAAGCCGCGGAACGCGGTATGGCTTTGGGTGTTGGTCTTGCAGCGGTACGACGCGATCTCGACGTCAGCCAGGTAATACGCGTTGTCGCAGTGGAACACCGCCCGGTCGGCGACCGGGCCGCTGAGGTCGGCCGAGAAGCCGCAGTTGGCCGCCAGTGCCAGCTGCAGCCCGCATAACCGGCCGCTGTCGTCGTAACCCACGGTGTACTGGTACGAGAACGGATGGCGCTTGCCGGTGATCATGAAGTCGTCGTCGCGGTCCAGCCGCAGCTTGACCGGGCAGTGGTATTTTGCCGCGGCGATGGCGCTCCACACCGCCAGGTGGCCGGCCTGGGTTTCCTTGCCGCCGAAGCCGCCGCCCATGCGCCGGCATTCGACGCGCACGCCATGGTTGTCGATGCCCAGCGCGTGCGCAACCCAGTGCTGCACCTCGCCCGGATGCTGGGTGCTGGAGTACACCAGCCACTGGTTCTGCTCCTGCGGCACCACATAGGCGACCTGGCCTTCGAGGTAGAAGTGCTCCTGGCCGCCAACCTCCAGCGTGCCGCTGAGCCGGTGCGGCGCCTGCGCCAGCGCGGCCTTGGCGTCGCCGCGGCGCACGAACACCGGCGGCAGCACGAAACTCTCGGCCTGCATCGCCTGCTGCGTCGTCAGGATGGCGGGCAAGGCGTCGATCTGCAGCCGGACCTTGCGCGCGGCGCGCCGCGCGGCCATGGTGTCGGTGGCCAGCACCAGCCCGACGACCTGGCCGACGTGTTGCACCGTGTCGCTGGCGAAGATCGGTTCGTCGCCGGTGAACGAGGCCAGCGTCGGATCGCCCGGAATGTCGCGGCCCAGCACGATGCCGCGCACGCCGGGCATGGCCAGCGCCTCGGCGCTGTCGACGCCGCGCAGCCGCCCGTGGGCGACCGTGGACAGGATCGGCGCCGCGTGCAGCGTGCCGCGCAGCTCGGTGATGTCGTCGACATAGGTCGCGCCGCCGCGGACCTGGGCGCGCGCGCTTTCATGCGCGCGGGAAACCCCGGCGGCCGCTGCCGGCTCGGTGTCGGGGCGGGTGCCGGGCAGCATGAGTTTTTCCGGTGCGTTCATGCGGCTTCTCCTTGCGGTGCGAACGACTCCAGGTTGATCGCCTGCATGCCCTGGCTCTCCAGCCAGAAGCGGTGCATCAGGTTGCCCAGCACGGTGCTGCGGTAGCCGGCGCTGGCGCGCATGTCCGAGATCGGCTGGAACTCGTTGCGCAAGGCGTCGCCGGCCTGCCGGGCCGCCGCGGCGCTCCAGGTTACGCCCGTCAATGTGGCCTCGGCGCGGCGGGCGCGCACCGGCGTCGCCGCCACGCCGCCCACGCCGATGGACGCGGCAATGACCCGGCCGCCGTCGATGCGCAGGTTCACGGCCAGGCAGATGGCCGAGATGTCGTCGTCGAAGCGCTTGGAGATCTTGTAGACCCGCGCGAATTCGCCGTCGACCGGCAGCGGCACCTTGATCCAGGCCAGCAGTTCGTCTGCGGCCATGACGTTGGTGCGGTAGCCGGTGTACAGGGCCTCGAGTGGCATCTCCCGGTGCCCGCGGGTGCTCATCAGCACCACGTTGGTGCCAAGCGCGATCAGCAGCGGCATGCTGTCGCCGATGGGTGAGCCGTTGGCGACATTGCCGCCGAGCGTGCCGGAGTTGCGCACCGGCAGGCCGGCGAACCGGCTGGCGAACGCCTGCAACTGCGGGCGGTCGTGCGCCAGCGATGTGTAGGCGTCGTGCAACGGGACCGCCGCGCCGATGGCCACATGGTGGGGGTAGCGCTCGATGCGGCGCAGTTCGGCGGCACGGGTGACGTCGAGCACCTGGTCGAAGCGACGATGCTGCTTGGTGACCCACAACCCGACGTCGGTGCAGCCGGCCACGACCTGTGCCTCGGGGTACTGCGCGCGGGCCTGCAGCAGCGCGTCCAGCGTGCGCGGTGCGAGGTAGGCCGGCGTTGCCGCCGGCCCCTCGCCGCCGGCCGCAGCGGGCTCGGCGGCCCGGGCCAGCTGCTGCAGCTGCGCGAGCACGGCGCCTTCGGCGACATCGGCCCGGGGCAGGCGGGCCATGGCCTGCGCCGCATCCAGGATCGGCCGGTAGCCGGTGCAGCGGCACAGGTTGCCGGAGAGTTCCTGCTGCGCCAGTGCCCGGTCGATGGTTCGTCCCTGCGCCACGTGGTTCTGGTACATGCCGAACAGGCTCATGACGAACCCGGGGGTGCAGAAGCCGCACTGCGAACCGTGGTTCTGCACCATGGCCTCCTGGGCCGGATGCAGCGCGCCGTCGGCGCCGGCGAGGTCCTCGATGGTCCACAAGGCCATGCCGTCGATGGAGTGCGCCAGCCGGATGCAGCTGTTGACGGCGCGGTACCGCAGCGCATCGCCCTGGGGCTCGGCCAGCACGACGGCGCAGGCGCCGCAGTCGCCTTCGCCGCAGCCCTCCTTGGTGCCGGTGCAGGCCAGGTCTTCGCGCAGCAGGTCGAGCAGGGTGCGGTCGGGGGGGACGTTGTCCAGGGTCTGGATGGCGCCGCGGCGGATGAATCGGATGGTCTGGTGGTGCATGGTGTGTCGTGACGGTGCAAGGCAGCCGGCGAGGCGCAAGTTCTGCGCCAGTACGCGCGGGCGCGGCTCATGCCGAAACTACGCGTTTGGGCAGGCCGCGGCATACACGCTAGCATATGGACGCCATTGCACTGCCTGTATGCGAGACCACGCCATCTTCGACAAGATCGACCTTCATTTGATCAGGGTCTTGCATACCGTGTTGACAGAACGCAGTGTTTCGCGCGCCGCCGTCCGACTGGGCATGCACCAGCCGGCGGTCAGCGCGTCGCTCAAGCGGCTGCGCGATTTCGCCCAGGACCCCTTGTTGGTGCGCGCCGGTGGCGGCATGGTGCCCACGGAGGCCGGTTCGCGCATGATCGAGACCAGTGCCAGCATCCTGCGCAGCGCCGAGGTGCTGTTCGCCGACGCACGGAGCTTCGATCCGCCCCGGGCCGAACATCTGTTCCGCATCGCCGCCAGCGACTACCTCGATACCCAGTTCCTGCCCCGGCTGGTCGGGCAGATCAAGACCCAGGCGCCGCTGTGTGGCCTCGAGATCCTGCCGCTGTCGCGCGACACCGACTACCGCAACCAGCTGGCCCAGGGGGAGGTCGACATCGTGATCGGCAACTGGAGCACGCCGCCGGACGACCTGCACCTGGGCGCCTTGTTCGACGACGAGGTCGTGTCGATGGTCTCGGAACAACATCCCGCCGTGCGCCGCGGCTGGGACCAGCAGGACTGGCTGGCGGCCGACCATGTCGCGCCCGGTGCGACCCATCCGGGTGCCAAGGGCGTGATCGACGAGCACCTGGAGGTGCTGGGCTTGCGGCGCCGGATCAGCGTGCGCGTGGCCCATTTCGGCCTGATGCCCGCCATGGTGGCATCAAGCTTGCTAGTGCTGACCACCGGTCGTGCGTATTGCGAACGGTTTGCCGGGCGACTGCCGGTGTGTATCCTGCCGTGTCCGGTGCCGTTCCCCCGCATGCGGTATTACCAGCTCTGGCATGCCCGCAGCCACGGCTCTGCGGCGGGCCGGTGGCTGCGTGAACGCGTCAAGGCGGTGGCGGCCGGCTTGGGGCACGAGGCGACGACCGATTGACGGGGCGCGACGACAATGCTTCCCTGCAACCGGACCTGCAACCTGCGCCCGCGGGCGCATCGATGAGCGACAAGCCAGGATGACCACGACCACCACCACGGCGGCACGATTGCAATTGAAGGGCATCACCAAGCGGTATCCGTCGGTGGTGGCCAACAACGAGGTGTCGCTGACGGTGATGCCCGGCGAAACCCATGCCGTGCTCGGCGAGAACGGCGCCGGCAAGTCCACGCTGATGAAGATCATCTACGGCTCGGTCAAGCCCGACGCCGGCAGTGTGGTGTTCAATGGCGAACCGGTGCATATCCGCAACCCGCAGGAAGCGCGGGCGATGGGCATCAGCATGGTGTTCCAGCATTTCAGCCTGTTCGACACCATCACGGTGGCCGAGAACGTCTGGCTGGGCCTGGCCAGGACCCTGTCGCTGGCCGAAGTCACCCGGTCGATCGTGTCCAAGGCGCAGGAATACGGCCTGGACATCGACCCGGCGCGACCGGTGCACACGCTCAGCGTGGGCGAGATGCAGCGGGTCGAGATCATCCGGGCGCTGCTGACCAACCCCCAGTTGCTGATCCTGGACGAACCCACCTCGGTGCTGACGCCGCAGGCGGTCGACAAGTTGTTCATCGTGCTCAAGAAGCTGGCCTCCGAGGGCTGCAGCATCCTGTATATCAGCCACAAGCTGCACGAGATCCGCGAGTTGTGCACCGCCTGCACCGTATTGCGCGGCGGCAAGGTCACCGGGGTGTGCAACCCGGCCGACGAAACGAATGCGTCGCTGTCGCGCCTGATGATCGGTGCCGAACCGCCGGAGCTGACTCACCGCGACCAAAAGCCCGGCGCGCCGGTGCTGCAGGTCTCCAGCCTGAGCCTGGCGCGCGAGGACCAGTTCGGCGTCGACCTCGACGACGTGTCGCTGCAGGTCTGCGCGGGCGAGGTGGTGGGCATCGCCGGTGTTTCGGGCAACGGCCAGCGCGAACTGCTGTATGCCTTGTCCGGCGAAGACTGCCGCGCGCGCGCGGGCAGCATCCGCATGGGAGAGGTCGACATGGCTGCGCTGCATCCGGGAGCGCGGCGCAAGCTCGGCCTGCATTTCGTGCCCGAGGAGCGGCTGGGTCGCGGCGCCGTGCCCACGCTGGGTCTGGCGCACAACCTGCTGCTGACCCGCAACGAGGCCTTGTCCGGGCCCATGCACTGGATTCATCTGGGCCAGTTGCGCGCGCAGGCGGCCGACATCATCCGGCGCTTCAACGTCAAGGCGGGCGGGCCGGATTCCGCCGCCCGGTCCTTGTCCGGCGGCAACCTGCAGAAGTTCATCGTCGGGCGCGAGATCGACGCCCGGCCCAAGCTGCTGATCGTCTCGCAGCCGACCTGGGGCGTGGACGTGGGTGCGTCGGCCCAGATCCGCAGCGAGATCCTGGAGCTGCGCGACCAGGGTTGTGCGGTGCTGGTGGTCAGCGAGGAACTCGACGAACTGTTCGAGCTCAGCGACCGGCTGCACGTGATCGCCAAGGGGCGGCTATCGCCGTCGGTGCCGATCGCGCAGGCCACGGTGGAGAAGATCGGCGAGTGGATGAGCGGACTGTGGGAGGCCGACCATGCTCAGGCTTGAAGCGCGGCCCCAGCCCTCGGCCTTGTGGAGTTACGGCTCGCCGATCCTGGCCTTGCTGCTCACCGTGGTCATCGGCGTCGTCATGTTCGTCGCGCTGGGCAAGGACCCGCTGCGCGGGCTCGAGATGTTCTTCTGGCTGCCGATCAGCAGCGGCTATCAGGTCGGCGAGCTGCTGGTCAAGGCCACGCCGCTGCTGATCATCGCGCTGGGGCTGGCGATCTGCTTTCGCTCGAATGTGTGGAACATCGGTGCCGAGGGCCAGTACGTCATCGGCGCCATCTTCGCCGGCGGCGTCGCGCTAATGGCCGACAAGACCACCGGCGCCTGGATCCTGGTGCCGATCGTGCTCGCCGGCGTGCTCGGCGGCATGGTGTGGGCCGCCATCACCGCGCTGCTGCGCGACCGCTTCAATGCCAACGAGATCCTGGTCAGCCTGATGCTGGTCTATGTCGCGGTGCAACTGCTCAGCTACCTGGTCGGCGGGCCCTGGAAGGATCCGCAGGGTTTCAACTTCCCGCAGACCAAGACCTTCGAGGCGGTCACCCGGATTCCGCGCCTGTTCGACGGCTCGCGCGTGAGTATCGGCGTGTTGTTCGCCATCGTCGGCGTGCTGGCGATGTGGGTCTTCCTGTTCCGCACCCGCGCCGGCTTCGCGCAGCAGGTCGGCGGCCTGGCGCCGGCCGCCGCGCGGTATGCCGGGTATTCGTCGCGCCAGGCCTTGTGGACAGCGCTGCTGATCTCCGGCGGCGCGGCCGGCCTGGCCGGGGCACTCGAGGTGGCCGGGCCGATCGGCCAGCTCACGACCTACCTGCCGGCCGGCTACGGCTTTGCCGCCATCATCGTGGCCTACGTGGGGCGCCTGCATCCGGTGGGCATGGTGTTCTCGGCCATCCTGATGAGCATGTTCTACATCGGCGGCGAGATGGCGCAGTCCCGCCTGGGCCTGACCAAGTCGCTGACCGGCGTGTTCCAGGGCCTGTTGCTGTTCTGCCTGCTGGCCTGCGATACCTTGGTGAACTACCGGCTGCGGATCGGCCGTGCGGGGAGGGCATGATGGATTCCTATGCATTGCTGGTCGCAGCCACCCTGAACGCCGGCACCGTGCTGGCGCTGGCCTCGCTGGGCCTGCTGATCAACGAGAAGGTCGGCATCGTCAACCTGGGCGCCGAGGGCATGATGCTGTGCGCGGCCATCGCCGGGTTCGCCACCGTCGTGCACACCGGCAGCGACGGCCTGGGCTTCGTCGCCGGCATCGCCGCCGGCGCGGTGCTGGCGGCCCTGTTCGGCCTGCTGGTGATCTGGCTCAACACCAACCAGTACGCGACCGGGCTGGCGCTGACGCTGTTCGGCGCCGGATTCTCCGCCTTCGTCGGAACCGGCTACGTGCAGGCCCGCATGCCGGAGCGGCCGTCGTTCGCGATTCCGTGGCTGGCCGACATTCCGCTGCTGGGCCCGGCGCTGTTTCGCCACCATCCGCTGGTCTACCTGACCGTGCTGTTCGCCGCCGCGCTGATCTGGTTCATGTACCGGACCCGCTCCGGACTGGTGATGCGCAGCGTCGGCGAGAGTCCGGAGTCGGCCCACGCGCTGGGGTATCCGGTGCGGCGCATCCGGCTGCTGGCGGTGGTGGTGGGTGGCGCCTTGTGCGGCCTGGCCGGCGCCTACCTGTCCATCATCTACACCCCGTTGTGGGTCGAGGGCATGGTGTCGGGCAAGGGCTGGATCGCGCTGGCACTGACCACCTTCGCCACCTGGCGACCGGCACGGGTATTGCTGGGTGCCTATCTGTTCGGCGGTGTGACCATGCTGCAGTTCCATCTGCAGGGTATCGGCGTCGAGGTGCCGAGCCAGTTCCTGACCATGCTGCCCTACCTGGCCACGATCGTCGTGCTGGCACTGATATCGCGCAACCCGCAGTGGATTCGCATCAATATGCCGGCGTCGATCGGAAAGCCGTTTTATCCCGGCTCATAATCGAGCGTTTCGCTGATCCCTCATCAAGGAAGACCATGACTGACCTGAAAAAACGATCCCTGATCCAGATGGCCGCGTTGTCGGCCATTGCCGCCGCCGTACTGACCGGGTGCGGCAAGAAAGAGGAACCGGCGCCCGCTCCGGCGCCGGAGCCCGCACCCGTGGCGGCCGCCGCACCGGCCAAGCCCGAGCCGCTGAAGATCGCGTTCGCCTACGTCGGCCCGGTCGGCGACGGCGGCTGGACCTACGCGCACGACCAGGGCCGCAAGGCGCTCGAGCAGGAGTTCGGCGACAAGGTCGTGACCTCGTTCGTCGAGAACGTGCCCGAGTCGGCCGATGCCGAACGCGTGCTGCGCGACATGGCCAGCCAGGGCAACAAGTTGATCTTCGGCACCACCTTCGGCTACATGGAGCCGATGCTCAAGATCGCGGCCGACTTCAAGGACGTCAAGTTCGAGCATGCGACCGGCTACAAGCAGGCCGAGAACATGCGCACCTATGACAGCCGCACCTACGAAGGCGCCTACATGGCCGGCGTCATTGCCGGCAAGATGACCAAGAGCAATACGCTGGGCGTGGTCGCGTCGGTGCCGATTCCCGAGGTGATCCGCAACATCAACAGCTTCACGCTGGGTGCGCAGTCGAGCAATCCGAAGATCAAGACCAAGGTGGTCTGGGTCAACGAATGGTTCAACCCGCCAAAGGAGACCGAAGCGGCGACTTCGCTGATCAACGGTGGTGCCGACGTGTTGTTCCAGAACACCGACTCGCCGGCCGTGCTCAAGACCGCACAGGACAAGGGCAAGCGTGCGTTCGGCTGGGACTCCGACATGACCGCCTACGGTCCCAAGGCCCACCTGGGCTCGGCCATCATCAACTGGGCGCCGTATTACATCCAGGCCACCAAGGAAGCGCTGGACGGTACCTGGAAAGGCGGCGGCGGCGTGTGGTGGGGCCACAAGGAAGGCGCCATCGACATGGTGTCCATCGCCGAGGACGTGCCGGCCGAGACCAAGGCCCGCATCGACGAGATCAAGGCCGGCCTGAAGGCCGGTACTTACGCCATCTGGAAGGGTCCGATCGTGGGTCAGGACGGCAAGGAGATCCTGGCCAAGGACGTCGTGGCCGACGACAAGTTCCTGGGCGGCGTGAACTTCTACGTCAAGGGCGTCGAAGGCAAGGTGCCCGGCAGCAAGTAACCAGCAGTCCGCCGGCCCCGTCGCCGCCAGGCGCGGGGCCTTGCCTGCAAGGGCTGCCCGACGGCAGCCCTTTTGTGTTTTCGAGAGGAAGGATGCCACCGTGAAAGTCAAACCCGTCGCGCCGGACCGCCTGCCCGCGCTGCTGCGCGCCATGCCCAAGGCCGAGCTGCACATGCACATCGAAGGCTCGCTCGAGCCGGAGCTGATCTTCCAACTGGCGCAGCGCAACGGCATGACGCTCGACTACCCGGACGTGGAGTCGCTGCGCCGGGCCTACGTGTTCAACAACCTGCAGGACTTCCTGGACATCTACCACACCGGCACCACGGTGCTGCGCACCGAGCAGGACTTCTACGACATGACCCACGCCTACCTGGCGCGTGCCCATGCCGACAACGTGCTGCACGCCGAGATCTTCTTCGACACGCAAACCCACACCGGCCACGGCCTGGATGCGTCGGTGGTGGTCAATGGCCTGCACCGGGCCTGCGTGGATGCGCAGGGCGAATTCGGCATCAACGCCTCGCTGATCATGTGTTTCCTGCGCCACCTCAGCGAGCGCGAGGCTTTCGAGGCGCTGGAGCAGGTGCTGCCGCTGCGCGAGAAGATCGTCGGCATCGGCCTGGCCTCGAGCGAGGTCGGTCATCCGCCGGAGAAGTTCGCACGCGTGTTCGCGCGTTGCCGCGAGCTGGGTTTCCGGCTCGTCGCGCACGCCGGCGAGGAAGGCCCGCCGGCCTACATCTGGAGCGCGCTGGACGTGCTGCGGGTCGAACGCATCGACCATGGCGTGCAGGCCATCCACGACCCGGCACTGATGCGGCGCCTGGCCGACGAGCAGATCGCACTCACGGTCTGTCCGTTGTCCAATCTCAAGCTGTGCGTGTTCGACGACCTGTCGCAGCACAACCTGGGCCGCATGCTGGATGCCGGCATCGCGGCGACCATCAACTCCGACGACCCGGCGTATTTCGGCGGCTACATCAACGAGAACTTCACGCAGACTTTCGCCGCGCTCGGCCTGTCGGCGCAACAGGCCTGGCAGCTGTCGGCCAACAGCTTCAACGCCAGCTTTGCCGACGACAGCGTCAAGCGACGTTATCTCGAGCGCCTGAACGGCTGCTTCGAGACGTTCCGCTAGGCACCACGGGCGCGCCCCCAGCTTCCTGCGGCGCGCCGCCCGGCAGCGCGGCCCGGTCCTGCGCCCCGCGTAAAATGCGCCTCGGCCCGTCGCTCCGGCGGGCCTTTGTTTTTCCGGAGCCATGTAGAGGACCACCATGTACAAAAACCTCGCTGCCGCGTTCGCGGCCGCCTGTTGTTGCCTTTTTTCCCCTGTTTCCCCCGCCCACGCGCAGACCCCACCGCTCAAGGTCGGTTTCGTATATGTCGCGCCCCTGACGCCGATGGGCTGGGTGCACCAGCACGACGAGGGCCGCAAGGCCATGCTGGCGGCGCTCAACACCCCTGGCGCCGCCCCGCGGGTGACGGCGAGTTTTGTCGAGAACGTGGCCGAAGGCCCGGACGCCGAGCGCGTGATCCGCGACCTGGCGCGCCAGGGCCACAGGCTGATCTTCACGCCCAGCTTCGGCTACATGGAGCCCACGCTGGCGGTGGCGCGCGAGTTTCCCGACGTCCGCTTCGAGTCGATCACCGGCTACAAGACGGCGCCCAACGTGGCCACCGCCAACGCGCGGTACTACGAGGGGCGTTATCTGGCCGGCGTGGCAGCCGGCCGCATGACGAAGACCCATGTCGCCGGTTATGTCGCGGGTTTCCCGATCCCCGAGGTACTGCAGGGCATCAATGCCTTCACGCTGGGCATGCGTTCGGTCGATCCCCAGGCGCAGGTCAAGGTGATCTGGCTGCAGGCCTGGTTCGACCCGACACGCGAGCGCGACGCCGCGATGGCGCTGATGGACCAGGATGCCGACGTGCTGGCCTTCCACACCGGCTCGAATGCGGTGATGGTGGCCGCGCAGGAGCGCGGCAAGCTGGCGGTGGCGTACCACTCGGACATGCGCGCGGTTGCTCCGCAGGCGCAGATCGTCGCCGTGACGCACGAGTGGGGCGCGTATTATGCCCGCCGTGCCCGGGCCGTGCTCGACGGCAGCTGGCGCTCGGGCAATGTCTGGGGCGGTATCCGCGAGGGCATGATCCGGGTCGGCGACTTCGGCCCGGCGGTCGGCGCGCCGGTGCGCGAGGAGGTGATGGCGCGGCAAAAAGACATCGCCGAGGGGCGCCTGCACCCGTTCCGGGCGCGCCAGCCGGTGCTGGACAACACGGGCAGGACCGTGATCGCCGCGGGCGAGACCCTGAGTGACGCCCGCATCCTGGCCATGGACTGGCTGGCGCAGGGCGTCAGCGCGGCGCCGCTCAAGCGGTGATGGCGCGCGCGACCCGCCCATGGACTTCATGCGGGTTTTCGTATGAAGCCTGCCATGCTTGTTCGGTAAGCTCGGAGCCATGAAAGCCTATCGCGCGTCGATCCTGCGTTTCGATGACCACGGGCAGGCCGTGTTCGACAAGGACGGCCTGCTGGTCGTCGGCATCGCCGCGGGTGGCGGCTGCGAGCGGGTGCTGGCGGTCGGTCCCCACGACACGGTGGCCCCGCAATTCCCGGGCATTGCGACCGAGGATCTGGTCGGGCGCATCATTGCGCCCGGTTTCGTCGACCTGCATGTGCATTACCCGCAGATCGACGTGATCGGCTCGCCGGCCGAAGGCCTGCTGCCCTGGCTGGAGAACTACACCTTCCCGCAGGAAAGCCGGTTCACGGACCCGGCCCATGCGCAGGCGGTGGCGCAGTTCTTCATGACCGAACTGCTGCGCAACGGCGTCACGACGGCATTGACCTTCGCCACGTCCCATCCGGCCTCGGTCGACGCGTTCTTCACCGAGGCGCGCCGGCGCCGCATGCGCATGATCGGCGGCAAGGTCCTGCAGGACCGGCATTCGCCCGACGGCGTGCGCGACGAGACGGAGCACAGCCTGGTCGACACCGAGGCCTTGATCGGGCGCTGGCATGGCGTGGACCGGCTCGGTTATGCGATCACTCCGCGTTTTGCGCCCAGTTGCAGCGCGGCGCAGCTGCGCGGGGCCGGCGAGCTGGCGGCGCGGTATCCGGAGGTCTGGATCCAGTCGCACGTGGCCGAGAACCGGGACGAGATCGCCTGGGCGCGGGAACTGTTCCCCGAGGCGCGCTCCTACCTGTCGGTCTACGATGACTTCGGCCTGATGCGCCGGCGCGCCATCTATGCGCACTGCATCCATTTCGACGATGCCGACCGCGCGCTGATGCGCGACACCGGCGCCGCCGCCGCGGTGAGCCCGACCAGCAACCTGTTCCTGGGCAGCGGCTTCTTCGACTATGCGGGGGCCGACCGCGTGGGGTTTCGTTATGGCCTGGCCAGCGACGTCGGTGGCGGCACCTCGTTGTCGCCGTTTCGCACCATGCTGGCGGCGTATTACGTCGGTCGCGAGGGCCAGACCAAGACTGGTATCAGCCTGTCACCGCAGCAGCTGTGGTGGCAACACACGGCCGGCGCTGCGCAGGCCCTGGGGCTGGGCGGCGTGGTGGGCAACCTGCAGCCGGGCTGCGAGGCCGATTTCGTCGTGCTGCAGCCCCGCTGCACCGCCTTGCTGGAGCGGCGCACGAGCAGTGCCAGCAACCTGGATGAATTGTTGTTCGCGATGATCGTGCTCGGCGACGACCGCCTGGTCGAGCGCACTGTGATCGCCGACGGTGCCGCGTCGTAGTGGCGCATGCGCAGGCGGTGCCGCAGGCCGCGGCGGGTGGCCGCGCCATGTTCCTACAATCGGCGCTCCGCATTCGAACTGACTCCCGGAAGCCCAGCATGACCATCAAGAGCGACAAATGGATCCGCCGCATGGCGGAAACGACCGGCATGATCGAGCCCTTCGAGCCGGGGCAGATCCGCGAGCGCGAGGGTCACCGGATCATCAGCTACGGCACCAGCAGCTACGGCTACGACATCCGGTGCGCGCCCGAGTTCAAGGTGTTCACCAATATCCACAGCACCGTGGTCGACCCGAAGAACTTCGACGAGAAGAGTTTCGTCGACTTCCACGACGATGTCTGCATCATCCCGCCCAACAGCTTCGCGCTGGCGCGCACGCTCGAATATTTCCGCATCCCGCGCAATGTGCTGACGATCTGCCTGGGCAAGAGCACCTATGCGCGCTGCGGCATCATCGTCAACGTGACGCCGTTCGAGCCGGAGTGGGAAGGCTACGTGACGCTGGAGTTCTCCAACACCACGCCGCTGCCCGCGAAGATCTATGCCGGCGAGGGCTGTGCCCAGGTGTTGTTCTTCGAGAGTGACGAGGCCTGCGAGACCAGCTACAAGGACCGCGGCGGCAAGTACCAGGGGCAACACGGGGTCACGTTGCCGCGCGCCTGAAGGTTCGATTCAAGACCTGGCCCCGCCGCTGCACTGCGCGTCACCAACAGGTATGAAGGGGCAAGCGGCCGCGGAGCAGGCCAGACTACGGGCCGCCGCGCGCGGCCGCTCCGAAGCGACCGGCCCGCCCCCCAGTGGGGGGGTCGGCCGGCTTACACGTAGTGAAGCCGGACAGACGGGGGCGTCAATATCAGTGTTCGGCGCCGGCGCCAAGCTTGACGTCCTGGCGGGTCGTCAGCGCACAGGCGATGGCCACGCGCAGGCCGCGCTGGATCTGCTCCAGCGTCATGCTCGGTTCGCCCTGCTCGGGCAGCAGCGGCAGGTGCACGAAGCCACCGCGCACGCCTTGCATGGCCCGGCGACGCTCGAGCGTGTGCATCATGCCGTAGAACACATGGTTGCAGACATAGGTGCCGGCGGTCTGCGACACCTCGCCGGCGATGCCGGCTTCCTGGACGGCCTTGAGCATGGCCTTGATCGGCAGTCCGGTGAAATACGCAGGCGGGCCGCCGCTGACCACCGGCTTGTCCACCGGCTGCTTGCCGGCGTTGTCGGGTATGCGGGCATCGGCGATGTTGATGGCGATACGCTCGAACGAGATCGCCCGGCGTCCGCCGGCCTGTCCCAGGCACACGACCAGCGACGGATGGTGTTTCTCGATCAGGTCGGTCAATGCCTCGAGCGAGGTGTCGAATTCGGTGGGCAGTTGCGCGGCGACCAGGGTATGGCCGTCGATCACCTCACCGCCGAGCGATTGTGCGACCTGCCAACTGACGTTGGTGGTGGCGCCGCCGAAGGGACTGAAGCCCGTGAGCAGCACGGTCGCCGTCGTGGCGGGACGGTTCGAGACCGGCGCGAGGCGTCCCTGTTTGGGGGCAGTGGGCAGTTGTTTGCGTAGCATCGCCATATTTTCCGCGCTTTTTGGCGGCGCAGGAGGGAGATTCACATGAAGTGGGAAGGCAATCGGCAATCGGACAACGTCGAAGACCGCAGGATGTCGGGCGGCGGCGGTCCGCGGCGTGTCGTCGGGCGCGGCCTGGGCATCGGCACCATCGTGATCGCGCTGCTCGGCGGCTGGATGCTGGGCATCGATCCCCTGACCATCCTGGGCGCACTCGATGGCGCGGCGCCGCCGACGCAGCAGCAGGCCCCGGCCACGCGTCCGCCGGCCGACGACCGCATGGCGCGCTTCGTATCCACCGTGCTGGCCGACACCGAAGACGTCTGGAAGCTGGTCTTCGCGCAGGCCGGGGCGCAGTACCAGGAGCCGCGCCTGGTGTTGTTCCGCGGCTCCACGCCGACGGCCTGCGGCGCCGGTCAATCGGCGATGGGCCCGTTTTATTGCCCCGGCGACCGGAAGGTCTATATCGACCTGGGTTTCTACGAGACGCTGCGCGATCGCCTGGGTGCGCCGGGCGACTTCGCCCAGGCCTACGTGGTCGCGCACGAGGTGGGCCACCATGTGCAGAACCTGCTGGGCATCACCGACAAGCTGGCGCAGGCGCGGGGACGGGTCAGCCAGGCGGAATACAACGCGCTGAGCGTGCGGCTGGAACTGCAGGCCGACTGCCTGGCCGGCCTGTGGGCCCACCATGCCGACAAGGCACGCCAGGTGCTGGAGAACGGCGACGTGGCCGAGGCGATGAACGCCGCGGCCCGTATCGGCGACGATGCGCTGCAGCGTGCGGGCGGTGGCGCCGTGGTCCCGGAGAGCTTCACGCACGGCACCAGCGCGCAGCGCCAGCGCTGGTTCGACCAGGGCCTGCGCACCGGCTCGGTCAAGGCCTGCGACACCTTCTCGGCGGCCTCGATCTGACCGGATTTGCCGATGGGGGGATAATAGGCGTTTGCCCCGCCCGGGGTCACCACCCGCCCAGCCGCCCAAAACAGGCGCTGGAGCACGTTCTCCCACAGGTATAGATGACCGATCCCGCAAGCCTTTCGCCCGCCACCGCCCCTGATTCCATCGACGCGTTCTCGCAACTGCAACTGGCCCCGCCGCTGGCGCGTGCCGTCGCGGAAATGGGATACACGTCGATGACGCCCATCCAGGCGCAGGCCATCCCGAAGGTGTTGCAGGGCCATGACGTCATGGGTGCGGCGCAGACCGGAACCGGCAAGACGGCCGCGTTCTCGCTGCCGCTGCTGCAGCGCATGCTGGGCCACGAGAACACGTCCACGTCGCCGGCGCGGCATCCGGTGCGCGCGCTGGTGCTGCTGCCCACGCGCGAACTGGCGGACCAGGTGGCCAAGTCGATCAAGGACTACGCCAAATACACGCAGTTGCGCAGCGCCGTCGTGTTCGGCGGCATGGACATGAAACCCCAGACGGCCGAGCTCAAGCGCGGCGTCGAGATCCTGGTGGCCACGCCGGGCCGGCTGCTGGACCATATCGAGGCCAAGAACGCGGTGCTCAACCAGGTCGAATACGTGGTGCTGGACGAGGCCGACCGGATGCTCGACATCGGTTTCCTGCCGGACCTGCAACGCATCCTGAGCTACCTGCCCAAGCAACGCACGACGCTGCTGTTCTCGGCCACGTTCTCGCCCGAGATCAAGCGCCTGGCCAACAGCTACCTGCAGAACCCGGTCACGATCGAGGTGGCGCGCCCGAATGCGGCAGCCTCGACCGTGGAGCAGCACTTCTACAGCGTCGGCGACGACGACAAGCGCCGCGCACTGCACCAACTGCTGCGCCGGCACGAGACCAAGCAGGCCTTCGTGTTCGTCAACAGCAAGCTCGGTTGTGCCCGGCTCGCGCGTTCGCTCGAGCGCGAGGGCCTCAAGACCACCGCGCTGCACGGCGACAAGAGCCAGGACGAGCGGCTCAAGGCGCTGGATGCGTTCAAGAAGGGCGAGGTCGACCTGTTGGTGTGCACCGACGTCGCGGCGCGCGGACTCGACATCAAGGACGTGCCCGCGGTGTTCAACTTCGACATCCCGTTCAACGCCGAGGACTACATCCACCGCATCGGCCGTACCGGCCGTGCCGGCGCGTCCGGCCTGGCCGTGACCTTCGTCACGCGCAGCGATGCCCGCCTGGTGACCGACCTGGAAAAGCTGCTCAAGGCCAAGCTGGAGATCGAGCCGATCGAGTTCGACGAGGACAGCCCGGACATCCGCCGCCAGGGCCGCATCAACGATGGCCGGCGCATGTATGGCGGTCGCGATGAGGTGCCGGCCGAGCCGCGCGCCGGTGGCCGCTCGCGTGGCGGCGCCGACGCCGAGCGGCGCGAACGCGCGCCGCGGCGCGACATGGTGCGCCCGCCGCCGGCGTCGCGCGACCCGTTCTTCGACAAGCCCTACGAGGAGCCGGCAGCAACGCAGGAGGCCCCGTCCTGGGAGTCTTCCAGCCCGCGTCCGGTGCGCAGCATCTCGGCCAACATCAAGTCCCGCCGGCGTGTCGCGGCCTTGTTCAAGCCCGAGATGCCGGCCGCATCCGAAGCGCCGTCCGCGTCAGATCCGCCGGCCGCAACGCAGCGGGCCGAGTCGCCCGAGACCTCCGACCAGTCATCCTGACCTGCCGCGCCGCGTTCAGCGGCCCGGTCGTTGCGCCTGCGAACACGGCACCTGCACCAGCGTCACGCGCAGCCGCCCGGACGCGTCCGCATCGGTGCCGATACGCGCCGCGCTGAGCCGTCCTCCCCATACACACCCCGTGTCCAACGCGATCACGTCCCGGCGCTTGAGCTGGCTCAGCGTCGACCAATGCCCGAAGGCCACCGTGGCCGTTGCCGTGCGCCGGCCCGGCACGTCGAACCAGGGCAGAAAACCGGCCGGCGCGGCATCCGCGTCGTCCTTGGTCGCGAACTCCATGCGGTCGTCGGCATCGCAAAACCGCAGCCGTGTCAGCGCGTTGACGATCACGCGCCAGCGGGGCACACCGTGCAACTGCTGCGACCAGCGCTCCGGCGTGTCGCCGTACATCTGGTGCAGAAAAGGCACGAACGCGTCGCTGGCCATCATCTGCGCCACCTCCTGCGCCAGCGCCAGGGCCTGCTGCGCCGTCCACGACGGCAATACGCCGGCGTGCACCATCAGCAGGTCTTGGCCGTCGATCCGGTCCAGCAGCGCCAGCGGCTGGGCACGCAGCCAATCGAGCAGCGCCGCGCGGTCGCTCGCCCGGAGCACGGCATCGACCGTGTCCTTGCGGTGCGGCGGACGCACGCCGTGGGCGATGGCCAGCAGGTGCAGGTCGTGGTTGCCCAGCACGCAGCGCGCCGCACCGTCCAGGGCCATGACCCTGCGCAACACGCCCAGCGAGTCCGGCCCGCGGTTGACCAGGTCGCCCAGCAGCACCAGCCGGTCGCGGCTGGGTGAGAAGTCGATGGCCGCCAGCAGCCGTTCGAGCGCGCGGTCGCAGCCTTGTACATCGCCGATCAGGTAAAGTGCCATGGTGCACATTTTGATGCCGGATTCATGGACGTATTGCTGATCGCGCTGTTGACCCTGCTCAACGGCGCTTTTGCCATGTCGGAACTGGCTTTGACGGCGAGCCGCAAGGCGCGCCTGACCAGCATGGCCGACGATGGCGACCGCGGCGCCCATGCGGCGCTGGCGCTGCTCGAGAACCCGACCCGATTCCTGTCGTCGGTGCAGGTGGGCATCACGTCCATCGGCGTGCTCAACGGCATCATCGGCGAGGCGGCCTTCAGCGGCGGCCTGTCGTTGTGGTTCCAGGGCTTCGGCATTGCCGACACCGTGGCCGATCTCACGGCGACCGCGCTGGTCGTGACCGTCATCACCTTCACCACCATCGTGTTCGGCGAGCTGGTGCCCAAGCGCATCGGTCAGCTCTATCCCGAGCAGGTCTCGCGCCTGATCGCGTTGCCGATGACCTGGGTGGCCAGCATGGCCAAGCCCTTCGTCTGGTTGCTGTCGGCCTGCACGCACGGCACGCTCAAGCTGCTGCGCATCGACAACGAGGGCAGCCGCGCGGTGACCGAGGCGGAGATCAGCGCCAGCCTGGAGGAGGGCGTCGATGCCGGCGTGATCGAGGAGCAGGAGCGCCAGATGGTGCAGAACGTGTTCCTGCTCGACGACCGGCCGCTGACCTCGATGATGCTGCCGCGCTCGGACATCAAGTGGCTCGATGCCAGCCAGTCGGCCGGCGAGATCCTGGAGCAGTTGCGCGAAGGCGGCGCCAAGCGCGCGTTCTCCTGGTACCCGGTGTGCCGCGGATCGCTGGAGAACGTGGTGGGCACGATCAGCCTGGGCAAGCTGATCGAACTCGGATCGCAGCATACCGGGGCCATCGAGGAACATGTGCATGCGCCGGTGTTCGTGCCCGAGACCTTGTCAGGCATGGAGCTGCTCGAGCAGTTCCGCACCAAGACCGCGCGCATGGTGCTGGTGGTCGACGAGTACGGCGATGTGCAGGGCCTGATCACGCCCAACGACATGCTGGAGGCAATCACCGGCGAACTGCAGCCCTACACCCCGGTGGACGCCTGGGCCACGCCGCGCGACGATGGCAGCTGGCTGATCGATGGCGCCATGCCGGTGGGCGAATTCAAGTCGCGGCTCGATATCGACGAGTTGCCCGACGAGGAGCGGGGCCGCTACAACACCGTGGCCGGCCTGTTGATGGCGGTCTCGGGAACACTGCCGGTGGAAGGCGAGCGCATCGATTGCGCGGGCTGGAGCTTCGAGGTCGTCGATCTCGACGGACGGCGCATCGACAAGGTGCTGGCCACCCGCATGACGCCCGAGCAGATCGCCGATTCGTCCTACGACACCTGAGCCTGGGCGCCGGCCGGCGCCGCGATCAGATCCAGCCCGCCAGCCGGTAGGCCGCGATGCCCAGCCACTCGTGCAGGGCCAGTTTCCACAGGCCGGGGCCGTCGTGCAGCGAGAAGTCGAACCAGGAGTCGTGCGCGGTGGTGCGGTAGTCGACCGGCCACGGCGTCACGTTCCAGCCCACGCGCCCGAACACCCCCATCGAGCGCGGCATGTGGAAGGCCGACGTGAGCAGCAACCAGTGCTGGCGTTTGTCCACGCCAGGCAGGCCGGCGCTGTACAAGGCGTTTTCGTAGGTGTTGCGGGAACGGTCCTCGTACACCACCCGCGCGGGGTCGACTCCCATGGCCGTGAAAAACACCCGGGCGCGTTCGGCCTCGCTGGCGCCGGTGGCCGGCACCGTGGCGATGCCGCCGGTGAACAACAGGCGCAGGTGCGGATATTGGCGCATCAGGGCCACGGCCGCCGTCATGCGCTCGGCCTGCTCGTTGAGGCCGACCTCGTGGTGGTTTTCCCACAGGCTGGGGTGGGACAGTGCGCCACCGAGCACGACGATGCCGACCTGTTGCTCCATGTCGATGCCGGCCGGCTTCGGGTGGCGCGACTCCAGCGCACGCACCAGCGCTTCGGGGCCGGAGGTCCAGCAGGCGCCGATCAGCGCCAGCAAGGCCAGCCAGCCGAGCGCGCGGCCCAGCCGGGGCCGGCGCCACGACGACGCCAGCAGCCCGCCCGCCAGCAGGCCCATGACCCAGAACAGGGGTTCGATCGCGAATGAGAGCAGCTTGGAGGCGATGAACATCGGCCGTCGGGATTCAGGCCGTGTTGCGCCGCGGCACGGGCGCGGCGCGCAGCCGGAACGCGTCCGGCATGCCCGAGCCCAGCAAGGGCCGCAGGTAGAGCCGGAACGCATCGGTCACGTCGGTTCCGCTGGCGGCGATGAAGGCGTCCTCCATGACCCGGGTCTTGCCCGCGACCGCGGCCAGGTCGAGCAGCTCATAGTCCACCGAATAAAAGCCGGTGCGCCGGATCGCCACCGAGCCGTCCTGCGTGCCCCACATCGCGAACTGCACCGCCTTCTCGCCGACCTCGCGGGCTTCACGCTGGTCCACGTCGGACACACATCCGATGAAGGAGCGCTGCAGGTAGCCGAAGGTGTCGCCGCGCACCCGCTTGATGCCCAGCTTGCCGCGGATCTCCTCGCACAGCAGGTCGGCCAGCGCGCCGGTGCCCGAGAGCTGCACGTTGCCGTGCGCGTCGTGTTCGAGCTCCTTGGCCAGCAGGCTCAGGATGGGGGTTCCCGCGGCGTCGTGCACGCCCTCGGACACCGCCACGACGCAGCGGCCGAAGCGCTCGTAGGTGGATTTGACGTCCGCCAGGAATTGCGGGATGTCGAAGGTGCGCTCAGGCAGGTAGATCAGATGCGGGCCGTCGTCCTCGAACTTCTTGCCCAGCGCCGAGGCCGCCGTCAGGAAGCCGGCGTGCCGGCCCATGACCACGCCCACGTAGACGCCGGGCAGGGCGGCGTTGTCCAGGTTGACGCCGGCGAAGGCCTGGGCGACGAACCGCGCGGCCGACGGAAAACCCGGCGTGTGGTCGTTGCCGACCAGGTCGTTGTCGATCGTCTTGGGGATATGGATGGAGCGCAGCGGGTAGTTCGCCTTGCGCGCCTCCTCGCTGACGATGCGCACCGTGTCGGACGAGTCGTTGCCGCCGATGTAGAAGAAATGCTCGATCTCGTGCGCACGCAGCACCTCGAAGATCGCATGGCAATACCGGGCGTCGGGTTTGTCGCGTGTCGAACCCAGCGCCGACGACGGGGTGGCCGCGACCAGTTCGAGGTTGTGGCTGGTTTCCTGGGTCAGGTCGACGAAGTCTTCGTCGACAATGCCGCGCACGCCGTGGCGCGCACCGTAGACCCGCTGCACGTTGTGGTGGCGCCGCGCTTCCAGCGCCACGCCCACCATCGACTGGTTGATCACCGCCGTGGGGCCGCCGCCTTGCGCGACCAGGATTTTTCCGGATGCCATATGCGCCCTTTCGATGCTCGGTTACGAGCACCATTGTGCCGAGTTGGCGGCGGAGGCGGTAGTCGTTGGCGCGACGGCGTCGATCCGGTCGCTGGCGTGCCCGTGCGGGGCAGGTGGCATGCCGACCGTGCGAGCGGCTCGGCGGCTGGCGGGCGCTGTCAGTCCTTGCCGGGACCGGAGCGGCCGCTGCGGCGCAACTTGCCGCCGGTGCCGGTGTCGAACATGCGCGTGATGTCGGCCAGGCATTGCCGCGCGACGGACTCGCCGCGGGCCGCTGCAATGGCCGTCATCAGGTCGGGGCGCACGTACCACAGCTCGTCGAGATCGTGGGCGAACAGCACCTTGCGTTCGACCGCGCTGTTCCTGCCGTCCGGGCTTTGTTCGAGCAGTTGCAGCATCGCCTTGCGGATGTCTTCCAAGCGTGCGCTGGGCTCCGCCGGGCTCTGATGGGCCATCCATCCGAAAAAGCTGTTTCGCAAACTGGTCTTGGCCCAACGCATGCCGGCATCCTCCCGTCGATCACTGGTTTGGCAAGTCGCTTGCCGAAAGCGGCAATCATCCCACCAACAGGGGTTGTCAGGCAACAGGCAGATGTAACATTGTTTCAAGCCGCCGCCCCTGTCAGTCTTATCGGCACGTGCGTCGCGGACTGAACCTTGACCTGCCCGCCCGGCGCGCTTTCGCGCCGTGCCGACACCGATTGCCGTCTTTCTCCTACAGGCGGTTCCGGGCGTCGCTGTTAAAACTTCCAACAGTGACAAACATCGACATTTCCCGCACCGGTCCGGCACTGGGCGGCCGCCCCTCGATCCGTGTACTGACGGTCAACATGCACAAGGGTTTCGGTTTCCTCAATCGCCGGTTCATCCTGCCCGAACTGCGCAGCGCGGTACGGGCGGTCCAGGCCGACCTGGTGTTCCTGCAGGAGGTCCAGGGTGACCATGCGCTGCATGCCGAACGCACGGTCGACTGGCCGCCGGTGCCGCAATACGAGTTCCTGGCCGACGCGATGTGGCCGCAGTTCGCGTACGGCCGCAATGCGGTGTATCCGCATGGCCATCACGGCAACGCCTTGTTGTCCAAGTACCCGATCATGCAGTACCGCAACCGCGACGTGTCCATCCAGGGCCCCGAGCGGCGAGGCATGCTGCATTGCACGCTGGCCGTGCCGGGGGTCGGCGAGCTGCACGCGATCTGCGTGCACCTGGGCCTGGCCGAGGCACATCGCCGCCGGCAGATCGACATGTTGTGCGAAATGGTGGGTGAGGCCGTGCCGCCCCAGGCTCCGCTCATCGTGGCGGGTGACTTCAATGACTGGCGCTGCCGGGCCAGCGATCCGCTGGAGCGTTGCGCTGGCTTGCACGAGGTGTTCCAGATGGTCTACGGGCAGGCTGCGCGGACCTTTCCCGCGCGGCTGCCGATGCTGCGCCTGGACCGGATCTACGTGCGCGGGGCCGGCGCCCATGCGCCCATGGTGCTGCCGCGCAAGCCCTGGTCGCACCTGTCGGATCATGCGCCCCTGGCTGCGGAGATCGACCTGTGAAACCCACATCACGCTGGATCGGCGGCAATCGGGTGCAACTCCTCGAAAATGGCGAGGCCTATTTCCCCGCGGTTTTCGAGGCGATCGAGGCCGCGCGCGAGGAGATCGTGCTCGAGACCTTCATCCTGTTCGAGGACGCAATCGGCCAGCAGTTGCACACCCACCTGCTCGCGGCGGCGCGGCGCGGGGTCCGGGTCGACGTGCTGGTCGACGGTTATGGCTCGTGCGACTTGTCGCCCGAGTTCATCGATGCCTGCGCACAGGCCGGCGTGCGCCTGCGGGTCTACGACCCGGCCCGTCGCGTGATGGGCGCGCGTTTCAACGTGTTGCGCCGCATGCACCGCAAGATCGTCGTGGTCGACGGCCGGCTGGCCTTCGTGGGCGGCATCAACTTCTCGCATGACCATGTGCGGGAGTTCGGCCCGCAGGCCAAGCAGGACTATGCCGTGCGCGTGCAGGGCCCGATCGTGGCGCATATCCACCATTTCGTGCGTGCCCAGATCGATCCGTCGACGCCCAGGCCCGACGTGGCGCCGGCGCCGGCAGAGGTCGCCGATGCGGCCCGCGACGACGAGGCGCAGTCGTCCGGCGCCGAGATGATCTTCGTCACGCGCGACAACCATCGCCATCGCAATGCCATCGAGCGCCACTACCGCGCGGCGATCCGCGGCGCGCGCGAAAGCGTGGTGCTCGCCAACGCGTATTTCTTCCCGGGCTATCTGCTGCTGCGCCAGATGCGCCGCGCCGCGCGCCGCGGCGTGCGGGTCACGCTGATCCTGCAGGGTGAACCCGATATGCCCATCGTCAAGACGGCCGCAAGCCTGCTGTACGACCATCTGCAAAGCGCCGGCGTGCAGATCTACGAATACTGCGAGCGCCCGCTGCATGGCAAGGTGGCCGTGGTCGACGGACGCTGGGCCACCGTGGGTTCGAGCAACCTCGATCCTCTGAGCCTGGTGCTCAATCTCGAGGCCAACCTGGTGATCCGCGACCGCGATTTTGCGCAGCATCTCGAGCAGCGGCTCGAGTACCTGATCACGGAGCATTGCAAGGCCATCGAGCCAGACCCGATGCCGGTGTGGACGTTCTGGCGCCCCTTGCGCGCGTTTCTGCTCTACCACCTGCTCAGTGGTTATTCGCGCTGGTTCAGCTGGCTGCCGCGCCGCGCACCGAAGATCCACCATGCGACCCGCGCGCAAGCGTCGGCCGCAGCCGGTTCGGGAGGCCATGGCTGATGGCGCAGGACGACCACGGCGGCGGCACGTCGTCGCAATCAAGTCGCTGGTGGCCCTGGATGCGCCGCGGCCTGACGCTGGCGTTCTTCGTGGCCGTGGTCGTGTTGTTGTGGCGTTTCGGCAGCGCCGTCGAGTGGAACGAGGTCTGGAGCACGGCGCGCGCCAATCCTCCGCAGACGCTGTTGCTGGCCGCACTGCTGGCCGTCGTCAGCCACGCGCTGGTCTCGTCCTATGACCTGATCGGGCGCCACGTGACCGGCCACGAACTGTCGGTCGCACGGACCTGGTCCGTGGCCTGGGTGTCGTATGCGTTCAACCTGAACCTGGGCGCGCTGGTCGGCGGCGCCGGATTCCGCTGGCGCCTGTACTCGCGTTCGGGACTGGATGCCGGCGTGATCGCGCAGGTCTACGGGCTCAGCGTCGTGACCAACTGGCTGGCCTATGGGGTGTTGCTCGGTGCAACGCTGGTATGGGCGCCGATCGAACTGCCGCCGGACTGGCAGATCGGGCGCCAGGCATTGACGACGATCGGCGCCGTGTTGCCGTTGCTCGCCGTGGGCTACCTGCTGGCCTGTGGTTTCGCCCGCCGGCGTCGCTGGCAGTGGCGCGACCATGCGTTCGTGCTGCCGTCGGGTCGGGTTGCCACGGTGCAACTGGTGTTGTCGTCGATCAACTGGCTGGTGATCTCCGCGGTGATCCACACCTTGCTGGGGGGCAAGATCGACTACACGCTGGTGCTGGGCGCGACCTTGCTGGCCGCGGTGGCCGGCGCGCTGACCCATGTGCCGGCCGGCCTGGGCGTGCTCGAGGCCGTCTTCGTCGCGCTGCTGGGCTCGCAGATGCCGCAGAGCGCCCTGCTGGCCGCCTTGCTCACCTACCGCGGCCTGTATTACATCGGGCCCTTGTTGCTGGCGCTGGTCACCTATACCATCACCGAGGTTCGGTTGCGTCGGGCCGACTCCGAGCCGGCCGGAGCGCCTGGTTGAACCCCACACGACGACACCACCACCGATGCCAGACGCCGGATTCCATCTCGATGCCGTGCTCGCGCGCCTGACCGAGGTGGGTTATCGGCTGGCGGCCGGCCTGCCGCTGTTGCTGCTGGCGATGCTGATCGTCTGGCTGGCCTGGTTGTTCGGCAGCTGGTTGTCGCGGCGCGCGATGTTCGAGCACCTGGTGCGCAGCAACGCCTTTTTGCGCGACCTGGCCCGCACCACGGTGCGCACCATCGTCGTGGGGCTGGGCGTGCTCGCGGCGCTGGAGCTCATGGACGCCACCGCGCTGGTGGGCGCCGTGCTGGGCACGGCCGGCGTGATGGGGCTGGCCCTGGGTTTTGCGTTCAAGGAGACGCTGGAGAACTACCTGGCCGGCATTCTGATGAGCCTGCGCCAGCCGTTTGCGCCGCGCGACCACCTGGTCATCGACGGTCACGAGGGAATCGTCATCGCGATGAACGCGCGCGCGACCATCCTGATGACGCCCGACGGCAATCACCTGCGCCTGCCCAATGCGCTGGTGTTTCGCAGCGTCATGCTCAACTACACGCGCAATCCGAGCCGGCGCTTCGAGTTCGATGTCGGCGTGGGTGTCGGCGAAGACCTGGTGCTGGCACAGTCCATCGGCACCGACACGCTGCGCGGGCTCGACGGCGTGCTGGACGAGCCGCCCGCGCGGGCCCACATCAGCGCGCTGGGAGACTCCAATGTGCAGCTGCGTTTCCACGCCTGGGTCGACCAGCGCAGCCATGACTTCCTGATGGTCAAGAGCGAGGCCATTCGCACCGTCAAGCTCGCGCTCGAACACGCCGGCATGGACATGCCCGAGCCGATCTACCGTGTACAGCTCACCGAGCGTGTCGGCGTGCCGGCCGACACACCGGCGCCGCCATCCGAGCCACGGGCCCGCCGCCCCGCGGCACCCGCGGCGGTGGACACGCGTGCCCACAGCGATCTGCAGCGACAGATCGCGCACGACCCGCGCGCCGACGCATCGGTCGACCTGCTCGACCCGGCCGCACCCCAGGAGTAGACCGATGACGCAGCACGAATTCGTACCCGGCCCACGGACACGCGGGAGCCTCGCATGGCGTTGACGGACTGGTCGAAGAGCCACATCCTGTTCGCGCTGCGCCGTCTGCGCGAACGCCTGTGGGCACGGCCGCTGGTCATGTGCGTGTTGTCGATCGCCGCCGTGTTCTGTGCCGCGTTGGCCGACCGGTTCGCGCCCGCCCAGTTCCTGCCGCGGATCCAGGCGGACTCGCTGGAGAGCCTGCTGACGATCCAGGCCTCGAGCATGATGGTGATCGCGACCTTCGCCGTGGCCTCGATGGTTTCGGCCTATGCCTCGGCCAGCACGGCGGCGACGCCGCGCGCGTTTGCGCTGGTCGTGGCCGACGACGTGTCGCAGAACGCCTTGTCGACCTTCATCGGCGCCTTCATCTTCAGCATCGTGGCGCTGACCGCGTCGCAGAACGGTTTCTTCGAGCGCGCCGGCATGTTCACGTTGTTCGCGCTGACCCTGTTCGTGTTCGCGGTGGTGATCCTGACCTTCGTGCGCTGGGTCGACCGCATCGCACGGCTCGGCCGCATGGGAAGCACCATCGAGGCGGTGGAGCGTGCCACGGCGCAGGCCATGCGCCGGCGCAGCGGCAAGCCCTTGCTCGGCGGCGTCCCGATGCGTCCGCTGCAGGCCCGGGGCGAAGCCATCCAGGCGAGCCGGGTCGGTTATGTGCAGCATGTCGACGTGGACGCGCTGCAGGCCTGCACCGAGGCATCGCAGGCGCGGGTCCAGGTCGTGGCCTTGCCCGGCACCTTCGCCGCACCCGGCGTGACGCTGGCCTATCTGCAGTTGCCGCCCGGGGCCACGGACGACGTCGATCGCGAGCGGCTGGCCGCGGCTTTCCTGATCGGCAACCAGCGCCAGTTCGACGACGATCCGCGTTTCGGCCTGGTCGTGTTGTCGCAGATCGCCGGGCGTGCGTTGTCGCCGGCGGTGAACGACCCCGGCACCGCCATCGACATCATCGGCACCCTGGTGCGGCTGTTCGCGCAGTGGGCCGAACCGGTCGCCGCCGTCGACGCGGCCGCCGGCGTCAACCATCGCGTGGAAGTGCCGGCTCTGGCCGTGCAGGACATGTTCGACGATGCATTCACGTCGCTGGCGCGCGATGGCGCCGGCTCGATCGAAGTGGCGATCCGCCTGCAGAAGGCCTTTCGTTCGCTGGCCCGGCTCGACGATGCGCCGATCCAGCAGGCGGCCGGCCGGCATGCGCGCACGGCGCTGGCGCGCGCGCGGCTGGCACTGGCACTGCCGCAGGACGTGCGCACGCTCGAGGCGGTCGCGGCCGACTGGCTGGAGCAGCCCGACGCCGCGGCCGAACCCGTCAAGGCCTGAAGGCCGGGCCTTGCGGGCGCAGCCGCAGCCCCGGTGGCAGCCGGGTCCAGGCGAACTCGCTCGGATCGTGGATCATCGGCCCGGGCGCCTTGGCCACCAGGATCTCCTGGGCGATGGGCGTGAAGTCGGCGCGGAAATGTACCGAACTCTTGTTCACCAGCACGCCTTGTTCGGTCGGCTCGATGCCGACGAAGCGATACAACTCCTGATCGGCCAACTGGGTCTTGGTGCTGACCACGACCACCCGCACCCCTTCGATCGACAGGCAGGCGGACGGCCCGAGGTGCATGGTCGAACCGCGTGAGAACGGGCCCGTGCACACGACCGTGCCCTCGGACAGGCGCTCGACGCGGAAACTGCCCTGCAACGGCGCATCACCCCGGATGCCGGACCTGCCGCCCAGCGCCAGCGTGATCGTCGCTCCGGGGCCGGCGTGGTGGGCGGCCTGCGCCGCGGCGCCATCGGCCATCAAGCCCAGCGCGGCGCCACGCCCGGTGTGGCCGGCGCCGTGTTGCAGCAGCGCACGCAACATGCCGGTGGTGTCGGACTCGCCGCCGGCGCCGGGGTTGTCCTGGGTGTCGGCAATCACCACCGGCCGAGTGGACCGGGCGGCCACGGCCAGGGCCTTGCGCACCGCGGCATCGGCGTCGTAGACCGGCGCGTCGAAGTCTGCCTCGTGTCCGGCCACCAGCCGCTCCAGCGTCTGCACCGCCTGCTGCGCCGCCGCGTCGCTGCTGCCGTAGGCGAACACGACCGGGCCGCATTCCGGGAAGTCGGCCCCTGGGAAGCCGGGCGTGAACGATGCGCTCGGTACCTGCGCGGATTCGAGCGCCGCGACCGCGCGGTAGATGGCGCGCGCCGGCTCCAGGTCGGTCGACTGGCAGGCCAGCGGGATCAGGAACGGCAGGCGTCGCGCCGCGCAGTGCGGGCGGGCCATGCCGCCCAGCCGTTGCGCCAGCGCGAAGGCGGTGCGCGCGCCGGTCTCGGCCATGTCGATGTGCGGATAGGTGCGGTAGGCCACCATCAGGTCGGCGCAGGCCAGCATGCGGCGGGTCACGTTGGCGTGCAGGTCCAGGCTGGCATAGATGGGCGTGTCGGGACCGACTACGGCGCGCACCCGCTCGAGCAGTTCGCCTTCGCCGTCATCCCGATGTTCGGCGACCATCGCGCCATGCAGGTCGAGGTAGACCGCGTCCGGCCGGGCCTCGCGGATGCCGTCGACGATCATCGCGGCGATGCGTTCGTAGGCATCGCGCGTCACGTGGGCCGATGGTTCCGCCGCGGCCCAGGCCGTGGGAACCAGCTGGTGCGTGCTGCCCTTGAGCTGCTCGATGAAGCCGGCGATCGGCAAGTTGCACGCGACCATGGTCTCGAGGATTTCGCCACCGCGGCACAGGCCCGGCCAGCCGCCACCGCGGGCGAAGTGCTCGTAACGGGCCTGTGAGGGCGCAAAGGTGTTGGTCTCGTGCTGAAAGCCCCCGATGGCGATACGCATGCCGTGATCTCCTGTGGTGTCGGCCGTGCTGCAGTGGCGCATGCGCGTGCCAGGCCCGATGCTACCGGCAGCGGGCTGCGCGCCTCTCGGGGGCGCGGTTAGACTGTGTCCGCAACGGGCCGTGTCGCCGCCGGGTGGCGTGCGACGCCAACGGCCCGGGCAACCCACCTGTCATCGAAAGGACAAACCCGACATGAACGATCTGAAGGGCAAGGCGGTGCTGATCACCGGGGCTTCCACCGGCATCGGTGCCGGATGTGCATTGGCGCTGGGTGCGTTCGGTGCCAGGGTCGCGGTGCACTACAACAGCTCCAGCGCCGCGGCCAACGACGTGGTGGCCGCGATCGAGAAGTCCGGCGGCGAAGCCATTGCCGTGCAAGGCGACCTGCGCGAGAGCGCGCAGTGCGAACGCGTGGTCAACGCGGCGGCCGGTCGCTGGGGACAGATCGACGTGCTGATCAACAACGCCGGTGCGCTGGTGCAGCGGGTGCCGATCACCGAGCTGACCGATGCGACGTTCGACGACATCATCAACCTGAACGTGCGCTCGATGATGATGTGCACGAAATACGCGGTCGGTCACATGAAGAACGGCGGCAGCATCATCAACGTGACCAGCGTGGCCGCGCGCAATGGCGGCGGGCCGGGCGCGTCGATGTATGCCTCGTCCAAGGGCTTCGTCAGCGTGGCCACCAAGGGGCTGGCGCGCGAGCTGGTGAGCCGCAACATCCGCGTCAACGCGGTGTCGCCCGGCGTGATCCAGACGCCGTTCCACGAGAAGTTCTCGACCCCGCAGCAACTCGAGACCATGCGCCAGGGCATTCCGATGGCGCGCCTGGGTTCGGTCGACGAATGTGTCGGCGCCTTCATCTACCTCGCATCGCACCAGCTCTCGAGTTACGTCACTGGCCAGGTGCTCGAGGTCAACGGCGGGCAATACATGCCCTGATGCCGGGCGCGCGCGGCAGGCGCGCAGGCGGGGTTCGTCAGGCTTCGGCCGCGTGCCGGCTGCGCTGCGGCGCGGCCGTCGGCGTGTCCACCAGATGGCGCACGCTCAGTGCGCAGATGCGCTGGCACAGCTGGCGACGGAAGGCGCCGGCATTGGCCGGCGAACTCCCGCCGGCGTGGTGGTTGCGCACCAGCGGATGCTGGCGTGACGACGCGGCGATCGGCACGCCGGCACCGTAGATGCGGGCCGCGCCCGCCACCACGCCCAGATGCGGGCCCAGGCGCTCGGCCACCGCGTCCGATACCTCGGGCGAGAGACAGGCCACATGGGCCAGGCCACGGACCGCCATCGCCAGGCCGGCCGGGTCGACGCCGAAGAAGCGCGTGCCGGGGCGATTGGCCAGCGCGATGATGGGCAAGGTCCGCCGGGACGACGACACGTGGGCCAGGAAATTCTCCAGCTGCTCCGGATCGCTGACGGTGCGCGGCTCGCTGATGACACCCACCGGGCCGTCGACCAGCTCCAAGCGCTCGACCCAGCTGCCCAGCAAGCGCGGCGGGGCGACCACCAATGGCGTGTCCACCTGTGCCGTGCAGCCCGTCTGTATGGACAACATCGGCGCACCATCGGCGCGGCCGATCTCGACATGGGTGACCCAGGTGCGCGAACCGTGGCGTTCGTCGTAGGCCACCGTCATCGCCCAGCCGCCATGGGCCTGGCTGGCCGCGACCAGCTTCTGGCCCGGCGCGCTGCGGGCGTAGTGGTCGGAGTCCATGCCCGCGGCCGACGGCAGCAGGCGCGGCCACTTGCTGGCCACCCATTGCCACGCCAGGTCGCGCGCCATGCGGCCGGTCTGGTCTGCGGGGGTGGCGGCGCGCAGTTGCGCGTACACGACCGGGCGGATGGGAGACGGCGAGGCGTTGCGAGATTCGTGGCTGGTGGACAAAGGCATTCGGTGGGGATGGCTGGACGCAAAAACGACAATCGGCGCATCGAGGCGCCACACGAGTATCGCGCACGCAAGTTGCGGGCCATGCGCCCGGCACGATTCTGGTGCGTCCTCCCCAGACATGCCGCGCGGTGGCGGGGCCGGCTCAGCGTGGCGGCGGCAGCGGCTCCCCCCAAGCGCGATGCCACAACCAGGGCAGGGCGCGCGACAGGTCGGGCCGCATCCCCACCTGTTCGACCCTGGCCAGCGGAACCGGCGGGCTGTTGCGCTGCGCCACCGCGAAGGTGAAGGTGTAGGCGGGCTCCTGGCCCATGCGCAGGTCGCTGATCAGGATGCGGGAACCATCCTGGTGCAGCTTGTAGAAGCCGTGGCTGAAGGCCATGATGCGCTGCACGCCGTCGATGGGCGGCAACTCGCGCGCCAGCGCGGCACCCTGGTCGAAGCGGTCGAGCGTGACCGTGGGGCTGGCATCGAGCAGCGAATAGAAACCTTCGCGGTAGTGGCCGCCCTCGACCACCAGCACGCGCCACAACACCGAGTTGAAGGCGGTGGGCGACACCAGGATGCGTTCGGCCTGCAGGCCTTGTTGCGCCAGCGAGGCACGGGTGATGCGCTCGACATGCTGCTGCGCGACGAAGGTCCAGCCGAGATAGGCGGTGCTCACGGCCAGGCCGATGACATTGGCCGCCATCCCCCGGCCGCCACCGCGGCTCGCCAGGGCCCAGATGCCGCCGATCAGCAGCGGCACCGTGTACAGCGGATCGACGATGAAGATGCTGGCCACGCCATACGGGTGGTCCGTGAACGGCAGCCCCAGCTGCGTGCCATAGACCGTCATCGCGTCGAGCAGCGGGTGGGTGATGAGCACCAGCCACATGGCCAGCCACCAGCGTCGCCACAGCGGCCACTCGCCGCTGAGCCTGGCCACGAGGGCAGCGAAGGGCAGCGAGAACAGCGTCAACCAGAATGGCGCATGGGTCTCGGCGCGGTGCAGCACCATGTTGCGGATCGGATCGCCATGGTCGATGAGCACGTCGAGATCGGGCAGTGTGCCGGCCACGGCACCCCAGGCCGCGGCCTTCCACACGGCCGTGCGCCGGCCCATCACCGCCACGCCGATGGCCGCGCCGAGCGCGAGCTGAGACAGGGAATCCATGGCGGGCATTCTGCCAGCCATGGCCGCGACGCCGCAGCTTGCGGGGTATTGCCGGGGGCCGCGCGTGGCGCCCGGCGCGTCCTACAATGATCCGAGGCGCGGCCGCACCATGGCTGCCATGCAACATCCGGAGACGATGGACGACACCTCGACGATTCCCGCGGTACCTCGGCAGACCGTGCTGACGCTGGTCCAGGCCCGCGTGCTGGGCACCTTGATGGAGAAGGCCCGCACGGTGCCCGACAGTTATCCGCTGTCGCTCAATGCCTTGCTGACCGGCTGCAACCAGAAGACCAGCCGCGAACCGATCATGTCGCTGGACGAGGCCGCGCTGGCCTCGGCGCTGGACGAGCTGCGCGCGCTCGCGCTGGTACGCGAGAGCAGTGGCGGTCGCACGGTGCGGTATGCGCACAACTTCCAGCGCGGCATCGGCGTGTTCGAACAGGCCGCGGTGCTGCTGGGCATGCTGATGTTGCGCGGTCCGCAGACCGCCGGCGAATTGCGGCTCAACACCGAACGCTGGTATCCGTTTGCCGACATCTCCTCGGTCGAGGGTTTCCTCGAGGAACTGCTGGAGCGTTCGGACGAAAAAGGCGGACCGCTGGTGGTCAAGTTGCCGCGCGCTCCCGGCACGCGCGAGCAGCGATGGGCGCACCTGCTTTGCGGGCCGCTCGACATGACCGCCGCCGAACCTGGGGCGGCGCCGGATGCGCCGGGCAGCGCCGCGCGGATCGAGCGGCTCGAGGCGGAGGTCGCCGCGTTGCGGCAGGTCGTCGAGCGGCTGTGCGCCGAACTCGGCGTGGCCCCGCCGCCGGCACAGGTTGCGCCATGACGGCTGCAACAACGACCCGCCATCACCAACGCCGGGAACCGCGCTGATGCCGACCTATCCACCGACCACATCGGCCCGCGTCGTATGGCTGTCGGGCCTGGCGGTACTGTTGCTGTCGTTGTGGCTGCAGATGCAGATGTGGCTGGTCGTGTTCGGATTCGCGCAGGTGGGCGCCGGTGGCGGCGAAACCATGGTGGCACTGTTCGTCGGACTGCCGGCGCTGCTGGTGGCCACCGTGCTGCTGGGCCTGAGTAGCATGGTCCAGACCTGGCGCAACTGGTTGTCCCTGTTGTCGTTTCGCATCGCGCTGGCGCTGTGCGCGGCCTGGGTGGTCCTGTTCCTTGCCGGCTGATACCTGCGCGCGCGGCGCCGGCACGGTCGCCGCGGCGGATAATCCGTCATTCGTCCACCGGGAGTCCCGCATGTTGCGTCTGTTGTTGTTTCTTGTGCTGGCCTTGTCCGGTAGTACGGCCATGGCCGACTGGATCAAGGTGGCCGAGGCGTCCGAGGGCAAGGTCAGCCACTACATCGACCCGGCCACCTTGCGCCGGATGGGCTCGCTGATGCAGGTCGTGACGCTCACCGATTACCAGCAGGCGCAGGTGATCTCGGAAACCCAGCGATTCATGTCGGTGAAGATGCAGGATGAGTTCAACTGCGCCACGCGCAGCGGCCGGCACCTGAGCCTGGTGGCGCTGGCCGGCAACATGGGCACCGGCTCCATCGTGGCCAGCGAGAGCGCTGCGGCGCCGGAACGCGCGATCGTTGCCGGCACCGCCGACGAGGAGATGTGGAAACATGTGTGCGGCGAAAAGTGAGCGTGTGACGCCCCCGTGAGCGGCCCTTTTCGCATCCTGGGTCAAGCGCCCGGATGACGGCTTGACGCCCGCCAGGCCAGTACTGGCGCGGCGTTTGACGTGCACCCCGAATCGGTGGACCATACGGGTTCACAGGAAGGAGGTTGCCGTGCCGCACACCCAGTACCACCCCCATGACGTACCCACGCCCGAGCCCGAGGATGAAGCGGATTTCGAACTGACCGCGGACGACCGGCACGATGGACTGGTGCCGCCCGACATTTCCGACGACCCGGAGCATGACCGCCTGATCGACCCGGAGGACTGATGGCCTGCGGTGCGCTGCGGGTGCCGGCATTGCGATGAAAGATCCTGCCCGCCTCCCGCGACCTACATGCCAGGTGTCCTGCAACCCGGCAGGAAACGAACCGAAAGGCATGCCATGGATCGACGTACCCTTTTGACCGTGCTGAGCAGCATCGGGCTGCTGCGGACCACCAGCGCCGCAACCGGTGTGCCGGCCGCCGCGCCGGCGCCCGCCATCGAACCGCTGCGACTCAGCGATGCACAGTGGAAGCAGCGCCTGACGCCGGCGCAGTACCGTGTATTGCGCCAGGAAGGCACGGAGCCCCCAGGCTCGAGCCCGCTGGACCGCGAGAAACGCGCCGGCATCTTCCATTGCGCAGGATGCGACCTGCCGTTGTTCTCGTCCGACGCCAAGTACGACAGCGGCACCGGTTGGCCCAGCTTCTTCCAGTCGCTGCCCGGTGCGGTCGGCACGCGGACCGACTACAAGCTGCTGTTCCCGCGCACCGAATACCACTGCGCGCGTTGCGAGGGGCACCAGGGCCATGTGTTCGGCGACGGCCCGCCGCCGACCGGCAAGCGGTATTGCAACAACGGCGTGGCGCTGGTGTTTGTGGCCGCGTCCGCGTGAATGCACCCGGCCGCTGACACCACCACCGACGGCGCCTCGCGTACGGGCGGGCGTCGCCTGTTCGGGCGCATGCGGTTGCCCTGTAGGCGGCTTGTGCCGACAATGGCCGCAGGAGGTGGCGCATACCGCCATATCGCGCAGTCGTGAAAACAGTCCTGATCACTGGAGCCAACCGGGGCATCGGCCTCGGACATGCGCGGCGTTTCGCCGAGCGCGGCGTGGCGGTGTTCGCCACGGCCCGCAGCATCGACGCCGACGATGAACTGCATCGACTGGCACATGCCCACAACGGCCGCTTCACCGTATTGCATTACGACGCGGCCGATCCGGACGCGCCGGCGCAGCTGAAGGCGGCGCTCGGCGACACCCCGGTCGACCTGCTGCTGGCCAACGCCGGTGCCACCGGCGAATCAGGCCAGGCCCTGGGCAACATCCATGTCGACGGCGTGCTGGACCTGATCCGCATCAACGCGCTGGCGCCGCTGAAACTGGTCGAGGCGCTGGTCTACAACATCAGCTTGTCCGGGCGCAAGCTGGTGGCGCTGCAGTCCAGCCGCATGGGTTCTATCGGCAGCAACACGACGGGCGGCAGCTACGAATACCGCTTGTCCAAGGTCGCCGTCAACATGATTGCCCGCAATCTTGCGAACGACCTCGCGCCGCGCGGCGTGACGGTCGTGGCCCTGCATCCGGGCTGGGTCAAGACGCGCATGGGGGGGCAGGCCGCGACCATCGACGTCGAGACCGCGGTGGCCGGGCAGCAGCAGCTGTTCGACGCCGCGGGGCCGGCGCACAGTGGGCGGTTCTTCAACTACGACGGCAGCGAACTGCCGTGGTGAACGCGGGCCGGTGCTGACGGCGTCAGCGCCCGGCGCGGCGCGATCGCCTTGCCGGCGTCAGCCCGACTTGCCCGCGCGTGGCCCCAGGAAGAACCACAAGGCGAGGCCGAGCAGCGGCAGCAGCACCACGGCGACGATCCAGATGAGTTTCTTCTCGTTCGAGACCGTGCTCTGGAAGATGTTGATCACCGCCCAGATGTCGCCGACCAGGATCAGCACGCCAAAAAGTCCGCCGAAGCTGTTGTTCATCATGGTTGTGATTCCCTTGTGCTGGTTGGTGGTCCGCGAGCGCGCAGGCCCGCAGCGGGTCGCGCCGCCGCGGCAGCACGGCGTCGCAGCGACAAGCCTAGCATGGGTCGCGCCGACAGCGCACAGGAAGATGCGCTGGCCGCATACCGGCATGCGAAAACGGCGATGCAACTGCGCTGCGCATTGACGCCACCGACGGCCCTGGCGATCATCGTGGCATGGACGTCGCGCATCCGGAATATCCCAGCTTCGCCGCCCTTGCCGCGGCCCGTCATGAAGGGCGCGACTATATCCGCCGCTACCGCTTCCAGGCCCGATCGCGTGTGGCCATCATCGCGCCGCACGGCGGGCGCATCGAGCCGCATACCGACCAGATCGCGGCCGACATCGCCGGCGCCGACTTCAGCCTGTACACGTTCCGTTCGTTGCTGTCGCGCGCGCAGGCCAACCTGCACATCACCAGCCACCACTTCGACGACCCGGCGTGTATCGATCCGCTGTCGCGCCACCCGTACGTGGTGACCGTGCACGGCTGCCGGGTCGATGGCGAAAAGGCCTTGCTCGGCGGGCTGGACACGGAGTTGCTGGCAGACCTCGCCGATGCGATCCGCGATGCCGGATTCGCCGTGCAGACCGATGGCCACCGTTTTCCCGGGCGGCATCCGCGCAACGTCTGCAACCGGGGTGCGCGCGCCTGCGGCGTGCAAATGGAACTGTCGCCGTTGTTGCGCAGGAGCCTGCGGCGTGGCGACTTCGTGGAGGCGGTGCGCGCGGTGCTGGTGGCGCGGCAACGCGTGAATCCGGTCGGCTGAACGAAAAAGCCCCCGGTGTTCGACCGGGGGGTGCGTGTTCCGGCGGCTTGCAGCGGGCCGCCGCCGGGGTGCGAGCGCGCTCGCTGGCGCGCTCGCGGATGGAGCGATCAGTACTCCATCTCCGACGCGGCCGGCGCCGCCGATTTCTTCTCGTCCTTGGGCGCCTCGGCCACCGTGGCGTCGGTGGTCAGGATCAGGCCGGCCACCGACACCGCGTGTTGCAGCGCGGCGCGCGCGACCTTGGTCGGGTCGACCACACCCATCTCGATCAGGTCGCCGTATTCGCCGGTGGCAGCGTTGTAGCCCCAGGCGGCCTTGCCGGCGACGACCTTGTCCACGACCACCGACGGCTCGTCACCGGCGTTGGCGCAGATGGTGCGCAGCGGCTCCTCGAGCGCGCGCAGCACGATCCTCACACCGGCGTCCTGGTCGGCGTTGTTGGTGGCCAGCTTGCCGAGCGCCGAACGTGCGCGCAAGAACGCAACACCGCCGCCGGGCACGATGCCTTCCTCGACCGCCGCGCGGGTGGCGTGCAATGCGTCGTCGACGCGGTCCTTCTTCTCCTTCATCTCGACCTCGGTCGCGGCACCGACCTTGATCACGGCCACGCCGCCGGCCAGCTTGGCGACCCGCTCCTGCAGCTTCTCGCGGTCGTAGTCCGAGGTGGTGTTCTCGATCTCGGTCTGCAGCGTCTTGACGCGGGCCTGGATCTTCTCCTGTTCGCCGCCGCCGTCGATGATGGTCGTGCTCTCCTTGTGGATCTCGACCCGCTTGGCGCTGCCGAGTTCGGCCAGCGTGGTCTTGTCCAGCTGCTTGCCGGTCTCCTCGGCGATGACGGTGCCACCGGTCAGGATCGCGATGTCCTCGAGCATGGCCTTGCGCCGGTCGCCGAAGCCCGGAGCCTTGACGGCGGCGACCTTGAGCACGCCGCGCATGCTGTTGACCACCAGCGTGGCCAGCGCCTCGCCCTCGATGTCCTCGGCCACGATCAGCAGCGGCTTGCCGGCCTTGGCCACTTCCTCGAGCACCGGCAGCAGGTCGCGGATGTTGGAGATTTTCTTGTCATGCAGCAACACCAGCGGATCGTCGAGCACACAGCTCTGCTTCTCGGGGTTGTTGACGAAATACGGGCTGATGTAGCCGCGGTCGAATTCCATGCCCTCGACCACGTCGAGCTCGTTGTCGAGCGACTTGCCGTCCTCGACGGTGATCACGCCTTCCTTGCCGACCTTGGCCATGGCCTTGGCGATGATGTCGCCGATGGCGGTGTCGGAGTTGGCCGACAGGGCCGCCACCTGGGCGATCTCCTTGTTGGTCGAACAGGGCTTGGACAGTTTCTTCAGCTCCTCGACCATGGCCTCGCAGGCCTTGTCGATGCCGCGCTTGATGTCCATCGGGTTCATGCCCGCGGCAACGACCTTCATGCCCTCGCGCACGATGGACTGGGCCAGCACGGTGGCGGTGGTGGTGCCGTCGCCGGCCACGTCGGCGGTCTTGGAGGCCACCTGCTTGAGCATCTGCGCGCCCATGTTCTCGAACTTGTCCTTGAGTTCGATCTCCTTGGCCACGGTTACGCCGTCCTTGGTGATCACCGGGGCGCCGAAGCTCTTCTCGATCACGACGTTGCGCCCCTTGGGGCCGAGCGTGACCTTGACCGCGTCGGCGAGGACGTTGACACCATGCACGATGCGGCTGCGCGCACCGGCATGAAACTGGACTTCCTTGGCTGCCATTTCAGTTTCTCCTTGCGAACAATGAATTCATGAATCAACAGGGTGTGACGGGACCTGCCGGCCTCAGGCGGCCTTGCGCAGCTGGCCGGCGGGTTTGTCCTCGAGGATGCCGAGCACCTCTTCCTCGCGCAGCACCAGCAGTTCCTCGCCGTCGACCTTGACGGTCTGGCCGGTGTACTTGCCGAACAACACCCGTTCGCCCGGCTGGACCTGCAGCGGCCGGATGCTGCCGTCCTGCAGCAGGCGGCCGTTGCCCACCGCGATCACCTCGCCCTGCTCGGGCTTTTCATTGACGGAATCCGGGATCACGATACCCGCGGCGGTCTGCCGTTGCTGGTCGATCCGCTTGACGATGATCCGGTCGTAAAGGGGACGAATTTCCATGACGAAATCTCCTGTTCAAGATCAGATGAAAGTCGAATGCCGTTGCCGCCGGGCGCCGCCCGGCGACACCGTGTGCCGACCCGCCAGGGGTCGACGGGAATCGATGTAGTGGCGCCGCGCGGATTTTTCAAGAGGTTTTTTTTGCGGCCCGCGCCGCCGGCGCGAAGCTCAGGCGCGGATGCGCCGGATCACGGCAGCACCAGGCGCTGGCTGCGTCCGAGCCGGTACCGGGTGCGCGACACCCGCGTGCCGACCCGGGGCTCGGCAAGCACCGGGCAGGGCGGGGCGCGGCCGCCGTCCTCGTGCAGGCTGTCGTCGCCGCCGACGTCGCGCCACAAGCCGTTCTTGACCGGCCGGAATTGCCAGCGCACATAACCGACGCGGGCCCCGAGTTGCATCAGGTCCATGCGGTCGGGTGCCTCGGCCACCAGGTGGTCTTCGCTGCCGGGGTCGAAGGGATCGTCGGCGAACGCCTGCCGGCAGGCATGCGCCTCGCGCTCGGAGCTGCCGACGGTGTTGCAACCGCGGTGCTCCTCGCGCACCAGGTCCCAGGCGCCGAACTGCCAGGCCGCATCGAGCATGGCGTGGTCCAGGCTGGCCATCTCGCGCCACGCGTCGCTGACCTGCAACGCCGAACCCGGCACCGGCCTGGCCGGCGGCCGGCGCGAGGCCACGGGCGCCGAGGCCGACGCATGCGCGTCGTGGGCAAAACCATGCCAATGCAGCACCAGCAGCACCGGTGTGTTGGCACGGGGCACCGCGGTGAGCGAGACAGCGACCATCGGCAGGCCGACCGCGTCGACCTGGTCGCGAATCCTTCCGAATACATCCATGCGCGACATTCCTCCACAGGCGTCGCGAAAATCTAGCAAAAACCGGGGCCGCTTGGCAAGACCCGCCGGACCCGTGGCGCGGTCGTCCCGCCACCGTGGCGTCGCGCGGCCGGATTTGCGGCGGCCATGCGATTGGCATAGACTGGCCGCGGGTAATTGCCGAGCCCGTCCATTCCATGTCTGCCGATCCCAAAACCGTCATTACCTGGGTGCTCGTCCTGGTGGTGCCGTTTGCCGCAACCGCCATCCTCGCGGGCTTCCTGACGCGAATTCCATACGACGTCCAGTTGCAGATCGTTCAGGACCACTTTGCGGCCATCGTCGGTCTTCCGGTGGCCGCCATCTTCTCAGCCTTCCTGGTCGTCGTGTTGCAGCAGACGTCCGGCCCGGTCCGGTTCGAAGGGCTGGGTTTCAAATTCGAAGGCACGTCGGGCCAGGTCGTGTTGTGGGTGTTCTGTTTCCTGGCGATCACGGTCGCCATCAGGTTGCTGTGGCGGGCCTGACGGCCGTGGTGCCGGGCGGCGGATACAACACCCCAGCATTGCCGCATCGGCCGGGCCACAGCCGCGCGATTTCGCCCTTTCATGGAGTCGTTCCCGTGACACACCTCATTCTCCAACCCGTGGCGGCGTTGATGCTGCTGACCCTGCTGGTCTGGTTCGTCATGTATGCGCGGCGGCTGCGTTTCATCATCGCCAATCGGATTGCGCTGCATGAATTCGTGTCGCCGGAAACGCTCAACGCCGTGCTGCCCGAAGATGTCAACCGGCCGTCGAACAACCTCAAGAACCTGTTCGAACTGCCCGTCCTGTTCTATGCGATCTGCATCGTACTCGCGGTCGCGCAGCAGGCAGACCCGTTGTCGATCGGGCTGGCCTGGGCGTATGTCGCACTGCGTGCGATCCACAGTGCGATCCACTGCACCGTCAACATCGTCATGCTGCGGTTTACGGCCTATGTCTTGTCCAGCATCGTGTTGTGGATCATGGTCGTGCGGTTCGTGAGTCTGGTCTACTGACGGCTGCGCGCCATGCTGCCGTCGGGAGCCGACGGCATGATCGACAAGATGTCGTGATGCCGCCCCGACCGGCAGCTGCGCGATCACCTGCCCGTGGGTATCAATAATGTGGCGGTGATTCGTCGGCCGGGTTGCGGGAGCCCGCCGCGCCGCCCTCGGGCGACTGCTGCCGCAGCTTGTCGACCTCGCGGATCAGCCAGTCGATTTGCTGCTGCTGGCGGAACACGGTCTTGTTCAGCTCCTCCACCATATCCTCGGTGAAGCTGAGCTTGATTTCCAGATTGGTCAGGCGGGTGTCTTGTTGTTCCATGCCCCCGATTGGACATGAGTTTGCGCCAGCGCGAATCGCCGGGGTTTGCCGGGCGGCGGGCCGGTGCCGCCGCGGGGCCGCGGGCTGGCGCCTGCCGCCGGAAGCCGGCCGCGCATAATCAAGCCCTTTTTGCCACCAGCCCCGCACGCGATGACCGAAGCTTCTACCGCCCCCAACCACGCCTGGCCCGGCCTGGCGCTGGCCCTGGTGGGCGCGGTCGGTTTCAGCGGCAAGGCCATCATCGTCAAGCTCGCCTACCGGTATGGCGTCGACGCGGTGACGCTGATCATGTACCGCATGTTGTTTGCGTTGCCGTTGTTCGTCGCCATGGCCTGGTGGTCGAGCCGCGGCAAGCCGCCCCTGACCCGGCAGGACTGGCTGGGCGTGGCCGGCCTTGGCTTCACCGGTTATTACCTGGCGAGTTTTCTCGATTTTGCGGGCCTGGCGTACATCACCGCGTCGCTGGAGCGGCTGATCCTGTACCTGAACCCGACCTTCGTGATGGTGCTGGGGTGGCTGTTGTACCGGCGTGGCGTGCAGCCGCTGCAGGTGGCCGGCATGGCGATCAGTTACGGCGGCGTGATGCTGGTGTTCGGGCTTGAGCTCTCGGCGCAGGGCGCCGATGCCGCGCTGGGCGCGCTGCTGGTGCTGGCCAGTGCGCTGAGCTACGCGTTGTACCTGGTCTACAGCGGCGAGATGGTGCGGCGCATCGGAGCCTTGCGGCTGGTCGGCCTGGCGAGCACGGTCGCCTGCGTGTTGTGCATCGCGCAGTTCCTGCTGCTGCGCCCGGTCTCGGCCGCCGTTGTCGCGCCCGAGGTGATCTGGCTCTCGCTGCTCAATGCCAGCGTCTGCACCGTGATGCCGGTGCTGATGGTGATGATGGCCGTCGAGCGCATCGGCGCCGGCTTGGCGGCACAGGCCGGCATGGTCGGGCCCATGGCCACCATCGCACTCGGCGCGCTGCTGCTGGGCGAGCCGTTCACCGTCGGGGTGGCGGCTGGGACGGCGCTGGTGATTGCGGGCATCTATGTGTTTGCGCGGGCGGGGCGGAGCTGAACGCTGACCGGGCGGACCGGTCGAACCGGCACCCACGCCGTCGGACCACGGAGGCTTTCACGTGATGGTCACCGACACGGGGCCCGACACATTCGTGCAGTCTGACCCGCTGGCCGATATCGTGACGGTGTCGGTGCCACGGGCCGCTCCGGTGATCGTGATGGTTGCGCTGGTCGCCGCAGCGGTCGTGGGGCTGCCGGTCACGGCGGCACCCGCATTGCCGCGCGAAGCCGCGGTGTAGGTGGCGGGCACGACAGCGGTCCACGCGCCGAAGGCCCAGCCCTTGCGTTGCAAGGTCGCGGTGACGGGCGTATTCGCGTACAGCGCGACGGCGACGGGATTGGTGCTCACGACCAGGCGGCAGTAATGCTTGAACACGAGCCACAGGCTGAATCCCACGACGACGACGATCACTCCAATGACCACCACTCCGGTTCCTGATACGGGTTCCATGATCCGGTCTCCTTTCATGGAGCCATGCCCTGGCGAACATGGCACTTCGGGTACGGCTCACCACGCCGGACCTGTTGCGTCCGGGTGATGCCAGCCCAGCCTACGCGTTCACACCGGATGTTTCAACGTCTTGACGCGGCGGCGCCGCACACGCGCGTTTTCGTGGCCGTGAAGGATTCGGTTGCAAGGGTTTGTGTCCCGGTTGGCGGTGCATCGGGATCGCGCGTTCACCCCGACCGCGCGTCGGCCGGCGGTGTGCTGTGTTGCCTTATGCCTTGCCGCTCGTCCCGGTGTTGACGACCTGCGCCAGCAGCTTGGCCGCGCTCTCGCGCAGCGCGGGCGAGTCCGACCGCATCGCCCAATCCACGAGCTTGGCGGCATAAGCCGGGTCCACACCGAGCCGCGCCATGTCGATATCCCATCCATGGCCGGCCATCAGCCACTTGAAGTCGACCTCGGCGATCAGCGCGGCACGCATGTCGACAGTCGGTCCAGGCGCAGCACCGCCATCACCGAGGCCATCATCACGGCCGACGTGAGGCGCCTGCTCGGCCGTCACGGCGGCCAGCCCCCGACCAGGTAGGCAAGCCCCAAGGCCACCACCACGCCGGCCAGGGCGATCCAGACCTTCGGCGCCGCCGGCCTGGACGCCGAGCGGACCTCCTCCGGCGAACCGCCGAGGGTCAACATCGAGATGATGGTCGATTCCTGGTCCAGGTGGAAAGATGTCTTTCGCATATGCCGCCTCCTTGCTCGCACGAAGGGGAATAAGCATGATTCGGGCCACCGGCGTGAATGCCTTCAGAATCAGGCTGTGGCGGGGGATGGCGGTGGTGCGGGGACGGGAATGGAAGGAAATTCGACAGCCGCGTGGGCTTGGGCCCGGCCGGCTGAGGACAAAAAATCCCGGTGATGTCAGCACGTGAGCCAATGTGTGGCCGCCGAAGACTTATCCACCTCTGCATGCCGCCAGCGCATGCGCAATGGCGCTGTCGGTTGCGCCTGGATGCCGAAACGGCTGGGCTGCTGGGCACGTGTGGCCGCGTTGCGGGGCCTGTGCTACGCCGCGGCACCAACCCCGGAATCGAGCAGTCCAATGCGCCTTCTGGGCGCCCATTGGCGCCGCAGCGGGGCCATAATCCGGTCCGTGGCGACAGGTCGGGCATCCGATCGGCTGTCGTCTCCGCAGCCCATGGCGTTGCTAAGTCCAGCAGGGTCTGTCCGCCGCAGGAGGTACTCTTGGTTTCAGCAAACCTGGCCTCGCGGCAGATTATGGCGATTCGCTGGACGGCACGAAACCGAAACCACAATGCTCACGACCCTACCAATTCAATGCCGCTGTGGCGGCCTGCGCGGCACCCTCACCAATCCTGCGTCGGCGTTGCGCCTGGTTTGTTATTGCCGAGATTGTCAAACCTATGCACGATCGCTCGGGAAAGGTGTGGACATACTCGATTCAAATGGTGGAACAAATATTGTTGCGTCGTTGCAGCAGCAGGTCTCGTTCTCACACGGCCGAGACAAGCTGGCTTGCATGTCATTGACGGACACCGGCATCTATCGATGGTACGCCGGTTGCTGCAACACGCCGATTGCGAACACAACGCGTAGGCCGCAAATGTCCTACGTCGGCTTGGTACATTCGTGCCTGGCATCATCACCGGCCAAAATTTCCGACATCTGGCCCGCTCACTTCACGGTAAACACCGCGAACACCAATGGGTCGGTGCCCTCGCCCGGCATCAAAGCAATGATGGCCACGCTTTCAATTGCCAAACGAGTGATTGGGGCGCGCATCGCAGGTACTTGGCGTGGTACACCGTTCTTCGCGCAAGGGACATCGCGGCCAGTTGTCGAACCGCGCGTGCTGTCTGGAGCGGAACTCCAAAGTGCCCGCAGTGCCGTCTGACCTGGCCTATAGGGACTCCCTCTCAAGCGCCAGAAACTGACCGATGGTTTTGGCTGTCGGGAAGCGCTTGCAGTCGCATATCCGGCATCTGTGGTGGGATCGTGCGTGTGCCCCGGGCCGACATGCAATCTGCGTCATCGTGTGCCAGTCGCTTCGAGTGGCAGGCCAGAGGCTGCCGCAAGAGTGATCGGCGTCCAATGATGTGGGGTGGTCCCGGTTGGCCATTGAATAGTCGATCAATCACGTCGCAAGCTTCGATGGGTGAGTGGTGTTCCACCCGTATCTAGTAGGGAAAGAGTTGGTCGACATCAATCGGGCCGTGCTCGACGAGCTGGGCGCGATCCGGGGCAAGGGCTCCAGCACCGCGACCGTGAACCGCTACATGGCCCTGGTGCGGACCATTCTGCGCAAGGCCTGCAACGAATGGGAATGGCTGGACCGGGGGCCCAAGGTCGGCATGCACCGCGATCAGGAGGGGCGCATCCGTTCTTTGACGCGGGACGAGTTCGCCAGGCTGCTCGACGAGTTGCCTCAGCACCTTGCCGACATGGCGCAGTTTTCGGTGGCGAGTGGCCTGCGCCAGGCCAACGTGACCGGCTTGCAGTGGAAGCAGATCAGCCTGGAGCGCCGGCACTTGTGGATGTCGGGCGCCGAACACAAGAACGGTCGGCCGCATTCGGTGCCGCTCAACCAGGCGGCAATCGATGTGCTGGGATTATTCAAGGGAGACCACCTGACACACGGATTCACCTGCGAGAGCATTCCAATCGTTCAGGTCAGTACCAAGTTCTGGCGGAACGCGCTGAAGCGTGCTGACATTCACAACTTCCGCTGGCACGACCTGCGGCATACACTTGTGACTTGGCACCGTGAGGCGAGGACACCGACGCATGAACTGCAGCGGCTGGGCGGGTAGAGGATACAGTCAATCGTTGAGCGGTATTCCCGCGCTGCGCAAGAGAGCTTGCAATTGGCGGCGATTCACCTTGATTCACTGATGCCCGGCTGCTTGGGATTGGGCAGCACGTCTCATCGCCAAAACGTATGACAAATGCCTTGTTGTTTCAGGTGGCTTATCGATCGCATTGCGCAAGAGGCCACCGTTGGAAATAGCCACTTTCACTGCTGAACATATCGCTCAGCACCAACTCCTTTCTGCCATTCAGCTTTGGCACAGCGCAGACTATTTGTCAGCGCTCACGCTCGCAGGAGCAGCCGACGAGATCCTCGGAAAGCGCCTTAGAAAGCTGGGGCTCGAATCGTCGTTTGACCAACTGAAGAGCCTGGTCGTCACACTCGCAAGGTCGGCAGGTGAAACAGACCCTAATATTGACAAGCTGGTCGGAGAGTTGCTGAACGACACGCGAAATGCTTTGAAGCACTATGCCGGTGACGAAGCGATCGAGATCGACATTCGAGATGACTGTACTGAGATGCTCGAAAGAGCGATATCCAACTACCATCAGTTGACCGGTGCCATGTTGGACGAAGCGATCAGCTTTTGGGCTGAGGCGCATTGCCCTAAATGAACAAAGTGCTGGCTGAGTGACGGCTTCGCTAGGCGCCAAGTCATGAGGACACAGTGGTTTCTGGGGACCATAACGTTGTTGGATACCAATCCACCAAATGAAAAAGCCCCTGACCATGACAGCCAGGGGCCTTTTACGTGTGGTGCCGGAGAGATGAATCGAACACCCGACCTTCTCATTACGAATGAGCTGCTCTACCGACTGAGCTACACCGGCGAAGGCGTGATTATAGCCACGTAAACATGCAGCCCGGAACCGACCGGGCCGTGGTGCGTGCAAGGCGTGTCAGGATCCCAGGACCTGGTAGTCCCCGGTGCCGACCAGCAGTTGGCGCACCTGTGTGGCCACGCTGCCGAACAATGTGCGGGCCAGGCCGTGGTCGTTGCCGTCCTGGCCCATCACGATGCGGTCGCAGTGCAACTCGCGCGCGGTCCGGGCAATGGTCTGGGCGCTGCGGCCGACGTGGACGGTAGCCTGGTACGGCACGCCGGCCAGGTCGAGCAGGGCGCGGGCCGGCGCCAGATCGTCCATGCCGGCGCCGTGTTGCAGGTCGTGCAGCTCATGGGCGCCGAAGAACATCGCGACGTCGCCCGACACGCGCGGTTGCACGCTGAGCAGGTGCACCTCGGCCGGCTCCTGCTGATAAAGGCCGATCGCCCGGTTGACCGCGTCGCGGGTGCGCGCCGCGCTGAGTCCGTCGACAACGACAAGCATCTTGTGCATGGTGGTGGTTTCCTCGGGTTCGTGGCGTGCGTGGAATGATGTTGTTGGTGGTGTCGTCAGGCGCCGCGGGTTTCGAGCGCGGCCTGTTGGGCCGAAGCGCGGCTTTCCATCCATTTGCCTACCGCCACGACCAGCACCGCGCCGGTGACGGGCAGCACCAGGTGCAGGTCGTGGTGGCTGCCGGCCCAGCCGGCGATGGACGGGTCGCTGAACGCCATCTCGCCGGCGACCCAGCCGAGCAGGCCGGCGCCGAGCGTGATGATGATGGGGAAGCGGTTCATCAGCTTGAGGATGACGGTGCTGCCGTAGATGATCAGCGGGATGCTGATCACCAGGCCGACGACCAGCAGCACGATGTCGCCCTTGGCAGCGGCGGCCACGCCGATCACGTTGTCCAGGCTCATCACCAGGTCGGCGACGATGATGGTCTTGATCGCGGCGAACAGGTTGGAGTGACCTTCGAGGTTGCCGCCCTCGTCGTCGCCGGTCAGCAGGCCGATGCCGATCCACAACAGCAGTGCGGCGCCCACGAGCTTGAGGTAGGGCAGGCTGAGCAGGTAGATCGCGAAAAACGTCAGCACGACGCGCAGCACAATGGCGCCAACACTGCCGAACAGGATGGCCTTCTTCTGCTGCGATGGCGGCAGCGAGCGGCTCGCCAGCGCGATGACGACGGCGTTGTCGCCGCTGAGAACGATGTTGATCAGGATGATCTGGGACAACGCCAGCCAGAATTCTGGCGTCATGATGGTGGACATCCGGTGCTCCTCTGCTTGGTCGGTCGGTGTGCGGTGCCCGGGGAGGGCGAGCGTCTGCAACGAGCTTAAGCAGCCGCGCTTACGGCTTACTGCCGGTTGGCTTTCGCCACGATGTCGGTTGGCTGTCGCCACGCTTACGGTTGCAGCGGCGTCCGTTCCTTGGCGCCATGCCGGTCGATCTCGCGGCGCCGCGTCGCGCGTCGGCGCTTGCGCCGGTATTGCCCTGGGCGACTAGTGGCTGGCCGCGGTCGGAAACACCACGCTGAAGGTGTTGCCGATGCCGTCGGTGTCGTCCTCCAGCGTGATGCGCGCCTGGTGCAATGCGGCGATCTCGCTGACGATGGCCAGGCCCAGGCCGCTGCCGTCGACGTGGCTGCCCAGCAGCCGGTGGAAGCGCTCGAAGATGCGCTCGCGCTCGTCCACCGGAATGGTCGGGCTGTCGTCGCTGATCGACAGTCGGGCCTGGCCATCGCCGGTGCGGCCCACGGCCACGGTCACGCGGCCCTGCTCGCGGCTGTAGCGCACGGCGTTGTCGACCAGGTTGTTGATCAGCTCGCGCAGCCGGTCCGGGTCGCCGTCGATGGTCACCGTCTCGGCCGCAGGTTCGAAACCCAGGTCGATGCCGCGCTTGAGCGCGTCCGGCACCCAGCGCATGGCCACGTCCACCGCCAGCGCATTGAGGTCGATGCGCTGCATGTCCACCGTGTGGATGGCGCCGGGTTCGTTGCGCGCCAGCGTCAGCAGCTGGCGCACCAGGCGCGACAGCCGCTCCGCGCCCAGGTGCAGCTGGGCCAGCGCGTGACGCACCCGCGCCGGGTCGTCCTCGCGCAGTGCCATCTCGATCTGCGCCTTCAGGCCGCTGACCGGCGTTTTGAGCTGATGCGCGGCATCGGCGATGAAACGGTTCTGCACGTCCAGCGTCTGGCCCAGGCGCAGCATCAGCGCATTGATGTCATCCACCAATGGCCGGACCTCGCCCGGCACCCGGTCGAGCTCGATCGGGCTCAGGTCCACGTGCGAGCGGCTCGATACCGCGGTACGCAGCCGCTTGAGCGGCAGCAGGCCGCGCGAGACACCGACATACACCACGGCGCCGGCCAGCACGATCAGCAGCAGCTGCGGCAGCACGATGCTGGCCAGGATCTCCAGCGCCAGCCGCTGGCGCCGGTTGCGCGTCTCGGCCACCTGCACCAGTACCGGGTCGGCGGTCGCGGCCGTGTCGTACGGCAACCAGAGCGCGACCTGCCGCACCGGCTCGCCGTGCAAAATGGCGTCGCCGAACCGCGCGGCCGGCGTGATCGTCTCCGTGGCGGGCCCCGGCGCGGCCAGTGCGGCATCGCCGCCGATCAGCACGCCGTCGCGCCGCGTCACGCTGTAGAACAGCCGGTCGTCCTGGTCGACCAGCAGCACCCGCTCCACCGCCGGCGTCATGTCGACCATGGGTCCGGCGCCGTTGGCCTTGACATGCAGCGCCACCTCGCGTGCGATCTCCTGCAGCGAGCGGTCGTGGGCGCGGTTCGAGAAATGCAGCGCAGCCCAGTAGCTGGCCGCGGTGTCGACGACCATCAGCGCCATCAGGGGCAGCAGCAGCCAGCCCAGCAGCTGGGTCTGCAGCCGCGGTTCAGCCCGGGCCACCGTCGCGCTCCAGCAGGTAGCCCATGCCGCGCACGGTGCGGATCTCGAAGCCACGGCCTTCGAGTTTCTTGCGGATGCGGTAGATGTAGACCTCGATGGCGTTGGCGCCGACCTCGTCGCCCCAGCCGTACAGGTGGTTGACCATGTGTTCCTTGCTCACGACGCGCCCCTCGCGCAGCAGCAGCAGCTCGAGCACCGCGAACTCGCGCGCCGACAGGTCCACCGGCTGCTCGTCGTAGTAGACGCGCCGGCCCGCAGTGTCCAGGCGCAGTTTTCCGTGCATCAGCGACGGCGTCGGGTTGCTGCTGGCGCGCCGGATCAGCGCGCGCACGCGCGCCTCGAGCTCGGGCAGGTCGAAGGGCTTGGCCAGGTAGTCATCTGCGCCCAGGTCCAGGCCGCGTACCCGGTCGGCCAGCGTGTCGAAGGCGGTGAGCATCAGCACCGGCAACGCCGACTTGCGCGCGCGCAGGCGGCGCAGCAGGTCCAGGCCGCTCAGTCCGGGCAGGCCGATGTCGAGGATGGCCAGGTCGTAGATGTCCAGCGCCAGCGCGTGGTCGGCCTGCGCGCCGTCGCTGGCCACGTCCACCGCATAGGCGGACTGCCCCAGCGCGCGCGACAGCGCGTCGGCCAGTATGGCGTCGTCCTCGACCAGAAGAATCCGCATGGCGATGGAGGCCTGGCCGCAAGGCAGGCGTTGGCTCGTGGGAAGCGTGATCGTACGGCATGCGCCAGGCCCGCCGTGGCTACGACGGCGGGCACCGCACTTGGTGGCCGTCTCAGCGCCGCGCCGGGACCCGTACCGGTGCCGCCAGCGCCGGGTACCGGCCCACCGCGTGTTCGGCATACCAGCGTTCGATCTGCCGCAGGTCGGCGTGCAGGTCGCCGCTGGGCATCAGGAAGGTGGTGACGCCGATCTCGCGCCGCTGGAAGTTGAAATACGCCAGGCCGATCGGCACGCGGGCGGCGCAGGCGATGTGGTAGAAGCCCGAGCGCCAGCCGTCGCCGGCCTTGCGCGTGCCTTCGGGGGCGATGACCAGCCACCAGCGCGCGCCGCGCTCCGTTTCCGACTGCAGGCGGCGGGCCATGTCGGCGATGACGCCGTTGGCGCTGTCGCGCCGCACCGGGATGCCGCCGCACCAGCGCATGAAGCGGCCCAGCACCGGCGCGCGGAACAGGCTGTCCTTGCCCAGGAAGGCCACCGGGATGCCGATGGACCATTTGGCGATGATGCCGACGACGAAGTCCCAGTTCGACGTGTGCGGGTAGGCCACGATGACGCCGCAGCCCGGCGGCGTGCCGTGGTAACACACGCGCCAGCCGAACAGGCCGAGCAGGCGCCGCATCCAGGCGCTGCCGCGATCGGTGGTGACGGTCGTCGCGACCACCGCCATCGGCTGTGGCGGCGGTGGTGGTGCTTGCGGCGTGGGGTCTGCGTCAGCCAGCGCGGGTCGCCGGTTCGGCGTCGGTGGTGGCGGCGGCCGCATGCAGCGCAACGACGTGTTCGACTTCGTTCTTGCTGCCCAGGATGACGCTCACGCGCTGGTGCAATTGGGTGGGCAACACGTCCATGATGCGCTGCGTTCCAGTGTTCGCGGCGCCGCCGGCCTGTTCGACCAGCCAGCCCATGGGGTTGGCCTCGTACATCAGGCGCAGCTTGCCGGGTTTGCCGGGTTCGCGCTTGTCCCAGGGGTACAGGAAGATGCCGCCGCGCGTGAGGATGCGGTGCACGTCGGCCACCATGCTGGCGATCCAGCGCATGTTGAAGTCCTTGCCGCGCGGGCCTTCCGTGCCTTGCAGGCATTCGTCGATGTAGCGCTTCACCGGCGCGTCCCAGTGCCGCATGTTGCTCATGTTGATCGCGAATTCCTTGGTGTCGGCCGGCACGGTGAGCCGCTCCTGGGTGAGCACGAAGGAGCCCTGTTCGCGGTCGAGCGTGAACATGGCCACGCCGTCACCGACGGTCAGCACCAGCGTGGTCTGCGGGCCGTAGATGCAATAACCGGCCGCCACCTGCTTGTTGCCGGGTTGCAGGAAGTCGGCCTCGGACACGCCCGCGCCGTTGTTCTCGGGCTTGCGCAACACGCTGAAGATGGTGCCGATGCTGACGTTGACGTCGACGTTGCTCGAGCCGTCGAGCGGGTCGAACAGCAGCAGGTATTCGCCCTGGGGATACCGGTGCGGCACGACGTAGATGCCTTCCATCTCCTCGCTGGCCATGGCCGCGAGGTGGCCGCCCCATTCGTTGGCCTCGATCAACACCTCGTTGGCGATGATGTCGAGCTGCTTCTGGATCTCGCCCTGCACGTTCTCGGTCTTGGCCGCGCCGAGCACGCCGCCCAGCGCCCCCTTGTTGACGGCCTGGCTGATGCCCTTGCAGGCACGCGCGACGACCTCGAGCAGCAGCCGCAGGTCGGACGGGATCAGGTTGTGCACGCGCTGGTGTTCGACCAGGTAACGCGTCAGGGAGATCTTGTTGTTCGTTGCCATGGTGTTGTGCGTGTCTTCAGTCTTCAGTCGGCCAGCGCGCGGCTGACCACCTCGCGCACGTCGTTGCTCAAGTCGGGTTTGGCAGCCACCTTGGCGATGGCCTCGCGGGCCGCGCTGCGGTAGGGTTCGGCCAGGCGGCTCCAGCGGTCCAGCGCGCGCGCCAGCCGGGCGGCCAGCTGCGGGTTGAAGGCGTCGATCTCGAGCACGCGCACACTCCAGAACTGGTAACCCGCCGCATCCTTGCGGTGGAACGCGGCGGCGTTGCCATTGCAATACGCGAACAGCAGGCTGCGCGCCCGGTTCGGGTTCTTCAGGTGGAAGTCGGGGTGGGACATCAGCCGGGTCACCAGCGGCAGGATGTGGCCGTCGCGGTCGCTGGCGCCGGCCTGCAAGGAGAACCACTTGTCGAGCACCAGCTCGTCGCCCTTGAACATGGCGTGGAAACGGCTCAAGGCCTCGCCCGCCAGCGGATGTGCACAACCCACCAGCGCCGACAGGGCGTGCAGGCGGTCGGTCATGTTGCCGGCCTGCTTGAAGCGCTCGAAGGCCTTGCCGGGCCACCTGTCGTTGTCCGCGCCCAGGCACAACATCGACAAGGCCATGCCGGCCAGCGCACGCCTGCCGCTGGACAGCGGGTCGGGGCGGTAGGCGCCGGTGTCGCGGTTGGCCTCCCAGGCCTGTTGCCAGTCGTCGGCCAGCGCCGTGGCCAGCTGCAGCCGCATCGACTCGCGCACCACGTGGATCTGCTGCGGGTCGACCACCGCGAGCTGGTCGGCGATGTAGCCCTCGGACGGCAGCGTCAGCGCCAGCTCCTTGAAGGCCGCGTCCAGGCTGTCGTGGCGCAGGATGCCGCGCATCGCGTCCAGGTATTGTGGCGTCAACACGTCGGCGACGGCCGGCCCGTCGGCCGGTTGCGCGAGCGCGGCCAGCGCGCAGCGCATGGCCAGGCGCTGGCCGGCTTCCCAGCGGTTGAACGGGTCGCTGTCGTGGGCCAGCAGATGCAGCAGCTGCGCATCGCTGTAGTCGAACTCCAGCACCACCGGCGCGCTGAAGCCGCGCAGGATGGACGGCACCGGTTCTGCCGAGACGTTGACGAAGGTGAAGGACTGCTCGGCCTCGCTGAGCACCAGGGTGCGCGGCACCATGGTCGGCGCCGCTTCGTCGGCCAGCTGCAGCGGCAGGTCGTCGCCCTGCGGGCCGACGAGTCCGAGTGCGAGCGGGATCACGAACGGCTGCTTGTCGCCCTGGCCGGGCGTGGGCTTGCAGTTTTGCGTGAACGTGAGCGTGTAGCTGCCGGCGTCGGCGTCGTACCGGCCGACCGCCTTGACGTGTGGCGTGCCGGCCTGGCTGTACCAGCACTTGAACTGCGGCAGCAAGCGGGCCAGGTCGGACGCGGGGTTGGCATCGGCCTGGGCCTGGGCGAAGTCGTCGCAGGTCACGGCCTGGCCGTCGTGGCGCTCGAAATACAGCTGCATGCCCCGGGCGAAGCCGGCGCGCCCGACCAGGGTCTGCATCATGCGCACGACCTCGGCGCCTTTTTCGTAGACGGTGACGGTGTAGAAGTTGTTGATCTCGACATAGCTGTCGGGCCGCACCGGGTGCGCCATCGGGCCCGCGTCCTCGGGGAACTGCGCGGTGCGCAATACGCGCACGTCGTCGATGCGCTTGACGGCGCGGGCCGACGCGTCGGCGCACAGGTCCTGCGAGAACTCCTGGTCGCGGAACACCGTCAGGCCTTCCTTGAGGCTGAGCTGGAACCAGTCGCGGCAGGTCACGCGATTGCCGGTCCAGTTGTGGAAATACTCGTGGCCGACGACCGACTCGATGCCCGAGAAATCGGTGTCGGTGGCCGTGGCCTGGGTCGCCAGCACGTATTTCGTGTTGAAGATGTTCAGGCCCTTGTTCTCCATCGCGCCCATGTTGAAGTCGCTGGTGGCGACGATCATGAAACGTTCCAGGTCCAGCGGCAGTCCGAAGCGCGCCTCGTCCCAGACGATGGAGGCAATCAGGGATTCCATCGCATGGTCGGTCTTGCCCAGGTCGCCGCGGCGCACGTAGATCTCCAGCAGGTGTTCCTTGCCGGCGCGCGAGACAATGCGTTGCTGGCGCGACTCCAGCTGGCCAGCCACCAGCGCGAACAGGTAACACGGCTTGCGGTGCGGGTCCACCCAGCGTGCGAAATGCCGGCCGGCGTTGCCGTCGCCCGTCAGGTCGCCACTGGCTTCGAGGTTGCCGTTGGACAGCAGCACCGGGTAGGCGGCCTTGTTGGCGCGCAGCGTCACGGTGTAGGTGGCCATCACGTCCGGGCGGTCCAGGAAATACGTGATGCGCCGGAAGCCCTCGGCCTCGCACTGGGTGAAGAACGAGTTGTTGCTGACGTACAGCCCCATCAGCTTGGTGTTCTTGGCCGGCGCGCAGGTGGTGAAGATCTCGAGCTCGAAGGCGCCGGCCTCGGCCGCGGGCAGGTTGTCCAGCACCAGCTTGCCGCCGTCGATCTTGAACGAGGCGCTGGCACCGTTGACCAGCACCCGCGACAGGTTGAGCTCCTCGCCGTCCAGGCGCAGCGGCTGCACCGGCACGTCGGGGTTGCGGCGCAGCCGCATCTTGTTGAGCACCCGGGTCTTGGCCGGGTCGAGGTCGAAGGTCAGGTCGACGGTGTCGATCCAGAATGCGGGCGCGGTGTAGTCGGCACGCTGCACGCTCACTGCCGCGCCTTGTTGTTCGGGGGTATCAGGCATGCAATGTCTCCAGAAAGTGGCTTTTCATCAGGTCGTGGTAGCTGGCGATATGCGCGATGACATGATCGCCGGCGAGTTCTTCGGCGCGGTGGCTGGTGCACACCGCCACCGCCCGCATGCCGGCGCGACGGGCCGCCTCGATGCCGAAAGGTGCGTCCTCGAACACGATGCAGGCCTGCGGGTCGGCGCCGATGCGCCGGGCGGCCTCGAGAAAGATCGCCGGTTCGGGTTTGCCCGGCAGGCCTTCGTCACCGCCCACCAGGGCGTGGGGCAGCGGGTCCATCTGCAGGTGCCGCATCGCAAACGCGATGTTGTGCTTGTCGCCGGCCGTGCCCACGCCCAGGCGCAGCCCGCGCCGGTGGGCCTCGGCGAAAAACGCCTTGAATCCCGCCACCTCGGCAAACACCGGCGCGAACAGCTCGCGGTAGATCTCTTCCTTCTGGTGGATCAGCGCCCAGCACTCCTGCGGCTCCATGATGCGGCCGAACAGCTGCTCCATGCATTCGGCGCCGGTGCGTCCGGTGGTGCGGCGCAGCAACTCGGCCACGTCGATGTCGATGCCGTGCCGGTTGGCGAACGCCACCCAGCTCCTGGCATGGTAGGGCATCGAATCGATCATGGTGCCGTCCATGTCGAAGATCAGGCCTTGCACCCGTGCCATCACACGCCCTGCTTGAGCGACGCTTCGATGAACACGTCCAGGTCGCCGTCGAGCACCTTCTGCGTGGCCGAGACCTCGACGTTGGTGCGCAGGTCCTTGATGCGGCTGTTGTCCAGCACGTAGCTGCGGATCTGGTGGCCCCAGCCGACGTCGGTCTTGGTGTCCTCGAGCTTTTGCTGCTCCTCCTGCTGCTTGCGCAACTCATGGTCGTACAGCTTGGAGCGCAGCCGCTTCCAGGCCACGTCGCGGTTGCTGTGCTGGCTGCGGCCGTCCTGGCACTGCACGACGATGCCGGTGGGGATGTGCGTGAGCCGCACCGCCGAATCGGTCTTGTTGATGTGCTGGCCGCCGGCGCCGCTGGCGCGGTAGGTGTCGGTGCGCACGTCGGCCGGATTGATCTCGATCTCGATCGAGTCGTCGATCTCCGGGTAGACGAACACGCTGGCAAAACTGGTGTGGCGCCCGCCCGAGGAGTCGAATGGCGACTTGCGCACCAGCCGATGCACGCCGGTCTCGGTGCGCAGCAATCCGAAGGCGTATTCGCCCTCGACCTTGATCGTCGCGCCCTTGATGCCGGCGGTGTCGCCGGGGGATTCGTCCTCGATGGTGGTCGAGAAGCCCTTGCGTTCGGCGTAGCGCAGGTACTGGCGCAGCAGCATGCTGGCCCAGTCGCAGGCCTCGGTGCCGCCGGCGCCGGCCTGGATGTCGATGAAGCAGTTCAGCGGGTCGGCCGGCTTGTTGAACATGCGCAGGAACTCGAGTTTCTCGATTTCCGCCGCAAGCTTGGCGGTGTCGCGCTCGATCTGCAGCAGGCTGTCCTCGTCACCCTCGTCCTTGCTCATGTCGTAGAGCTCGGAGTTGTCGGCCAGCTCGGTCGTGAGCCGGCCCAGCGACAACACGACGGAGTCGAGCGATTTTTTTTCGCGCCCGAGTTCCTGGGCTTTCTTGGGGTCGTTCCAGACCGCGGGGTCTTCCAGCGAGGCGTTGACCGTCCTCAGGCGTTCGGCTTTGGCATCGTAGTCAAAGATACCCCCGTAACTCTTGGGTGCGCTCCGACAGGTCCTCGAGTTGGCTGCCGATCTGGTTGATGTGTACTGCGTCCATGGTGCGTGTCCTGGTAGGAAGAATGTCGAAACAACCGGGCATTTTCTCACGCCCCATCAGCCGCCCAGAAACGGCTCCAGCAAGGCGGCCAGTTGCCCGGGCTGGTCGTGGTGCAGCATGTGGCCGGCATCGTCGACGACCGCGATCCGGCAGTCGGGCACCGACTGCAGCCGCTCGTGGTACTGCTCGCGGGTGAAGCGGCCCCTCCACCATTGCCACATGGCGTCGTCCGACGCTTCCACGGCCAGCAGCGGCATCGTGATGCGCTTGTAGATCTCGAGCAACTCGTCCACGCGCAGCAGCTGGGCGTTGATGATCTTGTGCGCCGGGTCGCCCAGGATCTCCCACTGCCCCTGGGCGTTCTCGCGCGCCCAGTGGCCGGCAAGCCATTCGGCCTTGTCGCGTCCGGCCGGGTCGCGCGCCAGCCGCGGGTTGGTCTTGGCCAGGCGCCGCGCCACGCCGTCCACGGTGTCGTAGGGCCGCAGCGCCAGTTCGCCGCGGCGGAACTTCTTCAACTGGTCCAGCCAGTCGGCATACCGGCCGGGGGCCTGCGCCGGTTCGGTGGGGGGGCCGCCGAATCCCTCGAGGTTGACCAGGCGGCGCACCCGTTCGGGCCGGATGCCGGCATAGAACATCGCCACGTTGCCGCCCAGGCTGTGGCCGACCAGGTCGATCGGCGTCTCGGGCGAGAAGTGGTCGACCAGGAATTCCAGGTCGGCGATGTAGTCGGGGAACCAGTAGTTGTCGACGCCGCCGCCGTCGGTGTCGCCATACCCGCGCCAGTCCGGTGCGATGATGAAACGCTCCCGCACGAAGGTGTCGGACAAGGCGTCGACGACGAACTGGAACGAGGCGGCCACGTCCATCCAGCCGTGCAGCAGCACCAGCGGAGCCTGGCCGGGCACGGGTTCACCCCAGCAGCGCACGTTGTAGGGCAGGCCGCGGATGGGCACGCGCACGCAGCGCGAAGGTCGTTTGACTTGGTACATTACGGCGATCATAAGGAGACAAGGCGTGGCACGCAGTCAACTGAAGGACAAGGCGCCGGCAGCGCTGGCGCACGACCATTACGCCGCCATGCATGGCGGATTCGGCTGGCATGTGCCGGAGCGTTTCAACATGGCGCAGGCCTGCTGCGGCCGCTGGGCGGGCCGGGGCGACGCCGCCAGCCGGGTCGCGGTGGTGGCCGACGGCACCGGGCTGACTCCGGTGAGCTGGTCGTACGCGCAGCTGCAGCAGGCGGCCAACCGGCTGTCCAACGCGCTGGCGGTGCTGGGCGTGGAGCGGGGCGACCGGGTCGCCATCGTGTTGCCGCAGCGCTTCGAGACCGCGGTGGCCTACATGGCGGTGCTGCAGCTCGGCGCGGTCGCGATGCCGTTGTCGATGCTGTTCGGCCCCGAGGCGCTGGAGTTCCGCCTGCACGACAGCGAGGCGGTAGTCGCGATCTGCGACGCCGTGGCCATCGAGGCGCTGGAGTCGGTGCGCGAGAACTGCCCGTTGCTGCGCAGCGTGATCCGGGTCGGCGACCGTGCCGGCGACCGCAACCCCGGCTACGAGGCCGTGCTCGCGCAGGAGTCGGACCGTTTCACGCCCTGCGACACCCGGGCCGACGAGGCCGCGGTGCTGATCTATACCAGCGGCACCACCGGGCAACCCAAGGGCGCGCTGATCGCGCACCGCGGCCTGATCGGCAACCTCAGCGGTTTCGTGTGCAGCCAGAACTGGTTCGGCTTCGACCCGCTGCATCCGGGCTCGGACTCGAACGCGGTGTTCTGGTCGCCGGCCGACTGGGCCTGGACCGGCGGCCTGATGGACGCCTTGTTGCCCACGCTGTATTTCGGCCGGCCCATCGTGGCCTGGAACGGCCGCTTCAGCCCGCAGGCCGCCTTCGAGCTGATGGAGCGCCACGCGGTGACGCACAGCTTCATCTTTCCGACCGCGCTCAAGGCCATGATGAAGGCCTGTCCCGAGCCGAAGCAGCAGTTCCGCCTGCAACTGCAGGCCATCATGAGCGCCGGCGAAGCGGTCGGCGATGCGGTGTTCGACTATTGCCGCGAGCGGCTCGGCGTCGTCGTCAATGAGATGTTCGGCCAGACCGAGATCAACTACATCGTCGGCAACTGCACCATGAACGACCAGCGCGCCGGCGGCGTCGGCTGGCCCGCCAAGCCCGGCAGCATGGGCAAAGGGTACCCCGGCCACCGGGTCATGGTCATCGACGAGGACGGCAACGAGTGCCCGGTCGGCGTGCCGGGCGACGTGGCGGTGAACCGCTACGACGTGCATGGCAAGCCGGACCCGGTGTTTTTCATGGGTTACTGGAAAAACCCGGCCGCCACCGCGGCCCGGTTCACCGGCGACTGGTGCCGCACCGGCGACCTGGCCACGCGCGACGCCGACGGCTACCTCTGGTACCAGGGCCGCGCCGACGACGTGTTCAAGGCCGCCGGCTACCGCATCGGGCCGGGCGAGATCGAGAACTGCCTGGTCAAGCATCCGGCGGTGCTCAATGCCGCCGTCGTGCCCAAGCCCGATCCGGCGCGCGGCGCGCTGGTCAAGGCCTACGTGGTGCTGGCGCCGGACGCCGCCGCGCAGCGCCGGGCGCAGCCGGGCCCGGACGTTGACGACCGCCTGATCGCCCAGCTACAGGCCCATGTGCGCGGCAAGCTCGCGCCCTACGAATACCCCAAGGAGATCGAATTCGTCACCGAGCTGCCGATGACCACCACGGGCAAGGTGCAGCGGCGGGTGTTGCGGCTGCAGGAGGAGGAACGGGCACAGCAGCGAGCGGTGTCGGGAACGGGCGTCTAAACTCGGCATTCATACGATGAATGGGGATCCGATGAATAAAGTCCAGCTTGGTCACAGCGACCTGCATGTCACGCCCATCTGCCTGGGCACGATGACCTTCGGCGAACAGGTGTCCGAGGCCGACGCTTTCGCCATCATGGACCGTGCCTACGAGCGCGGTATCGATTTCCTGGACACCGCCGAGATGTATTCGGTGCCCACGCGCGCGGCGACCTATGGTGCGACCGAGGCCATCATCGGCCGCTGGCTCCAGGCGCGTCCGGGCCTGCGCAACAAGCTGGTGATCGCCTCCAAGGTGGCCGGCCCCTCGCGCGGCATGGACTGGGTGCGCGAGGGCCCGGGCATGACACCGGACGACATCCGCCGCTCCTGCGACAACAGCCTGCAGCGGCTGCAGACCGACGTCATCGACCTGTACCAGATCCATTGGCCCGAGCGCCATGTGCCGTCGTTCGGATCGATGTATTACGACCCCGCCAAGGAGCGCTCCGCCACGACGCTGCACGAACAGCTCGAGGCCCTGTCCGGGCTGGTCCGGGCCGGCAAGCTGCGCCATATCGGCCTGTCCAACGAGACGCCGTACGGCGTGCACGAGTTCGTGCGGTTGGCCGAGCAACACGGCCTGTCGCGCGTGGTGTCGATCCAGAACCCGTATTGCCTGGTCAACCGCAGCTACGACAACGGCCTTGACGAGACCTGCCACCGGCTGGGCGTGTCGCTACTGGCGTATTCGCCACTGGGGTTCGGCCTGTTGACCGGCAAATACGATGCCAGCGGCACCGAAGGGCCCGATGCGCCCAAGGGTGCGCGTATTTCCAGTTACGAGTCGGTGCGCAAGCAGCGCTGGGGACGGCCGGAATCGCTGGCCGGTGCCCGACGCTACAACGCGCTGGCACGCGAACACGGCCTGAGCCCGACGCAGCTGGCGCTGGCCTTTTGCTACACCAACTGGCGGGTGGCCAGCACCATCATCGGCGTCACCAGCGTGGCCCAACTCGACGAATGCCTGGATGCCTGGGGTACGGTCCTGTCGCCCGAGCTGCTGGCCGCGATCGATGCCATCCGGTGGGAGCTGCGCGACCCGGCCCAGTGATGGCGAAGAAGGCGCACGTCAGCGAGACGCCGGCCACCGCGCTGCTGCGTGCGCACGGCGTGGCGTTCACCGAGCATCCCTACGAATACCTCGAACACGGCGGGGCCCAGCACAGCGCCGAGGTGCTGGGCGAGGATCCGTACGCCGTGGTCAAGACGCTGGTGATGCAGGACGAACGGGCCCGGCCGTTGCTGGTGCTGATGCACGGCAACCGCAAGGTCAGCACGCGCAACCTGGCGCGGCAGATCGGTTGCAAGTCGGTCGAACCCTGCGCGGTCGACGTGGCGAACCGGCACAGCGGTTACCTGGTGGGTGGCACCTCGCCGTTCGGCACGCGCAAGCAGATGCCGGTGTACATCGAGCAGACCATCCTGGAGTTGCCGCGCATCCTGATCAACGGCGGGCGCCGGGGTTTCCTGGTCGGCCTGGCGCCCGAGGTGTGCGTGCGCCTGCTCGGCGCCAGGCCGGTATCGTGCGCGCTGGCAGAATGACGCCAGAACGGCGCCGACCCGGGTGCTGCGGAGACATTGACTGATGGACGCTTCCAACCCCTTGTGGCCCGTGCTGGCGGTGCTTGCCGCCTACCTGGTCGGCTCCTTGTCGTTTGCCGTGATCGTGAGCCGCCTGATGGGGCTGAACGACCCGCGCACCTATGGCAGCAAGAACCCGGGTGCCACCAACGTGTTGCGCTCGGGCAGCAAGCCGGCCGCCGTGGTGACCCTGCTGCTCGATGGCGCCAAGGGCTGGTTGCCGGTGGCGCTGATCGCCTGGTACGGCAAGCCGTACGGCATGCTCGAGGGCACGATGGCGATGGCCGGGCTGGCGGCCTTCCTGGGGCACCTGTTCCCGGTGTTCTTCCGGTTCCAGGGTGGCAAGGGCGTGGCTACGGCGCTCGGCGTGTTGCTGGGTTTCAACTGGATCCTCGGCCTGGCGGCGGCCGCCAGCTGGCTGGTGATCGCCGTGTTCTTCCGGTATTCGTCGCTGGCCTCGCTGGTGGCGGCGGTGTTCGCGCCGGTGTATTACATCTTCGGCGACGGCGTGGCCTGGTACCTGGACAAGAGCCTGCTGCTGGCCATGGTGGTGATGGCCCTGCTGCTGGCCTGGCGCCACGCGGCCAACATCAACCGCCTGTTCAAGGGCACCGAGTCGAAGCTGGGCGCGAAGAAGGCCTGACGGCAGCCTCCTCACATTCAGGCCCCCCACGGAACTGGCTTTGCCAGGCCGTAGGGGGCGCCCCCCAGTGGGGGGTTCGGCCGGCTTACACGAAGTGAAGCCGGCCAGACGGGGGGCGTCTACTTCATGCCTGCTGGGCCGCGTAGGCGCCCAGGCGCAGGATGAGGTGGTGGTTGAGTCGCACCCGCACCAGCGCGGTGGCCAGTGCCGCGCGGATCTGCGGGCTGCCGTGCGCCGTGCGGTGCAGGCGTGGCTGGCCGACCATCAGGCCTTCCTCGTTGAGCACGATGGCCACGTGGGGATGGTTGGGCTTGCGCGAACGCCGCATCACGACCGCGACCTCGTCGTTGTCGAGCCGCACGAAGGTTCCCGGAGGGCACAGGCCGACGGCACGCACCAGCGCATGGCCGATCTCGTCGCCCTGTTCGCCGGCGTCGTTGATGATGGAGCGCACCGAGTCGGTGGCGCTGCGCCCGGCCCGTGACTTGCGCGGGCTGATCATGGCGCCGTAACGGTCCACAGTGCGCACGATGCGCGCGAGGCGTTCGACCGGCGTCAGCGTGGCCAGGGGTTTGTTGTCGGCGATCTCGTGGTGGTGGTGGGCCACGATGTCCAGCCACAGGGGGTCCCGGATGCCGAGCGCGGACAGAATGTCGCGGCCCAGCGCCGAGTGCGCGTCGATGCCGGCCTGCTGGTCGGGTGTGGGACGCTCGAGCTGGCCGGCAAGTTCGTCCTGCAACGCGGTCATGCCGATGTTCATCGTCAGCGTGGCATGCACCATGGAGTCGCGTTCGTCCTGCGGCAGGCCGAGTTCGGCGCCGATCAGGTGGGCCAGCACCGCGCACACCAGCGCGTGCGAGGCGCTGTAGCCGACCGGCGAATTGGTCGCCAGCTGGAACAGCAGGTACAGGCCGACGTCGGTGTCACGCTCGAGCAGCGTCTGCATCCAGCGGTCGTATTGCCTCACCCGCAGCTCGAATTCCTGCACGCTGGACGAATGGCCCAGCACGATGCCCAGGCCGGCCTCGAGGTCGGACCACAAGCCGAGCAAGTCCTCGTATTCGGTTTCGGTTTCGACGTTGAGGGTCACGGTGCGGCGTGCCGGTGGGTGCAAAGGACGTGGCAGCGCATCAGTAGCGTTTCTCCAGCACCATCTGTTCGTTGTTGCGCGTCATCTGGAAGCGGGCCAGGAAGCTGTTGCCCAGCAGCACGAAGGGCATGGCAATGGGCGTGACCACGGCGTCGATGTCGCGCACCTCCACGTCGTTCATGCGCACCGAGGACAGCCGAATCTTCCATCCCGGCACGATGCCGTTGGCGGTGGCGACCTGGACCGCCTGGCCATGCTTGTACTTGAGCCCGATACGATCGGCGTCGGAGACGCTGACGCCGACGGTCGTCGCACCGGTGTCGACCATGAACTGCACCGGCCTGGCGTTGAGCAGGCCCTGGGTCACGAAGTGGCCGCCCGAATCGGCCGACAACACGATGCGGGCGCCACTCGATTGCGCCACCGGCTGCCCGACGCTGACCGGCGCGGCGCCGATGCGCAGGCTCTGGCGTTGTCCGCCGACCTCGATCACCGCGCTCTGACCCTGGGTGGACAGCACCCGCACGCCGCGGAAGGATTCGCCCGGCGCCACCAGCTTGGGGTCGCTGCCGTCGACGACCAGCAGCGCCTTGTTGCCCAGCATGCCCGAGAGGTTGACGTCCTGCGCCTGCGCCGGCGCAGCGACCATGACACCGGCCGCGGCAAGCAGCGCCAGCGTCGCTAGGACGCTGCAGCGGCGGCGTGGGCGGTGGAGCATGGCGCGCGCTGGCGGGTCAGTCGCGGAAGTTGTTGAAACTCAGCGGCAGGTCGGGGATGTCCTTGCGGATCAGCGCCATCGCGGCCTGCAGGTCGTCGCGCTTGGCGCCGGTGATGCGCACCGCATCGCCCTGGATCGCGGCCTGCAGCTTGAGCTTGCTGTCCTTGATCATGCGCTGGATTTTCTTGGACACCTCGGTCTCGATGCCGTTGCGCACCTTGATCACCTGCTTGACCTTGTCGCCGCCCATTTTCTGCACGTCGCCGCGGTCGAGGAAACGCACGTCGACGCCGCGTTTGGTCATCTTGTTGCGCAGCACGTCCTCGATCTGGCCGAGCTGGAATTCGGCGTCGCCGATCAGCGTGATGTCTTTTTCCTTGAGTTCGATCGCGGCCGAGGTTCCCTTGAAATCGAACCGGGTGCTGATTTCCTTGACGGTGTTGTCCACCGCGTTGCGGACTTCCACGAGATCGGCCTCGCAGACTGTGTCGAATGAGGGCATGGTTCCACCAGTTTCTAATGCGGTCGCATCGGAACCCGATGCGACAATCCTGTCATGTTAGTCGAGAAAAACGTCCCGCTCCAACCCTACAACACGTTTCACATCGTGGCGAAGGCCTTTTCGCTGGTGCGCGTGACGGGGGTGGATGTGCTCGAGCAGGTGCTGGCCAACCCGGAGCTGGCGGCCGAACCCCGGTTCATCCTGGGCGGCGGCAGCAACATCGTGCTGACCGGCGACGTCCGGCCGCTGGTGCTCAAGGTCGAGGTCATGGGCCGGCGGGTGGTGCAGGAGACTGACAAGGGCACCGTGATCGAGGTCGGCGCGGGCGAGAACTGGCATGAGCTGGTGGCCTGGACCCTGGACCAGGGTTACCCCGGGCTGGAGAACCTGGCCATGATCCCGGGCACGGTGGGCGCCTCGCCGGTGCAGAACATCGGCGCCTACGGCCTGGAATTGCAGGACCGCTTCCATTCGCTCGACGCCACCGACCTGGTCACCGGCGCACGCTACACGCTGGACGCCGCCCAGTGCGGGTTCGGTTACCGCGATTCCGTGTTCAAGCACCCGGCGCCGGACGCGGCGAGCGCGGCCCTGGGTGCCGATGGCGCGGCGGTGACCGGTTTCGGCCTGCGCGACCGTGTCGTGATCACCCATGTGCGGCTGTTCCTGCCCAAACCCTGGAAGCCGGTGCTCGGATACGCCGACCTGGAACGCAAGATGCTCGAGACCGGCATTTCGCAACCCGACGCGCGGCAAATCTTCGACTGGGTCTGCGCGATCCGCAGCGCCAAGTTGCCGGATCCGGCCGTGCTGGGCAATGCCGGCAGCTTCTTCAAGAACCCGCAGGTGACGCGCGAGCAGTGCGACGACATCATCCAGCGCGAGCCGCGCATCGTGCATTACCCGCTGGACAACGGGGCGGTCAAGCTGGCTGCCGGCTGGCTCATCGACGCCTGCGGCTGGAAGGGCAAGTCGGTCGGCAATGCCGCGGTGTACGAACGCCAGGCGCTGGTGCTGGTGAACCGGGGCGACGCCACCGGCGGCGAGGTGATGACGCTGGCCCGGGCGATCCAGACCAGCGTGTACGAGCGTTTCGGCATCCAGCTCGAGCCCGAGCCGGTCGTCGTCTGAGCGACGCCCCGGTACCGGGGCCCGGCCTCACTTGCGGCTGTTGTTGTCGTCGTCGTCGTTGCCCAGCTGGGGCACGCCGTAACCGTCGCCCATGCTCAGCAACCCGGTCCGGGTGTAGATGCCCAGCTTGGCACGGGTGTCGACGATGTCCAGGTTGCGCATCGTCAGCTGGCCGATGCGGTCCTGCGGCGAGAACACGGATTCGCCTTTTTCCATCGTCAGCCGGTCCGGGTGGTAGGTCAGGTTGGGCGACTCGGTATTGAGCAGCGAATAGTCGTTGCCGCGGCGCAGTTCGATCGTGACTTCGCCGGTGATCGCGCGCGCGACCCAGCGCTGGGCGGTCTCGCGCAGCATGATGGCCTGCGGGTCGAACCAGCGGCCCTGGTAGAGCAAGCGGCCGAGCCGGCGCCCGTGGTCGCGGTATTGTTCGATCGTGTCCTCGTTGTGGATGCCGGTGACCAGGCGTTCGTAGGCGATGAACAGCAGCGCCAGGCCGGGGGCCTCGTAGATGCCGCGGCTCTTGGCCTCGATGATGCGGTTCTCGATCTGGTCGCTCATGCCCAGGCCGTGGCGCCCGCCGATGCGGTTGGCCTCCAGAATCAGTTCGACCGGGTCGCTGTAATGCACGCCGTTGAGGGCGACCGGCTGGCCTTCCTCGAACCGTACCGTGACCTCCTCGCGCTTGACCTCGACCTCGTCGCGCCAGAACGCCACGCCCATGATGGGCTGCACGATCCGGATGCCGCTGTTGAGGTGCTCCAGGTCCTTGGCCTCGTGGGTGGCGCCCAGCATGTTGGAGTCGGTGGAGTAGGCCTTCTCGGCCGACATCTTGTAGCCGAAGCCCGCTTTCGTCATGAAGGCCGACATTTCGGCGCGGCCGCCGAGTTCGTCGATGAAGGCCTGGTCCAGCCAGGGCTTGTAGATCTTCAGGCTGGGGTTGGTCAGCAGGCCGTAGCGGTAGAAACGCTCGATGTCGTTGCCCTTGAAGGTGCTGCCGTCACCCCAGATGTGCACGTCGTCCTCCTTCATCGCCGCCACCAGCATGGTGCCGGTCACGGCCCGGCCCAGTGGCGTGGTGTTGAAGTAGGTGACGCCGGCGGTGGTGACGTGGAAGGCGCCGGCCTGCAACGCCGCGATGCCTTCATGGGCCAGCTGGGCGCGGCAGTCGATCAGCCGCGCCTTCTCGGCGCCGTATTGCAGCGCCTTGCGCGGAATCTCGTCGTAGTCCGGCTCGTCGGGCTGCCCGAGGTTGGCGGTGTATGCGTAGGGGATCGCGCCCTTGATCTTCATCCAGTGCAGCGCGGCGCTGGTGTCCAAGCCGCCGGAGAAGGCGATACCGACTTTCTGTTGCAGTGGCAGGTTCTGGAGAATGGTGGCCATGGTGGGTCGGTTTCCTGTGTCAGCCGTAGTGGCAGATGTAGTGGTAGGGCTCGGTCACGCGGATGTCGAAATATGCGTTTGCCGGGACCTGGAACGATTCGCCGGCACGCGACGTGCGCCATTCGTCGCTGCCGGCCAGGCGGTACTCGCAGCTGCCGGCGACACACTCCATGACCTCGGCCTGGGCTGTGTTGAAGCGTTGTTCCATCGGCAGCACGACGCCCACCGACTTCTTCGTGCCGTCGGGCAGGCTCAGGCTGTGGCTGACGCATCGGCCGTCGAAATACACGTTGGCCTGGGTCGTGACGGACACGTTGTGGATGGCAGGGGTGGTCATGGGTCTGCGGTGATCGGGCAAGGAATGGGGCGCAGCTGCGCCCCCGTCGGGTGGCCGGTGCGGGGATGCCGCGGCCGGGCCAACCGGCGATTTTAGGCCACGCCGATGGGCGTGGGAGCCGCGCCTGACCGTCAGACCAGCCGGGTTTCCCAGAGTTCGGCCTTGAAGCCGACGCTGACATCCTTGTTGGTCGGGCCGCCCCAGGCCACGACCGGGCGCTTGATGGTGCTGGGGTGCTCGAGCATGACGGCGCGTGCGCCCGCGGCGTCCACCACGGATGCGCGCGTGACCTCGTCGAGCCGGCGCCAGGTCGTGCCCTTGCGGTTGAGCAGCGTCTCCCAGCCGACCTGCTCCATCCAGTGGTCGAGCAGCGCCGGCGGCACGCCTTCGGTCTTGAAGTCGTGGAACACATAGGGTTGCCCGTGGTCGTCCAGCCACTGGCGCGCCTTCTTGACGGTGTCGCAGTTGCGAATGCCGTATACGGTGATGGCGGTGTTTTTCATCCGCACATCATGCCGCAATCGGCTGCGCGACAATGCGCCTGCCATGCAAACACAGCCTCACAGGAGTTTTGATTGACCCCCGATCCCGCCGGATTCCGGACGCTCGCGGACTGGCTCGACCACTGCGAGCGGCTGCACCCGAAGAACATCGACATGGGCCTGGACCGGGTGCGCCTGGTCGCCGAGCGCATGGGCATCCGTTTCACCTGCCCGGTGATCACCGTCGCTGGCACCAACGGCAAGGGCTCGACCTGCGCCATGCTCGAGGCCATCCTGGGCGAGAGCGGTTTTCGCACCGGCGTCTACACCTCGCCGCACCTGGTCCATTTCGAGGAACGGCTGCGGCTGCAGGGCGAAGCCGTGGCCGTCGACCCGCTGATCGAGGCCTTTGCCCGCGTCGAACGCGCGCGGTGCCAGGCGTCGCCGGATGTATCGCTGACCTATTTCGAATTCTCGACGCTGGCCATCCTGGACGTGATGGCGCGTGCGATGCTGGACGTGGTGATCCTGGAAGTGGGGCTGGGCGGGCGGCTGGACGCGGTCAACATCATCGACGCCGACTGCGCGGTGATCACCAGCGTGGACCTGGACCACATGGAGTTCCTCGGCCCGGACCGCGAGAGCATCGGCCGCGAGAAGGCCGGCGTGATGCGCACCGGGCGGCCGGTCATCGTCAGCGATCCGGTGCCGCCGCAAAGCGTGCTCGACCATGCGCTGGAGATCGGCGCCGACCTGTGGCGCCTGGGCGTGGACTTCAATTTCTCCGGCGACAAGCAGCAATGGGCCTGGAGCGGCCGGGGCCGGCGTTACGCCGGACTGGCGTATCCGGCGTTGCGCGGCGCCAACCAGCTGCTCAACGCCAGCGGCGTGCTGGCGGCGCTGACCGCGATGCGCGAACAGCTGCCGGTGACGGCGCAGGCGGTGCGCAACGGGCTGGCGCTGGTGGCCTTGCCGGGCCGGTTCCAGATCGTGCCCGGCGAACCGACGCTGGTGCTCGACGTTGCGCACAATGCCCATGCCGCGGCCGCGCTGGCGGTGAACCTCGATGCGATGGGGTTTTTCCCCACCACCCATGCGGTGTTCGGCGCCATGGCCGACAAGGACCTGGCGCCGATGTTCGAGCGCCTGAACCCGATCATCGACCGCTGGTATTTCACCGATCTGCCGTTGGCGCGGGCCGAAAAGGCCGCGCAATTGCAGTCGCGCTGGCAGGCGCAGAACACCCGCAAGGACACGGCGGCGCAAACGTTCGCGGACCCGGTGTCGGCCCTGCGCGCGGCGGTCGATGCTGCGGACCCGGCTGATAGAATCGTTGTCTTTGGATCATTCCACACCGTGGGTGGCGTGTTGAAGGACGGCGTACCGCGCCTTTCCGCCAGACACATGAACCCCTGACCCCCCCATTCATGGCTTTGTTCAAGTTCCGCAAGGGCCGCGATGAGCAGCCGGCGCCTTCCAAGAAGAAGCAAAAGCCGGCGCCCACGGTCGAGGCCGTGCGCAGGCGCGCCATGCACCGGCTCATCGGTGCCGCGGTGCTGGTGCTGGCTGCGGTGATCGGGTTTCCGCTGATCTTCGACAACCAGCCGCGTCCGATACCGGTCGATCTGCCGATCGAGATCGTCGACCGGAACAAGGTCAAGCCGCTGGTGCTGCCGCCCGCCACGCCGGCCGCCGAGTCTGCCGCTCCGGCGCAGGAAACCACCCCCGCACCGACGCCCGCGCGCCCGGCCGTCGCCGCGACTCCCGCGCCGGCGCCCGCACCCGCGCCGGCCACTGCGCCCGCCCCCACCACTGCCACCGCGACGCCCCCCGCGGTGCCCAAGGCCGCGGCCGAGGTGCCCGAGATCCGCGCGCTCGACGCCAAGAAGGCGCGTGCCTTGCTCGAGGGCCGCGCGCCGGCCGAGACCGCCGCGACCGCGCCACCGGCCAAGCCCGCGGCAGCCGAGTCGCCCAAGGCGCCCGCCAAGTCCGCGGCTGCGTCCGACGAACGTTTCGTCGTGCAGATCGGCGCCTTCGCCGACGCCGCCAAGGTGCGTGACGTGCGACGCCGCGTCGAGGCCGCCGGCCTGAAGACCTACACCCAGGTCGTGGGCACGTCCGAGGGTGACCGGACCCGGGTCCGGGTGGGGCCGTTCTCGGACCGCGCGGAGGCCGACAAGGCGGCCGAGAAGATTCGCAAGCTCAAGCTGACCGCAGCCATCCTGACCCTGTAGCGCCGCGCCCGTACCGATGGTTGCCCTGGACTGGATATTTCTCGTGGTGTTGGCCTTGTCGTTGCTGATCGGCGCCTGGCGTGGCCTGGTCTACGAGGTGTTGTCGCTGGGAACCTGGGTGGCCGCGTTTTTCCTGGCGCAGTGGTTTGCGCCGGTGGCTGCGCAGTGGTTGCCGATGGCCGGCGCCACCGAGACCATCCAGTACGCGGCCGGATTCGTCGTGGTGTTCATCATTGCGATGTTTGCCGGCTCCCTGGTCACCTGGCTGATCAGCCGCCTGTTCCAGGTGGCGGGTCTGCGCCCGGCCGACCGGGTGCTGGGGGCCATTTTTGGCGCGTTGCGCGGCGTGGTCCTGATGCTGGTGGCGGCCGTGCTGGTCGGCATGACGCCGATGCAGCATGATGCCTGGTGGACGCAATCGGTCGCAGGGCAATGGGCCTCGGCCACGGTCAAGGGCCTCAAGCCGGTCCTGCCGCACGAGTTTGGCAGGTATCTGCCCTGAATGAACATCGGGCCGACGAGGCCCGGCCGGCCTGGCCGCCGGCGAAACCAATGCAAGCAACCAGGACGGATGTATGTGCGGAATAGTTGGTGTTGTCAGTAGCGCTCCGGTCAATCAGCTGATCTACGATGCGTTGTTGCTGTTGCAGCACCGCGGCCAGGATGCCGCCGGCATCGTGACCCAGCTCGATCGGAAGTTCTTCATCCACAAGGCCAAGGGCCTGGTGCGCGACGTGTTCCGCACCCGCAACATGCGGGCCCTGCCGGGCAACAGCGGACTGGGGCAGGTGCGTTACCCGACCGCCGGCGACGCCTACAGCGAGGAGGAGGCGCAACCGTTCTACGTGAACGCGCCGTTCGGCATCGTGCTGGTGCACAACGGCAACCTGACCAATGCGCAGGCGCTCAAGTCAGAGCTGTTCCTGACCGACCACCGGCACATCAACACCGAGAGCGATTCCGAGGTGCTGCTCAACGTGCTGGCGCACGAGATCGAGACCGTCACGCGGGGCCTGCCACTGCAGCCGTCCGACCTGTTCGCGGCGGTGCGCAACGTGCACCGCCGGGTGCGCGGCTCGTATGCCGTCATCGCGGTGATCGCCGGCCACGGCGTGCTGGCGTTCCGCGACCCGTACGGCATCCGGCCCTTGTGCCTGGGGCAGGGCGAGGACACGATGCTGGTGGCGAGCGAGTCGGTCGTGATGGAAGGCACGGCGCACCAGTTCGTGCGCAACATCGATCCGGGCGAGGCGGTGTTCATCGACCTGAACGGCAAGCTGCATGCGCAGCAATGCGCCGAACAGGTGCGCCTGAACCCCTGCATCTTCGAATATGTCTACCTGGCCCGGCCCGACTCCACCATGGACGGCATCTCGGTCTACCAGGCACGGCTGAACCTGGGCACCACGCTGGCCAAGCGGGTCGTCTCCACCGTGCCACCGAACGAGATCGACGTGGTGATCCCGATTCCCGAATCGAGCCGGCCGAGCGCCGCACAACTGGCCCAGGTGCTGGGCCTGCCGTACCGCGAAGCCTTCGTCAAGAACCGCTACGTCGGCCGCACCTTCATCATGCCGGGGCAGGCGGTGCGCAAGAAGTCGGTGCGCCAGAAGCTCAATGCGATCAGCAGCGAGTTCAAGGGGCGCAACGTGTTGCTGGTGGACGACTCCATCGTGCGCGGCACGACCAGCCGCGAGATCGTGCAGATGGCCCGCGATGCCGGTGCCCGCAAGGTCTATCTGGCCAGCGCCGCGCCGCCGGTGCGGTATCCCAACGTGTACGGCATCGACATGCCCACGGCCGAGGAACTGGTGGCCCACAACCGCAGCGTGGCCGAGATCCAGCAGATCATCGGCTGCGACGCGCTGATCTACCAGGACGTCGAGGCCATGAAGAAGGCGGTAGGCGGCCTGAATCCGGCCATCACCGGTTTCGATGCCTCGTGTTTCGACGGTGTCTACGTGACGGGCGACATCACCGCAGCCGACATCGCGCGCATGAGCGCCAGCCGCATCGAGTCCGGCAGCGGTGACGACGACGATGGCGACGAGGCCCCGGTGGCCCCCAAAAGCAAGGCGGTGGCCCGATGACCGAAGAAGAACGTCCTGGCAACACCCTGCACCGCGACACGCTGGCAGTGCACGCCGCGGTTGCGCGCAGCCAGTACGGCGAAAACGCCGAAGCCCTGTACCTGACCAGCGGGTACGTGCAGCCGGACGCCGAAACGGCGGCGCGCCGGTTCGCCGGCGAGGAGGAAGGGTATACCTACAGCCGGCTGGGCAATCCGACCGTGACCAGCATGGAGTTGCGGCTGGCCGCGCTCGAGGGCACCGAGGCCGCCATTGCCACCGCCAGCGGCATGTCGGCCATCTTGTTGATGTGCATGGGCCTGCTCAAGGCCGGCGATCACGTCATCTGCTCGCATTCGATGTTCGGCTCGACGATCAAGCTGATCGGCAGCGAGTTCGGCAAGTTCGGCGTGCAGAGCACGTTCGTGTCGCAGACCGATACGGCGCAGTGGCAGGCGGCGGTGCAGCCCAACACCCGGCTGCTGTTCGCCGAGACACCAACCAACCCGCTGACCGACCTGTGCGACATCCGCGCGCTGGCCGACATCGCCCACAACGCCGGGGCCTTGCTGGCGGTCGACAACTGCTTCTGCACGCCCGCGCTGCAGCGGCCGGTCGAACTCGGCGCCGACCTGATCGTGCATTCGGGCACCAAGTACCTCGACGGGCAAGGGCGTGTGATGGCCGGCGCCTTGTGCGGCACGGAAAAGCTGGTCAAGGAGTCGCTGCTGCCGGTGCTGCGCAGCGCCGGCATGACCCTGTCGCCGTTCAACGCCTGGGTGGTGCTCAAGGGCATGGAGACGCTGGGCATCCGCATGGACGCGCAATGCCAGCGTGCGCTGGAACTGGCCGCCTGGCTGGAGCAGCAGCCACAGGTCTCGCGTGTGTATTACCCTGGCCTGGCGAGCCACCCGCAACACGCGCTGGCGATGGCGCAGCAGTCGGGCAAGGGCGGCGCCGTGGTGTCGTTCGACCTGCGCGCCGCCGATGCACAGCAGGCGCGTGCGCGCGCCTTCCAGTTGCTGGACACGACGCGCACCATCGGCCTGTGCACCAACCTGGGCGACGTGAAATCTCTGCTGTCGCATCCGGCCAGCACCTCGCATGGCCGATTGACCGAATCCCAGCGGCAGTCGGCCGGCATCGGGCAGGGCCTGGTGCGGCTGGCCGTGGGGCTCGAGCATGTCGGCGACCTGCAGGCCGACCTGCTGCAGGGCTTCGCGGCACTGAAGTGAAAGACGCCCCCCGTCTGTCCGGTTTCACTTCGTGTAAACCGGCCGAGACGTGGCGCTGCCAGAGGCAGGCGCCCCTTCGGCCCGTCCAAGCCTGCGCAGGCAGGCTTGGAGCCGCGGGCCTCAGCCCCACTGGGGGGCGGGCCGGCCGCTTCGGAGCGGCCGTGCGCGGCGGCCCCTGGACTGGCCTGCTCCACGACTGCTTGACCTTTCATGCTCTGCGGTTGGCGCGCAGCGCCGGAGAAAAATGACATGACCCGTCAAAGAGTCTTCTTGTTGCTGCTGATCGCCGCAGTCCCGCTGGTGGCGCTGTTGCCGCTGCCCGACTTCTGGATCGCGCAACTCAACTACATCGGCCTGTATGCGCTGGTCAGCATGGGCCTGGTGCTGCTGACCGGTGTCGGTGGCCTGACCTCGTTCGGCCAGGCCGCGTTTGTCGGCATCGGCGCCTACACCACCGCCTGGCTCACGCTCAACACCGGCATGTCGCCCTGGCTGACCCTGTTCGTCGGCCTGGCGCTCACGACCATCAGCGCGCTCATCGTCGGCTTCGTCACGTTGCGCATGTCGGGACACTACCTGCCACTGGCCACCATCGCCTGGGGCCTGGCCTTGTATTACCTGATGGGCAACCTCGATGCGCTGGGCAAGTACGACGGACTGCTGGGCCTCGAGAGCCTGTCGGTGGGCCCGATCGACATCGGCCAGGGCCGCCTGTTCTTCGTGTTGTGTTGGGCCATCCTGATCGCCGGCGCCATGGCCTTGCTGAACCTGCTCGATTCGCGGCCCGGGCGCGCCATCCGATCCCTCAAGGGCGGTTCGCAGATGGCCGAGGCCATGGGCATCAACACCTTCCGCTACAAGGTCACGATCTTCCTGGTCGCGGCGCTGTTCGCGTCGGTGGCCGGCTGGCTGCTCGCGCATTTCCAGCGCACCGTCAACCCGTCCGCGTTCGGCCTGAAGATGGGCATCGAATACCTGTTCATGGCGGTGATCGGCGGCGTGGGCCATGTCTGGGGCGCCATGGTCGGCGCTGGCCTGGTCAAGCTGCTCGACGACTACCTGCAGGTCGCGCTGCCGGCGCTCATCGGCACCAGCGGCAGCTACGAGGTCATCGTGCTCGGCATTGCCATGGTGTTGCTGCTCAAATACATGCCCGAAGGCCTGTGGTCGGTCGTGGCGCGCCGGTTCCCGGCGCCGCCACGCAGGGTCGACTGGCAGCAGGCCGCCGATCTGCCGATGCGCGCGCGGCCCGCGCCCGGTGAACCGGTCCTGCAGGTCGACAAGGTCCGCAAGGAGTTCGGCGGCCTGGTCGCGGTCAACGACATCAGCTTCGACATCCCCGCCGGCAGGATCGTCGGGCTGATCGGCCCCAACGGCGCCGGCAAGTCCACGACCTTCAACCTGATCACCGGCGTATTGGGCAAGACATCGGGCCAGGTGCGGTTCCGCGGCCGGGACATCACCGCCCTGCCCTCGCGCGCGATCTCCCGCCAGGGCATGGCCCGCACCTTCCAGCATGTCAAGATGATTGCCGACATGACGGTGCTCGAGAACGTTGCGCTGGGCGCCTATACCCGCGGCTCGCGGGGCGTGCTCGCATCCATGCTGCGCACCAACGCCGCCGAGGAGCGGCGCCTGATGAAGGAGGCGCAGCGCCAGCTCGAGCGCATCGGCATGGGTGCATTCCTGCACGAACTGGCGGGCAACCTGGCCATGGGCCCGCAGCGCCTGATGGAGATCGCCCGCGCCTTGTGCTGCGATCCGGCACTGCTGCTGCTCGACGAACCCGCTGCCGGCCTGCGCCACAAGGAAAAGCAGGACCTGATCCAGGTGCTGCGCCAGTTGCAGGGCGAAGGCATGAGCATCCTGCTGGTGGAACACGACATGGACCTGGTGATGGACGTCTGCGACCAGCTGGTGGTGATGGAATTCGGCACCCTGCTCACACGCGGCACGCCGGCCGAGGTGCAGGCCAACCCGGCCGTGCGTGCAGCCTACCTCGGAACGGAGCATTGAGATGAACGCCCCCCTGCTGAAAGTTACCGACCTGCGCGCCGGATACGGTCGCGCCGAGGTGCTGCACGGATTGAGCCTGGATGCGGCCAAGGGTAGCGTCGTCACCGTGATCGGCCCCAACGGTGCCGGCAAGTCGACCTTGCTCAACACCCTGATGGGCATGCTGCCCGCCAAGGGCTCCATCGAATTCGACGGCGCGTCGATCACCGACCTCACGCTGGAGGAACGCGTGATGCTCGGCATCGCGCTGGTGCCAGAGAAACGCGAGCTGTTCGGCAGCATGAGTGTGCAGGACAACCTGGTGCTGGGCGCCTACCGCCAGGTGCGCCTGCGCAATACGCGCTGGCGCGACCGGCTCGACGACGTCTTCACGCTGTTTCCGCGCCTGCGGGAACGGCGCAACCAGGAGGCCGGCACCCTGTCGGGCGGCGAGCGCCAGATGCTGGCGGTCGGCCGTGCATTGATGTCGCGCCCCTCGCTGCTGATGCTCGACGAACCCAGCCTGGGCCTGGCGCCGCTGATCGTCAAGGAGATCTTCTCCATCATCGAGACGCTGCGCCAGACCGGCGTGACCATCGTGCTGGTGGAGCAGAACGCGCGGGCCGCGCTGGCCGTGGCCGACCGGGGCTTCGTGCTGGAAATGGGCGAGATCGGCCTGCAGGGCCCGGCCGACGACCTGGCCCGGGATCCGCGCGTCATCGACACCTACCTCGGTGCCGCGAAGAAGTAGGACCAGGACCGCTTGCGCCGACTGGCGCATCCGTGCCCTGGGACGATCCGGCCCCTGACAGTGGAGATCACAGCATGAACAGCTACCAAGCCCGTACCGACGACATGTTCCTCGTGTTGTCGCGTGTACTCGACGGCCCCGCGCAACTGCAGGCGCTGTCCCCGTATGCCGAGGTCGACGCGGCCCTGATGCAGCAGGTGCTCGACGAGGCTGGCAAGTTCGTGACCGAGGTCGTGGCACCGCTGAGCCGTGATGGCGACGAGATCGGCGCCTCGTGGAAAGACGGTGTCGTCACGACACCGCCCGGTTTCCGGCAGGCCTACCAGGCGTTCTGGCAAGCCGGCTGGCCGGCGCTGTCGGCCCGTCCTCAGCACGGTGGTCAAGGCCTGCCCAGCGTGCTCGAGGCGATGTTGTACGAAATGTTGTCCGCGGCCAACCACGGCTGGACCATGGCCCCGGGCCTGCTGCACGGCGCCTATGAATGCATCCGCCATCACGGCAGCGACGCGCTGCGGGAGCGTTACCTCGAGAAGCTGGCCACCGGCGAGTGGCTGGCCACGATGTGCCTGACCGAGGCCCATGCCGGGTCCGACCTGGGACTGGTCCGCACACGGGCGGAGCCCCTGCCGGACGGCCGCTACGCGCTGTCGGGCACCAAGATCTTCATCTCCGGCGGCGAACACGACCTGAGCGACAACATCGTGCACCTGGTGCTGGCCCGGTTGCCCGATGCACCGCCCGGCCCCAAGGGTTTGTCGTTGTTCGTCGTGCCCAAGTTCGAGCCCGATGGCACGCGCAGCGCCGTGGTCTGCGAGCGCATCGAGGAAAAAATGGGCCTGCACGGCAGCCCGACCTGCGTGCTGCGGTTCGACGCGGCTGCCGCCTCCCTCGTCGGCGCGCCGGGCAAGGGCCTGAACGCGATGTTCGTGATGATGAATGCGGCCCGGCTGCATGTGGCGCTGCAAGGCATCGGCCTGCTGGATGCGGCCTGGCAGAAGGCCGACGCCTATGCGCGCGAACGCCGGCAGATGCGCGCGCCCGGCGCCGGCAAAGGCGCAACGACACCCGACCCGATCGCCGAACACCCGGCCATCCGGCGCATCCTGGACAGCCAGCGCGCCTGGATCGACGCAGGCCGTGTATTGGCCTACCGTACCGCCATCGAGCTCGACCGGATCGCACATGCGGACGGGCAGGCCAAAACGCAGGCCCAGCGCTGGTGCGCACTGGTGACACCAATCATGAAGGCGGTCTTCACGCACCAGGCCTTCCACGGCGGCAGCGACTGCCTGCAGGTCTTCGGTGGCCATGGTTATGTGCGCGAATGGGGCATCGAGCAGATCGTGCGCGACGCGCGCGTGGCAATGATCTACGAGGGCACGAACGAGATCCAGGCCATCGACCTGCTGGTGCGCAAGGTGCTGGTCGACGGCGGACAGGACATGCTCGCACTGCTCGACGGGCTGCAGGCCGATGTGCCGGGCGCGGTCGATACGCAGGCGCAGACCCGTGCACGCATCGATACCTTGCGCGGCCTGACCAACGGCGTCGTGCAGGCCGCGCCCGGTGACGGAGCCTTGCCGTACCGGATTGCCGACGACTACCTGCGCGCCTGTGCGCTGGTGCTGCTGGACTGGGCCTGGCACCGCATCGACGCCGGCCTGGACGCGTCGGCGCCCGGGACCGGCGCGCGCTGGCAGGCACCGGCCCTGGCGCTACGCCAGTGGGTGCTGCCCGAATTCGAGATGCGCGCCGGCATCATCCGGCGGCAATGCGAAGCGGTGACGGGATAATCCGGCGCATGCCCCGCAACAGCCGCACTTCCCGCCCGATCGCCAGGCCCGTGCGCCGCAACACCGACACGGACTTGACGGACCTGCCCGAGGTGAGCGCGGTCGACCAGGTCGACACCCGCTTCCTGCAATCGCTCCTGGGCTACAACGCGCGCCGTGCCGCGCTGGCCATCATCGAGCGTTTCCTGATCCGTATGGAGGAGTTCGGGCTGCGCCCGGTCGAGTTCTCGGTAATGTCGGTGATCCATCACAATCCCGGCGTCACCTCGCGCCAGTTGTGCGCCGCGCTCAACCTGCTGCCGCCCAACCTGGTCGGCCTGATCCAGTCGCTGGACGCCCGCGGCCTGCTGACGCGGCTGCCCCATCCGCACGACGGGCGCGCCGTCGGCCTGCACCCGACACCCGAGGGGCAAGCCTTGATGCAGCAGGCGGAACAAGCAGCGCTCGAGATCGAGGAGGCGAAGTCGCTCGGACTCACGCCGGCGCAGCACCGCACGCTGCTGCAGTTGCTGCAGAAGGTGTATCTTTGACGCGCCCGCCGCGCCGCCGCTGACCGGCGAAGCTGCGGCCATCGGTGATCAGGCCGCGTGTACCGCTTCCCGCTCCAGGCCCAGCCGTGCCAGTGTCTCGGAGGTCGGCACGCCGTCCGCCGTCCAGCCGCGCAGTGCGTAATACTCCGGCAGCATCTCGGGAATACGCGCCACCAGTCCCTTGGCCGTGCCGCTGGGCGCCGGCTCGGTCAACAGGCGCTTGGGCAAGGTGTCGTCCTGCCTGGTCAGGCCGGCGGCCAGGTTGAACTGGCGCTCCAGGTTCCAGATCCGCTCGCCGGTCTCGCGCATGCGTTCGACCGTCCAGCCGCCGCCGACCGCCGCGTCGACCTGGCTGGCATACAACGCGTTCGTCACGCCGGAGTGGCTGGTGAACGAACACAGGCCGGTCGAATCGATGGCCGCGATGAAATCCTGCGACTCCTTGACCACCTTGGCCTTGCCGGCGATGTCGGTGGAGCCGAAGTCGTGGCTGTAGGGGTTGGCGCGCAGGTGGCAGGCGCCGCGGTTGCTGGTGGCATAGGCCAGTCCCATGCCTTGCATGCCGCGCCCGTCGTAGGCGGCGAACTCCTGGCCCTTGACCGCCATCGACAGTTCGGGGCGGCCGTATTTGGCGCACAGCAGTTTCGAGCCCAGTGCAATGTCGCGCCCGAAACCCTCGCCCTTGCCCGCCAGTTCGGCCAGCTGGCACATGGCCTTGGCGTCGCCGAACTTCAGCGAAATGCCGCCCGTCTCCTTTTCGGTGATGACGCCGAGCTCGAACAGTTCCATCGCCGCGGCGATCGAGCCACCCAGCGAGATCGGGTCCATGCCGTATTCGTTGCACAGGAAACCAGCGAACGTGGCCGCGTCCATGTCGTCGACACCGACGGCGGCGCCCAGCGCATAGGCCGTTTCGTATTCCAGGCCGCCGGAGGCGCCGTGGTATTCGGGCCGGTCCTTGACGCTCCAGTGCGCGGGGTCGATATGGCAGATACGGCCGCAGCCGATGGTGCAGGCAAAACAGGCGCCGTTGCGGATCAGGTTGGTGTGGCCGTTCGCATTGGGCTTGTTCATGAAGCTGGCGTTCATCTTCAGCAGGCCCTCGAACTGCACCTCGCGGTTGTTGCGCGTGGGCAAGGCGCCGAAGGTTCCGGTCACGTCCATCATCGGGATGGTGCCGAAACGGGTCAGCGACTTGCGGCCTTCGTTGCCGGCCAGCGCCTTGGCGGCGGCCTGCACCGCGGTCATGAAGGCCTTCGGGTTGATGGGTGTCACACCGACGGTGCCGCGCACCGCGATCGCCTTGAGATTCTTCGAACCCATGACGGTGCCCACGCCGGAGCGCCCGGCCGCGCGGTGCAGGTCGTTGACGATGCAGGCGTAGCGGCAACCGGTCTCGCCGGCCTGGCCGATGGAGGCGACCCGGATCAGCGGGTCCTGGTGCGCCGCCTTGATCGTCGGCTCGGTCTGCCACACGGTCTTGCCCCACAGGTGGGCAGCATCGCGCAACTCGGCCTTGCCGTCCTCGATGTAGAGGTACACCGGCTTGGGCGAGCGCCCCTGCAGGATCACCATGTCCCAGCCGGCCTGCTTGAGTTCGCCGCCGAACTGCCCGCCCGAGTTCGAACAGGCGATCGCACCGGTCAATGCGCCCTTGGTCACGGCCGACCAGCGGCCACCGGTCGGCGACATCGTGCCGGTCAGCGGGCCGGTGGCGATGATCAGCTTGTTGTCGGGCGACAACGCGTCCACCGCCGGGTCGATCTCCTCCATCAGGTACTTGGTCGCCAGCCCGCGCTGGCCCAGGTACTGCTGCGCCCATTCGCGGTTCAGCGGCTCGGCCGTGCAGGTCCCGGCGCTCAGATCGACTCGCAACACCTTGTGATGCCAACCCATGATGTCTACCTCCTGTGTGATCGCCCCGGCGCCGCGGCGGCACCGCGGGTGCGAACCCGCCCAGTCTAATCCAAGGGCGCGCCTTCGCCATCGGCCGGCGCCTGGCCGTCGATGTAATACCAGCGGCCGTGCTCGCGCACGAAGCGGCTGAGCTCGTGCATGCGCTGGGCACGGCCCGCGCTGTCGCGGCACCGCGCAACGAACTCGACCACGCCGGCGTCGCCCCGCGCCTCGGCATGGCGCACCTCGAGCCCCAGCCACTTGACCGGAAACAGCTCCAGGTCGCCCGGTGACGTGGATCCATGCCAGGTCGCCAGCAGGTAGTCCGGCAGATGCCGGGCATACGCGCTGTACCGCGAACGCATCAGCGCCTCGGGGGTCGGCGCATGATCGCCCTGTGCCATGCCGGCGTGCCAACGCCCGCAGCAGTCGGCATAGGGCCGCTCCGAGCCGCAAGGGCATGGCGTGCGGCTGTCCGAGGGATTTCGCTTCATGGCGCCCCCAGTGTGCTGACGAAGGCACCCGCCTCGGGACGCAGGCCGTCGCGCGGCTTGTTGCGCGTCACGGTGCCGATGTTGACGCAACACACGGCCGCCTCATCATCGAGCAACCCCAGCAAGGCCCGCAGCCGGTTCGACGCCATCGCCTTGCCGCTGGTCAGTCCCGCGCCGAAACCCATCGCGTGCGCACCCAGCAGCAGGTTCTGGATCGCCGCGCCCATCGACACCATGCGTTCGAGCGACGGTGTGTCCGGCTCGCGCCGTCCCAGGCAGGCCACGGCCACCATCAGCAGCGGAGCGCGGTGCGCCTTTTCGCGGGCCGAAGCCAGTTGCTCCGGCGTGGCAGCGGGATCGCGATCGGACAAGGCCTGGGCAAACACCTCGGCCAGCCGATGGCGCTGCGCCTGCGGCACGATGACGAAACGCCAGGGTGTGAGCTGCCCATGATCGGGAGCGGCCGCGGCCAGCGCCAGCAGGCCCTGCAATTGCCCGGCATCGGGTCCCGGCTCGACCAGGCGGCGCGGCGTGACGTTCCGGCGCGAATGCACGAGTGACTGCGCAAATGCCCAGCTCTCGCCGGCGTGGGGGAGGTCCCCCGCCGCCGCGGGTTCCCCTGCGCCTGTCTTGCTTTCACCTGTGTGCGACATCATCACCATGGCATCCTGATCGGCGACACTGGTGTGCCGTCCCCATATTGTGCCGTCCAGGCGCAAGAGTCCGAAAACCGATCCGTGTGATGATCGACGCTTTCACTGCAACCGAGAACATTCCCATGGCAAGCAACCACGACGACCTCAGCATGGCGCTGTTCTGCGACTTCGAGAACGTCGCGCTCGGCGTTCGCGACATGAGCCACGAAAAATTCGACATCAAGCCCATTCTCGAGCGGCTGCTGCTCAAGGGCAGCATCGTCGTCAAGAAGGCCTATTGCGACTGGGACCGCTACAAGGGTTTCAAGGCCACGATGCACGAGGCCAATTTCGAACTGATCGAGATCCCGCACGTACGCCAGTCGGGGAAGAACTCGGCCGACATCCGGCTCGTCGTCGATGCGCTCGACCTGTGCTACACCAAGGCTCATGTCAATACCTTCGTCATCATCAGCGGCGACTCCGACTTCTCGCCGCTGGTGTCCAAGCTGCGCGAGAACGCCAAGACGGTGATCGGTGTCGGCGTGCGCAACTCCACGTCGGACCTGCTGATCGCCAACTGCGACGAATTCATCTTCTACGACGACCTGGTGCACGAGAACCAGCGTTCCCAGGCCCGGCGCGAACGCCCCGAAACCCAGGCGCACACGCGCCGCTCGCCGGACGAGGAAAAACGCCGCAAGGACGAACTCGAGGGCCGTCGGCGTGCCGGCATCGAATTGGCGCTGCAGACCTTCGATGCCCTGGTGTCCGAGCGCGGCGACACCGGCAAGATCTGGGCCTCGGTGCTCAAGGAAGCGATCAAGCGGCGCAAGCCCGACTTCAGCGAGTCGAACTACGGCTTCCGCGCCTTCGGCAACCTGCTCGAGGAAGCCCAGGCCCGTGGCCTGCTGTCGTTCGGCCGCGACGACAAGTCCGGCGCCTATGTGTACCGCGACGCCGCAAGCCCGGCGTCCGAAGCGGCGGCGGAACCGGCAACCTTCGCCGCCAGTGCCGACGGGGCGCCGGCAGCGCCCGCCGACGAGACGACGGAGCGGCGCGAACCGCGTCGCCGCGGCAGCCGGGGTGGCCGTGGCAAGGTCGCGGCCGAGGTCGCGGCGCCGGAGCCCGTGTCGCCGGCACAGGAACCGGTGTTCGAGCCATCGGCTGCGGTATCGGAAGCCGCCGGTGACGCCCGGCCGGTATCCGACCCGCCTGCACCGGCGAAGAAGTCGGCTGCGCGCAAAACCGCCAGCCGCAGCCGGCGTCCGCGCAAGACAGCCGAGCCCAAGTCCGAGGCGGACTGACGCCGGCCCGCCCTCAGGTCAGCCGGGGCGGCTCGGCCGGTACCACGCGGCGGACCTGCAGATCGGCCAGCGCCGCATACAACGGAGCACTGACCAGCCGCGAGATGCCACTGGCCAGCAAGGCGGCGGCCATCAGGCTGAGCACCAGGCCGTGGCCGTCGACCATCTCCATCACGATGATGAACGAGGTCATCGGCGCCTGGGTCACTGCAGCCAGGAAGGCTGCCATGCCGACCGCGATCAAGGTGGTCGACGACACACCCAGCAGCAACTGCGCCATGTCGCTGCCGATGCCGCCGCCGATGGCCAGCGACGGCGCGAAGATGCCGGCCGGCACGCCGGCCCAGGTCGTGATCCAGGTGGCCAGGAACTTGAGCAGGAAAAACAGTCCGAACGACTCGTCGACACCATCGAGCAGGGCGCGGGTGTGCATGAATCCGCTGCCGAAGATCGATCCGTTGCTGGCCACGCCGATCACCGCCACCAGCAACCCGCACAGCGCCGCGAAGCGCACCGGGAAACGGGCCCGGGTGCGGCTGAACCAGTCGGTCGACTGGCCCGACAGCGACACAATCAGCAGCCGTGCGAACAATCCACCGGCCAGGCCGCAGGCGATGGTGACCAGCAGGCCCGGCCACAACATGTGCAAGTCCAGCCGGTCGACCCGGATCGCACCGACGATGCCGAAATAACTGCTGTTGCCATAGACCGACACCGACATCAGGCCGCCCAGCACGATGGCCGCCATGATCAGGCCGTTGCTGCGTTGCTCGGGCCGACGCGAGAGCTCCTCGATCGCGAACATGATGCCGCCCAGCGGCGTGTTGAACGCAGCCGCGATCCCTGCCGCGCCGCCGGCAATCAACAGGCCGTGGTCGGACACGACACCGCGTTTGGGCAACCAGTGCCGGCAACTGTGCATGATGCCGGCGCCGACCTGCACCGACGGTCCTTCGCGGCCTAGCGACAGGCCGGCCAGCATGCCCAGCGCCGTCAGCACCATCTTGGATGCCGTGAGCCAGATCGAGACGAAGAAATGGCGCACCGGCGCGTGCACCTCCGGGGCCAGCGCGGCCATGACCTGGGGAATGCCGGACCCGGCGGCACCGGGCGCGAAACGGCGGGTCAGCCAGACAATGACGGCCGTCAACACCGGCGTCCACAACAGCGGCGACCACCAGTACTCCCGCTCCACCGTTCGAAAATGCTCGAAGGCGAACTCGCACATCCAGGTGAAGAGCACCACGGTCAGGCCCGCCATGCTGGCAAATGCCAGCACCACGGCACGCGCCGTCCACAACCGCCAGTCGTACAACTCCCCTTGCAGCGACGTGATGAAATGGGGGTGTTGTTTCGGTGCTGACATGGGCGATACGGGGTCCTGGGCCTGTCGAGGAACTGTAACGCATGTGATTGGCGCCGCGTTCGCGGCTCGCGATGCGCGGTGCCGTTCGCGTCCGGGCGCGGCGCGTCGACAAGCCGACATCCGGCATCGAATCGGGGACAATGCATTGAACGCTTCCCCGCCACAGGGGCCCTCGTGGCGCAACCGAACCCGCACCGCATGACCGACACCCACCCCAGCAGTCAGCTCCCGTTCGACGCCGTCGCCGTGTTGCGCCAGCGCCTGCCCGACTTCCAGCCACGCGTGGCCATGGTGCTGGGTTCAGGCCTGGGCGGCCTGGCCGACCAGATCGCCGACCCGGTGACCATTGCCTACTGCGACCTGCCCGGCTTTCCCGTGTCCACCGTGCAGGGCCATGCCGGCGAGTTGTTGTGCGGCCGGCTCGGCGACGTCGCGGTGTTGTGCATGAAGGGCCGCAGCCACTTCTACGAAGGCAAGGGCGCCGACGTGATGACCTCGGCGATCCGCACCTTCAAGCTGATCGGCTGCACCTCCATCGTGTTGACCTGCGCGGCGGGATCGCTACGCCCCGAAGTCGGCCCCGGCAGCCTGGTCGCATTGACCGACCACATCAACCTGCTGCCGGGCAACCCGCTGACCGGCCTCAACGACGAGCGTTTCGGCCCGCGCTTCATCAGCATGGCCAATGCCTACGACGCCGATCTGCGCCAGGTGCTGCAGCAATCGGCCCGGGCACTGGACATCGCCTGGCATGATGGTGTGTACCTCGCCACCAGCGGACCCAGCTTCGAAACGCCGGCCGAGATCCGGATGATGCGCACGTTGGGCGCCGACGTGGTCGGCATGTCGACCGTGCCCGAGGTCATCTCGGCGCGCCACTGCGGGCTGGACGTGCTGGCCGTCGCCACCATCACCAACCTGGCCGAAGGCATGTCCAACACCGCCTTGTCGCACGAACAGACCCTGCACTACGCCGCCATCGGTGCCAAGGACCTGATGCGCCTGGTGCCCGAATACCTGCGGCGCTTGCCCAAGGCCGGCTGACACATGGCCCGCGCCTTCATCCTGGTGCTGGACTCGCTCGGTATCGGCGCCGCGCATGACGCCGGCCGGTTCGGCGAGCAGGATGCGGACACGCTGGGCCACATCGCACGCTGGCGCCATGCGCGGGGTGCACCACTGCTCATTCCCCATCTCGAGCGGCTGGGCCTGGGCGCGGCAAGCCACCGGGCCACCGGGCGCTGGCCCGAGGGGCTGGCGCGACGCGACGGGTTCACCGGCGCGTTTGCGACGGCCCAGGAACAGTCGGTGGGCAAGGACACTCCGAGCGGCCACTGGGAGATGACCGGCGTGCCGGTGGCCTTCGACTGGGGCGTGTTCGACGGGCCCGATCCGTGTTTCCCTGAAAGCCTGATCGACGCCTGGGTGCAGGCCTGCGCACTACCCGGCATCCTGGGCAACTGCCATGCCTCCGGCACCGAGATCATCGCGCGGCTGGGCGAGCAGCACATTGCCAGTGGCAAACCCATCGCCTACACCTCGGCTGATTCGGTGTTCCAGGTTGCCGCACACGAACAACATTTCGGGTTGGAGCGCCTGTATGCGATTTGCCGGCAGGCGTTCAAGCTGCTGCAGCCGTACCGCATCGCCCGCGTGATCGCACGGCCGTTCGACGGCGCGCCGGGCCGGTTCCGGCGCACGGCCCATCGCAAGGACATCGCGGTGCCGCCGCCCGGCGCCACGCTGCTCGACGTGGCCGCGTCAGCGGGCCGCGACGTGATCGCGCTGGGCAAGATCGGCGACATCTTCGCAATGCGCGGCATCACCACGTTGGTCAAGGCGCCCGACAACATGGGCCTGTTCGACCAGCTCGATGCGCAGCGAACGGCCGCACCCGATGGCGCGCTGGTATTCGCCAATTTCGTCGATTTCGACCAGGAATACGGGCACCGGCGCGACGTCGCCGGTTATGCCCGGGCACTGGAGGACTTCGACGCCCGCCTGCCGGCCTTTCTCGGCGGCCTGCGCAGCGACGACCTGGTGGCGCTCACGGCCGACCACGGCTGCGATCCCACCTGGCCTGGCAGCGACCATACCCGCGAGCAGGTGCCACAGCTGTTTGCCGGCCCCGGCGTTCGCGCCGGTGACCTGGGCATGCGCCAGAGCTTCTGCGACCTCGGCCAGACCATCGCCCACCACCTCGGCGTGCCCGCGCTCGCACACGGAACCTCCCTCCTGAATCGGATGACATGACGACCCTAGCCCGCAATGCCGGCCTGCCGCTGGACCTGGCCCTGATCGAATCGGTGCGTGTAAACGCCAATGCGGTGACGCGCCGCGTGCAGTCGCTGGCGGCCCGGCGCTCGCAGAAGAAGGAGTACCAGGCCGCCTGGCTGGTGCGCGCCATCCAGTGCATGGACCTGACCACCCTCTCCGGCGACGACACCGAGGGCCGCGTCATGCGCCTGTGTGCCAAGGCCCGCCAGCCATTGCGCGCCGACCTGATGCAGGCACTCGGGTTGCAAACGCTCACGACCGGTGCAGTCTGTGTCTACCACGAGATGGTGGCGCCGGCGGTGCGTGCGCTCCAGGGTCACGCGATCCCGGTGGCGGCCGTGTCGACCGGATTTCCGGCCGGGCTGACCAGCATGGAGACCCGATTGCGCGAGATCGAGCTGTCGGTGCAGGCCGGCGCGCGCGAGATCGACATCGTGATCGGACGGCGCCATGTGCTCACCCGCAACTGGGTGGCACTGTACGCCGAGATGCAGGCCTTTCGTGCCGCCTGCGGCGACGCCCACGTCAAGGCCATCCTGGCCACCGGCGAATTGCAGACGCTGGACAACGTCGCCCGTGCATCCTGGGTCTGCATGCTGGCCGGCGCCGATTTCATCAAGACATCCACCGGCAAGGAAGGCGTGAACGCCACGCCCGAGGTGTCGCTGGTGATGGTGCGCGCCATCCGCGACTACCTGACCCTGAGCGGGTTCAAGGTGGGTTACAAGCCCGCTGGCGGCATCTCCAGCGCCAAGACCGCCTTGCAGTACCTCAGCCTGATGAAGGAAGAACTCGGCGACGAATGGCTCACGCCCGAATTGTTCCGTTTCGGCGCCTCCAGCCTGCTGACCGACATCGAACGCCAGCTCGAGCATTTCGTCACCGGCCGTTATTCGGCTGCGCACCGGCACGCGATGCCCTGAATCGAACCCTCCCCGCGTCCCACACCATGCCCACCATCGCAGACATCCTCACCACCATGGACTACGGCCCGTCTCCCGAATCTCCCGACACCGCGCAGGCCTGGCTGGCCGGACACAAGAACCGCTTCGGCCTGTACATCCACGGCGATTGGGTCCGTGCCAAGGAGTCGTTCGAAACCCGCAACCCGGCCAATGGCAAGCTGCTGGCTCAGGTCGCGCAGGCCGGCAAGAAGGACGTCGACGCCGCGGTGGCCGCCGCATCGGCCGCGCTCAAGCCGTGGCAGGCCATCGGCGGCCATGGCCGTGCCCGGCATCTGTATGCACTGGCGCGGGCGCTGCAGAAACACAGCCGGCTGTTCGCGGTGCTCGAAAGTCTGGACAACGGCAAACCCATCCGCGAGACACGTGACATCGACATTCCGCTGGCGATCCGCCATTTCTACCACCATACCGGCTGGGCCCAGCTGCTCGACACCGATCTGGCGCAGTTTCGTGCCATCGGCGTCGTCGGCCAGATCGTGCCGTGGAACTTCCCACTGCTGATGCTGGCCTGGAAGATCGCGCCGGCATTGGCCTGCGGCAATACCGTGGTGTTCAAGCCAGCCGAATTCACGCCGCTGTCGGCGCTGCTGTTTGCCGAGATCTGCAGCGAGGTCGGCCTGCCGTCGGGCGTGGTCAACATCGTCACCGGCGATGGGCGCACCGGCCAGGCCATCGTCGAGCATCCGGGCGTGGGCAAGATCGCATTCACCGGCTCGACCGAGGTCGGGCGCCTGATTCGCCAGGCCACGGCCGGCAGCGGCAAGAAGATCAGCCTGGAGCTCGGCGGCAAGTCGCCCAATATCGTGTTTGCCGACGCCGACCTCGACAGCGCGGTCGAAGGCGTCGTGGACAGCATCTGGTTCAACCAGGGCCAGGTCTGCTGCGCCGGTTCGCGGCTGCTGGTGCAGGAAGGTGTGCAGCAGCGTTTCCTGGAGAAACTGCGCGCGCGCATGAAGACCATCCGCATCGGCGACCCGCTGGACAAATCCACCGACATGGGTGCCCTGGTCGATGCCACACAACACAAGCGGGTTGCGGCTTACGTCGCCCTGGCGCGGAACGATGGCGCGACCGTCTGGCAATCCGACGCCCGGTTGCCCAAAGGCGGATGTTTCTACCCGCCCACGCTGATCTCCGACGTGGGCACCGCCAGCACCGTGGTCCAGGAAGAAATCTTCGGGCCGGTGCTGGTGGCCATGCCGTTTCGCACGCCTGCAGAGGCGGTGGAGCTGGCCAACAACACGGTCTACGGCCTGGCGGCCAGCATCTGGAGCGAGTCCATCAGCCTGGCACTGGATGTCGCGCCCCGGCTCAAGGCGGGCGTAGTCTGGATCAACACCGCGAACCAGTTCGACGCCAGCTGTGGTTTCGGCGGTTACCGCGAATCGGGTTTCGGCCGCGAAGGCGGACGCGAAGGCCTGATGGAATACCTGGTGGCGCGCGACGACGACGCCCGGCCGGCCCGACCCCGGGTCGTCAAGGCGGGCCGGCTGGTGGCGTCGGCGCCGGCGATCGACCGCACGGCCAAGCTCTACATCGGCGGCAAGCAGGTACGGCCCGACGGCGGATACAGCCGTACGCTCAGCGTGAACGGACAGGTGGTGGCCGTGATGCCGGAGGCCAACCGCAAGGACGTGCGCAATGCAGTCGAGGCCGCCCGCAAGGCCGTGGGCTGGGAACGCACCGCCGGGCACGGTAGGGCCCAGGTGCTGTATTTCCTGGCTGAAAACCTGCAGGCCCAGCGCGAACGTTTCGTGCAGACGCTGAGCCTGGTGCAGACCGCACAGCAGGCCGCGGCCGAGTTTGATGCGGCCATCGAGACGCTGTTCTACTACGCCGCCTGGGCCGACAAGTTCGACGGACAGGTACACCAGCCACCGATGCACGGCATTGTCACCGTGCTCAACGAGCCGCTGGGTGTGATCGGCATCGTCTGCCCCGACGAGGCACCACTGCTCGGCCTGCTGGCACTGGTCGCACCCGCCATAGCACTGGGCAACCGGGTGGTCGTATTGCCGTCGACCCATCTGCCGCTGATCGCCACCGACCTGTACCAGGTGCTGGACACCTCGGACCTGCCCGACGGCGTGGTGAACATCCTCACCGACGCCGGCAAGACCTTGTCCGCGGTGTTGTCCAGCCATGCCGACGTCGATGCCGTATGGCGCCATGACGGCGATGCCGAGGGCTGCGCGGAGATCGAACGACTCTCGGCCAGCGACCTCAAGCGGACCTGGGTCGGTGGCAGCCGGGGGCGCGACTGGGCCCGTGCCGGCCAGGGACGCAGCCAGGAATTCCTGCGCCAGGCCAGCCAGGTGAAGAACGTCTGGGTGCCGTACGGCGTGTGACGCCGACCAAGCCGGCGCTCGTCAGGCGCGGCCGTCCGCCAGTGCCTGGTAGGCCTTGTCGAAGTCCACCAGCACCTTGATCTTCTCGGCGTTGACCGGCGCGCGGATCGCATAACGCGATTCGCGCACGTCGCGATACAGGTACTTGGTGAGCGGCATGCCGCCGGCGTTGACGATGCTCACGACATGGGCGTCATGCGCCCGCGGTCCGCGCGCAACGACCACGGCGCGTTCTGCGCTGACCAGTTGCACATAGGTGCCCGGTGGATAGAAACCCACGGCCGTGGCCATGGCCGAGGCCAATACCGGCTCGGCGCCCGAGGCATCGAGCACCATCGAGCGCGCCGCGCCCAACGGCGACATCGCCAGCCGGGTCTTGCGCGCGGCCATCTTGGCCACGAACATGTCGGCCACCCGCAGCAGGTGGCGCTGCTGCAGATGGTCTGGCCGCGCGGACACCGCGTCAGGCTCGTGATGCCAACGCACGATGTCCAGCACGTCCGCATCGTGCATCCCGATGCCGCGCAACAACTCGACGCCGACGCGAGGATGGCCCCGGATCAGCGTGCGCTGGGTTTCGCTGGGAATCGTGTTTTGCGTGGCCAGGCTGTCCTGCGCCCGTGCCATCCCGATGTTCATCACCAGGGCCGCGCGGAACAAGGCCTTGCGCTGCGGCGCCGGCATGCCCAGCTTGACGGCCGTCAGCTCGCAGACCACGGCGGACAACAGGGCGTGTGTCGCGCAATACCCCAGCATCGGATCGGCCAGTGCCTGGAACAACACGAACAGGCATTGGTCCGGTTCTGCCGCCAGCAGTTCCAGCGCCCGATGGCGCAGCCGCTCGAGCTGGTCCGCCGGCGCGGTCGCGGCCTGCGGCTGGTACAGCAGGCCTTGCAGGTTGTCGCGCACCACCAGCCAACCACCGGACAGGTCGGCCGGTTCTTCATCGAGGAAGTCGGACTCCGGAATTTCTCCCGGCATGGTCAGCCGGGAGATCTCCTCGGCGCTGCTGCCGTCACGCAGCATCTCGTGCAGCATGCGTTCATAACCCCGGGTCCAGGCCAGCGCATCCCCTTCGGTCATCGAGGCCTCGTGTGCGGCCAGCATGGCGCGGTGCTGCTCGGACTGCAGGCTGTGACCGCGGCGCAGCAACAACTTGCCGGACTTGTCCCAGAGGTCGACCGGTATGTTTTTGCCGATCTCCAGCAGATCGATCGGAACGGGCACGTATTGCATGGCTGCCCGATCATATTTCAATCAGCAGGCCGGCCACAGGCCACAAGCGCCGCTCGGCGCCAGTGCCATCAGATGTCCTGGTCGTAGGGCTTCAGGGCCCGGCACGGCCCCAGCACCGTCATCATCACGACACCATGACGCAGCGCGCGCTGAGAATGGAACAGGCGATGGCGGGCGCGGCGGCGCAGCTGCGTTGCGTCCGTACGACGGGGGGTGGCCAGTGCCGCGTCCCGTTGCCGTTCCGGCCGCGGCTTGAGCGCCATTTGCACTTCCAGCGGCAGTTCGGCCACCGGCAAGGGCTCGGGTGCGCGCCCCCAGTCGGCCTCGGTCAGTTCCAGCGGTTCCGGCTCGACCTCGTATTGCGGTTGCGGCACACCCGCGCCAGCCTGCATCTGTTGCTGGCGACGGCGCTGCGCGGCGCGCGCCGCCAGGAACTGCTTGAGCACCTGGAAACCGACCACGGCCAGGAACAACAGGCCGAACAACAGCGATTCGAAGTCGCCATGCATCGCCGTGCTCTAGCGGTTGGACTTGCTGCCGGGATCATGCTCCGGCGCATCGGCGATCTCGCGCCGCATCTCGGTGTCGGCCTGCAGGTTCTTCATCCGGTAGTAGTCCATGATGCCCAGGTTGCCCTGGCGGAAGGCTTCGGCCATGGCGCGAGGCACCTCGGCCTCGGCCTCGACGACCCGCGCCTGCATCTCCTGCTCGAGCGCCACCGCCATGGCACGGCGCTCCTCGGCCTTGGCCTGGGCAATCTGTTTGTCGGCATCGGCCTGGTCGATCTGCAGCTTGGCGCCGATGTTGGCGCCGACATCGACGTCGGCAATGTCGATGGACAGGATCTCGTACGCGGTGCCGGCATCCAGGCCCTTGCTCAGGATGTGCTTGGAGATGTGGTCGGGGTTCTCGAGCACGCTCTTGTGGTTGGCGGCCGAGCCGATAGTGCTGACCATGCCTTCGCCAACACGCGCAATGATCGTTTCCTCGCCCGCGCCGCCGACCAGCCGGTCGATATTGGTGCGCACCGTGACGCGCGAGACCACGATCAGCTGGATGCCGTCCTTGGCCACGGCCGCAATGCGCGGCGTCTCGATGACCTTGGGCAGCACCGACATCTGCACCGCCTCGAGCACGTTGCGCCCGGCCAGGTCGATCGCAGCGGCACGCTTGAACGGCAGCGGGATGCTGGCCTTGTCGGCCGAGATCATCGCGTTGACGACCCGCACCACGTTGCCACCGGCCAGGAAGTGCGCCTCCAGGTCGTTCAGCGGTATGTCGATGCCAGCCTTGACCGCGCTGATGCGGGCTGTGACGACGGTATGCGGCGGCACCCGGCGCAGCCGCATCGCCACCAGCGTGAACAGACCGACATAGGCGCCCGAGGCCCAGGCCGCAATCCACAGCGGCACCGGCACCAAGTACAACACCAGCGCCAGCGCGGCCACGATGAGGATGATCAGTCCGAATCCTCCGACAAGGCCAGTTTCGATTCCCATCAAGCAGTACTCCTGTCTGTTTCTTGTTCAGTTGCCATTCGGACCACGACCCGATTGCCATCGACCTTCTGGACCACGATGGCCGTACCAAGCTCTATCAGCGTCCCATTAGACACCACGTCCACCCGAACACCATCGATCAGCGCAATTCCCGCCGGATGCAGGGGTGATACGGTCACGCCGTGGCGACCCAGCAGGCGCTGGTCGCTCTCCGGCGCCGACGCATACCCCTGGGCGGCGCCCAGGCCGGTATCGAGGATCAGCCGGCGCCCGAAACGGGAGTGTGTCATGAAGCGCAGGAACACCAGGCTCACCAGCAGCGCGGCGAGCAGCGAGAACATCACCCGCGCGGCCACCAGCATCAGCAGCTCGGTGGTGTTGCCCTGCCCGACCATGGCCAGCACCAGCCCGGCCAGGATGCCCAGGATTCCGAGCGCCCCGGCAATGCCGAAGCCTGGAATGACGAAGATCTCCAGCGCCAGCAGCACGACCCCCGCCGCCGCCAGCAGCACCTCCTCCCATCCGGCCAGCTGCACCAGCCAGTGGCCCCACAGGATCAGGCCCAGGCTGCCCAGACCGAGCGCGCCCGGCACACCAAAGCCGGGCGTGCGCAACTCGATGATGATGCCAAGCATCGCAACCGTGATCAGGATGGAGCTGACAACGGGATGGGTCAGCATGCGCACCAGCTCCTCGGCCCAGTTGACCTGGGTGCGCCGGATCTCCGCACCCGCCAAGCCGACCTTCTCCAGCGCTTCCTCCAGCGTCTCGGCACGATGGTCCGCGACCTTGTACTTGAGTGCCTCATCGGTTGTCAGCGTCAGCAGCTTGCCCTTGGCACTCAGCCCGCGGATCACCACGTCCGAATCGACCATGGCCTCGGCGATCTGCAACGGACGCTTGCGTGCCTCGGCCGTGGCGCGAAACTCCTTGCGCACGTACGACACGGTCTTTTCCTCGACCGGCAGCGCCGCCTTGCCGACGCCGCCGGCCTGCACCGGCGTGGCCGCGCCGATGGTGCCGCCGCTGGCGATGACGATGTCCTGCGCAGCCAGGCTGATCAGCGCGCCGGCTGATATGGCGCGCTTGTCGATGAAGGCGATCGTGCGCACCCGGCTGCGCAGCAAGGTGTCGCGGATCTGTACCGCGGCGTCGACACGCCCGCCGAAGGTATTGATGGGCAGCACGACGGCCGTGGCACCGGCGGCCGTGGCCTCATCGATGACGCGCTGCACGAACGGCGCCAGCCCCAGGTCGATCGTGCCTTCGACCGGCGCGACGTAGACAATCGGAGCGGGCCTGGTTTCGGGCGCTGTATTTTGCTGGGCCAGCGCCGGCACGGCCAGCAACAGTGCGAGAACCCATGCCGGCGACCGACCGCAGCCAAGCCGCGAAAGCAACCGGCGGATCATGAACGCAAGGAAGACGGACCAGGACGTGTACATGCCTGCACTGTAGTGCGTTGCGCTGCGCCCTGGGAGGGTGCGGCCTGAATTCCCCAATTACCCGCGGCACCAACAGGGATCCGCGCGCCGCATGCCGGCGTTTGCCGGCACGACCAACTGCAAGCATGGTACTGCTGCTCGCGCGCGCCCCATCGTCCGGGCTGGGGCACCTCCCACTGCGCCTGCCAGGTCGCGTTGGGCCACAATGGCGGCTCCGATCACCAGCTAGACAGGCGACGACCATGGCACCCGCAACCCTCGAACGGATCGATGATGAACTGGACGTGCTCGCCAGCATGGTCTCGTTGTCAGGCCAGCGCATCATCGAATTGGGCTGCGGTGCGGCACATCTGGCGCGCGCGCTGCTCGGCCGCTTTCCGGACAGCGAACTCACGGGTGTCGAAGTCGATGCTCGCCAACACGCGAAGAATCTCGCATCGCCCCAGCAAGGGCTGCAATTCGTTGCCGGTGTGGCACAGGACATTGCAGCGGGCAATGCCACCTACGACCTGGCGCTGATGCTCAAGTCCCTGCATCATGTTCCGATCGCGTCCATGGACCAGGCCCTGCGCGAAGTGGCCCGGGTCGTGCGACCCGGCGGCCATCTCTACGTGTCCGAGCCGATCTACGATGGCGCGCTCAACGACGTGGTCAAGCCCTACAACGACGAGGGCGTGGTGCGCGCGGCCGCGCAGGCGGCCATCGACGCCGCGTTGCAGGCCGGCATCTGGACGCAAACTGACCAGCGTCGATTCGTCATCCCGCGCCATTTCAGCGGCTTCGCGGATTTCGAGCAGCGCATGATCCAGCAGACCTATGCCGACCACCGGCTCGCCGCCGCCACGCTGGCCGAAGTGCGCCGGCTTTTCGAGCAGCACTTGGGGCCGGACGGCGCAACGTTCGAACAGCCCATGCACGTGCGGTTGCTGCGCCGTCCTGGCTGAACGCGTTCAGGTCGTCCGCTCGGCGGCGCGCAGGCCCGGCTGCAGCACCTCGGCCTCCGGTCGCCGCAGCAGTTCGCGCAGCATCGGCGGCTCGAACCGCCGCGGCACGCTGATCGCGAAGAACGTCTCGTACAGCTCGGGCACGACCGTGTATTCGACCAGCGTACCGCTGCGCAGCTCGTCCTGCACGACGACGCTGGGCAGCAGGGCCACGCCGCCGGTGTCGCGCGCCAGCAGGCGCAGCAAGGCCATGTCGTCGACCTCGGCCAACAGCCGGTAGCGGATCCCGCGGGTCTCGCACAGCAGGTCGAAACCGGCCCGGATGTCATTGTCGCGCCCGGGCAGCAGCAACGGCACCTCGGCCAGGTCCTGCGGGAAGCGAAACGGCTGCTCCGACGACCGGGGCCGGCCCACCAGGCTGACGGGCTGACGCGCGATGCGCCGGCATCGCCAGGCCTCGTCGGCCGAGCCTTGCACGCGGCGGTTGGACAGCACCAGGTCCAGGCTGTGCACGCGCAGTCGCGCCAGCAGGTCGACCAGGCTGCCCGAGTGCAATGCCAGCTCCACGTCGTCGCGCTGCAACATTGGCGCCAGGAAGTTCTCCTGGAAATTGCGCGACAAGGTCGCCACCGCACCGACCCGCACGACGTGGCGCGTATCGCGCCGGCCTTCGCGCAGCACCGACATCAGCTCGGTGCCGGTAGCGAAGATCGCGTCGGCATATTGCAGCGCCAGGTTGCCGGACTCGGTCAGCGCGAGCAGGCGGCCACGGCGTTCGAACAGTGCGTGGCCGAGCTGGTCCTCGAGCTGCTTGATCTGGGCCGACAAGGCTGACTGCGACACATGCAGCCGGTTCGCGGCCCGCGTCAGGTTGCCCTCCTTGGCCACGGCCCAGAAGTAGTGCAGGTGGTGGTAGTTGAGGCGATGCTGCATCGTTGCAAACGTTCTGTTTTTGTTGATAAATCATCAACAACAATGAATTTTACAGATGACTCGAAAGGCTCGATAGTCCTGCCATCGCCAACCTCCTTCCCGCCACGATGTTTTTCTCCCTCTCCGACTCGCCCGCGTGGCACCTCCTGCTCGCAGCCACTCCGGCCTGCGCCATGCTGCTGGGCGCGGCCGCCTGCCTGCGCGCCGACGCGCCGCGGGCCTGGCGCCAGGCCCGCCTGGCCACATCCGCCGCATTGGGCCTGGCCTTGCTGGTGCTGCTGGCATTGGCCGCGTTCGGCCCGTCGGGCAATGCCTTCGTGCGCGCCGACGGCATCACCGGCACGGTCGGCCTGCTGGTGGCATTTGTCGGCTGGATCATCGTGCGTTATTCGCAGCGCTACCTGGACGGCAACAGCGGCAGCGCGGGTTATGTGCGCGCACTGCTGCTGACACTGGCCTGCGTGCTGCTGGTGGTGGTGAGCAACCACCTGCTGGTGCTCGCGCTGGCGTGGACCGTGTCCAGCCTGGGGCTGCACCGGCTGCTGAAATTCTTTCCCGCGCGTCGGGCGGCGGTGATCGCGGCGCACAAGAAACACGTGGTGGCGACCGTGGCCAATGCCGGCATGGTGCTGGCCGCCGTGCTGCTGTATGGCGCATTCGACAGCTGGCAGATCGACCAGTTGACGGCGCTGGCCGTGGCGGCGCCGGAGTTGCCGGTGCTGGCGCAGACTGCCGTCGTGCTGATCGTGCTGGCGGCCATCCTCAAATGTGCCCAGTTGCCGGTGCACGGCTGGCTGATCCAGGTGATGGAGGCGCCCACGCCGGTATCGGCGCTGTTGCATGCGGGCGTCGTCAACCTGGGCGGGCTGGTGCTGATCCGACTCGCGCCGCTGGTGGCCGAGGTGCAATGGGCAATGGCCTTGCTGGTCGTCATTGGCGGCCTGAGCGCCGCGATCGCCGCGCTGGTGATGACGACCCGCATCAGTGTCAAGGTGATGCTGGCCTGGTCCACCTGCGCGCAAATGGGCTTCATGCTGATGCAGTGCGGGCTGGGGCTGTGGGAGATGGCATTGCTGCACCTGGTCGGCCATTCGCTGTACAAGGCCCACGCCTTCCTGTCCGCCGGCGGCGTCGTGCGCCAGTCGCTGGTGCGCCAGCTGGCGCCGGTGCCGGCCGTGCCGGGCGCAGGGGCATTGGCGCTGGCGCTGCTGGCGGCACTGGCCAGCACCGGCCTGGTGCTGCTGGCATCCACGCAGCTGGCCCCGCTGTCGGCCCCGCTGGCGGTGATGGCCGGCGTGCTGGCGCTGGCGCTGGTGCCGCTGCTGCAACCCGCTGCGACAGAGCCGTCCGGTGTGCGAACCTGGCTGCGCGCGGGTCTGGCCGCAGCCGCACTGGCCGGCGTGTATTTCACGCTGCACCTGCTGCTGCAGGGCTGGGTGGCGCCCGAGGCCGTGCCGCCGCAGCTGCCCCTGTGGGGATTCGTCGCCGCCGTGTTCACGCTGCTGTTTCTGGTGCAACTGGCGGTGCAGGCCCGGCCGGCCGTCATCTGGGCGCGCCGGCTCTACCCCTGGATCTACGGCGGCCTGTTCCTGGACGAATGGTTCAGCCGCCACGCGTTGCGCCTGTGGCCGGCGCCGGCAATGCACACCGCGTCGACCGCCGCCGCATCCTGAACTTCCCCATTTCCGAGGACCTCATCCATGAACGCCCCCTGTTCTCCCGGCCTGTTGCAGGCCCAGCACATCGCCGAAGCGCTCGCACTGGCCTGCGAACGGATTGCCCCGAGTTGGCCGCTGGACCGCCTCATTGCCGTCAACCCCTACTGGGGCCGGCGTCAGCAGCCGATCGCGACCGCGGCCGCCGAGCTGGGCCTGCTGGCCGGCTCCCGGCTGACGATGCCGCGCGCCTGGTACCGCAGCCTGTGGCAACGCGGGCAACTGCAGGCAACGCACCTGCAGGCGGCGGCCGACCGCGCCGGCATTGCGCCGCAGCGACTGCTGGAGGCGCTACAGCAGGACGAGGCGACGCTGCCACGGCTGGCGCTGGTCGCGGACCTGCGCGACCACACCGATGGCGCGACGCCCCTGACCTGGTCGGAACGAGTCACGCACCAGATCAGCCAGCACTGTGCAGCGTATTTCGACCACACGCAGGCGCGCTGGCGGCTCGACAACGGCAGCGGCCTGTATGCCAGCTGGCTGGAGCAGCTGGCGGCGGATCGCGGCCTGCCGTGGCGACAAGCCCGCACGCTGGCGCAGCGGCATATCGCGGCGCTGGCCCGGGATCCGATGGCGCTGATCGGGCAGACGCTCGACGGCCTGGGACTGGCACCCGAGGGCTACAGCGCCTACCTGAGCGCCTTGCTGCTGAGCATCAACGGCTGGGCCTCGTGGTGCGCCTACCGGCAGTGGCAGGCCCGGCTGGCCGGCCAGGACGACCCGCATCTGGTGGAACTGCTGGCGATCCGGCTGGCCTGGGACTGGCTGCTGCAGCAGGATGCACCGGAATGTGTCGATCGCGGCTGGGCCGCCACCTGGTGCGACGCGGATGCGCGCAGTGCGCAACTGGCGCAGGCACAACAGTTTGACTGGTTGTTGCAGGAGGCCAGCGAGATCGCCTACCAGCAGCCGCTGTGCCAGGCACTGGTACAGCCGCCGCCACGCCGCACCGAGGCGGCCATCGCGGTCCAGGCGGTGTTCTGCATCGACGTGCGCTCCGAGCCGATGCGCCGGGCGCTCGAGGCGGTCGATCCGCGGCTGCAGACGCGCGGTTTTGCCGGCTTCTTCGGCCTGCCGATCGCCTATGCGCCCGCCGGCAGCGCGCTCGAGCGGCCGCAGTTGCCAGGCTTGCTGGCACCGGCGATGACGGCCACGGAAGGTGCTGCCGACGACACGCGGAAAGCCGCTCCGGCGCTCGGCCAGTTGCTCGCCAGCCGCAGACGCAGCGCGCTGCAGTGGCGCCAGCGCTGGGCCGACCTGCGTGCCAGCGCGAGTTCGGGCTTCAGCTTCGTGGAGACCTGCGGCCTGGGTTATGCGGCCAAGCTGTTGACGGCTGCCTTACCGTCGGAACGGCCGACCGAACGGTGGGAGGATGCCGGCCTGGATGACGCGCAACGCGGCCACCGCCCGCAACTGGCCCTTGCCGGCCAGGACGCTTCGGCGGCGGCCGATCTGGCACTGCCGATCCTGCGCGCGATGGGCCTGACGCAGGATTTCGCTCCGCTGGTCATGCTGGCCGGACACGGCAGCCAGAGTGCGAACAACCCGCACGCCGCCGGCCTGGACTGCGGCGCCTGCGGCGGCCAGACCGGCGAGGTCAATGCCCGCGTGCTGGCCGACCTGCTCAACCGCGCGCCGGTGCGCGCGGCACTGGCGCTGCGCGGCGTGTCGATTCCGGCGGCGACACATTTCGTGCCGGCCCTGCACAACACCACGACCGACGACATCGCGTTGTTCGACACCAACCAGGTGCCCGCACCACTGCACGATCGGCTGGCACGGCTGCGCGACACGCTGGCCGCAGCGGGCTGCCGTGTGCGTGCCGAACGCGCACCGGCGCTCGGACTGGCCGCGCTGCGGGAACGGCCCGAGGCACTGGCGCGCGCGCTGCGCCGGCGCGCCAACGACTGGGCCGAGGTGCGGCCGGAGTGGGGCCTGGCCGACAACGCCGCCTTCATCGTCGCGCCGCGGGCGCGCACGCGGCACCTGTCACTGGCCGGCCGCAGCTTCCTGCACGACTATGACTGGCGCGAGGACGAGGGATTCGGTGTGCTGGAGCTGATCATGACGGCGCCGATGGTGGTGACGAACTGGATCAACCTTCAGTACCACGCGTCCACGGTCGACCCGCAGCGCTACGGCAGCGGCGACAAGGTGCTGCACAACACCGTCGGCGGCCATATCGGCGTATTCGAGGGCAACGGCGGCGACCTGCGCATCGGACTGCCGTGGCAATCGGTGCACGACGGCACCCAGCTGCGCCATACTCCGCTGCGTCTGTCGGTGTTCATCGAGGCGCCGCGCGCGGCCATCGACGCCATCATCGAGCGCCATGGCGTGGTCGGCGACCTGGTCGACAACGGCTGGCTGCATCTGCTGCGCATCGATAGCGACGGCGCAGGTATCGAGCAGCGGCGCCAGGGGCATTGGTCCCCTTGCACGCCGGACTGACGCCGGTCCGTGGCGCGCTCGGCCGCGGGGAGCGCACCGACGCTCAGGTGGGCAAAACGACCTCGGCCGACACCCCGCGGCAGTCCATCTCGTATTCCAGGTGCTGGATGGGTGGCCGGTTGTAGTGCCAGGTCAATCCGTGACGCATGGCGCCGCGGCGTACGAGTTCGTCCGCCAGGAAGGGGTGGATGTCATGAACCGAATAGACCTGCGTGGCCGTCGTGGACGTCCAGTCGAAACCCAGCGCCTGCATGCGCCGCTCCATTTCCGCCAGCACGAACTGCGCCTTCCTGCGCAGGCCGGCTGGCGAGACATCGCCGAAGGCAATCGCGTTGTCGCGATAGTCGCCCTTGCCTTCGGGCGATTCGGCACTGCCGGCGACCACGAAGGATGGAACGGCAGCAGCGTCGGCCACCGTATAGCTGAAGGCATGGAAACCCGGCTGCGCTGGCGGATCGATGTCGGGACAGACATTGCTGCGCGCCACCGGATTGACCTCTCCCTTCATCAGCCCCCAGCGTTCCAGCGTGGTGATGTAGATCGCATTGAAGGCCCGAAAGCCCTCTTCGGTGAACGGCGCGGGCGAGCGCAGTTCGCATGCGCAGAAGGCGCTGGTTGGACGGCCCAGCGAGGCCAGGTGCTGCGCGATGCGCTCGAAGCCCTCCGCCAGCGGCACCACGCTGGAAAAACGCGCCCGCTCGATGCGGAACCCGGGTTGTGCGGCGACACCGCCGGAATATTGCGAGACAGCCGGCATGTAGCGAAACCCGCCGGGCTCGAAGATGGTCGTGGTCATGGTTCTTTCTCCTCCTTGTTCGGGTCAAACGGACATCGCGCCCAGATAGGCCTCGCGCACGGCCGGGTCACGCAGCAACTCGGAACTGGCGCCATGGCGCACCATGCGGCCGGTATCCATGACGTAGGCGGTCTGCGAAAGTTCGAGCGCGGTCATCACGTCCTGCTCCACGACCAGGATGGTCAGGCCGTCCCGGTTGAGTCGTTGCAGCGCGGTGATGAGCTGCTCCACCAGCAACGGCGACAGGCCCAGCGACAACTCGTCGATCATCAGCAGGCGCGGCGCGCTCATGATGCCGCGACCGATGGCGCACATCTGCTGCTCGCCACCGGACATCGTGCCCGCAGCCTGGTCGCGGCGTTCGGCCAGCTTGGGGAAGATGGCATAGATCCGATCGAGTTCACGCTGCATTTCCGCCCGGCCGATCCGGCGCAGGTAGGCGCCCATGACCAGGTTGTCCTCGACCGTCATCGCGCTGAACAACCGCCGTCCCTCGGGAACATGGGCGATGCCCAGCCCCAGGATCTCCGCCGGACTGCAGTGCTGGATCTCGCGGCCATCCCACAGGCTGCGGCCCCGCTGCGTCGCCACCAGGCCGGACAGGGTGCGCATCATCGTCGACTTGCCCGCGCCGTTGGAGCCAATCAGCGCCGTGATCTCGCCCGCGCGAACCTGCATGTCCACGCCCCACAACACCGTGATCTCGCCATAACCGGAACGCAGGCCTTCGACCTGCAACAACACCGGGGCTGCGCTCGTGTCGGTCATGATGCAGCCTCCGCACCGGCCGTGGCCTGCGCATACCGCTTGCCGAGGTAGGCCTCGACCACGCGCGGATCGGCGACAACCTGCGACGGGGCGCCGTCGGCGATCAGCGCGCCGTTCTGCAGCACGACGATGCGCGAACACACGGACATCACCACCTTCATCAGATGTTCGATCAGCACGATCGTCACGCCCGAGGCCGCGATCTGCCGGATCAGGTCCATCGCCTGTTCCACCTCGGCGGAATTGAGCCCCGCGTTGACCTCGTCGAGAAACAACAGGCGCGGCCGCATGGCCAGCGCCTTGGCCAGTTCGAGTCGCTTGCGCATGGCCAGCGTCAGGCTCAGCGCCTGGCGGTCCGCCGAGTCGGTGAGGCCGACAAAGGCCAGTTGCGCGTCGGCGACACGGTGCGCATCCCGGATGCGGGCGCAACCGCCGGAGAACAGGGCCGCGGCGGCCACGTTGTCGCGCACCGTCAGGTCGGGAAACGGCTGCACGACCTGGAAGGTGCGCGCCAGCCCAGCCCGCGCCGTCTGGTACGGGCGCAATCGCGTGATGTCCTTGCCCTCGAACATCACCTGCCCGGCCGATGCCCGGTGCACGCCGGTCACGACATTGACCAGCGTCGTCTTGCCCGCCCCGTTGGGGCCGATCAGCCCCAGGATCTCGCCCCGGTTGATCGTCAGAGAGACGTCCTGCAGTGCCTGCAGGCCACCGAATCGCCGGGACAGGCCCTGCAGCCGCATCAATTCAGCCACCGTGCACCTCCTCCTGGGCCCGGCGCGCACGCCACACGGCCAGCCGGCGTCCGATCGACACCAGGCCCTGCGGCAGGAACAGCAACAGCACGACGACCAGCAGGCCCAGCATGCCGGTGTGCACCTGCAGATAGTTGCGCCACACCAGTTCCTCGATGCCCAGGAAGGCGAAGGCACCCAGCACGGCGCCGGTGACCGAACCCAGGCCGCCGAGCAGCACCATCACGATGGGCTTGACCGCATACAGGATGTCGTAGACGTCCGGCGGCTCGATATAGTGCACCCAGCCCGCGTACAAGGTGCCGGCCATCGCGACGAACACGCCCGACAAGGCCAGCGCCAGGCTCTTGTAGAGCGTGGCGTTGACGCCGATCATGTCGGCCGCTGCTTCGTTCTGGCGGATGCAGGCCAGGCCGAAACCGAGCCGCGAGCGCTGCACGTACAACACGACCACCAGGGTCACGATGAGCAGCAGCCACATGGCGCGAAAGTAATACCCGGCTTCGGCCACGACACCGGTGCCGGCCGCCGCGTCGAGCGGAATGTTCAGGCCCATGCCGCCGCCGGTGAGGTCGGTGGCCGAGTTGGTCAACTCTCGCAGCACTTCGGCAACCGCCAGGCTGGCGATCGCGAAATAGTGCCCGCGCAGGCGCAGCAACACGGCACCGAGCACCATGGCCGCCGCGAACGCGATCGCACCGGCCGTCAGCGCAGCCACGGGCAGCGCATACCCCTTGGTCAGCATGATGCCACCGGCGTAGGCGCCGAAACCGAAGAACGCCGCCGTAGCGAACGAGGGATAACCGGCGAAGCCGCCGATCACGTTCCACGATACCGCCAGCACGGCATACATGCAGGCAAACGTGCCCAGGCGCAGCGTATAAGGTTGCCCGACCCAGGGCAATACGCCCAGCGCGATGACAACGGCCAGCAACAGTGCGTCGCGACGCCAGTTCATGCCTGCGCCTCCATCATTCGAATCCCCGCTTGCCGAGCAAGCCTTGCGGACGCAGCACCAGGAACACGATCAACAACGCAAAGGACAGGGTCACGGCATGTTCGGGGCCGATGGCCATGGCACCGAAACTCTCCACCAGCCCCAGCAACAGGCCGCCGAGCACGGCCCCCGGCACGCTGCCCAGGCCGCCGAGCACACACACGACGAAGGCCTTGCCCAGGTAGGCCGTCGACGACAACGGCGATATCGGAAATATCAATGCCATCAACACACCCGCACAACCGGCCATGGCGGCCCCGAGTCCGAACGCCGCGGCGTTGGTGGCCTTGACGTCGACCCCCATCAAGGTGGCCGCGTCCCGGTCCAGCCGCACCGCGATGATGGCGCGGCCCACCCGCGAACGGCGCAGGATCAGGTACAACACGCCGGTGAGCACCAACGCGAAAACCATCGCCACCAGCCGGTCCACCGGCACGACGACCGACCCCAAGGCGACCGTACCGAGCGGCGGATCCAGGATGAGTTGTCGGTAGTCGGCGCGAAACGCCAGGATCATGGCGTTGTTCAGGATCAGGTCGAGGCCGAAGGTCAGCGTCAACGTCACCAGCACCGGCGCGGCGATGACCCGGTTGAGCAGCCCGCGTTGCACCAGGTAGCCGGCCGCATAAAACAGCGGCGCGGCAATCAGCACCGTCAGCCAGGGGCTGATGCCCAGGCTGCTGTAGGCGCCCCAGGCCAGGTAGGAGCCCAGCACGATGAAGGAGCCATGCATCAGGTTGATGACGTTCAGCACGCCCCACACCAGGGAGAAGCCGGCCGCGATGCAGGCATAGAGGCAACCCAGCACGATGCCGTTGAGGAGGATCTGCAGCGTATACATGCCGGGTCTGATCGTGCGAATGCAGGCTGGATTACTTCACGCCGAGCTTGAAGTCGCCCTGCTTGATCGCAGCCGGGAACACCACGACCGCCTTGCCGCCCTGGATCTGGAACACCGGCGGCTCAAGCGAGGTGATCTGGCCCGTGCTGCCGAATTTGACCGGACCCCAGAAGGTCACCGCGTCCATCGCTGCCAAGGCGTCACGCACCTTGTTCTTGTCGAGCGAACCGGCCTTCTCGATCGCCATCTGGAACAACGCGCCGGAGACCGATGCCGAGGCCTGGGCGTAGTCCGGCACACCCTTGTATTTCTCGGTGAACAGTTTCACGTAGTTGGCCGTGGTACCGAAGATGTCCGTACCCTTGTATTGCGCGGCCGGGTGCCACCATGCCGCGCTGCTGATGTTCTCGGCGCCGGCACCGGCCGCGTCGATGAACTCCTGGTAGGCCGGGCCGGCGATCATGGTGACCACCGGTGCCTCGATACGCTGGTCGCCCATCTGCTTCTTGATCAGCACCAGGTCGTTGATGTAGCCGGTGGCGAAGATCCAGTCCGGCTTGGCGGCCTTGACCTGCGCCAGCGCCGACGAATGGTCCATGGTGTTGATCGCATATTTCTCGAACAACACCAGCTCCAGGCCACGCGCCTTGGCCGATTTCTCCATCTCCTGGGCAATGGCCAGCGGGAACAGGTCGTTGCGCGCCAGGATCGCCACCCGCTTCACATTTGGTGCCGTCTTGCGCACGATGTCGGTCAGCGGCGTGGTCAACGTGTCGTTGGGCGTGAAGGTGCCAAACAGAAACTTGTAGCCCTGGTCGTAGACCTGCGAGGATGACGCGGTCGACGCGATGGTCGGCACGCCATAACGCTCGGACACCGTGCTTGCGGCCTTGGCAGCACCGGAGCCGAACGGCGAAAACAGGAAGTCGACCTTCTCCTGGCTGATCAGCTTCTCGGCGGCCTGCACGGCACGTGGCGTGTTCGACTGGTAATCGGTGTAGACAATCTCCACCTTCATCTTCTTGCCGCCCACGTCGATGCCGCCCGCCTTGTTGACGACCTCGGCCCACAGGTCGTAACCCTGCTGCTGCTTGAGCGCTTCAGGCGCCAGTGCCCCCGTCAGGGGCAGTGGCGCACCAAACCGGATGGTCTGCTGTGCAAGGGCCTGGCCGGCCCCCAGGCTGAAGGTCAATGCGACGGTGGAGCAGAGCGTTCGCCACAGGGCAGAGCGAGGCTGGGCGGTGGTGATGGGAGTGGCTTGGGACACGTGAACCTCCGTAAATGTGGGAACGACCGATTCAGTCTAACGACCTGCCGGTTTCTCGAGAATCACTGAATTGAGACAGCTGTGTTCTCGAAACGAGAACACATTGCAAGGGTCGGGCGTCGCAGTCATGCATAGGTCCGCCACGGCATTCGGCGAGGCGACGCGCACGCCGTGCCGCTGTCATGCTCGCCGCGTACGACCGGTCGCAAGCATCTCCGCCTTGAGTGCGTCCACAACGCTGTTGCTGGCGATCGAACGGACCCGCGACGCGCTGGCCACCAACGTGACCTTGGTATTGCGCAGCACGGCGTCGTCGAGCGGCACGGCTACCAATCGACGTTCGGCGATTTCGCTACGCACCGAGTCCATTGGCAGGAAGGTCACGTAGTCGGTATCCAGCACCAGGCGCCACGCGAACGCGAGCGTATTGGTCTCGAGCACCGTGTGCGGCTCGAGCCGGCCTACTGCGCAGACACGATCGATCAACTGGCGGATGCCGAAGGACCGGTCCGGCAACACCACCTGGTGCTGCAATGCGTCGGCCAGCTTGCAACTGCGTTTGAGCGCGAGCGCGTGGGACGGGCCCACGATCGCGCACAAGGGTTGCTTCATCCGGGCCAGCTCGAGCAGGTCGCCGCGCGGGGACTGCCCGAACACGATGCCCAGGTCGACCCGGTGCTCGGCCACGGCCTCGGCCACGGCCATCGAACCCATCGCAATCACGGTCAGGCCGATGCGGGCGTGCCGTTCCAGGTAGCCCCTCACGAACCGGGGCATCAGCCCGGACAGCAGACCCTCGACACAGGCAATGCGGACATGGCCGCGGCCCAGGTCGTCGAACTCCGCGATCTGCCCGCGCAGGACATCGAGCCGGGAGCGGGTCTCGTCTGCATATTGCATCAGCAGTCTGCCAGCATCCGTCAACGTCATGCCGCGCGCATGGCGCTCGAACAACTGCACACCGAGTTCGTCCTCCAGCGCCACCATGTGGCGGCTCAGCGCGCTCTGGGCCACGAACAGACGGGCAGCCGCGTGGCGCAAGCTGCCTTGCTCTGCGATCTCCCGGAAGTAACGTAGACTGGCTGCCTCGATCATGTCCCACTCCTCGCGCACATCTCGCAGTTTGCAAACCCAGGCCCTCGAGTACTTCGCAGAAATCGCCCGATCGGGTTCTCTGCGACAGGCCTCGGAGACCTTCGACATCGTACCGAGTGCGATCAGCCGGCAGATCGCCCAGCTCGAACACCAGCTCGGCCTGCAGCTGTTCGAGCGCCATACACGCGGCATGACGCTCACCGAAGCCGGCAAGGTCCTGCTCGCCCACGTCGACCAGAACGAACGCCAGCTCGACGCCTTGCGCAACCAGCTCGACGATCTCAGCGCGTTGCGGCGCGGATCGGTCCGACTCGCCGTCGTCGAAGCGGTCGCGCACCGCTTCCTGCCCGCGGCCATCGCCGATTTTTCGAGGCACCACCCTGGCATCGAGTTCCAGGTGTCCGTGTGCGGAACCAACGAGGTGGCCGGTCGCCTGTTGTCCAACACGGCGGAAATCGCGATGGCCTTCAATTCGCCATCGCGCGACGACCTGATGCTGCAGGCGCGTATTGCGCAACCGCTGCAGCTGGTCTGCGCACCCGGTCATGCCCTGCTGGGATCAGGCAAGGTGTCGATGGCGCAGCTCGATGGCCTACCAGCGGCCCTGCCCGATCGCAGTTTCGGCATCCGCCGCATGGTCGATCGCGCGCAGGAGGCTGCAGGCGTGCGCTTCAAGATCATGCTGGAGAGCGACTCGCTGCAGCTCATCAAGAACGTGGTCAGCGCGACCTCGCTGGTCACCTTCATGCCGCCGATGACCTTCACGCGCGAGCAGAACAACGGCACGCTGCTCGCAATCGACCTGCAGGACGCCGCGTTCATGCGGGCCTCGATCGACGTGATCACCGCGCGCGGGCACGGCATGTCGCTGGCGGCCCGACAGTTCCTCGAAGCCCTGGTCGCGCAGGCCCGCGACCGCGGCTGAACCCACGCCCGGTCGGTGGCCGATGCCACGCGCCCGCCGTGGCGTCGCGCGCAGGCTGGCGTCGTTCTGATTCGGGCAACGCGCCGTTGCCGCCGCGGGTCTTACCGAACCAACCGACGGCGGAACAGAATGCGGTCACGTTCATCCACGGAGATCCCCTCATGCAGACCGAATCGATTCTTTCGCCCTACGACGGTTCTGTTGTCGGCGAAATGCCGGTCAGCAGCGCCCAGGACATCGAGTCCGCGATCGGGCGCGCACAGCAGGCCTACCAGACCATGCGCAAATTGCCGCGTTTCGTGCGCGCCGACATCCTGGCCCGTGCGTCCGACCTGCTGCGCGAGCGGCGCGACGCGTTCACGCAGCTGATCGCGGCAGAGGCCGGCAAACCGCTGTACGACGCGCGTGGCGAGGTATCGCGCGCCATTTTCAACCTGTCCAACGCCGCCGCCGAGGCGCGACGTTTCGGCGGCGAGGAAGTGCCGCTGGACATGGATGCAGGTGTATTCGAATACCAGACCACTGATGCCCAGGGCCGCGCAGTGTCGCTGGACAAGCTCGACCCACAGGCGCTGGCCAGCATCCGACGTCGCGTCGGGCTGGCCCGCCGATTCCCGATCGGCATCGTGCTGGCGATTGCGCCATTCAATTTTCCGCTCAACCTGGTATTGCACAAGGTGGCGCCGGCGCTGGCCGTGGGCAACAGCGTCGTGCTCAAACCGGCTCCACAGACACCGCTGACCTCGCAACTGCTTCAGCAACTGTTCCGCGATGCCGGATTGCCCGAAGGCGCACTCGAAGTCTGCCACTGCCCGGTGCCGCTGGCCGAAGCCATGGTGCGCGACGACCGGTTCGCAATGGTCAGTTTCACCGGCAGTGCCAAGGTGGGCTGGCACATCAAGTCGATCGCCGGACAGAAGAAGGTCGCGCTCGAACTCGGCGGCAACGGCGCCGTCATCGTCGCCGAAGACGCCGACCTGGAATATGCGGCAGCGCGTTGCGTGCGCGGCGGCGTCGTCTATGGCGGCCAGTACTGCATCGGCGTGCAACGCATCCTGGTGCAGCGCGCGGTGCAGCAGCGCTTCACCGAACTCCTGGTGCAGAAGGTGTCGGCCTGCAAGGTCGGCAACCCGATGGAAGAAGGCATCGACGTGGGCCCGGTCATCGACGAGGGTTCGGCGATACGCATCCAGTCCTGGGTCGACGAGGCCGTAGCGCAAGGCGCCCGGGTGCTGTGCGGCGGCACGCGCGACAAGACCGTCGTACAGCCCACGGTGCTGACCGACACCCGCCCCGGCATGAAGGTCGAGGACGAAGAAATCTTCGGCCCGGTGCTGACGCTCAACACCTACGACGATTTCGACGATGCGGTGGCACGTTGTGCCGACTCCAAGTACGGCCTGCAAGGCGGCCTTTTCACACAGGACCTGCGCCGCGCCTTGCGCGCCATCGAGGACTGGGAGGTGGGCGGCCTGATGGTCAACGACGTGCCGATCTACCGCATCGACAACATGCCCTTCGGCGGCTGGAAAGCCTCGGGCACCGGCCGCGAAGGCACGCGATACGCGATGGAGGACATGAGCGACATCCGGCATCTGGTGATCAACTACGCGTGATGGGTATTGGCGCGGGGCATCGCTTCGGACCGAGGACACATCCTCCAGCGGCTCGGCGATGGGGCGGCGCGATGCAATCTGCCCTTGTCTTGCGATGTCCATTGCCGCAGGTTCCTGCCGGTCTCGGCAGGGGGATCTGTGCACCCTCGCCGCCTCCGGCACCACCGGCGGATACCGGACAGATCCCGCGCAGGCGCAATGAACCTGGCCTCGCGCACAGGACAGCTTGCATCGACCCACACCCGGATTCAAACGACGCAGCCATCGCAGCTCGACGTTTCACCATTGCCGCGAATTCGCGCTCCGGCGAGGTCGACTGTGTGCATTGACGGGCTCCGCCCCCGACTCCGACGTGTGTCCAGGCGCGAGCCACTCCGACCAGTGGCCGCCGGATTCTTGCTGCGATAGCGGCTGGTCGTACGGGCAAGGCCTGGATTGGGGCACAGGAGGCAGGCTGGTTCGTGGGCAAAGGCGATGGGGAGCGGCGTGAAGGCGAAAGATATGGCCGTATGATTTGGGTGACGACGCAGTTGCCACGGAGAGGAAATAGCCCGGTACCATGAAAAGTGGATTGGCGAACGTTGGGTCATGTATGCGATGGGCTGACCGTCGCAGCATGGCGGGATGCGTGCGCTTGTTCGCAGGAAGTGCCGCGGCTATCCCACTTTTCTCCTGGCCTGACCACGGACAATCACTGAAGTCGCCGAACCCGTCGAGAACGGCATTCAAATGCGAGGTGTCTGGCAAGGTGGTCCATTCGGACGATCCGTGTCTGGGGGCCAAGCGCATCGACGTGGAGCCGACCCGCGAGTTGGACCGGGCATCAGGGCGTCGATCTGTCGGACGCGATGTTCTGCGCGAAACGATGCGCGAGCAGTATGTGAAAGCGGTCAAGCCATTGACCGGCCTCACCACGGACCGATATGCCGCTACTGCACGGCGAATGGATCTGTCATCAGCCGCCAAGGCCGAGTGCGTCTCGCTCGATGCTGGCATCGCTGATGCGCAGGGGATTGAGCGTTCTGCGTCTGCTGGGGCGCGTACGGCTGTGCAGCACGGCCTATTCAAGCTGCGCAAGAGATACCGGGATCTCGGCTGCTGAACAGATCCAGGCACACGGTGACCACTGTTTACAGCGATCGGGAGAGCATCGATGCGATTTGAGGGCGTCATCAAGACATGGAACGAAGAACGCGCTTTCGGCTTTATCACGCCGGCACAAGGTGGACAAGATGTCTTCGTCCACATCACGGCGTTTCCACCGCGATCCGGGCGTCCACCGTTGAATCAGCGCGTGTCGTTTGAGTTGGAGATCAATCGAGACGGCAAGAAGCGAGCGAGGAACGTCATGCTGGTGCGTTCGCCAAACGCCATCAAGACGCGCCCGAGGAACCCCGATGCCCAATGGGGTGGCGCCAGTCTGTTCGCCGTCCCCGCCTTCGTTCTCCTGTATGTTGCCATTGCCGTCGTCTGGCGAGTCCCGAACACGGTCGGGCTGGCGTACCTGGCGCTCAGCACTGTGTGCTTCATCATGTACGCGGCGGACAAGTCTGCGGCCAAGTCCGGCGGATGGCGCACCAAGGAAAGCACATTGTTGCTCACTGGACTTGCGGGAGGCTGGCCTGGAGCCATGCTGGCGCAGCAGTTCCTGCGGCACAAATCGGTGAAAGCATCGTTCCGGTCCGCGTTCTGGGGCACAGTGGTCATGAACGTGATCGCGTTTGTGGTGCTGAGTTCGCCGCAGGTCGGCGCCTGGCAGGCGTTGAGGTAAGCATCCAGTGTCAGCCAGGCAGAACAGCGGCTCGATTGATGCCGCCTGAATGCTGGCAGAGCCAGTCATCATTTCTTCGGTATCGGTGTCTGGCCGGCAGTGGCCGACAGATGCAACCCGGTTTGTTGTCGAAGCCGTCCACATGCTGGTGGCTGACACTGCTGATGGCAGGGAGACCCTCAGCGCCCGGGCACATACCTCAAGCGATAGGACTGACCGCATGGATCGGCCTCCTGGGCAGGCGCCAGCCGGTGATGCTTGACGAAACCGACGCCGACTCGACCAGGAAGCCGGTTTGTCCATGCAACCTAAGCCAAGGCAGACCCGGTATGACCCCGACCGCAGAATGCTTCAACATCGATCGCAAGAAATGTTGCCGTTGATGGCCTGCCCGGAGGGGATCGAACCCCCGACCCTCAGCTTAGAAGGCTGATGCTCTATCCAACTGAGCTACGGGCAGTGGGAGCAAGGAGCTCGACAACACGAAGAAAAATGATGGTCGGGGCGACGGGATTCGAACCTTCGACCCTCTGGTCCCAAACCAAAGCGATGTTATCCGATTTATCTTGAATCAACGATTTACGGACGCCCAAATCTTTCGAAATCGCGCACGGGTGCTTATGGATGCAAATGATACTCGCGCAAAAGTCGCGCAGGCCGAATGACGCGATCGGCATGCCAGACAAGCAGCCGACGCTCACCACCCAAGCCTGCGGTCAAACGGCCAGAGTTCGCTTTCGCGATCGACCAGAGCGGACAGAGGGAGTGAGGTCCCTGCTGACGGCCCTGTGTGCCTGCAATTGTGGTTCCGAGGAGTACGAAAATGCAGCTGTTGGACTTATCAGGTGTCTACAAAACCAGGGGCGATTCAAGGAGCCTCCGCGCTGGGCGCCGTGTAAATGGGCTTGATCGCTGCGGCCAGCAATTTGCGGTCCGTCCAGTTCGCGTAGTCCAGTGAATTGCGGATGAGGTGCACGATGCAGGTCTGCAGCGTGGTGGCCGGGAACACGGTGGCCAGCGCCTCGGGCATACCCTTGAGCCCGTCCGTGACGGCGATCAGGATATCGTTGACGCCCTGGATCTTGAGGTCGTTGAACACCTGCATGCAAAACTTGGCGCCTTCCGTGCCTTCGATCCACAGACCAAGAATGTCGCGGGTTCCGTCACTCTGCACTTCCAGGGCCAGGTAAATGATCTTGTTACGGACAACGACGTCCTCGCGGATCTTGACCCGCAGGGCGTCGAAAAACACCACTGGGTACATCGGCTCAAGCGGGCGCGCCTGCCAGGCGCCGACCTCGTCCATGACGGCATCGGTCACCGAGTTGATGAACTCGGGCGATACCTCCACCGCGTAGCTCTCCTTCAGCAAGCCCTGGATCTCGCGCATGGTCATGCCCTCTGCCTACATGGCCACGATCTTGTTGTCATAACCGGTAAGGCGCAACTCGCGCTTGGGGATCAGGACTGACTCGAAGCTGCCATCACGGTCGCCCGGAACCTCCACCCGCAACAGACCTTCGCTGCTCTAGACATTGTGCAGGTTGCCAGCAACCACAGGCTTGGCGCCGGCGGGATAACCAAAATGATGGCCAGGTGGGCACCCATGGCACGTTCGCTCACAGCCAGCGCGCTCATCGGACCAGGGACAAACTGGTCAATCAGTTCCTGGGCTTCGGCAGCGCCGCCGACCTGGCGGCTATCTCTGCACTCTCCAACTTCGCCTTGCTCGGCACAAATGCTCCTGTGAGTCATGTTATGCCTCAAACACAAAATTCAGGAAAGGCAACCTTGCCGGAGAGTCGCGCTGACAGCGGCACAACTGTCGATGCTGCTCGTGGCTGACCCTGCCCGACCTTCACGCGCATCGCAACGGCGGCACATCTCAACGCAGCCCTCACGCACTGCATTGCGTTCCCCGTCCGGCCTGTCGATATATGCCGGAGCTTGCGGCAGGAGCGTCGACCGCAGCGTGCAGGGGAAGCAGAGTCATGCGGTCATGGGGCCAGACGCGATTCGTCCGAGAGACGGTTCCACGCTCCAGCGGCCACGGTTTGCTCGTTCCTTCTATGGATCTGCTCGACATTCCAATCACACGACGGGCCTCTGCTGGGCACAATTTGTCAATCGATTTTCAGGAGACACCATGCCCAGCATTTCCATGCGCATCATCCTCGCCACCGTCGCGACTGCCCTGCTGGCTGCCACCGCGCATGCGCAGACCTGGCCGAGTCGAACAGTGACCATCGTGTCACCCTACAACCCCGGCGGCACGAATGATATTCCCGCGCGCATCCTGGCCGACGGATTTCAGAAGATATTCGGCCATCCTTTCATCGTCAAGAACGTCAACGGCGCAGCCGGCGTGGTGGGCAGCCAGCAGGTGATGAACGCGCCGGCAGATGGCTACACGCTGCTGATGACCAATATCGGCGCCATGGTCGTGCAGCCCGTCGTGAAGTCGCCGCCTCCATACGACCCGCTGAAGAACTTCACGCCGATTGCGAAGGTGTCGGATGCCTATGCCTTTATCGGCGTGCCGGCGGACCTGCCCGCGAAGAACGTCGGCGATCTGATCGCCCTGGCCAAGCAACAGCCCGGTAAACTGAATTACAGTTCGGCTGGCTCGGGCTCCTTCGGCAATTTCCTGGGCGAATACTTCAAGCTCCTCACCAACACCGACATCGTCCACATCCCCGGCAAGGGCAGCGGCGCCGCCGTCATCGAATTGAAGGCGGGTCGCGTACAGGCGATGTTCGATCCACTGGTGCTGCCGCAGGCGAGCGACGGGCGCATCAAGGTCCTGGCCGTGGTGAGCAAGACGCGGCTCCCCGAGGTTCCCAACATTCCAACCGTCCGGGAAGCGGGCGGACCGGACCTCGGCGTGACCGCCTGGTTCGGACTCTTCGGGCCAGCCAACCTGCCGCAGGACATTGTCACGAAGCTCGAGGCCGCCACCGAAAGGGTATTGTCCGATCCCGAGACGAGGAAGAACCTGCTGGCCCTGGGCCTGACGCCCAACGTACAGACCAGCGCGCAGTTCCGGACTGCAGTGGAAACCAACCTGAAGTTGTTCGGCGAAGTGAAGACCAAGGCGAAGCTATCGGTCGACTGACCTGACGATCAGCCGGCGTGCCGGCCCCCGGAATGCCAGTGCCGCAGCACCGACTCGCGCAGTCGTACCGCGGCCGGTGGCAGTTCGCGGGTGGCCAGTGATGCCAGACTCAGCGGCCGCACCACGACAGGGTTTACAAGCTCGCGCACCACCAGTCCCTCCCGCGCGAGGGCAACGGCCGTGATGTTCGACATCACGCCAAGCGCGAGGCCGGTCGAGACGATCCCCATCGCAGTGTGAATCTGGTCGACGCGGTACTCCGGCACCAGCTTCAGGCCGGCTTCGAACAGCGTCTGGTGCAGGTAGTTTCCCAACGGCCCACCACCTTGCAGCAGCGCGGTGGGCTCCTGCAGCACGCGCTTCCACTCGAGGACCGGCTCTTTGGCCAGTAAATGGTCGGGCCGCAGCACCGCCACGATCGAGCGCTCGCACAGCGGCTCGTAGTGCATGTCCTTCTCCGGCGAAAGCTCGGTCACGATCGCGACGTCCAGCTGTTCCCGGCGCAACTGCTCCAGCGCCTGGCCACTCGGGTAATCGAAGAGTTCCAGCCGTACACCGGGCCATGCCTCCCGGTAATGCAGCAGCGCCTGGTTCAGGTGGTAGGCGTACAGCACAGGCAGCGCGGAGAAGCGGACGGCGCCGCGGCGCACCGACACCAGGTCGGCCATGCGAATGCTGGCACGCTCCACGTCGTCGAGCACCTGCCGTGCCAGCGGCAGAAACTCCGCGCCCACTTGCGTGAGTCGGACCTTGCGCGAGCTGCGCTCGAACAAACGGGCGCCGACTTCCTCCTCCAGGTTCCTGATAGTCGCGCTGAATGTCGGCTGCGCCACGTGCACGCGGTCGGCGGCCACGGTGAAATTGAGCGCTTCGGCCGCCGCCACGAAAGCGCGCAACTGCACCAGGTTGAATCGCATCTGGATTACCGATGATTGGACTGGAACTTTCAATTTTACATAGCACATCGGGCCGCCCATACTCGCCGGATCCTTCGAATGGAGACATCCAGATGACAATGATTTCAGTGCGTGATCTCGACAGCGCAGTGCGCGTGCTCACGCTGGACCGCGCGAACAAGCGCAACGCCTTCAACCGCGAGATCGTCGACGAGCTGCGCCAGGCGCTGCTGGACTTTCAGGCCAGCGCGCAGCGCGTGCTGGTACTGCGTGCCGACGGTGACCATTTCTGCGCGGGCGCGGACCTGGCCGATCCGCCGCTCGATTTCGCCAAGTGCCTGCCGGGAATGGGCGTACATGTCACCAAGCCCATCATCAGCGCCACCCAGGGCTGGACCATCGGGTTGGGCTTCACGCTGACCATGCTGACCGACATGGTGATCGCCGCGGACGACACCCGCTTCTCCTTCCCCGAGGCGCGGGTGGGTGTATTTGGCGGTGTCGGCGCCGCGCTTGCCGGCCGCATCCCCCAGAAGGTGGCCATCGAATTCCTGATGCTCGGCGAGCCGATGCATGCCCGCCGCGCCTACGAGGTGGGCATGGTCAATCGCGTGGTTCCGCGAACCGAGCTCGACGCCACCGCACTGGAGATCGCAACCGCGCTGTCGGGCATGGCGCCCAAGGTGCTGGCGGCGATCAAGCGCTGGACCGCACAGGTCACTCCCAAGGCGCCAGCCGAGGTGTTTGCCGTCGAGGCCGGGCTGGTGGCCGAGATGGCGGCCAGCGACGATTTCAGGGAAGGCATGGCCTCTTTCCGTGAAAAGCGCGCCCCGCGCTTCACCGGCCGTTAAGCGAGTCCCAACCATGAGTCTCGACCAGGTCCAGCGCATCATGAACGCGCAATCGGTGGCCATCTACGGCGCCTCCGACGATGTCTCCAAGTGGGGCGGTGGATTGATGCACCTGCTGCTGCGCCATGGATGGCAAGGCAAGGTCTTCCCGATCAGCCGCAAGGACTCCGTACAGGGTCACGCCGCCTATCCCGACATCGGCTCCATTCCGGGGCCGGTGGACGTGGCCTGCGTCGCGGTGCCCGTCGACCAGGTCGCTCGCGTGATCGGCGAGTGCGCCGACAAAGGCGTGGCCGGCTGCCTGGTGATCTCCTCGAACTTCGCCGAGGCCGGCGAAGACGGCGCGCGCCGCCAGCAGCAGCTGGTGGACATCGCCCGTGCACGAGGCACTCGCCTGATCGGGCCCAATTGCATGGGCCTGATGAACACGCATGCCCGTTTCAACCTGTGCAACTCATCGGCGACGGAGTTCTACGATTACATGCCGCAAGGTCCGATCGGCATTGCCAGCCAGAGTGGCGCCCTCATGGGGACCATGCTGGCCCGCGCCTATGCATGCGGAATCGGGCTGAGCTCCGGCATCTCCGCAGGCAACCAGGCCGACCTGGAGATCTGCGATTTCTTCGAATACCTCATCGCCGACAAACATACCCGGGTGATATGCCTGTACGTGGAGGGGCTGCAGTCGCCCGAACGCTTCCGCGCCTTGTGCCGCCGCAGCCTCGCGGCCGGGAAACCGGTGTTATTGGTCAAGGCCGGCCGCAGCGAGAGCGGGGCCCATGCCGTGCAATCGCACACGGGCAGCCTTGCAGGCGGCTATGACAACCTGGCGGCGGTGTGCCGACAACTGGGCGTCCAGTTGATGGACGACGTGATCGACATGATCGACGCTGCGATGGCCTGGGTCAGCGTCGGCGACTGGAGCACGGGCGGCGTCGCAGTCGCCACGGCTTCCGGTGGCGGTGCAGCGCTGGCCATGGACGCGCTGGAGCAAGCTGGCTTCGACATGCCCCAGCTCGGCGCTGACACCCAGGAGTTACTGGCCAAGTGGGCTCCTGCGACCCATCTACAGCTGCCGCTCGACGCGGGCGTGCTGGCCGCGCACGGCTCGGCGCGTGACCTGTTGCAGGGCATGAGCGAGTCGATGCGGGCCATCATGGCCGATCCAGCCGTCGGGGCCGGCATCTACGTGATGACTACCCAGAAATATGCCGACGTTTGCACGCGGGTGGTGGTGGAGACCGCCAGATCCTGCGGCAAGCCGTACTTCCTGGTCAACCAGGCCAGTGAAGTGGGCTCGGCCGCCAGCCGCTCGATGCGCGAGGCCGGCCTGCTCGAAGTGACCAGCCTCACGTCGGCCGTGACCGTCCTCAAGGCGCTGCGTGGCATGGCGGCTGCGCTGCACCGACCGCTGGAGCCGGCTGCGCCGATGCAACTCCCGGCAGCTGTGGCGCAGCTGCTGCCGCCGCCGGGGCCGGGGCCGGCCACAGTGACATTGTCCGAGGCCGACACCAAGGCCTTGCTGGCGGCCGCAGGCTTGCCGGTACCCAGGCAGGCGCTGGCCCGCAACGCCGACGAAGCCGTGCGTATTGCACAGGACATCGGGCTGCCGGTGGTGCTGAAGATCGAGGCCATCGGCGTCAGCCACAAGAGCGACATGGGCGGCGTCGAGGTGAACCTCACGACAACCGGCGACGTGCGCCGGGCCTACGACCGTATCGCCGCCGCGGCGGGCCGCCACCTGAAGCCGGGACAGATGACCGGCTGCCTGGTCCAGCAGATGGTGCCCGGCGACGTCGAGTTGATCGTCGGTGCACGCTGGGACCCCCAGTTCGGAACCATGGTGGTGTTCGGCATCGGAGGCACGCTCGTGGAACTGCTGCACGACGTACGCATCCTGCCGGCGCCATTCATGCGCCATGAGGTGCTGCCGCAACTTCGGCAGCTCAAGCTCTATCCGCTGCTGACCGGCTACCGCGGCACCACTCCGGTGGACCTGGAGCGGCTGGTCGACACCATCTGCGCGATTGGCGCATTCACCTGCAGCCTCGGTCCGCGCCTGCTGGAGTTCGATGCCAACCCGGTGCGCATCAGTGGCAGCAGCATCTGCATCGCAGACGCCCGGGCGGTCGTGCAATGACAGCCATGAAGTCACACAGTGCCCATTGGGGGGTCTTCACGGCCGATTGGCAGCAGGACCAGTTGGTGATCCAGCCCCATCCGAACGATCGGGACCCGAGCCCGATCCTGCAGAACTTCACGGATGCGCTGCGCCATCGCGCCCGCATCGCCGCGCCGATGGTTCGCAAAGGCTGGCTCGAACGGGGCCCGGGCGCCGACCGCATGCGCGGCCGTGACCAATTCGTCCAGCTGCCTTGGGACGAGGTGCTCGACCTGCTCGCGGAAGAACTGCGTCGCGTGAAGGAGCTGCACGGCGTCGAGTCCGTCTTCGGCGGCTCCTACGGCTGGTCGAGCGCCGGCCGCTTTCACCACGCACAAAGTCAGGTCCACCGCTTCCTGAATAATGTCTTGGGCGGCTACGTGCGAAGCCGCCACAGCTATAGCGCCGGCGCAGCAGAAGTCATCCTGCCGCACGTATTGGGCCCGCTGGAACAGATCGCGCGTCGCAACGTGACCTGGGAGCAGATCGCCGTCCATACCGACATCGTGCTCGCCTTCGGCGGAATGGCACTCAAAAATTCGCAAACTGCCAGCGGCGGCATCAGCAACCATGTCGAGCGTGACTCGATGCGCACGGCGGCCGCACGCGGTTGCCGCTTCGTCTGCATCAGCCCGATATATTCCGACCTGCCGGCCGAGTCGAAGCCCGAGTGGCTGGCGCCGGTACCGGGCACTGACACCGCACTGATGCTGGCGCTGGTGCACGTGCTGGTCAGCGAAGGGCTGCACGACCGTTCCTTCATCGACCGCTATTGTGACGGCTGGCCCGCCTTCGAGGACTACCTGCTGGGCCGCAACGACAACGTGCCGAAGACGCCAGCCTGGGCCGAGCGCATATGCGAGATCCCAGCGGAGCAGATCGCGACGCTTGCCCGCTCGCTGGTCGGCAAGCGGGTGCTCGTGGGCGTGTCCCATTCCCTGCAGCGCGCCGAGCACGGCGAGCAGCCGGTGTGGATGGGCGCGGTGCTGGCCGCCGTGCTGGGGCAGATCGGACTGCCCGGCGGCGGCTACAACTATGCCCTGGGTACCCTCGCCCACTATGGCCGGCGCAACAACCTGGCCGGCCCGGCGGCGCTGTCGCAAGGCGTCAACAGTATTCAGAACTTCATCCCGGTCGCGCGCATCACCGACATGCTGCTCAAGCCGGGCGAGCCGTTCGACTACGATGGCCAGCAGTACAACTATCCGCACATCAGGCTGGCGTACTGGGCGGGCGGCAACCCATTCCACCACCAACAGGACCTGAATCGGCTGGCCGAGGGGATCCGCCGGCTGGAGACATTCGTCGTGCACGAGAGCGCCTGGACCGCGACCACGCGCTTCGCTGACATCGTGTTGCCCGCGACGCTGACGCTGGAGCGCGAGGACCTTGGCAGCACGGCGACCGATCCGACGTTGGCGGCGATGCACCGCCTCGCCGAGCCCTATGGGCAAGCGCGGGACGACTACTCAATTTTCTGTGAACTGGCCCGGTGCCTGGGCGGGCTGGACGCGTTCAGCGAGGGACGCAACGCCCACGAGTGGGTCGAGCACCTGTATGCGCGCACGCGCCTGGCCTGGAAGGACAAGGGCGTCGCACTGCCGGAGTTCGAGGAGTTCTGGCGCGTCGGTCAGTTGACGGTGCCGCAGGGTGAAGACGACGGCGGCATCTTGCGTGCCTTTCGCGACGACCCCATCGCCCACCCGCTTCCAACTCCTAGCGGAAGGATCCAGATCAGTTCGCCGCGCGTGGACAGCTTCGGCTACGACGATTGCCCGGGCCATCCCAGCTACCTGACGCCGGTCGACGTTCCGAACGCGGAGTATCCGCTTTGGCTGGTGGCCAACCAGCCCGAAGGCCGTCTGCACAGCCAGCTGGATTTCGGCGCCTACAGCCAGTCGCTCAAGCTGCACGGACGCGAAATCTGCCGGTTGCATCCTGACGCAGCTGCCGCGCGCGGCATAGCCGACGGCGAGATCGTGCGCATCTTCAACGCCCGCGGCGCCTGCCTGGCCGCGGTGCGCCTCGACGCCGCGATGCGAGTGGACGTGATGCGCCTGCCCACCGGCGCCTGGTTCGACCCCGTCGAGGACGAACAGGGCCGCATGATGTGCGTGCACGGCAATCCCAACGTGCTGACGCGCGACGTCGGCACGTCTTCGCTGGCGCAAGGCTCCACCGGGCAGCTGACGGCGGTGCAGGTCGAGCGCTTCGCAGGGACGCTGCCGGCGATCACCGCCTACGACCCGCCCCGGACCGTATCGAGAACATGAGCATGACGATTTCTCCCTCTGCTTCCAGCACCGCCCCGCTCGACGGCGTCAAGGTCGCCGAGTTCTGCTCCACCGCTGCCGGCCCGTTCTGCGCCATGCTGCTTGCCGACATGGGTGCCGAGGTGATCAAGGTGGAGCCCCCCGAAGGCGACGGCCTGCGCCAGTGGCCGCCGCTCACCAGCGGCTATAGCGAAAACTTTGCTTCACTCAATCGCAACAAGAAGTCGGTGGCCCTCGACCTGAAGGACCCAGCGAGCGCCACCATTGCGCGGCGGCTGGCGCTCGACTGCGACGTGGTGGTGGAGAACAACCGCCCCGGCGTCATGGAGCGGCTAGGGCTCGGTTACCAAACGTTGTCAGCCGAATGTCCAAGGCTGGTGTACTGCTCGATCTCGGCCTACGGGCAAAGCGGACCGCGCGCCACCGAGGGCGGCTTCGATCTCACGATCCAGGCAGCCGCCGGCGTGATGAGCGTCACCGGAGAGGAGGACGGTGCGCCGGTGAAGTGCGGCGTGCCGCTATCGGATTTCGCTTCGGGCTTGTACGGCGCATATGCCATTGCCGCAGCGATCGCCGCGGTGCGCGCAGGCGGCAGCGGCAGCCACATCGACGTGCCCATGTTCGGCTGCACGATGGCCATCGCCGCGCTGCAGACCAGCGAGCTGTTCGGCACGGGACGCAATCCGCGCCGACTCGGATCCGCCCATCCGCGCAACGCGCCTTACCAAGCGTACCGCGCAAGCGACGCCTACTTCGCGATCGCTGCCGGCAACCACCAGCTGTGGCTGAAGGTGCTGAGCGTGCTGGGGCTGGAGGAGCTCGCTGTCGATGCGCGCTTTCTTGCACCAACCGACCGGGCCGCACACCAGCGGGATCTGAAGGAAATCCTCGAGGCGGTCTTCCGGCACCAGCCGGCTGCCCATTGGCTGGAAACGTTCCGACAGGCTGGCGTGCCGCACGCGCCCATCAACGACTACGCGTCGGCACTCGCCGATCCGCAAGTCGAGCACATGGGCTGGGTGCAGCCGCTGACGCTGCCCAACGGCGTGCAAACGCGAACCTTCGCTGCGCCGCTGCGGATGAACGGCGAGGCGCCCGCGATCCGCAGCTGGCCACCGCAGCTCGGCGAGCACACCGCCGAGATCCGTGAGCGATATGGCCATGACTGAGCGCCTGCAGCAGTTCGTTTGCCGTGTGGATGAGGTGCTCGCGCACAGCCGGTGCGAAGAGCAGCTGCTGCCGCAGGTGCGCACAGCGATGCGCGAGCTGGTGGCCGCGGACGACTGGCTTGCGCCCGCCATGGCGCAGCCGCACGCAGTGCATTACCAGCAGTATCTGCTACACCTGGACCCGCAAGGCCGGTTCTCCGTGGTGAGCTTCGTGTGGGGTCCGGGTCAGAAGACGCCGGTGCACGACCACACCGTCTGGGGCGTCATCGGCATGCTGCGCGGCGCCGAGCGGGCGGTCGGCTACCGGCGCGTCGGCAACGCCCTCGTCGCCGATGGCGCCGCAGTGCGCCTCGCGGCCGGCGACGTCGAGATCGTGTCGCCGTCCATCGGCGACATCCACCAGGTCAGCAACGCCGTCGAGGGCGAAGTCTCGATCAGCATCCACTGCTATGGCGCCGACATCGGTCGCGTGCGACGGCATGTGTTCGATCCCGCGACCGGCGCCGTGAAGGAATTCGTGTCCGGCTATGCCAGCACGTCGGAGGATGCTGCATGACGCTCGCCATCAGCGACGAAGGCGTTTGCCGAACCCTGGTGCTCGACCGGCCGCAGGCCGCCAATGCGCTGTCGGCCGACCGGGTCGACCGATTGACCGACGACGGTGGCGACCACAGCCAGGTGGACCTGATCCGCTCTGCCGCCGCATCCGCATCCGCATCCGGCCTGAAACAGCGCATGGTCGCCTACCGCCGGGCCCAGCTGAAGGCACGCAACCGACCCCCGACCTGAAATGAAGCCAATGACTTACACCACGCTGATCTCTGTCGCTGAATTGACAACCGCGCTCGATGCGCCTGCCGCCGATCAGCCGCTGCTGCTCGATTGCGGTTTCGAACTGGGCGATCCGGCCGCTGGGCGCCGCGCCTACGACACCGGCCACATTCCCGGCGCCGTGTACGTCCACCTGGAGGACACCCTCAGTGCTCCGAAGACCGGTCGCAACGGCCGCCACCCGCTGCCGCCCCGCGAGACCTTTATGCAGGCGATCGCCGCACTCGGTGCCGATGACGACACCCAGATCGTCGCTTACGACAACGCGGGCGGCATGTACGCGGCACGGCTGTGGTGGATGTTGCGCTGGGCCGGCCACGCGAAGGCTGCGGTACTCGACGGCGGCGTTGCCGGCTGGCTCGCGACGGGCAAGCCGCTGACGCATCAGGAGCCGGCAACCCGATCCCGAGGTAGCTTCAGCCTGCGCTCTTCACTCGTCAGCACCGTCGACTACGAGGCGTTGCGCCATAACCTGCAGACGCGCCACCTGCTCGTCCTCGATGCCCGTGCGCCGGACCGCTTCCGCGGAGAGAACGAGACCATCGACCCGATCGGCGGCCATATCCCCGGTGCCCGCAACCGGCTGTTTCGCGACAACCTTGCGGCCGACGGATGCTTCAAGCCGGCCGTCCGACTGCGCGCCGAGTTCGACGCGATCCGCAATGGCCGAGCCGCCCACGATCTGGTCAGCCAATGTGGATCTGGGGTGACGGCCTGCCACAACCTGCTCGCGCTCGAAATCGCTGGACTGTCAGGTGCCGCGCTGTACCCCGGCTCCTGGAGCGAGTGGTGCACGCAGCCCGACGCAGCCATAGTCACCGGTGCCGCGGACGACGAGCTGCCATGAAACCTGGCCAGGGTTCTCGTCAACCGATTCCGACCGGGGCTCTTGGAGCCATCTGACCGCTCTTCATTGCCCTCGTGTTCAACAAGCCTTTCACGTTCGAGCCAACCAACTGGTGAACGTGCCGTTTAACCACCACTACAAGGACCCAACATGAACAAACACATCCGCACCATGCGCCTGGGAATGATTGCCGCCGCACTGGCCGCGACACTGCCGATCCCGACCCTTGCCCAGCAATCGGCGCCGTGGCCGAGCCGGGTGATCACCATCGTCTCGCCTTACAACCCCGGCGGGACCAATGACATTCCTGCGCGCATCCTGGCCGAGGGCTTCCAGAGGATCTTCGGGCAGAGCGTCATCGTCAAGAACGTCCCGGGTGCGGGCGGGTTGATCGGCAGCCAGGAAGTGCTGAAGGCGGCGCCGGACGGCTACACGCTGCTGCTCTCCAACATTGCGGGAATGATCGTGCAGCCCGTGGTCAAGACGCCGGCCCCGTACGACCCGTTGAAAGACTTCACCCCGATCGCGAAGGTGTCGGACGCTTACGCCTTCGTGGGTACTTCAGCCGATCTACCAGTGAAGAACGTGGGCGAGTTGATCGCGCACGCGAAGAAGGAACCCGGCAAGCTCAACTACAGCACCGCAGGCTCCGGCTCGTTCGGCAACTTCATCGGTGAGTACTTCAAGTTGCTGACCGGCACAGACATCGTCCATATCCCGGCCAAAGGCAGCGCCGCAGCGCTGTTGGAGATGAAGGCGGGTCGGATCCAGTTGATGTTCGATCCGCTGGTCCTGCCGCAGTCCAGCGACGGCAGGATCAAGGTCCTGGCGGTCGTGAACAAGACCCGGCTTCCCCACGCGCCCCAAATTCCGACAGTGCGGGAGGCCGGAGGACCGGAGATGGACATGCCCGCCTGGTACGGACTGTTCGGGCCCGCGCAGATGCCACGCGACATCGTGGCCAAGCTGGAAGCCGCTATCAACACGGTGTTGAGCGATCCCGAGACCCGCCAGAAGCTGCTGACTGCGGGCCTGACGGCCAATGTGGAGACCGGATCGCAATTCCGCAGCAAGCTCGAGTCCGAACTGAAGTTGTACAGGGAAGTGAAGGAGAAAGCGAAGATGACGGTGGAGTGAACTTTGTCGTTCGCCACACCTTCGCGCGTGCCGCGGCCCGCGGCTGCGCACGTTCGTTACTTCCATAGCTGATCACAACATGACCGCCACGACTCCCTCCGCTTCACAGCCGCCGCTCCCCGAAGGACTGGTCGCCGCACTGACGACCCATTTCGGCGGCCGCTTCTCCCAGGCGCTCGCCATTCGCGAGCAGCACGGCCGGGATGAATCGGCCTATCCGATCATGGCGCCGGATGGCGTTGTATTCGCCGAGTCCACGGACGACGTGGTGGTCGCCCTGAAGGCCTGCGTGGCGCACCGCGTTCCGATCATCGCGTTCGGCGCAGGCTCCTCCATGGAAGGGCATCTGCTCGCGCATCGCGGCGGGATCACGATCGATGTCTCTCGCATGAACCGGATTCTGGCAGTCCAGGCCGACGACATGACGGCGACGGTTCAGGCGGGAGTTACCCGCCGCCAACTCAATACCGAGCTGCGGCAGACCGGCCTGTTCTTCCCCATCGATCCCGGCGCCGATGCCTCGCTCGGTGGCATGGCGGCCACGCGCGCAAGCGGCACCAACGCAGTGCGCTACGGATCCATGCGCGAAAACGTGCTGGGCCTCACCGTGATCACTGCGGATGGCGCAGTCGTCAAGACAGGCACGCGCGCGCGCAAGTCCTCCGCCGGCTACGACCTCACCCGCCTGTTCGTCGGCTCGGAAGGCACGCTGGGCATCATCACCGAAGTCACGGTGCGCCTGTATCCGGAGCCGGAGGCCGTCTCGGCGGCGGTGTGCTGCTTCGAACACGTCTCCGACGCTGTCGCTACTGTGATCCAGACCATCCAGATGGGTGTGCCGGTGGCGCGCAGCGAATTCCTCTCGGGCAACATGATCCGGGCGCTGAACGCGCACAGCAAGACCTCGCTGCGCGAGATGCCCACCCTGTTCTTCGAGTTTCAGGGCTCGGAAGCCAGCGTGCGCGAACAGGCGGACCAGGTGCAGGCGATCGCCAGCGAGTTCGGCGGCCTCGACTTCGAATGGGCAACCTTGCCCGAGGAGCGCAGCCGCCTCTGGAACGCTCGGCACAATGCACTCTTCGCGGCGGTACAGTCGCGGCCCGGTTGCCGCGCGATCAGCACCGACACGTGCGTGCCGATCTCGCGCTTGGCCGAGTCGCTCGAAGGCGCGCAGCGCATTCTGGAAGATGCGCCTTTCCCATCGATGCTGGTCGGCCACGTGGGTGACGGCAACTTCCATGCGTTGCTTCTGGTCGACCCGGAGAACCTGGCGGAGGTGGAGGCGGCCGAACGGCTGAACGAGCGCATCGTACGGCTCGCGTTGTCGATGGATGGCACCTGCACAGGCGAGCACGGAATCGGGCTGCACAAGATCCCTTATCTTGCGGAAGAAGCAGGCGAGGAAGCCATCACCCTGATGCGAACCATCAAGCGTGGCCTCGACCCGCTGAATCTGCTCAATCCAGGCAAGATGTTTTCGCTGGCCGAATGACTACCCCGCCCTGCCAACCTCCTGCGTCGCGGTGCATCGCAATGCGCCCAGCCCTTCAGCCACTGCCTGCGCGCTTTCTGGTCGCACGCACGAAATGATGCCGGCAGACGACTTGTCTGCACGCGTCGCCGCCGCGGCAAACCGTCACCTGACGCCGGGGCAGATGACAGGCTGCCTGGTCCAACGAGCGCCATGCGCCCGCGTAGCGCCTTGTGGAGCCTGGTGACATGGTCTCGTTGCTGCTCAACCACGACGTGCCGCAATGGCTGCCCGCCATGCGCGCCGCCGCACCCGACCTTGCACTGCGCGTGGCGCCGGATCTCGGCAACCGGGCCGACATCGACGCCATTTTGACCTGGAAGGTGGACGCCGAACTGCTGGACGCACTGCCCAATTTGCAACTGCTCTATGCAGTGGGCGCCGGGGTCGACTACCTGGTGGACCTGGTGCGGCAACGGCCGCACCTGCGGATCGCGCGCATCGCCGACGACGCCGTATCGGGCGACGTGGCCACGCTAGCAGTCGCCGGCACGCTGCAATGGTTTCGCGATCTGCCGCAGTATGCGCGCCAGCAGGACCAGCACCAATGGGAACCACTGCCGGTACGCTGCAGCGCCGGGACGACCATCGTCATCCTGGGACTGGGGCGCATCGGATGTGCCACCGCGCGCGCGTTCCAGGCACTCGGCTTTGAGGTTTGCGGATGGTCGCGCACCTGCCGTTCGATCGACGGGATCCGGACGTTCGCCGGCCCCGAGGGACTGCGCGCGCTGCTGCCACATGCGCAGGTGCTGGTATGCACGCTGCCGCTCACCGACCAGACCAGTGGCATCATCGACGCTGCACTGCTGGCAAGCTTGCCACGCGGTGCCTTCGTCGTGAATGTGGGTCGCGGCGCGCACCTGGACGAGTCTGCGCTGCTTGCCGCGCTCGACACTGGTCAGGTGTCTGGCGCTTTCCTGGACGTTTTCTCGACGGAGCCGTTGCCCGCAGGCCATGCGCTGTGGCGGCATCCGGCCGTCCGTATCACGCCCCATGTGGCATCGCGAACGCAGCCCGCACGGGTCGCGCCCCAGGTCGTGGAGAACCTGCGCCGGTTGCGGGCAGGCGAGCCGCTTCTGAACCTGGTCGACCCCGTGGCAGGATATTGAGCCGCTGGTGTTCGCCCCGTTCCCACCGCGGGACGACGGCTTCGCGTCCGGAGCGCTGGAAGCGATCGCTGCACGTGACCGGGATGTGGAGCTATGCAACCATCCTCCAGCGGCAGGAGCCGACACGGCGCCGGCTACCCGTTGCAATCCGGCGTACGCCGGCGGTCAGGCGACCTTGATCACCACCGACTTGGTCTCCAGGTAGTGATCCAGATGCTCGCGGCCAAATTCGCGACCATAACCACTACCCTTGCAACCACCAAACGGTACGGCCGGATCCATCGCCTGGTAGCAGTTCACCCACACGACTCCGGCCCGAAGCCCGGCCGCAACCCGATGCGCCTGGGACAGGTCACGTGTCCAGACACCGCTGCCCAGGCCAAAGTTGGTGGAATTGGCGCGCTGCAGCACATCGTCCACGTCATCGAACGGAATCGCGCACACCACCGGCCCGAAGATTTCTTCGCGGACGATGCGCATGTCTTCGTTGACACTGCCGAACACCGTGGGAGGCACGAAAAATCCGGACGCCAGCGGCCCGTCGGTCAGGCGCGCGCCACCGGACATCAAGCTGGCGCCCGCCGCACGACCCCCGTCGATGTAGCCCAGTACGCGATCCATCTGCTTTGCAGACACCAGGGGACCGAGTTGCGTATGCGGATCCAGCGCATTGCCGACCTGCAGCTGCCGCCCGTACTCGGCAACGCGCGCGACGAATTCTTCGTAGATCGGGCGTTGCACGTACAACCGGGTGCCTGCAGAACAGATCTGCCCGGAATTGGCGAATACGCCCATGGCGGCGCCCGGCACGGCTTCGTCCAGGTTCGCGTCCGCGAACACGATGTCGGGCGACTTGCCGCCCAACTCCATGGTCAGGCGCTTTACATTGCCCGCCGAGGCGCGAATGATGGCCTGGCCAGTGGCGTTGGATCCCGTGAAGCTCACCTTGTCGACATGTGGGTGCTCGGCCAGCGCGGCACCCGCGTCGCCCAGGCCGGGCAACACGTTCACCACGCCTGCGGGGAATCCGGCTTCCAGCAGCAGCTCGCCCAGCCGCAGCGCCGACAGGCAACCCTCCTCCGAAGGCTTGAGCACCACGGTGCAACCCGTGGCCAGCGCGGGGCCGAGCTTCGCGAGATTCGTGATCACCGGCACGTTCCACGGGGTAATTGCGCCGACCACGCCGACCGGCTCCTTCACCGTGTAGGTCAGGAACTCGCCGGGCATCGAGTTCTGCATCGTCTCGCCGTGGATCTGGATCGACAGACCCGCATAGAAACGGATCACGTTACCCCAGCGTGCACGGCTCGCCGTGGTGCGCGTGATCGGCTGGCCCATTTCCATGCTGTCGAGAACCGCAAGTTCTTCCGCGTGCGCTTCCACGAGGTCGGCAAATCGCAGTAGCAGCTTTTGACGATCAGCCGGCTTCACGCGGCGCCACTCCCCATCCAGGGCGCGGCGCGCCACGGCCACCGCGCGGTCGATGTCGGCTGCGCCGGCCCGTGCAACGGTTGCCAAGCGCTGCCCAGTGGAAGGATTGATGCAGTCGAACGTACGCCCGTCCGCCGCAGCACAATGGTCACCGTCCACCAGCAGCAGCTTGACAGCACCTTGCAGGAACCCCGGCAACAAGCCGGCGCGGGCGCACTCTGCCATACTCGTGCTCATCGCTTACTCTTCCACTTTGAAGCCGGTGGCCTTGACGATCGGTGCCCACTCGGCGAAATCCTGCCGCATGATGCGGGCGAACTCTTCCGGGGTCTCCTTGCCACGCGGTTTGAAATTCATCTTCTCGAAGGTCTCCCTCAGCCGCGGGGCATCCACCGCCGTGCGGATGGCGGCGTTGAGGCGGCGGACATCGGCTGCCGGCGCATTGGCCGGCATGATGAAACCCACCCACTCCGGCACCACCGCGTCGAAGCCCGCCTCCTTGAACGTCGGCGTGTTCGGCAGCGTCTTCGGCCGCTGTGCGCTCGCCGTGCCGATGATGCGCAGCTTTCCGGTGGATAGCTGCGCCTGAGCCTCTGCCACCTGCGTGAAGCCAAGCGGGATGTGTCCGCCAAGCACGTCCTGCACCACGGGAAGACCACCGCGGTAAGCCACATAGTTGAGGTCCAGGCCCATCTCACGTGCGACGCGGTATGCGGCGAAGTGGATGACGGATCCCATGGCCGGGATACCGATTTGACCGCGGGGACCAGGATCCGCCTTGACCCAACGGATGAGGTCTTGGGGCGTCGTCACTTCAGCGGGCACGGTGGGGCCGACGCTCAGGCAAAACTCGATGTCGCAGATGGTCCCCACCGGCGTGAAGTCGTCCAGCACATATGGGATCTTCTTGTACACATGGGGGTGCACGCCGAAATTGCTGGCCGAGACAATCACCATTGCGTTGCTGTCCGCAGGCTGCTGCTTCACGTACTCGACGCCCAGGCGGCCGGAGGCACCGGTGCGGTTCTCAACCACCACGGCGCTTGCATAAGCACCCTGCAGCTCGCGGCCCAGCGCGCGGCACAACACGTCCGTCGCGCCGCCCGCGGGCCAGGGACAGATGATGCGCAGCGGCTTGTCGCCGATCTGTGCGAAGGCCGGGGCCGCCACGGTGGCGGTGGCAGCGCCTGCCGCCATCAAGAGGGTTCTGCGTTGGATCATTTGTCGTCTCCTAGGTTGTAGTCAAGGGGTTTCAAAGGGAAGGAAGAATCGTGGCTCGCTGCACCTCTCGGCGGGCCGAGGCGTCGATGGCGCGTTGTGCGTCTTTGAGCGCAAACTGGCGATCCACCAGCTTGTCGAAGGGGTAGCGCTGGCCGGGGCCCGCGAGGAATCGAACTGCCTGGTGCAGATATTTGGGCGGATATCGATTGACACCGATGATGCGTGCCGACTTGCGTACCACCAGCGCCGGATCGAACGGCGTCATCTGGCCCTGCGAGATGTTGCCCATGGCGACGAACACGCCTTCCGGCCGGAGGTAGTGCACGCCTTCGGCAAAAGCCGCTGGCACACCCGTCACCTACATCACCACGTCGGCGCCCTCGGCGCCCGCAATCTGCTGCACGAGCTTCACGCGGTCAGCGAGCTCCGTCACCTGATCGAAGTTCACGAGGTGGTCGGCGCCAAAGGCCTTCGCCAGCTGCAGGCGCTCGGCGACACGGTCGATCACGATCACGCGCGCGCCCCGCTCCTTCGCGACCGCGGCGGCGGACAGACCCAGGCCGCCGGCACCCTGGATGACGAACGTCTGGCCAAGCGTGAGATTGGCACGGTCCAGGCCGTGCAGCACCTGTGAAAGCGCGCAATTGGCCGCCGAGGCTGCCGCGTCGCTGACGTTCTCCGGCACCCGAAAGAACGGCTGGTCCGCATGCAGGTAATAGTGGGTTGCGAAGGTGCCGCCGTGGAAGTGCGGCCGGAGGTGCGTCTTGGCGAAGTGGTGGTAGGACAACACGCAGGCATTCGGGATTCCGCGCACGCAGTTCTCGCAGTGCCCGCACACGGCGTGGTATATCGGCACCACGCGATCGCCTACCGCCACCGGCGTCCCGGCGCTATCCGTAGACAGCGCCTCACCAAGTGCCAGCACCTTGCCAACCATCTCGTGGCCCAAGCCGCCGCAGCGAAACAGAGGATGCTTGCCCTGGAAGATGTGGACCTCCGATCCGCAGACGTTGGTCTGAAGCACCTCCAACAGCGCCGCTCCAGGCTCAATGTCGGTGGGCAAATCGTAGTCGCGGATCTCCAAGGAGCCTGGCTCCGTCATGTAGGCCAAGCGGCCCTTGTTGCGTTCCGTGTTCACTGTGTGTGTGCTCCTTCGCCGCGTAGTGTCAACGGTGCATTCGCATCGCACAAATTGAAAGTTCGAGCCGATCCATCGGGGTTAGCTATGCCACCCGCCGTTCGCAGACGCCTGGGATAAGTGCGATGCATTACCAGCACCAGGCAATCGGGCGCACCTGACCGCTCCGGGTCCTGCACCTTTGACGAAACTTGCTCTTCTGCGAGCCGTGTTCGGACGGAGGCCGAGACTGTATTGCCGCTCGTCTTGTCGGCGTGTGAATCTGATACTCGGGGAGCCTCGGCATCGTCACCTGGGTTTCAGCCCTTGTTGCCTGCGCGGTCCCTTTGGCAACGTTGCGATGGCCGTCTGAGCGGCCTGGCCGCTACGCACGCGCTCGCTGCGCTTTATCCCGCATGTCGGCTGAACATGCTCTTCTTCCAGCTGTCCTTCAAGCTCAAAGCCCCGACGCGCGACAGGGCGGGGATGAGCAAGACCGTCATGCCCCAGCGACCGTCTGCTCGCTTCGGGCAACCGTCAGCGAAATGGGTCACATCTCCGGATCATCCGTGCCCGAGACGCCGCTGCATAACTTGCAATGTCCCGCGCCATCTTCGACGTCGATGTGCGACCAAATCGCAACAATGGAAGGAGTGAATTATGCGAACCCGAACAAAGGGGATCCAGTTCGAGGGTGCTGAGCGGATCGTCAACAAGCAGTACAAAGGGCAGCGGATCTTCCAACGCCTCGGCGCCGTCAGTCAGTACGACGCCGAGGCCTGGCTCAGGCAAAAGCAGGCGAACATCGATGTCGAGCGGGCGGACAGCCTTCGACGAGGCGATGAACGCTTGTGGGCAGCTGCTGCAACAAAGTATTTGAAGGTGTGCGCCCAGCGCAAAGTTCGTACGCTGGAGATGATCAGTCGCCATGTGTCTGATCTACTGCCCTACATCGGCACTCTGCCGATGCAGGACGTATGCAACGATGCGCTGGAGGCTTTCAAGCTTGATCGGTTGGATGAAGGGGTGAAGCATGCCACCATCAACCGTAGTCTGGAGGTCGTGCGTACGACGCTGATCCGAGCCGCGCGGGTGTGGCGCGACGATGGACGGCCTTGGTTGACGACGGCACCCTTGATCGAGATGCTGGACGAAGCTGCACAAAAACTCGCACCTTATCCGATCACGTGGGCTGAGCAGGCAAAGTTGCTGATGCGGCTGCCGGCGCACCTGCAGGATATGGTGGATTTCAGCGTGAACACCGGCGCAAGAGATGAGAACGTATGTGGACTGCGATGGGCGTGGGAGGTCGAGGTGCCCGAGATCAAGCGCAGTGTCTTCGTGGTGCCGGCGGAGTTCTTCAAGACGAAGCGCCGGCACGTGATGGTGCTCAACGACGTGGCATGGACTATCGTGCAGCGCCGGCGGGGTGTGGACAGCAAATTTGTCTTCACGTACCAGCCGGTGGCCAGGGAGGGCATGCCCCCCAAGGCGCACCGCCGAGTGGAAACGCAGAACAATTCTGCGTTCCGGAAGGCACGTGACGATGTCGGTTTGAGCCAGGTGCGAGTGCACGATCTGCGCCACACCTATGGCCAGCGTTTACGAGACGCTGGCGTGAGTGAGGAAGACCGCGCGCTGTTGCTTGGACATGCGGGCAACGGAATGCCGCAGCACTATGCCGCGGCGACCGTGGCCAAGTTGCTCGAGGCGGCCAACGCAGTGCTCAAGACCCGCGATCGCACGATGGTGCTGCGGGTGGCAAATGGGTGAGATGACGGAAAAAGTCGCGCAAAAATCGCGCAAATGAGAAAGGGTCAGCAGGTCTTAACCGGCTAACCCTTGTGAAATGGTCGGGGCGAAAGGATTCGAACCTTCGACCCTCTGGTCCCAAACCAGATGCGCTACCAGGCTGCGCTACGCCCCGACGAGCCCGTATTCTAGCCGCTGAACCGTGCCTTTCCGGGCGGAAGCACCCATGCGTTGCACAGATGGCTTGGGCTACAGTGTGCGCCATGGTCGACATGCACGAACCGACGATCCCCTGGCTTGAGGCCGGCGCGGCGTTTCCGCCCGCGGCGTGCGCGTTGGGGCCGGACACCGACGCGCCCGGTCTGGTCGCGGCCGGCGGTCGCTTGGACGTACACAGCCTGCGTGCGGCCTACAGCCATGGCATTTTTCCGTGGTACAGCGATGGCCAGCCCATTCTGTGGTGGAGCCCGGATCCGCGCATGGTGCTGCAGGTGGACCGGTTCCGCCTGCACCCGTCGATGCGCAAGACGCTGCGCCGCTTCATCCGCTCGCCCGGGTGCGAGATCCGCTTCGACTCGGATTTCGCACAGGTGATCGCACAGTGCGCCAGCCATCCGCGCGATGGCGGCGGCGGCACCTGGATCGTGGCCGACATGCAGCTGGCCTATCGCCAGTTACACCGCGCCGGCCTGGCGCACAGCGTCGAGACCTGGATCGACGGCGAGCTGGTCGGCGGCCTGTACTGCGTAGCCGTCGGACAGGCCGTGTTCGGGGAGTCCATGTTCAGCCGAGCGCGCGACGCGTCCAAGATCGCGCTGTCGGCCCTGGTCGCGTTCTGCCGCTTTCACGGGATCCGCGCCATCGACTGCCAGCAGAACACCCGGCACCTGGCCTCGCTGGGCGCGGCGGAGATGCCGCGCGCGGCCTTCGTGCGGCATTGCCAGAGCGCCATCGACCGGCCTGGGCCGCCGTGGGTTTTCGAGCCTCTATACTGGCAGCAACTCCTGCCTGACCGGGACGCAAACCAGTGACGCACCTCAAGGATCTACCGCTCCAGACGCTGCAGTTCTATGCAACGGCGCCGTATCCGTGCAGCTACCTGGAAGGCAGGCAGGCACGCTCCCAGGTGGCCACGCCGAGTCACCTGATCAACAACGCCACCTATTCGGAACTGGTCAGCCAGGGCTTCCGGCGCAGCGGCATGTTCACCTACCGGCCGTATTGCGACGGCTGCGATGCCTGTACCCCGCTGCGCGTACTGGTGGGGCCGTTCCAGGCCGACCGCAGCCAGCGGCGGGCCTGGCGCCAGCACGCGAATTTGCAGGTCCGGGTGATCAAGCTGTGTTTCGCCCCCGAGCACTACCAGTTGTATCTGCGTTACCAGAACGGCCGCCATGCGGGTGGGGGCATGGACCAGGACAGCATCGAGCAATACACGCAATTCTTGCTGCAAAGCCGCGTCAACTCGCGCCTGGTCGAGTTCCGGGAGCCCGGCGAAGACGGACGGCCCGGCGCCCTGAAGATCGTCTCCATCGTCGATGTGCTCGAGGACGGCATCTCCGCAGTCTACACCTTCTACGAACCCGAACCCGGTACGAGCTACGGCACCTATTGCGTGTTGTGGCAGATCGCGCAGGCGCGCGCGCTGAAGCTGCCGCATCTGTACCTGGGCTACTGGATCGCCGAAAGCGCCAAGATGAACTACAAGGCACGGTTTCGTCCGCTGCAGGTCCGGGTCAACGGCGCCTGGCAGACCCCGCAGGCCTTGCAAGGCTCGACGAACGCACGACGACAACCCGCATGAAGAAGGACGACTCCCACCTGGGCGCCACGCCGACGGTACAGGTCATCGAGCGCATGTTCGCCTTGATGGACGTACTGGCATCGCGCGACGACGCCATCTCACTGAAGGACATCAGCGAGAAGACCGGCCTGCATCCGTCGACCGCGCACCGGATCCTGAACGACCTGGCGATCGGACGATACGTGGAACGCCCCCAGCCCGGCAGCTATCGGCTGGGCATGCGACTGCTCGAACTGGGGAACCTGGTCAAAGACCGGCTGAACGTGCGCGATGCGGCCATGGGCCCGATGCGTGAACTGCACAAACGCATCCAGCAACCGGTGAACCTGAGCATGCGCCAGGGCGACGAGATCGTCTATGTCGAACGCGCGTTCAGCGAACGCTCCGGCATGCAGGTGGTACGCGCGATCGGTGGCCGGGCGCCGCTGCACCTGACCTCGGTCGGCAAGTTGTTCCTGGCCGCCGACGATGCACAGCGCATCCGCGCCTATGCCGGCCGCACGGGCCTGCACGGACAGACCCGCAACAGCATCACCCAGTTGCCGGCCCTCGAGCGCGAGCTGGCCAAGGTCCGGCAGCTCAACTACGCGCAGGACAACGAGGAACTGGAACTCGGCGTGCGTTGCATGGCCGCCGGCATCTACGACGACCAGGGCAAGCTGATCGCCGGCTTGTCGATCTCGGCGCCCGCCAGCCGGCTGGAAGAAAGCTGGCTGGCGCCATTGCAGGACACGGCGCAGGAGATCTCACGCACGCTGGGTTGCCTGCCAGACGCCCCGGGGCATCACCACGGTTGACGGAACCTGATGGCAGCCCGCTGACGATTGCGCTTCAGCGCATTGCCGTACGCGCCGTTGCCACCGACTCCACCCACTTGCGAACCCGCTCCGCGTCTCCGAGGCGGCTGAGCTTGCCGGCGGAATCCAGGAACACCATGATCAGGTTGCGACCGGCAATCGTGGTCTGCATGACCAGGCAGCGGCCGGCTTCCGAGATGTAGCCGGTCTTCTGCAGGCCGATCTCCCAGCGCGGGTTGTTCACCAGCCGATTGGTGTTGTTGTATTGCAGCGTGCGATCACCGACGGCCACCTCGTATTTCGGCCAGGTCGAGTATTCGCGCACGGTGGCATCCGCGTGGGCCGTATTGACCAGCTTGGCCAGATCCTGTGCGCTCGACTGGTTCTTGCTCGACAGGCCGGTGGGCTCGACGAAGCGGGTGTCCTTCATGCCGAGTTCGCGGGCCTTGTTGTTCATCTGGGCAACAAAGGTCGACATGCCGCCCGGTGCGCTGCGGCCCAGCGCATGGGCAGCGCGATTCTCGCTCGACATCAGCGCCAGGTGCAGCAGCTCGGCGCGGCTCAGTTCGGTGCCCACGCGCAGACGCGAGCGACTGTGTTTCTCGGTGTCCACGTCGTCCTGCGTGATGACGATCATCTCGTCCATCGGCAGCTTCAGTTCCTTGACGATGAGCGCCGTCATCAGCTTGGTCAACGAGGCGATGGGCAACACGGCATCGTCATTCTTGCGCAGCAGTACTTCGCTGGTATCCTGGTCGATCACATAGGCCACGCTGGACTTGAGATCGAGCGGGTCGTCGGTGTTCTGCAATCCGGCTGCCACGCCGTACGACAGCTTGGCGGCAACCACGGGCCGCGCGATTGCGACCTGCTTGCGCTTGGCCGCCACCGACACCGCTCGCTTGCTGGTGCCGCGCTTGGCCAATTGCGGCTTGCGGACAGACGCGCGGACAAGCTGTGGTTTGCGGGATGACGCCTTGACGACCTGTGTCTTCTTGGCCGACTTGGACACGGCCGTCTTGCTGGTTCCGGCCTGGGCAGCGGGTGCCAGCAGCGCCAGGAGAAAGCCGCACAACACGAGGAAACGTACAACTGGATTCATCTTTCACCTCGGATTCGTCAGCGCCACAACTGTTACCACCCGCAACGGAACGCGGAGAAACTAGTGTAAACAGAAAAATGGCGCAAGATCAACCACTTGCGCCACTTATTTCATGTTTCTTGGCAAATCAGGGGTTGATCCATCCTTGTGCAGGCACACGTTCAGCTTTGCTATGTAACTTGTTGAGCGCACTCAGATAAGCCTTGGCGGACGCGACGATGATGTCCGGGTCGGCGCCGACGCCGTTGACCACCCTGCCGCTGTTTTGCAGCCGCACCGTGACTTCACCCTGGCTTTCGGTCGACCCGCTGATGGCGTTGACCGAATACAACACCATCTCGGCGCCACTGTTCACATGCGACTCGATGGCCTTGAGCGACGCGTCCACCGGACCGTTGCCGTCCGACGTGGCGCTGACCTCCTTGCCGTCGACCGTGAACACGACGCTGGCATGGGGACGCTCGCCCGTCTCGCTGTGTTGCGACAGCGACACGAAACCATAATGCTCGTTCTCGTGCGTGACGCTGTCGTCGCTGGCCAAGGCCAGGATGTCCTCGTCGAAGATGTCAGCCTTGCGGTCGGCCAGTTCCTTGAAGCGGGCGAAGGCCGTGTTGATGTCGGCCTCGCTGTCCATCTGCACGCCGAGTTCGACCAGGCGCTGCTTGAACGCATTGCGTCCGCTGAGCTTGCCCAGCACGATCTTGTTGGCCGTCCAGCCCACATCTTCGGCACGCATGATCTCGTAGGTGTCGCGCGCCTTGAGCACGCCGTCCTGATGGATGCCCGAGGCATGGGCGAACGCGTTCGCCCCTACCACGGCCTTGTTCGGCTGCACGACAAAACCCGTGGTCTGGCTGACCATGCGGCTCGCTGCCAGTATGTGCTGCGCATCGATGTTCATCTCCAAGCCGAAATAGTCCTTGCGGGTCTTCACGGCCATCACGATCTCTTCGAGCGAGCAATTGCCGGCGCGCTCGCCCAGGCCGTTGATGGTGCATTCGACCTGCCGCGCACCGCCGAGCTTGACGCCGGCCAGCGAGTTGGCCACCGCCATGCCCAGGTCATTGTGGCAATGCACCGACCAGATCGCCTTGTCGCTGTTGGGAATACGTTCGCGCAGCAGCTTGATGAAGTTGCCGTACAACTCCGGGACCGCGTACCCGACGGTGTCCGGCACATTGATCGTCGTGGCGCCCTCATCGATCGTGGCCTCGAGCACCCGGCACAGGAAGTCGAGGTCGCTGCGGTAACCGTCCTCCGGGCTGAACTCGACGTCGCCGACCAGGTTGCGGGCAAACCGTACCGACTGCCGGGCCTGCTCGAACACCTGGTCGGGTGTCATGCGCAGCTTTTTCTCCATGTGCAGCGGCGAGGTGGCGATGAAGGTGTGGATGCGCGCGCTGCTGGCCCCCTTGAGCGCCTCCGCGGCGCGGCTGATGTCGCGGTCATTGGCGCGCGACAACGAACACACGGTGGAGTCCTTGATCGCATTGGCAATGGCCTGCACGGCTTCGAAGTCGCCGTTGGAGCTGGCGGCGAAGCCGGCTTCGATCACGTCCACGCGCAGCCGCTCGAGCTGACGCGCAATGCGCAGCTTCTCGTCACGCGTCATGGACGCGCCGGGCGACTGCTCGCCGTCGCGCAAGGTGGTATCGAAAATGATCAGCTTGTCGCTCATGGTTATCTCCTGGAAGTTCGACTGTAAGGATACGGCTCTTGTCAGGCGCTCGCGGCAGCTGCCATGGATTCGCCCGGGGGCGACGCCGTGGCCGATACCTGCGTCGGGTCGGTGATTCTGGCACGGGTCAGTGCGCTGGCAACCGCCTTGAGCGATGCCGCCACGATGTTGGCGTCGATGCCGACGCCGAACAGCGTCTGCCGCTCGTCGACACGCACCTCCAGGTAGGCGATGGCGCGCGCATCTGCGCCCGAGCCCAGGGCATGCTCATGGTAGTCGAGCACCCGGACCGCGCGCCCCGTGGCCTGGCTGACGCCCTTGACAAAGGCTTCGATCGGGCCATTGCCCCGCCCCTGCACGGCCAGCGTCTGCCCGGCCAGTTGCAGCCGCGCATTGATCGACACCCGCTCGTGCTCGGCCGCGCCCTTGTCCTCTGCGACATGGTGGCTGGTGATCGTCTGCGCATCCAAGCCATATTCGCGTTCGAACACCTGCCAGATGTCGTGTGCGGTCAGCTCCTTGCCGTCGGCATCCATGACCTGCTGCACCACCTGGCTGAACTCGATCTGCAGCCGCCGCGGGAGCTCGACACCATGATGCGCTTCCAGCAGGTAGGCAATGCCGCCCTTGCCCGACTGGCTGTTGACACGGATCACGGCTTCGTAGCTGCGTCCGAGATCCTGCGGATCGATGGGCAGGTAGGGAATGTCCCATGCCGGCTCGCCATGTGCCGCCTGCGCGTCCCGGCGCGCGGACAAGGCCTTCTTGATCGCGTCCTGGTGCGAGCCCGAGAACGAGGTGTAGACCAGGTCGCCGACGTACGGATGGCGCGGATGCACCGGCAGCTGGTTGCAGTATTCGACGACGCGCCGTATCTCGTCGATGTCGGAGAAGTCCAGTCCGGGCGACACACCCTGGGTGTAGAGATTGAGCGCGATGTTGACGAGATCCACGTTGCCGGTCCGCTCGCCGTTGCCGAACAGGCAACCTTCGATGCGGTCGGCACCGGCCATCAGCGCCAGCTCGCCGGCCGCAGTGCCGGTGCCCCGGTCGTTGTGCGGGTGGACCGACAACACGATGCTGTCGCGCCGCGCGAGGTGGGTGTGCATCCATTCCATCATGTCGGCGAACACGTTGGGGGTCGAATACTCCACGGTCGAGGGCAGGTTGACGATGCACTTGTGTTGAGGCGTCGGCTGCCAGACCTCGGTCACGGCGTCGACAACGCGCAGCGCGAATGGCAGCTCGGTGCCGGAAAAATGCTCAGGCGAATATTCAAACGTCCAATGTGTGGCCGGCTGGCGCGCGGCCAGGTCCCGGATCAGCCGTGCATGGTCGACCGCGAGCTGCACGATCTCCTCCTCATCCATGCCCAGGGCCACGCGCCGCATCACCGGCGAGGTCGCGTTGTACACGTGCACGATGGCACGGGGCACACCCACGAGCGACTCGAAGGTCCGCTCGATCAGGTGTGCGCGCGCCTGCGTCAGCACCTGGATCGTGACATTGTCCGGAATCAGGTCTTCGTCGATGAGCTTGCGCACGAAGTCGAACTCCACCTGCGAGGCGGACGGAAATCCGACCTCGATCTCGGTGAATCCGATCCGCACCAGCGCCTGGAACATGCGCAGCTTGCGCTCGATGTCCATCGGCTCGATCAGCGCCTGGTTGCCGTCGCGCAGGTCGACGCTGCACCACAATGGCGCGCGGGTCAGGACGGCATCGGGCCAGGTTCGGTTAGAGAGGCGGATCGGGGCAAAGGCCCGGTATTTGGTGCTGGGTTGCTTCAACATCGTGGTTCCTTCAGTGATCGAAACCAGCAACGTCTGAACAATAAAAAACGGCTCGTTGCTGGTGCATACGAGCCGTTTGATCGATAAGCGCAGGTTACCGTCGTCGCCCGTATCGGGTTCCCGGTAGTAGCGCTAGCACGATTCGATTCATGACTGCAATGTAGCACAAGTCAGCGGCGGCTGGCATTTCAATGCAAGCCGCGTTCATCCGGATCGTCAGTCGAGGTGCTGATGACACTGGTCGGTTGGCCCTTGTAGCGCCGCCAGAGGTAGACCACGTAGCCACTGACGCCGTAGACGCCGAACAGTCCGAGCAAGGCCTTGGCCGGATCGATGCTGATCGCCCCGATGGCCAGCGCCACCAGCACGATGACCGGAAACGGCACGCTTCTGCGAGCACTGAAGTCCTTGAAGCTGTAGAACGGAACATTGGTGACCATGGTCAGCCCGGCATACAAGGCCAGCGCAAACATCGGCCATGCGACCTGCGGACCCTTGACGCCGAGTTCCGCCATCACCAGGATGAAGCCGGCAATCAAGGCCGCCGCCGCCGGCGAAGGCAGGCCCTGGAAGAAGCGCTTGTCGACGACACCGGTATTGACGTTGAAGCGGGCCAGGCGCAACGCGGCGCATGCGCAATACACGAAGGCCGCGATCCAGCCCCAGCGACCCAGACCGCGCAGCGCCCATTCGTAGGCGATGAGCGCGGGCGCCGCACCGAACGAGACCATGTCGGAAAGTGAATCCATCTGCTCGCCGAATGCGCTCTGGGTGTTCGTCATGCGCGCCACGCGGCCGTCCAGGCTGTCGAGCACCATGGCGCAGAAGACACCGATCGCCGCCATGTCGAAGCGGCCGTTCATGGCCATGACGATGGAATAGAAACCCGCGAACAAGGCCGCGAGCGTCACCATGTTGGGCAGGATGTACAAGCCCTTGCGACGCCGGGGCACGACGACGGTCTCGAGTTCCACCAATTCGGAATCTGCGCCATCAGGCATAGTGTGTTCTCCAATGCGTTCCAAGCGCCAGCGAGCGACCAGTGTATGACACAGGCTTTGCCGCGCGCCACCGACGATGCCGCTCCCCTAGCGACAAAGGCCACCGAAGTGGCCTTTGTGCGGACCGGTATCAGCCGATCAGTTGCGGGTCTGGTCGACCAGCTTGTTCTTCTTGATCCAGGGCATCATGGCGCGCAGCTTCTCGCCCACGGTCTCGATCTGGTGCTCGGCCATCAGGCGGCGGCGGCTGAGCAGCGTCGGCGCGCCGGCCGCGTTCTCCAGGATGAAGCTCTTGGCGTACTCACCCGACTGGATGTCCTTGAGCACCTGCTTCATCACCTGCTTCGTCTCGTCGGTGATGATGCGCGGACCGGTCACGTATTCGCCGTATTCTGCGTTGTTCGAGATCGAGTAGTTCATGTTGGCGATGCCGCCTTCGTAGATCATGTCGACGATCAGCTTGAGCTCGTGCAGGCATTCGAAATACGCCATCTCGGGCGCGTAGCCGGCCTCCACCAGGGTCTCGAACCCGGCCTTGATCAGCTCGACCGTACCGCCGCACAGGACGGCCTGTTCGCCGAACAGGTCGGTCTCGGTCTCTTCGCGGAAGTTGGTCTCGATGATGCCGGCCTTGCCGCCGCCGTTGGCCATCGCATAACTCAGCGCCAGCTCGCGGGTGCGGCCGGACTTGTCCTGCGCGATCGCGATCAGGTGCGGCACGCCGCCGCCCTGGGTGTAGGTGCCACGCACGGTGTGGCCGGGCGCCTTGGGCGCGACCATCCAGACATCCAGGTCGGCGCGCGGCGTGACCAGGCCGTAATGCACATTGAAGCCGTGCGCGAACACCAGCGAAGCGCCGGACTTGATGTTCGGCTCGACCTCGGTCTTGTACACGGTGCCGATCTGCTCGTCGGGCAACAGGATCATGACCACGTCGGCGGCCTTGACCGCCTCTGCGACTTCGGCCACCTTCAGGCCGGCCTTCTCGACCTTGGGCCAGGAGGCGCCGCCCTTGCGCAGGCCGACGATGACCTTGACGCCGCTGTCGTTCAGATTCTGCGCATGGGCATGGCCCTGGCTGCCGTAACCGATGATGGCCACGGTCTTGCCCTTGATCAGGCTCAGATCACAATCCTTGTCGTAATAGACTTTCATTTCTTTTCTCCTAAATTGGTCGTTCAGACCCGCAAAATCCGTTCGCCGCGGCCAATCCCGCTCGATCCGGTCCTCACTGTTTCCAGAATCGCACTGCGTTCGATCGCCTCGAGGAAGGCGTCGTTCTTCGACTGCACACCGGTCAACTCGATGGTGTAGCTCTTCTCGGTGACGTCGATGATGCGCCCCCGGAAGATGTCGGCCATACGTTTCATCTCTTCGCGCTCCTTGCCGACCGCGCGCACCTTGACCATCATCAGTTCGCGCTCGGTATAGGCGCCCTCCGTCAGGTCCACGACCTTGACCACCTCGATCAGGCGATTCAGGTGCTTGGTGATCTGTTCGATCACGTCGTCGGAGCCGGTGGTCTGTATCGTCATGCGCGACAGACTGGCATCTTCGGTGGGCGCCACCGTCAGCGACTCGATGTTGTAGCCGCGCGCGGAAAAAAGCCCGACCACGCGGGACAAGGCCCCGGGCGTGTTCTCGAGCAAGACAGCAATGATGTGTTTCATGAATGGATTCCTCTTTTCGCCGCCCTCCCCGGGTCGCGGTAACGACCCGGCTTGGCAAGCAATAGATGCATCGGATGGTGGAACGCGCCGCACGGGCCGGCGATCTGCCGGGGGTGGGCGCGTCGGGGTCGAAGGGTGGTTACAGCTCCTCTGATCCCAGCAGCATTTCGGTGATGCCCATGCCGGCCTTGACCATCGGGAACACGTTCTCGGTGGGGTCGGTACGGAAATCCATGAAGACCGTGCGGTCCTTGAGCTTGCGCGCCTCGCGCAGCGCGCCCTCCACGTCGCCCGGCTTTTCGATCAGCATGCCGACATGGCCGTAGGCCTCGGCAAGCTTGACGAAATTGGGCAAGGCGTCCATGTAGCTGTGGCTGTAGCGCCCTTCGTAGTCGAGCTCCTGCCACTGCCGCACCATGCCCAGGTAGCGGTTGTTCAGCGACACGATCTTGATCGGCGTGTTGTACTGCAGGCAGGTCGACAGTTCCTGGATGCACATCTGCACCGAACCTTCACCCGTGACGCAGAACACCTCGGCGTCGGGCTTGGCCAGCTTGATGCCCATCGCATACGGAATACCCACGCCCATCGTGCCCAGGCCGCCGGAGTTGATCCAGCGTCGCGGCTCGTCGAAGCGGTAATACTGCGCCGCCCACATCTGATGCTGCCCGACGTCGGACGTGATGTAGGTCTCGGTGTCCTTGGTCATGCCCCACAAGGTCTGCAACACGTGCTGCGGCTTGATGACGTCGCCCTTGCCCATGTCGAAGCGCAGGCAGTCGCGCGCGCGCCATTCCTCGATCGTGCTCCACCAGGCCCCCAGCGCGTCCGCATCCGGACGCAGCGGGTTTTCGCGGATCATGCTCAGCATCTCGGTCAGCACGTCCTTGACGTCGCCGACGATCGGAATATCGACCCGGACCCGCTTGGAGATGCTCGACGGATCGATGTCGATATGGATGATCTTGCGTTCGTTCTGCGCGAAATGCTTGGGGTTGCCGATCACCCGGTCATCGAAACGTGCGCCCACGGCCAGCAACACGTCGCAGTTCTGCATCGCATTGTTGGCTTCGATCGTGCCGTGCATGCCCAGCATGCCGAGGAACTTCCGGTCGCTGGCCGGATAGGCTCCCAGGCCCATCAGCGTGTTGGTCACCGGATAACCCAGCATGTCGACCAGTGCGCGCAGCTCGGCGGAGGCATTGCTCAACAACACGCCGCCACCGGTGTAGATGTAAGGCCGCTTGGCCGTGAGCAGCAGCTGCAGCGCCTTGCGGATCTGGCCGCCATGCCCCTTGCGCACCGGGTTGTACGAGCGCATCTCGACGGTCTTCGGATAACCGTGGTAGGGCACCATCTTGAAGGAGACGTCCTTCGGGATGTCGACCACGACAGGGCCCGGGCGACCGGTGCGCGCGATGTGGAAGGCCTTTTTCATCACATCGGCAATGTCGCGCGCATCCTTGACCAGGAAGTTGTGCTTCACGATGGGCCGCGTGATGCCCACCGTGTCGCACTCCTGGAACGCATCGAGACCGATCGCCGCGGTCGGCACCTGGCCGGTGATGATCACCATCGGGATGCTGTCCATGTAGGCCGTCGCAATGCCGGTCACGGCATTCGTCACGCCCGGGCCGGAGGTCACCAGCGCCACGCCGACGTCGCCGGTGGCGCGGGCATACCCGTCGGCCGCATGGACCGCTGCCTGCTCGTGGCGCACCAGCACATGCTGGATCGTGTCCTGCTTGTAGAAGGCGTCGTAGATGTGCAGCACCGCGCCGCCCGGGTAGCCCCAGATGAACTTGACGTCTTCGGCCTGCAGGGCCTTGACCAGGATCTCGGCTCCACGCAGCTCCAGGGCTGCCGGTGCGGATGAGGATTTGGAGGTGGTCGCGCTCGCCGCGGCCGCCGAACTGATTTCGGCCTTGGATATTTCCATGATGATGAACCTTTGTGAATTTCTCTGACGAAAGACCTTGGGTGCTCCTTTGCAAACGCTCGTGACGTCGCGTCGGAACTTGAGGCCAAAGCCACAGGCGCAACCAATAATGCGCCAGACCATGACCCGTTTGCCATTTGAATTGCAACGCGCATTATCGCACCGCGGAACGCCCAAATGCGCGCCGCGACAGAAAATGTCGGCGGCCCGGTGCCATAATCGTCGCCGTCGTGCGCCTGGCAGGCCTCGCAAGCCCGTGCCCCGCCGCTCTCACCGCAACCGGTATCCCTTGGCAACAGAACAAGAACTGTCCGATTTCCTGAAGAGCGTCGAGACCCGGGCGTTCAAGCGCTCGCTCTACCATGTGCGCAACGAGGAGTCGGCACTGGACATCGTGCAGGACAGCATGATGAAGCTGGCCGAGAGTTACGGCGACAAGCCGGCCTCCGAATTGCCGATGCTGTTCCAGCGCATCCTGTCCAACTGCACGCTCGACTGGTTCCGGCGCAACAAGACCCGCAATGCCCTGTTCTCGAATATCGGCGACTTCGAATCCCCCGACGACGACGGTGACTTCGACCTGCTCGACATCCTGTCCGACAGCGACACATCGCGCCAGGGCGAGAGTGCGCAGGACACCACGCAAAGAGCCCAGACCCTGCGGGAGATCGAAACCGAGATCCAACTGCTGCCACACCGTCAACGGGAAGCCTTCCTGATGCGTTATTGGGAGGAAATGGATGTCACCGAGACAGCCCAGGCCATGGGGTGTTCGGAAGGCAGCGTCAAGACGCATTGTTCGCGCGCCGTGCAGGCGCTGGCCCGCGCACTGCGCGCCAGAGGGATCACCATATGAGCCAATCTCGCCACCAGCCCATCGAGCAACTCGAGGACCGGCTGGGCCTGAAAATTGCTGCCCGCTTGTCCGATGGCAGCGGCGCGGTCCCGCACGACATCGGCGAACGCCTGCGCCACGCCCGGATGCAGGCGCTGGCGCGGCGCAAGCCGGAGCGCAGGCCGGGGGCCGACATCGTGTTGTCATCGGGCAGTGGCGCCGTGCTGGGCCAGGCCAGCCAGGAGCCGCGCTGGTGGCCGCGCATGCTCTCGGTCGTGCCGATGCTGGCGCTGGTGGTCGGCCTGGTGGCCATCGACCAGGCGATGGACGACAAGACGGCCCAGGAAGTCGCCAAGGTGGATGCCGCCCTGCTGATCGACGACCTGCCGCCGGCGGCGTATGCCGATCCGGGTTTCCTGCAGTTTCTGCGCGTCAACCGCGGCGAGGCCCGTTGACCAGGCCCGTGCCCACCATGCCCTGCCCGCCCATCACCCAGCACACCGGCCGCCTGCTGTCCGGCCTGCTGGCCCTGATGCTCGTGCTCGTGGGCGGCCCGGCTGCGGCCCAGGCAGCGACCCGGGTCCGGACACCGGAACCTTCTGCGCAGCCCTCCGACAGCGCACTGGCGTGGAGCCGCCTCAGCGAGCGGCAAAAGGCGGCGCTGCAACCCCTGGCTCCTGTCTGGAACCAGATCGGCCCGAACCGCAAACGCAAGTGGATTGCGCTGTCGGCCGATTTCGACCGGCTGACGCCCGCCGAACAGACCACCTTGCACGGTCGCATGCGCGAATGGGCCGCGCTCAGCAACGCCGAGCGCAACCGGGCCCGGCTGAACTTTGCCGAGATCCGCAGCTTGTCCGTCGACGAGCGCAAGGCGCAATGGGAGGCCTATCAGGCGCTGAGTCCGGCCCAGAAGGAGCAGCTGGCACGGCAGGCGGGCAGCCGGCCGACCGTCGGAGCGGCCCCGGCGATCACGCAACGATCGACGGGCAAACTCGCCGCAGTGCCGGTTACCCGCTCCGACGCCGCGTCCGCGGCGGCCCGATCCCCGACGAAACCTGCCTCCGCCGCGCCGGACCCCACCGTCACGGCAACCCCGACCACCAGTCCATGAGCGAGCACGACATCCCATCCCGATCGACCCAGGCCACGCCTGCCGCCCCACCTGAACCGGCCACGAACCCTCCCCCGCCGAACACCCCCCCGCTGATGCGCCGCATGGCATGCTGGTTGTACGAAGGCATGCTGCTGTTCGGCGTCGTGTTCATTGCCGGCTACCTGTTCGGCACCCTGAGCCAGACCCGCAACGCCATGGACAACCGGCATGCATTGCAGGCCTTCCTGTTCGTCGTGTTCGGCATCTATTTCACCTGGTTCTGGGCCCGTGGCCAGACGCTGGCCATGAAGACATGGGATATCGCCGTGGTCGACCGCGCCGGCCGGCCCATCTCGCAGCCGCGCGCACTGCTGCGCTACCTGGCGAGCTGGTTGTGGTTCCTGCCGCCACTGGCGGCCGTGGCGCCCTACCACCTGGACGGTGGCGAGACCACGGTCATCGTGTTCGGCTGGGTCGCGGTCTGGGCGCTGCTGAGCCGCTTTCATCCGCAAGGGCAATTCTGGCACGATGCCATCGCCGGCACGCGGCTCGTCACCCGTGCCCGCGTACCGAAACGCTGAGGCCCCGTCATGAACACCGCGCATAGCGCCGTCGATGCGGACAATGGCGCCGATGCAGCAGCGCTGCACGACAATGCCGCCATGCCAACCTCGCAATCGCCCAACCCGGAGCCGGCCGCCGACAGCAACCCGCAGAAAAGCCGCACCGGCCTGCATCGCATGTGGCACGCCACGCTGTATTCGATCGCCGGGCTGCGCGCCGGCTGGACCGAGACCGCGTTCCGGCAGGAGGCGATCGCCGCCATGGTGCTGCTGCCGCTGTCGTTGTGGGTGGGTCAGAGCTGGGTCGAATGCGCCCTGCTGGCCGGCTCCGTGCTGCTGGTGCTGATCGTCGAGTTGCTCAATTCGGGCATCGAGGCTTCGATCGACCGGGTCGGCCTGCAATGGCACCTGCTGTCCAAGCGGGCCAAGGACCTGGGCAGCGCCGCGGTGCTGTTGAGCCTGCTGCTGTGCATCGCCATCTGGGCGAGCGCCCTGTGGCATCGGTGGAGCGCCTGATGCCGGCGCCGGACGACACCATGCTCCCGCCACCGGCCTTTTCGGTCTGCGTCTACTGCGGGTCGCGGCCGGGTCGCTCCACGCTGCATGCCGAACACGCGCGCGCCACCGGCCGGTGGATCGGCAGCCACGGAGGCCGGCTGATCTACGGCGGCGGCCGCAACGGCCTGATGGGCATGGTGGCTGACGCCACCCTGGAGTCGGGGGGCACGGTCGTCGGCGTGATACCCGAGGCCCTGGTGACCCAGGAGGTCGCGCACCGGGCATGCACCGAACTGCACGTAGTCGCCACCATGCACGAGCGCAAGCGCATGATGGCCGAGCGCGCCGACGTGTTTCTGGCGCTGGCCGGCGGCATCGGCACCTTCGAGGAACTGTTCGAGACCTGGACCTGGCGCCAGCTCGGCTACCACGACAAGCCGATCGGCATTCTCAACAGCGCCGGCTACTTCGATGCATTGCTGGCATTCCTGCGCAGCAGCGTGGAGCAGCAGTTCATGAACGACTGGCAGATGAACCTGGTGCAGGTCGGTACCGAACCCGGCGAGTTGTTGCCAGCCCTGGTGCAGGCAGCCGGCCTGCCTGGCGCCGACCGCCTGCAGGCGATCTGACACCGGACCGGCCGGCACGGCCCTGCGCGACACGGCGCAGCGGCGCAGCGGCGCAGGCGCGACGATCAGATCGCGGTTTCGTCTTCCTCGCCGGTACGGATCCGCACCGTGCGCTCGACGGCGGTCACGAAGATCTTTCCATCGCCGATCTTGCCGGTGCGCGCGGCCTTGACGATCGCATCCACGCAGGGTTCGACGTCTTCGGTGCGCACGACCACCTCGACTTTGACCTTGGGCAGGAAATCGACGACGTATTCGGCGCCCCGGTACAACTCGGTATGACCCTTCTGGCGGCCGAAACCCTTGACCTCGCTCACCGTCAGGCCGGTGACCCCGCACTCGGCCAGTGCCTCGCGCACCTCCTCGAGCTTGAACGGTTTGATGATGGCGGTGATCTGTTTCATATGAGCCTGGCTTTCAAGATGCGCACCGGAGCGTGATGACGACGCAACCCGGATCGGGCCGCACACCGGTGGCAGGTTGCAACCCCTCTAGGATAGCGCCATTTGCGACGCCCCCAGCCGGACCGGGGCCCGCGCCGCCGTGCTCACTGCCGGAACTTGCTGGTGATCGGGTAGCGCCAGTCCTTGCCGAAGCTGCGGTGCGTCACCCGGATGCCGATCGGCGCCTGGCGTCGCTTGTACTCGTTGATCTTGATCAACCGGGTCACGCGTTCGACATCGGCCGCCGCGATGCCGCTGGCGACGATGGAGGCGATGGATTCGTCGTTCTCCATGTAGCGCTCGATGATCGTGTCCAGGATGTCGTACGGCGGCAGGCTGTCCTGGTCGGTCTGCTCTGGGCGCAGTTCGGCACTGGGAGGCCGGGTGATGATGCGTTCGGGAATCGGCGCCGCACCGGTGCCATAGGGGTCATGCCGGTTGCGCCAGTGCGCCAGTCGGTAGACCGTGGTCTTGGCCAGGTCCTTGATGACGGCAAAACCTCCGGCCATGTCGCCGTACAGCGTGCAATATCCGGTCGCCAGCTCGCTCTTGTTGCCGGTCGTCAGCACGATGGAGCCGAACTTGTTGGACAAGGCCATCAGCAGCGTGCCCCGGATGCGGGCCTGGATGTTCTCTTCGGTCGCGTCCTCGGCCAGGCCGGCGAACTCCGGCGCCAACGCCTGCCTGAACGCCTCGAACTGCGGCACGATGGAGATTTCGTCGTATCGCACGCCCAGGCGCGACGCCATGTCGCGCGCGTCCACCCAGCTGATGTCGGCGGTATAGGGCGAAGGCATCATCACGGTGCGCACCTTGTCCGCCCCCAATGCATCCACCGCGATCGCCAGCACCAGGGCGGAATCGATGCCGCCCGACAGACCGAGGATGGCGCCGGGAAAACCGTTCTTGCCGATGTAGTCGCGCACGCCGAGCACCAGCGCATCCCACAGGTCGGCATCGGCCTCGCGCACCGGGGCCACGTCCGCCGTCAGCTGCAACGTACCAGCCTGCTCGCGCACGGCGACATCGAACAGCTGCTCGCGAAAACTCAATGCCCGCCCGACCAGCGCGCCGTCGGCGGCCAGCGCAAACGAATGCCCCTCGAACACCATTTCATCCTGGCCGCCGACCAGGTGGGCATACACCATCGGCAAGCCGCAGGCCAGCACCCGTTCGCGCATGATCTGCTCGCGCTCGTAACCCTTGCCGACGTGGAACGGCGAGGCGTTGAGCACCGCCAGCAGTTGCGCACCGGCCTGCCGGGCCAGCCGGGCCGGCTCCTCGTACCAGGCGTCCTCGCAGATCAGCAGCCCCACGCGCAGGCGGCTCTCGCCCTCGCCGGCCTCGAACACGCACACGCCATTGCCGGGCGCAAAATAACGCCGCTCGTCGAACACCTGGTAGTTGGGCAGCTCGCGCTTGGCATAGGTCTGCACGATATGGCCCTCGCGCAGCACGCTGGCCGCGTTGTAGCGCTTTTGCACCGACACCGAGCGCGTGCGGGTGCCGCCGCCCACCGGATGGCCGACCACCACGGTCATGTCCTTTAACCCCGCGAGCGCGTGCGCGACCGATTTGACGGCATCATCGCAGGCATGGATGAACACGGGCCGCAGGAACAAGTCTTCCGCCGCATAACCGCAGATCGACAATTCGGGCGTCAGGAGCAGCCGCGCGCCGTCCCGGTACGCCGCGTGCGCCGCGTCGATGATCTTTTGCGCATTGCCGGTCAGGTCACCAACGACGAAATCCAGTTGGGCCACACAGATCTTGAGAGTCATGAGAACACAAACAGCGGTTAGGAACGGACCCGTGTCCGCAGGGCCGACGGCCGGTGCGTCCGGCCCGGGAGTTCGGGCTGCAGGAGGGCCGGCGTGAGTGCTGGAGATTATGTCATCGAGGTCCGCGACTCCCCGCTGGACATCGATCGCCAGGACTGGAACACGCTGCTGGCGGCGCAAGGCGACGACGCCACGCCCTTCATGCGCCACGAGTACCTGGCCGCCATGTACGAGAGCGGCAGCGCCACGCCCGAGACCGGCTGGACACCCCGGTTCCCGACCCTGTGGTGGCAGCCCCGGCACGGTGCGCGCGAATTGCTCGGGGCCTGCGCCCTGTACCTGAAGAACCATTCCTATGGCGAATACGTGTTCGACCACGCCTGGGCCCATGCCTACCGGCAACACGGCGTGCCGTATTACCCCAAGGCCCTGGTGGCGCCGCCGTTCACGCCGGTGCCGGGCGCGCGGCTGCTGGCGCGCGACGCCACGGCACGCCACGCGCTGGCGCTGGCCCTGGTCGCATGGAGCGAGCAGTCCGGCCTGTCGTCGCTGCACCTGCTGTTCGCCAGCGAGGCCGATGTCCGGGCCTGCCGCGATGCGGGCCTGATGCTGCGCCACAACGTCCAGTTCCACTGGACGAACCGGCCGGACGGCTATCGCGATTTCGAGGAATTCCTGGCCTCGCTGAACCAGGACAAGCGCAAGAAGATCCGGCAAGAGCGGCGCAAGGTGGCGCAGGCCGGCGTCGTGTTCCGCTGGTCACGCGGCAGCGACATCGCGGCGGCGGACTGGGACTTCTTCTACCGGTGCTACGAACGCACCTATTACGAGCACGGCAATGCGCCCTACCTCACGCGCGACTTCTTTCATCGCATGGCACGGGACATGCCGGAGAACTGGCTGCTGTTCGTCGCCGAGCGTGGTGGCACGGCGATCGCCGCCAGCCTGATCGCCGTGTCCGGCGGGGCCGGCGGCCCGCCCGGCATCGCCTATGGCCGCTACTGGGGAGCGCTGGAACGGGTCGATTGCCTGCATTTCGAGGCCTGTTATTACCAGCCGCTGCAGTGGTGCATCGCCCACGGCATGCGCCGCTTCGAAGGCGGGGCCCAGGGCGAACACAAGATGGCGCGTGCATTGTTGCCGGTACAGACCACCAGCGCCCACTGGCTGGCCCACCCGGCATTTGCCGAGGCGGTGGACGATTTCCTGCAGCGCGAACGCGCCGGCATCCGCAACTACCTCGGCGAACTCGCGCAGCACAGCCCGTTCAAGGCCGGGCAGGCCTGACCCGCGACCCGCGACCAGCCGCTTCAGCGCTTGGCGGCGTTCTCGGCCATCATGCGCTGGGTGTCGGTCTTGCGATCGGCGTTGACCCGGGCCACCGCCGGTCGCTCGCCCATGGCCTTGATGTAGTCCTTCACCGGCAGGGCCGCCAGCAGGTCTTCGCCGTAGATGATCTTGGCGGCGCCGGCCACCACCGGCAGGTGCACGATGGCCGCGCAATCGGCCAGCGTGAACTGGTCGCCGGCGACAAACGGCTTGAACATCGCAATGCGCGCAAAACCCTCGACGCCACGGCTCAGGCGCCGGCGCACGCGCTCCTTGGTCTCGTCGGACACCGTGCCACCGAAATAGGCCTCGGCATACAGTTCGCGCGCCACCAGTTCCAGGTGCAGCTCGGTATAGATGACCAGTTCGCGCACCTTGGCCGCCGCGAACGGATCGGCGGGCAACAAGGCATGCTGGGGGTACGCGGCCTCGAGGAACTCGGCGCAGGCCATGGACTCGGAGATGCAACCGATGCCGGTGTCCAGGAACGGCACCTTGCCCATCGGCGAGCGATCGAGCACGGCCGCATCGGTGCTGCCGGTACGGACCATTTCCTCTTCGAACGGCAGCTGTTTCTCCAGCAACTGGAGCTTGACCTGGTTGTAGTAGTTGCTGGCAGAAAAGCCGCACAGCTTGAGTGTCATGGCGTGTCTCCGATCAGGTAGGTTGGCAGAGCGGGCATTATGCTTTTGCGAATCGTACCCGTCGTCCCGTCCGCGACAATCCGGCGCGCTGGCGCAGCCGGCAGGCGCCGGCAACTGCCTAGAATGGAGCGTCAGGCTCCCGCGAGCGACCCTTTCCCACGATGCCCTCCAACCGCCCCCACGCCGACCATCCGCCACCCAATGCCATGCTGCTGGCGATGGAGATGCGCGCGCCATGGGAATTCGGCGCCTTGTTTCCGGCCTGGCTTGCGCTGCAACGCGCGCCCCGCGGCGATGGTCATCCGGTCATCGTGTTTCCCGGCCTGTCGGCCAGCGACGGGTCGACCGCGCCGCTGCGCAGTTACCTGCGCCATCTGGGCTACACGCCTTCGGGCTGGAACCAGGGCTTCAATTTCGGGCCGCGCGCCGGCGTGTTGCGCCAGGCACGGGAGCAACTCGAAGACGCCGTTGCCCAGACCGGGCGCAAGGCCAGCCTGATCGGCTGGAGCCTGGGCGGCATCTATGCCCGCGAACTGGCCAAGCAGATGCCCGATCGGGTGCGCAGCGTGGTCACGCTGGGCACGCCGTTCGCCGGCAGCCACACCAGCACCAATGCCTGGCGGCTGTACGCCTTGGCCAGCGGCCGCGACATCGAACGTGAGACGTCCGACTACGACCTGCCGCTGGCCCCGCCCATGCCCACCAGTTCGATCTTCTCGCGCACTGACGGCGTGGTGGCCTGGAAGGCCAGCGTGCAACAACCCAGCGCGCACAATCCGCACACGGAAAACATCGAGGTGGTGGCCAGCCATGTCGGGCTCGGGCTCAATCCCAGCACCTGGTGGGCGCTGGCCGATCGGCTGGCGCAACCCGAGGGCAACTGGAAGGCGTTCCAGCGCAAGGGCGGCCTGCACGGCATCATCTTCCCCGACCCGCGGCGCTGATACGGCCGTCAGGGTCGTGGTCACCCGCCCGGCAGGCGCCGCGCGGGCCCGCCTCAGGCCTGCTTCAACGAACGCTCGTAGTTCGCGATGCCGTCGACGATCTCCTTGCGGGCCGAGTCCGGGCCTTCCCAGCCCAGGATCTTGACCCATTTGCCGGTCTCGAGATCCTTGTAGTGCTCGAAGAAGTGGGCGATGGTCTTGAGCCGCATCGGGTTCAGGTCCTCGGGTTTTTGCCACTGGGTGTAGATCGACAGGATCTTGTCGATCGGCACCGCCAGCACCTTGCCGTCGTCGCCGGCCTCGTCCTGCATCTTCAGGATGCCGATCGGCCGGCATGGCACGACCACGCCGGGAATCAGCGGCACCGGCGTGATCACCAGCACGTCGACCGGGTCGCCGTCACCGCTGATGGTCTTGGGCACGTAGCCGTAGTTGGTCGGATAGTGCATCGACGTGCTCATGAAGCGGTCGACGAAGATCGCCCCGGTGGCCTTGTCCACCTCGTACTTGACCGGGTCGGCGTTCATCGGGATTTCGATGATCACGTTGAAGGAATCGGGCACGCCGGTGCCGGGGGTGACGTTGTCCAGGGACATGAAAGAAATTCTCCGTTGATGGTTTGCGCGTGAAGTCGCAAGGAATCGGGACCGGCAGATCAGCCGGTGCGCGCCGCAGGCGCCAAGGCGCCCCGCTTCCCTGGGATTAACCCTGATTTTACTGACGCCCGACTTGCAGCGGCGGAAGCGTCGTTGTTTTCAGTTACAGTCCGTGCGTTGGCCAATCGACTCCCGCAGGGGCATACGAGGAAGCAACGCAGCCGGGCACGGCAGGCGTTGTGCCCGTAGAGCAATCACCCGGTCCTTGTGACTGAAGCGGAGCGAGTGGCAGCCGCGATGCGCTGCGGCTTGTCTCCGAATGATTAGGAGGAGATACGACTATGACGGGCAACTCGGTGCTGATACTGGCACTCGTCTGTGGTTTGGTGGCCGTGGCTTACGGCTTCTGGGCTCGCAGCTGGATTCTTTCCCAGGACGCTGGCAACCAGCGCATGCAGGAAATCGCCGCGGCCATCCAGACCGGTGCTGCGGCCTACCTGGCGCGGCAATACAAGACGATCGCCATCGTCGGCGTCGTGCTCGCCATCCTGATCGGCGCCTTCCTCGATACCCCCTCGGCCATCGGCTTCGTGATCGGTGCCGTGCTCTCCGGCGCCTGCGGCTTCATCGGCATGAACGTCTCGGTGCGCGCCAACGTGCGCACCGCACAGGCGGCGACCCGGGGTATCGGCCCGGCGCTGGACGTCGCGTTCCGCGGCGGCGCGATCACCGGCATGCTGGTGGTCGGCCTGGGCCTGCTGGGAGTCACCGCCTTCTACTGGTTCCTGGTCGGCAACGGGAACCACACGCCCGACGCCAACCTGGCCAAGCTGCTGAACCCGCTGATCGGCTTTGCCTTCGGCTCCTCGCTGATCTCCATCTTTGCGCGCCTGGGCGGCGGCATCTTCACCAAGGGTGCCGACGTCGGCGCCGACCTGGTGGGCAAGGTCGAGGCCGGCATTCCGGAAGACGATCCGCGCAACCCCGCCGTGATCGCCGACAACGTCGGTGACAACGTCGGCGACTGCGCCGGCATGGCAGCCGACCTGTTCGAGACCTACGCGGTCACGATCATCGCCACCATGGTGCTGGGCGCACTGCTGATCACCAACGCCGGCACCGCCGCAGTGGTGTACCCGCTGGCGCTGGGCGCGGTATCCATCATCGCCTCCATCATCGGCTGCTTCTTCGTCAAGGCCTCCCCCGGCATGACGAACGTGATGCCGGCCCTGTACAAGGGCCTGGCCGTGGCCGGCGCGCTGTCGCTGGTGGCGTTTTATGCCGTGACCGTCTGGCTGATCCCCGACAACGCGATCAAGGCCAGCGGCAGCCAGATGGCGCTGTTCGGCTCCTGTGCCGTCGGCCTGATCCTGACCGGCGTGCTGGTCTGGATCACCGAGTACTACACCGGCACCCAATACGCCCCGGTACGCCACATCGCCCAGGCCTCGACCACCGGCCACGGCACCAACATCATCGCCGGCCTGGGCGTGTCGATGCGCTCGACCGCCTGGCCGGTGATCTTCGTGTGTATCGCGATCTGGGTCTCGTATGCCATGGCCGGCCTGTACGGCATCGCCGTGGCGGCCACCTCGATGCTGAGCATGGCCGGCATCGTCGTGGCGCTCGACGCCTACGGCCCGATCACCGACAACGCCGGCGGCATCGCCGAGATGGCCGAGATGCCGGCCAGCGTGCGCGACATCACCGACCCGCTGGACGCGGTGGGCAATACCACCAAGGCGGTCACCAAGGGCTACGCCATCGGCTCGGCCGGTCTGGCGGCGCTGGTGCTGTTCGCCGACTACACGCACAAGCTCGAGTCCTACGGCAGCGTGATCAAGTTCGACCTGAGCGACCCGATGGTCATCATCGGCCTGTTCATCGGCGGCCTGATTCCCTACCTGTTTGGCGCCATGGCGATGGAGGCCGTGGGCCGCGCCGCCGGATCGGTGGTGGTCGAGGTGCGCCGGCAGTTCCGCGAGATCAAGGGCATCATGGATGGCAGCGGCAAGCCCGAATACGGCAAGGCCGTCGACATGCTGACCACCGCGGCGATCAAGGAAATGATGATTCCCTCGCTGCTGCCGGTCGTGGTGCCGATCCTGGTCGGCCTGCTGCTGGGCCCGGCCGCACTGGGGGGCCTGCTGATGGGCACCATCGTGACCGGCCTGTTCGTGGCCATCTCGATGTGTACCGGCGGCGGTGCCTGGGACAACGCCAAGAAATACATCGAGGACGGCAACCACGGCGGCAAGGGCTCCGAGACCCACAAGGCCGCGGTCACCGGCGACACCGTCGGCGATCCGTACAAGGACACGGCCGGCCCCGCCGTCAATCCGCTGATCAAGATCATCAACATCGTCGCGCTGCTGATCGTGCCGCTGGTGATGCAGTTCCACGCACCCAAGGCGACGACCGGCGCGCTCGAGGCGCCTGCCGCGATTGCAGCGCCCGCGACCACGGTGGCCGCGGCCGCGCCCCAGGCACTGGCCGTGAAGAACTGACAGACCGAACCACCCGGGCCCGGTTCTCGTACCGGGCTCGCGGCGCAGGCCCGCTCCCACCGAGCGGGCTTTTTTTTGGCCGCGCCGTACCGCCCGGCGACACCCGCTCGGTGGCCTTAAACTCGATGGCTGGCATCGCCGCAGCGGCACCGCATCCCACGTCCCTCCCCGAATACGACCTCCACCATGCAACGCAACTTCATCGCCAACGCATCCGTCGCCAGCGCCAGCGGGCGCAGCATTCCGGTCCTGGATCCGTCCGACGGCCAATCCTTCGACGAATTGCAGCGCAGCGACGCCAGCGACATCGACGCCGCGGTGCGGGCCGCCCGCACCAGTGCCAACACCGGCTGGGGCACGCTGACCGCGGCCGAGCGTGGCCGCATGCTGACCCGGCTGTCGCAGACGGTCGCCGCCCATGCCGACGAACTGGCGCTGCTCGAGCAGCGCGATTGCGGCAAGCCGGTCAAGCAGGCACGTGCCGATGCCGCCGCCCTGGTGCGGTATTTCGAGTTCTATGCCGGCGCCTGCGACAAGCTGCACGGGGAGACGCTGCCCTACCTGGACGGCTACAGCGTGTTCACCTGGCGCGAGCCGCACGGCGTGACCGGCCACATCATCCCGTGGAACTATCCGATGCAGATCTTCGGGCGCAGTGTCGGCGGCGCATTGGCCGCGGGCAACACCTGTGTCGTCAAGCCGGCCGAAGACGCCTGCCTGTCGCTGATCCGGGTCGCGCAGCTGGCCGCGGAGATCGGTTTTCCCGCCGGCACGATCAACATCGTGACCGGTTATGGACACGAAGTCGGAGACGCGCTGGCACGCCACGACGGCATCGATCACATCAGTTTCACCGGCAGCCCCAAGGTCGGCACACTGATCCAGCAGGTCGCGGCCGAACGCCACTGCCCGGTCACGCTCGAACTCGGCGGCAAGAGCCCGCAGATCGTGTTTGCCGACGCCGACCTCGATGCCGTGTTGCCCACCGTCATCAATGCCATCGTGCAGAACGCCGGCCAGACCTGCTCGGCCGGATCGCGACTGCTGGTCGAGCAATCCATCTACGAGCCGCTGCTCGAGCGCCTGGGCAAGGCGTTTTCCGCGCTGCGCGCCGGTCCGGCCGCGCTCGACCTCGACCTCGGCCCGCTGATCCGGCAAAGCCAGCTGGTACGGGTCGGCGAGTTTCTCGCGCAGGCGGCCAAGGACGGCATCGCCACCGTGGCCCAGGGGCAGATCGCCGCCGATGCGCCGGCCGGTGGTTTCTACCAGGCGCCGGTGCTGCTGCGCGACGTGCCGGTGGCACACCGGCTGGCGCAGGAGGAAGTGTTCGGCCCGGTCCTGGCGGCCATGGCGTTCCGGGATGAGGACCATGCGGTCGAACTGGCCAATGCCACGCAGTTCGGGCTGGTCGCCGGTGTCTGGACCCGCGACGGCGCGCGCCAGTTCCGCATGGCGCGCCGGGTGCGCAGCGGCCAGGTGTTCATCAACAACTACGGGGCCGGTGGCGGTGTCGAACTGCCGTTCGGCGGCGTGAAGTCCTCCGGCTACGGCCGCGAAAAGGGCTTCGAAGCCTTGCTGGGTTTCACCACGCTCAAGACCGTCGCCGTGCGCCACGGATGAGGCCACATGCAGCCTGACCGGTACCGCGGCGCAACCGCACACGGCACAAGGGGTTGCCGGAGTGCGGCAGAATCCAGGCATGGCTGAACGCGTCATTCCTCTGGTCGACCATCGGCAGGCGGCATCCACACCACCTGTCGACATGACACCGATGCAGGCCGACGGCCTGCTGCAAGACGCGCTGCACCGGCCGCTGCGCGACCTGCGCATCAGCGTGACCGACCGCTGCAACTTCCGCTGCAGCTATTGCATGCCCAAGGAGGTGTTCGACAAGAACCACCCCTACCTGCCGCATGCCGCCCTGCTCGACTTCGAGGAGATCACCCGGCTGGCGCGCTTGTTCATCGGCCATGGCGTGCACAAGCTGCGGCTCACCGGCGGCGAGCCGCTGTTGCGCAAGAACATCGAACGGCTGATCGCCCAGCTCGCGGCCTTGCGCACGCCGCACGGCCAGCCCCTGGACATCACGCTGACCACCAACGGCTCGCTGCTGGCGCGCAAGGCCCGGCAGCTGCGCGAGGCGGGCCTGCGGCGGGTCACGGTCAGCCTGGACGGGCTGGACGACACCGTGTTTCGCAGCATGAACGATGTCGACTTTCCGGTGGCCGAGGTGCTGGCCGGGATCGAGGCGGCCCGTGCCGTCGGCCTGGGTCCGATCAAGGTCAACATGGTGGTCAAGCGCGGCACCAACGAACACGAGATCCTGCCGATGGCGCGCCATTTCCGCGGCACCGGCATCGTGCTGCGTTTCATCGAATACATGGACGTCGGCGTCACCAATGGCTGGCGCATGGACGAGGTGCTGCCGTCGCGCGACGTGATCCGGATGATCCGGCAGGAACTTCCGCTGGTGCCACTGGAGGCGACGAACCCGGGCGAGACCGCCCAGCGCTGGGGTTACGCCGGCGCCGACGGCCAATACGATCCGCTGCTGGGCGAAGTCGGTGTCATCAGCAGCGTGACCCAGGCCTTCTGCCATGACTGCAACCGTGCCCGCCTGTCCACCGAAGGCAAGCTGTACCTGTGCCTGTTCGCCTCCCAGGGCCACGACCTGCGCGCCCTGTTGCGTGGAGGCGCCAGCGACGCGGAACTGACGTCGGCGATCGGCCATATCTGGAACCGGCGTGACGACCGGTATTCGGAACTGCGCAGCACCGCAGGCGCAACCACCCGGCCGCGGGTGGAGATGAGTTACATCGGAGGCTGACCCGTGGACCCGCACGCAGCCGAACCGCACGACCGCACCGCGGCAGCGTCGGACCCGATGGCGCCGTTGAGCCGTGCGCAGATCACCGGTGTCGTGCTGGCCGGCGGCCGCGGCGCACGCATGGGCGGGGTCGACAAGGGCCTGCAGCCGTTCAACGGCGTACCGCTGGCCCGGCATGCGCTGCAACGGCTGCAGCCGCAGGTCGGCGCGTGCATGATCAATGCCAATCGGCATCTCGACCAGTACCGCAACTTTGGTGTGCCGGTGCTCGCCGATACGCTGCCCGACTACGCCGGTCCGCTGGCGGGCTTCGCCAGCGCGCTCGAACACTGCCAGACGCCGTACCTGGTGACGGTGCCCTGCGACTCGCCGCTGTTCCCGGCCGACCTCGTGGCGCGCCTGGCCGATGCGCTGGTCCGGGAACAGGCCGACATCGCCATGGCCAGCGCCCAGGAAGCGGACGAACACGGCGGCGCGCCGGCATGGCGCGCGCAACCGGTGTTCTGCCTGCTACCGGCGCGCCTGCGGCCCAGCCTGAATACCTTCATTGCCAGCGGCCGGCGCAAGATCGACGCCTGGACCGCACTCCACAAGACGGTGCTGGTGCCGTTCGACGATGCGCGTGCCTTTGCCAATGCCAACACCCTGGAACAGTTGCAGGCCCTGCAGCCATGAACCTGAAAACCATTGAAGCCATCGCCGCCGAGCTGCAAGGTTACGACCCGAAAAGCCTGCGCGCCAGCGACGTCGGCCTGTTCCTTGAGCGATTGGTGGAACCGGTCGCCGACGTCGAGCAGGTCGGTGTGTTCGACGCATTGCAGCGCGTACTCGCCCACGACATCGTCTCGCCGATCAGCGTGCCGCCGCACGACAACTCGGCGATGGACGGTTTCGCCTTCGACGGCTCGGCCCTGCGGCCCGACGCACCGCTCACGCTGACGGTGGTCGGCACCGCATTGGCCGGCGAGCCCTGGCAAGGTTCGGTCGGCCCCGGCGAGGCGCTCAAGATCATGACTGGCGCGGTCATGCCGGCAGGCCTCGATACCGTGGTACCGCAGGAACTCGCCAGCGAACGCGACGGCGCGGTGACGATTCCCGCGAACACGCTCGCGCGCGGCGACAACCGGCGCAAGTGCGGCGAAGACCTGATGCAAGGCACACCGGCGTTGCGCCAGGGCCAATGGCTCGGGCCGGCCGCGCTCGGGTTGATCGCCAGCCTGGGCATCGCCGAGGTGCCGGTACGGCGCCGGCTCAAGGTCGCCTACTTCTCCACCGGCAACGAGATCCTCAGCCTCGGCGAGCCGCCGCGGCCCGGCGCGGTCTACGACAGCAACCGCTACACGGTGTTCGGCCTGCTCACCCGCATGGGTGTCGACGTGCTCGACATGGGCGTCGTACCGGATGAGCCGCAGGCCCTGGAGACCGCTTTCGTCGAAGCGGCGCAACGCAGCGACGCCATCATCACCAGCGGGGGCGTCAGTGTCGGCGAAGCCGACTACACCAAGGCGATGATGCACAAGCTCGCCGGCACGGCCGGGGGCGTGGCGTTCTGGCGCATCGCGATGCGCCCGGGCCGTCCGATGGCCGTGGGCCGGATCGCCGCCGGCCCGCCGCAGGCGCCACGCAGCGCCGTATTGTTCGGCCTGCCCGGCAATCCGGTGGCCGTCATGGTGACCTTCCTGGCCTTCGTGCGCCCGGCGCTGCTGCGCATGATGGGCAGCCAGGCCAGCCCGGCGCCGATGCTGCGCGCGCACAGCGAGGAGCCGATCCGCAAGAAGGCCGGGCGCACCGAATACCAGCGCGGCATCGTCAGCACCGGCCCCGACGGCTCCCTGCGGGTGCGCACCACCGGCAACCAGGGATCGGGCGTGCTCAGCTCCATGGTGCAGGCCAACGGGCTCATCGTGCTCGGGCACGAGCAGGGCAACGTGGCCGTCGGCGACGAAGTCGACGTGATGATGTTCGACGGCGCGACCTGACCGTCAGTGGGCCGGCGCCGCCGGTTGCAGAGACGCACCGGCCGCCGCCGGCGGAATCGGCACGGCTTGGGCCGGGCCGGCAGGGTTGCCGGCCACAGGCACCGACGCCACCTCTTTCTTCGCCCCCGGCGCATGGCGGCGCGCCAGCAGCGTATACATGGTCGGCACGACGAAGATCGTCAGCAGCGTTCCCAGGCTCATGCCGCCGACGATGACCCAGCCGATCTGGCGCCGGCTCTCGGCACCGGCCCCGCTGGCCAGCGCCAGCGGGATCGCACCCAGCACCATGGCGCCGGTGGTCATCAGGATCGGGCGCAGCCGCTGGGCGGCGGACTTCTGGATCGCCGCCATCGTATCCATGCCCTGCTCGCGCAGCTGGTTGGCGAATTCGACGATCAGGATGCCGTGCTTGGTGATCAGGCCCACCAGCGTGATCAGTCCGATCTGGCTGAACACGTTGAGCGTGCCTCCGGACCACTGCAGCGCCAGCAAGGCGCCGGCCATCGACAAGGGCACGCTGAGCAGGATCACGAAGGGGTCGACGAAACTCTCGAACTGCGCCGCCAGTACCAGGAAGATGAAGAACAAGGCCAGGATGAACACCAGCGTCAACGAATCGGACGACTTGCGGAATTCGCGACTGATGCCGTTGAGGTCGGTCGCGTAACCCGGCTTGAGCACCTTCTTCGCGGTCTGGTCCATGAAGTCCAGCGCTTCGCCCACCGAATAGTTCGCCGACAGGTTGGCGGTGATCGATGCCGAGCGGCGCTGCGCGAAATGGTTGAGTTCGCGTGGCACGACGACTTCGCGGATCTTGACCAGCGCCGACAACGGAATCATCGTGTCGCCCCGGCCGCGCACGAAGATGCGTTCGATGTCCGAGGGTGTGCCCCGACCCGTCTCGGTCGTCTGCACGATCACGTCGTATTGCTCGCCCTCGCGCTTGAACCGGGTCACGATGCGCCCGCCCAACATGGTCTCGACCGCACGTGCGATCGCGTCCACGCCCACGCCGTTGTCGGCGGCGCGTTCGCGGTCGACCTCGAGCTTGATCTCGGGCTTGTTCAGGCGCAGATCGGTGTCGACCTGTGCAAACCCCGGATTCTTGGCCAGTTCGTCCTGGAAGGCGCGCACCACCTGCGACAGGTTCTGGTAGCTGTCGGACGTGATGATGACGTAGTTCACCGGCCGCTGCGTGAATCCCTGGCCCAGTGACGGCGGCGTGATCGGGAAGGCGCTGACGCCGGTCAGCCCTGCCACGCGCGGCGTCATCTCGCGCGCCATCTCCTGCGTCGTGCGCTTGCGCTCTTCCCACGGCACGGTCCGGAAGAAGATGTTGCCCTGGGCCACGGTCGGGTTGCCGATGGTGGCGAACACCCGGTCGAACTCCGGAAAACTCTCGCCGATGCGCTCGATCGCGGTGGCATATCGGTTGGTGTATTCCAGCGTCGCGCCGTCCGGCCCGTTGACCTGGGCCAGCACCACGCCGCGGTCCTCGATCGGCGCCAGTTCGCGCTTGATGGTGCCCAGCACCGACCAGGACACGACGCCACTGCCGATGGCCAGCAGCACGATCAACCAGCGCACCCGCAGACTCCAGCCCAGCAGCTGCGCGTAGCCGCGCGTGAGTGCCTGCAGGCCGCGTTCCATGCCGCGGTCGAAGAAACCGGGCTTGGGATTGTGCTTGAGCAGCAACGAACACATCATCGGCGAGAGCGTGAGCGCGACCAGGCCCGAGACCACGACCGCGCCGGCCAGTGCCAGCGCGAACTCGGTGAACAGCCGGCCGGTGCGTCCGGGCGCGAAGGCCAGCGGCGCGTAGACCGCCACCAGCGTCATTGTCATCGCGACGATGGCGAAACCGACCTCGCGGGCACCACGGATGGCGGCCTGGAACGGCGTCAGCCCTTCCTCGATGTGGCGGTAGATGTTCTCCAGCATCACGATCGCATCGTCGACCACCAGGCCGATCGCCAGCACCAGCGCCAGCAAGGTCAGCGTGTTGATGCTGAAACCTGCCAGCGCCATCAGCGCGAACGAGCCGACCAGCGATACCGGGATCGTCAGCAGCGGAATGATGGACGCGCGCAAGGTGCGCAGGAACACGAAGATCACCAGCGCCACCAGCACCACGGCCTCGGCGATGGTGGTGTAGACCGCCTTGACCGAGCGGTCGATGAACACCGAGTTGTCGTTCGCAACCTCGATGCGCACGCCGGCAGGCAGGTCGCCACGCACCTTGTCGAGCAAGGCGTACACGCCGGCCGACAGTTCCAGCGGGTTGGCCGTGGCCTGCCGGATCACGCCCAGCGCCACCGAGTCGCGACCGTTGAGGCGCACGCTGGAGCGCTCCTCGGCGGCGCCCGTCTGGACCCGCGCCACGTCGGCGATACGGATTGGAAACCCGTTCACGGTCCGGATCACGACCTGGCGGAATTCCGCCGGCCGCTGCAGGTCGGTCGCCGCCGTGACGTTGAATTCGCGCTGCCGGCTTTCGATGCGCCCGGCCGGCACCTCGAGGTTGGAGCGGCGCAAGGCGTCCTCGACGTCCTGCACCGTCAGGCGGAACGCCGCCAGCTTGTCCGGATCGAGGCCAATGCGCATCGCCAGCTTGCGCTCGCCGTAGATGTTGACCTCGGCCGCGCCCGGCGCGGTCTGCAGTACCGGCTTGACGACCTGGTTGGCCATGTCGGTCAGTTGCAGGGCCGTGTGGGTATCGGAACTCAGCGCCAGGAACACCACCGGAAAGGACTCGGCCTCGACCTTGGCGATGACCGGCTCGTCGATGCCCTGCGGCAGGCGCTGGCGCACGCGCGAGACCTTGTCGCGCACGTCGGCGGCGGCGCCGTCGGGGTCGCGGCTCAGCGCGAAACGGATCGTGATCAGGCTGCGTTCCTGGCGGCTGATCGAAGTGATCACGTCCACCCCCTCGATGCCCGCCAGCGAGTCCTCCAGCACCTTGGTGACCTGCCCTTCGACCACCTCGCTCGACGCGCCGCCGAACCGGGTCTGCACGCTGACCACCGGCTCGTCGATCTTGGGATATTCGCGCACGGTCAGCCGGTTGAACGACACGGCTCCGATCAGCACGATCAGCAACGACAACACGGTCGCGAAGACCGGGCGGCGGATCGAGGTCTCTGCCAGCTGCATGGGGCGGCTCCGGCTGCGTCAGCTGCCGGCCGAAGCCAGCGAGGCACCCGTCAGCGCACCCGAGGCGCCACCGGCCGGTGCACTGGCCGCGCCGGCCGGGACCGGAGCGCCGCCGCGCTGGGCCGGCGGCCTACCGAGTTCGACCACACGCAGCGGCGTGCCGTCGCGCTGCAGCCGTTGCTGGCCGGCCACGACGACCGTCTCGCCCTCGAGCAGCCCCTCGACGATCTCGACCTTGCCCATCTGGCGCACGCCGAGCCTGACCTCCTGGCGCATGGACACCAGCGTGGTGTCGGGCGGCAGCGGCCGGTCCGCCGCCGCCGGCACCTGCGAGGGCTCGACCACCTTGATGACGAACTGGCGGACCCCTGCGGCACGATGGCCTCCTCGGGCACGACGATGGCCTGGTCCTTGATCGCAAAAACCGTCGTCACGCGGGCAAACATGCCGGGGCGCAATGGCGCGGGGCCACCCCGCGCGGCACCGCCCGGGCCACCGGCCGGCCGGCCGGCGACCAGCGCCTGCGCCGGCGCGCTCTCGCGCACACCGGCGCACGACGCCGGTTCATTCGACCCACGGGGTGCGGCGGCAGCCGGCTGTTCCGCCACGACTGCGGCATTGCGGCCACCGCCGGCACGGCCCGCCGATGCCCCCGCCCCAGCAATCCGCGCCGGTGCACCCGGGCTGGCCGACGGCCGCGCCGGCGCCCCTGCGCCTGCGGCAGGCCCACCCGGCCGCCCGCCCCCTTGGGCCAGCGGCTCGCCCATGGTGTTGGGCAACACCGCGCGCACGCCGACCGAGCGGCCGTTGACGTCGAGCAGCGGATCGATGGCCTCGACCGTGGCCTTGAACATGCGGCCGGGAAACGCGTCGAGCTGCAATTGCACGCTCTGGCGCGGCCTGAGCTTGCCCTGGAAACGCTCGGGCAGGCGGAAATCCGCATACATGCTGCTGATGTCTTCCAGGTTCACCAGGTCGGCGCCGTCCTTGACGTAATCGCCCAGGTTCACATTGCGGATGCCGACGGTGCCGTCGAACGGCGCCAGGATCGCCATGCGTGACCAGCGTGCGCAGGCCAGCGCGAGTTGCGCCTCGGCCACCTGCAGGTTGGCGTTGCTCTCGTCGAGCACGCGCTGCGCGACGAAGCTCTGCGCCACCAGTTCCTGGTTGCGCTTGAGATTGGCCTGGGCAATCGATACCTGGGCCTGGGCCTGCTTGATCTCGGCCCGCTGCAGGGTGTCGTCGAGTTGCACCAGCACCTGGCCCTTGCGGACCGTGGCGCCGTCGGCGAAGCCGATCTCACGCACCCGGCCGGCCACTTCGGGCCGCAGCATCACGCTCTGGCGCGAGCGCAGGGTGCCGACCGACTGGGCATCGTCCTGCAGCCGGGCACGTTCGGCCTTGGCCACCTCGACCCCCGCGGCGCGCGGCGCTGCGGCGGCGGCTCCGCCGCCGCCCGGCGCAGTGGCTGGTGCCGCCGCGCCGGGGCGCACCGGACCGGCCGGGGCCGCGACCTCCGTCGGCCCCTGGGGCCGGGACTGGTACCACCATGCACCCGCCGAGGCGGCAGCAATACCCACAACTGCGACGACCGAATGGATTGCCCGTAGAGCCATGGGTGGAGATACCCCGGTTGGATGATTGACAGAAATCGAAATCGCCCGCGAATGTACCAGTGCCGCCGGGGTTTCAGTTGTCTGTCGCGTAAAGACCGGGGGCTTTGCGTCGGCTATGTCGCGCCGACACCACGTCCACGCACCCGCGCCAGTTCGACGCCGCGGTTGGCCAGCATGTCCGCCCGCTCGTTGCCCGGGTCGCCGGAATGGCCCTTGACCCAGCGCCATTCGATGCGATGACCGCCACCGAACACGGCGGCATCGAGCCGTTTCCACAGGTCGACGTTCTTGACCTCCTGCTTGGCCGCGGTTCGCCAGCCACGCGCCTTCCAGCCGGCGATCCATTCGGTGATGCCCTTGCGGACGTATTCACTGTCCAGATACAGGATCACATGGCAGGGGCGCTTGAGCGCGGCCAGCGCCTCGATCACGGCCATCAGTTCCATCCGGTTGTTGGTGGTCGACGCTTCGCCGCCGAACAATTCCTTCTCGGATCCGTCGGCCATCAGCAGGGCGCCCCATCCGCCCGGGCCAGGATTGCCCTTGCAGGCCCCATCGGTGTAGATCTCGATCTGGTTCATTTGTCGCTCCTGCACATGGCTGTTGTTCGAAGAGTGGCGCCCGGCAGGCCGGCGGCCCCGGCACCGGGTCGGCTCAGGGCCTCGTTCCGGCGGGGTCGGCGCGGCGCGAGCCCTGGGGCTGCCGATTGGCGACCGAGACCGGCGCCGTGCCGCGCGCCTTGGCCGTCTTCCACGCCGGACCGAGCAGGCGCATGCCACGCACCCGCTTGGTCGCGACCAGGAAATAGACCGCGCCGAAGATCGGCCACCAGCGCGCGCCGGCACGCTCCATCCACTGGAAACGTTCGAGCCACCGCGCATCGGACACCGCCGGCCGATAACAGCCAAACCGGCCGGACTCGACCTCGAAGCTCAGCAGCCGCAACCAGTCGCGCAGGCGCCAGTATCCGATGAACTCGCCTTCGGCCGGCAGGTACAGCTCGCCGAATCCCAGGCGCCGGTACAGATGGGCACGCCGCTGGCGCAGGCCCCACAGGCTGACCGGGTTGATGCCGCAGATCACCACCCGCCCCTCGGGCACCAGCACCCGCTCGACCTCGCGCAGGGTCGCATGCGGGTCCGGGTGCAGTTCCAGCGTGTGCGGCAACACGATCAGGTCCAGGCTGTTGGCCGGGAACGGCAGCGCGGAAAAATCGCAGGCCAATGCTGCGACCTGTCCTGCGCCGTCACGTTGACCGCCGGTGGCGGCCGTGGTACCGTGACCCGGATTTGTCCGGGTTGCGGTGGGTGTCTCGTCACCGGGGCGGCAGTCGGAGGCCAGCCAGCGGTGCGGCATCCGGTTGCAGCGCAAGGCCTCGAGGGCCGGCAAGCCGAGCTGCAGTGCGTGAAAGCCGAAGATGTCCGTCACGACCTGGTCGAGTTGCCGGCGTTCCCAGTCGAGCATGTACCGACCGCGCGCCGTATGGAACCAGTCCTGCAAACCTATAATTTGACGGTCCATGAATGTGAAACTGCGTCCAGCGCCCTGCTACAGCGGCAATGAAAAAAAGCACCCGGTCGGTGCGGCAATGGATGGGGCGTCGAATGCGACGCGGCACGACGAACCGTTCGCGCGAACACACACGCAGTGGCCACAAACCATTCTAGTCAGGTCGACATGCGCAGCGGGGGCAGCCCCGCGCCGGGCATGCCTGACCGGCCCGGCCGCCAGCCGTCGATCGGCACGATCGAACAACAGGAGTATGCAATGACGAACGGGATACGGCTCGCGCTGGCGGCCTTGGTGATCTTCCTCGGCGGTTGCGCGGCGACGGTTCCCACACCCGTAACCACGGCAGACAGCGGCGCGACCGCCGGCGTGGCCGTACCCGCATCGGCGAACCCGAGCACGACCGCGACCGCGGCGGCCCCGGCGACGCCCGCCCGTGTGCCGGCAGCCACGCTACCCAAGGTCTTCCCGTCCGGCCCATTGACGCCGCTGGCACCCAACAAGGCCGATCCGCTCGTCGTCGCCACGCTGACACCGCCAGCCGACCTGTGGGAACGCATCCGCCGCGGCTACCGGATGCCCGACCTGGACAACGACCTGGTGCGCGAGCGCGAACGCTGGTACGCGAGCCGGCCGGACTACATCGAACGCATGACCGAGCGCTCGAGCAAATATCTGTTCCACATCGTCGAGGAGCTTGAGCGGCGCAACATGCCGACCGAGCTGGCACTGCTGCCCTTCATCGAGAGCGCGTTCAATCCGCAGGCCGTCTCCAGCGCCAAGGCCGCGGGCATGTGGCAGTTCATGCCGGCGACCGGCAAGTACTTCGAACTCAAGCAGAACGCCTTCCGCGACGACCGCCGCGATGTGCTGGCGTCGACCCGCGCCGCGCTCGATTACCTGCAGAAGCTGCACGGCATGTTCGGCGACTGGCACCTGGCGCTGGCGGCCTACAACTGGGGCGAAGGCAGTGTCGGCAGGGCCATCGAGCGCAACCGCAAGGCCGGCCTGGGCACCGGCTACGAAGACCTGAAGATGCCGGCCGAGACCCGGCTGTACGTGCCCAAGCTGCAGGCCGTGAAGAACATCGTGCTCGACCCGCACCGGCTCGACACGGTGTTGCCGGTGATCGAAAACCATCCCTACTTCCAGTCGGTCGACATCACGCGCGACATCGACGTGGCAATGGCGGCCAAGCTGGCCAACGTGGCCCTGGAGGACTTCAAGGCGCTCAATCCGTCCGCGCACAAGCCGGTCATCCTGGCCGCGGGCACGCCGCAGATCCTGCTGCCCTGGGACAATGCCGCGACCTTTCGCGCCAACCTGCATGCCAACGCCGGCCGTCAACTGGCCAGCTGGACCGCCTGGCAGGCACCGTCGACCATGCGCACCGCCGACGTGGCGCGCAAGGTCGGCATGAAGGAGGCCGACCTGCGTGCCGTCAACCAGATCCCCAATGGCATGGTGATCAAGGCCGGCTCGACCGTGCTGGTGCGCCGCTCGGCCGAAGTGCGGGAGGACGTGGCCGAGGCCATTGCCGAGAACGCCCAGCTTTCGCTCGGCCGCCAACAGCTGCAGGTGCGCCGCATCGTGCGCGCAGGCAAGAACGACACCGTTGCCAAGCTTGCGCGCCGCTACAAAGTCGACGCCAGCAGCGTGGCCGAATGGAACAAGCTGCCGGAGTCGTCAGCACTCAAGCAGGGCCAGCGCATCACCGTCTATCTGCCGGCACGCTCGCGTGCCGCGACTGCCGCGGTGCGTACCGCGTCGTCCCGCTCCACGGGCCGCAGCAAGCAAAAACCGGTCAAGCTCGCGCGCGACTGACGGCGACGCGCAGCCGCTGCGCGCCGGCCGATCAGGCGCGAAACTTCTCCTTGGCCATGCGCGCGTAGTCGTTGGTGTAGATGCGCTCGAGATCGATCTTCTCGGGCAATACGGCTGGGTCCAGGCGCGCCAGCGTGCGCACGGCCGTCCTGGCGCCTTCGTCCGGAATCAGGCCATCGAGCGCAATGGACTCCCGGATCTTGCCGAACGATGCCAGGTACAGGCCGCGGTCACCCAGCAGATAGGACTCCGGCACTGCCTTGATCAGGTCGCTCGGGCCGGCCGTCTGCAGCCACTTGAGCGCATGCACGACGGCGTGGGTCAATGCCTGCATGGTGTTCGGATGGTTCTGCACCGACGGGGCCGGCGCGAACAGGCTGTTGGACGGCATGGGTCCACCGAACACATCCAGGGAGCCCTTGAGCGAGCGCGTATCGGAGATGACGCGGATGTCCCCCTTTTGCTCGAGCATCGTGATCACGGGCTCCATGTGTACGATGGCATCGGCGCTTCCGGTGCGCACGGCCTGCAAGGCCGCCCCGGTGGCGCCGGTGTCGACCAGTTGCACGTCCTTCAGTGTCAGGCCGTGACGGGCCAGCACCAGGGCCGCCACCAGTTGGGCCGACGTTCCCGGCGCCGCCAGCGCGATCTTGCGTCCGCGCAGGTCCGGTACGCGCTTGAGCATCGGCATGGTGCGCGTCGACACACCGAACGCGACCTGGGGTGCGCGCGCCAGCAACACGAAGGCCTGCAGCAGATGCTTGCGTGCCAGCGGCTCGAGCAGACCCTCGAATGTGCCGCAGGCAACATCGGCCGCCCCTTCCATCACCGACTGTTGGGCACGCACGCCCGTGCCCAGATCCAGGATCTCGACCTCCAGGCCCTCGGCGGCGAAGAAGTTCAAGCGCTCGGCAACGGTCAGCGGCAGGTGTTGCAGCGATGCCTTCGCACCCAGCGCGATGACCAGCCGGCTTTTCTCCAGCCGGGCCGACGACTGTGCGCCGACCATGCGTGCGCCGAGCGCAGACCCAGCTGCGCCCAGCAAGAAAGTTCGCCGAACCATGCGCCGACAAGACACGTCCACACCCCCAAAATGCCGTCGCTGCAAGACTAGCAAAGCAGCGGCGCCACCGCATCGGGACCTTCCCGCACGGGATACTACGTAGGGGAAAACACCGCGCCGGAACGACGCGGTGGTGACTCAGACCATGCGAGCGGAGAACAGGATCGCGATGTTCACGACCAGCGCCAGTGTCCACACGACAGTGCGCACGGTGGCGATGCCCGCCACATACAGGCCGACATACACGATGCGCAGCAACACGAAGGCTGTCGCAAGCCAGTCGACGCGAGCCGGGTCGGCGCCCAGCTGCAGTGCGATGACGACGGCGCCGATGAAGAAAGGAAGCGCCTCGAAACTGTTGGCCTGGGCTGCATTCGCGCGTGCACGCCAGCCCGTCTGCCGTGCCAGCCAGTCGCGCGGATCGTCATTGTCGAAGCCCCCTTCGCTGCGGCGCATGCCGAAACGGCCGTACTTGGCAATGCCCGCGCACACGATCGGCAACAGGCTGGCGACCAGCACACACCAATGGGCAAGACTGAAAACCATGTGCAGACTCCGCGGCCCGACCCGGGCCTCAGCGCCGATCGACCAGCGCATGTGCGATGGTGCCCAGATCGACATATTCGAGTTCGCTGCCGACGGGAACACCCCGTGCCAGCCGCGTAACGCGCAAGCCGCGCGCACGCAGGCCCTCGCTGATCACATGGGCCGTTGCTTCACCCTCGGCCGTGAAATTGGTCGCCAGGATCACCTCCTCGACGATGCCGTCCGTTGCGCGCTCGAACAGCTTGCCCAGGCCAATGTCGCGCGGGCCGATGCCATCGAGCGGATTGAGCTTGCCCATCAACACAAAATACAGGCCGCGATAGGCACCGGTGCGCTCGACTGCGGACTGATCGGCCGGCGTCTCGACGACACACAGGCGCGTGGCGTCGCGCCGCGGGTCCAGGCAGGTGTGGCACAGCTGCGCCTCGGTGAAGGTATGGCAGCGCTCGCAATGGCGCACCGCATCGCAGGCGTGGGCCAGCGCGACGGACAGCGTGCGGGCGCCGGCGCGATCGTGTTGCAGCAGGTGGTAGGCCATGCGCGAGGCGGACTTCACGCCCACGCCCGGCAGGCGGCGCAGCGCCTGTATCAGGCCTTCGAGCGCGTTCGAGTCTGCCATGCAGTGTCAAGCGGGCAACTAGAACGGCAGCTTCATGCCGCCGGGCAGGCCCGGCATACCCGGCATGCCCGCCGTGATCTTGCCCATCTTCTCGGTCGTGGTTTCCTCGGCCTTGCGCACCGCTGCATTGAACGCGGCGGCGACCAGGTCTTCGAGCATGTCCTTGTCGTCGGCCAGCAGGCTCGGATCGATCGTGACCCTGCGCACATCGTGCTTGCAGGTCATCACCACCGTGACCAGGCCGGCACCGGACTCGCCCGTCACCTCGATGCTGGCCAGCTCATCCTGCGCCTTCTTCATGTTGTCCTGCATGGCCTGCGCCTGCTTCATCAGGCCTGCAAGTTGTCCTTTGTTGAACATGGTGTCGTTCCTTCCGTTGTTTGCTTGATGTTCGATCGCCGCACGGCGCAAGGGTGCGGCGACGCCGTTCAGGGCCGAACCACGCGCGTTGCCGCGGCGTGACCGGCCTAGAGGGGTCGGATACTGCCAGTGACGATTTTCGCCCCAAACTCGCGCATCATCGTCTGCACGAACGGATCATCGAAGATGAGCTGCTCGGCCGCCAGCTGGCGTTCGGCCGCAGCCGCCGCCAGCCGGCGCGCCGGACTGTCGGTGACGCGTCCGATCTCCACCAGCAGCGTGACCGGGTGCCCGGCCGCCTGCAGGGCCGTCGTGAGCCGCTCGCGGCTGCCCGCCTGCTGCAAGGCCTCGCGCTCGACGCGCAGGATCCACTGGTCGGAGTCGCGCCCCACCAGCTGCGACTGCAGGGCCAGCTCGCGTGCCAATGCGGTGACCGCCTGCGCCGCCACCAGTTGCTGCACCGTGGCAAACCAGAAATCGCCTTCCTCGGTCGGCACCAGCGGCGCCGGCGCCTGCCCCGCTCGCGCCACGTCGTTGCGCCCGTCGGCCTGCTGGCGCACCGGTACCGCGACCACGCGATCGTCCCCCTGAGGAGGAATATCCGGGTCCGCATCCGCGGTACGTGTGGGCGCATGGGCGGTACCGCCCTGCACCACCGACAACCGACGCCCCGGCGGCACGGCCGACTCGCCGGATGCGCGAGCCGGGCCGCCGGCAGCCCGTTCTGCGCCAGCGGCATCGTGCTGCGCGGGGGCTGCGGCGCGCCCGTCGGACACGGCCTCGGACACGGCCTCGGACAAGGCCTCGGCCGCGGGCTCCTCGGCCGGCGCTGCCGGCGCCACTGCCACAGCCAGAGCTGCCGGAGTTGCCGCAGCCGGTGCGGCAGCCGCCTGCGCGGCCTGGAGCGGCATTGGCGCTGGCGCTCGCGGCGCGGCCGCGGAGCGTGCGGATACCGGCGGCGCAGCGGCCGGCCGGCTGTCATTCAGAGTTTTTTTTTCCTGCGGCGCCGTCGGCTTGAATGCCAGTAGCCGCAGCAAGACCATGGTCAACGCGGCATATTCATCCGGTGCCAGACCCAGCTCGCCGCCGCCATGCAGGCACATGCTGTACAGCAACTGGGTCTCGTCGGGCGGCATCAGTGCGGCCAGGCGCGATACGTCCTGTGCCTCGGGATCGGCGTCGTCGTCCACGGCATCCGGCACGGCCTGGTGCACGGCCATGTGCTGCAGCACCACCCCCATCTCCTCGAGCACCGAAGCCGGATTCAGCCCGTTCACGCGCAGCTGCTCCACCGTCTCGACGACCGTCCTGCCGTCACCCAGGGCCAGAGCCTCGATCAGGCGCAGCACGAAACCGCGGTCGACACTGCCCAGCATGTGCCGCACGTTGTCTTCGGTCAGGCTGCCGGCCCCGAAGGCGATCGCCTGGTCGGTCAACGACAGGGCGTCACGCATCGAGCCTCGTGCCGCACGTGCCAGCAGCCGCAGCGACTGCGCATCGACGGCCACCGATTCGGCCTCGAGCACGCGCGTCAGATGTTCGCGCACCGTGTCGGGCGCCATCGGCCGCAGGTTGAACTGCAGGCACCGCGACAACACCGTGACCGGCACCTTCTGCGGATCGGTCGTCGCCAGCACGAACTTCAGGTAGTCCGGTGGCTCCTCCAGTGTCTTGAGCATGGCGTTGAACGCCGGCGTCGTCAGCATGTGCACTTCGTCGATCATGAAGACCTTGAAACGGCCCTGCACCGGCTTGTAGACCGACTGTTCGAGCAGCGTCTGCACGTCGTCGATGCCGCGATTGGACGCCGCATCGAGTTCGGTGTAGTCGATGAAACGACCGGCATCGATGTCGCAGCAGGCCTGGCACACGCCGCATGGCGTCGACGTGATGCCGCCGTTGCCGTCGGCGCCCAGGCAGTTGAGCGACTTGGCCAGGATCCGCGATACCGTCGTCTTGCCCACGCCGCGCGTGCCGGTGAACAGGTAGGCATGGTGCAGGCGCTGCGTGTCCAGCGCGTTGGTCAGGGCACGCACCACGTGCTCCTGCCCCACCATCTCGCCGAAGTGCCTCGGACGGTATTTGCGGGCTAACACGAGGTAGGACATGCGACGATTCTAGATGCCGGCGACGCGACGACCTTGCCGCCGAAACGGCCATCGACGCCGCCGCGACGAATCGCCGTGGCCGAGGCCGTACAATCGATCGTGACGGGCCTTCCCGCATGGAGAAGCGGCCAACCGGGTCAGGTGGGGAACCAAGCAGCCCTAACTGTGGAACCAGTGCCGGGGTCAAGGCTCGTCACCTTATTTTCAGCCTCGAACACGAGGCGCAGACGGTCGCCATCACGGCCACCGTATCGCGGCGCTAACCGGTCATCGCGCGAAATACAGCGCGAAGCCGACCGTGACGGCCAGCAGCAGCAATTTGAACAACAGCCCACCGAGGCCCGAGCCTTCAGATTCGGGCGATGCATGTCGTGCGCTGGAACCCAGGGCAGCAGGAATGGTGCTGGCCGGGCCCAGTTGGGAAGGTATGGTGTTCTCGTGGTCCATGTTTCGCAGTCTGAGTTATCTTTTTGTGATTCCCCGCCCGGATTCTATCGGCAGCTCCGACAGGCAACCATGGCGCGCACCATCGGACCCGGGGCCGGTCACGCCGCGCCATGCAGGTATCGCAAGGCGCCGTCGGCTGCGATGCGGCCGCTGGCCATCGCCGCGGTGAGCAGATACCCCCCGGTCGGAGCCTCCCAGTCGAGCATCTCGCCGGCGCAGAACACGCCGGAGCAGCCTCGCAGCATCAGATGCGCGTCCAGGCCGTCGAACAGGACGCCGCCGGCACTGCTGATTGCCTCGGCAACCGGCCGTGCCGCCTGCAGGCGCAATGGCAAGGCCTTGAGCATCTGCGCGATGCGCTGCGCGTCAGCGGGCGGCTCGCGCCCCAGCACCTCGTACAACAGGCCGGACTTGATGCCGCCAATGCCCAAGCGGCTCTTGAGGTGACTGGACAGGGACCGCGAGCCCCGTGGGTGCGCCACCTCGCGCAGCACCCGTTCGGGCGTGAAATCCGGCAACAAGTCCACGAACAGCTCGGCCCAGCCCTGAGCGGCGATCGTGTCGCGCAGCAAGCCCGAGGCCGCATAGACCAGGCTGCCTTCGATGCCGGTCGCGGTGGCGACGAACTCGCCCTTGCGATCGAATGCCGGACCGACGGGTCCGGCCGGCACATGGATGGCCACCGACTTGAACGGCTGGCCGGCGAAACGCTGCACGAAATACGGACTCCAGCCCCCGGCGCGATCGAAACCGCAATTGGCCGGCAGCAGCGGCGCGACCGGCACGCCGCGCGCGCGCAGCGGATCGACCCAGGCACCATCGGATCCCAGCCGCGGCCAGCTCGCGCCGCCGAGTGCCAGCACCGTGGCATCGGCCACGATCACGCGGGGCCCGTCGGGCGTGTCGAACCGCAGCCGTGTTGCGTCCGCCGGTGAGTCGTCGTCCCAACCGCGCCAGCGATGGCGCATGTGAAATTGCACCGGGTGACCGTGCTCGGGATGGCGCAGCTGGTGCAGCCAGGCCCGCAGCAGTGGCGCCGCCTTCATGTCGACCGGAAACACCCGACCCGAACTGCCGACAAAAGTGTCGACGCCCAGCGCCTGGGCCCACGCGCGCAACTGCGCCGCGTCGAAAGACCGCAACCAGGCCGCGACCTCTGCCTGGCGCTTGCCGAAACGGGTCTCGAACACGGCGGCAGGCTCCGAATGCGTCAGGTTGAGTCCGCCCTTGCCGGCCAACAGGAACTTGCGTCCCACCGAGGGCATGGCGTCGTACAGGTGGACCTCGACGCCGGCCGCGGCCAGCACCTCGGCAGCCATCAGCCCGGCCGGCCCTCCGCCGACAACGGTGGCGCGGCGCATCATGGCAGCACCGCCGGTGTCTCGGGCAGGTCGATCCACTCGCCCTGGCCGTTGAGGAAGGCGGCATGGACCACCTGCGCCGGATCGATGGCCCGCACCGCGGCGCGGTAACGCGCCAGTTGCGCGACCAGGGCCGGGTCGCGCAGCGGCGCCAGGTTCGACTTGTGGTCGAGCACCCACCACTGCCCGTTGTCCCTGCGTTGCACCAGGCGGTCCAGCCGCAGTACGGCGCCGTCGGACACCAGTTCGACTTCGTTGCCCTGCCAGGACAGCTGCGCCGCGTCCCAGGCCCAGGCACCGGGTCCGGCCAGGATACTGCGGGCCATCGTCGCTGCACGATCGGCCGCCTCGGCGTCCAGCGCGAATTCCCGGCGCACCGCGGCAACTGCCTGCAGGTCGACTGCGCCCCATTCGAGCAGCCGGTGCATGGCCTGCCCGACCCGTGCCAGCAGGTCCAGGGCGGGATCGACCGGCGGCGTCTCGACCGGTGTCCGCGCATCGGGCGGCGGCCCGGGCGGCAAGATCTTGAGCGTGAACATACCGTCCGGGGCCAACTCCGCCGGCGTGGGCACACCCGCCATATCCGCCGCGGCCGGCATTGGCGACGCCACGTCGAACAAGCGGCGCCACCAGCTGCCGGGAGCCTCGCGGTGGGGCTCGATCGACGACACCACCAGGGTGTTGCGGGCTCGGGTCAACGCCACGTACAAGGCATTGAGCTCTTCGCGCTGGCGCTGCTGCAACTCATGGTCGCGCGTGGCCTGGGCGCATTGCGGCGGATTCGCCTCGCTGCTGACGAAGAAGAACTGCCGCGGATGGGCCTCCTGCGCCGGCCAGTCGATCAACACGCCCATGGTCTCGGCCGCGCGTGGCGGCGTATCCGTGTCCAGCAGGACCACGACATCGGCTTCCAGGCCCTTGGCCCCGTGCACGGTCAACAGGCGTACCGCATCCGCTGTCACCGTCGCGGGCGCCTGCACGCCACCGGCCTTGAGGGCACGCACGAAGGCATATGGCGTGACGAAACGCCCGCCGGCCACCTGCAGCGATGCCGCCAGCAAGGCACGCAGATTGGCCAGCACGGCGGCCCGCTGCACCTCGGGCGCTCGCACGGCGAAACGGGCCAGCACATCATGCTGGCTGTAGATCGCCTGCATCGCGTCGTGTGGCGGCAAGCGGTCCAGCAAATCCTTCCACGCCAGCAGCCGGGCCCCGATGCCGTGCAGCGCATGGCCCCGCGGCCACGGCTGCTGCAGCAGCGCAAACCAGGAATCAGGCTGCGCACGCCGTCGCACGGCAAGATCGACCAGCGCCTGGTCGGGCGCGTCGAACAGCGGCGAGCGCAGCACCCGCGCCATCGACAGGTCGTGCCGGCTCGATACCAGCACGTCGAGCAGGGCAACGATGTCCTGCACCTCGCAGCAGTCGATCAAGGCCGTGTTTTCGCCCACGTGCGCGGGGATCTGCAAGGCGCGCAGTTCGTCCTGCAAGGGCATCAGGCTGGCGCGCCGACGCGACAACACCATGACGTCCGACGCGGCCAGACCCTGCTGCGCCACCTGCTGGGCGATCCAGCGCGCGACCTGGCGCGCCTCCAGGCTGCGCAGGGTTTCCTCGGGCACATCCCGGGGCTGGGTCAGGCTGTCGCGCCAGGCGGGCGGCCCGTTGCCGCCGCGCTCCTCCTCGGCGGCCCGATCGCGTGCGATCGGCGGCAGGCGCAACACCTGCCCGGCGGCATCGGCGCCGGTGGTGTGGGCACGGAAGCCGTCGTAGCCGTCGTCGTCGCGCGCCGCCAGCATGACCTGGTTCACGGCCCCGATGATGCCCGGCGCGTTGCGCCGCGTGTGGTCGCAACGCAGCAGGTCGCCCCCCAGGCCGGTGGCCACGAAATCCTGCGCGGCCAGGAAGACCTGCGGCTCGGCGCGCCGGAATCGGTAGATGCTCTGCTTCGGATCGCCGACGATGAACACGCTGGGCCGCTGGCCGGTGGCACCGGCATAACTACCCAGCCACGACAACAGGGCATGCCACTGCAGCGGATTGGTGTCCTGGAACTCGTCGATCAGCAGATGGCGCACCCGCGTGTCGAGCCGCTCCTGTACCCAGCCGCTGAGCTGCGGATCGGACAACAGGGTCATGGCCGCGCGTTCGACATCCGTCATGTCGATCCAGCCGCGCTCGTGCTTGAGGGCGGCAAACGCATCGATCAGTACCCGGGCCAGCCCCGCCAAGTGCTGCTGGTATTGCCAGGCCCCATGGTGACGCTGCGCCGCGCACAGCTGGGCCAGTTCGGCGGCGGCCGCCTGCGCGGCATCGAACTTGAGCAGGTGGGTGTTGAGCCGGTCTTCCTTCTCGACGAACAAGGCCTTGCGCAGCGCGGCCAGGCAGGTTGCGGCGGCGTCCGGGTCACCGGCAGGCGCGCCATCGCGTTGCGCGAACGCGTCGACAATGGCCTGTGCGGCCTTTTGCGGTGTCTTGTTCAACTCTCGCCCGAGTGCGGCTGACCACGCCAGCCAGCGTGTCCGGGCCCCGTCGCCCATCACCGCGTCGGCCGGCGACGCCAGCGCCGCCAGTGCGGGAAACACATCGTGGAAATGGCGCACCGCCGGCTCGACACGGCCGGCCGCATCGGCACGGGCGAACTCGATGCGTTTGTCCAGCGCAACGCCCAGCGCCTTTTCCGTCTGGAACCGTCCGTGCGTGCGCACCACCGCCTCGAACGCGGCCTGGCGCTCGGGCTGGTCGATCAGTGCCTGGTAGAAGCGGCGCCACACCAGCGCCTTTGCCGGCGCGTCGTCCTCCAGCAGTTCGTATTGCAGCGGCAGCTTCAGCTGCTGCAGCACCGCGATCGGTGCGGCCCGCAACAAGGCCGCGAACCAGCTGTGGAAGGTGCGGATCTGCACCTGCCGGGGGCATTGCAGCACCGCCTGCTGCAAGCCGGCCAGGCGCCGGGCCATGCCCTCGGCTGCGGCGGCATCGGTCGGCACCGCGACGCCGCGGTCGCGCAGCTCGCGCAGCAGCCGCTCCTGGCTGGCGCCGGCGAAATCCTGCAGCCACTTGTACAGTCGCTCGCGCATTTCACTGGCCGCGCGCTTGGTGAAGGTGATGGCCAGGATGTCGTGCGGCTGCACCGCCAAGCGACCGTCGCGGTCGTCCAGGCCATCGAACAAGGCGCGCACGATGCGCGAAACCAGCATCCAGGTCTTGCCGGCGCCCGCACAGGCCTCGACGGCCACGTGCCGGCGCGGATCGCAGGCAACCGTGTAGAAATGCGCGGCGCTGACGGTCGCACCGTTGTGTTCGTAGGCGGCGACGTCCGTGTGTTCAGCCATGGGCGGCTCCGGCATCGGCGCTCCAGAAATCCTTGCGGCACAAGCCGCGCGCGGCGCAATGCTCACAGGCGGATCCGGCACCGATGGCCGGCAGTTCGGCGCCCGCCGCGATCCGCGCCATGTCGTCGACGATGGACGCCACCAGCTGGTCCCGCCAGGCGTCGATGTCGGGCATGTCGAACGCCTTGGTGCTGTCGGACTCCGCGATGTTCAGGTACATGGCCTGCAGGCTGTCGTCGTCGAGCAAGGCGCCGTAGAACGCGAGCTGGGTGTCCTCCTCGGGGTGGCGCACCCGCGCTTGCGTCGTGGCCCGTGCCTCGGTCTTGTAGTCGATCACCAGCGCGCGCCCGTCCGCCAGCCGGTCCATCCGGTCGATGCGGCCGACCAGCGTGAGTCCGCCCAGCCCCATCTCGCGCTGCACCTCGGCCGCCTGGTAGCGGGCCCCGCTGCGTTCATGACCTTCCAGCCACGCCAGGTAGGCCGCACGCACCTGCGGCCAGGACGCGGCAAACGGCAGGAACTCGTTGGGCGCCAGCCCTTGCTCGCGGGTGGTGCGTTCGGCGGCCTGGTCGAGCATGGCGTGACGCTGCCCGGGCGTCGCCTGCGGCTCAAGCGCCAGCGCGTCGTGGAAATGACGCAACAAGGCGTGCAACCAGTTACCGAAATCGCGCTTGCCCAGCGCAGTGTCGAGCTCGTCCGACTCCTGCAGTCCCAGCATGCGTAATGCATAGAAACGGTAGGGGCACCGGCGCAGATCCGCATAGGCGCTGGCCGAGAGCTGCGTCACCCCGAGCGCGGGCGCCGACGGCCGGGGCATCGTGACCGGCTGCCGGCACAGCGTCTGCATCGCGCGCAGATCCGGCGCCAGTTCCGGCATGCGCAGGCGCAGCCGCTGCACCAGCACGCTGGGCATCAGCAACTCGCCCGCGTCGCTGGCGCGCCACAGGATGTCGACCCGCGGCATGCCCAGGGCGTTGTCCCAGGCGCTGGCCAGCATGGCGGCGAGCTGTTCGCGCGAGGGCAGTCCCAGCAGGGCCCGTTGGGCGGGCGTCCACAAGCCGGGCAGATCCGGCGAGGCCGGCAGGTTGTTCTCGTCGCAACCCGGCAACACGACGGCGGCCAGCGATCGCCCCAGCAACTGGCTCAGCGGCAGCAGGACCACCTGTTCCTGCGATGGGTGCGGCGGCACGAAGCTGCCCGCCTCGAGGACCTGCGCCACCCAGGCCGTGAATCCGGCCAACGTCAGGCGCTGCGTGGCGTCGGCCAAGTCGCCGTCGGACTGCTCGTGCAGATGCAGGGCGTCGATGACGGCCTGGCCCGCGGTGTCCTGCAGCAGCTCGGTCCACTGGCCTGCGGCCTGCAGCGCCGAGCGCAGGCTGCGCAGCCAGCCGGGCAGGTCACGCGGCTCGCGCAACGCGCTGCGCAAGGTTTCCACGACGGACGCGGCGCGATCGTCCGGCGCGGCTGCGCGCCAGTCGCGTACGCCGGCGCGCCGCAACCGGGCTTCGAGCCGATCCAGGTCCGGCGCGGCGATGGCACCGGCCTGCTTGGCCCAGTCGAGCACCACATCGGACGTCGCATCCGGCGCCACGGCCCGCAACAGCCCCATGATCGCCGCTGCGGCCCGGGTGGTGGACAAGGTCCATCCGGTCTCGTCGCGCACCGCAACCCCCCGCTCGGCCAGCAGCGCACGTGCGCGCCGCGTCAGCACGCGGTCCTGGGCCACCAGCGCCAGCGGCGCCCGGCCCGCGGCGAGATGGGCCAGCACGCAGGCGCAGGCCTGTTCGGCCTCGTCCTCGGCGTCCAGCGCCTGGCGCAGGCTGCATGGACCGGACTCGGCCGGGCTGGCCAGTTGCAGGCTCACGGCGCGTTCGCCCCAACGCGCCTGCAAGGCGGCGAACAGCGGATCCTGCTGCAGCCCCTCGATCAGCACCAGCAGGTCCGCCGACGCGGAGAACAACGCGTCGGTCGGATACGCGCTGTGCGCGGCCCACACCACCGCGATCCGGCCCAGCCGCAGTTCCCAGTCGAGCAGCGGTGCCGCCCCTTCGCCCTGCAGCGCCTGGCCCATGCGCTGGCCCCAGGCGACACGCTGGTCCGGATGCACGGCGGCGGCCACGGGTGCGATGCTCCAGGCCGCCTCCATCAGGCGGGCGGCCAGCGCGCCGCCGGCACCGTGCAGTCCCGCACGCTCGAGCATCGACGCCGCCGTAAGCAGGTCGCGCGCAGGGTCGCGCACCAGGTCGTCCGCCGCCGGCACGAACCCCGCCCGTGTGCGGCTCCAGTTCATCGTAGTCTCGAACCGCGGCATGAAAAAAGCGCCGGCCGGGCCAGCGCCCTCACCGCGCATCCACGCGGCGCGGGCGATACCGATCAGCTGCACGTACGGCAACAGCACGACCACGTGCGCGGGATGGACCCCGCGCTGCCCGATCTCGAGACGCAATGTGGTGATGAGCCGGTCCCATTCAAGCCGGTAGTGATCGTTGATGGCTATCGCATCCATTGCATGGCCGCAGCGGGCAGACGGTATTGGTTTCTGTCACAATTTCCCCACTTTACCTGTACCGACAGAACCAAGGAGCCACCATGGCCAGCGAACTCATCAAACATGTCTCCGACGCCTCCTTCGAAGCCGATGTCCTGCAATCCGCCAACCCCGTGCTGGTCGATTACTGGGCCGAATGGTGCGGCCCGTGCAAGATGATCGCGCCCATCCTGGACGAGGTCGCGACCGGATATGAAGGCAAGCTGCAGGTCGCCAAGATGAACGTCGACGAGAACCGGGAAGTCCCGGCCAAGTTCGGCATTCGCGGCATCCCGACCCTGATGCTGTTCAAGGACGGACAACTCGCCGCCACCAAGGTCGGCGCCATGAGCAAGTCGCAACTGACCGCGTTCATCGACCAGCAACTGGCCTGATCCAGGCCCCAGGGCACGCACGCCAGCGGCGCAGCAGCAGCGCCGCGGTGCAGGCGCCGCAACGGCGTGTTGCGGCCGCAATTTTTCCTGTCATAATCAAAACCCAACACCGGTCTGCAATCCAGGCCGGTTCAAGTTCCGGCTGCGGAACAACTGGTAGGGGCCACACTCTTGCCCCAGTCCACCCCCCCGATCAGCGATCCCTCTTTCCATCCCTTCCGGGTCATTCCATGCACTTAAACGAACTCAAGGCACTGCACGTGTCTGAAGTCCTCAAGCAGGCCGAAGAGCTTGAGATCGAAAACACCGGCCGCATGCGCAAGCAGGAGCTGATGTTTGCCATCATCAAGAAACGCGCGCGCACCGGCGAGCAGATCATTGCCGATGGCGTGCTGGAGATCCTTCCCGACGGGTTCGGCTTCCTGCGCAGCCCGGACACCAGCTACACCGCCAGCACCGACGACATCTACATCAGCCCGAGCCAGGTGCGTCGCTTCAACCTGCATACCGGCGACATGATCGAAGGCGAGGTGCGCACGCCCAAGGACGGCGAGCGTTATTTCGCGCTGAACAAGCTCGACAAGGTCAACGGCGGCGGGCCGGAGGAGAACAAGCACAAGGTGATGTTCGAGAACCTCACGCCGCTGTTCCCCAAGGAGCAGATGAAGCTCGAGCGCGACATCAAGAGCGACGAGAACGTGACCGGCCGCATCATCGACATCATCGCCCCGATCGGCAAGGGCCAGCGCGCCCTGCTGGTGGCACCGCCCAAGAGCGGCAAAACGGTGATGATGCAGCACATGGCGCACGCGATCGCGGCGAACTACCCGGACAGCTACATGATGGTACTGCTGGTCGACGAGCGACCCGAAGAGGTGACCGAGATGCAGCGCACCGTCAAGGGCGAGGTGATCGCCTCGACCTTCGACGAACCTGCCGCGCGCCACGTGCACGTGGCCGAGATGGTCATCGAACGCGCCAAGCGCCTGGTCGAACTCAAGAAAGACGTCGTCATCCTGCTCGACTCCATCACCCGGCTGGCACGCGCCTACAACAACGTCGTGCCCTCCAGCGGCAAGGTGCTCACCGGCGGCGTCGACTCCAACGCATTGCAACGCCCCAAGCGATTCCTGGGTGCAGCCCGCAACGTCGAGGAAGGCGGCTCGCTGACCATCATCGCCACCGCGCTGATCGACACCGGCAGTCGCATGGACGAGGTGATCTTCGAGGAGTTCAAGGGCACCGGCAATTCCGAGATCCACCTCGACCGCCGGCTGTACGAAAAACGGGTGTTTCCCTCGATCCAGCTCAACCGCAGCGGCACCCGGCGCGAGGAACTGCTGCTCGCACCCGAGATCCTGCAGAAGACCCGCATCCTGCGCCAGTTCCTGTACAACATGGACGAGATCGAGTCCATGGAGCTCGTGCTCAAGCAGATGCGCGCAACCAAGAACAACAACGAGTTCTTCGACCAGATGCGCCGCGGCGGCTGATGGGGCGGCCTGCGAGCGGGAAACCGTGCCATAATCGCAGGCTTTACGCGACAAGTACGCCTGGAATTTTCAGATTGCGCAATGGTTTGCGCAACGCCAGACGCGGCTGACGCAACTGAAGGAACACCCATGAAAGACGGAATCCACCCCAACTACCGCGAAGTCTGCTTCCAGGACCTGTCCAATAACTTCAAGTTCGTGACGCGTTCGTGCGTCAGCGCCAAGGACAAGATCACGATGGAAGACGGCCGCGAACTGCCGCTGTACAAGCTCGAGACCTCCAGCGAATCGCACCCGTTCTACACCGGCACGCAGAAGTCGGTCGACAACATGGGTGGACGCGTCGAGAAATTCCGCAACCGCTACGGCAAGACGACCGCCAAGTAAGCATTGATCGCACCCAGACGAAGGGCAGCCCGGGCGACCGTGCTGCCCTTCTGTCTTTACCGAGCCCCGATACACCCCGCCTCCCGCAGACCGTGAACCAGCCCAGCCCCGCCATCGTTGCCCAGGGCGCGGTGCGCCGCCTTCCCCGCGTCGCGCTGCTGCTGCTGTGCCTGGCCTACATCGTGCCCGGCCTGATCGGTCGCGGACCCTGGCGCAATGCCGACATGGCCAGCTTCGGCTACATCGAGCAGATCGCGCGTGGCGCGACGAGCTGGTTCGACCCGGTGTTGCTGGGCCTGCGTCCGGAGCTCGACGGCTTGTTGCCGTACTGGATCGGCGCCTGGTTCGTTCAATGGGGCCCGGCCTGGATCTCGCCCGTGCTGCTGGCGCGCCTGCCGTTCGCGCTGATGCTCGCGGCAACACTGGCCGCAACCTGGTACGCCGTCTACAACCTGGCCTCGCATCCACGTGCGCAGCCGGTCGCGTTCGCGTTTGGTGGAGAAGCCCATCCGACCGACTACGCGCGGGCCATCGGCGACGGCGCCCTGCTGGCCCTGATTGCGTGCCTGGGACTGGCCCAGCTCTCGCACGAGGTCACACCGTATCTGGCTCAGCTCTGTTTCACCGCGATGGCCTTCTATGGCATGGCGGCCATCGGCCATCGCCTGTGGCTGTCTGCCAGCACGCTGGCGTGCGGGCTCGGCGGCCTGGTGCTCAGTGCCGCCCCGAGCCTGGCCGTCCTGTTCGGCGCCGGTGCGGCGCTGCTGCACTTCCTGGCCGCCGAACCCGGACCGGCCGGACGGCGCCGCGCCTTGCGCAGTGCCGGCGTGATCGCACTGCTCACCGTGCTGGCCGCGGCCCTGGCGTCGTCGCTGGATCTGTGGCAATGGCGTGTGCTGCTGCCACAGGACGCCGGCAGCAAGGACTGGCGCAGCCTGGCCCGCCTGCTGCTGTGGTTCACCTGGCCGGCCTGGCCGCTGGTTTTCTGGACGGTGTGGCGCTGGCGGCGCCAGCTCGCCATGGTGCCCATGAGCCTGCATCTGGTCCTGCCGCTGTGGTTCGCCCTCGTGACGATCGCCGCCACCGTCACCACCAAGCCGGCCGACCGCACCCTGTTGCTCGCACTGCCCGCATTGGCCACGCTGGCCGCGTTCGCGCTGCCGACGCTGCGCCGCAGCATGGCGGCGCTGATCGACTGGTTCACGCTGCTGTTCTTCACCGGCTGCGGCATCGTCATCTGGGTGATCTGGGTCGCCATGCAAACCGGCGTGCCGCGCCAGCCGGCGGCCAACGTGTTCAAGCAGGCGCCCGACTTCCAGGCCACGTTCGACCTGACGACCTTCATCGTCGCCTTGTGCGCGACCCTGGTCTGGGGTTGGCTGGTGCAGTGGCGGGTCGGACGGCACCAGGCGGCGATCTGGAAAAGCCTGGTCCTGCCCGCCAGCGGGGCCGTATGGTGCTGGCTGCTGCTGATGACCTTGTGGATGCCGCTGCTGGACTTCGTGCGCAGCTACCAGCTGGTGACCGAGCGCGTGACCGCGCAGGTCGGAGCGAACGCCTGCCTGCAGGTGATGGACCTCGAGCGCGACCAGATCGCGGCTCTGCAGTACCACGGCGGGTTCCGGCTCACGCCGGCCGCGCCCGCGTCCGACTGCCCCTGGCTGATCGCCGATCCGGAACTGCTCGCGCAGCGTCGGCACCAGCCCGATCCGGCGCAGTGGCTCTCACATGCGCTGATCGAGCGTGCCTCGGGCAAGGGCGACGAATTCCACCTGTACCGCCGCATCACGCCGTGACGGCCTGCGCATCGCGGCGCGACGGTTGCGCACCGACCCGCTGCACACGACTGGCGGGGAAGGTGATGGCGAAGCGAGCCCCCTGGCCGGGCTTGCTGGTGATGAGCAGTTGCGCGCCATGGCGCTGGACGACATGCTTGACGATCGCCAGGCCCAGGCCGGTGCCGCCGGTCTCGCGCGACCGGCTGCGGTCGACCCGATAGAAACGTTCGGTGAGCCGGGGCAGATGTTCCGGCGCGATGCCCGGCCCATCATCGGTGACCGAAAACTCGCCGCTGCCGTCCGCATGGCGGAGCCATTGCATCTTCACCGTGCCGCCATTGGGCGTGTAGCGGATCGCATTGTTGACCAGGTTGGCCATCGCGCTGTGCAACTCCATCTGCGAACCGGCGATCCGGCAGTCGGTATCGATCTGCACGGTGATGTCGTGGCCGACCTGGGTCATCAGCACTGACAGGTCCCGCCCCTCCTGCGCGCAGGTGTCCATCAGTCCGCGCACGTCGACCCATTCGTCGAGTCGCGGCAGCGGGCTGCCTTCGAGCCGCGACAGCGTCAGCAAGTCGTTGACCAGGGTCTGCATGCGTTGCGCCTGCTGCGACATCAAGGCCAGATAACGCTGGCGTTCGGGGCCATCCAAGGGCAGGTTCTGCATCGTCTCGACGAACCCGCCCAGCACGGTCAGCGGCGTGCGAATCTCGTGCGACACATTGGCCACGAAATCGCGCCGCATGGTTTCGGCCTGCTCGAGGGCGGTCACATCGCGCGACATCATCAGGCTGCGGCCCTCGCCATACGGATGCAGATGCACCGACAGGCGCACCGGGCGGCTGTTGCTGCTGGCCGGGCCGGGTATCACCACATCGTGTGCATAGTCGCCCCTGGCCTGGTAGGCGGCGAACTGCGGGTCTCGCACCAGGTTGGAGACCTGCTGCATCAGGTCGCGCTGGGGATCAAAACCGAAGTGGTCGGCCGCGGTCTGGTTGCACCATTCGATGCGGCCCTCGGCATCGAGCAGCACGACACCGTTGGGTGAGGCCTGGATCGCCGACAGGAACTCTTGCAGGCGCTGCTCGCTTTCGATCAGCTTGCGGTCCCGGATGCGCACCAGGCGCCGGACGCGGTCCGCCATTTCGCCCCAGTACCCCGGTATCACCGGCGGGCGGCTGGTGTCACCCTCGCGCAGCCAGCTGCGCAGCTTCTGCCCGCGGCGCAGGTCGATCAACACCCACACCATGCTCGCCACCAGGATACCGACGATGACACGGTGCTCGGGTTGCGCCAGCGTCAACGCGAAATAACCCGCCAACGCACCGGCGAGCTGGAACAGGAAGAAGCGAAAGACGCGCCAGATCATCGGCCACGGGTGAAGCGTTGCGGCTTCAGTGGGGTTGCGACGGGGTCAGGGCCGTCAGGCGATAACCCACGCCACGCACCGTCTCCACCATCGCGCCGGCTTCGCCCAGCGCCTCGCGCAGGCGTTTCACATGCACGTCGACGGTACGCTCCTCGATGTAGACATGGTCGCCCCAGACCTTGTCGAGCAACTGGCCGCGGCTGTGCACCCGCTCGGCATGTTTCATCAGGTAGTTCAGCAACTTGAACTCGGTCGGCCCCAGCTTGAGCATGCGATCCTCGTAACTGACCCGGTGCGTGGCCGCATCCAGGTGCAGGGAGCCGATGGACACGCTGTCGGCCACACTCTCCGGCGCGCGACGGCGCAACACGGCGCGGATGCGCGCCAGCAGTTCCTGCGTCGAGAACGGCTTGGTGATGTAGTCGTCGGCTCCGGCGTCCAGCCCAGCCACCTTGTCAGGTTCGTCGCCGCGCGCGGTGATCATCAGGATGGGAACCGGCTTGACGCGCGGATCGGCCCGCCAGCGCCGTGCCAGCGCCAGCCCGCTGTGGCCTGGCAACATCCAGTCGAGCAGGATGGCATCGGGCAATACCTCGTTGATCTCGCGCTGCGCGCCATCGCCATCGGCCACCCAGATCGGCTGGAAGCCGTTGTGGCGCAGATTGACGGAGATCAGCTCGGCGATGGCCGGTTCATCCTCCACCACCAGAATTCGCGGCAATTTCGCCATCTGCTTGTCGTCCTTCCTGCGTTCAGCGCACGACCGATTCGATCTGGTCCATCGGGGTGTGGCGCACGTCGGCGCCCTTGACCACGTAGATCGTGCATTCGGCGATGTTCTTCGCATGGTCCCCGATGCGTTCGACCGCCTTGGCCAGGAACAGCAGGTCCAGGCTGGGCGAGATCGTGCGCGGGTCTTCCATCATGTAGGTGATCAGCTTGCGCACGAAGCCGTCGAACTCGCGGTCGATCGCATCGTCTTCCTTGAGGATCGACAGCGCGATGTTGGCGTCCAGCCGCGCAAAAGCGTCGAGCGACTTGCGCAGCAGCGCGGAGGCCAGTTCGGAGGCGACGCGCACATCGGAGGCCGGCAGGTTGCGTGCCGCTCCGCTCTCGATGATGGAGCGGACCATGCGCGCGATCTTGTCGGCCTCGTCCCCGGCGCGCTCCAGGTTGGCCGTGGTCTTGGAGATCGCGATCAGCAGGCGCAGGTCGCGCGCCGTCGGCTGGCGCCGCGCAATGATGGACGACAGGTCATGGTCGATGTCGACCTCCATCGTGTTCACCTGCGATTCGTTCGCGGAAACCTGCTCGGCCAGTTCGACGCTGAACTGCGACAAGGCCTGCACCGCGGTACGGATCTGGGACTCGACGAGCCCGCCCATCTTCATGACGCGGGTGGAAACGCCGGTCAACTCGCTGTCGAACTGGCTGGAAAGATGTTTGTCGCTCATGGCAACTCCCTGCTGTGATGTTGACTCAACCGAATCGGCCGGTGATGTAGTCTTCGGTCTCCTTGCGGGTCGGCTTGAAGAACATCTGCTCCGTCGCCCCGAACTCCATCAGGTCGCCCAGGTACATGTAGGCCGTGTAGTCGCTGCACCGCGCGGCCTGCTGCATGTTGTGCGTCACGATCACCACCGTGTAGTCGCTCTTGAGCTCGGCGATCAGTTCCTCGATCTTGGCCGTGGAGATCGGATCGAGCGCCGAACAGGGTTCGTCGAGCAGCAGCACTTCCGGCTTGATCGCGATGCCGCGGGCAATACACAGTCGTTGCTGCTGGCCGCCCGACAGGCTCGATCCGTTCTGGTTGAGCTTGTCCTTGACCTCGTCCCACAACGCCGCCTTGTGCAAGGCCCATTCGACACGCTCGTCCATGTCGGTCGAATTGAGGTTCTCGAACAACCGCACGCCAAAGGCGATATTGTCATAGATCGACATCGGAAACGGGGTCGGCTTCTGGAACACCATGCCCACTTTGGCCCGGATCAGCGCGACATCCTTCTTCGAGGTCAGCAGGTCTTCGTCGTCCAGGATGATCTGGCCTTCGGCGCGCTGCTCCGGATACAGCTCGTACATGCGATTGAACACCCGCAGCAAGGTCGACTTGCCGCAGCCGGACGGGCCGATGAAGGCGGTCACCTTGTTCTCGGGGATCTCCAGGTTGATACCCTTGAGCGCGTGGAACTTGCCGTAATAGAAGTTCAGGTTCTTCACGGATATCTTGGACTTTTCCTGGACAGGTGTTTCGGTATGCATGGTGTCTCGAATCGGGTTGAGGGGTTCGCGGGGCGTCGCGGCGTACGGCCGCCTATTTGGCGCGGGTGAACAGTCGCGCCACGATGTTGAGCCCCAGCACGGCCAGCGTGATCAGGAAGACGCCGGCCCAGGCGAGCTCCTGCCAGTTGTGATAAGGACTCATCGCGAACTTGAAGATCGTCACCGGCAGGCTGGCCATCGGCTCGCTCATGCTCGAGGTCCAGAACTGGTTGTTCAGCGCAGTGAAGAGCAGCGGTGCCGTCTCGCCGGCGATACGGGCCACGGCCAGCATGACACCGGTGACCACGCCCGCCCGCGCGGCCTTGAGCGTGATGCTCAGGATCACCTTCCACTTCGGTGCTCCCAGCGCGTAGGCCGCCTCGCGCAGTCCGGAGGGGATGAGTTGCAACATGTTCTCGGTGGTTCGGATCACCACTGGAATCACGATCAGTGCCAGCGCGATGGCGCCGGCCCAGCCCGAGAACGACTTGAACTGGGTCACGACGACGGCATAGACGAACAGGCCGATGACGATGGACGGCGCCGACAGCAGGATATCGTTGACAAAACGCGTGCTGTTGGCCAGCCAGCCCTTGGACTCGAACTCGGCCAGGTAGATGCCCGCCAGAATGCCGATCGGGGTGCCGACGAAGGTGGCCAGCAGCACCATCAGGAAGGAGCCGTACATGGCATTGGCCAGGCCGCCGACGTCGTTGGGCGGCGGCGTCATCTGCGTCAATGTCGCCATCGAAAGCCCACCGACACCCAGTCGAACGGTCTCGAACAGTATCCAGAACAGCCAGAACAGTCCGAAGGCCATGGCCAGCAGCGACAGGGTCAGCGCGATCTGGTTCACCGTCTTGCGCCGCCCGTAGCGGGTCTGGCGCACCTGTTCGAGATCGGCCTCGCGCAGCAGGCGTTCACCGGTCGTCATGTGCGTGCTCCTTCGTTCTTGCGCAACTGGGACAGCAGCAGCTTGGACAGGCTCAGCACGACGAAGGTGATGAAGAACAGGACCAGGCCCAGGTACATCAGCGCCGCCTGGTGCAGCCCCTCACCGGCCTCGGCAAATTCGTTGGCCAGCGCAGAGGTGATGCTGTTGGCCGCCTGGAACAGGCTGAGCGAGTCGAGTTGGTTGAAGTTGCCGATCACGAACGTGACCGCCATGGTCTCGCCGATGGCCCGGCCCAGGCCGAGCATGATGCCGCCGATGACGCCGGCCTTGGTATAAGGAAGCACGACCTTGGACACCACCTCCCAGGTGGTCGAACCCAGGCCGTAGGCCGACTCCTTGAGCAGGGTCGGCGTGACTTCGAACACATCGCGCATGACCGCCGCGATGAAGGGAATGATCATGATCGCCAGGATGATGCCGGCGGACAGGATGCCGATACCGACCGGGGGACCGGAGAACAGGGCGCCGAGGTACGGCACGTCACCGAACAGGGACTGCATCGGCTGCTGCACATAAGTCGACAGGATGGGGCTGAAGACCAGCAGCCCCCACATGCCATAGACGATGGATGGAACGGCCGCCAGCAGTTCGATGGCCGTGCCCAGCGGGCGCTTGAGCCAGGCCGGCGAAAGCTCCGTCAGGAACAGCGCGATACCGAAGCTCACCGGCACCGCGATCAGCAACGCGATCAGCGACGTCGCCAGCGTGCCGTAGATCATCACCAGGCCACCGAAGTCCTCCTGGACCGGATCCCAGGTCGTGCTGGTGAGGAAACCCAGGCCGTATTTGTCGATCGCCGGCCAGGCGCTGATGGTCAACGAAGTCAGGATCGCGATCAGGGTGACGAGTGTGAAGATGGCCGCACCCTTGGCCAGCCAGCCAAAGATACGGTCCGCCATCGGTCCGGAACGGGCGTTTTTCATGGGAGGTGGGCTTGTCGTGGCACGTCGGGGCAACATGGCACCTCTTGCGATGGGCGGTGCCGCCGGGGAAAGTGTAGTGGACAAGCTGAACCTCCTGGGATCCGATGGCGTTGCGTTCCGGCTTGCGCTTACTTCAGCGCGACCGGCTTGCCCGAGGCGTCGGTGACCTGGCTCCAGGCCTTCTCGACGGCGCTCACGACGGAGTCGGGCATCGGCACGTAGTCCAGATCGGCGGCAATCTGGTCGCCGCTCTTGTAGGCCCAGCTAAAGAACTTGAAGACTTCGGCCGCGTTTGCCGGCTGGTCCTGCTTGAGGTGCATCAGGATGAAGGTGGCGGTCGAGATCGGCCATGCGTCCTTGCCGGGCTGATCGGTGATCAGCTGGTAGAACGACTTGTTCCAGTCGGCACCGGCCGCGGCGGCCTTGAACGAGGAGTCGTCGGGCGAGACGAAAACACCATCGCGGTTCTTCATCTGCGTGTACGTCATCTTGTTCTGCTTGACATACGAATACTCGACGTAACCGATCGAGTTGGGCAGGCGGTTGACGAACGCGGCAACCCCTTCGTTACCCTTGCCACCGGCTCCGACCGGCCAGTTGACGGCTGTGCCCTCGCCGACCTTGGCTTTCCATTCCGGGTGGACGCGGCTGAGGTAGTTGGTGAAGTTGAAGGTCGTGCCTGAGCCGTCGGCACGGCGCACCGGCGCGATCGCGGCGTCCGGCAACGGCAGGCCCGGGTTCAGCGCCTTGAGCGCCGGGTCGTTCCACTTGGTGATCTTGCCCAGGTAGATGTCGCCCAGCACCTGGCCGTCGAGTTTCATCTGTCCGGGGGCAATACCCTTGATGTTGACCACCGGCACGGTGCCGCCGATGACGGTCGGGAACTGGAACTGGCCCTTGCCCTTGAGTACCTCGTCGGTCTGCGGCATGTCGGAGGCACCGAAATCGACCGTCTTGGAGTCGATCTGCTTGATGCCGGCGCCGGAGCCCACGGACTGGTAGTTGACCTTGACGCCGGTGGCCTTGTTGTATTCGGCAGCCCACTTCGAGTAGACCGGAGCCGGGAAGCTGGCGCCCGCGCCGGTAATGCTTTGCGCGCCCGCGACGGACAGGAATGCGGCCGAGGCAACGGCGGCGCTGCCAACCAGTGCTGTCTTGAAGCTGAATTTCATGGAAGTTCCTTTGATAAGTCGGGTTCGGTGTGTCAGATCTGCATCTGCTCGCCAGTGACTTTAAGAACCTTGTGTGACGAAGCCGTGACATTGACGGCCCGATCGTCGATTCCGACGCCGGCACGCCCGTGTCACGGGAATTTCATGCCGATGACGTGAAATCGACAAGCTACCGCCCGCCACCCTGCTCCGACGCCTTCTGCTCCATGACATCCATCCCATCTCCTGATTACGGCGCCGACGCAACCGGCCTGGTGTGCGGATTCCGGTTCGGGCCGCAAGGCAGGGGCACGCCGGTGGATGCCCGGCAGGCCCTGCAGTGGCTTGCCCAGCGCGAATCGCCAGCCGGCGCCGGGTTCGTCTGGTTGCATTTCAATCTCGCCCAGGCCGCCACGGCGCGATGGTTGCGCAAGCACCTGCAACTCTCGCCCGTGTTTCACGAAGCCTTGGGCGACGGTTCCCGCTCGACCCGGATCGAAATGGACGACGACATGCTGATTGCCGTCGTCAACGACGTCTGTTACGACTTCTCGTTCGAACCCACGGACGTGGCAACCTTGTGGTTGTCGGTCGGTCCGCGACTGGTCGTCAGCGCCAGGATGCAGCCCCTGCGCGCAATCGACCGGCTGCGCGAGTCGGTCCGGCGCGGCGCGACGCTGGGCTCGTCGGTCGACATGCTGGTGCACCTGATGCACGATCAGGGCGACGTGCTGGTGCAGATCGTGCGCGAGACCACGGCGCGGGTGGATCAGCTGGAAGACAAGCTGCTCGCGGGACGGCTGGCACGCAAGCGAGCCGATCTCGGGTCGCTGCGACGCGTGCTGGTGCGTCTGCAGCGGCTGCTGGCGCCAGAACCCGCCGCGCTGTTCCGCCTGCTGCGCCTGCCGCCGGAATGGATCGTCGAATCCGACCTCGATGGCCTGCGCCAGGCCACCGAAGAGTTCGACGTCGCGCTGCGCGACATGGCCACGCTGGTCGAACGCATCAAGTTGCTGCAGGAAGACATCGCCGGCCGGGTGGCCGAAGCCAACAACCGCAGCCTTTTCTTGCTGACGATCGTCACGGTGCTGGCCTTGCCGATCAACATCATGGCGGGCCTGTTCGGCATGAACGTGGGTGGCGTGCCGCTGGTACACAGCGACGAGGGGTTCTGGATCATCGTGATTGTCGCCGTCGCCTTGACCGCGCTCTCTGGCTGGATCGCATACACGCTGGCCCGCGACTAAAGCCCACGACCAGACCGGGGGTGGCGTTCGCAGCATGCGATTGTCATCAAACTGTTGCACCTCGGCCCCACCATGGCCCCATGCAGCAGCCGTTCTTGCAGATCGCACTCGTCATCGAGTCCTACCCGCCCGAGATCACATGGGGTCGCCTGCAGCGTCTGGCACATCGTGCACGGCATGCGCGCGCGGACATCGGGTGCAGTTGATCCGGTACGGCGCCCAGGGCCTGCTCGCGCCGCCGGGCGACGTTGCCGGTTTCGTGCAGAACGCCATCGACCTCGCGGCCCATGCTCCCCCGGCGCCGGGTGATGGGCGCTGCGGACCGGGCCAGCGTCGCGCATCTCCGTTGGATCACCGTCATGGAGGAAATCGAGCAGGTCTGCATCGGGACCTTGCGCCGTTCACGCGACCCGACGGCCCGGTGCTTGCAGCCAACGGGTGCCAGCGGGCTGGTCGGGACGCCGGCGCTGACCCTGTGGCCGTGATGTGCCGTCGCCGACGCGCCATGGCCGCCCCTGCCCATAATCGATCATGCCGCGCAGATCCGAAACCACTGTCATGCCCTCCCCCACGGAAACCGAACTCAAGCTTGCATTGCCGATCGACGACCCGGCCGACCTGGTGCAACGACTCTCGAGCACGGCCGTATTGCGGCGGCGCAAGCCGCTGGAGCAGGCATTGCACAGCATCTACTTCGACACACCCGGCCATGACCTGCGCCAGGCCCAGGCTGCGCTGCGCATCCGCCGGGTGGATTCGGGCGCGGCGCCCCGCTGGCTGCAGACACTCAAGACCGGTGCGCCGGGGTCGTCGGCACTGAGCCGGCGCGGCGAATGGGAAGTGCCGGTCGACGGACCGGCGCTGGAGCCCGGCGCACTGGATGCCGCAGCCTGGTCGCGCATCGACCCCGACGGCGCATGGATCGGCGCTCTGGAGCCGTGTTTCGCCACCACGTTCACGCGCACGATCTGGCTGCTGCGCCGGCGCGACGGCAGCGTCATCGAGGTTGCGCTGGACCTGGGTTCGGTCTCCCACGCCGGCCGCAGCGCGCCGATCTGCGAACTCGAACTCGAACGCAAGGCCGGCCCGGTGTCCGCGTTGTTCGACGTTGCGCAACAGATCGCCCGTTCCGTGGCCGTATTGCCTTCGGCCACGAGCAAGGCCCAACGGGGTTATGCGCTGGCGGCCGGCACGATCGACGCGCCGACGAAGGCCGCCGCACCGCGGCTTTCGTCGCGCATGGGCTTGCGCGAGGCGGCGCACCAGGTGATGTCCGAGATGTTCGGACATTTCACCGCCAACCTGAACGCCTTGTTGGGCTCGGACGATCCCGAGGTCGTGCACCAGGCACGCGTGGCCTGGCGCCGCATGCGCAGTGCGGCGCGCCTGTTCAGGTCCGTCCTGCCCGCGGACGGACGCCCCGACTGGAGCGCGATCGAACCGCTGCGGGTGTCCTTGGGCGAATTGCGCGACCTCGACGTGGCGCGCACCGAAACCCTGCCCGCCCTGCGCGAGGATTTCGTCGGCGGCGACACCGATCGTGCGCAGGCCTGGGAGGCGATGGAACACAGGCTTGCGCAGGCCAGCGCCAGCCAGCGTGCGGCCGTGCGCCATCGGCTGCAGGATCCGGCCGTGGGCCAGTGCCTGCTGCAGGCCACACGGTGGCTGGAAACCCCGGTCGAAGGCCCGGCCCGCACCGACGAGCCCCCGTTGCGAGAGTGGGCGGCCCGCCGCGCAACACGCCTGCACAAACGGCTCGTGCGCGAGCGCAAGGCGGCGGACGATCCCCAGGCCCTGCACCGGGTGCGGCTGCTGGCCAAGCGCACCCGTTACAGCCTCGAGGCCTTGCGCGGCGTGTTGCCGCGGCGCATGGTGCGCACGTGGTATGCGCAAGCCATCGCGCTGCAGCGGGACATCGGCTCCCGTCGCGATCTGGCACAGGCCATCGTGCTGCTCGAGCGCCTCGACGCCCGCGCCGACCTGAGCGCCTTTGTGCGCGGTGTCGCGACCGGACAAGCCATGCACTGACAGGCGCGCGGCGGCCAGCGGCCGTTCGACCGCATTGTCACGGCCGCGTCATCGAGGCCGTCTATCGTCTCCGGCGTCGGTCCTGCATGTGGACGGCTCGAGGAGATCACGTGGGTTTCGAAGAAGACGAACTGGTGCGCCGCATCCGCCACGAACTGGCCGACGGCTACGACGAAGAGCTCGAACTGGAGCTGGAAGATCGCAACCTGGACCTGCTGTCGCAAGAGGACGGCCCGGCCCCGTGCGACGCACATGCAGCGCAGCGTCGCACGTACTTCCACGCGCTCTTCAAGATGCAGGGCGAGCTGGTCAAGCTGCAGGACTGGGTCGTGCACAGCGGCCACAAGGTCGTGATCCTGTTCGAAGGCCGGGATGCCGCCGGAAAGGGTGGCGTGATCAAGCGCATCACGCAGCGCCTCAACCCCCGCGTATGCCGCGTCGCCGCATTGCCGGCACCGAACGACCGGGAGCGCACCCAGTGGTATTTCCAGCGCTACGTATCGCATCTGCCGGCCGCCGGCGAGATGGTCTTGTTCGACCGCAGCTGGTACAACCGGGCCGGGGTCGAGCGGGTCATGGGTTTCTGTACCGACGCGCAATACGAGGAATTCTTTCGCTCGGTGCCGGAGTTCGAACGCATGCTGGTGCGCTCGGGCATCCAGGTCATCAAGTATTGGTTCTCGATCTCCGACGAGGAGCAGCACCTGCGATTTCTGGGCCGGATCCACGACCCGCTCAAGCAGTGGAAACTCAGTCCGATGGATCTGGAGTCCCGTCGGCGCTGGGAGGACTACACCCGGGCCAAGGAGATCATGATGGATCGCACCCACATCCCGGAAGCGCCATGGTGGGTGGTCCAGGCGGTGGACAAGAAAAAGGCGCGACTCAACTGCATCCACCACCTGCTGGGACAGATGCCGTATGTCGAGGTCGACCATCCGGCCATCGAGTTGCCCCCGCGCATCCGGCATGAGGACTACGTGCGCAGGCCGGTGCCATCGCAATGGCTGGTGCCGGAAGTCTACTGACGCGCATGCGCGTTCCCGCGCGCTTTCGGCCCCAGCCCGAATGGTATGCTGGGGCCGACAACAGCAAGCGCAAGCTCATGCAAAACGGAACACGTCTGGCGGCGGTCGATCTCGGCTCCAACAGTTTTCGCCTCGAGATCGTCCGCCTGGACCATGGCCATTTCGAGCGCACCGAATACCTCAAGGAACCCATCCGCCAGGGCGCGGGCATGGATGCAGACCGCAACCTCAGCCTGCAGGCGATGCAGCGCGGCTGGGAGTGCCTGGCCCGCTTCGGCGAACGCCTGTCCGGCTTCGACAGCCACCAGGTGCGGGCGGTCGCCACCCAGACCTTGCGCGAGGCGCGCAACCGCGACGCCTTCCTCGAGCGTGCCAACCAGATCCTCGGCTTTCCGATCGACGTGATCTCTGGGCGCGAAGAGGCGCGGCTGATCTACCTGGGCGTGGTCAAGATGCTGCCGCGCGCGTCCGAACGGCGGCTGGTGGTGGACATCGGCGGCCGATCGACCGAACTGATCGTGGGCAAGGGCAGCAAGCCGCTGCGCATGGAGTCGTACCGGGTGGGCAGCATCGCCTGGTCGACACGTTATTTTCCGGCCGGGCAATTCACCAGGCAGGCATTCCGGGCCGCTGAGGTCGCCGCCAAGGCCGTGCTCGACGAGGCGCTCGACACCTATGGCGACGGCAAGTGGGACGCCGCCTATGGCTCGGCCGGCACCGTCGGAGCCGTCGGCGACATCCTGGTTGCCGCAGGCGCACCCGAAGGCGTCGTGACGCAACAAGGACTGGACTGGCTGATGGCGCGCCTGCTCGAGGCCCAGAGCGCGGACCGGCTGCGCCTGCCCGGCATGAAGGAAGACCGGCGCAACATCATCGCCGGCGGCGTTGCCATCCTGCGCGCCATCTTCGACCTGCTGCGCATCGACCACATGACCACGGCCAATGGCGGCCTGCGCCATGGCCTGCTGGGCGACATGCTCGGCCCGGCCGCCAGCCACTACGACGTGCGCACCGCATCGGTGCAGCGCTTGATGGCCAAGTTCGACGTGGACCCGGCCCATGCGGCCCGGGTCGAGCAGGTCGCGACGCGGCTGTTCGGCCAGCTGATGGAACACGCGCCGGGACTCTCGCGCGATGAACACGACCGCAACATGCGCAAGCTGCGCTGGTCGGCGCAGCTGCACGAGATCGGCGCCCACATTTCGCACAGCGACTATCACAAGCACGGCGCCTACATCCTGGACAACGCCGACGCCACCGGCTTTGCACTCAACGAGCTGCACCGGCTGAGCCTTCTGGTGCTCGGGCATCGCGGCAAGCTGCGCAAGCTGGCGGCCAATTTCGACGACGCCATCCTGGTGCAGCAACTGCTGGCGCTGCGGCTGGCCATCATCCTGTGCCATGCCCGCCGCGAACCCGATATCACGGGCCTGGTGCTGTCGCCCGACCCGTCGCTGGACCGCGGATTCGTGTTGTCGAGCCGTGCCGGCTGGAGCGAAGCCTATCCGCAATCGGCACACCTGCTGCGCGAGGAAGTGCTGGCCTGGCAGAAGACATCCTGGTCGCTGACCCGGGTGGAACGCTGACCGCGGCCCGACGGCTACCGGTCAGTGCGTGGGCGATTCGGCCTGCTGGAGCGCCCCCGGATACAGGCTGTCGAGCGCCGCGCGCGCCATGTCGTCGAGCAAAGGCACCAGCGCGTCGACCAGGGCGTCGGGCGGACCCTCCCGCAACTCCCAGACCTCGTCGAGCGCATGCACATGGTCGGCCACCGTCTTGACCGCCAGCGCATGCCAGAACTCGGGATAGATGCGTTGTTGCCACTCCCCGCGGCCGCGGCCGTAATGGGCCACAGCCAGGTAACGCAACACGGCGCCACTGACCTGCTGCTGCAGAAAGGCCGGGTCCCAGCGGATCACGGTCTGCGACTTGTGGCGCAGGGTATTGAATCCGCGCGCCAGCCCGGCACCGCCGAATGCACCCAGCACGGCGCCGGTCAACATGCCGGCGCCGAGCGACAGGCCACCGGTGGCCAGGTCGGCGGCCACGCCACTCAAGGCGCCGGACATCGCACCGCCGACCAGCGCAGCCTTGCTTTCGTCGACCGGAGCGTCGACCTGCACGTCGCGCGCCACCTGCTCGACCACCTCGCTGGCGGCCTTGCCCTCGAGCCCGTGGATGGCGATCAGTTGCTGCATGCTCTCCTGCAGGCCTGCCTCCAGCCGAGACGCCATGGCGGCCATGGCGCGGCCTTGCGCCCCACCCTGCCGGCCCCGTGCCAGCCCGGTCATGCGCATCGCGCGCTCGCGCATGCTGGTCGGCGGCATGGCTTCCTGGTCACAGGCCGCGCGGGCCAGCGGCACCGCCAGCGCGCGCATGGCCTGTGAGAACTGCGCCATGCGGCGCTCGCGCCAGGCCAGCGACAGCCGTGCGAACGGCCCGCGTTGCGCCGCCCCCAGAACGGCGTCCACGCTGTCGAACAACGCGAACTCCTGGACCCAGCAGCGCGCGAACGCGTCCAGGCTCAGCACCGCCTTGACCTGCGGCCACTGCTGCAACAGGCTGCGCCAGCGCGCTTCGTCGCGGGCTTCGTCCTCGCGCGGGCGGCGCGCGCCGGTCTGGTTGAGCAACACGATGACCGGCTTGCCGATCCACTCGAGAACCGACAGCTCCGGCGCCAGGTAGCCGGCATCGTCCGGCTCCTCCGCTGCATTGACGAGATACAGCACGACATCGGCCTGCTCGCGCGTATTGCGCACCGCGAGCTGGTTGAGCCAGAAGGTCTGGTCGCTGAACCGGTCCCAGACCTGAGACATGAACCAGCCGATGGGATTGCCATGCTGGCGCAGCCGCTTGACCAGCCGCACGCTGTCACCGAAGCCGGGCGTATCCCAGAGCACCAGCTGGTCGCCCTGGGGCGTGTCGATCAGCGGGTAGGCGGTGGTCGCGACGGTCACGTGGGCCGCATCGCGCACCTCGCCGACCGATTGCGCCAGCAGGGTACGGGCCAGTGTGGTCTTGCCCGCGTTGGTGTGCGAGATCAGCGACAGGGAAATGGTGGCGCCAGTCGTCATCGTTTCGGTACCAGTAGCGCCGCATCCATCGCAGCGTCCGCCGTGGCCGCATCGGGCGCGGCAAGATCGACAAAAGCGGGTTCGATACCCGCCGGTTGCAGCAAGGCGCGCCAGGCTTCGCGCCGTTGGTCGAGGCGTTGCGGTTCGTCGCGGGTGCGGGCCTTGAAGCTGGTTTCGTCCACGACCACCAGCAAGGGCCGCGCGGCCGTGGCCATGGCCTTTGCGGACTGCGCGAAGGCGGCGTGGGTCTCGCGCTCGGGCGTGGCGGCCAGGTTGAACACCAGCACCAGCGGGCCGGACGCTCCGGCCAGGTCCTGCAGCGAACGGTCGTCGTCGTCGCCATAAGCGGCGGCGGGCGCGACCAGTATCGACGCCGCACCACCGACCAACCGGGTCAACAAGGTCTCGAGATGGGCAATGGCCGCCTCCGATGGCTTGAATGCGTAAGGCACCACGTGCACCGGATTGGGCTCCACGTGAAAGCCGCGCAACAGGCGCCGGAAATACGGCTGTTCGAGTTGCAGCGGCAGCCGGCGCGCCTGCCGGCTCTCGCGCCAGCCGGCAATGGCGGCCAACAACAGACGCGGCAACACCACCAGCGCGAGAAGCGTCAGCGCCATCAGATGCAACCAGGTGCCGGCGTTCTCCGATCCGGGCGCGCGCATGGCCGCGATGCGTTCCGGCCCCGGTATCGGGATACCCCCCATCCAGGCCCCCGGCGCCAGCACGGACGCGAGCAGCGTGTGCACCGCACCGGGCTCGAGAAAGGTGCTCTCCCAGCTGGCACGGTATTCGAACGCCAGGCCGCGCAGGTACAGGCCGGCGATGATGCCCGCGGCCAGTGCGGCTGCCGCCAGGTGCAGAATGCGCGCAGCGCGCAGCGCATACAGGTGTGCCGTCAGGCCGGCCCATTCGGCGGCCACCTTGGCGACCCAGGTGGCGACCGACGTTTCCCGTGCGGCCTTGCGCGTGCCATGCCAGCCTGCACCCAGGTGGGCGACCAGTGAACGCAACGGATCAATGCCGTGCCCGATGGCACCGCGCCACAGCGGGTTCGTCAACAGAAACAGGTACACCAGCAGGTTCCACACCAGCAGCAACAGCACCGGTGGCGCCAGCACATTGATGCGCTGGGCGCTGCCGACCCGGTCCGCGAGCAGGCCGACCAGGAAAGCCGCCAGGACGATCACAATGCCCAGCCAGGGCTTCCAGGCCAGCGCACGCACGCCCTTGCCCAGCGCCGCCATGCGGCTGTTCAGCCGCCCCATGGCCAAGCCGGCCCGATGCGCCAGGAACACGCCGGGCTCGGCGGCTTCTCCGACCGCGGCCGCCGCCTCGTGGCTGGCCCAGGCCCGGTCTGCATCGCTCCAGACAGCCCGATCCTGGTCCGCGCTCTCGATGACGCGCACCGCGACCACATCCAGCGCTTCAGATTCAGTCATGCCCGATCCCGTGGCGCATGTCGGTGCAGCCACCATCGCCCGGACGGCTGCCGCACGGGCACACGGGGCCGCCGCTCAAGCCGGCTCCATGCCATGCTGACGCTTGCAGGCCGCCGCGTCGGCCCCGGCCAGGAAGTCGAGCAAGGCGCGGGCCGCGTCGGGTTGCGTACAGGTCGCCGACACCGCGGCAGCGAACACCGTGACATGCTGGATGTCCGGCGGCAGCGGTCCCAGCACGTCGATGCCCGGCACGCCCAGCAACTCGCTGAGTTGCTGGAATCCGAGCGCGACATCGCCACGCGCCACCAGCGCGGCAACCGGCACGCCCGGCGGCGCCTGTACGATGCGCGATGCGATTTGCTGTGCGATGCCCCAGCGCTCGAACAGCGAGACCAGGTACTTGCCGCTGGGGCCGGTCGAATAACCGATCGTGGGTGCGTCCAGCACCGCCTGGCGCACCGCCGCCTCGGACCCGACGTCGGGCCGCAAGTGGCCGCTTTGCGCGGCGATGCCCATGCCCGACCGCACGACGTCGACCCGGCTGCCGGCCAGCAGGCGGCCACTGTCGATCAACGGGTCGATCGCACTGGCCGCCAGCACGACCACGTCGACGGCCTCGCCGCCCTGCACTCGGCGCGCGACATCAACACCACCGGCACTCTCCAGTTGCACGGAATGCGTGGTGCGGCGGCCGAAATCGGCCAGCAGGTCGGTCAACAGGCCGCGGGTGGCCATCGAGGACAACATCGTGAGGGAAGCATCAGCGGACAAGTGGTGTTCTCCTTGGTACGGGCGTCGGCAACAGGGACCTGGCGGTGCGCCGCGGGGCGCATGGCCGGGCCATGGCTCGATTATCCGCGGTGCGCCGGCCCGGCACCGCGGCCGCGACGGTCATCGGCACCGGTGCCCGGTGCACAATGAACCGTTACCATGACCCCTTGTCCCAACTGTCACGCAGGAACACAGACATGCCACAGCAACACATCGGATTCATCGGCGCATCGGGCCTCATGGGCCACGGTATCGCCAAAAACCTGCTGGCCAAGGGCTTCCGGCTGACGCTCACGGTACACCACAACCGGGACCGTGTCGCCGACCTGCTGGCCAACGGTGCCCAGGAGGCCCGGGCGCCGGACGCCCTGGGCAATTGCGACGTCGTCATCCTGTGTGTCACCGGTACGCCGCAGGTCGAGGAATGCCTGCTCGGCGAGAACGGCCTGCTGCCGGCGGCCAAGGCCGGCATGGTCATTATCGACACCTCGACCAGCGAGCCGGAGTCGACGCAGCGCCTGGGTGCACAATGCGCCGCGCGCAACGTCGTGCTGGTCGACGCGCCGCTGGCGCGCTCGGCTCCGGAGGCCGAGGCGGGCAAGCTCAACACCATGGTCGGCGCCACGCCCGAGGTCTTCGCGCGGATCGAGCCGATCTTCAAGGCCTATTGCGAGAATATCTTTCACGTCGGCGGCCCGAGCGCCGGCCACACCATCAAGCTGCTGAACAATTTCGTCGCGCAGGCCATCTGCACGGCCAGCGCGGAGGCGTTCGCCGTCGGCGCCAAGGCCGGGGTGGATCTGCGTGAACTGGTGCGCGTGATCTCCGCCGGCGGCGTCAACTCGGGCCTGTTCCAGGCCATGGCCAAGACGCTCGATGGCGACTTCAGCGGGCTGACCTTCGAGCTGGACAACGCGCGCAAGGACGTGCGTTATTACGGACACCTCGCCGAAACCGTGGTCGTGCCCGCGCCCGTGGGCCAGGCGGTGCACCAGAGCCTGTCCATCGCATCGGCGCTGGGCCATGGCGCCAAGTACGTACCGGCGCTGGTCACGGCCCAGGAACAACTCAGCGGTGCACGGATAGCGCCCGCGGTCTGAGGCGCCGGGCCACCCCGTGGCCCACGCCCATCAGGTCAGCCACTTCTGCAGGAACTGCGCGTGGCCCAGTGCCGGATCGAGCTGGTAGGACACATAACCCATGCGGGCGTACAGCGTGTTGGCACTGCGGTTGCCGGAAAGGACTTCGAGCGTCATCTTGCAGGCACCGCGCTCGCGCGCGATCTGTTCCGCCAGCGCCAGCATCTGCTCGCCCACCCGCCGTCCGCGGTGGCTTGCGGCAACGGCCACGTCGTGCACGTTGACCAGCGCCTTGCAGGCGAACGTGGAAAAACCCTCGATGCAATTGACCAGACCCACGACCTGTTCGCCGTCGAAGGCCAGCACGCTGTAGGCGGTCGGCCGGGCCGCCAGTTCGCGCACCAGGTGTTCGCGCGCATAGGGGCTCAGGGGCTTGCCGCCACCGGCGGGATCCTGCGCGTAGGCATCGAGCATGTCCACCAGCGCCTGCGCATGCACGGGATTGGCGTAGTCCGCGCGCACGACCGTCAGGGCCGCGCTGCCGATCGGAGCGGGAGCGGCCGTCATGAGCCGACCGCCAGTGCCAGCCGCTCGGCGCAGGCCTGCGCGCGCACCGCATCGCGCGCCTCGACCATTACGCGCAGCAAGGGCTCGGTGCCGCTGGGACGGATCAATACGCGGCCGCTCTCGCCCAGTTCGGTGGTGACACGTTGCGTCTCGTCTGCCAGGCGGCTGTTGGCGGTCCAGTCGTCACCGGGCTTGAGCCGCACGTTGATCAGCACCTGCGGGAACAGGCTCAGGTCGGTCAGCAGTTGGGCAGGTCCCTGGCCGCTGCGCACGCAGGCCTGCAGGATCTGCAACGCCGAGATCAGGCCGTCGCCAGTGGTGTGCTTGTCCAGTGCGAGCAGATGGCCGGAGCCCTCGCCGCCCAGCAACCAGCGGTGTTTTTCCAGTTCTTCGAGCACGTAGCGGTCGCCAACCTTGGCGCGCACGAAGTGCACGCCACGCGCCTTGAGCGCCACCTCGACCGCCATGTTGGTCATCAGCGTACCGACCACGCCCGGCACATGCTCGTCGCGGCCGAGCCGGTCGTCGGCCAGCAGGTACAGCAACTCGTCGCCATTGAACAACCGGCCCTGGGCATCGACCAGCTGCAGCCGATCGGCATCGCCATCGAGTGCAATACCGAAGTCCGCCTTGTGCACCCGCACGGCGTCGACCAGAGCCTGCGGGTGGGTCGCGCCCACCTCATGGTTGATGTTCAGTCCGTCGGGCGTGCAGCCGATGGCAAACACCTCGGCACCCAGTTCGTGGAACACCATCGGTGCAATCTGGTAGGCCGCGCCATGGGCCGCATCGACCACGATCTTGAGTCCGCGCAGCGTCAGCTCCGACGAGAAGGTACTCTTGCAGAACTCGACATAACGACCGGCGGCGTCCTCGAGGCGACGCGTCCGGCCCAGCGAGGCGGAATCGGCCCAGACGGGGTCTTCCTCCAGCGTGGCCTCGACCGCCTGCTCCCAGGCGTCGGGCAACTTGGCACCCTGCGCATTGAAGAACTTGATGCCGTTGTCGGGAAACGGATTGTGGCTGGCGCTGATCACGACGCCCAGCGATGCGCGCTGGGCCCGCGTCAGGTAGGCCACGCCCGGTGTCGGCAATGGCCCGAGCAGGACGACATCGACACCGGCCGAGTTGAATCCGCTCTCCAGCGCGCTCTCAAGCATGTAGCCCGAGATCCGGGTGTCCTTGCCGATCAGCACGGTCGGGCGCTCTTCCGAGCGCTTGAGCACGCGTCCGACCGCATGCGCCAGGCGCAACACGAAATCGGGCGTGATCGGCGGCTTGCCCACCGTGCCGCGTATGCCGTCGGTACCAAAATATCGTCGCGTCATCGTTGTTGTTCCCCTTGTGTGATGTTGTTGTCGCAGGCTTGCGTGGTCGCATCGAGCACGGCCAGAGCCTGCACCGTCTCGCGCACGTCGTGGACCCGCACGATGCGCGCTCCGCGCTCGACAGCCAGCAACGCGGCCGCCACGCTGGGCACCATGCGCGCCTGCACGTCGAGGGTGGCCAGGTCCGCGAGCGAGCGACTGGTCGCACTTGCCAGTGACGACTTGCGCGACCAGCCCGCCAGCACCGGATAACCCTCGGCGAGCAACTCACGCTGGCGCGCCAGCAGGCTGAAATTCTGCGCCACCGTCTTGCCGAATCCGATGCCCGGATCGATCACGATGCGTTCGGCCGCAACGCCGCGCGTGCGCAGCCCCGATGCGGCCGCTCGGAGGAAGTCCCGCACCTGCACCAGCACGTCCCCGTGCATGGGCTCGGCCTGCATCGTCTGCGGTTCGCGGTGCATGTGCATCAGGCACACACCACAGGCCGGATGCCGCGACACCACGTCGATCGCCCCGGGCTGACGCAGCGCCCAGATGTCGTTGATGATATCGGCTCCGAGATCGAGCACGGCCTGCATGACTTGCGGCTTGTAGGTGTCTACCGAGACGGCCGCTCCCATGGCCACGGCGCCCCGGACCACGGGCAACACGCGCTGCAGTTCCTCGTCCAGGGACAGGGGCTGCGCCCCCGGCCGGCTCGATTCGCCACCGATGTCGAGCACGTGGGCGCCGTCTTCGAGCAGCTTCTCGCAGTGACGCAGTGCGTCCGCCTCGCCGGCATGCTGGCCGCCGTCGGAAAACGAATCCGGCGTCACATTGACGATCCCCATGATGCACGGCCGGGAGAGATCCAGCTGGAATCGGGAGGTCTGCCAGATCATCGAGGGGGTGGAACGAAAATGGGGCCGCAGCCCCATGGTGAAAACATTGCCGTGGCTACACGCCTCAGGCCGCTGTCGGCGCGGGATCGGTGGTCACCGCCGGGTTGCCACCCGAGCCGCTGCCGCCGCCGGGTGCCGGCGTGCGCGGCGTCCAGTCCTTGGGCGGACGGGGTGGCTTGCCGGCCATGATGTCGTCGATCTGGTCCATGTCGATGGTCTCGTATTCGAGCAAGGCCTTGGCCATGGTGTGGATCTTGTCCTGGTTGTCCTCGATCAGCTTGCGGGCCAGCGAATACTGCTGGTCGATGATGCGCCGCACCTCGGCGTCGACCTTCTGCATCGTCTGCTCGCTCATGTTGGTCGTCTTGGTCACCGAACGGCCCAGGAAGACCTCGCCTTCGTTCTCGGCATACACCATCGGGCCCAGCGCGTCGGTCATGCCGTAACGCGTGACCATGTCGCGGGCAATGTGCGTGGCACGCTCGAAGTCGTTGCTCGCGCCGGTGGTCATCTGGTGCATGAACACCTCTTCGGCGATGCGGCCACCGAACAACATGCTGATCTGGTTGAGCATGTATTCGCTGTCGTAGCTGTAGCGGTCTTCCGCCGGCAGGCTCATCGTGACACCGAGCGCACGACCACGCGGGATGATGGTGACCTTGTGCACCGGATCGCACTTGGGCAACAGGCGGCCGATCAGTGCGTGGCCGGATTCGTGGTAGGCCGTGTTGATGCGCTCGCTCTCGGGCATCACCATGCTCTTGCGCTCCGGGCCCATCAGGATCTTGTCCTTGGCTTTCTCGAAATCCTGCATCTCGACCACGCGGGCGCCGCGGCGCGCCGCCATCAGCGCGGCCTCGTTGCACAGGTTGGCCAGGTCGGCACCGGACATGCCGGGCGTTCCGCGCGCGATGATGCTGGCGTTGACGTCCTGGCCCAACGGCACCTTGCGCATGTGCACGTTCAGGATCTGCTCGCGGCCACGGATGTCGGGCAGCGTCACATAGACCTGACGGTCGAAACGACCCGGCCGCAGCAGGGCGGCGTCGAGGATGTCGGGGCGGTTGGTCGCAGCGACCACGATGACACCGGCATTGGTCTCGAAACCGTCCATCTCGACCAGCATCTGGTTGAGGGTCTGTTCGCGCTCGTCATTGCCACCGCCAAGCCCGGCGCCGCGCTGGCGACCGACCGCATCGATCTCGTCGATGAAGATGATGCACGGCGCATTTTTCTTGGCGTTGTCGAACATGTCGCGCACACGGGCCGCGCCGACACCGACGAACATCTCGACGAAGTCCGAACCCGAGATCGAGAAGAACGGCACCTTGGCCTCGCCGGCAATACCCTTGGCCAGCAAGGTCTTGCCGGTGCCGGGCGGGCCTACCAGCAACAAGCCGCGTGGAATGCGCCCGCCAAGTTTCTGGAAGCGTTGGGGATCCTTCAGGAAGTCGACGACCTCCTTGACCTCCTCCTTGGCTTCGTCGCAGCCGGCGACATCGGCGAAGGTGACCTGATTGGTGCTTTCGTCGAGCATGCGCGCCTTGCTCTTGCCGAAGCTGAACGCGCCACCCTTGCCGCCACCCTGCATCTGGCGCATGAAATACACCCAGACGCCGATCAGCAGCAGCATCGGACCCCAGCTCACAAGCAGGGTCATCAACAGGGAGCCCTCTTCGCGCGGCTTGACGTCGAACTTGACGTCGTTGCTGATCAGGTCGCCGATCAGGCCGCGATCGAGGTAGGTGGCCGTGGTGCGGATCTTGCGGTCGTCGTTCGTGACCGCGATGATCTCGGTGCCGCCCTGGCCTTCCTGGATCAGCGCACTCTTGATGCGCTTGCCTCTGACCTCTTCCAGGAAGTCGGAATAGCCCATGTAGCCCGATGCCGCGGCGCCGCGCGTATCGAACTGTTTGAAGACCGTGAAAAGCACCATGGCGATGACCAGCCACACGGCGACTTTAGAAAACCACTGATTATTCAAGCAAGGCTCCAATCCTGGGGCATATACGGACCCTGAGGGTAGTTGCGACTCATTTTAGGCGTTTCAAGGTGCGCAATGGCGATTCCGCGCCACTTCAACCTCTGCGGCGAAGAGGGTTTGTCGGCAATTGTCCCGGTGTTTCCTTGCACCGCGTTTACGGCCCCATGGCCTTGAGACCCAGGCCGACGAGAAAGGTTTCGGAAGATTTGTCGCGCGAAGCCTTGGGTTTGATCGCTTTTACGACCTGAAACGAGTCCTTGAACAGTTTTACCAGCTCGTTGTAGCCGCTGCCATGGAATACCTTGGCAACCAGCGCACCCTGCGGCTTCATGTGGTGTTGACTGAAGTCAACCGCCAGCTCGACCAAATGGGCGATGCGAGCCGCGTCGGCCGACGCAATGCCGGAGAGATTGGGCGCCATGTCCGAGACCACGACGTCGGCCAATCGCCCCTGCATCGCCGATGCGAGGCGCTCGAGCAACTCGGGTTCCCGGAAATCGCCTTGCAGGAAGATGGCGCCCTCCACCGGTTCCATCGGCAAGATGTCCATCGCGATGATGCGGCCGTTCAGGGCGCCGACGGCGGCGCCGCCCCCGGTGGCCGTCCTGGGGGACAGGCGGTTGCGCACGTATTGGCTCCACGCGCCCGGTGCCGAACCGAGGTCCACGACCAGGTCTCCCGGCTGGATCAGGCCCAGCGCCTCGTCGATCTCCTTGAGCTTGTACGCCGCACGCGCCCGATATCCGTCGCGCTGCGCCATCTTGACGTACGGGTCGTTGACATGGTCGTTCAACCAGGCCCGGTTGACCTTCTTGCTCTTGCTCTTGTTCATGACTGCATTCCCATTTTCCCGTGCTGGAGGCAGATGCCCCCGGCAGTCGCGCAAGGCTGCTGGTTCGCCCGATAATAGCGCGATGCCCCACATCCAACTCACGCCGGCGCAACGCAAGGAGCACCGCGCCAACGCCCATCACCTGGACCCCGTCGTCATGATCGGCTCCGATGGCTGGAATGCCGCCGTCCGCAAGGAAACCGATGCCGCACTCGCCGCGCACGGGCTGATCAAGATCCGGGTCTTCTCCGATGATCGCGTGGCGCGCGAGGCCTTGTTCCAGGCCATCGCCGAGGAGCTGAATGCGGCGCCGATACAACATATCGGCAAGTTGCTGGTGCTCTGGCGCCCGCTGCCGGACCGGGACAAGACGCTGGACGAGGACCGCAAGCCCGGGCCTCGCGACGTCAAGGTCCTCAAGTACAGCAAACGCGGCGGACAACGTCCCGAAGTGCGTACCTTGCGCGTGCTGGGCAACCAGCGACTCACGCCCGGCGGGCAGATCAAACGCGCCAAACCGAAGACGGTCAGCATCAAGAAACGCAGTCAGTCCTGAATCTGCGTCGCGCGCTCGGGGCGCGCCAGCTTCCAGAACACGACCGCCGCGCACCCCCACTGCAGCAACAACATCGCCGTACCCAGGCCGTGCCACAAGGGCAGGTCGACGCGAGCGGTGATCCGGGGCGCGACCGCAAACTCTAGTAGCAAGGCCAGCAACATGCCGGCCAGCACGAATCCACGTGCATCCCGGGCCTGGATACCGTGCCAGCGTGTCGCATCGGCGCGCGAGGCGAGCAGCAAGCCGGCTCCCAGCACCGCGGACACCATCGATTGAACACTGAACAGCGCTGCCGCCGCATTGCCGGCCAGTGCCTTGGTCGGCAACTGGGCGAAGAGGGTCGGCACGACCCACAGGCCCAACGCGCTCAGGCTGCCCCACCACAAGGCCGCCAGCCACACGGGCCAGGCAGCGATCCAGTCAAAGGTAGCGGACCGCGACGATTTCAAAGTACTTGGTCCCGCCCGGCGCCCGCACCTCGGCGCTGTCGCCTTCTTCCTTGCCGATCAGCGCGCGCGCGATCGGGCTGCTGATGTTGACCAGGCCCTGCTTGAGGTCGGCCTCGTCTTCACCGACGATCTGGTAGGTGACCTTGTCGCCCGACGTTTCATCCTCGAGATCGACCGTGGCGCCGAATACCACGCGGCCGCCGGCATCGACGGAGCTGGGGTCGATGATCTGGGCCGCCGACAACTTGCCTTCGACTTCCTGGATGCGGCCTTCGATGAAGCCCTGACGGTCCTTGGCGGCCTCGTATTCGGCGTTCTCGCTCAGGTCGCCCTGGGCCCGGGCTTCGGCGATGGCGTTGATCACCGATGGCCGGTCCACGGTCTTGAGCCGGTGCAGTTCCGCCTTGAGTTTTTCCGCGCCGCGCTTGGTGATGGGAATGGTCGTCATGAATGGTCTGCCTGAAAATGTGGCAGGGAGCACCCGGTGCGCTGCACCGGGTGCTCCCTGCGGTTGTGCTGAAATTATGCCGCGAGTTGCCGGTGCAGTTCCTGCACCGAGATCACATCGAGCTGGTCCAGGTATTGCATGCCTTCCACCGCGGCCTCGGCACCCGCGATGGTCGTGATCGTCGTCACCCGGGCCGCCAGTGCCGAGGTGCGGATCTGTCCGGAGTCGGCAATCGCATTGCGACGCTCCTCGACCGTATTGACCACCAGCGCGATCTCGTCGTTCTTGATCATGTCGACGATATGCGGACGCCCTTCGGTCACCTTGTTGACCGTCTGGCATGCCAGGCCGGCGGCCGTGATGGCGGCGGCCGTGCCCTTGGTGGCGATCAGCTCGAAGCCCAGCGCGACCAGGCCACGCGCGACATCGACCGCGCGCGGTTTGTCATTTTGCTTGACCGAGATGAAGGCCTTGCCCGAACGGGGCAACTTGGTACCGGCGGCGATCTGCGACTTCACGAACGCCTCGCCGAAGGTCTTGGCACTGCCCATCACCTCCCCGGTGGACTTCATTTCGGGGCCGAGGATGGTGTCGACCCCAGGGAACTTCACGAACGGGAACACCGCCTCCTTGACGCTGAAATACGGCGGCGTGACTTCCTCGGCAATGCCCTGCGCGTCCAGGGTCTGCCCGACCATGCAGCGTGCGGCCACCTTGGCCAGCTGGATGCCGGTGGCCTTGCTGACAAAGGGCACGGTGCGCGAAGCACGCGGGTTGACCTCGAGCACGAAGATCACGTCCTGTACGGCGCCGTCGTCGCCGGGAATCTGCTGGATGGCGAACTGCACGTTCATCAGGCCGACGACGTTGAGCGCACGCGCCATCGCCGCGGTCTGCGTCTTGAGCTCGGCCACGGTGGCCGCCGTCAGGAAATACGGCGGCAACGAACAGGCCGAATCGCCGCTGTGCACACCGGCCTGCTCGATGTGCTCCATCACGCCACCGATGAAGACCCGCTCGCCGTCGCAGATGGCGTCCACGTCGCATTCGATGGCGTCGTTGAGGAATCGGTCCAGCAACACCGGCGAATCGTGCGAGACCTTGACCGCCTCGCGCATGTAGCGTTCGAGGTCACGCTGCTCGTGCACCACCTCCATCGCACGACCACCAAGCACGTAGCTCGGCCGCACGACCAGCGGATAACCCAGCTTGGCAGCCTTCTCGAGCGCATCGGACTCGGTACGGGCGGTCGCGTTGGGCGGCTGGCGCAGTCCCAGCGTGTTGAGCAACTGCTGGAAGCGCTCCCGATCTTCGGCCGCATCGATCATGTCCGGGCTGGTGCCGATGATCGGCACGCCGTTGGCCTCGAGGTCGAGCGCGAGCTTGAGCGGGGTCTGGCCGCCGTACTGGACGATCACGCCCACCGGCTTTTCCTTGTCGACGATCTCGAGCACATCCTCCAGCGTCAACGGCTCGAAATACAACCGGTCGCTGGTGTCGTAGTCGGTGGAAACGGTCTCCGGATTGCAGTTGACCATGATGGTCTCATAGCCGTCCTCGCGCATCGCCAGCGCCGCGTGCACGCAGCAGTAGTCGAACTCGATGCCCTGCCCGATCCGGTTCGGCCCCCCGCCGAGCACCATGATCTTCTTGCGGTCGGTCGGGGCCGCCTCGCATTCGTCCTCGTAGGTCGAATACATGTAGGCGGTATTGGTCGGAAATTCGGCCGCGCAGGTGTCCACGCGCTTGTAGACCGGTCGCACGCCCAGCGCACGGCGCAGCTTGCGGATCACGGTGTCGGTGGTCTTGAGCTGGCGTGCCAGGCGGCGGTCGGAAAAACCCTTGCGCTTGAGCGCACGCAGCGTCGGCGCATCGATATCGTCCAGCGAACGGGTCTCGAGCTCGAGTTCGATCTTCACGATCTCCTCGATCTGCGTCAGGAACCAGCGGTCGATCTTGGTCAGCGCAAACACCTCCTCGACACTCATGCCCTGCGCGAATGCGTCGCCGACGTACCAGATGCGCTCCGGACCGGGCTCGCCGAGTTCCTTCTCCAGCACCTCGCGGTCCTGCGTCTTCTCGTTCATGCCGTCGACGCCGACCTCGAGCCCGCGCAAGGCCTTCTGGAACGACTCCTGGAAGGTGCGGCCGATGGCCATCACCTCGCCGACCGACTTCATCTGGGTCGTCAGGCGCGAATCGGCGGCCGGAAACTTCTCGAACGCGAAACGCGGGATCTTGGTCACGACATAGTCGATGCTCGGCTCGAAACTGGCCGGCGTCGCGCCGCCGGTGATCTCGTTGCGCAGCTCGTCGAGCGTGTAGCCCACGGCCAGCTTGGCCGCGATCTTGGCGATCGGGAAACCCGTGGCCTTGGAGGCCAGCGCCGACGAACGGCTCACGCGCGGATTCATCTCGATCACGACCATGCGCCCGTCGTTCGGGTTGATCGCGAACTGCACGTTGGAGCCGCCGGTGTCCACGCCGATCTCGCGCAACACCGCCAACGATGCGTTGCGCAGGATCTGATATTCGCGGTCGGTCAGCGTCTGCGCCGGTGCCACCGTGATCGAGTCACCGGTGTGAACACCCATCGGATCGAGGTTCTCGATCGAACACACGATGATGCAGTTGTCCGCCTTGTCGCGCACCACCTCCATCTCGTATTCCTTCCAGCCCAGCAACGACTCCTCGATCAGCAACTCATTGGTCGGCGAAGCCTCCAGGCCGCGCTTGCAGATGGTGTCGAACTCCTCGGCGTTGTAGGCAATGCCGCCGCCGCTGCCGCCCAGCGTGAAGCTGGGGCGGATCACGGTCGGGAAACCGACGGTCTTCTGCACCGCCCAGGCCTCGTCCATGCTGTGGGCGATGCCCGAGCGGGCCGAACCCAAGCCGATGCGGGTCATGGCCTGCTTGAACTTGAGGCGGTCCTCGGCCTTTTCGATCGCGTCCGGGCTGGCGCCGATCAGCTCGACCTTGTACTGGTTGAGCACGCCGTTGTGCCACAGGTCGAGCGCGCAGTTGAGCGCAGTCTGGCCGCCCATGGTCGGCAGGATGGCGTCGGGCCGCTCCTTGGCGATGATCTTCTCGACCGTCTGCCAGGTGATGGGTTCGATATAGGTCACATCGGCCGTGGCCGGGTCGGTCATGATCGTGGCCGGATTGCTGTTGATCAGGATGACCTTGAAGCCCTCTTCGCGCAAGGCCTTGCAGGCCTGCACGCCGGAGTAGTCGAACTCGCAGGCCTGGCCGATGATGATCGGACCGGCGCCGATGATGAGGATGCTCTTGATGTCGGTACGCTTAGGCATGTTGGCTCCGGCTGGGCGCGTCCATGAGCGCGACAAAGCGCTCGAACAGGTAGGCGATGTCGTGTGGTCCCGGTGACGCTTCCGGATGCCCCTGGAAACACAGTGCCGGGCGATCCGTGCGCCGCAGACCTTGCAGCGTGCCGTCGAACAGACTCACGTGGGTGGCCACGAGGTTGTCCGGCAGGCTGTCCGCATCGACCGCGAAACCGTGGTTCTGGCTGGTGATGCTGACGCGGCCGGTCTCGACGTCCTTGACCGGATGGTTGGCACCATGGTGGCCGAACTTCATCTTGAAGGTCCGGGCGCCGGACGCGAGCGCCATGATCTGGTGGCCCAGGCAGATGCCGAAGGTCGGGATCTGCATGTCGAGCAGTTCGCGCACCGCGTCGATCGCATAGTCGCAGGGCTCGGGATCGCCCGGCCCGTTGGACAGGAAGATGCCGTCGGGCTTGAGCGCCAGCGCCTGCTGCGCCGAGGTGTTTGCGGGCACGACGGTGACTTTGCAACCCCGCGCCGCCAACATGCGCAGGATGTTGCGCTTGACGCCGAAGTCGTAGGCGACGACATGAAACCGCGGCTCGGTCAATACGCCGAAGCCCGGTCCACCCTGGCCAGGTTCGGCACCCAGCGACCATTCGGTCTGGGTCCACGTGTACGGCTTCCCGGTGGTGACGACGCGGGCCAGGTCCAGACCCGCCATCGACGGCGCCGACCGCGCCTGCTCCAGTGCCTGCGCGACGCGCGCTTCGGTCACCTCCTGGCCGGCCTCCAGCGCCAGGATGCAGCCGTTCTGCGCCCCCTGATTGCGAATCTGGCGGGTCAGCTTGCGGGTATCGATGTTGGCGATGGCCACCGTGTTCTCGGCCGCCAGGTACGTCTGCAACGAACCCATCTCGCGGAAATTGGACACCACGGCAGGGAGGTTGCGGATCACGAGGCCGGCGGCCTGGACCCGGGACGACTCCATGTCGTCGGTATTGACGCCGTAGTTGCCCACATGCGGGTAGGTCAACGTGACGATCTGCTGGCAATAACTCGGGTCGGTCAGGATTTCCTGGTACCCCGTCATCGAGGTATTGAACACGACTTCACCGACGCGTTCGCCGGCGACTCCGATCGATTCGCCCAGGTAGATCGTGCCGTCGGCGAGCGCCAGTATGGCGAGAGGTTTGTTTCCCTTGAGAGACAAAAGCACGAGGATCTCCGGATTGATTTCGGGTACTCCCAAGCATCCCCGCGACTGGGCTCTGGATGCTGCCAGCTGGCTGCTCTCTACAGGGGGATTTGATTGGAGAATCGCTTGGGGCGCTTGCTTTCGCGAAAGCCGCTCATTATAGCCCAGCCCCTCTGGCGAACGGCCATGCGCAGACCGCCGCGCAGCTCAGCCGGGCGGCCGTCCCACGGCACTGGCATGCAGGCAGATTGCCGCTGCCGCAGCCACGTTCAACGATTCCTGACCGCCGGGTTGTCCGATCCTGCACCAGAGCCGGGCCTGCCGCGCGACGGCCTCGCCCACGCCCTGGCCTTCATGGCCGAAAGCCCAGGCGCAGGGCCAGGGCAACACGCTCGCGTGGACCGGCGCGCCCTGGTGCGAACTGGTCGCGATGATCGGCAGTTCCAGGCCGGCCAGGTCCGCCGGCTCCAGCGCCTCGACGAGATGCAGCCCGAAATGGGCACCCATGCCGGAGCGCAGCACCTTGGGCGACCACAACGCCGCACTGCCCTTGATCGCCAGCACCTGGCCAAAACCCAGGGCGGCCGCACTGCGCAGGATGGAGCCGACGTTGCCGGCATCCTGGACCCGGTCGAGCACCACCGAGGCCTCGTGCGGCAGCACGCCTGCCGCCGTTGGCAGATCGATCACGAAGCCCATGCGCCCCGGCGATTCCAGCGCGCTGATCTCGTCGAACAGGTGGTCCGGCACGACGACCACGCGGGCCGAGCCCAATTCCCACTCAGGGGCTGCGCCGCGCCAGGCCGACTCGGCAAATACGGCCAACGCGGGTACCACGGCCTGGTCGCGTGCGGCGCGGCACAGATGATCTCCCTCGAGCCAGGCCTGGCCGAGCTTGCGGTAGGCCGTGTTGTCGCGCGACAGTCGGCGCACGGTCTTGAGCACGGCATTGTCGCGCGACACGACGTGACTGACGCGCGATCCGGCGGTGTCCGTCACGCCAGCACCTGCGCCACCGGCGCAAACGTGCGCCGGTGCTCCGGACAGGCGCCCAGCCTGCGCAGCGCGGCCAGGTGCTGCGCCGTGCCGTAACCCTTGTGGTCGGCGAAGCCATAGCCCGGATATTGCGCATGCAATTGCGCGCACCAGCGATCGCGGTGCACCTTGGCAACGATGGACGCGGCCGAGATCGCCGGCACCCGCGCGTCACCGCCGACGATCGCCTCGGCGCGCACCTTGAGCACCGGGATGCGGTTGCCGTCCACCAGCACCCGGGCTGGCGTCAGGCGCAGGCCCTCGACGGCCCGGCGCATGGCCAGCATCGTGGCCTGCAGGATATTGAGCTGGTCGATCTCCTGCACCGTGGCCGAGCCGACCGCACAACACAAGGCCCGCGCGCAGATCAGGTCGAACAGCCGCTCGCGCTGGCTGGCACTGAGCTTCTTGGAGTCTGCCAGGCCGTCTATGGGATTGCGGTCGTCCAGGATCACGGCCGCGGCCACGACCGGCCCGGCCAGCGGACCTCGGCCGGCTTCGTCGACGCCGGCGACCAGGCCGGGCGCGTCCCACGGCAACGCGGCCTGCTCAGGACTGGAGGATTTTTTCGATCGCATCGGTTGCACACCGGGAAGTATCACATTGCAGCTGCTGGTGCAGGGCATCGAAACGCAGTTCGAGCGCGGCGACCCGCTCGGGCGCGTCCAGCCATTGGCCGAGCGCGGCGGCCAGAGCCCGTGGCGTGGCCTGTTCCTGCAGCAGTTCCGGCACGACGAAGTCCTGGCACAGGATGTTGGGCAGGCCGACCCAGGGTTGCAGGCGCTTGCGGCGCATGATCTGCCATGACAACCAGTGCATGTTGTAGGCGATCACCATCGGCCGCTTGAACAGCGCCGCTTCCAGGGTCGCCGTGCCGCTGGCGATCAGCGTCACATCGCAGGCCGCCAGCGCGGCATGGGACTGCCCGGCCACGATGCGCAGGCGGGCGGACATGCCGCAGCTGCGGGCGATCTGCTCGACCACGGGCATCAGCGAAGGCACGGTCGGCACCACGCATTGCAGCTGCGGGCGCTCGCGCTGCAGCAGCGCGGCGGCGCGAAAGAAGCGCTCGGCCAGGTATCCGATCTCCGAGCGCCGGCTGCCGGGCAGGATGGCCAGCACCGGCACGTCGGGCTGCAATCCCAGCGCCGCACGCGCCGCGGTTCGATCGGCGCGCATGGGAATCACGTCGGCCAGCGGATGCCCGACGTAGGTCGCGGCAATGCCGTGGGCGTGCAGCAACGCCGGTTCAAACGGAAACAGGCACAACACATGGTCGGCGCTGTCGCGGATCGTGTCGATCCGGTTGGCGCGCCAGGCCCACACTGACGGACAGACGAAATGCACGCTGCGGATGCCGCGGCGGCGCAGGTCGCGTTCGAGCGCCAGATTGAAATCGGGCGCGTCGATCCCGACAAACAGATCGGGTGGCTCGCGCAGCAGACGTTCGCGCAGCTGATCGCGGATGGCGACGATACGCCGGTAGTGGCGCAGCACCTCGACATATCCGCGCACGGCCAGCGCCTCGCTCGGCCACCAGGCGTCGAAGCCGTGCGCCGCCATGCGCGCACCACCGATGCCACCACAAGCGAGTTGGGGCCACCGTTGCCGCATGCCCCCCAGCAGCAGGCCGGCCAGCAGGTCGCCCGAGGTTTCCCCCGCGACCATCGCCACCCGCGGGGCCGCCTCGGTCCGCAGGGGCGTCACCGCCGCCACTGACATCGGCGGCTACCGGACGATGCCGCGACGCGGCGCGACGCCGGCCAGAAAGCTGCCCATCAAGGCCACGTCTGGCTGTGCGGCCGGATGTATCGATGCCAGGCCATCGATGGCGGTGCGCGCCTGCTCCAGCGTGAGATCGTCCCGGTACAGCAACTTGTGCATGGCCTTGACCACCGCCAGGCGTTCGGCTGAAAAGCCGCGGCGACGCAATCCCTCGTAGTTCATCGAACGGGCGGCCGCAGGCTGGCCCTGGCACATCACGAACGGCGGCAGGTCGGCGAACAACAGGGAACACATCGCGGTCATGCTGTGCGCGCCGATGCGCACGAACTGGTGCACCACGGTGAAGCCGCCCAGGATGGTCCAGTCGCCCACGTGCACATGGCCTGCAAGCTGCGAATTGTTGGCAAAGATGGTGTTGTTGCCCACCTGGCAATCATGGGCCAGATGCACATAGGCCATGATCCAGTTGTCGTCGCCGACACGGGTCACGCCGACATCGCCGGGCGAGCCGATGTTGAAGGTACAGAACTCGCGAATCGTGTTGCGGTCGCCGATCTGCAACTCGCAGGGCTCGCCGGCGTATTTCTTGTCCTGCGGGATCGCACCCAGCGAGTTGAACTGGAAGATGCGGTTGTCGCGTCCGATCGTGGTGTGCCCTTCGATGACGCAATGCGCCCCCACCGTCGTGCCGGCCCCGATGCGTACATGGGGGCCGATGACGGCATAAGGGCCGATGACGACGGAAGCGTCGATCTCGGCGCCAGGATCGACAACGGCGGTGGGATGGATGTTCTGCACGCGGGACAGGCGCGAAACCGCCTAGGCGATGGAGCGCATCGTGCAGATCAGGTCGGCCTCGACCGCCAGCTCCTCGCCGACCATGGCACGGGACTTGAACTTGAAGATGCCGGCTTTCATGCGATCGAGCTGTGCGTGCAGCATCAGCTGGTCTCCCGGCTCGACCGGACGCTTGAAGCGTGCTCCGTCGATGCCGGCGAAGTAGTAGACCGTCTTGTCGTCGGGCGTGACACCCAGGGTATCGAACGCCAGCAATGCGGCTGCCTGCGCCAGTGCTTCGAGCATCAGCACGCCCGGCATGACCGGACGATGCGGGAAGTGGCCGGTGAAGAAGGGTTCGTTCATCGAGACGTTCTTCAACGCCACGATGCTCTTGCCCTTGTCGAGTTCGACCACCCGATCGACCAGCAGGAACGGATATCGGTGCGGCAGTTTCTTGAGGATCTGGTGAATGTCCATCATGGCGTCGAGTTGTCCTGGAGGCTTTTTTCAAGCGCGCGCATGCGCTCGCGCAATTGGTGCAGCCGCTTGAGCGCGGCTGCGTTCTTTTCCCACTGCGCATTGTCGTCGATCGGAAACAGCCCGGTGTAGTGACCGGCCTTGTGGATCGAGCGAGTCACCACCGACGCTGCGGAGATGTTCACATGGTCGGCCACCGTCAGATGCCCCAGCACGACGGCGGCGCCACCAATGGTGCAATGCGCACCGATGGTCGCGGAGCCGGCAACGCCGACGCAGGCCGCCATGGCGGTGTGGCGTCCGACGCGCACGTTGTGGCCGATCTGGATCAGGTTGTCGAGCTTCACGCCGTCTTCGATGACGGTATCGGACAAGGCGCCCCGGTCGATGCAGGTGTTGGCACCGATCTCGACGTCGTCACCGATGCGAACCGAGCCCAGCTGCTCGATCTTTTCCCAGGCACCGGCGTTCGGCGCAAAGCCGAAACCGTCGGCGCCGATGACCACCCCGCTGTGCAGCAGGCAACGCGCGCCGATGTGGCAATCCTCGCCGACGGTCACCCGCGCCTTGAGCACGGTACCGGCCCCGATATGTGCGCCACGCTCGACGACACACAAAGGGCCGATCGAAGCCGTGCCGTCGATCGTCGCCTGCGGGTCGATGACGGCACTGGGATGGATGGTCGGACGGCCGATCGGCCGGACGTGGCGACGCCACATCTGCGTGACCCGGGCGAAGTAGAGATAAGGCTGCTCGGTCACGATGCAGGCGCCACGCGAACGTGCCACCGCCTCGAGCGCGGGCTCCACGATCACGCACAGCGCCCGTGACGCCGCCAGTTGCTGCTGGTAGCGGGGATTGCTGACGAAGCTCAGTTCGCCGGGATCCGCCGCGGCCAGCGCGGCCAGGCCGGTCAGGACAGCAGAGCGGTCGCCGTGCAGTACGCCCCCCAGAGCGTCGACAACGTGTCCGAGGGTCAGCGCCACACGAATACCGCCTCGCCCTGTTATTTCGCTCCGGCGTTGAGCGCCTTGATCACCTTGTCGGTGATGTCGTGTTTGGGGTTGATGTAGACCGCGTCCTGCAGGATCAGGTCGTATTTCTCGGTCTCCGCGACCTGCTTGACGACCTTGTTGGCACGCTCGAGCACCAGTTGCAGTTCTTCATTCTTGCGCGCATTGAGATCCTCCTGGAACTCCCGACGCTTGCGCTGGAACTCGCGGTCCTGGTCGACCAGCTGGCGCTGGCGGGTGTTGCGCTGCGATTCCGACAATGTGGGCGCATCACGCTCGAGCTTGTCGGCCAGGGACTTGATGCTGGCGCCCAGGTCGACGAGTTCCTTCTCGCGCTTGGAGAACTCCTGCTCCAGCTTGGACTGTGCCGCCTTGGCGGTCGCAGCCTCCTTGAAGATGCGATCGGTATTGACGAAGCCAACCCGGAACTCCTGCGCATACGCGCCCACCGTCAAAGCCGCCATCATGATGGCGGCCAACAAGCGACTGGTCAGTGTGTTCATTAGAAAGACGTTCCGATTTGAAATTGCACGCGCTGGATTTTATCGTTTGTGAACTTCCGGATCGGGTAGGCCAAGGCCAGCCGCAACGGGCCGACTGGCGAGATCCAGCTGATACCCACGCCCAAGGAGGCACGCAATTCGTTCAGGCGCATCGGCTGCGACTCGCCGAACACATTGCCGACGTCCAGGAAGCTGAACATGCGCAAGGTCCGATCGTTGCCGGCCCCGGGGAAGGGCGTGATGAGTTCGAAGTTCAGGTTGACCTTCTTGTTGCCACCCAGGCTGCCGCCATTGGTGACCTCGACCTCGCCCAGACTGCCTTGCTCGAAGCCACGCACCGAGCCCAGGCCACCGCCGTAGAAATTCTTGAACAGCGGGAACGGCCGGCCCGACAAACCTTTGCCGTAGGCAAAGTCGGCATTGAAAGCGAACGTGTATTGCTTGCTCAGCGGCCAGTATTGCTGGAACTGATAACTCGCGCTGAGATAACGTGTATCGCCGCCCACGCCCCATTCGCCGTTGATTCGCTGGTAACGACCCGAATTGGGCACGAGCGCGCTGTCTCGGGTATCGCGCGCCCAGCCGATCGTCAGCGGCACCCCGTTGCTGGTGTAGCCGAACTGGTTGGCATAGGTCGTGTACGCGGCCGGCAGCGACGTTCCGGGCACGATCTTCGTCTGCTCGACACCGGCGCCGAAATAGACCGTGTCGGTCTCGGTGAACGGCACGCCGAACCGCAGGCTGGCGCCGGTGGTCTTCAGGCTGTAGCTGTCGGAAGCGGTGTAGGGCCGGGTCGTGCGATGGTAGACGTCGATCGAGCGAGACACGCCGTCCACCGTGAAATACGGGTCGGTCGTGCTGAGCACCACGGTGCGATAGGTGTCACTGGTATCGATCTGGATGCCCAGCGAATTGCCGGAACCGAACGCGTTCTCCTGCGAGATGCCGGCCGTCAGGCCCAGACCGTCGCCACTGGAATATCCGGCGCCGAGCGACAGATTGCCGGTGGCGCGCTCCACGACGGTGATGGTCAGATCGACCTGGTCCGGCGCGCCGGGCACCTCCTGCGTCTCGATACCCACTTCGGTGAAGAATCCGAGGCGGTCCACGCGATCGCGGGAACGGCGGATCTTGTCGGCGTCGTACCAGGCCGACTCGAACTGGCGGAACTCGCGGCGCACGACTTCATCGCGGGTGCGGTTGTTGCCCGCCACGTTGATGCGTCGCACATAGGCCCGGCGCGATGGCTCGGCCTGTATCACCAGTGCGACCCGGTTGTTCGTCCGGTCGACCTCGGGCCGCGCCTCCACGCGCGCGAACGCATAACCGAAGTTGCCGAAATAGTCGGTGAAGGCCCTGGTCGTCTGCACGACGTCGTCGGCGTTGTAGGCCTGGCCCGGGCGGATCGCCACCAGGCTCTTGAACTCGTCGTCCTTGCCCAGGTAGTTGCCTTCGAGCCGAACGCCGGAGACCACATAACGGTCGCCTTCGGTGATGTTGATGACGATGTCGATTTCCTGCTTGTCCGGCGAGATCACGACCTGGGTCGAATCGATGCGGAACTCCAGGTAGCCGCGGGTCAGGTAATACGAGCGCAGCGTCTCGATGTCGGCATTGAGCTTGGCACGGGAATACTGATCGGACTTGGTATACCAGCTGAGCCAGCCACCGGTGTTGAGGTCGAACAGGTCGCGCAGCGTCGAATCGCCGAAGGCCTGGTTGCCGACGAAGCGGATCTCCTTGATCTTGGCGCGTTCACCCTCGGTGATGGAGAAGGACAGATTGACGCGGTTGCGCTCGATCGGCGTGACCGTGGTCACCACCTCCGACGCATACAGGCTGCGATTGATGTATTGCCGCTTGATCTCTTGCTCGGCCCGATCGAGCAAGGCCTTGTCGAAGGGCCGGCCGTCGGTCAGGCCGATGTCGCGCATCATCCGGCGCAGCGTGTCCTTGTCGAATTCCTTGTTGCCGCCGAACTCGACATCGGCCACCGTCGGGCGCTCCTCGACGATCACCACCAGCACGTCGCCGCTGGCCTCGATGCGCACGTCCTTGAACAGGCCCAGCGCGAAGATCGACTGGATTGCAGCCGCACCTTTCTGGTCATCGTAGGTGTCGCCCACCCGCACCGGAAGCGACGCGAAGATGGTGCCCGCCTCGACGCGCTGCAGACCTTCGATCCGGATGTCGCGCACGGTGAACGGGTCCACGGCCCATGCGGAACCGGCGAACACACCAGCGGCGACGGCAATGGCAGTGGCCTGCCTACGAATACGATTGAGTTGCATGTTGTTGGTCTGTGTCAGCCAGGGGCGCAGGCACGCGGCGAGATGAAAACTACCCGAGGATTCGGGCCAGATCGTTGTACAAGGCGATGCCCATCATCAGCAACAGCACAGCGACACCGCCGCGTTGCAGGCGTTCAAGCCAGGCATCCGAAACGCCATGTCCCGTGACGGCCTCCCAAAGATAATACATCAGGTGCCCTCCATCGAGGACCGGCAATGGCAACAAATTGAGCACGCCGAGGCTGACGCTGATCAGGGCCAGGAACAGCAGGTATTGGGTCAATCCCAGGCTGGCGGACTTGCCCGCGTAGTCGGCGATCGTCAGCGGGCCGTTGAGGTTCTTCAGCGAGGCTTCGCCGATGATCATGCGGCCGATCATGCTCAGTGTCAGCGTCGACACCTCCCAGGTGCGCTCGAACGCCTGCACCAGCCCGTCGATCGGCCCGTAACGGACCATGACCAGCTCTGGCGCGCCACCCACGTAGGCGCCGATCCGGCCGATCGTGCGCTCGCCTTCCGGGACCCGAAACGGTGTCACCGTCAGCGTCAATGGGCTTGCGTCGCGCTCGACCTGCCAGGTCTGTGCGCGCGCGGCGCCATCGCTGCCCGACGCACGGATCAGGTCACGCAACTGCTGCCCGTCGACCACCGCCGTGGAGTCGATCTTCAGCACCCGGTCGCCCTTGCGCAAGCCGGCCGCCTGCGCGGCCCCGTCGGGCAGGATCTCGCCCAGTTCCGGCTGCGTCATCGGGCCGATGATGCCGATGCGCCGGAACAAGGCGGCATCCACGTCGCTGGCGCGCTCCTGCGCAAAACCCAGCGTGACTTCACGGGTCACTGCGCCGGCGCCGATGCCCAGCACCAGCCGCGCGTCCTGCCCGTGCAACGCCGCCTGTGCCAGTTGCCAGCGCAGGTCGTCGAATGAGGCCACGTCGACCGGATCCTGGGAACCGACGGCGATACGCAGCACGCGCTCGCCGCCCGTGATGCCGGCCTGCTCGGCAATGGAGCCCGGGACCGGGCTGGCCAGCACCGCACTGGCCTGCTGCACGCCGCTCCAGTTGACCAGGGCATACAGCACCACCGCCAGCAGCAGGTTGATCAAGGGGCCGGCCGCCACGATGGCCGCACGCGCGGCCAAGGGCTGGTTGTTGAACGCCAGGTGGCGCAGTTCCTGCGCCACGGGCGCCTCGCGCTCGTCGAGCATGCGCACATAACCGCCCAGCGGAAACGCGGCAACCACGAACTCGGTGGGTGACCCCTTGGGTTGCCAGCGCCACAAGGTCTTGCCGAAACCGACCGAGAAGCGCAACACCCGCACGCCGCAGGCAACCGCAACCCGGTAATGGCCATATTCGTGGACGGCGATCAACAGCGCCAGCGCCACGACAAAAGCAACAATCGTCAACATGCTGTTCTCCACCCCGCCATTCAGACGGCCAAGGTCCCGACCATCCGGCCCGCGCAATCGCGCGCGGCCGCATCGACAGCCAGCAAAGCCGCCAGCGAGTCTGAGGCCTGAGTGTCGATCGTGCCCAGCGTGTGGTCATTGACGGCATGGATCTGGTCGAAACGGATGCGGCCGTCGAGAAACGCGGCCACCGCCACTTCGTTCGCCGCGTTGAGCGCCGCTGGTGCACCCGCGCCGGCGGCCAGCACCTGCCAGGCGAGCTTCAGTCCGGGGAACCGGGCCTGGTGCGCCGCGCTGTCGACCGCCTCGAAGCTCATCGCCGCCAGCGCATGGAAATCGAGCGCCTGCGCACCGGACTCCATGCGATCGGGCCAGCACAGGCCATAGGCGATCGGCACCCGCATATCGGGCGTGCCCAGCTGCGCGACGATGGAGTTGTCTCGGAACTGCACCATGGAATGAATGATGCTCTGCGGATGGATGACGACCTGGATCCGATCGGGCTCCATGTCGAACAGGTAGCGTGCCTCGATGACTTCGAGCACCTTGTTCATCATGGTGGCCGAGTCCACCGATATCTTGCGTCCCATGACCCAGTTCGGATGGGCGCAGGCCTGCTCGGGCGTCACGTCGCGCAAGCTCGAGGGGTCCCGATCCCGAAACGGCCCGCCGGAAGCGGTCAGGATCAGCTTGTCGACCTGCCCGGCCCAGCACGCCGGGTCCGCCGGCAGTGACTGGAAGATTGCAGAATGCTCGCTGTCGATGGGCAGCAGCCGTGCACCGCCCTTGCGCACCGCCTGCATGAAGACCGGGCCACCGACCACCAGAGCCTCCTTGTTGGCCAGCAGCAGACGTTTGCCGGCAAGGGCCGCACGCATGCAGGCCTCGAGCCCGGCGGCACCCACGATGGCTGCCATGACGATCTGCACCCGCTCGTCGGCGGCCACGTCGGCAATGGCCTGCGCGCCCGCCAGCACCTGGGTCGGCAGGCCCTGATCGCGGCAGCACCGCGCCAGCTCCGCGGCGCAGCCGGCGTCGGCCATGACCGCAACACGCGGCCGGAAGCTCACGCATTGCGCCAGCATCACGTCGACCCGTGTCGATGCGGTGAGTGCAAACACCTCGAATCGATCCGGATGGCGCGCCAGCACGTCCAGCGTATTGGCTCCGACCGATCCGGTGGAGCCGAGAATGGCAACGGCTTGGCGCATCGTGATCCAGGCCTCCTGTTCAGGCTGCGTGCAGCAACATGGCCATCGGCAGCGTGGGCAACAACGCATCGATGCGGTCGAGCACGCCGCCATGGCCCGGCAACAGACGGCTGCTGTCCTTGACCTGCGCCGCGCGCTTGAGCAGGGATTCGATCAGGTCACCCACCACGCTCATGGCCGCCATGGCCATGATCGCCAGCAGCATGTACCACCGGCCACCGGACAACACCTGGCCGTACAGGCTGGGCGTATCCACACCCAGCAGGCCGTCCAGCCACGACCACGCAACGGCCAGCACCATCACGCCGGCCATGCCGCCCCAGACGCCTTCCCAGGTCTTGCCGGGGCTGATGCTCGGCGCCAGCTTGCCACTGGCCACGCGGCCACCGAAGGCGCGGCCGGCGAAATAGGCGCAGATGTCGGCGGCCCAGACCAGCGCCAGCACGGACAACAGGAAATTGATGCCGACGTGGCGCGCCTGCGCCACGGCCAGCCAGGCCGCCACGAGCACGACCAGGCCGATGGCCAGCTTGACGCCAGGGGGCAGGCGCAGCCACATGCCGGTGCCGCCGCGCAGCAGGATGGCACCGCCCACCACCCAGGCCAGCGCTACCGCAGCCCACCACGCGGTCAAGGTCGACTGCAGCAGGCCGGCCCACCAGGCCAGCGCGCAGGCCAGCACGGTGCAGGCGGCGCTGCCCAGGGCCAGGCCCGGACCATACCCGGCCAGCCGCGCCCATTCCCAGGCGCCGGCGGCAATGAACACCATTGCGACAACCGAAAACGGAACGGCGGACGGATAGAACAAGGCCGGCAGCAGGACCAGCAGGAGCACCAGGGCGGTGACGACACGCTGCCAGAGCATGGAACTCGCGCTCAGGCAGCTTGCGGGCGGCGTTGTTCGCCACCGGCAAGCTGCGCGGACGTCTTGCCGAAACGGCGCTCCCGGCCGGCGAAAGCGGCGATCGCCTGATCGAGGCTGGCTTCGTCGAAATCGGGCCAGAGGGTATCGGTGAAATACAGTTCGGAATAGGCGGACTGCCACAACATGAAGTTGCTGATCCGTTGCTCCCCACCGGTACGGATGACCAGGTCGGGATCGGGTACATGGCCCAGCGCCATCGCCTGGGCCAGGCTGCCTTCGTTGATCTCGGTGCCCGCGGCGGCGAGCCGCCGGGCCGCCTGCGCGATATCCCAGCGCCCGCCGTAGTTGAAGCAGACGTTCAGGATCAGGCCGGTGTTGTGCGCCGTCGCCCGCTCGCCCTGTTCGAGGCCGCCGCGCACCGACGGCGACAAGCCTTCGCGCGCGCCGACAAAATGCAGTTGCACGCCGTCCTTGACCAGTTGCGGCACCTCGCGCGCCAGCGCCATGGCCAGCAGGTCCATCAGCCCGGAGACCTCGTCCTGCGGCCGGCTCCAGTTCTCCGACGAAAACGCGAACACCGTCAACACCTTGATGCCGCGCGCAGCGCAGGCACGAACGCATCGACGCAGGGAATCGACACCGACCTTGTGCCCGGCCACCCGGGGAAGAAGTCGCCGCGTCGCCCAGCGGCCATTGCCGTCCATGACGATGGCAACGTGACGGGGAATCGGTCCTGCGTTAGGCATGCGCGACGTTCACGACCGGCACAAGGCGGTCAAACCGCCATGATGTCCTGTTCCTTGGCCGCCACCAGCTGGTCGATGGCCGCGACATGGCGGTCGGTGACCTTCTGGATCTCGGCCTCGCTGCGCTTGAGGTCGTCTTCGGTGGCCAGCTTTTCCTTGACCAGCTTCTTGACGGCTTCGTTCGCGTCGCGGCGCAGGTTGCGCACCGCGATCTTCGCGGTTTCGCCTTCGCCGCGCACGACCTTGGTCAGTTCCTTGCGGCGCTCCTCCGTCATGGCCGGCATCGGCACCCGGATCAGATCGCCCATCGACGCCGGGTTCAAGCCCAGGTCGCTTTCGCGGATCGCCTTCTCGATCTTCGCGCCCATGCCCTTCTCCCAGGGCTGGATGCTGATCGTGCGCGCGTCGAGCAGAGCCACGTTCGCCACCTGGCCGATCGGCACGAGCGAACCGTAATACTCGACATGCACCGAATCGAGCAAGGCCGGATTCGCACGCCCGGTGCGGATCTTGGTCAGGTTGGCCTTGAAGACCTCGATCGACTGGTCCATCCGGCTCTCGGCCGTCTGTTTGATTTCTGCAAGCTCCATCTTCAACTCCTGCAAGCGCCGGACCCATCCGGCCCGGCCATTCGTGCCAGGCCCGGATTGTCAGGCATAGACCAAGGTACCCTCATCTTCGCCCAGGATCACGCGCCGCAGCGCACCATGCTTGACGATCGAAAACACCTTGATCGGCAGCTTCTGGTCGCGGCACAACGCAAACGCGGTCGCGTCCATGATGCCCAGGTTCTTCGCCATGGCCTCGTCGAACGAAATGCGGTTGTAACGTGTCGCCGTGGGATCCTTCTTCGGGTCCGCAGTGTAGACGCCATCGACCTTGGTGGCCTTGAGCACCACCTGGGCGCCGATCTCGGCGCCGCGCAATGCGGCAGCGGTATCGGTCGTGAAGAACGGATTGCCGGTGCCGGCCGCGAAGATCACGACCTTGCCTTCCTCAAGATATTGCAGCGCCTTCGGCCGCACGTACGGTTCCACGACCTGCTCGATCGAGATCGCCGACATTACGCGGGACGTCAGGCCGGCCTTGTTCATGGTGTCGCCAAGCGCCAGAGAATTCATCACCGTGGCCAGCATGCCCATGTAGTCGGCCGTGGCGCGGTCCATGCCGACCGATCCGCCTGCCACGCCCCGGAAGATGTTGCCACCGCCGATCACCACAGCGACCTCCACACCCATGCGGGTGACCTCACCGATCTCGTCCACCATGCGCACGATGGTGTCACGATTGATGCCGAAGGGGTCGTCCCCCATCAAGGCCTCACCCGACAACTTGAGCAGGACACGTTTGTGGGCGGGTGTGGCTTGGGACATGGAACTCTCCTGGTTGTCAGTCAGTAAACGACCCGGCCCACAGGGCCGGGATGGCATGGCAACGCAGCGGTCAGGCGCCCTGCTTGGCCGACGCGACCTGCGCCGCGACCTCGGCGGCGAAGTCATCCACCTTCTTCTCGATGCCCTCGCCCACCACGTACAAGGTGAATGCCTTCACCGTCGTATTGGTGGCCTTGAGCATGGCCGCAACGGTCTGCTTGTCGTTCTTGACGAAAGACTGGTCGAACAGGGAGACCTCCTTGAGGTACTTCTGCACACCGCCTTCGATGCGTTTTGCCACGATCTCCGCCGACTGTACCGGCTTGCCGTTGGCCACGGCGGCTGCGGCATCCTCGGCAGCCTTGGCCGCCGCAACCGAACGCTCGCGCTCCACCATCTCCGCCGGCACGTCGGCGCTGGACAGCGCCACGGGCTTCATGGCCGCCACGTGCATCGCGACGTCCTTCGCGGCCGCCTCGTCACCGTCGAACTCGACGACCACGCCGATACGCGTGCCGTGCAGGTAGGTGGCCAGCTTGCTGCCGGAGGCGAAACGCTTGAAACGGCGAAAGCTCATGTTCTCGCCGATCTTTCCGATCAGGCCCTTGCGCACTTCCTCGAGCGTGGGACCAAAACCATCCTGCTCGTAGGCCAGGGCACCCAGCGCCTCGACATCGGCCGGATCGTGCCTGGCCACCAGCGTGGCCGCCGCGTCGGCCATGGCCAGGAAGCTGTCGTTCTTGGTGACGAAGTCGGTTTCGCAGTTGATCTCGATCATCGCGCCGGCATCGCCTTCGCGCGCGATCGCAACCACGCCTTCGGCCGTGATACGTCCGGCGGCCTTGCCGGCCTTGGTACCCAGCTTGACGCGCAGGAGCTCTTCGGCCTTGACCATGTCTCCTTCGGCTTCGGTGAGCGCGCGCTTGCACTCCATCATCGGTGCATCGGTTTTTCCGCGCAATTCAGCGACCATGCTTGCAGTAATTGCTGCCATCATTCTTCTCCGTACTTGTTACGACACTATTTCACACGAGACTAAAAAAAAGGGGCCTCGGCCCCTTTGATTGGGCCGAATTCGATCAGGCCTCGGTCTCGTTCACTTCGACGAACTCATCGTCGCCTTCGCCGGCCACGGCCTTGACGACATCGTCATCGGCGTTGGCGCGGCCTTCGAGCACGGCGTCGGCGATGCCGCGGGCATACAGGACCACGGCCTTGGCCGAGTCATCGTTGCCGGGGATCACATAGTCGATGCCTTCGGGCGAGTGGTTGGAATCCACGACGCCGATCAGCGGAATACCAAGCTTCTTGGCTTCGGCGACGGCAATCTTGTGGAATCCGACGTCGATCACGAAGATCGCGTCCGGCAAGGCTCCCATGTCCTGGATGCCGCCGATGTCCTTCTCGAGCTTGGCGATTTCGCGGGCGAACATCAGCTGCTCTTTCTTGCTCATGCTGTCCAGGCCGGCCTCCTGCTGCACCTTCATCTCCTTCAGGCGCTTGATCGAGGTCTTGACGGTCTTGAAGTTGGTCAGCATGCCGCCGAGCCAACGCTGGTCGACATACGGCACGCCGGCGCGCTGCGCCTCGGCGGCCACGGTTTCACGCGCCTGGCGCTTGGTGCCGACCATCAGCACGGTACCGCGGCGGGCGGTCAGCTGGCGCACGAACTTGGCCGCCTCCTGGAACATCGGCAGCGACTTTTCCAGGTTGATGATGTGGATCTTGTTGCGATGGCCAAAAATGTAGGGGGCCATCTTGGGGTTCCAGAAGCGGGTCTGGTGTCCGAAATGGACGCCGGCTTCCAGCATTTCACGCATGGTGACTGACATGGGATTCTCCAAAGGTTGGGTCTAAAATCCGGTCCTCGATCCAATGTGGCCAGCGGATATGCCCTTTTTACGGCACAACCGATTCGCCTGCATTGAACACCTGGGTGGGTCCGGATTCGCGATTTGTCCTGCGCAAAGGCACCACGATGGCGGCCCCGGCAAAACCCAAGGACTATAACACAGGCCACCTTTCCGACCGATGCAACAACCCCTCCATTCCGACCTGTCCCAGACCCGCGAACGCATCCGCCACGGCCACACGAGCGCCGCCGACATCATGCAGTCGTGCCTCGTGGCGGCCCGCTCCGGCGCATGCAACAAGGTGTTCCTGCACACGATGTTCGAGCAGGCACAGTCCGTGGCCGCGGATTCGTCCCGGCAGCACAAGCCGCTGGCAGGCCTTGCGGTGTCGGTGAAGGATCTGTTCGACATCGAGGGACAGGTCACCGGGGCCGGCTCCCGCACCCGCGCCGGCGATGCCCCCGCCGCGCGTGACTGCAGCGCCGTTTCGCGGCTGCGGGCTGCCGGTGGCGCCATCATCGGCCGCACCAACATGACCGAGTTCGCGTTCTCCGGTGTCGGCGTCAATCCGCATTTCGGCACGCCGGCCAACGCGGCAAGCCGCGACGTCGCGCTGATCCCCGGCGGGTCATCGTCCGGGGCGGCCGTGTCGGTGGCCACGGGAGCGGCCTTCGTGGGACTGGGCTCGGACACCGCGGGCTCGATCCGCATACCGGCTGCGCTCAATGGCATCGTCGGCTTCAAGAATACCGCCCGCCTGGTGCCGACCGACGGGGCCGTGCCGCTGTCGACCACGCTCGACACCGTGTGCGCAATGACCCGATCGGTGGCCGACGCCATCGTGGTCCATGAAATTCTTGCGGCACGCAGCGTGACGCGCAGCCACGCGCCGCTGGCGGGCTACCGGTTGGCCATGGTGCGCACACTGATGCTCGACGATGTCGACACGATGGTGGCAGGTGCCTACCAGCGAACGCTGGAGCAGTTGCGCGCAGCCGGTGCACAGGTCACCGAGATCGACCTTCCCGAATTGCGCGAACTCGCCGGCCTGTTGGCGCAAGGCGGCTTCTCGGGAGCCGAGAGTTATGCACTGCATCGCGCCGCCCTGGCGACGGTCGCCGACCAAATGGATCCGCGCGTGGTGGCCCGCGTGCAACGGGGAGCCGCGATGGGCGCGGCCGACTACATCGACCTGGTGCACGCCCGCCGCGACTGGATCGCCCGCATGGAACAGCGGCTGCAGACTTTCGACGCCGTCGTGTCCCCGACCGTGCCGCTGGTGGCCCCGCCCCTGGCCTCGGTGGCGCCCGGCGCGCAACGCGACGAGGAATTCTTCCGGGTCAACGGCCTGCTGCTGCGCAATACCAACGTCGTCAACATGTTCGATGGCTGCGCGCTGAGCCTGCCCTGCCACGCCGGCGACGAACTGCCGGTCGGCCTGATGGTCTGGCACGGGGCGCTGCGCGACGATACGGTACTCAACATCGGCCTGCAGATCGAGCAGATGCTTCGCGCCGGATAATCCCGGTCCCGGGACACCGCCCGGCCAAGCACCGGGCCGGGCGGCCGCACAAAAGGGATTCATGAAAATTGCAGTCATTGGCGCCGGCATCATCGGCGTCACCACCGCGTACGAACTGGGCCAGGACGGCCACGAGGTGACGGTCTTCGAACGCCGCGGCGCTGCGGCCGAAGAAACCAGCTTCGCCAATGCCGGCATCATCGCGCCCGGTTACGTCACGCCCTGGGCCGCGCCCGGCATGCCGCGCAAGGTGATCGGCCAGATGCTGCAGCGCCATGCCGGTATCCGGGTCCGCTTGCCCTTGGCCAGGGACGAGCTCGCCTGGATGTGGCGCTGGTACCGGGCCTGCAACCTGGAGCAATACCTGGCCAGCCGCACCCACATGCGCCGCCTGGCGTTCTACAGCCGCGCGCGACTGCACACGATCCGCAACGCGCTGCGACTTGAATACGACCGCAGCGATGGCTACATGGTGCTGCTGCGCACCGAACGCGATCGAGACATGGTGCAACCCAGCCTGCAGGTGCTGCGCGAGGCAGGCGTGGCGTTTCGCCAGCTCGAGCCGGAACAGGCCCGTATGGTCGAGCCGGCGCTCAATACCGACACGCCCTTCCAGGGTGCGATCCAGTTGCCCGACGACGAGGTGGGCAACTGCCGCCAGTTTGCGCTGCTGCTCAAGAACGAGGCCCAGCGCGTTGGCGTGACGTTCCGGTTCAACTGCGGCGTCGAGGCCATCGTGGCCGATGCCAGGCCGGCCGTGCAGCTGCGTGGCGAAACCCAGGCCCATCCGTTCGACGCCATCGTCGTGTGCGCCGGGGTCGACTCGGCCGCCATGTTGCGCTCGCTCGGCATTGCGTTGCCGCTGATCGCCGTGCACGGCTATTCGCTCAGCGCCAGCATCCGGGAGCCCCTCAACGCTCCGCGCAGCGCCATCATGGACGAGCACTACAAGGTGGCGATCACCCGGCTCGGCAACCGGGTGCGGGTCGCGGGCGGAGCCGAGGTCGGCGGGCGCGCCAGTCGCAAGAACCTCGATACGCTGCGGACCCTGTACAAGGTACTGCAGGACTGGTTCCCGGGCGCCGCCAGCATCCACAACGGCATCCAGGAATGGAAAGGCGCGCGTCCCATGCTGCCGGACGGCCCGCCCATTGTCGGGGCCAGCGGCACGGCCGGCATCTGGCTCAACCTGGGCCACGGGTCCAGCGGCTGGGCCCTGTCCTGCGGCTCGGCCCGCGCAGTGGCCGACGCGATCGCCGGCAAGGCGCCGGAAATCGACATGCAGGGATTCGACCTCTCGCGACTGGCCCACTAAACCGATCGTTGCGGGCGCCCCGCAACATGCTGGCACGCGGGATGCTATCGTCCCCCTTGTGACCGCACCGGACGGGACCCGGTGCGGCGCCAGTCCGACGCTGGGAGGCAAGCATGAAAATCCGATTCTGGGGCGTACGGGGCTCCATCGCCTCGCCCGGTCCGAAGACCGTGCGTTACGGCGGCAACACGACCTGCATCGAGGTGCGCACCGATGCCGGGGAGTTGATCATCATCGATGCCGGCACCGGCATATTCCCGCTGTCGCACGCACTGCTGGGCGAAATGCCGTTGACCGCCAATGTGCTGCTCACGCACTCGCATTGGGACCATATCCAGGGGTTGCCGCTGTTTGTGCCCAACTTCATTCCCGGCAACACGCTGCGCCTGCACGGTGCGTTCGACCCGGTATCGGGCAATGGCGTGGAGCAGGTCATGGCGGTGCAGCTGCAATACAGCTACTTTCCGGTCCGCGAGGCGGAACTCAAGGCACGCATGGAATACGTCACGCTGACACCCGGCGAGTCCATCCAGATCGGCAGCGCGACGGTAACCCCGCATCTGCTCAACCACCCGGTCATCAACCTCGGCTACCGGATCGAGAGCGGCGGCAAGTCGATGTTCTTCACCGGCGACCATGAGCCGCCCTACAACATCTACGAACCCGACGACGCGGAATACGCCGAGTATCAGCAGTTCGTCGACGAGAAGGCCGAAGCGATCCTGCGCGGGATGCAGGGTGTGGACGTGCTGGTTTGCGACACCTCGTACACGCGCCAGGAAATGCCCTCCAAGCGCGGCTGGGGCCACGGCAGCTTCGACACCAGCATCGCCTATGCGCGGCAGGCCAAGGTCGGCACCCTGTTCTGTACCCACCATGAACCCACACGCAGCGACGACGCGCTCGAGGCCGCGTTCGCGCAGGCATTGCAGGACAATGCCGGCGCCGAAGACGGCCTGAAAATCCAGCTCGCGCGCGAAGGCGACAGCTTCACGTTCTGAGGACCATGGACACCACCGCGCCGGCACCCCGGCTTGTCGTGCCCGGCCCGGCCTGGCCCTTGCACGACATCGACGCCACGCGCGCACTGGAGCGTGCGGGCCTGGCCGCCACCGACCCGCATGTGCTGATGCGCCGCGCCGGGCTGGCGACGGCGCGGCTGGCGCTGGCCCTGCATCCCCATGCCGGCACGATCTGGATCGCCGCCGGACCCGGCAACAACGGCGGGGACGGCATGGAGGCGGCCCTGCACCTGCATGCGGCCGGCAAACGGGTGGTGCTGACCTGGCTCGGTGACCGACATGCAACTCCGGACGACGCGGCCGCGGCCCACGACCGGGTCCGTGCGGCCGGCATCCCCCTCGCGCAAGCCCCACCGGAGCATTGGGACCTGTGCATCGACGCCTTGCTCGGCATCGGCGGCAGTCGCGAACCGCACGGCATGATGGCGCAATGGATCGCCCGTATCGGCCAGCGCGATGCGCCGGTGTTGTCGGTCGACATCCCGACCGGCCTGCATGCCGACACCGGCGTGGCGGCCGCCACCCATGTCCGTGCCGACGCCACCCTGTGCCTGCTGACGCTCAAGCCCGGCCTGTTCACGGCCGACGGCCGTGACGTCTCCCGCCAGGTCTGGCTCGACGAGCTGCAGTGCGACGCCACCACCCTGCTGCCCGTGCAGTCGCCAACCGCGATGCTGATCGGCGCCCCGCCGCCCCTGGCACGGTGGCATGCCTCGCACAAGGGCAGCTACGGCGATGTCGCCGTGGTCGGCGGCGCGCCGGGCATGGCGGGTGCAGCGTCACTGGCGGCCAGCGCGGCCTTGCACGGCGGCGCCGGACGGGTCTTTGTCTGTTTGCTCGGGGAAGCATCGGCCGGCTCGGACGCCACCGCCGGCATGCCCGAGCTGATGCGCCGTGCGGTCGACGACCTCGACCTGGCCCGCACGGTCATCGTATGTGGCTGCGGGGGCGGGGACCGTGTGCAGGGGGTGCTGCCGGCACTGCTGGCAGGCGCTGCGCGACTCGTACTCGATGCCGATGCACTCAACGCGGTGGCGGACGATGCCGCGCTGCGCAGCCAGTTGCACGAACGGGCCCGACACGCTTGGGCCACCGTGCTCACACCCCACCCGCTGGAAGCGGCACGCCTGCTGGGCACGACCGTGGCACAGGTGCAGTCCGATCGGCTGAACGCGGCCCGCCAACTGGCGCGCGAGCATCGATGTACCGTGGTCCTGAAAGGCTCCGGCACCATCGTCGCGGCGCCCGACGCAACGATGGGCATCAATCCCACCGGCAACGCCCGGCTGGCGGTCCCGGGCAGTGGAGACGTACTGGCCGGCTTGATCGGCAGCGCAATGGCGGCCGGGTTGTCCACGTTCGATGCCGCCTGCCACGCGGTCTACCGCCACGCAGCGGCGGCCGATCACTGGCCGCCGGGCGAGACCTTGACCGCGTCGGCGCTGGCGCGGCGCGCCGGTGGCGCGGCCTGGGATCGAAACCGCTGCTGAGCGATGCTCAGCCGCGGCCGGCGAACGGCATCTTGGTGGCCATGACCGTATGGAACATCACATTGGCCGACAACGGCAGGTTGGCCATGTACAACACCGACTGGCCGACGATGTCGACATCCATCAGCGGCTCGACGGCGATCTCGCCATTGGCCTGCGGCACGCCGGTCGCCATGCGCTGGGCCATGTCGGTGGCCGCATTGCCAATGTCGATCTGGCCGACGGCGATGTCGTACTTGCGCCCGTCCAGCGATGCGGTCTTGGTCAGGCCCATCACGCCATGCTTGGTCGCGGTATAGGCAATGGAGTTCGGCCTGGGGGTGTGCGCCGAGATGGAGCCGTTGTTGATGATGCGGCCGCCACGCGGATCCTGGCTCTTCATGACGCGAAATGCCTGCTGGATGCACAGGAACATGCCGGTCAGGTTGATGTCCACCACATTGCGCCACTGATCGACCGTCAAGTCTTCGAGCGGAATGCCCGGCGCATTGACGCCGGCATTGTTGAACAACACATCCACGCGGCCATGGGCGGCAACGGCGGCATCGAACAAGGCGCGGACCGAAGCCGGGTCGGACACGTCGGTGGGCACGGCCAGTGCGCGCTCGGACACGCCGCTTTCCTTCGCGACCGCTGCCAGCGGCTCGGCGCGGCGGCCCGCCAGCACCACCCGGTAACCGGCCGCCAGCATGGCGAGTGCAGCGGCCTTTCCCACACCACTGCCAGCGCCGGTCACGATGGCCACTTTGGATTCTGACGACATATTGTTGCTGCTCCGTTGTTGTCGAGATTGAGAGAATTGCGATGGTAGCCGTGAAGCTCTTCAGCGCCGCGACGACCGACCGCGTTTTCCGGCAGTGGCGCTGCGCGGCGATGCCTTGCCCGAGGATCCGACCGTCTTGCCGCGCCCGCGTGGCGCCCCATCGGCCGCCTTGCGCGCCTTGCGCCGGGCCGGGCCGTCAGCGCCCGCTTCCTCGCGGCGCGCCCGGCCATGGGTTTCGCCGGAACCACCCTTGTCCTTGGACGGCCGCAAGGCCATGTCCTCGCCTTCGCGCACCAGCCGGAAGTCGATGCGACGTCCGTCGAGGTCGACGCGGCTGACCTGCACGCGGACCCGGGTACCGATGGCATACCGGATGCCGGTGCGCTCGCCGCGCAGTTCCTGGCGCAACTCGTCGAAGCGGAAATATTCGCCGCCCAGTTCGGTGATGTGGACCAACCCTTCGACATACATCGCATCGAGCGTGACGAAGATGCCGAAGCTGGTCGCCGACGACACGACACCGCCATATTCCTCGCCCAGGTGCTCGCGCATGTATTTGCACTTGAGCCAGGCCTCCACGTCGCGGCTGGCCTCGTCGGCCCGGCGCTCGTTGGCGCTGCAATGCAGGCCGGCCGCCTGCCAGGCCAGGCCTTCGGTGGACAGCTTGCGCGGCTTGTCGGTCGCCGTCTTGGCGCGTGTCGCAGCAGCCTTGTCCAGGCGCCGCGACAGCTTGGCATGCGCCTCGCCCGGCGTGGGCAGTTCCGGCAACGCATAACGATGCTTGCCGAGAATGGCCTTGATCACCCGGTGCACCAGCAGGTCCGGGTAACGCCGGATCGGGCTGGTGAAATGTGTGTAGGCCTCGAAGGCCAGGCCGAAGTGGCCGCTGTTGGTCGGCGTGTAGATGGCCTGCTGCATCGAACGCAGCAGCATCGAATGGATCTGCTGGGCGTCCGGCCTGTCCTTGGTCGCCAGCGCGATCGCCTGGAAGTCGCCCGGCTTGGGATCGTCCCCGATCGACATGCCCACGCCCAGCGCCTTGAGGTAGCCGGACAGGATCTCGCGCTTTTCCGGTGTCGGACCCTCGTGCACCCGGTACAGGCCGGGATGCTTGCTCTGCAGGATGAAGTCGGCGCTGCAGACGTTGGCCGCCAGCATCGCCTCCTCGATCAGCTTGTGCGCGTCGTTGCGGGTGCGCGGCACGATCTTGTCGATACGACCGCTCTCGTCGCAGACGATCTGGGTCTCGACGGTTTCGAAATCGACGGCGCCACGCTTGCTGCGCGCGGCAGACAGGGCTCGGTACACGTCGTGCAGGTTCATCAGGTCGCCGATCCGCTCCTTGCGCCGGGCCGCCTCGGGGCCCCGGGTATTGGCCAGGATGGCGGCCACCTCGGTATAGGTGAAACGCGCATGGCTCCACATCACGGCGGGGTAGAACTGGTAGGCCGTGACCTCGCCGTCGGCGCCGACGAACATGTCGCAGACCATGCACAGGCGATCCACTTCCGGGTTCAGCGAACACAGGCCGTTGGAAAGTTTCTCGGGCAACATCGGTATCACCCGACGCGGGAAATACACGCTCGTGGCTCGGTCGTAGGCATCGACGTCGATCGCCGATCCGGTTTCCACATAGTGGCTCACGTCGGCGATCGCCACCAGCAGGCGCCAGCCCTTGGTGGCGGACTTGCCGCGTCCCATCGTCGCGGGCTCGCAATACACGGCATCGTCGAAGTCGCGCGCGTCTTCCCCGTCGATCGTGACCAGCGGGACGTCGGTCAGGTCGATGCGGCCTTTCTTGTCCTGTGGCCGTACCTTCTCGGGCAGGGTACGCGCCTGGGCGATGCAGGCCTCGGAGAACTCGTGCGGTACGCTGTATTTGCGCACGGCGATCTCGATCTCCATGCCCGGATCGTCGATCTCGCCCAGTACCTCCTTGATGCGCCCGACCGGCTGTCCATACAGTGCCGGCGGCTCGACCAGGTCGACCACGACGACCTGACCGGTCTTGGCGGTCCCGGTCGCGCCCTTGGGAATCAGCACGTCCTGGCCGTATCGCTTGTCCTCCGGCGCGACGAGCCAGACCCCGCCCTCCTGCAGCAGACGCCCGATGATGGGCTGGGGCGGGCGTTCGACGATCTCGACCACCCGGCCTTCCGGCCGGCCCTTGCGGTCGCTGCGCACGATGCGGACCTTGACCCGGTCCTTGTGCAACACCGCACGCATCTCGTTCGGTGGCAGATAGATGTCGGCCTCGCCGTCATCGCGAGTGACAAAACCATGTCCATCCCGGTGTCCCTGGATGGTTCCTTCAATTTCGTCCAGCACAACGCTGGAAGTGCTCAAATTCTTGATAGAATCTCCTTTTTCCTGAAATGCCCAGGTGGCGGAATTGGTAGACGCACTAGTTTCAGGTACTAGCGAGTAACATCGTGGGGGTTCGAGTCCCTTCCTGGGCACCAAGTTGGTTATGAATGAAAGCCGTTGCAACCGCAACGGCTTTTTTTCGTCTGGCCGGCGCATATGCAGCGGCCTTTCCTGTCGCCGGGCCGCCGTGGCGGCACCGGACTGTCATTGGCAACACTGTCATATCGGGACGGCGAGCAGGTCGTGTCCCTGCGTTCCGACAATGCGGGCGCGCGTGAAATCACCCACCTTGAACGTCTTGCTGGCTTTCTCCGGCGGCAACAGCCGCACGGTGCCGTCGATTTCCGGCGCATCGGCGTAACTGCGGCCGATGCCACCCTTGCGGCCCAAGCCCGGAGCGGAATCCACCAACACCTGCATCGTCGCGCCAACGCGACGCTTGAGGCGTTCGGTCGAAACCTGCTCGGCCACGGCCATGAAGCGCGCGCGGCGTTCCTCACGCAACTCCGCCGGCAACATGCCGTCGAGCTGATTCGCGGCCGCCCCTTCGACCGGGCTGTAGGCAAAACAACCGGCACGGTCGATCTGAGCCTCCCGCACGAAGTCCAGCAGGTGTTCGAATTCGGCTTCGGTCTCGCCCGGAAAGCCGGCGATGAAGGTGCTGCGCACCACCAACTCCGGACATTGCGCTCGCCAGGCCTGGATGCGGTCGAGGTTTTTCTCGCCACTGGCAGGACGCTTCATGCGCCTGAGCACATCCGGATGGCTGTGCTGCAAGGGCACGTCCAGATACGGAAGCACCTTGCCGGTGGCCATCAGCGGGATCACGTCGTCGACGCTGGGATACGGATACACATAATGCAGCCGCACCCAGGCGCCATACGGCTCGGCCAGGTCACCCAGCGCCTGCACCAGGTCAAGCATGCGCGTTCGGATCGGCTTGCCGTCCCAGAATCCGGTGCGGTATTTGACGTCGACACCGTAGGCCGACGTATCCTGGCTGACGACGAGCAGTTCCTTCACGCCCCCGTCGAACAAGGCCCGGGCCTCCTTCAATATGTCGCCCACCGGCCGGGACACCAGGTCACCGCGCATCGACGGAATGATGCAAAACGTACAGCGGTGGTTGCAGCCTTCGCTGATCTTGAGATAGGCATAGTGCCGCGGCGTGAGTTTGATGCCGGCAACGCCGAAGGCATTCGGAATCAGGTCGACGAACGGGTCGTGCGGCTTGGGCAGGTTCTGGTGCACCGCATCCATCACTTCCTGCGTCGCATGCGGCCCGGTCACCGCCAGCACCTTGGGGTGAACCTGGCGCACCAGGTTGCCGCCGTCGGACCCCGACTTGGCGCCCAGGCAGCCGGTGACGATCACCCGGCCGTTTTCGCTCAGCGCCTCGCCGATCGAGTCCAGGCTCTCGCGGACCGCATCGTCAATGAAACCGCAGGTGTTGACGATGACCAGATCGGCCCCGGCCAGCGACTTGGAAGTCTGATAACCCTCGGCGCTGAGTTGCGTCAGGATGAGTTCGGAGTCGGTCAGTGCCTTGGGGCAACCCAGGCTGACGAATCCGACGGTCGGTGTCTTGGTTGGCGTGGCGTTTTCGGCGGTGATCACTTCTTGCATGTTGATATTGTCGTTCCCCGCCCGCCTTTCAGCGTTTGAGGCCGAAACTGGCCAGGACCTGCTCCGTCTGCTTCTGCATCTGCTCCTGCAGTTGCGTCAGCACGGCCTTGGACTGATCGAGACTGGAGCCCATCATGCCCTGCACCATCGGCATCTGCAGGTTCATGAACTGCTTCCACATGTCCGGCGTCAGCGACTGCGATTGCTCGCTCATCCGCGCCTGCACGTCGGCGAGCGTCTGCATGTTCTTTTCCAGGTAACCGCCCATGAACCCCTGCATGGTGTGACCATAGAACCGGATGATGTTCGACAACACCGGTGCGGTGAACATCGGCGACCCGTTCGCCTCCTGCTCGAGAATGATTTGCAGCAGGATGCTGCGCGTCAGGTCTTCGCCGGATTTCGCGTCGAGCACGACAAAAGGCACGCAGTCCATGACCAGTTGCTTGACCTCGGACAAGGTGATGTAGGCCGAACTGTCGGTGTCATACAGGCGACGATTCGGGTATTTCTTGATGACCCTCTTGTCCTTGCCGGGGGTCTGCGCGTCTTTGCTGCTCATTAAGGGGTTCCTTCGGAACTGTCTGCGGCTCGCGTAACCGGACCATGCTGCGAACCATTCTAGGCAGCGGGCCCTTGCACGAGTCCCATGGATTTCCCTGAGTCTGCGTCGTGGGTACCGATGGCGGCGGGCGGCACCATGCGCGCATGCCCGGCAATCATTGTAGTGGTGCAGATGATCTGATCTGCAACGGCCAGGGACACCAATGAAAACGGCATCCGAAGATGCCGACATTCATGGTTCCTTGGTAGGCGCGATTGGACTCGAACCAACGACCCCCACCATGTCAAGGTGGTGCTCTAACCAGCTGAGCTACGCGCCTAAGGATGTTCGAGAGCGCAGAGTATAGCAGCAAGTTTTTCGCCATTCGAAGTCGCTCGGTCATAATTATCGAATGCGCCTTCCGGGCGCATCCCGACACACTGAAGAAGGAAAAGCATCATGGAAATTTCTGGCAAGGTATTCATCGTCACGGGCGCCGCATCCGGCCTGGGAGAAGGCACGGCACGCATGCTGGCGGCCCATGGCGCGAAGGTCGTCGTGGCCGACATGCAGGTCGACAAGGGTGAGGCAGTGGCCAAGGACATCGGCGGCGCGTTCGTCAAGTGCGACGTCACGCAGGAGGCCGATGGCCAGGCCGTGGTGGCCAAGGCCGTGTCCATGGGCAAGCTCATGGGCCTGGTCAATTGCGCCGGCATCGCCACGGCGGAGAAGACCGTAGGCAAGACCGGCCCCCATGCACTGGCCGGTTTCGCGAAGACGGTCACCATCAACCTGATCGGCAGCTTCAACATGATCCGCCTGGCCGCCGATGCCATGAGCAAGAACGAGCCGGAGTCGACCGGCGAGCGCGGCGTGCTGATCTCCACCGCGTCGGTGGCGGCCTACGACGGACAGATCGGGCAGGCCGCGTACAGCGCGTCCAAGGGCGGCATCGTGGGCATGACACTGCCGATCGCGCGCGATCTCGCACGCAACGGCATTCGCAACATGACCATCGCCCCCGGCATCTTCGGTACCCCGATGCTGTTCGGCATGCCCCAGGAGGTGCAGGACTCGCTGGCCGCGGGCGTCCCCTTCCCGTCGCGCCTGGGAACGCCGGAAGACTATGCCAAGCTGGCACGGCACATCATCGAGAACGACATGCTCAATGGCGAGGTGATCCGTCTGGACGGCGCCATCCGCCTGGCGCCGCGCTGAGGCCGGCCCCTGAGCACACGTCACGAACCACCGGACGCAGCGACGATGGCCATCCAGGGCATGAACCACTTCACGGTGCTGGCATCCGACCTGGATGCCACACTGCGCTTCTACTGCGATCTGCTGGGCCTGCGCGCGGGCGCACGCCCACCCTTCGATTTCCCCGGCGCCTGGCTCTATTGCGGCGACACGGCAGTGCTGCACGTGATCGCGGGGCGTGCGTTGCCGCAATCGCCCGCTGGCGTGATCGACCACATGGCATTCAGCGCCAGCGGCCTGGCCGCAACCGTGGCCAGGCTGAGACTCCGCCAGGTCGAATATGCGCTGCGCCGCTTGCCCGGTGACGGCACTTGGCAGCTCTTTTTCAACGACCCCGATGGTGCCAAGGTCGAACTCGACTTCGACGCGGCCGAACCCGCGCCGGAACCGACCTCGGCTTGACACCCGCGCCGCCACGCTGACGACACTCGGACAGACCACCGACTCCCACGCCGAACTCAGAGAGGATCTCCATGTCGAACCGCCCCTACCGTGTCCTGGGTGCCATCGCGCTGGCCACATTGCTCGCCGCGTGCGCAGGCGGCCCCGGCAACTTCAGTTATTCTGTTCCCGACCAGCCGGAAGGCGCCTCGGGTTACGCCGAGAAACCCGGCTGGGCCACGCGCAAGTTCGCGGTGGCTGCCGCCAATCCGCTGGCAACCGATGCCGGCTACCAGGTGCTCAAGGCCGGCGGCAGCGCAGTCGACGCCGCCATCGCGGTGCAGATGGTGCTGACCCTGGTCGAGCCGCAATCGAGCGGCATCGGCGGTGGCGCCTTTCTGATGCATTTCGACGGCAAGGCGGTCGAGGCCTTCGACGGCCGCGAGACCGCCCCTGCCGCCGCCGACGAGAAACTGTTCATCGGCACCGACGGCAAACCCATGCCGTTCCGCGAAGCCGTCGTCGGCGGTCGCTCGGTCGGTGTCCCTGGCACCGTTCGCATGCTGGAGGCGGCGCATCGGCAACACGGCAAACTGCCCTGGGCGCGCCTGTTCGAACCCGCCATCACGCTGGCCGAGCGCGGCTTCAAGGTCAGCGCGCGCCTGAACAGCCTGCTGGCCAGCGAGAAATTCCTGCAGAACGACCCGGTGGCCGCCGCGTATTTTTACCGTGCCGATGGCTCCCCGCGCGCGGTTGGCGAAACCCTGCGCAACCCGGAACTGGCGCAGGTGCTGCGCCAGATCGCCGGCGGCGGCTCCAAGGCATTGCTCGAAGGCGACGTGGCGCAGGCCATCGTCGACAAGGTGCAGAAACACCCGACCAACCCCGGCAAGCTGAGCCTGGCCGACCTGGCCGGTTACCAGAGCATCAAGCGCGAGCCGATCTGCAGCGACTACCGCGCCCACGCACACGACTTCCGGATTTGCGGCTTCCCGCCGCCGAGTTCCGGCGCGATCGCGGTCGGCCAGATCCTCGGCATCCTGGCCCATACCGATGCCGCCTCGCTGGCACTGCAGGACGGCGTGCCGTCGGCCGACTGGCTGCACCTGTACACCGAGGCATCGCGGCTGGCCTTCGCCGACCGTGCCCTGTACCTCGCCGACCCGGCCTTCGTGTCGCCGCCGGCCGGCAGCTGGATGAGCCTGCTCGACCCGGCCTACCTGGCGACCCGCGCCAGGCTGATCGGCCAGGCCCCGGGCGCGCAGAGCATGAAGACGGCCCAGCCGGGCAGCCCCGGCGGCATCAAGACCTCGTTCGCGCCGATGCCTGACCAGGTCGAATACGGCACCTCGCATATCTCCATCGTCGACAGCCACGGCAATGCGCTGGCCATGACCACCACCATCGAGGACGGCTTCGGCGCACGCCAGATGGTGCGCGGCTTCCTGCTCAACAACGAGCTCACCGACTTCAGCTTCGCGCCCACCGACGCCAATGGCGCGCCAATCGCGAACCGGGTGCAGCCCGGCAAGCGCCCGCGCTCGTCGATGGCGCCCACACTGGTTTTCGACAAGGCGACCGGCGCCCTGGTCATGAGCGGCGGCAGCCCCGGTGGCGCGCTGATCATCCACTACACCGCCAAGACCGTCTATGGCGTACTCAACTGGGGCATGTTGCCGCAGCAGGCGATCAACCTGCCCAACTTCGCGTCGCTCAACGGCCCGACGCTGCTGGAAGAAAAGCGCTTCCCGGCGACCACCGTCGACGCGCTCAAGGCGCGCGGCCACGAGGTGCGCGAGATCGGCATGACCAGTGGCCTGCAGGCCATCACGCGGGGCCAGGCGCACGGCCAGACCCTGTGGCTGGGTGGCGCCGACCCGCGGCGCGAGGGCATCGTGATGGGTGACTGAAGCCCGGTGGCGCCGCGTTGCTGGCCATCCGGCTGCGGGCGGTGCCGCGCATGCATCGGCTACACGTCGATCGCCTGCGCCGAACCCGCGCGCTGGCGCAGCTCGAACTTCTGGATCTTGCCGGTCGAGGTCTTGGGCAACTCGCCGAACACGACGGCGCGCGGCACCTTGAAACCGGCCAGGTGCTGCTTGCAATGGAGCACGATGTCCTGCTCGCCGACCTGCGCGCCGGCCTTGAGTTCGACGAAGGCGCACGGCGTCTCGCCCCATCGTGCGTCGGCCTTGGCGACCACGGCCGCGGCCAGCACGGCCGGATGCCGGTACAACACATCCTCGACCTCGATCGACGAGATGTTCTCGCCACCCGAGATGATGATGTCCTTGCTGCGGTCCTTGATCTTCATGTAGCCGTCCGGGTACATCACGGCCAGGTCGCCGCTGTGAAACCAGCCGCCGGCAAACGCCTCGCCCGTGGCCTTCGGGTTCTTCAGGTAACCCTTCATCGCGATATTGCCGCGGAACATGATCTCGCCCATGGTTTCGCCGTCCTGCGGCACCGGCATCATCGTCGCCGGATCGAGCACGCGCACGTCGCGCTCGAGGTGATACCGCACACCCTGGCGGGCGTTGAGCCGCGCGCGCTCGCCGATATCCAGCGTATCCCACTGCGGATGTTTCGCGCACACCGTGGCCGGGCCATAGACCTCGGTCAGTCCGTAGACATGGGTCAGATCGAAGCCCATCTGCTCCATGCCCTCGATCATCGACGCCGGCGGCGCGGCACCGGCCACCATGGCCTTGATGCCGGCCGGCAGGCCGTGTTTCATCGCCGCTGGTGCATGCACCAGCAAGCCGTGCACGATCGGCGCGCCGCAGTAGTGGGTCACGCCATGCTCGCGCATGGCATCGAAGATCGCCTGGGCCTCGACCTTGCGCAGGCACACGTTGACGCCGGCACGCGCGGCGATCGTCCACGGAAAACACCAGCCATTGCAATGGAACATGGGCAGGGTCCACAGGTAGACCGGATGTTTCGCCATGTCCCACTCCAGGATGTTGGAGATCGCATTGGTCGCCGCGCCCCGGTGGTGGTAGACCACCCCCTTGGGGTTGCCGGTGGTGCCGCTGGTGTAGTTCAGCGCGATCGCGTCCCATTCGTCGTCCGGCAGCGTCCACGCGAACTGCGCGTCGCCCTGGGCCAGCAGGTCTTCGTAGGTGATGCTGCCGATGGGCGAGCCGGGGCCGAACACGGCATCCTCGACATCGACCACCAGCATTGGCGTGCAGGACTGGCGCAACGCCAGCGCCTGCTGCATCACGGCTGCGAACTCCGGGTCGACGATGACGGCCCTGGCCTCGCCATGGTCGAGCATGAAGGCAATCGTCTCGGCATCGAGCCGGGTGTTGAGCGCATTGAGCACGGCCCCGGCCATCGGCACGCCGAAATGGGCCTCCACCATTGGCGGCGTGTTGGGCAACATGACCGCCACGGTATCGCCCTTGCCGACGCCGCGGGCCACCAGCGCACTGGCCAGCTGGCGCGAACGCCGGTAGACCTCGGACCAGCTTCGCCGCAAATCGCCGTGCACCACGGCCAGTCGCTGCGGATAGACCTCGGCCGTGCGCTCGAGAAACGACAGCGGCGAGATGGCGGCGTAGTTGGCCGGATTGCGTGGCAGGTCCTGATCGAAGATACCGGGCATGGCGTGACTCCTCGTGATGTTTGATTGCGCGATCGGCGGCTGTGGCTCTGGCATCATTACAGCAAATCCCTCCGCCACTGACCACAACAGGATCCTCCCATGCCCCCACGCTACCGTTCCGACGCCTTGCTCACCATGGCCCAAGACCTGCTGCAGGCGGCCGGCCTCGACGCACCGATCGCACACAGCGTGGCGCGCACGCTGCTCGACGGCGACCTGCTCGGCCACGACACGCATGGCCTGGCCCTGCTGGCGCCCTACCTCAAGGAGATCGAGCAGGCACGCATGACCCGCAGCGGAGAGCCCGACGTGGTCAACAGCAAGCCCGCAGCCATGTTGTGGGACGGTCGACGCCTGCCCGGCCCCTGGCTGATGGAGCGAGCCCTCGACCACATGATCCCCGCCGCGCGCCAGTACGGCGTCGCCTCGCTGGTGATCCGGCGCAGCCACCATATTGCCTGCCTGGCGGTGTATCTGATGCGGGTTGCCGAAGAAGGCCTGCTCGGCATCGTCGCCTGTTCCGACCCGAACGTCGCCAGCGTGGCGCCCTTCGGTGGCACCCGCGCGGTGATGACGCCCAATCCGATTGCGATCGGGTTCCCGACCTCGGGCGCGCCGGTGCTGATCGACATCTCGGCCTCGATCACGACCAATGGCATGAGCAACCGCAAGGCGGCCGCCGGCGAAACCTTTGCCGAACCCTGGCTGCTCGACGCGCATGGCCAACCGACGAACGATCCGGCCGTGCTGGCACAGGACCCGCCGGGAACCATCCTGCCGATCGGCGGGCTCAGCTACGGCCACAAGGGTTTCGGCCTGGGCCTGACGGTCGAGGCGTTGACCGCCGGCCTGGCCGGCCACGGCCGGGCCGACGCGGCCGAAGGCTGGGGAGCAACGGTGCACGTGACACTGCACGACCCCGATGCGTATGGCGGCCCCTCCGCGTTCCTGCGCCAGATGGACTGGCTGGCCGATGCCTGCACGCGCAACCCGCCGGTGCCGGGTCGGCCCGCGGTACGGTTGCCGGGCCAAGGCGGCATGGCGCGGCGCACGACACAACAGGCCGAAGGTGTTGCGCTGCACCCCAGCATCGCCCCGATGCTGCAGCCGTTCTGCGACAAGTACGCAAGCGCGTTCCCGGCGCCGCTCTGAGCCCGCGCTGGCCGGGGCGCGCACGCCCGGGGCGGCGACAATAGCCCCGTGGCCATACCCCAGTCATTCATCCAGGAACTCGTTGCACGCGCCGACGTGGTGGAGATCGTCGGCCGTTATGTGCAGCTGAAGAAGACCGGCGCCAATTTCTCCGGCCTGTGCCCCTTCCACTCCGAGAAATCGCCATCGTTCACGGTCAGTCCGACCAAGCAGTTCTACCACTGCTTCGGCTGCGGCAAGAACGGCAATGCCATCGGATTTCTGATGGACCACACCGGCATGGGGTTCATCGACGCGGTCAAGGAACTGGCGGGCCAGTACGGCATGCAGGTGCCCGAGGAGGACCTCTCGCCCGAGCAGCGGGCCCGCGCGGCCGAGCAGCGCCAGAAACAGAACACGCTGACCGATGTACTGGAGAAGGCGGGCGAGGCGTATCGCAAGCATCTCAAGGATGCCAGCCGGGCCATCGACTACTGCAAGCGACGCGGCCTGAGCGGGGAGATCGCGCGTCGCTTCGGCCTGGGTTATGCGCCGCAAGGCTGGCGCAGCCTGGCCAGCGTGTTCCCCAGCTACGAGGATCCGCTGCTGGTCGAGAGTGGGCTGGTCATCCTGGGCGAGGACGATAACGGCGGCGAGGAAAAAAAACGCTGGGACCGCTTCCGCGACCGGCTGATGTTCCCGATCCGCAATGTCAAGGGCGAATGCATCGGCTTCGGTGGCCGGGTGCTGGGCGACGAGAAACCCAAGTACCTCAATTCGCCGGAAACCCCGGTGTTCCACAAGGGCCGCGAGTTGTACGGCCTGTTCGAGGCCCGCACCGCGTTGCGCGAACAGGGTTTCGCACTCGTGACCGAGGGTTACATGGACGTGGTGGCACTGGCCCAGCTCGGATTCCCGAACGCGGTGGCCACGCTGGGCACGGCCTGCACGGCCGACCATGTACAGAAGCTGTTCCGCTTCACCGACGCCGTGGTGTTCAGCTTCGACGGTGACGCGGCCGGCCGGCGCGCCGCGCGCAAGGCGCTGGAGGCGGCCCTGCCCCATGCCGGCGACACACGCAACGTCAAGTTCCTGTTCCTGCCGCCCGAGCACGACCCGGACAGCTTCATCCGGGCCCATGGCAAGGACGGGTTTGCCCGCTGCATCGCCGACGCCGTGCCGCTGAGCCGCTTCCTGATCGACGCCGCCCGCGACGGCTGCGACCTGCTGACGGCCGAGGGCCGCTCGCTGATGGCGAGCAATGCGCGGCCCTTGTGGAACGCCTTGCCGGATGGCGCATTGAAGCGCCAGTTGCTGGGCGAGATCGCGGCCCAGGTGCAGCTGCCGTCGCGCGAGCTGACCGAGTTATGGGGGCCCGCCGCCGCACCGGCGGCCCCCGCGCCGACGCGGGACACACGAACACCGTCCGCAGACGGCCACGATGGCAGCACCGGCCATCGGCCGCGGGGGCGCTGGAACCGGGCGCCGTCCTTGCCCCGTCCGCCCGGGCGGGTGATGCCCGCCAGCCGGGCCGACCACGCCGCGCGCGTCCTGCTCGGCCACCTGGCGGCCTGGGACCTGTTCTCGGCCGAGGATCATGCGATGTTGTGCCAGCTGCCGGCGCCCCACGGACCGCTGTTCGTCTGGCTCGAACATGCCTTGCACGAACACGGACCGCAACCCTGGGGTGCGCTGCGCGAGGGTTTGCGCGACCATGCCTGCGAGGAACTGGCCCTGCGCGTCATGGCCGATCCGCAGCTGGCATCCATCGACGACCAGAAGGATGCGGTCGACGAATTGCGCAACCTGCTGCGCCGCATGCTGATCGAACACCTCAAGTCGCAGGAGACACTGGCCATCGAAGCCGCCGCCAGCGACCCCGCTGCGCTGGCCCGTTATCGCGAGTTGCAGGCCCGCCGGCTCGGGCTCGAATCGTCCGATGCCCCGGCTCCGTGAGGGGGTCGACGACACCCTCCGCCCCTTGATCAAACAGGGCCAAAAGCCGCAGAAACATTCACTTCCGACGGCTTGCACGGTATAATCCACCGTTTTCCGCGCAAGAGCGACAGCAGCACCTCCGGGCCCGGCCAACCGATGACGACGTTCACGACCGGCCAACCAACCGCAAGGACTGCACACCAAATGATCGCCCATCCATCTTGCCGGGTTCGACCTTGTCTGCTCCACCACCGTCTGCGCGCCGTGCCCGGGCGCCGGTCTTCTTTGTTTTTTTGATGCCTTGAGGTTGTACATGCCTGCTCAAAAGTCGCCGAAGTCTGTATCGCCCGTTGACAAACGTGTTGCCGCTGGCAAATCCAAGGTAGCCGCGAAATCGGCCGCCAAGGTGCCTGCAAAGGCCGCGACAGCAGCCAAGACTGCCACCCCGACTACGAAGAAAGCCTCGCCCGTGCCAGCATCCAAGACCGCATCCCCGACCACTGCCAAGGACAAGAAAGCCGCTGCACTTGCGGCCGATCCCACCAAGGCCACGGCCACGGCCGAGCCGGTCGCCAAGAAGAAACCCGGCCGGCCGCCCAAGGCCGCTTCGGCCAAGCCCGGCGTGCCAGCGCGGACCGGCGCCAAGCGCGGGCCCAAGCCCAAGGGCAGCCTGATCGACGATGACGGCGACAACGACGACATCATCGACGACGAGCCCGAAGAGCAGGTGGAGGCCTCCACCGGCCCCGCGGAGAAGGTCAAGCCGCTGCGCATGAAGATCAGCAAGGCGAAGGAACGCGCCTTGATGAAGGAGTTCGGCCTCGACGAGACCGTGCTCTCCGAGGAAGACCTGATCAAGCGCCGGCTGCAGCTCAAGGCCCTGCTCAAGCTCGGCAAGACGCGCGGCTACCTGACCCATGGCGAGATCTCCGACCACCTGCCCGACAAGCTGGTCGACGCCGAGACCATGGAAGTCGTGATCTCCATGCTCAACGACATGGGCGTGGCGGTCTACGAACAGACCCCCGACGCCGAGACGCTGCTGCTCAACAACACCAGCGGCTCGACCACCGAGGAAGAAGCCGAGGAAGAAGCCGAAGCCGCCTTGTCCACGGTGGACAGCGAATTCGGCCGCACCACCGACCCGGTACGCATGTACATGCGCGAGATGGGCACGGTCGAACTGCTCACCCGCGAGGGCGAGATCGAGATCGCCAAGCGTATCGAGGGTGGTCTGATGGACATGATGGAGGCGATCTCCGCCTCGCCGGCCACCATTGCCGAGATCCTGCGCCTGGGCGAGGAAATCCGCGAAGGCAAGGTCGTCATCACCACCATCGTCGACGGCTTCACCGACCCCAACGAGGCCGACGACTACGTGGCCGAGGAAGACTTCGACGAATTCGACGAAGAGGACGACGACGACGGCAAGGGCGGCTCCAAGGCGCTGACCAAGAAACTCGAGGAACTCAAGCGCGAGGCGCTGAGCCGCTTCGACCGCCTGCGCGAACTGTTCGAGAAGATCCACAAGATCTACGACAAGGAAGGTTACGGCACGCCTGCCTACATGAAGGCGCAAAAGACACTCAGCGAAGAGCTGATGTCGATCCGTTTCACCGCCAAGGCGATCGAGAAGTTGTGCGACATGGTGCGCGGCCAGGTCGATGACGTGCGCAAGAAGGAACGCGAGATGCGCCGCATCATCGTGGACAAGTGCGGTTATCCGCAGGAACAGTTCATTGCCGACTTCAGCGGCAAGGACAAGCACGGCAACAGCGTGCCGAGCAACCTGCTCAACCTCAAGTGGATCGAGAAGCAGGCCGCCGCCGGCAAGCCGTGGTCGGCGATCATGGAACGCAACATCCCGCCGGTGCAGGACCTGCAGCAAAAGCTGATGGACATCCAGGCCCAGGTCGTGGTGCCGCTATGGCAGCTCAAGGACATCAACAAGCGCATGAACGAAGGCGAGTCCAACTCGCGCAGCGCCAAGAAGGAGATGATCGAGGCCAATCTGCGCCTGGTGATCTCGATCGCCAAGAAATACACCAACCGCGGCCTGCAGTTCCTCGACCTGATCCAGGAAGGCAACATCGGTCTGATGAAGGCAGTCGACAAGTTCGAATACCGGCGCGGCTACAAGTTCTCGACCTACGCGACATGGTGGATCCGCCAGGCGATCACGCGCTCGATCGCCGACCAGGCGCGCACGATCCGCATCCCGGTGCACATGATCGAGACCATCAACAAGATGAACCGCATCAGCCGCCAGCACCTGCAGGAGTTCGGTTTCGAGCCCGACGCCAGCGTGCTCGCCGAACGCATGGAGATCCCGGAAGACAAGATCCGCAAGATCATGAAGATCGCCAAGGAGCCGATCTCGATGGAAACCCCCATCGGCGACGACGACGATTCCCACCTGGGCGACTTCATCGAGGACAGCGCCAACACGGCTCCGATGGACGCTGCCATGCAGGCCGGTCTGCGCGACGTGGTCAAGGACATCCTGGACAGCCTGACGCCGCGCGAGGCCAAGGTGCTGCGCATGCGTTTCGGCATCGAGATGACCAGCGACCACACGCTGGAAGAAGTCGGCAAGCAGTTCGACGTGACGCGTGAACGCATCCGCCAGATCGAGGCCAAGGCGCTGCGCAAGCTCAAGCACCCGAGTCGCTCGGACAAGCTGCGCAGTTTTACCGACAGCCTGTAAGCCGACGCATCGTGCCCGGCAGAAAGCCGCTGCCCCGGTCGGGGTCAGCGGCTTTTTTCCGTGTCCCCGCTGCCGACGGGCTCCACCTCAGCGAGCCAACGCATGCATCTCGGCGATCAGATCCGCCTTGCCCTCGAACCCGATACCCGGCAGCGCCGGCAGCGTCACATAACCGTTGTCGACCTTCACGCCATCCGGGAAGCCGCCGTACGGCTGGAACAGATCCGGATACGACTCGTTGCCACCCAGCCCCAGCCCGGCGGCGATCGCCAGCGACATCTGGTGGCCGCCGTGCGGAATGCAGCGGCTCGGCGACCAGCCGTAGTGCTTGAGCATGTCCAGTGTGCGCAGGTATTCGACCAGGCCGTAACTCAGCGCGCAGTCGAACTGCAGCCAGTCGCGGTCCGGCCGCATGCCGCCGTGGCGGATCAGGTTGCGTGCGTCCTGCATCGAGAACAGGTTCTCGCCGGTGGCCAATGGCCCGGCATAGGCCTCGCCCAGGCGCGCCTGCAGTTCATAATCCAGCGGATCACCCGCCTCCTCGTACCAGAACAGCGGGTAGTCGGACAAGGCCTTGCCGTACGCCAACGCCGTCGGCAGGTCGAAGCGGCCGTTCGCGTCCACCGCCAGTTGCTGGCCCGGCTGCAGCATCGCCAGCACGGCTTCGATGCGTTCGATGTCCTGCACCAGCGGCGCGCCGCCGATCTTCATCTTGACCACGGAATAGCCGCGCTCGAGGTAACCCGCCATCTCGGTACGCAGACCGTCCAGGCCCTTGCCGGGGTGGTAATAACCGCCGGCCGCATATACGAAGACACGCGGATTCGCCGTGCCGTTACCGTAGCGCTGCGCCAGCATCTCGTGCAGCGGCTGGCCGGCGATCTTGGCCACCGCATCCCACACCGCCATGTCGATCGTGCCCACGGCCACCGACCGTTCGCCGTGGCCACCGGGTTTTTCGTTGTGCATCATGCAGGCCCAGACCTTGTGCGGGTCGAGGTTGTCGCCAGCGTCGTCGCGCAGGCTGGCGGGATCGGCCTCCAGCACGCGCGGGCGGAAACGCTCGCGGATCAACGCGCCCTGGCCGTAACGACCGTTCGAGTTGAAGCCGTAACCGATCACCGGCCGGCCGTCGCGCACGACGTCGGTGACGACGGCGACCAGGCTCAACGTCATCTTCGAGAAATCGATGAACGCGTTGCGGATGTTGGAGCTGATGGGACGGGTGGATTCGACGATGTCGACAATCTTCATGGCTGGGTTCCTCACAGTGGCAGCAACACAGCACCCGATCGGCGGCGGTCGCGAATCAGACAGCACCCGAACGCACGCGGGCGGCCGGCATGGCGGTGCCGGTTGCTGGCGGCGGCCCCACCAGCCGGCCAGGACGCGCGCCGGCCATCCTCGGTGGACGGCCCGGCAATGGCGGGAACAATCCCTTGATAATCGATCGTCTGTGGCATGGTGGTCTTCGGGTTCCTGTGGTCGAAAAGCCGCATCATCCATCGGCCGACACCATCGCGTCCAATACTCGAATCGCATACAACTATTCACCCATGGGCCCCGGGAATCGTCCGCTCGACCTCGCCTGGCTGGAAGACTTCCTGGCGCTGGCCGATTGCGGCAATTTTTCGCGCGCGGCCGAGTTGCGCGGCATCGCGCAACCGGCATTGAGCCGGCACATCAAGTCGCTGGAGGAATGGGTGGGAGTGGCACTGGTCGATCGCAGTGCGTACCCGGTTTCACTGACCCCTGCCGGCAAGCGGTTCCGGCCCGCGGCACAAGCCTTGCTGGACGATCTGCTGGCGGCGCGCCGTGCGGCATGCGCGCTCGACGCGCTGGCGGCGCAAAGCCTGCGTTTCGCCGCCACGCACGTGTTGTCGCTGCGTTATTTCCCGACCTGGCTTGCCGGCATCGAAACGCAGCTGGCATTGGGACCGATCGACGTGGTGTCCGACAACATGGCCGCCTGCGAGGAACTGATGCTGCAACGCAAGGTGCAGTTTCTGCTGTGCCACGGCCATCCCGACGTGCCGAACCGGCTCGATGAAACCCGGTTCGTCTCGACCCGCATCGGCGACGACGTGTTGATGCCGGTTGCGGCGAGCCAGCCGACGCAGGGGCCGCGATGGAAGATCGGCATCGCGACCCCTGCGGAGGTACCGGTGCTGGCGTACAGCGAAGCGTCCGGCTTGGGCCGCATCATGCGCAGCCTGCTGCCGGCGGCATTCCAGCAACACCACACCGTGTTCACCGCCCACCATGCGGAACTGCTCAAGACCATGGTGCTGGAGGGCCGTGGCGTCGCATGGCTGCCACGCAGCCTGGTCGACCGGGAACTGCAGGACGGACGGCTGCAGCTGGCCGGCGAGCCGCAGTGGCACGTCGCACTCGACGTGCGGCTGTTCCGTCGCCGCGCGGATCAGAACGACGCGGCCGAAGCATTCTGGCAGGCGGTCAGCACGCCGTGAATGCTGGCGCGTCCGCTTGTGCGGCCCGCGGGTCGCGTCGCCGTCAACGCACCAGGTACAACTGCTCCAGGCGAGAGCGAGCGGGCGCGGCAAGACCGATCGCCTTTTCCAGGTAGGCCTCCATGCCGCCGTAGTCCGCATCCACGACTCGCAATGCTGCCGCCAGAAAACCCGGCTGCACCTTCCACAACACATCCAGCACTTCCTGCGGCGCCATGCTTGACGCCACGTGTGGCTGCCGGTAATGCGTGTTGGTCAGCAGATAGTCCTGCTCGATGACCGGACGCGGCACGCCCAGCGCAGAGAGGATCAGGGCTGCCGCAAAGCCGGTACGGTCCTTGCCCGCGGTGCAATGGAACACCAGCGGCGTGTCATCGTGCAGCAGGTGATCGAACAGCTCGGCGAAACGCGCACTGTTGTCGTGCGCGAAATCACGATAGGTCTGCTCCATCAATGCGGTCGTCGCCTGCACGGTCAACGCCTGGCCGGCAGCCAGCATCGACTGCAGGCCCTGCACCACCGTGGGCTCGATCGGCAACGCGATCACGGTCACGCCCGGCAGGACGCAGGGCTGGGCGGTGCGTTCCTGGGCGCCGCGGAAATCGCAGACCCGCGCCAGTCCCAGTGCCGACAAGGTGGCAATGTCCGATGCGGACAAGGCGCCCAGATGGTCGGAGCGGAACAGGCGGCGCCAGCGCACGCTGCGGCCATCGCGGCCGGCGTAACCGCCCAGGTCGCGGAAGTTCGTGCTGCCATGCAAGGCCAGGTGTCGGCTCGGTGGTGTCTGCATGACGACGATGGTATGCGCGCATGACCACGCGCCGCGTCGCACGCCGGACAGGGCTTCGATCGACGGGCAGGCGCTACCATCGCAGGCCATGCCCGCATCCACCGACATCGACAACCGCAAAGGCATCGTCGCCATGTCGCTGGCCATGGGCCTGTTCATCGCCAACGATGCGCTCGTCAAATACGTCAGTGCAACGCTGCCGGCGGCGCAGCTGATCTTCATCCGGGGGCTGTTTGCGACGGCCTTGCTGCTGGCCGCCGCCGTCGCCATGGGCGCGCTGCGACCCGGCACCCTGCTGCGCGACGGCGCCTGGACGCAACTGACGCAACGCCCGGTACTGCTGCGCGCGGCGCTCGACGCCCTGGCCACCATGGCCTACCTGACCTCCCTGTTCCACCTGCCGATCGGCAATGCGTCGGCCATCAACATGGCCTCGCCGATGTTCATCGCGGTCTACGCGGCCATCGTATGGCGTGAACGGGTGGGGCCGGCACGCTGGCTGGCCATCGCCGGGGGCTTCGTCGGCGTGCTGCTGATCGTGCAACCGGCCGCCGAGGCGTTCAATGCCTGGAGCCTGATGTGCCTGTTCGCCACCTTGCTGCATACCGGTCGTGACCTGATCACGCGCCGGATCGCGCTGACCGTGCCGTCCATCCTGATCACGCTGACCACGTCGATCGCGGTGCTGCTGCTGACAGGCCCCTGGAGCCTGATGCAGGGTTGGCAGCCGGTCGATGGGTCCCAGCTCGCGCTGCTCGCCGGTGCCAGCGTGTTCCTGAGCAGCGCGTATTACCTGGTGATCGTCGGCATGCGTACCGGCGAGCTCAGTCTGGTCGCGCCGTTTCGGTACACCGCGCTGATCTATGCGCTGGCATTGGGCTGGCTGATATGGGGTGACGTACCCAATGCGCTGGCCTGGTCGGGCATCGTGCTGATGGTGGTGGCCGGTGTATTCATGTTGCGCGCCGGGCGCAACGCGTAACCCCGTGGTAACCAGGCGTGCAGTCGCGGTCGCGGGCTGAGCGACAATCCGCCGACTGCACCGGGCCGATGGCAAACCGCGTCGTGCGACCGCGTGACGGCTGCAGGCACGCAGCAACGTCGCGCACAGACAGAGGAGATACGAATGACGACAGTAGCAGGAGTGATCGGCCTGGGCGCAATGGGTCATGGCGTGGCGCAATCCCTGCGACGTGCCGGATACACGGTCCACGTCCACGATGTGCGGTCCGAAGCAACCCAGGCGTTTGCGCGCGACGGCGGCGTGGCTTGCGCGTCCCCGGCCGAACTGGCTTTGGCCTGCGATGTCGTCGTGTCGGTGGTGGTGAACGCCCAGCAGACCGAACAGGTGCTGTTCGGTGCCCACGGTTGTGCGGCCACCATGAAGCCGGGCTCCGTCTTCGTGATGTGCTCTACCGTCGATCCGAACTGGTCGGTCGCTCTGGAACAACGCCTGGCCGACCAGGGCCTGCTGTACCTCGATGCGCCGATCTCCGGTGGCGCTGCCAAGGCCGCCAGCGGCGAGATGACGATGATGACGGCCGGTACGCCGGCGGCCTATGCCAAGGCCGAACCGGTGCTGCAGGCCATGGCCGGCAAGGTCTACAAGCTCGGCGACAGCGCCGGTGCCGGCAGCAAGGTCAAGATCATCAACCAGTTGCTCGCTGGCGTGCATATCGCCGCGGCGGCCGAAGCCATGGCACTGGGCCTGCGCGAAGGGGTCGATCCCGCCGCGTTGTACGAGGTCATCACGCACAGCGCCGGCAACAGCTGGATGTTCGAGAACCGCATGGCCCATGTACTGGCGGCGGACTACACCCCGCTGTCGGCCGTCGACATCTTCGTCAAGGACCTCGGTCTGGTGCTCGACATGGCCCGCGCCAGCAAGTTCCCGTTGCCGCTGTCGTCCACTGCACACCAGATGTTCATGCAGGCGTCCACCTCCGGCCACGGGCGCGAGGACGACAGTGCGGTGATCAAGATTTTCCCGGGCATCGACCTGCCCCAGGCCGGATCCGCCGATTGAGCCGGCGTTCCGTTTCTCCAACCCCACCACCCGAACCACAACCACCATGGCCTCCATCTTGCTGGGCTGTATCGCCGACGATTTCACCGGTGCCACCGATCTTGCCAACAACCTCGTGCGCGCCGGCATGCGCACGGCGCAGACCATCGGCGTGCCGCAGGCTGCGCTCGACGCCGACGTGCAGGCCGTCGTCGTGGCGCTCAAGTCGCGCACCATCGCCTCCGCCGACGCGGTGGCGCAGTCGTTGCAGGCCCTGCGCTGGCTGCAGGCCCAGGGCGCCCGCCAGATCTACTTCAAGTACTGCTCGACCTTCGACAGCACGGCCGACGGCAATATCGGCCCGGTGACCGAGGCGCTGATGGACGCGCTGGGCACCGACTTCACGATCGCCACGCCCGCCTTTCCCGACAACAAGCGCAGCGTGTTCAAGGGCTACCTGTTCGTCGGAGACACGCTGCTCAATGAGAGCGGCATGCAGAACCATCCGCTGACCCCGATGACCGACCCGAACCTGGTACGGGTCATGCAGGCCCAGACCCGGCGTCCGGTCGGCTTGATCGACTACAGCGTGGTGGCGCGCGACGCACCGGCCGTGCAGCAACGCATGGCCGAACTGCGCTCGCAAGGCGTGGGCGTGGCCATCGTCGATGCCGTGACCAACGACGACCTGCTGCGCCTGGGCCCCGCGCTGAAGGACTTGCCGCTGGTCACCGCGGGTTCGGGCGTCGCCATCGGCTTGCCGCAGAACTTCGGCATCCGCCCCTCGTCACAGGCCAGCGCCCTGCCCGCCGCCACCGGCCGCCAGGCCATCGTGTCGGGCAGTTGCTCGCTGGCGACGAACCGCCAGGTGGCGGCGTTCAAGGCCACCGGCCGACCGGCGATGGCCATCGATCCGATACAGCTCGCGTCTGGCGAGGACGTCGTGGCCACGGCCCTGGCCTGGGCGGAGCAGCGGCTCGCGGACGGGCCGGTACTGGTCTATTCGACCGCCGAGGCCGGTTCCGTGAAGACGGTGCAATCTCAGCTCGGTGTCGCAGAAGCCGGCGCCATGGTCGAACGCGCCATCGCCGCGATCGCACGCGGGCTGGTCGAACGGGGCGTGCGGCAACTGGTCGTCGCCGGTGGCGAGACCTCGGGCGCCTGTGTACAGGCGCTGGAGATCACGCAGATGCAGATCGGACCGCAGATCGACCCGGGCGTGCCGTGGTGCCATGCACACACGCCGGCAGGCCCCGTGCACATCACGCTCAAGTCGGGCAATTTCGGCACCGACGACTTCTTCACGAAGGCGTTCGGGTCGCTCTGATCGGCGATCGCCGCGGGCATTCGGGCAAGCGAGGTTCAGGCCGCCACGGCATCGCCACTGGTGCGCGCCGATGCCTTGCCTTTCCTGCGCAACATCTCCAGGAAGACCTCCGCCGCCGGTGCCAGCGACTGGCCCTTGCGCTGATAGACAAAATATTCGCGCCGGATCGCCGGTGCCCGCAGCGGCACGAAGCGCACACCGAAATTCTCGGCAAATGCGCTCGCATAGTCGGGCGCGATCAGCACCCCCGTGCCGTGGCGGGCCAGCGCCATGGCCGTCGTGAGGTAACCGACGTCGCTGACGGTATGGAACGGCAGATCGTGGCCATGCGCCTGCAGGCAACGGTCCAGGTAACGCGTGAACTCGTTGGAGTAACTGATCCAGCGCTCGCGGCGCAGGTCCTTCCAGGCAACGCTGGACTTGTCGTAGGCCGGATGCCCCGGCGCACAGACGAGGCGAAACGGCACATGCATCAGGAAGGTGCGCGAGACGTCGTCGCTGACCGGGCGCTCGGGGCCGACGCCCAGTTCCACCGCCCCGTGGCGCACGGTGTCCACCACGTCGTCGGCCACCACGTCCTTCAGGCGGATGCTGATATCGGGATGCTGCTGGCCGAAGTCGTTGAGCACCGATGCAACCCAGGTACAGGCCATCATCTGCGACGTCGTCACGCGCAGGAAGCCGCGGCGCAATGCACGGATCTCCGAGGCCCCTTCCACCACCTGTCGCACGTCCTCGAGGATGCGCTGTGCCCGCGGTAGCAGGTTCTTGCCGGCTTCGGTCAGCGTGATCGCGGTGCGGCTGCGATCGAACAACTGCAGCCGCAGCTCCTGCTCGAGTTGCTGCACCAGCATGCTGACCGCGGACTGCGTCAGGCTGAGCTGGCGTGCCGCACCCGTGAAGCTGCCGTATTGGGTGACTGCGGCGAACGCCCGCATCTGTCTCAAGCTGATATTCATGGTGCACCAATCGGGTTCGCGCAGGCGGCATGGCAGACGGCACCTGCACCATCATCAGATTCTATGATGGGAACATCAAAAGAATTCGCTTGTCTGATACTGGAGTCGATTCCTAGAATGCCTCGATCGCTCCGAAACCGACACCGAATACCTCTTGATTTCATGCACATTGCCGTAGTGGGAACCGGAATCGTCGGCGCATGCAGCGCCGCCTGGCTGCAACGCGACGGCCACCAGATCACCTTCGTGGACCCGCTGGAGCCGGGCCAGGCCTGCTCCTTCGGCAACGCCGGCTCCTTGTCGCCGAGCGCCTGCCTGCCGGTGGGCATGCCCAACATGTGGCGCAAAGTACCCAGCTGGCTGCTCGACCCGCTGGGGCCGCTGACGATCCGCACCAGCTACCTGCCGCGGGTCCTACCCTGGCTGGTGCGCATGTTGCGGCACTCGACGCCGAAGGAGGTCACGCGTATCGCCAGCTCGCTGGTCACGCTGTTGCGCCCGATCTTCGAGTGTTACGAGCCGCTGCTGGAACACGCACAGGCCCAGTCGCTGGTGCAGCGTTCCGGCTGCCTGTATGTGTATTCCTCGCGCGAGGCCGCGGCACAGTGGAAATGGGGCATGGACCTGCGGCGCTCGCTCGGCGTCAACCTGATCGACGTCGACCGCGAAGAACTCGAGACCCTGGAGCCCGACCTCAAGGGCCGGTTCCGCTTCGGCATCCTGGCGCCCGACAACGGCTCGACGCTGGACCCGTCGCAGCTGGTACAGGCCTTGTGCCGGCAAAGCCTGCGTGACGGCGCGCACCACGACCGGCGCACGGTCGTCGGGTTCGAACGGCAAGGCCGCCGCGTCACCGGTTTGCGGATGGACCAAGGCGAACCGCTGGCCGTCGACGGAGTCGTGATCGCCGCCGGTGCATGGTCGGGCGCGCTGGCCACGCAGCTGGGGAACCGGTTGCCACTGGAATCGCAACGCGGCTACCACGTGACCGTACGCAGCTCCAACCTGCAGTTGCGCCATACCGTCATGGCGTCGGAAAACAATCTCATGGTCAATCCGATGGCCATGGGCCTGCGCCTGGCCGGCACGGTCGAATTCGCCGGCCTGAACCCGCCCCCGAACTACGAACGCGCGCAGGCCCTGCTGCGCCAGGGCCGGCAATTGTTCCCGCATCTGGACACCGCCGACGTCACGCAATGGATGGGCCACCGTCCCTGCATGCCCGACAGCCTGCCGGTGATCGACCGTTCGCGCAACGCCGACAACGCCTGGCTGGCGTTCGGTCATGGCCACATGGGCATGTGCATGGGCGCCACGACCGGACGCGAACTGGCCCACCTGGTCGCGGGCCGTCCGACCCAGGTCGACCTGGCACCGTTTCGCGCGGCCCGCTTTCACTGACGCGCCGCATGACGACACGCTGGGCCATCGGCATCGACATGGGCGGCACCTTCATCGACGTGGTCGCCCTATCGTCGGACGGCGAACTGCGCAGCCTCAAGCATCCGCGCGAGGCGGGCCGCATGGTGGAGCCGATCGTGCAGGCGCTCGGGCAGATGCTGGCCCACGCCGGCATCGCGGCCACGCAGGTGGCGCGTATCGTGCATGGTTCCACCGTGGTCACCAACTTGCTGCTTGAACAGACCGACGGACCGGTGGCGGTGCTGACCAACACCGGCATGCGCGACGTGCTGGCGTTGGCCCGGCAGGACCGGCACGACCTGTACCGCGCCGCCGTAGCGCCCCCGACACCGGAACGCCGGTTGTTTCCGGCCGAGTTGCGATTCGAGATTGCCGGCCGGCTGGACGCCGCGGGGCGCGAGGTGCAACCACCCGACCGCGAGCAGGTCACGGCGCTGGCCCACGAACTGGCCGCACGCGGACTGTCGGCGGTGGCCGTGTGCCTGCTGTTCTCGCATGTGTCGCCCCGACACGAGCAGCAGGTCCGCCGCTGGTTGCTGGACGCACAACCCGCGCTGATGGTGTCGCTGTCCAGCGAGGTCGACCCCAAGCCGCGCGAGTTCGAACGTTTCCTGGTCACCGCCTTCGACGCCTACAGCAAGCCGATGGTGCAGCGTTACCTGCATGCGCTGCATGAGGCCTTCGCAGCGCAAGGCCTGCCCGACCCGTCGCTGATGCGCTCCGAAGGCGGCATTGCCGACTGGCGCCAGGCACTGCAACGCCCGGTCGCACTGGCCATGTCCGGCCCGTGCGCGGCGCTGCAAGGTGTGGCCGCCAGCCTGCCCGCGGACGACGCGTCCCGGGTCGTGATGACACTGGACGTGGGCGGCACCAGCACCGACATCGGCCTGCTGGAGGCCGGCCAGCCATTGTTCACCGACACGCTGCTGTGTGGCGACCTGCGCTTGCGATTGCGCTGCGCTGACGTGGAGTCGCTGCCGATCGGCGGCGGCAGCCTGGCCAGCGTCAATGCCGGGGGCGGCCTGCGCCTGGGCCCGCGCTCGCAAGGCGCCTCGCCCGGCCCCGCCGCCTACGGACGCGGCGGCGTGAACGCCACCTTGACGGACGCCCTGCTGCTGCTCGACCGCCTGCCACGCCACCTGGCCGGCGGCGTGACCCTCGACCACGACCAGGCCCGGGCCGCGGTGGAACGCGATGTCGGGCAAGCCCTGGGCATTCCGGTCATCGAAGCGGCGCGAGCCATCGTGGCCACCGCGGCCACGGCCATGGCCGAAAGCCTCAAGACCCGTGCGTTCCAGCGCGACCTGCATCCCGCAGATTGCCTGCTGGTGGCCGCCGGTGGCGGCGGCGCCCAGCACGTGGCCGAAGTGGCGGAACTCGCCGGCGTGCGCCGGGTGCGCGTGATCGCCCATGCGGGCGTGGTCGCCGCGCTGGGCCTGCTGGCGGCCGCGCCGACACGCACGGTGGAATCCGCGTGCCGGCTGAAGCTGACGGACCACGGCCTGGCGGCACTGCAGGACCTGCGCATGGCACTGCTGCCCGACGACATCGCGGACATGGCACAACACTGGAGCCTGGAGATTCTGCTCGCCGGCCAGGGCAGCCCGGTGGAGGTGCGCTGGTGGCCGGGCGAGGACCTGCACACGCTGCAGGCGCGTTTCGCCGAGCGATACCAGGCCTTGCGCGGCCAGATGCCGGAACGTTTCGAGGCGCAGGTCGGCCTGCTGCGCGGCGTGTTCCAGCGCGCTGTGCCGGCGCCGGGCGCCGAAGCCCGGCACCTGCAGGCCGGCGCCGGACTGCTGGCCGGACATGCCGACCGCGGCGCGGGCCCGCAGGCGCTGTTCGCCGCCACCACCACCGTGTGGGTGCCCGCCGGCTGGTGCTGGCAAGCCCAGCCCGACGGCTCACTGCTGCTGAGCCGGCTGCACGACGACGAGGCATCACATGTCTGAACAACTGGTCCGGATGGAGCCGGTGCGGCTCGCGCTGCAAGGCATCGTCGACCGCATGCAAGGCCGCATGATGCGGGCCGCCTATTCGTCGATCGCACGCGAAGGGGGCGACTGCGCGGCGGCGCTGTTCCTGCCCGATGGCCGCCTGCTGGCGCAGGCGCGCTCCCTGCCACTGCTGCTCGGCTCGCTGATTCCCGCGGTGGCGGGCGTGTTGCGGCAGTTCGCGCCGGCGCAGATGGCCGACGGCGACGCCTACCTGATGAACGACCCGTGGTCGGGCGGCACCCACCTGCCCGACCTGGTCGTGGTGCGACCGGTGATGCACGAAGGCCAGCCGATCGCGCTGGCCGCCACCATCTTGCACCACCAGGACGTGGGCGGCATGACCGCCGGATCGATACCGCCGAATGCGACCGACATCTTCCAGGAAGGACTGCGGATCCCGCCGTTGCGCTGGCGCAGCGCGGGCCAGGCCGATGCCGGCATCGAGCGGCTGTTGTGCGCCAACAGCCGCACGCCGGACAACCTGATGGGCGACCTCGCGGCCCAATGGTCGGCCGTGACCCAGGGCGCGAGCGAGACCGTCGGCTTGCGCGCGCGCACCGGCGACGGCTTCCATGGCATCTGCGAAGCCTTGCTGGCGCAGTCCGAACGGATCACGCGCGAGGCCTTGCGGCACGCACCCGACGGGCACTGGCGCTGGGAAGACCAGCTCGACGGCGACGGCGTCGACGACAAACCGGTGCGCATCGCGGTCAGCCTGCACAAGCAGGACGACCGCCTGACGATCGACTTCAGCGGATCGTCGCCGCAGACACGCGGACCGGTGAACGCCTCGCCCTCGAGCATGATGGCGGCGATCCTGTTCTTCATGCGCACCCTGGCGCCGCAGGCGCCGAACAACGCGGGCTGCCTGGCACCGGCGCGCTGGATCCTGCCCGAGGGCAGCGTGGTCCATCCCCGCCTGCCCGCGGCCGTGAACGCCCGCACTGCCACGGTCAAGCTGGCCTGCAACGCGATGCTCGGTGCCTGGTCGCTGGCCGCATCGCGCACGCCGCTGGCCTCGAATGCCGGTGTGGCCACGGTGCTCTCGCTCAGCGGCACCGACCGCCAGGGCCGGCGCTGGCTGCTGACCGAAATCATTGCCAGCGGCGCCGGCGCCAGCGCCACGGCGCACGGCGCCAGCGGCGTCTCGACCGACGTGGGCAACGCCCGCAACACGCCGGTCGAGGTGATCGAATCCGACGCGCCGCTGCGCGTGCTCTGTTATGCCATCCGCGACGGCTCCGGCGGCGCCGGCCTCTACAGCGGCGGCCACGGCGTGCGGCGCATCTACCAGTTGCTCGAGGGGCATGGCAGCGTTTCCTACCGGGGCGAACGCCATGTCAGCCGTGCACGCGGCAGCCAGGGAGGCGGCGACGGCGCGCCTTCGGCCGCGCGCATCGAAAGATCCGATGGACGCATCGACACCTTGCCCGCCCGGGCACGGGTCGACTGGTCCGAAGGAGACAGGCTCGTCATAGAAACGGCCGGCGGCGGCGCCTGGGGCCCACCGGAAGCGATTCCGGTGCCACCCGGGCTCCACATCATTGGAACCACTTGAAAGCACGAACTGCCATGAAATCACTAGCGCACACCACCCGGGGCCTGCCCCGCTTCCTGACGGCGTTGACCGCGATCGCCGCCTTGTCACTGGGCGCCCTGACAGCCGCGCCGGCCGCGGCCCAGACCTATCCCTCCAAGACGGTCCGCATCGTGGTGCCCTTCCCGCCCGGCGGCAGCACCGACCTGCTGGCGCGCCGGCTGAGTGACCGCTTGTCCGAGAAGTGGAAACAGACCGTCATCGTCGAGAACCGCGCCGGTGCCGGCGGCACGGTGGGCGCGGACCATGTCTCCAAGTCGGAGCCCGATGGCCACACTCTGCTCCTGGGCGTGACCGGCAGCAACGGCATCGCCGGTTCTCTGTACCCCAACCTGCCCTACGACATGGTCAAGGGCTTCTCGCCGATCACCATCGTCGTCAGCGCGCCGCTGCTGATCGTCAAGAACCCCAAGGTGCCGGCGAACAACCTGCAGGAACTGGTGGCGGCCGCCCGTGCCAAGCCCGCGTCACTGAGTTATGGCTCCCCCGGCAACGGCACCTCGATGCACCTGACCGGAGAGATGTTCAAGCTGGCGACCAAAGCCTCCTTCCTGCACATTCCGTACCGTGGCAGTGCCGGCGCGCTGGCCGACACCATGGGCGGACAGATCGACCTGATGTTCGGCGACGTGCTGGTCGTGACGCCGCAACTGGCCGCCGGCAAGCTGGTCGCCCTGGGCGTGACGTCGAAGGAACGCCACCCGATGTTCCCCAACGTGCCCACGGTGGCCGAAAGCGGTTACCCCGGTTTCGAGGCCTTGTCGTGGCAAGGCCTGTTCGCGCCGGCCGGCACGCCACCGGCCATCGTCGAGAAGATCAACCAGGACGTGAACGCTGCGCTCAAGAGTGCGGAGTTCCAGGAGTATTTCGGCTCGCGCGGCTTCACGCTTGGCGGCAGCAGCGCCGGCGAGTTCAAGGCTTTCATCGAAAACGAGGTCAAGAAGTGGGCCAACATCGTCAAGACCGCCGGCGTCAAGGTGGATTGACCCGCGCATGCCAGCAACCGGCATCCGCCATCTGGGCCCGCCCGTGCAACGCGCGGGCAAGGTCCAGCCGATCTCGCCCGCGGTGCTCGTCGACGAGCGGCTGGTCTTCGTCGCCGGCCAGGTGCCGATGCGCGACGGCCAGCCGGCCGGCGAGGACATCGCCAGCCAGACCCACTACACGCTGGATCTGATCGAGGCCATCCTGCACGGCGCCGACTGCACGCTGGCCGACGTCGTCAAGACCACGGTCTGGCTGGTCGACGGGCAGGACTATGCCGGCTTCAACGAGGCCTATGCCCGGCGGTTCCCGGCAGCCAGCGCGCCCGCCCGCTCGACCGTGATCGCCGGCCTGATCGCGCCGGTGAAGGTGGAGATCGAAGCGGTGGCGCTGCGCCCGGCGCGCTGAGCCGACCGGGCGCCGCGGCGGCCCCGGATCGACGGGCCCGGCGGCGCGGGGCGCCGACGCTCCGTCGGCCCGCGTGCGCCGCCTCAGGACTGCTTCTCGGGGATGCGCACCACGAGGCCGTCGAGCGCCGCGGTCATCGGGATCTGGCAGCTGAGCCGGCTCTCGGGACGCCGTTCGCTGGCCACGAAGTCGAGCATCTCGGCCTCCAGGTCGTCCGGCGGCACCAGGCGGTCGACGAAGGCCGCGTCGACGTAGACATGGCAGGTCGCGCAGGAACAGCTACCGCCGCATTCGGCATCGATGCCGCGGACATTGCCGTGGATGGCGTTCTCCATCACGCTGGAGCCGGGTTTCGCCTCCACGCTCTGGCGGCTGCCGTCGTTCAGGATGTAGTGGATCGTGGGCATCGGACTCAATACAGGTCGAAGTACTCGCGGTGTTCCCACGCGCTGACTTCCAGGTTGAAGCGGTCGATCTCGGCCTGCTTGATGTGGCACAGGTAGTGGACGAAGTCCTTGCCCATCTGCCGGTTCAGCATCTCGCTGGCGCGCAGGCAGGCCAGCGCATCGCCGAGCGAACGCGGCAACTGCTCGGCCGGCGTGTCGTACGGCGCATCGGCCGAAGGACCGGGATCGGTCTTGTTGTGCATGCCGTCGAGGCCGGAGAACACCTGCGAGGCCATGTAAAGATACGGATTGGCGGCCGGCTCGCCGACCCGGTTCTCGATCCGGGTCGCCGCCTGGCCGACGCCGCCGAGCACGCGCAGCATCGCACCGCGGTTGTCGCGTGCCCAGATCGCGCGGTCCGGCGCCAGCGAGAACGGCCGGTAGCGGCGATACCCGTTGATGGTCGGGCTCGCCAGCGCGGCCGCGGCGCAGGCGTGTTGCTTGAGCCCGCCGAGGTAATGCAGGCCGATGTCGCTCAGGTCGCGACCCTCCCGTGACGGAATGAAGGCGTTCGCGCCGCCGCTGTCGCGCAGCGACTGGTGCAGGTGCCAGCCGCTGGACATCACGTTCGGAATCCGCGGCCGGCACATGAAGGTCGCGTGGTAGCCGGCACGATGGCACACCTGCTTGATGGCGCTGCGCAACAGCACCATGGTGTCTGCGGCCAGCAGGCCGGCCATCGGCCCGAAGGTCAGCTCGAACTGGCTGGGGCCGTATTCGATCTCCAGCGAGCGCAAGGGAAGGCCCAGGCCGGTGAGGTTCGCGCGCAGCAGTTCCATCACTGCGTCGACCCGGTCGTAACGCAGCTCGGTCAGGTACTGGTATCCCTGCGACAGCAGCGAGACCCGCGGCGGTTCGCCCGGTTGCCCGGAGTCACCGAGTTCCAGCGCATCGCCTTCGCGCTTGAACACATGGAACTCGACCTCCAGCCCGGCGATGAACTCCATGCCCATGGCGTGCAACTGCTGCAATGCGCGTTGCATGACCTGGCGCGTGGCGTATGGACACGGCCGACCGTCGTTCATGTACGCGTCGCACAACACCCAGCCGGTGCGCGCCGACCAGGGTAATACCTTGAATGTGGACGGATCGGCGACGATCGTGAAATCGGCGCCCCCTTGCAGCCCTTCGACGGCAAAGCCGCCGCCAGCGGTGAAGACTGGGAACACGGTCTTGTGCGAGGTGTCCTTGGCCAGCAGCGTCGTGGTCAGGTTGACGCCGGCCCACAAGGCATCGCGCGCCTCGCTCGCCACCAGGGTCTTGCCGCGCAACATGCCGTGCTGGTCCGGCCAGGCGAAACGCACCAGGTCGAGTTCGCCGGCGTCGATGCGGCCCACCAGTTCGCGCGCCTGCTGCTGCTGGGTATCGGTCCACAGGCCGTGGCGGTCTACGAATGTCTGCATGGTCGTAGCTCCGGTTCAGCGGTCCAGACGCGCACGCGCCCAGTCGCACTGCATGCGCCGCGCCTGATCGGCGCGTTGCCAGTAGCCGTCCACCGCGGCGGCAGCGCTGACCCCGTCGATCGACGCGGGGCCGGTCAAGGCCGCGGCCTGTGCCGCGTCCGGCAACATCGGCACGGCTTCGCCGGCCCGGGTGGCGTCGATCGCCTTCACCAGCATGCGCCGGTACGCGATGATGCCCTTGTCGGTCGAGCCCAGGTGCTCGCGGGTGCGGTTCTGGATCGGGCCCTGCGACTCGATCGCCCACTGGTCGTGCACGTTGATGTCGTCGCCCATGCCGGTATAGGTTTCCGTCAACTGCTCGTCGACGTTGTAGCCGTAGTGGTTGCGCTTGTTCTTGCGCGAGGTGTAGTCGGGCAGCTCGTACAGCTGCAGCCGCTGCTCGCGCATCTGCTGCTTGTCGACCGGGCCCGCGAAGCTGGTGAAGATGGCGTACCAGTAGCAATGCGTGTCGTCGACCGGCACATGCCACTGCGAGATCGTCATCTCCGCGCTCATCGGGATCACGAAGGCCTGCGGGAACACGACGTTGGTCACGCGCACATGGGTCTTCGATTCGGACAACTGGCGCAAGGCGGTCAGGCGCAGGCCGTAGTCGGTCGGCTCGACCGCGATGTCGGGGCGCTCGAATTCGCGCAGCACCTGGGTGATCGGCATCTCGGAATCGGCCGAGGCGCCGCGGAACTGCTTGCCGTAGCTGGCCGAGGTGTCGGCATCCTTGAAGAAGCGGTGCAGGTAGGACGCATGCGCCGGGTCCATGCCGACCTCGAGCGCCTGCAGCCAGTTGCATTCGAACAGGCCCTTGAACGCGAACACGTGCGTGTCGGGGGCGACGAAACAATCGAAGTCCGGGAATGCCGGCGGCTCGCCGTCTCCGATGTAGGCGAAGATGGTGCCGGCGCGCTCCACCACCGGGTAGGCCGCCTGCTTGATCCGGCTGCACAACTTGCTGCCGACCGGCTCGGCCGGTGTCTGCAGGCAGTTGCCCTTGACGTCGAACAACCAGCCGTGGAACGGACAACGCAGTCCGCCATGCTCGAGCCGGCCGAAGGCCAGGTCGGCGCCACGGTGCGGACAGTCACGATCGAGCAGGCCCAACTGCCCGTTCTCGTCGCGGAACAACACGAAGTGCTGCCCCATCAACTGCACCGGTCGCACCGGCCGCGGACCAGCCAGTTCGTCCGACAGCGCCACCGGCTGCCAGTAGCGGCGCAGCAATGCGCCCGCGGGTGTGCCCGGGCCCACCCGGGTCATGGTGTCGTTCTGCTCGGCACTGATCATGGCTGCTCCATCAAGAAAGAAGATCTGGGTGGCGGTGATGAATTCCATTGTATGCAACAGAATTCATTGAAACCCAATTTACACGCAAATATTATTTTCTGATGACAAAGTGCTTCAAAAAGAGACTCAAAATGACTCAAAAGCGACAATAAAATGAATATATGACGAGCATGATGGCTTTGTTGCATACAACAAAACCATCATCCAGCCAGATTCATCCTGTCCAACGCCCGGGTTCCTACAATCGACACGTCTTCCCGACCGAGCAAGCCCATGGACTCCCAACAATCCCGTGTACTGGTTCACCTGCGTGACCTGATTCTCAAAGGCGAGTTCGTGCCGGGTGAGCGCCTGGCCGAGATTCCACTGGCCGAGCGGCTCGGGGCATCGCGAACGCCGGTGCGCCTGGCGCTGAGCAGCCTGGAACACGAAGGCCTGATCGAGCTCTCTCCGAACGGCGGCTACCAGATGCGCCGCTTCACGTCGAAGGAGATTGCCGATGCGATCCGGGTGCGCGGCGTCATCGAGGGTTTTGCCGCGCGCCTGCTGGCCGAGGACGGCGCGCCGCGCCAATTGCTGCGCGAGCTGCGCGAATGCCTGGACGCTGGCGACAAGGCCGTCAACAAGGCCGACATGGGACTCGACGACTATGCCGCCTATGTCGAGATGAACGACCGCTTCCATGCCCTGATCATGCAGGGTTGCGGCAATGTCGCATTGCAACGCGTCATGGACATGCTCGACCGCCAGCCATTCGCATCGCCCAGCGCGATGCTGCCGATGCAGTCTTCGATGGAGGAAGGCCACCAGTGGATGAAGCAGGCCCATCGCACCCACCATGCGATGGTGCAGGCCATCGAACGCGGCCAGGGTTCACGCGCCCAGGCCCTGGGAGAGGAACACGTGGAGATCGCCCGCATGAACCTGGACTACGCGCTGGAGAGCCCCGAGCTGGCCAAGGAACTGCTGCCCGGCATCCGCCTGGTGGGTGACAAGTAGGCATCCCGGCGCACACCCGGACCGGCCCGTCGATCCGGTGCCGTGTCGGCCCCGGCCCGGCACCATGGCGCGCACATCGACGGTTCTTCGGTCGATCGCGTGCCCACCGCCGGCGTCAGAAGGTTTCCGTGTCGACTTCGCCCGAGGCCTGCGGGTTGTACCGCGCGCCGGTCACGGTGTCCTGGTTGATCAAGGCCTCGACCGCGGCGATGTGCTCGGGGCTCAACGGCACCTGCGCGGCGCCGAGGTCCTCGTGCAGGTGCTCGACGCTGGTGGTGCCGGGAATCGGAATGATGTGCGGTGCCTTGTGCAGCAACCAGGCCAGCGCCAGCTGGGCCGGCGTGCAGCCGGCTTCCCGGGCCAGCTTGCGGTATGCCGGCAGCAGCTTCAGGTTGGCCGGGTAGTTGTCGGGCGAGAACCGCGGCATGCCGCGGCGGATGTCCTTGTCCTGCAGCGTGGTGACGTCGGGCAGCGCATCACACAGGAAGCCGCGCGCGACCGGGCTGAAGGCGACGAATGCGGCACCGATGTCCTCGCAGGCCTGCAACACGGCGATTTCCGCATTGCGGCTCCACAACGAATATTCGGTCTGCACCGCCGTGATCGGATGGACCGCATGGGCCTTGCGCAGCGTCGAGGCCGAGACTTCGGACAGGCCCAGCGTGCGGACCTTGCCCGCGCGCACCAGGTCGGCCATCGCGCCCACGCTGTCTTCGATCGGCACCCTCTTGTCCCAGCGGTGCAGGTAATACAGGTCGATCACGTCGGTCTGCAGGTTGCGCAGGCTGTTCTCGCAGTCACGGCGGATCGCCTCGGGCGAGCCGTCGATGACCCGCTTGACCCCGTCGGGAAACGCCACGCCGGCCATGCCACCCTTGCTGGCCAGCGTGAAGCGACTGCGGTGCGACCGCAGCACCTGGCCCACCAGCTTCTCGTTCGCGCCGAATCCGTACAGGGCCGCGGTGTCGAACAGGGTCACGCCGGCATCGAGCGCCGCGAGCAGCACCCGTTCGCCCTGTTCGGGCGGCGGCGGCGTGCCGTAGGCATGGCTGAGGTTCATACAGCCCAGGCCGATGGCCGAAACGCTGAACGGGCCGAGAGGTCGTGTCTGCATCGTGGGGTTCCTCGGGTTCGGTGGCGTGGACGGGTTCAACCGAGTTGCTGCTCGAGTTGGTGCAGCACCTGGTAACACGGCAACACGCTGGCGACGCTGGCGTTCGGCTCGCGGCCTTCGCGGATGGCGGCGAAGAACTCGCGGTCCTGCAATTCAATGCCGTTCATCGACACCGCGACCTGGGACACGTCGATCTTCTCCTCCTTGCCGGTGAACAGGTCGTCGTACCGCGCGATGTAGGTGGCGCTATCGCCGATGTAGCGGAAATAGGTACCCAAGGGCCCGTCGTTGTTGAAGCTCAGGCTCAGCGTGCAGATCGCACCGCTTTGCGCCTTGAGCTGGATGCTCATGTCCATCGCGATGCCCAGCGTCGGATGAATGGGCCCCTGCACCGCATTCGCCTGCACGATCGGGCTGCCGCACTGGTAGGCGAACAGGTCCACCGTGTGCGCGGCATGGTGCCACAGCAGGTGGTCGGTCCAGGAGCGCGGCTGGCCCAGCGCATTGGTATTGGTGCGGCGGAAGAAATAGGTCTGCACGTCCATCTGCTGGATGTTGAACGTGCCGGCGCTGATCCGCTGCTTGACGTACTGGTGGCTGGGATTGAAGCGTCGCGTGTGGCCGCACATGGCGACCAGCCCGGTCTGCTTCGCCAGGTCCACCACGGCCTGTGCGTCCTTCAGGCTGTCGGCCAGCGGGATTTCCACCTGCACGTGCTTGCCGGCCTTCAGGCAGGCCAGGCTCTGCTCGGCATGCATCTGGGTCGGCGTGCACAGGATCACCGCATCGACCTCGCTCAGCGCCAGGCTGTCGGCCAGGTCGGTCGTGACATGCCCGATGCCGTATGTGTCGGCGACTTCCTTCGTCTTCGCGAGTTCGCGGCTGACGAGCGAGACGACCTCGACGCCATCGATGTTCCGGATGCCGTCCAGGTGCTTGATGCCGAAAGCACCGGCACCGGCCAGTGCAACCTTGATGTTCTTGGTCATGGGGACTCCTTCTTCCAATACAAACGGGTACGGTTCATGGTGGTGGCCGCGTGCGCGGCGACCGGGCTAGAACTGCAGGATGAACAAGGTGATGGCCGGAAACAATACCAGCAACACCACACGCAGCAGATCGCTGGCGACGAACGGCAATACACCGCGGTAGGTCTCGCGGATCGCGATGTCGGGTGCCATGGACTGGATCACGAACAGATTCATGCCCACCGGTGGCGTGATCAGCCCGACCTCGACCACGATCAGCACCAGCACACCGAACCAGATCGCCGTATGTTCGGGCGACAGGCCGAAGTCCAGCCCGGAGATCATCGGGAAGAAGATCGGAATCGTCAGCAGGATCATCGACAGCGAGTCCATCACGCAACCGAAGATCAGGTAGAAGATCAGGATCGCCGACAACACGGCATAAGGGCCGAAACCCTGGTCTCCGACCCATGTCGCCAGTTCCTGCGGCAGCTGCGACAAGGCCAGGAAGGTGTTGTAGGCCGCCGCGCCCAGCACGATCATGAACACCATGGCCGTGGCCGATGCGGTCGACTCGAACGCCTCGCGCAACTTGCCACGCTTCAGGCCGCCGCGCCACCAGGCCAGCACGGCCGTCGTGACGGCTCCGACGGCCGCACCTTCGGTCGGCGTGAAGATGCCGGTGTAGATGCCGCCGATGACCACGATGAAGATCAGCAGCACCGGCCACACGGCGCCGAGTGCCTGCATGCGCTCGTTCCATGGCATTGGTTCGATCTGGCCACCCGAGGTCGGCGAAACACGCACATAGATATTGACCACGATCATGTAGCCCAGCGCCGCCAGGATGCCGGGCACGAAGGCCGCGGCGAACATCTTGGCGATGTTCTGTTCGGCCAGGATGGCGTAGATCACCAGCACGATGGACGGCGGAATCAGGATGCCCAGCGTACCGCCCGCGGCCAGCGCACCGGTGGACAAGGCACCGGAATACCCGGCGCGGCGCAGTTCGGGCAGGGCCACCTGCCCCATCGTGGCGGCGGTCGCCAGCGACGAGCCGCAGATGGATCCGAACCCGGCGCAGGCACCGATCGCGGCCATCGCGACGCCACCCCGGCGATGGCCGAGAAACGCCTCGGCCGCCTTGAACAAGGCCTTGGACATGCCGCCGAGCGTGGCGAACTGGCCCATCAGCAGGAACAGCGGCACGATGGACAGGCTGTGCGTGGAAAACTGCCCGTAGGCGAAGGTCTTCATCTGATTGAGCAACGGCGCGGCGCTGCCGTAAACCTGCCAGGAACCAAGCAGCCCCAGGGCCAGCATGGCCAGGCCGATCGGCACGCGCAGGAAGATCAGCAACAGCAGGACCGGGAACGACAGCCCGGCGAGCAGCAAGGGATCCATCAGTGGCTACTCCCGGATACGACGAATTCCCGCGGACGCTCCGCCAGGCCCAGAGTCTCGAGCAGCCGCCAGGCATAGATGACACAACCGGCGAGAGCAGGCCCGAACGAGGCGGCATAACCCCACCACACCGGCATCTGCAGGATGAAGCTGACCTCGCCGTTGTCGCGGTAGTCCAGCATGGCGATGCCCATGCGCCAGACCAGCAAGCCCCACACGACCAGCATCAACGCATCGGACAACACTTCCAGCACCCGGCGCATCGCGGGCGGATAGGCCTTCCACAACATGTCGACGACGGCATGGCCGTTCTTCAGGTGGCACCACGGCAGGAAGCAGAACACGGCCAATGCGGTACCGGCCTCGACCAGCTCGAAGTCGCCCGGCACCGGCGCCAGCCCGGCAAACGAGAGGGCCCGACCACCGATGCTGATCACCGTCATGATGGCCAGCGCACCCAGCACCAGCGCGCCGAACCAGGCGAGCCACTGGCTCAAACGGTAGATGGCCTTGCTCATGGATACACCCAAAAAAAGTGGCGCGGAACGTCCGCCCGGGCGGGCGTCCCGCGCCGATCCTGTCATGCCTACTTCTTCGAATACTTGTCGATCAGGGCCTCGGCTTCGGCGGCCAGCTTGGGACCGTCCATGCCCTTGTCGCCGACCTCCTTGAACCAGACGGCGCGCACGCCATTGGCCGCACGTTGCCAGCGAGCCGTCTCGGCCGCGTCCAGCGTGACGATGTTGTTGCCCGCCTTCTGCGCCAGCGACAGGCCGAGCTTGTCGGCATCGTCCATCACCTTGCCCAGCTTGCCGGCGACCTCGATGCCGGAGTTGGCGTCGATGATCTTCTTCAAGTCGGCCGGCAACTTGTCGTAGCTGGCCTTGTTCATCGCCACCGTGAAGGTCTGCGTGTAAAGCCCTTTCTCGCCGCTGAAGCCGGTGTGGTTCTTGACGATCTGCTGCACCTTGAGCGAAGGCACGACTTCCCACGGAATCGTGGTGGCCGCGATCACGCCCTTGGACAAGGCCTCGCCGACCGCCGGCACCGGCATGCCGACCGGGGTCGCGCCGAGTTGCTCGAGCATGATGTTGATCACGCGCGAGCCGCCACGCACCTTCATGCCCTTGAGATCCTCGAGCTTGGTGATCGGGTCCTTGCTATGGAACAGGCCTGGCCCGTGCGTGTGCACGGCGATCAGCTTGACGTCCTTGAACTCGTCCATCGCGTTCTTCTGGACATACTCCATGAACGCCTTGGACGAGGCTTCCGCCGAGCCGCTCATGAACGGCAACTCGAACGCCTCGGTCTTGGGAAAACGGCCCGGCGTGTAGCCGAGCACGGTCCAGATGACGTCGACCACGCCGTCCTTGGCCTGGTCGTACAGATCCGGCGGCTTGCCGCCGAGCTGCATGGCCGGGAAGTGCTGGATCTTGATGCGCCCGCCGCTTTCCTTCTCGATCTTCTGGGCCCAGGGCACGAGCCCCTTGGCCGGAATGGCGGCCTGCGCCGGCAGCAGCTGGTGCAATCGCAGGGTCACGTCGGCCGCCTGTGCCGACTGCATCGCCGCGGTGAACGCGAACGCGCCCAGCACGGAAGTGAGGGTCAGTTTCATGGTTGGTCTCCTGGTTGTTGAACGAACGAAAACAGCACGGTGGGATCCGCGTCTAGTACGACAAGAACGATGATCTGAAGCTAACACGGCGGTGCTGCGGGACAAACGGTGTTTCCCCTAGCCGATGCGGCACACGGCGTGCCATGCTCACGACGCACTCTCCAGGATCAGATGGCCGACCGCCGTGTTCGATGCCGGCACATGGTAGAAGCGGTGGACGACGTGGGGCTTGGCGCCACCCGCCGCATCGGCCATCGCGCCACGCGCGATCAGCCACATCACCAGCTCGATGCCCTCGGACCCGGCTTCGCGCACGTAGTCGATGTGCGGCACCTGCGCCAGGCCGGCCGGATCGGCGATCAACCGGTCCAGGTACATGTTGTCGAATTCCTTGTTGATCAGGCCCGCACGCGCGCCCTGCAACTGGTGGCTCATGCCGCCGGTGCCCCAGATCTGCACTTTGAGCGGCTTGTCGAACGACGCAACGGCGCGGCCGATCGCCTTGCCCAGTTCGAAGCAGCGTTTGCCCGACGGCACCGGGTATTGCACGACGTTGACCGCGAACGGAATCACCGGGCACGGCCAGGCCTGGGGCTGGCCGCACATCAGTGACAGCGGCACCGTCAGGCCGTGGTCGACGTCCATCTTGTTGACGATGGTCAGGTCGAAGTCGTCCTGGATCACCGACTGCGCGATATGCGAGGCCAGCTCCGGATGCCCGATCACCTTGGGTACCGGACGCGGCCCCCAGCCCTCGTCGGCGGGCTGGAACTCCGCCGCCGTGCCGATGGCGAAGGTCGGGATCATCTCCAGGCTGAATGCCGTCGCATGGTCGTTGTAGACCAGGAAGATCACGTCGGGCGTGTGGTCCTTCATCCACTGCCTGGAAAAATCGTAACCCTGGAACACGGGCTGCCAATATGGCTCGGTGGTCTTTCCCAGGTCCATGGCGGCGCCAATGGCTGGCACATGGGAGGTATAGACACTGGCGGTGATGCTGGCCATCAAGCGGCTCCTTTCGTCTGTGCTGCGCGCCCCTGCGGCTGGCGGTGCGCCTGCGCATCGCCGTCTTCGCCGACGACCCGATTGCCTTGCGGCGAGCGGCCGCCGGCGACCATCATGGCGCGGTACTCGTCCTCGGTCATGCCGGTCATGCTGCCGGCCATCTGCTGGAAACTCTTGCCGTCGGTGGCACCGATCTTGGCCAGGAAATAGATATTCCCGCCGGCGGCGATGCAGCGGTTCAGGTCACGTGCGAGCACGGCCTGCTTCTGCTCCTCGGTCATCGGCCACTCGTCGAGGTAGGCGCGTTCGTCGGCCTTGAAGCGCGCGCGGTTCTCGGCCTTCATCAGCGACATGCAGAACTGGTTGAGGTGGTAGCCCAGGCGCGACTGCTCCGCGTCGAAGATCGTCGTGCCGGGTACGTCCTTGTAGGGTTTGTCGAGTGCCATCGTGTGTACCTCCGGGGTCACGCCCAGTACAGGCGCGTCGGGTTGCCGACCAGCAGTTGCTGCTGCAGCTGCGCGGTGGGCGCGATCTGCGGGATGAAGTCGACCAGCAGGCCGTCGTCCGGCATGTGGTCCTTCAGGTTGGGATGCGGCCAGTCCGTGCCCCACAACACCCGGTCCGGGAAATCCTCGACCAGGGTGCGTGCGAACGGCACCACGTCCTGATAGGCGTGTTGCTCGCCGTCGAGCGCCCGCGGCCCGGTGATCGACAGCCGCTCCGGGCAGCTGACCTTGCTCCACACGTTGGCATGCTCGCGCATCATCTTGCGGAACAACGCGAACTGCGGCCCGTCGACCGGCTTGGACACGTCGGGCCGGCCCATGTGGTCGACCACGACGGTGGTCGGCAACGCGGTGAAGAAGTCGTACAACTCGGGCAGATCCTGCGCTTCGAAATACACCACCACATGCCAGCCCAGCGGCGCGATGCGGTGGGCGATCTCGAGCAGCACCTCACGCGGCGTGAAGTCGGCCAGGCGCTTGACGAAGTTGAAGCGGGTGCCGCGCACGCCGGCCGCATGCATGTCCTGCAATTCGCTGTCCGTGACGTTGCGGTTCACGGTGGCCACGCCGCGCGCCTTGCCGTTGGAGGACCGCAATGCGTCGACCAGCGCGCGGTTGTCGCTGCCGTGGCAGGTGGCCTGCACGATCACGTTCTTGTCGAATCCCAGGTGGTCGCGCAGCGCGAAGAGCTGCTCCTTGGATGCATCACACGGCGTGTATTTGCGTTCGGGCGCGTACGGGAACACATCGCCGGGGCCGAACACATGGCAATGTGCATCGACCGCGCCCGGGGGCAACGTGAAGCGGGGTTTGCTCGGGCCGTCGAACCAGTCGAGCCAGCCGGGTGTCTTGGTGAATGCAGTCGCCATCGGGGATCGTCCTGCTCAATCGATGTATTTGAGACCGGCCTTCTCGAGCGCCGGACGCATGTTGTACATGTCCAGCCCGAGCACGCCGGCGGCGAGCTTGGCGCGCTTCTCGGCCTCGTTGGCTTCGCGCGCGGCGGCGGCATTGGCCACCTCCTGGGCACGTGCCGCCGGCACGACGACGACGCCGTCGTCATCGGCCACGACCACGTCACCGGGTTCGACCTGCACGCCGGCACAGACGACCGGGATATTGACCGAGCCCAGTGTGGCCTTGATCGTGCCCTTGGCATGCACCGCCTTGGAGAACACCGGGAACTGCATCGCGCTCAGGTCCTTGATGTCGCGCACGCCGCCGTCGATGACCAGGCCCAGCGCACCGCGGGCACGGAACGACGTGGCCAGCAGGTCGCCGAAGAAACCGTCGGCGTTGTCGGACGTGACCGCGGCCACGACCACGTCGCCGGCCTGCACCTGCTCGGCCACCACATGCATCATCCAGTTGTCGCCCGGATGCAGCAACACCGTCACCGCGGTGCCGCAGACATGGGCGCCGGTGTAGATCGGCCGCATATAGGGCTTCATCAGGCCGACCCGGCCCATGGCCTCGTGGATGGTGGCGACACCGAATCCGGACAGCGTGTCGACCGCCGCCTTGTCGGCACGCACGACGGTGCGCTTGACGATTCCGAGTTGTGTCATGTCACTTTCCCTTCTGCTTCAGTGCGGCGTCCAGGCGCGGAAACACGCGCCGGGCATTGCCTTCGTAAATCTGGAACCTGTCCGCGTCGCTGAGGATCTTCGACGCCTCGATGTAGCGCCTGGTGTCGTCGTAGTAGTTGCCGGTCTCGGGGTCGATGCCGCGCACGGCGCCGATCATCTCGGAGGCGAACAACACGTTCTTGACCGGGATCACGGTGTTGAGCAGGTCGATGCCGGGCTGGTGGTAGACGCAGGTGTCGAAGAAGATGTTGTTCAGCAGATGGTCCTGCAGCAACGGCTTCTTGAGTTCCTGCGCCAGGCCGCGGAAACGTCCCCAGTGGTAAGGCACGGCGCCGCCGCCGTGCGGAATCAGGAAACGCAGCGTCGGGAATTCCTTGAACAGGTCGGAGGTCAGGCACTGCATGAAGGCCGTGGTGTCGGCATTGAGGTAATGCGCGCCGGTGGTGTGGAAACACGGGTTGCAGCTGGTCGACACATGGATCATCGCCGGGATGTCGTGCTCGACCATCTTCTCGTATATCGGGAACCAGTGCTTGTCGCTCAGCGGCGGCGAGGTCCAGTGGCCGCCGCTCGGGTCCGGATTCAGGTTGATGCCGACACATCCATATTCGGTGACGCATTTCTCCAGTTCGGCCACGCAGGTCGCCGGGTCGACACCGGGCGACTGCGGCAACATGGCCGCACCGATGAAATGGTCCGGGAACAGCTGCGAGACCCGGTAACACAACTCGTTGCAGATCGCCGCCCAGGTCGACGACACCTTGAAGTCGCCGATATGGTGCGCCATGAAGCTGGCCCGCGGCGAGAAGATGGTCAGGTCGGAGCCTCGCTCCTTCATCAGGCGCAGCTGGTTGCTCTCGATGGACTCGCGCAACTCGTCATCGCTGATCCTGAGCTCTGATACCTTGGGCATCGATGCCGGATCCTGGATGCCGGCGATCTGGCGGTTGCGCCAGGTCTCCAGGGCCTTGGGGGCGGTGGTGTAGTGGCCGTGGCAATCGATGACCATCGGTTTTTTCACGGGTTTGTCTCCTCGTGGCTTCGGGTTGTCGGTAAATTGCGCGCCGGGCAAGCCCGCGGATGGACCGCGTGGCAGAGGCACCTGCTGCATGCCTGCATTGTGGTCGCACCGACCGTCGAAAAAAAGACCGGCAGGCCACTAGCAGATATAACAATCCGGCATGGAACCTACAATGGTATTCGAACCTTACATTGTCGGCTCCGGCATCCGAAAGACCTCTGATGGACCTCAAGCAGATCGAATATTTCGTGCGCGTCGCCGAGCTCGGCGGCTTCACCCGCGCCGCCGCGGCACTGGGCGTGGCCCAGCCGGCGCTGAGCCGGCAGGTGCGGCTGCTCGAGGTGGAACTGCGCCAGACCCTGCTGGCCCGCGACGGGCGCGGCGCGGTGCCCACCGAAGCCGGTCGGTTGCTGCTGGCCCACGGTCGCGGCATCCTGCACCAGGTCGAGCGCGCACGCGAGGAACTGGGCAAGTTGCGCGGCGCGCTGGCCGGGCGTGTCGCCGTCGGCCTGCCGACCAGCCTGGCCCGAATGCTGACCGTGCCACTGACCCGCGCCTTCGGCCGCCAGATGCCGGAAGCCACGATCTCGATCAGCGAAGGACTGTCGACGGCGCTGCTGGAGTCGCTGGTCAACGGCCGGCTCGACGTCGTGCTGCTGTACAACGCACGCCCCAGCCCGGACATCGAGATCACGCCGCTGCGGGCCGAGGAACTGTTCCTGGTGCAAGCCGGCACACACAGCAACACCGCGGCGCCCGTGCGGCTGCGCGACATCGCGGCGCTGCCGCTGGTCATCCCCAGCCGACCGAACGCGATCCGCATGCGGGTCGAGAGCGAGCTGGCGGCCCTGGCTTGCAGTCCGCGCATCGCGCTGGAGATCGACGGCGTCTCGGCCATCCTGGACCTGGTGGCCGAAGGTGTCGGCAGTGCGATCCTGTCGCGTAACGCGGTGGCCAGTTCGGCCCATCCGGAACTGTTCCGATTGCGCCCCATTCGCGAGCCGCAGCTGCACGTGCAGATCGCGCTGGCCGTCAGCGCGCAACGCCCCGCCACGTTGACCCAGCAGGCGACGCAGGCGCTGATCGTCGACACGCTGGCCACCATGCTGCCGCCACGCCAGCCGGGCGAGCCGTTGGCACCGGCCCCGCGCGTCGACGCCGCGTGAGCGGCATCATTAAGATAGTTGTGTACGCACCGGTCAGCGCGATGGCGCGCGGCCTGGCGAGCACCCCGACAACCCGACACCCAGCAAGGAGACCGCCATGAGCGCCATCGTCGTCACCCTGATCGGCCCCGATCGCCCCGGCGTGGTCCGCGCCATCTCCGACAAGGCCGCCGAACACGGCGCCAACTGGACCGACAGCGTCATGGCCAACTTCGCAGGCCAGTTCGCCGGCATCGTGCATCTGCAGGTACCGGCGGCCAACAGCGCGGCCTTGCTGGCCGCGTTGCGCGCGTTGGAGTCCGACGACCTGCATGTCCAGGTCGCGCAGGCGCAGGACGCCGCGCCCGCGCCGGCGCCGCGCCGGCTGCACCTGTCCCTGGTCGGCCACGACCGGCCCGGCATCATCCACAGCATCTCGACCCGGCTCGCCGGCCAGGGCGTGAGCATCGACACGATGAAGACACATATCGCCAGCGGCGCGATGTCGGGAGAACAGATGTTCCACCTCGATGCCCAGCTGACCGTGCCGCAGGACCTGGACACGGACACGCTGCGCGACGGGCTGGAGAGCCTGGCCAACGAACTCATGGTGGATATCGAGTTCGACAGCGCCGGATGAGCCGCAACCGGTCCGCCGCGCAGAGCGCTCTCCTCGGATGGCCGTGGGTCTTGCAGCCATGAACGTGCCCGAACGCTACCGCTCTTTCTGGGACGCCTTCGCGCGGGGGCAGGCTGCCGATCCCGCGCCTCTTTTTCTCGAGGCGTTTCACTTCGACGACAACGCGACCGACGCGAACGCACTGGCGTCCCTGGTGCTTCGCGGGCGCAAGCGGGCCACCGCCGCGCTGGTGTGGGTCCACGAGGCACAGGGCAAGCCGATCCCCCGCCCCGGGGACCTCAGCATTGTCACGGACTTCGACGGAAATGCCGTTTGCATCATCGAGACGCTGCAGGTGGACATCGTGCCGTTTTCCGAGGTCAGCGCGGACTTCGCGGCGACCGAGGGCGAAGGCGATGGTTCGCTGGCGTATTGGCGCCGCGTACACACGGCCTACTTTGGCCGCGAATGCGCACGCATTGGACGATCGCCGGCGCCGGACATGCCCGTTGTATGCGAACGCTTCGAGGTCGTGTTCGGGCCACGGCCGAATCTTTGACGCCCTGCCCGCCCGGCCGGCGGACGGACGGCACAGTGCTCAGCGCGGTTCGTTCCCGATCAGCCGATCCGCATACACCTGCCAGGCGCTGCTCTTCGTATCGACCCCGTCAAACACCCCGGCCTTCGCCTGGTCGGCCACCCACTGCTGCTTGCCGGCGATGGCCGCGGCCATGAAGGGTTCGAATCCGGCCTCGCGCACGGTGTTGGCCGATTCGCGCATCTCCTCGGCGCGGCGCTGGCCATGCTGGACCACGCGGCTGAAGAAATAGGCGCCGACCTGCTGCCAGTCGATGCCGGGAAAGGTCTCCTGCAGCGTCGGGATCACATGGTCCTCGACGCCGTACCGGCGCGCCGTGGTGTAACTCTCGATGACCAGCGCCTCCAGACCCTTGATCATCACGCTGCGGCACATCTTGATCGCACTGGCCACGCCCAACCGGTCCGACACCACGGTGGCGTCCATGCCCCAGCCGTTGAGCACCGGCGCGAGTTCGGCGGCGCCCGTGCCGCCCAGCAGCATCGGCACCCGGATGCCGTACGGCGGCACCGAGGTCATCACGCCGGCTTCGACATATCGCCCGCCGGCCGCGTCGATCAGCGCGGCGGCCTGCTGCTTGGTCTGCGGCGAGGCCGAGTTCAGGTCCAGGAACACGGTGCCCGGCCGCAGGTAGGTGGCGGCCTCCCGGGCCACGACCAGCGTGTTCGAGGCGGTGACGGCGGAGATCAGCAGCTCGGCTTGTTCGCACAACCGGGCCATGCCATCGCAGGCATGCACATCGGCGCCCGACGCATGGGCCTGCTGCGCCTGTGCCAGGTCACGGTCCGCAGCGGTGAATTTCAGGTCCCAGGCCGAGATCGCGTCCACCCGGGCGCGCAAGCCGGCGCCGAAGGTCTTGCCGACCTCGCCGTAACCGATCAGTCCGATGTGTCGCACCTGCATGCCCCAGTTCCTCCTGTTGTCGCGTCTCGTGGCCGCTGCGGTCTCATTGGGTCGGGATCTTCGCACGCACGATCACGTCACCCCAGCGTCTGGTTTCACTGGCCAGCAGTTCGGCCGTCTGTTCCGGCGTGCTGGCGTGGGCGTCCATGTTCAGTGCGCGCAGCTTGGTCTTCACGTCCGGCGCCTCGACGGCGGCGGTGATGTCCTTGTTCAGGCGCGCGATCACGGCGGCCGGCGTCTTGGCCGGGGCGGCCAGGCCGTTCCACGACGACGCCACCAGGCCTGGCACGCCGCTCTCCACCGCCGTCGGGACGTCGGGCAGCACCGCCGAGCGTTTGGCGCCCGTCACGGCCAATGCGCGTACCGCCTTGCTGCTGATGTGCGGAATGACCGGACCCAGGATCTCGACCGCGGCGTCGATCTGGTTGCCGCGCAGCGCGGTGATCACCGCCGGCGTGCCGTTGAACGGCACGATCTGCACGTCGATGCCGGCAGCGGACTTCAGCAGTTCGCCGGTCAGGTTCTGGGTGCTGCCGATATTGACCGTGCCCAGGTTGAGTTTGCCGGGATTGGCCTTGGCAAAGGCCACCAGTTCGCCCAGCGACTTGAATTTCGAGTCCGCCTGCGTGATCACCGCGATGTCGAAAGTCGCCAGTGTCGAAATCGGCGCGAAGTCGCGCTGGGTATCGAACGGCAGCGACTTGAACAGCCCGGCGCTGACCGCCGTGCCGTTGGAAATCAATAGCAATGTGTGGCCGTCAGGGTCGGCCTTGGCGACGATGTCGCCGGCCGCCACCCCGCCGGCACCCGGCTTGTTGTCGATGACCACGGCCTGGCCCAGCGACTGGCTGAGCTTCTCCGCCACGGTGCGGGCCGTGATGTCGGCCACGCCGCCGGCGCCGAAGGGCACGACGATGCGTACCGTCTTGCTCGGGAAGGTCTGGGCCTGGCTGGCCATGGCCAGGACGGCAAGTCCGGCCGCAATGGCGCATCGTGTGAAGAATCGCATGCCTGTCTCCTGATCGCCGGACGGTCGACGGACCGCCCCTGCGCGTTGCTGGTGAATGCCCGTGGCCGCGCGCGGCCCCGGGACGCCGGCCGGCGCGCATCCCGCGGGAATCGCGGCGCCAGCAAACCGCTGATTGTCATCGGTTTGCCGCGTGCGATGCAGCCGGCTGGGTCACTAACAGCTATAACGGCGCGGCATATCCCCTGCAAGGCCATGCCGGCGAGAAGAGCGGACGCGCCGACACGGCGCCGCGTCAGGCGCGCAGATGCTGGTTGAAGAACGCCAGCGTCCGCTCCCAGGCCAGCCTGGCGGCGGCGGCATCGAAACGCGGCGTGGTGTCGTTGTTGAACCCGTGCTGGGTGCCGGCATAGGTATGGGCGGTGTAGCGGGCGCCGGCGGCCTTGAGCGCGGCCTCGTACGGTGGCCAGCCCGCGTTGATGCGTTCGTCGATTCCGGCGAAATGGATCAGCAGCGGCGCCTTGACCTTGGCCGCCTCGCTGGCGGCGGGATGGTTGCCGTAGAACGGCACGCCAGCAGCCAGGTTCGGCAACCGGGTCGACAGGACATGCACCATGCCGCCGCCGTAGCAGAACCCGACGGCGCCGATGGTGCCGGTGCATTCGGGGCGCGCCTGCAGTACCTGGGCCGCAGTGACGAAGTCCTCGCGGGTCTTGGACTGGTCGAGCTTGGCGAACAGTTCGCGTGCCTTGTCTTCGTCACCCGGGTAACCGCCCAGCGGCGTCAGCGCGTCGGGCGCGAACGCGACGAAGTTGTCCAGCGCCAGGCGGCGGGCGATGTCCTCGATATGCGGGTTCAAGCCGCGGTTCTCGTGCACCACGAGGATGCCGGGCAACTTGCCGCTGGCGTTGGCCGGCACCGCCAGATAACCCTTCATGGTCCCGGAGCCGGCCGGCGAGGGATATTCCAGCATCTGGGTCTTGAGCCGCGCATCGTCCTTGGGCACGACCTGGGCCGCGGCGAAGTCCGGGCTCAGCGAGGCCAGCAACATGCTGGCGGTCAGACCGCCCACGGCGAACTTCTGCGCCCGCTCCAGGAAGCCGCGGCGGTCGATGCCGCCGTGCACATAGGCGTCGAACAGTATCAGCAGTTCCTGGTCGAAATCGGCGGCCGTCTTGCGTGGCATGGGGAACCTCCTGGGCAGGTGAATGGATGGTCATCGACTGACTCCGCCACCGGCCGATGGTTCAACGCCGCGTCGCGATCCCGATCAGGGATTACCCTGTGCAGTCACGCCGTCGACAAGCCCAGCAGCCGCACCGCATTGCCCTTGAGAATGCCCGGCATCACCTCCGGCTTGAAGCCGGCGTCCTCGAAATCCTTCATCCAGCGGTCGGGCGTGATCAGCGGGTAGTCGCTGCCGAACAGGATGCGATCCTTGAGCAAGGTGTTGGCGTATTGCACCAGCTGCTTCGGGAAATATTTCGGGCTCCAGCCGCTGAGATCGATCCAGACATTGGGCTTGTGCGTGGCCACGCTCAGCGCCTCGTCCTGCCACGGGAAACTCGGGTGCGCCATGACGATCTGCATGTCCGGAAAACTGATGGCCACGTCATCGAGGTGCATCGGATTGCTGTACTCCAGGCGCAGGCCGCCGCCGCACCGCATGCCGCTGCCGATGCCGCTGTGTCCGGTGTGGAAGATGGTCGGCATCCTGTGTTCGGCGATCACCTCGTAGATCGGCCAGGCCATGCGGTCGTATGGATGGTAGCCCTGCACCGTGGGATGGAACTTGAAACCCTTGACGCCTTCCTCCTCGATCAGCCGACGTGCCTCGCGCGCGCCCATCTTGCCTTTGTGCGGATCGATGCTGGCGAACGCAATCATCATGTCGGCGTTGTCGCGCGCAGCCTGGGCGATCTCCTCATTGGGAATGCGCCGGCGGCCCATCTGCGTCTCGGCGTCGACGGTGAACATCACCAGCCCGATCTTGCGCTCGCGGTAATAGGCAATCGTCTCGGCGATGGACGGCCGGCGGTTGCTGCGGAAATACTTGTCGGCGGCGCGATCGTATTCCTCGCCGTAGTTGTCGAACGGATTCCAGCAGCTGACTTCGGCGTGGGTGTGGATGTCGATGGCAATGAGATTGTGGTGGTCCATGGAGATCTTCCTGACGGAGCAAAAGGCCTGGGCACCGGGTACGGCCCGGCTCCAGCCGTCGCCCGCTTTCGATTGTCACCCATGACCCGCATCGGTCAACCGACCCGTCCGGGACCATCCACAGCCGCCGCCAGCGACCCGTTCGTTCCGCGAAATGAAATGCGGGACTGCCCACATTCACCGCCCGATTCAGCCTGCCGACCCGACCATGCTGGCGTCGAAGCTCCAATTTCGATAGCGCCCTGGCGCGCCGCCCCCGACGGACTATTGTTGCGACGGCCCAGGGCCCCTAAACTGACCGACCAAACACAACGACAAGCCCGTGCCGAGGAGACACCCGATGGTTGCCAGAGAACCTGCAGCGATCAGTCAGTTGCTGAGTCTGCTGGAGTCGCGCTACGCCATCCGGGTGTTGTGGGCCCTCAAGGACGGCCATCCCCAGACCTTTCGCCTGTTGCAGGACAGCGTGGGGGGCATCACCCCCAACACGCTCAACACGCGTATCAAGGAAATGCGCCAGGCCGGACTGATGGCGCACGGCAAGGATGGTTATATAGTCACGCCGTCCGGCGCCGATCTGCTCAGGCGCCTGGCCGACGTTCCGGCATTCGCCAGCCGGTGGGCCGCCAGCCAAGCCAGAAAGAAGCCATCCGACCATGCAACAGATCCTGTCCCGCGCCGCGTCCCTCCTGCCACAGGATCATGAACATGCCGTGCTGATCGGACGGGTCTGGCGCGATGGCCTGGGCCCGAGCCTGGTGCAGATCACGGCCGACGACGTGACCGACCTGTCCCACCTGGCGCCGACCTGCGCGGAACTGCTCGAGCTGCCGGATGCCGCAGCCAGGGTGCAGGCCGCGAAGGGACAGCGGATCGGCGCGACTGCCGACATCCTGGCCAACTCCCACGCGGACCGCCGCGACCCCGCCCTGCCCTGGTTCCTGGCGCCGTGCGACCTGCAGGCGATCAAGGCCGCCGGGGTGACCTTCGTGGCCTCGATGCTCGAGCGTGTCATCGAGGAGCAGGCGCGCGGCGACGCCAGCCGCGCCGAATCGGTGCGCCGCTCGGTGGTGGCCGTGATCGGCGACAACCTGCGCAGCATCCGGCCCGGATCGCCGCAGGCCGCGCAGTTGCGCGAGGTGCTGATCGCGCAGGGTGTCTGGTCGCAGTACCTGGAGGTCGGCATCGGCGAAGACGCCGAGATCTTCACCAAATCGCAGCCCATGAGCGCCGTGGGCATCGGCGCCGAGATCGGCCTGCATCCCAAGAGCGCCTGGAACAACCCCGAGCCCGAGATCGTGCTGGCCGTGAACAGCCGCGGCGAAACCGTCGGCTGCACGCTGGGCAACGACGTCAACCTGCGCGACTTCGAAGGCCGCAGTGCCTTGTTGCTGGGCAAGGCCAAGGACAACAACGCGTCGGCCGCGATCGGCCCTTTCATCCGGCTGTTCGACGCGCATTTCGGCATCGACGACGTGCGCCGCTGCGAACTGTCGATGCGGGTCACCGGCGCCAACGGCTTCGACATGCATGGCGCCAGCAGCCTGGCCATGATCAGCCGCGACCCGCTGGACCTGGTCGAGCAGGCCATGGGCGACGCAGACTGCCGTACGCACCAGTATCCGGACGGCTTCATGTTGTACCTGGGCACCATGTTCGCGCCCACACAGGACCGCCATGGCCCCGGCCAGGGCTTCACCCATGAAATCGGCGACGAGGTCGCGGTGTCGACACCGGCCCTGGGCACGCTGGTCAACCGCGTCAACCATGCGAACCGGGTCGCCCCCTGGAACTACGGCGCCGCGGCCCTGATGCGCGATCTGGCCCGGCGCGGACTGCTGGCATAATTTCAGGCTTTCCCCGGCCGGCGCCCCGCGCGAGCGGCCGTCTCGCGCCACACCGCTTGTCCTGCCCGCCAGTTCCGCCCCTCGGTGTGCCGCCCGTTCACACATCCGATTGGAGAGCCCCATGATCACGACCGCATCCGGACTGCAATATCTCGACACCACCACCGGCGACGGCCCGCAGGCAGCGCCGGGCCAGCAGGTCACGGTGCACTACACCGGCTGGCTCTATGCCGACGACACCCAGGGTGCCAAGTTCGACTCCAGCAAGGACCGTGGCGATCCCTTCGCGTTCTCGCTCGGCGCCGGCATGGTGATCCGCGGCTGGGACGAAGGCGTGGCCGGCATGAAGGTCGGTGGTGCCCGCACGCTGATCATCCCGCCCGCACTCGGTTACGGTGCCCGCGGCGCCGGCGGCGTGATTCCGCCCAACGCCACGCTCAAGTTCGACGTCGAATTGCTGGGCGTATCGGGCTGATCCGATACCCGTGCGCGGCGCCCGGCCGACGGCCGGCCGCGCGGCGGACGCGCCATTCGTCCATGTTCACGGCAGGGTCTTGAATCCTGCCGAACCGGCACCAACTGCGCCCTATCGTCCCTCCAGCACCGCATTGCCTGCGATTTCGTGAATTCAACGCATGTCTGACCACAAACAACCCGACACCCCCCAACCGGCCCAGGAATACCAGAGCACCGAAGAAATGGTCGCCGCACAGGCGGCCCAGGAGTCGGATCTGCTCGCCAAGACGCAGGCCGACCTCGCCGCCCTGCAGGCCAAAAGCGCCGAACTGGCCGACCAGTACCTGCGCGCCAAGGCCGAGGCCGAGAACGCCCGCCGCCGTGCCGAAGAAGAGATCGCCAAGACGCGCAAGTTCGCCGTCGAGAGTTTTGCCGAGAACATGCTGCCGGTCATCGACAGCCTGGAAGCGGGCCTGGTGATCAAGGACGCGACGCTCGAGCAGATCCGCGAGGGCGCCCAGGCCACGCTGCGCCAGCTGATGTCGGCCCTCGAACGCAGCAAGGTGCTGCAGATCGACCCCAAGGCCGGCGACAAGTTCGACCCGCACCAGCACCAGGCGATCTCGGTGGCGCCCAGCGAGCAGGAAGCCAACACCATCGTCAACGTGCTGCAAAAGGGCTACCTGATTGCCGATCGCGTCTTGCGCCCTGCCCTGGTGGTGGTGGCAGGCCCGAAATAAATCCTTGAAAAACGCGGGCTTATCCGCACATCAGGATCAGGATAGATCAGTCAATCACGCACGGCGGTGCCAGAAGCACGACCCGGGCAAATTTGGAGAAAAAAATGGGAAGAATCATCGGCATTGACCTTGGCACCACCAACAGCTGCGTGGCCATCATGGAGGGCAACACGCCCAAGGTGATCGAGAACTCCGAGGGCGCCCGCACGACGCCTTCGATCATCGCCTACCAGGAAGACGGTGAGGTACTCGTCGGCGCCTCGGCCAAGCGCCAGGCCGTCACCAATCCGCGCAACACGCTGTATGCGGTCAAGCGCCTGATCGGACGCAAGTTCGTCGAGAAGGAAGTGCAGAAGGACATCGCGCTGATGCCCTACGAGATCGTGGCGGCCGACAACGGCGACGCCTGGGTCAAGGTGCGCGGCAAGGCCATGGCGGCCCAGCAGGTCAGCGCCGACGTGTTGCGCAAGATGAAGAAGACCGCCGAGGACTACCTGGGCGAAGCCGTCACCGACGCGGTCATCACCGTGCCGGCCTACTTCAACGACGCGCAGCGCCAGGCCACCAAGGACGCCGGCCGCATCGCGGGCCTCGAAGTCAAGCGCATCATCAACGAGCCGACCGCGGCCGCGCTGGCCTTCGGCCTGGACAAGACCGAGCGTGGTGACCGCAAGATCGCGGTATACGACCTCGGCGGCGGCACCTTCGACATCTCGATCATCGAGATCGCCGATGTCGACGGCGAAAAGCAGTTCGAAGTGTTGTCGACCAACGGCGACACCTTCCTCGGTGGCGAAGACTTCGACCAGCGTGTGATCGACTACATCATCGCCGAGTTCAAGAAGGAACAGGGCGTGGACCTGGGCAAGGACGTGCTGGCGCTGCAGCGGCTCAAGGAAGCCGCCGAGAAGGCCAAGATCGAACTGTCCAACAGCTCGCAGACCGACATCAACCTGCCCTACGTGACCGCCGATGCCTCGGGCCCGAAACACCTGAACATCAAGCTGACCCGCTCCAAGCTGGAGTCGCTGGTCGACGACCTGGTCGAACGCACCATCGCACCCTGCCGCACCGCGATCAAGGACGCCGGCGTCAACGTGTCCGACATCCATGACGTGATCCTGGTCGGCGGCATGACCCGCATGCCCAAGGTGCAGGAAAAGGTCAAGGCCTTCTTCGGCCGCGATCCGCGCAAGGACGTCAACCCCGACGAGGCCGTGGCCGTGGGCGCCGCGATCCAGGGCCAGGTGCTGGCGGGCGACCGCAAGGACGTGCTGCTGCTCGACGTGACACCGCTGTCGCTGGGCATCGAGACGCTGGGTGGCGTGATGACCAAGATGATCTCGAAGAACACGACGATCCCGACCAAGTTCGCGCAGACCTTCTCGACCGCCGAGGACAACCAGCCGGCGGTGACGATCAAGGTGTTCCAGGGCGAACGCGAGATCGCCGCCGGCAACAAGATGCTGGGCGAGTTCAACCTCGAAGGCATTCCGCCGTCGGCACGCGGCACGCCGCAGATCGAGGTGTCGTTCGACATCGACGCCAATGGCATCCTGCACGTCGGCGCCAAGGACAAGGGTACCGGCAAGGAGAACAAGATCACGATCAAGGCCAATTCGGGACTGACCGAGGCCGAGATCCAGCAGATGGTCAAGGATGCCGAGCTCAATGCGGCAGACGACAAGCGCAAGCTCGAGCTGGTGCAGGCCCGCAATCAGGGCGAGGCCAGCGTGCACAGCGTGCGCAAGAGCCTGACCGAGTTCGGCGACAAGATCGAGGCTGGCGAGAAAGAGAAGATCGAGGCCGCGATCAAGGACCTCGAAGAGGCGCTCAAGGGTGACGACAAGGCCGACATCGAGGCCAAGAACACGGCCCTGATGACCGCCAGCCAGAAGCTGGGCGAGCAGATGTATGCCGACATGCAGGCCAAGCAGGGCGGCGAGCAGCCCGCCGGTGGCATGGGGGGCGGCGACGATACCGCGGCAGGCCCGCAGGACGCTGGCGGCGCATCGCGTGCGGCCGACGACGACGTGGTGGACGCCGAGGTCAAGGAAGTCAAGAAGGGCTGATGGAACCCGGCCTTGATGGCTCCACCGACGCCGCGTTCGGGGGTTCGTCCCCCGGCGCGGCGCTCTGCTTTGAATGAGCGAGCGCGTGCACCAGCCTGCAGGCCTGCACGCAAGCGCTGACCGAGAACGACGACGATGTCCAAGAAAGACTACTACGAAACCCTGGGGGTTCCCAAGAACGCCTCGGACGACGAGATCAAGAAGGCCTATCGCAAACATGCGATGAAGCACCACCCGGACCGCAACCAGGGCGAAACCTCCAAGGTTGCCGAGGAGAAGTTCAAGGAGTGCAAGGAAGCTTACGAGATGTTGTCCGATCCGCAGAAGCGGGCGGCCTACGACCAGTACGGCCACGCCGGCGTGGATCCGAACATGCGCGGCGGTCCGGGCGCGGAGGGTTTCGGCGGTTTTGCCGAGGCCTTCGGCGACATCTTCGGCGACATGTTCGGCCAGCAGCGCGGGCGTGGTGCCGGCGGGCGACAGGTGTTTCGCGGCGGCGACCTCAGTTATGCGATGGAGATCACGCTCGAGGAGGCGGCCCGCGGCAAGGATGCGCAGATCCGCATTCCCAGCTGGGAGTCCTGCGACACCTGCCACGGATCGGGCGCCAAGCCCGGCACCCAGGTCAAGACCTGCGGCACCTGCGGCGGCGCCGGTGCGGTGCAGATGCGCCAGGGCTTCTTCAGCGTGCAGCAGACCTGCCCGACCTGCCGCGGCGCCGGCAAGGTGATTCCGGAGCCCTGCACGGCCTGCCACGGCCAGGGCCGGATCAAGAAACAGAAGACGCTCGAGGTCAAGATTCCGGCGGGCATCGACGGCGGCATGCGGATCCGCAGCACCGGCAACGGCGAACCCGGCACCAACGGCGGCCCGCCCGGTGACCTGTATATCGAGATCCGGCTCAAGAAACACGACATCTTCGAGCGCGACGGCGACGACCTGCACTGCTCGGTGCCGATCAGCATCATCACCGCGTCACTCGGCGGAGAGATCGAGGTGCCCACGCTGGCCGGCAAAGCGGCGATCGACATTCCCGAAGGCACGCAGACCGGCAAGCAGTTCCGGCTGCGCGGCAAGGGCATCAAGGGCGTGCGGGCCAGTTATCCCGGCGACCTGTATTGCCACATCCTGGTCGAGACGCCGGTCAAGCTCAACGAAGCGCAGCGCAAGCTGCTGCGCGAACTCGACGAGTCGTTCCAGAAAGGTGCCGGCAAGCATTCGCCCAGCGGCGACAGCTGGACCGACCGGCTGAAGAACTTCTTCACGTCCTGAACGCAAAGACGCCCCCCGTCTGTCCGGCTTCACTTCGTGTAAGCCGGCCGAACCCCCCACTGAGGGGCGCCCCTACGGCCTGGCAGAGCCAGTTCCGTGGGGCCCCGCTTGCCTGCTTCTCACCTTCTTGAGGATTCGTGGGCAGTGGGTGGCGCCCAGCGCAGCAAAGAACGGATACCAGCGCACGTCGACAATGCAAATGGCCGAAGCTTGTCGGCCTTTTGCATTTGCGCGGCTGCCGCACCCGGCGTCAATCCTCGACGAACGCCTCCTCGCGTTTCTTGCGCACCGCCGGCGACAGCACGATGATCAGCAGCAAGGCGGCGATGGCCAGCAGGCTGGCCGACAGGCCACGCGTGAAGAACACGGTCCAGTCGCCGCGCGACAGCAGCAGCGCGCGGCGCAGGTTCTCCTCCATCATCGGCCCCAGGATCAGCCCGAGGACCAGCGGCGCCGGTTCGATGCCCAGCTTGATGAAGGCATAACCCAGGATGCCGAACAGGCCCACCATCCAGATGTCGAAGGTGTTGTTGTTGGTCGAATACACGCCGATGGCGCAGAACATCACGATGGCCGGGAACAGCCAACGATAAGGCACGGTCAGCAACTTGATCCACAGGCCGATCAGCGGCAGGTTCAGGATCACCAGCATGGCGTTGCCGATCCACATCGACGCGATCAGGCCCCAGAACAGCTCCGGGTTGCTGGTCATCACCTGCGGGCCGGGCTGGATGTTGTGGATGGTCATCGCGCCGACCATCAGCGCCATCACGGCATTGGGCGGAATACCCAGCGTCAGCAGCGGGATGAACGAGGTCTGCGATGCCGCGTTGTTGGCTGCCTCGGGCCCCGCCACACCGCGGATATTGCCGGTGCCGAACGGCACTTCTCCAGCGCGCGCCTTGACTTTCTTCTCGATGGTGTAGGCGGCAAAGGCCGACATGGTGGCGCCGCCACCGGGCAGGATGCCCAGCGCCGAGCCCAGCACCGTGCCGCGCATCACCGCGGGCGCCATGTTGCGGAAGTCCTCGCGCGTGGGCATCAGGCTCTTGACGTCGGCCGAGAACACCTCGCGCTGGCTGGCCGGCTTGCCCAGGTTGCTGATGATCTCGCCGTAACCGAACACACCCATCGCGATCGCCAACAGGCTGATGCCGTCGGTGAGTTCGGGGATGTCGAAGCTGTAGCGCGCCACGCCGGAGTTCACGTCGGTGCCGACCAGGCCCATCATCAGGCCCAGCAAGATGACGCCGACCGACTTCAGGATGGAGCCCGAGGCCAGCACGATGGCGCCGATCAGGCCCAGCACCATCAGCGAGAAATATTCGGCCGGTCCGAACAGGAAGGCCACCTCGGTCAGCGGAATCGCGAAACCGGCGAGCACCAGGGTGCCAACGCAACCGGCGAAGAACGAACCGAGACCGGCGGCCGCCAGTGCCGGGCCCGCCCTGCCCTGGCGCGCCATCTGGTAACCATCGATCACCGTGACCACGGACGACGCCTCTCCCGGCAGGTTGACCAGGATGGCCGTGGTGGAGCCGCCGTATTGCGCGCCGTAATAGATGCCAGCCAGCATGATCAGTGCCGACACCGGCGGCAACGCATAGGTGGCGGGCAGCAACATGGCGATGGTTGCCAGCGGGCCGATGCCGGGCAACACACCGATCAGCGTACCCATCAGGCAGCCGATGAACGCATACAGCAGGTTGATCGGCGTGAACGCAACGCCGAACCCGATCGACAGGTGGGAAAACAATTCCATGGTGTGCGCTCCCTTAGCCGCTAATGAACGCCGGCCAGGCCGGGAACTGCAATGACAGCAGCCAGATGAAGGCGGTGTAACTCAAGGCCGCCAGCACGATGGCCAGGATGAGTACCTCCTTGACCTTGAATTCGTCACCCGCATACGCGGCGATGAAGGTCAGCGCGAAGATGGCGGCCATCAGGCCCATATGCGGAAGGCCGATGCTGGGCAGGCCGCCGAGCAGCACACCGAAGGTCAGATTGGCCAGGATGATGAAGAACAGCGGCTTCCAGGCAATGCTGCCCACCGGGTCGCCATCCTCGGTTTCCACCACCAGCGACAGGAACATGACGACCAGGCCGACCACCGCCAGCAGGATGCCGAGCATCAGCGGAAAGTATCCGGGCCCCATGCGCGACGCATCGCCGATCTTGTAATTGGTGGCGCCCCAGGCAAAACCCACGCCCACCACCATGAATAACAGGCCAGAGAAAAAGTCTTTCTGGCTCTTGATTCGCGTCGCCGTTCTTGTCATCCGTCTCTTTTGTCGTTGGGCAGCCCCGCTGCCGTGTTGTACATCTGCCGCGTCGCTCGATCGCGCACGGACAGCCGCATCTGACTGCGCCGCCCGCCCGCGGACGACCAGCGCAGACGTGGAAGGTTAACAGCAGTGTTACCGCTGGCAGCACCGAAAAGCGCGCGGCCGGCACCCGCCCGCGCGCCTCGCACCGTCCCTGCAGGCCTGCGCGCAGAGGTTGCACACAGGGAGATCCCGGATCGATCGAGGTCAAGCCGGACCGTTTCGCCATGACAAGATCAGCATGGAACGATGCAAGATTCGCATGAACTAGCGCCAGGCGCAGCAGATACCGGCCGCCCTCGGCGATGCGCACGCCCGGCATCACTGACTGCGTGCGGGGGCGGGGCCGCCGGGCATCACGCACGTTCGCCACGGCCAGTCGTGCCCGAGAATGCAGCGATACGCGGTGCCGACGGCAACCGCGGCACGACGACCCACCAAGGAGACCCCATGTCCGTGACCATCACCTTCCTGGGCGGAGCCGACACCGTCACCGGATCCAAATACCTGGTGGCCCATGACAAGCGGCGGCTGCTGGTGGACTGCGGCATGTTCCAGGGCGTCAAGCAACTGCGACTGCGCAACTGGGCAGCGCTGCCGGTCGCGCCGGGGCAGATCGATGCGGTGGTGCTGACCCATGCGCACCTGGACCACAGTGGCTACCTGCCCTTGCTGGTGCGCGAGGGTTTCACCGGCAATGTCTACGCGACCGCCGCCACGCGCGACCTGTGCAAGATCCTGCTGCCCGACAGTGGCTACCTGCAGGAAGAGGATGCCGCGTTCGCCAACCGCCACGGGTTCTCCAAACACGCGCCGGCCCGGCCGCTGTATACGCGCAACGATGCGGTGGCCAGCCTCAAGCAGATCAAGGCCATCGCCTTCGGCCGCACGGTCTCGCCGATGCCGGGCTGGCGCATCACGTTCCAGGAGGCCGGCCACATCCTGGGAGCGGCCAGCGTGTTGCTGGAGGTGGCGGGTCGGCGCATCCTGTTTTCCGGCGACCTGGGCCGCAGCGACGACCTGATCATGAACCCGCCGGCCAACGCGCCGATGGCCGACACCGTGTTGATCGAATCGACCTACGGCGACCGAGAACACCCGCACGACGATCTGCTGTCCGAACTGGCTCCCTTGCTCAGGTCGGTCGCCACGCGCGGCGGCGTGGCGGTCGTGCCGGTGTTTGCGGTCGGTCGCGCGCAGGCCCTGTTGCACGCGATCGCCCTGCTGAAGAACCGGCGCGACATCCCGCGTTCGATGCCGGTGTTCCTGGACAGCCCGATGGCCGTGCATTCGACCCGGCTGTTCGATCAGCACCCCGGCCTGCACCGGCTCACCGAGAAGCAGTCGCAGGCCCTCACGCGTGGCGCCACCATGGTGGCCAGCACCGACGAGTCCAAGGCGCTGGCCCGTCGCCACGGGCCGATGGTGATCCTGTCGGCCAGCGGCATGGCCACCGGCGGGCGGGTGCTGCACCATCTGGCGCATTACCTGGGCGATCACCGCAACATGGTGATCCTGACCGGCTTCCAGGCTCCGGGCACACGGGGCGCGTCACTGGCCGCCGGAGCGGACACGATACGCATCCATGGACGCGACATACCGGTGCAGGCGGAAGTGGCACAACTGCAGGCGGCCTCGGCCCATGCCGATGCACGCCAGCTCATCGCCTGGCTGCGCACCATGCCGCAGGCTCCGGGCCAGGTATATGTGGTGCATGGCGAGCGCACGGCATCGGACGAATTGCGCAAGCGCATCAACCACGAGCTGGGCTGGCGCGCCGTCGTGCCGGAGCACGGCTCGACCTGGCCGACCTGAGGCAGCCGGCAAGCGAGCGATCAGAACAGGCTCTGCTGCGCCGATAACGCGCCGGGCCTGAACAGATCGAGCGCGAGCGGCCGGCGCTCGCGCCCCAGGCCCAGCCGCGCACAGGCCTTGGCGAAGCGCTGCGCCAGCAACTGCGCCCAGATGCCCTGGCCCTTCATGCGGGTGGAGAAATCCGCGTCGTAGTCGCGACCGCCGCGCATGTCGCGTATGCGCGCCATGACACGCGCCGCCCGTTGCGGGTAGTGCAGTTGCAGCCACTCCTGGAACACCACATTGAGTTCCCACGGCAGGCGCAATACGGTGAAAAACGCGCACGTGGCGCCCGCCTGCTCTGCCGCCTCCAGCACCTGCTCCATGTCGTCGTTGATGAAAGGAATCTGCGGCGCGACGCTGACGCCGACCGGAATGCCGGCATCGGCCAGCGCGCGGATGGTGCGCAGCCGCCGCTGCGGCGCCGCCGCCCGGGGCTCGAGCGCGCGGGCGAGTGCGCCGTCCAGGGTCGTGATCGTGACATAGACCGCGGCCAGGTTGCGGCGGGCCATCGGCGCCAGCAGGTCGATGTCGCGCTCGACGCCGCTGCCCTTGGTGACGATGGCCAGCGGATGGTCGCAGCGTGCCAGCAGTTCGATCACCGAGCGGGTGATCTTCCAGTGGCGCTCGGCCGGCTGGTAGGCGTCGGTCGCCGAGCCGATGACGATCTGGCTGGGCACGTAGGACGCGGCCTGCAGCTCGCGCGACAGCGCCGCGGCGATGTCCTGCTTGGCGAAGATGCGGGTTTCGAAGTCCAGGCCGGGCGAGAGGTTCAGGTAGCTGTGGGTCGGGCGCGCGTAACAGTAGACACAGCCGTGTTCGCAGCCGCGGTACGGATTGAGGCCGTAGTCGAAATGGATGTCGGGCGACTGGTTGCGGCTGATGGCCTTGCCCACCGCCGTCGGCGTCACCGTGGTGAGCAGGCGTCCCGTGGCCGGGCGGGATTCCTGCGCATCAAGCGTTCCCCAGCCATCGTCGAAGGCGGCGCGTGCGTCCGCCGCGAAACGGTGTGCGACGCTGCTGGCCGCACCGCGGCCCTTGATCGACGCCAGCGGAATACGGACCTCAGGCATGGGCCGGCCCGTACCCGGCCAGGATCGTGGAGCCCGCACGGCTTGTACTCGAACCGCAGATACTGTTCATGCAACCAGTATATGCGCCGGCACGCCCGGGCGTCAACGACTGGCGCCGTATGCCGCGTCCCTGTCCGGTTCCGGCTACCCCACCGCGACCCGGGCGGACGGCCGCCCCGGCTCCCGTCCCGTCAGGCGTTCGCGCCGGATCCCAGCAGCCGGGCCCGGGCCTGCTGGTATTCGCGGCGCAGTTGGGCGATGTAGTCGCCCGCACTTTGCAGCTTGTCGATCGCGCCGATGCCCTGGCCGCAGCCCCAGATGTCCTTCCAGGCCTTCTTGGCGTCGCCGCCGAAGTTCATCTTGCTCGGGTCGCTGACCGGCAGGTGGTCCGGATCCAGCCCCGCGGCGCGGATGCTGGGCGCAAGATAGTTGCCATGCACGCCGGTGAACAGGTTGCTGTAGACGATGTCGTCCGAATTGCCGTCCACGATGGCCTGCTTGTAGCCGTCGAAGGCGCGGGCCTCCTCGGTCGCGATGAAGGCCGAACCGATGTAGCCGAAGTCGGCACCCATGGCCTGCGCGGCCAGCACGGCATCACCGGTGGCGATCGCTCCCGACAGGGCCAGCGGGCCGTCGAACCACTGGCGGATCTCCTGCACCAGCGCAAAGGGGCTCTTGACGCCGGCATGTCCGCCAGCGCCGGCGGCCACCGCGATCAGGCCGTCGGCCCCCTTCTCGATCGCCTTGTGCGCAAAGCGGTTGTTGATCACGTCGTGCAGCACGACACCGCCATAACTGTGCGCGGCGGCATTGATGTCCTCGCGCGCGCCCAGGCTGGTGATGATGACCGGCACCTTGTACTGGACGCACAAGGCCATGTCGTGCTCGAGACGGTCGTTGCTCTTGTGCACGATCTGGTTGATCGCGAACGGCGCCGCCGGTTGCTGCGGATGGGCACGGTCATGCGCGGCCAGCGTCTCGGTGATCTCGGCCAGCCAGTCCTCGAGCTGGGCGGCCGGCCGCGCATTGAGGGCCGGCATGGAGCCGACCACGCCGGCAATACATTGCGCCACCACCAGCTTGGGATTGCTGATGATGAACAGCGGCGCGCCGATGATGGGCAAGGGCAGCGCGTTCAACGGTGGGGGCAATTTCGACATGCGGTCCTTTGCTGGTTTCGGTGTATCAGCACCGTGCGACCGGTGCTGAACTGCCGATGACGCCCTCGGGGGCCATGAAAGCGGTATGTGTCGCGCCCCGCGTCAGAATGCGTCGGGAGCCAACGCGACCACGCTGTCGGCGCCCTCGACGATACTGTCGCGCAGGCCGGGGGCCTTGGTCAGCAAGTGGTCGGCGTAGAAACGCGCGGTCGTGATCTTGGCGTGCAGGAACGTGTCGTCCTTGCCGTCGGCGATCTGCTGCTGGGCCACCAGCAGGGCCCGGCCCAGCTGCCATCCGGCCATCAGGTTGCCGGCCAGCATCAGATAGGGCACGCTGCCGGCAAACGCCGCATTCGGCGCCGTCTTGCTCTGCTCGGCGATGAAACGCACCACGTCGGCGAAGGCCGTGCGGGCGGCCGACAGCCGCGCCGCGACCGCCTTGGCGTCGGCGCTGCCGCTGGCCAGCAACTGCTGCTCGGTTTCTTCGACGCGCGCGGCGATCGCCAGCGCAGTCTGGCCGCCATCGCGCGCCGTCTTGCGCCCGACCAGGTCGTTGGCCTGGATCGCCGTCGTGCCTTCGTAGATCGGCAGGATGCGCGCGTCGCGGTAATACTGCGCCGCGCCGGTCTCCTCGATGAAACCCATGCCGCCGTGGACCTGCACCCCCAGGCTGGTGACCTCCAGGCTCATCTCGGTGCTGTAACCCTTGACCAGCGGCACCAGGTATTCGTAGAAGGCCTGGTTCTGCTTGCGCGTGTCGGCGTCCGGATGGTGGTGCGCCGCATCGTAGGCGGCCGCGGCCACCGACGCCATCGCGCGGCAACCCTCGGTATACGCACGCATGGTCATCAGCATGCGCTTGACGTCCGGGTGGTGGATGATGGGTGCGCTGGCCTTGATGGAGCCATCGACCGGCCGCGACTGCACGCGCTCGCGGGCGAACGCCACCGCCTTCTGGTAGGCCCGCTCGGCGATCGCAATGCCCTGCACACCGACCGCGTAACGCGCCGCGTTCATCATGATGAACATGTACTCGAGGCCACGGTTCTCCTGACCCACCAGGTAGCCGATGGCGCCGCCATGGTCGCCGTATTGCAGCACCGCGGTGGGCGAGGCCTTGATGCCCAGCTTGTGTTCGATGCTGACGCAGTGCACGTCGTTGCGATCGCCCAGCGATCCGTCCTTGCCCACCAGGAACTTGGGCACGACGAACAGGCTGATGCCCTTGACACCTTCGGGTGCACCGCTGACGCGGGCCAGCACCAGGTGCACGATGTTCTCGGCCATGTCGTGTTCGCCGTAGGTGATGAAGATCTTGGTGCCGAACACCTTGTAGCTTCCATCGGGCTGCGGCTCGGCGCGGCTGCGCACCATGGCCAGGTCGGAGCCGGCCTGCGGCTCGGTCAGGTTCATCGTGCCGGTCCACTGGCCGCTGACCAGCTTCTCGAGGTAGATCGTCTTGAGTTCGTCCGAACCCGCTGTCAGCAAGGCCTCGATGGCGCCGTCGGTCAGCAGCGGGCACAACGCAAAACTCATGTTGGCGCTGTTGACCATCTCGATGCAGGCCGCGCCGATGGTCTTGGGCAGTCCCTGCCCACCGAAGTCCGCCGGATGTTGCAGGCCTTGCCAGCCCCCCTGCACGAACTGCGCGAATGCCTCCTTGAAGCCGGCCGTCGTGGTCACGACGCCGTCGCTCCAGGACGAGGGTTTCTGGTCGCCATCCCAGTTCAGCGGTGCCAGCACCTCCTGGTTGAAGCGGGCCGACTCCTCGAGCACCGCCTGCGCCGTATCGATGCCGGCATCCTCGAAACCGGGCATGGCGGCCACCTCGGCCAGGCCGGCCAGGTGTTCGATGTTGAACAACATGTCCTTGACGGGAGCTACGTAACTCATGACAACCTCCAGAAATCAAAAAGGCTGCACCTGACCGACCAGCAGTCGCTCAGGTGCAGCCGAAACTCGCACTGCGCCGAGGTGGCGCGATCTCGAAATACCCGAAACGCAACTACAGCGCCGCAACCATCTCCGGCACGGCAACAAACAGATCGGCCTCGAGTCCGTAGTCGGCCACGCTGAAGATCGGGGCTTCCGGATCCTTGTTGATCGCGACGATGACCTTGCTGTCCTTCATGCCGGCCAGGTGCTGGATCGCGCCGCTGATGCCGCAGGCGATATACAGCTGCGGCGCGACGATCTTGCCGGTCTGGCCGACCTGCCAGTCGTTGGGTGCGTAACCGGCGTCGACCGCGGCGCGCGAGGCACCCAGGGCAGCGCCGAGCTTGTCGGCCAGCGGGGTCATGACCTCGGTGAACTTCTCGGCGCTGGCCAGTGCCCGCCCGCCACTGACGACGATCTTGGCTGCGGTCAGTTCCGGACGGTCGTTCTTGGCGATCTCGCTGCCGACGAACGAGACCTTGTCGCTGGCGCCGGCCGCGGTCAGGGTCTCCACCGCGGCGGATCCGCCTTCGGCGGCCGCGGCGTCGAATCCGGTCGTGCGCACGGTCACGACCTTGATCGGGTCGAGGCTTTGCACGGTGGCAATCGCATTGCCGGCGTAGATCGGACGCTCGAAGGTGTCGGGCGACTCGACCTTGGTGATGTCGGAGACCTGGCCCACGTCGAGCTTGGCCGCGACGCGCGGCGCGATGTTCTTGCCCGAAGCCGTGGCCGGGAACAGGATGTGGCCGTAGTCCTTGGCGATGGCCAGCACCTGCGCGGCAACGTTTTCGGCCAGGCCATGGGCCATGCCGGCATCATCGGCATGCAGCACCTTGGCCACGCCGGCGATCTTGGCGGCCTCGGCGGCTGCGGCGCCGGCGTCGGATCCGGCCACCAGGACGTGGACATCCTTGTCGCACTGCAGTGCGGCAGTGACGGTGTTGAGCGTCGCGGCCTTGATGCTGTTGTTGTCGTGTTCGGCGATGACGAGAGCGGTCATGAATCAAATCTCCATTAATCGTTGGGTGTCGGGGCCTTGCGGCCTGACACGGAAGCGGACATCCTTGCCAGGTACGGGTGTCAGATGACCTTCGCTTCGTTTTTCAGCTTGTCGACCAGCGTGGCGACGTCGGGCACCTTGATGCCGGCGGCGCGTTGCGGGGGCTCGGAGACCTTCAGGGTCTTGATGTGGGCCTTGATGTCCACGCCCAGGTCGGCCGGCTTGACGTTGTCGAGCTGCTTCTTCTTGGCCTTCATGATGTTGGGCAGGGTCACGTAACGCGGCTCGTTCAGGCGCAGGTCGGTGGTGACGATGGCCGGCAGCGTGATCGACACCGTCTCCAGGCCTCCATCGACCTCGCGCGTGACGCTGGCCTTGCCATCGGCGACCTCGACCTTGCTGGCGAATGTCGCCTGCGGCAGGTCGCACAATGCGGCCAGCATCTGGCCGGTCTGGTTGCAGTCGTCGTCGATCGCCTGCTTGCCCAGGATCACCAGGCCTGGCTGCTCCTTCTCGACCAGGGCCTTGAGCAGCTTGGCCACGGCCAGCGGCTGCAGTTCCTCGGTCGTCTCGACCAGGATGGCACGGTCGGCACCGATGGCCATGGCCGTGCGCAGCGTTTCCTGGCACTGCAACACGCCGCAGGACACCGCGATCACCTCCGTCGCAACACCTTTCTCGCGCAGGCGAACCGCCTCCTCGATGGCGATCTCGTCGAACGGATTCATGCTCATCTTGACGTTGGCGATGTCCACGCCACTGCCGTCGGATTTGACGCGCACCTTGACGTTGTAGTCCACGACGCGCTTCACAGGCACCATTACCTTCATTGTTGCGACTCCATTGCTTGTTTGATCGATTGATGGGAAAGCGGCTTCGGGCCGGTGGGGCCCGAAGGAAAACGCACCATTCTATGCGGGGCATCCGCCGCGCGGACTTCGCCTGTGCGACAGGCACAGGCACCGCGACGACGCGCGCAAAGCCAGATGAATAGAACGGTCGTGCTTTTTCGTAGCCGGCATTGTAGAGCCGAGTCATCGACGGCCCGCAAAGCGGCCAGCGTGCGGGTTTCCATGGACAGACAAGCACCGTCATCGGGCCTATATTCGGGCGACTTTCGCATTCCTTCGGAGCTCCCGTACCATGAAACGTTTCGCCTTCACCACCCTCGCCGTCGCTGCCAGCTGCTTTGCCAGCCTCGCCGGTGCACAGACCGTTCTGACGGTATCGTCCTGGCTGCCGCCCAGCCACGCGCTGAGTTCCACGCAGAAGGACTGGTGCGACCTGCTCGAGAAGAACACGGCCGGCAAGATGAAGTGCAACATCCTGCCGCGCGGCGTGTCGGCCCCTCCCGGCACCTTCGATGCCGTCAAGAACGGCCTGGCCGACGTGTCCTATACGGTGCACGGCTACACGCCGGGCCGCTTCGTGCTCGCACAGATGGCGGAATTCCCGTTCCTGGGCAACAGCGCGGAGTCGATCTCGGTGGCCTTCAACAAGATCGCGGCCAAACATCCCGAGTTCAACAAGGAACACCAGGGCGTGAAGGTGCTGACCTTGTTCACGCACGGCCCCGGCATCGTCTTCAACACCAAGCGGCCGATCACCAAGGTCGACGACCTCAGCGGCCTGAAGTTCCGCGTCGGCGGCGGCATGGTCAACGAGATCTCCAAGACCCTGGGCATGAATGTCACGCTCAAGCCCGCCCCCGAGTCCTACGAGCTGCTGTCCGGCGGCGTGATGGACGGCACCTTGTTCCCGGCCGAGTCCACCGAATCGTTCAAGATCGACAAGATCGTCCGCCATGCGACCACCTTCCCCGGTGGCCTGTACAACACCAGCTTCGTCGCCATCATGAACCAGGCGCGCTACGACAAGCTCAGCGCCGACGAGAAGAAGGCGATCGATGCCGTCTCGGGTGAGGTCTATGCCCGCATGTTCGGCCGTGCCTGGGACAAGGTCGACCTGCGCGCCACGGCGCTGATGCAGGCCAACGGCGTGCAGATCACCAAGGCCGACGCCAAGTTCGTCGCCGACGTCAAGGCCAGGACCGCCGGTCTCGAAGCCAAGTGGGTCAACGATGCCCAGGCGGCCGGCCTGAAGGACGCCGCCAAGGTGCTGGCCGACTTCCGCGCCGAGATCGCCCGCCAGGAGAAATGACGCACGGCCGGCAGCCGGATGACCGCCGGCCCGGCCTGGATGCGGCCTCATGCACAATGAGGGCCGCATTTTTTTTGACCCCATCCGGCCTTTCCCCGTGAACCGAATCTTCGAATGGGCGTGCGGCGCATTGGCCGCCGCGGCGCTGTTTGCCATCATGGTCCTGACTTTCTTCGACGTCGGTGGCCGCAAGTTCGCTTCGGCGTCGATTCCCGGCTCGCTGGAGGTGACCGAGCTGTTGATGGTCATCGTGATCTTCGCCGCCCTGCCGCTGGTATCCATCCGGCGCGAACACGTGGTGTTCGATTCGCTCGACCATGTGTTGTCGCCGCTGATGCGCCGGGTGCAGGCCGTGCTGGTCAATCTGGTCTGCGGCGCGTTGCTGATGGCGCTGGCCTACCTGATGTGGCGCACCGCGGGCGAGTTCGCCGAAGCCGGCGAGACCACGGCCCAGCTCAAGCTGCTCAAAGCGCCGTTCATCTATGGCATGTCGGTGTTGTGCGGCCTGACCGGCCTGGTGCACCTGGTGCGATTCGCATTGCGCCGACCCGACGCTGTGCAGCCACACGGGGGCGACACGCCATGACCGAGGCATTGCTGGGATTCGGCGCCATCTTCTTGCTGGCCTTCCTGCGCGTTCCGCTCGCGTTTGCGATGGGCATCGTCGGCGTCGTCGGCATGGGCCTGACGCGCAGCTGGCCGGCCGCGTTCTACAGCACCTCGCAGGTGGTGTACGAGACCGGCTTCGCATACACGCTGTCGGTGATCCCGCTGTTCATCCTGATGGGCAACTTCGTCGCCCGCGCGGGCCTGGCGCATGAGCTGTTCCGCGCCGCCTTCGTGTTCATCGGCCACCTGCGCGGTGGCCTGGCCCACGCCACCATTGCCGCCTGCGCCGGCTTCGGCGCCATCTGCGGCTCGTCCATCGCCACCGCCGCGACCATGAGCAAGGTCGCCTATCCGTCGATGCAGAAGCTCGGCTACAGCGAATCCCTGTCGACCGGCGTCATGGCCGCCGGCGGCACGCTGGGCATCATGATTCCGCCGTCGACCATCATGGTGATCTACGGCATCGTGACCGAGACCAATATCGGCAAACTGTTCGCTGCCGGGGTATTGCCCGGCCTGCTGACCGCGCTGGCGATGATGGTTGCCGTGGTCATCGTCACCTCGCGCGATCCCGAACACGCGCCACCGGGCGAAAAGTCGACCTGGTCCGAACGCCTGGCGGCAGTGCGTGGCATCTGGGGCGTGTTGCTGCTGGTGGTGGTGGTGCTTGGCGGCATCTACGGCGGCGTCTTCACGGCCACCGAAGGCGCCGGCATCGGCGCCTCCGGCGCCTTCCTTTTCGCGCTGGCGCGGCGCGCGCTGACCTGGAAGTCGCTGTTCGAGATCCTGGTCGAATCGGCACGCACCACGGCGATGTTGTTCACGCTGCTGATCGCCGCCACCGTGTTCGCGAACTTCGTCAATTTCACGTCCATGCCCGGCGACCTGAAGGAATGGATCACCCACCTGGGCCTGTCGCCGCCGATGATCGTCGCGGCCATGATGGTGATCTACGTGCTGCTCGGAACGGTGATGGAAGAGCTCAGCATGGTGCTGCTGACGATTCCGCTGTTTTTCCCGATCGTTGTCAGCCTGGGTTTCGATCCGGTCTGGTTCGGCGTGCTGATCGTCATGGTGATCCAGATCGGCCTGATCTCGCCACCGGTGGGCATGAACCTGTTCGTGCTCAACACGCTGCTGCCCGGCGTGCGGCTGGGCACCATCTTCAAGGGCGTGTGGCCTTTCGTCGTGGTGCAGGTGCTGATGCTGATCGTGCTGGTGGCATTCCCGATCCTGAGCCTGTGGCTGCCGTCGTTCATGCAATAGCTGCATTGCGTGCGCCCCTGGTGCCGGCCTGATCCCACCGGCGTTGCTCGCCCGACGGGTCTTGGACGGCAGACCGACACGGACTGCGGTTCATGGTTCCGGCGTGACGCGACCGTGGTGGGCCAGGCGATGCGGGTGGGGGGCTCCGTTCATGTCCTCCTCGATGGGCTTCGCCCATCGATTCCCCCTTTACTTCACTGCGCCCCCCACCCACCTCACCTGGCCTGGGCGGCGGCCGTGGTTCTCGGCCTGCCGGCAATGTCGCAGGATCAGGACGGCGGGGTGCTCTGCGCAGCGAAATAAAGGAGGAGCGGCGGGCGCAGCCCGACGCGGGGGACATTCGCGGAGCAGAGTACCGCGCCGGCCTGATCCCACCGGCGCTGTTCGCCTGACGGGTCTTGGACGGCAGACCGACACGGACTGCGATTCCTGGTTCCGGCGTGACGACGGTGGTGGGCCAGGCGATGCGGGTGGGGGGGCTCCGTTCATGTCCTCCTCGATGGGCTGCGCCCATCGATTCCCCCTTTACTTCACTACGCCCCCCACCCGCCTCGCCTGGCCTGGGCGGCGCTCGTGGTTCTCGGCGTGCAGGCAAAGTCGCAGGATCAGGACGGTGGGGTGCTCTGCGCAGCGAAATAAAGGAGGAGCGGCGGGCGCAGCCCGTCGCGGGGGACATTCGCGGAGCAGAGTACCGCGCCGGCCTGATCCCACCGGCGCTGCTCGCCTGACGGGTATTGGCGAACGGCCTGATCCCACCGGCGCTGTTCGCCCTCAAGACCGGCCAAGCTGCCATCGACCAGGCATGCCCCGTCAGGCCAGCGGATCGAGCATCGCCCGCTTGACCGGCATGATGTGAATGCCCTGCGGATCGATTTCGAGGAACACCGTGGCACCCGCCTGCAGGTCCAGCAGCCGCGCGAAACGTGTTGTCACGTCCAGGTGCAGTCGTGCCTGCGGCAGGTTCACCGGGCGGCATTGCAGCGTGACGATCTCGCCGAGGCGGCGCAGGTCGTGCACGGAGCAGCGTACCGTGTTCGGGACAGAGGTTGGCTCGACATGCACCTGGACGTGTTCGCCCGACACGACCCAGCGCACATGGGCGCCGTCCTCGAGACGGCCCTTGTCGAAGGTCGCCAGGTCGATGCCCGCACCGGCTTCGCCCCAGCGCAAACGCGCCATCGTGCCAGGCGCCGTCGCGCAATGGAACACGCCCAGATGGATGTCGCGCAGACCGACCAGCGCGGCCACGCGCGCATTGCGCGGCTGCGACATTACCCGCTCCGGCGGTCCGTCCTGCAGCGTCGTGCCGCCGTCCAGGATGCTGATGCGATCGGCCAGCAGTCGCGCCTCGCGCAGATCGTGCGTCACCATCACGATCGGCAACTGGACCTGCTCGCGCAGCTTGATCAGCTCATCGTACAAGGACTGCCGCGTGGGCTGGTCCACGGCCGAGAAGGCCTCGTCGAGCAGCAGCAGTCCGGGCCGGCGCGCCAATGCACGTGCGAGCGCCACGCGTTGTCGCTGGCCGCCCGAGAGTTCATGCGGCCGGCGTCGGGCCAGGCCTTCGAGCTGCATGTCGGCCAGCAGCTGCAGGGCGGCATCGACCGGCTCGCCGTCGGGCAAGGCCAGTTGTACGTTCTGCAGTGCGCTGAGGTGCGGGAACAGCGCGTAGTGCTGGAACACCATGCCGACCGGGCGGTGTTCGGCCGGCACGTTGACGCCGCATTCCGCGTCGAACCACACCGTGTCGCCCAGGCTGATGCGCCCTTGCGTCACGCGCAGCAGGCCGGCGATGGCGCGCAACACGCTGGTCTTGCCGCTGCCCGACGGGCCGACCAGGGCCAGCAGTTCGCCGCTTGCGCAGTCGATGCGCGCGTGCAGCGGGATCGGGCCGGTCTGGTGCAGCAGGGCTTGCAGCATGGGATGGTTTCGTGCCGGCCGTGCGTCAGCTGCGCTGGTGCAGGGCCGGCGGCACACGCAGCAGCCAGGCCGACACCAGCAGGGTCAGCATCGACAGCACCAGCAGCGTTGCCGACATGGTGCCGGCGGATTGCATGTCGAAGGCCTGTACCTTGTCGTAGATCGAGATCGCAATGGTGCGGGTTTCGCCCGGAATGCTGCCGCCGACCATCAGCACGACGCCGAATTCACCCATGGTGTGGGCCGCCGTCATGATCATGCCGCTGAGGATGCCGCGCCGCGCCAGCGGCAATTCGATGTGCCACAACGTGCGCCAGCGCGACAGGCCGCAGGTGCGAGCGGCATCCATCAGGTCGAGCGGAATCGACTCGAACGCGCGCTGCATCGGCATCAGCGCGAACGGGATGTTGAACACCACGCTGGCTACCAGCAGGCCGGTGAACGAAAACGCCAGCGTGTGACCGAAGACCTGCTGGAACAGCCCGCCCAGCAGGGATTCGCCACCCAGGGCCACGAGCAGATAGAAGCCCAGCACCGTTGGTGGGAGCACCAGCGGAAGGGCCAGCATGGCCTCGAAAACCGGCTTGAGCGGATGGCGGCTGCTGGCCAGCCAGCGCGCGGCCAGCACGCCCAGCGGCAGCAGGATCAAGGCCGTCGCCACCGACAGCTGCACCGACAACCAGAGCGCGGGCCAGTCCATGCGGCCGGGCTCAGTTCAGCGGCGCGCCCGGCAGCACGAAGCCGAAGCGCTTGAAGATGGCACGCGCCGGTGGCTGCTGCAGGTACTGGTAGAAGGCCCGGGCCTCCGGTCCGGCCTTGCGGGTCAGCACCATGCGCTGGCGCAGCGGCTGGTGCATGTTCTCGGGCACCAGCACATAGCGGCCGGCATGGGCGAAGGCCGGCGCCAGCGCCAGCGAGTAGGCGAAGATGCCGCCCTGCGTGGAGCCGGACACGGCGAACTGCGCAGCCTGCGACACGTTCTCGCCCAGCACCAGGCGCCCCTGCAGCGTGTCCCACAGGCCGGCGCTCTGGAGTGCTTCGCGTGCCGCACGCCCGTATGGCGCATGCTCCGGGTTGGCGATCGCGAAACGGGTGATGCGTCCGTCGGACAACGCGGCGCGCAGGTCGGCCAGTTGCGGGTCCACCCGCAGCGGGGACCGGGTCGGTGCGAACAACACGATGCGTCCGGTGGCGTACAGCGCGCCCCGGTCGATGGTGTGCCCTTGCTGAGCGAGCTGGAACACGAAGGTCTCGTCGGCCGACAGGAACAACTCGAACGGCGCGTCCTGCTGGATCTGGCGCATGAAATTGCCCGAGGAGCCATAACTGATGCGGACCGACTGGCCGGTCTGTGCCCGGAAAGCGGCCGCCACATCGTCGAGTGCGAACTTCAGGTCGGAGGCGGCTGCCACGGCCGGGCCGGTCTGCGCTGCCGCGGGTTGGCCCACGGCCAGTCCCACTGACAGCAGCAGTGCGAACAGGCAGGCGCGTCTTGCAGGGGTCATGAAACGGTTGTGGTCGTGGCGGTCTGACGGGACAAGTCTAGTGGACCGGGCGCGGCGCCGCCGTGCCGCCGATCGAAGTCGGCATAGGCCCTCAGCCGTTTGCCATCTGCGCGGGGGGCGCCTTGCGCAGCCAGCGCACGGCGATCTGGGGCATCACCACGGCATAAATCGCCACGATGCCTGCCATCAACGTCAGCGGGATCTGGTTCTGCAAGGCCAGGCCCAGCAGTGGCGGCGACGCGGCGGTAGCCAGCACCATCAGCGCGGTGAAGACGCCGCGGACCAGGCCCAGCCGTTCGATGCCGAACAGTTCGGCCCACAACGCACCCGACATCACGCTCTGGCAGCCCGAACCCATGCCCAGCCCGATGTACAGGCCCCAGACCGCCAGATGGGGCGGGGCGAAGGCGCCGATCAATACGCCGGCGGCCAGCGGCAACAGATAAAAACGAAACATCTGCACCGCGCCGCTGTGGTCGACCAGACGTCCCGCCAGCCAAGTCGTCACCGCCTGGCTTCCGGCAAAACACAGGTAGGCGATCGCCACCTGCTGCGGGCTCCATGCGCGCAGGGCGGAGATGCTGCCCTGGTGCAGGAACACCGAGGTGACGACGAACGGAAACACCAGCGCCACCGGCAACGCGGCCAGGAAGGCCGGATGGCGCAGCAGGTCGCGACGGCGCATGGTGGTCGCCGCCGCTTCGGTGCCGGTTGCCGCGCGGGGCGTGGCCAGCGGCAACGGGGCGGCCAGCTGGCGCAGCAGCGGCAAGGCGCCCAGCAGCACCACCATGCCCGCGCCGGCCCAGACCCAGCGCCAGTCGGTCCAGCCCAGCAGTGCCGTGATCAGCAGCGGCATCGTGGCCTCGCCGAGGATGAAACCGAACGCGGCGATCGCGATGTTGCGCCCGCGCAATCTGGCATGGCGCGCAGCGGTGACGATGGCGATGTGCGAACACAGGCCCTGGCCACCCAGGCGCAGGCAGAAGAAGGCCAGCGCCAGCATCCACGGGGCCTGCGCCACGGCCATCGTGGCGGCGCCGGTGGCCAGGATCAGCAGCGCCAGCGTGATCGCGCGCGCGGCCGCCACCCGGTCGGCCAGGGCGCCGAGCCAGAACATGGTCATGCCGCTGATGCCGGTGGCCAGCCCGTACAAGGCACCCCAGCTGGACGGCGACAGGCCCAGCTCGGCCTGGATCTGCGCGCCGAACAGGCCGATGAAGATCGACTGGCCGAAGGTCGAGGTCAGCGCCGCGGCCAGGCCGAAGGCGGCGGCGCGGCGATGCAAGGAGGGCGGGCGGTCGCCGGGGTTCACGGCCGGGCGCGCTGGCGATCCGGCCACCGGCACACCATGTTCAGCCGCGCCGGCCGGCGGTCAGGCTCAATGCGGCCAGGGCCATGATCTTGCTCGAGTCGACCATGGCCTGGATGCCGACATATTCGTCGGGCTGGTGCGCCAGGTCCAGGATGCCCGGGCCGTAGGCGATGCACTGGTTCAGCTTGCCGGTGCGCACGATGTGTTTCTGGTCGTAGGTGCCGGGGCTGGAGATGTAGCTCGGTTCGCGGCCCAGCACGCGGGCAATGGCGCGCGCGGTGGCGTCGACGACCGGCGCGTCCTTGGGCGTGGCTGTGGGCAGGAAACTCATGATGTCGCGCAACCCGTAGTCGAAGCCGGGCCGTTGGGCCTTGAGTTCGTCGAGCATCGCGACGATCTCGGCCTTGACCGACTCCAGCGACTCCTCGGCGATGAAGCGCCGGTCCAGCACCGCGCGGCAGGTGTGGGCCACCACGGGCGAGGGCAGGTCGCCGGTCGGGCGGCCCTGGTCGTCGACGCTGAAGGTCTGCTCCACCTGGCCACCGTGCAGGCTGTTGATGTTCAGCGTGCTGACCCGCGCGCCTGGCGGCTCGACCGGCTGCGCGGTGTGGCGCGCGCGCAGCTTGGGGCCCAGCTCGGTGTCGAGCAGGTGGATGAAGGCGCTCATGTGATTGATCGCCGAGTCGCCCAGGAAGGGCATCGAGCCGTGCGCGATGCGCCCGTGGGTCTCGACCTCGGCCCACCATACGCCGCGGTGGCCCAGGCAGATGCGGTCCACGCCCAGTGGCTCGGGGATGATGACGTGCTGCACCCGCGGCGCGCTGAAATAACCCAGGCTGGCCAGGTGGCCGACGCCGGCGTATCCGCCTGATTCTTCGTCCACCGTGCCGCTGATCTCGATCGCGCCCGGAAACGCGATGCCGGCTTCCAGGATGGCCTCGACCGCGATCACGCTGGCCGCAATGCCGCCTTTCATGTCGCAGGTGCCGCGGCCGTAGATGCGGTCGCCGACGACCTCGGCCGCGAACGGGTCGTGCGTCCAGCCCGGGCCGGCTTCGACGACGTCGATATGGCCGTTGAAGTGCACGTTCTCGCCACCGGAGATCGTCCCCTGGTAGCGCGCCACGACGTTGATGCGCGGATGGCTGTCCTTGTCGCCCGGCGCGCCTTCGCCGCGGATGTATTCGATCGCGAAGCCGCGCTTGCGCAGCCGCTCGCCGAGCACCCGCGCGCAGGCCTCGTAGGCATCGCCCGGGGGATTCACGGTGGGGATGCGAACCAGTTCCTGGGTCAGGGCCACCAGTTCATCGCGCTTGGCGTCGATGCGGGCCAGAAGGGCGTCGTTGTCGGTTGTCATCGGACGATTCTAGTGGTGCGATGGTGGGGCTCCAGCGGCCGCTTGCCGGGCGCACGGGCCGCCGGACGGGCCACGCTGCCGGTTCGGCGATGGAGCCTGCGGCCGCCGCGGCATGGCATGGCACTTGCGTGTTCCGGCGGGTGTCCGCGCCGTTCCTAAAAGACTAATTATTAGACTTCCACAAAAGAAATTGTGATGTTTATTGTTCTTTTTGCGGTGCTACATTGATTCGCATTCGCCCTCAAGAAAGGATTTTTCCGATGTCTGTCGAGCTCCAAAAAACCCCGAACATCCACGTAGCGCGAGCCCGTGGCGTACCCGTCACGCGCCGCGTGCTGGCAGCCGCACTGCTCGCGGCTGCCGCCTGCGGCGCCCATGCCCAGGCCGGCAAGCCGCTCAAGCCGGTGAAGATCGCGCTGGGTACGCAGGTGGTCAACGTCACCTATCCCTGGCTGACGCTGCCCATCGCCCTGGGTTACTGGAAGGAAGAGGGATATGACGTGCAGATCGTCACGGTCGCGGGTTCGCTGCAGGGAATCCAGCAGATGGTGGCCGGCGGCGTGGAGTTCGCGCAGCTCAACTCCACCGGCCTGATCCAGGCCAACACCGAGAACAACCTGGCGGTGCGTGCGCTCATGGGCACGGGCTCCATTGACTGGGGGCTGGGCGTGCTCGCCGGCGGTCCGATCAAGTCGGTTGCCGATCTCAAGGGCAAGAAGATCGGCATTTTCAGCCTGGGCACCGGCGGCATGCCGCTGCTCAAGGGGTATCTGCGTTCCAACGGCATCGATCCCGACAAGGACGTGCAGATCATCGCCACCGGCGCCGGCGCGCCGGCCCTGGAGGCGCTGCGCAGCGACCGGGTGCAGGGCCTGATGTTCTGGGGCTCGGCGCTCACCGGCTTCCAGAACGCTGGCACTGCGCTCAACGTCATGTTCGATCCGGCCTGGCGGGCCTTGCCCGACTTCACGTTCGGCACCATGCAAAAGACCATCGACGCCGACCCGGCGATGGTCGAGGCGATCGCACGCGGTGCGGCCAAGGCCACGCTGTTTGCGCAGACCAACCCCGAGTGCACCCTGAAGATCCACTGGAAGAACTTTCCCAGTACCAAGCCCACCGGTGCCGACGAGGCCACGCTGGTCAAGCAGGACCTGGCGCTGCTCAAGACCCAGCTCGCCACGATGCAGGCCGCCCACGAGATGCATGGCGGCAAGCTCATCGGCGCGATGGATCCGGCCGCATATGGCCGCATGCAGGCGTTCATGCACAAGGAGGGTCTGATCAAGAAGACCGTGGCCCCCGCCAGCCTGCTGATCGACAAGCCGGGCTTCACGGAGGCGATCAATCGCTTCGACCGTGACGCGGTCATCGCGGCGGCCAAGTCCTGCAACGGGCTGTGACACCGGCGCAGTTCATCGCGGCCTTGCCCAAGGCCGAGCTGCACATGCACATCGAGGGCTCGATCGAGCCCGAGCTGTTCCTGCGGCTGGCCGAGCGCAACGCGGTGCAGGTGCCCTGGAGCGACGTCGACGCGCTGCGCGCCGCCTACGACTTCCGGGATTTGCAGAGTTTCCTGGACCTGTATTACGACGGGTGCCGGGTGCTGGTGCATGCGCAGGACTTCCACGACGTGACACGAGCCTACCTGCGGCGGGCGCACGCCGACGGCGTCATCCATGCCGAGCTGTTCCTCGGGCCGCAGGGGCACACCTCGCGCGGCGTAGCCATGGCGACGGCGCTCGAAGGCGTAATGGCGGCGATGCGCGAGGCGCAGAGCGAAGACGGCCTGTCCAGCGGATTGATCCTGCTGGCCCAGCGTCACCGCAGCGAAGCCGAGGCCTTCGAGCTGTTCGAGCAGGCCATGCCCTGGGCCGAGCATCTGCTGGGTTTCGGCCTGGGTGGGGCCGAGGTGGGTAACCCACCGTCGAAGTTCGCCCGGTTCTTCGCGCATTGCCGCACCCGAGGTTTTCGCGTCGTCGCGCATGCGGGCGAAGAAGGCCCGGCATCCTATGTGCGCGAAGCCGTCGAATTGCTGCAGGTGGATCGCATCGACCATGGCAATGCCTGCGTCGACGACGAAGCTCTGCTGCGCCAACTGGCGGCCAGCCGTACGCCGCTGACGGTGTGCCCGTTGTCGAACCTGCGGCTCAAGGTCTCGGACAGCCTGGCCACCCATGTGTTGCCCCGCCTGCTGCAGGCGGGCCTGTGCGTCACGCTGAACTCGGACGATCCGTCCTTCTTCGGCGGCTACATCAACGACAACTTCCTGCAATGCCAGCAGGCCTACGGCTGGGCGCCGTCGCAGCTGGTGGAGCTGGCGCGCAACAGCCTGCAGGCATCGTTCCTGCCCGAGCCGCAGCGGCGCGCCGCGCTGGCCCGGCTCGATGCCTTCGCGGCCCGGGCGCCCCGGCAGTGGAGTGCGGCGTGATTCCGGGCAATGCCCTGCGTTATTTCGCCGAGGTGGTGCGCAGCGGTTCGCTGCGCGCGGCCTCCGAGCGCCTGTTCGTGGCGGCGTCGGCGATCAGCCGCCAGATTACGCTGCTCGAGGAGGAGGTCGGTGCACCCTTGCTCGAGCGTAGCCGCGGCCGTTCCGTGCTCAAGCTCACGGCAGCGGGCGAGAGCCTGATGCGCTACGTGGTGCACACCGACCGTGAGTTCGAACGGGTGCGCGCCGAGATCGAAGCACTCAAGGGGCTGCGCAAGGGCAAGATCCGCCTGGGCATTCCCGAGACCTTTGCGCGCGACTCCATTCCGGGCTTCCTGTCGCGTTTCAACCAGCAATATCCCGGCATCAGCTACGAGATCGAGTCTGCCGGATCGCCACGACTGGTCGAGATGGTCGGGCAGGACGAGCTCGACCTGGCCATCGCCTTCAACGCGCCCGCCGTGCTGCATGTGCAACACGTGTACAAGCGCCAGCTGGCTACGCGGGTGCTGGTGTCCGACGACCACCCGCTGGCGGAAAAACCGCATGTGCGCCTGTCCGATTGCGCCGAATACGGCATCGCCTATCCGGACGCACGGATCGGCGCCAAGGTCTACGACGAGATGTTCGCCAAGGCCGGCATCAAGCCGCGCAAGACCCTGGTCAGCAACTCCTATGACCTGCTGCGCTCGGTGGCCCGCGCAGGGCTTGCACTGGCCATCGTCAACGCGCGCGTGGGCGAGCCGCTGCAGGGCCCGGGCTACCGCTACGTGCCCATCAAGGATCCGCACGTGAAGCCGCAGCACCTGAGCCTGTGCATCTTCGACGGCCGCAATCCCAGCCCGATCGTCGCGATCTTCATCGAACTGCTCAAGCAGGAGTTCGACAGCCTCGAATGAACGCAAAGGAATATACCGACATGCAAGCACTCGCCGAAAGGCCTCCTGTTCCCACGCATGCGCAAGCGCCGGCGGCGTTTGCGTTCGAGCAACTGCACAAGACCTTCCGCTCCAAGGACGGCGGCACCGTGACGGCCTTGCACGACGTCGGCTTCGCGGTGCGCAAGGGCGAGTTCGTCACGGTCGTCGGCCCCAGCGGTTGCGGCAAGAGCACGCTGCTGCGTATCCTGGCCGGCCTGGAGCGCGCCAGCAGTGGTCGCGTTCTGCTCGGCGGGCGCGCCGTCAGCGGCCCCACGCGCGACGTGGGTGTCGTGTTCCAGGCGCCGGTGCTGCTGCCCTGGCGCAGCGTGCTCGAGAACGTGCTGGTGCCGGCCGAAGTGCAGGGGCGCGACCCCGCGACCGCGCTGGCCCGGGCCCGGCACTACCTGCAGCTGGTGGGGCTCGAGCATTTCGCCACCAAGTATCCCAACGAATTGTCCGGCGGCATGCAGCAACGCGTGGGCATCGCCCGCGCACTGGTCAACGACCCGCTGCTGCTGCTGATGGACGAGCCCTTCGGCGCGCTGGACGCCATGACCCGCGAGACGATGAACCTGGAGCTGCTCAAGATTCGCGAGCGTACCGGCGCCACCATCATGCTGGTCACGCACAGCATTCCCGAGGCGGTTTTCCTCGGTGACCGCGTGGTCGTGATGTCGCCGCGCCCGGGGCGCGTGACCCAGGTCGTGGACGTTGACCTGCCCGCGCAGCGCACGCTCGAGCTGATCAATACCGACCGGTTCGGCGCCTATGTGTCGTCGATCCGCGCCAATCTCAATGCCAGCGGAGGACTCGACTGATGTCCGTCATAGAAGGAACCACCACCATGGCGTCCACGCCCGCCCCGCGCAAGCCGGGTGCCCCGCAGGCGCCGGCGCAACGCGCGCCATCGCCCGATACATCGACGCCCGCGCCGCCTCCGGCCGCAATCGATGGCAGCGGATTGACGCCGGCCCGCAAGCGGGTGCTGGTGGCCGCGGTCTTCGTCGGCGTGTTGTTGGCCTGGCATTTCCTGGTCACGCTGCTCGAGGTCTCGCCGCTGATCTTTCCGCCGCCCGCCAGCGTCGTGCAGGCGCTCTACAGCGGACTGGCCTCGGGCGAGATCCTCACGCACGGCGGGGTGACGCTCTACGAGATCCTGGCCGGCTTCGCCATCGGAGCCCTGCTGGGCCTGTTGCTGGGCGCGGCAATCGGGCAGAGCGCCTTGCTCGAGGCCGTGGTGTATCCCTACGTCGTGGCGTTCCAGACCATGCCCAAGGTGGCGATCGCGCCGCTGTTCGTGTTGTGGTTCGGCTTCGGCGCCACCTCCAAGATCGTGATCACGGCGGCCATCGTGTTTTTCCCGGTTCTGGCCAACACCATCGTCGGCCTGCGTTCGGCGCCACGTGACCAGATCGACCTGCTGACCGCCTTCACCGCGTCGCAGTGGCACATCTTCCGCATGGTGCGGGTGCCGCATGCCTTGCCCTTCGTGTTCGTGGGCCTGGACATCGGCATCGTGCTGGCCGTCATCGGTGCCATCGTCGGCGAGTTCGTCGGTGCGCAGGCGGGACTGGGCTACCTGATCATGCAGCGCAACTTCTCGATGGACGCGGCCGGCATGTTCGCGATCCTGATCGTGTTGTCGCTGATCGGCATCGTGCTGCACGCGTCCATGCGATTCGTCGCGCGCCGGGTGATCTTCTGGACCGACACGCACAGCGACCTGTCCGGGGGCTCCTGAGTTACCTCTCGCCCGCGGGACCGGCACGGATCGGCCGGCCCCGCCTGATGGCCATGCGTGAGTGCATGGCATGGATCCGTTCGTCGTCACCACCCATCATTTCAAAGGAGTTCACACCATGCAGACGGAACAGTTCACGGCCTTGCCACGGCGCGCCTCGGCCACCGAGGTTCCGATCCTCGACCTGGGCGACTGGATCGCCGGAGGGCCGCCGGACGATCTCGTGCGCCAGCTCGATGCCGTGTGCACCAGCACCGGGTTCCTGTACGTGCGCCAGCACGGCATCCCGCGCGCGGTGGTCGACAACGTGTTCGACGCCACACGCCGGTATTTCGCACGGCCGATGGAGGAGCGACTGCGCGACAAGATCGACGAGCGTTTCCGGCGCGGTTTCATGCCGTACGGCGTCACGCAGCATCCCGGCCACAAGCCGGACCTGAAGGAGAGTTACGAGGTGGGTGTGGATCTGCCGCTGGACGACCCGGACGTCGTGGCCGGATTGCCGCTGCACGGCCCCAACCGCTGGCCTGCGGACGCGCCCTGGCTGAAGGAAGCGGCCGAGACCTACGTTCGCCACACCACGGCGCTGGGCAAGCGGCTGCTGCGCCTGTTCGCGCTGGCGCTGGGCGAGCGCGAGGAGTTCTTCCTGCAATGGTGCAACAAGCCCATGGTGCAGGCGCGGCTGTTCCACTATCCGCCGCAGGAGTCGCCCACCGACATGGAGCTCGGCGCGGCCAAGCACACCGACTACGGCATGATCACCATCCTTGCCCAGGACCCGATCGGCGGGCTGGAGCTGTGCAAGCGCGACGGCGAGTGGATCGCCGCGCCATGGATCGAGGACACGCTGGTGGTCAACCTGGGCGACATGTTCAAGGTCTGGACCAACGACCGGTATGTCTCCAACCCGCACCGGGTGGTCAATCGCACCGGACGCGAACGTTTCTCGATCCCCACCTTCTTCAACATGGAATACCACACGCCCGTGGCCAGCCTGCCCAGTTGCCATTCGGCCGACAACCCGCCGCGTTATGCGCCAGTGCTGGCGGGCGACTACCTGGTCAAGCGGTTTTCGGAGGTGCAGAAGTACAAGACACCGGCGCAGCTGGCGCAAGAACAGGCCTGATCGCTGCGGCGCGTGGTGGTGCGCGCGACCTAGAATGGTGCGCACCGGCGGTGGCCGCGCCGCCGGAGTCCGGTGCCGAGGCCCGGAGTCCGGACCCCGTTCGATCGCCCATGACACACGACGCCCAACTGCCCATCGACGCGCGGCCGCCCGCCGCCGGAACGGTGTTGCGCCGATGACCCCGGCCCGCCGTGCCGCGCTGATCACCGGCGGTACGCGCGGCATCGGCCGTGCGGTTGCGCTGGCCCTGGCGCGTGACGGCATGTGCGTGGCGGTGCTGAGCCGCCAGCGCGACGACGACGCGCAACGGACGGTGGCCGAACTGCAGGCCTGTGGTGTCGATGCCCTGCATCTGGCGGCCGACGTCACCGACGAGGTGGCCGTGCGCGACAGCTTTGCCGCCGCCGCCGCGCGATTCGGCGCCGTCGATACCGTCATCCATTGCGCCGGCTTGCGCAGCCACACGGCGCTGGAGTCCATGAGCCTGGCACATTGGCGCGACGTCATGGCGACCAACCTGGATGCGGCCTTCCTGTGCAGCCGGGCCGCGCTGGCGCATGTGCCGGCCGCAGGCGGCCGGATCGTGTTCTTCTCCGGCGCGGCGGCAGCGGTGGGTGCTCCGCTGCGCGCGCATGTGGCCGCTGCCAAGGCTGGCGTCGAGGGGCTGACCCGGTCGCTGGCCACCGAGCTGGCAGCACGGCGCATCACGGTCAATTGCATCGCGCCGGGCATCATCGATACGTCCGGCAGCGAGGACGGCACGGCGCTGACGCCGGCCATGCAGCAGTTGCGTATTCCGGCGGGCCGCCAGGGCCGCCCCGAGGAGATCGCCGCGGCCGTGCGCCTGCTGGTCTCGCACGAAGGGGCCTACATCACCGGGCAGGTGCTGCACGTCAACGGCGGCATGGTGTACCGCTGAACCAGCCGTAGAACGGGGAAGCGTGTCCGCGACGGGCTGCTGCGCGCGTGGGCGAGGCGTCTGCGTCGTTCGCGTCGTCCGGCGCGGTATCACCGGTCGTGCGTGCCCGGCGTTTCCGATGGCGATCGAGGGTTATTACCAGCGCCGCGGAAAAACGATTCAGGCAGAATAAGTAAAAAATTACTTACCATGTCGAATCGCACCACGACCCCCGCGCAAGCGGAGAGCGCGTCGGCAGCGCCGGCCAAGGGCCGACCGCGCAAGCCGGCCGAGGATTTGCCCGGATCCCGGGAGCGTATCCTGCAGGTGGCCACGACCGAGTTCGCCCGGCACGGCGCGCAAGGAGCGCGGATCGAGCGCATCGCCGCCGACGCCAGGGTCAACGTGCGCATGATCTACCACCACTTCGGCAACAAGGACGACCTGTTTCTCACGGTGCTGGAAGAGGCCTACCGGGTGATCCGCGAGCGCGAGCGCGACCTGCAGCTCGACACGCTGGAGCCGCGCGAAGGTATTCGCCGCCTGGTGCGGTTCTCGTGGAACTACTACTTCGCGCACCCGGAGTTCACGGCGCTGCTCAATAGCGAGAACCTGCAGGAGGGCCGGCATGTCGCCCGCTCGCAGCAGCTGGCCAGCCTGAACTCGCCGCTGCTCGATGCGCTGACGCGGTTGCTGGAGCGAGGTGCGCGCGAAGGCGTGTTCCGCGCCGACGCCGACCCGATGCAGGTCTATGTTTCGATCTCGGCGCTGGGGTATTTCTACGTCTCGAACCGCTACACCTTGTCGGCCATCTTCCAGCGTGACCTGATGTCTGCGTCCTGCCTGGACGCGCGGCTGGCCCACATCACGGCCATGGTGCTGGCCTACCTGTGCGAGCGGCCCGAGACGGCCGCGCACGCGCCGCCGCCCACAAGCGCCAAGGCCCGCCGGCGAACCTGAGCCCCCTACATGCACGCACGGTACCGCCGCCCAGCCGATCCCGAAACGTCACCCGATGGTATGTGTGTAGCGTTGCAGGTGGGCGAGCATCGCAGGCCGGTCCTGTCGCATGTCCCACTGTCCTGCGCCACGGCCCAGCGCGTTTCCCGGGTCCCAACGCCATGACGCAAGCCACTCCAGGCGACATCTTGCCGATCGAGCGCCTGGCCACGGCCGATTTCGCGGCCTGCCAGGAACTGGTGGTCGCGTCGGGCTGGAACCAGGTCCCCGCCGACTGGCAGTTGTTCATGGACCGGGGCGCCGTGTTCACGATGCTTGATGCCGACGGCACGCTGGCCGCGACCGCGGCGATCCTGCCGTTTGCGCCCGATTTCGGCTGGATCAGCATGGTGCTGGTCCGCCAGAGCCATCGACGCCGGGGACTGGCCACGGCGCTGATCGCACATGCCATCGCGCAGCTGCGCCGGCAGGGCCTGGTGCCCATGCTCGATGCCACGCCGGCAGGGCGTGCGGTCTATCTGCGCCAGGGTTTCGTGGACGGCTGGTCGATCACGCGCTGGCGCCGCCTGGCGGACCCGGGTCTTGCCGCCGCTGCGGCGAGCAGCGCGATGACGGACCCGGCCGCAGACGGCGTGACCGTGCGAGCCCTGGCCGACAGCGATTGGCCCTGGCTGGCCCGGCTCGACCTGTCGGTCTTCGGTGCCGACCGCCAGGCCCTGCTGCAATGCCTGGCCCGGCGCTCCGGCGATTTCGCCTGTGTCGCCGAGCGCAACGGCAAGCCCAGCGGTTTCCTGCTGGGGCGCGGCGGCCGCACCGCCACGCAGATCGGGCCGGTGATTGCCGACGACCCGCACAGCGCCCGCCACATGATCGACCAGGCGCTGGCGCGGCTGCGCGGCGCGGTGCTGATCGACACGCTCGACCGGCACACCGCGCTGCGCGAGCAGCTGCAAGGCGCCGGTTTCTCCGTCGAACGCGGCTACACCCGCATGGCACTGGCACATCCGCAGGGCTTCGGCGATGCGGACCGGATGATGGCCATTGCCGGCCCCGAACTTGCCTGACCCACCAGAAAGTCCCCCACGATGCACAGAACCGACATTCCGCCCGCCGTCATGCAATTGCTGCAGGCCGGCACCGTGATACCCGCCCAACCGCTGGCTCTCGATGCGCGGCGCCAGCTCGATCCGCGCCGCCAGCGCGCGTTGTCACGTTATTACCTGGACGCCGGCGCCGGTGGTCTCGCCGTGGGCGTGCATACGACGCAGTTCGCGATCCGCGAGGCCGGCCTGTACCGGCCGGTGCTGGAACTGGCCGCCGAGCAGGCAGCGACCTGGGTTGATCGTCCGGTGGCCCTGATCGCCGGCCTGGCAGGGCCGACCGCGCAGGCGCGCCAGGAGGCTGCGACCGCACGCGCCATCGGTTACCACGCGGGGCTGCTGTCGCTGGCGGCGCTGGCCAAGGCGTCCGAGGACGAGATGATTGCGCACTGCAGCGCGCTGGCCGCCGAGATGCCGCTGGTCGGCTTCTACCTGCAGCCGGCCGTCGGTGGCCCGGTCCTGCCGGCGTCGTTCTGGCGTCGGTTTGCCGAGATCGACAACGTGGTCGCAATCAAGATCGCGCCGTTTCACCGGTATCGGACGCTGGACGTCTTGCGTGGTGTCGCGCTGGCGAAGGCGCAGGATCGCATCACGCTGTACACCGGGAACGACGACCACATCGTGCTGGACCTGCTGCTGCCGTTCATCGTGCACGCGCACGGCCAGGACGTCCGCCTGCGTGTGCGTGGCGGCCTGCTTGGCCACTGGAGCGTCTGGACCCGGCAGGCCGTGGACTATTTCCAGCGTATCCGCGCGGTGGCCGACAGCGGTGCGCCGGCCGACCCCGAACTGCTGGCGCTGGACTCCCGTGTCACAGACGCCAACAGCGCATTCTTCGACGTGGCCAACAATTTTGCAGGCTGTATTGCCGGCTGCCACGAGGTGTTGCGCCGCCAGGGCCTGCTCGAGGGCATCTGGTGCCTGGATCCGGACGAGCAGTTGTCACCCGGCCAGGCGCAGGAGATCGACCGTGTCTACCGCGATCACCCGCAGCTGAACGACGACGATTTCGTGCGCGCCAATCTCGGGCGCTGGCTGGCATGAAGCGGACGGCACCTGGCAAGGCGGGGCCCGCAGTGCGCGGCGCGGAGGGTGTCCGATGAGCGACTATCGCATCCTGTACGGCGACATCCACAACCACAACGCGCACGGATACGGCGTCGGCTCCATCGAGCGCTCCCTGGACATCGCGCGCACCCATCTCGACTTTTTTGCTTTCACCGGTCACTCGAGCTGGCACGACATGCCCGCGATGGAGGGACAACGCGAGCGCCACTGGATCAACGGTTTCAAGCGCCTCAAGGACACCTGGCCGCAGGTGCAGAAGGTCATCGCCGACGGCAACCGGGACGGCGCCTTCTGTGCGTTCCTCGGTTTCGAATGGCATTCGTCGCAGTGGGGCGACCAGTGCGTCGTGTTTCCCGGCGATCACCGGCCGCTGCACTACACCTCGGATCCGCAGCAGCTGCGCCAGTTCTGCCAGCACGAAGGCGCGCTGATGATCCCGCATCACCTGGCCTATCCTAGTGGCCACCGCGGCGTCAACTGGAAGGCGTTCTGCGAGCGGTGCACGCCGGTGGTCGAGGTCTACTCCGAACACGGCAATGGCGCCGACGACCGCGGGCCACTGGACTACTTCTCGCACTCCATGGGCGGTCGCCAGACCTCCAATACCGCCAGTGCCGGCCTGCGCTCCGGCCTGCGTTTCGGCTTCGTGGGTTCGTCCGACAACCATGCCGGTTTTCCGGGTGCGTACGGCGAAGGCCTGATGGCCGCGCTGGCGCGGGACTTCAGTCGCCAGGGCATCTTCGAAGCGATTCAGGCCCGGCGGACCTATGCGCTCACCGGCGACCGCATCGAAGTCGACTTCAGCGTGGACGGCGCACCCATGGGCTCGAGCATCGACGCCGGCAGCGCCGTCGAGGTGGCGTTCGCAGTGCGCGGGCGCGACGAGATCGACGTGGTCGAGGTGATCCAGGACGGGCACGTGGTGCACCGGGCGTATGCGCAGGATCCGGTCGACATGGCCCAGGCCTTCGCCGCGCCGGTGCAGCTGCGACTGGAATGGGGCTGGGGCCCGTGGGGTGCGCTGGCACTGGACCGGATCTGCGACTGGGAGATGCGGCTGACGGTCGAGAACGGCCGCCTCCTGCGCCATTTCCCGTGCCTGCAGTCGATGCCGTTCGACGAGCAGCGCCGCCATCGCTTCGAGCCCGCTGGCGACAACGCACTGGCGATCCGCTCCTACTCGGCGCGCCAGAACGCCTACCGCGAGAACCCTAACCAGAGCGTGGTGCTGGAGTTGCAGGCTGGCGCCGACACGGTGCTCGACCTGGCGATGACTGCGCCGGTGGCGCAGCAAACCCGTGCGCGTCTTGCCGACCTGCATGCGGGGTCGCAACATCACTTCACCGGCGAGTTTCCCAAGGAGGCCTACCAATGGCACCGGCTGCTGCCCGTGGGCTCCAGCGCGGTACAGGGCCGGTGCCAGTTGCCGGTGCCGGCGTCCCGTTCACACGTGTACCTGCGGGTACGCCAGAAGAACGGCCACATGGCCTGGGTCAGCCCGGTCTTTCTCAACTACCGATAAGACCCTCATGAACATTGCATCGATCGACGTCATTCCGGTTCGCCTGCCGCTCAAGGCTGTATTGACCCTGCCGCGCGGGGCCTCGCGCACGCTCGAGGAGGGCAAGCGCGTGGCCCTGGTCAGGATGACCGACACCGATGGCAACGTCGGTTGGGGTGAGGCGGGGCCGTCCCGGCGCTGGTCGGCGGAGACGCTCGAGTCCTGCGTCAGCTCGATTCGCCACTACCTGGCGCCGGCCGTCATCGGTCACGACGTGTTCGACATCGCCGGCGTGCACGCGCGCATGAACCAGGAGCTGGCGGTCGGTCTCGACCCCGGGCAACCGATCGCCAAGTGTGCCATCGACCTGGCGCTGCACGACCTGATCGGCAAGCGCCTGGGTATCCCGGTGCAGAGCTGGTTGGGCGCCAAGCGGGCCGACAGCGTCGGCCTGGCCAAGCTGATCTCGGCAGCGACACCCGAGCAGGCGGCCGCGCTGACGACCGAGGCGCTGGCGCAGGGTTATCGCGGATTCAAGGTCAAGGTCGGTCACCACAAGGAGCTTGACGCCGACATCGTGCGTGCGGTCGTCGGCGCCGCCGACGGCGCCTACGTGTGGGCTGATGCGAACCAGGGATACGTGCTGGAGGAGGCGCTGCGCATGTCGCGGGTGTTCGAGCAGCTGGGCATCACGCTGTTCGAGCAACCGGTGCCGATGAGCGACGTCTATGCGATGAAGAAGCTGCTGTCGGCCACCTCGGTGACAATCGCGCTGGACGAGGCCGCCATCGGCCTGCCGTTTGTCATCGAGATGATCCGCCGCGAGGCGGTCGAAGGCCTGGCGATCAAGGTTTCCAAGGTCGGCGGCCTGTTCTATGCGCGCCAGATGTGCGACCTGGCGCTGAACGCCGGCCTGACGCTGATCGGCTCCGGGCTGATGGACGCCCCGATCGGCTTTGCGGCCTCGGTACACCTGTTTGCCGCCTATGGCATGCAGCTGCCGGTGGATCTCAACGGTCCCCAGTTCATTGCGGAGGACTACCTGGCCGAGCCCTTGCCCGTGCGCGACCAGAGAGCCTATGTGCCCGACGCGCCTGGTCTCGGCGTCACCATCGACGAGGACAAGCTTCGTCGATTCACCCTTCCCGTAACCCTGTGATGGAGAAGATCATGCGACTGATTCTTGCAATGCTTCTGGCGGCCCTGGCGTCGCTCGTTAACGCTCAGGCTGCCTACCCCGAGCGTCCGGTCAGGCTCGTGGTGCCGTTCCCGCCGGGTGGCTCGACCGACGTCACGGCGCGTATCCTGGCCAGCAAGCTGGCGGAAAAATGGGGCCAGTCCGTGGTGGTCGAGAACAAGCCGGGCGCCGGCGCCAACATCGGCACCGAATATGCCGCCAAGGCCGCACCGGACGGCTACACGCTGTTGCTCGCCACCACCGCGATGTCCATCAGTCCGAGTGTCTTCGCCAAGCTGGGATACGACGCCGTGCGCGACCTGGCGCCGATCACGCTGGTGTCGACGATACCCAGCGTGCTGGTCGTGCATCCGAGCGTGCCGGCCAACACCATGGCCGAGTTCGTGGCCCATGCCAAGGCCAACCCGCGCAAGCTCAATTTTGCCGCACCGGGCGCCGCCAGTGGCCAACGGATGACATTCGAACTGCTCAACCAGGCACTGGGCATGGAGATCGTGATGGTGCCGTTCGCTGGCGGCCCGCCCGCGTTGCAGGCCGTGCTCGCCGGCCATGTACAGGCCATGATCACCAACGTGGTTGAAGCCGCCGCCCAGGTGCGGGCGGGCAAGTTGCGCGCGCTGGCGGTCACCACCGGCACCCGCGCGGCGCTGTTGCCGGAGGTGCCGACGGTGGCCGAAACGGTGGCGCCACAGATGGATACCTATGTCTGGCAGGCCTTGTTCGCGCCTGCCGGCACGCCGGCCGCCGTGTTGCAGAAGGTCCATCGCGACGCCTCGCAAGTGCTGCTGCTGCCAGACGTCAAGGCACGCCTGGCCGATCTGGGCATGAACGTCGTGCCCGGCACGCCCGAGGCGCTCGGCGCGTTCCTGCGCGAGGATCTCGAGACCTGGGGCAAGGTGAGCAAGGCCGCCGGCATCACGCCGCAATAGTGGCCGCTGGGGTTGATGGGCCGCCCCGTACGCGGCCGGCACACCGGCCGGGCGCCGTGTGCTACAGGCGTCCCGACAGGCGCCGATACCCCAGCAGCGCGTCGGATCCGCCGGGAACCAGGTAGGACGGCGCGATCGCGCGCAGGGAACTGGGGCTGATGCCCAGCGTGTCCAGGCCCGGCATCACGCCGGTCGAGACGTTGTCCACCTGCATCGAGTCCAGGTTGTCGCGGCTCATCAGCGGCTCGCCGGGCAGCATCTCCATGAAGCGAGCCTGCCAGCGCGCCAGCCTGGGCGGCAACGCGATCACCGGCCGCGGGTGGCCGGACAAGCGCCCGGCCAGTTGCACCAGCTGACGCAGTGTGAACACGTCGGGGCCGCAGGCCTCGACCACCGGCGCGTGCAGCGGGTTCGGCAGTCCGGCGATCGCACCCGGTCGGTTCAGCAGGCGGATGACGGCCTGCGCGACATCCTGCACCCAGACCGGCTGGAAACGGGTGTCCGCGCCGGCCAGTGGCATGACGGGGAACACGGCCTGCAGGCGCGCGAAGGTGTTCAGGAAGTGGTCCCGCGCGCCGAAGACGACGCTGGGACGCAGTGCGGTATGGTCCAGGCCGCTGGCGGCCAGCACCGACTCGCCTTCGGCCTTGCTGCGCTGGTACAGGGACGGTGCGTCGGGCGCCGCGCCCAGTGCGCTGACATGCACCAGCCGTTGCACGCCGGCCGACTGGCAGGCACGCACGAGGTTCTGCACCAGCGCCACGTGAACCCGGTCGAAGGCCTGCGCGTCGCCATGCAGGATGGCCACCAGGTTCACGACTGCGTCGTGGCCGTGCACCAGTCGGGCCAGCGTGGCCGCGTCGTGGATGTCGGCCTCGACCGGGTCGACCCAGGGCAAGGACTGCACCGATTGCGCGTTGATCATGCGTCGTGTCGGTACGGTGACGCGGCACTGCAGCTGCGCGGCTTTCTCACATACATGGCTGCCGATGAATCCGCTGCCGCCGAGTACCAGAATCCTTTTCACGTGGGTCGCTCCTGTTGCTGTGTCGTGGGCACGGGATTCAGGGCAGGTCCTTGTTGACGTCCGGCGACGCGGCCGGGCGTGGCCCGACCATGCCCAGGCGGGACTTCAGGGACTGCGGCTTCCCGGTGATCAATGCCGCGTAGCTGGTCGTGTTGCTCAGCACCTTCTTGACATAGTCACGCGTCTCGTTGAACGGAATGTTCTCGGCCCAGGCCGCGGCCTCGATCACCGGGCCGTTGCGCCAGTTGCGCGGTCGGCCCGGGCCGGCGTTGTATGCGGCTGCCGCCAGCGGCATCGAGCCGGCGAAATCGTCCAGTGCCAGCTTTAGGTAGGCGGTGCCGATCGTGATGTTGGTGTCACGGTCGTAGATCTGGTGCGACTTGAAGTCGTCCATGCCGATCTTGCGGGCCGTCCAGCGGGCGGTGGCTGGCATCACCTGCATCAGGCCCGAGGCGCCGACACCTGAACGGGCATCCATCAGGAAGCGGCTTTCCTGGCGGATCAGTCCGTAGACGTAGGACGGATCGAGTCCGATCTCCCGGGCGCGCGAAATCACCGCATCGTGCAGCGGCATCGGGAAACGCTGCTCCATCGCGATGAAGGCGCGCGTGCGCTCGCTGGTGTTGATGCAGTTCTTCCAGTCCTCGCGTTGGCAGGCGAGTTCGGCCGCAGCCAGCAGGCGCCGGTCGTCCATGCCGCCGGGTTCGTGCAGGCGTACCGCGTAGTTCCATTCGCGGTCGCCTTCGCTGCGCAGTCCGATCCGGATCGCGTAGTGGCTGCGCGCCAGTGCCGGGTTCTGGCGCGCCTCGGCCTTCTCCTGTTCGGTCGTGGGCGCCGGCGCTTCGGGCAAGCTGATGCTGCGACCGAGTTCCTCCAGTGCCAGTTGTTCGTAGAAGCCGCGCACGCCGGCGATACTCTCGAGCAAGGCCGTGGCCTGGGCCCGTTCGGCGGCCGATCGGCCATCGGACTTCAGGGCGCGCGCCCGCCAGTACACCCAGGCCGGGTCCTGCCGCAGCGTGTCGTTCATCGCCGCCGTGGCATCGAGCACCTGCTTCCAGTTGCCGACGCGCAACGCGGCGCGCACCTTCCATTCCAGGTGCTCGTCGGCCAGGTATTGATCCTGCGCATTGGCGAAATAACCACTGGCGTCGTCCGACAGGCGCTGCGCCGCGCGTTTGCCGATCACGCCCCAGACGTAGCTGCGTTCCTCCTGGGTCAGCTGGGTGCGCCAGCGCAGCCGGCCCATCTGCTCGGCGGCCTCGGCGGGGTCGCTCGCAGCCATGCGGATCAGGCCGAGCGTGACGAACTCCTTGGTACGCGGCAGTAGCGCCGTGTGTTTTTCATCGAGGTATCGGCCCGGGCCGGAGAAGATGGTCTTGATCTTGTTCGTCCAGTCCGGGTTCAGCAGGCCGACGGCCTGGGTGACCACCGACAGGCGACCGCTCTCCATGCCGATGCGCGCGCGTTGCCAGGCGACCTCGGGCTTCATCTTGCGCGCCTTGAGCAGGATCTCGGCCGCATGGGCACAACCATCGTCGGCGTCGCGCTGCTCCAGCCACAGGTTCCCGACCTGGGCCGCCACGTCGGCGCCGGTGGCATTGAAGTCCGTCAGCAGCGCATAACACCGCACTTCGCGGTCGTCGTTCATGCGGAAACTGGGATATTCCGCCATGAACGTGGCCCAGTCGCGGACCTCCCCAAGCAGCAGCAGCCAGTCGTTGCGCAGGCGGTCTTCCTGGTAGGTGCCGGCGTATGTGCGCAGGAAGGCCCGGATCTCGTCGTTGGAGGCGTCGACCAGCCGAGCCTTGAGTTCCCAATAGGCGGCCCAGGGCTCCAGCGCATGGCCACGGGCCTGCGGCAACAAGGCGGCCAGGCGTTTGCGGTCAGACTTGCGGAATGCCTCCTTCATCTCGAGGATCACGGCGTCGGCAGCGCTGGTATCGGTACTCTGGCCCCAGGCCGTATCCGCCGGGCCCAACGCCACGGCCGAGAGCAAAACGATCGATGTCAAAATGCCTGCAAACTTCATGGTCTGATTATGGACAACTCCGACGACAGCAGGGCGCTGGAAAAGAAAGCCCTGCGCAAAGCACTGGTGGAGCAACGCCTGAACATGGCGGATCGTCATCAGCGCTCCGCCTTGCTCCAGGATGTGATGCGGATCTGGCTCGTCGGCCGGCCCGACACCGTGATCGGCGCCTACTGGCCGATCAAGGGCGAGTTCGATCCGCTGCCGGCCCTGCACCGCTGGAAGGAAGACGGTGAGTTGCTGGACCAGCCGCAGTTGCGGCGCATCGGCCTGCCGGTGGTCGACAAGGTACACAAGACCATGGTGTTCCATGCCTGGTATCCCGGCTGCCGCATGGAGGAAGACGCCTACGGCATCCCCAAGCCCAAGGACACCGAGGTCATCGTGCCCACGCTGCTGTTCATCAGTTGTGTCGGTTATGGGCCTGGCGGTTACAGGCTGGGTTACGGCGGTGGTTTCTACGACCGAACGCTGGCCATCCTGCAGCCCCGGCCGTTCACGGTCGGGCTGGGATTCACGCAAGGCTTCGTGCCCGACTTCGAGCCGCAGTCGCACGATATCCCGCTCGACGCCATCCTCAACGAGAACGGCGCGATCTGGCCGGTCTGACGGCGGGCGCGGGCGGCGCGGGCGAGCCGTGCCGCGGCCCTTCTTCGCCCGTGGCTGCACGCGTGGCTGCCGCCTGTAGATCGAGCCAGTCGCAGAACGCGCCGACTTCCGGCCGAAGCCCGGCGCGCGGACCCAGGATGCGCCAGTACGCCAGCGGCGAGTCGGTACGCATGCCCGGCAAGACCTCGACCAGGTCGCCACTGGCCAATGACTCCGAGATCAGCGGCATGCGCGCCAGCACGATGCCCTGGCCGGCGATCGCGGCCTGCACCATCTGGTAGGCGTAGTCGAAATACAGCCAGCGCTTGGCCTGCAGCCGACCCTGGTGGTGGGCGTCGAACCAGTGCTGCCAGGCCAGGATTTCGACGTTGCGGTTGCGATGGATGTCGCCGGCTTCGATCAGCGTGAAACGGGCGAGATCGGATGCCGTGTTCAGGGTTCTTCCATCCTTGAGCAGCCAGGGGCTGGCGACGGGTGCGAGTTGCTCCCCGAACATGCGCACGGCATGCGCAGGTACCTTCGACGGTTGGGTGTAGCGCAATGCCAGATCGGTGTCGGATGTGTCCAGGTCGACGGTGGCGTCGCTGGTGTCGATACGGATGTCGATGTCCGGGTACTGGTCCTGGAACTCCTCCAGCCGCGGGATCAGCCACATCGACGCGAATGAGGCCCAGGTGGTGATGGCGACATGTTTGCGGCCGGCGTTCTGGCGCATCTGGCGCACGGTGCCGTCGAGCCGCTCGAGCGCCGGCACCACGGCGCCCAGCAGGTCGCCACCGGCGCTGGTGAGTTCGACCGCGCGGGTATGGCGCAGGAACAACGCCACGCCGATCTCCTCCTCGAGCGCCTGGATCTGGCGGCTGACGGCGCTTTGTGTCAGCGCGAGCTCCTGCGCCGCGAGGCGGAAGTTCAGGTGCCGCGCAACGGCCTGGAAGGCCCGCAGGTGGCCGACGGACAAGGGTCGTGTGCGTTGACGCGTTTGGGTCGGAAGCATGGTGCTTGCACGGCTGGGGCGTGGTCGCCTATTGATGCGTAAGTGGAATGAATAGTGTAGTCCGATTTCATTGGACGCTGCCTGCGTGCGGCCCGATGATTCAGTCTCTTCGTATTCTTCTTGTTCAGGAGCGTGTCATGTCTTCAATGCGTGCTTTGCAACTCCCGGCGTCGGCCACCGGATTCGGTTTGCCCGGCTGCTGGACCCTGGCGCGGGATCGCGCCATCACCCTGGATGCCCGTCAATCCGGTTACCTGCGCATCGCCCAGGGCGCGGTCTGGGCCACGCTCGAAGGCCCGCATCTGCAGGGCGCCGCCAATGAATGGGGCGATCAGGTGTTGCGCAGCGGCGCGCGGATCCATCTCGCATCCGGCCAGCAGGTGGTGCTGGAGTCGTATCCGCTGGCGGCTAACGAAGAGGCGTGTTTCAGCTGGGAGCCCGAGCTGACGGAGCCTGTTCCATTGGTGACGGTGCGGGCACGCGTGTCGCCGCGACTGGGTGCATGGTTCGCGGCGCTCGATCGTCGCCTGTTGCGCTGGTTGCAGCCCGGCCCAGGGTGGCCGCGCCCGCCGGCAGACCTGTACGCGCAGCAGCGTGACCGGGCCTGGCGCAACCTGTACCACCTGGGCATCAACCAGCCCTGAAACGCGCGCCCATGCTTGGCATGGCGCGCATGTCTGGAGCGTGCGCCCATGCGTGGCATGGCGCGCATGCGCCACCGCTGGCCGGATCAGCCGCCGGGTGGCCGGTTGGCCGGACGGCGCACCGCCTTTCTGGCTGGAGCGCGCCGCGCCGGTTTCGGGCGCCGGGCCTTGTGCGCGCTCTCGAGCGCCAGCCGGGCCCAGGGCGCCATGGCCAGCGCCGATTCCATGGCATCGACCGGCGCGCTGTAATAACCCAGGCTCATCTGCACGGGCGCACCCTGCTTCGTCATCGTCATGGCGAAGCGCGCGCAGCCTTCGGCCTCGAACCGCGGCTGCGAATCGGCATCGGCCTTGAGCCACAGTTTCTCGCCATCGCCCAGGTCGGCGATCAAGGCCATGTTCAGGCCATCCAGTGACAACCCCCAGCCACCGAACATGCGCCTGGCCGTGCAGGGGCCGATGCCGGACAACAGTTCCAGGCAGTAGTCGACGAAGTCCCGATTGGCGGCCATGGCGACAGTCTAATCACCATCGCGGGCGCATGAATGGGTCCGCGGGCGGATGCCGGCAGCCGGCCGCACATGCCGGGGCAGAATCATCACCCCGCCAGATTTGCAAACGTATGCAAACCTGATTAGAATCCGCGACATGCCCGGTGACCCTCCCGGTTGGCCGGTTCGCTGAATGTGCTTAGGAAGTGGCTTGCGACATGAATCACGATGCCCTGGTGCAGGACAAACGCGCCGTCTGGTCGGCGATGCATACGATTGCAGAATCGACGCCGCAGCAGGTCGCCGAACGACTCGCGTCGATCTACCACCCGGACGCCCACTGGCGCGGCTCCCATCCCTGGAACGAGATGCAGGGGGTGGGGGAGATCGCCAGCCGGGTCTGGGGTCCGCTGCTGCAGGCTTTTCCCGATCTCGAGCGGCGCGACGACATCGTCATCGGCGGCGTCTACGAACAGCGCAGCTATGTCGGCTGCGTGGGCCATCTGGTGGGTACGTTCCGGCGCGACTGGCATGGCATCCCGGCAACCGACCAGGTGATCTACCTGCGCTACGGCGAGTTTCACCAGATGGTGCAGGGCCGCATCGTACAGAGTTCGGTGCTGGTCGATGTCCTCGACGTGATTCGCCAGGCCGGCTTCTGGCCGATCGCGCCGAGCCTGGGTCAGGAAGGGCAATGGCAGGGGCCGCTGGACCGCGACGGCCGGGTCTTCACCGTGCAGGATGCGGCGGAGTCGGCGGCCAGCCTGAAGCTGACGATGGACATGCAGGCATCGCTGGGCGCCTATGACGACAGCCAGGGTCGGGGCCGCGACGGCTTGCTCGACATGCCGCAAAAGCAGTTCTGGCATCCGAAGATGATGTGGTACGGGCCCAGCGGCATCGGCACCACGCGCGGCCTCGAAGGTTTCGTCGACTTTCACCAGTTGCCGTTTCGCAGCGTGTTTCCGCGCAATCCCGACCTGCCCCAGCCGCCAGGGCTGGGCCAGCATGGCGGCAGCCACTATGTGCGCATCGGTGACGGCCGCTTCTCGGCCACCGGGGGCTGGCCGAGCCGCCACATGATGCACACCGGGGGCGGCTGGCTCGGCCTGGGCGCCAGCGGGCGGCCGATCACGATGCGCGTGATGGATTTCTACTGCGCCGATCAGGGCCTGATCCGCGAGAACTGGGTGCCGATCGACATCATCCAGGTATTGCTGCAACTCGACGTGGACGTGCTGGAGCGGGTGCGCAACCAGTTTGGTCGGCGCAGGGCATGAGGTCGACCGTGATGCGTGCGACTGCATCGATAGTGAATACGTATGCTCGGCTCGACCTACCGAGCCGAGCCGAGCCGGGCCGGGCCGGACCGGGGCGACAGCCACAGGGATGCAATAGCCCGCAGGCGGGTTGCGACCTAGGGTAAACACCCATTCTCTTTCCCCGTCCCGGATTGCACAATGCATACGTATGCAATCCGAAGTGGCGGTTTCTTTTACCACTCCTGAAAGTTCATCACCATGATCCGCTATCTCAAGAAGGGCAAGGATGCCCAGGCCCGTGCCGACGACGACGTGCAGGTGCGCGCCACTGTCGAATCCATCCTCAAGGATGTCGAGGCCCGCGGCGACGAAGCCGTGCGCGAATACAGCCGCAAGTTCGACAACTGGGATCCGTCCAGCTTCACGTTGTCGCAGGCCGACATCGAGGCCGCCGTGAAGAAGCTGTCGGCTCGCGAGCTGGAAGATATCCAGTTTGCCCAGAAGCAGATCCGCCATTTCGCGCAGATCCAACGCGACAGCATGCGGGACGTCGAAGTCGAAACCATGCCGGGCGTGATCCTGGGCCACAAGAACATCCCGGTCAACGCAGCAGGTTGTTACGTGCCAGGCGGCAAGTACCCGTTGATCGCCTCGGCGCACATGAGCGTGCTCACCGCCAAGGTGGCCGGCGTCAAGCGCATCGTCTCCACCGCACCGCCGTTCCAGGGCGCGCCGCATCCGGCCATCGTGGCCGCGATGCATTTCGCCGGCGCCGACCAGATCCTCGTGCTCGGGGGGGTGCAGGCGGTGGCCGCAATGGCGCTGGGCACCCAGACCGTCGGCGCGGTCGACATGCTGGTCGGGCCGGGCAACATGTTCGTTGCCGAAGCCAAGCGGCAGTTGTACGGGCGCGTGGGCATCGACCTGTTCGCCGGACCGACCGAAACCCTGGTCATCGCCGACGATACGGTGGACGGCGAGATGTGCGCGGTCGACCTGCTCGGACAGGCGGAACACGGTCCGACGTCGCCGGCGGTGCTGCTGACCACGTCCGAGAAACTGGCCAAGGACACGATGCTTGAAGTCGAGCGCCAGCTCAAGATCCTGCCGACCGCCGACATCGCGCGCAAGGCCTGGGACGTTTATGGCGAGGTCATCGTCTGCGACAGCGACGAGGAAATGCTGGCCAAGGCCGACGAACTGGCGTCCGAGCACGTGCAGGTGATGACACGTGACCCGGACTACTTCCTCCGGAACATGACCAACTACGGTGCCCTGTTTCTGGGCCCGCGCACCAACGTGAGCTTCGGCGACAAGGTCATCGGCACCAACCACACCTTGCCGACGAACAAGAACGCGCGTTACACCGGTGGCCTGTGGGTGGGCAAGTTCCTCAAGACCTGCACCTACCAGAAGGTCACGACCGACAAGGCCTCGGCGCTGGTGGGCGAATATTGTTCGCGCCTGTGCCACATGGAGAACTTCGCCGGCCATGGCGAGCAGGCCAACATCCGCGTGCGCCGGTATGGCGAACGTGCCGAAGTGCCGTGGTACCAACCGGTGCCAGCCCAGGCCTGAAAATTGCATTCGAAGTCAAGCAGCATGCCAGCACCATCGATACCACCACAGGCGCCCCTGCGGGGTGCGCGCCCCGAGCAGGGCGCGTTGACCCGGGACAACGACCTGTCGAAGACGGCCGAGACCCAACGCGTCGTCGAATCCATGGTCGACGGCCTGAACGACCACACCATCGACGGCATCGAGGCGTTCTTCGCGTCCGATTTCCGCTGGACGGGCAATGCCGGATGCGGCACCAAGAATGGCGTGCGCGAATTCCAGGACAACTGGCAGCGTCCGTTCCAGGCCGCATTCTCCGACAAGGTCTGCATCGACGAGGCACGCCTGGTGCAGGGCGAGTGGATGGCGGCCTTCGGCCGCCAGGAAGCCACGCATTCGGGCGAGTTCATGGGTATTGCGCCCACCGGCAAGCGCATCGAGATCCGCTACATGGATTTCTGGAAGGTCCAGGGCGGCAAGATCGTCGACAACTGGGTCAATGTCGATTTCGCGCATGTGATGCAGCAACTGGGCAAGGACCCGTTCGACGGGCAGGGCTGGGAGGCGTTCGATCGCGGTGAACGTGTGCCCCCGCGTCCCGCTCCCAAGGGCTGAGGACGAGCCATGCCGACCGACATGCTGAAAACTCCGTCGATGCGCCTGGACGGCAAGACCGCGCTGGTCACCGGCGCGGGCCGTGGCATTGGCCTGGCGGCGGCGCATGCGCTGGCGCAAGCCGGTGCCAGCGTGATGCTGGCTGCGCGCAGCGCACACGAGATCGAGGCCGCCTGCGGCGACATCGCGGCCGAAGGCGCGCAGGCTTCGGCTGGCACTCTGGACGTGACGGACTCCGCAGCGGTGACAGCCTTCGTCGCACAGCATGGTCCGTTCGACGTCCTGGTCAACAACGCCGGCACCAACCGGCCTTCGCTGATCACCGACATGCAGGACGCCGACTACGACGCGGTGATGGACCTCAATGTCAAGGCCACGATGTTCGTGACCCGCGAGGTCGCGCGCGGCCTGATCGCGGCCGGCAGGCCCGGCTCCATCATCACCATCTCCAGCCAGATGGGCCATGTCGGCGGACCCAAACGCGCGCTGTATTGCGCCACCAAACACGCGGTTGAGGGCATGACCAAGGCGCTGGCCTGGGAACTGGGCCCGCACCGCATCCGCACCAACACCATCTGCCCGACCTTCATCGAGACCGCGATGACGGAAAAGATGTTCGCCGACCCGGCCTTTCGCAGCTATGTCGAATCGCGCATCGCGTTGGGCCGGCTCGGGCGGCTCGAAGACATCATGGGCGCAGTCGTGTTTCTGGCGAGCGATGCGGCAGCCCTGGTCACCGGCTCGGCGTTGATGGTCGACGGCGGCTGGACAGCAGCCTGAACCGGGCGGATACAGCCATGGCATCGGTCACCTCCCTCGACGTCGCACGGTTGGCCCAGGTCTCGCAGTCGGCCGTGAGCCGCACTTTCACGCCCGGCGCCAGCGTGTCGGACGCGACCCGCGTCAAGGTCGAGGAGGCGGCGCGCAAGCTCGGCTACCGGCCCAATGCCATCGCGCGCACGTTGATCACGCGGCGCAGCCGCATCATCGGCGTCGTGATGTCCTACCTGGAGAACCAGTTCTACCCGGTGGTGCTGGAAAAACTCTCGCAGCGCCTGCAGCGTGACGGGTACCACGTGTTGCTGTTCATCACCGACTCCCGGCAGACCGATGCCGTGCTGGCCGAAATCCTGCAATACCAGGTCGACGGCATGGTGATGGCATCCACGTCGATGTCCAGTGCGCTGGCGCTGCGATGCGAGGAAGCCGGCATTCCGGTCGTCCTGTTCAACCGCGTCAGCGCCGGCAGCGAGAACACCAGTTCAGTCACCACCGACAACTACCAGGGCGGCCTTCTGGTCGGGCAATACCTGGCCCGCACCGGCCACCGCCGTGTCGCCTACATCGCCGGCCTGGAAGACACCTCGACCAACCAGCAGCGCGAACGCGGCCTGCGCGACGGCCTGGCCGAGTCCGGCCAGAAGGTCTTCACCCGCGCGGTCGGCAACTACGACTTCGAGGATGCCAAGGCCGCGGCCCGCAGCCTTTTTGCCGTCAAGGCCGCACAACGCCCGGACGCGGTGTTCGTCGCCAACGACCACATGGCCATTGCCGTCATGGATACCTTGCGCATCGAACTCGGTTTGCGGATTCCGCAGGACGTCAGCGTGGTCGGTTTCGACGACGTCAAGCAGGCGTCCTGGGGCTCGTACCAACTCAGTTCCGTGGTGCAGGATGCCGACGCGATGATCGAGGCCACCGCCGGCCTGCTGATGGAAGAAATGGACGGCGCCAACCAGAATCGCGCCGTCGTGCTGCCGACCCGGCTGGTGCTGCGTGCATCGAGTGCGCCGCGCACCCCCACGAAAGACCGCAAATGACATCGACTCCTCCCACGACGGCAACACGCGCACCGGCATCGGCCATGCGCGGCTTCGATGCCGAATTCCGCGACCTCGACCATTACATCCGCGTCATTACCGACCGGATATGGGAGGGTGGGCGCATCGACGACATCCGCCTGTATTACAGCGATCCGTGCATCGTCGATACGCCGGCAGGCGTCAGCACGACGGTCCAGTCCGTCATCGACGGCACGCGCGCCACGCTGGCGATGTTCCCGGATCGGCGGCTGCTGGCCGAAGACATCATCCAGTCGGGCGACGACACGGGCGGCTTCCTCAGTTCGCACCGCATCATTTCGACGATGACGCACCGCGGCGACGGCGTATTCGGCGAGGCAAGCGGCCGACGCGTCCATGCTCGAACCATTGCTGACTGCGTATGCAAAAACAACCGCATCGTGCACGAATGGCTGGTGCGTGACCAGGGCGCGATCGCGCTGCAGATCGGCGTGCCGCCGCGGCAACTGGCACAAGCCTGGCTGGACCAGCGCGGTGACTGGAACAAGCCGGTCGCCGGGCCGGCGCCCGCGGGGTATCGTTCCTTCGTCGACCCGCATCCGGCCGCGCAGGCTTATGCGCAGGCCATCGAGGCGGTCGCGCGTGGTGGGCCACTGGCGACCCGCCTGTACGACGAAGCCGTGCACCATATCGGCCCGTGCGAGACCACGCGGTACGGCCATGCCGAGGTGGCCGCCTATTGGCTGTCGCTGTTTTTTGCATTCGAAGTCACCCAGTTCGATGTCGAACATCTGGTGCTGAACCAGGGCTGCGGCCGACCCGACCGGGTGGCGCTGCGCTGGCGCGCCCAGGCCCGGCACACGAACCGCGGCGCGGCCGATGGCATGTTCGGTGCCGCCAGCGGCAACAGCGTCGAGATCATGGGCATCAACCACGTGGAACTGGTGCATGGCAAGGTGCTGCGCGAATGGGCACTGATCGACGAGGTCGCGTTGTGGATGCAGGTCCTGCGCGTTCAGGCCTGAGTGGCCGCAACCCATAGACGGAAACACACACCATGGCCCGCATACAACTCAAGAACATCGTCAAGACCTGGGGCGATGCCGTCGGCGTCAAGCGCATGTCGCTGGACATCGCCGACGGCGAATTCCTGGTGCTGCTCGGGCCGTCGGGGTGTGGCAAGACCACGACCATGCGCATGGTCGCCGGCCTGGAGGACCCGACCGAAGGCGAGATCTGGGTTGGCGATCGCTGCGTCAACACGCTAGAGCCCAAGGATCGCGACGTGGCCATGGTGTTCCAGAGCTACGGCCTGTATCCGAACATGACGGTGTACGAGAACATCAGCTTTCCGCTGCGTATCCGCGGCACGCCGAAGGCCGACATTCACCCGGCGGTGATGAAGGCTTCTGGCAAGGTCGAACTCGACGACTTCCTGCAGCGCCGGCCCAAGGAACTCTCCGGCGGCCAGCGTCAGCGCGTGGCGCTGGCACGGGCCATCGTGCGCGAACCCAAGGTGTTCCTGATGGACGAGCCCTTGTCCAACCTCGATGCCAAGTTGCGCGTGAGCATGCGCGCCCACATCAAGCACCTGCACCACGAACTGGGCGTGACCACCATCTACGTCACGCATGACCAGGTCGAGGCGATGACGCTCGCCGACCGGGTGGTGGTGATGAGCAAGGCCGAGATCCAGCAGGTCGGCACGCCGGAGCAGATCTACAACGATCCGAACAACCTGTTTGTCGCCGGCTTCATCGGGTCGCCGGCGATGAACCTGGTCAGCGGTTCGCTCAAGGATGGCGTGTTCGACGCCAAGGGCAAGACCTATTCGGTACACGTGGCCGGGCTGGGCAACTTCACGCAGACCGACGTGGTGCTGGGCATGCGCGCCGAGGACCTGCGCGTCACTGCCGACGGCGACGCGCAGGTCGAAGGCGAGGTGTTCTCCTTCGAACTGCTGGGGGACTCGACGACCGTGACCATCAAAGTCGCGGACACGTTCATCACGGCAAAGGCCGACAAGGAGTTTCGCTGCCGCATGGGCGAGCGTGTCGGTTTCGCGGTACCGACCGAGCGGTGCTACTTGTTCGACGGCCAGACGCAGAACCGGATGCGTCTGGACCCTGCGTAATGGCCGGCCCATTCTTGACAGTTTTTTTCCAGGAGATTCGACATGCATATTGATCTGAAACTTCCCCGCCGCACCCTGGTGGCCATCGCCGCCGCCCTGGTCTTGCCAGGGGCCGCATTCGCCAAGTGTGGCGACATCAAGGGCAAGGGCGACATCACCATCGTGGCGCCGGCATTCCCTTCGACGCAACACATGGCCAAGGAAATGGAGTCCTGCAGCTGGGACGGGCTGAAGGTGACCGTCAAGGTCACACCGGACGCCCGTGTCGAGACTGAGCGGGCTTTCGCCTCGGACGGCAAGTCCGCCTTCGACGCCGCCATCATCTCGGGTGGCGTGTATTCCAGCCTGGCCTCCAAGGGTCAGGTGCAGCCGATCACGGACCTGGTCGCCAAATACAAGGCCAGGTACAAGCTCGAGGACGGCATGCTGGTCAAGTCGAATGGCCAGGTCATGGCGGTGGCGTTCCAGCAAAATGCGCAGAACCTGTTCTACCGCAAGGACGTTTTCGACAAGCTGGGCCTGAAGGTCCCGACCACCTACGACGAGATGCTGCAGGCGGCCGCCGTGATCAAAGCCAAGGATCCGGCCATCGACTTCCCGATTGCCCAGACCTTTGCCAAGGGATGGGACATCGGGGCCGAGTTCATCAACATCTACATCGGATTCGGCGGCCAGCTGTTCAAGCCGGGCAGCGCGCAACCGGCCTTCAACAGCGAGGCCGGCGTCAAGACGATCGAGCTGATGAAGTCCATGTCCAAGTTCATGACGCCGAACTTCCTGGCGTCGAATTCGGACGATGTAATGAACCAGTTCCAGCAGGGCAAGGCCGCCATGGGCGTGTTGTGGGCCAGCCGTGCGGCGCGTATGGACGATCCCGCGGCATCGAAGATCGTCGGCAAGATGGAGTTCGCCGCGGCGCCGGCCGCGATGCCGGGCGGCAAGAGCGCAACCCATCTGTGGTGGGATGGCGTGGCCTTGCCCAAGAATATCGCCGGCGACCGTGACGTCGTGTTCCAGGTGCTGATGGATGCGCTTGACGATGAGTCCACCGCGGCCGGCAACGACCTGACGATCTGGGTGCGCTCGTCCTACAAGCCGACCCGCTTCGGTACCGGCGTGACGCTGTCGGCCAAGGCCGGTGCGCCGATCTGGCCGTCCGAGCCCTACCTGGGGCTGGCGCATGGCGAACTCGGCAAGCTGGTGCCCGAGGCGCTGGGCGGGACGATGACGCCGAAGCAGGCGCTCGACGCCGCTGCCGAGAATTACGTCAAGGCCGCGACCGAAAAAGGTTTCATCAAGTAAACCAGGCCCGATGGCACCCGGTGGTCGGCGCCGAGCGTCGACCCCGGGGCCGACCTGGGCCGGCGCATGCGCCGGCCCGTCCCTCACCGGGAGTCCGAGATGAAAACACGATCTTTCCTCCAGTTCGTCGGTCCGTCGGTGGCGATGATGGTGTTGCTGCTGGCGATACCGATGGCCACGACCTTCTACCTGTCGGTGCGCAATTGCGCGCTGGAGATGGAGATGGTCACGGTCGAGGAGTCCACGCCGTTCGGGAAGAAGGAAACCGTCACCCAGCGTGCCAGGATGGGGCCGGACGGACGCGCCTTGCAGACCTGTGAATTCGTCGGCCTGGACTACTACCGCAAGGTGCTGGGCCTGGACGCGTCGCAGGACGCCGCCACGGCGGCGCAACCGCCGGACGCCGGCGGCGCCCCTGCGGCCGCGGCCGGCGACGCCGCCGACAACGAGTTCCTGGGCGCGCTCACGTTCACGATGATCTACACCTTCACGACGCTGCCGTTCGTGCTGGTGATCGGTTTCCTGCTGGCACTGGGTGTCAACAACGTGACGACCCGGCTCAGGGGCATGTTCATCACGGCGTCCCTGCTGCCGTTCATCATCACGCCGGTGGTCGCCGCGTTGTCCATCAAGTGGCTGTTCCGCGACAACGGACTGGTGCCTTATTTGTTGTCGAACTTCGGCATCGAGGTGTTCTGGATGGCGCAGGCCTGGTCGGCGCGTCTGCTGATCATCGTCTACGGCATCTGGCACGTGGTGCCGTTTGCATTCATCGTCCTGTACGCCGGACTGCAGTCGGTGCCGCAGGATGCGCTGGAGGCCGCGACCATCGACGGCGCCACGCGCTGGCAGAAGCTGCGTTACGTGACGGTGCCGCACCTGATGCCGCTGATCGTGTTCATCACGCTGATCCACCTGATGGACGCCTACCGGGTGTTCGAGCCGGTGATCGTGCTGACGCAGGGTGCGTTCACGACCAGCGTGCAATACCTGACGTACCACATCCTGCTGCTGGAGAACAACCCGTACAAGGCCAGTGCCGCCGCGGTGTTGACGCTGGCCGGCATCGTCGTGTTGCTGATCCCGTTGCTGGTGCGCACCTGGCGCGAGCAAAAAGGAGGTGTGTGATGATGGCCAAGCGCAGTCTTCCGCTGTCGTTCCTGGTGTATGGTGGCCTGGTGTTCTGGCTCGTCATCGCCTCGCTGCCGGTGGTGTGGACGGCCATCATCTCGTTCCGGCAATACGTGGACGCGTTCTCGTCGCCGATCAAGTGGGTGGCGCCGTTCACGTTCGAGAACTACACCCGGTTGTGGATCGACAAGGCGTTCTACCGCAACTTCCTCAACACGGCGCTGGTCACCGTGTTCACGGTGACGATCTCGCTGACCGTGGGTTGCCTGGCCGGATACGCGCTCTCGCGCTACCGTGGCGCGCTGGGCTTCTGGCTGCTGCTGGTGGCGCTGGTGTTCCGGGCCATTCCGCATTCGAGCCTGCTGCCGTCCTTCTTCACGATCTTCGACGCGCTGGGTATCCGCAACACGTACTTCACGTTGATCTTCGTGCTGGTGGCGATCAACCAGCCGTTCACGATCTGGATGCTGCGTTCGTTCTTCGTCAACATTCCGAACGAACTCGACGAAGCCGCACTGGTCGATGGCTGCACCCGGTTCCAGGCATTCCGCCGCGTCATCATCCCGGTGATGTGGCCCGGTGTCGTGACCACCGGCCTGTTCAGCTTCCTGCTCGCCTACAACGACTTCCTGCTCAGTTCGGCGCTGACCAACGGCGACAAGATGACGATGCCGGCGGCCATTGCCAACGCCATCACGGCCGAGACCGAGGCTTTCCTGATGCAGGGCGTGGCCGGCGCGGTGAGCATCACGATACCGCTGATCGTCCTGGTCGTGGTGTTCCAGAAACAGATCGTCGGCGGCCTGACGCAAGGCGCCGTCAAGGGTTGAGATGAAGGACGCCCCCCGTCTGTCCGGCTTCACTTCGTGTAAGCCGGCCGAACCCCCCACTGGGGGGCGGGCCCGCCGCTTCGGAGCGGCCGGGCGCGGCGGGCCATGGATGCAGGACGCCCCCCGTCTGTCCGGTCGCACTGCGTGGCGACCGGCCGAGTCGTGGCGCTGCCAGAGGCAGGCGCCCCTTCGGCCCGTCCAAACCTGCGCAGGCCGGCTTGGAGCCGCTGGCCTCAGCCCCTCTGGGGGGCGCCCCCTACGGCCTGGCAAAGCCAGTTCCGTGGGGGCCTGGGCTGGCCTGCTCCGCGGCCGCTTGACCTTTCATGCCCAGTGGGCGGCCCGCTGCGCCGTCGAGAACTGACATCCGAATGACACCAGACATCCACAACCGCAACAAGGCGACGCTCGCGCCGCTGCGCCAGGCCTTGTACGACTACCAGCCCGATGCCGTGCACGCTGCGCTGTCGGCGGTTTTTGCCCCTGATGCCATCGTGCACCTGGCAACACCCTACGACGACCTGGACGGACCGACGGGTCTGTACCGGGAGGTGTTCGAACCGCTGCAACGCGCCATTCCCGACCTCGAGCGGCGCGACACCATCGTCATGGCAGGTCCCGGCGCCGTGGACGGCGACTGGGTCGGTTGCTGCGGCTACTACACCGGCACGTTCTTGCGGCCCTGGATGGACATTCCACCGACCGGCCACCAGGTGTCGCTGCGCTTCCACGAGTTCTACCGCATGGATGGCGGCCGGGCCGTCGAGATGCAGGCCTTGTGGGACATCCCCGAGCTGATGCTGCAGGCGCGGGCCTGGCCTATGGTGCCCAGCCTGGGCCGTGAGTGGCACGTGCCCGGCCCGGCGACGCAGGACGGGCTGGTGCAGGGCCCGTACGACGAGGCGCACGCGCTGCGCAGCCGCCAGCTGGTGCAGGACATGCTGGCCGGCCTGGCGAAGTTCGCCACCGGCGGGGTCGCCGCGATGGAACTGGAGAATTTCTGGCATCCGCGTTTCAGCTGGTACGGCCCCACGGGCATCGGTACTGGTCGCGGCATCGCGGGGTTCCGCAATTGGCACCAGATCCCTTTTCTCAATGGCATGCCGGATCGCCGGGGCACCGGCGGCAAGGGCAATTTCTTCGCCGACGGCGACTATGTCGGCTTCACCGCCTGGCCGGGCATGTCGGCAACGATCAGCGGCGACGGCTGGCTCGGCATCGCGCCGTCCAACCAGAAAATCACGATGCGCAGCCTGGACTTCTGGCGCTGCGAGAACGGCCTGATCCGCGAGAACTGGGTGCTGGTGGACCTGCTGCACGTGTACCGGCAGATCGGTGTCGACGTGCTGGCGCGCATGCGCGAGTTCAACAAGGCGCGCGGGCCGCTGGGCTGACGCCGGCTGTCAGTCGGCAAGCAGGGCGGACTGGCGGCGCATCAACTGGCCGGGCAACAGCATGACAACCGGCGGCTTTGCGCGGTCCTCGATGTGCTCGAGCAGCAGGTGCACGGCCATGCGTGCCATCTCGCCCACCGGCTGGCGCACCGTCGTGAGCTGGTAGGGGGCCCGCTCGGCGCTGGCGACGTCGTCGAAGCCCACGACCGAGACATCCTGCGGTATGCGCAGGCCCAGCGCGTATCGTGCCGCGTCCATCGCACCGAAGGCCATGTCGTCGTTGGCGCACACGACCGCGTCGATCGGCTTGCCGCGTGCATACAGCGCCAGCATGGCCGCGTGGCCCGACTGGTAGCCGAAGTCCCCGTCGACGACCTCGATCGGACCGACGGCGAGTTCCTGCAGGCGTTGCAGCAGGCCCTGCTTGCGCTGTTCGGCCACCGGGGCATCGGCGGGCCCGGCCAGGAATGCGAAATGGCGGTGACCGGACCGGTACAGGCGGTCGGCGATGTCCCGGTTGGCACCGATGTGGTCGCAGCCGACGCTGCAGGTGTTCTGGCCGGGTGCGATCCGGTTGTACAGCACTACCGGGATGCCGCGCGACTGGCAACGTTCGAGCTCTTGCGCCGGCATCGTGGTGCAAGCGATGACTCCATCGACCTTGTAGCGCAGAATCTCGCCGACGATGTCGCCATGGTCCCGCTCCTGCGTGATCGAGAACAGCAACAGGTGCATGCCGCGGCGCAGCAGCGCGACATTGAGTTCGAACAGGATGTCGGGCGTGACACGGGTCGTGGTCTCCGTGACCATCACGGCCACGATGCTCGAGCGCCGCGTGATCAAGGAGCGCGCGATCGCGTTGGGTGCGTAGTGCAGTTCGGCCGCGGCTGCCATCACCTTCTTGCGTGTCTTTTCCGAGATCGACGCATGGGGCAGGAAGCAGCGCGACACGGCAGACTGCGACACACCGGCCAGCCGCGCCACGTCGTATGAGGTTGCGCTGCCAAACGGCTTGTGGCTGTCTCTTTTCGTGGTTTTGCGCGTCATGGCCCAAGCATAGGTGATGCCGTGGCGCACCGGGGGCCAAGGATGGCGGGCACGCCGCTCGCGGGCGCGCGCACCGTCATGCGACGTGTGGAAACAGGTGCGCCGACGCCCGCTCGACCAGTTCGGCTGGCAATTGCACCTGAGTGCAGGCGGCATGGTCGGTGAGCCGGTTGCGCACTTCGTCGGCCACCCGCGCGGCCAGCGCGTCGAAGGACTGCGCGACCGTGGTGAGCCGGTAGGCTGGCCGCTGGCCGGCGTGGATGTCGTCGAAGCCCACGATGGACACGTCGCGCGGCACCTGCAGCATCAGCGCGAATCGGGCAGCGTCCAGCACACCCATTGCCATGGCGTCATTGACGCAGAAAATCGCCTGTGGCCGCTGCACCGGGTCGGATGTCTGCAGCAGTTCCAGGCCCGCGGCATGCCCTGATTCGTAGTGGTAGTCGCCCGCCACGCGCCGAACGCTGGTGACTCCGAGTTCGGCCAGTCGCCCGCAAAAGCCCTGCTCGCGCAGCCAGGCCACCGGGGCGTCCTGCGGACCGGCCACGATGGCGAAGCGCCGGTGGCCCGCGGCGTACAGCCGCGATGCGAGCAGCCGCGCCGCGCCCCGGTTGTCGGTGGCGACGCCCGAGGCCAGGTCGGCGGGCGCTTCCCGGTTGAACATCACGACCGGACACGGGCGCTGCCAGGCGCGCTCGAGCGCGTCGCGCGGCAGCGCAAGGCAGGACACGACCGCATCGATGCCATGGGCCAGTGCCCGTGCAAGCGCCTGCGCCGCCTCGGATTCCTGGGCCACCGTGAACAGCAATGGCTGGAAGCCGTGGCCCTGCAGGGCCAGCCCGAGCGAGAGCAGGACTTCCGTGGTTTCGCGCTGCGTGTCCTGCGAGATCAGGATCGCGACCAGGCCCGAGCGCTTGGTGATCAGGCTGCGGGCGACCGCGTTGGGCTGGTAGCCCAGTGCCTGAGCTGCCGCCAGCACCCGTTCCCGCGTGGCCGGTGCGATCGGTGCATCGGCCTGGAACGCGCGCGAGACCACGGCTTGCGAAACACCCGCGCGCGAGGCCACGTCGTAGGAGGTTGGTGCGTTGAATTTGCGGCGCATGATGAAAACGAATTCATATCAGGGAAAACGTTTAGTCCGCTTGATTATCACTTTGCATTCGTATGCAATACCGCTCTGTTGGTGTTGTTGCATGAATTCCTATTCATTGAAGGAGATACAGCTCATGAAGAGACGTGACGTGATCCAGGCCGGCGCGGCCGCACTCGGGTTCGGTTTCCAGCCCTGGGGCCGTGCCCAGTCCACCCCGACCCTCAAGCCGGGCAAGCCGTATGCCGGAACCGAGATCAGCCTGCTGACCGTGGTGGCACCGCAGTTCAAGGCCCATGAGGCCAAGCTGGCCGATTTCGAGGCGCAGACCGGCATCAAGGTCAAGTACCAGTACGTGCCGTTCGCCAGCACCCGTGACAAGCTGACCGCCGAGTTGGTCGCGCAAGGCGCCCAGTACGACGTGCTCAGCGTGATGGACGTCTGGGGCCCTTCGCTGTACAACCTGTTCGAACCCATCAACGCCCGACTGGCCGAGAGGAAGATCGACATGGCCGAGCGTTACCCGTACGCCCACCTGCGCGCGGCACGCGACGGCAACGGCAATGGCAAGAACCTCCTGGGCATGCCGATCCGCGGCCACGTGCAGCTGATGTTCTACCGCAAGGACGTGTTCGCCCGGCTCGGCCTCAAGCCGCCAGGTACCTGGGACGAGATGGTCGAGATCGGCAAGACCGTCCAGGCCAAGACCGACCTGTCGGGCGTGGCCATGTATTACGGCAAGACCGGCGCCCAGAACCTGATGATCTGGTTCAACTACCTGTGGGGCATGGGCGGCGACCTGCTCGACGCCAAGGGCCAGCCCGCATTCCACTCGCCGCAGGGCGTGGCCGCCACGCAGGCCTACGTCGACGTGTTGCTCAAGCACAAGGTCGCGCCGGCGGCGTCGGTGTCGTTCAACGAGTCGGATGCCGCCAACTCGATGGCCCAGGGCAAGGTGGCGATGTACCCGGTGTGGTGGTGGCGTTATGCCGGCCTGGTCGATCCCAAGATCTCGACGCTCAAGCCGGACCAGGTCGGCTTCGCGCCGCTGCCCAGCATGCCAGGCAAGGAAAGCACCACCTACACCAACACCTGGTTCTACGGCATCAACAAGAACAGCAAGAAGAAGGACGCCGCGATGGAGTTCCTGGCCTGGATCTCGCAGCCCGAGATCGAGCGCTCCGTGCTGCTCGACACCAGCCTGAACGAAGTGGTGGCGGTGCAGACGCGCAACCTGATCGACGGCGACGTCAACCGCCGCTTCGGCGGCATGCACCTGTTCGGCGCCCAGGCCCTCAAGGGCGCGAAGGGCACGCCGCTGTTCCCGCAATGGGCCCAGGTCAGCGACCTGCTCGAGGCGACGATGAGCGAGCTGGCCACCGGTAACACCCAGGTCAAGCCGGCACTCGAGCAGGCCGCCTCCCGCGCCCGCCGCATCCTGCGCGGCTGATCCGCTGCGCCCGGTTCCTCCACCACGACCCGAGACCCCGATGCGTCGCATTCCCGTCCACTGGCTGCTGCTCGCGCCGGCCCTGCTTTTCGTCGCGGCAATGGCTTTGTTCCCGCTGGCCTATTCCTTCATCCTGAGTTTTCGGGAGTGGAAGCTGGCGCGCAGCGTGACGCCGGGGGACTGGGTCGGGTTGGAGAACTACTGGTACCTGCTCACCGACGACCCCGACTTCCTGGAAGCGATCCAGGTCACCGCGGTGTTCGTCGTCTCCAACGTGCTGGCCACCGTGCTGGTGGCGCTGGGCGCGGCGCTGCTGCTGAACCGGGCAGGGCGCATCAACACCATCGCGCGGGTGCTGCTGATCCTGCCCTTCGTGATGAGCCCGGCGCTGGTGGGCATCTCGTTTCGCTTCTTCCTCAATGGCGAGTACGGCATCGTGCACCACCTGATCGGCCAGGTGTTTCCGGCCATGCGCGACTCCATCTGGCTTGCCGACTCCACGCTGGCCATGGTGGCGGTGGTGGCGGCCGATGTCTGGCACTGGGCGCCCTACATGACGCTGGTCATGCTCGGCGGTCTGGCCTCGATTCCGAAGGAGACGGAAGAAGCGGCGCGCGTCGACGGCGCATCGGCCTGGGCGGTGTTCCGCGACGTGACGCTGCCCCAGTTGCTGCCGGTGATCAGCGTCGTGCTGGTGCTCAAGACCGTGTTCGCGCTCAAGGCCTTCGACATCATCTTCACGCTGAGCAACGGCGGACCGGGCCGCAGCACGCAGACGCTGGCCTATTTCGTGTACGAGGCGGCGTTCAACTACTACGACATGGGTTACGCCGCTGCGGCAGCCTACATCCTGACCGCGGTGCTGCTGGTCGCCTCGGGCTTTTACCTTCGACTGGTGTTTCGCAAATGAAAACGAACGTGCATCCGGCGATCGTGCCGGTGGGCCCGGTGCCGGCCGGTTACCAGGCCACGGTGGGTGAACACGCGGCGAACTGGCTGCGCCAGCTGGTGGTGATCGTGCTGATCAGCGCCATCGTGCTGCCGATCGCCTGGATCTTCCTGACCGCGTTCAAGACTCCACGCGACGTCTATTCGCTGGGTAGCGCGTTGTGGTTCACGCCCACGCTGGAGAACATGGTCACCGTGTTCCGCGACCCGTGGAATCTGGGCAACAAGATCGTCAACAGCCTGTTGGTGGCCGGCGGCACGGTGCTGCTGGCCATGCCGATGGCCACGATGGCGGCGTATGCGTTCTCGCGTTTCGAATTTCGCTTCAAGCAGACCATCTTCCTGGTCGTCATCGCCTCGCAGTTCATCCCGGCGGCCGTCGTCGTGTTGCCGTATTTCCTGATGTTCAAGGAAGCCGGCATGCTCGACACCCGCACCGCGCTGGTGTTGGTGAACCTGTCCATCGTACTGCCGTACGGCGTCTGGATGATCAAGGGTTTCATCGACGCGGTGCCGATCGAGATAGAAGAGTCGGCCATGGTCGACGGCGCGCCGCGATCGCGCGTGATCTGGGAGATCGTCGTGCCGGCGGCACTGCCGGGCATCATTACCGCGTCGGTGTTCAGCTTCACGCTGACCTGGAACGAGTTCCTGTTTGCGCTGATCATCGGCAAGCAGCATGCACTGACGCTGCCCATCGGCCTGATCGGTTTCCGCACCGAGCGCGGCGACCTGTGGGAGCTGATGGCTGCCGGTGGCGTGTTGATCACCGCGCCCATGTTCCTGATCTCGCTGCTGGTCCAGAAGCAGTTCGTCGGCAGCCTGACTGCCGGTTCGGTGCGCTGAGCGCTGCCACCCCTTACGTCCTTCATCCATGACCGTCATCTCGCTTTCGCACATCGACAAGTCCTTTGGTTCCGTGCGCATCGTCAAGGACCTCAACCTCACGATCGCCGACCAGGAGTTCCTGGTCTTCCTGGGCCCCTCGGGCTGCGGAAAGACCACGACCATGCGCATGGTGGCCGGCCTCGAGCAGCCCACGCTGGGCGAGGTCGCCTTCGACGGCGCCCGCGTCAACGAGTTGCCGACGCAAAAGCGCGACGTGGCCATGGTGTTCCAGAACTACGGCCTGTATCCGCACATGTCGGTGGCGCAGAACATCGCCTATCCGCTCAAGTTGCGCGGTGTGGCGCCGGCCGAGCGCGACAAGCTGGTGGCCAAGGCGGCCGAACGGGTAGAGCTCGGCCCTTTCCTCAAGCGCATGCCGCGCGAGTTGTCGGGCGGTCAACGCCAGCGCGTTGCGCTGGCACGCAGCATCGTGCGCACGCCGCGGGTGTTCCTGATGGACGAGCCGCTGTCCAACCTCGACGCCAAGCTGCGCGTGGTGGCCCGCGCGCAGATCAAGCACCTGGCCGAGGACCTCAAGGTCACGACGATCTACGTCACGCACGATCAGGTCGAGGCGATGACACTGGCGCACCGGGTCGCCGTCATGCAGGACGGCGTGATCCGCCAGCTCGGCGCGCCGGAGGACATCTACAACGACCCGGCCGACAGCTTCGTGGCCGGCTTCATCGGCAGCCCGGCGATGAACCTGCTGCCGGTACAGGTGCAAGGCGCGCTGCTGCAGGCCGAGGGCGGCCTGCAGATCCGCCTGCCAGCGCCGCGCGCCGGCACACTGACGCTGGGTGCGCGCGCCGAGGACATGCGGCTGGCCGGGCTGGACGACGCGCATTTCCAGGCCGAAGTGTTCACCTTCGAACTGCTGGGCGACTGCACCATGGCCACCGTCATGATCGGCCACCGGCTCGTGGCGATCAAGGCCCAGAAGGACCTGCGGCTGCGTTCGGGCGAGCGCATCGGCGTGTGTTTCGATCCGCAGCGCCTGTACTGGTTTGACCACGACACGGGGGTACGTATCCGTGCCTGAGCACCGCCCGCTGCCGCCACGCGCCGGGTCCTTGCCGTGCCTGGTGATGATTCCCGGCACCTTGTGCGATTGCCGCATCTTCGAGCGCCAGCGGCGCGCGTTGCGCGGCCTGGCTGATGTCCGCATGGTCGATTACCACGACCTGCGCTCCACACGCGACTGGGCCGCGCGGCTGCTGGCGCGGCTGCCGCAGCGCTTTTCGGTGCTGGGTTTTTCGCTCGGCGGCCTGTGGGCGCTGGAGCTGTTGCGCCAGGCACCACGGCGTATCGAGCGCCTGGCCATGGTGGCCAGCAATGCGCAGGGCGCCAGCGCGGCCGGACGGCGCAAGAGCGCCTGGTTGTGGCGGATGTGGCGCGCCGCCGGTCCGACGCGTGTGGCGCGGCTGGTCACGCCTGGGTATTTCCACCACGCTGCGCAGCGGCGCCGCCACGCGGACCTGGTGCACGACATGGCGTTGCGCACGCGCAGTGCGGCCGCCCGTGCCGAGTTCGCCTGGGCCGCCACCCGGCCGGACGGCCTGGCGGCGCTGTCGCGCTTCGATGGCCCGCTGCTGCTGGTCAGTGGCGCGCAGGACCGCCTGTGCACGCCGGCCATGCAACGCGCCATGGTGCAGGCCCGCGCGGACGTGCGCTGGCTCGAACTGCCGCGCGTGGGGCACTTCGTGCCGCTCGAGGCCGGTGCCCGGCTGGCGCACGCCTTGCGCGACTGGATCGCCACGCCCGCACCGACCCCTGAACCCCTTTTCCCCGAAACCTCCTAGTCCTACAGGAATCCGAGATGCAGACCCGCGAACAACTCCAGCAACGTTTCATCCCCTTCGACAGCCTGCGCTACAGCACTGAGGCATTCATCGACTACCGCATCCCCGGCTGCGCGCCCAAGAAGAACTACGCGCTGATCGGCCCCGGCGTGTCGCAGAACCCGAACCAGCCGGTCAGCCTGCGCGAGAAACACGGCTTCCAGGTCGGCGGCGTTTCCATGCCGGCCGGCACGACGAATCCGCCGCACATGCATTTCACCGCCGAGGTGTTCATCTGCACCAAGGGCCGCTGGCAGATGCACTGGGGCTTCGATCCCGATCCGCTCCAGGCCGAGATCGGCGAGGGTGACATCTTCACGGTGCCGACCTGGATCTACCGCGGCTTCCAGAGCCTGGGTCCGGACGATGCCTTCATGTTCACCGCGCTGGGCCGGGACGACACTGGCGGCATCCTGTGGGGCCCGTGGACGCTGGAGGCGGCGCGCGCACAGGGCGTGCACCTGACCGAGGACTACCGCATCATCGACGAGCAACTCGGCCAGACCTGGAGCGAGAACGACAAGCGCCTGCAGCCGATGACGCCGCAGGAGATCGCGGCGCTGCGCAAGTGGACGCCCCAGCAGATGGAACGGCGCTGCGTGCGTTTTGCCGATCTGGACTGGTCGCTCGACGCCTTGCTCGACAGCAGCCTGCCCGGATGCGGCGGTGCGATCGCGCCGGTGATCGGCCTGGGCATGAGCCAGGAACGCAACCATCTGGCTCCGGTGCACAATGCGCACGGCTTCTCGATCGAGTGGTTGCGCCTGCCCGCCGGTGGCGGCATGTCGCGTCACACGCTGGCCGACAAGCAGGTGCTGGTCGTGTATCGCGGCCAGGTGGCGATCACCATCGACGGTACCGATGCGCCGGTGACGATCGCGGCCAAGGGTTCCGACCAGGGCTGGGACAGTTTTGCGATGCCGGCCGACGCCTGGCGCAGCTACCGCAACACCGGCGGCGACGAGGCGGTGGTGCTGGTCATGACGCCGGGCGACCACCGCAAGAACCTGGTCTGGGACGATGCCGTGCTGCACGCGGCAGCCAGCGCCAACCGGGCCATCGATGCGAACGGGTATGTCGCGCCGAAGAACTTCGTCGATCGTTCGCAACGGTGATGCGTCCGCCGCCACCCGCGCCGATACTGCTGATGGCAAGCACGGTGGCAGCGGCCTGCGGCCATGCCACACTCGCCCGCGTGGCCAGCAATTCCTGCATGGCCTTCAATGAACCCTGGAACTCGCCATGACCGAACCGATTCGACCTCTCGATACCCGTCTGCCCGAACTGCTGCGCAGCGGCCAACGCCTGCGTGGCGTCTTCAACGGCCTGGCCTCGCCCGCCATCGTCGAGATGTGCGCCTTTGCCGGATTCGACTTCCTGGTGATCGACAACGAACATGGCCCGGCCAGTTTCGAGAGCACCGAACACATGTTGCGCGCCGCGCGTGCGAGCGGCCTGCCCGCACTGGTGCGCTGCCTGGAGCACGACATCGCGCGCACGCTGGACATCGGCGCCGGCGGCCTGCAGATCCCGATGGTCAATACGCCGGAGCATGCCGCGGCGCTGGTGCAGAAGGTCAAGTACCCGCTGGCCGCGGGTGCCGCCGGCCTGTCGGGGCAACGTGGCAGTGCGTTTTCGTCGCGCGCTGCCGGTTACGGCGCATTTGGTGGCCCCGACCACACCCGTCGCAGCAACGACGGTATCGCGCTGGTCGTGATGATCGAGACGCCCGAAGCCGTGGCCAACGCCGCTGCGATCGCCGCGGTCGATGGTGTCGACGCGGTCTTCATCGGGCCCAACGACCTGGCACATGCCATGGGGCACGAGAACCGCTGGAGCGATGCCCCGGTGCAGGCCGCGATCGAGCAGACTCTGCGGGCCGTTGCGGCGGCCGGCAAGTGTCCCGGCATCCTGGCCCTGAGTCCGGCCGACGAGCAGACATACGCCGCCTGGGGTGCGCGTTATTTCGCCACGGTGACGACCGGCATCATCATGAAGGCGTTCAAGGAGGCTGCGCAGGGCGGCCGCGCGCAACTGAACTATTGACATCGCGCCTGCAGGCGTCTGTACCGCTGCGGGTCACGAGTGGCCGGTTCAGCCGGGCGTTGCGTCGGCGCCGCGCACTGCTGCCAAAATGGGGGCCGCAGCCTTTTCGTGACCATGACGCCTGAACTGACCCAGAAGCTCGCAGCCGCCGTCGACCGCATGCCGGCATTCCCGCGCAGCGTGCAGCAGATTCTCGAACTCACGCGCGACGTGAACTGCTCGCCCAAGGACCTCGTGCGGGTGATCGACCACGACCCGGTGGTCATGGTCAAGATCCTGCGCGTCGTCAATTCCGCCTACTACAGCCTGCCCAAGCAGATCACGTCGGTCAACCACGCCGTGGTGTACATGGGGTTCAACAGCCTGAAGAACCTGGCGCTGAGCATCGCAGCCATCGGCATGTTGCCCAAGGAGGGGGTGCCTGGCTTCGACGCCCACCAGTACCTGCTGCATTCGCTGACCACGGCCAACATCGCCAAGATGCTGGCGCCGCGCGTGGGCAACGTGGATGCGAACGACTGCTTCATCGCCGGTTTGCTGCACGATTTCGGCAAGGTCGTGTTTGCCCAGTTCATGCCCCAGGAATTCAAGCAGGCCCTGATGATGGCCGACTGGGGCGAGGTCTCGCTGTACCAGACCCTGCGCGAGGTCATCGGCACCGATCACGCGGTGGTCGGGGGCATGCTGGTCGAGAAATGGCGTTTCCCCGCGCCACTGGTGGAGACGATCCGGCATCAGCATGTCGACGACCTGCTCGATACCGAGATGATCGCCTGCGTGTTCACGGCAAACCAGATCAGCAAGAAGCTCGGGTTCGGCGCCGCCGGCAATCCCAGTGTCGAAGCCTTGCCGCCGTTCATCGCGCAACGCGTGGGCGGTGACCTGGACGCGGTCATCGCCTCACTCGGCGACCTCGACCGGATGTACGAGGAAGCCATGGTGTTTGCGAACGCGTGACACCCGTCGGTGTCCTTTTCCCTGGCGCGCCTGGGGTTTTCCCTGATGACCCTGCTGGCAGTGAACTTTTTCCGTGAAGCCCGGTCCATCGATCGTCAGTTCTTGTTTCCACTTGTACGACGTCCCCCATCCTCAATCCCATCCACAGGAGTCCCCATGAAAGTTCTCGCTTCGTTTGTGCTCGCAGCCTCCGCTTTCACCCTGGCCGCGCCGGCCCAGGCCCAGTTTGCCAAGCCGGAAGACGCCATCAAGTACCGCAAGGCGGCATTGACCGTGATGGCGGCGCATTTCGGCCGCGTGGCCGCCATGGCCAACGGACGCATGCCTTTCGATGCGGGTGCCGCGGCCAGCAATGCGGCGACAGCCGAGACGATGTCCAAGCTGCCATGGGCGGCATTCGTCGAGGGCACGGACAAGGGTGAGACCAAGGCCAGGCCAGAGATCTGGGCCGACAAGGCCAAGTTCATCGCGGCGTCGGAGAAGATGCAGGGTGAGATGACGAAACTGGCGGCGGTCGCCAAGGGCGGCAATATCGATGCCATCAAGGCCCAGGTTGGCGCCACCGGCGGTGCCTGCAAGGCCTGCCACGACGACTTCCGCAAGGAGTGATGGTCAGCGAGGCCGTCCTGTCCCGCGCTTGACGGTCCGCTTGCGGTGAACAACAAGGCCGCCGCACGGCGCTACCGTGCGGCGGCCTTGTCCATTCAGGACGCCAGCCGTGTGCCGGCGGCGAGTGGCACCCGGTGCGCCTGCAGCCATTCGGCGAACCGGCGATGCCAGGCTTCGGGCAGCCACTGGCGCAGCGCCGCCTGTTCCTGCTGATAGAAGGCGGCGAACCACGCCACTGCCTCGGCCACCGGAGGCTGGATCAGGCTGCCGTCGGCACTGCTGGCTGCCGACAGGTAACCATAACTGGCGGCGGCACCGTCGCGCAGGCGGCTGCTCGACAGCGTCTCGCGAAAACGCAATACGCCGCCCGTATGGTGGGCGAACTGCATGACGAGCCAGAAACCGGCCGCCTGCAGGGCCGGCGCTGCCGTGGACGCATGCGCGAACAAGCGGTCCAGCAGCACGTTGCGGCGCAACATGCACCCGGCCATCGGCGGCGCGACCCAGTCGCGCAGGCTGGTGGCCAAAGGTGGTACCTGCTGGATTGCTTGTTTCCAGGCCCCGCTGTTGCGGAACACGTCGCCATGCACGAGCGAGCCTTGCGCACTGATCAGCCGGATGTCGCTGCAGCTGGCGGCTACCAGCGCCCCGTGCTGACGCAGGAACAGATGGCGCTCGACGAAGCTGCGATCGAGCCGGTCGCCGGCTCGCAGGAACACCATGTATTCGGCCGAATGCCCGGCCCACGCGCGGGCCAGGCGCATCAGCTCCGTGTCGCCGTCGGCGCCGGCCGCCGCGACCGTGACCGGCTCGTGCGACTGCAGGCTGTCGGATATCGACGCCTGCGTGGCCGGGTCATGGGCATCGCCGAGTACCACCACGGCCACCGAGGGCGAGCCGAGCCGGTGCGTGGCCGACAGGCGGCGCACCAGATGCTCGCGGCCGCGCAGGTATTGCAGCGCCTGCATGCGTTCGACCGGTGTCTTGTCCTGCAGGTCGAGCCAGTGTTCGAGGAAACGCTGCGTCTTCGGCGCCCGGTTGTGCGGATCGAAACGCGGTACGTACTTGCCGTCGACGATGCTGGCAAACTCGTTGGCGCCGTGGATGCGGTAGACGCCCAGCGCCTCGCGCAGGTAGTGCGCCCGCCCGGTCCGGATCAATGCGGCCGGGCACAGGATGCCGTCGGCGCCGCGGTTGAACTCCCAGGTCGGCAGGGCCTGCAGGCAGTCGAGCACCAGCGTGCGCGAGAACACCAATCCGCACGGGATCGAAAACGGAAAATGCATGACCGGCTGCTCCAGCGTCAGGCAATCGGGCAGTTCGGTCACACTGACCAGATCGAACCAGGATTGGGGCAGGCGACGGGTGGTGTTGTTGGTGTCGGTGCTGTCGAGCCACAGGTCGTGGCACAGGAACAGCCGGTCGGGTGCTTCGCCCAGCCGCGCAATATGGTCAGCGACGCGGCGCAGCTTGCCGGGCAGGAACCGATCGTCCGAGTCGAGCAGGCAGACATAGTCCCCGACAGCCCGGCGCACGCCGACCTCGTAGGTGGCGGTTTGCCCCCGGTTGTCCTGCAATATGGCGGTGAATCGGGGGTCGTCCGCGAACTGCGCATAGACCGCGCGCGAATCATCCGTCGAGCCGTCGTCGACCACGATCACCTCGATCTTGTCGGATGGGTAGTCCTGGTCGAGCGCGCTGCGGATCGCTTCGCCGACGAAACGGGCGTAGTTGTAGTTGCAGATGACGACCGAAAAGCGGGGCAGGGCGTTCATGGATGTGCGGTGCGCACGACGGCTTCGCACCGGTCGGCCGCGGTGCGGATGGTTGCCTGCTGGTCGTAACCCTGGTGGCGCTGTGCGAAGGCCTGGGCCGCCTGGCTCATGGTGTTGTCGGCCAGGGCCTTCTTGAGCAGGCGCGGCATCTGGGCACTGGCTTCGGCGGCCAGCACGGCGGCGACGCCGAGGCCGGCCAGGCGGTGGGCCGCCATGGTCTGCTCCATCTGCATCGGAAACACCATCAGCGGCTTGCCGGCCAGCAGCATGGCCGCCGTGGTGCCGGCGCCACCGTGGCAGATGGCCAGGTCGCAACTGCCGCGCATCGCGGCCATGTCCAGCGGATCGGGCGACACCACCATGGTGCCGCTGCCGAAGGTCTGCAGCGTCTTGCGTGCCGCGCCGGGCACGTGCACCAGTGCACTGGCGCCGGACTTGTGCAGTGCCGACAGGATGGGGTCGAGCCCGGCGAATTCCGGCTTGAGGTAGGCGAACACCCGTGGCCCGGGTGCGTCGGGCCAGGGCAGCTCGACACCCTGGCCGAGGGCGAAGATCGGCCCCAGGTAGTCGTTGTCGTCACGCTGCGGATAGTGGTCGAGTTCGGCGAAGCTGCACATCAGCGTGGCATCGCAGTCGCGCAGCTCGCCCATGCCGTTCATGGTCGGAGCGTCCAGCGCGAGCAGCACCTGGTTGGCGGTCGCCACCGCGTGTTGTTCGGAGTCCTGGACCCGCACCATGTTTTCGCGCATCCACCAGCGGAAATGCGGCATCGGCCGGCCGTGCGGCGGGATGCAGAAACCGTCGCCGAAGTTCACCCGGGCCAGTGGCAGGCCACGGGTCGCGAGCAGCGCGGTGGGGGCGTGGTCCATCACGACCACGTCCGGCGCCAGCAGCTCGATCAGGTTGCGCCAGGCGCGGCAGATGCCGGTCAGGGCGGTGGCGTTCAGGTAGCCGAAACGCATCAGCAACTCGGAGTAGGTGATGGCATCGGGGAGTTGTGTCACCTTGCGCAGCCACAGCGGCGCCTGCCAGGTGCGGATGCCGTGGGGTGTCAGCAACTTCTCGGCGCCCATCAGGTCGCGCACCGCGAACATGACCTCGTGGCCACGCGCGCGCAGCTCCAGCGCCACCGGCAGCAGCCGGGCGAGGTGGCCATAGTCGCCACCGAGTTCCCACGCAAACAGATATCGTGCCATGGCGTGATGCTAACAACGGCCGAAGTCCGGCCGCCAAGGAGAACGGCACCCGCAGGTGCCGTTCGTCCTGGTTCAACCGATCATGGTGCCGGTTGTGATGGCGCAGTTCGTCACTGCGCCTGGTTCGCGCGCTTGCGCCGGGCCGCCGCCACGCCGGCCAGGCCCAGGCCGATCAAGGCCAGCGATCCAGGCTCCGGTACGCCGTTGGCGGGCGAGTTGGTCACCGAGAAACGAGCGGTGGTGTTGGCGCTGAGGCTGCCGTCGCCGAAGTTCGGGCCGTTGAACGGGTCGCCGGAACGCGCGATGGCAGCGCCGGGGAAGGACGTCTGGAAGCTGCAGATTTCCTTGTCGGGGTCGAACGGGTTGTCTCCGATGTCTTCAGCTGCGGCGAGTTCGGCATAACCGCCGTAGCCGTCGTTGCAGGCCTGGTAATAGGTTCCGGTGTTGGCCCCCAGTTCGCCGGATACGGTGGCGATGATGTCGTAGTCCAGCGTGAAGGACTCGCCTGCGGCGATCTGCCCCATGCTGACATTGAACATGCCGCCGAAACTCGAGGCGTTCGAACTGCTGCCGTTGAAACACGACATGTAGGCCAGGCCGATGTCCGTGTCGGTACAGGTCACATCGCCGGTCGCGGTCTGCGTGATGCTGGTGAGGTCCTGTGCAACCGTGGTGCCATTCTTCTTGATGTTGAGCAACAGGCTGGCAAAGCCGGCGCCGGACCCCAGCACGCCGACTTCACCGCCATCGACCATGAACGAGAAGTTGTAGGTCTGTGCCACGCCGGAGGTGTTCGTGAACTGCTGCGAGAAGGTCGCGCGGGTGTCGGCGCTGAAATGTGCTTCACCGGATGCGCGGGCGCCGAAGTAGGTCGGCGACGACGCGAATCCGTAGGTGTGGAAAAACACGTTGCTGCCGGCGTCGCTCTTGAACAGGAAGAAGTCGGCGCCGTTGCTGCCCGGGTTGTACAGGTTGGAGCTCGGGTCGGACATGCCATCGACGGTCGGGCCGCCGTTGAGCGAATAGTTGGCATCGAGCGTGATGTTGGGGCCGAACGAAACGGCGTCGGCCAAGGCACTGGTGGACAGGCCGCCGAGCATGACTGCGACAGCCAATGGAACCATTTTGAGACGCATGGGTGAAAAATTCACGGTTTACCTCCTGTAGTTGAAGAGCTCGGAACATCGAACACAACCCAGGAAGCAAATTGCGTTCCAACTTTAATATCTATATAAATCAATCGGTTATCGAATTTTTCCCGCGTCCGCATCAGGGCTGAAAATGCCGATGTCAGGCAGACCGACATTTCTGGCAAGCTTGGATGTGGTAATGCAATGACGTCGCAATCAGGATGCTGCGACGCTGTAGAGATTTACCTATCCGTAACGCATTACGAATAGGTAAAATCGCCCGATTCTGAAGGAGAGTCCCATGTCCCAAGCCAAGACCGGCAACACCAAGGCATTCGCGTCGCAGGCCGACCTCGACGACAAGAAGATCACGTTCGAACAACTCAGCGCCCATTGCTGGGCCTATACCGCCGAAGGCGACCCGAATTCCGGCGTCATCATCGGCGACAAGTTCATCATGGTCAGCGATGCGACCGCAACCCCTGCGATGGCGCAGGACCTGATCGCGCGGATCCGCACGGTCAGCGACAAACCCATCAAATACGTCCTGCTGACCCATTACCACGCCGTGCGGGTTTTGGGCGCCAGCGCCTACGCCGCTGAAGGCGCCACCGAGATCATCGCCAGCCAGGGCACGTTCGAACTGATCCAGGAGCGGGGCGCCCAGGACATGCAAAGCGAGATGGAGCGGTTCCCGCGCCTGTTCCGCAATGCCGAGTCGGTGCCGGGCCTGACCTGGCCGACGATGGTCATCGGCGGCGGCGATCCGGCCCGCGGCGAAGTGCCCGGCAAGCTCACGGTGGACCTGGGTGGTGTCGAGGTGCAGATCTGGCATCCGGGCGCGGGCCATACCCGTGGCGACACCATTGCCTGGGTCGCGGACGAGAAAGTGCTGTTCAGCGGCGACCTGGTCGAATACCAGGCAGGTGTCTATACCGGCGACGCCCAGCTCGAGGAATGGCCTGCCACGCTCGAGGCCTTGCGCGCGCTGGGTGCGCAGGCCATCGTGCCGGGCCGGGGCGAGGCGATGAAGGGCGCCGACGACGTCAACAAGGCGCTGGACTACACCAAGTCCTGGGTCGAGACCCTGTTCCGCTGCGGCAAGGAGGCCGCCGCCGCCGACATGGACCTCAAGGCCGCAATGGCCCATACCCGCAAGAGCATGGATCCGCTGTTCGGCCAGGTGTTCATCTACGAGCACTGCCTGCCGTTCGACGTGAGCCGGGCCTACGACGAAGCCAAGGGCATCAAGAACCCGCGGATCTGGACCGCCGAGCGCGACAAGGAGATGTGGGCGGCGCTGCAGGACTGAACGTCCATCGGCATGTACGACCAAAGGGGCCCGCACGGGCCCCTTCGTTGTTGTCGTTCCCTCAGCTGCGTGCCTGGCCCGACAGCTGCCGTGCCATCGGCGGCAGCACCGAGACCTGCTGCACCAGGTCGCGGATCGTCTCGCAGCAGGTCTTCATCCGGATGCTGCGCAGTTGGGTGCGCACGGTCGAGATGCGCACGCCATGGTTGTGCGCGATCTGGGCCGGGCGCAGACCCTTGCAGACCTGGGCCAGCACCTGGCCTTCGGCGCTGGTCAGGCCGCGCTCTCGGGCGAACAAGGCCATCGTCGAGTCGTCGCACAGTTGCTGCTTGGCGAACACCAGCAAGGCATAGCTGGGTGGCACGGCCGATCCCAGCGTGCCGTACGCGTGCAGGTCGAAGGTATTGCGCTGGCCGATCAGCGGCAGCACCGCCACCGCCGACGACTGCGTTCCCTCGCCCAGGCACAGGAAACCCCGCAACCCGGCGCGGGCGCGGTCCAATGTGCGGCGCAGGGTGTCGTTGTCGCACGGGCGTTGTGCCATCACCCGGCCGTGAAGCAGTCGCAGGCCGGACCCGCGGCCGAGCGTTCCGGAACCGTCCGGGCATTCGAGCAGTGCGGCATGCCCGAGCGCGTTGGCGAACTGGACCATTGCAGTCTCGCTGTCGATGACAACCAGTCCGTAGTCCATCTGGTTCAGCGCCATGCGCAGCAGGTGCAGCTCGGATGGCTCCAGCGGGTGCGGCGGCGGGTTGCCGGCCAGGGCTGCGACAGTGGCGGATCGTGCGCGTGGATCGATGTGCGGCATGATGGTGGGCTCCTCCTGTGGTCGCACCTGATGCACGATGGTGTGCCTGTGTGGTGCGTGGGTCACAGCTTAGGAAAATCCGGCTCGTGCGGGATGTGCAACTGCCCGGAGACTTTTGTGACGTATGCACCATGGCGCGGGCCGCGCCGGTGCGCGCCCGCTACCAGCGGGGCGGCAGTCTGGCCAGCAGGGCGATGTGGCGGTCGCAGACCGCGATATAGCCGCCGCTGACCAGGTCCTTGAGGATGCGGCTGACCATCTCGCGGCTACATCCCGCGCGGCTGGCGATCTCCAGGTGGGTGATGCGCTCCATCACCATGCGACGGCCGTCGGGCTGCACCGTGGCCATGTCGTTGAGCAGCCGGGTGATGCGGCCGTAGACGTCGATGAAGGCCAGGTTGCGTGCATCGCGGGTGGCCAGCCGCAGGCGCTGGATCACCTTGGACAGCAGTTCGAAGCAGAACTCCGGGCGCTCGGCGATGAACTCCGACAGGGCCCGCCGGTGCACGACGGCGCACACCGTGGGTTCGAGCGTGATGACGCTGGCCGAACGGGGGCCGCCGTCGAGCGCCATCTCGCCGAAGTACTCCGCTGCGCCGAACACGCCGAAGGTGATTTCCTTGTCGTTCGCGTCGACGCAGTAGACCTTGACCCGGCCCTCGATCACGATGAACAGCGTCTCGCCGACATCGCCCTCCTGGATCAGGATCGTGCCCTTGCGGTAGCGCCGGATGTCCCCGCGTGCCGCGAGTGCCCGCAGCGACTCGGGATGGCGCGCGTCGGCCACGAAAGCGTCGCATTCCGTCGACATGGTGGCGAGCTCCTCGATCGGCCGGCACCGGACGGCCTTGTCGCTGAATGTAACAAATGCTGTACGCGATGACGCGCGCCCGTCCGCCGCAAGGGGGATGCGGGTCGTCAGGGCGCGCCCGAGAGCTCCCGCGCGTCGCGTTCGTACGCAGCCACGCGGTCGACGGCGCGGGCGCGCTGGGCCGCCGTGGTGCTGTTGTGCAACTGGGCGTAGAGCAGGCAGTTTTCCTCGATCGTGGTCTGCGCATGCGTGCGGTAGGCCGGGTCGGGCGAGCGTGCCGTGCGCTCCAGGTAGGCCCGCAGCAGGCCCGCGGCCTGCTGCGGCGTCGGACGCGGCGTGCCGCCGGCACCGCTGACCGTGCGCAGCGTCTGCAGCAGGTCCTGTTGCCGGCGCTGGCGCTCCGTGAAGCTGCGCATCGGGTCCCAGCCCGAGCGTGCCAGCCCGGCCTGCAACACGGCGCGTTGCCGGGCATCGAGCGTGCCGTAGAACTGCTCCGCGCGCTCCAGCGTGGATTCGAATCGCCGCTCCAGCCGCTGGGCCCGATCGACCGCGACCCACTTGCGGCGCCACTCGGTATTGCCTTTGTCGAACTTGCCCTCGATATGCGTGAGCTGGGCCGGCGTCAGCGACGTGGCGAGCGTCACGGCGCCGGGCTCGGCCTGGCGGCTGACCGCGTCGAAGCGCTCACGCAGCTGGTCGAAGAACCGGCACACGTCGCCAGCCGTGGTGTCGGCCGGTGTGTCGCGCCCGATCTGCTGCAGCAGGTCGGCAATGCGGGGCATTTCGTTGACTCGGTGCCACTCGTGCAAACGGGCCAGGTCGCCGCGCAAGCGCACCGACTGCGCATCGCCCAGGTCGGCATATCCGTCGACCCACCAGTAGCCCAGATCGGGCAGGTTGTTGTACGCCAGCTTGACCGCGCTGCAGGCGGTCAGCAGGGCCGCCGCGAGGCCCACCAGCAGCAGGCGGATAATCGCAGGCCAACTCACTACCAGGCGACGGAACAGGGATATGGAATCAAGTGTTGGCATCGTGGATGTGGTCATCATGGCAGCGGGCAAGGGAACCCGGATGAAGAGCCGGTTGCCCAAAGTATTGCACCCATTGGCGGGACGTGCTCTGGTGCACCATGTATTGGCCACCGCCGCCGAGCTGGGAGCCCGCAACGCGGTGCTGATTACCGGCCACGGCGCCGAAAGGGTGGAGGCCGCCTGCGGCCCCGCCGGCGGCCTTGCGTCGTCGTTGCAGCTGCAGTGTGTGCGCCAGGAGCCGCAACTCGGTACCGGGCACGCGGTGCAGCAGGCGGCGCCGGTGCTGCCCGACGATGGCACGGTGGTGGTGCTCAGCGGCGATGTGCCGTTGACCCAGGCGCAGACGCTGCGCGACCTGATCGCACTGGGCGGCGGCGACAAGCTGGCCTTGCTCACGCTGGAGCTGGAAAACCCCGCGGGTTATGGGCGCATCGTGCGTGATGGCGGAGGAGACAGTGCTCCGGTGAGGGCCATCGTGGAACAGAAGGACGCCACCCCCGAGCAGCTGTCGATCCGCGAGATCTACAGCGGCATCATGGCGGTGCCGGCGCGACTGCTCAAGACCTGGCTGGCGCGGCTGGACAACAAGAACGCGCAGAAGGAGTATTACCTGACCGACATCGTCAAGTTCGCCGTCGCCGACGGCGTGCCGGTGGTGGCGCACCGCATCCAGGACGCGGTGCAGGTGGCCGGGGTCAACAGCCCGGTGCAGCTGGCCGAGCTCGAGCGGGCCTACCAGCAGCGCCAGGCGACGCGGCTGATGGAGCAGGGCGTGCGTCTGTCCGACCCGGCGCGCATCGACGTGCGAGGCGAGCTGCAGTGTGGCCAGGACGTGGCGATCGACGTCAACTGCGTATTCGAGGGATCGGTCCAGCTCGGCGACGACGTGCGCATCGGAGCCAACTGCGTCATCGCCAATGTCCGGATCGAGGCCGGTGCGGTGATCCATCCCTTCACCCACATCGATGGCGAGAAGACCGGGGTCACGGTCGGTGCCGGCGCGCTGATCGGGCCGTTTGCGCGCCTGCGTCCGGGAGCGCAGTTGGGCGCCGAGGTGCATATCGGCAACTTCGTCGAGGTGAAGAATTCCACGCTGGCCAAGGGCGCCAAGGCCAATCACCTGGCTTACCTGGGCGACGCAACGGTGGGCGAACGCGTCAACTACGGCGCCGGCAGCATCACCGCCAACTATGACGGCGCGTTCAAGCACCGCACGGTGATCGAGGACGACGTACACGTGGGCAGCAACTGCGTGCTGGTCGCACCGGTCACGCTCGGCGCCGGCGGCACGGTTGGCGGGGGTTCGACCATCACCAAGGACACGGCGCCGGGAGCCCTCAGTGTTGCGCGTGGGCGCCAGACCACGATTGCCGGATGGAAACGCCCGAAGAAATGACAGCCGACCGCACGTCGGTCGAACTGCGCCAACGGGTCGATCAGCTCGAGCGTGAACTGGCCCAGGTGCAACTGGCGCTGGAGGATTTCACGTATTCGGTCTCGCACGACCTGCGCGCCTCCTTGCGCCATGTGACCGCGTACCTGCGTATTGCGCGTGAAGACCTGGGCGACGCGCTGGACCCCGCCGTTGCCAATCACCTGGATACGGCCGCCGGCGCTGCGACCCGTATGGGCCGACTGATGGACGGGCTGATGGAGCTCTCTCGCGTCGGCCGAGCGGTGCTGCAGCCGGGCGTGGTCGACCTGGGCGCGTTGCTGGACGACGTGCGCCATCATCTGGAGCCGGCGTGCGAGCGGCGTGCGCTGCGCTGGCATGTGGCGCCCGACCTGCCGCGGGTCCGCGGTGACCTGGCCTTGCTGAACCAGTTGTTGACCAGCCTGGTCGACAACGCAATCAAATTCAGCCGCGACCGCGACATGGCCGAGATCACGATCGGCTGGTCGCCGCTGGACCAGCCCGGCATGTGCGAGATCCATGTGCAGGACAACGGCGTCGGCTTCGATCCGCGCATGCAGGACCGTCTGTTCCGCGTGTTTCAGAGCCTGCACAGCGCACGCGAGTTCGACGGCATCGCCGTCGGCCTGGCACTGGCACGGCGTGTGGTCGAGCGCCACGGCGGGCAGATCCGCGCCCATGGCGAGCCCGGGCAAGGTTGTCGGATCAGCTTCAGCCTTCCGCTGGCGGTTTGAGGGTCGGGCTCAAGGGCAGGCGTGCGCCGAACTTGGCACGCTTGACGCTGAAGTAAGCCTTGACGTTGCGCACATTCGCGTCGCTGGTGAACAGGCGCTGCGCCAGAGCATGGTATTGCGGCATGTCAGGCGCATGCACGACCAGCACGAAATCGGGACCGGGCGAGACGCGATAACACTGCTGGACCGCGTCGTCGGCCTGTACCCGCTGCTCGAACGCGTCCAGCCATTCGGCACCCTGCCGGTCCAGCGAGATCTCCACGATGGCGGTCAGCCCGTGGCCGAGCATTGGCGCCAGCCGGTCGGACGACAACACCGCCACCTGCTGCTCGATGATGCCGGCCTCGCGCAGCCGCTTGACCCGCCGCAGGCAGGTCGGCGGCGAGGTGAAGACCCGTTGCGCCAGTTCCAGGTTGCTCAGCGAGGCGTCGTTTTGCAGCTGTTCGAGCAGACGCAGGTCGATATCGTCAAGTTCGAATTGTTCCATGAGTCGATCATCTATGAAATAAATGTTCAACTCAATGACATCGTGAAACGATCATTCAGATTTGTGCATTATTTGGCGGAATATTTTTTGCGACTGCCCGTACCATCGCGCCACTACTACAGCAGGAGCTCTTTTTATGTGTGGCATTGTCGGCGCCGTATCCACCCGCAACATCGTCCCCATCCTGGTCCAGGGCCTGCAGCGGCTCGAGTACCGCGGTTACGACTCCTGCGGCGTTGCCGTCCACGTCGATGGCCTGCAGCGGGCCCGATCCACCTCGCGGGTGGCCGAACTGATCGAACAGGTCAGCAACGGCAAGCTGCAGGGCGGCACCGGTATTGCCCATACCCGCTGGGCGACCCACGGCGCGCCGGCGGTGCACAACGCGCATCCCCACTTCAGCCACGGCACTGGCGCCGACGCCCATGACCGCCCCGGGCGGATTGCGCTGGTGCACAACGGCATCATCGAGAACCACGATGAATTGCGTGCATCCCTGAGCGCCAAGGGTTATGTCTTCCAGAGCCAGACCGACACCGAGGTCATCGCCCATCTGGTCGACAGCGTCTACGACGGCGACCTGTTCGAGGCCGTGCAGGCCGCGGTGCAGCAGTTGCGTGGCGCCTACGCGATCGCGGTGTTCTGCAAGGACGAACCCCAGCGCCTGGTCGGGGCACGGGCCGGCTCGCCACTGATCCTGGGCGTAGGCCAGGACGGTCAGGAACATTTCCTGGCCAGCGACGCGATGGCATTGGCCGGCGTGACCGACCAGATCGTCTACCTGGAAGAGGGCGACGTGGTCGACGTGCAACTGGGCAAGTACTGGCTCATCGACAAGAACCACAAGGCGGTGGAGCCGACCAAGCGCCCGGTCAAGACGGTGCTGGCCCACAGCGGCGCGGCGGAACTGGGACCGTATCGCCATTACATGCAAAAGGAGATCTTCGAGCAGCCGCGCGCCATCGGCGACACGCTCGAGGGGGTGCTGGGCGTCGTGCCGGAACTCTTCGACGGCGCCGACGCGAGTGCGGCGCGGGTGTTCAAGCAGATCGATTCGGTGCTGATCCTGGCCTGCGGCACCAGTTATTACAGCGGCTGCACCGCCAAGTACTGGCTCGAGAGCATCGCCGGCATCCCGACCCAGGTGGAAGTGGCCAGCGAATACCGCTACCGCACCTCGGTGCCGAACCCCAGGACCCTGGTGGTCACCATCACCCAGTCCGGCGAGACGGCCGACACGCTGGCCGCGCTGCGCCATGCGCAAAGCCTGGGCATGGAGCAGACCCTGACGATCTGCAACGTGGCCACCAGCGCCATGGTGCGCGAATGCAAGCTGGCCTACATCACGCGCGCCGGCATCGAGATCGGCGTAGCCTCGACCAAGGCCTTCACCGCGCAACTGGCCGGCCTGTTCCTGCTGACGCTGGCTCTGGCCCAGAGCCGCGGCCGCCTGAGCCAGGAACAGGAAGACACCCACCTGGCCGCGATGCGCCACCTGCCGGTGGCACTGCAGGCCGTGCTGGCGCTGGAGCCGCAGATCATCGCCTGGGCCCAGGACTTCGCGAAGATGGAAAACGCCTTGTTCCTCGGCCGCGGCCTGCATTACCCGATCGCGCTCGAGGGTGCGCTCAAACTCAAGGAGATCAGCTACATCCACGCCGAAGCCTACCCGGCCGGCGAACTCAAGCACGGCCCGCTGGCCCTGGTCACCAGCGCCATGCCGGTGGTGACCGTGGCGCCGAACGACACCCTGCTGGAGAAACTCAAGAGCAACATGCACGAGGTGCGCGCGCGGGGCGGCGTGTTGTACGTGCTGGCCGATGCCGACACCCACATCGAACGCGCCGAAGGCATGAACGTGATCCGCATGCCGGAACACTATGGAGCCTTGTCGCCGATGCTGCACGTGGTGCCGCTGCAGCTGCTGGCCTACCACACGGCGTGTGCGCGGGGGACGGACGTGGACAAGCCACGCAATCTCGCCAAGAGCGTGACGGTGGAATGATGGGTGCGCAATTGCGGCGCGCATGCGACGTGGCCGAAGGCGCATCCGATTTCTCGGCTTGCGACCCCGGCTGAGCTGAACTGGCACGACCCAGCCAAGGCCCCGAGGGCCACCCGGGCTCGTGGCTTCAGCCGAGCATGAACCGGTCGGGTGCGAGGACGGGCCCCAGACCCCCCGGGGCCTGACCATGGGCCAGTGCCCGTAATGCGGCCTCGGCGCTCGCGTCGCCTGACAGGCGCCAGCGCCACCACAGCGCCGTCATCCCGGCGATCAGTGTCTGGTGCGCCGGCTCGGCGGCGAGCACGGCTGCATCACGTCGGCGCATGACCGGGGCCGTCATGCCGGTGCCGCCGCCGAAGCTGGCGTGGTCCGCGCCTTCCAACCACAACATGGCCTTGTCCCCAGCCGGCAGGCCATCGTAGACCAGTGTGCGGTAGCGGCCGTCGTCGTGTTGCGGGCCGCGATCGGCCAGCGGATTGGTGTCCAGGGAACCGGACAGCGCGAAAAAGGGACGTGTCACGCTGCCAAAGGCGCGCCGGGCGTCGTCCCGGGTGTCGGTCCTCGCGCCCGGCGACGGGCTGAAGGCGACGAAGGCGCGCGGGCGCGGATCGCTCGCGACCGCCTCGGCGCCGGCGAAGCGCTGGCCGGCAACGGCCTGCACCGTGTGCGCGCCAAAGGAGTGGCCCGAGACGCCCACCGCGTCGGCCCGCAGCCGGGTCCACAGGCCGCCGGATCGGGCGCGACGTGCGATCTCGCCGAGCACGAAAGCCACGTCGCCCACCCGTGCCAGCAATTGCTCTGCACTGGCAGCGGCGCGCAAGGCCCGCATGCCCTCGCGCAAGGTGTCGCGATCGCTGCCCGGGTGCTGTACATGCACCACCGCCACGCCAGCCCCCGCCCAGGCGCGGCCCCAGGCGGCCGCTCCGTCTCGGCTGCCGCCCAGGCCGTGCGAATGGATCACCCAGGGCCAGGGCCCATCACCCATTGGCAGACGCAGCTTGACGGGCACCGGGCGCTCGCCACGCGCGGGGTCGCTCAGCAACGCATCGAAAACCGGACCATCTGCCGCCCATGCCGGACGCAGGCCCGGCAGGGTGGCCAAGGCGGCCACCACCGACATCGTACGCAAGGCGCCGCGACGCGCAGGATCGTTGACTGGCAACATGCTGGCCAGTTTACGCGGCCGGTGTTGCGGGCGGGGGGGCCCACACAACGCGCGACGGCCAGCGGCGGTCGCGCGTTGCGACAGGCTGCGCTGCGGGTTGCCCCAGGCGACGGACGGACCGTTCCGGTCCGACGGGAACCGACGGCTTGGAATCGTGTGCATTCCATTGGAAGGTGCCGACATATTCATCGTTTCTCAGGAGACCGACTGTTGTCACAAGCCGAGATGCAGCGGCAGACCTGTCGATTTTCTTTGGCAAGCAGTCCGTCCTGCCACGCCCTGCCCCCTGTGATCGCCCAAGCCAAAAATCTCCATCAAGCCCCTGTCGGGCATAAACTCGTATCTCCGCCGCCCGCTACCGGGCGCCCACCGACCAGGAGATACCTCCCCATGAAAACCGCCCTCGACCTGGTGGCTGCCGCCAAGAGCCAGATTGCCGAAATCCCCGTAGACCAGGCCGAAGCCGCGATCCGCGATGCCGACGTGTTGCTGGACGTGCGCGAGGCCGACGAATTCGCTGCCGGCCACCTGCCCGGGGCGATCCATGCGTCGCGCGGCATGCTCGAGTTCAAGCTCAGCAGCATGCCCGAGTTGGGTGACCGCGACAAGAAGTTCGTGCTGTACTGCAAGACCAGCGGCCGCGCCGCGCTGGCCGCGCTGGCCATGAAGCAGATGGGATACCTCGACGTGCATTCGATCGCCGGTGGTTACGACGCCTGGGTGGCGGCGGGCAAGCCGGTGGCCAAGCCCGCGTTGCCGTCCTTCGGCTGACCCGCTGACGGGGCCCTGCGCGACCCCGAACACGTCGTTGCAGCAGCTGCGGCCCGTCGCATGGTTCGCATATCGACTGCCATCGTGCGGCAGCCTGCGGCCGAAGCGACGTTGATCCGTCGCCCCATGCGTGCGAAGATGACAACCCGAGAGTGCCCGCCATGACCATCTCCATCGGAACCTTCAACCTGAACAACCTGTTCTCGCGCTACAACTTCCAGGCCGAGATCGCGGCGCTGCCGCCGCACGAGGCCGGCGGGATCGAGTTGACCTTCAGCCAGGGCGACGTGCAGGCGCGGACCTTCATGGGGCGGCTGGTCAAGGCCAAGAATCCGGGCGACACGGCGCAGATCGCGCAGCGCATCCGTACCATGGACGTGGACGTGCTCGCGGTGCAGGAGGTCGAGCACATCGAGATCCTGCGCAGCTTCAACCGCGACCACCTCGGCGGCCTGTACCCGCACGTGGCGCTGATCGAGGGCAACGATCCGCGCATGATCGACGTCGGCGTGCTCTCGCGGTTGCCGATCGGCCCCATCGTCTCGCACCAGAGCGCCACCCATCCCGACGCGCCGGAATTGCGCGTCTTCGGCCGCGACCTGCTGGGTGTGCGTATTCTGGATGCGCGGGGCGACAAGTTGCTGACGCTGTACAACACCCACCTCAAGAGCCACTACGTTCCCGCCGACGAGGATCCGGTCGCCGGTGCCGCCCGTGCCAATGCCCGACGCCGCCGGCAGGCCGAGACGATTGCGCGCATCCTGTCGGCCGAGGAGCGGCGCGGCTCGAAGTTCGTGCTGGTCGGCGACATGAACGATCCGCCGGACAGCGCCGATCTGGCGCCCATGCTGTTCGTGGACGGCGACCCGCTGCACAACGGCCTGGCCGGCGCCGTGGAGACCCGTGCCGCCAAGGCCGAGTCGCCAGGCCAGGGGCCCGGGCCGGCCTGCGCCCAATGGACGCATCGGTACAACCCACCGGGAGCGGCGCCGCCGGTGTATGCCTTGTACGACCACATCTGGTTGTCGAGCGCGCTCGCGCCCCGGCTGCGGTCCGCCCATATCGATCGGCGCACGAAACACGGCGGCGATGGCTCCGACCACGATCCGGCCTGGGTCGTGCTCGACCTGTGATTCCGAGGCGTCGTCAGTCCGGCTCCCGCGCCCAGCGCCAGCAGTCCCGCCCGGCCGCCTTGGCCTGGTACAGCGCCTTGTCGGCGCGATCCACCACGCTGGCCATCGACTCGTCGCGTCCCGATTCGGCCAGCCCCGCGCTCATGGTCAGTCCCAGCGTACCGCTGTCCGGCAGTGGCATGGCCGCGTCCCGCAGCCCTTGCAGCAATCGCTGCGCCGCGTGTCCCGCCGCGCCAGCGTCCGGCACCTGTTGCAAGGCCAGGAACTCCTCGCCTCCGAAACGGAACAACAACTCGCCGCTGCGGCAACGGCTGCGCAGGACGTCGGCGACATGCCTGAGCGCGAGGTCACCCACGGCATGGCCATGGGTATCGTTGACGCGTTTGAAATGGTCGACGTCCAGCAGCATGGCCACGACCCGTTCGCCATGGCGCTGCGCCGATGCGCAATACCGCAGGAAATCCTCCTCCAGGCCATAACGCAGCGGCAGCCCGGTCAAGGCGTCGATGCGGGCGCTGTGCGACAGGAACTCGGTCTTGAGATGTGCCAGATCGGCGACCACGGCGGTCTGCGTTCGTTCGAACTCCTCCAGCATGGACGGATCGCCGGCTGCGCCCGCGAGTACACCGCGGCAGATCGAACGCACGGCCACATGCATGCGCTGGTGGTGTGCCTCCAGATGCAGGGTGGTGTGCGCGTCGATGATGTCGAACCGTTCCCGGTTGCGGCGGAACCACAGGCCGAAATCGCATCGGTCGTGTGCATCGTCGGCCAGCACGTCGTCGCCGGGCGAGGTCCGCAGCAGCGCGCAGCGCAGGACGCGTCGCGTCCAGGCCATGTGCGATTGCGCTGCCTGGTCCAGGCGTTCGACGAACGCCTGGTCTTCGTGGCTGAAGGTCTTGTCCCGCATCGCTTTCATTGCGCGGACGGCATGCGCCCGGTGGACGCCGGCCGCGGATCGACGCGATCCCACTGGCCTGGCCGAAGGAATGCGGCCACGAGATGTCGGGGCCGGCGCGTGGCCCGGTGCGCCCGCTGGCGGTTCATCTGAACTTGTACCAGCGCCGGTTCAACACGGCGGCGACGGACGAGACTTCGTCGGGAAACATGCCCAGGTTGAGCTCGGTGTTGCATTGCTCGACCATGCCGCGCAGGAAGCCCGGCGTATTGATGCGGCCCGCCGGCTTGTAGATGGCCGATCCGTCGCCGCCGACCTTGCGCACATGGCATTCGGTGCAGCGGTGCTCGCGCATCAGTTGTTCGCCCTGCGCGTGATCGGCGTCCTTGAACAGCTCGGCCGCGTCCTGGGCCAGGGCAGGCGCAGACGCGAGCGCGGTCATGGCCAGCAGCAGGGGTATGGTCGATCGATGTTTCACGATGGCTCCCGAATGATGCGATCCGCACGCAGGGGCGTTGAATCGATATATGCAAATTCCATGATATACCGATCCTGCCATCGTTTCATCGGTGGATGTACCGATGCCGGGGCTGGTATCCGGCCCGCCGGCCGGATGCGCCGTTCAGCCCAGCGTGATGCAGGCCATGGCGCCGCAGGCCTCGGGCAGGCGGCGCACCCGCGTCCATGTCTCGCCGTCGAAGCCGAAGGCCTCGTCACGCGGCGTGCGGTTCTGCTCGATGAAGCCGCCGAAGGCGTACAGCCGCTCGCCCAGCGTGGCCACGCCGACATGGTTGGCGCCGCGGGGCAGCTGCGCCAGCTCCTGCCACTGGTTGCTGGCCGGGTCGTAGGCATGGTGGTAGGGGCGGTCGACCCGCTGCTCGGCGTAACCGCCCACGAGATGCATGCGGTTGCGGTACGCCACCGCCCAGGCCATCTCGGTGCGCGGGATCGGCAACGGAGCGAGCACGCGCCAGCCGCCTTGCTGCTGTGCCCGCGGCGCCGGGCTGTCGTACACCGCATGTTGGGCATGCAGGGCCGGCAGGTCGATTCTGCCGGGCTGGTTCAGCCGTTCGAATTGGCCTTGGTGGTGGCCGTGGTGTTGCGCGCGCAGCAGGTGTGAGGCCCGCAGCGTGGCTGCGGCGGCGATGAGGCTTCGACGTGACAGGGTCCTGGCCATGGGTGGACGTCCTGAAGGAATTGTCGGACGCTCAACCACCATCCTTGCCGGACGTCGTTGCCGCCAGTCGGTTCAGCAGCCGCTCCTGTTCGCGGCTGAGCTGCGTCGGAAACTTCGGCACCACGATCACCACCTGGTCGGCGTGCCTGCCGCCGGTGCGTGGCGGGAATCCCTGGCCGGCCAGGCGGTACATCACCTGGCCGCGTTGCAGGCCCAGCGCCTGCGCGCCGCGCAGCGTGGGAATGTCGATCGTGCGGTTGGCGACCCACGCAAAACCGTCAACCGGCAATTCGCAGCGCACGGTGCCGTCGTCCTCGCGCACCAGGCTGGCATGCGGCAGTACCTCCACGTGGATGTCATGTGCCACGGCCGATGCCCCGCGCTGCGGACCGACATGCAGCACGTCGCCGTCGTTCAGGTTGGCGGGCAGGCGTACCGACACGCGGTATCGCGCCACTTCGGTCTTGCCACGCCCGTCGCAGGCCTTGCAGGCCGGCTGGATCTTGCCGCTGCCGTCGCAGGCCGTACACGCCGTGGCGGCGCCGAACCAGCCGAACCAGGTGCGCTCATGGATCGTGCCCTGGCCCGCGCAGGCTTCGCAGTCCAGGGGCTTGCTGGCATGCCCGGTGCCCGAGCAGGACGGGCAGGTCTCGACGACGCTGCCTTGCAGCAGCTTGATGCAACCCGAGGCCACCTCCTCCAGCGTCAGCCGGACCCGGTGCTGCACGGTCCGTACGGCGCGCGGCGCCGGTTCGGCGCGGGCCGCGGGCTTGCGGCCGGCCGGCGCCTGGGCCGCGGCGCGGATCTGCTCCAGCGCCAGGTTGATGCGCTGCATGCGGGCCGAGGCCGTCGCATGGCCATTGCGATCCGGGTGCCAGCGTGACACCAGGGCGCGCCAGGCCGCCTTGGCCTGTGCCAGGTCGGCACCGGGCGGCAGGCCCAGTTCGGCATAGGCATCGTCGACGGTCATGGTTGCGCGGTGGTGGTCGGGGGCCGGTGGCGGCAAGGAAAAAGAAGGCTGCCCCGATTAGATCACCACCCGTGTCCGGTCGGCACAGCCCGCACGGCTCAAAACCACCGCAGCCGGCGCATGACGATCACCTGCGCCAGCACCAGCAGGGCCAGGAAGCCGCTCACCGCCCAGAAGGCCCACGGCGTGTCGTGGGCGCCGGGCATGCCGTCGACGTTGATGCCCAGCAGTCCGGTGAAAAACCCCAGCGGCAGCATCACGGTCGCCACGATGGCCAGCATGTACATGTTCCGGTTCATGGATTCCGCGACCCGGTTGGCGACTTCGTCCTGGATCACCGCGGCGCGTTCGCGGATCGCGTCGAGGTCCTCGACGTAACGCATGGTGCGGTCCGATATCTCGCGCAACTGCGCCTTGTGGTGCGGGTCGAGCCAGGCCACGGTTTCGCCCAGGATACGGGCCATCGCCTCGCGCTGCGGCGCGAGGTAGCGCCGCAGGCTGATCGCCTGGCGCCGCAGCGCCGAGAGCCGGCTGCGGATCGCCTGGCGCTCGCCGGTCACGACCTGGTCCTCGAGTTCGTCCTGGGTCTCGTCCAGGGTTTCGATGACCGGCGCCACCCGGTTGACCAGCGCGCCCGCGATCTCGACCAGGAATGCGCCCGCATCGACCGGCCCGCGGCCCTTGGCGATGCGATCACGCAAGTCGTCGATCGCCATCAGGCGCCGGCCGCGGCAGGTCACGATGCGTTCGGGCTCGCACCACATCCGCAGCGAGACCATGTCGTCGGGGTCCGCCCCGGGATTGAGGTTGACGCCGCGCAGGTTGACCAGCAGATTGCCGTCGCGCTCCAGCGCACGGGGCCGGGTTTCCTCTGCGAGCAGGCTTTCGGCCACCAGCGCATCGAGCCCGCTGTCACGCTGCAGCCAGCGCCGGGTGCGTTCGGCCGACCGGTTCAGGTGCACCCACAACAGGCCGTCGCCGGATTTCCAGGCTTGCACGTCCTCCCAGCCGACGGTGCGCCAGTGCCCGTCGTGCTCGCGCAGGTACGCGCATACCAGTCCGTCTTCTTCCGTCATGCCTGTCCTCCTGGTCCGGTGTCCTGTGTATCGGCAAGTTGCCGGGTGCGGGTCACCCGCGTGCATCGTACCCGCGGCGTCGATGCGACGGCGATCCGAAGCCTGGCGCGCTGTGGGGTTGGCTTGGTCTGCCTAGAATTTGTGCATGTGCCAGACCTTCACATCGATGGCGGCAAGGATCGGCATCGGCGCCGCGATCGCGGCCTGCGCCCCGGCCTGGGCCGACCCGGCCGGTATCGACTGGCAGCCGGTCGGTGCGTTCGCCATCGCCCGTACCGAGACGACGGTGGGCCAGTTCGCGCGTTTCGTGGCTGCCACCGGAACCGTGACGCGTGCCGAGCAAGATGGCGGCGGCTCGGTCTACGAGGCGGGCTGGACGCAGAAACCCGGCTGGAACTGGCGAACCCCGTTCGGCGGCGGTCGCGCGGCGGGCGCCCGCGAGCCGGCGGTACACGTGACCTGGGACGAGGCCCAGGCCTTCTGCAACTGGGCCGGTGGCCGCCTGCCGACCGACGCGCAATGGGTCTCGGCCGCGCATACCGAGCAACGCGCGAACCCGCCACCGACGTTCGAGCGCGCTCGCACCTACCCGTTCCCGACCGGGGCATCGCCCGCGGGCGCGCAATGCCTGGACGACTGCGGTGCGGCCGCACAGGCGCGCGCCATTGCGCACGGAGCGCGACTGTCGCGCGGCCATGGTCATGCGGCGGTCGACGCCACGCCAGCGGGTGTCAACGGACTGCACGACATGGGTGGCAATGTCTGGGAATGGGTCGACGATCCGGTCGGGGCGACCGGCAATGGCGATCGCCTCACCCGCGGCGGTTCGTGGTGGTATGGGCAGGCGCAGATGCGCGCCGGGCATCGGCAGTCCAAACCGGCGGACACACGCGTCGTGTACATTGGCTTTCGATGCGTGCGCGCGGATTGAGGTTTTTTGATGCCCCCTGTCACCCAGGCCCTGTTGATCGTCAATGTGCTGGTGTTCTTCGTCGTCCAGCAACTGGGCCCGACCATCATCGTGCAGTTCGGCCTGTGGCCGTGGGCCACCGAACTGTTCCGGCCCTGGCAGGTCGTCAGTTATGCCTTCCTGCACGGCGGCCTGACCCACCTGGCATTCAACATGTTCGGCCTGTGGATGTTCGGCTCCGAACTCGAACGTGTCTGGGGCGCGCGCCGCATGCTGCAGTTCTATTTCGCCAGCGTGCTGGTGGCCGCCGCCGCGCAACTGATCGTGACCGGGGTGATGGGTTCCCAGGCCCCGACGGTGGGCGCCTCGGGCGGGCTGTTCGGTTTGCTGATCGGTTTTGCGATGGTGTTCCCGCGGCGCAAGATCACGCCGCTGATTCCGCCGATACCGATGCCTGCGCCGGTCTTCGTCGGGCTTTATGGCGCGATCGAACTCACGCTGGGTGTCACCGGTAGCGCCAGCGGCGTGGCGCATTTCGCGCATCTGGGCGGGCTGCTGGGGGGCTGGCTGATGATGCGGTACTGGCGCGGGCAACCGCCGTTCGGGCGCAGCCGCCGCTGATCGTCGTCCGGTATCCCGTCGCCGCCGTCAGCAGAACCGCGCGTCGGCCCATGCGCCGACCGGCACAAGCGAGCGGCTGGCATCAGGGCAGCTTCTGGATCAGTCGACCCGAGAACAATACCGGTCCGGTCGGCCCGCCGCTGCCGGGCACGCCGCCGCGCGGCTCCAGGCTGATCGCCAGCGCCGACGCATCGCGCATGTCGTCCTCCCCCGCGGCCAGGCGCAGCAGCGGAGATCGATCCAGCACCCCCAACGAACGCGGCCCGCCACCGGGCGGAATCGCCCACAATTGCAGCGAGCGGTCGGGTGATTCCCGGTAGTCGCCCACTCGCTGCAGCGTGAGGCGGCTGTTGCGCGGGTCGAAGGTGACCAGCATCGTGGCGTTCGACTGGTCGTCGTGCAGCACCGCCACGTAGGCATCCTGTGGCACGGCCCGAAGTTGTGCCTGCAGCTTCGCGACCTGCGCGTTGCTGTGTTCGAGCCGTTGCCAACCAGCGGTCACGGACAACAGCGTGGCAAGGGCTCCAGCGGTTGCCGCACCGCGCCACCAGCCCAGCCGCTCCCACCAGCGGGGTGTCGCATCGATGGGGTCCGGCAACCCGGCCGCGGCAGCGCCGGTGGGCAAGGTGCCCTGCTGCTCCGCACGGACCATGCGATCGATACGTTGCCAGACCGCCGGGTCCGGTACCTGCTGCACCTGCAGTTCCGTCAGGCTGGCAATGCGCGCCTGCCACAACATGGCCGCGGTGCGCACGGTCGGGCTCTCACGCGCCATCGATTCGAAACGCCGGCGCGCGCCGCCGCGCAGGCTGCCCAATGCATGACTTGCCGCCAGCCGGTCCAGCAGATCGGGATGTCGATTCAGGTCCATGGCATGGGCCTCAGGCGAAACGCGCCATGCAGGTGCGCAGCTGTTCCAGCCCGCGCCGGATCCAGGTCTTGATGGTGCCCAGCGGCAGTTTGAGCTGTGCCGCCAGTTCGCCGTGGCTGAGGTCGCGCACATAGGCCAGGCTGACCACTTCACGTTGCCGGTTGTCCAACTGCTGCAGGCACTGATGCAGCGCCCACGCCTGTTCGCTGGCCTGCGCAGTGTCCAGCGGCGACGGCGCGTCGTCGGCCAGCCCATCGGCCATCAGATCGTCGATGGGTTGTGCCAGGTGGGTACGTTGACTGGCGCGTCGACGCAGGAAATCCAGCCCGCGGCTGCGCACGATCAGGCCCATCCAGGCCATCGGCGGGCTGAGCGAGGCCCGGAAGTCCGGCGCGGTGCGCCAGATCACCATGAACGCATCCTGCAGGACGTCCTCGGCCCAGCTGCGGTTGTCAACCACCCGCAGGGCCAGGCCGAACAGCTTCGGCGCGCACTGGTCGTACAGCAGCTTGAAGGCCGGAGCATCACGCCGGGCAATGCGATCGAGCAGGTCGATCAGGTCGGAGTCGCGCATGGGCGGGTGCATCGGGTGATTGTGCGGGAAATCGGAATGACGCGACGCCGCGCCCGGTGCCACCGGGACGGTCGGCGCGGGGCGATTTCCAGCCAACGGCGACCCTGGCCCGCGCCATCCAGGGCGCAGAAAGCTGTGACCGGCCGAGCCGCTCGGGATGGGTGTGTTGGAGTCGTGCATGGGTTTGTCGGTGGTGGATCGGCCGCGTGGGTACGCACGAAACCGTGTTCTGGATGTGGCATCGGCCTGAATCCGACCGGATGGCAGGGCCAATACGGAGGTGAATCCGCCTGCTGCGTCGCTGCGTATTCACGGCATCGGACGAATGCCTCGTCCGATGGCGTCCCGAAGGGGCGCATCGTCCAGCACGAAGGCCGGTGCCATGCGTCCATGCGGACGGCGGGCCCGGTGATTGTCACTACCGACAGGAGCAAGCACATGCACGTTCGACTCGTCATCACCATCGCCGCCGTGGCGGCCGTTTCCGCCTGCGCCGGTCCCGCGCCGTCGATGGCGCCGTATTCGCAGGCGGGCCTGCCGGCCGCCATACAGGTGCCGGCTGGCCACATGGTCGCGATGCAGACCATGGCTGCCGGTGACATCACCTGGCAATGCCGCGCCAAGGCTGACATGCCTGGCCAGTTCGAGTGGGTGTTTGCCGGCCCGGATGCCGGACTGAAGGATCGCAGCGGCAGGACGGTGGGCAAATATTACGGCCCGCCGGCGACGTGGGAGAGCGTCGATGGCTCACGCATCACCGGCAAGCAACTGGCCATCGCGCCCGCGGGCAGCGGCAACATCCCGCTGCAGCTGGTCCAGGCCGATCCGGCCAAGGGCATGGGTGCGATGCAGGGCGTGAGCCACGTGCAACGTGTCAACACCCGCGGCGGAGTGGCGCCGGCTGCCGGTTGCAGCGCCGCCAGCCAGGGCGAGAAGCAGGTCGTGCGTTACACCGCCGACTATGTGTTCTGGCGCGCCGCCATGTAGGCCGCGGCGCAGGCACCGCGCGCAGCAGCCCTCGCGCCGTGCTGCGACGGCACGACGACGATCACCAGCACCACCCGGAGAACCACCATGCCTTTCAGGAACCGCCCTCTCGCACACGCCTGTCTGCTGCTGCTCGCAGCCGGCAGCGCTTTCGCCTCCAGCCACCGCGAGGCCCCGTTCATCACGACCAGTCCGAAAGTCGACGGGACCGACTTCTACCTGTTCCGCAGCTATGAAGGCGTAGCCGCCAATGGCAGCGGCGGTCGTTCGGACTACGTGACCCTGATCGCCAACTATCAGCCGCTGCAAGGGCCGTACGGCGGTCCGAACTATTTTTCGCTCGACCCGAATGCCCTTTACGAGATCCACATCGACAACGACGGCGACGCACGCGAGGACATCACCTTCCAGTTCCGTTTCCGCAACACCCTCAAGTCGATCCCGCTGACGATTGGTGGTGCCAGCGTGCCGATTCCGCTGATACAGGCTGGCGCGGTCGGCGGGCTCAACGCCGCCAACCTGAACGTCAACGAGACCTATACCGTCAACGTCATGCGCGGCGACCGGCGCAAGGGCTCTGCCACGGCGGTCACCAAGACCGGTGGCGGCGCGACGTTCGAAAAACCGGTGGACAACATCGGTACCAAGACGATCGCCGACTACCCCGCCTATGCGGCGCAGCACATCCATGCCGTGACCATCCCGGGCTGTCCGGTGGGCAAGGACCAGGGCCGGGTGTTCGCCGGCCAGCGTGCCGAAGGTTTCGCGGTGAACCTCGGCACCATCTTCGACCTGGTCAATGCGCCGGCGGCATTCCTGCTCGACCCGGCCAACAAGGACGCGGCCGGCATGGGCGGCCAGCACGCCATCCAGAAGACCAATGTCACGACCATGGCGCTGGAGGTGCACAAGGACTGTCTGACCGCCGGCGGTGAGCCGGTGATCGGTGGCTGGTCGACCGCCAGCCTGCGCCAGGGTCGTTTGCTCAACGGCAAGCCGGGCACGGGCAACGACCAGGCCGAAAAGGCCGGCGGCGCGTGGACGCAGGTATCGCGCCTGGGCAATCCGCTGGTCAACGAGGTCGTGATCGGGCTGCCCGACAAGGACAGGTTCAACGCGTCGCAACCCAGGGACGACGCGCAGTTCCTGACCTATGTGACCAACCCGACGCTGCCGGCGCTGCTGGGGGTGGTGCTGGGCGCCAACGTGGCGCCGATCAACCTGCCGCGGACCGACCTGGCCACCACCTTCCTGACCGGCATCACCGGCGTGAACAAACCGGCGGCGAACCCGACGCCGTCCGAGATGTTGCGCCTGAACACGTCGATCGCACCGGTACCGTTCGCAATGCAGAACCGCCTCGGCGTGGCCGGCAACGCACTGGCTGCGGGGACCGACAACGCCGGCTTCCCGAACGGACGCCGACCCAAGGACGACGTGGTCGACATTGCGCTGGTGGCGATGCTCGGTGGCCTGTGCGTGATCAACGGCGACGCCGACGCGCTCGGGCTCAACAGCGTGCCGGGCGTCCCTGGCGTGACGTCGATGTGCAAGGCCACCAGCGTGCCGCTGGGCGCGGGTTCGGCCAACATCCACGACGCGGTGGACCAGGCAACGGTGCCGTTCCTGCCTGGTTTCCCGTATCTCAGTACCCCGAATCCGGGTGCGATGTGAACTCGCCACGACAAGGAGCCACCATGACGATACCCACCCGATGGATAGGACCCGTGGCGCTGGCCGCGGCACTGGGGCTGGCCGGATGTGGCGGCGGGGGTGGCGACGCGCCTGCCGCCGCGCCGCCGGATATCGCCCGGGACGTGAGCGCACTGGTCGATTTCATCTCGTCGCTGATCGCCGGCACGTCCGAGACCAGCGAACCGATCGACATCGATGCGCTGACGCTGGCCGTGGACGACACGGCCGAACCCGCGCCGTTGTGACGGCATCCAGGCGGGCGCGATGAACCGACCCGTAGCCAATACCTGGTTCCCGGCCCTTGTGCTGCTGCCGCTGCTGTTCTCGCATGCCGGCAGCATGGCCGCCACCGCTGTCGTGCCGACGCACGACGGCCAGGTGCTGGAAACCCTGGCGTCGCCCACGGTGCGTTCGCGCCCGCCAGTGCCAGCAGGCACCTTGGTCGTGGCCACGCCGGAGCTGCTGCGCCAGGTCCGTGCCGAGATCGCACAGGCGCGCCAGAGCGGCGACACGCGCCATTGGGGCCGCGCCCAGGCCATGCTGGCACCGTGGTGGGATCGACCGGCCGCGCCGGTCGACATCGCCGTATTGCAGGCGACCGTGCAGCAGGGGCGGCACGCGTTCGACGCTGCCCACGCGCTGTTGCGTGGCGTCGTCGCGCGTGCGCCCGCACATGCCCAGGCCTGGCTCGATCTGGCCGCGCTCGAGCGCCTGCGCGCCGACTATCCCGCGGCCTTGCATGCCTGCGATGGCGTGGCCCGGGCAGGTGCCGAACCGTATGCGGCAGCCTGCCGGCTGGAGATCATGTCCCTGCAGGGGCGGCATGATGTGGCGACTGCGGGCTTGCGCGCACTGGCACGCGACAGCCGGGCGCCGGCGCAACGCGGCTGGTTGTTGTCGCTGCACGCCGAGGCCCTGGAGCGCGCGGGTCGGGACGCGCTGGCGTTGTCCGCCTACCGCGCCAGCTTGCAGGCTGCGGCGGACCTCTATACCTCGATCGCCTTGTCTGACCTGTTGCTGCGCGCCGGCGATGCGGCGCAGGCGCTGGTGGTGCTTGCGCCCGTGGCCGCCACCGATGCGGTCGTGTTGCGCCGGGCGACCGCGCTGCGCCGGCTGGGGGATACCCGCTGGCTGGAGCTGCGCGCGACACTGCAGTCACGCGCAGCCGAGCTGGCGCGCCGTGGCGACGACCCCGACCTGCATGGGCGCGAGGCCGCCTTGGTCGCTCTGTGGCTGCAGGACGATGCGCCGCGCGCCCTGCAATCGGCGCGGCGCAATCTGCAGCTGCAGCGCGAGCCGGTCGATTGGTGGGTGGCCCTGCACAGCGCGGCGCGGGCCGGTGATGCGGCGGCCTGGACCGAACTGCAACACCAGCGCAAGGCCACGGGCTTGCACGATCGGCGCCTCGACCGCACGCCACAGGAACTGCTCGCTTCGGGGGGAAAGCCGTGACCCGGCGGTCCGACCGGCGCCAGACCCGCACGCTCGTGTGGCCAGCGTGGCGCGACGCGCTGGCCGGACTGCTGCTTGCGCTCGGCATGGCCGGTGCCGCGCTGGCGCACAAGGGCAGCGACGCTTACCTCGACCTGCGGTTGGTGGATCCGGCGCTGTCTGCGCCAGCGGGCGCGGACAACGCCGGCACTGGCGCGCCGGTGCTGCGGCTGCTGTTGTCGGTCGCGTTGCGCGACCTCGACCAGGTGGTGGAGATCGATGCGGACCGTGATGCCCGCATTACCTGGGGCGAGGTGCGCGCAGCCACGCCGGCGTTGCTGGCGCGGCTCGACCGCGACGCGCGGGTGGAGACCAGCGGTGCATCGGTAACGTCGGCGACAACCCGCTTGCCCGACTGCGCACCGCGCTGGCAGCACGACGGCCTGGAGCGGCGCAGCGACGGTGTCTATTTCCGCAGCGTGGCCACCGTGCGCTGCCCGCGTGCCGTGGCGCTGCATCTGCACTACCGGTTGTTCCGGCAACAGGATGCCGGCCACCGGTTGCTGGTGGCCGGCAGGGTCGACGGTGTCGACCTGCTCGCGACGGTATCGCCTCAGCAGGACACGGCGTTGCCATTGCGTGGTGCGCCGGTACGGCCGGCGCACGCGGGTCGCTGGCCGGCGCTGCGCGACTACTTCGTGCTCGGTGTCGCGCACCTGTTGCAAGGCTACGACCATCTGGCCTTCCTGCTGGCGCTGGTGCTGCCGCTGCAATTGCGCCTGCGTCCGTTCGTCCGCCACGGCGGCGCGGCGCGTGCAGAGCCGCTGATGGACAGCGGCTGGACCTTGCTGCGCACCGTGACCGCATTCACGATCGGCCATTCGATCACGCTGGTGCTGGCCACACTGGGCTGGACACAGGCCGATGCCGGCTGGGTCGAACCGGTGATCGCCTTGTCCGTCGCCTTTACGGCGGCCATGAACCTGCGCCCGCGGCCGTGGTTGCGGTTAGAGGCGCTGGCGCTGGTGTTCGGCCTGGTGCATGGATATGGTTTTGCCGGCCTGCTGCTGGAGGCTGCGGCGCCCGACGGCCTGTTGCCCTGGGCGCTGGCAGGATTCAACCTGGGTGTCGAAGCCGGTCAACTGCTCGCGGTCGCGGCCTGGGTGCTGGCGGTGCAGTGGGTGGTGACGCGGCCCTGGTACCAGCGCGTCGTCGTGCGTGGCGGCTCGTTGCTGCTGATCGCGCTGTCCGCGACCTGGTTCTGGCAACGGGTGGCATGACGGCGTGAGCCGCCGTCGCGCCGGCGTCAGATGCGCCGCGCCATGCCGGCCCAATACGGTTCGCGCAACTTGCGCTTGAAGATCTTGCCGGTGTCCTCGCGCGGCATCTGCGCGACGAACTCGACCACCTTGGGCACCTTGTAGCCGGCCAGCCGCTGCTTGAGATAGGCGCCGACCTGCTCAGCGGAAACCATCGCACCCGGCTGCAGCTGCACGGCTGCGCCGAGTGCCTCGCCGAACTCGGCGTCCGGGATGCCGAACACCGCGCAGTCGGCCACGCCCGGCATGGACTGCAGCACCGCCTCGATCTCGGCCGGATAGATGTTGACGCCGCCCGAGATCACCATGTCGGAGGCACGGTCGACGATGAACAGGAAGCCGTCTTCGTCCAGGTAACCGACATCGCCCAGCGTCTTGAGACCGTTGATCTCCATGCGCCGGCGCGCCTCGGGATTGCCGATATAGCTGAAGTCGGCATACGCGTCCTGGTGCAGGTAGATCAGCCCGGGCTGGCCGGGTGGGAGCGGTGCACCCTGTTCGTCGAGGATGGCGAAACGCGCGCCGGACAGCGGACGCCCGGCCGACCCGGGCTTGCGCAGCGCGTCGGCGCTGCTCAGCAGGGTCGAATATCCCAGTTCGCTGGAACCATAGGCTTCGTTGATCACCGGCCCCCACCAGTCGATCATCGCGCGTTTGACCTCGGGTGCGCACGGCGAGCCGGTGGAGGCGACGAATTGCATCGAGCTCAGGTCGTAGCGCTTGCGCACGTCCCCGGGCAGGGCCAGCATGCGCACGTACATGGTCGGCACCAGGTAGGCGTGGGTGATGCGGTGGCGCTCGATCATGCGCAGCGTGTGTTCGGCATCGAACCGCGGTTCGATGAAGAGTTCGGCGCCTTCCAGCGCCGCGCCGACGCAATAGGTATTGGGCGCGCTGTGGTACATCGGCGCACTGACCAGTGCCCGCATACCCGGCCGAAAGCCCAGTACCTGGCGCAGCACCGCCAGGCTGCTGGCCACCTTGTCGGGGCTGGCGGCCGCGCGCACGATGCCCTTGGGCCGGCCGGTCGTGCCCGAGGTGTACAGCATCGCGCCGCGCGGTGCACGCGCCGGCTCGTCCAGCGGTGTGGCAGCGTCGCGGCTGTGTTCCCAGTCCGGCGCCGCGGTGTCCGGCGCCGACGCGCCGACGCCGTCGTCGCGGACGAAGCTCGTGATCGTGTCCAGGCGCAGGCCCGGCAAACCCGCCAGCAGCGCGGCGTCGATGACCAGCACCCGCGCGCCGCTGTCGCCCAGGATGTATTGCACCTCCTCGGTCTTGTAATGCCAGTTGATCGGGCACCACATGGCGCCCAGCCAGCGCGCCGCGAGCATCAACTCGAGCAACTGCGGGCTGTTGCGCATCATCAGCGCCACCACGGCACCTTCGCCGATGCCGGCCGCCTGCAACACGCGCGCGCTGCGCAGAACGCGGTCCTGGAAGGGTTCCGGGGCGATGGTGTGTTCCCGGAACACGATGGTCGGTGGCATGGGACGCGTCCTGCGAGGGGTCGATGAAGCCGTGGCACGATGGATGCGCCACAGCCGCATGGTAGCAAGCGCCGCTGGCCAAGGCCCCTGGCGGGAGACCATAGCCGCGTGACGCAGCCCGGCCATCAAGGGCGGTGTGCCGCCCATGGGGGCACAATCGGTTCACACAATGGCCTCAATGCTGGGAGACACACCCATGACCGACAACTACAAGCATCCGCCCGGCCGCGAGCCGCCCGACCTGCCGCCCAAGCCGGAACCGGAGCCGGACACGAAGTCGCGGCGCGCGTAGGCCGTTCGCGGCGCCGGTTTATTCGGCCTTGAGCCCCGCGGCCGCAATGGCCTTGGCCCAGCTGTCGATTTCCTGGTGGAAGAACTGGCCGAACGCCGATGGCGAACTCGCCTTGAGTTCGTTGCCGCCAGCCTCGATGCGTTCGCGCGTCTGCGGGTTGGCCAGCGCCACCGTCATGGCCTTGGACAACTTGTCGATCACCGGTGCCGGCAGGCCCGCCGGCCCGAGCAGGCCAACCCAGCTGGCGTATTCGAGCCCGCCGATACCGGCCTCCTGGTAGGTGGGCAACTGCGGCATGCCGGCCCAGCGCTGCTCGCGCCCGACCGCCAGCGCGCGGATATTGCCGGCCTTGAGCTGGCTTTGCATCGACGCCACGTTGTTGAACGACAGCTGGATGCGCCCGCTGACCAGGTCGGGCAACAGCTGGTCGACACCCTTGTAGGGCACGTGCGTGATCGGCACGCCGCTGCGCAGCGAAAACATCGTGGCCGCCAGGTGCTGCGTCGTGCCGTTGCCGTTCGAGCCGTAGTTGAGCGTGCCCGGATGGGCCTTGCCGTGGGCGATCAGCTCCTGCACCGTGTTCACCGGCAGATCCTTGTTGACCACCAGCACCGACGGCACCATGGCGACCAGGCCGATCGGCGTGAAGTCCTTGCGCGGATCGAAGGGCGTGGACTTGATCAGCGACTTGTTGATCGCCAGCGAGGCGCTGGCCATGATCAGCGTATGGCCGTCGCCGGGCGCCTTGGCCACGGCGTCGAACGCGATGTTGCCGCTGGCGCCGGGCCGGTTCTCGACCACCACGCTGGTGCCCAGCGAGGTGGCCATGTCGGTCGACATCAGGCGCGCGATGATGTCGACAGCGCCACCGGCGGGAAACGGCACCAGGATACGCACCGGCTTGTTCGGAAATTCCTGTGCCTGGGCCAGCGGAGCGAGCGCACCCAGCGCGAGGACGGCGCAGGTCGTCAGGAGGTGGCGTTTGGACATCATGGTCGGGGCCTTTCTGTGGTGGAGGTGGAGATGGAGGGGTGGTCGGTTCAGGCCGCCGCGCTCGCCCCGCCCGCGGGCAGTCGCGCGGCGTCGGCGCGGAAGTCGGCCAGCACGCGTCCGGCGGCACGCCAGTTGCCGCTGCGGTCGATCAGTCCGGCGCGCACGTAATAACCGCGGTCGATGTCCATGAAGGTGTCCAGCAGCAGCAGGACATCGGGATGGCGGCGCGCCAGCTGCAGCGCTTCTTCCACCAGAGCCTGGTTCGCGGCGTCGTCGTTTTCGGCATCGTTGGGGCCGTCGCCCATCAGGGCGCGGGTCGCGCACACGGTGGCACCGCTGCTGCGGGCGAACGTGGCCAGGGTCTGCATCGCCGGCGCCAGCGTTTCGTTGCGCGCCACGCTGAATGCGACACCGGCCGCGATGCCGGCCAGCGGACCCGCCAGCAGTTCGCCCGCCTGCGCACGTTGCCCGACCGTGAAGCCGGGCGCGGCGTAGTGTTTGCCGGGGGCCTTGCCGGTATTGCCTTCGGTCCCGCTGCGCAGCGCGGCGAACAACATGCGCATGCCGGTCTCGCGCACCATGGCGCCCGCGCAGGCGGCCAGCTCCGGCGCCGCGCGCACCGGAAGCACGCATTCCCAATAACCGATCAACGATGCATGTTCGCGCAGCTGCGCGAGCAGAACCGCGCTGGGCAGGCCGACCGAGAAAAAGGTGAAGCGATGCCCGAGCGCCACCATGTCGGCCACGCGCCGGCGCACCTGCGTATCGAGCAGGTCGTCGACCGGGGCGCGCAGATGGCGGATGCCGGTGCTCCACAGGGCCTGCACCGCATGGTCGTTGCGCACCCGCCGGCGCGCGAACGGGTCCACCGGCGGATTGAACGGCAGTTCCACCTGCGCGCACCAGGGGTGGCACAGGTTCACGCCCAGCGGCGTCTCGCCCGGATCCTTCGGATGTCCGGGCAGCTGCAGGGCCAGGGTGTCGGTGCCGCCGTGCGTCTGCACCAGGCGCGCGACGTGACCGCGCTCGTAGACGTCGACCCAGAAGAAGCCGAGCTTGCCGGTGTCGTTGCGGCCGTATTCGTCGGTCGGCGCGCCGCTGTGCAGTTCGCTGTAGTCGCGGCGCACGAAGGAGGTCGACGGCAGCGCGTGGATCTCGGTGGCGCCGAAGCGGTTGTAGAACAGGTTGTGCACGTGGCCGCAGAACACCGCCTCGACCCGATGGCGCTCGAGCAGCTCGAGCAGCCAGTGGCGCGCGTGATGTTCCATGTTGTCGTAGCTGGTGTCCTCCTGCGGCTGCGCCAGGAACGGCGGGTAGTGGGTGGCCAGGAAGATGCGCTTGCCCTGCGCTGCACCCAGCTGCTCCTGCAGCCAGCGTTTCTGCGCTGCCTCCAGCGGAAGACCGGAGCCCAGGATGGGCGAGTTGATCAGCAGCAACACGCAGCCCCCGGCATGGTGCACCTGGAACGGCGCGCCGAACACCTGGCCGTAACCGTCCAGCCATTGCGGTGCCACGGCCGCGGCGGGCGCGGTGTCGTCGTTCTTGTCGCCGATGTCGTGGTTGCCGGGGGTGTACAGCACCGGGCAGGGCAGGCCGGCGAACAGCTGCCGGGCCAGGAGCAGTGTTGCATCGTGGGGTTCGGCCTGCGGCACCGGGTGCACGATGTCGCCCAGGTGCAGCACGAACCGCGGTGCGCGCGTGCGCAGCCAGTCGACGACGCGGCGGTTGCGCAGGTTCGAGCGCGGCGCGGGCATACCAGGTGACTCGGGCTCCAGATGGGAGTCGGCGATGACGGCAAATGCGAACAGGTGCCTGCCGTGGCGCGGGGAGATCAGCACGGGCGGTGCTGCACCGGCGCGCCCGACCTGCTGCCGCGCGTCATGCTCCGGGTATCCGCTGCCATCGGCCATCCGTCGTGCTCCTGTCGTGTGGTGTGCATGCAACCACCGAAAAGAGCTCCGCGCGGTGCGTGTCTCAATATACCGACGTGTGCGGCGTATGGAGCGCGTCAGACGTTTCGTGGGCCGCGCAGATGTTTCGTGACAAGAAATCGGCGCATGTTCGGGATGCCACGCGTCGGACCGCGTCTCAGCCCCGCGCGGGCGGGTTCACCACTTCGGAATGCGGATCCGGCTGATCATCAGCGAGCCGGAGACGGCGAACAGCAACACCAGCGGATGCAGCGTCAGCCCCATCAGCCGGATCTCGCCCCACCACAGCTGCGGGCCCACGGCGCCGTAGGCCGCGGCGGCCACCAGCACGGCCACCAGCACCACCGAGGTCGGTATCGGTGTGCCTTCGAAATGGTGCACCTTGCCGGACGCGTCCGACATGTCCTGGGCGGTGACGTTGAAACGCGCCAGCCGCGAGACGCCGCAGGCGACGAAATACGCCAGCACGATGCGGTCGAAGAAGCCCTGCATGCCGCAGGCATAAGCCAGCATGGCCGGCGCGACGCCGAACGAGATCACGTCGGACAGGGAGTCGAGTTCGCGTCCCAGGCTGGAGGACTGCTGGCGCCAGCGCGCGATGCGGCCGTCGAGCACGTCGAACACCAGCGCCGCGGCGATCAGCGCGCCGGCGAAATACAGGTGCAGGATGCCGCCGGTCTGCACGAAGGAGATGGCCGAGAAGATGGCCCCGGTGCCGCACAAGGCGTTGGCGAGCGTGAACCAGTCCGCGAGGTGGAACTCGCGGATCATCGAGAACGGCTTGGGGCGGTGTGGGTCGTGGGGCATGGTGCTTGGATCGTAACGGGGCCGCTCGTCACGGCAGGCCGCGTGGCCTGGCGCAGGTGCTCGCGTACCCCGCATGCGTCGAGTATGCCGCGCCCGGCCCGGCCTGGCTGTAGGAGAAGTTCGTGACTGCGTGTGTCGCAGTGGCGGCGCACGTGCCGGATGCCATGCGTTTCAGTCACCCGGCATCGTGCGGGCGTTGTCCGAACCATGCACGGACTCGACGATGCGCCGGCGCACGACCGGCGGCTCCTTGCCGATGTGAAACGCGTGCTTGCGGTCGCGCAGCGTCGCGTCGGCGGTGGTCACCCGGTCGAAGCGGCGCAGGTGCTCGGTCCAGGACTCGTCGACGATCTGTTCGATGAACAGCCCCGGGTCGTTGATGTCGCGCAGCAGATCCCATGACAAGGCGCCATGGCGCAGGCGACCACGGCGGCTGACCCGCATCAGCGCCTTGAACTCGTCGGCGCGTGACGGGTCGATGCGGTATTCGATCGTCAGCACGACCCGCCCCGCCCCCGGAGGTTGCTTGGGTTGCGGCACCTTGAACAGCCGGGTCGGTGTCAGGTCTTCCTCGGTCTGGCTGTCGGCCATCCAGCGATTGGCCAGCCCCATCGTGATCACGCCGGTGATGGCCGCCACCACAAGGCTGCCGCGGATCTCGTAGTGCGACGCCACCTGGCCCCAGATCGCGGCGCCCGAGGCGCTGGCGCCCATGATGGCCATCTGGTACATCGACATGCCGCGTGCCCGTACCCAGTCGGGCAATGCGAACTGGGCCGACACGCTCAGCGTGTTGGCGGTCGTGATCCAGGCCATGCCGGCCACGACCATGGCCAGCGCCGCCACCGTGGTGTTGGGCGCGAACGCGACCACGATCATGGACAGCGACTGCAGTGCTGCGCCCCGGAACACCAGCCCGTCGCGCGACCAGTAGTGCCGCAGGCGCTGCATGTTCAGCGCGGCGACGATGGCGCCGGCGCCCATGCAGGCGAGCAGCAGCGTGAAGGTGCGCGCATCGCCGCCGGGCAGGCCGCGTGCGACCAGTGGCAGCAGCGCGATCAGTGCCGTGGAATGGAAGAAGAACAGGCAGATACGCACCAGCACACCCTGCAGGTGCGCCGACTGGCCCATGAACTGCATGCCCACGCGGATGGCGCTGAGCAGCTTCTCGCGGCCCAGCGGCTGCGGCGTCGGCGTGCGCCTCCAGCGCGAGATGATGACTGCGGCCACGATGGCCAGCGCCGCATTGAGCATGAAGACATAGGCGCTGCCCAGGCTGGCGATCAGCGCGCCGGCCACCAGCGGGCCGACGATGCGCGAGGCGTTCATCGACACGCCGTTGAGCGCCAGCGCGGCCGGCAGCTGGTGGCGCGGCACCAGCTCGGGCACGATGGCCGAGAACACCGGCCAGCGCAGCGCCAGGCCGATGCCGTTGGCAAAAGTCATGGCCAGCAGCAGCGTCGGCGACATCCCGCCCGACAACACGGTGGCGCACAAGGCCAGCGCGACCACGGCAACCCATAGCTGCGTGAACAGGAAGAACTTCTTGCGGTCCAGGATGTCGGCCAGCGCGCCGCTGGGCAGGCCGAGCAGGAACACCGGCAGCGTCGAGGCGGTCTGCACCAGCGCCACCAGCACCGGCGAGGTGGTCAGCGAGGTCATCAGCCAGGCCGCCGCGACGTCGTTCATCCACATCGAGATGTTGGCCGCCAGCCAGGTGAACCACAACATGCGGAACACCGGCAGTGCCAGCGGGGCGAGGGCGGACGTGCCTGGATCGGCCTTGTCGGAGGTTTCGGGGTCGGATGGTGGGGTCGATGACATGCGAATAGGGTGGTGGGCGCCGCCCGCAAGGCCATCGAGGCCGGGCGTGTGCCGCGCCTATTGTCGCGCGCCCGCGCTCGCGGCTGCGCGGCCGCGGCCGGGAGCCGGGCCGATGCTTGCCGTCACCCGTCGCGGCATCGCCTGGGTCCGGGCCACAAACCCATGGTGCAGGGCGCCGCCACCAGCCGTTCAGCAGCGCTGCTGCTGCATCGCCACGATCGCGCCAGTGGCCCGTTCAGCGGTACGCCCGCAGGTAGTTCCACTCGAACAGCCGCTTGGCCCAGTGCAGCAGCCGCATCGACGGCAGCAGCAGGTTGCGTGTCCCGGTGCGGTAGACCAGCGAGCCCTGGCCCAGGGCGTCGACGATGCAGATCAGCTCGACGGCGAATCCGGCCTTGGCCGGGCCGCCCTGCAGTTCGTCGAGCAGGTTGGCCGCGGCCGCGGCGGCCTGCAGGTCGGCCATGTGGGCCTGCTTGGGCATCCAGTCCGGGCCCGGGAAGCTGCCGCAGTCACCCACGACGTAGATGCGTTCGTGCCCCGGTACCCGGCATTGCGCATCGGCCTGCAACAAGCCGCCCGGCGAACGCGGCAGCGTGGTCCGGTCGAACCACGGGTTGCCGGTCATGCCCGGCATGAACAGGATCAGGTCGGCGGCGAACTCCCCGCCTTCGGTGACCACCTTGCCGGCTTCGAATCGCGTGAGCTTGTGTCCCAGATGGGTGCTCACGCCACGCCTTGCCATCTCGGCCAGCAGGTGGCCGACAGCCTTCTCCCCAAGCCGGTTGCCGGGCTGGGTGCTGGGGTTGAAGAACACCAGCTTGAACCGGTCGCGCCGACCCTCGCGTCGCAACTGCTGGTCGATGCCGAACAGGAACTCGAACATCGGGCCACCACGTACCGCCGTCGGCTCCTGCGGGTTGCCGGCGAAACCGATGGCGATCGTGCCGCCGTCCATGGCGCGCAGGCGCTCGCCGATCCGTTCCGCGGCCGCGATGCCTTCGCAGGGCGTGATGGCATGTTCGATACCTGGCAACTTCTTGATGAAACGCCCGCCCGACGCGATCACCAGCGCATCGTTGTCCACGTCGCCGCCACTGGTATGCACGGTGCGGCCGTCGGCCGACAGGCCGGTCACCTCGGCGGCAAGAAAACGTACCCGCATGCGGCGCAGGAACGGGCCCAGCCGGATCACCAGTTGGTTGCGGCGGCGCAGTCCGCTGGGAATCCAGATGATGCCGGGCAGGTAGTGCAATTCGGCGCGGGGCGCGATCAAGGTGATGTCGGCTGCCTTGTCGCGGCGGCGCAGCGCACGGATCGTCGACAGGCCGCCGAAACCGGCGCCGATGATGGTGATGCGCGCGGGCGTCCGTGTCGGGGCGGTCGTGTTCATCGCGTTCGCCTCAGTGTGTCAGCTTGACGAGCCCGGCCAGCACCAGTGCCGTGGCGCAGGACCAGCCCGAGAACAACCAGCGCCAGACGGCAGCCCGCGGCACGAAGCCCACGCCGCGGATGAAACCCGCGCTCATGGCCCAGAACAACAGCATCGCCAGGCCATGGTCGGCCTGTCCCGCGGCATCGGCCATCAGCGGCGGATACAGCGTGCCGCCGATCATGATGGCGAGCGCCACCAGCAGGCTGGGCAGGTGCATGCGGGGCGTGTTCGCCGCGCCGGCGCCGCTCGGGTTCATGGCCTGCCCTCGTCCTTGCCGTTCTCCACGCGTGCGGCTTCGTTCTCACCCCACATTGCGTTCATGATCGCCAGCAGCACGGCAAAGCCCACTCCCAGCATCCAGGCGAAATACCACATCGTCTCTACTCCTTGGTGTGCCCGCTCACCAGGCCGCGGGCGTGCCCCGAGCGCTGGTTCGGCAGGCGGTTGTCGGTGCGGGCGCGTCGCGCCGTGCGGGGCTCCTGCATGGCCTCAATACGCCGTATGGTCGTTGGCCTGGATCTGCGCCACCGTGACCTTGCCGCGCATCACCCGGTAGGCCCACGATGTGTAGACCACGATCAGGGGCATGAAGATGAGCGTGGCCCAGAACATCAGGCCCAGTGTCAGGTGGCTGGACACGCTGTCCCACACCGTCAGGCTGGCATCGGGCATGCTTGACGAGGGCATGACGAACGGGAACATCGCCGCGCCGGCGGTGCCGATGACGCCGACGATGGCCAGCGCCGAGGCCACGAAGGCGCTGAGCGTATGGCGTGCGCGCACCAGTACCGCTGCCATCAGCGCGCCGGCAACACCGAACGCCGGCAGCAGCCACAAGGCCGGCAGCCTGGCGTAGTTCCGCCACCAGCCGTCGGCACTGCGTTCGACGGTTTTGGACAGCGGGTCTGCGACGGCGTTGGGGTCGATCACCGAGGTGATGACAAAACCCTCGATGCCGCCGAAACGCAGCCACACGCCAGCACCGACAAAAGCTGCCACCATGGCCAGCGCGGCGAGCGTGGCGCCCGTCGCGGCGCGTTGCTGTATCGCCCCTTCGGTCCGGTGCGCCAGGTACATGCCGCCGTGCATCGTCAGCATCGCGCTGGCGACGACGCCGGCCAGCAGCGCGAACGGGTTGAGCAATTGCCAGAAGCTGCCGGTGTAGGTGGAGACCAGGTAGTCGTCGAAGCCGAACGGAACGCCCTGCAGCAGGTTGCCGAACGCGACGCCGAAGATCATCGGCGGCACCGCACCGCCGATGAACAGGCCCCAGTCCCAGGTGCTGCGCCAGCGCGGGTCCTGTATCTTGCTGCGGTAGTCGAAACCCACCGGCCGGAAGAACAGCGCCCACAACACTGCCATCATGGCCCAGTAGAAGCCGCTGAACGCAGTGGCGTAGACCAGCGGCCAGGCCGCGAAGATCGCGCCGCCGCCCGTGATGAACCAGACCTGGTTGCCGTCCCAGTGCGGGCCCACGGTGTTGATGACGACGCGGCGCTCGTTGTCGCTGCGCCCAACGAAGGGCAGCAGCGTGCCGACACCCATGTCGTGGCCATCCATGATGGCGAATCCGACCAGCAGCACGCCCACGAGCAGCCACCAGATCAGTTTGTATGTTTCGTAGTCGAACATGATGGGGTTCCTTCTCAAGCCTGTGCTGGTGCCGCGTGGTGCGCGACCTCGTGCGAATAGCGCCCGGTGCCCAGGCTGCCCGGACCCTGGCGCGCGAACTTCACCATCAGGTAGATCTCGACCACCAGCAGCACGGTGTAGAAGCCGACAAAACCGGCCAGCGATCCGTACAAGCTGCCCACGCTCAACGTCGACACGCTCAGGTGTGTCGGCAATACGCCGTAGATGGTCCAGGGCTGGCGGCCGTATTCGGCGACGAACCAGCCGAGTTCGCAGGCCAGCCAAGGCGCCGGCAACATCCACAACGCGGCCTTGAGCAGCCACGGCTTCTGTGTGCAGTTGGTCTTGAGCGTGCTCCAGAACGCCAGCGCAAACAGCAGCAACATCGCAAAGCCCAGGCCGACCATGACGCGGAAAGCCCAGAACATCGGGGTGACCCGCGGCACCGTGCTGTCCACCGCCTTCTGGATCATCTCCGGCGTGGCCTGGCGCACGTCGGTGGTGTATTTGCGCAGCAGCAGACCGAATCCCAGGTCGGTCTTGTGCCGCTCGAACACCTGCCGCGCGACCGGATCGTCGCGGTGCTTGCGCAGCGTCTCGAGCGCGGTGACGGCCACGATGCCGTTGATGATGCGTTCGCGGTTCTTCTCCTTGATCTCGCGGATGCCCGGGATTTCCTTGCTGATCGAGCGCGTGCCGATCAAGCCCATGACCCAGGGGATCTCGACCTCCCAGTCGTTCTTCGCCTCGGCCTCGTTGATGCCGGCGATCAGCTTGAGGCCGGCCGGCGCGGGCTCGGTCTCCCACATGGCCTCCAGGGCTGCCATCTTGGTCTGCTGCGCCTCGCCCACCGTATAACCCGACTCGTCGCCGAGCACGATGACGCTGAGCACCGAGGCCAGGCCGAACGCGGCCGCGACCCGGAAGCTGCGCTTGGCGAACTCGATGTTGCGCCCCTTGAGCAGATACCAGCTGGAGATCGACAACACGAACATCGCGCCGGTCACATAGCCCGCCGAGACGGTGTGCACGAACTTGGCCTGTGCGTCGGGGTTGAACACCACGGCCCAGAAATCGGTCATCTCCATGCGCATGGTCTGGTAGCTGAATTCGGCGCCCACCGGGTTCTGCATCCAGCCGTTGGCGATCAGGATCCACAGCGCCGACAGGTTGGTGCCGATGGCCATCAGCGTCGTCACCATCAGGTGCTGGGTCTTGCTCAGCCGGTCCCAGCCGAAGAAGAACAGGCCGATGAAGGTCGACTCCAGGAAAAACGCCATCAGTCCTTCGATGGCCAGCGGTGCGCCGAAGATGTCGCCGACGTAATGCGAGTAATAGGCCCAGTTGGTGCCGAACTGGAATTCAAGGGTGATGCCGGTCGTCACGCCGAGCGCGAAGTTGATGCCGAACAGCTTGCCCCAGAAGCGGGTCATGTCCTTCCAGATCACGTTGCCGGTCATGACGTAGACCGACTCCATGATGACGAGCAGCCACACCATGCCGATCGTCAACGGCACGAACAGGAAGTGGTACATCGCCGTGGCGGCGAACTGCAGGCGCGAGAGGTCGACGAGTTGTTCCGAGATCACGGTTGGGCTCCAGGGGCGGCGGGGGTGATGCCCAGTTGCTGCGCCGACTGCTCGGCGTCCACCTGGACATGGTTGTCACGGACGAACACCCACCACAAGGCGGTCAGGACCACCAGCTTCACGGTCACGGCAATGACCAGATGGCGGAGCAGGCGGCGTTCGTCGTGCGTCATAGGCCTGCATCCGCACGATCCGTGCCACGCCTGCCGATCGAAAAAAGTCCTGTGTGGACAGTCGCTTGCCGGTGCAGGACGGGTCGCGGAGCGGTGCCTGGCAGCGACGTTGGCTGCCACTATGGCAGTAGATGGCAGTACCTGGCAGTGTCGCGACCAGCCTCGATTCCGCTGCCGGGTTCAGGCCATGCCGAGGGCCTTGAGTCGACGGTACAGCGTGCGTTCGCTCCATCCGAGATGCCGCGCCAGTTCGCTGCGCGTGCCTTTGAAACGGCCGACCAACTCCCGCAGGTCGACATCGTGACCGGCTGCAGTGGCCGGAGCGCGTGCGGGGATGGTCGAGGCCGCAACGCGTGTCACGGGCGTATCGAACACCACATGCTCGGCGCGGATGACGCCATCGTCGGCAAACAGGCGGGCGCGATCGATCACGTTGCGCAGTTCCCGTATGTTGCCGGGCCAGTCGCAGGCTTGCAGGCGGGCCATGGCCGCCGGGTGCAGCCGCACCGGTCGATGCGGGTCGCGGCTACGCTGCAGGATGGAGTTGACCAGCACCGGAATGTCGGAGCTGCGTTCGCGTAACGCGGGCAGATGGATCGGGAATGCGCTGATCCGGTAATACAGGTCCTGCCGGAACTGTCCATCCGCCACCATTTGGCGCAGCGGCTTGTGCGTGGCCGCAACCAGCCGGAAATTGGCCTGCTGGGTCTCCACGCTACCGACACGCCGGAACATGCCTGACTCGATCAGGCGCAGCAGCTTGACTTGCATCGCCAGCGGCACGTCGCCAATTTCGTCCAGGAACAGCGTGCCTCCGTCGGCGGTCTCGGCCAAGCCGCGCTTGCGCTGGTTGGCGCCGGTGAACGCGCCTTTCTCGTAGCCGAACAACTCGCTCTCGAACAGGGTCTCGCTGAAGCCCGAGCAATCGACGACGACAAAAGGCCCGCGCGCGCGTTCGCTGCCCTCGTGCACCGCACGTGCAAACAACTCCTTGCCGGTGCCTGTCTCGCCCAGCAGCAGTACCGGCAGGCTCGACGCCGATACGCGTTGCACCGCGGCCAGTGCCGCGTTGAACGCTGGCGAACTTCCCACCAGCCCTTCCGCGCTGGGACTGGCCGAGGCGCTGCGCACGGTGGCCAGGCGTTCCACGTAGGCGACGACGTCGCGATGATCGTCCAGAATGGGCCACAGTGTCACATCCACGTGTTCCGGCCCGCGCGGCGTGTGGTGGATATGCAGCACGCGGTCGGGGCCCTTGAATTCGAAGGCCTTCTGCATCGGGCAATGCTCGCCGGCCTGGTCGCAGGGCACGTCGTAGTGGTGCGAGATGCGATAACACGTGTGACCGATGTACGGGGAGTCCACGGCGCCAAACTGGCGCCGGTAGGCGGTATTGGCCGCCAGGATGTTGTATTGCAGGTCGAGCACGATCATGGGCTGGGCGTCGTGCTCGAGGTAGGAAATCAGCGCCTGTACCTGCGGCGCCGAGCGCAGGGCCGCCACATCCCGGGTGCGGGACGGGTGCTGGTGTGGTGGTTCGGGGCGACTGGACATGGTGGATTCCCGGTTGTCCGGGGCATTGTGCCTTCGACTGCCATATCTGCCAACAGGGCTGCCAAGACTGCCATCCGTGCCTGCCATCAGGGGTTGCGGCGTCGCATCGAACCCGGATGGTATCGGAATCTCACGGGAAAAGTCCTTGTAATTCAATGGCTTGGAGATGCGTCACTGTTAAGCGCCGGATTGGCATGGGTCTTGAAGGCAATGGCGGCATCGCCGCATTCCCATGGCGCAAGGAGACCGCAAGTGAACAAGCCACATGCAACAGCACCCCAGCCCGCGGCAGGTGCAACGGCTCAAGCCGGCCTGCAGGTCGAAGCCTTCTTCGACCCCGCGACCTGGACCCTGAGTTACATCGTGCTCGACAGCAGCACGCGAGAATGTGCGCTGATCGACAGCGTGTGCGACTACGACCCGGCATCGGGCCGCATTGCACACACCAGCGCGAACCGGCTGATCGCCCGGGTTCGCGAACTGGACGCGCGTGTGCAATGGATACTCGAAACCCATGTGCACGCCGATCATGTGTCGGCGGCCACCTACCTGCAGCAGCAACTGGGCGGCACGATCGCCATCGGCGAGAACATCACGCAGGTGCAGCAGGTGTTCGGTCGCCTGTTCAATGCGGGCGATGACTTCGCGCGCGACGGCCGCCAGTTCGACCGGCTCCTTGCCGATAGCGAGCGGTTCGGCATTGGCGGCCTGCGCGCCCGTGCCATCTCCACGCCGGGCCATACGCCCGCCTGCATGACGTATGTGGTCGAGGACGACGCGCAGATCGTGGCCTTTGTCGGCGACACCTTGTTCATGCCCGACTACGGGACGGCCCGATGCGATTTTCCGGGTGGTGACGCGCGCAGCCTGTACCGCTCCATCAACAAGCTGCTGAGCCTGCCGTCCCGCACGCGGCTTTACATGTGCCACGACTACCAGCCCGGCGGACGGGAACTGCAATACATCAGCACGGTCGCCGAACAACGGGCCGGCAACGTCCATGTGCGCGATGGCATCAGCGAGGAGGAATTCGTTGCGAACCGCCGGGCGCGCGATGCGACGCTGGACATGCCGCGTTTGCTGTTGCCATCGGTGCAACTGAACATGCGCGCCGGGCGTCTGCCCGAGCCGGAGTCCAATGGCGTGGCCTACCTGAAGATACCGATCAATGCGCTCTGATTGCGGTGGATCATGCCAGCCGCGCGCGTCGCGGCCTCACCCCGAAGGGGGCTACCAGCCCCAGAGCAGCCGCTTGGACATCCAGCCCTTGATTCCGTCGCGCCCTTCGACCCGGATCCAGCCGGACTTGGCGCCGCGGGTGCGCATCAGGTCGTAACGCTCGGCCTTGCCGACGATGCGGTAGCCGGTGCCCGGGCCGCTGCGGATGTTAGCGACATTGGCCTTGACGATATGGTGCGGCGTCTTGCCGGTGAGCGCACGTGCGACCCAGCCCGTGTCGTTCTCGAAGTCCTTGACCTTGAGCCAGCTGCCCTTGCGCTGCAGCACCTGCAGCGGATAACCGCGCTCGAGCTCCCACAGGACTTCGGTGTTCGTGCCAGGGCCCGAGCGCATGTTGACGACCGAACCCTTGATACTGACCATCTCGGCCAGGGCGGGGGCGGCGGCAAAGGCCAGGCAGAGGCCGGCGATGCTGAGAAAACGGGTCGTGGCGCGTGTCAAATCCATGTGGCAAAAATCTCCTGTGCCCCCGACTGTAGTGGCAGCCACCGGCCAGATGAAGCACAAGCCGGGCAAATCGTGCAATCGTGTTACCGCTCGCAATACTTTTTTCAGCATCTCACGCGCATGTATCCGCGTAAAAGCGTAGGTGTGCGCGGCGGTGGCCCGCGGTCCGGGCCCGGGAGCATGTCACCTTTTTGTGCGAAGCAAGGGGTGCGTGCACCGTGGGTCGACACGATGTGCACGCCGATCCGGCCGGCGTACACTGCGCGCAGCGGGAGCATGGCGACTCTGTGCGCGCCGGTTCCGCGAGGTCACTCAGGCGTGCGCAAAACCCCGCGTGGCAGGTGCACCCTGCAGGCGTGAGCGGCCGTTTCAATTCAGGCTGGATGGAGATGCATGATGGCGGAAATCGCGATAGGACTGCACGGCGGCTGCGGCGCGCTGGCCCATGACCTGCAAAGCGCCGACGACTGGGCCGAGAGCCGGCAACACATGGCCGATGCCTTGCGCGCCGGCTGGCACATCCTGCGCCTGGGCGGATCGGCACTGGACGCGGTACAGGCCGCCGTCGTCGTGCTCGAGGACAGTCCGCACTTCAACGCCGGCCACGGCGCCGCGCTGACCGAAAGTGCCGAACACGAACTCGACGCCTCCATCATGGACGGTGCGACGCTGGCCGCCGGTGCAGTCTGCACCGTGCGCCGCACGCGCAACCCGGTCAAGCTGGCGCGCGCGGTGCTTGATTCCGGACACGTGGTCATGCTCGGCGGTGTCGCCGCCGACCGCTTTGCCGAACTGCAGGGGCTGGAGATGGTGCCCAACACCTGGTTCACGACCCAGCGCCGCATCGACGCCTTGCGCACGCTGAAGGAAAAGCAGGCGACCGGGTCCTTCATCCCGGCCTCCGAGGCCGAGAAACATGGCACCGTGGGCGCGGTCGCGCGCGACGCCCACGGCCACCTGGCGGCGGCCACCTCCACCGGCGGCTTCAACAACAAGCTCGAAGGCCGCATCGGCGACAGCCCCATCATCGGCGCCGGCACCTATGCCCGCGACGGCGTATGTGCGGTGTCCTGCACCGGCCAGGGCGAGATCTTCATCCGCCGCGTCGCCGCCTACGACATCGCGGCGCGCATGCAATACGCCGGCCAGGCGCTGGCCGAGGCCGCGCACACCGTGGTGTTCGAGTCGCTGTCCAGCCACGAGATCGGTGCCGGCCTCATTGCGCTGGGCGCCGAAGGCAATCCGGTGGCGCCGTACAACACGCTGGGCATGTACCGCGGCTGGATCACCACCGAAGGCCAACTCGTCGTGGCCACGCACAAGGATCTGCACCCGATGGGGCCGGCCTGAGCGGGGCTGTGTTGCCGAGGCAAGGTCGGCACTGCGGGACGTATACGCCGGGTGGGCCACCGCTGGCATCGTGGCGGTCCCCCGTTTGGGGGAGCGTGTAGGGCCGTCGCGGGGCGCCGCTTCTTGTTACATTTGCGGCTTCAACGCCGGTTTCGGCGTGTGGGTGAGAACCAAGAAATGCCGCTGGACGCAGATCGTGATGGGCCGGGTTTTGTGCTTCTTTTAGTGAAGCGTGAAAGGCATGGGAGCGTTGCCTTTTGGTGCTTGCTGAACGACAGAGTCAGTGATGAAGGCCGAAGCCTTCTGCGGTCGATATTGAGTTAGCCAACAAAGGAAAGTTTCATGGCACATGAAGTCACGATGGATATTTCCACCAAATTCGTTCTCCATAAGGACGTGAAGGTTGACGTAAAAAAGGATGGTCGCAAGCTTGGAACTGTGCTGATTAGCAAGGGCAACATCGAGTGGGTTCCATCGGGCAACTCGGTAAACAAGAAGCGCCTTTCATGGGCCAAGTTTGCGGAGCTCATGGTGGCTGAGGGCAAAGACGTTCGGGTCGACTAGTTCTCGACTAACAATGCATTCAAGCCGAACCTGCTTCGCCGGTCGGCCTAATTCAGACGTTGAGGCTGTCAAAAAACCTCTGACAGCAGAAACTTGCCAGCGCGAATCGGAATCACAGCATTGCGAGCGGATTGCCTCGCTACAGTGCCCCGGAGACGTACCCGATGCCGCGCTACAAACCCGTCGAACGACACAGTCTTTTGCTACCGGTAGAACTGTCGGAACAGATCGTTTCGGGTAGCTTCGCTTTCGCACTGGACTATCTGGTCGACAACGAACTGGACCTGTCACCGCTTGACGCCCGGTTCAACAACGACGAGGTCGGAGCCAGCGCGTATGACCCGCGCGTGATGCTCAAGGTGGTGCTGCCGGCCTACAGCCAGGGATTGATTTCCAGTCGCGCAATCGAGCGCGCATGCGAGCGCAACGTGCAGTTCATCGCCATTAGCGGCGACAGCAGGCCCAGCCACGCGCATGTTGCCAAGTTCGTCAGCACGCTGGGCGAGCAGATCAAGCCGCTGTTCAGCCAAGTGCTGATGACCTGCGATGCCCAGGGCTTGATCGGGCGCGAGATGTTCGCCATCGACGGCGTTAAGCTGCCCTCCAACGCCAGCAAGGAGCGCAGCGGCACGCACGAAGAACTGCGCCAGCGCGCCCGGCGCCTGGACAAGGCGGCCGACAAGATTGTGAACCTGCACCAGAGCCAGGACAACAAGACACATGAGGAAGCGATGGAGCCCAAGCGCCAGGCCCGCATCGATGCCTTGCGCAAAGAGGCGCAGCGCACCCGTTCATTCATAGCCACCAACCGGGCTCGTCTAAACCGCAAGGGCCAGGAACTCAAGACCAACGTCACCGATCCGGACAGTGCCAAGATGGCCACCTCCAAAGGTGTGATCCAGGGTTATGCGGCGCAGGCAGCGGTGGACAATAAAAGTCAGGTGATCGTGGCCGCCGATGTGATCGGCTCGGCATCTGAGCAAGACATGCTGCTGCCGATGATCGAGCAGGCAGATGACTACCGGGAGCCACACACTTTGATGACGGCACGTTTCCATGATGACCAGGGACACTTCGCGCTTCGCGAACCAGCATTCGAACTAGGTGCGGGTGAGGCGATGCGTTTCAACGACGCGCCAGGCGTCAACGGCCACGGCGAGTTGGAAAACAGACTTTGCCCAATCGACGGCAACCGTTGTAGCATTCATGTCGGACTCCTTGCGAATGCTGAAGACCTGATGATCCCCACGCCCATGAAGACCAGAGCGCCAATGTGGCGCAAGTCAATGGGGGAGTCCATCCCATCCCTGCATCCGACCACCTTCGGCGTCGGCTGACTGCCAATGTCAGGTGGCACATAACCCCACCATTGCGAACATGATCACCGAATACGTACTTTTCGATCTGCCATCCGGCATCACACGCGACGAAGTCGTCGCAGGCATGAATGAAATTGCTCCGAGGTGGCAGACTGAACCTGATCTGATACGCAAGACGTTCATCTATGACCCGCAAGCAGGACAGGCGGGAGCCTTCTACCTCTGGAAGAACAAGACGTCTGCGCAACAAGCCCACGGTGAAGCGTGGCGGCAACGGTTACTGGCTTCATATGGGAGCGAGCCAAGCATTCGGTACTTTGAAACCCCGCTGGTTGTCGACAACGCGGTAGGCAAGCTGATTACAGAACGCCAGTGAAGTTGCTTCATCGCGCGATGTCCGGGCGCTTGAACTCCAAAGGTTCGGCAGTCGCTTTTGGGGTGTGGGCTGAGGGTGTCGCCTGACCCCTCGTATACGGACTCCCGCTCAAGCGCCAGGGACTGACCGATATCTGTGGCTGTTGGGGAATCGCCTCCAGTCGCACATCCGACTTCTGTGTCGGGATCGTGCGTATGTCCCGTACCGCCATGCAGTCCGCGTCATCGGTGCGCCAGTCGTTACGAGCGGCGGGCAAGCATCTGCCGGAACAACGCCGACGCCACGGTCTGCGACTTCGAAGCGCATGCCACGCCTTGCCTTCGAGGACCCTGCCCACCGCTTCAGGCCACGCAGTCCACGATGCGAAGGCCCAGATGTCGTTCAAAGGGGTCGAAGTCCCGATCGTTGTGCAGCAGCACCAGGTTGCTGACGATGCAGCGCGTAGCAATGAAGGTGTCGACGGTCTTGCGCACCGTCACGCCCTTCGCGCGCAGCCGGCGGAAGTTCCTGGCGGCCTCGATCGCAATGTCGGCGCCGCCGAGCACGACCAGTTCGAGTGCGCCCAGCAGCCTTCGGGCTTCGTTGAATGCGCGCTCGCTGCGAAATCCCTGGAGCACTTCGGCGAGGATCAGGTCGCCGATTGCCACAGGCTCACTTGCAAGCAGGGTGTCGAGCGTGTTCGTTTGCGGCGTTGGCGTGCCGTTGAAGAAGTCGATCCAGACGCTGGAGTCGACCAGGATCATTTCGCGTCCCGCCGCATGGCGTCGAGGTCGCCCTCCCATTTCACGTTGCCGCGCAAGCGTCGAATCTCGGCCTGCCGGCGCAGGCGAAGCAATGTCTGCAGGCCGAGTTCCACGGCCTCTCGCTTGGTCTTCAGTCCGGTGGCCCGCAATGCCTCGTTCATGAGTTCGTCGTCGATGACGATGTTTGTGCGCATGTGTGTATCTTCCAAAGAATTCATACACATGATACGTCGCGAGCCGGACCGCGACAAGGATCCGATGATGCGATCCGGCATCGCCCGGAGGGCCAGGTGTTTCCCAGTACGCCTTTGGCACACGGCAAAGCCGTGACCCGCGGACGCCCCACATGTAAACCATGGCCGTGAAGCACAATCCGGCCCATGCCTTATTTCGATTGCTACCTCGCACCGGTCCCTCGTGCGAACAAGGCTGCCTACGAGGAACTGGCCCGCATCGCGGAGCGGGTGCTGCGCGAACATGGTGCCACGCGGGTGGTGGATAGCTGGCTGGACGATGGAGGGCCGCAGGCCGAGTCTTACCATGGAAGCACGGTGCGGTTGGCGTCCGACCAGTACCCGTCCTTCGTGCAAGCCGTCGGCATACATGCCGGTGAGACGGTTGCGATGTCCTGGGTCGAATGGCCGGACAAGGCTGCACGGGATGCCGGCATGGAGAAGGTCACCGGCGACCCCCGGATGCAGTTCGACGATCGGCCGGCGGCGTTCGACGGACGGCGTTTGCTTGCCGCTGGTTTCGTGCCGATGCTGCCGATGGATGCGGCTTGACCTTTGACCGCCATGGCGGCGGACGCAGGCGAGTTCCGGAAAGTCGCGTTGCAAGACCCGCCGCCCGGGTTCTTCGAGATCTGAAAACGGAAGACGATGGCGCGCCCGTCGTCTCCTCCTCTGACGCATCCGCAGCACGAACCCAAGCACGTCCCGCGCCAACACGCGTCCGTATCGCAGACTACCCCTACCGACTCCGCTGCGCCACGAACTCCTGCAGCACCCGCGCCAGCGCATCGGCATCCACCGGCTTGGTCAGATGCTGGTCGTACCCGGCCGCGGCACTGCGTTGGCGCGCCGCGGCGTCGCCGTAACCCGTGACCGCAACCAGCAGCCGCGGCTGGTCGTCCGCGCGCGGTTGTTGCCGCACGGCCTGCGCCAGCGCGTAGCCGTCCATGCCGGGCAGGCCGATGTCCAGCAGCAGCACCTCGGGGTCGAACCCGGCGATGTGCGCCAGCGCCGCGGGGCCGTCGTGGGCACAGGCGACATGATGCCCCCAGCTCTCGAGCAGGCTGCACAAGGTCTGCGCGGCGTCGATGTTGTCGTCCACCACCAGCAGGCGCAGCGATCCGTCGGCCTTGTCGGGGAGCGGCGCGGGCGCAGGAACAGTAGTGGCCTCGGTCATGGCTTGTGCTGGCGCCAGCGGCAGCTGGACTTCGAACTGACTGCCGCAGCCCCGGCCCGCACTGCTTGCGCGCACCGTGCCGCCGTGTTGCTGCACGATGGAGCGCACGATGGTCAGGCCCACACCCAGGCCGCCCTGGGAGCGGTCCAGCGATCGTTCGCCCTGCACGAACAGGTCGAACACCTGGGGCAGCAGTTCGGCCGGGATGCCGGCGCCGGTATCGCGCACCACCACCACCGCCTGATCGCCCTCGCGGCGCGACACGATGGCGACGCTGCCGCCGCTGTCGGTGAACTTGCCGGCATTGGAGAGCAGGTTGGCGAACACCTGCACCATGCGGGCCAGGTCGCCGTGCAGGTCTGGCATGTCCTGAGCCAGTTTCACGCTCAGCGTCAGGCCGCGCGCCTGCAACGCCGGGCGCTGCATCTCGACCGCCTGCTCGATGGCCTGGGCCAATACGAACCGGTCGTGCCGCAGTTCGATGGTGCCGCGCGTGAGCCGCGATACATCGAGCAGGTCGTCGATCAGGCGCACCATGTGCCGGGTCTGGCGCGCCATCATCCGGGTCAGCCGGGCCACGTCGGGCAAGCTGCCGTGCTTGCGCTCGAGCAGTTGCACGCCCATGTGCAGCGGCGCCAGCGGATTGCGCAGTTCGTGGGCCAGCATGGACAGGAACTCGTCCTTGCGCCGGTCGGCCTGCTGCAGGCGTTGGGTGCTCGCGCGCAGTTGGGCCTCGGTGGCGCGCCGGCGCGCGATCTCGCGCGACAACATGTCGATACGTTCGTTGAGTTGGCGGAACTGGGCAACGGCCTGCTGCTTGGAACGCAGTCGCAGCAGCACCAGTGCCGGCGCATCGTCGCTGCGCGGCCGGTACAGGGAGCCGTCGCAACGGTACGCCAGCGCGCTGCCGTCGGCCAGCCGCAGCACCAGCGCACCTGGCGCGGGGCTGGTGCTGCGCGCGCCCGCCCGGATCAGCGCGGCGATGGCGGTCTCGTCGTTCTGGCAGACCCGGCTCAACGGCTGGCCTTCCATGTCCTGCGCGGCCCAGCCCAGCAGTTGCGTGGCCGCCCGGTTCGCCACGGCCACGCGGGCATCGCCGCTCACCAGCAGCAGGGGCTGCGGCATCAGGTCCGCCAGGCGTCGGAAGTCCGCGGTCACCGATGGCGTCATGCGTGCGAGCTCAGGATTCGAAATACTCGCGCGCCGCAAAGCCGCCGGTGTCCGCCTCCGGCTGCAGGTACACCACCACCCGGCATTCGCCATGGTGCTGGGCGATGGTCTTCTCCAGTGCCACCTTGGCATAACCGAGGTTCTCGGCCGCGATCACGCCGAACACGTTCGAGGTCATCATGCACATGGCCGGGCGATCCAGCACCTTGTCGCCGAAGGGGCAGTCGCGGTTGCCGAACACGATCTTCTGCGCGTCCTCCTCGATCACGTGGAAGCTGCCCTGGATCCGGCGCTTGAGGTCCACCAGCACCGCGGCCACCTGCGCGCGCGACAGCCGCTCGAGACGCAAGGCCGACTTGTATTCCTGGTTGATCTGGTCGCCAACCCGATGGCCCACGACACTGATGAAGCCCGCCGCTTCGTCGATACCCACCACCTCCTGCAGCGTGCCCGCCAGTTCGCGGATCAGGTTGCGCATGAAGCCATCGCGCTCCAGTGGCACGCCGAGCGTCGACACGGTGGTATCGACATCGCTAGTTTCTGTCATCACGGCTCCTTCCGTCGGCTGAGCGCTTCAGCCTGCATCCATTATGGGACCGGCTGGTGCATCTGCCGACTGCCGGCCTGGCGGGCTCGGCGGGCCACCTAGTTGCGCAGAATCGTCCGGATGCGTTGGGCCAGCTCGTCGACGACGAAGGGCTTGGTGATCATCTGCATGTTGTCGCTGAGGAAGCGGCTTTGCACCGCCGCCTGTTCGGCGTAACCGGTCACGAACAACACCTTCAGTCCCGGGCGCTTGCCCATGGCGATCTCCGCGAGCTGGCGGCCGTTGAGGCCCGGCAGGCCGACGTCCGACACCAGCAGGTCGAAATGGCGCGGGCCGTCGAGCAGCACCAGCGCCGATTCGGCGTCGCCCGCTTCGGCATAGGCATAACCCAGCTCGGCCAGCACCGAGACGATGATCTCGCGCACGCTGGGCTCGTCCTCCACCACCAGGATGCTCTCGCCCGCCTGTGCGCCTTCGACCGCAACGCGGGCTGGCGCCGGTTCGGCCTCGCCGTCCGAGAGGTCGCGCGGCAGGTACAGCGTGACGGTGGTCCCGCGGCCCGGCTCGCTCTGGATGCGCACATGGCCGCCGGCCTGCTTGACGAAGCCATACACCATCGACAGGCCCAGGCCGGTCCCCTGGCCGATGGGCTTGGTGGTGTAGAACGGTTCGAACGCGCGTGCGATGACCGATTCGGACATGCCCACGCCGGAGTCGCCCACGCTCACCGCCACGTATTCGCCCGGCGCCAGTTCGACCTGGGTGGCGGCGTACGCGTCGTCGATCCGGCAATTGGCAACCTCGATGCCGAGCTCGCCGCCGTCGGGCATGGCGTCGCGCGCATTGATCACCAGGTTGAGCAGCGAGCTCTCGAGCTGGCCGCTGTCGATCCGCGCCGGCCAGGCGTCCTGCGGGTGGCGTATCTGCAAGGTGATGTGCGGCCCGAGGGTGCGCCGCATCATGTCGTCCAGCGAGTCGATCAGCGCGCAGACGTCGACCCGGCGTGTCTTCAGCGCCTGGCGGCGGGCAAAGGCCAGCAGGCGCTGCGTCAGCGCGGCGGCCCGCTGCGAACTGGCGGAGGCGCGCTCGAGCAGCTTCTCGAATCCGTCCTGCTTGCCGGCCGCGAGCTTGCGCTGCATCAGCTGGATCGAGCCGTAGATGCTGGCCAGCATGTTGTTGAAGTCGTGCGCGATGCCGCCGGTGAGTTTGCCGATGGCCTCCATCTTCTGCGCCTGGCGCAGCTGCTCCTCGGCCTTTGCCAGCGCGTCCGAGCGTTCGCGGTCGGCGCTGATGTCGCGCCCGAACGCGAAGACCGTCTTGCCGTCGGGCGCGGCCGTCCAGGCCACGATGCGATGGCTGCCGTCCGCATGCAGGACGCGGCACTCGAAGGTGGGCAACACGCCCACCGTGGCGCGGGCCAGCGCGTCCTCGGCCCTGGCATGGTCCTGCGGATGGATCAAGGCGTCGATGCGTCGCCCCACGACCTGCTCCCGGTCCCAGCCCAGCGCGCATTTCCAGGCCGGGTTGACGTCGACGAAGCAACCATGCTCGTCGATCATGGCCATCAGGTCGGGCGAGTTGGTCCACATGCGCTCGCGTTCGCGCGTGCGCTCGTCCACGCGGCGCTCCAGCGTGGCGTTGATCGCACGCAGCTTGTCGCGGTCGGCGCGCTGGTCCTCGATGTCGGTGTTGGTGCCGACCCAGCGCACGATGGCGCCGCCGGTGTTGCGCACCGGCAGCGCTCGCACCAGGTGCCAGCGGTAGACCCCGTCGGCGCGGCGGATCCGGAACTCCACTTCGTAGTTCGTGCCGCTGCGCAGCGCCGCGGCCCATGTCGACTTCGCGCGCGCGAGGTCGTCGGGGTGCACCAGCGTGGCCCAGCCGGTTCCGCACAGCGCCGCCATGTCCATGCCGCTGTAGCGCAGCGTCTGTTCGTTGAACCAGTCCAGCTGCCCGTCGGCGGGCGAGGTCCACATATGGTTGGGCGCCAGCTGGGCAAACGAGCGGAACTTCTCTTCGCTCTCACGCAGCACCTGGGCCTGGGCGACGACCTCGGTCACGTCCACGCCTTCGACGAAGATGCCGTTGACCTTGCCGTCGGCCCCGCGCGTCGGTTGGTAGATGAAGTCCACCACCCGTTCCTCGAGCTCGGTCCCGGGCTCGGCGACCAGGCTCACCCGCGCAGCGCGGCCGGAGTGGGTCTCGCCGGTGCGGTAGACCGTGTCGAGCAATTCGAAGAAGCCCTGGCCCTCGAGTTCGGGCAGGGCCGCGCGCACCGGCATGCCGATCACGTCGCGTTGCGCGATGAGCCGCAGGTAGGCCGGGTTGGTGAGCTCGAAGCAATGCTCCGGCCCGCGCAACACCGCGACGAAACTCGGCGACGACGTGAACATCTCGCGCAGGCGGTCGAGTTCGGCCGTGCGTTCGCGTCTGGCCTTGACCTCCTGCGTGATCTCGGTACAGGCGCAGAAGACGCCCAGCACCTCCCCCTGATCGCCGCGCACCGGCGCGTAGAAGAACGAGAAATGGGTTTCCTCGTCATGCCCGTGGCGCCGCATCGTCAGCTCGATGTCGTCCATGTAGATCGGCTCGCCGGCATAGGCGCGGGCCATGATCGGCTCCAGGTCGCTGCGGATCTCGCTCCAGACGTCCAGGAAGGGCTGGTCCAGCGCCGGATGGTGCCCGCCCAGGATCTCGGCGTAGCCGTCGTTGTAGAACATCCGCTGGTCCGGCCCCCAGACCGCGAACATCGGTTGCGGCGCGTTGAGCATCAGGCCGACCAGCGTCTTGAGTTGCGACGGCCAGCGCGCGGGCAAACCCAGCGGCGACTCGGCCCAGGGGTGGGCGCGCAGCATTGCGCCCATGTCGCCCCCACCCTGCATGAAGCGCAGCGTCATGGCGCGCCGTCGTGCGAACTGCGGATCTCGTCCATCAGGCGGTCCAGGTCATCGAGCTCGAACGGCTTGGCCAGCTCCCGCACGCGCGGGCCCAGCGCACGCAAGGCGTCGCCGTGCTGGTAACCCGAGCACAACACGACCCAGCGCTCGGGGTGCTTGGCGATGATGTGGCGGGCCAGGTCGGTGCCGGACATGCCGGGCAGGCTGATGTCGCTCACCAGCACATCGAAATGGCTGGCATCCCACAGCACCAGTGCCTCCTCGGCGGTGGCGCAGGCCACCACCTCGCGCTGGTCGTCTTCCAGCATCTCCTGGAAGGTTTCCCGCAGTTCGTCGTTGTCCTCCACATACAACATGCGCAGTTGTTTCATGGTCGGCAAGGGGGTGATGTCAAAAGGCGATTCTAGGACGCTCACCCGGAGCTGCCGGGCCCGTGGCGCCGCGGCACCTGGTCGGGGCCGGTGCAGGGGAGAGCGCAGGCAAAGGCGAGGGCGAGGGCGCGGGCAGACGCTGCACAATCGGCACGCCGGTCGCCATCGCATTGCGCGACCCGCACGCGCATCGCCGGAAACCATCCACCATCGAAGGAGCCGCTTGCCATGACATCACCATCGCGACGCCGCCAGGTCTGCGTGCTCGGCAGCGCCGAACCCGGCTCCGAAGCCTACGAACGAGCCGGCCAGGCCGGGGAGCGGCTGGCCCGGCTCGGCATCACCGTCGTGAGCGGCTGCGGCAGCCCGGCGACGCGCCATGCGGCGCAATGCGCGCTGGACACCGGCGGCCTGGTCGTCAGCATCCTTCCGGCCGACACCATGCCGGAGCCGGACTGGCCCGCCACCGTGGTCATCCCCTGCGGCATGGGCGACGCGCGCAACCTGATGATGGCGCTGGCGGGAGATGCCTGCATCGTCATCGGCGGACGCGCCGGCACGATATCCGAGGTCTGCCTGGCCTGGCTGCATCGGCGCCCGCTGCTGCCACTGGTCGGCTGCGGCGGCTGGTCCGACGGGCTGTTGGCGAATCCGCCGGACGAGCGCAACAATGCGCCGATCCTGCCGTGGGGGAATGTGGGGGAGCTCGAGGGGCGGTTGCGGGGGTTGGGGTTGGTACCCGTCGCCGCTGCATGACGTTTCGTCGCGGGCCCGGGCCTGGGACTGGGCGGTGTGGTCGTGCGCGCGGATTGACCGGGCCGGTCCGGCGCGGCAAGATGCACTCATCGCCAGATGACCCGCACGCCCGAAGATCGCGTCGAACCGTTGCGGCGCGTGCCTGTCTCCGTGTGTCGGAGAGCCTTCCGTCAAAGGAAAGAAAGGATGTCAGCGTGATGTTCCTGCACGAGCCGCCTGCCTCCGCCGAAGCCGAACAACTGTTCCTGTCCGACCGGGACGACGTCGGCTTCGTCATGAACCTGAGCCGCCTGTGGGCCTGGCGCCCCGATGTCTGCACCGGCTTCTCGGCATTGCGCGACCAGCTGGCGATCCGGTCCGCGTTGTCGCCGCGCGAACGCGCGGTGCTGGTGTGCGCCACCGCGGCGGAACTGGGCGACGCCTACTGCGCATTGGCCTGGGGCAGCCGCTTGGCCGCGCAGCTGCCCGACGCACACGATGCCGGTGCCTTGCTGCGGGGCGAGCCGGTGTCGGCCCTGTCGCAGCGCGAGACCGCACTGGCCTCATGGGCCCGCGCCGTGACCCGCGACCCGAACGGCACCACCGCCGGCGATGTGCAGCGGCTGCGCGATGCCGGCCTTGACGACCGCGAGATCTTCGAAGCCACCACCTTCATCGCGTTCCGCCAGGCCTTCTCGACCATCAACGACGCCCTGAGCGCCGCGCCCGACCGGCAGCTGCAGGCACAGGCGCCGCCGCCGGTGCGCGACGCGGTGGTGTTCGGGCGTGCTCCGGCGGACGGGGCGGGGTGAGTCATAGGGAATTCCTGTGACCTGTAACCGACCTGGCTTGGCGGCTGGTGGCCGCGGGCGGCAACACCTGCATGCTGCCGGCTTTGCGCCATCCCGACGCTTGGGGTCGGGGCGGCGGGTTGTTGAACGGCTCCGTCGGACGTCATGACCCTGGTTCCCGCGAGCTTCCGGCATTGGCGAGCTGCGTTGCGATTTGACGAAATCTCGCTTGGCTTCGGCGGCGTTCGTCTTGCAACACTTGTTGAGCTCGAAGCGTTCCAGATCGGCTATTCGATGTCGTTGGACGGCACGAACCTGTGTTCCGACGCTCCTGGATACTGGAGGTCGACCTGGCTGGCCATAGGCGAGGAGACCAGTGGTGGTGATCCACTGATACTGGACACATCGAGCAAGGCGCTGGCGGTGCTCACGGCCCGGCACGGTCTCGGCCAGTGGGATCCTTATCCCGTCGCGACTTCGCTCGCGGCACTCGATGCGGCCCTCAATGTGCTTGCGCAGACGTCCCGCGGCCGCGAGAACCCGGTGGCACTTGAACGCAACCCGATGACGGAAGAGGAGAGAGAGCTTGCGCTTTCCGTCATCGGGGCGGCTAATCCTGGCATCGACCTCCAATATTGGGATTTGCTGCTAACGCGTGACGACGCATGAGGCCCATTGAGTTGCGGCACCGGGCCACTCCCGACCACTGGGCGTCAGCATTCGTCCGGCCGACACCATGTCGGACCGGATGAAACCGGTCTGGTCTTGTCTGGTCGACGACCGTGGTTATTCCCTGCGGCATGGACGACGCGCGCAGCCTGATGATGGAGCAGGAATGTGAAGCCGGTGTCGTCATCAGTGGCCGGGTTAGCGCGATATTCGACGTCAGCTTGGCTCGGCTGCGCAAACGGACGCTGCTGCCGCTGGTCGGCGGCGGCGGCTCACAGCAAGAAGGAAGCGACGAATCAGTTTGCGATCCTCTATGGAGATCGATTCACGAAGGCAGTCACTTCAGATGTGGCTCAAACTTGCCTGCCGCGCTGGTCGTTCGTCGCAAGCGACGCCCGCCGTCTGTCGGTCACGCGTGCAGCACGTACGGCCTGGGAGATTCAGCTCTGACGCGAAAAGCTGCGATTCGTGCGGTGCAGGTTGCCATCACCGCCGCGCGAAGCACTGTGCCGATAACGTTCGCGGCAATTCTGGCGCCAAGGGGTCACCGATGAGGAATCCGCCCAAGCCCGGGGTAGTCGCAGTCCCATCGATATGGTCGGTCGCCGCAATTGCCACGATGGACAATGTGGTGTTGATGACGTTCGGCATACTCCGAATTGAGCTTGAGATGGCGAGTTCGCATTTGCTGGTCAGGCCCGCATGGTCACTAGCGATCTCCCAAGGCCTGCGCCAGGAATGAGACCCGGTCCAGGCTATCTCTGGTTGTCGCCGACCTCCTTCGATGCAAGGGCCTCTTGTCGAATCCACTGGCGGAACGCCTGCAGTGGTGGGTAGCTTTCGCGCGCGATCGGCCACGCAAGGTAGTAGTCATCCTCGCTTTCCATCTGCAGGTCGACGGCTACGACAAGATCGCCTCGAGCAAGTTCGCTGTCAATGAGGAAGCGCGGCAGTAGGGCAACACCCAGTCCGGCGATTGCGGCCTGCGTCGCTACTGCGAATTGGTCAACCAGCATCCCCGGTACTTCGCCACTTGGCACCCCCATCGCCATGAACCACTGCCGCCATGCCTGCGGCCGGCTTTCAAGGTGCAGCAGCGGCGCCTTCAGCAGGTGCCGCGGCTGCGAGATCCGATAAGCCTTCATGAACGCCGCGCTGCAGGCCGGTACTACCGTCTCCTTCATCAGGAAGTCGAACCGTGCGTGCGGCCAATCGGGTTGGCCGAAGTGGATTGCTGCGTCCACCTGATCAGATTGAAAGTCGAATGGCGCCAGTCGCGTGGTGAGGTTCAATGTCACACCGGGATGCTCGATCATGAAGGCCGGCAGGCGAGGTGCGAGCCAACGCGTACCGAAGGTGGGAAGGATCGCCACGTTGAGCAGACCCCCCTTTGGGTTGGCCCGAAAACCCAGGGTGGCCGTTGCGAGGCGGCGCAGTGTCGCACGTACTTCCTCGGCATAGGCCTCGCCTGCGGTCGTCAGGCGCACGGTCTGGCGCTCGCGTATGAAGAGCGCCGAGCCGATCTGTTCTTCCAGCGCGCGAACCTGGCGGCTGATCGCGCTTTGTGTGAGGCACAGTTCCGCCGCTGCCGCGGTAAAGCTCTGGTGTCGTGCCGCCGATTCGAAGGCGCACAACACATGAATGGGCGGCAGGAAGCGGCGCTGCAGTGTGGTCATGGATCATTCTATTTCGGAATGACATCAGGTGAGAATATCGTTTGCTTCGCGTTGGTCGGACCGCGAAAATTCACCAAGTCAATGATGATGAATGGGAATGATCCAGTGAAGACAACCGCCTTCGTGTCCACCGACGAGATTCGAAACCTGTTCTCCACCGCCTTGTCCGAAATGTATCGCCGTGAAACTCCGCTCTACGGGACACTGCTGGACATCGTCAGGCAGGTGAATGAGTCCGTACTCGCACGTGAACCACTACCGAAGCAGCGCGTTGATGCCAAGGGGGAAAGCCCACGGCTGGGGGTCGAACGGCACGGCGCCATTCGGGTCGGAACTGCCCGCGAACTATCGAACCTGCGCAGGCTGTTCGCGGTCATGGGCATGGTTCCGGTCGGGTACTATGACTTGTCCGTCGCAGGCGTTCCAGTCCATTCGACGGCCTTTAGGCCGATCAGTCCCGAGGCTCTGGCGCGTAGTCCCTTTCGGGTATTCACGTCTCTCTTGCGGCTCGAATTGATCGACGACGACGACCTTCGCGAGACGGCTGCGCAGATCCTCTCCAAGCGCGAGATCTTCACGCAACGCGTCCTCTCGCTGATTGACGTGCACGAAGCGGAAGGTGGACTTGATGCGGCGCGAGCACAAGATTTTGTAGCCGAAGCGATCAAGACGTTTCGCTGGCACGGCGAAGCGAGTGTCACGCGCAGCACCTACCAGCGCATGCATGATGCGCACAGGCTAGTGGCCGACGTTGTTTGCTTCCGAGGCCCGCATATCAACCATCTCACGCCGCGGACACTGGACATCGATGCGGCGCAGGCCGAAATGTTGCGGCGTGGAGTTTGCGCCAAGGAAACGATCGAAGGGCCACCACGGCGGAAGGTTCCCATCCTCCTGAGACAGACCAGTTTCAAGGCATTGGAGGAAGACGTGCAGTTCGCAGGAGAGGAGGGCGCGCACACGGCGCGTTTCGGAGAGATCGAACAACGTGGCATCGCGCTCACGCGCAAGGGCCGTATGCTGTACGACGCATTGCTCGCAAAAGCGCTTGATACGAGGGCTGAGGCCGGCAGCACGAGTTATCCGAATCGGTTGGCGAAGGCTTTCGAGTCATTTCCGGATGACTTGGAGACGCTTCGGCGTGAGGGCTTGGGATTCTTCCGCTATTCGTTGACGGACGGCGGCGAGCTAACGGCCGACCCCATCACCTATGAAGACTTTCTGCCGGTAAGCGCGGCTGGGATTTTCCAGTCCAACCTCGGTGGGACAGCGCAGAAGCATCTGGCAGGCCGATGGGCCAAAAGCACGTTTGAAGCAGCGTTAGGCGCGGAGGTATTGGATGAAATGCGCCTGTACGAAGAAGAAGAGCGTGCATCGCTGGTCGCGGCACATGCGAGGCTCGGCACTTCCATTGCGAGCGCCCTACAAGCCATCGTCGGCAAGGAAGGCATTGTCGAAGAGGAGGATATGGCGCCTTACCTGAAAGGCGCGCGGTACGGTTGCGGACGGGCACTGTGCGTAGTCCGTCCGTCGAGTGCGGAGCAGCTTGCACGGGTGATTGTCCAATGTGCCCGAGAACGCGTGCAAGTCATACCGCAGGGTGCCAACACGGGGCTGGTCGGCGCAAGTTCACCGGACGACACTGGAGCTCAAGTCGTTTTGTCGTTGGGTCGAATGCGCAGCCACTGCGAGGTCGACGCTGCAAATCGCACTATTACCGCCGATGCCGGTGTTCTGCTGCATGAGCTCAATGCCGCTCTCGCGCTTCATGGACTGTGTCTGCCAATAGACCTCGGCGCCGATCCCTCTGTCGGCGGTATGGTTGCTGCGAACACAGGTGGCGCGCGGTTGATCCGCTGGGGTGACGCGCGGCGTCATCTGCTCGCCGTAGAAGCCGTGTTGTTTGATCCGCCCGGCGAGATCGTCAGGTTCGGTAAAGCCCTGCGCAAGGACAACACGGGGTTCGACCTGAAACAGCTCTTCGTCGGGACCGCCGGCGCTGTAGGAGTCGTGACGCGGGCGACTTTCGAAGTGCATCATATGGCACAGCAAACTGCAACCGCACTTATCACTCCTTCATCGGACGAGGCGGTGTTGAAGTTGCTTGAGGATTTTGAATCCGAGCTCGGCGACTTTCTCGCCGCGTTCGAAGGGCTGTCGCGGGCTGCTATTCAAGCCGCGGTGGGTCACGTCCCAACATTGCGTAACCCGTTTCAGGGCGATACGGTGCCACCCTTTGCCATTCTGGTCGAGTTGCAATCGCGCGCGACGACAGCCGCGACGGGCCTGAACCTGTCAAAGTTGCTGGGCGATTTTCTAGAAGAGCGATTCGGCGGTAGTGTCGCCGACGCCGTGCTCGGCCGCAGCGATGATCTCTGGCGACTGCGCCACGGCATCGGCGAAGCGACGCGCCTCCTCGGTCATCCCATCACGTTCGATGTGTGCTTGCCGCGCTCGAAGCTCATGGCGTTCCGGGCCAATGCCTCGGCTTTGATACACGAGCGCTGGCCACACCTCGCCGTGGTTGACTTTGGCCACATTGCCGACGGCGGGCTGCACTTCAATCTGGCCTGGCCTGCTGCGGCTTCGCCCGCTTACGACGCAAGTGTCGTGCGCGAAGTGCGCGACGTAATCTACGATATGGTCGTCAACGACTTCGACGGAAGCTTCAGTGCCGAACACGGCATCGGGCCCCACAACATCGCCTTTTACCGGGTGCACACACCGCCTAGGACACTTCGCATCGCCGGGCGCCTTCAATCGCTGATGGATCCTGCGCGCGTTTGGGGCGGTGCGGACTTTGGCCCACGGGAGGCGGCATGAATCTTGATCTCTTCGTCCCCGCGTTCGTCAATCCGGCGGGATCACCGATTCGTGAACTTTTCCCCTACCTTGCGCGCCCCGATATGATCTCCCTCGCCGGTGGTTATCCTTCGCTCTCGTTGCTTGACGCCCATGGCTTGCGCACGTCTGCCCAGCGTGCGCTGGCGCTGGGGGCGGGACCGCTACAGTACGGAGCGACGGAAGGCACCCCAGACCTGAAGGAGCAATTGCTTTTGCTTTGCGCGTCCCGCGGCATCACCGCGACGGAACAGGATCTCCTCGTCACTACCGGTTCGCAACAAGCCTTCGATTTACTCGTGCGTCTCTTTGTGCAGGCTGGAGATACCGTTCTGGTGGAAACGCCCGCCTATCCTGCGGCCATTCAGGCGCTTCGCATGGCCGGCGCGGAGATGGTGGAAGTCCCGATGGACGCGCATGGCCTGATGACAACGGAACTCGCGCGCATCGTGGACGCGCTCCCGCCGTCGTCCAGACCCAAGCTGCTGTACACGGTGCCGGCATTTTCCAATCCGCGGGGCACATTGATGCGTCCGTCGCGGCGCGCCGAGCTTGTGGAACTTGCGCGGAAGCACGGTTTCCTGATCATAGAGGACGATCCGTACGGCGAGTTCGTGTTCACCGGTGATCGATGCGAGCCTTTGCATGTGCATGGGCATCGTCTATGCGGCGCTGACAACCCGGTCATCTACCTTGCGAGCCTTTCGAAGACCGTGGCGCCTGCGCTGCGTGTGGGATGGATGGTGGCCCCGCCAGACATCGTGAGACGCTGTACCGTGGCCAAGCAGACGGTGGACTTGTGCACTTCGCCGATCACACAGGCCATTGCGGCGGACTACCTCCGCAGTGGCCGTTACGCGCCGACAGTTAGGTCTTCGCGCGACGAATACAAGCGCCGTGCCGACACCATGGCCGATAGTCTGATGCTTGAACTGGGGGGGCAGGTTCATTTTGAACGGCCAGAGGGAGGCATGTTCCTGTGGCTCGAAAGCGCCGATCCGCTGAATGCTCAGAGTCTTTTTGAGGCTGCGGTGAACCAGGGCGTGCTCTTCGTGCCGGGCGCGGCATTTTTTCCCGTTGTGCCTAAGGCAGGTTGCATGCGGCTGTCGTTTGCTGCGACGGACGTCGACCAGATTCGCGAGGGTGTACGTCGGCTCTCCCGGGCTTTTCGGATCGCCTCGAAGGTGGTGTGAAATTCAGACCACCATCGAGACCCGACCACCGATACGCGACAACTGTTCCTTCACTGTGGAGCCTAGTCGCAACGCGCCTTCGACCAGTTCTTCAGCAGAGCCCGAACCGAAGCTAAGTCGAAGGGTGCTGTGATCGGGTTGGTCCGTGTAGAAGAGATCGCCTGCAAGGTACGACACACGGTTTGCCATCGCGGAGTAGAAAAGTGCCCCCGCCTCGAGTCCTCGTGGCAGCCGGAGCCATACGTTGAGGCCGCCGTCGGGCCGGGCAAGCACGACCTCATGTGGCATATGGGCACGCAGCGCTTCGAAGAAGGCCGACTGCCGCGCTGCGTAGTACTGGGAGAGGCGCTTTACCACGGTGGCTGGGTCGCATCGCAGAAAGAACTCCGTCGCAAAGGCCTGCACGAGGTTGGATGTGTGCAGATCACTCAAGCCACGTGCGGCTACGAAGCCTTCCCGCAATGCGCCGGGCGCGATCAAGGCACCCAGGCGCACGCCAGGCAAGAGCGACTTGTTGAAACTGCGCACATGGCAGACCAGGGGCTGCGCTGTCGTACCGCGGGCGAGTGCGTAGAGCGATGGCAGGGGTTTGCCGCGAAAGCGCAGTTCTGGCGCATAGTCATCTTCAATCAGCAAAACGCCGTGCTGGCCACATAGCTCCAGTACCGCGTTACGCTTGGCCAAGCTCATCGTCACGCCGCTGGGGTTCTGGAAGTTCGGCATCACGTAAAGGGCGCGCGACTTGGTGCGCTGCAGAGCTTGCGCGAGGTCCTCGATCGAGATGCCGTCCGGTTCCATCGCGACGCCAACCGTGTTGACGCGAAGGGAGCGCGCGAAGTCGAGCATACCGAAATACGTGGGTCGCTCCATCAACAATGTGTCTCCCGGTGAGAGAGAGGCACGCGCCACGATGTCGAGGGCCTGTTGCGCGCCATTGGTCACAACCACCTCGGTCTCGTTGCAGGTGATGCCTTGCACGGTGAAATAGGCGGCAAGAATTCGCCGCAGTTCGTCGCTGCCTTCGGCACCCGTGTACTCGAACATCTCGGGGCCTATCCGTGCCGCTGCGAATTCCAGGAGCGTGCCGCGCAGGTCGTCGGACATGACCGCCTCTGGGGAGGCGTAGGCCTTGGTCAGCGAGATCACCCCGGCACCATGCGCGGCGCGCAACATGTACTGGAACGCGCGATTGCCCGATACCAGGGCCGCCGCCGGAACGTCCGGCAACTCGTTGGCGGTGACAGGAGCGGCAGCCGGCGACGGACGCGCGAGCACGATGGTGCCACCCCGGCCACGCCCACCGACAATGCCTTGCCGCGCAAGTTCGCGATAGGCCTTAGACACGGTCACTGCATTGACGCCCAGGTGCGCGGCCAACTCGCGAACAGACGGCATGCGATCGCTCGGAGAAAGCTTGCCGGCTTCCACAGCCTCGATCACCATCCTCTCGAGTTGTTGGTAGAGGGGAATCCCCGAGGTCGCACGGCTGAGCCGGAATTGATTCAGGTTCATCGAACGGCCTGCGGGATGCCAAACATTTCAAACGTCATGCCAAACATTATATGCCCGCTTGATAACTTTCTTGCGGAAAAATAATTTTGCGAATGCTATGGACATTCATTTAATGTGCGCATATATTAGGCGCACATAGAGGAGTTTTATATGAGTGCTAAATGGGGTGTACGGGATGATCGCCATTCGCAATCGACATCGCTGCGGCAGCGCTTTCCCTACAGTGTCCTTAACATGTCTACCGGGCCTGTCCATTTGAGCGACTCCGTGCTGCGTGCGCCGCTTGACGGGCATATTTCGTCGCACTCGAACCAATTCTGGAACGTGCACGCGCAAGTCACCGAGATGTTGTCGCAGGTGTTTCGGACGCAGCAGCCTGTGCTTGCCGTTCATGGCTCGATCCGTACCGGTCTAGAGCTTTGTCTGCGCAATCTAATCCAGCCAGACGACACAGTCATGGTGTTGTGCAATGGCTTCTGGGGAGAATACTTGGCCCGCAATGTCGCTGAGTTCACCCCGCGGGTTGTGCGCGTGGAGTCCTCCCCTTACTTGCCGTTCGATATCGAAAGGCTCAAGGTGGCGTTCGGCGACAACGCTCGTCCCAAGCTTGTCGTGGCCGTTCATGTGGAGACTAATACGGGAGTTGTGAACGATGTCCAGGCGATCGCAGCCGCCGCTCGCAGCGTGGGTGCGTTGTCGTTCATCGACACAGCATGTTCAGTCGGCTGCATGCCGGCTCCCATGGACGATTGGGGCCTCGACGTGTGTGCTACGGGTTCACACAAGACGCTGGGCGGGCCACCAGGGCTTGCATTGATTGCATTGTCTGAGGCTGCGATGGAGTATGCGCGTGAGGTCAACGCTTGCACGGGCGGTTCGGCAATGAGTCGTCTCCCCACGCTTTTCGAGCGGTGCCTTCAGCCAGGAACTGCCCCAAGCTACACCCATTCGGCACCCTTGTTGCTGGGACTGAATGCGGCGCTGTACGAGCGACTCACGCCAAGTCTGGCTCATTGGGAGTCCTATTCCATGAGCTGCGCAGCCGAGTTCCGCCGCGAAGTTCGCGCTGCGGGCCTTTCGTTCGTTACCGACCACGTCATCCCTCCTGGACAAGAGGCGGGGAAGCTCTCGACAACTGTCATGGCCTTGCAGCTCCCGGCGGACGTCGATGAGGCGCGGCTGCGTGCTCGCCTGGAGCAGCAGCACGGCATCTTCGTCATCGGCAACGTGGGTGCACTAGCCGGGAGGTCTGTGCGTATCGGCCTGATGAGCCCTGTGCAAATGGATAGCAAGAACTGGGGCGCCACTATTGCCGCCCTGCGCGAGTCGATCACCCATTGCCGCAATACCAAGGAGAAAACTGCATGAAAAAGCCCGAAATCGCGAGGATGCACGTCGCATTGGCGGTGCAAGACCTCGAAGCCGCAATCGAGGAATTTACCGAACGTCTAGGTGCCCCACCCGTCGTGGTAGCCGGAGGGGAGTATGCGCTGTTCCTGGTCGGCTGCCTGAACCTCTCCATCTCGGAGATACCTGGGCAGGCAGGCAAGTTGCGCCACCTCGGCTTCGAGGACACCACGAGTTCCGAGTTCACTGTCGAGACCGACGACAACGGCTTCATGTGGGAGCGGTTCACGCTTCCCCAGCAAGCCCAGGAAATCAATGAACGTTGGCCTGGCACCGACTGGACCCCTTCACCCGAGCAACTTCCGACGAAAGGATAGACGCCATGACCTCAATGAGCCTGCTTCTCCATTCCATCAAGCGTTGCCTTGGCATGCTGCGACGCCACGCTGTCGCCGGCGGCGTTATCGCGATGGCTACGTCCGTAACAATCACACATGCCCAGGAGGCTAGCTCGCGTCTGGACGAGATCGTCAAGCGCGGCACCATTGTTGTGGGCGTCACCAGCGAATCGCCGCCGTTCGGTTCCATTGACGAAAAGGGCAATCTGGTCGGCTTCGAGATCGACCTCGCCAAGCTTGTCGCGAAGGCACTGTTCAAGGACGAGAGCAAGGTGGAACTCGTGCGTCAATCGTTCTCGGCGCGGTTTCCGAACGTGCAGAGCGGAAAGATCGATATTGGCATCCAGGTGACGACGGTCTACCCGGAGCGGCTGCTGAGCGTCGCCTTCACACGACCTTACATCGACAGCGGTACGGCGGTGCTAGTGCGCAAGGACTCACCGATAAAGACGATAAATGACCTGAACGATGCCCGTTACAAGGCTGGCCTTGTGTCCAATCCGCAGCAGCAGGAGCGCCATCAGCGCTATTACCCGAAGGCCCAGCCAGTCACATTCGACGGCTATACGCCGCTCATGCTTGCTCTGCAGTCCAAGCGTGTCGATATCGTGCAGGCTGATCTGCCTGTTGCCCGCTGGTACGCCGCGCAGAATCAGGAGTTGCGCGTGCTTTCGGACCTCTTGAGCGACAGAACGTACAACGCCATCTTCATGAAGCAAGGAGACTTTCGGTTGTGGCTAGTGATGGACCAGATCGTCGCGGCGATGCGCGGCGGGGCGCTCTACACCGACTACGCCGCAATTCACGAGAAGTGGTTCGGCTCGCGGCCCGATCGCGTATCTCCCTGATCCATGTTGAGCATCTCCTGGTCCTATCTCGAGCGCGTGCTACCCGCAATCGGGCTTGGCTTCTGGATTACTGTGCAGGTCGCCGCGGGGGCACTCCTGGTTGCCGGTATCGTCGCGCTGGCGCTGACGGCGCTTCAACAGGCACTGGGGCGCCCCGCGGTCGCAGTCACTTCGGCGTTTGTCAACTTTCTTCGCTATACGCCTGTGCTGGTGCAGCTGTACCTCTTCTATTTCGGTTTGCCATTGATAGGAATCGACCTGAGCGCCTTCTGGTGCGGCGCGCTCGCCATCGGACTGCAACAAGGGTGCTACGCAAGCGAGATACTGCGATCCGGCCTTGGGAGCGTCGATTCGCGTCAGGTCGATGCGGGCCTGGGCCTGGGGCTGACCCGCATGCAGACCCTTGGGCACGTGATGCTGCCGCAGGCATTCATCAAGTCCATGCCATCGCTTGCGAACCAGGGGATTCTGCTGCTAAAGGACACCACGATTGTGTCGGCGATCGGCATCATGGAGACCACGCTCACGGTGAAGGCCTTGTCAGAGCAGAGCGGCAATGCCGTGCCTCTGTTCGCCATCGCTGCGCTGACTTTTCTGACCGCCACAATGGTGCTCGGATTCGGCGTGCGCATCCTGGAATCACGGCTACAACGCCGATTCGGAGGTTGATATGCTTGCGTCGCTGCCATATCTGATGAAAGGCTGGGGCCAGACGGCTCTGTTGGCTTTCGGCACCATAGCGCTCTCACTTCTCGCCGGAGTATTGTTGGGCGCAGTTGCTTCCGGGCGCAACGCGCCGCTGCGATGGGCGCTCGCGCTATACGTGAACTTCGTGCGCGGCGTCCCGGTGCTGATCTTCATCTTCCTGGCCTACTTTCTATTGCCTCAGACCGGCGTGCGCCTGTCCGACACGCTCACGGTGCTCGCCGCGCTCGTCTTGTATGGCACGTCGCTCGTGCTCGAGAATGTACGCGGCGCCATTGCTGCCGTCGGACACGAACAGGTGCGCTCGGCTGTAAGCCTGGGTATGAGTGGTCTCCAGACTCTGGTCCATGTGGTGGCGCCGCAGGCCGCGACCATTGCCGCGCCGCTTCTGCTCAACACCGCGGTGCACCTCATCAAGTGCACCGCCTTTGTGTCCATCGTGGGGGTATGGGAGCTGTCATTCGCCGCGCGCGAAGTGACGGAACGCACGCTGGCCCCCTTCCAAGTAATGTTCACCGTCATGCTCATGTATTACGCCATGTGTTATCCGCTCGGTAAGCTTGCCGAACGCCTCGAAGCTCGCGCTGCTGCGGCCCGGAGAGAGCCGTCGTGAGCGCCATTCGCGTGCGCGACCTGCGCAAGTCCTTTGGCCACACCGAGGTTATCAAGGGTGTCAGCTTCGATGTAGCTCCCGGCCAGGTCACCAGCCTGCTTGGGCCTAGTGGCTCAGGCAAGTCCACGGTGCTCCGTTGCATCAATTTCATTGAACCTTATGACGCGGGTTGCATCGAGATCGGAGGCAAAGCCGTCGGGTTCGTCGACTGCACGACCCGAAAGCGGCAATCAGACAAGGATTTATCCGCTCTTCGCGCACGTGTGGGTATTGTTTACCAGGCGTTCAACCTATTTGGTCATCTATCCGTGATGGAGAACCTGATGCTTGCGCCGATCCGCGTGCTCAAGTGGCCGCGTGATCGCGCACATGCCAAGGCCCATGCGCTTTTGAGGAAGGTCGGCCTCTCCGACAAAGCGGACGCGTATCCCGCGTTCCTGTCCGGCGGGCAGCAACAACGTGTGGCCATTGCAAGAGCGCTGTGTATGCAGCCTGAGGTGATGCTTTTCGATGAAGTCACGTCCGCACTTGACCCGGAGCGCTCGCGTGAAGTGTTGAGCGTAATGCGTGAACTGGCGGACGAAGGCATGACCATGATGGTTGTCACGCATGAAATGGAATTTGCACGCGATGTGTCCGATCAGGTCGTCTTCATGGAGGACGGCGTCATTGTGGAGCAAGGGCCGCCCGCAGAGGTGATGGCCAATCCGCAATCGAGCCGCTTGCGCTCGTTTCTTCAGCATTCAAGGTAGAGGTGCAATGAATCATCAGATCCAGATCGAATTTTCCGACGGCGAGCGGACGCTTATTGACGCGAGGGAAGGTCAGACCATCTTGCAGTCCGCTACCACCGCCGGTGTGCGTTTGGCCTACGATTGCAAGCAAGGGCAATGCCAGACTTGCAAGCTGCAGTTGCGCCTTGGCAGCGTTCACTATGCGAACCGTGAAAAACTCACCCTGACCGCGGGTCAGGAGGCGGAAGGCGCTGTCTTGCCTTGCCAGGGCATGGCAGATGGTCATCTGCAATTGGTCGCACCATACACGCGAGCGTCCTTGCTCCCGGTGAAGCAAAAGACTGTGGAGGTGGTGTCCGTGCAAGAAGCAGGGCCCTGTGCGATCACCGTTACGTGTCGGCTTGGTGCACACAGCAAGTTCGAGCATCTGGCTGGACAATACGTGAGGGTGGGAGTTGCGGGCAGCAGTGAAGAGCGCAGCTATTCGATGACCACTTCGACGGCCGACTGGCCGGAGATGGCGTTTCTGGTCAGGCTCATTCCCGGCGGCACCATGAGCTCCCGACTTGCACAACTGGAGCCTGGCTCGAAGCTGACCGTCCGTGGCCCCTATGGCAGCTTCTATCTTCGGGATGGCGATGCGCCCCTTATCTGGGTAGCCGGCGGAACAGGCCTGGCGCCGTTCCTTGCAATGTTATCGGCCCTCAGGCACGCGGGCCGCATCAACCGCGAGATCATCTTGTGCTTCGGTGCGAATGCTGCCACCGACCTGTGTTGGCCAGCAGGAATGAAAGAGCTGCTTCAGGAATTCCCGCGCCTGAGTTTGCGTATGTCGCTCACGCAGCCTCCCGAGGGATGGACCGGCGTGACCGGGACAGTTGTCGATGCTCTTGCATTGGAGGACCTCGCTGGCTTGGCTTCGTTGGGCGCGCGAGCCTATTTGTGTGGCCCTCCTTCCATGGTGGCCGCGGCGCGAATCCTCTTGGCGGAGCGCGGATTCGTACCGGGTGACGTGTTCAACGAGGATTTCCTGCCATCGCTTCAATCGTGAAGGCGGCGGGTCCCACGCTCGGTCAGCAGGTGGGTTCTCGTCTTGATCCTGGCGGCTGCGGACCAAATCGCGTGAAGTGCCATGCAGCGGTTTGTCGGACGCGACTTGGGAGTCGACGCGGGGGCCCGTGCGCGACAAGGCGATTGACCTGGCGCTGGGCGTGCGGCCCGACGGCAGCCGGGACATTCTGGGCCTGTGGATCGAGAGCACCAAGGGTGCCAGGTTCTGGATGAAGGTTTTCAACGACCTCAGGGCCCGGGGCGTCAACGATATCCTGATCGCCGTCACCGACAGCCTCAAAGGCATGTCCGAGGCGCTGGCGGCCGTATACCCAAGCGCCACGCTGCAGACCTGCATCGCGCGCCTGATTCGAAATTCGTTGGACTACGCCAGTTGGGAGGACCGGAAGTTGTTGGCCGCGGCCATCAAGCCCATTTACGCAGCATCCAGCGGGGAAGCCGCACAGGCCGAACTCGACGCCTTCGAATCCGGACCCTGGGGCAAGAGGATCCCAACCGTCGTGGCCGCTGGGCGCCGGGCCTGAAGCCACGTGATTGCGTTCTTCGCATCCTCGCCGCATATCCGCCGGGTGATCTACACGACCAACGTCATCGAGAGCATCAACGACAGGCTGCGCAAGATCATCAAGACGCGCGGGCACTTCCCCAGTGACGATGTCGCCAACAAGCTGATCTGGCTGGCACTGCGCAACATCACGGCCGACTGGGGCAAGGCTGCTTGGGATTGAAAGGAGGCAATGAACCAATTTGCGATCCTCTGCGAGGATCGTTTCAGGAAGCGGCCACGTAAGGTGTGGCTCCAACTTGTCCACCGCGTCGCTCGTTCCTCGCAAGCGACGCCCGCCGCGGTGGACAAGTCTCAAAATGGTCCTCAAACACAAGAATTCAGACACCCCCGGGGAGGGTCGGCTCCATACCTTGCAATTGGACGGCCCAAGGTATAAAAACAAGCTCCGGTCAGCCCCGTTGCCGGATTCATCGACAGTGCAACCACGCCACCAGCCAAAGCCCTCCCATGCCCCCCACCCACCACCCCACCATCTCCGACAAACGCCGCAACTTCCAGCAGCTCCACGCCGCCGGCTGCTTCGCCATCCCCAATCCCTGGGACGTGGGCAGCGCCCGTTACCTGCAAAGCCTGGGTTTCCAGGCGCTGGCGTCCACCAGTGCCGGCTTTGCGTGGTCGAAGGGCCTGGCCGACAACGGCGTGTCGCGTGATGCGGTGCTGGGCCATCTGCGCGAGTTGGTCGAGGCGGTGGACGTGCCGATCAATGCCGATTTCGAAGGCGGCTTCGCGGCCGATCCGCAAGGGGTGGCCGACAACGTGCGGCTGGCGATCGAGACCGGTGTGGCCGGCCTGTCGATCGAGGACTCGACCGGGGATGCGGCCGCGCCGCTGTATTCGCTGGATGCGGCTGTCGCGCGTTTGCGTGCAGCGCGCAAGGCCATCGACGCGGCCGGTGGCGACGTGGTGCTGGTGGGGCGGGCCGAATGTTTGCTGGTCGGTCAGGGCGACATCGACGAGGTGGTCGCGCGGCTCAAGGCTTATGCCCAGGCCGGCGCGGACTGCCTGTATGCGCCGGGCCTGCGCAGCCGCGAGCAGATCGTCGCCGTGGTGCGGGCGGTGGCGCCGAAACCGGTCAACCTGCTGGTTGGCTGGGCCAGCGACATGACGCTGGCCGACATCGCCGCTTTGGGGGTGCGGCGGGTCAGTGTGGGAGGTGCGCTGGCAGGTGCCGCATGGCATGCGTTCATGGACGCCGCGCGGCAGATCGCCACCGAAGGGCGCTTCGACGCTTTCGTCGCGTCGCCGGGGCGCGAACTCAATCCCTTGTTCCGCGGGGGGGATGTTGCATCCCGTCGCGGCTGAGCCTGCGGCGGCGCCCATCCTCATTTGGCAAGCCGAGCCGCCGCCATGCCCCGTTACGTCGCCTTCCTGCGTGGCGTCGGCTTGGTCGAAGCCCGCATGACCCATTTAGGACGGTGTTACCAACAGGCCGGCTCCAGCGGCGCCGTGTGGTGTTGACCATTGACACTTCGGCATACGGAGGTATCAGTCGTCGTCCGTCGACGAGCGCCGGCGCCGAGGACCAGGACAAGCCCGGCGAACAGCATTGCGTAAGTCGCCGGCTCCGGTACCGCGGACACGTCGATGCTGGCCAGATTGATGGCGCCGGTCTTCGTAAAGGTCAACAAAGCGTCAAACTCGGCAACGGAAGCGTCGATGCCGGACACGAAAAACCAGTCGACGTCCTCGCCGAGTGAGTGCATGCCGAAATCAAACGTCTGACCGGCCAACACGTCGAAATGCCGATCTCGCGTCTCTAGATGAAACGCCAGATCCATACCGTCGGGCGTTAGCAGCTTCACCGTCGCGAAAAAACTGCCACTCAAGACAAAGAGGGTTCTTCCGTTGTTCGGCGGATCAATCAATATCGGCGACGACACATCCGTCACATTCACGGCGAAGACTTGCGTAGACATTCGCGGGCCGTTGTCGTTCAGCCGCAACGGAATTTCAGTGCCTTCCTGGCGCTTTGTTGGTGGAGGCTGATCTGGCTTTGGAATTCCTGGATACGGTTGAAGGTCAAGTCCATAGATGGAGTTCAGTGCACCTTCAACGGTTCCACCGTCGGACCCGGCCAAGAATCCCTGGATGCCGAATATGGCATCTTGAGGTCTTGCTATCGATGCCTTGCCACCTCCTTGTTCTGAATAGTCCACCCCGAGTGACTGGCCAATCATCTTCAGAGCGACGTACGTGGGGGCGGACAGCGTGATGAAGGCGTTCGCGACGTCGTTGATATCGCTTGTTGCACTTAGGCCGGCACGCTGGATCAGCGCTCCGTTGATCCCACGCGTCACATATTCCACACCTTTCGCATTTTGGTTCAATGTGGTTCTTTGCCCATTGACGGTCGAAAACTCTTCGCGGATCGCGATGGCCTTCGAATACACGAGTTTTGAGAACGCAACCTGATCAAACGGCTGGCCGGTCCCCAACGTCGGCAGGTAAGCCTCCAAGGCGCGTCGGTGTGCCTCTCTCGCGAATTCCGCTGGAGTCGTATCGTCGTATATGTAGCTCAGGCTCAGTGAGCCATGGGTGCGATAACTGCCGGTGTAGTCACCCAAAGTGCCGGGCAGCTTTGCATTGGATGCGCTCAACAACAAGTCTCCACCGAGTGAAGAGCTCTCGAAGAGCTGTCGAAAGGAGCGACTGGAGTTTTCGCTGAAGCTGTAGCTGTTGTTGGCCGTATGTGCGAAACACACCCCATAGGGGTTCGGGATGCAATCCAAAGCGACGCTCCTGCCAAGATCGATGGAGCCGGAAGTCACCAGCGCGGGGCTGACTCCAATGCTCATCGAACCGGCACCTTCCGCAAAGCGCGTCCCGACAGGCACCTGCCTGAACAGCGTTTGCTGCCAATACATGTCGGTCACGAAGTTCCAACCCAGATCGATCCCCTCCAAAGTAAAGAGCGTGTTGTCAAAAACCGGAGTCGACAGCACCATCTGGGAGCTGCCCCTCATCGTGTACGTGAAGTCGAACGGGATGGTATGTACTTCGGTGCGAATCGTACGGAAATTCAGATCCTGCCCCCGCACGCCTGTGTGGAGAAAGGCGCCTGCGAAAAGCAGGCAGACAGCCGAGAACGGTAAGAATTTCATGAACGCCATTTCTCTGGGAAGAATTGCGACAAGACAGAACGCCACTGGCTGCCGGGAGCGGTGATCGATCTGTACCTCACTTCCACCTGCGTTCTTTGCAGCGCCGACAGGCAATTGGCACCGGCTGGAACCGACGGAAATGACGTCGCAATTTGTAACTCCAGGGGCTTCCATTGACAAGAGCAAGTCTCGCTCGATCCCCCAAAAAGGGGAGGCCTGCGTCCCGGCCGGAGCTGCCACGATGACATCACCCACCCGACCATTGCCGACAGGTGCCGCAGATCCCGGCATCTGGCCGCCGCCCGAAGTTGCGCCATTCCCAATCCTTGGGGCGTGGTCGCAAAACCATCGACGCGCCCGGTGTCGCAGGGGTGCAGGCGGTGGCGCCGAAACTGGTCAACCTGCGCGTCAGCAGGCCCAGCGACATGACACTGGCCGACGTCGCGGCGCCGGGGGCGGCGTGACAGCACGGGTGGTCCGCCCCTGTGCGGCCGCATGAGCGCACTCTGATGCGCGTCAAGGCACGCAGCCGCCTTTGCGCGCAGACTGACGGGGTCTGCTTCCCCCTGCCATTTGCACGGGGAGAGGGCAATCTTGCATCCGTTCCCATGGCCCATAAGCGCTTCCCGATCCATCCGCCGCATCCCGAGCGCAACTGCTGGGGTTGCGACCGGTATTGCCCGTCCCATGCGCTGATGTGCGGCAACGGCTCGGAGCGCACCCAGCATCCGGTCGAATTTTTCGGCCCTGACTGGGCAACCTGGTCGCCGCCGCAGGAGCCGGCGCAGGAATCGCCGGCGCAAGACACCACCACTGGCGCGTTGGTTCAATACGGATAGAGCCGGTCTTGTTAAGGTGGGGCCCTGCGTCGATCACGGCGCGTCACCGACCCGCAAGGAGGCCCGCATGCAGATCACCGTCAACCGGCAACCCCACACGGTGCCCGTGCCATGGCAGCAGGAAACCCTGCTGCACGTGTTGCGCGAATCGTTCGGCCTGGTCGGCAGCAAATTCGGTTGCGGCATGGCCCAGTGCGGCGCCTGCACCGTATGGCTCGACGGTGCGCCGGTGCGCAGTTGCGTGACGCCGGTCGCCGCGGTCGGTGCCCGCGCCGTCACGACGATCGAGGGGCTGGCGCCGTCGGGCGAGGCCTTGCATCCGGTGCAGCGCGCCTGGCTGGCGCACCAGGTGCCGCAATGCGGTTATTGCCAGGCCGGCCAGATCATGGCGGCTGCCGCGCTGCTGCGCGACACGCCGGTGCCGACCGATGCGCAGATCGACGCGGCCATGGCTGGCCATCTGTGCCGCTGCGGCACCCAGCACAGGGTCCGGGCGGCGATCCGGTCGTTGGCGGCGCCGGGAGCGGCATCGTGAAGACGACGGACCGCGCCCGCGACCGCGGCGGCGACGCGGCACCTGAAGCGACGCCGGCGAGCCGCGCCCTGGTCTCGCGCCGGCGCTTCCTGGCCGTGGCCGCCGGTGCCACGTTGAGCGTCGGTTTCCTGCCCGGCTGCAACCTGCCGGTGATCCCGAAACGGCCGGCGGCCGAACTCGACGACGCGGTTGGCTGGATCCGCTACGCCGAGGGTCGCTACACGCTGGTTTTGCCGCGCGTCGAGATGGGCCAGAACATCCTGACCGGGCTCAAGCAGGTCGCCTGCGAGGAACTCGACGTGCCGTGGGAGCGGGTCGACGCACGGCTGCATGCGTCGCACACCATTGCCCGCGTGCGCGCCACCGTGGGCAGCGAGTCGATCCGCGACTTCGCCGAGCCGCTGGCCCAGGCTTGTGCCGTGTTGCGCGAGGCGGTGGCCCGCGGGCAGGGCCAGGGCCAGCTGCAGGCCACGGCCCGGCCGCGATCCGAACTGCGCGCGTTCCGCGCCGGCGCGCGCCGCCACGTGGGCCGCGCGCCGGCCATGGAGCAGGGCGAGGACATCGTGCGCGGGCGGCCGCTGTATGTGGCCGACGTGCGGCGTGCGGGCATGGTGTTCGGCCGCGTGCTCCGGGCCCCGGCTTCGCCGGAGCTGGCGTCGACGCTGCTGTCGATGGACGAGGCCGCAGCGCGGGCGGTGGATGGTTTCGTCGCCCTCGTGCGCGACCCGCTGCTGGCGCAGATGCAGTCCGAAGGCGTGGGCATCGTCGCGCGCACGCCCGGCGCGCTGGATCGCATCGAGCAGGCGCTGGCGCCGCGCTGGCAGACCGAAGGCGGCTTCGACGGCGCGTTCGTCGACGGCCGCATCGACATCGACCGCGCGCTGGCCGCTTCGGCCGAACGTGCGCACCAGGTGCACGACGACACGCTGGGCCTCGAAGGTCCCTGGGATATCGATCTGCGGTTCGACGTGCCGCTGGCCGCCCACGCGCCGATCGAGCCGCGTGCCGCGGTGGCCGATCCGGGCGATGGCAGCGGCATGGACCTGTTCGTCGGCAGCCAGGACGTGTTTTACCAGCGCGACGTGGTCGGCAAGCGCCTGGGCCTGGACGACGACCAGCTCCGCGTGCACGGCCACCGGGTCGGCGGGGCCTTCGGCGGCAAGACGATCTGCACCGTCGAGCTGGAAGCCGCGGTGCTGGCGCGCGCGGTGCGGCTGCCGGTCAAGGTGCAGTGGACGCGGGCGCAGGAGTTCCGCTACGGCTTCCATCGCCCGCCGTCGAGCCACCGGGTGCGGGTGCGGTTGCAGCAGGGCCGGCTGCAGCACTGGAGGCACGACTTCATCGGCAGCCACATCATCTTCACGAATGCGGCCATGCCGGCCTGGATGCAGTGGTTCACCGATTTCATCGGCGACGGCGGCGTGGCCCGGGGCTCGCAGTTGCCGTACCGGGTGCAGGCCCGGCGCACCGGTTTCGAACTGGTGCGCCTGCCGGTGTTCACCGGCCCGTGGCGTGGCCTGGGCGCCGGGCCGAACGGTTTCGTCATCGAGTCGGTGGTCGACGAATGCGCGCGCCTGGCCGGTGTCGACGCGTTGCAGTTCCGGCTGTCGCATGTCGACGACGCGCGGCTGGCCGGTGTGTTGCGCGCGGTGGCGCAGGCGGCCGGCTGGGGCGCCGCGCCGGCGGTCGATGCGCAGCCCCTGCAAGCCGGCGTCCGGCGCGGGCGCGGCATCGCCTGCGGCATCTACAAGGCCATGAGTTATGCCGCCGTCGTCGCCGACGTGTCGGTCGATGCGACCACCGGCACCGTGCGTGTGAGCCGCATGTGGTGCGCACACGACTGCGGCCTGGTCATCCATCCCGACCAGGTGCGTGCGCAATGCGAAGGCAACATGGTCTGGGGCGTTGGCATGGTGTTGTCCGACCGCCTGGCCGTGGCTGCGTCGCAGGTGGCGGCGTCCAGTTTCGGCGAGTCGCCGCTGCCCCGGTTCGACCAGGTGCCGGCGATGGAGGTGGTGCTGGTCGACAACGGCGAGCCGTCCACCGGCGCCGGCGAGACCGCCATCGTGGCCGCGGGCGCGGCCGTGGCCAATGCCATCCGCGATGCGGTCGGCGTGCGCGTGCAGCGCCTGCCCTGGTCGCCGCAGATGATGCCCGGCCGCCCGTCAGCCTGAACGCCGGGCGACGACGCCCCGACAATGCCCCGATGCCGGATCCAGCCCTGACGCGCCGCGCAAGACCTTCGCCGCGCGGCGACTTCGCCAGCGCAGCCATGGTGCGCGTGCTGGTGCGGGGCATGGCGGATCTGGGCCTGCCACCCGCCGTCTGGCCGGCCGCCGCGCCGGATGGCGCCCATGTCGCCATCGACACCAAGCGGCTGCTGCTGCGCCATGCCGCCGACCACGGTGGTCTCGCATGCCTGCCCTTGCTGGGACGCGGCATACGGCGCTTCGCGCAGGAGCCGGTGCACCGCGCGCTGGCGTCCGCGCATGATGCCCAGGACTTGTTTCGGCGCTGGAGCCGGCTCGAGGCCTATGTACATTCCCGGCACCGGGTTCGCGTGCTGGAACTGCAGCCGGGCGAGGCGCGCCTGCGTCACGCGTCGCTGGCGCCCGGCGCGCAGCCGCTGCCGGCCGAGAGCCTGGTCGTGCTGGGTCTGGTCGCGGCCTTGCTCGAGGAGATCGGCCTGGAGCAGGTGTCGTGCACGGCCGGTGGCGCCGTGGTGTTTCCGCAGCCGCACGCGGCGGCATTGGCCGAGGTCGTGCGCCAGGCTGCGGCAAACGACTGGCAGATCCGCTGGTCGCCACGGCCGATGGCCGCGGCGGCTTCGGCTGCCCGCACGGCCCCGGCGCCAGGCGGCATGCCGGACCTGGTGGCGACGGAACCCTGGACCGCCGTCGGCAAGGCGGCATTCCGTGCCTTGGCAGCCGGTTTGCCGGCGCCGCCCGGCGTGGCCGAGCTGGCGCGGCAACTCGGCCTGTCGCCGCGGGGGCTGCAGCGGCAGCTGCAGCAGGCCGGGCTGCGGTATGCGGGCCTGCTGGCCGAGGTGCGTTACCGGGTCGCGGGCTGGTGGCTGCTGCACACCGCGCTGCCGCTGGCCGAGGTCGGCTTCCTGTCCGGCCATGCCGACCAGCCGCACCTGACGCGTTGTTTCCGCCAGCACAGCGGCATGACGCCGCAGGCCTACCGCGCGGCGTTCGGCATCGCGCCTTGACGGCGCGGCGCTCGTCTTCGCCGGCGGCGCGGCGTTACCATGCGGCGCATGCCCACGTCACGCCAACCCGTCGCATGATCGACGCCCGTTCGGTGCAGATCGAAGTCACGACGATCTGCAACTTCGACTGCCATTACTGCGCCGGCCGCGACATGGAGCAGCGACACATGGACATGCAGGTGTTCGCCCGCATCCTGGCGCGGCTGCGTCCCTTCACCGGCATGACGGTGTCGCTGCAGGGCGAGGGCGAACCGACGCTGCATCCGGCGTTCTGGGACATGGTGCGCGCGGTGCGCAACCATGGCCTGCGCGCGTACACGATCACCAACGGCACCCGGGTCGATGCCGCGCAATTCGCCGCGGCGCTGCCGTCGGTCGGCGTCTCGGTCGACACGCTCGATGCGGAGGAGGCGCGGCGCATGGGGCGCTACAACCTGCCCAAGGTGCTGGCCAACCTGGAGTCGCTGGTCGCGGCCATGGGGCCGAAACGCGTGACGGTGCACACGGTGCAGTTCGGCCAGGACATCGAACCGCTGCGCGCCTACGTGGGCCGGCTGGGCGTGCACCGGCACATCGTGCAGCCGCTGCAGGTCAAGGACGACTACGTGCGCCACTACGACCGCCAGTCGGCCGGCGGCGGGCAGCCGATCCGGCTGGTGCCGCGTGCCGCGCCTGTGCTGGAACAGTACAGCTGCAGTTTCCTGGACCAGCCGCGCATGCGGTATTACGACATCGACGGCACCGAGATGCCGTGTTGCTTCATCAAGGACAGCGGCGTCTACACCTCGATCGACGACCTGCGCCAGACGCTGGCCCGCCGGCAGGTGCCGCAGGCTTGCGCCGGCTGCCGGGAATTGCGCTAGCCGGTCGCGCCGTCAGTCGCGCAGGTGCTGCGCCAGCACCCGCGCCACGTGTAATGCCTCGCGCTGCGCGCCGTCGTGGATCTGGTGCCGGCAACTGGTGCCGTCGGCGACGATCAGCGCGTCGGGCCGCTGGCGCACGGCCGGCAGCAGGCTGAGTTCGGCCATCTGCATCGACACCGCGTGGTGGCGGGCCTCGAAGCCGAAGGCGCCGGCCATGCCGCAGCAGGAACTCTCGATGGTGTCGACCTGCGCATCGGGAATCAGGCGCAACACCTCGAGCACCGGCGGCATCACGCCGAAGGCCTTCTGGTGGCAGTGGCCATGCACCAGCATGGGCCGGGTGGCGGCACGCAGCCGCAAAGTACCGAAGCGGCCGGCCTGGTGCTCACGCACGACGAATTCCTCGAACAACATCGCCTGGCCCGCCAGGCGCACGGCGGCCTCGCCCAGGCCCATCACCAGGTGTTCGTCGCGCAGCGTGAGCAGGCACGAGGGTTCCAGCCCGACGATGGCGATGCCGGCATCGACGAAGGGCGTGAAGGTGTCGAGCAGCGCGCGGGCGCGCTGCTTCGCCTGCTCCGCCATGCCGGCGGCGAGCAGGGTACGGCCGCAACACGGCGCGCGGCCGTCGGCCTGGGTCGCCACGTGCACCGCATACCCGGCCGCCTGCAACACCCGGACCGCATCCCGCGCGTTCTCGGACTCGAAATGGTTATTGAAGGTGTCGACGAACAACACCGCGGCGTTGTTGCCGCTGGCCGCCGCCGCCAGCACCTCGGCCCGGCTGGCCAGCGCCAGCCGGGACGCCTGGGCGGCGAAAGTGTCGCGGCGCCAGCGTGGCAGGCTGCGCCGGGCGGACAGGCCGAGCCAGCGTTCGCCGAGCGCCGCGGCGCCGGGGATGTGGTCACGCAGGTTGAACAGCCACGGCAGGCGGCTGGCCAGCGGCGCGATGTCGGGCAGCCGGGCCACCAGCCGGTCGAGCAGGGACACGCCGTGGCGGGCGGCGCGTTGCGCGGTGTATTCCAGCTTCATGCGCGTCATGTCGACACCGGTCGGGCAGTCGCGTTTGCAACCCTTGCAGCCGACACACAGGTCGAGCGCATCGCCGACGGCGCTTGAGGTGAAGCCGCCTTCGATCTGCCCGGACAACGCCAGCCGCAGCGTATTGGCACGGCCCCGCGTCAGGTGCTGCTCGTCGCGCGTCACGCGGTAACTCGGGCACATGGTGCCGGCGTCGAACTTGCGGCAGTGGCCGTTGTTGTTGCACATCTCGACCGCCTTGGCCAGGCCGCCGGTGGCGTCGTCGCCGCTGCCCGGCGCGGTCGTCTTTTCGGTGACCGGGTCGTTCTGCACGTTCCAGGCCGACCAGTCGAACACCGGCGTCAGCGGGATGGTGCGGTAACCCGGCGGGAACCGGAACAGCGACGCATCGTCCATCTTCGGCGGGTCGATGATCTTGCCGGGGTTGAGCAGGTTCGAAGGGTCCATGTGCTGCTTGATCGCACGCAGTGCGTCGTCCAGTTTCGGGCCGAACTGCCAGCGTATCCATTCGCCGCGGCACAGGCCGTCGCCATGTTCGCCGCTGTAGGCGCCCTTGAACCTGCGCACCAGTTCCGATGCTTCCTCGGCGATGGCGCGCATCTTCGCGGCGCCGTCGCGGCGCATGTCGAGGATGGGGCGCACGTGCAGCGTGCCGACCGAGGCATGGGCATACCAGGTGCCGCGCGTGCCGTGGCGGGCGAACACCTCCGTCAACGCGTCGGTGTATGCGGCCAGGTGCACCAGCGGCACGGCGCAGTCCTCGATGAAACTCACCGGCTTGCCATCGCCCTTGAGGCTCATCATGATGTTGAGACCGGCCTTGCGCACCTCCCACAAGGCCTTTTGCGGTGTCTCGTCGGGCATCTCGACGACGCTGCCGCTCAAGCCGAGGTCGCCCATCAGCGCGACCAGTTGTTGCAGCTGGTGCAGCAGCGCGGCGCGGTCGTCGCCGCTGAACTCCACCAGCAGGATGGCCGCCGGCTTGCCGATCAGCGCGGACTCGATCACCGGGCGGAACGCCGGGTTGGCCCGCGCCAGCTCGATCATCGTGCGGTCGACCAGCTCGACGGCGCTGGGGCCGAGCGTGACGATGTGTTGCGCCGAATCCATCGCGGTGTGGAAGCTCGCGAAGTTGATGACGCCCAGCACCTTGTGGCGCGGCAATGGCGCGAGCTGCAGCCGCAGCCGCTCGGTGATGGCCAGCGTGCCTTCGCTGCCCACCAGCAGGTGCGCCAGGTTGACGCTGCCGTCCGGTGTGTAGGGCCGCTCGTTCTGCGGATGGAAGATGTCCAGGTTGTAGCCGGCCACCCGGCGCAGCACCTTGGGCCAGTGCGCCTCGATCTCGCCGCGGTGCGCCAGCGCCAGTTCGCGCACGAAGTCGGCGATGGTTTTTTCGCGCGCGCCCAGCGTGTCGAGCGGCCCGAACGCCACGCGGCTGCCGTCGGCCAGCCAGCCGGCTATGCCCAGCACGTTGTGCACCATGTTGCCGTAGGCGATCGAGCGCGAGCCGCAGGAGTTGTTGCCGGCCATGCCGCCGAGCGTGGCCTGGGCGCTGGTCGACACGTCGACCGGGAACCACAGGCCCCGGGGCTTGAGTGCCGCGTTCAGGTGGTCGAGCACCAGGCCGGGTTCGACCTCGGCCGTGCCCGCGTCGGCGTCGACGTGCAGGATGCGGCGCAAATGTTTGCTGTGGTCGATCACCAGCGCTGCGCCGGTGGTCTGGCCACACTGCGAGGTGCCGCCGCCGCGCGAGAGCACCGGCGTGCGCGACTCGCGCGCAATCGCCAGCGCGGTGTTCACGTCGTCCACGCTCGTGGGCACGAACACGCCCACCGGCTGGATCTGGTAGATCGATGCGTCGGTGGCGTAACGACCACGCGCGGCGGCGTCGAACAACACCTCGCCCCGGGTCTCGTTGCGCAGGCGCTGCGCCAGCTGCGCCGCGTCGGGGCCGGCGCTGCGGCGGATGGTGTCGATGTCGGGTACGGCAGCGGTCATGGCTCAGGCCTTGGCCTGCAGCTGGCCTTGCTGCATCAGGTCCAGTACGGCGTCGCGTTTGTGTTCCAGGTGCTGCACCAGCAGAGCGCGCAGGCCGGCGCCGTCGCGCGCGGCGAGTTTCTCCGCCATTTGTTCGTGTTCCTGCACGGCAATACCCCATTTGCGTTCGTCGAAGTTGGAACGGAAACGCAGCGCCTGCAAGCGTGCGTTGACGGTCCGGTAGGTCTGCGCCAGTACCGGGTTGCGTGCCGCCGCGTTGATGCTCTGGTGGATGTGCGCGTTGAGCCGGTAATAGGCGGGCAGGTCGCGCCGCGTGAAGGCGGCCAGCATCTCGTAGTGCGAGGCGCGGATCTCGGCGAGTTCGGCGTCGGTGATACGCGCGGCGGCCAGTTCGCCCGACATGCCTTCGAGCCCGGCGATGACCTCGAAGGCATCGATCACGTCCTGCCGGCCGAGTTGCGCCGCGACGGCGCCGCGGTTGGGCAGCAACTCGACCAGGCCTTCGGCCGCCAGCATCTTGATGGCCTCGCGCAACGGCGTGCGCGACACCTGCAGCGACTCGCTGAGTTCGCGTTCATTGAGCTTGGCCCCGGGTGCGATCTCCCCTTCGACGATACGCAGCCGCAGGCGATGCACGACCTCCTCGTGCAGGCCTTGACGGGGCAGGGGTACGACATCGCTCATAGGGTAATCACCAATCTGTATGCAAAAAATACGTGGGTCTTCAGCACGATACGCCAGTGTAATGGGGTTGACAATGTAATTTTGTATGCAAAACTAGCGCCATCAGGAGGTTCGCATGCTGAGTCTAGACAGCCACCCCAGCGGTCGGCATTTTCTGCAGATTCCCGGTCCCAGTCCGGTGCCTGATCGCATCCTGCGCGCGCTCAGCCTGCCCACCATCGACCACCGGGGGCCGGAATTCGCGGTGCTGGGCAAGACCGTGATCGCCGGGCTGCAGCAGGTGTTCCAGACCCGGCATCCGGTGGCCATCTACCCGGCTTCGGGCACCGGCGCATGGGAGGCGGCGCTGGTCAACGTGCTGAGTCCGGGCGACGCGGTGTTGATGGTCGAGACCGGCCATTTCGCCACCTTGTGGCAGAAGATGGCGCTGCGCCTGGGCCTGGCGCCCGAGTTCCTGAGCCGGCCCGGCACCTGCGCGCAGACCGGGCTGCCGCTGGCCTGGCGCCATGGCGTGGACGCCGACGCCATTGGCCAGCGCTTGCGCGAAGACCGCGAACACCGGCTCCGGGCCGTGTGTGTGGTGCACAACGAAACCTCCACCGGCGTGACCAGCGACATCGCCGCGGTGCGCCGCGCCATCGACGACGCCGGGCATCCGGCGCTGCTGATGGTGGACACCATCTCGGGCCTGGCCAGTGCCGAATACCGGCACGATGCCTGGGGCGTCGACGTCGCCGTCAGCGGCTCGCAGAAGGGCCTGATGCTGCCGCCCGGCATCAGCTTCAACGCCTTGTCGCCCAAGGCGCTGGCAGCCAGCAAGGACGCAAAGCTGCCCAAGGCGTTCTGGGCCTGGGACGAGATCGTCGAGATGAACCAGGGAGGTTACTGGCCGTATACGCCCAGCACCAACCTGCTGTATGGCCTGCACGAGGCGCTGGAGATGATCTTGGCGCAGGGCCTGGACGTGATCTTTGCGCGCCACCAGCGCTGGGCCTCGGCCGTGCGCGGCGCGGTGGCCGCCTGGGGGTTGCCACTGCAGTGCGCCGATCCGGCCGTGTTTTCGCCGGTGCTCACCGGTGTCGTGACGCCGGCCGGTGTCGACGCCGATGCCTTGCGCCAGCAGATCCACCGGCGTTTCGATCTGTCGCTGGGCACCGGCCTGGGCCGGGTCAAGGGGCGCATGTTCCGCATCGGCCACCTGGGCGACAGCAACGACCTGACGCTGCTGGCCACGCTGGCTGGCGTCGAGATGGGATTGAAGCTGGCGGGCATTCCGCTGGCCGCAAGCGGCGTGCAGGCCGCGATGGATCACTTTTCTGCACACCCGGCTCCCACATCCACCACGACATAAAAGGAGACATCGCCATGACCACCCGTCGCACCCTCGCCAGGACCCTCATCGGCAGCGCCCTGCTGGCCGCGTTCGCGCTGCCGGCCAGTGCCCAGATGGAAATCAAGCTCGGCCACGTCGGCGGCCCGGGTTCGCTGTTCGAACTCTCGGCCAATGAGTTCGCGCGCCGCGCCAACGAGAAGCTCGGCAGCAAGGCCAAGGTCGTGGTGTTCGGCTCCAGCCAGCTCGGCGGTGACAGCGAACTGATGCAGAAGCTGCGCCTGGGCACGGTCGAGCTGGCCATCCCGTCGTCGGTGATGTCGTCCGCGGTCGACGCCTTCGGCATGTTCGAGATGCCCTACCTGGTGAAGAACCGCGAACACATGAAGAAGATCGAGGCTGGCGTGGTCTGGCCTTCGCTGGCGCCGATGGCCGAGGCCAAGGGCTACAAGATCCTGGCCGTGTGGGAGAACGGCTTTCGCAACATTTCCACCAACACCAAGCCCATCGTCAAGCCGGCCGACCTGGCTGGCATGAAGCTGCGCGTGCCGCAGGGCAAGTGGCGCGTCAAGATGTTCCAGGCCTATGGCGCGAATCCGTCGCCGATGGCCTTGTCCGAAGTGTTCGTTGCGTTGCAGACCGGTGTCATGGACGGCCAGGAAAACCCGCTGACCCAGATCTACTCCAGCAAGTTCCAGGAGGTGCAGAAGTACCTGTCGATGACCGGCCACGTCTACACGCCGGCCTACCTGGTCAGCGGCAAGAACAAGTTCGCCTCGCTGCCGGCCGACGTGCAGGCCATCCTGACGCAGGCGGCCAAGGACACGCAGGCCTACGTCTACACCCAGGCGGCCAAGCTCGACGACGAACTGCTCGAGAAGATCAAGGCCGCCGGCGTCAAGGTCAACGAAGCCGACAAGGACGCCTTCATTGCCGCCAGCAAGGACGTGTACGAGGACTTCGGCAAGGAAGTGCCCGACGGCGGCAAGCTGGTGAAGCAGGCCATCGATCTCGGCAAGGGCATGTGACCTCCGGCCGTGCCGGCCCCGGTCGTGGCGCACACGGGCCACGAGTCGTTTGATCTCCATTTTTGGAAGGACGGTTGCCCGATGGCATCCTTTTCCACGGTATTCGAACGCGTGCTCACCGCGTTCGTCATCTTCCTGCTGGCCAGCCTGGCGGTGCTGATCCTGGTCGGCGTGGCCTTGCGCAAGCTCGAGATTCCCTTCGTCTGGTATGACGAAGGCGCCTCGATCATGCTGGCCTGGCTGACCTATTACGGCGCCGCGCTGGCCGCGCTCAAGCGGGCCCACATCGGGTTTCCGGGGCTGGTCAACGCGATGCCGCCGCTGTGGCGCGTGCCGGCCGTGTTGTTCGCCGAGGTCTGCGTGATCGGTTTCTTCGCGCTGCTGACCTGGTTCGGCGTGCAGGTGCTCATCATCCTGCAAGGCGACACCATGGTCAGCCTGACCTGGGTGCCGACACGCTTCACGCAGTCGGTGATACCGATCGGCGGCGCCTTGTTCATCGTCGCGCAACTCATCAGCCTGCCCGAAGTGTTGCGCCAGGCGCGTGGCGCCGGCCTCGTCGACCACGAGCAAAAGCCGGTGCAGGAGGCCTTGCAATGACGGTCGCGCTGATGTTCCTGGGCCTGGTCGGCCTGATCCTGCTCAACGTGCCGATCGCGGTCTCGCTCGGTGTGGTCGCGATGTCGGCGATGGTGTATTCCGGCGGCATGGATTCGCTGCTCAACGCGGCCATCGTCATGTACACCGGCGCCACCAGTTTTCCGCTGCTGGCAATCCCGCTGTTCATCCTGGCCGGCGCGATCATGAATTCCTCCAGCCTGTCGCGGCGCCTGATTGCCTTTGCGTCGGCGCTGTTTGGTTTCGTCAAGGGAGGCCTGGCGATGATCAACATCGCTACCTCGATGTTCTTCGCCGAGATCTCGGGCTCCGCGGTGGCCGACGTCGCGGCCATGGGCTCGATCCTGATTCCGGCGATGAAGAAAAAGGGTTACCCGAAGGAGTTCGCCGCAGCCATCACGTCCTCGTCGGCGACGCTGGCGGTGATCATCCCGCCGTCGATCCCGATGATCCTGTACGCGGTGATGGCCGATGCCTCCGTGGTGCAACTGTTCGTGGCCGGCATCATCCCCGGCATCCTGTGCGGCGGCGCGATGATGGGCCTGTGTTACTGGTTCGCCAAGCGCCGCAACTATCCGGTCGAGGAGATGTTCGAGTGGGCCAAGGTCAAGCGCACGTTCCGCGAGGCGGCCTGGGCCTTCCTGCTGCCGCTGATCATCCTGGGCGGCATCTTCGGCGGCATCGTCACGGCCACCGAAGGTGCGGCGCTGGCGGTGCTGGCGGCCTTGTTCATCGGCGGCGTGATCTACCGTGAACTGGACTGGAAACACCTGTACGACTCGATGATCGAGGGTGCGAACCAGACCGCCACCGTGATGCTGCTGGTGGCCGCTTCCGCCTTGCTCGGTGTCTACCTGACCGAGCAGCAGATTCCGCAGCAGTTGGCGACCTGGTTGTCGTCGATCACCAGCAACCGGTATGCGGTGCTGGGCATCCTCAACGTGTTCTTCCTCGTCATCGGCCTGTTCCTGCATTCGGCGGCCGCCATCATCCTGGTGGTGCCGATCGTGATGCCGCTGGTCAAGACCGTGGGCATCGACCCGGTGCATTTCGGCCTCATCGTCACGCTGAACCTGGGCATCGGCCAGCAGACGCCGCCGGTGGCCAGTGTGCTGATGGCCTCGTGTTCGATCGCCAAGGCCGACATGTGGGAGGTCACCAAGGTCAACCTGCCGTTCATCGGCTTGCTGGTTGGCACCTTGCTGATGGTCACCTACGTGCCGGCCATTCCGCTGTTCCTGGTCGAGATGTTCTACAAATGAGCACCGACACCATCCTGGTCGAGCGCGACGGCTTCGTTGCCACCGTGGTGCTGAACCGGCCGGAAAAACTCAATGCCCTGACCAAGCCGATGTGGCAACGGCTCGGGCAGGTCATGCGCGAACTCTCCGGCGACGACACGCTGCGCTGCATCGTGCTGCGCGGCGCCGGCGGCAAGGCGTTCGCGCCGGGCAACGACATCGCCGAGTTCGAGACCGAGCGCAGCAATTTCGCGCAGGGCAAGGCCTATGGCGCGATATTGCACGACGCGCTGGGCGCGATCGCCGACTGCCGGCATCCGACGGTGGCGCTGATCGAGGGCATCTGCGTCGGCGGCGGACTCGAGATCGCCGCCTTGTGCGACCTGCGCATCTGCGGCCAGGGCAGCCGCTTCGGCGTGCCGATCAACAAGCTCGGGCTGGTGATGGCGCATGCCGAGATGGCGGCCCTGGTGCAGCTGGCCGGACGCGCCGGCGCGCTGGAGCTGCTGCTCGAAGGCCGCATTCTGGATGCCCGCGAGGCGCTGGATCGGCGCCTGGTGCACCGCGTTGTCGCCGATGCCGAGGTCGCGACCGAGGCCTATGCGACTGCGGCGCGGATCGCCGCCGGCGCGCCGCTGGTGGCGCGCTGGCACAAGCAGTTCCTGCGCGAGATCGAAGCCGGCACGCCGCTGACCGACGCGCAGCGCGACGAAGGTTTCCGTTGTTACGACAGCGAAGACTTTCGCATCGGTTATCGCGCCTTCCTGGCCAAGCAGGCACCGGAGTTCGTCGGGCGATGAGCGCCGCAGCCGTGAACGAACCGGCCACCGGCCCGCTGGCTGGCTTGCGGGTGCTCGAGCTGGCGCAGATCATGGCCGGCCCGAGTTGCGGCGCCTTGCTGGCCGACCTCGGCGCCGAGGTCATCAAGGTCGAGAAGATGCCCGGCGGCGACGACACGCGCCGGTATGCCGAACCCAGCGTGAACGGCGAGTCGGCGGCCTTCATGATGATGAACCGCAACAAGCGCGGGATTGCGCTCGACCTCAAGACCGAGGCCGGGCGGCAGGTGCTGCGCACCCTGGTCGAACGCGCCGACGTGTTGACCGAGAACTACCGCAAGGGCGCACTCGACCGGCTTGGCCTGGGGTTTGCCGCGTTGCAGGCCATCAATCCGGCACTCATCTACTGCTCGATCTCCGGCTACGGACGCACCGGGCCGTCGGCCGACAAGGGCGGCTTCGACCTGATCGCGCAAGGCGTGTCGGGCCTGATGAGCATCACCGGCGAACCCGGCGGGCCGCCGGTCAAGGTGGGCAGCCCGGTCACCGACATGAACGCCGGCATGCTGGCGGCGCTGGGCATCGTGTCGGCCTACGTGCACCGGCTCAAGACGGGCCGGGGGCAGTTCGTCGACACCTCGCTGATGGAGGCCGGCATCCACCAGACCGCCTGGCAGGCGGCGATCTTCTTCGCCACCGGCGTGTCGCCCGGACCAGGCGGATCGGCCCATGTGCTGGCGGCGCCGTACCAGGCCTTTCCGACCCAGGACGGCTGGATCAACATCGGCGGCGCCAACCAGGCCAACTGGGAGCGGATCGCGCGCCTGGTCGGGGCGCCGGAGCTGATCGCGGATGCGCGTTTCGCCGACAACAGCGCCCGCATGCGCAACCGCGACGAACTGGCGCGGCTGCTCGGCGCGCACCTGCGCGAACGCCCGACCGCCACCTGGCTGCGAGCGCTCGACGAAGCCGGCATTCCGGCCGGACCGATCCAGACCATCGGCCAGATGGCGGTCGATCCGCAGACCCGCGCCCGCGACATGGTGGTCGCGCTCGACCATCCGGTGGCCGGGCGTACGCAGGCGCTGGGCGTGCCGGTGAAGTTCAGCGCCACGCCGGGCAATATCCGGCGTCCGGCACCGACCTTCGGGCAACACACGCGCGAGGTGTTGCTCGAGCATGGTTTCTCGGAGGCCGAGATCGTCGCACTGGCCGAAGGCGGGGCGGTGGCGCTCGGCTAATCAGTCAGCGCACCGCACACCGGCTGGGCGGCGCGGACTGCCCGGCAGCCGCTGTCCCCGTTCAAGCGGCGGCCAATGCCGCTGCCATCGCGTCGGTCATCGCCTGGTCCTCGGCCGACGTCAGTCCGCTGACGCCGACTGCGCCGAGCAGCCGGCCGGCACCGCTTTTCAGCGGCGAGCCGCCGGGCAATGCAGTGATATCCGGGTCGCAGAAATAACCGATCTCGATCTTTTCGCGGTGCAGGCGTTCGAGCACGGCCTGGGTCGTCACGCCCATGCGCGCAGCCGAATAGGCCTTGCCCTGCGAGATGCGCACACTGCGCGCCGGCGCGCCGTCCATGCGGGCGAAGGCCAGCAACAGGCCGCGCTCGTCGCAGACCGCGACGCAGATCGGCCGGCCGGCATGCTCCTGCGCGGCCTTGGTCAGGGCCTGGGTGACAATGGACTGGGCTTGCGCCAGCGACAGATCGGACATGGGGGAAGGCTCCTGCGACAACGGATGTTCGAGACGGCCATTATGGCCATGCGCGCAACGCTACATCTGCGCCGGCGCCTGCGCCATGTCCATCCAGAACACCTCCCACTGGTGGCCGTCCAGGTCGGCGAAACCATGCTGGACCATGAATCCATGGTCCTGCGGCGCGTTCGGCGTGGTGGCGCCGGCGGCCACGGCCTTGGCTACCAGGGCGTCGACCTCGGCGCGGTCGTCGCAGGATAAAGCGACCAGCACCTCGGTCGCCTTGCGCGCGTCGCTGACGGGCAGCTTGGTGAAGGTCTGGAAGAAGGGTTCGACCAGCAACATCACGAAGATGTTGTCGGCAACCACCAGGCAGGCGCCCTGGTCGTTGGTGAACTGCGGATTGAATTCCCACCCCAGCGCCCGGAAGAACGCCTGGGACTGTTGCATGTCCTTGATCGGCAGGTTGACGAAGATCTGTCGGTTCATGGTGGTGCTCCGTTGGGGCTTGTGTTGTCAGCGTGACGGGTTGGGTGTGTTCAGGGCGCGGAAGCGGTCGACGTCCGGACCCGGTTCGAATTCGTCGAGATCGATCAACTGGCGCAACTCGATCACCGCCTCCTTGCCGGCACCGGCTGGATTCGGGAACCGGCGCGACCATTCCAGTGCTTCCGCCCGGTCGCGCACCTGGATCAGTGTGTACCCGGCGATCAGCTCCTTGGCCTCGGCAAACGGCCCGTCGACGACGTGGCGGCCGTCGGCGTCGTAGTGGATACGCCAACCCGTACGACTGGGGTGCAGCCCGGCGCCATCGAGCAGGACGCCGGCCCGGGCCATTTCCTCGTGGAAATCGGCCATGGCCGCCATCAGTGCGGGGTCCTCGGGTGTCGGCGTGGTCTCGGCCTCGAACGCTTCGCAGGACTTGACGATGATCATGAATCGCATGGTCGTGCTCCCTACTGTGCCGGTGGCACCGGCTTGAGCATGCTGTGGCGGTTGCGCTCGGTGTCGAAGAACGCCACGTAGTCGCCGATGCCGGGTATCGCCATGGGTTCGCCCAGCACTTCGCCGCCGGCCCGGGTGACACGTGCCATCGCTGCCGCCATGTCCTCGACCGCGATCACGACCGACGGGAATTGCGCCGGCCAGTCGGCCTTGAATTCGAACAGTCCGCCGTTGATGGCGCCGGCCGGTGTGCCAGGCTTGGCGTCGCGCTCCGCCGTGGTGGCGACCACGTAGTTGCCCATGTCCGGCCCCAGCTTGTCCATCTTCCAGCCAAAGGCTTCGGCATAAAACCGCGCGGCTCGGTCGCGGTCGTGGTAGGGCATCTCGAAATGCACGACGGGATTCATCATGGTGGCGTCTCCTGCAGGTGGTGGAGGTAGTGACGTTGGTGGCAACTGGCAGCGGTGGCGGGTACGCCATGCTGGCCATCGTGCCGCATGAACCTGCGACGAACGAGACCGGCCGGATTCGACATGCCGGCCGGTGATGGTCATGCGGGCAGGCCGATGGCGTGCTGCGCGACGTGGTCGTGGGTCAGGGCCAGGAACTGCGTCAACATCGGGTTGGCATCGTCCCGGCGCGTGGCCACCCACAACTCGATGCGCGGCACCGGCAGGCCGGTCAGGCGCTTGAACACCACGCCGTTGATCGGCTGGGCGGCGCTGGAGGCCGGAACCACGGCCAGGCCAACGCCGGCGCTCACCAGTGTCATCATCGCGTGGTGTTGCACCGCGTCGTGCAACTGCGCAGGCTCGACACCACTTTGCGACAACCACGCCATGAACAGGTCGTGCGCATAACGGCCGGTGCGCCGCTCGAACATCGTCAGCGGCTGGCCGTGCAGCGCGCGCACATGTACGCTGGCCTGTTTTGCCAGCGGATGGTCGGCCGGTACCGCCAGCACATGGGGTTCCGAGAACAGCAGCCGTGCCGACAGGCCTTGCTCGAGCACTGGCGGGCGCACGAAGCCGATGTCGAGTTCGCCGTGCAGCAGCGCCGTGCGCTGGACCTGGGAATTCATCTCCTTGAGCGAATAGCGGACCTTCGGCACCGCGGCGCTGAAGCGGCGCAGCAGCGCCGGCATCAGCCCGAGCGCCGAGATCGGCGTGAAGCCGATGGCCAGGTGCGCGACCTGTTCCCCCAGGCTGGCCTGGCGAACCACGTCGCGCGCCCGTTCTTCCTGCGCGAACATCTTTTCCGCTTCGGCGCGGAACGCGATGCCTGCCGGCGTCAGCGCGACGCGACGCTTGCTGCGCTGGAACAAGGCCACGCCCAGATCAGCCTCGAGTTGCTTGATCTGCAGGCTCAGTGGCGGCTGCGTCATGTGCAGCCGTACTGCGGCGCGGGTGAAGTTCAGCTCGTCGGCCAGCACCAGGAAGGAGGCCAGTACGCGCAGGTCGAAGTGCTTGTTCATACACAAAGTGTATGAGTCTGATCCATATATAGTTTTGGACGGCGTAAACAGTACGCCCAATACTGCGCATCGACTGCTTTTCATCGACAGGAGACACACCGTGCGCCGTACCCTCATCCTTACCGCCGTCCTGGCGGGTTTCGCCAGCATCGTCCCTGCCTTGGGCCAGGCCCAGGCCTATCCGACGCGCCCCATCAAGCTTGTCGTGCCATGGTCCCCGGGGGGTGGCACCGACGTGCTGGCCCGCATCATTGCGGGCAAGCTGTCCGAAGCCATGGGCCAGCAGGTCATCGTCGAGAACAAGCCGGGAGCCTCGAGCATGATCGGCATGACCGCCGTGGCCCAGGCCACGCCCGATGGCTACACCTTCGGCCTGGCGACCAGCAACCTGGCGGCCAATCCATATTTGTACGCGTCGCATTCTTTCGATGTTGCCAAGGACCTTGCGCCAGTGGTGCTGGTGTCCAAGGGCGTCTACGCGATGGCGGTCAATCCGGCGTTGCCGGTGAAATCGGTGGCCGACCTGATCGCGCATGCCAAGGCGAATCCAGGCAAGCTCAACGCGGCCCTGGTCGGCGCCGGTTCGCCGCCGCACCTGGCACTGGCGCAGTTCACGTCGATGACGGGCGCCGACATCGTGGGCATCCATTACAAGGGCGCCGGCCCGTCGATGGCCGCAACGATTGCCGGCGAGACTCAGCTGATGTTTGCCAGCTACGCCTCCTTGTCGCCCATGGTCCAGGCGGACCGCCTGCGCTTGCTGGCAGTGACCAGCGCCAAGCGCGCGACGACTGCGCCCGACGTGCCCACCGCTGTCGAGTCGGGACTACCGGGCTTCGTGTTCGACGAGTGGTACGCGGTGTTCGCGCCGGCCAAGACGCCGCGCGTGGCGATCGACCGCTTCAACGCCGAAGTGCGCAAGGTGCTGGCCTTGCCGGATGTGCGTGAACGCATGAAGGGCCTGGCATCCGAACCCGCTGGCGGCTCTCCGGAAGAGCTCGGCGAGTTCGTGCGTGGCGAACTGGCCCGTTTTTCCAAGCTGATCAAGGACAACAACATCAAGGCAGACTGAAACTGCGCGACGTGGGGCCCCATGTCGGCCCCGTCAGAACACCCGGCATGCGGCAGGACGACGGCCGGGCTTGAGACAGGACTACACACCATGGCAATCGAGATCTTGAACGAGGCAGCGCTGCAACTGGTGGACCCGGACGCCGCGATCGAACAGGTGGCCACCGGCTTCGTCTTCACCGAAGGCGCCTTGTGGCACAGCGAACAGGAGCAGCTGCTGTTCAGCGACATCATCGGCAACCAGATGCATCGATGGGATGCCCGCAAAGGGGTGGCCAGCTTCCGCCAGCCCAGCCACATGGCCAACGGCAATACCTGGGATCTCCAGGGGCGGTTGCTGACCTGCGAACACGCGAGCAGCCGCGTCACGCGGACCGAGCCGGACGGCTCGATCACGGTGCTGGCCAGCCACTTCGAGGGTCGCGAGCTCAACAGCCCGAACGACATCGTCGTCAAGAGCGACGGCGCGGTCTACTTCACCGACCCGATCTTCGGCCGGCGCTCGCCGCACGGCGTGCCGCGCGACCCGCAGCTCGGCCACAGCAGCGTGTACCGGATCGATCCGCGTGACGGCACTCTGACGCGCCTGGCGCCGCGGCTCGAACAACCCAACGGCCTGTGTTTCAGCCTCGACGAGTCGCTGCTGTACGTCAACGACAGCCCGCGCAAGCGGATCCACGTGTACGCGGTACAAGCCGACGGCAGCGTCGACGACGGGCGGTTGTTCGCCGAGGTTCCGGGCGAGGAGCCCGGCGTGCCCGACGGCATGAAGGTCGACCTGCGCGGCAACGTGTATTGCTGCGGCCCGGGCGGCATCCACGTGTTCACGCCCGATGGGCTGCGTATCGCGCGGCTGCGTTTGCCCGAGAAGGCCTGCAACTTTGCGTTCGGCGATGCGGACCACCAGACCCTGTACGTGACCGCCTGCACCTCGGTGTACCGGCTGCGCCTGCGGGTGCCCGGCCGGCCGCAATGGCCTGGTGCGTTGGCTGCGGCTATGCCGGCCTGAACCTGTTCGACATGTCCGGGCGCGCCCGGGCGCATCCACCGAACCCCAATCCAAACCAGGAACCATTCATCGCCATGCCACCGACCGTGACCCTCCCTGCACCGCGCCTCGAGCCCCTGCCGCCGTCGCCCGAACTGGCCGACGTCTTTGCCGGATACCAGAACCTCATCGGCTTCATCCCCAACAGCGTCTTGATCATGCAGCGCCGTCCCAGGATGGCGCGGGCACTGCAGCAGCTCGGAGCCGCGATCTGGGACCCGGAATCGAGCGTGCCGATCGGCTTCAAGCGCCTGTTGTCCCTGTTCGCCAGCCGGGTCACCGGTTGCCAGTACTGCATGGCCCACAACGCTGGCAGCCTGCAGCGGGTGGGCGTCGCGCAGGCGAAGGTCGATGCCTTGTGGGACTACCGCGAGAGCCCGCTGTTCACCGAGGCCGAGCGCTGCGCGCTGGATTTCACGATGGCCGCGAGCTCCGTGCCCAATGCGGTGACGGACGAGATGTTTGCCGGCATGCGCGCCCACTGGAGCGACGAGCAGATCGTCGAGATCGTCGGCGTGATCGCGCTGTTCGGGTTCACCAACCGCTGGAACGACACCATGGCCACGCCGCTGGAGGCCGAGCCGACCGAGGTCGCCGAACGCGTGTTGTCGCCACACGGCTGGAACAACGAGAAGCACATGCGCGACCTGCAGGCGTCTTGAACCTGCGGCCGCGGCCACCTGCGGTGCCCGGTTTTCACCGCCGCAACTTGTACCCCGTCTTGAACACCCACCACACGACGGCCAGGCAAATCGCCAGGAAGGCCACCGTCATGCCGGTGCTCACCGCGATGTGCACGTCGGCCACGCCATAGAAACTCCAGCGGAAGCCACTGATCAGGTAGACCACCGGGTTGACCAGCGAGACCTTCTGCCACAGCGGCGGCAACATGTTGATCGAATAGAAGGCGCCGCCGAGAAAGGTCAGCGGCGTGATCACCAGCAGCGGGATCACCTGCAGCTTCTGGAAATTGTCGGCCCACAGGCCGATGATGAAGCCGAACAGGCTGAAGGTCACGGCCGTGAGCACCAGGAAAGCGGCCATCCAGAACGGGTGGGCGATCTCGTAGGGCACGAACACGCGCGCCGTTGCCAGGATCAGCAGGCCGATCATCATCGACTTGGTGGCCGCCGCGCCGACATACCCGACCAGCACCTCCAGCCAGGACACTGGCGCAGACAGCAGTTCGTAGATGGTGCCCGACCATTTCGGCATGTAGATGCCGAACGATGCGTTGGAGATGCTCTCGCTGAGCAGCGACAACATGATCAGGCCGGGAATGATGAAGGCGCCGTAGCTGACGCCGTCGATGTCGCCCATGCGCGAGCCGATGGCGGTGCCGAACACGATGAAATACAGCGAGGTCGACAACACGGGCGAGACGATGCTCTGGCCGATGGTGCGGAAGGTGCGCGCCATCTCGAAACGGTAGATGGCGCGGATGCCGTGGATGTTCATGCTGTCGCGGCCTCCGGTGCCGGCTTGCGCACCAGGCTGACGAAGATGTCCTCGAGCGAGCTCTCGCTGGTGCGCAGGTCCTTGAAGTCGATGCCTTGTTCGTTCAGCGCGCGCAGCAGTGCGGCGATGCCGGTCTCGTCCTGCTGCGTGTCGAAGGTGTAGGTCAGTGTCAGCCCGTCGGCGGAGAGTTCCGCGTCCTTGCCGGACAGGGCTGGCGGCAGGCTTGTCAAGGGTTGCTGCAGGCTGACCGTCAGCTGTTTCTTGCCCAGCTTGCGCATCAGCACCTGCTTGTCCTCGACAACGATGAGCTCGCCATGGTTGATGACGCCGATGCGGTCGGCCATGTCCTCGGCCTCCTCGATGTAGTGTGTCGTCAGGATGATGGTGGTGCCGCCTTCGCGCAGCGCGCGCACCATGCGCCACATGTCGTGGCGCAGTTCCACGTCGACGCCGGCACTGGGTTCGTCCAGGAACAGGATCTTCGGTTCGTGCGACAAGGCCTTGGCGATCAGCACCCGGCGCTTCATGCCGCCCGAAAGCGTCATGATCTTGTTCTTGCGCTTGTCCCACAACGAGAGGTCGCGCAGTACCTTCTCGATATGTGCCGGATCGGGCGACTTGCCGAACAGGCCGCGGCTGAAGCTGACCGTGTCCCAGACCGATTCGAAAGCGTCGGTATGCAGTTCCTGCGGCACCAGGCCGATCGCGGCCCGAGCGAGCCGGTAGTCGCGCACCGTGTCGTGGCCATCGGCGATGACGACGCCTTCGCTGGCGTTGGCAATGCCGCAGATGATGCTGATCAGCGTGGTCTTGCCGGCGCCGTTGGGGCCGAGCAGCGCGAAGATCTCGCCACGGCGGATGTCCAGGTTCACATGCTTGAGTGCCTGGAAACCACCGGCGTAGGTCTTGCTGACGTCGCGAACCGACACGATGGCGTCGGCGGTCGGGGAGGGGGAGGTTCGCATGGGATGGCCATTGTGCCGCATCCCGGCGCCGTGGCCTGCCGGCGGCCAGGCCGGTGCCGATCAGCCGGCGCCGGCCGCTTCCCGCGCACGGATCTTGGCATGCACGTAGGCCCCCTTGGGAATGTGCAGCAGGTCGGCCACGCGCCACATCACATGACGTTCATGGTCGCTGAGCCGGCCGTCGGCGTACGCCACGCGCCACATGTGTTCGATCATGCGCAGCTTCTGCGGCATGTCGAAATGGTCGTTGATGCGCGATGTGTAGGCGAACAGGTCGGTGGCCTGTCTGGCCGTGGCTTCGGCCAGTTCGGCCAACCGGTCGGCCTCGTCGCTGCCCAGCGAGAACTTCTCGCGCAGCGCCGCCAGCACGGCCTCGCGCTCGCCGGGCCGAAAACCGGTGTCCGAACGCATCACCTCGACCAGCATCACCGCGGTTGCCAGTTGCAGTGCGTGTTCCTCGGCCTGCGGGTCGCCGCCCGCCGCCACCGGGCTGAGTTTGTCAAACAGGTCTTTCAGGGTTCGGAGCATGGCGTGATGATGGCATGGAACCGGCCCGGCCGGCCTAGAACAGCCCCATGACCAGGCCCTGCCCCAGGGCTTCGCCGATCTCGGCGCAGGCCCGCAGGTCGGCCGCGGCTATGGTCTTGGGTGCCAGGATGGCCTCGGGTGTCTGCGCATGGGTGCAGACGATGCGCGACTCGGCGACCTTGCGCAGGCGCCATCCGGTGGCGATACGTTCGGCCTGGCGCACGGCGTTGCTGCCGTCGCTGCCGGCGCATACCAGCAGGGCATAGGGACGGGCCTGGATCTGGCCGAGCACCGGGTAATAACAACGGTCGAAGAAGTCCTTCATGAGGCCGGCGATGGCCGCCAGGTTCTCCGGCATGGCGAACAGGTAGCCCTGGGCCGCCAGCAGGTCGGCCGGGCCGGCCTGCTGCGCCCGCAGCAGGCGCACCCGCAGACCGTCGGCCTTCTGCGCTCCTGCGCACGCCGCCTGCGCCATTTGCGCCGTCCCACCGGTGGCCGAGTGGTAGACGATGAGCAGCGTGGGTGATTCGGTCGGCGGCACGGGCGGTGTCCTTCGCGCCGGCGTCAGCCGTCGGTGCCCAGCGTGACCGGCAGCGTCGCGGCCCGTCCCTGGCGCAGCACGGTTACGCCCACGGTGTCGCCTGGCTTGAAGTCGTCGAGCCGGGCCAGCAGCTGCGGCACCGTCTCGATCGGCTTGCCTTCGACCGCGACAATCACGTCGCCGAGTGCAATGGCGCCGTCGCGTCCGACCGTGGTCTCGCGCAGACCGCCGGCCAGCGGCTTGCCCGGCGCGGGGCGCAGCACCACGACCCCGCGCACCTTGAGCAGTTCGCACAGGCGCCGGTTCAGTTCCTCGTCGGTGCGAATGCCCAGCGTGGGGCGGATGTACCTGCCATGGCGGATGATCTGCGGCACGACCCGGTTCACGGTGTCCACCGGCACCGCGAATCCGATGCCGGCGCTGGCGCCGCTGGGGCTGTAGATGGCCGTGGTGATGCCGATCAGCCGGCCGGCCGAGTCCAGCAGCGGCCCACCGGAATTGCCGGGATTGACGGCCGCGTCGGTCTGGACCAGGTTTTCGATCGCGACGCCGCCTTCGGCGTTGATGGAGCGGTTCAGCGCCGACACGATGCCGCTGGTCAGTGTCCAGTCCAGCCCGAACGGATTGCCGATCGCGAATACCTTCTGCCCGACCTTGAGGTCGTGGCTGCTGCCCAGCGGCACCGGCGTCGGTCGCTTGTTGGGGACGTTGATGCGCAACACGGCGATGTCATGCGCGGGGCTGGCGCCGACCAGGCTGGCCCGGTAGTCGCGGCCGTCGGCCAGCTTGACCGAGGCTTCGCTGGCGCCTTCGATGACATGCAGGTTGGTCACCACGTGGCCGGATTCGTCCCAGATGAAACCCGAGCCGTTGCCACGCGGTACCGTGAACACGTTGCGCGACCAGATGTCGCGCACGCGCGAGCGCGTGCTGATGAAGACCACCGAGTCGCGCGCCTGCTCGAACAGCTCGATCGTCGCGCGTTCCTCGGCGCCCAGTTCGCCGCGCGGGCTGACGCTGCGCGGCGTGCCGTCCTTCTGCGCCGCTGCCGGTGGCGGCAGGCCCGCGCCGGCCAGGACCAGCAGCACCACGGCCAGCACGCGCACCGGCTCGGCAGCAACGCGCAGCAACGACGCCAGGCGACTCAACATGGCGGGGAGGGCCGCGGCCGGGCGACGACGGCCGGCGGGCCTGTGCGGAGATGGATCGGGGCGAGCTTCGGCATCTGGGTCTGGCTCCGTCGGAAGGGGTATCAGGCCGGTTGTGCAACCTCGCCGCCCAGGCCTTCGAACAAGGCGGGCAGCAGCTGGCGCAGTTCGCCGGTGACCAGCGCCACGTCGGTGTCGAAGCCGTCGTCCTTGCCGTCGCCGGCGGCCTGGGGCTTGTTCTCCAGCACCACGTCGAGCAGGCTCACTTTCTTGAGTTGCATGCCCTCGGTCAGCACGAACGAGACCCGGTCGTTCCAGGTCAGGGCCAGCCGGGTCGGCATCTTGCCCAGCGTGATGTGCTGGCGTACCTCGTCGGTGTCCAGCGCGTGGCGGGTGTAACGCACGACGGCGCGCGACTCGTCGGCGGCCTTGAGTTCGCATTCGCGGTCGACGCTGAACCCGGGCGGTGCTTCCTGCGTCGACAACCACTCGGCCATGGCCGCGGCGGGCGAGGTCTGGGTGTCGATCAGTTGCACGGCCAACCCGTCGATGGCGGCCACCAGGGCCGTCATGGTCTCGTCAGCCTTGGCCTGGCTGCCGGCGTCCAGTACCAGCTGCCCCGCCTGCGGGTCGATCCAGACCAGCACGCTGGACTGCTTGGTGAACGCCATCGGCAACAGCGCATGGCGCACGTCTTCGGCCAGATCGCGTTTTTCCTTCTTGCCGGGCTTGCGGCCGGTGCTGGCCTCGATCTGGTCGGCGCGTTCCTGCACCTTGCGCTTGACCACCGAGGCCGGCACGGATTTGCTTTCCACCGCCTGCTTGAGCAGCCATTGGCCGCCGACGATCTCCACCAGCGGCCCGTGGGCCTGGCCCCGGGGCTCGACCCAACCGACGGATTTTTCCTGCGACGCACCGCAGGGCTCGAATCGCGCCTGGTCCAGCGCCTGCTCGAGTTGTGCCTGCGTCATCGTCCACGCCGACACCATGCGGTACACCATCACATTCTTGAACACGTTCGACCCTTCCTCGTTGATTGTCGGCTTGCCGCCGAAGCGGCGTATTGTCGGCGCAGTGTGTATCGGTGATTTGTAACCGTCGGTGCCGCGCCCCGGGCGGAATACTGTAAGCAATCGGGTGGATCGCCGACCACGGGTGGTGGCCAGGGCGGATCGACGTCGCCGACGTCGGCGTCCCCGTTGCCCGCCAGGCATCACACCCCACCAGGATCCACCATGCTGCAACGTCTCATCTCCGTCCTTGTGCTGCTGTTCGCCCTGTTCGGCCCGGCCCATGCCGGCGAACCGGTCAGCACCGGTTTCTTCGGCAACACCGCCATCGGCGGCCAGGACACGGTGTCGTATTTCACGCCGCAGGTCCGCCAGACGCACCAGGTGATGGCCGGCGACCGGCGCCACGAGGTGCAGTACCTGGGCGCGACCTGGCGGTTTGCGTCACGCCAGAGCGCCGAGCGCTTCGCGGCCGATCCGGCGCGATACGTGCCGACGTACAACGGCCATTGCGCCAATGCCTTGTCGCTGGGCGAGGGCCTGATCGCTACCGACGGCAGGGTCTGGGAGTTCTTCGGCGACGAATTGTTCCTGTTCTATGCGGAGCGCGGGCGCCAGCGTTGGCTCGGCGGGGACTGGAAGGCCTATCGCGCGCAAGCCGACGCCGCCTGGCAAGCCGCGATCCGGAACTGACGCGACGGCGAACCGCGGACCGGCCGATGCCGCCGGGCGGGACGACGCTGCGCCAGCCGCCTACACTCGGCGCTTTGCAACCGACGCAAAGGATTCGAGATGCAGGCAGCAACCGACTTCAGCCTCGCCGGCAAGACCGCATTGGTGATCGGCGGCACCAGCGGCATCGGCAAGGCGATCGCGGCAGGTTATCTGCGCAGCGGCGCGCGGGTGGTGATCGCCGGGCGCAATGCCGACAAGCTGGCGCAGGCGCAGGCCGAACTCGCCCGCCTGGGGCCGGTCACCGGCCACCGGGCCGACGTCGCGACCGAGGAGGGCTTGCGCGGCCTGGTCGGCACCACGCTGGCCGACGTCGGGCATCTGGACATACTGGTCAATTGCCAGGGGGTCACGGTGCTCAAGCCGGCCGAGGATTTTTCGGAAGCCGACTGGAGCGCTGTCATCGACACCGACCTCAAGAGCGTGTTTTTTGCCTGCACCGAGGTCGGCCGTCACATGCTGGAGCGCGGCAGCGGCGCCATCATCAACATCGCCTCGTTGGCGTCGCACCGCGGCTGGCCGCGCAGCGCCCTGTATGCCATCGCCAAGGCCGGCGTGCTGAGCCTGACGCAGACCTTGGGCGCCGAATGGGCGGCCCGCGGCGTGCGGGTGAACGCGATATCGCCCGGTTTCTTCATGACCGAACTCAACCGCGACAAGATGTCGCCCGAGCGCAAGGCGCTGGCGCTGGCGCGTACGCCGGCGGGCCGGTTCGGCGAGGTCGACGAACTGGTCGGTGCAGCCGTCTATCTCGCCAGCCCGGCGGCCGGCTTCGTCAACGGGCAGTCGATTGCCGTGGATGGGGGTTTCCTGGCCACCGGCCTGTAGCGGGCCGTTCACGGCTTCTCAGGCCGTGGCCAGGCGATGGTGCCGGCGGATGTGCACCCAGGCCAGCAGCAGCGACACCGTCTGCAACGCGGCGCAGAAGTAGAACGGTGCGCCGATGCGCCAGTCGCCGCGGGGCAGGTGCGACACGGCGGCCAGCAGCGGCGCACCGATCATCGGCGCCAGCACCGCCATCAGGCTGCCCAGTGAACTGACCGCCCCCAGCGTCTGGCCCTGGCGCGTGCTGTCGGCCGCCGACGAGATCATGCTGTTGACGGCCGCCGCGACCGTGCCCCCGAGCAGGTTGACGCCAATCACGGCGAACATCATCCAGCCTTGCGTAGCGGCGCCCCACAAGGCGTAGGCGAGTGCAGACGACAAAAGGCCGAGCACGGCCAGCTTCTGTGGGCTGAACCACTGCAGCAGGCGTCGCATCAGGAACCCCTGGACCAGCACCGACGAGACGCCGACCGCCGCCAGCGACCAGCCGTTTTCCTGCGGCCCCCAGCCGAACTTGAAGGTCGTGTACAGCACCCAGGTCGTATACAGCACGAACTGGGCCAGGCCGCTGAATGCCACCACGCCTACCAGCGGCGCCACGCCGCGCAACTGTGCCAGCTGGCGCAACGCGGTCAGCGGGTTCGCGGTGCGCCATTCGAACTTCTTGCGCCGCTGCGTGGGCAAGGACTCGGGGAGCACGAAATAGCCGTACAGAAAATTGAGCATGGTCAGGCCGCCAGCGACCAGGAACGGCAGTTGCAGGTCGATGGCGCCCAGCAGCCCGCCCATGACCGGCCCGACGATGAACCCCAGGCCCATCATTGCGCCGAGCAGGCCGAAGCGGCGCGCCCGGTCCTGCGGCTCGGTGATGTCGGCCACATAGGCATTGGCCACCGCGGCATTGGCCTGCATCGCGCCGCCCATCAGCCGTGCGGCGACCAGCATCCAGATCTGCGTGGCGAACGCAGTCAGGAAGAAGTTCGCGCCCAGGCCGAAGAAGCCGAACAGCAGTACCGGCCGGCGGCCGTATCGGTCGGACAAGGCCCCGAGCACCGGCGATGCGACGAAGCTGGCGATGCCGAAGGCAAATGCCACCACGCCGTACCAATACGCCTGGTCGGCCTGGGACGTGCTGAACGAGCCGACCAGTGCGGGCAGGACGGGGATGATCAGGCCGATCGCCAGCATGTCGATCAGCACCGTGATCATGATGAACGGCATCGCGGCCTGGCGAGCGGTGCGAGAGGGTGCCTGCATGTTGGGTGGTTGTCTGCGGATACGCGCGGCGGTCACGGCCACTTGCCGCATGACACGACACGCACGGGTGGTTGTCAGTCTGCTGACGGGATCGGCTTGAGCGGGGTGCCGAAACGTTCGCGCAGCGGCTCGTGTCCCAGCGGCGGAAAGTCGATGGCCGGCGCGGGCGCATCGTGTTCGGGCAGGTGGTCGAGCAGGTGGCGGATCAGCGTGATGCGCCCGCGCCGCTGGTCGTTGAAGTCCACCAGCGTCCAGGGCGCGTGCGGCGTGTGCGTGGCCCGCAGCATGGCGTCGCGGGCGCGGCCGTATTCGGCGTATTTGCTGCGCGCCTGCAGGTCGACCGGGCTGAGTTTCCAGCGCTTGAGCGGGTCGGCCAGCCGGTCGGCGAAACGTTCCTCCTGGTGCTCCTGGTCCACGGTCAGCCAGTACTTGAACAGCAGAATGTCGTCGTCGACCAGCAGCTGCTCGAACACCGGCACATGCTTGAGGAAGGCCTTGGCTTCGTCCTCGGTGCAGAAACCCATGACCCGCTCCACGCCGGCGCGGTTGTACCAGCTGCGGTCCATCAGCACGATCTCGCCGGCCGCGGGCAGATGCGCGGCATAACGCTGGAAATACCACTGGCTGCGCTCGCGGTCGCTGGGTTTGGCCAGCGCCACGACCTTGCACTGGCGCGGATTGAGTGTCTCCGCAATGGCCGAAATCACGCCACCCTTGCCGGCGGTGTCACGGCCCTCGAACACGATGACCAGGCGCTTGCCGGTGTGTTGCAGCCAACGCGCCATGTCGTTGAGCGCCAGCTGCAGCGGTTCGAGCATTTCGGCATAGGCGCCCTTGCCCAACCTGGCCGGGCCGGCCGATTTGCCGGGCTTCTTTCCCTTGGATTTCTTCATGCGCCGATCGTAACGGAGGTCGGGCCCCGCGACCATGCGGTGCGATACTGAAGGCCGGGCGCGGTCGCCAACCCGGGCGGCCCGCCGGATCGCAGGAGGTGTGCTGCATGGTTGGCTGGTACGGGAGTGAGGCCATGGCGTGGCCGGCGCGGTGCGCGGCATGAGGCGACGCGCCGCCAGTGCCCGCGCCACCCAGGCGCTGCAGACCGTGCAGGACGCGGTCTTCGCGCAGACCGACGCGGCACGCGAATGGCATCGCTCCAACCTGGTGATCCACGGCCTGCGTTATTGCGCCGATCTCGACCTGGTGAACGGGCTGGCCCCCGAGGGGCCGCTGCTCGACATCGGTGCGGCGCCCTGCCACATGACGGCGATGCTGCAGCATGCGGGTTACCCCGTGGTGGGGCTGGACCTGGCGCCGCAACGGGTCGGGCCGCTGATCCGCACGCTGGGGCTGGACGTGCGGGCCTGCGATGTGGAACGCGAGACCATGCCGTTTGCCGACGGCCATTTCGCCGGGGCGCTCTTGTGCGAGACCTTCGAGCATCTGCGGGTCGACCCGGCGCTGGTGCTGTCGGAGACCTGGCGCGTGCTGGCGCCGGACGGTTTCCTGCTGCTGACGACGCCCAATGTGTATTCGCTGCCCAGCCTGGCCCGGTTTCTGCTGGGCCGCAGCGTGGCCGATCCCTTGTCCGAGTTCGGCAAGTTGCGTGCACTCGGGCACATGGGCCATGTGCGCGAATATTCGGCGCGTGAGGTGCGGCGTTTCGTCGAGGCCAGTGGTTTTGCCATCGAAAGGCTGGATTTCCGCTACGACCGCGCCAACCCCAGCCGCCGCAAACGCATCCTGAACCTGGCCTACCACTGCGTGCCGCGGCGCTTCCACCGCGACATCGTGCTGGTGGCCCGCAAGATCGGTTCCGGGGCCGGTCCCGGGCTTGCGCCCCTGCCCTGAGCGGGCGGCTCAGCGCAGATAGGCCTTGCGCACGTACTGGTCGACCATGCGTTCGGTGTTGAAGAACGATCCGTTGAGCGCGATCGCATGGCGCATGACGTCGATGTAGCGATCCTGGTCCTGGTAGAACATCGGCAGGATCACGGTCTCGAGCTTGTTGTACAGCGATTCGGCGTCGAAGTCCTGCTCGTCGATGCCGGTGCCCGCCGGCGCGCCCTTGCCGCCGCCGTTGCCGATGGACCAGCCGGTCACGCCCTCGATGCATCCCTCGAGCCACCAGCCGTCCAGCACCGAGAGTTGCGGCACGCCGTTCATCGCGGCCTTCATGCCGCTGGTGCCCGATGCCTCGAGTGGCGGCTGCGGCGTGTTCAGCCACAGGTCGACGCCAGCCACCATGCGCCGGGCCACGGCGATGTCGTAGTCCTCCAGGTAGACGACGCTGAGGCGGCCGCGCAGCTGCTCGATCTGCGCGAAGATCGTGCGGATCAGGTCCTTGCCGCCGCCGTCGTGCGGATGCGCCTTGCCGCCATAGACGATCTGGATCGGGCCGGCGTTGGCATGCAGTGCCAGCAGCCGCTGCAGGTCGTGGAACAGCAGGTCGGCGCGTTTGTACGCGGTGGCGCGGCGCGCGAAGCCGATCGTGAAGGTGTTGGAGAACAGCTGCGTGCTGTTGTGCTGGTTGATCCACGCCACCAGCTCCTGGCGCGCGGACTGGTGGGCCGACCACAGTTCGTGGCGGGGAATACCCAGCGCATACCGCAGGCTGGCGTTGTCTTCGCGCCAGTTCGATATGTGCCGGTCGAGCACCGCCTGGATCTGCGGCGCGATCCAGAAGCCCGCGTGCACGCCATTGGTGATGGAGTCGATCTTGTACTGGCCGAACATCTGGCGCGAGATCTCGCCATGGCGCTTGGCCACGCCGTTGATGTAGTGGCTGTTGTCCAGCGCCAGGTAGGTCATGTTGAGGATGCCGTCCAGGCAGAACGCAACGGCGCTCCTGTCGTAGGCATGGTCGAAGTCGGTCAGCACATGGTGCAGCAGGCCCAGTGCGAACTGGTCGTGCCCGGCCGGCACCGGCGTGTGGGTGGTGAACACGCACAGGGTCCGCACCGCCACCGCGATATCGCGGTTCACCTCGGTCTGGCCGCGGCGCAGCATCTCCTCGTAGCCGAGTTCGAGCACCAGCAGCGCGGCATGCCCTTCGTTCATGTGGAAGCGCCGGATCGACGCGTAGCCCAGCGCGCGCAACATGCGCACGCCGCCGATGCCCAGGATGATCTCCTGGCACAGCCGGTATCGCTGGTCGCCACCGTAGAGATGATCGGTGAGCGTGCGGTCGGCCGGCGTGTTGTCCGGCAGGTCGGCGTCGAGCAGGTAGGTCGGCACCACGGCGCCGCTGACGCCATGGGTGTCGAAGCGCCACGCGCGCAGCATGACGGCCCGGCCTTCGATGCTGACCGTGACGCGGGCCGGCAACTCGGTCAGCCGGTCCGCCGGCGACCAGGGCTGGGGCTCCTCGGTCTGGTTGCCCTGCGCGTCCAGGCGCTGGCGGAAATACCCCTTGCGGTGCACCAGCGTCACCGCGACCATCGGCACTTCGCCGTCGGCGGCCGAGCGGATGGTGTCGCCGGCCAGCACGCCGAGCCCTCCGCTGTAGGTGGGCACGGTGTCGGCGAGGGCGATTTCCATCGAGAAATAGGCAATCGAGTCGGTGGCGGTCATGGCAAGGCCTGGATCGGACAAAGATCCAGCCTAGGGCAGCGCCGGTCGGCCGGGCTTGATGCGTGTCAAGCGGGCGTCAATCGCGCCGACGCCGCGGGCCGTTCAGGCGGCGTCGCCGGGCGTCGGCGTGGCACGGATGAAATCCGCGACGGCCTGCGCCAGCTCCGGGCCCTTGTCTTCCTGCAGGAAATGGCCGGCACCCCGGATGATGGTGTGGGGCTGGCCCTGCGCGCCCGGCACGCGTTTTTGCCAGGGCACCTGGCCGCCGCGGGTGACCGGGTCGCGGCTGCTGAACAGCGTCAGGAACGGTTTCTCCCAGCGCTCGAAGAAGGCCCAGGCTGCGCGGTTGTTGCCTGCCTGCGGATCGCCCGGCGTGGTGGGCACGAAGCCCGGCATCAGCCGCGCGGCAATGCGATGGTGCCGGTCGGGAAACGGCGCGTCGTAGGCGGCGATCTCCCGCGGCGTCAGCGGATGCGCACAGCCGTAGGCGACGATGCGGCCGATCGGGAACCAGGGGCTCCAGCGGGCGAAGGCGCGCCAGATGCGAAAGGCCCGCGGGGTGCGGCCACCGCCGGTGGGCAGGCCGCCGTTGCCCAGCACGACGCGTGCAAAACGCTGCGGCGCGTCGACCACCATGCGCAGGCCGATCAGCGAACCCCAGTCCTGGCAGAACAGGGTCACGCCGTGCAGGTCCCGGGCCTGCAGCCAGGCGTTCATCCAGGCGATCTGGTTGCCGTAACTGTGGTCCTTGCGCGCGGCCGGTTTGTCGGAGCGGCCGAAACCCACCAGGTCGGGCGCCACGACACGCAGGCCGGCCGCGAGCAGACCGGGAATCATGTGGCGGTAGAGAAAAGACCAGGTTGGCTCGCCGTGCATCAGCAGCACCACCGGGGCGTCGGGCGGCCCTTCGTCGATGTGGGCGATACGCAAGCCGCCGACTTCTGTATACCGGGGGGTCCACGGAAAGTCCGGCAGTTGCGCGAATCGCGCGTCCGGTGTGCGCAACACGCGCGAGACGACGGGCAGGGCAGGGGTCATGGCGGGGCGGCGGGTTGGATGGCGACGGGCATGGCGGGACGGGCGCGGCTCAGAAGCTGCTGCGCAGCGTGATCGCGGTCGAGCCGGCCGGCAGGCTGAACAGGTCGCCGTCGCGGCCGACCCGGATCGGGCCGTCGAAGATGGCCGGCGCATCGGCCAGGAATGTGGCCTCCATGCCCGGCAAGGGCAGCGGCGGCACGATGTGGTTGAGCAGCAGGTAACCCACCTGCGCATCGCGCGCGGTCTCGGCCGCCTCTTCGGGCGAGGCGTGGTAGTCGGTGATGTCCAGGAACAACTGGGCCAGGTTGTGGCGCCCCTGCCGGGCGGCGGCCTGGCGCAGGCCGTCGAGCATGGGGCGGGACAAGGCCTCGTGCACCAGCAGGTCGGCCTGGCGTGCGGCCTGTTGCACCGCGTTCGACTGTTTCGTGTCTCCGCTGAGCACGACACTGCGGCCCTTGTAGCGGATCCGGTAACCGACGGCGGGATGCACCGGCGCGTGGTCGACGGCGAAGGCGCTGATCTCCAGTTCGCCGTCGCGCAGCACGGGGACCGGCTGCGCGTCGATCGCCGCGAATGCGCGCGCGGTTGCGCCGAAGCCGCTGGCCGGCACGATGGCGTCGCCATGATGGGCCACCCGGTATCCCTGGTCCGGGCGGTAGGCCTGCATCAGGCCCTGGAGCAGGGGCTCGACACCCGCGGGGCCGTGCACCGGCACCGGCGTGTCATGCTGGCCGGCCACCCAGCGCTGCAGCAGCAGTTCGCCCAAGCCGTCGATATGGTCGGAGTGGAAGTGGGTCAGGAACACCGCCTCGATGCGGCCGGCGTCGAACCCCATCTTGCCGATGTTGCGCACCGCGCCGCTGCCAGCGTCGAACACGAACAGGCGCTTGCCGGCCAGCACCAGCGTGCACGGACCGGCGCGGTCTTCGTCCGGGAACGGCGAGCCGGTGCCGCACAGGCCGACGTGCAGGCCGTCCTCCAGCGTGGCGGCGGTATCGATGGCCAGCCGGTGTTCGGCCAGGCGGGGCACCACGGCCAGCACCAGCGGCACGCGCAGCAGGTACAGGGCCGCCAGTGCCGCCAGCACCAGGGCCGATGCGATCCACCAGCCGCGCCGGCCGGTCGGGGGATGGGGGTTCGAGTCGTTCATGCCATGGCTTTCTTCAGGGGACGTAGATCCGTGCCAGCCGCCCCATCGACGACCAGTAGGCATCGCGGTTCCAGCCCGGGCTCGGGAAGACCACGCCCTGGGTCAGGCCGCCGCTGCGCACCCGCGCCCGCTCGTCGCCGGTGGCGATGTCGAGCAGCACCACTTCCTCGCGCATGCGCCGGTAGTCGTTGACCAGCATCTCGCCGGTGTCGGGGAACAGCAGCATGTGGCTGGCGCAGCCGAAGGCGCGCTTGTGCCAGAGCCGATGCAGCGATCTGTCGTGGGGGTCGACGCGCCACGCGACCAGGTGGCGGTTGGCGCTGTCGTAGCCGACCACGATGTGCCGACGCAGGTCCACCAGCGGCGGATTCGTGATGCTGCCGCCGGGCTCGCCGCTGACGTCGATCGCCTGGTGGTCGCGGGCGTCGCGCATCGAAACCCGGATCAGGCGGTTCGCCGTGCGGCTGACGCCGGCGCCGATCATGCTCCACCGGTAGCGGTGCTGGCCGTTGTCCATGAACCAGGCGTTTTCGCCGTCGAGCACCACGTCCCAGCCAAAGGTCTGGCCGCTGGTGCCGACATAGTTGAGTTGCCAATGCGGATCGAACAGCAGGCGGGCGAGGTTGCCGTCCCAGTGGTAACGAAAGATGCTGCGCACACCGACCACGTAGACAGTGTTGCCGATGGCGCTGAGCCGGGCCATCGACGGCTCCGGGCAGGCGGTGTCGGGCGCCGCGAAACGCAGCGTGTCGGCATCGAGCACGCTCAGGATCGCCGGCTGCGTGTGCGACAGGTTCTTGGTGACGATGTGCCCGTTGTCCAGGATCACGAAGGAGTTGTAGGGCTGGTCGACCGGCAGTCGCACGCTGGCCAGTGGAGCGCAGGCGCGGTCGAGCCGGTGCGCGTGGCGGCCGTAGACGACATGGATGGAGCCATTGCGGTGCAGCGCCATGCCGCCCGGCCACATCGGGCCGCCCGCCAGCCGGGGCGAACGTTGCAGCGTGCGCAGGTTCAACGGGTCGATGCGCTCGACACGCGCCGTCGTGGGCAGTCCGACGTGGGAGCGCAGCGCGGAATGGGTCAGCAGGTAGACCTCGCCCGGGTCGCCGAGCACCGTCATCGTCGAGAGCACGGTGTTGCGCGTGACGCACGCCAATGCCTCGCCCGGTTGCAGGTTCAGCCCGGCTGCGCGGAGCGGCTGCTGCAACCGCCGCGGGCCGCCGTCCTCGCCGGGCCAGGGGCTGTCCAGGTAGCCCGGGGCGCTCATCGCGGCGGCCTCGCGCGGCGGCGCCGGCGCCACCACCAGGCCAGCGCGGCGACGGCGGCCGCCAGCACGACCAGCGCATGGGTGCGGTAGGCCGGTATCCAGTAGTTGTGCAGGCTGTTGATCGTGACCTGCCAGGTCGGGTCGTAACCCGCGGGCATGGGCAACACGCCGTTGGCCTGGGCGTAAGCCGCGTAGTCGCGCTGCATGGATGCGAAGACCTCCGGCAGTCGGTCGCGCAGGTCCTGCGTCTCGCCGGGGTCGGTGTCGAGGTCGTACAGGTGCCAGGCGCCGTCGCCGACCGGTGGCAGGTTGCGCACCAGCTTGTGTCGGCCCTTGAACAGCGCGGCGTTGCCCGACAACTCGTAACCGATCGGCACGTCCGCGGGATGCACGGCGTCGGCCTGCCCGGTGAGCACCGGCAGCAGGCTGCGGCCGGTGAGGGGTTCGATCGCCTGGCCCCGGTAGCGCGTGCCGGGATGTTGCAGCCCGGCGAGGTCGAGCACGGTGGGCACGATGTCGTTGACATGGGTCAGGCTGGGCTGGACCTGGTTGGCCGCCACGCCCGGCACGCCGGCGATGATCAGCGGCACGCGCAGGCCGCCTTCGCCGGCGTAGAACTTGTAGGTGTCCAGCGGCGCGGCCGTCGCGCTGGCCCAGCCCGGCCCCGGGATGCCATAGGCGCCCTTGCCCCCGAGACGGTCGATGTGCTGGCTGTATTGTGTCCACAACCAGGGCTGGGCCTGGGCATAGTCGGAGCCCTCCGGCCCGTTGTCGGACAGGAACAGGAACACGGTGTTGTCGTACTGGCCGGTGGTCCGCAGATGCGCGACCAGGCGGCCGACATGGTGGTCCATGGCCTCGGCCATGGCCGCATACACCTCCATCTGGCGCGCCTGGTATTGCCGGTCCTTGGCTGCCAGTGTGTTCCAGCGCGCGCTGGTGGTCATCGTCGTGTATGGCGCATCGCGCGGCACCAGGCCGTGTGCGGCCGCCTGGTCGCGGCGTTCGCGCCGCAGGACATCCCAGCCGGCGTCGTAACGCCCGCGGTACTTGTCGATGAACGCCTGCGGCGCCTGTACCGGCACGTGGTTGGCCTGGAAGGCGACATAGGCGAAGAACGGCTTGCCGCTGGCGGCGCCGGAGTCGATGTATTCGATCGCCCGGTCGACGAAATATTGCGACGAATAGAACGTCGTCGGCATCTGCACCGGCTCACCGTCTTCGAACCATTCGACGCCGGCGGAGTGCGGCAGGTAACGCTTGGCGGGTTCCCAGTTGTCCGAGCCGGTGTCGCCCTGCACGATGGAACGGTCGAAGCCGCGCCGGTTGGGCCGGTTGTACGGCTCGGAGCCGACGTTCCACTTGCCCGACGCATAGGTGCGGTAGCCGCCGTCCTGCAGCAGGCTGGCCACGGTCACGACGTTGCGGGTCAGCGAGCCCTGGTAACCGGGCTGGCCGAGGTGGCTGCGTGGCATCGCCTCGCGCAGGTTGCCCACGCCGTTGCGGTGGTTGTCCACGCCGGTGAGCAACATCGCGCGGGTGGGGGAGCACGAGGCCGCGACGTGGAAGTTCGAAAAGCGTACGCCGCGTTGCGCCAGCGCGTCGATATGCGGCGTGGCGATCTCGCTGCCGTAGGCGCCGACGTCGGTGAATCCCCAGTCGTCGGCGACCAGCACGACGATGTTGGGGCGTTGCGCGGCGGCCGGTTGCGCCGCCGCCGTTGCGAGCGCGAGCAGGCCGCAACACGCCGCGACCAAGGCGCGTGTGATGCACGCAGGGGCGCGGGCGGCGGAGTCAGGCATGCACGGGTGTCGCCGCGGTCGTATCCTGTGCCGCGAGCACGGCCTGCTGCACCGCCCACAGCCGGTCCTGCCCCCACACGGCAGTGTCGCCGACCCGCAGCGAGGGCACACCCCACAGGCCCAGCGCGAACATCTCGGTGCGGTTGGCTTCGGCCAGGGCGCGCCAGGTTTCGTCGTGCAGCGCGTCCTGCGCATCGGACCAGGCCAGGCCGGCGCGTTCAGCGATGCGCCTGAGCCCGCGGTCGCTGCCGGCGTCGATGCCCTCGGACCACGCGCCGCGCAGGAAGGATCCCACATAGGCCTGGCCGTGGCCCATGCGTTCGGCCAGCGGGATCAGGGCCATGCCGCGTTCGGTCGGCCGGCCCAGCGGGTCGTTGATGCGGCCGAACGGCACGCTGCGCAGGTGGGCCTCGCGTGCGGCGTCGTGCATGATGTACAGGCGTTTTTCCCGTGGCACGGGCAGGCCGCGCATCACCATCGGCAACACGGGGCGCAGCCGCACCGGTGCGCCGGTGCGCTCGCCGAGCCGGAACACCCGCTCTGCGACGATGGCGGTATAGGGACTGCGCAGCGACAGGAAAAAGTCGATGGCCGGCGCATCGGCGATGGCCACCGGGGTATCCAGGTCCAGCTCGGGCGGGAACATCAGGCCGGTCGTGCCGGCTCGATGGGCGCCGATGTCCTGCAGGCGCTGCTCGAGGTGATACAGCCGGTCCAGGCCCCAGTACCACTCGCCGGCATAGAAGAACATGGCGCCCAGGTAATGGCCCAGGGTCTGGCGCAATTGTTCGGCTGCGGCGACATGCGCCTGCGTGGTCACGGCGTCGGCGACCTGCGGCGCATCGCGCGTCGCATCCGCGGGTGCGACGGCGTGCGGCGCCTGCCACAAGCCGAGCGTCAGCGGCCCGGCCAGTTGCGCGAAACGGCCGTCGGCCGCGGCGGCCACCAACTGGCGGCGGACCCGCTCGATGTCGGCGTCGGCCGGTTGCCGGCCGGTATCGACGAAGTCGAGCTTCCAGTGGCGTGCGAGCAGCGCCGCGTCGCGACGGCTGTAGGCGATGAGCTGGTCGCGCGCCGGCGCCGCGTGGTCGGCCGGCGGGCCGACCACATGCGCCTGAAGCTCGACGTCGTACCGGGCCAGCAATTGTGGCAGCCGCTGCGCCACCAGCGCGCTGTAGGGATCGTCCACCTGGTGGAAATAGCGCAGCAGGTGGGGTGCGCCCTGTGCCCGGCGCCGGCGCTCGGCCGCCGCCCGTCGTGCCAGCAGCCGCTCGCGCGCAAACATGCGCGCGGTGATCGCAGGCATCAGCAGGCTCTTGATCGACATCGGGCGGATGGTGGTGGTGCGGGTCGCTTGCGGGCCGGTTGCGGGAGTGTCCCGCCGCTGCGGCTGCCAGTCGGGCAGAATTTACCATACACTTGTGTATTGTCAAACGCATGCGATGTGCCGCGGCACGTTGTGCGCACGCGAGGTCATGCAAGACAATGCCCACCGTTGCAGCCTACGAGCCCTTGACCATGAAGCCCGCACGCAAGCCCGGCAAGCCCATCGTCGAATCGTCGCGCCTGACGCGCGACGACTGGCTCGACGCGGCCTTCCAGGCCGTCGTGGACGGCGGATTCGACAAGGTGCGGGTGCTGGTGCTGGCCGATGCGCTGGGCGTCACCCGCGGCAGCTTCTACTGGCATTTCGCCGACCACGCGGAACTGCTGTCGGCATTGCTGGCGCGATGGCACGCGCGTGAGGTCGCCGTCAACCAGGCCCTGGCCGCGCCACGCTCGACAGACCCGCGCACCGACCTGGAACACCTGCTCGAGAGCGTGCTCGCCCATGCCGGCGCCGACCTGGAGAACATGCGCTTCGAACTCGCGCTGCGCGGCCTGGGCCGCCGCGACCCGGCCGTGGCCCGGATGCTGGCCGAGGTCGATGCCCAGCGCATGGCGCTGTTCACCGAGAAATTCCTGCGCTACACCGGCGACGAGACCAAGTCCACCGAACTGGCCGTGTTGTTCTACCTGGCCATCGTCGGGAGTTACCAGGCGCTGAGCCGGCCCAAGAACCCGCCGCAGATCAAGGCGCTGATGCAGGGCATCATCGCGCGGTATCTGATCGAGCAGCAGGGGCCGCGCTGACCGATCGCGGCTCGATCACGCGGTCAAGAAGCCCGCCAGGCGCTGCCGGATCAGGCCGTCGGCCTCCGCCATGATGCGGTCGATCAGCTGCTGGACCGTCGGCACGTCATGGATCAGCCCGGCCACCATGCCGCACGACCATGCGCCGGCTTCCATGTCGCCGTCCATCATGATGCGGGGGTAGACACCAGCCACTTCGGCCATGATGTCTTCGAACTTCAGGTCGGCGCCCAGCGTGCGTTCCTTCTCCAGCAGCCGCTCCACCGCGGCATTGGTCAACACGCGTTCGGTATTGCGCAGCGGCCGCATCACGAGCCGGGTGTCGAGTTCGCTGGCCGCGACGATGGCCTGCTTGACCTTCTCGTGCACCGGCGCCTCTTTTGTAGCGATGAAACGCGTGCCCATGTTCATGCCGTCGGCGCCCAGCGCCAGCGCGGCGACCAGCGAGCGGCCATCGGCCATGCCGCCGGAGGCGACGAACGGGATCTTCAGTGCCTCGGCCGCGCGCGGCAGCAGGATGAAGTTGGGGATGTCGTCCTCGCCCGGATGGCCGCCGCATTCGAAACCGTCGACGCTGACCGCGTCGCAGCCGATGGCTTCAGCCTTGAGCGAATGGCGCACGGAGGTGCATTTGTGGATCACCTTGACGCCGGCCTCGTGCAGGCCGGGCAACCACTTCTGCGGGTTGTTGCCGGCGGTCTCGACGATTTTGACACCTCCTTCGACGATGGCGCGGATGTAGCCCGGATAGTCGGGCGCCTTGACCACCGGCAGAAAGGTCAGGTTGACGCCGAAGGGTTTGTCGGTCATCTCGCGGCAGCGCCGGATTTCGTTTGCCAGCAGTTCGGGCGTCTTCTGGGTCAGGCCGGTGATGATGCCAAGGCCACCGGCGTTCGACACCGCCGCCGCCAGTTCGGCGAAACCGACGAAATGCATGCCGCCCTGGATGATGGGATGTTCGATGCCGAACAGTTCGGTGATGCGGGTTTTCATGCAGGCTGTCTCCTCGTGGGGTTGGCAATGGGGCTGGCGCGGCTGGCGCCTCGTCGGGCAATGGTATCGCCGGCGTCCGGGCGCGGGGTGTCCCGCAGGCGAAGCGGCCGAATCCGCAGGTTACGCCAGCTTACGGCGTGGCCTGCGGGGACGGCCCTGGTGCGCGCAGGATGGTGCGGAATCCGAGATGGCTGACGGCGAGGTCGTCGTCCTGCGGCTGGCGTGCGCCGGCGCGGTAACGCATGCAGTAGTTGGGCGCGCACAGGAAGGAGCCGCCCTTGATCACGCGCTGGGCGGGGGCGCCGGCGCGCAGCAACGGTGCGGCGGGATCATGGCCCTCGAACCGGGGAGGGGCGTCGTGCGTGGCGGTCCAGCGGTCGGTCGTGAGCTCCCACACATTGCCGAGCATGTCGAACAGGCCGCGTCGGTTGGGCGGATAACAACCCACGGGTGCCAGGCCGACGAAGCCGTCCTCGCCGGAGTTGGCGACCGGAAACAGGCCTTGCCAGGTGTTCGCGTGCGTCGGTTGATCGTGTGCGCCGGCCATGCCGGCGCGTTCGACCTGGGCGGCCCATTCCCACTGGACTTCGGTGGGCAGGTCGCGGCCCTTCCAGCGCGCATAGGCCTGTGCGTCCTCGATCGTGACGGCCACGACCGGAAACGCGCCGCGCCCGGCGATGCCGGTGCCCGGTCCGCCCGGATGGCGCCAGTTCGCGCCAGGCACGTAGCGCCACCACGGCATGGGGTTGCCGCCGGCGCCGCCGGTGCCGGGCATCGTGAAGACGACGGCGCCGGGCTGTCGCATGTCGGGCGGCAGGTCGGGATACCGCGCCGCGTCGACCGGTCGTTCGGCCACGGTGACATAACCGGTGGCGTCGACGAAGGCCGCGAAATCATCGTTGCTGACCTCGGTGCGGTCCATCCAGAAACCGTCCACGCGGGTCATGCGTACCGGCTGCTCCTCCGGGTAGACGGTGTCGCCGAACGCGAACCGGCCGGCGGGCACCCAGACCATGCCGAGGTGGGGCGCATCCGCGGCTTGCGCCGGCAACGCACAGTGCAGGATCGCATCATGCCCCTGCGGCGCCTGTGCCTGCCGCGTCAGCCACCACCCGCCGGCGGTGCCCGCCACCAGTGCCGCCACCAGCAGCGACTTCCATGGCAGTGGCCAGCCGCGCCACCAAGGGCGGACGGAGTCGACGGCTGGCGGGCTTGGCGCCTTGTCGGGAACGCGCGGGGGCATCGTCGGGTCACCGGGCATGCGTGGAACTTCCGCGCTCAGTTGTACCAGTACACGTATTCGTCGTCAGGACTCTCGGGCTGGTCCAGCGTCTTGTCGATCGCGATCGGCATCTGCAGGAAAGACGGCCACAGCGGCGCCGGCAGGTCCTTGCCATGTGCCGCCAGCAGCGCCTGCAGCTGCGCCACCCGCTGCGGCTGCGCAGCGGCCAGGTTGGTTTTTTCGGTCGGGTCCTGCTGCAGATGGAACAACCAGTTGCGCCGGGGTTTTTCCGACACGATCAGTTTCCAGCCGCCCGACTGCACCGCCTGATACGGTCCGTCGCGCCAGAACAGCGCGCGTTCGGGTTGCGCGGGTGCGTCCGGCGCCAGGAACGGCAACAGGTTGACGCCGTCGATGATCCTGTCCTTCGGCGGTTCTCCGCCGGCCGCCGCGATGATGGTGGGCAGGATGTCGATGTTGGACATCGGTGCCGGGTATCGGCTGCCGGCGCGGATGTGGCCCGGCCAGCGCGCCATGTACGGCACGCGCAGGCCGCCTTCGAACTGCGTGAGTTTCCAGCCGCGGTAGGGCTGGTTGACCTCGGGCAGGCCGATGTAGCCGGGCGCGCCGTTGTCGCTGGTGAAGACGACGAGGGTGTTCTCGTCCAGCCCCTGTTCGCGCAGCGTCTGCAGCACCCGGCCCACGCTGCGGTCGACCGAGCGCACCATGGCGGCGTAGACGCGGCGCCGGTGGTCGGGGATGCCGGTGACGGCGTCGTAGTCGGCCCGGCTCGCCTGCAGCGGTGTGTGCACGCCCCAGTGCGCCAGGTACAGGAAAAAAGGCCGGTTCCGGTTCGCGCGGATCGCGGCCACAGCTTCGTCGGTGAAATAGTCGGTCAGGTACTTGTCGGGCTCGAACCAGTTGCCGTTGTTGTAGCTCACGCCGAAACGCATGTTCGGCCACAGGAAACGGTCGACCGGGTCGAAGTCCTGGCGCGCGTTGACGACATCGGGCGAATCCTGCGGCAGGTACAGGCCGCTCTCCATGTACAGGCTTTCGACGAATCCCTGCGCATTGGGCCGCATCTCGGGATGCTCCGGTGTGCCGCCCAGATGCCATTTGCCGATATGGATGGTGTGGTAACCCCGGTCGCGCAGCAGTTCGGCCAGCGTGATCTCGGAGCCCGGCATGCCCAGTTCGTTGAACGCCTTGGCGGCGGCGGCCTTGTCCTGGTCGACCAGCGCCGGGCGCAAGCGCGCCGGATCGTTGTACAGGAGCGGCGCGATGCGTGCCATTGCACCCGGTGTGGGTGTGAATTCCACGCCGAAGCGCCACGGATAACGGCCACTGAGCAGCGCCGCGCGCGAGATCGTGCAGACGGCCGCACCGGCATATCCCCGCTCGAAGATCACGCCGTCGCGCGCGATCGAATCGATGTGGGGCGTGCCGGCACCGTGCGCCGTGTAGCCGCCGCCGTGGGTGGAGACGTCGTTGTAGCCCATGTCGTCGGCCAGGATGACGATGATGTTCGGAGGACGCGCCGCGAGCGGTGCCGCAGCCGCCGGCGGCCCGGCCATCCAGGCCACCGGCCGGTAGGCTTCGCGCGGATGCCGGATGTCGGTCAGCCAGCCGAGCGAATATTGCAGCACCAGCAGGCGGTTCGCATAGACCAGCGCCACCAGGGCGGCGATCGCCAGCACGATGAGGGTCAGGGTCTTGCGTGTGCGTGTCATGGAGGAGTCGTGCAAAGGGACGCCGGAGCCGTCACCGGCCGGTATTCACGGGGCCGGCGCGCGCGTCACGCGGAGCGGCCGACGACGGTGTATTGCCCGGTGTTGGTGTCCAGCCAGGGCCGGGCCAGAGGGGCCGGTTGCTGGCTCGGATGGAAGTCCGGCGCCAGGTAGGCCTTCCACAGGCCGTAGTTGCCGCGGATCATGCCGTCCCGGGCGAACCACAGGCGCCAGGCGCTGCGCCAGGTGCTCGGGCGCAACACGGCCCTGTCGTCATGCCACAGGTTGAGCAGGGTCTGGCGCAACACGTCGTACAGGAACACGAAGGTGATGTACTTGAAGACCTTGATGCGCCACACATGGTTGCCGCCCATCGCCTGGTACATGTCGAACGCGGTGTTGCGGTGCTCGGACTCCTCGGCGCTGTGCCATTGCCACAAGGTCCGCAGCCGTGGCTCGGCGCCGGCCAGGGATTCGGGATGGTGCAGCAGCCAGTCGGCGAAGATGGCGGTGAAGTGTTCGGTGGCCGCGGTGGCCGCGACCTTGTTGCGCAGGTCGTCACCCGCATGGGCCTTGCGCCGTGCTTCGGTCCAGCGCTCGATGCCGTTGTCGAATCCCAGCCGGTCGAGGTTGGCATTGAACAGGGTGTGGATGCGCCGGTGGGTGGCTTCCTGGCCGATGAATCCCTGCACCTCGGCCGCCAGGCGGTCGCGCCTGTCTTCGGGCAAGGACTTCAGTCCTTCACGTACCGCGTCGATGAAATATTGTTCGCCGGACGGAAAACTCTGCGACAAGGCGTTGAAGAACGCGGAGCGGAACGCGTCGCCGCCGTTCCAGCGTCCCGGGAACGGGGTATCGAGATCGATCAGCAGGCGGCGTACGACGAGGTCGGTCATCTTGGGTCTCACTATCAATACACAAGTGTATGGACTGGTGCCGTGTACGTCAATGCGTGCACGTCAATGTGACGGATGCGTTGAACCCGGCACAAGACCCGGTCGCGGGCCTGTGCATCGGACCCTTGTCGGACGACTTCGACGTCATCACCGTGGCCGTCAGCGATGCACGCCGCGACGGGCTTGCCGCCGGCGCCTGATCGGTCGCGGCGGGGTGGCCGGGGCCGATTTTTCGGAAAAAAGTCGCGCAAGACCCCGAAAAAGGCCTAAATTCCGGTTCAGTTCTGCCGTTATGGAGTCAACGAGCGGTGAAAAGTCCGCTCATTCACCCGAGGCCAGAGTCACCATGCAACTGCCATCCGTCGATCGACAACCCGGTACGCGCCCTGCCGGCGTCGACCTGGTTTCGTCCAACGGGCACAAGGTGATCCCGGTGGCACCGGTTAATCCGCCGGTGGTCGCCGCTCCCACGGCCACGCCGGCGCCGACCGGCGTCGTCAACAAGATCGGCGAGGTCGCGGCAACCGAAAACCCGGTCTACAACTCGGTGCACCAGAGTGTTCCGGACCCGATTCGCCGTGGCAAGGAGAGCGCAGCCGAGCCCAACGACTGGACCATCAAGCGTCCCGAGCCGGAGAAGGTCGAGGAACCACCGCCGGTGCCGCTGCACCAGGTCATGCTCGATTTCATCAAGTCGATGTGGCAGGCCAGCGGCATGGCGGTCGAAGTGTCCCAGGCCCAGAAGCAGAACGTCCAGCTGAACCCGGCCAACCCGAACATCGCGCCCGGCGAGATCGCGCGCGAGAACCTGACCTACCAGCCCAGCAAGATCAAGAAGACCGAGAACATCTGAGGTTTTCCGCGCCGATCTGAACCAGCGCGCCGGCGTGCGGGTGCGTCTACCATTGCACGATGCATACAAGCGCACTGGTCCTGTTCTCCGGCGGACAAGATTCCACGACCTGCCTGGCCTGGGCGCTGGAGCGTTATGCGCGCGTGGAAACCATTGGCTTCGACTATGGCCAGCGCCATCACGTGGAAATGGACGTGCGTCCGGTGGTGCTGGAGCAGCTGCGCCGGCAATTTCCGCACTGGCATGCCCGGCTTGGCCAGGACCATGTGCTCGATCTCGCCGTGCTGGGCCAGATCAGTGAGTCATCGCTCACGCGGGAGACCGCCATATACATGGAATCCTCCGGTTTGCCCAACAGTTTCGTGCCGGGGCGCAACCTGATGTTCCTGACGCTGGCGGCGGCGCTGGCTTATCGCCGCGACCTGCAGGTGCTGGTGACCGGTGTCTGCGAAACCGACTTCTCCGGCTACCCGGATTGCCGCGACGACACGATCAAGGCCATGCAGCTGGCCTTGTCGCTCGGCATGGAGCGGCGTTTCCTGCTGGAGACGCCGCTGATGTGGATCGACAAGGCGCAGACCTGGGCGCTGGCCCGGCGCCTGGGCGGGCCGGCCCTGGTCGAGCTGATCGTCGAGCACACCCACACCTGTTACCTGGGCGAGCGCTCGCAGCGCCATGACTGGGGTCATGGCTGCGGCACGTGCCCGGCCTGCGAATTGCGTGCCCGCGGATTCGCGCAGTTCCTGGCAGGCCCGGACACCGATACCTAACTAACTTGTCGTCGCCTTGAGCGTGTAACGCGCGGGCGCACCCGCCTCGCTCGCCTGGAGTTCCCAGCGCCGGTCGTGGAAGGCGGCCACCGATGCGCGGTGGGCGATCGACACGATGCCGCCACCGGCCTTGTCGACCATGGCCAGCAACTTGCGGTAGACGGTCTCCTCGGATTGGGCATCCAGTGCGCTGGTGGCTTCGTCGGCAAACACCCACCGGGGCTGCTTGAGCAGCACCCGGGCGATCGCCAGGCGCTGTTTTTCGCCACCCGAGAGTTTCTGGCTCCAGGCGTCGACCCGGTCCAGTTCGCCGGCCAGTTGCGGCAGCAGCGCCTCGCTGAGCGCGGCCTGCATCTCGGCGTCCGGATACCGGCCCGCCGCCTCCGGATAGGCCAGCGCCTCGCGCAGCGTCCCGTTGGGGAAATAAGGGTGTTGCGGGATGAACATGCTGTCGCGGCTGCGCCGCACGTCGCCGCCGGCGTAGGGCCAGATGCCGGCCAGGGTGCGGAACAGCGTCGACTTGCCGCTGCCCGACGGGCCTTGCAGCAGCACATGGTCGCCGGCGGCAAGCTGCAGCGTGGCATTTGCCAGCAGCGGCGTGCCATTGGGCAGCTGGATGTCGAGTTGGCGCGCGGCCAGGGCCTCGCCGTCGATCATCTGCAGTTGCGGGTTGGACGCTTCGGCCGTCGCGATCGCATCGTCGAAACCGGTCAGGCGGTCGGTCGTGGCGCGCCAGGCGGCCAGGCTGCTGTAGTTGTCGACGAACCAGCTCAGCGAGTCCTGGACCCGGCTGAAGGCCGAGTTGATCTGCATTAGCCCGCCCAGGTTGATGCCGCCGCTGAAATAGCGTGGCGCGGCGATGATCATCGGAAAGATCACCGCGGCCTGGCCGAAGAAGCTGGTGAACCAGATCAGGCTTTTCTGTGCCTTGATCAGTTGCAGGTAGTTGGACAACACCGACGTGAAGCGGGTGCCCAGGTGCTGCTGCTCGACGGCCTGCCCGCGGTCGAGCGCGATGGCTTCGCTGTATTCGCGCACCCGTACCATGTGGTGGCGGAAATCCGCCTCGCGTTTCTGCTGTTCGAAATTGAGCCGGATCTGGCGCCGGCCGATGTAGTGGGTCAATACGCTGCCGACCAGGCAATACAGCACGGCCATCCAGACCATGAAGCCGGGAATGGTGATCGACCGGCCGGCCAGCTCGAAGCTGAAGGCGCCCGACAGGCCCCACAGGATGCCGACGAAACTCGCCAGCGTGACGCCGGCATTGAGCACGCCCATGGTCAGGCCGATCGTCTGCGCGGTGAACTGGTTGACGTCTTCCGAGATCCGCTGGTCGGGGTTGTCGGCCTTGATACCTTCCGCGCTGGCGTAACGCGCCAGTTCCATGCGGTAGAACGCGTCGCCGCCGAGCCAGCGCCGCAGGTAATACCCCGTCATCCAGCGCCGCCACTCCATCTCCAGCAGCTGCGTCAGGTAGAAGCGGTAGACGGCGATCACGATCGCGATGAAGGCCAGGTAGGTGAAACGGCCGATCTGGTGCCAGAAGGCCAGCTGGTCCTTGGCCTCGAGGGCGGAGTAGAACAGGTTGTACCACTGGTTGAACAACACCGCCATGTAGACCGAGGCCAGGTTCAGCACCACGATGGCCACGAACATGCCGCGGGCCCGCCATTTCTGCTCGGACTGGAAATATGGTGCCGACAACTGCAGCACTCGCTTGGCGAACGCCTGGAAACTGGCGAATTTCTCGCGCATGCCCATGGTGAGGACCTCGTGAATCGGGACGGAGTGGGAGCGGCGACGCCGGCGTCAGGTCAGGGGGTTCGAAATGCCGCTGGCCACATGGCCCGAGGGCACGTGGCGCGCCGCGGACTCGATATGGCCGGTCTGGTCGTCGAAGAAGAAGTCGGGCTCGAACTCGCGCAGGAATTCGCCCTTGGCCAGGCCGCCGAGGAACATGGCCTCGTCGACCTCGATGTTCCAGTTCATCAGCGTGCGGATCGCGCGTTCATGCGCCGGCGCGCTGCGCGCGGTCACCAGGGCGGTGCGGATGCGCATCGTCGGCGTGCTTTCCTGCTGCAGCCGGTGCAGGGCCGCCAGCAGCGGCTTGAAGGGGCCGGCCAGCAGCGGCTGCGCGACCTTTTCGGTCTCGTGCTGCTGGAATGCGCTCAGGCCCTGGGCCTGGTAGATACGCTCGGCCTCGTCGCTGAACAACACCGCGTCGCCGTCGAAGGCGATACGCACCTCGCCGGGATGGGCCTCGCTGGCGCGCGCCGACTGCGGGTAGACCTGCGCCGCCGGCACGCCGGCTTCCAGCGCCGCGCGGACATCGCTCAGGTGGGCGGACAGGAACAGGTTGGCGTGCAAGGGTTTGAGATAGCGCCAGGGCGGCTGGCCCCGGGTGAAGCTGCCGCGCTGGATCGACAGGCCGTAATGCTTGGCCGAACGGAACACCCGCATGCCCGAGACCGGGTCGTTGCGCGACAGGATCACGACCTCGACCGGCTGCGAGGCCGGCCGGGCGGGCGCGGCGGTGGCGTCTTCGGTCTGGTTGAACGCGAGCAGCTTGCGCACCAGCGAGAACGCGACTCCCGGCTTGGCCGGTTGCTCGAGCCGCTCGAGCTGCAGCTGCATGTAGGCCTTGTCGCGGTGCTGCCCTTCGCCTTGCTCGAACACCGTGTTCTCCTCTTCGAAGTCGAACAAGGCGCGCGACGATATCGCGACGACCAGCTTGCCTTCGAGGGAGGCGCTCATGGTGCGGTTTCCGTGGGTTTCATTGGATGACCCCCCATGCTGCGCATTCCGGGATTCACCTTGGGAACGGCCCGGCGGTTCATGCCGCCTGCTGGCGCAGGAACATCCGGTAGGCCGGATTGCCGGTTTCCTCGACATGCGGGTAGTCGAGTTCGCCGAGGAAGGCGGCAAACGCCTTCTCGTCGCTCTGCGGCACCTGCAGGCCGACCAGGATGCGGCCGTAGTCGGCGCCCTGGTTGCGGTAGTGGAACAGGCTGATGTTCCAGTTCGGTTGCATCAGGCTCAGGAATTTCATCAAGGCGCCCGGCCGCTCGGGGAAGATGAAACGCAGCAGGCGTTCGTCGCGCGCCAGCCCGGAGTGGCCGCCGACCATGTGGCGGATATGTTCCTGGGCCAGGTCGTCGTGGGTCAGGTCGAGCGCGTCGAAGCCGTGTTTGTTGAAGTTGGCCGCGATCTTGCCGCTTTCGCCCTTGCCGTGGGTCGTGACGCCGACGAACACGTGGGCCTGGTTGGCGTCGCTGATGCGGTAGCTGAATTCGGTCACGTTGCGCGCGCCGCCGGGCAACTCGCCGATGACCTGGCAAAAACGCCGGAAGCTGCCGCGTTCCTCGGGGATCGTAACCGCGAACAAGGCCTCGCGCTCCTCGCCGACCTCGGCGCGCTCGGCGACGAAACGCAGCCGGTCGAAGTTCATGTTGGCGCCGCACAGGATGGCGGCATAGGTTTCGCCGCGGGTCTTGCGGGCCGCCACGTATTGCTTGATCGCCGCCACCGCCAGCGCGCCGGCGGGCTCGACGATGCTGCGCGTGTCGACGAACACGTCCTTGATCGCCGCGCACACGGCGTCGGTGTCCACCGTCATGAACTCGTCGACCAGGTTGCGCGCGATGCGGAAGGTCTCTTCGCCCACCAGCTTGACCGCCGTGCCGTCCGAGAACAGGCCCACGTCGGGCAAGGCCAGCCGCTTTTTCGCCTGCACCGAACGCATCATCGCGTCGGAGTCGTTCATCTGCACGCCGATGACCTTGACCTCCGGGCGCACCGCCTTGATGTAGTTGGCCACGCCCGAGACCAGGCCGCCGCCGCCGATGGCCACGAACACCGCATGCAGTTCGCCCTGGTGCTGGCGCAGGATTTCCATCGCCACCGTGCCCTGGCCGGCGATCACGTCCGGATCGTCGAACGGGTGCACGAAGGTCAGGCCCTGCTCGGCCTGCAGCGTGACCGCGTGGTCGTAGGCGTCGGAGTAGCTGTCGCCGAACAGCACGGTTTCGCCGCCGAGCGCGCGCACCGCGTCGATCTTGAGCTGCGGCGTGGTCGTGGGCATGACGATCACGGCCCGTGCGCCGAGCTTGTGGGCGCTCATCGCGACACCTTGCGCATGGTTGCCTGCCGACGCGCAGATCACGCCACGGGCCAGTTCGTCGGCCGTGAGCTGCGCCATCTTGTTGTAGGCGCCACGCAGCTTGAAGCTGCGCACCGCCTGCTGGTCCTCGCGCTTGAGCAGGATCTTGTTGTGCAGCCGCCGGCTCAGGTTCCTGGCCGGCTCCAGCGGCGTTTCGACCGCCACGTCGTAGACGCGGGCGGTCAGGATCTTCTTCAGGTAGTCGGCGGGGGTCAGGGATTTGGGCTTCATGGGAACGGGCTTGCTGGCCTTGGATGATAAGCGCCGCGCCCTTAGGCGAAAATGAAGACCTGCGCCGCCTCGGGCCCGTGCGGCGGGTCACAACTTCTGGAGATCGACACACCATGGAATGCACCGTCAGCTGGACCGGACACGCGGGCACGCGTTCGGGCATGGGTTTTCTGGCCGAGACCGGCTCCGGCCACACGCTGGTGATGGACGGCGCGCCCGATGCCGCCAAGCCCGAGAACGGTGGCCAGAACCTGGCACCACGCCCGATGGAGACCTTGCTGGCCGGCACCGGCGGCTGCACGGCCTACGACGTGGTGCTGATCCTCAAGCGGGGCCGGCACGACGTGCACCAGTGCAGCTGCAAACTCACGGCCGAACGCGCCGAGGTCGATCCCAAGGTGTTCACCGCCATCCACATGCATTTCGAGATCAGCGGCAAGGGCATACCGCCGGCCGCGGTCGAGCGGGCGATCGCGATGAGCCACGACAAATACTGTTCGGCCAGCATCATGCTGGCCAAGACGGCGACCATCACGACCAGCTTCAATCTGACCGAGGCCTGATCCGCCATCCCCGCGTTCCGAGGGCGGCGCCCATGGGCAGGGCAACAGCCCGTGTGACGCGCAGTGGCCGTGTCGGCGCGGTCAGATCCGGTGGGCGACGGTCGTCATGACCTTGGCCGCGCCGCGCATCAGTGCGCGCACCGGCGCTGGCATGCGCGCGGCGCCCGCATGCTGCGCGTCGCGGGCATGGCGGGCTTCGTCGTCCTTCATTTGCGCCACGATGGCGCGCGAGGCATGGTCCGCCTGCGGCAGGCGCTGCATGTGGCCCTGCAGATGGGCTTCGACCTGCTTTTCGGTTTCCACGACGAACCCCAGGCTGACCCGGTCGCCCAGGCGTCCGGCCAGCAGGCCGAGGCCGAAGGCGCCGGCGTACCACAGCGGGTTGAGCAGCGACGGGCGGCTGCCGAGTTCGTCCAGCCGTTGCCGGGTCCAGGCCAGGTGGTCGGTTTCTTCGGCGCTGGCCTGCGCGAAATGCGTGCGCAGCGCCGGACTGCGGGTTGCCAGTGCCTGCGCCGTATACAAGGCCTGGGCGCAGACCTCGCCGACATGGTTGACCCGCATCAGCGCGCCGGATTCGGCCTTGTCGGCGCTCGAGAGTTCCGTCGCCTCGTGGGCCAGCGTCGGACAGGGGCGCGAGGCGCGGGGCGTCGCAAACAGCGTGCGCAGCGATGCGTCGGCGGTCGCCAGCAGCTGGTCGGTGGGGGTACGGGTTTGTTCGGTCATGGCGGCTTCCTCGGAGGAGGGCCTGCCAACACCTTGGGCGTGTACAGGCCGTTTCCCCCGATGATGGCAGAAGCTGGTGCGCCGGCCGGATTTCCGGTGCATTTTCCGGGTGGCGGGCCGGCGTCTGCGGGCCTGTTCCCGCCTCGAATTTCCGGGGCAACGGGCCGGTATTCGGGTTTGTTGCACGTCTGCAACGAAAACAGGCTGCCAGGATTTTTTTTCCGGCGATATCTTTGCCAAACCGGCGTCCGTCTGGTGCAATACATACAACTTCCTTGAACAGGAGGTTGGCCCGGGGTTCCGAGTACCTCAGAACCGGAGCCCTATGTTTAACCTTGGAGAAACTTGAAATGAAAAAGACACTCGTAGCGATTGCTGCCTTGGCCGCTGTCGGCGCAGCTTCGGCTCAATCGTCGGTGACCCTGTATGGCCGTATCGATGCGTCCCTGGGCAGCGTCAAGACCACACTCAATGGCGTGACGGTTGCTGATCCCGGCGCTCAGATCCGTTCGGGCGGCCACACCGGCAGCCGTTGGGGCCTGAAGGGTTCGGAAGACCTGGGTGGTGGCTTGAAAGCCAACTTCGTGCTGGAGCAAGGCTTCAACATCGATGACGGCACCGCTTCCAGCGCTCGCCAGTTCCATCGTCAAGCCTACGTCGGCCTGTCGGGTGGTTTCGGTACCTTGAACGTTGGCCGTCAGTACGACGTGACCGACAACATGTACGGCCTGTACGATCCGTTCGGCTACTCTGGCTACAGCGCCATGGGTTACGCCTTCAACGTGGGTTGTACCACCGGCGGTTCCGGTGACTGCGTTGGCCGTCAGGACAACACCGTCATGTACACGACCCCGTCGATGGGTGGTTTCTCGGTTGCCGCCATGTGGGCTCCGGGCGAAGACAAGACCGCTGTCGCCAGCGCTGGTCGCGTCTACGGTGTGATGGCCAACTACTCCAACGGCCCGATCGCCGCTGGTTTGGGCTGGCAGTCGAACAAGGCCGCTGGCGGCCAGGCTCGCACCGACACCAACTTCGGCGCTTCGTACGACCTCGGCGTTGCCAAGTTGTACCTGCAACTCGAAAACGGCAAGAACAAGAACACCGTCGGTACCGGCAAAGACTCCGGTTACGGCCTGGGTGCTGTGATCCCCGTCGGCCCGGCCAGCCTGACCGTTGGTTACGCTACCGAGAAGCAGAAAATCGCCGGCACCAAAGTGTCCGACTCCAAGGCTTTCTCGCTGCTGGGCAAATACGACCTGAGCAAGCGCACCTATGTGTACGCCGCTTACCGTCGTGGCGAGACCGACCCGGTCGGCGCCGCCAACACCACCAAGACCACGCAATACGGTCTGGGCCTGGTCCACAACTTCTGATCATCGCGCTGGCATCTGGCCAGTGTGACAATCTGATAGTTTGAAAACCCGCTGTGGAAACACAGCGGGTTTTTTTGCGGGTGTTCACAATGCATCCGTTCCTGTCCGACCCGGCATCAGCCCGGGAAACCCGCCGTTGCCCGCGTCGATCTTAAAAACTGCGTGCAGTAACGTCCTCGTCATCAGGGTTAACCCTCTGTCCCTCTAGAATCCGTCTGGCCCGATCGATTTCCTGATCGGGTATCAACCCCATCCCATCCAGAAAGCAGAGCAGAGAAAATGAAGAAAGCCCTCGTGTCCATCGCGGTCATGACCGTCGTCGGCGCGGCCAGCGCGCAGTCATCGGTGACCCTGTACGGTCGCATCGACGCGTCCCTCGCAAGCCAGAAAACGGAAGTCGGTGGCGTCACCACCGTCGATCCCGGCGCCCAGATCCGCTCCGGCGCCCATACCGGCAGCCGCTGGGGATTCAAAGGCTCTGAAGACCTGGGTGGTGGCCTCAAGGCCAATTTCCAGCTGGAGCAAGGCTTCAACATCGACACCGGCACGGCGTCGAGCGCCCGCCAGTTCCATCGCCAGGCCTGGGTCGGTCTGTCGGGTGGTTTCGGTTCGCTGCAACTCGGCCGCCAGTATTCGACCATTGACAACATGTACACCGAACATGACGCGCTGGGCATGTCGGGCTACAGCGCGGCGAGCTACGCGTTCGGCGCGGGCACGTACGTCGATTCCAGCCGCATCGACAACGCCGTCTATTATTCGACGCCGTCCTTCGGTGGCTTCAGTGCCGCCGCCTTGTGGGCGCCGGGCGAAAACAAGAACGGCGCGGCGGGCACGCTCAAGAGCCTGACCGGCCTGCAGGCAATGTACGTGCAGGGTGCGCTCAACGTCGGTGCCGCCTGGGAATCGCAGCGTTTCAACGCGATCGACGACACGACGGCCTGGGAACTGGGCACCTCGTACGACTTCGGCGTGGCCAAGTTGTACGCGCAGCTCGAAGGCGCCAAGAACGACGCGACGAACTCCAAGGATTCCGGGTACCAGATCGGCGTCAAGATTCCGTTCGGCGCGCCCACGCTGGCGGTGTCCTATGCGCGCGAGAACCTGAAGACGGCCGGCACCAAGGTCTCGACGGCCAGCGCCTACACGCTGATGGCGCAATATCCGCTGAGCAAGCGCACCTATGTCTATGCCGCCTACCTGAACGGCAAGACCGATCCCGTGGTAGGTGCGACGACGCGCCAGACCAACTACGGCCTGGGCATGGTTCACAATTTCTGATGACCGCTGACGCGTAAACAACGGTTTGCGCGGCAAAAACCCCGAGAATCCGCTGTGCCCGCACAGCGGATTTTTTTTGGCCTTCATTCGCGCGCAGGCAGCATCGTCCATCGACAAGGAGTGCCATGTTTCGCGTCCCCCTGTATCGCATCGCGCTGGCGGCCACCTGCCTGCTGTTGTTGTCCGGCTGCGCGACGACGACGACGGACTCCGACGATGCAGCGCAGCTGGCCTTGTCCAGCAGTGCCTGGGCTGCCGCCTCGATCCGTTCCGCGGATGCGGCGGGCTGGCAACACCAGGTGTTTCCCGGCAAGCGCCGCTCCGAATACCGGCATGCGCACAAACTCGGGCGCGATGCGGTCATGGTGCGCGCGCATGCGTCGGCGAGCATGTTGCGCCAGCGGGTGCGCATCGAACCGGCGGAGCTGGGCCAGTTGCGGTTCTCGTGGCTGGTGCCGGCGCTGATTGCCCAGGCCGATATTTCCCAGCGCGATGCCGACGACGCTCCGGTGCGGCTGGTGCTGGTGTTCGAGGGCGACCGGTCGCGGTTCTCGGCCAGGGATGCCGCCTTGTCGGACCTGTCCGAGGCGCTGACCGGCGAACCGCTGCCGTATGCCACACTGATGTATGTCTGGAGCAACCGACATCCGGAAGGATCCGTGGTCCGCAACCCGCGCACCGGCCGCATCCGCAAGCTCGTGATGGAGACCGGCGCGGGCAGGCTCAATCGCTGGCTGGACTATGAGCGGGACGTGCGGGCCGACTTCATCGCCGCGTTCGGCGAACCTCCCGGCGCGCTGCTGGGCATCGGTATCATGACCGACACCGACAACACGCAGTCCCGGACCCAGGCCTGGTACGGTGCGCTCGAGCACCGTCCCCGGGGCGCCCGCTCGCGTACGGCGCTGGCCGACTGACGGGCGCGGCCGGGCCGCACACGCAAACAGGAGATACACATGGCAGACAGGCTGGTGGTGCGCAATGCGCGGGTGTTCGACAGCGTCAGTGGCACGGTCACGGCCGCGCGCCAGATCGTCATCGACGGCGGGCGCATTGCGGCCATCGTCGACGCATCGGCGACGGTGGACGCGGTCCAGGTCATCGACGCCGGTGACAAGGTCGTGTTGCCCGGCCTGATCGACGCCCATGTACATGTAGTGGCTGCATCGCACGACCTGGTCGGCCTGGCCCAGCAGCCGCCGTCGATGGTGGTGGCCCAGAGCAGCCAGATCCTGCGCGGCATGTTGCGGCGCGGCTTCACGACGGTGCGCGATGCGGCCGGCGCCGACTACGGCCTGCAGGAGGCAGTGGCGCGTGGCCTGTTCGAGGGCCCGCGGCTGTTCATCGCCGGTTTTCCGGTGTCGCAGACCGGCGGCCATGCCGACATGCGGCCCAAGGGCGTGCGCATGCGCGAGATGTTCTGCAGCTGTGCCGGCCTGGGCCTGATCGGCGCGATTGCCGATGGTGTGGGCGAGGTGCGCCGTGCGGTGCGCGAGCAGGTGCGCAATGGCGCGAACCAGATCAAGATCATGGCCGGTGGCGGCGTGTCCAGCCCGACCGATCCGCTCGAAGGCACGCAGTTCTCGATCGACGAGTTGCGCGCGGCGTGCGAGGAGGCCGAAGCGGCCAACCTGTACACGATGGCGCATGCCTATTCGCCGCGGGCGGTGACACGTGCGGTGCAGGCTGGCGTGCGCTCGATCGAACACGGCAACCTGATTGACGCGGCGACCGCCCGTGTCATGAAAGAACACGGCGCTTACCTGGTACCGACCCTGTCCACCTACCAGGCCTTGTCTAACGAGGGTGCGCGGCTGGGCTGGTCGGGCGAGATGCTGGACAAGCTGGCGATGGTGCAGCAACGCGGCATCGAGTCGCTGCGGATTGCGCGCGCCGAAGGGGTGCCCATCGTGTTTGGCACCGACCTGCTCGGTCACATGCACGACCAGCAGTCGGGCGAGTTCGACCTGCGCACCCAGGCCATGTCGCCGGTCGAGGCCTTGCAGAGCGCAACCATCGTCGCGGCCCGGATGATGCGCCAGCAGGGGCAGATCGGCGAACTGGTCGCAGGCGCCTGGGCCGACCTGCTGGTCGTCGATGGTGACCCGACGCAGGAGTTGTCGATGCTGACCCGGCCGGATACCGGCATACGGCTCATCATGCAGGCTGGACGGGTCGTGGTCGACCGTTTGGCACAGGCCGGCGAACGCCTGAACTGAGACTGCAAAAGGGCGCCTGCAGGACTGCCCTGGAGGTTGGCGCGTCGCCGGTGTGCCTTGCGCACAAGCAAAGAAAAAGGCCCGCGCTGCGGGCCTTTTTCACGGCAGGGCCAGGGCCCCGGTTATTTATTTGACGCTGGTGAAGCGTGCCTCAGGCCGGTCGTCGTTGCGGTAGACCGTGTCCACGCCTTTTTTCATGGCCCAGGGACGCAACTGGTGGTGCAGCGGAATCAGCAGCACTTCGTCACGCGTGCGAACCAGGGCTTCGCGGATCATCGCGTTGCGCTTGGTGGTGTCGATCTCGGACTTCATTGCATCGACCAGGCGGTCGACTTCCGGGTCGCTGGCGCGGCCGAAGTTGAAGTTGCCGTCGGCACCGGTGGTCTTGGTGCGCACCAGCGACTGCAGCGTGTATTGCGCGTCCATCGTCGCAACGCCCCAGCCCAGCAGGTAGGCCGAGGTGTCGTAGTTCTGCACCTTCTGGATGAAGGTGGCCATCGACTCGGCCGCCAGCTTGGTCTTGACGCCGATGCGCGCCCACATCACGGTGATGTTCTGGCAGATTTCTTCGTCGTTGACATAGCGGTTGTTCGGGCAGTTGAGCTGGATCTCGAAGCCGTTCGGATAACCGGCGTCTGCCAGCAGTTTCTTGGCGCGTTCCGGGTCGGCCTTGGGCGCGACGTCGATGTCGGGTGCATTGCCGTTCACGCCGGGTGCCACCATGATGCCGGCCGGCAGCGACAGTCCGCGCATGGTGTTGCGCTTGATCAGCTCGCGGTCGATGGCAATGCTCAGGGCCTCACGTACGCGCTTGTCCTTGAACGGGTTCTTGCCTTTGACGTCGGAATACTTGAGCTCCGGGCTGTGCATGTCGAGCGCCAGGAAGATCGTGCGCACCTCGTTGCCGTCGATGACCTTGAGCTTGGAGTCGCCGCGGATACGGGCGACGTCCTGCGTGGGCAGGTCGGTCAACATGTCGAGTTCGCCCGAGAGCAAGGCCGCCACGCGGGTCGGGTCGGACTTGATCGGCGTGTAGATCACTTCGGTGACGTTGCCGCTGTGTTTGTCCCACCAGTTCTTGTTGATCGTCATCGTGATTTTCTGGTCCGGCTGCCAGGCGGTGATCTGGTAGGCGCCGGTGCCGTTCACGTTGCGCGATGCGTAGTTGTCTTCCTTGTTCTTGTAGTCCTGGACGTTGGTCGAATTGTTCTTCTCGGCCCAGGCCTTGCTCATCATCCGGAAGTCGATCAGGTTGCGCAGCAGCATCGGATTGGGCGCGGCCAGCGTCATGTCGACCGTGTAGTCGTCGACCTTCTTGACCTCGTTGATGCCGGTTACGTAGATGGACATCGTGCCCTGGGGCTGCTTGATGCGACCGAAGTTGAACACCACGTCGTCGGCGGTGAAGTTCGAGCCGTCATGGAACTTGACGCCCTTGCGCAGTTCGAAACGCACCTGCGTCGGGGAGATGAAGGTCCATTTGGTGGCCAAGGCGGGCTCGACCTCGAACTTGGGGTTGTAGCGCGTCAGGCCCTCGTACGAGTGCATCAGGATCGCGTTGGTGGTCGCGTGGTTCTGCGAATGCGGATCGAGTGTCAGGATGTCGTTCTGCGCGCCCCACTTGAGTGTCGTCGCATGCGCGGCCGACAAGGCAAGGCCGGTGGCCAATGCCGCCACGGCCAGAACTCGCTTGAAATGCATGTGGAATCCCCGATGAATGGTGAAGTGCGCCACTGTACTGGCATGTGTCGGCTGCGACAACCGGACAAACCCGCAAGCGCGGAAAACCCCGAGGGCCATGGGTGATTGCCCATGCTACATTCGCCCCTTTCGTTTCCGCCCATGTTTGCATTCATCCTGCGCCGCCTGCTGCAAGCCGTGTTCGTGATGGCCACGGTGGCCTTCATCGCATTCATGCTGTTCCAGTTCGTCGGTGACCCGGTGCTGTTCATGCTGGGCCAGGACGCAACGCCGGAACAGGTGCGTGAATTGCGCGAACTGCTGGGACTGGACCGCTCCTTCATCGTGCAGTTCGGGCACTTCCTGCTCAATGCCGCACAGGGCGACTTCGGCATCAGCCTGCGCCAGGGCGGCAAGGTCTCGTCGCTGATTGCCGAACGGTTTCCCGCCACGCTGGAACTGGCGCTTGTGGCGGCGGTGCTGGCGCTGGTGGTCGGTGTGCCGATGGGGGTGTATGCGGCGTTGCGGCGCGGCAATTTCCTGAGCCAGAGCTTCATGATGTTCTCGTTGCTCGGAGTTTCGCTGCCGACCTTCCTGATCGGCATCCTGCTGATCCTGGTGTTCTCCGTGTGGCTGGGCTGGTTTCCCAGCTTCGGCCGCGGCGACACCGTCGCCATCGGTGGCTGGAACAGCGGCCTGCTGACGGTCGACGGCTGGCACCACGTGGTGTTGCCGGCGATTACGCTGGCGATCTTCCAGCTCACGCTCATCATGCGCCTGGTGCGCGCCGAGATGCTCGAGGTGCTGCGCACCGACTACATCAAGTTCGCCCGCGCCCGCGGCCTGAGCGACCGGGCCATCCACTTCGGGCATGCGCTCAAGAACACGCTGGTCCCGGTGATGACGATCACCGGCCTGCAACTCGGCGGCCTGATCGCGTTCGCCATCATCACGGAGACGGTGTTCCAGTGGCCCGGCATGGGCCTGCTGTTCATCCAGGCCGTGAACTTCGCCGACATCCCGGTCATGGCCGCCTACCTGTGCCTGATCTCGCTGATCTTCGTGGTCATCAACCTGGCGGTCGACCTGCTGTATTTCGCCGTCGATCCCCGGCTGCGCGTCAGCGGCAAGGGGCATTGAGCGACCATGACGGCCCTGCATGAACCACGGCTGCGTGCCAGGGGACGCGCGTTCGCCCATATCGCCGAGTTCCATCCCGAACTCACGGCCTTGCGGCGTGACCTGCACGCGCATCCGGAGCTCGGCTTCGAGGAGCGCTACACCGCGGCCCGCGTGGCCGAGTCGCTGCGCCTGTGCGGCGTCGACGAGATCCATACCGGCATCGGCAAGACCGGTGTCGTGGCCGTGGTGCGGGGCCGCGGCAGCTCCAGCGGACGCATGGTCGGCCTGCGTGCGGACATGGACGCCTTGCCGCTGACCGAACACAACGACTTTCCCTGGAAGTCCGCCACCGCGGGCGTGATGCACGGCTGCGGCCACGATGGCCATGTCGCGATGCTGATCGGCGCTGCGCGGTATCTGTCGGAATCGCGCCTGTTCGACGGCACCGCGGTGCTGATCTTCCAACCGGGCGAAGAGGGTTACGCCGGTGCCCGCGTGATGATCGAAGACGGCTTGTTCGAGCGTTTTCCGGTCGACAGTGTCTACGCCATGCACAACCAGCCGCTGATGCGCCCGGGCACGATCGGGGTGAACCCGGGCCCGGTCATGGCGGCGGCGGACCGGGTCACGATCGAGGTCACCGGACGTGGCGGCCACGGCGCGCACGCCTATGCGACGGTCGACCCGGTGCTGGTGGCGGCGCACATCATCACCGCGGTGCAGAGCATCGTCTCGCGCAACGTGCGGGCCATGGACTCCGCGGTGATCAGCCTGTGTGCGATGCAGGCCGGCGATCTGGCCGGTTTCAGCGTGGTGCCCGAGTCCGCGACGCTGGTGGGCACCGTGCGCGCCTTCCGTCCGGCGGTGCAGGACATGGTCGAACGCCGGCTGACCGAGTTGTGCGGCGCCGTGGCCATGGGTTTCGGCGCCAGTGCGACGGTGCGATACGAACGCCTGTACCCGGCCACGGTCAACAGCGAGGCCGAGGCCGGCATCGCCGCGGACGTGGCGGCCAGCCTGGTGGGCCGCGAACATGTGCTGCGCGACCTCGAGCCCAGCATGGGTGCGGAAGACTTTGCGTTCATGCTGCAGGCCAAGCCCGGCGCCTACCTGCGGGTGGGGCAGGGCGCGGAGAACGGGGTGGGGAGCTGCACCCTGCACAACAGCCGTTATGACTTCAACGACGACATTCTTCCGCTCGGCGCCGCGCTGCACGCCGGTTTGGTGGAGCACCTGATGCCCTTGTCCACGCAGGAATCCCGATGAGCCGCATGCAACGGATCTGGAACAGCGACGTCGGCTACAGCTTTCGCACGTCGCCGGTGGCCATCGGCGCCACGCTGGTCGCGCTGGTCTGCGTGTTCTGCGCAGTGTTCGCCGGCTGGGTGGCGCCGCACAACCCGTTCGACCTGGCCACGCTGGATCTGGCCAATGCACGGCTGCCGCCGGCCTGGACGAGCGAGGGCAGCGCGAACTTCGTGCTCGGCACCGACGACCAGGGGCGCGACATCCTGTCGGCGCTGATGTACGGCGCGCGCATCTCGCTGGCGGTCGGATTCGCGTCGGTGATCCTGTCGGTTGTCATCGGCGTCGTGCTGGGCCTGCTGGCCGGTTTCCTGGGCGGCTGGGTCGACGCGGCGCTGATGCGGCTGTGCGACGTCATGTTGTCGTTCCCGGCCATCCTGGTGGCGCTGCTGATCGCCGGTGTCGGCCGCGCGGTGTTCCCGAATGCTCCCGACAACCTCGCGCTGGGCGTGCTGATCGTGTCGATCACGCTGACCGGCTGGGTGCAATACGCGCGCACGGTCCGCGGCTCGACCATGGTCGAGCGCAACAAGGAATACGTGCAGGCCGCCCGCGTGACCGGCGTGTCCTCGCTGCGCATCATGCGCCGGCACGTGCTGCCCAATGTGCTGGGCCCGGTGCTGGTGCTGGCGACGATCCAGGTCGCCACGGCCATCATCACCGAGGCGACGCTGTCGTTCCTGGGCGTGGGCGCGCCACCGACCTCGCCGTCGTTGGGCACCCTGATCCGGATCGGCAACGACTACCTGTTTTCGGGCGAGTGGTGGATCACGATCTTCCCCGGCCTGATGCTGATCATCATCGCGTTGTCGGTCAATCTGCTGGGCGATTGGCTGCGCGACGCGCTCAATCCGCGGCTGCGTTAACGAGCCCCATCCATGTCACTGCTTCAAGTCAAGGATCTGGTCGTCGAGTTCCCGACGCGCAAGGGCACCTTGCGCGCGCTGGACAAGATCTCGTTCGATATCGCGCCGGGCGAGGTGCTGGGCGTGGTCGGCGAATCGGGCGCCGGCAAGTCGCTGACGGGTGCCGCCATCATCGGCCTGCTCGAGCCGCCCGGCCGCATTGCCGGCGGCGAGATCGTGCTCGAGGGCCAGCGCATCGACAACCTGGGCCACGAGCAGATGCGCCATATCCGCGGCCGGCGCATCGGCGCGATCTTTCAGGACCCGCTGACCTCGCTCAATCCGCTGTATTCCATCGGGCGCCAGCTGGTCGAGACCATCCGCACCCACCTGCCGATGAGCGAGGCCGATGCGCGCGCCCGTGCCATCCGCCTGCTGCAGGACACTGGCATTCCCGCGGCCGAGCAACGTATCGACCACTACCCGCACCAGTTTTCCGGCGGCATGCGCCAGCGGGTGGTGATCGCGCTGGCGCTGGCAGCCGAGCCCAAGCTCATCGTCGCCGATGAACCCACCACCGCACTCGACGTGTCCATCCAGGCGCAGATCATTGCGCTGCTCAAGACGGTGTGCAAGGAGCACGGCGCGGCGGTGATGCTGATCACGCACGACATGGGCGTGATCGCCGAGACCTGCGACCGGGTCGCGGTGATGTATGCCGGGCGCATCGCCGAGATCGGGCCGGTGCACGAGGTCATCAACCATCCGGCGCATCCCTACAGTGCCGGGCTGATGGCGGCCATTCCCGACATCACGATGGATCGCGAGAACCTGCACCAGATCGACGGAGCCATGCCGCGGCTCAACGCGATTCCCGCGGGCTGTGCTTTCAACCCCCGCTGCGAGCGGTCGATGGAGCGCTGCGGCCGCGAGCGCCCCGAACTGATGGCCGCCGGGCCGACCCGCGCAGCCTGCTGGCTGCATGCCGTCGACGCGGCCGGCTGATACGGAAGCAACATGTCCAAGGCACTGGTTCAAGCCGACGATCTGGCGATGAGTTTCGATGTGTCGGCCCCGTGGCTGAACCGCATGATCGAGCGCACGCCGCGCCTGTTGCTGCATGCGGTCGACGGCGTGAGTTTCACGATCGAAAAAGGCAAGACGCTGGCGCTGGTCGGCGAGTCGGGTTGCGGCAAGAGCACGGTTGCGAGGTTGCTGGTCGGCCTGTACGAGCCGACCCGGGGTGGATTCCATTTCGACGGCGCCGATGCCCATGCGACCTATGCCAGTGCTGCGGGCCTGCAGTTGCGCCGGCGTATCCAGATGATCTTCCAGGATCCGTATGCGAGCCTGAATCCGCGCTGGATCGTCGAGGACATCATCGGCGAGCCGCTGACCGAACACGGCCTGATCACGGACAGGAATGCCTTGCGTGCCCGTGTCGAGGAACTGCTGGAGTCGGTCGGCCTGGCGGCGCAGGATCGCACCAAGTATCCGCACCAGTTCTCCGGCGGGCAGCGCCAGCGCATCTCGATCGCGCGGGCATTGGCGACGCAACCCGACTTTCTGGTCTGCGACGAGCCGACGTCGGCGCTGGACGTCAGCGTGCAGGCGCAGGTGCTCAACATCATGAAGGACCTGCAGCGCCGGCTCGGGCTGACTTACCTGTTCATCTCGCACAACCTGGCGGTGGTGCGCCATGTCAGCGACCAGGTCGGCGTGATGTACCTGGGCCGGTTGGTGGAACTGGCGGACAAGCAGGAGCTGTTCGCCAATCCGCGCCATCCCTATACCCGGATGTTGCTCGATGCAATCCCGAAGATGCACGACACTGGTCGCGCGCGCACGCCGGTCCAGGGCGAAGTGCCCAACCCGCTGAGTCCCCCCAGTGGCTGCGCCTTCCACCCACGTTGCCCGCACGCCAATACGCGTTGCCACACCGAGCGTCCGCAGATGCGCGAAATTGCCGGGATCCGGATTGCCTGCCATGCGGTGGAGGAAAAGCGGATCTGAACGGGGCCGTCCAGTCTTGGCTGGGTTCCCGTGTGCGCGGGCTGCGAAGGCCCGCGGGGGCCAACGCACAGCGCTTCACTGTGGCGGTCGGGCGCTGAACGCGCCGACTGCCCTGCGGTGCTCGGTCTTGCGCCTGCATCGCGCAACTCACTGCGCGCCCTGCGGGCGCTCCGTTCAGACAGGCGCGATGAGAACGATGACGAACGCGCTTCGCGCGAGGCGCAAGACCTGCGCTCCTCGGCGCCACAGAGGCGCGCTGTGCGTTGGCCCCCGCGGGCCTTCGCAGCCAGTCCGGTGGTTGGCGATGCGCCCCAATGGGCTGTTGGTTCTTGGAGTTCAGTTCCGGCGTCACGCGCACTACTGTCCCAGCGTCACGGCAGGCCTGATCCGGCGCGGGCGACTTGTGGGGCGCCGAGGAGCGCAGCGGGTGGGGCGGCGCGCGCAGCGCGCTTCGTGATCATTCTCATCGCGCCTGTCTGAACGGAGAGAGCGAAGCGAACGCAGTGAGTTGCGCGATGCGCCCCACCCGCGAGCACCGCAGGGCAGTCGGCGCGTTCAGCGCCCGACCGCCCTACCAGGAGCCCGTGCCGGATCAGGCCTGCCGTGACGCGTGCGAGCACCACGACCGGAGGAGGGTTGCCACAGCGCGTGGACGCATACGCACGGCGACGCCGACGACCCGTCTGCCGAAGGGAGGCTAGGTATACCGCTTGCTCCGCAGGTTCTGCTTCATCTCCCGCAACCGCGGCTGCACCACGTCGCCGCCGAGGCGCAGCGCCATGCAGGTGGCCAGGATGTCGATGATCAGCAGGTGCAGCAGCCGCGACACCATCGGGCTGTAGTTGTCGAAACCCTCCGGATGGTCGGCCGAGAGGTGGATGTCGCCGGCGCTGGCCAGGGGCGAGCCGGTGGCCGTGATGACGATGGTGGTGGCGCCGTTGCGCCGGGCGATGCCGCAGGCGTCCATCAGGTCGCGCGTGCGACCGGAATTGGAGATGATGACCACGCAGTCGCCGGGCCCGAGCATGGATGCGCTCATGACCTGCATGTGGCCGTCGCTGTATGCGATGGTGTTGACGCCCAGCCGGAAGAACTTGTGCTGCGCGTCCTGGGCGACGACACCGGAATTGCCGACGCCGAAAAACTCCAGCCGCTTGCCGCTGCGCAAGGTGTCCACCAGCGCCTGGCAGGCCTTTTCGATCGCGCCGGTGCTGGCGTCGTTGCGGTATTTCAGGAAGGCGGCCACCGTGTTGTCGATCACCTTGACCATGATGTCGCCGGTCTTGTCATCCGCGTCGACGCTGCGGTGGATGAAGGGCACTCCTTCGCTGACGCTGCCCACGAGCTTGCGCTTGAAATCGGCCAGTCCGTCGTAGCCGACACTGCGGCAGAACCGCACCACCGTGGGTTTGCTCACATGTGCGCGGTCCGCCAGTTCGGCCACCGGCAGGCTCGCGAAGGCGCGGGGATTGGCCAGCACCAGCTTGGCCACCCGTTGCTCAGCGGGCGCCAGGGACGGCAGCGAGGCCTTGATGCGTTCGAGCATGGTGTTCCCTCATCAGGCAGTGGGCGGTGGAAAGGAGCGACCGTCGCGCAGGTCCCGCCCGGACACACAAGGCGTGTCACCGACGAAGGGCGGGGGACAACAGGACGCAAGCATGGCAAGTCGCCCGGTTGGTCCCGCCAGCATCACGACTCCTCGCTCCAGCAGAAGCCGTCGCGCGCGATCATGGCGCTCGATGCGCTCGGGCCCCAGGTGCCGCTGGCATACAGGCGCGGACCCTGGCTGTCGTCCTGCCAGGCCTGCATGATGGGTTCGACCCAGCGCCAGGCTTCCTCCTGCTCGTCGCTGCGCACGAACAGGTTCAGCCGGCCGTCCAGCACGTCGAGCAGCAGGCGCTCGTAGGCTCCCACGCGCTGGGCGCCGAAACGCATGTCGAAATCGAGGTCGAGTTGCACCGGAGCCAGCGCCTGGGGCTTGCCGCGGTTGTCGCGGCCTTGCGCCAGCAGGTGCAGTTCCAGCCCGTCGCGCGGCTGCAGGTTGATGACCAGCCGGTTGGCCTTGCCGATGTCGGAGTCGAAGATCGCGTGCGGCGTGGGACGGAAATTGACCACGATATGCGCGTCGCGGTCGCCCAACCGCTTGCCGGTGCGAATATAGAACGGCACGCCGGCCCAGCGCCAGTTCAGGATCTCGGTGCGCAGCGCGACGAAGGTCTCGGTGTGGCTGTCGGGGTCGACACCTTCCTCGGCGCGGTAACCCGGCACGGCCGTTCCATCGATCTTGCCCGGGCCGTACTGGCCGCGGATCACGTCGCTGACCAGCGTGGCCGGTGTCCATGGCCGCAGCGAGCGCAGCACCTTGAGTTTTTCGTCGCGAATCGCGTCGGCATGGGAGTTGATCGGCGGCTCCATGCCGAGCGCGCACAACAATTGCAGGGCGTGGTTCTGCACCATGTCGCGCAAGGCGCCGGTGGTGTCGTAGAACGCGCCGCGTTTTTCCACGCCCAATTCCTCGGCGATCGTGATCTGGATGTTGGCGATGTGTTCGCGCCGCCACAAGGGCTCGAACAAGGCATTGCCGAAACGCAGCGCGAACAGGTTCTGCACCGCCGGCTTGCCCAGGTAATGGTCGATGCGGAACACCTGGCGCTCGCTGAAGATGCCGCAGACGGTCTGGTTGATCGCCCGGTTGGAGGCCAGGTCATGGCCCAGTGGTTTTTCCAGCACGATGCGGGTATTGGCGGTGTTCAGGCCGACCGCGGCGAGTTGCTCGCACACGGTGGTGAACAGCGCCGGCGCCGTTGCCAGGTACATGACCACGGTGTCGGCGTTGCGATCGCGCAGGATCTGCGCCAGCCGCGGGTAGTCCTGTTCACCGGACAGGTCCATGCGCTGGAAATGCAGCAGGGCGGCAAACCGGGCAAACTCGTCCTCGGTCGGACGCTTGTCCAATTCCACATTCTCGAAGCGCGACTGGATCAGGGCGCGGTATTCGTCGTCGGAGTGATCGTCGCGGCCGACCCCGATGATGCGCCCGCCTTCGGGCAGGCTGCCATGGCGGAAGGCCTGGAACAAGGCGGGCATCAGCTTGCGCCAGGCGAGGTCGCCGGTGCCGCCGAACAGGACGAGATCGAAGGACATGTTCTGGAGTTACAAAAATGGGTGGTGGTAATGTAACTTTGTTTCATCGATAATTCAAGCCAGCCCCGTGGACATGTCGCCCACGCAACAGATTCCTGCATTTGGAGCCCCCATGAACCAACTCGATGCCCTCAAGCAATTCACCACCGTGGTCGCCGACACCGGTGACTTCAAGCAACTGGCCCAGTTCAAGCCGCAGGACGCAACCACCAATCCCTCGCTGATCCTCAAGGCGGTCGGCATGCCGGACTACCGGCACCTGTTGCAGGAGGTGGTGGACCGGCATCGCGGCGAGACGTTGGACAACATCATGGATCGCCTGCTGGTGCGTTTCGGCTGCGAGATCCTGTCGGTGGTGCCGGGCCGGGTGTCGACCGAAGTCGATGCCCGCCTGAGTTTCGACACCAACGCCACGTTCACTCGCGCACAACACATCATCGACCTGTACCAGGGCGAAGGCATCCACGTGGACCGGGTGCTGATCAAGGTCGCGGCCACCTGGGAGGGTATCCAGGCGGCGGCCAAGCTCGAGCAAAAGGGTATCCATACCAACCTGACATTGCTGTTCGCGTTTTGCCAGGCGGTGGCCTGTGGCCAGGCCAAGGTGAAACTGATCTCGCCCTTCGTCGGGCGCATCTACGACTGGTACAAGAAGTCGGCCGGCACCGCTTGGGACGAAGCCGCCCATGCCGGCGCCAACGATCCCGGCGTGCAGTCGGTGCGCGCGATCTACAACCACTACAAGAAGTTCGGCATCCAGACCGAGATCATGGGTGCGAGTTTTCGCAACGTCGGCCAGATCCAGGCGCTGGCCGGTTGCGACCTGCTGACCATCAGCCCCGACCTGCTGGCCACGCTGGCCCAGTCGGACGCCGCCTTGCCGAGGGTGCTCGACGCTGCCGCGGCCCAGCAACTCGACCTGCCGCCGGTGCAGCATGACGAAGCCAGCTTCCGGTTCGCGCTCAATGAAGACGCGATGGCCACCGAGAAGCTGGCCGAGGGGATCCGGGCCTTCTGTGCCGATGCGGTCAAGCTCGAGAAACTGCTGCTCGCGGCGTGAGTGGCGCATCCGTGGAGAAGAACCCGATGACAGAACGCACCCGTTGCGACCGGACCGCCGCCTGGAGCGCCTTGCGCGTGGCCCGCGCCGGCGCGGCATCCGACATCGACCTGCGCAAGGCCTTCGACGTCGACGCGGGCCGCTTCGAGGCCTTCAGCCAGCAGGCCCCGCATGTGTTCGCGGACCTGTCCAAGAACCTGATCGACGCCCGCATCGAACACGGCCTGTTGCAGCTGGCCCGTGAGTGTGGTGTCGCCGGGCACCGGGACGCGATGTTCGCCGGCGCCGCGATCAACAATACCGAGCAGCGGGCAGTACGCCATGTATTGCTGCGCACACCCCGGCCGGCCGCCGGCGCGAGCATGGAGCCCGACCTGGCGCTGGTGCACGAGACGCTGGATGCGATGCTGGCCTATGCCGAGCAGGTCCGCGGCGACCCGGCCATCACCGACGTCGTCAACATCGGCATCGGCGGCTCCGACCTCGGGCCGCAGATGGCGGTGCGCGCGCTCGACGCATTCGCGCAGGCGGGCAAGCGGCTGCATTTCGTGTCGAACGTCGACGGCCACGAGCTCGACGCGACCCTGCGCGATCTCACGCCCGCCGGCACCGTGTTCCTGATCGCGTCCAAGACCTTCACGACCATCGAGACCATGACCAATGCGGCCTCGGCCAAGCGCTGGTTCGAGGCGCAGGGCGGGGGCGACATCGCGCGCCATTTCTGCGCGCTGACGACCAACGTGGAGGCCGCCAACCGTTTCGGCATCACCACCACCTTCGGTTTCTGGGACTGGGTCGGCGGGCGTTATTCGCTGTGGTCGGCGATCGGCCTGCCGATCGCGATCGCCATCGGTGCCGATGGTTTCCGTGCCTTCCTCGCTGGCGCCCACGAGATGGACGAGCATTTCCGCACCGCGCCGCTCGAGCGCAACCTGCCGGTGCGGCTGGCGCTGATCGACATCTGGTACCGTAACTTCCGCGGATTCACCAGCCGCAGCATCGCCCCGTATCACAGCGCGCTGGCGCGCTGGCCGGCCTACCTGCAGCAGCTGGAGATGGAGAGCAACGGCAAGCGGGTCGACGCCCAGGGCGAAACGCTGCCGTTCGACACCGCGCCGGTGCTCTGGGGCGAGCCGGGTACCAATGGCCAGCATGCGTATTTCCAGCAACTGCACCAGGGCACGGATGTGGTTCCGGTGGAGTTCGTCGCCGTGAAGACGCCGCGCCACACACTCGAAGGCCACCACGACCTGCTGCTGGCCAATGCGCTGGCGCAGGCCCAGGCGCTGATGGTGGGGCAGGCCGACCCTGGCGGCCATCGGCACTTCACCGGCAACCGACCGAGTACCTTCCTGCTGCTCGACGAACTCGCGCCGGGCAACCTGGGCGCCCTGATCGCGATGCAGGAGCACCGGGTCTTCGTCAGCGGCTCGATCTGGGGCATCAACAGCTTCGACCAGTGGGGTGTCGAACTGGGCAAGGTGCTGGCCAAGGCGATTGCGCCGCGCCTGGCCAGCGGCGACGTCGCCGGGCTGGATGGATCCACGGCCGGCTTGTTGCGGCGCCTGCGTACGAAGCCGTGATGGCGGGCGCACGCGCGTCCGTGTTGCCGTTGCAGCAGGCGCGCAACCTGCAACTGGCGGCCCAGGGCCTGTTGCGGCCGGCGGCCCGGGCGGCGACCCCGGCGGCCGTGCGGCGCGGCATCGGGCGCATGGAGCTGCTGCAGATCGACACCATTCATGTCGTTGCACGCAGTCCCTACTTGGTACTGTTCTCGCGCCTGGGCGACTATCCGATGGCGTGGCTGGACCAGGCCCTGGAGGCGGGTCATGTGTTCGAGACCTGGGCCCACGAGGCCTGTTTTGCCCCGACCGCGCAACTGGCATTGCACCGCAGCCACAACCGCGCCACGCGCCAGCACTGGGGTGTGGCGCTGGGGCGTACCGGCGACGCGCAGCAGCAGGCACACCTGGCGCGCCTGCTCGAGCATGTGCGCAGCAACGGGCCGGTGCGTTCGGCGGACTTCACGCGCACCGACGGGCGCAGCGGCGGATGGTGGGGCTGGAAGGATGAAAAACTCTGGCTCGAGGCCTTGTTCGCGCGGGGCGACCTGATGGTGGCGCGGCGGGAACGCTTTCAACGCGTCTACGACCTGGCCGAGCGGGTGCATCCGGGCGTCGATGCACTGGCGCTGCCGGATGCCGCCGCGGTGCGCGACGCGTTCATCGACGCGTCGGTGCGCGCGCTGGGCATCACGCAGGCGCGATGGGTACACGACTATTTCCGGCTGAAGCCCCGGCTGCGCGACGTCGACCTGGATCCGTGGGTGGACGACGGACGCCTGGTACGCGTCGCGGTTGACGGGTGGGAGCGGCCGGCCTACGTGCATGCCGATCACCTGCCGCTACTGCGTCAGGCGCAACGCGGGCGGCTGCAGGCTACGCACACCACGGTGTTGTCGCCGTTCGATCCCCTGGTGTGGGACCGCGAACGTGCCTCGGTGATGTTCGGTTTCGACTACCGCATCGAGTGTTATACGCCGGCGGACAAGCGTGTCTACGGCTATTTCGTGCTGCCGCTGCTGCATCGCGGGCGGTTGGTCGGCCGGCTCGACGCGAAGGCGCATCGCGAGCAGGGCCTGTTCGAACTCAAGTCCCTGTTCCTGGAGCCAGGTGTGGACGCCGACGACGAACTGCTGCGGGGGCTGGCAGGTGCGTTGTGGCGCTGCGCGCGCTGGCATGGCGCGCAGCGGATCCGACTTGTGCGAACATCACCCTCGGCGCTCGCGCCACGCATGCGACGGGCGCTGCGAGCCTGCGAGCAGGAGAACGCATGACAACCGACGTGGTGTTCGATTTTGGCGCGGTGCTGTTCAGCTGGCGGCCCGACCTGCTGGTGGCCGAGCAGTTTCCATCCCAGGCCGCAACGCCGCAGGCGGCGCGGGCATTGGCGCACGACATCTTCCACCACGACGACTGGGTGTCGTTCGACCGCGGCGTGCTGGCGCTCGACCATGTGATCGAACGTACCGCGCGGCGGCTGGCTTTGCCCCACCACAACATGTCGACGCTGATGTCCGGCATCGGGGAGCGCCTGGCGCCGATACCCGATACGCTGGAAATGCTGGCCCGCCTGCGCTCGCGGCGCGAGCAGCACGGCGACGTGCGCCTGTATTTCCTGTCCAACATGCCGGCCCCGTTTGCCCGGGTGCTGGAACACCGCCATGATTTCCTGCGCTGGTTCGATGGCGGCGTGTTCTCCGGCGACGTGCAACTGACCAAGCCCGATCCGGCCATCTACGCCTTGCTGGAAACGCGTTTCGGCCTCGAGCCGGCGCGCACCGTGTTCGTCGACGACCTTGCTGCGAACGTGGCCGTGGCGCAGGCGCGCGGATGGCGCGCCATCCGCTTCGAATCCGCGGCGCAGGTCGAGCCTTACCTGATTCTCCCGCAGGCCTGAGCCGAGCCCCGATGGCCGCGGGAACGATTGCAACCCGGGGCCATGGGGGCCGTGGGCGATCGGTGTCGCGATTTTCCGACTGCGCCGGAGCCAGGTGCATGTCCCTCGTCTTTTCCGTTGATTGGTTTCACCAGTCAATGCTAATGTTTCGATATAGCGAATCGGGACGATAGTGCTCCGATGCCTACACCCCCTCAACTTTCAGGAAACATACGCATGCAAACATCCACTCTTGGTTTTCTCGTTCGCCTGGCCAGCAGCGAACAGGATTTTCGCGACGCGTGCGCCGTGCGCGCCGCCGCCTATGGTCACCACGATGCCGCACTGGGCCCGCAGTTCGCCGAGGTGGAGCCGCTGGACCGTGCCGAAGGCACGGTGGTACTGGTGTGCCGCGATCAGGCCACGGGCGAATGCCTGGGGACCGCGCGCATCCAGGTGAGCGGATTCGGTCCCTTGACGCTCGAGTCGAGCCTGCGCCTGCCCGAATGGCTGGCCAATCGCCCGCGTGCCCAGATCTCGCGGCTGGCCGTCGTGGCGGGCGCCAGCAATGTGGTCAAGTTGTTGCTGATGAAAGCCAGCTACCAGTATTGCCTGGCCACCCAGGTGCGCTGGATGGTGATCGGTGCGCGTTCGGCGGCGCTGATCCGCAACTACCGCAGCCTGGGATTCAAGGACGTCTTCGAGGGCGGCGAATGGGTGCCGTTGGCCAGTGCCGGAGGCTTGCCGCACCAGATCCTGGCGCTCGACGTGGCAGGCGCCAAGGAGGCCTGGCAGGCGACCAAGAACCGCCTGCTGGGTTTCATGACCGAGACCGTGCATGCCGACGTGCAGGTGGTGGCGGCCAACGACGACAACGCGGTGACACGTCCGGCAGCCCTGGTCGCCTGATGCGGGCCGGTGAGACCGGCCATTCCCGCGGCCCATGAAAAAACCCCGCGAACCTTGCGCTCGCGGGGTTTTTTCTGTCTGGCAGGTGCCGGGCACCGCCTGGCACCCGGCACGGCAGGCAGTCAGGCCATTACATGCCCATGCCGCCCATGCCACCCATGCCGCCCATGTCACCACCCATGCCCGGAGGCATGCCGCCGCCGGCGGACTCGTCCTTCGGAGCCTCGGCGATCATGGCTTCAGTCGTCAGCATCAGCGATGCGACCGAAGCGGCGTTCTGCAGCGCGGTGCGGGTCACCTTGGTCGGGTCCAGGATACCCATCTCGATCATGTCGCCATAGGTGTCGTTGGCGGCGTTGAAGCCGTAGTTGCCCTTGCCGGCCAGAACCGCGTTGACCACGACGGAGGCTTCGCCACCGGCGTTGTACACGATCTCGCGCAGCGGAGACTCGATCGCACGCAGGACCAGCTTGATGCCGGCGTCCTGGTCCGCGTTGTCACCCTTGATGTCGCCGGCGCCTTGCTTGGCACGCAGCAGAGCCACGCCACCACCGGCCACGATGCCTTCTTCGACGGCAGCGCGGGTTGCGTGCAGCGCGTCTTCGACACGGGCCTTCTTCTCTTTCATCTCGACTTCGGTGGCAGCGCCCACCTTGATCACGGCAACGCCGCCGGCGAGCTTGGCAACACGCTCCTGCAGCTTTTCCTTGTCGTAGTCGGAGGTGGCTTCCTCGATCTGCACACGCACCTGCTTGACGCGGGCTTCGATATCGGCAGCGGCACCGGCGCCATCGATGATGATGGTGTTTTCCTTGGCCACTTCGACGCGCTTGGCAGAACCCAGGTCAGCCAGCGTGACTTTCTCGAGCGTCAGGCCGACTTCTTCGGCGATGACCTTGCCGCCGGTCAGGATGGCGATGTCTTCCAGCATGGCCTTGCGGCGGTCGCCGAAACCAGGCGCCTTGACAGCCACGACCTTCAGGATGCCGCGGATGGTGTTGACCACCAGCGTGGCCAGGGCTTCGCCTTCGACGTCTTCGGCAATGATCAGCAGCGGACGGCCCGACTTGGCCACCTGCTCCAGCGTGGGCAGCAGGTCACGGATGTTGCTGATCTTCTTGTCGTACAGCAGCACGAACGGGTTCTCGAGCAAGGCAGCCTGCTTCTCGGGATTGTTGATGAAGTAGGGCGACAGGTAGCCGCGGTCGAATTGCATGCCTTCGACGACTTCGAGTTCGCTGTCCAGCGACTTGCCGTCTTCGACAGTGATCACGCCTTCCTTGCCGACCTTGTCCATCGCATCGGCGATGATCTTGCCGATGGTCTCGTCGGAGTTGGCCGAGATCGAGCCGACCTGGGCGATTTCTTTGGAGGTGGTGGTGGCTTTCGAGGCTTTCTTCAGCTCGGCGACCAGGGCGGTCACGGCCTTGTCGATGCCACGCTTGAGGTCCATCGGGTTCATGCCGGCGGCGACATATTTCATGCCTTCGCGGATGATGCTCTGGGCCAGCACGGTGGCGGTGGTGGTGCCGTCACCGGCGATGTCGGAGGTCTTGGAAGCGACTTCCTTGACCATCTGGGCGCCCATGTTCTGGAGCTTGTCTTTCAGCTCGATTTCCTTCGCGACCGACACACCGTCCTTGGTGACGGTGGGGGCGCCGAACGAGCGCTCGAGCACCACGTTGCGGCCCTTGGGACCCAGGGTGACCTTGACCGCGTTGGCCAGGATGTTCACGCCTTCAACCATGCGTGCGCGGGCTTCGCCGCCGAAAATGACGTCTTTTGCTGCCATAGTAATTCTCCGTATCTATCTGGTTAGTGAGTGGGTGCTGCGTCGATTACTTGGCGTCGACGACTGCGAACAGGTCGTCTTCCTTCATCACCAGCAACTCGTCGCCATCGACCTTGACGGTCTGGCCGCTGTATTTGCCGAACAGGACGCGGTCGCCGACCTTGACGGCCATCGCGCTGAGTTCGCCCTTGTCGTTCTTCTTGCCCGGGCCAACAGCCAGGACTTCGCCCTGATCGGGTTTTTCAGCCGCGCTGTCAGGGATGACGATGCCAGAAGCAGTCTTGGTTTCGTTTTCCACGCGTTTGACGATCACACGGTCGTGCAGGGGGCGAAGTTTCATAAGATCTCCTTGGTTTGAAACGATTGGGTCATCAAAAAGGCACCAGGCAAATGCCGGTGCCAGTCAATATGAAGCGATGGTGCATTGTTAGCACTCATCTCTATCGAGTGCTAATGATAATGCCATTTGTGGCCGATTCAAGGCCTCCAGGCACAAATTGTGTGCGTGTTGCCGGGCCGGCTCCGGTCAGCCGACGGCCGGGGTGCGGCCGAACAAGCGGTGTACCTGTGTCCGCATCCACTGGTGCGCGGGGTCATGCGCGGTGCTTTCGTGCCAGACCAGCTTGACGTCGTAACGCGGTGACGCCGCCCGCGGCAATTCCCAGATTCGCACCTCCTGGTGCTGGCGTACGTTGGTAGCGTACATCTCGGGCACGATCGTCAGCAGATCGGTGCTGCGCGCGAGTTCGGGCAAGGCGCCGAAGTGCCGCGCCCGCAACACGATGCGATCGGCCAGTTTCATGCGCACCAGCATGCGTTCCACGCTGTCGTGGAAGGTGGCCGTGGGGGAGGCCACCACGAGCAGGGATTCCGCCAGTTGGCGTGCGCTCAGGGCGCGGCCGACCTTGCCCGAGCGCGGTCGCCAGTGTGTGGAGGACATCGCGACGTAGCGCTCGCTGAACAACTGGTCCGCGTGCACGTCCCGCCGATGGGTGTCCAGGATGCCGATGGCAAAGTCGATTTCCCTTGCCTGCAGTGCCAGCGGCAGGTCGTCGGCCGCAACCGAGACGTTCGCCAGATGGGCATGTGGCGCCAATTGGCGCAATGCGGCGGCCAGCGGTGGCAGGAACATGATCTCGCCCAGGTCCGACAACGACAGGCGCCAGCGCAGGTCGCTGTGCATCGGGTCGAACACGTCACGCACCGTGACGGATTGCTCGAGCAGCTGCAACTGGAGCTGCACCTTGGGGGCCAGGCTTTCGCACAGGCGTGTGGGCTTGAGGCCGGCTGCGGAGCGCACGTAGAGCTCGTCCTTGAAGTAGTCGCGCAATCGGGACAAGGCGTTGCTGGTGGCAGGCTGGGACAAGGCCAGCGCCTTGCCGGCTGCCGTCACCGAGCCGGTTCGATGGATGGCGCACAGCACACGCAGCAGATTCAGGTCGAGTTGTCGGAAGTTCATGGTACGGGCCTGCGCGCAGCCGACAGGCAAGGACTTGCATTATCGGGTTGGTGAATGCTTCACATCATGCATATCCATTTGCCACATGTTGCGTTGTTGCCTATATTGGCGCTGCGACACAGGAGCCGCTCGAGGGGGCCATTTTTTGCCTGCGGACCTTCTTGAACCACACACACAACCTGGAGACAGACATGAACCATCCCCACATCCGCCTGCGCCTCGTCACCGGGGCCGCCCTGTTGCTGGCCGCGCTGGGCGCGCAGGCGCAGGACAAGGCGGTCGAACTCAAGTTTGCCCACTGGTTGCCCGCCGGGCATCCACTGGCCAAGCTGGGTTTCGAGCCCTGGGCGAAATCGGTCGAGGAGGCGTCCAAGGGATCGATCAAGGTGGCGCTGTTTCCGGCGCAGCAATTGGGCAAGGCAGCCGACCACTATGACCTGGCGCGGGACGGTATCGCCGACATGACCTGGGTGAACCCCGGTTACCAGGCGGGCCGTTTCCCGATGATCGCGGCCGGCGAACTGCCATTCCTGATCGGCAAGCCCGGTCCTGGCTCGGCGGCGCTCGACCAGTGGTACCGCAGCTATGCGCCGGCCGAGATGAAGGACGTGAAAGTCTGCTTCGCCCACGTCCACGTGGGCACGTTCCACTCCAAGAAGCCGATCAGCGAACCCGGACAGCTCAAGGGCATGAAAATCCGCTCGGCCAACGGAACCGTGGCGCAGACCATGACGCTGCTGGGCGCGACCAATGTGCAGGTGTCGGCGCCGGAAGCCCGTGACGCGCTGGAAAAAGGCCTGGCCGACGCGATCACGTTCCCGTGGAAATCGATCATCACCTTCGGCATCGACAAGGTCGCGAAGTTCCACACCGATGTGCGGCTCTACAGTTCGAGCTTCGTCTGGGTGATGAACAAGCCCTGGTACGACAAGCTCGCCGCCGGCCAGAAAAAAGTGATCGACGACCATTGCAACAATGCCTGGGCCGCCAAGGTCGGCGCGACATGGGGCGACGACGAGGACTCGGGCCAGGCCATGCTGGAAAAAACCCCCGGCCACACCATCGTGAAGATCACGGCGGCGCAACGTGATGCCTGGAAAAAGGCGGTCGAGCCTGTCTACGGGCAATGGACGGCAGCGGCCGACGCGGCCGGCAACAAGGGGGCAGCCGCACTGGCGGACTTGCGCAAGGAACTGGCGGCACGGCAAGCAGACAACTGATGCGGCGCATCCTGTCGGCCATCGAGTCGGTGGCCGCGGTGTTTCTGCTGCTGATCGCCCTGCTGACGGCAGGCAACGTGTTGCTGCGCTACGCATTCAGCATGCAGATTCCCGACTGGTTCGACGGCACCCAGATGCTGCAGGGCATTGCCATGTTCTGGGGCATTTCGTTGGCAACCTACTACGGTACCCACATCGGGGTCGACATCGTGTGGGAACATCTCGGCCCGGCGGGCCGGCGGCGACTCGATCTCGTGGCGACCGCCATCACCGCCGCATTCCTGATGCCACTGGCCTGGATGGTGTGGGTCAAGGTCGGCGGCACCGGAAGCCAGGGCACGATGGACCTGCGCCTGCCGCTGCAATGGTTCTACAGTGTCGCCGCCGTCGGCGCCAGCGTGGCCGCGTTGCTGGCACTGGTGCGGCTGTGGCAGCTGTGGCACCGGCGCGAAGCCGGTCGCGACACCTCGCAGGACGACCTGGCGTCGACGATCCATGGATCGTGACCTGGCCGCCCTGCTGGGTTTTGTCACCATGTTCGGCCTGATGGCCGTGCGTGTTCCGATCGGGCTGGCAATGGGTATTGCCGGCGTGGGTGGGTTCGCGTTGCTCTCGGGCACCGGACCGGCGTTGAACCTGCTGGCCAACGTGCCGTTGTCGGTGCTCACCGACTACAACCTCAGCGTGATCCCGATGTTCATCCTGATGGGCGCCTTTGCGTCGCATTCGGGCATGAGTACCGAGTTGTTTGTCGCCGGCAGGGCCTGGTTCGGACATCGGCGCGGCGGGCTCGCGCTGGCCACCATCGCTGCCTGCGGCGGCTTCTCGGCCATCAACGGGTCTTCGGTCGCAACCGCTGCGACCATGACGCAGGTCGCCTTGCCCGAAATGCGGCGGGCCGGCTACGACGTCGGTTTCTCGGCCGGCCTGATTGCCGCCGGCGGTACGCTGGGCATCATGATTCCGCCATCGGTGATCCTGGTGTTGTACGGCATCATGACCGAGACCGACATCACCAAGCTGTTTGCCGCCGGCATCATCCCCGGCATCATGGCCGTGGCTTTTTATGGTGTCGTCGTGGCCGCGATGGCCTGGTGGCGTCCCGATGCGGTTCCGCGCGGCGACCGCCATGGCTGGGGCGAACGTTTCGCCTCGTTGCGGGCGCTGTGGGCGGTGGTCGTGCTGTTCCTGTTCGTCTTGGGCGGTATCTATGGCGGCCTGTTCACGGTGCAGGAGGCGGCCGGGATCGGTGCCGTCGGTACGCTGCTCATCGGCATGTTGCGCGGGCGCTTGCCGTGGCGCGAGATCAAGGCGGCACTGATCGGTGCTTTGCGCGTGTCGTCGGCAATCATGCTGATCGTCGTCGGGGCCTATCTGTTCGGTTATTTCCTGACCATCACGCAATTCACGCAAAACGCGGTGCAGTTCCTGGTGCATCTGCCGGTGGGGCCGTTCGGCGTGCTCGCGCTGATCATGCTGGGTTATCTGGTCCTGGGTGCGGTGATGGACGAACTGGCGATGATCCTGCTGACGGTGCCCATCGTGTTCCCGGCCATGATGCAACTGGGTTTCGACTCGATCTGGTTCGGCGTGATCGTCGTGATGGCCGTGACCTTCGGCATGATCTGTCCGCCGGTGGGCATGAATGTCTTCGTCATCAATTCGATCGCACGGGACGTGCCGCTGGGCGCCATCTACAAGGGGACCCTGCCGTTCATCGGCGTGGACCTGATACGCCTGTTCATCCTGTGCATGTTCCCGGCCTTGTCCTTGTGGCTGCCGGGTTTCATTCCCTGACCGATCCCGGGGCCGCACACAAGCGATCCCCGGGGCTGCAACCGGCGCGCCGCCCGCTGTTCGGAGCCAACCGTATCGCTGCACCGGTCACCGTCGCGTACGGCGCAGATTAGGGCTTGTCTATTGCTGGTATTGGGGAAATCAACCCCTGATGGATGTGTGTGTTGGCATAATCAAGTTTCGCTATCAACATAAACCACTGCATAGGAGTTAACCATGTCCATCATCAATACCCAAGTCCAGCCCTTCAAGGTCCAGGCATTCAAGAACGGCAAGTTCATCGAGGTCACCGAAGCCGACCTGCTCGGCAAATGGTCGGTGCTCGTGTTCATGCCGGCTGCGTTCACTTTCAACTGCCCGACCGAGGTCGAGGACGCCGCCGACAACTATCCGGCGTTCCAGAAGCTGGAGGCCGAGGTCTACATCGTCACGACCGACTCGCATTTCGCGCACAAGGTCTGGCACGAGACCTCTCCGGCGGTCGGCAAGGCCCGGTTCCCGCTGATCGGCGACCCGACGCACCAGCTCACGCGCATGTTTGGCGTGCACATCGAGGAAGAAGGCATGGCCTTGCGCGGCACCTTCCTGGTCAACCCGGAAGGCGTCGTCAAGACCGCCGAAATCCATGACAACAGCATCGCCCGCGACATGATCGAGACGCTGCGCAAGCTCAAGGCCGCCCAATACGTGGCCAAGAACCCGGGCCAGGTCTGCCCGGCCAAGTGGAACGAAGGCGCCAAGACGCTGACGCCGTCGCTGGACCTCGTGGGCAAGATCTAACAGCCCGCCTCCCGGGGGCCGGCCTCGGCCGTCCCCCGGGGCCCCACCGATTCGACTGGCCCACCGGGCCCAGTCGCCAGGATCCGCGCGGAGCCTGGCGAGCGGGCCTGCACGCCCCTGCACTTTGAAGGAGAAACCCATGCTTGACGACAACCTGAAGACGCAATTGCAGTCCTACCTGACACGCCTGACGCAGCCGATCGAAGTGATCGCCTCGCTCGGCGACGGCCCGCAGGCCGGCGAGATGCGCGAATTCCTGCAGGACCTCGACGGCCTCAGCGACAAGCTCACGCTGCGCTGGGACGGCACCGCCGCACGCCAGCCTTCGTTCCAGGTCACGCGCGCCGGCCAGGACATGGGCATCCATTTCGCCGCCATCCCCATGGGACACGAGTTCACCTCGCTGGTGCTGGCGCTGTTGCAGGCCGGTGGCCATCCGCCCAAGGTCGAAGCCGACGTGATCGAACAGATTCGCGCGCTCGACACCGACATGGCGTTCGAGACCTACATCTCGCTGACCTGCCACAACTGCCCGGACGTGGTGCAGGCGTTGAACCTGATGGCAGTGATCAATCCCCGCATCACGCATGTCATGATCGACGGCGGACTGTTCAAGGACGAGGTCGAGCAGCGCCAGATCATGGCGGTTCCCAGTGTCTACCTCAACGGCCAGCCGTTCGGCTCCGGCCGCATGGAACTGGCGGAGATCCTGTCCAAGGTCGACACCGGCGCCGCGGCCCGCGACGCAACGAGACTCGGCGCCAAGGACGTATTCGACGTGTTGATCGTCGGTGGCGGCCCGGCCGGAGCCGCCGCCGCGGTCTATGCTGCGCGCAAGGGCATCCGCACCGGCGTCGTGGCCGAGCGTTTCGGCGGGCAGACGCTGGACACGCTGGGCATCGAGAACTACATCTCGGTCCAGCACACCGAAGGCCCGCAGTTCGCCGCGGCGCTCGAGGCGCAGGTCAAGGCCAACGACGTGGACATCATGAACGGCCAGCGCGTGGCGGGCATTGTTCCGGCATCGGAGCTGGGCGGGCCGATCACCGTGACGCTGGAGAACGGCGCGGCACTGACGAGCCGCAGCGTGATCCTGTCCACCGGCGCACGCTGGCGCAATGTCAACGTGCCGGGCGAGACCGAATACCGGAACAAGGGCGTGGCGTATTGCCCGCACTGCGACGGCCCGTTGTTCAAGGGCAAGGACGTCGCGGTCATCGGCGGCGGCAACTCCGGCGTCGAGGCGGCGATCGACCTGGCCGGCGTCGTGCGCAGCGTGACGCTGGTCGAGTTCGCCGACCAGCTCAAGGCCGACGCGGTGCTGGTGAAGAAGCTGCGCAGCCTGGCCAATGTCACGATCCACGTCAACGCGCAGACGACCGAGATCACCGGCGACGGCCAGAAGGTCGACGGCCTGGTGTTCAAGGACCGCGCCAGCGGCGAAAGCCACCGGGTGGAACTGTCCGGCGTGTTCGTGCAGATCGGCCTGGTGCCCAATACCGAGTTTCTCAAGGGCACGGTCGAGCTGAGCCGCTACGGCGAGATCCTGATCGACGAGAAGTGCGCCACCAGCGCGCCCGGCGTGTTCGCCGCCGGCGATGCGACGACGGTACCGTACAAGCAGATCGTGATCGCCGCCGGCGAAGGCTCCAAGGCCGCGCTCAGCGCCTTCGACCATCTGATCCGCTCGCCACTGCCGGCTTGAGATCGACCGCGCGGCCGCCGGCCGCGTGGATCAGGCTGCGAACGTGTAATGCAGCGCGGTGACCGTGCCGCGCCAGTAGGTTTTGCGGCCGCCCTCGGCTGGCGGCAGCAGCCAGGCGACCTCGCCCGACATCGGGACCCGCATGCCCTGCTGCAACTGGTAGTCCGACCAGCGACCTTCCCAGGGACGCATGACCATGGCGCCGCCGACGCTGCGACCACGCGCCGGGGCCCGTACCGAGGCGATCAGCCCTTGCGCATCGAAACGGAAGTCCAGCGCCACGGACAGGCCGGCATCGGCCAGCGTCGCCCGTGCGGATGTGTCGTCGATCGCTTCCCAGGACACGCCCTGGCTGGGCAGCAAGGCCGTCGGATACCAGGCGGCCTCGGCCAGGAAACGCATCAGTTCGCCCCGCGCCAGTTCGCCGCCGCCGCGCAGCTCGGCCAGGCTGACCAGTCCAAGCAGGGCAGGGTGCAGCAGGCCTTCGCCCGCCACATAGGCGTCATGCACAAACACGCCGACGCCCGGCGCCATCGCGATGCGGCCGTTCCATACGAAACCCGGGCGGCGCGTGACAACCCGCTGGTGCGACGTGAAGGGTTTCCATCGCTCGGCGGTCTCGCCGGTGTCGAAGCGCCCGGCATGCACGAGCGACACGGTATCGACGATACGCGCGCCATCCGGCAGCGCCGCCCGGAAATACCGCTGCACCACCGGTGGCAGCCCGTCGAGTTCGCGGGCGTCGAAACGCGCCGGCCGCGCTGGCTCTCGTGTGGATGCAAGGCGCGCGGTCAGCGCACGGGTGCGTGCATGCCACCGCCATCGGCCAGCGGTCACGATGGCGATCGGCACGGCGACCACCGTGGCGATGAGAGCCCACTGGCCCGGCGTCAATGTTTCCATGCAGGTGCTCCGGTCAAGCCGCGGACCCGGTGCGTGCTGTCGTCGCGACACCCGTCGGTCATGACCAGCCTGTCGTGCCCGCATACTGCCGCATGTCGGCGTGCCGCGGAATCATCCTGGCCATACGCATCGTGGATGTTCATGGCGAGGCCGATGTGTGCAGAAGTTGCAGGATAGCGGCACGCACAGCCTCGTCATGGCCGACCAGCAGGTGCCCGCCGGTGTCGAATCCGACGAAGCGCGCGCCGGGAATGTGGCTTGCCGTGTAGTCGGCCACCGCGTACGTTCCGAATCCGTCGTCGCGTGCGCTGAACACCAGTGTCGGCGTCCGTATCGACTCCAGCGCGTAGCGGCCCAGGCTTTTACCCAGCCGCGTATCGTCGCGCAAACCGGCAGCGCGCCGCGAGACCGGCAGGATGTGTTCGGCCAGCGCCTGCACGCGGGCCTGTTCCACCGCGGATGCTGCGGCGACCACGGTGGGTGGTGTCGCCAGCACATGCTGCAGCATCGGGTTGCGCGCCAGATGCAGGGCGGACCAGAACAGCAGGTCCGAGCCGAGCAGGCGCAGCAGCAAGGCATCCTTGCGGTCGGACACCGGCGGCGCCGAGTCGGCAACGGAGCCCGGCTTCCAGGCAATCGGGACGACCAGCACCAGAGCCCGAACCCGATCCGGATGGCGAATGGCTGCCTGCATCGCCGACGGGGCGCCGGCTGAAACACCGATGACGGCCGCCTGCACGATGCCCAGCGTATCGAGCAGGCACACATGGGCGTCGGCTTGCGCCTGCGGCGACGCGTCGGCGGGCCGCGGGGTTCGCAGGTAGCCGAAACGCGACATCGCGATCACCCGCACGCCGTGCCGGGCCAGTGGCCGAGCCCAGTCCATGCCCTGGTCGTGCCCGCCGCCGCTGCCGTGGATCATCAGCAGCGGCAGCCCCTGACCCGCCTGCTGGTATTCGATCGGGCCGCAACGGGTGTCGACCACGATGCTGCCGGCCGCTGCTCGCAGCCGTGCATCGGCGATGTCCCGTTGGAACGCCCAGCCGATGCCGGCAGCGGCGACCAACAGCAGCCCGGCGGCGGCGATGGCGGTTTTCATGACATGTCCTTCCTGCGCGGGGCCACGGGCGCATCGCAAAGCGCCCGACCCCGACGACTCGCGTGCGTCCACCCCGATCGCGTCCGGCGCATCCGTGGGCGGATTCGTCGCGTATTGGGGTCGACCCTCAACCCCTTGTCCGCGCAATACCTTATAAATAATGGGCCGCCGCGGTATTGATGGCGGTCAATTGCCGGGCGGACCTTGCCCGGCCGATACACGTCCATGATCATTTCGCTGATTGACGGAACCGAACGACCGGCCGACGACGCGCAACTGCTGGCCGCGCTGCGCAGGGCCGGTGCGCGTGACCCGATCTATGGGGCGGCGGTGATGATCGCCATCAACAACGCGCAGGGCGAGGTCTACCGGATGGTGCAGTGCCAGGGCGCGCGCCAGGCCGGGCGGGTCACGGCCTGCCTGCGCAATATGGGTTTCGCGGAACTGTTCTCGCTCGGTTCACCGTTTCACTACACGTTCCGGCGCTGACCGCGGCGGGTGCTCGCAAGTGGCCGCCGGCAAGCCGGCGGCGCAGAATTGCATGTCGGTTTGCATCGCCGTTCCGGATAGTGGCGACAATGCCTGTCGTCGTCGACTGCGCCAGGCGGCGCCGCCGACATTCGTTTTCCGCTGCCAGCAGCCTGTTTCTTCATCCATGCACCCCCAAGCCCAATCCCTGTGGCGCGGCCCGCGCTGGGCACTCGCCATCCTGCTGGCGGTGCTGGGCATGATCGGTCCGTTTGCAATCGACACCTATCTGCCGGCGTTTGCCGGAATCACCGCCGGACTCGGCGCCACGCCGGTGCAGATGCAACAGACGTTGTCGGCCTACCTGTTCGGTTTTTCGTTCATGGCGCTGTTTCACGGTGCCATCTCCGACAGCTTCGGGCGTCGGCCCGTGGTGTTATGGGGTGTGGCGATCTTTGCGCTGGCGTCGGTAGGGTGCGCGCTGGCGCAGGACATCGGACAGCTGGTGTTCTTCCGCATCCTGCAGGGACTGTCGACGGGCGCCGGCATCGTGGTTGCGCGCACCGTCGTGCGCGATCTGTACCCGCCCTCGCAGGCGCAGCGGGTCATGAGCCAGATCACGATCTTCTTCGGCATTGCACCGGCGATCGCGCCGATGATCGGCGGCTGGTTGTTCGTCTGGCTGGGCTGGCGCAGCATCTTCTGGTTTCTGGCCCTGGTCGGCGTCGCCTTGTGGGTCTCGAACTACCGCTACCTGCCGGAGACGCTGGATGTATCGCAGCGCCAGTCGTTTCGCATCGGCAATCTGCTGCGCGGCTACTGGCAACTGGGCCTGGATCCGCGATTCGTGTTGCTGGCGCTGGCCGCCGGCCTGCCGTTCAATGGCAATTTCCTCTACGTGCTGGCGGCGCCGGCCTTCCTGGGCGGCCATCTGGGTCTGGCGCCAACCCAGTTCTTCTGGTTCTTCGTGCTCAACATCGGCGGCATCATGGTCGGCGCCTGGGTCAGCGGGCGCATGGCCGGCCGGATCGCGGCGCGCCAGCAGATCCGGATCGGCTTCATCGTCATGGTCTGCGCCGCGTTGGTCAACCTGCTGGCCAATGCCGTGTTCACCGCCCATGCGTCGTGGGCGATGTTGCCGCTGATGGTGTATGCCTTCGGCTGGGCGCTGATGGTGCCGGCCGTGACGCTACTGGTGCTGGACCTGCATCCGGCGCGCCGCGGCATGGCCTCGTCGCTGCAGATGTTCGTCGGCTCGGGCGCCAACGCCATCACCGCCGGCGTCATCGCGCCGTTCGTGATGCATTCGACGCTGGCGCTGGCCCTGGCCAACGTCGGCCTGATGTCGATCGGCTTGTTTGCCTGGATCACGGTGCGACGTCGCTGGCCGCTGCTGGGGCGACTGGAGGACGGCGACATCGCGGGCCGGCCCAGCATGTCGGTTGGCGGGTAGACTGCCGCGATCACCGAACAGGCACGACATGGATTCACACACCACCACCAACGCAGCCGCCCGGGAATGGGCCGTGCTGCAGCCCTTGTACGAGCGTTACGAGTTCGGGGCGCTCACCATCAAGCTCACGGCCATCGTGCTGTTGTTCGGCGGCATCGTGATCGAACTGCACGGTGCCTGGTTGTTGCTGTTGCTGTCGGTGTTGTGGCTGCAGGAGGGCATCTTCAAGACCAGCCAGACGCGGCTCGGCACGCGGCTGCTGGCGATCGAACAGGCCATTGCAGCCGGCTCTGCCGAGGGGGCTTTTGCCTTGCACCGGCAATGGCAGGTGCAGCGCACAGGTGTCGTTGGCCTGGTGCGCGAATATCTGGCCAGCACCGTGCGACCGACGGTGGCGTTTCCCTATCTGGTGCTGCTGTTGCTGGTGTGGGTGTTCTACGTCTGAGATGGGCAGTGTTTGCGGCGCGCGGCGGCCGACCCGACCAGTGCCAGTCCGGCCAGCAGCATGGCGATGGTGACCGGCTCGGGCACGGCACTGGTGATCGGCTCCAGGCTCTGCGACAGAAATACACCGCCGGACGGGTTCTCGAACGACGTGGGTATCAGCGATCCGATGCGGGCATACAGATCCACCGAGCCGGTATTGCCCGGATTGCCCGGCGGCTGGTTGGCGCTTTCGTAGACACGCACCGACCCCATGTCGGTCAGCGGGCCGCTGGCGCCCTGCAGATAGAAGTAGTCGGCATTGGCGATGTAGTCGGCCGGGTTGTAAGGGTCCGGCGACGACACGGCGACGACGATGCTGCCTGCGAAACTGTGGTTGTTCAACGCAGCGTCCAGCGACGATGTGGTGATCGACAGGCCGATGCGGGCAAATGGGTACCAGTAGCCGTTGGTATAGCTCAAGGTGCCGACCTTGAACGTTTCGCCCGGATTCACCTGCGCCGGAGCCGCCGCGGTGAAACTGATCCGGTTCGGGTTCTCGACGGCGGTGCCGACGAGATCGGTGTATTCGAAACGGACGGCAGTGGTGCCCTGCGACAACGCGACGGTATGGGATTGCGGATAGAAAAGAGGGTCGCCGCCCAGGTACTTGACCCTCGGCAGGTTGGCGTCGATGCGCAGTGCGACGCCATCGAGCAGACCGTTGCCGTCCGCGTACGTGGGACTGAGCGCGGACTGGAAGCTGGTCAGCGAACCGATGATGGAAACCTCGGCCGCGTGGACGCTGGCGGATGCGCTTGTTGCCAGGACGATAAGAGCCAGGCGCTGCAATGGGGTCGATACCAAGAAACCTCCGCATGTTGACGTGTCGGCGCCATTCTGTGCCTGTCGACCGGAGGCGCCTATGGTCCGAAGGGACCTGTTGTATCGGCGTGTTCTTTGCGCCAACGCAAATCGGCGACGCCGGTTCGCTGGCCATCGGTCCTGCGCCGGGTCGCATGCGTCTTCGCTCGGGCAGGGCAACGCTCAGTTCGGCGCCAGGTCGCGCAGCGCGTGGCGCCGGTGGCCGCTGCGGCCGGTTACGGAACGCGCATGCCACAAGGCATGCACGACGCGCCTCGCGCAGCCTGCCGACGCTGCCGGCATGTTGCCTGCTCAGTCGGGCGCCGCGGCACGGGACTGTCGGCGGCGTGAAAACGGCATGGCTGCCAGCAAACCGATTCCCAGCAGGGTCAGCAGCGGCGGCTCAGGGATGGGGCTGGCATTGCCAAATGCCGTGACACGTACGGATCCGTTGTAGCCTGGTAACTGGTCCTGTTGCGCGTCATCCAGGGCAAGCGGATCACCGATGCCGGCGATGTCCTTGAAGGTGATGAACGACGACTCAGGTACGGTTCCGTTCAACGCAGACAACAGTTGTCCGTCTGTCAGGATGACTCCCGATGCCAGCAAGTCTGCGATGTCGACGATAGCCAGCAGGTCCGGGCCTGCAAAGCCGGGAAAATCGAACGGTTCCAGCGAAGTCAAGGTGCCCTCGAGCGGGAAATTCGGCTTCAGTCGCAGGGTCACATGCTCTTCGACTCCGCCGAGTTCCCGAATGATATAGATCGTGCCGATCTTGCGCTCGTCGGCCTCTGAACCGAGGATGTATTTGATCGATCCGTTCAAGCGTTCATCGTCGTCCGGCCGCAGACCGGCAATGCAGAAGAGGCATGTCCCTCCGTCGGTGATGTGGAACGTGCCGGTGGCCGCGCCGGTTCCTCCTACATAAATTCGAACCGAGCTGCCGACGTCGACCTTGATCCGCAGGACGCCGGCGTTCGTATGGCCCGCGAGACCCAGGCTGAGCGCGAGGGCGCCGATGATGGTTTTCAGATGGACTGGCATAGGTGCTCCGTTGAATGGGACGACACCTGCAGGGCGTCGTCGATGCGTGCCGATGGGCCGGTGCCGGCTGTCGTGCACAGGCATGTGTTGACATGCATGAAAGGTGCCTGCTACAAAGGCGTTCGACCCGCGACAGAATCACTGTCGCAGCCCGGGGCGGTCAGCGGTCGTTGCCAGGAGGAGTCCCATGCGGAGTCTGATACTGAACGATCCGGAATCCGTTCGGCAATCGATCCGATCGGCTGTCAAGGGCTCGCGCGATCAGCGCCTGCTGCATGAATTGCATTGTGTGTTGTTGGTGGGACTGGGGCGCAGTTGCCATGAGGTGGGGCAATGGTTTGGCGACAGCACGCGCAGCGTCGAACGCTGGGTGGTTGCTTTCAATCGGCATGGTGCGGCGGGATTGTGTGCGTGTTCGCCCGGAGGTCGACGACCGCGCCTGTCGGTTGACACGGTCAAGCGTCTGGTGTTCGAGCTGCGGCAGTCACCGGGCATCTGTGGTTTTCCTGATGCGGTGTGGGGTGGCCGGCTCTTGATGCAGCATCTGCAGGTGCATTACGGCGTGACCATGGGTCTGCGCCAATGCCAGCGGACTTTGCGCCACCTGCGCGCGTTACATCTGCTTGTGAGCCATGCCTGATACGTCAAGATTGTGTCGCGTCCGTGTGCGGTTTCCGCGGTCGAGCGGACGATGTCCGGTGAGTTTGCATGGATTGTCAAGACTCTCGACATGACACGGGCGGCCTGATCGGCGAGGCGATAGAAGCTGTTGTTGCTGATCCGGTCGATTCGGGGTTCACTCCGACAGCAAGGCCCGCCGCCGGTGGCCGGCGCGTCCGGTGACGGAGGTCGCATGCCACAAGGCATGGATGATGGCCTGTTCGGTGCTGTCGGCGGCGGCCTGGAACAGGTCGTCGAGCAAGGCGTCGTGCAGCATCGCCAATGCCGGCATCGGGCGCAGCGGATCCTGCGGGACGGTGTAGGCGGTCGAAAAGGCCACGGCGATGTCGCCGCTTCCGTGGCCGAACACAGAGCCGGTGCGCGCCAGCCCGGCGCCGGCGCGCAGGGCCAGCCGCCGCAGCTGGCGTGCATCGAGTGGCGCGTCGGTGGCGATCAGCATGATGATCGAGCCCTTTTCCGGGCCGTCCGCCGTGGTGTCGGCTTGTTGCGCGGCCAGCCGCGCGCCGATCGGGTCGCCCGCCAGCACCAGCTGCGGCAGTTTGCCGAAGTTGGCCTGCACCAGCACACCGAGCGTGTGCTCGCGGCCCTGGCGCGCCGGCACCCGGCGCGACGCGGTCCCGATGCCGCCCTTGAGTCCGAAACTCGACATGCCGCGTCCGGCACCGACCGAGCCTTGTTCCACCGCCTCGCCGGCGCTGGCCAGTGCCTGCAGGTAGTGCTGCTCGGTGATCGCCATGCGCTGGATGTCGTTGAGGTAACCGTCGTTGCATTCGAGCACCAGCGGGTTGACGGTGTCGATGCCGCGCCCGGTACGCGGGTTGGTGGTGATGCACTGGCGGATCTGCGCCATCGCCACCGCTGGCACCGAGAAGGTGTTGGTCAGCGCGATCGGCGTGTCGATCAGTCCGAGCTCCTGCAGCTGCACGAGGCCGGTGCTCTTGCCGAAGCCGTTGAGCACGACGGCCGCGGCCGGCACCCGGTCGCGGAACGGATCGCCGGCGTGCGGCCGCACCACGGTGACGCCGGTCTGCAGGTCGCCGTCGGCAAGGGTGCAATGTCCGACCGTGACGCCGGCCACGTCGGTGATGGCGTTGCGTGCGCCCGCGGCGAGCGCGCCGATATGCGGGATGGAGGCGGGCAGGGTCATGGTGATGCTTGTCGGTGGGCGTCGGGACCGACATTGTCGAACCCGTGGGCGTGCGCGCGGCGGGTCAGACCGGGCTTGTATTTATAGAAACACTAGTTGTTATATTAAGAACAAAATGGTATGGTCGACCCCATGGAACACCACAAGCACAGGAGAACGTGATGGTTGCCGTCGTGGAGCGTCAGGCAAACCCGTCGCAGGATCGCGGCGCGCTGGCCAGGATGGTCATGGCCTTGCTCGACCACTGGAAGCTGAGCACCGAGGACCAGGCGGCGTTGCTGGGCATCGCCCCGGGCAACCGGGCCGCGTTGACGCGGTATCGCAAGGGCGAACCCATCGGAACCAGCCGGGACCAGCTCGAGCGGGTGGGCCACCTGCTGGCCATTCACAAGAACCTGCGCCTGCTGTTCCCGCAGAACCGGGATCTGGCGTACCGGTGGATGAGCACGCGCAACAAGGCCTTCGACAACCTGACCCCGGTCGACGTGGTCAAGGACTGGGGATTCGCCGGACTGCTGATGGTGCGCGCCTACCTGGACCGCGCGCGTGGCGCCTGAGGCCGTCGATGGCGCAGCAGCACCGACCCATGGATGACCTGTTTTCGCACCTGACCCTGGCGGACGTGCACCAGGACGTGATCCGCAACATCGTCTCGATCCGGGAGTCGCAGGATCTGTTCGACGACCTGAGCGACCGCCCGGACGAATGGGCGTTGGCGCAGCAGGTGGAAGACCAGGTCCGGCCGCCGCCGTATCGTTCGGGGACACCGGTGATCCACCGCCCGTTCGAGGATGCCCAGTGGTTCAATGCGATCGCCTGGCCGTTCCAGCACTGGCGCGCCAGCCGCTTCTCGGATGGATCGTTCGGCGTCTGGTACGGCAGCGATAGGGCCGAGACGACGGTCTACGAAACCGCCTATCACTGGTACGCCTGGTTCCTGCGCGATGCGGGCTTCGAGAACGAGCCGGTGGTGGGGGAGCGCAAGTTGTACACCGTGGCCTGCGATGCGGCCCTGCTCGATTGTCGGCCGCTGGTGAAGCGGTACGCCGATCTGCTGCACAAGACGGATTACCGCTACGCGCAATCGGTCGGCGCCCGGATCCATCGGGAGGGGCATCCGGGCCTGGTCGTACCGTCCGTGCGGTATGCGCGGGGCGAGAACCATGTGGTGATGAATCCGGCGGTGTTGTCCAACCCGCGTTTCCATTGCCAGCTGACCTACCGGGTTGAGGGGCCGAGCATCGTCGTCGAAAAGACCCCCGGCAGGACCTGGATGCGCATCGAGACGGCCGCGCTGTAGCCGTTTCCGGGGCATCGAGACGGGACGTTTGTCGTGCCGCCAGGATCGGAATATACTGGTCATGCATACAGTATTTTTCGTTATTTCCCACCACCATGTCCTCCCCGGTCCCCGCGTTCGACAACCCCGACATCTGGCGTGCGGCTGCGCTCGCCCGGCCCGCGGGCCGGGCCTTGCCCAGCGGCCATGCCGCACTCGATGCCGAGCTGCCGGGCGGCGGCTGGCCGGTGGGGGCACTGGTCGAGATCCTGCAGGCCCACAGCGCCCAGAACGAGTGGCGGCTGCTGCTGCCGGCGCTGGCCGCCTGTGGTACCGGTCCGGTGGTGCTGGTCGGTGCGCCGCACATGCCGTTCGGCCCCGGCCTGTCGGCGCAGAAGCTGGCGCCGGAGCGTCTGTTGTGGATCCGCGCCGTGGAGCCGGCCGCGCGCATGTGGGCCTGCGAACAGGCCTTGCGCTGCGCCCCGGTCGAGGCGGTGCTGGGCTGGTTGCCGCAGGCCCGGGCCGACCAGCTGCGGCGCCTGCAGATGGCGGCCAGCGAACACGGCAAGCTGCTGTTCGTGATGCGCCCGGCCCGGGCGCAGAACGAGTCCTCGCCGGCGGTGTTGCGCCTGCTGGCCCGCTTGCAGCCCGACGGCGACGGCGTGGTGCTCGACATTCTCAAGCGCAAGGGGCCGCCGCTGGAGCAGCCCTTGTTGTTGCCGGCCCGCGCCGCGCGGCTGGCCGCCTTGCTGGCCTGTGGCGGCGCCGGCGTGCGCCTGCCAGCGGGCGGGATGGCCGCGTCGGTGCCCGGCCAGGAGCGGCAGGGCGATCCGGTGCAGCCCCTGGCTCCGGCACAAGGCGCCGCCGCGCAGGTCACTCCGATCACGGCCGCGGCCGCCCTGGGGGCCGCGTCCGATGGTGCTGCGCCCGGTGCCTCGGTCTCCACCCTGATTCCCCGGGCAGGCGATGCACTGGATCGCGTTGCAGCCGCGGCATGAGGCGGTGTCGCCGCTCGGCACGGCAGGTGCGGCGGAGCCGGCGCAAGGTCTGGCCCCGTCCGCCGACCCGCAGACCCTGGCAGACGAACTGCAGGCGCTGGGCTGGTGGGCGCTGCGTTTCACGCCCCGGGTTGCGCTGCAGGAGCCGGCACAGGCCGTGTTGCTCGAGGTCTCCGCCAGCGAGCGGTTGTTCGGCGGGCGCCGGCCACTGATTGCCCAGCTGCTCGGCGCGGGGTGTCCGCTGGCACACATCCGGGTGACGCGGGCCCCCAGCGCCTTGCTGGCACTGGCCCGCTTGCAGGTGGAGCCCGCGGCCGGCCGCGACCCGGACCAGCTGCCGCTGCATACGCTGGCCGACGCGCGGCCCCATCTGGCCACGCTCGAGCGGATCGGTTGCCAGTGCTGGGGTGATCTGCGCGCCTTGCCGCGGGGTGGTGTGGTGCGGCGTTTCGGCGCGCCGCTGCTCGACGCGCTCGACCGGGCCTACGGTCTCAAGCCCGAGGTCTTTCCCTGGCTGGTGCTGCCCGAGGTGTTCGACATGCCGCTCGAGCTGCAGGCCCGGGTCGAGGCCGCGCCGGCGCTGCTGTTTGCCGCGCGGCGCCTGCTGGCCCAGCTGCGGGTCTGGCTGCAGGCGCGGCAGCGTGGTGTGCTGGCGTTCGAGTTGCGCTGGCAGATGGACGCGCGCCGCGACACCGCCAGCGAAGCCGGGCTGGTCGTGCGCACCGCCGCCGCGACGCTGGACATGGTGCATCTGCAGCGCCTGCTGGCCGAGAACCTGGAACGGGTCACCTTGTCGGCGCCGGTGTTGTACCTGCGCCTGCGCACGGTCGAGACCGCCGCCTTGTCGGGCGCCACGACCAGCCTGTTGCCGGACGAACAACGCAAGGGCGACGACCTCCTGCAACTGCTCGAACGCCTGGCCGCCCGGCTGGGACCGGAGCAGGTGCTGCGGAGCGTGGCGCGCGCCGACCACCGGCCCGAACACATGCAGGCCTGGCTGCCGGCCACCGGTGGTGCCGCCACCCGTCCGGCTACGGGCCGGTCCGCGGGGCCGCCGACCCGTACCGGCGCGTTGGCGGCTGCCGCATCGGCCGGCGCCGGCGGCCGTCGTGGTCGGGCCAGCGGCAACGAGGGACGCGGCGACAGCAACAGCAACACCATCGGCGACAGCGACAGCGACAGTAACGGCAACGGCAACGGCAACGCGGAGAAGGCGAAGGCGAGGGCGGCCACGGCGGGAGGCGGTCGCACGCAGCGCGCCCCGGCGCGGTCTGCGCCTTCCGGCTTGTCGGATGCGTTGTATCCCACCTGGCTGCTGGACACGCCGCTCAAGCTGGCCGTGCGCCGGGACTGCCCGCTGTACCAGGGCCCGCTGACCCTGCTCGCCGGTCCGCAGCGGATCGAGGCGGCGTGGTGGGACGTGATGGCGCTGCGCGACTATTTCCTGGCGCACAGCACGCAGGCAGGCCTGTTGTGGATTTATCGCGAACGCTTGACCGCGCGTCGCATCGGTGGCGACCAACAGGCCGGGGACTGGTATCTGCACGGGGTGTTCGGATGAGTCGCCGGGTTGTCCCGGTCATGCCATGGCAGCGGTGCGCTGCAGCGCTGCGGCCCGCCGGGTGTTGTTGGAGGGCACATACCACCGACCATGACGCCGCCGCAGATCGAAACACGCATCCAGTACATCCGGGGCGTGAAGGTCATCATCACACCGACGTGGCGCGGCTGTACGGAGTGTGGACCAAGGCCCTGAACCCGGCCGGAAGGCGCAACCCCATGCGCTTGCCGGCAGACACGCAGTCCGGATTGACCCGTGGTGGGACGGACGCAGGCGCGCAAGTCCGACACACCACTAGGGCAGCCAGACATCCTCCACTTCGCGCGGGTCGTTGCACTCGGGGTCGCCGACGCGGCTGTCGAATTTCACGCAGACCTTCTTGATCCTGCCGCTGCTCGCCTGCAGCAGCAGTTCGAACATGCGTTGATCCTCGCGGGTGGCATCTTCGTCGTGCGGGTCGTCGAAATGGACAAATACCCGGCATGCCCTGGTGCCGGCATGTACTTCGAAATGGGCCTTGTAGTTGGTGTTGTCGCCTTCCTGCTTCTGTCCGAGGTAGACCACCTTGGTCGCGGGGCACATCGTCACCGATGCAAAGATATGCTGCGGGGATGCCTCGGCCGGTTGGGCCTGGATGGTCGGCGCACCGACGTGCCGAATGGCCGACGGAAGCCCGGTGCGCGACGCGACGGAGCGTGGCGCACGCTGGCGGCTTGCACCCCCCTGCTGCAGCACGTGAGTCAGCTCATGCGCCAGCAAGCGTTTTCCGGTCAGGGTCGCTGGTGCGTATTCGCCTCTGGCGAAGACCAGGTCGCGTCCGAGCGCAAAGGCGCGTGCGCCGACCGCATCTGCGGCCGCGGCGGCGGCTGCATCATGGTGGATACGGACCTGCGAAAAATCGACGCCGAAACGGGGCTCGAAGTAGTCGCGTTCGGCGCGCGGCAGGGTTTGCCCGCCAGCGCGCAGCGAATCGTTCACCGCGCTTGCGGCCAGCGACCCGGCCGAGCTGCGGCCATCCAGGACCTTGCGCTGGAGCCCGCTCCCGGCCAACGCATGCAGGTCCGCGTCTTCTTCCTGGCTGCACAACGCACAGGCCCGCTGAATCACCCCCGGCCGTGCGTGCGAGGTGCTCGCAGGCCGACCGGCAAGGCCGGACTCGGGAATCGACACGACCTGATCTGCGACCCGATCCGCCTCCCGTTCATACGCATCGTATGCCGGTCCCAGCGCAGGTTTGGTCTGCAGGGCGGCAAGCAGGATTTGTGCAGCGGGTTGCGCTCGTGCGATCAACGGTGCAAATGACGAGTGGCTCATTGGCAGGCCCTTTTGTCGCGGATCGATTCGGCCCCGGCAGCATCGGCGGCCATTGTTGTCCGAGTTCAGTATAGGAGGAAGAGGCCGTACGCGCGATGTGCAGTACCCCGGCGGACACCAGGGTCACGCCTTGCCCGCGATGGATCGGCATCGAGCCTTTTGCGCTGCGCACGTTATCCGGGCCCAGCTGCGGCAACCGGGCCCGCCTGCCTTCGCTGGCAACGCCGGGGCCGGGGTCACGTCTTTTGTTTCCCCTTGTCCTGAAGCGGTACGAACCCGATAGGCCGTTTGGGTGGGTCGGGAGGAGTCATGAGATCGCGTAGCGCGTCGAACACCTGCTTGAGCTGAATGCGCGTTTGGTGGCTGAGGGAGTCTTGCTCTATTGCCAGAGCCTCGGTTCTCTGCTCCAGAACATCGAGTCGTTTGGCCAGATTGTGGTGGCTGAGCGAGAGTTCGCGCAGCTGCACGAAGGCTCGTACCACATAGACCGACACCTCCACGGCCCGCGGACTGCTGAGCACCGTGGCAGCCATGATGGCGCCATGCTCGGTGAACGCCAGCGGCAGCTTGCGTCGCCCGCCATGACCCGGCGGACTTGAAGTCGCAAATTGCGACTTCAAGCGGGTGAGTTCTTCGCGCGTGAGTTGAAGGATGAAATCCGCGGGAAATCGCGACCGGTTGCGTCGCACCTGCTCGTTGAGCCGGCGCGTGTCCACGCCATACAGCGCGGCCAGGTCGCTGTCGAGCAAGACCTTCTGATCCCGCACCACGAAGATGCGATGCGTGATTGCCTCCAGCGCGAGTGATGGTGCTGGCGCGTTCATGATGCGAATCGGACCACCATGGCTTCCATGGACACGCACGGGCTGCATACGCGTTTGTGCAGGCGCAGTTGGGCATCCGTCGATCGTTCGACCTTCGAGGGCACGTCGTATCTCCTAGGGATTTTGCGCTGGTGATGGTTGGGCGGGGGCCTGTATTGGAATTTTCAGGAATACTGTGTTTGCAACCAGTATTCATGCGAAACTATTTCCTGTCAATGCTTTGCGCTCATCACATGGTTGATGTTCCTCATGTGGACTCCGCTGCCGGCCTACGCCGAACTCCATTGCCTGTCCAGCTTCAGTTTCCAGCGCGGTGCCTCGCAGCCGGAAGAACTGGTCGCGCGCGCGGCGGCGCTGGGTTACACGGCGCTGGCCATCACCGACGAGTGTTCGGTCGCCGGCCTGGTGCGGGCCCATGTCGAGGCGGGCAAACACGGGCTCAAGCTGTTGCCGGGCGCCGAGTTCCGGGTGCAGGGCGTGTTGCCGCGCCAGGCGGCCGATCGGGTGCCGCAGGTGCCGGTGGCCCAGGCGCTGGGCCGCCAGGGGCGGGCCGCGGTGCCGGTCGACGCCGCGCCGCCGGATGCCATCGCCACGCACACCGTGCACGCGGCGCTGGCCCCGCACGGCGATGTCACGCTGGTCGTGCTGCCGCATGACCTCGAAGGCTGGGGTAACCTGTGCGAGTTCATCACCGCGGCGCGGGCCAAGGCGAGCAAGGGCGACTACCAGGTGAGCTGGGCTGGCAGCGACCTGGCATCGCTGCAGCGGTGCGAGGTGCTGCTGGTGCCGCCGCGCGGCATGGCCTTCGAGGCCTTGTGGGGGTTTTGCCACCATGCACGAACCTTGTTCGCGGGCCGGCTGTGGCTGGCGCTGGAGCTGTTGCACGGGCTGGACGACGATCTGTGGCAACACACACTCGGGCAGGTCTCCGAGTACAGCGGCGTGCCGCTGGTGGCCGCCGGAAACGTGCACATGCACGTGCGTTCGCGCAAGCCGCTGCAGGACGTCATCACCGCGGTGCGGCTGGGCCGGCCGGTGGCCGCATGCGGTTTCGAGCTGCAACCCAATGCCGAGGCCCATCTGCGTGCGCGGCTGCGGCTGGCCGGCATCTATGCGCCGGAGCTGCTGCGGGCCACGCTGGCCGTGGCCGAACGCTGCCGCTTCAACCTGGACGAACTGCGTTACCAGTATCCGCAAGAGACGGTGCTGCCGGGCATGACCGCGGCGCAGACGCTGCGCCAGTTCACCTACGAAGGCATGAGCCAGCGTTATCCGAACGGCATTCCGGCGCAGGTGCAGGCGCAGGTCGAACACGAGCTCGAGCTGATCGCCGAACTGCACTACGAGATGTATTTCCTCACGGTGTACGACATCGTGCGCTTCGCGCGCGAACGCCACATCCTGTGCCAGGGCCGGGGCTCGGCGGCGAACTCGGCGGTCTGTTATTGCCTGGGCGTGACCGAGGTCGACCCGTCGCGCATGAACGTGTTGTTCGAGCGCTTCATCAGCCGCGAGCGCAACGAGCCGCCCGACATCGACGTCGACTTCGAGCACCAGCGGCGCGAGGAGGTGATCCAGTACATCTATGCCAAATATGGCCGCGAACGCGCCGCCATCACCGGCGTGGTGGTGACCTACCGGCCCAAGAGTGCGATCCGCGACGTGGGCAAGGCGCTGGGCATTCCCGAGACGCTGGTCGATGCCTTTGCCAAACAACACCGCTGGTTCGACGGTGTGATGCGCCTGGAGCAGTCGCTGCTCGAGGCGCTGGGCGACGCCGGCCTGTCGGCCGACGATCCGCGCATCACGCAGTGGCTGGAGCTGACGCACCAGTTGCTCGGCCTGCCGCGCCACCTGAGCCAGCATGTGGGCGGCTTCGTGCTGACGCAGGGCAAGCTCACGCGCCTGGTGCCGGTCGAGAACGCGTCGATGCCTGACCGCTCGGTGATCCAGTGGGAAAAGGACGACCTCGACGCCATGGGCCTGCTCAAGGTCGACGTGCTGGCGCTGGGCATGCTCAGCGCGATCCGGCGCTGCCTCGATCTGATCAGCGCGCAGCGCGGCTACACCTTCCAGATGCAGGACATCCCGGCCGAGGACGTAGCCACCTACGACATGATCTGCGCCGCCGACACCGTGGGTGTGTTCCAGATCGAGAGCCGGGCCCAGATGAGCATGTTGCCGCGGCTGCGGCCGCGCTGCTTCTACGACCTGGTGATCGAAGTCGCCATCGTGCGCCCGGGGCCGATCCAGGGCGGCATGGTGCATCCGTACCTGAAACGCCGCCAGGGGCTGGAGCCGGTGGAGTATCCCGGCCCGGGCCTGCGCGAGGCCTTGGGCCGCACGCTGGGCGTACCGATCTTCCAGGAACAGGTGATGCAGGTCGCGATGCTCGCGGCCGGCTTCAGCGCCGGCGAGTCGGACGAGCTGCGCCGTTCGATGGCGGCCTGGAAACGCAAGGGCGGGGTGCACAAGTTCTACGATCGCATGGTGCAGGGCATGGTCGCCAACGGCTACACCGAGGCCTTTGCGCAGAACATCTTCAAGCAGATCGAAGGGTTTGGCGAGTACGGTTTCCCTGAAAGCCACGCGGCCAGTTTTGCACTGCTGGTCTACGTGAGCTGCTGGCTCAAGCACCACGAGCCGGCGTGTTTCCTGGCGGCAATGCTCAACTCGCAGCCACTGGGTTTCTACGGGCCGTCGCAGCTGGTGCAGGACGCCCAGCGCCACGGTGTCGAGGTGCGCGCCATCGACGTGATGTGCAGCGACTGGGACATCACGCTGGAGAACCCCCATGACACCAAGCATGATGAACCGGCAGCAGCGGACCTGCGGGAAGACGCGGACGGGAGGCTTGATCCGGTCGCGCCGCGGTGGCGGCGCAGCCGAACGCTTGCGACGGACCATCGGCGCCAGCGAGCAGAGCATGCATCCGACCCGCACGGCCCACCGCCCGCGGTCCGCCTGGGACTGCGCATGGTCTCCGGGTTGAGCGCGGCAGCGGCCGGGCGTATCGTCGCGGCGCGGGCCGAGGCGCCGTTCACGACCACCGAAGACCTCGCGTTGCGCGCCGGACTCGACCAGGGCGACCTCAAGGCGCTGGCCAGTGCCGATGCGCTGCGCGCCTTGTCCGGGCACCGGCGCCAGCAGGTCTGGGATGCATCGGCGCTCAAGGTCGCGCCGCCCCTGCTCAAGACGGCGCCGGTGGACGAAGACTGGCTCGAGCTGCCGCCGGCCGGCGAAGGCGAGGAGGTGGTGTTCGACTATGCGTCCACCGGCCTGTCGCTGCGCCGCCATCCGGTGGCCTTGCTGCGCGAGCAGCTGGCAAGGATGAACCTGCTCACCGCCGCGCAGATGCGCGACCTGCCCGATGGCAGTGCGGTGCGCGCTTGCGGCCTGGTCGTGATGCGCCAGCAACCCGGCACCGCCAAGGGCGTGGTGTTCGTGACGCTGGAAGACGAGACCGGCAGCGTCAATGTCATCGTGTGGAAGAGCCTGCGCGAACAGCAGCGCAGTGAATTGCTGTATGCGCGATTGATGGCGGTCCACGGTGTCTGGCAACGCGACGCGGAAACCGGCGGCGAGGTGCGCCACCTGATCGCCAGCCGGCTCGAGGACCTGACACCGCTGCTGGGCGGGCTGTCGACGCGCAGCCGGGAGTTCCATTGAAGCCGGCCGGCGGCGCGAGCCGGACGGCCCGCGCCATGCGCCGGCCACCGGCCCAGCGCCAGGGCGTGGCCGGCCGCCGGTTCGAGCGGGCCCGAACCGGGCCGAACCAGCCGGCTACGCCATCAGGACTTGCTCGCCACCGCGTCCTTCTTCGCGCTCAGACAGCTCTTCATGAAGTCCTTGCGCTCGTCGCCCTTCTTGCCGACGGCCTCCTTGTTGCACATGGCCATCTTGTTCTGTTGCGGCGTCTTGGCTTTTTCCTGGGCCTGGGCAAGGCCACCACCCAGAGCACAACCTGCGACCAGCAACGAGAAAAGAACTTTTTTCATGACATGACTCCTTGATGTGACAGTGGAAAGACAGCGGTGCCCGATCCGGACTCCCGCTCCCGTACCGGGGTCGTGCGCCGGGCCTGCCAGGCCCGCGGCGCAACGACTTTCGTGCGGGTGGGTCCATGCTAGGCAGACCGACGCTGGCTGTACTCCCATCGATGGTGGACGTTGGAGCCGACGGCGTCGTCCATAAGCGGTACGGTCTGCGCGATGGCGCGATGGCGCGATGGCGCGATGGCGCAACGGCGCAACGGCTCAGCGGCTCAGCGGCTCAGCGGCTCAGCGGCTCAGCGGCGGAACGCGCTCGGTGCCTGCCCCATCGCGTTCTTGAACATCGCGGTGAAGGCGCTGTCGCTGGTGTAGCCGCTGGCTGCAGCGACCTGGCCCACCGGTGCGCCGCGGGCCAGCATCGGCAGGGCGTGCGCCAGTGCCACCTGCTGACGCCAGTGCTGGAAACTGGTGTCGAGTTCGCTGCGAAACAGGCGTGCCAACGTGCGTTCGCTGGCGCCGACATCGCGTGCCCATTCGGCCAGCGTGGCGCGGCGGTCCGGTTGCTGCATCACGGCATCGCACAACATGCGCAGCCGGTTGTCGCCGGTCTGCGGATGCGGCAAGGGAACTCCCAGTGTCTGCGTGGGGGCCTGTTCCAGTTCCGTGAGCACCAGCGCGGCGATCTGGGCCTCGCGTGCCAAGGCCGCTGCCGGATCGCCACGCGCCTGCGCCACGCTCGCACCCACGTCATCCAGGGCCAGCACGAGCTCACGCAGCAGCGGCGACATGACCACCATGCGGCAACTGAGCCATCCGGCGGGAACTGCGTCGGCGTGGATGTACAAGGTGCGAAACGCCGCATTCTCCAGCGCGTTGACCGCATGGCGCACGCCGGGGGCGATCCACACGGCCCGCGAGAACGGCACGATGTAGCTGATCGTGTCGCGACTGCCGGCGCTGAGCCCGGCGGTCACCTGCAGAACGCCGCTGGCGCAATATGCCAGCTGCGCCCAGGCATGGTGGTGGGGCTCGAAATGGGTATCGGCCGGCAGCGTCCGGGCGCGCACGCGCACCGGCCGGGTACTGCTGGGCCGGAACGGGTCGGTGTCGCCCACCGGTGTCAGTGTTCTGGGAGAGGAGCGATTGTGCTGGGCCATGCGGTTTGGCCGAAATTCGACGAAAGTTGGCGATCCATCGCATACGCGAACCGGCGCGCCATCTTACGATACGCGCCATGCCATCTGCCGCCACGCCCGCCGAGCCATCGGCATCCGCCAGCAATCTGTCGCAGGACGCCGCCGTGATCGGCCTGGTGGGCATTGCGCACCTGATCAGCCACTACAGCCAGCTGTTGCTGGCACCGCTGTTCCCGTGGCTGAAAGAGGCGTTCCAGGTCAGCTATACCGAACTCGGCTTTCTGATGACGCTGTTTTTCGTCGTCTCCTGTGCGGTGCAGACCGCGTCGGGGTTCCTGGTCGACCGTTTCGGGCCCCGCCCCATCCTGTTCGCCGGCCTGGGCCTGATCGGTCTGGCGGCATTCGGATACGCCAGCAGCACCAGCTACGCGATGCTGGCGCTGTCCGCCGTCGTCGGCGGTATCGGCAACGGGGTGTTCCATCCGGTCGACTACACCTTGCTCAACCGCAAGGTCCAGCCGCAGCGCCTGGGACATGCGTACAGCGTGCACGGCATTACGGGCAGCCTGGGCTGGGCGCTGGCTCCGGCCATGCTGGTGCCGATCACCCTGTTCGCGTCCTGGCGGGTAGCGCTGGTGTGCGCCGGCCTGCTGGCCTGGTCGGTGCTGGCGCTGGTGTGGCTGAACCGCGAGAGGCTGGCACTGGCGCCGTCATCGTCGGCGGCGGCGCAGTCCGTCGTGCCGGCCGCCGCGCGGGAAGGCGATCTGGATTTCCTGCGCATTCCAGCGGTTTGGATGTGTTTCGCGTTCTTTTTCTTCTATGCGATGGCGTTGAGCGTGGTGCAGGCATTTGCGCCGGAAGCCGCACGCCAACTGCATGACTTTCCGCTTACGCTGGTGGCCCTGTGCCTGACCATCTACATGGTGTGCGCGGCCGCCGGCATGGTGCTTGGCGGGTTTCTCGCATCCGATCCGTCACGTTGCGAACGCATCGTTGGCATCGGTTTCGGCATCGCGGCCTGCGTCGCGGCCGTGATCGGCTTTCTGCCCGTGCCGGGACCGGCCGTGCCTGTGCTGTTCGGCCTGATGGGTTTTGCCAGTGGCATCGCCGGCCCGTCCCGGGATCTGCTGGTCAAGAAGTCCACGCCGGAAAATGCCACCGGTCGCGTCTACGGTGTCGTGTATGCGGGACTCGACATCGGCCAGGCGGTGGCGCCGCTGGTGTTTGGTCGCCTGATGGACCACGGCAACTACCAGGGTGTCTGGCTGGGACTGGTGATCGTCCAGGGCATCCTGATCGTCAGCGCGTTCCGGGTCCGGCGGGTCCGCCGCACGGTGCTGGCGCCAGCCTGATCCTGCGAGTGCGTGCACGGCATGCGGCACCGCGGCCGCGGGCTGTTCGTGCCGCGTATCAGACCGCGCTGCGGTGGCGGGCGATGCAGGTGTCGAGCACCTCGCCCATTTCGCGTTGCCACCAGTTGGCCGCAGAGAAGATCTCGACCTCGCTGTAGCCCGCGAAGCCCTGGTCCTCGACCCAACCGCGGGCCTGCGCGATGTCGATGACGCCGTCGCCCATCATGCCGCGATCAAGCAGCAGGTCGGTGGTCGGTGTCAGCCAGTCGCAGACATGGAAGGCCAGCAGGCGCCGCTGCCCCGCGCGCGCGATCTGTGCCTGCAGCTTGGGGTCCCACCAGACGTGGTACATGTCGACGGCGACACCGAGATCGGCCGGCCGCGTGTCGGCCGTGGCCAGAGCCGGGTCGATCGCATCGCACAGGTCGAGCGCCTGTTCCAGCGTGTTGACACAGGCGCGGTCGGCCGCGTACATCGGATGCAGGGGTTCGATCGCCAGCGGCATCTGGCAGCTGCGGGCGTATTCGAGCAGGCGCGCGATACCCTCATGGACCTGCGCGCGTGCCCGGGCGATGTCTTTGTCGGCCGCCTTGCCGTCCAGTGCGCCGGGCAGTCCGCCCACGACCAGCACCAGGCATGGCGCGCCCAGCGTCCTGGCCTCGTCGACGGCGCGCCGGTTTTCATCGTGAGCCGCCTGCAGGCCGGCGCCGTCGGTCGCGGGAAACATGCCGCCTCGGCAATAACCGGACAAGGCCATGTCATGGGCCTTGAGCGCCGAAGCCACCCTGGACAGGCCGGCGCTGGCAACCTGGTCGCGCCACGGCGCCACGGCGCGAATACCGCGGGCCGCACAGGCGTCGAGGATGTCGAGCAGCGGCACGTCGGCGCCGCGGCTTTTGCGCACCGTGGCCGTGTTGATCGACAACCAGCGGTGGTCCTGCGAGAAATCTCTCATGCGTCGACTCCGTGCAGTGCCAGCAAGGTGCGCATGCGTTGCACGGCCAGCTCCGGTTGCTCCAGCAGGTCGGCCCTATCGGCCAGCCGGAACAGTTCGCACAGGTGTACCAGCGACCGCGTGCTCTGCTGGCCGCCGACCATCGTGAAGTGGCTCTGGTGGCCGTTGAGCCAGGCCATGAACACCACGCCCGTCTTGTAGAACCGTGTCGGTGCGGCGAAGATGTGGCGTGACAAAGCCACTGTGGGACCGAGGATGGCATGGAACCGCTCGGTATCGCCCCGGGCCATCGCTGCCAGCGCGGCACTGGCCGCCGGCGCGATGGCATCGAAGATGCCGAGCAACGCATCGCTCTGGCCGTGCACGGCGGCGGTGCCGAAGCCGTCGCCGGCGATCAGTTCGGCATAGTTGAAGTCGTCGCCGGTGTACATGCGTACGCCCTGGCCGTCAATGCCTCCGTGGGCCGGCAGGCGCCGGCGCATTGCGATCTCGCGATCCTTGTCGAGCAGCGAGACTTTGATGCCGTCGATCTTGTCCGCATGCGCGGCAATGATGCCCAGCGCGGTTTCGGTGGCCGCGTCCAGGTCCGGTGTGCCCCAGTAACCCGCCAGCGCCGGATCGAACATGTCGCCCAGCCAGTGCAGGATCACCGGCTGCCGTGCCTGGCGCAGGATGCGGTCGTAGACGCGCGCATAGTCATCCGGACTCCTGGCAACTCGGGCCAGGGCGCGGCTGGCCATGATGATGAGCTTGCCGCCGAGTTTTTCGATCGCCGCCATCTGCTCCTCGTAGCCTCGGATCACGTCGTCGACGGATCGGACCTCGTCCAGCAACAGGTGGTCGGTGCCGCAGCCCGATGCGACCCGCGCGCCGGGCACGTCCTTGGCAGCATCGAGCGAACGGCGGATCAGCTCCAGCGAAGTGGGCCAGTCCATGCCCATGCCGCGCTGGGCCGTGTCCATGGCTTCGGCAACACCCAGGCCGAGTGACCACAGGTGGCGACGGTACGCCAGGGTGGCGTCCCAGTCGACGGCGCATTGCAGCCAGGGGTCGATTGCCGCACGCGGGTCGGCGACTACGTGGGCGGCGGAATAGGCGATGCGGTTGAAAGCCGTTGCTGCTGCGGGACGCGCCGGCGGCTGCCCGCGCAAGGTGTAGGGTGCCAAGTCGCCACGGGCGCCGGCCAGTCGGAGTGTCAGTGTCATGGGTGGTATGTCATGAAGATCGCGAGGTTGCGTGGTTGGCGTCGATGACGGGGGTGGGCGTCGGCGTCAGGTTGTTCCCAGCGCTTGCACGTCGACCCAGCGGCGCTCCTTCCAGCTCTGCAGCGCGACCTCGACCAGTTGCACACCCTTGGCGCCCTCGGGCAGGGTCCATCGGTAAGGCGCGTCCTCGACCACGTGGCGGATGAAATGTTCCCACTGGATCTTGAAGCCGTTGTCGTGGACCTGGGTGTCCGGGATCTCCTGCCACTGGTCCATGAAGTTCATCGTCTGTTTCTCGTCCGGGTTCCATATCGGACGCGGCGTGGCGACGCGGCTTTGCGCGCGGCAACTCGATAGTCCGGCAACCGCGGAGCCGTCGGTGCCGTCGACATGGAAGGTGACGAGGTCGTCGCGGCGCACGCGGGTTGCCCACGACATGTTGAGCTGCGCGATCACCGGTTCGCCGTTGTGGCCCACCAGCTCGGCCGTGGCATATGCCGCGTCGTCGGCCGTGCAGCTGTATTCGCGGCCGGCTTCGTCCCAGCGGGTCGGGATATGCGTGGTGCCCAGGCAGGAGACGGACTTGACCTCGCCGAACAGGTTGTCCAGCACGTAGCGCCAGTGGCACATCATGTCCAGGATCATGCCGCCGCCGTCTTCCTTACGGTAGTTCCAGCTCGGACGCTGGATCGGCTGCAGGTCGCCTTCGAACACCCAGTAGCCGAACTCCAGGCGCACCGACAACATGCGACCGAAGAAGCCGGCGCGGCGCAACATGTCGAGCTTTCGCAGGCCGGGCAGGAACAATTTGTCCTGAACCGCGCCGTGCTTGAGGCCGGAGGATCCGGCCAGGCGTGCGATCTCCACCGCTTCGTTCAGGTTGGTGGCGATCGGCTTTTCGCAATACACATGCTTGCCCGCGCGGATCGCCTTGGCCAGCAGGGCCGGGCGCATCTGCGTCGTACCGGCATCGAAGAACACCGTGTCGGCCGGATTGGCCAGCGCCTGGTCGAGGTCGGTGCCCCAGCGCGCGATGTTGTGGGCCTTGGCCAGGGCTTCGATCTTCTCGGCATTGCGGCCGATCAGGATCGGATCGGGCATGACGGTGTCACCGTTGGACAGGCGTACGCCGCCCTGGTTGCGGATCGCGACGATGGAGCGGATCAGGTGCTGGTTCATGCCCATGCGTCCGGTGACGCCGTGCATGATGATTCCGAGTGATTGAGTGGACATGGGTTGTTCCCGTTGAAGGTTATGCGTTGTTCGTGGTGATGACGAATGCGATGCGCCCGATGGCAGCGCACCGGACCGCCCGCAGCGCGGCTGGCTGGTGCGGCGCCCTGGTTCGCCATGCGGTGTCGGTCGTCATGGGCTTGAGCCGTTCAGACATGGCTTGCCGCCGTGGACAGGTCCTGGGTGGATGCCCAGTCGGGCTCGACGCCACTGGCGAAGCCTGTACCGAACAGGGAGTCGATGGCGATGGCACCCTGCGTGATGCGCAGGCGCGGGTGTCCCGACGCGCTCTCGTACAGGTCCGGGTGGGCGGCTGCGAACGCCGCGCGCTCGTCGGCCGGATACGCGGCCATGCCGTCGACATAGTGGTGACCATTGCGTTCGCAATGCTGCAGGCCGAGCATGGACGCCAGCGCCAGGTCCTGCTGCACGGCCAGGCCCGCCTGGCAGGTCAGGTCCTCGGCCGACATGAAGAACGGCGAAGGTTGCGGGTCGTCACGGTTCCAGGCGTCGCAACGGGCGCGGTTGATGAAGGCCTTGTACAGGCCCTTGCAACTTTTGCTCGAGACGCCGCGCCAGCCGCAGGCACGGCCGAGCAGGAAGGCATCGCTGCGGCCGTCGGCCTCGTCCATCAGCAGCGGTGCCGGTGCCAGGTCCGCGGGCAGGTGAGTGTCCAGGCTCTGGTCGCGGGGCACGGGTTGTTCGATGTACAGCAGGGCATCCGGTGCACGCTGCAACTGCGGCAGGTTGTGCATGCCCTCGAACAGCGCCAGCAGCGCCGCCGGGTTTCCATATTGCTCGTTGCCGTCGAGCGAGAACCGTGCCTGCGGAGCCTCGCGTGCGAGCAATGCCAGCACGTCGGCCAGGCGCGACAAGTCCTGGGCCGGGTCGCCACCGAGCTTGATCTTGAAGAAGCGGTGGCCGTAGCGGCGGATCACCGATGCCAGGTCGTCGGGCAAGGCATGCGGGTCGGGACTGTGCTGCGCGGGCTCGAGCGGATCGAGCATGCCCACGGTGTGTCGCGCCTGCAACTGGTGCAATGGCGCGAGTCGGGACAACCAGGCTGACCAGTCGAAACCCCGCAGGTCAGGCGCGAGCGTGCTGTCGGTGATGCCGGCAAGATTGCCACGCATGGCGTCGAACACCGAGACGCCGAGGGCCCGGCACACGGCATCGAGGATGGCGCGGTCCAGCAGCGCAGGCCCATAGGCCGCCGACAGGTCGGTCATGCCGGCGGCCTTGGCCTGGGCGACCAGTGGCTGGTAACAGCGATCCGACAGGCCGAATGCGGTTTCGGCCGCTTCGGCCAGATAGGCCTCGCGGGCGGATGTCAGTGACAACGCGAGATCGGAGACGTTGTCGCCGTGGCTGCGTTGCACACGTTTGTCGAACCATTTGGGCACCATCATCTCGGCCGCATGGCCGTTGGCTGTGGCGCCGCCGTCGATGGTGATGCGGGCCCGCACGAACACCTGCGGGCAGGCCCGCAGCGTCACGGCGCCAAACTTGAATGGCAGGCGCAGCTGGACCGGGCGGACACGGATGTCCACGTCGCGCACGCGCAGCCGGGGTGGGGAGTGGACCATGTTTCGGCCCTCAGTGCGCGTCGAGCTGGCCTTGCGCATAGAAATGCGAACGCAAGGTGCGGGCGTAGCCGGCGAACTTCTCGGTGCCCATGACGTCGAGCGGTCGCGGTCGCGGCAGGTCGATGTCGTAGACGGCGGCGATGCTGCCTGGGCGTTCGGTCATCACCATGACCCGATCCGACAGATAGATGGCTTCGGGGATGCTGTGCGTGATCAGCAGCACGGTCTTGCCGGCCGCCATCCAGATGCGTTGCAGTTCCTGGTTCATACGCTCGCGGGTCATTGCGTCCAGCGCGCCGAAGGGTTCGTCCATCAGCAGCACCGGTGGGTCATGCAGCAAGGCGCGCAGGATCGCGACCCGTTGCTGCATGCCGCCGGAGAGCTGCCACGGGTATTTCTTTTCGAAGTCGGACAGGCCGGCCATCTCCATCAGCTCGCGCGTGCGGGTCCGCGCCTCATCCATGGGCAGGCCGCGGATCTCGGCCTGCAGCAGGATGTTGTCGATCACGTTGCGCCAGGGCAGCAGCAGCGCGCTCTGGAACACGATGCCGACATTGGTCTGCGGACCGTCGACCGCCTTGCCCGACAGGCTGAGCGCACCGCCGGAGATCGGCAGCAGGCCCGCGACCAGCTTCATCAAGGTGCTCTTGCCGCAGCCCGACGGGCCGACGACCGACACGAATTCGCCGGCGCGGATCGCGAAGTCGAGCGGCTTGAGCGTTTCGACATCGCCGTCCTGGGTGTGGTAGACCTTGCGTACGCCCCGGCCTTCGATCAGCACGGGGGCGTCGGCACCACGGGCGCGGGGCGGCATCGGCATCACGTTGGAGGCTGCGGCGCGCATCAGGGCAGGTAGTCCACGGTGAACCAGTCCTCGGCCTTGCCACGCGCGCCGGCATCCAGGCCGCCGTATTGCACCAGCAAGTCGAGTGTCTCGTTGATGTCCTTCATCGACGCGCGGAACGGGCGCTTGTCCTTGGTTTCGGCCGTGTGGTAGAGCGGCGTCGTCAGCTTGAGACCGGTGATCAGCGTGTCGCGCTTGCCGGACTTGGCGTTGGCCTTGAGCATGGCGTCGACGGCGGCTTCCGGGTCCTTCTCCGCGGCTTCGAATGCCATGGTGCTGGCCTTCATGAAGCGCTTGACGAGATCACCCTTGTTGGCCAGGGTGTCCTTGTGCGCGATCAATCCCGAGCTGACCATGTTGACGCCATAGTCCGCGAAACGGATCACGTGCACCGGCTTGCTGGTGGCGTCCTGAATACGCATGTTCTGGTCCATCAGGTAGCCCAGCAGCAGGTCGGCCTGGCCGTTGATGACGGCATTGAGCTTGGTCTGGCCGTCACCGGAGACCACCTTGTAGCTGCCTTCCTGCACGCCGGTCTTCTTCAGGAACAGCGGCCAGATCTGGCTCATGGAGTCGCCAGGTGTCATGGCAACGGTCTTGCCGACGATGTCCTTCGGGGCGCGGATGTTCTTGTCTGCGAAACCCATGACCGACATCGGGCTGAGCTGCAGGGCGATGCCGACGGCCTTGACCGGCGCGCCCTTGGAGCCGGCCTTGATCATGGTGGGCACGTCGACGTAACCGAAGGTCGCGGAATTGGCGGCGACCGCCTGGATCGAGACCGCCGAACCGCGTCCTTCCTGGATCTCGAGGTCGATGCCTTCGGCCTCGTAGTAGTTGCGCGCCTTGCCCAGGAAAAAGGGTGCGTGTTCGCTGTACAGGTACCAGTTCAGCATCAGCGTGACCTTGTCGCGGGTTTGTGCGAGTGCCTGGGTGCTCAGGCCGAGCGCCAGGGCGGCGGTGCAGGCTACGTGGATCAGATGGCGTCGTTTCATGGGCTTGTCTCCTTGTGGACGGGTTGGGGTTGAGGGACGGGGGAAAAAGGGAGCTTCAGGACGTGGCCTGCATGTCGTGGCGCAGCGAGGCATGCCAGGGCATGAGCCAGCGCTCGACCAGTTCGACCAGCAGGAACAGGATCACGCCGACCATGGACAACAGCACCAGCGCGGCAAACATCAACGGCAGGTCGAAGGTGCCGGTGGCGCGTTGCATCACGTAGCCGATGCCGGAGTTGGAGCCGACGAACTCGCCGACGACGGCGCCGACCACGGCCAGCGTCACCGACACCTTGAGGCCGCTGAAGATCGCGGGCAAGGCGTGTGGCAGCCGGAACTTCATGAAGATCTTGAACGGACCGGCACCCATCGAACGCGCCAGGTCGATGACGTCGGGCTCCACCGACTTGAAGCCCTGGACGGTGGACACCACGACCGGGAAGAATCCCAGCAGGAACGCCGCGATGATCTTGGGCACGATGCCGAAGCCGAACCAGACCACGAACAGCGGCGCGACTGCGACCTTGGGGATGGACTGCGAGAACACCAGCAGCGGGTAGACGAAACTCTCGACCGTGCGCGAATACGCGATCCACATGGCCATCGGCACGCCGATCAGCGCCGACAGCGCGAAGCCGCCCAGCGTGGCGTTGAGTGTCGGCACGGTCTCGCGCAGCAGCATCGGCCAGTCGGTGATCAATTGCTTGACCACGGCCATCGGCGGCGGCACGAGGTAGGGCGGGACCTTGAAGATGCGGATGGCCAGGTCCCACAGGATGGCCAGCACGACCAGCAACCAGATGGGTCGCAGGCCCGGCGACAGCAACATGCGCTTCATGATGTCGATACCTCGAGCTTGAGCGAATGGTCGTACGGCAGCGCCGGATGGGCGAAGTGGTTGTTGTTGCTCACGTAATGCAGCGCGCAGGCACGGCGCCACTTCCGGCTGCTGTTGGTCGACGAACTGTGAAAGGTGTTGCCGTGGTGGAAGCTGATGCCGCCCTTGCGCACCGGTGCGGGCGACATCGGCTGGCGGTCCAGGATCGCCGCGGGCAGTTGCAGGTTGTAGGGTTCGCCCTCCGGTGCGAAATGTTCGTAGACCGGGCCCAGGTTGCTGCCGTTGCCGAAATACAGGCAGCCGTTCTCCAGCGTGGCGTCGTCCAGCGCGATCCAGGCCGTGACCATGCCTTCCGGGTCGGCTGGGCCGAAGTAGAAGTTGTCCTGGTGCGCCGGTTTGGGGCCGCCCCCTTCCGGCGGCTTGAAGAAGATCTGGCTGAAATAGACCGACACGCCCTTGCCGATGAAGGCCTCGACCAGCGCGAGCAGGCGCGGATCGCGCGCCAGCGCCTGCACCGACGGCCGGTGCGCATGCGGGTTGTCCAGCTTGCGCAACACGGTGCGCGCCGATACGCCGCCGTCGATGTACCAGGCGCGTTGCTCCTGCGGCAGGGCCGCGAGAAAACTTTCGCCCCACAGTTCGATGTCGCGTACCAGGGCGTCCATTTCGTCGGCACTGAATACCGCGTTCACGGTCAGGTGGCCCTCGTGCCGGTACAGGCGCAGGTCATGCTCGTCCATGGAGTCTCCTATTAACTATATGGTGAATAAGGATTGATAGTCAGGACCGCAGGATGTAGCCGAGCGTGAAGTCGGTGATGTGCGACAGGCGCTCGGACAATGCGGCGGGCGAGAGCAGGTCGCGCCCGAAGATGGTCGACAGGGTGGGGTTGTTCGACAGGTAGAAATACGCCAGGCTGGCGATCGAGATGTACAGCTGCACCGGGTCGATGCCGCCGCGGAACATGCCCTGCGAGCGACCGCGCTCGAGAATCTCGCCGAGCAGGGCCACCAGCGGGGAATTCATTTCCCGGATGCGGCTCGAGGTCTTCAAGTGGCGCGCGCGGTGCAGGTTCTCGCTGTTGAGCAAGGCCAGGAATTCAGGGTGCTTCAGGTAGTAGTTCCAGGTGAACTCGACCAGCCTGCGGATCGCGGTGGCGGGGTCGAGATCCTCCAGGTGCAGGGCCTGCTCGGCCTTGCGGATGCCGGCGTAGGTACGCTCCAGCACGGCCAGGAACAAGGCTTCCTTGTTCTCGAAGTAGTAGTAGATCAGGCGTTTGTTGATGCCGGCACGTTCGGCGATGTTGTCGACCCGGGCGCCACCGAGTCCGCGCTCGGCGAACTCCGCGGTGGCCGCCGCCAGAATGCTCTCCTGGGTTCGCTCCGCATCGCGGGTGCGGGCGTCCGGGGTATCGGTGGTGCTCAAGCTCATGACCCCAATAATTCACTAGTCAGTGAATTAAGGGAATCAGGGATTACCCGAGGCCGGCGAATGGTGCTGGGTCGCGATAACCTGGAACGAGCCGGTCTTCCTGGTGTGGAACAGGGGCCTCCTGGCGGTGGAGGCCGGTCGGAGCAACGCCGACGGCGCGTCGGCCCATTGACGACCATGGGCATCCGCGCCGAGGTCGCGCTGAACCTGCAGCAGGCGTGTGCGGCGGACATCACGGCCTTGCGCGATTCGACGCTGGCCTTGCTCGGCCACGCCGATTTCGAGCGCCTGCTGGTGCTGCATCCATTGGCATTGAACAAGGTCTTCGCACGTACGTTCTTCAACCATCTGCGCCATGCTTGCCAGATCGACCTTGGCCACTACCAGGGCATGCTGATCTTCAGTGCATTCCGGGTGCGGCGCGTACGCCGCACAGTGCTGGCACCCGCCTGACACTGCGCCGCGGGCCGTGCGGATGGCGGCGCATGGCCAGCGGGACGAACGGTGTGCCGTGCGCCATGCCCGGCCTCCCGGATGGGCAGCCATGCGGATGTTGCAAAGTGATGATCTGGTGTCGCATGCATGTCGCGTGCGACGTGCCAACCGGACCCGCAAGATGGCCCACGCCAATGGAATCATGGTGTTGTGCACGTCTGGCCCGTGGCATGTTTCCTGCTGTCCGGGCTTGCCACGCGCGGTCGGACCTCAGTGTCCGTTGGCGCAGGCCGGCCTGCAAGTCAGGCCGCCAGCCGGTCCTGTCGGGCCGCCATGACAAAGTCGAAACCTACGACATGAGGAGCACAGCTTGACACGCCATCTACCGACTTTCCGCATCCGGCGCCGACTGCTGGCAGTTGCCGCCGCCGCCACGCTTCTCGCGGGACTTGCGGCCTGGGCGCCGGCCGTCCTGGCGCAGGACGCCTATCCGAACAAGACCATCCGGCTCATCGTGCCGTTCGCGCCCGGAGGCGTTACCGATACCAGCGGCCGGCTGATTGCCGAGGCCATGGGCAAACGGCTCGGCCAGCAGGTCATCGTCGACAACAAGCCGGGTGCGTCCGGCAACATCGGCACCAGCCTGGCCAAGGCGGCGCCGGCCGACGGCTACACGCTGGTGCTGGGTTTCGACGGCACCATGGTGATCAATCCCCATGTGTTCCCGAATACCGGCTTCGACACCCTCAAGGACTTTGCGCCCGTCGGCAAGATCGGCGACGCCACGCTGATCCTGGTGGCCCATCCGAGCCTGCAGGCCAGGACCATGGCCGAGGTGATTGCCTTGTCCAAGACCCAGTCGGGCGGCCTGTCGTTCGGTACCTCCGGTACCGGCGGCACGCCACACATCGCCGGAGAACTGCTCAAGTCGCGCACCGGAGCCCAGCTGATGCATATCCCGTACAAGGGCGGCGGCCCGGCCATGACCGACCTGCTCGGTGGCACCATACCGCTGGTCTATACCGCGGTGGCGGGTGCGCACGGCCATGTCAAGTCGGGCAAGCTGCGGGCGATCGCCGTGTCCAGTGCCAGGCGCAGCCCGGCGCTGCCGGACGTGCCCACGTTCATCGAGTCCGGCGTGCCCGATTTCGCCGTCAATTCCTGGGTCAGCTTGCTGGCGCCGGCCGGCACGCCGGCGGCCATCGTGGCCAAACTCAACACCGAGCTCAATGCGGCCCTGCAGGATCCGGCCGTGCGCGACAAGCTGCGGGTGTTGGGCATCGAGCCCACGCCGGGCAGTGCGGCACAATTTCGCGACGACATGCAGGCCGATCTGACCCGCTACGGCGCCGTCATCAAGGCGGCCGGCATCACGATCGACTGACGCCGTCACACCACCAACCGCCCGGGCGCGCGCCCGGGCAACGGAATCACCCGATGGACCTCGAACTGGCGGACAAACATGTGCTGATCACCGGCGGCAGCCAGGGCATAGGCCTGGCATGCGCGCACGGCTTTCTGCGCGAGGGCGCGCGGATTGCGCTGGTCTCGCGCAGCCAGGACAACCTCGACGGTGCCCTGCAGCAGTTGTGTGCCGCGCAGCCTCAAGCGGCAGATCGGATCGCTGTATTTGCGGCAGACCTGAAGGATCCGGCGCAGGCGCAGGCCGCCCTGGCGCAGGCGCAGGCACGCTGGGGCGCGGTCGACGTGCTGGTCAACAGTGCCGGAGCCGCGCAGCGCCGACCGCCGGCCGAACTCGAGGCGCAGGCCTGGCACGACGCGATGGACGCGAAGTTCTTCACCTATGTGCACATGATCGATCCGGTGGTCAAGGCCATGGGCGCACGCGGTCAGGGGGCCATCGTCAATATCGTGGGTGCCGGCGGCAAGGTCGCCAGCCCCATCCACCTGCCCGGCGGGGCGGCCAATGCCGCGCTGATGCTGATCAGCGCCGGCCTGGCCGCCGCCTATGCGTCGCAGGGCGTGCGCGTGAATGCGGTCAATCCCGGTGCCACCGTGACAGGCCGCCTGCGCAGCGGGATGCAGGCGGCAGCGCGCCTGCATGCCATCACGGAAGAGGAAGCGCTCGCGCGGGCGACCCGGGCCGTGCCGATGGGGCGGCTCGCCCAACCCGAGGAAGTGGCCGACGCGGTGCTGTTTCTCGCTTCGCAGCGGGCCAGCTACGTCACCGGCGTGGTGCTGACGATGGACGGCGCCACGACACCGATGGTGGTCTGAGCGAGTCATTTGCGGCCTGATCTGCTGGGGCCATGGGCCGCTGACGACGTGCGTCGGGTCAGGGGGCCGCCTCGGCGCCCTGGGCCATTGTGGGCGGCTGTGCCTCGAGTTCGCGCAACCAGCGCCACAAGGTGGACCGGCTCACACCCAGGTGTTGCGCCGCCTGGTTGCGTTGCCCCCCGGCGCGTTCCATGGCAGCCATGATCTGCTCGCGCCGCGCGCTCACCGGCAGGCCGGGTGCCGCGGTCTCGAACAGCTCCGGACAGTCCTGCTGCAGCGCCGCGTACGGAATGTCGTTGACACGGCCTGCCGGCAACATCCAGATCGCGATGCGTTCGACGATATTCTCCAGCTCACGCACATTGCCGGGCCAGGCGTAGGTACGGAGCCGGTCTGCCAGGGGTGCCAGCGCGGCAGCTGCGTCGAGCGCGCAACCATGCCGCTGCAGGCAGCGCGCCAGCAGCGCCTGGGCCAGGTCCAGGATGTCGGGCCCGCGTTCGCGCAACGGTGGCAGGCGCAGCCGCAGGGTATTGATGCGGTAATACAAGTCCTGACGGAAGCGGCGTTCAGCGATCAGCTGCTGCAGCGGCTGGTGCGTGGCCACGACGACTCGCACGTCCACCGCAATCGCCGAGGTCGCGCCCAGCCGGGTGATCTCGCGCTCCTGCAACACCCGCAGCAGGCGCGACTGCAGCGGCAGCGGCATGTCGCCGATCTCGTCGAGGAACAGGGTGCCGGTATGGGCGGCTTCGATCAGGCCGCGCTTGCCGCCACGGCGCGAGCCGGTGAAGGCGCCGTCCTCATAACCGAACAGTTCGCTTTCCAGCAGGGACTCGGGGAACGCCGCGCAGTTCACCGCGACAAAGGGACGTTCGGCGCGCGCGCCGGCACTGTGGATGGCCTGGGCGAACAACTCCTTGCCGACGCCGCTTTCGCCCGAGATCAGCACCGTGAGATCGGTTTTTGCAAAGCGCCGTGCCGTGTCCAGCGATTGCCGGAACACCGGGCTGTGGCCAATCAGGCTGGTGAATTCGTAACGTGCCGTCTTCTGGCTGCGGCGCTGCTGCCTGCGCAGGCTGGAGTCGGCCTCCTGGATCGCCCGTGCGTCATACAAGGTGATGGCGGCGCCGACGATCTGGTTGTTCTCGCGTATCGGCGTGCGGTTGGCGATCCAGTCACGATCGGCAAAACGCAGCACCACGGCGCGTTCCTCGGCGCCGGTCTCCAGCGTCGCGCGCAGCGACAGCTCCGGTGGTGCGGCGTCCAGCGGCATGCCGGGCGCCGATGCGGTGGTGTGGCCCAGCAGCCGGCGCATCGGCGTGTTGGCCGCGATGATGCGGTGCTCCTGATCCACCGCCAGCACCGCGTCCTGCAGGTTGTGCAGCACGCTGTTGAGCTGGTCGTAGCGCCCGCTCTCCAGCCGCGCCACCCGTGCCAGCTCGATGGCGTCGTCAAAGGCGCGCCGGATGCTGGACAGCGAATACGCCAGCAGGCCATGCAGCCCGGCCTGCTCCGCCAGGTCGACCACCAGGCTGGAGCCGACGATGACCCGGAAGCCGTCCTGGCGCAACTGTTCCACCCGCGCCCGCGCATCGTCCGGCGTGTGGTAGGCATGCTGGATGATCTCGATATTGAGCAGCGCTTTCACATCGTCGAGTGCATGCAGCGTCTGCCCGTAGGTGACGACACCGACCCGATCGGCTATGGCGCGGGCCCGGATCAAGGCCTGCAGCAGATCGAAGCCGCCGAGCTGAATCGTGGCCACCGGCGTCTGCAGCCCGGCACGCAGGATGCTCGCATTGGAGCCGGCGCTGACGAACACATCCACCAGTCCCTGGCCCGCGCGTTGCTGTGCGATGCGCAGCGCTTCTTCGAACGTGCCGTCCACCACGTCGATGTGCGCACGGTCCGCGTATTCCACCAGCACCGGTGCGGCGAATTCCCGGATCTGGCGGTAGCTGACGAAACACAGGCGGGGTGTGCCAGCGGCATGGCGTTCAGGGTAGTGCATGGGCGAGCGATGTGTCTTGTTGCGACGTTTTAGTGTCGCACGGTTAGTTGCATAAGACAGTGGTTGCTCCCGTCCGGAGTGGGAAATTCAATGAAAACAAGCATTTGCCGTCGTCGCGGCGGATGGCATGGTATCTGCTGAAGGAACGTCTTCATGGAAACGACAGGAGAAACCCCTTGGCTCTGGAGCACATCACCGTCCTCGATCTCACCCATATGTTGTCCGGCCCGTATGGCACCATGCTGCTGGCCGACCTGGGCGCGCGCACGATCAAGATCGAGCCCCCGGGCTCCGGCGAAGGCACACGCCGCCTGCTGGAAAAGGATGCGGTCAACTCGCGCGACGGCATGGGCGCGTATTTCCTGACACTCAATCGCAACAAGCACAGCGTGTGTGTGGACCTGAAATCGGATGCGGGCCGGGCCGTATTCCTGGATCTGGTGCGCCAGGCCGACGTGGTGTTCGACAACTTCAGCGTCGGGGTGACCCAGCGCCTGGGTATCGACTACGCCAGCCTGTCCCAGGTCAACCCGCGCATCATCACCTGTTCGGTCACCGGATTCGGCCAGACCGGCCCCCATACCGACCTGCCGGCGTTCGACCAGGTGGTGCAGGCCATGGGCGGCGGCATGTCCATCACCGGCAATCCGGACGACGGGCCGGTGCGCAGCGGCATTCCGATCGGTGACCTCGGTGGTGGCATCTTCGGCGCCATCGGGGTGCTGGCGGCCATTGCCCAGCGCGAGCAGACCGGTCGTGGCCAGCATGTCGACGTGTCGATGCTGGACGCCCAGATCTCCATGCTCAATTACATGGCGACCATGCATCTGCTGTCCGGCGAGGTACCCGGCGCCATCGGCAACAGCCATTTCGTGCATGTGCCGTACAACAGCTTTCCCACCGCCGACGGCCATGTCATCGTGGCCTGTATCGGCGATGCCTTCTTCGAGCGTTTCGCCGCATTCATGGACCTGCCCGAACTGAACAAGCCCGAGTACCGCCAGCAACCGGTGCGGTATGCGGCGCGCGAGACCATCAATGCCGTGATCGCCCAGGCCTTCCGCCAGCAACCCACCGCTTATTGGCTCGAGCAGCTGCGCGCCGCACGGATTCCGTGCGGCCCGGTCAACAACTTCGAGCAGGCGCTGGGCAGCGAGCAGGTGCTGGCGCGCAACATGGTGGTGCCGGTGCAACTGCGCTCGGGCACTACGGTGCGCATGCCCGGCAACCCGGTCAAGTTGTCCGATTCCCCGGACGATGTGTTCACGCCACCACCGGCGCTGGGCCAGCATACCCAGGCGGTGCTGCAGGATCTCGCCGGATATTCGCCGCAGCAGGTCGCCGACCTGCACGCGCTTGGCGCGATCGGCTGAGCGGCGACATCCCCGACAGGAGCGACCCCTATGGAATCCATCGTCATCACCGAAGTGGCCTTGCGCGACGGGCTTCAGAACCAGGCCGTCACGGTTGCGACCCCGGACAAGCTGCAGTTGATACGCCTGCTGGCCAAGGCCGGCGTCACCAGCCTGGAAGCCGCGAGTTTCGTCTCGCCCAAGGCGGTTCCACAGATGGCCGATGCGGCCGATCTGGTGCGGCAGGTGCTGTCGGCCTTGCCGGACCTGCGCATGTCGGTGCTGGTGCCCAACGGCAAGGGCCTGGAGCGCGCGCATGCAGCCGGCGCGCAGGAGATCGCGGTCGTGCTGTCGGCCACCGAGGCCATGAACCGCAAGAACATCAACATGTCGCTGGCGCGGGCGACCGATGTCAGCGAACAGACCCTGCAGGCAGCGCGGGCCCTGGGACTGCGTACACGGGCCTATGTGGCCGTGGCCTTCGATTGCCCGTTCGAGGGCGCTGTGCCGCTGGACGTCGTGGCGGCGCTGTCGCGGCGCATGCTGGACGCCGGCGCGCAGGAGATCGTCATCGCCGACACCATTGGTTCGGCCTCACCCGGACAGGTCAAGCAGCGCCTGGGTACGCTTACGCAGTGTGTTCCGGCGCAACAACTGGCGGTGCATTTCCACGATACGCGCGCGATGGGGGTGGCCAATGCCTGGGCCGCGCTGGAGGCGGGCATCCGCCGTTTCGATGCCAGCGTGGGCGGGATCGGTGGTTGTCCGTTCGCACCCGGTGCTGCCGGCAATGTCGCCACCGAGGACCTGGTGCTGATGGCCGGGCAATCGGGTTTCGACTGCGGCATTTCCACCAGCGGCCTGCTGGACGCCATCGCCTTTGCCGAGCAGCTGTTGCAACGCCGCCTGGGTGGCCGGGCCATCACCTGGCTGCAACGCCAGCGCGACAAGGAGCTGGCCGTGCTCGCCGTCGGATGACGCAGCGACCCGGTTGATCCGCCGTACGCAGCGGCCGGATGCGGCGGCGCACGGGCCATGGCCGGCGGCGGGCGACAGCGGGTGACGGGATGACGGTACGGCGCGTCACGGCGCCGGAAACCGTGCGCGGCGCTCCAGGTCGTCCAGGTCGATGTGGTTGCGCATGTATTGCTGGCTCGCGTCGACCCGGGGCTGATGGTCCCAGCTGGTGAGCCTGCCCTGGCGCAGCGCTTCGTACACCCGCCGGCGCCGTCGTTGGCTGTCCAGCACGCGCCCGTCGAGCGCCGGCAGGTCCCAGCGTTGCGCGACCTCGGCCTGGAACGATGCGAGCAGGCCCTGGTGCTCCGGCGCGTCGGCCAGATTGCGCAATTCGCGCGGGTCGTCCTGCACGTCGAACAGCAGGCAGGGGTCGTGCGCGGCGTGGATGAACTTGTAGCGGCCGCGCCGGATCATGACCACGGTCTCGCGAGAACCTTCGGCCATGTATTCGCCGATCACCTCGTCGTGGCCGTCATCGCCACCGGTCAGGTGCGGCATCAGCGAGCGGCCGTCGATGGCCAGGCCGGCATCGAGCGTGCCGCCGGCCATCGCGACGAAGGTCGGTAGCAGGTCGATCGTCGACACCGATGGCGCGACCCGGGCGGGACGGAATCGCGCGGGCGCGTGGACGACCATCGGCACCCGCGCCGAGGCCTCGAACCAGTGCATCTTGTACCAGAGGCCGCGTTCGCCGAGCATGTCGCCATGGTCGCCGGAGAACACCACGATGGTGTCGTCGCGCAGGCCGCAGTCGGTCAACGTCTTCATAAGCTTGCCGATGTTGGCGTCGATGTAGCTGCAGGCGCCGAAGTAGGCGCGGCGGGCGCGGCGCACGGCCTCCTCGGGCATGGACTTTCCCCACAGGTCGATCACCTTGAGGATGCGTTCCGAATGCGGATCTTGCCGATCCTGCGCCATGTCCACCACGGGCATCGGGATCTCGACGCCGTCGTACAGGTCCCAGAACGCGGCCGGGATCGTGTACGGATCGTGCGGATGCGTCATCGACACCGTCAGGCAGAACGGCTGCTCCGGCGTGTTGCGCACATGGTCGAACAGATACTGGTTGGCCTTGAACACCACCTCTTCGTCGAAGTCGAGCTGGTTGGAGCGCACGCACGGGCCGGCCTGCAGCACCGACGACATGTTGTGGTACCAGCTGGCGCGCTTGTCCGGCTCGTCCCAGTTCACCGCCCAGCCGTAGTCGGCCGGATAGATGTCGCTGGTCAGACGCTCCTCGTAGCCGTGCAGTTGATCGGGGCCGCAGAAATGCATCTTGCCGGACAAGGCGGTGCGGTATCCCAGCGCGCGCAGGTAGTGGGCATAGGTGGGAATGTCGGACGGGAAGTCCGCGGCGTTGTCCCAGGCGCCGATGCGCGACGGCAGTTGCCCGCTCATCAGGCAGAACCGCGAGGGCGCGCACAACGGGCTGTTGCAATAGGCGGAGTCGAAGACCACACCGTCGCGCGCCAGCGCGTCCAGGTGGGGCATGAGGATCGGCGAGCGCGGATCGTGCAGCGGCAGCAGCGGAGCGGCCATCTGGTCGGCCATGATGAACAGGATGTTGGGGCGGTTCTGGGACATGGTCGTTCGGGCTCCGGTTCGGGTGCTGCGCGGGGAAGGTGGGCGCATCATCCGCGCAAACCGGTGCCGTGTGAACCGCCAGCCAGCATGTCGCTGATAAGCTCAGCTTATGCCACGCCCCTTGCCTTCGCTGGATCTGCTGCAGGTATTCGAAACCTGCGGGCGCTGCCTGAGCTTCACCGTTGCGGCGGCGGAACTGGGCATGACGCAGCCGGCGGTCAGCCAGCATATCCGGCGCCTTGAACTGGCACTGGGAACGCCGCTGTTCATCCGGGTGCACCGGGGCATCGAACCCACGTCGGCCGGTGCGGCTTTGCTGGCTCCCGTACAGGAGGCACTGGCCACCTTGCACACGGCGGTCGACCGGACGATGGCCGAGCCGGCCCGCGAACTGCTGGCGGTGGCGACCGACTTTGCGTTCGCCACCTATTGGCTGATGCCGCGGCTCGAGCGTTTCTACCGCTTGCATCCGCGCATCGACGTCAGTCTCGTGACCAGCAACCGGGCCCAGGTCCTGCTGCCGGCCGATGTCGACCTGGCCATCGTGTTCGGAGACGGCCGCATACCGCGCGCCGAGTCCAGCCTGCTGCTGCGTGAATGCGTGTTCCCGGTCTGTGCGCCGGGCCTGCTCCGGGCGCATGGCGGCGACCCGCGGGCGGTGTTGCGCGAGGCACCGTGGCTGCAACTCAAGCCGGCGCCGGGCCAGCATTGGTTCGACTGGAAACGCGCCGGCCCGCGCTGGGCCGGCGATCGTGCGGCCGTGGCGGAATTGCCGGCCTTCGACAACTATCTGCTCGTGATCGGCGCCGCGCTGGCCGGGCAGGGCGTGGCGATCGGCTGGCAGCACCTGGTCGACACCTTGCTCGCGCAAGGCCTGTTGTGCCGGCTGGGTCGCCATCGGCTGGAGTCGCCACTGGGTTATCACCTGGTGCTGCCGCAACGCAAGCGCCGTCGCCCGGCCAGCGCCGCCTTCGTGCAGTGGCTGTCGAGCGAGTTGCCGCGCGACCGGGGGCCGACGTTAGACTCTGGCCATGGCTGAGCCGCCCACCGCTGACGAACGGGTCCTTGCAGTCTTGCGGGCGAGCGGGGTATTTGGCAGCCTGGAGGAGCCGGTGCTGCAGGACCTCGGCCGCTTCCTGCACCTGCAGACGATTCCGGGTGGCGCCGTCGTGCTGCGCGAAGGTGAACCCGCCGACACCATGTTCTTCCTGGTCAGCGGCCGCCTGCGGGTGTCGCGCCGCGACGCCCAGGGGGTCTTGCAGCTCTACAACGAGATCCGGCCCGGCGAGAGCGTCGGCGAGGCCGGGCTGATCCTGCAGCAGGCGCGTGCGGCGGACATCACGGCCTTGCGCGATTCGACGCTGGCCATGCTCGGCCGCGCCGATTTCGAGCGCCTGCTGGTGCTGCATCCACTGGCCTTGAACAAGGTCTTTGCGCAGGCGATCTTCAATCATCTGCGCCATGCGTCGCAGGCGGTCGAGCGACGGCATGCGCAGATCTTCGTCGTGGTGCCGCTGGACGCCGGCACGGCGGCGCATGAGGTGGCACAAGGCCTGACGCGCGCCTGCGCAGTGTTCGGTCGGGCTTACCAGGTGCCGCCCGATGCCCAAAGCATGGTGGACCCGTCCGCCACCGGCGCGTGGAGCGGCAAGGATCGATACGACGACCTCGAGGAGCAGTACGACTTCCTGATCTACGAGGCCGATCCGCGCTCCTTGTCCTGGGCCAAGCGGGCGTTTCGCCAGGCCGACCAGGTCGTGTTCGTGGCCCGGCACGACGGCCCGGCCGCAACGGGCGAACTCGAACAACTGCTGGCGCGCGAGGCTGGCTTCGAGATGAAGCGCAAGCACCTGGTCGTGCTGCATCCCGCCGATGCCGACATGCCGGCGGGCCTGATGCATTGGCGCGACGGCCGTGATGTCGAGCGTGTGTATCCGATCCGGTCGCGCCACGCGGGTGATTACGCGCGGCTGGCGCGATTCCTCCATGGCAAGGCGGTGGGTGTCGTGCTCGGCGGGGGCGGGGCGCGTGGTTTTGCCCATCTCGGTGTGTTGCGCGCGCTCGAGCAGGCCGGCATCGTCGTCGACATGGTCGGCGGCAACAGCATGGGGGCCTTGCTGGGTGCGCAATACGCCTGTGGCTGGCCGCTGGACGAGATCCGCGATCGCACGGTGCGTTTCGCACGGGGTGGGGAGCGCCCGACGCTGCCGGTGATATCCATCGTGTCGGGACGGCGCGTCGAGCGCGACCTGCGGCGCATGTTCGGCGAACGGACCGTCGACCAGTCGTGGCTGCCGTTTTTTGCCACCGCCTGCAACCTGAGCCGGGCCTGCACCACGGTGCAGGACAGCGGGCCGTTGTGGCGGGCGGTGCTGGCCAGCAATTCACCGGTCGGGCTGTTCCCGCCGGTGCTGCACAAGGGCGATCTGCTGGTGGACGGCGCGATCCTGGAGAACGTGCCGGTGGCGGCCATGCGTGCGCGTCTGGGCACGCCACTGGAACAGCGGCGCGGCAACGGCACCGTCATTGCGATCGATGTCGACGTACGCGACTACATGGGCGTGGATCCGTCATTGCCCCGGCTGTCGGTGCGGCGTACGATCCAGGGTTATTTCCGCCGCGGCGAACCGGCATCTCCCGGCATCGGCGACATCCTGTACCGGGCCAGCCATATCGGCGGCCTGCACCAGCGCGCGCGCACCATGGTCCAGGCCGACCACTATCTCGAGCCGCCTGTGGCGTCGTTCGCGCTGATGGGTTATGGACGCGCGGAGAAGATCGCCGAGGTCGGATACCGGTATGCCATGCAGGAAATAGAGCGATGGACGCGGCCGGCGACGAGCGCCTGACCGCGGGCAGCCTGCCGCTGTCCCTGAGCCAGCTCGAGGTCTGGCGGGATCAACGCGCCTGGCCGGACAGTGCGCACCTGAACCTGGGCGGTACCGCGTTTTTCGAAGGGCCGCTGGACTTGCCCCGCCTGCGGCGTGCGTTGTCGCAACTGGTTGCCGAGAACGCCGCATTGCGCCTGGTCCTGCAACCCGACGGAACACAGCGCCTGTTGCCGGCGTTCGAGCCCGAGTTGCGGCTGATCGACATGAGCGCGGAGCCCGAACCGCGCCAGGCGATGCGCCAGTGGTGGCAACACTGGATGCGCCAGCCGTTTGTATTGCACGATGGCACGCCGCCCTGGCGTTTTGCGTTGTTGCGCGCAAGCGATGTGCTCCATGGCGGCACGATCCAGTTCCACCACCTCATCATGGACGGCTGGGGCACGACCCAGGTCATGAAACGCTGGAGCGCGATCTACAACCGGATCGGCGCCGGCGACGACGGCGTCGCACCCAGCGACGACAGCTACCTGGCCTTCGTCGCGGAATCGCACGCCTACCGGCAGTCGGAGTCCTTCGTGCGCGACGCCGTGTTCTGGCGCGCGCAATTGCCGGCCCTGCCGGAACCGCTGCTGCAGCGGCGCCAGGCCCATGCACGCGACGGCGGTCTGCCCGATGCGCACCTGGTGGTGGAGTCGCTGCCGCGCGCCGACTACGACCGGCTCGAACGTCTCGCCGCGGGCCAGGGCATCACGCCGTTCAACTTCTTCCTGGCCGCGCTGGCCCTGTACTTCGCCCGTGTCGGCGAGCGCGAGCAGGTGCTGGTCGGTGTGCCCACGCTCAACCGCGGCGGCAGGCGTTACCGCGACACCATGGGCATGTTCGTGGGTGTCATGGGCATCAACGTGACCGTGGCGCCGGACATGACGGCGGCCGAGCTGGTCACCGGTGTAGGCGCCATCATGCGATCGGCCCTGCGTCATCCACGGTATCCACTGAGCGAGCTGGCGCGCGAGCTTGAGGTGGTGCGCAGCGGCCGCGACGGCTTGTTCGACGTGTTGCTGTCGTTCGAGCGCCAGGACTATCAGGTCGCGTTCGGCGACGCCGAACTGGTCGACTCGCGCCAGTTGTTTTCCGGTTCGGCGCGGTACCCGCTGGGCATCACGGTGTGCGAATTCCATGCGCGCCAGGACCTGGAACTGGTGCTCGAGGGCAGTGCCGCCTATTTCACATCGCACGCGGTGGCCGCGCTGGGCGCGCGCATCTGGCACGTCGTGCAGGCGCTGGCGGCCGAGCCCGATCGCCGTGTGGCCGACCTTCCGGTGCTGCCGGCCGAGGAGTTCGACCGCATCGTCCATGCCCGCCATGCCGATGTCGTGCAGCACCGGCAGCCTCGGACCTACGTGGCCGCATTCGAGCACCACGCGGCACGCACGCCGCAGGCGGTGTGCCTGGTCTGGAATGGCGCGCAGATGGACTACGGCACGGTGAATCGGCGTGCCAACCAATTGGCCCATCGGCTGGTCGGGCTGGGCGCGGGCCGGGACCGCATCGTGGCTGTCGCCATGCCGCGCGGGCCGGACCTGGTGCTGGCCATGCTGGCCATCGCCAAAGCCGGGGCCGCCTACCTGCCACTGGATCCGGACGCGCCGCTGGCCCGGCTGGCCCTGGTGCTGCAGGACAGCGCGGCGGTCGCGTTGATGGTGCAGCAGCCGGACTGGGACCGGTTGGCGCCGCTGCATGTGCACACCATCGTCGGCAGTTGGCAACAAGGCCTGGCCGATCTGCCAAGCGACGATGCACCCGCCGTGGCTGCGCCTGACGACCTGGCCTATGTGTTGTTCACGTCGGGGTCGACCGGCCGGCCCAAGGGCGTGATGATCGAACATGCGGTGCTGGCGCGCCGGTTGCACTGGTTGTCGCGCAGCTACGGCGTCACGGCACAGGACCGCACCGGGCAGGCGACACAGGCCACGTTCGATCCATCGCTGATCGAGTTGTGCCTGCCACTGGTGCACGGCGCCAGCATGGCCCTGGCGCCGCCGGGACGGTTGTTGCCGCAGTCGCTGGCGGAATTCGCCGTGCGCCACGCCGTGACCATCATGGCCTTCGTGCCGTCGACGCTCAGCGGTTTCCTCGATGCGGCGGCGGGCCAGCACGGGCTTGCGCTGCGCGTGGCCTGCTGCGGCGGCGAAGTGCTGGCGCCCGAACTTGCGCGTCGCTACCTGACCGTCACCGGCGCCCGGCTGTTCAATGTGTACGGTCCCACCGAGGCGTGTATCTTTGCCACCGCCTGGGAATGCCGCAGCAACGACGATGCCGACGTGTTGCCGGTCGGGCTGCCGGTGGACGACACCACCATCCATGTGCTGGACCGGCAACTGCGCCCGGTGCCCGATGGCGTGTCCGGCGAGGTCTATATCGGTGGTCGCGGGTTGGCGCGGGCCTACCTGAACCAGCCCGAGTTGAGCGCGGCCAGTTTCGTCGCCGATCCGTTCCGCGTCGGAGAGCGGCTATACCGGACCGGCGACAAGGGCACGCTCGACCACCAGGGCCGGCTGCATTTCCAGGGCCGATTGGACCGGCAGGTCAAGTTGCGCGGCTACCGGATCGAACTCGGCGAGATCGAGTCGGCCTTGCTGGCTCTCGAGGGTGTGTCGCAGGCCGCGGCGCGCAAGGTGGAATCCGGCGGGCACGCGGCCATCCACGCCTGGGTGGCGCCGGCGCGGCCCGACGACCACGAGCGCTTGCAACGCGCCTTGCGCGTGCGCCTGCCCGACTTTATGGTGCCGTCGGCGATCTGCTCGTTGCCGGTGCTGCCGACCAGCGGCAGCGGCAAGGTCGATTACGCCGCCTTGCCCGATGCCACGCCCGCGGTGCAGGCGCGTGTCGTCGGCCGCAAGCCGGCCACGCCGCGCGAAGCCGAACTGCTGGCGCTGTGGCAGACCGAACTCGGGCGGACGTCCTTGTCGGTACAGGACAACTTCTTCGACGTCGGGGGCGACTCGCTGGCCGCCATCAGCATCCTGGCCGGCGCGGAACGCATGATGCGGCGCCGGATTCCGCTGTACATGCTGACCGAGAATCCGACCGTCGAGCGGCTCGCTGCCGCGCTGGACAAGGAGGCTACGCCGCCGGGCCTGCTGGTGCCGCTGGGGCCGGGTACGGCCGCCGACACCATCTACCTGGCGGCCTCCGGACACGGTGACCTGCTCCGGTTCCAGACCCTGGCCGATGCACTGGGCGGCAATTGCGACCTGCGGATGTTGCAGCCGCCGCAGGGTCCGGCACCGTTCCGGCGCATCAAGCAGCTCGCGGAGATGTACGCCGACGGCATCCAGGCCCAGGGGCAGGCACCGGGATTCATCGCCGGCTTCTCGATCGGCGGCATCGCGGCACTGGAGACGGCCCGGCTGCTGGAGCAGCGCGGCGTGCCGCCGCGCGGCCTGATCCTGATCGACACGGTCTATCCGAAGGCGGTCTGGGGCGGAACCTTCTACTGGCGTCTGTTCTCCGGGCTGGTGCGGCTGTTGCGGTTGCAGGAGCTCAGTATCAATGGCCGGCGCCTGGGCGCCATGATCAACGACGCCGGGCTGGTCGCACAGGTCAAGTCCATGGGCGGGTATCGGGTGGGAGCCTTCGGCGGACCCACGACGCTGATCAAGACCTCCGGCCTGCTGCGCTGGGAGAAGGCCTTGTTCGGTTCCTGGAACCAGTTGCTGGGCGAGCGGCTGCGCGAGCGCCGGGTCGCCGGATTGCACGGCTCCATCTTCGCCGCCGGCCAGGTCCGGGACCTGGCCATGGTGTTGACGGACATCACGCGTCGCGTGCCATGAAGCCCTTGCCGGACATGCAGGCGCCGTTGTCGTCGTCGGTGCTGCGCCGGCGCCTGTGGCTGCTGGCCGTGGCGGTGCTGGCCGTGGTTGCGTTGGCCATCGGCTGGACGGCCACGCCGCTGCGCGAATGGCTCGACGTGGATGTCGTCGTGTCGGGGTTGCAGCGCTTCGGCGAGGCATTCGGGCCGGTGGCCGCCACGTTCGGATTCGCGCTGGCCATGACGCTGGCGGTGCCCTTGAGCTTCCTGACCCTGGTGGCGCTGGTCGCGTTCGGCCCCTGGGCCGGCTTTGCCTGTGCGATGGTCGGTGCCTTGCTGGGGGCGGCGGCCAGCTACGGCGTTGGCGCCTTTCTCGGGCACGAGGTGCTGCTGCGCCTGGCCGGACCGCGCATCAACATGCTGAGCCAGCGCATGGCCCATCGGGGCCTGGTGGCGGTGATCCTGGTGCGCCTGGTGCCGGTGGCTCCATTCGCGGTGATCAACATGGTCGCCGGCGCCAGCCACATCCGGCTGCGCGACCTGGTGCTCGGCACCGCGATCGGCATGACGCCGGGCACCCTGGCCATGGTGTTGTTCGTCGACCAGATCACCGAAGCACTGCGCAGGCCGACACCGCTGACCTTTGCGCTGCTGGGCGGCACCGTGCTGCTGATCGTCGCCGGAGCCTGGGGGCTGCAGCGCTGGTTGCGCAGCGTGGATCGGTAGGGGGGCGCCGAAACGCTGCGCGACCGCCAGGCCAACAGCCCGGCCGCTGCACGCAGCGCCAGGAGAAGCCTTGTGGCTTCGGCCTCGGCCCTGCGGGCCTTCACATCGCTGCGCGATGTGAGCCTGCGCCGCAAAGCACAAGTGTCGCTACGCGACTGCCGGGCTTACAGCCCGGCCGCTGCACGCAGCGCTTGTGCTTTGTCGGTCCGCTCCCAGGTGAAGTCGGGTTCTTCGCGGCCGAAGTGGCCGTAGGCGGCGGTTTTCTCGTAGATCGGGCGCAGCAGGTCGAGCATCTGGACGATGCCCTTGGGTCGCAGGTCGAAGTGTTCGCGCACCAGCTTGGCGATCTGCTCGTCGGGGATCACGCCCGTGCCTTCGGTGTAGACGGTGATGTTCATCGGCCGCGCGACGCCGATGGCGTAGGCCACCTGGATCTGACACTGGCGCGCCAGGCCGGCGGCGACGATGTTCTTGGCCACATAACGGCAGGCATATGCGGCCGATCGGTCGACCTTGCTCGGGTCCTTGCCGCTGAATGCGCCGCCACCGTGCGGGCAGGCGCCGCCATAGGTGTCGACGATGATCTTGCGCCCGGTCAGGCCGCAATCGCCTTGCGGGCCGCCGACGACGAAACGGCCGGTCGGGTTGATCAGGTATTCGGTCTCCTTGATCCACTCGCTGGGCAGCACCGGCTTGATGATCTCCTCGATGATGGCTTCGGTGAACGATGCCTTCATCTTGGTGGCCGATTCGCTCTGGTCCGGATGGTGCTGGGTCGACAACACGACGGTGGCGATGCTGTGCGGCTTGCCGTCGACGTAGCGCATCGTGACCTGGCTCTTGGCGTCGGGCCGCAGGAACGGCAGCCGGCCGTCCTTGCGCAACTGGGCCTGGCGCTCGACCAGCCGGTGGGCGTAGTAGATCGGCGCGGGCATCAACTCGGGGGTTTCGTCGCAGGCATAACCGAACATCAGGCCCTGGTCGCCGGCGCCGGTGTTCAGGTGGTCGTCGGACGCATGGTCGACACCTTGCGCGATGTCGTTGCTCTGCTTGTCGTAGGCGACCAGAACGGCGCAGCCCTTGTAGTCGATGCCGTAGTCGGTGTTGTCGTAGCCGATGCGCTTGATGGTGTCACGCGCGACCTGGATGTAGTCGACATGCGCGTTGGTCGAGATCTCGCCGGCCAGCACCACCAGGCCGGTGTTGCACAGGGTTTCCGCTGCGACCCGGCTGCGCGGGTCCTGCTGGAAGAGTGCGTCGAGAATGGCGTCCGAGATCTGGTCGGACACCTTGTCGGGGTGGCCTTCGGACACGGATTCGGAAGTGAAGAGAAAATCGTTCGCCATAAGTTTCCTTTGTTAGCTCCATCAACACATGGGGTCTTGCGTTGCCTGGGCTGGAGTGCTTGGGCGAACGCTTTAGCAGTTACACAAGGCACAATGGCCGCTTTTGCGGGTGCCGCCATCGTGGGTGTCGCCCTGCAAGTAGTTCCATAACTCGGCGACGGGCCGATTTTAACCATTGATGACTCACGTGTTTCGCTGGCTTGCGCATGTGCCCCTGTGGCTGCTGCATGGCCTGGGCTGGTTGCTCGGCTGGTTGTCGTTCCTGTTGTCCCCGACGTATCGGCGTCGCTTCCTGGCGAACATCGCGCAGGCGGGGTATCGCCTGTCGGCGGCATGGGGCGCGGTCGGCGGCGCCGGCCGCATGGTCGGCGAGTTGCCGCGGCTCTGGCTGGGGGCCGCGGTGCCTTGCGAGTGGGAGAATGACGCGTGTGTCGACAAGGCCTACGAAGCCGGTCGTGGCGTGATCTTCCTGACGCCGCACCTGGGATGTTTCGAAATCACGGCGCAGGCACTGGCTGCGCGGTATGCAGCCCGTTACGGCCCGTTGACCGTGCTGTACCGGCCGGCGCGCCAGGCCTGGCTGGCGCAACTGATGCTGCGGGCGCGCCATCGGCCGGGCCTGATCACCGCGCCGACCAGCCTGGCCGGCGTTCGCCAGATGATCCGGTCCTTGCGCAGCGGCCATGCCGTGGGATTGTTGCCCGACCAGGTCCCCCCGGACGGCATGGGAGTGTGGTCGCCGTTTTTCGGGCGCGATGCCTACACCATGACCCTGTCGGCCCGGCTGGCCCAGCAGACCGGCGCGACCGTCTTGCTGCTGTGGGGGGAACGGTTGCGCTGGGGGCGTGGGTTCCGGCTGCACTTCCGGGAGTTGCACGAGGCCTTGTCGCCCGACCTGGAGGCGGCAGTGGCGCAGGTCAACCGGGAGATGGAACGACTGATCCGCGAATGCCCGGCGCAGTATCTGTGGGGTTATGCACGCTACAAGCAGCCCAAGGGGGAGTCATGACCCGGGCCGGGCTGTCCCCATGCTGAGTCGCCTGGGCATCGGTTTCATGCGACTGATGGCCTTGTTGCCTTTGCGCGGGGTCAGGGCCCTGGGGCGGGTACTCGGCTGGTTCCTGTACCTGCTGGCGGCTTCGCGTCGTCGCGTGGTGGCTGTCAATCTGCGCCTGTGTTTTCCGCATCTGTCCGACGCGGAGCGGGAAGCCACGGCGCGACGGACCTTCGTGTATTTCGCCCAGGCCTGGCTGGACCGGGGCTGGTTGTGGCATGGCGGCATCGACCGGCTGGAGCACCGGCTGCGCCTGCGCGGGGCGGTTCACGAATTGCAGGGTGATGCGCCGACCGTCGTCTTCGCTCCGCATTTCGTCGGCCTGGACGCCGGATGGACGGCGTTGACCCGGAAGTTGCCGCGCGCATTCACGACGATTTATTCGAACCAGGTCGACCCGCTGCTGGATCGCTGGATCCTCGACGGTCGCAAGCGCTTTGGCCGGCCGCGCCTGTTCGGCCGCGACGACGGCCTCAAGCCGGTGGTGCAGGCCCTGCGCGCAGGCCAGCCGCTGTATCTGCTGCCGGACATGAACATCACGCGCCAGGAATCGGTGTTCGTGCCGTTTTTCGGTGTGTCGACGGCGACGTTGACCTCGTTGTCCCGGTTCGCGAAGATGGGTCGCGCCAAGGTCGTGCCGGTGATCACCGAACTGACGGACGCCGGTTATGACGTGCATGTCCTGCCGGCGTGGGAGGATTTTCCGACCGACAACCTGCAGGCCGATGCCGCCACGATGAACCGTCGCCTGCAGGACTACGTCGAGCGGATGCCGAGCCAGTATTACTGGGTGCACAAGCGCTTCAAGATGCGCCCGGCGGGCGAAACGTCGGTCTATTAAGGCCGGCCCCCCGGCGGACAGCCGGCTTCAGGCGGTCGGATCGGCGATGTCGGACGCCGCGTCCGTGCCGGCGGCCGCGCCCGTGCCGGTGGCCGCGCCCGTGTCGGCCGGTGCGTCGCCGGCCGGGTGGGCCCATTGCCACAACAACCGGGACACATCGTCGATGCCCTGGCGCTTGGTGGCCGAAAACAACATCGCATGGCCTCCGCCGGCCTGCAGCCTGGCGATCGACAGGGCCTTGCGGGCCTCGACGCGGGTGAGTTTGTCGGCCTTGGTCAGCAGCAGCAGGAATTGCAGGCCTTCCTCGACCCGTGGCCGCACCACGTCGAGCAGTATCTCGTCGAGTTCGGTCAAGCCCAGGCGGGGGTCGCACAACAGGACGATGCCGCGCAGGTTTTCGCGCGTGACCAGGTAATTGGCCATCACCTGCTGCCACCGGATCTTGTCCTGCCTGGGCACCGCCGCATAGCCGTAACCCGGCAGGTCGGTCAACACGGCATCGGTGACGCCTTGCTTGCCGAGCGAGAAAAGGTTGATGTGCTGGGTCCGCCCTGGCTTGCGCGATGCGAATGCCAGTTGCTTTTGCTGCGTGAGCGTGTTGATGCAGGTCGACTTGCCGGCATTGGAACGGCCGACGAAAGCGATTTCCGGAACCTCCAGCGCCGGCAGGAAATGCAGCTCGGGCGCCGTGGTCAGGAAACGGGCGGTGTGCAGCCAGCCGCTGGCGATCTCGGCCGGGGTGGCGGGGGCCTTGGCGGAAGGGGTGGACTTTGCGGCGGTGGGGGGGTGTTGGCGTGTCATGGGATCCGACGGAGGTGGCCGCGACCTGCATTGTAGAATGCACGCTGTTTTGCCCCCCTCTCTTTGATGCCCATCCCCATGACGTCTATTGCCCGCCTGATGCTTGCCACCACCCTGGCGCTGAGTTCTCTGAGTGTTGTCGCGCAGGACAAGAAACCCGATCTGGCCAAGGGAGAGGCAAGTTACACCGCGGTGTGCGCCGCCTGCCACGGTGCCGACGGCAACTCCGGCACGCCCGAGAACCCCAAGCTGGCGGGGCAACATCCGCAGTACCTGGTCAAGCAGCTGCAGGAGTTCAAGTCCGGCAAGCGCAACAATGCGATCATGAAGGGTTTCGCGACCACCTTGTCGGACGACGACATGGTCAACATCTCGCACTGGCTGGCCAGCAAGCAGCCCAAGCCCGGTTTCGCCAAGGAGAAAGACCTGGTGACGCTGGGTGAGCGTATCTACCGTGGCGGCATCGCCGAGCGCAAGATCGCGGCCTGTGCGGGTTGCCACAGCCCCAATGGGGCCGGCATCCCGGCCCAGTATCCGCGCATGAGTGGCCAGCACGCCGACTACAGCAAGACCCAGCTCACCGCGTTCCGCGACGGCGTCCGCCTCAACAGCGTGCAGATGACCGGGGTCGCCGCACGCCTGAACGATCGTGAGATCCGCGCGGTGTCGGACTACATGGCCGGCCTGCGCTGATTTCTGCCAGGCGGCCGGGCGCAGACGCATGATGCGTTCTCCCGGCCAGCCCATCGGCGGTCCTGGCCGTCAGGGCCGATTCGCCACATGCCGGCCTTGATCGCGCCCCGGCGTGTCGCCGGGGCAGGAACTTTGTAAGTTTTTCCGGGTTCAGACGAACTCAGACATGACAAGGACCTGCCCATGATCATCCAGACCCGCAACCACGGCTTCCATCACGACACGCCCGGCGAGATCACGCCGCGCGAGACCTATCTGGGGCGACGCGAGCTGATCCGCGCCATGGCCGGTGGCGTGGCCGGCGCAGCGCTGGCCACATGGGCCGCGCGCGATGCGCTCGCGCAATCCGGCGCGCGTGCGGGCAAGCTGGCACCGCTGCCGGGCGTACGATCCACGGTGGCCGGAGCGGTGACGATGGAAAAACGCACCGACTACCAGGACGCCAGCACCTACAACAACTTCTACGAGTTCGGCACCGACAAGTCCGATCCGGCCGAACGCGCGCATACGCTCAAGACCTCGCCATGGACGGTCGAGATCGAAGGCCTGGTCAAGAATCCGCAGAAGATCGTGCTGGAGGACTTGCTCAAGCTCAGCGCCCAGGAGGAGCGGATCTACCGCCTGCGCTGTGTCGAGGGCTGGTCGATGGTCATTCCCTGGGTTGGATATTCGCTGTCGAAGCTGATCGCCAAGGTCGAGCCGCTGGGCAGTGCGAAATACGTCGAGTTCGTCACGCTGGCCGATCCCAAGACCATGCCCGGAGTCAACTCGCGGGTGCTGGAATGGCCGTACGTCGAAGGCCTGCGCATGGACGAGGCCCTGCATCCGCTGACCCTGCTGTCGTTCGGCATGTATGGCGAAGTGCTGCCGAACCAGAACGGCGCGCCGGTGCGGCTGGTCGTGCCGTGGAAATACGGTTTCAAGAGCGGCAAGAGCCTGGTCAAGATTCGCTTCACCGAGAAGCTGCCGATCACCGCCTGGAATCGCGCGTTGCCCAACGAGTACGGCTTTTATTCGAACGTCAATCCGCAGGTCGACCATCCGCGCTGGAGCCAGGCGACCGAGCGGCGTATCGGGGAGGACGGCTTGTTCGCCAAGAAACGCAAGACGCTGATGTTCAATGGCTACGAGCCGCAGGTCGGACAGTTGTACGCAGGCATGGACCTGCGCAAGTTCTACTGAGCGCGGTGCATCCGCGGCGCCGATCGGCGAAGGCACCGTTCGCATGATGCGCCGCTCGTTGTCCGGCCCGTCCGCAAAGCCGCTGCTGTTCGTCGCGGCCCTGTTCCCGTTCGCATGGTTGTTCTGGGGCGCGCTGACGCAGAATCTCGGACCCAATCCGGCCGAGGCGCTGATCCGTTCCACGGGCGACTGGACGTTGCGGTTCCTGTGCCTGGTGTTGGCGGTGACGCCGCTGCGGGTGCTGACCGCGACACCGGCGCTGGCACGGCTGCGCCGCATGCTCGGGCTGTTCGTCTATTTCTATGCCATGGTGCACATGCTGTGTTACGCGTGGCTGGACATGGAGTTCGTGCTGGGCGACATCGCACGCGACATCGTCAAGCGGCCGTTCATCCTGGTCGGGTTTCTCGCGCTGCTGCTGTTGACGGCACTGGCGGCGACGTCGTTCAACCGTGCGATACGGCTGCTCGGGGCCCGGCGCTGGCAGTGGTTGCACCGGGCGGTCTATCTGGTCGCGGGCCTGGCCGTGCTGCACTTCTTCTGGATGCGCACGGGCAAGAACGATTTTGCCGAGGTGGCGCTGTACGGCGCGATCCTGGCCGTGTTGCTCGGCTGGCGCGTGGTGCGCGCCTGGCGGATGCGCCGCGCCGACATGGGTGGCCACACGGCGGCCTGAGCCGCCGGATTCAGCGGTCGGCCAGTGCTGCCGGCAGTTCGTTGCGCAACTGGTCGGCAACCGACTCGCGTGCCCGGATCAGGCGCGACTGCTCGCCCTGGACCAGGATTTCAGCCGCGCGGCCGCGCGAGTTGTAGTTGCTGGCCATGCTCATGCAATAGGCGCCGGCCGACAACACCGCCAGCAGGTCACCGGACTCCAGTGCCAGAGTGCGTTCATGGCCGAGCCAGTCGCCGCTTTCGCACACCGGGCCGACCACTTCCCAGGTGAGCGTATTGCCTTGCCGGGGCTGCACCGGCACGATGGCATGGAAGGCCTGGTACATCGCCGGTCGGGGCAGGTCGTTCATGGCCGCGTCGACGATGCAGAAGTTCTTCTGCTCGCCGGGCTTGAGGTAGAGCACTTCGGTCACGCAAACGCCGGCATTGCCGACCAGCGAGCGGCCGGGTTCGAGCATCAGCGTGCGGTCGCCAAAGCCGCGGGCATCGAGCTTGGCCAGCAGCCGGGTCCACAACACGTCCGCCGCCGGCGGCTGGTCGCCGTTGTAGTCGATGCCAAGTCCGCCGCCGAAGTCCAGATGGTCGATCCGGATGCCCTCGGCCTCGATGGCCTGCACCAGGTCGAGCAGTCGGTCCATGGCATCGAGGTAGGGCGCTTCCTGGGTGATCTGCGAGCCGATATGGCAATCGATGCCGACCACCCGGATGCCGGGCAGGTCCGCCGCGCGGCGGTAGGTGGCCACGGTGCGTTCATGCGCAATGCCGAACTTGTTGCCCTTGAGGCCGGTGGAGATGTAGGGATGGGTCTTCGGATCCACGTTCGGATTGACCCGGATGCTGATGGGCGCGCGCGTGTCCATGGACACGGCCACGGCATTGAGCACCTCGAGTTCGGCCTCGCTTTCGACGTTGAAGCAGGCGATGCCGAGTTCGAGTGCGCGGCGCATTTCGGCGCGGGTCTTGCCGACGCCGGAGAAGATCACGGTCGAGGCCGGCGCGCCGGCGGCGATCACGCGTTCGAGTTCACCGCCCGAGACGATGTCGAATCCGCAGCCGGCCTGGGCCAGCAGTTGCAGCACGGCCAGTGTGGAGTTGGCCTTCATCGCATAGAAGATGCGGGCCTTGCGTCCGGCCAGCGGGCGTTGGTAGGCCGCCAATGCATCGCGGATGGCCGTCTCGGAGTACACGAACAGCGGGGTGCCGTGGCGACGGGCCAGGTCCGCGAGCGGGATCTGGTCGACACACAACTGCTGGTCGCGGTAGGCGATATGGGGCGCGCCGGGTACGGTGGGCAGGCTCATGGGGTGGAAGTCGGGGACGAGGAAGGGAGCACGGGCTGCACGGCCGTTGCCGGCGTGCCGGGTCGCAGGGTCTGGGGCAATGTTGCGCGTTGCGCGGCGGCAGGTTCGGTCGGTATGAACAAACTGCCTTTTTGGCCGCAGGCTACCAGCACAACAGCGCTGGCGGCAAGGGCAAGGACCCTGACTAGAATTTGGCAGATGCGCAACATCGTGGAATTGTAATGACCGACTCTGAATTCTTGGACCAGGCCGAGCGGGTGCTCGACGCAATCGAGTCGGGTTGCGACCGCATCAACGATGCCACCGACGCCGACATCGACAACCAGCGTGTGGGTGGCATGGTGACGCTGAAATTCGCCAATGGCAGCGAAATCGTCGTCAACCTGCAAAAGCCCTTGCACGAGATCTGGCTGGCCACGCGCAGCGGGGGCTACCACTACCGGTTCGATGCCGGCCAGTGGCTCGACACCAAGGGTCAAGGCGAGTTGTTTGCGCGCTTGTCCGAGGATGCGAGCACGCAAAGCGGACAGTCGCTGGTGTTTCAGCGGTAGCCGCTGGCGCGCGCCATGCCCGACGGCAGGCCTTCCTTCGGGGGCCCGAACGCGGGTTCCGCCACTGCCGCGTGTGTGTGCGTCAGTTGCCGCGGTTGTCGCGGTTGTTCCGGAACAAGTCCAGGATGCGGTTGCGTTCCTCGGCCGGCGGGACGATCTCGATGCTGCCGTTGGTCGCGCCGGGAAGCAGGTCGTCCATGCCCAGGCTGGTGACGCCACCGCCATAGGCGAACTCGCTGAAATACCATTCGCCTCCCGTGTTGACGACGCCTTCGGGCGCCGTGTATTGCGCCACGGGAACCCCCTTGAGCGCATGGTCCATGAAGGAGATCCAGATCGGCAGGCTCAATCCGCCCCCGGTCGCCGTCCGGCCCAGTTTGCGCGGCGTGTCGTAACCCATCCAGGTCACGGCGACCAGGCTGGGCTGGAAACCGGCGAACCAGGCGTCCATGGAATCGTTGGTGGTGCCGGTCTTGCCGTAGAGGTCGGGTCGCTTGAGCGTGGCCTGGGCGCGCGCCGCGGTACCGGCGCGCGTGACCTCGTTGAGCAGGCTGGTCATGACAAAGGCATTGCGGGCGCTGATCGCGCGCACGGAATCATCCAGCACCGGCAGCTTGTTCTCCATCAGTACACGCCCGGTCTGTTCGGTGACCTTGCTGATCAGCCAGGGGTTGACCCGGTAGCCGCCGTTGGCAAAGACCGAGTAGGCGCCGACCATCTGCATCGGCGTGACCGACCCGGCGCCCAGGGCCATGGTCAGGTAGGGCAGATGCTTGTCGGCGTCGAAGCCGAATCGCAGCGCCCAGTCACGGCCGTATTCGGGCCCGATCGCCTGCAGGACCCGGATCGAGATCATGTTCTTGGACTTGGCCAGGCCGGTACGCAGGGTCATGGGACCCTCGAACTTGCCGTCGTAGTTCTTCGGCTCCCAGGGCTGGCCGCCAGTGAACGCGGCATCGAAGAACAGCGGCGCGTCATTGATGATGGTGGCCGGCGTGAAACCTTTCTCCAGTGCGGCCGAATAGATGAAGGGCTTGAAGCTCGACCCGGGCTGGCGCCAGGCCTGCGTGACGTGGTTGAACTTGTTCTTCTGGTAGTCGAAGCCGCCGACCATGGCCTTGATGGCGCCGGTGTTGGGATCCATCGCGACGAACGCGCCCTCGACCTCCGGCAGCTGCGTGATCTCCCATTTGTCCTTGGGGGCACGAACGACGCGGATGACGGCGCCCGGACGCAGCTTGATGTTGGGCGGCGCCTTGTCCGACAGGCCGGATCGGGCTGGCTCCAGCCCGTCGCCGGTGATCTCCAGCGTCTCGCCGTTCTGGCGAATCGCGCGAATCAGCTTGGGATTGACCTCGAGAACGACCGCCGACATGACGTCGCCGTTGTCCGGGTGCGCGTCGAGCGCCTCGTCGATGGCGTCGTCCATGGCCTGCGGGTCCTTGGTCGGCAGGTCGATGAATTTCTCGGGACCGCGATAGATCTGGCGCCGCTCGAAATCCATGATGCCGCGGCGCAGGGCATGGTAGGCGGCGTCCTGGTCTGCCGACGCAATACTCGTGTAGACATTGAGGCCGCGGGTGTAGGTCTCGTTGCCGTATTGCGCGAACACCAGCTGGCGCACCGTCTCGGCCACGTATTCGGCGTGGATCCGCGGCGCGTCCGTGCCAGCTTTGAGACGCATCTTCTCGGAGCGCGCGGCCTGTGCCTGCTGGGCGGTGATGAAGCCGGTTTCCTCCATGCGATCGATCACCAGCAGTTGCCGTGCTCGCGCGCGTTTCGGGTTGCGGATCGGGTTGTTGGTTCCGGGCGCCTTGGGCAGGCCGGCCAGCATTGCCGCCTCGGCCACCGTGATGTCCTTGAGCGGCTTGTCGAAGTAGGCTTCGCTGGCCGCGGCGAAACCATAGGCCCGGTTGCCCAGGAAGATCTGGTTCATGTAGATCTCGAGGATCTGGTCCTTCGTGAGCAGGTGCTCGAGCTTGAAGGTCAGGAGCACCTCGTAGATCTTGCGTGTATAGGTCTTCTCGGAGGACAGATAGACATTGCGCGCCACCTGCATCGTGATCGTCGACGCGCCCTGGCTCTTGAGATTGCTCAGGTTGGCGATGGCCGCGCGCATCATCCCCTTGTAGTCGACGCCGCCGTGCTCGTAGAAACGGGTGTCTTCAATGGCCAGCACCGCATCGGTCATGACCTGCGGCATGTCCTTCAGGCGGGTCAGGTTGCGGCGTTCCTCGCCGAACTCGCCGATCAGAACCCCGTCGGACGAATAAACCCGCAGCGGCAGGATCGGACGGTAGTCGGACAAGGCCGACACATCGGGCAGATTGGGGAAGGCGACTGCCAGTGCGATCGCAATGACCATCGCCAGGGACACCGCGCCCGCCAGAGCGAGTCCGAACATCCAGCGCAGGATCCGCAGAACGGTTTGCACGGCGGTCGGTGCGTGGTGGGGTGCATTCGTCTCGCCTTCGGATGGGGGAGAACTGGATTTTCGTGACATAAAACCTTCGTAAGGGCGCGCCAGTATTATAAAAACGGGTGCTTGACCCCAGCGGCGCGCAGTCGGGCAACCGATGTGCCGTCAGCCGGGCGCCAGGGTGTCAATTGTCGGACGGCGCCCGCGCAGAAGGCGTAACCGTCTGCTTTTGGCAACGTTTGGCAGGTGCAGAATCGGGAAAATCCTTTGCGGGACAAGGAGCTTACTGATAGCATTCAAGTGAATTCTTAAGTTTCGCCGGTCTTGGATCGGCCAGTTTCTGGGGAAAGCCTTGATCTCAATGGGGTCGTTGTTCAGTCGTCAGCCAGCACCGTTGCTGGGTCTTGACATCAGTTCGTCCAGTGTCAAGCTGGTCGAGTTGGGCCGTGACAAATCAGGCAATCTCGTCCTGGAGCGTTGCGCCATCGAACCGCTCGAGCGCGGATGGATCACTGACGGGAACGTCGAGAAGTTCGACGAAGTCGCCGATGCGGTACGCCGTCTGGTCAAGAAAAGCGGCGCCAAGACCAAAAACGTGGCCATGGCCTTGCCGCCGTCGGCCGTCATCACCAAGCGCATCGTACTGCCGGGCGGATTGTCCGACCAGGAGCTCGAAGTCCAGGTCGAGGCCGAGGCCAACCAGTACATCCCGTTCCCGCTGGACGAAGTCAGTCTCGATTTCTGCGTGGTCGGCCCGAGTTCCGCGTCGGTGGGTGACCTTGACGTGCTGATCGCCGCGTCCCGGCGCGAAAAGGTCCAGGACATCCAGGGCCTGGCCGAAGCGGCCGGGCTCAAGCCGGTCGTGGTCGATGTCGAGTCCTACGCGTCGCGACTGGCGACGTCCCGACTGATCGAGAGCCTTCCCAACAAGGGCGCGGGCACCATCGTGGCCTTGTTCGAGGTCGGCGCGCTGACCACCAGCATGCAGGTGATCCGCGACGACGAGGTTCTCTACGACCGGGACCAAGCCTTCGGCGGCGCGCAGCTGACCCAGCTGATCGTGCGCCAGTACGGCTTTTCGCCGGAAGAGGCCGAGAGCAAGAAACGCAGCGGAGAATTGCCTGATGACTACGAGGCCAGCGTGCTCAAGCCCTTCGTCGAGAGCATGGTGCAGGAAATCGGCCGTGCGCTGCAGTTCTTCTTCACCAGCACGCCGCACAACAAGGTCGACCACATCATGCTGGCCGGCGGCTCTGCCGCCTTGCCCGGCCTGACCAACGCGGTGACCAAGCACACCTCGTTCACCTGCTCGCTCGTCAATCCGTTCGATGGCATGGAGATCGGCAGCGGCGTGCGGCTCAAGAAGATGACTCGCGAGGCGCCGTCGTACCTGACGTCGTGCGGCCTGGCGTTGCGGAGGTTCTCGCAGTGATACTGATCAACCTGCTCCCCCACCGCGAGGCGGCTCGCAAGCAGCGGCGGGACGCGTTCAACGTCAGCATCGGCATGTCCTTTCTCGTTGGCGGCCTGATCGCGGGCTTGATCTACATGTGGTTCCAGGGGCGCATCACCGATCAGCAGGGACGCAACAACATGCTGACCAGCGAGATCAAGCGGCTCGAAGGTCAGATCAAGGACATCGCCGGGCTCGAGGCCGAGATCGCCGCATTGCGCGCTCGGCAGCAGGCGGTCGAAGACCTGCAGGCCGATCGCAACGTGCCGGTCCACCTGATGACCGAGCTGGTCAAGCAGTTTCCCGATGGTGTCTACATCACCAACATGAAGCAGGATCGCCAGAGCGTGCAGTTGCAGGGTATCGCGCAATCCAACGAACGGGTTTCCGAACTGCTGCGCAATCTGGCCAACGGCACGCCCTGGTTCTCGAAGCCCGAACTGGTCGAGATCGTCGCGAGTACCGTGACCTTGGCGCCGCGCGATGTCAAGCGGGTGTCGAATTTCACGATGCGCGTGCAGTTGACCCGCGCCAGTGAAGCCCAGAAAGTGGCGCAAGCTCCGGCGGCGCCGGCCAAGCAATAACGGGGCGGGCACATGGCTGGCAAACCTTCCAAGAAGATCGATTTCGTTGCGCTGCAGGATAAGCTGCTGTCGCAGTTTCGTGGCCTGGATCCCAAGGACCCGTCGTTGTGGCCGTCATTGCCACGGTATTGCACCTACGCGGCCGTGATCGTCGCCGTGGTCGCCGGCTTGTGGTTTGCCTGGCTCAGCGACTCCGAGCTGGAGCTCGAAGCAGAGCAGGCCAAGGAGGTCAAGCTGCGCACCGACTACCAGGCCAAGCTGGCCAAGGCGGTGAACCTCGAGGTACTCAAGAAGCAGCGCGAACAGGTGCTGCAGTATGTGACCCAGCTCGAGAAGCAGCTGCCCAGCAAGGCCGAGATGGACGCCTTGCTCTCCGACATCAACCAGGCAGGACTGGGCCGCAGTTTGCAGTTCGAACTGTTCCGCCCTGGCGCGGTGGTGGTGCGCGACTACTACGCCGAACTGCCGATCGCCATCCGAGTCTCCGGCAAATACCACGACATGGGGGCGTTCGCATCCGATATCGCGAACCTGTCGCGTATCGTCACGCTCAACAACCTGACGGTGTCGCCCAAGCCCGACGGCAACCTGGTGATGGAAGCGACGGCCAAGACATTCCGCTACCTGGATAGCGAAGAGATCCAGGCGCAACGCAAGGCCGGAGCCAAGAAATGACGACGAAGCGCCTACGGATCGGCCTGGTGCTGGCCCTCTCGACGGTCCTGACCGCCTGTGGCGGCGGGGATGCCGAGGAATTGCAGCAATGGATGAACGAGCAGCGCAACCTGGTGCGACCCAAGATCGTGCCGATTGCCGAGCCCAAGGTGTTCGAGCCGCAGCCCTACGAGCAACTCGCCGCCGTGGACCCGTTCAGCAAGGAGAAGCTGACCCAGGCGCTGCAGCGCGACGGCGCGCAATCGGTCGCCAACGGCGCCCTGGTGGCGCCGGAGCTGGCGCGGCGCAAGCAACCGCTGGAAGCCTTTCCGCTCGATGCGATGACCATGGTCGGCAGCATGATCCGCGACGGCAAGCCGGTCGCGCTGGTGAAAGTGAACAATCTTTTGTATCAGGTGCGCCCGGGAGATTACCTGGGTCAGAACTACGGACGCGTGATGAAAATTGACGAGACAGAGGTTGCCTTGCGAGAAATCGTGCAAGACGCTGTGGGCGAATGGATCGAGCGCACGGCTGCGCTGCAACTTCAAGAGGGGGCGAAATGAACCATCCAACCGGACGCGCGGCCTTGTCGGGCTGGAAACGACTTTCCCTGGGACTGACGCTGGCGTTGGTGGCCATGTGTTCGTATGCGCAAACCGCCATCGAATCGGTCTCGGGCTCCGTGCAGGGCGGCTCGGAGGTGATCCGGATCGACCTGTCCAACGCATTGACTGCCGTACCCAGCGGGTTCTCGATCCAGTCGCCGGCGCGGATTGCGCTTGACTTCCCGGGCGTGACGAACGCCATGGGTCGCTCCACGGTCGACGTCAACCAGGGCAACCTGCGCTCGATCAGCGTGGTGCAGGCCGGTGACCGCACCCGTGTCGTGCTCAACCTCAAGCAAGCCACCGCCTACAAGGCGCAATTGCAAGGCAAGTCGCTGCTCGTGGTGCTCGACGCCGTCGCGACGGCGGCTCCGAGCCAGGCTCCGTCGCCGGTGTTTGCCGAGAACCGCAGTCGCGATACCTTGCCGATCAAGGATCTTGATTTCCGCCGTGGCGCCGAAGGCGCGGGTCGGGTCGTCGTCGCATTGCCGAACAACCAGGTCGGCGTCGATGTCCGCGTCCAGGGCCAGTCGGTCGTCGTCGAATTCCTCAAGTCCTCCTTGCCCGAGGGGCTGCGCCGGCGCCTGGACGTGGCCGACTTCGGTACCCCGGTGCAAACCGTCACGACCTTCCAGGCCGGTGACCGGGTGCGCATGGTCATCGAGCCGCGCGGTCAATGGGAACACAGTGCCTACCAGAGCGACGATCAGTTCGTGCTCGAGGTCAAGCCGCAGAAGGTCGATCCGACCAAGCTCACGCAAGGGCCCGGATACAACGGCCAGAAACTCTCGCTCAACTTCCAGAACATCGAGGTGCGTTCGTTGCTGCAGGTCATTGCCGACTTCACCAACTTCAACGTGATCACCTCCGACTCGGTGACCGGTGCCGTGACCCTGCGCCTGCAGGACGTGCCCTGGGATCAGGCACTCGACATCATCCTGCAGGCCAAGGGCCTGGGCATGCGCAAGACCGGCAACGTGTTGTGGATCGCCCCGCGCGACGAGATCAGTGCCAAGGAGAAGCTGGAACTGGAATCGGCGGCGGCCCTGCAGAACCTGGAGCCGTTGCGGACCCAGTCGTTTCAGATGAACTACACCAAGGCCGCCGAGATCGCCGCCAGCCTGACGGCGGGGGGCTCCGGGCCCAACAGCACCCGTATCCTGAGTTCCCGCGGCAGCGTGATCGCCGAGGCCCGGACCAACCAGTTGTTCGTCACCGATATCGGCAGCAAGCTCGAGCAGGTGCAGCAGTTGATCGCCAAGCTCGACATCCCGGTGCGCCAGGTGCTGATCGAGGCGCGCATCGTCGAGGCTTCCGACACGTTCGGCAAGTCGCTTGGCGTCAAGCTCGGTGGCGGCATCAATCCGCCCGGTGGCGTGCAGGTGCTGAGCCAGGGTGGCAACGCGATCAGCACGACCTTCGGATCGTCCTATGTCGAAGGTGCCGCGCAGACCACGTCAGGCAGCTTCGTCAATCTGCCGGCCATCGGCCAGAACGGCTACAACCCGGCGTCGTTCGCGGTGTCGATCTTCAACGCCGCGGCCAATCGATTCCTGAGCCTGGAGTTGTCCGCCCTGGAGGCCGACGGCAAGGGCAAGGTGGTGTCGAGCCCGCGTGTCGTGACCGCGGACCAGATCAAGGCGCTCATCGAACAAGGCACGGAACTGCCCTACCAGGTGGCCACGTCCAGCGGCGCGACTTCGATTGCCTTCCGCAAGGCCAACCTGAAACTCGAGGTGACGCCGCAGATCACGCCCGAGGGCAACATCATTCTCGACCTGGACGTCAACAAGGACACCGTGGGCCAGAGCACGGCGGCCGGCTTCGCGATCAACACCAAGCACATCAAGACACAGGTGCTGGTGGAGAACGGCGGCACGGTCGTGATCGGCGGCATCTTCGAACTGACCGAGACCGACAGCGAGACCAAGGTCCCGGTGCTTGGTGATCTGCCGGCCGTGGGCAACCTGTTCAAGACGCGTTCGCGCACCGCCAACAAGCAGGAAATGCTGGTGTTCATCACGCCCAAGATGATCGCCGACAAGGCGGCCGTCCGCTGAGCGGAGCAGGGCCGCCGGCCGGCGGCCCAGGGCGTCGTCGTGATATTCAGTCTGGTTGGCCTGCCGGGTTCCGGCAAGTCCACGGTCGGGCGCCATCTGGCGCGCCGTCTGCAGTTGCCGTTTGTCGACTCCGATCAGGTGATCGAGGCACGGCTGGGTTATTCGATCCGGCAATATTTCGAGCAGGAAGGCGAGGCCCGTTTTCGCGACCTGGAGGCGCAGGTCATCGACGAGCTGACGCGGGACCCGCGTCGGGGCGTGTTGTCGACCGGCGGCGGTTCGGTGCTGCGCCCCGAGAATCGCAGGCATCTGCACGATCGCGGTCGGGTCATCTACCTGAAGTCGTCGCCCGAGGAACTGTTCCGGCGTCTGCGCCACGACCGCAACCGGCCGCTGCTGCAGGTCGAGGATCCGCTGTCGCGCTTGCGCGAACTGTATGAGATCCGCGATCCGCTGTATCGCGAAACCGCGCATTTCACGATCGAGACCGGGCGCCCCTCGGTGGCCATGCTGGTCAACATGATCGTGATGCAGATCGAACTCGACGGCAGCCGCAGCTCCCCGGATTGAGGCGCCGGCGGGGCTTCCCCTAAACTAGGGGCCTATGCCCGAGCCGCAGCCCATCGTCCGTGTGTCCATCGATCTGGACCAGCGCAGTTACCCGATCCTGATCGGCCAGGGCCTGCTCGGCGACAGCCGCACCTATGCCGGCCTGCCGCCCGCGGAGTCTGCGCTGATCGTCACCAACACGACGGTTGCGCCCTTGTACGGCGAACGCCTGCGCGAGGCGCTGGCGCCGCACTACCGCAAGATCCACGAACTGGTGCTGCCCGATGGCGAAGCGCACAAGAACTGGCAGACGCTGAACCTGATCTTCGATGCCTTGCTGGGGCATCGGTGCGATCGCAAGACGGTGCTGTTTGCGCTCGGTGGAGGCGTCGTCGGTGACATGACCGGTTTTGCCGCCGCCTCCTACATGCGCGGTGTTCCGTTCGTCCAGGTGCCCACGACCCTGCTGGCCCAGGTGGATTCGTCGGTCGGTGGCAAGACGGCCATCAACCACCCGCTGGGCAAGAACATGATCGGCGCGTTCTACCAGCCGCGGCTGGTGGTGTGCGACGCCGAGACCTTCACGACGCTGCCGCCACGCGAGTTCAGCGCCGGTCTGGCCGAAGTGATCAAGTACGGTCCGATTGCCGACATGGCCCTGCTGGACTGGATCGATGCGAACCTGCCGGCCTTGATGGCGCGCGAGCCCGCGGCGCTGGCACATGCGGTGCGGCGCAGCTGCGAGATCAAGTCCGAGGTCGTCGGCCAGGACGAGCGCGAAAGCGGCCTGCGCGCGATTCTCAATTTCGGCCATACCTTCGGTCACGCGATTGAGAACGGCATGGGTTACGGGAAGTGGCTGCATGGCGAGGCCGTCGGCTGCGGCATGGTCATGGCGGCGCAGTTGTCCCTGCGCCTGGGACTGGTCGACGCCGCATTCGTGCAGCGGCTCACGGCCTTGATCGAACGGGCGGGGCTGCCGGTGGTCGCGCCGCAGCTGCCCGATTCCGTGGCGGGCGGGTCCAACGCGGACCGGTATCTTGCGCTGATGCGGGTTGACAAGAAGGCGCAGGCCGGCGCGATCCAGTTCGTGGTCATCGACCGACCCGGCCGCGCGGCGGTTCGCTCCGCGCCCGACGACATGGTGCGCCAGGTGGTAGACGCCTGCTGCGGCTGACGATGGCGCTGGCGGTGTATGCCTGCGACCCGGCCCGTTCGCGTGGCCGGCGCCATGCCGAGCCGCCGGCGCCGACCCGCTCGGATTTTCAGCGCGACCGCGATCGCGTCATCCATTGCTCGGCGTTCCGGCGCCTGGTCTACAAGACCCAGGTGTTCCTCAATCACGAGGGTGACCTGTTCCGCACCCGGCTCACCCATTCGCTGGAGGTCGCGCAACTGGGCCGCTCGATCGCACGTTCGCTGGGCCTGCATGAAGACCTGGTCGAGGCGATCGCGTTGTCGCACGACCTGGGGCATACCCCGTTCGGCCACGCCGGACAGGATGCGCTGAACGATTGCATGGCCGACTACGGCGGCTTCGAACACAACCTGCAGAGCCTGCGCATCGTTGACCGGCTCGAGGAGCGGTACCCGGATTTCGACGGGCTCAACCTGACCTTCGAGACACGCGAAGGCATTCTCAAGCATTGCGCCAACCGCAATGCGTTGCTGATCGAGGCCGAGGAGCCGGCGTACGCCGATGGCGGCGGCGGCGTCGGCCGCCGCTTTCTCGATCGCAGCCAACCGAGCCTGGAGGCGCAGCTGTGCAACCTGGCCGACGAGATTGCCTACAACGCACACGACATCGACGATGGCGTGCGTTCGGGCTTGATCACGATCGAGCAGCTCGAATCGGTACCATTGTTCCAGCAGTATCTGGCGCAGACACGCACGCGCCATCCCCATCTGTGCGACGCGGCCCAGGACCGGCGGCTGCTGTACGAGACCATCCGCCAGATGCTCAGCGCCCAGGTCTACGACGTGATCGATGCCACCACGGCCCAACTGCAGGTGGTGGCGCCCGGCGACGTGCGCGAGGTGCGCGCCGCCCCGCCGCTGGTGCAGTTCTCGGATCCGATGCGCCGTGCGTCGACCGAACTCAAGCAGTTCTTGTTGCGCAACCTGTACCGGCATGCCCAGGTGATGGCCACCACCAACCAGGCGCGGCGCATCGTGCGCGAGTTGTTCGCGGCCTACATGGAAGCTCCGCAATCCATGCAACCGGGTTTTGTCGCGCGCAGCGAAGCCGCGCGAGACGACCTGGACGAACTTCAGTCGCGTGCCCGTGTCGTGGCCGATTTCATTGCCGGCATGACGGACCGGTTCGCCGTCCGTGAACACGAGCGCATCACCGGAGTGCGGCTGCTGGCCTGATTCCCATGATCGTGCGTGTGTGGCAACGCCATCCCGAGGTGGTCGTCGTATTGGCCGGTGTGTCGGCGGCGCTGCACGTGGGCAAGTTGTCGCCGGCGATACCGGTGCTGCGCGACGCCCTGGGGGTGAGTCTGTTGCAGGCGGGGTTCCTGCTGTCGCTGGTGCAGTTCGCCGGCATGTTGTTCGGCCTGGTGGCGGGCCTGCTCGCCGACAGCATGGGGCTCAAGCGCAGCATGCTCGTCGGCCTGAGCGTGCTGTCGATCGCGGGGGCGATGGGTGCGCTGGCCGAGCAGCCGAGTCATCTGCTGGCGCTGCGGGCCTGCGAGGGTTTCGGTTTCCTGCTGACCGTCATGCCCGGCCCCGCGCTGATCCGCCGGCTGACGCCGGCCGCGCACATGCAGTCGGCTCTGGGCATGTGGGGCGCCTACATGCCGCTGGGCACCGCACTTGCGCTCGCCAGTGGCCCCATGGTCATCGGGCTGGCCGACTGGCGCGGCTGGTGGCTGCTGATGGCGGGCTTGACGCTGGTCATGGTGGTCTGGGTTGCGATGGCGATCGGCCCCGACGTGCCGGCCGCGCCGGTGGCACCCAAGGCCCGGCGCAAGGCCCGGACCGTGCAGGTGACCTGGACGCTGCGGGTCCGGCGCACGCTGAGCGCACGCGGACCCTGGTTGGTTGCGCTGTGTTTCGCGCTGTATTCCGGCCAGTGGCTGGCCGTGATCGGCTTCCTGCCCTCGGTCGTCGCGCAGTCCGGTCGATTCGGCTCGGCGGCGGCTACCTTGCTGGCACTCGCCGCCCTGGTCAATGTCGTCGGCAACGTGGCTTCGGGTCGCCTGCTGCAGCGAGGCGTCGCCGCCCGGCACCTGCTGGGCGCGGGTTTCACGGCAATGGCCCTCGGCGCGGTGATCGCGTTTGCAGATATCGGCTGGAGCGGCTCGCCGCAGCTGACTGCCATGCTGCGATATGGCGGCGTGCTGCTGTTTTCAATGGTCGGCGGCCTGATCCCCGGCACCCTGTTCTCGCTGGCGGTGCGCCTGGCGCCGGACGAGGCCAGTGTCTCCACCACGGTGGGCTGGATGCAGCAGCTCTCGGCGCTGGGGCAGTTCCTGGGCCCGCCGATGGTGGCCTGGGTCGCCGCCGCCGCGGGCGGCTGGCACTGGACTTGGGTCGCCACCGGCAGTTGTTGCCTGCTCGGACTGGTGGTCGCACAGCGCATTCACCGGCAGTTGATGCATGCGCGCACCTGAACCCGACGACTATGTGGCGTGCGTACTGCGCGACATGCAGCATTGGCTGGAGGCGGCCGTGATCGGCTTGCAGTTGTGCCCGTTTGCCAAGGCCGTTCATGTGCGCGGCCAGATCCACCACGTGGTCAGCCGCGCCACCGATCCGCAGCAGCTGCTGCAGTTGCTGGAGCACGAGATGCGTGCACTCGCGGGCATGGATGCGCAGTTGCGCGACACGACCTTGCTGATGCTTCCCGACGCCTTGCCCCGCTTTCTCGACTTCAACGATTTCCTGGGCCGGGCCGAGGATCTGCTCGAGGCGCTCGAACTCGATGGCGTGTTGCAGATCGCCAGCTTCCATCCGCAATTCCAGTTCGCCGGAACCTCGGCGGACGACATCACCAATGCGACGAACCGTGCCCCCTACCCGACGCTGCACCTGTTGCGCGAGGCCAGCGTGGACAAGGCGGTGGCGGCATTCCCGCAGGCGGACACCATCTTCGAGGCAAACATGGAAACCTTGCAGCGGCTCGGCCAGGCCGGCTGGGATGCACTGGGCGTGCGGCGTTCGGTTCCACCGCCGCCGGCCGCAGGACCGTCGGCCACGCGCCGGCGTGGCAGGATAGGGCGATGACAAAAAAACTAGACAAGGACGCTGGCTCCGTGAAACCCGGCACGGGAGGCCGCGGGGCAGACGCGCTGGCGGACGCATTGCGGCCGGGGCAATCGGTGGCATTGCTGCAGGAGCTGCATATCCTGACCCGCGAGGGCAAGCTGAACCAGGACTCGCGGCGCAAGCTCAAGCAGGTCTACCACCTGTACCAGTTCATCGAAAAGCTGCTGCTCGAGCTCGGCGCCGAGGCCGCGGTTCCGGCGCGCCCGGCCGCCGGCTGCGCCGGGCCCGGGCTTGCCGTGGCCGATCATGGTGCCGGCAAGTCCTATCTGGGATTCATCCTGTACGACCTGTTCTTCCGCCAGCGCTTGGACGGCTGGATCTATGGCATCGAGACCCGGACCGAACTGGTCGAGAAGTCGCGCCAGCTGGCGCGGCAGCTGGGTTTTGCACGCATGTCCTTTCTGAACCTGAGCGTGGCCGAGTCGGCCGTCGCGACAGAGCTGCCGCGGCAGGTCGACCTGGTGACGGCGCTGCATGCCTGCGACACGGCAACCGACGATGCGATCGCATTCGGCCTGGCCAAGTCGGCCCGTGCCATGGTGCTGGTCCCGTGTTGTCAGGCCGAACTGGCGCGCATGCTCAATGCGGGCAAGGCGCTGAGCCTGCGGCGAACGCCATTGGCGGAGTTGTGGCGGCACCCCTTGCACACCCGCGAAGTGGGCAGCCAACTGAGCAATGTGCTGCGCTGCCTGTATCTCGAGGCCTGGGGCTACCAGGTCACGGTGACGGAACTGGTGGGTTGGGAGCACAGCATGAAGAACGAATTGATCATTGCCCGCCATACCGGCCGGATGCGACGCAGCGCAGCCACGCGGATGCGGGAGCTGCTGGCGCAGTTCGGCCTCGAATCGCTGCTGCAGGGCCGATATCGATTGCCAGCGCAGGAACCGTCGCAAATGGTTACCAGCGCCGGTGCAACGGGGAGCACAATCCCGGTGGACGAGTGAATGTGAACACGTTGTCTGCAGGAACAAGGGGATCGAATTGAAGAAGATCGCGGGTTTGCTGCTGGTACTGGTGTTGTCGGCCTGTTCGACCACCAGTCCGGATGTGGTGCAGCGCAGTGATGCGCAGCGCCTGTCGACGGTCCAGGATGCGACCGTGCTGTCGGTTCGACCGGTCACGGTCGACGGCACCCAGTCGGGCATGGGCTCGGTTGCCGGCGGCCTGGTCGGCGGCGTTGCGGGCTCCAGCGTGGGCGGTCGTCGCGAGGGCGTCATCGTGGGCGTGCTGGGCGCGGTGGCGGGTGCCGTTGCCGGCAACGCGATCGAACGCTCGGCCACGCGCGAAGATGCCGTGGAGATCCTGCTCCAGATGCGCAATGGCGAGCGTCGGGCCATCGTGCAGGCGCGCGGCACCGAGACACTGGTGCCCGGCGATGCCGTCATCCTGGTCATGACCGGCGGCAAGGCCCGGGTGACCCGCGCGCCCCGCTAATATTGCGGGGTCAGATTCCCATTGCCGCGGCGCCTGGCGCCGCGGTCCCGCATCATGGCTCGACTCGCGCGCGTTTCCGTACCCGGCCATCCTTACCACGTCATCCAGCGGGGCAACAATCGCCAGCCGATCTTCGGCTCGGACGCGGATCGCGAGAAGATGCGCAGCCTGCTGGCCGAGAACGCGACCCAGTTCGACGTGGCGATTCACGCCTATGTGCTGATGGACAACCACTTCCATCTGCTGGTCACGCCCCAGGCGCAGGACGCATTGCCGAAGATGATGCAGGCGGTCGGGCGGCGGTATGTACGTTATTTCAACGATACCCATCAGCGAAGCGGCACCTTGTGGGAGGGTCGCTACAAGTCCGCCCTGGTGCAGTCCGAGCGGTACCTGCTGGCCTGCATGGTGTATTTGGACCTCAATCCGGTGCGTGCCGGCATCGTGGGGCGGGCGCAGGACTACCCATGGTCCAGTCACGCGCACTACGTGGGGCTGCGCAACGATCGCCTCGTGACGCCCCATGCGCTGGTGTGGGAACTCGGCAACACGCCATTTGCGCGCGAGTCACGGTACGGTGAGCTGGTCCAGGCGGGCATCTCGCAGGAGCAGTACCAGGCCTTGGGGCAATCGGTGACCAGTGGCTGGGTGTTGGGGGATCCGCGCTTCGTTGCCAGCCTCCAGGGCCGCATGCAGCGGCGTCTGACCCCGTCCATGCCGGGACGACCGGTGAAGAAGCTGCCGGCACCCGATTGAGCGATCGGGCTCACCCAGGCTCAACCATATCTTTTAATCTGTCCCCAATTAACCGTCGTTCTGTTGGAGGTGAATTTAATTGGAATCTGACCCCATTTAATATTTCTCGGCATGAATGTTGCGGTGCACTAAACTGTGTGCCCGGCCCGGGAGCTCCACGGATTGCACGATGGCGGCGGTGCGGGTTGGCGTAGTGACGAGGAACAATCATGGCGACTTTGGACGAAATCGAGCATCTGCAACGCAACGGCCTGTACAGCGGCGAACACGAACACGACGCCTGCGGCGTTGGTTTCGTGGCCAATATCCGGGGCGTCAAGTCTCATGACATCGTCAAGAACGCGCTGAAGATCCTGCAGAACCTGGACCATCGCGGTGCAGTCGGCGCCGACAGCCTGATGGGTGATGGCGCCGGCATCCTGCTGCAATTGCCCGACACCTTGTACCGCGAGGAGATGGCGGCCCAGGGCGTGGTGTTGCCGGCGCCGGGCGAATACGGCGTGGGCATGATCTTCCTGCCCAAGGAGCACGCCTCGCGCATGGCCTGCGAGCAGGAGATGGAGCGCGCGATCAAGGCCGAAGGCCAGGTGCTGCTGGGCTGGCGCGACGTGCCGGTCAACCGCGACATGCCGATGTCGCCGGCCGTGCGCAAGAAGGAACCGATCATCCGCCAGGTGTTCATCGGCCGGGGCGACGACGTGATCGTGCAGGACGCGCTCGAGCGCAAGCTTTACGTGATCCGCAAGACCTGCAGCGGCTCGATCCAGCGCCTCAAGCTCAAACACAGCAAGGAATATTACGTCCCCAGCATGTCCAGCCGGACCGTGGTCTACAAGGGCCTGTTGCTGGCCGATCAGGTGGGCCAGTACTTCCGCGACCTGCAGGATCCGCGCTGCGTCTCGGCACTGGGCCTGGTGCATCAGCGCTTCTCGACCAACACCTTCCCGGAGTGGCCGCTGGCCCACCCGTATCGTTATGTCGCGCACAACGGAGAGATCAATACCGTCAAGGGCAACTACAACTGGATGAAAGCACGCGAAGGCGTGATGTCCTCGCCCGTGCTCGGCGCCGACCTGCACAAGCTGTATCCGATCAGCTTTGCCAGCCAGTCCGACACCGCAACCTTCGACAACTGCCTCGAACTGCTGACGATGGCCGGATACCCCATCAGCCAGGCGGTGATGATGATGATTCCCGAGCCCTGGGAGCAACACAGCACGATGGACGTGCGCCGGCGCGCGTTCTACGAATACCACGCTGCGATGCTCGAGCCGTGGGACGGCCCGGCATCGATCGTTTTCACCGATGGCCGGCAAATCGGCGCCACGCTTGACCGCAACGGCCTGCGGCCGTCGCGTTACTGTGTGACCGACGACGACATGGTGATCATGGCCTCCGAATCCGGCGTGTTGCCGGTGCCCGAGAACAAGATCGTGCGCAAGTGGCGCCTGCAGCCGGGCAAGATGTTCCTGATCGACCTCGAGCAGGGCCGCCTGATCGACGACGAGGAGGTCAAGTCCAACCTGGCCAGCATCAAGCCGTACAAGCAGTGGATCGAGAACCTGCGCATCCGCCTGGACGACGTCGATGCCGAGGCCAAGTCCAAGCCGGCGGCGTCGGGCCCGGTGCCATTGCCGACCCTGACCGGCGCGTTGGACACCCCGTCGCTGCTCGACCGCCAGCAGGCGTTCGGCTACACCCAGGAGGACCTCAAGTTCCTGATGGGCCCGATGGCGATGGCCGGCGAGGAGGCGATCGGCTCGATGGGCAACGACAGCCCGCTGGCCGTCTTGTCCGACAAGAACAAGCCGCTGTACAGCTATTTCAAGCAGCTGTTCGCCCAGGTGACGAACCCGCCGATCGACCCGATCCGCGAGAACATCGTGATGTCGCTGGTGTCCTTCATCGGCCCCAAGCCCAACTTGCTCGACATCAACCAGGTCAACCCGCCGATGCGGCTGGAGGTGGCGCAACCGGTGCTCGACTTTGCCGACATGGCCAAGCTGTACGACATCGAACGCCATACCCACGGCAAGTTCCGCAGCGCGCGGCTGGACATCACCTATCCGCTGTCCTGGGGGTACGAAGGCGTCGAGGCCAAGCTCGCATCCTTGTGCGCCGAGGCGGTTGATGCGATCCGCGGCGGCAAGAACATTCTGATCATCACCGACCGGCGTGTCGGCGCCACGCAGATCGCGATTCCCGCCTTGCTGGCGCTCAGCGCGCTGCACCAGCATCTGGTGCGCGAGGGGCTGCGTACCTCGGCGGGCCTGGTGGTGGAGACCGGCAGTGCCCGCGAAGTGCACCACTTTGCGACATTGGCCGGATATGGCGCCGAAGCGGTGCATCCCTATCTGGCGCTGGAGACGCTGCACGACATCCACCAGCATCTGTCGGGCGACCTCAGCGCGGAGAAGGCCACCGCCAACTACATCAAGGCGATCGGAAAGGGCCTGTCCAAGATCATGTCCAAGATGGGCGTGTCGACCTACATGAGTTATTGCGGCGCGCAGCTGTTCGAGGCCATTGGCTTGAACAGCGACACGATCGAGAAATATTTCACCGGCACGCCCAGCCGCGTCGAAGGCATCGGCGTGTTCGAGATCGCCCAGGAGGCGATCCGCATGCACAACACGGCGTTCGGCGACGACCCGGTGCTGGAGACCATGCTCGATGCCGGTGGTGAATACGCGTGGCGGGTGCGCGGCGAGGAACACATGTGGTCGCCGGACGCGATCGCCAAGCTGCAGCACAGCACGCGCGCCAACAACTGGAACACCTACAAGGAATACGCGCAGCTGATCAACGACCAGTCGCGCCGTCACATGACGCTGCGCGGCCTGTTCGAGTTCCGGATCGATCCGTCCAAGGCGATCTCGATCGACGAGGTCGAGCCCGCCAGCGAGATCGTCAAGCGGTTCGCCACCGGTGCGATGTCGCTGGGCTCGATCTCGACCGAGGCCCATGCGACGCTGGCCGTGGCGATGAACCGCATCGGCGGCAAGAGCAATACCGGCGAGGGTGGCGAGGACCCGGCGCGGTATCGCCAGGAGCTCAAGGGCATCCCGATCACCCAGGGCCAGACACTGGGCGACATCATGGGCCACGACGTCGTCGAATCCGATTACGCGCTGGTCGGCGGCGATTCGCTGCGTTCGCGCATCAAGCAGGTGGCATCGGGACGGTTCGGCGTCACCGCCGAATACCTGGGCAGTGCCGACCAGATCCAGATCAAGATGGCGCAAGGCGCCAAGCCGGGCGAGGGTGGCCAGTTGCCGGGCGGCAAGGTGTCGGACTACATCGGCATGTTGCGGTATTCGGTGCCCGGTGTCGGCCTGATCTCGCCGCCGCCCCACCATGACATCTATTCGATCGAGGACCTGGCCCAGCTGATCCACGACCTGAAGAACGTCGCGCCCCATGCCAGCATCAGCGTCAAGCTGGTCAGCGAGATCGGCGTGGGCACGATCGCGGCCGGCGTGGCCAAGTGCAAGAGCGACCATGTCGTGATTGCCGGCCACGACGGCGGCACCGGCGCCTCGCCGTGGTCGTCGATCAAGCATGCCGGCAGCCCGTGGGAGATCGGCCTGGCCGAGACCCAGCAGACCCTGGTGCTCAACCGGCTGCGGGGCCGGATCCGGGTGCAGGCCGATGGCCAGATGAAGACCGGCCGCGATGTCGCCATCGGCGCCCTGCTGGGTGCCGACGAATTCGGTTTCGCCACCGCGCCGCTGGTCGTGCAGGGCTGCATCATGATGCGCAAGTGCCATCTGAACACCTGTCCGGTGGGTGTGGCCACGCAGGATCCAGTACTGCGCAAGAAGTTCGCCGGCAAGCCCGAACACGTCGTCAACTATTTCTTCTTCGTCGCCGAGGAAGTGCGCCAGATCATGGCGCAGCTGGGCATCCGCACGTTCGACGACATGATCGGTCGCGCCGACCTGCTCGACACTGCGCGCGGCATCCACCACTGGAAGGCCCGTGGCCTCGATTTCGGCCGCCTGTTCGCCCAGCCGACCGTGCCCGCCGAGGTGCCGCGTTACCACGTGCAGGAGCAGGACCACGGTCTTGACCGTGCGCTGGACCGCCTGCTGATCGAGCGTTGCAAGCCGGCCATCGAGCGTGGCGAGAAGGTTCGGTTCATCGAGGTGGCGCACAACGTCAACCGCTCGGTCGGTGCGATGTTGTCCGGCGCCTTGACCAAGGTGCATCCGCAGGGCCTGCCCGACGACACCATCCGGATCCAGCTCGAGGGCACCGGTGGCCAGTCGTTCGGTGCCTTCCTGGCCAGCGGCATTTCGCTGTACCTGATCGGCGACGCCAATGACTACACCGGCAAGGGCCTGAGCGGCGGGCGCGTCATCGTGCGTCCGAGCATCGACTTCCGCGGCGATCCGACGCGCAACATCATCATCGGCAATACCGCGCTGTACGGCGCGACGACCGGCGAGGCCTTTTTCGGCGGTGTCGCCGGCGAGCGTTTCGCGGTACGCCTGTCGGGCGCCACCGCGGTGGTCGAAGGCACGGGTGACCACGGCTGCGAATACATGACCGGCGGCACCGTTGCCGTGCTGGGCCGGACCGGCCGCAACTTCGCCGCCGGCATGAGCGGCGGGGTGGCCTATGTCTACGACGAGGACGGCTTGTTCGCCGAGCGCTGCAACACTGCGATGGTGTCGCTGGAGAACGTGTTGTCGGCGCGTGAACAGCAATCGATGGTGGATCCGTCGGTATGGCACCGCGGCCAGTCCGACGAGGCCCAGCTCAAGAAGCTGCTCGAAGACCACAACCGCTGGACCGGCAGCAAGCGCGCGCGCGACCTGCTGGACAACTGGGAGGCCTCGCGCTCGCGCTTCGTCAAGGTGTTTCCGATCGAATACAAGCGCGCGCTCGGCGAGATCGCCGCACGCAAGGCGGCCAATGCACTGGCCGCCGCCGAGCCCAAGGCGGTTGCCGCGAAGTCCGGTCGTGTCGCCGGCGTGGTTGCCGCGAAATAAGTGCCGCAAGGCCTTGTCTGAATTTAAGCAGGATTGATCATGGGAAAAGTCACCGGATTCATGGAGTACCCACGGCTCGAGGAGGAGTATCTGCCCGTCGAACACAGGGTCAAGGAATACCGCGAGTTCGTGCTCACGCTCGATGACAGCAAAGCCAAGACCCAGAGCGCCCGTTGCATGGACTGCGGAACGCCGTTTTGCAACAACGGCTGCCCGGTCAACAACGTGATTCCGGATTTCAACGACCTCGTCTACCGGGGAGACTGGAAAAACGCGATCACGGTGCTGCACAGTACCAACAACTTTCCGGAATTCACCGGCCGGATCTGTCCGGCGCCGTGCGAGGCGGCGTGTACGCTCAATGTCAACGACGATGCGGTCGGCATCAAGTCGATCGAACACGCCATCATCGACAAGGCCTGGGAAAACGACTGGGTCAAGCCGCAGAAGGCACGCCAGCGCACCGGCAAGACGGTCGCCATTGTGGGTTCGGGCCCGGCGGGCCTGGCGGCGGCTCAGCAACTCGCGCGTGTTGGCCATGATGTGACCGTGTTCGAGAAGAACGATCGCGTCGGCGGCCTGCTGCGCTACGGAATTCCCGACTTCAAGATGGAGAAGTCGCACATCGACCGGCGCGTCGCCCAGATGGAGGCTGAAGGCGTGGTGTTCCGCACCGGCGTGCTGGTGGGGGATATGCCCAAGACCAGCAAGGTCACGAACTGGGCCAAGGAAACCATTGCGGCGGACCAGCTCACGGCGGATTTCGACGCGGTATTGCTCACCGGGGGCGCAGAGCAGTCGCGCGACCTGCCGGTGCCGGGACGCGACCTCAAGGGCGTGTATTTCGCCATGGAGTTTCTGCCGCAGCAGAACAAGGTCAACGCGGGCGACAAGGTGCGGGACCAGCTGCGCGCGGACGGCAAGCACGTGATCGTGATCGGCGGTGGCGACACGGGCAGCGATTGCGTGGGTACCAGCAACCGGCACGGCGCCAGGAGCGTCACCCAGTTCGAACTGATGCCGCAACCCCCGGTCGAGGAAAACCGCCCGTTGACCTGGCCGTATTGGCCGATCAAGCTGCGCACCAGCTCCAGCCATGAAGAGGGCTGCGAACGCGAATTCGCGATCTCCACCAAGGAGATCATCGGCGAGAAGGGCAAGGTCAAGGGTCTCAAGACCGTCCGGGTCGAGTGGAAGGACGGCAAGATGATCGAAGTGCCTGGTTCCGAGCAGGTGTTGCCGGCCGACCTCGTGCTGCTGGCCATGGGTTTTGTCTCGCCGGTTGCCACGGTGCTCGATGCGTTCGGTGTCGACAAGGATGCGCGGGGCAACGCCCGTGCCACGACCGAACTCGGCGGCGGTTATGCAACCAACGTGGAGAAGGTCTTCGCCGCAGGCGACATGCGTCGTGGCCAGAGCCTGGTGGTCTGGGCGATCCGCGAAGGCCGCCAGGCCGCGCGTGCGGTGGACGCCTTCCTGATGGGTGCCAGCGAATTGCCGCGTTGAGGCCCAGGCACCCCCCTCGGGTTCCGCCGCCGTGCCCACGGCTTGCGGCGTTGTTGCGCCGCAACAGTAACCGCGGGAATTCCCGTATCATTTGACATCCGTCCACCTCCCGGTGGCGGACTTGTCTCATGGACTCCTCCTTTCCCGATCCCCTGATAGAACTGCGCGAGCTGAGCTTCGGTTACGGTGAGCGCGTCATCCTCGACGGCGTGTCGCTGACCGTGCCGCGCGGCAAGGTCACGGCCCTGATGGGCGCATCGGGTGGCGGCAAGACGACCGTGCTTCGGCTCATCGGTGGTCAGAACCGGGCCCAGAAGGGCGAGTTGCGCCTGTACGGCACCGATGGTTTCGAAGACGTGGGCACGCTTGACCAGGAGCAGTTGTACGCAGCGCGCCGGCGCATGGGCATGTTGTTCCAGTTCGGCGCCTTGTTCGCCGACCTCAGCGTGTTCGAGAACGTCGCCTTTCCCTTGCGCGAACATACGACGCTGCCCGAGGGAATGGTGCGCGACATCGTGCTGATGAAACTTAATGCGGTGGGCCTGCGCGGCGCCCGCCACCTGATGCCCAGCGAGATATCGGGCGGCATGGCGCGGCGTGTGGCCTTGGCGCGCGCCATCGCACTCGATCCGGAACTGGTGATGTATGACGAACCCTTCTCTGGCCTGGATCCGATATCGGTCGGCACGGCGGCCCGACTGATCCGGCAACTCAACGATTCGATGGGCCTGACCAGTGTCTTCGTGTCGCACGAACTGGAGGAGACGTTCGCGATTGCGGACCACGTGATCATCCTGGCCAATGGCAAGGTCGCGGCCCAGGGTCGGCCCGAGGACGTGCGCAAGAACGACGATCCGCTGGTCTCCCAGTATGTGCACGCCCGGCCGGATGGTCCGGTGCAGTTCCACTATCCGGGTCCGTCGGTCGAGCAGGATTTCGGTCCCGCGCCGGCGCCACTGGAACCACCATCAGGGCAGTGGACATGAGCCGCCATCATGCGCAGCACGGTCGTGGTGCCGAGTGTCGCCGCCCGGCGGCAGGAAGGGGCATGGCGTGAGCTGGTACCGTCCGTCGGACATCGGGTTTGCGGTGCGCAGTCGATTGGCCGGCATGGGTCTGGGTGCGCGCCTGTTCGTGCGCCTGCTGATGCTGTTCGGTCCCGCCTTCCGGCGGTTCGGCCTGATCCGCGACCAGATCCACTTCCTGGGCAATTATTCGCTGGCCATCATTGCGGTGTCTGGCCTGTTCGTCGGCTTCGTGTTCGGCCTGCAGGGTTATTACACGTTGCAGCGTTACGGATCGTCCGAGGCACTGGGCCTGCTGGTGACCCTCACGCTGGTGCGCGAACTCGGTCCGGTGGTGACCGCGCTGTTGTTCGCCGGCCGCGCCGGCACGTCGTTGACGGCCGAGATCGGCCTGATGAAGGCGGGCGAGCAGATCAGCGTGATGGAGATGATGGCCGTCGACCCGGTGCAGCGGGTATTGGCGCCGCGTTTCTGGGCCGGTGTCATCGTCATGCCCCTGCTTGCGGCGGTGTTCAGCGCAACGGGCATCATCGGCGGTTGGGTGGTCGGCGTGTTGATGATCGGCGTGGATTCCGGCTCGTTCTGGAGCCAGATCCAGGGCGGGGTCGACGTCTGGAAGGACGTCGGCAACGGCTTGATCAAGAGTGTGGTCTTCGGGTTCACCGTGACCTTCGTGGCCCTGCTGCAGGGTTTCGAGGCGCAGGCCACACCCGAAGGCGTATCCAAGGCGACGACCCGCACGGTGGTGATGGCCTCGCTGGCCGTGCTGGGCCTGGATTTCATCCTCACCGCCATGATGTTCAGCCTGTAATGGGCGCGGCACGCAGGCCGCCGCCGGCGTACAGGGTCGCCGGCAAGAAGGAGTAATAAATGCAACGCTCGAAAATAGATGTGTGGGTCGGATTGTTCGTTCTGCTGGGCGCTGCCGCGATCTTGTTCCTGGCCCTGCAGTCGGCCAACCTGCTGAGCCTGAACTTCCAGCCGACCTACCAGCTGGACGCCAAGTTCTCGGACGTCGGCGGACTCAAACCCAAGGCGGCCGTGCGCAGCGCCGGTGTGCTGGTCGGCCGTGTCGAGTCGATCACGTTCGACGACAAGACCTTCCAGGCCCGCGTGACCATGTCCATGGACAGCCGGTTCGCGTTCCCCAAGGACAGTTCGCTCAAGATCCTCACCAGCGGCCTGCTCGGCGAGCAGTACCTGGGCCTGGAGCCCGGTGCCGACGAGAACAACCTGGTCGCCGGTGATACGATTTCCAGCACGCAGTCGGCCGTGGTGCTGGAAAACCTGATTGGCCAGTTCCTGTACAACAGCGCCTCCGGCGGAGGTGGGTCGCAGCCTGGGAAGGACAAGAAATGAAGCAGTCGTCGCAATCGTTTTCCTTGCGCGGCGCGCGCCGGATCGGCCTGATTGCGCTGGTACTGGCTGCCTGCCATGGTTGTGCATCGGTACCCAACCCCGATTCGCGCGATCCGCTGGAGTCGTTCAACCGGGGGGTGTTCGTCTTCAACGAAGGCCTGGACCAGGCGATCTTCAAGCCCGCGGCCACGGTATATCGCGATGTCACACCCCGCCTGGTGCGTACCGGCGTCGGCAATTTCCTGGGCAATCTGGATGATGCCTGGTCCTTCGTGAACAGCGCGCTGCAGGGCAAGTTGCGCCATGCGCTGGACAATTTCTTCCGCTTCGGTGTGAACTCCACGTTCGGCATCTTCGGCATCTTCGATGTCGCCAGCGAGATGCAGATCGAACGGCATTCCGAGGATTTCGGCCAGACACTGGGCGCCTGGGGCATCGAGTCGGGCCCCTACCTGGTGCTGCCGTTCTTCGGCCCGTCGACGTTCCGCGATGCCATTGCGTTGCCGGTGGATTCGAACGGCGACTACATCTCGCACATCGACGATGTCTCCACCTACAACAGCCTGCGGGTGCTCAACGTGATCGATACCCGGGCCCGTTTGCTGGGCCTGAGTTCCTCGCTCGACGAGGTGGCGTTCGACAAATACAGTTTCACGCGCGACGCCTTCCTGCAGCGCCGGCGCAATGCGGTGTACGACGGGGACCCGCCGGAGTTGGATCCGGTTACAGATCAACGACAGTGACCGGGTTAGTATTCGCCCGAATCGCCCTTGTCTCGCTTGCGGCGCCCGCGGTGCGGGCGATGCAGCATTCCATCCTGCCGATACCGATCGGCATTCGAAGCCATTGAAAGACTTGCCATGCAACGCCGACTGTTCCACCGATTCACTGCCTGCCTGGTTGCGGGAGCAGCCCTGTTCACCTCGGTGGCGGGTCTTGCGGCGGATGAGCCGCCGGACGCGATGATCCAGCGCCTGTCGAACTCGGTGCTGGACAACATTCGCAGCGACAAGTCGATCAAGGCTGGCGACCTGTCGCAGGTGATAACGCTGGTCGACACCAAGATCATGCCCAACGTCAATTTCAGGCGCATGACGGCGTCCGCCATCGGCCCGACCTGGCGGCAGGCGACTCCGGAGCAGCAGGCGCGGCTGCAGCAGGAGTTCAAGATCCTGCTGGTGCGCATCTATGCCGGCGCGCTGGCACAGGTCAGCGACCAGACCATCCTGATCAAGCCGCTGCGTGCCGCGCCGGAAGACAAGGAGGTGCTGGTACGCACCGAGGTGCGGGGTCGCGGCGATCCGATCCAGCTCGACTACCGGCTCGAGAAGACGCCGGGCGAAGGCAGCGGCTGGAAGATCTACAACCTCAACGTGCTCGGGGTGTGGCTGGTCGAAACCTATCGCAGCCAGTTCGCGCGCGAGATCAACAACAACGGCATCGACGGCCTGATCAAGGTCCTCAGCGAGCGCAACAAGGCCAATCTGGCCAAGGACTAGGGTGAAGGTCGCCCCCCGTCTGTCCGGTCGCACTGCGTGTCGACCGTCCGAGTCGTGGCGCTGCCAGAGGCAGGCGCCCCTTCGACCCGTCCAAGCCTGCGCAGGCAGGCTTGGAGCCGCGGGCCTCAGCCCCACTGGGGGGCGCCCCCTACGGCGTGGCAAAGCCAGATCCGTGGGGGCATGGACGGGCCTGCTCCGCGGCCGCTTGACGCTCCAGGGCCTGTGGCTGGCGCGCGGCGCCGGACTGCTCGACCCGGCGGGACGGGACTGAGATGCTGGTGCTTCCTGCCGACTTGACCCGCGGCCAGGCCAGTGCCTGCCTGCAGATGCTGGTGCAGGGCCTGCGTGCGCTGACCGACAAGCAGGTCGTTGTCGATGCGGCCGCCTTGCAGCGCTTCGATTCATCGGCACTGGCGGTGTTGCTCGAGTTGCGTCGCGAAAGCCAGGCGCAGGGCAAGAACCTGTCGATTCAGGGCCTGCCATCGCAGTTGCATGACCTGGCGACGGTCTACGGGATTGCCGAGCTGCTGTCCCCGGCATGAGGCCTGCGGCTAAAATGGCCGGCTCCCATGGCCGCTATCTCCTTCCAGTCCGTATCCAAGTCCTACCCGTCTCCGCGCTCCCCCGACAAGACATTTCTGGCACTCGATCGCGTCAGCCTTGACATCGAGCAGGGCGAATTTTTCGGCCTGCTCGGACCCAATGGCGCGGGCAAGACCACGATGATCAGCATCCTGGCCGGATTGAGCCGCGCCAGCAGTGGCAGCGTGTCGGTGCTGGGCAGCGACGTGGTGCATGACTTCGCGCAGGCGCGGCGCGCGCTGGGCGTGGTGCCGCAGGAACTGGTGTTCGACCCGTTTTTCAACGTGCGCGAAGCGCTGCGGTTCCAGTCGGGTTATTTCGGCATTCGCGACAACGACGCCTGGATCGACGAATTGCTGGACAGCCTGGGACTGGCGGACAAGGCAAATGCCAATACGCGCCAACTGTCCGGGGGCATGAAACGCCGCCTGCTGGTGGCCCAGGCCCTGGTGCACAAGCCGCCGGTGATCGTGCTCGACGAGCCCACGGCCGGTGTCGACGTCGAGTTGCGCCAGACGCTGTGGAAGTTCATCGCCCGGCTCAATCGCCAGGGGCACACGGTGCTGCTGACGACGCACTACCTGGAGGAGGCCGAAGCCTTGTGCGGCCGGGTGGCGATGCTCAAGACCGGCCGCGTGGTCGCGCTCGAGCGCACCAGCGACCTGCTCAAGGCGGCGTCCAGCAATGTGCTGCGCTTCAAGGTCGATGCCGAGTTGCCCGAGGAGCTGGCCAGTCGCGCCCGGATCACGGGCCGGATCGTGCAGTTCCCGGCCCATGATGCTCTGGAGATCGAACGTTACCTGGCGGCGGTGCGCGAGGCCGGCTTGCAGGCCCAGGACGTCGAGATCCGCAAGGCCGACCTGGAAGACGTCTTCGTCGAGGTAATGTCCCGCAACCATGATGTGGCGAGCGCACATGTCCAGTGAACTGTCGCCCCCGATCGCGCTGCCGGCGCAACATGCGCAGGCCGGTGCCGCCATGATGGGCTGGCGCACGCTGTTCTTCAAGGAGCTCCTGCGCTTTTGGCGGGTCGGTTTCCAGACCGTCGGCGCGCCGGTGCTCACGTCCATCCTGTACCTGCTGGTGTTCGGTCATGTGCTCGAGGATCGGGTCAAGGTCTACGACACGGTTTCCTACACCGCGTTCCTGGTGCCCGGCCTGGTGATGATGAGCGTGTTGCAGAACGCATTCGCCAACAGTTCGTCCTCGCTGATCCAGAGCAAGGTCATGGGCAACCTGGTGTTCCTGCTGTTGTCGCCACTGTCGCACCGGCAGTGGTTCACCGCCTATGTCGCCTCGTCGGTGGTGCGCGGCATCGCCGTCGGCGCGGGCGTCCTGCTGGCCACGTTCTGGTTCACCACGCCGCCGTTCGACGCCGTGGCCTGGGTGCTGGTGTTTGCGTTCCTGGGGGCGGCCCTGATGGGCACGCTGGGTGTGATCGCCGGGTTGTGGGCCGAGAAATTCGACCAGCTGGCGGCGTTCCAGAACTTCATCATCATGCCCATGACCTTCCTCAGCGGCGTGTTCTACTCCATCAAGTCCCTGCCGCCGTTCTGGCAGGGTGTCAGCCACCTCAACCCGTTTTTCTACATGATCGACGGCTTCCGCTACGGATTCTTCGGCCAGAGCGACGTCTCGCCCTGGCTGAGCCTGGGCATCGTCGCCCTGGCACTGGCCGTGGCGAGCGCCGTGGCCTTGCATCTTCTGCGTACGGGCTACAAGATCCGTAGCTGACCGCGAACCCGACATGACTGCCGACGAACTCAAATCCATCATCACCGCGGGTTTGCCCTGCACCCATTGCGAACTCGAAGGCGATGGCCGCCACTGGTATGCCACCATCGTCTCGGATGCGTTCGAGGGCAAGCGGCCGATCGCACGCCACCAGATGGTGTATGCAACCCTGGGCGCCAAGATCCAGACCGACGAGGTGCATGCCTTGTCGATGAAGACCATGACCAACGCCGAATGGGCATCCCATGGATAAGCTGCTGATCCGAGGCGGTCGCACGCTCGGCGGCGTGGTGCCGATCTCCGGCGCCAAGAATGCTGCCTTGCCGGAGTTGTGCGCCAGCCTGCTGACGTCCGAGACCGTCACGCTCGACAACGTACCCCATCTGCAGGACGTCAACACCATGACGCGCCTGATCCGCAACATGGGCGTTTCCATCGAGCGCGGCGACGACGACGCGATGCGTATCGACGCCAGCACACTCACGTCGCCCGAAGCCCCGTACGAGCTGGTCAAGACCATGCGTGCGTCGGTGCTGGCGCTGGGCCCCTTGCTGGCGCGCTTCGGCGAGGCCACGGTGTCGCTGCCCGGTGGCTGCGCCATCGGTTCGCGCCCGGTGGACCAGCACATCATGGGGCTGACCGCGATGGGCGCCGACATCGTCGTCGAACACGGCTACATGATCGCCCGGCTGCGCAAGGGCCTCACCCGGCTCAAGGGCGCGCGCATCGCGACCGACATGGTGACCGTGACCGGCACCGAGAACTTCCTGATGGCCGCCGCGCTGGCCGACGGCGAGACGGTGCTCGAGAACGCGGCCCAGGAACCCGAGATCGGCGACCTGGCCGAGATGCTGATCTCCATGGGGGCCAACATCCAGGGCCACGGCACCAGCCACATCGTGGTGCAGGGGGTGCCGGCACTGCGCGGGTGTCGTCATCGCGTGGTCGCGGACCGGATCGAGGCCGGCACCTTCCTGTGTGCGGTGGCCGCCACCGGCGGCGACGTCGTGCTCGCGCATGCACGGGCCGACCACCTGGAAGCGGTGATCGAAAAGCTGCTCGCGGCCGGAGCCCAGGTCGAGGCCGTCGACGGTGGCATCCGGGTGCGCTCGAGCGGACGCCTGCAGGCGCAAAGTTTCCGCACCACCGAATACCCGGGTTTCCCCACCGACATGCAGGCCCAGTTCATGGCGCTGAACTGCATCGCCGAGGGCACGGCGACGGTGACGGAGACCATCTTCGAGAACCGGTTCATGCACGTCAACGAGTTGGTGCGCCTGGGTGCCAGGATCCAGATCGATGGCCGGCGTTCGGTGGTCCAGGGGGTGCCGGCGCTCTCCGGTGCCAGCATCATGGCGACCGACCTGCGGGCGTCGGCCAGCCTGGTCATCGCTGGCCTGGTGGCCGAAGGCGAGACCGTGGTGGACCGCATCTACCATCTCGATCGCGGCTACGACAAGATGGAGTCCAAGCTGCGGGCGCTGGGGGCCGACATCGAGCGCCTGTCGGCGTAGCGGGGGCGCAGATGATCACATTGGCGCTATCCAAGGGACGCATCTTCGACGAGGCGCTGCCGCTGCTGCAGGCGGCGGACATCGTCGTGCTCGACGATCCCGAGAAATCCCGCAAGTTGATCCTGGACACGAACCGGCCGGATGTGCGCGTGCTGGTCGTGCGCGCCACCGACGTGCCGACCTATGTGCAATACGGCGGCGCCGACATGGGCATCACCGGGCTGGACACCTTGCTCGAACACGGCAGCGACGGCCTGTACCAGCCGCTGGACCTGCAGATTGCCCGATGCCGCATCAGCGTGGCGGTGCGCGAGGGTTTCGACTATGCGTCGAGCGTGCGCCAGGGCTCGCGGCTGACCGTGGCCACCAAGTACATGGCGATCGCGCGCGAGTTCTTCGCCGCCAAGGGCGTGCATGCCGACCTGGTCAAGCTGTATGGCAGCATGGAGCTGGCGCCGTTGACCGGGTTGGCCGACGCCATCGTCGACCTCGTGTCGACCGGCGGCACCTTGCGTGCCAACCATCTGGTCGAGGTCGAGCACATCATGGACATCAGTTCGCGCCTGGTCGTCAACCAGGCCGCGCTCAAGCTGAAGCAGGCGCCGATCCGGCGCATCATCGACGCCTTCAACGGCGCGGTCCAGCGCCGCATGGAGGTCAAGGCATGAGCGTCGGGGCTGCTTGCACGGTGTCTTGCGCCGCGCACGGCGTGGAGCGTGTTCGATGACGGCATCCGCACGTCCGCTGCGCCTGTCCACGGCCGACGCCGGGTTCGAGGCGGCATTTCGCGCGCGCCTGTTCTGGTCCAGCAGTACCGATGCCGCCATCGAGGAACGGGTGGCATCCATCCTGGCCGACGTGCAGCAGCGCGGTGATGCGGCGGTGCTCGAATACACCGAGCGCTTCGACGGTGTGCGCGGCGCGACCATGGCCCAGCTCGAACTCGGCGCGGGTGAACTCGAGGCTGCTTTTGCGCAGATTCCGGCCGAGCAGCGGGAAGCCTTGCTGTTCGCCGCCGACCGGATCCGCCGCTACCACCAGGCCCAGAAGCAGGCCAGCGGCGAGAGCTGGAGCTACCGCGACGAACACGGATCGCTGCTGGGGCAGAAGGTGACGCCACTCGATCGTGTCGGCATCTACGTGCCGGGCGGCAAGGCCGCCTATCCGTCTTCGGTGCTGATGAACGCGATTCCGGCGCATGTGGCCGGCGTGCCGCAAATCGTCATGGTGGTGCCGACACCGGCCGGCAAGGATTCCGGCACCGGCCTGGGTGAACGCAACCCGCTGGTACTGGCGGCCGCGCATGTGGCCGGCGTGTCGCGGGTGTTCACCATCGGCGGCGCGCAGGCCGTGGCGGCATTGGCCTATGGCACGGCGACCGTGCCCCGGGTGGACAAGATCACCGGCCCCGGCAATGCCTACGTGGCGGCAGCCAAGCGCCGGGTGTTCGGTGTGGTCGGCATCGACATGATTGCCGGGCCGAGCGAAATCCTGGTACTGGCCGATGGGTCCGCCCCACCGGACTGGGTGGCCATGGATCTGTTCAGCCAGGCCGAACACGACGAGATGGCGCAAAGCATCCTGCTGTGCCCGGACGCGGCCTACATCGATCGCGTGCAGGCCGAGATCGACCGCCTGTTGCCACAGATGGCGCGGCGCGAGACGATCGCGGCCAGCCTGAACGGGCGCGGCGTGCTGGTGCAGACCCGCTCGATGGAAGAAGCCTGTGCGATCAGCAACCAGGTGGCGCCCGAACACCTCGAGGTCAGCAGCGACGAACCGCATCGCTGGGAGCCGCTGCTGCGCCATGCCGGCGCGATCTTCCTGGGCGCGTATACCAGCGAGAGCCTGGGCGACTACTGCGCCGGCCCCAACCATGTATTGCCCACCGGCGCAACGGCCCGGTTCTCCAGTCCCTTGGGCGTCTACGATTTCCAGAAGCGCAGCAGCCTGATCGAGGTCAGCGCAGCCGGCGCGCAGTCGCTGGGCAAGGTCGCCTCGGTGCTGGCCCGTGGCGAAGGCCTGCAGGCCCACGCGATGGCAGCCGAAATGAGACTGGAATGAGCATGGCGACGACGACCGGGACATCGGGCTGGCGCGGCAGGTGGTCGCTGCGCCGGATGCTGGCGGCTTGCGTGCTGCTCGTGCTCGCGGGCCAGTCAAGTGCGATCAGCATCCGCGAATTGCGCACGCTCGAGGCGACCGACAAGGACCATGGCGAGGCCTATGTGCAGTACTACCTGGTCGGCGCCATGGAGGGCGCGCTCGAAGCCCACGCCTTCGCCGTGCGCGCGGGAGCCAAGCCCTTGATGTGCCTCAACGGCCGGCGGCTCGAACCCCGCATGGCCAAGCCCCTGTTCGACGGGGAGCTTCGGCGCAATGCAGGCCTGTACGAGGCCGACATGCCAGTGCAGCTGGTGCTGGTCAACGCGCTGGTCAACGCCTATGCGTGCTGACCTGCCCGTCCATCGATGGATCCGCGTGCGCACACAGGTGCGGCGATAACCGACAACAACATGACCCAGCCCGATACCCGTTTGCGCGAGCGAATCGCCCGTCATGTCCGCCAGGACGTGGCATCCATGCATGCCTATGCGGTCCAGGATTCGACCGGACTGCTCAAGCTCGACGCAATGGAGAACCCCCATCGTCTGCCCGAAGCGCTACAGCATGAACTCGGGCGGCGCCTGGGTGCGCTTGCCTTGAACCGGTATCCGGGTGCGCGCGTGCAAGACCTGCGCCAGGCCCTCAAGACCCATGCGCAGGTGCCCGACGGCTTCGACCTGATGCTGGGCAACGGCTCCGACGAACTCATCTCCCTGCTGGCCCTGGCCTGCGACGTGCCCGGCGCCTCGATCCTGGCACCCGAGCCGGGGTTCGTCATGTACGCGATGAGCGCGCAGTTGCAGGGACTGCGCTTCGTCGGCGTGCCCCTGACCGACGACTTCGAGCTCGATCCGGCTGCCATGCTGCGGGCCATCGCCGAACACCAGCCGTCCATCGTCTACCTGGCGTATCCGAACAACCCGACCGCGAACCTGTGGGACGATGCGGCCATCGAGTCGATCGTGGAGGCCGCGCCCGGTTTCGTCGTGATCGACGAGGCCTACCAGCCCTTTGCCGGACGCAGCTACATCGATCGCCTGCACACGCATTCGCATGTGCTGCTGATGCGTACGATGAGCAAGTTCGGCCTGGCCGGCGTGCGCATCGGTTACCTCATCGGACCGCAGGCGCTGATTGCCGAGGTGGACAAGGTGCGCCCGCCCTACAACATTTCCGTGCTCAATGCCGAATGCGGCCTGTTCGCGCTCGAGCACAGCGACACCTTTGCCGTGCAGGCGCGCGATATCGTCGCGCAGCGCGGCTGGCTGCTCGAGCAACTGGCCGCCTTGCCCGGCGTGCGGGCATATCGCAGCGATGCCAACATGATCCTGCTGCGCCTGCCGGCCGACCCGCAGGGGGGTAGCGCCGCCGCCGCCCGAGTGTTCGCCGGCATGCGTGCCCGCGGCGTGCTGATCAAGAATGTGTCCGGCCTGCACCCGATGCTGTCCAATTGCCTGCGGCTGACCGTCGGCCTGGCCGCGGAGAATCGTGCCATGCTGGCCGCCCTGAAGGAATGCCTATGACGACCGACCTCCACACGACCGCCGGGGCACCCCGTGCCGCCGAAGTCACCCGCAACACCGCCGAGACCCGCATCACGGTGCGGCTCGCACTGGACGGCAGTGGCCGCTCGAAGCTGCATACCGGTATCGGCTTCTTCGATCACATGCTCGACCAGATCGCCCGCCATGCGCTGGTGGACCTGGACATCCAGGCCGATGGCGACCTGCATATCGACGGGCACCACACGGTCGAGGATGTCGGCATCACGCTTGGCCAGGCCGTGCACAAGGCCCTGGGCGATCGCAAGGGCATCCGCCGCTTCGGCCATGCCTATGTGCCGCTGGACGAGGCGCTGAGCCGGGTGGTGATCGATTTTTCCGGCCGCCCGGGCCTGGTCATGCAGGTGCCGTTCACCAGCGGCATGATTGGCACCTTCGACAGCCAACTGGCGCACGAGTTCTTCCAGGGCTTCGTCAACCATGCGTTCGTGACGCTGCACATCGACAATCTGCGGGGCGACAACGCCCACCACCAGTGCGAGACCGTGTTCAAGGCGTTTGCCCGCGCCCTGCGCCAGGCGGTCGAGGTCGATCCTCGCGCAGCCGGCACGATCGCCTCGACCAAGGGCTCGCTCTGACCCCGCCATGCATCGCAGGGCCTCGCCGCCCCGCCCGACGCGACATCCGCTCCAACCGCCAACCTTCTTCCTTCACCGTCCATGGGATCCGTACATAACAAGTCGGTGGCCGTCGTCGACTACGGCATGGGCAATCTGCGCTCGGTGGCCAACGCGGTGCAGGTGGCCGCCGCCGGAGACGGACATCAGGTGTTCATCACCTCCGATCCGGAACTGATCCGGGCTGCGGAGCGGGTGGTGTTGCCCGGCCAAGGCGCCATCGCGGACTGCGTGCGCGAATTGCGCGACTCCGGCCTGCTCGAAACGGTGCTCGATGCGGCCCGCAACAAGCCATTGTTCGGCGTGTGCGTGGGCATGCAGATGTTGCTGGACCACAGCCAGGAAGGCCGGCGCGGCGACGACGGGCGCGGCACCGACGGGCTCGGCCTGATTCCGGGGCGGGTCCTGCGTTTCGAGCTGCAAGGCCGCGTGCAGGCCGATGGCAGCCGATTCAAGGTACCGCAAATGGGCTGGAACCAGGTCTTCCAGATGGGGCATGGCGGGCCGGTGCATGCCTTGTGGCGCGGCATCGCCGACGCCAGCCACTACTATTTCGTGCACAGTTATTACGCCAGACCGTCGGATGCGCGCCACAGCGTGGGCGAAGCGGACTATGGCGGGCGCTTTACGGCAGCGGTTGCACGCGATAATATTTTTGCAACCCAGTTCCATCCAGAGAAGAGTGCTGATCAAGGCCTTGCGCTTTACCGAAACTTCCTTCGCTGGAAGCCCTGATTTTCTTTCCCCCAGCCATCGCGCACCATGCTGCTCATCCCCGCCATCGACCTGAAAGACGGCCATTGCGTTCGCCTCAAGCAAGGCGACATGGAACAGTCCACCATCTTCGGTGAGGATCCGCCGGTGATGGCGCGCAGTTGGGTCACCAAGGGGGCGCGCCGGCTGCATCTGGTCGATCTCAACGGCGCGTTTGCCGGGCATCCCAAGAACGAGCTCGCGATCCGGCGCATCCTGAAGGATGTCGGCAGCGAAGTGGACGTGCAGCTCGGTGGCGGCATCCGCGACCTCGACACCATCGAACGGTACCTGGACGCCGGTCTGCGCTACGTCATCATCGGCACGGCCGCGGTCAAAAACCCCGGTTTCCTGCAGGATGCCTGCACGGCATTCGGCGGCCACATCATCGTCGGACTCGATGCCAAGGACGGCAAGATCGCCACCGATGGCTGGAGCAAGCTCACGCGCCACGACGTCGTCGACCTGGGCAAGAAATTCGAGGACTACGGTGTCGAATCCATCATCTATACCGACATCGGGCGCGACGGCATGTTGTCCGGCATCAATGTCGAGGCCACCGTCAAGCTGGCGCAGGCCTTGACGATTCCGGTCATCGCATCGGGCGGCCTGAGCAACATGGCCGATATCGAGGCCTTGTGCGATGTCGAGAGCGAGGGTGTCGAGGGTGTGATCTGCGGACGGGCCATCTACAGCGGCGAGCTCGATTTTGCCGCGGCCCAGGCGCGTGCCGACGAGCTCAACGGCTGACGCCGGTCGAGCACCGCGTCCGATGCTGGCCAAGCGCATCATTCCTTGCCTGGACGTCACCGGCGGGCGCGTCGTCAAGGGGGTCAATTTCGTCGAGCTGCGCGACGCCGGCGACCCGGTCGAGATCGCCGCGCGCTACAACGAGCAGGGTGCGGACGAACTCACCTTCCTGGACATCACGGCCACCAGCGACGGGCGCGACCTGATCCTGCACATCGTCGAGGACGTCGCCAGCCAGGTGTTCATCCCGCTGACGGTGGGCGGAGGTGTGCGCAGCGTCGAGGACGTGCGCCGCCTGCTCAACGCCGGTGCCGACAAGACCAGCTTCAATTCCGCCGCCATTGCGCGCCCGGACCTGATCGACGAGGTGTCGGGCAAGTACGGCTCGCAGTGCATCGTCGTGGCCATCGACGCCAAGCGCCGCCAGCCGAGCGACGAGCAGCGAGCGGGCGCCGACGGCGCGCCGATCGGACCGGGCTGGGATGTCTACAGCCATGGTGGCCGCACCAATACCGGCCTGGACGCATTGGCCTGGGCCGTCGAGATGGCGCGGCGCGGCGCGGGCGAGATCCTGCTCACCAGCATGGACCGTGACGGCACCAAGTCCGGATTCGACCTGGGCCTGACGCGCGCGGTCAGCGACGCGGTCGGTATTCCGGTCATTGCCTCGGGAGGGGTCGGCAACCTGGACCATCTCGCCGACGGCATCACGATCGGTGGCGCGGACGCCGTGCTGGCGGCCAGCATCTTCCACTACGGCGAGTTCAGCGTGTTGCAGGCCAAGCAGCACCTGGGCAGCCGCGGCATCGCAGTCCGCATCTGAGCGGTTGCCGGCAGATGTGCCGCTCGGTCCGCGGCAAGCCGTGCATGCATGGCCGACAATAGGGCCATGACATGGTTGGATCAAATCAAGTGGGACGCTGCGGGCCTGGTGCCGGTGATCGCCCAGGAGCGGGGAACTGGCGACGTGCTGATGTTCGCGTGGATGGACCGGCAGGCGTTGCAGCAGACGGCCGAGTCCGGCCGTGCCGTGTATTTCAGCCGCTCGCGCCAGCGCCTGTGGTTCAAGGGCGAGGAGTCCGGGCACGTCCAGCAGGTGCACGACATCCGGCTCGATTGCGACAATGACGTCGTGCTGCTGCAGGTGACACAGACCGGCCATGAGCCGGGCATCGCCTGCCACACCGGCCGCCATAGCTGCTTTTTTCAGCGTCTGGAAGGCCAGGGCGACCAGCGCAACTGGGAAATCACCGATGCGGTATTGAAAGATCCGCAATCGATCTACAAGTAAATGTCCATGAGCGATTCCACTTCCGACGCCAGCGACCTGAACGCGGTGTTGTCGCGCCTGTCGACCATCATCGAGAGCCGCCGTCCGGACCGGGGCGGCGACCCCGACGCAAGTTATGTCGCACGCCTGCTGCACCGCGGGCCGGACGCCTTCCTCAAGAAGATCGGCGAAGAGTCGACCGAGGCCGTGATGGCCGCCAAGGACCTCGACCTCGCGCTGCACACCGGCACCGGCATCGATGTCGGCCGCCAGCGGCTGGTGGGCGAGATGGCCGACCTGTGGTTCCATTGCCTGGTGGCGCTGGCGCATTACGGCTTGCGTCCCGCGGACGTGCTGGCCGAGCTGCGCAAGCGCGAAGGCACCAGCGGTATCGAGGAAAAAGCCCTGCGCAAGGCGATTGCGCGCGAAGGCTCGTGAGCGGGCCGCCAACCGGGAGGAGCACCATGCCCGATGATGTGATCGATGTCGTACCCAAGGGCGAGGAACAGGCGCAGGCGCTGAAGTCCGTCGGGTGGTTGAGTTATGTCCTGCACCTGATCGTCGCGGTCGGCGCCATCGTGCCAGGGGCCCAGGCCGGCGCATTGTTGCTGGTCGTGGCGCTGGTGATCGATCTCGTCAAACGGCCGGAGGCCGAGGGCACCTGGCAGGCCTCGCATTTTTCCTGGCGCATTCGCTCGGTGATCATGGCCGGCGTGTTGTACCTGCTGACCGCCCCGCTGTTCCTGCTTTTCATCATGCCGGGCGTGCTGGCATGGTTGCTGGTGTCGATCTGGTTCCTGTATCGGATCGTCAAGGGTATGGTGGCGATGAACAACAACCAGGCGGTGGGCGCCTGAGATGGGAGAGCGAGACGTGGCACATGATCCCGATTGCCTGTTCTGCAAGATCGTGCAGGGGCAGATTCCTTCGCGCAAGGTGCATGAGGACGAGCAGGTCTACGTCTTTCACGATATTCACCCCTGGGCGCCTGTGCATTTCCTGATGGTCCCGAAGCAGCATATTCCGTCGTTCGCGCAACTCGGGCCGGAGCATGCGGGACTGATGGGCCACATGATGACGCTGGCTCCCAAACTGGCCTTGCAGGAGGGCTGTCGGCCCTATCCGGAGGGTGGTTTTCGCGTCGTCAGCAACACCGGCGCCGAAGGCGGGCAGGAAGTCCACCACCTGCATGTGCACGTGATGGGCGGGCCACGCCCCTGGTTGCGGGGTTGATCGACGGGGGCTTTCCGTGTAACGGGGGCCCGGGGGTCTAGAATTCGGCTAATTGCACAGGAGTTTCACATGGGTTCGTTTTCTATCTGGCACTGGCTGATCGTGCTGCTGATCGTCGTCATGGTGTTCGGCACCAAGAAGCTCAAGAACATGGGCAGCGACCTGGGCGGCGCGGTCAAGGGTTTCAAGGACGGCATGAAGGATGGCACCGCTTCGGCCGACGACAAGGCGGCCGAAGCGCCGTCGCAGGTCTCCAACAGCGGCAAACCGTCCGAAAAGACCACCATCGACGTGGAAGCCAAGCAGAAGTCCTGAGCGTTCGGATAAGACCTCGTGATCGACCTTGGCATTTCCAAGATGGCGCTGATCGGCGTCGTGGCGCTGATCGTCATCGGCCCCGAGAAGTTGCCGCGCGTGGCGCGCACCGTCGGCACGCTGATGGGCAAGGCCCAGCGCTACGTGTCCGACGTCAAGGCAGAGGTCAGCCGCTCCATGGAGCTCGACGAGCTCAAGAAGATGAAGGAGTCGGTCACCGAGGCGGCCAAGGACATGGAGAACACGATCCAGAGCAATGCCAGCGAGATCGAGAAGTCCTGGGCCGATGCCACGCGCATGGATGACAATTCCCAGACCGGCTCCGGATACGAGATGCCGACGAGTTACCCGGCCTATCGCCATCCGAACAAGCGCTGGCGCATCAAGCAAGGTGCCACGCCGAACTGGTACAAGGCACGCAACGGCATTCGTACCCGCGCCTTGTCCGGTGCGGCGCGGGTGGCCCGGTTCCGGCCGAAAAAAAGCGACTGACCACAGGTGCCCGCCTGACACTGCGCACGGGTGTGCCGGCGGGTGCGGGCTCCATACGACACGATGACTGACTCGACCAACAAAGAAGACGAACTCGCAGGTACCGAGCAGCCATTCGTGCAACACCTCGTGGAGTTGCGGGACCGCCTGATCTACAGCATGGCGGGTTTGGTGGTGGCCATGATTCTGCTGGCCATCTGGCCCAGCCCGAGCGGTCTGATCGACCTGATCGCCGAACCGATACGCGCCCATATGCCGCCGGGCGCCAAGCTGATCGCAGTGGGGGTGTTCTCGCCCTTCTTTGTGCCGCTCAAGGTCCTGATGATGGCCGGCGTGTTGCTGGCTTTGCCGTGGCTGATGTACCAGTTGTGGGCCTTCGTCGCGCCGGGTCTGTACAGCCACGAGAAACGACTGGCGGTTCCGCTGATCTTTTTCGGCAGCGCACTGGCGTATGGCGGCATCGGTTTCGTGCAGTTGTTCGTGCTCGACAAGATGTTCGCGTTCATCCAGGCCGTGACGCCGGCCAGCGTGGCCGCAACACCGGACATCGCTTCCTATGTCGAGGCCATCCTGGGTCTGTACATCGCCTTCGGCGTGGCCTTCCAGGTTCCCATCGTCGTCGTGCTGCTGGCGCGCATGAACATCGTCAGCATCGACAAGATGAAGGAGTTCCGCGGCTACTTCATCGTTTTGTCGTTCGTGATCGCCGCCGTGATCACGCCGCCCGACGTGATCTCGCAGCTCGCGCTGGCGGTGCCGATGTGCCTGCTCTACGAGGCGGGCATCTTTGCCGCCTCGTGGTTCATCAAGAACACGAAGTCGGAGGAGCCCTCGGACGACGACGGCGAAAAGTCCGAAGACCAGCCGCCCAAGACCTGAACCGCGCGCGGGCGTCAGCGCGGGACGCGGCGCGGCTTGGGCCGCACCCCCGGCACGACGTCGATCTCGAGTTGCGCGTCCTGACGCTGTATGCTGAAGCGCGATGACTGGCCGGGTTTCAGGCCGGCGACCCGGGTCAACAGCTCCGACACGTTGCGGACCTCGTTGTCGGCTACGGCGATGATCACGTCGCCGGGCCGGATGCCGGCCTGCGCGGCGGGGCCGTTCTGCAGCACCCCGGTGATGATGACACCTTCGCGCGCCTTGACGCCGAAGGTCTCCGCCAGCTCGGGCGAGAGGTCGTTGGGCTCGACGCCGATCCAGCCGCGGGTCACGGTTCCATCCTTGACCAGGCCGTCCATCACCAGTCGGGCGGTCGACATCGGGATCGCGAATCCGATACCCATGCTGCCACCGGAGCGCGAATAGATCGCGGTATTGATGCCCAGCAGGTGGCCCTGGGTGTCCACCAGCGCGCCACCGGAATTGCCGGGGTTGATCGCCGCATCGGTCTGGATGAAGTTCTCGAAGGTGTTGATGCCCAGCTGGTTGCGACCCAGCGCACTGATGATGCCGCCGGTGACGGTCTGCCCGACACCGAAGGGGTTGCCGATGGCCAGCACCTGGTCACCCACCTGGGCCGCGTCCGAATTGCCGATCACGACCACCGGCAATTTGTCCAGTTCGATCTTGAGCACGGCCAGGTCGGTCTCCGGATCGGTGCCGATCACCTTGGCCAGTGCCTTGCGGCTGTCGTTGAGAATCACCTCGATCTCGTCGGCACCCTCGACCACGTGGTTGTTCGTCAGGATGTAGCCGTCGGGGCTGACGATCACGCCGCTGCCCAGGCCGGCGCGTGGTTCCTGGTCCTGGTCGCCGAAGAAGAACCGGAACCAGGGATCGTTGCTGCGCGGATCGCGGCTGGCCGCCTTGCTGGTATTGATGCTGACCACGGCAGAGGCTGCCTTGAGCGCCGCCATCCGGAAGCTGCCGGCCGGCACGGCGTCCGGCGCCGGCGTCGGTGCCTGGATCAGGGTGACGGTGCTGGTGCCGGTCGCGGATCTGCCCAGCCACTGGGGCTGGAGTGTTCCTACGACGAAATAGGCGGCCAGCAGGACGGTCGCGGTCTGCGCGAAGAGGAGCCACAGGCGTTTCATTTGCAAATTGTAGGTCGTGCACCCTGCTTGGCGTGCGGACCCATTGCCTGCCGCCGGCCCGCCCACCGTCCCGGCACGGCACGGCACGGCACGGCACGGCACGGCACGGCACAATCGTCGGCTCCGATGCGCAGCGCGTACAAGACCATCCACATCGAACCCCTGGCTCCTCCCAAGCCCGCGTTCGGTCGTCCCTGCAATGGCTGCGGCGTGTGTTGCCTCGACCAGCCGTGTCCGGTCGGCGTGGTGTTGAGCGGACAGCGCCATGGCGCTTGTTCGGCCTTGCGCTGGGATGCCGCCCAGGCGATGTACCGGTGTGGTGCGATCGTGCAGCCCGGGCAGGTGCTGGCCGATCGGCTGCCGCGCCGGTTGCGCCGACTCGCCGTGCCCCTGGCGCCGCTGCTGGCCGCGCTGGCCCGGCGCTCGATCGCACTGGATGCCGGTTGCGACTGCGACCTCGAGGTCGGCTGAGCGCCATGTGCAAATGGCCGACAATGGCCGGGCCCGGCTCGCCCCGCACGCCTGCGGTGCCGCGATGCCGGCGATCGTCCAAGGTGCCAGGATTGCCATGACCAGTCGACTCGTTCTCGCGCAGACCTTCGATGCACTGCTGCAACCGGAGCGGTTCCGGGACTACGGGCCCAACGGCCTGCAGGTCGAGGGTCGATCCGACATCCGCAAGATCGTCTCGGGCGTGACCGCCAGCCTGGCGCTGATCCAGGCGGCGGCCGACAGTGGCGCCGACGCGTTGTTCGTGCACCATGGTCTGTTCTGGCGCGGGCAGGACGGCCGGGTCACGGGCTGGATGAAGCAGCGCCTGGCGCTATTGCTGACGCATGACATCAACCTGTTCGCCTATCACCTGCCGCTTGACGCCCATCCGCAGTGGGGCAACAACGCCCAGCTCGGCTTGCGGCTGGGGCTGAGCGCCGGCGCGCGGTTCGGCGAACAGGAGCTCGGCTTTCTCGGAGAACGCATCGATGGGGGCGCCTTTGCCGATGCGGCCGAACTGGGCCGGCATGTCGAGGCGGTGTTGCAGCGTCCGGTCACGGTGGTGCCGGGGGACGGAAGGGCGCTGCGGCGTATCGCCTGGTGTACCGGTGGTGCCCAGGGCTACTTCGAGGCTGCCATCGCCGCCGGCGCCGATGTGTTCATCACCGGGGAGATCTCCGAGCCGCAGGCGCATTACGCGCGCGAATGCGGCGTGGCCTTCCTGGCCTGTGGTCACCATGCCAGCGAGCGCTACGGCGCGCCGGCGCTGGCCGGCCATGTGGCGGCGCAGCTGTCGCTGGTGCATGCGTTCATCGACATCGACAACCCGGCCTGATTCGCATATGGAAAAACCACTGGCCATCACCATGGGCGACCCGGCCGGGATCGGCCCCGAGATCGTCGCCAAGGTGTTTCGCGATGCGCCGGAACTGGCTCGCGGCTGTTTCGTCGCGGGCGACGTGGCCACCCTGCGGCGGGCTGCGCAGTGCATCGCCGGACGCGGGCGCGTGGCACTTGCGGTCGCCGAGATCGACGCGGTGTCCGAGGCCTGCACGACGCCGCCGCGCTGCATCCCGGTGTTGCAGGTCACCACCGACCGGGAACGGGTTGCGCTGGGTGCGGTCAGTGCCGTGGCCGGCCGCATGGCCGCCGAAAGTGTCGTCTGGGCTGCGGACGCGGCCTTGCGCGGCGACATCGCCGCGCTGGTGACGGCTCCATTGCACAAGGAATCGCTGGCGGCGGCCGGCATGCCGTACAACCAGTTCCCCGGTCATACCGAGATGCTGCAGCACCGCGCGGCACTGGCGGGCGGTGTGGCGGTCTCCGAGCTTCCGGTGCGCATGATGCTGGCCAACGACGAACTGCGCACGGTGCTGGTGAGCATCCATGTCTCGTTGCGCCAGGCCATCGACGCCGTGACCCGTGCACAGGTACTGCAGACGCTGTTGATCACCGACCGTGCCTTGGCTGCCATGCTGGGGCGCCGGCCGCGGATCGCCGTGGCGGGCCTGAATCCGCACGCGGGCGAGGGCGGCTTGTTCGGCACCGAAGAGATCGATGCCATCGTTCCGGCGATCGAGGCCGCACGCGCGCAGGGACTGGACGTGTCGGGTCCCGTGGCGCCCGACACGGTCTTCATGCGGGCCCGTGCGCGGCCGGGCGGACGTGGCGAATTCGATGTGGTGGTCGCGATGTACCACGACCAGGGACTGATTCCGGTGAAATATCTCGGGGTCGACAAGGGTGTCAACGTGACCCTGGGCTTGCCGCTGGTGCGTACCAGCCCGGATCATGGAACCGCATTCGACATTGCCGGCACCGCAAGCGCCGACGCGGCCAGCCTGATGCAGGCCATTCGCATGGCCCGGGATCTCGTCGCATCGCCGCCGCAGGCTGCGCCGGCCGGTTGACATCGGCGGCTGGGTCGTTCTGGCCACCGGGCCGGCGGCGAACCTTGACCTGGCCCGTTGCCGGGCCGCAGGTGTCTATTTCTTCAGGCTGTCACGAATCTGGCGCAGCAGCAGGATGTCTTCCGGGGTCACGGCCGGTGCGGGCGGCGGCGGGGGCGCTTCGCGCTTGAGGCGGTTCATCTGCTTGACCATCATGAAGATGATGAACGCGAGAATGACGAAGTTCACGGCGATGGTCAGGAAGTTGCCGTAGGCGAACACGGGCACGCCGGCTTTCTTCAGGTCGGCGAGGCCGGCGCCGACACCTTCGGGCACCTGGCCCAGTATCACGTACATGCTCGAGAAATCGACGTTGCCGATCACGGCGCCGACCAGCGGCATGATCAGGTCGTTGACCATCGAGTCGACGATCTTTCCGAATGCAGCGCCGATGATGACACCGACGGCCAGATCCATGACGTTGCCTTTGAGGGCGAATTCCTTGAACTCGGACATCATGCTCATGGGACTTTCTCCTGGTGATTGTTGGTCAGCCGGCAGTGTACGGGCAATGTCCGGGGTCGAATGTAAAGGATTTGGCGGCGACAATGGGGTCCCCGCGGCTCGCCGAGGTGCCAAGACCATCGATCAGGCCGGGGAGACGGTCAGCTACAATCCCGCGCTGACCCAAGAGCGATGTTTTCATTGAGGATTCCCATGAGTGACACCCCAGTCGACAACAGCAAGCGGACGTGGATCATCGCGTCCAGCTGTGTTGGAGCTGTCGGCGGCGCATTTACAGCCGTCCCTTTCATCCGCAGTTTCGAGCCATCCGAGCGTGCCAAGGCCGCCGGAGCCGCCGTGGAAGCCGACATCTCGTCGCTCAAGCCGGGTGAGAAGATGACCGTCGAATGGCGCGGCAAACCGGTCTGGATCATGCGCCGCACCCCCGAGCAGGTCGCTGCCCTGCCGTCCCTGGACCCGCAGCTCGCGGACCCGAAGTCCGAGCGCAAGCCGGACGAGTTCACGCCGGAGTACGCGCGCAACGAAATGCGCTCGATCAAGCCCGAGGTGCTGGTCGTGGTGGGCATCTGCACCCACCTGGGCTGCTCGCCGTCGGACCGATTCCAGACCGGCGCCCAGCCATCGCTACCGGACGACTGGAAAGGCGGATTCTTCTGCCCCTGCCACGGTTCCACCTTCGACCTCGCGGGTCGTGTCTACAAGAACAAACCGGCTCCCGACAACCTGGAAGTGCCCCCGCACATGTACTTGTCCGACAACAAGTTGCTGATCGGTGAAGACAAGAAGGCCTGACCCCATGACGAACCGCATCTGCACCGGAGTACAACGTGGCTGAGATGAAAGAGATTTCCCCCAACGCACCAGCGTCGGCCAAGTTGCTGAACTGGGTCGACAACCGCTTCCCGTTGTCCAAGCTCTACAACGAGCACATGGGCGAGTACTACGCGCCCAAGAACTTCAACTTCTGGTACATCTTCGGCTCGCTGGCGATGCTGGTGCTGGTGATCCAGATCGTTACCGGCATCTTCCTGGTGATGCACTACAAGCCGGACGCTGCGCTGGCCTTCGGCTCGGTCGAATACATCATGCGCGACGTGCCCTGGGGCTGGCTGGTGCGCTACATGCATTCCACCGGTGCCTCGGCGTTCTTCGTCGTGGTCTACCTGCACATGTTCCGCGGCCTGATCTACGGCAGCTACCGCAAGCCGCGCGAGCTGATCTGGGTGTTCGGCTGCGCGATCTTCCTGTGCCTGATGGCCGAGGCCTTCATGGGTTATCTGCTGCCGTGGGGCCAGATGAGCTACTGGGGCGCCCAGGTGATCGTGAACCTGTTCGCCGCGATTCCTTTCGTCGGTCCCGACCTCGCGCTGCTGATCCGCGGTGACTACGTGGTGGGCGATGCCACGCTGAACCGCTTCTTCAGCTTCCACGTGATCGCGGTCCCGCTGGTGCTGCTGGGCCTGGTCGTGGCGCACATCATCGCGCTGCACGAGGTGGGCTCCAACAACCCGGACGGCATCGAGATCAAGGCCAACAAGGACAAGAACGGCATCCCGCTCGACGGCATCCCGTTCCATCCGTACTACACGGTGCACGACATCTTCGCGGTGAGCATGTTCCTGATGGTGTTCAGCGCCATCGTGTTCTTCGCGCCGGAGTTCGGTGGCTACTTCCTCGAATACAACAACTTCATCCCGGCCGATCCGCTGAAGACGCCGCTGCACATTGCGCCGGTCTGGTACTTCACGCCGTATTACTCGATGCTGCGTGCCATCACGGACGAGATGATGTATGCCTTGATCGCCTCGGTGCTGGCCGGTGCCGCCTTGCTGGTGTTCAAGGTCAAGATGCCGTCCTTCCTCAAGCCGGTCGTGATCGTCGGGGCTCTGGCGGTCACCGCGATGATGCTCAGCATCGACGCCAAGTTCTGGGGCGTGGTCGTGATGGGCGGCGCCGTCATCATCCTGTTCTTCCTGCCCTGGCTGGACTTCAGCCCGGTCAAGTCGATCCGTTACCGTCCGAGCTGGCACAAGTACCTGTACGCAGTGTTCGTGCTCAACTTCATCGTGCTGGCCTACCTGGGCGTGCAGCCGCCGTCGCCGATCGGCGAACGCGTCTCGCAGTTTGGTACCTTGTTCTATTTCGGATTCTTCCTGCTGATGCCGTGGTGGAGCAGACTGGGCGAGCCCAAGCCCGTGCCTGATCGCGTGACCTTCGCTGCCCACTGACAGAGCGGGAGAAAACCACAATGAAAACAGCTTCCATCTTCAACAAGGCTATTTGGGCCATCGTGGCATCGGTCGGCGTGATGGCGGGTACCGCCCATGCCGCTGGTGGCGGAATCGCCTGGGACAAGGCACCCGACAAGACGAATGACCTCGTTGCGTTGCAAAACGGGGCCAAGCTCTTCGTCAACTACTGCCTGAACTGCCATTCGGCGGCCTTCATGCGCTACAACCGGCTGACCGACATCGGCCTGACCGTGGAGCAGATCAAGGACAACCTGTTGTTCACGACCGAGAAGGTCGGCGACACGATGGTGGCGGCAATCGATCCGAAGGAAGCCAAGGAATGGTTTGGTGCCAATCCGCCGGACCTGACCGTGATCGCCCGTTCGCGTTCGGCGGCTGGCCAGGGCACCGGGGCCGACTATCTCTATACATACCTGCGCACGTATTACCCCGACGCGACCAAGGCAACCGGCTGGAACAACCTGGCATTCCCCAACGTGGGCATGCCGCATGTGTTGTGGCAGTTGCAGGGTACGCGTACGCCGGTGTATGAAACGAAGACCGAGCATGGCCACGAGGTGCAGGTCTTCAAGGGTTGGCAGCAGCTGACGCCGGGCACGATGACCCAGGTGCAATACGACCAGGCCATGGGCGATCTGGTGAATTACCTGCAGTGGATGGCCGAGCCGGCGCAGAACACGCGCAAGCGTGTGGGTGTCTGGGTCCTGTTGTTCCTGGGCCTGCTCACCGTCGTCACCTGGCGTCTGAACGCGGCTTACTGGAAGGACGTCAAGTAAGGCGCCAGGAGTCCAGGCCACGTCCGTGCGTGCGTGGCTTGTGTTTTCAGAGTGGGTTTGCCAAGATGCATCCCACTCTTTTTCGTTTCGGCGGTGTGCTGGCGAGGTTCCAGCCGAGCCCGAGACTGTGTTTTGATTTTGAGGAGCTCCCACCATGATGGTGCTGTATTCAGGAACCACCTGCCCGTTTTCCCACCGTTGCCGGTTTGTGCTGTTCGAAAAGGGGATGGATTTCGAGATCCGGGACGTCGACCTCTACAACAAACCGGAAGACATCAATGTGATGAATCCGTACGGGCAGGTTCCGATCCTGGTGGAGCGCGACCTGATCCTGTACGAGTCGAACATCATCAACGAATACATCGACGAACGTTTCCCGCATCCGCAACTGATGCCCGGTGATCCGGTCGACCGGGCGCGGGTACGCCTGTTCCTGCTCAATTTCGAGAAGGAGCTGTTCGTGCATGTGTCCACGCTGGAGTCGCGCGTGGCCAAGGGCAACGAGAAGCTGCTGGAGAAGGCGCGTGCCCATATCCGCGACCGGCTGACCCAGCTTGCCCCGATCTTCCTGAAGAACAAGTACATGCTGGGCGAAGGGTTCTCGATGCTGGACGTGGCCATCGCACCGCTGCTGTGGCGTCTGGACTACTACGGCATCGACCTGAGCAAGAATGCCGCACCGCTGCTCAAGTACGCCGAGCGCATCTTCTCGCGACCGGCGTATATTGAGGCCCTGACCCCGTCGGAAAAGGTCATGCGCAAGTAACCCGTTGTCCACCCGCTGATGATCGACGCCCAAAGCTCAAGTTCGACCCGCCCCTACCTGATCCGCGCGCTCTACGAGTGGTGCACGGACAACGGGTTGACGCCGTACGTGGCGGTGCAGGTCGACGACTCTGTGCAAGTGCCGCGCGAATACGTGAAGGATGGCGAGATCGTCCTGAACATCAGCTTCGACGCGACCAGCGGGCTGGAACTCGGCAATGAATTCGTGGCCTTCAGCGCCCGCTTCGCGGGCAAGGCGCGCGAGATCATGATTCCGGTGGACCGGGTGATCGCGATCTACGCGCGGGAGAACGGACAGGGCATGGCCTTTCCCCGGCCCGCGGTACCAGGGCCCGACGCCGCGTCTGCATCTCCTTCGGTTGCCGCGGCGTCCGCCGGCAAGGACGGCACGCCGCATGCCGACACCGAGGTCAAGCTGGTCGAATCCGTGCCTTCGCCTGTGCCCGGTTCTGCGGGCGGCAAGCCCGAACCCGATCCCTCCGGCCCCACCAGGCGACCCAAGCTCACCCGCGTCAAGTGAGCCTCGATCGCGGCCCGAGACGCACCGCCGGATCGATCTTGTAGAATTTCCCCGTGCCGATTTAGCTCAGTTGGTAGAGCAACCGCCTTGTAAGCGGTAGGTCGTCAGTTCGATTCCGACAATCGGCACCACCTGCATCAAACCCATGGCCTGCTTCAACGGGCCCGGGAATCCTGTACCTTGAGCCGTATCGCGCGGCTTTCCCAGCCTTTGGTACGCAGGTGGGCTTCCAGGGCCGGCAGCAACTGGCGCATCTTGGCTGCGGCGGCATTGTTGTCGAGCAGCAGGCACCACTGGGTTGCATCGAGTGGCCCGGCTTTGACCGCGCCACGCAGGGTGGCCGGAATCAGCGGCTGGACCGCCGTGAGTCGCGCAACCGATTCGCGCGCAAGCTGCGCCAGCCGCGCCAGGGTGGGCGAGGCTTCGGTGGCTTGCTGCAAGGTTACGGATTGGGAGCGGCGTTCCATGGCACCGTTCGATCGATGGAGGTTGCAATGCATTTGATTATCACGGATCCATGGCTGGCCAAGCGCCAGGCAGTGCATCTGTCCGGGACCCGGCTGGTGCTGTCGGCATTGCTGGCGTCGCTGGTCCTGATGCTGGTGGCTGCCGCCATGTACCACTGGGTGTTCCTCAAAGGCGCGCGCGAGCGCTGGCCGGTGGTCGGCGCTCTGGTGCGCCTCGTGGTGCAGGACGAGTTCGAGCAGCGCGACAAGTTCATGCGCGAGAACCTCGATGTGCTGGCGCGCCAGTTGGGCGAAATGCAGGCCAAGCTGACCCAGCTCGAGTCACTGGGTGAACGTGTGTCCGGCCTGGCCGGCATCAATGCCGGCGACATCAAGGCCAAGCCGGGACAAGGTGGTGTGCTGGTGACCGGTCGCCCCTTGTCGGTGGACGAACTGCAGGCCACGCTGGCCGATCTGGATCGCCTGACCGCGCAGCGCACCGATCTGCTCACCGTGCTGGAGTCGCGCCTGTTCGACCAGAAGATGCGCGACATGATGGTGCCCACGCAAAAGCCGCTGGCCGATGGCAACCTGGGCTCGAATTTCGGCTGGCGCATCGATCCGATCACGGGGCGGTCCGCGCTGCATACCGGGCTCGATTTCCAGGCCGACAAGGGAACCCCGATTCTGGCGGCCGCCGGTGGCATTGTCGTCGTGCAGGAATACCACTCCGCGTACGGCAACATGGTGGAGATCGACCATGGCAACGACCTGGTGACCCGCTACGCCCATGCATCGTCCGTGTTCGTCAAGAAGGGCGACCTCGTGCGGCGCGGGCAGAAGATCGCGGCGGTCGGCTCCACCGGGCGCTCCACCGGCGCCCATCTGCATTTCGAGGTTCTGGTCAGCGGCGTGCCGCAGGATCCGCAGAAATTCCTGGCCGCCGGCGATTCGCTGGTGGCGCTGCAACAGGCGAGCCGGGCGGCCCCGGCGCCGGCGCGTGCTGGCTCGACGTCCCGGTCGGTCAAGGCCAAGACCGGTCGCAGGTAAAATCGCCGCTTGGTTACCTGAGGGCAGGCATGGCGTGATGCTTGTGTTTGGCCGCGGCGACCCCACTTACCATCCTGTTTGACAAAAGGATTGCGCCTCCCGGTGGGCCAACGATGGCTTGCCGGTCGGGCGTGCACGCATGGCAACCAACTTCCTGACAAAAATCTTCGGCAGTCGAAACGACCGCCTTCTCAAGCAGTACCGCTCCACGGTCAAGCGCATCAATGCCATGGAGGCGGAGCTCGAAGGCTTGAGTGACGAAGCCCTGCGGGCGAAGACGGATGAGTTCAAGAGCCGCGTGGCGGCAGGAACCTCGCTCGACGCCTTGTTGCCGGAAGCATTTGGTGTCGTGCGCGAAGCGTCCAAGCGTGTCATGAAGATGCGCCACTTCGATGTGCAGATGCTCGGTGGCATGGCCTTGCACAATGGCAAGATCTCGGAGATGGGTACCGGCGAAGGCAAGACGCTGACAGCCACATTGCCGGTCTACCTGAACGCGCTCACCGGCAAGGGCGTGCATGTGGTGACGGTCAACGATTACCTGGCGGGCCGCGATGCGCAGTGGATGGGGCGCCTGTACAACTTCCTGGGCCTGACCGTCGGCGTCAACCTGCCGCAGATGCCGCGCGAGGACAAGCAGGCTGCGTACAAGGCAGACATCACCTACGGCACGAACAACGAGTTCGGCTTCGACTATCTGCGCGACAACATGGTGTACGAGGTCGCGGACCGGGTGCAGCGTGGACTCAATTACGCAATCGTCGACGAGGTGGACTCGATCCTGATCGACGAGGCGCGTACCCCGTTGATCATCAGCGGCCAGGCGGAAGACCATACCGCCCTGTATGTGGCGATCAACAAGATCGTGCCGTACCTGACGGTCCAGGAAGGCGAGGCCGACGCGCGTACCGGCGAGGGCGTGACCAAGCCAGGCGACTTCACGATCGACGAAAAGGGCCGGCAGATCGTCCTCACCGAGCAAGGGCACGAGAACGCCGAACGCATCCTGGCGGAGCACGGATTGCTGCCCAAGGGCGCGACGCTGTACGACCCGGCCAACATCGCGTTGATGCACCACCTGTATGCCGCGTTGCGGGCTGCGCACCTGTATCACAAGGACCAGCACTACGTCGTGCAAAACGGCGAGATCGTCATCGTCGACGAATTCACCGGCCGGTTGATGTCGGGCCGGCGCTGGAGCGACGGACTGCACCAGGCGGTCGAGGCCAAGGAAGGCGTGGCCATCCAGGCCGAAAACCAGACCCTGGCGTCAATCACGTTCCAGAACTATTTCCGCCTGTACGGCAAGCTGGCGGGCATGACCGGTACGGCCGACACCGAGGCCTACGAGTTCCAGGAGATCTACGGCCTCGAGACTGTCGTCATTCCGCACAACCGCCCGAGCAAACGCGAGGACCAGCTCGACCGTGTCTACAAGACGACGCAGGAGAAATACGCGGCGGCGATCCAGGATATCCGGGAGTGTTACGAGCGCGGCCAGCCGGTGCTGGTGGGCACGACATCGATCGAGAACTCCGAGATCATCGACCAGCTGCTCGACAAGGAAAAGCTCCCGCACCAGGTCCTCAACGCCAAGCAGCACGCACGCGAAGCGGACATCGTCGCGCAGGCCGGCCGGCCCAGGATGATCACCATTGCCACCAACATGGCCGGTCGCGGGACCGACATCGTGCTGGGCGGCAACGTAGACAAGATGGTGGAGGCCGTGCAGGCCGACGAGTCGCTGGACGATGCGGCGCGTGCGCAGAAGATCGCGGAGTTGCGCGCACAGTGGCAGAAGGACCACGACGCGGTGACGGCCAATGGTGGCCTGCGCATCATTGCCACCGAGCGGCATGAATCGCGGCGCATCGACAACCAGCTGCGCGGGCGTTCCGGCCGCCAGGGCGACCCGGGCTCTTCCCGCTTCTACCTGAGCCTGGACGATGCGCTGATGCGCATCTTCGCCGGCGACCGGGTACGCGCCATCATGGATCGGCTCAAGATGCCCGATGGCGAGGCGATCGAGGCCGGCATCGTGACGCGCAGCATCGAGAGCGCGCAGCGCAAGGTCGAGGCGCGCAACTTCGACATGCGCAAGCAGCTGCTCGAGTACGACGACGTGTCCAATGACCAGCGCAAGGTGATCTACCAGCAGCGCAACGAGATCCTCGACGCCCAGGACCTGTCGGCGCAGATTGCATCCTTGCGCGAGGGCTGTTTCCTGGACCTGGCGCGCCAGTATGTTCCTGCCGAGTCGGTCGAGGAGCAGTGGGACATCGACGGCCTGCAGAAGACGCTGGCCGACGAGTGGCACATCGAGCTGCCGCTGCAGCAGGCCGTGCAGGAGTCCAATGCCATCACCGACGAGGACATCGTGGAAAAGGTGCAGGCAGCGGCGAACGAGGTTTTCGAAGCCAAGGTCGCCCTCGTGGGCCACGAGAACTTCCTGCAGTTCGAGCGCATGGTGCTGCTGCAGAGCATCGATACCCATTGGCGCGAGCACCTCAGCGCGCTGGACTACCTGCGCCAGGGCATTCACCTGCGCGGATACGCGCAGAAGCAACCCAAGCAGGAATACAAGCGCGAGGCGTTCGAGTTGTTCGGCCAGTTGCTGGACTCGGTCCGCAACGAAGTCACCAAGCTTCTGATGACGGTGCGTATCCAGTCCGGTGCGCAGCTCGACGAGGCCGCGCAGGAAATGGAGAGCCGCGCCGACAACATCAGCAACGTGACCTATTCCGCACCCACCGAGACCGGCGAAGTCGAGACCACGACGGATGCCGACACCATTGCGCGCCGCACCGGCGTGGCGGCGGCGGTCGCGGGTGGCCAGGTTCCGCGCGTGGGTCGCAACGAGCCCTGCCCGTGCGGCAGCGGCAAGAAGTACAAGCAATGCCACGGCAAACTGGTTTGAAAGCACATCATGCCCGTCAACCTCGTCCCACCGAATCCCGCTGATCTGCATCCCGTGCCCGGAGTGCGCATCGGCATCACCGAGGCCGGCATCCGCAAGGCGCAGCGCAAGGACCTGACGGTCATGTTGCTCGATGCGGGTGCCTCGGTTTCGGCCGTATTCACGCGCAACCGTTTCTGCGCGGCGCCGGTGCAGGTATGCCGGGAGCACCTGGCCAGCGGCCAGCCGATCCGCGCCTTGCTGATCAACACCGGCAATGCGAATGCCGGTACCGGTGTGCAGGGCATGGAGCGCGCGCGTGCCAGTGCGGCGGCCCTGGCAGGCAGCCTGGGGCTGGATGCGCAGCAGGTGTTGCCGTTCTCCACCGGCGTGATCATGGAACCGCTTCCGATCGACCGCATCGAGGCCGGCCTGCCGGCGGCACTCGCCGATGCGCAGCCCGACCACTGGTTCGCGGCGGCGCAGGCGATCATGACGACCGACACGGTGCCCAAGGCGTACAGCACCCGCGCCACGGTCGGTGGCGCGACGGTGACCGTGACCGGCATCAGCAAGGGGGCCGGCATGATCCGCCCGAACATGGCGACCATGCTCGGATTCATGGCCACCGATGCCCGAGTCGCGCCGGCGGTGATGCAGCAACTCGCGCGCGAACTGGCCGACGCCTCTTTCAACCGGATCACGGTCGACGGTGATACGTCGACCAACGACTCCTTCGTGGTCATCGCCACGAACCAGGCCACCCATGCGCAGATCGATACGCTGGACAGTGCCGATGGCGTCGCGCTCAAGGCGGCCATGCTGGAGGTGGCCCGGCAACTGGCGCACGCCATCGTGCGCGACGGCGAAGGCGCGACCAAGTTCATCGCGATCAAGGTGCAAGGTGGCCGCACGGCCGACGAATGCCGGGCGGTGGCCTATGCCATCGCACATTCACCGTTGGTCAAGACGGCCTTCTTTGCCAGCGACCCGAACCTGGGGCGTATCCTGGCCGCGGTGGGTTATGCCGGCATCGACGACCTGGAGCAAACGGGCATCGAGCTGTTCCTCGATGACGTGCATGTGGCGACCCGTGGCGGCCGCCATCCGCAATACCAGGAAGCGGACGGCCAGCGCGTAATGAAACAAAGCGAAATCACGGTGCGGGTCGACCTCGGGCGCGGTGATGCCATCGATACCGTCTGGACCTGCGACTTCAGCCACGAATACGTGACCATCAACGCCGACTACCGTTCCTGAGCCGCGTCGGCGGGGCCGGGACACTTGCAGCTGCATGCCTTTTCATTGCCATGGACGATAGACTGAACCACCTGCTCGCGCGCGCCGAACAACTGATCGACCGGATCGAGGCCGTATTGCCGCAGCCCCTGTCGGAGCCCGATTGGGATGCTGGCGTCGCGTTTCGGTATCGCAAGCGCAGTTCCGGTCACGGAACCCTGGAGCCGGTGCGCCACGTCGCGACCATCCACCTGTCCGATCTGCAGGAAATCGACCTGCAGAAGGACAAGATCCGGCGCAATACCGAACAGTTCATCAACGGCAAGACCGCCAACAACGTGTTGCTGACCGGCGCCCGGGGTACCGGCAAGTCGTCGCTGATCAAGGCCTGTCTGCAGGAATTCGCGTCCCGGGGCTTGCGCCTGATCGAGGTCGACAAGGCGGACCTGGTCGACCTGCCGGACATCGTCGACGTGGTCTCCGACCGGCCGGAGAAATTCATCGTGTTCTGCGACGACCTGAGCTTCGAGGATGGAGAGCCGGGCTATAAGGCGCTCAAGTCCATTCTGGACGGATCGGTCGCGGAGACGACGGCCAACGTGCTGGTGTATGCGACCAGCAACCGGCGTCATCTGTTGCCCGAATACATGAAGGAGAACCTCAGCTACACCCATACCGAGGATGGCGAGGTGCATCCGGGCGAGGTGGTCGAGGAAAAGATCTCGTTGTCCGAACGCTTCGGCTTGTGGGTCAGCTTCTATCCGTTCACGCAGGACGAATACCTGGTCATCGTTGCGCAGTGGCTGCAGTCCTTTGGCGTGGCACCGGCCGACATCGCGGCTGCGCGTCCGGAGGCGCTGGTCTGGGCGCTGGAGCGGGGGTCACGCAGCGGCCGTGTCGCGTTCCAGTTTGCGCGCGACTTCAGCGGGCGTGCAGTGACCGCGCAGTGAGCGACGAGCCGACCCTGCGCGCCCATCCGCAGCGCGTGCGAGAAGGTGGCCCGGACCGGGCCATCGTCGAGGTTGCAGTCGGCGTGCTGATCCGCCCGGACGGGGATTTCCTGCTGACCAGCCGGCCGCCGGGCAAGGTGTATGCGGGTTACTGGGAGTTTCCGGGTGGCAAGCTCGAGCCGGGCGAAACGGTGGCTGACGCCTTGCGCCGGGAGTTGCACGAGGAACTCGGCATCGACGTGATGGCGGTGCAGCCCTGGCGCAGCACCGTCGTAGATTATCCGCATGCGTTGGTACGCCTGAACTTCTGCAAGGTCACCGCCTGGAACGGCGCACTGCAGATGCGCGAGGGTCAGAGCTGCAACTGGCAGGGTCTGCCGGTACCGGTCGGGCCGGTCCTGCCCGGTACGATTCCGGTGCTCGACTGGCTGGCGGCCGAGCGCGGCCACAAAGGACCGACCCACTGACGATAGTCTGGTGCGGCGGGCCGCGGCCGGCCAGGCTCGACCGTCGCGGGCGTACGGCTTATTGAAGCCGGCTGCTTGCGTCCGGCAAACCGGTATCCGGGTCGGTATCGCCGCGCTCCGCCACGCGGAAGGACTCATCGGCCCAGGCACCGAAATCGATGTCCTTGCAGCGCCGGCTGCAGAACGGGCGATAGGGGTTCGATGGCGCGTAGATGGAATCGCCGTGGCATTGCGGGCAACTGACGATGCGCACGGAAGACGTCACGCGATCGGTGGCAGACGGCGGGGTTTCTGCCGGGGTCTTCGGCCGGCGCGTCATGAGCACAACGACAGTTCGAACGCGCAGTCCTCGCTGATCGCATGCAGGCGGTTGTCCGCTTCCTGGCGCATGAACCGGATCGACACCATCAGGCGGTTGCCGCTGATCTCGGGAATGACGCCCAGTGTCGGGTCGAGCGACAGCCGCAACAGCTGGAAGGTCTTGCCCTGTGGCAGGTTTTGCTGGAACTGGCCGGCCGTGGCCATCACCTTTTGCGCGGAGCCCGATTCGCGCAGCATCTTGAGCAGCAACGTGACCGATTCCGCCAGCGGCGCCAGCGTATGGGCCCACCGGTGCAGGTCGGCACGGCGGGTGTCGCCCGGTTGCTGCTGCCAGGCGTAGTAGGCGGGCAGGTCGAACTCGCAGGTGCCGCCGGGGATGCCGACGCGGCTGCGGATGCTCATCAGCCAGTCGTTTTCCGTCAGCGCATGGCCGGCCTTGCCATGGACATTGCCCAGGTCGGTGTAGCAGTGGTCGACCTGGCCCATGACGGCGTCAAGGGCACGCTCGGAGATCGCGGGATTGCCGCGATAGCTGGCCAGCGTCTGTCTTTGTTTCTCGAGGTCCTTGAGCAGATCCGATTTCAGGTCTGCACGGGCGCCGACGTCCATCACTTCGAAGATGGTGGACAAGGCATAGTGGTGGTCGAGCGGGTGGTCGCGCGATACCAGTTCCGTCAGGCGACGGAACAGATGTTCAATGCGCAGATAGGTCCTGATGCGCTCGTTGAAAGGGTATTCGTACAGGATCACACTGTTGCTTCCATTGAACCGATCATAGCCCGAAGCGCAACGCGACCTGGCTTACCTCCGATGCCAGGCTCTCCATCGAGAGGGCCGCATTGAAGATCACGACGTCGGCGGCACGCAGGCGCTGCAACCGGGGTGCCTGGCTGTCGATGATCCGGCGGATGTCCTCGTGGCTCAGGGCATTGCGTGCCATGACCCGCTCGATCTGCACCTCGTGCGGGCAGTCGACGACGATGATCCGGTCCACGCGCTGGCGCCAGCGCTGTGATTCCACCAGCAGCGGCACATCGAATACCACGCACCGTGCGTGGTTGGCGAGGGCTTCGGCCTCCAGCCGCGCGGTTTCATGGCCCACCAGGGGATGGACGATGGCCTCGAGCCGGGCACGCGACTTGGCATCCGAAAAGCTGGCCTGGCGCATCTTGGCGCGATCCAGGGCGCCGTCGGCGGTGATGTAGTCGGCGCCGAATTCGGAGCGGATCGGCTCGATGGCCAGGCCGCCGGAGGCTGTCGCCTGGCGCGACAGGGCGTCCGCGTCGATGACCACGACGCCGTGTGCGCGAAAGAATCCGGCCACGGTCGTCTTGCCGCTGCCGATGCCCCCGGTCAGTCCCAGTCGCAGCATGGGCTCAAGCGGCCAGGCGCGTGAACGGAAACGCGAACGGGATCAGGCCTTCCAGTCGCGCCGGGCCGACCAGCATGGCCAGCAGACCGGCGCCCGCCAGGAAAGGGCCGAAGGGAATCGGAATGTCGCGGTGGGCCAGGCGACCCACCAGCAGCAGGCCGCCGCCGATGACCGTGCCCACGACGGACGACAGCAGGATGATGGCGACCAGATATTCCGCGCCGAACCAGGCCCCCAGGCCGGCCAGCAACTTGAAGTCTCCGTGCCCCATGCCGTGTTTTCCCGTCAGGCCGTGGTGGACCTGGTAGACCGTCCACAGGCTCAGGTAGCCGAACACCGCGCCCCAAACCGCCGACGACAGCGGCACCGACGTCCAGCCCATGGCCGATGCGATCAGGCCCAGCCAGAGGATCAGGTAGTTCAGGTCGTCGGGCAGCAGCTGGGTATCGAAGTCGATGAAGAACTGGGCGATCAGCAGGCAGGCCAGCGCGGCCCATACCAGCCCGAGGAGTGTCGCGCCGTACATCCCAGCCACCGTGGCAAACACCAGCCCGGTCGCCAGCTCCACCAGCGGGTAGCGGATGCCGATCGATGTACCGCAGCTGGAGCATCGGCCGCGCAGCGCGAGGTAGCTCAGCACCGGAACGTTCTCGTACCAGCGGATCACATGCTGGCATTTCTGGCATCGCGAGCGCGGGCGCGCCAGGTTGAAGGGTTCGCGCTCCGGGGCCTCGGTACCGGACAGCTCCGCGCAGTTGTCGGCCCATTCGGCTTCCATCATCCTGGGCAGGCGATAGATCACGACATTGAGGAAGCTGCCCACGAGCAAGCCCAGCACGCCGAACATGGCGGCATCGACCCCCGGCGATACCAGCATCAGACGACGGCTCCGAGCTTGAAGATGGGCAGGTACATGGCCACCACGATGCCGCCGATCACGGTGCCCAGGATGACGATGATGATCGGCTCCATCAGGCTGGAGATGCCGGCCACCATGTCGTCGACCTCGGACTCGTAGAAGTCCGCAGCCTTGCCCAGCATGTGGTCGATGGAGCCGGATTCTTCGCCGATGGCGCACATCTGCAGCACCATGGACGGAAACAGGTTGGCGTTGGTCATGGCAACGGTCAAGGCCGTGCCGGTCGACACTTCGTGCTGAATCTTGACGGTTGCCCGCTCGAACACCGAGTTGCCCGATGCGCCGCCGACCGAGTCAAGCGCCTCGACCAAGGGCACACCGGCTGCGAACATCGTCGAGAGCGTGCGTGTCCAGCGCGCGATGCAGGATTTCTCGACCAGCACGCCGAAGACCGGCAGCTTGAGCAGCACCCGGTCCATGAAGTTCTGCACCTTTTCGTTGCGCTTCCAGGCCTGCATGAAGAAATAGACGCCGCCGCCGAGTCCGCCGAATATCAGGTACCACCATTCGATGAAGAATTCGCTCATCGCGATCACCACCAGCGTGGGCACCGGGAGATCACCACCGAAGTTGGTAAACACCTCCTTGAATGCGGGGATCACGAAGATCATGATGACCGACACGACGACGAATGCGACGATCAGAACCGTGATCGGGTACATCAGCGCCGACTTGATCTTGGACTTGATCGCCTCCGTCTTCTCCATGTAGACGGCCAGGCGGTCGAGCAACTGATCCAGGATACCGGCGGACTCGCCGGCCTCGACCAGATTGCAGTACAGATTGTCGAAATACAGCGGGAACTTGCGGAAAGCCACGCTCAGCGAGGTTCCGGTCTCGACGTCGGTGCGGATGTCGCTGAGCAGCTTGGTGACCCGTGGGTTGGGATTGCCGCGCCCGACGATGTCGAAGGCCTGGAGCAACGGTACGCCGGCCTTCATCATCGTGGCCAGTTGCCGGGTGAAGATGGCCATGTCCTTGGGCTTGATCGCCGATCCGCCACCCATGCGGCGTTTCTTGATCTTCGTCGGCGTCACGCCCTGGCGGCGCAGCGTTGCCTGTACCTGGTTGGCGCCCGCCGCGCGTGTCTCACCCCGGACCTGCTTGCCGTTGCGATCCTTGCCCTCCCACTCGAAGACCGTCTCGTTGGTGCCCTTGGGCTTCGCTGTAGCCATATGGTCTCGGAACCCTTTTTCTAGTCGTTGGTGACGGCGAGCACTTCTTCCAGCGAGGTCAGGCCTTGCTTGACCTTGAGCAGACCGGAGCGCCGAAGCGATTCGACACCCTCGGCCTCCGCCTGTTTGGCGATTTCCAGTGCGCTGCCATCGCGCAGGATGATGCGCTGGATTTCTTCGGAGACCGGCATGACCTGGTAGATGCCCACGCGACCCTTGTAGCCACCGTTGCACGAAGAGCAGCCCACAGGGCGGTAAGTGGTCCAGCTGCTGTCGATCTCGTTGGGTTTGAAGCCTGCATCGAGCAAAGCCTTCTCGGGGATATCTGCGACCGCCTTGCAACTCGAGCATAGTCGCCGCGCCAGGCGTTGCGCCGTGATCAATATCACGCTCGAGGCGATATTGAATGGCGCGATGCCCATATTGCGCATGCGCGTGAGGGTTGTCGGCGCGTCGTTGGTGTGCAGGGTCGACAACACCAGGTGTCCCGTCTGCGCCGCCTTGATGGCGATATCGGCCGTTTCCAGGTCCCGGATCTCGCCGACCATGATGATGTCGGGGTCCTGGCGCAGGAACGACTTCAGCGCCGCCGCGAAGGTCAGGCCGGCCTTGTCGTTGACATTGACCTGGTTGACGCCAGGCAGGTTGATCTCGGAAGGATCTTCGGCCGTTGCGATGTTCACACCCGGCTTGTTCAGCAGGTTCAGGCAGGTGTACAGAGACACCGTCTTGCCCGAACCCGTAGGCCCGGTCACGAGAATCATGCCGTATGGACGGCCGATGGCTTCGAGAAGACGGCGCTTTTCTTCCGGTTCGTAGCCCAATGCGTCCACACCGAGCTTGGCGCTGCTGGGGTCGAGGATACGGATGACGATCTTTTCGCCGAAAAGTGTCGGCAAGGTGCTGACCCGGAAATCGATGACCTTGTTGGGCCCGATCTTGAGCTTCATCTTGCCGTCTTGCGGGACCCGCTTCTCGGAGATGTCCATCTTGGAGATCACTTTGATCCGCGAGGCCAGCTTGTCCTTGATGGCGATCGGCGGGTTCGCGATCTCGCGCAATTCGCCGTCGATGCGGAAGCGGACCCGGTAGGTGTGCTCGTAGGGCTCGAAGTGCAGGTCCGACGCACGCATGCTGAAGGCATCGAGCAGCATCTTGTGCAGGAACTTGACGACCGGCGCATCGTCGACTTCGGAGACGGCCGTCTGTTCGTTGTCGTCGCCGCCACTGGCAGCGGTCTCATCGAACTCGAACTCGCCACCGATGATCTCCTCCATCGTCTCGGTCGTGGTGGCCGCGTGCTCGTCGACGAGCTTGAGCACCTTGTCGTACTCCGCGATGACCCAGTCGACGCCGAGTTGCGTGGCGAACTTGATCTTCTCGATCGCCTCCTGGTCGGAGGGGTCTGCAGTCGCGACCGTAAGACGGTTGTTGCGTTTGCTCAGTACCACCACGCGGTAGGACTGGCAAATTTTCGGGTCGAGCAGGCCCTTGGGCAGGCGCTGCTGGTCGATGGCATCGAGGTCGATCAGGGGCGCCGCATAGGCCGACGACATCGTGTGTGCGAGATCGGACGCGGATACCGCGCCGGAACCGGTCAATTCCGCGATGAAACTGGTGCGGCCCGACGATGCCTTGCGATAGATTTCCTCTGCCGATTTCTGGCCAAGCTTGCCGGCCAGTATCAGGGCGCGGCCCAATCCGGGAAGGGCAACGGGTGGGGATTCGCGGCTGGCGGTATCGACTGCGGACATGGGCTGAAAATGTACTACGGCGCGGGGCAATCGCCTAATCATCTCCGATTGCCTGAACGATGTAAATCGAAAGCAGGCCCATGCAACCCGAGGAAGGGCTCTTTGACAACACAGCTTGTGATGGTCGGGGTGAGAGGATTCGAACCTCCGGCCTCTACGTCCCGAACGTAGCGCTCTACCAGGCTAAGCTACACCCCGATTGCGGGCGCACAACATGAAAGACCTAGTTGTTGCGCTCCAAAAGCTGACTCGACAATTGTAGCAAACAAGAACGGTGCGGACCGGCTGGCAATTGCTCTGCAGCGCAGGTCGCACGTGCCGCTTCGCGCGCCGCCGCGTCACGTGAAAAATCGAGTGCTCCCGTTTCCCTGACGATGCCGACGACCTGTTCCAGCATGTCGACGGCACCGGACTCGATTGCGCCGGCGATCACGGCCCGCTGCTCGGCGGAGCCCCGTTGCATGGCGCAAATCAGCGGCAGCGTCGCTTTGCCTTCACGCAAGTCGTCGCCGAGGTTCTTGCCCAGCAGCTCGGCGTCGCCGGCATAGTCGAGCACGTCGTCGATGACCTGGAACGCGGTACCCAGGGCTTGTCCGTATTGAGCGCAGGTCTCTTCCAGGTCGCTCGATGCTCCGGCGAGGATGGCGCCGACCCGCGCGCTGGCCTCGAAGAGCTTGGCTGTCTTGGATCGGATCACATGCAGGTATCCGGCTTCATCGAGTCCGGCGTTGTGCATGTTCATCAACTGCAGGACTTCGCCTTCCGCGATCACGTTGGTGGCATCCGCCAGCACGGCCATGATGCGCATGTCCCGGGCTTCCACCATCATCTGAAAAGCCCTGGAATAAAGGAAGTCGCCGACCAGCACACTGGCCGGATTGCCGAACATCTCGTTGGCCGTTGCATTGCCGCGGCGCATTGCCGAGTCATCCACGACATCGTCGTGCAGCAAGGTCGCAGTATGGATGAACTCGACGACCGCGGCCAGGTTGAAGCGTTGCTCGCCGGTATATCCCAGAGCGCCGCTGGTGAGCAGCAGCAGTGCGGGGCGCAGCCGTTTGCCGCCGGCCCCGATGATGTAGCGTGACACTTCCCCGACCAGCGGGACGCCCGAGTCGAGCCGGCTTGCGATGGCGGCATCGACTTGACGCATGTCTGCCGCTATCACGGCGAGGCCGGGCGCTGAAGGTGAGGATGGTGTCTGCAAGGCCGGGCTGGAAAGTTAGCCGTGCATTATAGGAAGGCGCTGCGGGTCGCCGTGCAAGCATCCTGATCCGCAGGGTGACATTCACTCGGGGAGTGCTATACTCGCTGGCTGTGCGGAATTTGGTCCGCGCAGTTGTTTGGAAGACGCGAACAGCGTCTTTAGATGAGAGGTCCACATGTACGCGGTCATAAAAACCGGTGGCAAGCAATATCGCGTTGCTTCCGGCGAGAATATCAAAGTAGAACAGATTGCTGCGGATGTAGGCCAGGAGATCGTCATCGACCAGGTTCTGGCTGTCGGAAACGGCGCTGAAATCAAGGTTGGAACGCCCCTGGTATCCGGCGCAACTGTCAAAGCCACGGTCGTGGCGCATGGCAAGCACGACAAGGTCAGCATCTTCAAGATGCGCCGTCGCAAGCATTACCAGAAGCGCCAAGGTCATCGTCAGCAGTACACCGAACTGCAAATCGGCGTTATTGCGGCCTGATGAACCATTGAGCTCGGGTCGATCCCGGTTCAAACTGATTGGAGAAGCTAAATGGCACAGAAAAAAGGCGGCGGCTCGACGCGCAACGGGCGTGATTCCAAGCCCAAGATGCTGGGGGTGAAGGTTTTTGGTGGTGAGGTGGTTTCCGCCGGCTCCATCATCGTTCGCCAGCGCGGTACACGTTTCCACCCCGGCGTCAACGTCGGACTCGGCAAGGACCATACCTTGTTCGCATTGGCAGATGGCAAGGTTTCCTTTGCCGTCAAGGGCGCGATGAACAAGCCAACGGTCAACGTCACATCGGCCTGATCCGACGTCAGCCCGGTCTCAAACCCTGCGCCTTGCGCGGGGTTTTTCGTTTGTAAGTCCTTGTATTTGTGTCCTTGATACCGACATTGCCCTGACCACCGAGGTGTTGCCGGGTCGACTAGCCCCGGTAGCCCGTTATCCATCATGAAATTCGTCGACGAAGCCTATATCGACATCGCCGCTGGCGATGGTGGTGCGGGCTGCGTGTCGTTCCGGCACGAGAAATACAAGGAGTTCGGCGGGCCCAATGGCGGGGACGGCGGTCGTGGCGGCCATGTCTATGCGGTTGCCGACGTGGGGCTGAACACACTGGTCGATTTCCGGTACGCGCGCCGACACGAGGCCAAGCGCGGACAACATGGAATGGGCTCCGACATGTTCGGTGCCGCGGGTGACGACATCACCTTGCGCGTACCGGTGGGCACGGTCATTTCCGATGCCGAAACCGGCGAAGTCCTGTACGAGTTGCTCAAGCCCGGGGAGGTCGTCACGATTGCCAAGGGCGGCGACGGCGGCTTCGGCAACATGCGCTTCAAGAGCGCGATCAATCGCGCGCCCCGGCAAAAGACGCCGGGCTGGCCAGGGGAAAAAAAGAGCCTCAAGCTCGAGTTGAAGGTGCTGGCGGATGTCGGCCTGCTGGGCATGCCCAATGCAGGCAAGTCGACCTTGATTTCCGCGATCTCCAACGCCAGGCCTCGCATTGCCGACTATCCCTTCACGACCCTGCATCCCAACCTGGGTGTAGTTCGCGTCGGACCGTCCCAGAGTTTTGTCGTGGCAGACCTGCCGGGGCTGATCGAAGGGGCCTCCGAAGGCGCCGGCCTCGGGCACCTTTTTCTGCGGCATCTGCAGCGCACGCGACTGCTGTTGCACGTCGTTGACATGGCGCCGTTCGACGACAGCGTGGACACCGTCGCGCAGGCGAAAGCCATCGTCAACGAACTCAAGAAATACGATCCGAAGCTCCATCGCAAGCCGCGCTGGCTGGTGTTGAACAAGCTCGACATGGTGCCGGCCGACAAGCGGGCGGCCCTGGTGGCCGACTTCGTGCGACGCATGCGGTTCAAGGGCCCGGTATTCGAGATCTCGGCCCTGACGCGGGACGGTTGCGAAGCGCTGGTGCAGGCGGTCTTCAAGCAGGTACAGGTGCAGAAGCAGGCCGAGCAGGTCGTGCCGGTCGTCGATCCGCGCTTCACGCCCGGCGACACCGCATAACCGGTTTCGTCTTGTCACCTGGTCAGTCCTCCAAGCCCCGAGTTCCGCTGAATGAGCACGAGCGCCCAACCCCTCGTGATGCGCCAGGCACGGCGCATCGTGGTCAAGGTCGGCTCCAGCCTGGTCACCAACGATGGCCGTGGACTGGACGAGGAGGCCATCGGCGAGTGGTGTCGCCAGCTGGCGTTGCTGGTCGGTGACAAACGCGAAGTGGTGATGGTCTCCAGCGGCGCGATCGCCGAGGGGATGAAGCGGCTGGGCTGGAAGACCCGTCCGCACGAGGTCCACGAACTGCAGGCGGCCGCGGCCGTCGGGCAGATGGGACTTGCGCAGATGTACGAGTCCAAGCTGCGTGCCCATGGCCTGGGCAGTGCCCAGGTCTTGCTGACCCATGCGGATCTGGCGGACCGCGAGCGGTATCTGAATGCCCGATCGACGCTGATGACCCTGCTCAAGCTGGGCATCGTCCCGGTCATCAACGAGAACGACACGGTCGTCAACGACGAGATCAAGTTCGGCGACAACGACACGCTCGGGGCCCTGGTCGCCAATCTCGTCGAGGCGGATCTGTTGATCATCCTCACCGATCAACAAGGCCTGTACACGGCCGATCCGCGCAAAAATCCGGATGCGCAGTTCGTGCACGAGGCCAAGGCCGGCGACGCCGCGCTGGAGCTGATGGCCGGTGGCGCCGGCTCCAGCCTCGGCCGCGGCGGCATGATCACCAAGATCCTGGCGGCGCGCCGGGCGGCTGGCTCGGGCGCATCGACCATCATCGCGTGGGGCCGCGAACCCGATGTGCTGCGGCGCCTCACCGCCGGTGAATCGATCGGCACCTTGCTCGTCGCGCAGACCCAGAAGAAGCAGGCGCGCAAGCAGTGGATATCCGACCATCTGCAGTTGCGCGGTGCAGTCACGGTGGATGCCGGCGCCGCATCGAAGTTGCGGGCTGACGGCAAGAGCCTGTTGCCGATCGGCATGCTCAGCGTGGTCGGTGAGTTTTCGCGTGGCGACGTGATCGCCGTGCGCGAGACCTCCGGCGCCGAGATCGCCCGCGGACTGGCCAACTATTCCAGCTTCGAGGCGCGCCTGATCTGCCGAAAACCTTCAGCGGAGCTCGAGCGCGTGCTGGGGTATGTCGCGGAGCCGGAGATGGTCCACCGCGACAACCTTGTCATCACGCGTTGATCCGCGGCGCAGCCGGGGCGACGGGACGGCTCAGCGCTGTACACCGTCGGACACCGACTGCTTGAGCTTGCGCAGGATGTCCTGCGGCGAAACGCCGGATGCCGACCGCCCGTTGCAGACACCTTGCCGTGCCAGCGCCAGTGCGTGCATCGACGGCTGGCTGGCATTGAGCGCCTTCCACTGCGGATCGGGCACGGGGTCCCATTTCCCGTCGTTGCCGGCGCGCGCATAGGTCTTGACCTCGCCGGCCCGGCACCAGATGCCTTCGTACGCGGCATTGATGTTGCCGCTGCCGGACACGGCGACCACGACATAACGCACGATACCGTCGCTCGATACCGTCAGGCTGTCAGGGTCCAGCCCCAGCTTGACCGACAGGTAACGCGGCATCTCGATCGGCACCAGCTTGTCGGTCCTGAACGTGGCCGGTGGCTTGGTTTCCAGCTCCTTCCAGTCGGGGTCCAGGTCCGCCAGCTGGGCATATGCCGGAGCGATCATCAACAGGCAGGTGGCAAAGGCAACTGCGCGCCTAACGCGCGTGGGGCTCATCGGTTTCATCGGTCTCGACGTTGGTATGCGGGTCCGGCTCATAACTGGCCCCGGGGGGCAGGGCCATTCCCGGCCGCGCCGAACCGTCGGTCGCATGCGTGTGGTGATGGTGGTGTTCGTGGTCGCGCACCCGGCTGCCGCTGCGCAGGTAGCGGTTGCGAACCTCGTGACGCGGCAGGTACCGCGCAAGTTCCGTCAAGGCCATCTCGTAGACGCCGCGCTTGAACTCGACGACCATGTCCAGCGGAACCCAGTAGTCGTTCCAGCGCCAGGCGTCGAATTCAGGGTGATCGGTTGCGCGAAGATTCAGGTTCCAGTCGTATCCGACCAATTGCAGCAGGTACCAGATCTGCTTCTGGCCCTTGTAGTGTCCGCGTGCGTCGCGGCGAATGTAACGATCCGGCACCTCGTAGCGCAACCAGTCGCGGGTACGCGCGACCACGCAAACGTGCTCCGGCTGGAGCCCCACTTCTTCGTGCAGCTCTCGGAACATGGCCTGTTCGGGGGTTTCTCCTCGATCAATGCCACCCTGCGGAAACTGCCACGAATGGGTACGAATGCGCTTGCCCCAGAATACCTGGTTCCTCTGGTTGAGCAGAACGATGCCGACATTGGGCCGAAAGCCGTCCCGGTCAAGCATAATCAAACCCCAATTTTCAAACTGGGTCCATTATGCCCCGCAAGCTGCGAGCGGCAAAGCGCCTGGAACCGTCCCGACTCCCATGAAAGCCTCCCGTTTTTTCATCTCCACGCTCAAGGAAGCGCCCGCCGACGCCGAAGTCGCCAGCCATCAATTGATGATGCGCGCCGGCCTGATCAAGAAGCTCGGTGCCGGCATCTACAGCTATATGCCGATGGGCCTGCGGGTCATCCGCAAGGTGGAGGCCATCGTGCGCGAGGAGATGAACCGCGCCGGCGCGGTGGAGCTGACGATGCCGGTGGTGCAGCCCGCCGAGTTGTGGCAGGAAACCGGTCGGTTCGCCAAGATGGGCCCCGAACTGCTGCGGATCCGCGACCGGCATGACCGCGACTACATCGTGCAGCCGACCAGCGAAGAGGTCGTGACCGACATCATGCGGCAGGACATCAAGAGCTACAAGCAGTTGCCGCGCAACCTCTACCAGATCCAGACCAAGTTCCGTGACGAACGTCGTCCGCGCTTCGGACTCATGCGCGGGCGCGAGTTCATCATGAAGGACGCCTACAGCTTCGATCGCGACGCCGACAGCGCCAAGGCGAGTTACGAAATCATGGCCCAGGCCTACCGCCGCATCTTCGATCGGTTCGGACTGCGTTACCGGGCCGTTGCCGCCGACAGCGGTGCCATCGGTGGCGACCTGAGCGAGGAGTTCCAGGTCATCGCGGCCACGGGCGAGGACGCCATCGTCTATTGCCCCGACAGCGACTACGCGGCCAACATGGAAAAAGCCGAGGCGATGGCGCCCGGGCAAGCCCGACCCGAGCCGTCCCAGGCCATGGCGCGGACCGCAACGCCGGGCAAGAGCACCTGTGCCGATGTGGCCCAGTACCTGGGCGTGCCGCTGCAGCAGACGGTCAAGTCGCTGGTCGTCACGACCGAACAATGCGACGAGACCGGCGCCGTGGTCGACAAGCAGGTGTGGTTGCTGATGGTGCGTGGTGACCACGAACTCAACGAGGTCAAGGCCAACAAGGTCCCCGGCCTCGAGCATGGGTTTCGTTTCTCGACGCTGGAGGAGATCGACGCGCATTTCGGCTGCAAGCCGGGTTACCTGGGCCTGATCAACCTGCGCAAGCCGGTGCGGGTCGTGGCCGATCGCGATGTCGCCGTCATGGCCGACTGGATCTGCGGCGCCAATGAACCGGATTTCCACATCACCGGCGTGAACTGGGGCCGCGACCTGCCGGAGCCCGAAATCATCGCGGACCTGCGCAACGTAGTGGCCGGCGACGCCTCGCCGGATGGCAAGGGCGTGCTGGCGATCGAGCGCGGAATCGAAGTCGGCCACGTGTTCTACCTGGGCACCAAATACAGCCGCGCGATGAACGCCACCTTCCTCGACGCCAACGGCAAGCCCCAGTTCATGGAGATGGGGTGTTATGGCATCGGCATCACGCGCCTGCCGGCGGCGGCGATCGAGCAGAACCACGACGAACGCGGCATCATCTGGCCGGATGCGCTGGCACCTTTCACGCTGGTGATTTGTCCCATCGGCCCGGATCGCAGCCCCGAGGTCAAGGCTGCGGCCGAGGCGCTGTATGCGCAGTTCCTGCAGGCCGGGGTCGACGTCATCCTGGACGATCGCGGCGAACGCCCGGGCGCGATGTTTGCCGACTGGGAGTTGATCGGCGTGCCGCATCGTGTCACCATTGGCGATCGGGGCCTCAAGGAAGGCCAGGTCGAGTACCAGCATCGGCGCGACACGGAGTCCACCAAGGTCGCCCTGGACGCGGTCTTTGCATTCGTGACATCCCGATTGGAGTGATGACGGGTCTGCCAATCAGTATCAGGACTTCCGCCGCAGCCGACGCAGCCGGAGTTACGCGGCGCAACTGCCTCGTGGCCATGGCCGGTGCCGGTGTGGCAGCCGCCGTGCCCGCCGTTGCGTGGGCCGGTGGCCAGCTGGAGGAGCCGCTGATCGACTCCGTGCGCACGGCATTGACAGCGTCGATCAACAGCGACGCGCCGCCGGTGCCGGTGTTCGCCGATACCGAGTCGCGTATCGCCTACCTGCGCTGGCTGGGTGCGATGAGTACCCGCCTGCGGCGGCGCAAGGCCGACCTCGATACACGCACGGAGTTCCTGCAGACGGTCTGGTACGAGACCAAACGCGCCGGGCTGGATACCACGTTGGTGCTCGGGCTGATACAGGTCGAGAGCGCGTTTCGCAAATTCGCGGTATCCGTGGCCGGTGCGCGTGGCTACATGCAGGTCATGCCGTTCTGGACCCGGGTGCTGAGCAACGGCGATCCGTCGGTGTTGTTCCACATGCAGACCAACCTGCGTTTTGGCTGCGTCATCCTGCGCCACTACCTGGACCGCGAGAAGGGCAACCTGTTCATGGCGCTGGGTCGTTACAACGGCTCGCGCGGCAAGTCCCCGTACCCCAATGCGGTGATGCGCGCCTCGCGCCAGTGGGAGCACCACACCGCCTGAGGCCGGCGCAGCACTCTACTGGACGAAGCCGATCGTGCTCTTGCGTGCGGCGGACCGGGGCAGGTCCCCGGTCTGCACCGAGTCCCGGTTGTCCAGCCGGGCATTCCCGAAGCCGGTCATCAGGGCCCGGCGCATGTCGCGCGGCGCCATTTCGGCCAGCTGGTCGAGCACATCGGGCGCCGGCTCCGGATCGAAATGCCGGCCCCATCCGTGGGCGTCACGGATCGACCGGTACAGATTGCGGGCGATCAGGCGCGCGGCGTCCAGGTCGGGCGCGTCGACCCAGAACACGTTCATGCGGTTGCGGATCGGTTCGGGGATCGCGCGTTCGTCATTGGCCGTGGTGATCCAGATCACCTGGCTGGCGTCGATCGCCACCTCGGCGAATTCGTCGGTGAATTTCTGCGCGGTATCGTGTTCGAGCAGGCTGTACAAGGCACCCAGCGGATCGTACTGGGCGTCGCTGCTGGCCTTGTCGATCTCGTCGACCACGATGACCGGATTGGCGTATTCCCCATCGACCAGGGCTTCGAACACCTTGCCGGGCTTGGCCCCTTTCCACTGGCTCGATGCGCCCGAGAGCAGCCAACCCGCCGTCATCGAGCTCATCGGGACCAGGCTCATGCCGGTGCCGAGCAGGTCGGCCAGCTTGCGGGCGAAATGGGTCTTGCCGATACCGGGTGCTCCCAGCAGCAGCATCGGCGTGACTTCGAGCCCGTCCCCGCTGTCCTGGGACAGCGCGACATGGCGCTTCACGTCGTCGAGCACCTCGTGGAAATTCGGCAGCGTCGCGTACAACTCACCCATGTCGGGAACGCCGGAAGGCTTGACCTGGAAGCGTTGCGGCCCGCGTTCGAGCATGCGTTGGTAGGTTGCGCGCAGCGTGTCGTAGTCGCGTTCCGCCAACCCGTCGAGCTTGCGCTGGACCTGCTGCGGTTCGAAGACCTGGCGCATCTGCGCCACTGGCAGACGAAACGGGGACCTCGAGGGTGCAACGGGCTTCGCAGATTCCATGACCGGCTCCTTGTGCAGACATCCTGGGTTTATTCAAACACAGGACGCCGTCATCGCAAATACGGAAATGAAACCTCGCTGCGGCAATTGTTGCGAACCTGCCACCCCAATTGCCGCCATGCACATCCATTCGCGCGAGCGAGCAAGCGCCCGCCCTGCGGGGCGGGACACGGTGCGAGCCGGACCGGGCGGCGGCCGGGCGCTTCGGCGGAGCCTGCGGGTCGCCGCCGGGGGATTCAGCCCTGGCCGGACAACACCTGCTGCAGTTCGCCGTTCTCGTACATCTCCATCATGATGTCCGAGCCGCCGATGAACTCGCCCTTGACGTACAGCTGGGGGATGGTCGGCCACTGGCTGTAGTCCTTGATGCCGGCCCGGATCTCCGGGTCTTCCAGGACATTGACCGTCTTGACCTGCTTCGGATCGACGCCGCAGGCCTTCAGGATCTGGATCGCGCGGCCGGAAAAGCCGCACTGCGGGAAAGAGGCGTTGCCCTTCATGAACAGCAGGACCGGGTTGCCCTTGACCAGTTCGTCGATGCGTTGTTGCGTGTCGCTCATTGAGATCCTCCTAGATTCAGCGCTCGCGGGATTATTTCATCTTCCCGGGGGCCGTGCGGCGAACAACCTTGTGTGTCACGTGGGCGCACCGCGCCATTGGCCCCCCGTGCAGCGCCAGTGGCCCGCCAGATCGTGCCGGGCGGCCAGGGCGTCGAAGCCGGCCGCCGCCAGCAAGGCCTGTACCGCCGGTCCCTGGTCGTGGCCGTGTTCAAGCAGCAGATGGCCGCCTGGCAGCAGAAATTCGGGGGCCCCGGCAACGATGTGCCGGATGTCGTCCAGGCCGTCGGCTCCCGCGGTGAGTGCGCTGATCGGCTCGTGCGCGAGCGCCGACAGATGCGGATCGGCTTCAGCCACGTAGGGCGGGTTGGAGACGATGCAGTCATACCGTGCCTGCACCGGGGCGAACCAGTGGCCCTGCAACAAGGTCACCGGCAATTGCAGTCGATCGGCATTGGCCGCCGCCACGGCGAGCGCCGCCGAACTGGCGTCCACCGCGTCGATGGTCCAGGATGGTCGCATGTGCTTGAGGGCGAGCGCGATCGCGCCGCTGCCCGTGCCCAGGTCCAGCAGCCGGCGCGCCGGTGCTGCGGCGTCCGGGTACAGCTCCAGCGTCCAGTCGACCAGGGTCTCGGTGTCCGGGCGCGGCACCAGCACGCGCGCATCGACCATCAGGGGCAAGCCGTAGAACTCCTTGGCGCCGACGATATAGGCCAGCGGCTCGCCCGCCAGCCGGCGCACCACCAGCAGGCGGTAGCGTGCGAACACGTCGACCGGCAAGACGTCGGTATCGTGGGCGGGCAACCAGCTGCGCGAGGCATGCAGTGCCGCCGCTCCGACGCCCCGGGCCGAGAGCAGCAGCAGGTCGGTGTCGAGCTTGTCCAGGCCCGCTGCGCGGGCGCCCGCCAGGGCCTGGCCAACGGTGGTCATCGGCTCACCAACGCGTTGCCGCGCACTGCGGGATTCGTCTTGGGAACGGCCCTGCGACTCATGCCGTCGCGCCGAGTTCCAGGGCCGCGAGCTGTTCGGCCGCCTGGGCGGCCTGCAGCGCCTGGACGACATCGTCGAGGTCGCCCTCGATGATGTTGGTCAACTTGTACAGGGTCAGGTTGATGCGATGGTCGGTGAGCCGGCCCTGCGGGAAGTTGTAGGTGCGGATCCGGTCGCTGCGGTCGCCGCTGCCGATCAGGCTCTTGCGCTGTGCGGCGTCGCGGGCCGCGCGTTCGGCGCGGTCCTTCTCCTGGATGCGCGCGGACAACACCTGCAGCGCGCGTGCCTTGTTGCGGTGCTGGCTGCGGTCGTCCTGGCACTCGGCGACGATGCCGGTGGGCAGGTGGGTGATGCGCACCGCCGAATCGGTCTTGTTGATGTGTTGCCCGCCCGCACCGCTGGCGCGGTAGGTGTCGATGCGAAGATCGGCCGGATTGATCTGTACCGCGACCGATTCGTCCGGCTCGGCCAGCACCGCCACGGTGCAGGCGCTGGTGTGGATACGGCCCTGGGTCTCGGTTGCCGGCACACGCTGCACCCGGTGCCCGCCGGATTCGAACTTGAGCGCGCCATATGCACCGTCGCCGACGATGCGCAGCACCACCTCCTTGTAGCCCCCGAGTTCCGACTCCGATTCGCTGATGATCTCGGTCTTCCAGCCGCGACGTTCGCAATAACGCACGTACATGCGCAGCAGGTCGCCAGCGAACAGCGCCGACTCGTCGCCGCCAGTGCCGGCGCGGATCTCGAGGAAGGCGTTGCGCGTGTCGTCCGGGTCCTTGGGCAGCAGCATGCGTTGCAGCTCGGTCTCCAGCTGCGCGAGCTCCGCCCCGGCGGAATCGACCTCCTCCTGGGCCATCGCCGCCATGTCGGCGTCCTGGCCGGAGCTCTCCAGCAGTTCCCGGCCGTGCTGGAGGTCGGACTCACGCTGGCGGTACCGCGCCCAGCGGCCCGCCACGGCACCGACCTCGGCGTGTTCGCGCGACAGGGACAGGAACTGGTCCATGTCCTGCATGATGTCCTCGCGCGAGAGCAGGAACTCCAGCTCGCCCAGGCGGTCCGCGTAACGGTCCAGTTGTTGTCGGAAAAAGGCTTTCATCGTCGTCGATCAGGTATGCCGACCGGTGCATCGCACCGGCGTTCGGCAGTGGTTCCGGGGCCCGGCACGTGGCCAGGGCGGGCGGCACCCGTCGGACACGGGTGCCACGGACCGCGCGCGCAGCTAACGTTCCTTGCGCAGGAAGAAGTGCTGGACCGCCGAGCTGGCCTGGCGGCGCGCATCGGCATCCGCGGTACGCAACTCCGCCATGGCGCCGTGCAGCATCTTCTGCGTCAGGCCGCGCGACAAGGCATCGAGTACGGCGTCGATGTTCTCGCCGCGGGCCAGCAGCTTGCGGGCGCGCGCGATCTCGAGTGCGCGCCATTCGTCGGCCTGGGCGTTGAGCTGCTGGATCAGCGGCACCGATCCTCGCTGGTCGATCCAGTGCATGAAGCTCTGTACGCCCGCGTCGATGATGGCCTCGGCCTGCGCCACCGCGGCCTGCCGGTTGGCGCGTCCGGTCTGCACGACATGGGCCAGGTCGTCGACGGTGTACAGGTAGACGTCCTGCAGGTCCTTGACTTCGGGCTCGATGTCCTGCGGCACGGCCAGGTCGACCATGAACATGGGCCGGTGCCGCCGGCGCTTGAGCGCACGCTCCACGGCGCCCAGGCCGATGATCGGCAACGAGCTGGCCGTGCAGCTGATGACGGCGTCGAACTCGTGCAGCCGCTCGGGCAGGTCCGCCAACCGCATCACCGTTCCGTCGAGCTGGGCCGCCAGCTTCTCGCCGCGCTCCAGGGTGCGGTTGGCGACGGTCATGGACCTGGGCTGGCGCGCCGCGAAGTGGGTCGCACACAGCTCGATCATGTCGCCGGCGCCGACGAACAGCACCTTCACCTCGCCCAGGTCCTCGAACAACTGGGCAGCCAGGCGAACCGTCGCGGCCGCCATGCTGATGGAATGGGCGCCGATCTCGGTCGAGGTCCGGACCTCCTTGGCCACGGCGAACGAGCGCTGAAACATCTGGCTCAACGTTGCGCCCAGGGACCCGGCCTGCTGGGCGACCCGGACCGCCTCCTTGAGCTGGCCCAGGATCTGGGGTTCGCCCAGCACCATGGAGTCCAGGCCGCTGGCGACGCGGAAGGCGTGGCGCGCGACCGGCCCGTTCTCCAGCAGGTAGCTGTGCGATCGCAGCACTGAACCGGAAACCCCGCCTGCGCGCGCCAGCCAGTCCAGCGCCGGCTCGAATTCGGGGCGGTCACCGGCGCAGTAGATCTCGGTCCGGTTGCAGGTGGATACGATGGCCGCCTCCGGCGGCCGGGGCAGCGACTGGCGCAAGGCATGCAAGGTCGGCTCGATCTGTTCGCCGGCGAACGCCAACCGACCGCGCAGATCCAGCGGCGCGGTGGTGTGGTTGATGCCTAGTGCCCAGACTGCCATACAAATGAATTTGCGCCGATTATAAAATTCGGGCCACCATGGGTGTTTTCGGCCTGATCAATCACCTGTTCAACTTCCTGCTGCCGGCACTCGCGCTGGCCGTGCTGTTGCCATTGTGCATTCGCTGGACGGCCATGGGCCGCGGTGCCGCGCTCGGCCTGGTGTCGAACATGCTGGTGTTGACGGTGGTCAATGCCACCGTGTTGCTGGCCGGCCTGGTGTGGTTCGAGCGCGATGGAAAGATGCTCACCTATCTGGCCATGGCGGTTGCCGGCGCGTCTGCCCAGTGGGTGTTGGTCAAGGCCTGGCGAGCCTGAATTCCGGCGTCGGTGCCCCGGCTCCCGGGCCTTCATGCGCATGGCGGCGCGGCATCAGGCAGCGGGCCCTTCCCCAGCGCAACCGGATCGATCCCGGACCGGAACAGCCAGGTCGGATGCGGCCCGCACAGATGGTATTGCCCGTTGCGAACTTCGATCCAGTTGCCTTCGGGCAAGCCCAGCACCGTGGCCCGGGGGTGCAGCACCAGATATTCGGCAATGCGTTGCCGGCGGCTTTCGCCCTGATGGCCTGGCGGCAGGACGTCGTGGTAGTGGGCGTTGACCTGCAGCGGGAACAGATTGAGCGCGTCCAGGCCGCCCGGGTCGATGATGGGCATGTCGTTGGTGGTGGCGATCGACGGAGTCGCGACCACCGTGCCCGCACTCCAGCCGACGTAGGGCACGCCGTCTTGCACGGCGCGCCGGATCGGCGCGAGCCAGCCGCGCCGGCGCAGCTCGTGCAACAGCCGGAACGTGTTGCCGCCGCCGACGAGCAGCAGGTCGGCCTGGGCCATTGCGGTGGCGGGCGCGTCGCAGTGGTGCGCGTCACGGATGTCCAGCTGCAGCGAGGCCAGCGCCTCGCGCACGAGGTCACCGTAGTCGTCCCAGCCCATGGTGGTGCCGGCAAACGGGAAGAACAGGGCAGTCCTGCAGCCCCGGGCGATCTCGCTCCAGGCCGAACGCGCATGCACCAGGTAGTTGCCGGACGTATCGCGGGAGTTGCTCAGCAACAGCATTCGCATCGCTGGTGCCGCGAATGGCGCGGTGTCCATGGCCGGGATTCAGGCGGGGGGGAACAGGTCGACCCGGTCGGTGATGATGCCGTCCGTGCCCAGGTCGAGCAGGCGCTGCGCCGCCCATTCGTCATTGACGGTGTAGCTCAGGCAGCGCAGCCCGGCCGCATGTGCCGCGGCCACGGTGGCGGAATCCCACAGGCCATGGTTGCAGACCACCGCCACGCAGCCCAGGTCTTTGGCGCAGACGAGCCAGTCCGCTCGCAAGTGATCCAGCAGCAGGCCGCGTGGCAGCTCCGGCGCGCTGGCCTGCGCTGCCTTCAGGGCGTCGACGGCGAACGAGGTCAACAGGGGCAGGGTGTTCGCCCCCGCCCACAAGCGCGCCGCCTGCCGCGCGACCACGGCACCGGTCTCGGTTTCCACACCCGGCGTCGGCTTGATCTCGATGTTCAGGTGGTGGCCATTGGCCCGGCAGAAGCGGGCGATGTTGTCCAGCGTCGGCAAGGTCTCGCCTGCGAACTGGCGCGAATGCCATCCGCCGGCGTCCAGTTGCGAGAGTTCGAGCCAGTCGAGCGCGCCGCCGGTCCCGGAGCCGTTCGTCGTGCGGTTCAGCGTGGCGTCGTGCATCAGAAAGGGCACGCCGTCGCGGCTGAGCTTGACGTCGCATTCGAACATGCGGTACCCGTGACGGGCACCGAGCCGGAATGCCGCCAGCGTGTTTTCCGGGGCCAGCTTGCCGGCGCCCCGGTGCGCGATCCAGCGCGGGTACGGCCAGGACGTCGCCATCAGATGCGTTTGCCGGTGGATGCGTCGAAGGTGTGCAGGCGGTCCGGGCGCGGCGTCACGTGGATGGTCGCGCCCAGCGCCGGCACCGGTTGGGATTCTTCCGTGCGCACGATGACCACTTCCTTGCCCGCACCGTGCGACCAGCGTCCGTAGACCAGGCGCTCGGCGCCCAGCATCTCGACCGCTTCGACCTGCAGAGCCCATCCGGTATCGGTCACGTCCAGGTGTTCCGGACGGATGCCGACGATGGTGCCCGGCTTGTGCTGCGGCGCGTCCCACAGCAGGTTCATCGGCGGTGAACCGATGAAGCTGGCGACGAAGGTGGTGGCCGGCCGGGTATAGACCTCTTCCGGCGTGCCGAACTGCTCCATCACACCGGCGTTCATGACCATCATGCGCTGGGCCAGCGTCATGGCCTCGACCTGGTCGTGGGTGACGAACAACGAGGTGATGCCCAGTTCGCGGTGCAGCTTCTGGATCTCGAGCCGGGTCTGGGCGCGCAGCTTCGCGTCCAGATTGCTCAGCGGCTCGTCGAACAGGAACACCTGGGGCTGGCGCACGATGGCCCGGCCCATGGCCACGCGCTGGCGCTGCCCGCCGGAGAGCTCGCGCGGCTTGCGCTGCAGGTAGGGGCCGAGCTCGAGGATGCCGGCGGCCTTGTCGACCCGCGCACGGATCTCGTCGATCGGCACCTTGGCGATCTTCAGGCCGTAGGCCATGTTGTCGAACACGCTCATGTGCGGATACAGCGCGTAGTTCTGGAACACCATCGCGATGTCGCGTTCGGCTGGTTCGAGCTTGTTCACGACGCGTCCGCCGATCGAAATCTCGCCATCGCTGATGTCCTCCAGCCCGGCGACCATGCGCAGCAGCGTGGACTTGCCGCAGCCCGACGGGCCGACGATGACGATGAATTCACCGTCGCCGATGTCCACGTTGACCCCGTGAATCACCTGGTTGGCGGTCTTGCCGTGTCCGTAGCGCTTGATGACGTTCTTGAGTTGTACTGATGCCATGTCCGTGTCTGCCTAATGCGTCTATTTTTCCGCGTCGACCAAGCCCTTGATGAACCATTTCTGCATCAGCAGCACCACCAGCGCAGGCGGAATCATGGCCAGGATGGCCGTGGCCATCACGATGTTCCATTCGTTGGCCGCGTCGCCGCCGGAGATCATGCGTTTGATACCCATGACCACCGGGTACATGTCCTCGCTGGTGGTCACCAGCAGGGGCCACAGGTACTGGTTCCAGCCATAGATGAACTGGATCACGAACAGCGCCGCGATGCTGGTACTGGACAACGGGATCAGCACGTCCTTGAAGAAACGCAGCGGACCGGCGCCGTCGACACGTGCGGCCTCGACCAGTTCGTCGGGCACGGTCAGGAAGAACTGGCGGAACAGGAAGGTGGCGGTCGCCGAGGCGATCAACGGTACGGTCAGGCCGGCATAACTGTTGAGCATGCCCAGGTCGCTGACGACCTGGTAGGTCGGGCCGATGCGCACCTCCACCGGCAGCATCAGTGTGACGAAGATGGCCCAGAAGAAAAACATGCGTCCGGGAAACCGGAAATAGACGATGGCGAAGGCCGACAGCAGGGAGATGGCGATCTTGCCCACCGCGATCACCATCGCGGTGATGAAACTCACCACCATCATCCGGCCGACCGGTGCGGTGGACGCCGCGCCGTCGCTGGTGCCCTGGATGGCATGGGCGTAGTTCTCGAGCATGTGGCTGCCCGGCAGCATTGGCATCGGCACCTGGACGATGTCCTGGGCGGTATGGGTGGACGCGACGAAGGTCACGTACAGCGGGAAGGCGACGATCAGCACCCCGAGCACCAGCACGAGGTGGGAGATGGCCGTGGTCAGGGGGCGGCGTTCGATCATGGTGGTGGACGGCGCCTCAGTAGTTGACCTTGCGCTCGACGTAGCGGAACTGCACCACGGTGAGCACGATGACGATGGCCATCAGCACCACCGACTGTGCCGCGGAGCCGCCCAGGTCCAGCGCCTTGAAGCCGTCGTAATACACCTTGTAGACCAGGATGGCTGTGTCCTTGCCGGGGCCGCCTTCGGTGACGGCATCGATGATGGCGAAGGTGTCGAAGAAGGCGTACACCACGTTGATCACCAGCAGGAAGAAGGTCACCGGTGACAGCAGGGGGAAGATGATGGTCCAGAAGCGCCGCCACGGGCCGGCGCCGTCGATGGCCGCGGCCTCGATCAGGCTTTTGGGGATGGACTGCAGCCCGGCCAGGAAGAACAGGAAGTTGTAGGAGATCTGCTTCCACACGGCGGCGATCACGATCAGCGTCATCGCCTGCCCGCTGTTGAGCAGGTGGTTCCATTCGATGCCGAGGCCGCGCAGCGCAAAACTGACGATGCCGATCGACGGCGCGAACATGAAAAGCCACAACACCCCGGCCACGGCGGGCGCGACCGCGTAGGGCCAGATCAGCAGCAACTTGTAGGTGGTGGCTCCGCGGATGATGCGGTCGGCGAACACGGCCAGCGTCAAGGCCAGCAGCAGGCCGAAGCCGGCCACCAGCACGGAGAACAGAGCCGTGGTCTTGAACGAGGCCAGGTAGCTCTCGTCGTTCCACAGGCGTTCGAAGTTCTCGAGACCGACCCATTGCACCGACATGCCGAATGCGTCCTGGCGCTGCAGCGACTGCACCAGCGCCTGGCCGGCTGGCCAGAAAAAGAAGACCGCGATGACGATGACCTGTGGCGCCAGCAAGGCCCAGGGCAGCCACCAGCTCTTGAAGCGGACGCGCTTTTCAATCGTCAAGGGAAATGCTCACGGTGAGGGTTGGGTGCACCCCGGCCCTGTGGCCGGGGGACTGGAATATACCCGCAAACGGACGACGGACGACGGACGCCCGGGCCCGGCCCGCGCGACCTGCGGTGCAAGGCCATGGCCTGGCGCCGCAGGCGTGCGGATGTCCGCGCGCACACGGCATCCGCACGGGCTCATGCCGGTCAGCCCTTGTTGGCCTGCTGGAAGCGCTCGAGCTGCTCGTTGCCGCGCTTGACGGCTTCGTCCAGGGCTTCCTTGGCGGACTTCTTGCCGGCCCAGACCTGCTCGAGTTCCTCTTCCATGATGGCGCGGATCTGCACGAAGTTGCCCAGGCGGATGCCGCGCGACTTGTCGGTGGTCTTGCGGATCATCTGGTTCACGGCCGTGTCGGTGCCCGGGTTCTGCGAGTAGAAGCCGGACTTTTCGGTCAGCGCGAACGAGGCGTTGGTGATCGGCAGGTAGCCGGTGCGCTTGTGGCTCTCGGACTGGATCTCGGCGTTGGTCAGGTAGTTGAAGAACTGCGCCACGCCCTTGTAGTCGGCCTTGGGCTTGCCGGACATGACCCACAACGACGCGCCACCGATGACGGTGTTCTGCGGAGCGCCCGGGACATCGGGGTAATACGGCAGCGGTGCGATGCCGAATTCGAACTTGGCGTTCTTCTTGATGCTGGCATAGGTCGACGAGCTGGCCGTGGCCATCGCGCATTCACCCGAATAGAACGGCGCGTCGCCCTTGTTGCCGCGTCCGCGGTAGTGGAACAGGCCTTGCTTGGCCATGTTGGCCAGGTTCTCGATGTGGCGCACATGCAGCGGGCTGTTGAACGCCAGGCGCGACTTGGTGCCGCCAAAGCCGTTGTTCTCGGTCGCGAACAAGGTGTTGTGCCAGGTCGAGAAGCTCTCGAGCTGGGTCCAGGTCTGCCAGCTGGTCGTGAACGGGCAGGCAACGCCGGAGGCCTTGAGCTTGCCGGCGGCCAGCACCAGTTCAGGCCAGGTCTTGGGTGGGTTGTTCGGGTCCAGCCCGGCCTTCTTGAACAGGTCCTTGTTGTAGTTCAGCACGGTCGTGGAGCTGTTGAACGGGAAGCTCAGCATCTGGCCGCTGGGAGCGGTGTAATAACCGACCACCGCCGGGATGTAGGCCTTGGGATCGAACTTGTAGCCACCATCGGTCAGCACCTGGCCGACCGGCACGATGGCGCCCTTGGCGGCCATCATGGTCGCGGTACCGACCTCGAACACCTGCAGGATGTGGGGTGCGTTGCCGGCCCGGAAGGCGGCAATCGAGGCCGTCATGGACTCGTCGTACGAGCCCTTGTAGGTCGGCACGACCTTGTAGTCTTTCTGGCTGTTGTTGAAGCCGTTGGCCAGGTCGACGACCCAGTCGTTCAGGCCGCCGGTCATCGAATGCCACCATTGGATCTCGGTCTGCGCCTGGGCGGACAGGGTGAAGGCTGCCGCGCAGGCAACCAGGGCGAGCTTGAATTTCATGTTGAATCCTCGTGTTGAAAAGGGGCAGATGCTATCCGCGCTGCGTGAACCTGCGATTACATATCGGTGACAGTGGGACGAATAGAGGGATTTCCATAGGTCCGACCCCATGACAAACAGAAAAATGCTGCACTGCGGTACCATCGACCGGTCTTGCCGTGCCACTGTGCGGCGGACCATGGGGCCGCGGGCAATCCGCGTGCGGCCCGCGCCCGCGCACGACACCTCCCACCCAAAAAATCGATGAACGCTCCGATCCGTCCCGACCACCTGTTGCCAGTTGCGGAGGTCGGTGCGGCCATCGCGGAACGCATCCGCGAAATCCCGTACAACTACACCTCGTTCTCCGACCGGGAAATCGTGATCCGGCTGCTGGGCGATGCGGCCTGGGACCTGCTGCTGCGCCTGCGCGACGAACGCCGGACGGGCCGCTCCGCGCGCATGTTGTACGAGGTGCTGGGCGACATCTGGGTGGTGCAGCGCAACCCGTATCTGCAGGACGATCTGCTGGACAACCCCAAGCGCCGGCGCCTGCTGGTCGAGGCCCTGCATCACCGGCTGGGCGAGGTCGGCAAGCGGCGTACACCCGAGCAGGACGCGGAACGTGACGCCATGGTCGGCGAGCTGCTGGAGGCCGCACGGGCGGCGGTCGAGCGTTTCGACCGCGGATTCGTCGAGATCCAGGGCCTGCGGCGCAAGGCGCAGCGCCTGCTGGGCCGCCTGACGGCCCGCGACAACATCAAGTTCGACGGCCTGAGCCGGGTATCGCACGTGACCGACGCCACCGACTGGCGCGTCGAATACCCGTTCGTCGTGCTGACGCCCGACTCCGAGGCCGAGATGGCCCGGCTGGTCAAGGGCTGCATCGACCTGGGGCTGACCATCATTCCGCGTGGCGGCGGCACCGGATATACCGGCGGCGCCATCCCGCTGACCTGGAAAAGCGCGGTCATCAATACCGAGAAGCTCGAGGCCATGTCCGAGGTCGAGATGCGCACGGTGCCGGGCCACGCCGAGCCGATCGCCACCATCTGGACCGAGGCCGGCGTCGTCACCCAGCGGGTGGCCGACGCGGCCGAACGCGCCGGCTTCGTGTTCGCGGTCGACCCCACGTCGGCCGAAGCCTCGTGCATCGGCGGCAACGTCGCGATGAACGCGGGCGGCAAGAAGGCGGTGTTGTGGGGCACGGCGCTGGACAACCTGTTGTCCTGGCGCATGGTCACGCCGGATGCGACCTGGCTCGAGGTGACCCGGCTCGACCACAACCTGGGCAAGATCCACGACGCGCCGATGGCCACGTTCGAGCTGCGGTACTTCAAGGCCGACGGCAAGACGCCCGAGCGCACCGAGCGCATGGAGATTCCCGGTGCCCGCTTCCGCAAGGAAGGCCTGGGCAAGGACGTCACCGACAAGTTTCTCAGCGGCCTTCCCGGCATCCAGAAGGAGGGTTGCGACGGCCTGATCACCAGTGCGCGCTGGGTCGTGCACACCATGCCGGCCGAGGTGCGCACCGTGTGCCTGGAGTTCTTCGGCAATACCCATGACGCGGTGCCGGGCATCGTCGACATCATCGACTTCATGTTCGCCGAACAGAAGCGCTCGGGGGTGCTGCTGGCGGGCCTGGAGCACCTCGACGACCGGTACCTGAAGGCGGTCGGCTACGCGACCAAGTCCAAGCGCGCCACCGGCAGCGGCTCCGGCCTGCCCAAGATGGTGCTGATCGGCGACATCGCCGGCAACGTCGCCGACGACGTCGCCCGCATCACGTCCGAGGTCGTGCGGCTGGCCAACCAGCGGGGCGGCGAGGGTTTCATCGCCATCAGTGCCGAGGCGCGCAAGAAGTTCTGGCTCGATCGCAAGCGCACCGCGGCGATCTCGCGCCACACCAACGCGTTCAAGATCAACGAGGACGTGGTGATTCCGCTGCCGCGCATGGCCGACTACACCGACGGCATCGAGCGCATCAACATCGAGTTGAGCCTGCGCAACAAGCTGGCACTGTGTGATGCCTTGCTGGCGTTTTTTGCCCAGTCCCGGCTGCCGCTGGGCCGGCACGACGACGATGCCCAGGTGCCCACCGAGGAACTGCTGGAAGACCGCGTGACACAGGCGCGCGGCCTGATCGAACAGGTGCGGGCGCAGTGGTGCGGCTGGCTCGACGACATCGACGCCCTGTTCCCGCAGTTGCAGGACCACAGCCTGCGTGCGAGCTGGAAGGCCCAGCTGCGCGCGCCGCTGCGCCAGATCTTCTCGGGCGCCGCATTCGAGCCCATATTGCTCGAATGCACGGCCATCCACAAGCGGGTGCTCAAAGGCCGGGTCTGGATCGCGCTGCACATGCATGCCGGCGACGGCAACGTGCACACCAATATTCCGGTCAACAGCGACGACTACGAAATGCTGCAGACGGCCCATGCCGCCGTCAAGCGGGTGATGGCGCTGGCGCGTTCGCTCGGTGGCGTGATCTCGGGCGAGCACGGCATCGGCATCACCAAGCTCGAGTTCCTGTCCGAGGAAGAGCTGCGGCCGTTCGCGCAGTACAAGCAGCAGGTCGATCCGAACGGCCGCTTCAACAAGGGCAAGCTGCTGCGCGTGACGGCGCCCGTGGGTGCCGGCCTGGCGATGCCGAACTCGATCTACGCCGACCTGAGCAATGCCTACACCCCCAGCTTCGGGCTGATGGGGCACGAGTCGCTGATCATGCAGCAGTCCGACATCGGCGCCATTTCCGACTCCATCAAGGACTGCCTGCGCTGCGGCAAGTGCAAGCCGGTGTGCGCCACCCATGTGCCGCGCGCCAATCTGCTGTACAGCCCGCGCAACAAGATCCTGGCGACCTCGCTGCTGGTGGAGGCCTTCCTGTACGAGGAGCAGACCCGTCGCGGCATCAGCATCAAGCACTGGGAGGAGTTCGAGGACGTCGCCGATCACTGCACCGTCTGCCACAAGTGCCTGTCACCGTGCCCGGTCGACATCGATTTCGGCGACGTGTCGATGAACATGCGCAACCTGCTGCGCAAGATGGGGCAGAAGTCGTTCCGCCCGGCCAACGCGGCGGCGATGTTCTTTCTCAACGCCACCAACCCGCAGACCATCAAGATGGCGCGCGCGGCGATGGTCGGGCTCGGGTTCAAGGCCCAGAACATGGCCAACGAACTCCTGGGGCGGTTCGCGCGCAAGCAGACCCGGCGCCCGCCCGCGAGTGTCGGCAAACCGCCGCTCAAGGAACAGGTGATCCACTTCGTCAACAAGAAGATGCCCGGCGGCTTGCCCAAGAAGACAGCCCGGGCCCTGCTCGATATCGAGGATGCGCAATACGTGCCCATCATCCGCGACCCGGTCAAGACCAGTCCGGAGACCGAGGCGGTGTTCTATTTCCCCGGCTGCGGCTCCGAGCGGCTGTTCAGCCAGGTCGGCCTGGCGACCCAGGCGATGTTGTGGCATGCGGGCGTGCAGACGGTGTTGCCGCCGGGCTACCTGTGCTGCGGATATCCGCAGCGCGGCTCGGGCCAGTTCGACAAGGCCGAGAAGATCATCACCGACAACCGGGTGTTGTTCCACCGCATGGCCAATACGCTGAACTACCTGGACATCCGCACCGTGGTCGTCAGCTGCGGCACCTGCTACGACCAGCTGCAGGGCTACAAGTTCGAGGAGATCTTCCCGGGCTGTCGCATCGTCGACATCCACGAATACCTGCTCGAGAAGAACATCCGGCTGGAGAACGGCGGCGCCTACCTGTACCACGATCCCTGCCACACGCCGATGAAGCAACAGGATCCGATGAAGACGGTCAAGGCCCTGGTCGGCGGCGACACGCCGCAGAACGTGCGTGAGAGCAAGCGCTGCTGCGGTGAAAGCGGCACCCTGGGCATCACCCGGCCGGACATCTCGACCCAGGTGCGTTTTCGCAAGGAAGAGGAACTGCGTCGCGACGAGGCCGCGCTGCGCGAGGGCGGGGCGGTGGCGGAGCAGGCCAACCTGAAGATCCTGACCTCGTGCCCGAGTTGCCTGCAGGGGCTGAGCCGGTACCGCGACGACCTGCAGAATGGCCTGCTCGAGGCCGACTACATCGTGGTCGAGATGGCCCGGCACATCCTGGGCGAGCAGTGGATGGAGCAATACGTGGCGCGTGCCAACGCCGGCGGCATCGAACGCATCCTGGTCTAGCTGCCGCCCGCCTGCCCGTTCGCGCGGCGGGCCAGCCGCCGATGCGGCCCGACCCTGATCCGGTCCCGGTTAAGCTCGCCGGGGACCGCCCCCCGGTGCGATGCGTGATACCTTCATCGGGTCAGCGCCGGGTGGAACGGCCCGGCATGCCGAGCCCGGCGCCATGGGGTGCGATGGCCGGCGAGACGCAACACGACAACATATCTGAGGGTGTCACGATGGCAGGTTTGCAATCCGGTACGCCGACGCCGGAGTCGATCACGGTGCACGGCCAGTCCAGGGTCCTGGAGATCCGCTTTTCGGACGGCGCGTTGTACCGCATTCCGTTCGAGTTGATGCGCGTGTATTCGCCGTCGGCGGAAGTGCAGGGCCATGGGCCGGGGCAGGAGGTGCTGCAGACCGGCAAGCGCGAGGTGGAACTCGAGTCGCTCGATCCGGTGGGCAACTATGCGGTGCAGCCCCGCTTCTCCGACGGCCACGACACCGGCATTTTCTCCTGGGACTACCTGTATTTCCTGGGTTCGCAGCAGGACCGGTTGTGGGCCCAGTACACCGAGCGGCTGGCCGCGGCCGGCGTCGACCGCGACGCGCCCATGGTGGCGGCGGCAGGCCATGGTTGTGCCAGCCATTGATGGGCCGGGCACGCGCATTCATCAATTACGCGACAGATTTCCCATGCCTGCGCGGGGTTGTCGCGGCCTGATCCCCGATTACCACTAGCATCGGACGTCATGAGCACGACCCACTTCGGATACCAGAGCGTCGACGAGAGCGAGAAAGCGCGTCGCGTGCGGGGCGTGTTCGACTCGGTTGCCTCGCGTTACGACCTGATGAACGACCTGATGTCGGCCGGCCTGCATCGGACCTGGAAGGCCTACACGGTCATGGTGGCCAACGTGCAGCCGGGCCAGCAGGTGCTGGACATTGCCGGCGGCACCGGCGACCTGGCCAAGGCCTTTGCGAAGCAGGTCGGCCGTGACGGTCTGGTCGTGTTGTCGGATATCAACGAGGCCATGCTGCGGACCGGGCGCGACCGGCTGATCGACGAAGGCTGCGCGCTCGACTGCGCGGTGTGCGACGCCGAGCACCTGCCTTTCCCGGACACGAGCTTTGACCTGGTCAGTGTCGCCTTCGGCCTGCGCAACATGACGCACAAGGATGTCGCGCTCAAGGAGATGCACCGCATCCTCAAGCCCGGCGGCAAGTTGCTGGTCCTGGAGTTCTCGCGTGTGGCCAAGCCGCTGGAGAAAGCCTACGACTGGTATTCGTTCAAGGTGTTGCCGCGGCTGGGGCAGTTGGTGGCTGGCGATGCCGATAGTTACCGCTACCTGGCGGAGTCGATCCGCATGCATCCGGGACAGGACGCGCTCAAGCAGTTGATGCACGACAGCGGCTTCGGCCACGTCGACTACCACAACCTGACGGGCGGCATGGTCGCGCTGCACGTGGGCATCAAGTGCTGAGCCGCCGGGTCCGGTGCGGCGAGAGGGATGATGGACGGTGAATTCGTTTTTTGGTTCTGAGACATGGGAGGCAACATGAAGCTGTGGAGTCTGGTTCTGGGTATCGCGCTGGTATTTGCCGGTGTGGATGCCGATGCGCGGCGCCTGGGCGGCGGCGGGTCCTTCGGCAAGCAGTCGAACAACGTGATGAATCGCCAGGCGCCCGCAACGCCGGCCCAGAACGCGACCAACGCTGCCGCCAAACCCGCCGGGGCTGCCGCGGCGGCGCCCAAGCGGCAGTGGGGCGGCATGCTCGGCGGCCTGGCGGCCGGCCTCGGGTTGGCCTGGCTGGCCCATACGCTCGGATTCGGCGAGGCGTTTGGCCAGGTGCTGATGCTGATCCTGTTCGCCGTGCTGGCCATGGCGGTCATCGGCTGGATCATGCGCAGCCGCAAGCCGGCGCCGGGGCAGGGGGCCAGTCCGTTCGCGTTCCAGGGCGCCGCCGGTGGTGCACCAGTGCAGGAGCCGCGGCCGTCGTATCGACCGGAGAACGTGGGCAACGACGCGTCGGCCCGCCCGTGGGAGCGCAGCAATGCCATGCCGTTCGAGGCGTCACCGCAAGGCGGCACCGGTGGCTCGATGATCGGTTCGGCGCTGATGGGCTCGCAGACCTGGGGCATTCCGGCCGGTTTCGATGTCGACGGTTTCCTCAAGGCGGCCAAGACCAACTTCATCACCTTGCAGGCGGCATGGGACAAGTCCGACATCTCGTCGCTGCGCGCCATGATGACCGACGAGATGCTCGGCGAGATCCGGACCCAGCTGGCCGAGCGCGAGGCCCATACCGGCGGGCCGGTGAACCAGACCGACGTCGTCATGATCGACGCCAAGCTGCTCGGCATCGAGGACATCGGTTCGGACTACATGGCCAGCGTCGAGTTCTCGGGCATGATCCGCGAGGAGCCGTCCGCCGGACCCAGCCCGTTCCGTGAGGTCTGGAACATGACCAAACCCAAGTCGGGCTCGAGCGGCTGGCTGGTCGCCGGCGTGCAGGCCTTGCAGTAGCGACCCCTGGCCCCGGCTTCGGGGTGAATGCGGGAATAATCGGGGACTATGGCAACACCACAGTCCCCTTTTCTTTTGTTCGAAAACCTCGCGCAGACGGTGATGAACCGCTTTCCGCCGCCGCCCTGGGCCGTGCAGGAGGCGCAGCGGCGCATGGTGTTGCTGCTCAACCATGTATTGATGCAGGAGCCGGCGGCGACCAGCCGCATGGCACGCCGCAAGGGGTCGGTGGTGCTGGTGCAGTGGCGCACGTTCTTCATCCGGCTGCTGGTCACGCCGGCCGGGTTGCTGGACCTGGCCGCGGCCGATGCCCGGCCGGACCTGAGCCTGACCGCCACCGACGAATCCGCCGCGGTGATCGCGCAGTCGCTGTTGCGCGGCGACAAGCCGGCGATCCGGATCGAGGGTGACGTGCAGCTGGCCGCCGACGTGAACTGGCTGGTCGACCATGTGCGTTGGGATCTCGAGGAAGACCTGGCGCGCATCATCGGTGACGCGCCGGCGCACGCGTTGGGCGAGGTGGCCCGGCGCATGGCGCAGGTATTGCGGGAGTTTGCGGCCAAGGCCCCGGCGCCCGCGCCGGCGCAGCCCGGCGGTACCCCGTCATGACGCGTCTGTTCCGGGGCGCCTTCATCGTCTGGGTGGTGCTGCGTTACGGTCTGGACGAGTTGCTGCTGAGCAGCTTCCGGCAACCCTGGCTGCGCATGGCCGCACGCATCGTGTCGGTCGGTCGCCGGCTGGATGCGCCGCGTGGCGTGCGCCTGCGCCAGGCGCTCGAACGGCTGGGACCGATCTTCGTCAAGTTCGGCCAGGTGTTGTCCACCCGCCGCGATCTGCTGCCGATCGACATCGCCGACGAACTGGCACGGCTGCAGGACCGGGTCCCCCCGTTCGACTCGGAGATCGCGATCGGCTCGATCGAGCGCGCGTTTCGCAAGCCGCTGGGCGAGATATTCGCGTCCTTCGAGCGCGAGCCGGTGGCCAGCGCCTCCATTGCGCAGGTTCATTTCGCCGTCCTGATCGACAAGCACGGCAAGCAGCGCGACGTGGCGGTCAAGGTGCTGCGTCCGGGCATGTTGCCGGCGATCGAGAAAGACCTCAGCCTGATGCGCACGATGGCCTCGTGGGTCGGCGGCCTGTCGAGCGACGGCCGGCGCCTGAAGCCGCGCGAGGTCGTGGCCGAGTTCGACAAATACCTGCACGACGAGCTCGACCTGGTGCGCGAGGCCGCCTGCGCCGCCCAGCTGCGGCGCAACATGGCTGGCCTGGACCTGGTGCTGATCCCCGAGATGTACTGGGACTACTGCAGCCCCGAGGTGATCGTCATGGAGCGCATGCGCGGCATTCCGATCAGCCAGGTCGACCGCCTGCGCGCGGCCGGTGTCGACATCCCCAAGCTGGCGCGCGACGGTGTCACGCTGTTCTTCACCCAGGTGTTTCGCGACGGCTTCTTCCATGCCGACATGCATCCGGGCAATATCCAGGTCAGCGTCGAGCCGGAGACGTTCGGGCGGTATATCTCGCTCGATTTCGGCATCGTCGGCACCTTGACCGAGTTCGACAAGGAATACCTGGCGCAGAACTTCACGGCCTTCTTCCGGCGCGACTACAAGCGCGTGGCCGAACTGCACATCGAGTCGGGCTGGGTGCCGGCCGGCACCCGGGTCGACGAGCTCGAGGCCGCGGTGCGTACCGTCTGCGAGCCGTATTTCGACCGCCCGCTCAAGGAGATCTCGCTGGGCATGGTGCTGATGCGGCTGTTCCAGACCTCGCGCCGTTTCCATGTCGAGATCCAGCCGCAGCTGGTGCTGCTGCAGAAGACGCTGCTCAACATCGAGGGGCTGGGACGCGACCTCGATCCCGAGCTCGATCTGTGGGACAGCGCGCGACCGTTCCTCGAGAAGTGGATGATCGAGCAGGTCGGGCCGCAGAAGCTGCTCGAGCAGCTCAAGGAGGAAGCACCGCGGTATGCCAAGTTGCTGCCCGGACTGCCCCGGTTGCTGGACGCCTATCTGCGCCAGCAGCCGGCGGACCTGCGGCGCGAGGTGCGCGAGCTGCTGATCGAGCAAAAGCGCACGAACCGGCTGCTGCAAGGTCTGATCTACGGCGGCATCGGTTTCGCGCTGGGCTTGCTGGTCATGCAGGTGATCGTGCGCGTGCAGCTGTTCTGAATCGCGCTGATGGCATGCCCGGGCGCCAGGGCGGCGCCTATAATTGAAGGTTTTTGCGATCTCTCAATCCAGAGCCCCATCAGCATGCCGATCTACGCCTACAAATGTGATTCCTGCGGGTTTGCCAAGGATGTGTTGCAAAAGATATCCGATGCGCCGCTGTCCGAGTGTCCCTCCTGCCATGCCGGCACGTTTCGCAAGCAGGTGACCGCGGCCGGGTTCCAGCTCAAGGGCTCGGGCTGGTATGTGACCGATTTCCGTGGCGGCAACAACGCTGCGGCGCCGAAATCGGGCGAGGCGTCGTCCGATGCGGCCGGCGGCAGTACCGGCGCCAGCGCAGAGAGCAAGTCCTCGGGCACGGCGCCCGCAAAGACCGAATCGAAGACCGAATCCAAGCCCGCAGCCGCGCCGACGACCGCGAAGGCGACGACCACCACATCCAGCGGCTCGGGGTCTGGCAGCTGAGCGCTGGCTGATCCTGCCACCCGATGTCGTTTCGCAAGTACCTCATCACCGGACTGCTGGTCTGGTTGCCACTGGCCATCACCGTTTGGGTGATGTTGTGGCTGGTCGGTCTGCTCGATGGCGTGCTGGGTGGCCTGTTGTCGGGCATCGAGGCCTTGTTGCCGGCACCGTATCCGATGCTTGAGCGCCTGCGGGCCGTTCCCGGCCTGGGCGTGATCCTGGTGTTCGCGGCGCTGTTGCTCACCGGCGCGCTGGTGTCCAACGTCGCCGGCCGCTGGTGGGTCCGGCAGTGGGACCGGCTGTTTGCCAACATCCCGGTCATCAAGTCGATCTACAACAGCGTCAAGAAGGTGTCGCACACCTTGTTCTCCAACGATGCCAAGGCGTTTCGCACCGCGATGCTGATCCAGTACCCGCGTGCCGGCGTCTGGACCATCGCCTTCCAGACCGGCGTGCCGCAAGGCGAGGCCGCGCAGCACCTCGGTCCCGATTTCGTCAGTGTCTACGTGCCGACCACCCCCAATCCGACCAGCGGCTTCTTCCTGATGCTGCCGCGAACGGACGTGATCGAGCTGGCGATGAGCGTGGACGAAGCGCTGACCTACGTGATTTCCATGGGTTCGGTGGCGCCCGGCATGGCGCCGCAACGGATCGAGATCCCGAACCCCTAGCCCGTGCCGGTCCCGGGCCGGCCATCGAAAGTTCCAACCAATGACAATGCGTACCCACTATTGCGGTCTCGTGACCGAAGCCCTGCTAGGTGAAACCGTCAGCCTGTGCGGCTGGGTGAACCGTCGCCGCGACCATGGCGGCGTGATCTTCGTCGACCTGCGTGATCGCGAAGGTTACGTGCAGGTGGTGTGCGACCCCGATCGCGCCGAGATGTTCGCGCTGGCCGAGGGCCTGCGCAACGAGTTCTGCGTGCAGATCCGCGGCCTGGTGCGCGAGCGCCCGAACGGCACCGTCAACGACAGCCTGCGCAGCGGCAAGGTCGAGGTGTTGTGCCATGAGCTGGTGGTGCTGAACCCCTCGGTGACGCCGCCGTTCCAGCTCGACGACGACAACCTGAGCGAGACGACCCGGCTGACGCATCGGGTGCTGGACCTGCGCCGGCCCTACATGCAGCACAACCTGATGCTGCGCTACCGGGTGTCGATGGAGGTGCGCAAGTTCCTCGACGCCCAGGGTTTCATCGACATCGAGACCCCGATGCTGACCAAGTCCACGCCCGAGGGCGCGCGCGACTATCTCGTTCCCAGCCGCGTGCACGACGGCTACTTCTTCGCACTGCCGCAGTCGCCGCAGCTGTTCAAGCAGCTGCTGATGGTGGCCGGCTACGACCGCTACTACCAGATCACCAAGTGTTTCCGCGACGAGGACCTGCGCGCCGACCGCCAGCCCGAGTTCACGCAGATCGATATCGAGACCTCGTTCCTGGACGAGCAGGAGATCCGCGACATGACGCAGGCCATGATCAAGTCGGTGTTCAAGAACGTCATGGACGTCGACCTGGGCGAGTTCCCGGTCATGGCATATGCCGACGCGATGCACCGCTTCGGCTCCGACAAGCCGGACCTGCGCGTGAAGATGGAGTTCACCGAATTGACCGAGGTGATGGCCGACGTCGATTTCAAGGTGTTTTCGAGCGCGGCCGCGGCCAAGGGCGGCCGCGTGGTCGGCCTGCGCGTCCCCGGCGGCGCCCGCGACAGCACTGGCCTGAGCCGCGGCGACATCGATGCGTATACCGAGTTCGTCAAGATCTACGGCGCCAAGGGCCTGGCCTACATCAAGGTCAACGACGCTGCCGCGGGGCCGGGCGAAGCCTCGGCCCGCTGGCCCGGCCTGCAGAGCCCGATCGTCAAGAACCTGCACGACAAGGCGCTGGCCGAGGTCCTGGCCCGTACCGGCGCCCAGGACGGCGACCTGATCTTCTTCGGTGCCGACAAGGCCAAGGTCGTCAACGATGCCATCGGCGCGTTGCGGCTGAAGATCGGCCACAGCGAGTTCGGCCAGCAGAACGGCCTGTTCGAGGCCGGCTGGCGCCCGTTGTGGGTGGTCGACTTCCCGATGTTCGAGTTCGACGAAGAGGCGCAGCGCTACACCGCGACCCACCATCCGTTCACCGCGCCCAAGGACGGGCACGAGGACTGGATGGCGTCGGAGCCCGAGAAATGTATCTCCAAGGGCTACGACATGGTGCTCAACGGCTGGGAGATGGGGGGTGGATCGGTCCGTATCCACCGTGCCGACGTGCAGCAGAAGGTGTTCGATGCGCTCAAGATCACGCCGGAGGAGGCGCAGCTCAAGTTCGGCTTCCTGCTCGACGCGCTGCAATACGGCGCCCCACCACACGGCGGCCTGGCCTTCGGCCTGGACCGCATCGTCACGCTGATGACCGGGGCCGAGTCGATCCGCGATGTGATCGCCTTCCCCAAGACCCAGCGCGCCCAGTGCCTGCTCACCGACGCGCCGTCGGCGGTGGACGAGAAGCAGCTGCGCGAGCTGCATATCCGGCTGAGGACGCCCCAGGCCGCGTGAGTGCGCGATGGCCGCGGGCGCGACGTGCGTCCTGCGGCCCGCGGGGCAACCGTGGCCCCGCGGCGCTCCGCCACCCGGGGCATGGTGCAGAATGCGGCAGCAGCCCCGCCACACCCCTGCCCATGACCCAGGCCTTCAAGATCCCGCAATCCGTGCTGGTGGTGATCCACACCCCCGCGCGTGACGTGCTGCTGATCGAGCGTGCCGATGTGCCGGATTTCTGGCAATCGGTCACCGGCAGCAAGGACGATCCCACCGAGGACTATCGCACCACAGCGGCGCGCGAGGTGCTCGAGGAAACCGGCATCGACTGCCGCGCCGGCAGCGCGCTGGCTGGCGCGCTGGTCGACTGGCAGCTGGAGAATGTCTACGAGATTTATCCGCGCTGGCGCCATCGGTATGCGCCGGGCGTGACCCGCAACACCGAACACCTGTTCGGCCTGACGGTGCCCCGTGCCACGCCGGTGCGGCTCGATCCGCGCGAACACCGCGCCTGGCGGTGGCTGCCCTGGCGTGAGGCGGCACTGGCCTGCTTTTCGCCGTCCAATGCCGAGGCCATCCTGATGTTGCCGCACCTGACCTGCCAGGAGGGCGCGACGCCATGAATCCGGTGCGGGTCGCCACCTACAACATCCACAAGGGCGTGCAGGGCGTGGGGCCGCGTCGCCGGCTGGAGATCCACAACCTCGGCCATGCCGTGGAGCAGCTCGATGCCGATATCGTCTGCCTGCAGGAGGTACGCAAGCTGCACCGGGGCGAGGCACGCTTTTTCGCCCAGTGGCCCGAATTGCCGCAGGCCGAGTTCCTGGCGCCGCCCGGCTACGAGGCGGTGTACCGCACGAATGCCGTCACCCGCCACGGTGAACACGGCAACGCGATGTTGTCGCGCTGGCCCGTGCTGGGACACCAGCACGAGGACATGTCGGATCACCGTTTCGAGCAACGTGGACTGCTGCATTCGCAGGTGGACCTGCACGGCCAGGCGGTGCATGTCGTGGTCGTTCACCTGGGTCTGATCCGCGCCAGCCGGCTGCGCCAGATTGCGCAACTGGAACGCTTCATTGCACGCGAGGTTCCCGCGCGCGCGCCACTGGTCGTCGCCGGTGACTTCAACGACTGGGGCACGATGGTGCGCCGCGAGATGGCCGGCATGGGCCTGTTCGGCTACGACGGGCCGGTGCAGCCGACGTTTCCCTCGCGCATGCCGCTGGCGCAACTCGACCAGGTGTTTGCGCGCGGCATGAAGCCGATCGGCTTGCAGGTGCCGCGCGGGCGCATCTGGTGGCGCATGTCCGACCATCTGCCGCTGGTGGCGGAGTTTCAGTTGCCCGAGCCGGTGGGCCGCTGACCACGCCATGGCGGCACTGCGGGCGCACCACCAGATCACGTTGCTGCAGGGGGGCTCGGAGCTGTTCCCCGCGATGATCCGGGCCATCGACGGCGCGCAGCGGGAAGTGCGTGTGGAAACCTACATCTTCCACTTCGATCCCTCGGGCCAGCGCGTGGCGGCGGCACTCGAGCGGGCCGCTCTTCGCGGGGTGCAGGTCTACCTCGCGATGGACGGCGTCGGCACCCCGGCGTTGCCGCCATCGTGGGCGCACCGCTTCGACGACAGCGGCGTGCAATGGCGCATCTTCATGCCGTTGGGGCGCATGGGGGTGTTCATCCCCAGCCGCTGGCGGCGACTGCACCGCAAGTTGTGCGTCGTCGACGCGGCGCTCGCCTTCTGCGGCGGCATCAACATCCTGGACGATCGCCATGATCCGGCCTACGGGGCGTTGCAGCAGCCGCGGCTGGATTTTGCGGTGCGTATCACCGGCCCGCTGGTGCAGGACGCGCTCGAGACCATGCAGCGATTCTGGTGGCGCACGACCGTGGCCTCCGAACTGCGCGACCGCGAGCTGCCGGCCGCCTGGCAGGCCTTGCAGGAGCGCATGCGTGCCACCTTGGCCGAGCGCCATGGCCCGTCGGGCGGCGAGGGCGCTGCATACGCCCCGCCCTCGCCGCCACACGGGCCGCCGGGCCGGGGCGCGCGCGCGGACCTGGTGCTGCGCGACAACCTGCGCCATCGGCGCCGGATCGAGCGTGCCTACCTGCGCGCCATCGGCGCCGCGCGGCACGAGATCATCATCGCCAATGCCTATTTCCTGCCCGGTGCGCGGCTGCGCAAGGCACTCGTGCTGGCAGCGCACCGGGGCGTGCGGGTGCGCCTGCTGCTGCAGGGGCGCTACGAGTATTTCCTGCAATACCACGCGGCCCGGCCGGTATACGGCGCCTTGCTCGATGCGGGCGTGGAGATCCACGAATACGCCGCCAGCTTTCTGCACGCGAAGGTGGCCGTGGTGGACACGCGCTGGGCAACGGTGGGATCGTCCAACCTGGATCCGCTGAGCCTGTTGCTGGCGCGCGAGGCCAATGTCATGGTGCGCGACGCCGCATTTGCGCACCTGTTGCGCCAGCGGCTCGAGCACGCCATGGCCGATGGCGGACACCGGGTCGAGGCTGCGGCCTATGTCAACCGGTCCTGGCGCACCCGCGTGCTGGAGGCACTGGCGCTGGGCATGGTGCGCCTGGGACTGTTCCTGATCGGGCGCAGGTACTGAGACCACGCGACGCGATCGCGCGCGGATTCCGGGTCCGGCCCCATGAACGGAAAGACCCCGCAATCCGTTCGCTGGTACGATGCGCAGATGTTGATGCAGTCCCCCTCCGCCATGAATACCAGTGACTCGGACGAAGGCACTCCGGTATCGGTCAAGATCCGCCAGAGGCTGCTTGCCGCCCGCCGGCGGTTCCATGCCAACGACAATATCGCCGACTTCATCGAGCCGGGCGAACTCGAGGTCCTGCTCGACGAGGTCGAAACCAAGATGAAAGGCGTGCTCGCCAGCCTGGTGATCGACACCGAAAACGACCACAACACCGACGACACGGCGCGGCGCGTGGCCAAGATGTACGTCAATGAGGTGTTCCGCGGCCGCTATGTGCAGGGCCCGACGATCACCGAGTTTCCCAATGCCGAACATCTCAACGAGTTGATGATCGTGGGCCCGATCACGGTACGCAGCGCCTGCAGCCACCATTTCTGTCCGGTGATCGGCAAGATCTGGATCGGCGTCATGCCCAACGAGCACACGAACGTGATCGGCCTGTCCAAATATGCGCGCCTGGCCGAGTGGGTGATGGGCCGGCCGCAGATCCAGGAGGAGGCGGTGGTGCAACTGGCCGACCTGATCCAGCTCAAGACGCAGCCCGACGGCCTGGCCATCGTGATGGAGGCCAGCCACTACTGCATGGCCTGGCGCGGCGTCAAGGACATGGACAGCAAGATGATCAACTCCGTGATGCGCGGCGTGTTCCTGAAGGACTCGAACCTGCGTCGCGAATTCCTGTCGCTGATTCCCGGAAAGGGCTGACACCATGCTGGTCCGACTCCTGTATGCAAGCCGCGCGGTGGACACCACGGTGGAGGCGATCGACGCCATCCTCTCGCAGTCGCGTCAGTCGAATCCGGCCTGCGGAATCACCGGCATCCTGTGTTACGGCGGCGGCATCTTCCTGCAGGCCATCGAAGGCGGGCGCATGGCGGTGAGTGATCTGTTCGGCCATATCCAGAAGGACAAGCGCCACAAGGACGTGGTCCTGCTGCATTACGAGGAGATCTCCGAGCGCCGGTTCGGCGGCTGGACCATGGGGCAGGTGAACATGTCGCGCATCAACACCTCGATCCTGCTCAAGTATGCGGAAAAACCCGAACTCGACCCGTATTCGGTGTCCGGCAAGGTGTCGCTGGCCCTGCTCGAGGAACTGATGGCGACCGCGTCCATCATGGGCCGCGCCTGAACCTGCGCCGGCATGCGACGGTGCCCGCGCGCTGACGCCGCGTGGCGCAGCCGGCACGGTGATCGCATCCGGGGCGACCTGAACCCATGACGCTGCTTGTCGGTTGCGACTTCAGCAGCCGCCCCGATCGGCGCAAACCCATCGTGATCGCGCGCGGGCGCTTGCAGCACGACGTTGTCCTGCTGGACGCCTTGCAACCGCTGGAATCACTCGACGCTTATGCACGGTGGTTGTGCGACGAGCCGGCCTGGGTGGGTGGATTCGATTTTCCGTTCGGCTTGCCACGCGCCTTCGTGCAAGCCATGGGCTGGCCCGAGCACTGGCGCGACACCATGCAGATCTATGCCGGCATGCCGCGCGCGGAGCTGCGCGACCGGTTCGCCGGATTTTGCGCGGGCCGGCCGGCCGGCGGCAAGTTCGCCCATCGCGCGACCGACCGTTGGGCCGGATCGAGTCCTTCGATGAAATGGGTCAATCCGCCGGTGGCCTGGATGATGCATGCGGGTGTGCCGCCGCTGATCGACGCCGGCGCCCGGCTGCCTGGCGTGTATCCGGGGCGCGCCGACAACATCGACGCCCGCGGGTATCCGCGCAGGCTGGCGCTGGAAGCCTATCCGGGCCTGTTGGCGCGCGAGGTGCTGGGAAATGCCAGCTACAAGAGCGATACCCGTGCCAAGCAGACCATCCAGCGACGGGAGCGGCGCCGGCGCCTGCTCGACGCCATGGTCGCCGGCCAGACCCGGCTCGGCTTGCGACTGGGCGTGTCGCCGTCGTTGCAGGGCCACCTGTTGGACGACGCCCGTGGCGACACGCTGGATGCCACCCTATGCCTGATGCAGGCCGCCTGGGGCTGGCGATGCGGAGCTCCGCACTACGGGCTGCCGGCCGGAATCGATCCGCTCGAGGGCTGGATCGTGACGGCGCTGCCCGCCGAGCGGCCCTGATCCGGCCTCGCTGGAGCATCGACGCCCGGCATGCGTGGCCGGTCTCAGCCGCCGGAGATCACGGTTTCCTCGATCTTGCGGGCCAGTTGGGCCACTGCCAGCGCTGCGGGACAGCCGGGCAGGGTTTGCATCAGCAACTGTCGCCGCATCACCGCCTGGCGCACCGAGGGGTCGGCCGGAATGTCGGCCAGGTGCACCAGCTTGACGCCGCGGCCGGGTTCGGTCACGACGAAACGGTCCAGCACCTGCTGCAACTGGCCGGTGATCGCGCGTCCGTCGCCCAGGCGTGCCGTCTGGTTGATCACCATGTGCACGTTCGCGCGTTTCTGCTGGCCCGCCAGCACCTTGATGGTGGCATAGGCGTCCGTCAGAGAGGTGGGTTCGGGCGTGGCCACGACCAGCACCACCGAGGCCAGGGAGACGGCGAACAACACGACGTCCGAAATGCCGGCCCCGGTGTCGAGCAGCACCACGTCGTAGCGGGGCAGCAGCCCGTCGATGATGCGCAGGAAGTCGGCGCGGATCTCCGGTGTCAGGCGCGAATACTCGACCATGCCCGAGCCGGCCAGCAGGACGGAGAAACCTCCGGGCGCCTGGATGATGGCTTCCTCGATCGAGGCCTTGCCGCTGAACACGTCGTGCAACGTGACCTTGGGATACAGGTTCAGCACCACGTCGAGGTTGGCCAGGCCAAGGTCGGCGTCGAGCACCAGCACCTTCTGTCCGCGCTTGGCCAGAGCCGCCGCCAGGTTGGCCGATACGAAGGTCTTGCCCACGCCGCCCTTGCCGCTGGTCACGGCCATGACCTTGCCATGGGGCGTCAACGGCACCTGAGGCCCGGCCGCAGGCGTGGTGTTGCCGGGTTGCAGCTCTTCGCTCATGGATTGACTCCGCTCGTTTCGCCACCACCGGGCTCGCCATTGACACGTTCAAGCCAGGCTGGCTCGCCCAGGGCTAGATGACCAAACAAAAGATTCTTCTCCTCGGCGCTCACCGCGATCGCCTGCTGATGGTCGATGCAGACACGGTTGCGCCCTTGTGCTTTGGCCTGATACAGGAGGTTGTCGGCGCGTTCGATCCACAATGGAGCCGTGGATCGGACCCATGCGGGCGCGTACGCCCCGCCGATGCTGATGGTGGCCTTCACCGTCACGGCCGGGCTGACCGAGATCGTCAGCGATTCCACCGTGGTACGGATCCGTTCGGCCACCGCTTCGCCCACCGACACCAGGCAATTGGGCAACACGACGGCAAACTCCTCGCCACCGTAACGCGCCACCGAGTCCATCGGCCGGATACAGCGCGACAGGCATTTGGCCACGGCCTGCAAGACCTTGTCGCCGGCGATGTGACCATGGGTGTCGTTGATGGACTTGAAATGGTCGATGTCGAGCATCAGCAGCAAGGCGGGCTCGCCCGAACGCGCCACGCCGTCGATCTCGCGCTCGAGCACCGACAGGAAGTGGCGTCGGTTCGCCAGGCCGGTCAGCGGATCCTTGAGCGACAACTCGCACAGGCCGTCGATCACCTTCTGGACGAATTCGGTCGGATGCACGCGGCTGTCCGGCAGCTCCACCATGGCACCGTGCTCGAGCAAGGCACGCGCATCACCCAACCGAAGGTCCTTGATGTCGACGACGGAGGGTGCAATCGATGGGTTCACGTGTATGGGTGGGGTTGCCTCAGAAAGTTTAACAGCTGACCGTCAGCGCGCTGCACCGGGAATGGCGGTGATTCCCGACCCTGTTGGGGCCTTTGGCCGGAGGCCCGTATGGACTCAGGCCGCGCGCAGGGCATCTGGCCGAACCGACACGATGGCCTGCGCGCGCTGCTCGCTGGCATGGGCGATGCGCAGCACGGCCAGATCGGCCTGGGGCCTGCCGATCAGCTGCATGCCCATCGGCAGGCCGGCCGCATTGAACCCCACGGGGACGCTGACCGCCGGCAGGCCGGCCAGCGTGGCGTAGATGACGACCTCCATCCAGCGGTGGTAGGTGTCCATGAGGCGCCCGGCCACCGATCGCGGCCAGGGCGTGTCTGCGTCGAAGGGCCAGACCTGCGCGCTGGGCAGCGCCAGGTAGTCGTGGTGCTCGAACATGTCGAGCAGTTGCCGGTACAAGCGGCTGCGCGCGACGCTGGCTTCGCTGACCTCGCGGGCGCTGAGTTGCTCGCCCTGGTCGATCTCCCACAAGGCCTCGGGCTTGAGCTGGCTGCGTTGTGCCGGGTTGTCGGCAAAAGGCCGCAGCGACGCGGCCACCAGCCAGCGGCGCCAGGTGAGCCAGGTCTGCCAGGCCTGTGCCGGGTCGAACCGTGGTGCGACGGCCTCGACGCGGCAGCCGTCTGCGGCCAGCCGCGCCAGGGCCGACTCGCACAAGGGCAGGATGCCGTCTTCGATCGGCAGGTATCCCTGCAGATCGCCGAGCCAGCCGATCCGGGTCGTGCGCAGGTCCAGCGACAGGTCCGGCGCACCATGCGGCCAGGTGCCGGCGATGGACAAGGGCACGCAGTCGTCGCGCCCGGCCTGAACCGCGAGCAACCGTGCCAGGTCCTCGACGGTGCGTGCCATGGGTCCGGCGGTTCCCAACTGCGCCAGCCAGGCGTCGGGCGCGGGTCCGTCGGGGACACGGCCCATGCTCGGACGCAGGCCGAACACGTTGTTGAAGGCGGCGGGGTTGCGCAGCGAACCCATCATGTCGCTGCCGTCTGCCACCGGCAGCATGCGCAATGCCAGTGCCACGGCCGCTCCGCCGCTGGAGCCGCCGGCGCACCGTGACGGATCGTAGGCGTTGCGGGTGGTGCCGAAGACACGGTTGTAGGTCTGCGAGCCCAGTCCGAATTCGGGCGTGTTGGTCTTGCCGATGACGATGGCGCCGGCGCGCTTGAGGCGTTGCACCATCAGGTCGTCCTGGCTGGGCACGTTGTCGCGCAGCAGCACCGAGCCCTTGGTCAGCGCGATGCCGGCCACCGCGCTGAGGTCTTTCACGGCGAGCGGAAACCCGTGCATCCAGCCGCGGCTGCGTCCTTGTCCGAGTTCCCGGTCACAGTCGTCGGCCTGGCGCATCAGCTGATCGGCGTCGACGCGGCTCACGATGGCATTGAAGCGTGGATTGAGCCGGTCGACCTGTGCCAGGCATGCCTGCATGAGCTCGCGGCACGAAATTTCGCGCGCGTGAACGGCGACACTGAGCGTGTTCGCATCCCATTCGTTCGGGGAGCTGGCGGGAACGGGTGCAAGTGTCGACATCGGGCGTGTTGTCGCCAGGCCGTCGTCAGGGTGCCGTTGTGTCGGCGGGCGCCGGCGCTGGCGCCGGACGAGCGCCGCAGACAGGACAGGCGCTGTTGCGCGGTATCCGTACCTCGTTCCATTCCATGGCCCGGGCGTCGAGCATCAGCAGCCGCCCCGCCAGCGGCGTGCCGGCGCCACTGAGCAGCTTCAAGGCCTCGGCCGCCTGCATGGTGCCGATGATGCCGACCACCGGCGCGAACACGCCCATCGTGGCGCACAGGGTTTCCTCCAGATCGGCATCCGGTGGAAACACGCAGGCGTAGCAGGGGCATGCCGGATCGCGGGTGTCGTAGACGCTGAGCTGGCCGTCGAACCGGATCGCCGCACCGGCCACCAGCGGTTTGCCATGGCGCACGCAGGCGGCGTTGATCAGGTGCCGGGTGGCGAAGTTGTCGCTGCAGTCGAGCACGACATTGGCCGCGGGCAGCAGGGCATCGAGCAGGTTCGCGTCGGCGCGTTGGCGCAGCGCGGTGACCTCGACCTGCGGATTGATCGCCGCCATCGCGATCCGGGCCGAATCCACCTTGGCCGTGCCGACGCGTTCGGTGGTGTGCGCGACCTGGCGTTGCAGGTTGGTGATGTCGACCGTGTCGTCGTCGACCAGTGTCACCTGGCCCAGGCCGGCCGAGGCCAGGTACAGCGCGACCGGCGAACCCAGTCCGCCGGCCCCGATGACCAGCGCATGGCCGGCATGGATGCGCTCCTGCCCCTCGACACCGATCTCGTCGAGCAGGATATGGCGCGAATAACGCAGCAGCTGCTCGTCGTTCATGTCAGTTTGCCATGGCGCTGCGCGCCACCCTCACGGGATGAAAGGTCCGGTGGCCGCGGAGCAGGCCAGGCCAGGGGCCGCCGCGCGCGGCCGCTCCGAAGCGGCCGGCCCGCCCCCCAGTGGGGGGTTCGGCCGGTTTACACGCAGTGAAACCGGACAGACGGGGGGCGTCTTTCATTCCAGGCGCGGGCAGACGGGCTGCAACACCCCATCAGTTGCTCTTCGGCTCGTCCTTGCGCTCGGTCAGGGTCTTGCTCATCATCACCGGCTGTCCCTTGAGTTTGTTGAGCGCCTGTGCCAGCGGGAAGTCCTGCTCGGAGCCGAACTCCGGCATCCTGCGATCGGCCGCCGGCTTGTTGCGCTCTTCCTCGAGCTTCTTGAGCGCCAGCTCACGTGCCTTCTCGCGCACCGGATCCTTCTTCTCGTCGCCCTGGCCGCTGGCCAGGTGTTTCTCGAGGTCGGCCTCGCGCGTGCGCAGCGCGGCGAATAGGTTGCCCTCTTCGGTCTCGTCGACCATGACGTCGGGCACGATGCCCTTGGCCTGGATCGATGCGCCACTGGGCGTGTAATACCGCGCCGTCGTGAGCTTGAGCCCGGTGTCGGGGCCCAGCGGGCGCACGGTCTGGACCGAGCCCTTGCCGAAAGTCTGGCGACCCATGATGGTGGCACGCTTGTGGTCCTGCAATGCGCCGGCGACGATCTCGCTCGCCGATGCCGACCCTTCGTTGACCAGCACCACCAGCGGTACGTTCTTGAGCGCGGCCGGCAGACGCTTGAGCGGATCGCTGGCGCCACGGCGCAGGTAGGATTCGGGTGCCGCGCGGTAGGTGAACTTGCTCTCCGGCAACTGGCCGTTGGTCGAGACCACGTTGACATTCTCGGGCAGGAACGCCGCCGAGATCGCCACCGCCGCGTCGAGCAGCCCGCCGGGGTCGTTGCGCAGGTCGAGCACCATGCCCTTGAGGTTGGGATCCTGCTTGTAGATGTCCTCGACCTTGCGCACGAAGTCGTCGACCGTGCGTTCCTGGAACTGGCTCAGCCGGATCCAGGCATAACCGGGTTCGACCATCTTGCTGCGCACCGACTGGGTGCGGATCTCCTCGCGCACGATGGTGACCGGGAAGCTGCGGTTCTCGTCGCGGCGCAGGATGGTCAGGATGACCTTGGTGTTGGGCTGGCCGCGCATGCGCTTGACCGCCTCGTTGAGCGACAGGCCCTTGACGGCGGTGTCGTCGATCTTGGTGATCAGGTCGTTGGTCTTGAGCCCGGCGCGAAAGGCCGGCGTGCCTTCGATCGGGGAGACGATCTTGACCAGGCCGTCCTCCTGCGTGATCTCGATGCCCACGCCCACGAATTTCCCGGACGTTCCCTCGCGGAATTCCTTGAACGACTTCTTGTCGAAGTACTGTGAATGCGGATCCAGGCTCGCCACCATGCCGGAGATGGCATCGGTGATCAGCTTCTTCTCGTCGACCGGTTCGACATAGTCGCTCTTGACCATGCTGAACACCGCCGCCAGCTGCTGCAGCTCTTCGAGCGGCAGTGGCGCCAGTGTTCCGCGCGCCACGGTCTGCAGCGATACGGTGGTCAAGGCCCCGGCGACCACGCCGACCGAGATCCAGCCCGCGACTTTCAGTTTATGACCCATGATGAGATTCCTCTGCTGATCCAATATACACCTTGGAGGCGGCTGTCGCGCACAGGTTCCGGCAAGTCGGCGGCCGCCGCAGAAATCGTGTTCCGGGCCACCGGGCCATCAGTTCCGACCCTGGGCCGCCACGGCCTGGGCCGCCGCTTCCGCGGCTGCCGCGTCGCCCAGATAGTAGTGGCGAATCGGCGCCAGTTCCGCGTCGAGCTCGTATACCAGCGGTATGCCGTTGGGAATGTTGAGGCCGACGATGTCGGAGTCGGAGATCTTGTCCAGGTATTTCACCAGTGCCCGGATCGAGTTGCCATGGGCTGCCACCACGACCCGTTTGCCGGCACGGATGGTCGGGGCCATGGCGTCGTTCCAGAACGGCAGCACCCGTTCGACGGTGTCCTTCAGGCATTCGCTCAGCGGCACCTGGCCGGGCGCGAGCTTGGCATAACGGATGTCGGAGCGTTCGCAGCGCGGGTCCTGCGGCTCCAGCGGCGGCGGTGGCGTGTCGTAGCTGCGGCGCCAGATCAGCACCTGTGCGTCGCCATATTGTTTCGCCATGTCGGCCTTGTTCAGGCCTTGCAAGGCGCCGTAGTGGCGTTCGTTCAGGCGCCAGCTGTGCTCGACCGGCAGCCAGGTGCGGTCCATCTCGTCCAGGCAATGCCACAAGGTGCGGGTGGCGCGCTTGAGCACGCTGGTATAGGCCAGGTCGAATTCGAAGCCTTGATCGCGCAGCAACCGGCCCGCGGTCTTGGCCTGTTCGATGCCGGTGGGCGTGAGGTCGACGTCGGTCCAGCCGGTGAAGCGGTTCTCAAGGTTCCAGGTCGATTCACCATGGCGGATCAATACGAGGGTATGCATAAGTCGTTGGGCAATGGGACGGGGCAGGGCGGGGATATGGACGCGGGCGATGCGGTGGTCGGGCCGGCGCGCGGGCAGCGACCCCAAAGACCATCCTGACGCCAGCACGATCCGACTATTTTAGAATGCCGTCTTCCGCGCGCCTGGCGCGCTGTCTCTCCTGCCGAGGAATGCCGTGAATTTTGTCGTCGATAACTGGATGTTGCTGCTGGTCGCGGTGTCCTCGGGCGTGATGCTCTTCATGCCGGCCTTGCGGGGGGCGACCGATGCCGGCGTCACGACCGCTGCGGCCGTGCAAATGATCAACCGCGAAAAGGCGGTGCTGATCGACGTGTGCGAGGCGACCGAATACGCGACCGGCCATCCGGGCGGGGCGAAGAACATCCCCTTGAACCAGCTCGAGGACAAGCTGCCGTCCATGGTCAAGAACAAGGCCGTGCCGGTGATCCTGGTGTGCCAGAGTGGCGCGCGCTCCGGTCGTGCCGTCGGCATCGCCAAGAAGCTGGGCTACGAAAAGGCACAGTCGCTCTCCGGTGGTCTGGCGGCATGGAAGAGCGCCAACCTGCCGGTCGAAAAGTCCTGAGCGAGCGGCCGTCTTCGGCCTCGCGCGACTCGTTTCTCCTCCTTGCGCATTGGCGCATCCACTTTGTCGAAAGCCTCCCGCATGCAATCCGTCAAGATGTATTCCACGGCCGTCTGCCCCTACTGCATCCGTGCCAAGCAATTGCTCAAGGATCGGGGCGTGCAGGACATCGACGAGATCCGGGTCGACCTGGACCCCGGCGCACGCGTGCGTATGACGGAGGTGACCGGGCGTCGCACGGTGCCCCAGATCTTCATCGGCGACACCCATGTCGGCGGTTGCGACGACCTGGTGGCACTGGACAGCCGTGGCGGTCTGCTACCCTTGCTTGGAGCAGCCTGATTCGTGACGGTGCGTCGAACGCACCGGTGATAATGGCGCGTCGTGCCGATGCGCCGGGTGGGTTTCCGATCCGCCGCGGACATCCCGCCTGCCCCTCAACCTGAAAGTGATTCCATGGCCGAAGACAAGACCCCCACGTTCCAGATCCAGCGCATCTATCTCAAGGAATGTTCGCTGGAGCAACCCAATTCGCCCGCCATCCTGCTCGAGAAGGAGCAACCGGCGGTCGATATCCAGCTGGGTGTCGAATCCAACGTCGCCGCCGACGGCGTGTATGAAATCTGCGTGACCGCCACCGTGCACACCAAGCTCAAGGAACGCACCGTGTTCCTGGTCGAGGTCAAGCAGGCCGGCATCTTCGAGATCCGCAATATCGAGCAGGAACAGATGAGCCAGATCATGGGTATCGCCTGCCCGCAGATCGTCTATCCCTACCTGCGTTCCAACGTTGCCGACGTGATCCAGCGCAGCGGCTTTCCGCCGGTGCATCTGTCCGAGATCAATTTCCAGGCCATGTACGAGCAGCAGCGCGCGCAGCAGGCTGCCGGCGACACGTCCGCCATTGCCGGCACCGCGACCCAGTAAGAAGGGTTTCGTTGCCGGGTCACGTGCGTGAATCCGGCAGCGGCGACGATGGATATTGCCATTCTCGGAGCGGGTGCCTGGGGTACGGCGCTGGCCGTCAACCTGGCCGGCCGCGAAGCGGGGCAGCACCGCGTCAGCCTGTGGGCCCGTGACGCGGCGCAGGCCGACGCCATGCGCGCGGCCGGTGTCAACCAGCGTTATCTGCCGACGGCCCCGCTGCCACCGACCTTGCGTATCGCCGCCGGGTCCGGCGCTGGCGGCGATGCCGGTTCCGCCGCGTTGCGCGAGGCCGTCGACGGCGCCGACCTGGTGGTACTGGCCACGCCGATGGCCGCACTGCGCTCCCTGTTGCAGGATCTGCACGACTGCGCCGCTCCGGTGGTCTGGTTGTGCAAGGGCTTCGAGCCGGCCCTGGCGAGCGGTGCCGATGACCGCGCGCCCGCCGTCGGACTGATGGCGCATGAGGTCCAGGCGCAGGTGGCACCGGCGCTGCGCTCCGGCGTGTTGAGCGGACCGAGCTTCGCGCAGGAGGTCGCCCAGGCCAAGCCCGCGGCCCTGGTGGCTGCCAGCGCCGATGCGCAGGTACGCAGCACGCTGGTCGAGGCCTTCCACGGACCGCAACTGCGTGTCTACGGCAGCGACGACATCGTTGGAGTCGAGGTCGGCGGCGCCGTCAAGAACGTGCTGGCAATCGCCACCGGACTGTGCGACGGGCTGGAACTGGGCATGAATGCCCGTGCCGCATTGATCACCCGCGGCCTGGCGGAGATGACCCGACTGGGCGTGGCCCTGGGCGCGCGCGCCGAGACCTTCACCGGTCTGAGCGGGCTGGGCGACCTGGTGCTGACAGCGACCGGCGATCTCTCGCGCAATCGCCGGGTCGGCCTGGCTCTGGCCCAGGGCATGAGCCTGGCGCAGGCGGTGCAGTCGCTCGGTCATGTGGCCGAAGGTGTGTTCTGCGCCCGCACCGTGGCGCAACGCGCCACGTCGCTCGGCGTCGAAATGCCGATCTGCCAGGCTGTTGACGCCTTGCTCGACGGCCGTCTCGACCCGCGCCAGGCGGTTGCCGCCTTGATGGCGCGTGACGCGCGCGACGAGCAGGAGTGAGGCCGAGGGCCGCGCGCCCCGCGGCGCCGGTGCCCCTAGTGCGAGGTCTCGGACGCGACGCTGTAGGCCAGGCGCACGTAGATGGGCGCGAACGATTCGGCCTGGGTGATGTCGATCAGGTTTTCCTTGGCCAGCTCGAGCAAGGCGATGAAGGTCACGACCAGCACCTGGCTGCCCTTGTCCGGATCGAACAGGTCTTCGAATTCGACGAAGCGTTGTCCTTGCAGCCGGCGCAGCACGATGCCCATGTGTTCGCGCACCGACAACTCCTCGCGCGAGATATGGTGATGCTGCACCAGCTTGGCCCGGCGCAGGATGTCGCGCCAGGCTTCCTGCAGATCGGCCAGGTCGACGTCGGGAAAACGCGGCGCCAAAGCCTGTTCGATGGCGACCTGCCCGCGCAGGAAATCGCGACCGGCCTGGGGAATCGTGTTCAGCGCGGCAGCCGCGAGCTTGATCTGCTCGTATTCGAGCAGGCGGCGGACCAGCTCGGCGCGCGGGTCCTCGGCCTCTTCGCCATCGGCCGTCTTGCGCGGCGGCAGCAACATGCGCGACTTGATCTCGATCAGCATCGCCGCCATCAGCAGGTATTCGGCAGCCAGTTCCAGGTTGCGTCCGCGGATCTCGTCCACATAGGCCAGGTACTGCCGGGTCACGCCGGCCATCGGAATGTCCAGGATGTTGAAGTTCTGCTTGCGGATCAGGTACAGCAGCAGGTCCAGTGGGCCCTCGAACGCTTCGAGGAACACCTCCAGCGCATCCGGCGGGATGTACAGGTCCTGGGGGATGGAGAACAGCGGCTCGCCGTACAGGCGTGCCAACGCGACCTGGTCGACCACGTCCGGCGTGGTCGTGTTGTCCCCCGGGGCTTCGGGCAGCGCGGTGGGAGCGGTCATCGTAAGGGGGCGGCCGGGCTCAGCAACCCGACAGGCATGCCGGCGCGGACATGGGGCGCGGGCTCAGGAGGACGGATCGGTCTGGTACACGTAGGGCTTCTGCGGGACTTCGGCCTGCCGAAACGATTTCCAGGCCGAACGGTCTGGATGCTTGTCCCACAACAGTTCGCGCCCTTTGCGCTGCTCGGCTTCGAGCTCGGGTTTTTCGGCCTTGAGCCGGGCGATGAACTGGGTGGTGTCGGATTGGTAATCCGGGCGGCGGAATATGGACATGGAATGAGACCCTCGGAGAAGCGGATTTTACAGGCCACGGCCGGCCGGTCGCTGCGACGGCGCCGCCCGGTCGCATCGACAGTCGCCGCTCCGGCCGCGGAGCCCGGCGTCCACCGGGGGGCGAAGCGCGGCGGATCTCCGTACCTCGGCATTTCGGACTGCCGTGGACACGTGTGGCGCACGGCCGCAGCCATGCGTCTTTCCTGCCCGTCGGCAAATCGTTTACCCTTGGGTGTGAATCCACCAAACACGTGGGGTGCCATGCTGCGCCTTGATCCTATGCCAGACACCATCGGAGCGCCCGGTTTGCCGAGGCCGATCGATCCTGTCCATGGCCCATAACGCTGATCGTCCCCGCATGCTCAAGGGTGTCACGCTGGCGGCGTGGCTGGTCCTGGTGTGCCTGGGTCCGCTGGCGCTGGTCGCGATCGGCGGCTGGGGCATGGAGCGACCCGCGCCCTGGCTGGTGGTGCTGGGGCTGGCCGGTATTGCCGGCAGCCTGGTCATGGCCTGGATGTCCATGCGCACCGGTCGCTGGCTGGAGCAGACCCCCGACGCCGCCGGCCAGGCCCAGCGACTGCAACAGGAGACCGAGCCCCTGCGCCACCAACTGCGCGCCGCCGAACTGCGGCTGCGCGAGGTGATCGATGCAGTACCCGCCGGCGTGGCCATCTACGACAACCAGGACCGGCTACTGGCGTTCAACCAGGAGGTGGCGCGGCAGTATCCCTACAGCAGCGGGCAGGCGGTGATCGGGGAGACCTACGAGAACCTGATGCGCCGCGAACTGGCCGAAGGCCGCATCGCCGACGCCGTTGGCCGCGAGGAAGAGTGGCTGGCATTGCGCATGGCCGGACGGGGTGCGCTGGATACGCCGATGTTGCGCCAGTCGGACGACGGCCATTGGGTGCATTTCTACGAGATCCGCACGCCATCGGGTTACCTGGTGATGTCACGGCTGGACATGACGCCGATGGTGGAAAAAGGCCTGGCGCTGGAACGCGCCAACGAGCAGCTGCTGCGCCTGTCCACCACCGACGGCCTGACCGGCATCGCCAACCGCCGCATGTTCGACCAGACGCTGCAGACCGAATGGCAACGCTGCGCGCGCAGCCGCGCCAGCCTGTCGCTGCTGATGATCGACATCGACCATTTCAAGCACTACAACGACCACTACGGCCACCAGACCGGCGACGAATGCCTGCGCCAGGTGGCCCGCATCCTGGTGATGTGCGCCAAGCGTTCCGGCGAACTGGTGTCGCGCCATGGCGGCGAGGAGTTCGCGATCCTGTTGCCCGGCGCCGATCTCCAGGAAGCGATGGCAATCGCCCAGCGTTGCCTGCAGCAGGTGCACGCGGCGCGCATTCCGCACGAGGATTCGCCGGTCGACCCGTCGCTGACGGTCAGCATCGGCGTGGCCAGCATGGTGGCCTCGCCGCGCGAATCCCGCTCCACCTTGCTGCTGCAGGCGGACAGTGCCTTGTATTGCGCCAAGAAGGCCGGACGCAACCGGGTGGAGTCCTACGACCCGGCGACCGTCAGCGCACTCGCATCCCGGCCTGCGCCCCTGTGAAGGGTTCGAGCACGTAGATGCCCGGCGTGGCATTCTCGTCGGCATGGCTGGCGGCCAGCACCATGCCTTCGCTGACGCCGAACTTCATCTTGCGCGGCGCCAGGTTGGCCACCATCACGGTCAGCTTGCCGACCAGTTGCTCGGGCTTGTAGACACTGGCGATGCCGGAGAACACGTTGCGCGTCGTGGCTTCGCCCACATCAAGCGTCAGGCGCAGCAGCTTGGTCGAACCTTCTACCGCCTCGCAGCCGACGATCTTCGCGATGCGCAGGTCGACCTTGGCGAAATCGTCGATGGTGATGGTCGGTGCGATGGCCTCCCCGCCGGGCAGCGCGGGCGCGGGCGCGGCGGCGGCCGGCAGCTCGAACAAGGCGTCGAGCTGCTTGGCATCGACCCGTTGCATCAGGTGCTGGTACGGCGCGATCGCGTGGTCTTCGCCCAGCGGCCGGTCGGCGTCGGACCAGTGCCCGCACGGCGCCTTCAGGAAGGCCTCGACCTGGGCCGACAGCGCCGGCAGGATCGGCGTCAGGTAGACGGTCAACACGCGAAACGCTTCGAGCGTGGCGCTGCTGACCTGGTGCAGCGTGCGCATGTGGGTTGCGGCCGTGTCCGGTTCGGCGGCCGCCTTCTTCGGCAGGCCCCAGGGCTGCTGTTCGTTCCAGTAGCCGTTGACCAGGTCGGCCAGGCGCATGACTTCCATCACGGCCTGCAGCGTGTTGCGTTCCTCGTAGCGCTTTTGCAGTTGTTCCGACGAGGCCCGCACCTGCGCCAGCAACTGTGCGTGCACGTCACCGGCGGAGTCGCGGGTGAGGCCGGCCAGCCGGCCGTCGAAATGCTTGTGCACGAAACCGGCGGCCCGGCTCGCGATGTTGACGAATTTGCCGATCAGGTCGCTGTTGACCCGCGCCATGAAGTCCTCGGCGTTGAAGTCCACGTCCTCGTTGCGGCCGTTGAGCTTGGCGGCCAGGTAATACCGCAGCCATTCCGGGTTCATGTCCAGGCTCAGGTACTTGAGCGGATCGAGCCCGGTGCCGCGGCTCTTGCTCATCTTCTCGCCGTTGTTCACGGTCAGGAAGCCGTGCACGAAGATGTTGTCCGGCGTCTTGCGGCCGCTGAAATGCAACGTTGCCGGCCAGAACAGCGTGTGGAAGGTGACGATGTCCTTGCCGATGAAGTGGTACTGCTCCAGCGCCGGGTCGGCCATGTAGGCCTCGTAGTCCTGGCCGCGCCGCTCGAGCAGGTTCTTCAGCGACGCCAGGTAGCCGATCGGCGCGTCCAGCCAGACGTAGAAATACTTGCCCGGCGCATCCGGGATCTCGATGCCGAAATACGGCGCGTCGCGGCTGATGTCCCAGTCGCCCAGGCCTTCGCTGGTGCTGCCGTCCGGGTTCTTGCGCACGCTGAACCATTCCCTGACCTTGTTGGCCACTTCCGGCTGCAGCCGGCCGTCCTGGGTCCAGCGCTGCAGGAACTCCACGCAGCGCGGGTCCGACAGCTTGAAGAAAAAGTGCTCGGAGCTCTTGAGCACGGGCTTGGCGCCGGACAGCGCCGAATACGGCTCGATCAGGTCGGTCGGCGCGTAGACGGCGCCGCAGACCTCGCAGTTGTCGCCGTACTGGTCCTTGGCGTGGCAACGCGGGCATTCGCCCTTGATGAAACGATCCGGCAGGAACATGTTCTTCTCGGGGTCGAAGAACTGCTCGATGGTGCGGGTCTCGATCAGCGAACCCTGCGGGTTGTCGCGCAGGTCGCGGTAGATCTGCTGCGCCAGCGCATGGTTCTCGGGCGCATCGGTCGAGTGCCAGTTGTCGAACGCGATGTGGAAACCGTCCAGGTAGGGCTTGCGTCCGGCTGCGATGTCGGCGACGAACTGCTGCGGCGTCTTGCCGGCCTTCTCGGCGGCGATCATGATCGGCGCGCCATGCGCGTCGTCGGCGCAGACGAAGTCCACCGCGTTGCCCTGCATGCGCTGGTGCCGCACCCAGATGTCGGCCTGGATGTACTCCATGATGTGGCCGATGTGGAACTTGCCGTTGGCGTACGGCAGGGCGGTGGTGACGAAGAGTTGGCGTGGCATCGGGCGGGGCAGGGTGGAACGAAAGCGGTCGGCGCAAGCCGGGAGCGGCCGATTTTAGTCGGCCACCACGGAGGCGGCGCTCAGCGCAGGCGCAGCGGGTCGCGCCGGCGCTCGATGCCGCTCGGGCCGCCGGCCGCGGCAAGGCGTGGCTCGACCGGGCAAGGGTCGACCCAGCCGAAGAAACGGGTCACGTCGTTGCGTTGGCGCAGCGTGTCGGCACGGCCCAGTGCGATCAGTTCCTGCGTGTAGGCGGGCTCGAACAGCAGGTAACTGGCCAGCGCTGCGCCCCGGAAGTCGGACTTGTCGGAGGTCACGCCGACGCCGCCGAGCAGGGCGCGTACCGGCCGCGGCAGGTCACCGACGTGTTTGGCCGCCACCGCATCGATGCGTTCGGAGGGCGAGATCACCAGCAGCTCGATCGGTCGCAGGCCGCTGGCCGCGCGGGCCTCGGGCGGCACCAGGCCGATCGTGTGGTTGATGCGCCTGACCCGCTCGACATCCACCGCCAGCGCGTCCAGGAAGATGTTGGACAAGGTGTGGCCGGCGATCTGGGCCAGCGTCGGATAACTGCTGGGCGGGGCGTTGCGCAGGTCCGGCGGCGGTTCGTGCAGCCGGCCCGCACCGACCACCAGGATACGGTTCGCGCCCAGGTGGATGGCCGCGGCCACCGGCGCCGACTGGCGCATCGAGCCGTCGCCAAAATATTCGTCGCGCCCGTCGATCGGCAAGGCCTTGGCCGGGAACACGAACGGAATCGCCGACGACGCCAGCAGGTGCTGGTGCGTGATCTTCTGGCGGATGCCGAAACGTTGCGACCGTTTCCACGGGGCGATGCTGTCGGCGCCCTCGAAGAAGGTCACGTGATCGCCCGAGCTGTAGCTCGAGGCGGTCACGGCCAGCGCATGCAGCTGCCCTTGTGCGATGAACGCGTGCAGGTCATGGAGTGGCACCAGGGTCTGCAGCAGGTCCAGCAGCGGCGCATTGTCCAGCAACGAACGCGGCTTGAGCTTGCGCCAGCGCGCCAGCACCCAGCCGATCGACATCAGCGTCAGCCAGCTGGCGCCGGTGCGCAACACGCCGATCGAGTCGGCGCGGTAGACCTGGCCGGCATGGAAGTTCTTCCAGACGTCGACCATGCGGCGCACCGCCCGGTCGAAGTCGTCGGCGCCACCGGCCAGCGCAGCCGCGTTGATGGCGCCGGCCGACGTGCCGGTGATGACGGCAAAGGGGTTGGCCTGCGCACCGGCCGTGCATGCGACGCGGATGTCGGCGATCGCTTCGAGCACGCCGATCTGGTAGGCGGCGCGGGCGCCGCCGCCGGTGAGCAGCAGGCCGGTGACGGGAAGGGCCGGTCGGGCATCGGACATCGGTGCATTATGGTGGGGAGCGCGCACCCGCTCCATGGCGATTGACCCTGAACCGGTCGCGCCGCCCGGCGGTTCGCTAGACTAGCGCCTTTGCGCAACGCAACACCATTCACCAGGAGCATCGCATGGCAGTCACGGAACAGGGTTTGATGGAGGCGCTACGCACCGTCGTGGATCCGAACACCGGAACGGACTTCGTGTCGGCACGCGCCATCCGCAACCTGAGCATCGGTGACGGGGATGTTGCCTTCGACGTCGAGCTCGGTTACCCGGCCAAGAGCCAGATTCCGGAGTTCCGCAAGGCGCTGGTGGCCGCGGCCCGGACCGTTCCCGGCGTGGGCAACGTGTCGGTCAACGTCCACAGCAAGATCATCGCCCATGCCGTGCAGCGTGGCGTGCAGCTGATGCCCAATGTCAAGAACATCGTGGCCGTGGCCTCGGGCAAGGGCGGCGTGGGCAAGAGCACGACGGCGGTCAACCTGGCGTTGGCCCTGGCCGCCGAAGGCGCCTCGGTTGGCATCCTGGACGCCGACATCTACGGCCCCAGCGTGCCGATGATGCTGGGCATCTCGGGCAAGCCCGAGTCGGACGACGGCAAGACCATGGACCCGCTGGAGAACTACGGCCTGCAGGTGATGTCGATCGGTTTCCTGGTGGCGCAGGACGAGGCCATGATCTGGCGTGGCCCGATGGCCACGCAGGCGCTCGAGCAACTGCTGCGCCAGACCAACTGGCGCGACCTGGACTACCTGATCGTCGACATGCCGCCGGGCACCGGCGACATCCAGCTTACGCTGAGCCAGCGCGTGCCGATGACCGGCGCCGTGATCGTGACCACGCCGCAGGACATCGCACTGCTCGACGCCAAGAAGGGCATCAAGATGTTCCAGAAGGTCGGCGTGCCGATCCTGGGCATCGTCGAGAACATGGCGGTCCATGTCTGCAGCCAGTGTGGCCATGCCGAACATATCTTCGGCGCCGACGGCGGCAAGAAGATGGCAGCCGAATACGAAATGGACTACCTGGGAGCCTTGCCGCTCGACATGCAGATCCGCTTGCAGGCCGACAGCGGCAAACCCACGGTCGTGGCGGCGCCGGACAGCGAGGTTGCAACCATCTACCGCGCGGTTGCGCGCCAGGTCGCGGTATCCATCGCGGCCAAGAACAAGGACTTCTCGTCCAAGTTCCCGTCGATCAAGATCTCGAAGGACACCTGACGCCCGGCGTCGGATTGCGGAGCGACTGGCAACCCGACTTCCGGCGCCATCGGCTCATGACCCCAACCGCCCTGGCCTGAACGCGCGCCCACTTCGGAGCCCGCCATGAACCTGCTCGGCTCGCTGCGTTACCTGGTCGCGCTGGACGAACACAAGCATTTCGGGCGTGCCGCGCAGGCCTGCCACATCACGCAGCCGGCCCTGTCCAACGCCTTGCGCGCGATGGAGAAGGAGTTCGGCTGCGCCATCGTGTTGCGCGGTCGCACCTATGTCGGACTGACGCCCGAGGGCCAGCGGGTACTGGCCAGTGCACGGCGCATGCTGCACGAGCGCGAACTGCTGCGCCAGGACCTGGACAGCGGGGTCGACAGCCCGCGCGGTGCGCTGCGCATCGGCTCGATCCCGACGGCGATGCCGATCGCGGCGCGTTTCGCCGCCCGGCTGCAGGCGCAGTACCCGGGCATCACGCCTGCCGTTTTGTCGCTCAGTTCGCCGGAGATCGAGAGCGGCCTGGAGAACCTGGATCTCGACCTCGGCCTGGGTTATACCGACCGCCTGGCCGCGCTGGGGCTGCGACTGCGGGTCCTGCCCCAATACGACGAGCACTATTTCCTGCTGCGCCGCAGCCCGGTCGCACGGGCCGACGAACTGCCGATCGGGCCGGACATGCGCTGGGCGCAGGCCGCCGAATTGCCGTTGTGCCTGCTGACGCCCGACATGCACAACCGCACGCTGGTCGACGCGGCGTTCGCCGCGGCCGGCGTGGCGGTGCGGCCCGTGATGGAGACCAACTCCATCGTCACGCTGGCCCTGAGCGCGGCCAATGGCGAAGTCTGCAGCGTGATGCCCGGCGCGCTCGTGGCCGCGTTTCGCAACTACCGCAACCTCGAGGCCTTGCCGCTGGTGGATCCCCACGTGCAGACGCCGGTCGGGTTCATGGTGCAGGCCAGCGACCTGCCCTCGCGCACACTGATCGCCGCCATCGCGATGGCGCAGCAATCGGGTTGGCTGGAACAGGTGGCGGCCAACAGCGGCCGGCTGGCCACCTGAAGCCCGGCGAGTTTCAACGGCCTTGCGCAGGCGACACGACGGCGCCGGCCGCGAAGTCCGCGGCGTCGTCGCAGGGGCGGAACACATGGTCGACGCCACGGTCGCGCGATCGTTCGACCCGCATGGCCCGCCCCGGGCAACAGCCGCGGTGGCGATCCGGGCTGGATTCAGACCTTGAATCGCCCGGTGTGCCGATTCAATTGGACCGGGAAGCGACCCCCTGCGATACTGCCAGCCGCGTCGGCTTCCGAGAGCCTGAGGTCGCGTTGGGAATGGCAGCGTTTTGCCGGCCGTCCATCATGGGCCGCGAGTCGGCGCTGCCCGCCGGGGTGCGGCATGTCCGACCCTGCGCCTTGTTGTTCATCCGCGCCGCCTGCCGGCCTTTTTTGTGAGACGCCATGAGCCTTGCCGGGTCCCCCCCTTCCGCAACCACCGTGCCCCTGGGCAGCGTGGACGATCTGCGCGCGAAGATGCGGCGCCGGCGCCAGCTCAAGGGCCGGCAGGTCGACGCACAGGCGCTGGCCGAGGTGCGCGCGCTGATCGGCCTGCCGCCCGACGGCGGCCACCGGCGCGACCTGCTGATCGAGTACCTGCACCGGCTCAACGATACCTGGCGCTGCCTGCATGACCGTCATCTCGTGGCCCTGGCCGCCGAGATGCGCGTGGGTATGGCCGAGGTGTTCGAGGTCGCGACCTTCTATCACCACTTCGAGGTGCTCAAGGGTGACGCAACGGCGCCGGCGTTGACCGTGCGGGTCTGCGACGGCCTGAGCTGCACGTTGGCCGGCGCGGGCGACCTGCTGACGCGGCTGCCGGCAATCCTGGGGGCCGAGGTGCGCGTAATTCCGGCACCCTGCGTGGGACGCTGCGAGCAGGCGCCGGTGGCCGTGGTGCACCAGAACCCGATTCCGCATGCCAATGCCGATACCGTCGCGGCCCAGGTGCGCGCAGGCGCGCATCACCACCCGGCGGCCGCCGACAACGGCCGCTTCGACGCGCCGGCGCGGGCCGGCTCGGCCATCACCGATGGCACCGTGCATGCCGCCGTGGCTCCGGACTACGTGGGGCTGCAGGCCTACCGCGACGCGGGCGGTTACCGCTTCGTCGCCGACCTGATGGACGGCCGGCACGAGGCCGAACGCGTGTTGCAGGCGATGGAGAGCTCCGGCCTGCGCGGGCTCGGCGGCGCCGGATTCCCGGCTGGACGCAAATGGCGCATCGTGCGTGGCCATGGTGGCCCGCGGGTGATGGCGGTCAACATCGACGAAGGCGAACCCGGCACGTTCAAGGACCGGACCTATCTCGAGCGCGACCCGCATCGTTTCCTTGAAGGCATGCTGGTGGCGGCCCAGGTCGTCGGCATCGACAGCTGCTACATCTACCTGCGCGACGAATACCACGGCTGCCGCGCCATCCTCGAGACCGAGATCGCCAGGCTGCGAGCCGATGCACCGTTTCCGCTGCCCCTGATCGAATTGCGTCGCGGCGCTGGCGCCTATATCTGTGGCGAGGAGTCGGCGATGATCGAGAGCATCGAAGGCAAGCGCGGCGAGCCGCGCATGCGACCGCCCTATATCGCCGAGATCGGCCTGTTCGGCCGCCCGACGCTGGAGCAGAACTTCGAGACCCTGTACTGGGTGCGCGACATCGTCGAGAAAGGCCCGCAGTGGTTCTCCGATTACGGCCGCAACGGACGCAAGGGGCTGCGCTCGTTCAGCGTCAGCGGCCGGGTCCGTTCGCCGGGGGTCAAGCTGGCGCCGGCTGGCATCAGCGTGCGCGAATTGATCGACGAATATTGCGGCGGCATGCCGGACGGCCACGAACTCCATGCCTACCTGCCCGGTGGTGCGTCGGGCGGCATTCTGCCAGCCAGCCTGGCCGACGTGCCGCTGGACTTCGACACCTTGCAGCCGCACGGTTGTTTCATCGGTTCGGCGGCGGTGATCGTGCTCAGCCAGCACGACAAGGCCCGTGACGCCGCCCTGAACATGATGCATTTCTTCGAGCACGAAAGCTGCGGCCAGTGCACGCCGTGCCGCGTCGGAACCGCCAAGGCGGCGCGCCTGATGCAGGCACCCGTGTGGGACAACGACACGCTGGAAGACCTGAACCAGGTCATGGTGGATGCGTCGATCTGCGGCCTGGGCCAGGCCGCACCCAACCCGGTGCGTTGTGTCCAGAAATATTTTCCACAGGAGATCCGCTGAATGAACGCGCCCGCCACCGTGGCCGAAGTCACCTTGAAAACCATCGCGTTCCAGCTCAACGGGCAGGCGGCCCGGGCGTTCGAGGGTGAGACCATCCTCGATGCGGCCCGCCGCCAGGGCCTCGAGATACCGCGGCTGTGTTTCAAGGACGGTTACCGCGCCGATGGCAATTGCCGGGCCTGCGTGGTCGAGGTTGCCGGCGAGCGCACGCTGGCGCCGAGTTGCTGCCGCGCCGTCACCGCCGGCATGGAGGTGCGCAGCGACAGCCCGCGTGCCGTCAAGAGCCAGCAGATGGTGCTTGAGATGCTGTTGTCCGACATGCCGGAGCAGGGCTACAAGTGGAACGACGCCGAGGGCGCCTCGCCGCATGGCGAGTTGAGCGACTGGGCTGCGCGCATGCAGGTCACGGTCCGGCCCGCGTTGCAGGCGTTGCGCCGGGAGCAACCCCTGGCCGATGTGTCGCATCCGGCAATGGCGGTCAACCTGGATGCCTGCATCCAGTGCAACCGGTGCGTGCGCGCCTGCCGCGAGGAGCAGGTCAACGACGTGATCGGGTATGCGATGCGCGGTGCACAGAGTGCCATCGTGTTCGACCTGGACGATGCCATGGGCGAGAGCAGCTGCGTGGCCTGCGGCGAATGCGTGCAGGCCTGTCCGACCGGCGCGTTGACGTCCAAGACGCAGATCGGTTCGCAGCAGGTCGACCGCAAGGTGGACTCGGTCTGCCCGTTCTGCGGCGTCGGTTGCCTGCTGACCTACAACGTCAAGGACAACCGCATCGTCAGCGTCGACGGACGCGACGGGCCCGCCAACCACAGCCGCCTGTGCGTCAAGGGCCGCTACGGATTCGACTACGCGCACCACGACCAGCGGCTGACGCGGCCGTTGATCCGCAAGCCGGGTGTGGCCAAGGATCCGGCACGCACGCCCGATCCGGCGAACTGGCGCGAGGTGTTCCGCGAGGCAAGCTGGGACGAAGCGCTGGACCTGGCCGCCGGCCGGCTGCGCGACCTGCGCGACCGGCACGGCGCCAAGGCGCTGGCCGGCTTCGGCTCGGCCAAGGGCAGCAACGAAGAAGCCTACCTGTTCCAGAAGCTGGTGCGTACCGGTTTCGGCTCGAACAACGTCGACCACTGCACCCGGCTGTGCCATGCCTCCAGCGTGGCCGCCCTGCTCGAAGGGGTCGGCTCGGGCGCGGTGAGCAACCAGGTCAACGACATCGCGCATTCCGGCCTGATCCTGGTCATCGGTTCGAACCCGACCAGCAACCATCCGGTGGCCGCCACCTGGATGAAGAACGCGGCCCGCCAGGGCGTCAAGATCGTGCTCGCCGACCCGCGCATCACCGGCCTTGGCAAACACGCCTGGCGCACGCTGCAGTTCAAGCCCGACACCGACGTGGCCATGCTCAATGCGCTGATCCACACCATCATCGACGAGGATCTGGTCGACCAGGCCTTCGTGCGCGATCGCGCCGGCAACTACGAGGCGCTGAAGGAAAACGTCAAGGCCTACAGCCCGGAGGCCATGGCGCCGATCTGCGGCATCGATGCGCAGACGCTGCGCGAGGTGGCGCGCGAATACGCACGGCCCGCGGGCTCGACGCCGGGCGCGGCCCGGGGCTCGATGATTCTGTGGGGCATGGGCATCAGCCAGCACGTGCATGGCACCGACAACGCGCGGTGCCTGATCGCGCTGGCCACGGTCGCCGGGCAGATCGGCAAGCCCGGCTCCGGGCTGCATCCGCTGCGCGGCCAGAACAACGTGCAGGGCGCCAGCGATGCCGGACTGATCCCGATGATGTTTCCGAACTACCAGCGGGTCGACCAGCCCGGCGCCCATGCCTGGTTCGAGAACTTCTGGGCCAGCGAACTGGACGAGCGGCCGGGCTACACCGTGGTCGAAATCATGCACAAGGCGCTTGCCCCCGACACCGATCCGCACAAGATCCGCGGCATGTACATCATGGGCGAGAACCCGGCCATGAGCGACCCGGACCTGAACCATGCGCGCCATGCGCTGGCCAGCCTTGAACATCTGGTGGTGCAGGACATCTTCATGACCGAGACCGCCTGGCTGGCCGACGTCGTGTTGCCGGCCACCGCCTGGCCGGAGAAGACCGGCACCGTCAGCAATACCGACCGCATGGTGCAGCTGGGCCGCCAGGCCATCGATCCGCCCGGCGATGCACGGGCCGACCTGTGGATCATCCAGCAACTGGGCCGGCGCCTGGGCGCGCATGCGCCCCGGGCCGGCGGCAGCGATGCCGGCCTGCCGCAGGCCGTGGGTGGGCTGCACTGGGACTACGCGGGCGAACATCATGGCGTCGCCGCCGTCTATGAGGAGATGCGCCAGGCCATGCATGCAGCGATCGCGGGCATCAGCTGGGAGCGGCTGCAGCGCGAATCCAGTGTGACCTATCCCTGCCTGGACGCGCAGGACCCGGGCCAGCCAACGGTCTTCGTCGACCGTTTCCCGACCGCCGATGGCCGGGTCCGCCTGGTGCCCGCCGACATCATCCCTGCCGACGAACGGCCCGATGCCGACTATCCATTCGTGCTCATCACCGGGCGGCAGCTCGAACACTGGCACACCGGCAGCATGACCCGGCGCTCGGAGGTGCTCGATGCGATCGAGCCGGTGGCCACCGCCTCGTTGTGTGGCGCCGATCTGCAGGCGCTGGGCGTGTCCGCCGGCGACGTGATCACGGTGCGCTCGCGCCGCGGCCAGGTCGCCATCCATGTGCGCCGCGACGACGGCACGCCGCGCGGCGCCGTGTTCATTCCTTTCGCGTATTACGAGGCGGCGGCCAATCTGCTGACGAATGCGGCGCTCGATCCGGTGGGAAAGATCCCCGAGTTCAAGTACTGCGCGGTGGCGGTGGCGGCCGGCGGCGTGCCCCACGACATCGTCGGATACGGCAAGGCCGCCGTGGCCTGATACAACCCTGCGCGGCGGTGGGCCGCGCGATCCGCTACATTGCGGGGAGTCATGATCCACCCGCGCCCGAGCCGTCACGTCGCCGTCATCATGCGCCGCCAGCGCATCGAAGGCCCGATGAGCCGTTGGCAGCCCTGGCGCTGGGAGCTCGACAGCGTGGTGGACAACGAGCCAGCCTTCGGCACCGGGCCGCGACTGCTGCTGCAGGACGGCGCGCAGCAGCGCTGGTTGCATCCGGGTTTCGCCGTCGAGTTGTTCCGCGACGACGCCGAGGGTTATTTCCTCAACGTCACGACCGACGCCCCGTGCTGGTTCGTGATGTGGCGCATGCAGGAGGACCCGGCCTGGGGCGATGCGCCGATGCCGGTTCCGTGCATGGTGTCGCTGAGTTACCACGACGCCGGCCGCTGGCTCGATGCCCAGGAGACGGTGGAGCAGGTGCCGGCACCCGCCGACGTGGTGAGCTGGCTGCGCGACTTCGTCAATGAATTCCATGTGGCCGAACCCCGGCGCCGCAAGCGCCCGGAGAGTTTCCGTTCCTTGACCGACCGTTTCGGCAATCCCGCATCGATCAGTACCGGCAAGAAGGCGGGAGGCGGCCATGGTTGATGGTTTCCTCGGCCGCTGGTCGCAGCGCAAGACCGCTGCGCGCGAGTCGCAGGCGACCGCACCGCCCGAGAGGCCGGCGCCCGTGCAAACCGACGCCGCCCCGGCTCCCGCCGACGCGATCCCTGCGGCCCGTCCGCCGTCGGCATCGGGCGAACGCGCCGAGGCAGCCCCGCGGACCGAGGCGCCGCCACCGACCTTGCAGGATGTCGCGGCCTTGCATGCCGACTCGGACTTCAAGCCCTTCGTGGCCCGCGCCGTGGCACCCGAGGTGCGCAACGCAGCGATGAAGAAACTGTTCTCCGACCCGCACTTCAACGTGATGGACGGCCTGGACACTTATATCGACGACTACTCCCTGCCCGACCCGCTGCCGGCGGCCATGTTGCGCAAGATGGCCAGCGCCCAGTTCCTCAAGCTGTTCGACGACGAATCGGACAAGCCGGCGGGGGATCCAGCTGCGGCGCAAGGGCCCGGGCCTGAACCGGCGTCCGAGCCCCAGGGGGCCCCGGCGCCGCTGGACACGGAACCGGAGCGCGCGCAGTCACAGGCCTCCGACATCGCAAACCCTGATCCTGATGGGACGGAACCCCGAACATGAGCACCCTGATCTGCGACTGCAACAAGACCATGCCGCTGGACCCGCGCGCACTGGGTGCTTCACTCAATGAGAACCTGACGCTGCATTCGAGCCTGTGCCGTCGCGAGGCCGGTCGTTTCCTGGCCGCCGCCACGCAGTCCGGCGCCTGCGGCGACGACCTGGTCGTCGCCTGCACCCAGGAGAAGCGCCTGTTCCTGGAACTGGCGCAGCAGGTCGAACCGCCGGTGGCGCCCATTCGTTTCGTCAACATCCGCGAGACCGGCGGCTGGAGCAAGGACGCGTCCAAGGCGGGGCCCAAGATCGCGGCCTTGCTCGCGCTCGCCCATCTGCCCGATCCGGAGCCGGTGACGACAGCGGCGTACAAGAGCGCCGGGCGCATGCTGATCATCGGTCCGCTCGGTGCCGCCGAGCAGGCCGCCAGCCTGATGGGCGAGGACATCGACGTCACCGTGTTCAGCCTGGGCGTGGGCGAGGCCGACGTGTCGCAGGAACGGCGCTACCCGGTGCTGGCCGGTGCCATCGAGCGGCTCAGCGGCTACCTGGGCGCCTTCGAATTGCAGTGGTCGCGCAGCAATCCGATCAACCTCGACCTGTGCACCCGTTGCAATGCCTGTGTCGCCGCCTGCCCGGAAGGCGCGATCGGCCTGGACTACCAGATCGACATGGCGGCGTGCCGCTCGCACCGGGCCTGCGTCACGGCCTGCTCGGCCGCGGGTGCGATCGATTTCAACCGCGATGCGCAGTCCCTGACCGAGACCTTCGACCTGGTACTGGACCTGCGCGCGACGGCGGCGTTTTCCCAGCATGCCAAGCCGCAGGGTTACCTGCACTGGAACGGCCGCGACCTGCAGCCGCTGCTGCAGTTGCGCGCGCTGGTGGGCGAGTTCGAGAAGCCGCGTTTTGTCGCCTACAAGCAGAAACTCTGCGCGCACAGCCGCAACGAGCGGATCGGTTGCAACGCCTGTGTCGACATCTGCTCGGCTTCGGCGATCCGCAGCGAGCGCGGACGCCAGCGCATCGTGGTCGATGCCAACCTGTGTGTGGGATGCGGCGCCTGCAGCACGGTATGCCCGACCGGTGCGCTGAGCTACAGCTATCCGCGTGCCGGCGACCAGGGTGTGCGGCTCAAGACCGCGCTGGCGACCTATCTTCGCAACGGGGGCAAACAGCCGGCGGTGCTGCTGCACAACCAGCAGGGCGCAAGTCGAATGCTCGACGACCTGGGCCGTGCGGCCCAGCTCGACCCGGACCTGCACGGCGTGCCGGCGCGCGTGTTGCCGCTGTCCGTCTGGCATGACGCGTCGGTCGGGCTGGAGTTGTGGCTGGCCGCGATCGCGTACGGTGCCGCCCAGGTCTGGCTGATGACGACCGAGGAAGACGCGCCGCAGTACCGCGATGCGCTGCAGGAACAACTGGCGGTGGCCCAGGCCGTGATGACCGGGCTCGGATACGCCGGTGAACATTTCCGCGTGCTGCATGTGCGCGATGCACGCGACCTGGAAGTGTTCGACCGGGACCTGCGCGCCGCACCGGCGGGCACCGTGGCGCGCGCCGGGGGCTTCGCCGTGCAGGCCGACAAGCGGGCCACGCTGGAACTGGCCTTGGCGCACCTGATCGAACAGGCGCCAGGACCAAGGTCCGAGGCCATCGGCCTGCCCGCCAAGGGCTCGCCGCTGGGAGCGCTGGCGATCGACAAGAACCGCTGCACCCTGTGCCTGAGTTGCGTCAACGCCTGCCCGGCGGCCGCATTGCAGGACAACCCGGACGCACCGCAGCTGCGCTTCATCGAGCAGAACTGCGTGCAATGCGGCCTGTGTGTCGGCACCTGCCCGGAAAAGGCCTTGAGCCTGGTACCGCAGCTGAACCTGGCGCCGCAGCGCAAGCAGGCCGTGGTGCTCAACGAGATGCAGCCGTATGCCTGCATCCGCTGCAACAAGCCCTTCGGCACGCTCAAGGCGGTCGAGGCCATGATCGGCAAGCTGGCCGGACACGCCATGTTCCAGGGCGAGGCGCTCGAGCGGCTGAAGATGTGTTCCGATTGCCGGGTCATCGACCTGTACTCGGCCTCCAACGAAGTGAAGATCACCGATCTATGAGCCTGCCAGACGCTTTGCCGGTGCCAGACGCCACCCCCTCCACCACTGGCGCGCTGGACGAGGAAACGGCGCGCGCCGAACTCTACGGCCTTCTGGCGCAGCTGTATTACGCGCCGCCGCCCGGCGAACTGGCGGCCCGGTTGCGGGTTGCCGTCACCGAGGCGCCGGCAGCCGGCAGTCACCTGGAGGAACCCTGGCGGGCGCTGGTCGGCGCCGCTCGTGCGCTCGACGACCAGGCGATCGCGGATGAATACGTCGCGCTGTTCGGCGGCATGACCCGGCCCGATGTCTATCTGTACGGCTCGCATTACCTCAGCGGCTTCCTGAACGAAAAGCCGCTGGCCCGGCTGCGCGCCGCGCTCGATGCGCTGGGGCTGGCGCGCGAAGACACGGTGGCCGAGACCGAGGACCATTTCGCCTGCCTGTGCGAGGTGATGCGTTACCTGATCGCCGGCGACGACGTGGCCGTGGCCAACCTGACCCGGCAGCGGACGTTTTTCGCCGACCATATCCAGCCATGGGCGCCGCAGATGGTGGATGCGATCGGCGCCCATCCACAGGCCCGGTTCTATGCGGCGCTGGCGACCTTCACGGCCGCCTTCCTGGCGGTCGAAGCCCAGGGCTTCGACATGTTGCCCTGACGGGTCCGCGGTTCAGCCCGGCGCCGTGGCGGCGTCGTCGTCGATCGTCGGGGCCGTGACCGGCTCGCGCAGCAACCAGACCGTGAACACGGCGCCCGACCGGTCCACGCTCCGGTCGCGCCAGTTCTCGCCGCGGATGCTGCCACCATACCGCTCCACCAACCCGATGCTGATCCACAAGCCCAGGCCGTTGCCGTCCGGCTTGGTCGTGAAGAAGGGCCGGAACAGCCGCTCGCGTGTCTGCGCGTCCAGCCCGGGGCCTGAATCGCCGACCTGCAGCAACACGCCGGCACGCCCCTGCGCGTCGACATGGTCGGTGGTCTCCAGCCACAAGGTTCCGCCGTCGGGCATGGTCTGCAGCGCATTCGTCAGCAGGTTGATCAGCACCTGTTGCAGCTCCTGCCGGTTGATGCCGGCGCGGGTGCCGGCGCGCGAGCGGCGTTCGACGGTGATGCGGGCATGCGCCAGCAGATGGCCGACCAGCAGCATCGCGTCGTCCAGCGCCTGGTGCACGTCGACGGCGTCCACGTAGCCGGCGTATTCGGTGGGCCGGGCATATTGCAGCAACTGGGTCACGATCAGCCGCATCCGGTCGACCTGCTGGTCCAGCAGGCGCAGTTCGGCGTCCACCGGTGCGGCGTGCGCGCCGAGCGACTCGCGCATCAGGTCCAGGTTGCCCTGGATCACCGCGATCGGATTGTTGATCTCGTGCGCGACGCTGGCGGCGATCTGGCCGATGGCGGCCAGCTTCTCCGACTTGACCAGCTGGCGCTGGGTCTGCTGCAGCGCGGCATTGCTGGCCGCGAGGTCTCGGGTGCGTTCGACGACCTTGGCGTCGAGCTCGTCGGCCCAGCGTTGCAGGGCGCGGGTCTTGTCGTCGATCACGTCGAGCAGCTGGTCCAGGTGGCTGGCGAGCGCGCCGACCTCGTCGCGCGCCCGGACCGGCCCGACCCGGGCGCCGGCGTCGCCCGCTTCGACCCGCGCGATGGTGCGGTTCATCAGCTCGAGCGGCTTGAAGATGCTGCGCGCCCAGCGCAACGAGAACATCGCCGCCAGCACCATGACCAGCAGGAAGATCCCGACGATGACCCCCAGCATGGTGTACTTGACCAACCGGAACGGTTGCTCGAGGTAACCCACGTACAACATGCCGATGCGGTTGCCGGCGTCGTCGCGCAGCGGCTCGTAGGCCGAGACGTACCAGTCGTTGACGACGAAGGCCCGATCGAGCCAGGTGTCGCCGCGGCCGAGCACCGCGTCGCGCACGGCCTGCGATACCCGCGTGCCGATGGCGCGCCGGTCCTGGAACAGCCGCACGTTGGTGGTGATGCGCACATCGTCCATGAACAGGGTCGCCGTGCCATGGCTGCCCAGCGGCAACGACCCGTTCGGGTAGACGATGCGGTTGATATGGTCGATCAGGGGCAGGTTCTGGTTCAGCAGCACACCCCCGCGCAGCAGCGCCAGGGTCTCGCCAGCGGCGCCGCGCACGGGCACTGTCGACAGCAGCACCATCGCGCGATCCTCGATCTGGCGCTCGGTTGGCGCTGCGCCCCGGGTCGTGATCAACGGGATCCGGATACGCGGCGCCAGGTCGGGTGCCATGGCCAGCAAGGCGTCGGCCTGCAGCAGGGTCACGCTGGCCCGTGGCGACGGGTGGTTCATGCGGGTGTCGGCGGGCAATGCGGCGGCGTCGGATCGTTGCTGCGCGACCGATCCGAAGGCCGCCGGCGCATGCCAGTTGGCGGTGATCAGCGCACCGTCGGGCGCGTACAGGTTGATGAAGTCGAAACCCAGCCGCGCCCGTTCGCGCACCAGTTGCGCCTGCAAGGCCAGCAGGTCGGCGCGCTGCAGCGATTCATGCAATTCGTGCGAGGCGGCGATCGCGTCGGTGCCGGAGCCGACTTCGGCCAGCACCTGTCCGAAGTAGCCGCGGGCGACTGCCAGGTCGGACTGCACCTTGGTGATCAGCAACTGGTCGTAGGCCGCAGCGCCCCAGGCCAGCAAGGCACCCACCAGCAGCGGCAACACCACCAGCAGCGGCAGCAGGGCGATCGCCAGCAGCTTGTTGCGGATCGAGCGGCCCAGCCATGGCGGCGCCGCCAGCGCAGCCATGCGCCAGCGGGGTTTCGTCACGGTGGTGTCCATTCGGCGCAGCGGCGCTCGAGCGTGCGCCGGGAGATGCCCAGCAGTTGCGCCGCCTGGGTCTTGTCGCCGTGTACGGACTCGAGCACGGCCAGGATGTGCTGCTTCTCCAGTGTCTGCAGGTCGGTCGGGGCCGCCGGCGCCGCTGCGGACGTCGCCGGCACCGGACGGGCCTGGCCCACCGAATACAGCGCCGACACGTTGAGCGAGCCCAGGATCAGCGAACGTTCGATCAGGTTGCGCAGTTCGCGCACATTGCCGGGCCAGTCGTACTGGTTCAGGTAGGCCAGGTCGGCCGCCGTGATCTGCAGTGGCTCGACGCCCAGCAGCGGCGCCAGGCGCCGCACGAAATAGTCGACCAGCGCGCCGATGTCCTCCTTGTGTTGGCGCAGCGCGGGCAGCGTGACCTCCACCACCTGCAGCCGGTAATACAGATCCTTGCGAAAGCTGCCGGCGTCGACTGCCTGGGTCAGGGAGCGGTTGGTCGCCGCGATGATGCGCACGTTCACCGGCAACTGCTTCTCGCCTCCCACCGGACGGATCATGCGATCTTCCAGTGCACGCAGCAACAGGGCCTGCACCGGCAACGGCAGGTCGGCGACCTCGTCCAGGAACAGGCTGCCGCCCTGGGCGTAGTAGAACAGCCCGTCGCGCGCCTTGGTGGCGCCGGTGAACGCGCCCTTGGCATGGCCGAACAGTTCGACCTCCATCAGCTCGGGCGAGATCGCGGCGCAGTTGACCGGCACGAAGGGGCCGTGGGCGCGGGGACTCAGGTCGTGCAGTGCGCGGGCCGCCAGCTCCTTGCCGGTACCCGATTCGCCGTGGATCAGCACGGTGCTGTTGAACCCGGCGATGCGGGCCAGCGATTGCGACAGCGCGCGCATCAGCGGCGAGCGGCCGATGAATCCGGCCGCGGTCTCCTGGCGGTTCGACAAGGTATGGCGCAGCACGAAGTTCTCGCGCGCCAGGCGCGAGGTTTCGTAGCAGTGCTGGATGGCGTTGAGGATCTGCGGCACCCGGAACGGCTTGAGGATGAAGTCCGATGCGCCGGCGCGCAAGGCCTCGATGGCGGTGTCGAGGTCCGCAAAGGCGGTGATCAGGATCACCTGTCCGGTGAAACCCTGGTCGCGCAGGTCCTTCAGCCAGCCTACGCCGTTGCGCCCGGGCAGCGCGATGTCCAGGATGATCAGGTCGACATGGGCGTCGCGCAGGATCGCGTCGCCGGCCTCGGCGCTGTCCGCTTCGAGTACCGCGCTGCAGCGTGGCAGCAGACTCTTGACCAGGAAATTGCGCATGCCCGGCTCGTCGTCCACCACCAGGATCGACCACAGGGGCCAGCTGTCCCGGACGCGCTCCGGCGGGGCTGGCAGGCGGACATGGTTCATGGCCGGGCTGCGCGCGATCGCGTCATGGCGCGGGCATGCCCCAGCGATTTGATCGGGTACTGGGGGTTTGTCGCGTTCGCAACATGCGGGGCCCGTCCCGCATGATCCGCCCGCCGCCGACAGCGAGGGCAACCGGTGCGACAGACTGTCGCAAGTCTTCCGCCAGTTTGACGCATCGGTTGGCGTTCATGCCGAGAGGTGATGCCTAGTGCGTTGATTTGATTGGAGGTGGTCGGGTCAGGAATCGATGGCATGGTTCATGCGTCGTGATTGCGGGTCTGGGGGTGTCCGGTCGGTCTTTCGCCGAGTGTCGCTGCCTGGGGCGAACTATGGCATGCGCGGGTATTCCCGTGCGTGCAAAGCAGCGCGCACAGGCCTAAACTGGTGTCGGTTCGTTGTTGCTTTCGCCCGGCCGGTGCCGGGCCCGCACAGGAGACACCCATGAGTCAATCCCCGACCCGACTGTCGAGGCGCACCATGTTCGCCGGCGCTGGTGCTGCTGGCGCGGTGGCCGCTGTTGCCGCCATGTTGCCGTCGCGATCACCCCAGGCCGACACTGCGGCCGCGCCGCCCAGGCCCGCTCCGCAGCGTGGCGGCGGCTACACCCTCAGCGATCACGTCAAGCAGTATTACAAGACCACCCGGGTCTGATGCCCGCGGGTTGCCCCCGACTTTGGAGAGTTCCATGTTGTTGACCAGAAAAACAGCGTCTTCCGAATCCGCAGCCCGTGCGCCCCTGGTGCACAGCCTGCGCCGCGGCCTGTCCCAGGCGTTGCCGACCATCGACCGGCGTGCGTTCCTGCGCCGCTCCGGCCTGGGCGTCGGGGTCGGGCTTGCGGCTTCGCAGCTGACGCTGGTGAAGAAGTCGCAGGCGGCGACCGGCGCGCCCGCCATCGGCACGGGCAAGATCGAGGTCCGGCGCACGGTGTGCACCCATTGCTCGGTCGGTTGTGCGGTGGATGCCGTCGTCGAGAACGGGGTCTGGGTGCGGCAGGAGCCAGTGTTCGACTCGCCGATCAACCTGGGTGCGCATTGCGCCAAGGGAGCGGCCTTGCGCGAGCACGGCCATGGCGAATACCGGCTGCGTTATCCGATGAAGCTGGTCGATGGCAAGTACCAGCGCATTTCCTGGGACACCGCGCTGAGCGAGATCAGCGCGCGGCTGCTCGAGCTGCGCAAGGCCAGCGGCCCCGACGCGGTGTACTGGGTCGGCTCGTCCAAGCACAACAACGAGCAGGCCTATCTCTTTCGCAAGTTCGTCAGTTTCTGGGGCAGCAACAACTGCGACCACCAGGCGCGTATCTGCCACTCCACGACGGTGGCGGGTGTCGCCAACACCTGGGGTTACGGCGCCATGACCAACAGCTACAACGACATGCGCAACAGCAAGGTCGCGTTGTACATCGGCTCCAATGCCGCCGAGGCGCATCCGGTGAGCATGCTGCACATGCTCCATGCCAAGGAGACCGGCTGCAAGATGATCGTCGTCGACCCGCGCTTCACGCGCACGGCCGCCAAGTCGGACGAATACGTGCGCATCCGATCGGGTTCGGACATCCCGTTCCTGTTCGGCGTGTTGTTCCACATCTTCAAGAACGGCTGGGAAGACAAGAAATACATCAACGACCGTGTCTACGGCATGGACAAGGTGCGCGAGGACGTGCTGGCCAAGTGGACGCCCGACAAGGTCGAGGAGGCCTGCGGCGTCAAGGAAGAGCAGATGCTGCGCGTGGCGACCATGCTCAACGAGAACCGTCCGGGCACCATCGTCTGGTGCATGGGCCAGACGCAGCACACGGTGGGCAATGCGATGGTGCGTGCATCGTGCATCCTGCAACTGGCGCTGGGCAACATCGGCAAGTCGGGCGGCGGCGCCAACATCTTCCGTGGCCATGACAATGTGCAAGGCGCCACCGACGTCGGCCCGAACCCCGACTCGCTGCCGGGTTATTACGGCATCGCCGAAGGCTCGTGGAAACATTTCGCGAACACCTGGGGCGTCGACTTCGAATGGATCCGCGACCGGTTCGCGTCGCCGGCGATGATGAGCAAGCCGGGCATCACGGTGTCGCGCTGGATCGACGGTGTGCTGGAGAACAATGAACTGATCGACCAGGACTCCAACCTGCGCGCCGTGTTCTTCTGGGGCCATGCGCCGAATTCGCAGTCCCGCGGCCTGGAGATGAAGCAGGCGATGGACAAGCTGGACCTGCTGGTCGTCGTCGATCCGTATCCGTCGGCCACCGCGTCGATGGCGGCCATGCCGTCGTCGGGCGGCACGGTCAATCCCAACCGCGCGGTCTATCTGCTGCCGGCGGCCACGCAGTTCGAGACCAGCGGTTCGGTCACGGCATCGAACCGGTCGATCCAGTGGCGCGAGAAGGTCATCGAGCCGCTGTGGGAGAGCCGCAGCGACCACATGATCATGCACCAGCTCGCGGGCAAGCTCGGCTTTGCCGCCGAACTGTCGAAGAACTACCAGATGCAGAAGGTCGGCGGCATGGACGAGCCGGTGGTCGAGGACATCCTGCGCGAGATCAACAAGTGCGTCTGGACCATCGGCTACACCGGCCAGAGCCCGGAGCGGCTCAAGGCGCACATGCGCAACATGCACCTGTTCGATCCCAAGACGCTCAAGGCCAAACCCGGCAAGGACAAGGAAACCGGCTACGACTGCACCGGCGACTACTTCGGTCTGCCTTGGCCGTGCTGGGGCAATCCCTCGCTCAAGCACCCTGGCAGCGCCAACCTGTACGACACCTCGCGCAACGTGATGGACGGGGGCGGCAACTTCCGTGCGAACTTCGGCGTCGAGCGCGACGGGGTCAATCTGCTGGCCGAGGACGGATCACACTCGCTGGGCGCGGACATCACGACGGGATATCCCGAACTCGACCATGTGCTGCTCAAGAAGCTGGGCTGGTGGGACGAGCTGACCGAGCCCGAGAAGGCTGCGGCGCAGGGCAAGAACTGGAAGACGGATCCCTCGGGCGGCATGATCCGGGTGTTCATCCAGAACCACGGCTGCCATCCGTTTGGCAACGCCAAGGCGCGCGCCGTGGTATGGAATTTCCCCGATGCGATTCCGCAGCACCGCGAGCCGCTGTACGGCAACCGCCTCGACCTGCAGGTCAAGTACCCGACCCATGCCGACAAGAAGGCATTCTGGCGCCTGCCCACGCTGTACAAGACCGTGCAGGACAAGAACATCGCCGACAAGGTGCACGAGAAGTTCCCGCTCGTGATGACCTCGGGCCGGCTGGTCGAATACGAGGGCGGCGGCGAGGAGACCCGCTCCAATCCCTGGCTGGCGGAGTTGCAGCAGGAGATGTTCGTCGAGATCAACCCCGCGGTTGCGGCGGCCAAGGGCATTCGCAACGGCTCCCGGGCCTGGGTGTCGACGCCGACCGGTGCGCGGCTCAATGTGCAGGCGCTGGTCACCGAACGGGTCGGCCCTGACACGGTGTTCCTGCCGTTCCACTTCTCGGGCCGCTGGCAGGGAGCCGACATGCTTGCCTACTACCCCAATGGCGCGGCGCCCATCGTGCGCGGCGAAGCGGTCAACACCGCGACCACCTACGGCTACGACAGCGTGACGATGATGCAGGAGACCAAGACCACGGTCTGCAACATCGAAAAAGCATGACCCCCACGCTTTTCACTTCGTGTAATACGCAGGAGACACCATCATGGCGCGAATGAAGTTTGTCTGTGACGCAGAGCGTTGCATCGAATGCAACGGCTGCGTGACAGCCTGCAAGAACGAACACGAGATCCCGTGGGGCGTCAATCGGCGCCGCGTGGTCACGCTCAACGATGGCGTGCCCGGCGAGAAGTCGATCTCGGTAGCCTGCATGCACTGCAGCGATGCGCCCTGCATGGCAGTATGCCCGGTCGATTGTTTCTACCGCACCGACGAGGGTGTGGTGCTGCACGACAAGGACGTCTGTATCGGTTGCGGTTATTGCTCGTACGCCTGCCCGTTCGGCGCGCCGCAGTTCCCCTCGGCCGGCACTTTCGGCGTGCGCGGCAAGATGGACAAGTGCACCTTCTGCGCCGGCGGCCCGGAAGAACACGGCAGCCAGGCCGAATTCGAGAAATACGGGCGCAACCGACTGGCTGAAGGCAAGTTGCCGGCCTGCGCCGAAATGTGCTCGACCAAGGCCTTGATCGCCGGCGACGGCGACGTGGTCGCCGACATCTTCCGCAGCCGGGTCGTGATGCGCGGCAAGGGCGCGGAAGTCTGGGGCTGGGGTACGGCCTATGGATCCAAGCAGGCGGGCCAGCCCAATGGCGCCAGCTCGACGGGGACGAAATCATGAAATACGCACTCGCGATGGCGGCCCTGTCCGTGGCGATGGTGGGGTGTTCGGAACAGCCGCAGTCGCACGGCCTGACACGCAGCGACAAGGCGCCGTATGCCGGCACCGGCAAGCCCTACATGGACCCCGGCTGGATGGCCGGAGACAAGGCGGCCTGGGAGTCGCACCTCAAGACCCGCACCCAGCGGGGGCAGAACGACTATTACGGCGTCAAGAACTGACGCGCGGGAGCGCCCGATGATCAAAGCCCTTTGTGCCGCGGCCCTGTGGATCCATGTCGGCGTCGGCGTGGCGATGGCACAGTCGACCACTGCGCCGGCCGCCCCTGCGGCGGCGGGTGCGGGCGGCATCCAGAGCCAGAACATCTTCGAGGTCCGGCCCGATGCGAGCGCCGAGCCCGGATATGCCGAGCAGACCAACGCCCAGCGCGCCGCGGTGCAACCCGGCAACAACGCGCCGATGTGGCGCCAGGTGGGACAGGGCGTGACCGGCACCAGCAGCCTTCCCCGGAGCCAGGCGCCGGAGGCCGGCAATCTGATCCAGCCCTTCGTGCAGTATCCGGGCGCGCGCTGGACCAACGCGGGCGAGGCCTGGCGCCAGGTACGCAACCAGTGGATCATTCCCTACGGCGGTGCCTTGCTGCTGATCGTCGCTGGCGCCATTGCGCTGTTTTTCGTCGGCAAGGGTCGGCTCGGGCATGCCGAAGCCGACGCGGGCGGTGGCCGCCGCATCGAGCGCTTCACGCCGTTCGAGCGCTCTGCCCACTGGGCCAACGCGATCGCCTTCGTCGTGCTTGCCGTCTCCGGCATCGTGATGGCCTTTGGCAAGTTCTTCCTGCTGCCGATCATCGGTGCCAGCCTGTTCGGCTGGCTGACCCATGTTCTCAAGACGGCGCACAATTTCGCCGGCCCGTTGTTCGCGGTGTCGTTGGTGGTGGTGTTCCTGACCTTCGTGCGCGACAACCTGCCGAGCAAGGAAGACCTGGCCTGGCTGGCCCGGGGCGGTGGCCTGCTGTCGGGCAACGAGGTGCCGTCGCACCGGTTCAACGCCGGCGAGAAGGTCGTGTTCTGGGGCGGCGTGTTGCTGCTGGGCGCCATCGTGGTGGGGTCCGGACTGGTGCTCGACAAGTTGTTGCCGGGCCTGCTGTATGAACGCGGCACGATGCAGATTGCCCACATGCTGCACGCGGTGGCCGCGATGCTGATGATGGCGATGTTCCTGGGCCACATCTATATCGGCACCATCGGCATGCGCGGCGCCTACCAGGCGATGAAGACCGGTTATGTCGGCGAAGACTGGGCCCGAGAGCACCACGAGCTGTGGTACGCCGACATCAAGTCCGGCAAGCTGGCGGCGCAGCGTTCGCCGCCCGAGGCTCCTGGCAAACCCGTTCAAGTCTGAGGTGGACCCCATCATGAACCACAGGAACATCTTCACGTCGCTGGTCGTCGTCGCGGCGGCTTGCATGGCGACACCGGCGTTGGCCAAGCTGGCGCCGCCGAGCGATGAGGCCACGGCTGCGTCCGCGGCCGCGGCCCACAAGGCGGCCTGGGCCAACAAGGTCGCCGCCTACCAGTTATGCAAGGTGCAGGACAAGGTCGTGGCGCACTACCTGGCCTCCGCTCGGTCCGCCGGCAAGGAGATCAAGCCGGCGACGGCGACACCCGCCTGCGCCGACCCCGGCCCGTACGTGGTAGCGGATGCCAAGCCCATCGAGGCCGCCGGGGCCCATTCCCCGGCGGCCACGGCGACCAGCCCGCCCAGCACCCAGCAGCCGGATGCCGTCGCCAATCCCGCCAAGAAACCCTGATACGGGGCGGTGGCGCAGGGCCGGCCGCACGAGCGGACGGTGTTTGTGTTGTAGTCTCGGCCCATGTCGACCCTTCTTCCCGCGATGTTGCCTCGCCTGACTGCCGCCCGTGCGCCGTTGACGCGCAGCATCGACACCGTCAGCGAGACCGGCGAGCGCCTGTCGGTATCGATTCCGGCCGAACGCGCATTGACCGTCTATGTCGACAAGCGCGAACTCGTCACACTGATGACGCTCGGTGCCCATCCGGAGTTGCTGGTGCTGGGCTACCTGCGCAACCAGCGGCTGGTGCGTACGGTGCAGGAGGTCGAATCGATCACCGTCGACTGGGACGTCGGTGTTGCCGCGGTGCGCACGCGCGAGGGCATCAGCGACATCGAGGCCCGCACGTCCAGCCGGGTCGTCACCACCGGCTGCGGCCAGGGCAGCATGTTCGGCGGGCTGATGGACGACGTGGCGCAACTGGTGTTGCCGCAGGCGACGATCACGCAGTCCCAGCTGTACGCCGTCGTCGACGCGATCCGGCTGCAGGAAAGTGTCTACAAGACCGCCGGATCCGTGCACGGGTGTGCCTTGTTTCGCGGCCAGCAGATGCTGGTGTTTGTCGAAGACGTCGGGCGACACAACGCCATCGACACCATCGCCGGCTGGATGTGGATGCAGGCCGGCGAGGACATGCGTGGCGATGACAAGATCTTCTACACCACCGGCCGCCTGACCAGCGAGATGGTGATCAAGTCGGCGCAGATGGGTGTGCCGATCCTGGTTTCCCGCAGCGGCATCACCCAGATGGGCCATGCGGTGGCGCAGGACCTGGGACTGTGCACGATCGGCCGCGCCACCCACAAGCGGTTCCTGTGTTTCAGCGGCGCCGAGCGCTTGCAGCTCGAAGCCGGCCTGGTCGGCCCGCGCCTGCGCGTGGCCTGAACACCGGCGACGACGCCCGGGCAGCCCCCGGAGCCCAGGGCATTTGCGAATCGGCTAAGGTAGCGCCATGAAACCTTCCTTCTGGCAACTGGGTCTGCGCTCGTTGTGGCGTGACCTGCGTTCGGGCGAACTGCGCCTGTTGATCGTCGCCGTGACGCTGGCCGTGGCGGCGTTGACGGCTGTCGGCTTCTTTGCCGATCGCCTGCAGGGCGGCCTGCAGCGCGATGCCCGCCAGTTGCTCGGTGGCGACGTGGTGTTGTCGACCGACAAGGCCACGCCGCAGGCCATCGTCGACAAGGCGGCTGCGCTCGGGCTGCAGAGCACGACCACGGTCAGTTTCCCGACCATGGCCCGCGCACCGGACGACAAGGGCGGAGCCAGCCGGCTGGTGGCACTCAAGGTGGTGCCCGAGGGTTATCCGCTGCGCGGCAGCCTGACGGTGGCGGCCAGCTTTGACGATCCGGGCGAGACCACGCGCGCCATTCCGGCCCCGGGCGAGGCCTGGGTCGACCCCGCCCTGCTCGAGTCGCTGGGCTTGCGGGTCGGCGATCCGCTGCTGCTGGGGGATGCCCGGTTCACGATCACGCGCGTCATCCGCATCGAGCCGGACCGGGGTGGTGGTTTTGCGAACTTCTCGCCGCGCGTGATGTTCAACGCGGCCGACCTGGACAGCACCGCCCTGGTGCAGCCGGCCAGCCGGCTGACCTACCGCTTCGCGGTGGCGGGGGCCGAGCAGCCGGTCAAGCAGTTCGGCGACTGGGTCAGCCAGGTGGTCGAGAAGGGCGAGGCGCGCGGCACCCGGCTCGAGACGCTGGAAAGCGGCCGTTCGGACATCCGCCAGACGTTGGATCGCGCGGAGAAATTCCTGAACCTGGTGGCACTGCTGGCCGCGATGCTCAGCGCGGTCGCGGTGGCGCTGGCGGCGCGCGGATTCGCGGCCAACCACCTGGACGACTGCGCGATGCTGCGCGTGCTCGGCCTGGGCCAGCGCAGCATCGCCCTGGCCTACATCGTCGAGTTCGGCGTCGTCGGTCTGGCCGCCAGTGCACTGGGCGTGGCCATCGGCTTCGGTGTGCACTACATCTTCGTCGCGTTGCTGGCCGGCCTGGTCTCGGTCGGCCTGCCGGCGCCGACACTGTGGCCGGTGATGTTCGGCCTGGGCATGGGGCTGACGCTGCTGGTGGCCTTCGGCCTGCCGCCGGTGCTGCAACTGGCGCAGGTGCCCCCGCTGCGGGTGATCCGCCGCGACGTGGGCAACCTCAAGCCGGCCTCCCTGCTGGTGCTCGGTGTCGGCGTGGCCGGTTTTGCGGCGCTGCTGCTGGCGGCCAGCCGCGACTGGTTGCTCGGCCTGATCGCCGTCGGTGGTTTTGCCGGTGCCGTGCTGGTGTTCGCCGGCCTGTCGTGGCTGGCGGTCAAGCTGCTGCGCCGCCTGGTCAACGAAACCACGGCGCCGCGCTGGCTGGTGCTGGCCACGCGCCAGATCTCGGCGCGACCGGCCTATGCCGTGGTCCAGGTCAGCGCGCTGGCGGTCGGCCTGCTGGCGCTGATCCTGCTGGTGTTGCTGCGCACCGACCTGATCAGCAGTTGGCGCCAGGCCACGCCGGCGAATGCGCCCAACCGCTTCGTCATCAACGTGATGCCGGACCAGGGCCCGGCGTTCCAGGATCGATTGCGCGTGGCCGGCGTGCGCGACTACGACTGGTATCCGATGATCCGCGGCCGCCTGGTCGCCATCAACGGGCGCGCCGTCTCCCCCGACGAGATGGAGGACGAACGCGCCAGGCGCCTGGCCGACCGCGAATTCAACCTGTCCACCAGCGCGGTGCGGCCGCCCCACAACGAGATCGTGGCCGGCAAGTGGGTGGACGAGGAGGCCGGTGCGATCAGCGTGGAGGAGGGAATTGCCGAGACGCTGGGACTCAAGCTCGGCGACACCATGCGGTTCGATATTGCCGGCGTGAATGTCGAGTCGCGCATCACCTCCCTGCGCAAGGTCGACTGGGGCTCGATGCGGGCGAACTTCTTCGTGCTGTATCCGGTCGCCGAGTTGCCCGACGTGCCGTTGACCTACATGAGCGCGTTCAAGGCGCCTGAGGGGCGCGGGTTCGACAACGCGCTGGTGCGCGAGTTTCCCAACATCACCAGTGTCGACGTCAGCGCCACGCTGGCCCAGGTGCAACGCATCCTGGACCAGGTGGTGCGCGCGGTCGAGTTCCTGTTCGGTTTCACGCTCGCGGCCGGGCTGGTCGTGTTGTTCGCCGCGGTCACCGCGACCCGGGAGGAGCGGGCGCGCGAATTCGCCGTGATGCGCGCAGTCGGCGCCCAGGCCAGCCTGCTGCGCCAGGTGCAACGGGCAGAGCTGGCGGGCGTCGGCCTGCTGGCGGGCTTGCTGGCGGCGCTGGTGGCCTCGGTGGTCGGCTGGTCGCTGGCGCGTTTCGTGTTCAACTTCGCCTGGACCGCGTCGCCCTGGGTACCGCTCGAAGGCGCGCTGGCCGGCGCCGTGCTGGCCATGATCGCTGGCTGGTGGGGCTTGCGAGACGTGTTGCGCCGGCCGGTGGTGGAGACGTTGCGCCGCGCACCGCAATAGGCGTGGCGTTTGTTGTCCGACAATCGAGCCCATGCAAGAACCCCAGGAACCCGCAACCGCGGCGACACCCTTCGACTGGATCGGTGGCGAGTCGGCCGTGCACGCCCTGACCGAGCGCTTTTACGACCTGATGGACCTCGAGCCAGGTTATGCGGCCCTGCGTGCCGTGCACGGTTCGGACCTGGCGAACGCCCGCCAGCGCCTGTTCTGGTTCCTGTGCGGCTGGCTGGGCGGGCCGCAACACTACACCGAGCGGTTCGGACATCCGCGACTGCGCGCACGCCATATGCCGTTCGCCATCGGCATCGTCGAGCGCGACCAGTGGCTGGCCTGCATGGACCAGGCCATGCAGGAGACCGGTGTCGATCCGGAACTGCGGCAGCGGCTGCAGCAGAGTTTTTTCCAGACGGCGGACTGGATGGTGAACCAGGACCGCGGCGTGCACAAGCTGTTCACATCTGCGTCGTCGTGATGGCCGTACCGGCATCGCACCGGGTGCCGCGTATTGCTACCGGTCGGTGCGCAGCGCCAGCGACTCCTTGAGTTCTTCCATCACCACGTAGCTGTTGGACTGCGCGTTGACCGGCAGTTTCTTCAGGATGTCGCCGAGCAGGCTGCGGTATTCGTCCATGCCGCCCAGGCGCGCCTTGACCAGGTAGTCGAACACGCCCGATACCAGGTGGCATTCCTGCACGTCGGGCACGTGCAGCAGTTCGTCGCGCACCTTGTCGAAGATCTGGTCGGACTTGGAGGCCAGCGTGATCTCGACGAACACCAGCAGGTTCTTGCCCAGCGCCTTGGGCGACACGCGGGCGTGGTAACCGGTGATGACGCCGTCGCGTTCCATGCGCCGCACGCGCTCCGAGCAGGGCGAGGTCGACAGGCCGATGCGTTGTGCCAGCTCGGTCATCGGCAGGCGTCCCTCGCGCTGCAGGATGTCGAGGATCTTGCGGTCGATCCGGTCGAGGTCGATCATTTCACTGCCGGCAGGGCGTTTTCCGATTGAGTTCGGTTGAATTCACTTGACATGAAAATAATTTCAGTGAAATTGCCTTCAATGTCGGAAATATAGTTTGCAAATCACTTCACGAACTTCATTCTGCCATGAAAGTCATTGTCCTCGGCGGCGGCGTCATCGGAATCAGCACCGCGTATTACCTGGCCCGTTCCGGCGCCCAGGTCACCTTGCTCGACCGGCAGCCGGGGCCGGCACTGGAGACCAGTTTCGCGAACGCCGGTCAGGTGTCGCCGGGGTATTCCACGCCCTGGGCCGCGCCCGGCATTCCGCTCAAGGCCATCAAATGGATGTTCCAGAAACACGCGCCGCTGGCGATCCGTCCCGACGGCAGCCTGTTCCAGCTGCGCTGGATGGCGCAGATGCTGCGCAACTGCTCCAGTGACCGGTACGCGGTGAACAAGGAACGCATGATGCGCGTGGCCGAATACAGCCGCGCCTGCCTGCAGCAGCTGCGCCGTGATACCGGCATTGCCTACGAGCAACGCACCGGTGGCACCTTGCAGCTGTTTCGCACCCAGGCCCAGGTCGACGCGGTGCAGCGCGACATCTCGGTGCTCGAGGAATGTGGCGTGCCGTACGAGTTGCTGACGGCGGACCAGCTGGCATCGGTCGAGCCCAGCCTGGCCCAGGCGCGTGATCGCCTGGCCGGCGGCTTGCGCCTGCCGATGGACGAGACCGGTGACTGCCACCGTTTCACGACCCAGCTCAGCGCGCTGGCGCAGGGGCTGGGCGTGGACATGCGTTTCGGTCAAGCGGTCGACGGCCTGGTGACCGAAGGCGGACGCGTCACCGGCGTGCGTATCGGTGACGCGGTGCTCAAGGCCGACCGGTTCGTGTTGGCCTTCGGCAGTTATTCGCGCGCCTTCCTGGAGCCGCTGGGCCTGGACCTGCCGGTGTATCCGGTCAAGGGGTATTCGTTGACCGTGCCCCTGGTCGACCCGGCCTTCGCGCCGCAGTCCACCGTGCTCGACGAGACCTACAAGATCGCGGTGACCCGCTTCGACGAGCGCATCCGGGTCGGCGGCATGGCCGAACTCGGCGGTTTCGACCTGCGGCTCGACGCGCGCCGGCGCGCCACGCTGGAACTGGTGGTGAACGACCTGTTCCCCGGCGGCGACGTGAGCCGCGCGACCTTCTGGACCGGGCTGCGGCCAATGACACCCGACAGCACGCCGGTGATCGGCGCAACGCGGTATGCCAACCTGTTCCTCAACACCGGACACGGCACGCTGGGCTGGACCATGGCCTGTGGTTCGGCCAGGCTGGTGTCGGACATGGTGAGCGGGCAACGTCCGGAGATCAGCGCCGATGGCCTGGGCATCGATCGTTATGCGGCAGGGCGTGCGCGCGGCCGCCTGGCGCGTCCGGTGACGGCGCCGGCCTGATGCCGCACGCGGCAGTGTGAAGCCGCCGCGGCTGGCTCGAGACCGCGCGCCTCGCGCACGCGGCCAGGGCGCGGGTCGCGATGGTGGCCGTTGCGGCCTAGCGGTTGAGCGGCCGCAGCCGCACGTCCTTGCGCAATGTGTCGAAGCCGCGCCAGGCGACCAGGCCCAGCAGCGCCGAGAGCAGGAATACCCAGGCGCTCAATCCGGTGGATCCCGGCACGTAGCCCTTGGCATCCCAGCCCAGGTACAAGGCCATGCCCAGGAAGGGCGCAAACGCGCCACGCACGCCGGTCAGCGTGACATGGATGCCCATGTAGGTCGAGATCTGGTCGCGCGGCGCGAAGTCGTTGTGGCCCAGTTGCCAGGCCAGGCTGCCGCCGCCATTGACGATGCCGGTGATCACACGGCCCAGGGCCAGCCACCACAACGAGAAGGTCCAGGCGCCCCAGAACATGATCAACACGCCGATCACCCAACCCGCGTTCTGCCGGGCCCGGAATTCGGTGACATGGACCTTGTCCAGGTAACGCGCCCACAGCGGCATCGTCGTCAGGTTCAGCGTGAACGGAATCAGCATCACGATCCCGATGCTCACGACGTAGCTGGCGCCCAGCTGCTTGGTCACCAGGTAGACCAGTGGCGGCTCGAGCATCATGTTGGCCGTGCCTGAGATGAACTGGTGCAGCTGGTACCGCGCATACAGGGTGTCCTTGCGCAGTACCTCGAAGAAACCGTCGCGCCGGTGGCCGTCCTGCGCGCCGCGCCGCTCCAGCACCCGGTGTCGCTTTTCGCCACGCACCAGCACACCGCGAAACAGCCAGACACCGACACCGCCGAACACGGCACCGGCGCCATAGATCCAGCGAAAGTTCTCGGGATGGGCGTCCAGGATCAGTCCGGCCAGGCTGGTCGTCAGTACCACCGTCAGGCTGGTGATGGCCTGCAGCCGCCCGGTGGCGCGGGCCCGCAGTGCCCGGTCGTAGTTCAGGCTCCAGGCCACGCTGCGCACGGTGATGATGCCGGTGATCAGCATGCGGCACAGGACGACACTGGCCAGCAGGATCCAGGCGCCGGCCTGCGAACGCGGGCTCACGGCAATCGCTGCCACGCACAGCAGCACCAGGGTCTGCAGCGCCACCACCATCGGAATCTTGGAGCGGCCGGTGGCGATGCGGGTCCAGACGAAGCTCGACAGGTTGCCGAACATCGGCGCGGCCGAGATCACTGCGATCACCCAGGGTTCGACATTGAAGGCCTTGGCCGCCACCACGGCGACGAAGCCGCCTTCCATCAGGCTGGTGGCCAGCGGCAGCGTCAGCTCGCTGAGTTGTTCGCGTCGAAAGCTCTTCTGGACCGCCGGATCGAGTTCCGGAATCTGGAAGAACGTGTCGAAGGAGGGCATGGAGTCGCAGGACGATCGGCGAATGGATCCGATTCTAGGTCGCCGCCCCGCGCCGACCCGGCATCCGATTGCAGATGAAACGCTTTTGATTTATATTCGCCACGTGTTCCACAAAAGATCCATTGAATCATTAGTGAAACAACTACGTGCCGCAATATTGATTGCGATGTGATCCCCCGAACCGACACCGGAGCATGTCCATGAAGCAATTCCTTCGATTCCTGGCCCTTGCCTGCCTGTGCGGCCTCGCCGCCGCACAAGGGTATCCGTCCCGCCCCATCACCATCGTCGTGGCCTATCCCGCTGGTGGCGATACCGATGCCGTTGCGCGCCTGCTGGGCGAGAAACTGTCGACGCGACTGGGACAACCGGTCATCGTCGACAACCGCTCCGGCGCCAGCGGCATCATCGGGAGCAGCCATGTTTCCAAGGCGCCCGCGGACGGCTACACCCTGCTGCTTGCGCCGAGCACTTTTGCCATCGCGCAATTCGTGCTCAAGACCAGTGGTTCGACCGCCTATGACGTGGTCAACGGCTTCACCCCCATCATCCAGACCGGATCGCAGCCGCTGTTCCTGGCCACGGCCGGCAGCGTGGAGGCGAAGTCCGTCAAGGAACTGGTCGCGGCAGCCAAGACGGGCAGCAACATGGACTACGCCAGCCCGGGCAGCGGTTCACCCATGCACGTGTTGGGCGAGATCGCCAACAAGTCCATGGGCGTGAACTTCCGACAGGTACCGTACAAGGGCGTGGCGCCGGCGATGAGCGACGTACTCGGCTCCCACGTACCGCTGACCTACATGACCTATGGACCGCTCGAGCCTTATGTCGCGAACGGCAAGGTCCGCATCCTGGCGGTGGCCGACAAGGCCCGTTCGCCGCTCGCGCCCAACGTGCCGACGTTTGCCGAGTTGGGGTACGCAGGCATCGAAGTGACAGCCTGGAACGGCCTGTTCGGCCCCAAGGGCATGCCCGCCGACATCGTGAAGACGCTCAACACCCACGTCAACGAGATCCTGAAGATGCCGGACGTGGCGGCCAAGTTCGCCACGCTGGGCGTGATCCCGCATGGCGGTGCACCCGATGTACTGGCCAAGACCAGCGCCGGCGACTTCGAACGATTCGGCCGTGTCATCAAGGAGATGGGCATCAAGGCCGATTGAGACGTTTGCGTCGGTTGGCGATGCAGGCCGGCAAGCCCCTGGCCTGTGTGCGGCCCGCCACCGCGCGCTGAACCTGCTCTCAGGCGCTGGCGGGCTGCAGCAGCACCACCAGGGCACCGGCCCCGCCTTCGGCCGGACGCGCCTGCACGAAGGCCAGCACCTCGGACTTCTGCACCAGCCAGGCAAACACCTTGCGTTTGAGCACCGGCGCCTTGCCCGGCGAGCCCAGGCCCTTGCCATGCACGATGCGCACGCAGCGGATGCCGTGCGAGCGCGCCTGGCGCAGGAACAGCGCCAGTTGCTCGCGCGCCTCGTCGCTGCGCAGCCCGTGCAGGTCGAGCTGGCGCTGGATCGCCCAATGGCCCTGGCGCAGCTTGCGTGTCACGTCGGTGCCGATGCCGGGCCGCCGGAAGCTGAGCTGGTCGTCGACGTCGAGCAGCGTGGTGACGTCGAACTCGTCGCTGATGGCTTCGGACAACACCGCCTGTTGGTCGCGCAGGCGCTGGCGCGGGATGGGCAACACGGGGGCGGCGGTGAGCGTTGCCCGTCCATGATCCGACAGCGGTTGCACCGCGCCGGCCGCGCGCAGGAACAGCTCACGCGCGCTGGCCTCCCGGCGCAGCCGGGCCGCCGTCTCGGCCGCCAGCCGTGCCTGCTCGAGCGCGTGCGCACGGGCCTGCGCGTCGATCTGCTGCTTGACGGCCTTGAGGTCGGCCAGCGAACGCACCGGTTTCATACCAGCCCCCGTTCCGCCATCGACAGCGACAGCCCGGGTGCGACGATGACATGGTCGAGCACGCGCACGTCGACCAGCGCCAGCGCCGAGCGCAGCGTCTGCGTCAGGGCTTCGTCGGCGCGCGAGGGCTGGACCGAACCGCTGGGATGGTTGTGCGCCAGCACGACGGCGGCGCACTGGTGGTGCAGTGCACGCAGCACGACCTCGCGCGGGTAGACGCTGGTCTGGGTCAGGGTCCCACGGAACATCTCTTCCATCGCCAGCAATCGGTTCTGCACATCCAGGAAGAGTACTGCAAATACCTCGTGGGCTCGCGCGGCCAGGTGCAATTGCAGGTAATCCTTGACCGCGCCGGGCGAGGCGAAGGCGGCGCGCTGACGCAGCTGCTGGGCCAGGGCGCGACGCGCCAGTTCCAGCACCGCGAGCAATTCCGCGCGTTTGGCCGGCCCCAGCCCCTTGATGTGGCGCAGGTCGGCGGCGCTGGCGTTGAGCAGTCCGGCGATGCCGTCGAAGCCGGGCCTGCCATCGGTATTGGCGCCGACGTGCAGCAATTCGTCGGCCATCTGCAGCACGCCCTTGCCCCGGATGCCGGTGCGCAGCAGCAGTGCCAGCAGTTCGGTGTCGCTGAGCGCACCGGCGCCGCGGGTCAGCAGCTTTTCGCGCGGACGGGTCTCGGGTGGCAGGTCCTTGAGCGGCATGGTCGTTGGCAGGGCCTTTGACGGCGACAGGGCTGCGCCACGGCCGGGATTCCTACAATCGCGCGCTGGAGGGCAGACGGGTTTGCATTGTGCGGACCTGCGATCGCGCCAGGCCAGCGGGCCATGATCGATTGGGGGGATGGAGCAACCCGACCGGCATCGTTGAAGGCCCATGGCAACCGAGGGTGGCGGGCCGCCTTGCCTTTCATCCACCTCGCTGGCTGGCGGCTGATCGCCGCTGCCGGCAACGCGTCGAACCAGCCACGAATCGCATGTCCATCCTGTCCACCGGTTCGCCGGCCCTCTTGTTGTTGCTCACCGGCTCCTTGCTCGGGCTGACGTTTCCGCTGGGCAAGCTGGCCGGTGCCGCGGCCGTGTCGCCGATCGTCTGGGCCTGGCTGGTGTCGTTCGGCGCCGGTGTCTGCCTGCTGGTCGTCCGGCTGCTGTCGGGCGGGCGTGTCACGACCCGCCGGGAATATCTGCAGTATTACCTGTGCTCTGCGCTGGTGTCGTTGGTCATTCCCAACGTGTTGATCTTTTCCGTCATTCCCCGGCTCGGTTCGGGCTTCACCGGCATTCTGTTCACGCTCTCGCCAGTGATCACGCTGCTGCTGTCGATGGTGTGGCGCGTGCGCACGCCAAGCTCCGTCGGCATGGCCGGCATCGCCGTCGGTTTTGCCGGAGCGTTGATCGTCACCAGCACCCGGGGCGAAGTGTCGCAGCCGGCCAGCCTGGCCTGGCTGCTGGCCGGCCTGTGTATCCCGGTCAGCCTGGCGCTGGGCAATGTCTACCGCACCCGGGCCTGGCCCCATCAGGCCCGGCCGATCGAACTGGCGATCGGCAGCAACCTGGCGGCGGCCTTGGTGTTGCTGGTCGTGCTGCTGCTGCGCGGCGAAGCCCCTGCGTTGCTCGACCTGGGCCGGATACCGGTGGTGGCCGCCGCCCAGGTGCTGGCATCGAGCGCCATGTTCAGCGTGTTCTTCCGGCTCCAGCAGGTCGGCGGGCCGACCTACCTGAGCCAGATCGGCTACGTGGCCGCGGCCATCGCCTTGATCGCCGGCACCAGCGTGCTGGGCGAGCGTTATGCCTGGACCACCTGGGCCGGGGCACTGGTGATCCTGGCCGGCGTCGCGCTCAGTGTGCTGGCCGAGCAGCGGCGCATGCCCAACCCGACGCCGGCGGCGCCCGTACCGCCCGGGGCGCCGGCGCCCGCGCGCACCCTCGACGCCGGCTGACGTCGTCGCTTTCTACAATGGGGCATTCCCCGACAAGCACCATGACCTCCACACACCCCTGCGTCGAACCCGCGTCCTTTCTGACCCTGCATTACCGGCTGGCCGGCCCGCACGGCGACATCATCAACACCTTCGGTGGCAAGCCCGCGACCTTGTCGCTGGGTACCGGCGCCTTGTCGCCGGCGGTCGAGCAATGCCTGATCGGCCTGGAGGAGGGAAGCCGGGCCACGTTCGAGCTGCCGGCGGGTGTGGCCTTCGGCGAACGCCAAGGCGAGATGCAGCAGTGGGTGGCGCGCTCGCTGCTGCACCAGCTCGGTGACCCGGCCGAGACCTACCAGGTCGGCGATGTCGTCCAGTTTCCAACCCCCGACGGACAGGGCAGTTATGCCGGCGCCGTGCTGCAGGTGGGCGACGAGGCGGACGGCCGGGGTGTGTTGTTCGACTTCAACCATCCGCTGGCGGGCCAGCCGGTGGTGTTCGAAGTCCATGTGATCGGCGTGTTGTGAAACCGGTTGCCGTACTCGAAGAGGTCGTGCTGGCCGAACCACGGGGGTTTTGCGCTGGCGTGGACCGCGCGATCGAGATCGTCGAACGCGCGCTGCGCAAGTTCGGCGCGCCGATCTACGTGCGCCACGAGATCGTGCACAACACCTATGTCGTCAACGACCTCAAGGCCAAGGGTGCCATCTTCATCGAGGACCTGGCCGACGTGCCACCCGGCGCGACGCTGGTGTTCTCTGCCCATGGCGTGAGCCGGGCCGTGCACGAGGAGGCGCGCGCCCGCGGCTTCCAGATCTTCGACGCCACCTGCCCGCTGGTGACCAAGGTCCACGTCGAGGTGGCGAAGCTGCACAAGGAAGGTTACGAGTTCATCATGATCGGCCACAAGGGCCATCCCGAGGTCGAAGGCACGATGGGCCAGCTCGACAGCGGCATCCACCTGGTCGAGGACGTCGCCGACGTGGCCCGCGTGCAACCGGCCCAGTCCGACAAGCTGGCCGTCGTGACCCAGACCACGCTCAGCGTCGACGACGCGGCCGAGATCGCCGCCGCAGTGAAGGCGCGTTTCCCGAACGTGCGCGAACCCAAGCAGCAGGACATCTGCTACGCGACGCAGAACCGCCAGGATGCGGTCAAGATCATGAGCCCGCAGGTTGACGTCGTGATCGTGGTCGGCAGCCCGACCAGCTCCAACAGCAACCGGCTGCGCGAGCTGGCGCACAAGCTGGGCACCGACAGCTACATGATCGACAACGCCGACGAGCTGCAGCCGGCCTGGCTGGAGGGCAAGCAGCGCATCGGCCTGACCGCCGGCGCGTCGGCGCCCGAGGTGCTGGTGCGCCAGGTCATCGACCGCATCAAGGCGCTCGGAGCGGTGTCGGTTCGCCGGCTCGACGGCATCGCCGAGACCACCAAGTTTCCGCTGCCCAAGGGGCTCAAGCTGGAGTAATCGCCAGCGGCCGGGCGGGGCGCGCGGGCCGGCGGGACGTGCCCCCGCCTCACTAGAATGGCGCCATGCTCGACATCAATTTTCTGCGCAAGGACCTGGACGAAGCCGTCCGGCGCCTGCAAACCCGCAAAGACCCGCAGCCCTTCCTCGACGTGGAGCGTTTCCGAACGCTCGAAGCCGAACGCAAGACCATCCAGACCCGGACCGAGGAACTGCAGGCGCGGCGCAACAGCCAGAGCAAGCGCATCGGACAGCTCAAGTCGCAAGGTGCCGCCGGTCAGGCCGAGGTCGACGCGGTGATGGCCGACGTGGCCTCGATCAAGGACGAACTCGAGGCCTCGGCGGCCCGGCTCGAGCAGATCCAGCACGATCTGCAGCTAATGCTGCTGGCCGTGCCCAACCTGCCGCATGCCAGCGTGCCGGTGGGCGCCGGCGAAGCCGACAACGTGGAGCTGCGCCGCTGGGGCACGCCGCGCGTGATGGATTTCCCGATCAAGGACCATGTCGACGTCGGCACGCCGCTGGGGCTGGACTTCGACCTCGGTGTCAAGCTCACCGGCGCACGGTTCACCGTGCTCAAGGGCGCCATTGCACGCATGCACCGCGCGCTGGCGCAGTTCATGCTCGACGTGCAGACGCTGGAACACGGCTACACCGAGTGTTACACGCCGTATATCGTCAACGCCGACAGCCTGCGCGGCACCGGCCAGCTGCCCAAGTTCGAGGGCGACCTGTTCGCGGCCAAGAAGGGCGGCCAGGAGGCCGAGGACCACCCGGACACCGCGGCCCTGTACCTGATCCCGACCAGCGAGGTGCCGCTGACCAACTTCGTGCGCGACGCGGTGGTGCCGCTGTCGGACTTGCCGATGCGGCTGACCGCGCACACACCGTGTTTCCGCTCCGAGGCCGGCAGCTACGGCCGTGACACCCGCGGCATGATCCGCCAGCACCAGTTCGACAAGGTCGAGATGGTGCAGATCGTGCATCCGGACACCAGCTACCAGGCGCTGGAAGACATGACGCGCCACGCCGAGACCATCCTGCAGCGCCTGGGCCTGCCGTACCGGGTCATGGCGCTGTGTACCGGCGACATGGGGCCGAGCTCGTCACGGACGCACGACCTCGAGGTCTGGCTGCCGGCGCAGAACACCTTCCGCGAGATCAGCTCGGTATCGAACTGCGAGGCCTTCCAGGCGCGCCGGCTGCAGGCGCGGTTCAAGAACGCGCAGGGCAAGAACGAGTTCGTGCACACGCTCAACGGCTCCGGCCTGGCGGTCGGTCGCGCGCTGGTGGCGGTACTGGAGAACTATCAGAACGCCGACGGCTCGGTCACGGTGCCCGAGGCCTTGCGGCCCTACATGGGCGGGCAGGAGACGATCAGCGCCTGACGGCTGCGGCCGCTCACGACAGGCTGCACTGCAGCCGTTCGATCTGGCGCAGCACCGATTCCGGCTCGGTCCACAGGAAGAAGTGGTCCTTGCCGGGCAGCCGCTCGACCTGCATCCAGTGCCGGGGCAGGCGTTGCTCCAGGTAGTCGGCGGTGCGCGGGTCGACCAGCGGGTCCTGGTCGCCCTGCATCGCGATGATGGGCCGGCGCAGCAGGCCCAGCGCAGTGTCGAGGCGCTTCAACTCGGCCTGCAACACCATCATCTCCTGGTTCGATCGGATCATCGCCGTCGGCAGCAACTGGCTGGCCAGCCAGTTGTCGGCAATGTGGTTGTACCAGCGCGGCTGTTCCAGCGCGGGTGCCATCGAGCCGGCGAGCATGACGGCGCCGCAGACCTTGTCGGGATGGTCGATCGCCATCCATGCGATCAGCGGTCCGCCCAGCGAATGACCAACCAGCACCGCCGGCGGGCCGGGCGGGATCAGCGCGGCCAGCAATGCGGCCTGGCGCCGCAGGTCCGGCACCACGCCACTGGCGCCGGAGCGTCCGAAACCCGGGCGATCCATCGCGATGCGCGGCCCGAAACCCTTGAGTGCCGGCGAGTCCAGGAACCGCGCCCAGGATGTCCAGCCACCGGGCGAACCGTGCACGAACACGATGGGCGGGGCGTCCGGCTGCGCGGCCGGCATGCGCGCCACGCCGATGTCCATGCCCTGGACCCGGACGGTTTGCAACTGCGGACGGCTGTCCGATCGCGGGAACAACTCCTCGACACTGCCGCGGGGCCAGGGCGGCTTGGTGCAGGCCGCCAGTTGCAGCAGCGTGGTCAAGACGAGGATCCAGCGCAGTGCCATGGACATGTACGGGTAGGGGCGGTGGGCGTTGCAGCGTGCATCTGGTGTCTCGGATGGGTGCGGCCGGACGGTCGAGCCGCGCGGTGCGGCCGGACGCGGCGCCCGCCGGACCGTCCGCTGGACACGGATCATTGTAGGCAGGGCCAGGCCGTCGTGTCGGCCGGCGACGGCTGGAACCATGCCGCGAACGGGTCATTGACGATGTGCCGGCGTGGCGTTACGGTGGCCGGGCAGCGGCACGATACCGCAGGAGACAGGCAACATGGCACAGCAACTACTGGTCCGGGGTCATCAGGGCACGGATGTCCAGCGTCTGCGGCGCGAACTGGTCCGCGAACTCGGCGACGATGCCCGTGCGTTTGCGCAACTGGCGCAGGGTGATGAGCTCGATGCCGACGTGGAAGCCGCGGCGCGGCGCTGGCAATCGGGCGTGGGCCTGATCGCCGATGGCGTGATCGGGCCGCGTTGCCAATGTGCGCTCGGCCTGCGGCGTGCGGGCACCATGGCCGTGCCACTCGAACTCGACGCCGTGCGCCGCCTGTTCCCGGCCACCAAGCCGGCCAATATCAACCGCTACCTGCCGTATCTCGCCGCGGCACTGGACAGCTGCGGCCTGCGCGATCGCACCATGATCTGCGCGGCGCTGGGCACGATCCGCGCCGAAAGCGAGGGTTTCCTGCCGATCTCCGAAATGCAGTCGCAGTTCAACACCCGTCCCGGCGAGGCGCCGTTCGGTGCGTACGACGGCCGGCGCGCGCTGGGAAACACCGAACCCGGCGACGGTGCCCGATTCAAGGGCCGCGGCTTCATCCAGCTGACCGGGCGGGCCAACTACCGGCAATACGGGCGACGGCTCGGCGTCGATCTGGAGGCCAACCCCGACCTGGCCAATGCGCCCGAAATCGCGGCGCTGTTGCTGTCACTGTTCCTGGCGGACAGGGCCGACGCCACGCGCAGCGCGATCGCGTCCGGCAAGTTCGCGCAGGCGCGCCGGCTCGTCAACGGGGGTGTGCATGGGCTGGACCGGTTCAAGGACGTGTTCCGCCTGGCCGACCAGGTCTGGCCGGTGGCCGCACCGGCGGCGTCCGGCGCGACGCGGCGCCGGCGCGGCAGGCAACCGGTGGCGGCGGTGGCGCATGTGGCGGCAACGAGCCGTTTCCTGACGGCCGGCAAGGACCCGGTCGACCTGCGCGACCGCGCCTACACGCCGGCGCCCCGTGGCTTGCAGGACGCCTTCCCGACCGATGACGAGGTGCGCCAGTTCCTGCCGGTGTACAGCCGCGCCGGCCTGGTCCTGGATCAGGGCCAGGAGGGCGCCTGTACCGGTTTCGGCCTGGCCTGCGTGGTCAATTACCTGCGCTGGCGCAAGGCCGGCTGGCCGCAACGCATGGAGTCGGTCAGTCCGCGCATGTTGTACAACTTCGCGCGGCGCTACGACGAATATGCGGGCGAGGACTACGACGGCTCGAGCTGTCGCGGTGCACTCAAGGGCTGGTTCAACCACGGCGTGTGCCTGGAGGCGGACTGGCCCTACAGCGGGCCGCAGTCGCAGCCGCGCTACGGATATGCGAAGCGCGCCAGTGCCACCACGCTGGGTGTGTATTACCGCGTCGAGAAGAAATCGATCACCGACATGCAGGCGGCGATCCAGGAGGTCGGTGCCGTGTATGTCTCGGCGTTCACCCATGACGGCTGGAGCCGCCTGCCGAACCAGCGCCGCGCGCCGAGCGGGCACGACAGCCTGGTCGAGATCCCGTTCGACGGGCGGCCTTCGGAAAGCGGCGGACACGCGTTCGCGCTGGTCGGGTTCAACAACCGCGGCTTCATCGTGCAGAACTCCTGGGGCACGTCCTGGGGGTCGGGCGGCTTCGCGCTGCTGACCTATGGCGACTGGCTCGCCAATTGCATGGATGCCTGGGTCGTGGCCATGGGTGTGCCCGGCGTGGTGGTCGGGCGGGTCAGTGTCACCGGCTCGGCGCCGGTCGGCGCCGCGGGCGGCGGTGCGCATCAGAGCCTGTGGTGGAGCCAGGACCAGGCGTACCGGCACAGCGTAGTGCTGGGCAACGACGGGCGCGTCAAGCGCTACCTGACCGAAGACGAGCTCAGCCGGACCTTGCTGCACCAGGTGGCGGGCCTGCCGGACCAGTGGTTCCGCGGCCAGAAGGCAAACCAGCCGCGCCGGCTGGTGATCTACGCCCATGGCGGCCTCAACAGCGAAGATGCGGCGATCGAGCGGGCGCGCGCGATGGGGCGGCATTTCGTGGGCAACGGCTGTTATCCGCTGTTCCTGGTCTGGAAGACCGGCTTGTTCGAGTCGCTGGCCAACATCTTCAGCGAGGCCATGCGACGGCAGGCGCCCATGGCCGGCGGCGCTGGCGAGTGGATCGCGGAGCGCACCGACCTGATGGTCGAGAAATCCATCGGCCGCCCGATGGCCCGCCCGATCTGGAGCGAGATGAAGGAAAACGCGGAACTCGCCTTTGGCAGCGGCCGCGGCGGCGACCTGCTGATCACCGCGCTGCAGCGCCTGGCCGGCACCTGGGGCGACGACTTCGAACTGCATCTGGTCGGCCATTCGGCCGGCGCCATCATGCTGGGCCACATGCTCAGCGCGCTGGCCGCACGCGGCATGAGCGGCTGCGTGCGTACCATGCATCTGTTCGCGCCGGCCTGTTCGGTGCAGTTCGCCAACCGGCATTACACACCGCATGCCGCATTGATGCAGCACCTGTACCTGCACATCCTGTCGGACCGGGTCGAACGCAACGACACGGTGGCGTCGATCTACCGCAAGTCGCTGCTGTACCTGGTGTCGAACGCGCTGGAGATGGATCTGCGTACGCCGATCCTGGGACTGGAGAATGCATTCCGGCCCGACTACAAGGGCTGGGACGGAACCTCCAGCGCCGGCGAAACCCTGCGCGCCTGGCAGCAGGCGGCACGCAGTGCCGGCCTGCACAAGGCCGGCCGCACCACGGTGCTGGACCAGGACACCGTGCTGACGGCCTTGCCCGATCGGCATGTCCGCGCCGCCCATGGCTGCTTCGACAACGACATCGACACGCTGCGCCGCACGCTGGTGCATATCATCGGCGGTGCGTTGCCGAACCCGGTGGACGACCTGCGCGGATTCTGACGCGGCGTGATCCGGGATGTGGCGAAGCCATCAGCAGACCGATCCGCCTCCCGCCGCACCGGGGGCAGCAAGGAGAAAGCCGTGAGCAAGTCCGACGCCAGCGTGAGCCCGATCGTACCGGGCCGGTATTTTGTGTTCGTCGAGCGACTGGTGCTCGAGCAATACCAGCAGCAACTGGTCGAGGCCGATTCCGAGGACGAGGCGCGGGAGCAGGCGCTGGCGCAGTTCCTGGCCGGTCGGGTGGCCTACATGAGTTCCGCCCAGGTCGAGGCTCCCACGGCGCGGGTGCGGCCGGTGCGCGAAAAACACCTGCGCAAGATCTCCAGTCGCGACGGCGCGCCGCCACCAGCCCGCCATTTCCGCACCTCGGCCCGGTTCGAAGGCCCCGGCGACGAGCAGCTCGAGCCGTATGGCGGCTACCCGGGCACCCACCCGGAGCCGATCAGCCGGGCGCAGGCGCGGCTGATGTGCCAGAACTTCGATGCGAGCGGATACTCGAACCACAGCGGCCGGGGGTCGACGCTGTGGGTGGTGCTGGAGCACTGTGCCGAGGCCGACATCGCCTACAACCTGCGGGCCATGCCGGGCATCGGTTTCTACGTCGAACGCGCCAAGTCCGTCGACGACGGCCTGGCGCTGCACATGTCGGTCGATACCGGATACGGGCCGTTGCGGGATTGAGCACCCTGCCGCCGGGCCGGGTGCGCCGGCCACCGGTGCGACAATGCCCAGCCGTCCTGCAAACCCGAGTCCATGTCCCCTCGTGCCCCAGAAATATCCGTGGTTGTGCCGGTGCACAATGAATCCGGCAATGTCGTCGCGCTGCTCGACGAGATCGAGGCCGCACTGACCGGCGTCGCCGCGTTCGAGGCGGTGTTCGTCGACGATCGCTCCAGCGACGACACGGCCGGCGTGTTGCAGGGTTACGCCCAGACCCATGCCTGGCTGGCCGTGGTGCAACATGCCAACAACTGTGGCCAGAGCACGGCGGTGCGTACCGGGGTGCGTTTCGCGCGGGCCCCGGTGGTCGCCACGCTGGACGGCGACGGGCAGAACCATCCGGCCGACATACCGGCGCTGCTGGCGCGCTGGCGCAGCCTGCAGCAGGCCAGCGGCAGCGGCCCGGTGCTGATCGCGGGCTGGCGCGCCAAGCGACTGGACACCCCGTTGCGGCGTTTCTCGTCCCGGGTGGCCAACGGCGTGCGCAGCCGCCTGCTGGGTGATGCGACGCCGGATTCCGGCTGCGGGCTCAAGCTGTTTGCGCGCGACGACTTTCTCGACCTGCCGTATTTCGACCACATGCACCGGTTCCTGCCGGCCCTGTTCCGGCGCGCCGGAGGCACGGTGGAGTCGGTGCCGGTGCGGCACCGCAACCGTGCACACGGGCAATCGCACTACGGCGTCGGCAACCGCCTGTGGGTCGGCCTGGTGGACATCCTGGGCGTGATGTGGCTGCAGCGGCGTGCGCGCATCGCGCAGGTGGCGGCGCCCGAACGCAAGGCATGACAAGCGCTGCGCCTTCCTCCCCGGCCGATGCCGCACGCGAGCGCCGGCTGTTCTGGTGGCTGATGCTGGCCGCGCTCGTCGTGCTGGGCGCCGGCATCGGGCTGCGCGACCCCTGGCCGTCCGACGAGCCGCGCTTTACGCTGGTGGCCAAGCACATGGTGGAGTCGGGCGACTGGTTGTTCCCGCACCGCGGCACCGAGCTGTATTCCGACAAGCCGCCGATGCTGATGTGGCTGGAGGCGGCGGCCTACCAGGTGTTCGGCAACTGGCGCATCGCGTTCCTGTTGCCCTCGTTGCTGGCCGGCATGCTGACGCTGGTGCTGACCTGGGATCTCGGCCGGCGCCTGTGGAATCCGCGCGTGGGCCTGTTCGCCGCGGCGGCGGTCCTGGTCACGTTTCAGTTCGTCTACCAGGTCAAGCGGGCCCAGATCGATCCGCTGGTGATGATGTGGATCACGCTGGCCAACTGGGGCCTGCTGCTGCATCTGCTCAAGGGGCCGAACTGGCGCGCCTACTGGCTCGGCTGCTTCGCCGCCGGCCTGGGGGTGATCACCAAGGGTGTCGGTGTGCTGGCCCTGCTGATGCTGCTGCCCTGGCTGTTCGCGCGGTCACGCGGCTGGGCAGGCGTGAACCGCACGCCCGGCTCGGCGTGGCAATGGGCCGGCGGCGCGCTGGCCTTCCTGGCGGCCATCGCGTTGTGGCTGGTGCCGATGCTGCTGGTCGCGCATGCGCGCGGCTCGGCGGAGTACGACGCCTATGTCAACGACATCCTGTTGCGCCAGACCGCCAAACGCTACGGCGGGTCCGTCGGAGGCCATGCGCAACCGTTCTGGTACTACCTGCCGGTGCTGGTGCTCCATTTCTTTCCGATGTCGCTGGCCTACCTGGGTGCGTGGCGCGGCTGGTGGCAAGGCCTGCGCCAGCGTGACGCCCGGCTGCTGCTGTTGCTGGGCTGGTCGGTGCTGGTGGTGTTTTTCTTCAGCCTGGCCGGTGGCAAGCGCGAGGTCTACCTGATGCCGGTATTGCCGATGCTGGCGCTGGCGCTGGGGCCGTCGCTGCAGGCCAGCGTCGGCGCACGCTGGATGCGTGTCACGGCCTGGCTGGCGGCAATGGCGGCCGGTGGGTTCCTGCTGGTGGGCGGCATCTGGGCCATGCAGGGCCACTGGAGCCGCATGGAGCAGCAGATCGTCGAGCGCGGCCTGGCCGACGGTGGCCGTGGCCTGTGGTGGATGGGCATCAGCATGGGCGCCGTGTTCCTGCTGTCGGCCCTGGCCTTTCGGCCGCGTCGCGGCGTCCATGCCCTGCTGGCCGGCATGGCCGGCTTCTGGATCATCTGGGGGGTCTGGGCCTCGGCGCTGTTCAATGACTCGAACTCGGCCGTGGGCGTGATGCGCAAGGCGGGCCAGATCGCCGGGCCGCAGGCGCAGATCGGACTGGTCGCGTGGAAGGAGCAGAACCTGCTGATGGCCGATCGCCCGGTCACGACGTTCGGCTTCAAGCGCGAATGGGAGGCGCAATATGCCGCCGCGGTACGCTGGCAGGCCGAGGCGCCCGACCAGCGGTGGATCTTCGCGTTGCGCGACGCCGTCGAATCGTGCGTGATCGAGGACCGGGCGCAGGTCGTCGGTTATGCGAACCGGCGCCTGTGGTGGATATTCCGTGCCGATGCGGTGCGGCCCGACTGCGTGCCGCGGATCGACCCCCAGGCCGAGCGCTGGGACAGCAGCTACGGTTCGGACGACGAGGACTGACGCGACACGGTGGCTCAGCCGAGCAGCAACTTTTCGGGTTGCAGCACGCGCAGCACCGGCGCCTCGCAGACGCAACAGATCAGCGACATGTGATGGCCTCCGGTGCCGGGTGCGGGTTGAGGGGCTTCCGCTCCAACTGCGCGCGCCGTCTCGGTGGCCGGTCCCGTATCATGCGCCCTGTCGGACGGATTGCGGTCACGCGATGAAAATCATCGGCCCGATCCGGCAGCTTTTGGCCCGGTCAGGGCATTTTTTTCGACCCGTTGCCGCACCGGGCGTGCAAGCGGGCAGGAGCAGGATTCACATGCAGCATGTCGTCACCGAACAGGCCGGATCGGCCGGCCTGATCACTCTGGCACGTCCCCGGGCCCTCAACGCGCTGACGCTGGCGATGATCCGCACGTTGACGGGGCAACTGCTGCGCTGGCGCGACGACGACACGGTGCGGATCGTCGCGCTGCGCGGCAGCGCCAAGCATGCCTCGGATCCGTCGGGCCACGAGCCGTTCGGCAGTTTCTGCGCCGGTGGCGACATCCGGTTCTTCCATCAGGCCGCACTCGCGGGCGATCCGGCGCTGGAGGATTTCTTCACCGAAGAGTACCGGCTCAATCACCTGATCCACCGGTATCCGAAGCCGATGATCGTGTTCATGGACGGCATCGTCATGGGCGGGGGCATGGGCGTGGCCCAGGGTGCGCGTGTGCGCATCGCCACCGAGCGCACGAAGATGGCCATGCCCGAGACCGGCATCGGCCTGTTTCCCGATGTTGGCGGCGGTTATTTCCTCAGCCGTTGCCCCGGGCATCTGGGCGAATACCTGGCATTGACCGGCAACGTGATCGACGGCGCGCAGGCCGTGGCCGCCGGATTGGCCGACCATGCCGTGCCATCGGCGGCGCTGCCCGGCCTGTGGGCCGACATCGCCGCTGGCGGGTTGCTGGACGCCGCTTCCGTGGAAGGTCGGTGCGCCCAGGCGGCCGGCGACCGGCCGACGGCGGCGCCCTGGCCCGATGCCGGCGTCGAGCGGATCTTCGGCCTTGCCGACGTGCCGGCCATGATGCAGGCCTTGCAGGCCGCCTCGGCCGATGACCCGTGGGCTGCGCGGACCGCGGACGTGCTGGCACGGCGCAGCCCGCTGATGCTGCATGTGACGCTGGAGCAGTTGCGCCGCGCCCGCGGCATGGAGCTGGCCAGCGAGTTGCGCATGGAGCGCGACCTGGTCCGCCACTGCTTTCATCCGGCGCACCTGGGCCGCAGCGGCGCCGACGTGGAGGTGGTCGAAGGCGTGCGTGCGCTGGCGGTGGACAAGGATCACCATCCGCGCTGGAACCCGGCGCGTATCGATGCGGTGTTGCCCGACATGGTGGCGCCGTTCTTCGACAGCCCCTGGCCGGCCCACGCGCATCCGCTGCGCGACCTGGATTGACCGTCGCGGTACGGCGTTTGTGCGAAATCCCAACACTGCGTTGCGATTTCCATCGTGCCGGGTTCCGCGAACATCCGGGCTCCCGGAGAATGGTGGCGGTTCGGGATAATCGTCACGGGCCGTGCAGGCCTCCGGTCTGCGGCCGATAACCGCTTTTCACAAGGAGATACCCCATGTTGTCCGGAAAACTTCTCAAGATGCTTGCCGCCTTCTTCATGGCTGCCGTGCTGGCGGGTTGCGCCAGCACCAGCAACGAAGCGAGCACCGGCGAATTCCTCGACGACACCGTCATCACGACCCGTGTCAAGGCCGCGCTGGTCAAGGATCCGATGGTCAGCGCGCTCGACGTCAGCGTCGAGAGCTTCAAGGGCGCCGTGCAACTGAGTGGCTTCGTCAAGACGGCCGCCGAGCGTGATCGTGCGGTCAAGATCGCCAACGACGTGCCCGGCGTCACCCAGGTCTTCAATTCGATCCAGCTGCGCTGATCGAGCGCCGGCCGGGGTCTCCCGCAACGGGAGCCCCCGGTAGCCGGCCAGTCGCGCCGTCCGGCCCGCGCGAGCCATCGCAACTGATGTCGTCGCCGCCGCCACGTCCCTCTCCATGTCTTCCAAGCTGCGCATCTTCCTCGTCCTGCTGGGGGGTAACCTGGGAGGTGCCCTGCTGGTGTTCGTGCACCTGCGATTTCTCGATCCGTTCGCCCTCGACCAGGCGGCACCACTGGGATGGCGCGAGGTGGCCTTTTTCATCGTGGCGTTCTCGACGCTGCTGATCGGTGGCCGCGCGATGGCGCGCCGTTACGCCTCGACGATATTGCGGGCCACGGGCCCCTTGCCCGATGGTCCTGCGCATGCGAGGGCCCGGCGGCGCGCGGTGCAACTGCCGGGGTTCCTGGCCGCGCTGTCGATGGTCCTGTGGGTGCTGGCGGCCTTCGTATGGAGTTTCTTCTGGCCCTGGCTGATCGGCAACTTCAATCTGCAGGCCGCCGCACGCCAGGCTTTCGGCATGGCCCTGGTGGCCGGACCGACCGTCGGCCTGTTCGTGTTCCTGGCCACCGAACGCATCTGGCGCGAACGCCTGCCGTTGTTGTTTCCCCGTGGCGACCTGGCCGCGAGCGGCGCGCGCAACTGGCGCGTGCGCACCCGCATGCTGGTCGTGTTCCTGTTCGCCAGCATCGTGCCCTTGCTGGTGATGGCCGTGGCCACGACGGTCCGGGTGCGCACCATGCGCGACGCCGATATCGTCACGGCCGCGGAACACCTGCAGGACCTGATCATCGTCCAGGGTGTGCTGGTTGCCACCGGGTTGCTGCTGGCGATCGTGCTAGCGCGTTTCCTGGCCGACAGCGTTTCGGCACCATTGCGGGAACTGCAGGCGGCGATGGTGCGGGTCGAGCAGGGCGACCTGCAAGCCCATTGTGCGGTCGTGTCGAACGACGAGATCGGTGCTGTCACCGCCGGGTTCAACCACATGGTCGACGAATTGCGCGACCGGGAACTGATCCACGAAGCGTTCGGGCGTTACGTCAGCCCCGAGATCCGCGACGAAATCCTTTCCGGCCGGACCGACCTGACCGGCGACCAGCGCGACGTGACCATCGTGTTCGCCGATCTGCGCGGTTTCACGACCTGGGTCGAAGCCAGTCCGGCGACCGAAGTCGTCGAGGGGCTCAATGCCTATTTCACCGAAATGGAGCAGGCCGTGCGCGCCCACGGCGGCCTGGTGCTGCAGTTCATCGGCGACGAGATCGAGGCGGTGTTCGGCGCGCCGCTGGCAGACGAACTCCATGCCGACCGCGCGGTTGCCGCGGCGCTGGAGATGCAGCAGCGCCTCGAGGCCTGGAACGCCGTGCGCAAGCGTTCGGGCCAGCACACGCTGGACCATGGCATCGGCATCCATTCGGGCACCGTCGTGGCCGGCAATATCGGCAGCGCGCAGCGCATGTCGTATGCGCTCGTGGGCGACGCCGTCAACGTGGCTTCACGCATCGAGTCGCTGAACAAGCAGTTCGGCTCGCATATCCTGGTCAGCGGGGCCACCCGCGAACGCCTGCGTTCGCCGGTGCCGTTGCAGGCCTTGCCTGCGGTACGCGTCAAGGGCCGCTCGGCCGAGGTCGAGGTGTATCGCTTGGCCTGAAAGCCCCGTGGGCCGTCCCCGTCAGTGCGGCATGCGGGCCATGGGGTCGTTTCCCGAGCGCTTGGATCCGTCGCCACCATCACGGGGCAGGTCGCGGATCTCGTGCGCCGGCACATCGACGACATCGGCCGGCGCCGCCGCCCCGCGCCCGCCCGGGCCGCCGCTGCCGGGCCAGGCACCGCGGGTGTAGCGCGCCGACGTCTGGCGAAACTGGCCGAAGATCTTGGCCGGCTCGGGCTTGCGCCCGGTGACGATCGACCACAGGGTCACGCCCAGCATGACCACCAGCGTGGCGATCAGCAGGCTGAGCAGGAAAACCGCGATCGCTGCGACCAGGATCAGTCGCAGCACGCCGCGAAACAGGCGGTTGAAGAATTCGGTGATTCCATTCATGGATGATGGAGCCTTGCGGCCCTGGGGAGTTCCGGGTCAGGCGCGCTCGGACCGACAGAACCGCGCATGCGGAACCGGTGGTCGTGGGCCGGCGCTGTTGCCATTATTCCGCAGTTGGGGCTGGACGGGGTGATTGCAAGCCCTGCAGCCCCCCGCGCCGGTGCGCCCTGACGGACGCGGCCAGCGCGGGGACCCCGGGATGGCTGCTATGCTGGCTGCGCCGCACAGCGGCAGTGTTTCAACGTATTGCCAGGTTACAAGATGAAAAGCATGTACCGCTATTTCTTCCGGGGTCTGATCGCCTTCCTGCCCGTCGCGCTGACGGTCTATCTGCTGTTCCTGTTCGTGTCGGGGGCGGAGTCGATCGCCGTGTGGCTGGTCCGGCCATTGATTGGCGACTTCTATCTGCCCGGGCTGGGTCTGGTGTTTGGCGTGGGGCTGATCCTGATGCTGGGTTTCCTGGTGTCGCATCCGCTGGCATCTCGCCTGTTCTCGTGGGTCGAGATGCCATTCACCCGATTGCCGGTGGTCAAGAGCATTTATTCGTCGCTGAAGAACTTCGCCGATTATTTCTCGCCGCACGACAACAAACCCCAGCAGCAGGTCGTGTTGTTGCGCATGCCCGGACAGCAACTGGCCATCGTCGGCCTGGTGACCCGGCAGTCCATGGCGGGCCTGCCGTCGCCGCTGGCCGAGGAGGAGCGTGTGGCGGTCTACCTGCCGATGGGCTACATGATCGGCGGCTACACCGTGTTCGTGCCACGCAGCTGGACCGAGCCGCTGGACATGACGGTGGAGGAGGCCATGCGCTCCTCGCTGATCGCCTGGATGGCGTCGAGCCGGTCGGCGCCGGACGCGGCCTGAGCCGGGCTTGCGCAGGCGCAAGTCGGGGGCGGGCGAGCCGGGTTACAGTGTGAGCAACAGGGTGGTGCGATGGCCGCACTCCCCATCACGAGGAGGTCAGATGTTTCCTGAATACCGCGACAAGATCACCGAGCTCAAGACCAGCAACCATCATTTCCTGCGCCTGTTCGACCAGCACAACGCGCTCGACCAGAAGGTCAAGAACATGGAGGCGAGCATCACGCCGGCCACGCACGAAGAGATCGAGAAGCTGAAAAAGGAGAAGCTGGCGCTCAAGGACCAGCTGTATGCGATCCTGAAGAACGCCTGACGATTCTGGCGATCGGCCGCGGCCTGCCGCGCAGGCGTCCGGCGCCCGGCGCGACTGCGCCGCGCGCGTGCGCCGATGCATTCGGTTGTGGCCGGAAGCAGGATATACCCTGTACATCAATGGTGCGCCGATGGGTAGAGTGGGCGCAAGCGATTGAGCAAAAGGAGACACGATGACCACGATAGCACCCGACATGCTGGCTCTGCAGCGACTGTATTACTGGGAAAAGACGGCTCCCAAGCGGGTGGCACTCACCCAGCCTATGGGCAATGGATCGGTCAAGGACTTCACCTGGGGCCAGGTGGCCGACGAGGTGCGCCGCATGGCCGGCTACCTCAAGGCCCAGGGTTGGGAGCCGGGCGCGAAGGTGGCCATCCTGTCCAAGAACTGTGCCTGGTGGATGATGAGCGACCTGGCGATCTGGATGGCCGGCTACGTTTCGGTGCCGCTGTATCCGACGCTCGCGGCCGACACCGTGCGGCAGATCCTGACGCACAGCGAGGCCAGGGCCTGCTTCGTCGGAAAGCTCGACGGCTGGGAGCACATGAAACCGGGTGTGCCCGATGACATGCCCTGCCTGAGTTATCCCTTGTCGCCGGACGACGCCATCAAGGCCTATGTCGGGTGGGACGCCGCCTGCAAGGACAGCGAACCCGTCACGGGTTCGCCGGTGCGCGCCGCGGACGAACTGGCGACACTGATCTACACGTCCGGCACCACCGGCATGCCCAAGGGCGTCATGCACAGTTTCGGCAACTTCGCCTGGGCGCTGGACGCCGGCATCCGGCGCCTGCCCATGGGCGCCGAGGATCGCATGTTGTCCTACCTGCCGCTGGCCCACGTGGTCGAGCGGGTGCTGGTCGAGCATGGCTGGCTGCGCACCGGCATGCATGTGTATTTCGCCGAATCGCTCGACACCTTCGCCGCCGACCTGCAACGTGCGCGCCCGACCATCTTTTTCTCGGTGCCCCGGTTGTGGGTCAAGTTCCAGCAGGGGGTGCACCACAAGATGCCGCCGGCCAAGCTGAACCGGCTGCTGTCGATTCCCCTGCTGGGAGGTATCGTCCGGCGCAAGATCGTCAAGGCACTGGGCCTGGACCAGTGCCGTATCGCCGCCGGTGGCGCGGCACCGATGCCGATGGCCTTGCTGCAGTGGTACAGCCGGCTCGGACTGCATATCAACGAGGGCTACGGCATGACCGAGAACCTCGCGGTCTCGCACATCACCGAACCCGGCAAGAACCAGCAGGGCAGCGTGGGCCCGGCCTATGAAGGCGTCGAACACCGGCTCGATCCGCAGACCGGCGAAATCCAGATGCGCAGCCCGGCGCTGATGCTGGGTTATTACAAGGAGCCCGAGAAGACGCGCGAAGCCATGACCGAGGACGGCTGGTTGCGCACCGGCGACAAGGGCCGCATCGACGCGAACGGCATCTTGTACATCACTGGTCGCGTCAAGGACCTGTTCAAGACCGGCAAGGGCAAATACGTGGCGCCGGCTCCGATCGAGGACAAACTGGTGATGCACGACGCGGTCGAGGCCTGTGTCGTGACCGGCGCCAACCTCGGCCAGCCACTGGGCATCGTGATGCTGGGTGCCGAATACATGGATCGCGTCTCGGATGCGGCCGTGCGCACCGAACTCGAGCAGTCGCTGGCTGCGCACATGCAGGCCATCAACGCCACGCTCGATCCGCACGAGCGGCTGCAATGTGTCGTCGTGGCGACCACGGCCTGGACGGTGGAGAACGACGTCATCACGCCGACCTTCAAGGTCAAGCGCAACCGCATCGAGGACCTGTACGCCAGCAACTACGAGCGCTGGGAGACCTCGGGCAAGAAGGTGCTCTGGCAGGACGGCTGACGCCGTCGTCGCCGTGTCCGCCACCCCTGTCACCCGGGGGCGCGGGCGGCGCCGGTCTTTCATGAAACGATCCGGGTAAACACCTAGCGCTACAAGATCGTTCGCCGCTAATATGCGTGAACATTGATATTGTGATGTTCCGATAAATGGGTGAAGATTCCGCAGACCAGGTATTTGAGACCGCAGCAGAGCTGTTCGCGCTGTTGTCGACCTCGACCCGGCTGCGCATCGTCTGCGCCTTGTGCGACGGCGAGACGAATGTCGGCGATCTGACGCAGCGGGTCGGCGTGAGCCAGTCCAACATGTCCCAGCACCTGGGCGTGTTGTACCGCGGCGGCGTGCTGGGTCGCAGGCGCTGCGGCGCACAGGTCTACTACCGCGTCATCAGCCGGCGCGTGCTGCTGTTGCGCGAGGTGATCTGCGCGGCGCAGCTTGCCCTTCCCGGGCAGGCCTGAGCACTCCATCGGGCATCGGTGAACAAAGGAGCTTTCGTGAATCTGGATACCAACGGGCCGGGGCGATTGGCCAAGGCGCCGGAGAACTTCCTCGATGCGGCAGGCATCCGTCAGGTGATGGCCGGCCGGCGCGACTTCCTGCGCCGGGCCTTTGTCGCCGCGGGTGCGGCAGGTGCCACGGCGGCGGTCGCCACACGGGTACAGGCCGCCACGGCCGCGGCTGTCGGCGATGGTGACCCGGCGGTGCTGGAGTTACCCGCCCATACCAGGGGCCTCGGCCAGCCGGTAGTCACCGACGGCTACGGCAAGCCGTCGCAATACGAGGCCAACGTGCAGCGCCGCCAGAGCCCTGGACTGACGCAGACGACGCAGTCCTCGGTGTCGTTTGCACCCCTGCAATCGATGTTCGGCATCGTCACGCCCAGCGGCTTGCATTTCGAACGCCACCACCAGGGCTGGTGGGACGTCGACCCGTCCAGGCACCGCCTGATGGTCAACGGCTCCGACCCCGCATTGCTGCGCAAGCCGCAGGTGTTCACCATGGACGAGCTGATGCGGTTGCCGTCGGTGTCGCGTTTTCATTTCATCGAGTGCGGTGCCAACACCGGCATGGAATGGGGCAACGTGGCGGTGCCGACCTGCCAGTACAGCCATGGCATGCTCAGCTGCAGCGAATTCACCGGCGTACCTCTGCGGGTCGTGCTGGACATGTGCGGCGTCGATCTGCGCAAGGCCCGTTTCGTGCTGGCCGAAGGCGCGGACGGTTCGTCGATGACGCGCACCATTCCGATGGAAATGGTCGAAAACGGCGAGGTGCTGCTGGCCTATGGCCAGAACGGGGAGATGCTGCGGCCCGAGAACGGGTATCCGCTGCGCCTGGTCGTACCGGGCGTGCAAGGGGTCAGCTGGGTCAAGTACCTGCGCCGGATCGAGGTCGGCGACAAGCCCTACGGTACCAAGGACGAGGTGCTGCATTACATCGACCTGATGCCCGACGGACGCCATCGGCAATACACCAGCATCCAGGAATGCAAGAGCGTGATTACCACGCCCTCGGGCGGCCAGGTGCTGCTGGACAAGGGTTTCTACAGCATCAGCGGCCTGGCCTGGTCGGGTCGCGGCGCGATCAAGCGGGTCGACGTATCGGTCGACGGTGGTCGCAACTGGCGCAGCGCGCGCCTGGAGTCACCGGTGATGTCCAAGTGCCTGACGCGTTTCAACCTCGACTGGGTCTGGGACGGCAAGCCTGCGCTGGTGCAGAGCCGCGCCATGGACGATACCGGCTACGTGCAGCCCAGCTTCCGGCAACTGCGCGCGGTGCGAGGTTCGCGCTCGATCTACCACAACAACGCGATCCAGACCTGGCTGGTGCAGGAAAGCGGGGAGGTGAAGAATGTCCAGCTTTCGTGATGCGCTGATGGCGACCCTGGTGTGGGGGCTGGCCGCCACCGCGCTGGCCCAGTCCACGCCGTATGTCGGCATCGGTCGCGCGGCCACGCCGGCCGAACTGGCGGCCTGGGATATCGACGTGCGCCCGGACTTCAAGGGCCTGCCCACGGGTTCGGGCTCGGTGGCCCAGGGCATGGAGGTCTGGGAAGGCAAGTGCGCGTCGTGCCACGGCATCTTCGGCGAGAGCAACGAGGTGTTCACGCCGTTGACGGGTGGCACGACCAAGGAGGACATGCAGACCGGCCGCGTGGCACGGCTGACCGATCCCGCCTTTCCGGGGCGCACCACGATGATGAAGCTCGCGCACCTGTCGACCCTGTGGGACTACATCAATCGCGCGATGCCGTGGAACGCGCCGAAATCGCTGACGACTGACGAGGTGTACGCGGTCACCGCCTACCTGCTGAACTTGGGCGGTGTATTGCCCGAGGGCTTCACGCTGTCGGATCGCAACGCGGCGCAGGTGCAGGCCATGTTGCCCAACCGCAATGGCCTGACCACCGACCATGGCCTGTGGCCCGGCAAGACGATGGGCAATGCCAAGGCGGACGTTGCCGCGGTCGCCTGCATGAAGGACTGCGCTCCCGCAGGCGCGGTCACGTCGAGCCTGCCGGACTTTGCGCGCAACGCCCACGGGAACCTGGCCGAGCAGAACCGCCTGGTCGGACCGCAGCGGGGCGCCAACACCACCGTGGCGGCGGCCACGACACCTGTCGGCGCTGCGCCGGCGGCGGCCGCGGCCGCGACCGCGACCGCGCCAGCGCCAGCGAAGCCGGCGGCGCAGAAGGCCGGTGCCGCGGACGCGGCTGCCATCGCATTGACGCAGAAACACGCCTGTGTCGCCTGCCATGGCATGGACAAGAAGATCCTGGGCCCCGGATTCCAGGAGATCGCCCGAAAATACGCGGCGCGCGCGGATGGGCTTGACTATCTGGCAGGCAAGATCAAGAGTGGAGGGGCGGGCGTATGGGGGGCGGTGCCGATGCCGCCGCAGACACTCGCGGGCAGCGAGGCGAAGCAGATCTCCCAATGGCTGATGGACGGTGCGCGCAAATAGGGCAGACCTAGGGAAGGTCCCTAGGTTCAATCTCATGTTGGTTAATTAGCATATGCGAATAAAGGAGTCACTTATGCATACTCGTCGGGAAGTTTTCCTCCATTCAGCCAAGGTGGCCGCGTTGCTCGCCTCGGTCGGCATGTTGCCGACCCTGGCATCGGCCCAGGCCGCCGCCTACAACACTGCCGCGTTCGAGTCCAAGAACATGGCCGACCTGGTGAAGGCGCTTGGCGCCAGCGCGCCGGTCGAAAGCAAGGACGTCACCGTCACCGGACCCGACATCGCGGAGAACGGTGCCGTCGTTCCGGTCGGCGCCTCCAGCAGCCTGCCCGGCGTCAAGCGCCTGCTGCTGCTGGTCGAGAAGAACCCGTCGATCCTGGCCGCGATGTTCGACATCACCGATGCCATCGAGTCCAACGTATCGACCCGGGTCAAGATGGGCCAGTCGTCCAATGTGTACGCGGTGGCCATGATGGCCGACGGCAAGATGTTGTTCGCACAGAAGGAAGTCAAGGTCACGCTGGGCGGTTGCGGCGGTTGAACCGCGCGCAGCCACCCGCCTCGCCACACGACGATCCGATACCAATCACAGGAGAAAGAACATGGCAGATCCGATGCGCATTCGCGCACAAGCCGCCGGTGGCAACGCCACCGTCCGTGTGCTGATGGCACACGAAATGGAAACCGGGCAACGCAAGGACTCCGCGGGCAAGGTCATCCCGGCCTGGCACATCCAGCACGTGACCGCGCAACTCAATGGAAACACGGTGATGACCGCGCAATGGGGGCCGGCCGTGTCGAAGAACCCGTTCCTGCAGTTCGTCGTCAAGGGTGCCAAGGCCGGGGACAAGGTCACGATTTCCTGGACCGACAACAAGGGCGACAAGCGGACCGACGAGGCCACCGTTTCATGACGCCAGCGGACCGGGCCGTCGACAGGCGGCCGGCCATGCGGGGGTGGGCGTTGTAGTGCATGGCGACAGCATGCATCTGTGAATACCAACGAGAGGAGACTATGAAGCCACTATTGATCATGACCGTGCTGCTGGCCTCGACCGTATCTGCCTGGGCGCAGACCAAGTCGACGGCCGACGGCATTGCCGAGTACCGCAAGATGCTCGAGGACGGCAATCCGGCAGACCTGTTCGAGGCCAAGGGCGAGGAGCTCTGGAAGAAGAAGCGCGGGCCGAAGAATGCATCGCTGGAGCAGTGCGATCTCGGCCAGGGACCTGGCAAGGTCAAGGGTGCTTTCGTGCAGCTGCCGCGCTATTTTGCCGATACGAACCGGGTCCAGGATCTCGAGTCCCGGCTGCTGACCTGCATGCAGACGCTGCAGGGATTCGACGCCGCCCCGATTGCAAAGACCGGCTTCGGCCGTGGTGAGCAGGCCAACATGGAGGCACTCGTGGCGTATGTGTCGGCGAACTCACGCGGCATGAAGATGGACCTGCCGCAGTCGCACACGCAGGAGAAGACCATGTATGAGGTCGGCAAGCGCGCATTCTTCTACCGCGCCGGGCCCTACGACTTTGCCTGCGCCTCTTGCCACGGCGAGGAAGGCAAGCGGATCCGCCTGCAGGACCTGCCCGACCTGACCAAGAACCCCGGGGACGGTGTCGGCTTCGCGGCCTGGCCCGCGTACCGGGTGGGCAATGGCCAGCTATGGGGCATGCAGCGTCGCCTGAATGACTGCTTCCGCCAGCAGCGCTTCCCGTATCCGGGCTACGCGTCGGACGTGACGATTGCGCTGGGTGTCTACATGGGTGTCAACGCAAAAGGCGCGGAGTCGATTGCGCCAGGCATCAAACGCTGAAGGAGGCATGCAGATGAGCAACAAACATTTCACTATCGCCCTGGCGCTCGGCGCGGCCGTGGCGCTGGCCGGCTGTGCCGGCAGCGCTCCGTCCACCGACTACGACGCCATGCTGGCGTCGATCATGAAGTCCTCGTTCCGCGACCAGGGCATCGCCAAGGTGGACCGGCTGCAGCAGGACGCGTCCAACGCCGAGTGCTCCAAGGCCCAGGGCAAGGACCTGCCCGACGCGTTGGCCAAGTCCATCGAGGCCGCCAACCTCAGGACGGTCAAGATGCCGTCGGACGGAAAGTTCCTCGGCGACTGGAAGGCGGGCGAGAAGCTGGCGCAGAACGGTCGCGGCATGACCTGGTCCGACAACTCGACGGCGACCAGTGCCAATGGCGGCAATTGCTACAACTGCCACGAGCTCGCCAAGACCGAGATCTCGTACGGCACGATCGGCCCGAGCCTTTACAACTACGGCAAGATCCGCGGCGTGGCGGACCCGTCCAGCGCCGCGGCCAAGCCCATCGTCGAATACACCTGGGGCAAGCTGTACAACGCCAAGGCCTACAACGCGTGTTCGGCGATGCCGCGTTTCGGCCATGCCAACATGCTCGACGAGAAACAGCTCAAGGACCTGATGGCCTTGCTGCTCGACCCCAAGTCGCCGGTGAACCAGTAGCATCGCCATGCGGACCCGCCCGCGGGCGGGTCCGTTTTTCCGATAGATATCATTGATTGCTGATTTATGAATTTGTCCAAGCGCGATTTCATGCAGGTGCTCGGCGCGGCATCGGTCGCGGGCATGGGGCTGGGGCGCTACGCGAATGCCGACGCCGCCACGGCGCAGGCCGGGCTGTACGACATCGCGCCGTTCGGCAATGTGTCGCTGCTGCACATGACTGATTGTCATGCCCAGCTCAAGCCGATCTATTTCCGCGAGCCCAGTGTCAACATCGGGGTCGACTCCATGCAGGGCCAGTTGCCCCACCTCGTGGGCGAGCACCTGCTCAAGCGCGCCGGCGTACGGCCCGGAACCGCGCTGGCGCATGCGTACACCTATCTCGATTTCGAGAGCGCGGCACGCCGCTACGGCAAGGTCGGCGGGTTCGCACACCTGGCCACGCTGGTCAAGCAGCTCAAGGCCAGCCGGCCCGGCTCGCTGCTGCTCGACGGCGGCGACACCTGGCAGGGCTCGGCCACGTCCTTGTGGACGAATGCCCAGGACATGGTCGACGCCTGCAAGCTGCTCGGTGTCGACATCATGACCGGGCACTGGGAGTTCACCTACGGCATGGAGCGCGTCAAGGAGATCGTCGAGAAGGACTTCCAGGGCAAGATCGACTTCCTGGCGCAGAACGTCAAGACTGCCGATTTCGGCGATCCGGTGTTCAAGCCCTACGTGATCCGCGAGATCAACGGCATACCGTGCGCCATCATCGGCCAGGCCTTTCCGTACACGCCGATCGCCAACCCGCGTTACCTGGTGGCTGACTGGAGCTTCGGCATCCAGGACGAGAACATGCAGAAGATGGTCGACGAGGCCCGGGGCAAGGGTGCCCAGGTCGTCGTGGTGGTGTCGCACAACGGCATGGACGTCGACCTGCAGATGGCCCAGCGCGTGCGCGGCATCGACGCGATCTTCGGTGGCCATACCCACGATGGTGTTCCACTCGCGGTGCCGGTCTCGAATGCCGGCGGCAAGTCGCTGGTCACGAACGCGGGCAGCAACGGCAAGTTCCTGGGTGTCATGGACTTCGACGTCAAGGGCGGCAAGGTCGCCGATTTTCGCTACCGGCTGCTGCCGGTGTTCGCCAACCAGCTCAAGGCCGACCCGGAGATGGACGCGTTGATCACGCGCGTGCGTCAGCCGTACGAAGCCAAGCTGGCCGAGAAGCTGGCGGTGACCGACGGCCTGCTCTACCGGCGCGGCAATTTCAACGGTTCCTGGGACCAGCTCATCTGCGACGCGCTGATGGAGGTGCAGGGTGCCGAGATCGCGTTCTCGCCCGGATTTCGCTGGGGCACCTCGCTGCTGCCGGGCGCGATGATCACGCGCGAGCTGATGATGGACCAGTTGGCCATCACCTACCCCTATGCCACCGTCAACGACATGAGCGGCGAGACCATCAAGACCGTGCTCGAGGACGTGGCCGACAACCTGTTCAATCCCGACCCGTATTACCAGCAGGGCGGCGACATGGTGCGCGTGGGCGGCCTGAGCTACACCTGCGATCCGGCGCAGAAGATGGGCAGCCGCATCTCGGAGATGCGGCTCGGCGGCAAGGCCGTCGAAGCCGGCAAGACCTACAAGGTGGCCGGCTGGGCTCCCGTGGCGGCAGAGGCGCGCAACGCACCCGGCGTCCAGCCGGTGTGGGACGTCGTCGAGACCTGGCTGAAGTCCCAGGGCGGGCGTGTCAAGCAGCGCAAACCCAACATGCCCCGCCTGGTCGGGCTCAAGGGCAACAGCGGCCTGGCCGGTGCATGAACCGCGACCGGCACACGAGAAAGGCACCACCATGACCCTGTCCACCCCCACCCGGATCCGTCTGCGCGTGCTGGCTGTGATCGTGTTGTTCGCCACCGCGTGCTCGCTGGCGCGGGCGCAGGCGAGCAGCACCTTCAGCGTCAAGCTGATGACGCCCGAGACCGCGCTGGCCGCGGCACGCGCGGCGTTCGACGACTGCCGACGGCAGGGTTTCCAGGTCAGCGTCGCCGTGGTCGATCGCTTCGGCATCCTGCAGGTGCTGCTGCGCGATCGATTCGCCGGCGCACACACGGTGGGGGTCGCCAGCGACAAGGCCTGGACGGCGGCCAGCTTTCGCATCGCCTCGGCGGCGCTGGGCGAGGAGACGCAGCCCGGCAAACCCATGAACGCCTTGCGGGCACATCCGCGCGTGCTCGCGGCCGGCGGCGGCCAGGTCATCGAAAGCGGCGGTTCGGTGCTCGGCGCGATCGGCGTGTCGGGCGCGCCGGGTGGCGACGCGGACGACAGCTGCGCCCGCGCGGGCATCCGTGCGATCACCGATGCGTTGGAGCTGCAAGGGTAAGTACGTATATCAGTGAGCGCTGATACTGAAGGGCTCCGATCGATAATGCGCGCGTGGCTTGCATCGCTCATGCGCGCGGCGACACCCGAGCCGGGCAGGGGACTGCGCCCGACAACCACGAAGGAGCATGACATGGCAAGCTGGAAATGGATGGCGGCGCTGGCGCTCGGATGCGCGAGCACGCTGGCGATGGCGCAGGACACGGTCGTCTACCACATCAACGATGCGGCCGAGCAGGCCCTGGGCGGACTGCGCAACATCAAGAACCATCTCGACACCGACCCTGCGGCCAAGATCACCGTCGTCGCGCACGCGACGGGCGTGGACTTCCTGATGGACGGCGCCAAGGACAAGAACGGCGGCCTGTATTCCGGCCCTGTCGCGGCGCTCAAGGCGCGAGGTGTGAACTTCGAGGTCTGCGAGATCACGCTGGCCAACCGCAACCTGAAGAAGTCGCAGTTCATCCTGGAGGCGGACTTCACGCCGTCGGGCGTGGTGCGGATCACGAAGCTGCAGAAGCAGGGCTTTGCCTACGTCAAGCCCTGAGCGGGGCGGCTGGTGCGGCCCGGCCTGACCGGTCGCGTCAACCCAGCGTATCGGCCCAGATGTTGCGGGCCCAGGCCATCGCGTATCGCGCCTCCTGTTCCGAGCGCGCCGCCGAGACGCCGCCCGAACCGGCGACGGCCTTGAACGTCTTCTCGGCCGCCACGTAGGCGTGCACGCTGGCCACGTGGATCACCTCGGCCGGGCTGACGAAGCTGTAGCAGGTGTTGGTCAGCATCGGCTGCGTGTTCACGGCCAGCCCCTTGATGCGGGCCACGATGGCCGCGGCTGCGACCTTGGCCTGGTTGTTGGCCATGTGGCCCGACTTGGGCATGCCCGGCGCTGTCTGGATCGAGTCGCCCAGTACGTGGATGCCGGGCGTAGCCGTGGACTCGAAGCTGAGGAAATCGACATGGCACCAGCGCGCGTTGGCGTTGGCCAGTCCGGTCTGCACGGCCAGCGCACCCGCGCGCATGGGCGGGATCACATTGAGCACATCGGCCTTGACCGGGTCCTGGAAGTCGAAGCGCAACGTACGGTTGGGCAGGTCGACGCCGACCAGCTTGTGTTGGCCGCGGTATTCGAGCATGCCGGGATAGAGCTCGGCCCAGGCCTTCTTGAACAGCGGACCTTTGGACGTGACGTCCTGGTTGGCGTCGACCACCAGCACCTTGGAGCGCGGTTTGTTCTTCTTGAGGTAGGCAGCCACCATGCTGGCGCGTTCGTACGGTCCGGGCGGGCATCGGTAGGGGGCCTCCGGAATCGCCAGCGCGAACACGCCGCCGTCGGGCATGGCGCGTAGCTGGCGGAACAATGCCTCGGTTTCCGCGCCGGCTTTCCATGCGTGCAGCACCTGGCCGTCGGCGTTGGCCTGGCGCAGGCCTTGCACCGCGTCCAGTTGCAGGTCGATGCCGGGCGACAACACCAGCGTGTCGTAACGAATGTCCGCACCGCCGGCCAGGCGCACGCTCTTGCGCGCGGCGTCGACGGCGGCGACCGTGTCATGCACCACGGTGATGCCATGGCGCTTGCGCAGCCCGTCGTAGGACGTGGTGATGTCGGCCAGCGTGCGTACGCCGCCAACCACCAGGTTGGAGATCGGGCACGAGACGAAATTGCGGTTCGGCTCCACCAGCACCACGTCGATGCTGTTGCGCGAAAACAGGCGGATGTATTTGGCGGCGGTCGCACCGCCATAGCCACCACCCACAACCAGCACCTGGGCCTTGGCGGGGGCGCCTCTGCCGGTCGCACAGCCGACCATGCCGGCCAACACGCCGGCGGCAGCGGCCGACTTGATCATCCATTCACGTCTTTGCATGGTGTGTCTCCTCGTCAGCGCTGCGCGGCGAAATACGCGGCCAGATCGCGGATCTGCGCGTCGCTGAACCCCTTGGCCAGCTGGTGCATCACGGTGGCCGGACGGACACCGGAGCGGAACGCCTGCATCTGCTCGACGATGAACGCACTCGACTGGCCGGCGAGCCGGGCGCTGCCGGAGCCGGCGACCGCGTGGCCGTCCGTACCGTGGCAATTGGCGCAGGTTGCGGCCAGTGCCCGGGTGTCGAGCTCCTGGTTAGCGAAGTAATCGGCCCGTTGCCGCAAATCGCGCCGAAGAAACACGTGGCGCTGGAGTTGTGGCATTGTGGAA
>JAPWHR010000020.1 GCA_027214345.1 Comamonadaceae bacterium G21597-S1
CAACCCGTTCAGCAATCAAGGCCGTAACCAAAGCCTTGACCACTGAAGTTTGAATCAACTTGAAGATATTAGGAGACCCGCATGACCATACGACTTTCACGACCGAGCACCTACCACCCCGGCCGCGCCAGGTTCGCCGTACGCGTACTGGCGCACAGCCGGGGCACGGCCCGGCGCATGCTGGGGCGCCTGCTTGGCTCGGCCTTGCTGGCCGCCGGCCTGGTGTCGCCCGCGCTGGCCCAGGACAGTTATCCCAGCCGCCCGGTGACGATGGTGGTGCCGTTCCCGCCCGGCGGCGTGGCCGACACCGTCGGCCGGCCTGTTGCCGAGGCGATGGCGCGCCAGCTCAAGCAGTCGGTGGTGGTCGAGAACAAGGCCGGTGCCGGCGGCGGCATCGGCATGGCGTACGTGGCCAAGGCCAAGCCGGACGGCTATACCATGCTGATGGCCTTGTCGTCGCTGGTCGTGTTGCCCGAGGCCGACAAGATCCTGAACCGGGCGCAGATGTTCCGGCTCGACCAGCTCAAGCCCATCGCCCGCTTCACGGCCGATCCGACCGTGCTGGTGGTGCGTGCGGACAGCCCGTGGAAGACCTATGCGGAGTTCATGGCCCACGTCAAGGGCAACCCCGGCCGCATCACCTTTGGCTCGTCGGGCAACTACGGCACCATGCACGTGCCGATGGAGCAGCTCAAGGTGGCCACGTCGAGCTTCATGCTGCACGTGCCGTATACCGGTGCCGGCCCGGCGGTGCTGGCGTTGCTGGCCGGCAACGTCGACGCCTTGTCCACCGGCCCGGCCAGCGTGTTGCAGCACATCAAGGCCGGCAAGGTGCGCGCACTCGCGCATTGGGGCGAAGGGCGGTTGGCCGCGTTGCCGGAAGTGCCCAGCCTCAAGGAGCTCGGCGTGCCGGTGCAGTACTCGCAGTGGGCCGGCCTGTTCGTGCCGGCCGACACGCCCGCGGCGGCAGTCGAAGCCCTGCGCCAGGCCGCACGTTTCGCCGCGCAGGATGCGCGGGCCGTCGGCGCCATGACGGCGGCCGGCACGTCGTTCCAGTTCCAGGACGCCACCGAGTTCGACCGCTTCGTGCTCGCCGAAGCCAAGGAGATGGCCCAGTTGGTGCAGCGCATCGGCAAGGTGGACTGATGGGGCATGGCGCCGGCGCGCCGATGCACCGGCAACGGCCGGGCCCGGCGCGAGGGTCGCTCCCTGCGGCGGATCGGGACAACCGGCCCGGCACCATCCGCCACCAGTGCGGATTCGTTTTTCAGCGTCGTTGCCAACGGGTTCCGCCGGCGGTTCCCGGCCAGTTCGCGCGACCCGCGCCGCGTATCATCGGCGCATCCCACCGGTATTGCGACGGTAGCGGCCCAGGCGGTCGCGGCAGGATGGGAGCGACACACCTGAACAAGAAATGAGCCGACGATCCGCATTCACCTGGTTGCTGCATCTGTTTCCTTTCCTGCAGTGGCGGCACATGGTGGATCGCGTGACGCTGCGCGCCGACGCCATTGCCGGCCTGACGGGTGGCCTGGTGCTGGTGCCCCAGGGCGTGGCGTTCGCCACCATCGCGGGCATGCCGCCCGAATACGGTTTGTACGCCGCGATGTTGCCGGCGGTTGTCGCTGCCTTGTGGGGTTCGTCCTGGCACCTGGTGTCCGGGCCGACCACGGCGATCTCGATCGTCGTCTTCGCCACCATGAGCCCGCTGGCCGAACCCGGCTCGCCGGAGTTCGTCGGTCTGGTGCTGACCCTGACCTTCCTGGTCGGTGTGTTCCAACTGGCGCTGGGTGCGTTGCGGCTGGGCACGCTGGTCAATTTCGTGTCGCATACGGTGGTGGTCGGCTTTACTGCCGGCGCCGCGGTGCTGATCGCCGCCAGCCAGGTCAAGAACTTCTTCGGCATCGAGATCGCGCGTGGCTCGTCGGTCTGGGAAGTGCTGCGGGGGCTCGGGCGGCAGTTGGCCGACATCAATCCGTATGTGACCGTCGTGGCGCTGGTCACCGTCGTGGCCAGTGTCGGCATCCGCAAGTGGCGGCCACGGGCCCCGCACATGATCGCGGCCCTGGTCATCGGCGGTCTGATTGCCGCGTTGCTGAACCTGATCTTCGGTGCCGAGAATACTGGCATCAGGAGTATCGGCGCGTTGCGCGTCGGCCTGCCGCCGTTGTCGAGCCCGGATTTCTCGATGGGCACGATCGAGAAGCTGGTGCCGATCGCGATAGCAGTGGCCTTGCTGGCCCTGACCGAGGCGGTGTCGATTGCGCGGGCCGTGGCGCTCAAGAGCGGGCAACGCATCCATGGCAACCAGGAATTCATCGGCCAGGGCCTGTCGAACCTGGCGGGTGCGTTCTTCTCGGGTTATGCGTCCAGCGGCTCGTTCAACCGCAGCGGCCTCAATTACGAGGCAGGCGCGCGCACGCCGCTGGCGGCGGTGTTCTCGGCGGTGTTCCTGTTGCTGATCGTGTTGTTCCTCGCCCCGCTGGCGGAGTACCTGCCGATTCCGGCCATGGCGGGTGTGTTGTTCGTCGTGGCCTGGGGCCTGATCGACTTTCATCATATGGCCGAGATCGTGCGCGTGAGCCGCGAGGAGACCGGCGTGCTGGTGGCCACGCTGATCGCGACCTTGACGCTGGAGCTGGAATTCGCGATCTATATCGGCGTGTTGTTGTCGCTGCTGTTGTTTCTCAACCGCACGGCCAAGCCCGGCATCGAGGACTGCAAGCCGCTCAAGGGCCAGTGGCCACCGGGATTCGGCAATGACACCGGGCTGCCGGACTGCCCCCAGCTCAAGATCGTGCGCATCAACGGTCCGATTTTCTTCGGCGCCGCCAACTACATTGCCGCCGAGCTGCAACGCATCGACGAGCGCAACCCGATGCAGCGCCACCTGCTGGTGGTGGGCTCGGGCATCAATTTCGTCGATCTCGAGGGTGCGCAGTTGCTGGCGCAGGAGGCGCGCCGCCGCCGCGCATTGGGTGGCGCCCTGTACATCTTCTACATGAAGGACGAACCGATGGAGATGATGCGCCGCTGCGGCGCGTACGGCATCATCGGGGCCGAGAATTTTTTCCGCCTGGGCGAGGATGTGATCGGCAAGCTGTTTCCGCGGCTCGATGCCGGCATCTGCAGCTCGTGCAAGGTGCGCATCTTCAAGCCCTGCAAGGTCGATACCACGGTCGAGTCCGAAGCACTAGGCGCGCCGGTGGCCCAGCCCGTGACCATCGTGCGTCGACCGGCGGAATCGGACGCCCCCGCGGCGTTGAAGGACTAAAATCCGGGCTTCCTGCGCAGGCCGGTGCGATCCGTGTCGGCTGGCGCCCGCCCAACAGCCCCTGGATATAAACCATGAAACGCTGTCTTTCCCTGTTCCGCGGCCTGGCCATGGCCCGGATGCTGCTGCTGGCTGCCGGCATGGTGTCGCTGGCGGGCACTGCCGGTGCCCAGATGGCCGTGCGCCAGTTTCCGCCCACCGTGCAGCGGGGCATGATGGTCGTGACCGCGCCGCCGGCGATTGCGATCAACGGCCATGCAATGCGGCTGTCGCCGGGCGCCCGGATCCGCGGTCCGAACAACATGCTGCTGATGTCCGGCGCCCTGGTCGGACAGCGGTATGCCGTGAACTACCTGCTCGAGCCGCAAGGCCTGGTGCGCGAGGTCTGGATCCTGAGCCAGGCCGAGGTCGACGCCTTGCCCAAGGGTTGGGATGTCGTGACCAACATCCGCTTTGCGGCCGACGCCGACAAGCCCAAGGTCGACGACGGCAAGACGCCGTTCGACCAGCTGCCCAAGTTCCCGAGCCAGTAAGTCCGTGCCGGTGACGGGCGCGGCGGGGGCTTGGCGTGCCCCGGCGCCGACGCCCGGCGCAAGCCATCCGCCGGTTTCGCACGCTCCGGCCCATCACCATCAGTTTCCCGACAGGTATTCGACCATGAGCAAGAAAGTCTTCATCAAAACCTTTGGCTGCCAGATGAACGAGTATGACTCGGACAAGATGGTCGATGTCATGCACGCCGCCGAAGGCTACGAGTCCACGAGCAATGTCGACGAGGCCGACCTGATTCTGTTCAACACCTGTTCGGTGCGCGAGAAGGCCCAGGAGAAGGTGTTCTCGGACCTGGGCCGGGTCAAGCACCTGAAGAAGAAGGGCGTGCAGATCGGCGTCGGCGGCTGCGTGGCCAGCCAGGAGGGCGAGGCCATCATTGCGCGTGCACCCTTTGTCGACGTGGTGTTCGGGCCGCAGACGCTGCACCGCCTGCCCGATCTGCTGCGGGAACGCCGCGCCCAGGACCGGCCGCAGGTGGACATCCGTTTCCCCGAGATCGAGAAGTTCGATCACCTGCCGCCGGCGCGCGTCGATGGCGCCACGGCCTTCGTCAGCATCATGGAGGGTTGCTCCAAGTACTGCAGTTATTGCGTCGTGCCCTATACCCGTGGCGAAGAGGTGTCGCGGCCCTTCGACGACGTGCTGGTCGAGGTGGCCGGCCTGGCGGACCAGGGGGTGCGCGAGGTCACGCTGCTGGGCCAGAACGTCAACGCCTATCGCGCGGCGATGGGCGACAGCGGCGAGACGGCCGACCTGGCGACGCTGATCGAATACGTGGCCGAGATCCCCGGCATCGAGCGCATCCGGTTCACGACCAGCCATCCGAACGAGTTCACGGCGTCGCTGATCGACGTCTATGCGCGCGTGCCGCAACTCGTCAGCCATCTGCACCTGCCGGTGCAACACGGTTCGGACCGCATCCTGATGGCGATGAAACGCGGCTACACGGCGATGGAATACAAGTCGACCGTGCGCAAGCTGCGGGCCGTCCGGCCCGAGCTGGCCCTGTCCAGCGACTTCATCGTCGGTTTTCCGGGCGAGACCGACGCCGATTTCGCCAAGCTGATGCAGCTGGTCGAGGACGTCGGTTATGACAGCTCGTTCAGCTTCATCTTCAGCCCGCGCCCCGGCACGCCGGCCGCCGCGCTGCACGACGAGACCCCGCATACGGTGAAGCTGGCGCGGTTGCAGCAACTGCAGGCGGTGCTGGACGACAACGTCAAGCGCATCAGCGCGAGCCGGCTGCACACCGTGCAGCGCGTGCTGGTCGAGGGCATGGCGCGCAAGGACGAGCAGCAGCTGTTCGGCCGTACCGAATGCAACCGGGCCGTGGTCTTCGAGGGCTCGCGGCGCCTGATCGGGCAGATGGTCGACGTGCGCATCACCGAGGCGCCGCAGCGCTCGTTGCGCGGGGAGGTGGTGACGGTGGAGGCCGTGTTGTAAGTCCGGACAGCCGAGGAAGTGTTGGTGCCAGAGCTCGCCCACTTCGTGTGGCTCGGTCTGGCACACAAGGGAAACAGCCGGACAGCCGAGGAAGTGTTGGTGCCAGAGCTCGCCCACTTCGTGTGGCTCGGTCTGGCACACAAGGGAAACAGCCGGACAGCCGAGGAAGTGTTGGTGCCAGAGCTCGCCCACTTCGTGTGGCTCGGTCTGGCACACAAGGGAAACAGCCGGACAGCCGAGGAAGTGTTGGTGCCAGAGCTCGCCCACTTCGTGTGGCTCGGTCTGGCACACAAGGGCTCAGAAGGGCATTTTCGGCATGCCCTTGCCGCCGCCGAAGCGCTTCATCATCTTCATCATGCCGCCGCCCTTCATCTTCTTCATCATGTCCTGCATCTGCTCGAATTCCTTGAGCATGCGGTTGACTTCCTGCACCTGAACGCCGGCGCCCAGCGCGATGCGGCGCTTGCGCGTGGCCTTGATCAGGTCGGGCTTGCGCCGCTCGAGCGGGGTCATGCTGTGGATGATGCCTTCCTTGCGCCGGATGTCTTTTTCGGCCCGGTTCATGTCGACCTGGCCGGCCTTGGCGGCCATGGCGGCGGGCAGCTTGTCCATCAGGCTGGACAGGCCGCCCATCTGCTTCATCTGCTGGATCTGGCCGAGGAAGTCGTTGAGGTCGAAGCCGGCGCCGCTCTTGACCTTGGCTGCGAGTTTCTGCGCCGCCTGCATGTCCACGCCGGAGCTGACCTGCTCGACCAGCGCGACGATGTCGCCCATGCCCAGGATGCGGCCGGCGTGGCGCTGGGCGTCGAACACCTCCAGCCCGTCGATCTTCTCGCTGGTGCCGGCGAACTTGATCGGCGCGCCGGTCACATGGCGCGCCGACAGGGCCGCACCGCCGCGCGAGTCGCCGTCGGTCTTGGTCAGGATGATGCCGGTCAGCGGCAAGGCCTGCTTGAACGCGGCCGCGACGTTGACCGCGTCCTGGCCCTGCATCGCGTCGACGACGAACAGCGTCTCGACCGGCTTGAGCACCTGGTGCAGGTCCCGGATCTCGGCCATCAGCACTTCGTCGATCGCCAGCCGGCCGGCGGTGTCCACCAGCAGCACGTCGAAATAATGCTTGCGCGCATAGTCCAGGGCCGCGCGGGCGATGTCCACCGGCTTCTGGTCGGCGCTGCTGGGGAACCATTCGGCACCGGCCTGCGCCGTGACGGTCTTGAGCTGCTCGATGGCGGCCGGCCGATACACGTCGCCCGAGACGGTCAGCACTTTTTTCTTGCGCTTGTCGATCAGGTGGCGCGCCAGCTTGGCGGTGCTGGTCGTCTTGCCCGAACCCTGCAGGCCGGCCATCAGGATGACCACCGGCGGCTGGGCCACCAGGTTGATGTCGCTGACGCCTTCGCCCATGGTCGCGGCGAGTTCCTTGTTGACGATGCCCACCAGGGCCTGGCCGGGCGACAGCGAACCCAGCACCTCCTGGCCCAGTGCCTTCTCCTTGACACGGGCGATGAAGTCGCGCACCACCGGCAGTGCAACGTCAGCCTCCAGCAGCGCCATGCGCACCTCGCGCAGCATGTCGGTGACGTTGGATTCGGTGATGCGGGCCTGGCCACGCATCTCCTTGACCAGGCGGGACAGTTTTTCGGAAAGCGAGGAGGCCATGATGGTTCGATCGATGGGTGCAGGCATTTGCCGCGTCGGGCTCGCGATTGCACGGGTTTGCAGCATGCGAAACGCTAAACTGTACCCATGATTCTAGCCAGTGGCTCCTTGTCGAACCATGTCCTTGCCTGGACCGTGGCCGGCATCTACCTGATGCCGGCCGTGGTGCCGCGCATGGCCCTGGGCTCGGCCCGGCTGCTGGTGATGCTGGCCCTGCTGATGCACGCGGTGCTGCTGGGCGTCGGATTGCTGGGGGGCGCGCCGCGCTTCGGCTTCGCGCCCGCGTTGTCCATCACCGTCTGGCTGGTCGGTTGCGTGTATGCGGTCGAAAGCCAGTTCTATCCGCAACTGCGGATCCGCCGCGTCATGTGCGTGCTGGCCGCCATCTCGGTACTGATGCCGCTGGCGTTTCCGGGCGCCGCGCTGCATCCGAGCGCGTCGGTCTGGTTGCCCTTGCATCTGGCGCTGGGCGTCGCGTGTTATGGCCTGTTCGGCGCCGCGGTCGTCCATGCCTGGCTGATGGGGCGTGCCGAATCGCGCATGCGCCATGCGTCCGAGACCGACAGCGGCGTGCCCCTGCTCACGCTCGAGCGGCTGACCTTCCGTTTCGTCGGTGCGGGCTTCGTGTTGTTGACCGCGACCCTGGGCGCCGGGCTGCTGTTCGGCGAAGCGCTGTACGGACCGGGCAAGGCGCTGCGCCTGGACCACAAGACCGTGTTCTCGGTCTTGTCCTGGCTGACCTTTGCGGCCTTGCTGCTGGGCCGGGCCCGTTACGGCTGGCGTGGCCGGCGCGCGGTGCGGGTTCTGTATGCGGGCACCGGCCTGTTGTTCCTGGCCTATGTCGGTTCGCGGTTCGTGATGGAAGTTTTTCTGGGACGCATGGCATGAAGTACCTGCTGGTCCTGGTCGTCGTGATGGTCGGCATCTGGATCTGGCGATCGAACCGGGCCGAGGAAAAAGCCGAGTCGGGCCGCGACCGGCCGCGCCGGGAGGAGGCCGCCGTCGACATGGTCGGTTGCGACGTGTGCGGCTTGCATTGCCCGCGCCAGGACGTGGTCGTGGGTCGCCGGGGCATGTACTGCTGCGACCAGCACCGGAACCAGGCCGAGCAGGCCTGAGCGCGCGCCATGTCCGGCTCGGCGCAGCAACCCTGGCTGGACCTGCGGCTGGGGCTTTACGGCGGTGCCATGCCGGCGGACGGACCGGACGAGTTCGCGCGCTTGTGGCGGGGGTTCATGACGGCGCGCGTGACACTGGGGCTGGTGCTGCTGGCGCTGCAGACCACCTTGTATGCGCTGGGGCAGGCGACCGACCTGTTGCTGATCCTGGTGTGTGGCGCCTACCTGGCCGCCACGCTGGTGACCCGCATGGCCGGTACGGCCCGGCGCCTGAGCCCAACGCTGGGGCCGCGCGGCTTGTCGATCATCGGCGTCGACGTGGTCACCTTCGCGTTGCTGCAATACGTGCAGGGCCAGTCGGGGATCAACTATTCACCCTTGCTCGCGCTGCCGGTGCTGCTGTCGGCGGTGCTGGGCTCGTTGCCACTGGCGCTGGGCACCGCGGCCGGCGCCACCTTGTTGCTGCTGGGCCAGGCCAGCCTGTCCGGACTGCGGCCGGACGTGGACGCGGCACCCCTGGTGGCGCAGTCGGCCCTGACCGGCGCCGGGTATTTCGTCATCGCCATCCTGGCCAGCCAGATCTCGGCGCGCCTGGCGACCGAAGAGCAACGCTCGTTGCGCAGCCAGATGCTCGCGCGCGTGCAGCGCAAGGTCAACAGCCTGGTGATCGAGTCCATGACCGACGGTGTGCTGGTCGTCGATGCGCAGGACATGGTGCTGGCGGCGAATCCGGCCGCGTCCAAGTTGCTCGGACGTGATCTCATGCAGGCGCAGGAGCCGTTCTCGCTGTCCCGGGAGCCGGCCTGGCAGCAGCTGGCCCAGCTCAACCAGCGCAGTTTTTCCGGCAAGCCGTCCCAGGGCGACAGCATCCTGCTGGCCCTGCCCGGCATCGGTCCGCAATACACCCATGTGCGCACCCGTATCGCGGCCAGCGACGACGACGCGCAGGAGCGGCTGTGCGTGATGTTCGTGCAGGACCAGCGCGAGGCCGAGGCGCGCATGCGCACCGAGAAGCTGGTCAGCATGGGCCGGATGTCGGCCGCGGTTGCGCACGAGATCCGCAATCCGCTGGCCGCGATCGTGCAGGCCAATGCACTGCTGGACGAGGAGGTCGCGGATCCGCGGCTCAAGTCCCTGATCCGCATGGTGCACCAGAACGCGAACCGGCTGGAGCGCATCGTCGACGAGGTGCTCAATATCTCGCGGTTGCATCGCGGCAGCGACGGTTCCTCGCCCTCGCGCACCCGGCTCGACGATACGGTGGCCCAGGTCTGCATGGACTGGTCGCAGCACGCGGGTCGCAACGACAGTCTCGCCACGGATCTGCGGGCCGGCGCCGCAGTGGTGGCCTTCGACCCGGAGCATCTGCGCCGGGTGCTGGTCAACCTGCTCGACAATGCGCAGCGTTATGCGGGCGCGATCGCGGGTTCGATCCAGGTGCTCACCGGCGACGGACCGGGCGGACGGGCCACGATGGCCGTGTGGAGCGACGGCCCTCCGCTGGAGCCCTCGGTCGAGCGCCATCTGTTCGAGCCGTTTTTTTCGTCGGAGAGCCGCTCGACCGGGCTGGGCTTGTACATCTGCCGCGAGTTGTGCGACGGCCACGGGGCAACGATCGCCTTCGCCCGGACCCGGCGAACGGTCGCCGGAGCGTTGGTCGACGGCAACGAGTTCCGGGTCCGGTTTGCGCCATCGCGGTCTGACAAAATGCAGAGTGCATGACAGAACGACCGTCGTTGCAGGATGTCCATGTGCTCGTCGTCGACGACGAGCCGGACCTGCGCACCCTCTATGAGCTCGCGCTGCTGCGCGAGGGTTACCAGGTCACCGGTGTGGGCGACCTGGCGCAGGCGCGCAGCCTGTTGCAGGCGCAGCGATTCGATGTCGTCATCACCGACATGCGCCTGCCCGACGGGCTGGGCATCGACCTGCTGCACCAGTTGCGCGACGAGCACCGCAGCGAGCGCTGCGTCGTCATCACCGCCTACGGCTCGGCCGACAATGCGGTGGAGTCGCTCAAGGCTGGCGCGTTCGACTACCTGACCAAGCCGGTCGACATCCAGCAGTTCCGATCCGTCATCGCCTCGGCCGTGCAAGGCGCGCGCAACGCAGCCGTGGCTGGCCGGCGGCACAACGCCGGCACGGCGCCGCATCCGCTGCACAACCGGCGGCGCACCGACACCCCGCCAGCGGTCGGCGAGGCCGCGCTGCAGCGCCTGGTTGGCGAATCGTTGGTGATGCGCCAGGTCAAGGAACGTGTGGCCAAGGTCGCACGATCCATGGCGCCGGTGCTGATCACCGGCGAGTCGGGCACGGGCAAGGAACTGGTCGCCCGTGCCTTGCACGCCAACAGCCATCGCGCCTCCGGCCCGATGGTGTCGGTCAACTGCAGCGCGATTCCGGAACACCTGCTCGAAGCCGAGTTCTTCGGTTCGCGCAAGGGTTCGTTCACCGGGGCCACGCAGGACCGGGACGGCTTCTTCCAGGCCGCGCGCGGCGGCAGCCTGTTCCTGGACGAGATCGGCGACCTGCCGCTGGCGATGCAGTCCAAGTTGCTGCGTGCCGTCCAGGAGCGCAGCGTGCGCAGCGTGGGGGCCACGCAGGAGGAGCCGGTCGACGTGCGCATCATCAGCGCCACGCACCGCGACCTGGCCGCCGACGTGCAGAGCGGGCGCTTCCGGCAGGACCTGTATTACCGGCTCAATGTCATCGACATCATGATTCCGCCGCTGCGCGAACGGCTCGAGGACCTCCCGGCCTTGTGTGCCAGCCTGCTCCAGCGGATCGCGACCGAGTCCGGCTTGCCGGTGCCGCGCTTGTCGCCGGCCGTGCTCGAGCAGATCCGCCAGGCGCCGCTCAAAGGCAATGTGCGCGAGCTCGAGAACCTGCTGCACCGGGCGGTTGCGCTGGGTGACGGTAACGACCTGCAGGTCGCCAACCTGAACGAGCCGACCATGCCGGCGGCGTTGATGCCCGACATGCCGCCCGCCGCGCCCGCTCCCGCGCCGCCCGCCGATGCTGCGCCGCCGCGGGAGCCCGCGGTCGGGTCATCGTCCTCGTCCTCGTCGGTCGTGATACCCGACAACCTGCAGGACCATCTGGATCGCCAGGAGCGCGAGATCCTGGTGCAGGCCTTGCGCGAGACCGGCTTCAATCGCACGGCGGCCGCGGCGCGCCTGGGCCTGAGCCTGCGGCAGATCCGCTACCGGATTGCGCGGCTGCAGATCGACGAGCCGGTGGATTCCGATCGTGGCGATGACGAACGCTGATGCCGGCGCGCCCGATGCCTTGTGGGACTGCGGCTGGTACCGGTATGCGCGGCGGCTGCCGTCGCCCAATTGCGGTGCCCGTCCGGTGGGCAGCGTGGTCGACCTGGTGGTGCTGCATTCAATCAGTCTGCCGCCGGGCCAATACGGTGGCGAGGCGGTCCGACAACTGTTCACCAACACGCTGGACTGGGATGCGCATCCGTATTACCAGGGCATTCGCGGGCTGAAGGTGTCGGCCCATTTCTTCGTGGAGCGATGCGGTGCCTTGTGGCAGTTCGTCAGCTGCGATGCGCGGGCCTGGCATGCGGGCGTGTCCTGCTACCGCGGCCGGGACAACTGCAATGACGACTCGGTAGGCATCGAACTCGAGGGGCTCGAGGGCGAGCGGTTCGAGCCGGCCCAGTACGAAACCGCGGCGGCCGTGTGCGCGGCGCTCGCGGCGCATTACCCGATTGCCCACGTGGCGGGCCATGAACATATTGCGCCGGGACGCAAGTTCGACCCGGGGCAGGGGTTCGACTGGGCCGAATTGCGGTCGTCGCTGGCCTGGCCTGCAGCTTTTTTCCCACCGGAAAATGTAAAAGTCTGACCCACTGCGGACGGCTCGCATGCGTCTGGGGCGCGTGGCGAGATCCGCATGTCGCCATCGGCATCGTCAAGCCCGATGCGGATGGCAGCGGCAAAATCGTCGGAGAGCCGCATGCATACGCGGTTTCGATGCCGGCCTCGCATGCTGCAAGGCTTCGCAGGCGGGATGCGGCGACGTCGGGCACGCGCCGCCGGTGCCGCGCCGCGGATGCGCGCGCACCGCCTGCGACGCGATTCGCTATGGCGCGCTTGATACACTACCGGTAGTGGCTTGTCATCGCCATGAGCCCCATATATAGTGTGCGCTGGTTGCATGACGCACTTGCCGCCGTGAGGCGCGAACGAGCCGCCACCAACCCGGAATACTCCAACAAAGACGTTCCCAGAGACGAGGAAAACAATGCAGACTGCCCTGAACGCTCCCGCCCAGAAATCATCCGGCGTGCCGGTTCCCCCCCGCACCGATGCCCCGCAACCGCTCAGTGCCTCGGCATTGGCCCAGTTCCAGATCATCCGGCGCAATGGCGCCGTTGTTCCTTTTGAGCCGGCCAAGATCGCCGTGGCGATGATGAAGGCCTTCCTGGCGGTGCACGGCACCCAGGGCGCAGCCTCGGCCAGCGTGCGCGAAGTCGTCGACAGCCTGACGCAGGGGGTGGTGCGCGCGCTGGTGCGTTCGCGCCCGGGTGGTGGCACCTTCCACATCGAGGACGTGCAGGATCACGTGGAACTGGCCCTGATGCGCGGCGGCCATCACGAGATCGCGCGGGCTTACGTGTTGTACCGCGAGAAACGCACCCAGGAGCGTGCGCGTGACAAGGTCGCGGCTGCGCCCGCGGCGCCGCAGCTCCATGCCATCGACAACGGCCAACGCGTGCCGCTGGACATCGGACGCCTGCAGGACCTGATCCGCACCGCCTGCGACGGCCTGGGCCCGGACATCCGTTTCGAGCCGATCATGGCCGAGACGCTGCGCAACCTGTACGACGGCGTGCCGATGGACGAGGTCTACAAGGCCTCGGTGCTGGCTGCCCGCACCCTGATCGAGAAGGACCCGGACTACACCTACGCCACGGCGCGGCTGCTGTTCCATACCATCGCCAAGGAGGTGCTGGGCCACGACGTGCCGCAGGCCGAGATGGGCGCCGCCTATGTCGACTATTTCCCGCAGTTCGTGCGCAAGGGCGTGGACGCCGAGTTGCTCGACGAGCGGTTGCTGCAGTTCGACCTGCCGCGCCTGGCCGCCGCGCTCAAGCCCGAACGCGACCTGCAGTTCGACTACCTGGGACTGCAGACGCTGTACGACCGCTATTTCCTGCACATCCGCAAGACCCGCATCGAGATGCCGCAGGCCTTCTTCATGCGCGTGGCCATGGGTCTGTCGCTCAATGAGATCGACCGCGAGGCCCGCGCCATCGAGTTCTACGAGGTGTTGTCGTCGTTCGACTTCATGTCCAGCACGCCGACGCTTTTCAACAGCGGAACGCTGCGTTCGCAGCTGTCGTCGTGTTACCTGACCACGGTGCCGGATGACCTGGACGGCATCTACGAATCGATCAAGGAAAACGCCCTGTTGTCCAAGTTCGCCGGCGGCCTGGGCAACGACTGGACGCGGGTGCGCGCTCTGGGTTCGCGCATCAAGGGCACGAACGGCGAGTCGCAGGGCGTGGTTCCCTTCCTCAAGGTCGTCAACGATACCGCGGTGGCGGTGAACCAGGGCGGCAAGCGCAAGGGCGCGGTCTGCACCTACCTGGAAGCCTGGCACCTGGACGTCGAGGAGTTCCTGGAGTTGCGCAAGAACACCGGTGACGACCGCCGCCGCACCCATGACATGAACACCGCGAACTGGATTCCCGACCTGTTCATGCGCCGTGTCATGGAAAAAGGCAGCTGGACCCTGTTCTCGCCGTCCAGCGTGCCCGACCTGCACGACAAGTTTGGCGCCGACTTCGAGCGCGCCTACGTGGCCTACGAGGAGCAGGCCGCCCGCGGCGAGATCAAACCCAGCCGCACGCTGCCGGCCTCGGACCTGTGGCGCAAGATGCTGACCATGCTGTTCGAGACCGGCCATCCGTGGATCACGTTCAAGGACGCCTGCAATGTGCGTTCGCCGCAGCAGCACGTGGGTGTCGTGCATTCGTCCAACCTGTGCACCGAGATCACGCTCAACACCAGCGACACCGAGACCGCCGTGTGCAACCTGGGTTCGGTCAACCTCCTGCAGCACATCAAGGATGGCGGCATCGACCATGACAAGCTGCGCCGCACCGTCGGCATCGCGATGCGCATGCTCGACAACGTCATCGACATCAACTACTACGCGGTCAAGAAGGCGCGCGACTCCAACATGCGTCACCGCCCGGTGGGCCTGGGCGTGATGGCGTTCCAGGACAGCCTGTACAAGCTGCGCATCCCGTACGCCAGCGAGGCGGCGGTCGCGTTCGCCGACCAGTCGATGGAGGCGGTCTGTTATTACGCCTACTGGGCCTCGACCGAACTGGCGCGCGAGCGCGGTCGTTATTCCAGCTACAAGGGTTCGTTGTGGGATCGCGGCATCCTGCCGATCGACACGCTGGACCTGCTGGCCGAGGCCCGTGGCGGTTTCGTCGAGGTGGACCGTTCCGCGACGCTGGACTGGGATGCCTTGCGCAGCAAGATCGCCGTCGACGGCATGCGCAACTCGAACTGCGTGGCGATCGCACCGACTGCGACGATCTCCAACATCATCGGCGTCGACGCATCGATCGAACCGTGTTTCGGCAACCTGTCGGTCAAGTCCAATCTCTCGGGCGAATTTACCGTCATCAACGGAAGCCTGGTGCACGACCTCAAGCGCCTGGGCCTGTGGGACGACGTGATGGTCATGGACCTCAAGCATTTCGACGGATCGCTGCAGCCGATCGACCGCGTGCCGCAGGACATCAAGGCCCTGTACGCGACCGCGTTCGAGATCGAGACCCACTGGCTGGTCGAGGCCGCGGCTCGCAGGCAGAAGTGGATCGACCAGGCGCAGTCGCTCAACATCTACATGGCCGGAGCCTCGGGCAAGAAACTCGACGACACCTACAAGCTGGCGTGGGTGCGTGGCCTCAAGACCACCTACTACCTGCGCACGCAATCGGCCACGCATGCCGAGAAGTCGACAGTGGCCGCTGGTCGCCTCAACGCGGTGTCGTCCGGAGCCGAAGGCCAGTCCGCTGCCGCGCCGATGAGTGCACTCGACAAGGCTGCGGCCGCGGCGCGCGAACAGCTGGCGGCGAGTCCGGCGACGGACGTCAAGTTCTGCGGCGTCGACGATCCGACGTGCGAGGCGTGCCAATAAGACGACCTTGCATCGTCCACGCATCATGGCGCGGACGATGCTATTGAACAACACATCACGATGGCAGCGCGCATGAATGCTTTGCATTTCATGGCGCTGCTTTCATAATTCGAAGATTGGAATCCTCTATGTTGTCCTGGGACGAAGAAGTCAAGCCCACATCGCCATCGACATTTGCGCGTGACCCGCATCAGGGTCGCTCGGTGGAGCCATCCTTGCACACACCGCAGGCGCGTGTTCTAGATGATGGCGCACCGGTGCCGTCCCCCGTTGCAGGCGCTACGACAGCCGCCCCGGTCCAGCGCCGCGTCAACGCCGCCGACAAGCGCATCATCAACGGGCAGACCGACGTCAACCAGCTGGTGCCCTTCAAGTACAAGTGGGCCTGGGAAAAATACCTCTCGAGCTGCGCCAACCACTGGATGCCGCAAGAGGTCAACATGACCCGCGACATCGCGTTGTGGAAAGACCCGAACGGCCTGACGGACGACGAGCGCCGCATCGTCAAGCGCAACCTCGGCTTCTTCGTCACCGCCGACTCGCTGGCAGCCAACAACATCGTGCTGGGAAGCTACCGCCACATCACGGCGCCCGAGTGCCGGCAGTTCCTGCTGCGCCAGGCGTTCGAGGAGGCGATCCACACCCACGCCTACCAGTACATCGTCGAGTCGCTCGGCCTGGACGAGAGCGAGATCTTCAACGCCTACAACGAGGTCGACTCGATTCGCAACAAGGACCAGTTCCTGATCCCGTTCATCGAGACGTTGACCAACCCGCATTTCAAGACCGGCACGCAGGAGGCCGACCAGCAGCTGCTCAAGTCGCTGATCGTCTTCGCCTGCCTGATGGAAGGCCTGTTCTTCTACGTCGGCTTTACGCAGATCCTGGCGCTGGGTCGCCAGAACAAGATGACCGGTGCGGCCGAGCAGTACCAGTACATCCTGCGCGACGAATCCATGCACTGCAACTTCGGCATCGACCTGATCAACCAGATCAAGCTCGAGAACCCGATGCTCTGGACCTCCACCTTCAAGGCCGAGATCCGTGCCTTGTTCGAGCAGGCGGTTGCCCTCGAATACCAATATGCCGAAGACACCATGCCGCGCGGAGTGCTGGGCATGAATGCGTCGATGTTCAAGGGCTACCTGCGCTATATCGCCAACCGGCGCGCGACCCAGATCGGGCTGGAGGCCCTGTACCCGAACGAAGAAAACCCGTTCCCCTGGATGAGCGAGATGATCGACCTGAAGAAGGAGCGCAACTTCTTCGAGACCCGTGTCATCGAGTACCAGTCGGGCGGCGCCTTGTCCTGGGACTGACGCGAGCATCGCACGACCCACCATGGCTCAACCGAATCCACACTTCTTCGCAGGCTCCGCAGAGAGCCGCGTGGGCGTGTGTCACCCCATTCAAGGTGCTGGGATAAGGCCCAACACCTTGAATCGCTCCATGTGCTCCAACAGGCATGAAGTGCTCTTTGTTTCTTGATCAAGGAGAAAATGATGGCAACTGCAAAAAAACCGGCGGCAAAAAAAGCCGCTCCTGCGAAGAAGGCCGCGGCCAAGAAGGCCCCGGCTAAGAAGGCTGTAGCGAAGAAGGCTCCGGCCAAGAAAGCTCCGGCCAAGAAGGTCGTGGCCAAGAAGGCTCCGGCCAAGAAGGTCGTAGCGAAGAAGGCTCCGGCCAAGAAGGCCGCTGCCAAGAAGGCGCCAGCCAAGAAGGCCGTAGCGAAGAAGGCACCGGCCAAGAAGGTCGTCGCCAAGAAGGCCCCGGCGAAGAAGGCTGCTGCCAAGAAGGCGCCAGCCAAGAAGGCCGTAGCGAAAAAGGCTCCGGCCAAGAAGGCGCCAGCCAAGAAGGCCGTAGCGAAGAAAGCTCCGGCCAAGAAGGCTGCTGCCAAGAAGCCTGCCGCCAAGAAGGCCGCGAAGAAAGCCGCGAAGGCGCCCGCTGCCCCTGCCTCTGCCGCGCAGACGACGCTGAACCCGCAAGCGGCATGGCCGTTTCCGACAGCCAGCAAGCCCTGAGCGAGCCTGAGCGTTCGCATCAAGCCCGATACCTCACGGTGTCGGGCTTTTTTTACGGGCGATGCGTGCCCAGCTCGCGCGGCTACAGGCGCAACGTCGCGTCCCTGTCGATGCTGTAATTCTGCGGGCCGCGCTGCGCGATCTTGATCGAACCCATCCGGTTGCCCAGCATGGCGCAGCGCTCCAGCGACCATCCACGCTCCAGCCCATACAACAAGGCACCGCGGTAGGCATCGCCGCAACCGGTCGGATCGACGACCGACGCCGCGGCGACCGCCGGTACATGGGTCTTGACACCGTCGATCCATACCTCGCTGCCCTGCGCGCCGATGGTGACGATCAGGCCCCGCACCTTGCGCGAGATCTCGGCGGTGTCCCAGCCGGTCCGGTCGCTGAGCATCTTGCCTTCGTAGTCGTTGACGGCAATCCAGCTGGCCTTGCCGACGAAGTCGCGCAACTCGGCTCCGTCGAAGCGCGGCAGCTGCTGGCCCGGATCGAAGATGAACGGGATGCCGGCCTCGGAGAACTGCTGCGCATGCTGGACCATCGCATCGCGGCCGTCGGGCGCGATGATGCCCAGCCGGATGTCGTCGCGTGCGTTGATCCGGTTGCGCCAGGCCTGTTCCATCGCGCCCGGGTGGAAGCCGTTGATCTGGTTGTTGTCGGTATCGGTGATGATCATCGCCTGCGCCGTGTACGCGTCGGCTATCGTGCGCACGAATTCGCAGCCGATGCCCAGGTCATCGAGTCGCTTGCGATAGTCGTCGCCATCGACGCCCAGCGTGGCCATGGGCAGCGGGTCGCCGCCGAGCAGCTTGAGGCTGTAGGCGATGTTGCCGGCGCAGCCGCCGAAGTCGCGACGCAGCGACGGCACCAGGAACGACACGTTCAGGATGTGCAGCTGCTCGGGCAGGATCTGCTCGGCAAAACGTCCCTCGAAGTTCATGATGGTGTCGAAAGCCAGCGAGCCGCAGATCAGGGATGCCATGGAGGGTCCGGTTGATGTATCAGGGATAAAAGGCGAGCAGGCGGTAACCGGCCACGCGTTGCGCGCTGGCGTCGGCTTGCACGGTCAGCGCGAGCGAGCCCGTCCAGACCGATTCGCCGGCCAGTGCGTCGGAGCGGGCGCCGAATTCCGCGGGCAGGATCACGCGGCGAATCACGGGCTGGTCCTGCGGGTCGGTGAGCGAGAGTTCCACCGCCGGCATGGCAACGTCGATCGGAGCCGTGTTCTTCAGCGAGAAGCCGAGCCGATAGTCGTCGCCGCGCACGCGGCTGAACGACGAACTGTCGATGACGATGGACTCGATCTGGCGCAGTGGCGCGATCGTGCAGCCGGCCACGGTGCACAAGGCCTCGAGCACGGACCGCATGCCGGGCTGCGCCGCCGCGACCCGATCGCGTTCCTTGACCAGCAGTTGCACGCCCAGCAATACCAGCAACACCACCAGCGTGACGACGAGCGCCAGGCGCACCATCGGCCTGCGCCAGATCGACGGCGACTGCTCGTCCTGCAGAAAGGACGGGCGCGGGACGGCCGCATGGGCACGGGCAGCGTCGGTGCCGGTGCCGGTGGTGCGTGGTTCGTCGGTGGCCGCGTCGCGGCCAGGTTCCGGCACCGGTGGAAAGTCGAGTTCCGGCGGGGGCAGGGTGTCGGTGTCGTCCGCGTCGGCATCGTAGGGAGCGTCGCTCGCGGTCTGGGGATCGGTGGGTGGCCCATCCTGCCAATCGTTTTCGAGCGCGCTGTCGATGGCCGGTCGCATCGTGTCGCCGACATCGAACCCGTCACCGTGCGGCGCGGCGGCGCGATCGGCGCGATCGGCGCGATCGGCGGGCGCCGGCGACGGTGTGAACCGGTTTTCGTCCGGCGGTGCGTCCGGCGGTGCTTCCGGCATAGGCGCCGCGGTGGCGGGTGTCGTGGTCGCGGGGGGCGTCGGCACGGGTGGCGGCGGTGGTGCCGAGGACGCGTGTCGTGGTGGGGCTGGCGGCGCTGGCGCCGCTACCGGTGCCGTGGGAGACGGGGTGTTGCTCGTGGGCCGTGGCGCGGTCGGCGGCGTCGCAGCCGCGTCGTCGCCCGACGGAACCATGTTCTGGGTGGCGTCGAACACCTCCGCGCATTGGCCGCATCGGACCCAGCCTTCCGACACCCGCAACTGATCCGGCACGACCCGGAACATGGTTTCGCATGTCGGGCAACGTGTGATCAGGCTCATGGCGAAATCATTGTAGTGTTGCGACCGGCCTCACAGGCGCGCTGTCATCAGGATCCAGCCCTCCTGCGACGCCGAGACCTCCAGTGCCGCATGGGGCGCATACGCCTGCGTGAGTTCGTCGGCCTGGCGCTCCAGAATGCCGGACAACACCAGCGATCCGCCCGGGGCGACGCGGGCGCACAGCAGCGGCGCGAGCACCTTGAGCGGCGTGGCCAGGATATTGGCCAGCACCGTCTGGTACTGGCCGCTGGCCTGGTCCGGCAGGCCGCAGGCGATGCGCACGCCGTTGGCCTGGGCATTGTCCCTGGCCGCCGTCACCGCCGCCGGGTCGATGTCCAGCGCATCGGCGGCGGTGGCGCCGAACATGGCGGCGGCAATCGCCAGGATGCCGGAGCCGCAACCGTAGTCCAGCACCCGTCCCAGAGCGTCGGCACCCCGGTTGCGGGCAATCCACTGCAGGCACATGCGGGTCGTCGGATGCGTGCCGGTTCCGAACGCCAGACCCGGATCGAGGCGTATCACGTGCCTCGCCTGCGCCGGGGGTTCGTGCCAGGTCGGCACGATCCAGAAATCGGGCTCGATGGCGACCGGTTCGAACTGCGACTGGGTCAGCCGCACCCAGTCCTGCTGCGCCAGCGGCGCGATGCCGTCGACCGTGCAATCGGCGAAGAAGTCCTGCGCGCCGAGGATGCGTGCCGCATCGCGCGCGGCCGCGTCGTCGGCGAACAAGGCCTTGATCGTGGAGTGGCGCCAGCCGATCGTCATGGGCACCATGCCGGGTTCGCCGAACAAGGCCTGTTCGGCGTCGGTCAGCGCATCGGCGTCCTCGACGCTGACGCTCTGGGCGTCCAGGGCCTGCAAGGCATCGGAGACGTCCTCGACCCGGTCTTGCGGGCAGCGCAGGCTCAGTTCGACCATGGCGGTTCGGTCAGCGCTTGTGCTGCGCAAGCCACTCTTCCAGATAGTGGATGTTGGTGCCGCCGCCGCAGAACTTGGCATCGACCACCAGCTCGCGATGCAGCGGGATGTTGGTGTTGATGCCCTCGACCACGGTCTCGCCCAGTGCGGTACGCATGCGCGCCAGTGCCTGCTCGCGTGTGTCGCCGTGCACGATGATCTTGCCGATCATCGAGTCGTAGTTCGGCGGCACGAAGTAATTGGTGTAGATGTGCGAGTCCACGCGCACGCCCGGCCCCCCGGGCGGATGCCACATGGTGATGCGCCCCGGCGAGGGAACAAACTTGTAGGGGTCCTCGGCGTTGATGCGGCATTCGATCGCATGGCCGCGGATTTCGACCTGGCGCTGCGTGAACGGCAGCTTCTCGCCCGCGGCCACCATGATCTGCGTCTTGACGATGTCCACGCCGGTGATCATTTCGGTGACCGGATGTTCCACCTGGACCCGGGTGTTCATCTCGATGAAATAGAACTCGCCGTTCTCGAACAGGAACTCGAAGGTGCCCGCGCCGCGGTAGCCGATCTTCTTGCAGGCGGCCACGCAGCGCTCGCCGATGCGCTCGATCAGCTTGCGCGGAATACCGGGCGCCGGCGCCTCTTCGATGACCTTCTGGTGGCGCCGCTGCATGGAGCAGTCGCGTTCGCCCAGGTAGACGGCGTTCTTGTGCTTGTCGGCCAGCACCTGGATCTCGATGTGGCGCGGGTTCTGCAGGAACTTTTCCATGTACACCGCAGGATTGCCGAACGCCGCACCGGCCTCGGCCTTGGTCATCTGCACCGCGTTGACCAGGGCGGCCTCGGTGTGCACGACGCGCATGCCGCGTCCGCCGCCGCCGCCGGCCGCCTTGATGATCACCGGATAACCGATGCTCTTGGCCATGCGCCGCACCTGCACCGAGTCATCGGGCAATTCGCCTTCCGACCCGGGAACGCAGGGCACACCAGCCTTGATCATGGCCTGCTTGGCCGACACCTTGTCGCCCATGATGCGGATCGACTCCGGCGTGGGCCCGATGAACTGGAATCCGCTTTTCTCGACCCGCTCCGCGAAACCGGCGTTTTCGCTGAGGAAGCCGTAGCCCGGATGAATGGCCTCGGCGTCGGTGACTTCGGCCGCCGAGATGATGGCGGGCATGTTGAGGTAACTCAGCGCCGAGGGCGCCGGCCCGATGCACACGGCCTCGTCGGCCAGCTTGACGTATTTGGCGTTGCGGTCAGCCTCCGAATACACCATCACCGCGGTGATGCCGAGTTCGCGGCTGGCGCGCTGGATGCGCAATGCGATTTCGCCTCGATTGGCTACCAGGATCTTCTTGAACATGGGTTGCGCTGACCGGGGTCAGGAGATTTCGAACAGCGGTTGCCCGTATTCGACGGCCTGGCCATTGGCGCACAGGATGTTGGTGACAGTGCCGGTCTTGTCGGCTTCGATTTCGTTGAGGATCTTCATGGCCTCGACGATGCACAGCGTCTCGCCTTCCTTGATGGTGCTGCCGACCTCGACGAAGGGCTTGGCGCCGGGGGAGGCACTGCGGTAGAACGTGCCCACCATCGGGGACTTCACGACATGGTGCGCTGGCGCATCGGGTACGACGGCGGCTTCGGTCGCCACGGGCGCGACCTGGGCCGCGGCGGGCGGTGGCGCTGCCTGAATGGTCTGGTAGTGCACCGGCGCGCCGGCAACGCCGGCCTTGACGATTCGCACCTTGCCTTCGGCTTCCGTGATTTCCAGTTCGGACACGTTCGAATCCGATACCAGATCGATCAGTGTCTTGAGTTTTCTCAGATCCATGGTGTCTCCAACGACATGATGTAATGAGCCGCGAATTTACCTCAAATGTGGGGCAAATGCGGTTATCTTCGTTTAAATTTCGACTATATCTGGCTCGCCGTATTGCGGGCCGCGGGCCGGCCACTGCGGCCGAAGGTGTCGTGTGGCCGGTGATTCGCGTGGTTTGATGGCTACCGCAAGTCGCGCCATTCCTGCAGGTCTTGCGTGTCGACGCGGCCTATTTTACGTTGGGCGACCTGTCCTGTTCCGTCGAACACCACCGTGAACGGCAGGCCGCCCCCCTGGTTGCCCAGAGAACGACTCAGTTCGACACCCGCCATGCCTGCCAGCGCAACCGGAAATTGCACCGGCGTCTGGGTCAGGAAACGCGTGACGGCAGCCCTCTGGTCCACGGCCAGACCCAGGACTTGCCAGCCGTTGACATGGTTTTCGGCGTAAAAGCGATCGAGCAGCGGCATTTCCTCGATGCACGGCGGGCACCAGGTGGCCCAGAAATTGAGCAGCAGCGGGCGGCCGGCAAAGCTGCGCATGGACAGCGTGTCGCCGCCGTGCGTGGGAAATTCCATGTTCCAGATGGCAGGTGCCTGCCCAGGCGAACTGCCGCCCGGTCGTGCCTGCCACCACCACAGGCCGGCGCCCGCGGCAGCAGCCGTGCCCGCAACTGCAGCGAACAACCATCGCCGCCGCGCCGCTTCTGCTGCGGGCCGGGCGTGCTGGCCGGGGGGAGGGGGTTGGCGTTCCGGTGTCGTCATGGGCTGGGGTTGCGCAGCAATTCTCGCAGCGCGGCCAGATCCCCCCGCGACGCGCGGCCTTTGCCGTCGTGGCGCAAGGCGCCGCGCAAATCGTCATGGTCGTAGACAAGCAGGTGAATCGACACCATGGTGTTCAACTCTGGACAGAAGTCCGCGATGCTCAGCGCCTCGACCGTGTCGCCGCGCATGCCGTGGACGGTACGCGGTTCGTATGCGACATGCGCGTCGATCAACGCGATTTCCGCCGATTTCGAGTCGTCGCAGAACAGTTCGAGCACGATGTCGGACTGGCGGGTCGCGCTGCCGCGCCATACGGCCGAACCCAGGTGCGGGCGGAACGGCTCCAGCCGCTCCATCCATCGCGCCGCAAGCGATCGCAGCGCGGCCAGCTCCTGAGGCTGGGTGTCGGCGCAGAAGATCGCGATGTGTTCGAACACCGCATCCTCGAGCTCGTCATTGCCCGGCAGGGGCGTGCGGGCCGGCAGGCCCAGCAGGCGCGCGGCCTGTCGCTTGGCCGGCCCGTATTCGAGCCCGTCCTCGACCACCAGACGCGCCGCCGCGGCAGCAATCTCGGCTCTCCAGCCTTCGGCGCCATGTTCCATCCTGCGATTGTCCACGGATTCGTCGACGGCCTGCCATCATGGCAGCCCGGCCGCGCGTCCCTGGGGCCTTGCACGCGCCGGCGCCCATGGCCCCTCACCTAAAATCCCGCGATGCATATCCATATCCTGGGCATCTGTGGCACCTTCATGGGGGGACTGGCCGCGCTGGCCCGTGAGCAGGGCCATACGGTTACCGGATGCGACACCGGCGTCTATCCGCCCATGAGCGACCAGCTGCGTGCGCTGGGCATCGACCTGATCGAAGGCTACGGCGCCGACCAGCTCGACCTGCGGCCGGACCTGTTCGTCATCGGCAATGTCGTCAGCAGGGCCGTGCTGGCCGATGGTTCGCCCCGGTACCCGTTGATGGAGGCCATCCTCGACGCTGGGGCGCCCTATACCAGCGGCCCGCAATGGCTGGCCGAGCACGTGTTGCAGGGCCGCCATGTGCTGGCGGTCGCCGGTACCCATGGCAAGACCACGACCACCGCGATGCTGGCCTGGATCCTGGAGTGTGCCGGCCTTGCGCCGGGTTTCCTGATCGGCGGCGTGGCGATGAACTTTTCGGCGTCGGCGCGGCTCGGCGGATTACCGGCGCCGACGGCCCAGGCACGCAAGCCGCTGTTTGTCATCGAGGCCGACGAATACGACACCGCGTTCTTCGACAAGCGCAGCAAGTTCGTGCATTACCGCCCGCGCACCGCCATCCTGAACAACCTGGAGTTCGACCACGCCGACATCTTCGACGATCTGGCCGACATCGAACGTCAGTTTCGCCACCTGGTGCGCATCGTGCCGGGGACCGGACCCCATGGCAGCGGACGCATCATCGTCAATGGGCTGGAAGAAAGCCTGGCCCGCGTGATGGCCGCGGGTTGCTGGAGCGAGCAGCGCAGTTTCGGCGCCACCGTGAGCGACTACACGGCGCAAGGCGAGCCCGACCGGTTCGACGTGTTGCGCCACGGTACGCCGGTGGCCACCGTGTGCTGGGGCTTGAGCGGCCGGCACAACCAGCTCAACGCGCTGGCGGCGATCGCGGCGGCCGAACACGTGGGCGTGGAGCCGGCCGTCGCGGCGCAGGCGCTGGCCCGGTTCGACAACGTGCGCCGGCGCATGGAATTGCGTGGCAGCGTCACGCTGGCAGGCATGCCGGCGTCGAGCGCGCCAGTCGTGGTGTATGACGACTTCGCCCACCATCCGACGGCGATTCACACCACGCTCGAGGGCCTGCGTCGCAAGGTCGGCCCGTCGGTGCGGATCCTGGCCGTGTTCGAACCCCGTACCAATACGATGAAGCTCGGGGCGATGAAGGCGCAGCTGCCCTGGGCGCTGACATCCGCGGACCTGGCCTTCTGCCATGCCGGCGGACTGGGATGGGACGCGCGCGAGGTGCTCGCCCCGCTGGGCGACAAGGCCCGGGTGGCCGACGATATCGGCGCCGTGCTCGAGCAGGTGCTTGCCGAGGTGCGTCCTGGCGACCAGATCCTGTGCATGAGCAACGGCGGCTTCGGCGGCATCCACCAGAAACTCCTGGCGCGGCTGCAGCAGGGCGTGCCCGAGCGGCAACACGCGTCCGCTGCCGCCGCCTGAGACCGGGGCCCCCGCGGCGCGCAGCCTCAGGCGGCGCGCTTGCGCCGTGCCGCCACCGCCTGTGACAAGCTGTCCAGCAGTTCGAGCGAGTGGTCCCAACCCAGGCAGGCGTCGGTGATGCTCTTGCCGTAGTCGAGCTTGCTGGCGTCGTCCTGGCCCGGCGTGAACTTCTGCGCGCCGGCGTGCAGATGGCTTTCCACCATCAGGCCGAACACGCTGGTCGAGCCGCCGGCCACCTGGGCTGCGACATTGCGCGCCACGTCGAGTTGTTTCTCATGCTGCTTGCTGCTGTTCGCGTGGCTGCAGTCGACCATCAGCGTGGCCGGCAGGTGGGCCGCCGTCAAGGCCTTGCAGGCCGCCGCGACGCTGTCGGCATCGTAGTTTGGCGCCTTGCCGCCGCGCAGGATCACGTGGCAGTTCTGGTTGCCGTTGGTCTGCACGATGGCGACCTGGCCATTCTTGTGCACTGACAGGAAGTGATGGCCGCCGGCCGCGGCCTGGATTGCGTCGGTGGCGATCTTGATGTTGCCGTCGGTACCGTTCTTGAAGCCGATCGGTGCCGACAAGCCGGAGGCCAGCTCCCGGTGCACCTGGCTTTCCGTGGTGCGTGCGCCGATCGCTCCCCAGGCGATCAGGTCACCCAGGTACTGCGGCGAGATCACGTCCAGGAATTCGCTGGCGGCCGGCAGGCCCAGGCGATTGATCTCGATCAGCAGCTGGCGCGCGATGCGCAGGCCTTCGTCGATGCGGAAGGTCTCGTCCAGGTAAGGATCGTTGATCAGTCCCTTCCAGCCCACGGTGGTGCGGGGTTTCTCGAAATACACCCGCATCACGATCTCCAGTGTGTCGCGGTATTTCTCGCGTTGCTGCACCAGCTTGCGCGCATAGTCCTGCGCCGCGACCGGGTCATGGATCGAACACGGCCCGATCACCACCAGCAGCCGGTCGTCCTGCCCGGACATGATGGCCTGGATGTTGCGCCGGGTCGACGCGATCAGCTGTTCCACGGGGGTTCCGCCGATAGGGAAGAAACGGATGAGGTGATCGGGCGGGGGCAACACGTTGATGGCCTTGATGCGTTCGTCGTCGGTCTGGCTCGTGCGGTCGCTGTGGGGGTCGCGGCTGCGGTCGGGCCCGCTGTGGGTGGAGGCGGAGCCGGATTGCCAGGAGGAGGTCTGTTGCGTCATGGTGAGTGGTCCTGAGTTGAAAAAGGGGGCCGACAACAAAAAACCGCCGGGGTTGCCGGCGGTTTCGAGGGGGGTAGGGTTGTCAGGGGGTCGACACGACTACTTCTCTCTTGCGCCGGCGGCGTAGGAGAACCAAAAGTAGGCAAAGAAAAATCGTGTCATCGACATGGGCCGGACTTTAGCACGAAAAAATGGGCGATTCCGGCCTGGACTTCAGGCGGTTCCGCCGACGGTCAGCCCGTCGATGCGCAGGGTCGGCTGGCCCACGCCCACCGGCACGCTCTGGCCTTCCTTGCCGCAGGTGCCCACGCCGCTGTCGAGCGCCATGTCGTTGCCGATCATCGAGACCCGGGTCAACGCGTCCGGCCCGTTGCCGACGATGGTCGCGCCCTTGACCGGGAACTTGATCTTTCCCTTCTCGACCCAGAACGCCTGGCTGGCCGAGAACACGAACTTGCCCGACGTGATGTCGACCTGGCCGCCGCCGAAATTGGTCGCATACAGGCCGCGCTCGATGCTGGCGATGATCTCCTGCGGCTCGCGGTCGCCGCCGAGCATGTAGGTGTTGGTCATGCGCGGCATCGGCACGTGGGCGTAACTCTCGCGCCGGCCGTTGCCGGTGGCGGACACGCCCATCAGCCGCGCGTTCATCGCGTCCTGGATGTAGGCCTTGAGCACGCCGTCCTCGATCAGTACGTTGCGCTGGCTGGCGTTGCCTTCGTCGTCGACATTGAGCGAGCCGCGTCGGTCGGCAATCGTGCCGTCGTCCAGCACGGTTACACCCTTGGCCGCGACGCGCTGGCCGATGCGGCCGCTGAAGGCGCTCGATCCCTTGCGGTTGAAGTCGCCCTCCAGGCCGTGGCCGATCGCCTCGTGCAGCAGGATGCCGGGCCAGCCCGGGCCGAGCACGACCGTCATCTCTCCTGCGGGCGCAGGGCGCGAGCCGAGGTTGGTCAGGGCCGCGGCGACGGCTTCGTCGACGTATTTGTCGATCAGCGCGTCGTCGAAATACGCCAGCGAAAACCGGCCGCCGCCGCCGGCATTGCCCACTTCGCGCCGGCCCTTGTGTTCGGCGATCACGGTCACGCTCAGTCGCACCAGCGGCCGTACGTCGGCCGCCAGCGTGCCGTCGGCCCGCGCCACCAGCACCACGTCGTATTCGCTGGCCAGGCCGGCCATGACCTGGGCCACGCGCGGGTCCTTGGCCCGGGCGCGTTGCTCGACCTTGCCCAGCAAGGCGACCTTGGCGGCGCTGTCCATGGTGGCGATCGGATCGAGATCCGGATACAGGGAGCGGCTGCCGGCGATCGTGCGCGGCGCGATCTTGACCCGGCCGCCGCGCGCGGCGGAGGAGATGGCGCGCACGGTGCGTGCGGCATCGAGCAGCGAGGCAAAGGAGATGTCGTCCGAATACGCGAATGCGGTCTTCTCGCCGCTGACGGCGCGTACACCGACGCCCTGGTCGATGCTGAACGAACCGGACTTGACGATGCCCTCTTCCAGCCCCCAGCCTTCGCTGCGGGTGTACTGGAAATACAGGTCGGCGTCGTCGACCCGGTGGGCGCGGATTTCGGCCAGCGCCCGGCTCAGGTGGGATTCGTCCAGCCCGAAGGGTTCGAGCAGCAGGGACTTGGCAATGGCCAGGCGTTCAATGGTGGGTTCGCGAGAGATCATGGCGCATTTTAGGTTCGTCGCGATGTTCCGGTGCCGGCCATGCCCATGGCCCTTCCACGTGCTCGGCCCGGGCCGGTCAATTCGCCTGCGGCCAGCGCGTGAGCCATTGCAGCAAGGCTGCGTCGTCCAGATCGGCCAGGCCGGCCGCGCTGGCCTGCGCAAAGGCGTCGCGCGCCGCCGCGCCCAGCGGGCCATGGAAGCCGAGTTGCTGCGCCGCCTGTATCGCCAGCCGGGTGTCCTTCTCCAGCAGCGTCATGTGGGCGCGCGGCGCGTAGTCGCCGGCGATCGCCCGCCGCATCCGGTCCGAGCCGATCCAGCTCTGGCCGCTGGAGCGCTCGATCACGTCCAGGGTGGCGCCGAGGTCCAGGCCCATGCGGCCGGCCAGCGCCAGCACCTCGGCGGCGCCAACCAGGTTGATGCCGGCGGCGAGGTTGTTGACCAGCTTGGTCCGCGCGCCGTCGCCCAGCCGTTCGCCGACCCGGAACACATGGCCGGACAGGGCTTCGACCAGGCCGCGATGGCGCTCGAACACCGTCGGTGCGCAGGCCACCATCAGGCTCATGCTGCCGTCGCGTGCCCGGGCCGGCCCGCCGGACATCGGCGCGTCAATGGCATGCAGGCCGAACGGGCGCAGTTCCAGCGCGATTGCCTCCACGTCGTCGGGCGCCATGGTCGGGCATAACATCACGCAGCGGCCCAGCCGCATCGCCTGCGCCACCGCGCCGGCGCCGAACAACACGTCGCGCGTCTGCGGTGCATCGACGACACACACGATGGTGACGTGCGCGTCGCGCGCCGCGTCAGAGGGCGCCGCATGCGCGGTGGCACCCAGCGCGGCCAATGCCTGGCTGCGTTCGGGCAGCCGGTCGCAGACATGCACCGGCCAGTGGCGTGCCAGCAGGTTGGCCGCCATGGCGGCGCCCATGTTGCCGACACCGACGACGGCCACCGGAAAGACCGGCTCCGTCATGACTGGACCAGTCGCTTGGCCTTGCCGATCGACATCAGCATGCCCAGTGCCAGGCCCAGCGTCACCATGGCCGTGCCGCCATAACTGATGAAGGGCAGGGGCACGCCGACCACCGGCAGGATGCCGCTGACCATGCCCATGTTGACGAAGGCGTACGAGAAGAACATCATCGCCAGCGCGCCGGCCAGCAGGCGCGAGAACAGCGTCGGAGCGTCCAGCGCGATGCTCAGCGCGCGCAGCACCAGGAAAATGAAGCCGCCGATCAGCAGCAGGTTGCCGATCAGGCCGAATTCCTCCGAATACGCGGCGAAGATGAAGTCGGTCGTGCGTTCGGGGATGAATTCCAGGTGGGTCTGCGTGCCCTGCATGAAACCCTTGCCCCATACGCCGCCGGAGCCGATCGCGATCATGCCCTGGATGATGTGGAATCCCTTGCCCAGCGGATCCTTGGCCGGGTCGAGCAGCGTGCAGATGCGTTGCTGCTGGTAGTCGCGCAACACCACCCAGCGCACGCCGTCCGCGCACAGGTCGGACTGGAACAGCACCAGCAGGCCGATGCCGACGACCGCGATCAGCACCGGCGGCAACACCAGGCGCCAGCTCAGCCCGGCGAAGAAGATCACCGACAGGCCGGCGGCCAGCACCAGCAGCGAGGTCCCCAGGTCGGGCTGTTTCATGATCAGGCCCACCGGTATGGCCAGCAGGATGGCGCCGACCACATAGTCCAGCGGGCGCAGCTGGCCTTCGCGTTTCTGGAACCACCAGGCCAGCATCAGCGGCATGGCGATCTTCAGGATCTCGCTGGGCTGGATCGTGATGCCCAGGTTGAGCCAGCGGGTCGCGCCCTTGCGGGTGATGCCGAACAGTGCCACCGCGACCAGCAGCGCCACGCCGAGCACGTACAGCGGCACTGCAACCGCCATCAGTCGCTGCGGCGGCACCTGGGCCACGACGAACATGATGCCGGCGGCCAGCAGCATGTTGCGGCCATGGGACTCGAAACGCGTGCCGTGGTCGAAGCCCGATGAATACATCGTCAGCAGGCCGGCCGCGGCCAGCGCCACCACGGCGAACAGCAGCAGTCCGTCGAAACCGGTGAAAAGGGGCAGGATCCGTCGCCACAACGACGGCTTGTCAAAAACGGCAGCCATGTCCGGGATTATCCCGCGCCGCCGGCGTGCCTATGATGAGGGCATGGCCATCCCATCCCCGCCGACCACCCATCTGGTGTACCTGCATGGTTTCCGTTCCTCCCCGCAGTCGACCAAGGCCCGCATCATGGCCACGCGTGTGGCGCGCGACCACCCCGCCGTCACCTGGTGGTGCCCGCAGCTGCCGTCGTCGCCCCGCCAGGCGATGGACATGGTGGCGCGGGGCACTGCGGCCTGGCCCGGCGCGCGCATGGCGGTGGTCGGTTCCTCGCTCGGCGGGTATTACGCGACCTGGCTGGCCGAGCAAAGGTCGTGCAAGGCGGTGCTGCTCAATCCGGCGGTATTCGCCGCGCGCGACCTGGCGCGGCATGTCGGCACCCATGCGCTCTGGCACGACCCGATGCAGCAGGTCGACTTCACCCGCGAGCATGTCGACGAATTGCATGCCTTGCACACCGGCGGGCCGGCCGATGCCGCGCGTTATTTCCTGCTCGCGGCCAAGGGCGACGAGGTGCTGGACTGGCGCGAAATGGTGCAGCGTTACCCCGGCGCGCAGCAGCGCCTGCTCGAGCACGGCGACCATGGCCTGAGCGATTTTGAAGACCACCTCGACGCGGTGCTGGACTTCCTCGCTCTCGCGTAGGCCCCGCCAGCCCTGGGGTTTTGCGCCGCCTGGCCGGCGCCGTGGCGCTGCCGCGCCCGCGGCCCGGCGCGCCCGCATCCGGCCCGTGCATGGTTTGCAGGGACAATACCGGCCATGTTCCTATTGTTTGAAGAAGCCGGCAAGTTCCTGGCCGGCCGGGTGTTGTCGCAGACCGATACCTCCGCCCAGGTCGAGCTCGACAGCGGCAAGCGCGTCAAGGTCAAGGCCGCCAATATCCTGATCACGTTCGACAAGCCGGCGCCGGCCGATCTGCTGGCGGCCGCCCGCGGTGTGAGTGAAGACATCGAGCTCGACATGGCCTGGGAGTTTGCGCCCGAGCAGGAGTTCGGATTTGCCGACCTGGCGCGTGAGTATTTCAGCGACAAGGCCACGCTCGAGCAGCAGGTCGGTGCCTTGATCAGCCTGTTCGAGGCGCCGCATTATTTCCGGCGCGCCGGCAAGGGTCGGTTCCGCAAGGCATCGGCCGACGTGCTGGCACAGGCGCTGGCGGCGATCGAAAAGAAGAAGCTGGTGCAGCAGCAGATCGACGCCTGGGTCGCCGAGCTCGCCGCGGGCCGGTGTCCGGAGCCGGTGCGCGAACAGCTCTACAAGATCCTGTTCAAGCCGGACAAGAACGCGCCGGAATACAAGGCCGTGGTCGAGGCTTCGCGCGCGACGCACCTGGCGCCGCTGGATCTGCTGCAAAAGGCCGGTGCCATCGACTCGCCGTACCAGTTTCACTGGCGGCGTTTCCTGTTCGAGCATTTCCCCAAGGGCACCGGTTTCCCCGATGTCCAGGCGCCCCCGATCAAGGACGATCTCCCGCTGGCCGGTGTGCAGGCGTTCTCGATCGACGATTCGGCCACGACCGAGATCGACGATGCGCTCAGCGTGCTGGGCCTGGGCAGCGGACAGGTCACCGTGGGCATCCATATCGCAGCGCCGGGGCTGGCGGTGCAGCCGGGCGACCCGGTCGACAACCTCGGGCGCGCGCGCCTGTCGACCGTCTACATGCCGGGTTACAAACTCACCATGCTGCCCGATGCGGTGGTGCAGGCCTATACGCTGCAGGAGGGGCGCGACTGCCCCGCGGTATCGCTGTATGTCACATTCAACGAAGACACGCTGGCGATCGAGCACACCGAGACGCGGCTCGAGCGCGTGCCCATCGTGGCCAATCTGCGCCATGACCAGCTCGACGCCGTCATCACCGCCGATTGGCTGGCCGATGCGGGCGACGCGACCGATGCCGATTTGTCGCCCGGCCTGCCGGCGGTGCCGGGCCTGCGTGTGCAGTTGGCGTTCCTGCACCGGCTGGCCACGCACCTGAAGGCGCAACGCGAGGTGGTGCGCGGCAAGCCCGAGAACTTCACCCGACCCGACTACAACTTCCGGCTGTTGCGTGAAGGCAGCGGGGAGCCCGACGGCAGCGAGCAGGTGGAGATCACGGTGCGCCAGCGTGGCGCGCCGCTGGACCTGGTCGTGTCCGAGGCGATGATCCTGGCCAACAGCCACTGGGGCAGCTGGATGGCCGAACTCGGCGTGCCGGCGATCTACCGCAGCCAGGCCAGCCTGGCCCCGGGCATCAAGGTGCGCATGGGCACCAAGGCCCTGCCGCACGCGGGCATCGGCGTCAAGAGTTACGCCTGGAGCACCTCGCCGCTGCGCCGCTACACCGACCTGGTCAACCAGTGGCAGATCATTGCCTGCGCGCGCCACGGCAAGACCGCGGCGCTGGTGGCGCCGTTCAAGCCCAAGGATGCCGAACTGTTCGCGATCATCTCCGGCTTCGATGCCGCCTACGGAGCCTACGGCGCGTTCCAGGGCGCGATCGAACGGTTCTGGACCTTGCGCTACCTGACGCAGAACACCATCCAGGAACTGGTGGCCGCGTTGTTCAAGGACAACCTGGTGCGCGCCGAATCCCTGCCGCTGGTGTTGCCGGTGGTGGGGGCGCAAGGCATGCCGCGTGGCGCCCGGCTGCGCGTGCGCCTGGGCGCGGTCGACACGATCGCACTGGACGTGACCGGCTCGGTCCTCGAGCGGCTCGATGCGCCGACAGGCGACGGTGCACCGGCACCGGACGCGGCGGTGTCCGATGACGACAGCGACGACGAGGTCGTGGTCGGGCCGCTGTCGATCGCGGTCGATCTGGATGAACCTGCGGCAGCATCCGCGCCGGGTGGCGATAATCAGGCCTCGTGAAACTGCGCACTTTCACCACCATGCAACTGGCGCTGGGCGCCTCGCTGGCCGTGCATGCGGCCTTGCTGACCGTGCGTTTCGTCGATCCGGAGCGTTTCAACCGGGTGTTCGAGGACACGCCGCTCGAGGTCATCCTGGTCAACGCCCGCACCAACGACAAGCCCGACAAGGCGCAGGCCCTGGCCCAGGCCAACATGGCTGGCGGCGGCGAACTCGACCGGGGCCGCGCCACGACGCCGTTGCCGGCGTCCGCGCTCACGGCCATCGGCGACGCGATCGAGGAACAGTCCAACGCCAGCACCCAGACGCTGCTCGAACAGCAGCAGATGATGCTGGCCCAGGTGCGAACCCAGCTCGCCGCGTTGCGGCCTCCCGAGCCGCTCAACCCCGGTGCGACGCCCGAGCAGATCACCCGCGAGGAAAAACGCCGCCGGTTGATCAAGCTGCTGGCCGAGATCGAGCGGCGCATCCAGGAAGAGAACGCGCGGCCGAAGAAACGTTACGTGAGCCCGGCCACGCGCGAGGTGCCGTACGCGGTGTATTACGACACCATGCGCCGCCTGATCGAGGACATGGGCACCACCAATTTCCCGACCTTCGGCGGCAAGAAGCTGTATGGCGAGCTGACGATGCTGATCACCGTCAACCACGACGGCCATGTGCTGGCCACCGAAGTGGTGGACAGCTCCGGCATGCCGGTGCTCGACCGGCGGGCCGAACTCATTGCCCGTTCGGCCGGCCCGTTCGGCGGCTTCACCGACGAGATGCGCCGCAGTTTCGACCAGCTGGTGCTGGTGTCGCGCTTCAAGTTCACGCGCGACGAGCTGCTCGAAGCCAAGGTCAGCGGCAAATGAGTGTGCAGGGCTTGCCGGTCGATGCCGCCGGACGGCGCCGCGTGCGGGGCGTGCCACGATGAGGCCGCTGTTGCGCTGGGCCGCACTGGTGTTGCTGGCCCTGTTCCTGTTGCAGCTGTTCTTCGTGGGTCGGATCGCCGCGATGGCGGTGATCGATCCGCAGTCGACCGCGTTCCAGCGGACCGAGGCCTGGCGCATCGCGCAGCACAAGGGCGAGTTGCGCTGGCGCCAGGAGTGGGTGGCCTACGCGCAGATCTCCGACAACCTCAAGCGCGCCGTGATCGCGTCCGAGGACGATGGCTACACCGACCACGACGGCATCGACTGGGATGCGGTCGAGAAGGCCTGGGCGAAGAACAGCCGGGCCGAGGAACTGGCCGAACAACGGGCGGCGGCCGGTCGCAAGGCGCGCGCACCCAAGGTGGTGGGCGGCTCGACGATCACGCAGCAACTGGCCAAGAACCTGTTGCTGTCCGGCGAACGCACCTTGCTGCGCAAGGGGCAGGAGTTCGCGCTGGCGCTGATGCTCGAGGCGCTGCTGGACAAGCGGCGCATCCTCGAGATCTATCTCAACAACGTCGAGTGGGGTGAGGGCGTGTTCGGTGCCCAGGCCGCGGCCCAGCATTATTTCCGCAAGCCGGCGTCGCGCCTGAGCGCGTACGAGGCGGCCCGGCTGGCCGTGATGTTGCCGCGGCCCCGGTACTTCGAGAAGCTGCCGGGGTCGGCCTATCTGGCCGGGCGTGCTTCGACGATCACCGCGCGCATGGCGCACGCCCGCTTGCCGTGACGGGTCGCTGCGGCGGCTGCTGGGTATCATCGGGCCCATGCGTGCCAAGTTGATGGGTCTTTTCCTGCTCGCCCTGGTGCGCTTGTTGACCGGCTCGCAGGCGCGTTGGTATGGCTGTCCGCCCAAGGCCGAGCAACGCATCTATTTTGCGAACCACCAGAGTCATGCCGACCTGGTGCTGATCTGGGCGGCGCTGCCGCAGGTGCTGCGCACGTTGACGCGTCCGATCGCGGCGCGCGACTACTGGACCAAGACACCTTTTCGGCAATGGATCACGACCCAGGTGTTCAATGCCATCTACGTGGCGCGTGACCGCACGGCCGACCAGGACCCGCTCGAGCCGCTGGTCGAGGCGCTGGAGAACGGTGACTCGATCATCCTGTTTCCCGAGGGTACCCGCGGCCATGCGGAGGTGCCGCAGCCGTTCAAGGCCGGCCTGTACAACCTGGCCTTGCGGTTCCCGGACGTGGTGCTGGTGCCGGCCTGGATCGCGAACGTGCAGCGGGTCATGCCCAAGGGCGAGGTGGTGCCGGTGCCGGTGCTGTGTTCGGTGACTTTCGGCGCGCCGGTCAAGCTCGAGCCGGGGGAAGACCGGCGGGCGTTCCTGGAGCGGGCGCGGGAGGCGGTGATGGCCTTGCGGGATGTGTGAGGGTGTGATGGTCTTCCTGACGTGTTGCATTGGTGGTGTGCCATGTGGGGTGGGTGGGCGACTCCGCTCATGTCCCCCGGCCTTCGGCCTCCGCCTTTACTTCGCTGCGTCGCCCACCCACCCCACATGGCGGCGAACGGAGGAGGTGCACGGACGGTCAAATACCCTCCCAGGACCGGGGCGGTGGGGTGTCTTGCGCAGCGAAGTAAAGGCGGAGGCCGAAGGCCGGGGGACATTCGCGGAGCAAGACACCCCGCCGCCCCGGTCCCGCCGGCGATCTGCCCATGGATGGACGTCCCGGGCTTGTTCCTGCGTCCCCGACCTGGCACGGCGCATGCGGCCATCGGCATGACAACACCATGAACCAGTACCTCAGGAACATGAGCGCAACCGAACAGGTCGGGGCCATGTTCGTGTTCGTGTTCGGCTGCCTGATCGTTGCCAGCGTCGTGTTGCTGCTGCTGTCGCTGCGCGAACACCGGGACGCGGAAGTCGACGTTGCCTATCGCGCCAACCTGGAACGCTCCACGACCTTGTTGCGCAGCAGCTGGTTCATGGTCATCGTGTTCTGGATCGGATGGTTGTCGGGGGACATCGGTGCGACCGTGTTGTTCGCTCTCGTGTCCTTCTTCGCGCTGCGCGAGTTCATGGCCCTGTCGCCGACGCGCCGCGGCGACCACCGCAGCCTGGTGCTGGCCTTCTTCGTCATCCTGCCGCTGCAATACACGCTGGTGGGCATGCGGCACTTCGACCTGTTCACGGTGTTCATCCCGGTCTATGTGTTCCTGGCCATTCCGGTCGTCAGCGCGCTGGCCAACGATCCGCAGCGCTTTCTCGAGCGCAATGCGAAGCTGCAATGGGGCATCATGGTGTGTATCTACGGCATGAGCCACGTGCCGGCCCTGCTGTTGCTCGAGTTTTCGAACTACCGCGATCGCGGCGCGTTCCTGGTGATCTTTCTCGCGCTCGTGGTGCAGACCTGCATGGTGGTGCAGTACGTGGCCACGCGCCGGCTACGGCGCGCACCAGTCGCCCCGGCCATCAGCATCAGCTTCAACTGGGCCAGCTGGGGCATTGCGATCGGGGTCGGCAGCGTGCTGGGGGCCTTGCTGGCCGGCATCACGCCGTTCAAGCCGGGGCAGGCGTTCATGATGGCCTTGATCGCCTGTGTGGCGGGATCACTCGGCCACCTGGTCATGAAGGCGATCAAACGCGATCGCGGCATTCCCGACTGGGGCCAGCAGGGCGACAGCGTCACCGGTGCCAACGGATTGCTGGACCGGGTCGATGCCCTGTGTTTTTCCGCGCCGGTGTTCTTCCACTCCGTGCGCTGGTATTTCGATCTGTAGGCCCGCCACCATGCGAATACTGGGAATCGACCCTGGCCTGCGCACCACGGGTTTTGGCGTGATCGACGTGCAAGGCACCGAGTTGCGTTACGTGTCCAGCGGCACCATCAGCACGCTCAAGCTGGCGCAGACCGACCTGCCCAGCCGGCTCAAGTTGCTGTACGACGGTGTGCGCGAGGTGGTGCAGCGTTACGAGGCAGATTGCGCCTGTGTCGAGATCGTGTTCGTCAACGTCAATCCGCAGTCCACACTGCTGCTGGGCCAGGCGCGCGGCGCCTGCATCACGGCGCTGGTGTCCAGGGACCTGCCGGTGGCCGAATACACCGCGCTGCAGATGAAGCAGGCGGTCGTCGGTTACGGCCGGGCGCAGAAGACCCAGGTGCAGGAGATGGTGCGCCGCCTGCTCGACCTGCCAGGCCTGCCGGGCACCGACGCGGCAGACGCGCTGGGTATGGCGATCACGCATGCACATGCGGGCCGCACGGCGCGACTGCAAGCCCTGGCGGGCGTTGCGGGTGCCAAATCCAGGTGGGGCGGATGAGCCGACTGCATCCGGCCCCCACACACTGAGGGCTTGTTGACCCCCTGCATTCACGGTGCCTGACCTCCCTTGGCTTCGTCTGTCATTTCGGCGATTTCATGGGTAGCGTAGCCGAGCGAGGCGAGTATTTCCTGCGTGTGTTCGCCTGGCAATGGCGCGCGGGTTCGAAAGGTCGCCGGATTGGCTGACAGATCGATCAGCGGAGCAGCAATTGGCACGTCGCGAGCCAGAGATGGATAAGACATGGGGCGCAGGTGTTTGCCGTCCAGCACCTGCGGATGTTGCAGCGCCTGCAAAGGCGAGAGAACTTGCTGCGCAGGAATACGGGTACGCGCCATGGCGGCAAGAACCGAATGGCAATTCCTATCGGTCGTCCACGCCTGAACGGCATCACAAATTGCGTCTGCATGGCGACCCCGATTGATGTCGCTTTGGAGTTCGGGGTCGTCAATCCACTGGGCCTGTCCGATCAATCGTGCCAACCTGTGGAATTGTTGATTGCCCAGAACCTGAATCAGGACATGCCCGTCCAATGTTCGAAAGATGTCGCTCGGTGCCATCTGTTGCCCCCGGTTGCCACTGGGTGTTCGGTCGATGCCACGTGCGCTGGTTTCGATGAGGTTTGAGTTGAAGAATGTCAATGCGGTCCGAAGCAGCGAGGCTTGTACCTGCTGTCCCTTTCCAGACTTGTCTCGTTCGATCAAGGCGGCGAGGGTGCCGAAAGCACAACCCAGGGCCGTTCCGAAATCGACATACGTTGCTGCCCAGCGCGTGGGAGCGCCCGCCGTGCCGGACAGGTAGGCGGCACCTGACATGGCCTGGCCGATTCCATCGAATCCAACGGCATCGGCCAGTGGCCCCGTGTGCCCGAACGCGTTGGCCGTGGTGACAATCAGTCTTGGGTGGGAACTCGCCAGGGCTGAATAGTCCAGGCCCAATTTGCGAAGTTGACCGCATGGCAGGTTGGCGACCAGCACATCAGCTGTCGCGATCAGGCGGTGAAGCGCTTCGAGTCCGCGGACAGATTTCAGATCCAGGCAAAGTGATCGCTTGTTGCGGCCAGTCTGCAAGTAGCTGCCGCCTTCTCCCGAGGCGGCAACTGGTGCTACATAACGATCCTCGCCACCTCCAGGTCGTTCGACCCGAATCACGTCGGCCCCAAGGTCGGCGAGCAGTGTTGCACAATAGGGACCGGCTATGAAGCGGCCGATGTCCACCACACGGATGCCGCTCAAGATGCCTTTGCGTTCCAACTGGGTCATAGGACATGAAGCAAACGAGAACCGCTGCCAAGAGCGCAGCGCCCGGCAAGGCGACCGTACGCCAGTCGGCTGCCAATAAACAGACGCGTGGTGGTGGCGTCGGCGAACCGGGCAAGATCCGTCGCAGACCAGCGGTGACCGCGCCTGCGCCGCGAACGGAACGTGCGGGAACCGCAGTCCTGCAACGTGCCGACTGGGTCCGGTCCGGGATGCGGATTCTCGCGCGTTCGGGTGTCGACGCCGTACTGGTGCCCCCTTTGGCCAAGGAGCTTGGTGTCACCAAAGGCAGTTTCTATTGGCATTTCAGTTCCCGTGATGACTTGCTTGCGGCACTCATCGAAGAGTGGAAGCAACACGCAACCCTGCGAGTGATCGAGATCGTCGAAGCCGCCGAGACGACTGCGCGCGAAAAGATCCGTTTGATTGCCTTCATTGGTACCAATTCGCCGATCGACGAGTTTGGTGGTGCCATTGAACTGGCCATGCGCAACTGGGCGCGCACAAGCCCGAACGTGCGCAAGGTTGTAGCGGAGGTGGATCGCGAGCGGCTGAACTACCTCACGCAACTGTATTCCGAGACGGGTTCGCATGTCGATCCGGAACTCCTGGCCTGCCTGCATTACAGCTTTTCAGCTGGATTGCGGTTGATATTTGCCTACCCGGAGAAGCAAAAGCTCGCGATGCGCGAAGCAGCGCTCGACCAGGTGTTCCTGGCGGATCATTTCCACGCCGAATAGCGGACCGGGTCAGCGTTGCTCCATTGGCTCCGTGCCGCCTGGTACTCCTTCACCAGATTGTCAATGATCTTGCTGGCTGGCTGAATATCGCGGATTCCCCCTACGCCCTGACCTGCACTCCAGACGTCACGCCAGGCCTTGACCTGGCTCCCGTCGCCCCTTTTTCCGAAGCTGAAGCTGGAACTATCGCGCGGCGATAGCGCCTCGATGTCGATTCCCAGCGCCGCAAAACTGCCGCGCAAGTAGTTTGCGTGCAAACCGGTCACGACGTTGGTACGGACCACATCCTGTGCCGACGATTCCACGATCATCCTGCGATAGTGCGTGGACGCGTTCGCCTCGTGCGACGCGATGAACCGTGTTCCGACATAGACCAGATCGGCGCCCATGATCTGCGCTGCAAGGACCTGCCGGCCGTGGCTGATGCAACCTGACACGATGACCAAGCCGTCGTAGATTTGCCGTACCTCGTCGACGAATGCCAGGGGGTTGATGGTGCCGGTATGCCCGCCCGCGCCGGCCGTCACGAGGACCACGCCGTCCACTCCCGAATCGATTGCCTTGCGGGCATGCCGCAGGGTTGCCGCGTCGTGCAGCACCATGCCGCCGTAGCCGTGTACCCGTGCGACGACATCCCCGGGTGGGTTGAGGCTTGTGATGACGATCGGCACCTTGCGGTCGCACACGGAGTCCAGGTCTGCATGCAATCGCTCGTTGGACGGATGCACGATGAGATTGACGGCGTAGGGCGCCGCAGGCTGCTCGGGGTGCTCGTCGTTCCAGCGGCCGATCCGGTCTTCGACGTAGTCGATCCAGGTACACAGGCTCTCCTGCGGGCGGGCATTGAGCGCCGGAAATGCCCCCACGATGCCGGCCATGCATTGCGCGGCGACGAGTTCCTTCGAAGACACGATGAACATGGGCGCTCCGATCATGGGTATGCGCAGGCTCGCCAGCATCGGTGTCGAAATTTTATTTTTCATCGATTCTTGACCTATCTTAAATTGACTGATAAATTCGCTTCCATACCGGTCAGTATGGAATATATGCAACACAAAGTCAATTCGATGGGGTCCGCAGGTTTTGCCGTATCCGAGGGATATGCGTCGATGGGCGAGCGGCGACTTTCACTTGCACAGTTGTGGTCCCGCGGAGCCAGGTTGGCGACGGCACTCGCCGAGCGCGATGTCACGACGGATTCGCCCGTCGCGATTCTGATGCGCAATGATCTGGCGTTCCTGGAGGCGATGATTGCCTGCTCCATCCTCGGCGCTTACGCGGTACCGCTGAACTGGCACTTGAGTGGCGACGAGGTGGCCTACATCCTGAACGACTCCGACGCCAAGGTGTTGCTGGCGCACTCTGACCTGTATCGACGGGTTGAGGATCGGCTGAGCCCGATCCAGGCGTTGTTGGTCGAGACTCCGTCGGAAATCCGCCAGGCCTATGCGCTGGATTCGCAGGTATGTGCACTGGGGGCTGGCGACGCGTCGTACGACTCGATCGTGCATGCGTGTGAGGAACGGGGCTTGTCCGGTATGCCAGTCAGTCGAGGCAGCATCATCTATACCAGCGGCACGACGGGGCGTCCAAAGGGCGTTCGACGCGCGACTCTGTCCGACGACAAGGCGCGCGCGTTCCGGGAGCTGTCGCAACGGTGGTTTGATCTGGGACCCGGAATACGCTCGGTGATGGCGGGACCCGCGTATCACAGCGCGCCCAATACCTATACCCGGGCGGTGCTGCACTCAGGCGGCAGCATCGCGCTGATGCCGCGTTTTGACGCGCGGGCGCTGCTGTCCTTGATTGAGCGGGATCGTGTGACACACCTCCACCTGGTGCCGACCATGTTCATCCGCTTGCTGGCCTTGCCGCCGGACGTTCGTGCGCGTTATGACATCAGCTCGCTGAAGTTCGTCGTCCATGGAGCAGCGCCATGTCCCCACGAAGTCAAGCGCGCAATGATCGATTGGTGGGGGCCGATCATCCACGAGTATTACGCGGCGACTGAAACCGGAATGGTCAGTCGTTCCTCGTCCGAGGAGTGGCTGGTTCGGCCCGGCACCCTTGGCAAGGCATGGCCAGGGCGGGAAATTCGCATCTACGACGACAACGGCGCGCGATGTGGCCCAGGCGAGGTCGGGGAGGTGTATGTCAGCCTGCACGGAGTACCAGACTTCTCGTACCTGCACGCGGCAGATCGACGAAGGGAGATCGAGCGTGATGGCCTGGTCTCCAACGGAGACGTCGGATACCTGGACGAAGACGGGTATCTGTTTCTCGTCGACCGCAAGAAGGACATGGTGATCTCGGGCGGTGTCAATCTCTATCCCGCTGAAGTCGAATGCGCTCTGGCTGAACACGAAAAGGTGCTCGATTGTGCGGTGATCGGGGTGCCTGATCCGGAGTTCGGTGAGAAGTTGCTCGCGTATGTGCAGGTGGCACACGACCATGGCCTGACGGCCGACAGCCTGATGATCTATCTGCGGACGAAGCTGGCTGGACTGAAGGTGCCGCGCGCATACAAATTTGTTTCCGAGCTGCCGAGGGACGACTCGGGAAAGTTGATGAAACGCAAGTTGCGTGATCCCTATTGGTCCGACATGGGCCGCACCATTTGAAACCCTCGACAGGAGACAAGACATGAACAAGCGAAATTTCGCCGCTGCGGCTGGCGTGCTGGTGGCAGTGACGGCAATGATGGTGCCGCTGCCAGCGAGGGCGGCATACCCGGATCGACCGGTGAAGCTGGTGGTTCCTTATCCTGCGGGTGGCACGACCGATGTAGTGGCGCGGATGGTTGCGCGCAATATGTCGACAGCTTTGGGCCAGGAGGTGGTGGTCGAAAACAAGAGCGGGGCAGCGACCATCATCGGTGTGGACTCGGTGGCGAAGTCCGCCCCCGACGGATATACCGTGCTGCTGGCCACCGCGACGTCGTTCGCGGTCAATCCTCATGTCTACAAGTCGCTGCCATACAAACTCGACGAATTCGTCCCCATCGGATTCATCAACGAGGCGCCGATCCTGCTGGTCGCCAATGCGTCCAATGCGGCACAGACATTGCCGGAGTTGATCAGTTGGCTCAAGGGGAGGGAAACCGCGGTCGCAACAACCGGCAAGGGCGGCTTCTCGCATCTGACGTCGGCGATGTTCTTCGGCGCCATCAATGCAAGGTTCCGCGACGTGCCCTACCGGGGTGAGGCACCTGCATTGCAGGATCTTCTCGGCGGACAGGTGCCACTGTATTTCGGCAGCATGCCCGGGACCCTGCCCTACGTCAAGGCGGGCAAATTGCGCGCCTACGGCGTTACGTCGGTCGATCGATCGCCGACGGCACCCGATATTCCGTCGTTCACGGAACAGGGTCAGGCCGAGGTCGTCGCAACCTCATGGTTCGGCCTGATGGCGCCCAAAGGCACATCCGCGGAAGTGGTCTCGATACTGGAGAAGGCGCTCAACAAGGCCATGCAGGACAAGGAACTGCTGGCGCGCATGGCGGCAAGCGGGGCAGTGCCGCGCAACTTCACCGCAGCACAGTTTGCCGACTATGTCGAGCGGGACCATGCCCGGTGGGGCCGCATCGTGCGGGCTGCCAATATTTCGGCCGAATGAGGGTGGACGTTCGATGAGTTGCAATGGTCTTGAACACGTGCTGCACGACCTCAGTGTGCGGCGCGAAGCCCGCGTGGCCTGGGCGCAGGATGCCGAACGTTTCCTGGCGAAATTTGTGTTGACGCGCGACGAGGCCGACATGGTGAAGAACCTTGACGTCGCGGCCATGCTGGCCGCCGGCGTCAGCCCCTTACTGACCTACGGCTTCTGGATGACCAATGCGCAAGAACGGACGCGCAAGGCCTACCTGACTCGTCTCGGCGGACCATCATGAAGGATTCGACATGGCCATGATCGTGGGTGGGTTCATCATGCCGCATGAACCAGGCGTGTTCCTTGCGCCACAGGAACGCTGGAGCGTGGAGACAACCCGGCTGCGCTCGCACTACGATGCGATCGGTGCGCGCATAGGCGAACTCGGAGCCACGACGGTGATTGTGATCGGTGCAGACCACTATGTTCTGTTCGGCCCAGGGTGCCTGCCGAGTTACCTGATCGGCATCGGCGAGGTGAGCGGACCTTATGAGCGGTTCCCTGGTATCGAACAAGGCGATATTCCCAACAATCCGGTACTGGCCCACCATATCGTACGTTCGGGTCACGCGCTGGGATTCGATTGGGCGGTAGCCAAGACGCTGCGGGTCGATCACTCCATCGGCATACCGGCACGGCTTTGCGCGCTCCCGAATCCGTCGGTCCGAGCCGTGGTACCGGTGTACCTGGCCAGTGGAGTCGAGCCGCTGCTGCCGATGGCACGTTGCTACCAGCTGGGGCGGCAGATACGCGATGCCGTGCAGACGTGGGACGCCGACGAACGGGTGGTTGTGATCGGCTCTGGCGGCATCAGCCACTGGGTCGGACTTGCGCAAATGGGGCAGGTCAACGCGACCTTCGACAAATGGGTGATCGACTGCTTCGTCAGCGGCGACGCCGCAGCGTTGATTGGCAGGAGTGATGCGGAGGTACTGGCGCAGGGCGGTAATGGTGCCTGGGAGATCCGCAGCTTCGTCTGCCTGATGGGCGCCATGCCGGGATGCACCGGACGTCTGCTCGCATACGAGTCTGATCCGCAATGGGTCACGGGGATGGGTTTCGCCGAATTGCTGGCGCAGCCAGCGCCCGTCGACAACGAGGAATACGCATGAATACCTACAACACTGCACGGAATACGTCGTCCTGTTCCGGCGATCGGGCAGGTCACACGCCAGAGACCGACGCCCGGACGTTGCGGGCGCTGGTCGATTTCGAGCGCGGGCGCTTGGACCGGCGCGTCTACTGGGACGACGCCATCTATCGACTGGAACTCGAACGGATCTTTGCGCGCAGCTGGTTGTTTGTGGCTCACGAGAGTCAGGTCGCGTTGCCCGGTGACTTCTTGACGACTTATATGGGCGAGGATGGCGTCATTGTTACGCGTGCGCCGGACGGTCGTATCCACGTGTTCCTGAACTCTTGTACCCATCGAGGCAACAAGCTCTGCCTGGCAGAGGTCGGCAACCGTCGGCGTTTCACCTGCAATTATCACGGATGGACCTTCGGGCCCGATGGCGCGCTGACCGGCATGCCGCAGGAGGAAGTGTACCGGCGTACCTGCCCAGGATTCGACAAGTCGGAGATGGGCATTCGCAATGCGCGGGTCGAGTCATACAAAGGCCTGGTCTTTGCAACCTTCGACGATGAAGCCGAGTCGCTGGAGCAGTTCCTGGGCGATTACCGCTGGTACCTTGACGTGCTGCTGGACAACGATCCCGACGGAACAGAATTCCTGCCAGGCAACATCAAGTCGCGCATGAATTGCAACTGGAAGTATCCGGCCGAGAACTTTTGCGGCGACTCATACCACGCGGCCTGGACGCACAACTCCGGTGCAGTAGCTCTGTTCGGTCATGGTGTAGCCAAGTCGAATCAGGAAAACAGTTACCAGGTCAACATGAATGGACATGGGTGGCAGTTCGGCCTGGACATGATCGGCAACGCCATGGTGCTGGGTGAGCAGGACATCGTCGACTACCTGAAGGAAAACAATGCGAGATTCGCGGCGCGGCTGGGCAAGCTTCGTTCGCGAATGGTCGGAGCCATCAGCTCGGCCAACATCTTTCCGCACACATCTTTCCTGCCGGGGCAGAACACTTTTCGCACCTGGCATCCCAAGGGGCCGAATGGCATCGAATTGCATACCTGGGTGCTGGTCAATAGGTCCGCGCCAGACGCGTTGAAAAACATGTACCTCAAGGGTGTGATGCGCAGCTTTTCGCCTACCGGCGTTCTGGAAATGGATGATGGCGACAACTGGGAGAACGCGACGCAGACCAACCAGGGCGTCGTGACCCGTCAGCAGAAGCTGCACTACGGACTGGGGTTGGACAGCCGGGTTGCTCATGACGAACTCAGGGGGTCGATCCATCTCCGCAAATACAACGATTCGAACCAACTGGCCTTCTATCGCAAATGGATGGATCTGATGTGCGACGACAAGGGGGCGAACGCGTGGCGCGAATGACAACCGAAACCGCCGGTCTGCGAAAACCTGCCGTCGTAGCGGCACCACCGGTGGTGTCCGTCGATCTCATCGTCGAGATCAGCCAGTTTCTGTACAGGGAGGCGCGCCTGCTCGACCAGGAGGAATACGAGCAATGGCTGGGTTTGATGACCGAGGATGTGCATTACTGGATGCCAGGTATTCAGGCGCGTCATCGCAAGGACAAGGCCCTTCGCCACGATCTGCACCGCATGGCGTTCTTCGACGATGACATGACTGGCCTGCGACGGCGCGTCACACGGTTCATGGACCCGACCGCATGGGCTGAAGATCCTCCGACACGGTCCTGCCATGTGATCTCGAACATCGAGATCGAACCGACCGAGGTGGAGGGCGAATACCGCGTGTACTCGACCTTTGTCAATTGCCGGGGTCGTGGCGAAGCCGAGGAGTTCTGGCTGTGCGGGCGGCGTACGGATGTGCTTCGGCGCGTGGCACCGACGCAGTTGCGGATTGCCTCACGCATGATCGTGACCACGCAGACCGTCCTGCTGGCGAAGAACCTGAATGTCTTTCTCTGACTGTTCCCGTTACATCGCACCGCAGCCAGCGTGGAAGGGGTGCCCGTGATGGCTGGCTGGCTGCAGGATCGCGTAGCGCTGGTCACCGGTGCCGCAGACGGCCTCGGGCGGGCGGTGGTCACTCGCTTTCTGCGTGAAGGCGTCACCGGCGTGGTGGCCGTGGATCGGGATGCCGATGGTCTGGCCGCATTGAAACAAACGGCGCCAGACAGGGTGGTGGGCGTCGTCGGTGACGTGCGGGCGTTTTCCACCCATGCGCATGCCGTGGAGCAGGCATGCGCTCATTTCGGCGGGCTGGACATCCTGGTTCCGAATGCCGGCGTCTTCGATTTTCGCCGTCCGCTGCATGGGTACACGGCGCAAGCGCTGGAGGCAACGATGGACGAATTGATGTCCATCAACCTGCGCGGTTATCTCTTCGCCGTGCTGGCCGCTCGCAAGTCGCTGGTAGCGCGGCGCGGCAACATCGTCATGACCGCATCCGTGGCCAGCTTCCATGCGGGCGGCGGCGGCATCCTCTATACGATGGCCAAGCATGCCATTGTCGGAATGGTGCGCCAATTAGCACTGGAGATGTCCCCGGAGGTCCGGGTGAATGGTGTCGGCCCCGGTGGCACGTTGACCCGGTTGCGCGGAACCGAGGCCTTGGGGCACGGCGCCCGCTCGATTGGCGTCGATGCTGCGCTATTCAATGCGCGCATCGCCGCAGCCACGCCACTGGCTTTCGCTCAGACGCCCGATGACCACACCGGACTGTATGTGCTGCTGGCGAGCAATAAAAACTCCCGAGCCGTGACCGGCCAGATCTATCTCAGTGACGGCGGCATCGGGGCACGTTCCATTTGATGGACCTATCAACCGCGGAGCGCACCATGACAGACTCGACACAAGACACCCCGGCGGCGGACAACGTCCCTCACCCGGCAATAGGCCGCGACATCATTGCGGCTGGCATCAGAACCAATTACCACGACATGGGCGAGGGGCCTGCGATGGTGTTGCTGCATGGTTCCGGCGCCGGTGTGACCGGCTGGGAAAATTGGCACGGCGTCATGCCCGATCTGGCACGGCACTTTCGCGTGTTGGTGCCGGACATTGTGGGCTTCGGTTTCACCGAGCGGCCCGCGGGGACAAGCTACAGCATCAAGCTGTGGGTCAACCATCTGCTGGGTTTCCTGGACGCTTTGGGGCTGGAGCGATCGATCATCGTGGGCAATTCCTTTGGCGGCGCGCTGGGGCTTGCTTTGGCGATCCGCAACGCCCATCGCGTCTCGCGCTTGGTATTGATGGGAACGCCGGCCGGTACCTTCGAGCAGCGCGCCGCCATGGCGCGGGCCTGGTACTTCGAGCCGTCGTTGGCAAACATGGAGGAGTTGCTGAAGACCTTCCCGCATGATCCGTCATTCGTCACAGAAGAGATGGTGCGTCAACGCCATGAGGTGGCGCGACTCGCCGGGGGAATGGAGGCGTATCGAAAGTTGTTCCCGGAACCTGAGCCGGGCGGTCAGAGCCGCCAGGTCAAAGGCATTCCCGTCGACGATCTGCGCAACATCACGACGCCGATCCTGGCATTGCATGGTCGCCATGACGCGCGTGTGCCGCTCGAATGTGGCATTCGCATCGCGACAGAATGCCCGAACGCGGATCTGCGCATATTTGCGAACTGCGGTCACTGGGTGCAGATCGAGCGGCGGGCGGATTTTCTGTTCGAGACCATTCGGTTCGCAGGTGAAACCCGCGACTGGCCGGCGTGCTGACACCTTCTCGATGGTCGCTGGAAGTACACCATAGTGGTATCAGTGTCGCAGTGCTTGTCCGTCGGTAGAAAGCGCCTGTCTTACATGCTGAGGCATGACGAGGAGACCCTGGGCATCGGGCACAGCCTGGATCCGGATCTGCGGTGCGCTGCCGGCAACGCCGCCGAAGATGGTCGCGAAGGCTGAATCCGCCGCATCACGACCGGTGGCCAGGCGCACGAAACCCATCGGGATCGCCACGCCCGAGGCGTCGAACATGTACCAGCGATCGCCCAGGTAGACCTCTACATAGGCGTGGAAGTCCGGCGGGCCGAGTGCCGGGTCGGCGCCATAGTCGATACCGGTGGCAAAACGTGCCGGAATGTTGAGCGCCCGGCACAAGGCGATCATCAGGTGCGCGAAATCGCGGCACACGCCGACCTTCTCGACCAGCGTATCGACGGCCGACGTATTGCCGTCCGACGAGTTGGAGCGGAAGGTCACGCGTTCGACCACCCAGTCGCGAATGGCCTGCACGCGGCTGTAGCCGTGCCACAGGTGGCCGAACTCCACGTTGGCGAAGCGCAGCAGGCGATCGGACTGGCAATAACGGCTGGGGTACAGATAAGGCAGGACCTCGCCGGGAAGCTCGGCCACCGGTACTTCCGCGAGTTGCGCCGGGTCGGTCTGGAAGTGGTTCACGTCGACCGTGGCCTGGTACCGGACCCACAACGGTCCGGGATCGGCCTTCACGCGCAGGTAGCGGGTATGGGTGACCGGGTCGGTGTACAGGTTGCTGGGCAGGGCCTGGCTCAGTTGCAGTGATTCCTCGACGACGGTTTGTTGTGCCGTCTGCGCCGCGTGGATGTTGAAGATGAAATCGCAGCCCGGTGGCGCGATCGCATACTGGAGTTCGATGGAAAACTGGAGTCTGACCATGGCGCGTGTCGTCCCTGGGTGGCGCGTGCCGTCAACGCGACATCGTTGCTGTCGCCGTCGCGGCAGCGGCGCTGCTCGGCACCCGGCCATTGTGCGCGCTTGCGGCTGGCGCTGCGCCGACCCGGCGCCATGGCCTTGCCGGTCGCGGTGTGTTCGCGCCACACCGGGGCGCGGCTCATTCGAGCAGGTTGATCGTGATCAGGACGGCGAAGAAGGCGAATGCCGCCAGCAAGGTGCCGATCAGTACCCGGATTCCGACCCGCTTGTAGCGCGCATCGCCGGTGAAGATGAACATGGCGAACAGGATCCCGGCCACGACGAACAGCGTCGGGATCATCCAGCGGAAGATCAGCATCGCAAACGGGCCCGCAGGGCCTGATGACGTGGGGTTGGCGGCACTACCATGCCGGCGCCATCTGCGCGAACCCCTTGGGCGCCTGCGTTTCGTCTTCGAACGTGACGATCTCCCAGCAGTCCGTGCGGGCCATCAACGCGCGCGCCAGGCGGTTGTTCAGCTCATGGCCCGAGCGGAACGCGCTATAGCTGGTCAGCAGCGGCTTGCCCAGCATGTACATGTCGCCGATCGCGTCCAGGATCTTGTGCTTGGCAAACTCGTCGTCGTAACGCAGGCCTTCGGCGTTGAGGATCTTGTAGTCGTCCATGACGATGGCATTGTCCAGTCCGCCGCCGAGCGCCAGGCCGTTGACCCGCATGGTTTCGACGTCGCGCGTGAAGCCGAAGGTGCGGGCCCGGGCGATATCGCGCTGGTAGGAACCGGTGCCCATGTCGAACGTGACGCGTTGGCCGGTCGAGTCGACCGCCGGATGGTCGAACACGATCTCGAAACTCAGCCGGTACCCATGGTAGGGCTCGAGCCGGGCCCAGCGCACCGTGCTGCCCTCGCCATCGCGGATTTCCACCGGTTGCGTCACGCGGATGAACTGGCGAGGCGCGTCCTGCCAGACCACGCCCGCGTTCTGCAGCAGGAACAGAAAAGACGCGGCCGACCCGTCCAGGATCGGAACTTCTTCGGCCGTGATGTCGATGGTCAGGTTGTCGATGCCCAGGCCGGCGCAGGCCGACATCAGGTGCTCGACGGTGGCCACCTTGGCCGTGCCGTGCGAGGCCGTCGTCGCCATGCGGGTATCGGACACCGCATCGGCCGACATGCGGATCTCGACCGGTTGCGGAAGGTCGACGCGCCGGAACACGATGCCGGTGTTCGGCGGCGCCGGACGCAGCGTGAGCTCCACCCGTTGCCCGCTGTGCAGCCCCACGCCGATGGCGCGGGTCTGGGATCGGAGGGTACGTTGTCGCAGCACCCCCCGATTGTAGAAACTCGGCAGCGTGCCCGCTGCCGCGGGTTCAATCAGCCTGCTTGCGAAGGAAGGCAGGAATCTCATAGTCGTCCATGCCGCCGCTGGACAAGGCGTCGACCTTGGCCGCCGCCGAGCCACGGCCGCGCCAGACTGCGGGCGTGCCCAGGCTGCCGTAGTCCGGCTGCGCGGCGCCGACCGACGGCTGGGCGCTGCCGCCGCCGGCGCTCGGGTTCTGCACCTGGTTGGTCAGCGTCGGGATCTGGAACGGCACGTTGTCGGTACCGGTGCGCAGCACCTGCAGCGGGGGCGCCGTGCGGCGTTGCTGGCCCTGGCGGGACAGGCCGGTGGCGACCACGGTGACACGGATCTGGTCGCCCAGGCTGTCGTCGTAGGCGGTGCCGTAGATGACCAGTGCGTCGGGCGAGGCGAAGGCGCGGATGGTGTTCATCGCCAGCTTGGACTCGGACAACTTCAGCGAACCCTTGGACGCGGTGATCAGCACCAGCACGCCCTTGGCGCCGGACAGGTCCACGCCTTCGAGCAGCGGGCAGGCCACGGCCTGCTCGGCGGCGATGCGGGCGCGATCGGGGCCGTCGGCGGTGGCCGTGCCCATCATGGCCTTGCCGGGTTCGCCCATCACGGTGCGCACGTCCTCGAAGTCGACGTTCATGTGCGCCGGTACATTGATGATCTCGGCAATGCCGCCCACTGCGTTCTTGAGCACGTCGTTGGCATGCGCGAAGGCCTCGTCCTGGGTGATGTCGTCGCCCAGCACCTCCTCGAGTTTCTCGTTGAGCACGACGATCAACGAGTCGACGTTCACCTCGAGTTCGGACAGGCCGCTGTCGGCGATCAGCATGCGACGGCCGCCTTCGAAGTCGAACGGCTTGGTCACCACGCCCACGGTCAGGATGCCCATCTCGCGCGCCACCCGCGCAATCACGGGTGCCGCACCGGTGCCGGTGCCGCCGCCCATGCCGGCGGTGATGAACAGCATGTGTGCGCCTTCGATGGAGGCGCGGATCTCGTCGATCGCCTGTTCGGCTGCGTCGCGGCCCTTGTCGGGCTTGCTGCCGGCGCCCAGCCCGGTCACACCCAGCTGGATCGTCTTGTGCGCCGCGCTGCGGGTCAGCGCCTGCGCGTCGGTGTTGGCGCAGATGAACTCCACGCCGCCGACCTCGCACGCGATCATGTGCTCGACCGCGTTGCCGCCGCCGCCACCGACACCGATCACCTTGATCTGGGTGCCCAGGTTGAAACCCTCGTCTTCAATCATTTCAATAGGCATGTTGTTCTCCTAAATTGCAGTTGCCAGTCATTGCTCGTTCCGTTGTTTCGTGTTCGCCGCTCCCGCCGCAGGGGTCCGGGGGTCTGTCCGGTCGCCATCGCCCGTAGGGGCTGCCGCGTGCCAGCCACAGGTGATCGTCGCCATGGGGGCCCCGCGCGCGGCGGCCGAAGGGGTATGCGGTGTCGTGTGCCATGTCAGAAGTTCCCCACAAACCAGTCCTTCACCGTGCCGAAGGCATTGCGCATCGAGCCGCTTTTCTGGGCCACTTTGAGGCCGCGCATGCGCGCCATGCGTGCCTCCTCGAGCAGTCCCATCACGGTGGCGGCGCGGGGCTGCGCCACCATGTCTGCGAGTACGCCGGAGTACTTGGGCACGCCGCGGCGCACCGGCTTGAGAAAGATGTCCTCGCCCAGTTCGACCATGCCCGGCATCACACTCGAGCCGCCGGTGAGCACGATGCCCGAGGACAACACCTCCTCGAAGCCCGAGTCGCGCATGACCTGGTGCACCAGCGCGAAGATCTCCTCGACCCGCGGCTCGATGACGCCGGCCAGCACCTGTCGGCTGAGCAGGCGCGGGCCGCGGTCGCCCAGGCCCGGCACCTCGACCTGGGTCTCGGCGTCGGTCAGCAGCTGCTTGGCGCAACCGCTGTCGATCTTCACGTCCTCGGCGTCCTTGGTCGGCGTGCGCAGCGCCATGGCGATGTCGCTGGTGATCAGGTCGCCGGCGATCGGGATCACCGCGGTGTGCCGGATCGCGCCGTTGGCGAAGATCGCCACGTCGGTGGTGCCCGCGCCGATGTCGACCAGGCCCACGCCGAGTTCGCGCTCGTCGTCGGTCAGCACCGACAGGCTCGAGGCCAGCGGGTTGAGCATCAGCTGTTCGACCTCCAGCCCGCAGCGGCGCACGCACTTGATGATGTTCTCGGCCGCGCTCTGCGCGCCGGTGACGATGTGCACCTTGGCCTCGAGCCGGATGCCGCTCATGCCGATCGGCTCCTTGACGTCCTGGCCGTCGATGATGAATTCCTGAGGCTCGACCAGCAGCAGGCGCTGGTCGGTCGAGATGTTGATCGCCTTGGCGGTCTCGACCACGCGGGCCACGTCGGCCTGCGTGACTTCGCGGTCCTTGATCGCGACCATGCCGCTGGAGTTGATGCCGCGGATGTGACTGCCGGTGATGCCGGTGTAGACCCGCGTGATCTTGCAGTCGGCCATCAGCTCGGCCTCCTTGAGCGCGAGCTGGATGCTCTGCACCGTGGCGTCGATGTTGACCACGACGCCGCGGCGGATGCCGGTGCTGGGGGCCACGCCCAGGCCGGCCAGCTTGAGCTTGCCGCCGGGGATGACCTCGGCCACGACCACCATCACCTTGGCGGTGCCGATGTCGAGTCCCACGACCAGGTCCTTGTATTCTTTCGCCATATCGATACCTGTTGTTAGCGCTACTTCTTCTGACTCTCGTTGACCACGGTGCTCACGCCGCGCAGCCGCAGTGCGTATCCGTCCGCATGCCGCAGGTCGGCCGTCTCGACCGCGTCGGGGCGGCGGTCGTAACGCGACGTGACCTGGGGCAGGGTGCGCACGAAACGGTTCGTGCGGGCGATCACCTCGGCGTCGCTGCCGCGGCCCAATTCGATGGCGGCCCCGGTGTCCAGTCGCACGGTCCAGCCGCCGCGGCCACTGAGCACGAGATCCTCGATGCCCAGCTCCAGCGCCGCGAACAGCGGCTGCAGCGCCTGGTACATCGCCAGCACCTGCGGCTCCTGGCCGGCGGGCCCGTCCAGGCGCGGAAGCGACTCCTGCTCGACCTCGCCGACGTTGGCCTCGAACACCTCGCCGAAGTTGTTGAGCAGGCGCGAGGCTTCCTCGGCGCCCCAGTACGCCACCGCCTGGTGTTCCTGCAGTTCCACGGCGATACGGTTCGGAAACACCCGGCGCACCACTGCCCGCCGCACCCAGGGCAGGTTCTCGAAGGTCTGGCGGGTGCTGGCCAGGTCGAGCGTGAAGAAGTTGCCCGCCAGCCGGGGCGTGACATTGGCGCGCAGCGTCGGCACGTTGTTGTGCACCACCTGGCCACTGACCCGGATGGCCATGATCGAGAACACCCGGTGGTGGGCCGCCCACTGCACCAGCGCCGCCAGCGTGAACAGTCCGAACAAGGCCAGCAGCGCGCTGGCCGTCATGTTCATCAGGCGCACGTCGAACGGGGGCGTGAATGCTTCGCTCATGAGCGTCCTCCCGCACCGGCTTGCGGATTGTCCAGCGCGGCCTGCAGCAGCAGCTGCAGGCACAGGTCCTCGTAGCTGATGCCGGCCGCACGGGCCGACATCGGCACCAGCGAATGGCTGGTCATGCCCGGCGAGGTGTTGATCTCGAGCAGGCTGGGCGCACGCGTCGCGGCATCGATCATCACGTCGACCCGGCCCCATCCGCGGCAACCGAGCACCCGATAGGCGCGCAGCGCCAGCTGCTGGATCCGCTGCTCCTCGCCGACCGGCAGGCCGCAGGGCACCAGGTACTGGGTGTCGTCGGTGAAATACTTGTTCTGGTAGTCGTAGTTGCCCTCGGGAGCCACGATGCGGATCACCGGCAGCGCGCGGGCCGTGTCGCCGATGCCGATCACGGGGCAGGTGACCTCGTCGCCGGAGATGAACTGCTCGCACAACACGTCGGCGTCCATGGCGAGCGCCTGTTCGATCGCACCCGTCAGCTGCGCGCGCTCCGTCACCTTGGTCACGCCGATCGACGAGCCTTCGCGGGCCGGCTTGACGATCAGCGGCAGGCCGAAGCGCTCGGGCAGCGCGGCGAGCTGCTGCGGGTCGTCGCCGGCGCGCAACAACCGGTAGGCCGGCGTCGGCAGGCCCTCGGCGATCCACACCCGCTTGGTCATGGTCTTGTCGATCGCGATCGCACTGGCCATGACGCCCGAGCCGGTGTAGGGAATACCCATCAGCTCCAACGCGCCCTGCACCGTGCCGTCCTCGCCGAAGCGGCCATGCAGCGCGATGAAGCAGCGTGCGAAACCCTCGGTGCGCAAGGCCTCCATCGGCCGCTCGGACGGATCGAAGGCATGGGCGTCCACGCCGCGATCACGCAGCGCCTGCAGCACGCCCGCGCCCGAGAGCATCGAGATCTCGTGTTCGGCGGAGGCGCCGCCCATCAGCACGGCGACCTTGCCCAGGGCGGTCGTGGTCTGCGGTGTCATGTCGGTGTCTCCTGTGCCGCCGTGCCGGCTGCCGTGGCCAGTTCGACCACCCGAGCCGGCACGGATCCGATCGATCCCGCGCCCATGCACAGCACCACGTCGCCGTCCTGGCTGTTGTCCAGGATGCATTGCGCCATGTCGCGGATGTCGTCGACGAACACCGGCTCGACATGGCCGGCCACGCGCAGCGCGCGGGCCAGGGCCCGGCCGTCGGCCGCGACGATGGGTGCCTCGCCGGCCGGATAGACCTCGGACAGCAATACCGCGTCGACCTGGCCGATCACCTTGACGAAGTCGTCGAAGCAGTCGCGGGTGCGGGTGTAGCGGTGCGGCTGGAACGCCAGCAGCAGGCGCTGATCGGGGAACGCGCCGCGGGCCGCCGCGATGGTCGCGGCCATTTCGACCGGATGGTGGCCGTAGTCGTCGACCAGCGTGAAGTGTCCTCCATGACTGCCTATGACCTCGCCATAGGGCTGGAACCGACGCCCGACGCCCTGGAAACCCGCCAGCGCCTGCTGCACCGCGGTGTCGGGGATGTTGAGTTCCACCGCCACCGCGATCGCCGACAAGGCGTTGAGCACGTTGTGCCGACCCGCCAGGTTCAGCACTACCGGCAGGTCGGGCAGGACCACGCCGTTGCGGCGCTGCACCGTGAAATGCATCTGGCCGCCGACGGCGCGTACGTCGACCGCGCGGACCTGAGCGTCGGCCTCGAAGCCGTAGCTGGTGATCGGGCAAGAGACCTGGGGCACGATCTCCCGCACGGCCGGGTCGTCGGTGCACAACACGGCGGTGCCGTAGAACGGCATCCGGTGCAGGAAGTCGACGAATGCCGATTGCAGTCGCTTGAAGTCATGGCCATAGGTGGCCATGTGGTCGGCGTCGATGTTGGTGACGACAGCCATCACCGGCAGCAGGTTCAGGAACGAGGCGTCGGACTCGTCGGCCTCGACCACGATGTAGTCGCCGCTGCCAAGCCGCGCATTGGCGCCGGCGCTGTTGAGCCGCCCGCCGATGACGAAGGTCGGGTCCAGGCCGGCCTGGGTCAGCACGCTGGCGACCAGGCTGGTGGTGGTGGTCTTGCCATGGGTGCCGGCGATGGCGATGCCCTGCTTGAGCCGCATCAGCTCGGCCAGCATGATGGCGCGCGGCACCACCGGGATCTGCCGCGCCCGGGCCTCGATCACCTCGGGGTTGTCCTCGTGCACGGCCGTCGTCGTGACGACGGCGTCGGCGCCTTCGATATGGGCCGCGTCGTGGCCGACGAAGACCCGGATGCCCAGGCTGCCCAGGCGCTGCAGCGTGGCGCTGGCCGTGATGTCCGAACCCGAGACGGTGTAGCCCAGGCCCAGCAGCACCTCGGCAATGGCCGACATGCCGGAGCCGCCGATGCCGATGAAGTGGATGTGCCGGATCGCGTGTTTCATGATGTCACCAAAGCCTCGCAGGCCTGCACGACCTGGGCCGTGGCCTCGGTCTTGGCGCAGCGCCGCGCAGCGGATGCGCAGGCCAGCAGGTTTTCGCGTGTGGCCTGTTCCAGGAATTGCGCCAGGCGTTCGGGCGTGAGTTCGGCCTGCGCCATCATCCAGCCGCCGCCGCGCTCGACCAGGAAACGCGCGTTGCGGCTCTGGTGGTCGTCCACGGCCGAGGGCAGGGGCACGAACAGCGCCGCGGCGCCGATCGCGGCGATCTCGGTCACGGTGCTGGCTCCGGCGCGGCAGATCACCAGGTCGGCATCGGCGAAGGCGGCCGCCGTGTCGTCGATGAACGGGGTGAGTTCGGCCTGCACGCCGGCCTGCGCATAGTTGCGGTGCAAGGCGTCGATCTGGTTGCTGCCGCCTTGATGGGTCACGACGGGCCGCAGTTCGGCCGGCAGCAGCGCCAGGGCCTGCGGTACCACGTCGTTGAGAGCTCGCGCGCCCAGGCTGCCGCCCACCACCAGCACCCGCAACGGCCCACTGCGTGCGGCGAACCGCTGTGCCGGCGGGGGCTGGTCGACGAAGGCCTGGCGCAGCGGATTGCCGACCCAGTGCGCGCGGCGCAACACGTCCGGGAACGCGGTGTAGACCCGGTCGGCGACACCGGCGAGGACGCGGTTGGCCATGCCGGCGACCGAGTTCTGTTCGTGCAGCACCAGCGGCTTGCCCAGCAGCACGGCCATCATGCCGGCGGGAAAGGTGATGTAGCCACCGAGCCCGACGACCACGTCGGGCCGTACCCGGCGCAGCACCCGGATGCTTTGCCAGAACGCGCGCAGCAGGCGCAGCGGCAGCAGACCCAGCGTCAACATGCCCTTGCCGCGCACGCCGGAGAAATCCAGCGATTCGAAGGCGAAACCCTGCGGCGGAACCAGACGGCTCTCCATGCTCGGCGCACGCGCGCTGCCGCTGCCGCCGAGCCAGTGCACGTCCCAGCCCCGCGAACGCAACTCATGGGCCACGGCCAGCCCCGGGAAGATGTGCCCGCCGGTACCGCCGGCCATCACCAGCGCGGTTCGGCGGGCGGCGCCCGAGCGGACCGCCGTGGCACCGGCGGAACCGGTGTTGGCGGTGGCCGCCGGCGTCGCCGGCTCGTCGTCGCCCACGCGCCGGCCGGTGTCGGTCTGGGTGATCAGTGCCGTGGCCATGGGATCGATCGCCACGGCACTGCCGGCGACCTGCAAGGCCCCGGCTTCCTCGTGCAGCGCATGGACGCGATTCATGGCCTGCCTCCGTGCATCAGTTGCCGGCTTTCGATGTCGATGCGCAACACCACGGCGATCGCCACCAGGTTGACCAGGATGGCCGTGCCACCGAAGCTCATCAGCGGCAGTGTGAGGCCCTTGGTCGGCAAGGCTCCCAGGTTCACGCCCATGTTGATGAAGGCCTGGAAGCCGATCCAGATGCCCACGCCCTGTGCCACGAGGCCGGCGAAGATGCGGTCGAGCGCGATGGCCTGTCGGCCGATATGGATCATGCGGCGAGTCAGCCACACGAACAGGCCGATCAGGCACAAGACACCGACCAGGCCGAACTCCTCGCCGATCACGGCCAGCAGGAAGTCGGTATGGGCTTCGGGCAGCCAGTGCAGCTTCTCGACGCTGCCGCCCAGGCCGACACCGAAGATCTCGCCGCGCCCGATCGCGATCAGCGAATGCGACAGCTGGTAACCCTTGCCCAGCGCATATTCGGCGCTCCACGGATCGAGGTACGCGAAGATGCGTTCGCGGCGCCACTCGCTGAACATGATCATCATCGAGAACGCCACCACCAGCGTGGCGGCGATCAGGAAGAACATGCGCGCGTTGACACCCCCCAGGAACAGGATGCCCATCGCGATCACCGCGATGACCATGAAGGCGCCCATGTCCGGCTCGGCCAGCAGCAACACGCCTACGACCGCGATCGCCACCGCCATCGGCAACACGGCGCGGAAGAAGCGTTCCTTGACGTCCATCTTGCGCACCATGTAGTCGGACGCATACAGCAGCACAGCGAACTTGGCCAGCTCCGAGGGCTGGAAACTGATCGGTCCGAGCACCAGCCAGCGCCGTGCGCCGTTGACGCCCTTGCCCAGTTGCGGGATCAGCACCGCCACCAGCAGCACCAGCGCGCCGACAAACAGCCAGGGCGCTGCCTTTTCCCAGGTCGCCACCGGGATCTGGAATGCGATCAGGGCCGCCACGAAGGCCACGCCCAGCCACAACAGGTGGCGCACCAGGAAGTGGGTGTGTGCATACCGCGCGAACTTCGGGTTGTCCGGCAGCGCGATGGTGGCCGAATACACCATCACCAGCCCCCACGCGAGCAATGCGACCGTGACCCACACCAGCACCTGGTCGAAGCTCTGCAGGCGTACCGGGGCCTGCAGGCTGCCAGGCTGCACCCGGCCCAGGCGCACCGGGATCGTCTCGCCGCGCGTCCAGGCCTGCGGCCACAGGCTGGTGCCGAAGCCGCGCATGCGTTCCCAGGTGGCGCTCATGCCGCACCTCCCTGTGGCAGCTGCCCGCTGTCCTCGGCCAGTGCGTGCACGGCGTCGACGAACACGCGCGCACGGTGTTCGTAGTTGTCGAACATGTCGAAGCTGGCGCATGCGGGCGACAGCAACACCGCGTCGCCGGCGTGGGCCTGGCGGCGGGCCTCATCGACGGCGTGGTGCATGTCGCGCGCGTCGATCAGGTTCACGCCGCAGCCCTCGAGCGCGGCGCGGATCGCCGGTGCGTCGCGGCCGATCAGTACCACGGCCCGTGCGGCGCGGCGGATCGGCTCACGCAGTGGCGAGAAATCCTGCCCCTTGCCGTCACCGCCGAGGATGGGCACCAGCTTGCGTTCGGCGCCCAGCCCGGCCAGCGCGGCGGCGGTGGCGCCGACGTTCGTGCCCTTGCTGTCGTCGAAATATTCGATCTCGTCGACGACGGCAACCGACGCCACGCGGTGCGGTTCGCCGTGGTACTCGCGCAGCCCGTACAACACCGGGGCCAGCGTGCAACCGGCCTCGGCCGCCAGTGCCAACGCGGTCAGCGCGTTGACCGCGTTGTGCTGGCCACGAATGCGCAGCGCCTCGGCCGGCATCAGGCGTTGCATGTGCAACTCCTCGGGCTCCTGACCCTTGCGCAGCTTGATCGTGGGGTCGAGCTCCTGCGCCCGTACCAGCCAGACCATGCCGTTGACCTTTTCCAGCCCGAATGCGCCCGGCTGCGTGGGCACGCCGGCGCCGACACTGGTGCTGCGGCGCATGGCGCGCCCCTTGACCGGCGCCGGCAGCATCGCCATCACGGCCGGGTCGTCGCGGTTGAGCACCATCAGTGCCTGGCTGCCGAAGATCCGGGCCTTGGCCGCGGCATAAGTCGCCATGTCGCCGTGCCAGTCCAGGTGGTCCTGGCTCAGGTTCAGCACGCAGGCGGCCGTGGGTTCGAACGCCGGCTGCGCCGGTGTCGTGTCCTGCGGCGCGGGCGTCGCCATGTCGGCGAGCTGGAAACTCGACAGTTCGATCACCCAGACCTGGGGCAGGTCGCCGTCGTCCAGGTGCTGCACCAGCGTGTCGAGCAGGGTCGGGCCGATGTTGCCGGCCAGCGCCACGGTCTTGCCGGCGCGTTCGACCAGTTGCGCGGTCAGTGACGCCACGGTGGTCTTGCCGTTGGTGCCGGTCACGGCCAGGATCTGCGGCGCGTACGCCTGGGTGTCGCGCAAATCGGCCAGGGCTTGCGCGAACAGGTCCAGTTCCCCGGCCACCGCGATGCCGTCGGCGTGGGCCGCGTCGACCACCGCTGCCACCTGGGCCGGCGTCAGGCCGGGGCTCTTGAGCAGCAGGTCGGGGCGCACGGGTTGCAGCAGCGTGGCGTCGAGTGCGCCGTGCACGAAGCGGGCGTCGGGCACGGTCGCGCGCAGTGCCGCCAGCTGGGGCGGGGTCTCGCGGGTATCGGCCACCGTGACCGATGCGGCGCCCTGGCGCGCGCACCAGCGGGCCATGGCCAGGCCGGAACTGCCCAGGCCCAGGACCAGCACGTGGATGTCTTGCAGCGGCTGCATCGTCGTCGTCACCGCAGCTTCAGGGTGGACAGGCCCACCAGGCACAACAACATGGTGATGATCCAGAACCGGACCACGACCTGGGACTCTTTCCAGCCGGTCTTCTCGAAATGGTGGTGCAGCGGCGCCATCTTGAGCAGGCGCCGGCCCTCGCCATAGCGGCGCTTGGTGTACTTGAAATAACCCACCTGGGCCATCACCGAGATCGCTTCGACGACGAAGATGCCGCCCATGATGGCGAGCACGATCTCCTGGCGCACGATGACCGCGATCGTGCCCAGCGCGCCGCCCAGCGCCAGCGCGCCCACGTCGCCCATGAAGACTTGCGCCGGGTGCGTGTTGTACCAGAGGAAGGCCAGGCCGGCCCCGGCCATCGCCGAGCAGAAGATCAGCAATTCGCCCGAGCCCGGGATGTGCGGGAACAGCAGGTACTTGGAGAACACGGCGCTGCCGGTCACGTAGGCGAACACGCCCAACGCCGAACCCACCATCACGACCGGCATGATGGCCAGGCCGTCAAGGCCGTCCGTCAGGTTGACCGCATTGCTCGAGCCCACGATCACCAGGTAGGTCAGCACGACGAAACCCAGCACGCCCAGCGGGTAGCTGATCTCCTTGAAGAACGGCAGCAGCAGCCCGGCCTTGGGCGGCAGGCTCAGGTCGAAGCCCGAACGCACCCAGGTCAGGAACAGCTCGAGCACTCGCAGGTTGGAGTTCTCCGAGATGCTGAACACCAGGTACAGCGCCGCGACCAGGCCGATCACCGATTGCCACAGGTATTTTTCGCGCGAGCGCATGCCTTCCGGGTTCTTGTGCACTACCTTGCGCCAGTCGTCGACCCAGCCGATGGCGCCGAAACCCAGCGTCACCAGCAGCACGATCCAGACGAAACGGTTGGACAGGTCCATCCACAGCAACGTCGAGACGGCGATGCAGATCAGGATCAGCACGCCGCCCATGGTCGGGGTGCCGCTCTTGCTGAAATGGGTCTCCATGCCGTAGCCACGGATCGGCTGGCCGATCTTGAGCCGCGACAGGTTGCGGATCACCGCCGGGCCGGCGATCAGGCCGATCAGCAAGGCGGTCATGGCCGACAACACGGCGCGCAGCGTGAGGTACTGGAACACCCGCAGGAAGCCGAACTCCGGTCCCAGCGATTGCAGCCATTGGGTCAGGCTCAGCAACATGCGGCTTCTCCGGTTGTGGCGCCCGTGCCGGACGCGTCCGCTCGGGACTCGAGCGCGTCGACGACGCGCTCCATGCGCATGAAGCGCGAACCCTTGACGAGCACGCTGTCGACCAACGGCAGGTGTGCCGTCACCGCGGCGATCAGTTCTGGCATGGCGTCGAAGTGGCGTGCGCCGGGGAACGACCGGGCCGCGTGGGCGGACAGGTCGCCCAGGGTGAAGAGATGCTCGATGCCCAGGGCATGGGCCCGGGCGCCGGCCTGGGCATGGAATTGCGGACCTTCGTCGCCGACCTCGCCCATGTCGCCGAGCACCATCAGGCGAGGCGCGGGCAACATGGCGAGCATCTCCAGCGCCGCGTCGACCGAGTCCGGGTTGGCGTTGTAGCTGTCGTCCACCAGCGTGCGGGCCCGGCCGTCGCAGTCCAGTAGCCGGGTGCGCGAACGCCCCTTGACCGGCTCGAACGCCTGCAGCCCGGCGACCACCGCGGTCAGTGGCGCACCGGCCGCAATGGCGCAGCTGGCCGCCGCCAGCGCGTTGTGGACGTTGTGCAGGCCGGCCATCGGCAGCGCGAAGGCCAGCAGCCCGGCGGGCGTGTCGGCCCGGACCTGCCAGGCGCCATCGTGCCAGCGCGGCGGCTGGGCGCGGATGTCGGCCGCCGAACCGCCGTCGACCGGGGGGGGGCTGCCGATCGCGAAACTCAGGCAGACCCGCGCGCCAGCGCGGCTGCGCCACAGGGGCGCAAAACCGTCGTCGTGCGGGAACACGGCGGTGCCGGTGGCGGACAGGCTGTCGATGACGGCGCCGTTTTCCCGTGCCACCGCCTCAACGGTGGCCATGAATTCCAGGTGCTCGCGTTGGGCGTTGTTGATCAGGGCCACGGTCGGCTGCGCCATGGCTGCGAGCAGCGCGATTTCGCCGGGATGGTTCATGCCCAGTTCGACCGCGGCCACGCGGTGTTCGGCGCGCAGGCGCAACAGGGTCAGTGGCAGCCCGATGTCGTTGTTGAAATTGCCCTGGGTGGCCAGTGCGGCGCCGGGCATCCAGTGCTGCAGGATGCTGGCCAGCATCTGCGTGACCGTGGTCTTGCCGTTGCTGCCGGTCACCGCGATCAAGGGCAGGCTGAACTGCTCGCGCCAGCGCGTGGCCAGCTGGCCCAGCGCCGCGCGGGTGTCGGCGACGACCAGGCCGCTCAGGCCGGCTGCGCGCAGCGCGTCGGCGTCATGCGCCAGCGCCGCGGCCGCGCCGGCGGCGCGCGCCTGCGCCAGGAACCGGTTGCCGTCGAAGTTGTCGCCGCGGATGGCGACGAAAAGGTCGCCCGGCTGCAGGCTGCGGCTGTCGGAGTGCACGCGTTGCACCGGCGTGGCGGCGTCGCCGACCAGCGTGCAGCCGGGCAACCAGCGTGCGGCCTGTTGCAGGTTCATCATCATGCCGCCACCCCCTGCGCCGCACTGCGCCGGCGCGCCAGGGCCGCGCGGGCCTGTTCGAGATCGGAGAACGGCCGCTTCCGGCCGGCCACCTCCTGGTAGTCCTCGTGTCCCTTGCCGGCGACCAGGATCACGTCGGCGTCGGCCGCCGACATGACGGCGGACTCGATGGCCAGCGCGCGGTCGGCCTGCCGGTGCAGCGACGCGTGGCCGGCCAGTGCCGGAAGGATCTGGTCGATGATGGCCTGCGGATCCTCGCTGCGTGGGTTGTCGCTGGTGACCAGCACGTGATCGGCGGTGCGGGCGGCCGTGCCCATCAGCGGTCGCTTGCCCGGGTCGCGATCGCCGCCACAGCCGAACACGCACCACAACCGGCCCTGGCGTTGCCGGGCCACCGGGCGCAGGGCCTCGAGCGCCTTGTCCAGCGCGTCGGGCGTGTGGGCATAGTCGATCGCCACCAGGGGTTGACCGGCCTCGAGCAGCCGCTGCATGCGGCCAGGGACCGGCATCAGTTCGGCGCAGGCGCCCACCGCCTGCGCCAGCGGGACACCGAGCGAGCGCATTGCGGCGATCACGCCCAGCAGGTTGTTGACGTTGTACTGGCCGATCAGCCGGGTCTGCAGATGCTCGCGCTGGTCGCCTTCGACCACGTCGAACGCGAGCCCGGTGTCGCCAACGCTGATCGACTGCGCCTGCAGCCGGGCCGGCGCGCGGCAGGAGATCGTCCACAGGTCGAGCGCCTGCACCGCCGGCAGCTGCGTCAATGCGTGGCCCTTGGCGTCGTCGATGTTGATCACCGCGGCGGCCAGGCCCGGCCACTGGAACAGCCGGGTCTTGGCCTGCCAGTAGGCCTGCATCGAACCGTGGTAATCCAGGTGGTCCTGCGTGAAGTTGGTGAAGATCGCGGTATGGATACGCGTGCCGTCGAGCCGGTGTTCGTCGATGCCGATCGACGAGGCCTCCAGCGCGCAGGCGCGCAGGCCGGCGTCGACGAAGCGACGCAGACTGGCCTGCAGCAACACCGGGTCGGGTGTCGTCAGCCCGGTTGCGGCCAGCGGGGCCGGGTCGCGCGTGCCGGCGTCGGCGGCCGGTGGCTGGCCGATGCCCAGCGTGCCGACCATGGCGCACGGCAGAGGCGGGTCGATGCGGGAGCTCGACAAGGCCTGGGCCAGCCACCAGGCGGTGGAGGTCTTGCCATTGGTGCCGGTGACGGCAATGACGCGCAGCGCGTGCGAAGGGTCCTGGAAAAAGGCACAGGCCACCAGCGCGCTGGCCGTGCGCAAGCCGGTGTACCCGGCCACGCGCGGGTCGTCGGGCAGCGCAAACCGATCGGCACCGTCATGCTCGACCAGGCAGGCCGCGGCGCCCTGGGCCAAAGCGGCGCCCACGTGGGCGCGTGCATCGTGGGCGGCGCCGGGCCAGGCGAGGAAACCGTCGCCGGGTGCGACCGTGCGGCTGTCGCTGCGCAGCGTGCCGGTGACATGCCCGCGCAACCATGCGGCGGCGGCGGCCGGGGCGTGCAGTTGCTGCATCACAGGCTCTCCTCCACGGCGGTGATGATCTGCGGCTTGACCGCCATGTCGGGGGTCACGCCCATCAACCGCAAGGCCTGCTGCACGGTTTCGCTGAACACCGGGGCCGCCACTTCGCCGCCGTAGTATTTGCCGTTGCTCGGCTCGTCGATCATCACCGCCACGACGATGCGCGGCTTGTCGATCGGCGCCATGCCGGTGAACCAGGAACGGTACTTGTTGGTGGCGTAGCCCTTGCCGACCTGCTTGTGCGCGGTGCCGGACTTGCCGCCGACCGAATAACCGATGGTCTGTGCGCGCTGGCCGGTGCCGCCCGGGCCAGCGGCCATCTGCAGCATCTTGCGCACCGCGGCCGCGTTGCGCGCGGAGAACACCTGTGTGCCGACCGCCGGTTCGCCGGTCTTGAGGATGGTGGCCGATATGACCTGGCCGTCGTGCGCGAAGGCAGTGTACGACTGTGCCATCTGGAACAGCGATGCGGACAGGCCGTAGCCATAGGACATGGTGGCCTGTTCGACCGGACGCCAGGTCTTCCAGGGCCGCAGGCGCCCGGTCACCGCACCGGGAAACTGCAGCTGCGGCTTCTGGCCATAACCGAGCAGCGTGAAGGTGTCCCACATCTCGCGCGGGCTCATCTTCTGCGCGATCTTGAGCGCGCCGACGTTGCTCGACTTCTGGATCACGCCCTCGACCGTCAGCGTGCCGTAGTCGTGGGTGTCGCGGATCGTGAAGCCGGCCATGGAGTAACGACCCGGGCCGGTCTCGATCAGCGTCTGCGGCGTCACGCGGCCGGCCTGCAGCGCCATGGCCACCGTGATCGGCTTCATCGTCGAGCCGGGCTCGAACACGTCGGTGAGCGCCCGGTTGCGCAACTGTTCGCCGGTCAGGTTGCGGCGGTCGTCGGGGGCGAAACTCGGGTAGTTGGCCATCGCCAGCACCTCGCCGGTGACAGTGTCGATGACCACGACACTGCCGCCACGTGCCTTGTGGGTCGTCACCGCGTCGCGCAGCTTCTGGTAGGCGAAGAACTGGATCTTGCTGTCGATGCTCAGCTGGATGTCCTGGCCGTCGACCGGCGGCACCTGTTCGCCGACACCTTCGACCACGCGGCCGAGCCGGTCCTTGATGACGCGGCGCGAGCCGGCACGCCCGGCCAGCTGCTCGTCGAATGCCAGCTCGATGCCTTCCTGGCCCTTGTCCTCGATGTTGGTGAAACCCACGACGTGGGCGGCGGCCGGGCCTTCCGGGTATTCGCGGCGGTATTCCTTGCGCTGGTAGATGCCCTTGAGTTCGAGCGCGGCGATCTGCTTGCCGACCGACTCGTCGACCTGGCGCTTGAGCCACACGAAGGTCTTGTCCTCGTCCTCGAGCTTGCGCTCGAGCGTGGCCAGTGGCATGTCGAGCAGCTTGGCGAGCTGGCGCAGCTTGGCCGCGTCGCGCGGCACGTCTTCGGGGATGGCCCAGATGCTGGGCGCCGGCACGCTCGAGGCCAGGATCAGGCCGTTGCGGTCCATGATGCGGCCCCGGTTGGCCGGCAGCGACAGCGTGCGCGCGAACCGCACCTCGCCCTGGCGCTGGAAGAAGTCGTTGGCCACGACCTGGATGTAGACCGCCCGGCCGGCCAGCGCGACGAAGCCGAGCGCGACCGTGGCCACGATCAGCTTGCTGCGCCAGACCGGCGTGCGGCTGGTCAGCAGCGGGCTGGAGGTGTAGGGGATGCTCTTGCGGCTCACCGGAGTACCCTCCGCGCTGCGCGCTTCGAGATTCGCCTTGGGACGGCCCGGCGGCTCATGGGAGCCGGCCTCCCGTTTCGCGCGGCTGCACGGCCGGATTGGTCGCCGCGCTCGCGTCGGCACCGCCATCGCTGTAGGCGACATAGTGGGTGATGGCCGGCGTGGGCGGGCGCATCTGCAGCCGTTCGCGGGCCAGCCGCTCGACCCGTTGCGGCGTGGCCTGGGCACGGCGTTCGACCTGCAGACGGTCGCGTTCGGTGTCGAGCCGGCGCCCTTCGGCATTGGCGCGCTCGAGCTCGGTGTACAGGCGGCGCGACTGGTACTGCACGTTGACCAGGTACAAGGCGCTGGCCAGCACGGCCAGCAGCAGCACGATATTGAGCCGGGTCATGGCGTGGCCGTCCTTTGCGCGATGCGCATCACGGCGCTGCGCGCGCGCGGATTGGCCGCCACTTCCGAGGCCGACGCCTTGACGCGGCCCTGCGCGGCCAGGCGCAGCACCTGCGCAGGCGCGAACGGCACCCGCCGATCGACATGTTCGCGCGCGTGGCGGGCAATGAACTGCTTGACGATTCGGTCTTCGAGTGAGTGGAAGCTGATCACGACCAGCATGCCCTGGGGTTGCAATACATCAAGGCTGGCCGTCAACGTCGTTTGCAAGGCTTCAAGCTCGGCGTTGATGAAAATCCGAAGAGCCTGAAATGTGCGCGTTGCAGGGTTCTGGCCCGGCTCGCGGGTTTTGACCGTGTCAGCCACGAGCTGGGCCAACTCGGCGGTGGATGAAATTGCGCCCCGTTCCTGTCGGCGAGCAACAATCGCCTTTGCAATGGCGCCAGCAAACCGTTCCTCACCATAGTCACGAATCACCTCCGCAATCTGATTGGTTTGCGCCAGTGCCAGCCACTGCGCCACGCTCTGGCCACGGGTCGTGTCCATGCGCATGTCCAGCGGGCCGTCGAAGCGAAAGCTGAATCCCCGCTCGGGGTCGTCGATCTGCGGCGAACTGACGCCCAGGTCCATCAGGATGCCGGCCACCGATGCCCGATCGAGCTCGGCCAGGTGTTCGAAGCCCTGGTGACGGATGGAAAAACGCGGATCGTCGATCTGCGCGGCGCTGGCCACCGCCTGCGGGTCCTTGTCGTAGGCAATCAGCCGATCGGTCGACCCCATGCGCGAGAGCAGCAGGCGGCTGTGTCCGCCCCGGCCGAAGGTCGCGTCCACGAAGGTGCGCGGTGCACCCGTCGCATGCGCGCCGAGCACGGCATCGACCGCCTCGTCCAGCAAGACGGTCGTGTGAGTCAACACGGTGTTCACGCGCGGCTCTCAAAAGGAGAAGTCCTTGAGCACATCGGGCATCTCGCCCTGTACGGCCTTGGCTTCCTGTTCGTCATAGGTCGCCTTGTCCCACAGCTCCAGATAACTCCCCATGCCCAGCAGCACGGTTTCGCGGGTGATGTGCGCACCCTCGCGCAGTTCGGGGGACACCAGCACCCGGCCGGTGCCGTCCATCTCGACGTCCATGGCATTGCCCAGGAAGACCCGTTTCCACCACTGTGCCGACATCGGCAGGTTCGCCACGCGTTCGCGGAATTTCTCCCACTCGGGGCGGGGGAAAACCATCAGGCATCCGTGCGGATGCCGCGTGATCGTCAGCTGGCCGCCGAGGGCGTCACGATGCCGGGTCGGCACCGACAGCCGACCCTTGGCATCCAGATTTAACGAAGAGGCCCCTTGAAACACGCGTATTTGCCCTTGGCTGATGCAATGTGCCGGTTCGGGTGTCGGTATGGCACCAAACCCCACTTAATTGCACTTTTTTGCACTGTATCAGCATTTGTCGGCGATGCAACACGTGGTGCAACAAATTTTTCAATGAAATCAAGGACTTAGGACGGATTTGGCGTCGACGTTGACGTAAAAAAGTCTTCTAAATGAATGACTTACGCCAATGTATGAAAGTGCTGCATGAGAAGTGCGCCGCAGTGCCGTTGCGATGCTTACAGGATGTAACGCGACAAGTCCTCGTCCTGGCTCAGATCGGTCAGGCGGCTGTCGACATAGGCCGCATCGACGACGATGGTCTGGCCGGCAAGGTTGCTGGCTTCGAAGCTGACCTCTTCCAGCAAGCGCTCCATGACCGTCGACAGGCGCCGCGCACCGATGTTCTCGGTGCGCTCGTTGACATCGTACGCGATCTGCGCCAACCGGTGCACGCCGTCGGGGGCATAGTCGATGGTAACGTTTTCGGTCGCCAGCAGGGCCTGGTATTGCTTGACCAGCGAGGCATGGGTCTGGGTCAGGATGGATTCGAAGTCCTGCACCGACAACGAGCTCAGTTCGACCCGGATCGGAAACCGGCCCTGCAGCTCGGGAATGAGGTCGCTGGGCTTGCTCAGGTGGAATGCGCCCGAGGCGATGAACAGGATGTGGTCGGTCTTGATCATGCCGTACTTGGTGGACACGGTCGTGCCCTCCACCAGCGGCAGCAGGTCGCGCTGCACGCCCTGGCGCGACACCTCGCCGGCATTGCTGCCTTCCGAACGCGAGGTCACCTTGTCGATCTCGTCGATGAACACGATGCCGTTCTGCTCCGCCGCCTGCAGCGCCTGCGACTTGATCTCGTCCTCGTTGACCAGCTTGGCCGCCTCTTCGTCCTGCACCAGCTTGAGCGCCTCGGCGATGGTCAGCTTGCGTGTCTGGCGCTTGTTCTGGCCCATCTGGCCGAACAGGCCGCGCAACTGCTCGGTCATCTCCTCCATGCCGGGCGGGCCCATGATCTCGAGCTGCGGGCTGGACTGACTCAGGTCGATCTCGATCTCGCGCTGGTCAAGCTGCCCCTCGCGCAGCTTCTTGCGAAACGCCTGGCGTGCCGCGCCTTCGGGCTGGTCGGGATCGCGCCGGCCGCCTTCCTCGCCGCGCGGCGGCGGAATCAGGATGTCCAGAATGCGTTCTTCCGCCGCATCGATGGCACGTTCCTGCACCGCGCGTTTGGCTGTCTCGCGGGTCTGCTTGATGGCCACGTCGGCCAGGTCGCGGATGATGGCGTCGACGTCCTTGCCCACGTAGCCGACCTCGGTGAACTTGCTGGCCTCGACCTTGATGAAAGGTGCATCGGCCAGCCGCGCCAGGCGCCGTGCGATCTCGGTCTTGCCCACGCCGGTGGGGCCGATCATCAGGATGTTCTTGGGCGTGATCTCGGCGCGCAGGCTGCCGGAGACCTGCTGGCGGCGCCAGCGGTTGCGCAGCGCGATGGCGACCGCACGCTTGGCCTGGTTCTGCCCGACGATGTGCTTGTCGAGCTCCTGCACGATCTGCTGCGGCGTCAGTGCGGACATGGGGGAACCCGTGGGCGGGGTGAAGACGGTCAGGGCCTGGCTCATGGCAGGGTCTCGATGGTGTGGTGCATGTTGGTGTAGATGCACAGCTCGCCTGCGATCTCGAGCGACTTGCGCACGATGTCGGCGGCTGGCAGTTCGGTATGGTTCAGCAGTGCGACCGCGGCGGCCTGCGCATAGGCGCCGCCCGAGCCGATCGTGATGATGCCGTTCTCCGGCTCGAGCACGTCGCCGTTGCCGGTGATGATCAGCGAGGCGTCCTTGTCCGCCACGGCCAGCATGGCCTCGAGCCGGCGCAGCACGCGGTCGGTGCGCCAGTCGCGGGTGAGTTCGATCGCCGAGCGCACCAGGTGGCCCTGGTGTTTCTCGAGCTTGGCCTCGAAGCGTTCGAACAGCGTGAAGGCATCGGCGGTGGCGCCGGCGAAACCGGCCAGCACCTTGCCGTGGTAGAGCTTGCGCACCTTGCGCGCCGTGCCCTTGACCACGATGTTGCCCAGTGTGACCTGGCCGTCGCCTCCGATGGCGACCTCGTATCCGTCGGCGGTCTTGCGCCGTACGCTGATGATGGTGGTTCCGTGAAATTGTTCCATGCTGTGACGAATTCAGGGCCGCCGGGGCCCGCTGTCGAAATGCCCCGCCCAATGCGGACGGGACCTGTGCCTGTCGTTGTCTGCGCGGGGTGCCTAGTTGGACCGCATCATGATCCTGGCGTGTTCGTTGATTCCGATCACGCCGAAGAACGCGGCCACCAGGCGATGGACCTCGCGGAACTGGATCTGGCACCCCTGCGCCTGCAGATGGGCCACCCAGTTCAATATGCTGCCGGCAGCGGAAAAATCAACCCGGATCAGGTTGGCGCAGGACACAACCAGCCGCGGCGACTCGTTGCGCGCCCGCTCCAGCATCTCCAGGGCTTCCGTGGCCTCGCCCTGGATGTCGCCCGACAACTCGGCCACCGCGGCCTGGGCCGGCTCCAGGCCCATGGGCACCGTCGCAGCCGGCGCAAAGCCGGGCTGCGAGCCGGTCTGTCCGTCGCCGTCTTCGTCGTCGTCGTCACCCGCCGCACGCAGTTCACCGGCGATGGTGGCACTGCGGTAGCGGCAACGGGCATCCTGCCACGCCGGTGGCGACACCTCGAAGGTGACGCAGTAGTCCAGCGCCACCAGCTCGAATTCGTCCTGCAGCTGCATGATGCGCAAGGCATCGAGCCGCAGCCGCCAGATCGCCTGCCCCTTGGCGCGGTTGCCGGACTGCGCCTGTGCCCGCAGCAGCGCCTCGAGCGCACGTGCGCCGGAGAAGCGCAACTCGACCGCGGTGTCGCACCATTGCGCGAACAGGGCGGCCAAGGGCTCGACCGCGTCGGCGTCGATGTCGGTCACCGCGCTCCAGTCCAGGAACCACGGCGGTTCGACATTGGCCACGGCCAGGCTGAGCGCGTCGACGCTGGCCGCGGTGAACCGCGCCGGGCAGACCCAGACGGGTTCGATCACGAGCCGCGACGGCACGGTCCGCACTGGCGTGTCTCCCTGCGCCGCGCCCAGGGCGTCGGGCATCGAAAACCATGCCGGGGCGCTGCGATCGAAACGCTGCGCGTACTGGATCGCCGTGCGTTCGAACTGCGCCTGCTGGCCGGTCGCGCGGTACAGGTCCAGCAGCGCCGCGGCCCAGCGCTGGGCCTGCTCGCGCGTCGCCTGGGAGTTCTCGAGTGCGCCGATCAGTGCCGATTCGGCGCCCTTGTCGTCGCCATTGGCGAATCGGATGGCGGCCTCTTCCATGTCGGCATCGGTGGCGCCGTCGACCATCTCGATGGTCGGCGCGCGGGAGACCGAAAAACCGTGCCCGTCGCCGACCCGGGGGCCGGTGGCAGCGGGCGCCGGTGTGCGTGTAGGGTTCGGTCCGAATCCCGAGTTGTCCTGGGTCGGCGGGAAGTCGGATATCTCGGTGCCGGACAGCGCGTCGTCATGGCGCATCGGACTCAGGCGGGTCGGGGCGTAGGCTTCGTCGTCGACCACGTCGGCGGTGTCGGGCTTGCCCGCGGGCTTGCGCTCGGCGGCCGCGGCGGCAGACGACTTGTGACTGCCGTCGTTCTTGCCCTGCCACCACTGATTGGACATCTGGGCTTCGATCTCGTCGATCTTCTTGATCGTCATCGCCCGCTCGTCCGGGTTCGACGGCAGGCTGCTCTGGAAATACGACGGCCTGCCGGCCATGTCGGGGCTGACGGCCGGGTCGCGGCTGCGCAGCTTGCGCAGCTGGTCGAATTCGCGCTTGCGGACGAAGTCGTTCTGCCGCTTGCGCTCGATCATCTCCTTGAGCGCCTGTTTGCTGTAGCCGGCATCGGGCTCCGGATCCTGCTTGTCCAGGTCCGTCCAGTTGGTCGTCGGGTTGCGAACGAATTTCGCGACCTTGGACAGCAGGCTGGGGTTGTGGTTTTCTTTGGCAGACATGGGCGGGCAGGATGTTCGAAAGATTCTACGCGCCCGCTTGTCGCCCGGACCCGGCTCAGTCGCCGAACATCTTCTGCTTGAGCTCGCGGCGCTGCTGCGCCTCGAGCGACAACGTGGCCGTGGGACGGGCCAGCAGGCGCCCGACGCCGATCGGCTCGCCGGTCTCGTCGCAGTAACCGTAGTCGCCGGCGTCGATGCGGGCGATGGACTGCTCGATCTTCTTGAGCAACTTGCGCTCGCGGTCGCGGGTGCGCAATTCGAGCGCGTGTTCTTCCTCGATGGTCGCGCGGTCGGCCGGATCGGGAACCACCACGGTGTCCTCGCGCAGATGTTCCGTGGTCTCGCCCGCGCTGGCCAGGATGTCGCGCTTGAGCATGGACAGCTTGAACCGGAACGCAGCCATCTGCTTCTCGTTCATGTATTCGGTATCCGGCATGGCCAGCAATTCGGCGTTGGTGAGTTCCTCCGCCGGCTTGGTCTTCCAGTTGTTCGCCAGTTTCGGATCCTTGCGGGCGGCCGAGGCCAGCGGAGGAATGATGACCGGGGTGTCGGGCAGTGGCGTGTAGCTGGCCTTGGCGGCCGTGGAGGCCACCGACTGGGCCATCGAGGGCACGGTCAGCGACGCCAGCCGCGACGAGGGACGGCCGGTGCGTTGGGGCACGCCGGACGCCGACATGACGGTCGTGGGCGGCATTGCGCGCGTGTTTTCGGACTTGGGTGCGCTCTTGCTGGCTTCGGTGGTTTTGGTGGACATCGTGGTCTTGGTGGCCGACGCCTTGGTGGCGGCAGCCTGCTTGACTGCAGGGGCCGGAGCCGTCTTGGCGGCCGGCCGCTTGCTGGTGGTGGATTTCCCGGCCGCGTGCGTGGTCGCTTTCTTGGCCGTGGGGCGGGGAACGGCCTTGGCGGCCGCGGGCTTGGCTGCCGGCTTTGCCGCAGCCTTGGCGGCCGGTTTGGCTGCCTTCACGGGGGTCTTCGCGGCCGTCTTGGCCTTCGCTGGTGTGGCTTTCACTGCTGGTGACTCCTCACTGAACTCGTCTGCCCTCGGGCGCTGTCGTCAGATTTGCCACATGCCGACGCGCACACCCACCTTTGGCCAAGGTCCGGCGCCGGTCAAGGGCATTTCGACCCCCGGTGGCGCAAAGACTTCGGCGCGCGAGTGTACCCCCATATCGAGATGGCTCCCGCAGATCGCGCCTGCACGGCTGCCGTGGATGCGCAAGTCCGCTGCAGCCCGGATGCGCGCGCATCAGACCAGGCATTGCTCCATCCCCTGCAGGAAGATGTCCCTGGGCAGGTCGATGCCAATGAATACCATCTTGCTCGTGCGCGTCTCGTCGGGTTTCCATTGCGGGCCCAGGTCGCTGCCCATGAGCTGGTGCACGCCCTGGAAGATCACTTTGCGGTCGGTACCCTGCATGTTCAGCACGCCCTTGTAACGCAACATGCGCGGACCGTAGATGTTGACGATCGCGCCCAGGAAATCCTCCAGCTTGGCCGGGTCGAACGCGCGCTCCGAGCGGAACACGAAGCTCTTGACGTCGTCGTCGTGGTGGTGGTGGTGACCGCCTTCGTGCTGGTGCGACGGATGGTCGCAGTGTTCGCCATGGTCATGGTCGTGGTGCGCGTGATCGTGGTCGTCTTCCTTCAGGAAGTCCGGGTCGATCTCCAGCTTGGTGTTCAGGTTGAAGCCACGCAGGTCGAACACGTCCTTGATCGGCACTTCGCCGAAATGCACGGCCTGTTGGGGCGCGCGCGGGTTCATGTGCTTGAGCCGGTGCATCAGCGCGTCGACCTCGTCCTTGGCGACCAGGTCGGTCTTGCTGATGAAGATCTGGTCGGCGAAACCGACCTGCCGTCGTGCCTCCTGGCGGTCGTTGAGCTGGGTCGCCGCATGCTTGGCGTCCACCAGCGTAAGGATCGAATCGAGCAGGAAGCTCTCGGCGATCTCGTCGTCCATGAAGAAGGTCTGCGCCACCGGTCCCGGATCGGCCAGGCCCGTGGTCTCGATCACGACACGCTCGAAATCGAGCTCGCCGCGGCGCTTCTTCGCCGCCAGGTCCTGCAGCGTGCTGCGCAGGTCTTCGCGGATGGTGCAGCAGATGCAGCCGTTGCTCATCTGGATGATCTGCTCCTTGACGTCCGACACCAGGATGTCGTTGTCGATGTTCTCTTCGCCGAATTCGTTCTCGATCACGGCAATCTTCTGGCCGTGGGTCTCCGACAGGACGCGCTTGAGCAGCGTCGTCTTGCCCGATCCGAGAAAACCGGTGAGGATGGTGGCGGGGATGAGGCTCATGCTGGATTCCTGGCTGTCTGACGGTCTGCGATCGGGTTTCGACAACCGGCCATGGTGGTCCAGTCGAAACAAAAAGGCAAGGTGGGGAGTGTACCGGCCCCGGCGCCCGGTCTCATTTGCGCACGACGACCAGCCCCTTGAGGTATTCGCCCTCCGGAAACGCGATCGTCATCGGGTGGTCGGGTGCACCACCGAGGTGACCGATGATGTAGCCGTCGACACCGGCGTCGATGCCGGCCGACGCGACGATCTTGTGGAACAGGTCGACGCTGATGCCGCCGGAGCACGAAAACGTGAACAGGCTTCCCCCCGGGCGCAGGATCTTGAAGGCCAGCCGGTTGATGTCCTTGTAGGCGCGCGCCGCGCGCTCCGCGTGGGCGCTGGTCGGGGCGAACTTGGGCGGGTCGAGCACGATGGCGTCGAAGCTGCGGCCTTGTGCACCAAAACGGCGCAGCTCCGCATTGACGTCGGACTCGATCAGTTCGTAACGATTGGATGCAAATCCGTTGCGCTCCAGGTTTCCCTGCGCCAGTGCCAGCGCGCTGGCCGAGGAGTCGATCGAACGCACGTGGCCGGCGCCGCCGTGTAATGCCGCGACGCTGAATCCGCCGGTGTAGCAATAACAGTTGAGCACCTCGGACCACTGCCCGTGCCGGGCGGCACGGGCGAACCGGGCCCGGCTGTCGCGCTGGTCCAGGTAGAAGCCGGTCTTGTGGCCCTGCGCGATGTTCAGGCCCAGGCGCCAGCCATGTTCGCGCAACTCCAGTTCCAGCGGTCCGTCGCCGCGCAGCCAGCCGGTCGCCGGCTCCAGGCCTTCGAGCTTGCGGCTGCTGGTGTCGGAGCGCTCGTACAGCCGTGTGGTGCCGGTGTGGCGCAACAAGGCGTCGGCCAGCACGGGCTTCCAGCGCTCGGTGCCGGCCGACTGGAACTGCGCCACCAGCGTGTCGCCGTAGCGATCGACGACCAGCCCGGGCAGGCCGTCGGATTCGCCATGCACCAGCCGCAGCGCGTCGCTGTCGATGTCGAACCGGCTGCGTGCCGCGATCGCCGTGGCACAGGCGGCATCGAAGAAATCGGCATCGATACGCTGGTCGGCATCGAAGCTCCAGGCCCGGGCCCGGATGCGCGAGTGCGGGCTGAACGCCGCCCAGGCCAGGAATTCGCCGGTGTGCGATTCGACGCGCACCGTCTCGCCCGCGTCGCCACCGCCCTTGGCAATGGCCGACTCGAAGATCCAGGGGTGGCGGCGCAGCAGCGAGCGCTCCTTGCCGGGGTGCAGACGCAGGACTTTCATGGTACCGATTGTGCGGCCTGCGTCTCCGCCGCCCGGTGCCGGGCTGGCGTCAGCGGGGCGGGTCCTTGCGCCGGGCGCGCGGATGCGCGGCGTCGTAGGCCTTGGCCAGGTGCTGGAAATCGAGTCGGGTATAGACCTGCGTGGTGCTGATGTTGGCGTGGCCCAGCAGTTCCTGCACCGCGCGCAGGTCGCTGCTGGACTGCAGCACGTGGCTGGCGAACGAGTGGCGCAACATGTGCGGATGGACCGGCGTGGCCAGGCCGCTGCGCTGGCTGCGGCGTTGCAGGCGTTGCCAGACGGACTGGGCGCTGAGCCGGCTGCCACGGCGGCCGATGAACAAGGCGGGCTCGGTGCCGGCGCGGCCGGTCGCGTCGCGCTGTGCCAACCAGGCCTGCACCGCTCGCACCGCCTGTGCGCCGATCGGCACCGTGCGCCGTTTCGACCCCTTGCCCAGCACATGGGCCTCGCCCTCTGCCAGGTCGAGCCAGCCGCGTGCCCGGGGACCGGCCGTGGTGTCCAGCCCGACCAGTTCGCCGACGCGCAGGCCGCCGCCGTACAGCAGTTCGACGATGGCCGCGTCACGGGCCTCCAGCCAGGGGTCGGCGTCGGCATCCTGGAAACCGGCCAGGCGCACCGCGTCGTCGACGCTCAAGGCCTTGGGCAGCGGCTTGGCCGCCTTGGGTCCGTGCACGTCCTGCACCGGATTGGCGCTGACCAGCGCCTGGCGCCCGAGCCAGTGATAGAAGCCACGCCAGCCGGACAGGATCAGCGCGATGCCGCGCGGGCTGCGGCCCCGGCTGTGCATCTGCGCCACCCAGCGCCGCACATGCGGGCTCTGCACCTGCAGCAGGGCGACGCCGGCTTCGCGCGCCAGATCGGACAAGCGGGCCAGGTCGGAGGTGTAGAGCGTGACGGTCCGCTCGGCCAGCCGCTTCTCGACACGGACATGTTCCAGATACCGCGCGACCAGTGGATCGGGGGCAGGCGCCGCACGGCCGGCGGCAGGGTCGTCGGGCTGCTGCGGCGCCATGCGGTGCAGGGGGCGTCAGTCCTGGCGCAGGCGCCCCAGGGCCGCGCTGGCGATGTCGGCGACGTGTTGCAGGAAATCCGTGCCCATGCCGCTGTTGTAGCGCTGCCCGTCGGGCGACGACAACACCAGCATGCCGAATGCCGGCTGCATCGCGCCGGCGCGGGTGTCGCGCAGCGGCAGCAACGCGATCGACGCGGCGGCGGCGGGCTCGGCGAGCCAGGTGACCGCCTCGAAGCCGGTGTTGACGCCGCAGAACGGTTCGGACAGCGAGGTCGCGAACAGCTTGGCGTCTTCGCTCACGCCGGTGGCGAAATCGGCGCCGCGGTAGGCTTCGGCAACGCCCCAGACCTTGATCGTGACCTGCGGCACCGAAAACTGCTCGCGCACATGGTCGACGATCTGGGCCGGAATCGCGGCCGCGCTGGTGTTCTCGAACAACGAGGCCGACCAACGCAACAGGCGGTCCGACAGCAAGGCGTTCTCGTTGCCATGGCGGATCATGTCCATCAGGCGGTGCTCGAGCACCTTGATCTTGTCGCGCAGCATCTCGGCCTGGCGTTCCTGCAGGCTGACCGCGCGCTTGCTGTGCGGGCTGGTCAGGTGCACGCTGGCCAGCAGTTCGGCGTGGCGCTCGAAGAAATCGGGTGTGTTGGCCAGGTAGTTGGCGATATCGTCTTCGGTGATCGGATTGGTGAATGTGTCGGTCATGGTGTTTCGGGTATCTCGATTTCGCCTTCAAATACGGTTTGCGCCGGCCCGGTCATCATCACCGCACTGCTGCCGCCGTGCCACGACACCGTCAGCCGGCCGCCGCGGGTTGCGACGTCGACGCGCGCGTCCAGCAGGCCGAGCCGGATGCCGGCCACCACCGCCGCGCAGGCGCCGGTGCCACAGCTCAGGGTTTCGCCGGCGCCCCGTTCGAATACCCGCAAGGTGATCGACGCGCGGCTGTCCACCTGCATGAAGCCGGCGTTGACCCGTTGCGGGAACGCGCGATGGTGTTCGATCAGCGGGCCGAGGCCGGCCACGTCGGCCCGGGCCACGTCGTCGACGACACACACGGCATGGGGGTTGCCCATCGACAGCACCGCCACGTGCACCGTCGGCGCGGACGCGCCGGCGGGCAGGGGCAGGGCCCAGGTCTGCCAGGCGCCGTCGGTCCGTGCCTGCAGGCCCCGGTGGTCGAAGGGCACGGCTGGCAGGTCGAACACCGGGGCGCCCATGTCGACGGTGACCCGGTCATCGGGCTGGCGCTGCAGCGTGAGGACCCGGTTCATGGTCTTGACGGTGACCGCGTCCTTGTCGGTCATGCCGTGCGCGCGCACATAGGCCAGGAAGCAGCGCGCGCCGTTGCCGCAATGCTCGACCTGCTGCCCGTCGGCGTTGTGGATCACGTATTCGAAGTCGTATTGCGGTCCGGGCGCGGCGCGCACGCTCAGGATCTGGTCGGCGCCGACGCCGAAATGCCGGTCGCCCAGGAAGCGGTATTGCGCGGGGGACAATCCCAGCACGGTGCGGGTTTCATCCAGCACGACGAAGTCGTTGCCGGCGCCCTGCATCTTGGTGAACGGGATTCGCATCGCGGGATTATCCCCCGAACCCACGGGCCGTCCGCTGCCGTGCCGGTGCATGTGCGCACGTCGGCGATGCGCGCGAGCGGCTCGGTTGGCGGCACAATGCGCCATGGTCCGACCCAGCCAATTGCTGCATTCCCAACGTGAGCCGGCGCCGTTGCGGCCGGCCGCAACCGTGTTGTTACTGCGCGACGGCGCGCAGGGCGTCGAGGTGCTGATGACGCGCCGCTCGCCCAACGCCAGCTTCGCGCCCGGCGCCTATGTGTTCCCCGGCGGCGGCATCGACGCCGCGGACGCCGCCGCCCACCATCTGGCGCGGCGACGGCCGGGGCAGGGCGATCTGCAGGTGACCCAGGCGATCGCGGCGATCCGCGAGAGCTTCGAGGAACTGGGCATCGTGCTGGCCCGCCGGCCCGACGGCCGCTGGCTCGACGCCGCCACGCTGGCCGCGCTGGATCGCAACGCGCCCTTTGCCGAACAGTGCGCGGCCCGCGGGCTGGAACTGGCCGCCGACGCGGTGTTCGTGCTCGCACACTGGGTCACCGACCGCGACCTGCCGCGGCGTTTCGACGTGCCCTTTCTGGTCGCGCGCATGCCTGACGGCCAGGAGCCGGTGGCCGACGAGACCGAGCAGTTCGAACCCCGATGGGTGCGTCCGGCCGACGCGCTGGAGCGCCATGCGGCGGGCGCGTTTTTCATGATCTTCCCGACCATCCGCACCTTGCAGCGGCTGTCGGCCTTTGCCGACGTCGATGCGCTGCTGCAGGCCTGTGCGCAGAACGAGCAGCCATTGTGGTCCAGTTGCCCGCGCGGCGGCTGGCTGGCGGGCAAGGAGGAGCGCTACATGGAACACGAGCATCCGTACGGCGAGCTTGCGCTGGTATCGCCGGACGGGCAGATCGTGCACCACCTGGACTGGCAGTCGCTGCAGCCGGTGCCCTTGCTGCGCAATGTCCAGCGCCTGACGGCACCCAATCCGGGAGCCATGACCGGCCCGGGCACGAACAGCTACCTGGTCGGCGACCCGGCCACGGGTTTCATCGTGATCGATCCGGGGCCGGCGGATCCGCAACACGTCGAGCGTCTGTGGCGTGCGGCCGGCGGCCAGATCCGGATGATCGTGTGCACCCACTCGCATCCGGACCATTTCCCCGGCGCGCGGCCGCTGCAGGCCCTGTGCGATCCGCGGCCACCGATCCTGGGCCTGCCCAGCGCCGACACCGCGCGCGCGGCCAGCGACTTCACGCCGGAGCGGGAACTGGCCGACGGCGAGGAACTGCATCTGGCCGCGGCCGACGGCGCGCCCGTGCATAGCCTGCGGGTGATCCACACGCCGGGGCATGCGGCCAACCACCTGTGCCTGGTGCTGGTGCAGGACGGCCTGCTGTTCAGCGGCGACCATGTGCTCAACGGCAGCACCACCGTGATCGACCCGCCCGACGGCGACATGAATGCCTATCTGGAATCGCTGGACAAGCTCACCGCGGCTTGCGCCGCGCACGGCATCGCGTTCATAGCGCCGGCGCACGGCTACGTGATCGGCCAGGCCGTGCACGCCATTGCCGCGCTCAAGGCGCACCGGCTCCGGCGCGAGGCCAAGATCCTGGGCGTGATGCAGGCCCATCCCGGCGGCACGCTGGACGACTGGGTGCAACATGCGTATGACGACGTGCCCCCACGCATGTGGCCGGTCGCCAAGCGCTCCTTGCTGGCCCACGTGCAGCGCATCGAGAGCATGGGCGCCGGCAACTGACAAGCGGCCGGGCAGGTGCGCTACAGGTCGAAGCTGCCGGCGCCGGTGCCGAGCACCGACAGGTCCAGCGGCCGCACCGCTCCCATCCACATCGCCCGGTCCCGGTGGTCGACCAGATCGTTGTTGGTGATCGGGTGGATGAACACCACCAGCGCGCCCCGGCGCAGCGCCAGCCAGGGGATCACGCTGCCGAACAGTTCCGGCTTGAACGCCAGCTGGCAACTCCAGTCCGGATGCGGCCCGACCGGGCGTTCGTGGACCCGTCCCATCTTGAGCTGGGGAAACGCCTGTGCGGCCTGTTCGCACAAGGCGCGTGCCTGCTCCAGCGTGTCGGGGCCGAAATAGACGTGCGCGTGAAAGCCGCGGATGTCGGGAACTGCATGGTCGCTGGTCATGTGACTGGCTCCTGTTCATGGTCACGGCTGCCGGCGGAGCACCGTGCCCTGGGGAAAAAATGTGTGAAGCCCACCGATAAGCCGGATTCTGTGCATGGCGGTTGCCCGCCATGTGACTGCCATTTATCTGGGCCGCCGGTCACCCGACGGCTCGGTGCTACCTACCCGCACACACCCCGGGGGCCCCGGGTAGGGGGCGCAGCGAACTGCGCGTCCCAACATGTGCCTATTTGGTATTGCTGCGCGTAGAGATTGCCCGTTTCACCCGCAGCAAAGGTTGCCCGTTGCGGCGACTCGTCTCTGTTGCTCTGATCCTCACCTTATGCCGGACCCGCGTCCGTCCGATTGGCCGTGCACTTGCGTGCCCGGCGCAACCGTTCGAACACTTGCCCGGTTTTCGGTGGACAGCCGTTAGCTGCTACGCTGCCCTGTGCAGTCCGGACGTTCCTCCAGTGCGGTGTTTCCACCCGACGCCAGAGGCGTCGGCCTTGCGGGAACGGATGCCGAGACATCCACCCTGGGGCTTGCACCAGCGACAGTCTGGTGGGCTTCACGGAGCCGATTATCCACTCCTGAGAGAATGCGGGGCAACCCAACCGAGGAGCCGCCACCATGAAAGTCGACAACATCCTGCAGACCATCGGCCAGACGCCGCATGTGCGCATCAACCGCCTGTTCGGCGACCAGCATACGGTCTGGATCAAATCGGAGCGCAGCAATCCGGGCGGCTCGATCAAGGACCGCATCGCGTTGTCGATGATCGAGGCCGCCGAGAAAAGCGGCGTGCTCCAGCCCGGCGCGACCATCGTCGAGCCGACCTCCGGCAATACCGGCGTCGGCCTGGCCATGGTGGCCGCCGTCAAGGGCTACAAGCTGATCCTGGTGATGCCCGACAGCATGTCGATCGAGCGCCGCCGGCTGATGCTGGCTTATGGCGCGACCTTCGACCTGACGCCGCGCGAGAAAGGCATGAAAGGGGCGATCGCCCGCGCACAGGAAATCGCCGCGGGCATTCCCGGCGCCTGGATTCCGCAGCAGTTCGAGAATCCCGCCAACATCGACGCCCACGTGCAGACCACGGCCCAGGAGATCCTGCTCGATTTTCCGCAGGGACTGGACGTGCTGATCACCGGCGTCGGCACCGGCGGTCACATCACCGGGTGTGCCCAGGTGCTCAAGGCGCAATGGCCGCAGCTCAAGGTGTTCGCCGTCGAACCGGCGGCCTCGCCGGTGATCTCCGGCGGTGCGCCGTCGCCGCATCCGATCCAGGGTATCGGCGCGGGCTTCATCCCGGCCAACCTCAAGACCGAACTGCTCGACGGCGTGATCCAGGTCGAGCCCGAGCCCTCGCGCGAGATGGCGCGGCGCTGTGCGCGCGAAGAAGGCATGCTGGTGGGCATCTCCTCGGGCGCCACGCTGGCGGCGATCGCGCAGAAGCTGCCCGAGCTGCCGGCGGGCGACCGCATCCTCGGGTTCAACTACGACACCGGCGAGCGTTATCTGTCGATCGAAGGTTTCCTGCCCTCGGAATGATCCGGCTGACCGAGCTCAAGCTGCCGCTGGAGCACACGCGCGCGCAGCTCGATCGGCTGGTGCTGGACACGCTCGGCCTGGCGGACGAGGCGGTGCGCGCGATCGATGTGTTCAAGCGCAGCGTGGACGCGCGCAAGGCCCAGCTGCAGTTCGTCTACATCGTCGACGTCACGCTGCGCGATGCCGGCTCCGAGCCGGCGTTGTTGCTCAAGATGGCCGGCAAACCGCATGTGGGCCAGACGCCCGACATGGTGTACCGGCTGGTGCGCCAGTGGCCGGCGGGCGCGCCCGCGGTGCAGGACGGCGAGCGCCCGGTCGTCGTGGGCTTCGGCCCGTGCGGCATCTTCGCCGCATTGCTGCTGGCCCAGATGGGACTGCGCCCGATCGTGCTTGAACGTGGCCGCACGGTGCGCCGGCGCACCAAGGACACCTGGGGCCTGTGGCGCAAGTCGGTGCTGGACCCCGAGTCGAACGTGCAGTTCGGCGAAGGCGGCGCCGGCACCTTCTCCGACGGCAAGTTGTGGAGCCAGATCAAGGATCCGCGGTATCTCGGACGCAAGGTGATGACCGAGTTCGTCAAGGCCGGCGCGCCCGAGGAGATCCTGGTCGAGGCGCATCCGCATATCGGCACCTTCAAGCTGGTCAAGGTGGTCGAGAACATGCGCGAGCAGATCATTGCGCTGGGCGGCGAGATCCGCTTCGAGCAGCGCGTGACCGACCTGCTGCTGGAAGACGCCCCGCCCGACGACCAGGGCCGCACGCGGCGCGTACGCGCGCTCAGTGTGCTGGACCAGGCCACCGGCGTGACGCGCGAGCTGCCGGTGCGCCAGGTCGTGCTGGCGCTGGGCCACAGCGCGCGCGATACCTTCGTGATGTTGTACCGGCGCGGCGTGTCGATGGCGGCCAAGCCGTTCTCGATCGGCTTTCGCATCGAACACCCGCAAGGCCTGATCGACCGCGCACGCTGGGGCCGCCATGCCGGCCATCCGGCGCTCGGCGCCGCCGAGTACCGGCTCGTGCACCACGCCGGCAACGGCCGCTCGGTCTACAGCTTCTGCATGTGCCCCGGCGGCACCGTGGTGGCCGCCACGTCGGAGCCGGGGCGGGTGGTGACCAATGGCATGAGCCAGTATTCGCGCAACGAGCGCAATGCCAACGCGGGCATCGTCGTGGGCATCGATCCGCAGGACTATCCGCGCGACGTCGCCCGGATGCGTGCGGCGCTGGGTGACGACGTGCCGGTGGACGACGCCACGATGGCCTCGCATCCGCTCACCGGCGTGGTGCTGCAGCGCGAACTCGAGTCGCGCGCCTACCGGCTCGGCGGCAGCAATTACCAGGCGCCGGGCCAGCGGGTCGGCGACTTCCTGGCGGCGCGGCCGTCCACGGCGCTGGGCACGGTCGAGCCGTCGTACAAGCCCGGCGTTTTGCCGGGCGACCTGGGTGCGGCGCTTCCCGCCTACGCCATCGACGCGATTCGCGAGGCCTTGCCGGCGTTCGGACGCAAGATCAAGGGTTTCGACATGCCGGATGCGGTGTTGACCGGGGTCGAGACACGGACCTCGTCGCCGGTGCGTATCACGCGGGGCGACGACTACCAGAGCCTGAACGTGCAGGGTTTGTATCCGGCCGGCGAAGGTGCCAGTTATGCGGGCGGCATCCTGTCCGCCGGTGTCGACGGCATCCGGGTCGCGGAGGCGGTGGCGCAGGTCATCGTGGCTTGAGGCCTTCCCCGCGGACGTACACGCTTGGACATGGTGTGGTGCATGTCAGGCGATTTGCCTTCCTCCTTCCTGTTGCGTAATTGGCTGATTGGGTGAGATGCCTTCTAGCAACGTTGTGGTGCGATTTGGTCGGGTGCTCTTTTCCGGCGTTGTCGTGCGATTCGGTGATGTGCCTTTTTGCGGCGTTGTAGTGCGATCAGGCGGGCGGGGAGCTCTGCTCCGCTCATGTCCCCCGGGGGGGGGGGGGGGCCGCCGGCCGGCGGGGTTAGGGGGGGCGCGGGGCGCCCCGCCCCGCCGGGGCGGGGGGGGGGGGGGGGGGGGGGGGGGGGGGGGGGGGGGGGGGGGGGGGCGGGGGGGGGGGG
>JAPWHR010000021.1 GCA_027214345.1 Comamonadaceae bacterium G21597-S1
CAAAAAAGCCGTCATCCTCGCCCAGGTGGGTCACTTTTACTTTGGCGCAGTGGGTCAGTATTACTGTGGCGCTAACATGTAGCGACAACACATGCTTGCCTGGCAACACCCGCCAAGGAACGCGAAGTCTCAGCGGCGTCCATGTGTTTGACGTTCCGCGCCATTCCGATAGTGGGCTTTCGTGTCGAAGGAAATGCTGCCTGATTGCACACCGTCAAATGCCGTTCCCAACGGCCGGTCCGATGCGAGCCGTTCCTAAATTGGAGCGTCGCTCGGCGATTCGTATTGATCGCTTGCACGGCCGCTGCAAACTTCCGTCCGGCTGCAGATGGATGGACACATGACCTCAGCAAACAGGCGATCGCGTTCGATCGGGCTTGGCAGACTCGCAAGCTGACCGACTGTCAGCGTGCTGCTGCCAAGTCGGTACCACCTTGAAATCCCCGCGAAAGCTCCCAACTGCAAGGTAATTCAAGCCACCGCACAATGACACCATGCACACCTTGTACGACTCGGACAGCTTCTGCGTGAACCACATGCTGGCCAATGCGCCGGAGATGGCGCCGCGCGAGGCCGACGCCGACAACGCATCCGCCCGGGACTTGGCACCACCGGCCATCCCCGAGATGCCGCGCCACGGGTTCGAGATCATCGACAAACGTTCGGGCAAGGAAATCTATCTCGACGGATCATGGGCCGAGATGTTCCAGCAGCAGATCATGGCCTGGCAGGCGAGCACGCCAACCCAGGAAGAGGTCGAGGACACGCTCGAAGGTTATGCCAGCCTGGCCCACACTCCGGTCGTGATGCACTGAGCCACGGCCGACGGCGATCGATTTGGGTCCGCCCGCACACCACCATCGTCCGAGGCGCACCGCGGCCGGGCCCCTGCTCGTTGCACTGCTGGTGGTGGCCCTGGGCGCGTGTGCCCACGATCCCGTCGGACCGGTGCAGGCACGGCTGGACGCCCTGCTCCCGGCCGACGCCATCCTGATCGGCGAACAACACGACGCGCCCGCGCACCAGCAACTCCAGCGCGCGCTGGTCGAGTCTTTGGCGCAGCGCGGTCAACTGAGCGCCCTGGTGCTGGAGATGGCCGAACGCGGCACCAGTACCGCGCCGCTGGCGGGCGACGCGACCCCGGAGCAGGTGCAGCAGGCCCTGCGCTGGAACACCGCGGGCTGGCCCTGGGACCGGTATGCGCCGGTCGTGATGGCGGCGGTGCGCCAGGGTGTGCCGGTGCTGGGCGCGAACCTGCCGCGCACGGCGATGCGCGAGGCGATGTCCGACGCCGCGCTGGACCGGCACCTGATGCCCTCGGCGCTGGATCGCCAGCGTGAGGCGATCCGCCTTGGTCACTGCGACCTGTTGCCCGGCGAGCGCCTGATGCCGATGGTGCGCGTCCAGCTGGCCCGTGACGCCAGCATGGCCGCCGCCGTGCGGGACGCGGTGTCGCCGGGCAAGGTCGTGGTGCTGGTCGCCGGTGGTGGCCATGTGTTGCGCGACCGCGGGGTGCCTACGCATCTGCCGACGTCGCTGCGGGTGCGCACGGTGCTGGCTGTGGCCGGCGCGCCCAGCGCCGAGGCGGCACTGGCATCGGACCTGGTGTGGCAGACGCCCGCGCTGGCACCGCGCGACCACTGCGCCGAACTGGCGCGCCAGCTCAAGCGCTGACGCAGACGACGCCAGCGGATCGATCGCCCGGTCAGGCGGCCTGCGTGCGGCCGCGCCGCAGCAGTGCCAGCACGGCCGGCAAGGTCCAGACCAGGATGGTCACCACCGCCAGCGTGGCGGCGATCGGCCGCTCGAAGAAGGCCAGCATGTTGCCGTCGGCCTTGATCATCGAGGTGATGAAGTTTTCCTCCAGCATGGTGCCGAGCACGACCCCCAGGATGGCCGGCGCGATCGGGAAGTCGTTGGCCTCGAGCACATAGGCGACGACGCCGGCGACCAGCATCACGCCGACACCGAATGCCGTGTTGTTGATCGCGAAGGTGCCGACCATGCAGAACAACAGGATGATCGGCATCAGGATGTTGCGCGGCACCTTCAGGATGCGCCGCGCGGCCTTGATGCACAGGATGCCCAGCGGAATCATGATCAGGTTGGCCAGGATGAAGATCAGGAACACGGCGTAGATGTTCTGCGGGTTGTTCGTGAACAGCGACGGCCCCGGGTTCATGTTCTTCATGTAGAGCACGCCGATGATGATGGCCGTGATCGAGTCGCCCGGAATGCCGAACACCAGCGCCGGAATCCAGGAGCCGGCCAGCGCGCTGTTGTTGGCCGCACCCGACTCGACGATGCCCTCCGGGTGGCCGGTGCCGAATTTCTCCGGCTCCCTGGAGAATTTCTTGCTCATCGCATACGACATCCAGGCCGCGATGTCGGCACCCGCGCCCGGCAAGGCCCCGACCGCCGTACCCAGGGTGCTGCCGCGCAGGATCTGCACCGGGTATTGCTTTGCCAGTTGCCACTGGCCCCGCAGCACGTTGCCGACCTTCTCCACCACGACTTCGCCGGGCGGCTTGGTATCGACCACGTAGCGGATGATCTCGGAGAACGCGAACATGCCGATCATCATCGGGATCATGCCGATGCCGGCCATGGTCTCGGTGCTGCCGAACGTGAAGCGCGGATACCCGGCCGGATTGCCCAGGCCGACACAGGACACCATCAGGCCCAGGAACAGCGTGATCAGGCCCTTGAGCGGCGCCGACGACGTGATGAAGACGGCGCAGGTCAGGCCCAGCAATACGAGCCAGAAATATTCGAAGGAACTGAAACGCGACGCGAACTCGGCCAGCGCCGGCGCCGCGACGATCAGCACGGCCGTGCCGAACAGACCACCGATGGCCGAGAACACCAGGCTCGCACCCAGCGCCTTCTCGGCTTCGCCCTTGCGGGTCATCGCATAAGCTTCGTCGGTGTAGGCCGCGGAAGCCGGCGTGCCGGGAATCCGCAGCAGGCAACCGGGAATGTCGCCCGAGAAGATCGCCATCGCGGTCGCGGTGACGATGGCGGCGACAGCCGGAATCGGCGCCATGAAGAAGGTCACCGGCACCAGCAGGGCCGTGGCCATGGTCGCCGTCAGCCCGGGCACCGAGCCCACGAACAGGCCGTAACAGGCGGCGATCACCATCACCATCAAGGTGTAGGGATCGAGCACCATCCCGAAGGCCTGCGCAACGGCGTCCATCATCGTGCTTCTACCCGGTTCGAGACGGCCACCGCGGCCGGGACATCACCACGCATACTGTTCCAGCACGCCCCAGGGTAACGGGACGCGCATCAGCTTGTAGAACGCGAAATGGATGACCAGCGACGCGATCACGGCAATCAGCACCGAGCGCCCCAGCGGCACCTGCAGCACCCGGAACAAGATGGCCAGGATCGGCACGGCCGTCAACAGGAAACCCAGTTGCTGGGACACCAGGATGTAGAACAGCACCGAGCCGATCAGCAGCACCAGCGCCAGCACGTGGCGCGGCGAGCGGACCCAGTCACCCATCTGCAGCCAGGGCACCGTCGCACGTACGCGCCAGCCACGCACCAGCAGCATGCAGCCGCCGATGCACAGGCCGACGGCGATCAGACCCGGGAACAGATCCGGGCCGACCTGCTGGCCGGGAATCGACGGGTAGTCCCGCACGATGAACAACACCACGCCCCCGAGCACCAGGAGCAGCAGACCGAAAACCGCGTCGTTGAGTTTCATCGGCAGATGGTGTGCCCGGTGGCGTGCAGGACGTGGACGCTTACTTGATCAGGCCGACGGCCTTCATGGTCGCGCCCAGTTCCTTGTCGGACTTGGCCATGAATGCGGCGAAGTCATCGGGAGCCTTGTAGATCACGCCATACCCTTGCTTGGACATGAACTCGTTGAACTCCTTGCTCGCGGCGATCTTCTTGATCGCGGCGGCCAGCTTGTCGCGCACGTCGGCGGGAATGCCCTTGGGAGCGACGATGCCGCGCCAGGCCGCCATGGTCCAGTCGCTGCCGATGGCCTTCTTGAGCGTGGGCACGTTCGGGTACAACGCGGCCGGCTCTTCGGACATGATGGCCAGGCTGCGCACCTTGCCCGCGTCGATCAGCGAACGCGACTCGGGCAGGGACACCGGCGCCAGGTCGACGCCGCCGGCGATCATGTCCTGCAGGCCGGGGGCGGCGCCATTGCTCGGCACCCAGGGCACGGTGGCCGGATCGATCTTCTGGTCGCGCAGCAAGCCGGCGATGGCCAGGTGCCAGATGCCGCCCTGGCCCGTGCCCGAGGCCTTGAGCTTGCCAGGATTGGCCTTGATCGCGGCCAGCAGGTCCTGGATGGTCTTGTAGGGCGACTCGTTGCGCACCTGCACGCCGGCGGGGTCGGCGTTGACCAGGCCGATCGGGGTATAGGACGTGCCGGTCAGCTCGGTCAGGCCTTGCCAGTGCATCATGCCGATCTCGACCGTGGCCACGCCGATGGTGTAGCCGTCCGGAGCCGCGGCGGCAATGGCCGAGTGCCCGACGACACCGCTGCCACCGGTGCGATTGACCACCGTCACCGGCTGGCCGAGCTCCTTCTCGAGCAGGCTGGCGATGATGCGGGCGGTGGCGTCGGTGCCGCCACCGGCACCCCAGGGGCAGACCATGGTGATCGGGCGCGTCGGGTAATTCTGGGCCATCGACGGCATGGCAGCGACGGCCATGGCCAGGCCAGCGGCAACTCCGGCGGCCTGGGCAACGAACGAGCGACGGGTACGGGTGAACATGGGAGCCTCCTTGTGTGGGATGCGGCCGGCGCGGCCACGAAAGCCACAAGGCTAACGGCTCGACACCGTCTTGGCATTAGGGAGAACCATAGTATCGTATGACTATTGGCCGCGCGACGCGCGCCAGGGTGTGCCGATCACGACGTAGACTGTCATGCCCCATCACCGGAGACTGCATGCCCGACGATTCCAGCACCTTCGAGGTCTTGCCCCGCGACCTGTCCGCCTACCGCAGCGGCAACACCGGCATCGACTACGTACACCGCTTCGACTCCGGTGTGGCGGGCCCGCACGTGATGATCAACGCGCTGACCCACGGCAATGAGTTCTGCGGCATGGTGGCGGCCTGCCACCTGCTCGACACCGGCGTGCGGCCGAAGATCGGCACGCTGACCGTGAGCTTCGCCAACGTCGCGGCCTACGAGAGCTTCGACCCCGAGGATCCGTTCACCAGCCGCCAGATCACGCACAACCTGAACCGCATCTGGTCCGGCGACTGGCTCGATGGCAACGAGGACAGTGTCGAACTGCAGCGCGCACGCGTGATGCGACCGGCGGTGGCCGCGGCCGACCATATCCTGGACATCCACTCGACCAGCCAGGACGTGGTGCCGTTCTGGGTCTACCCGCATTTCGAACGCAACAGCGCCGTGGCCAACGCCTTGCCACGACCGGGCGTGCACCTGGTCATGCCACGCGGACTCGGGTCGGGAACACCGCTGATCCAGCATGGCCGCCACGGCCACGCCGACGGGCCGGGCGCGGCCATGGTGGTCGAATGCGGCCAGCATTTCAAGCAGGCCAGCGCCGACCTCGCGGTCGCGGTCGCCTATGACTTTCTCGGCCACTTCGGCCTGGTCGAGCGAGCGCCGGTCCAATCAGCAACACCGCGCCGCTTCGAGCTGCTGCGAACCCACGTCATCGCCACCGAAGCCTTCGCCTTCACGCGGCCGGTGGTCGGGTTCGAGACCTTTGCCAAGGACGCGTTGATCGCCACCGACGGAGACCTGGAGATCCGCGCACCATGCGACGACTGCACCATCTTCATGCCGGCGCGCGTGGCCATCGTCGGTCGTGAAGGTGTCTACCTGACACGGCCGCTGGACTGACGACACGCGCGCAGGAAACACCCCACCCATGACCCACCGCGTACTTCAGGTCACCGACAGGCTGTACCAGTATCTGCTAGACCATTCCCTGCGCGAACATCCAGCACAGGCCGCGTTGCGCGACGCGACCCGCACCCATGCACACGCCGGCATGCAGATCGCGCCCGAACAGGGCCAGTTCATGGCCATGCTGGTGCGCCTGCTGGGCGCGCGCCACACCATCGAGATCGGCGTGTTCACCGGCTACAGCGCCTTGAGCGTCGCGCTGGCGTTGCCCGACGACGGCACGGTGCTGGCCTGCGACATCAGCGACGCCTATACCCGCGTCGGCAAGCCGTTCTGGGACCAGGCCGGCGTGGCGCACAAGATCGACCTGCAGTTGGCGCCCGCACAGGATACGCTCGACGCCCGGCTGGCCGCCGGCGAGGCGGGTCGTTACGACTTCGCCTTCATCGACGCCGACAAGACCGGCTACGACGCCTATTACGAGCGCTGCCTGAAGCTGGTGCGCAGCGGCGGCCTGATCGCCATCGACAACACCTTGTGGAACGGTGCCGTCGCCGAACCAGCCGCACCTGGCGATGCCGACACGCTGGCGCTGCAGGCGCTCAACACCAAGCTGCACCACGACCCGCGCGTCGACGTGTCGATGTTGCCGTTCAGCGACGGACTGACCCTGGCCCGGATCCTCTGAGCCGGTCGTTGCCGAGCCGTGCAGCTCCCAGCCACCCCGTTCCTGCGTGCGCCTCAGTCGACCTTCACGCCGGTGCGCTTGATCACCGGCGTCATCACGCGCAGTTCGGTCTGCATGAAGGCGGCCAGGTCCTGCGGCGAACCGCCAATGGGCTCCATGAAATAGGAGTTGAGCTTTTCCTTCACGTCGGGCATCTGCAGGATGGTGTTGATTTCCTGGTTCATGCGCTGCACGATGCCGTCGGGCGTGCCGCTCGGCGTCATCAGCGCCATCCAGGCCAGGTTTTCGATCTCGGGCAGGCCACCTTCCTTCATCGTCGGAACCTCGGGCATCATGCTGTTGCGCTTGGCCGTGGACACGGCCAGGGCGCGCAGCTTGCCGCTTTTCACGTGCGGCATCACCGCCACGCCGGGCACACAGGCAAACTGCACGTCACCCTGCAGCACGGCCAGCACGGCCAGCGGCGAGGATGCGTACGGGATGTGCACCGCATAGGTGTCGGTCTTGACCTTGAGCAGTTCCACGCCCAGTTGCGACAGGCTGCCGACACCGGTGGAGGCGAAATTGAACTTGCCAGGCTCCTTCTTCATCGCCGCGACCAGGTCCTTGATCGATTGGATGCCGGAATCGGCGCGCACCGCACACACGTTGGGTTGGCCGCCGGCCAGCACGACCGGGCGCAGTTCCTTGAACGGGTCGTAGTTGAGGTTGGGATACAGCACCGTGTTGTAGACCAAGGGGCCGTTCGTGCTGATGACATAGGTGTAACCGTCGCCAGCGGCCTTGGCCACCGCACCGGTACCCGTGTTGCCGCCGGCTCCGGCACGATTCTCGACGATGACGGGTTGGCCCAGCTTGGCGCCGAGCTTGTCACCCATCAGGCGGGCGATGACGTCGGGCGACGAACCCGCGCCATACGGAACGACGATGCGGATCGGCTTGTTCGGCCAGTCGGACTGTGCCGTAGCGGTGGCGCCGGCCAGCGCCACGGACACGATGGCCACTGCTTTGAGCAAGGTGGCCAGGGGTTTGCGGGTCAGGGTGTTCATCAGGAAGGAATCCTTTCGGTTGCGTGGAAAAAGCGGTCTTCGCCGGCGATGAAGCCAGCCACCAGGGTACGGTAGGTCGACTCGACGATGTCGGCCAGGCCCGGGAACCGGTCTTCATGCGGCTGCGCGAGTGCGCGCACCTTGGCGAACACCTGCGCCTGTCGCGCGGGAGCCGAGACCTGGTATGCGTCGCGCTTGAAGCGGGTGGCGTCACGCACACACAAGGCACGCTCGGCCAGCAAGGCGACGATCTGCGCGTCGAGCGCGTCGATGTGATCGCGCAGTTCGCCCAGCGTGGCCGCCTGCGGTTGGTAGTCGGGGTCGGTGAAGCGACGAACCGGGGCGCCGGACGCGTCCGGCTCGGTGGAAGTGGTCATGTCTCTTGTTCTGGCGCGCCTCGGCGACGCGCGGGTTGATCGATCAAGCTGCGAGCTTAACAAACGCGCAGTGGGTCCGGGTCGATCCGCGGCCGGCGCGGCGGTGCCCCGCTGCGCGCAAGGGCACCGTCAGGTGCGCCGATAGACGCAGAAAACCCCGTCGGGCTGCTCGGAACTGTCGTAATGCCGGTCGAGCCGGAATGCGGACTCGGTGATGCGGCCCTCGGCCACCAGGCGTTGCAACGCGTCCTTGAAGCCGAGTGGCCCCCAGACCTCGTGCTTGACGGTGAACGCGAACGGCGCACCCGGTCGCAGGATGCGGAACAACTCGTCCAGGCACCGCGCATCGACATGTCCGTGCGTGAACGTGCCGCTGCAGCTGGCGCCGTCGTAATGCGCATCGGGCATGTCCAGCGGCTGGTTCAGGTCGGCCGCGATGAAGTGCCGGTACACGCCGCGCCGCGCCGCGACCTGCATCATCTCTGGCGAGATGTCCATGCCGTCGATGAGCTCGAACCCCAGTTCCGCCAGCGACTGGCCCGCGAGCCCCGTACCGCAGCCGACGTCGAGTACCTGCGCCGTGCGATCCGGCAGGTATTCGCCCAGCAAGGCCGCCACGAGCGCGGGCGATCGGTACCGCAGGCCGTCGAGCATGGTCGCGTCGTACGTCTCGGCCCAGTCGCGATACAACGCACGCGAGGCCGCGTCGCTGTCGATGGCATAGGCACGCTCGAGCAAGGCGGCGGCCTCCGGGCTGACGTTGGAGGGGATCGTGCGGGTGTTGCGGGTCATCGGACCAGTGTAGGTGGCCCGCCCGGTGTCGTGCAAGCCGCCAACCCTCAGGCTGCCGCGCCCGGATATGGGCTGGTGTCCGCCGCAGCCAGCATCTCCCGCGCCAGCTGCTCCGCCAACGCGCCACGCACCGCGCGCGCGGACGCGTCGTTCCACAGGTTGCGCAACTCCAGCGGGTCTTGCTGCAGGTCGACCAGTTCGCCCCAGTCCTGGCCGTCATAGAGGGTCAGGCGGTATTGCCCATCGCGCAGGGTGCGCATGCGCAGGCGCCGGTCCATGCCGAAGTCGCTGCGCTGGCTTTCTTCCTCGATCAGCAGGCGCTGGCGCACCCCGGACGTGTCGCCGGCCAGCACCGGCTGCAACGCCAGACCCTGCATGCCGTTGGACGGGGCCAGGCCGGCGCGCGCCAGCACGGTCGGGGCGATGTCGATGGTCTGTGCCAACGCAACCGACGTGCGCTGCGCCGGTACCGCGGCCGGGTCGCGCCAGATGAACGGCACACGGGTGAGCGCCGGGTAGTGCAGGCCACCCTTGAACATCAGCCCGCGGTCGCCCAGCAGGTCGCCATGGTCGCTGGTGAACATGACCACGGTGTTGTCGTCCAGCCCCAGTGCCTGCAACTGCGCGAGCACGCGGCCGATGCCGTCGTCGATGAGGGCCAGGTTGCCATGGTTCAGCGCAATCGCCTCGCGGGCCTCCTGTTCGCTGCAGGCGAAACTGCCAAATGCCGGCCGGAAGCCCGGGTTGGCCCTGCGTTGCTCGCGCAGGTAGGCCAGCGCCGGCGGCGGGTCGACCAGTTCGGCGCCGAAGGTCGCGGGCAGCGATACGTCTTCGGGCCGGAACATGTCCCAGTACCGGCCGGGCGGCGTGAACGGATGGTGCGGGTCCGGGAACGAACACTGCAGGAAGAACGGCGCACCGTCGCCTTGCGCCAGGCGCGCCAGCATGTCGCAGGTCTGCTCGGCGATGAAACGCGTCGGATGCAGTTCCTCGGGCACGCGGGTACGCCAGGCCTGGCCGAGCAGGCCGAGTTGCAGACCGGGCGTGGGAATGGCGTTCTGCGGTCCGATCAGGCGCTCGGCGTCGGCCACCTGGGAACGCAACCAGCGGCGCCAATGGCCATGTTGCTGGTCGCCGTGCCCGATGGTCAGCACCACCTGCTCGAAGCCGTAATACGGCAACTCCAGCTCGAAGCGCGGATCGTCTTCCCAGCGTTTCCAGACCTCCTGGCCGTACCGGCCGGGAAACGGCGTGAACGCCTCATGCGGCAGGCGCTGGCCTGCGCCAGGCCAGGCCGTGGGCGCGGTCGTGATGTTCTGCAGATGCGACTTGCCCACCAGCGCCGTGCACCAACCCGCCTCACGCAGGGTCTGGACAAAGGTGCGTTCGCCCAGCGACAACTCCTGCCCGTTCATCCGCAGGCCGTGCGCACTGGGCAGCCGCCCGGTCATCAGCGAGGCCCGGTTGGGCTGGCAGATCGGCGTGGCGACGTGGAAATCGTCGAAACGGCAACCGGCCGCGGCCAGTGCGTCGATATGCGGCGTGCGCACATCGGCGTTGCCGTAACAACCCAGGTGGTCGGCCCGGTGCTGGTCGGTGACGAACAGCAGGAAATTCGGGCGCCGTTGTTGCGCGGCCGGCATGGCCTCAGTCGGCCTTGATGTTCAGCTCTTTGGCCAGGCCGCCATAACGCTGGTTGTCGTTCCTCATGAAGTCGGCCAGCACCTGCGGCGTGCCGCCCAGGACTTCGACACCGGCGGCGTTGAGCTTGGCCTGCACGTCGGCCAGCTGGAGCACCGCGTTGACCTCCTGGTTCATCCGCGCGATGGCTGGCGCCGGTGTTCCGGCCGGTGCGAACATGCCGTACCAGGCATTGACCTCGACACCCGCGACGCCTTGCTCCGTCGCGGTCGGGATGTCGGGCATCAGTTTCGAGCGGGCCTTCTCCGTCAGCGCCAGCGGCACCAGCTTGCCCGCCTTGATGTGCTGGATCGCACCACCCAGGCCGGTGAACAGCAGCTTGACCTCGCCGCCCAGCGTGGCCGTGATCGACGGCGCGACGCCGCGGTACGGCACATGCAGCAGGTCGAGCTGCCCCGACTTCTTCAGCATCTCGCCGGCAAAGTGCATCGGCGAGCCATTGCCCGGGCTGCCATACGCGATGCCGGGCGTCTTGCGTGCGGCATCGGACAACTCCTTCAGGTTCTTCACGCCCAGCTGTGGGTTGGCCACCAGCACCAGTGGTGTCGTGGCCGGCGCGATCACCGGCACCAGGTCCTTGTGCACGTCGACACCCCCAGCCGCCCCCGGCGACAACACATGGGGCGAGATCACCATGGTGTTGGGCGTGAGCAGCACGGTATGCCCGTCGGGCGCGGCCTTGGCCACGGCGGCGGCGCCGAGCAAGGCGCCCGCGCCAGGCTTGTTTTCCACCACGACGGCCTGGCCCAGGCGCGGCGCGAGTTTCTCGGCCAGGATACGCGCGGTCAGATCCGGACCGGCGCCGGCGGGAAACGGCACGACGATGGTGACGGTGCGCGAGGGAAAGGCCTGCGCCGCGGCCAGCACCGGCATGGCGCCCGCGAGCAGGGTCAACACGGAACGCAGCGCGAAGCGGCGACGGTTCGATCGGATCATGGAAGGTTCTCCGGTGGTGGGGGAAAGGGGTCGTCCGCGGCGAGCGGGTCGGGCTCGGTCAGTCGGCAGGCAAGGCCACGGTCCAGGCGTCGTAGCCGTAGACCCAGCCGGCATTGCCCTGGGTCTTCATCCACTGGTTGCCGCGCGAACCGATCTGGATCTTTGCGGTGCGCTCCTGGCGCGCCCGGGCATAGGTCTGCAGCGCCGCGACCGCCTGGGTGCGGTCCGTGGCCGGCCCCAGGCAGCGTCCCAGCACCACCGCGTCCTCGATCGCCTGGCAGGCGCCTTGCGCCATGAACGGCAACATCGGGTGGCAGGCGTCGCCGAGCAAGGTGACATGGCCGCGCGACCACTGCGGCAGCGGATCGCGCTCGTACAGCGCACTCTTGAGCGTCTCGGTGCAGGCATCGAGCAGCTTGCGCGCATCGGGATGGAAGTCCCGGTAGAAGCTGCGCAGCTCGTGCACATCGCCCGGGCTGGTCCAGGACTCCTCGTGCCAGGACTCCTGGCCGGTGGTCGCGAACACGAAGGTGTCGCGGCCCTGGTTGAGCGGAAAGGTCACGATCTGGCTTTGCGGGTTCGGACCCCACCATTTCGTGAACGCCTCGATCTCGGGCACGTCCCGGACCTTCTCGGTCGGCACCACGGAGCGGAACGACACGACGCCGGTGAAACGCGGGCTCTCCTCGCCGAACAGCGCCGTGCGCACCCGCGAGTGGATGCCGTCGGCGCCGATGGCCACGTCCACCGAGTCGGTGCCGCCGTCCTCGAATTGCAGTTCGACCCCGGCGTCGGTGTCGCGCAGCGTGGTGAGTCGTTTGCCGAACCGGACCTGCGCGGCGTCAAAGCCGCTGGTCAGCGCGGCCAGCACATCTGCGCGATGGATGGTGATCTGCGGCGCGCCATATTCCTTTTCGGCCACATCCGACATGCCCAGGCGCGAGGTCTCCTTGCCGGTGTCCCAGTCGCGGCTGATGCGAAACGTCGGGCGCGCGCCACGCTGGCGCACCGCCGCACCGACGTCCGCGCCCAGCCCGTCCAGTGCCCGCACCGCATTCGGCGTCAGGTTGATGTCGGCACCCACGCGAGCGAACTGGCCCGCCTGCTCATACACCGTGACCCGGTGTCCGTGGCGGCGCAGGGCGATCGCCGCTGCCATGCCACCGACACCCCCACCGACGATGCCTATGTGCAAAGTAGTCATGGTTTCCTTGTCTCCGTTGTGTTGCCGTGTACCGGTCGCCCGCCAGGGAAACGATCAGAAAACGCCGCCAAACGACCCGCCGTCGAGCAACAGGTTCTGGCCATTGATGTAGCCGGCATGCGCGCTGCACAGGAAGGTGCAGGCCGCGCCGAATTCCTCGGGCTGGCCCAGACGCCGCGCCGGATGCTTGGCGATTCGCGCCGCCCGCACGTCGTCGGCGTCGCGCCCCTCGCGTCGGGCCTGGGCCGCGAAGTTGCCGGCCAGCCGCGCGGTGTCGAATGTGCCCGGCAGCAGGTTGTTGATCGTGACGCCCCGCGCGACCGTGCTGCGCGCCAGGCCGGCGACGAAGCCGGTCAGTCCGCTGCGCGCGCCGGTGGACAGGCCCAGGCCGTCGACCGGCGCCTTGACCGCGCTGGACGTGATGTTGACGATGCGCCCGAAGCCGCGCTCCATCATGCCGTCGACCAGCGCGCGGATCAGCGCGATCGGCGCCAGCATGTTGGCGTCGAGCGCCGCCACCCATTGCTCGCGCTCCCACTGGCGGAAGTCGCCCGGCGGCGGGCCGCCGGCATTCGTCACCAGGATGTCGAAGCTCGGATGTGCGGCCAGGATGCGCGCACGCCCGGCCTCCTGTGTGACATCGGCGGCCACCGCATGCACCGGCGCCGTCGACAGGCCCGCCAATCGCGTGGCGGCCTCCTGCAACGGCGCTTCGGTGCGCGCGACGATCACCACCTCGACCCCTTCGCGGGCCAGCGCGGTGGCGCAGGCCAGCCCCAGGCCGGCGCTGGCGCCGCATACCAGGGCCTTGCGCCCGACGATTCCCATGTCCATGACAGTCTTTCTCCAGCTATTTGCGCGTGTCGGGTCGCCTCAGCCCAGCGGCATCGGCGTGGCGGCGCGCAGGTCGACGTCGAGGCGTGCCCAGGCGTCGATCTCGACCGTCAGCTCCGGAAACACCAGCGCCGGCACGGCCACCAGCGTCGAACACGGATACACGTCGCCGAAGAACTCGCGCCGTGCCCGGCCCACCGCGTCCTTGTCGGCGATGTCGGTCACATAGACCACGGTCTTGGTGATGTTGTGCCGGTGGCCGCCGGCGGCCTCGACCAGCGCCGCGATCTTGCCCAGCACGCGCAGCGCCTGTTCGTAGGTGTCCAGCGGTCTGCCGGCCGCAGCCGCATCGCGGCTGGCCGGATGCGCCGTCATGCCCGAGAGCACGACCTCGTCGCCGATGCGCCAGCCGTTGGTCCAGCTGGCGGTCGGCAGATCCGGCACGGCCGATGCGACGATCCTGTGCACGGCACTCATGGCGCGGGCTCAGGCCTTGGCCGTGTCGGCCGGAGCAGCGGCCTTGGCTTCGCTGGCCTGTTGCGCAGCCGCGATCTGCTTCTGCGCCAGGCTCTGCTTGTGCCGACGCAGCCGCGACAGACCGACGTCGTGCTCATACAGGTGCTCGCGCCGGTTCGCGTCGGGCTCCATCGCCTCTAGCATGACCCGGTCCTGTTCGAGCACGGTCCAGTGCCGCGCCTCGAGGCGGTTCTTGTACAGGAAGCGCCAGGTGTCGCGTTGCCAGCCGCTGAGCTTGCGCAGCCGCCAGTGGAACACCGCCGAGACGTTTTCGACGATCGGCGTATAGCTGCCGATGATGGTGAACGGGCCGCCGGGGCCACCGGTCTTCGGGTACGGAATTTCCAGCCGCATCCAGTGCAGGTCGGTATCGCACCACTCGGTCCAGTCGAAATTGACGTTGCGCTGGCCGGCCTTCTCGAACATGAAGCCGTTGTCGGTGCGGCGCAGCTGGAACTTGGCGCTGATGTCGCCTTCGCTCATCGAGTGCGACTGCTTGTGCACGAAGGTGCCGTGCATCGGGTCGATGACGTTGTCCTCGACGTAGCGGTAGTCCGCGCCCCACTCCGTGTAGCACAGGAAACCCGACCACTCGCCGCTGGTCATCTCCTCGGGCAGGCGCAGCGGCGGCGGCTCGGCCAGGTGCGGGTCGGTGGCGTTGTACAGGAACACCGCGCCGTGGGCCTCCCGCACATGGAAGCTGCGCGCGGCCAGGCTGCCTTCGAGCGTGCAGCCGGGGCTGGCCGGCACCTTGGTGACGCGGCCATCGCAACGCACCTCGACACCGTGGTAGGGGCAGGCAAGCCGGTCGCCCAGGTTCACGCCCATGGACAGCGGCGCACCGCGGTGCGGGCAGTGGTCTTCCAGCGCGTGCACGGCGCCTGCGCGATCGCGCCAGACGGCGATCTTGTAACCCAGGCGGCGCAGCGAGATCGGCGTGTCCTTGACGAAGGACGAGGGGCAGATGGGGTACCAGAGGTCACGCAGGCCTCGGGCCAGCAAGGCGTCGACTTCGGTGGAGCTGTTGGCGGTCATGATGGGGTTCTCCTCTCGGGTGTTCGTCAGGCGCCCAGGCGGGCCATTTCCGCCTGGAAGGTTTCAGGGGTCCAGGCCTGCCCGTCCGGGCCCAGCGGACCGGCCTTGTTCAAGTAGGCGAGCAGGTCGTCGATCGCATGGTGTCCGGCCGCATAGGCGCGTTCGATCGAGTCGCCCAGCAGGTCCTCGTAGGCCGTGGGTTTGCGGGTGCGGGCCTGGTGCGGCTCCAGGTAGCTGGCGATGACGGGTGCGGAGACAGCGGCGATGGGAATCATGGAAATACCTCCTTCAAACAATGGCAAATGCGAACAGGGGTCCGGGCCCGGCCTTATTGGCCCCCGTTGCGAACCCGTTCGCGAATGCGTTCGCGCACGGGGACGAAGTCGTAGCTCGGATAACACTCGGTCTTGAAGACGCCCCAGGCGGAACGCTCCAGTTCCAGGTTGACGACGGGCAGCAGGTGCGGCGGCAATTCCAGCGTGACGATCTGGCCCAGGCCCATGGCCACGGTCCAGGACACGACTCGCGCGCCCTCGGGCGGGAAACGTTCCCACCAGTCGCTGGCCTTCATGCGCGACTGCACGTCCTCGAGCGTCAAGCCCGCATGGTGCTTCATCACGATGGTCAGCAGCATCGTCGGCGGGTCATTGGTGGCGGTCATGGCAGTTTCCCCTGGCCTTATTGCGCGACGATCCTGCGCGCCTTGATGACGCCGGCCCAGGTGTTCGTTTCGTTGCGGATATAGGCGCCGAACGCGGCCGGTGTCATGGTGGATTCGCTCAACCCCTGCTGGTTCAGCGACTCGCGCACCGCGGGCTGGTTCAGGATCTCGCGCGCATCCCTGGCCAGTTGCTCTGCCACCTCGGGCGGCGTTCCCGCCGGCGCCAGCAGCCCGTACCAGGACGTGACGACCACGTCGGCCACGCCCTGCTCTGCCAGCGTCGGAATCTCGGGCGCGACCGGGCTGCGGTTGACATCCGTGATGCCCAGCGCCACCAGCTTGCCGGTGCGGATGGACGACAACATGACCGGCAGGTTGCTGAACATCAGCGGCACCGTGCCGCCCAGCACGTCGTTGAGCGCCTGGCCGGAACCCTTGTACGGCACGTGCAGGATCTCCACCTGGGCCTGGTGCTTGAACAACTCGCCGGCCAGGTGCAGGCCGCTGCCCACGCCCGGCGACGCAAACGACAGCGTATCGGGCTTGGCCCTGGCCGCGGCGATCAGGTCCCGGGCCGTCTTGAAGCCGGTCGACGGATGCGCGACCAGCACGTTCGGCGCCTTGGCCAGCATCGTGATCGGCACGAAGTCGCGTTCGATGTTGAACGGGAAATCCGGCATCAGCGTCGGATTGATCGTCAGGTTGCCGGCCGGTACGACGAGCAGGGTCCGGCCGTCGCCCTTGGCGCGCTTGACCTTGCCGATGCCGATGTTGCCGGCGGCGCCCGGCAGGTTCTCGACCACGGCCGGCTGGCCGTATTTCTTGCTCAGGCCGTCGGCCATGATGCGCGCCAGGCTGTCGATCGGACCGCCCGGCGGAAACGGCGCGACCAGCGAGAAACGCTCCTGCGCCAGGTATTTCTCGGTCGGCGAGACCAAGGCACCCGACTGGGCGAACGCCGGCGGGAGCACCGCCAGCAGGCCAAGGGCCAGCGCGGCGATGGCCTTGTCAGGCCGCGGCAACATCATCAAACGCATACAGTCTCCGATAAAAAGTATCCACATCCGCCTGCGCATGTGCGCGCATGCGTTCGTTGCGCGCCACACAGCTGTCAGCGCTCTCGGTTCCGCCGGCCTCGCCCACGCGGCGCGACGCCTCCTGGACGAAGGCGCATTTGGGCTGGCGCCGCGCACCGAACGCGGCCAGGGTCTGCGCCACATCGTCGCCGCGTGCCAGCATGTCGGCCAGCACGATGCTGTCTTCCATCGCCATCGCGCCGCCCTGGCCCATGAAGGGTGTCGATGCATGGGCCGCATCGCCGATCAGTCCGACACGGCCGCGGCTCCAGGGCAGGGGCAGGCGCACCTCCTCCACTGCCGTATAGAAGGCCTGGGTCGGCTCGCGCAGATCGTCCAGGAACGCGCGTGCGGGGCCTTCGAACTCGGCGAATTTCTCGCGCATGGTCCGGTGCAACGTGGCGGGCTCGTAGAACGGATGGCCGGGCTCGTTCGTCGTCGCGTAGACATACAGCTGCTCGTCACTGATCGGCATGATGCCCAGGCGCTTGCCCACGCCCATCATCATGATCTTGTCGACCAAATGCGCCGGCCTGCGGTGGATGCTGCGCCACACGCCGAATCCGGTGTCGACCGGCTCGACCGCGCCGAACAACATGCTGCGCAGCTGCGAACGCACACCGTCAGCGCCAATGACCAGGCTGGCCTGCAGCGCGGTGCCGTCGGCGAGCTGCAATCGCACCGCGTCGCCGCCGGCCGGATCGTCGAGCGTCGCCACCGTGCAGTCCAGCCGCACCCGCACCTGCAGCGCCTGCATGCGTTCGAGCAGGATGCGGTGCAACTCGGCGCGCCGGATGCCCAGGATCGGGGGCAGGCCGGTGCCAGGCGCGTGCGGGTAGAAGGTCTCGGTGATGGGTTCGCCCCGCTGGTCGTAATAGACGTTGCGCCCGCGCGCGATGGCAAATCCGCTGTCCAGGATCGCCGGCAGCACGCCGATGGCCTGCAAAGCGGCCAGGCCGTTGCTGTAGACGAAGATGCCCGAGCCATGGAACTGCCATTGCCGCTGGCGCTCGACGACGGTCACCGCGACGCCGCGAGCGGCGAGCAGGATCGCCAGCGTGCATCCCGCAATGCCGCCGCCGACGATCACCACACCGTGCTGCAAGCGCTTCATGTTCTTCGCACCCGGTCTATTTCTTCTCGGTCAGGAACTTGCCCGAGGCCTGCACGCTCGGCTGGCGGCGCGTGTTGCCGTCGATGCCGCCGTCGATCGCCCATTCGGCGAACACGGTCGGCCCCGGTTCGAAGCTGCGCTCCTGCCAGGCGGGCGTGAGATGGTCCTCGTCGGCGTTGTATTCGATCAGGCCGCCGCAGGGGTTCTCGAAGTACCAGAAGAACGCACTGGAGATCGGATGCCGGCCCGGGCCGAGCTGGGTCTTCCAGCCGCGCCGGCTCATGTGCAGGCCACCGCCGAACACTTCATGGATGTCGCGCACGGTGAAGGCCACGTGGTTCAGGCCCGGCCCCTTGTTCGGCAGCGCGAGCAGGAAGATGTCATGGTGGCCGGCGTTCGGTGCGCAACGCATGAAGACACCACGGCCGGGATAACGATCGGAGGTGACGAAGCCCAGCGACGCATAGAACGCCTCCATTGCATCGAGCTTGTCGGTGAAGAACACCACGTGTCCGATCTCGACCGGCTCGGCATGTTCATAGACCGGCGCAGGTCGGTCGATGCGGCGAACGTCGCCCCAGGGGTTGGTCGGCGCGCCCACCACGTCGATGCTGCGTTTGGTGCTGACCTGGAACACCAGCCGCAGGCCGTGCGGATCCAGCCCGACCAGGGTGCCGTCCTGCGCGCGCCGATCCTCGAAGCCCGGCGCGGACTGCAACGCCCGCGCGATCGGCTCGAGCGCCTGCGCGTCGGTCACGCCCCAGGTCACGGCGCGCATCGTCGGCCCCGCTTCCATCGGTGGCGGCAGGCTCGCGTCGTCAGGGCGGCGCACCTGCACCTGGGCGCCGTTGAGCGTCTCCCAGAGCTGGCATGCGGCATCCTCGGATACCGGCTTCAGGCCCCAGTCGCCGAAGAAGCGGCGTGCGTCGTCCCAGCGGTCGGTGGAATAGGTGATGCCATCGATGCCTTCGATGGCGCTGGTGGGGGTGGTCGTCATGCCATGCTCCAGGCGATCGGGGCCTCGTTCGTGCCCCAGTAATAACTCTTCTGGCTGGTGTATTCCAGGATACCCAGTCGGCCTTTTTCGCGGCCGGTGCCGCTCATCTTCACGCCGCCGAACGGCGTGCTGACGGAGAACTGCTTGTAGGTGTTGACCCACACCGTGCCGGTCTGCAGCGCGCTGCCCAGCCGCCAGACGGTCTTGTAGTCGCGCGTCCAGATGCCCGCGGCCAGGCCGTAGACGTTGTCGTTGCATTGCGCCAGCAGGTCGGCCTCGTCGCTCCAGCGCAGCAGCGCCAGCACCGGGCCGAAGATCTCTTCCTGGCACATGCGCGCGCTGTTGGGCAGGCCCTCGATCACCGTGGGCAGGTAGTAGCTGCCCTTGTCGAAGTCCGCGCCCTGAGGCCGTTCCCCGCCGAACAGCACCGTGCCACCTTCGTCGCGGCCCATCTGCACATAACGTTCCACCGAGGCCCGATGGCCCATGTTGACCAGCGGGCCCATCTGGGTCTTTTCGCTGGCCGGGTCGCCCACGCGCAAGCTGCGCACACCGGCGAGCAGGCGCTGCTTGAACGCGTCGTAGACGCTGGCATGGATGAAGGCCCGCGAACCGGCAATACACGACTCGCCGGAGGAGCTGAAGATGCCGTACAACACGCCGGCCACCGCATGGTCGAGGTCGGCATCGGCGCAGACGATGGTCGGCGACTTGCCGCCGAGCTCGAGCGAGGTCGGCATCAGCTTCTCGGCCGCCAGGCGCTGGATGCCCATACCCACGTTGGTGCCGCCGGTGAACGCGATGCGCTTGATCAGCGGATGTTTGACCAGCGCGTCGCCGACGACCGAACCCTTGCCGGGCAGGACGCTGATGATGCCCGGCGGCACGCCGGCGGCTTCCGCGATACGGGCCAGCTCGATCGCCATGCGCGGCGTGATCTCGGCCGGCTTGAACACCACGGCACAACCGGCCGCCAGTGCGGGCGCGAGTTTCTGCGCCTCGCTGGCGATCGGCGAATTCCACGGCGTGATCGCACCGACCACGCCCAGCGGCTCGTGCACGCTCATGGTCACGTAGTCGCCACGGGCCGGCGTGATCGTGTCCTCCCAGGTTTCGCAGGCGGAGGCGAAGAACTGGAAGGTGCCGGCGGCGCTGGCCACCAGGGCCCGCGTCTCGTTGATCGGCTTGCCGTTGTCCAGCCGCTGCAGCTGCGCGAGTTCTTCGCCGCGCGCACGGATGCCGCTGGCGATGCGGTACAGGATGCCGGCGCGTTCATGGCGCTTGAGGCCGGCCCAGGCCGGCTGCTGGCGCGCCTGCTCGGCCACCTGCACCGCCTCGTCCACGTCCTGCGCGGTGGCAGCATGCAACGTGGCCACCGTGCTGCCGTCCGCCGGATATTCGGTCGTGTAGGCGGGGCCGCTGGCATCGCGCCAACGGCCGGCCAACAGGGTCTGGATCTTCTCGCTCATGTCGGATGCCTTGTGTCGTCGCCGGTCAGATGGTGGTCGGACCGACCTGGTTGTGCAGGAATCGCAGCGCCGACAACACCGTCAGCGCCGAGGTCTTGGGGTTGTCCGGCAGGGGTTTGCCGCGCATGGTCAGGTCCATCGCGCCGAAGGCGCCTCGCACCGCGACTTCGTGCACGTTCTCGCTCACGCCCGGGTCGGCGATCAGCCGCACCGTCGTGGCGTCCAGTCCCAGCCCGGCCAGCGCGATCGTGGCCGCGACGTTCGCGTTCTTCGGATACAGGCGCGCGGCCTCGCGTGCCGTGGCCTGTAGGATCACCGTCGGTTCGGTCAGCGTGTCCAGATCGACCTGCTGCTCGGCCGGCGTGCCGCGCCAGCCCTGCGGCGGCTTGCGCCCGGTGTAGGTCACGTCGTCCAGGCCGGCCAGGCGTGCGGCGGCAATCGCGTCCACGCCGCCGATCGCGCCGGACAACAGATGCAGCCGCGTGCCGCCCCGGCGCGCCGCATCGTCGAGTTGCTCGATCAGGCCGGGCTCGCTCAGCGCGCCCACCGATACCACCGCACATTCGACCCCGCGCGCCAGCGCCGGCAACACATGCTCGGTCAATGCGCCATGGCCGGCGCATTCGAGCACCAGCCGCGCGTCGGCCGGCACCGCATCGGTCACCCGGACATCGCTGCCTGCGGCCTGCTGCGCCTGCGCCACATGCGCGTGTGGCACCACCACATGCGTGATGCGCAGGCTCGCATGGCCACGCGTACGCGCCAGCAGCGAACGGCCGATGGCGCCGAATCCGATCAGGGTTACGTGCAGCATGTCAGCTTTTTCCACTTCGCGGGGTACGAACCATATGAAAGGTCGGGAGGCCGCCGCGCACGGCCGTTCCGAAGCGACCGGCCCGCCCCCCAGTGGAGGGTTCGGACGGCTTACACGCAGTGAAGCCGGACAGACGGGGGGCGTCTTCCACTCTAGTCTTTCTTCAGGATCGGGCCGGCGAACTTGGCGGCGAACGGCCCCCAGGCCTTCATGTCGACCTCGACCATGACCGGCCCGCCCGTCACCTGCAGTGCCTGCTGCAGGGTCTTCTCGGTCTGCGTCGGGTCCGACAGGCGGAAATGCGGCACCTCCAGGCTGGCGCACAGGCCGGCGAAGTCCGGGTTGACCAGGTCGACGTAACAATGGCGGCTGCCGTAGATGTCGTCCTGGATGTTCTTGATCACGCCGTAGCAGCTGTCGTTCATCAGCAGCACCAGGAGTTCCGCCTTTTCCTGCACCGCGCAGGCCAGCTCGCCGACATTGAGCATGAAGCCGCCGTCGCCGGCCAGCACCACGGTCTTGCGCCCCAGCGCGTGCGTGGCGTTCGCCACCGCGGTGCCGATGGCCATCGCCAGGCCCTGGCCGATGCCGCCGCCCAGCGCATGCACGCCACCACGGGGGTTGTCCAGCACCGGGCTGCGATTGCCCCACATGCTGTTGGACAGCGTGATGTCCCGCACCCACCAGCAGCGCTTGTCGACCAGCTCGCCCAGAGTGTTCTTCAGCGGCAGGTACGGGCCCAGTGCCGTGTCGACCTGGTCGCCCGCCTTGGCGCGCGCTCGCTGCAGATCGGGGATGAAGCCGGCATCGACCTGCATCCGGCCTTCGAGCCGGTCGGCCAGCGCATGCAGCGTGAGGCTGGCGTCGCCCTGCACGAAGTAGTCGCTCGGGTAGGCGCGGTTGTGCGCCAGCGCGTTCGCGTCGATGCGGAACAAGGGCTTGGGCAGCTGCAGCTTGTAGCGCAGGGTCTCGTTGCTGCGCAGCCGTGAACCGACGACCAGCATCGCGTCGCAAGTCTGGTAGAAATCCTCGACCGGCTTTTGCAGGTTGAACGAACCCAGCGTCACCGGGTCGTCCTCGGCCACGATGCCGCGCCCCTGCACCGAGGTGACGATGCCAAAGCCGAGCTTGACCATGCGAGCCACCGCGTCGGCGGCGCCGCGGGCGCCACCGCCGAGCCACAACATCGGCCGCTTCGCCTGGCTCAGCCTGTCGGCCAGGGCATCGAGCTGCGCCGCCGTCGCCTGCAGCGGCGCCACGTCGGTCGCGGCCATGTCGGCCGGCAGGTCGAGCAGGCTGGCCTGCACGTCGATCGGGATCTCGATGCTGACCGGCCCGCACGGTGGCGTGCGCGCGATGCGCACCGCCTCGCGCAGCGTGGCCAGTGCGGTGGCGGCATCGCGGATGCGGAACGCCGCCTTGCCGACCGCCTGCAGCATGGCCAGCTGGGCCGGCGCCTCGTGGATGAAGCCGAGGTCGCGGTCCACGTAGTCGGACTCGATCTGGCCCGTGAGATGCAGCATCGGCGTGCCCGCCGTGATGGCCTCGACCAGGGCTCCAGCCGCGTTGCCCGCACCGGTGCCGGTGCTGGTCACGCACACGCCCAGCGTGCCGCTGACGCGGGCATAGGCGTCGGCCATGTTGCAGGCGCCGGCCTCGCCGCGCGCGGACACGAAGCGGATCTTCTGGCGCTTGTGGAAGGCGTCGAGGATCGGCATGTTGTGGATGGAGATCACCCCGAATGCGGCGCGCGTGCCGTGCAGTTCGAGGAATCGCACGGCGAGTTCGCCCACCGTGATGCGTTGCGTGTCCGTTGTGGTCATGGATTGGAATTCTTCGATGGATGGGATGCGGAATGACGGGTCGGCGGCTGATGGCTGATGTGCTGCGACAGGCGCTGCGCGGCCAGCTTCACCTGCGCGACCAGCTCGTCGAGCTGCTGCGGATCGACCTGTTGCGCCGGCACGGTCACACTGACCGCGGCGGAAACCGTGTGATGGTGGTCGTACACCGGCGCCGCGATGGTCGAGATCGCCGACTCGAAGCCACCCTGGCTGACACCGTAGCCCCGTCGGGCGTCTTCGTCGATCAAGGCCTTGAGGGCCGCCAGCGTGGTCGGGGTTTGTTCGGTATACGGGGTCAACGCGACGCCGCGGTACAACGTGGCAAGCTCGTCCATGGACAGGTCGCCCAGCAACACGCGACCGAGCACGGTCGCGTGCGCGGGCAGTCGGGCCCCGACCTGGATCGAGTTGAAGATGAAGGAGCGGCCCGCGGACTTGGCGACGAACACGACCTCGCGCCCGTCGCGCACCACCAGGTGCGCAGCCAGGCCGGTGGCGGCGCTCAGGTCGTCGATGACGGGCCGGCCCAGTTCGGTCAGCTCCATCGACGCCAGGAATTCGAAGCCCAGCCGCAACACGGCCATGCCCAGCTTGTAGTGGGCACTCTCGCCCACGCGCTCGACATATCCCATCTGCTCGAGCGTCTGCAGGATGCGGAACACCGAGGCGCGAGGCAGACCGAGCCGGCGCGACAGTTCCGCGCCGGTGAGCTCGCGCTCGTTGCGCGAGAACTCGGCCAGCAGCTGCAGGCCGCGCTGCAGTGCGGGCACCAGGTAACGGTCTTCGCCGCCCGCTTTCCCGGCGTGGTCGGCATGCTCCGGTGCGGCCGCGTGATGGGCCCGTGCCGGCGCCGTCGAAGTCAATGTGGCCATGGATTTCATGCAAGTTCCTCCTGCAGGCCCAGCAGCCGGTTGACCTGCGCGCCGGCCTGCAGCGCACAGCTGTGCCCGACCGCACCCAGCGAGACATACGGCGCACCGATGGCCTGCGCCAACTCGCGCGCCGCCTGCGGCGGCGTGATCGTGTCGGATTCGCCATTGGCGATCGTGACCGGACAGGCAACGCGGCGCAGGTCGCCCGGCAGGTCGCCGAGCGCGAGCATGCGCGCGGCCTGCGTGTAGCCGGCCGGATCGATCTGCGCCATCACATGCTCGACGAAGGCGCGTTGCGATGCGTCGGCCTCGGCCGACAGCATCGCGCCGGCGCGTTTGCGCGCAATGCCCGCGGGCCCCAAGGCCGCCAGGTTGGCCAACCGATCGGACAGCTTCTGCTCGCGCAAGGCGGCACTGGCGTGGGCATAACCCTGTGCCGGCGCCAGCAGGACGAGTCGTGCCACGCGGGACGGCGCCTGCACCGCGGCGGCGGCGGCCATCAACGCGCCCAGTGAATGACCAACCAGGGTGACGGCCTGCGTCACCGCCAGCGCATCGAGCCAGGCCCACAGGCGCGTCGCATAGTCGCCGGCGCATGGCGAGGTTATCGCCAGCGCGGAACTGGCGCCGTATCCGGGTGCGTCCCAGGCCAGCACGTGGCTGCGCCCGCCGGTGCCGCCGGCCACCTGTTGCAACTGGGCCAGCCAGCTGCCCGACGCGGAGCCGATGCCGTGCAGCAGCACATGTGTCACCGCGTCAGTGGCGCCCGCGCCGCGGACGCGGCGGAACTGCACCCGCGCGCCATCCGGGAGCGCAACGCTCTCGGATGGATACGCGGACAACTGGTCGATCAGGGACATGGCGGGACTGCGCCTGTGCTTATTTCTTGTCGCGCTTGATCTTCGTGAGCGGGCTGTCGGGCGGATACACCGGGGTGATCGGCTTGGCCGCGCCCAGCATCACGCACATCAGCGCGTCTTCGTCGCCGATATTGGTTTCCTCGCGGTAGACGCCGGGCGGGATGGAGATCAGGTCGCGCTCGCCCAGGATGGCTTCCCACTTCTGGCCGTCCTTCTCGCAGACGACCTTCATCTTGCCGCGCATCACGAAGAACACTTCCTCGACGTCGTAGTGGATGTGGGACGGGCCAATGTTGCCCGCCGGGATCACCATGGTCGAGAACGTGAAGTGGGCCGCCGGCACGGTATTGCTGTCGCTGGAAACACCGGTGCCGCCGGTGCCCATGTAGCGCATCTGCGCACGTCGGTATTTCGGGTCGTAGTCGGCCTGGAACTTGAGCGCATCCCAGTCGTAGCGGCGGGTCGGGTAGCGCGCGACGCGGCTCTCCATCCACTGCGCGAAACTCTGGCCTTCGGCCTGCAACATGCTCTTCTGGATCTCGGCCTCGGACGCGACGTTGGCGTCGAGCAGGCCACGCTCGTTGAAGACGGGTTGGTTGGCGGCGGCGACGGTGGTGTTCATGGTGTGTTTCCTTCCTTGCTTGCTTGCTTGCGGGGTGGTTGCAGTTGGGAGTCGGTTTCCGTCGTGTCCTGGCCGGTCGGCCGGCGACGACGACGGGTCTCGCTAGTTCATGACGAATCCGCCGTTGACCGGCAGCAGCTGCCCGGTGATGAAGCCACTGGCGCGGGTCATCAGGAACAGCGCCGCGGCCGTGACGTCTTCGGGCACCTGGGCGCGCGGCACGGCGCGGCCCTTGAGGTAGTAGTCGTGGCGTTCCTCGGGCACGTATTCGGTCGCCTCGACCAGGGTCAGCCCGGGCGCAATGGCGTTGACGGTGATGCCCTGCGGACCGAGTTCACGCGCCATGCCGCGGGTCATCGCGATCACGGCGCCCTTGCTGGCGATGTAGGCCATCAGGCGTGGCGCGCCCCACAAGGCGGTGTCGGATGCCAGGTTCACGACCCGGCCGCTGCCGGAGGCCGCCAGGTGCCGGGTCGCGGCCACGGTCGCCTGCCAGGTGCCGCGCACGTTGACGTCCATGACCCGATCCCACATGTCGGCCTCGAGCTGGTCCATGTTGCGGCCGCCGGAATTGGTGATGGCGGCGTTGTTGATCAGGCCGTCGAGCCCGCCCATGGCGGCCGCGGCGGCGTCCACGCCGGCGCGGATCGACTCGGCGTCGGACAGGTCCATCGGCACGTAGCTGGCGTTCTCGCCCAGCGCCTGGGCCAGCGCCTGGCCCCGCTGGTGCAACACGTCGCTGACCACCACCTTGGCGCCGGCGGACACCAGCGCACGGGCGAACGCCTCGCCCAGCCCGCGCGCCGAACCGGTGACCAGCACGCGGCGACCGTGCAGCTGGATCTCGTGCTTGTTGTCGATGCTCATCGTCGGCTCCCGTTCATGCCATGCGGCGCTGGGCGCTGGGCAGGTAATGCAACACCTTGCGCTCGGCCAGCACCACGGCGTAGTAGGCGATGATGCCGATCACGGTCAGCGCGGCGATGACGACGAACACCGCCGCCGTATTGCCCTGGCCTTCGAAGAACACCAGCATGAAACCCAACCCCATGTTCCCGCCGACCAGCTCGCCGACCACGACGCCGATGACTGCCAGCGTGCTGGCGATGCGCAGGCCGGAGAACAGCGACGGAAGCGTGGTCGGGTACTCGACCATGCGGAACACCTGCATGCGGGTGGCCGAGAACGAACGCGCCAGGTTGATCATGTCGGTGTCCATCGCGCGCATGGCCGACAACACGTTGATCAGCACCGGGAAGAACACGATCAGGATGGCCACCAGGATCTTGGGATAGATGGTGTAGCCCAGCCACATCACGAACAGCGGCGCAAACGCGACCTTGGGCGCGATCTGCAGCGCCAGCAGGTACGGCGAGAGGATGGCTTCGACGCGGGGGGAAACCCCCAGCGCGTAACCGATCAGGGCGCCCATCGCCGAACCCAGCACGAAACCGATCACGACCTCGAGCGCGGTGATGCCGGCGTGCCAGAGCAGCCGCTCGGTCTGCCAGATGCGCACCGCTTCCTCGGCGACGCGCGATAGCGGAGGCAACACGAACTCGGGCATGCCGACCCAGCCCGGGCCGTACTCCCACAGCAACAGGAAGACCACCAGGACCAGGAAGCTCCAGGCAGCCGTGACGAGCGGCGACGTGTTGTCAGACATGACCGATTCCCTGATGCGCGGCTTATTTGCCGGCGACGAACTGGTTGGTGTAGAGCTCTTTCAGCGGCGTGGCATTGGGCACCACGCCATTGGCGACGTAGAACTTCTGCAGTCCGTCCAGGCGTTCCTCGTCCATCGTGCCCGGCACCTTCTGGTTCGCATAGACATACTTGTTGTACATCTCGAACATCTTCTCGATCGACGCCTCCTTGCCCTTGTGCGTCTGCACATGCGACACGTAGACCTTGGCTGCGTCCTTGGGATTGGCCATGATGTCCTTCATGCCCTTGATCGTGGCGCGCACCAGCTTCTGGATCAGCTGCGGGTTGCTCTTGATGGTGTCGTCGGACGCCAGGATGGCCTGGGCCATGCTCTTGAAGTAGACGTCCGCCGGCAGGATGTCAACCTGCGCGCCCTGCTCCATCACGGTCACCGTCCAGTCCGGCGTGCTGGCCATGCCGTCGGATTTCTTGGCCAGGAACTGCTGCCACACACCGGCCGGGCCGGCGGCCTGGATGTTGACGTCGGCCTTGGTCAGCTGGACCTTGCTCATCATGCCGAGCAAGGCGTAATAGGTGGTGTCGGTGTAGGCCAGCACGGTCACCGTCTTGCCGCGCAGTTCACGCGGGCTTTCGATGCGCTGGTCCTTATGGGTGACCAGCTGCATCAGCGAGCCGGCGCCGAGCACCGCCACCGCCTTGACCGGGATGCCCTGGGCACGGGCGATGATGGGCGTGTCGCCGATCGCGCCGCCGATGACCGCATTGCCGGCGCCCACCTGCTTGGCGACGTCCACGCCGCCACGGCCGGTGACGAACTTGACCTCCAGCCCTTCCGCCTTGTAGTAGCCCTTGGCCTGGGCCAGCATCCAGGGGCCGAAGGCCGGCAAGGTGCCCGGGGCCGGCAGCAGGTAAGTCACCTCCTGCAAGGCCTGGGCTTGCGCGCCGATGGGGGCGGCCAGGCCGGCGCATGCGGCCAGTGCCAGGCAGAGACGGCGGGTCACGGCGGGAATGTGCGATGGGTTCATGGTGGATCTCCGGTTGGTTGCGGACAAGGTGGGAACGGGCGGGGTCAGTGAACTTCGGTATTGGCGTCGAGCTTGAGCAGGTCCATCAACTGGCCGACCAGGGGGCCGACCTTGTCGTGCTTGCGCCGCTGCATCGGGTTGTCGCGGCCGGGAATGTCGACCGTGATCTGCTCGATGATGGTGCCCGGACGCTCGCTCATCACGAGGATGCGGTCGGACAGCGCCACCGCCTCGGCCAGGTCATGCGTGATGAACAGCACCGTCTTGCCTTCGCGGGACACCGTCTGGGCCAGGTCCTGCTGCAGGATCATCTTGGTCTGCGCATCCAGCGCCGAGAACGGCTCGTCCATCAGCAACACCAGCGGATCGACCGCCAGCGTGCGCGCCAGCGCCGCGCGCTGGCGCATGCCGCCTGAGAGCTGGTTCGGATAATGCGCGCCGAAGCCATGCAGATGGCATTGCTCGAGCAGCCGATCGGAGACCTCCTTGCGGTCCGCGGCCTTCACGCCGCGCAGCTCCAGGCCGAACTCGATGTTCTGGGCAATCGTGCGCCAGGGCATCAGCAGATCCTTCTGCAGCATGAACGACACATGCTCGTTCGGGCCCTGCACCTCCTGCCCGGCCACCTTGACCGTGCCGGCGCTGGTCTTGGCCAGGCCGGACCCCATGTTGAGCAAGGTGCTCTTGCCGCAGCCCGACGGGCCGATGATGGACACCACCTCGCCCGGCGCGATGGAAAAGGTCACGTCACGCGCCGCCAGCACCTCCTTGGACTTGCCGCGCGCGGCAAAGCGCTTTTCGACGCCGATGAACTCGATCGCCGGCACGCCGGCTGGCGGCACGAAACGGGTCATTGGGAAGCCTCCGCGCAACGCGCTGCGGCATGACCCTTGGGAGCGGCCCGGCGGGTCATGACGACGCCGCCTCGACCTTGATCGGGATGCGAATCTGGACCCGGCCGTCCTCGACGCGGACCGGGAAGCAGCGGATGTCGTGCTGGCCGATTTCGTTGAGGCACTTGCCGGTGGCGATGTCGAACCGGGCGGCGTGCAGCGGGCATTCGATCTGGCCGTTTTCCTGGAATCCCTGCGACAACAGCGCATAGGCATGGGGGCAGATGTCTTCCAGTGCGTGCACCTGGTCGTCCTGCAGGTACAGGCCCACATTCTGGCCATTGACCTCCACGCCGACCGGAAAGTCGGGGTCGAGCTGATCGCGGGACGCGACGTCGTGCCATTCGGGGCTCAGATCATCATTTTCCATGTCGGGGGCTCTCTGAAGTGGGTTTCTGGATGTGTTGACGTTGTTCAACAGGTAAAACAGTGATTCACTAAGGATTCATTATTCGCTCGCACTGGGGCAGGGTCAACCAATATCCGACACGGATCGAGGGTCAATACCGGCCACGGCGGTGACATTCTTTGCATTGGCGGCCACGGCCGGCGGATAGACTGCATCGAGCCCGTCGGCCTGTGCCGACGAAGTCCCCGGCCCGCGGTGCCCGCACCCGGCCCATCTTCCTGCAGGAGTTATTCATGGCATTTTTCGATTTCATCAAGACAGCCGGCGAAAAGCTGTTTTCGTCCAAGGACAACGAAGCCGCGTCGGCCGCGGTCGCATCGGCCCCTGACGACGCAGCGGCCAAGGCCAAGGCCGAGGCGCTCAATCGCACCGCCGGCGATGCGATCGAGGCCTACGTCAAATCCCAGGACCTGGCCGCCACCGGCCTGACGGTGACCTTCGACGGCGCCACCGGCGTGGCCACGGTCTTCGGCGTCGCACCCGACCAGGCAACCAAGGAGAAGATCCTGCTGTGCTGCGGCAACGTGGGCGGCGTGGCCCAGGTCGACGACAAGATGAGCGTCGAAGTGGCGCAACCGGAGGCGAAGTTCCATACCGTGGTCTCCGGCGACAACCTGTCGAAGATCGCCAAGCAGTTCTATGGCGACGCCAACAAGTACCCGGTCATCTTCGAGGCCAACAAGCCGATGCTCAAGCACCCGGACAAGATCTACCCCGGGCAGGTGTTGCGCATCCCGGCGCTGTAAAGCCGATCGGGACCCGCGGGAGGTCCCGCCGGTCCCACCCCGGACCGTGGATTCGCCCTTCACTGCGGCGCAATTCCAACACCCGATGGCCACACCCTGAAATCGGCACGGGCGCCCGCGGCGCGATGCTACGATGATTCATGGTGGCAAGGCGTTTGTGTCTGGGCGTGTTTTTCCTGCTGCTGTCCGCAGTCGGATACGCAGCACCTTTGCCCCATCCCGTTGCCTGGGACGCGCTGCGCGAGCCGCGTTTCGAATCGGTCGGAGCCGGCGTCATTCCGCGCGACGTGGTGGCCGCGCTGGCCCAGGACAAGGACGGCCTGATCTGGGTGGCCACCGGCGACGGACTGGTGCGCTTCGACGGGTACCGATTCCGCGCCCAGGAGCGCGACAGTGCCGACCCGTCGCGGCGTAGCCTGGGCTGGATCCGCGCCTTGCTGCCCGCGCGCGACGGCCGTCTGTGGATCGGCACCGAAACCGATGGTCTCGCCGCCTATGACCCCCGCTCCGAGCGGATCAGCGACTTCGGCCTCGACGACAAGCCCGCTACCGACGGCAGGCGCCAGGCACTGCCGACGATTCGCGCGCTGGCCGAGGATGACGACGGCGCCATCTGGATCGGCAGCATCGGTGGCGGTGTCGCCCGATTCGACAGGACCAGCGCCACCTTCACGCATTTCCGGCACACCGCCGGGCAGGTCGGCAGCCTGCCGGACGACCGGGTGCTGAGCCTGCTGGTCGACCGCGCCGGGACCTTGTGGGTCGGCACCTGGAGCGGCCTGAGTCGCAAGCCGCGCGGCAGCGACCGATTCGAGCCTGTGGCCGCCCAGCTGATCGGTCCGCAAGTACAGGCCTTGCACCAGGCGTCGGACGGCCGGATCTGGGTCGGCACCCACGGCGGCACGCTGGTGACCCTCGACCCACAGACCGCCGAGGCCAGTGTCGTGCATCGAAACGGTGTGCGCGACAACACGCCCGGCACCGCCGTGTCGGCCTTTGTCGAAGCTCCGGGCGGCGAGACCTGGGTCGGCACCGAAACCGGCATCGACATCATCGACCGAAACCTGCGCCCCTTGCGCCAGCTACGCCACGACATCCGCCGACCGGCCGGGCTGGCCGGCCACGAGGTCACGGCCCTGATCATGGATCGGGCCGGCTGGTTGTGGGTCGGCGGCTTCGGGCTGGGTCTGCAGCGGCACAATCCGAACAACCGCAGCATCTGGATGCGCGGCGCCGACCTGGAACCCGATAGCCGGCTCAGTGACCCCAGTGTGCGCAGCCTGCTGCCGCTGGCCAACGGCGAGATCTGGGCCGCCTCCCAGCATGGCGGCATCGCGATCATGGACGATGCCCTGCGGGTGCTCGGCGAATTGTTGCCCGCCCCGGCCCCGACCGCCTCGCGCCAGTCCGGACCGGCCGGCGCGGCGGCAACACGCGTGACCGCGATGGCGCAGGCGCGCGACGGCTCGGTCTGGCTGGGCACCGATGCGTTCCTGTACCAATTCGACACGAACCGCCGCCAGCTCCAGGCCCTACCGTCCGACGGCGGTGCCACCCGCTTCCTGCTGGCCGGCAGCACGGGCGACCTGTGGCTGGCATCCGAAGACGGCCTGTACCGGCTGCGTCCGGGCGCCGAGCGGCTCGAGCGCGTACTCCTGCGCGACACCGCCACCCCGTTGCGAGGCGCGGTCCATGTATTGGCCGAGGCGCCGGACACCAGCCTGTGGGTCGGTACCGTGCAAGGCCTGTTCCGGATCGCCGCCGGTCAGCACGCGCTCGCGCCGGTCGTCTCGCCGGCCGGTGCCGGACTGGCAAACCAGAGCGTGGCCGGCCTGTTGTTCGACCGCCAGGGCAGCCTGTGGGTGGACACCGGCACCGCCGGCCTGCACCGCATGCTCCGCTGGGACGGGCGCCAGGCCTGGTTCGATCGCATCAGCGAACGCCATGGCATCGTCAACCGGCCGTTCGGGGCCAACCTGCTGGCCGACGGGCGCGGCCGCATCTGGACCCAGATCCAGGTCTACGACCCGTCGACCGACCGGATGATCGGCCTGGGCGCGGTCGAAGGCGCCGACCTGGGCACCGGCTGGTTCCTGTCGTATGGGCAGACGCCCGACGGACGCTTGTTGTTCGGCGGCAGCAAGGGGCTGCTGGTGGTGCGGCCCGAGTCCTTCGACGCCTCCGACTACGCTCCGCCGCTGATCACCACCGAGCTGCGCATCAACGGGCAGCTGCAACCGGCCGGCAACCTGGAACAGGGCCTGGAGCTCGCGCCCGACCAACGCCGCTTCAGCCTGGAGTTCGCCGCGCTGGACTACAGCGAACCCCGGCAGATCCGCTACGCGTTCCGGCTCGACGGTTTCGACCGGGACTGGAGCATCGGCACCTCCAACAACCGGGTCGCCAGCTACAGCAACCTCGACCCCGGCCGCTACGTGCTGCGGGTGCGGGCCACCAACCGCAGCGGCGTCTGGAGCCCCAACGAGATGTCCATCGCGCTGCAGGTGCAGCCCAACTGGTGGCAGCAGTGGTGGTTTCGCGGCTTGGCACTGGTGCTGCTGGCCGCCGCGATGGCGGGCGTCGTGCAGTTGCGCACCCGGCGCCTGCGGCTGAACCAGCTGGCACTCGAGGCCAGGGTGCAGCAACGCACGGCCGAACTGCAACGCATGACCGGCGCCCTGAACGAGTCGAGCCTGACCGACCCCCTGACCGGCCTGCGCAACCGCCGCTTCTTCTCGATGCATATCGCGTCCGACGCCGCGCTGGCCATGCGGGCCCACGAGAACCATCTGCAACATGGCGCCGACCTGGCCGGCGATGCCGACCTCCTCTTCTTCATGTTCGACATCGACCACTTCAAGGAGATCAACGACCGCTACGGCCATGCCGCGGGCGACGCGGTGCTCGCGCAGATGCGCAGCCGCCTGAGCGCCGTCTTCCGCGACACCGACTACCTGGTGCGCTGGGGCGGCGAGGAGTTCCTGGTGGTGGCGCGCGGAACCTCGCGCGACAGTGCGCCGGAACTGGCCGAACGCGCACGGGCCGCGGTGGCGCAGACACCGTTCGAGATCGACGGCGGGCTGCGCCTGGCCAAGACCTGTTCGGTCGGGTTCGCCAGTTTCCCGCTGTGCAGCCGGCTGCCGCAGGCGCTGGACTGGGACGCCGTGCTGAACGTCGCCGACGCCTGCCTGTATGCGGTCAAGCACGCCGGCCGCAACGGCTGGCTGGGCGTGCTGGATGTCGACGACGATTCGGTCGAGGCCATCCAGTCCGGCGCACGCCAGCCTATTGCGCGCTGGGCCCGCTCGGGCCATCCCGTCATGGCCAGCGCGCCCGGCTTGCGGGGATGGCCCGGCACCGCCGACACGAAACCATCCTCCGAATAGGTTTGCGTAGCCACTCGGGGCGCGATCTATGCCTGAGCCAGCACTGCCAGCATCTCCTGGGTCCAGGCAATCGAGCCTTCCTCGAACATCATGCCCTTCTTCAGGATCATGTGCTGGATGCGGGCACTGCGCCCCAGCGCCTTGCCGGCGGGAAAGTCGCGCGCCTCGATGGCACGATAGTGCTCCAGCTTTTCCTGGTGCAGCGCAATGCGCCGGCGCAACTCGTCGTCCAGGCCCAGCGACCCCAACGCGGCGTCGGCGCGCAGCCGCACCGTGACCTCGTCGCGCAGGTCCATCGGAGCCGACGGTTCGCGCGCCCAGCGCACCAGTTCCTCGCGCCCGGCCGGCAATACGCGGTAACTGCGCTTGCGGGTATTGCCGGCGTCCGGCGCGGCCACCGACTCGACCCATCCGGCCTCCTCCATGCGCGCCAGTTCGCGATAGATCTGCTGGTGCGTCGCATGCCAGAAATAGCCGATCGATTTGTCGAAGCGGCGTGCCAGGTCGTAGCCCGACGAAGGTTTTTCGATCAGGGACGTCAGAACGGCATGGGACAAGGACATGGCGCAAGTCTAGGGGGAGCCACGGCCCTATGCAACCAGTTGCATAAATTTCCAGACCCATCTAGACTGCTGCAACTGGTTGCATAGTGATGCCCCAGACCCTGCCCGCCGGGCACCCGGCGCCGTTTCCCCGAGGATGTACACCCGATGACGACCTATCCCCACCTGCTGGCCCCGCTCGACCTGGGCTTCACGACCTTGCCCAACCGGGTGCTGATGGGCTCGATGCACGTTGGCCTGGAGGAGGTGAAAGACGGCTTCGCCCGCATGGCGGCGTTTTATGCCGAACGCGCGGCCGGCGGCGTCGGTCTGATCGTCACCGGCGGCATCGCCCCGAACGACCGTGGCCGTCCGATGCCGGGCGGTGCCCGGCTGACCACCGAAGCCGAGGCCGAAAAACACAAGCCGGTGACCGAGGCCGTGCACAAGGCCGGCGGCAAGATCGCGCTTCAGATTCTGCATTTCGGTCGTTACGCCTACCACGGCGACCTGGTCGCGCCCAGCGCGTTGCAGGCACCGATCAACCCGATGAAGCCCCAGGCGCTGAGCACCGAGGAGGTGGAACAGACCATCGACGACTTCGTGCGTTGCGCCGCGCTGGCGCAGGGCGCCGGCTACGACGGCGTCGAGATCATGGGCTCCGAGGGTTACCTGATCAACGAGTTCATCGTCGCGCGCACCAACCAGCGCGACGACGCCTGGGGCGGCGCCTACGAGCACCGCATTCGTTTCCCGGTCGAGATCGTGCGCCGCACGCGCGAGCGGGTCGGGCGCAATTTCATCATCATCTACCGCCTGTCCATGCTCGACCTGGTCGAAGGCGGCTCCACGCTGGACGAGGTGGTGCAGCTGGCCCAGGCCGTCGAGGCCGCCGGCGCGACCATCATCAACACCGGCATCGGCTGGCACGAGGCGCGTATTCCGACGATTGCCACCAAGGTGCCGCGCGCGGCCTTCGGCTGGGTCACGCGGCAGCTGATGGGCAAGGTCGGCATTCCGCTGGTAGCCACCAACCGCATCAACACGCCCGAAGTGGCCGAACAGCTGCTGGCCGACGAATATTGCGACATGGTGTCGATGGCCCGGCCCTTCCTGGCCGACCCGCTGTTCGTACGCAAGGCCGAGCAGGGCAAAGCCGACGAGATCAACACCTGCATCGGCTGCAACCAGGCCTGCCTCGACCACACCTTCGCTGGCAAGGTCACCTCCTGCCTGGTAAACCCGCGCGCCTGCCACGAGACGCTGCGCAACATCGTGCCCGCCAAGTCGAAAGGCCGCATCGCCGTGGTCGGTGCCGGACCGGCCGGCCTGAGTTTCGCCACCACCGCGGCGCAGGGCGGTTTCGACGTGACGCTGTTCGACGCCGCCGGCGAGATCGGCGGCCAGTTCAACATCGCCAAGCAGATTCCGGGCAAGGAGGAGTTCTACGAAACGCTGCGCTTCTACCGCCGCCAGATCGACCTGACAGGCGTCACGCTCAAGCTCGACACCAGGGTCGACGCCCAACAGCTGCTGGCCGGCGGATTCGACCAGGTCGTGCTCGCCACCGGCGTGACACCGCGCCTGCCAGCCATCGACGGCATCGACCACGCCAAGGTGCGTGGTTACCTCGACGTGTTGCGCGACAAGTGCGAGGTCGGCCCAACCGTGGCGCTGATCGGCGCCGGCGGCATCGGCTTCGACGTGGCCGAATACCTGCTGCACAGCGGCACCAGCCCCAGCCAGGACCCCGACAGGTTCTTCGCAGAATGGGGCGTCGACACCACGTACGCCGGGCGCGGCGGTTTGAAGCCGGCGCGGATCGAACCCGTCCCGCGCAAGCTGGTGCTGCTGCAGCGAAAGGCCAGCAAGGTCGGCGAAGGGCTGGGCAAGACCACCGGCTGGATCCACCGCACCTCGCTCAAGCACCGCCATGTCGAGATGGTTCCGGGCGTGACCTACCGCCGCATCGACGACGCCGGCCTGCACATCACGGTCGACGGGCACGATCGCCTGATCGCGGCCGACACCATCGTCGTATGCGCCGGCCAGGAGCCGCAACGCGAACTGCAGGCCGACTTGCAGGCGGCCGGATTACCGGTGCACCTGATCGGCGGCGCCGACGAGGCGGCCGAGCTCGATGCCAAACGTGCCATCCAGCAGGGCTTCGCGCTGGCCGTGGCGCTGCAATCGCCACCCGCCCCGACCACCCAGCCATCCGCATCTGCCACATCTGCCACCGGAGACACCGCCATGACCTACAAGACCCTCACCGTCAGCCTGGACCAGCACATCGCCACCGTGCGCCTGAACCGCCCCGAAAAGGCCAACGCCATGAACGCCGACATGTGGCAGGAGATCCGCCAGGCCTTCCGCTGGGTCGACGAGACCCCGGACGCGCGGGTCGCGATCCTCGAGGGCGAAGGCAAGCTGTTCACCGCCGGCATCGACCTGGAGATGATGATGGGCGTGGGCCCGTCGATCCAGAACGACTGCGAAGCCCGTATGCGCGAGAACCTGCGCAGGATGATCCTGGACCTGCAGGACACCCTGACCAGCCTGGAGCGTTGCCGCAAGCCGGTGCTGGCCGCGATCCATGGCGGCTGCATCGGCGGCGGCATCGACCTCATCACCTGCGCCGACATGCGTTACTGCTCGGCGGAGGCCTACTTCTCGATCAAGGAGATCGACATTGGCATGACCGCCGACGTCGGCACACTGCAGCGCCTGCCCAAGCTGATCGGCGAAGGCATGGCGCGCGAGCTGGCCTATACCGGCCGGCGCTTCAGCGCGGCCGAAGCGCGCGAGATGCGGCTGGTCAACCAGGTGTTCGACACGCGCGAAGCCCTGCAGGCGGGTGTGCGCGAACTGGCCGCCACCATCGCCGCCAAGTCGCCGCTGGCGATCCGCGGCAGCAAGGAGATGATCACATACGCCCGTGACCATTCGGTGGCCGACGGCCTGAACTACATCGCGACCTGGAACGCCGCCATGCTGCTGGGCGACGACATCCAGGAGGCCATGATGGCCAACATGGGCAAGCGCAAGCCCACGTTCAAGAATTGATGGCGCGCCGTCGACGTCCGAGCCGGCCGGCCCTGCAACCGCCACGCGCATGCGACGGCGACCGGACCGGACCGATGGTCGGCCCCGCCACGGCCGGCTATTAGGGAGAACGCCAACAGCCAAAACGGGGCGGATCAACTATGTTCGAAGGTTCCACCCGGCAGCGTTCCGGTGCCGCGGCGCATCCCGATGCTGCGGGCACCAAGGCGACCTGCCGGTCACCCCAGACCGCAGGAGCCCCGCGTGACCCAGATCGACGACAACGACCTCATTCTTCAACGTGCCTACCGCTGGGAGAAGGAACGTGCCGACAAGACCTTCCTGACCCAACCCATGGGCGGCGGCGTGGTGCGCGACTTCACCTGGGCCCAGACCATGGACGAGGCGCGCCGGGTGGCGGCCTGGCTCAAGGCCCAGGGTTGGGAGCCGGGCTCGCGCGTGGCCATCATGAGCAAGAACACGGCCTGGTGGTTCATGTCCGACCTGGCGATCTGGATGGCCGGCTACGTGAGCGTGCCGATCTACCCCAACCTGGTCGCCGAGACCGTGCGCCAGATCCTGGCGCACTCCGATACCCGGCTGTGCATCGTCGGCAAGCTTGACGACTGGAAGGCGATGCAGCCCGGCATCCCCGAAGGCATGCCGTGCATCAGCACGCCGCTGTGCGACGCCAAGGGCTTCACCGCCTGGGACGACATCGTCAAGCAGACGCAGCCGATGCGGGAAAGCCCGACCTTCGCCGAGGACGCCATCGCCACCATCATCTACACCTCGGGCACCACCGGCATGCCCAAGGGCGCGGTCCATGGTTTCGGTGCGTTCTCGCACACCGCCAAGGCGCTGCAACAGGTGCTGCACTCGACACCGGACGATCGCGCCTTGTCCTACCTGCCGCTGGCCCACGTGGCCGAGCGTTGCCTGGTCGAGGGCGCCAGCATCTACACCGGTTCCCACGTGTTCTTCGCCGAAAGCCTGGACACCTTCCTGGCCGACCTCCAGCGCGCGCGGCCCACCTTCTTCTTCTCGGTGCCGCGCCTGTGGGTCAAGTTCCAGCAAGGCGTGTTCGCCAAGATGCCGGCGAAAAAGCTCGACCGGTTGATGTCCATCCCCATCCTGGGCGGTATCGTCAAGAAGAAGATCCTCAAGCAACTCGGGCTGGACTCGGTGCGTTTCGCCGGCACCGGTGCCGCGCCGCTGCCGCCCGAGGTCATGTCCTGGTACCGCCGGCTCGGGCTGGAGCTGCTCGAAGGTTATGGCATGACCGAGCAGTTCGCCTATGCCACCAGTTCCATGCCCGGCAAGTCGCGCATCGGCTACGTCGGCAGCGCCACGCCGTGCACCGAAGTCAAGTTGTCCGATACCGGCGAGGTGCTCACGCGCGGCCCGGCCCACATGCAGTGTTATTTCAAGGAGCCGGAGAAGACGCGCGAGACCATGACCGACGACGGCTGGCTGCGCACCGGCGACCTGGGCGAATTCGACAACGAAGGCCGGCTCAAGATCGTCGGCCGGGCCAAGGAGCAGTTCAAGTCCAGCAAGGGAAAATACGTGGCGCCGGCCCCGATTGAAGGCAAATTGGCGGCCTTCACCCGGATCGAGGCCTGCATGGTCACCGGTGTCTCGTTCCCGCAGCCATTCGCGCTGGCGATGTTGCCGCTGGGGCAGTGGGACGCTCTCAAGGCGCCCGACGCGCGCAAGGCGTTCACCGACGACCTGTCGGCGCACCTGAAATCCGTCAATACGCAACTCGATCCGCACGAGCGGCTCGACTTCATCGCGGTGGTGCCCGAGCAGTGGTCGGTCGAGGCTGGCTTCGTGACCCCGACGCTGAAGATCAAGCGCAACGTGGTCGAGAAACACTACGCGGGTTATTTCGAACAATGGAGCAAGGCGCGCAAGGACGTGATCTGGCACGAAGCCTGAGGCGGCAGGTACCCATGACCGCCACCCGCCTCAATCCGCTCGATACCGCCTGGCTGTTCACCGAGTCGCGCGCCACGCCCAACCACGTCGGCGGCTTGTTGCAGTTCCGCCTGCCGCCCAAGGCCCCGCGCGACTTCCTGCGCGCGATGGTGGCGGAGTTCCGCGCGCACCGTGACGTCGTGGCGCCCTGGAACCAGCGCCTGAAGCTGCCGTTCCTGAAGAACCCGCTGCCGTCCTGGGTCGAGGACGACGACATCGACATGGAATACCACGTGCGCCACGCCGCCCTGCCCTGGCCCGGCGGCGAACGCGAACTGGGCGAACTGGTCGGCCGGCTGCACAGCACGCCGATCGACCTGGCGCGCCCGCCCTGGGAATGCACCATCATCGAAGGCCTCGGCGACGACCGGTTCGCGCTGTTCATCAAAATGCACCACTCGCTGATCGACGGCATCAGCGGCATCAAGATGCTCGAACGCGCAATGGCGACCACGGCCCGGGCATCGCTGAAGCTGCCGCCGTTTTTCGCTGCGCCGCCACCCAGGTCGTCGCGCGCCGCGTCAAAACGCCCGGCTCCATCGGTGGCCAATGCGGCCGCGGCCGCGATCGAAGGCCTGAGCACGCAGGCGCGCTCCCTGCCGCAGCTGGCAAGCGCCTTCGGCTCCATCCTGCGCCGCATCGGCGACCCGGACGACGGCCTGTCGGTGCCGTTCGATGCGCCGCGTTCGGTGCTCAACGGCCGTGTGCGAGAAAAGCGCCGCTTCGCCACCCAGCAGTTCGGCATCGAGCGCATGCGCACGCTGGCCGCTGCCGCGCAGTGCACGCTCAACGACGTGGTGCTGGCGGTCTGCGGCGGCGCCTTGCGCCGCTTCCTGCTCGAACGCGACGAATTGCCAGCCAAGTCGCTGACCGCCGGCATCCCGGTGTCGGTGCGGCCCAAGGACGACGAAGGCACGGGCAATGCCATCAGCTTCATCGTCGCCTCGCTGGGCACCGACCTGCCCGATGCAGGTGAACGGCTGATGGCGATTCGCACATCGGTGCGCCATGCCAAGGCCCATGTGCAAGGCCTGCCGCGCCAGGCCATGACGCAGTACACGATGCTGCTGATGGCCCCGACCATGCTGACGCTGCTCACCGGCATCGGCGGACGCACGCCACCGATGTTCAACATCACGATATCCAACGTGCCGGGGCCGGACAAGCCGCTGTATTTCCGCGGCGCCGAGATGGTGTCGATCTATCCGGCTTCCATCGTCACGCACGGGCAGGCGCTCAACATCACCTGCGAGAGTTATGCGGGGCAGATGAATTTCGGCTTCACCGCCTGCCACACGACGGTACCGAGCATGCAGAAGGTCGCCGTGTATTGTGCCGATGCCCTGGCCGAACTCGAGCAGATATTCCTGCCGAAGCCGGCGGCGAAAAAGCGCGCACCCCGCAGGAAAAAGACAGCAGCCGACTGAGGCGGGCGCAACGTCAGGGCCAGGTGGTCGCGCGTTCGGCGAAGTCGTCCGACTGCGGGTTGACGACGCAGAAGCGGTGGCCGGTCGGGGCCTCCATCACGACCCAGGTCTTGACCGGCGCCACGACCTTGGCGCCCAGCGCCTCGAGCCGCGCGACCTCGGCCGTCTGGTTGTCGGTCTCGATGTCGATGTGGACCCGTGGCTCGTGGTCGACGCCCGCCTGCAGGATCACCATGTGGTCGGTGGTCGGCTTGATCGTCGCGTATTTGCCGTCATGGCCGATATCGGCCGCGCCACCGAGCGCGCCAGCCCAGAAGCGGCCGGCCGATGCGAGGTCGCTGGTCTTGCAATCGATGACGATGATGCGCTGGCGGGACTTGTGGGGCATGTTGCGGGCTCCTGGGAAGACGGGTTGCGACAAGCCGCGATCGTAGCGCCTGCCCGGTGCGGCTGCATCCGTGCGTGATGGTGACGCGGTGCCACCCGGTTGGTGCCACGCGCCAGCAGGGCGCGCGTCGCCGGCGGCCGTCAGGCGCCGGCGTCCGCCAGGCCCATCACCTCACCCAGGCGGACCGACCGCTCCGGCGCCCATTCCGGGTTGAAGCGGCAACGGCCCTTGGGAAACAGCGCCACGACGGTCGAGCCCAGCAGGAATCGGCCCATCTCGTCGCCGGCCTTGAAGTCGATCTGCTGGCGCGCGTAGTCCCAGTGGCGGGGCTTGCCCGAGCGCGGCGGATTGACGACGCCATGCCAGGTGGTGGCCATGCTGCCGACGATGGTCGCACCCACCAGCACCAGCACGAAGGGCCCGCGGGTCGACTCGAACACGCACACCACGCGTTCGTTACGCGCAAACAGCCCGGGCACGCCGCGTGCCGTGACCGGATTGACCGAAAACAGGTCGCCCGGCACGTAGACCATGCGCACCAGGCGGCCGGCACACGGCATGTGGATGCGGTGGTAGTCCCTGGGGCTCAGGTACAAGGTGGCGAACAGGCCGTCCTGGAACTGCGCAGCCAGCGCGGCGTCGCCGCCCAGCAGCGCGGTCGTCGAATAGTGGTGGCCCTTGGCCTGGAAGATCTGGTCGGCCTGGACAGGGCCGAACTGGCTGATCGCGCCGTCCACCGGGCAGATGAGTTCGGCGCGCGCCAGTGGCCGCGCGTCGGCCTTGAGCGCGCGGGTGAAGAAATCGTTGAAGCTGGGGTAGTTGCGAATGTCGGGGTCGGCCGCCTCGGCCATGTCGACGCCGTACTTGCCGACGAACCAGCGGATGATGGCGGTGGTCACCGAGCCCCAGCGCCCCGACGCCACGAGGCCGCCGAACTGCGTCATCAGGCGTTTGGGCATCAGGTACTGGGGGATGACTTTGGAACGGTCGGACACGGCACACGGGCGCGGCGCAGGGCCACGGCTTGCAAAAGGTTGCGGATTATATCGATGGGCCCATGGTACGACAGGCGCCCTGGCCGGCTTGCCATCACAATGCAACTCTATGTCGTCCCCGCCGCCGTCGCGTATTCCGCCCATCCAGTGCCTGCAGACCTTCGAGGCGCTGGCCCGGCTGCGCAGCGTCACCCAGACCGCCGACGAATTGTTCGTCACGCCCAGCGCGGTCAGCCACCGGGTCAAGCAGCTCGAGCAGATCATCGGCACCAAGCTGTTCGGCCGCGCCGATTTTTCGCTGACCACCGACGGCAGCGAATACCTGGCCCACGTGCGCGAAGGCCTGGCCACGCTGCAGAAGTTCCCCGGCCGCAACGGCGCCAGTTCCGGCAAGCGCAAGTTGCGCCTGGCCGTCACGCCGACCTTTGCGCGCTCCATCCTGATCCCGCGACTGCGCCAGTTCACCGACGCCTACCCGGAGATCGACGTCACGCTTCAGGTCTCGATCCCGCTGCTCGACGTGGTGGCTGAAGACGGCGACCTGACCGTGCGCTTCGGCACCGGCCGGTATGCCGACGTCGAGCACCTGTGCCTGCTCAAGGACGAGATCACGCCGCTGGCCTCGCCCGCCTTCGTGCGTGAACACGGCCCGTTCGAGACACCGCAGGACCTCGAAGGCGTGCCGCTGCTGCGCAGTCCGCTCGAACCCTGGCGCACCTGGTTCGGCGCCCACCAGCTGGACTGGCCGGAACCGTTCGAGGGTTCGCAATTCAACGACATCGGCCTGATGTGCGACGCCGCCGCCGCCGGCATGGGTGTGGGCCTGATCCGGCTCAAGCTCGGCGCGCCCTGGCTGGAGAACGGCACGCTGGTGCGGCTGTACGACCACGACGTACCCAGCCCGCATGCGCATTACCTGTGCTGGCGCGCCGGCACGATGGAACGCTGGGAATGCGCGGCGTTTGCGCAGTGGTTGCAAAAGAGCATCGGAACGGTGGGCTGAACGCCGCCGCCGGGGCCGGGCAACGCTGCGCATGAACTGATGGCGCCGGTTGCAGTCCCGATCGAGCGCGGCAATGCCCGGTCGGCGAATTCGAGTAGAGTCGCAGGGCCGACGATGCACGGGCAGTCGTCAGCGCCCAGCCACGGGCCGTACCGCCCGCATTGCTTGCCGAGCATCGGCCTCAACCATGCGTTTCCTGGCCCGCATCGTCCTGGTCTTCGCCGCGTTTTCCACCACACTGTGTGCACGGGCATCGGACGCCCTGCCGGCATCGTTGTTGCCACAGCAGGAGGTCGCGTTCGCGAAGGACTACCTGAACCGACTGAAGATCCGTGACTTCGACCATGTGAAAGCGCTCATCGACCCGTCGCTCCAGAACGAGGTGACCGACGAGTTGCTCGACAACATGTCGCGCACCATCTATCCCGGCGAGCCTCTCGCGGTCGAGGTGGTCGGATCGCAGATCCACATTCGTGATGGCCAATGGAGCGGCAACTTCACCTTCGACTATCAATACGCAGAAGGATGGCTGCTGGCCAGCACGGCCTTGAGGAAGGTCGACGACGGCTACCGTGTCATCGGGTTCAGCGCCCGTCGCACGACCGCCTCGCAACGGGAACTGAATGCGTTTCGTTGGACCGGGCTGTCGCCGCTGCACTACGCCGCGTTGTTGTGCGAGATCGGCTTCCTGCTGTTCATGGTCGCCACCTTCATCACATGCCTGCGCACGAAGATGGTCCGGCGCAAATGGTTGTGGGCCATCGCCACCTTGATCGGGTGGGGCAGCTTCCAGTTCGACTGGGCGTCCGGCGTGCTCGCCTACCAGTGGCTGTCGTTTCAGATCATCGGCATGGGCGCGACCAAGGCCGGGCCCGCCGCGCCTTGGATATTGGCAACGACCTTGCCCGTGGGCGCCATGTTGTTCTGGCTTCGCCGGCCGAAGCTGGTCGCGGCGTACCGGGCACGCCAGGCATCGGTGGCTGGCGCATGACCGCCGCACCGCGTCCGGCGAGCGCCACGTCGACCGCCCTCGACCGCGTCGAGTCGAACGTGCGGCGATTGCGCGTGATCGGCATTGCTGCCGTCGGCATCGTTCTGGCGTCGTGCGCGCTGCCGCCACGGCCGGCCGGCGCGCCGGCGCTGCCCGCCGTGGTCCAGATCTGGGAATATCCGGCGGGCGACATGCCGACCATGTGCGTGGTACTGACGGCGGACGGTGTCGCGACCTTTCGGGGTGGTTTCCAGTTCTTCAATCCCGGCTCCTGGCGAGCGGGCAACACGCCGCAGACGCTGATCATCACGCTGGGCGGCGACACGGAATTCCCGACGCAGGCCGCCGTGCAGGAGTTGCGGGCACGTCCACCGGCGCTGCGCCGGTTCGACGCCGCGCGCCGGGAACTGAAATTTGCCGTCGACGGCGGCAAGCAGCGGCGCATCGCCATCGGTGGTTTCTATTTCTATCGCAGTTCCACCTGTGGCGCGGCCTGAGCCAGGCCTGCGGCGGACCGCGGCAAGCACCTCGCGCGCAACAGGATGTCCACCGTCATGCCCGCACACGAAAAGATCAACTACGTCGATTAGGCGCGTCCGTTCGGCTTTGTCCAGAGCCACGATGCGATAGAGAATACCGACTGAAAGCGGACTCACCATGCCCGACGGCGGAAACTGGAAAGAACTGTTCAACGCAGCCTGCGAAGGCGACCTCGAACTCGTGCGTTACCACGCGCGGTGCGGCGTCGACGTCGACTATGCGCACCCGGAGTTCCTGTCCACGCCGCTGGTCGCCTGCATCCTGGCCCGGCAAGAGGCGGTGGCGCATTTCCTGATCGACCATGGCGCCAACGTCCATCTGCATTCCGAGTTCGATGGCATGAACCCGTTGCAGGCGGCCGGCAGCGTCGGGCTGGCGTCGGTCGTCGACCGGCTGCGGTCCCTGGGCGCCACGACGCCGGTGCCGGCCACCAGGCCCGCACCGCTGCGGCCCTGGTGGCGCAGGCTGGTCGGGCGGGTTTTCGGGTAGAGAACACGAACGCGGTGGCGACGGCGGCAAGCAGCTCGCGCGCAACAGGTCAGGTAAGCTTGCAGACGCGATTGCGCTCATGCGCCACAGGGAGTCCACCGTCATGCCCGCACACGAAAAGATCAACTACGTCGAGTTTCCCGCCAGGGACCTGGCGCAGACCAAGGCCTTTTTCACGGCCGCCTTCGGCTGGTCGTTCGTCGACTACGGCCCCGACTACGCCGCATTTTCGGACCAGGGCCTCGACGGCGGTTTCTACCGATCCGAGCTGCAGGCGACGACCGCAAGCGGCAGTGCCCTCGTCGTGTTCTTCAGCCAGGCGCTGGAAGAAACCCAGGCCCGGGTGGAGCGTGCCGGAGGCCGCATCGTCAAGCCCATCTTCACGTTTCCCGGCGGGCGGCGATTTCATTTCGTCGAACCGAGCGGCAATGAATTCGCCGTCTGGGGCGAAGCGCTGGCATGAGTCGTCGGGATGCAGTGGTCCGCCGCCAGCGACACCATGCGCCATGCCGCGGCGGCGCGTGGCATTGCCAGGACTGATCCGCCATGTCCGCGCTGATCTTCGTCTATGGAACCCTCAAGCAGGGTTTCCCCAATTACCCGCGCAACAGCGGCCGCCGCATGCCGGGAGACTTCCGCACCTTGCAACCGTTTCCGCTGTACGTGGTGCAGTTGCCCAACGAGGACCGCGCACCCTGGCTGATACACGCGCCCGGCCAGGGCAACCCGGTCACGGGGCAGGTGTTCGAGGTCGACGAAGCTCTGCTGCAGGTCATGGACACGTTCGAAGAGGTCGGCCTGCCCCAGGGTTATGTCCGCGTGGCCATCGATCTCGAGGCTGTGCACGCACCAGGCCAGCGGATCGCCAGCTACGCCTATGTGAAGCTGGAACACCAGCTCGTCGAGTGCCTGGCCATCGAGGGGCCGTTCGCCGAATACACGCTCGAGCTGGCGGCCGGTTACCGGCTCGAACCGGGCCCGTGATCGGGCCGGTGCGGCAGGTCGCCCCATGGGCTTGTCGCCGGCACGCCTTGCGCCGGTCGCGTCGCCGCCGACGCGACGCTCATGGGTCGGCGGTACAGGCCCGCAGCGTCGTCGCCCCCGCCGCAATCGGCACCCAGTGCGTCAGGCGCCGGCACGTCCCATCGAGACACAACTCGTAGTCCGGCACGAACTCCGAACGCGCCAGCACGATCTCGCGTCGCCAAGGATCGGCCAGCCGGTAACGCCAGATGCCGCCCACCAGCGTCGCGCCGTCGGGTGGCTCCATGCCGGCGCCGGAGCCGCGAATGCGGGCCTGCGACAGATGCAACCAGGGACCGGCGACCTCGTAGTCTTCGGCCCATTCGATCTTCTCGATCGAGTGTTGCCAGCGCAGCGTGAACTGCTGCACCGGCAGCTGCACCTGCACGCTGCCGGCGGCCAGGCACAACGCCGCCAACAGCGCCATGGCTCAGCGAATGCGCGACGGCATGGTCAGGCGGCGGCCCGCTTGAGGCGACGCGCACGCAGGCCGTGCCACACCAGAAGCACCAGTGCCATGCCCAGGCCGATCTCGTCGGATACCGGGAGCGCCACGACCAGGAATGCGGCCGCGACAAAGGCCCAGAGCCGTTCGAACCAGTGCAGCGGCGCCAGCCAGAAACCGATCGCCGCTCCGCCCCACAACGCAATCGCCACCAGGGCCTTGAACACGATGTAGCCGGTGTCCCACCAGGTTCCCGCCTGCAGCATCAGCGCCGGCGCATACACCGCCATGTACGGGACAATGAAGCCGGCGATCGCCACCCGCATCGCCTGCAGGCCGATCTTCATGCCGCTTTCCCGGGCGATCGGTGCGGCCGCGAACGCGGCCAGCGCCACTGGAGGCGTCAGGTCGGCCATGATGCCGAAATAGAACACGAACATGTGCGAGACGATCAGCGGCACACCCAGTTCCAGCAGTGCTGGCGCCGCCAGCGAGCTGGTGATGATGTAGTTCGGAATCGTCGGAATACCCATGCCCAGTACCAGGCACACCAGCATCGTCAGCACCAGGCTCAGGAACAGGCTGTTCTGCCCGATCTGGATGATGTAGCCGGCAAACAGCGTGGCTGCGCCGGTGAGCGTCAGGATGCCGATGATGACACCCACCAGCGCACAGGCAATACCCACCGGCAAGGCGTGGCGGGCACCGTCGGCGAGTGCATTGAGCGCAACCTTGAGTGTCGCCTGGCCACCCTTGGCAAACCACAACACGGCCGCCATGACCAGGGCCAGGCCAATGATGGCCTGAATGCCGTACTGGAAGAAACTCGACGCCGCCAGCCCGATCAGCACCCAGAAGATGATCTGCAGCGGCCGGCTGCCGAAGTTCTTGGCCAACGCGGCGCCGAAGATCAGCACCACGGTGAGTGCCAGCCCGACCATGCCCGAGAACAGCGGCGTGTAACCGGCGAACAGCAGGTAGACCAGGATGGCCAGCGGCAGGATCAGGTACCAGCGCAAGCGCATCGCGGCCCACGGATCCGGGCATTCCTCCTTCGGAATGCCGAGCAGTCCGGCACGGCCGGCCTCCAGGTGCACCATCAGGAAGGCGGTGATGAAATACAGGATGGCCGGTATCGCCGCCGCCTTGCAGACTTCCAGGTAGGGCACGTCGATGGTCTCGGCCATGATGAAGGCCACAGCCCCCATCACCGGCGGCATGATCTGCCCGCCCATGCTCGAGGTGGCCTCGACGCCACCGGCGAACGAGGCCTTGTAGCCGAAACGCTTCATCAGCGGGATCGTGAACTGCCCGGTGGTGACGACGTTGGCCACGCCCGAGCCGTTGATGGTGCCCATCAGGCCCGACGACACCACCGCCACCTTGGCCGGCCCGCCCTTGGTATGACCGAACAGGCCCAGCGCGAAATCGGTGAACAGCGTGATCATGCCGGCCTGCTCGAGGAAGGCACCGAACAGGATGAACAGGAAGATATACGACGACGACACGTAGGTCGGCGTGCCGTAGATGCCCTCGGTGCCGAAACCCAGCTGCGACACGATCTGGTCCAGTCCGTAGCCGCGGTGCGCGAGGTCGCCCGGCAAATACTGGCCGAACAGGCCGTACAGCAGGAACGCCAGGCAGATCAGCGGCAGCGCGAAACCCATGATGCGCCGCGCCGCCTCGAACACCAGCACGATGGTCAGGATGCCTACCACCATGTCGCCATCGGTCATCTCGCCGGCACGTTGCACCAGGTCGGCTTCGAACACCCAGTGGTACAGGCCGGCCACGAACGCCGCGATACCGATGCCCCAACCGAACGCCCGCTGGCGCAGCGGCGGATGCAGCACGAACACCAGCCACAGCAGGAAACCGACGTGCACCGCCCGCACGATGGAACTCGACAGCGGGCTGAAGGCCGCCGTGATGATCTGAAAAACCGAGAAGACGATCGCAACCCAGAACAAAGCGCCGGCAAAGGCCGGCGCGTGACTTTCGGTTGCGTGCAGTACGGCGGGCTTCTCGTCCGCCGTACCTGGCACGTTGCTGGCCATGGTCCTGGTCAGCCGCTTATTTCATCAGACCGACTTCGCGGTAGTATTTCTCCGCACCCGGATGGAAGGTGACAGGCGTGCCGGTGGTAGCGCCTTCCTTGCTGATGCCCTTGGCCGCCGCGTGCGCCGCCACCATGGTGTCGAGGTTCTCGAACATCGACTTGGTCATCAGGTACACGACTTCGGCGGGAACCCCTTCGTGCGAAACCAGGAAGTTCTTGATCGCCGCCGTTGGCGTGTCGGCGGTCTGACCGGTGTAGGTGTTGGCCGGAATGGTAGCCGGCTGGTAGGCGGCGTCGCCGACCTTGGCCACCACGTCGGCGGGAATGGCCACCACGACAATCTTGATCGAGGTCGACAGGTCGCGGATGGACGCCACGCCCAGGCCGGCGGACTGCAGCGTCACGTCGAGCTGGCGGTTCTTCATCAGCTCGACCGATTCGCCGAACGCCAGGTATTCGACCTTGGCGAAGTCGCTGTATGACAGGCCGGCGGCCTTCAGGATCGCGCGGGCATTGAGTTCGGTGCCCGACTTGGGCGCACCGACCGAGATGCGTTTGCCCTTGAGGTCGGCGATGGTCTTGATGCCGGATTCGGCATTGGCGACGATCTGGATGTAGTTGGCATAAACACCGGCCACGGCACGCAGTTTCTTCAGCGGCGTGTTGAACCCGGCTTCCTTGTCGCCGTTCCAGGCATCGGACAAGGCGTCGCCGAGCGTCAGCGCGATCTCGCCGCGACCGGCCTGCAGCAGGTTCAGGTTCTCGGCCGAGGCCTTGGTCGACTGCACCGTGACCTTGGCGTCGGGCAGCACCTTGGCGTAGATCTGCGACAGCGCCACGCCCAGCGGGTAATAGACGCCGCTCTGGCCACCGGTCAGCACGTTGACGAACTTCTGCTGCGCGCGGGCCAGCGGGGTCAGCGCCAGCGATGCGGCGCCGACGGCTCCTAAAACGACGGAACGGCGTGCGATCGGGGTCTGGTTCTTGAACATGGAATCTCCTGGAAACCGGATGAGTAGAGGGATTGCGCGGACTCGCGCACATGGAACCAAAACTCTACCATGCACCCCCCGCACGCGAATCAGGAAATACCCGCTGACGGATGTCTTGCACGGCCGATCGCCGGCCCGGCGGCAGTTGCGGTCACCGCGGCAGGTCGACAAGGATCAGAGCTTGTCCGCCAACGGCAGGCAGGCCGCCTCCCAGGCGGCAATGCCGCCGCGCAGGAACCGCGCCTGCAGGCCCTGTGCGCACAACTGGCGCGCCGCGTTGCGGCTGACCTCGTGCCCAAACACGCAATAGACGACGATGGCGCGCCCCGGCTCCAGTCCACGCGACCAGTGGGCGATCGCCTCCGGATCGCCGCGCACCGCCCCGGGCAGCATGTGTGGCGATTGCGCGAACGCCGGCGCGCGGCGCACGTCGATCACCATCGAGCCTGCGACGTCGGCCAGGTCGGCCCCCAGGCGCTCGGAATCATCATCATCATCGGCGGTGAGCATGCGTGTCTCCTTTCAGTGCGATGGCAACATGGTCAAACCGTAGGTGGCGGCCAACCCGACCAGCGCGCAGACCCCGATCAGGGTCATGACACCCATCTTGAGGCGGAACAGCGCCAGCACCGCCAGCACGGTGATCGCCGCCGACATCGCGTCGAACGGCCCGGCGAATCCCTGCGGCCACCACACATGCCACGCGAAAAACAGGGCCAGGTTCAGGATCACGCCGACCACGGCCGCGGTGATCGCCGTCAGCGGCGCGGTGAAGGCCAGCTTGCCGTGCGTGGTCTCGATCAGCGGGCCGCCGGCGAAGATCAGCACGAAGGACGGCAGGAAGGTGAAGAACGTGACCACGGTCGCCGCCAGCGCACCGCCGAGGAACGGCGCATCGGGGCCCAGCACCTGGCCCAGCCAGCCGCCGACGAATCCGACGAAGGCCACCACCATGATCAACGGACCGGGCGTGGTCTCGCCCAGCGCCAGGCCGTCGATCATCTGCGTGGCCGACAACCAGTGGTAATGCTCCACCGCCCCCTGGTAGACATAGGGCAGCACCGCATAGGCGCCGCCGAAGGTCAGCCACGCAGCCTTGGTGAAGAACCAGCCCATCTGCGACAAGGCCGACTGCCAGCCCGATGCCAGGCCGAGCACCAGCATGGCACCGGCCCACAACACCAGCGCCACCAGCAACATCCGCAGCATCCGGGTCTGCGAGAACCGCGCATGGGGCGGTGTGGGCGTGTCGTCGTCGATCAGGGCCGGACCGAAGGACGCGGCACTGCCCGCGTGTCCGCCGCCAACCGCGAACGCGGCCGGCTTGAAACGTCCACCCAGGTAACCGATCACCGCAGCGCCGAGCACGATGGCCGGGAACGGCAGGCGCAACGCGAAGATGCAGATGAAGGATAAGGCCGCGATCACCCACAACCAGCCGTTCTTCAGCGCCCGGCTGCCGATGCGCCAGGCCGCGTGCAGGACCACCGCAGTCACCGCCGGCTTGATGCCGTAGAAGATGCCGGCCACCACCGGCAACTGGCCATATGCCATGTAGATCCACGACAGGCCGACCAGGATGAACAGCGACGGCAACACGAACAGGCCCCCGGCGACCAGACCACCCCAGCCGCGGTGCATCAACCAGCCGATGTAGGTCGCCAGTTGTTGTGCCTCCGGTCCCGGCAGCACCATGCAGTAGTTGAGCGCATGCAGGAATCGTTTCTCGCTGATCCAGCGCCGGCGCTCGACCAGCTCGTTGTGCATGATGGCTATCTGCCCGGCCGGCCCGCCGAAACTGATGAAGCCGAGCTTGAGCCAGAACCAGAACGCCTGCGCGAGGCTGACGGTCGACGGCGCGAAGCTGACGGTCGACGGCACGGCCGGCAGGTCGGTGACAGGGTCGTTACGGACGGATTCGGTCATGGAGCGGCAAGGGATCAGGGGGAAGGCCTGCGGCTGCGCATCGCGAGGGCGCCGCCACCAGCATAGTGTCACCCGCGATCCCTGCCACGAGCGTGACAAATCCGGCCCATCCCAAAAAAAATGGCCTCCCGTTGCCGGAAGGCCTGTTGCGCAACGCAGGCCGATGGCCCGCGTATTGCGCCGGAGCTTTCCCCGCTGCTTATTTCTTGCGTGCGGCGATCGCCTTCTCGGCCGTGTTCACCAGGTCGGCGCCGATCTGCGACTTCCACTTGTCGTACACCGGACGGGTCGCCTTGACGAAGGCCTCGCGCTCGGCCGGTGTCAGTTCGGTGATGGTCACGCCCAGCGCAGCGATTTCCTTGAGCAGCGGCTTGTCGGCCTCGATCAGGCCCTTGCGGGCGATCGCGATCTCTTCCTTGCCCGCGTCGATGGCGGCCTGGCGCACGATGGCCTGGTCGGCCGGCGTCCACGAAGCCCAGACCTCCTTGTTGACGACGAACACCAGCGGATCGGCCACGTAACCCCACATGGTCACGTGTTTCTGGCCGATGGTGTGCATCTTGGCCGCGGTGAACACCGACATCGGGTTCTCCTGGCCGTCGACCGCGCCACTGGACAGTGCCGGCTGTGCGTCGGCCCAGCTCATCTGCGTCGGGTTGGCGCCCAGTGCGGTGAAGATATCCGAGAACAGCGGCGAGCCGACCACGCGCAGCTTCAGGCCCTTGAGGTCTTCGGGTTTGCGGATCGGGCCCTTGGAGTTGGTCACCTCGCGGTAGCCGTTTTCGCCCCAGGCCAGCGGCACGACGCCGGCCTTGTCGAGGATGGAGAACATCTGCTTGCCGACCTCGCCCTGCGTCAAGGCGTCGATGGCCGCGTAGTCGGGCATCAGAAAGGGCATCGAGAACAGGTTGAGCTGCTTGACCTGCGGCGACCAGTTGATGGTCGAGCCGATGGCCATGTCGATCACGCCCTGGCGGATGGCCGTGAACTCGCGCGTCTGGTCGCCCTGCACCAGCGATACGCCGGGGTACAGCTTGATGTTGATGCGGCCATTGGTGCGCTCCTTGACCAGGTTGGCCCAGATCTCGCCACCCTTGCCCCAGGGGAAGGCCGTGCCCACCACCAGCGACATCTTGTATTCGGACTTGTAGTTTTGCGCCGAAGCGACGGCCGTCATGGCCAATGCGGTCGCGGCGACCGCGAACTTGAGCAGGGAACGAACTTTCATCTCACTTATCTCCTTGTAACGAACCAACGATCAATAACCCAGCCTGCGCGGAAGCCACAGGGCGAGCTCCGGAAACACGATTACCAGCAGCGTCACGAACAGGATCGCCGCCAGCAACCAGACCACCCAGCGCACGGTTTCCTCCATGCGTACGCCAGCGATGCGGCACGAGACCATCAGGTTCACCGCGATCGGCGGCGTGAACTGCCCCATCGCCACCGTCAGTGTCAGCAACACGCCGAACCAGACCAGGTCCCACTGGAAGAACTTGGCCACCGGCAGCAGCAGCGGGATGAAGATCAGGAAGATCGACACGCCGTCGAGGAACATGCCGACGAAAACCAGCAGCAGCATCAGCACCATCAACACGCCGTATTCGCCCAGGCCGGAATGCACGATGAAACGGGTCAGCGGATCGATGATGCTCAGCGTGGACAACGAGTAGGCGAAGATGCCGGCCAGCGCCACGACCACCAGGATGATGGCCGACAACTCGCCGGATTCGCGCAGGATGACGAACAGGTCACGGATCTTGATGGTCCGGTAGACGATCATGCCGACGAACAGGCCGTAGAACACCGCCACCACCGCCGCCTCGGTCGGCGTGAACCAGCCGGCCCGCATGCCGCCGAGGATCAGCACCGGCGCGGCCAGCGCCCACGACGCCTCGCGCAGGCTGGACCAGAATGGCGGCCGGCTCATGCCGGTTTCTTCCCGTCCCATGCCGTGGCGCCGCGCGAGCCAGACCGTGGGCACCATCAAGGCCAGGCCGACCAGGATGCCGGGCAACATGCCGGCGGCGAACATGGCCGGCACCGAGGCGCCGGGCACCATGACCGAATACACGATGAAGGCGATCGACGGTGGAATCAGAATGTCGATCGACGCCGCGGCGCCGATGACGCTGGCCGAAAACGCCTTCGGATAACCGGCGCGCGTCATGGCCACGATCATGACGCCGCCCACGGCAGCCGCCGTCGCCGGTCCGGAGCCGGAAATGCCGCCCAGGAACATGGCCACCCCGATCGCGACCAGCGGCAACATGCCCGGGCCGCGGCCGACCAGGGCCACCGCGAAATTCACCAGCCGCAGCGCCACGCCGGAGCGCTCGAAGATCGAGCCGACCAGCACGAACATCGGAATCGCCAGCAGCGGGTACTTGCCCAGGCCGGCGAAGAAATTCTGCGGCACGGCCATCAGGCCGAACCACTGGGTCTCGGGGTTGGCCAGCGCGATCGCCGCCGAACCGGCCAGCCCCATCGCCACGCCGATCGGCACGCCGATCAGCATCATGACGATGAAGGCCAGGAACAGGAAGGTCGCGATCATGCGCGCCGCCCCCGACGGATGAACAGCCCGAGCGCGCGCCCGGCAATGGCCACCGACATGATCGGCAGCCAGATCGAATACCACCAGGCCGGCACGCCGATGCCCGGCGAGGTCTCGCCGTAACGGATGTCATCAACGACCATGCGTGTGCTGAGCACGGCCATCAGCACGAACAGCAGGAACACCATGAAGGCGCCGAAACGCGCCAGCGCACGCTTGCGCGCCGGCGAGCCGTTCTCGGCAAAATACTCGATGCGGATCTGGCGGTTGCGTGCGACCGACGCCGAGCCGGCCACCAGGGCCAACACGATCATCAGGAACACCGACAGCTCTTCGGTCCAGGCGAACGACTGGTCGGTGAAATACCGCACCAGCACGTTGGCAAAGGTGATCGAGGCCAGCAGCGCCATCACGATGACAGTCAACCAGTCCTCGATCTTCAGCGGAACGACGGTTTTTTCATCCTGCGCCGCGGGATCCTCGGCCACGGGGACCTGGTCGGCGGCGGGCTCGTGCTTCTCGCTCATGCGTGCAGCCCCCGCGACAGAAAACTTGCCGGTGCGGTCATTGCAGGAACGCACGCACCGCGGCGGCGATGGCGTCGGGCTCGATGCGGGACTGCGCCTCGAGCACCGGCGCGTAACCGACCGGAATCCGCGGCGCACCGAGCCTGCGCACCTTGCAGCCGGTGTGTTCGGCCGCGGTGGCGGCGATCTCGGCGCCGAAACCCGCAGCCTGGATCGCCTCGTGCACGACCATCAGGCGGCCGGTGCGCGCGCACGATTGCAACACCATATCCCGGTCCCAGGGCCAGATGCTGCGCAGGTCGATCAGTTCGACCGAAACGCCCTGCGCGGCCAGCTGCTCGCAGGCCTGTGCGCACAGATGCAGCTGCCGGCTCCAGCTGACCATGGTCAGGTGCTCGCCGGCGCGCACGGTCCGGGCCTGGCCCAGCACCACCTCCTGGTTATCGTCGACCTCGCCGGTCTGACCCCACAGGGTCTTGTGCTCCATGTAGACCACCGGATCGCCGCAGGCCAGCGCGGCGCGCAGCATGCTGTAGTTGTCCTGCGGCGAGCCCGGGCAGACCACCACCACGCCGGGCAGGTGGGCGAACCAGCTCTCGAACGACTGGGAATGCTGTGCCGCAGACGAATCCCAGATGCCGATGGGCATGCGCACCACCATCGGCACCCGTCCCTGGCCGCCGAACATGTAGCGGTTCTTGGCCGCCTGGTTGACCATCTCGTCCATGCCGCACAAGGCGAAGTCGGCCACCCGCATCTCGACCACCGGCCGCAGCCCCGCCAGCGCCATGCCGACGCCGGCGCCCAGGATGGCGGCCTCGCTGATCGGGGTGTCGATGATCCGCTCGGCGCCGAACTGCTGCTGCATGCCCTTGTATTGACCGAAGATGCCACCCCGACCCACGTCTTCGCCCAGCACGACGACATTGCGGTCGGCCTCCATCTCGCGCGCCAGCGCGCGCACCGCGGCTTCGGCGTAAGTCATCAGCGCCATTGCCCGGCTCCTGTGGTCTGAATGTCGGTGAAAGCCTGCGCGGCATCGGGCCAGGGCGCGGCGTCGGCCTGGGCCAGCGCCGTCTCGACCTCGGCCCGCGCCGCCTGTTCGATCGCATCGAGCGTGGCCGCCTCAGCGCCGTCGAGCGCCAGGTACTGCTGTCGCGCGCGCGCAATGGGGTCGGTCTTGATGGCCGCTTCCAGTTCGGCCGGATCGCGGTAGGCGGCCGGGTCGACCGACACGTGGCCCTTGACCCGGTACGTGATGGCGTGCAGCAGCCGCGGGCCGCCACCGCCGCGCACCTCGCCCACAAGAGTCTGCGCCGCGGCGTATACGGCCATCACATCGTTGCCGTCGACCTTCTGGCCGGCGATGTCCAGGCTGGCGGCCCGCGCCGAAGCGCCCGCGCCCGCGATCATCGGAGCGCTGGCGGTGGTGGCGCTCCAGCGGTTGTCCTCGCAGACGAACAACACCGGAAGCCCGTACACCCGGGCCCAGTTCAGGGCTTCGAGAAACGGCCCGCGGTTGATGCCGCCGTCGCCGAAGAAACACACGGTGATGGTGTCGCGCTGCTGGATCTTCTGCGCATGGGCCGCACCCACCGCGATCGGCAGGCCGGCGGCGACGACGCCGTTGGCGCCCAGCATGCCGACCGAGAAGTCGGCGATATGCATGGAGCCGCCCTTGCCGCCATTGAAACCGGTGGCCTTGCCGAACAACTCGGCCATCATGCCGCCCAGATCGGCGCCCTTGGCCAGCGTATGTCCGTGGCCGCGGTGCGTGGAGGTGAGGTAGTCGTCGCGCCGCAGATGGGCGCACACGCCAGCGGGCACGGCTTCCTGGCCGGTCGACAGGTGCAGCGGACCACGCACCTTGGCATTGCCCTCGGCCGCCTTGCCATAGACGCTGACGCCGCCCTGGCTGGCCACCTCCGCGGCATTCTCGAATGCACGAATGCGGACCATCGTGCGATACAAATCTGCAAGTACCTGTTTGGGGTCGCTCAAGATGTCTCCGACAGAACTTTGATCAAACAAGCATTGTATGCAGGCCGACACACCCCCTGGCCAATGCGCGTCTCCCCTGGGACTCGCACCAGCACGAACCGGCGTGCGCGGACCGGATTCATCCCGGCATGCAATATTCTTCAGGCCCGCGCGCACCGACCCGCACTATGATGGTTCGATCAGGTCGCCCAGGAAACCGCCCGCCATGCCAACCGCCACCACCGCTCCACCCGACGCCACCGCCGAACCGTCCGTCCGCGCGCAGCGCCAGCAGGCGGTGGTCCGGGCCTTGCAGGCGGTGCTGCCGGCCGACGCGTTGTTGTGGACGCCCGAGGACACCACGCCCTACGAATGCGACGGCCTGACCGCCTACCGCCAGCGTCCGCTGGTGGTGGCGCTGCCGCAGACCGAGGATGAGGTACAGGCGGTGCTGCAGACCTGCCACCGCATGGACGTGCCAGTGGTCGCGCGCGGGGCCGGCACCGGGCTGTCGGGCGGCGCCATGCCGAACGCGCTGGGCGTCACGCTGAGCCTGGCCCGGTTCAACCGGATCTTGAAACTCGATGCGGACAGCCGCACGGCGGTGGTGCAAAGCGGGGTGCGCAACCTGGCGATCAGCGAGGCGGCGGCGCCGCTGGGCCTGTATTACGCGCCCGATCCGTCGAGCCAGATCGCCTGCACCATCGGCGGCAACGTGGCCGAAAACTCGGGCGGCGTGCATTGCCTCAAATATGGCCTGACGCTGCACAACGTGCGCAAGGTCCGCGGCTACACCATGGCGGGCGACCCGGTCACCATCGGCTCGGACGCGCTCGACGCCAGCGGCTACGACTTGTTGTCGGTGGTGATCGGCTCCGAGGGCATGCTGGCCGTGATCACCGAGGTCACGGTCAAGCTCGTGCCCAAGCCGCTGCTGGCGCGCTGCATCATGGCCAGCTTCGACGACGTGCGCAAGGCCGGCGACGCGGTTGCCGCGGTGATCGCCGCCGGCATCATCCCGGCCGGACTGGAGATGATGGACAAGCCCATGACGGCCGCGGTCGAGGACTTCGTGCATGCCGGCTACGACCTCCATGCCGAAGCCATCCTGCTGTGCGAGAGTGACGGCACACCCGAGGAGGTGGAAGAAGAGATCGGCCGCATGCGCGAGGTGCTGACCCGAAACGGTGCCGTCGCCATCGCGGTGAGCCGCGACGAGGCCGAGCGGCTGCGCTTCTGGAGCGGGCGCAAGAACGCCTTCCCGGCCAGCGGGCGCATCAGCCCGGACTACATGTGCATGGACTCGACGATTCCGCGCAAGCGACTGGCCGACATCCTGCTCGCGATCCAGCAGATGGAAAAGAAATACCAGTTGCGCTGCGCCAACGTGTTCCACGCTGGCGACGGCAACCTGCACCCGCTGATCCTGTTCGATGCCAACGATGCCGACCAGCTGCACCGCTGCGAGTTGTTCGGCGCCGACATCCTGGAAACCAGCGTCGCCATGGGCGGCACCGTCACTGGTGAACACGGCGTGGGCGTGGAAAAGCTCAATTCGATGTGCGTGCAGTTCAGTGCCGACGAAAACGCGCTGATGCTCGGCGTCAAGGCGGCGTTCGACCCCAAGGGCCTGCTCAATCCGGGCAAGGTCATACCCACCTTGCAACGCTGCGCGGAATACGGGCGCGAGCTGGTGCGCGGCGGCGTGCCGAAGAACCCGGCCTTCGCGGATCTGCCGCGGTTCTGAGTCACCCGCCCGGCGGGCGCGCGATCCGGTTCAGCCTTTCGGCCTGCGGATACGACCCTCGCTGTCGGTGAGGCTCAGCAGGTACTGGCCGGCCTCCTCGATGTCGGAGACGACCTCCATCTCGGCCGCGTCCGGGTCGTTGCGGCCCAGCGCGTCCAGCACACGGACATGGTGATCCGTCCCTTTGAGCTGGTGCACGTAGTCGGGGATGACGAACGACAAGGCCGGACCGCAGCGCAGCCACAGGCCTTCGATCATCTCGTACAGCACAGGCATGCGCGCCATCCGGTAGATGCCGAAGTGGAACTGGCGGTGCAGGTCCAGGTAGGCGTCGAGTTTCTTGTCGGCGATGAGTTCGCGCATCTGCGCCAGTTGCCGGCGCAGCACCGCCACCCCGGCCTCGTCGGCGTGACGGGCGGCTTCGCGCGCCGCCCGACCTTCGATTTCGGTGCGCACGATGATCAGCTGGCGCATGGTTTCCGCGCCGACATCGGGCACCACCGCGGTATTGCGGGGCCCGAGCTCCAGCACCCCATTGGCCACCAGGCGCGCCACCGCGTCGCGCACGGGCGTGATCGACGTGCCCAGCGTATCGGCCAGTTCGCGCAGCACGAGGCGTCCGCCGGGTTCGAACTTGCCGGCGAACAGCGCGTCGCGCAGTTGCGCATAGACCTGGTCCCACAGGTGTTCGCGTTCGATGGGTTGCAGCGCGTGTTCCAACGGTTTGTTCATTTCCACTGGGTCTCTGGGTTGTGGTCGCGGCCCTTGGCGGCTTGCCGCATGCCGCGTACCGGTTGACAGCATAGCATTATCAATGCATGATGCATGTTGTACGTTATAACAAACACCGATTTGTTGAGAGCGTCGCCACTGCCACCACTACTACCGAGGAGAAGTTCCGATGAAATTCGTCAAGACCCTTGCCTGTTCCATTCTGGGCGTCGGCGCCCTGCTGGCCAGCGTGACACCGGCCGCCGCCGAATACCCTGACCGCGAAGCCCGCTGGGTGATCCCCTGGAACGCCGGCGGATCCAATGACATCATGGCCCGCTTCCTGCAGCCGTTGCTGGCCAAGCAGGGCCTGAAGGTGGTGATCGAGAACGTGGCGGGCGGCACCGGCGCCATCGGCATGGGGCAGGTCGCCACCGCCCGGCCCGACGGCTACACCATCGGCAACGGCACCAGTTCGACGCTGGCCATCATCGCCCAGGGCAAGACGCCGCTGAAGAACGAGCAGTTCACCCACATCATCCGGGTTTCGGTCGACCCGCTGATGCTGCTGGTGCCGGGCAAGAGCACGATCAAGACGCTGGACGAATTCATGGCCCACATGAAGGCCAACCCGGGCACGGTCACCATCGGCACGCCGGGCGCGAACAACATCAACCACATCTTTGCCGCCATGACCGCCCGTGGCGCCGGCGTCGCCTACCGGCACGTGTCGTATCCGGGCGGCTCCCGGGTGATCTCCGAACTGATGGGCCAGCAGGTGCAGGCCGGCGTGCTCAAGCCCAGCGAAACCATCGAACAGATCAAGTCGGGCGACCTGCGCCCGCTGGGGGTGTTCGCCAACACCCGACTGGACGTGCTGCCGGACGTTCCGACCTTCAAGGACAAGGGCATCGACGTGTTCCCGTTCGGTCCCATGGTGCAGATGGCCTACATCGCCGCGCCCGCCAACATGGACCCGAAGGTGCGCGCGACCCTGACCGCCAAGTTCAAGGCCGCGATCGAAAGCCCGGAATTCAAGGCCTTCGCCGCCAAGAACGGCTTCCTGATCGACCCGCTCACCGGCGCCGACCTCGACGCGGAAGTCGCCAAGGTGGCCAAGGCCATCGCGACCGTCGCCGAGCAGACCTTCGCCAAATAAGCAGCCGCAACCTGACCATGCCCATCCCGCCGGGATCGCCCGCGGGATGACGGCATGTGCACCCGGGAGATCCTGTCCATGCAATCGATCCGTCTGGCCGCCAGTGCCGCAATGATGGTGTTGCTGCTCGGCCTGTCGGCCCTGCTGTTCGGGCCGTCCTTCGCGATGCCGACGGCGGGCGCCTCCATCGGCCTGGGCCGCGGCGCCCTGCCGCAGTTCTGCGTGGTGATGGCCTCGGCCCTGTCCGTGATCATCTTCGTGCGCGATCTGATCGCGTTCCGGCGCAGCGGCTCCATTACCGGCCCGGCCGGACTGGGCGCGTCCGCCGATCCGCGCCGCGTCATCATTCTCGGCTGCATGTCGCTGGTGCTGCTCGTGGCCTTCGTCTTCGCCTGGCAATGGCTGAGCTTCCTGCCGGCGGCGGTCGGCTTCGTCCTGGTCACCAGCCTGTTGCTGTTGCCCCGCGAAGGCCGGGGCCCTCGTGCGGTCGCGCTCGTGCTGGCCACCAGCGTGGTGTTCGCACTGGGCGTCTGGGCCTTGTTCGTCTACGTCCTGCAAGTGCCGCTGCGCTGATCGCCGGCCAGGAATCCCATCACCATGGACGTCTTCACACACCTCTTCCCCGCGCTGAGCGAGGTGCTCGTCGATCCCTTCGGGCTGGCGCTGATCCTGTTCGGCGTCGTGGTCGGCTTCATCTTCGGCGCCACGCCGGGGCTGACCGCCACCATGGGCGTGGCCTTGTTCATTCCACTCACCTTCCCGCTGGAGGCCGACCTGGCCATCGGCATGATGATCGCGCTGTATTGCGGCTCCATGGCCGGCGGCGCCATTCCCGCCATCCTGCTGAACATTCCCGGCACGCCCTCGGCGGTGGTGACCACGCTCGACGGCCATCCGATGGCGCGCCAAGGCCATGCGGCCAGGGCCTATGGCTGGGCCTTGATCGCCTCCATCGTCGGCGGCCTGGTGTCCTGGGTCTGCCTGGTGACACTGGCGCCGGCACTGGCGCAACTGGCGCTCAAGCTCGGCCCGGCCGAATACGCGGCCACCGCCTTCCTGGCCATGACCATCATCGCGTCCATCGTGCCCGGGCAACTGCTCAAGGGCGCGCTCGCCGTGGTCATCGGCCTGGCACTGTCCGTCGTCGGCCTGGACCAGATCACCGGCGAAGGGCGCTGGACCTTCGACACGCTGGCGCTGATGCGCGGCATCGACATGATGCCGGCCCTGATCGGCCTGCTGGTGATCCCCGAGCTGCTGTCGTCGATGTTCGAGCGCCATGGCGGAACCCGCCTGCCATACGACCTGCGCAACTTCCTGCCCACGCTGCGGGAATGGAGTCGCCAGGGCGTGAACAACATCCGCTCGGCACTGATCGGTGTGGGCGTGGGCATCGTGCCCGCGCTCGGCGGCAGCGTCGGTTCGCTGATTGCCTACGACCAGGCCAAGCGCATGGACAAGGACAAGGCGCAATACGGCAAGGGTGCACCCGGCGGCATCGTCGCCTCCGAGGCGGCGAACAACGGCGTCACCGGCGGCGCGCTGATCCCGTTGCTGACCCTGGGCATTCCCGGCGACACCGTCACCGCCATGCTGCTGGGCGGCCTGACCATTCACGGCCTGCAGCCGGGCCCGCGCCTGTTCGAGACCAGCGGCCCCATTGTCTGGCACATCCTGGCCGCGGTGCTCGTGGCCAATGTGCTGATCATCGCGGTCGGCCTGCTGGGTTTCCGATTCTTCGTGCGCGTGCTCGACGTGCCCCGGCACCTGCTGATTCCGGCGCTGTTCGTGCTGGCCGTCGTCGGAACCTATGCCTTGTCCAACCAGGTCTTCGACGTCATCGTGATGCTGGCCCTGGGGGTGGTCGGCTTCCTGATGCTGCTGGCCAGCATCCCGGTCTACCCGGCGGTGATCGGCGTCATCCTGGGGCCGCTGCTGGAGTCCGAAATGCGCCGCGCGCTGGTGATCAGCGGCGGCGACTGGACCACGTTTGTTACCCGTCCCGGCGCGGCCACGATCCTGGCGATCGCGGTTGTCGCGCTGGTGCTGCCCAACCTGCTGGCGCGATGGAAGAAGCATCGCCGGCCATCCGCCCACTGAATCCCATTCCAGGAGTGTTACCCCATGAAAATCAAGAAAGTCACCTGTCACGTCGTCGCCGCCCCGGTGGAGCGACCCTTCACATCGTCGCGCGGCTGGCTCTACAAGACGCGCGGCTCGTGCATCGTCGAGATAGAGGCCGATGACGGCACCGTCGGCTGGGGCGAATGTTACGGCCCGTCAGCCGTGGCCAAGGCCTACATCGAGACCCAGTTCGCACCGCGCATCCTGGGCCGCGACGTCTTCGACGTCGAGGTCATCTGGGAAGACCTGTACAACCGCATCAAGGACTACGGCGGCAAGGGCATGGCCTCGGCCGCGCTCAGCGGCATCGACATCGCGCTGTGGGACCTGATGGGCAAGGCCTGCGGCAAGCCCGTGCACAAGCTGATCGGTGGCGCCTTCCGCAGCGAGGTCACCTGCTACGCGACCGGCCTGTACTTCATCGACATGGACCGCCTGATCGAGGAAGCGGTGGAAGAGGCACAGGGTTATGTGGCCGAGGGATTCACCGCCGTCAAGATGAAAATCGGCCTGGGCGACCCCAAGCTCGACATCCGGCGCGTGGCGGCGGTGCGCGACGCCGTCGGCGCTGACGTGCGGCTGATGGTGGACGCCAACCACTGCATGACCGTGCCCCAGGCGATCCGCATCGGGCGCGAGCTGGAGAAACTCGACATCGACTGGTTCGAGGAACCGATCTCGCCCGAAGACATCGACGGCTACGTCGAGGTCACGCGCGCACTGGACATGGCCGTGGCCGGAGGCGAGAACGAGATGACGCGCTGGGGTTTTCGCGACCTGGTGGTGCGCAAGGCCATGGACATCGTGCAGCCCGACGTCTGCGCCGCCGGCGGCATCAGCGAATGCCGCAAGATCGCGACGCTGGCCTCGGCGCACGGCGTGGAATGCGTGCCGCATGCCTGGGGCTCGGTGATCGGCGTGGCCGCCACCCTGCATTTCCTGGCCGCGCTGCCGGACCAGCCGCCCAGCTTTCGGCCGGTGCCGCCCATGTTCGAATTCGAACAATGCGAGAACCCATTCCGCGACCAGTTGGCGAAGACGCCGATCGTGCAGCAACGCGGCAAGATCCAGATTCCGACCGGCGCCGGCCTGGGCATCGATATCGACCGCAGCGTGCTGGATCGTTACCGCGTCGGCTGAAACCGCCGTCACGCCTGAACCACACACCGAATCCACAAGGACACACGATGCGATTTGTCAGTTTCCCGGGACCGGACGGCGCGGCCGTCGCAGGGGTGCTTGCCGACGCCAGCAGCCAGACGGCCGGCGACGGCGAGCCCGCACAGGTGATCGACCTGTCCCACCCCCTGTGCCAACCGTTGCTGGCCGGCACCCCGCCCTCGCTGCTGGCGCTGGTCGAACAGGACCTGGCTGCCTGCGTACAGCGTATTGCCGCGGTCACCATTCCCGCTGCGGCCATGCGGCCACTGCAGGGCTTGAGGCTGCTGGCCCCACTGCGACCTGGCAAGGTCATTGGCGCGGCGTTCAACTTCACCGATGCGCTGGCCGAACGCGCCATGGCGCATCCGGCAGAACCGGTGACCTTCTTCCGCTCGGGCTGCACGGTGATCGGCCCGGACGAGCCCATCCTGCTGCCCCCCGATGTCGGCAACGTCGGCTACGAGGCCGAACTGGCCGTCGTGATCGGCCGGCGCGCGTTGCATGTGGACGCGGACAAGGCCATGGACCACGTGGCCGGTTACGTGGCACACAACGACGTCAGTGGCAGCGACCAGGTCAAGGCCGATGGCGGCAACTTCGTGCGCGGCAAGAATCTGCCGGCGACCGCGCCGCTGGGCCCCTGGCTGCTCAGTGCCGACGCCATGCCTGACCCGCATGCCGTGGCGATCCGCCTGGACATCGACGGCCGCGCATTGCAGAACGGATCCACCGCGACCATGCTGCATCGCATCCCCGCACTGATCGCCTGGATCTCGCGCCGCATGCCGCTCGAGCCCGGCGACGTGATCGCCACCGGCACGCCGGCAGGCGTCGCGGCCATGCATCAGCCCGCCGCCTGGCTGCGCCCCGGCACCACGGTCACCGTCGAGGTGGCCGGACTGGGCCGCCTGCGCAATCCAGTACAACAAGGAGTCGCCTTCCATGCACAATGAGTCCACCACGGCCCGACCACGGGTGTTGCTGACCAACGCCATTCACCCGGATCTGATGCCCGAACTCTCCGCGTCCTGCGAGGTGATCCTGGCACCCGACGCACGGCCCGACACGCTGACGCAACTGATCACCGACATCGACGGCCTGATCGTGCGCAGCCAGCTGCCGCCGGACCTGTTCGACCATGCGCCCCGCCTCAAGGCCGTCGTGCGCCACGGCGTTGGACTGGACATGATTCCGGTCCCGGCGGCCACGGCCCACGGCATTGCGGTCGCCAACCTGCCGGGATCGAACACCACGGCCGTGGTGGAGTACTGCGTCGCCGCAATGCTGCATCTGCGCCGACGCCTCGCGCGCATCGACTCACAGCTTCGCCGGGACGGCTGGGCCGTCGCCCGGCCGATCGCCGACCAGGGCCTGGAACTGGCGGGGAGCCGGCTCGGCATCGTCGGCGTCGGCGCGGTCGGCTCGCGCCTGGCCGCGGTTGCCGCCGGCCTGGGCATGCAGGTATATGGCCTGACGCGCCGCCCCGAAACCCTGCCCGGTGGCGTCACGGCGGCCGACAAGAAGACCTTGTTTGCCGAGTCCGACGTGGTGGTCCTGAGTTGCCCGCTGAATGACCAGACGCGCGGCCTCGTCGATGCCGCGACTCTGGCATCGATGAAACCCTCCGCGGTGCTGATCAATGCCGCGCGCGGACCGGTCGTGGATGCGCAGGCGCTGGTGGCCGCACTGCGCGCCGGCACACTCGCAGGTGCCGCACTCGACGTACACGACAAGCAGCCGCTGACGGGAGAAGAAACCGTCTTCGATTGCCCCAACCTGCTGCTCACGCCCCACGTGGCCGCCATCACCGCCACCAGCATGCATGCCATGAGCCGCGGCGCCGTGGACACACTGCTGGCGCTGTTGCGCGGCCAGCGGCCATCGAACGTCGTCAACCCCGAAGTGTTCCGGAGCTGAGCCTGCTCGTTTTTCGCTGCACCACTGTCAACCCTCCCTATCCGAACCCACCATGCGTATCGCCGACATCCGGGCCGTGCCCATCTCCTTTCCCGTTCCAGCCGACAAGTCCGTGCGACTGGGCATCGGCCGCAGCGTCAAGCGCGACGCAGTGCTGGTGCGCGTCGAGACCGACCAGGGCCACATCGGCTGGGGCGAAGCCCACCACGGCCGCAGCCCCGGCGCCATTGCCCGCCTGATCGACACCACGATGCGTGAACTGGTGCTGGGTTTCGACGCCCGCGACGTGGTCGGCGTCTGGGCCCGCGTCTACAAGATGCAACTCGCCAGCCACGGCATGGGCGCGGCTGCCGCGCTGGCACTCAGCGGCCTGGACATGGCGCTGTGGGATCTGCGTTGCCAGGACGCCGGCGCCCCGCTGTATCGCCTGCTCGGAGGATCGTCCAAACCCGTCAAGGCCTATGCCGGCGGCATTGCACTGGGATGGCAGGAACCCGCGCTGCTGGCCGAAGAAGCGCTGCGCCATGTCGCCACCGGTTACCGCGCGCTGAAGCTGCGGGTAGGAGACACGGCAGCGAAGGACATCGCCCGTGTGCGCGCCGTGCGCCATGCCGTGGGCGAGGACATAGACATCCTGGTCGACGCCAACACCGCCTACAGCCTGGACGACGTGCGCAAGGTCATGCCCGCGTTCGAGGAGGCCGCCGTCGGATGGCTGGAAGAACCGTTCCCGCCGCTGGACCGCCGCGCCTACGCCATCGCATCGACGCTGGGCCGCGTGCCCCTGGCCGCGGGCGAGAACCACTACACCCGTTACGAGTTCGCCACCCTGCTCGAAGATGGCCATGTACAGTTCGTCCAGCCGGACCTGTCCAAGACCGGCGGTGTCACCGAGGCCATGCGGATCGCCGCCATGGCCAGCGCCCAGAAGCTGACGGTCAATCCGCACACCTCGGCCACCGCCGTCAACATGGCCACCACCTTGCATTACCTCAGCGCCGTCGACAACGCCGGCTACTTCGAGGGCGATGTGACCAGCCTGAACCCGTTCCGGGATCATCTGGCCGACAAGCTGCCGTACCAGCTCGATGCCGACGGATGCGTGCGTCCGCCAGAAGGCATCGGCACCGGACTGGTTCTCGACATGGATTTCATCGCGGCGCACCCGCTGATCGACGGGCCCTGCTACGTCTGAGCGCCCTGGCAACAAGGCGTCACCATCCGGCACACGACGGCGCGATCCGCGGCCACGCGGCGCCGCCGTCGATCCACGCATGCCTCCGATAGCGGGCACAAGATAGCGGGCACAAGGCGCCGGAGCCCCCGCGCGCGAGGCAACGTCCTACAGCCGGAACGTGCGCACTCCGATAGGCGTCCGAGGGGACCTGCGCCATAGTGGCGCATCGAGTGCTCCAGGAGACCCGCATGCCGACGACCCGCCCCTACTGGCCCCAGGCCATGCGCACCATCGCACCGTGGATCAGCGCCACCATGGCGGTACTGGCGGCCGCGGTATTGCTGTCGCAGTTCATCGACACCTTGCATTTGTCGATCGAACGCGGCCAGGCACTGCGCCAGGCCCAGGCCGCTCCCGCAGCCATCGAGGCCCCACTCACCGCCGTGCATGTCGCCGGCGCCAGCACGCAGCGCTGATCGCCTGCGAGGCGGCAGATCGCCGCCTCGCGCCCTGCGTCCCCCACCCCTTTCTTCCACCACCCAACAAGGAAACGTCACCATGAACATCACCAGACTTGCCGGAATCATTCTCGTCGCCGCAGGCTGCCTGGGCCTGGTCTACGGCGGCTTCAGCTACACCCGCGAAACCACTGGAGTGCAGCTCGGGCCGATCGCGTTGAAGGTCGAGGAAAAGGAATCGGTCAACGTGCCGCTGATCGTGAGCGGCGGGGCCGTCGTCCTCGGCGTGTTCCTGCTCGCGTTCAAGCGCAAGTGATGGCATGCGCCTGCTCCAGGCGCATGACGCCGGCAACCATCGGCATAGGAGGCAGCCATTGTCGGCTGCGCCCCTGCCACACCACCCGGCATGCGGGTCCGCACCGGGCGGTTCGAGAAGTTGAGGTCATGAGAGCCG
>JAPWHR010000022.1 GCA_027214345.1 Comamonadaceae bacterium G21597-S1
CAACCCGTTCAGCAATCAAGGCCGTAACCAAAGCCTTGACCACTGAAGTTTGAATCAACTTGAAGATATTAGGAGACAACAACATGTACCCGAACAAGGTCAAGGACATCTCGGATCTCAAGCTGCTGTGGCACCGCAACGAGCGGCCGATCTATTTCATCAGCGCCACCAACTTCAACCTGCTCGGCATGGACCGTTGGGTCAACCGCTTCCGCTACATCAGCTATATCGACTGCTTCGACGGCCGTCATCCGAACGTCGTCGTGCCGCCGGAGGTGCCGCACGCGGAGTTCGAATCGATCGAGGACATCACGAACTACCTGCTGCAGCACAAGGAGGTGGTCGACATGATCGAGCGCCGCGGCGGCAAGCCGGTGGGCACCTTCCTGATGTTCGACGAGAAGACCGAGGCACTGGCAAAGGACATCGGCCTGGACATCTGGTTCCCGCCTGCCAGGCTGCGTTCACGCTGCGACAACAAGATGGAGACGGTGCGCATCGGCAACAAGGCCGGAGTGCCGTCGGTGCCCAACGCGCTGGAGAAGGTCGAGAGTTACGCAGGCCTGATGAAGACCTGCGAGCAACACGGCCTGGGCACCGACCTGGTGATCCAGTCGGCCTTCGGCGACTCCGGCCACACCACCTTCTTCATTGCCAGCGAGGACGACTTCAACAAGCACAAGGACGAGATCGTCAATGACCCCGAGGTCAAGATCATGAAGCGCATCAACTGCCGCGGCGCCACGCTCGAGGCCTGCGCCACACAGTCCGGCACGCTGGTCGGCCCGCTGCTGACCGAGGTGGTGGGCGCACGCGAACTCACACCGTACAAGGGCGGCTGGTGCGGCAACGAGGTGTTCCCCGGCGCCTGGCCGGAAAACGTGCGGCTCAAGGCGCGCGCCATGGCCGAGGCCTTCGGAAACCAGTTGCTCGAAGAAGGCTACCGCGGTTATTTCGACGTCGACTTTCTGATCGACCAGGACAACGGCGAGGTCTACCTGGGCGAGCTCAATCCGCGCATCTGCGGCGCCAGCCCGATGACCAACCATGCGGCCTTCGCGTACGCCGACGCGCCGCTGTTCCTGTTCCACTTGCTGGAGTTCTCGGGCGTGCCGTTCGATCTGAACGTGCGCGAGATCAACGACCGCTGGGCCCAGCCGCACTTCATCGACTCGTGGTCGCAGGTGGTCATCAAATATACCGAGGACAAGGTCGACCAGGTCACGCACGCGCCGGCCACCGGCATCTACAAGATGGCCGAGGACGGCACCGTCGGATACCAGCGCTTCGACTACGAGCGTCGCGCCATCGACAGCGAACGCGAGGCCTTCTTCATGCGTATCACCGGCCCGGGCGACTACCGCTATGAAGGCGCCGACCTGGGCATCCTGATCACGCGCGGGCGCTCGATGGGCGACAATTTCAAGCTCAACGTGCGGGCCCGCGACTGGATCCGCGGCATCCAGAAACACTATGCCGGCAAACCCATCGTGACCACGGCCCACGCGGCGGCGCCGGAACCGGGGTCCTTCAAGATTCTCTGAACCGCGAGCCATGCATCCGATCCAGGTCGACTTCCATACGCTGATCGAGGACCAGCCCGGCTCGCTCTGGCAGGCGCAATTCGAGCGCCTGTGGCCGGCGTATCGGTCCTGGTTCCTGCGCAGCGGCATGGTCGATCGGCCCGGCTACCTGGAGAGCCGGCGCGCCATGCGCGAGCACATGCCCGAACTGGTGCCGGCATGGGAGCAACTGGTCGAGCTGGCCGGCGGCGGCGACGTCGAGGCGCGTTTCCTGTCGCTGTGGTGCCCGCCGCCGTATATCGCGGGGTGTTCGCAGGCGGTCTGGATCGACCGCCAGGGCGATGGCGAGCCGGTGCTGCTGCGCAATTACGACTTCGCGCCGGGCCTGCTCGAGGGCAGCTGGCTGGCGACGCGCTGGAATGGCGCGAACCGGGTGGCCGCACTGGGCGACTGCCTCTGGGGTGCACTCGACGGCATGAACGAGGCCGGCCTGGCGGCCTGCCTGTCGTTCGGCGGGCGGACGGTCTCGGGCACCGGATTCGGCATCCCGCTCGTGTTGCGTTACCTGCTGGAGGTGGCACAGGACACGCACCATGCCGTGCAATTGCTGCAACGGGTGCCGGTGAGCATGTGTTACACGGTCACGCTGCTCGACGCCGGCGGGCGCTGGGCAACGGTCTTCGTCGCGCCCGACCGGCCGACCGAAGTCACGCGCCGCCAGGTGGTGACCAACTTCCAGCATGGCGTGGAATGGGAACAACACGCTCGCGCCACCCACGCCGAAGAACGCCTGGCCTGCCTGCAGGCCCAGGTCGACGGACCGGGGTCGGCGGACGATGCGATCGCGGCATTGCTGCGGCCGCCGTTGTACCAGTCGTCCTGGTTGCGCGGCTACGGCACCCTCTACAGTGCGGCCTACCGGCCGCGCAGCGGCGCCATCACGCTGCTGTGGCCGGGTGAGCAATGGTCACAGACGGTCGCGGATTTCGCCGAAGGCGAGCGCAGAATCGTCTATCGCCCGACGGCTCCATAGAATCGAACCAAACCAACAGGAACTGGCACATGTCCAACGCCTCCCCTCCGTCCCGACAGGCGGCCACCACGCCGGCCGACTCCGATCCGGCCGAGCACATCTCGATCGCCCGCCAGGCCATCGTCGACGACAAAGGCAAGGTGTACGGGTACGAGCTTTTCGACCGCACGCGCCGCTTCAGCGAACACGATGCATCGAGCGACGCGCAGATGCTGTTCAACGTGTTGTCGCAGGCCGACACCGCGACGCTGATGGGCAAGCGCACGATGTTCGTCAACTGCGCCCATGAGAGCCTGAACAGCGAACACCTCGAACTGGTCAAGCCCGAGCGCATCGTGCTCGAAGTGCCGCCGGTGAAAGGCAACGACCCGGCCGTCATCGCGGCGGCCGTGCCGGCCCTGACCGATGCCCATGCGCATGGATTCAAGCTCGCGTTCAACAACACGGTGCTGACACCGGCGTACGAGCAGTGGCTGCCGCTGGCGTCGTACATCAAGATCGACCTGCTCACGCTCAAGGCCGACCTGGTCGCGCACGTGATCCGGCTGGCGCAGAAGAAAAAACCCGATGCCCCCGTCATCGTCGAGAAGGTCGAGACGGCCGAACAGCACAAACTGGTGGCATCACTGGGCGTGAAGTTGTTCCAGGGCTACTGGTATTCCAAACCGGTGGTCGAGACCAGCCAGAACATCCGGCCGGCCCATGCGGTCATCATCCAGCTGATCAACGCGGTGCGCAAGGGCGCGCCGACGGAGCAGATCGAGGAGGTGCTCAAGCGCGACGCCACCTTGTCGTTCAACCTGCTGCGTTACATCAACTCGTCCGGCTTCGGCCTGTCCACCGAGATCACGTCGTTCCGCCACGCCGTGATGATCCTCGGGCTCAAGAAGCTGTTCCGCTGGGCCGCGTTGTTGCTGACCATGTCGCGCGAAGGCGGTGCACCACCGGCCGTGGGCCAGATGGCGATCGTGCGTGGCCGGCTGATGGAATTGCTGGCCGCCGAACTGCTGCCGCCGGAAGAATGCGACAACGCCTTCGTCACCGGCGTGTTCTCGCTGCTCGACACCATGCTGGGTATCCCGATGGAAAAAGCCATCGGCGCCGTGTCGCTCCCCGATGCGATCACCGACGCACTGCTGCACAACAAGGGGCAGATGGCGCCCATCCTGGCGCTGACCGTGGCCTGCGAACAGGCCGACGACGCCAACTTCGCGCGCCTGGCCAACGAGTTGGTGCTGAGCAACCACCAGATCAACTGGGCCCACCTGCAAGCGCTGGCCTGGGCGGAGACACTGGGCGCCTGAGATAAAGACGCCCCCCGTCTGTCCGGTCGCACTGCGTGTCGACCGTCCGAACCCCCCACTGGGGGGCAGGCCGGCCGCTTCGGAGCGGCCGGGCGCGGCGGCCACTGGTGGTTGGACGCCCCCCGTCTGTCCGGTTTCACTTCGTGTAAACCGTCCGAACCCCCCACTGGGGGGCGGGCCGGCCGCTTCGGAGCGGCCGGGCGCGGCGGCCACTGGATGAAGGACGCCCCCTGTCTGTCCGGTTTCACTGCGTGTCGACCGGCCGAGTCGTGGCGCTGCCAGAGGCAGGCGCCCCTGCGGCCTGGCAAAGCCAGTTCCGTGGGGGCCTGGGCTGGCCGGCTCCGCGGCCGCTTGACCTTGCATGCCCCTTGGGTGGCGGGCAGCGCCGTCGAAAACTGATACCGTTGGCACGCGACCGCGCCTTGCGCGTTCAACCCGGCTGCGGCGCGTCCGGCAGCGGACGCATGTGCCAGGCCACCAGTGCCAGCACCACCGGCACGCCGATGGCCGACATCACCGGGTTGGCGAAGATCAGCGACAACGAGAACACGTTGAACAGTACGAACACCGGCTTGCCGATCGGCCGGGCGAGGTAGCCGGTATACGCCGCGCCCAGGCCGATGATGGCGACGGTGATCGAGATGATCGCGACGATGAAGGCCGACCAGCTGAAGTTGATCAGCAGCAGCGACGGCGTGTAGACGAAGGCGAACGGCACCAGCGCCTTGCCCATCGACAGGCGGAACGCCGTCATGCCGGTTCGCATGGGTTCGCTGCGTGCAATACCCGCGGCCGCGAACGCGGCCAGCGCCACCGGTGGCGTGACGTCGGCGAGCACGCCGAAATAGAACACAAAGAAATGGGTTGCCAGCTGCGGCACGCCGAGCTGCTCGAGCGCCGGCGCGACGATGGCGGCCAGGATGATGTAGGTCGGCGTGGTCGGCACGCCCGAACCCATGATGATGCAGGCGCCAGCGGTGAACAACAGGCCGAACAGGATGGTGACCTGCTTGAGGTCGAGCAGCTGGAAGCTGTCCAGCGCCACCACGCCCTGGGCGACGATTCCCGACAAGTCCAGGATCCAGGCCGAGAACTTGAAGCCCATGCCGGTCAACGTCGTGATGCCCAGCACGAAACCCACGCAGGCGCAAGCCGCGCCGATGGCCAGCGCCGCCTTGGCGCCCATCTCGAAGCCCTGCACCAGCGCGCGCGGCCCGACCGTCATGCCGGCCATGCGCTGGCCGTAGGAACCCAGCAGTTTCGGTATCCATGAACAGGCCACGGTGAGCGTGATGCCCCAGAACGCGGCCAGGAACGGCGTGTATTGCATCAGCAGCAGCGTGACCATCACGACCAGCGGAATGAACAGGTGCCAGGAACTGCGCAGCACCAGGCCCAGCGACGGGATCTCGGACGGATCCATGCCGGTGAGCTTGAGCCGCTTGGCCTCCAGGTGCACCATGTACAGGATGGCAAAGTAGTGCAGTGCGGCCGGCACGATGGCCACCAGGATCAGCTGGTTGTACGGAATGCCCAGCGTCTCGGCCATGATGAAGGCCGCCGCGCCCATGATGGGCGGCGTGATCTGGCCGCCACACGAGGCCGATGCCTCGACGGCCCCGGCGAAACGCGGCGCGAAGCCGACTTTCTTCATCAGCGGGATGGTCATCACGCCGGTGGTCACGGTGTTGGCGATCGGCGAGCCGGAGATCATGCCGAACAGGCCGGACGAGACCACGCTGACCTTGGCCGGCCCGCCCGAAAAACGGCCGGCGGCGATGGTGGCCAGGTTCACGAACAGCTGGCCCAGGCCGGTGAGCTGGGCCATGATGCCGAACAACACGAAATGGAACACGAAGGTGGCCACCACGCCCACCGGAATGCCGTAGATGCCTTCCGTGCCCTTGTACAGGTGGGCCACGACGCGCGACACGCTGTAGCCGCGGTGCGCCAGGCCTCCGGGCAGGTAGGGGCCGAACAGGCCGTACAACACGGTACCGATGGCCAGCAGCGGCAGGAAGATGCCCATGGTGCGGCGCGTGGCCTCGATCACCATCGCGATCGCGATCACGCCGACCATCAGGTCGATCGGCGTGTGTTCGCCGGGACGCTGGATGAAGATCTCGTTGAAGAACACCAGCAGGTACAGCGAAAAGCCGGACGCCAGCGCAGCGAAGATCCAGTCGCGCAGCGGGATGCGGGTGTGGCTGCCGTCATAGGCCTTGAACGGCAGGGACAGGCCGGCCACGGACAGCAGCACCGCGATGAAGGTGGCCTTGGCGCCCATCGGAACCGGGTCCGAGAACGAATCGAGCAGGCCGAAACCCATCATCAGGTAAAACGCCACCAGGCCGATGGACACGGTCCACTCCCAGTGTCCGCCCATGCGCTTCTGGCGTGGAAACACCAGGAAACACAGGCCGAGCACCACCGACAGGTGGATGGCGCGGTGTGCGATCTCGTTCTCGAGCCCGAAACCCGCTGTGTAGTAGTGCCAGGCCGACAGGCCGACCGTGACCACGGTCACGAACAGCGCGGCCATGCCGGCCAGCCTGCGGAAGGTCGACTCGGGGTCGAACTGCTCGATCAGGCGATCAATTTCCTGCTGGGAGGCGCTCATGGGATTCCAGTGCTTGTGTCAGGGGGTCGGGCAATCGCGGGCCCGAAATTCTATCGATCGTTGACTCAACGAGCCGAGCAGCAACGCCGGCTGCTCGCCGACGGACACGCGCATCGACTGCGAGGGCAGAGGCAATACGACCAGCGGGTGCACGACCCGGTCCAGGTGCAGGCGCCAGCCATCGCCGTCGCGCACCAAGGTCTCGCCCGGGCCAGCCGCATTCGGCAGGCCGTAACCATCACCCTCGAAGTGTTCCTGCACCATGTGGGCGCGCCACTGGCCCGCATGCGGCCGCCATTCGTAGTGGTCGACCACCGGCGTACCGAGCACGGAATGCGTGAACGCGATCCGTGCCGCGGGACGATGGGGATCGAGTGCCAAGCGTGCCAACGGGCGTCCGCTGCGGTGCTCGGTCAGCACCAGTTCGCATCCGACGGCGGCCGGAACGGCCAGTGGGAACAGCAGCGCAGCCGCCATCACGGCGGCACGCTGCCGCAGCGTCACTTGACGAGGCCTTTTTCCTTGAAGTACTTCAGCGCACCCGGGTGGATCGGAGCCGTGCCGACGGCCGTGGCGGTTTCCAGGCTGATGTTCTTGCCCTGCACGTGCACCTGGCCCATGATGGCGATGTTTTCGTACAAGGCCTTCGTGACCTCGTAGGCGATGGCGTCGGACACGCCGTCGTGCGTGGTCCAGACCGCCATCACGGCCAGCGTGTCGACCGGCGCCGTCTGGCCCTTGTAGCTGTTGGCCGGCATCTTCACCCGGGTGTAGTACGGCTGCTGTTTGAGCAGTTCGCCGATCTCGGCGCCCGACAGCGGGATCACCTTGAGGTCGTGGCTCTGTGCGAAGTCGGTCACGGCGGCCGTCGGCACGCCGGCGGTGATCAGCGTGGCGTCGAGGTTGCCGTCCTTGATCTTGTCGACCGCCTGTGTGAACGAGGACAGGTCTTCCTTGATGTCGGAGCGCTTCATGCCATAGACCGTCAGCAGGTCGGTCAGCAGCTGGTACTGGCCGGAACCGGGCGAGCCCGACGAGATGCTCTTGCCCTTGAGGTCCTTGACGCTGTTGATGCCGCGGTCGGCACGGGTGATCAGCTGCACCGTCTCGGGGTACAAGGCGCCGAGCGCGCGCAGGTTCTTGATCGGCGCGCCGTTGAACTGGCCCTTGCCGTTGTAGGCCGCGTCCAGGATGTCGGCGGCGACAAACGCCGACTCGATGTCCTTGTTGCCGAGCAGCTTGGCATTGGCCACCGATGCACCGGCCGCTTCCGCGGTTGCGGTGATCTTCTTGCCGTCGACGACCGCCTTGTTGGAGATCAGCTGGGCCAGCATGCCGCCCAGGGGGTAGTAGGTGCCGCCGGTGCCGCCGGTGGCGACACCAAAAAAGATGCGCTGCTGCGCAATGGCTGCGCCGGAGACGGTCACGGCCGCGGCGACCAGGGCCAGTGCGAGTCTGCGATTGAGTTTCATGGTGATGCCTTTTTGAACTGTTGAACCGGTAATGATATCGATGCGCACCAATGTCGTGCATCGGTGTTTGCCCGCAATCCATATGCATGGGTCATTGCGCCACGCAATTTTGGGGCCAGCCCGCAAGCCGGATGGCGCCATCACGCGCGTTGATGGTTTGCATCAGGAATCCGAGAACAGATCAGGCACACTCGGCCGATGAACAAGCATGGCGCCCCGCGTGAACTGCCTCCGGCCTGGGAACAACTGAGCAGCTGGATCGCCGTGGTGGAAACCGGCTCGGTCTCGTCGGCCGCGGCGCGACTGGGCATTTCGCAGGCCGGCGTGTCGCAACATGTCCGCCAGCTGGAACAGAAGTTCGACACCCCTTTGCTGGACCGCTCGACCCGCCCTGCCCGAGCCACGGCGTCCGGCCAGCGGCTGTATGAACATGCCCTCGTCTTGCGGGGCCAGGCCGAGCAGATGGCCGAGGGCGTGCGCGCGCTCAGCCGCGCGAAGCGGGCGCTGGTGCGCATGGGCTGCGTGGACTCGTTTGCCGCCACCATCGGCCCGCAGTTGGTACGCGGACTGCTGGGACGCATGCACCGGGTGCGCATGTGCTCGGGCCTGTCGCCCGACCTGCTGGCCCAGTTCCAGAACCATCAGCTTGACCTGCTGATGACCACCGCCGCGCCGGCACACGAACCCGGCATCGCGCAGCTGCCGCTGTTCACCGAGCAATACGTCGTTGCGCTGCCGGCAGACCATGCCGTGGACCCGTCCAAGTCCTTGCAGGCGCTGAGTCGCGGCTTGCCGTTCATGAACTACAGCCTGCGGTCGCAGATCGGCAGGCAGATCGAGGCCTACCTGCACGGCCTGCATCCTGGCATCGAATCGGCGTTCGAGTTCGATGCCACCGACCCGTTGCTGGCGCTGGTGCGCGAAGGCCTGGGTTTTGCGCTCACGACCCCGCTGTGCCTGTGGCAGTCGCGTTACCACGCCGGCGCCGTGCGGATACTGCCGCTGTCGGCGTTCCAGCACCAGGGGCGTTCCTGCCCGCCGCTGATGCGGCGCTTTTCCCTGGTGCATCGGGAAGCGGAAATGGGCAGCCTGCCGCGCGAAGTCGCCGATCTGGTGCGCATCGTGGTGCGCGAGCTGCAGCGGGACATCGGGGCGGCGCTGGCACTTCCCGCCGGCGCCCTGGCGATCGACGACTGAGCCGCGCCGCCGGCGTGCCAGCAACAGCCTGGCTGATGCTATGGATCAGCGCTGCGGCGCCTTGTGCGCGTGCGGCGCCCCCGGCGCTAGGCTCGACGGCAACACCACCATCAATCCCCGACCTTCATGCACAACAACCCCGATGTGATCGTCATCGGCGCCGGCGTCATCGGTGCCTCCGTCGCCTGGCACCTGGCCGCACTCGGCGCCCGCAACGTCCTGGTGCTCGAACGCGGCCAGATCGGCAACGGCACCTCATCGCAATCCAGCGGCATCCTGCGCACCCACTACTCGGTGATCGAGAACGTCGCGCTGGCGCGCCGCTCCTGGTCCGCGTTCAAGGACTTTGCCGCTTACGTCGGCGACGAAGACGCGGCGGCCGGACTGGTGCGCTGCGGCTACCTGATCGCAGCGCCCGAAGGTCCGAAGCTCGAACCCCTGCGCGCAGCCCTGGCAGCGCAGCAGGCCAGCGGCATACCGGTCGAGCTGCTGACCCGGCAGCAAGCCGCCGAGCGCTTGCCGATCTGCCGCTTCGACGATGCCGCGTTGATCGGTTTCGAGCCCGAAGCCGGATTCGCCGACGCAACGCTGGTGGCCACCAGCTTCGCGCGTGCCGCGCGCCGGCGCGGCGTCAGGATCCTGGAAGGCGTCGCGGTGCAGGGCCTGCTGCGCGACGCAAGCGGCCGTGTCACCGGCGTGCAGACCACGCAGGGCGACTTCCACGCAGGCGTCGTCGTCAGCGCACAGAACATCTGGGCCACGGAACTCGAACGCTGGACCGGCATCACCACGCCGGTCAAGCCCGAACGCCACAGCGTGCTCGCGCTCGAAGGCCCCGAGGCCTACACCTACCAGATGCCCGTCTACAAGGACCTGGGCTCGCCGGGCATGTTGTATTGCCGCAGCTATGGCGGACGGCAGATGCTGGTCAGCGAAGGCACGGTCGGCGAGACGCTGGCCGAACCCGACAACGAACAGGGCGACATTCCCATGGACTATGTGGCCGAGGTCGGCGCCCAGACGGCGGAGCGGTTTCCGTCCTACGAGACCGCCGGCCTGGCGTCGAGCTGGACCGGCGTCTACGACGTCACGCCCGACTGGAACCCGGTGCTCGGCCGCGTGCCCGAGGTGCCGGGGCTCGTGGTCGGCTTCGGTTTTTCCGGCCACGGCTTCAAGCTCTCGCCCGCCGTCGGGCGCGTGCTGGCGCAGGAGGCACTGGGCTTGCCCACCGACGTGTCGCTGGCACCGTATGCGCTGGAGCGGTTCCGCACCGGGCAGTTGCTGACCGGCAGTTACGGATCGGGTGCGGTATCCTGAGGTTTTCCATGGAGACTCCCGGTGGGACGCTCGCCCCATGACCGACAGGCGGCAGATGCTGCCACCGACCCCGCACCGTCGACCCTGGCGCCGGCCGATCTGGTCGACTCGAACCATCCTGCCGTCGCGGCGTTCGCCCGGGCCCATGCACGCGGTGACGACGAGCGCAGCCGTGCCGTGGCCCTGTATTACGCCGTGCGCGACGGCTTTCGCTACGACCCCTATCGCGTCGACCTGAGCCCGGCCGGCATGCGGGCCAGTACCGTGCTGGCCCAGGGCGTGGGCTGGTGCGTGACCAAGGCGGCGTTGCTGACGGCGGCCTGTCGCAGCGTCGGCATACCGGCCCGGCTGGGGTTTGCCGACGTACGCAACCACCTGTCGACCGAACGCATGCGCCAGCTGATGCAGACCGACGAATTCGTCTGGCATGGTTATTCCGAGATCTGGCTGGACGGCGCATGGCGCAAGGCGACACCGGCCTTCAACATCGAGCTGTGTGACCGGTTCGGCCTGTTGCCGCTCGAGTTCGACGGCATCGACGACTCCATCTACCACCCGTTCGACCGCAAGGGACAGCGACACATGGAATACCTGCGCGAACACGGCAGCTTCGACGACGTGCCGTTGCAACGGCTGCGCGCCGACTTCGCAAAGGCCTACCCCGGCTGGGGCGAGCCCGCGGGCGCATTGCAGCAGGCCGACTTCGCCGCCGACGTGGCGCGCGAGACCCGCTGAGCGCGGTCCCGCCTGCCGACACGGCGATGCAACAAGGATCCGGGAGGGCTGGGAACGCCCGCATACCGACGCCAGCCGCGAGCCCCTTCGCTGCGCTATCACGACTGGCGCACGCTGGCGGATCGCGATGCCATCGCCGCTGCCTGCAGGTGCTGGTGCTGCTGGTGCGCTCCGACGTGCAGTCCAACTGGCTGCAGGGCGAAGTCCATGCCATCGTCGACCACACCTTCGCCGATATCCATCGGGAACTGGGCGCCCCGGACAACTGGTGCGACGTGGTATCGCTGCACCCCAACACCAAGTATTGCCACGTCACCACCGGGCCGACCGGCATACAGCTGCAGGTGCGCATCGGCATGAGCGGGCCGCAGAAGATCGACGACGCGGTGCTGGTGTCCCTGCGCCACCGCGTGGCGGCCAGCATGCCGGGTTACGAGCAACTCGAACTGCTCTCGCGCGACGGACCGATGGGCACCAGCGACTACCGGATCAGCCTTGAAGCACTGGCGCTGCCGAACGCAAGAACGTTGCTGCACCTGCGCTACTCATACACCTTCAACGGCATCGCGCGGCTGGCGATGCAGGCATATCGACTGCAGGCATGGTACGACGCCGCGCAGCGATATCCGCGCCAGTTGCACGAACTCGAACGCGACGCCTATCTGCAGATGAAACGCGACGAAATCCGGCGACAACAAGCCCTGGCCGACAATGCCGATGCCCGGTAGTCGCCGCGTCACCACCACATGACGGCGGTCTCGCCCGTGTGGTCGGCGTAATACAGGCGCAGCCGCAACACGTACTTGGCGCCACGCGACATGCGCAGCTTGAGGTAGGCATTGCGGTCCTCGCCCGAGTCGTCGTCGCCGCCGCGGTACTTCAGCTCGCCGTCGACGTCCTCGAACAACACGATCACGGTATCCGCGATGCCGAAGGTGCGGATCTCGTAGACACGACTGCGCGTGGGCTGGATGCGCACGTCGATCTGCTGCCCGGCGGCGATCTTCAACGGCATGGACTGCAGGAGCTTGAGTTCGGGGAACGCCGCCACCGGTTTCTGCGGCGGGTACAGCTCCTTGACATAGGCCTTGTCGCGCGCCGAAAGTCCCCCGCGAGGGCGTAGCGGCTGGGTGCGGAACTCGGGCGGCTCGGTGATCAGTCCGGCGGCAAACGGGTAGTGCATCACCGAATCCCGGTCCCAGGTCGTACCCTGGACCCGACTCTCGCTGATCTTGCGGATGATGTTGTAGAAGGTCTTCTGCCGCGGCCAGCTGTTGGGCGGTTTGGCCAGGTCGGCGTAGACCTTCTCTTCGTCCCAGACGATGCCGGCAAACGGGTTCTGGTGCTCGTGCTCGAAACCCAGCGTATGCCCGATCTCGTGGATGGCGGTGGTGGGGTCGTTGGCGATGTCCCAGCCGAAATTCATCGTGCGCTGGTCGGACGCGATGTCCAGGATGGCGCGCCCCACGTAGGACCAGGAACCGTCGCCGCGCATGAAACCGATCCGGATCATGGCCTGCTCGCGCGTGGGCACCTCCTTGAAGCGCAGGCCGATACCCAGATCACTCCAGGCCTTGAAGCCGGCGCGCACCGCATCCTTCTGTGCCGCGGCGCCCGACCATCGGATGAAGCTGGTGCTGCCATCGGCCATGATCAGGTTCTCGCCGTCACCCGGCTTGTCGAAGAAGTAATAACTGAGCTCGGTGCCGTTGACCCACTTGTCGCTCAGGACGTTGATGGCACTGGCGCGGTCGGCATTCACGCCGGGCGCAAAGCTGCGCGGCGTGGACGGCCGCACATTGCAGTAATGGAAATAACCGGGCTGCGCCGTGCTCTTGCGCGGCGGCGCGGTCGACGATTTTCGGGGGGCCGGATTTCGGGCCATGGCGATCCTCCTCGTGCTGCGTGCCGACAACAAGCGCATGGCGCTCACGACAATGGAACCGGCGCCGACACAGGCCGGTCGGACCCATTCTGAACCTTCAGGCCGATGGGCGCCAGTGCCGCCAAGCGCCCTCCTTCAGGCCGATGGGCGCCAGTGCCGCCAAGCGCCCTCCTTCATGCCTGGTCAGGCCATCGCTCCCCCCCGGCGGGCAGGCACACGAGGCACTCGGGCTTTACACAAGATACACACCCGGGTCGCAAACCCTATGCCTGGGTCGCCCACAATAGGATTGACTCCTGGATCCAAATCCCCCATGAAGCCACCCCACGCTCGCCGCCTGCCCGAACCCTTGTCGCCCCAGCCGCAGGGTCTGCACCGGTTGTCATGGGCCTTGTCCCTGGTGCTGCCGCTGCTGCTGGGCGCGTGCGCCACCGTGACGCCCGCGCAACCCGACACCGCGCTGGCGACCGTGCCGGCGCAGTGGAGTCACGCTCCTTCAGGCGCGCAGGGCGGCACGGCCACCGACATTGCCGGGTGGTGGACGCGATTCCAGGACGCGCAGCTGACGGCGCTCGTCGACCAGGCGCTGCAGGCCAACACCAACGTCAAGGCCGCCCAGGCCGCCGTGCGCCAGGCCCGCGCGCTGGCCGACGTACAACAGGCGGGCCTGGGCCCCACCGTGGGCGCATCGGGATTGGCGCAGCGCAGCAGGACGGGCAGCAACGACGCCAGCCATCTGTTCAAGGCCGGCTTCGACGCCGGCTGGGAGCCCGACCTCTTCGGCGGCAACCAGGCCTCGGCCGATGCCAGTGCCGCCGATGCCCGGGCCTCGGCCGCAAGCCTGGCCGACACCCGGGTGTCGCTGGCGGCCGAAGTGGCGGCTGCCTACATCAACCTGCGCGGGTTGCAGAACCGGCTGGCGGTTGCACGTGCCAACCTGGACAACCAGAACGAAACCCTCCAGATCACGCGCTGGCGGAACCAGGCCGGACTGGCTTCTTCGCTCGAGGTCGAGCAGGCGGTCAGCACGACGGAACAGACCCGCGCCCAGATCCCTGCGCTGCAGACCAGCGTGACCCAGGCCTTGAACGCCCTGGCCGTGCTGACCGGGCTCGCCCCGGGCCAGTTGAGCACGGAACTGGCGACGACCGCGCCCGTGCCGCCGCCACCGCCCGACCTGGCCCTGGCCTTCCCCGCCGACACGCTGCGCCAGCGGCCCGACGTGCGTGCCGCCGAGCTGCGCGTACGCGCGGCCGTGGCCCGGATCGCGGTGGCCGATGCCGCGCGGCGCCCCGGCTTTCGGCTGTCCGGCTCGCTGGGCCTGTCGGCGCTGACGCTGGGCAGCCTCACCAACAGCGCATCGCTGGTCCAGTCCCTGCTGGCCAGCGTGTCCGCCACCGTGTTCGATGGCGGCGCTGGCCGGACCCAGGTGCGTGCGCAGCAGGCGGCCATGGAGCAGACGATGGCGACGTTCGAGGGCGTGGCGCTCGCCGCACTGCAGGAGGTCGAAGACGCACTGGTCGCCATCCAGGGCGATACCGAGCGCCTGCAGCGGCTGCGGGCCGCCGCCGACGCGGCCGCGCAGGCCGAACGCCTGGCCCGGCAACGCTACACCAGCGGCCTGATCGATTTTGCAACCGTGCTGACCACCCAGCGCACGCTGCTGTCCACCCAGGACAGCGTAGCGGCTGCCCAGGCCAGCCTGAGCACCGACCATGTGCGCCTGTACAAGGCGCTGGGGGGTGGCTGGAAGCCCGACACCGACACCGTCGCCGGCGTCGACGATGTGGCGGCTGCTGCGCCGGCCGCACAGCCCTGACCGCACCCGCGCCAGCCGGACCCTGCCCCACACACTCGTCCACCATGAACGCCAACACCACAAGCCCCGCCAACACGCAAGCCGCCGATCTGCAAACCCTGCTGGGCGACGACCATCCGCCACGCTGGTGGCGCCGCAGCTCGCTCTGGATCGGCCTGCTGATGCTGCTGCTCCTGGGCGCCGGCTTCTACTACTGGCAGGCGCAAAGCGCCAGCAAGGCCGCGCCCACCTATGTGACGACCGAACTGCGCAAGGGCAACATCACGCTCACCGTCTCGGCCAATGGCAGCTTGCAGCCCACGCGCTCGGTCGACATCGGCAGCGAACTGTCGGGCACGGTGCAACGTGTGCTGGTCGACGTGAACGACCGCGTGAAGAAGGGCCAGGTCATGGTCGCACTGGACACCTCGAAGCTGGTGGATCAGGTGACCCGCTCGCGCGCCTCGCTCGCGGCGACCCAGGCCGCCCTGGCGCAGAGCAAGGCCACGGTGACCGAAGCCGGTGCCAACCTGGCGCGTTTCGAGGAGGTGGCGCGGCTGTCCGGCGGCAAGGTGCCGTCGGCCGCCGAGCTCGACACCGCCCGTGCCGCGCTGGCCCGCGCCGAGGCCAACCAGGCCAGCGCCGACGCCAACGTGGCCGTGGCGCGCGCCACGCTGGCCACCGACGAGACCAACCTCACCAAGGCCTCGATCCGTTCGCCCATCGACGGCGTGGTGCTCAGCCGCTCGGTCGACCCCGGCAACGCGGTCGCCGCCTCGCTGCAAGCCGTGACCCTGTTCACCGTCGCCGAGAACCTGGCCCAGTTGCAACTCGAAGCCAGCGTGGACGAAGCCGACGTGGGATCGGTGCAAGCGGGCCAGAAAGCCAGCTTCACGGTCAGTGCCTATCCGGCGCGCTCGTTCCCGGCCACGATCAGCCGCGTGGCGTTCGGCTCCACCACCACCAACAACGTGGTCACCTATGTGGCCACGCTGGACGTGGACAACAGCGGACTCAAGCTGCGCCCCGGCATGACGGCCGTGGCCACCATCGTGGCCACCGAGCGCAACGACGTGCTGGTGGTGCCCAACACGGCGCTGCGTTTTTCACCCAGTGTGGCCGCGGGCGCCGGCGGCGCATCGTCCGATGGTGGCATCCTCGCCAAGCTGATGCCGCGCCCGCCGCGGCGCAGCGGCGGCAAGACGGCGGGCACCGACAACACGGCGCCGGGGTCGCGCCAGGTCTGGATCCTGCGCGACGGCCGGCCCGTGGCGGTACCGGTGACGACCGGCATCAGCGATGGCCGCCTGACCGAGGTCAGCGGCGACAGGCTCGCGCCCGGCATGGCCGTCATCACCGACCAGCGCAGCGCCGGCGGGGCATGATGGGCTCGACCACTCTCCCCCACCCGCCGATGATCCGCCTGCGCGGCATCACCAAGGTATACGGCACAGGCGCCACCGCGTTCCAGGCGCTCAAGGGGGTGGACCTGGACATCGAACAAGGCGAATTCGTTGCCATCATGGGCCCGAGCGGCTCGGGCAAGTCCACTGCGATGAACACGTTGGGCTGCCTGGACACGCCCACCAGCGGCATCTACGAATTTCAGGGGGTGCAGCTGCAATCGCTCAGCCGCGACCAGCGCGCACGCCTGCGCCGCCGCTACCTGGGTTTCGTGTTCCAGGGCTTCAACCTGCTGGCGCGCACGTCTGCGCAGGAGAACGTGGAGCTGCCGCTGATCTACCGCGGCGAACCCGCCGCCAGGCGCCACGCCATGGCCGCGCGCGCGCTCGACGCCGTGGGGCTGAAAGGTTGGGAACACCACACGCCCGGAGAGCTCTCGGGCGGCCAGCAGCAGCGCGTGGCGATCGCACGGGCCATCGTCACCGAGCCCAAAGTGCTGCTGGCCGACGAGCCCACCGGCAACCTGGACACCGCGCGCAGCATCGAGATCATGGAGTTGCTGTGGCACCTGAATGCCGACCAGGGCATCACGGTGCTGATGGTCACGCACGAGACCGAGATGGCCGCCTACGCCAGGCGCATCGTGCGCTTTGTCGATGGCGTGGTGGCCGGCGACGACCGCAACCCGCATCCGGCGGGGCTGAAAACCGGCGCGGTGCAGGCATGAGCATGTGGATCAATACCTTGTTGCTCGCGCTGCGCTCGATCCGGCGCAACCTGATGCGTTCCTTCCTGACCGTGCTCGGCATCGTGATCGGCGTCAGCGCCGTGATCACGATGGTCACCGTGGGCAACGGCGCGACGCTGGCGGTGCAGAACCAGATCTCGGGCCTGGGCACCAACCTGCTGCAGGTGCGACCCGGCCAGCGCATGGGCCCTGGCAGCGGCGGCACCAGCGCCCCGTATTTCAAGGAGAGCGATGCCGAGGCCATCGCCACCCAGATCGGTGGCGTCGCGGCCGCGGCCCCGCAGTCGCGCACGGGCGGCACGCTCGTGGCCAACGGCCGCAACTGGACCAGCACCATCACGGGCAGCACCAACGACTGGCTGACCACCGGCAACTGGACTTTGTCGCAAGGTCGCGAATTCACCGGCGCCGAACTGCGCGCCGGAGCGGCGGTCTGCATGATCGGCGAGACCATCCGCCGGGAGCTGTTCGGCGACAGCCCTGCGCTGGGGGCCTCGCTGCGGGTGAAGAACATCAGCTGCGAGGTGATCGCGGTGCTCGGCTCCAAGGGCCAGGGCTCGTTCGGCAACGACCAGGATGACCTGGTGTTCATGCCGATCAAGACGCTGCAGCGACGCATCACCGGCAACACCCAGGTCAACGACCTGCAGGTGTCCATGGCCGACGGCAGCGACTCCACACGCGTGAAGGCCAGCATGACCCAGCTGCTGCGCGAACGCCGCAAGCTTGCCGACACCGACGAAGACAACTTCAACGTGCTCGACACCAAGCAGCTGGCCGATACGCTGTCGGGCACGACCAAGGTGCTGACCATGTTGCTCGGCGCGGTCGCAGCGGTCAGTCTGCTGGTGGGCGGCATCGGCATCATGAACATCATGCTGGTGAGCGTGACCGAGCGCACCAAGGAGATCGGCCTGCGCCTGGCCATCGGCGCGCTCGAGCGCGAAGTGCTGCTGCAATTCCTGATCGAGGCGGTGGTGCTGGCGGCACTGGGCGGGCTGATCGGCATCGTGCTGGCCACCGGCGCATCGGTGGGCTTGTCGGCGTTGATGGACGTGCCGTATGTGTTCAATGCCGGCGTGAACCTGATGAGCTTCCTGTTCTCGGCCGCCATCGGCGTGGTGTTCGGCTACTTTCCGGCCCGCCGCGCCGCGCGGCTGAACCCGATCGACGCGTTGCGGCATGAATAGGCGGAGCGCCAGCCACCCGAGCCGCTGCGCATCGCGAAAGGCCTACAACGCCTTTTGCGACAAGGTTCCTGGTCGCGCCGAATAACGCACCGTTGCGTCCAGGGCCTCGATGTCCACGCGCGCGCTGCGCCGGCCATAGACCTCCGCCTTGAGCCATTGCAACTCGGCATCCAGGCGCTGCGGATCGGTCAAGGTGCAGTACCAGACCCTGGCATCGCCATCCCAGCGGTAACCCCGGCTCTTGAGCCGGTCCTTGGACTCGAACGGCGATCCGGTGGCACGCAGTTTGAAACGGGGCTGCGCGGCGGCCGCGATCAGTAGCCCCAGGCCCGTGACAGCCTGCTCCTGGCCCACCGGACGGGACAACACCTGCAACAAGGCGTGGCAGTCCACCTGGGCCCGGTGCGCATCGTAGAACCAGCCATGGTCCTGGGCCAGGGCGCTGAGCTTGGACGAGCCCGCGCCAGCCGCCTTCCAGTCGATGTCGGCGAACGAGCAGGCCCAGGCCTTGCCGGCGAAGCAGGGAAACCGTGCCTCCACGAACGGGCGATCGAACCCGGCGTTGTGTGCCACGACCAGATCGGCGCTGGACACCATCGCCTCGACCTGCCGGTCGTCCAGCCGGTGCCCCCGGACCATGTCGTCGCTGATGCCCGTGACCTGCTGCGCGTCGGCGGGAATGGGCATGCCGGGATCCTCGAAGCCTTCGAAGAGCGTGACCGGGCCGAACGGGAGCCCCGAAGCGACATCGACGTCCACCAGCAGCATGGCCAGTTCGATGATCTTGTCACTCTGGTGCGCGAGGCCGGTGGTTTCGGTGTCGAGCACCAGCACGCGCCGGTACCCGGGCACAACCTGTGCCGCGTCCGCGTCCGCGTCCGCGTCCGCAGTCGCAGGTACGGGTGCAGGTGCGGGCCCGAAATCCGTGATCGGAACGAGACGGCGAAGCACGCGGTAGTCGGGCGTCCGCTCCAGCAGCTGTGCCATCTGCTCCAGCGTCGGCGCTTGCGATGAACGGGCTGATTTAGCGCGTACGGGCTCCGTTGAACCCGGTGTGTCAAATTCGAAGCTGGACTGTTGCATCCGGGAAGCCTACCCGACTCGCGGCAGGCCAAGGGCGTTGCGATGTGCAACCAAAAGATCGGGTCGGCACACGTTCACGGACCGGGCTTGCGGAAAGGGCACGGGAAACCGGCGTGTGTCATGGGGATTGGCGCGGCTGGCGGGGATCGAACCCACGACCCTTGGCTTCGGAGGCCCGAAAACCGCTGCCTGGATACAGCGGTTCCGCGCTGTGTCAACCAGCATTCCTCAGCGTCGTTCATACGAATCAACGACTTAGCGACTTTGACTTGTGACACCGAACGGTGCCCAACAACGACCACAACACTCCCGTTGTCACAAGTCCGCCATCAAAAGCGCGGCAGAGCACTGGTCCGTCACCTCGGTCAACATGAGCATAGCCCACCACCTTTGATGCACTCGAGGCACTCAGGTGCTCAGCGCTACAAGGCCGGCCTGCGACTATATGCTGCCCGCCCTTTGAACAGAGCTCTGGTCTCTCAAGCCCAGGAAGGTGGCGACATTGCGTTCACGTTCTCGCGCCCGGCTTGGTCAGAGAGGCAACCTCTCTGGTCAGCGCGAAGCCGTGTTCCCACGCTTCCTCGATCTTCGGCACAAGGTCCTGCGGAACTCGTTCTTCATGTCGGATGGACGACAGGGTACTTGCCATGGCGTCTGCGGCCTTCAAGATGAACTCCTGGGGTCGCTCGACGCCGCATGCACGACGACCAAAGTCGAGAAGCTCCTTGGCCAAGGGGTATGTCCGGGTCTTGTCGCCCTTTCGCAGCTTCAGCGCCATGGTCCGGTCCTCGATTTCCTCGCCCGTGCCGAAGCGGGTGTACTTGTAGATTGAGGTGGTCAGCACGTCGAACATCGGAGCCAGGCGGATATCGGTCGAGCTGGAGTACAAGACACCGAAGTTCTTCAAGTGGGCGTCGCCGTTCCTCACCATGATGGAGAAGGCGACCTGAGAATAGAACTTCTCGAGCTCGGGTTGAGGAAGGCCGAGTTGGTTACGCAGCAGATCGGCGATCAGCTCGTAGCTGCCGTGGTACTTGCGTTCGTCCAGTTTGTTGCGAACCTGCATGCCGAGCAGCGACGGGATGTCCTCGAAGCCCAGGCGTGAGGCATCGGCGCCGATGTCAAAGCGGTCGAGGACCAACAGGCCACCATCGGCGCTCAGATCAAAGCCCGAGACTTCGATGCCCGCACGCTTCGCGGCGCTAAGCGCAATGAACTCGTTGGCCGAGAGCCCGGGGTAGTAGTCCGGGCCGCTCTTCACGATGAGGGTGGGCACCGGGATCGAGGCGCGATCGGGCAGCATGATCTTGGGCTGCACGCCAGAGACGCCGGCACCGCTGGCCAGGTAGGCATCCACCAGCTCGGGAAACAACGCTTGGCTGTTGGTGCTGCTCAACAGCGTTGCACGATCGATCGTTGGTCCACCTACCCGCGCGGGCGCCCCAGGCAATCGAGCGCTGTTACGGCCAATGCTGTTGGTGCCGACGGCCAGCAGCAGATGCATCTCGGTGATGTTCTGCTTCGGAAACCGCGCGCGGATCTGCTCGTACAGGTAACCCTCAGGCAGATTCATGTCCAGCACCGGGAACATGGCGTTGCTCTGGTAGACCGACGCCTGATCCGGGTTCATGAGCAGGCTGAGCCAGGGGCCGCGGTAGGCGCCGCTTTCATCAGGCTTGTAAGTGAACACAAACTGTGACTCACGCGCCAGCAACCCGGCAGACTTGGCCCCGATGTCAATCTCGAGCGCCTTGATGCGCTCGGGCATTTCCAGCTCAGCGCTCACCGTCCTCCCCCAGCTCGCGCGCAGCGTAGTCTTGCATCTCCGACAGGCTCGGCAAGCCCCTCTTCTCCAACCTGATCGAGTAGCCCATGGCCCGCAGGGCATCGAACAAGGAAGAGACGTAGACGTCATCACCGCGCTCCAGGCGGTTGAGCACGTCACGGCTGCGGCCGCTGTCCTTCGAGAGCTGCACAGACTTAATGCCCAGGCGTTTTCGCAAGGCGCGAAGCTCGCGGCCGAGATCGGCAGGGTTGTATATTTTGTCCACGATACACGTCATTATGGATGACCATCTGAATATCGTCCATCTATTAGGACAAAACAGTGCTACTCCCAAACAGCAAAGTGATGTGACGGCGGAAGACCGGCACCGCTGACTTCCTAGCCACAAGTGCTCAGAGCCGCCGTTGTGTGGACTGCCCCAGCCGAGTACCCGTGACTGGTGGGACAGGCAAAGAAAGCCTGAACCAAAAAGGCAGGCTCGCGTACGAGCCGCTCACTCAGCGCAAGCGAGCCCCTCGCTTACTCAGACTTCGGTCAAGCGATAAGTTGCCTCTTTGCAACACACAGTCCGATATTTCAGGATCGGGCTGACAAATGGCAAGTCGCCCTCTACACCCAAGCGATGGTCTCGCAGACACCCGAACTGATGTGCAGGAGCCCCATCACGGGTCTCCTTCAGAGCCGACCCGACTCGGTATCCCGCTTGCTGCGGGCACGCCTGCCCTAGCGCCGCAGCCGCAGATGGTGGGCGTCTTCGCTCTTGCGCACTTCGACCACCGCCTCCAGGGCCTTGAGCATTTCGCCGAATCCGGCGTAGCCGAAGTCTTTAGGGTCGAAGGTGGGGTCCAGCCGCTTGATCAGTGGCAGCACGTTGGCTTTGTTCACCCAGGGTTCGCCCGTGGATTCGGACAGCAGGTGGAGGGCGCGGCGTAGCAGGTCGGCGGCGGGGTTAGCCGGAGGTGTGGTGGCCGCTTCGGGGGCATCGCCCTTTTTGCTGTCGACCAGGGTCTCCGGCTCGATGAGGCTGTCGTAGAAGCGGAATTCGTGGCAGCTCTTGGCCCAGTGCTTGTTGGTGTTCTTGCGGTTGCCAATGCCGATCAGTGTGCGTCCAGCGGCCTTGATCTTCTGCGCAACGGGCATGTAGTCGCTGTCTCCGCCCACGACGATGACGGTCCTGATGTGAGCGAAACGGCTGAGATCCTCCGTGGCATCGAGGAAGAGCTTGATGTCGGCGCCATTCTTTGCGGAAGCCCCCGGCGGAAATAGCTGGATCAGCTCGACCGAGCCCTGAAGCAGGGCATCGCGGTACCGGCCGAAGTACTGCCAGTTGCCGTAAGCACGGTTGATGGCGACCGGCCCGAAGGAGGCGCCGAGCTCAACCAAGGCCTGGACATCGATTAAAGGCTCTTGAACCTTGAAGCGATTGTCTTGCTTCGCATACGCACCTTCGCCGTATTTGGCCTCCATGAGGCCAGCGTGCAGATTCTCGAAGTCCCAGTACAGGGCGACAGATCCGCTTTCGCCGTTGTCGTTGGTTCGCACAGGTTTCTCCCCCCAGTCGTGATGCAGTCATCGTAATGCCCGCGGGTAGAGTCAATTGACCGGGGAGGGGGAATACCACCGCGACGTCCGGAGCCATGGCACCAGCGCATCGCAAGAAGAAATTCGTCGGACCGGGATGTTCACACTACGGGACGCTCAAACAACCGCGACTAAGGTGAAGTGGCATGCCAGCACGGAGGACGCGATAGCTCCTGACTTCGGCCCGAGCATGGCGAGGACGGTCTTCGTCAAAACGGTGGTTCTCCCCGCCAGTACCGTTCTGAGGCGACCACCTGGGCCCGCCTCTTAGGCTAAAGAGCGATGGTCGTCCCCCGAGGCAAAACCACATCACGCGGCTTCCGCTGGGCCAGCAGTGGGCCAGTTGCGGGCCATAGCAAACCGCGCAGCAGCTCGAAGATCATCGCCTCAGTGCCCAACCTGGTCCACGAACAGCGCACTGCCAGGGAGAGGCAGCGCCTCAGCTGCATGTTCGACCCACGCTTGGATGCGCGTAAGTCATTGGTTTGGCGCGGCTGGCGGGGATCGAACCCACGACCCTTGGCTTCGGAGGCCAATACTCTATCCACTGAGCTACAGCCGCGACCCGGCGATTGTATCTGGCGCGCGCGGCCCTGATCGAAAGATGCCGGTCACGGCTGCGGGCTACCATGGGCGTGCCATGCCGACGTCGTTACATCGCGCAACCCGGCGTGCGGAACTTCGGTGGCATTGGGCCACCCAATCGATGCGCCACGTGTTGATGGCCCGAAGGAAATACCTGCAATGAATATCCTGGCCATTTCCCGCACTTGTGCGGCCGTATGCACAGCGAGCCTGCTGGTTGGCTGCAGCTCCGTCGGGCTCGGCATCAGTATCCCGGTCGTGCCCGGCGTCGGCATCGGCGTCGGCGTCGGCTCGGGTGGCGTGAATGCCGGCGTATCGGCGGGTCGCGGGCCCGTGAGTGTCGGTGTCGGGGTCAACCAAGCCGGCCAGGTGACGGGCGGCGCGGGTGTCGGTGCCAGCACCGGAGTGGGGGGCGCCAGCGTGGGTGTGGGCGTGGGCACCGGTGGCGTCATCTACGACCCCGACGACCCGGACACGCGCAGGAAGGAAAAACTGGCACGTTGACGTCGGCACGCATGGGCGGCACTTTCAGCTGGTGATGACGGAATCGCCGGGCGCTTGCTCGTCCAACGGCACCATCGCCTGTGCGACACGGCCCCGCTGGTGCAGCTGGCTCGGCTCGCGCAGGGCGGCCATGCCAGGATGCGCAAGGCCCGCTCGTTATAATCCCCCGTTCTTTCCGACGCGCCATCCATTCCGAGGACACCATGAGCGACATCAGCCACGAAGAAGACCACACGGGACCGATCAAGACGCCCAAGCAGTTGCTGGTGACGGTGTTTTTCTCGTTTGTCGCGCCGATCTTCATCATCATTGCGCTGGTCGCCTATGTCACCTCCGGCAACAAGCCGGCGGCCGGCACGGTCAATGCGGAGCGGGCCATTGCCGCACGTATCCAGAAGGTCGGCATGGTCGAGATTCGTGATGCGAACCGGCCGCTCAAGAGTGGCGAAGAGGTCTATAACGCCCAGTGCACCACCTGCCATGCCGCAGGTGTCGCCGGCGCGCCGAAACTTGGTGATGCCGGGGCCTGGGCCGCACGCATCGCCACCGGCCTCGAGGCCCTGGTGAACTCGGCACTCAAGGGCAAGGGCGCCATGGGTGCGCAGTCCGGCGGCGATTTCGAAGACCTGGAGATCACCCGTGCGGTGGTGTACATGGCTAACGCGGCCGGCGGCAAGTTCGAGGCCCCTGCCGCGCCGGCCGCAGCCGCATCCGCGGCCGAGGCGCCCAAGCAATAGTCGCCTGTCGGGCACTGCCCTTCGAACCGAGGCCGGACATGCTCCGGCCTTTTTCTTGTCATTGGCGCTTGCGCGCCACCCGCCCCGCCTCGGCCGGCCTCAGGCTGCGGCCTGCCGGGCCCGGGGGCTGACGCAATAGGCAAACTGCGTCGGCAACGCGTCGGCCATCACGGCCTGCGGCACCCACAAGCCAGTCTCGATGGCGTCGGCGGCATGCAGCATGTCCAGTGAATGCACCAGGCCGAAACCGATGTCGGTCTCCAGGTAGACGCGCCCGATCTCGTCGACGAAGCTGCGCTGCACCCGCGCCGCAGTGCCGGTGTGTGCGTCAACCGTGAAGTCGCTGGCCACGCGCCAGATGAAGGGTGTGATCTCCAGTTCCACGAACACGCGTTGCGGCCCGTTCTGGAAATACCACTGCCCGCTGTCGTCGCAGTCGTAGTTGCGCCCGATGAACGCGATCAGCTTGTCGTGTTGGAGCATCGAACCGCGGGCCTGCGCCGGGCCGCCGGCAAACGGCCCCTGGGCCTGTGCCTGCTCGTCGCGCAGATACCAGTTGCCGCGCGCATCCAGGCCCAGCCAGCCGACGCAGTGCGGGACCTTCGGCCACTTGGCCATGGCCTGTCTGACGATATCGTCCATGGCGGCCATTATGGCCGCGCGGTGTTCAGCGCGCCTGCGCCAGCAGCCATGACCCCACGGCCCATGGCATGGCCCGGACATGACCGGGCAACGCGCCCTGGGGGAAGCCGACATGGCCGCCATGCGCGGGCTGCCACAAGGTCACGGACCGGCCGACCTCGTCCGGGCGCGGCAGGCTGGCGGCCGGGATGAAGGGGTCGTTGCGCGCATTGAGCACCAGAGCCGGCACGGCAATGCGGTGCAGATGGGGCTTGGCCGATGCACGATGCCAGTAGTCCTCGACATCGCGGAACCCGTGCAGCGGCGCAGTGAAGATGTTGTCGAACGTGTAGAGGTCCTGCGCCTGTTCGAGCGCGGCGCGGTCGAACAGGCCGGGGTACTGTGCCAGCTTGCGCATCGCCTTGGGCCGCATCGAGCGCAGGAACATCCGGTTGTAGACCAGCCGGTTGAAACCGCGCCCGATCGCGTAGCCGCCCGCGGCGAGATCCAGCGGTGCGCAGACCGATGCCACGGCCTGCACCACGGAGCTCGCCTGCGTGCCGGCCTCGCCGGCCCAGCGCATCAGCGCATTGCCACCGAGCGAGACGCCGACCGCCAACACCGGACCGTCGTGTTGCGCACGGAAGCGGCGCAGGATCCAGTCGATCTCGACATGGTCGCCCGAATGGTAGGCACGGGGCGCATGGTTCAACTCGCCGCTGCAACCGCGGAAATGGGCAACCGCGAATGCCAGGTCCTGTTCCCGCGCGAATTCCGCAAAGGCCTGTGCATAGTGGCTGGAAGACGACCCCTCCAGTCCATGAAACAGGACGATCAATGGCGGCCTGGCCAGCGTGGCATCCCGCGTCGGGTCGGCGACGGCATCGACCCAGTCCACGTCGATGAAGTCGTCATCGGGTGTGCTCCAGCGCTCGCGCCGGTACGCGGCGGGCTTGCCCCGGACGCGTCGCGCGTACAGGGCCGCCCAGATGGTCTGCAGATTGCCCCCCGGCAACCAGGACGGCGCACGATAGTCGATCATGGTTCGCTCCCCCGGCAACACGGGGCGGCTGCATGCATGCCCCCGTGCATCAGTGCAACACCTGGGGCTGTTCGTTGATCTCCTGGAGCTCCGCCTGGCTGCCGGGGCTGGCATGGTGCGCAACCATGCGCCAGCCCTGGGCCGTCTTGTGATAGACGTTGGTCGCGAGCACGAAGGCGTTGGTGGGGCCGCTGTCGGTCATCACCTCGACACGCTCGAGCACGTTGTGCACCGCGCTGGCCAGCGCATCGACGCGGCGCACCTGCTCGGGCCAGGCCCGGATGTTGCCGTTGGAGAAGATCGCCTCGAAGGTCGCACGTATGGACTGCACGCCGACGATGCGCGGCCCGCCGGGATGCACGCAGACGATCTCCTCGTCGTCCGACCAGCAGGCCATCAGGCGCTCGAGGTCACCCGCCCGCAGCGCCTCGTAGAAGGCGGCTTCGATTTCGTCGGCGCTGCCACCGAACAAGGCGGCGGCGGTCTTGGTCTTGGGCATGTCGCGGTCGGTTCGCCGGGGCGCAGGAACACAAAAGCTTCGATTGTGCCGGCTATCGACGGCCATGGCATGCACCCGGTCTTGAAATCGGATGCCGGGCGTCCCACCTGTTGTGCTACCGTCGCCGCATCGGTCGCCGAGCGGCACCCACTGGCTCCATCAAGAGGTACACATGAAACGCTGGTTCATCGTTCTGGTCTCGGTCTTCGCACTGAGCGGATGTGGTTACAACGACTTCCAGCGACTGGACGAACAAGCCAAGGCCGCATGGAGCGAGGTGCTCAACCAGTACCAGCGCCGGGCCGACCTGGTGCCCAACATCGTGGCCACGGTCAAGGGTGAAGCCGCCTTCGAACAGGAAACCCTGACCCGGGTGATCGAGGCGCGCGCCAAGGCAACCTCGATCCAGGTGACGCCCGAGACGCTCAACGATCCGGCGGCATTCGAGAAATTCCAGGCCGCCCAGGGCGAGCTCAGCGGTGCGTTGAGCCGCCTGATGGTCACCGTGGAGCAATATCCCAACCTCAAGGCCAACCAGGGGTTCTCGGATCTGCGGGTGCAACTCGAAGGCACCGAGAACCGGATCACGGTGGCACGCAATCGCTACATCGAAGCCATCCAGGCTTACAACGTGCTCGCGCGCAGCTTCCCGAGCAACCTGACGGCCATGGTCTTCAGTTACCAGCCCAAGCCGGCCTTCACGGTCGCCAACGAGGCACAGATCTCCACGCCGCCGACGGTCGACTTCAACAAGAAGTAGAAACCCGTGGAGCTGGGTCCGCACTGGAGACGCGACACCCGGTCGGGTGGCGGGTCGGCATGTGTCGCGGTGTTGCAGGCCTTGTGGCTGCTGGTCGCCGGGTTGTGTCTCGCGTGGCCGAGCGCCGCATGGGCACAGGCCGTGTTGCCGGTGCCGGCGCTCAGTGCGCGCGTCATCGACCAGACCGGAACCCTGGATGCCGGCCAGATCGCGGCACTCACCGCGCGACTCGAAGCGCTGGAACAGGCCAAGGGCTCGCAGGTCGTCCTGTTGATGGTCCCGTCCACGGCACCGGAGGATATCGCCAGCTACGCCAACCGGGTGGCCAATGAATGGAAGATCGGCCGGCGAGAGGTCGGGGACGGCGTGCTGCTGATTGTGGCCAAGGACGATCGCAAGTTGCGCATCGAGGTGGCCAAGACACTGGAAGGTGCGATTCCCGATCTTGCGGCCAAACGCATCATCGACGGCGCCATCACGCCGGGTTTCCGGCGGGGCGACTTCGGCGGCGGGCTGCTGGCCGGTGTCGAACAGATCGCGGCACTGATATCCGGCGAGGCACTGCCGGAACCCGCGGCGTCGAAGACGCGGTCGGCCAATGGCGGGATCGCCGACTGGATGGACCTGCTGGTGTTCGCCGCGATTGCCGTGCCGATCGGCGCCGCCATGCTGCGCAACATTTTGGGTCGCAAGCTGGGCGCCCTGGCCACCGGCGCCGGTGTGGGCGTGCTGGCTGCGATTGTCGGCGCAAGCATCGTGATCGCCGTGATTGCCGGTGTATTGGCAACAGTATTCGCCCTGTTCTCGGCTTTTGCGGGACCGACGCGAACGAGTCGCTCGGGTGGTATCGGCGGTATTGGCGGTATGGGCGGTATGGGCGGCTGGTCATCGGGGTCCCACCGTGGTGGCGGTGGATGGGGCGGCGGCAGCGGTGGTGGATTCAGCTCCGGCGGAGGTGGCAACTTTGGAGGTGGCGGTGCATCCGGCAGCTGGTGATACGACGCCGGACGGCTTCTGGACACGGCTGTGGCGCTGCGTCCGGCACCGCTGGGTGGACGAATCCGACACCCGCAAGGTGATGGACGCCGCCATGCTCGAACGCCTGGCGGGCCGGGTGGCGGCCAGCGAGCGGAGACACACCGGCGAGGTCCGCATCTATGTCGAAGCCAGCTTGCCGCTGTCCTACCTGTGGCGGCATGTGCGCGACGCCACGCCGGTGAGCCAGCTGGTACGCGAACGGGCGACAGCGATGTTCGGCCACCTGCGGGTCTGGGATACCGAACACAACAACGGTGTGTTGATCTACCTGCTGCTGGTCGAGCACGAGATCGAGCTGGTCGCCGACCGGGGCCTCAACCAGATGGTCAGCGCCAGCCAGTGGCAGGAGATGGTGGAGCACATGGGCGCGGCATTTGCCCAAGGCCGCTTCGAGGAGGGCCTGACACAGGCGCTGGCCGAGGTGTCGGTACCGCTGGTGCAGCACTTCCCGGCCGATGCCGAGCCCAATGCCAATGCATTGCCTGACGCGCCCGTGCTCGGCTGAACGCCGGATCGTTTGCACGGCTACACGGCAGCGTGCAAGAACAAAGCCCCTGGTCGGCTGGACGCAGGGGCTTGTGAGGTGCTGGTGAGCCAGCAGCGCGCAGGCGCCGGCTACACAGGGGGCATCAGCGCTTTTGCCGGTACTTGCGCAAGGCCGCGATCTGCGCCGCCATGACGGCGAGTTCGGACTGGGCTTTGGCGATGTCCAGATCGCTCTTGGCGTTCTTCAGTGCCTCTTCGGCGGCCAGCTTGGCTTCGTTGGCCTTTTCGTCGTCCAGGTCCTTGCCGCGCACCGCGGTATCGGACAACACGGTCACGCCATCGGGTTGCACTTCCAGGATGCCGCCGGCGACGAAGACGAACTCTTCGGTGCCGTCCGCCATCTCGATTCGCACCGACCCGGCCTTGATGCGGCTGATCAAGGGCGTATGGCGCGGCAGGATGCCGAGTTCACCGACTTCGCCCGGCAGCGCCACGAACTTGGCTTCACCGGAGAAGATCGACTCCTCGGCACTCACCACATCAACACGCATCGTTGCCATCTGCTTTCCTTATTCAATCAAGACAGACGGCCATCAGGCCATCTTCTTGGCTTTCTCGAATGCCTCGTCGATCGTGCCGACCATGTAGAACGCCTGCTCGGGCAGGTGATCGCACTCGCCGTTGACGATCATCTTGAAGCCGCGGATGGTCTCGGCCAGCGAGACGTATTTGCCCGGCGAGCCGGTGAACACCTCGGCCACGAAGAACGGCTGGCTCAGGAAACGCTGGATCTTGCGGGCGCGGGCCACGGCCAGCTTGTCTTCGGGTGCCAGCTCGTCCATGCCCAGAATGGCGATGATGTCGCGCAGTTCCTTGTAGCGCTGCAGCGTGCCCTGCACCGCGCGGGCGGTGTTGTAGTGCTCTTCGCCGACGACCAGCGGCGACAGCTGGCGGCTGGTGGAGTCCAGCGGGTCCACGGCCGGGTAGATACCCAGCGCGGCGATGTCACGCGACAACACGACGGTGGAGTCCAGGTGGGCGAAGGTGGTGGCGGGCGACGGGTCGGTCAAGTCGTCGGCGGGCACGTACACGGCCTGGATCGAGGTGATCGAGCCGACCTTGGTCGAGGTGATGCGCTCCTGCAGGCGGCCCATTTCCTCGGCCAGCGTGGGCTGGTAACCCACGGCCGAAGGCATACGGCCCAGCAGCGCGGACACTTCGGTTCCGGCCAGCGTGTAGCGGTAGATGTTGTCGACGAAGAACAGCACGTCCTTGCCTTCGTCGCGGAACGACTCGGCGATGGTCAGGCCGGTCAAGGCGACGCGCAGGCGGTTGCCCGGGGGCTCGTTCATCTGGCCGTAGACCATCGCCACCTTGGAGTCCTCGAGCTTCTCGAGGTTCACGACGCCGGAGTCGGCCATCTCGTGGTAGAAGTCGTTGCCTTCGCGGGTACGCTCACCCACGCCGGCGAACACCGACAGGCCGCTGTGCGCCTTGGCGATGTTGTTGATCAGCTCCATCATGTTCACGGTCTTGCCGACACCGGCGCCACCGAACAGGCCCACCTTGCCGCCCTTGGCGAACGGACAAACCAGGTCGATCACCTTGATGCCGGTCTCCAGCAGTTCCTGCGACGGGCTCAGCTCGTCGTACACGGGGGCCTTGCGGTGGATGGACGCGGTTTGCGTCGCCTCGACCGGGCCACGTTCGTCGATGGGCGCGCCCAGCACGTCCATGATGCGGCCCAGTGTGGCCTTGCCCACGGGCACCATGATCGGGTTGGCGGTGTTCTGCACCATCATGCCGCGGCGCAGGCCGTCGGAAGAACCCAGTGCAATCGTGCGCACCACGCCGTCGCCGAGCTGCTGCTGGACTTCCAGCGTCAGCGTCGAGCCTTCCATCTTGAGGGCGTCGTAAATCTTGGGCATCTGGTCACGCGGGAACTCCACGTCGACCACCGCACCGATACACTGAACAATCTTGCCCTGAACGCCTGCGTTCACTGGTGAATTCTCTTGAGCCATGCTTTTCGCTCCAACAAATAAATCGGGTTTAAACCGCGGCCGCACCGGCGACGATTTCTGAAAGTTCTTTCGTGATGCCGGCCTGGCGGGTCTTGTTGTAGACCAGCTTGAGCTCGTTGATCACGTTGCCGGCGTTGTCGGTGGCAGATTTCATGGCCACCATGCGCGCCGACTGCTCCGAGGCCATGTTCTCGGCAACCGCCTGGTACACGATGGCTTCGACGTAGCGCAGCAGCAGGTCGTCGATCACCGACTGGGCGTCCGGCTCGTAGATGTAGTCCCACGACGCCTGGGTTCCGCTGGCCTGCGCCTCGGCTTCCATCTTGGCGGCCGACAACGGAAGCAGCGGCTCGAGCACCGGCTCCTGCTTCATCGTGTTGATGAAGCGGGTGTAGCTGAGATAGACCGCATTGATCTCGCCCTTGGCATAGGCATCGAGCAAGACCTTGACGGGCCCGATCAGTTTTTCCAGGTGCGGGGTGTCGCCGAGCTGGGTGGCGTGCGCCACGGTCTTGGCACCGATCCGGTTGAGAAAACCCAGACCCTTGTTGCCGATGGCCACCGCACGGATGTCCGTGCCCGCGGCCTGCAGCTCGCGCAACTTGCCGGTCACGACGCGCAACACGTTGGTGTTCAGGCCGCCGCACAGACCCTTGTCGGTGGTGACGACGATCACACCGGCGGCCTTGGCATCGTTCGTCTTCATGAACGGGTGCACGTACTCGGGATTGGCCTTGCCCAGGTTGGCCGCGATGTTGCGGACCTTCTCGGCATAAGGACGGGCCGCGCGCATGCGGTCCTGTGCCTTGCGCATCTTCGAGGCGGCAACCATCTCCATGGCCTTGGTGATCTTCTTGGTGTTTTCCACCGATTTGATCTTGCCGCGTATTTCCTTACCTGCTGCCATAGTGACTCCTGCCTCTGGACGCTCGTGCCATCAAACCGGTATCAGGCGAAGGACTTCTTGAACGCGGCGATCGCAGCCGACAATTCGGCTTCCGCCTCCTTGTCCATGGCCTTGTCCTTGTTCAGCTTGTCCAGCAATGCGGCATGCTTGTCCTTCAGGTAGGCATGCATGCCATGCTCGAACGGCAACATCTTCTTGACGTCGACGTCGTCCATGAAACCCTTGTTGACCGCGAACAGCGACGACGACATCAGCGCGATCGACAGCGGGCTGTATTGCGGCTGCTTGAGCAGTTCGGTGACGCGGGCACCGCGGTCGAGCTGCTTGCGGGTGGCCTCGTCGAGGTCGGAGGCGAACTGCGCGAACGCCGCCAGCTCACGGTACTGGGCCAGGTCGGTACGGATACCGCCGGACAGGTTCTTGATCAGCTTGGTCTGGGCCGAGCTGCCCACGCGCGACACCGAGATACCGGCGTTGATGGCGGGGCGGATACCGGCGTTGAACAGGCTGGTTTCCAGGAAGATCTGGCCGTCGGTGATCGAGATCACGTTGGTCGGAACGAAGGCGGACACGTCGCCGGCCTGGGTCTCGATGATCGGCAACGCGGTCAGCGAACCGGTCTTGCCCTTGACTTCGCCCTTGGTGAAGGCTTCGACATAGTCGGCGTTGACACGCGCGGCGCGCTCGAGCAGGCGGCTGTGGAGGTAGAACACGTCGCCGGGGTAGGCTTCGCGGCCCGGCGGGCGGCGCAGCAGCAGCGAGACCTGGCGGTAGGCAACGGCCTGCTTGGACAGGTCGTCATAGACGATCAGCGCGTCCTGGCCGCGGTCGCGGAAGTATTCGCCCATCGTGCAACCCGAGTAGGCCGACACGTATTGCATCGCGGCCGATTCGGACGCCGATGCTGCGACGACGATGGTGTAGGCCATCGCGCCGGCTTCTTCCAGTGCGCGCACCACGTTCTTGATCGACGAGGCTTTCTGGCCGATCGCGACGTAAACGCAGGTCATATCCTGACCCTTCTGGTTGATGATCGCGTCGATCGCCACGGCAGTCTTGCCGGTCTGGCGGTCGCCGATGATCAACTCGCGCTGGCCACGGCCGATCGGCACCATGGAGTCGATCGACTTCAGGCCGGTCTGCACCGGCTGGTCCACCGACTTACGGGCGATCACGCCCGGGGCGACCTTCTCGATCACGTCGGTCATCTTGGCATTGATCGGACCTTTGCCGTCGATCGGCTGGCCCAGCGCGTTGACCACGCGGCCGATCAGCTCGGGGCCGACCGGCACTTCCAGAATACGGCCGGTGCACTTGACCGTGTCGCCTTCGGAGATGTGTTCGTATTCGCCCAGAATCACGGAGCCCACCGAGTCACGCTCGAGGTTCAGCGCCAGGCCGTAGGTCGGCAGACCGTCGCTGCCCGCGGGAAACTCGAGCATCTCGCCCTGCATCACGTCGGACAGGCCGTGGATGCGGCAGATGCCGTCGGACACCGACACCACGGTACCCTGGTTGCGGATGTCCGCGCTGGGGGTCAGGCCCTCGATGCGGCTCTTGATCAGTTCGGAAATTTCTGCGGGATTGAGTTGCATGACTCTTTCCTTCTTTCTTTAGGGGGCTGTTACTGGGGCGCCTGGCTCAGGCGGTCAGCGCGATTTTCATTTGATCCAGGCGGGCCTTGACCGAGGTGTCGAGCACCTCGTCACCCACCACCACACGGACGCCGCCGATCAGCGATTCATCGAGCTGCATCGTCACGTTGAGCTTGCGTCCGAAGCGCTTCTCGAGCACCGCGGTGAGCTCGGCCAGGGCCTTGTCGTCGATGGCAAAGGCGCTGAACACCACTGCGTCGGACGACCCGCCCTGCGCATTCACGAGTGCGCGAAACTGCGCCGCGATCTCGGGCAAGGAGTCGACGCGACCGTTCTCGATCACGATGCGCAGGAAGTTCTTCGCGCTCTCGGGCAGCTCGCCCTTGGCGATGCCCACGAACACGTCGAAGACCTGGTCGTTGGTGACCTTGGGGTTGTCCGCGAACTGCAGCAGTTGCGCGTTGCCGGCGATCGCCGCAAACTGGTCCAGCCAGCTCGCAGCGCCAGCCATATCGGCCTTGGCCGATTTGAACAAGGCTTCCGCGTAGGGTCGGGCGATGGTGGCGAGTTCGGCCATACAGTCCTCTTACAGCTCGGTCTTGAGCCGGTTGAGCAGATCGGCGTGAACGCCGGCGTTGACTTCCTTGCGCAGGATCTGCTCGGCGCCCTTGACGGCCAATGCAGCGACCTGGTCGCGCAGGGATTCACGTGCCTTCACCGTCTGCTGCTCGGCCTCGGCACGCGCGGCGGCAACGATCTTGTTGCCTTCTTCGGTGGCACTGGCCTTGGCCTGCTCGATGATGGCCTGGGCACGACGCTCGGCGTCGGCCAGCAAGGACGCGGTTTCATTGCGCGACGTGGCCAGTTCGGCCTCGACCCGCTTGTTTGCCGCGGACAACTCGGCCTTCGCCTTGTCAGCCGCAGCCAGGCCGTCGGCAATCTTGGTGGCGCGCTCGTCCAGGGCACTCGCGATCGGTGGCCACACGAACTTCATCGTGAACCAGACCAGGATCAGGAACACGATCATCTGAATGATGAGGGTACCGGTAATGCTCACTTTTCATCCTTCACCCCGGTGCCAGATGCACCAGGGAATGACGTTGATCCCGCCAGAAACAACTTACTTCGGCAGGTTGGCGATCTGGGCCAGGAACGGGTTGGCGGTGGCGAACCACAGCGCGATACCGGTACCGATAATGAACGCGGCGTCGATCAGACCGGCCAGCAGGAACATCTTGGTCTGCAGTTCGCCCATCAGCTCGGGCTGACGTGCTGCGGATTCAAGGTACTTGCTGCCCATGATGCCGATGCCGATACAGGCGCCGACGGCGCCGAGACCGATGATCAGGCCGGCGGCCAGTGCAACAAAGCTGATTACTTCCATGATGACTCCTAAAGGACTTGGGTTGACGGGAAAAGGAAAAAACGAAACGGAAACTCGGAATGCGCCAGGGCGTCAGTGTGCGTCGTGCGCCTGGCCGATATAGACCAGGGTCAGCATCATGAACACGAAAGCCTGCAACGTGATGATCAGGATGTGGAAGATCGCCCACGCCGTGCCTGCAATGATGTGACCGATCGCCAGGCCGATGCCGGTGGCGGTGAAGGCCCAGGCACCACCCATCAGGGCGATCAGCATGAAGATCAGTTCGCCAGCATACATGTTGCCGAACAGTCGCATGCCGTGGGACACGGTCTTGGCGATGAATTCGATCAGCTGCATCGCAAAGTTGAATGGCCACAGCAGCGGGTGCGGCCCGAACGGCGCGGTGAACAACTCATGGATCCAGCCGCCCAGGCCCTTGATCTTGACGTTGTAGACCAGGCAGACGATGAGCACCGACACCGACAGGCCCATGGAGATCGACAGGTCGGCCGTCGGCACGACACGCATGTAGGCATGGTGCGGATCGCCGCCCGCGGCGCCGTAGATGGCCTCCCAAATGACCGGGATCAGGTCAACCGGCAACAGGTCCATCGCGTTGAGCATGAAGATCCACAGAAAAACCACCAGGGCCAGCGGCGCGACCAGCTTGCGACTGTTGGCGTTGTGCACAATGCCCTTGGCCTGCGACTCGACCATCTCGACCAGCATCTCGACCGCCGCCTGGAAGCGACCCGGCACGCCGGACGTCGCCTTGCGCGCGGCAAGCCACAGAACCCAGCACACCAGCACACCCAGCGTGATCGAGAAGAAGAGGGAGTCGAGATTGAACACCGAGAAATCGACAACCGCCTTGGCCGGCTGGTTCTGCAGGTGCGTCAGGTGGTGAACGATGTATTCACCAGCGGTAGGTCCGTTTTCAGCAGCCATCTGTGTTTACCCGACTCTTCGTTGTTTGTTCCTGGGCGCGAATAACAGCGCGACCCAATACACCTTCATCGTCAGCACCAGGCCAACCAGCAGAGCCGGCCAACTCAGTGCCACCACCAAATTCGGAGCGGCGATCAACATCGCCACCGTCAAGACAAGCTTGACCATTTCCCACAAAAAAAACCCGAACACCGCAGTTCCGGCATTCAGGGAGGCAAACCGTCCGGTCAGGCCGCGCGCAAAGATGGCAGCAGGCAAGACCACGGCCAGCGCACCATAGGCGGCCGACCAACCAACGCTTCGACTTGCAGTAAGCCCCCAGGCGGCAAGCGCCACCAGGATACCCACAATCCCCTGACCGACCACCACCTTCCAGGGCGGCACCGACGGATTCTGCTCTCGCAGCCTGCGCGCCTGTTCGGCGCTCAGCGGCTTGAACGTATCAGGTTCCCCCGCTTTCACCTCGTCATCGTAGGGCCAAGAATTCATCGAATACGACGCCCGTACGCACGCCTGAAGTTTCGCAAAGCCCTTGATTATAAGTACAAACCCTCGCGGGTCCGCGAAGATCGATGCCGACGTTGCATTTTGATCGATCCGGGCCGGGCTGCGGACAAGGCCGCTTGCCGTGGCGCACCGGCCAAGCCTGATAATCCGGCCATGAACCAACTGCCTTCGACTCCCTGCTACCTCAATGGAGCCTTCACACCGCTGTGCGACGCCAAGATCAGCGTCATGGACCGCGGTTTCATCTTCGGCGACGGCATCTACGAGGTGGTCCCGGTCTATGCCGGGCGCCCGTTCCGCTTCGCACAGCACATGGCGCGCCTGGAACGCAGCCTGGTCGAGATGCGCATGGCCAATCCCCATACGCGCGAGCAGTGGCACGGCATCGCCATGGGCTTGATCGGCCACGGAGCGAAGGCGGCCGGCGTCGCACCGGACGAACTGCACCAGCTCGTCTACATCCAGGTCACCCGCGGCGTTGCGATGCGCGACCATGTGATGCCGGCCGACATCACGCCAACCGTGTTCGCGATGGCCAGCCCGATGCGCCCGCCCACGCCGGAGCAACTCGAAGAAGGCGTGGCCTGCGTCACCGCCGACGACTTCCGTTGGGAAAAGGCCCATATCAAGAGCACCAGCCTGCTGGGATCGGTCTTCGCGCGCCAGATCAGCTTCGATGCCGGGGCCCTGGAGACCGTGATGTTCCGCCACGGCTACCTGAGCGAGGCGGCCGCCAGCAATGTCTGGGTCGTCAAGGACGGCACCGTATTCGGCACGCCCAAGGACAACCTGGTACTCGAAGGCATCCGCTACGGGCTGATCGAAGAGTTGTGCAAGACCCTGGGCATTCCCTACCAGCTCAAGCGCATCAGCCGCGAGGAAGTGCTCGCCGCCGACGAATTGCTGCTGTCCAGCGCGACCAAGGAGGTTCTGCCGGTGACCCTGCTCGACGGCGAGCCGGTCGGCCATGCGGCGCACCGGGGCCAGCCGGGACCGATCGCCAGGCAGCTGTATGCCGCCTACCAGGACGTCAAGGCCGCCAGCACGGATTGAGGCCACCATGGCAACAGCCGATGCATCACTGATCGAATACCCGTCCCGTTTCCCCATCAAGGTCATGGGGGAGCAGGTCGAGGGATTCGTCGAGGCGGTCACGCGGGTGGCACTGCATTTCGACCCTGCATTCGACGCCGCGACGATCGAATTGCGCGAGAGCAGCGGCGGCAAGTACCTGGGCGTGACCATCACCGTGATGGCCACCAGCCGGGAACAACTCGACGAACTGTACCGGACCCTGTCGACCCACCCCATGGTCAAAGTGGTGTTGTGAGGCCGCGTGGCCATGGACGTCCGCATGTTGGGGCCGGTGGACTACCGGCCCACTTACGAGGCCATGCAGGCATTCACGGCCGCACGCACGGCCGATACCGCCGACAGCTTGTGGATATGTGAGCATCCGCCCACGTACACGCAAGGACTGGCGGGCAAGGCCGAACACATCCTCGCACCCGGGACGATCCCGATCGTGGCGACCAATCGCGGAGGCCAGGTGACGTATCACGGGCCGGGCCAGGTCGTCGCCTACCCGATGATCGACCTGCAGCGCGCCGGCTACTTCGTCAAGGAATACGTGTACCGGGTCGAAGAGGCCGTGATCCGCACCCTCGACCACTTCGGCGTCACGGGTCACCGCGTCGGCGGAGCGCCCGGCATCTATGTCCGCCTCGACGACCCCGGCTCGCACGCCCGATTACCGCAGCGCCCGCAACGCCGTGCGCCCGCCGTCGCAACCCAGGACCGCAACCCGACCCCGAGTGCCGTGGCCTCCATCGATTTCACCGGCCTCGGCAAGATCGCGGCATTGGGAATCAAGGTCAGCCGCCATTGCACCTACCACGGTGTCGCGCTGAACGTCGCCATGGACCTGGAACCCTTCTCGCGTATCAACCCCTGCGGCTATGCGGGGCTGCAAACCGTCGATCTTTCTACAATCGGAGTGTCGGTCGCCTGGCCCGAGGCGGCGGAACTGCTGAGCCGCAAGCTCGTCACCTACCTGGCGCCGTAACGGCCGCCCACCACCGCATGTCCAATCCAACACCCGAAGTCGTCCGCGACGCCCAGTCCCCCCAGGCCTACGACGCCAGCGCCAAGCAGAAGGCCGGCGCCAAGCTCTCGCGTATTCCGGTGAAGGTGGTGCCGGGCGAGATTCTGAAGAAGCCATCGTGGATCCGCGTGCGCGCCGGCTCGCCGACGACGCGTTTCTACGAGATCAAGGACATCCTGCGCAAGAACCAGCTGGTGACCGTCTGCGAGGAGGCCTCCTGCCCGAACATCGGCGAGTGTTTCGGCAAGGGTACGGCCACCTTCATGATCATGGGCGACAAATGCACCCGCCGTTGCCCGTTCTGCGACGTCGGCCATGGCCGCCCCGACCCGCTCGATGCCAACGAGCCGCAGAACCTGGCCAACACCATTGCCGCGCTGAAACTGCAATACGTCGTCATCACCAGCGTCGACCGCGACGACCTGCGCGACGGCGGCAGCGGCCATTTCGTCGAATGCATCCGCAAGATCCGCGAAGCATCCCCCCAGACCCGCATCGAGATCCTGGTACCCGATTTCCGTGGCCGCGACGACCGCGCGCTCGACATCCTCAAGGCCGCGCCGCCGGATGTGATGAACCACAACCTGGAGACGATTCCGCGCCTGTACCGGGAGGCACGGCCCGGTTCGGACTATGCGTTCAGCCTGAACCTGCTCAAGAAGTTCAAGGCATTGTTCCCCGATGTGCCGACCAAGAGCGGCCTGATGGTCGGCCTGGGCGAGACCGACGACGAGATCCTGCAGGTCATGCGCGACATGCGGGCGCACGACATCGACATGTTGACCATCGGCCAGTACCTGGCGCCGAGCACCAGCCACCTGACCGTCAAGCGGTATGTGCACCCCGACACTTTCAAGATGTTCGAGGAACAGGCCTATGCGATGGGCTTCACCCACGCCGCGGTCGGCGCCATGGTCCGATCCAGCTACCACGCCGACCAGCAGGCGCACGGCGTACTGAATCCGACCACGGCCGCCTGATACCCGAGGGCCCTGGGCAGACTCGGGCGCTGTTTCAGACGCTCCTGCGGTGGCCGCGACCCCCGGGTGCGCCGGGTTCGGCAGCGCGACGTCTCAAGCGGCGAATGCCGCCGCAGGGTCTTCGGCCTCGAGCACCGAGCGGGCCCAGGCCTGGAGCTTGCCCGCATCGGCCCGCAGCACCTCGTGCTTGACGGCCAGGATCTGGGCCGGATGCATCGAGAAACTGCGCAGGCCCAGGCCCAGCAACAAACGGGTGAATCCGATGTCGCCCGCCATCTCGCCACAGACACTGACCCCCTTGCCGCGGGAATTGCAGCGTTCGATGGTGTCAGCCACCAGACGCAATACCGCCGGATGCAGGGGGTCGTAGAGGTGGGCCACGGATTCGTCAGCGCGGTCGATCGCCAGCGTGTACTGGATCAGGTCGTTGGTGCCGATGGACAGAAAGTCGAAATATTTCAGGAACACGTCCAGCATCAGCGCGGCGGCCGGAATCTCGATCATCGCGCCCAGCTGCAACGGACCGTACGGCACACCACGCTTGTCCAGCTGTGAGCGCGCGTGGTCGAGCAGCGACAAAGTCTGCCGGATCTCGCTGGCATGGGCCAGCATCGGGACCAGCATGTTGACCTTGCCATGGGCAGCCGCCCGCAGGATGGCGCGCAGCTGGGTCAGGAACATGTCCGGATCGGCCAGGCTCCAGCGGATGGCCCTCAGGCCCAGCGCCGGGTTGAGATGGGCATCATCGCGCGCGGCCTTGTCCAGCGGCTTGTCCGATCCGATGTCGACCGTCCGTATCGTGACCGGCAATCCCTGCATGCCGTCGAGCGCACGTCGGTACGCCTCGTATTGCTCGTCCTCGCCCGGCAGGTTGCCGTTGCGCCCCATGAACAGGAACTCGCTGCGGAACAGCCCGACACCGACCGCGCCGGCGCGAATGGCACCAGACGCATCGTCGGGCATCTCGATGTTGGCCAGCAGCTCGACCTTCTGGCCATCGAGCGTGAGCGCAGGCGTGTGCAGCAGGCGCGACAGCCTCCCGCGGTCGATCTCGCCCTGGCGCTGGCGGAAGCCGTATTCGGCCAGCACGATCGCCGACGGGTCGACGATCACGACGCCGGCGTCGCCGTCGACGATGACCCAGTCGTCCTGCCGGATCAGGTGGCTGGACATGCGCGCACCCACCACGGCCGGTATGTCCATGCTGCGCGCCACGATGGCGGTATGCGACGTGCGCCCACCGACATCGGTGACGAAACCGGCGAACACGCTCTGCTTGAACTGCAGCATGTCCGATGGCGACAGGTCGTGCGCCACCAGGATCAGCGGCACGTCGACCGTGGTCTCCAGCAGCAGATCCTGTTGCGCCGCCCTGCGGGGGGAACGCAGACTGGCATGGGCCATGGGCGATGCCTTGCCATGCATGGCGGCCAGGACCTTTTCGGTGATCTGCTCGAGGTCCGCCTTGCGTTCGCGCAGGTATTCATCCTCCATCTCGTCGAACTGCCGCGCGATCACCTCGAGTTGCGTCGTCAGGGCCCACTCGGCGTTGTACAGCCGCTCGGCAATCCAGTGCTTGACGCCCTGGATCAGCTCCTCGTCCTGCAGCAGCATCAGGTGCACGTCCATGAGCGCGGTCAGCTCGTGCGGCGCCTCCTTGGGCCCCATGTGGCTGATCGTGCGCTGCAGGCGGTGGATTTCGTCGACGACCGCATTGCGGCCGACCCGCACGCGCTCGATCTCCGCAGCCACCTCGTCGTTGCTGATGAAATAGTGCGCCACATTGACGCGGCTCGACGCCACCAGCACGGCCCGGCCGATGGCAATGCCGCGCGCGACCGCAAGGCCATGGATGGAAAACGTCACTCGCCCTCCCCGAACTTGTCGTCGATCAAGGCCACCAGGGCATCCATCGCCGCCTGTTCGTCTGCGCCATCGGTCTCGATCTCCACCGTCGCACCCATGCCCGCGGCGAGCATCATGACGCCCATGATGCTCTTGGCGTTGACGCGGCGTTCGCCACGCGACATCCAGACCTCGCTGGCAAAACTGCCAGCAAGCTTGGTCAACTTGGCCGACGCACGCGCATGCAATCCCAGCCTATTGCTGATGGTCACCGGGGTCTTGATCATTTTTCTTTCGGGGCTGGTTCTGGGGAGCGGCGGTCGCCACCTGCATCACGCCCTGCACGCCGCCGGCCATGGCACGGGCGACCAGGGCCTCGAGCGGCTCGCGCCGGTAGGTCATGGCGCGCAGCAGCATCGGCAGGTTGACGCCGGCGATCAGGCGTGCTTGCACTCCGTCCACCAGCTTCTGCGCCACGTTGCACGGTGTGGCGCCGAACACGTCGGTCAGGACCAGCGTGCGCGGCGTATCGATCGACTTCATCGCGCTGCGCGCGTCGTCGACCAGCTGCTCGAACGGCAGATCGCTGTCGATGTCCAGTGCGACCACATGGGGCGCCCCGTCGGGGAACACATGCAGCACCGACTGTCGCAGCGCACTGGCCAGCGGGGCATGGGCAATGATCAACAGGCCTGCAGTCATGGTGTCGTCTGATTATGGCGCGGGCGACGCAGGAAATGCAGGTACGACGCAATGCCGCAAGCCAGGAAGAGCGCGAACGCCATGCGATAGGCGCCCGTTTCGGACCAGCCCAGCGCAACCAGTCCGTCTATCGCCAGGCCGATGCCCCACTGGATCGAGAACACGCCCAGGAAGATCAGCAGGTTGAAGGCGGTCAGGGCGCGCCCGGCCAGTTCGGGGCCGAAGGCCAGCCCGACCGCGGGTTGCGAGGGCGTGACGAAGCTGCAGCACACGCAATACAGCGCGAGCATCACCCCGGCGGCCGGTCCCGAGCCGAGCGGCGTGGCGATGACGATCGCCATCACGACAAAACTCGACGGCAGGCCCCACGCGATCAGGACGTCGGCATGCAGGCCGCTACGGGCAAGCCGGGGCCCGACCATGCCCCAGGCCCAGAACGTGCACAACATTGCGATGTTGATCCAGAACAGGCCGGTGGCAGATTGCAAGGGCGAAAAACCCGCGATGCGTTCCATCCACGGCGCCGCCCAGAGGGTCTGGATGGCCAGCAAGCCGCCGTAGCAGAAGAAGCCCAGGGGCGCCATGCGGCGGAAATACGCGTGGCCCCAGACCGCCCGGTAGCCGCTGGCGGCGACCGTGGTGGCCGGATGGCCGGCGCCATGCCATGCCGGTACCCGCCAGGCGATGAGCAGCATCGACAGGGCCATCAGCACGGCCAGCGCCAGGAACATGGGCCGCCATCCGGTCAGCGGCAGCAACCACTGCACCGGCAGCGTGGAAGCCACCATGCCGCTGGAGCCGGTCATCAGCATCCAGGCATTGCTGCGGGTCTGGATGGCCGGCGCGAACCAGCGCCGGTAGCCGGTCAGGGGAGCCATCAGGCATGCGCTCAGGCCGACACCACACAGGACCCGGGCCGCCAGAAGTCCGGCAAAGCTGCTCGCCCAGGCGAACGCCAGGCATCCGAGCACCGCCACCGCGAGAAAGCACAACAACACGCGTTTCGGTCCATACCGGTCCAGCCAGGTGCCCAGCGGCAATTGCGTGGCGGAGAAACCCAGGAAATAACCGCCGGCCAGCAATCCCAGGTCACGCGCATGCAGCGCGAACTCCTGGGTCAGTTGCGGAGACAACGTGGCCGTGATGGCGCGGATCAGCGCCGACAGGAAATAGGCGCAGGCAAAGGACAGGAACACCGCAATGGCGGTGCGTCTGGACAGGACGGTCATCGCAGGCGCAGCCCGGAGAAGAAGGTCTCGGCCGCCTCGGGCGGAATCGCCGGGCCCATCACGAAGGCGGCGAATACGTCGCGTCCGGTGGCGAACCACACGCCGAGCAGGCTGCGTGCCAGCCCGTCGCCGGGAGCACCCGCCACGCGCAGGACCAACAGTTGCGGCAATGCCGGCAGGCCTCTGGGCGGGTCCGACGACACCGTGGCGGCATCGGCACGCAGGCCGGACAAGGTCGACGCGCGCCAGTCGGACAGCACTGCGGGCGCCTGCCCCGGCTCCGACAGAGCGGCATGGGCGACGGCAAACGTGACGCCGCCGGTGTCGCAACTGCGCATCGCCACGTTTCGTTCGACCTGGGCCAGCGGCACCGGGCGGGTCACGGTTTCCGGCTTGCACGGGAACAGGGCCTGCAGCGCGGTGGAGTCGATCGGCAACTCACGCCAGTTGAAGGTGGGCGCACAGGCCGACAAGGCGCCGAGCACGAGGAGAGCCGTCAGGACACGGGCAGGGCGACATGGCATGGCCGGATTATGAAGCCGCCACACACGCCCTCACACGCGGAACACCGTACCGCGCGCCGTTCACATGCCGGCACCCGCACGACACGCGCATCGGCACGGCACTGCGGGACCTTACTTGAACACGCCGAAGACTTTTTTCAGGATGGCACTGCCGGTGCCGACCGGGTCGCGCCGGATCTTTTTTTCTTCCTCACCGATCACGAAGTACAAGCCGTCGAGCGTTTTGCCGGTGACATAGTTTTCGATCTTGGCTTCGTCCTTGCCGATCAGGCCGATGCCCGCGGCCTTGGACGCGACACGGTTGTATTTGGAGGCCAGCGACACCTTTTCGGTGGCCCTGGTCACGACCGGCAGGAACTGCACGCTCAGCGGGTCGCGGGTCTTGCCGGCAAAAAATGCCGTGACCGAGGTATCTCCGCCGGTCAGGATGTTCTTGGCGTCGGTGACCGACATCGACTTGACCGCGCCGACGAGCAGGTCCTTGGCCATGGGCACGGCGGTTTCGGCTGCCCGGTTCATCGCCGTCACCAGTTCGTCGACGCGCTTGCCTTGCCCGAAGGTCTTGAGCAGCTTGGACGCATCCTCGAGATAACCCGGCAGCGGGATCCGGACCGCCTCGTTGGACAGGAAGCCGTCCTTGCGACCCAGCAGGCTGATCGCAGCCAACGCGCCCTTTTCCAGCGCGGTCTTGAGTCCGTCCGAAGCCTCGCTGTCGGTCAGGTCGCTGAGCGACAAGGCGTGCGCCCGCGCGTGCGCAAGCAGGATCACCGAGGCCAGCATGGCGCTGGTGGCTGTGTTGAAGTGTCGTCGGTCCATGGCTGTTCCCTGTCGGTAGGCGTAAACCCCGATCTTGCGCCACATCGCCTGCGGCTGGCAACGCAATTCCCGGGCATCTGCCTTAAACTTTACGATCAGTGCCGATGCTGGCCATGAGATGTCGCCCTCGTGTCATGAACAGCGACACAGGGTGTGCAGCAGCCTCGGCTTCCTCCACCTTGAGCGGACATTCATCCAACGATGCAAGATGCAAGCAATACCATCCGGGTCTGGGATCTTCCAACCCGGCTGTTTCACTGGTTGCTGGTCGCGTGCATCATCGGCTCCGTGGTCACCAGCCAGATCGGCGGCAACGCCATGATCTGGCATTTCCGCTTCGGATTTTCCATCGCCACCTTGCTGCTGTTCCGCCTGGTATGGGGCGTGGTTGGCGGGCGCTGGTCGCGCTTCTCGAGCTTTCTCTACGCGCCTGGCACGGTGGTGCGGTATTTCCGCGGCGAGGGCCGACCCGAACACGGTGTGGGCCACAACCCGCTGGGCGCCGCTTCGGTGTTCGCGATGCTGGTTTTCCTGATCGCACAGGTATCGTCGGGCGTCATCAGCGATGACGAGATCGCGGCGGTCGGTCCCTTCGCCCTGTACGTGTCGAACGCCACCGTAACGCTGGCGACCAGCTACCACAAGACCTACGGCAAATTCGCGCTGATCGCCCTGATCGTGTTGCACCTGCTGGCCATCGCCTACTACTACTTTGCCAAGCGGAACAACCTGGTCAAGCCGATGATCGACGGTGACAAGTCCGTCGCGAGCGCCGGCTTGCGGGGCTCGCGCGACGATGCCGTGTCCCGGTTGGCGGCGGCGGTCGTGCTGGCGGCCTGTGCCGGCCTGGTGGCCTGGGGCGTTTCGCTCGGCAACTGACGCCGCGCCGGCTGCAGCAGCACCACGAAGCATGCGATGACCGAACTGCTGACGCCGTCGACCGATCAGGATTGGCAGTCGGTTCGTACCTTGTTGCGCGAATACGCGGCGCAGCTCGGCGTCGACCTGTGTTTCCAGGGTTTCGAAGGCGAGTTGGCCGGCCTGCCAGGCCACTACGGACCTCCACGCGGTGCCATGCTGGTGGCGCGTGTCGATGGTGAATTGGCCGGTTGCTGTGCCTTGCGCCCCTTGGACAACACCGACTATGCCAACGCCTGCGAGATGAAGCGCCTGTATGTGCGCCCACGGTTCAGGGGGCAGGGACTGGGCCGCATCCTGGCCGAAGGCATCCTGGACTCCGCGCGCCAGGGCGCCTATGCCTGCGTGTTGCTCGACACGCTCAACGACATGGAAACCGCCCGGGCCCTGTACCAGGACCTGGGCTTCGTCGAGATTCCGCCGTATTACTACAACCCGATTCCCGGGTCGCACTACCTCAAGGCGGATCTCTGACTATCCGGCCATCGCGGCTCAGGCCTTGGCCTGCGCGAGCATGGTCGCGGCATCGCTGACCTCGAACTTGCCGGGTGCCTCGACGTTCAGCGACGCGACCTTGCCGTCCTTGACCAGCATCGAATAGCGGTTGCTGCGCAGCCCCATGCCCTTGCCGGTCAGGTCCAGCGTCAGGCCGGTGGCCTTGGTGAACGCCGCGTCGCCATCCCCGAGCATGCGTACCTTGCCCTGCGACTTCAGATCACGTGCCCAGGCGCCCATGACAAACGCGTCGTTGACACTGACGCACCAGATCTCGTCGACACCGGCAGCCTGGAGTTCGGAGAATTTCTCGAGATAACCCGGCACATGCTTGGCCGAGCAGGTCGGCGTGAACGCGCCCGGCAGGGCGAACAGCGCGATCGTCTTGCCTGCGGCGGCCTTGGCAACCGGCACCGGATTGGGGCCGATGCTGCATCCATTGCCTTCGACTTCCGAGAACTCCATCAGCGTGGCTTCGGGAAGGGTGTCACCTACTTTGATCATGGATTGCTCCTGTTGGTTGGTTGGTTGGTTGATCGATTCGTGAATTGCCGCGGTCCGGGTCCGGCGCCGCCGGCTGGGCCCTGCTTCGCGCCTGCAAAGCAAAACGGCTCACATTGTGAGCCGTTTTGGAATCGAGCGCAGCGCAGCCGCGCCAAGCCATCAAACGATGACGGCCTTCTGGATCAGCTTGGTCGCAACCCAGTTCTTGGTTTTCGACAGCGGACGGCTCTCGGTGATCTCGATGGTGTCGCCCATCTTGTACTCGCCGTTCTCGTCATGGGCGTGGTACTTGCTGGACTTGCCGACGATCTTGCCATAGAGCTCGTGCTTGACACGACGCTCGATCAGCACGGTCACCGTCTTGGCGCGCTTGTCGCTGACGACCTTGCCGATCAGGGTGCGCTTGCGGGATACTTTCTCTTCCGTCATTTGGCCGCTCCTTCGCTGGCGGATTTGGCCGCTCGTTGCTTCTCGACCAGGATGGTCTTGGCGCGGGCGATGTCACGACGCGTCGAGCGCAGCGTTGCGGTGTTGTTGAGTTGCTGCGTGGCCTTCTGCATGCGCAGGCCGAAATGGGCCTTTTGCAGCGACTTGACTTCGGCCTCGAGGGCCGTCACGTCTTTCTGGCGTAGTTCTTTGGTGTTCACGATGGTTCTCCGGGCAGTGGCGCTCATTGGCCGATCATGCGCGCCACGAACGTGGTGCGCAGCGGCAGTTTGGCCGCCGCCAGGCGGAACGCCTCACGTGCCAGCTCTTCCGGCACGCCGACGATCTCGTAGAGCACCTTGCCGGGCTGGATCTCGGCCACGTAGTACTCGGGGTTGCCCTTGCCGTTACCCATGCGCACCTCAGCGGGCTTCTGGGAGATCGGCTTGTCCGGGAAGATCCGGATCCAGATGCGACCGCCACGCTTGACGTGACGGGAAATCGCACGACGGGCGGCTTCGATCTGGCGCGCCGTCAGGCGGCCACGGTCGGTGGACTTGAGACCGAAGTCTCCGAAGGACACCGAGTTACCGCGGGTGGCAATGCCGGTATTGCGGCCTTTTTGCTCCTTGCGGTATTTTCTGCGAGCGGGTTGCAGCATGTTTTTCTCCGATTGCTAGACCTGATGATCAGGTCTTGGTACCGTCAGCTGCTGCAGCTGGCGCGCTTGCCTTGCGGACGCGCTTAACGGCGGGTTTCGTTGCGTCAGCCGGTGCTGCCGCAGTGGCTTCTGCAGGTTTGTCGCTGCCATCGGCCGGCGCCACGTTGGTGCCGGCAGGACGACGCGCGGGGCGGGCGCCCGCGGGACGGTCGGCACCCGGACGGCCATCACGACGCGGACCGCGCGGACGACGCTCCTCTTCGGGGCGCGGCTCGGCGGCGACCGGCAGGTCGTTGCGGCCCAGGGTGTCACCCTTGTAGACCCAGACCTTGACGCCGATGACGCCATACGTGGTCTTGGCCTCCGAGGTGCCGTAGTCGATGTCGGCACGCAGCGTATGCAATGGCACGCGGCCTTCGCGGTACCACTCGCAACGGGCGATCTCGATGCCGTTCAGGCGACCCGACGACATGATCTTGATGCCCAGGGCGCCCAGGCGCATCGCGTTCTGCATCGCGCGCTTCATGGCGCGGCGGAACATGATGCGTTTCTCGAGCTGCTGCGTGATGCTGTCGGCGATCAGCTTGGCATCGATCTCGGGCTTGCGCACTTCTTCGATGTTGACCGCAACCGGCACACCCAGTTGCCGGCCCAGTTCGCGCTTGAGGTTCTCGATGTCCTCGCCCTTCTTGCCGATCACCACGCCCGGACGTGCCGAGAAGATGGTGATGCGAGCGTTCTTGGCGGGGCGCTCAATCATGACGCGCGACACCGAGGCGTTCTTCAGTTTCTTCTTCAGGTACTCGCGGACCTTGATGTCTTCGGCCAGCATGCCGGCGAAGTCACGGTCGCTTGCGTACCAGCGCGATGCCCAGTTACGGCTGACCGACAGGCGAAAACCGGTGGGGTGGATTTTTTGTCCCATATGTTCTGGCCTCTATCAGTTACCAACCGTCACGTACACATGGCACGTGGGCTTGCGGATCTGGTTGCCCCGGCCCTTGGCACGGGCGGTGAAGCGGCGCAGCGAAGCACCTTGTTCGACGTAGATGGTCTTGACCTTCAGTTCGTCGATGTCGGCGCCGTCGTTGTGCTCGGCGTTGGCGATCGCAGACTCGAGAACCTTCTTGATGATCACGGCAGCTTTTTTCTGCGTGAACTGCAAGGTGTTCAGGGCCTGGTCGACCTTCTTGCCACGAATCATGTCGGCGACGAGACGGCCCTTGTCCACCGACAGGCGCACGCCGCGCAATGTTGCTTTGGTTTCCATGGTGTTGCCTTACTTTCGCACGACTTTTTTGTCGGCCGGGTGACCCTTGAAGGTCCGCGTGAGCGCAAACTCGCCCAACTTGTGGCCGACCATCTGGTCGGTGATGTAGACCGGCACGTGCTGCTTGCCGTTGTGCACGGCAATCGTCAGGCCGATGAATTCGGGAAGAATCATCGAGCGACGCGACCAGGTCTTGATCGGTTTCTTGTCCTTGCCGGTGACCGCCTTGTCGGCCTTCTGGGCCAGATGGTGGTCGACGAAAGGACCCTTTTTGAGTGAACGTGTCATGAACGTGCCCCTTACTTCTTGCGACGCGACACGATCATCACCTGCGTGCGCTTGTTGTTGCGGGTGCGGTAACCCTTGGTCAGATTGCCCCATGGATCGACAGGATGGCGGCCTTCGCCGGTCTTGCCTTCACCACCACCGTGCGGGTGGTCGACCGGGTTCATGACGACGCCACGCACCGTCGGGCGAATACCCATCCAGCGCTTGACACCGGCCTTGCCCAGACGACGCAGGCTGTGCTCTTCGTTGGCCACCTGGCCGATCGTCGCGCGACAGTCGATGTGGATCTTGCGAACCTCGCCGGAGCGCATGCGCACCTGGGCGTAGGTGCCTTCACGGGCCAGCAGCGTCGCCGAGGTGCCAGCGGAGCGCACGACCTGTGCACCCTTGCCGACCTGCAGTTCGACGCAGTGGATGATGGAGCCCACCGGAATGTTGCGGATCGGCAAGGTGTTGCCGACGCGAATGGGAGCTTCCGCGCCGTTGATGATCGTTGCGCCGACCTCGAGGCCACGGGGCGCGATGATGTAGCGGCGCTCGCCATCGGCGTAACACACCAGGGCCAGATGCGCGGAACGGTTCGGGTCGTATTCGATACGCTCGACCTTGGCCGGAATGGCATCCTTGTTACGACGGAAGTCGACCACGCGGTAGTGGTGCTTGTGTCCACCGCCCTTGTGGCGCGTCGTGATATGGCCGTTGTTGTTGCGGCCGGCATGCTGGAACTGGGGTTCGAGCAGCGGAGCGTAGCCCTCACCCTTGTGCAGGTGACTACGCGAGACCTTCACCACGCCACGACGGCCTGGGGAAGTCGGTTTCATCTTGATGACAGCCATGATTACGCAGCCTCCCCGCTCAGGTTCAGTTCCTGACCCGGCATCAACGTGACATAGGCCTTGCGCACATTGTCACGACGACCCATGGACTTGCCGAACCGCTTGGACTTGCCCTTGGTGTTGACCACCGAAATGCCCTTGACCTCGACCTTGAACATCAGTTCAACGGCCGCCTTGATCTCGTGCTTGGTGGCATCCTGCAGCACCTTGAAGGTGACCGCATTGTTTTTTTCGGCGACCATGGTGGCCTTCTCGGACACGATCGGCGCCACGAGAACCTGCATCAGCCGGCCTTCATCGAATTTCACGGCGCTCATGCGAACATCTCCTTGAGCTTGTCCATCGCGGCGCGGGTGACCAGCACCTTGCGGTAGTGGACCAGCGACACCGGATCGGCGTACCGCGGCTCGACAACCAGCACATTGGCCAGGTTGCGCGATGCCAGGTACAGGTTTTCGTCGACCTGGTCGGCGATCACCAGGACCGAGTCCAGGTTCATGGCCTTCAGGCGTGCGGCGAACGGCTTGGTCTTTGGCGAATCGACCGACAGCGACTCGACCACAGCCAGGCGGCCTTCACGGGCGAGTTGCGAGAAGATCGACGCCATGCCGGCGCGGTACATCTTCTTGTTGATCTTCTGGCCGAAATTCTCGTCCGGCATGTTCGGGAAGATCCGGCCGCCTCCGCGCCACAACGGCGAGGACGTCATACCGGCACGGGCGCGGCCCGTTCCCTTTTGCTTGAACGGCTTCTTGGTCGAGTGCTTGACCTGTTCGCGGTCTTTCTGGGCACGGGTGCCCTGACGCGCGTTGGCCTGGAAGGCAACCACGACCTGGTGCACCAGATCTTCGTTGTACTGGCGACCGAATACCGTCTCGGGCGCGTCGAACTTGGACGTCGCCTGGCCTTGTTCGTTCAGGAGTTCGAGCTGCATCAGTTCGCTCCTTTCGCGGCAACTGCCTTGGCCTTGACGGCCGGACGGACCGACACGAAACCACCCGAAGCACCCGGGATGGCGCCGCGGATCAGCAGCAGCTGGCGCGACTCGTCGATACGGAAGATGTCGAGGTTCTGGGTCGTCACGGTGACATCGCCCAGATGGCCCGTCATGCGCTTGCCCGGAAACACACGACCGGGATCCTGCGCCATGCCGATCGAGCCGGGAACATTGTGCGAACGGCTGTTACCGTGCGATGCCCGCTGCGAAGACATGTTGTGACGTTTGATCGTGCCTGCGTAGCCCTTGCCGATGGAGGTGCCTTGCACGTCCACCTTCTGGCCAACCGCGAACACGTCGGTCACCGGAACCGACGTTCCGGCTGCGTACTTGGCAGCGGCGTCAGCGGTGACACGGAATTCCTGGATGATTTCGCCGGCTTCCACACCTGCCTTGGCAAGGTGGCCCGCGGCGGGCTTGGTCACGCGCGAGGCGCGGCGCGAACCGAACGTCACCTGCAGGGCGACGTAGCCGTCGTTCTCTTGGGTTTTGACCTGGGTCACGCGGTTGTTCGACACATCCACCACCGTGACAGGAACTGCGTCCCCGTCGTCGGTGAATAGGCGCATCATGCCCACCTTGCGGCCCAGCAACCCGAGGGAGTTGCTCAGACTCATTTTTTTCTCCGTAACTTCCACCGGCACGACTTCAATTGGCCGTGCACGTTGTGATGTGAAAGACTGTTGATAAAGCTCCGCGGGAAAATGTCGCCACTTCCCGCAGAGCCCGCGATTGTATGCCGGTTGCAATCAACCGGCAAGGCATTTCTCGAAATGTTGCCTTATTGCAGCTTGATCTCGACGTCGACGCCGGCCGGCAGGTCGAGCTTCATCAGCGCGTCCACGGTCTTGTCGGTCGGATCCACGATGTCCATCAGGCGCTGGTGGGTGCGGATCTCGAGCTGGTCGCGGCTGGCCTTGTTGACGTGCGGCGAACGCAGGATGTCGAACCGCTTCATGCGGGTCGGCAACGGCACCGGGCCCTTGACGATCGCGCCGGTGCGCTTGGCGGTATCGACGATCTCGGCGGCAGACTGGTCGATCAGCTTGTAATCGAATGCCTTGAGGCGGATGCGGATCTTCTGTTTGGTGGCCATGGTAATTCCTCGTATGTGTGCGAATTACGCAATGATCTTGGCAACCACACCGGCGCCGACGGTCTTGCCGCCTTCGCGGATCGCGAAACGCAGGCCCTCTTCCATCGCGATCGGGTTGATCAGCTTGACCGTGATCGACACGTTGTCGCCCGGCATCACCATCTCCTTGCCCTC
>JAPWHR010000023.1 GCA_027214345.1 Comamonadaceae bacterium G21597-S1
ACTGGCTTTGCCAGGCCGTAGGGGGCGCCCCCCAGTGGGGGGTTCGGCCGGTCGACACGAAGTGCGACCGGACAGACGGGGGGCGTCTTATATGGCGACCAGCTCGCGCACCCCGTTGGCCTGCATGTCGGCCCCAGCGCCGCGGGCGATGAACTGGCCGCGCTGCATGACCAGGTAGTCGTCGGCCAGTTCCTCGGCGAAGTCGTAATATTGCTCGACCAGCAGGATGGCCATGGTGCCGCGGTCGGCCAGCATGCGGATGACGCGGCCGATGTCCTTGATGATGCTGGGCTGGATACCCTCGGTCGGCTCGTCGAGGATCAGCAGCCTGGGTCGTGCCGCCAATGCGCGCGCGATCGCCAGCTGCTGCTGCTGCCCGCCGGAGAGATCGCCGCCGCGGCGTTGCAGCATCTGCTTGAGGACCGGGAACAGTTCGTACAGCTCCGGATCGATCGGCGTCGACGCGCTCTTGTAGGCCAGCCCCATGCGCAGGTTCTCCTCGACCGTCAGCCGCGCGAAGATCTCGCGCCCCTGCGGCACGAAACCGATGCCGGCACGGGCCCGCGCGAACGGCGTCTGGGCGTGGATGTCCTGGCCATCGAAGCGGATGCTGCCACTGCGGATCGGCACCAGGCCCATCAGCGACTTGAGCAAGGTGGTCTTGCCCACGCCGTTGCGCCCGAGCAGCACCGTCACCTTGCCCAGGCGGGCCTGCAGGCTGACGCCGCGCAGGATGTGGGAGCCCCCGTAATACTGGTTGACGTCCCGCACGTCCAGCACCGGCGGCGCGTCGTCGGCCAGCCGTGGCTCCGGGGCGGCCAGCACCGCGTTCATGTCATCGGCCAAGATACACCTCGATCACTCTTTCATCGGCCTGGACCTCGTCCAGTGTTCCCTGGGCCAGTACGGAGCCATCGCACAACACGGTGACGATTTCCGAGATCGTGCGGATGAAGCTCATGTCGTGCTCGACCACCATCAGCGAATGCTTGCCCTTGAGCGAGAGGAACAGCTCGGCCGTGCGTTCGGTCTCCTCATCGGTCATGCCGGCCACCGGCTCGTCGAGCAACAGCAGCTTGGGCTCCTGCACCAGCAACATGCCGATCTCCAGCCATTGCTTCTGGCCGTGGCTCAGGTTGCCGGCGAGCCGGTTCACGTCGTCGGCCAGGTGGATGGTGTGCAGCAGCTCGGCCAGGTGATCGGCCTGCGCGGAGTCAAGCCGGAACAGCATCGACGCGCGCACGCCCTTGTCCATCTTGAGCGCCAGCTCCAGGTTCTCGAACACGGTCAGCTGCTCGAACACCGTGGGCTTCTGGAACTTGCGTCCGATGCCCAGCTGGGCGATCTGCGGCTCCTTGTAGCGCAGCAGGTCGATCGTGCTGCCGAAGAATACCGTGCCAGCGTCGGGCCGGGTCTTGCCGGTGATGATGTCCATCATCGTCGTCTTGCCGGCACCATTGGGGCCGATGATGCAGCGCAGTTCGCCGGGGGCGATGTCGAGCGACAGCTTGTTGATCGCCTTGAAGCCGTCGAAGCTGACGCTGACGTCTTCCAGGTACAGGATGCGTCCATGCGTGACGTCGACCTCGCCGTCCGGCATCGCAATGCGCGAAAAGCCGGCCTGCCGCCCACCCGACTCGGTCCGGCCGACGGTCTGCGCCACCGCCAGCTGCTCGCGCCGCAGCGCGCCTTCTTCCATCAGCTCGGGGGTCATGCACCACCCCGCTTCCAGCGCCGCGCCAGGCCCACGATGCCATGGGGCAGGAACAGCGTCACGGCGATGAACAAGGCCCCCAGGAAATACAGCCAGAACTCCGGGTAGGCCACGGTCAGCCAGCTCTTGGCGCCGTTGACGACGAAGGCGCCGACGATGGGCCCGATCAGGCTGGCCCGCCCGCCGACGGCGGCCCAGATGGCGATCTCGATCGAGTTGGCCGGGCTCATCTCGCTAGGGTTGATGATGCCGACCTGGGGCACGTACAAGGCGCCGGCCACGCCGCACATCATGGCCGAGATGGTCCAGATCGCCAGTTTGTAGCCAACCGGCGAATAGCCGCAGAACATCACGCGCGACTCGCCGTCGCGGATCGCCTGCAGCACCCGGCCGAACTTGGCCCGCACCAGCGCGCGTGCCAGCAGGAAGAATCCCAGCAGGGTGCAACCGGTGAGCACGAACAGGAACATGCGCATGCCGGGCGTGGCGATCGCGATGCCCAGGATGCGCTTGAAGTCGGTGAAGCCGTTGTTGCCACCGAAGCCGGTCTCGTTGCGGAAGAACAGCAGCATGGCCGCGAAGGTCATGGCCTGCGTGATGATCGAGAAATACACGCCCTTGATGCGCGAGCGGAACGCGAAATAGCCGAACACGAACGCCACCAGGCCCGGCACCAGCACCACCAGCAGCACGGTGGCGATGAAGCTGTCGCTCAATGCCCAGTGCCAGGGCATTTCCTTCCAGTCCAGGAACACCATGAAGTCCGGCAGGTCGCTCTTGTAGTTGCCTTCGCGGCCGATCTGGCGCATCAGGTACATGCCCATCACGTAGCCGCCGAGCGCGAAGAACAGGCCGTGGCCCAGGCTCAGGATGCCGGTGTAGCCCCAGATCAGGTCCATCGCCAGCGCCAGAATGGCGTAACACATGATCTTGCCCAGCAGCGCCACCGCATAGTCGCTCAGGTGCAGCGCGTGGCCCTCGGGCACGACCAGGTTGAGCAGCGGCGCGAGCACGCACACCAGCAAGGCCGCGATCACGAACGCACTCCAGCCGGCGCGCGTGAGCAGCGGGCTGCGCGCGGGCAGCTGCACGGTTGGCCGGGGCGCGGACACAGCGGGAACGACAACACCTTCGTCGGTCTTCATCATCATGCCTCCGCGCTGCGTCCCTTCATCGCGAAGATACCTTGCGGCCGCTTCTGGATGAAGACGATGATGAACACCAGCACCGCGATCTTGGCCAGCACCGCGCCGGCCCAGCCCTCGAGGAACTTGTTGAGCAGGCCCAGGCCCAGCGCCGCGTAGACCGTGCCCGCCAGCTGGCCCACGCCGCCGAGCACGACCACCAGGAAGGCGTCGACGATGTAGCTCTGCCCCAGGTCGGGGCCGACGTTGCCGATCTGGGAGAGCGCACAGCCAGCCAGACCGGCGATGCCCGAACCCAGCGCAAAGGCATAGGTGTCGACCCGCGCGGTGTTCACGCCCATGCACGAGGCGATGGGCCGGTTCTGCGTGACGCCGCGCACGAACAGTCCGAGCCGGGTGCGCGCGATCAGCCAGGCCACGCCCAGCAGCACGGCGAAGGCGAAACCGATGATGACCAGCCGGTTGAACGGCAGGCTCAGGTTGCCCATGACCTGCACACCGCCGCTCATCCAGATCGGGTTCTCGACCGTGACGTTCTGGGCACCGAACACGGTGCGCGCCAGCTGCATCAGCATCAGGCTGATGCCCCAGGTCGCCAGCAAGGTCTCCAGCGGCCGGCCGTACAGGTGGCGGATGACCAAGCGTTCGAGCGCGGCACCCATCAGCGCCGCGGCCAGGAAAGACGCCGGAACCGCGGCCAGCAGGTACCACGCGAAGCCGCCCGGCAGGTAGGTCTGGAACAGGCCCTGCACGACATACGTGGCATAGGCGCCGACCATCATCAGCTCGCCATGCGCCATGTTGATGACCCCCATCAGCCCGTAGGTGATGGCCAGGCCGAGCGCGACCAGCAGCAGGATGGAGCCCAGGCTCACACCGCTGAACATCGCCCCGAGCCGGTTGCCCCAGGCCAGGCGCTCCTCGACCTTGACCAGGCTGGCCTGCAGCGCAGACTGGACGCTGGCGTCGTCTTCCACGCGCAGCCGCTCGAGCAACACGGTCTTGGTATTGCGGTTGCGGCCGTCGGCCATCATGCGGGCCGCCTCCAGCCGCTTGGAAACGTCCGGGCTGCCGAGCAATATGGCGGCCTGCACCATCTCCAGCTGTTCACGCAAGCCGTCGTCCGTCTCTGCCGCCAGCGCCTTCTGCACCAGCGGCAACTTGCTTTCGTCGGTCTCGGCCAGCAGGGTCGCCACGGCGGATGCACGCACCTTCGCGTCCCGTGAAAACAGCTTGATCGCGGCCAGTGCGGTATCGATCTCGCCGCGCAGCCGGTTGTTGACCATCGCATCTTCGGCATCCGCCGGCAGCCTGGCATCGGCGCCAGTGACCGCGTCGATGGTCTTGTCGCCCCGCACGATGAAGATCTGGTCGCCGGAAAGTTTCACCGCGTCTTCGCCCAGCGCCTGCAGAAAGGCGGCCGTGCGTTCGTCCGCCTGGTCCAGCGTCCGGTTCATCGCGGCGATCCGGTCGTCGGTATCGCCGGCGGCGATCGCGCGCGCCTGTTCGGCCGTCAGGGCCTGGGCGGCACCACTGGCCATCAGCAGCACCAGCGTCAGCCAGCGCAACATGCGTGCGGTCATGAATCTGCCATTCGTCAAGAGTTGTCATCCAACGCGCGATGCACCGTCGGTGGCGCATCACGCGATGCCTGGGATCGGTTCGCCGGACGGCGCCAGACACCGTCCGGAACACCGATGGCCACCACGGCAGCGGCGGCCATCGGCTGCGGCCTTATTTCTTGGCCACTTCCATCTTCGCCGGCTCGTCGGGCTTCTTGTCGTTGCCTTCGATGAACGGGCTCCACGGCTTGGCCTTGACCGGACCCGGCGTCTTCCACACCACGCTGAACTGGCCGTCGGCCTTGATCTCGCCGATGAACACCGACTTGTGCAGGTGGTGGTTCTTCTCGTCCATCTTGGACGTGATGCCCGACGGCGCGGTGAAGGTCTGGCCGGCCATGGCGGCGATGACCTTGTCGACATCGGTGGACTTGGCCTTCTCGACGGCCTGCTTCCACATGTTGATGCCGATGTAGGTGGCCTCCATCGGGTCGTTGGTCAGCGGCTTGTCCTTGTGGCCGGCGATGTTCTTGGCCTTGGCGTAGTCGCTCCACTTCTTGATGAAGGCGTCGTTGGTCGGGTTCTTGATCGACATGAAATAGTTCCATGCGGCCATGTGACCGACCAGCGGCTTGGTGTCCACGCCGCGCAACTCTTCCTCACCCACCGAGAACGCCACTACGGGCACGTCCTTGGCCTTGAGGCCGGCATTGCCCAGCTCCTTGTAGAACGGCACGTTGGAGTCGCCGTTGATGGTGGACACGACGGCGGTCTTGCCGCCGGCGGAGAACTTCTTGATGTCGGCCACGATGGTCTGGTAGTCGCTGTGGCCGAACGGCGTGTATTTCTCGTCGATGTCCGACTCCTTCACGCCCTTGCTCTTGAGGTAGGCGCGCAGGATCTTGTTGGTCGTGCGCGGATACACGTAGTCGGTACCCAGCAGCACCCAGCGCTTGGCGGCGCCACCGTCCTTGCTCATCAGGTAGTCGACAGCGGGAATGGCCTGCTGGTTCGGTGCGGCGCCGGTGTAGAACACGTTCTTGGACAGTTCCTCGCCTTCGTACTGCACCGGGTAGAACAACAGGCCGTTCATCTCCTCGACCACCGGCAGCACCGACTTGCGCGAAACCGAGGTCCAGCAGCCGAAGATCACCGAAACCTTGTCCTGCCCGAGCAGTTGCTTGGTCTTCTCGGCGAACAGCGGCCAGTTCGATGCCGGGTCGACGACGACGGGCTCGAGCTTCTTGCCCAGCACGCCGCCCTTGGCGTTGATCTCGTCGATCGCCATCAGCACGGTGTCCTTGAGCACGGTCTCGGAGATGGCCATGGTGCCCGACAGGCTGTGCAGGATGCCGACCTTGATGGTGTCTCCCGACTGGGCGTGGGCTGGCACGACGGACAGGCCGGCCAGGGCGACGGCAGCGGTAAGTGCCTTGAGTGTGAAACGACGTTGCATGTGGGCTGCTCCGGTTGATGGGGTCTGCAAATAAGCGGTTGTTGCCACACCAACCTCGATGCGGGGATCGGATCTGATGCGGACGTTTGGATGCTAGGGATATCCCGTAGTCCCTGAAATACGCCGCATGGCGTATGCGAACCCCGCGACCGCCGGCACGCAGCCGCCAGCGCGCGGCGTTCGGGCGACACCGATGCCGTGCGCCACGCGCGCCGGCGCCGGGCGGGATCAGCCTTCGAAGTTGGGATGCAACTGGCGGATGCGGCTCATGGCCATGCCGGCGGCCGCGGTGCGGGTCTCCACGCCCAGCTTGGCATAGACCCGCTCCAGGTGTTTCTTGACGGTGGCAGGGCTCGAGCCCACGATGTCGCCGATGTCGCGGTTGATCTTGCCCTTGATGACCCAGTACAACACCTCGGCCTCCTTGGCCGTGAGCTTGAAGGCCAGGCTGATGGACTCGACCACGGCCGCCTCCGACACCTCCTGCATCACGATCAGCCAGTCGTCGTCGCCGGTCTGGCGATTCAGTCGCAGGGTCAGGCGGCGCGGCCCCTGTTCGGCACTGAGCCGGGGCGGCTCGATCTGGGCCTCGGCGTCCTTGAGGTGCCGCCGCAACCAGTCCACCACCGGCTGCGGCGCCTGGGGTGCGCTGGTGCCGTAATACTGCAGCAGCAGGTCACGGGCCAGCGGCGTCTGCCACATCAGCCGCCCGTCGCTGGCGCGCACCGTGATGCTGGCATATCCGAAGGCATCGAGCGCGTTGCGCGCCTGGCGTGCCTGGCGCGCGCCCTGCATGTGCACATGCATGCGGGCCAGCACCTCCTTGGGCTTGATCGGCTTGGTGACATAGTCGACACCGCCGGCGTCCAGCGCGGCCACCAGATGTTCGGTCTCGGTCAGGCCGGTCATGAAGATGATCGGGATATGCGCGGTCGACGGATCGGCCTTGAGCCGCTTGGCCACCTCGAAGCCGTCCATGCCGGGCATCATCGCGTCGAGCAGCACGATGTCGGGCAGGGCCTGCGCAGCACGCCGCAGCGCCGAGGCGCCGTCGATGGCCACCAGCACGGTATAACCGGACTCGTCCAATGCGTCGTGCAACACCGCAAGGTTGTCCGGCACGTCGTCGACGATCAGCACCACGTCGTTGTTGGCGCGATCGAGCGTGCGGTCCAGCGAATGGGTATTCATGGTGGTGCAGCGGTCGATTCGTCCAGCGCCGGAGCGATCAGGCGGCCCATGGCCTCGAACTGGAATTGTCGCGCCAGCGTGCGCAGCTGCGCGACCAGCTCGCTGCATTCGGGTTGGGCCTGATCGATCTGCGCCAGCTGGCTCATGATGCCGCGGTAATACCCCAGCTGCACCACCTCCTGCAAGGCCAGCAGCACGCCGTGCGCAGGCCAGACGGGTGGCTCCGCAGGCGCCGATGCAACGGCCTGGGCCACGGGTTCGGCCGCCTCCTCCAGCCAGTGCAGACCCAGCCGGCGTCCCAGCCAGTCCAGCAACTCGCCGTGGCGCACCGGCTTGAGGATGAAGTCGTCGGGGCGGATACCCACGTCGTTGTCCAGCCCCTTGTCGAACGCATTGGCCGACACGATGGCGATGCAGGCGTGGCCGGGGTCGATGCGGCGCAGCCGGCGTATCGTCTCCCAGCCGTCGATGCCCGGCATGGCCAGGTCCATCAGGATGGCGTCGGGCCGGTAACCGGCGGCCAGCAGGTCCAGGCAGTCGTGGCCGCTGGCGGCCGTACGCAGCGTGAACCCCAGCGGCGCGAGCAGATGCACCAGCAAGGTGGCGTCGGCCTCTTCGTTGTCGACGACGAGCACCGAGCGGCGCGCACCGGCATAGGCACGCCGTGCACGGGGCGGTGCCACGGCGGACGCGATCGCTGGCGTCGGGTGGTGCACCTCGGGCAGGAACAGCTTGACCCGGAACACCGAACCCTGGCCGGGCGTGCCGCTGGCACTGAGCTCGCCGCCCATCAGGTCGGTCAACATCTTGGCAATGGTCAGGCCCAGGCCGGCCCCGGGCGCGCCATGGGCCGACGGCGCGGTACCACGTGCGAACGGCTCGAAGATCTGCGCCAGCTCGCGCTCGGTCAGGCCCGGCCCGGTATCGGCAACCTCGACCGTGGCCATCTCGCGCGCATAACGCACCCGCAGCGTCACGCTGCCGGTGGAGGTGAACTTGATCGCATTGCCCAGCAGGTTGATCAGGATCTGACGCACCCGCTTCTCGTCCGCACGCACGATCTCGGGCAGGCTGCCTTCGGCCTCGAACCGGAAGCCCAGGCCCTTGTCCGCCGCCTGCAGCTCGAACATGCCGGCCATCTCCAGCACGCCATCGGCAAACCGCATCGGCTTGAGGGACAGCGTCAGCTTGCCGCTCTCGATGCGGGCGATGTCCAGTGTGCCTTCGATCAGCGACAGCAGGTGTTCGCCGCCGCGCTTGATCACGCTCACGGCCTGCCGCCGGTGGGCTGGCACGCCGACATCTTCCCCCATCAGCTGGGCATACCCGAGGATGCTGTTGAGCGGTGTGCGCAACTCGTGGCTGATCGCGCTGATGTAGCGGCTCTTGGCCTGGTTCGCGCGCTCGGCCACCTGCTTGGCATGCTGCAGCGCTTCGTCTGTCTGTTTGTGCGACTCGATCTCGCGCATCAGCAGATGGGTCTGCCGGTTCGACTCCTCCTGCGCCACCTGCCGGGTCTTGTGCGCCAGCACCAGCCACCAGGCGACGATGCCGGACACCACCAGCATCGCCATGAACGCCTTGAGGAAACCGGCGCGCAGGCTGTGGCCGATGGCCACGGCGTCCGGCGCCAGCGCGCCCAGGGCCTGCACCTCCTGGCGGTACAGCAGGCCGAAGACGGTGACCAACAGCGGAACGATGACCAGCATCAGCAGCAGGAAATGCCCCAGTCCGGTGTCCAGGTAGGGCCAGATGCGCCGCGGCAGCAACCAGCGCAAGGCACCTGACCACTGCGACGACAGGCTGGCGTGTGGCTTGCACAGGTCGCCGCAGCGCGCGTCCAGCGTGCAGCACAAGGAGCAGATCGGTCCCTGGTAGGCCGGGCAATGCGCCATGTCCGGCCCCTCGTAGTCGCGCTCGCAGATCACGCAGCGGCGCAACGCGGGCAGCGTGGTGCCGGCGGCGTCGGCATCGGGCGCCTGCGGCCGCGCGATGTAATAACGCCCGCCGGTAAGCCAGGCCAGCAGCGGTGCGACCGTCAGCGCCGTGGCCATCGCGATCACGGCGGAGAAGGCTTGCGCCAGCGCACCGAACAGGCCCAGGTGCGCGGCGATCGACAACCCCGAGGCGAGCACCATCGCGCCGACCCCGACCGGGTTGATGTCGTACAGGTGCGCGCGCTTGAACTCGATGCCCGGCGGCGACAGGCCCAGCGGCTTGTTGATGACCAGGTCGGCCACCACGGCCATGATCCACGCAATGGCGATGTTGGAGTACAGGCCCAGCACGTCGCCCAGGGCCTGGAACACGTTCATCTCCATCAGCATGAAGGCGATCAAGGTGTTGAAGACCACCCACACCACACGCCCGGGGTGGCTGTGCGTCAGGCGCGAGAAGAAATTGCTCCAGGCCAGCGAACCGGCGTAGGCGTTGGTCACGTTGATCTTGATCTGCGACACGACAACGAACAACGCGGTTGCGGCGACGGCCCAGCCATAGTGCGGGAACACGTATTCGTATGCCGCCAGGTACATCTGGTTCGGATCGACGGCGCGTTCGATCGGCACCATGTGGGTGATCGCCAGATAGGCCAGCAAGGCGCCGCCGATCATCTTGACCACGCCCAGCACCACCCAGCCCGGGCCGCCGGCCAGCACGCCGAACCACCAGCGGCGGCGGTTGGTGTCGGTGCGCACCGGCATGAATCGCAGGTAGTCCGCCTGTTCGCCCATTTGCGTGATGAGCGCGATGCCGACGGTCAAGGAAGCGCCAAACAGGTGCAGATCGAAACCGTCGTCGCCACCCTTCTCACCAACATAGTGCGTGACGCCTGCAAATGCACCGGGATCGCGCATCAGCACATAGGCGAACGGTACGACCAGCATCACCAGCCACAGCGGCTGGGTCCAGACCTGCAGCCGGCTGATCACCGACACGCCATAGGTGACCAGCGGAATCACGACCAGCGCACAGATCAGGTAACCCCAGCGCGGCGGGATGCCCAGCGCGAGTTCGAGCGCATAGGCCATGACAGCGGCCTCGAGCGCGAAGAAGATGAAGGTGAACGAGGCGTAGATCAGCGAGGTGACGGTCGAGCCGATGTAGCCGAACCCCGCGCCGCGCGTGAGCAGGTCCATGTCGACGCCGTAACGCGCCGCATATACGCTCACCGGCAGGCCGGCCAGGAAGATGATCAGCCCGGTGGCCAGGATCGCCCAGAACGCATTGACGAAACCGTATTGCACCAGCAGCGTCGCGCCGACGGCCTCGAGGATCAGGAACGAGGCGGCACCGAAGGCCGTGTTGGCCACCCGCCACTCGGACCAGCGGCGAAAACGTTGCGGCGTGTACCGCAACGCGTAGTCCTCCATCGTCTCGCGGGCAACCCAGGTGTTGTAGTCCCGGCGCACCTTCACCACACGCTGCGGCGCATCGCTCGCCTCGGGAACAATGGGAATGCTGTGGTTCACACCACGGCCGAGCAGGTTCCATGCCACGGCAACCGCCGGCCTGCGCCATCCGGCGTATGGCCCGGCACGGCCCTTGCAACATAATCGTTCAACCGTCCGACACCACAGCCATGGAACTCACTCCCCGCGAAAAAGACAAGCTGCTCCTGTTCACCGCCGCGCTGCTGGCCGAACGGCGCAAGGCCCGTGGCCTCAAGCTCAACTACCCGGAAGCCGTGGCGCTGATCAGCGCCGCCGTCATGGAGGGCGCACGCGACGGCAAGACCGTGGCCCAGCTGATGAGCGAAGGCCGTACCGTACTGACGCGCGAGGACGTGATGGACGGCATCGCCGAGATGCTGCCGGACATCCAGGTCGAAGCGACCTTCCCGGATGGCACCAAGCTGGTCACGGTGCATCAACCCATTGTCTGACCCCGTGCGCACCTTCACACCTGAGGATATTCCCATGCCCGAACTCCACCATCCCGACTCCGCCGCGCCCTCCCGTCGGCCGCAGCGCCCGATCGCAGCGGGCACGGGCATCGTGTTGCTGCTGGCGGCACCCGTCGCCCTGGCACACACCGCCGGCGACGGCGCCACGGCGCTGGTTCATCACGGCTTCATCGCGGGACTGCTCCATCCCTGGTCCGGCGTCGACCATCTGGCCGCCATGCTGGCCGTGGGCCTGTGGAGCGCGACCACCACGCGCCACTGGTGGCTGGCACCGCTGGTTTTCGCGCAGATGTTGCTGGCCGGCGCGCTACTGGGTCTCTCGGGGGCCGAATCGCCGGCTGTCGAACCGATGATCGCGGCATCGCTGGTGGTGCTGGGCCTGCTGCTCGCCGCCCGAACATCGCTGCCGGCGTTGGCCGGTGCCGGCCTGGTCGGCCTGTTCGCGATTTTTCACGGGATGGCGCACGGCCATGAACTCGCCGGGTCGCAGCAGCCGTGGCATCCATTGGCTGGCATGTTGTTGTCCACCATCGCGCTGCATGCCATCGGGATCTGCGCCGGGCTGGCCCTGCGCGCACGGCACCAGGCCTGGGCCCGCGTGGCCGGTGTGCTGGTCTCGGTGGCAGGCGGTGCGCTGCTGCTGCAACTGGCCTGAGCGAGGTCGGCCATGATTCCAGGCGAATTGCTGCCCGGCGACGGCGAACACCTGCTCAACACCGGCCGGCGCACGACCACGCTGGTCGTGCGCAACACCGCGGATCGGCCGATCCAGGTCGGCTCGCACTACCATTTCGCCGAGACCAATGCCGCTCTGTCGTTCGACCGCATTGCTGCGCGCGGCATGCGGCTGAACATCGCGTCGGGCACCGCCGTGCGGTTCGAGCCCGGACAACAACGCACGGTGGAACTGCTGGACTACGCCGGCCGGCGTGCCGTATATGGGTTTCGCGGCGAGACCAACGGCCCGCTGGACGACGCCAAGCAAGGAGACGCCTGATGGCCACGATTTCCCGACGTGCCTATGCCGAGATGTTCGGCCCCACTGTCGGCGACCGGCTGCGCCTGGCCGACACCGGACTGGTGATCGAGGTCGAGGACGACTACACGCTGCGCGCCGGCGCCTATGGCGAAGAGGTCAAGTTCGGCGGCGGCAAGACGATCCGTGACGGCATGGCCCAGAGCCAGCAGACCCGCGCGGCCGGCGCCGTCGACACCGTAATGACGAACGCGCTCATCGTCGACCACTGGGGCATCGTCAAGGCGGACATCGGCCTCAAGGACGGGCGCATCGTGGCCATCGGCAAGGCCGGCAATCCGGACACGCAAAGCGGTGTCGACATCGTCATCGGGCCGGGCACCGAGATCATCAGCTGCGAAGGCAACATCGTCACCGCCGGCGGCATCGACTCGCACATCCATTTCATCTGTCCGCAGCAGATCGACGAGGCGCTGGCCAGCGGCATCACCACGATGCTCGGCGGCGGCACCGGACCGGCCACCGGTACGCTGGCCACGACTTGCACCCCGGGCGCCTGGCACATCGAGCGCATGTTGCAGTCTGCCGATGCGTTCGCCATGAACCTGGGGTTCCTGGGCAAGGGCAATACCAGCCTGCCGCAGGCACTGCACGAACAGGTCGAGGCCGGCGTCATCGGCCTCAAGCTGCACGAGGACTGGGGCACGACGCCGGCGGCGATCAGCAACTGCCTGGACGTGGCCGAAGCCACCGACGTGCAGGTGGCGATCCACTCCGACACGCTCAACGAGTCGGGCTTCGTCGAGAACACCATTGCCGCGACCAAGGGCCGCACCTTGTGCGCCTTCCATACCGAAGGGGCCGGCGGCGGGCATGCGCCCGACATCCTGCGCGTGGTCGGGCACGACAACTTCCTGCCCTCGAGCACGAACCCGACCATGCCCTACACCGTCAACACGCTCGACGAACACGTCGACATGCTGATGGTCTGCCACCACCTGGACGCGTCCATCGCCGAAGACCTGGCGTTTGCCGAGAGCCGCATCCGCAAGGAGACCATTGCGGCCGAGGACGTGTTGCACGACCTGGGCGCCATCAGCATGATGAGCAGCGACAGCCAGGCCATGGGGCGCGTGGGCGAGGTCATTGTGCGCACCTGGCAGACGGCACACAAGATGCTGGTGCAACGCGGCAAACTGCCGGGCGACCCGGACCGCAATGACAACCACCGCGTCAAGCGGTATGTGGCCAAATACACGATCAACCCGGCGCTGGCGCACGGCATCGCGCACGAGGTCGGCTCCATCGAGGTCGGCAAATGGGCCGACCTGGTCGTGTGGAAGCCGGCCTTCTTCGGCGTCAAGCCGGCATTGATCGTCAAGGGCGGATCGATCGCGCTGGCCGCCATGGGCGACCCGAACGCCAGCATCCCGACACCGCAACCGGTGCATTACCGGCCGATGTTCGGCGCCTTCGGCGGCGCCATTGCCAAGACCTCGCTGACCTTCGTGTCGCAGTCTGGCCTGGCGGCGGGCATCGGGGCGCGTTACGGCCTGGCCAAGACCCTCAGCGCCGTGCGCGGCTGCCGCGACGTGCGCAAGAGCGACATGGTGCACAACAGCTACACGCCGAAGATGGAGATCGACGCGCAGACGTACGCGGTACACGCCGATGGTGTGTTGCTGACCTGCGAGGCGGCCACGGTGTTGCCGATGGCGCAGCGGTATTTCCTGTTTTGATGGTGTCTGGACGCGGCGCCGTGGGCGGCGCGCTGCGGCAACGGGCAGCGTGCCGACAAGGTGGGGGTGCTGGCGCGGCGGGGGGGTCAGCGGGGATGGATGTGGTCGCGCAGCCAGTTCGCAAACGCCCGTTCGTCGATGTCACCCGCCGCAACGCCGAGCATGGTCAGCGTGGCATCCACCTGTGTCGCCCGCAGGCGATACCCATTGCGCGCGAGATACAGGCCAACAGCCAGGAACACCGCGCGCTTGTTGCCGTCGACAAACGGATGGTTGCGCGCCAACCCGACACCGTATGTGGCAGCGAGCCGCGTCACATCGGGCGACTCGTACAGCGCAAGTTCAATGGGCGCGCAAGCGCAGAATCGAGCAGACCTTCATCCCGCAGACCGGCCCCACCCCCGTGCTCGGCCGGGCTTTCATCATGCAGCAGCAGCAGGACTTGCCGGTCGACCCATTTCCAGGCATTCATTTGGCCAGTTGGTGGAAGGTGTCGCGGTACTCGCGCATGAACTCCCGCCCTTCTTCCAGTTGTGTCGCGAGCTCGGGGTCGTATGGCGTGAGCGTGATGCCGTCGGCGGAATCGGTCATGAACAAACTATCGCCCTTCTCCACCTTCAACCGTGCCAGCACCTCCTTCGGAAGGATGACACCGACCGAATTGCCGATCTGGGTAAGCTTCAACGTCGTCATGCCGATCTCCTGCAGGTTATAACGATCGTTATATTGGCCAGACCCCGATTTCTGATCAACCCATACCCATGCTCACTGCCAACAAACGCATGCCACAAGGCACCGGACTGGCGCCGGTGCTGATCCGGCGTGCACCCACGATCGAACTGAACTGGGACGTGCGCCAAAAGAGCCGTTTCGATGCCACCGACTCCAGCGGCCGCAGCATCGGCGTGTTCCTGCCGCGCGGCACCGTGGTGCGCGGCGGCGACGTGCTGGTGCTCGAGGACGGCTCGCTGGTGCGCGTGATCGCAGCGCCGCAGCCGGTGCTGCACATCAGCCACTGCCCGCAACACGGCACGCCGTTCGATTTGACCCGTGCCGCATACCACCTGGGCAACCGCCATGTGCCGATCGAACTGCAGCCCGATCACCTGAAGATCGAACCTGACCATGTGCTGGCCGACATGTTGCGCGCGATGCACCTGATCGTGCGCGAGGACACGCTGGCGTTCGAACCGGAGGGTGGGGCTTATGCAGCGCAGGGGCATGCGCATGCGCACGGTGGAGATCATGGACATGGACATGGACACGACCACGGGCATGGGCATGGGCATGGGCATGGGCATGGGCACGACGATGACCATGGACATGGTCACCGACACGGATGAGCGGCATGCCCGTGGCGCACGCCCCGCCCATCGACGGTCGCACGGCCACGGACGCGGCCGACCTGTTGCAGCTGATGTGGCTGGCCTCGCCCGCCCTGCCGGTCGGCGGATTCTCCTATTCCGAAGTGCTGGAATCGGCCATCGAACGTTGCGACATGCGCGACGCGGCCGCGGTCGGTGCATGGCTGCGCGACCAGTTGCACCTGGTCCAGGCACGCGGCGACATGGCGCTGGTGGCCCAGGCCGTCGCCGCCTGGCGGGTACCTGACCACACGCGGGTAAACGCGCTCAACGACTGGGTGCTGCACACCCGCGAGTCCAGCGAGCTGCGGCTGCAGACCGAACAGATGGGCCGCTCGCTGATGGACTGGCTGCGCCACCAGCACGCCGACGATGCCGAGCGGGTGGCGTCGACCCGCGTTTGCGCTTCGCCCAGCTACCCCGTCGCCTTCGCGCTGGCCGCCTCTGGCACCGGCGCGTCAAGCGCCGCCTGCCTGCACAGCTTCGCATTCGGCTGGGCCGAGAACATGGTGCAGGCGGCCGTCAAGGCCGTGCCATTGGGCCAGAGCGCCGGCCAGCGCATCCTGGCCGAGCTGGTGCAGGAAATTCCCCAAGCGGTCGCCGACGCGCTCGCCATCGACGACGACTCCCGCCAGGCGTTCGCGCCGATGTTTGCCATCCTGTCCGCCCAACACGAAACCCAGTACTCCCGATTGTTCCGATCATGAATACCACCGCACCCACCACCACCACCACCCCGTCCACCTCCGCGCTGCACCACATCGCCAACCGCAGCCGCAAACTGCCGCCGCTGCGCGTCGGCATCGGCGGCCCGGTCGGCTCCGGCAAGACCACGCTGCTCGAGATGCTCTGCAAGGCCATGCGCGACAAGTACGACCTGGTTGCGATCACCAACGACATCTACACCAAGGAAGACCAGCGCATCCTGACCGTCAGCGGCGCCTTGCCGCCCGAACGCATCATGGGCGTGGAGACCGGCGGCTGCCCGCACACCGCGATCCGCGAAGACGCGTCGATCAACCTCGAGGCCATCGACCGTATGCTGGGCGAATTTCCGGACGCCGACATCGTCTTCATTGAGAGCGGCGGCGACAACCTGGCCGCCACTTTCAGCCCCGAACTCAGCGACCTGACGATCTACGTCATCGACGTCGCCGCCGGCGAAAAAATCCCTCGCAAGGGCGGACCCGGCATCACCAAGAGCGATTTGTTCGTCATCAACAAGACCGACCTGGCGCCGCACGTGGGGGCCAACCTTTCGGTGATGGAAGCCGACACCCGGCGCATGCGGGCCGCGCCCGGGCAGGAAGGTGGCGTCAAACCCTTCGTGATGACCAACCTGCGGACACAGGACGGACTGGCGGACGTGGTGGCATTCATCGAAAAGCGGGGCATGTTGGCCGAGGGCTAAAATCGCCGCATGGGAAGCTTGGCCGAGCGGTTTAAGGCACCGGTCTTGAAAACCGGCGAGGGGTTAAACCCTCCGTGAGTTCGAATCTCACAGCTTCCGCCGCAACCGCCTGTCAGGCGGTTTTTTTTCGTCTCGAAACTGCTCATACCCTCATCACTTTCACTCTTAGTTCTAATCACACTGTATCATCGCGTCCTATTCAATCGCAAAACTTGATGAGGGTACTTGTGGTGGTACGGGCTTCAGTACCCTCATCCTGCAACTGATACAGGGGGAGTCATGGCGAAAGCAGTTAAGGCGTTGAAGGCACTTGATGTGTCTCGACTGACCACACCCGGGCAACATCCCGTGGGCACCGTGACCGGCTTGCGACTGAGCATCAAACCTTCGGGGTCAAGGTCATGGATTCTGCGAACAATGGTCGGAACCAAACGCAAGGACATTGGTCTGGGTGGCTACCCCGAGATAACGCTGGCAGCGGCATTGGAGCGCGCCAGACAGGCCAAGGACGGGATCCGCAACGGTATCGACCCGGTAGCCGAGCGCAGAGCAAAGAACGCCGCCATCGAATGGACGTTCAAGACCTGTGCGCTGGCATACATCGAAGCGTTCAAACCGTCTTGGAAAAACGTCAAGCATGGGCAACAGTGGGAGAACACGCTGGCGACCTACGTCTACCCCCACTTCGGCGACAAGCATGTCAGGGACGTGGACACCGAGGACGTGACCAAGGCGATCAGGCCGCTGTGGTCAACCAAGAACGAAACGATGGTGCGGGTGCGCAACCGCATTGAATTGGTCCTGTCATGGGCCGCTGCCCAAGGCTACCGACCCAAGGGGTTCAATCCGGCGCAGTGGCGTGGACACCTCGACCAAGTATTGCCGAAGCCCTCCAAGGTCAACAAGCGCACATCGTTCGAAGCCATGCCCATCGATGCGATGTATGCCTTCATGCGCCGACTGTCCGATGTTCAAGGCACCAGTGCCCGATGCCTTGAGTTCACCATCCTGACCGCCTGCCGGTCTGGCGAATCCCGTGGTGCGCTGTGGTCTGAAATCGATATGGACACTGCCACCTGGAGCATCCCTGGCGCACGCATGAAGTCAGGCCGGCCGCATCGCATCCCCCTGAGTTCCGCAGCGGTCACGCTGCTGGCCGCACTGCCGAGATTCAAGGACAGGCAAGGCAACGATGTCGACCTTGTGTTTCCCGGCCAGAGTGGAGACAAGCCCCTGTCCGACATGAGCTTGACCGCTTGCATGCGCCGATTGAATCTGTCCGCCGTCCCCCACGGATTCCGTTCCACATTTACGGACTGGGTTGCAGAGCGCACGAGCTACCCCAGTGAGGTGCGCGAGATGGCGCTGGCACACGCCATCGGCAACGATACCGAGGCTGCATACCGCCGTGGCGATCTGTTCGACAAGCGCCGCAACCTGATGACCGACTGGGCCAAGTTCATTGGTACCGCGCCAGCGAAGGGTAACGTCGTAACGATGCGCGTTGCGGCTTAGCACGATTTGCCAATTCGGCTTGAGACTGTAGAATGATTCGACTGTCAGAGCAAATCTGACTCGGTTTTCTGATGCCCCACGGTGCTGTCCAAGAGGGTGGAGATCAGATTACTTAAAGGGCTTACCCACTGGCCGATTTACTTCGGTTGCTAGTGGTACGGGACGGAACGCTTCAGGTCGGAATTTGTCCTTCCTGGTACTAAGCGTTTCGTGGTTCAAGCCCGAGGATCGCCAAATGGCACAAAGAGTAGTTCGCCTTGCGCAAATAGCAAGCACCAAGCATAACCCTGGCCTAGTGCCCGCGTCCCCCGCGACCGTTTGGAGGCTGGCGAAAGCTGGCAAATTCCCCAAGCCGTTCAAGCTCAGCCCCGGGATCACCGTATGGGATGCGGACGAGATCGATCAGTGGATCGCTCAGCAACGGGGGGCGCGCAAATGACCGATACAAAAGGCAACGGGCCGGGCGCTGCGAACGACCGACCCGCCGAGGCTCATACGAAAACTGACCGACATATTATCGTCGCCCCGGCACTCGATGTAAACGCCACGCGACCAGTGGACGATCTAGAACAGTGCAGACAAGAACGCGAAGCCGCGGAACAGGCCCGCGCGTTGATGTTCGGGCGGAACAGTGCCGCGATCGTTCGAGTTTCGAAATACAGCTTGGGTTGGGGTCGCTGTCGCGGCGCGCTGGGCTTCAAGCCGCCCAAATTCCATCGGATCGAATCCGACCTGGGCCGCATGTGCTTTGAGTTTCCCCCCGCGTCGCCTGCCGGGAGGGTGCTACCTCGAACGATCCTCGGAACGCTGGTGGGTCACGACTCGAAGACCAACATCGGGTTGACCGATCTACGCCATGCGTTCACAAAGAGACTTCGAGAGGCTAGAACACACCACGACAAGGTCTTCGCCATTGCCGCGTTCAAGCTGGAGACCCGCGCGCTTCAATTGGAGTACCTGATTGATGATGCCGGCATTGATCGCCGGGTCCTTTTCGAGGGTCAGTTCTTGTTCGACGAAGACACGCTCGAACAGATGCTCGATCCGGGACGCCTGACCGCCCGTGATGACTATGCAGCGCGCCTATACCTCGCACTGCGCCGTCTTGGGTTTCCGCGACCTCATGGAAAGAACATGCGCGCTGCGATTGACCGCATCGAAGAGTGGGCACGAGTCAACCCGGTGCCCGAGTGGCTGCGCATTGTCAAATCGCAAGGCGGTGCAGCATGAACGCGGTTACCGATCTTCCGGGCTGGTTGACCGGCGGCGACAGGCTGTCGCACAGCATGCAATTGCGCGCCGTCTTGCCACCACAAATGCAGGCGGCGAACCGATGGCTGGTGCACCGTGAAAAGCAGCCTTTTTACCCTGACGGCACGCCGCGCCGTGGCGAACTGGACACTCCGGAAGACGTGGCGCGCATGGGTACCTTTGATGATGCACTGCGAACCTATCAGGCCGGGGGGTTCGATGGCATCGGGTTTGCGCTTGGTGACGGGTGGCAGGGCATTGACCTCGACTACATTGAATCCAACGGGCTCGCGCACCTGGTTGATCAATTGCCCGGCTATGTCGAGCACAGCCCAAGCGGCAAGGGGGTGCACGCGATTGGATTTGGGGAATCGTTCAATAACTTGGACGCCAATGCTTCCGGGGTTGAGGCGTACTGCAGCAAGCGGTTCTTCACTGTCACGGGTGATCGGGGGCGCGGCACCATCGCATGCATCGCGGGCTTTGTGCGTGCCGCGATTGAGCCGGTGCACAGTTCGAAGGCCCGGAAGTCGGCCGCATCCAACAACGACGATGCTCAAGGCACGCCGATTGCCGAGGGCAGTAGAAACGTGGCGCTGGCATCGCTGGCCGGAACCATGCGAAGCCGAGGCATGACAGCGAGTGCAATCGAGGCGGGATTGCTTGCACACAACAGTGAAAGATGCGTGCCCCCGTTGCCCGACAAGGAGGTGCGGCAGATCGCGCGATCAATGGCCAGATACCCGGTCACAAACGACGCAGCGCACGATGATGCGTCCCACTTGTTTGGTGCCGTGCCGTGTGAAGGTATCGAATGGCCCGAGCTTCAACCGCTGATCGCCAAGATCGAAGCGCAGGAATACCCGCTGGACGCATTGCCCGATGCTGTGCGCTGCGCCGTGCAGGAAGTGGCCGGGTTTGTGAAGGCTCCAGTGCCGCTGATCGCCACATCGGCGCTGGCGGCGCTGTCCCTGGCGATACAGGCGCATGTAGACGTGCAGCGAGCCGACAAGCTGCATGGCCCGTGTGGTCTGTTCCTGCTGGCGATCGCTGAAAGCGGCGAACGCAAGACTACATGCGACGGGTTTTTCACCAAGGCTATCCACGACCACGAGGCGGCAATGCTTGAGGTCGCAAAGCCGGCGATCCTGGCCCAGAAGTCAGAGCATGCGGCATGGTCTGCGAAGCGCGCCGGTCTGCTGGAGAAGATCAAGACTCTGTCGAAGGGGGGCAATTCCACTGCGGCCAAAGCTCAAGAACTGCACGACCTTGACGACAACGAACCAACAGCGCCGCGTGTGCCGAGGCTGGTCTACGGCGACACGACGCCGGAAGAGTTGGGATTCAAACTTGCGATGGTATGGCCCTCCGGGGGGGTTATCAGTAGCGAAGCCGGGACCGTGTTCGGCGGGCACGCCATGGGGAAGGATTCGGCCATGCGCAATATGGCGATGCTGAATCAGCTTTGGGACGGCGCAACACTCAAGGTAGATCGCAGAACCTCGGCCAGTTTCACCGTGCAAGGCGCACGGTTGACGATCGCATTGCAGGTGCAGGAAGCCACCTTGCGCGCGTTCTTTGAGAGCCTCAAGGGGTTGGCACGCGGCATGGGCTTTCTGGCGCGGTTCTTGGTGTCCTGGCCGGAATCAACACAGGGCACTCGCTATTTCACCGAGGCCCCGACCAACTGGCCCCACCTGGCGGCATTCAACAACCGGCTGTCCGCAATATTGAATCGCCTCGTGGCCATTGATTCCGATGGCGGCCTGACTCCGGCCATGCTGACGCTGGCCCCGGAAGCGAAGGCGGCATGGGTGAGGTTCCACGATGCGATTGAAGCGGAGTTGTCGCCCGGGGGGGAACTCGCGGAAGTGCGCGACGTGGCCAGCAAATGCGCAGACAACGCGGCGCGGCTGGCAGCGCTGTTTCACGTCTTCGCCGGAAGCATCGGACCGATCGACCTTGCGGCGATGGAGGCGGGGGCGGGCATCGCAGCATGGCACCTGCAAGAAGCAAGGCGGTTCCTGGGTGAACTGGCGATGCCGGCCGAAGTGTCGAACCCGATGCGGCTGGAGGCTTGGATGCTCGACTACTGCCGGCGCGAGAAAACCGACACGGTGCCCACGCGGGAAGTGCAGCGGCGCGGACCGAAGAGCTTGCGGGAAAAGGCGGCATGGGCCGATGCCGTCAGGGAGCTATCCGAGTTGGGCCGGGCGCGACTGGTGCAGGACGGCAAGAAGCGGCAGGTGCAGATCAATCCCTTGCTGCTGGCGTGAACCCGCCAACTGTCGCAGAAGTCGCAACTGTCACTGTCGCAACTGCCCCAGACACGAAAGTGGCTGGAGCCGTCAATACCGACTACCGAACAGTGTTTTGCAGACACTGCGACGGCGACAGTTGCGACAGTTGCGACAGTTGATCGATCGGATATCGAGGTTTTCAACTTTGCGACAGTGACAGTTGCGATAGTTGCGACAGATGCCGTAATCCCCTATCCCATTCGGATAGCAGTTCCTCGCTGGCAGTGACAGAAGAACCATGCGTGCGCGAGGGTATTGATCTAAATCAGAATCGTTTGCATTTAGATTGACCCTGACCCAGAACCTCCAGAACTCAGGGACCCACGACGCTCGCGCATCAATGGACTCGTGCGCAACTCAGTGACCATGCTCACCGTGGCGCCAGAATCCGACACCTAGTCTCCTTGGTAGCGATTAACAATATCGCCTACGTTCAGCGATGCAGTTGAACTTGGAAATTGCATCGTTGCTCTTTGCATCCAAGACTCTTTTCAGATTCCTTAAGTAGGTGTCGTATTGCTCTTGCGCCGATGATGCATTCATACTTCGCGCAAGAAACGCCCTGCCCATGAATATCTTCACTTGGTTTCGACAGTCGTCCAATTGATATGTCGTTTTAGGTGCAAAACTGTAGCCATCAGATTTCCTTATGCAAAGAGGAACTCCTAGATCGAGTTCCAGTCCATCTGCTTCATGCGATGAATAGAATTTTGGAACATCAATAGGTGGACATTCAGAGCTAGGATCGCCTGCTTTGCGATTCTCAAAATACCTCACATAGCAGTCAAACGTCGATGGCACCTGCTTGAGAAGATTGTCAAAAATTGCTTTGAGCTTTTCGTCTGAGCAATTGCCATAGCTCTTGAGCGCATTGGTGTAGTTAGCGACGCTCTGACGGCATGCGGCAAATTCACCTTGATACTTGAAGCCTCCTTCAACATCACTCCGATACAGGCACCCGGGCTGGAACGGAATCATTGATGAGGCACAAGCATTTGGGTAAGTCTGGATGGGCCACCCACTCCCCGTGCCGAGGGTTCCGCAACCTGAAAGAATGACAGCAAAAAACAGACTGAGATTGACAGATGCATTGCGGAGCAGCGGCAGTAGGGTTCTTTGTGTATTTGCCATGTTCACAATTTAATGTCGCCAGCGTTTCGACATGAATTCAATCTGCTACTTTCGGCAGAATGCAGATCAGAATGTGTCGTGCCAACATTGAACGGAACATTCGTATCGAATCGGCAAGTGGAGCACCTGTCTTTCCAAACAATGTCCAGAACTCTGGAAGGCTGTCGGACTTGATGACTCCTTCCCCTTCGAGCCGCGCCAAGTGCACGCCGGCATCGTATTCAATGAGTGTGTAAACGAAAAACGCCCATTGATCGACCTGCCGTTCTTGAACACGCGGGGTTACCGCCTTGGTCAATACTCGAAGGCTACCGAGCAAGCTCCCTGCGTTCCATTTCGCCACTCTCATTACGTGTTCCCGACTATCCGTGGCGCGCAAACTTCGCCTCAGATCTTTCTGATTCAACTCACCTTTGAGCCACTCTTCTTCCCGTGGCGACAGAGAAGGTATTGCCGCTTCAAGACGCTCGATTTCGGGAAGTAGCGCTTTGGCTAACTCGCTAGGATCGCCCGAATGTCCCGGCATCCGACAGGAATCTGGAGCCGCCCAAACAGCACCCGACAAAAAGCAGCCGACGACGACCGCAACGAATCGCAGCTTCATATTCCTCGCCTCCAAATTTTTCAAATTTTTCTCCGAGTCGAACCCAACAGAATCCCGAGTCAATGACTTTCGAATCTGAAACTGACTCGCAGGATTCGCACGACCACCCCGAAACCCTTTCCGTCGATCCCGTGGGGCGTCCCCCCCCTGGCCGGCGATCCGGCACCAGAAGCCCCCTTGAGCATATGGCAATCGATGGGCGGGGTCGAGTGCGGGGGGAGCGTGCTTACGTGCCGCCACGGGGCCATCTGAGCGGTTGCCGGGGCATCGACGGGGGGGAATGGTGCCAGGGTTTGCGGTACCGATGTCGACGACAGCGTCAAGGGCTTATGATCGAGCACGGCTGGTTTCATCACTGGGGGTACTCATCACCTTATGTGGGTATGGATGAGGGTACAAGAGAAAAACGCCCCTGGAACCCGCATGAATGCTAGCGGTACGAAAGACACAGCTTCCGCCACCCCTTCCCCCGCCCCCCTCCCGGCGCACAATCCCCCCATGCGGGCCACCAATCCTTTTCCCCAACCCGATGACGAACGCCGGGGGCCGATGCCGCCGGTGCCGGGTCGACAGCCGCGCGAGGCCGGTCGTCAGCTGGCGATCCAGGCCGACACGACGAACACGAACGGTGTCGCGATCGCCGCGTAGCGGCAGCGGTCGAGCCAGTACGCGACCACGGCGTTGCGCTCCTTGGTGCGGTCGATGCGCACCTGCACGTTGTCCAATTCGAAACCCCGGATTGCATCTTCGCTCAGGCCCAGGGCCGGCTGGTAGATGTTGCGCGGCTCGTTGTACAGCGTCGTCGTCGGCCGGGTCACGATGCAGTTCACCACCAGGTTGACCGCCACCACCACCAGCCAGGCAACAACCGCGGCCATGCCCCAGGCCATCGGCGCCGTGGACGATTCCGGTTCGAACAGCTTGGCCGCATAGGCCAGCGCGCCGCCAATGGCCACCAACAGCAGCGACAGCAGGGTGTTCGCCTGTGCCAGCAACACGTCGCCGGTCTGCAGACGGCCCTTGAGGTGTTCCATCGCCGCGTGTTCGGCCCATTGCGCATAGTTCCAGGTCGGCATGGTGTGCTCCTGCGGCCGTGGTGCCGTGGCGCGGCCCGGCAGGCAGACGCTGCTGCCCAGCCGCGCCGCGGCATCGACCAGGTCCTGCGGCTGGTCGATGTCGACGACGTAATGGTCGTTCATGGTGTCCATGTGCAGCACCGATTCCGGATGCGCGTCCATGTAGTCGCGACACGCCAGGTACCGGTCGCTCGCGAGAATCGTGCGCACGACCCGAGCGGACGCCAGCACCGGATTGCCGCGCCGCGTGCCATCGACCCGGGGCACGACAAAGTCATGCTCCGCGCGCTGGCCAAATGTTCCGATCACGTCGCGCAGGTCGGCCGCTGTCAACAGCGGCTGGTCGCACAACACCAGCAACACCGCGTCCATGTCGGCCACCACGGCTTGCAGGCCCAGCCGAACCGACGTGCCTTTTCCGCTTGCCGCATCCGGGTTGTGCAGCAAGCGCACACCGGTGGCGGCCACCACAACGGGGGCGATGGCCGCATGGTGGACACCGGTCACCACGACGATGTCCGAGACGCCAGCGCCGCGCAATGCGTCGATCTGGCGTCGTACCAGCGGCACGCCGTCGATGCCGATCAGCGCCTTGGCCGCGCCACCGAGCCGGGAACCCTGACCCGCCGCCAGGATGACGGCCGCGACGCGCAGCGGCGGCGACCGCTGCGGCTGCACGGGGCCTTGCGCCACCATCGTGGAGTCTCCCGCGGTTAACCGTTGGCGGAGCCCGCAACGACGCGGGACGGCGCCGCACCGCTGGAGCGGCCCGAAGTTGCGGCGACGGGCGTCTCGATCGCCATCATGTCCGAACCGGCACGACGCGACAGCGCGACGCCGTTCTTGCATGCCAGCACCTCGGCCATGATGCTGACCGCGATCTCGGCCGGTGTCTTGCTGCCGATGTGCAGACCGGTCGGCCCGTGCAGCCGGTCCATCGTCGCGGCATCCAGACCGAAATGCAGCATCAGCCGCTCGCGCCGGGCCGCCTGGTTGCGGCGCGAACCGATGGCTCCGACATAGAAGGCCTGCGACTGCAAGGCGTCGATCAGTGCCAGGTCGTCGAGCTTGGGATCGTGGCTGAGCGCGACGATGCAGCTGCGCCGGTTCGGCGCGAACGCGGCCACCGCGTCGTCGGGCATGTCCGCGACAACCTGCACTGGCGCTCCGGACCAGTTCCCGCGGTACTCGGTGCGTGGGTCGCAGACCGTCACGGCGAAGCCGCAGGACACGGCCATCGAAGACAGATACTCCGCCAGCGCACCGGCGCCGATCAGCAACATGCGGTATCCGGGCCCGAAGGTTGTGCACAACTGCGTCTCCGACAGCATCAGCCCGTCGGTTGCCGCACCGTCCTGCAGCTGCACGGAGCCGTCGCGCAGGTTCAGGATGCGGCGTACCAGTGTGCCGGCGTCGAGCGCGGCGACCAGTTCGCCCAGCCGCTGTGGGTCGGGATCGTATTCGGCCAGCAGCTCCAGCGTGCCGCCACACGGCAGGCCGAACCGATGCGCTTCGTCGGCGCTCAGCCCGTACACCAGCGTCTCCGGCAAGCCACACAGCCGCGCCGTCTCGGCGCCCTTCCGCGCCGTGCCGGTCGCCGACGGGTTCGCATGGAAGCGCGTGTAGCGCTCGATCAGGTCGTCCTCGATGCAGCCGCCCGAGACCGACCCCACCACCGAACCATCATCGCCGCGCAAAGCCATGACCGATCCGACCGGACGCGGCGACGAGCCCCAGGTCCGAACCACGGTGGCCAGCATGGCGGCCTGGCCTTGCGCACGCCAGGCCTGCAGCTGGCGCAACACATGCAAGCTGAGGTTGTCCATCGGCCCTATTGTGCCCCGGACTGCGTCACCAGACCGTGAAGACCTGCCCGGTCTGCCCGCCCTCGATGCTGCGCAGATACGCCTGGGCCACACGCGCCGCGGGCACCGGCTCGAAACCGGCGAACAGCTCGAACACCGGTGGCGGCGATTCGGCCAGCACGCCGGGGCTGACGACATTGATGCGGATGCCGCGCGGCATCTCGATGGCCGCGGCGCGGGCAAAACCCTCGATCGCCGCATTGGCCATCGTGAAGCCGGACGCGCCGGGAATCGTGTGCTGCGTCGCGATGCCGGTCACCAGCGTGACCGAGCCGCCGTCGCGCAGATGCTCGCGCGCGGCCAGCGCCAGGTTGACCTGGCCGAGCAGCTTGTTGCACAAGGCCTGGCCGTAGACGGACTGGGTCATCGGTGCCGGCGCGATCGTGTGCAGCGGCGCGAACCGGCCCAGCCCGGCCGCGCAGGCGACCGCGGCCCATCCTTCGCCGCCCGGGTCCGCCACGGCGGCGACGATGCTGGCGCAGTCGTCCAGGTCCAGGAACCGGTCGCAAGCCTCCGGGCCGGCGGTGACCACCTGGTAATGCGGTGCCAGCACGGCGTGCACCGCGCGGCCGACCAGGCCGGTTGCACCGACCAGCAGGATGCGCCCACGCGCAGCGGCCGTCGGCATCGCCACGGTCCGGTCAGGCCGTGCGCGACGCGATACGCGCCGTCGCCAGCAACTCGATGCGCATGCCCGGCGCCACCAGCGCCGCGACCACCGCCGTCGAACGGCTCGGGTACGGCGCGCGGAACACCTCGCTGTAGACGGCGTCGACCGGCTTCATGTCGGCCACGTCGAGCAGATAGAGCTGCACCTGCAACACGTCGTCCAGCGAGCCGCCGGCCGCCTCCATCGTGCGCCGCAGGTTGTCCAGCGTCAGGCGGGTCTGGGCGGTGATGTCGCCCTGCAGGATCTTGCCTTCGGCCGTGACCGGCCCGTGGGAGGTATAGACCATCGGGCCGTCGCCGACGGCCCAGCTGAAGGGCTGGCCCAGCGAGGGCAGTCCGGTGTCGATTTCCTGTCGCATGATGTGTTTTTCTCCTGTGCGCGAGGCTGCGTGTTCACAACCCCAGGTACGCCTGCCGGACCCGGTCGTCGGTCAGCAGGTCCTCGCCTTCGCCGCTGAGGGCGACGGTTCCGTTTTCCAGTACATAGGCCCGCTGGCACAGGCGCAGCGACTCGGCCACATTCTGCTCCACCAGCAGGATGCTCATGCCCTCCGAAGCCAGCATCGCCACGGTGCGGAACATCTGCTCGACGACGATGGGCGCAAGGCCCAGCGACGGCTCGTCGAGCATCAGCATCACGGGCTGCGCCATCAACGCGCGGCCGATGGCCAGCATCTGCTGCTCGCCACCGGACAAGGTGCCGGCGAGTTGGCGCCGGCGCTCGGCCAGGCGCGGGAACATGTCGTAGATGCGCGCCATCGTGCGTGCCTCGTGGCCCCGCGCTCGACGCAGGATGGCTCCCAGGCGCAGGTTGCTCTCGACGCTCTGGCCGGCGAAGATCTGCCGGCCCTCGGGGACCTGGATCAGGCCGAGCTCGCAGATGCGGTCGGTGCTCATGCCCAGCAGCGGGACGCCGTCGAACGCGACCGCGCCGGCCGTGCCCCTGACCATGCCGGTGATGGTGCGGATCAGCGTCGTCTTGCCGGCGCCGTTGCCGCCGACCACGGCCACGGTCTCGCCGCGGCGCACCTCCAGGTCGATGCCGTCGAGCACGCGCATGCCCGCGTAGCCGGACTCCAGGCCGCTTACCTGCAACAGCGGGGTTGCGGCGGTGTTGGCACCCGTCATGGTGCGGCCTCCATCGTGGCCGGTACGCCGGCCCCGAAATAACATTCGATCACCTTGGGGTCGTTGACGATGCGCCCGGGCTCGCCCTCGGCGATCTTCTCGCCGTGGTGCAACACGACGATGGTCTGCGCCACCGCCATCACGACCCGCATCACGTGTTCGATCAGCAGGATGGTCAGGCCATCGGCATTGAGGTCGCGCAACACCTGGGCGATGCCATCGGCCTCGGTCGGACGCAGCCCGGCCATCACCTCGTCGAGCATCAGCAGGCGCGGCCGGGTCGCCAGCGCCTTGGCCAGTTCGAGCAGCTTGCGCTCCGGCAGCGCCAGGGCCGAAGCGCTGGCGTGTGCCTTGGCGCCCAGGCCGATCCGCTCGAGCACGGCCATGGCCTGGCGTTCGGCCGCGGCGACCGAGTGTTCGCGCAACAAGGCGCCGACAACCACGTTCTCCAGCACACTCATGCCGGTGAGCGGACGCACGATCTGGAAGGTGCGCGCAATGCCGCGTTCACAGGCCTGCTCGGGTGTCAGGCCGGTGATGTCCTGGCCGTCGAACGTGACCCGGCCCGCCGTGCAGCGGGTCGCGCCGGCAATCAGGTTGAAGCAGGTGGTTTTGCCGGCGCCGTTGGGGCCGATCAGGGCCGTGATCGAACCGGCTTGCACCGAGAAGTCGACCGCGCTGACCGCCGTCAAACCGGAATAGACCTTGGTCAGGCCTTGTACCGTCAACAAGCTCATTTCGAAAGCCTCCGTCCTGCGGACTGCGGCGCCGAGCGCCTTGGGAACGGCCCGGCGGCGAACGTCAGGACACCTCCGCCCTTCGGGCTGCGGTGCGAGCGCCTTGGGAACGGCCCGGCGGCGAACGTCAGGACACCTCCGCCCTTCGGGCTGCGGTGCGAGCGCCTTGGGAACGGCCCGGCGGCGAACGTCAGGACACCTCCGCCCTTCGGGCTGCGGTGCGAGCGCCTTGGGAACGGCCCGGCGGCGCTCATTTCCTCCCCCCGATCCGCAGCCAGCGGGCCAGCGGCGGCCAGATGCCGTGCGGGGCGAACAACACGATCACCAGCAACACGGCGCCGTAGACGATGAGCTTGAGCCCGCTGATCGAGAACTCCTGCGCGAAGTCCTTGGACAGTTCGTTGAGCGGCTGGATCACGATGGCGCCCAGGATGGAGCCGAACAAGGTGCCCAGGCCACCGACGATGGGCGCGATGATCAGGTCGATGCTCATGCGCATGCCCAGCACGCTGTCCGGGAACAGGCTGCCCTGGATCAGCGCATACCAGGCGCCGCAGACGCCGGTGAAGCCGGCGCTGAGGGCCGCGGCAAGTACCTTGACCCGGGTCGCCGGAACCCCGATGGCGCGCGCCGCGTCTTCGTCCTCGCGCACCGCCCGCCAGTAATACCCGATACGGCCGCGCACCAGCAGGGCACAGGCCAGCCAGATGACGGCCAGCGTGACCAGCAAGGCGACGTAGAAGAAGCCGGCGTCGCCGCGCAGGCTCAGCAGGGGCTGGTTGTCGGGGGTGAGCGCCGGCAGGAACAGGCCGCCATTGCCGCCGGCAAAGGCCCAGTGTTCAACCAGGATGCGGGCCAGCTCGGCAAAGGCGATCGTCAGCAACGCGAAATACACACCCCGCACCGCAAAACGGAAACCCAGCGCGCCGACCAGGGCACCAAACAAGGCCCCGACCGCAAACGACAGCGGCAAGCCGAACCAGGCCGAGACGCCGAGCTTGGTCACCAGCAACCCCATCGCATAGGCGCCGGCACCGAAATGCAGCGCATGGCCCAGCGACAGCTGTCCCGCGTAACCCATCATCAGGTTCCAGGCCAGGCCGACCGACGCGAACAGGAACACCAGGGTCAACACCGACAACTCGAAGTCGTCGAGCAGCCACGGGCCGGCCGACAACACGACCAGCAACAGCACCGCCAGTCGGGCGGAACGTTTATCGACCATGGTGCTAACCCTCGACCTTGCCGAACAGCCCCTGGGGACGCAGCAGGATCACCAGCACCAGCAAGCCGTAACTGAACAGCGACTTCATGGACGGCGCCACGACCGTGGCCGCCAGCGCCTCTGCCAGGCCGATCAGCAGGCCGCCGACCAGCGCGCCGGGCAGGCTGGCCAGGCCACCGACGATCACGATGATGAAGGCCACCAGCGTGAATTCGCCGCCGAGGTAAGGTTGCACGTCGAACATCGGCGCGACCAGGGCACCGGCCGCGCCAGCGCAGGCAAAACCCAGACCGGCGGTGAGCGCGAACAGATGCGGGATCCGGATGCCGATGGCCTGGCCGCCGACCCGGTTCTCGGCCGCCGCCTCGATGGCCTTGCCGGTGAGCGAGAACCGGAACCAGGCCCACAAGGCCGCGATCAGCACCAGCGAGGCGATGGCCGCCTGCGTCCGTACCGCATCGAAACGAACCATGCCCAGCTGGTAGACCTCGAAGCTGGCATCACTCTGGATGCCGCGCGGATCGGGGCCGAAGAAGACCGCATGCAGGCCGGTGATGACCAGCGCGATCGCGATGTACAGGATGAACTGCATGTGTTGCGGTGCCTCGACGAAGCGGTTCGCGACGAAGCGCTGGAACAGGTAGCCCATCGCGAACAGCAGCAGCGCCGCGACGGGCGCCGCCACCAGTGCGGGTGCGCCGGTCCAGGCCCACAGGCCGTAGCCGACATACATGCCGACCACGACCATCTCGCCGTGCGCAAAGTTGACCATGCGCATGACGCCGAAGATCACGTTCAGCCCGGTGGCCAGCAGCGCGTAGACCGCGCCCAGCAACAACCCGCCTACGATGACATTGACGTAGAACTCAAGCATCGCCCGGCATCCGGGCGGGAACGGCCGCTGCGGTGCCGGCGGTCGTCGCGATCATCATGCACGCGCCTTCCACTTGGTCATCGGCAGCTTGGGCTGGGCCTGCGCGATCGACGACGGGCCGACCAGCACCGGCTCGCCCTTGACGATCTGCAGCATGGCGCCGCCGATGTTGTTGTTCTGGCCTTTCGCGTCGAACTGGATCGGGCCGCCGAACATCAGGTGCTCCTCGATCTTCGTGGCCTTGAGCGCGGCATGCAGGTCGGCCGGCTTGTTCGAACCGGCGCGCTTGAACGCATCGGCGGCGACCTGGATGCTCTCCCAGCCGAAGCCGGAGTTCAGCTCCAGCCGATCGCCGGGGTACTCCTTGGCCCAGCGCTGCAACACCGCCTTGGCCGTGGCGCGGCTCGGGTCGTACCAGGGCACGCAGGTGATGTAGTCGTCGGCGTATTTGCCCAGGGCATCGGTGAACGCCTTCTCGTACGGGCCGGGGGAGCCGGGGCCGACAATGGCCATCGGGTTGAAGTCCTGCTTGACCATTTCGCGCACGATCAGGATGGCATCGTTGACGCGGGTGATCGGGCACATCAGGTCGGGGTTCAGCGCCTTGGCCTTGGCGATCTCCACCGACAGGTCGCGCGCACGCACGTCGTAGCTGATCACGTCGATGATCTTGATGTCCACACCCAGCTTGTCCCACAAGGCCTTGACGCCGCCGAGCATGGCCTGGCCGAAGGTGTCGCTGGTGTGGGTCAATACCGCGGTCTTGGGCGCGAAGCCGGCATTGCGCGGCAACTCCTTGATGCGCTGCACGGCGCTGGTGACCAACTGCCCGGCGCTGGTGAAATTGCGGAACACCATGGTAAAGCCCTGCTCTGTGATCTGCGGCGCCGACGCGATGTTCACGATCAGCGGCACCTTGGCGGCTTCGGCGGCCTGCGCCGCGGAGATCGTCGCACCGCTGTCCCAGGCGCCGACCAGCACCGTGTGGCCGTCGCGAATCAAACGCTCTGCGGCAACCCGGCCGGTCTCGGCCTTGGACTCGGTGTCGATGAAGGTCGCCTCGACGTTGATGCCCTGGTCCCTCATCATCTTCACGGCCAGTTCGGTGCCCTGGCGTGTCTGCTGACCCGGGAAGGCCAGCACGCCGGTCAACGGCAGGATGACGCCGATCTTGAGCGTGCCGGACTGCGCCCGCACCAGGCTCGGCATCGCGATGGTGGGCAACAAGGCGCCGGCCTTCAGGAGGGTACGGCGGGAGGGCGGAATGCGGCGGTCGTTCATGGGACGGACTCCAGGTTGGTGGCTGATGAGGTCAAGGCTTCGAGAACGCGAACAGGGGTGATCGGAAGAGTTGTGATGCGTACGCCGATGGCGTCGTGGATGGCATTGGCGACGGCGCTGGCGATCGGCAGGATCGTACCCTCGCCGGCACCCTTGGCGCCGAACGGGCCGGGCCCATGGCCCTGCTCCTGGGTGATGGTGACGAAATCATGCGGCAGGTCCTCGGCCAGCGGCACGCGGTAGGTCAATGGATCGGCATTGCGCAGGCGGCCCTGGTCGTCGTAGATCATCTGCTCGAACAGGGTCTGGCCCAGCCCCATGACGGCGGCGCCGTCTTCCTGACCCTTGATCATCAACGGGTTGATGGCCCGCCCCGCGTCGCCACTGGCCACGAGCTTGAGCACCTTCACCTGTCCGGTGGCGGTGTCGACGGCCACCTCGGCCGCGCCCCAACCAATCTCCCAGAACACGCAGGGCGCCTCCAGTGGCGCGTGGTGATCGCCTGGCGCCTTGAAGAAGCCGTCGGAGCTGAATTCGAATCCGGTGCCACCGTAGTGGCGCATCACCATCGGTGCCAGCGGATGCGCCTTGCCGGCGTGCAACACGACGCCATTGCCCAGTTGCAGCGCGCCGGCCTCGACGCCGAGTTGTGCTGCGGCGAACGCCAGGATCTGGTCGCGCACACCGTGCGCCGCACGCGCGATCGCCTGCCCCATCACGGCAATGCCCGAGCTGGCATTGGTGCCCTGGTCGAACGGCAGGTAGTCGGTGTTGATCGGTGCATACGACACCTTGTCCAGCGGCACGCCGAGGATCTCGGCCGTGATCTGCGACAAGGCGGTGCGGGCGCCCTGGCCGATCTCGACCGTGCCGCATTGCAGGAACACGTCGCCGCTGGTCGACACCTTGACCCGGGCCTGGGCCGGCTTGTTGACGCCGCCGCCGTCCTTGAAGCCGATCGAGATGCCCATGCCGCGGCGCACCGTGCCGGTGCTGTCATGGGACCGCTCGTGGTAACCGATCTCCTTGCACACCAGGTCCAGGCCCTCGCGCAGGTCGCTGTCGATGCCGCTCTCGCCGGGCACGAAGGGGTCGCCCAGCCTGAGGAGGTTGCGCATGCGCAGGTCGTACGGATCGATGCCCAGGCGCCGCGCGATCATGTCGATCTGCGACTCGGACGCCCAGCTGGTCTGCGTGCCGCCGAAGCCGCGGAACGGGCCGGCCGGCGCGGTGTTGGTCATCACGCACAGGCAGGCGGTATCGATGTGCTCCCAGCGGTAGGGGCCGGGAATGCGGTAGCCGGCCTTCTCGGCCACCAGCGGGCTGCCATCGGAATACGCGCCGGCATCGAGCAGGATCTCGCTCTGGCGCGCGACCAGCCGGCCGTCGGCCATGACGCCGGTCTTCAGGCGCAGGATGGCGGCGTGCTGGGTGTTGGTCAGGAAACCTTCTTCCATCGTCAGGCAGAAACGCACCGGGCGCCCGGTGAGCAACGACAGCAACACCGATACGGCTTCGGTCTTGACGTTGTTCTTGGCGCCGAAGCCGCCGCCGACGAACGGCACGTTGACCGTGATGCGGTTCTCGGGCAGCTTGAACATGCGCGCCAGTTCCTTGCGCAGCGGGAACGGATTCTGGCAACTGGTCCACAACTGCACCGCGTCGCCCCGCACGTCGGCCACCGAGACGAAGGGCTCGAGGTGGTAATGCGTCATGCGCGAGAAGCGGAACTCGTCCTCGAAAACATGGTCGCAGCGCGCAAACGCGGTGGCGTCCCCGGTGCGGTAGTCGAACTGGTAACACACGTTCTTGCGCGGACGCAGTTGCGCGCTGGCACCGTCGCCGTACGCCGGCACCACCCCCATCGGCGCCTCGTCGAACAAGGCGCAGGCGTCGTCCGCCAGCGCCTGCTCGATGCCGGCGGCCACCGGGAGGTCTTCGTAGGTTACCCGCACCAGGCGCAAGGCGGCGATGGCGGCGGCCTCGGTCTCGGCCGCAACCGCGCAGACGATGTCGCCGACATACCGCACCTTGTCGAGCGCGACGATGGGCTGGTCCTTGATGAAGTAGCCGTAGTACGGGACCATGTGCGACGGAATGTCGGCACCGGTGACGACCCGGTGAACCCCTGGCGCCTGGCGCGCGGCGCCGGCGTCGATGGCGACGATGCGGGCATGGGCACGTGCGCTGCGCAACACCTTGGCATGCAGCATGCCGGGCAGCACGATGTCGGTCGTGTATTGCGCGCGGCCGGTGACCTTGTCGCGCGCGTCTTTGCGCGGGGCGCTGCGTCCGACCACCTGCAGGTCGGGCGCAACCGCACCGGCGCCGGCCTGCACGACCAGTGATTCCGTACCTTCGAGCGCCATGGACTGCGGCGGATTCATGCGCCCTCCTCGCCGGCCAGCCGCGCCGCCGCCTGCTCGACCGCGGCGATGATCTGCGCATAACCGGTGCAGCGGCAGACGTTGGAGCTGATCCATTCGGCGATGGTGGCGCGATCCGGGCGCGGATGGCGCTCCAGCAAGGCCTTGGTCAGCAGCACCATGCCCGAGGTGCAGTACCCGCACTGGAATGCGCCCTGGTCGACGAAGGCCTGCTGCACCAGGTGCAGTTGACCGTCCTGTTCCAGGCCTTCGATGGTCTGCACGTCGCAGCCCTCGAGCTGGAAGGCGAACATCGAACAGGTCGCGGCAGGCACGCCGTCGACCAGCGCGACGCAGGCGCCGCAGACACCGCGCGAGCAGCCGACACGGGTGCCGGTCAGCCGCATATCGTCGCGCAGCAGGTCGGCCGCCGTGCATGCGACCGGCACCGTCGTGCGGCGTTCCATGCCGTTGACCGTCAGGTGCAGCGGGTATTCGGACACACCCTCGCCGGGCAGCGTGTTGTCAGACATGCAGGGACTCCAATTGACGCGCCAGCAGCGCTGCTCCGGCGTGCCGCGCATAGTCGGCCGTGACCTGGCCATCGTCGAACGACACTGGCAGCTGCGCCAGCAGTTCGCGCGCCATGGCGGGAGCACGCGCGGCCAGTTGCTGTGGCTGCAGGCCCGGCACGGCCAGCGACAGGTTCACCGGCGCCAGATATTCGGTGGCCAGCACCAGCACCAGGCGCAGGCCCGCCGGCTCGCGCCACACGGACACGGCCTGCGTCATCAACGGGCGCAAGCTGCGCTCGTAGTCGAACGCCACCAGCGCCCGGGTATCGATCTCGATGTCGCTGAGCATGGCATGTGCCGGCACGTCACCGTGCCACACGGCATCGACGCCGATGCGCTCGCGCCCCGCGGTACCGGTGAAATGCAGCTGCGCCCGCAAGGCCTGCAACAACAATGCGCCTTCGTAGCGGGTGCGCCGCGCCATCAGGTTGCCGCCGAGGGTGGCGCGAAACCGGATGCGCGGATTGGCGATGCGGGACCAGGCGCGGGCAAAACCGGGCAGCAGGCGGCGCACCAGGGCATCACCCGACCCGCCATGGTGGGTCACCAGGGCGCCGATATGCAGGACGCCGTCGTGCTGGCGCAATTGCCGCAACGCCTCGATGCGCGAGATGTCGACCAGGGTGCGCGGCGACAGGCCTTCGTTGTACTGCGCCACAAGATCGGTACCGCCGGCCAGCAACACGGGGGCGTCGCATCGTTGCAGGCAGGAAACCGCGTCGGCGATGCTGGCCGGTTGCCACAGGCGCAACGGCGCCAGCGAGCGGGCGCTCGTCGGCAACAGTCCGGCAGATTGCAGATGCTCCATGCGCCTCCATGCCCGGTTGGCTCCGGGTCACGACAATTCAAACCATGCCCGAAACATCGGACGCCTGGCGCGGCTTTCGATCGACTCCCGAAGGATGATCGATGCCCGCGCCCAGCCCGAGAATAACCCATAGCTGTTGACAGATCAACATGAAAAGGTGCTACCGGTTGCGGCTCCGGTCCGGCGCCGTTTCACTCTCGAAACGTGTCGCCCTCCACCACCGGCGCGGCGTGCGGACCAAAGGCCGCGTGCAGCTTCTTGAGGGTCTGGTACAACAGGACGCGCTCGTCCCGCGTGAGTGCCTCCAGCACCCGCGCCTGGTGCGCGCGCGCCACGGGGATCACCTTGTCGTGCAAGGTCTTCCCGCGCCGGGTGACCCGGTAACACGGCTTGTCGTGCCCGCGCAGCTGGCGCAACTCGACGAAGCCGCGTTCCTGCAACATGCGCAGGGCGCGGCTCACCAGGGCCTTGTCGGAACCGGACAGCGCCACCAGTTCGCCAAACGGCACGGCGACATAGTGCATCAGCAGCGACAACAGGCGCCATTCGGACACCGTCAGGTCGAACTGCTCGGAATATGGCACGGTGACGGTCCGGCGCAGTGAGTTGGCCAGCGTCACGATCAGCGTGGTGGGAAAGTTGTCGACCGTGAGATGGGCCCCGTCCGGTCCGATGTCTGCCCAGGGGCAGTCGGCGGACGCGGGGTCGGACGCCGGCGGGGCATTCGGTTCGGCTGTGACGCGCATGGTGGGCCGTTGGCAAGGTGATGGGAACCGCACCGAATATACAAGCCCGCCCCCTGCAGGCCCTGGGCACCGGCACGCGGGCGCCCGAGACGCGCCGACGACGCCCCATGCCGCCCGACTTGACACCGATCAACAACGAAGCGTGGCAAGCCCTCCAGAATGGGCCGGTGCCGACAGGAAGGAGACCCATGGCCCGAGCCGAAAAAACACCCCGCCCGGCGGCCGGCAAGACGATCGCCAAGCCGCGCGCCCGGCCGCGCAAGGTCGCCGCCGGCGACACGGTCGGCGCGCGCAGCCCGGCACAGGTCAAGCCCGCCGTGTCGCGCCAGGCACGCGAGTCGGCCCAAGGCGCACAACTTGCGGCGGTGAAGGATGCGGTGGCGAAATCCAGGGACAAGGCCTTGACGCTCAAGACCTTCCTGCAAGGCAGTTCGGCCGACGACATCGCCGAGGTGCGCAAGCTGCTGCTCGATGGCACCAGCAAGCCCATGACGGGCGTGCGCGCGGACGACGAACTGGTGAAGGACTGGCGCAATGGAACCTATCCGTACAAGAACCTGATGTCCCGCAAACGCTACGAAGCGCAAAAGTACAACCTGCAGGTCGAGTTGCTCAAGTTGCAGGCATGGGTCAAGGAGACCGGGCAGCGGGTGGTGATCCTGTTCGAAGGGCGTGATGCCGCCGGCAAGGGCGGAACCATCAAGCGGGTGATGGAACATCTCAACCCGCGTGGTGCTCGCGTCGTCGCGCTCGAGAAACCCAGCGAAGTCGAACGCGGACAGTGGTATTTCCAGCGCTACGTGCAGCACCTGCCCACGGCCGGCGAGATCGTGCTGTTCGACCGCTCCTGGTACAACCGCGCCGGCGTGGAGCGAGTGATGGGTTTCTGTACCGAGGAGCAGTACCAGGAGTTCATGCACCAGGTGCCGCAGTTCGAACGCCAGCTGGTGCGCAGTGGCGTGCACCTGATCAAGTTCTGGTTCTCGGTCAGTCGCGGCGAGCAGCGCCGGCGCTTCAAGGAACGCGAACTGCATCCGCTCAAGCAGTGGAAGCTCAGCCCGGTCGACCTCGCCTCGCTCGACAAGTGGGACGACTACACCAAGGCCAAGGAAGCGATGTTCTTCGAGACCGACACCGCCGATGCGCCATGGACCGTGATCAAGTCCGACTGCAAGAAGCGGGCACGGCTCAACGCCATGCGCTACGTGCTGCATCGCCTGCCCTACGACAACAAGGACCTCGTCAACATCGGCACGCTGGACACCCTGCTGGTGGGCCGGGCCCATGTCGTCTACGAACGCGGCGAACGTCCGGGAGCGATCCTGTAGGCGCATCGCCGGCGGCGGCCGGGTTCACTGGCTGTTCTTGAGCGCCTCGTCGATCTGCCGGGCGGCGCCCAGCAAGGCATCGCGCACCCGCAGCGCCGCCACCACCCGGTGGGGCTCGATCCCGCCGTCATCCCCGCTGCAGTCCTTGATGAAGCGGGCCACGACGTCGGACAGGGACGTGCGCATGGCGACCTCGGGATTGCCCAGGTACTGCCATTCGGACTCGTCGTCCGGATCGCGCAGCACCATCAGCTGGCCGGCATCGGCCGCGAGCTGCTCCTGGGTCGGCTCGTCACTGGCACCGGCGCGCCGGCCGGAAACGGGGAAGTAGATATGCATGTTTCGTGTTCTCCCTCAGGCAATTCGATCGTGCTCGGCCATCGTGCATTCGGCAAGCCGCCAAGCGTCAACCCCAGACATCGAGCCCGGCGTCCTTGAGCGCGACGCGCAGCACGTCGGTGCGCGACACAAAGCCGCAGACCAGCCCTTCGTCCGTCACCACCGGCAGACCCGGCAGACCGCTGTCGAGCAGCGCACGCGCCACGCGGCGCATGTCGGCGCCGCGCGAGACACTGGGAATCGGGGTGAGCATCACCGACTGCACGTCTTGCGCACGCCAGCCGGCCCAGGCCTGTGCCGCCGTGTCCGCTTCGGCCCACTGCACGAAACCCAGCAGTTCCGCGCGTGTCACCATGCCGACCAGAATGCCCTGCGCATTGACCACGGGCGCCTGGCCGCGCCCCTGCAGCGCCATCTGGCGCAGCGCATCGTCGACGCGGCCATCCGCGCGCACGGTCAGCACCGGCGCGTGCATCACTTCCGAGACGAGCAATTCATGCCAGGCATGGTGCACCGGCTGCTGGCCGGCGGCATATGCGGCCGCCGCCGCCGCACGGCCGGGCGTGGTCGCCGCGGACATGGGCGCGCCGAACTCGACCGCCTCGCGCAGCGCGCTGTCGTGACCATCGCGTGCGGCCGGCTCGATGGCGCGCGCGCGATCCGCTGCGTGCACCTGGCTGACCCGGCGCATCTGCTCCAGTGTGCCCTTGAACTCACGCCCGGTCGGACCGTATATCGAGAACATGCGATGCCCTGCTGAGTTGCCTGGCCACTATACCGCCGACCCGCCGGCCATGACAACGGCTCAGCCCGGCTCGGTGTCGGCCAGGAACAGGCTCTGCAGATCGCTCAGGAAATCGAATCCGCGCTCGGTGGGCCAAGCCCGGTGCAGGTCACGCGCAAGCAGGCCGCGCCGCTGCGCCTCGTCCAACGCGGCGCCGATGGCTCCGATGGGCAGTCCGGTGCGTTCGGTGAAATGCGCCAGCGCGAAACCCTCGCGCAGGCGCAAGGCGTTGAGCATGAACTCGAACGGCAAGTCGCCGCGCGCCACCTCGGTGTGCATGGCGACGGCATCGCCCGCAAGCGCCTTGTCCATGTACAGGCGCGGCTCGCGGTGACGCACCTGGCGCACGACCCGATGCGCAAAACTGAGCTTGCCGTGCGCGCCGGCACCAATGCCGAGATAGTCGCCGAACTGCCAGTAGTTCAGGTTGTGCCAGCAGCGATGGCCCTCGCGCGCATAGGCCGACACCTCGTAGCGCTGCAGGCCGCGTTCGCGCGTCGTCGCGCTGATCGTGTCGAGCATGTCGTACGCGGTGTCCTGGTCCGGCACCACGGGCGGGAACTTGGCGAAATAGGTGTTGGGCTCGATCGTCAGGTGGTAGATCGAGATGTGTGGCGCTGCCAGGTCCAGCGCGGTGGCCAGATCCTGGTCCAGCTCGGCCTGGGTCTGTCCGGGCAGGGCGTACATCAGGTCGAGGTTGAAGGTGTCGAAGGCCTGCGCCGCCTCCTCGACGGCCGCCAGGGCCTGCGCCCGGTCATGCACCCGGCCCAGCGCCAACAGGTGCCGGTCGTTGAAGCTCTGCACACCGACCGACAGGCGCGTCACGCCAGCCTGCCGGAAGGCGCGGAAACGGTCGCGTTCAAAGGTGCCGGGATTGGCCTCGAGCGTGATCTCGCATGCGGGCGTCAGCCGCAAGCGCGCCCGGATATCGGCCAGCAGGCGGTCGATGGCCTGCGGCGAGAACAGGCTGGGCGTGCCGCCGCCGATGAAGATGCTGTGCACGGTGCGGCCCCAGACCAGGGGCAGCGAGGCATCCAGATCCGCCACCAATGCGTCGAGATACCGCTGCTCGGGCAACTCCGGCCCACCGAATTCGTGCGAATTGAAATCGCAGTATGGGCACTTCTTCAGGCACCACGGCAGGTGAACGTACAGCGACAACGGCGGCGAGGCGCTGAGCTGCAGGCTGCCCGGGCGCATCAGGTGGGCCAGGTCCGGCACGACCATGGTTCAGAGGCTCCAGCGCTCGCGGATGAGTTCAACCATCTGGCGGGCCGCCCGACCCCGATGGCTGTTGGCATTCTTGATGGCCACCGGCAGCTGCGCGAAGGTCTGGCCGAACTCGGGCAACCACATGACCGGATCGAAACCGAACCCGTTGCTGCCCATCGGCTGGCGCGTTATTTCGCCACTGGCGCGGCCGCTGGCGATCAGCGGCTCGGGGTCCTGGGCGCTGCGCACCGCCACCAGGGTCGAGACCATGGCTGCGCGGCGGTTCTCCACGCCCTGCATCTGCTCGAGCAAGGCCCGCACATTGTTGTCGTCGCCCTTGGCGTAGCCGAACTGCGTGGCATAAAACGCGGTGTCGACACCCGGCAGCCCGCCGAAGGCATCGACACACAGGCCTGCGTCATCGGCCAGCGCCGGCAAGCCGCTATGCAGCGCAGCATGGCGTGCCTTGGCCAGCGCATTCTCGACAAAGGTGCGGAAAGGTTCCTCGGCCTCGGGGATGCCGAGGTCGGCCTGGCACACCAGCCGGTAGCCCAGCGGCTCCAGCAGGATCCGCAGTTCGTCGAGCTTGCCGCGGTTGTTCGATGCCAGCACGATGGTGGGTTGTGTCATGCCCACCCCCTGCAGGTACTGGCCACGCGGTGTGGTTGGCACCGCCACATCATGCCGACAGGCATGCGCGCTGCAGTTCCATCAGCTCCACGATGCCTTTCTCGGCCATGGTCAGCATCGCGTCCATCTCGGCGCGGGAGAATGCGACGCCTTCGGCCGTGCCTTGGACCTCGACGAAATGGCCGGCGCCGGTCATCACGACGTTCATGTCGGTGTCGCAGGACGAGTCTTCACCGTAGTCCAGGTCGAGCAAGGCCTTGCCGTCGGACATACCCACCGAGATGGCCGCCACCTGGGCCGTGATCGGCGACTGCGCGAGCTTGCCGCTTGCGATCAGCCGCGACACCGCGTCGTGGGCCGCCACGTAGGCGCCGGTGATGCTCGCGGTGCGTGTGCCGCCGTCGGCCTGCAGCACGTCGCAATCGAGCTGGATGGTGCGCTCGCCGAGCTTGCCCAGGTCGAAAACGGCGCGCATCGACCGGCCGATCAGGCGCTGGATCTCCTGCGTGCGGCCGCTTTGCTTGCCGCGTGCCGCTTCCCGGTCACTGCGGGTATGGGTGGAGCGCGGCAACATGCCGTATTCGGCCGTGACCCAGCCTTCCCCGCTGCCGCGCTTGTGCGGCGGCACCTTCTCTTCGACGGAAGCGGTGCACAACACCCGGGTCGCGCCGAATTCGACCAGCACCGAGCCTTCGGCATGGATCGTGAAGCCGCGCGTCAGGCGTACGGGGCGAAGTTGTCCAGCGGCTCGTCCGCCGCTGCGTGGTGTGTCGGTCATGGGGCAATTCCAGTCAAAAGGGGTGGTACGACCACCCGGCACACCTAGCGCCGTTTGGCGGCCGAGCGTCGGATGGCTTCGTTGATTTCGGCGATCGAGCGTTCGATGGCGGCGTCGTCGAGCTCGTCTTCGTCGGCGTCCAGACCGCCGGACTGAACCGTGCTGGTATAGACGCTGTCCTCGATCTTGACGGTCGTGTCGTCATTGTCCGAGGGCGCGGGCGCGTCCGGGGTTTCCCACTCGAGCGCAATCACGGTGACATTGTCGCTGGTTGCGCCGGCGCGCTGCAATGCCTTGTCGACCATCGCGGGGACGGTTTCGCCGACGACGCCGGCATCGAGCTGTTCCACGATCTCGTCGTCCGACAGGGTGCCCCACAGGCCATCGGAGCACAACATCAGCTTGTCGCCCTGCTGCAGCGCGACCGGGCCTGCAATGTCGAACAGCGGCTTGGCCGGAGACCCGAGGCAGGTGAACAGGATGTTGCGGTTCGTGTGTTCGGCCCGCCGCGTCGGCGTGTGGCCCTTGGGCGGCTGCTCCAGGTAGGAGTGATCCCGGGTGCGCACGACCAGTTGGCCCTTGCGCACCAGGTACAGGCGCGAATCACCGCAATGCACCCAGCTCGCGGTCCCGTTCTGCACGACGGCGGCCACCACGGTGGTACGCGGCGTGTCGAGCATGCCCTTTTCGATCGCGTACTTGATGATCTGGCGGTGTGCCGCCATGATGGCCGAGGTCAGGAAGGCGGTCACATCCTCGATCACGGGTGTGGCCTGTTTCTGGTACAGCGCCGACATCGCCTGCAAGGCCAGCTGCGCGGCAACCTCGCCCTCGGGATGGCCCCCCATGCCGTCGGCCAGCAGCAAGATGCCCGAACTGCGGGTATAGCTGTAGCCCATGCGATCTTCGTTGAGCTGGCGACCACCCTTGCGGCTGACCTGGAATACGGAAAATTTCATTTGGGCTTGACCACCGAACTCGCCAGCGCCTTGCCGCTTTTCTTGGAGTCCGTGACCATGGTGTCGAACTGCAGCCGCACTTTCTCCGCGACTGACAGCTTGGTGTATCGACGCTCGCCTTCCCGGCTGAGCTCCTTTTGCAACGCGAACACCGACTGCGGCCGCGACAGCGGATCGAGCGCCATGCACCATTCGACAACCTCGATCAGGTTGTCGGAGTAGATGCCGCGCAGTCGGGTCAACGCGGTGGCGATGCGATCCTTCTCGAGCCGCTGCGGTGCCTCGTTGGGCGGATAACCCTGCATGCATGCATACATGCAGGCTCCGATGGCGTAGATGTCGGTCCACGGCCCCATCGACGAGTCCCGGCGGTACATCTCCGGCGCTGCAAAGCCCGGCGTGTACATCGGGCGGATGAAGTTTCCTTCCTTGCTCAGCACCTCGCGCGCGGCGCCGAAGTCGATCAGCACCGACTTGTTGTCATCGGTGATGAAGATGTTGGCCGGCTTGATGTCCAGGTGCAGCATCTTGTGCTGGTGCACGATGCGCAGGCCGCGCAGGATCTCGTCGAACAGGGACCGGATGGTCGACTCGCGAAAGACCTTGGGCTGCTTCTGGTCGCGCGCGGTGATGATGAAGTCCTGCAGGGCGGCGCCCTCTAGGTAGTTCATCACCATGTAGACGGTCTCGTTCTCGCGGAAGAAGTTCATCACGCTGACCACCGACGGATGCGAGATCTGGGCCAGCGCCCGGCCTTCTTCGAAGAAGCTCTTGAGTCCCAGACGGTACAGCGACAACTTCTCGGCGGGAACCTGCGGCGCCAGTTCACCCGCGGAACGCGAGGCCAGCGACGCTGGAAGGTATTCCTTGACCGCAACCTGCTGGCCCTCGGAATCCAGCGCCAGATAGACTACGCCGAATCCGCCCGCAGCCACTTTGCGGATAATGCGGTATCCGCCAATCATGGTATCGGGTGGCAACGCAGCGGGTTTGACCTTCGACATACCTTTGCAATGGGTTGCGGCAAGCACCGACGTACGGTGCGCTGGGCCCCCCCACGTAACTCTCTAGACCGACAGGAAGAAACAATTCGATGCCAGTTTACAGTATGACCGGCTACGCGGCGGGCCAAAGCAGCGGTGCCGCAGCGGCCCCCAGCCCCGAGACCAAGACCGCCGGCGGGAGCTGGCTGGGTCTCGAGATCCGCTCCGTCAACAGCCGGTTCCTGGACCTGGCATTCCGGCTTCCGGAGGAACTGCGACCGCTCGAACCCATGCTGCGCGACATGCTGGCGGCGCAACTCAAGCGCGGCAAGGTCGAGGTCCGGGCCACCGTCGAATCCGGCACGACCCATGCGGTCACCGAGCCCTCCGCACGCCTGCTGCAGCGGCTGGCCTCGATGCAGGACAACATCCAGGCCTGGCTGCCCGACGTGCAGCCGCTGCGCGTGGCCGACGTGCTGCGACTGGCCTCGAGCGAACAATCGGGGCCGCGTGACTGGCGCGCCGAGATGACGGCACTGGCCGACAAGACCCTGCGTGAACTGCTCCAGGCGCGCAAGCGCGAAGGCGCCCGGCTGGCGGCGACACTGATCGACAAGCTGGGCGAGATCCGCAACCTGGCGCGGCAGGCGGCACCCCTGGTGCCGCAACTGGTTGCCGCACAGCGCCAGCGCTTCCTCGACCGCTGGAACGACGCGATGCAGTCGACCCAGGGCGCTGGCACCCCATCGACCACCGAGGCTGCCCAGGACCGCGCATTGTCGGAGGCAACCGCATTCGCGATCCGCATCGACGTGGCCGAAGAGATCACCCGACTGGAGTCGCATCTCGACGAGCTCGAACGGTTGCTCAACAAGGGCGGAGAGATCGGCAAGCGGCTGGACTTTCTGATCCAGGAACTGCACCGGGAGGCCAACACCCTGGGCTCCAAATCCGCCGCCCTCGAGCTCACGCACATCTCGGTCGACATGAAGGTGCTGATCGAGCAGATGCGCGAACAGGTGCAAAACATAGAATAGGCGCCTCGCCCCGGGCACGGTCGACGCAGCCGGGGCGTGCAAAGCAAGACCCTTCATGGACTACCCCGGAAACCTCTTTGTCGTCGCCGCCCCCAGTGGAGCCGGCAAATCCAGCCTGGTCAAGGCGTTGATGGAGCTCGACTCCCACGTCAAGCCGTCCATCTCGCACACCACGCGCGCACCGCGTGGGCAGGAAAAGAACGGCCGCGAGTATTTCTTCGTCTCGGCGGCCGAGTTCGACGCCATGATCAAGGCGGACGGCTTCGTCGAATGGGCCGAAGTCCATGGCCATCGCTACGGCACCTCGCGCCAGGCGATCGCCCAGCTGATGGACCAGGGATCGGACGTGGTGCTGGAGATCGATTTCCAGGGTGCCTTGTCAATCAAGCGGGTGTTCGCCAATGCCGTGACCATCTTCATACTGCCCCCGAGCTGGGACGAGCTGCGCGCGCGGCTGGAGCGCCGCGGCGAAGACGCGGCCGAGACCATCGATCTGCGCCTGCGCAATGCCGCGACTGAGATGGCCCAGGCTCACCATTTCGACTTCGTTATAATCAACGACTCTTTTGACCGCGCACTGTTTGACCTCAAGGCCATCGTGCATGCGCAGCGGCTCAAGTTTGCGGTCCAGCGCCGCGCCCGCGCCGGCACCTTCAGCGCACTGAACATTCCCTCGTAGTTCGTCCCTCGCCTTTCGGAGAAAACATGGCCCGCATCACCGTCGAAGACTGCCTGACCCAGATCCCCAACCGCTTCCAGCTGGTGCTGGCCGCCACCTACCGCGCCCGCATGCTCAGCCAGGGCCATGCGCCCAAGATCGAAAGCAAGAACAAGCCCGGCGTCACGGCGCTGCGCGAAATCGCCGCCGGCAAGATCGGGCTCGAGATGCTCAAGAAGGTTCCGGTCTGAGCCTGGCCGACGGCCACGCGCCGTCCCGATGGAAATGGCACCTGCAGTGGTGCCATTTTTTTTGCCCGCCAGGCCTGCGGGGCATGCAGGCTATATTCAAGGGGTGAGCAACTTCATTGACTCGCCCCCCGCAACCGCCAAGCGCCCACGCAAGGCGCGTGGTGCGAGTGCGCCCAATCCGGCCGCCGCGAATGCGGCCGCGGCCAGTTTTGCCGCACTCACGTCCCGGCTGGACTATCTCGGCCAGTCGGACATCGAGAAAGTCCGCCTAGCGTACAAGTTTGCCGACGAAGCCCATCTCGGTCAAATCCGGGCCAGTGGCGAACCCTACATCACCCACCCGATCGCTGTCGCCGCGCAATGCGCGGAATGGAAACTCGATGCCCAGGCGCTGATGGCGGCGCTGTTGCATGACGCACTGGAAGACTGTGGTGTGACCAAGGCGGAACTGATCGAGCGGTTCGGCGCGCCGGTCGCGGAACTGGTCGACGGCCTGACCAAGCTCGACAAGCTGCACTTCAATACCCGCGAGGAAAACCAGGCCGAGTCGTTTCGCAAGATGCTGCTGGCCATGGCGCGCGATGTGCGGGTGATCCTGATCAAGCTGGCGGACCGCTCGCACAACATGCGCACGCTGTCGAACGTGCCGCGCGACAAATGGGCGCGCATCTCCTCCGAAACGCTCGAGATCTATGCGCCCATTGCCCATCGCCTGGGCCTGAACCAGATCTACCGCGAACTGCAGGACCTTTCCTTCACCTACCTGCACCCCTGGCGCAACGCGACCTTGACCAAGGCGGTCGAGAAGGCGCGCAGCCGACGGCGCGACCTGATCCAGAAGGTGCATACCGAGGTGGAGGATGCGTTCACGAAGGCCGGCATGTCGGTGCGCATCGCCGGGCGCGAGAAGTCGGTGTTCTCGATCTACCGCAAGATGATCCTCAAGCACCTGACCTTCGCACAGGTGACCGACATCTACGGTTTTCGCCTGATCGTGCCCACGCTGTCGGACTGTTACACCGCGCTGGGCATCCTGCACCAGCTGTACAAGCCGGTTCCAGGCCGTTTCAAGGACCACATCGCGATCGCCAAGGTCAACGGATACCAGTCGTTGCACACCACCCTGGTCGGACCGTCCGGCGTGAACGTGGAATTCCAGATGCGCACCGAAGCCATGAATCTGGTGGCCGAGTCGGGCGTGGCGGCACATTGGTTGTACAAGGCCAGCGCCCCCGACCAGGCGACGACGGAGTCGCTGGGGAACCAGTGGCTGCAGTCGCTACTCGACATCCAGCGCGAAACGGGCGATGCCGCCGAGTTCTGGGACCATGTCAAGGTCGATCTGTTCCCGGACGCCGTCTACGTGTTCACGCCGCGTAGCCAGATCATGTCGCTGCCGCGTGGCGCAACCGTGGTCGATTTCGCCTATTCCATCCACAGCGACGTCGGCGACCGCACCGTCGCCGCGCGCATCAATGGCGAACAGGTTCCGCTGCGTACAGAACTGAAGAACGGCGACGTGGTCGAAGTCGTCACCGCGTCCATTTCCCGGCCCAATCCGGCATGGCTGAGCTTTGTGCGCACGGGCCGGGCCCGCTCCAAGATCCGGCACCATCTCAAGACCCTGGCCAGCGCCGAATCCGAGGTATTCGGCAAGAAGCTGCTGGCCCAGGCGCTTCGCGCGGAGGGCATCGAACACTTTCCGGAGGACGAGACCGCCTACCAGAGCGTCTGGGATCGGTTGCTGCGCTTCACCGGCAACCGCAACCGTGCCGAATTGCTGACCGACATCGGCCTGGGCAAGCGCATTTCCACCATCGTGGCCAAACGCCTGGTGTCGTTGCTGGCCGAAGAAAAGGGTGAAAAGCCCGATGCTTTGCTGCTGACCCGCGAACGCTTCACGGCGGACCCGTCGAGCAAGCAGGGCGTGGTGACGCTGGACGGCAGCGAGAACGCGTCCGTGCATTATTCGACCTGTTGCCGCCCGATTCCGGGGGATCCCATCGTCGGTTACCTGGGTCGGGGCGAAGGCCTCGTGGTGCACACCCGCAGTTGCCCGGTTGCCGCCAAGCTGCAAAGCAAGGACAGCGAACGCTTCATCGACGTCGAATGGTCGGACGAACCGACACGCCCGTTCGAGACCGAAATCCTGGTCTCGGTCATCAACGGCAAGGGAGTGCTGGCACGGGTGGCGGCAGCCCTCGCCGCGGCAGAATCGGATATCACGCACATCCACATGGGCCAGGAGGCGGCCCATGATGCGTCCGATCTGCGGTTCGTCATCGCGGTACGTGACCGCGCGCACCTGGATTCTGCGCTGCGCAACCTGCGCCGCACCGCGTCGGTATTAAGGGTGCAACGCGTCTGAAGTGCCTGCCCCCGACGGCTTGGGGTACGACACGGCCAGCACCTCGATCTCGTCCATGCCGGCCGGCGTGGCCAGCGCCAGCACATCGCCGACGCGGGACTTGAGCAGGGTGCGAGCGACCGGCGCCACCCAGCTGATCTCGCCCTGGCGGGTATCGACCTCGTCGATGCCCAGGATCGTCACAGTGCGCTGCTCGCCGGCCTGATCGACGTAGGTTACAGTCGCGCCAAAAAACACCTGGTCATTGCCGTAATGCACCGAGGGGTCGGTCACATCGGCGATCTCCAGGCGTTTGGTCAGGAACCGAATCCGCCGGTCGATCTCGCGCAGGCGCTTCTTGCCGTAGATGTAGTCCCCGTTCTCCGAACGGTCGCCATTGCTGGCGGCCCAATGCACGATCTCGACGATCTTCGGACGCTCGTCATCGATCAGCGCCATCAACTCGCCGCGCAGCCGGGCATATCCTGCCGCCGTGATGTAGTTCTTGCCACCGGCGGGCAGATCCGGCAGCCGGACGTCGTCGTCGTCCTCGTCGGACGGGTTATCGGTTTCCCGCGTGAAAGCCTTGCTCATGGTTCGGCCATTGTCGCGCCATGGGCGACGATCGGCATAGGGGGCAGCCATTGTCGGCTGCGCCCCTGCCACACCACCCGGCATGCGGGTCCGCACCGGGCGGTTCGAGAAGTTGAGGTCATGAGAGCCG
>JAPWHR010000024.1 GCA_027214345.1 Comamonadaceae bacterium G21597-S1
CAAGAGAGCCCAGGTGGGTCAGTTTTACTTTGGCGTTTACAACGCAAAGTGGGTCAGATTTCGATTGGCGTTGACAGTGATTTCCATGACCAGCAGTTTCGTCAACTTGCGTCACATTTGCAGTTAGTGTTAACACGCTCCAACTCTAGTTGGTCGTTGTATTGTTCTTCGGGGACAAAAAAGGTGGGTATCCTCACGATTCATGACCCGGCGAGGACCTCGACTCAAGCGGGCCACGCCTGCATGCGGAAAGCGTCAATCAGAAAGTCGATCAGAAGCCGAACCTTGGGCGTCATGAGCTTGCGCGATGGGTACACCGCGAAGATGCCGAGTTCAAGTGATCGGTACTGCGGCAATACCTCCACCAGGGTGCCGGCCATCAGATGCGCGCCGACGAGGAATGACGGCTGCAGCACGATACCCTGGTGCTGCAGCGCCGCGGCGCAGCAGGTCTCGCCGCTGTTGGCTCGCATGCGCGGAGTGACTTGCACGGTTACCGGTCCCTGCGGCCCTTCGAACCTCCAGCTTTCGCCCATCGCCAGCAGTGAATAGGACAGGACCACATGCGCGGCGAGCTCGGACGGGTGCCCGGGCATGCCGTGATGCGCCAGGTAAACAGGTGACGCGCACAGGATCAGGCGCGTCGTCGACAAGCGGCGGCTGACAAGCGGCGGCTGACCAGCGACGAGCTGCTCAGGCGACCGATGCGCACGGCCAGGTCGTAGCCCTCGTCCAGCAGATCGACCACGCGGTCCGACAAAGTCACATCGAGTGTCACCTTGGGGTGCAGCGTCATGAAAGCAGCCCACAACGGGGCCAGGTGCAACAGCCCGAAGCTCATCGGCACGTTGACCTTGAGTTGCCCGATCGCCTCACCGCTGTGCGCCGTGATCTCTGCCTCGGCCTCGCCGACACCGGCCAGCAGTTCCATGCAACGCGCATGGAAGATTGCGCCCTCCTCGGTCAACGACAACTTTCGGGTGGTGCGCTGCAACAGTCGCACTCCCAGGCGCGATTCGAGTTCGTTGACGTATCGCGATACCGCCGCTTTGGATACATCGAGTGCCTCGGCCGCCCGCACGAAGCTGCCCGCGTCCACGACGGCGACGAAAGCTTCCATCTCCACGAATTTGTCCATATGCAGGCAATTGTCTCAGTATTCGCAACAGTTAATCACAAATATCGCTGTTTATCTACAGATATAGCGCTTTTATAGTTCATTCAACCGCAGCAATCACGCTGAATCGAAAGGAAAACCGTCATGAAGATCACCATCATCGGCACCGGCAATATGGGCTCGGCGTTTGTCAAGCAACTCACGCTTGCAGGCCACCAGGTCAAGGTGACCGCCCGCGACAGCGCAAAGGCCACCCAGGTCGCCGCGGCCCACCCCGGCGCAAGCGCTGTCGCCACCGCCGGCTCTGCGGCAGACGCCGATGCCGTCGTACTGGCCACCGGTTACGCCGACGCGGTGCAGGCCCTGCAGACCGTCGGCGATCTGAAAGGCAAGATCATCATCGACATCACGAACCCGATCACGGCTGACTACATGGGCCTGACGATCGGTCACACCACCTCCTCGGCCGAGCAGATTGCCCAGGCAGTGCCTGGCGCCGAGGTCGTCAAGGCGTTCAACACCCTGTTCGCGCAAGTTCTGGGTGATGGTGCGGACTTCGGCAATGGTAGGAAGGCCAGCGTGTTCGTGGCCAGTGACAGCGTGCGCGCCAAACAGGTCGCCACCACACTCGCGCAGAGCATGGGATTTGAAGTGGTTGACGCCGGTGCGCTGAACAATGCCCGCTATCTCGAGCCACTTGCCGGCTTGAACATCTACCTCGGCTACGGAGCGGGACTGGGCACCGGTATCGCCCCGACCTGGATCCGCAAGGCCTGAGCCAAGCCTGGCTCCAAATCGAAGACATACACACTTACTTGAGGAGACTCATCATGTCCAGGCAATTCATCGACCGCATTCTGGCCACCGACACGGGCCTCGGCCCACTGACCCTGCGCATTCCGATCGGCCTGATTTTTGCTGCGCATGGCACGCAGAAGCTGTTCGGCTGGTTCGGAGGCTACGGGCTCGACGGCACTAGCCAGTTCTTCGACTCTGTGGGACTGCACCCTGGCTACCTGATGGCACTGCTGGCAGGCGCCGCCGAATTCTTCGGCGGGCTGGCGCTGATCGTCGGCCTGCTGGTCCGACCGGCCGCAGCATCGCTCGCCTTCTCCATGCTCGTGGCCATATTCGCGGTGCACTGGAGCAAGGGCTTCTTTGCAGGTGCCGGCGGCTATGAATACGCACTGGCGCTGTTCGCCGCTTCGGTGGCGCTGCTGATCAGCGGCGCTGGCCGCTACTCGGTGGACCGTGCCGTAAGCTCGCCCGGCGGGTCCGCCGTCGGTTCGGCTGGCGGCGCTTCCCTGAACGGAGCATGCTGATGACCGCCCTGCCCAGCCTGTTCATCTCGCACGGTGCGCCGACCTTTGCACTCGAACCCGGCCTGGCCGGCCCGCAATTGACAGCGCTGGGTCAGGTCTTGCCGAAACCGGCCGCCGTGCTGGTGGTGTCACCCCACTGGATGACAGCCACCGCGCTGGTGAGCACGTCGGCCAAGCCAGCGACGATCCACGACTTTGGCGGATTCGACCCCGCGTTGTACCGCATCAGCTACCCAGCCCCAGGCCACCCTGGCCTCGCGCAACGCGCCGTCACGCTGCTGCGCGAAGCCGGATGGCCCGCCAAGCCGGACGAGGGCCGAGGACTCGACCACGGTGCGTGGGTTCCGCTGACCTTCCTGTTTCCCGATGCACAGGTGCCCACGTTCCAGGTCTCCATGCCCGCACGGCTCGATTCGGCGTCCGCATTCGCGTTCGGCAAGGCCTTGTCTCCCCTGGCGTCCGAGGGTGTACTCATCATCGGCTCGGGCAGCCTGACCCATAACCTGCACGAGTTCCGTGGCCATCATGGTGACGCGCAGCCCTATGCCGCGGAGTTTGCCGCCTGGGTGCGCGAAGCCGTCGAGCAGGGCGACACCGCGCGGCTGGTCCGCACCCTCGACGACGCGCCGCATGCCAGGCGCGCCCACCCGACGCCCGAGCACTTCTGGCCGCTGCTGGTGGCCGCGGGCGCCGCTCCGGCGACAAACCCAGTGCAGGTGATCGAAGGAGGCGTCACGCACGGCGTGTTGTCCATGGACAGCTTCGTTTTCGGTCACCATGCCCCGCACTGAATGCTCGCGGGAGTCCACGATGCAGAGCGATTTGATCATCCAGCAGCCAGAAGAGCCGCGATCACGTCCGGCTGAACTGGTGCTGTTGTTCCACGGCGCGGGGTCCAGTGCCGAGGACCTGCGTCCGCTGGGCGAACTGCTGGCGCGTGCGTTCAGGCACGCATGGATCGTCAGCGTGCGTTCGCCCCTGGCCTCCGAACTCGGCGGCTGGCAATGGTTCTCGGTTCAAGGCGTCACCGAAAACAATCGGCCGGTACGCGTGGCAGCGGCCATGCCGCAATTCGTGCAGTCTGTCGCGCATTGGCAGCGTGCGTCCGGGGTGGAGGCGGCGGCCACCACGCTGATCGGTTTCTCGCAGGGCGCCATCATGGTCCTGGAGGCTACGCAACAGCCTGAATGCGACGTCGGTCGCGTCATCGCGATCGCCGGTCGCTTCGCACAGACCCCGCGGGTCGCACCGCCGCGCACCGAACTGAACCTGCTGCACGGTGATGCGGATCGCGTAATGCCGGTCGCACTGGCCGAAGATGCCGCGGCGAGCCTCCAGGCGCTCGGTGCGCGCGCCACACTGGACCGCTTCGCCGGCCTGGGACATGGCATCGACAGCAGAGTCGCGCAACGCATCGTGGGGCTCTCGAGCCAGCGCGCCCGCCCAGAAGCCGCATGACCATTCGCGCGACGCGCTTGCACCTGCAGGCGCACCAGACGACGCTCAAAACTGCACAAGGCAGGAACATCATCCTGAGCGTCGGTGCGTTATCTCTGGCCGACGGCTTCTTCCACCGCGACCCGCCAAAGCCCCACGAGTTGGAGCATGCCATCGATGCCGTGGAAGACGCACTGATGGCAGACCATGTACCCCGCGCAATCGGCGGGTCACTGGTGTCGTCCGATCCAGCCCTGCATGCCTTACCCGGTCTGCAGACAAGTGGCACCACGCTGTCTATCGACCAGATCGAAGCGCCGTTCCAGCAGCTTGCGGCGGCCTCGCTCGGTCGACCCGGTCACATGACCGACCTGCAGCAAGGTCGCCAAGCGGCGGCGGCCCTGTTGATCTTGCGTGAGTGCATGCATCACTTGAATTTCGAGTCGGCGTCGTTCATCGACTATTGACAGGATCGATGGCCACACGCTTCAAGAGATCGTCATCCTTGGCGCCGCAGCGATCACAGGTCGGCATGAGGTCGATCGCTGCCCTGGCAATCGGGCGCGTACCGGCGAGCAAGGTCTTTTCACCGTCAAAAACATCGCGGAGAACGAGCATTAACAGGCGTGCCACTGCTCGGCACCATCGAGCTCAAGGATGGATCCAGCCTGTGCGTACCCGGCTTCGTGCCTAGGCTCAGTGCCACGCAAACGTGGCTTCGACGATGGCGGCCCCGCGTTGGATTGGCGCACCGACCACGTGCCAGGTGCCGCCGGCCTGGGCGAGGCCAGCCGCACCGGCCTGACCAAAATTCAAGTCCCCTCATTCACCTCGGCCAAGTCCATTGCAACTTTGCAGCATGGCAACGCAGTGATGCACCAGATCGAGCGCACGCCATGCGTCTCCTATGCCCACTACAAGCTCTACAAACCTTGCCCGAACTTGATCTCACGGGTGTGGCCATGCTGCTGACGGAGATCCGCTCTGCCCTGAGTATGTTTGGCAGCACCCAGGCACTGGCTTCCTGGCGGGCATGAGCTCTGGCAACAGCGAGTCAAAGGACCAGCGAAAAGTTGGGCGAATCAGAAATGGCAGGCATGCGCGCGTCGGTTGTTGTGCGGATTTTCTCAAGCAGCCGGGCGTTGTCGCTGCACGGTCAAGGACACGTTTCAAGCCCTGAACGTGCGCACAAGAAGTAAGCACTCGATTGTGGCGTTGACGCCTTCACACGTCAGCCATGCAAGGGAACTCCGCCATCGAATTTTGCTACCTGCAATCAGCCTGCGATCGCGCGAATCCGCAATTGATCACGAAAGCCTTGCTTCCAATCCGGGCAATTGCGTAAGGCGCATCAGTACCTGGCGCTCCCGCCTCGGATGCATCCGGCGACGCCTGCCTTGCAACGATCTCGTAATCGCTGCATAATGAGCCCATATGTTGAACCTACTGTCCAAATAATGGGATTATGATAAATACCACCCCAACCCCCTCCGTTCGGCTCCCGGATGCACAGCTGACGCATGTCGGCGTGTATGTGCGGGATCTCAGTGCCATGGTGGCCTTCTACCGCCGCACCATGGGAATGCTGCTCAATGACTTCGGTGAAATGAATGGCCGGACCCTCGCATTTCTCTCCCGCAGCGATAACGAGCACCACCAACTGGTGTTGGCGCACGACCCACAACGCCAGTTCGGCAGCGAGAGTTCCTTGAACCAGGTGTCGTTTCGCGTGGAGAGCCTGGCCGCCCTGCGCGATTTCTATTTGGCGCTGCATCCCTTGAACCTGGCCGGCATGGAAGGGCGACATCACGGCAACAGTTGGAGCTTCTATTTCTTCGATCCGGAAGGCAACAAGATTGAGATCTACGCCGTCACCCAATGGCAGGTTCAGCAGCCCTGGCGCCGACCGATGGACCTGACGCAGCCGCTGGACGTGCTTGAACAGGAAACTGCGGCTTACCTCAAGGAGGTGGCGCACCGCCCCTTGGCGGAGTGGCAAGCCGAGGTGCGGGAACGCTTGGCTGAGGCCAATGGCCACGAGGAGGCAGCATGAACTCTCAGGAAGCACGCGGAGCCTACCGCAGCATCTGGACGGCGATGATGGACGTGCCATTCGAGCAGAAGTGGATCGACGCAGGCGGCATCAGTACCCGCTTCGCGCGTTGCGGGCCGGCGGGCGCGCCTGCGGTGCTGTTCCTGCATGGCACCGCAGGCAGCTGGGAAGGTTTCTCTGCCAATCTGCGTGAGCTCTCCCAGCATTTCGAGTGCTACGCGATCGACATGATCGGCTCAGGATTCACCGACAAGCCAGATCACGACTACGAAATTGCCCACTACGTCAGGCACGTGGCCGACTTCATGACGGCAGTCGGATTGCAGAACTCGTCCCTGGTCGGATGTTCATTGGGCGCTTGGGTGGCTGCACGTTTTGCGCTGACGCACCCGGAGCGCACCGACAAGCTGGTGTTGTTGTCAGCCGCCGGCCTGTTCGCCAACGCATCCAACATGGACCGCATCCGGACACGACGCACCGCTGCGGTGGAAAACCCGGTGTGGGAGAACATCAAGCCAATATTCGATCACCTGATCCACGAAGAGCACAACCGCATTGACGACATCGTCGCCGTACGGCAAGCCGTCTATAAGCAGCCCAGGATGATCGAAACCATGCAGCACGTGCTGTGCCTGCAGGAGCCGCAGATTCGCCAACGCAACCTGTTGAGTGAGGACGAGTGGAAGGCCATTTCGGCCTCCGCATTGGTCGTGGGCTCGCTTGCCGACAAGGACGAGTACCTGGAGACCGCACGCCGCGTGTCCCAGTTGATACCCCGCGCGCAGTACGTGGAGATGGAACGCGTCGGGCACTGGCCCCATTTCGAGGATCCCCAACGCTTCAACGTTCTGTGCCGTGACTTCCTGCGTTGAAGTTTCCGCACGCCGAGCACGATGACATGACTGCAATGAATGACACACGCAAGACCGAAGTGGTCATCGTAGGGGCTGGCCCCTGCGGGATCACGATCGCCAATTACCTGGGCACCTTCGGCATCCAAACACTCGTGGTGGAGCGCAGCGCGGACATTCTGGACTACCCGCGCGCCGTGGGCGCCGACGACGAAGCCTTGCGCTCATGGCAGGGCGTTGGCCTGGCCAACGAACTGCTCAAGGACATGATCCAGAACGTGCCTGCGCGATATTACAGTTCCGCAGGCCATTGTTTCGCCCAGGTCTCGCCTGCCGAGCAGCCCCACGGCTGGCCACGGCGCAACCTCTTTATCCAGCCCTTGACAGAAGTGACCCTCCGCAAGGGGGTCGAGCGCTACGAGTGCGTGCAGATGATGCTCGGCGCCGAAGCGCAATCGCTGGAGCAGGACGCCAACGGGGTTTCTCTGACGGTCAAGCGCACCGATGGCTCGCTCACCCGCGTGCAGTGCGACTACCTGGTGGGGGCGGACGGCGGACGCAGCACAGTGCGCGAACTGGTCGGCATCGAACTCATTGGCAAGACGCACAGCCACAAGTGGCTAGTGATCGACGTCTTGGACGACCCGCTGGACGAGCCCTACACCGCCATTCATTGTCACCCCAAGCGTCCAAGCATCTCCATTCACCTGCCATACGGATACCGTCGATTGGAGTTTCAGCTCTTGCGCGGCGAAAACGAGGACGAAGTGCTCCATCCGGACAACCTGGCACGCCTCATGCGCAAACACTACCCAGGCGATGCACCCATTCCAGAAATCAAGCGCGCGCGCATTTATCTTCACCACTCTCGGACGGCGCAGCGGTTTCAACTTGGCCGCGTTTTCCTGGCTGGTGACGCGGCGCATCTGCAACCACCATTTTTTGGACAAGGCATGAACTCCGGCCTGCGCGATGCGACCAACATCGCCTGGAAACTGGCCATGGTGCTCAAGCGGACTGCGCATCCCAGGATCCTTGAATCGTACGACAGCGAACGCCGTGAGCACGCCGAAACCATGGTCAACTTCGCGACCTGGATTGGCTCCTTCTACCAACCGTACAGCCGGATGACGGAGTGGTGTCGAGATTTGTTCTTTCGCTGCATTCAGTCGATGCCGCAGGCGCGGGACTACATCCTGCAGCTCAGGTTCAAACCCATGTCCCGCTACCACCACGGGATCGTGGTGCCGCTGCAGGCCCGAGAACGCAAAGACGATCCAGTCGGGCGCATGTTCATACAGCCCATGGTCGAACTGGATGGCAAACCCTGCAAGCTGGATGACGCCATCGGCACCCGCTTCGCCGTCTTGGCACTGAACTTTGACGCAAATGATCACTTGACCGAACGCAACAGGGCATTCCTGCAACGCATCAACGCCGGCCAGTTCACCGTTGTCCCCTCCAAATCGCCCAAGAACCGTTGGCCGAACTCACCAGGCACGTTGGTACTGGATGATTTGCAAGGCAAGTTCCGCGACTGGCGCATGCAGAAGCCGCAATGGGAGTTCGTCGTCCTGCGCCCAGACCGCTACGTCGCTGCGGTGGGCAGCCGCGCCCAAGCCAGCGCGCTTCTCGACCAGCTCGAAGCCCTGATGGCTTGAGAGACCCGGTCCAACCAATCGATTCACAACCACTTCCATCTGAAAGGAAAAATACCATGCGCATGCACAAAAAATTTCTCGTTGGCACGGCACTGGCACTGGCAGCGAGTTTGGCGAGCGCCGAAGGCGCCTGGCCAATCAAACCGATCAAACTTGTCGTGCCCTTCCCGCCCGGTGGTGGTGGCGATATTACGGCCCGCGTTGTGGCCACTGAATTGAGTACCCGACTGAACCAGTCCGTGGTGGTCGAGAACAAGCCGGGAGCGGGAACCACCATTGGCACCCAGTTTGTGGCCAAGGCTGAACCCGATGGCTACACGCTGTTGATGATCACTGACTTCCATTCGATCAACGCAGCGCTCAACGCCGAAAAGCTGTTGCCTGCGCCGTTGCCCTACGATTCTTTCAAAGACTTTGCGCCCGTATCACGGCTGGTAAACCTTCAAATCATGTTGATGGCCAGCAACAAGCTCGACGTGAAGACGGTGGCCGACATCGTCAACAAAGCCAAGGCGACGCCGGAGTCGGTTTCAGCCGCCAGCCCTGGCCAAAGCAGCCCGCACCAGGTAGCCTTCCTGCAACTGGAAGACATGGCAGGAATCAAGTTCCTGCAAGTACCTTATCAAGGCTCAGGGCCAGCCACGCTGGCGGTCATGGGCAACCAAGTGGATCTGGCCTTCGCTGCGACTGGACCGGGTATGCAAATGGCGCAAAACAACAAAGCCGTGGCCATTGCCGTGTCTGGTCCGACGCGAGACCCCAAAGCACCTAACGTGCCCACCATTGCCGAGTCAGGCTTTCCCGGCTTTTCCGTGCAAAGCTGGATGGGCATCGTGGCACCCGCCGGAACCCCTGCCAGCGTGGTCCAAAAGCTCAATACCGAGTTGAACCTGGTGCTGAAAGATCCACAACTGGCTGAAAAGCTGCTCAACGGTGGCATGGTCGCAGCACCCAGTACGGTTGATGAGTTCTCTTCTCTGATACGAAAAGATGCGGACAAGATGGCCATCCTCTTCAGGGCGAAGGCCAAGAAGTAAGATGCGGCAACTGCGCGGTCCCAGGACCGCGCTGCCACCTGTATTCGAATACCGCCTCTTGTGAAAGCTACCTCAAAATCCAACCCACGCGGCAGTGGCGCAGGCGCCAACTCTACGGCCGACCGCGCCATCGAAATCCTGCTGCTGTTTTCACAGGATAGGCCGATCTGGACCTCGAACGAGATCTCAGAGTACTTCGAGATGCCTCGCAGTACCACGTACCGGTACTTGACAAGCTTGCGGGCCAATTCGCTGATCGTGCAGGACGCGCGAGGCGCATTCAACCTCGGGCCTCGTCTGCTGCACATGGCGCATGTCGCACGTATTTGCAACCCGATCGTCGCTGTGGCTACCGAGGTGATGCAACCGCTGTCCGAACAGTTCTCGGAAGTTGTGGTGCTGAACGAACGCCTGGGCAGCGAGATCATCGCCCTGCACCGCATCGAGAGCCAGGCGCGGATCGTCCTGAAGTCCACAAGAACCCACCTCACGCCATGGCCGGCTACTGGAAGTGCCAAGGTACTGCTCGCTTTTGCATCGAAGGAAGAGTCGGCCGAACTTTTCGAGAGCCTGACACCTACCCGCTACACCACACATACGATCGCCACGGTCGCAGGATTGCGCAAAGAGCTGCAGTCCATTCGAGAGACCGGCTTTGCGACTTCCGACGAAGAGCGCGACGATGACGTGTGGGGCGCATCGGTCCCGCTCTTTCACGGCGGGGAATGCGCACACGCCCTTTCTTTGGTGGGTCCAAAGTTTCGCATCCCCCCCAAAACCCGCACTGCCATCATTGATGCGCTGCTTGATGCCAGCCGACATGTAAGTGCACAACTAAGTTAGTTCGACCCGCGCGAACGACTCGAGCTTCCCCTTTTTCATCCCGTATGCTTTCCATTCAAACCATCCAAGAACTCGCAAAGCTGCTGCGTCAAGCCCGCCACACCCGCACACAGCTGCGCCACTTTTCTGCCGCCCATCCTGAAATGACGATCGAGGATGGATACGCCGTCCAGCGCGAGTGGGTCAAGCTCGAATTGGCTGCCGGGCGCACCATTCGTGGACGCAAGATTGGCCTGACCTCCCGTGCCATGCAGATCAGCAGCCAGATCACAGAGCCGGACTATGCGCCGTTGATGGACGACATGTTCTTCGATGCGGGTGGGGATATACCCTTTGAACACTTCATCGCCCCGCGCGTGGAGGTGGAGTTGGCGTTTGTGCTTGGCAGACCGATCAAGGGACCGGGCGTGACCCTGTTTGATGTGCTCTCGGCTACCGAATATGTGATTCCGGCACTTGAGATCATCGATGCGCGAATTGAGCAGTTTGACCGCGAGACCAGGGCTCCCCGCAAGGTGTTTGACACCATCTCCGACTTTGCGGCAAACGCTGGCATCGTGATGGGCGGCAGGCCGGTCAAACCAGATGCGCTTGATTTGCGTTGGGTGGGAGCCATGCTGTTCAAGAATGGCGTGGTCGAGGAGACCGGCCTCGCCGCCGGCGTACTCAACCACCCTGCAAACGGAGTGGCATGGCTCGCCAACAAGATCGCCTCTCACGATGAACAACTCAACGCTGGCGATGTCGTGCTCGGAGGCTCCTTCACCAAGCCCACGCCGGCGGTGATTGGAGACACATTTCACGCCGATTACGGTGTACTTGGCAGCTTCGGCTTCCGCTTTGCGTAAGAAGACCATCCCATCATGACTATGCCAATGAACAACTTTGGGGTTGCGCGGTTCGCGGGCCTGACCTGCCTAGGCAGCAGTCTGACTGGCTGAGACTCGTCGGCACTTGCGCTCGTGATGGCGATGTGCACATCGACGGCAACTCGACCCTGACCTGCCACCATGCTGCATGGTTTCAGCAGAGCATCACGTCCTCCAGACAGAGCGCGTAACTCACCACGCTGCGCGACCGGTCACGATCCTCCGGCATCAGCGGTCACGAGCACCGGACTACGCTGCCAGGTTCGGGGAACACATAGGGGAACAAGCGCACACCGAATTCCGTGGATTGAGTAATTTCAACGAAAGGCCAGCCCCTTTCGATTCCCTTCACCTTCCATTCAAGTCCCTGTCACACAGGGCATTTCCCCAGCGAGAGCGCCGCCAGACCGTCTACGGATGGACACGGAATGGGCCACGCTTCCACGCGAAACAAACAAGGGATGTAACAGCGTGACCACCACTGCTCAGCCCGCCCCCGCCCTTCCCCGCTTCCTGTCGCGCTCGCGTGTCGCCGGCTTGCCCGTGGCGGCCTTGCGCGGCCCCGCGCCATCGAGCCACATCAAGGCCTCGGCCTGCGCGACGAAGCGGCTGAGGTAGGCCGGCGAGAGGTCCTGCAGGCTGCGCAGCGCGCGCAGCACCAGCAGATGCGAGTTCAGCGGCCCCGGGTTGTCCGGTGCCTGCTGCAGCGATCGGGCCAGTTGTTCGTCGACGCGCAGCCGCTCCCAGGTGTCGCGGAAACGCTGCACGGTCTTGAGCTCGGTCAACGGGGCGGCGTCGGCGGACGCATCGGCCGTATCCGGCTGGCGTGCCTCCCGCGTGCCGGCTGCCGGCGCGTCCGACGCGCCTTGGCCGTCGAGCCGGCGCAGCAATTGCGCCAGCGGCCCGTCGCGGCGTTGCTGCTCGGCGTCGAGCCGATCGGCAAGCCGGCGCAGCGCTCGCAGGTCGGATTCGGCATGCAGGCGCCGCACGGCCGGTGCGGCCTGCGGATGGCGCTGCAGCACGACGGACACGTATTGCGCCAGCTCCGCGCGATCGGCTTCCCAGCGGGCACGGTACGCGGCCACTGCGCCGGCCAGCTGGCGCTCCAGCTGCCGCTGCAAGGCCGCGCCGTACCGCAGGGCGCTGCGCCGCTCCAGCGCCTCGAGATAACGGAATCGCGCCGGGTCCATACGCTGCGCGCCCGACGCGCGCAGTGCGTCCAGCGTCGGATCGGGCGACGGCTCCGCCTGCGTCGCACAACCGCTCGCATGCTCCGCTTGCGCGCCGGAGTCAGCGTTTGGCCGGTCCGGTTGTCGCATGGGGTGTGGTCCGGGGCACCGGCGCGATCTCGACCCGCCGGTTCAGCGCGCGGCCGGCGGCATCGTCGTTCGAGGCCACCGGCTGCTCGCGGCCGAAGGCGGCGGCAAACACCGATGCGGACGGAACCCCCGCATCGATCAGCGCGCGGGTCACCGTCAACGCGCGCTGGGCCGACAACTCCAGGTTGTCGGCGAACTGCCGGCTGCCGTCGCGCACCACCCGGTTGTCGGTGAATCCGCTGACCATCAGCAATTCGTCGCGCGCCTGCAGATAGGTGGCCAGCGGCTGGGCCAGGCTCTCGAGCAGTTGCCGGCCATCGGGCTGGAGCTGGTCGGAGCTCAGCGCGAACAACACGCTTCCGCTGATGCCGATGCGGCCGTTGTTCAGCGTCACCCGGCCCGCGGCCAGCGGTACCGCCAGCGCCTGCTCGAGCGACATGCGCCGCTGCTCCTCAAGCTTGCGCTTGTTCACCTCGGCCTCGAGCGAGGTCGCCAGTTCCAGCTGCACGCCGACCACGGCCACCAGCAGCAGCACGAAGGCGCCGAGCAGGCCCGACATCAGGTCGCCGAACACCGGCCAGACCGGCGCGGAGGGCTCCAGGGCGGCGTCCACGTCTTCCATGTCAGGCCGCGCTGGTCACCTTAGGCGGCTGGCGGATCGCCAGTTGCTGCAGGTCTTCGATGATCTGCTTCTGCGACGAGATGCTCAGGTCGACGATCTCGCGCGCCTGGGCCACGTAATAGGCCAGTTGTTCGTCGCTGCGCGCACTGGACTTGTCCAGAGCCGCCTCGATGCGCTGCAGGTGTGCGGTCATGGCTTCGCTCGACGCACCGAATTGCTGTACCGCCACCGAGAACGCCTCGCCCATGCTGGCGATCTCGATGCTGCCGGCCGCCGCCTGCGTACTGGCGTCCTGCATCGTCTGCGAGGCCTGCTCCAGCGTCTGGCCGAACCGCGCACCCGTCTGCTCGAGCATCGTGGCGGCCGAGGCCACCAGCGTGTCGATGGCACTGCGCTGCTCGGTGGCGGCCTGGTTCACGGCCTCCAGCAGCGTCGACAAGGTCTGCATGATGCGGCTGCGCTCCGCCAGCATGTCGTTGTCGCGCGCCATCGAGTCGCTGAGTTTTTCGCGCAGCGCATCCACCACCTGGGCCGCGGCGCGCGGCGCCTCGGACGCTGTCGCGATCAGCTGCGACATCTCGGCGATGGTCTCGCGCGCGTGTTCGGCCGCCTGGCCCTGCAGGCCGCGGGCGGTCTGCTCCAGCGTGTCGCAAATCTGTGCCTGGCGCGCCAGCGCGTCGGCCTGCGCCTGTTGCGCATCCTGGCGCAACGACGCCGCCATGCCCTCCAAGGCAGACGTCCAGCCGGCCAGCCGCTGCTGGTCGCCGCTGGCCAGTTCGGTGCGCAAGCTCGCGTGCGCCAGCTGCAGGGCCTGCAGCAGTTCCGCCGACTTCTGGCCGAAACCCTGCACCAGCGCGGCCACCGCCGACTGCATAGCCGCGGACGCCTGCTCGCTGCCCTGTTGCTGGCGGGCCAGCGCGTCATGCCAGGCCTGTGCGGCATCCCGGGTGCTGGCACCGAACCGCTCGGCGGCGCTGGCAAGCTCGCGACCCGCGAGCTCGGCTACTGCATCGAGCTGCCGGCCGGCGGCCTCGGTGACCTGCGCCTGGTGGCGGCTGTTGTGCTGCACCAGGGTGTCGACCGCCTGTGTCCAGGCCTGTTGCGACTGCGCCTGGCGTTCATCGACCGCGGCCAGCAAGGCCGTGGCGCGTTGTTCGAAGCTGTCGTTGAAGCCCGACAGCGACTGCTGCAGGCTGCGGGCCAGCACCTCGCTGCGGCCATCGTGTTGCTGCAGTGTCTCGCCCCAGGCGTCGGCCACGGCTCCGACCGTGGTGTCGAAGCGGCTGGCCATGGCCTCGAGCTGCTGCTGCACCAGCTCCGACATCTTCTGCTGGTAGTGGGCGCTCTCGCGGCCGATACCGGCCATCGTCGCCTCGACCAGGGGTTGCATCGTGCTGCCGGCCACGCGGGCACTCTCCTGCAGGCTGTGGCTCAGCGAGCGGTCGACCGAGGCGGCCAGGTCGGCATACGCCGTCTGCGCGTGCTGGTAGAACCGTTCCTGGCCCGACAGCAGCCTGTCGCCGAGTTGCTGCTCGTGTTGCTGCATCTGCGCCATCATGGCCTGCATCCGATCGACCAGTTCGGGCATGGCGCGGGCCTGCAGCTGCAGGTTCTCCAGCGTCTGTTCGCGCTGGTGCGCACGCGAGAACACCCGCAGCCGGGTGGCGATACGCGCGTCGAGCAGCTGCGCCACCTGCAAGCGATCACGCCGGACCAGGACCGACACCAGCCCCAGCATCGCCGACGCCGCCACACCGGCGATGGAGGTGCCGAACGCCAGGCCCAGGCCCTTGATCGGAGCCGCCAGCGCGGCGCGAATGGTGGCCAGGTCGGTCGTGCTCTCCAGCGCCATCACGGCGCCGTTGAGCGTGACAACCATGCCCAGGAAGGTGCCCAGCATGCCCAGCAGCACCAGCAGGCCGACCAGGTAGGGCGTGAGCGCCGGCCCGGGCAAGGCGGCGCGTTCGCCTTCGACGCGCAGGCGCACCGCGCCTTGCAGGGACTGCGGCAAGGTGGCGATCCACTCACCCAGCGACGGCAGCTGCTCGGGCAGACCGGCCAGAGCGGCGCGCAGGCCGGCGGTGGCGCCGCGGAAGCGGCGCAGCTCCATAGCTCCGGCCAGGTAGAAGGCGGCGATCAGCACCGTGATCGTCAACGCCAGCAGGTTCGAACCCAGATAGCCGTAGCCGATCCAGCCGACCACGCCCAGGCCGACGGCAAATGCGGCCGACGCGAGATGCCGGGATGCCATCGGGCTCACTGGACAAGCCTCCGCGCTGCGCGCTGCGGGATTCGCGCTTGGGAACGGCCCGGCGCGCTCACTGGACGACCCTCCGCGCTGCGCGCTGCGGGATTCGCGCTTGGGAACGGCCCGGCGCGCTCAATGCCGGCCGAACGTCGGCCACGGGGTCGAGCGCATCGATCAGCCCTTGCACGGGCTGCAGGCGCAGCTCGAGCTCGGCCAGCAGCACACGCTGCAGGGTCGGGCCGACGGCATCGACCGGGTGCGGTTGCGGGGGGAGTGGGTTCAGATCGGCCTCCTGGTCGGGTAGGGTTGCGGCAGCGGCCTTGTGCCGGGCCTGGAAGGTCTTCTCCAGCATCAGCGGCACCTGCTCGAGCTGGCGGCGCAGTTGCGGGCTCAGTGCCCGGTCGAGCACGGCATCGAGCGCGGCGAGACGGACCTGGGCCGGCGACAGTCCCGCCATCGCCTTGCGCACCGCGGCGCGCAGGTTGCCGATACGGTCCTCCATCGTGTGCTGGTGTGCCCGGTACTGGCGCCGGTAGGCCGAATAATCGATCTTCGCCGCACCCGCAGCCGCAGCCCCGGTGGCAACCGTGCGCGGCGGATCGGCAGCGTCGCGCAACAGCGCGTCACCGGCAATCGCGTCGGCCAGGTCCTTGCGCACCCGCGCACACTGCGCGCGCAGTTGCCGCGGAGCCGCAGCCGATGATGGCGTCACGGCCGGATGCGCCGCGCCCGGGCCGTCGGCCAGCACCTGCGACAACGCGATCGCGTCGGTCCAGGCCACCCAATGGCTCAGCCGTTCCGCGAACGTCTGCGTCGACTCACCGGCCGGGGCGATATCCAGGCTGGCGAGTTGTCGGACCAGGGGTGAGCTGCTGAAATGCGGGGGCTGCGGGGAAAACTGGCGTTGCGCCATTGCGAAGCTTCAGGGAAACCGGCCATTTTACGGCAGCCCCGCCGCGTGGCCGCCGCCGCGGCGGTATCACGTTGCGGGCTGCGCCTCGCCGCGCTCGGCCACCTTGGGCGGGGCGAACAACAACACCGTCCAGCCGGCCTCGAGCTTGAATTTCTGCTCCTTCGAGTACAGGCGGAACGCGCCGGTGGGCGACACGCCGCCCAGCAGTATCCAGTCTCTGCCCTGCTCGCCCAGCCGTGCGACCAGCTCGGCCCAGCCATGGCTTTTGGTCAGCTTGGTGGTCTGCACCGTCCAGCCCTGTTCCATCCACTGGTTCAGCATGTCCGCCGTGCCACCCGGGTCGAAGGCGAAGAATCCGCGCTGCTGCAGCTGCAGGCCCTTGAGCTCCTTGCCCGCCGGCACCTCGGTGGCCAGCTGGAAGGTGCGGTGATGCCCGAAATGCCGGCCCTGGGCCTTGCACACCAGTGCGTTGTAGAACTCGTTCTCGGTCGCGCTGAGCAGGTGGCTCAGGTGCTGGGACTCGAGCGTGTGCTCGGCATGGTCGGACAGGATCTCGCCGTGGTAGACCGGCGTGCCGTCCATGCGCGCCTGCTTGAGATGGGCATATGCACCGTCAACGATCAACACGTCGATGCCGAGCCGGTGCAGGGCCGCACCCAAGGCGCAGGACCAGCGCGTGGCACCCACGATCATCAGGCCGTTGTCGCCCGCCGCGGCCAGGCCCAGGCGCCGCGCGATGCTGCCGATGCTCAATCCATGGGCCAACACGGTCGCGATGATGACCGCGAACGTGATCGGCAGCAGCAGGGCCGCATCCGGATAACCGGCGGCCACCAGCGCAGGACCGAAGATGCCGGCCGTGGCCGCGGCGACGATGCCGCGCGGGGCGATCCAGCCCAGCAGCAACTGGTCCGCCCGGCGCATCGGCGCCCCGGCGGTCGCGATCGCGATCGTCAACGGCCGCACCACCAGCAGCATCGCCAGCACGTACAGGGCCACGCGCCAGTCCAGCGAGGCCAGCGCCTCGGCCGGCAACTGCGACGGAATGACGATGAACAGCACCGACAACAGCACGACGGTCAGGTGTTCCTTGAAACGCTGCAGCGACTCGAGTTCGATCAGCTTCATGTTGCCGATCACCAGGCCCATGACCGTGACGCTGAGCAACCCGGCCTCGTGCTGCACCAGGTTGCTGGCCCAGTAGACGACCAGCACCAGCACCATCAGGATCGGCGACTTGAGGTGCTCGGGCGCCGCGCCGCGGCGGTACAGCCATCCGATGCCCCAGCCCCCCAGGCCACCGAACACCGCGGCTGCGGCCATCGCCGCGCCCAGGCCGGCCACGGTGGCCTGCCAGCCGCCGCCGATCGTCAGGTACTGGAAGGTCAGCACCGCGATCAACACCCCGATCGGGTCGTTGACGATGCCCTCCCACTTGAGCAGCGAGGCCGATTCCTTGTTCAGCCGCGCCTGGCGGATCAACGGCAGGATCACGGTCGGCCCGGTCACGACCAGGATGGCGCCGAGCACGGTCGCGGTCGGCCAGTCCAGGCCCGCGATGTAATGCGCCGCCAGGCTGCCGAACAGCCAGGCCAGCGGCGGCCCGACCAGCGTGAGCCGGCCGATGCCGTGGCCGACCCGCTTGAACTCGGCCAGCTTGAGGTCCATGCCGCCTTCGAACAGGATGATGGCCACGCCCAGGCCGATCAGTTCGCCCAGTTCGTGCTGCGGCATCGTCAAGGCGGTGACGCCGGTGACCGGACCGAGCACCAGGCCCACCGCGATCAGCACGACGATGGCCGGCAGGCGTAACCGGGAGGCCAGCCACTGGCTGGCCAGGCCGGCCACGAGCACGATCAGAAGCAGTTGGGCAGCATGCAGGTTCACGTCGGTGCGGCCTGGGCGCTTGCGCCCGGGCCGTCGCTGGAGATGGAAGGGCGTCGGCCAACGAAGCGGGCCCACGCAGCCAGGCCCGATTGTGCAATACCGCAAAGGGTTCGCGCGCGTATGTCCGGATCGCCGGGCGGCCCGCCACGCCACGACATGCGCGGCGCCGGCGCCGTCACGGGGATGCGCCGTTGCCGGATCGCCACACCGGCATCGATCCGGGCCGGATGCCGGAAACGGGAACTGCGGTATCGTCGAGCCGGCACGATGCCGCCGCTGGCGACATCCGATTCCCCACCTTCCTTGCTGGCCATGGCAGAACCGCTGAAGAACCATTTCGGAGTCGACGTTCCGGGCACCATCGCCGCCATGGTGTCGGCCGTGTACCCGGCATTTCCATCTCGCGCCTTCGTCCGGGACGCGTTGCAGGGATACGAGACACTCGAACTGATGCCCCGGGGGCGCCACATCGCCCGGGTGCTGCATCGGCACCTGCCGCAGGACTATCCGAAGGCCGTGGCCGTTCTCGTCGCGTCGGCTGCGCAGCCCGTGGTCCGGGTGGTCGGTTCGGGCATGGGCGGCTTCCTGTTCATGCCCCACATGTTCTTCATTGCCGAATACGGGCTGCCGCACTTCGAGCCTTCGATGCAGGCCCTGCACACGCTCACGCAACGCTTCACCGCCGAGTTCGCGATCCGGCCATTCCTGCAGCACGACATGACACGCACGCTGGCACGGCTGGAGCAGTGGAGCACCGACCGCAGCGAACACGTGCGCCGCCTGGTTTCCGAAGGCACGCGGCCGCGCCTGCCCTGGGCCCCGCGGCTGCCGCAGTTCCAGCGCGACCCGCAACCGGTGCTGCGGCTGCTCGAACACCTCAAGGACGACCCGTCGCTGTATGTGCGCCGCTCCGTGGCGAACAACCTCAACGACATCGGCAAGGACCATCCGCAGCTGCTGGTCGAGACCGCGCGCCGCTGGCTCGTGGCGGCGTCACCCGAACGCGAATGGATCGTGCGCCATGCCTTGCGCTGGGCGGTCAAGCAAGGCGATGCCCAGGCCCTGGACGTGCTCGGCTTCGGCTCCCGGGCGCAGGTCCGTGTCGACGAGATTTGCATCCGGCCCGACGCGATCCCGGTCGGCGGCTCCGTGCAGCTGGCCTTCGTGCTGTACAGCACCGCACGCCGGCGCCAGGACCTGCTGATCGACCTGGCCGTGCACTACGTCAAGGCCGGCGGCGGGACCAGCGCCAAGGTGTTCAAGCTCAAGTCGCTGCAACTGGCCAGCGGAGACGCCGTGCGGCTGCAGAAGAAGATATCGCTGGCCGACCTGACGACGCGCCGCCACTACCCCGGCGTGCACCGGGTCGAGGCGCTCGTCAATGGCCAGCCGATGCCGATCGGCAGCTTCACGGTCACCGGCTGAGCGGCGCCCGCGCCCGGGCGGGGCGCCGCCCGCATCAGATCTTGAACGCCTCCAGCGCCTCGGGGGCGAACAGTTCCCGTGGCTCGAGCAGGCGCTTGGACAATCCCTGCTCGTGGTGGTAGCGCAGGAAGGTGCGCAGCACCGCCTCGTTCTTCTCGAAGCCGTAGGGCCAGTAATCGTCGCCCATCTCGCGGCGAACCTGCTCGACATGCGAGGTCAGCCACGGCAGCATGGTCTTGAGCGCGGCGGTCTCGTACAGGTCGGCGTACGCGCGGCGCTGCGCCTCGTTGAAGGCCTTCATCAGCGACTGCGCGATCCAGCGGTTGGCCTCGTACACGTCGCGGCGCATGGCCACGGTGTGCATGATCGGAAACAGGCCGGTCTCCTTGAAATAATTGCGCTCGACCTGCTCGTAGTCCTCGAACAGGCGCATGACCTTGCCGCCGCCGGTGAGAAAACTCGACGGCATGCGCGCGGTGTACAAGGCGTCGATCTCGCCATCGCGCAGCATCTGCGACAAGGTCTGGGTCGGCCCGATGGGCTGCACCTTGATGTTGGGCGGCAGGTCGAGCGCGACCTTCTCGGAACGCCCCGGCTCCTCTTCACCGCCGGTGAAATAGGTCACGCTGTCGACCGGCACGCCATAGTGGTCCGACAGGATGCCTCGGATCCACACCGGCGCCGTCATCTGGTATTCCGGGTTGCCCACGCGCTTGCCGATCAGGTCCTTGGCCGTGCGGATGCCCGCGTCGGCATTGACGTAGATACACGAGTGTCGGAAGAAACGCGACGGAAACACCGGTATCGCGACGAACGGACGCTCGGGCTTGGACACCGACACCGAATACGAGGACAGCGACAACTCGGCGACATCGAACTCCTTGTGCCGCAACATGCGGAAGAAGGTCTCCTCCACCGGCATGTCGAGGTAGTTGAGGTCGATGCCGTCGGGCACGACGCTGCCATCCATCAGCGCGCGCGTGCGGTCGTAGCTCCAGCAGCCGAAAGTGAGCTTGAGTCGGGACATGTGTCGTTATTCCTGTTGCTTGATGCCGGCGGCCTTGATCGCCTTGGCCAGTCGTTCGTTCTCGTCCAGAATCGCCTTGCCGTACTCGGCCGGCTTGCCGCCGACGGATTCCACGCCAGCATTGGCCAGCACCTGTATCGTGTCGGGCATCTTCGCAACCGCTTCCATTTCCGCGGCGATGCGATCGATCGCGGCCTGCGGCGTCCCGGTGGCGGCCAGCACGCCCACGACGACGGCGAAGTCGAAGCCCGGAACCATCTCGGCGATGGCCGGCACGTCGGGCTCGTGCACCGAACGTTTGGCGCCATTGGTCGCCAGCAGCTTGACCTTGCCACCCTTGACGAATCCCGACAAGGACGGCAGCGCCGAGAACGCGACATCCACCTGCCCGCCGATCAGGGCCGGCACCGACTGGCTCGAGCCCTTGAACGGCACGTGCGTGACGTCGATGCCCAGCGACGCCTTCATCGCCTCCATCGTCAGATGGTGCGAGCTGCCGATGCCCGACGAGCCGTAGTTCAGGACGCCGGGCTTGGCCTTGGCCAGCGCCACGAATTCCTGCAGCGAATTGACGCCGGTCTTCGGATGCACCGCCAGGTACAGGGGCGCACGCGCGGCCAGCGACACCGGCACGAAGTCGCGCTTGTATTCGTAGCTGAGGTTCTTGTAGATGGCCGGATTGATCGAGAACATCGACCCGTCGGTGACCAGGAAGGTGTAGCCGTCGGCGGGCGATGACGCCAGTGCGCTGGCGGCGACAACGCCGTTGGCACCCGGCTTGTTGTCCACGACGACGGACTGGCCGAGCCTGTCCTGCAGCCGCTGCGCAAAGATACGCGCCACCGTGTCCGGCAGCCCCCCCGCCGAATACGGCACGACGAACTTGATGGCCCGGTTGGGATACGCGGACTGCGCCTGCGCGAACATCGGCAAGGCCAGGCAGGCGGCGACCACGGTGGTCGCGAGAACGGTACGACGGCGAACGGACATCTTTGTCTCCTAGAGGGATGGATGAATGCGACGGGGCAAACGCAGGGCCGGCCCGTCGAACCGGCAACGCGAGATCAGCTGTTGGTGGCGGGTGTCGAATACGAGGGCTCGAGCGCGGGCTCGGCGCCGTCCCAGACATGTTTGGCCTCGAACGAGCGCCAGTCGGTCGTCTTCGGCACGATGGCCTGGAACGAACACACCGACGGCGGGATGGCCGCGTCGCCGGTGCCGATCGCCGGTGCGCCGGCCTGGAACGCCCGCACCGCTTCGAGCATCTGCTTGCGGAACTCGACGATGGCCAGGTCGCTGGCGCCGAGCCGGTCATGGGTGCGGTCGGCGATGGCGCCCATCGTGACCCACATCGCGATGTCCTGGTTCGGAAAACCGGTGATGCCGGTGAAGTTGCCCGCCTTCATCGCCGCACGGTCCTGCCAGAACATGTTGTCGCGGTTGCGCAAAGGGCGGTAGGTCTCGTCGAGGTCGACACCGAGCTGCTGGCCCAGGAACTTGCGCCAGGTATCGGTGTCGGGCGTCTGGTCCGGGTGGCCCCAGGCCATGAAATAGAACGCCGTGTGCGTGTCGTCCATCGGCACGTTGATGTTGGCCACGTTGTACAGGTTGTTGGGCGGAATCAGCGCGGCGGCCGGCGCGACGAATACCGTGGAGCGGACATAGTCGGTCTTCGCCGCGTCCTTGATCGGCCGGCGGATCGCCGCGTAACGGAAGCCGTAGGGTGTGCGCTCGACCTGCATACGCGGCGCCTTGTCGGTGGACGGACGCAACCACATCGAATCGGTGGCCTTGGCGCTGTCCACGCGGGCAGGCACCATGTCGGACGAATGCAGGCTGGAACTGTGGGCCGAGTCGATCGCCCCTTCGAGGATCTGGGCCCAGTTGCACGGAATGATGGCCTTGGCGATCGTCACCCGCACGTCGGCATGCGGCGCCCAGGCCGGCGGCCGGAACTCCGGCAAGGTATCGGCGGGACCCATGTAGGCCCAGACGAAACCACCCCACTCGTGAGTCGGATAGGCCTTGTGCTTGACCTTTTGCGCCATCCCGCTGGCCGCGGGTTCGGACACCATTTCCAGCACATTGCCCTGCACGTCCATCTTCCAGCCGTGGTACAGGCAGCGCAGGCCGCAGTTTTCGTTGCGCCCGAACACCAGCGATGCGCGCCGGTGCGGGCAATATTCGTCCATCACGCCGATCCGACCCTCGGTGTCGCGGAACACGACCAGGTCTTCGCCGAACAGCCTGGCCCGGATCGGCTTGCCGTCGGGCTCCGACACCTCCTCGACCAGGCAGACCGGCGTCCAGTGCCGACGCATCAACTGCCCCATGGGCGCCTGGCCCTCGACCCGGCACAACAGGTCGTTTTCTTCACTCGTCATCATGGTGTGTCCCCTCGCGACTGATCCGGATCAACAAACTTGCACATTTTTGCTTAGATGGCTAAGATTATTTCCGACACACCGGCTTGTCAAGCCTTTTTTGATACCGGTCAACCCAGGGGACACCGCTTGAACCTCACCACCACACCGCCGCCCGGATCGCCCGAGCCGCCCTTCATGGACCTGAAGGTCGTCGCCAAGACACAGGTCGCCACCGATATCTGGTGCTTCGAGCTGCGCCATCCGCAAGGCCAGGACCTGCCGCCATTCACCGCGGGTTCCCACCTAACGGTGCAAACGCCGGCTGGCGCGCGGCGCAACTACTCGTTGTGTTCGGATCCGGCCGATACCGACCGCTACCAGATCGCGGTCAAGCGCGATGCCCACGGACGTGGCGGCTCGATCAGCATGGCCGATGACGTGAACGCCGGCGACCAGCTGGCCGTCAGCGTGCCGCGCAACAATTTCGCGCTGCATCCGCGCGCCGACGAGTTCCTGTTCATCGCCGGTGGCATCGGCATCACACCCATCCTGTCGATGATGCGCGAACTGCGCCGCAGCGGCCGCGCCCGGTTCCGGCTCATCTACTGCACCCGTGATGAAGCCGCCACCGCGTTCCGCGACCTGCTGCAGACCGAGTTCAGCGGGCAGGTCCAACTGCACCATGACCATGGCGACCTCGACCAGGCGATCGACCTGTGGCCGGAATTCGAGACGCCCGGCCGGGCCCAGGTCTATTGCTGCGGCCCGCGCGGACTGATGGACGCCGTCGCCGACATGTCGGGCCACTGGCCCACCGAAGCCATCCATTTCGAGAGCTTCGGCGTCGACGCCAACACATTCGCGGCCAACGTGCCGTTCACGGTGCGACTCGCGCGCAGTGGCGCCACGGTGCCGGTGTTGGCCGACCAGAGCATCCTGGAGGCGCTGCGCGCCGGCGGCCACACGGTGCCGAGCTCCTGCGAAAGCGGCACCTGCGGCTCGTGCCGCACCGGGCTGATCTCCGGCGAGGTCGAGCACCGCGACATGGTGCTGCTCGACGACGAGAAGTCCTCGCAGATCATGGTCTGCGTGTCGCGCGGCTGCGGCGGCGAACTGGTGCTGGACCTGTGATGCCGCACGCGCCCCTGCGCATCGGCGTGGCCGGACTCGGCCGGGCCTTCACGCTGATGCTGCCCACGTTCACGCAGGACACACGCATCCGGCTGGTCGCGGCCGCGGATCCGCTGCCGCTGGCGCGCGCCCAGTTCGAACGCGACTTCGGCGCGCCGACACACGCCACCCTCGAGGCCTTGTGCGCCGATCCGGCCGTGCAGGTGGTCTACGTCGCGACCCCCCACCAGTTCCACGCCGAACACGTCGCGCTCGCCGCGGCCCACGGCAAACACGTGCTGGTGGAAAAGCCGATGGCAATCTCGCTGGCGCAATGTGACGCGATGATCGCGGCGACCGAAGCCGCCGGCGTGGCGATGATCGTCGGGCACAGCCACAGCTTCAATGCGCCCGTGCTGCGCACCCGCGCGTTGATCGACAGCGGTGCCTTCGGCGCGGTGCGCATGCTGACAGCGCTGAACTTCACCGACTTCCTGTACCGGCCCCGGCGGCCCGAGGAACTCGACACCAGGGCCGGCGGCGGCGTCATCCACAGCCAGGCCACGCACCAGATCGACATCCTGCGACTGCTCGGCGGCGGCCGGGTGCGCAGCGTTTTCGCCCACACCGGCGCATGGGATCCAACCCGCCCCACCGAAGGCGCCTACCAGGCCTTGCTCGATTTCGAGGGCGGGGCGATCGCCAGCGCGAGCTACAGCGGATACGGCCATTTCGACAGCGACACCTGGATGGACCAGACCGGCGAGCTCGGACAAACCAAGGCCGAACAGGACTACGGGGCGGCGCGCAAGCGACTCGTCGACCTGGCAGGTGATGGACAGGAAAGCGCACTCAAGGCCCGGCGCAACTACGGCGGCGATCTCTATCGGCCGCCGCAGCCCGCACACCGGCTCCAGCACCAGCATTTCGGTCCGGTCATCGTGAGCTGCGAGAAGGCCGATCTGCGTCCCACGCCAACCGGCATCGAGATCAGCGCCGACACGCAGCGCCGCTTCGAGGCCTTGCCCAGACCCGTGGTGCCACGCAGCGAGGTCATCGACGAGCTCGTCGACGTGCTGGTGCATGACAGGCCGGCACTGCACAGCGGCGCCTGGGCTCGGGCCACGACCGAAGTCTGTCTGGCATTATTGGCCTCAGCCGCCAGCCGCACCCCTCAGATTCTGCGATGGCAAACCGGCCTGCCCGGGCGCTGACCGTACCCCCTCGCCGAGCCCCGCCGATGCCACACCACCACACCCAGGACATTCTTCGCCACTGGCGCGAGGCTGTACCCAACGACCGTCTGGCCCACCTGATCCGCGACACCGAACGCGCCTTTCGGCGCGCCTTGCAGATCCGCCTGGCGCCCCATGGCGTACCGTTCGGACACTGGGCCTTTCTGCGCATCCTGTGGGAAACCGACGGATTGACCCAGCGCGAACTGAGCGAGCGCGCCGGCGTGATGGAGCCGACCACCTTCGCCGCGATGAAGGCGATGGAAATCCTGGGCTACGTCAGCCGGCGCCAGTTGCCGACCAACAGGAAAAACGTCTACGTGTTCCTGACCGATGCCGGCCGCGAACTGAAGCAGCACCTCGTGCCGCTGGCCGAAGACACCAACCTGATCAGCACCGCCGGCGTGTCACCACGGGACCTCGCCACCACGCGCAAGGTCTTGCTGGCCATGATCTCCAACCTGGCACAGGATGAAGTCGGCCAGTTGCCGGAACAGGAGTCCCGGACCCGCAAGCCCCGGCGCGCGAAGACCGACTCGACGACGACCAGGCGCCGCAGCGCCGGCCCCGCGGCCTGAAACCCGCCTCGCCGTCAATCGAGCAGGCGGCGCTGTTGCATCCAGTCGATGCACATGCGGGCCGCCTGGTCCAGCAGTTCGGGCTGGCCGGAGAAATAGTGCGTCGCGCCCTTGATGCATTCCATGGTCTTGTCGGCGCTGGTGCAAGCGTCGAAGATACGCCGGGTATGCGGCTGCGGCACCGCGTCGTCGGCGCTGTGCTCGATGGCCAGCATCGGCACCGTGATCTGCGCCGCACATTTCTCGCCATGGGCATGGGTGTCGTCCGGCGACCATTGCGACAACCAGGAGCGCAGTGTGGAGAACCGCGCCGAACCGACCGGTCCGGTGTTGACGGTCTCGGGATTGCCCATGAAGCAACTGCCGATGGGGCGGTCATTCGGATCGATACTGCCGTCCAGGAAACGCGGTTCGGCCATGGTGCGGTGGGTGACGAAGCCACGCTCCATCTCCAGCCCGCCCTGCTTGCGCAGGCGTTCGAGCACCTCGCGCACCCACGCCGTGCGTCGGCGGATGCGTGCCAGCTGGGCGGCGCGGAAGCGCTGCAGGAATTCGGCCGAATACGGCGGCTTGTTGTCCGGGTGATACAGGTCCAGCTCCGGATCGCGCTGATCCGGATCGTTCTCGTCGAGCACGCTGGGATCGATCCAGTCAGACAACACCACGGCACGCGATACATGCGCGGCCTGGAAGATGAAGGCATCGGCCGGCTGCAGCCTGGCTTGCACGATGTGGCAGGGGTCGCCCGCCGGCGTATGGGTGACGGAAGGCTTCTCGGCCTGCGCCTGGTAGAACAACGAGAGCGAACCACCGCCCGACCAGCCGGCAATGACGATGGTCTTGTAGCGCCAGACCTCGCGCGCATGGCGCACATAGGCGCCCAGGTCCACGACCACGTTCTCCATGATCAGCGCCGTGTCGTTGCGCGCATACCGGCTGCCGGCGCACAACACATGCACGCCGCGTTCGGCCATCGCACGCGGCATCGGCAACAACTGCAGCGTGGACGCCGGGTGCATGTAGATCAGCAAGGTGTCCGACGGCCGGCCCTTGGGCAGGTAACGAATCCCTTCCAGGTTGACGACGCCCTGGTTGCCGGCAAAACCGTAGACCTCCTTGAACGCGCTGGTCTCGGCGTATTTCACGTGTACCCATTCGGGTTGCACCTCGTATCGGATCGGTGTGTCTGCCATCAGCGGGGGCTCCTGTCGGTGGTGGTCGTTGCAATGCGTCAGTGGGTCGCCAGGCGACGGTTCTTCTCTGCGGTCCAGGCGGCGCAGGCCGCATGGGCCTCGTCCTTGAAGGCCCGCAGTTCCTGCGCGTCGGACATGGTCAGCGTCAGTTCGAGCCGGATGCCGTTCGGGTCGAAGAAGTAGATCGAATGCACGAAACCATCGTGCGACACCGGTCCGATCACGTCGACACCGGCGTCGACCAGCCGTTGCCGGGCCTGGTCGACCTCGGCCTGGGAGCCCACGCGCAGGGCCAGGTGATTGACCCAGCGCGGGGTGTTCGGCGACGGCTCGGCAGCGGTGTTGTCGCCCAGGTCGAAGAACGCGACGCAACTACCGTCGGTCATCTCGAAGAACAGGTGGATGAACGGGCAGGCCTCACCGGTGCTTTCGACCGCGTCGGCGCGCACCACATGGACCAGCGGCAGGCCGAGCAGGTCTTCATAGAAACGCCGGGTTTCCTCGGCATCGCGGCAACGGTAGGCCACATGGTGCAGGCCATGGACAGCTACGGGATCGGGCATGATGTTCTCCTTGGTGGCGGGGCCTGCCGTATTCGGCGGGCCGGTTCAGGCGGGCAGGTGGCGGGTGATCTGTTCGAGCCACTGGGTGTCATCGGACAGGGTGCGCAGTTCGGCGAGGGCCTCTTCGCGCGACTGGGTCCAGCGCGCCACGACACCGATGGACGCGCCGTCGCCCTCCTGGTAGGACAATTCGAGCCGGATGCCATTGGGGTCGAAGAAATAGACCGACCAGGTCCGGGCGCCCACGGGTATCGGCCCGATCAACGCCACGCCGGCGTCGCGCAGGCGTGCGCACAACGATTCGAAACGCGCTTCGGTGACGGCGAACGAACAATGCTGCATGCCGGCGATCGCGTCGCGGTCGGCCTTGTCCTTGGCGCCCTTGGGAATCTCGAAGAACGCCAGCAGGCAGTCGCCGCCGGCGTCGAAGAAATAGTGCCGCAGGTTCTCGAACGGCGGGTTGCCCCGGTTGCCCGCCCCGGTCCCCAGCCCGGGCGGAACCTTGAGCGCATGTACCAGCGGCATGCCCAGCACCCCGGCATAGAACGCGATCGTCATCTTCATGTCGTCGGTGTTGAGAGCGAGATGGTGCACCCCCCGGGTCTGCACGGTGGCGCCGTGCGCAGCAGTGGTGGAGGTCATGGCGTGGACTCCTTGGCAAGGTCGAAATACAACTGTGACAACCGCGGCCGCGCGGCCAGCTGGACGCTGGTCTCGGTCAACGCCACCCGCCCCTTGATCAGCACATAGGCGCGGCTGGTGAACGGCAATGCGATGTCGAGCTTCTGCTCGACCAGCACCATCGTCAAGCCGGAGCCGCGCAACGCGTCGAGCGCATGGCGGATCTCCTCGACCACCAACGGCGCCAGTCCCAGGAAGGGCTCGTCGAGCAACAACACCCGTGGCATCGACATCAGCGCGCGGCCGATGGCCACCATCTGCTGCTCGCCACCCGACAGCGTTCCGGCCAGCTGGTTGCGGCGCTCGGCCAGGCGCGGGAACAGCTGGTAGACGAAGTCAAACCGTTCGCGTTCGGCGCGCGCCGAACGCCCGGACAGGCGGACCGTGCCCAGGCGCAGGTTGTCGCGCACCGACAGCGGAGCGAACATGCGGCGTCCCTCGGGCACCTGCACCACGCCGTGGCCAACAATATCGTGGCTGGGCATCGCGACCAGCTCCTGGCCATCGATCCGGATACTGCCGCTGCGCTGGGGCAAGGTACCCGACAGCGCCGACAGCAAGGTGGACTTGCCCGCGCCGTTAGGCCCCAGCAAGGCCACCGTCTCGCCACGCTCGACCTGCAGGTCCACGCCCTGCACCACCGCACCATGGCCGTAACCACCGACAAGATTGCGTATCTCAAGCATCGACCATGGCTCCCAGGTCACCCAGGTAGGCCTCGACGACCGCGGGATCGGAACGGATCTCGGCCGGCGTACCCTGCGCGATCTTGCGCCCGAAGTTCAGCACCACCATGCGGTCGGCCAGCCCCATCAGGAAACGCATGTCGTGCTCGATCAGCAACACCGCGATGCCCTGCCCCGCGATCTGCCGGATGATGTCCGACAGGCGTTCGCACTCGGACGGCGTCAGTCCGGCCGCCGGCTCGTCGAACAGGATCAGTCGCGGCTCGGAGGCCAGGGCGCGCGCAATCTCGAGCAGCCGGCCCTGGCCGAACGACAAGGTGTCGACATCGGCATCGCGCCACTCGCCCAGCCCGACAAACGCCACCAGCTCGTCGGCCCGGCGCACGGCCTCGCGTTCGGCGCGCACCACGCCGGCGCCGGCCAGCAGCACCCGCCACAACGAACCCTTCAGGCGCCGGTGCATGCCGACCATGACGTTCTCGCGCACCGTCATGCTGGCGAACGGCTTGTTGTGCTGAAAGGTGCGCATGATGCCGCGCCCGGCCATGGCATGGGCCGGCAGGCCGGTCAGGTCTTCGCCATCGAACACCAGCGAACCGCGACTGGGTTCGAGCGCGCCGGCAATCATGTTGAAGGTCGTGCTCTTGCCGGCGCCGTTGGGCCCGATCACACCCAGGATCTCGCCTTCGCGCACGTCCAGATCCAGGTCGGCCACGGCCTGGAGGCCGCCGAACTGTTTCGACAGGCCCTGGACGACGAGCAACTGGCGGGCGGCCGCCGAGCCGGCGGCCGCGCGTGCGGATGTGCTCATGACGATACCCTCCGGCGCGCCATCCAGTCATCCCAGATGCCGATCAGGCCCTTGGGCTGGAACAGCACCACGGCCACCATGACCACGCCGAACACCAGCGCATGGTGATGGCCGATCAGCGGGGACAGGAAGAACGGCAGCAGGTACAGAACGATGGCGCCGACGATGGCGCCCGCCGGCCGGCCGCTGCCGCCGACGATGACCATGAACAGCAGCAGGAACGCGTTCTCCAGTCCGAAGATCGGCGGATTGACCGTGTTGTCGACGAACGCATACACCATGCCGGCCACACCGGCCAGCGCACTGGTCACCGCATACGCGACGATACGGGTGGTCGTGACATTGATGCCCATGGCCTGCGCCGCCTGCGGATCGTCGCGCACCGCCCGGCAGGCCCGGCCGAACCAGGAGCGGTCGAGCCGCCACAAGGTGGCCAGCGTGCCGAGCAGCAGGAACACGATCACCACCGTGTACCAGGGACCGGTCACGCGCACGCCCGCGATGTCGGGCAGCCGGTAGTTGGCCAGTCCGCCCGGGCCGCCGGTGACGGAGCCGCCTTCGTTGAGCACGACGATGAACAGCTGCGCGAATGCCAGCGTCGCCAGCGCCAGGTAGAAGCCTTCGAGCCGGGTCGCCGGGATGGCGACCACCAGTGCCAGCACCACGCATACGACGATGCCGGCCACGATGGCCAGCGGCAACGGCAGGCCGACCTGGAACAGCAGGATCACCATCGCATAGGCGCCGATGCCGTAGAACGTGAAATGCGAGAAGGCCACCTGCCCGGCGATGCCGAACAGGAAGTTGTAGCCCAGCGCCAGCGTGATCCACAGCAGCAGCTTGCGGTACACGTCGGTCTGGTAGGAGCCCAGCATGAAGGCCACGGCCGACAGCACCAGGGCCGCCAGCAGGAAACCGGCAATCGACTTCATGCGCGCGACTCCCGCGCCCGCAGCAGCCCGGTCGGGCGCAGCAGCAGGAACACGATCAACAGCACCAGCGGCACGCCCTGCGCAAGGCCGGGCGGGATCGGTGCATACCGCACCGTGATCTGTTCGGCCATGGCCAGGATCAGGCCGCCAAGCAAGGCTCCTTCGACCCGTCCGACGCCGCCGATGACCAGTGCGGTGAAACCCTGGATTGCCAGTGGCAGGCCCATCAGGTAATGGGCCGACACATTGGGTGAGACCAGCAGCCCGGCCAGCGCAGCCACGCCGGCGCTGCCGGCGAAGGCCAGCGCGGTGACGCGGCGCAGGTTGATGCCCATCAGTGCCGCCGCGCGCCGGTCGATGGCCACCGCCTCGAACGAACGCCCGGCCAGCGTGCGTTCGAAGAAATACCAGGCCAGGCCGAACACGGCAGCCGTCACGACGATGATGAAGAAGCTCTGGTAGGAGCCGGCCACCAGGCCCAGTTCCAGCCGGCCGTAGCCGAACATCGGCGGCACCGGCTGCGGGTCCGGGCCCATGCCGACCGAGATGATCTCGCGGAACACGACCAGCATGCCCAGCAGGGCCAGGATGGGCGCCAGAGGCGGTGCGCCTTTTTCCACCAGCGGCCGCACCGCCACCCGTTCGGTGATCCAGCCCACGACGGCCATCAACACCAGCACCATGGCCATGCCGACCGGGTACGGCAACTCGAAGCGCGACAGCGCCAGGAAGCCGCCGAACGCAGCCACCATGGCCCATTCGCCGACCGCGAAATTGATGACCCCCGTGGGCCGGGTGATCAACAGGTAGGACAAGGCGACCAGCGCATAGATGCATCCGCTGGCCGTCGCTCCGACCATCAGCTCGACGAAATCACTCACGCGCGGCCTTCAGGAGAATGTGCGACAGGCTGCGTTCATTTCGCGCCGATGTGCACGACCTTGCCCTGCTTGTCGCCTTCGTAGACGCGCACCACCATGCCATTGGGATCGAACCCGGTACGCTTGCCGTCGGCAAAGCCGTACGAGGTGCCCACGCCGCCCATCACCCCCTGGAAACCCTTGGTGGCCTGCATCGCCTCGCGCACCTTGTCCTTGTCGGTGCCGCCGGCGCGCTTGATCGCATCGACGACCAGCATGATGCCGTCGTAGCCATAACCGTTGAGGTTGTACGGCTCGGTGCCGTTGTTGTCCTTCTTGTAGTTCTCGATGAACTGGCGTGTCTGCGGCTTGGCCGGATCGAAGGCATCGACAAAGGCCAGGCCATCGAGCAGGCCCTTGGCCACGGCGCCATAGACCGGGATCGAGAAGTTGTAGTTGCCCAGCAGCGGCTGCTTGAGGCCGAGCTGGCGCACCGAACGCAGGATCAGCGCGTTCTCCGGCGTCAGCACGCCGGCCAGGAAGATCGCGTCCGGATTGGCGGCGCGCACCTTCTGCATCTGCGGGTCGGCGGTCGTCGAGCCGCGCGGCACGACCTCTTCGCTGACGATCTGGATGTTGGCCTTCTCCAGTGCCCCCTTGAAGAACCGGTTCGTCAACTGCCCCAGGTCGGAGTTGTCGGTGACCAGCGCCACCTTCTGGAAATTCTTGTTGCGCGCGTACGAGAGCAGGGTCGCGATCTGGGTCGAACCCAGCGGCCCGGTCTGCCAGAAGTTCGGGTTGTTGATCTGCGTGGTCAAGGTGTCGCCACTGTTCGACGGCGTCATGTGCGGCGTCTTGGTCTCCAGCGTGACCGATTGCGCCTGCTGCGTCGCCGGCGTCAGCGACACCGACAGGATGAAGGCGACGCCGGAGTCGACCAGCTTGCGCGCCGCGGTCGCGGACACGTCGGGCTTGCCCTGGTCGTCCTCGACCAGCAATTCGATCTGCTTGCCCAGCACGCCACCCTTGGCGTTGAGCTCCTTGACCGCGTAGACGGCGCCGGCGGCCACGGGTTCGGCATAACCCTTGGCCGGACCGACCTTGTCGGTGATCATGCCGATCTTGATCGTGTTCTGCGCCATGGCCACCGGTGCGGCCAGCACCACGGCTGTGGCCAGCACGGACCGGGCCACTGCAAGAATCGTCTGCTTCATTTGCCTGTCTCCTTCATGTAGTTACAACGTCAACCCAACCCCAATCACCTATCGTCCCAGCATGCGCCCCGTCCAGGCGCCGAATGCCGTCATCTGATCCTCCACCGCCTTGCGCGCCGCCGCATCCACCAGGTGGAGATCGGCGTCGAACTTCGGCTGGCACAGATTGATGAACACCTCGGGCCTGGGCATGACCAGCGCCTCCAGGCAACCCAGAACCTTGCGCAATTCGTACTGGTGGCGCGCACCGCCGACCGGGCCCAGCGTGGCCGACAACAGCGCCACCGGCTTGTCCTTGAACGGCTGCGGCTTCTGGCGCGACATCCAGTCGATCGCGTTCTTGAGCACGCCGGAGATCGAAAAGTTGTATTCGGGGCTGGCGAACAACACGGCATCGGCGTCACGGATCTCCTGTGCCAGTTGCAGCACGGCAGGTGGCGCGGCCTGCGCCTCCAGGTCCTGGTTGAACAGCGGAATCGCGTCGAAGCGCGTGATCGTCAGCGCCATCCCCTGCGGCATCAGCTCGCCGGCCGCCTGCAATGCGCCAAGGTTGTACGACTGCCGACGCAAGCTGCCGCAGATGCCGAGAACCGAGATATTCGCCATGCCCGATGTCCTTTGTTGTTGCCGGCGGTCACGCCGTGGCGGCGCCCGCGTATTGCGGTGCCACCTGGATTTCGAATTCGCCCACCTGGGCCACGCCGGCCCGGATCCGGTCGCCCGGAACGACCGGCCCCACGCCCTGCGGCGTCCCGGTCATGATCACGTCGCCGGGTTGCAGGGTGTAGAACGAGGACGCGTATTCGATCAGGCGCGCCACGTCGTAGACCATGTGCCGGGTATTGGACTGCTGGCGCATCTGGCCGTTCACGCTGAGCCACAGGTCGAGCTGATCGGGGTCGTCGATCTCGTCGGCGGTCACCATCCAGGGACCGAGCACCGCATAGGTGTCGATCGACTTGCGGAAGCTCTGGAACTCGGTGCCGCGCACCGTCATGTCCAGGGCCACGGTGTAGCCGGCCACATGGGCCATCGCGTCGGCCCGTGCGACCTGCCGGCACTCGGAGCCGATCACCACGCCCAGTTCGACCTCATGGTCGTTGCGCCGGTCGGCGAAACGCAGCACGATGGGCTGGCCGCAACCGATCAGGGCACTGCCGGCCTTGAGGAACAGGCCCCAGTCGCCGATCGACGTGATCGTGCGTCCGTGGGCGATACCCGCATCGGCCTTGGATTCGGCGACATGGTCCTGGTAGTTGATCGGCGCGCCGATGATCTTGCCCGGGTTGGCGACCGGTGCATCGAAAACAACGGCCTCGGGCGCATGATGCTGCGCGCCTTGCAGCGCCTGTGCCAGATGCTCGCGCAGCTGCGGCAAGGCCTCGATCAGCAGGTCCTTCTGCGGCAGCGGATACCGTTGTGCGGGCAACCGCTCGAGCAGCTGGCTCACGTCGTGGACCCGGCCGTCGTGCAGCACGCCCAGGCGCCCTCCGTTGAATCGACAGATCTTCATGGCCTCAGGCTCCTGGTTGACGCATCCGGCAGGCCGGCTCGTGGATCAAATGATGGCGGCTCACTGGAACTCCTCGCGCAGATAACCCATCGTGGCAAGGAACTCGCGATCGGTCATCTGGAAGATCACGGCATCGTCGGATGCCGCGCTGTGGCTGATCCAGTTCCAGTGCGGCAACGTGAATACGTCGTGCCGCCGCCAGGCAATCGTGTGCGCGCCGACCTGGCTGGCGCCTTCCCCGCGCGCGACGACGCAGATGGCGTTGCTGGTGCTGCGCCACGCGCGCGTGGACCGCCCGCGCTCGCAGGCCAGCAGGTAGCAGTCCAGCGTGGGCAGCACCGGCCCGCCGGATGCACCGTCGGCGTAACGCAGCCAGCGGCTGCCGTCGTCCTGCCGGGGCGCATTCGCAATGGCGTGCATCGCGCGCGCCCAGGCATACCGGTAGCGGTTCGACTGCAGCCCGCCATCGTCGTGGGGATCGGGCCCGAGCACGGCCGCATCGCGGCGCGCCACTGCCGCGGCGGTCGGCGCGGGCGTGTACGCCTGCGCATCGGGCCCCGCGATCTCGAAGAACATGCTGTCGAGCTGGTGCAACAGCGGCAGGTCGAGGCCATCGAACCAGACCATGCGCGCCGCTCCCTGGTGGACATGCTCGTGCCAGGTCCAGGCCGGCGTCAGCACCAGGTCGCCTTCTTCCATCGGGCAGCGGTGCTGGTTGACCGTGGTGACGGCGCCGGAGCCGGACATCACGAAACGGATCGCCTGCAGGCTGTGGCGATGGGCGCGCGCGGTCTCGCCCGGCAACAGGGTCTGCAAGCCGCCCGAGAGATTGGTCGTGGTGGCAACCCGGCCCGCGAACGCCGGATGGGTCAGCAGCAACACACGCCGCTCTGCGTCCTCCATCGCCACCTCGCGCGATGCGCGCTCGACCAGGGGCTCCATGTCGGACCAGCACCAGGCCATGGGTGCGTCGGCGGCTCGGGGTTCGCGTGTCGTGATCCGGTGGTAGCGGTCCCACAGCGGCTGCGCATGGCGCTCGGCCAGCGCGGCAATCATGCCCGCATATCGCGAATCCGTTGACGCTGCATCCATGGTGTCTCCGTGCCGGCCGGGACTTGGCCGGCTTGTCGTATGTCAATCAGATTCAGTCTAGTGCGATCTCATATAAACCGCAAACACGCACGTTTATCATCTGTATCAATACCATGAATATCAGAGTCGGCCCCATGGCCGCGACGCGTGAACCAGGAGACCGGGGTGGAAATCGACAAGCTGGACCTGAATCTGCTCAAGACCTTCGACGCCGTCCACCGGCACCACAACCTGTCGGCGGCGGCGGTCGAGCTCGGCCTGACGCAACCGGCCATCAGTGCCGCGCTCAAGCGCCTGCGCACCCATTTCGGCAATCCGCTGTTCGTGCGGACCTCGCACGGTATGCGGCCGACGCCCCATGCCGACGCCATGGCCGGCCACATCACCCGCGCACTGGAGCTGTTGCGCGAGATGGGACCGGTCGCCGTGTTCTCCCGCCTCACGACGACGGTGCATTACCGGGTCTACATCAACGATGTCGGCATGCTGGTGGTGATGCCGCAGGTGCTCAAGCACGTCAGCGAGCAGGCACCGAACGCCAAGATCAGCATCATCGATCTGCGGCCGGACGAGGTGGTCGAAGCCCTGGACAGCGGCGAGATCGATCTGGCCGTCGGTTATTTCCTGGGCATGCCGAACTGGGCCCGTCAGCAGACCCTGCGCAAGACCTCGTACGTATGCGCGGTGCGCTCGGGCCACCCGGAGATCGGCGACAGCCTGTCGATCGAGCAGTACCTGCGCGCCAAGCACGGCATGTATGCGGCCAGCGGGTCGCCCTACAGCCTGGTCGACGAAACCCTGGCCCGGATGAACCTCAGGCGCGACGTGACGCTGCGCGTCCCGCGGTTTGCCGCCTTGCCATTCATCATCGCCAGCTCCGACCTGCTGGTCACGATACCGGAAGACCTGGGACTGGCCTTCAGCCGGCTGATCGACATCAAGCTGTTCCCGCCACCGGTGGAACTGGGCGAGTTCGAGATCAAGCAATATTGGCACGAACGCCACCACGCCGAGCCGGCATTCCAGTGGCTGCGCAGCGTGGTGCGCCGGGAAACCATGCGCCTGACGCGCCAGCGGCCGCGCAAGGCGGCCGCTGGCGACGTTCCACAGACGCCTGCGCGGGTCAGATCAGCGTGACGCCGGTGCGCTCCTGCACCTGTTCGCGCGTGACGTCCGGCGCCAGTTCGACCAGCTTGAGACCTTCGGGCGTGACGTCCATCACCGCCATGTCGGTGATGATGCGGTTCACGACGCCGACGCCGGTCAGCGGCAAGGTGCATTGCGGCAGGATCTTCAGGTCGTAGCCACCGTCCTTCTTGCGCGCCACGTGTTCCATCAGGACGATGACGCGTTTGACGCCGGCCACCAGGTCCATCGCGCCGCCCATGCCCTTGACCATCTTGCCCGGGATCATCCAGTTCGCCAGGTCGCCCTTCTCGCTGACCTGCATCGCGCCGAGGATGGACAGGTTGATCTTGCCGCCGCGGATCATCGCGAAGCTGTCGTGGCTGCCGAAGATAGACGAGCCCGCCATCGTGGTCACGGTCTGCTTGCCGGCGTTGATCAGGTCGGCGTCGACCTCGTCCTCGGTCGGAAATGGGCCGATGCCCAACATGCCGTTCTCCGACTGCAGCCATACCTCCATGTCGTCCGGCACGAAGTTGGCCACCAGCGTCGGGATGCCGATGCCCAGGTTCACGTAAAACCCGTCTTGCAGTTCCTTGGCCGCACGTGCCGCCATCTGATCTTGAGTCCAGCCCATTGTGTATCTCCTGTGATGTCGTTCGGTGCGTTCAGGCGGCTGCCTTGGCGCGGATCGTGCGCTTCTCGATGCGCTTCTCCGGGTTGGCATTAAGCACGATGCGATGGGCATAGATGCCTGGCAGGTGCACCTGGTCCGGCTCGATGGCGCCGGTCTCGACGATCTCCTCGACCTCGACGATGGTGATCCTGCCGGCCATCGCCACGGCCGGATTGAAGTTGCGTGCGGTGTAGCGGAACTGCAGGTTGCCCGACTTGTCGGCGCGGTGCGCCTTGACCAGTGCGACATCGGGCACCAGCGAGCGTTCCATCACGTAGGTCTCGCCGTCGAACTCGCGCAGTTCCTTGCCCTCGGCCACCATCGTGCCGACACCAGTCTTGGTGAAAAAGGCCGGAATGCCGGCGCCGCCGGCGCGCAGCTTCTCGGCCAGCGTGCCTTGCGGCGTGAATTCCAGTTCGAGTTCGCCGGCCAGGTACTGGCGTTCGAATTCCTTGTTCTCGCCCACGTAGCTGGAGATCATGCGCTTGATCTGGCGCGTCTCGAGCAGCTTGCCCAGGCCGAAGCCGTCGACACCGGCATTGTTGGAGATGACCGTCAGGCCCTTGACGCCGCTGTCGCGCAAGGCGTCGATCAATGCTTCGGGGATGCCGCACAGGCCGAAGCCTCCCACGGCCATCAACTGGCCATCCTTGACGATGCCTTCGAGCGCCTGGGCGGCGGAGGGATAGATCTTGTTCACGCGGGTCTCCTGATAATGAGACCTGAACGATACTACGTATCACCATACGTAGTATTTCGTACCTGTGAACACCCCTCTCCATGCGGGCCGGTCCGCGGCCGACATCGACTACCGGCTGGCCTTCGAACTCTCGCCGATCGGCCTGGTGTTGTCGCGCCATCGCAGCATCGTCGACTGCAACGCGCGCCTGTGCGAGATGTTCGGCCTGTCGCGCGAATTGCTGATCGGCCAGACCTTCCAGGTGCTGTATCCGAGCCAGCAGGAATACGAACGCACCGGCGTGCGTATCGCGCCCATCCTCAATACCGCCGGCCACTATGCGGACGACCGTGTCATGAAACGCGGCAACGGCGAGACCTTCTGGTGCCATGTGACCGGGCGCGCGATGGATCGCAACGACCCGCACGCGGCCGGCATCTGGACCTTCATGGACCTGTCCTCGCGCCGGCCGGTCAAGGCCGAGCTGACCGCGCGCGAACGCGAGGTCGCCGCCGGCCTGATGGACGGCCTGACCAGCAAGCAGATCGGCCGCGTGCTGGACATCAGCCACCGCACGGTGGAAATCTACCGTGCCCGCCTGATGCGAAAATACGCGGCGTCCACGACGGCCGACCTGGTCCACAAGCTGATGGGCGGCTGAGCCCTTCCACCCACTTCCGGTTGCGACCATGAACGAATCCTTCGCCCGCGACGAAATCTGCCGCATCGGCCAAAGCCTGTACCAGCGCGGCTATGTGCACGCCAGCGCCGGCAACATCAGCGTGCGGCTCGACGACGGCTTCCTGATCACGCCCACCGACGCCTGCCTGGGTTTCCTGGACCCGGCCCGGCTGGCCCGGCTTGACCGGGAGGGCCGACAGACCGGCGGCGACAAGGCCAGCAAGACGATTGCGCTGCACACCCGCATCTACCACGCCACCCGTGATTTCGCGCAGCCGCCGCGCTGCGTGCTACACACCCACAGCACGCACTGCGTGGCGCTGACGCTGGGACCACACGAGGCCGAGTTGCTGCCGCCGATCACGCCGTATTACGTGATGAAGGTCGGGCGGGTGCCGGTGATCCCCTATCACTATCCCGGCGATGCCCGGGCCGCCGCGGCGGTGACCGAGACCATCGGCCGTTACGCGGCCAACGGCATCGAACTGCGCGCAGTCATGCTCGAGCGCCTCGGACCCAACGTCTGGCATGCATCCCCGGCCGCGGCCATGGCCACGCTCGAGGAACTGGAAGAGACCGCGCGGCTGGTGGACATGCGCCAGCCCCCGCCGCGACCGCTGAGCCCGGCACAGTTGCAGGATCTGCAGCAGCAGTTCGGCGCGCGCTGGTAAGCTGGACCAAGCCATCCAAGGAGACACCATGACCCAACGTTACCCCGCACCCGCACTCGAGGACCTGCCCGAGGATATCCGCACGCGCATCCTGGAGGTGCAGGAGAAATCCGGCTTCATCCCCAACGTCTTCCTGGGCCTGGCACGCCGGCCGGCCGAATGGCGCGCCTTCTTCGCCTACCACGACGCACTGATGCTGCGCGAGGAGTCGAACCTGACCAAGGGCGAACGCGAGATGATCGTCACCACGACCAGCGCGGCCAACAACTGCCTGTATTGCGTGGTCGCGCACGGCGCCATCCTGCGCATCTACGAGAAGAAGCCGCTGGTGGCCGACCAGGTGGCGGTGAACTATCGCAAGGCCGACATCTCCGCGCGCCAGCGCGCCATCCTCGACTTCGCGATGAAGGTCTGCCAGCATGCGGACGAACTCGAGGACGCCGATTTCGAGGCGCTGCACGCCCACGGGCTGAACGACGAGGACATCTGGGACATCGGCGCCATCACCGCGTTTTTCGGCCTGTCCAACCGCATCGCCAACATGAGCGGCATGATGCCCAACCCCGAGTTCTATCTGATGGGCCGGTTGCCGCGACAGAAATAGATCAGCTGACCAGCGCGCGCAGCCAATCCGGCAAGTCCTTGGCCTTCTGGTTCGGGATGTCGACCCAGATCGTCGTGGCGCCCCCCTCGGCGCAGATCACGCCGGGAGCGTCCGTGCGCTCCATCGTGACCCAGGTCTCGAAGGTGGTGCGTGCCGGATCGCTGGAATACATCGTCAGGCGCACGTCGCCGGGATAGGTCAGCTGGCGGTAGAAATTGCAGAAGGCATTGACGATGACGATGCCTTCGTCGGCATCGCTGGGCACGTGGTTCACCGACGCCATCCAGTCGATGCGGCAGATCTCCATGTAGCGGAAATACGTGGTGTTGTTCAGGTGCCCCATGGCATCCATGTCGCCCCAGCGGATCGGGATCGTGCTCTCGAACACCCGCTTCTTGTGCGCGGGAAGGGTCAACCTCATACGGCGAATCCGTCGTCGGCGGCAATCACCGCGCCGTTGACGAAGTGGCTCTCCTTGGAGCACAACATCACCAGCAGCGCATCGAGATCCTGTGCCTGACCGACGCGTTTGCGCGGCAGCATCTGGATCAGCTTGCGGCCCTGCTCCGTGTCCCAGTGGTGGTGGTTGATCTCGGTATCGATGTATCCCGGGCAGATGGCGTTGACGTTGATGCCGAACCGGCCCCATTCCAGCGCCATGGCCCGCGTCATCTGGACCACGGCGGCCTTGCTCATGCAATACACGCCGATCTTCGGCAGCACCCGCAGGCCCGCCATGGACGCGATGTTGACGATGCGCCCGCCGAGAAATGTGCCCGGTGCGGCGCCCTGGGCCCGCGCCAGCATGCGCTTGCCGACCTCTTGCGCGACGAAGAAGGCACCCTTGACGTTGGTGTCGAACACGAAGTCATAGTCCTCTTCGGACACGTCCTGCAGACGCTGCGTGGTGCTGACACCCGAATTGTTGACCAGGATGTCGATGGAGCCGACCTCGGTCTCGGCGTGCGCGACCGCCGCCTTGATCGAATCGTGGTCGGTCACGTCGAGCGCGACCACATGCGCGTCGCCGCCACCGGCTTCGATCTGCGAGCGCAATTCCTTGAGCTTCTCGACACGCCGGCTCGCCAGCACAACGGCGGCACCCGCGCTGGACAAGGTCCGCGCAAACTGCGCGCCCAGGCCGCCGGAAGCCCCGGTGATGAAGGCCACGCGGCCCGAGAGATCGATGCTGTAAGCCATGGCTCAGTCTCCAGTAGTCAGGTTCATCGAATCATTATGGCGTCGCCTCTGCCGCTGCCGCCTAAAATCGCGACTCCAACGCGACAGCACCTCCGAGACCCTAGAAGGCACAGACCATGACACCTGAAGAAATCATCCAACAACACGGCCCGCGCGAAGCCATGGAATACGACGTGGTCGTCGTCGGTGGCGGCCCGGCCGGACTGGCCACCGCGATCCACCTCAAGCAACTGGCTGCAGCGGCCGAGAAGGAACTGTCGGTGGTGGTGCTGGAGAAAGGCTCGGAGCCCGGCGCGCACATCCTGTCGGGCGCCATCATGGACCCGAAGGCCCTGAGCGAACTGATTCCCGACTGGAAGGAGCGCGGTGCGCCTTTGACGCAACCCGTCACCGACGACGCCATGGTGTTCCTCGGCGAGACGTCCTCGTTCCGCACACCCAATTTCCTGCTGCCCGAATGCCTGCAGAATCACGGCAACTACATCGTCAGCCTGGGCTCGGTCACGCGCTGGATGGCCGAACAGGCCGAAGCGCTGGGCGTCGAGATCTTCCCCGGCTTCCCGGCCGCCGAGGTGCTGTACAACGACGACGGATCGGTCAAGGGTGTGGCGACCGGCAACATGGGTGTCGGCAAGGACGGCAACCCGGGCGACAACTTCCAGCTCGGCATGGAACTGCATGCCAAGTACACGGTGTTCGCCGAAGGTGCTCGCGGCCACCTGGGCCGGCAGCTGATTGCGCGCTTCAAGCTCGACGCCGACAGCGATCCGCAGACCTACGGCATCGGCGTCAAGGAGCTGTGGGAGATCGACCCGCAGCGCCACCAGCCCGGCTTCGTGCTGCACACGGCCGGCTGGCCGATGGACAGCGACACCTACGGCGGCGCCTTCCTGTACCACTTCGACGACAACAAGGTCGCACTGGGATTCATCACCGGCCTGGACTACAGCAATCCCTACCTGAGCCCGTTCGAGGAATTCCAGCGCTGGAAGACCCATCCGAACATCCGCTACTACCTCGAGGGCGACGAGGCCAAGGGCATCAAGCCGGGCAAGCGCATCGCCTACGGCGCCCGCGCCATCACCGCCGGCGGCCTGCTCAGCCTGCCCAAGACCGTGTTCCCCGGCGGCGCTCTGGTCGGCTGCGATGCGGGTTACCTCAATGTCAGCCGCATCAAGGGCAGCCACGCCGCGATCAAGACCGGCATGCTGGCGGCGCAGGCCGCGTTCGACGCCATCGGCGCCGGCCGCCAGCACGACGAACTCACCGCGTATCCGGAGGCCTTCGAGAAGAGCTGGCTGCATGCGGAACTGCACAAGGCGCGCAACTTCAAGACCTGGTTCAAGAAGGGCTTGAACGTGGCCACGGTGATGAACGGCATCGAGCAATTCGTGCTGCGCGGCAATGTGCCCTGGACACTGCACCGCGACAAGCCGGACCATGTCTACCTCAAGCCGGCGGCCGAATGCAAACCCATCGTGTATCCGAAGGCCGATGGCAAGCTGACCTTCGACCGGCTCTCGAGCGTGTTCATCAGCAACACCAACCACGAAGAACAGCAACCGGCCCACCTGACGCTCAAGGATGCGTCGGTACCAGTCAGCGTCAACCTGGCCAAATACGCCGGCCCGGAAGCGCGTTATTGCCCGGCCGGCGTCTACGAGTTCGTCAAGGACGACGACAACAAGGATCGATTGCAGATCAATGCGCAGAACTGCGTGCATTGCAAGACCTGCGACATCAAGGACCCGACGCAGAACATCGTATGGGTCACACCCGAGGGCGGCGGCGGACCGAACTACGCCGGCATGTGAAGCAGAAGGGGCGCCCGAACTGCGCCTGATCGTTGGTACTCGCACGCACCGCGACAGGCGGGTCCGGGCCCAGGCTCCTGGTGGGGCGGTCGGGCGCTGAACGCGCCGACTGCCCTGCGGTGCTCACGGGCAGGGCGCATCGCGCAACTCACTGCGTTCGCTTCGCTCTCTCCGTTCAGACAGGCGCGATGAGAATGATGACGAAGCGCGCTGCGCGCGCAGCCCTGCCCGCTGCGCTCCTCGGCGCCCCACAAGGAGCCTGGGCCCGGACCCGCCTGCCACGATGCTGGTGTGGTGGTGTTCGTTGCGCCGAAGCCCGAAGTCGTGACCCCGTCCTTGGCGCCCCGCCAACCAGCGACTCGCTGCGAAGGCCCGCGGGGGCCAACACACAGCGCGCCTCTGTGGCGCCGAGGAGCGCAGGGCTTGCGCCTCGCGCGAAGCGCGTTCGTCATCATTCTCATCGCGCTTGTCTGAACGGAGCGCCCGCAGGGCGCGCAGTGAGTTGCGCGATGCAGGCGCAAGACCGAG
>JAPWHR010000025.1 GCA_027214345.1 Comamonadaceae bacterium G21597-S1
AGGCCAGGGGCCGCCGCGCACGGCCGCTCCGAAGCGGCCGGCCCGCCCCCCAGTGGGGGGTTCGGCCGGTTTACACGAAGTGAAACCGGACAGACGGGGGGCGTCTTTCACTTCATTCGCCCCGGCGCATCCTGCGCTCCAGGGCATAGGTGGCCTGCACCAGCGGGTACAGGAAGACGAAGAACAGCAGTGCGATCACGGTATAGGCCTCGATCGGGTTGTAGTTCAGCGAGGCGATCAGCTTGCCTTGCTGCAGCAGCTCGACATAGGCCACGGCCGAGGCCAGCGTCGACATCTTGAAGATCTCGATGGCGCGGTTGGTCAGTGCCGGCAACATGCGCTTGACGGCCTGCGGCAGGATGATGCGGCGCATCGCCTGCGCCTGAGTCATGCCCAGCGCCTGCGCGCCTTCCCACTGGCCGCGCTCGAGCGACTGGATGCCGGCGCGGAAGATCTCGCCGGAAAACGCCGCCGAGTTCAGCGAGATGCCCAGCGAAGCGGCCATCAACGGGCTGATCTCGAACGGCACCAGCATTGGCAATGCGAAGTAGAACCACAGGATCTGCACCAGCACCGGCGTGTTGCGAAAGAACTCGACGAAGGCACTCGCCGGCAGGTAGATCCATTTGCGTTTGGCGTAACGCCCCAGCCCGACCAGCAGGCCGAGCGACAGGCCCAGCACCAGGCAGATGACGAAGATGCGCAGCGTGCCGGCGGCGCCGGCCAGCAGTGCTTCCGGGTTGGCCCAGACCGCGTCGAAGTTCCAGTTGTGGTTCATTGCCGCTGCTGCCTCAGTGCACGGTGGTCTCGCCGCTGACGGCCAGGCGCCGCTCGATGCGGTGCACGACCAGGCTGGCGGCATAGATGACGGTGAAATAGATCAGCGCGGTGACGGTGAACACCTCCAGCGGACGGAAGGTCTTCTGCGCCACCTCGTTGGCCTGGAACAGCAGGTCGGCATACGACACGGTGGCCACCAGCGTGGTGGTCTTCATCAGCTCGATCGATCGCTCCATGAAGGCCGGGATCATGCGCTTGACCGCCTGCGGCAGGATCACGCGGCGCATCGCCTGCGCGCCGGTCATTCCCAGCGCACGCGCCGCCTCGCTCTGCCCGCGGTCGATGGACACGATGCCGGCACGGAACACCTCGGCGAAAAACGCCGCCGACTGGATCGAGAAAGTCAGCGCTGCGGCGATGAACGGCGTCATCTCGACCTGGATCAGGATCGGCAACGCGAAGAAGAACCAGAACAGCTGCACCAGCGGCGGCGTGGTGCGGAAGAACTCGATCAGGAAACCGGCCGGCCACGACAGGGCGCGCAGCGGTGACAGCCGCAGCAGCGCCAGCGCCAGGCCCAGCGGGATGCCGAAGGCCAGCGCGGTGCCGGTGAGCGTGAGCGTATTGCCCAGGCCCGCGGCCAGGATGTCGGCGTTGGCCAGGACGGGGGTGAAGTCCCACTGGTACATGGTCGGCGGGTGTGTGCGTGTCAGGTCATGGGCAGGGCCTTGCGCCCGGGCTGGCGCGCCACGCCGCCGGCTTGCCGGGGGCGCAGGGTGCGGGCCGCGGGGCAGGGCAGGTCGTGCTGGCCTGCCGAAGCCAGGGTCAGAGCATTTCCTTCATCACTGGCGGCGAGGCCTTCGGGTCCAGGCCGAAGCCGGTCAGGAATTCCTCGTACCACTTCTGGGTCTGGCCGCCCTTGTAGTACTCGGCCAGCTGCTTGTCCACGAAGGCGAGGAAGGCCTTGTCTTCCTTGCGCACGGCGGCGCTGGAGGCCTGCGACTTGGCCGGCGTGGGCACGACGATCTTGCCGCTGCCCAGCTTTTGGCGCGCGGCCAGCAGCGGCGGGTGGAACAGGCAGACGGCGTCGGCACGGCCGGCCTGGAACGCGGCGATGGCCTCCCCATTGCCCGGGAAACGCTGGATGGTCGCGTTCGGCGTGTTCTCGGACAGGAACTTGTCCATGCTGCTGGCCTGCGGCACGGCGATGCGCACGCCAGCCTTGTTCAGGTCGGCCCAGGCCTTGACCGGCAAGTCGTCGCGTGCGAGCACGGCCAGCGAGTAATACAAGAGCGGGGTCTCGGGGAAGTCGACCGCCTGGGCGCGTTCGGGCGTGGCGTCCATCATGTACATGATGTCGATCTTGTTGCCCTGCAGCGCGGCGATGGCCGTGCCCCAGGTCACCTCGACCGGCTCGAACTTCACGCCCAGCGCGGCGGCCATGCTTTTGCCCATGGATACGCCGACGCCGCTCGCCCACTCGCCGGTCTTCGGGTCCTTGGAATACCACGGCGGGGCCTGGGTCACGCCCACGCGCAGGCTGCCGCGTTGCTTGGCCTGGTCCAGCGTGCCGCCGGCCTGTGCGAAAACCAGGCCGGGCAGAGCAGAAGCCAGCGCGGTGGCTGCGATGCCGGTGAGGGCGGTGCGTCGTTGGAAGGTCATGTCAAAGCTCCTGAGGTGGGTGGGGAAGAAAGGTCGAACGGGTGGGCCAGGCGCATGAAGGACTCGGTGCGTTCTGCGCCGCGTCCCATGTGGCTGGTGATCTCGTCCATCATCAGTGCGAGGTCGTCGCCGAGCGCGGCCTGCACATAGCTGTCGTGGCTGTCGCGGCGCGGGCCGCGCGTGGCATGGGCGCGGTGGTGGGCGGCCCAGTACAGCTGCAACCGGCCGCGCAGGCTGTACCAGGTCCGCTGCAGCAGCTTGTGCCCGCTGGCCTCGTAGACCAGGCCGTGCAGGTCGAGCTCGGCCAGGATGCTGGCGGCGTCGTCGCCGGCGTCGATGGCCTGGGTCAGCACCGCGTTGCGGCGCTGCAGCTCGTGCGCGAATGTCGCGTCGCGCCGCGGCCAGGCCTGCTCGAACGCGAAACGCTCGAGCGTGATGCGCATGGAGTAGATCTCCTGGATGTCCTGCACCGTCAGCGTGATCACGTGGGTGCCGGTATAGGGCACGGTGACCAGCAGGCCTTCCTCGATGAGTTCGCGCAACGCCTCGCGCAGCGGCCCGCGGCTGACGTTGAACTGGGCCGCCAGGGTGGTCTCCACCAACTGCGCACCCGGCGCGATCTCGCCGCCGAGGATGGCCGTGCGCAGGCGCTCGGCGATGTGCTGGCGGAAGGTGCTCTTGCGCAGGCGGTCGACCCGGAACCCGCTGGCGGCGGCGGTCGGGGTCGAGGTGCTGATGGGTGCGGCGCTCATTTTGGTCGATGATCGATTGTTGACAATGTAAAAGCGCGCTTTGGATCCGTCAAGCCTTTTTTGGAGAAGGACCGTTTGCCTGTTCGCGACGGCGGCCCGCCCGCGCGGGACCTCGTGCGTCAGATCATGCTCGCCGCGATGTTGACCGTGAACGCCAGGATGGCGGTGTTGAACACGAACGACAGCACCGAATGCACCAGTACCAGGCGGCGCATCGCCGGGGTGTCGACCGCGACGTCGGCGGTCTGGCTGGCCACGGCGATCGTGACCAGCAGCCCGAGCGCGATCGTGGCCATCAGGCGCGGGCGCACGCGGAAGTGGTGCAGCGGATGTTTCATGGGCTCCGCATTGCCTGGGCCGGCACGGGCGTGCCAACGGCGCTGCATAGAATTCGGGCAATGGACATCGGCAGCCTGTTGCAGGAACACATCTATCCGGCGATCGTACTGGGTAGCCTGCTGGAGGGCGAGACCACGGTCGTGCTGGCGGGTTACGCGGCGCACCAGGGATACGCACCGCTGTGGGCCGTGATGGCGCTGACCGCCGGCATCAATTTCCTGCTCGACCTGGCCTGGTTCTGGCTCGGGCGCTGGCGTGGTCCGCAGCTGATGGCGCGGTTTCCGGCGTTGCGACGCGGCGTCGAGAAGCTGACGCCCCGGCTGCACCAGCACCGGCGCAAGGCCATCTTCATGGTGCGCTTCCTGTACGGCCTGCGTACCGCCGGGCCGATCGCGCTGGGCATGGCCCGCGTGCCGGTGCGCGAATTCATGTTGTTCAATGCGCTCGGTGCCGTCGTCTGGGCGGTGTTGTTCGCCGCCCTGGGTTATGCCTTCGGCCGCGTGATCGCGGAGTTTCTCGGCCATCTGGCGCATGACGAACACCTGGCCGCGGCGGCGATCGTCGTGGCCGGCCTGTGTGCGCTGTTGTGGCGCTATCTCCGCAACCGGGCACGCGCACGGACACGCTGATCGAGCCTGGGGCGGGTCACGGCGTGACCAGCATGGCGACCACCGTGGCCGCCATGACGGCGGTGGCCAGCCAGCCCAGCACGCGCAGACGCGGGCCGATGACGTTGACGCCCATGACCTGCGGACGCGAGGCGATCAGCATCATCACGACCATGATGGGCACCGCGATCACGCCATTGAGCACGGCCGACCAGAACAGCTCCTTGACCGGGTCCATCGGCGTGAAACACAGGATCACGCCGCCCACGGTGGCCGCCGCGATCACCCCGTAGAAACCGCGGCCTTCGCCCTTGTCCAGCCGCGCGCTCAGGCTGCCGCGCCAGCCGGCGGCCTCGGCGACCGCGTATCCCGCCGAGCCCGCGAGCACCGGCACCGCCAGCAATCCGGTGCCGATGATGCCCAGGCCGAACAGCAGGAAGGTGAATTCGCCGGCCAGCGGCCGCAACGCCTCGGCGGCCTGGGCCGAGCTCCGGATGTCGGTGATGCCGGCCAGGTGCAGCGTCGCGCCGGTGCTCAGGATGATGAAGAACGCGACCAGGTTGGAGAACGTCATGCCCACCAGCGTGTCGGCCTTGATGCGCCGCAGATGGTGGTGTACCGCGCGCGGCGTGTGCACCGGCGCGTCGCCGATGTCCTCCATCTCCTGCGCCGCCTGCCAGAAGAACAGGTAGGGGCTGATGGTGGTGCCGAACACCGCCACCACCATCAGCAAGGCGTCGCGTGTCTGCACCCCATCGGGAAACCGGGGTCGCAGCACCTGGGCCAGCACCTGCCCCCAGTCGAGCGGGAGCATGAAAGCCACCGCGACGTAGGCCAGCAGCGCCAGCGTCAGCCACTTGAGCCAGCCGACATAGGTCTTGTACGGCAGGAACACCTGCAGCACCAGGCACAGCAGTCCGAATGTGACCGCGTAGACGTGGGCCGAACCGCCGGCGAGCAGGCGCAGCGCCTCGGCCATGGCGGCGATGTCGGCCGACAGGTTCAGCGTGTTCGCCAGCACCAGCATGCCGACCACCAACAGCAGCACCGGGCGCGGGAAGCTGCGGGCGATGTTGGCGGCCAGGCCGCGGCGCGTCACGTAGCCGATACGCGCGCTGACGATCTGGATCGCCGCCATCAGCGGCAGCGTGAACACCACCGTCCAGAGCATCGCGAAGCCGAACTGGGCGCCGGCCTGCGAGTAGGTCGCGATGCCGCTCGGGTCGTCGTCGGCCGCGCCGGTGATCAGGCCGGGCCCGAGCTGGCGCATGGTCCGGCGCAGGCGCAGGCTGGGCAGATGCATGGGGTGTCGTGATCCGCAACCGCCCGCGCGCCGCAGGCCTGACGGGCGCGGGCGGGATCGGATCGCGAATGGTCAGCCTGGCGGATCGAAGTCGGGGTCGGCGAGCGTGGCGGCCTGCACCCGTCGCTTTCGCTGGTGCTGCACGAGCAGGGCCACCAGCACCGCGGCGGCCGCCGAACTGGCCATCAGCGGGGAAGCGGCCACGACGCTGGCCAGCCCGTCGACGGCGTCGGTGCTGGCCTGCTGTACCCGCTCGACCAGGGCCACGATGTCCGAGGGCTGGACCCGGTTCGCGTCTTCGAGTGTCACGTGCGGATCGGGCCAGCCGCTGCGAAACCGGATTTTCGCGAAGATGCCGTCGGCAATCGCCACCAGCGCCAGCACGCCCAGCGGGCGCAGCAGGAATTCGAGCAGGCGGCTGCGCTCCTGGGGCGGCGCCGCCGCATAGACCTCGCCGACGAGCTGGCCGACCGACAGTTCCACCGTGTTGACTCCTGCGAGGTCGCGTGAAGGCCTGGCCGGCGTGTTCGAAGATTCCATGGCATGTCCCCTGCAGTCGGTGGCCATGTGCGGAGCGATTCGCCCCGCGACACCACGGCACCGGCTGAAGAGGCCATTGTGGAAACCGATTCTTAGGCGGACCTTATCGGGCGGTCGCTGTCGCGGTCGTCGACGTGCTTCTCAGGGGCGTCGTTTCATGGGCGCGCAGGCCGGATGCCCGGATCGAACGGTTGCGGACGCGACAGCCCGCTTCGGCGTGGCGTCCTGCGGCAGGTGTGCCGACTTTGATTAGACTCGGGCCGTCGAGGCGGGCGCACCGCCTTGCGTTTCCGCCGGCAGCGCCTGCGCTTGCCATACGTTGTCCATTGAATCGCTCCCTGCCGGGCCTATTACCGACGATGGTGAAACCGCAACGACTCGCAGTCCTGTTCCTGCCGCTTCTGATCCTTCTTCATCTGTTTCCCGCGCACGCGCAGCTGCCGATATCCGCTCGGCTGGACCTGCTGGAGCTGCACATGTCCGAGGCGGTGAAGGCCGAGCGTTATCCGGAGTTCCTGCGGCTGCTGGCCGACTTCCAGTCCCAGGGCGGGCGCGTGGGGCCCGAGTTGTCCTACTACGAGGCCGTGGCTCGGGAAAAGGCCGGGCAGGCGGTGCCGGCGAGCGAGGCGGTCGGCCGCTTCATTGCGCAGGCCGGTCGCGAACATCCGCTGTATGCGCAGGCCTTGTTGCTGTATGGCCGGGTCGAGCCGGCGGTGCGCCGCATCCAGGAGGCGCGTCAGGGCCTGGAACCCTTGCTGCAGGCGCTGGAACGCGGCCATGCGCGGGTGCGGTTGCAGCTGCCGGCCCTGTCCGGCCCGCCCGAGGCCGGGTTGGCCGGTGTCTACGACGCGGGCCTTTCGGTGCGCGGCACCCGGGCCGCCGGCGACGGGGGCTGGATGAGTTTCGGCGCCGGGTCCGGAGCCGGCGCGGAGCAGCCGCCGTTGCCGGCCTGGTGGCGCTACGGCCTCGATGGCCGCTTGATCGCGTCGCAGGCCTTCGATGTCGAACACAGCCCGATGGGGCAACTGATGCCGGGTTCGCCCACGTCGCGCAACACGCTGGGCATCGGCGTGCAGCCGGTCACCGGGCCGGGCGTGGTGGTGGCGCTGGGTCCGGGCAGCGACGCGGCAGCCGCCGGGCTGCGTGTCGGTGATCGCATCACGCATGTCGACGGGCGCGCGCTGCGCGCCGAGGACAGCCTGTTCCAGAAACGCGACCCGTTCTTCGACGTGTTGCGCGCGGTGCAGGGTGACGTGCGCCTGGGCGTGCAGCGCCCCGGCAGCGCCGAGCCGATCGAGATCCGCGTGCCCGCGATCCCGGACTCCGCTCCCGAGGTGCCGGGCCTGCGCTTCGGCTCGTCCCTGCTGACACATGCGCGCTGGCTGACCGGCGCCGCCAAGGCGGCCACACCGACCGGCGAAGCCGTGGCATGGATCGACGACGGCACGGCGGGCGCACGCGTGTGCGCCAACCTGCGGTTCCAGAACGGCGGCCACGGGACCGGGTTCTGGGGCTACCTGGCGCCCGACGGCAGTCCCTTGCCGCAGAACCTGTGGATCTTGCCGCTCGACCACCCGGCGGCGATGGACGGGCGTCGCAGCTATGTTCCGTGGCGGGACAGCACGATCCATGACTGCGTGCGCCTGCCCGATGGTGCGATGCTGGTCGCCAGCGCCGCCACGCGCCGCGGGAACAACGGCGTGGCGGTGTCGGGTGATTCCGCCAACCGCGCGTTCCGGGTGCTGGATGCCGAGGGGCACACGCGTGCCAGTGTGTTGGTGCGGGCATCGTCGGCGCTCGAGCGCGCCAACGCCATGGGCCAGCGCCTGCGCTTCGCACCGCTGGCCGATGGCGACGGCTGGCGCTGGGCCTGGGGCGATTGGGAGATCGACACCCGTTCGCGGGGACTGGAGGTGCGGCCGACATCGGCAGCCGCAACGCCGCTCCAGCTGCTTGCCGCCACCGGCGACGCGCCCTGGCACCAGCTCGTGGTGGCGGGACGGGCCGTGCCCGTGGTGGGCCGGGCCAGCGCCAGAGACCTGCAATTGCACGAGACGGCCGAACTTGCGGACGGCAGCCTGCTGGCGCTGTTGACGATGCGGGTGACGCCCGCCTTGCACCCGGTGGTGTTGCCCGACGGTGCGCCGCTCGGAGCCGAGCTGCTGCGTCCGGATGCGCCCATTGCCATGGTGGTGGCGGTGGACCCGTCGTCCGCAGCCATGACCTGGGCTGCCTTCCCGCGCCACGGCCAGGCGGTGGCCGCGCGGGAACTGGCGCGCGCCGTCGAGGCGCGAGCGCGCACGGCCGGCACCGTCGCCAAGTCCGCCGGCGCCGTGCTGGCGGAGCTTGGCGAGCGGGGCTTGCTCTGGAACACGATGACGCGACTCGGCGACGGCAGCGTGTTGCTGCAGACCGGCCTGGACCAGCGCGTGTTTGTGCGCCCCATGGCCGGGGCCGGGCAGGCCTCAGAGCCAGCGGCGGATTCCGCGCGCGCGCCGTAAAGATGGAAAGGGACAGTTGATGTGTGCCGTGCCGTTGCGTTCCGTGGTCTTGTGTGTCGCTTTGCTCGTGACGCCGGCGCTTGTCCCATCGGCGCAGGCCGCGCAAGCCGAACTGCGCACGGTGGCGCAGGGCGCCGACCTGTATGGGAAGCCCGATGCGTCCGGACCCGTCGTCGAGCGTCTGGTGGCGGGGCAACCGGTGCGTGTACTGCAAACCAGTGCCGATGGCCTGTGGCTGCATGTTGCGCGGCCCGATGGCAGGGCATGGGGTTACGTCGCTGCCCATGCGCTGGCGGCGGTCGAGGCCGCAACCGACGCGCCGTCCGGGGCCGGCGAGGGCAGTGGCGGCCTGTTCGCGCGCAGCATGGGTCTGGCAACGCCATCGGGTTCCCGGGCTGCCGATGCAGCGGGCGTGGCGACGGTGCCGAGCGAGGGTGGCATCTTCGGTGGCCAGGTGCTGCGAGGCGACATCGAGGCGGCCCATGCCCAGCGCCGTGAGGAAGAGCGACTGGCCGCGATTCGACAGGCCGAAGCGGAGCGAGCCCGCCAGCAGGCCGAAGCGCAACGCAGGCAGCAGGAGGAACAGGAACGCGCGGCCGAGGCCGCGCAGGAACGCCAGCGGCAACGGCAGCGCGAATACGAGGCCGCGCGCGCGAGCGCCGAAGCGGATCGGGCGCGGCAGCGCCAGTGGGCGGAGATCGAGTCTTCGCTGCAGCGCATCACCGAGGACACGCGGCGCGAGACCGACAAGACCTTGCGCCTGATGCAGCAGCATGCGCGGCAACAGGCGCAGCAGCGGCGCGAACGCGAGCAGGCGCAGGCGGACGCGCGCGCGCAGAGCCAGGCACGGGCCCGGGCCGACGCGCAGGATGCCGCTCGGGTCCGGGCCCAAGAGGCTGCGCGTGCCAAGGCGCGGGCACAGGTACAGGCACAGGCACAGGCACAGGCTCAGGCACAGGCACAGGCACAGGCACAGGCACAGGCGCGCTTGCGCGCTGCGGCGCCGACGCCTTCGTTCCAGACGCTGCCCGGCCTGGCGCGTGCACCCTCCGACGGTGCGGCGGCCCCGTCGTCGGTGCGGATCGCGCAATCCCCGTTGGCCGCCGCGGGGCCGCCAGCGCCGCCGCCGGCGCCGGTATCCGGCACCAGTGGTGCCGGCATACGCATCGCATCGGTCCAGCGGGACCCGGGCGAGGGCCAGCCGGGGCGCGGCAGCATGCGCAAGGAGGGGCTGCGCGTGGGAGGCTGCGCCGTGCGGTCGATGCAGGTCGAATGGTCGCTCGGCGTGCTGATGGGGGAGGCCACCGTGGCGGGAACCTATACCTGGCAGGGTGACGCGGACTGCAAGCTGCCAATCTCCACCGTGGTGCTGCTGCGACTGGATGCGCCCGGCCTGCCCGGCGGCTGGCTCGCCTTGAGCCCGGTGGTGCCGCGTGCCGGCGAACGCGGATTCAACGTCACCGGTTCACCGGCAAGCTCCGCGCTGCTGTGCCGATACGATGACGCCCGTCGCGGCGATTGCCTGAGTGCCGATGTCGCGCGTGATGTGTGGACGGGAGGTCAGGTCAGCGACTTCGTCGTAGCCTGGTAGCCCGGGCCGTCGGTGTTCACCACCAGCGCCAGCATGTCCAGCGGGCGGAACCGATGGGGCCGCAGGCCGCGGCCCTCGGTCTGCGGTGACGACGCAGCCCTGTCGCCGGCCCCCTTGCCGATCGTTTGGCCGGGCGAGGTTCAGTCTGCCTGGAAGCCCGAGTTCTTGATCGGCTGGCTCCAGGCCGCCTTGTCGCCGGCCAGCCGGTTGCGCATCTCGTCGGCGCTGCCGGGCGATGCGGTCAAGCCCAGGCCGGCCAGCCGCTCGACCAGGTCGGGCGCCTTGAGTGCGGCTTGCAAGGATGCGTTGAGCTTGTCGACCGTGGCCTTGGGCATGTTGGGCGGGCCGAACACGCCGAACCAGGCCAGCGCGTCGATGTCGATGCCTTGTTCCTTGAAGGTCGGCACGCCGGGAAAGTTCGGGTTGCGCTGCGCGCCGCTGAGCGCGAGGATGCGCAGCTTGCCGGCCTTGTGATACTCGGCGAATTCGGCCGGCGTGTCGAAGCCGATCGGGATCTGGCCGCCGAGCAGGTTGGTCACCAGCGGAGCGCCGCCCTGGTAGGCCACATGGGTCAGCTTCATCTTGGCCGCGTCGGCCAGCATCTCGCCCATGAAGTGCGGCATCGATCCGGCTGCCGGCGAGCCGAAGTTGGCCTTGCCAGGGTTGGCCTGGAACCAGGTGATCAGTTCCTTCATGTCCTTGGCCGGCGTGCCGGGGCCGGCCGCCAGAGCCAGCGGAAAGGTCGCGGCGTTGCCGATCGGCGTGAAGTCCTTGGTGGTGTCGTACTTGATGCTCTTGAACACCATGGGTTGCACGACCATGACGGCAAACGGAACGACCATGACGGTATTGCCGTCGGGCGCGGCATCCTTGACCATCTGGGCCGCGATGCGGCCACCGGCGCCGGGCTTGTTCTCGACCAGCACCGATACGCCGAGCGTGTCCTTCATCTTGTCGGCCAGCAAGCGGGCCGTGGTGTCGGCGGAGCCGCCCGGCGGGAATCCGACGACGAGTCGGACCGGGCCGGTCTGCGCCAGGGCATGTGCGCCCAGGCCCAGGCCCATGGCCATGACGAGCAGGGATCGGCGCAGCATAGTCAACTTGTTCATCCAGTGTCTCCAGTAGTGTTGAGTTCGATCCGGCGCAGTTTAGTCCAGCGTACGGGCCCGGCGCCTCAGGGTTTTTGCTGGACGCCGCCGGGCCACCTGCGTGTTCCCGGCGACGGCTGTTTGCAGCACAATCGACAGGCCTGCCCGGCGTACGTCAGCGCGACACGTCGTTGAGCGACCAGTCGTAGTCCAGGTAACGCACCCGGACCGTACCGGAGCGCAGCACCGCGATGTCGGCCGGCTTCGTGGCCAGTTGTTCCGCATACAGTGCCAGCAATTTGTCGATGCTGCCCACGCCGCGATGGCCCTTCTGGAAATCTTCCTGGAACCACTTGAAGATCTCGCTGATTTCCGCGCGGCCGTCGTTGAACCGGTTGCGGGTGCGGTCCGACATGAAGCGTTTCATGCCGTCGTCGAGCTGGGCGTCGAGTTGCGGCGCCGTGAAGGCTTCCGGGCGTAATGCCGGGCATCCGATCGAAGCGCAATTGACCGCGGCATGGACGCGCCAGTCCTGGTAGACCGGGCGCAGCTGCTCGTGTTCGATCCAGTCCAGATGGCGCTCCTCGCCGAGCAGGCGGAAGAACTTCTTTTTCCACGGGCTCTGGAACAGGCTGCCCAGCTCCTTGATGGAATTCAGGTCCGGGTACCGGGTGAGGATCAGCTCGACGGTGAAGCCGTTGTAGGCGTTGATCAGGAACGCCATTTTCTGCTCGCGCGAGAAGCCGGCGAACCGGGCCGGCGTCAGTGCCGACCACTGCGCCAGCACCTGCTGCAGGGCCGTCCGGTCGGACGCGAACCCCCGGTAGTCGACCCGGCTTTGTTTTTCGTCCGGGAGCCAGCGCACATGTTGCTTCAAAAGCGCATCCCAGGCCGCATAACGGTGGTCGAACGATGCGTCACCGGTCTGGGCGCGTACCGCCAGCGATGGCAGCACCAGCGCGATCGTGGCCGCGGCAAGAATCAGTCGTCGTTCGGTCATCGCTCAGCTTCGTTTCCAGTCGTGGTATTTGCGCACCCATTCGAGCAGCCGCTTGGGCTGGTGCGCGCGTTTCCATTCGCCCGCGGCGTACTTGTTGGCCTCCGACCAGGTCGGGTAGGTATGGATGGTGCCCAGGATCTTGTTCATGCCCAGGCCGTGTTTCATCGCCAGCACATATTCGGCGAGGAGGTCGCCGGCATGCGAGCCGACGATGGTCACGCCCAGGATGGTGTCCTTGCCCGGCAAAGTCAACACCTTGACGAAGCCATGGGCTTCGCTGTCGGCGATGGCGCGGTCCAGGTCGTCGAGGCCGTACTTGACCACTTCGTATGCGATGCCCTGGTCCTTGGCGTCCTGTTCGTTCAGTCCGACCCGCGCGACCTCCGGGTCGATGAAGGTAGCCCACGGGATCACCGAATAGTCGGCCTTGAAACGCTTGAAATCGCCGAACAAGGCATTGACCGCCGCATACCAGGCCTGGTGCGCCGCCACGTGCGTGAACTGGTAAGGACCGGCGACGTCGCCGGCGGCGTAGATGTTCGGGTACAGCGTCTGCAGGTATTCGTTGGTGTCCACCGTCTTGTGGGTGGGGATGCCGAGTTCTTCGAGGCCATAACCGGTGAGCCGGGCCGAGCGGCCCACGGCCACGATCAGCGCATCGAACTCCAGCCGGATCTCCTGCCCCTGGTGTTCGACGACGATCGCGCGGGTGTCGCCGTCGCGTTCGCAGCGCAGCGCCTTGTGCGACACCAGAACCTGCACGCCGTCGGCTTGCAGCGCCTGGCGTGCCAGCTCGGAGACTTCCGGGTCCTCGCGCATCATGATGCGCGGCGCCATCTCGACCTGTTGTACCTGCGCTCCGAGCCGGGCCAGCGCCTGCGACAACTCGCAGCCGATCGGCCCGCCGCCGAGCACGACGATGCGCCGGGGCATCTCGTCCAGTTGCGCGAAGTTGTCCCACATGGTGTCGCTGGTGACGTAGCCGACATCGTCCAGTCCCGGCAGCGGCGGCACGAAGGGCCGGGCGCCGGCGGCGATGACGATGTTGCGGGTCGTGAGCCGTGACGTGCTGCCGTCGTCGGCCCGGATCTCGACCGTCCAGGGGTTGACGATGGTCGCGTAGCCGGGCCGCACGTCCACGCCCAGGCTGGTGTAACGCTCGATGCTGTCGTGCGGCGCGATGTCGGCGATCACCTGGTGGATACGCGCCATCACCTGCTTGAAGCTGAACGTGGCCGTGGCCTCGGTGAATCCGTAGCGCTCGGCATGCCGGATCTGGTGTTGCAGTTTGGCGGTCCGGATCAGGGCCTTGCTCGGCACACAACCGAAGTTCAGGCAGTCGCCGCCCATCTTGTGCGCTTCGACCAGCGTGACCTTGGCCTTGACCGCCGCCGCGATGTAGGAGGCGACCAGTCCGCCGGCGCCGGCGCCGATGACGACCAGGTTGCGGTCGAACGTCGCCGGCCGCTGGTCGTTCCAGCGTGCGAACACCTTGCGCCGCTGGACCAGGTCGACGATCCTGCGCGCCAGCAGCGGGAAGATGCCCAGCAGCACGAAGGCGCCGATCAGGCCCGGCGACAGGATGGAGCCCAGGGAGTCGATCTTGGCCAGTTCGGTGCCGGCGTAGACATAGGCCACGGTGCCGGCGAGCATGCCGACCTGGCTGACCCAGAAGAAGGTCCGGGTCTTCATCCGGGTCAGTCCCATGACCAGATTGAGCACGAAGAACGGAATCGCCGGGATCAGCCGCAGCGTGAACAGGTAGAACGCGCCCTCGCGCTCGACGCCCTTGTTGACGTCGGCCAGGCGCCGGCCGAAGCGCGCCTCGATGCTGTCGCGCAGCAGGTACCGGGCCACCAGCATGGCCAGCGTCGCGCCCAGCGTGGAGGCGAACGACACCACGATGGTGCCCAGCACCAGGCCGAAGCCGGCGCCGGCGGCCAGCGTCATGATGGCGGCTCCCGGCAGCGACAAGGCCGTGACGGCGACATAGATCGCAAAATAGGCCAGCGTCACGGTGACCGGGTTCTCCGCGAACAGCGCGTTGAATTGCGCCTGGCTCTGCTTGACGAAGTCCAGGCTGAAATAACGCCCCAGGTCGAATACGAAGAAGGCCACCACCGCGGCCAGCACGACGGCGAGGATCAGGATTTTCTTGGGGCTCACCGACAGGCACCGTTTCTTGTGTTGTAGCGCATGCAGCACGCATGCGCCGGGTATGTGGCTGGTAGTCGCCGATTCCCCCGCATTCTTACACCGTGGCGGTCGGCCCGGCGCGTATCAGGGCTGCACCAGCAGCAGGTCGCCGACCACGGCCAGGCTGCTGCCGCCGGTGTTGTCGGCGTCGGCACCCACGGCCAGCGCGATCAGCGGGGGCAGGGACCGGGTCTCGTGGCCGAAGGCGCGCAGGAAGTCCTCGGCCAGCGGCCGGTCCACCGGCATCCACTGCCCGGGGCGCGGCGGCCCCTGGCCTGCGACCATGTACCGCACGCGTGCGCTGAACACATTGGGCACGATGCTGCCCGCCGGCAGCAGGCGGTCCCACACGTAGCACAGCGTTGCGGCGGGCAGGGGTTCACCGGACAGGGCGCGGGCGATACGCAGGCTGGCCTGCTCGCCGAAGGACATGCCGTCGAGGGGCATGTCGAACAAAACGCAGACCTTGAGCGGCGCGTCGTCGCCTTCCCGTGTCCGCAGGTCGGAGGCGGGCAGGCCGCGTTCGAGCCGCCAGCGCCAGCGCAGTCGTGCAGCCGGATGGACCTGCGCAGAGCCGGCGTCGAACACGAGGTTGCCGTACGACGCATCGGCCCGGATCCGCAGCGCGACCAGGCCATCGTCCTGGGCCTGGATGTCGAATCGGGTCAACGGAATCTTCTGGCCCGGCAGGCCGACCACCCGCCACGGTGGCGCGACCGCCCCGGCCTGCATGTGCGAGAAGCGGGCCTGCGCCAGGAGCGCGGCGAGGTTGTCGTCGGCCGCGGCGCTGGGCGGGGCGGCGACTGCCAGCACCAGTACCGCGGTCACAACGCCCCATCGGCCCCTCATGCCGTGGCAACGCAACGCAGGGCCACCAGCGATGGGTCGACTGGCTGTGCCGTTGCCTTCACCGCGTCCACGCGTGCCGCCGGCGGGCCCTGGTGGCACCATTGCACGAGCGACTCGACCGCCGCGGCCGGGCCCTGGACCATGGCTTCGACGCGGCCGTCCCGGCGGTTACGGACCCAGCCGGCCAATTGCAGCGTGCGCGCGGTGGATTCGAGCGAGGCGCGAAAGAAGACTCCCTGGACATGACCGGAGATGAACAGGTGCTGGCAGATGGTCTCGGGGTGCATGGTTCCACGTTCGGTTGGTCGATCACCCCCGATGGTAAGCCGGACAAAAAATGGGGCTGCCTCGCGCGAACGCGGGGCAGCCCCCGAGGCGCCGCTCGGGCGCCCGATGGCCGTGGCCTCAGGTCAGACGCGATCCTGCGGCCGGACGAACCATTCGTCGCGGGCGCTGGCGGACCAGGTGTCGATCTGCTTCTCGGCCTCGTCCTTGGCAATGCCGTAACGCTCCTGCAGCTTGCCGGACAGCTGTTCGCGGCGGCCGGCGATGACGTCGAGGTCGTCGTCCGTGAGCTTGCCCCACTGAACCTTGGCCTTGCCGGTCAGTTGTTTCCAGTTTCCTTCGATACGGTCCCAATTCATGATGTCCTCCTTGTGCTTGGGTGGGTATGTCGGCCGGGATGGCCGCTTGCGGGGACGCGGCGTCCTGCCGCGATGGCTGCCTATCGGGCCAGCCAATCCTTGAGTTCGTCGGCATGTTCCTGCTCGTCGCTGAGGATGTCCTCTAGCAGGCGCCGGGTGGTGGAATCCTTGTCGCCGATCATCGCGATCATCTGGCTGTACGACTCGACGGCCACGCGTTCGGCCACCAGGTTGGCGCGGATCATCGCGGTCAGGTCCTTGGAGTCGTCATAGGCGGCATGGCTGCGCCGGGTCAAAGAATCGGGCGAGAAGTCGGGCTCGCCGCCGAGTTGCACGATGCGCGTGGCCAGCCGATCGGCGTGGGCCGCTTCCTCGTTGGCGTGGACCAAGAACTCCTCGGCGATCTTGGGTGAAGCCAGGCCATCGGCGGTGAAATGATGGCGCTTGTAGCGCAACACGCACAGCAGCTCGGTGGCCAATGCGTCGTTGAGCAGCCGGATGACGTCCTCGCGCCATGGACCGTAGTGCGGCGTCACCGCGCCTTCGTCGATGCTGCGACGGGCCTGGTCGATGGCGTCTTCATCCAGACGCATCTCCTGCTGTGTGTTGGCCTTGGTGGTCTGCTGGGTCTTTGTGGTCATGTGTGCTCCCATGTGTTGGTTGTCCATGTGCCCGGATGCTTGTGATCGGGTCCCTTGCACTGTAGGTGGCGGCGCCGATTCCGGCCATCGGCGGCGGACGCCGGCGCATGTAGGAGTGCGCCGCGTACCGTCGTCGGAGACGCCCGAGCGGCTGCCACCGGGCCGCGCGCGAACGTGCGGGCCCGGCAGGGTCTCAGGCCCGGAACCGCGCGGGTGGTGGCAATGCATCGCGCAACGACCGGATCTGCCGCAGGCTGCTCTCGATCTGGCGCAACTGCCGTTCGACCACCGTGCGCGCCAGCGCAGGCAATTCCTGATCCAGCACCTGCCGATAGCGCTCGCGTGTCTCCGATTCGCCACGTTCGCATTCGGCCACGATCGATGCATCGCACAGGCCGCACAGGGTTCCGTGCACGGCCACCCAGCCCCGGTGCAGGCTGTCGCTGGCCGCACCCCCGCGCATCGGCATGCCGCCGAGCTGCTGCACCAGGTCGTGCAGCTGTTCCCGCGCGGTGTCGCATTCCTGCGCCCGCTTGCGGAACAAGGCGCGATGGCGGCTGATGTTGGAATAGTCGGCACAGGACGCGAAACCATAGGCGCTGTCGGCGCAGGTGTCGATGAGCCGGTTCAGGGCGTCGATCCGTTCGAGGTCAAGGTCGACGGCGGGGGCGGAGACAGCGCGCCGGATGGCGTGTGGGGCGTTGCGGTGCCGCGTCATGGTGCTTGCCTGGGTCATATGGTTTCCTCCTGGATGAACATGGGCCGGTGCCCGACGGCTGGCGGGCTGGCCCGGTGGGGCGTGCGTGCGCTCATGCTAGGCAGGCGCGGGCGCGCGGCCCATCGGCTGCGGCCATGTCGCGATGTAGGAAATTGCCGCATGGCGCATCCGGCGGACCGGGCCTGGAGCACCAGCGGTGGGCACGGGTCGGCGGCGCGCTGTCTGACAGACGCATCCGGTGCGGGCCGATACCCGATACGCAGCGGCGCGTCTACGCTGTGGGCGGCCATCACTGCCGGGAGCATCCATGCCTTTCACGACCATCGTTCAGTTGCTGAAGTCCGCCGGCCTGCGGATGGTGCGCCTGCGTGGCCACCGTGCCGGGGTCGGCACGGCAGGAGGCGGGCGCAGTCTGGCCCGGACCTTGATCTTCATGCCGGTGCTGGTGGGTTGCACCAGCCTGCCGGTGTTCGTGCCCGACATGTCGCGGCGCGACGTGACGCCCCAGCTGGCAAGCGCGCGCGGCGTGTTGTCGGAAAGCCAGAGCCGGGCCGTGCTCGAGCGCCTGCGCAGCCGTGGCACGGCGACCGACATCTTCGAGCGCCACCTGGCGCTGGAGGAGGAGATCGTCGGCAGCCCGCTGACCACCGGCAACCGGGTGCAGCTGCTCAAGGACGGACCGGCAACCTATGCCGCGATGCTCGCGGCGATCGCGTCGGCGCGGGACCATGTGAACATGGAAACCTACATCCTGGACGACGACGACATCGGGCGGCGCTTCGCGCAGGCCCTGATCGACAAGCAGCGCGAGGGGGTGCAGGTCAACCTGATCTACGACAGCGTGGGTACGCTGAACACGCCGCAGCCATTTTTCGACCGGCTCGCGGAGAACGGTGTGCAGCTGCTGGAGTTCAATCCGGTCAATCCGCTGGAGGCCCGCAAGGGCTGGGAGATCAACCAGCGCGATCACCGCAAGCTGCTGATCGTCGACGGCGCGACCGCCTTCCTGGGTGGCATCAACATCAGCGGCGTGTATGCCAGCGGCTCGTCGAAGCTGCGTCGGCATCCGGAGCGCGAGGACGACAGCCCGGCCTGGCGCGATACCGACCTGCAGATCGACGGCCCGGTGGTGGCCGAGTTCCAGAAGCTGTTCCTGACGACCTGGCGCGCGCAGAAGGGCAAACCGCTGGCGGTGCGTGACTATTTTCCGGAGCTCGCGCCGGTGGGCGACCAGGTGGTGCGGGCCATCGGCAGTTCACCGGACGACGACTACAGCCAGATCTACGGTACCTTGCTCTCCGCCATCCACAGCGCCGAGCGTAGTGTGCAGATCACCAATGCGTATTTTGTTCCCGACCCGCAATTGCTGGACGCACTGACGGCCGCCGCGCTGCGCGGCGTGGACGTGTCGCTGATCCTGCCGTCGCAGACGGATTCCTGGCTGGTGCTGCATGCCGGACGCGCCCACTACACCCGGCTGCTGCGCGCCGGCGTGAAGATCTTCGAGCGCCGCGGCGTGATCCTGCATTCCAAGACCGCGTTGGTCGACGGTGTCTGGGCCACGGTCGGATCGACCAATCTGGATTGGCGCAGCTTTCTGCACAATCACGAACTCAATGCCGTCGTACTGGGCGAGCGGTTCGGCCGCCAGTTGCAGGCCATGTTCGACCAGGACCTGGAGCGGTCCGACCGCGTGAGCCTGGCCGCGTGGGAGCACCGCCCGATCGACCAGCGGCTCAAGGAAGTGTTTGCACGTGTTTGGGAGTATTGGTTGTGACGCGTTACCTGGCGGCCTGGATGGCGTGCATCGTCGTGATGCTGGTGCTCGACGCCGCATGGATCGGCGGCATCGCGCAGCCCGTGTACCAGCAGGGCATCGGCCATCTGATGGCGGAGCAGTTCAACGCCGTGGCGGCAGCCGCGTTCTACCTGATGTACGGCGTTGCGCTGATGGTGTTCGCGGTCGCGCCCGGCGGCGTCACCACGGCGTGGCGCGGCACGTTGGCGCGCGGCGCGTTGTTCGGCCTGTTCGCCTATGCGACCTATGACCTGACCAACATGGCCACGCTGCGGGACTGGCCGCTGGCCATGTCGCTGATGGACATGACCTGGGGCAGTATCGCGAGCCTGGCGGCCGCCGCGGGTGGCAAGTGGGCGTTCGACCGTGTTGTTCGCGCGGGCCGCTGACGCTCCGGTTCTGGTCGCCTGCAACGGAAAACCCCCGCAGTGCCGGGCACTGCGGGGGGTCGGGTCTGCCAGGCGCGCGGTCAGCGGCCCGAACGTGCGAGCAGGCTGGCCACGCCCATCAGCAGGGCTCCGGTGGCGGCGGCGATCAGCACCGACTTGACCGGCTCCGCGCGCACGTATTGACGCGTCCCATCGGTCACCTGGTGTGCGGACTCGCGCAACCGGCGCGATGTGTCGCGCATGGTCTGCATGCCCTGGTCCGCGAGTGCCTGGGTGCGTTCGGCCGCATCCTCATACCGCGGGGACGCCTGTTCGCGCAACTGCTGGACCTTGTGGTCCAGGCCCTCGAGTGCATGGTCCGCCGCTTGCTGGGTGGAGTGAATCGCCCGGCTGGCCGAATCGGCGGCATGGTCGACCATATTGGGTGACTGGGTCTGGATGGTGTTGTCCTTCATGGTTACTCCTTGTTGTAGGGGGTGAGAGGTTCGGCGGTGAACGGTCAAGCCGCGGGCTGGCGCTGCGCCGGCCCGCGGCGGGTTCAACCCTTTCGGATCAGGCCGAACAGGAAGCTGGCGACCGCCAGAACGGCAAAGATCACGAACAGGATCTTGGCGATACCGGCGGCGCTTGCGGCGATGCCGCCAAAGCCGAGGACGGCCGCGATCAGGGCAATGACCAGGAAAACAACGGCGTAGTGCAACATCGCTTGACTCCTTGAATGTGGGTGAGGGATCACCCGGGTTGGCTGCTTCTGCGTGGTCGCAGCGTGTCTTGCTGCGATGGATTCAGTGTCGATGAAGCCGGTGGCGCCGGCGATAGGCGGCGGCGCCTGCCCTGTGTCCGGCATTCGCGGATGCCGGCGTAGGACGGGGACTACCGGCGGTCACGGGGCGCGCCGCCCGGCGTCGCCTACGGCTTGCGGGGCACCAGGATGACGGGCTCGTCCGTCCTGGGCTGGATCCGCACCGGAGCGGCGTCGGGCGGGACCACCACGGTTTCCGCCGAGCGCAGGATGCCGCCGCCCTCCACGCTGCCGCTGCGCTGGCCGTGCTCCGACAGGCGTGTGATGCAGTCGGCCTTGGCCCGACCCTCGAACGTGTCGCAGCGTTGCAGGCGATTGCCCAGCAAGGTGCTTTCGTCGGTGTCCAGCTGGCCCTTCTTGCGGGCGTCGCGGGCATTGCGCGCTTCCTTCAGGCAGGCTTCGGTACTCTGTCCGGTATCGCCGCGCTTGCAGGCCTGCACGTCGCGCTCGTAGCGGGACGGGTCGGCATTCTGCGCGACTGCCGTGACAGCGGTCGCGGCGCAGGCCGCGCCGATCCACGCTGTGGCCACGGCGCGGGCTAGACGGTGCCGCGGGGATTGGATCGTCGTTGGGTGCATCACATCCTCCTTTCAGGTTCCGGGTCCCTCCGACTCTAGGCAATCGATGGCCCCTCGGCTACCGGACGGCGCCGGGTCGCGGGCCGGACTCCTGCCCGGGGGCCTGTAGGACGCATCCAGCGGCGACGCCGGTTCGACACGGCGGGTGGTGCGCTTCATTTGTCCCATTGACAGAACAATTGACGTGTTGCATCATCGTTTGACGCGAACGTTCGGCTTGCGCAGGTCGCCTGGAGGTGGCGCGGGCCCGATGGTGGCGCGCAGGGGAACGGGCCGCGCACGTCCCGTCTCGACGAACCGTCTACGAAGGGCAATATCCGTGGAACTCTCGAACAAGACCAGTCGCCAGCTGTTTGAAGACTTCAGGGCCAATCCGACGCGCAAGCGGTTCGGTTTTGGCGCCATGCCGGCCTTGATCAACATCGACCTGCAGAAGGCCTATACCAGCGTGGGCGAGTTCGCCACCGCGTACGAGACCGATCCGAAGCAGGTCGACCATGTCAACACGCTGGCCGAGGCCTTTCGCAGCAAGGGTTTTCCGGTCGTGTGGACCTACGTCGCCTACATGGAGTCGGGCGAGGACTGCGGCGTCTGGGGCACGCGCACCAACACGCCGGACTCGTTGCAGAACATCAAGGTGGGCAGCCGCCGCGCCGAGTTCGACGACCGGCTGAACATCGACAAGGTGCGCGACATCATCGTCAACAAGCGCATGGCCTCGGCCTTCTTCGAAACCAACCTGGGATCGATCTTCACCTTCCACAAGGTCGACACCATCGTCGTCACCGGCGGGTCCACGTCGGGCTGCGTGCGGGCGACGGTGGTCGACAGCCTGTCGCGGAGTTTTCGCACCATCGTTCCCATCGAATGCGTGGCCGACAAGCACGAAGGCCCGCATTTCGCCAACCTGTACGACATGGCCGTCAAATACGCCGACGTGTTGTCGGTGCAGGAGACGCTCGATCAACTGGGCCGGGTGCCGGCGCGGGCGGCGGCATGACGATGCGCGACCCCGGCCTGTACGACTACCTGCCGTACGACCAGCGGCCGCAGATCCGCTGGCCGGGCGGCGCACGGGTGGCATTCTGGGTGGCGCCGAACATCGAGTTCTACGAGATCGATCCGCCGCGCAATCCGGCGCGCGCCGCGTGGGCCCGCCCTGCGCCCGACGTGCTGAACTATTCCTACCGCGACTACGGCAATCGCGCGGGTTTCATGCGCATGTTCGAGGCCATGGGGCGCTGCAACATGCGCGGCAGCGTCTCGCTCAACGTGGCCGTGTGCGAACACCATCCCGAGATCATCCGGCTGTGCGCCGATGCCGGCTGGGAGTTCTATTCGCATGGCACCTACAACACGCGCTACCTGATGGGCATGACCGAGGCGCAGGAGCGTGCGGTGATCCAGGACTCGATCGACACCATTCGCAAGCACACCGGCCAGAAACTCGACGGCTGGCTGGCTCCGGCGCTGACCTACACCGACCATACGCTGGACCTGGTGGCCGAGATGGGCCTGACCTATGTCTGCGACCTGTTCCACGACGACCAGCCCGGGCCGGTCAAGGTGAAGCAGGGGCGCCTGACCAGCGTGCCGTATTCGCTGGAGATGAATGACGTCATCGTCTACAACGTCAACCTGGTCTCGCCACGGCGGTATGCCGACATCCTCAAGCGCCAGTTCGACCGGCTGTACGCCGAAGGCGAAACCTCGGGCACCGTGATGTGTATCCCGCTGCACCCCTACCTGGTGGGCCAGCCCTACCGCATGGCGGCGTTCGAGGAAGCCCTGTCCTACATCACCGGCCATGAAGGTGTGTGGCTGGCGACCGGGCGCGAGATCGCGCAGCATTTCAACGAGCATTACTACGACGCCTTCGCCGCGGCGGCACAACCGGTCGGAGATGCGCCATGACGATGCCCGACGACTATCTGACATACGCCCATCGCCGCTACGGCATGGACCATGATCGTTACGACTGGTCGATGTTGTCCGCGCGCAAGCCGGTCGCCTGGCCGAACGGGGCGCGGGTGGCATTGTGGGTGGTGCCGGCGCTCGAGTGGTTCCCGCTCGACATGGCGGGCAAGCCGTTCAAGCCACCCGGCGCGATGCAGACCGCATACCCGGACCTGCGCCACTACACGCTGCGTGACTATGGAAACCGGATCGGCATCTTCCGCATCATGCAGGCGCTCGAGCGCCACGGCATCCGTGCCTCGGTGGCCGTCAACGCCGCCGTGGCGGTGCGGTATCCGAGCCTGCTGCAGGCCTGCGTGGCGCGCCACTGGGAGATCATCGCCAACGGCCAGGACATGGACCATCTGCACCATGGCGGCCTGACCCGCGAGGTCGAGCAGGCACTGGTGGCCAACACGCTGAAGACCTTGCGCGCGGCCTCGGGGCAGGCGGTGCGCGGCTGGTTGTCGCCGGCCAAGTCGGAGTCGTCCGCCACGCTCGACCTGCTGTGCAATGCCGGCATCGACTATGTCTGCGACTGGGTCAACGACGACATGCCCTACCCGATGCGCGCCGCGGGTGGCACCTTGCACGCGATGCCGCATCCGGTGGACATCGACGACTACACCATCCTGGTGCAGAACCACCATACCGAGGACGATTTCCGCGACCAGCTGTGCGACCAGTTCGATGTGTTGTATCGCGAGTCGCAGACGCAGGGAGGGCGTGTGATGGCGATCTCGCTGCATCCCTGGGTGATCGGCCAGCCCTACCGCATCCGTGCGCTGGAGGAGGCCCTGGCGCACATCATGGGCCACGCCGGCGTGTGGGCCGCCACCGGCGGCGAGATCCTCGACGCGTGGACGGCTGCGCAGCCGTCCTGATTGCGGATGCGCCTGCCGATCGCCTGCCGACGCGCCAGTGCGACGTGCCGGCCGTCAGGTGGTCGTGGCGGGCGCCGGCTTGTGCAGCGCCAGGTCGTTCCAGACGTCCTGGCGCCGGATCCGGTCGTCGACGACCTCGAAACGGTCGATGAAGCGGATGCCGTCGAAGTCCGTGCCGTCGAGCCAGGTGCCGTGCAAGCTGCCGAAGCAGTACACGACGGCCCCCTCGTCGGTCCAGCTTTCGTCGAAACCCTCGTAGGTCTTGCCCACGTTGCGGTAGTTGCCGCGCGCGCGCTCGACCATTTCCTCGAGCCGGTGCATGACCGGGCTGCCGGGAAAACGCATCGCGAAATCCGGCGCCAGCAAGCTGTGCGCGCCTTCCAGGTCGCGCTGCTCCATGCGGTCCAGGAAAAGGCGCACCAGCTGCGACGCGTCGGCCCGTTCGGCGCCACCGGCACTGAAGACCGATCCGTCGCGCTGGTAGGTGCTGGCATGGCTGACGAAGACCGTGGTGCCGGCAGCCGGCGCGGCAATCACCGATCGCGCTGCCCGCGCGACACGCCGGACCATCGTGCTTTCCGCTTGCCTGGAGTAGCCGGGCAGCAAGGTGATGGAGATGACGGGCATGGCGGATTCCTGGTGCGTGGTGAGAGTCGCCGATGATGCCTGCAAGCGAACCAGCTGGCAACGGGATCGGTCTCGAACAGCGGATTGACTACCATGCTGCGCCGGACCGGGCGCCGTTGCGCTGGCCGGGCGGCGCGCGGGTGGCATTGTGGGTGGCGCCGAACATCGAACACTACGAGTACCTGCCGCAGAAGATCCGGGTACGCGATCCCTGGCCGCGCATGCCGCATCCGGACATTCTCGGTTATGGGCTGCGCGACTACGGCAACCGGGTCGGCGTCTGGCGGCTGATGGAGTTGTTCGACCGCTACCGGCTGCCGGTGACGGTGTCGCTGTCGATGGCGGTGCTGGACATGTATCCCGACATCGCCGAGGCCATGCTCTTGCGCAACTGGGAGTTCATGTCGCACGGGCTGTACAACACGCGTTACCACTGGGGTCTGGACGAGGACGACGAACGCGCCGCGATCGCGCAATGCCAGGACATCCATCGCGCGTTCGTCGGGCGTGGACTTCCTGGCTGGTTCTCGCCGGCCGCCTCCAACACCTTGCGCACGCCGGACCTGGTGGCCGAGGCCGGTATTGCCTATCTGTGCGACCTGTACCACGACGACCAGCCCACACCGATCCGGGTGCGCCGTGGCGAACTGTTCTCGTTGCCGTATTCGATGGAGATCAACGACAGCATCGCATGGCGGCGCGGCCAGGAAGCCGCCGCCTTCGCTCAGAAGATCTGCGACGAGTTCGACGTGTTGTATGCCGAAGGCGCCACCCACGGCAAGGTGATGAACATCGCCGTGCATCCGTTCATCATGGGCCAGCCGCACCGCATCGATCACCTGGCCCGGGCGCTGGAATACGTGTTGTCGCACAGCGGTGTCTGGTGCGCCACCGGCTCCGCCATCGTCGACCACTACCGCCAGCATTGCCGCGAGCATCATCGCGCCCATCCGCAGGCCTTGCCTGCCGCCACCGCCGTACCCCGCGGCCCCGGAGATCCAGAACCATGAACCCAACCCCTTCCAGCGACTACATCCGCGCCTACATGCCCGAGCGCGGCGTCGACGTCGCACGCACCGCGTTGCTGATCATCGACATGCAATACGCCACCGGTTCGCGCCAGGGCGCCTTGTCCCGGACCTTGCAGGCGCAGGGCTCTAACGTGGGCGACTACCGCTTCGACCGTATCGAGCGGCAGGTGCTGCCGCACACGCGGCAACTGCGCGACCGCTGCACCGCGCTCGGTCGTCCGGTGCTGCATGTGACCGTGGGCGCGGCATTGCCCGATGCGACGGACGCGCCGATCCACATGCGCAAGCTGTTCGTCGAATTCTCCAACCATGTCGGCAGCCGCGAACATGAGATCCTGGACGAACTCAAGCCGCGTGCGGGCGAGCACGTGCTGCGCAAGACGACGATCGGCGCCTTCGCGTCGACCTCCATCGACAGCCTGCTGCGCGCACTGGGCTGCGAGCAGCTGTATCTGTGCGGCATCTCGACCAACATGTGTGTCGAGACCACGGCGCGCGAGGCGGCCGACCGGGGTTACCTGGTGACGCTGGTCGAGGATGCCTGCGCCACCACGCACGAGGACCTGCACCTGGTCACGATGCGCAATTTCCAGCGCCTGTTCGGACGGGTCCGTTCGACCGAGCAGGTGCTCGGCGAGTTGACCGCACCGATTGCCGCCTGAGGAGCCGTCATGCGCAAGATCCTGGTCATCGTGCCTTTCGTCATGTCGCAGGACAACCTGCTGCTGCGCCAGCAGCAACTGGGCGGCCTGGACTTCGGTCCGGACCTGCAGTTCGAGTTCCGCACCGTCAAGGCCGGTCCGGCCAATTACTCCAGCCACCATGACTTCGTGCTCGCCGACGTCGCCAACTTCGAGGCCGGTTGCCGTGCGCAGCAGGAGGGTTTCGCCGCCGTGTGCATCGACACCATGAGCGACTCCGGCGTGGCCGCCTTGCGCTCGGTGCTCGACATACCGGTGTTCGGGCCGGGCAAGGTGTCCATGCTTGCCGCCTTGATGCTGGGCGACCGCTTCTCCATCCTGACCATGGCCAGCCGCTGGAAGCCGCTGTACAAGAAGGCGCTGGACGAACTCGGGCTGCATCACAAGTGTGCATCGGTACGCGCCATCGAGGTGCCGCCGGACAACCAGGCCTTGCTGGGCGGCAAGGAAGACGAGGTGTTCCCGCTGCTCGAGCAGGCGGCGCACAAGGCGATCGCCGAGGACGGCGCCGAGGTGTTGATCCTGGGCTCGACCACGATGTACCAGGCCCATGCCTACCTGGCGCAGCGGCTGCCGGTGCCGGTGATCAACCCCGGGCCGCTGAGCTACAAGATGGCCGAGGCTGCGCTGGCGCTGGAATACCGGCACAGCCGCATCGCCTATCCGAAACCCATGCATCCGCGGCTGGACATGCTCGAAGCCATGCTGGCGGGAGCCCGCACGATGCCGGCAGGAGGCACGTGATGCCGCGGTTGCTCGACGACGCGCAGGTGAGCGGATATACCCGCGACGGATACGTGTTCCCGGTGCCGGTGCTCGATACCGCCGAGGTGGCCGAACTGCGCGGCGAACTCGAGTCGTGGGAGCGCGCCCGCGGTGCGCCGATCGACTTTCCGGAGAAGTCCAAGTCCTACCTTCTGTTCGCCTGGGCCGATCGGCTGGTGCACCATCCGCGCATCCTCGATGCGGTGCAGGACCTGATCGGTCCGGACATCCTGGTCTACCACTCGACGCTGTTCCTGAAGGAGGCGCAGTCACCGACCTTCGTGCGCTGGCACCAGGACAGCACCTATTTCTACCTCGAGCCGCACGAGCATGTGACAGCCTGGGTGGCCTTGTCCGAGGCGTCGGAGCGGGCCGGCTGCATGCAGGTGCTGACCGGCAGTCATCGCTGGGGCGCGCTTGCACACGACGACCGGCCCGGTCCGGACAACATGATCCGGCGCGGGCAGGGTATCAGCGGGCGATTCGACGAGGCCGTCGGCACACCGATGCCGCTGCGTGCCGGCGAGATGTCCCTGCACCATACCGACCTGGTGCATGCATCCGGGGCCAACCGCCATGACGACCGGCGCATCGGGTACGCCATCAGCTACATACCGGCCCACGTGCGGCCGGTGGGCGCGGTACAGCCGTCCGCGTTGTGCGTGCGGGGGCGCGACCATGGGCATTTCCTGCCCGAAACGCGCCTCGACCAGCCGGGGTCCGACGCCGCGCGCCGGGCCCATCGCCAGGCGCTGGCGCGATTCCGTGCCTTGCAGGACGCGGGTTTCCAGCCGTCGGCGGGAGCGACGGCATGAGCGGCGGCAACGACGATCGTGGGCGCCTGGCAGCGCTGGTCGAACACTACTTCGCGGCCGTCGACCGCATGGACCTGGCCGGCACGCTGGCGTGTTTCGATGCCGATGCCACGGTCACGATCGCCACCTTCGACCTCGTATACCGCGGCCGCGACGACGCGATCCGCGGCATGTACGAGCGACTGTTCGCGCGTTACGCCAGCGTGTGGCATGGCGACTTCGACCATGTGGCCGCTCCGCCTGGTCGCATCGCCAGCCAGTTCACGGTGCGCAACGTGTCGCCCCAGGGCGCGACGACGGTGAAACACAACTGCAACTTCTTCCACATGCGCGGCGGACGCATCCGGACCATGATGGTCTACATGAGCGGGGATAATTCGCTGAGCTGATCGCCGTGCCGCCGCGATGTCCGTGGTGCCGGCCCGTGTTGCTGGAGTTCCCATGTCCGCTTATCTTGTCGTCGATTCCCACCTGACCGATCCCGCGCTGTATGAGCAATACAAGTTGCAGGCCAAGCCGCTGGCCGAGCAGCATGGCGGCGAATACCTGGCGCGTGGCGGTCCGATGTCGGTCAAGGAGTCTGCGTTGTGGTCTCCCACGCGCATGGTTCTGATTCGTTTCCCGTCGGTCGCCCAGGCCGAGGCCTTCTACCAATCCGCCGAGTACCAGAAGGTGTTGCAGATCAGCAAGAAGTCGGCCGAGCGCACGGTCGTGATCCTCGAGGGCCTCTGATCCGGCGCCGGGGGCGCGCGGGGTGCCGGTTAGAATTGCCGGCTTTCCGCAGGGGCGGGTGATGGCCCGGCTTCCTGCGGTCGTGACGGTTCTGCGGCGCCGGACGCCACCGCCGCATGGCCGCGCAGGACGCGGCGATCGTCGCGATCCCGATGCCGTCGCCCCTGACGTGGTGCGACGGCCCGCCTCATGCGAACCTGTGCAACGGACACATGGCATGCGCGCCAGCCGTCGTACCGCTGATCGTCCACCACCCGTCGGTTGCCCGTGCGATCGGCCCCTTCATCTCCGGTTGCCCTGCTCATGAAATCCCTGCACGACGAATGGTTCTCGAACGTCCGCAACGACCTGCTCGCCGGGCTGGTGGTTGCGCTGGCGCTGATTCCCGAGGCGATCGCCTTCTCCATCATCGCCGGCGTCGACCCCAAGGTCGGCCTGTATGCGTCGTTCAGCATCGCGGTCGTGATCGCATTCGCCGGCGGGCGCCCGGGCATGATCTCGGCCGCGACCGGCGCCATGGCCCTGGTCATGGTGACGCTGGTCAAGGAGCATGGCCTGCAATACCTGCTGGCCGCCACGGTGCTGACCGGCGTGCTGCAGGTCATTGCCGGCTGGGTCCGGCTGGGGGCCTTGATGCGCTTCGTGTCGCGTTCGGTCGTCACCGGCTTCGTCAACGCGCTGGCCATTCTGATCTTCATGGCGCAGTTGCCCGAACTCATCGACGTCACCTGGCATGTCTATGCGATGACGGTCGCGGGCCTGGGCATCATCTACCTGTTTCCGTATCTCACCCGGGCCGTGCCGTCGCCGCTGGTGACCATCGTGGTGCTGACCGCGGTCTCGATGATGATGGGGCTGGACATCCGGACCGTCGGCGACATGGGCGAGCTGCCCGACAGTCTGCCGATGTTCCTGTTGCCCGAGGTGCCGATGAACCTCGAGACGCTGCGCATCATCCTGCCGTACGCGTTGACGCTGACCGTCGTCGGCCTGCTGGAGTCGCTGATGACGGCCACCATCGTCGACGATCTGACCGACACCCGCAGCGACAAGAACCGTGAATGCGTGGGGCAGGGCGTGGCCAACATCGCCACCGGCTTCATCGGCGGCATGGCCGGTTGCGCGATGATCGGCCAGTCCGTCATCAACGTGAAGTCCGGTGGCCGAGGCCGCCTGTCGACCCTGGTGGCCGGCCTGTTCCTGCTGATCATGGTGGTTTTCCTGGGCGACTGGGTCAGGCAGATCCCGATGGCGGCGCTGGTGGCGGTGATGATCATGGTGTCCATCGGCACCTTCAACTGGGGCTCGATCCGCAGCCTGCGCGACCATCCGAAAAGTTCGAGCATGGTGATGCTGGCCACGGTGGCCGTCACGGTGGCCACGCACGACCTGGCCAAGGGTGTGCTCACCGGCGTGTTGCTGTCGGGCTTTTTCTTCGCGCACAAGGTCGGCCAGATCCTGCGCGTGGGTTCGCTGGCCGAGGACGAGGGCCGCCAGCGCACCTACCGGGTCATGGGCCAGGTGTTCTTCGCCACCGCGGACAAGTTCGTCAACGCCTTCGACTTCAAGGAAGTGATCGAACGCGTGCGCATCGACGTGAGCCGCGCCCATTTCTGGGACATCACCGCCGTGAGCGCGCTGGACAAGGTGGTGCTCAAGTTCCGGCGCGAAGGTGCGGACGTCGAGATCATCGGCCTGAACGAGGCCAGCGCAACCATGGTGGACAAGTTCGGTGTGCACGACAAGGACTCCGCTGACGACTTGCTGATGGGCCATTGAGCCCGCGACGGGAGCTGACACAATGAATCTCGACAACAAGGTGCTGGCCTGCGTGGACCAGTCGCCGTATGCGGACCATGTGACCGACTATGCGGCCTGGGCCGCGCGCCGCATGGATGCGCCGCTCGAACTGCTGCACGTGATCGATCGCCATCCGGAGATCGGCAACAGCGACGACCACAGCGGAGCGCTTACGCCCAATGCACAGGAGCATTTGCTCGACCAGCTGTCCAGCGATGACGCCGTGCGCACCAAGGCCGCGCGCGAACAGGGCCGCATCTTCCTGAACCGCCTGCGCGAACGCGCGCTGGCCGCCGATGTCGTGCAGGTGGACGTGCGCCAGCGCCATGGCCACCTGGACGAGACACTGCAGGACCAGCAGTCCGGAGTGCGATTGTTCGTGCTCGGGCGCCGCGGCGAGTCCGCGGCCACGGCTCCGCTGGAGCTCGGCAGCAATGTCGAGCGGGTCGCGCGCGCCTTGCAGCGGCCCATCCTCACGGTCACCGAAGGGTTTCGCGAGCCGACGCGGATCCTGATGGCGTTCGATGGCAGCGCGGTCACGCGACGGGGCATCGAGTTGGTTGCCGGCAGTCCGTTGTTCCGCGGCCTGCCGCTGCAGCTGCTGATGTCCGGCAAGGCACGCCATGATGGCGCACGCCAGATGGCCTGGGCGACCAACACCTTGTCGGCGGCCGGCTTCGAGGTCCAGGGCGACATTGCGCCCGGCGACGCGGAGGTCGTCGTGGCGCAGGCGGTGCAGGATCGCGACATCGACCTGCTCATCATGGGCGCCTATACCCATTCGCCGTGGCGCACGCTGCTGCGCGGCAGCAAGACCGCCGACCTGCTGCGGTCGGCGACAATCCCGACACTGCTGCTGCGCTGAGCCCGGGCACGCGCGACGGCAGTGCCCGCGCGCGCGACGGCAGTGCCCGCGCGCGCGCCATCGCCCGGCTCGCTGCGCCGGTATCAACCCCCCCCCCGCCCGACCGGAGTGTTGCCCATGCCATCCGCATTGCTGATCGTCGATGTCCAACGTGCGCTCACCGAAGGGACGCAGGCCTGCCACGATGCGGCAGGGGTGATCGATCGCATCAACGGCGTCGCGGCGCGCTCGCGCGCCGCTGCAGTGCCCGTGGTTTTCATCCAGCATGAGGCAGCCGGCGGGGGGTTTGTGCACGGCTCACGGTCCTGGGAACTGGCCCCGGCGCTGCAGGTCGCTCCCACCGACCTGCTGTTGCGCAAAACCACGCCCGATGCCTTCGAGCGCACTCCGCTGCAGGCGCTGCTGGCCGAACGCGGAATCACCGACGTCGTCATCTGCGGCATGCAGAGCGAGTTCTGCGTCGACACGACGACGCGCCGAGCGGCCGCGCTGGGTTATCCGGTGACGCTGGTCGCCGATGCACACACCACGACCGACAAGCCGCACCTGGCGGCGCCGGCCATCGTCGCGCACCACAACCAGACCTTGTCGAACATCACCAGTTTCGGCCCGCGCATCCGGGCCGTGGTGGCGGCCGAGCTGGTGTTTGCCGGCTGACGTAGCCGCGGTCCTGCCCCGGTCACCGTGGGTTGGCCGACCCAGGGTTCACTGCTGCGGCGCGCGGGCCAGCAAGGTCGTCCAGCGCGGCAATGACCCGGTCTCGCCCGCCAGTTCCAGCGTCGCCTCCAACACGGCTCGCGCGTGCTCGGCGGGCCAGATGCGGGTAGTCAGGTCCATGAACTTGGTGCGCAGTTCGTCACGGCTGTATGGCAGGGCGTCGTCGCCGCGGTTGGCACCGACCTCGGCTTGCAGCGTGCTGCCATCGTCGAGCGTGATCACGACACGCGCCGGTCGCTCATGGGGCAGGCGCTGCGTCATGGCCGGGTCTTCGCGGATCGTCACCTTGCGTGCGAGCGCCGCCACGCGCGGGTCGCGCACCGCGTCCCAGCTGAAGCTGGCCAGCGCGCTGCTGCCGTTGACCAGGCGCGTGGCTACTGCAAACGGTACCGAGAACTTGGCGCCCAGGGTGTTGCGGGGCGCCGGGTCGTCGAGTTCGGCCGCATACGCGTAACTCGTCACCGCGACGCCGCGCACGCGCTCGGGGGCCGGCAGTGGTCCGTGCGCGGCGATCTGGTCGATCGCGTCCAGTGTGCCGTGGTTGAAGCGGCAACACGCGTGCAGCTTGAAATAGTTCTGTTCCAGGTGCCATTCGTCACCCAGCGCACGCAGCACTTCGGCCACATCGAAATGCTCGGAGACGATGCCCTGCATCAGCGATGCCACGCCGTCGTGTTCGCCGTTGAAGCCGCTGTGTCCCAGCTGCCATGCCAGCAGGCCGTTGCGGTTGGCCATGCCGGTATAGGTATTGCGGACCAGGCCACCTTCGAGCATGGTGCGCTTGGAGGTGGCAGTTGTCAGCGAGGCGCCGATGGAGATGGTGTTGCGCATGCCGGCCGCGGTCTCGCCGGCCAGGCGCGCGCAGCTCGCTGCCGCCCCGATCGTGCCCCAGGTTCCGTGCGGATGCATGCTGGCGCGCAGCCGCGAGGCTGCACCGATGCGCGAGCCGACCTCGTAGCCGACCACCAGCGCCGACATGAAGCTGCCGGCGTCGCTGCCACGTTGCTGCGCCAGCGCCAGCGCGGCAGGGATCACGTGCATGGCCGGATGTCCGCGCGAGAAGCGGTTGCCCTCGTCCATCTCGAGAAAGGTGCCGGCCGTGCCGTTGAGCAGCGCGGCGACGTCGGCGCTCGCGCCGCGCCCCAGGCCCACCAGCGTGGCCGACCCCGGCGTGGTGCCGAGGGTCGTGGCCAGCGCGCGGAGTTCCGGTTCGGCCGAGCCGCCCGCCACGGCGGCAATGGAGTCGGCCAGGATCCATGCCGTCTGCTCGCGCACCCTTGAGGGCAGTCGCGCGAAGTCCAACTCGGCGGCGAACCGGCTCAGGCGGTCAAGATAGTCCATCGGGTGTGTCTCCTGTCGCGGTGTGGGTGGTGAAGATGGCGTGGGGCGTGGTCCATGACACGTCGTTGGCCGCACGCAACTCGGCCAGCAGGCTGCGCATGGCCCGGATGCGGCTTGGCATGCCGCTGAGCCAGGGGTGGATGGACAGCCCGAACACGGCGTCGCGCCGGCCGTCGCGGCATTCGGCGCGCAGCCGCTCGAACGCGCTGGCGGCCAGCGCGGCATGGTCGCGCGGCTCGATGTGGCGCAGCCATTGGCATTGGACGTCGTCCCATTCGGCCGACAGCGGGATCGCCAGCAGCGGCGGTTCGGCATGTTGCCAATAAGGCTGGTCGTCGTTGCACCAGTCCAGCGTGTAGCGGATGCCGCAGCGGGCCAGCAGTGTGTGTGTATCCGGCGTCGTGCCCCAGTCCTGGCTGAGCCAGCCCTGCGGCTGCACGCCGGTGGCCCGCGCCAGCGTATCGATGCACTGCGTGATGTGTTGCTCCTGCTCGGCCAGCGTCATGCCGGAATGCATCATGCGCGTGGCGGCCATGCCGTGCGCCAGCCATTCGCAACCTGCCTCCTGCAGCGCATGCACCAGCGCGGGCAGGCGTTGCACGGCCATGGCGTTGGCCGCCACGACCGGCCGGATGCCGGCATCGCGCAAGGCGTCGAGCACCCGGAACAGGCCGATGCGCAGCCCGTATTCGCGCTGGCTCCAGCTGCGGTAGTCCGGCGTGAAGCTGCCGAATTCGCCGACCATGCGCGGATCGCGCACCGCATCGGGTGGTGGGCAGGCCTCCCAGTGCTCCAGCAACAGCACCACGAACGCGCGCAGCGTGCCCGGCGTGGCAGCGCGCGGGCGCCGGGGCAGGGCCGAATAGTCGTACACCGTGTGGTCCATCGGGTGGCCTTTCTGGCGGGTTCGAACACCGGGTTTTGCCGGAGTTGACTTCACCGTTCCAACGGTGCATAGTCTAGTTCAATTGTTCTATCAATGGAACAATGGCGCATCGACCCCTTGTCATCAACCACCGTGAGGACTCCCATGAAAACCACCCACCCACTGTCGCGTCGATTGATTCTGCAAGCTGGCGCCGCCAGCGCCGTGCTGGGCGCTCCCGGCATGCTGCTGGCCCAGCCCAAGCCGGTGAAGGTCGGCCTGGTGCATCCGGTCAGTGGCGGTCTCGCCTACAGCGGCGGCCAGTCGCGCATGGGTGCCCAGCTGGCGATCGACGAAGTTAACGCCGCCGGCGGCATCAAGGCCATGGGCGGTGCCAAGCTCGAGGCCCTGCTGGGGGATTCGCAGTCGCGACCCGAGGTCGGCGTGAGCGAGGTCGAGCGCATGGAGCAGGACGGCGTGGCCGCCTACCTGGGCTGTTTCTCCAGCGGCATTGCACTGCCCGCCACCCAGGCGGCCGCCAAATACAACACGCCGTTCCTGATCGACGTGGGCGCGTCCGACCTGATCGTCAACCGCGGCCTGAAGAACGTGTTCCGGCTCAAGCCTGGTTTCGGCAAGTGCGTGGACGACGCCATCGTGGCACTGGGCGACATCAACAAGGGCGCCGGCGGCGTGGCCAAGACTGCCGTGCTGGTGCATGAGGAGTCCGAGTTCGGTACCGGTACGGCCAAGCTGCTGGGCGGCAAGTTGCCGAGCATCAACATCCAGCCGCTCGAGACCATCAAGCATGCCAATCCCACGCGCGACTTCTCCAACATCGCGCTGCGCATCAAGAGCCTCAAGCCCGACCTGGTGATCATGAGCAACTACCAGAACGAATACGTGCTGCTGGCGCGCACGCTGATGCAGCAGAAGGTCGATGTCGCGGCGATGTTCAGCGTGCTCGGCGGCGGCTTCAACTACAAGCTGGTCAAGGAACAACCCGACGTGGCCCAGTACATGATGGACTTCAATCACTGGTTCAATCCGCGCAGCGCCAAGGCCATGGCCTTGAAGAAGCAGGTCGAGGCCAAGGGCGGACTGTTCACCTTCGAGGTCTACCTGTCGTACAACTGCATCATGCTGTATGCGGACGCGCTGCAACGTGCCGCGTCGGCCGACAAGGAAAAAGTCATCGCTGCACTGGCCGCGAGCACCTGGTTCCCCGACATGATGCCGTACGGCCCGACCAAGTTCGTCAACGGACAGAACGAAGGCGGCCGTGGTGCGTTGCTGCAGGCGTCCAAGGTCGACATCGACGTGGTGGCGCCCGAGCAGTTCGCGTCGGCCAAGCCGGTGTTCCCGCGCCCGAAATCGTGAGCTGAGCCTGGCGGCTGACCCTCGGCCGACCTGCGCTGCGGCAGCGCAGGTCGGCAACCAACTCCAGGAGGTTCCGTGGACGCGAACATCATTGCCGCGGCGGCCATCAACGGCCTGCTGCTGGGCGGCATCTACACGCTGGTGGCATCCGGCCTGACGCTGATCTATGGCGTGCTGCACATCATCAACTTCGCCCATGGCAGCATGCTGATGCTGGCCATGTTCGGCGTGTTCTACCTGCTGACACTGCTGGGCATCGACCCGTATCTGTCGATTTTCATCATGGTGCCGGCGATGTTCGTGCTCGGCTACCTGCTGTACAAGGGCCTGATCGGCCGCCTGTCCAGCGGCAAGGACGAGAACATCCTGTTGGTGACGCTTGGGCTGTCGATCCTGATCGAGAACCTGGCGCTGATGTTCTTCAAGGGCGACTCGCGCACCATCCTGGTCTCGTATTCGGACACCATGGTCGAGGTGGGCCCGGCCTTCGTGCCGCTGCCCAAGCTGATCTCGTTCGCCGTGGCCATGGGCCTGTGCGCCGCGCTGGGCCTGTTCATGCAGCGCACCGACACCGGCCGCGCGATCCGCGCGGTCGCCAAGGAACGCGTCGGCGCGCGCCTGGTGGGCATCGACGTGGACCGGATCTTCGCGATCTCCTACGGTATCGGCCTGGCCACGCTGGGCGCGGCGGCCTCGTTGATGATGCCGATCTTCTACGTGTCGCCCACCGTCGGCCATGTGTTCGTGCTGGTGGCCTTCACCGTCGTCGTGCTCGGCGGCATGGGCAGCTTCCTGGGCGCCGTCGTCGGCGGCCTGATCATCGGCCTGACCGAGTCCTTCGGCGGCCTGTTCCTGGGCGAGAGCATGGGGCAGATCGGCATCTCGCTGATCTTCATCCTGATCCTGCTGTTCCGGCCCTCGGGGCTGTTCGGAGCCAAGTCATGAGCACGACGACGCCGTCGGATCTCAAACCCATTGCGTGGAAGCTGCACCTGTCGGTGCTGGCGGTGGCGATCGCGTTCCCGTTCGTGTTCCCGTCCAGCTTCATGGTCAACTTTGGCGTGCTGGCCCTGTTCTATGCCTTCATCGGCCAGTCCTGGAACATCTCGGGCGGTTTTGCCGGCCAGCTGTCGTTCGGGCACGTGGCGTTTTTTGGTGTCGGGGCGTATGCATCGACGATTGCGCAGATGCGGCTGGGCATATCGCCCTGGCTGGGCCTGCCGATCGCGGCGCTGGCGGGCGCATTCGTCGGCGGCGTGATCGCGGTGCTGTCGTTCCGTGCCGGCCTCAAGGGCTCGTATTTCGCGCTGATCACGCTGGCCTTTGCCGAGGTGCTGCGTATCGTCAGCAACTCGATCGGCATCACCGGCGGCGGCCTGGGCCTGCTGATCCCGATGAACATCGGCGCGCAGAACCTGCAGTTCGCCGAGCGCAGCGGCTTCTATTTCCTGATCCTGGTGCTGGCCGCCGGTTCGGTGGCGCTGGCCGAATGGTTGCGGCGCTCGCGTTTCGGCGCACAGCTCGCGGCGATCCGCGAGAACGAGGATTCGGCCAAGGCGCTGGGCATCAACGTGTTCGCCGAGAAGGTCAAGGTCATGCTGATTTCCGGCGCCATCGGCGGCGTGGGCGGGTGTTTCTTCGCCCAGTATTTCCTGTACATCGATCCGCTGATCGCGTTTGGCACCGACAAGTCCATCGAGATGCTGCTGGTGAGCATGATCGGCGGAGCCGGCACCGTCTACGGGCCGCTCGTGGGTTCGGTGCTGTTGGCGGCGGTCGGTGACGTCACCCGCACGCTGACCCAGATCCAGGGGCTTTCGCTGGTGCTGTACGGCGCCTTGCTGGTGGTCATCATCGCCTTCCTTCCCAATGGCCTGATCGACCTGTTCAGCCGCAAGCGTGGTGGCGGCAAACCGGGGAAAAAGAAATGATGTTGCAGGTATCGAACCTGAGCAAGGTCTTCGGCGGCCTGCGCGCGGTGGACGACGCCAGCCTGCAGGTGGAGCAGGGCCGCATCGTGGCGCTGATCGGCCCCAATGGCGCCGGCAAGACGACGCTGTTCGCCTGCATCGCCGGGTTTCATCCGGTCAGCGGCGGCCGGGTGCATTTCATGGGCCAGGACATCACCGGCTGGCCGGTGCACCGGATCGCGCGTGCCGGCATGGTGCGCACGTTCCAGATCACGCAGCCGTTCGCCAAGCTCACGGTGCACGAGAACATTGCGGTCGGCGCCTACCAGCAGTTCCACGACCGCCACGAAGCCTGGGAACACGCGCGCGCGGTCGCGCGCCGGGTCGGCATGGAAGGCCAGCTGGCGCAGCCGGCCTCCGGGCTGACGGTGGCCGGACGCAAGCGGCTGGAACTGGCCCGCGCGCTGGCCACCGGACCGAAGCTGCTGCTGCTCGACGAGGTCATGGCCGGCCTCAATCCGACGGAGATCCTGGAGATCATCGGCATCATCCGGCTGATCCGCGACAGCGGCGTCACCGTGCTGCTGATCGAACACGTGATGCATGCGGTGATGAGCCTGTCCGACCACATCTACGTGTTGTCGTACGGCAAGATCATCGCCCAGGGCGCGCCGCAGGAGGTGGTGAACAACCCGGCCGTGATCGAGGCCTACCTCGGTCGCGGCAGTGCCGAGCCGGCACCCGGTACACCGGCGGAGGCGACCCATGCTTGAAATTCGCCAATTGCACGCCGGCTACGGCAGCATCGAGATCCTGCGCGGCATCGACCTGGACGTGGGCCAGGGCGAGATCGTGGCGGTGCTGGGCAGCAACGGCGTGGGCAAGTCGACGCTGAACAACAACATCTCGGCGCTGTACCGGCCGTTCTCCGGGTCGATCCGGTTCCAGGGCGAGGAACTGGTGGGCCTGAGCTCGACCGAGATCGTCAAGCGCGGCGTGATCCACGTGCCCGAGGGGCGGCGCGTGTTCCCGAACCTCAACGTGCGCGAGAACCTGGAGACCGGCAGCCTGGTGCGGGGCCGCGCGCATCGTGCCGACAACCTCGAGAAAGTGGTGACCATCTTCCCGCGGCTGAAGGAGCGCTTCAGCCAGTCGGCGGGCACCTTGTCCGGCGGCGAGCAGCAGATGCTGGCGATCGGGCGCGGCCTGATGGCCGAGCCGGTGCTGCTGATCATGGACGAACCGTCGCTGGGCCTGTCGCCGCTGCTGGTCGAGGAGATGTTCGCACTCATCGTCAGGATGAACCGCGAAGGCCAGTCCATCCTGCTGATGGAGCAGAACGCGGTGCAGACGCTCGCGATCGCGCACCGCGGCTACATCATCGAGAACGGCGCCGTCGCGATGCAGGGCGACGCCGATGCGCTGGCACGGGATCCGGACCTGCGCAAGAACTACCTGGGCCTGTAGCCGATGTCGCGAGAACCGTTCGAACCATTGGCGCCGGAACTGGCCGGCCGGCATGTGCTGGTGACCGGCGCGGGCTCCGGCATCGGCCTGGCGACGGCGTCGCTGCTGCAGCGATACGGCGCCCGGGTCGCTGCCGCGGTGCAGGATGCCAGCCAGGCGGCCCAGGTAGGCAAGATGCTGCCCGGCGCCAGGGTGCTGGAGCAGGATCTGCTTGACGAGGCCGGTTGCGTCGCGTTGCCCGCGCGCGCGGCGCAGGTCCTCGGTGGCCTGGACGGCCTGGCCTGCTGCGCCGGCATCTTCTTCAAGAAGGGTTCGGACGACACCCGCGTGCAGGAGTGGCGCCAGACGCTGGAGCTGAACCTGACTGCGACCTTCCTGCTTGCGCGCGCGGCGATCGCCCGCATGCGCCAGGGGCATGCGAACGCGCCCAGCGTGGTCGTGGTCACGAGCCAGATCGGCCTGGTCGGTCACGCACGTGGTGCGGCCTATGCCGCGTCCAAGGCCGGTCTCAATGGCATGGTCAAGTCGCTGGCGCTCGAGTGGGCGGGCGAGGGCATCCGGGTCAACGCGGTCGGCCCGGGCCCGGTACGGACCGCCATGTTGTCCGCCGTCACCGCCGATGCGCAGGCGCTGGCTGCGATGGAGCAGAGCATTCCGATGGGTCGGCTCGGTGAGCCGCACGAGATCGCCGAACTGATCGGCTTCCTGCTGTCCAGCCGCGCTGCCTTCATCACCGGCCAGGTGGTGTGCGCCGACGGAGGTTTTACCGCGCGATGACCATGATGGAACCGTCCCGGCAGTCCCTGGCCGAGCTGGCGCAGGTGATCCGCAGCAAGAACGCCGGCCCGACCCAGCTGACGATCGACGTCTTCCTGCGCGACGCGCAGGCCTATGCGCTGGCGGCACGCAGCCCGGCGCTGTCGTGCGCGGCAGTCGCGGCGCGCTACGGCCTGGCGGAACACCAGGTGCAGCGCCACCTGCTGGCCGGGATCCAGGCGATCAAGTATGTCCTGCCCCGCACCATCGTGGCCGGCAGCCCCGGCGACGGCGACGTGTACGGCGCGCAGCAACACGGGCCCATGTTGGACATCGTGCCATGAGCGCGCCGGGCCGTTCCCAAGCGCGAATCCCGCAGCGCGCAGCGCGGAGGGTCTTCGAGTGAGCGCGCCGGGCCGTTCCCAAGCGCGAATCCCGCAGCGCGCAGCGCGGAGGGTCTTCGAGTGAGCGCGCCGGGCCGTTCCCAAGCGCGAATCCCGCAGCGCGCAGCGCGGAGGGTCTTCGAGTGAGCGCGCCGGGCC
>JAPWHR010000026.1 GCA_027214345.1 Comamonadaceae bacterium G21597-S1
GGACGGTGGGGTGCTCTGCGTAGCGAAATAAAGGAGGAGCGGCGGGCGCAGCCCGACGCGGGGGACATTCGCGGAGCAGAGTACCCCGCCGGCCTGATCCCACCGGCGCTGTTCGCCCGACGAGTCTTGGACGGCAGCCCGACACGGACTGTGGCTCATCGTTTCGGCACATCAATGGTGATGGGCCACAAGCCTCAGACGTCCGCCAGCACCCGCAGATGGGCCTCCACGCTGCGAGCCAGCGCACTGAGGTTGTACCCGCCTTCCAGGCAGGACACGATGCGGCCGCGGGCATGGCGCCGGGCCACGTCCTTGATGCGTTGCGTGATCCAGGCGTAATCCTGCTCGACCAGGCCCATCTGGCCCATGTCGTCCTCGCGATGGGCGTCGAAACCCGCGCTGATGAAGATCATCTCGGGCCGGTGCTCCTCGAGCCGCGGGATCCAGCCATGTTCGACCAGTTCGCGCACTTCCGGGCCCTTGGTATAGGCTGGCACCGGCAGGTTGACCAGGTTGCCCGCATTCGACTTCGACCCGCCATGCGGATAGAACGGATGCTGGTAGAAACTGACCATCAGGATGCGCGGATCACCGGCCACGATGTCTTCGGTTCCGTTGCCGTGGTGCACGTCGAAGTCGACGATGGCCACCCGCTTGAGCCCGTGGCGCTGCAGCGCGTACTTGGCCGCCACCGCCACATTGTTGAAAAAGCAGAAACCCATGGCCTGGCTGCGGCAGGCATGGTGGCCGGGCGGGCGCACGGCGCAGAACGCGTTCTCGAGTTCGCCGGCCATGACCGCGTCGGTGGCGGCAATGGCGGCGCCGGCGGCATTGAGTGCGGCATCCCAGGTGAACACGTTCAGGGCGGTATCGGGATCGACCTGCGCGTGTTGCGGGCCTCCGGCCTCGATCTCGTCGCGCAACTCATCGGTCAGGCCGCGCAGCGACGCGACGAACATCCGGTCATGGGCCAGTTCGATGTCGGCCAGTGGCGCGGCGGGCGCCTCGCGCCGATCGAGGGCGACATCCAGGCCCGAGATCAGCAGGCGGTCTTCGATCGCATCGAGCCGCTCCGGGCATTCAGGGTGGCCACGACCCATTTCATGCTGACGGCACGACGGATGGGTGAAGTATCCGGTCTTGTTCATGGCGTCGAATTACGGTCGGGATTTTCGGGTAACGTCATGCCATGCATCCACAAGAAAAACTGGAACAGGTACTCCATCAGCTTAACACGGTCATCGTCGGCAAATCGGCGCAGATCCAGGACTGCGTGGCCTGCCTGCTGGCCGGTGGCCACCTGCTGATCGAGGACGTGCCCGGCGTCGGCAAGACCACACTGGCCCATGCGCTGGCCCGCAGCTTCGGCCTGCATTTCTCGCGCGTGCAGTTCACCTCCGACCTGATGCCCAGCGACCTGTCGGGGGTGTCGATCTACGAACGCGGCAAGGAAAGTTTCGTGTTCCACCCGGGCCCGATCTTCGCGCAGGTGCTGCTGGCCGACGAGATCAACCGCGCCAGCCCCAAGACCCAGAGCGCACTGCTCGAGGCCATGGAGGAAAAGCAGGTGACGGCCGAGGGTGAGACGCGCGCCCTGCCGGTGCCATTCTTCGTCATCGCCACGCAGAACCCGCACGACCAGCTCGGCACCTACGCCCTGCCCGAGTCGCAGCTCGACCGCTTCCTGATGCGCATCTCGCTGGGTTATCCGGACCGCGCCGCCGAACGCGGCCTGCTGACCGGCCGGGACCGACGCGACCTTGTGACCTCGATGCACCAGCTGATGTCGCCTCAAGACCTGCTCGACGCGCAACAACGGGTGCTGCAGGTGCATGCATCGGACGCCCTGCTCGACTATGTGCAGGACCTGATCGCTGCAACCCGCTCCGGCCAGTGGTTCCTGCAGGGCCTGAGTCCGCGGGCCGGCATCGCGGTGATCCGGGCCGCCAAGGCCCAGGCGCTGCTCTGCGGGCGCGACTACGTGGCGCCCGACGACGTGCAGGCCATTTTGCCGCAGTCGATCGGGCACCGGCTGATCCCGGTCGGAGATGCCGGTCGCGGCGCGGTGGAACAGGTCCGTGCCATGGTGCACTCCGTGCCGCTGGCCTGAGAAAGAAGATCCACCGCCATGGACCTGGCGCAAACCCTGCCCCACCCGTTGCGGAGCCCGTTCGCCCATGTCCGCGCCCGCGTGCGCCAATGGTTCACGTCGCGGCTGCCGCAGCGCGACGTCACGCTGCTGACCCAGCGCAACGTCTACATCCTGCCGACCCGCCCGGGTTTCATGCTGGCGGCCACGCTGCTGGTGCTGCTGGTGGGCTCGATCAATTACCAGCTCAACCTGGGCTACCTGCTGACCTTCCTGCTCGCGGGCAGCGCCCTGGTCGGCATGCACCTGTGCCACGGCACCCTGCGCGGCTTGACGCTGCAACTGCAACCGGTCGAACCCGGCTTCATGGGCAGCAACACCACGATCAGCATCGACCTGGTCAGCACGCGCAAGCGGGTGCGCCATGGCATCGGCCTGAGCGTGCTGGGCAACGAGCACTGGATCTGGACCGATGTGCCCGGCCAGGGTCGCGCCACGGTCCATGTGGCCTTCAAGCCCTCGCGCCGCGGCCTTCAGCCGATTCCGACGCTCACCGCCGAGACACGGTTTCCGCTGGGCACGTTCCGGGTCTGGACCCTCTGGCGGCCGGCGTCCCGGGTGCTGGTCTACCCCGCGCCGGAGACCTGGCCGCCGCCGCTGCCCGAGGGTGAACCCCGCTCCGGCGGCGCGGCCGCGGCCCGCATGGCACGCGCCAGCGGCGAGTTCGACGGCGTTCGCAGCTACCAGCGCGGCGACCCGCTCAAGCTGGTCGTATGGAAGAAGCTGGCCAAGGCCGACGAGCTGATCAGCCGCGATACCCACCAGGCGCAGCGCCACACCTTGTGGCTGGACCTGGCCAACACCGGCGTGGCCGCCTCGCCGTCAGTGGCCGGCGCCCCGCTCGAACACGCGATCGCGCGCCTGTGCGCCTGGGTGCTGGCCGCCGACAAGCAGGACCTGGAGTACGGCCTGCGGCTGGGCGCGCGCGAAATTGCGCCGGCCAGCGGCGAGGCGCACAAGCGGCGCTGCCTCGAGGCGCTGGCCGTCCATGGCACGGCCGATGCGGCCGCGCCGCACATCGGCCAGGGGCGTTGACACGATGCTCGAGCGTTTGCGCCACCTGCCGCGCGACACCCGCGACACCCTGTTCCTGCTGCTGGTCATTGCCTGGGTGCTGGTGCCGCAGCTGGGCCGGCTGCCGCTGTGGTGTTCGGCGCTCGCGCTGGCGGTGCTGACCTGGCGCGGCGTGCTGGCCTGGCATGCGCGCCCGCTGCCCTCGCGCTGGTGGTTGCTGGGCCTGCTGGCGCTGACCATCGCCGCGACCGTGCTCACCCACCGCACCGTGCTCGGTCGCGACGCAGGCGTGACGCTGCTGGTCGTGCTGCTCACGCTCAAGACGCTGGAGCTGCGCGCGCGCCGCGACGCCTTCGTCGTCTTTTTTCTCAGCTTCTTCACGATGCTGACCAACTTCTTCTTCTCGCAGTCGCTGGCCACGGCCGCCGCGATGCTGGTCGCGTTGATGGGCCTGCTGACGGCGCTGGTCAACACCCACATGCCGGTGGGCAAGCCGCCCCTGCGCGAGGCCGCCGCGACCGCGCTGACCATGGCCGCGCTGGGCGCACCCATCATGCTGGTGCTGTTCATGCTGTTTCCGCGCCTGGCGCCGCTGTGGGGCATGCCGGGCGATGCCATGACCGGGCGCAGCGGCCTGTCCTCGACGATGGAAGTCGGCTCCATCGCCGAGCTGGCCCTGGACGACAGCATCGCGTTGCGGGTGCGCTTCGACGATCCGGTGCCGCGCCAGAACGAGCTGTATTTCCGCGGCCCGGTGCTGTCGACCCAGCAGGGACGCCAATGGGTGCCGCTGCGCTCGCGCTTTCCCGAGCGCATGCGCGATGCGCCGGACCTGCAGGTGCGCGGTGCGCCGGTGCGTTACCAGGTCACGCTCGAACCTCACAACCGGCCCTGGATTTTCGTGCTCGACGCCGCCGCGGACAAGCCCGAGGTCAAAGGCATGGAACTGCGCATGTCGCGCCAGCTGCAATGGCTGGCGGACCGGCCGGTGGCCGACCTGCTGCGGTATTCGGCCAGCAGCCACACCGACTACCGTGCCGGACCGATACGGCGTACCGCGGCCCTGCAGGACTACCTGGAGCTGCCGCCCGGTCTCAATCCACGCACCATGCAGTGGGCCACCGAGTTGCGCCGCAACGCACAACAGGCCGGCGACGCACCGCAGCTGATCGAGGCCGTGCTGCAGCGGCTGCGTACCGGGGGCTACACCTACACGCTGGAGCCGGGCGTCTACGGCGTCGACACCGCCGACGAGTTCTGGTTCGACCGGCGCACCGGGTTCTGCGAACACATCGCATCGTCCTTCGTGATCATGATGCGTGCGCTCGACATCCCTGCGCGTATCGTCACCGGCTACCAGGGCGGCGAGATCAATGCGCTGGACGGGTACTGGACCTTGCGCCAGAGCGACGCGCATGCCTGGGCCGAGGTCTGGCTGGCCGGCCGCGGCTGGGTGCGGGTCGACCCGACCGCCGCGGTCTCGCCCGGGCGCATCGGCTCGCTGCAGCGCCTGAGCGCACCGCGCAACGTGATCGCCAGCGCCATGGAGTCGGTCAACCCGGCGATCTGGTTCAACCTGCGTGCGGCCTGGGAAGCGGTCAACAACCGCTGGAACCAGTGGGTGCTGAACTACAGCCAGGCCACGCAGCTGGACCTGCTCAAGGGCATCGGCTTCACATCGCCGAGCTGGGAGGACCTGGGCTACGTGTTGCTGGCGCTGATCGTGTTGTCCAGCCTGGTCGGCGCTGCCTGGACCTTGTGGGAGCGCAGCCGGCACGACCCGTGGCTGCGCCTGCTGCGGGATGCCCGGCGCCGACTCGCCGCCGACAACGCCCCGCTGGCCGCGAGCACGCCGCCGCGGGCCATGGCCGATCTGCTGCGCGCGCGCTGGGGACCGGACGATGACCGCACGCAGGCGATCGTCCGCTGGCTGCTGCGCCTGGAAGCGATGCGATACGCCCCCCGCAGCCAGCAAGGCGCGGACCTGGCCGCATTGCGGCGAGAATTCAGGCAGTTACCATGGCCACGCTGATGTACCACGCCCGAGCCCGTCTTTCCCTGATCCTGTGCATCGCGTTGGCACTGGGCCTGTCCGGCAGTTGGGCGGCCCAACCCAAGAGCAAGCGCAAGGCCGGCGCGAGCGCCGCCTCCATGCTGTACGCCGATCGCGCCGACGCGATGCGCATCGCCGACGAGATCGCCGAGCGCCGCAACCTCGACCGCGACTGGGTGCGCAGCATCATCGGCCAGGCACGGCTGCTGCCGCAGGTCACGCGCTGGGTCTTGCCCGCACCCAGCGGAACCCCGAAGAACTGGCGCGTCTACCGCAGCCGCTTCATCGATCCCGTGCGGATCCGCGCCGGCGTCGCGTTCTGGCAGGCCCACCGGGCCGCGCTCGAACATGCCGAGCAGGTGTTCGGGGTGCCGGCCGAGATCATCGTCGGCATCATCGGCGTGGAAACCATCTACGGACGCAACACCGGCAACTTCCGGGTCGTCGATGCGCTTGCCACTCTGAGCTTCGACTTCCCGCAGGCCCATCCGCGCGCGGCGCAGCGGCGCGCGTTCTTCCAGGACGAACTCGAGCAGTTGCTGTCGCTGGCGCAACGCTCGGACACCAACCCGCTGCAGTTGCGCGGCAGTCATGCCGGCGCCATGGGCATGCCGCAGTTCATGCCGTCGAGCTGGGTCAAGTATGCGATCGATTTCGACGGTGACGGGCGCATCGACCTGTTCGACAGCCCGGCCGACGTGATCGGCTCGGTGGCAAACTATTTCGTCGCATTCGGCTGGAACAAGGGCATGCCCACCCATTACCCGGTGCGGTTCGACCCCGCCGTGCTCGACCTGGATGCCTTGCTGGCTCCCGACATCCTGCCCACATTCAGTGCCGATGCGATGGCGGCCAAGGGCGCGGTGCTCGACGGCGCCGCCCGCCAGCATGTCGGCCCGCTGGCCCTGGTGGAACTGGAGAACGGCGGCGGCGAGCCGCTGTACGTCGCCGGCACGGAGAACTTCTACGTGGTCACCCGCTACAACTGGAGCAGCTACTACGCACTGGCGGTGATCGAGCTCGGCCGCGCCGTGGCCGAGGCACTCGAACGCTGACGCACACCGGTGTCGGCTGTCAGCCGGCGCGCTCCTGCAGCCAGGCGATGAGTTGCTCGGCCGGCATCGGCCGGGCGATCAGGAAACCCTGTACCTCGTCGCATCCCAGCTCGCGCACCAGCGCCAGTTCCTCCTCGGTCTCGACACCTTCGGCCACCGTGCGCAGGGCCATCTTGGTGGACATGGCCATGCTGCTTTCGAGGATGGCGCGCGCGGCGGCATCGCGGGTGCCGCGGGCCACGAAGCTGCGATCGAGCTTGAGTTCGGTGAACGGGATCCGGCCGAGCTGCTCGAACGACGAGTAGCCGATGCCGAAATCGTCGATGGACAGGCCGAAGCCCTTCAGGCGCAGGCGGCTGAGCACGTCGAGCGCGGTCGGGATGTCCTTGGTGACACCGGTCTCGGTCACCTCCAGGTTGATGTCGGAAGGCCGCAGGCCCTGCGACTGCACGGTCTGCAGCAGCAGGTCCGGCAGGTTCAGGTCGTCCAGCCACAAGGCCGACAGGTTCAGCGCAATCGACAAGGGATGACCGGCCCGGTGCAGTCGCGCGCCATCGCGCAATGCGGTGTCGAGCAACACCGCCGACAGCTCGCCGATGATGCCCGCGCGTTCGGCCGCGACGATGAACAGGCCGGGTGAGACCTGGCTGCCGTCGGCCTGCTGCCAGCGTGCCAGCGCCTCCACGCCCACGGGCTCGAGCGTGTCGGCCCGGACCTTGGGCTGGAACCAGATGCCGAACTCGCCGTTGCGGATACCGGCCAGGATGGACTGGGGCGTCAGCACCGATGGGCCGCCGGCCGGCTGCCGCGCGGCCTGATCGGGCAGCGACGCGTGCAGCAGCGCAATCATCTGCTGCGGCGTGGCCGGCTTGTGGATCTCGCCCAGCACGCTCAGACCCTGCAGCTGCGCCAGGTTGCTGACGGTGGCGAGCAATTGCTCGTCGGCACCGCTCATCAGGATCAACGCGCCGCGAAAGCCGCTTTGTCCGAAGCGGCGGATCATCTCCACGCCATCCATCTCGGGCATGTTCAGGTCGCACACCACCACATCGGGCGGTGCCGGGCGGCCGTTCATCTGCCACAAGGCGTCGACACCGTTGCTGGCGGTCAGCACTTCGCCGATGCCGATGCCGGCCAGCATCTGCTGCATCTGCATCAGGACCACCGGGTCGTCGTCCACGACCAGCACCGATCCGACCAGGTCCTGCGTCTGCGCCTCGACCTGCAGCGGCGCCGGCATCGAGGTCTCGTCCATCACATCCACGTCGCCGGCACGCTGGCGCACCTGCTCCAGGGCCTCGGCCAGTGCCTGCAGCGACGGCGCCAGTTCCGCACCTGCGCGCAGGTGGGCGTCCCGCTCGATCGCCTGTGCCAGGGCAGCATACCGCAGGGCCCCCACGGTACGCGCAGACGACTGCTGGCGGTGCATCTCGCGCGCCAGTTCCTGCGGTTCGGGATCGGCCGCGGCCAGCCGGTCGATGCCACTGCGGGCGGTGTCGACGAAGGTGGCCAGCAGCGAGCGGGCCTGCGCGGTGCTGACGCGGCCCAGCACCGCATACAAGGCATCGAGATCGAGCACCGCCGGTTCGGCTTGCATCGGCGCGGTGCCGGCCCGCGACGGCGCAGATGCTCCGGCCGACGGTTGGGGCACGCCGCCCAGCCAGCGCCCCAGCATGGCCGCCAGCATCTCCAGCGAGACCGGCTTGGTCAGCATGTCGTCCATGCCGGTGGCCAGGCATCGCTCGCGTTCGCCGGCCACGGCCGCCGCACTGATGGCGACGATCGGTACCCGTCGGCCATCGTCCGATTCCAGCCCGCGGATGGCACGGGCCAGTTCGTGGCCCCCCATGTGGGGCATGTCCAGGTCGCTCAGGACCAGGTCGTAGGCCTTGGCCTTCCAGCACGCCAGCGCCTCCACGCCATCGCTGACCATGTCGACCGTGCAGCCCAGGCTGGACAGCTGCAGCTTGAGCACGGCCTGGTTCGGCCCGTAGTCCTCGGCCACCAGCACGCGCGAGCGGTCGCGGTGCAACAGCGGCTGAACGATGCGTGATGCCGCATTGCCGTCGGCGGTAGCCCCGTTGGCGGTGGCCGGCGTCAGCGACGGCAGGTCGACCCAGAACGTGCTGCCCTGCTGCATGCGGCTCTCGTAACCGATCGAGCCGCCCATCGCCCCCACCAGCCGACGCGAGATCGACAAACCGATGCCCGTGCCCTCGATCGTGCCGCGCTCGGCACCCAGGCGCTCGAACGCCGAGAACACCTGGTGGGCCATCTCGGGCGAGATGCCGTTGCCGGTGTCGGTGACCGCGATGCGAATCCGGGCGCCCCGGTTGTCCGCATCCGCAGGCTGGCGCTGGCACGAGACACGCACGGAACCTTCGGGCCGGTTGTACTTGATCGCGTTCGACAGCAGATTGATGACGACCTGGCGAAGGCGCACCGCGTCAGCCAGCACCACGGCGTTGCGCGCGTTGCCGCCTTCGAACACGATGCGGATGCCCTGGTTGGCGGCCAGCGGCGCGACCATCGACAGGCTCTCGTTGATGACGGTCTCGATCGAGAGCCGCTCCATCGTCAGCTCGAGGTGGCCGGCCTCGACGCCGCCGAGGTCGATCAGGTCGTCGACCAGCGACAGCAGGTGCCGGCCCGCGCGTTCGATCTCGCCGGCGTTCTCGCTCGCCGACGGCGTGCCCTGCGCATCGGCACGCAGCAGTTGCGAGAACCCGAGGATGGCGTTCAACGGCGTACGCAACTCGTGGCTGACACTGGCCAGGAAGGCGCTCTTGGCCCGGTCCGCGCGCTCGGCGTCGTCCTTGGCGGCGCGCAGCGCCACCTCGGCCCGCTTGAGTTCGGTGATGTCGATGCCGAAGGCGTAATAACGCTGCAACCCGCCCGTGCCCCTGGCGCCCATCACCAGCGTGACCTGCAGGTAGACCTCGGGCCGGCGGTCGGTGGCCTCGAACCGCTGCTCGACGGCGACCCGCTGGCCGGCGCGCACCCGCGCGATCTCGCGCACGTTCTGGCGGTATTGTTCCTCGCCCATCAGGTCCCGCACCCGGCGCCCGACAATCTCCGCCGGCTGCAGGTCGAACAACGCCGCCATGCGCGCATTGACATAGGTGTAGACGAAGTCCTGGTCGATGACGCTGACATAACCGGGAAACGCGTCCATCAGCGCGCGTTGCTGGCCATCGTTGGCGCGCAGCGCCTCCACCGCCTGCTCCTGCAGCGTGATGTCGCGGAAGATCCAGACCCGGGTCGGGCCCGATGCATTCTTCATCGGCACGCTGTGCCGCTCCAGCACACGGCCGTCGCGCAGCTCCAGCCGGTCGGTGTGCGGTTCGTCCGACGCCAGGATGCGCTCGATGCGGGCGAACTCGAGCGGCGGATCGACGAACAACTTGCCCGCGGCCTGCATCACGTCGGCCCGCGTCACCGCATGCGCCGCGCGCGCCGGCAACTGCCACATCTCGAACAGCCGGTCGTTGGCGAACAGCAGCCGGCCAGTCGGGTCGGCCGCGTCGTAGGCGAACATGCCGTCGGTGGTCGCATTGAAGATGCGCTGCAGGTTCTCCAGGCTCTGCGACAGCGCAGCGCGTGTATGTTCCTGCTCGGTCACGTCGCGCGTGACGGCAACCACGCCGCGCACGTCCGCGTCGCTGGTCAGGTACGGCGTCATGGTGGTTTCCATCGTGCGCCGGCCCAGTTGCGGGTAGTCGACTTCGGCCCGCACCATCTGCATCTGCCGATCCGCGATACAGCGCCGCAGCGCCTCGTTGCGACGGGCCGTCATCACCACCGGCATTGCCTCGGCGATCGTGCGCCCCAGCACGTCCTCGCGCCGTACCCCATGACGCGCGCACCAGGCATCGTTGACGAAACGATACCGATCGTCGAGATCGGTGACGCTGACCATGTCGCGCACCGAGTTGACGACAAACTCCGACACATGTTGCGCCGCACGGGCACGCTCGATGGCGCTGAGGTCGGACAGCGTCACCAGCAGGCCGCTCACCTGCCCCGCCGCATCGACCAGGGCCGTCTCGTGCGCCAGGCAATGCACCACGCTGCCGTCGGCACGGGAGACGTCGACCAGCGCGCCGGCATCGCCGGCGCCATGGGCTCCGGCCAGGCAGTGGCGCAAGCGTTGCGCATACGGCGCGTCCACCCTTTCCAGGATGTCCACGTCCATCAACGCCGCCTCGGAGCTGGCAAGCATGGTCTGCAAGGCCGGGTTGACCCCGGTCGTGCGCCCGTCCCGACCCACGAACCAGAACCCGAGTTGTGTGGTCTGCCGCATCACCGACAGCAGTTGCTGCTGCTCCTGCAGCCGGGCTTCGGTCAAGGTTTGCTGCGTGACGTCCTGGACCGTTCCCCTCAGGCCAATGGCGTGGCCCTGCGCATCGCGCAGGATCTCGCTGCGCGCGAACACATGGCGGACCTGCCCGTCCGGCCAGCAGACCCGGTAGCGGCAATCGGGCACGGCACCGGTGTCGATCGCCTGCTGCAGTTGCGCCGCGATGCGCTGCCGATCGTCCGGATGCACGCCGGCCAGGAACAGGTCGCGATCGGGCACCACGCTGCCCGGTTTCAGCCCCCACACGCGGAAATGGCCATCGGACCAATGCAGGGTGCCGGCCTGCCAATCGAGCACGAAGCTGCCCAGGTCCGCCAGCGCCTCGGCCTGCTGCATCTGCGCGTGGCTGCGATGCACGTCGGCCAGTTGCGCCGCCTGTGCCGCGCGCAGCATGACCGCCTCGCGCATCGTGCGATTCGCGCGCGCAGCGATCGCCAGCATGTACAGGATGAACAACACGCCGATGGCCGCCATCATCATGCCGGTGTCGTTGTCCAGCGTCAGCAGGCGCAGCACCCACGCCAGCGTCACCGGCAGGCTGAACCACAATGCGGCGCGCAGATCGAACGCGTAACCGGACAACGAACTGACGCAGATGCCCGCCAGCGCAAACACCAGGAACAACTGGTGCGCCAACGAGGCCGGGGGGAACAGCCAGTAGGCCGCCAGGGCCCAGACCACACCATGCGCCAAGGACACGAGCCGGTAACGCCCGATCCACAATTGCGCCTGGCGATGCTCGGGGTCGGAGCCTTGATGCCGCCGGTAGACCCAGATCCGGGCCACCAGTGCCACGGCCAGCACCAGCAGCCAGGTCGCGGCCGGCGCCAGGCCGACGACCCGGGATTGGACTGCGGCCACGATCAGGCCCAGCAAGCTGCTGCCAACCACGGCGGCGGGCAGGATCAACCGATGCTGGCGAACCTGCTCGTCGCGCATGAGCAGGTCCGCATCGGTCGCCGCAGCTGCAGCCTGCGTCATGACGGGGTTCGCCGCAAATAGGATTGAAAGGCCATCGAATCAGGGTGTCTCGCCTCGCATTCTGCCCCTGATTGGTGCAGGCATACCAGCGGACGGCCCTGCAGGCCGCGGCAGCGCAGCAAGCTCAGTTCGGCAGAGGAACCAGAAAATCGCGACTGATGTGCGAACCCAGGTCGTTGACCCGATCCAAAAACTGCGTCAGGTAGGCATGCAGCCCCGTGGCCAGGATCTCGTCGATCTGCCCGTACTTGAGCTCGGCACACAACTTGCCGGCGCGGCGCATCGTGTCGCTCGAACGCTCCGTGGCCAGCAGGCCCAGGTTGTTGACGACTTCGTTCAGGCTGGCCAGCAGCGAACGCGGCATGTCCGGGCGCAGCATCATCAGTTCGGCCACCAGCTCGGGCTTGATCACGTCACGGTAGACCTTGCGGTAGATCTCGAAACCCGAGATGCTCTGCAGGATGGCGCTCCAGTGGTAGAAATCGTATTCCTGGTCCTTCTCGCTGGCCGCGCCGTAGAAGTCGCTCTGCACCGCATGGAACTTCACGTCCATCAGGCGCGCCGTGTTGTCGGCCCGCTCCAGGAAGGTCCCCAGGCGCATGAAATGCAGCGCCTCGTCCATCAGCATGGTGCCCACGGTCACACCGCGCGACAGGTGGGAATGGAACTTGACCCACTCGAAGAACGCCGCCGGATCGCGCTCGAACACGCCGGCCTTGAGGTTGCGCCGCACCTCGAGCCAGGTCTGGTTCTGGGTCTCCCAGACCTCGGTCGTCAGGGTGCCGCGCACTGCCCGTGCGTTTTCGCGCGCCGCGGTCAGGCAGGACACGATGCTCGACGGGTTGGTCTCGTCCTTGACCATGAAGTCCATCACGTCACGGGCGTTGACCGCCCCGTATTTCTCGGTGTAGGCCGGCATCAGCTCGCTGATGCTGATCAGGCCCTGCCAGCCCACGAGCGCGACGGCGTCCGATTGCGGCAGCAGCGATGTCTGGTAGTTCACGTCGAGCAGGCGTGCGGTGTTCTCGGCCCGTTCGGTGTAGCGTGACATCCAGAACAGGTGGTCGGCGGTTCGGCTCAGCATGGTCGCTCCTTCGTTATTCCCGGTTGTGCAGGGTCGTGCGCATCGCAGACCGTCATTCCTCGAGCACCCAGGTGTCCTTGGTGCCGCCGCCCTGCGACGAGTTCACCACCAGGGAGCCCTCCTTCAGCGCGACCCGGGTCAGGCCGCCCGGCACCATCTGCACCTTCTTGCCACTGAGCACGTAGGGGCGCAGGTCGATGTGGCGCGGGGCGATGCCGCTTTCGACGAAGGTCGGGCAACTCGACAGGCTCAGCGTCGGCTGCGCGATGTAGCGCTCCGGATGGGCGCGCAGCAACTTGCCGAACTCCTCGAGCTCGGCCTTGGTCGCGGCCGGGCCGACCAGCATGCCGTAGCCGCCCGCGCCGTGGACCTCCTTGACGACCAGGTCCTTGAGGTTGTCCAGCGTATACAACAGGTCGTCCGCGTTGCGGCACATCAGGGTCGGCACGTTGTTGAGCAAGGGTTTCTCGCCCAGGTAGAACTCGATCATCTTGGGCACGTAGGGATAGATCGACTTGTCGTCGGCCACCCCGGTGCCGACCGCATTGCAGATCGACACGTGGCCGGCGCGATAGACGTCCATCAGGCCGGGACAACCCAGCGTGGAATCCGGCCGGAACACCTTGGGATCCAGGAAGTCGTCGTCGACCCGGCGGTAGATCACGTCCACCCGCTTGGGCCCGCGCGTGGTGCGCATGTACAGGAACTGGTCGCGGGTGAACAGGTCCTGGCCTTCCACCAGTTCCACGCCCATCTGCTGGGCCAGGAATGCGTGTTCGTAGTAGGCGCTGTTGTACATGCCCGGCGTCAACACCACGACGGTCGGCTCGGCGGTGGTCTCGGGGCTGCATTCGCGCAGGGTCTCGAGCAGCAGGTCGGGGTAATGCGCGACCGGAGCGACCTTGTGCGCGCTGAACAGCTCGGGGAACAGGCGCATCGTCATCTTGCGGTTCTCCAGCATGTAGCTCACGCCGCTGGGGACCCGCAGGTTGTCCTCAAGCACGAAATATTCGGGCTCGCCCTTGGCATTGGCCGCGCGCACGATGTCCACCCCCGAGATGTGCGAATAGATGCCGCCGGTCACGTCGACCCCGACCATCTCCTCGCGGAACTGCGCATTGCCCACCAGTTGGTCGTTGGGCACGATGCCGGCCTTGAAGATCTCCTGGTCGTGATAACAGTCGTGGATGAAGCGGTTCAACGCCGTGACGCGTTGCGCCAGGCCCTTCTCCAGCGCATCCCATTCGCGCGCCGCGATGATGCGCGGTATCAGGTCGAACGGAATCAGGCGTTCGTGGCCGGCCCCGGTATCGTCCTTGTCGCCGTATACGGCAAACGTGATACCCACGCGGCGGAAGATGACCTCGGCCTCCTCGCGCCGGGTCGCCATCATGTCGCCCGGCTGGCGTGCCAGCCACTCGTCGTAGATCTTGTAGTGGTCGCGGATCTTCTCGCCGCCCGAGAAGAACTCGTAGGGCAAGGAGGTGTACATCTCGTCGAATTTCATCATGGTCCGGTGTCTCCAGGCAGGCCGGGGTCCGTCCGGCGACGAAGGCGATGGCCTCCGACACACGCACAGGACTTGGCTTCCCGGCAAGCTTAGCAACTTTCGGGCCGTACCCACAGCGGGTATGCCCGTGTCCATTAGAACCGGGTTTGGCCGTCGGCGCGATGCTGCCAGTAGCGCGGCTGTGCGAGCCGATGGCAGGAAACCACAGACGGACGTTCGGAGCGCCATGCCATGGCACCACAATGGGGCGAATAGAACACGTCGATGCCGCGCTCCTGGTAACGCGCCATCGGCTCCGGCGCCGGATGGCCGAACCGATTGCGGTAGCCGCTTTGCACCAGCGCCACCCGCGGCCGCACCGCATCGAGGAAGGCGCCACTGCTGGAGGTCTTGCTGCCATGGTGCGGCACCAGCAGCAGGTCGGCGCGCAGGTCGGCCCGGTCCGTCACCAGTTGTTGTTCCTGCGCCGACTCGATGTCGCCCGCCAGCAAGGCCGTGGCCACCGGCGCGTGCCGGGTCGCGGCCGAGCGGATCCGCAACACGCACGACACGGTATTGGGCTTGCCACGCCGCGCGTAGTCCGCCTGCCGCGGGTGCAGCACCAGGAACTCCACGCCATCCCAGTGCCAGCGCTGGCCGGCCGCGCAGCGCCGCCCCGCGCGCAAGTCCCACAGCGCATGGTCCGGCGCGATCGAACCGGTCAGCGCCATGCCCGGATACATGTCCAGCACCGAGGCAGCGCCGCCGACATGGTCGCTGTCGCTGTGGCTGAGCACCAGCAGGTCGGGCGCCACGCCCAGGGCACGCAGCAGCGGCACCAGCACCCGGTGGCCGGCGTCGCTGTCGCGCGAGTAGCGCGGACCGGCGTCGTACAGCAACGCATGGCGGGCGGTGCGCACCAGCACCGCATTGCCCTGCCCGATATCGACCGCCAGCAGATCGAACCGGCCGGGCTCGGGACGCGGCGCCTGCCACAACAGCACCGGCAGCACCAGGGCGGCGCCAGCCATACGCAGCGCCGCCGGTAGCCGCATGGACACCAGCACACCGCCCAGCACCGCGGCCGCCGCAACGGCGAACGGTGCGCTCGCCACCGACACCGTCGCGAACGGGAAGCCGGCCAGCCAGGCCAGCACCCGCGCCAGCACGGCGACGGCCAACGCCGCCAGGTCCCATGTCGGCGCGAACACGGTGCCCAGCATGGCCAGTGGCGTCACCAGCAGGGTGACCCACGGGATGGCGAACAGGTTGGCGACGAAACCGACCAGCGACACCTGGCCGAACAACAGCAGCACCAGCGGCGTCAGCGCCAGCGTGATGATCCATTGCTCGCGCAGCAACGCGCGCAGGCGATGCCATGCGGACGCCGGTTGACCAAGGGCGCGATCGCCGGAGGCGAACAACACGCCGACAGCAACGAAGCTCAGCCAGAACCCGGGCTGCAGCAGCGCCCAGGGGTCGATCAGCAATACCGCCACGCCGGCCAGCAACCAGACCATCGGCCAGGGCCAGGAGCGGCTGGACAGGCGCAGCAGGCAGACCACGGCCAGCATGACCACGGTGCGCTGCGCGGGCACGCCCCAGCCACTGAAAACCGCGTAAGCCAGGGCCAGTGCCGGACCGCCGATCCATCCGGCTTGCGACGCCGGGAACCACAGGCACAGGCGCGCACTGGCGCGCCACAGGGCGGCGCTCAGCGTCGCCGCCAGCCAGGCGAACATGGTCACGTGCAGGCCCGAGATGCTCATGAGGTGGGACACGCCGGTGGCACGGAACACATCCCAGTCGGCCCGGTCGATCGCGTTCTGGTCGCCGGTCACCAGGGCCGTGATCCAGCCGGCCTGGGGAGCCTCGGACAAGCGGACGTCGATGCGCTGGCGCACCCGCTGGCGCAACCATTCGACCGGATGGCGGCCGGTCTGAGCCAGGCGTTGCGGCCCCCACGCGGCAGCGCTGTCGCGCACGTATCCGGTGGCCTGCACGCCATGTTCCCACAACCACAACTCGTAGTCGAAGCCATGCGGATTGCTGTTGCCGTGCGGCGCCTTCAATCGCACCACCATGCGCCAGCGCTGGCCGGCCCACAACGCCGGCATGCCGCCGGCGCCATGCATTGCGTCGACACCATACCCTGCATACCAGCCCAGCTGTATCCGGGGCGGCACGGGCACCGCCACGCCGTCGACCTGCGCCGATTCGACCCGCATCTGGAAACGCAGGCCGTTGGCGCCTTGCTGCGGCATCGTGGCGACGACGCCGGTGAGCAGCAGGTCGCGGCCTTCCAGTTCCGGCGACAGGCGGTTCGCATGGAACCACACGGCGCGCAGACCGACCTGACCAAACGCCAGCGCGGCAACCAGGCATGCCAGGCAGGCATGGCGCAGCGCCGGCCGCACGCCCCACCCCGTGCGCGCCAAAGCCAACCATCCCGGCACCCCCCCCAGCACGAGCGCGGCATAACACCACCAGGGCCACAACACGGGCTGAGCCAGTTGCAGCGCGCAACCGCCGAGCCAGCCGAGCAGCGCCGGCAACAACCCGGCTGCTGCGCCGGGGCGATGCCAGGTGGCGGGATGCATGCCGGCATGCTAGGGGCGGCATCGGGTGCGACACCGTCAGGCGTCCCCCGTTTCATGGATACAGCGCGAACCGTCGCGGTAACATGCCCCGAGCCCATGCACAGCCGCCGCCCATGAACCACTCGCCGATGGATCTCGTCACGCTGAGACTGGTCGTGGCCGTGGCCGATTGCGGCTCCATCAGCGCCGGCAGCGACCGGGTACAACTCGCGCTGGGCGCGGCCAGCGCCCGGATCTCGGCGCTCGAGACCACCACCGGCGTGCGCATCTTCGAGCGCTCCTCGCGCGGCGTGCAGCTCACGCCGACCGGTCACATGCTGGTGCAGCGCAGCCGCGAGCTGCTGGCCGACGCGCACCGGCTGACGGTCGACCTGCGCGACTACAGCCAGGGCCTGCAGGGCCACGTGCGGGTGCTGGCCAATGCCTCGTCGATCCTCGAACTGCTGCCCGAGCGGCTGATGCAGTTCTCGCGCAGCCATCCGCAGATCCGGGTCGACGTCGAAGAGCGGCCCAGTCCCGAGATTCCGCTGGCGCTGCTCGACGGGCGGGCCGACCTGGGCATCGTCGACATCGCACACCCGCTGATGGGGCTGCAATTCCAGGACCTGGCGCGCGACACCCTGGTGCTGATCGTGCCGGACGCCAACCCGCTGGCGCAGCGCACCGCAGTCGCCCTGCAGGACGCCCTGACCGAGGACTTCATCTGCCTGACCGACGGCAACGCACTCACCACGCGGCTGACCGCGGTCGCCGCCCAGATCGGGCAACCCATCCGGATGCGCATGCAGATGCGCAGCTTCGATGCGATCTGCCGCATGGTCGCCGCCGGCCTCGGCGTGGGCGTGCTGCCCATCGAAGCGCTGGCGCCGCAACTGGCGGGCCTGCCGATCAAGGCCATTGCCCTGTCCGACCCCTGGGCCCGGCGCACGCATCGGCTGGCCCTGCGCGAAGGTGTGGCGCCCACGGCCGCGACCCGGCATCTGATGCAGGTATTGCTGGCCCCTGCCAGCCGCTGAGCACGTTGCTTGCGCGCGCCAGCCGGGCGCACCCATGCCTGCTGGCCTTCGCGTTTTCCGAAGGCCGCTTTCGGCGCAGATTCTTGCTGCACGCGGCAGCCGCCCCTAAGCTTGCGCTCACCTTTCCCTGGCGCTTGTCGGGCGCACCCGAGCTTCATGAAAATCACCCGCGTGCACGCAACTCCCCTGAACCTGCCGGTCTCGGTCGAGATCAACGGTCGCACCAAGACCACCTCGTTGTCGATGTGTCTGGTCAGCATTGAAACCGACACCGGCCTGGTGGGCACCGGCCTGACCGCCATCACTGAAGAGGAGGTCATCGGCTCCATCGTCAACGACATCGCCGCCCACACGCTGGTCGGCATGGACCCATTGCGCCACGAGCAGATCTGGGAGCGGATGTACTGGCTGCTGTCGCCGCGCGGCCAATCGGGTTATGCCAGCCATGCCATTGCCGCGATCGACATTGCCTTGTGGGACATCAAGGGACAGGCCTACGGCGAACCCTGCTGGAAGCTGCTGGGCGCCGCGCGCGACCAGGTGCCGGTCTACGCCACCTTCGGGTTCGCCTTCTTCGACCGCGACGAGCTCGCGCAGGCCGCCAGGCAATGGGTCGCACGCGGCTTCAGCCGCCTGAAGATGACGGTCGGTCACCACGCACTGCAGCGGCGCGACGAGCCCCGTCCCCTGGCCGAGGTCATCACCGAGGACGTGCAGCGCATCCGCGCCGTGCGCGAAGCCGTGGGGCCGGAGGTCGAGATCTACATCGACGCGAACTGCAGCCTGGACTACTTCCACGCACTCAAGCTGGCACAGCAGCTCGAACCCTGCAACATTGCATTCTTCGAGGAGCCGGTGTCTCAGAACGACATCCCCAACCTGGTCAAGCTGCGTTCCAAGACCGCCATCCCGCTGGCCGCCGGCCAGAACGAAGGCCTGGCCAGCCGCTTCCGCGACATGCTGGTAGCCCAGGCCGTGGACGTGGTGCAGCCCAATGCCTGCATTTCCGGCGGGTTCACGCAGTGCGGCCGGATTGCCGGCATGGCCAGCGCCTTCAACACGCGTTTTGCCAACGGCGGCGCCTGGCCCCACCACAACATGCACCTGCACGCCGGGTTGGCGAACGGCTCGCTGGTCGAGTACCACTCGGTCGCGGTCCAGTGCTGCAAGCTGGTCTACGACGACCTGCCCGAGCCGTCGAACGGGGTGCTGCGACTGCCCACCCGTCCGGGCCTGGGGTTTGCCCCCAACCCGGAGCGGGTCGCAGAACTCGCCAAGCGGCCCGGCTCGCGGGGCGTGGGCAAAGCCTGATTTCCATCCAAGCCCGTCACCTTGACGGGCGCCGTATTCACATCCAACAGGAGACAAGCATGAAAATTTTCAACACACTGACACGCCGCGGCATGGTGCTGGCCGCATTGCTCGGCTTGACCGTCTCGGCCCAAGCGCAGTCGTTCCCGACCAAACCGGTCCGCATCCTGGTGGGTTACTCGGCCGGCGGCGGTGTCGACACCATGGCGCGCCTGCTGGCACCCCACCTGTCGACCCAGCTCGGCCAGCAGGTCGTGGTCGAGAACCGCGCCGGAGCCGCGGGCCTGATCGCCGGCGATGCCGTGGCAAAAGCCGCACCGGACGGATACACGCTGTTGCTCGGGGAAAGTGGCCTCTTGATCGCCCAGCATCTGCAACCGAGCATGAGTTTTGATCCGATCAAGAGCTTTGCGCCGGTGGCCGGGTTGTTCTATTCGCCGCTGATGATCGTGGCGGGCAACAACGTACCGGCGAAGAACGCCAAGGAACTGATCGGCTTGCTCAAGGCCAACCCGGGCAAATACTCCTACGCCAGCTCGGGCGTGGGCACGGTGCAGCACCTCGGCTTCGAGATGCTCAAGGGCCAGACCGGCGCCTTCGTGGTGCATGTGCCGTACCGGGGTGCATCGCAGATCGTGCCGGACGTGATCGGCGGCCAGATCCCGTTCGGCGTCGTCAGCGCCACCGCCGGCATCTCGCAGTCCAAGGCCGGAAAGCTGCAGGCGGTGGCGATGATGAGCAATGTCAACCTGCCTGGCGCCGAGAACGTCACGCCGATGTCCGACGCGTTGCCCGGCTTCAGCGTCGCACCGCGGCTGATGCTGCTGGCCCCCGCCGGTACACCCGCCCCCATCGTGGACAAGCTGACCGAAGCGGTGCGCGCGGCACTGACCAACCCGGAGGTGATCCGCTCGGCCAATCTGCAAGGCGCGGTTCCGGCATTTCTGCCGTCGGCCGAGCTGGCGGCCGACCTGGTGCGGGAGTCGGCGACCTGGGCCAAGACCATCAAGGAGCAGAAAATCACCGTGGACTGACCCGGTCCGCACCCACCCGACCCGCACAGGAGCATCTGCCATGACTTCCGACCCCCGGCCCACCATCGGCCTGATCGTTCCCCCCGGCGCCGGCGAGGTGCCGGCGGACGCCGCGTTGCTGTACGGCAACAAGGTTCGCTTCATCGCCCGCGGGCTGGGCATCGGCGGGGTGTCTCCCGCGGGTTTCGATCCCGTCGTCGACACCATCCTGGACAAGGCACGTGAACTGCGCGACGCCGGCGCACAAGCCATCTCGCTGATGGGAACCTCGATCAGTTTCTACCGCGGCCTCGCGTTCACCGAGGACCTGCGCGAGTCCATGCAGCAGGCCACCGGCTTGCCTTGCACGACGATGAGCCATGCCATCGTCTCGGCACTGCGGGTGCTGGGCATGCAGCGGGTGGCGGTGGCCACCTCCTACATCGGCGAACTCAATGACCGCCTGGTCGACTACCTGACCGTATCGGGCTTCGACGTGACCGCCATCGAAGGCCTGTCCATCGTCGGCGTCAAGGAGGTCGGCGAGGTGACGCCGCAGACGCTGACGACGCTCTCCCAACGGGTGCTGGCCCGCGACCCGTCGGCCGACGGCATCTTCATCTCGTGTGGTGGCCTGTTGACGCTCGACGTCATCCCGCCGCTGGAGCGGGACCTGCAGCTGCCGGTCACCGCGAGTTCGCCGGCCGGCTTCTGGGATGTGATGCGGCTGGCCGGGCAGGATCCCGCGTCGCCGCAGTATGGCCGGCTGTTCCAGCCAGCCGGGAACACGGCAGACCCTGCGCCCCAATCGCGTCTGGCGTCAGGTGCCGAACAGCGCCCTGCCACTGCCTGAGCCGTACCGACAGCGGCCATACCCGTTACCCGCGCCGGCAGCAGCGGGCCCGACCCGGGACCGAACACCGCGCGCTCATACCCGACCGACGCCCCCGTGCCTGGATCTGCCCTTTGCTGCTGAATATTGACGACTACCGGCGCGCCGCGCGCCGCACCCTGCCCGGCTTCGTGTTCGACTATGTCGACGGCGCCGCGGACGACAGGCACTGCCTGGCGCGCAACCGCCAGGACCTGGACGCCATCACGCTGGTGCCCCGTGTGCTGTGCGATACCCGCTCGATCGACACCGCGGCCGAGGTGTTCGGCACGCGCTGGCGCTTTCCGTTTGCCATCGCGCCCACCGGCCTGAACGGCCTGGTCCGGCCCGGCGGTGATGCCGCACTGGCACAGGCCGCCGCCGCCATGGGAGTGCCATTCACGCAATCCACCGCGTCCAACCAGCGACTGGAATCCGTGCGCCAGGCAGCACCCGACAACCCGCACTGGTTGCAGCTGTACGTGATGCAGGACCGCTCGATCGCGGAGCAACTGGTGCGCCGCGCCCGGCAGTGCGGCGTGCAGGCGCTGGTGCTGACGGTGGACGTTCCGGTCAGCGGCAACCGCGAACGCGATGCGCGCAACGGCTTCTCCCTGCCCTTGCGCCCCACCGCGAAACTGGCCTGGGACCTGGCCAGCCATCCCCGCTGGTCGCTGCGCATGGCGCGCGCGGGCGCGCCGCAATTCGCCAACCTGGTCGAGGATCCCGACGCGGAACTGTCGGCTCAGGCGCAGGCGGCGCTGCTCTCGCGCGCGATGGACCGCTCTCTGGTGTGGGACAGCCTGCCGTGGCTGCGCAGTCTCTGGGACGGACCGCTGTTGATCAAGGGCATCCTGCATCCGCAGGATGCCGCGCTTGCCCTGCAGCACGGCGTCGACGGACTGATCGTGTCCAACCACGGCGGCCGCCAGCTCGACGCGGCACCGTCCGCCATCAGCGTGCTTCCCGCGATCGTGCAGGCGGTGCGCGGGCAGATTCCGGTGTTCATGGACAGCGGTGTGCGCCGCGGCGCCGATGTGGCCCGGGCACTGGCACTGGGCGCGCGCGCCGTCTTTGTCGGGCGTCCCGTGCTGTATGGCCTGGCAACGTCCGGGCAAGCCGGCGCAGAAGCCGTATTGCAGATCCTGGCGCGCGAACTGACACTGGCCATGACGCTGCTGGGCGCGGCCCGGCTGCAGGACCTCGTGCCGCAAAGCGCGTCAGGCGCTGGCGAAGATGTCGCAGATCAACTGGCGCATCCACATATGTGAGGGATCGGAGTGCTGGCGCCGGCTCCAGTGCAGCGACACCGTGAAGTCGCGCAGCGGCAGCTGCGGCGCCACGACGATGTAGCCGCCGCCCGCATTGAATTCCGTCGCGATCTGGCTGGGCATGATGACGGCCAGGTCCGTGTCGCGCACGATGGCCGGCAAGGCCAGGAAGTTGGATGCGAACAGCTTGATGCGCCCGCGCAGGCCCAGGATCTCCAGCATGCGCAAGGTGTCCGAATGGGACCGCACCGCCACGAACGACAGGCGCGCGAGCGCCGCCAGGTCGGCACCGCCCTCGCCCACCCTGGTGGCCAGCGGATGGGCGTCGCGCAGCATCAGCACATAACGCTCCTCGAGCAGTGTCACATGCTCCGTGCCGGTGACGGAGGGCAGGAATCCGAACGCGAAGTCGAGTTCGCCCTTGTCCAGCTGCTCCGCGATGCCGCCGTGGGGCATGGCATGGCACTCGACGCTGGTGCCCGGGGCCTGCACCTGCAGGGCGGCCATCAGGGCCGGCAGAAAGCGCGCCTCGCCGATGTCGCTCATGTGCATGCGGTAGTGCCGGCGCGAGGTGCGCGGGTCGAACGCGTAGGTCTGGCGCAACGCATCGGTCAGCTGGCCCAGCGCGGAGCGCACCGGACCGATCAGATGGTCGGCCATGGGGGTCGGACGCACGCCGCCGTGGGCGCGCGCGAACAGCGCATTGCCGAGCACGGTGCGCAGGCGGGACAGACCGTTGCTGGCCGCCGGCTGGCTGATGCCCAGGCGCGCGGCGGCCACGCTGACACTGCCGCTGTCGTAGACCTCCGCGAACAGGCGCAACAGGTTGAGGTCGATCTGGTCGATCTTCTCGATATTCATGAATCAAATGAGACTTAGCAGGCTCATATTATTGTCGTTATCAATCGCCGGGCCGACACTCCCGCCTTGATCAACGGAGAACACGCGTGGAAGTTTCATTTGGCAAGGAAGTCGAGCAGCTGCGCCAGGGCGCGGGAACCACGTTTCACGGCGAGGGCATCCTGGCCATCACCAAGGCCTTGTTGCAGTCCGGCGTGTCCTATGTCGGGGGCTACCAGGGCGCGCCGGTGTCGCACCTGGTCGACGTGATGGTGCAGGCCAAGTCGTACATGGACGAGCTGGGCGTGCATGTGCAGGCCTGTTCCAACGAGGCATCGGCGGCCGCCATGCTGGGCGCCTCCATACACTACCCGCTGCGCGGTGCCGTGACCTGGAAATCCATCGTCGGCACCAACGTCGCGTCCGACGCCTTGTCCAACCTGTCGTCGCCGGGGGTGCTGGGCGGGGCCTTGATCGTCGTCGGCGAAGACTACGGCGAAGGCGCGTCGGTGATCCAGGAGCGCACCCACGCCTTCGCACTGAAGTCGTCGATGCTGCTGCTCGATCCGCGACCCGACCTGGGCGTGATGGTCGACATGGTCGAACACGCATTCCGGTTGTCCGAGGCCTCGAACATGCCGGCCATCCTCGAACTGCGCATCCGGACCTGCCATGTCCGCGGCAGCTTCACCTGCAAGGACAATGTGTCGCCCCAGTGGTCCACGCGCCAGCTGATGGCGGATCCGGCCCGCTTCGACTACAACAAGCTGGCCCACCCGCCGGTGACCTACGCCCATGAAAAGCGCAAGACCGCCGAGCGGCTGCCCGCCGCGCGCCGCTACATCGTCGAGCACGGCCTGAACGAGCTGATGCCGGGCACGCAGGCCAACGTGGGCATCGTCGTGCAAGGTGGCCTGTACAACTCGCTGATCCGCGCGCTGCAGCAGTTCGACCTGGCCGACGCCTTCGGGGACAGCGCCGTTCCCATCCTGGTGCTGAACGTGACCTATCCGCTGGTGCCCGAGCAGGTCGCCGACTTCTTCATCGGCAAACAGGCGGTACTGGTGGTGGAAGAGGGCCAGCCGGAATACATCGAACAGGAGATCGCCACGCTGCTGCGCCGGCGCGACATCCAGACGCCGCTGCACGGCAAGGACATGTTGCCCTCGGCCGGAGAATATTCGATCGAGGTCATGGCGCGCGGCCTGCTCGCATTCGTGCGCCGCCACCTGCCGGCGCAACCCGTCGACGCGGCGCAGCAGTGGCTCGATGCCAACCAGGAACGGCGCGCCGGCGTGCCACAGCAGTTCGAACGGCCCTTGCCGGCCCGCCCGCCCGGCTTCTGCGTCGGCTGCCCGGAGCGGCCGGTGTTCTCCGCGCTCAAGCTGGTGCAGCAGGACGTCGGCAAGGTGCACATCGCCGCCGACATCGGCTGCCACGCGTTCGCGACCTTCGAGCCGTTCTCGTCGGGGCATTCGATCCTGGGCTACGGCATGAGCCTGGCCAGCGGCGCCGGTGTGGCACCGATGATGCAGGGCCGCACGTTGGCCATCATGGGCGATGGCGGCTTCTGGCACAACGGCCTCATTACCGGCGTGCAGTCGGCACTGTTCAACAACAGCGACGCGGTGCTGCTGATCTTCAAGAACGGCTACACGTCGGCCACCGGCACACAGGAGATCATCTCCACGCCCGACGACGATGCACGCGCCGCCAGCGCCGACAAGCTGGCCAGCCTGACCGACACCAACCAGACCATCGAGACCACGCTCAAGGGCCTGGGCGTGCAGTGGATGCGCACCGTGCACACCTACCGCGTCAAGGACATGCGCGCGACGTTGCACGAAGCGTTCACCTCGCCGTTCAACGGCCTGAAGGTGATCGTCGCCGAAGGGGAATGCCAGCTCGAACGCCAGCGCCGCATCAAGCCCTGGCTGGCCGGCCTGCTCCGGCGCGGCGAACGCGTCATGCGGGTGAAATACGGCGTGGACGAAGACGTGTGCAATGGCGACCACGCCTGCATCCGCCTGTCGGGTTGCCCCACGCTGACCATCAAGGACAACCCGGACCCGCTCAAGGTCGATCCGGTGGCCACCGTGATCGACGGCTGCGTCGGTTGCGGCCTGTGCGGCGAAAACGCGCATGCCGCCACCTTGTGTCCAAGCTTCTACCGGGCCGAAGTCATCACCCATCCCACGTGGCACGAGCGGCTGCTCGACACGATTCGCGGGCGCCTCGTGCAGGCGATGGCCAAGGCATGACCCACGCAGCAGGAACCCCCATGCACCACAAGACCCAACCGATCTCCATCCTGGTCTGCGCCCTGGGCGGCGAAGGCGGCGGCGTGCTCAGCGAGTGGCTGGTGCAGGCCGCCCTGCTGGCCGGCTACCCGGTCCAGGGCACCTCGATCCCCGGCGTGGCGCAACGCACCGGCGCCACAACCTATTACGTCGAGATCTTCCCGGTTCCCCAGTCCGAGCTCGCCGGCCGCCGGCCGGTGTTCAGCCTGTATCCGGTACCCGGTGCGCTCGACCTGCTGGTGTCGTCGGAACTGCTGGAGACGGTGCGCCAGATCGGCAACGGATACGCCACGGCGCAACGCACCCGGGTCATCAGTTCGTCGACCCGCACGCTCACCACCCACGAGCGCATGCAGCTCGGTGACGGGCGCATGCCCGATACACCGCTGCGCGAGGTCGTTGCACGCCACAGCCGCGAACACCAGGTGTTCGACATGGCCGCCGTCACCCGCGAGGCGGGAACCGTGGTCAGCGCGGTGATGTTCGGCGCCGTGGCTGCCAGCGGCTTGCTGCCATTCCCGCGCACGGTGTGCGAACAGGTGATCCGCGCCGGCGAGCGGGGCGTGGACGCGAGCCTGCGCGGCTTTGCGAGCGCCTTCGACATCGTGTCGTCGGCCCGCCAGCGCACCACGTTCGTGCGCCAGGTGGTGGCCGATGATCCATCCCCCGCCGTTGTCCCGACACGGGCACCCGCGGCAGCAGCGCTGCCGCGCGAAGCGGCCGCCGCCTTCCCCGCAGCCACCCATGACCTGTTGACCCTGGGTCTGGCTCGCATGGTGGACTACCAGGACCAGGCCTATGGCGAGCTCTACCTGGAGCGCCTGCAGCGTATCCTGGCCGCCGAGCGCGCGAGCGATCCGGATGGCGACAAGGGCTGGGCCATCACCCGCGAGACGGCGCGTTACCTGGCGCTGTGGATGGCGTTCGACGACATCGTGCGGGTCGCCGACCTCAAATGCAGGGCTTCGCGGCGGGACCGCGTACGCCAGGAGGTCAAGGTCGCCGACGGCGAACTGCTGCGCATCTACGACCACTTCAAGCCGGGCGCGGCCGAGCTGGCCGCGTTGCTGCCGGAGGGACCGGCCCAGGCGCTGCTGCGCTGGGACCGGCGCCGCCAGGCCAGGGGCAAGGAGCCGTTCTCGCTGGCGTTGAAGGTCGGCACCCACCAGGTGCTGGGTTTTCTGTCGCTGCGGGTCCTGGCCAGCCTGCCCTGGTTGCGCCGCAGGGGCAGCCGCTTCGCGCTGGAACAGAACCTGATCGAGCGCTGGCTGGCGGCCGTCGAACACGGCGCCCGGACCGACTGGACGCTGGGACACGAGATCGCGCTGTGCGGCCGCCTGATCAAGGGTTATGGCAGCACCAACGAACGCGGCAAGGACAACCTGCTGCACGTGATCGACCACCTGGCCCTGTCGCAGACCGTGGAAACCGCCGCCCGGCGCGCCGACGCCATCCGCGCCGCGCGCAGCGCAGCGCTCGCCGACGAAGCGGGTACCGCCCTGGACCTGGCGCTGCAACAACACGGAGCGCCGGCACGCCCGGTCAAGGAGGTGCCGATCCGGTTCATGCGCAGGCCCGCACGGAGCGCAGCGCAGACGCCGTGAGGCCGGCCATCGACGTCCCGCGGCCCCCGCCGGTGCACGCCACGCATCGGCCGCCCCAGCCGTGACGCCGGGGCATCCGCGCTTAACCGCCCGCCCGCTTGACCACGAAGCCCTTGGCCTGCAGCAGCGGCATCACCCGCTCCACGTGATCGCCCTGGATCTCGATCACGCCGTCGGCAACGGTGCCGCCGCTGCCGCAGGTCGTCTTGAGCTGGCGCCCCAGCAGCGCCAGCTCCTCAGCCGCCAGCGCCAGGCCGCGCACCACGGTCACCGTCTTGCCGCCACGCCCCTTCTTCTCGCGACTGACACGCACGACACCGTCGCCGACGGGCACCGGCCTGGCGCGGCCGCAGATACATTCGGCCTTCGGCCGCCGGCATGCGGGGCACATGCGTCCGCTGTCGGTCGAATAGACCAGGCTCATGGGGCTGCCCCTCGCGCCGCGCGCCTCGGGCAAATCCGTCCTGGGGTGGCCCGGCGACTCATGGGATCTCCACCACCACGTTGCCCGGCGTGGCCGCCTGTTCCACCGCCTCGTGCGCCGACACGATCCGCGCCAGCGACACGCGCTGCGCAATGGCATGGTTCAGTTCACCACGCGACAACCAGCCGTGCAGCGTCGATTCGGCAAGCGCCCGGTCGGCCTGCGACAGGTTGTAGACGATGAAGAAGCCAAGCGACACGTTGTTGACGATCAACGGGAAGAACGGCAACTCGAATCCGGGCTTGCCGCTGCCATAGACCATCAGCGTGCCGCCGGGCCGCAGCAGTTCCAGGTCGAGCGCGGCATTGGCGGCGATGTCGACCTCGACGATGCGATCCACGCCCTGGCCCTGCGTGGCCTCGCGCACCCGCTGCACCACCGATTCGGTGCGGTAGTTGATGGCCAGGTCCGCACCAGCCTGGTGCGCGATCGCCGCCTTTTCAGCGCTGCTGACCGTGGCCAGCACCTGGCGCGCGCCCAGCAGGCGGCAGAACTGCAACGCATAGTGGCCGACCGCGCCGGCGCCGCCGGCGACCAGCACCCGCTGACCGGCGACGCCGCCGCGCGCCAGCACCGCGTGCAAGGCGGTCATGGCCGGTATGCCCAGGCAGGCACCCGCCTCGTCGCCGGTGGCCGGCGGCAACACCACCGCCATCTGCTGCGGCAGCACCACGTATTGCGCGGCCGTGCCGTTCGCACGGCCCCAGGCGGCATTCCAGACCCAGACCCGCTCGCCGATACGGCCCGTGTCCACCCCCGGGCCGGTGGCATCGATCTCGCCCATGCCGTCGCTGTGCGGCACGACGCGCGCAAACGGCATCACCGCGCTGCGCAGGCCCGCGCGCGATTTGACGTCGGACGGATTGACGCCCGACCAGCGCAGGCGCACGCGCACCTCGCCCGGCCCGGGCACCGGATCGGGCAGTTCACCGAGTTGCAGGACGGCCTGTGCCGGGCCGGTTCGTTCGTAGAAGGCTGCTTGCATCGATTTCCCCTCGTTTCCAGTCGCACCACGCGGGTGGCGCGCAAATTGCTGTCGTCGACACGCCCTCCGCACGGGCATTCCGTCGCGGTTTGCTTGCGCAGGCGTCGTCGCATGCGGAAAAACCGTGCGGGCTGCTAGTATCACCGGATGGGCCATTGATCCGCTCGCCCAGCGGCCACCGCCTGGCACCACAACACGAGACCGCCGCATGTCCATTCACGCCGCCCTGCACCACGTCACCCACTACCAGTACGACCGTCCGGTCACGCTCGGGCCCCAGGTCATCCGGCTGCGTCCGGCGCCCCATTGCCGCAGCAAGATCCTGTCGTATTCGCTGAAGATCGAGCCGGCCGGGCATTTCATCAACTGGCAGCAGGATCCGTTCGCCAACTACCAGGCACGGCTGGTGTTCCCGGAAAAGACCCGCGAATTCAAGATCACCGTGGACGTGGTCGCCGACATGTCGGTCTACAACCCGTTCGACTTCTTCCTCGAACCGACGGCCGAGAAATACCCGTTCAAGTACGAGGCCCTGCTGCAGCAGGAACTGGCGCCCTACCTGGCGGTGGAGCCGGCCTCCGAGCCGATGAAGGCCTGTCTGGCGCGTATCGACCGCAGCGAGCGCCGCACCATCGATTTCCTGATCGACGTGAACCGCATGGTGAGCCAGGACGTGCGTTACCTGATCCGCATGGAGCCGGGCGTGCAGACGCCCGACGAGACCTTGTCGCTGGCCAGCGGCTCCTGCCGCGACTCGACCTGGCTGCTGGTCAACCTGCTGCGCCACTGCGGGCTGGCCGCGCGTTTCACATCCGGCTACCTGATCCAGCTGGTGCCCGACGTCAAGGCCCTGGACGGCCCCAGCGGCACCGAGGTCGATTTCACCGACCTGCACGCCTGGTGCGAGGTCTATCTGCCCGGCGCCGGCTGGATCGGCCTGGACCCGACCTCCGGCCTGCTCGCCGGCGAAGGCCACATACCGCTGGCGTGCACACCGCAACCCTCGGGCGCGGCCCCGATCGAAGGCGGCGTCGAGATCGCCGAGGTGACGTTCGCGCACGAGATGAAGATCTCCCGGCTGTACGAGGCGCCCCGCGTCACCAAGCCCTACACCGAGGAGCAGTGGGCCCAGGTGATGGAACTCGGCGCCGCGGTCGACAAGGAACTGGTCGACGGCGACGTGCGGCTGACCATGGGCGGCGAGCCGACCTTCGTGGCCGTGAACGACCGCGACGCGGCCGAATGGAACACCGACGCGCTCGGGCCGACCAAGCGCGGCTTCGCCACCGCCCTGGTGCACAAGCTGCGCGCGCAATACGGCACGGGCGGCTTCCTGCATTTCGGCCAGGGCAAGTGGTATCCGGGTGAGCAGCTGCCGCGCTGGGCGCTGAACATCTACTGGCGCGCCGACGGCCAGCCGGTCTGGGCCAAGCCCGAGTTGTTCGTCGACGAGCGCGAGCCGACCCACTACACCAGCGCCGTCGCCGAAAAATTCGTCCACGGCCTGGCGCAGCGCCTGGACGTGAGCGGGCAACACATCCTGCCCGGCTACGAAGACAGCTGGTATTACCTGTGGCGCGAGCGCCGCCTGCCGGTCAACGTCGATCCGTTCAAGTCCCGCCTCGACGACGAGATGGAGCGGGCGCGGCTGCGCCGCGTTTTCACCCAGAAACTCGACAGCGTGGTTGGTTATGTGTTGCCGCTCAAGGTGGCCGATCGTGCCGCCGGCGGCGGTGCACGCTGGGCCACCGGGCCGTGGTTCGTGCGCGACGAACGCCTGTACCTGATGCCCGGCGACTCGCCGATGGGCCTGCGCCTGCCGCTGGACTCCCTGCCCTGGGTCAACGAGGCCGACTACCCGTACCACATCCCGCAGGACCCGTACGACGCGCGCGGCGACCTGCCGCCCCACGCGGCGCTGGCCCAGCGTTATGCGGTGCCGCCGTCGTCACCGATGGCCGCCACGGACGGTGGCACCGACGCCCGCTCGGCGCAGCCCGGCATCACGCCTTACCTGGCCGGAACCGGCGCGCCGTCCGAGGCGGCACGGGTGACGCAGGAAGCGGCGCGTGCATCGCAATCGGCCAGCGTCACCAGCGCGCATGCGCACCGGGTCGACCAGGCCGAACCCGCCGACTTCGCGCGCGTGCCCGATCGCCAGGAATCGGCCCACTGGCTCTCGCGCACGGCCTTGTGCGTCGAAGTGCGCGACCCGCGCCGCGCCAACGGCCCGAAGGCCGAAGTCCAGGGCCAGGCCTCGGGCGTGTTGTATGTCTTCATGCCGCCGCTCGAGCAGCTCGAAGACTACCTGGAACTGCTGGCCGCGATCGAGGCCACGGCCACCGAACAAGGCGTGCGCCTGGTGATCGAGGGTTATCCGCCGCCGCGCGATCCGCGCCTGAAGCTGCTGCAGGTCACGCCCGACCCGGGCGTGATCGAGGTCAACGTGCATCCGGTGTCGAGCTGGGGCGAACTGGTGCACAACACCGAGTTCCTCTACCACGCGGCCTGGGAGTCGCGCCTGTCGGCCGAGAAGTTCATGACCGACGGCCGCCACACCGGCACCGGCGGGGGCAACCATTTCGTGATGGGCGGCGCCACGCCCAGCGACAGCCCGTTCCTGCGCCGGCCCGAGCTGCTGGCCAGCCTGCTGGCCTACTGGCACAACCACCCCAGCCTGAGCTACCTGTTCAGCGGCATGTTCGTCGGCCCGACCAGCCAGGCGCCGCGCGTCGACGAGGCGCGCAACGACCAGCTGTACGAGCTCGAGATCGCGCTGCAGGAGATCCACGCCAACCGCGAGAAATACGGTGCCTCCATGCCGCCCTGGCTGGTCGACCGCACGCTGCGCAACGTGCTGATCGACGTCACCGGCAATACGCACCGCAGCGAGTTCTCGATCGACAAGATGTATTCGCCCGACTCCTCGACCGGCCGGCTCGGCCTGCTCGAGCTGCGTGCGTTCGAAATGCCGCCGCATGCACGCATGAGCATCGCGCAGCAGCTGCTGCTGCGTGCGCTGGTGGCCCGGTTCTGGAAGCAGCCCTATCGGGCACGGCTCAGCCGCTGGGGCACCTCGCTGCACGACCGTTTCATGCTGCCGACCTTCATCCGCCAGGACTTCGAGGACGTGATCGCCGAGATGCGACTGGCCGGCTACGGTTTCGACGCCGCCTGGTTCGCGCCGCACCTGCAGTTCCGCTTCCCGCTGGTGGGCAGCATCGCCGCCGCCGGCATGGAGCTGACGCTGCGCAATGCGCTCGAGCCCTGGCATGTGATGGGCGAGGAAAACAGCGTCGGCGGCACGGCCCGCTACGTGGACTCCTCGCTCGAACGCATCGAGGTGCATGTCACCGGCTTCAACGAAAGCCGGTATGCCATCACCTGCAACGGCCGGGCGCTGGCCATGCAGCCCACCGGAGCCGAAGGCGAATTCGTCGCCGGCGTGCGCTACAAGGCCTGGAGTCCGCCGTCGGCGCTGCATCCGTCGATCGGCGTGCATTCGCCACTGACCTTCGACATCGTCGACACCTGGATGCGCCGCTCGATCGCCGGCTGCCAGTACCACGTCTCGCATCCGGGCGGCCTGAGCTACGAGACCTTGCCGGTCAACGCCAACGAGGCGGAAAGCCGGCGCCTGTCACGCTTCGTCGCCATGGGCCATACACCCGGCACCATGCCCGACGTGGCGCCCAGCATCGCGATCGCCGGCAACCGCGAGTTCCCGTTCACGCTGGACCTGCGCCAGCGCTGACGCACCGCATGAGCCAGGATCCGACGACCCCCCGCGCGCAAGCGCCGGCACTGCCGATGCCGGACGATGCCCCCTTGCGTCCGGCCGCCGCGGCGCCGGGCCATCTGGACGAGGTGCACCACCAGGCCGTGCGCAGCGCATCCGCGGACGACACCGGTCCGCCGCCGATGGCGCCGCATTGGGCATCGTTCTTCGAACACCTGGGCCCGCTCGATCCGCAGGACCTCAATCGCCGCGCCAGCCGGCTGCAGCGCCAACTGCGCGACAACGGCGTGACCTACAACGTGTACGCAGATGCCGGCGGCCCGCCGCGTCCCTGGTCGCTGGACCTGTTCCCGCTCATCGTCACTCCGCAGAGCTGGCGCCAGATCGAGGCCGGCGTGTTGCAGCGCACCCGGCTGCTCGAACGTGTCATGGCCGACATCTACGGCCCCCAGGAGCTGCTGCGCGAGGGCCTGATTCCGCCGGCGCTGGTGCAGGGCCATCCCGGATACCTGCGCGCAATGCGCGGCGCCGAGCCGGTGGGCGGCACCCGGCTTCACATCGCAGCATTCGACCTGGCCCATGGCCCGGACGGCAACTGGTGGCTGGTGTCGCAGCGTACCCAGGCGCCGTCGGGCCTGGGTTACCTGCTCGAAAACCGGATCGCGATCTCGCAGCTGTTCCCCGAGGCTTTCGAGAACATGCATGCGCAGCGCCTGGGCGGCAGCTACCGGGCGCTGGTGGACAACCTCAAGGCCTCCAGCCCGGGCGGACGCGATGCCCATATCGCGCTGCTGACGCCCGGCCCCTACAACGAAACCTATTTCGAGCACGCGTATCTGGCGCGTTACCTGGGCCTGACCCTGGTGCAGGGTGGTGACATGGTCGTGCGCGACGAACGGCTGTACCTCAAGACCTTGCGTGGCCTGGTACCGATCCACGGCCTGCTCAAGCGCATGGACGACGCCTTCCTGGACCCGCTGGAATTGCGTGCCGACTCCAGCCTCGGCGTGCCCGGCCTGCTGCAGGCGGTGCGCGCCGGCAACGTCCTGATGGCCAACATGCCCGGTTCGGCCTTCCTCGAGTCTCCCGCGCTGCTCGGTTTCCTGCCGGCGCTGTCGCGCCAGCTGCTCGGCGAAGAACTCCAGCTGGCCGCGTTGCCGACCTGGTGGTGCGGCGAACGCGCGGCCATGGATGCCGCCTTGCCGCGCCTGGCCGCCTGCGCCATCAAGCCGACCTATCCGCCCGGGCAATCGTCCGAGGGTTTCCAGTCGGTGCTCGGCCGGGAGTTGTCGGCCCGCGAGATCGACGAATGGGCCGGGCGCATCGCGCTGCAGGGCGACGACCATACGGTGCAGGCCTACATGCCGCTGTCGCAGATCCCGACCTGGCAAGGCGGCAGCACGCCGCAGGCCGGCCAGATCGTGCCGCGCTCGGCCATGCTGCGGGTGTTCGCGGTCAGCAACGGTCCGCAGTCCTGGCGCGTGCTGCCCGGCGGGCTGGCCCGCGTTGCCCATGCGCGCGCCGAGATCGCCGCCATGCAGCGCGGCGGCAGTAGCGCCGACGTCTGGGTCATGACCGATGCCAAGCCCGACCGCACCACGCTGCTGGCGCCGGCGCTGACAGTGGAGATGGTGGCCCAGCGCAAGCCGCTGGTCACCAGCCGCGCGGCCGAGAACCTGTACTGGCTGGGGCGGTACACCGAACGCACCGAGAACACCATCGCGCTGGCGCGCCTGACGCTCGAATGCCTGGGCGGCGAGGATCAGACCAACGTCCGGCTGCTGGCCTGGCTCGACGCCATGGCCCGCTTCCACGGGCTGGTGCTGCCCGACGTGCCGGCACTGGAGCAGTCGCGCCGGGTGTTCGAGCGCTCGCTGATCGCCAGCCTGGGCAGCGAATCGCAGGTCTGCAGCGTCGGCTACAACCTGCGCGCGGTGCGCCAGGCCGGATCGTCGGTGCGCGAACGCCTGTCGCTCGAACACTGGCAACTGATCGAGCGCGCGCAGGATGAGCTGGCCCGCACCTTCGCCGAACTCGATCGACCGGCCGAATACGGTGCGCTCGAAGCACTCGACCTGCTGCGCAACATCGGTCGCCAGATGGCGGCCATCACCGGCGCCCAGACCGACCGGATGACACGCGACGACGGCTGGCGTCTGCTCAGCATCGGCCGCCATGTGGAACGGCTGGGTTTCCTGGCCGCGTCGCTCGACCTCGCTCTGGAGGCCGGCTCGCTCGCCGATCCCGCCGGTTTCGAGGCCATGCTGGCGCTGTTCGACAGCAGCATCTCGTTCCGTGCGAAGTTCCAGCAAAGCCGCGAAATGCCGGCCCTGGTCGACCTGCTGGTGCTCAACCGGGACAACCCGCGCTCGCTGGCGTGGGTCGCGCATACGCTGCGCGGGCGCCTGGCCAAGCTGGCTGGCAGCGAACCGAACGAACTGAGCCCGATGTCGCTGGAGGTGCCCGATCCGGCACGCTGGAGCCTGGCCCATCTGTGCACGTCCCAGCCGGCGCTGGAGGAGGCCACGGACGACGTCGGAGTGCCGACCGCATGGCCCCACCTGCTGGAGGTGCTGGAGCAATGCGGCAACGCCTCGCATGCGGTGTCCGAACTCATCAGCGCCACCTACTTCACCCATTCCGGCGCGTCCGAACAAAGCGTGGGGGCCTGATGCAGCTGTCGATCACGCACACCACCCGCTACGACTACGCGCCCCCGGTGGACGTGGCCCAGCATATCGCCTGCCTGCGGCCACGCACGACCGTCGTGCAGCAGTTGCTGTCGCACCAGTTGAGCGTCTCGCCGACGCCGTCGCAATGCCGCGAGTCGGTCGACGCGTTCGGCAACCAGCGCAGCTTCCTGTCGCTGCAGATTCCGCACGACCGGCTCGAGGTCACGGCCACCAGCGTGGTCCAGACCCGTTCGCTGGATATGTCGGCCGTCGCCCTGCCGTGGGAACAGGCCGCCGAGCATTTCCGCTACCGGGCCGACGCGGTCTACGACGCCGATGTCGAGTTCCGCTTCCCGTCCCAGCACGTGCCGCGGCACGCCGAGTTCGCGGCCTATGCGCAACCGAGCTTCACGCCCGATGCCGACCTGCATGCGGCCACGCTGGACCTGATGCAGCGCATCCACCAGGAATTCCGCTACGACAGCCAGAGCACCGAGGTGCACACGCCGGCGCTCGAGGCGCTGCGCCAGCGCCATGGCGTGTGCCAGGACTTCGCCCACATCATGATCGCCTGCCTGCGTTCGCTGGGCCTGTCGGCGCGTTACGTCAGCGGCTACCTGCTGACCCAGCCGCCACCGGGCCAGCCGCGGCTGGTCGGCGCCGATGCCTCGCATGCCTGGATCTCGCTGCTGCTGCCCACGCAGGACGGCGCCACCCGCTGGTGCGACTTCGACCCGACCAACGACCGCTGGGGCTGGGGCGCACCCGGCGACGACTACGTGGTCCTGGCGCTCGGGCGCGACTTTGCCGACGTCTCGCCGATCCGCGGCGTGATCCACGGCGGCGCCAGCCATGAACTGACGGTGGCCGTCACCGTCGCGCCGCTGGACGCCGAGGCCGACACAGGCCATACACTGTTCGACGCGTCGCCTGCGGCGGCACCCGTCGCCCCCTCGCAAACCCAGTCACAGTCACAGTCACAGTCAAAAGCATCACCATGAACGTCTACGACAAACTCACCGAACTCGACATCACGCTGCCGCCGGTGGCCATGCCCGCCGCAGCTTACCTGCCCTTCGTGCAGACCGGCAAGCTGGTCTTTCTCAGCGGCCACATCGCGAAGAAGGACGGCAAGCCCTGGGTCGGCCAGCTGGGCAAGAACATGACCACCGACGAAGGCAAGGCCGCGGCACGCGCGATCGCCATCGACCTGATGGGCACGCTGCACGTGGCCGTCGGCGGCGACCTGAACCGGGTCAAGCGCATCGTCAAGCTGATGGCGCTGGTCAACTCGACCGGCGACTTCACCGAGCAGCACCTGGTGACCAACGGCGCCAGCGAACTGATCGGCCAGGTGTTCGGCGACAACGGCGCCCATGCCCGCAGCGCCTTCGGCGTGGCCCAGGTCCCGATGGGCGCCTGCGTCGAGATCGAGATGATTGCCGAGATCGAATAGGCTGGCGGGCGCCGGATCACGCGGCCATGCCCTTCGTGCGCCAGGATGGCACAGGTCTGAGGCAGGCGTTTGCCGCTACCCTGTTCGCTTCAACGCTTCGAGGAACCCTGTCCATGGACACCAGAACCCTGACCGGTAGCTGCCTGTGCGGCGCCGTCCACTACACCGTACACGGCGAGCCCCAGCGCGCCTTTCACTGCCACTGTTCGCGTTGCCGCAAGGCGACCGGCACCGGCCATGCGACCAACCTGTTCGTCGCCGGCACCCTCACCTGGGACGCCGGCGAGGCACTGGTGCACCACTTCAAATTGCCCGAGGCCCAGCGGTTCACGAATGCGTTCTGCAGCGAATGTGGCGCACGGCTGCCCCGTTCGGCCCCCGGGTCGGGCATGGTCATGATCCCGATGGGCTCACTGGACGTCGACCCGGGACTCGAACCCCAGGGACGGATCTTCCAGGGCTCGCGGACGTCCTGGTCGTGCAGCGACAAGGCGCTGCCGGGGTTCGACACGATGCCGGGGTGAGTGAAGGCGAAGGGATGCGTGGCCCGCAATGGCGTCGCGTCGCGTCGCGCCGATCGGCCCGGTGGCGTGCAGTTTCTTGCGATGCCGGCTTCACGGCCGGTGGGCGGGGGTGGCTGGCTGGTCTTTAGGGCTCTTTGTGGTGCTTCAGCCTGGTTGCGTTTGCGGCCATCCGATGGCCTTGGCCAGCGCCAGCGGGGTGCCGGAACTGGACGGGGTGCAGGTCTACACGACGGTCCGGTATCGGGTTGTCCCGTTCAATGCCAGACAGCAGCCGTTGGTGGCGGTCCGGAATGTGCCCGAAGCCGAATTTCAGTTTGCCGAAATGCCAGCCCGATAGCGGCCGTTGAACCCACCGGATGCTGCTCACTGGATTGACGGCGGAGATCGGCAAAGCCGCCCTTCAATTCACCTCGACAGAATCGCATTGCCGTCACTGGCGGCGGAAAATCCTGATACAGGTATGCAGCGTAACCTGACGGCCAGCAATGCCAGCTTTCGGGGGAGTCGATTTCCTAGAATTGGAGGTCAGTCAACTGCCGTTCGTGTGGCCAGTTATCGACCCAACACGGACATTCGAGATCTTGGTCTTGTCGCCATAAAGCTGCCCTTCGCCCAAGAAGAACGCACAGAGTCAATGCAGGCAGTCTCATGTGCCAAACTTGCCGTGTTGCGAAGGACCCGCCCATGCTGAGCCCTAGAACGCTTGGCCAGACCTCACGATAAAGTCCAAGAAGGGTCTGCATTGAACGCCCACGGAGGGCAAACGACATACGGCCGGGATCTTGTACCGTCGCGTGTTCACAGGTAGTTGGGTCTGGATCGCTTCATTGCTGATCAGATCATACTGATGGCAGCGCGCAGTAGCGATTATCAGCAAGTCGTTCTCTCCAACACCGTCAGCATGGTAGTCGTCACCGACGACTCCGATGAGATGCTTGATTCGGTTTGCCTCCTGGGTGATCGCGTTGGTGACGGGCAATATCATGATTCCCGCCGCTCGCAGCCATGCGCCGCACTCAGGTGACACGTGAGTCACCTCCTCCAGTGCGACATACGGGATCATCATGCGCGTGGCATGGATCTCGCCGGCCATATACGCCCAGAGCGGCGGAAAAGAGGCCAGGGGATAGTTGTCCCACGCGTAGATTGCCGATGACGCATCAAGCACCTGCAACGTATCGCTCCAGGCTGTGCAGGTCTGTCAACTTCAGTCCGTCGAGGTACGAACACGCCTTGGTCGCCGTGATTTTTCTCGACCCAAGAGCGCTGAGCACTGTTTTGACGAACATGTCTCCGAAAATGTGCTTCGGCTCCCGATGACGATACGCGCGACTACCGCCACCCTCGTCGTCTTCGTACTTCCGCCCATGCAAAAACGTCCGGTAGGCCGTGTAGCGCTCCTGAGGTAGCCGTCCCAAATCCAAGAGGCGCCGCAGAATGACCTCGGTGCTGACACCCCATCGCTGCCGGAAGGGCGCTAGCCAAAGCTCATACTGTTCGACGGCGGCGGGGCGCTCGTCATCGCGAACCTGAGCAAGCCAGGCGTCGGGCACCAGGAGATGACCAGCGAACGCGTTCGCTGCGCGCTCATTCCCTTGCTGCGAGTGCATGTCTGCATCGTCGTCGATCGAACTCTCGCCGTGCAGGAGCAGATGTCCAAGCTCGTGCATTAGAGTGAACGACTGCTGCGACTCCGCGCGAGTCTTCTTCACGACGATGACAGGGCAGATGTCGCTCCAAATACTAAACCCAATGATCGGACTTTCCTTCGCGATCTGCCATCGACCGGCGTACCCATTGCTCCGAAATACGAGGATTCCCTTGGCTTCAACGGCGCGCCTAAACCCGTCGAAGGTGTTGACTTGATCGAGGCCTAGCCATTGGCGCACAACCACAGCCGCCTCGGCGGGGCGCCTACCGAACACATTGACCGGGGCAAAGACTGGGTAGTCTTCAGGATGCAGTTCTTCGCGAAGGGCAAGGTACAGTTCCCGCTGATGCTCTACACGTTCAATCAGTTTGCGAATGTTGGGCGAAAGCTCCGGCTTCTGATTCGTCAACGTCCGATACTGAACAGAATGGACTTGTTGTTCATCCACGGGGCCAGAATCGAGGAAAAAGAGGACCCCGCGACCGAAGTAGTCCGCGAGTTTGCGAAGTTGCGCGAACGTCAGTCCAACTTCATTGTCCAGTAGGTCGGCGAGGGCCCTTTGCGGGATGCCAGCCTCCTCGGCGGCCTGTTCGAGCGAAACGCCGCGCTCGTTCGCGCACCAGCGAATGCGCTCGGTGTTGATCGACTCGATGCGGTTCATTTCGACAGTTGCTGCAGAGCGTAAGCCCCTATGGAGAAGGCATCTTTATTGGGTATTGCCATAGTACCTGAAGGCGGTCGCCGTGTCGGCGCGGCTTATCGAGCCCGTCTTTGGCGCATGAGGAGTACCACGCCGCCGCCAAATCGCTCAATTGTCTCTTGAAAGGGTCACCAAAAAGCTGCCTGTCGCAAACGACAGGTCCATGCCAATCGCGGGGATACGTATCGCCGAAATTGGCGCCATTTTGTTGACCGTCAAGTTCAGATCTCAACGGCTGGTCAGGAGCGATCAGTTGCAAGATTCGAATGTCGTTTGCCAGTCTTGAAGGGTCAGACATACGGGAAGGCTGGGGCGCCGCTTGCGACTTTCGATGATGATTTCGAAGTTCAAACTGCTTGCCTCGAAGCTGACGATCAGGCTGGCCCTCTCA
>JAPWHR010000027.1 GCA_027214345.1 Comamonadaceae bacterium G21597-S1
GACCTTCATCCATACGAGCTTCCCATGCAGCCCTTTCATACCCCGCAGCAGCAAATTCGCGCCGCTACGTCAGGCGATAAGTGGGTTAATGGACAGCTTGGTTAGGCTTCGCCGATGAGCGCTGTCGAACCATCCGACGAAATGGACCGCGTTGTTGTCGCGCCGGACCTTCAGCCTGCGCTACGGCTTTATCGGAGGCTCTACCTCTCGTACAACGATCTCGATGAGGCGAAAGCAACGGTGGAGGAGTTGCTGCGGGCTCGTCTGCCGCTGCCCCGGAGAGATCCACCGAGCGCTCTGCTGATGTCTCTCACAACCGCCTTAGTCGTGGCGTATGCACGGCCATTCGTGAATAGTCGCGGTGAATCCAAGTTTGCCGAGCGTTCAGTTCCTGGGTCCTTGTTGAGGGTGCTCACGTCGCGGCAGCGCGCGGCTCACGACTATTTACTGAATGTCCGAAATCGAGAGGTGGCGCACTCAGATGCGGACCGGTCTGAGGTCTACTTGAAGCTCTACTCAAACGGCCACAGTGCAATTCTCCGCGTTGCGCGAGCGCCGCTTCTACGTGCAGAATTGAAAGACATTCACCGCATCATCCGAAAGTTGCTGAAGGAAGTTGATCGTCGGTGCGACGAACTACGCCAAGTCCTTCCGCTGGAGGTCTGGATATGAGTAAGGCAACGTGCCAGTCATATTTGCGTTAGCCATCTCAAATGCCACTGATTGCCTACGGCGCGACAAACTTCAAGCCTCATTGGGGCCCTTTGCTTGCAGGTGCCGGACTCCTTACCGTGACCTGGCAAGAACTTGTGTGGGCTGCCATTACGGTTGGCAAGCCGGGCGTCGCGCATCTATTGGCACACGGTTGGCACTCAGTGAGCGACAACATCGTTCGATCACATATGGTCTATGCAAGTCTTCGGCAGTCGTCCGGTCAATATGAAAAAAGTAGTCTGTACGGCGCTCTGGATCCGACAGAAAAGGGAGCGACCTCGTACTTCATGGGAATGATGGCTGCAAAGGTGCTTGCTGCACGCTTACTCGACACGCCCTGGCTATTTCATCTTTCAATGTTTAGAGCCTCAGGCGGAATTCTTAAACTTCATACCAACTCCGAACCTGACTTAATCGGGAGAACTGCCATGGGCGGGTGGGTAGTGATGGAGGCAAAGGGTCGGACTCATGGCCGCAGCGACCGAGCGATGACGGCTGCCAAGACCCAGACTCGCCAGCTGCGAAGGATCAACGGTCAGTTCCCTGTACTTCGAGCAGCGGTCCAAGCTTACTTTCAGCCAGAGATGCGATTTGCTATTGACGATCCTGAGGAATACGAAGAGAACGCCGAAGACCTTAATTTCAATGTTCGATCTGCGGTTGAGAAGTACTATTCTGGTTTTCTGCGGCGCGATACACAGATGCTGCGTGACGTGAGTATTTTGGGAAGACGCTACATCGTTCAAGATCACGAGGAGGTTGGAATCAGCGTCGGCGTGGATAGCCAAGTACTAGAAAGGCTTGCCGGTGCCAATGACGATGCTCTACTGAAGCCCCTTGCCGAACAAGCGAACCAAATTGAAGCCGGTGGTCCTTTCACTATATTTCCCGACGGAGTTGCCCTCGCTCTCGACAAGCGCTGGTCGGAGCCTCGCATGATGCGTGATCCAGCGCTGCGCAGAAATGGCTAACAGGCCGCTGCATCCGACCGCCTTCGGCGTCCGCTGGGCGCGGCGTTAGGCCTCACGAGCACCCGCCATGCTTCTTCAGTCTTACCTGGTAGCAGCGAGCGCGGTCATCATCCTCTCGCTTGGTGTGGCGCACCTATGGCTTACGTTCGCAGGAACTGCGCTGCACCCGCGGGGTACAAGTCTGCGCGCGGCCATGGAGCACGAGCATCCTCATCTCACTCGTCAAACAACCATGTGGCGCGCTTGGGTGGGGTTTAATGCCAGTCACAGCCTGGGCGCCATCTTGTTTGGTCTCATGTACGGCTACTTCGCTGTCGTGGCGCCCGAAACTCTATTCCAGTCGCCGTACCTGCTTGCAGTGGGCTTGATCCTTCTTCTTGCCTACGTGGCCCTGGGCAAGCGTTATTGGTTCAGTGTGCCGTTCCGCGGCATCGTTCTGGCCACAGTCCTGTACATCGCCGCAATCGGCGCGGCCTTCGCGTGAGGCCCAACCCCTGTATATGGATTCCCCCTCAACGGCAAGAGGCTGATCGATATTGGTGGCTGTTGGGGAATCGCCTGCAGTCGTATATCCCGTGCCGACATGGAATCTGCGTCATCGGTGCGCCGGACTCGGACGGGCGACCCAGGCAGACGCAACGACCGCAACTACCACCACCGCCCACGTCACCACACCACCTGCCAGTTCCCCACGTCATGCCAGCGCCCGAACTTGTGGCCGACCTCCCGGAAGTGCGCCACCTTGTGCATGCCGAATTTCTCGTGCAGTGCAATGCTCGCGGCATTGGGCAAGGCGATGACACCCATCGCGGCGTGATACCCCGCACCTCGCAGCAGGTCGAACAGCTGCGCATACAACGCCGTCCCGACGCCTTGCCCGCCGCTGTCGGGCGCGATGTAGACCGTGGTCTCGACCGAATACCGGTACGCCCGGCGTTCACGCCAGCGGGCGGCATAGGCGTAACCCATCACCTGCCCGTCCCGTTCGGCCACCAGCCAGGGCAGCGACAACTGCAGGACGGCGTCCATGCGTGATGCCATCTCGCTCGTGGCGACGGGCTCTTCTTCGAAACTGATCGCGGTGGTCGATACGTACTGGTTGTAGATCGCGACCACCGGTGCGGCATCGGCCGACGTGGCAGCACGAATCATGGGCGCAACGTTCACGGCTGAGCGCTCCGCGCCGGCAGACCGGTCGTCGCCTCCCCCAGGTCCCACACCACGCCCGTCATCAGCCGCAGCGCGTCCCGCGCCACCGACGCCAGCATGTGTTCGTTCGGTGCATGCTGATTGCACGACGCATACGAATGCGGAATCCACACCGTCGGCAGGCCCAGCACGTCGGCGAAGATGTCATTGGGCAAGGAGCCGCCCAGGTTGGGCAGGATGGCAGGCGGTGCCCCGGTGGTACGCTGAATCGCGTCCACCGTCCACCGCACCCACGGATGTTCCGGGTCGAGCCGGGTCGCGGTGAAGAAGCCGTCGCGTGCCGATGTCACGCGCACCATGCCGAAGCCGGCCTTGTCCAGGTGTCGCTGCAAGGCGCCGACGATGTCCGTGGGGTCGACGCCGACGACGAAGCGCAGCTGGCAATGGCAGCTGGCCTTGGGCGGAATCGCGTTGACCGGCTTGTCCGGATTGCCGCAGCTGAAGGCCAGCACCTCGAAGCTGGACCAGCCGAACACCCGCTCGGCCGGAGTCAGGCCGGGCTCACCCCAGTCCGGGTCGATCGCCGGGCCATCCGCACCCCCGTCGACCTGCAGGCCCGCGAGCGCCTTGCGCACCGACGGCGTCAGGCTGTCGGGCCGCCACTCGGGTACGCGGATCTCGCCCTTCGGTCCGGTGATCGTGGCCAGCGCATGCGCCAGGATGATGCCGGGGTTGGCGATCAGCCCGCCCCAGTTGCCGCTGTGGTGGCCGCCCTCGCGCAGGTCGACAACGAGATCCATGTTGAGTGCGCCGCGCGAACCCAGGAAGATCGTCGGCTGCTCCGGCCGCAGCCGCGGTCCGTCAGATGCGATGAACACATCGGCGGCGAGCCGCTCGCGATGGTGTTCGCAGAAGGCCTTCAGGCCCGGCGAACCGACCTCCTCGCCGGTCTCGATCAGCACCTTCAGGTTGAAACCCAGCTCGCCACGCGTGGCCAGCACGGCCTCGACCGCCGCCAGGTTGATCGTATGTTGTCCCTTGTTGTCGGCGGTGCCGCGGCCGTACAGCCGGTCGCCCTCGCGCTGCAGCCGCCATGGTTGCAAGCCGTCGCGCCAGCTCGCGTCCTGGCCGCGGATCACGTCGCCATGGCCATACGACAACACCGTCGTCCGCGCAGGGTCTTCGATGCGTTCGGCCAGCAGTAGCGGCCCGGCGCCGGCCACCGGGTTGTCGAACAGCTCGCAATGAAAACCGCAACGCGCATAACTCGGCTGCAACTCGTCGGTCAGGTAACGCCGCAGATCGAGCAAGCGATCCGGATTCTGGCTCTCGGTCGGAATCGCGACACGCCGCGCGAGATCGTCGAAAAACCTGCCGCCGTCGAAGACGTGTTCGGCGTGTTCGATTGCTTGGTCGCGGCTCATGGAAGGATCTCCTGCTGTCGTTGCATTGATGTCCACCTGTGACGTGCCGCATGATAGTCGGCCACCGCGGTGATGGCGAGCGACGACGCATAGCAGCCTTGACGTTTGAACCATGTCTTGCGGGGGTGTGGACGGCTACATTGCGATCGGACCGCTCGTGGTCCGACACCATCCACCCTTCCGCCGCTATCGGCGGGCTGCAACAAGGAGACTCCCGTGAACCCCTCTATCCGGCAATCGCGCATGAACGGCGCGCGACGCACGCGCCTGTCCCGCGCATTGATTGGTGCCATGTTCGGCGCAACCCTGATGTTTGCCACAGCGTCGGTGCACGCAGCACGCGAATGCGAGTATCCGCACTATGTTCCGACCGAAGGCGCATGCGCCAGACTGCCTGGAGCCGAACTGTTCTACTACGATACGGGCGCAACCCGCCGGGGGCGTGGAGACACCGTGATCTTCGTCCACGCTGCGTCCGGCAATGCCGATGCGTTCCGATACAACCTGCAGGCCTTCAGCGCCGCCGGTTATCGCGCCATTGCCTACGACCGCAAGAACGTCGGACGCAGCAGCAACACACTGCGGGACGCGGAGCTCGGACGCCCGGTCGGTTCGACCGTCAACGACCTGGAGGAACTGACTGCGTTCCTGGGGATCGAGCGCTTCCATCTGATCGGTGTCGCCGCGGGCGCACAGGTCGCACTGCAGTTTGCGGCCAAGCACCCGGACCGGGTCACCCGCCTGGTTCTGGCCGCCACGCTGGGCCCGCAAGGTATCGCACAGCAGGAACCCGAAATGGCCGCATTGCAGGCGAACATCGCGCTGCCGTTCGAACAACTCTGCCCCATGACCATCGCCAATCCACCGCCGGCGCCTTTGCGGCTGATCAGCGGCACCTCGGCGCCGACCGTGACACTTCCGGCCGTGACCATCGAACATCGTGAGCTCGGCACCTGGTTCAGGGCAACGGACCGTGAGGGTGTGGATGCCTTTCTGGCGATCGGCGACAACGCACGCCACCGCAGCTTCGATGGCTGCCGCCTGATCAATATCGGTGCCAATCAACCCGGCATGGCGGCCACGGATCCGCTCAACCCGAACACCTTCGCCAAGCTCGGATCCCTGATCACGATGCGCACCTTGCTGCTCGCGGGCACCGGCGACGTGTACTACTCGCCACCGGCACACATGCAACTGTGGGGCTCCCATATTCCGGATGCCCAATACGTGCAGCTCGATACCGGCCATGCGCCGCAATTCGAGAATCCGGCGGCGTTCAATGCCGCGGTGATCCATTTCCTGAAGACCGGCACGCATGGCGGGCACCACAGTGGCCAACGCGTCGAGCGGCCGAAGAAGCACCCGCGGCACTGACACCGGTTCAAACCACGAGATCGACGCCACGCATTGCTGCATGGCGTCGATCGTCAGCCTAGGGGAAGTCAGTCGGCAGGCTGGTAGCTGCCGATACCCGTGTACCGCAACCAGGTCGACAGCAGTCCTCCCTGCTCCACACCCGGCTTGGACCAATCGCAGACTCCACCTGGGAAGATCGATTGCAGACGCGCGGCTTCCTGGGCCGTGAAGGACACGTTGTACTCCGTCAGATTGATTGGCTTGAGCTGGCACTTGACGATGTCGTTGGCCAGTGGTCCGCCAGCGGCTTCGAGCGGAAACGATGCCGTGGGATACAGGGTGTTGCACGGCGACGAACCCGCCAGGCCCTTGAACTGGACCTCCTCGATGAATGCGCCATCCTTGTAGCAACCGTCCTTGAGACTGGACGGCTTGTTGCGAATGACCTTGTCGCGCACGCTACCCGGCGCTGCATCATTCACGATGTTCGCCAACCAGGCATCCATGGCCACGAGTGCCAGCCCCACGGCGCTGGCCGATGTACCGTGCGCACCACTCCACATGACATAGTTGTCGGCATTGCCATTGGCATTCCTGACCCGCTCGCGAACGCTGAAGTGCTGGAACTTCAGATGCACGTTGCCATTGACGGCGTAGTCTGCGTAGCTGCCGTCGACATCCAGCACAGGAATCATTGCCAGTCCGCCCCCACCGTTTGTCACCTTGCCGGTCTGGTACGCAGCGCGCAAGGCGATCGGATCGGCAACGGTACGGCCCGGCGTGAAGTTGAAGTCGATGTCGACACCACCAATCTTCTCGTTCAGGTCGAGGAACTGGTCCTTGGTGATGTCACCGGCATTGAGCGCCACCAGTCCGTATTGCACGCCGACGTTGTCGAGCGCGCGGCGGGCAAACCCGTTCGCGTCCTTGCCATAGGTATTGACGTTGTGATCGAAGAATGTCGGTCGCGCCCCGGTCGGGTTCGTCACAGGGTCGTAGCGGACGTTGTTCGGCACGATCGCGTTCCACGCGGCGTTCTGCCACCCTGGTCGGGTCGGCACGGCTTCGTATCGCACGGCATTCGATCCACCATTGCTGTTGAGTTGCCCGAATGTACCGAAGCCCGACGCCAGTCGCATTTGCTCTTGCGTCCAGAGCCCAGCCCCGTGGTTGTTGTAGTACTCCAGCAGCAGACGCGAATTCACCACGGTCGCCTGTACCAGGTCCGGGAAACTCTGACGCGGAATGATGCCGTTCAGGATGCCGGGGTAGTTGCCCGCCGTGGTGATCTGCTGGATGCCGCCAGCCGAGCTGCCCCAGCCGATCGTGTACCGCACAGGGCCGTAGGTCTCGATGAACTTCTCCTTGACCATCATTGCGGTTTCGGCGGAAGTCACGTCGTTGCAGTTGTTGCGGTAGACATTCAGCGACGCCGACGCCACGGCAAAACCGCGCGACAAGGCATCGTCGATGAATACGTCGCCAGTGGTCGAGCCCTGGATATAGTGCCCGCCCGAACAACCGCCGCCAAAGGCGTACACGAGCCTCCGGTTCCAGGCCGGGTAGTCGACGCCGGTCGACGCCGGGTCCGCCAGCAGCGCGAACTGGTAGATGGCACGGTTGACGGTGCCGGTCTCGATGCGGACGATGTACGGCACCGTACGCCCTTCATTGGTGACGGTCACCGCCATGTCGTTGGGTGCGGCGGCCTGCGGGTCGTACGCGGCAAAGGCGCCAGCCGTCGTGCGATAGACGTGGTCCACCCGTGTCGGCGCCATGCACGGCAGATCAATGGCGGCATTGGTATAGAACGGGCCGTTCTCGTACAGGCGGAACTGATGGGTCTGGCAATAGAACGGCGTCTCCTGCGGACCGGAGAACACCGGCCCGGCGATCGGATGATTGGTCACGCGCAGCTCCGCCCGGGTGCCGGCCACGGCCCTGCCGTCGGTGCCGCGTTGCCAGGTCGCAAGCTGGTTGGTTCCGTCGCGCAAGCCGGTGACCAGGCCATTGAGTTCCTGGCTCCCGACGGACCGGAATACTCCAGTGACATCGGTGCCATTCAACTCGACCACCATCGTGGCCGGATCCAGCTGCGACGCCACTCGCAGCTTCAAGAGCACGTCGCCGCCGGACACCATGTCGGCGCGCGTGGAAATGGCTTCCAGCGAATTGACCGATACGGGGTCGGACGACCCGCCTCCGCATCCGATGAGTAAACCGCCTGCACCAAGGGATGCCAGCAAGGCGCGCCTCGCGTTTCGACGAAGTGTCATGTCTCTACTCCAGTTGTGAATGTTGTTGCATCGACTTGGTGCGCACCAGCGACGCATGTTTATAGAACCGGCGTCGGCACGATGTCAGATAGGCTGCCCACAAAGCTGCTATGTGTCTGCGCACAGGTCGGCGGACCTTCTGTGGACTTGGCGATTGCGCTCCGATCTCGCCCGCGTCGCATACAGTCGGTGGTAGTTCCTGCCGGAGACCACGCCATGCCCCGCATCCTCGCCGCCGCGTTCAAGCACGAAACCAACACCTTCTCGCCGCTACCCACCGACCTGGCAGCCTATGCGGCACGTTGCCTGCGCCACGGCGCTGACATACCCGCCTACTTCCGCGGCACGGCCACCGAGATGGGCGCCTTCATCGATGCCGCCGAGCACTACGGCTGGGAGCTGGTGCACACCGTGGCGGCCGACGCCACACCCTCGGGCAAGGTCACGCGCGCGGCCTTCGACACCATTGCCGGCACCATCGAGACCGCGCTGCGCGAACAGGGGCCGTTCGATGCGGTGTTGTTGTGCCTGCACGGCGCCATGGTGGCCGAACACGTGGACGACGGCGAAGGCGAGTTGGTGCGCCGCCTGCGCGCCGTGGCGGGCGACCGACTGCCGATCGGCATCACGCTGGACCTGCACGCGAACGTGACCGACGCCATGGCACGCCTGGCCAGCGTCATCGTGTCGTATCGCACCTATCCGCATGTCGACCAGTACGACACCGGCAAACGCTGCGCCGACCTGATCGCGCGCACGCTGGATGGCGCAGTCGATCCCGTGTGTACAGTTGCGCGCGGCGCGATGATCGACGCCGTCGACCATGGCCGCACGACGGCGCCGGGGCCGATGCTCGAGACCCTGGCCCATGCCGACACCTTGCGCGCGCAAGCGCCGGGCGTGCTGGACATCGGCATCAACGCCGGTTTCCCGTGGGCCGACATCGAAGCTGCGGGCCCGAGCGTGGTCATCGTGCGTGACCGCAAGGCCGGCCCGCGCGACACCACGCCGATCGCCGCGACGCTGCTCGAGCGGATCTGGCGCGACCGCCGCCGCACCACGGTGCAACCGTTGCCGCTGCCCGCCGGCATGGCCGCCATCCGCGATGCGCTGGCCAGGCCTGGCGACGGCATCGTGCTGGTCGCCGATTGCGCCGACAACCCCGGTGGCGGCGGCCTGGAGGATTCGGTCGCCTTGCTCGGTGCCCTGATCGAGGCCAGGGTCGACACAGTTGCGTTCGGCATGATCTGCGATCCGGCCACGCTGCAGGCCTGCGTCGCGGCCGGAGCCGGAGCCACGCTGGCGGTGCGACTCGGCGGGCATTCCGGCGGTGCGTTCCAGGGCCCGTTGGCGCTGCAGGGGCAGGTCATGTCGGTGCAGCCAGGCCAGTTCACCTTCACCGGGCCGATGAGCCGCGGCATCGCGCTCGACATCGGAACCACGGCCGTGCTGCGTGTGGGTGGCATCGACATCGTCGTGGCCGGCACCCGGCACCAGGTGCTGGACCCGGGCTTCTTCACACACGCCGGGCTCGATCCGACCCGCTACGCGCTGGTTGTCGTCAAGTCATCACAACACTTCCGTGCCGCCTTCGGCCCTATGGCCCGGCAGATCCTGGTCATTGACAGCGGCGACGGCCTGACCTCGTTCGACCTTGCCGCGTTCGGCCACACCAGGGTGCGGCGACCGGTGCATCCCCTGGACGAACTGCCGGATTGACCGGCCGCCTCGCCGACCGGTGCCGTCCTCCCGCATGTCGACCCCGCTGCCGGCGCTGCTACAGTTGCCGAAGGCCACCCCGAACCCTGGGCAGCGGCGGCCGACCACCGAGGAGACCCATGCCGACCTTCACCACGCTGCGTATCGACGCCGACGACGCCAACCCGCGCGTCGCCCGCTTGTTGTTGAACCGACCGGACAAGCTCAATGCCATCAATGAAGACACGCCGCGCGAGTTGCGCGCCGCGGTCGAATGGGCGAACGCCGAACCGTCCATCCACGTCATCGTCGTCGAGGGCGCGGGCAAGGGGTTCTGTGGCGGTTACGACCTGTCGCTGTTCGGCGAAGGCCGCATCGACCACCCCTGCCAGCAGGAACAGTTCCCATGGGACCCGATGGTCGACTATGCCTTCATGAAACGCAACACCGATGATTTCATGAGCCTGTGGCGCAGCGCCAAACCGACGATTGCCAAGGTGCACGGGCATGCGGTGGCCGGCGGCAGCGACATCGCCTTGTGCTGCGACCTGCTGGTGATGGCCCAGGACGCCCGTATCGGATACATGCCCACGCGCGTCTGGGGCTGCCCGACCACCGCGATGTGGACCTATCGGCTGGGGCCCACCCGTGCCAAGCAACTGATGTTCACCGGCGACACCATCGATGGCAGCACCGCGCTGGCCTGGGGCCTGGCCAACGACTGCGTGCCGGGCGAGCGGCTCGACAGGGCGACGATGGCGCTGGCCACACGGATTGCCGGCGTGCCCGCATCGCACCTGGCCATGCACAAGATGGTCGTGAACCAGGTCATGCTGGCCATGGGGCTGGAGCAGAGCCAGCAGATGGCGACCGTGTTCGACGGCATCACCCGGCACAACCCCGAGGGCCTGTGGTTTCGCCGCCATGCGCAGCACCACGGCTTCAAGTCCGCGGTGCAGTGGCGCGACAGCGGCAAGCCGATTCCCGAAGGCGACGAGGCGCGCGCATTGGTGCGCGCCATGGACCGGCAACGCGACACCGGAGCCGCCTGATGCTCAACGGATTGCCGCCGCTGCTGGTGGGCGCCATCGCCAGCGTGCTGATGGTGCTCAACGCCTTGTTCTGGGTGCCCATCCTGCTGTTGTTCTCGATGGTCAAGCTGCTGCTGCCGTTCACCGCGGCACAGAAGGCGCTGGCGCCGGTGCTGTTGTGGATTGCCGAGGCCTGGATCAGCTGCAACAGCGCCTGGATGGCGCTGACTCAGCGCACGCAGTGGGACGTGCAGGGTTTCGACGACCTGCAGCCGGACAGCTGGTACATGGTCAGCAGCAACCACCAGTCCTGGGTCGACATCCTGGTGCTGCAGCATCTGCTCAACCGCAAGATCCCGCTGCTCAAGTTCTTCCTCAAGCAGCAACTGATCTGGGTACCGGTCATGGGCCTGGCCTGGTGGGCGCTGGATTTCCCGTTCATGCGCCGGCACAGCGAGGAATACCTCAAGAAACACCCGGAGATGCGCGGCAAGGACCAGGAGACGACACGCCGCGCCTGCGCCAAGTTCGCGCTGGTGCCCACCAGCGTGATGAACTTTCTCGAAGGCACGCGGTTCACGCCGGCCAAACACGCGCGCCAGCAGTCTCCGTACAAATACCTGCTCAAGCCCAAGGCCGGTGGCATGGCACTGGCGCTCAATGCCATGGGCGAAAAGTTCCGCGCCATCGTCGACATCACCATCGTGTACCCCGACGGCACACCCACGTTCTGGCACTTCCTGCAGGGGCGCATGCGCCGGGTCGTCGTGCGCGCCCGCGTGTTGCCGATCCCGGCCCACCTGATCGGCGCCGACTACAGCGGCGACGCCGAGGTGCGGCTGCAATACCAGGCCTGGGTGCAGCAGTTGTGGCGTGACAAGGACGCGTTGATCGGCGACATCCTAGGCCGGAGCGCTCCCCGGTAAGCCAATCTCGCATGCTTGCGTCGTGCGATCGCCGCTGTCGAGGTCGCGCAGCTCGAAGCTGAGCTGCAGGCGCCAGCCGGCGGTATCCGGACAGGCTCGCAGCGTGCATCGCAACCAGCCCTCTCCGCTCCAGCATTGCTGCAACGCGATATGCACGTCGGCATGGCCGGGCACCGGCACGTACTCGTCGTCCAGCAGTTCATGCGGCTGCGTATTGGCGAAACGCATCGGCGCATGCAGCGGCGGGGCCACCACCGCCCAGGCGCTGAAGCCGGACGCATCGCCAGCGGTCAGCTGCGCCACGGCGCTGCAGTGGTAGTCGCTGGACAGGAACACCACGTTGCGGATCCGCCGCTCCATCAGGAATCGCAGCATCCGCACCCGTTCGTCATGGAACTGCTGCCAGCCGTCGACGCCGCCGGCGGGAAAGCGGCCTTGCCCCGCATGCAGGCCGGGCGCGAACACCGAGCCGGACACGATGAACTTCGGCCGGTCGCCGTGTTGCGCCTGCAACCGCTCCAGGCTGTCTTCCAGCCAGCGCCAGGTGGGCTGGCTCACCACGGTGGGTTGCGGCCGGGTACGGCGGTCGAACCGGGTGTCGAGCACGACGAAGCCGGCCGCGGGCCGCTCGACCAGGTAACTGTGGGCCGACGCGCCCGACGAGGGGTCGTGGTCCGGGCCATGGGCCCGCTGGAAGCTGGCGAACAGCGTGCCGGCGTTTTCCCGCAGCAGCCGCGCGTCGCGGCCCGCCGCCAGGTGTTCGCCGGACCAGGCTTCTTCGATCTCGTGGTCGTCCGGCGCCATGAACAACGGCACGCGGGATGCGACGCGGCGGAACCCGGGTGAACCGAAGGCCGTGCGGTAACGCGGCACCAGGCGCTCGATGACCGAGGCGGTGTCCATCAGGCCGGCCCGGGCATCGGCATAGATCTGGTCGCCGAGCATGAACATGCAATTCGCGTCGGCGGCGTCCCCGGTGGCGATATCGTTCAGGCTGCGGTCGGCGCGCTGCGCCTCGAAGCCGGTGATGCCGGGATGGCGGCAACCCGCGGCCAGGAACGTGCATGCCTCCCCGTGCGTGCGCAGTTGCGCCTCGCCCAGCCGCACCTCGCATTCGACCAGCGCGCGCGTGCTGCGCATCTGGCGCGACAAGGTGCCGGGATCGGCGCGCAGTGCAATCGTGCAGCGGTTCTGCAGCGATGCCTCGAGCGTGGCGAGCAAACGGTCCGCCACCTCGGCCGACAGCGGGAACAGGCAGCGGAGGGCCTCGCGATCGGCCGGGCCGTCGTCGCCTGCGTGCGCATCGACGGCGGCCGCGCCGGCCAGCACCGGATCGGCATGGTCCGCAGGCCGCCCGGACGCGGCATCGGCCGACGCGAGAGGATCGGCCGGTGCCGGTGCCGGTTGCGGCTGGCGCACCAGCAGCGGCGAACCCAGCGGGTCCCAGCCGGAACCCACGTCGCCCAGCGACATCGGCCGTCCCCAGGCCGGCGGGAATCCCGGCGGAACGGGATCCGGCCCGCCGCTCGCGGTCGGCGGGATGATGAACCGGTACACGCCGAACATGCGAATGCATAACTCCCGGGCGTCGGCGGGAACTTCGACGTCGGCCAGCGCGTGCACGATCTTTGCCTCGCGCCGCCCGGAGTCCGGCGGCCATGACGGGCTGGGAATGTCGCCGACCGCCAGGCTGCGTTCGTGATACGCCCAGGCACGAACCTCGCGGTGGGTCTGCGTGCCGGTACGGTACCGAACGTCGGTCATCGCCGCCACCGGCTCGTCCACCGACGTGGTGTCGAGTTCGATCCAGACCCGGACCGTCACCCGGCCCTCGCCCGCGGGACGGACCCAGCCGACGATGGGCCCGGTGCGCGCCAGCCGCGCCCGGGTGCACACGCTGGAGCCATTGGGGATCGGCGCCGGTGCGCGGTGGCTTTCGTCGAAGAAACCGACGACCCGGGGAAAGATCTCGCCTGGGGCGTTGCGCCCGATGGTGCAATCGAAATGGGCGTAGCCGGGCAAGGGCTGGATCGCGACCCGGCTACGCGCGGCGTCCTGGCCGAACGCGCGCAGCAGCTGGCTGTGCGAGCGTCCCAGCGACTCCGCGTCGAACAACACGTTCTCCATGCCCTGCTGCAGCAGCAGCGGCATCGTCAAGCGCTGGCGCAGCCGCGTGTCCGTCGCGTAGGCGTTCTGGCCTTCGGCGTTGACCAGGCGTTCGTATTCGACGCACTTGACGCCATGCAGGAACACGCCAAGATTGGTACGGCCGAAATACCAGTCCAGCTGCTCATGCGTGCGGGCGTCCAGCTGATCGTGCCTGAACAGCCGGCTCAACAGGCCGGCCATGCGTTTGCAGGTGGTGCTGTCCGGCTGCAACAGACGCAAATCGTGCCGCTCGTGCGGGCATTGCTCGTCGTGTGTGTAGTGCAGGCTGGCAAAGACCCGGTCGAGCAGTGCATGCACCAGATCCGGCTGCACGGTGCCCGCGGTGAACTCGACCATGTCGCGGCCCAGCACGTTCTGCAGGAACGCCACCAGCTGCAAGCGCTGCTGCGCCGTCTGCGATCCGACGACGAACGGCAGGAACTGGGAGAACGACACCGCCGACAGGCGGTTGAGCTCCGGCGGCGGCTCTGCTGCGTCGCTCGGCGGCTGGTACGGCAGGCGCAGATACCCGCCCAGGATGGACATGGCCAGCGACGCCGACCCCACGCAATGGCTGTAGGCCGAGATCTGGATGCGATCGGCCGGCCTGTCATGGTGCTGCGCCAGGTCGTGCACGATGTAATCGACGGCCGCGGGGATGTCGAATGCCGCGATGTCGTCCATGGTCGCGTATTGCGCAGATGCGTCGAGCAGCGGACTGACCCGGTATTCGAGCAACCACACGTCCCAGCCCGCATCGAACAGCATCGACGCCAGGCAACCGGCGCCCAGCTCGGGCGCGACAAAGGCCCGGGTCGACTGTGCGAACCCGTTGAGCAGCACGATGCTGCGCGCCCGATGCACGCCGCTGGCGTCCTGCGCCCATTGCACGACCGGCTGGCGATAACGGATCAATCCGATGCGGATGCGGTCCGTCAGCGCGGAACCCAGGCTGCGCCGCACGTCCAGCCGCACCGGCAGTTCGGGTGTGACCGAGCCGCCGCGCACCGGAATCGGCGCAAACAGGTTGCCAGGCCGCAGCAGTTCGAACGCGTCGTCGCGTGGCGGCGCCAGCGCGGGATCTTCGCCTGGCAAGTCGGGCCGGTAGTCGGGCGCGCGAAAATCCAGCAGCCGCGCCGTGAGCAGGTAACGCAGCAGCAGCATCGGGTAGGACGCCAATGCGAACAAGGCCCCGAGGAAATCGCGGCTGTCTCCCATCTGGGGCAATACGCGGCGCATCACGTCGATCACATCGAGCGTGAGCGTGCCGGCCAGCACCACGGCGCCGGGCGCGGAGGGCGAGCCGTCTGCGCGCCGCAGCTCGAACGGCAGCTGGCCCAGTTGCTGCCACACGCTGGAGCGCTGCAGGGCCGGCCAGCCCCCAAGGCGCCGCCGGGCCGACAACCACGCGGCCAGCTGCGACCAGCTGGCGGCCCCGTCGATGCGCTTGCAGGCCGAGAGCTCGTAGCGCACACCGTCGCCGGCCTGCAGCTGCAACCGGTATTCGAACAGCCGTACCTCGGTCGCATGGACCAGTCCCTTGCCCGCCATCCAGCCTGTCTGCGCCATGCTGCGCAGTCGCCGCACGAGGTTCTGGTCGGACGGCGGCGCCTTGCGCATGTCGGGAAGCCAGCGGCCGATCAGGTAGGTCAGGGCCAGCCGCAGGAAGCGGCCGGCCCGCGCCCGGCCCGCATCGGCCAGCGGCCGGAACAGGGTGACGGTGCCCGAGCGCACGCGCAGGCAACACGAGGCCTGCTGCGGCCCTTGAAGGTCCAGCCACGACGATGGATCGGTATCGTCGTCGGGCGCCGCGTCGATCGTGACGCGGTGCTGCGCATCGGCGAACAGGGCCCTCCAGTCCGGCACGGGCAGCCGCAGGTGCAAGGCGGCCTTGGCCGGGCCGCGGCCGAGGCATGCGATGCCGTCGTGCAGTTCCACCGGCCCGCGCAACACCTCATGCATCACGGCGCCCGCGGCGGCGGTCTCGGTTCGCCGGTAGGCCGGCACGGACACCGGCGCCGGCAGGTCCCGGGGCGGCGGCGCGGTCGTAGTCGCGGTCGTAGCCGCGGTGGTAGCCGCGGACGAGCACGAGGCCGGGTCGCTGCCCGCGGCGAGGATGCGTGCGCAGGCGCGCTCCGCCAACGCGGTGATCGTCAGCATCGGATTGACGCCCAGCGCGCTCGGGATCACCGAGCCGTCCATCACGAACAGGCCGTCGTGCACCGTCCCGTCGGCCCGGAACACCGCGCCGGTGTCATCGACGACACCGCTGTGCGGCTTGTCGGCCATACGGCATCCGCCCAGCGGATGCACGGTGAACAAGGCGCCACCGATGGCCGGCCCGGTCAGCATGTCGCCGACCGCGCCGGGCAATAGCCCGCTGGCAGGATTGCGCAGATGGATCCCGCCGAGCTGGCGGATGCCCGCGACACGGGACTCATGCAAGGCTGCCACCGGTTCCGTGCCCGCGCCCGTCCATTCCCACCGGACCCGGTCGCTGGCCACATCGAGCCGGATCCGACCCGAGGCCGTGTCATGGCCGATGCCGAGCAACAACAGGCTGCGCTGCAGCAGTTGCGGCTGCAGGGCCAGGGGATCGCCGCCCTCGCGCTTGTCGAGGCCGAACCGCTCCAGTTGCGACACCGCACCCAGCGTCGCGAGCAGCTCATGGAAGAACTCACGCGTCAATCCGGGCGCGGCGCCGTCCTCGATCAGCGTGCTGCGACTCACGTCGACGGCGTCTTCGAAACGCAGGATGCCCGAGATCGTCGGCCCCGGCGGCTGCGCCGACGGCTCGGCACAACCCTGCCCGACCGCATTCGCATCGGCGTCGAGCTTGCAGGCCGCCGACACGTCGTCGCCATTGCCGGAGACGCGCACGCCGAGGGCCGTCGACGACACGGACAGTCCCCGCGCCTGCGAACGCAGCAGGATCTCGGTGGAGCCGAAGGTGCCGGCCGCAAGGATGACGGTGCGGGCACGGATCTGCTGCACCCAGTCGTCCTGCGCGTCGGTGCCACCCGCTGCCGAAGCGCGCCGGTGCTGCAGGCGGCGCTCGCCGGTTCGCACCCAGCGCAGCAGCCAGGGGAACGCGGCCGAGCCCGCGGGGTCGTATTGCACCGTCAACACGCTGACACCGGTGAACATCCTGGCACCGGCCTGGAAGGCCGCGGGCAGGTAGGTCTTGGTCAGGCTGAGCTTGGCGTCGACGTTGCAGCCGGTGACGCAGTCGCCGCAGCCGGTGCAATTGGCACGGGGACCGCGGTCGGTGCGCGGCGTGCCGTCGATCTGGATCGCCAGTGGCGCCGCCTCGAAGCGGGCCACCACGTTGCGACCGCGGTCGACCTTGGCCCTGCCCTTGGCGGCGACCCGGCCGAGAGCGTGCAGCCGCTGGTACTTGGCCGTCTGGCGCAGATCGAAGCGCGCGCCATCGGCCAGGCCGGACGGGCCGGCAGCCGCGGGGGTGCGGACCTCGAGCATGTCGCGCGCCGTGGCGAACCAGGGCGACAGGTCCTCGTCGCGCAACGCCGTCGGCCAGGATGGCTGGCGAAACACCTGCGCCGCAGGCTCCAGCCCGACCGCCGCGTTGATCAGGCTGCCACCGCCCAGCCCGTTGCCCACCAGCGCACCGGCGCGCAGGCCGATGCGAAAGTCGAACAAGGCGTCTTCGTTGCCCATGACCGAGACACCGGTCTGCGCCGCAGCCTCGACACGCACGTGCCCGCCGGCCTGGCTCAGGTCGTTCGGGAACTCGCCGGCTACGTATTCCTGGCCGCGCTCGAGCACAAACACCGTGCGCCCGGCCTGGGCGAACCGCATGGCGGCAACGGCACCGCCGTAGCCGGAACCCACCACGACCACGTCCACGCCGTCCCCGCTGCCGACCTGCCGGCCGGCGATGGCCACGAGTTCTTCGACGTTCTGCGACAACCAATGCATGCTGCACTCCCCGCCGGATTCCGGCGCGTTGCCACGGACTCAATCGATGGCGGTACGGAACAAGGACAGGGTGAGCCGCAATTCATGCGGACTCACCGGCTTCTCGAGCAGCGGCATGTCCGACTCCTTGAGCATCTGCAGCACATCGGCGTCGGACTCGCCGGTCACGATGACCAGACCGATGTCGGGGAAGCGGCTACGCAAGGTGTCGGCCACGTCCAGTCCGGTGCGCGTGTCCTCGAGCTTGTAGTCGATGAGAGCGACCTCCGGCGCGCCGAAGACCTCCAGCACCTCGTCGAGCAATTGCAGGTCGCTGCACACGGCAACGGTACAACCCCACTGGCGCAACAAGGCCCGCGTGGCCTGCAGCACCGACGGATCGTCATCGACGGCCAGCACCCGCAGCCCACCGACATCGGGCGCGGTGTCGGGGTCTTCCACGATCGGCGCCTCGCCATCGGGTTGCTCGACACCGATCGGCACATCCAGTTCGATCCGCGCGCCGGTGCGCGATGGCGGATCGGTGAAATCGATCTGCAGCCGGCAGCCCAGGCGCTCGACCAGGCGCCCCACGATGGACAGGCCCAGGCCCAGGCCCGGCGCTCCGACGCTGTCGCGCGAACGATAGAACTCCTGGAACACGCGGTCGCGTTCGTGCAGCGCGATGCCCGGCCCGGTGTCGCTGACGACGATGCGGATCGGGTCGCCGGCCGTCACGGAGATCGTGACCGCCCCGTCGCCGCCATGCTTGAGCGCGTTGTCCAGCAGGTTGCGCAGCACGCGCTCGAGCAGCGCAGGGTCGCTGCGCGCGGTCGCCCGCTCGAGCTGGCATTGCCAGCGCCGGCCGCGCGACATGCACACCGGCCGGTAGTCGTTTTCCAGGCGTGCCACCAGCAGGTCCACGCGAACGTCGGTGAGCGTGGGCTGCACCGCGCCACTCTCGATGCGCGACAGGTCCAGGATGGCCGAGAACAACTTGTCCAGCGCACGCACCGACACCAGCAGCGCCTGGCTGGCCTCCCGCGCGTCCTGCGGCTCTAGCGGGCGCGACAACACGCCGCCGAGGTAGCTGATGGCGTGCAAGGGCTGACGCAGGTCATGGCTGGCGGCCATGATGAACCGGGTCTTGGCATCGTTGGCCATCGACAGCCGGCGTACCAGGTCCGCGTTCTCGGCACGGATCGCGATGCCCTCGGCGATCCGGCGTGCAAAGTTGCGGCTGAACACGTGCAGCACCAGGCCGTACATGAACAGGGCCGCGATGACGTACGTGGCATGCACGCCAGGCGCACGCAGCCAGCCGACGGCCAGGCTGCCGAGCACCACGGCCAGGTAGGCCAGGTACAACCGCGGCCGGGCACCGATCGAGGCCATGGCCGCGGCGCACCAGCAACAGAAGAACAGCGTCAACAACAGCCGCAGTTCCAGCCCCAAGGTGGGAAAGAACAGCATCGGCAAGGCGCCGAGCACCAGCGCCAGCACCACCGAGGACAGGTTGAGCACGTCATTGGCCTGGCGCATGCCGCGCGGCGAATCGATGTGCTCGCCGACCCGGCGCATCAGGCTGTTGCGCGTCAACAGCGTGGCGCCGCTGGCGACAGCCCAGCCGATCGCGGCCCCGGGCCCGGTTTCGGGCCAGGCCATCAAGGCGATCACCAGGGTGCCGCCGAGCGCGATGGAGCCGCTGCGTCCGGCCTGCTCCAGCGCGAACGCCAGGGCCTCCTGCTCGACGTGTTCAGTGACCGATTGCGATGCCACGCCTACCGGCCTCCACCACCGCCTGAGCCCGGGAGCTGACGTTGAGCGCCCGGAACACCGCCACCGTGTGGGTCTTGACCGTGCCGCTGGAAATGCCGAGTTCGCGCGCGATCTGCTTGGCCGGCATGGCGCGCAACAGGCACAGCAGCACGTCGCGCTGGCGCGCCGACAGGGCCAGCTGCGTCAAGGCCGCGGGTTCGACGTCAGTGGCGCGACGCAGGTTGGGCGCATGTTCGGGCATCGGCGGGCTGTCGTGGTGGGGCGCGGCCCGGACCGCGGCACGCAAGGCCTCGAACAGCTCGCGTTCGCTGACCGACTTGGACAGGTAGGTGTTCGCACCCAAGGCCATCGCGCGTTGCATGCTGTCCGGGCTGTCGTCGGCGGACAGCACCATGACCCGCAGATCGGGCCGCATCTGGCGCACCTGCTGCAGAACGTCCAGGCCCGAGCCGCCCGGCAGCTGCAGATCGAGGGTCAGCAGGTCGAAGTGCGTGCGGCCCTGCAACGCTGCCAGCAGTTGCTGCGTGGTCCCGGTTTCGGTGACATCGCACAGGCCGGCGGCCTCCTTGGCCAACAAGCGCAATACCGTCCTGATCGGAGGATGGTCATCACAAATGAGCAGCCGGAACATGGGGTCTCCATCGGGGGTGGTTCGATCGGACCTCGTGATTGTGCCCACGAAACCCGTGCCATGGCCACCCGCCCTGCCGCCTGGCGTGCAGGTCCGGCGCGGCGGCACGCGGCCGACGCGTCGATTATGGTGTCTGTCGTTGCGCGGCGGCCATCGGACGTTTGGCCGACAGGACGGCCGGCCGCGGCCCGGGTGGTAGCGCACGACGGGAACGGCCCTGCGCCGCGGTTGCGCCGCAGGGGGCTGCCAGTGGCCCCACGCGCACCGGTATCAGTGCGCGGCCGCCTCGCCCCACAACTGCTTGAGCCGCGCGTCCCGGCCGCATCCGTTGCGGTAGTAGCTGTAACGCACCGGATTCTTGCGGTAGTAGTCCTGGTGGTATTCCTCGGCCGGGTAGAACGTGTCGGCCATCACCACTTCGGTGACGATGGGTGCCTGGAAGGGCTTGTTCTTCTCGAGTGCGGCGCGCGAAGCCTGCGCGATCCGCAGCTGCTCGGCATCCTGCGCATAGATTGCCGTGCGGTACGGCGAGCCGACGTCGCAGAACTGGCGATCCTTCGTCGTCGGGTCGATGGTGCGCCAGAAATGCTCGACCAACTGCGCATAACCGACCTTGTCCGGATCGAACACGATCTCGACCGCCTCGGCATGGCCGGTCATATGGGACGACACCTCCTGGTAGCTTGGATTGGCGGTCTTGCCGCCGGTGTAACCCGAGGTGGTCGACAACACGCCGGCCACCTTGTCGAAATCGGCCTCCACGCACCAAAAGCATCCGCCGGCAAACACCGCCTTCTGCGTCGGTCCGGCGGCGGCCGGCGCGGACGGTGCCGTCGCGGCCGTCCCGTGTGTCGGCTGGGACGGCACGCAGGCCGCCAGGGCCACGGACGCCCCAATGGCCAGGAACAGCGATCCGAGGCCGCGTCGATGGCGCCCGGAGCGGGCCGGCAATTCGGAGGCCGGCGGAGACAGACGGTTCGAGAGGCGCATGGCGACTTCCTTTGCTGGCAGGGTGGCGCCGCAACTGCGGCGGTTGAATCAGGGCTGACCCCTGCTGGGTCGGAACACCCGCCCCCGTTCTTACCATGGCCGTCGCAGCCGCGTGCACGGCGCGCCACACGACCCTGGCGCCGTCACGCATTCACAGGCGCGCATGCGCAAGCCGCGAAGGCCCCGGACAGGTGCGGCGGCGCAGCGGCCGCAGCGGTCAACGCCCCGCCATGATCCGGCCGCTTTCCCGGGCCACCATGCGGCACGGCACTTCGATGCATCGCGGCTCGGCCGCCGCCGCATCGGCTGGTCCGCCGGCGAGCAGTTCGAGCAGCAGTTCGGCAGCGATGCGGCCGATGGCGTAACGATCGGGACGCATCGTCGTCAGCCCCGGTTGCAGGTGGGCGGCCAGCGCCGCGTCGCCGAAACCGGCGATGGCACAGTCGCGGGGCAACTGCAGCCCCAGCGCGGCCGCATGCAGGATGGCCCCGGCGGCCATGTCGTCATTCGCGAACACGATGGCCTGCGGCCGTGTCGACACCGACTCGGCCGCGAACCGGCCGATGACCGCCGCGCCGGCCTGAAACGGCTCGCGCACCTCGGCGGCGACCACGTCCGGCATGAGGCCATGTTCGCGCATCACCCGGCCGTAGCCCAGCGACCGCTGGCGGGCACGAAAATCCTCCGGCACGCTGGCTTGCACGAAGCGGATCCGCCGCGCGCCCTGGTCGACGAAATGCTGCGCGAGTTCGGCGCCCACGGCCTCGTGCGAGAAGCCGACCTGATGGAACGGACGTTTCTCGCCCAGGTCCCAGGTCTCGACGATCGGAATCGACAACCGGCGCAACAAGGCCTCGGCGGCCGGCGCATGGTCATGCCGTGTCAGGATCAACGCACTCGGATGCCAGCCGACCAGGGAGCGAATGGCCCGCTCCTCGCGCGTGCGCACATAGTTGGTATTGGCCAGCAGCAATTGCAGGCCGGAGTCGTCGAGCACGTCGGTCATGCCCTGCACGGTGTCGGCGAAGGTGGCACTGGCGAAGTTCTGCATCACCGCGCCCACGACCCGGCTGCTGCCCGACGCCAGTCGACCGGCGACCTGGCTGGGCACGTATCCGGTCTGGCTGACGGCCAGCGCAATACGCTCGCGCAGCGCCGGCGACACCTTGTCCGGCTGATTGAAATACCGCGAAACCGTGATCGACGAGACACCGGCCCGGGCCGCCACGTCATGGATGGTGTAACCGCCGTGCCGGCGCCGGCGCATGCGCCCGGCCGCAGGCGCGGTTTCAACCTCGGGCGAAGCTGGCGGTGCGGGCTTGCGAGACATGGCTCAATGATGGCGCGGGCGGCGGCAATTGACACAAGGCATGGCCCACTATACAGTCGACTCCGGCGCGGTGGTACCGGTAACATTGCTAACACAACGACAACAACAAGCATGACGGACCGGCACTGTCCACGCGCCACATCACCTTTTCCCTGCCCGACCCTGGAGACACCTGCATGATTTTTCGCCGACAGCTTCTCGCCGCCATCGCCTGCGCCGCCACCCTGGCTCCCACGCTTCCCGCGTGGGCGCAAGGCATCGGCAGCTACCCGGACAAACCGCTGACCCTGATCGTTCCCTACCCGCCCGGAGGCGCCGCGGACCAGTTCATGCGGCCATTCGCCCAGGCGCTCAGCCAGCGCATCGGCCAGAACGTGATCGTCGACAACCGACCGGGCGCCAATGGCAACATTGGTTCGGTACATGCGGCCAAACAGCTCCCGGCCGACGGCTACACGCTGCTGCTGGGAACCACCAGCACGCTGGCGATCAATCCGCACCTGTACGCCTCCATGGGTTACGACCCGCTGACCGACCTGCAACCGGTGACGCTGACCCACCAGATGCCCAACGTGCTGCTGGTCAACCCGAACACGCCGTACAAGAACGTGGCCGACGTGATCGGCGCGGCCAAGGCCAAGCCGGGTTCGCTGGCGTATGGTTCGGCCGGCAACGGCAACACCATGCACCTGGCCGGGGAGCTGTTCCAGGCGCGCAGTGGAGCGCGGCTGATGCATGTGCCCTACAAGGGCGGGGCCCCGGCACTGAACGACGTGATGGCCGGACAGATCCCGATGATGTTCAACAACCTGCCGGCGGTGGTGCAGGTGCACAAGGCCGGCAAGATCCGGGTGCTGGCGCTGGCCACGGCCAAGCGCTCGCCGCTGCTGCCCGACGTGCCGACCATGGCCGAGGCCGGGCTGCAGCAGGCCGACTCGGTGGTGTGGAACGGCGTGCTGATGCGCAAGGGCACGCCGGCTGCCATCATCGACTACCTGAACAAGGAAATGCGTGCCGTGCTCGAGTCGCCGGCCTTTCGTGCGCCGATCGAGGCCCAGGGTTTCGACGTGTTGTCGTCGACGCCGAAGGAGTTCGAGGCCGTGCTGCAACGCGACCACACGCTGATGGGCGAGCTGATCAAGCAGAACAACATCAAGATCGAATGAGGCTCGCGCGCTAGCGCCATGCCGGGCGCTTGTCAACCGACAGGCACCAGGCGCACCGCGTGACAGCATCGTCGGGCCGCACTAGCATGTGTCGCATGGCCCGGTCGTGGCAGACTGGCGCCGCAACCACGAGGCTATTGCATGCAGGCAGATGTACTGATCCGAGGTGCGCAGTTGTACGACGGCACCGGCGCGCCGCCCACGGCCGCCGACCTCGCCATCCGTGACGGCATGATCGTCGGCGTCGGCGACGTGCGGGGCATGCGCGCCGACACCGAGATCGACGCAACGGGCCAGGTCGTGGCGCCGGGTTTCATCGACATCCATACCCATTCCGACATCAGCCTGCTGCTCGACGGCCGCGGCCAGAGCAAGGTCAGCCAGGGCGTGACCACCGAGGTGACCGGCAACTGCGGCTTCTCGCCGTTCCCGATCAACCCGCAACACATGCAGCTGCACCTGGACCTGCTGGCCGGCATCGGCGACGATGCCCTGCCGCTGAGCTGGACCGACGTGCAGGGTTACCGCCAGGAGGCGGAGCGCCGCGGCATCGCGGTCAACATCGCACCACTGGTCGGCCATGGCGCGTTGCGCATCGCGGCCATGGGCGTGGACAGCGCGCCGGCCAGCACCGAGCAGATGGCGACCATGCAGTCGCTGCTGGACACCATGCTCGACCAGGGCGCGTTCGGCATGACCACCGGGCTGACCTACGTACCCTCGCGTTATGCACCGACCGAGGAGCTTGTTTCCCTGTGCGAAACGCTTGCACGGCGCCAGCGGCTGTATGCGTCGCATGCACGCGACAAGGACCTGCATGGCGACGATCACCGCTACGGCCCGCTGAACGAGGCCCTGCACCTGGGCCGCACGACGGGTGCGCGCGTGCAATATTCGCACGCCGCCATCAACACCCCGTCGGAATGGGGCAGCGCCGGCTTGTGGACCGACCGTTTCGACGCAGCCGTCGCGCAAGGCGTGGACGCCGCCTTCGACGTCTATCCCTACGACGCGTCGAGTTCGGCACTCACGCAATACCTGCCGGCCTGGGTCCAGGAGGGCGGTGTCGCGGCGATGCGCGAACGCCTGTCCGACAAGGCCGTGATGGACCAGGCAGAGGCCGACCTCGCGCAAGGCTGGTCGGCCAACCGCATTCCGTGGTTGTGGGACCGCGTCGTGCTGGCCCGCACCGACGGCGTGCTTGGCGCCACGGAAGGCCAGAGCATCGAGGCCGCCGCGGCCCGGGCCGGCATGACACCGGCGCGCCTGACACTCGCGTTGTGCCGAGAAGGCGGCAACCGCATCATGGTCGTGTTGTTCTACCGCACCGAGGAGGACATGCGCAGCTTTCTGCGCTGCCGCCACTCGGTGATGGGGTCGGACGGCTCGGCGATCTGCTTCGATCAGGGCAGCCGGCAACCGCATCCGCGCAACTTCGGTGCCACGGCACGGGTGCTGGGCCGCTTCGTGCGGGAGCTCAAGGACCTGGACATGGCCACCGCGATCGCCAAGATGAGCGGCCGCGTGGCCGAACGCCTGCGCATGCACGACCGCGGCACGCTGGCACCCGGCAAGGCTGCCGACGTCGTGGTGTTCGATCCGCAGGAAGTGCAGGATCGCGCGACCTACCTGGCGCCGTGCCAGCAGGCCGGCGGCGTGTCGCATGTGTTCGTCAATGGTGTGGCGGTCGTCACCGACGGACGGCAAACGGCTTCCCGGCCCGGCCGGGTGTTGCGGGCGGCATGAACATGAACCCGACCCCAGGACCGGCCATGAACAACCCCACCCTGCCCGACTGGATGTCCCTGCACCAGCAGGTCGCGGTCGTCACCGGCGGCGGCACCCACCTCGGGCTGGCCATGGCCACCGGCCTGGCCGAACTCGGCGCCACCGTCTACCTGCTCGGGCGACGCGAAGACGTCGTGCGCGACAGCGCGGCCGAACTCGCCGCGCAAGGACTGGTCGCGCACGCGGTCACGGCGGACGCCGCCGACGAGACCGCGATGGAGCAGGTCGTGCAGGACATCGTGCGCCGCCACGGGCGGCTCGACGTGATGGTCTGCAATGCCGGCGGCGCACACGGCGTGGACATGGCGCCGCACATCTCGGTGGCCGATTTCGAGACGACCTTGCGCCTGAACGTGACCACGACGCTGGTGAGCGCGCAAAGCGCGGCGCGGGCCATGACGGCGCGGCGCAGCGGCGCCATCATCACCGTCGGTTCGCTGCACGCGATGCTGGGCAGCGACCCCCGGCTGTATGCGCCGGGCTACAAGCGCTCGACGCAGTCCTACCACGCCGCCAAGGGCGCGGTGCTGAACCTGACGCGGGCGCTGGCCTGCGAACTGGCCCAGCATGACATCACGGTGAACTGCATCAGCCCGGGCCAGATCCCCAAGCCCACGCTCAACGCATTCACGCGCGAGAACTTCCGCAACATGGTGCCGCTGGGCCGCCTGGGCGAGCCCCGGGACCTCAAGGGCGCGGTCGCGTTGTTCGCCTCGCCGGCGGGCCGGTGGATCACCGGCCAGAACCTGACCGTCGACGGAGGCTGGACGGCCTGGTGACAGGCCGGCCCCCAGACCACATCAGCCGATGCGGGCCAGTTCGCCGCCAGGCAGCAGGCTGCGCCCGCCGCGGGGCCACTCGACCCAGACGCCGAACTCGGTCTGGCCAACGACATAACCGTCGGTGCGCTGGATGGATCCTCCGCGCACGTGGTTGACACGGGCGCCGGATTCGAATTGCGGCTGCGCGAACAGGGACTTGAGGAAAAGCAGGATGCTCATGATGATGGGTGGGTTGGAAACGGAGAAAAGACGCGGGGGAAACGGGATCAACTGTGGGCGCGCAGCCATTGGCGCTCGCGGTATTCCAGCTCGCTGGCCGATTGCACCGTGGCCAGGTAGGCTTCGACGGCACGTTGCTCCTGATTGTCGGAGTGGCGCGCATAAGCCTGTGTCATCGCACGAACGGCGGACCACAGGAAAAACAGATGATTCATGATGGTGTTGTCGCCGCTTGAAGACGGTCGACGGATGGATACTAGGGAAAACCCTGATTATCCATGCGCCGATGCTGCGGCGCACAAGATCCCATGAAAAAGGCGCGTTTCTGGTGCGGATTTGTCGTCAGGCACCCACAGCTGGTGCGAAAAATCCGCTGAATCTTGGCGATTTCGCACGCAGACGGTGCACGCAGGCCGCCCGCTACGGCACCGACGCCGGCCGCCAGCGGGTGCCGCGGACCTCTCTCAGGATGGGCGACGACGCCGCGCGCCGCTCAGCCGGCGCTGGCGACCAGTTGCGCCAGTTGCTCGCGCACCGGCGCACTGTCCACCGGTCGAACCAGCCGGCCGACCTCCTGGCCGTCGCGCAGGAAGACGAGCGTGGGCCACAAGGTGACTGCATACGAACGACCCAGCACGCGACCCGGTCCGTCCTCGACCTTCATATGGCGTACCCCGGGAAAACCCTCCAGCGCCAGCTGCACCGGCGCCTGCGCCGCCTTGCAATGCCCGCACCAATCGGTGCCGAATTGCAGCAAGGTCGGCCCGGGCATGGCGTCGATATCGGCCCGCTCGGGCTGGTCTACGGAGAATGGCTGGTTCATCCCGCCATTATCAGCTCAGGTCCTTGACCGTCGTGGTCGGGCCGTTGCTCATGACCGAAGCGATGCCGTTGTCGCGGCTGGCCGCGCTGGCGTACATCTGGCTGGTACCGATGACCTGGTTGTTGCCGGCCCGCAGGTTGAAATACGGACGGCCGTCGGATGCGTCCTTGCGCACGTAACGAGCCTCGTCCGGGCTGTTGGTCTGCACCGACGCGATGCCGTTGTTTGCCGCAGCCTTGGATTCGTATTGCTCGCTGCGCAGAATGACCTCGTTGTTGCCCGCCTTGAGCACAAACGAGAAACGTCCCTTGTCGCTCTTCGTGATCTCGTACCAACCTGCCATGGAACCTCCTGGGATATGTGACGAATGAAAGCTGCATCCTACCGTCGGAATCGCCGCCTCGACCATTGCGCGGCGCCACGTGCAAGGTGTTTTACAAAGCGGCCGTGGCGCATCGACCCGTCCGCTGCAGCTATTGCGCCGCCGATTTGCAGCGACGCCAGCCGCACGTTAGGATGCCCGCAGGAGGTCAGACGATGACGCCACCATCTGCGCTGAGGCTGCATGTGCCCGAACCCACCGGGCGACCCGGTCGCGAGACCGATTTCTCCTATCTGCACCTCTCGCCGGCAGGCGAGGTCCGCCGGCCGCCGGTGGATGCGCCCCCGGCGAGCACCGGCGACCTTGCCTACAGCCTGGTCCGGGTGCTGGACGACGACGGCAACGCGACCGGCCCGTGGGCACCGCAGATCGACACCGACCAGCTGCGCGCCGGCATGCGCGCCATGCTCAAGACCCGTGCCTATGACGCGCGCATGCTGATCGCGCAGCGGCAGAAGAAGATCTCGTTCTACATGCTGTGCCTGGGAGAGGAGGCCATCGCCGTGGCGCACGCGCTGGCACTCCAGCCCGGAGACATGAACTTCCCCAGCTACCGCCAGCAAGGCCTGCTGCTGGCCCGCGACGACGTCGACATGGTCGACATGATCTGCCAGCTGATGTCCAACGAACGCGACCCGCTCAAGGGGCGGCAGCTGCCGGTCATGTATTCGTACAAGCGCGCGGGATTCTTCACGATCTCGGGCAATCTCGCCACCCAGGTCATCCAGGCGGTCGGCTGGGGCATGGCCTCGGCGATCAAGGGCGATACCCGGATCGCGTCGGCCTGGATCGGCGACGGCGCGACCGCCGAGTCCGACTTCCACACGGCGCTGACTTTCGCCCATGTCTACCGCGCGCCGGTGATCCTGAACGTGGTCAACAACCAATGGGCCATCTCGACCTTCCAAGCCATTGCCGGCGGCGAGGCGACGACCTTTGCGGCACGCGGGGTGGGTTGCGGCATTGCCTCGCTGCGGGTCGACGGCAACGATTTCCTGGCCGTGTATGCGGCCTCGCGCTGGGCGGCCGAGCGGGCGCGCAGCAACCTGGGTCCGACGCTGATCGAATGGGTCACCTATCGCGGCGGCGCGCATTCGACGTCCGACGACCCTTCGCGTTACCGGCCGGCCGACGACTGGTCGCACTTCCCGCTCGGCGACCCGGTCGCGCGGCTGGCGCAACACCTGGAGAAACTGGGCGTGTGGTCCAAGGACGAGCACGAGGCCACGCGCAAGGCGCTCGATGCCGAGGTCGGCGCCGCGTTGAAGCAGGCCGAGTCGTACGGCTCGCTGAGCCGCGGCCACCTGGCGGGCGCGGCGACCATGTTCGACGATGTGTTCGAGTCGGTGCCAGCGCATCTGCAGATGCAGCGCAGCCAGCTCCTGGGCGACTGAAGGGGGTGGCGGCATGCAGATGACGATGATCCAGGCCCTGCGCTCGGCGATGGACGTGATGCTCGGGCGCGACGACAACGTCGTCATCTACGGGCAGGACGTCGGATATTTCGGCGGCGTGTTCCGCTGCACCGACGGGCTGCAGAAGAAATACGGCAAGACGCGGGTGTTCGACGCGCCGATCTCGGAAGGTGGCATCGTCGGCACCGCGATCGGCATGGCTGCCTACGGCCTGCGCCCGGTGGTCGAGGTGCAGTTCGCCGACTATTTCTACCCGGCCTGCGACCAGATCGTGTCCGAGGCGGCGCGGCTGCGTTACCGCTCGGCCGGCGATTTCACCGCTCCGCTGACGATACGCATGCCGTGTGGCGGCGGCATCTACGGCGGACAGACGCACAGCCAGAGTCCCGAGGCCTTGTTCACCCACGTCAGCGGCCTGCGCACCGTGATGCCGTCGAACCCGTACGACGCCAAGGGGCTGCTGATCAGCTGCATCGAGAACAACGACCCGGTGATCTTCCTCGAGCCCAAGCGCCTGTACAACGGCCCGTTCGACGGCCACCACGACAAGCCCGCCACGCCCTGGTCCGGCCATGCGCTGGCCGACGTGCCCGAAGGGCACTACACCGTGCCACTGGACAGCGCCGCCGTGTTCCGGCAAGGCCGTGCACTGACGATACTGACCTACGGCACCATGGTCTACGTGTCGGAGGCGGCGGCCAACGAGGCGGGCATCGACGCCGAGATCATCGACCTGCGCAGCATCTGGCCGCTGGACCTGCCCACCATCGTAGCCTCGGTCAAGAAGACCGGGCGTTGCGTGGTCGTGCATGAGGCCACGCGCACCAGCGGCTTCGGCGCGGAACTCGTCGCGCTGGTGCAGGAACACTGCTTCTACCACCTGGAGACGCCGATCGAACGCGTGACCGGCTGGGACACCCCGTATCCCCATGCCCAGGAGTGGGCCTATTTCCCCGGCCCGGCGCGTGTGGGCGCCGCCTTGCAACGCACCATGGAGGCATGACGACGATGGCCAACCATACCGTCAAGATGCCCGACCTCGGCGAAGGCATCACCGAGGTCGAAGTCGTGGCCTGGCATGTGCAGGTGGGCGACACGGTGACCGAAGACCAGGTGCTGGCCGACGTGATGACCGACAAGGCAACGGTCGAAATCCCGTCGCCGGTGGCCGGCTTGGTGGCCCGGCTCGGCGGCGAGGTCGGCGACGTGCTGGCGGTCGGCGCGGCGCTGATTGACATCGCGGTCGATGGTGATGGTGATGGTGATGGTGATGGCGCGGCCGCTTCGGCGCCGGCCGGACCGATACCGGCGCCCGCAGCGCCATCGGCTCCCGCGCGCGACGAGCCGCCACGAACCGAAGCTGCGTCCCGTGCGCCAGCGGGCAAGGCGGCTTCCCCGCCGGCCACCACGCAACAGGCCCCGGCCCCACGGGCGCCGGCCGTGTCCGATGGCGACGAAAAACCGATCGCGTCGCCGGCCGTGCGCCGACGCGCCTGGGAACTCGGGGTCGACCTGCGCCAGGTGCGTGCAACCGGCGCCGGCGGGCGCATCATGCAGGCCGACCTCGATGCGCATGTGGCGCGACACGGCGGTTCCGCGCCGGGGTCTGCCGGCCTGGCGGCGGCGGTCGTTCCGGCCCGTGCCGGCGAAGACTCGCTGCAGGAGATCAAAGTCATCGGCCTGCGCCGGCGCATCGCGCAGAAGATGCAGGAATCCAAGCGCCGCATCCCGCATTTCGCCTACGTGGAGGAATGCGACGTGACCGAACTCGAGTCGCTGCGCGCGCAGTTGAACCGACGTTTCGGCGACAGCCGGGGCAAACTCACGCTGCTGCCCTTCCTGGTGCGCGCCATGGTGCTGGCCATCGGGGACTTTCCGCAAGTCAATGCCGTGTTCGACGACGAGACCGGCATCATCACGCGGCACGGCGCCGTCCACATGGGTATCGCAACCCAGACCGACGCCGGACTGATGGTGCCGGTGCTGCGCCACGCCCAGGACGGCGACCTGTGGGCGAACGCCCACGGCATCAGCCGGCTCGCCGAGATGACACGCTCGGGCCGGGCGACGCGTGACGAGCTGACCGGCTCGAGCATCACGCTGACCAGCCTCGGTGCGCTGGGCGGCATCGTGTCCACACCCATCATCAATGCGCCGGAAGTGGCCATCGTCGGCGTGAACCGCATCGTCGAGCGCCCGATGCTGGTGGGCGGCACGCTGGTCGCGCGCAAGACGATGAACCTGTCGTCGTCGTTCGACCACCGTGTGGTTGACGGCCAGGACGCGGCGAAGTTCATCCAGGCGGTGCGCGGCCACATCGAGGCGCCCGGCGTCCTGCTGGCCACCTGATACACACCGTCGCGAGGCGCCCCGGAGCAGGCACCCGCAGCCACGGATCGGCTCGCGATCGACGGTATTCCCCTGCGTGGCGCCGCAGGAAATGATATTCAATCCAAGGGTTTACCCTGATACAACAAGACCCGTTTCGAGGCAGAATATAGTTATCAAAAATAACGTTATTGCTGCTACGGCGACGTTGACCCGAAGGAGATTCCCATGCCCGATGCCATCCTCGAACAAGCCGCGCGCAATGGTGTTGCGCTGGAAATGCGCGGTGCCGTGGCGGTGGTCCGTCTGCGCCGCCCCGCCAAGCGCAATGCGCTGAGCGACGCCGTCGTGGCGGCACTGCGCGACGTATTCCAGAATCTGCCCATGGAGGCCAAGGCGGCCGTCATCGAGGGTGAAGGCGATCACTTCTGCGCCGGCCTCGACCTGTCCGAACTCAAGGAGCGCGACGCCGGCGAAGGCATGCACCATTCGCGCAGCTGGCACGTTGCGCTCGACGCGGTGCAATACGGCCGTGTGCCCGTGATCGCCGCCCTGCACGGCGCCGTCGTCGGTGGTGGCCTGGAACTGGCCAGCGCCAGCCATATCCGCGTCGCCGACGAGACCACGTTCTACGCCTTGCCCGAGGGCACACGCGGCATATTCGTCGGTGGCGGCGGCTCGGTGCGCATACCCAAGCTGATCGGCGTCGCGCGCATGACCGACATGATGCTGACCGGTCGTGTCTACAACGCGCAGGACGGCGAACGGCTGGGCTTCGCCCAGTACCTCGTGCCCCAGGGCGCGGCACTGGACAAGGCGATCGAACTGGCCACGCGCATCGCAACCAACGCGCCGCTCACCAACTACGCGCTGATGCACGCCTTGCCCCGCATCGCCGAACAACCGGCGGACCACGGCTTCCTGACCGAAGCCCTGATGGCCTCCATCGCCCAGTCGGCGCCCGAGGCCAAGGACCGGGTGCGCGCCTTCCTCGAAGGCAAGGCCGCCAAGGTGCAGAAATCGTCCTGACCCGGCGTCGACAGGCAATACCGCCAACCGACCCGACCCGTACCGGCCACAGGACGGTGAATTCCGATCCGCCGACGGGCGGTCAGAACCCAACAAGAACCCGCAGGAGACAGCCATGACCACTTCCGGCTTTCGCCCCCTGACCTTCGGCGTGACGCGTGTGCGCGTGCGCGATGGCCGTCCGGGGACCCACTACCTGCAGGCCGACCAGGACCTGCAACCGTATCCCGAACGCATGGCGGATCGGCTGCGCCACTGGGCCGAAGCCGCGCCCGAGCGCAGCTGGATGGCACGGCGCGGCAGGAATACCGACGGCACGCTGGGCGACTGGCGCCACCTCAGCTACGCCCAGGCCTGGACCACGGCGCGCAACATCGCGCAAGGCCTGATCGACCGCGGCCTGAGCGCCGAGCGTCCGGTCGCCATCCTGAGCGAAAACAGCCTGGAACATGCGCTGCTCGCACTGGGTTGCCTGGTGGCCGGCGTGCCCTACGTTCCGGTGTCGCCGCCCTACTCGCTGGTCAGCGTCGACTACGACAAGCTCAAGCATGTGCTGCGCACGGTCACGCCGGGCCTGGTTTTCGCCCAGGATGCGCGTTACGCCAAGGCGATCGCGGCCACGGTCGGAGACGACGTCGAGGTCGTGCTGCACGAAGGTGATGTCGCAGGCCGCACGGTCACGCCGTTTGCCTCCTTGTGCGCCACACCGGCCTCCCCGGCCGTGGACCAGGCCATGGCCGCCACCGGGCCGGACACCATCGCCAAGTTCCTGTTCACCAGCGGCTCGACCAAGATGCCCAAGGCGGCGATCAACACCAACCGCATGTGGTGTGCCAACCAGCAGCAGATGGCCCAGTCCATGCCGGTGCTGACCGAGCAGCCGCTGGTGCTGGTCGACTGGTTGCCATGGAACCACACCTTCGGCGGCAACCACAATTTCGGCATGGTGATGTTCCATGGCGGCACGCTGTACATCGACGACGGCAAGCCGACACCGGCGCTGATGCACGAGACGCTGCGCAACCTGCGCGAAATCGCGCCCACGGTGTATTTCAACGTGCCCACCGGTTTCGAGGCCATCGCCAACGCCATGCAGACCGACGACCTGCTGCGCAAGACGCTGCTGTCGCGCGTGAAGATGTTCTTCTATGCCGGCGCAGCCCTGGCCCAGCCCATCTGGGACAGCCTGTACGTGAGCGAGGAGCGTGAGATCGGCGAACGCATCGTCATGGCCACCGGCCTGGGCATGACCGAGTCCGGCCCGTTCGGCATCTTCGTCACCAGCCCCCATGTCCGCGCCGGCGACCTGGGCGTACCCACGCCGGGCCTGGAACTCAAGCTGGTCGACATCGACGGCAAGACCGAGGTGCGGTACCGCGGACCCAACATCACGCCCGGCTACTGGCGCAACGAGGCGGACACGTCCAGCGCGTTCGACGAGGAAGGCTTCTTCAAGACCGGCGACGCGGTCAAGTGGATCGACGAGACCGACGTGCACCGGGGCCTGAAGTTCGATGGCCGCATCGCCGAGGATTTCAAGCTGGCCACCGGCACCTTCGTCAGCGTGGGGCCGCTGCGTGGTCGCATCATCGCCGCCGGGGCACCCTATGTTCAGGACGTGGTGCTGACCGGCATCAACCTCAAGGAAGTGGGCGCCATGGTGTTTCCGACCCCTGCCGTACGCCAGCTGGCGGGCCTGGCGGACGACGCACCGCTGGCCGATGTGCTGGCGTCGCCCGCGGTACTGGCGCATTTCCAGACCGTGCTCGACGAGCTTGCGGCCAACAGCACCGGAAGCGCCAACCGCATCGCCCGCCTGTGCCTGTTGTCCGAACCACCCACGATCGACAAGGGCGAGATCACCGACAAGGGTTCGATCAACCAGCGCGCGGTACTCACGCATCGCGCCGACACGGTGGCAGCCTTGCACGACGACAGCCTGCACACCATTCTCAAGCCGCGCGCGCGATGACCCGTCGTCGACGCACACCACACCTGCCGATCGGTCCGGCCGCAGCCGCCCGCGTCGCCGCGGCTGGCCGGAATCTGCCGCACAACCGGGGAACCTCATCATGAAAAACAAGGGCCTCTTCAACGCCTTCGACGATGTCTGGATGCATGCCGGCGTGCGCACGCCGATGGTCGACTACTGCGGCGCGCTCGGCCACGTCTCACCGACCGATCTGGGCATCAAGGTTGCGCGCGAAGCATTGGCGCGCGCCAGTATCGCAGCGGCAGACATCGACTCGGTCATCACCGGCAACATGGCGCCAGGCGACTTCGACCAGTTCTTCCTGCCGCGCCACATCGGCCTGTACGCCGGCGTGCCGCAGGAGGTGCCGGCCATCATGGTACAGCGCATCTGCGGCACCGGTTTCGAACTGTTCCGCCAGGCCGGCGAGCAGATCCAGTCCGGCGTATGCGAGGCCGCGCTGGTGGTCGGCACCGAGAGCATGACGCGCAATCCGATTGCCGCGTTCGACCACCGTACCGGCTTCAAGCTCGGTGCGCCGGTGGGCTTCAAGGACTACATGTGGGAGGCGCTGAAAGATCCCGCCGCCGGCATCAACATGATCCAGACCGCCGAGAACCTGGCGCGCCGGTACGGCATCACCCGCGAGCAGGTCGACCAGTTCGCGTCGGACTCCTTCGCCAAGGCCGTGGCGGCCCAGTCCAGCGGATTCCTGGCCGGTGAAATCGTCCCGGTGGTGAGCGAGAAGTTCGAACAGGACGGCTACCAGCCGCGCGGCATCCGGCTGCAGGGCAAGGTCACCGAAGTCATGGCCGACACCCATCCCCGGGTGTCACCGGTGGACGTGCTGGCCCGGCTCAGGCCGGTGTTCGACGGCGGCGTGCAGACCGGCGGCAACAGCGCCGCACTGGTCGACGCGGCCGCGGCCTGCGTCGTCACCTCCGGCGCTTACGCCAAGGCCCACGGCCAGCAGCCGCTGGCCCGCGTGGTCGCCGCGGCGGCCGTCGGCGTGCCGCCCGAGATCATGGGCATCGGGCCGGCACCCGCGATCCGGCTGCTGCTCGAGCGCGCCGGGCTGTCGCTGTCGGACATCGGCCGCTTCGAAATCAACGAAGCCCAGGGCGCGCAGACCCTGTCGGTGGCACGCGAGCTGGGCCTGGACCTGTCGCGGCTCAACGTCAACGGCGGCGCCATCGCACTCGGTCATCCGCTGGCCTGCACCGGCGTGCGACTGACCGTCACGCTGGCCCGTGAGCTGCAGCGCGCAAACCTGCGCTACGGCATTTCCAGCGCCTGTGTCGGCGGCGGCCAGGGCATCGCATTGCTGCTCGAGAACCCGCAGGCAACTCACTGAACAACCGGAAGGGGACACCACACCATGCACATACAAGGACAGGCCGCACTGGTCACCGGCGGCGGCTCCGGGCTCGGCGAAGCCACGGCGCGCGAACTCGCGCTGCTGGGCGCCAAGGTCGCCGTGCTCGACCTCAACGAAGACAATGCTCGGCGCGTGGCGCAGGACATCTGCGGCCTGGCCGTGCGCTGCGACGTCAGCGACCCGCACAGCATGCAGCAGGCGATCGACCAGGCCGCCGCCGCACACGGCCCGGCCCGTATCCTGATGCAGATCGCCGGCATCGGCACCGCCAAGCGGGTCGTCGGCAAGGACGGCAACGCCGCGGCGCTGGAGGACTTCGCCAAGGTCATCAACGTCAACCTGATCGGCACCTACAACGCAGCCCGCCTGTTCGCTGCCGCCTGCGCCCGGCTCGATCCACTCGAGGACGGCGCACGCGGCGTGATGGTGTTCACGTCGTCGGTGGCCGCCTACGACGGCCAGGTCGGCCAGCAGGCCTACAGCGCGTCCAAGGCCGGAGTGGTCGGCATGACACTGCCGATGGCCCGCGACCTGGCACAACACGGCATCCGCGTGTGCACCATCGCGCCGGGCCTGTTCGCCACGCCGCTGCTCAAGGCGTTGCCCGAGCCGGTGCAGCAGTCGCTGGCGGCCAGCATCCCGTTTCCCGCGCGCCTGGGAAAGCCCGAGGAATTCGCCGCGCTGGCCGCGCACATCGTGCAGAACGACCACCTCAACGGCGAGACCATCCGCCTGGACGGTGCATTGCGGATGGCGCCACGATGACCAACCTACCCAAGACCGTCGTCTACGAAGTCGAGGTGATGTTCGGCGACTGCGACCCCGCGGGCATCGTCTTCTTCCCGAACTTCTCGAAATGGATGGACGCGTCGTCGCTGAACTTTTTCATCCGCTGCGGCGTGCCGCCGTGGCGCGAACTGGTCAAGACACGCGGCATCATCGGCACGCCGCTGCTGGAGATCCACACCCGCTTCATGCGGCCGGCCACCTACGGCGAGCGCCTGAAGATCCACACCAGCGTGCAGGAATGGCGCGACAAGGTCTTCGTGCATCGCCATGTCGTGCAGCGCGGCGACACCGTGCTGTGCGAAGGCCAGGAAACGCGCGCTTTCTGCATCCGCCACCCTGACGATCCCGAACGCATCAAGGCGATTCCCGTGCCCGAGGACATCCGCGCACGGTGCAGCTGAACCCGCACGCATTTCCGCTTTCCCGCTGTTTTTCAACCCCCCTCTAGGAGACACGCATGACCATCAAGAAAACCCTGCTGGCCCTGGCCATCGCCGCTGCGAGTACCGCAGCACTGGCCGACATCCGGATCGGCGTCAGCCTGGCACTGACCGGGCCCGGCTCCGGCCTGGGCATTCCGATGCAGAAGCAGCTCGAGCTGTTCCCCAAGACGATCGCCGGAGAAAAAGTCATCCTGGAGATCCTCGATGACGCCACCGACCCCGGCAAGGGCGCGGCAAACGCGCGGCGCTTCGTCACCGAGGACAAGGTCGACGTCATCTTTGGCTCGTGCATCACCGCCGTCGCAGCGGCGATGACCGACATCGCGGCCGAAGCCGGCACGGTCCAGGTCGCTGGCTCGCCGGTCGGTGTGCCCCCGGGCAAGGACAAGTGGCTGTTCCGCCTGCCGCAGTCCAATACCGTGATGGGGCACGCCGTGATCGAGCACATGAAGGCCCATGGCATCAAGACCATCGGATTCCTCGGCTATACCGACGCCTACGGCCAGCAGTGGCTCGACGCCATCGGCCCATTGCTGGACAAGGCCGGCATCAAGCTCGTGGCCACCGAGCGTTTTGCGCGTCCGGATACCAGCGTGACGCCGCAGGCGCTCAAGCTCACCTCCGCCAGCCCCGACGCCATCCTGGTCGTGGCCTCCGGCTCCGGCGCTGCGATGCCACAGCTGGCGCTGATCGACCGCGGCTACAAGGGCAAGATCTACCAGACCCACGCCGCCGCCACACCTGACCTGATCCGCCTGGGCGGCAAGGCCGTCGAAGGGACCTACGTCGTGTCCGGCCCGGCGCTGCTCGGCGACCAATTGCCCGACACGCATCCGTCCAAGAAGCTGGCGATCGACTTCGTGACCAAGTTCGAACAGAAGTTCGGCGCCAATACGCGCAACCAGTTCGCCGGCCATTCCTACGATTTCCAGGTCGCGATGGAAAAAGCCGTCCCGCTGGCACTGAAGAAGGCCAAACCCGGCACGCCGGAGTTCCGCGCCGCATTGCGCGACGCGTTCGAGACGATGGGCCGCACCGTGTTCTCGCACGGCGTGATGAACTGGACGCCGGCCGACCACTGGGGCTACACGATGGAAACCGGCGTGATGACGAAGGTCGTCGACGGCAGGTTCAAGGTCGAATAAACGCTGTCTGTTGCCATCCGCCGCGGCGCCGGTCCCCGCGGCGGACCTTCCACGGCGCGCCGCGTTACGCGCGGAACGCCGGCTGCGGCAAGCGCCGCTCCTTATTCTTCAAGGTACCCCATGGACTCCTCCATCGCCAGCATCCTGCTGCTGGACGGTGTGACCAACGGCGCGATCTACGCGCTGCTCGGGCTCGCAACCGTCCTGGTGTTCACCGTGACGCGGGTGATCTTCATTCCGCAAGGTGAATTCGTCGCCTACGGTGCACTCACGCTGGCCATGCTGCAGACCGGCAAGACGCCGGGAACCGTGTGGTTGCTGCTGATCCTGGCCGGCACCGCCGCGTTGATGGAATGGTTCGGCCAATGGCGCCACCACGGCCATTTCCTGCGCGCCGGGCGATCTGCGCTGGGCATGCTGGCATTCCCGGTCATCGTCTGTCTGCTCGCGATCTGGGCCGCACCGCAGCAGTTCCCGCTGTGGGTCCAGGCTTTGCTGAGCGTGATCATTGTTACCGCGTACGGCCCCCTGGTCTACCGGGTGGCCTACCAGTCGCTGGAATCCGCGACGCCGCTGGTGCTGCTCATCGTCTCGGTCGGCGTGCATTTCGCGATGACCGGCCTGGGCCTGCTCTTCTTCGGCGCCGAAGGTTTCCGCAACCCCAGCTTCTGGGATATCCGCATACCGCTGGGCCCGGTGACGTTCAAGGGCCAGACCATCATCATCTTCCTGGTGTCGATCGCGCTGATCGTGCTGCTGTGGCTGTATTTCGAGAAGTCACTGCGCGGCAAGGCGCTGCGCGCAACCGCCGTCAACCGCACCGGCGCCCGGCTCATGGGCATCTCCAGCCAGGCGGCCGGCCAGCTGACCTTCCTGATGGCCGCGCTGATCGGCGCCTTGTCGGGCCTGCTGATCGGCCCTACCACCACGGTGTTCTACGACTCCGGCTTCCTGATCGGCCTCAAGGGATTCGTGGCCGCCGTCGTGGCCGGCCTGTCGAGTTACCCCGGTGCGTTGCTCGGCGCGCTGTTCGTCGGCATCGTCGAGGCCTTCGGCGCGTTCTGGGCCAGCGCCTTCAAGGAGGTGATCGTGTTCACGCTGGTATTGCCGGTGTTGCTGATCCGGTCATTGCGCAGCGGCCATTCGGACGAGGAGCATTAGGATGAAGGACGCCCCCCGTCTGTCCGGTCGCACTGCGTGTCGACCGTCCGAACCCCCCACTGGGGGGCGGGCCGGC
>JAPWHR010000028.1 GCA_027214345.1 Comamonadaceae bacterium G21597-S1
CGGGGGGCCGCGCCGGCGCGGCGCGCGCCCCGCCCCCCCCCCCCCCCTCCCCCGGGCCGCGCCCCCCCCCCCCCCCCGCCGACCCCCCCCCCCCCCCCCCCCCCCCCCCCCCCCCCCCCCCCCCGCTGCGGTGTTGGCATGGGTGCTTCGTGACCGTTGTGGCGGCTGGTCACCGGATGGCCGGACTGTCGGATTGACAGGCAATCGGGCAGGAGCGCAGGAACGCGAGAGGGTAAGTGGGCAAGTGGGCAAGACGGCGATCGGCTGTTCCAAATTACGCGAGCCACAGTCATTCCACGCCAAGCGGGCTGGGTGGGCGGCGTAGCGAAGTAAAGGGGGAATCGATGGGCGAAGCCCATCGAGGAGGACATGAGCGGAGCCGCCCACCCAGCCCGCTTGGCGCACCGGCGCTGTCCGTCGAGCGGAGCATTGCCGCGCCAACCGAAGTCCGAAACACCACGCAGCCAGACGTCGACAGAGGCGAGCCAAAAACACAACAGCCATCCGCATGGCTGCGCGATGGCTGTCGATCCGGGTCAGAAGAGCCTGAACACCCTGAGAAAGGGGCGCCACAGCCCCCAGGGACTCAGGTGTTCGAGGCGTTTTGCAGCGCCGCGATGCGCTCCTCGATCGGCGGGTGGGTCGAGAACAACTTGCCGATGCCGCCGGCGATGCCCATGGCGGCGATGCTCTTGGGCAGTTCGGCCGGTGTCACGCCGCCCAGACGGGCCAGCGCGTTGATCATCGGCTGGCGACGGCCCATCAGCTGGGCAGCGCCCGCGTCGGCGCGGAACTCGCGCTGGCGCGAGAACCAGGCCACGATGATGGCGGCGACGAAGCCGAGCACGATGTCGAGCACGATGGTCGTGACCCAGTAACCAATGCCGGGGCCGGAACTGCGTTCGTTGCCCTTGTTCAGGAAACTGTCGACCATGTAGCCGATGACCCGGCTCAGGAACACGACGAAGGTGTTCATCACGCCCTGGATCAGCGTCATCGTGACCATGTCGCCGTTGGCGATGTGGGCCACCTCATGGCCGATCACCGCCTCGACCTCCTCGCGCGTCATGCCCTGCAACAGTCCGGTGGACACCGCGACCAGGGCGTTGTTCTTGAATGCGCCGGTGGCGAAGGCATTGGGGGCACCTTCGAACACACCGACCTCCGGCATGCCGATCTGGGCCTTCTCGGCGAACTTGCGTACCGTGTCGACGATCCAGGCCTCGTCGGCGTTGCGCGGCTGCTCGATGATCTGCACGCCCGCGCTCCATTTGGCCACGGGCTTGCTGATCAGCAGCGAGATGAAGGCGCCGCCGAAACCCATGATCAGCGCGAAACCCAGCAAGGCGCCCAGGTCCAGCCCGTTGGCCGTCAGGTAACGGTTGACGCCCAGGATGTTGGCCACGATGCCCAGCACCACCACGACGGCGAGGTTGGTCATCACAAACAGCAGAACTCTTTTCATGTTGTACGCGATCTCGGTTGAGGTCCTTGGTACGGACCGATGGCGAGGATGGTAGGGGCAAAGTCGGCCGTTTCAAGGCTTTCGCCGGCGTATGCCCACGTGATTTGCGGTTATTGCGACACCGCGGCGGCCGCTCGCCGCGCCGGTCGGAACACCGAGGTGTCCCGGTAGAAATCCGGCACGTCGTTGGCGGGCCACCAGCCTGGCACCCCCAGCACTGGCAGGTGGGCGAACGGTTTGGTGGCCAGCAGGTCGGCCTGCAGGTGGCCGGCGACCCAGTCGTCCATCTCCGTCGGTGACGGCGCGGGCAGCGGCACCAGGAAGACATGGGCCGTGATCGCCTTGCGCGGCATGCACAGCTTTTCCAGCAGGGCGTGGCCGAACAGCACCAGCCGGGCCTGTTGCCACATGGGCCGCAACGGGCCGAACAACTGCTCCCATCGCTTGTCCCGCAGGGCTTCCCACAGCGGCGCCGGCGCGCTCAGGAAGGCGGCGTTTTCGTCGAGCACCGTCAGTGCATCGCGGACCGGGCCGCGCACCGGTTGCACGCCGTCGGCGGCGATCTGCGCCGCTTGCAGGCGGTTGAGCCGGCGCTTGGTGGCCGGAAAATGGATCCAGCACAGGCCGTTGAAGAAATCGTGCAGGCCCTCGCGGGTCGGGCAAGTGCCGGTGTCGGCGATGAACTGCTCGTAGGCCATGCCCTCGGGCAGGGCCGACTGCGGAACGAATCGCACCGGCGCCGCAGCCACCTGGTTCAGGGCCTGCCACAGCGGCATGCCGGTGCGCACGGTGCGCATCACGGCCTCGCCGGTACGGCGCATGGGCGCCAGCCAGGGTGCCTGCCATTGCGGCGCCGGCCAGGGCGGAGGGTTGTCGTGCGGCGGTGCGGGTTGCCTCAGCGGTCCAGCAGCTTCCACGGCAGCAGTTCCCCGCCCAGCAAGGGCTTGAGCTCGGCATCGCCGAACGGATAGGCCTGGGGCGCCTGCCAGGCGCGGCGCTCGAGCGTGACGCTGCCGCTGTTGCGCGGCAGCCGGTAGAAGTCCGGCCCGTGGAAACTCGCGAACGCCTCCAGCCGGTCCAGTGCGCCGGCTTCGTCGAAGGCCTGCGCGTACATCTCCAGCGCCGCATGGGCCGTATAACAACCGGCGCAGCCGCTGGCGTGTTCCTTCAGGTGGGCCGGGTGTGGCGCGCTGTCGGTGCCCAGGAAGAAATGCGGATCGCCGCTGGTGGCGGCCGCGACCAGCGCCTGGCGGTGGACCTCGCGCTTGAGCACCGGCAGGCAATAGTAGTGCGGCCGGATGCCGCCGGTGAAGATCGCATTGCGGTTGAACAGCAGGTGGTGCGCCGTGATGGTTGCCGCGGTATGCGGGCCGGCCTGTGCGACGTATTGGGCGGCCTCCTTTGTCGTGATGTGTTCCATCACGATGCGCAGCTCCGGGAAGTCGCGACGCAGCGGTATCAGTTGCCGGTCGATGAACACCGCCTCGCGGTCGAACAGGTCGACGTCGGACGAGGTGACCTCGCCATGCACCAGCAGCAGCAGGCCCTCCTTCTGCATCGCCTCGAGCACCGGGTAGATGAGCCGGATGTCGGTTACGCCGGCGTCGCTGTTGGTGGTGGCGCCGGCCGGATACAGCTTGGCCGCCACGACCATGTCGCCCAGCCCGGTGCTGCGGGTCGCACTGGCGCGGCGGATCTCCTGCGGCGCGATCCGGTCGGTCAGGTACAGCGTCATCAGGGGCGTGAACGGATTGCCGGTCGGCACCGCGGCGCGGATGCGCGCGGCATATTCCAACGCCTGCTCCACCGTCGTGACCGGCGGCTTGAGGTTGGGCATGATGATGGCGCGGGCGAACTGTGCCGCCGTGTGCGGCACGACGGTGTCCAGTGCCTGTCCGTCGCGCACATGCAGGTGCCAGTCGTCGGGGCGGGTGATGTGGATGCGGTCGGAGGCTGTCGGTTGGGATTGGCTTGCGGGCATGCGTCAGGTCGTCTGGGTTCGAGGGGGGCGGGACAGGTTTTCGAGGTAGTCCCACAATGCGGCGGCCGTGCCCTTGGTGCCACTGCCACGCGCCTTGCCGTTGGTGGCGACCACGGGCTTGGCGCCGCCATGGGTCGGTCGGCCATTGTCGGGGCTGGCAGGGCGTTCGCGATAGGCGCGCACGTCCATCGTGATCTTCAGCGCGCTCATCTCGGCAGGCAGGGCGCTGACCAGGCGGCGCGAGCGCAGCTCCTTCTTCACCGCGCTGTAGGGCAGGAAAGCGACGCCGTGGCCTTCCAGCGCCATGGCCTTGAGCCCTTCGGCCATGTCGGTCTCGTAGACCCGGTCGAAGTGCACCGGAATCGTCGACTGTTTCAGGATGAGGTCGACCATCTGGCCCAGGTAGGCGCCGGGTGCATAACCGAGATAAGGCAGGGGCTGGCCGGCCCGGCCGGGCAATGTGAACAGCGGCTCGCCGTCGGCATCGGGCTTGCTGTACGGCGCGATGATCTCCTCGCCCAGGCTGGCCATCGCATAACGCTGCGGATCGAGCTGGAACGGATGCGAACTGTGGTGATAGGCGATCAGCACGTCGCAGCTGCCTTCGACCAGGCGCAGCACCGCATCGTGCACGTTGAGCGCGATCAGGCGGCTCTTGACCGGGCCGAACTTCTCGCGCAGGTCCGACACCCAGGCCGGGAAGAAGGTGAACGCCAGCGTATGGGGCACCGCGAATTCGACCACGTCATGGGCGCTCGAGCGATGGCTGCGCAACATGGCGCGCGTGCTCTGCAACGCCTGCAGGATCTCCAGCGACTGGTCGTACAGCGTCTCGCCGGCCGGCGTCAGCCGGGTCGGGTAGGAGCTGCGATCGACGAGGTCGCTGCCGGCCCAGGCTTCGAGCGACTGGATACGGCGCGAGAACGCGGGCTGGGTCACATGCCGCAGCTGCGCCGATCGGCTGAAACTGCGGGTTTCGGCCAGGCTGACAAAATCCTCGAGCCATTTGGTTTCCATGCCCGGATTATGCGTTCGCGCCCGGGTGCCCATGCATTTCCTGCATGGTGTTGCCGGATCAGTGCATGCTGCCGGGGAAGAACCACAACAACGCGGCCGTCATCGTGGCGTAACGCAGGAACTTGCCGATCGCCATGTACAGCAGGCAGCTCCAGAACGGCATGCGCAACCAGCCGGCGACGGCGCACAGCGGATCGCCCACGACCGGCAGCCAGGACAACAGGCAGGCCTTGGGGCCGAGCCGCTCGAGCCAGCGCAGTGCCCGCACGTGGGAGCTCGAATGCCGCACCTTGTCCACCAGCTGGTGGGTGCCCAGCCCCATGGCCCAGGTCACGGCGCCGCCGAGCGTGTTGCCGGCCGTCGCCACCAGCACCGCGGGCCAGAACAGACCGGGATTGATCTTGACCAGCCCGAACACCGCGGGCTCCGAGCCCATCGGCAACAACGTGGCCGACACGAAGGAGACCACGAAGACCGTGCTCAGGCCGTATTGCGGCAGCGCCAGCAACGTGATCAGGTGGTCAATCCAGGGGTGCATCGGTGGCCCGAGTATAGGGAGCCGGCCCATGCCCCGCGGCGGCGGCGGCCCGATTTCAATTGCTGAAAATTTGGGCAGTTAGAATCGGTGCGCGCGTCTGCGCCAACCCCCCCTCGTCTGTTCCAGAATATCTGTCCTGCTGTTGCCCGAGTCCATGCAGATCGGTCCCTACGTCCTTGCCAATACGCTCATGGTGGCCCCCATGGCGGGCGTGACCGATCGTCCGTTTCGCCAGCTCTGCCGGCGCCTGGGCGCCGGCCATGCGGTCAGCGAGATGGTGACGTCCCGCCCCGACCTGTTCCGCTCGCTCAAGACCGCGCGACGCGCCAACCACGAAGGCGAACCGGGCCCGATCGCAGTGCAGATCGCCGGCACCGATGCGCAGATGATGGCCGATGCAGCCGCCTACAACGTCGACCGCGGGGCCCAGATCATCGATATCAACATGGGTTGCCCGGCCAAGAAGGTCTGCAACAAGTGGGCGGGATCGGCCCTGATGCAGGACGAGGCGCTGGCCCTGTCCATCGTCGAGGCCGTGGTGGCGGTCTGCGCGCCACGCGGCGTGCCGGTCACGCTGAAGATGCGCACCGGCTGGTGCCAGGCGCATCGCAACGCGGTGCGCATCGCGCGCGACGCCGAAGGGGCCGGCGTGCAGATGCTGGCCATCCATGGCCGTACCCGCGAGCAGGGTTACAAGGGCGCGGCCGAATACGACACCGTCACCGCGGTCAAGGCCGCCGTGCGGATTCCGGTCGTGGCCAACGGCGACATCACGACCCCGCAGCAGGCACGTGCCGTGTTGCACGCCACCGGTGCCGACGCCGTGATGATCGGGCGCGCGGCCCAGGGCCGGCCATGGATCTTCCGCGAGATCGCGCATTTCCTGGAAACCGGCGAACTGCTGGCCCCGCCGCTGGTGGCCGAGGTGCGCCGGCTGCTGCTCGAGCATCTGCTGGACCACTATGCCTTGTACGGCGAGCACGTCGGCGTGCTGAGTGCGCGCAAGCACATCGGCTGGTACGTGCGCCAGCTGCCCGGCGGCGAACCGTTCCGCGACGCGATGAACCGATTGACGGACACCGAGTCGCAGCTGGCCGCGGTGGCGGCCTATTTCGACAACCTGGGGGCAACCATGGACCGGTTGCCGCAGATCGCGCCCGACACCGGTGACGCGGCAATGATGTCATCCGTGGAGACAGCCTGATGAGCAAGAAACACATCGAGGAATGCGTGCGCGCCAGCCTGGAGGGTTATTTCCGGGATCTGCGCGGAACCGAGCCCGATGGCATGTACGACATGATGGTGCGGGTGGTCGAGAAGCCACTGCTCGAGGTCGTCATGCAACATGCGGACCACAACCAGTCGCGCGCCGCACAGTGGCTGGGCCTGAACCGCAACACGCTGCGCAAGAAGCTGATCGAGCACAAGCTGCTCGGTTGAACGGCATCCCGCCGACCCCCAACCCGATTGAAAGACCGATTGTGACCAAGGCCCTGATTTCCGTATCGGACAAGTCCGGCATTGTTGAATTCGCCACCGCGCTGCAGGCGCTGGGCGTGGAATTGGTGTCCACCGGCGGCACCGCGACCCTGCTCGCCTCCAGTGGCCTGGCGGTGCAGGAGGTGGCCGAGCTCACCGGTTTCCCCGAGATGCTCGACGGACGGGTCAAGACTTTGCACCCGATGGTGCACGGTGGCCTGCTGGCGCGGCGCGACGTGCCAGCCCACATGGAGTCGCTCAGTGCCTACGGCATCGGCACCATCGACATCCTGGTCGTCAACCTGTATCCGTTCGAGGCCACCGTGGCCAAGCCGGGCTGCACGCTGGAGGACGCGATCGAGAACATCGACATCGGCGGCCCGGCCATGGTGCGCAGCGCGGCCAAGAACTGGAAGGATGTCGCGGTGCTGACCGACGCGGCGCAATATGCGGGCGTGCTGGACGAGTTGCGCGCGCACGGCGCGGTGTCCGAGAAGACCCGGTTCGCGTTGTCGGTGGCCGCGTTCAACCGCATCAGCCAGTACGACGGCGCGATCAGCGACTATCTCTCGCGCATCCAGAGCGACGGCAGCCATGCCGTGTTCCCGGGGCAGACCAACGGTCGTTTCGTCAAGCTGCAGGACCTGCGGTATGGCGAGAACCCGCACCAGCAGGCCGCGTATTACCGCGACCTGTATCCGGCGCCGGGGTCGCTGGCCAGTGCCGAGCAGTTGCAGGGCAAGGAGCTGAGCTACAACAACATCGCCGACGCCGACGCGGCCTGGGAGTGTGTCAAGAGCTTCACCGACAACGCCTGCGTCATCGTCAAGCATGCCAACCCCTGCGGCGTCGCGGTCGGCGACAGTGCATTGCGGGCCTATTCCAAGGCCTTCCAGACCGACCCGACCTCGGCCTTCGGCGGCATCATCGCATTCAACAGCCGCGTGGACGGCGCGACGGCCGAGGCCGTGGCCAAGCAGTTCGTCGAGGTCCTGATCGCGCCGGAGTTCTCCGACGACGCGATGGCCATCCTCAAGGCCAAGCCCAATGTGCGCGTGCTGCGCATTTCCCTGCCCCCGGGCGGAGCCAGCGCCTGGGATCGCGGCCAGAACGCGGTCGACATGAAACGGGTCGGCTCGGGCATCCTGCTGCAGACGGCGGACAACCACGAGTTGGCGCTGGCCGACCTGAAGCTCGTGTCCAAGCGTCAGCCGACACCGGAGCAGTTGCAGGATCTGCTGTTTGCATGGAAGGTCGCCAAGTTCGTGAAGTCCAACGCCATCGTCTTCTGTGCCGGTGGCATGACCATGGGTGTCGGCGCCGGGCAGATGAGCCGGCTGGATTCGGCACGCATCGCCAGTATCAAGGCGCAACATGCGGGCCTGAGCCTGAAGGGCACTGTCGTGGCCAGCGATGCGTTTTTCCCGTTCCGCGACGGCCTGGACGTGGTCGTCGATGCCGGCGCCAGCTGCGTGATCCAGCCCGGCGGCAGCATGCGCGACGACGAGGTGATTGCCGCTGCGAACGAACGCGACGTGGCCATGGTGTTTTCGGGCGTGCGCCACTTCCGGCATTGAAATGAAACGCCCCCCGTCTGTCCGGTTTCACTGCGTGTAAACCGGCCGACCCCCCCACTGGGGGGCAGGCCGGCCGCTTCGGAGCGGCCGTGCGCGCCGGCCCCTGGTGGAAGGACGCCCCCCGTCTGTCCGGTTTCACTGCGTGTAAACCGGCCGACCCCCCCACTGGGGGGCGGGCCGGCCGCTTCGGAGCGGCCGTGCGCGCCGGCCCCTGGACCTTGCATGCTCTGCGGGTGGCGGGCTGCGCCGCGGGGCTCAGTCGTGGCCGCGCCGATTCTGGCCGGATGGTCGATGCCGCGGTCCGGGCCAGCCGTCGTGGTACGGATGCAGCCGCTGCTGCGGCGCATGGCGCCAGCCCGGCACCGGCAAGCCGATCACGATGGGACCCAGGTACACGGACGCCGCATGGGGATGGACATATGGCACGTATTCGGTCGCCGTATGGATGCGGGTCATTGTCGCGACGCCCTGCATCGGCGCCATGGTTGCCATCGGTGGTGGCGCCAGCGGCGGCGGCGTGACGCCCACCGGCGTGACCTGCACCTGCACCATCGGGCCCGGATCGTTCGGCATCCGCGCCGTGTAGCGTTGGCCGGCATATTCGTACACCACGTCGTAGTGCAGCACCCGGTTCTCGAACGTGGTGTGGGTGGTGCACTGGCGCACCTGCTCAAGGTGGTCCGCGTCCCGTCCCGCCAACTGCTCGCCGATGAGGGCGCCGCCGACCATGCCGATCACGCTGCCCACCACGCGGCCGTTGCCCTGTCCGACCGTACTGCCGATGACGGCACCGGTCACGGCGCCGAGGGCCGCGACTGCGCCGGTGCGCTGGCCGGGCACGACGACGGTGGTGTCGTGGCAAACCTGCTGCGGCAGCGCGACCTGTCCGATTACCGGCGTGCTCGACAGGACGCGGCCGAACTCCTGCGCGCCGGCCGCGGTGGCAACGGACAGGGCGGCGACAGACAGGAGGACGATGGATTTCATGTCGGGCTCCGATGGCAGGATGCCCGGGACATGCTACGCCAGAGCGCGCGAAAGCGGAACCGGGTCGGGCAAGGCAAAGGTAACAAGGCCACGTGCCGTGCAGCGGCGTCGTCGTGTCCGCGCGAGCGGGCGCTGTCTCTGCGCGGGTGCCGTTGCCGGTCTCTACAGTGTCTTGAACACCGCGCGTGCGGCCGCGATGGTCTCGTCGATGTCGGCGTCGGAATGCGCGGCGCTGACGAAGCCCGCCTCGTACAGTGCCGGCGCGAAATACACGCCGTGCGACAACATGCCGTGGAACAGCTTGTTGAAGCGCGCGCTGTCCGAGCGCATGACCTGGCCGTAGTTCTGCGGCAACTGCTCGAGCAGGAAGAAGCCGAACATGCCGCCTTCGCTGTCGCCGCACAGGGGCACGCCGGCTTCGCGCGCGGCCTGCGTCAGGCCCTCGACCAGTGCGCCCGATTTGCGAGCGAGGTTTTCGAAGAAGCCCGGCTTGCTGATCTCGGCCAGCGTGGCCAGCCCGCAGGCCGTGGCCACCGGATTGCCGGACAAGGTGCCGGCCTGGTAGACCGGTCCCAGCGGCGCCAGCTGCTCCATGACGGCTCGCTTGGCGCCGAAGGCTGCCAGCGGCATGCCGCCGCCGATGACCTTGCCCATGATGGTCATGTCGGGTTCGAAGCCCGGGATGTGGCGGGCGTAGACACTTTGGGCACTTCCCGGCGCCACCCGGCAACCAGTCATGACCTCGTCGAAGGCCAGCAAGGCGCCGTATTCGGTGCACAACTCGCGGCAGCGTTGCATGAAAGCGACACTGGCGCGGACAAAATTCATGTTTCCGGCGATCGGTTCGATGATCACGCAGGCCAGTTCCTTGCCGTGCATCGCGAAGGCTTCTTCCAGTTGCGCGACGTTGTTGTATTCGAGCACCAGCGTGTGCTGCACCACTTCGGGTGGAACGCCGGCGCTGGTCGGGTTGCCGAACGTGGCCAGGCCCGAGCCGGCCTTGACCAGCAGCGCATCGGCGTGGCCGTGGTAGCAGCCCTCGAACTTGATCAGCTTGTGCCGGCCGGTGGCGCCGCGCGCCAGCCGGATCGCGCTCATCGCCGCTTCGGTGCCCGAGCTGACCAGGCGCACCATGTCCATCGACGGCACCAGGCGCAGGATGGCCTCGGCCAGTTCGACCTCGCGTTCGGTCGGTGCGCCATACGAGAAACCCTCGAGTACGGCCTGCTGCACCGCCTGCACCACGGCATGGTGGCCGTGGCCGAGGATCATCGGTCCCCAGGAGCCGATGTAGTCGATGTAGCGCGTGCCTTCGACGTCCCAGAAATAGGCGCCTTGCGCACGCTTGACGAAACGCGGCGTACCGCCGACGGCCTTGAAGGCCCGCACCGGCGAATTGACGCCGCCGGGAATGACGCGTTGCGCGCGTGCGAACAAGGTGTCGTTGGTATCAGTGTTTGGTGTCATGGGCAGGCAGGTCGAATAGTGCGGCGGCTTCGGTGTCGAGTTCGCTCTCGTCCGGATCGGGTTCGGGCTGTGCCCAGAACAGGCGGTCCGGAACGATATGGCCCATGCCGGGCCGGAAACCCGCGTCCAGGCAGCGGTCCAGGTAGCCCAGCGCTTCCTTGACCGATTCGGCCAGGTCGCTGCCGCTGGCCAGCAGCGCCGCCAGTGCCGCCGACAAGGTGTCGCCGGCGCCGGCGAACGTGGCCTCGAAACGCTCGAATCGTTCGCTGTAGAGCACGGACTGGGGCGAGGCGAGCACGTTCTCGATTTGTTGCTCGGGCGCCAGGATGCCGGTCACGAGGGTATAGGGCACGCCCTTGTCGCTGGCGGCACGCGCGATGTCGCGCGCGCCGGGGCTTTTTTCAGAACTCCAGTCCGGCAGCAGCCAGCGCCACAACGTGCTGTGGTTTCCGACCAACACCGTGGCCTGCGGCAACACCAGTTCGCGAAAGGCGTCCAGGTACAGGTCGATCTGCACCTCGTTCCACCAGGACAGGTCCGGCATGTAGGCGATGACGGGCACGTCGGCGTAGTCGGAGGCGATCTCGGCGATGGCGCTGAGGTTCTCGGCCGAACCGCAGAAGCCGATCTTGATGACCTGGGCCGTCACGTCCTCGAGGATGGTGCGGGCCTGCTCGCGCACCGCGTCTTCGTCCAGCGGATAGTGGTCGACGATCTCGGCGGTGTCGCGCGCATGCGCGCCGGTGACCACCGGCAATGCGTGGGCGCCGACCGAGGCGATGGCGTTGATGTCGCCGGCCAGTCCGCCCGCGCCGCTCGGGTCGTTGGCGTTGAAGGTCAACACGCAGGCCGGCTGGATGCCGAGGGAGTCGGATTCGGTGACGTCGTCGTCGATGGAGGTGGGGAGCATGGCCAGGACGGTGTTGTCGCTGAGGCAGAATAGCCCGGAATCGGAATTGGTGCGCACTTGGCGCCAGGACCGTCTCTATACAATGTTTGCATTCTATTCGAAGGCCCTTTAAGCTGTGAGTGAACCAAAAACCTGGATGTGCCTGATATGCGGCTGGATCTACGACGAAGAGGCCGGCTCCCCCGATGACGGCCTTGCGCCGGGCACCAAGTGGGCCGATGTCCCGATGAACTGGACCTGCCCCGAATGCGGCGCCCGCAAGGAAGACTTCGAAATGGTCCAGATCTGAGCCTGCGACGGCCGGCCCGACTGCTTGGCAGATGGCCGGTGTCTCGGAACAATGTCAGTGCAGGAGTGCAAACGCGTGAATACGAACACCGCCGGATCCACCTTCAAAGTCCTGGTCATCGACGACAGCAACACCATCCGGCGCAGTGCCGAGATCTTCCTCAAGCAAGGTGGTCATGAGGTGTTGCTGGCCGAGGATGGTTTCGATGCTCTGGCCAAGGTCAACGACTACCAGCCCCACCTGATCTTCTGCGACATCCTGATGCCGCGCCTCGATGGTTACCAGACCTGCGCCATCATCAAGCGCAATGCCCGCTTCGCCAACGTCCCGGTCGTGATGCTGTCGTCCAAGGACGGCGTGTTCGACAAGGCCCGCGGCCGCATGGTCGGCGCCCAGGACTACCTGACCAAACCCTTCACCAAGGACCAGTTGCTGCAGGCCGTCGGACAGATCGGCGCAACGGTTGCGGGAGTTGCATGATGCCGGTGCGTTCAGTCCTGATCGTCGACGACTCCAAGACGGAACTGATGTTCCTGACGGACCTGCTGCAGAAGAACCAGATGACGGTGCGTACCGCCGAAGGTGCGGACGAGGCGTTCAAGCGGCTGGCCGAAGGCAAGCCCGACCTGATCCTGATGGACGTCGTCATGCCCGGGCAGAACGGCTACCAGCTGACCCGCTCCATCAACCGCTCACCCGAATACAAGGACATCCCGATCATCCTGTGCACCAGCAAGAGCCTGGAGACCGACCGGGTCTGGGGCATGCGCCAGGGTGCGCGCGACTACATCACCAAGCCGGTCAACCCGGGCGAGTTGCTGGCCAAGATCAAGGCCCTGGGCTGAGGGCCGCGCACGCAATGGCCAACCGCGAAGCGATCCGAGAACTGCAGACACGTCTGGCCAGTCGGTTGCGCACCGCGCGTGATGAGGGGTTGTCGGTATCCTGGCTGGCCGTCAAGGCCGGCGGTCGCAACTACCTGTTCCCCCTGGCCCAGTCCGGCGAGATCTTCCCGATCGGCGGCGTGCAGTCGGTGCCGTTTGCGCTGCCCTGGTTCCTGGGCGTGGTCAACCTGCGTGGCGGGCTGTACGGGGTCGTCGACGTGGCCCGGTTCATGGCCGAAGTCGCCGGCCTGCCGCCGCTCGCATCCGGCGCTGCGAAGGCGGGCCCGCGCACGGTGGTCACGCTCAACGCCGCGCTGGACGTCAATTGCGCGCTGCTGGTCGACGTGCTGGCCGGGCTGCGCAATCCGCAGGTGTTCGGCAGCCGGCTGCCGCCCGAACCCGACGCGCCGTCTTTCTTCGGCAACCGCTTCGCCGACACCCAGGGCGAGCAGTGGCAGGAGGTCAACCTGCAGAGCCTGTCCCAGCATCCCCGATTCCTGAGCATCACGGCTCAGGCTCATTCCTGAGGCCCCAACATGTCCGTAGACCGGCTCAAAAGTCTCTTTTCCAAGACGGTGCAAGACTCCAAGCAGCACGACACCGTGGGTCAGTCGGCTTTTTCCGAGCATTCGTCCCATGACACGCCCGCGTCCGTGTCCGGTGTGGCCGAAGCGGCGGTGTCATCGCGGCAACCGGCACCGGCAGCGGAGCCGGACAAGGACGAATTGCCCATGCTGACCCAGGGTCAGGGCCAGAACCGCCAGCTGCTGGCCGCCCTCACGGTGGTCGGCGTGGTGCTGGTGGCCGGCGCCGCGCTCTATACGCTGACGCTGCAGGATCCCAACGCACCCCAGGTCGGCCTGGTCGTGCTGGTCGGCATGGCGCTGGCCGCCGGCTGCGGTTATGCGCTCTCCAAGGTTCAGCGGCTGTATGGCCTGGGCCAGCAGGCCATGGCGCAGGCGCAGATGGAGGATGCGGCCCGATTGCAGCAGGACGCCAAGCGCATCAACGATGCCAACCAGGCGGCCATCCTGCGCCTGATGAACGAACTGCAGACGGTGGCCGAAGGCGACCTGACGCAACAGGCGACGGTCACCGAGGACATCACCGGCGCCATCGCCGACTCGGTCAACTACACCGTCGAGGAACTGCGCAGCCTGGTCAGCAGCGTGCAGGCCACGGCGTCCAAGGTGGCGCGGACCACCTCCGAAGTGGATGCCACCTCGACCGAACTGCTGGCCGCCTCCAACGAGCAGATGAACGAGATCCAGGCCACCGGCAAGTCGGTGCTGGAGATGGCCGCGCGCATCAACACCGTGTCCAGCCAGGCCCAGGAGTCGGCGGCGGTGGCGCGCCAGTCGCTGATGGCGGCGGACTCCGGGCTCAAGGCGGTGCAGAACGCGATCGGCGGCATGAACGCGATCCGCGACCAGATCCAGGAAACGTCCAAACGCATCAAGCGACTGGGCGAATCCTCGCAGGAGATCGGCGAGATCACCGAGCTGATCTCCGACATCACCGAGCAGACCAACGTGCTGGCGCTCAATGCGGCGATCCAGGCTGCGTCGGCCGGTGAAGCCGGTCGCGGCTTCTCGGTCGTGGCCGAGGAGGTGCAGCGGCTGGCCGAGCGTTCGGCCGACGCGACGCGCCAGATCACGGCGCTGGTGCGCGCGATCCAGACCGACACCCAGGATGCGGTGGCCGCCATGGAGCGTTCGACCCAGGGCGTGGTCGACGGGGCCAAGCTGTCCGACAACGCCGGCGCCCGGTTGGGCGAGATCGACCAGGTTTCGCGCCGCCTGTCGGAGCTGATCCAGCAGATCTCGGACGCCGCCTTGCGCGAGGCCAGCCTGGCCAATGCGGTGGCCGACAGCATCCAGAACATTTTTGCGGTTACCGAGCAGACCAGTGAAGGCACCCGGACCACGGCCGGCCAGGTGCGCGAACTCTCCCACATGGCAGAAGAATTGCGCCAATCGGTGGCGCGGTTCAAGATCGCCTAGAAGACCAGCCAAGGGACAGGGCCCAGCTCAGGAGTCGACCAACAGATGCAAACACTATCCACGCCCGCTGCGGAATCCGACATGACCGCCACCGACCTGGGCCCGCTGGCCTGGGTGCTGGACGAATTGCGCAAGTCGCTCGATGGTGCCAGCAAGGCCTTGCGGCGCTTCGTGCGCGATGCCGAGCTCGCGCGGGGCAACGACCTGGCCGAGCTCGACGCCAGCCAGTTGCGCATCGCGCGCCAGCAGCTGCACCAGGCCGTCGGTGCGCTGGAAATGGTCGGCCTGGGTGCTCCCGCCAAGCTGCTGCGCGCCATGGAGGCGCTGGCGCAGAAGTTCGTCGCCCGTCCGGAACTGTGCAGCGACGATGCCGCCAACAAGGTCGAGCGCGCCAGCTTCGCGCTCACCGAATACCTCGAGGGTGTGCTCAAGGGGCGCCAGACCTCGGCCGTGGCCCTGTTTCCGCAGTACCGCGACGTGCTCGACCTGGTCGGGGGCGACCGCGTGCATCCGGCCGACCTGTGGTCGTTCGAGTGGCGCTGGATCGACGCCGTGGTTCCCGGCGGCATTCCGCCGCTGCAATACGAGGCGGCGGTACGTGCGCGCGTCGACCAGGCCGTGCTCAAGGTGGTGCGCGACGGCGATCCGGTCGCCGCGGGCATGATGTCCCAGGTCAGCCGCGGCCTGGCCGCGGCGGCGACCGAACTCGAGCCGCGGGTGTTCTGGAAGATCAGCGCCGCATTCTTCGAGGCGGTCCGGCTCGGCCTGTGTCCGACCGACGTCTACGTCAAGCGCACCGCCTCGCGTGTCATCACCCAGTACGCAACGCTCGCCCGCGGCGAGTCGGGCGTGATCGATCGGCTGGCGCAGGACCTGATGTTCTACTGCGCACATGCGGTTCCCGCCCAGGAGTCCGACGCGCCCGTGCTGACGGCGGTGCGTGCGGCCTACGGCCTGTCGCAGGCCGGCGCCATCGACTACACGCGTTCGCAATTCGGGCGTTTCGATCCCGCATTGCTGGCGCAGGCGCGCAAGCGCATTGCCGCGGCGACCGAAACCTGGGCCGCGCTGGCCGGGGGCGAGACCGGCCGCATCAAGCAGGCGAGCGAGCAGTTCGCGGCCGTGGCCGAGTCGATGCAGAAGCTGCATCCGGAGAGCGCCGAACTCGGACGTGCGCTGATGCGTGCGGTCGACACCACCAGCCGCACGGGTGAGCCACCCAACGCCGGTGTCGCGATGGAGGTCGCCACGTCGGTGCTGTACCTGGAGGCCGCCTACGAAGACCTCGACCCGTCCGACACCCAGATGGCGACGCGTTGCGCCCGCCTGGCGCAGCGGCTCGACCATGTGATCTCCGGCGCCCAGCCCGAACCGCTCGAGCCGTGGATGGAAGAGTTGTACCGCCGCGTCAGCGACCGCCAGACCATGGGCAGCGTGGTCGACGAACTGCGCAACACCCTGGCGCAGGTCGAGACCTCGCTGGACCAGTTCTTCCGCGATCCGCAGGACCGCACGCCGCTGCTCGAGGTGCCCGGCCGCCTGGCCCAGATGCGTGGCGTGTTTTCGGTGCTTGGCCTCGACCAGGCGTCGACCGCGGCACGGCGCATGCGCGACAACGTCGAGCAGTTCCTGGTCGATCAGGTGCAGGACGGCGCCACCGGCGTGTTCGAGAAGCTCGGCAACAGCCTGGGCGCGATGGGTTTCCTGGTCGACATGCTCAGCTACCAGCGTGCGCTGGCCAAGCAGTTGTTCATCTACGACGAGGACACCGGCGAGTTCCGGCCCCTGATGGGGCGCGAGAAGGCGCAGGCCCTGGGCACCGCGCAGGCTGAACCGGCGCCCGTGGCGGCACCCGTGGCTCCGGCCGCCGCGCCGGCACCGGTGGCCGAGTCCGAGGAAGACATCGAGATGCGCGAGATCTTCCTGGAGGAGGCGCGCGAGGTCGTGCAGACCGGCCTGCAGGCGGTCGCGGCTCTGGACGAGGTTCCGAACAACCTGGGCGAGCAGACCACCTTGCGGCGTGCGTTCCACACGCTCAAGGGCAGTTCGCGCATGGTGGGCCTGGTCGACTTCGGCGAGGCCGCCTGGGCGATGGAGCAGTTGATCAACACCTGGCTCGCCGAACAGAAACCTGCCAGTGCGCAGTTGCGCCAGTTGAGTGGCGAGGCGATGCGCCAGTTCGGCGAATGGGTCGAGGACATCGCCAGCGGCCAGGCTGCGCGCTGGTCGTCGCAACCGTTTCGCAAGGCAGCCGATGCCTTGCGTGTCAACGACGAGCTGATCGCGCTTGAATCGCCGGCCGGTGCCGCTGCGCCCGAGGCCGAGACGACCGCGGCCGTGGACGCGGCAGCTGCGGACGCGGTAGCCGCGGCGCCAGCGCCGGTCGAAGCTGCCGAAACGGCGGAGCCGGCCAGCAGCGGCACGACCGCCCCCGCGTTTGTCGACAGCCGTGGACCTGCCGAAATGGGCGGTGAGCCGGCCGAGTCGGTTGAGCCAGCCGAGATGTCCACAGCCGGGGCCGAGCAAGCTGCGGTGTCCGATCCTGTCGCTGCCGAGCCGGCCGCGCCGGAGCAGGTGCAGGAAGCACAGGAAGCACAGGAAGCCGGCGGTCGCCAGGATTTCGCGTCGACCGAGATGTTCATGTCGTCGCAGTTGCCGGCCCAGCCACCGGAACCGGTCGAGCCGATCGAGCAGGCATCGGCTCTCGATTTCGACCCGACCGAGATGTTCGAGCCGTCGCAACAACCCGACTGGCAGAACGCGGTGGCGGAGCCCGCCGCGTCCGCGTTGCCGTCGGCGGAGCCACAGCAGCAGCCGCCGACCGAGCCGCCGGCAGCGCCTGTGGCCGAAACACCGGTCGCGCAGCCGCCGGTGTCCGAGCCCTTGGACGCGGCCGCAGGCTTCCAGTCGACCCGCACGTTCGGCGACAGCGAATCGCCTCCGGGCGAAGACACGACGACGACCGAGGGGGCGGACACCCCAAAAAAAAAAATTGGGTCGGACGCATCGTCGAGCGACTTGCTCGACTTCGATTTTGGCGTTGAGCCCGGCACGTCGGAGCCCGAGGCGCTCGCGCCCGGGGAGCAGGCCGACATCGAGACCGAACGCGGCGCGCTGCTGGCCTTTGATGGCAGCGACGGCGCACCGGGCGCCGGCGCCGTGCATGGAGGCGATGCCGACGCACTGAGCGACGATGGGCAGGACGAGCAGGTCAAGGTCATCGGCGACCTGCGCATCGGCATCCCGCTCTACAACGTCTACCTGAACGAGGCCGACGAGTGGTCGCGCCGGCTGCTGACCGAGCTCAGCGAATGGGCGCTGGAGCTCGACCAGCCCATGCCCGAGTCGACGGTCGGACTGGCGCATGCGCTGGGCGGCAGCTCGGCCACCGTGGGTTTCACGGCCGTCGCCGATCTGGCACGGCTGCTCGAGCAGGCGCTGGCGCGGGTACGCGCGCACCGCGTGGGCCTGCCTGAGCATGCCCGCATCTTCAACCTCGCGGCCGACGACATCCGCCGCCTGCTGCACCAGTTCGCCGCCGGTTTCCTGAAGGAGGCCGATCCGACCATCGCGCCGGCGCTGCGGTCGGTGCTCCATGCCGACCTGGCCGCCGAAGTGGCCACCGCCACCGCGGCCGCCGGCGCCGTGGCGCCCCAGGCCGCCAATGACGAGCCGCCAGCGGCTGACGCCGCCATGCCGGAAGGTGCCGGCGCCGACGAGCCGGCGGGAGCCGCTCCGCTCATCGTCGCCACCGACGAACACTCCGACGCGGTCGATGCGCTCGATGCCGACCTGTTCCCGATCTTCGAGGAAGAGGCGGCCGACCTGTTCCCCAAGCTCGGGTCCGCGCTGCGCCAATGGCTGGCCCGGCCCGACGACCGTGCGGCCCGTACCGAGGCCTTGCGTGTGCTGCACACGCTCAAGGGCAGTGCGCGGCTGGCCGGTGCGATGCGCCTGGGCGACCTGACGCACCGCATGGAATCGGCGATCGAGGCGCTGGGTTCCGAGTCGGTGTCGGCGGGCCGGGTCGAACCGATGCTGGGCCGGTTCGACAACCTGCAGTCGCTGTTCGACGGCCTGTGCGCGTTCGTGCGTCGGCGCAAGGACGCGCCAGCCACCGAGGAAGCGGCGGATACGGCCGGTCCGGTGATGGTCGACGTGGCCACGGCCGACACCCGCCAGGGCGCACAGCCGACGATGCCCGAGCGGCGCTCGCGCGAACGCTCGCCCGGCGCGGCTGGCCCGGTGCGCGCTGCCATGGCGCAGAGCGTGCGGGTTGCGGCGCCGCTGCTCGACCGCCTGGTCAACCAGGCCGGCGAAGTCATCATCACGCGCTCGCGCATGGACGGCCGGGTGGCCCAGATGCGCGCCTCGCTCAAGGACCTGACCGGCAATCTGGACCGGCTGCGCGAGCAGCTGCGCGAGATCGAGCTGCAGTCCGAGACCCAGATGCAGTCGCGCATGGCGCAGGCCAAGGACCAGGCACGCGACTTCGATCCGCTCGAGTTCGACCGCTTCACGCGGGTGCAGGAGCTCACGCGCATCATGGCCGAGTCGGTGTCCGACGTGGCCACGGTGCAGCGCCAGCTGCAGCGCGCCATGCAGGGCGCCGAGGACGACCTGATCGCCCAGGCGCGCCAGGCGCGCGAATTGCAGCGCGACCTGCTGCGCACCCGGATGATCGAGTTCGAGTCGGTCTCCGAGCGCCTGTACGGCGTGGTGCGCCAGACCGCCAAGGGCGTGGGCAAGCAGGTCAAGCTCGACATCGTGGGCGGCTCGATGGAACTCGACCGCAGCGTGCTCGATCGCATGGTGCCGGCGTTCGAGCACATGCTGCGCAACGCCATCGACCACGGCATCGAGAACCCGCAGCGGCGCGAAGCCGCTGGCAAGCCGGCCACCGGCACCATCACGATTGCGTTGCAGCAGGAAGGCAACGACGTGTCGGTGACCTTCTCCGACGATGGCGGCGGGCTGGACCTGACCCGCATCCGCGCCAAGGCCGTGGCCAGGGGCCTGATCGCGGCCTACCAGGAGCTGGGCGAAGACGAGACCGCCAACCTGGTGTTTGCACCCGGTTTCTCCACGGCCGAGAACGTCACCGAACTTTCGGGCCGGGGCATCGGGCTCGACGTCGTGCGATCCGAGGTCGACGCGCTCGGCGGGCGCATCGAGACCACCAGCGAGCTCGGACGCGGCACGCAGTTCAAGCTTGTCGTGCCCCTGACTACCGCGGTGACGCAGGTGGTGATGTTGCGCCTGGGCGAGATGGCCATGGGCGTGCCGTCCAACCTGGTCGAGATCGTGCGCCGGGTCCCGGCGGCGCAGGTCGAGCAGGCCTACCAGTCCCATGTGTTCGAGCACGGCGGCGAGCAGGTGCCGTTTTTCTGGTCGGGCGCCTTGCTGCAGGTCTCGGGTGCCAGCGGCGCGCCGGCGCCGAAACACCTGCCGGTGCTGCTGTTCCGCAGCGCGGGCCGCCGGGTCGCCGTGCATGTCGACGAGGTGCTGGGCAACCAGGAGGTGGTGGTCAAGAACCTCGGGCCGCAGCTCTCGCGCATGCCTGGCCTCACCGGCATGTCGGTGCTGGCCTCCGGTGCCGTGGTGCTGATCTACAACCCGGTGGCGCTGGCCACGGTGTACGGCGAGGCGGCGCTGCAGATGCAGGCCAGCGCACGCCAGGCCCGTGCTGCGGCGAGCGCCGAGGCCGAGGCCGGCACGCCGCAGGCGGCGGCGCCGGCCGCTGGCGTCGTGACACCGCTGGTGATGGTGGTCGACGATTCGATCACGGTGCGCCGGGTCACGCAGCGCCTGTTGTTGCGCGAGGGTTACCGGGTCGTGCTGGCCAACGACGGCCTGCAGGCCCTGGCCAAGCTGCAGGAGGAACTGCCGGCCGTGGTGTTGTCCGACATCGAGATGCCGCGCATGGACGGCTTCGACCTAGCGCGCAACATCCGCGGCGACGATCGCATGCGCGGCCTTCCCATCATCATGATCACGTCGCGCATCGCCGAAAAACACCGCGAGATGGCGACCGAACTCGGTGTCGACCACTACCTTGGCAAGCCGTACGCGGAAGACGAGCTGCTGGGTCTGTTGCGGCACTACTGCGCCGTTCCGGTGCAGGCCGAGGTGCCGGCCTGAGTCCGCGTCCGGGGCCCGTCGTCAGCGACGGCTCCGGCGCACGGCCGTAGCCTCGGCGTCCGGCTTGGGCACTCGCACCACAGCATAACGCGCCAGCGTCTGCTCGCGCGCCTCGTCATGGTCGACGATCGGGCGCGGATAGTTCTCGCCCAGCCGCACCCCGGCCGCGGCCAGCTCGACCTCGCCGCAGCGCCACGGAGCATGGATGGCCGAGGCCGGCAACGCGGCCAGCTGCGGCAGGTAACGCGCGATGAACCTGCCCTGGGGGTCGAACTTCTCGCTCTGGCGGATCGGATTGAAGATCCGGAACCAGGGCTGGGCGTCGCAGCCGCTCGAGGCCACCCACTGCCAGCCGCCGTTGTTGGCCGCCAGGTCGAAGTCGTTGAGATGCTCGGCGAAATACCGTTCGCCCCGGCGCCAGTCGATGCCCAGGTCCTTGACCAGGAAACTGCCGGCCACCATGCGCAGGCGGTTGTGCATGTAGCCGGTCTGGTTGATCTGCGCCATCGCGGCATCGACGATCGGGTACCCGGTGCGCCCCTCGCACCAGGCCTGGAACAAGGCGTCGGCCTTGGCGCCATGGCGCCAGCGGATCGCATCGAACGCCGGCTTGAAGCTCGACTGCGCGACATGCGGGAAATGCGTCAGGATCTGGAAATAGAACTCGCGCCAGATCAGCTCGCCGAGCCAGACCGATGCTCCCGCACTGCCGGCGATGCTGGCGTGCAGCGCGGCCGCCGCGAGCCGGCGCACGGAGATGGTGCCGAAGCGCAGGTGCACGCCCAGGTAACTCGGGCCCTTGACCGCCGGGAAGTCGCGCGTCTCGTGGTACTGGTCCATGCGCTCGATGAACTCGGCGAACAGGCTGCGCGCCCCGGTGCTGCCGGTGGGAATACGCAGCCGCGACAGGTTGGTTTTCTCGAAACCGATCTCGGCCAGCGTGGGCACCGGCTGGCGCATGGCCGGCGGGCGCGCGGCCAGCGCATCGGCATGGGCCTGGACATCGTGGCTGCGCAGGTGGTGCTCGTCGACCAGCGCCAGCCAGGCCTTCTTGTACGGCGTGAACACGGTATAGGGCGTGCCGGTGCGCGTGAGCAGCTCGCGCTGCTCGAACACCACCTGGTCCTTGACCATGTGCATCGCAATGCCGCAGCGGGCCAGCGCGCCCAGCACCTGGCGGTCGCGTTCGATCGCCTGGGGTTCGTAGTCATGGGCGGCGAACACCGCCTGCACGCCAAGTTCGCGCGCCAGCGTGGTGATGGTTTCGACGGCCGCGCCCTGGCGCGCGATCAGGCCGGCGTGCGGATTGCCGCCGGCCTCGCGCAGCGCCTGGTCCAGGTCGACCAGGGACTCGCGGATGAACTCGACGCGTCGGTCCGCGCGCGGCAGCGGATCGAGGATGCCGGAGTCGAACACGAACGCGCAATGGACGTGGCGGCACGAGGCCAGTGCCAGGTGCAGCGCCGCGTTGTCGTCGACGCGCAGATCGCGTCGCAGCCAGACCAGGCCGGTGTCGAAGGCTTTGTTCATGGGGACCGCTAAAATTCCTCGATGCCCATGGATTCTGCGCCCATCAACCTGACGAATCATTTCCTGATCGCCATGCCCGGGCTCGACGATGCGTCTTTCGCGCGCAGCGTGGTCTATGTGTGCGAACACAGCGAGCGCGGTGCGCTGGGCCTGGTCATCAACAAGCCCAGCGACATCAACCTCAAGGGCTTGTTCGACAAGGTGCAGTTGCCGCTGGGCCGCGACGACCTGCAGCAGCTGCCGGTGTTCCAGGGCGGGCCGGTGCAGACCGACCGCGGCTTCGTGTTGCACGAGGCCTTCTTCGCCGAGGTCGACAAGCCGGACGAGCCGGTGTACGCGTCCACCATGTCCATCCCCGGCGGGCTGGAGATGACCACGTCCAAGGACGTGCTCGAGGCCTTGTCCACCGGCAACGGTCCGCGGCGGGTGCTGGTGTCGCTCGGGTATTCAGCCTGGGGCGAAGGCCAGCTCGAATCCGAACTGGGCGACAACAGCTGGCTTACGGTCGATGCCGACCTGTCGGTGATCTTCGACACGCCGGTGGACCAGCGTTACGACAAGGCGCTGGAGTTGCTCGGCCTGCAGGTCTGGATGTTGTCGCCGCAGGCCGGTCATGCCTGAGGCCGCGCTGCAGGCGCAGCAGCCGCCGGTGCGCGCGGACCTGCAGAGTTTCCTCGCGCTGGACTTCGGTACCCGGCGCACCGGCGTCGCGTTCGGCACGCGTTTGCTGGGCCAGGCCCGGCCGCTGCCCACGATCCATGCGCGCGAGACGCAGCAGCGCCTGGAGCGGGTCGCGCAGCAGATCGCCGAATGGCAGCCGCAGGCCCTGGTGGTCGGTGTGCCGCTGCATCCCGATGGAGCCGAACACGAGAACACCCGGCTGGCGCGCAAGTTCGCGCGCGGCCTGCGCGGCCGTTTCCAACTGCCGGTGTACGAGGTCGACGAGCGTTACAGCACGACCGAAGCCGTGTCCGACGGCGCGCGCGACCCCGATGCCGGCGCGGCCTGCATCATCCTCGAACAGTTTCTGCGGAGTCTTCCATGAGCACGCCATCGACGGCCGACAACCTTGCGCAGCGCGCGGCCCAGGCCGTGCGCGACGTGCCCGCCCTGGTGCAGGCGCTGGTGCGCGGCGTCGACGCCTTGCGCCAGGCCGACAGCCGGCTGGTCGGCATCGCCACCGGCGGTGCCTGGCTGGCCGAGCGCGTGCAGGCCGAACTGGGCATGCCGGGCGAACACGGCGTGTTGTCGTCGGCACTGCATCGCGACGACTTCGCGCAGCGTGGCCTGTCGGCGCGCGAGCCGACGCGGCTGGGTTTCGACGTCAACGGCGCGCACATCATCGTCATCGACGACGTGCTCTACACCGGCCGCACGATCCGCGCCGTCGTCAACGAGTTGTACGACTACGGCCGGCCGGCCAGCGTCAGGCTGGCGGTGCTGATCGACCGCAACGGGCGCGAGTTGCCGATCCAGGCCGACTTCGCCGCGGCGCGGGTCGAACTGCCGGCCGACAAGTCCGTGTCCGTGCGCCGCGATGCCAACGGCGTGTTGTCGGTCGTCATCGAGGACCGGGGCGCATGAGGGCCGCCACCGGGCGACGTGCCCGCGCGGCGTGAGCCGGCCACCCGAGCAGAAGAAAGAACCCAGCGTGTTGTACCGACGTAATCCCCAGCTCAACAAGAACGGCGAACTGGTTCACCTGTTGTCCGTCGAAGGCCTGCCGGCCGACATCCTGCGCCAGGTGCTGGACACGGCCGAGAACTTCGTCAGCGTCAACGACCGCGAGGTCAAGAAGGTGCCGCTGCTGCGCGGGCGCAGCGTGTTCAACCTGTTCTTCGAGAACTCCACCCGCACCCGCACCACGTTCGAGATCGCGGCCAAGCGGCTCAGCGCCGACGTCATCAACCTGGACATCGCGCGTTCGTCGGCGTCCAAGGGCGAGTCGCTGCTCGACACCATCGCCAACCTGAGCGCGATGGCGGCCGACATCTTCGTCGTGCGCCACAGCGAGTCGGGTGCGCCCTACCTGATCGCCAAACACGTGGCGCCGCACGTGCACGTGATCAACGCCGGCGACGGCCGCCATTCGCACCCGACGCAAGGCCTGCTGGACATGTTCACGATCCGGCACTACAAGAAAGACTTCTCCAACCTGACGGTGGCCATCGTCGGCGACGTGCTGCATTCGCGCGTGGCGCGCTCCGACATCCACGGCCTGACCACGCTGGGCGCGGCCGAGGTGCGGGTGGTCGGCCCCAAGACCCTGGTGCCGGCCGACCTGGCGCAGATGGGTGTGCGCGTGTGCCACAACCTGAAGGAAGGCATCCGCGACTGCGACGTCATCATCATGCTGCGGCTGCAGAACGAACGCATGAGCGGCGCGCTGCTGCCGTCGGCGCAGGAGTATTTCATGAGTTACGGCCTGACGCGCGAGATGCTGCAACTGGCCAAGCCGGATGCCATCGTCATGCACCCGGGGCCGATCAACCGCGGCGTCGAGATCGCCTCCGAGGTGGTCGACGGCACGCAGAGCGTGATCCTGCCGCAGGTGACCTTCGGCATCGCCGTGCGCATGGCGGTGATGAGCCTGGTCGCGGGCAACGAGTCGAATTGAGGCGCGAGCAGTCATGAAGATACTGATCAAGGGCGGCAGGGTCATCGACCCCGCGAGCGGGCTCGACCAGACCTGCGACGTGGCGGTGGCCGCGGGCCGCATCGTCGCCATCGGCGACGTGCCGGCGGATTTTCATCCGAACAAGATCGTCGATGCGGGCCAGTGCGTGGTCGCGCCCGGACTGGTCGATCTGGCCGTGCGGTTGCGCGAGCCGGGCCACGAACACGCCCACATGCTGCAGTCGGAGATGGCGGCGGCGGTGGCCGGCGGCGTGACCAGCCTGGTCTGCCCGCCCGACACCGACCCGGTGCTCGACGAACCCGGCCTGGTCGAGATGCTGCGTTTTCGCTCCGAAAAACTGCACCAGTGCCGCGTGTTCCCGCTTGGCGCGCTGACACGCGGCCTGCGCGGCGAGGTGCTGACCGAGATGGTGTCGCTGACCCAGGCCGGCTGCATCGGCTTCGGTCAGGCCGATGTTCCCTTGCCCACGCTGCAGATGCTGTTGCGCGCGCTTCAATACGCCAGCACCTTCGGCTACACCGTGTGGCTGCGCCCGCAGGACCGCGACCTGGGCACGGGCGTCGTTGCCAGCGGACCGCTGGCCACACGCATGGGCCTGTCCGGCGTGCCGGTGGCGGCCGAGACCATCGCCATCTTCAGCATCGTCGAGTTGATGCGCTCAAGCGGCGCACGCGTGCACCTGTGCCGCATCAGCAGCGCGGCCGGCCTGGAACTGGTGCGCCAGGCCAAGGCCGAAGGCCTGCCGCTGACCTGCGACGTCAGCATCCACTCGCTGCACCTGATCGACACCGACATCGGTTATTTCGACAGCCGTTCCCACCTCAAGCCGCCGCTGCGCCAGCAGCGCGACCGCGACGCGATCGGCCGGGCACTGGCCGACGGCACCGTCGATGCGCTGGTGTCCGACCACAGCCCGGTCGACGAAGACCAGAAGACGCTGCCGTTCGCCGAAAGCGAGGCGGGTGCCAGCGCCGTCGAACTGCTGCTCGGCATGGCCCTCAAGTGGGCCGATGGCAGCGGTGTCGACCTGCGCCGCGCCCTGCAGGTGCTGACCAGCGCGCCGGCCGCCATCATGGCCGGCGGGAACGATGCCGCGCCGGCGGGCGGCGCCGGTCGGCTCGTCGTCGGCGGCGTGGCCGACCTGTGTGTCTACGATCCGCAGGCCGAATGGGTGATCAATGCGGACAACCTGCGCAGCCAGGGCAAACACACGCCGTTCTCGGGTTATGCGCTGCGCGCGAAGGTGCGTTGCACCATCGTGGGCGGCTACCTCGCGTTCGAAGCGTGACGCTGCTGCGCGTCGCCTGGCGCGCCTGGCGGGTGTTCGTGCACCTGCTGCGCGGCCTGGCCACCATCGTCTGGCTGTTTCCGCGCCTGACGCCGGCCCAGCGCGACCTGCGCGTGCAGGCCTGGTCGGCGGCGATGCTGCTGCGCCTGGGCGTGACGCTGCATGTCTCGGGCCAGCCGCCGGCGATCGGGCCGATGCTGCTGGTGTGCAACCATGTGTCCTGGCTCGACATCATCGTGCTGCATGCTGCCCACCATTGCCGCTTCGTCTCCAAGGCCGATGTCGGTCGCTGGCCCATCGTCGGGCGCCTGGCCACCGGCGCCGGCACGTTGTACATCGAACGCAGCTCGCGCCGCGACGCGATGCGGGTCGTGCACGACATGGTGCAGGCCCTGCGCGACGGTGACATCCTGATGGTGTTCCCCGAAGGCACGACCGGTGACGGCATCACACTGCTGCCGTTCCACGCCAACCTGGTCCAGGCCGCGATCTCGGCACCGGCGCCGGTGCAGCCGGTGGCGCTGCGTTACCTCGACCGGCACGGCAACACCAGCCAGGCTGCCAGTTACGTCGGCGACGAATCGCTGCTCGGTTCGATCTGGCGGCTGCTCGGCAGCGATGGCATGCGGGCGGTGGTGCGTTTCGGAGAGCCGGAGCAGGCACTGGGCCGCGACCGCCGGACGTGGGCGCGGGACCTGCACGGCGCGGTGACGCGGCTGTTGCAGGGGATACAGCAGCAAGTTGTCTGATAATCGCGCGATGGACGCAGTTCTGGCGCGCAAGATCCCGGACATCGCTGCCGTGTGCGAGCGATACGGTGTCGCGCACCTGGAATTGTTCGGCTCTGCGGCCGGGCCCGACTTCGATCCCGCATCCAGTGACTATGACTTTCTGGTGGAGCTCGATGCGCAGGCCACGGGTTCGCGCGTCCACCGGTGGCTCGGCCTGGCCGATGCACTCGAGAGCATGCTGGGACGTCCCGTGGACCTGGTGAACCCGCGAACGATTCGCAACCCGTATTTCTTGCGGGCCGTGAACAGCACCCGTGTGCCGATCTATGACCGACAAGACGCCCAAGCTGCTGGTTGATGCACTGAGTGCCATTGCGCTTGCCCAGGAGTTTGTCGCATCATCCACGGCTACGACTCTGTCGTCCTTGAAGCAGGCACTGAGCGACCTGCTGTATGAACGGGGCTGAGATCCTTCCGGTGGCCTGAAGCAGGGGGTGCGAGCTTGTCAGGCCTACGTGCCGTAGCCCTGACGAGGTTTGGTCCTAGCTGAAGCGGCCACTGTCGCAGTCGCCTCGGCCCGACGCCCGCTCTCACCGCCAGGCGAATTCCGGCTGCTCGAAATGCGCGACACGGGTGAAACGCCCGCACAGGCAGACCTCTCGGAACTGATACAGGAAGGCCGCCGTGGGCGCCGCGATCCAGTTGTCGCCGACCGGCATGCGCAGCACCGGTTGTGCGTGTATGCCGTGCTCGAGCATGGGTGCGTCCGGGCGCAGGAACTCGTCCAGTGCGATGCGGTGGATGGAGGCGACTTCGTCCGGGTTGGCGACCATGGCGCGGGCGGCGTCGGCCCAGAGTACGACCGGCGTGATGGCAAAACCGGAGCGGGTGGCGTAGTCGTCGAGGCGGCCCAGCACGGCCTCGCGCGGCAGCTCCAGCGCGACTTCCTCGCGCAACTCGCGCAATGCGGCCTGCTCGGGCGTCTCGCCGGTGTCGATGCGTCCGCCGGGCAGGGCCCACTGGTTGGCGTGGCGGCGCAGGTGCAGGGCACGGCGGGTCAGGATCAGCGCGGCCTCGGCGCTCCACTGCGCATGGTGCGGCAGTCCGCCCCAGCCCGCGCCGAAGCCGGCCTCGGAGATCACCAGTGCCACCGCGGCGCGGCCGTGCGTGCCGTCGTCAGGCACGGCTTGCACCGGAAACTGCCGCAACGCTGCGGCGACCGATTCCCGCAGCGCCGCGTCGTGTCGCATGTTCGCCAGCGTGGTCGAGGTGGTGATTACCAGCTATTGCGCAGTTCGCGCAGCTTCGTGAACACCGTGCGCGCGTCCGGACTCTCCGGCAGATCGGGGAATTTCTCGCGCAGCCGCGCGATCACGCTCGGGCTGGCGAGCCGGAAGAAGGTGTTGTGCTGCTTCTCCTGGGCCAGCGTGGTCACGATGGACGTGGCCGGGTCGTGGTCGGTCACCGAGGGCAGCAATGTCTTCGCAGCTGCATTGTCGGGCTCGCGGTCGAGCGTGAACTTCAGGTTGTTCTCGATGTAGTCGTGGCCGGGGTAGACCTGGGTGTTCTCCGGCAGCCGGGCCAGCTGGTCGACGAAGCTGGTGTACATGTCGTCGACGTTGCCGCCGTTGTGGCAGTTGCCGGCGCCGGCGTTGAACAGCGTGTCGCCCGAGAACAGCGCCGGTTGGTCGGTGTGCGAACGCAGGCAGATGTGGCACATGGTGTGGCCGGGGGTGTCCAGGCATTCGAGCTCGACCGTCTTGCCGACCCGGATCACGTCGCCGGCCTTGACGCCGCGGTCCATGCCGGCGATCTTGCCGCCGGCCTTGTGGTGGGCGATGACCTTGGCGCCGGTGGCCGCGACGATGGCGTCGTTGCCACCGGTGTGGTCCTGGTGTTCGTGCGTGTTGAGCAGCTGCGTGATCTGCCAGCCGCGCACCTTGGCCGCGGTCAGGCATTTCTCATGGTCCAGCGGATCGATGGCCAGCGCCTCGCCGGTCTCGGGGCAGGCGATCAGGTAGTTGTAGTTGCGATAGGCGTTGCCGGTCCAGATGCGTTCGACGATCATGTCGTTTCCTCCTAAGGTGTTTGCGCGGTCAGCGGACCATTGTAGGAAGCCCATGTCGCAGGGCTTGGCGGCGCTGCGCGGGCCGGGGCCGGGCTTCAGTCCGGAACCGAGCGCAACAGCGCCGGGTAATGCCACAGCAGCGTCGCCGTGCGCGCCAGGTAGTTCACGTACAGCGCGGCCCACAGGCCGTGGTTCTCCCAGGGTTGCAGCAGCCACCAGGCGATCACGAAGATGGCGCTCGACACCAGCATCGCGTTGCGCATGTCGGCGGTGCGCGTGGCGCCGATGAAGATGCCGTCGAGCTGGAACGCCCATACGCCGAGCAGTGGCGCGCCGGCAGCCCAGGGCAGGTAGGTGCGCGCGGCTTCGCGCACCGCGGTGTCGACACTGAGCAGGTCGATCAGCGTCGGGCCCGCCAGCCACAAGGCCAGCGACATCAGCGCCGCGATGCCGCCGGCCCAGATGCTGGTCATCGTGGCCGCGGCCGCCAGCGCGCCGCGGCGCATCGCACCCACGGCGCGCCCGACCAGGGCTTCGGCGGCGAAGGCCAGGCCGTCGAGAAAATACGCGCTGATCGAGATGAACTGCATCAACACCGCGTTGGCTGCCAGCCGCACGTCGCCCTGCGCCGCGCCCTGGGCCATGAACCAGACGAAGACGAAGATCAGCGCCAGCGAACGCACCATGATGTCGCTGTTGACGACCAGGGTGCGTTTGAATTGCGCCGGCGCCAGCAGCCGGCGCGGCTCCCAGCGTGCGCCCATGCCGCGCGCGTGGCGCAGCGCAATGACCACGCCGACGGTGGCCGCCAGCACCTCGGCCAGCACGGTGCCGGCCGCCACGCCGGGCACGCCCCAGCCCAGGCCGAGCACGAACCACAGGTCGAGCACGATGTTGGTCAGGTTCAGCAGCAGCTGCAGCACCAGCGCGATGTCGGTGCGGCCGAGGCCGATGAACCAGCCCAGCAAGGCGTAGTTGGCCAGCGTCGCCGGCGCCGCCCAGATGCGGATGTCGAAGTAACTGCGGCCCAGGCCTTCGACCGCGTCGCTGGCCTCCAGCAGCGCGAACGCCGTCTCGCGGATCGGCCATTGCAGCACCACCATGCCGGCGCCCGCCAGCGCGGCCACCAGCAGCGCGCGACCCAGCGCTGCGACCATCTCGTCGGCATCCTGCGCGCCCAGCGCCTGCGCGGTCAGGCCGGTCGTGCCCATGCGCAGGAAACCGAAGGCCCAGAACAGGAAGGTGAACACCAGCGCGCCGACCGCGACCGCGCCGATATGGGCCGGATCGGGAATCTGGCCGACGACCGCGGTGTCGATCGCGCCGAGCAGCGGCGTCGACACGTTGGACAACATGATCGGCACCGCGATGCCCAGGATCGTGCGGTGGCTGACGGCGGTCGTCGTTCCGGTGGGAGGTCGCGTCATGGGTGGGGAAGAAGCAGCAAGGGCCGTTGCGCGGTTCGTGTCCGTCGTGCGACCGCGTCGATGATAGTCGGCGACGCCATGGCCCCGTGACGCCATGGCGCCGTGACGCCGGGGCGAAGGGGCGAAGGGGCGAAGGTGCGAAGGTGCGAAGGTGCGAAGGGGCGAAGGGGCGAAGGGGCGAAGGGGCGCGGGGCCGTGGCGCAACACGCGATGCATCACGGCACATCGCAGCATATCGGCAAGGCGACCGGATACCATGCGCGAACCGATCCCCGATCCCCGATCCCCGATCCCCGATCCCCGCTACGTCCGGAGCCCGCACGCCATGCCGCACCCCGCCATCCCCGTCGTCGATTTTGCCGGTGTCGTCTTCCACAGCCTGCGTGGCCAGGGCGTGCTGGTCACCGGCGGCGCCAGCGGCATCGGTGCCGACATCGTGCGGGGCTTCGCGGCCCAGGGCTGCCGCGTCGGCTTCGTCGACCGCGATGCGGTGGCCGGCCAGGCCCTGGCCGACGCGCACGAGCAGGTCTTCTTTGCCGCCTGCGACGTCACCGACGTTTCCGCGTTGCGCCAGGCCGTCACCACGCTGGCCGGGCAGATCGGCGGCGTCGACGTGCTGGTCAACAACGTGGCAAACGACGACCGGCACGCGATCGAGGACGTGACGCCGGCGTATTTCGATGAACGCGTGGCGATCAACTTCCGGCCGCATTTCTTCGCGACCCAGGCGGTGTTGCCCGGCATGCGCGCGCGGGGCGGCGGCGCGATCGTCAACCTGGGTTCGGCGAGCTGGAAGATCAAGGGCTCCGGTTATGCGGTCTATGCGAGCTGCAAGTCGGCAATGCTGGGTTTCACCCGGGTGCTGGCCGGCGAGCTGGGCCAAGACAACATCCGTGTCAATTGCGTGGTGCCGGGCTGGGTCATGACCGAGCGCCAGGTCAACCTGTGGCTGGACGCGCAGGGCGAGCGCGAGCTGGACCGGAACCAGTGCCTGCGCGGGCGGCTGGTGGGCACCGACATCGCGCACATGGTGATGTTCCTGGCGGCCGACACCGCGCGCATGATCACCGCCCAGGAGTTCGTCGTCGACGCTGGCTGGTCCTGAAACCTTGTGTGTCAGACCAAGAATTTGCGCAGCAAATTTTGCTCTGACACCAACACTTTGTCGGATGTTCTGGCCCCGCCTGGTCTGACACCCACACGGTGTCGGATGTCCGGTTTGCGGACTCCAGCGCGCGCGCCGCCTCAGGATTGCAGCGGCGTGTGGCGCGAGGCCGTCAACGAGACCGGCGGGCTGACGACGGCATCGGGCACGATGCGTTCGCAGTCGCCGCCGCCGCGGGCTTGGCACGGCAGCTGGCACATCGCCCGCTGGTCGACCGGGCAGGCGCGGTCGAACGTGACCACGTGGTCGACCTCGGCGCGGATGCCGATCCATTCGCCGACCCGGTGGTCGTGGTGGCTGGGCACATGCGCCAGCACGGTCTCGCCGCTGCGCAGGCGCAAGGTGTAGAGAAACTCCGAGCCGCGGAAGGCCTTGCGCACGATCTGCGCCTTCACGCGCGCGTTGTCGTCGTGCACGATGTCGTCGGCCCGCAGCAACACGTCGCATTGCCCGGCATCGAACGCGCACGGCAGCGGGCATTCGGCGATGTCGGTCAGGTCGCCCAGCGCCGTGTGCACGACGACCTGGCCGTCCACCTCGCGGATGGTCGCCGGCGTGAACACGCCGTGGCCGATGAAGTCGGCCACAAAACGCGTGGCCGGCCGGTGGTACAGCGTGTAGGCGTCGTCCCACTGGTGCAGTGCGCCGTCCTGCATCACGCCGATGCGGTCGCCGACGGCGAAGGCCTCGAGCTGGTCATGGGTGACGAACAGCGCGGTCGCGTTCGCCGCCTTGAGGATGGCGCGCACCTCGATCGCCAGCCGCTCGCGCAGGTCGACGTCGAGGTTGGAGAACGGTTCGTCGAGCAGCAGCAGCTGCGGCGCCGGCGCCAGCGCGCGGGCCAGGGCCACGCGTTGCTGCTGGCCGCCGGAGAGTTCGTGTGCGAAACGGGTCTCGTAGCCGGCCAGGCCGACCAGCTCCAGTACCTCAGCCACGCGCGCTTCGCGCTGCTTGCGCGGCAGCTGGTGGATGCCGAATGCCACGTTGCGGCCGACGTCGAGATGCGGAAACAGTGCGTAGTCCTGGAACACCATGCCGATGCGCCGGGCCTCGGCCGGCACATGCTGCTGCGGGCCGCTGACCTGCACCTCGCCGAGCCGGATCGTGCCGGCATCGGCGGACTCGAGGCCGGCCACGGCACGCAGCAAGGTGGTCTTGCCGCAGCCCGAGGGGCCGATCAGCACGCCGATCTCGCCTGCCTGCAGGCCGAACGAGACATCGTGCACAGCCGGCCTGGCTGCGCCCGCGTACCGCACCTGCAACTGGGCGACTTCGAGAAACATGCGTCGATTCTAGATGAATACAATTCTCATTTGACCTGCTCCTGATCGGTTCCCCATGCCGCTGCGTCGGCTACTCACCTCATCCGCCTTCGTCCTGCTTGCCGTGCTGCTGTGCCTGCCGGTGCTGGCCGTGCTCGCGTCCTGGCTGCAGTGGGACGCGACCAATGCGCAGATCCTGGCCGAGATGTCGCGCACCGTGTTGCCCGACTACCTGTGGACCACGGTGGCGCTGTGCGTGCTGGTCGGCGTCGGCGTCATCGCCGTGGGTTCGGCCACGGCCGCGGCCGTGACCCTGTTCGACTTTGCCGGTCGGCGCACGCTGGAATGGGCGCTGCTGCTGCCGCTGGCGATGCCGGCGTATGTGGTGGCCTATGCGTACACCGATTTCCTGCAGTTCGGCGGCCCGCTGCAGACCAGCCTGCGTGCGTGGACCGGCCTGGAAGGGCGCATGTTGCCGGAGGTGCGCAGCCTGGGCGGGGCGGCCTGGGTGTTCACGTTCGCGTTGTACCCCTACGTCTACCTGCTCGCGCGCAGCGCGCTGAGTGAACGCGCCGCCCACCTGATGGAGGCCGCGCGGCTGCTTGGCGCGCCCTTGTCGCGGCGCATCCGCGAGGTGGCCTTGCCGCTGGCCCGGCCGGCGGTGGCCGCCGGCGTGGCACTGGCGCTGATGGAGACGCTGGCCGATTTCGGCGTGGTCAGTTATTTCGGCATCCAGACCTTTACCGCCGGCATCTACAAGGCCTGGCTGGCCATGGACAACCGTCTCGCCGCGGCGCAGCTGGCCACCATGCTGCTGGTGCTGGTCGTGTTGCTGCTGCAGCTGGAGCAACGCGCCCGGCGCCGCGCGCGCTTCGACAGCAGCCGCGGCGCGCGCGCCGGCGCCTCGGATGCACAACCGGTGCGGCTGCGCGGCGGCGCCCTGGCGCTGGCCTGGCTGGTGTGCGGGGTGCCGGTGCTGATGGGTTTCGTGTTGCCGGTGCTTTTCATGTTCCGCCCGCTGATGGCCGACTGGGACCTGCTGGCCTGGGACCGGTTCGCCGAGTGGGCGGGCAACAGCCTGCGACTGGGCCTGGTCACGGCGGTGCTGGCAGTGGGTATTGCCCTGTCGCTGGCGTTCGCGTTGCGGCGCTCGAAGGACGCGGTGACCCGCGCCGTGGTGCAACTGGTCGGCCTGGGCTACGCCGTGCCCGGCGCGGTGATCGTCGTCGGCGTGTTGTTGCCGGTGGGCTGGCTGCAGGCCGCCGCGCCCGGCCTGGGTGTGGCCACCTTGGTCACCGCCACCTCGTTCGGCCTGGTCTGGGCCTACCTGGTGCGGTTCTGCGCGGTGGCGCTGCAGTCGGTGCAAAGCGGCTACACCCGCATCCCGCCGAGCTTCGACGATTCCGCCCGCACCATGGGCGCGGCCGGCCTGCAGCTGATGCGCCGCGTGCACTGGCCACTGCTGCGGCGCTCGACCGCCGCCGCGGCGCTGCTGGTGTTCGTCGACGTGATGAAGGAGCTGCCCGCCACGCTGGTGCTGCGCCCGTTCGACTCCGACACGCTGGCAGTGGTGGCCTATCAGCTGGCGCGCGACGAGCGCCTGGGCGAAGCGGCGCTGCCGTCGCTGGCGCTGGTGCTGGTGGGGTTGATTCCGGTGGTGATGCTCAGTCGGACGTTGCGGGCGGGGGGGCGGTGAGAGTGGAGCTTGGCCTGCCGCTCTGGCTCCAAGTGATAGTTTGATGTATGGATTGAGGGAAGCCGGTCCCGGCCGATGTTGTTCTGGGTCGGCGCCGGTCGAGCAGCCGCTTCAGACTGGCAGGCGACGTTCGACTTTCGGAACTGCCCGCTCCAGACCAGTCGTTCAGGTATGCCTTGGAAGGTCGGCA
>JAPWHR010000029.1 GCA_027214345.1 Comamonadaceae bacterium G21597-S1
CGCCCCCCGTCTGTCCGGTTTCACTGCGTGTAAACCGGCCGAACCCCCCACTGGGGGGCGCCCCCTACGGCCTGGCAGAGCCAGTTCCGTGGGGGCCTGGGCGGCCCGCGGGCTTGCCGCGCTGCGAGTAAGCGGTCCGAACCCCCGCCGGGAGGCGCGCCCTGCGGCCTGGCGCAGCCGGTTCCGTGGGGGCCTGGGCGGTCCGCGGACTTGCCACGCAACGGGGTCGGACAGTTTGCGCGAGAACAAACTATCGATGCTTAAACTATGATGGCGCCTCCTTGAACCGGGAGAACCGCCCCATGCCCCGTGACGCCGTCACACCCCCACTGGCCGACATGCGCCATTCCGCCGGCCAGGCCTGCCGGCTGATGAAAGTCCTGTCCAACCCCGACCGCCTGCTGCTGTTGTGCCAACTGGTGCACGGCGAGCAACGGGTCGGCGAACTCGAAGCCCGTGTCGGCGTGTTGCAGCCGACCCTGTCGCAACAGCTCGGCGTGTTGCGCGACGAAGGGCTGGTCAGTACCCGGCGCGACGGCAAGGCCATCTATTACCGCATCGACAGCCCGCAGGCGCAGGCGGTGATGCAGGTCCTGCACGAACAGTTCTGCCGGCTCGCAACGGAGGCGCGGACATGACCATAGCCTGGATGCATTTCACGCCCTGGGCCTCGCTGGCCGGTGGCATCATGATCGGACTGGCCTCGGCCGTTTTCATCCTGCTCGGCGGCCGCGTGCTGGGCATCAGCGGCATTCTGGGCGGCCTGCTCGCGCGGCGACCGGGCGATGTCGGCTGGCGCCTGTCCTTTCTGCTCGGGCTGCTGGCCGCGCCGCTGGCCTATGCCTTGTTCGCGCAGCCGGTGGTGCCGCGCATCGATGCGGGCTGGGCCACCTTGATCGTCGCCGGCCTGCTCGTGGGCGCCGGCACCCGCTACGGCTCCGGTTGCACCAGCGGCCATGGTGTGTGCGGCCTGTCGCAGCTGTCGCCCCGCTCGCTGGTGGCCACCTTGTCCTTCATGGGCGCCGGTTTTGCCACCGTCTATCTGGTGCGCCATGTGTTCGCCTGATCCGACCCCTTTTGCATACGGGAGCATGGCATGAATCGCGTCATCGAATTTCTCGTGGGCCTGGTGTTCGGCATCGGCCTGATCCTGGCCGGCATGACCGATCCGGGCAAGGTGATCGGATTCCTGGACCTGTCCGGCCACTGGGACCCGTCGCTGGCGCTGGTGATGGGTGGCGCCATTGGCGTGGCCGTATTCGCCTTCCTCGTGGCGCGCCAACGGACAACCTCGTTCCTGGGCGGCGCGATGCACCTGCCCCGTGCCGGTCAGATCGACCGGCCGCTGGTGCTCGGCTCCCTGGTGTTCGGTATCGGCTGGGGCCTGGCCGGTTTCTGTCCGGGGCCGGCGCTGGTGTCGCTGGGCAGCGGCCAGCCGAAGGCGGCGGTGTTCGTGCTGGCGATGGTGCTGGGCATGATGGCCTTCGACTGGGCCACGCGCAGCCAGCCGGAGCTGCAGACCGAAGGCGCGCGCTGACGTGACGCTGGTACCGGCCTGGTTGCGGCAGTACCGTGCACGATGGCTGGCCGGTGACCTGACGGCCGGCCTGATCGTCACCGTGATGCTGATCCCGCAAAGCCTGGCCTATGCCATGCTGGCGGGACTGCCGCCGCAGGTCGGCCTGTATGCCAGCATCCTGCCGCTGGTGGCGTATGCGGCGCTGGGTTCGAGCATGACGCTGGCCGTCGGTCCGGTGGCCGTGGCCTCGCTGATGACGGCCAGCGCGCTGCAGCCGCTGGCGCTGGCGGGCAGCCCCGAATACGCGGCAATGGCGGTGCAGTTGGCCCTGATCTCGGGCGTGATGCTGCTGGCCTTCGGGGTGTTGCGTCTCGGCTTCCTGGCGTATTTCCTCAGCCACCCGGTCATCAGCGGCTTCATCACGGGTTCGGCCGTGCTGATCGCGATCGGCCAGCTGCAATACATCCTGGGCGTGCGTATCGTCGGCGCCGGCGTGATGGAAAAACTCACCGGCCTGGTGACCTCCTGGCAACACGCCAACCTGCCCACCGTCGTCACCGGTGTGGCCACGCTGGTCTTCCTGCTGCTGGCGCGCCGGGTGATGGCACCGCTGCTCGAACGCTGGGGCGTGCCTGCGTCGATGGCTGGCCTGCTGGCCAAGCTGGCACCAATGGTGGCCGTGGTGCTGGCCACCGCCGCCGTGGCGATCGGGCGGCTCGACCAGACGGCCGGCATCGCGGTCGTGGGAGCGGTGCCACAAGGCCTGCCCCAGCTGGCGCTGGTGTTGCCGGACGCCGACACGCTGGGCCTGTTGTGGCTGCCGGCCTTGCTGATCGCCCTGGTCGGATTTGTCGAGAGCGTCTCGGTGGCGCAGTCGCTGGCCTTGCAGCGCCAGCAGCGCATCGTGCCCAACCGCGAGCTGCTGGGCCTGGGCGCGGCCAACATCGCCAGCGCGGTATCGGGTGGTTATCCGGTCACCGGCGGTTTCGCGCGCTCGGTCGTCAATTTCGCGGCCGGTGCACACACGCCGCTGGCCGGTGTCGTGTCCGCCGCGCTGATGGCGCTGGTGATCGCCGCATTCACCGGCCTGTTCTTCCACCTGCCGCATGCCGTGCTGGCAGCCACCATCATCGTGGCGGTGACCAGCCTGGTCGATCTCGACACCCTGCGTCGGGCCTGGCGCTACGACCGCGCGGATGCCCTGTCGCTGGTCGGCACGGCGCTGGGGGTCGTGGTCCTGGGTGTCGAGGCCGGCATCCTGGCCGGCGTGGCCTTGTCGCTGGGCGCACTGGTGTGGCGCAGCAGCCGGCCGCACATGGCGGTGGTCGGGCGCGTGCCGGGCACCGAACATTTCCGCAACGTGTTGCGCCACAAGGTCGAGACGGTGCCGGGCCTGCTGGCATTGCGGGTCGACGAGAGCCTGTTCTTCGCCAATGCCGTCGTGGTCGAGGATCGCATCGGCGAGCAGCTGCAGCTCGACCCGGATCTGCGCCATGTGTTGCTGATCTGCTCCGCGGTGAACCAGATCGATGCCACCGCGCTGGAGGTGCTGACCGAGCTCGAACGCAGCCTGGCCGGGCGCGGCATTGTCTTCCTGCTGGCCGAGGTCAAGGGGCCGGTGATGGACCGGCTGCGCGCCACGGAGCTGGGGCGTCGGCTCGAAGGCCGCGTGTTCCTGAGTGTGCACGAGGCTTTCCTGTTCGCGCGCCGCCGGCACGCGCCGGCGTCCTGAGCGCAAGGCAGCCCGGTTGCGCCACCGCCAGGGTGCGGTGTCCCCCGAACGGGGCGATGCGTGCAGCCGTGGATTGCCGCAGAATCCGGTTTTCGACTACGCAGGAGCCGCCATGCCGGAGCCCATCTGCCGTACCCGCGTTCGCGCTGCGCCATCCCTGCTGCGAAGGCTGGGCGTGACCGCGTTGTTGTCGTGTGCCGCCTTCGGTGCGGGCGCCGAGTGGCTGGCCTTGTGCAGCAAATGCGTCAGTCCGACGATTTTTTCGCTCACCGGCGCCGACACCGCACAAGCCGTTGCGCAGGCACGCATCACCCGTGCCGAGATCGAGGGCTGGTGCGCCAACTGGCAACCCGGTGATGCCGGCTGTGTCGCACGGGGGCTGCAGGAGCACGACCTGCAGAAGGTCTACCGCGCCAGCGCCGACTGCACGGCCGGACGCATCACGCCGGTCGACGGCCAGACCTACCGCCTGGCCGGTACCTGGGACAACAGCGACATCGGCGGAGGGCGCAGCCGCTGGCGCGACGCACAGGGCAGGATCGTCGGGCGCGACAACGCCAGCGGCGGGCTCGGCATCTCGCAGCAATGGGAAGTGTTGTGCCCGCAGGCCGGCAAGCGGACGGGCCAGGCCAGGGCGCCTGCGGCGGCCGGAGCCGGTACCGTTCGAGCCGGGACGCCGCCGGCCGGAGCGCTCAAGGCCGACTATGCGGTGGGCCAGGTGGTGCTGGCCCGATACGGCAGCCAGTGGATCCGTGCCAAGGTCAATGCCGTGCGCCAGGTCAAGGGCCGCAACGGGCCGGAACTGGCCTACGACGTCAGCCTGGACAACGGCAAGCGCGGGCTGGTGCCGGCGCGGATGTTGCGCGCGATGTGATCGCCTGCGCCGGTCTGCTGGCGCACCGTCGGTCGACCTGATGCCATCGGCTGCTGTCGGTGGCCTTGGCAGCGACCGCCCATGCGCACGTCATGCCGGCGGCAACGGCAAGCCCTCGGCCGCCGCCACCCGTTCGAGCGCCGTTTCGAACAGCGCCCGCGCCGCGCCAGCCACCTGCCCCAAATAGGCGTGCAAGGCGGCGTCTGCCGCGTTGCGGTTCTCGCATTCAGCGCTGTAGGCCTCGAAGCGCGTGAGTTGCAGCAGCAATTCGGCGACATGGCGCGGGCATTCGCAGGCGATGGTCGTCGACATCGATGCGAGCTCGGACAAGGTGGCGTCGCCCCATCGGCGTTGCGGCGCGGCGGCGGTCATCGGCGCGGCTGGCGCTGGCAGCGCCCCCGGCGCAGAGGCGGGCCTGGCCAGGCCACGCAACCATTGCCCGAGCACCGTATCGTTCTGCGGCTCGCGCAACAGTCGCACGCCGGCCGCGGCCAGTTCCATGCACACGCTGTCGGCGCCAAGTCCGTACAGCACCGCCACCGGCAACGCGCGCAGGCCGGGGGCGGCGGCGTCGAACTCGGCCAGCCAGCCCGGATGCAGGGTCGGCGCGTGGACGAGTACCGCGTCCACCGGCGCGTCGGCGATGGCAAGGGCCGCCAGCGCCAGCGTGTCGAACGGGCCGGCCACGTCCGCGCCGATACCGAGTTGCCGCAGCAGTGCCGGATGCTGCAGGCGCCGGGCCAGCGCAGGGCCCACCACCGCCAGCTGCCAGGGGCGGCCTGTCGGTGGGAGCGGGGTGTCGTCGTGGCCCGGCCCCGTCGCGGCAGAGCCCGCGCTGAAATGGGTCCTGGCCACGGCCTGCAACTGCGGCAGGTCGAGGGCTGCCAATGCGCCGATCGCATGGCCGAGATCCGTCAATTGGCGGATCAGGGCCAGTCGGTGCACGTCGGCGGCCGAATACAGCCGTTGCCCGCTCTCCGTGACGGCCGGCATCGTCACCCGGTAGCGACGCTCCCACACCCGCAGCGTGGCAACCGGCATGCGCGCCATGCGGGCAACCGCTCCGCTGCGATACCGCGGCGTGTCGTCGGTGGCGGAGGAGGGCAGGGAAACGGCGGCGTCTGAGCTTGTCATGTGGGTGTTGAATGAACAGGGTTTGACGAGGAATATCGCAGAACAACAGAGGGTAAATCGTACATTGAAACGGAGTTGAATCGGTAACTCATATACTTCAGGCTTCTCAGCAATGTCTTACCAGGAGTGTTCATGTCTCTCACCTCGAACCGCCGCGTCTTCCTGATCCATTCCGCCTCCGCCGGCGCGGCCCTCGCTTTCGCCGGCCAGGCCCAGGCGCAGGAGATGGTCGACGAAAAGAATCCGCAGGCCGCGGCGCTTGGTTATGTCGCCGACGCCAAGCGCGTGGACACCAAGAAATACCCCAAGTACGCGGCCGGCCAGGTCTGCACCAATTGCTCGCTGTTCCAGGGCAAGCCGACCGACAAGGCCGGCGGTTGCCCGTTGTTCGCCGGCAAGCAGGTCGCGGGGCCGGGCTGGTGCAGCGCCTGGGTCAAGAAGGCCTGATCGGCATACGGCCGCCATTGCTGTCGAGCGTCTCGGCGATGGGCGCGCGCACGAACGGGTTCAGGGGCAACAAGGCGGTCCTGCCGGCCAAGCCTTGCACCGTGTGCGGGCGGCCGATGGTCTGGCGCCGGCATTGGGCGCGCAACTGGGAGGCGGTCAAGATCTGCAGCGCGGCGTGCAGGCGATCGCGTCAGCGCGATGGCTGATCTGCGCGCACTGGTCATCGTGCTGGGCGATCAGCTCGAGCACGGGGCGGCGGCGTTCGACGGCTTCGACGCCGCGGTCGACGCGGTGTGGATGGCGGAGGTCGCCGAGGAGTCGACGCACGTGACCTCCAGCAAGATGCGCACGGTGTTGTTTCTCTCGGCGATGCGCCACTTCGCCGCCGAAACGCAGGCGGCGGGTCGTACGCTGCACTACACCCGGCTCGACGATGCCGGCAACCGCGGCAGCCTGGGGCGGGAGCTGCAGGCCGCGATCGCACGGCTGCGACCCGCGCGGCTGGTAATGACCGAACCCGGCGACTGGCGGGTGTTGCAGGCGCTGCAGTCGGTGGCCGAAGCCGCCGGCGTGCCGCTGGACGTACGCGAAGACCGTCACTTCTTCGTCAGCCGGCGCGCCTTTGCCGTTCACGTGCAAAGCCGCAAGAGCCTGCGCATGGAATATTTCTACCGGGAGCAGCGTCGGCACCATCGGGTGCTGATGGACGGTGACGAGCCGGCCGGCGGCCAATGGAACTTCGATGCCGACAACCGCAATGCGTTCGGCGCTTCGGGCCCCGGGCCGGTGCCGCCACGCAGCCGCTTCGCGCCCGATGCGATCACGCGCGACGTCATGGCCGCGGTCCAGCAGCAGTTCACGAACCATCCCGGTACGGTCGTCGACTTTGCCTGGCCGGTCACGCGGCAGCAGGCGCTGCAGACACTCGACACCTTCGCTGCCGAGCGGTTGCCGCTGTTCGGTCGCTACCAGGATGCGATGTGGCCCGGCGAGCCCTGGCTCTACCACGCCCACCTGTCCGCCGCGCTGAACCTCAAGCTGCTCGATCCGCGTGAGGTGGTGGCCCGGGCCGAAGCCGCGTACCGGGCCGGCGACGCGCCGCTGGCGGCGGTCGAGGGTTTCGTGCGCCAGATCCTGGGCTGGCGCGAATACGTGCGCGGCATCTACTGGTCGCAGATGCCGGGCTACCGGGATCTCAATGCGCTCGGAGGCGACCAGGACCTGCCGGCCTGGTACTGGAGCGGCGAGACCGACATGGCCTGCCTGCGCGATGCGATCACGCAGACCGTGCGCCAGGGTTATGCCCACCATATCCAGCGCCTGATGGTGACCGGGCTGTACGCGATGCTGCTGGGTGTCGAACCGGCCCAGGTGCACGCCTGGTACCTGGGCATGTACGTGGACGCGGTCGAATGGGTCGAGTTGCCCAACACGCTGGGCATGAGTCAATTTGCCGACGGTGGCCTGATGGCGAGCAAGCCGTATGCGGCCACCGGCAAATACATTGACCGCATGGGTCCGTACTGCAAGGGCTGCCGCTACGATCCCGCGCAGCGTACCGGCGACAAAGCCTGCCCGTTCACGACCCTGTACTGGGATTTCCTGCTGCGGCACGAGACGCGGCTCGCGGGTCATCCGCGCATGGCCTTGCAGGTCAAGAACCTGGCGCGACTGGACGATGCGCAGCGGCAGGCCGTGTTCGATCGCGCCGCGGCGATCCGGCGCGGTGAAGTGGGGGTGGCCGCACATGGCTGAGTCGGGGCCACGCCGCGTCGACGATGGGTGCGACGACCGGGCCGTGTCAGCGCCGATGGCGTTCCAGGACGGCGCATCCGCGGCATCGCAAGGCGTGCATCCGGGCACCGCTGGCGACGCGTGCATGACCGTGTTGTACGACGGCGCCTGCCCCTTGTGCCGCCGCGAGATCGGGCTGTACCGCGACCTGCCGGCCAGCGCGCGGCTGCACTTCGAGGATGTCAGTGCCAGCGGCGCGGTCGTGCCCGACGGGGTCACGCGCGCCGAATTGCTGGCGCGTTTTCACGTGCGCCAGGCGGATGGCCGACTGCTCAGCGGCGCACAGGCCTTTCTCGCCATGTGGGCGCTGTTGCCGGGCTGGCGCTGGTTGGCCCGCGCAGGTCGAATACCCGGCGTGGCCTGGCTGATGGAACGGGCCTACCGCGGTTTCCTGCGCCTGCGGCCCGTGCTGCAGCGCGGGGCCAGGCGGTGGGAGCGGGCGCGCACCGCCGGTCGTGCCAGGCCGTGACCGCGCTCACGCTCCGCTGTGCATGCGCGCGCCTGACGGACGCAGCCGGACCGTCCCGCACGCCGCCTTCGGCCAGTGGCACCAGGTCGAACCGGATGTGCGCGCCGCCGCTCAGCGCTTGCGCAGCGGGATCGCGATCGGGCGCAATGGCGCGGCGTCGGCGCCACGCAGCTTGAGCGACGCTGCGATGAACGCGAATTCGTATACGCCATCGCGGGCCAGGTCCTCGAGTTGCACCAGCTCGAGGATCGGTGCGCCCTGCTGCGCCAGCAGATAGGTGTGCATCGGCACGTAGTTGCCGTCAACCTCGGACGGAAAGGTCTCGAAACTCAGGTTGTCGGCGCCCACGGCCATGGCGCCGCCGTGCTCGACCAGGAAACGCGCCGCATCCAGGCCCAGGCCGGGCGGCGTATCCATGTAGGCCTGGGCGTCGGCATAGCGACGCATGCGGCCGGTGCGGATCAGCACCACGTCGCCCGGTTGCAGCGCCGTGCCCTGGCGCGCCAGGGCCTCGACCAGGTCCTGGCGCCGCACCCGGTAGCCCGGTGGCAGTTGATCGACGCCACGGGCCGCCGCGACGTCGATCAGCACGCCGCGCGCGACGATGGGCGGAATCGTCTCGGCGCCGGTCTTGCGCCAGCCGCGGTCGCCCAGGTGTTCACGCGCGTCGAAGCCGTTCCAGATCTTTCCGTTCAGGCCGAAATGGTTCAGCGCGTCGATGTGGGTGCCGGTGTGGGTGTACATCGAGATCGCCGAGCCGGTGTAGCTCACGTGTGCGTTCTGCTCGGGGCCGACGTGGATCGGGTCGTCGACGATGGTGCCGTGCGGCGTGTGGGTCATCCAGATCTGGTAACGCGGGTCGCCGGCCGCGTGCCAGCCTGGCATGCCGATGAAATATTCCACCGACAGGTCGTAGACGGCGCCGCCGTCGACACGTGCCAGCACTGCGGCGCGGCTGTCCGGGGTCATCAGGTTCAGTCGGCCGCGTTCGTCGTCCGGGCCCCAGGGACTGCGGCCGACCTGGGGTGTGGATTGGGCGAACGTGGCGGCGGCGGTCAGGGCGAGAACCAGTGTGGTTGCGCCGAGTTTCCAGCGTGAAATCATGTGCAGTTTCCTGTCGTGGTTGTGGGAGGCCGCTACGATAGGCAAACAGGGGCCGGTCGGGAATGCCTGCGCCGGCAACAGACTCTTCACGCCGCGTGCAGACAGGCCTGCCTGCACGCGACGCGACACGGAAGGACGACGCGCATGGATCGTTATCTCGCCATGACCTGCTTTTGCAAGGTGGTGGAGACCGGCACACTCGCCGGCGCCGGTCGCGCGCTGGACCTGTCGCCGTCGGTGGTCACCAAATACATGCAGCAGCTTGAATCCTGGACCAGCAGCCGGCTGCTGGCACGCACCACGCGTGCGCTGCAGCTGACCGAGGCCGGCGAACAATTCCACGCCTATTGCCTGCGCGTGCTGGCCGACACCGACCAGACGCTGGGCCTGCTGCGCGAACAACGTGGCGAACCCGCCGGCCGTCTCGTGGTTTTCGCGCCGGTGTCGCTGACCTTGTCGGTGCTGGCGCCGCACCTGCATGTGTTCCAGCAGCAACATGCGGCGATCACGCTCGAGCTGCGCCTGGACGACCGCGCGGTCAACCTGGTGCGCGACGGCGTGGACGTGGCCTTGCGCGGCCAGGCGCAGCTGGAGGACTCCTCGCTGGTGGCCACCCGGCTGATGGAACTTCCGCGCGTGGTGTGCGCGGCCCCGTCCTACTGGCGCACCCACGGCTTGCCGCAGGCGCCCGAGGCGCTCCAGCAACACGATTGTTTCGACTACCTGCTGGGCAGCGACGCCGGGCACTGGCGCTTCGAGTGCGATGGCGGTCGCAGCCAGACGGTCGTGGTGCGTGGTTCGCTGCGCAGCGATAACACCTTGCTGCTGATCGACGCGATGTTGCGCGGCCGTGGCGTCGGACTGGTACCACGGCCGATGGTCGCCGACGCGCTGGCCGATGGGCGGCTCGAGCCAGCGCTGCAGGACTGGCGTGCGGCGCCGCGCCAGCTGTTTGCGGTCTATGCCAGCCGCGCTCACCTGCCGGGCAAGGTCCAGGCCTTCATTGCATTCCTGCGCACGCGCCTGGGCACGGACCAGGCCGGCACGACGGCGCCGCGCTAGCGCGAGCCGGCCGGCCCGGCGGCCGGCCGCCGCAGCTGCGTCAGGTCAGCAGTGCGTTGACCCGTTTCACGTACGCCGCCGGATCGTCCGGCAGCCCGCCTTCGGCCAGCAAGGCCTGGTCGAACAGGATGTGGGCCAGGTCGTTGAAATGCACCGAGCCGTCCAGCTTCTTGACCAGCGCGTGTTCGGCATTGACCTCGAGCACCGGCTTGACCTCGGGCGCCTGCTGGCCGGCCTGCTTGAGCATGCGCGCGAGCTGGGTGCTCATGCCGTGGTCCTTCACCACCAGGCAGGCCGGGCTGTCGACCAGGCGCGTGGTCACGCGCACGTCTTCGGCCTTGTCCTTGAGCGCTTCCTTGAGCTTGGCCAGCAGCGGCTTGAAGGCTTCGGCGGCTTCCTCGGCCGCTTTTTTCTCGGCTTCGTCCTGCAGCTTGCCCAGGTCGACCGCACCCTTGGCCACGCTTTGCAGCGGCGTGCCGTCGAATTCGGTCAGGTAGTTCAGCGCCCACTCGTCGACCCGGTCGGTCATCAGCAGCACCTCGATGCCCTTTTTCTTGAACACCTCGAGCTGCGGGCTGTTCTTGGCCGCGGCCAGCGAGTCGGCGGTGATGTAGTAGATCGCCTCCTGGCCTTCCTTCATGCGCGCCTTGTAGTCGGCGAAACCGACGCTGGGGCTGTCCGATTGGGTGGACGCGAACCGCAGCAGCTTGGCCAGCCGGTCCTTGTTGGTGAAGTCCTCGCCCACGCCCTCCTTGAGCACGGCGCCGAACTCGGCGTAGAACTTCGTGTATTTGCCGGCGTTCGCGGCGGCGGCGGCCTTGTCTTCTTCGCTGACCACGTCGGTGACACCGTCGGCGCCTTCGGCGGGTTTCTCCGCCTCGACCGGCTTGTCGTTGCGCGCCATGTCCTCGAGCATGCTGAGCACGCGCTTGGTGCAGCCTTCGCGGATCGCGCGCACGTCGCGGCTTTCCTGCAGCAGTTCGCGGCTGACGTTGAGCGGCAGGTCGGACGAGTCGACCACACCCTTGACGAAGCGCAGGTAGGTGGGCAACAGGGCCTCGGCGTCGTCCATGATGAACACGCGCTTGACGTAGAGCTTGAGCCCGCCCTTCTTGTCGCGGTTCCACAGGTCGAACGGTGCCTTGGACGGGATGTACAGCAGCTGCGTGTATTCGGTGCTGCCTTCGACCCGGTTGTGGGTATGGGCCAGCGGATCCTCGAAGTCGTGGCTGATCTGCTTGTAGAAATCGTTGTATTGCTCGGGCGTGATGTCCTTCTTGGGACGCGACCAGATCGCATTGGCCTTGTTCACCGTTTCCCACTCGTCGGTGACGACCATCTCGCCGCCCGTGGTGGCGCCGGACTCGTCGCCGTCGATCTTCTCGCCTTCCTTCCACTCTTCCTTGCGCATCAGGATGGGCAGGCTGATGTGGTCGGAATATTTGCCGATGATGCTCTTGACCTTCCAGCTGCCGGTGTATTCCTCGGCGTCTTCGCGCAGGTGCAGCGTGACGCTGGTGCCGCGTTGTGCGCGCTCGATGGTCTCGACCTGGAAGTCACCGCTGCCGCCGCTGATCCAGCGCACGCCATGCTGCTTCTCCATGCCGGCGCGGCGCGACTCGACGGTGATCTTGTCGGCGACGATGAAACCGGAATAGAAACCCACGCCGAACTGGCCGATCAGCTGGGAATCGGCCTTCTGGTCGCCGGTCAGGCGCGAGACGAAATCCTTGGTGCCGCTCTTGGCGATCGTGCCCAGGTTGTCGATCGCCTCCTGCTCCGTCATGCCGATGCCGTTGTCGGTGATGGTCAGCGTGCGCGCCTTCTTGTCGAGCTCGATGCGCACGTCCAGGTTGGGCGCGTCCTCGAACAGGGCGGGGTCGTTGATGGCCTCGAAACGCAGCTTGTCGCAGGCGTCCGACGCGTTGGAGATCAGCTCGCGCAGGAAGATTTCCTTGTTGGAATACAGGGAATGCGTGACCAGGTGCAGCAGCTGCGCGACTTCGGCCTGAAAGGATAGGGTTTGTTTGCTCATGGAACTCCGCTCTCGGTCGGTGATACGGCTTGGCGGAGCGCTCGAGCGCCACGGCCATGCCATCGGAAACCCGCAATTATGGGCGATGGCATGGCTTTCAATACCCTGCGGCGGCCACCGGCGCAGGCAGCCGCAGCGGCCCGGGCCGGGATTTCCGCCCCAGGCGGTGCCGGGTCATAACACGAGGGCACCCCCCATCAGCGCCAGTACCAGGAAGACCAGGAACACGACGATGGCGATGAAGAACAGGATCTTGGCGATGCCGGCCGTGGCGGCTGAGATGCCAGTAAAGCCGAAGATGCCGGCGATGATGGAGACGACCAAGAAGATCAGGGCCCAATACAGCATGATGTTTCCTCCTGTGGATGCGGTTGTCGGGTGCTCCGCGTCGCATCCGCTTGCGATGGCGATCACGGTCACGGCCTTCGTGTCGGCGGCTGCCTGCGGGCACGGGCCGGTTGCGCGAAGGATGTCTGCAGTGTCGGTCGGCGAGCGCAATCTGGCTGTAGTAACAGGCCGTCGCGGGATGTAGGAGAGCACCGCCCACGGCAATGCCAGACCAGGCGTGTGATCGCCGGTGTTGACCGGCCGGCGCTCAGTTCGGCGCGGTGTGGCGGCGCGCCAACCGCGCCTGTCAGTGCCGCGCCGTGGGGCGTTGCGCGAGCCAGTCGGAGACGATGCGCCCGACCGCCGGGTCGCTCAGCAGCTGCATGTGGCCGGTGCGGTAGACGATCTTCTGCGCGTGCGCAGCGAAGGCCAGCGCCCGCGCCGGTTCGTCGTGCTGGCCCAGTGCGCTGCGCAGTGGCACCAGTCCGTCGCCGAGCAGGCGGTCGGCCACCAGGCTTCGCCGGCCGGCCAGGGTTGCGGCCACCGCCAGGCAGGCGACACCGGCCGGCAGCGGCACCGGGAGCCGGAGGTCGGCGTGGCGCCGGAATCGGTCGCGGCCGGCGTTGTCGGCTGCGAGCAGCGTGCCGTGACGCAGATCGGTGATGCCGCTGCTGCGCAGGCGCGCCAGCCGCGCGAATGGCGCCGTCCAGGGCGTGCTGCCCAGCAGCACGTCGACCCAGTTGCCGGCGCGCTCGAGCGGCGCACCGTGGTGCGGCGTGCCCAGGAACACGATACGCGTGAGTCGCTTGTGCCAGTCTTGGCCGGCCTGCTGCGCCTGATGCACCGCGCTGCGTGTCACCAGCCCGCCCATGCTGTGCGCGACGACGACCAGTTCGTCGACCGGCACCGGCCAGGCGGCGAGCAGGCGCTGCAGCAGCGCCGACAACTCGCGCCCGTTGTCGCAGATGGGTCGGCCGGTGTTGTAGCGCAGGTACAGCGGCGTGAAGCCCTGGGCCAGCGCCAGCGCCTGGCCGTGGTCCAGGCCCGGTTGCAGCGAACCATCGGCGGCCGTGCGCCAGGTCTGCCAATGCCGGTCGTTCATGCACAGGCCGTGCACCAGCAGCACGAGCCTGCCTCCGACCGCGCCGGCGGGCGGTGGCGCGTCCGGGTCGATGGTCCGCCCGTCGAACTGCAGTGTCATGGGCAGCGCCAGCGGGTTGGCGTCGGCCAGCAGCCGGTCACCCATGACCCCGTTGAGCGCGGCCAGCACCGCCAGCCGCGCAGGGGAGTCGGGCGGCGCGGCGTCCATCGCGCCCAGCAGGGGTTCGAGGCGGGCCAGCGCGGTGTCCAGCCCCGCGCCCACGGCCTGCGTGATGCCGTTCACGCAGCGGTAGACCAGGCCGGTCAGGCCACGGGTGCGGTCGCTCTGTGCGCCGCCGGGCGCTCCCAGGGTGCGCCAGACGGACTGGTGCACGCCTTCGACGATGCGTGTGGTCTGCATCGTGGCGGAGGTGGCCAGTCGCGCCGCGGCACGCAGGTCGGACGCGCGGACATGGCCGGCCATCAGAACCGTTCGTGCGGCGCCAGGTAGCGCCACTGCCCCAGCGGCAGGTTGCCCAGCATCACCTTGCCGATGCGCACCCGCTTGAGCCCGACGACCTTGAGCCCAACCAGTTCGCACATGCGCCGGATCTGGCGCTTCTTGCCTTCGGTGAGCACCACGCGCAGCTGCTCCGGGTTCTGCCAGCTGACTTTTGCCGGCTTGAGCGGCTGGCCATCGAGCGACAGGCCGTGGCGCAGCAGCGTCAGTCGTTCGGGCGGAAACACCGCCTGCACGTTCTGGGTCACCGGGTCGTGTTCGCGGATCTCCTGCAACGCGGCATTGCCCGCCGGCGCATGGTCCTCCGACAGGCCGGTGAAACTCACCCGCACCAGGTATTCCTTTTCCATCACCGAGTCTTCGCCGATGAGCTGGCGCGCGATGCGGCCGTCCTGGGTCAGCACCAGCAGGCCGATGGAATCGATGTCCAGCCGTCCGGCGGGCACCAGGCTCTGCAACTGCTTGGGATGGAAGAAAAATCGTGCGTTGTCGTCGGCCCAGCGGTTCTGCGGCTGGACCAGCGTGATCGCCGGCAGATGGCCGTCCTCGGCCTGGCCGCTGACGATGCCCATCGGCTTGTTCACCAGGATGGTCACCTGGTTGGCCTGCTGGCCCTGGGCCTGCTTGTTGATCTCGATGCGGTCCGAGGGACCGACCTGCATGCCCATTTCGGCCGGCTTCCCGTTGACCCGCACCCAGCCGCGGGCGATCCAGTCGTCGGCCTCGCGCCGCGAGGCCATGCCCAGTTCGGCCATGCGCTTGTTCAGGCGGCTGGTCGAGGCGCCACCCGCAGCGGAGGACGAGGCCGCACGGGCCGGGGCCGGGCTGCGGGTGGGTGCGTTGGCCGGGCGCGGTGCGCGCTGGAAACCGGGGGGAGCGTCGGGTTTGGTCATGTCGTCGGTTCGGTGCGGGGAAAGACACGCGAGCGCAGGTCGTCGAGGTTGAGTACGCGCAGGCCACCGTATTCGACCCGGATCATGCCTTGCTCCTGCAAGGCCCGTAGCGCCTCGTTGACGCGCTGGCGTGACAGGCCCACCAGGAAGGCCAGTTCCTGCTGCGTGATGCGCAGCACTTCGCCGACGCCCGGATACAACACGGGATGGAACAGCGCCGCCAGGCTGCGCGCCACGCGCAGGTCCGGGTTGCCCATGCGGTCGATTTCGCGCGCGGCGATGAACTGCCCCAGCCGTTCGTTGATCTGGTTCATGACGAAACGGTTGAAGCCGATGGAGTGATCGAGCAGCCAGTGGAAGGTGTCGACCGGCAGGCCGGCCACGATGCTCTTGCGCAGCGCCTGGATGTTGTAGCGGTAGGGCTCGCGCTTGAGCGCCGTGCCTTCGCCGAACCAGCCGCCGGGCGGCAGGCCGGTGAAGGTCATCGAATGGCCGTCGAAGGTGTCGCTGCTCATCTTGAGCAGGCCGTCGACGACGCCGAACCAGTAGGTGACATGGCGTCCGGTGCGGCAGACATAGTCGCCGGGCAAGGCATCGCCGACCTTGAGCTCGGACAACACGCGCTCGCGTTGCGCGTCGTTCAATACCGCCATCCAGGGAATGGCCGCCACCTCGATGTCGGAAGGCGGGCGTCGGCGATGGTGCAGGGACAGTTCGTTTGACATGGATCAGCGCGGGCGCGGGAAGGTCGGGGAAGCGGGCAAAAGCCTAGGGAAATCCCTAGCCTCCATAACCCTGAATTGTCGTCCGACCGACAGGACGACGTCAAATTAAATCCTATATTGGGAGGCAACGACAGGCCTGTTGCCAACCGACCCATCAAGGCGGAGCCCACGCAGGACCCATGGCATTGAAGGAGACACCGTGCAGACCACGTTCCCCCGATTGTTGCTGAAACATGCAGCCGAGCGACCGGAAGCGGCAGCGATGCGCGAGAAGGAGTTCGGCATCTGGCAGACGCTGAACTGGGCCGACCTGCGCGAGCTGGTCGCCGATATTGCCGGCGGACTGCACCAGGCCGGACTGGGCCGGGGCCAGCACATGGTCGTGGTCGGCTCCAACCGGCCGCGGCTGTACGCGACCATGCTGGCGGTGCAGTCGCTGGGCGCGATTCCGATTCCGCTGTACCAGGATGCCGTGGCGGCCGAGTGCGTGTTCCCGATCAACAACGCCGACGTGTGTTTCGCGTTTGCCGAGGACCAGGAGCAGGTCGACAAGTTGCTCGAGGTCCGCGAGCAATGTCCGCAGCTGGCGCATATCTATTTCGACGACCCGCGCGGATTGCGCAACTATGACGAACCGGGTCTGGTGTCGATCGAGGAACTGGTCGCGGCCGGCAAGGTCTACGCCCGCCAGCATGACGACTTCCTGCGCACCCACATCGAGCAGGCGCAGCCGCACGACGTGGCCGCGATGTTCTTCACCTCGGGCACGACCGGCAACCCCAAGGGCGTGGTGCACACCCATGACAGCCTGCTCGACCGGGCCCGGGCTGGCGCGGACTTCGACAAGCTGACCCATGCGGAAGAAGTGCTGGCCTACCTGCCGCCGGCCTGGATCGGGCAGAACATCTTCAGTTATGCGCAGTGGCTGGCCTGCGGATATGTCGTCAATTGCCCGGAGTCTGCCGATACCGTGACCATCGACCTCAAGGAGGTCGGCCCCACCTACTATTTCGCGCCGCCGCGGGTGTTCGAAGGCCTGCTGACCAGCGTGATGATCCGCATGGAGGACGCCGGTGCGCTCAAGCGCAAGCTGTTCCATGCGGCGATGGCTCTGGCCAAGCGGGTCGGCCCGGATCGCATGGACGGCAAGCCGCTCGGCCTGCTGGACCGGCTGCTCTACGCGCTGGGCGACTGGTCGGTCTACGGGCCGCTGCGCAACAACCTGGGCATGAGCCGGGTGCGGGTGGCCTATACGGCGGGCGAGGCGATCGGGCCGGACCTGTTCCAGTTCTACCGCTCCATCGGCATCAACCTCAAGCAACTGTACGGATCCACCGAGACCGCGGTGTTCGTATGCCTGCAGCCGGACAATGCGGCGCGCGCCGACACGGTCGGGCTGCCGATCTCCGGTGTCGAGATCAAGGTCGCCGACAACGGCGAGATCCTGGTCAAGTCGCCGGGGCTGCTCAAGGAGTATTTCAAGAACCCGCAGGCCACAGCCGAGGTGCTGACGCCGGACGGCTGGTACCACACCAGCGATGCCGGCTTCATCGACGCGCATGGGCACCTGAAGATCATCGACCGGGTCAAGGACGTGGGCCGCATCAAGGGCGGCGCCAACGACGGCGCCATGTTCGCGCCCAAATACGTCGAGAACAAGCTCAAGTTCTTTCCGTTCATCAAGGAGGTCGTGGCCTATGGCGACGGCCGCGAGAAGGTCTGCGTGATGGTCAACATCGACATGAACGCGGTCGGCAACTGGGCCGAACGGCGCAACCTGGCCTATGCCGGCTACACCGACCTGGCGCAGAAACCCGAGGTCTACCAGCTGATCAAGGAATGCATCGAGAAGGTCAATGCCGACCTGGCCGCGGACGAGTTGCTGGCGGGCAGCCAGGTCAGCCGCTTCCTGGTGCTGCACAAGGAACTCGACGCCGACGACGGCGAACTGACCCGCACCAACAAGGTCCGGCGTGGCTTCATCGCCGACAAGTACCAGCCGCTGGTCGACGGCCTGTACGGCGGCAAGACCGAGCAATACATCGAGACGGTCGTCAAGTTCGAGGACGGGCGCACCGGCAAGGTCAGCGCCACGCTGCGGATCGACGATACCCGGACGTTCGCGCCGGTCAAGGCTGCGGCCTGAAAGAACATCCATGAGCGACATCGCGCCTCAGAAAAAAATCGGCGACGTCATCCTGGACGTCAAGAACATCAGCCTGTCGTTCGGCGGCGTCAACGCCTTGACCGACATCTCGTTCGACGTGCGCGAACACGAGGTGCGCGCCATCATCGGCCCGAACGGCGCCGGCAAGAGCTCGATGCTCAACTGCATCAACGGCGTCTATTCGCCGCAGAAGGGCGAGATCAGCTTCCGCGGTCGCACCTTCAAGCACATGAACAGCCGGCAGGTTGCCGAGATGGGCATCGCCCGCACGTTCCAGAACCTGGCGCTGTTCAAGGGCATGAGCGTGATCGACAACATCATGACCGGCCGCAACCTGCGCATCCGCAGCAACCTGTTCCTGCAGGCACTACGCATCGGGCCGGCCCAGCGCGAGGAGGAGAAGCACCGCGAGTTCGTCGAACACATCGTCGACTTCCTGGAGATCCAGGCCTACCGCAAGACGCCGGTCGGCCAGTTGCCTTACGGGCTGCAGAAACGCGTCGATCTCGGCCGCGCGCTGGCGATGGAGCCGCAGGTGTTGCTGCTCGACGAACCCATGGCCGGCATGAACCTGGAGGAGAAGCAGGATATGAGCCGTTTCATCCTGGACGTGAACGACGAGTTCGGCACCACCATCGTGCTGATCGAGCACGACATGGGCGTGGTGATGGACATCTCCGACCGGGTCGTGGTGCTGGACTACGGCAAGAAGATCGGCGACGGCACCCCGCAGGAGGTGCGTGAGAACGAAGAAGTCATCAGTGCCTATCTGGGCACCAGCCACTGAAAGCGGAGACAGCATCCATGGCTTTTTTCATCGAAACCCTGATCGGCGGCCTGATGGCTGGCATGTTGTATTCGCTGGTGGCGCTGGGCTTCGTGCTCATCTTCAAGGCCTCGGGCGTGTTCAACTTCGCGCAAGGCGCGATGGTGTTGTTCGCGGCACTGGCCATGGCCCGGTTCTCCGAATGGATTCCCGGCTGGCTGGGCATCGAGAGCAAGTTCCTGGGCAACCTGATTGCATTTGCGCTGGCGGCGGCCGTGATGTTCGCGCTGGCCTGGCTGATCGAGCGCCTGGTGCTGCGCCACCTGGTGAATCAGGAGGGCGTGACGCTGCTGATGGCCACGCTGGGCATCACCTATTTCCTCGATGGCCTGGGCCAGACCATCTTCGGCAGCAACATTTACCAGATCGACGTCGGCATGCCCAAGGAGCCGCTGTTCCTGTTTCAGGACACGTTCCAGGGCGGCATCCTGATCAGCCTCGAGGATGTCTACGCCGCCATCGTGGCCGCGCTGCTGGTGGGGGCGTTGTCGTTGTTCTTCCAGAAGACCGGTACCGGCCGCGCGTTGCGTGCGGTGGCCGACGACCACCAGGCGGCGCAGTCCATCGGCATCAAGCTCAGCCGCATCTGGGTCATCGTCTGGTTCGTGGCCGGCATCACGGCGCTGGTGGCCGGCGTGATCTGGGGCTCCAAGCTCGGTGTGCAGTTCTCGCTGACCACGGTGGCCCTGCGTGCCTTGCCGGTCATCATCCTGGGCGGCCTGACCTCGGTGCCCGGCGCCATCATCGGCGGCCTGATCATCGGCGTGGGCGAGAAGTTGTCCGAGGTTTACCTGGGCCCCTTCGTGGGCGGCGGCATCGAGATCTGGTTCGCCTACATGCTGGCGCTGGTGTTCCTGCTGTTCCGTCCGCAGGGTTTGTTCGGCGAGAAGATCATCGACCGCGTCTGAGCCGGGAAAGAGATAACCATGTTCTACAGAGAAAACGGCCAGTTCAAGACCTCCTACCGCGCGGACCAGCAGATCTTTCCGATCGCGCAGGACCGCTGGATGGTGCTGGCGCTGATTGCGTTTGCCTTCGTCGGCGTGCCGATGCTGGTCGACGAATACATGTACCGCGCCATCCTGATCCCGTTCCTGATCCTGTCGCTGGCGGCCATCGGCGTCAACATCCTGGTCGGGTACTGTGGCCAGATCTCTCTGGGCTCGGGCGCGTTCATGGCCGTGGGCGCCTATGCGGCCTACAACACCTACATCCGCATCGACGGCATGCCGCTGATCGTCGCCTTGTTGTCGGGCGGGTTCTTCGCCACGCTGGTGGGCATCGTGTTCGGCATTCCCAGCCTGCGCGTCAAGGGCCTGTACCTGGCCGTGGCCACGCTGGCGGCGCAGTTCTTCTGCGACTGGGCGTTCCTGCGCATCGGCTGGTTCACCAACAACAACGCCTCGGGCTCGGTGTCGGTGTCCAACCTGCAGGTGCTGGGCTGGACCATCAACACGCCGGTCGAGAAATACCTGTTCTGCCTGGGTTTCCTGGTGGTGGTCGCGCTGCTGGCGAAGAACCTGGTGCGCTCGGCGATCGGACGCGAGTGGATGGCGATCCGCGACATGGACGTGGCCGCGGCCGTGATCGGCATCCGGCCGATGTACGCCAAGCTCAGCGCGTTTGCGGTCAGCTCCTTCATCATCGGCGTGGCCGGCGGCCTGTGGGGCTTCGTGCACCTGGGCTCCTGGGAGCCGGCGGCGTTCTCGATCGACCGTTCGTTCCAGCTGCTGTTCATGGTGATCATCGGCGGCATGGGCTCGATCATGGGCAGTTTCTTCGGCGCCGCGTTCATCGTGGTGCTGCCGATCTTCCTGAACCAGTTCCTGCCCTGGATCGGCATGCTGATCGGCGTCGATATCTCGACCGCGGCCGTCTCGCATACCGAGTTCATGATTTTCGGCGCCTTGATCGTCTGGTTCCTGATCGTGGAGCCGCACGGACTGGCACGGCTGTGGAGCATCGGCAAGCAGAAGTTGCGGTTGTGGCCCTTCCCGCACTGATGTCCAGCCCCATTCGGCATGGGGCATCGGATCCGACCCGCCAGTGGGGTGGAGCCGATGCATCGATGCCAGGTGGGGTTGATTCCAGGGGCCTGGGTGGTTGTGTGAGTGTGCAAGTTTTTTTAGAAGGAGACTGAAGTGATGAAGATTCGAAACCTGGTACTGGGGGTGACCGTGGCCTGTGCGGGCCTGACGTCGGCGTTGGTGACGACCGCCGCACAGGCGCAGGAGCAGTTCTTTCCCTCGCTCGTGTACCGTACCGGCGCCTACGCGCCCAATGGCGTGCCGTTTGCCAACGGATACGCGGACTATCTCAAGCTCACCAATGCGCGTGGCGGCATCAACGGCGTGAAGGTGGTGTTCGAGGAGTGCGAGACCGGCTACGCGACCGACCGCGGCGTCGAGTGTTACGAGCGACTCAAGGGCAAGAACGGCGGGGCGACCGTGTTCCAGCCGCTGTCGACCGGTATCACGTTCGCGTTGACCGAGAAGGCCCCGGTGGACAAGATTCCGCTGATCACCGCCGGCTACGGCCGCAGCGAGTCGGCCGACGGCGGCGTGTTCAAGTGGAACTTCCCGATCGCCGGCACCTACTGGGTGGCCGCCGACGTGCTGATCCAGCACATCGCCAAGAAGGAAGGCGGCCTGGACAAGCTCAAGGGCAAGAAGATCACGCTGATCTACCACGACAGCCCGTACGGCAAGGAGCCGATCCCGCTGCTCGAGGAGCGTGCGGCCATGCACGGCTTCCAGCTCAGCGTGTTGCCGGTGACCCATCCGGGCGTCGAGCAGAAGGCGACCTGGCTGCAGGTGCGCCAGAACCGGCCGGACTACGTGTTGTTGTGGGGCTGGGGCGTGATGAATTCCACCGCGCTCAAGGAAGCGCAGGCCACCGGTTATCCGCGCGAGAAGATGTACGGTGTCTGGTGGGCCGGCGCAGAGCCGGACGTCAAGGACGTCGGCGCGGGTGCCAAGGGCTACAACGCGATCACGATGCAGCACGGCACCGAGACCAACTCCGACGTGGTCAAGGAGATCCTGACCAAGCTGCACGCCAAGAACGAGGGCACGGGACCGAAGGAAGAGGTCGGCCAGGTGCTGTACATGCGCGGCCTGATGAGCGCGATGTTCGCGGTCGAAGGCGTGCGCGCGGCGCAGGAGCGTTTCGGCAAGGGCAAGGTCGTGACGGCCGAGCAGGCACGCTGGGGTTATGAGAACCTGAACCTGACGCAGGACAAGCTCAACGCGCTGGGCTTCAAGAACGTGATGCGCCCGATCTCCACCAGCTGCCAGGACCACATGGGTGCGGCCTGGGCCCGTATCCATACCTGGGACGGCAGCAAGTGGGTGTTCTCCAGCGACTGGTACCAGGCCGACGAGCAGATCATCAAGCCGATGGTCAAGAACGCGGCCGACAAGTACGCCGCCGAGAAGAAGTGGACCCGTCGTTCGGGCCAGGACTGCCAGTCCTGAGATGGTAGACGCCCCCCGTCTGTCCGGTCTCACTGCGTGTAGACCGGCCGAGTCGTGGCGCTGCCAGAGGCAGGCGCCCCTTCGGCCCGTCCAAGCCTGCGCAGGCAGGCTTGGAGCCG
>JAPWHR010000002.1:0-388290 GCA_027214345.1 Comamonadaceae bacterium G21597-S1
AGGCAGGCGCCCCTTCGGCCCGTCCAAGCCTGCGCAGGCAGGCTTGGAGCCGCGGGCCTCAGCCCCACTGGGGGGCGCCCCCTACGGCCTGGCAAAGCCAGTTCCGTGGGGGCCTGGACTGGCCGGCTCCGCGGCCGTTGGACCCTTCATACCCCCTGGATGGCGCGCAGCGCCCAGGAAAACTGACCTATCCTCATGGCCACCGACACGACCCCTCCCGCACCCTTGCTGCGCGTGACCGGACTGCGCAAGCATTTCGGCAAGGACGAGATCATCCGCGGCATCGACCTCGACGTGGCGCCGGGCGACCGCATCGCCATCCTGGGCGCCTCGGGCTCGGGCAAGAGCACCTTGCTGCGATGCCTGAACTTCATGGAAAAACCCACGGCCGGGCGCATCGCACTGGCCGGCAGCAAGGTCGGCACCGAGCGCCCTGGCTCGGGCGACATCGTCTATACCGAACGCGAACTGACCCAGGTGCGCCAGCGCGTGGGCATGGTGTTCCAGCAGTTCAACCTGTTCCCGCATATGACGGCGATCGGCAACGTGATGGAAGGCCTGCGTACCGTCAAGGGCATGGACCGCGCCGCGGCCGAGAGCAAGGCCCGCGCACAGCTCGAGCGCGTCGGCCTGGCCGACAAGGCCGACACCTACCCGGCCCGCCTGTCCGGCGGCCAGAAACAACGTGTCGCGATCGCCCGCGCGCTGGCGATGGAGCCCGAACTGCTGCTGTTCGACGAACCCACGTCGGCGCTGGATCCGGAACTGGTGGGCGAGGTGCTGCGCACCATCCGCGCACTGGCTGAGGAAGGACGCACCATGCTGCTGGTGACACACGAATTGGGGTTCGCCTACCACTTCGCGAACCGCATCCTGTTCATTGCCGACGGCGTGATCCATGAACAAGGCACGCCCGACCAAGTGTTGAAGAACCCGCAACAAGCGCGCACCCAGGCATTTTTGGCGCGGCACAACGAGTTCCATTTCTAGCCGGGCGGCCGCGGCTGTCGCGGCGCCGCCCTATCCCGCATCATTCCTGCCCCTTTCCTCCCATCCATCCCCTTCGCGCCAGGCGCCGCGCATCCCGCCGCGCCACGACCGAACCCCGACACAGGAGCCCCATCCCATGATTGCCACCTCTTCCGAAAGCGCCCAAGGCTACGCCGCCGACCCCCGCAACGACTCCGTGCAGGTCTATGTCAATGGCGCGTTTTTCCCCCGCAACGAAGCACGGGTTTCAGTGTTCGACAGCGGCTTCGCGCTGGGCGACGGCATCTGGGAAGGCCTGCGGCTGGTGAACGGCAAGATCATCAGCCTGCAGGCCCACATGGAACGCCTGTTCGAAGGCGCCGCGTCCATTGCGCTCGACATCGGCATGGACCGCCAGGGCGTGGAGCAGGCGCTGTGGCAGACGCTGGAGCGCAACGGGATGAAAGACGGCGCCCACATGCGGTTGATGATCACGCGCGGCACCAAGAAGACACCGAACCAGGACCCGCGTTTCGTCATCGGCAAGGCCACCATCGTCATCGTCGCGGAATACAAGACACCCAAGCCCGAGACCCGCGCCCGCGGTCTGAGCCTGATGACCTCGACCTACCGCACCAGCGGCCCGGACGTGTTCGACCTGCGGCTCAATTCGCACAGCCGGCTCAACCTGATCCAGGCGCTGATCCAGGCCATCAATCTGGGCGCCGACGAAGCCCTGATGCTCGACCCGCGCGGCTTCGTGGCCAGCTGCAACAGCACCAACTTCTTCATCGTGCGCGGCAACGACGAGTTGTGGACCTCGACCGGCAACTACAGCTTCAAGGGCATCACCCAGGCCAATGTCATCCGCGCCTGGCAGGCCGCCGGCGGCACGGTGCGCGAATGCGATTTCACATTGGCGCAGGTGTATTCGGCCAAGGAGGCCTTCGTCACCGGCACGCTGGGCGGCGTGACGCCGGTGACGAAGATCGACGGGCGGGTGATCGGCGACGGGAAGCCAGGCCAGGCGACGGCGCGGGCCGGGGCCTTGTACCAGCAGTATTGCCTGCAGGCGGCTTGATCGGCAGGTCAACGTTTGGCACAGGAGGCGCAAGAGAAAAAGATCGCGCCACGGCTGCGGACCTTCCTCCTCCGCCCCGCTGACGGGCCATTCAGCGAAGGAAGCGTTGCGGACAAGCGACGCCATACGTCTGGCGCTTTACCCGATTGATGGTCATTCGTACAGAATCGCGTTGCCGGGTTTGTCGAATTTTCAATGCTGCAAGAAAAGCAGACACTTCGCCCGGCAGTGAATGCAGAAGCCACGATCGGGAGGGAGTGATGACAGTTGTATGCCGCAGGCGCCACGGTATCCGACAGGCCGTGAGACTTACATTGAGTTGCCTCGCTGGAGACGAGACGTTTGTTGGACTCATTGACAACACATTCGGCATGTTGTCATAATCTCCAACATGAAGGCTGTCGCGCTCATTCGCCGTCGCGTTGTTCTTGCTCCAAATGCTTTTGCCGAAGTGGCCGTATGGCGAGTCCCTCAGCCTGTTCCGCCGTCTGAGCATCCATTCAAATATCGCCTAGCTTATGTGGTGGGCGGCGATTGTGTGCTGAGATATGACAACGAGCGCGGCAAAGGTGATCATCGGCACTTCGGAGGAAAGGAACTTGACTATGCTTTCTCGACGCCAGAACAGTTGATGCTTGATTTCAACGCTGACATTACGAGGTGGAACAATGAAAACAGTCGTTCTTGAGGTTCGTTCGCTGACTGACACGCTTGCCGATGCAACCCGAGCTATGAAATCCGGTCGTGCTGAGAGCGAGGCGCGTATTGGTTTTGCCACCCCCGAACTGCTTTGGCAGGTACTAACCGCCAAAAGATGGGAGTTGCTCAAAGCAATGTGCGGGGCGGGCGCCATGTCTATCCGCGAGGTGGCCAGACGGGTCGGACGTGACGTGAAAGCTGTGCATGGGGATGTCGTGGCCTTGTTGGATGCAGGCGTGATCAGTCGTGTGACAGATGGCGGTGTTGTGTTCCCGTTTGATGCTGTAAAAGTTGAGTTCATGCTTGAGGCGGCGTAGCTGTGCGAGCTGCAAGGCAGAACTGGTCGGTCGGCACGGACACGCAACTGCAGAAGGCCGCTTCGCGGCAATGGTTGCGCGCCGGGCACCTTCAACGTTGAGGTGGCACCTCCCCCGCACTCAATCACCTCTCAGATGAGTTCTGTCATTGTCCGGCGCGCTGCCATTTCGGATGCCCTGGCGCTCTCGCAACTTGCCGCAAACACCTTTGCAGAAACTTTCGGTGCTGACAACACGCCCGAAGATCTCGCTGCGCACCTCCAGTCCGTCTATGGCGTCGCGCAGCAGTCGGACGAACTTGCAGACCCTGATGTGGTGACCTTGCTTGCCTACATGGATACTGAGCTTGTTGGTTTTGCCCAGGTGCGTCGCAACAAGCCGCCGTCTTGTGTGGTCCAGGAGCGACCGGTTGAGCTGCATCGTTTCTATCTAATTCGTTCGGCGCACGGCAAAGGCGCAGCTGCACCCCTCATGCAGCAGGCGCGAGCGGCCGCCAAGGAATTGGGTGGCCGGCACCTGTGGCTCGGGGTCTGGGAGCGCAACCCAAGGGCTGTAGCCTTCTACGTCAAGTCGGGCTTTGTCAAAGTTGGCAGCCACGTGTTCGTTGTTGGCAGTGACCGTCAAACTGACTGGGTGTTCGTCAGTCCCCTGACGAAGCAGATGGACAGTGCCGCGTAACCCGTCGCGTTGAACCTGCGGTGCCACTGCGACACCGCGCCTGCCGCAGCCATGCGTGGTTGCGCCGGATGTTCCGGGACTCGGTCGCGGCCATCAGGGCCGGCTCCTTGTTACCAGACTCCCTGCCCGAGTTGACGACTCACAAGGGCTTCGGGGGGCGATCGCCACCGCCGAATGCGCGACAATCGTCTTTGCGCCCTGCACGCTGCACGTGGTCGTCTTCTCGATGTGCGGCCGGACTCCCGCTTCCCGGGTCCTGCCGTGGGCCTGGCAGCACCAGCGTACAACCACCACGGGAGAGGCCATGTTTGATCACGTCAAGTTCGGCGCCAGCGACTATGCGGGCAGCAGGTCATTCTTCGTCCAGGCACTGGAGCCACTCGGTGTCACCGATGTTCGCGAGTGGCCGCCGGACGGCGTCGAACTGAGCCAACCCGGGGGCGCGGTATCGCTGTGCCTGTACCAGACCCGCGAGACTCCGGCGCACCTTCACCTGGCGTTCACGGCGGCCAGTCGCGAGCAGGTCCGGGCGTTCCATCGCGCAGCGTTGCAGGCGGGCGGCAAGGACAACGGCCCACCCGGTCTGCGCACGCACTATCACGCCAATTACTACGCCGCCTTCGTCATCGGCCCGGATGGCCACAACATCGAAGCCGTATGCCATATGCCCGAACCCTGAGCGCTGCATGACCCGGCCCGCATCGGGCAGCCTCCTCCTTCCTGGCACAGTACCGTCACATTCCCTCCCACGCTCCAGCGATGCGACACGTACCAGCCGCAGGCCAGCAGTTCTCGTTCCATGCCGTTCTGGAGAACTGGGCCGAAGGCATGGACTACTGCGCCATTGCCGTGCCTGTCGACATTACCGAGGCGCTGGGCACCAAGGGGCCGGTCCTGGTCCTGGCGCGGGTTGATGACTCGAAACCATTCCAGGTGAGCCTGTTCCCCGTCGGGGGTGGCCGGCACTACGTTCGGATCAAGGCACGCGTCCGTCAGGAAACGGCCACCGGCACTGGCGACCGCATTCGCATGCAGATCACGGTTCTCGATCGTTCCCGTGTTGCGATTCCGGATGACCTTGCGCAGGCGCTGCGCGCGCAAGGAGTCGCCGAGTCTTTCCGATCCTTGCCGCCAGGAGAGCAGAACTACATCGTCCGGCGCATCGACCAACCGGCCAGGCCGCAGACACGCGAACGCAGGATTCAACAGGCGGTTGAGTCCGCACGGCAACGACGGGAGAAGCGCGATCGAGGCATGCTCGCGGCATGACGGTGGCGAGAGACGCAGGCACGTCGATCGGTCGCCAAGGTCAACACCTCGCAGAGGAGAATGTGACATCGGCCTTGTTGCGCCGTTGCGATGATGTCCGCCAAGCAGTGCGCCGGATATGGCGTCGGGAAAGAAGCTGAAGCGCCCGTCACCCACGGAGGAAGATCAAAGATCGCCAAGGACGAGTCGCGGCTCTCGCATTCAACGGCCGTGAGTGAGACCGCGGGATGCAAGCAGCAACAACGGCAAGTCGCCCGAACAAGAAGGCCCGGCTCTGGCGCAAATTCCATGCTGTAATCTCGATCGGCCTCATCGCCACCGTCTCGTTTCCTTGGCGGTGAGCCGTGTGTCTACAACCCTTCACCCAGTGGAACTCCCGCAGCGATCGTCATCACCTCCTGCTCCACACCCCAGCAATCCATGAAATTCCATCAACGCGGCGAACTGTATGTCGGGGGCCTTCTCGTGCTGGCCGTCCTCGGGACCTGCGCACTGGTCGTGGCCTTGTGGTTATGGCCCAAGTACCGCGTCTACGCGGAGGAACTGGCCGGAGAAACCCGGCTGAAGGAGGCCGAATGGTCCAAGCAGATCCTCATCGAGGAGGCCAAGGCCCAGCAGCAGGCCTCCTTGCTGCAGGCGCAGACCCGGGTCACGTTGGCCAAGGCCCAAGGGCAGGCTGAGGTCGAGCGTGCGAAGGCAACGGCCGAAGCCAACCGCATCATCGGGGAGTCGCTCAAGGGGAACGAGGCGTATCTGCGCTATCTCTGGATCGAAGGCCTGAAAGACGGAAAAGGCGAGCGGATCTACATCCCCACCGAAGCAGGGCTGCCGATCCTGGAGGCAGGCCGAGGGCCGGCATCGGGGCGCTGAAAGCAGTCCCCAAGCGCGCATGTTTCGCGGACATGCAGCAGGTCGGCACCGCCGGGAGCAACTCCAACGCCAATCGCAAGCCGCGATTCCACGTCTGGCCAACATGCCGGAACACGCCATGCCTTCAGCGAAACACGAATTGCTGCAACTGCTCGCGCCGATCGACGGATTCAGCGCCGAGCCGTCCCCGGTGGCGGGCGGAACGGCGCTGTGGTTCCGGGGCAAGGAGTTCGCGCATTTCCACCATGACAACGAGCTCGACCTGCGCCTGACACGCAAGCACATCGCGTCACTGGGACTGGAGCACCCGCGCGAATCGGTGCACCACCCCAAGCGCGCGGCCACGTCGCCGTGGATCGAGCTGCGTTTTCACAGCCACGACGATGTGCTTCGCGTGGCGGAGTTGGTCAAGCTGGCCATGGCCTCTCGATAATGCGGCAACGGCCACGGTCCTGGCCCGCCATAGCCCCGCCCCCCGTCACCCGCCCATGAAAAAGCTCATTGTTGTCATCGTCATCCTGCTTGCCGCATACGAAGGCGCGAGCCGCTCACCCACGTTCCGGCAACTGGTGGGCGCACCGGGTCTGCTCACCGCACTGGCGCCCGGTGAAAGCTCCGACGTGTTGCTGGCCGCCATCCGCGACCAGAGAAGTGGCACCCAGGTCACGGGCGAAGGCATCGTCAGTGCGGTATTGGCCGACGACAACACGGGCAGCCGCCACCAGCGCTTCATCCTGACGCTGCCATCCGGACAGACGCTGCTGGTCGCGCACAACATCGACCTCGCACCCCGCATACCCTCGCTCGTCACGGGAGACCGGGTCTCCTTCAACGGTGTGTACGAATGGAACCCCAAGGGCGGCGTCATCCACTGGACCCACCACGATCCCGGCGGTCGCCACGAAGCCGGCTGGCTCAGGCACGGCGGACAGACCTACGAATAGGGCTTCGCAGGCCGAGCCTGGGCGCCCGCCGCTCACGGACCCGGCGCGCCCGATCAGCCGCTCAACAAGCCGCCCCAGGCCGGACGCGCCACCCCAGACCCGGCGTGCGCGCCTGCGCCGCCCCCTGCCCCAACACCACGGGCTCCAGCAGCCCCGTGTCCACCGCTTCGCGCGTGAACGCGCGCAGGCTGCGCACCCGTGCGGCCGGCACGCCGGCGGCATTGAGTCTGGACTCGAGTTCGTGCGCGCTGCGTCCTGCCATGCGAGACGCCAGCAGCTCGCGGAACGCCTTCGGGTCGCGGGCACGGGCGAAGGTGGCGCCACTTTCGGCTGCGGGTTCGAGCAAGGGCCCGGCCAGCGCCGGATCGATGTCGAGTTCGCCCAGCAGGCGGTCGACATGGGCATGCGTGTTGGCGCCGATCGCGAGCCAGCCGTCGCTGCAGGCGAAGGTGTCGGCCGCCGGGCTGCCCGAGAAACCCTTGTTGCCCACGCGCGCAATCTCCTGGTCGTGCGTCAGGGTCTCGCAGGCGAACGGGTACATCAGCTGCAATGCGCTGGCCCACATGCTGACGTCGAGGAAACAACCCGCGCCGGTGTGTTCGCGCTCGCGCAGCGCGGCCATGATGGCGAGGGCACCGATGATGCCGGTGGCCGCATCGATGACCGGAAACCCGGTCTTGACCGGCGCGTCCCCTTCCTGGCCGGACAACATCGTCATGCCGGTCAGGGCCTGGATCACATGGTCGTAGGCGCCGAACGGCGTGCGCGCGGGGTCGCTGTATCCATAACCGGAGATCGCGCAATAGACGATGCCAGGGTTGATCGCCTGAATGTCCTCATAAGCCAGCCCATGGCGGCGCAACACGCCGGGCCGGTAGTTGTCGACCATCACGTCGGCCACGCGCGCCAGTTCCAGCACCTCGGCGCGCCCCTCGGGCGATGCGATGTCGATGGCGCGCATCTGCTTGCCGGCGTTGATGGCCGTGAAGGCCTGCGCGCCCGAGGCGGTGCGCCGCATCACGTCACCTCCGCCGGGTTTCTCGATCTTGACGACCTCGGCACCCATCTGTGCCAGATGGAAGGTCGCGAACGGGCCGGCGATGACATGGCTGAAGTCGACCACACGCACGCCGCGCAAGGCCTGCGGCGGCAACTGGAACGGTTGGGCCATGATCAATTGTTGACGCTCAGGTTGGCCGCCTTGACGAGTTTCTCGAACTTGCGCGTCTCGGACTCGACAAAGCTGCGGAACTCCTGCGGCGAGCGGCTCAGTGCCACCACGGAGCCAGACGCCTCCGCGTCCGCACGCACGGCCGGGTCCTCGTAGGTCTTGACCACGGCCTTGAACAGGATGTCGACCACCTCGGCCGGTGTATTGGCAGGTGCCCACAGTCCGAACCAGGAGTCCAATGCCAGCTCCGGTGCCTTGAGCGCCTCGACCAGCGTGGGCACGTTGGGCAGGACGCTCATGCGTTGCGCGCTGGTCACCGCCAGCGCACGCACCTTGCCGGACTGGATCAGCGGCACCGCCGTCGATGCGATCGGAAACGCGAACTGCGTGGCGCCGGACAGCAGTGACGGCACGATCTCGACCGAGCCCTTGTACGGCACGTGCACGACGTCGGCCTGCACATGCAGCACCAGCGCCGCGGCGATCAGGTGGGCGGCACTGCCGACTCCGCCGGAGGCGTAGTTGAGCTTGCCGGGGTTCTTCTTCGCCGCCGCGATGACCTCCTCCACCGACTTGTACGGCGAGTCGGCGGCAACCACGAGCACAGACGGCGCGAACACGGTACGCGTGATCAGCGTGAAATCCGTCAGCGGGTCGAACTTGACGCTGGGCTGCATGGCCTTTTGCGTGACGTGCGACGACGCGCCCATCAAGATGTTGTAGCCGTCCGGTGCCATGCGCGCGACGTTCTGTCCGGCCAGGATGCCACCGGCGCCGACGATGTTGTCAACCACGACGCCCCCCTTGCCCAGCACCTCGGCCAGCTTGACGGCCATCTTGCGGGTCAGCACGTCCGGGCCGCCGCCGGCCGCGAACGGCACGATGACCTTGATCGGCCGGCTCGGATAGTCGCCGGCCTGCGCAAGCGCGGACGCGGGCAGGCCAGCAGCGGCGGCGGCAAGGCCGAGGGCATGGAGGTTGAAATGGCGGCGGGTAGGCATGGCGGGTCTCCTCGTTGGTGGCGTGCAAGTTTCGGAATGCGTCGCCCGGGGCGGTGCTCTTGTGCATCCCCGGTGCCGAACCGACGGGCATGCCCATCGATGCCCGCATGGTAGGCAGCGCCTATCATTACCACAATTGAAATGATCTTCACATGACTTCACCCTTGGTTAATAAGCAAGGCAACCCCATGCGCCAGACGCCGCTGGTGCGCCGGCTGCGCCTGCCGCAACTGCTGCTGGTGTGCATGGCCGGCAACGGCGACAACTTCCGCGCCATGGCCGACGCCCTGCACGTGACCCAGCCGGCGATCACCAAGATGGCACATGAACTCGAACGCACCTTGGGCGCCGCCGTCTTCGACCGCAGTGCGTCGGATGCCCGCCTGACACCTTTCGGCCAGGCGGTGCGCACGCATGCGCAACAGGTGCTGGCGGCGCTGGAGCAGCTCGAACAAGATTTGCCGCGGTATCGCGAAGGGGCCGCGCCCGCGCTGCACCTGGGCTCACCCTCGTTCACGGCGGCGGTGCTGCTGGCCCGTCCGGTGGCACAGTGGCTGCAGCAGTTGCCCGGGGTGCAGGTCTCGATGCGCGACGGCGTCAGTGCCGACCTGCTGGCCGCCCTGCTGGCGGGCGAACTGGACTGCGTCATCGGCAGCCTGGAAGAAACCGCGGCCAGTGATGCCGACCTGGCACGTCTGCAGTTCGAACCACTGTACGACGACCATGTGGCGTTCGTGACCCATGCCGACACAGCCGGCAGCCAACGCCTGCGCAGCTTCGCGCACCTCCTGACGTTGCCATGGGTCATGCCGCCGCGCAACTCGCAGGTCTGGATGGCGCTGCGACGCGAGTTCACCACCGCCGGCCATGACCTGCCGCGTGGCATGGTCGAGGCCAGTTCCGTGCCCGCCATCGGCGCGATCCTGAGCCACGCCCCGGGCACGATCGGTGCCATGCGCGCCGACGTCGCGCGTTACCTGACGCGGCACTTCAGCCTGCGGCAGCTCGACATCCGGCCGGTCATTGCCTTGCCCCAGGTCGGCATCTTGCGCCTGCGTGCGGCACCACGCTCCGAACCGCTGGAAACCCTGCTGGCGCTGGTGCGGGCGGAGGTGACGGAACTGTTCGCACGTTCCTGATGCCGTTGCATTGCAGCTGGACAGCGCCGATACCAACGGCAAGAATGTCGATCGACCAAAACCTTGCCGGGGAGGCTCCATGCCCAGCTATTCCTCCACGTTCGCTGCAGCCAGCGGTGATGGTTACGAACTGAACATGGGGCGCTGGAGCCGCCAACTGGCCGGCGCGTTTCTCGACCATGCCGGATGCGGTGACGGCGAACACATGCTCGATGTCGGCTGCGGCACCGGCCACCTCGCGGCGGCGGTGCTGGCACGGACGCATGCTGCCACCGTGCGCGGCGTGGACCTCGCAGCCGTCTATGTCGACTACGCCGGGCGGCAGTATGCGGATCCGCGACTGGTCTTCGATGTCGGCGACGCCTGCGCCCTGCCGTATCCGGATCGGCATTTCGACCGCGTGTTGTCGTTGCTGGCGCTGCATTTCGTGCCCCGCCCGCACGCGGCCATCGCCGAAATGCGACGCGTGGCGAAGCCGGGCGCCGTCGTCGCCGCCGCGGTATGGGATGCGCGCGGCGGATTCGTCGCCAACCGGATGTTCTTCGACACCGCCGCGGCGCTCGATCCGAAGGCCGGCGAGCGGCGCGCGAAGAACCTCACGCGGCCGATGACACGTCCGGGGGAACTGGTAACCGCCTGGCGCGATGCCGGCTTCGTCGATGTCGACGAGACCGTGCTGCAGATACGCATGGAATACGCGTGTTTCGACGATTATTGGGCGCCGTATCTTGGCCAGGACGGCCCGGGAGCCGAATATGTCGGCACGCTGCAGGCGCCCGAACGGCAACAGCTGGAGCAGGCGGTGCGGGCCGCCTACCTCGACGGCGAGCCGGACGGGCCACGCTCGTATGCGGCCCTGGCATGGTCGGTCAAGGGCACGGCGCCCTGACGCCGGAACGGGAACGGCACCCTCAAGCAAGCCAGCCTGGGCTTGCGCTCAAGCGACGTCCGGTGCCACCGCAATCACCGTGCGCCCCTTGATCCGCCCGCCCACCACCTCCTGCATCAGCGTCGGCAACTGATCGAACGGCTTGACCTGCGCGATACGCGCCAGATGCCGTGGCCGCAGGTCGCTGCCCATGCGTTGCCACAGATGCTCGCGCAGCGGCGGTTCGTTGTCGGAGTTCACGCCGATCAGCCGCACGCCGCGCAGGATGAAGGGCATCACGGTGGTGCTGAAGTGGATGTCCATGGCATTGCCCAGACTGGCGATGACACCGTCGCGCTGCATCGTGCGGGTCAGGCCGGCCAGCGCATCGCCGCCGAGCGAGTCGACGGCGCCTTGCCACAACGCCGACTCCAGCGGCCTGGTGCCGACCGTCAGCGTACTCGCATCGACGACCTCGGCCGCGCCCAGGCCCAGCAGGTAGTCTTTCTCCTGCATCTTGCGCGTCGCGGCCACCACGTGGAAACCGCGCTGCGACAACATGTCGATGGCGATGCTGGCCACGCCGCCCGAGGCGCCGTTGACCAGCACCTTGCCGCGCGACGGCGCCAGGCCGTTGTGTTCCATCAGTTCCACCGCCAGCGCGGCGGTGTAACCCGCCACGCCGATCGTGATCGCCTCCAGCGCATCCATGCCGTCGGGGATGCGGTTGACCCACTCGGCCGGCACCCGTGCCATGCCGGCATAACCGCCGTGGTGCGAGACGCCGAATCCATGGCTGTGCACGATGACCTTGTCGCCCGGCTTGAAACGCGGCGAGTCCGAGCGCTCGACGACACCGCTGGCGTCGATGCCACCGATACACGGAAAGCGGCGGATGATCGGCGCCTTGCCGGTGGCCGCCAGCGCGTCCTTGAAGTTGATGCTGGCGTAGGCCACGCGCACCAGCACCTCGCCCGGATCGAGGTCGGCCACGCGCAGGGTCGCGAAATCGGCGCTGACGCGGCCATCGGCGCGGGAGATGCAATAGGCGTCGAATGTGTCTTCCATGCAGCAGGTCCTTTCGAAGTATCGTGCGCACCCGGGGTGCGGCCAAGGCCCATTGTGCCGCGGCCCGGACCATCGGGGCAGGCGCCGCCAGGGCGGCACCATGCGGTACATTTCCCCGCTCAGCCACAGGTCCGACCATGCCCCTGCTCTTTGTCTACGGAACCCTCAAGCACGGTTTCCCCAATGCACACGTCAATGCCGGCATCCGCCGGCCCGGCCGTTTCCGGACCTGCGCCCCGATGCCCATGTATCTGCTCGGCGACGGCCATGTGCCCTGCGTCGTGCACGCGCCGGGGCAAGGCCACCAGGTTCACGGCGAGGTCTACGAGGTCGACGCGTCGGCGCTGGTGGCCATGGACAAGCTCGAGCGCATCGGCGACGACGCCATCGGCTACCTGCGTCTGGAGATCGACGTCGAAGCCGTCGACGACCCGGCCGCGGGCGCGTTGGCGGCCTTCATCTACACCAAGCCGCCGGAACGCATACCGCCGGACGAGCCCCGCATCGGACCGTTGCCGGAATACACGCAGGAACACACGGCCCGGTTCCGCTGGACCGGCATCGACTGAACCGCCGCGGCGCAGCGCCCATCGCCGGCACGAGGAGCCCATGAACCCTGTCACCGACCTCGCCGTCCTGCTGCGCACCCTGCAGCCGGTGCGCAACCCGGGTACCTATGTCTATGTGCAGGCCCCGGTGCCGAACACGCTGGCGGCCGGCGACATCGTCGCGTCGGTGCGCGAACCCGAAGGCCTGTCGCTGATTGTCGAGGCGTCGCTGGCGGCGCGCCACGGATTGCAGCCGCAATGGCATTGCGCCTGGATCACGCTGCATGTGCGGTCCGACCTGCAGGCCGTCGGCCTGACCGCGGCCTTCGCCACCGCACTGGGCGAGGCCGGCATCAGCTGCAACGTGGTCGCCGGCCTGCACCACGATCACATCTTCGTTCCGCTACCGCAGGCGGACCAGGCCATGGCCACGCTGCTGGCCTTGCAGGCGACGCACGCGGCCGCGGCCGCGCCGGTCCGGGTCGGGCCCTGAAGCCACGCCCGGCGACCGGGCTCCGGATGGACCTCCCTCCCTAAAGAGCCGCGATGACCCGCCCCGAGGCGGGCAGGACCCCATGCGCGGGGCCGGGCTGCGTTACCCTCGGGTTCCGGTCGCCGCATCCGATGATGCCGGCGAGCTTGTTGCACCCGCGGCGCCGCTGGCGCCACGCCCACACCCACCCACATCCGCCATGGCCACCCGATCCGCCCCGAAACGCCCGACCGCGCTGATCACCGGTGCCTCGTCCGGCATCGGCGAGGCACTGGCGCATGCCTGCGCCCGCGCCGGTTTCAACCTGGTGCTGGTGGCGCGCAGCGTCGACACGTTGCGCCGCCTGGCCCGCCAGCTCGCACGCGAGCACGACATCCAGGCCTGGGCTGCACCCACCGACCTCGCGCTCGAAGGTGCGGCGCAGCAACTGGCGGCGAATATGCAACGCGCACGGCGCCCGATCGATCTGCTGGTCAACAACGCGGGCGTGCTCGAACACGGCCGCTTCGTCGACATGCCGGCGCAGCGCCACCGGGAACTGATCCGGCTCAATGTCGAGGCACTGACCGACATGCTGGCGGCCTTCGTGCCGCCCATGGTCGTGCGCGGCCACGGCCGCGTACTCAACGTGGCCTCCATTGCCGCCTTCCAGCCGGTGCCCTCGCTGGCCACCTATGCCGCCACCAAGGCCTATGTGTTGTCGCTGACCGAGTCGCTGGCCGAGGAGTTGCAAGGTACCGGCGTCAGTGTCACCGCGTTGTGCCCTGGCATCACCGCCACCGCCATGCTCGACAAGGCCGCGCAGGCCGACGGCCGCCTCGGTGCCTTGCCGGCCTTCGTCGTCGGCAGTGCCGATGCCGTTGCCGAAGAAGGCCTGCAGGCCTGCCTGCGCGCCGCGGTGATCTGTGTACCCGGCACGCTCAACCGGGCCGCCACCCTGGCCGGCCGGGCGACGCCGCGCTGGCTGGTGCGCCGCGTCGGCGGCGCCGTCGCGCGCCGCCTGTCGGCCCGCGGGGATTGCCCCCCCCCGCCCCACCACTAGCACGAACCCCCACCATGACCCTTACCATCACCGGTGCCACGACCGAACTCGGGCGCCTGCTCGCGCAGCACACGACCCGCGCCCATGTCCACGTCAACATCGCCGGCCAGCAGGCCAACACCTTGCTGCATGACGGCCACGCCTGGAAGGACTTCGCGCGCACCGCGCGTGCCGGGCTGCAACGCGCGATGCGCACCGACGCCGGACTGCTGGTGCACGCCAGCTGTGCCTTCGTGCTGGCAGAACCCGCCAAGGACCCTTTGCGTTCGCTGGCGCAGACCATCGTCGAACTGGAGCAGCAGGCCTTGTCCGGCCCGGTGCCGGCGGTCGTGGTGCGCCTGGGTTACCTGTACGGCCCCACCAGCCGTGACCTGCGCGCCTACCGCACGGCATTCGGGCTCGGACGTCCGTACTGGGCCGGCAGGCGCCGCGCCGGCCAGTTCCACCTGCACCATGACGATGCGGTGACGGCCCTGCTGGCCGCGGCAAAGAAAAGACATGCCGGCCGGACCTTCTACGCCACCGGCGGGCCGGCGCTGCCGTTCATGGCCTTCATGGACGCGTTCGCGCGGGGCGTCGGCCGGCGGGTGCCGCTGCACGTGCCGTTGATCGCCGAACCCCTGATGAAGCTGATCGTGCGCAAGGAACACGTGCAGCAGACGGCACTGGCGATGCCGGTCGACCTGCCGGCGCCGACCGTACCGCGGTGGACTCCGCAATGGACCGACCACCCGGCCGCATTGCAGGCCATCATCGCGTCGTGGCGCAACTGACGCACGGGCACGGCGACGCGGCGACGGCTGCGGCAATAACCCCTGGCCAACCCCCGGCACGCGGCTGCCGTAGCATCGCAGGCCGGCGTGCGAAAACGTCCGCCGACGCCACGCGCGACGGGCAAGCGCCCGCGCCGACCCTGGTTCCGCTCCACCCCGATGTGCCGGGCCTCACGGCCCGCGATTGACCGCCGATGTCCCTGACGCCCCTCGTCCTGTTGTTGATGCTGCTGCACGGCTGGGTCGGCTGGCGCCTTGCGCCGTCGCTGGCGCTGTGGAGCCCACTGGCGGGCAGCGTGTTGTGGATGTTTCTCGCCGCATCGCTGGTGCTGATGCCGCTGGCCTTCACCGGCCGGCGCCGCCAGGCCAGGGGTGCGCTCGCCACATCGGTGACCTGGGCCGGCCTGATCGGCATGGGGCTGTTCTCGACCCTGTTCGTGCTCACGCTGGTGCGTGACGCCGTGCTCGTGGCCGCGCTGCTGGCGGCCCTGGCGGCCGGGCTCGCGGGTGCCGGCTGGATCTCGCTTGAGCCCTGGATGACCGCCAGTGCCGTCGCGGTACCCGTGCTCACGCTGCTGGCCACGGCATGGGGCTTCTGGAACGCACGGCGGACCGCCACGGTGGTACGGGTCGACGTACCGATCGCCGGCCTGCCGGAGGCACTGCACGGCTTCAGCGTCGCGCAGATCTCCGACATCCATGTCGGCCCCACGATCGGCCAGCGGTATGTGCAGCGCATCGTCGATCGGGTCAATGCGCTCGGTGCCGACATGGTGGCGATCACCGGTGACCTGGTGGACGGCCAGGTCGACGAACTGCGTGCCCACGTGGCGCCGCTGGCGCGCCTGGTGTCCACCCACGGCAGCTTCTTCGTCACCGGCAACCACGAGTATTACTCCGGAGCGCATGCATGGATCGCCGAGTTGCGGGGCCTGGGCGTGCAGGTGCTGCTCAACGAGCACCGGGTGCTGCACCATGAAGGCGCGGCCGAGACCCTGCCTGATGGTGTCGCGCTGCACCGCGACACCGAGATGGTCGTCGTCGCCGGTGTGGCCGATTTCAGCGCCCACCATTTCGACGCCAGTCATCGCAGCGACCCGCGAGCGGCCATCCATGGCGCGCCGGCAGGCGTGCGGCTGCGGCTGCTGCTGGCGCACCAGCCGCGCAGCGCGCTGGCGGCCAGCGGCGCCGGCTTCGACCTGCAGTTGTCGGGTCACACGCACGGCGGGCAGTTCTGGCCGTGGATGTATTTCGTGCGTTACCAGCAACCCTTCACCGCCGGCTTGCGCAGACTCGACGACCTGTGGGTCTATACCAACCGCGGCACCGGCTACTGGGGTCCGCCCAAGCGTTTCGGCGTGGCCTCGGAGATCACGCACCTGCGGCTGGTGCCGGCCTGAGGCGCCTGCTCCCAGCGCGCGGCACAACAGCGGTGCTCAGCCGGTGGCGCCCGCCTGGCGTCCGCGGCCGGCGTTCTTGGCCTCGTACAACATCGCATCGGCCCGGGCCACCAGGTCGGTCCAGTCGGCCTCGGCCGGTACGCCGAACGCCAGCCCGACGCTGGCGCCGATGCGCATCACGTGTCCGGCGACGGTGAAGGGCGCCTGCGCGGCCGCGATCACCTTGTCGGCCAGGCGGCGCGCCAGCGACGCCTCCCGCACGCCCACGAGCAGGATGGCGAACTCGTCGCCTCCGAGCCGGGCCACGACGTCTGACGAGCGCACCAGCGCCGACAGGCGCTGGGCAAACAGTTGCAGCACCTCGTCACCCGCCGGATGGCCGTACCGGTCGTTGACCGGCTTGAAATGATCCAGGTCGACGTACAGCAGCGCCAGGCCGGAACCATCGCCCGATGCGACCGCCTGCTCGATCTGCTGCTCGAAGCCAGCCCGGTTCAGCAGACCGGTCAAGGCATCGCGCTGCGCCAGTTGCAGCAAGCGCACTTCCTCCAGCTTGTGGTGCGAGATGTCCTGCAGCACGGCGACATAACCGTCGACGCTGCCGTCCTCGACCCACAACGGGATGTAGTCGACGGCGATGTGACTGGCGTCGCCGCGCACCTCGTAGCTGCGCTCGAACCGGACCGGCTCGCCGGCGAGCACCCGCTCGACCCAACTCCGGTTGCGTTCGAATTCCTGCGCTCCGACCACCTCCGCGATCGTGCTGCCCACGATCTGGTCGCGCGTGGAGTCGACCCATCGCTCGAACGCCGGGTTGACGAACCGGTAGCGCAGGTCACGACCCACCACCGCCACGCTGGCGGGAATGGCCTCGGTCACCGAACGCAGCGTCGCCGCCTGGCGTGCCATCTGGGCCCGGGCCCGCTGCTGCACCGAGATGTCGCGCATCACGGCCGAGTACCGGGTCACCCGCCCCTGGTCGTCGCGATGCGCGATGACGATCTGGCTCATCGGCACCACGTTGCGCCGCGCGTCGTAGCAGGTCGACTCGCCGGCCCACACCCCGTCGCGTTGCACGATCGGCAGGATCACCTCGGAAAAGTTCCGGTTGGTCTCGTCGGTATTGAACGTCCTGAAATTCAATCCATCGATGGGTCCGTCGGGCGCAATGCCGAGCAAGGCCCGCGCCGACGGATTGAGGTAGGTGAGCTGGCCTCGCGCGTCGGTCTGCACGACGTAGTCGGTGGTGTTGTCGATGATGGCCGTGCGTTCGCGCAAGGCGCGTTCATTGGCGCTGCGCTGGGTGATGTCGATGGCGATCGAATAAAAGCCCTGCACCTGCCCGTTGCCGCCGACATCGGGAATCAGCCGAACCTCGAACCGGCGCGTGCCCGCGCCGTCGACCTCGTCGTACTCGAAATGCTGGGCCGTGCCGTCCAGCACGTCCTGCACCCGTGCCAGCAACTGCGCATCATTGGACCTGCCGGTCAATTCGTTGAGGGTGTGTCCCTGCACCTGCTCGCGCGGGCGGCCGAAGCGATCGCAATGCGCCTGGTTGACGAACTGGAAACGCAAGGCCCGATCCATGTACGCGATCCGCACCGGCAGGGCATCGGTGACCTGGCGTACGAAACGCTCCTTGTCCTCGAGCGCCTGCGTCAGGCGCCTGCGCTCGCTGATGTCCTGGAACGCACCGGCGATGCGCACCGGGACCTCACCGTCGAACTCGACCTCGCCCTGCGCCCGGACCCAGATATCCCGGCCCCGTGCCGTCACCAGCGGCAGTTCGAGGTCCCAGGGCGTGCCGTCCTCCAGTGCCTTGCGCACGACCGACGCCACCTGCTCCCGGGCCTGCGGCGCATAGAACTCAACGGCATTTTCCAGCGAAGGAACGAAGTCCGGCCCGACCTCGTGGATCAGACGCGTCTGTTCGGACCACTCCAGCGTATTCGTGAGCAGGTCGAGCTGCCAGCCCCCCACACCGGCAATACGCCCGGTCCGCGCCAGCGCCGCCTGGCTCGCGCGCAGGGCCAGTTCGGCACGCCTGCGGTCGGTCACGTCGCGCCCCACCGAGTGCAGCAGGACCTTGCCCTGCGTATCATGCTGCAGGCGGTTGGTCCAGGCGACCCAGCGTTCGCTGCCATCGGCCGCGAGCATGCGGTTCTCGCCGGTATGCGCCTGTCCGCTGTCCAGGACGCGTGCGAGCAGCCGCTCCACGTCCGCCCTGTCGCGCAACTCGATGAACTCGTACAGACTCTTGCCGATCATCTGCGTCGGCGTCAAGCCGAAATGCCGCGCGTAGGCGTCGTTGGCGAAGATGAGCTCGCCGTCCGGCCGCGCCAGCGACACCAGTTCGGCCTGTTGCTCGACCATGGCGCGGTATCGGGCCTCGCTGTCGGCCAGGGCCGCCTCGTAGTCGGAGCGCACGGCGGTGGCGCGGGCGATCAGGTCGCGCCGGGACAGCAGCGCCTCGGTGGCGATCCTGGCCAACGCGTGCAGCACATGTTTCTGCTCGGGCGTGAGCACGCGGGGCTGGCGGTCGATCACGCACAAGGTGCCGACACGTTCGCCGCCCGGCAATACCAGCGGTGCGCCGGCGTAGAAGCGGATGTCCGGCTGCCCGGTGACCAACGGGTTGTCGCGGAACCGCACGTCCCGGGTTGCATCGGGCACCTCGAACAGCGCGTCCTGCCCGATCGCATGGGAGCAGAACGCCACGTCGCGCGGCGTTTCATTGACGCCGGGCAGGCCGACGTTGGCCTTGAACCACTGCCGCTCGGTATCAACCAGGCTGACCAGCGCGATCGGCGCGCCGCAGACCTCGGAGGCCAGCGTCACGATGCTGTCGAACACCGGCTCCGGCGCGCTGTCCAGCACCATCAGTTCGCGCAGGCGCGCGATACGCTCTTCTTCTTGCTTGGACTGGCCCATGTCGATCGATCTCCCCCGTGGCATTGTGCCGCAGGAAGGGCGACTCCTGTGCGGCCGGACCCGCCAGCCATCGGACCACCGCCGGACGATACCACCCCGGCCCCCGGCCCCCGGCTTGCACTGCCGTTGGCCGCTTCGGGTGCGACGCCGGCGCGCCCGCGACGCCTATGCGGCCGGCAGGCGCAGCAGGACCTGGGTGCCGCCCGCCGCACGGTTGTCCACCCGTACCGTGCCGCCGTGCAGTTCGGCAATACGCTTGACGATGGCCAGCCCCAGGCCCTTGCCGCCGTCTCCGGTGCTCGGGACCACCGATTGGCGCGCCTGGTAGAAGCGGTCGAACAGGTGCGGCAGGTCGGCCTTGGGGATGCCGGGCCCGGTGTCGCTGACCACCACCTCGACCGCATCGCCGCGCATTTGCGCCGACAAGTCGATGCGGTCACCGCTGCGGCAGAATTTGAGCGCGTTGTCGACCAGGTTGGCGATGGCGCGTTCGAACAGCTCGACGTCGAGTGCCACCACCGGTGGCGGGCTCTGCGCATCATGCTGGGCCTGCAACACCACCCCCTGGCTGTGCGCGCGCTGGCCGAAACGCACGGCGATGTCGTCCAGCAGTTCGCCGGCGTCGAGCCGTTCGCAACGCAGGCGGAACTCCGGCTCGTCGAGTTGCGCCAGGTCGCCCAGCGACTGCACCAGGCGCGCGGCGTTGTGCGTGTTGCGCAGTGCCATGGCCACCAGTTCGCGATCGGCCGCACGCGTGGCGTCGCCCTGCCAGCGTCCCTCCAGCGTCTCCAGGCAGGCGGCGGTCGCCGTCAGCGGCGAGCGCAGGTCGTGCGACAGGTTGCTGACACCTTCGCGGCGGAAATGATCGAGCCGGCGCAAGGCCGCCCATTGGCGGCGGACCGTCCCGAGCATCAGTGCGAACGCCTGTGTCAGCTTGCCGAACTCGTCGCCGGTGCGCGCCGGCAGCAAGGCCTCGGGCGCGCCGGGCGCGCCGTCTTCCAGGCCGTCGCGCGAGATCGATGCCACCGCCCGTGTCAGCTGGCGCAGCGGACGCGTGACGGTGGCGATGATCCAGGCCGCCATCAGCGTGGCCAGCACGACGACGCCGATGATGGCGACCAGCGCCGGCTTGGCGATGCTGCTGCCCAGCACCTCGAGCCGGCCTTGCGGCAACACCGGCTTGTGGCACACCAGATACAGGTATCCGGCCACCGGCTCGTCGTTGCGGATCACGGCGCGGCGCACCGCACGCGCGGCGATGATGGCCCCGGCGTCCATGCGTTCCGGGTCGTCGCCCATCACGTACGGCATGTCCGGGTTGCTGGCGGCCTGCCGCACCGGCTCGAGCCGCACCTTGAAACCCGGCGGCAACACCGCGCTGCCGGTGGACGACAACACCGTGCCTTCGGCGTCGAGCAGGTACAGCTGGGTGTCGGGCTCGAACAACACCAGGTTGCGCAGGAACTGGTTGAACTGCTGCGGCTCGCGCTGGTGCATCTCGAAGATGTTGTCGTACATGTCGACGACCCGTCCGAGAAACGCGTCGGCGCGGTGGAAGGTGGTCTCGTGCTCGAAACGCTGGAACGCGAACAACACGGTGGCAATCACGCCGATCGCGGTCAGCGCGCCGGTGATGAAGATGGTCAGCGCAATGCGTAGGCGCACGCTCACGGCGCCGCTCCCGCGCGGGTGGGCGCATCCGGCAACCGGCGCAGCAACCTCACCCCGGCGCCTCGCGCATCTTGTAGCCCGCCCCGCGCACGGTGAGGATCAGCTCAGGCCGGATCGGATCGGCCTCGAGCTTGGCGCGCAGGCGGTTGATGTGCGTCGTGACCGTGTGTTCGTAGCCGTCGTGTGTATAACCCCATACCGCATCGAGCAGCTGCGCCCGCGAGAACACATGGCCCGGATGCTGCGCGAAATGCAGCAGCAGGTCGAACTCGAGCGCCGTGCATTCCAGCACCGCGCCTCGGTAACGCACGCTGCGCTTGGCCGGCGCGATCTCCAGGTCGCCGTTGCGCACCAGCGCGGCTTGTGCCGGCGACGTGTCCTGCGCCGCCCGCTGCAGATCGGCACGGCGCAGCAAGGCCTTGACGCGCGCCAGCAGTTCGGCCAGCGAGAACGGTTTCGTCAGGTAGTCGTCGGCGCCGAGCTCCAGGCCCAGCACCCGGTCGAGTTCGGTCGACTTGGCGGTAAGCATCAGGATCGGCGTCGTGCTGCCGCGCGCACGCAAGGCCTTGCAGACCTCGAGTCCGTCCAGGCCGGGCATCATCAGGTCGAGGATCAGCAGGTCGCAGGGCTGCTCCTCCTGGCTGCGCAACGCGGCCAGGCCGTCGCCCACCGCCTGCACGGCGTAGTTGGCATTGCGCAAGCTCATCACGAGCAGTTCGCGAATGTCCGACTGGTCTTCGGCAACAAGAATCGAATGGGCCATGGAGGCATTGTCTGCTTTTGGCGCCGCATTCTTACGGGCGCCGCGCCAGGGCCCGTTTCCGGAATCCGACGCAAATGTTATCTGGCTGTGACATGGCGCGAGGCCAGTGCGATCTGGCAACCGCACAGTCGGGGCATCGCCACACACAAGGACAGGAGTACCCCATGCAAGCAAGCCCACGCGCCGACGCGCCGCACACTCCGGCGGCCCATGTGGCCGTGCACTGGAACGAGATGGTCGCGCACCGCAAGGACCTGGTCCGGTTCGCGCAACGCCGGCTGCACGATCCGATGCTGGCCGAGGACGTGGTGCACGACGTGTTCGAGGCCGTGCTGACCGGCAAGGCCGCGTTCGCCGGACGCAGCGCCTTGCGCTCCTGGCTGACCGCGATCCTGAAGAACAAGATCGTCGACCTGGTACGCCAGCGCGCCGGCACCGACAGCCTGGAGGAGCAGAACGACGACGATGGCGCGCTGGCCATCGCATGCCCGCAGCCGGGTCCGCACGAGGTGGTGGAACAACGCGAGCGCCTGGCGCAGACGCTGGCGCGCATCGACGCGCTGGCGCCGGCGCTGCGCGACGCCATGCGGCTGCGGGTGCTGCAGGAGGAGCCGACCGAGACCGTTTGCCGTCATCTGCGCATCAGCGCGGACAACCTGTTCGTGCGGCTGCACCGGGCGCGCGCGCAGTTGGCGCACTGAGGCCCGCCCGCCGCGCCGTCAACGCCCCCAGCGCAGCACCATCGGATCCAGCCGGCGCGCGGCATCGAGCAAACCGGCGCGCACGGCCGGATGCATGGCGGGGAACGGATGCCGTCCGGCGTCGCAGCCGATGATGCCGCCCTCGCGCATCAAGGCCTTGCAGCTCAGGATGCCGCCCTGGCGGTTCTCGTAGTTGATCAGCGGCAACCAGCGCTGGTACTGGCGTACAGCTTCCTCGCGGTCGCCCGCCATGAACGGATCGAGGATCTGCCGGATGCCGTCCGGGTAGCCGCCGCCGGTCATGGCGCCGGTGGCACCGGCATCGAGGTCGGCCAGCAGCGTGATCGCCTCCTCGCCATCCCACGGGCCTTCGATCGCATCGCCGCCGGCGGCAATGAGTTCGCGCAGCTTGGAGGCGGCCTGCGGCGTCTCGATCTTGAAATACGCGACGTTGCGGATCTCGCGCGCCATCTGCGCCAGCAGCGCCACCGGCAAGGCCGTGCCGCTGACCGGCGCGTCCTGGATCATGATCGGAATGTCGATGGCGTCCGACACCGCCTCGAAGAAACCGCGGATGCCGGCCTCGCCGACCCGGATCGTGGCGCCGTGGTAGGGCGGCATCACCATGACCATGCTGGCACCGGCCTGCTGGGCGCGCCGGCTGCGTTCGGCGCACACCCGCGTGCCGTAGTGCGTTGTCGTCACGATCACCGGCACCCGGCCGGCGACATGGTCGAGGATGGCGGTGGTCAGCTTCTCGCGCTCGTCGTCCGACAACGAGAACTGCTCGGAGAAGTTGGCCAGGATGCACAAGCCGTTCGAGCCGGCGTCGATCATGAAGTCGACACAGCGCAGCTGCCCTGGCAGGTCGATGTCGCCGTCGGCGTCGAAGATGGTGGGAACCACCGGGAAAACACCCCGGTAGCGGGCTGTGGACGGGGAAGACATGGCGCGTGGGCTCCTTTCAACGATGATGCGTCCGGCCCAGCGGGGCCGGCGGGTCGCCAGCGCCATTCTCGACGCTGACGCCGGTTGAATTTGATCATAAATTGGCGTATAAACCGGTTGCTAGTGATAGTTGTTGTAGTTTTTTGATCTAAAAGGACCACATGAAATCCCTCACCTCCATTGTTGCCGCCGGTTGCACCGCACTGGCCACCTTCGTGCACCTGCCGCTGCATGCCCAGGCCTGGCCGACCAAGCCGGTGCAGGTCATCGTTCCCGGCGCCCCCGGCGACGGTGCCGACCTCGCCGGGCGCCTGCTGGGCCAGAAGCTGCAGGAAAAGCTCGGCCAGAGCTTCGTCATCGACAACAAGACCGGCGCCGGCGGCATCATCGGCAGCGTCGCGGGCAAGAATGCCGCTCCCGACGGTTATCACTTCATCATCGGCACGGCCGGCTCGCACGGCATCAATGCCGCGGTCTACGACAAGCTGGCCTATGATCCGATCAAGGACTTCGAACCCGTGATCCTGATCAACAAGACGCCCAACGTCTGTGTCATCCACCCGTCCATCCCCGCCAGCAACCTGGCCGAGTTCGTCGCGCTGGCCAAGAAGGAGCCGGGCAAGTACTCGTTTGCCTCCGGCGGCAACGGCAGTTCGGCCCATCTGTCGGGCGAATACCTGAAGATGCTGGCCGGCATCGACCTGCTGCACGTGCCCTACAAGGGCGCGACACCGGCGGTCCAGGCCGTCATCGCGGGCCAGGTGCAGATGTTCTGCGGCAACCTGCCGCCGGCCATCCCGCACATCAAGGCGGGCAAGTTGCGCGCACTGGGCGTCACGACACTCAAGCGCAGCCCCGAGTTGCCGGACGTGCCGACCATCGACGAGTCGGGCTACAAGGGTTTCGAGTCGGTGGCCTGGTTCGCGTTCTTCGCTCCCAAGGGCACGCCGGCGGATGCGATCATCAAGCTCAACCAGGCCCTGGACGAAGTCATTCGCATGCCCGACGTGCGCGAGAAGCTGCAGGCCCAGGGCACGGAACCGGTGGGTGGCAGCCCGGCCGACCTGAAGCAGTTCCAGGCGGCCGAGATCGAGAAATGGACCAAGGTGGCGCGCACCGCCAAGGTGGCACTGTGAAACGGAGCGTCACGCAGTGAACGACGGCACCCTGCGGCTGGGCATCAGCCGCGACTTCCTGGCCCAGGACGGCAGCAGCACGATGGACCCGCAGGCGATGGCCGCGCTGCAGGCCGTCGACGGGCTGGTCATCGAGATGCTGGAGCAACCGGCACAGGCACCGATCACGCGCGCCGACCTGTGCCGCTATGACGCCTTGATGATCAAGCGCAATCCGGTCGATGCGGCCTTGTTCGATCCACAGGCCGGCGGCACGTTGCGGCTGCGCCTGCTGGCCCGCAACGGCGTGGGTTTTGACCATATCGCGGTGGACGCGTGCACCGGCGCCGGCGTCATGGTGTACACGACGCCGGACGCGGTGGCGCGGCCGGTGGCTTCGTCGATCATGGCGATGATGCTGGCCTTTTCGCATCGCCTGCTGCCCCGCGACCGGGCCACGCGGGACGGCCGCTGGTCGCAGCGCTGGAACGAAGTCGGCCGGGGCCTGACCGGTCGCACGCTGGGCGTGATCGGCCTGGGCAATATCGGGCTGGAACTGCTGCGACTGGCCCTGCCCTGGGAGATGCGCCACCTGGGGTCGACGCCGCGCCTGAACCCGGCGCGGTATGCCGGTCTGAATGTCGAACCGGTTGCGCTCGACCACTTGCTCGCCGAGTCCGACTTCGTCGCCCTGTGTTGTCCGCTCAACGACGCCACCCGCGAAATGATCGACGCCCGGGCGCTGGCGCGCATGCAAGCCCACGCCATCTTGATCAATACCGCGCGCGGTGAGGTGGTCGACGAAGCCGCTCTCATCGACGCCTTGCGCAATGGCCGCATCGGCGGTGCCGGCATCGACGTGTTCGCGCAGGAGCCTCCCGAGCGTGACAACCCCCTGTTCACGCTGGACAACGTGATCCTGGGTTCGCACAACCTGGCCTACACCGACGAACTCAACAGCAAGGCCAATCGCAGTTGCGCGGCCGCCGTCGGCTTGCTGGCGGTCAACCGTCGGCCGGCGCACCTGGTCAACACGGCGGTTCTGGCCCATCCGCGCCTGGCCGGCCTGGCGGCCTGAGCCACACGACACCGTCGCTCATCCCGGCAAGGTCAATCGGTATCGTCAATCGGTGCCGCGGGCTGCGCCGCCTTGCGTACACGCCGCATACGCGCCGGCTTGACGCTGCCATAACGCTGCTCGATCAACTTGAGCAGGATCTGCTTGGCCTTGAGCACGTGGGCATGCGTCAGGATGGCCGCCGCTTCTGCATCGCCATCGCTGATCGCCTCGATCATGTGCCGGTGGTCATTGATGACACCTTCGTAACGCTCCGGGCTGTATTTGTTCTCGCGCCACAATCCGGCCAGCAACAGCCAGTGCCGGTCCAGCAACTGTTGTGCGTCCGGGTTCACTGCCATTTCGCTGATGAGCTGGTGCAGATGCCGGTTCGCCAGCAAGGCACCGGGGTAGTCCTGGCGCTGCACGCAGGCCTCGAGGTCGAGCTCGATGGCACGCATGCGCGCCACCTGCTCCGGTGTGCGCAGGCGCGCGGCGCGACGCACCATCAGCACCTCGAGGGCATTGCGGATGTCGAAGATGTTGCCGACGAAGTCCGGATCGATGGAGCGTACCCGCGCGCCACGATTGGGCTCCATCGTCACCAGGCCTTCGCCGCGCAACTCGCGCAGCGCTTCGCGGATCGGCATCTGGCTCACGCCATATCGCTGAGCCAGCTCGGCCGTGGTGATGCGTGTGCCGAACGCCAGTTCACCAGCCAGGATGTCGTCGCGGATACGCTGCTGGATGTCGGGAAATCGGGCCATGGACAGATCGATCGATGATGAATCGTCCCATTGTGCCGCAAGGCGTGCTCGCGTCCGCACCCGATCGCACGGGTGGCGTCCGGCCAGCGCCAGCGTGTCAGGCCGGCGTGAACATTGCCACCATCGTGCCGTCCTCGGCCGGTTTGGGCACCAGTCGCACGCGATCGCCGATCCGGATTGCGTCGAAGTCGCAGTCGACGATATTGGTCAGCATCGTGACGCCCTCATCGAGCCGCACATAGGCGATCACGTACGGCACCGGGCCGACACGTCGGCAGACGCTGAAGCTGTAGATGGCGCCCTGTCCCTGCGCGGCGCGCCAGTCGGACGCATCGCCCAGGCAGAACGGACAGACCGGGCGCGGGTAGCAGTGCGGCTTGCCGCAGGACCGGCAATGGCGCAGCATCAGGCGGCCTTCGGCCAGCGCGCCCCAGTATGGCGCATTGTCAGGGTATTGCGTGGGCGCCGGGATCGTACGCGGCGCGGTGGTGGTCGTGCTCATGGATGTCCCTTCTTGCTGCTTGCCGTGGCGGTGCGACGACGGGAGACCGCTGCCGCGTCCGTGGTCACGCCCGCTCCAGAATCAGCGTCGCACTGCCATGGCGCGAACCCAGCATGCCGCCGGTTCCGTGCGCCAGCGCCAGCGTGCAGTCCGGCACCTGCACGGCGGGGTGGGCCTCGCCGCGCAGCTGGCGTACCGCCTCGATGACCTTGGTGATGCCGCCGCGGTTCGAGGGATGGTTGTTGCACAGGCCACCGCCGTCGGTGTTGAATGGCAAGCTGCCGACACCGGAGATCAGGTTGCCGTCCTGCACGAAACGCCCACCCTCGCCTTTCCTGCAAAAACCCAGGTCCTCGAGCTGCATCAACACGGTGATCGTGAAGCTGTCGTAGATCGACGCGTAGCGGATGTCGGCCGGTGTCACTCCGGCTTCAGCAAAAGCCGCCGGGCCGGACCAGGCCGCTGCGGAATATGACAGGTCGACCTGCCCGCCCGCCTGGCCCTTGATCGCCTCGCCGGCACCGAGCAGGAAGACAAGCGGGCGTTGCAGGCGGCGGGCGATCTCGGGCCGGGCCACCACCAGCGCACCGCCGCCGTCGCTGACCACGCAGCAGTCGAGCCGGTGCAACGGATCGGCAATCATCGGCGAGGCCAGCACGTCTTCCACCGTGACCACGTCACGCAACATGGCGTGCGGATTGTGTTGCGCATGGTGCGAGGCGGCCACCTTGACCCAGGCCAGTTGCTCTGCCGTCGTGCCCCAGTCGTACATGTGGCGCATCGCCACCATCGCATACATGTTGACGGTCACCGGGCCGAACGGCGCCTCGAACGGCGCGTCCGGCACGTTGGGCCCCAGGTTGCGCGGTTGGGTCCCGCTGGAGGCCTCGGAGCGCGGGCGCCCGGCCAGCGTGATCAACGCCACATTGCACTTGCCCGCCGCAATCGCCTGCGCCGCATGGGCCACGTGGATCAGGTAGGACGAACCGCCGGACTCGGTGGTGTCGACATGGCGCACCTTCAGCCCGAGGTAGTCGACCATGTTGAGCGCGCCCAGCCCCGGCGCATCGCCGGCGCAGAAATACCCATCGACATCCTGCAACGACAAGCCGGCATCGTCCAGCGCGCCACGCGCGCATTCGGCGTGCAATTGCGCCACGGTCTTGTCGGGCGCCTTGCGGGTGGGATGCTCGAAGGCACCGACGATGCAGGCTTTTCGGGAGATGGTCATGGGCGGGGTGCGGATGCGGTCCAGAAGCGTGGTCGATCGGGCGATCATGGCCCGTGACCGATCGCATCGGCGTCCCGTGCGTGACAAACGGTGGGCCTCGCAGGCGGGCTCGGGCACGGCACAATCGGGCGACCCCCATTACCCGCACCCGACCCATGCCTGTCCTCGCCACCCGGATACAGCCGCAATCGGAAGAATACGCCCGCAACCGGACGCACATGGAGCGGTTGCTGGCCGAGGCGCGCGGCCTGGTCGAGCGCACGCGCGAGCGTTCGGCCTCGGCCCGGCCGCTGTTCGACAAGCGCGGCCAGTTGCTTCCGCGCGAACGCATCGCGCTGCTGCTCGACGCGGGCAGCGCCTGGCTGGAACTGTCGCCCCTGGCCGGTTTCGGCATGGACCATCCCGACCCGGCGAAATGTATTGCGGGCGCAGGTGTCATCACCGGCATCGGCAGCGTGGCCGGCACCCGCTGCATGGTGGTGGCGTCGGACTCCGGCATCGAGGCCGGATCGATCCGCGCCATGGGCCTGGAGAAGATGCTGCGCGCGCAGCAGATCGCGCTGGACAACAAGCTGCCGTTCGTGCACCTGGTCGAGAGTGCCGGCGCCAACCTGCTGCGTTACAAGGTCGAGGGTTTCGTGCATGGCGGCACGATCTTCCGCAACCTGGCGCGCCTGTCGGCCGCCGGCGTGCCGGTGATCACCGTCGTGCATGGCTCGTCGACCGCCGGCGGCGCCTACATGCCCGGCCTGTCGGACTACGTGGTCCTGGTGCGCGGGCGCGCCCGCGCCTTCCTGGCCGGCCCGCCGCTGCTCAAGGCGGCCACTGGCGAGATCGCCACCGAGGAGGAACTCGGCGGCGCCGAAATGCATGCCAGCGTGTCGGGACTGGGCGAATACATGGCCGAGGACGATGCCGACGGCGTGCGCCTGGCGCGCGACATCGTGCAGCGCCTGCATTGGCAGCGGCACCGGGCCGGTGGTCCCCCCGCCCGCGGCGCTGCCGCCGCGCCGCCGCGCCACGATGCGCAGGAACTGCTCGGCATCCTGTCGGCCGACGGGCGCAAGCCGGCCGACATGCACGAGGTCATCGCACGTATCGTCGACGACTCGGATTTCCTCGCATTCAAGGCCTTGTACGGCCCGGCCACGATCACCGGCCATGCCAGCATCGAAGGCCATCCGGTGGGCATCATCAGCAACAACGGCCCGCTGGATCCGGATGGCGCCAACAAGGCAACCCACTTCATCCAGGCCTGCTGCCAGAGCGGCACCGCGCTGGTCTACCTGCAGAACACCACCGGCTACATGGTGGGCAAGGACTTCGAACGTGGCGGCATGATCAAGCACGGGGCCAAGATGATCCAGGCCGTGGCCAACGCCAGCGTACCGCAACTGACCGTCATGTGTGGCGCCTCGTTCGGCGCCGGCAACTACGGCATGTGCGGGCGCGGCTACGATCCGCGTTTCCTGTTCTCGTGGCCCAATGCACGCACCGCGGTCATGGGCGGCGAACAGGCCGCCACGACGATGCGCATCGTGGCCGAGGCCGGCGCCCGGCGCAAGGGCGTGGCGCTCGACACGAACGCGCTCGATACCCAGGAGAAAGCCATCATCGACACCTTCGAGCGCCAGCAAAGCGCGATCGCCACTTCCAGCCGCATGCTCGACGACGGCATCATCGATCCGCGCGACACCCGCGCCGTGCTGGCCTTGTGCCTGGAACTGTGCGCGGACGCGGCGCGACGCAGCCTGCGGCCGATGCAGTTCGGCGTGGCAAGGCCATGAGCGCCGGTGCCCGGAACACACCACGGAGCACTTCCACGATGACCCGTTTCACTTCGCTGCTGATCGCCAACCGCGGCGAAATCGCCGTGCGAATCCTGCACACCGCGCGTCGCATGGGCCTGCGCGTCGTCGCCGTGTACTCCGACGCCGATGCCGATACCCTGCATGTCCGCCTGGCCGACCAGGCTGTGCGGCTGGGCGCGGCACCCGCCCGCGAGTCCTACCTGAACATCGCCGCCATCATCGACGCGGCTCGTGCCAGCGGCGCCCAGGCCATCCATCCCGGCTACGGCTTCCTGGCCGAAAACGCCGACTTCGCCCAGGCGGTCACGGATGCCGGCCTGACCTGGGTCGGCCCACCCGCTGCGGCGATCCGCGCCATGGGCGACAAGGCTCGCGCCAAGCGCCTGATGCTGGCCGCCGGCGTACCCTGCGTGCCGGGTTACGACGGAGCCGACCAGGACGCGGCCACGCTGCGCGCGCAGGCCGATGCCCTCGGATATCCGCTGATGATCAAGGCCACCGCCGGTGGTGGCGGGCGCGGCATGCGCCTGGTCGAGGGCGCCGACGCCTTCGACGCCGCGCTGGCCAATGCCCGCTCGGAGGCCGCGTCCGCATTCGGATCGGACCACGTATTGCTCGAGCGCGCCATCGCCGAGCCGCGCCATGTCGAGATCCAGGTGTTTGCGGACGCGCACGGACACGTGGTGCACCTGGGCGAACGCGACTGCTCGGTGCAGCGTCGTCACCAGAAACTGGTCGAAGAAGCGCCGTCACCCGCGCTGCAGGGCAGCAGCGGCGCCCGTCTGCGCGCTCAGATGGGTGCCATGGCGGTGGCGGCGGCACGCGCCATCGACTACCGCGGCGCCGGCACCATCGAATGCCTGCTCGACGGCCAGGGCCGGTTCTATTTCATGGAGATGAATACCCGGCTGCAGGTCGAGCATCCGGTGACCGAGGCCTTGACCGGCTACGACCTGGTCGAGTGGCAGTTGCGCGTGGCACGCGGCGAACCGCTGCCGCAAACCGACCAGGACACCATCGTGCGACGCTTCGAGTCCGGCGGCCATGCGATCGAGGTGCGGTTGTGCGCCGAGGACCCGGCCCACGATTTCCTGCCGCAAAGCGGGCCCGTGCTGGCCTGGCAACCGGGCGGCGGCGTGCGTGTCGACCATGCGCTGCAGGCAGGCCAGGCCATTTCGCCGCACTACGACTCGATGGTGGCCAAGTTCATCGCGCATGCATCCGACCGTGAAGCGGCATGCCAGGCATTGCAGCGTGCACTGGGTGATGCGGTCATGCTGGGCGTGCCGACCAACCAGGCCTGGCTGGTGGCCTGCCTGCGCCATCCGGTATTCCGCTGCGGGCAGGCGACGACGGGATTTGTCCAGGCCCACGCCCAGGACCTGCGCGACGACATGCCGGCCATGCCCACCGCGGTCGCGGCGCTGGCACTGTATGCGGCACGCGCATTGCGCGATGGCCATGACCCGATGCAGGTGCGGCTGCCGCTGGACTGGCCGGTACCGATGCGGCTGAGCATCGACGGCGCATCACGGCAACTGCGCGTGTTGGCGCTCGGCAGCAACCGGTACCGGATCGACGACGAGAACGGCAGCACCGGGATGGCCATCCTGGCCTGCGACCACGCCGGCCTGAAACTGTCGTCGGAGCACGGCGTCGTCCGGCTCGCATGGGCCTGGGACGACACGACACTGCGGGTCAGCCAGGACGGACGGCAATGCCGCCTGACGGACCACAGCCTGCAGGCGGCCCACCGCGCGGACGCCGCGCACGACGGCGCGATCCGCGCCCCGATGGCCGGTCGCATCGCCGCATTGCATGTCGCGGTCGGTGACACGGTGCACCAGGGACAGGCGCTGCTGGTGCTCGAGGCGATGAAGATGGAACATCCGTCGCTGGCGCCGATGGACGCCACCGTGACGGGCGTCCATGTCCGGGCGGGTGCACAGGTGCAGGCCGGCACATTGATGGTGGAGTTGTCGTCGCCCGCCGCCGCGGGGAAGGCCCCTGCCCTCTGACGACCCGGCCGCGAAGCGGGCGGCACGGCGGCCTCTGCCAGAATGGGAGTCCGGCGTCGTACCGGGCGACGCTCCATCGTTTGCAGGAACACCGCACATGGCCACTGCCGATCCGTCCAGCACCACCGCGGCGGGACTGCCCGCCGGCATCCGCGCGCGCCTGCGTGCCTACGTTCCGTTCCAGCAGATGCGGCCGGAGCATCTCGACGGATTCGTCGACAAGGCCGCAGCCCAGCGGCACCCGGCCGGCACCGTCATCCTGTCGCCGGCACACGGCGTGGTGTCGCACCTGCTGGTGCTGCTCGAAGGCCATGTGACCGGCCTGGGCGCCGACCAGGACGGCGGGACGCGTTTTTCCTTCGAGCCGGGTGACCTGTTTCCGGTGGGCGCCGTCATGGAGTCCCGTGCGGTCAGCTCCACCTACACGGCGCATGACGACGTCGTGTGCCTGCATCTGCCGGCCGCAGAGGTCCAGGCCCTGTGCGCGGCGAGCACGGTCTTCGCCGCATTCATGCACGACCGGGTCCACCAGCAGCTCGCCCTCTCGCGCAAGGCGATGCAGGCCAGTTACGCGACCCAGGCGCTGGCCGAACAGTCGCTGGAAACCCCGCTCGGCCAGTTGACGCTCAAGCCGCCGGTCGGCGTATTGCCCAAGACGCCGCTGGCGCAGGCGCTGCAGACCATGCATGACGACGAGATCGGCTCCATGCTGGTGGTCGACCCGGCCGGGGCCGCGCTCGGCATCCTGACCCGCCACGACATCCTCGATCGGGTCGTGCTGGCGCGCACGCCGCTGGAGTCGCCGATCGGCACCGTGATGACGGCGCCCATCCACACCTTGACGACGCAAAATACGGCCCAGGACGCCGCCCTGCTGATGTCGCGCCATGGCATCCGCCACGTGCCGGTCACGCAGGACGGCAAGGTCGTGGGCGTGGTCTCGGAACGCGACCTGTTCGCGATGCAGCGCATGTCCATCCGCCATGTCAGCGCGGCCATCCGGGGCGCGCGGGACGAGGCGGCGCTGGTGCAGTCGGCGCAGAAGATCCGCAGCTTCGCACGCCACCTGATCGGCCAGGGCGTGGCCGCGCGGCAACTCACGCAGCTCATCAGCCACCTCAACGACCTGCTCACCGAACGGCTGGTCGAGATGCAGGCCCGGCAGCACGGCGTCGACATGCGGCAGGCCTGCTGGCTGGCGTTCGGCTCCGAGGGCCGGTCCGAACAGACCATCTCCACCGACCAGGACAACGGACTGGTGTTCCTCAGCGAACAACCCGAGCTGGACCGGCCGCGCTGGCTGGCGTTCGGGCGCAGCGTCAACGAGGCGCTGGACCGCTGCGGTTATCCGCTGTGCAAGGGCAACATCATGGCCAGCAACCCGCAATGCTGCCTGACGCCGCAGGAGTGGGCCCGCCGCTTCGACGACTGGATGGAATTCGGCTCGCCGCAGGACCTGCTCAACGCCAACATCTATTTCGACCTGCGACCCCTGGTAGGCCGCGCCGACCTGGCCGAGGCGCTGCGCGACGGCATCACGCGCCAGGCCGCCGCCCTGCCCCGTTTTGCCAAGCAGATGGCCGACAACGCGCGCCGGCACCGGGTACCGCTGAACTGGCGCGGCGCCATCGACACCCAGTCGGTCGACGGCCGGGAAATGGTCGACCTCAAGCACCATGGCACGGCGGTGTTCGTCGACGTGGCTCGGCTCTATGCGCTGGCGCTGGGCGTGACGGCGATCGGCACGCGCGAACGTTTCGAGGCCATCGGCCCGCGACTGCGCATGTCGGCACCGGACAGCGAAGCCTGGATCGCCGCATTCGAATTCCTGCAGATGCTGCGCCTGCAGGTGCAGATGGGCGACACCCCGCTGGAGACCGCCAACCAGGTCGAACTGGAGTCGCTCAACCACATCGACCGGCACATGCTCAAGGAGAGTTTCCGCGTCGCCCGGCGGCTGCTGGCCAAGCTCGAGCGGGACTATCCGTCTTGACCCCACCGGGTGCTTGACGCAGGTCAAGGCCTGCGCGCGCCATCTGCGCCAGAGTGTGTGCATGGCGACCCCGAGCCGACACGACGAATTCCGCATCCTGGCGCTGTCCGGCGGCGGCTACCTCGGCCTGTACACGGCCGTCGTGCTGGCCCAGCTCGAACAGCAACTGGGCGAACCCCTGGGCCGGCGCTTCGACCTGGTTGCCGGCACCTCGGTCGGCGGCCTGCTGGCGATGGCGCTGGCATTCGAGGTGCCGATGGCGGCGATCGTGGAGCTGTTCCGTGCCCGCGGCGAAGAAGTGTTCTCGGCCCGCCGCCTGCCGTCGGGCGCGATGACGCGGTTGATCGACCTGACACGTTCGGTGATGGGCCCGAAATACAGCGGTTCGGCGCTGCGCTCCGAGTTGCGCACCTTGTTCGGCGAGCGCACGCTGGGGCAGGCCTTGCATGCCGTAGTGATACCGGCCGTCGACGTGAGCCGCAGCCAGACCAAGGTGTTCAAGACGCCGCATGTCGCGGCATCCCAGGGCGACGAAGACTGCAAGGCGGTCGACGTGGCGATGGCCACCAGTGCGGCGCCCGCGTATTTTCCGTCGGTGCCGATCGCCGGGCGGCTGTATGCCGATGGCGGCCTGTTTGCCGTTGCCCCCGACCAGGTCGCCATGCACGAAGCCGAACATTTCATGGGCGTGGAGCCGGCCCAGACACGCATGGTGTCGATCGGCACGGCCACCGCGGGTTACCAGCCCGCCGAGGAACTGGACCCGGACGCCGGCGCCGTGGGCTGGCTGACCGATGGCCGGCTGATCCTGACGCTGATCTCGGTGCAGCAACAACATGTGCAGGCCATCATGGAAGACCGCCTGGGTGATCGTTACCTGCGCCTGGATGCCCGCTGGCCCGCTACAGCCGGACTGGGCATCGACGTGGCCACGCCGGCGGCCACGACCACGCTCGAACGCCTGGCACGGGAGACGATGGCATCCATCGAGCCCCGCACGCTCAAGCGCTTTTTCTGACCATGGCCGCATCGGCCCCGAGATACCAAGGAGACTGCCATGCCCCGCCACCTGAACGACATCGCCACCACCATCGTCGCCGTGGTCGAAGCCGAGACCACCGCGCTGCAGACGGCGCAACTGATGCGCCGGCACCATGTCGGCGCGCTGGTCGTCGTCGATACACACGAAAAGACCCGGCCGATCGGCATCGTCACTGACCGCGACCTGGTGCTGGCGGTGATGGCCGAGGGCCTGGATCCGGCGGTGTTCACCGCCTCGGACATCATGTCCGGCGACCTGGTTGTGGCGCGCGCCAGCCTGGAACTGCAGGACGGCGTGGCGCTGATGCACGAGCGCAAGGTGCGCCGCCTGGTCGTTGTCGACGACGCCGGCCGGCTGCGCGGCATCATGACGCTGGAGGATGTGCTCGAGGCGATGTCCGACGATCTCAAGGCGCTGGTCTCGGGCCTGCGCGGCGCACGTGACCGCGAGTTCGCGCAGCGACGCTGAACCGGCCTGCTGCCGTCAGCCGCGCTTGCGGTAGACGAAATACGCGTCCGGCGCCAGGTCGGCCGCGCCAACATCGGCCAGCGCGATCGGCTCGAGCGCCGCGTCCACCATCGGCTGATCGCCGACCAGATAGCCACCCGGCGCCAGGGCCTGCACGAACAGCGGCGTCAGCCAGCGCCCGAGCGCGCGGCTGGCGGCAATATCGCCGCTGCCGACGTCGGCATGGACCATCGCCACCGCACCGGCGCTGCGCGAAGCCTCGGCCGGCACGGTGTCGTGGAAATCACCGAGCCGCACCATGTCGTGCGGCGGAATGCAGTCCGGGTGCGACGCAACCTGCCGGTCGAACACAATGATGTCGCGTCCGGCGAAACGGTCCCGCAGGTGGTCGTAAGTCCGGCCATTGCCCAGGCCCACTTCCCACACCACGCCGGGCAGTGTGCCGGTCGCCGCCGCCGCCGCGTCGATGCCGCAACGCTGCCCGACCACACGCGCGATGAAGCGTTCCAGACGCGTTTTTCCACCCTTGTTCATGGTTCTCCCGTGAGTTGGCTGCAAAGCGGAATTGTAGGGATGCGGCTTGCGCAGCCCCGCCGGTGCGCGGTCACGGCCATCGACACGCCAGTCCCGTCGAAGTTTGTGGCCGCGCCGGACGTTGCGAATTAACCGGCCGGCAGGTAAACTATCGAGATACCCTATTCCCGGAACGGGATGCGTGGCCGCATCGATCGGTCGCGCACCCACATTTCCGTGAAGCCCGGCCGCAACCCGCATCCTCAGGAGATATGCATGCCCAGTGCACCGCCCGCCAGCCATCCATCCAACCGCGCCCCTGGCTCCGCGGCGTCCCCGTCCTCACCGGTCCGACGCCTGGACGTCGTCGTCGTCGGAGCCGGCTTCGGCGGCCTGTACGCCGCCTACAAGTTCCGCGAGATGGGCCTGAAGATCCAGGGCTTTGAGGCCGGCGGCGATGTCGGCGGCGTGTGGTACTGGAACCGTTATCCGGGTGCACGCGTGGACCTGCCCAGCATCGACTACAGCTATTCGTTCTCGCCCGAGATCGAGCAGGAGTGGACCTGGTCGGAACAATACGCCGCACAACCGGAGCTGCTGGCCTATTTCAACTTCGTCGCCGAACGGCTCGATCTGCGCAGGCATTTCCAGTTCGACACCCGCGTCGTCAGCGCAGTCTGGGACGAGGAGCGCGCCTTGTGGGTCGTGAAGACGAACCGCGGCGACACGTTCGAAGCCACCTACTGCGTGATGGCCACCGGCCCGTTGTCGGTTCCCAAGGACCCCGAGATTCCCGGCCTCGATCGCTACCGTGGCCGACTGCTGCGCGCCGGCCGCTGGCCGCATGAAGAAGTCCGCTTCGAAGGCCAGCGGGTCGGCGTCATCGGCACCGGCTCGACCGGTATCCAGGTCGTGCAGGAGGTCGGCAAGACCGCGGGCGAATTGTTCGTGTTCCAGCGCACGCCGAGCTTCACGATGCCGATGCGCAACCAGCCGCTGGAGCCCGAATACGTGGCCGAGGTCAAGCGCCACTATGCCGGCATCCGCGAGATGGCCCGCAACAGCGCCGTGGGCGGCGTACGGCCCCAGTCCTCACGCGCCTTCTTCAGCGTGACGCCGTCGCAGCGACGCCAGTTGCTGGACGACGCCTGGAAGAACGGCGGCCTGGCCATGCTCGGAACCTTCGCCGACCTGATGATCAATCCCGAGGCCAACGAGCAGGTCGCGGAATTCGTGCGCGGCAAGATCGGAGAAGTCGTCGACGACCCGAAGACCGCGGACATCCTCAAGCCGCGAGGTTATCCCATCTTCGCACGCCGCCCCTGCCTGGACACCGGCTACTACGAGACCTACAACCAGCCCAACGTGCACCTGATCGACTGCAATACCGACGGCATCGTGGAGTTCACCGAGAAGGGGGTCCGCACCGAATCGGGCGAGATCGAGCTCGACATGTTGATCCTGGCAACCGGCTACGACGGCCTGACCGGTGCACTGATGGCCTTCGATGTGGTCGGCCGCGACGGTCATACGGTGAACGAACACTGGAAGGACGGCGCCCGGTCCTACCTGGGCCTGATGATGGACGGTTTCCCCAACCTGTTCATGACCACCGGGCCGAACGGCCCCGCGGCGCTGGCCAACATCGTGCGCATCAGCGAACACGACGTCGACCTGATCGCCGGTGCGATCACGCACATGGCGCAGCAGGGCCTGGCCACGATCGTACCGACCCGACAGGCGGAAGACGAATGGATGGACCTGGTGCACACCCTGTCGCAGCGCACGTTGCTGTCCAAGGCCAAGACCTGGTACGTGGGTGCCAATGTCAAGGGCAAGGCACAGGGCCTGCCCATGTTCACCGGCGGATTCCTGAAGTACCGCGAGGCCTGCGCCGCCGCCGTGAACGACGGGTACCGTGGCTTCGTGTTCGAGCGGCAGAAGGAAGCGGCCGCGGCCTGAGAGGCGCCGCCCGCGCGCGGGCGGCATCCACCGGGGCACGGCTGCAGTGCCGGCGGCCGCGTGGTGGGGCCTAGGAGCGCACCGATGCCAGCAACGCGTAGACCGGATCGTCCGGAAACAACACGCCATTGGGCGCGCGCAGTCCCATGCGCTCGCTCTCCGTGCCGGCCGGCGAACCCAGCGGCCGCATCCAGTCGTACATCACGGTGCGCTGGGCAACGCGCCATTCTTCGCCCCGTTTCTCGAACCGATCGAGGTAACGTCCGGCCAGGAAGACCTCCTGCAGCACGCCCGCGGCATCGGGCTCGCGCTGCAAGGCCAGGAAGTAGGTTTCCACCGCGGCCTGCACGCCGTGCAGCTCGATCGACAGGTTGGTGACATGGTGCACCGAACGGTCGCCCTTCTTCAGCCGCGCAAGCGCCCAGTCGATGAATCCCGAGGCGCTGCCGCTGTACGGGCCGTGGCGATCGGTGCCGTCGGGCCAATACGCGCTGCGTAACGCGGCTTCGTCCTGCCGGTCGATCCCGCGGCAATAGCGGTAGATACATTCGCGGATGGCCTCGCGGTCCATCAGCTGTTGTACTGCGGCGGTGGTGGTGTCTGTCGCCATGGCGTCTCCTGTTGAAAATGGTTTATCCTACGATATTAACCGGCCGGCAAGTAAAATTATCATCCACTCGTACTGACAGGACATCCAGATGGGAACACGCTTGAACAACAAAGTCGCATTGGTCACCGGGGCCGCCCAGGGCATCGGCCGTGCCGTTGCCGGGCGCTACGCCGCCGAAGGCGCCACGGTCGGGGTGCTGGACATCAAGGCCGAGAATGCGGAAAAAGCCGCCCAGTCGATCCGTGACGCGGGTGGCAAGGCCATCGCCTTGTCCGGCGACGTGGCCCTGCGCGAAACCCTGGCAGACGCCGTGCAGGCGCTCGAAGACCAGTTCGGCCGCCTCGACATCCTGGTCAACAACGCGATCTGGGTGCGGTACAACACCATCGACGCCATCACGCCCGAGATCCTGCAACGCATGGTCGGCACCGGCTTCAACTCCGTGGTATGGGGCATACAGGTTGCCGCACCCGTCATGGCACGCAGCGGCGGCGGTTCCATTATCAACATCGCGTCGGCGGCGGGCTTTCTCGGCATTCCGTCGGCCATGATCTACTGCGGCGTCAAGGCCGGCGTGCTGGGTCTGACGCGGTCTGCCGCGGTCGACCTGGGCAAGGACCGGATCCGGGTCAACGCCATCGCCCCGGGCTCCATCGTCACCGAAGGCGTCAGCATCAACGTGGACGAAGCCATGCGTGCCAAGCGCATCGCGCGCACGCCGATGGGCCGACTCGGTCAGGTCGAGGACATCGCGGCCGCGGCCTGCTTTCTCGCGTCCGACGAGAGCAGCTTCGTCACCGGCGAATCGATGCTCGTCGACGGCGGCGTCACGCACGCACTGATCTGACGCGCGGCGCCCTGCCCCATCGACCACTGGACCACTCGACCTCCCGACGGAACACCACCATGGCATCACAAGCACAACACGCGCTGCACCCCCTGTTCTTTCCCGCGTCGCTGGCGCTGATCGGCGCGTCGTCGGATCCGGAACGGATCGGCGGTCGCCCACTGCGCTTCCTGCTGGAGGCCGGCTTCACCGGCGACCTGTATCCGGTCAACCGCAGCGGCGCAGCCGAGATCCAGGGGCTCAAGGCCTACAAGAGCCTGCTCGACGTGCCGGGCACGGTGGAACACGCCATCATCGCCGTGCCGGCGGCCGGCGTGGAGGCGGCTTTGCAGGAGTGCGCCACCAAGGGCGTGCGGGTGGTGCAGGTCTTCACGGCCGGGTTTGCCGAGATCGACGCCGAGGGCGCCCGGATGCAGCAGCGCTTCGTCGACATCTGCCGGGCCGCCGGCATGCGCATGGTCGGCCCGAACTCGCTGGGGGTGCTCAACCCGTCCACGCACCTCATCGCGACGTTCTCCACCGCGCTCAATGGCCTGCGTCCCACCAGCGGCGTGATCGGGCTGGCGACCCAGAGCGGCGCGTTCGGGTCGGCGACTTACGGCATGGCGACGCTGCGCGGCATCGGGCTGAGCCGCGTCATCGCCACCGGCAACGAAGCGGACGTGGACGTGGCCGAATGCATCGACTACCTGGCCGACGACCCGGATACCCGCGTCATCTGTGCCGCGCTCGAGGCCTGCAAGGACGCCACGCGGTTGCGCGCCGCCCTGCTCAAGGCCGCCGACGCCGGCAAGCCGGTGATCATCATGAAGGTCGGCAGCACCGAAGTCGGTGCCGCGGCCGCAGCCACCCACACCGGCTCGCTGGCCGGCAACGACGCCATTTACGACTGCGTGTTCGCCGAATGCGGCGCGCACCGCACCGCATCCATCGAGGACATGCTGGATTTGGCGCATTTCTGCGCCGTCACCGGCGGCCTGCCATCGAACGAGGACATCGGCATCATGACCGGCTCGGGCGGCATCGGCATCCTGATGGCCGACTGTGCCAGCGACCTGGGCATGGCGCTTCCCGCGCTGCCCGACAGCGTCGCGGCCGGCCTGCGCGAGGTCGTTCCCTTCGCCGTTCCCGCCAACCCCTTCGACACCACGGCCCAGGTCACGTCGGTGCCCGACGGTGTCAACCGCGTGCTGCAGGCCATGGCCTGCGACGAGGCGCCGTTCGCCACCCTGTTCGCCTACCTGGCCCACATCGGTCTCTCCCCGACCCGCTTCGCCGGCACGGAACAAGGCCTGATCGCCCTGCACCAGGCCCATCCGAAGCAACACCTCGTCGTCGTCATGTTGTCCGACCCGCAGGTGACGCGCCGGCTGGAGGCGGCGGGCATCGCCGTATTCGCCGACCCGTCCCGCGCCGTGCGCGCGGTGGCCGGCGCGGCCCGCATGGCACGGCTGCGTCGGCAATTGCACCGGCTGCCGGCCGCGAACGCCGACGCGGCGGCGCAACCGCCGCTGCCGCAGGGCCTGACCGAACACCAGGCCAAGGCCTTGCTGGGAGAAGCCGGCATTCCCGTATTGCCCGAACAGGTGTGCGATTCCCCGGCCCGGGCCGTGCAGGCGGCCGACGCCATGGGTTACCCGGTGGTGGCCAAGATCGTGTCAGCCGACATCGCCCACAAGACCGAGGTCGGCGGCGTGATGATCGACCTGGCCGACGCCGATGCCGTCGCGCAGGCGTTTGACACCATCATGGCACGCGCATCCAGGGCCGCGCCCGACGCGCGCATCGACGGCATCCTGATCGCACCGATGGTGCGCGGAGGCGTCGAGACGATCCTGGGCATCCATGCCGACCCGGTGTTCGGTCCGATGCTCATGTTCGGCCTGGGGGGCACGGCGGTGGAGCTCTACAAGGACGTCGCGTTCGCCTCGGCCCCGTTGACACCCGAGCGGGCACGGGCGCTGCTGCAATCGGTCCGCGCCAGCGCGCTGCTGTCGGGCTGGCGCGGCAACCCGCCCTGCGACACCGGGGCCTTGACGGATGCGATGTGCCGGCTGTCTGCGTTCGCGGCCCGGCATGCGGGGCAACTCGCCGGCATCGACATCAACCCGTTCGTGGTGCAGGCGCAAGGAGCGGTCTGCCTCGACGCATTGATCTCCACGCGCTGACGCCTGGAATCCGGCCTTGCGATCCTCTATCATCGACCACGGTTGCCACAGCCCCCTGTGACACGAGCCATGACCACACGCCGCGTGAAGACCGCTCCTGAAAATGCCCACTCCGGCGAAGCCAGCGCGCCGCAGGACAACCGCGAAACCCAGCTGCTGCTGATTGCGCGCCAACTGTTCGCCAGCAAGGGCTTCGACCGAACCTCGCTGCGCGACATCGCAGACGAGGCCAAGATCACCAAGGCGGCGTTGTACTACTACTTCCCCAACAAGGATGCGCTGTACGAGCGTGTCGTGCTCGAGTCGCTGGAAACCCTGGTGCGTGTCGTCTCGGCCGCGGTCGAGCAACACCAGTCGCCGACCGACCGCGTGCTCGCCTACATGCGTGCATCGGCCGACTTTCTCGACGAACGACGCGACCAGTGGCTGGCTGGCTCCAATGCCTTCCGCCAGGGCCCGCAGAACGAGCAGCGCCTGAAGGCGGTCAAGCTGCGCGACACCTACGAAAAGTTGCTGCGCCAATGCATCATGGACGGCATCGTCACCGGCGAGTTCCGGCCGGTGGACGCCGGCATGGCGGGCCGCTTCCTGCTGTCCACGCTGAACCACCTGAGCCGCTGGCACAAGCCCGGCGGCCGCCTCACCGCCCACGAGGTGATGGAGCAGTTCGTCAACATGGCCTTGTTCGGCCTGGTGGCCACGCCTGCGGCGAACAACCGCGTCCCCAAGGCCTGACTGCGCAGGGCGCAGCGGCTGTCACGGCGGACTTGTGCCGCGCGGCTCCGGACTGCGAACTGCACCAAACCGGCACTACCGCCGAGACCCGATCCTGCACCACCACCCAAATGGACGCCGCGGCCGGTGCATGCCGCGGCGTCGATCCGGACAACGCCTCGTCGATCAGGTTCCGGTAAACACGGCGGGTCGCTTCTCGGCAAATGCACGCATGGCTTCGCGCGAGTCGTTGGTCTGTCCCAGTTCCGCCGTCATGTTCTGCTCGAAGCGGTAACCATCGCGCAGCGTCATGTTCTCGATCGTGCTGGCAGAGTTCTTGGCGGTACGGCTGGCCAGCGGGCTCTTGGCGGCAATGCGCCGGGCCATGTCCATCGCGGCGGGCATCAGCTCGTCCAGCGGCACGCAGATCTCGACAATGCCGCGGCGATACAGTTCCGCCCCGGAGATGCGGTCGCCGGTCATCATCAGCCGCCGGGTCAGCGAATGACCGCACACGCGCATGGCGTGGCGCCCGCCGCCCATCAGGCCGACATCGACTTCGGGCAATCCGAGCGACGCGTTCTCCGAACACAACAGGATGTCGCAGGACACGGCGATACCCATGCCGGCCCCCAGCGCGGGCCCGTTGATGGCGGCCAGCACCGGCTTCTTGCACTCGATGATGGAGTAACTCAGTTCGCGCGCCAGGCGTGAATGGGCCCAGCGTTCGCCCGGCTCGAAGGTCTTGTTGGCGCGGCCCTTGATGTCCGCGCCGGCGCAGAAGATCTTGCCCTTGCCGGTCAGCACGACGACGCGCACATCGTCTCGATCATTCATCGCGTCGAAGGTGCGGATCATCGCCTCCATCAGGTCCTTGTTCACCGCATTGACCGGCGGCGCATCGATCGTCACCACGGCCACGTAGTCGGCCACTTCCACCTTGACTGGTTCCATGCTTTTCTCCTTGATTGACTGCTTGCACATATTCAAAGGCCGCGTGACTGCGCGGCATCGGCCGTCGCGTCCCGTGGCCCGGTTCGGGGTTTGCGCGATTCGCTCATGCGCAGGCCCGCGTTGCCGTCCATCAATAGCGTCTCGCCGCTGACCCCGGTATCGGTATCCCCCAGGTAGGACACCGCCCGCGCGATGGCGGCGCTGGCCGGCGTGCCGGGGGTGTCGAGCTCGACGAAATCGGCCGCCACCATGTTCACCCTGATCCCCTGCGGCGCCAGCTCCAGCGCCAGCGAGCGGACCAGCGCCACCACCGCCGCACTCGCGGCCATGTGGTGCGCCCCGCCCCAGGCGCCCAGGTGACCGCGCGCCCCGACCAGCACGATGCGGGCACCCGCGCCCATGCGGGGCAGTACTGCCTGGATCGTGGTCACGGTGTCGAACAGCTGGTCTTGCACGGCCGCGTCGAAGTCTGCGTCGCCGATGTCGGCAAAACGCAGCCCGGAGCGCATCACCGGTGTGTTGATCACCAGCAGCGCCACGGCCCCATCGGCGGGCAGAACCGTCGCGTCGCCCCCTTGCAGCGGCAACACGGCATACCCGTCGTGTTCCAGCCGCGCGGCGATCGCCGCGCCATGGCACAACGAGCCGCCCACCATCACCGCTGTCGGCGTATTCACTTGTTCGGTATTCATAGCGGCGGCATCCCCACGCTTTTTCCGCCGTCGACCAACAGCACCTGGCCATTGATCTGGGCGGCTTGTCCGGAACACAGGAAGGCAACCGCATCGGCGATCGTCTGCGGATGGGCCGCAGCGCCCGACGGTTCGCGGTTCTCCAGGCTGCGGCGCATCGGCACCGTGAAGTCATCGAGCATGCGGGTGTCGACCATGCCGGGAGCAACCGCGTTGACCGTGATGCCGGACCAGCGCAGCTCGATCGCCATCGCACGGGTCAAGCCGACCACCGCCGCCTTGCTCGCGACGTAATGCGACGCCCCGGCGCCACCGAGGTAGCCGCGCGACGCGATGTTGACGATGCGCGCGCCCGAGGCCATGTGCCGCACCGCCTCCTGGGCCACGATGAACGCGCCCGACAGGTTCACGCGGAACAATCGGCGCCACGCGGCCGGGTCGATGTCGCGAAAGCCCAGCATCGGCGACGCGATGCCGGCGTTGTTCACGACCACGTCCACCGGGCCGATGCGCGCGAACAGCGCCTGGGCCGCGGCGCGGCTGCCCACGTCCAGCGCCTCGCCCGACATGTCCAGGCCCTGCGTCCGGCATTCGTCCACGGTCGCGGCCACGGCCGCGGCATCGATGTCGGTGGCCACCACCTGCAAGCCATCGTGTGCCAGCTGTTCGGCGATCGCCCGGCCGATGCCGCGCGCGGCACCGGTCACCACAGCGCGCCGAGGTCTGCCTGCAGGCTGCTGTCGGGCGTCACTCGAGGACAATGTTCGCCTTCTGCATCACCCGGGCCCACTTCTCGCGTTCAGCCAGTACCTGCTGCCGGAGGGCCGACGGCGTACTGCCCACGGGCACCACACCCATGCCGACGATCTTGTCGTGCACCGAGGGCATCTTCAGGATCTCGTTGATGTGCTGGCTCATGCGTTCGACGATCTCTGGCGGCGTCCCATTGCGCATCGACACGTAGTTGATGGCGGTGACGTCGTAACCCGGCAGGGTTTCCGCTATGGGTGCGATGTCATCGGGAATACCGGGCAGCCGCTTGGCCGACGACATGCCAATCGCACGCAGCTTGCCCGCCTTGACCTGGCGCAATGCGGCCGCACTGCTGATGAAGCCGGCATGCACCTGGTTACCCAGCAGGCCGATCACCGCCGGACCTTCGCCCGCATACGGCACCTGTGTCATGTCGGTGCCGGCCAACTGATTGAAGTACTCCCCCATCAGATGCCCCTGGCCTCCGGTGCCGGACGTCGCATAATTGACGGCGCCGGGCTTGGCCTTGGACAAGGCGATGAGGTCCGCCACGCTGTGGATCGGCTGCGATGGATGCACCATCAGGATGTAGGTCGCGGCCACGGTCAGGCTGACCGGCGCGAAGTCGGCCACCGGGTCGTAACGCACCGACTTGGGCGCCAGGTACTGCGCCGCCGGCGTGCACCAGATCAGCGTATACCCGTCGGCCGGAGCCGTGAGGCCGTAGGCCACGCCGACGGTGCCGGTTCCGCCGGCCTTGTTCTCCACGACGACGGGCTGGCCGAGTCGATCGGCCAGCGCCGTGGCAACCAGACGCCCGACGGTGTCGGAGCCACCACCGGCCGGGAACGGAACGATCAGGCGGACGGGGCGGTCTGGCCAGCTGTCGACGCTGGAGGCCGCCATGGCCACGGGAGACAGCGTGGCCCCCATCAGGGTCGTCAGGCCGGCACCGATGAGCAGCTCGCGGCGCAGCGGATTCTGGGGTTTGGAAGTGGGTTCGGTCATGGGGTCTCCTTCGGTTTCACACATGGGCCGACCCTGTCGGGTCGGTGGTCTCGAGCAAGGCGGCGGCCATCGTGCGTGCCGCACGGTAGTCGCCCTTGCCACTGTCTGCGCGCGGCAGGTGGTCGACGCGCCAGACATGGCGCGGCATCTTGTAGGCGGCCAGGGTACCGGCCATGGCCTCCCGCCAGCGTGGCAGGTCGGGCTCGCCTGGGCCGTGCAGGGTCACGAGCGCGGCGACGGTACTGCCCCAGCGCTCGTCCGGCAGACCGACGACCAGCGCGTCGGCCACCGCGGGCAGCTGCTTGAGCGCCTCTTCCACCTCCTCGACGAACACCTTCTCGCCGCCGGTGTTGATGACCAGGCTGCCGCGCCCGAGCAGCTGCATCGTGCCGTCGGCGTTGCGACGCACCCAGTCACCGGGCATCGCGTAACGTGCCCCGTCGATGATCCGGAACACCTCGGCGGTCTTCTTCGCGTCGCCGTGGTACCCCAGCGGCAGCGGCTCGCCCCGGGCCAGCCAGCCTTCCGCCGCCACGCCGGGCGCCACCAGATGGCCGTCCTCGCCGATGACGACGGTCTGCGGCCCCGGGTTGAATCGCCCGGTCGGCATGACTTTGCCCAGCGTGGACACCGTGTAGCCGAGACCGGAGGCTTCGGAGGCGCCGTAGATGTCGGCCAGCAGCAGCCACGGCATGTGGCGCAGCAGGCCCTTCTTGACCTCTTCGCTCCACATCAGGCCGGCCGAGCTGATCACCTTGACACCGTCGAGCCGGTACTTGTCCGGCTGCGCATCGAGCGCACGCAGCATGGGGCGGGCGAACACGTCGCCGACGATCAGGACGCGGCTCGCGCCACCATCCTGGGCCAGCTGCCACAACTCGTCGGGATCGAAAGAGGTGCCCTGCAGCAACAGGGCTGTCCCGCCACCGAGCAGTTCGGACAGCGTCGAGCTGATGCCGGCGCCGTGCATCAACGGGCACGCGGGCACAACTCGCCCGGCCCCGTTCTGCGCGACAACGATGTCCAGGTGCTCGGCCAGGTTGGCGGGGCGATGCTGCACCAGCGGCGATTCCAGCTGGCAGGCACGGTAGCGGTTGCCAGGCCAGATCACGCCCTTGGGACGACCGGTGGTGCCGCCGGTATACAGCAGCAACGGATCGTCGTCGGCACGCTCGATATCAAGTGGCGACGCATCGCCGGTGTCGGCCCAGTCGTCGAGAGCCGCACTGGCATCGGGATGGGCGCCGCTGACGCAGATGCGGGTGCGCAGTGCCGGCATGCGTGCCTGCAGCGGCGCGATATGCCGGCCTGACTCCTGGTGATAGAAGATGGCCGTGGCTCCGGCGTCCTCCATGACCCCGGCGATCTCGTCGAGCGTGTAGCGGTAGTTCAGGTTGACGTGGATCAGCCGCGCCTTCAGGCAGGCGATGAATCCTTCGATATAGCCCGGATGATTGCGCGACAGGAAGCCGACGCGCTCTCCGGGCTGGTGACCTGCCGCCATCAGAGCCCGAGCCAGCCGGTTGCTGCGGGCATCGAGATCGCCCCAGGTGACGGTCCGATCGCCTTGCACGATGGCCGGACGGTCGGCTGGCACCGTGCGTGCTACCGCATCGAACATGTCGGCGAGGTTCCAGTGCGCCACGGCGGGGGGCATCATGCGACCCCCAGTTCCAGGTGCAGCGCCGTGGCGGGTTCCGCCGTTGGCGCGGCGGAAATGCTGTCGGCCACCCGCGACAGGTGGTAGTCGCTGTTGCCGAAGGCGAGGTCGATCATCACCAGCCGCTTGAGATAGTGGCTCACCACCAGTTCATCGCTGGTGCCGATGCCACCGTGCAGCTGGATCGCCTCGTGGCCGACGAACAGGGCGCATTGCCCTACACGGGCCTTGGCGGCCGAAACCGCCCGCCGTCGCGCGGCGGTCGACAGGGCCAGACTGTCGGTGGCATGGTTCAGCATGGATCGGGCTTCCTCGCAGGCGATGGCCATATCGACCATGCGGTGCTGCAGGGCCTGAAAGTTGCCGATGGCAACACCGAACTGCTTGCGTGTCTTGATGTAGTCCAGCGTCATCGCCTGCACCGCGTCCATCGCGCCACAGGCCTCGGCCAGTCGCGCCGCGATGGCGTGATCGACCGCGCGCTCCAGCAAGGCCAGTGCCTGCCCGGGCGCGCCGAGCAGGGCGCTGGCCGGCAGCGACAGGTCCGACAGGAACAGCCGACTGGCATGGCTGTGGTCGGCGCCGCGGTAATGCTCCATGTGCAGCCCGGGTGCATCGGCCGGCACCAGGAACAGGCTGATACCCGCACGGTCGGCAACCGCGCCGGAGGTGCGGGCAGGCACCAGCAACCACTGGGCCGAACGCGCATCGGGCACCCAGGACTTGCGGCCCTGCAAGGTGTACGTGCCGCCCGTGCGTTGCGCGGTGGTGCCCACGTGCTGCAGGCTGAAGCGCCCTTCTGGCTCCGCCAGCGCCACCGCCAATCGCACCGTGCCCGCGGCAATACCCTCGAGCAAGGCCGGCGTCCGGTCATGGTCAGCGTCGGCCAGCAGCCGTGCCGCGAGCACGCAGCTGCTGACATAGGGCTCGCGCACGAGGCCGCGCCCGAATGCGTCCATCAGCAACATGGTTTCGACGGGCGTGGCGCCGATGCCGCCGTGCTCGGGCGCAATGCCCAACCCCAGCCAGCCCATGTCGGCCATGTGTTGCCAGTTCGCTTCATGGAACGCATGGCCGGCGATGGCCTGGGCATGCCACTGGTCGAAGCGATGGTGTTCACGCACGAATCGATGCACGCTGTCGGCGAGCATCTGTTGTTCGGAAGTCAATGAGAATTGCATGGTGTCCTACAGGTCGAGTGCGCGGCGCGCGATGATGTTGCGTTGCACCTCGTTGGCACCACCGTAGATCGTGGTGACCCGGCTGTGCAGATACGCGCTCATGGGGCCGTAGGACGCCTCGTCGACCTCCTGTTGCGCGGGATCGGCCGAACGGAAACGGGCCGCCTCGTAACCCGTCGCGTCGACCCACAGCAGATTCACCCGCTGCAAAAGCTCGGACCAGCGGATCTTGAGCATGGAGCCGCGCGGGCCGGCATCGACGCCGGACACGTTGTCGGCCAGCGCACGCAAGCCCATGTATTCGATCGCCGTGACCTCCACCTCCAGTTGCGCGAGCCGGGACCGGAAGTGGGTGCTCTCGAGCAGCGGCGGCGCACCGTCGCCACCCCGTGCCGCCTGTGCGCGCACGTATTCGAGCTGGCGTCGCAGCCGCACGCCCAGCGTGGCCGTGAGCGCGCGCTCCCGATCCAGCAGCACCTTGCCGTAGCTCCAGCCCTTGCCTTCGTCTCCGACGAGTTGCGTCACCGGCACCATGACGTCATCAAGGAAGACCTCGGTGACATGGGTCTGCTCGTCCAGCGTCGCGAACGGCCGCACGGTGATGCCCGGCGAGCGCATGTCGACCAACAGCAGCGAAATGCCATTCTGGCGGCGCGCCTCGTCGCTGGTGCGCACCAGGCAGAACATCATGTCGGACTCGTGGGCGTAGCTGGTCCACAGCTTCTGGCCGTTGACCCGGTAATGCGCGCCCTGGCGTTCGGCCCGGGTGCGCAACGCCGCCAGGTCGGATCCCGCCTGCGGCTCGGAGTAACCCTGGCACCACCAGTGCTCACCCGACAGGATGCGCGGCAGGTAGTGCTCCTTCTGCTCGGGCGTGCCGTAGGTGAACAGGATCGGGCCGATCAGTTCCAGGCCCTGGTGGTATTGCGGCGGCGCGTCGGCAGCGGCGGACTCCTGCTCGAAGATGTGCAATTGCACCGGAGACCATCCGGTGCCGCCGTATTGCGTCGGCCAGGACGGCGCGCCCCAACCCTGGCGGTACAGGATCGATTGCCACTCGCGGAATTGCGCAGGCGTCGGTCGCAGGCCGGAACGCACGCGGGCACGCAGTTCGGCCGGCACGTTGTCCGCACAAAAACGACGCACCTCCTGGCGAAAAGCTGCGTCGGCCTGGCTGTCGAACAGGCTCACTGGACTGCCCTCCTGCCCACAGAGGCGTTGGACGCTGCAACGCGCAGGCAGGGCCATGGACAACGGCGTGGAAAACAAAGATCTGTCATGGGTCGATCGTCTGGTTGTGAGGTTTTGCAGAAATTATACTAACCGGCAGGTCAAATTAGAAAACAAACCCATGACAATCACTGTCATGCATGTGACTCCGAAGATCCAAGTTGTTGTCGGATAAGGATTTATTCGCACAACGGGCGATCCGCCGCGACACATCCACGTTGCCCAAACTGCAGCCTGCGCCAGACGGGAATCGAAAAGATGCGCTGACATCTAATGGTTTCCCCTGAGAAATACACCTGAATCATGCTCTATCATCGCTCCATCTACTTACCGGCCGGCAAGTAGATGCTGATGAACTATCTGATTGGAGCCCCTCCCATGCTGACTTCCCTGCTGCGTCGCGCCTGCCTGGTGTCGCTGCTCGCCCTGAGCCCGAGCCTTGCGTTGGCACAAACGTTTCCCAATGGGCCCGTGACCATCGTTGTCCCCTATTCCGCCGGCGGCCTGACCGACGGGCTGGCGCGTGCGCTGTCGGCCCGGCTGTCCGAGCGCTGGAAGCAGTCGGTGGTGGTCGAGAACCGCGCCGGCGGCGGAACCGTGATCGGCAATGCGGCCGTGGCCCGCGCGCCGGCCGACGGCCACACGCTGCTGATGACCAGCTTCGGCTTCGTGACCAGCCAGTTCCTGGTGCCCAACCTGCCCTACCAGCCACAGGACCTGGCGCCGCTGGCGCTGGTCGCGACAGCGCCGTCGGTGCTGTATGTGCACCCGTCCGTTCCCGCCAACACCATCGGGGAACTGGTGCAATACATGAAGAGCAGCAAGACGCCGATGACGTTCGCCTCATCGGGCAACGGCTCGAGTCCGCACATCGCGGCCGAGCTGTTCTCGACCATGGTCGGTGCCGAGATCACCCATGTGCCTTATCGTGGCAATGGCCCGGCCATCACCGATCTGCTGGGCGGGCAGGTCCAGGCCTTGTTCGACTCGGTCGCCACCTTGGCCCATGTCAAGACCGGCAAGCTCAAGGCATTGGGCGTGGCTGCGATGGAGACCGCACCGCAGGCGCCGGAGCTGACCCCGATCGCACGGGCCGGGGTACCGGCACTGGCCCAGTTTTCGTCCGGCAGCTGGTTCGGACTGTTGCTGCCCCAGGCCACGCCACGGGCCGTGCAGGACCAGCTGGCCCGCGACATCCGCGCGGTGCTCGAGACTGCGGGCATGCGCGAGGCCATCGTGAACGGCGGCGTGCAGCCGGTGGTCAACACCCAGGCCGAATTCGCATCCTACCTGCAGGCCGAAGCCGTCAAGTGGGGCCGGATCATCAAGGAAAAAAACATCCGGGTGCAGTAGGCCATGCACGCACCCGCCAAGCACCCCCCGATGGACCTGCAGCAGGCCATGGCCGCCGCCAACGGCCGGCTGGCCGGACGACGGATCCTGGTCACGGGCGCCGCTTCCGGCATCGGCAGCGCCGTCGCGCAGCTGTTCCTGGCCGCCGGCGCCTCGGTCGCGATGCTGGATCGGCATTGGCCTGGCCCCGCACCGGAGCATGAACGCGCCCTGGTGCTGGAGGCCGACGTCACCGACCCTGACAGTGTCGAGGCCGCGGTCTTTTGCGCCGTCGGCAGCCTCGGCGGCCTGGACGGCGTCGTCAACGCCGCCGGCATCGCCAACACCGACTGGGCCGACCAGGTCTCGCTGGGCGACTGGCGCAAGGTGCTGGACGTCAACCTCACCGGCTGCTTCATCGTGTGCCGGGCCTGCCTGGCGTATCTGCGGGATGCCCAGGGCTCCACCATCGTCAACCTGTCGTCGGGCCAGGGACTGCAGCCGTTTGCGCGCCGCAGCGCCTACGCCGCGTCCAAGGCCGGCGTGATCGCGTTCTCCAAGTCCATTGCATTGGAATGGGCCCCGACCGTGCGCGTCAACACCATCTGCCCTGGTGCGATCGACACGCCGATGGTGCGCACCGGTTATTCGGCCGAGGTGCTGCGCGACCAGGTCGGCCCGCGGTATGCACTGGGCCGCATCGGCGAACCCGTCGAGATCGCCCAGGCGGCGCTCTACCTCTCCAGTGCCGAGTCATCGTTCGTGACCGGCGTCGTGCTGGCCGTCGATGGCGGCCGCAGTTACCACTGAAACCAAGGAAACACGCACCCATGATGGGATTGATGCAAAACCGCCCCCTGCTGCTGTCCGGGTTGATCGACCATGCCGCGGCCTACCACGGCGAGCGCGAGATCGTCTCGCACCTGGTCGACGGCAGCATGCACCGCAGCAACTGGCGCACCATTCGCACGCGCGCCAAACAACTTGCCAACGCGCTGCAGGCACTGGGCGTGCGGCAGGGCGACCGGGTCGCGACGCTGGCCTGGAACACCCACCGCCACCTGGAGATGTATTTCGGCGTCTCCGGCATGGGCGCGGTGCTCCATACCGTGAATCCGCGCCTGTTCCCCGAGCAGGTCAGCTACATCCTGAACCACGCCGACGACGGTTACGTGTTCTTCGACACCAGCTTCGCGTCGCTGGTGCAGCAGGTCGCGCCGCAGCTGCCGCGGGTCAAGGGCTTCGTGGCCCTGTGCACGCGCGCGCAGATGCCGGACATCGCCGTTCCCAACCTGCTGTGTTACGAAGACCTGCTCGATGCGGCCTCGCCCGAGTACCGCTGGCCGACGTTCGACGAGAACACCGCGTCCTCGCTGTGCTACACGTCCGGTACCACCGGCAATCCCAAGGGCGTGCTGTACAGCCACCGCTCAACGATGCTTCACTCCTGGACCGCCTGCGCCGCCGACGGCCTGGCGCTGTCGGCGCGCGACAGCGTGTTGCTGGTCGTGCCGCTGTTCCACGTCAACGCCTGGGGCGTGCCGTACGCCGGCGCCATGTGCGGGGCCAAGCTGGTACTGCCCGGCCCCGGCCTGGCCGGCGACAACATCTACCGCCTGCTGCGCGAAGAACGGTGCAACTTCTCGCTCGGTGTGCCTACGGTCTGGCTGGGCCTGTTCGACTACATCGAGCGCAACCAGGCCACACTGGACCTGACGGAGCTGGCGCTCAAGCGGGTCGTCGTCGGCGGTTCGGCCGCACCCCGCGCGATGATCGAGAAATTCGAGACGCTGCTGGGGGCCTACCTGATCCATGCCTGGGGCATGTCGGAGACCAGCCCGCTGGCCAGCATCGGCAACCTGCTGGACAAGCACCGCGCACTGCCGCTGGAGCAGCGCTTCGACCTGCAGGTCAAGCAGGGGCGCGCCATCTTCGGTGTCGAGATCGAGATCTTCGGCGAAGACGGCCAGGCGCTGCCGCACGACGGCAAGGCGTTCGGCGACCTGAAGGCACGCGGCCCCTGGGTCGCGGCCGGGTACTACCGCGGTGAAGGCGGCGAGGTGCTCGATGCCGACGGCTGGTTCCCCACCGGCGATGTCGCCACGCTGGATGCGGACGGCTTCGTGCAGATCACCGACCGCTCCAAGGACGTCATCAAGTCCGGCGGCGAATGGATCTCGTCCATCGACCTGGAGAACATTGCCGTCGGCCACCCGGCGGTCAAGGAGGCCGCCGTGATCGGCGTGGCGCACAGCCGCTGGCAGGAGCGCCCGCTGCTGCTGGTGTGCACCAAGGACGGGCAATCGGTCACCCGCGACGAGATGCTGGCCTTCATGGACGGCAAGGTCGCCAAGTGGTGCCTGCCCGACGATGTCGTCACGGTCGACGAACTGCCGCACACCGCCACCGGCAAGCTGCAAAAACTCAAGCTGCGCGAGCAGTTCCGCTCCTACCGACTGCCGACAGACGCCGCATGACCGACGCCGAATCCGTTCAATCCCTGCTGCGCGACAGCGTGCAGGCCTTCCATGCCCGCCAACCCGGCGCTGCCCGTCTGCGCCGCCTGCGCGACAGCGGCCAGGCACTCGACCGCGGCGTCTGGCAGGAAATGGCCGCATCCGGCTGGTGCGGCGTGCTGGTGCCCGAGGCATGCGGCGGCAGCGGACTCGGCCCCGCCGAAGCGGCCGTCATCGCCGGCGAGCTGGGCCGCGGCCTGGCGCCCGAGCCCTTCGTGGCCGCCGCAGTGCTGGCGGTGCAAGCCCTGGCGCCGCTGCGAGCCCATGCGGGCGTGGCCACACTGCTCGAGCAGGTGGCGCAAGGCAGTTGCATCGCGGCGCTGGCCTGGCAGGAACAGGCCGGCGAATACGATCCGTCGACAAGCCGGTTGCAGGCGACCGAACACGATGCACGCTGGCAGCTCGATGGGGCCGCCAAGCGCTTCATTGCGGGCGCCGCGGCTGCCGACGGTTTCATCGTCAACGCCCGGGACCGCCAGGGCGTGCCGATCCTGCTGTGGATCGCCAGGGACACGGTCGGCACGTCGCTGCAGATCACCTCCACGGTGGACGCACAAGGACTGGGCACGCTCGCGCTCGATGGGCTCACGCTGCCGGCGCAGGCCCTGCTCGCGCGCGGCCCCGAGGTCGAAACGGCTTTGCGCCGGGGCATCGAACTGGCCCGGCTGCTGTGCGCGTACGAACTGATCGGCGTACTCGACACCGCCCTGGCGACCACCATCGCCTACACCGGTCAACGCGTGCAGTTCGGCCGTCCGATCGCGACCTTCCAGGCCTTGCAGCATCGCATGGTCGACATGTGGATGCAGGGCCAGCTGGCCCACGCGGCCGCCGACAACGCCTTGCAGCTGCTGCAGTCCGGCGCCGTGGAACCGGTGCTGGCGCTGGCCGTCAGCGCGGCCAAGGCGCGCGCGTCGAGCGCCGCCTTGTTCGTGTCCAAGGCCGCCATCCACCTGCACGGCGCCATGGGTATCGCCGACGAGTCCGACATCGGCCTGTGCCTCAAGCGCGCGCTGGCCTTGTCGGCCTGGCTGGGCAATGCCCAATGGCAACGTTGCCGCTATCTCGACACCGTGCTGCGCACCGGCGCCGCCCTGCTGGAGGACGGCGCCGCCAGCACCACAGCCGCGGCTGGCGAGGCGCAGGACGACGATGCCATCACCGACATGGCTGCGTTGCCCGACGAGCGCTTTCGCCAGGTGATGGCACGCTGGATCGCCGCCAACTACCCGCCCGCCAAGCGCTTCATGAAGAAGCGCGCGTTCTACAGCGACATCTCCGACTGGTACCAGGCCTTGTCGCGCAAGGGTTGGCTGGCCCCGGCGTGGCCCAAGGAGCACGGCGGCATGGGCCTGAGCGCCGCCAAGCAGGTCATCTACTACGAGGAAATGACCCGCCATGGATGCGCGCGCATCCCTGACCACGGACTGGTCGTCGGCCAGCTGCTGCTGCACTACGGCACGCCCGAGCAGATCGCCTTCCACCTGCCGCGCATCCTCAACGGCGAGAACATGTGGTGCCAGGGATACTCCGAACCCAATGCCGGCTCCGACCTGGCCAGCCTGCGCACCCGCGCCGAACGCGACGGCGACGAGCTCGTCATCACCGGCCAGAAGATCTGGACCACGCTGGGCAGCGGCTCGAACTGGATGTTTGCGCTGGTTCGCACCAGCATGCCGGAAGGCCGGCGCCAGCGCGGCATCACCTTCGTGCTGATCGACCTGCGCACCCCCGGCATCACGGTGCGCCCCATCGTCAACCTCAAGGGCGAAGGCGAGTTCAGCGAGGTGTTCTTCGACGCGGCGCGCGTACCCGTCGGCAACGTGGTCGGCAACATCGACGACGGCTGGACCGTGGCCAATTCGCTGCTGCGCAACGAACGCATCTATTTCGGCACGCCGCGCCAATGCGAATACGCGCTGGGCCAGCTCGACCGGCTCGCCAAGGTCACACAGGCCATGGAAAAAGGCGGCTTCCGCGATCGCTACGCCACGCTGGTTCTCGACGTGCGCGACCTCAAGTCCGCCTTCGAGTTCTTCGTCGGGCGCCTGCGCGCCGGCGAGCAGCTGGGCTCCGAGGTGTCCTACCTGAAGGTCTGGGGTACCGAGACCTACCAGCGCATCACCGACGAGCTGGTCCAACTGGCCGGTGACCACGGCAGCGAGAGCGACGACGTCGACATCGACGGCGAGCGCATCGACGTGATGAACCAATACCTGGACTCGCGCGCACCGGCCATCTTCAGTGGATCGAACGAGATCCAGCGCAACATCCTGGCCAAGCAGATCCTGTCGCTGCCCTCCTGGGCCGGCGAGAAGGCCTGATCCGACGGCATTTCCGTTCCCTTCCCCCCCCACCTACCCTCACGAGGAGACTTCCATGCAACACGCTACCCGATCCAACCGTCGCCTGGCGACCGTCTGCGCCGCAGCGCTGAGCGCATCCCTGGCACTTGCCGGCACCGCGCAGGCGCAGATATCCGACGACGTCATCCGCGTCGGAGTCATGGGCGACATGAGCGGCCCGTACGCCGACAACGGCGGCCCCGGCTCGGTGCTCGCCGCGCGCATGGCGATCGAGGACTTCGGCGGCAAGGTCAACGGCAAGACGGTCGAGGTGCTGATCTCCGACGACCAGAACAAACCCGACGTCGGCCTGAATGCCGCGCGCGGCTGGCTGGACAACGACAAGGTCGACGCCATCATCGGCGGCTCGGGCTCGGCCATTGCGCTGGGTATCCAGGCGCTGATGAAGGAGAAGCAGAAGCCCTACCTGATCGCCGGCACCGTCACCTCGGCCCTGACCGGCGCATCCTGCTCGCCGATGAGCATCCAGTTCCTGGTCGACTCTTACAGCCTGCCCAAGGCCGGCGTGCAGGGCCTGATCGCGGCCGGCGTCAAGACCTTCTACTTCATCACCGTCGACTATGCCTTCGGCGCGGCCATGCAGGCCGAGTCGACCCGCTTCATCGAGGCGGCCGGCGGCAAGGTGCTGGGCTCGGTCAAGCACCCGCTGGGCGGCACCGACTTCTCCTCCTACCTGCTGCAGGCCCAGGCCAGCGGTGCCAAGGGCATCATTGTGATCAATGCCGGCGCCGACGTGGCCAACACGCTCAAGCAGGCCGCCGAGTTCCGTATCGCCAAGGGCGGCCAGTCGCTCAGCGTGTTCGGCATGACGATCAACAGCGTGACCGCCATGGGGCAGAACATCGCCCAGGGCCTGAACTTCACGGTGCCGTTCTACTGGAACCGCGACGAGGATTCGCGCAACTTCAGCAAGCGCTTCATGGAACGCCACAACGGCGTGATCCCCACCTACATCCAGTCCGGCGTCTACAGCGCGATGACGCATTACCTCAAGGGTGTCCAGGCCGCCGGCACGGATGCCGGCCCGGCGGTCATCGCCAAGATGAAGGCCATGCCGATCAACGACCTGACGATGAAGAACGTCTCCATCCGCGAAGACGGGCAGGTGATGCGCCCGATCTACCCGGTGGAGGTCAAGGCGCCAGAACTCACGAAGATCAAGTACGACTACTACAAGGTCGGTACGCCGATTCCCGCGGCGCAGGCTTTCCGTCCGATGGCCGAAGGCGGTTGCGACTTCGTCAAGAAGCCGTAACAGGCGCATGATGTCCCGACCCCAGCTATTCACTCCCCTGCCGCTGCGCGGCGTCAACGCACGCAACCGCGTGGCGATCTCGCCGATGCAGCAGTATTCGGCGGTCGATGGTTGTGCCAACGACTGGCACCTGGCCCATATGGCGCGATTCGCCATGGGCGGGGCGGGCATCGTGTTCGTCGGTGCCAGCGCGGTCGAGCAGCGCGGACGCAATACGCACGGAGACCTGGGCCTGTGGCACGACGACCATGTCGAGCCGCTGGCACGGGTCGCACGTGCCGTGCAGGCCAGCGGCGCCGTGGCCGGCATCCAGCTCGGCCATTGCGGCCGCAAGGCCGGACTGCAAAAATGGTGGGAGGGCCATGGGCCGCTCAACGACGCGGACGCGGCCCGCGGCGAAGCCGCATGGCCGACCGTGGCACCGAGTGCGCTGGCGGTCGGACCCGGCTGGCGCGTGCCGCAGGAGCCCGACACCACCGAGGTGAGGCGCATCGTGCAGGCCTGGGGCGATGCGGCCCGGCGTGCGCACGACGCCGGCTTCCAGGCGCTGGAGATCCACGGCGCACACGGCTATCTGGTGCACCAGTTCCTGCATCCGGTATCCAACCGGCGCCAGGACCCCTACGGCACCGACCGCCACCGCTTCGCGCTGGAAGTGGCCGAGGCCGTACGCCGCCACTGGCCCGAGGCACTGCCCTTGTTCTGGCGCGTGTCGCTGGCCGACCCGCGGGACGGCGGCTTCGAACTCGACGAAACCATCACGTTGGTGCGCGCGCTGCAAAGCCGCGGCGTGGACGTGCTCGACTGCTCCTCGGGCGGCGGCATTTCCAGCTACCCGACCGAAGGCAAGCGTATTGCGCGTGGCCTGGAGTTCAATGCCGACATGGCGCAGCGCATCCGCGCGGCGACCGGCATCATGACCATGGGCGTGGGCCTGATCATCGATCCGCGGCATGCGGAAAACTACCTGGCCCAAGGCCAGGCCGACCTCGTCGCCATCGGACGCGAGGCTCTCTTCAATCCCAACTGGGCGGTACACGCCGAAATCGCACTGGGCGCCAACGACGACTACGCCAGCTGGCCCAGGCAATACCGCATGTGGCTGCAGCGCCGCGCACCGGTGGCCGATCCCATCCGTACCGCCGCCCGCGACAGGACACTCGCATGAACACACCGACCATCGTCAGCCCGACCCGCGACCGCCTTGGCGAATGCCCCCTGTGGGACAGCCGGGACGACTGCCTGTACTGGATCGACTCCAAGGCGCCCGTGGTGCGCCGCCTGCACCCCGCCAGCGGCGGCCGCACCGAATGGCCGCTGCCCAGTGACGTAGGCTCGATCGCGCTGACCGAAACCGGCCGCATCCTGCTGGCGCTGGCCGACGGTTTCCACCTGCTGGATCCCCGCACCGGCGCCGTCACACCCGTGGCCAAGGTGACGCACAAGGCCGGCGACATCCGCATGAACGACGGCCGCACCGACCGCCAGGGCCGCTTCATCGCCGGCTCGCTGGTGGTCGGCCGCCATGACCGCGACGGCGCGTTCTACCGGCTGGATACCGACGGCACGGTCCACGAACTGGTGCCGGGCATTGCGCTGGCCAACAGCACCTGCTTCAGCCCGGACGGCCGCACGCTGTATTTCGCCGACAGCATGAGCGACGAAGTCCGCGCCGCCGGCTACGACCCCGACACCGGCGCGCTGGGCACGCCGCGCGCGCTGATGAACACCCGGGCGCAGGGCTCTGCGCCCGACGGCGCGACGGTCGACGCCGAGGGCTGCCTGTGGGTGGCGCTGGTGCAGGCCGGCAAGCTCGGGCGTTATGCGCCCGATGGCAGCCTGATGCAGTTGCTCGACGTACCCACGCCCTTCCCCAGCTGCCCGTGCTTCGGCGGCCCGGAGCTGGACGTGTTGTATGTCACCAGCCTGAGCAACACCGGCAACCTGATGAAGACCGACCACCCGGACGGCGGCGCGCTGTTTGCCTTTCACGGTCTGGGCGTGCGCGGATTGCCGGAGACCCGTTTCGACGACCGGGCACTCGTGTGAGCAGCGACTACATCCTGGAGACCGAGGGTCTGAGCAAGCAGTTCCGGGGCTTCCATGCCGTGCGGGACGTGTCGCTGCGCGTCAAGCGCCACAGCATCCATGCGCTGATCGGGCCCAACGGCGCCGGCAAGACCACCTGCTTCAATCTGCTGACCACCTTTCTCTCCCCGAGCGCCGGACGCATCCGTTTCAACGGTCGCGACATCACCCGCAGCGACCCGGCCAGCGTGGCCGCCAGCGGCCTGGTGCGGTCGTTCCAGATCTCGGCGGTGTTCGGCCAGATGAGCGTGCTCGACAACGTGCGGGTCGCGCTGCAGCGCAAGAGTGGCGGGAGTTTCGCATTCTGGCGCAGCGACCGGGTGCTGGAGCGCCATGACGCACGCGCGCTGGAACTGCTCACCGCTGTCGGCCTGGAGCCTTACCAGGGCCACATCGCCGCCGACCTGCCGTACGGCCGCAAGCGGGCACTGGAACTGGCCACGACGCTGGCGCTGGACCCGGAGCTGATCCTGCTCGACGAGCCGATTGCCGGGCTCGGCCACGAGGACATCGGCCCGGTGACCCGGCTGATCGCCGAAGTGGCCCGCCAGCGCACGGTGCTGATGGTGGAACACAACATGAAGGTGGTGGCCGAATTGTGCGACCGCATCACGGTGCTGCAGGCAGGCGAGATCCTCGCCGAAGGCAACTACGACGAGGTCTCGCGCGATCCGCGCGTGATCGACGCCTATGTCGGAGGCGCCCATGACTGACGCAAACCGGAACGAGATCTGCCTGGAGGTGCGCGGCCTGACCGGCTTCTACGGCGAGACCCAGGCCTTGCACGGCGTGGACTTCCAGGTGCGCCGCGGCGAGGTGGTGTGCCTGCTCGGACGCAATGGCGCCGGCAAGACCACCAGCCTGCGTGCCGTGGTCGGGCTGCTGACCCGGCGCGGCGGCGAGATCACGGTCAACGGCCGGTCGACCACCGGCATGACGCCCGAGGCCATTGCCCGTCTGGGCGTGGCCTATTGCCCGGAGGAGCGCGGCATCTTCGCCAGCCTCAACGTCGAGGAGAACCTGCTGTTGCCACCGGTGCTGATGCCCGGCGGCATGGGCGTCAAGGAGATCTACGAACTGTTCCCGAACCTGCTGCAACGCCGCACCAGCCCGGGCACCCGGTTGTCGGGCGGCGAACAGCAGATGCTGGCCATCGCGCGCATCCTGCGCACCGGCGCCAAGCTGCTGCTGCTCGACGAACCCACCGAGGGCCTGGCACCGGTGATCGTCGAGAAGATCGGACAGACGATACGGCTGCTGCAAGAGCGCGGCTTCACCATCCTGATGGTCGAGCAGAACTTCCGCTTCGCATCCCGCGTGGCCGACCGCTTCTACGTGGTAGAGGAAGGTCGCGTGGTATCGCAATTCGACCGTGATGCCATCGACACCGATCGTGCGCGCATCGAATCATTGCTCGGCATCTGACCAAGAGCCGGGTTCTTCCTGAGAGACACTCCCGATGCCTGAAACCCTGTTCGGTGTTCCGATGGCTGCCTTTGTCGGCCAGTTGCTGGTCGGCATGATCAACGGATCCTTCTACGCCCTGATGAGCCTGGGCCTGGCCATCATTTTCGGCATGCTGCACGTGGTGAACTTCGCCCACGGCGCGCAATACATGCTCGGCGCCTTCGTGGCCTGGGCGCTGCTCGAGTATGGCGGCATCAACTACTGGTGGGCCCTGCTGCTGACACCGCTGCTGGTAGGCGGCTTCGGCATCGTGCTCGAGCGCACCATGCTGCGCCGGCTCTACCACCTGGACCATGTCTATGCGCTGTTGCTGACCTTCGGCTTCGCGCTCATCCTCGAAGGCGCGTTCCGCCTGCAGTTCGGCTCCACCGGCCAACCTTATGCCAACCCGATCGCGGGCGGGCTGGACACCGACTTCGCCTTCCTGCCCTGGTACCGGCTCTGGGTCATTGCTGCGTCGATGACGGTCTGCCTGGCGACCTGGTACACCATCGAACGCACCAAGCTCGGCTCCTACCTGCGCGCCGCCACCGAGAATCCGCAGCTGGTGCGCACCTTCGGCATCAACGTGCCGCGCATGTTGATGCTGACTTACGGCCTGGGCGTCGGCCTGGCCGGCTTCAGCGGCGTGATGGCTGCGCCCATCTACCAGGTCAATCCGCTGATGGGTACGAACCTGATCATCGTGGTCTTCGCCGTCGTCGTGATCGGCGGCATGGGCTCCATTGTCGGCGCCATCGTGGCCGGCTTCGGCCTGGGGGTCATCGAAGGCCTGACCAAGGTGTTCTTCCCCGAATTCGCCGGCATCGTCGTGTTCCTGGCGATGCTGCTCACGCTGGCCGTGCGGCCCAACGGCCTGTTCGGCAACACGAACTAGAACCACGCGCCCCATGACGTCTCCTGCTGTATCCCACCCCAAACTGACGCGCGTCTTCCTGCTGGTTGCCGGTTGCGCACTGCTGCTCGCGCCCTGGTTCGCCTATCCCATCTTCCTGATGAAGCTGCTGTGTTTCTCGCTGCTGGCCGCTTCGCTGAACCTGCTGGTCGGTTATGTCGGCCTGTTGTCTTTCGGACACGCGATGTTCTTCGGCTCGGCAGGCTACGCAGCCGCCCACGCCATCAAGGTCTGGGCCTGGAACCCGGCGCTGGGCGTGGTGTTCGGCACCACATTCGCCGCGTTGATCGGCGTCGTCACCGGTACGCTGGCGATCCGGCGCGCGGGCATCGCGTTCTCGATGATCACGCTGGCGTGTGCCCAGCTCGTGTATTTCATCGCGCTGCGTTCACCACTGACCGGTGGCGAAGATGGCATCCAGAACGTGCCGCGCGGCACATTGCTGGGCATCGTCGACCTGTCCGATGACACCGCGCTGTATTACGTCGTGATGCTGGTGGTCGTGGCCGCGTTCTGGCTGATCTGGCGCATCGTGCACTCGCCGTTCGGCCAGGTGCTCACGGCGATCCGCGACAACGAGCCGCGTGCGATCTCGCTGGGGTACCGGGTCAACCGCTACAAGCTACTGGCTTTCACGCTTTCGGCCGCGCTGGCGGGCCTGGCCGGCTCGCTCAAGGTGGTGGTGTTCCAGATTGCGACGCTGACCGACGTGAGCTGGGTCACATCAGGCGAAGCACTGCTGATGGGCATCGTCGGTGGCCTGCAAACCATGCTGGGGCCTGTGATCGGTGCCATCGTCGTCGTCACCATGCAAAACAGCCTGTCCGCATTTGCCGAGTCGCTTCTCATCGTGCAAGGCTTCGTGTTCGTCGTCGTCGTGCTGGTGTTCCGGCGCGGCATCGTTGGTGAACTCAATGCCTTCCTGGCGCGCAGGGCGAGCCGCCCCACCACCTGACACCTGACCACGATTGGAGAAACCCATGGCTGCTGACGACACGCACCGACCGTCCCTCGCCGGACACCTGGCCCTGATCACCGGAGCCGGCGCCGGCATCGGTCGTGCCATCGCGCTGGCCTACGCCCAGGCCGGCGCTCGCGTGATCCTGGTCGACCTGACCGTCGATGACTGTACCCAGACGGCCTCCAGCATCGAGGCCCGGGGCGGCAAGGCATGGGGCTTTGCCCTCGACATCACCGACGTGCCCGCCTGCCAGGCGCTTGCGCGCAAGGTTGCCGACGAAATTGGCGCCATCGACATCCTGGTCAACAACGCCGGCATCCTGATCCGCGAAGGCGTCGACAGCCCGCAGGCGCACGACAACATCCGCAAGGTGTTCGACGTCAACGTGATGGGTGGCTTCAATGTGCTGCACGCCTGCCTGCCGGCGCTGCGCCAGACCCGGGGTTGCGTCATCAACATCGCCTCGGGCGCCGCCCTCATCGCCCAACGCGGATGCCTGGGTTATTCCGGCTCCAAGGGCGCGGTCAAGATGATGACGCAGGCCATGGCGGCCGACCTGGCCAAGGACGGCATTCGGGTCAACGCCATCGCGCCGGGCGTGATCGAGACCCCGATGACAGCCGCCACCCGTTCCGACCCGGTGCGGTTGCAGGCCTTCATGCAACGCACACCGCTGGGCCGCATGGGGCTGCCCGATGAAATCGCCCAGCCCGCGGTATTCCTGGCCTCGGACATGGCAAGCTACATCACGGGGGTGACGCTGCCGGTCGATGGCGGCATGACCGCCGCATAGACGCCTCAGCGACACCCTGCGTCCGGTCGCGGACTATGATGCGTGCCGTCCGGCACCGCGGCAGCAGGCGCCGGGCCACCCCATCCCCCGTCCCTCCAGGAGCTCCGACGCCATGCACATCACTCTCGCCTACAGCCCGTTCGCCTGTTCGCTGGCCCCCTACGTCTTGCTCACGGAAGCTGGCGCCACGTTCGAGACGCGCAACATCGACATGTCCCGCCAGCAGCAGCTCGACCCGGACTATCTGCGGCTCAATCCCAAGGGCAAGGTGCCGACGCTGATCGTCGACGGGCAGGTCCTGACCGAGAACGTGGCGATCCAGCTGTGGATCGCGCGCACCTTCCCAGAGGCCGGCCTGATGCCGCAGGACCCGATGGACCATGTGCGGGCGATCTCGGTGATGGCCTGGTGCGCATCGGGCATTCATCCGCGCATCACCCAGTCGGCGCGTCCGGAGCGTTTCTGCACGCTGGAAGGCAGCGCCGACAACGTGCGCGAACTCGGCGGACAGGGGCTGCGCGAGCAATTGGTGATCGCCAACGACATGCTGGCCGGTCGCGACTGGTTCTTCGAACGTTTCGGTTGTGCCGACGCGTATTTCTACTGGTGCTTCCGCCGCGCCGGCATGTTCAAGCTGGACCTGTCCGACCTTGCCCACTGCGCATCGCACCAGACGCGCATGGAACAGCGGCCCAGCGTCCAGGCCTTGCTGGCGCACGAGGCGCAGGTACGCGCGCAGTTCGCCCAGGCCGCCTGAAGCCGGCTGCGCCGACGGCTGGCCACACGTGGCGCGCCGGTGGCCTCAGGACAGGTGCCCGAGCGGCAGCGCCGTCTTGTAACGCACCTGCTTGAGCGCAAAACTCGAGCGGATCTTCTCGACCCCCGGTATCGGCGACAGGCGTTCGAGGATGAAACGCTCCAGCGCCGCCATGTCGGTCACGGCTACCCGCAGCAGGTAGTCGCTGTCGCCGGTCATCAGGTAACACTCCATGACTTCGTCGTGCAGCGCGATCTCGGCCTCGAATTCGGCCAGCGTGGCCTTGTTCTGGGTCTTGAGACTGATCGAGATGAACACCGTCAGCCCCAGGCCCAGTGCCGCGGCGCTGGCCAGCGCCACGTAGCGCTGGATCACACCGGCGGATTCGAGTGCCTTGACCCGCGCCAGGCACGGTGACGGCGACAAGCCGATGCGCCGTGCCAGTTCGGCATTGGTCAACGACCCGTCGCGCTGAAGTTCATCGAGAATGCGCAGATCGCTGCGGTCGAGGCTGTTCATCCGGATTTCCTTTCATCTGCGGCATATTCTGCCGTCGTTAGCGCCTCATGAATAGCGAAAGCGCAGCACATGCGGCGAACTCCAGCATAAAGTTGGATGCATCATGAATGCCATCCTCCGCTCCGTTCCCGACCGCCTGCGCGACGCCCTGCCGGGCATCGACGACAACCCCGCCGAGACCGCCGAATGGCGCGACGCCTTCCTGTCGCTGGTGGCCGCCGACGGCCCGCAACGCGCAGGCCAGATCCTGGATGAACTGTGCCGCCTGGCGCGTCACGAACGCATTGGCTGGCAACCCGCGCTGAATACACCCTATGTGAACACCATCGCGGCGCAGGAGCAGCCCCCCTTCCCCGGCGACCTCGCGATCGAGGAGCGCCTGGGTTCGCTGATGCGCTGGAACGCGCTGGCGATGGTGGTGCGCGCCAACCAGGCCTATGGCGAACTCGGTGGCCATATCGCCAGTTATGCCAGCGCGGCGGACCTGTTCGAGGTCGGCTTCAACCATTTCTTCCATGCCCGCGATGCCCGCCACGGCGGCGACCTGGTGTTTTTCCAGCCACACAGTGCGCCCGGCGTTTATGCGCGCGCCTTCCTCGAAGGGCGGCTCACCGAGACCGACCTTATGCATTACCGCCAGGAGATCGCGGCCCAGGCCGCGGGCGCGCGTGGCCTGTCGAGTTACCCACATCCCTGGCTGATGCCCGACTTCTGGCAGTTCCCGACTGGATCCATGGGTATCGGCCCGATCAGCTCGATCTACCACGCGCGTTTCATGCGGTACCTGTCGCACCGGCAATTGCTCGACTGCACCGGCCGTACCGTCTGGGGCGTGTTCGGCGACGGCGAGATGGACGAACCCGAGAGCATGAGCGCGCTCACGCTGGCCGCGCGCGAGAGGCTCGACAACCTGGTGTGGGTCGTGAACTGCAACCTGCAGCGGCTTGACGGCCCGGTGCGCGGCAACGGGCGCATCATCGACGAACTCGAACGGCTGTTCGCCGGTGCCGGCTGGAACGTCATCAAGCTGGTCTGGGGCAGCGACTGGGACGGCTTGTTCGCCGCCGACACCACCGGCGCGCTGGCCCGCGCCTTTGCCAATACCGTCGATGGCCAGATGCAGACCTTCGCCGCCAAGGACGGGCGCTACAACCGCGACAGCTTCTTCGGCCAGGATCCGGAGCTGGCGCGCCTGGCCATGGGCCTGAGCGACGAGCAGATCGACCGTCTCAAGCGCGGCGGCCACGACCTGGTGAAGATCCACGCCGCCTATGCCGCCGCCGCGGCACACCGCGGCCAGCCCACCGTGATCCTGGCGCATACCAAGAAGGGCTACGGCCTGGGCAGCGCCGGCCAGGGCAAGATGACGACGCACAGCCAGAAGAAACTCGACGGCGACGACCTGCTGGCGTTTCGCAACCGCTTCGACCTGCCCTTGAGCGATGAACAGGCCAAGGGCCTGGCATTCGTCAAGCCGGCCGAGGACAGCACCGAGATGCGTTACCTGCACGAACACCGGGCCGCGCTGGGCGGTTCGATGCCGCGCCGCGAGACCCGCTGCGACGTGGTGCCGGTCCCCGCCATCGAGAGCACCAGCGCATTCGCGCTGCAGGCCGACGGCAAGGCGATGAGCACGACGATGGCCTTCGTGCGCATGCTGGGCAACCTGCTCAAGGACCCGGCGCTGGGCCCGCGCATCGTGCCCATCGTCGCCGACGAGGCACGCACCTTCGGCATGGCCAACCTGTTCAAGCAGGTCGGCATCTACAGCAGCGTGGGCCAGAAATACGCGCCGGAGGACATCGGCTCGGTGCTGAGTTACCGCGAAGCGCTGGACGGCCAGATCCTGGAGGAAGGGATCAGCGAGGCCGGCGCGCTGGCCAGTTGGACGGCCGCGGCCACCAGCTACAGCGTGCACGGCCTGGCGATGCTGCCGCTGTACATCTACTACTCGATGTTCGGCTTCCAGCGGGTCGGCGACGCGATCTGGGCCGCCGCCGACCAGCGTGCGCGGGGTTTCCTGCTCGGCGCCACCTCGGGCCGCACCACGCTGGCCGGCGAGGGCCTGCAGCACCAGGACGGCAGCAGCCACCTCGTGGCCGCGACGATCCCGAACTGCAAGGCCTGGGACCCGGCCTTCGCCGGCGAACTGGCGGTGATCCTGGACGCCGGCATGCGCGAGATGCTGGTCGAGCAGCGCGACGTCTTCTACTACATCACGCTGATGAACGAGAACTACGCGCAGCCCAGCCTGCCCGATGGCGCGGCCGACGGTGTGTTGCGCGGGGCCTACCGCTTTGCGAGCGCATCACCCGACAACGCGCAGCGCGTCACGCTGCTGGGTTCGGGCGCCATCCTGACCGAGGTGGTGAAGGCCGCGGCGCTGCTGGCCGAACAAGGCATCGCGGCCGAGGTGATCAGCGTCACCAGCTGGAGTGAACTGGCGCGGGATGGCGCGGCGCATGCGCAACAGGGTCATCTGAGCCGGCTGCTCGCCGACACCCGGGGCCCGGTGATCGCCGCCACCGACTATGTGCGGGCGGTGCCGGAAAGTGTGCGTGCCTTCGTTCCCGCGGGCCGCGGCTTTCACACGCTGGGGACGGACGGGTTCGGTCGCAGCGACACGCGGGCCGCCTTGCGCGCCTTGTTCCATGTGGATGCGGCAAGTATTGCGCAGCTGGCGCATCGCGCTCTGCAATGACGCTGGTTCGCCGCCTGCTTTGCGCCATCCCGCGCGTGTCTCGATGAACAGCGCTGTTGACGCACACACCGCATCGACGGCATGCAGCGCGTCCACTCAGGGCAGATCGGTCGCTAGCTGCGGCTGCGCGGCATCGAGTCGCACCGCCACCACACGCACACCGCCGCAGTGAGCCTGCACCAGGGCCGCGACATCGTCCATCGCGGCCAGGACCTGTTCGTCGGTCGCCGGTGGCAGGCCATCGATGTTGAAAAACACCCGCGTCGTCTCCGGCAGCGTCTGCGTGCCCCGGGCCTGGCGCCAGGTCCAGCGCCGGGTCAACACCTCGTGACCGGCCACAAACACGATCTCGCCGGGCGGCGGTGACTCGGCCGGTTTGCCGTCGGCCGGCGTGAACACATCTGGCGGCAACGCCGCGCGCAGTTCCAGCGCGTCGTGCCCGTGGGACAGCGGATGTACACCCGCCGGCAACCGATGGCGCAGTGACACGATGTTGCCGATGTTCACCAGCGGGTTGATGGACGGAATCTCGCCCGGCTGCACGACACGCCGCACCATGGCCTCGATCGAGCTGCGGTGTTCGGACGGCTTGGCACCGAAGCGGCGATAGGCCTCGCGCCAGGCGGCAATGCGCGGATGTTCGGCGACGTTGCCCGCCACGGTGTCACGCAGCTGCCGCTCGGCTTCGCGCAACAACGGCACCAGGGCGGCGCCATCGCCGCGGTTGTCGAGCCGGTCGAACACCAGAACACCACGCACGTAGTCCGGGTGGGCCTCAAAGACCTCCGGCGCGATGCGGTAACGCAGTACCTGCATCGGCAGCGCCCGTTACGCGGCCACGTCCGGATACAGGCCGCGCCCGCGCGCCATCAGCCGGGTCAGGCCGAGCAAGGCACCGATGGTCGGCACCGGCAGGCCGAGCCGGCCGCCGATCTCGTGCACGACGCCGACGATGGCGTCGAGTTCGAGCTGGCGGCCGGCCTGCGCGTCCTGCAGCATCGAGGTGCGAAAGCCGCCCATCCTGGCGGTGACCGCATGGCGTGCCTCCGGTGTCTCGTCGATGGCGCAGCCAATACGTGCGCCGATGGCCTGCGCCTCGACCATGGCCTGGGAGCAGAACGCACGTACCAGCGGGTCGCCCAGCACCCGGTCGGTCGTGGCGCCGGTGAGGGCACTGACCGGATTCATCGTCAGGTTGCCCCACAGCTTGTACCAGATTGCATGGCGGATGTCCGGGGCATGGGTCACGTCGAAACCGCCCCGCGCCAGCAGGTCCACCACGCGCTGGGCCCGCTCGGACCGGCCGCCGGCGGCCTCGCCGACGATCAGGCCATTGCCGCCCCTGAGTTGCACCAGGCCCGGCTCCGCGACCGCGGTGGATGCATGCACGACGCAGCCGAGCACCTGCTCGAACGGAATCCGGCGCGCGATCTCGCCGCCCGCATCCACGCTGTCCAGCGGCTGCTCGAAACCCGGCAGGCCCTTGCAGAACCACCAGGGCACCCCGTTCATCGCCGGCAACACCAGGGTTTGCGGGCCCAGCAGCGGCGCCAGGCCCTGGGCCACGGCGGCCAGCGCCGGGCCCTTGACCGCGATGATGACCAGGTCCTGCACGCCCAGGTCGGATGCCGACGCGCTGGCCTGTGCGACCGGGGCCTGGACCAGGCCGTCCGCGGTCTGCAGCCGCCAGCCGTGTTGTTGCAAGGCCGCCAGCGTGTCGCCGCGCGCAAGCGCGCTCACGGCCACGCCGGCCGCCGCCAGCCGCGCGCCGATCCAGCCGCCGATGGCACCGGCGCCGATGATGCAGACCTTCATGTCGTTTCTCCCTTGGACTTGCGCAGGTTGGCCTTGAACTGCTCCGGTACGCGTTCATCGAAACCGAGCGCGACGCGTCGCACCTCGGGTGTGTCGGTGGGTTGATGACCGACGCCGAGCGCGGCAGCGCGAGGCGCATCGATGGCAACCACGGTGCCGCCGACCCGTCCCAGGCCGGTGATCTCGCATTCGACGTAATGCCCCGGATCGACGGAACGCGAGTGGCACGGCGTGCCCATCAGGATCACATCGCCCGGCACCAGCGTGATGTGGCGCGCGATGTCGGCGATCACGTAGTGCGGACCCCAGATCGTCTCGTCGCCGATGTGCGCTTCCTGCACCACCCGGCCGTTGACGTAGGTGCGCAAGGTCTGCGCGAACAGGTCCACGCCGCGCACGATGCCCGGGCCGATCGGCAGCAGGCTGTCCGCGCCCTTGACGCGCAGCATCGAGCCCTGGTCGGTGTCGCGGAAATCCTGCAGGCCCATGTCCAGCGCCGGGCAGAAACCCTCGATGTAGTCCCAGGCCTCGTCGGGCGTCACGTTGCGGCAGGTCTTGCCGATGACCACCGCGTATTCGCCTTCGTAGTTCAGGTACTGGCAGTCGGCCGGCTTGAAGATTTGCCCGCCGTGGCCGTTGAGCGCGGTCGGCGGCTTGGTGAAATAGGTCGGGGTCTCGGTCGGGCGCGGCTTGTTGCGCGTCTCCATGCTGCGCGAGCGGTACGAGATGTGGATGGCGATGATCTTGCTCGGCGCGACCGGTGGCAGGTGGGTGACGCTGGCCGGGTCGACGGTGCGGCCATCGTCCAGGCGCAACCGCCCCTTCGCGTCGCCCTCCTCGACGATCGTGCCCCACACGGGCGTGCCGCCGAGCATGACGTGGCGGCGTTCGACGCGTGGACCGCGCATGACGGCGGGAAGTTCTTTCAGCGGGAAATCAAAGTTCATGGCAATGGGCTGTATCGGTGGCGTTGGCCGCCGGAAAAAAGTTGGGAGCAACCGGGCTCCCGCGAAGCAATGGCACGCGCGACCTCACGCCTGCGCAGCCGCCTGAGTCTCGGTGTCGAACCAGACGTGGATGTTGCCGGTGCCGCGGGCATTTTCGTACGCCGACAGCGGCTCGCCCCGCGCGCGGCATTCGGCGCCTCCCAGGGCCCCGAGCATCTGCAGGTAATGTGCGCCGAAGGCCTCCCAGGGCTTGCGCCGGTATTCCTCGTCCCAGCGCGCCAGGATCTGGTCGTGCCGGCCTTGCTGCATCAGCGCGATGGCGCCCTTGTCACTCTCGATGTTCTCGGGCCGCGACACATTGCTCTCGTGGAAGATGCGCGGATGGTTCGGCTTCCAGTCGATGTTGTTGAACTTGTGACTGAGCGCGCCCGAGGCCAGCATCACGACGCGAAGGCCGCTGCGCCGCACCGCTTCGCCGATGGCCTCCCCGGATTCGAGGAAGGCCGGCCATTCGCAGTTCTGGCACGAACTCACCGACACGACCGGCAGGTCGGCGTGTTCGAGCCGCAATTGCTTGACCAGGTTGATGGTCGGGTACTGCCGCCCGAGATCGGGATGGCAAATCGCCCGGTTGTAGCCCTTTCGCTCACGGGACACTTTCTCGATCTCCAGTGCCAGCGACGGCAGGCCACGGTAGTCGTACGGAACGCCATGCAGGTACCAGGGCATCTCGTCCGAGATGTAGGTGCCCTTGTAGTGCGTGCCGCCGTCGATCAGGTGGTACCCGGTGGTGAACCAGTGCGTGTCGAAGATCATGACGACATCGGGCCGGGCGGCGGCGATGCGGGCCTGCAGCCGCGCGTAGCCGGCGATCAGGTCGGAATCCTCCCCTGCGCCCTGCAGGCGGCGGAACTCCTCGCATTGCATCAGTCCCGGGTGGTGCGACACCATGGCGGCGCCGACGATTTTTCCTTGCATGGATGACATCCTTTCAACGATGACTGAAGCTGGCCTTGAAGGGTTTCTTCGGTACCACCACGTCCTTGATGTTGCAGAAGAACTCGAAGCTCCAGTTGCCGCCCTCGCGGCCGATGCCGCTGCGCTTGATGCCGCCGAACGGGGCGGCCAGGTCGCGGATGCCGAAGCTGTTGACCCAGATGAAACCGGTCTGCACCTGCTCGGCCACGGCGGTGGCATGGGCCATCTCGCCGTAACACACCCCGCCCAGGCCGTAGTCAGTGCCGTTGGCCATGGTGATGGCCTGTTCGTCGCTGTCGAAGGTCTGCAAGGTCAGCACCGGGCCGAACACCTCGTTCTGCACGATCTCGTCGTCCTGCTTCAGGTCGGTCAGCATGGTCGGCTGGTAATACTGCGCGCCGAACGGATGTTTCGCGCCGCCCCACAACAACTTGGCTCCGCCGGCCACGGCCCGTTCGACGAAACCGGCGACCCGCTCGACCTGGCGCGGGTGGATGATGGGCCCGACTTCGGTGGCTTCCATGCGCGGGTCGCCAATGCTGAGTTTCTCGACGTAGCCGCGCATGGCGGCGACGAACGCATCCGCCACCTTGGCATGCACCAGGAACCGGGTGCCGGCCAGGCAGACCTGGCCCGCGTTGCGGTACATCAGGGCGCCGGTTGCGGCCGCGCTGTCGATGTCGGCGTCTGCCAGCACGATGAACGGGCTCTTGCCGCCGAGTTCCAGGCTGCACGGCACGAGGTTGGCGCCGGCCGCCTGCGCGATCCACTTGGCGGTGGGCACCGAACCGGTGAACGAGACCCGGGCGATGCGAGGGTCGCTGACCAACTTGGCGCCGGTATTGGCGCCGCTGCCCTGCACCACGTTGAACACGCCCGGCGGCAGGCCGGCGGCGTGGGCGGCATCGGCCAGCAGCGAGCAGGTCAGCGGCGCCCACTCTGGCGGCTTCAGGATGCAGGTATTGCCGGAGGCCAGCGCCGGCCCGAGTTTCCAGGTCGAGAGCATCAGCGGCGCGTTCCACGGCGTGACGACGACGACCACGCCGGCCGGGTCGTGGCGCACGATGTGGCGCGCCTGCTCGGTCTCGATCGGGTGGTCTTGCAAGGTGAGCGCGTGTTCGGCGAACCAGGTGATGTTGAGCATCGCGCGCGGCACGACGCCATGGCGCATACGCGAGAGCAAGACGCCGGCGTCCGTGCTCTCGAGCCGGCAGAAGTCGTCGGCGCGTTTGCCGATCTCGGCGGCGAATCGATCCAGGTAGGGCTTGCGTTGTGCCGCGGTCATGGCGCTCCAGGCCGGGAACGCCTTCTGTGCGGCATTGATCGCCGCCTCGACGTGTTCCTGCTGCCCCTCGCCGATCCGTCCCAGCAATTGCTGGTCGATCGGCGAATGCAGTTCGAAGGTTTCCCCGGATGCGACGCGGCGCCCGTCGATGTAGTGGTCGGGGGAGACGGTTATGCCGGCGATGTCGAGCAAGGCGGATGTCACGGTGCTTCAGTCCTCGGAAAAAGTGGGAACGGGTGCCACTGGCGCGGCAGCGGCCGGGCCGAGCAGCTTGCCCGGATTCATCAGGCCGTGGGGATCGAGCGCGTGCTTGATGGCCTGCATCAGCTGCAATTCGACCGGCGACTTGTAACGCGCCGACTCGTCGCGGCGTAACACGCCCAGGCCGTGTTCGGCCGAGATCGAACCGCCATGGGCGACCACTGCGTCATGCACCAGGCGATTCAGCGGCGCCTCGAGCGCGACGAAGTCGGCCACGGCCTGTGCATCCCGTGTGCCGGGTGCGGGCGACAGGTTGTAGTGCAGGTTGCCGTCGCCCAGATGGCCGAACACGATCAGGCGCACGCCGGGAAAGGACTGCTGGATCGCTGCGTCGGTCTGCGCGACGAAGGCCGGAATACGCGATATCGGCAATGCGATATCGTGCTTGATGGTCTTGCCTTCGGCCGCTTGCGACTCGGAGATGTGCTCGCGCAGGGCCCACAGGCTCTGCAGCTGCGCCAGGCTGGCCGACAAGGCGGCATCGCGGGCCAGTTCGCGCTCCAGCGCCTGCTCGAGCACGCCCTCGAGTGCGGCCTGGGCAGCGGCCTCGTCGCGGGCGTCGCAGACCTCCATCAACACGTACCAGGGCGCGACCTCGGCCAGCGGCATGCGCGTGTTCGGCACATGCTGCTCGACCAGGCGGATGCAGTTCGCACCCATCAGCTCGAATGCCGTCAGTGACGCACCGAGCCGGGCCTGGCACAGCTGCAGCAGGTCAACCGCCGCCTCGGGTGACGGCACGGCGATGAAGGCCACCGCCCGCCCGGCCGGCAGCGGGAACAGCTTGAGCACGGCGGCCGTGATCACGCCCAGCGTGCCTTCGCTGCCGATATACAGGTCGCGCAGGTCGTAGCCGGTGTTGTCCTTGCGCAGGCCGCGCAGGCCGTTCCACAACGCGCCTTGCGGCGTGGCCACTTCCAGGCCCAGGCATAGGTCGCGGGCATTGCCGTAACGCAGCACCTGCACGCCGCCGGCGTTGGTGGCCAGGTTGCCGCCAATGGTGCAACTGCCCTGCGCCGCCAGGCTCAGCGGAAACAGGCGGCCGGCCTCGCGCGCGGCATCCTGCACCTGCTGCAGCGTCACGCCGGCCTCGACCACCATGGTGTTGTTGACGGCGTCGATGTGCCGGATGCGGTTCAGGCGCGTCAACGACAGTACCAACGCCGCGCCGCTGGCGTCGGGCGTGGCGCCACCGGACAGGCCGGTGTTGCCGCCCTGTGGCACGACCGGCACCCGGTGCGCGTGGCACCAGCGCAACACGCCGGCCACACCGGCCGCATCGTCCGGCTGGGCCACTGCGAGGGCCGCGCCCGTCCACTTGCCGCGCCAGTCGGTCAGGTAGGCCGCCATGTCGGCGGCATCCGTCAGCAGGCGGCCGGCATAAGCGGCGCGCAGGGACGGCAATCGGTCATCCATCGTCACGCCGGCCTTCAGACGAAACGCACCGAGATCGAGCCCAGCGGGCCGTAGTCGGCATGGAACACGTCGCCGGCGGCGCAGGCCACCGGGCGGGTGAACGAGCCGCCCAGCACGATCTCGCCGGCGGCCAGGCCTTCGTCGTGCACCGCGAGCTTGTTCGCCAGCCACGCCACGCCATTGCCAGGATGGTTGAGCACCGCAGCGCCCAGGCCGGACTCCTCGATGACGCCGTTCTTGTAGAGCAAGGCGCCGGCCCAGCGCCAGTCCACCGCGTCGACCTTCATCGGCCGGCCACCGAGCACGATGGCGCCGTTGGCCGCGTTGTCGGCGATCGTGTCCAGCACCTTGCGCGGCGCCTTCGTTTCGCGGTCGAACTGCTCGATGCGCGCGTCGATCAGCTCGAGCGCCGGCGTCACGTAGTCGGTGGCATTGAGCACATCGAACAGCGACACGTTCGGACCGCGCAACGGACGCGCCAGGATGAAGGCAAACTCCACCTCGAAACGCGGCACGATGAAACGCGCGGCCTCGATCTCGGCACCGTCGCGGATCAGCATGTCGTCGAGCAGCAGGCCGAAGTCCGGCTCGGTGATCTGCGAGGCCAGCTGCATGGCGCGCGAGGTCAGGCCGATCTTGTGGCCGATCATGCTGCGGCCTTCGCTGCGGCACAGGTCCATCCACGCACGCTGGATGGCATAACTGTCCTCGATGTCCATCGTCGGGTGCAGGCGGGAGAACTGTTCGAGCTGCACGCGGGTGCGTCGGGATGTGTGCAGTTGTCGGGCCAGTTCGGCGTGGAGTTCCGCTCTCAGCTTCATCGTGTCTGCCTCTGTGGTCTGCGCCGTGCGCGCCTTGTCTTGATACCGGACAAGTTTCCCTCGAATGACTCACCAACACAAACGGTCAATTGCGGATGATTCATTAGACAATGAGGATAATCAGATCCGGACCTCACGCACCCGCATGTCACTGACCCGCATCACCATCCGCCAGATCGAAGTCTTCTCCATGGTGGCCGAGACGCGCGGCTTCGCCGCCGCCGGCGAACGCCTGGGCCTGTCGTCGTCCGCGGTCAGCCAGCTGGTGGCCGAACTGGAGAACAACCTGGGCTTTCGCGTGTTCGACCGCAGTACCCGCCGCGTGGAGTTGTCCGGCGCCGGGCGCGACTTCCTGCCCTCGGCGCAGTCCGTGCTGCGCGACATGCAGCGCGCCGAATCGACCGCCTCCGACCTGCGCAACCGGGCCACCGGCGTGGTGCGCATCGGCGCGCCGCTGGTGCTGGCCAGCGCCGTGTTGCCACAGGCGTTGCGCGCCTACCGCGCGTTGCGGCCCAAGGTGGTGATCCGCATCCGCGACACGCCGGTCGACGTGCTGGTGGACCAGGTCGGCCTCGGTGACATCGATCTGGCCGTCGGCCCCGACCGGCCAGTCGAGGACACGGTGACGCGTTTGCCGGTCTTCGACAGCCCCTGGGTATTGTGGTGTGCGCCCCACCATGCACTGGCCGCGCGGCGCAGCCTGCGCTGGGACGACCTGCGCAACGTGGATCTGGTGGCCGCGGGACGCGACCACGAGCGCAGCGTGCGCCAGATGCATGCCGACGCGCCGGAGGGCTCGCGCATCCATCCGGTCGACATCGTCGACAACATCTCCACGGCACTGGGCATCGCAGCCCAGGGCCTGGCCGCCACGCTGGCACCGCAATATGTCGGCGTCATGGCACTGCCGCTGGGCCTGGTGGAACGCCGGGTGACCGCACCGGAGGTGATCCGCAAGGTCTGCATCTACCACTCGGCCGTGCGATCGGTACCGCCCGCGGCACAGGCATTCGCCGAATTCCTGCTGCCGTGGCTGCAGCAATGGCATGCCTCGGGTGGTGCTCGCACCGGCGCTCGCGCGCCGGGCTGACAGCGACAGAATCAGGCGGTGCCGACCGCCTGGCGCAGCGGCCCGGCATCGTCCGGCCGCGCGTGGATCAGTGCCGTGAGCCGCTCGCGCAGTGCGGCGTGGGACGGCTCGTCGAACACGTTGTGCATCTCGTGCGGATCGGCGCGCAGGTCGTACATCTCGCCTGCGCCGGACTTGAGCTCGAGCGTCAGCTTGGCGTCCGCCGTGCGCACGCAGCGCAAGCTCAGGCCCACGCCGACACGGCCGGGCAGCAGTTCCCATTCGCAGCGGGCACATGCGCGCGGCGCGTCCAGGCCTGCGAGCAGCGCGCGCAGCGACGTGCCGTGTTGAGCCAGTTGTGCGTCGACACCGGCCAGGTCGAGGAAGGTGGCGCTCAGGTCGAGCGTGGAGACCGGCTGATCAACGACCTGCCCGGCCGCCACGCCCGGCCCACGCACGATCAGGCCCACGCGCAGCAGGCCTTCGTACAACATCGGTCCCTTCAGGATCAGCCCATGGTCTCCGAGCCAGTCACCGTGGTCCGAGGTGAAGATCACGAGGGTGTTGTCGGCCAGCCCGGACTCGTCGAGCGCGTTCAGGATGCGGCCGACCTGGTGGTCGATCAGCGCGATCTGGCCATAGGTGTTGGCGATGATCTCGCGCAGCTGCTCGTCGGTCTGCGGCGCGATGCGACTGTATTGCTTGCGCGTGGCCACGTTCTCGGCCGGGCCCTGGGGCTCGTTCTCGACCGCGGCCTTGTGCCACCAGGGGCGCCGCTCGAGATCGCGCGAGCGATGTGCGGGCAGGTCCACGTCCTCGGGCCGGTGCAGGCGCGACCAGGGTTCGGGGCAGTCGAAGGGATGGTGCGGATCGGGAAAACTGACCCAGGCGCAGAACGGCCGCTCATGGCGTGACGGCTGCCGGAGCCAATCGATCGTGCGGTCGGCGGTCCAGCTCGAGTTGTGCCAGGCCACCGGCAGCTGCGAATGCCAGGTCTGGGCCGCACCATGGGTCTCGCCGTTGCCGAGCTGGTACAGGCGGTTCTTCTCGGCACCTTCGCCGTCGGCATGGAACCAGTGCTCGTAGTGCAGCCCGAACGGCGGTGTCTCCGGCAGGAACCAGTTGTGGCCGATCAGCATCATCTCGACATGCTGGAAACCCATGTAGGGGCCGAACCAGTCGGGGCCGAAGTTGGCGGACGACTGGACACATTCCGGCGAACCGGTGGGCACGAAGGTATGGTAGGTGGCGAAATGCGCCTTGCCGAAGAACGCGGTGTCATACCCCGCCTTGTCGGCCAGCGTACCGGCGAACCCTTGCTCGCCCACCACGGGATCGAGATCGATGCCGTTGTCATGCACGCCATGGGTCAGGCACAGCTGGCCGGTCAGGATCGATGCGCGTGTTGGCTGGCACACCGGGTTCGAGGTGATGCAGGCCGAAAAACGCGTGCCCTGGCGGGCCAGACGGTCCAGGTGCGGCGTGCGCAGCTTGCGGCCTTCGAAGCCGAAACAATCGGCGCGCTGCTGGTCCGACATGATCAGCAGGATGTTGGGTGGGCGTGGAGATGATGGATGCGACATGACACGCGATTGTGGGAACCGACGCCACCTGCATCAGTCACTGCGGGAACACAGCGGCGGCAACGCGCCGCCGCGATCCGATGCTCAGGCGCTTTTTTTCTGCGACAAGGCCTGGTCGATCACGTCACGCAGGCAGCGCAGTTCGTCGGCGCTCAATTGCGCCTGCCACCGGACATGCTCCTGCGGCCGGCGGGCCGTGGGCACGAAACTGGTGACCATCAGATGGTGCTGATCGCCGCGGATCGGCGTGATGCTGGCGCGCAGATGCCAGGCCGGTGTCGATTGGATGATGGCGTGCATGGCGTGAACTCCTGATCCCGCAGACGGTGTGAACGTCGGCTGCATGCGGGTGGGGTGCGGGCCTGACGTTTTAGGCGTTGGTAACCCGGTGCCAATAGTCATAAAGGCCGGGGCCGGCATTGCGGCCGACACCACGATTATGACTCGGCGCACGCAAGGCGCACAAGCGCATTGGTATGGCACGTCTGCATGATCGGAAAAGCTGTGGAAAGAAAAAACCCCAAGCAAACAAGTCTGCTTGGGGTTCGGGTCTGGCGGAAACGGAGGGATTCGAACCCTCGATGAGGCTCTACACCCCATACTCCCTTAGCAGGGGAGCACCTTCGGCCACTCGGTCACGTTTCCTGTTCGTCAATTCGAACGCTGGGGCATTATGTCACGACTGGGCAATGGTGTCAGCCGGAACCTGGTCCAGATCGAAGGCTTTGTGCAGCGCGCGCACGGCCAGTTCCATGTATTTCTCGTCGATGACGACCGAGGTCTTGATCTCGCTGGTCGAGATCATCTGGATGTTGATGCCCTCTTCGCTGAGCACGCGGAACATGCGGCTGGCCACGCCGACGTGGCTGCGCATGCCGATGCCGACGATGGAGACCTTGCAGATCTTGGCGTCGCCGACGATCTCCTTGGAGCCCAGGTTGTCCATCACCTGGTCCTTGAGCAGGTCGATGGCCTTGGCGTAGTCGTTGCGGTGCACCGTGAAGCTGAAGTCGGTCTTGCCGTCCTTGCTCAGGTTCTGGATGATCACGTCCACGTCGATGTTGGCTTCGGCGATCGGACCCAGGATCTGGTACGCGATGCCAGGGGTGTCGGGCACGCCCAGCACCGAAATCTTTGCCTCGTCGCGGTTGAACGCGATGCCCGAAACAATGGCTTGTTCCATGTTTTCGTCTTCCTCGAAAGTAATCAGGGTACCGGAGGTGGCTTCTTCCTCCAGCGGGATGTCCCAGGGTGTGAAACTCGACAGCACCCGCAGCGGCACCCGGTATTTGCCGGCAAACTCGACCGAGCGAATCTGCAACACCTTGGAGCCCAGCGAGGCCATCTCCAGCATCTCCTCGAAGCTGATGTTGGTCATGCGCCGCGCCTCGGGAACCACGCGCGGGTCGGTGGTGTAGACGCCGTCGACGTCGGTGTAGATCAGGCACTCCTGCGCCTTCATCGCCGCAGCCACCGCCACCGCCGAGGTATCGCTGCCGCCGCGGCCCAGCGTCGTGATGTTGCCTTGTTCGTCCATGCCCTGGAAGCCGGTGACGATCACGACCTTGCCGTTGGCCAGGTCCGCGCGCACCCGCTTGTCGTCGATCGACTCGATGCGGGCCTTGGTGTAGGCGCTGTTGGTGCGGATCGGCACCTGCCAGCCGGCGTAACTGACCGACTCCAGGCCCTCGGCCTGCAATGCGATGGCCAGCAGCGCCGACGAGGCCTGTTCGCCGGTGGCGGCGAGCATGTCGAGTTCGCGGCTGTAGTCGGCCGTCGGCTTGGCCGGGGCCAGTTCCTTGGCCAGCGCCAGCAGGCGATTGGTCTCGCCACTCATGGCGCTGGGCACGACGACCATCTGGTGCCCGGCCCGGGCCCACTTGGCGACGCGTTTGGCGACATTGCCGATGCGCTCGGTCGAGCCCATGGACGTACCGCCGTATTTGTGAACGATCAAAGCCATTGGATGAGAAAAAAGTCGGATTCGGATACGCCCGCACCACTGTCGTGGCGACTGCCTTCGCGGCGGCAGAGGACCTGAGGACCGTGCTCGGCTAGGTCGGATCGGGCCGTCCATTGTACCAACACAGCAACCCGCCCCTGCGCCGCATGAAGCCGGTCGACACCCGGATGTCGATCCGGTGGCCGCGCGTGCTGCAGGCGGCGATCTGCCGCTGCAGTTCGCGCAGCTGGAGCTCGCTCGCCGCGACCCCGTGGCGGCTGCGCAGCCAGTGGCGCAACACGTTGGCCTGGCGCTCCCCCGCCATCACCCGCAATGCGGCGATGGACAGCCCGCCGGGCTCGGCGATGCGCTCCAGATCCTGCTGCGCCATCGCCTCGAGCAGTTGCTGTGCCCGCGCCGCATGGCGCGCGCTGCGCGCAAAGGTCTGGCGAAACTGGGGAAAGGTCGCCTCGAGTGCCGGCAACAGGCGTGCACGGATGCGATTGCGGGTCAGCGTTTCGTCCCGGTTGCTGGGATCCTCGACATGGGCCACGCCCTGGCTGGCCAGCCAGTCCCGCAGATCCCTGCCCGGCACCGCCAGCAGCGGCCGGTGATAGGTGACACCATCGCGCTCGCGCTCGGGCGGCATGGCCGCCAGGCCCGGCAGGCCGGCGCCGCGGCTCAAGGCCAGCAACATCGTCTCGACCTGGTCGTCGGCGTGCTGGGCCAGCGCCACGCTGGGGTAGGCGACCGAGCCATCGTCGGCGCGCACGGCGGCGTCGAGTTCGCGGTAGCGCAGCGTGCGCGCCACCTCTTCCGGGCTCTCGCCGGCGCCATGGCGCGCGTCGATCCGGCGCACGATCAGCGGCACGTCCAATTCGGCGCACAGCGTCACGCAATGGCGCTCGAACAGGTCAGCGGCGGCCTGCAGGCCATGGTGCACATGGACCGCCACCACCTGCCCCGGCCAGCGACGCACGCAGCCGAGCAGCAGGGCCGTGGAATCGGCGCCGCCGCTGAGCGCCACGGCCAGTGGCAGGCGGGGATCGAATTGCGCCAGCGCCTGCGACAGCACAGGCCAGGCCGGTGCGGCAGCCAGCGCCGCAGGACTACTTGCCGCCGACCTTGGCGTCGGCTTTGGTGTCGGTGTAGCGACCATACGCCTGCAGCCGATCGTAGCGGCGATCGAGCAGTTCCTTGACCTTGAGGTCGCTGACCTGGCGGAATGCGTCGCCCAGTGCGCGTCGCAGGAAGGCCGCCATCTGCTTGTGGTCGCGGTGGGCACCACCGACCGGTTCGTTGACGATCTTGTCGACCAGGCCCAGCGCCTTGAGCCGGTGCGCCGTAATGCCCATCGCGTCGGCCGCGTCGAGGGCCTTGTCCGAGGTCTTCCACAGGATGGATGCGCAACCCTCCGGGCTGATCACCGAATAGACCGAATACTGCAGCATCAGCACCTGGTCGGCCACCGAGATCGCCAGCGCACCACCCGAGCCGCCCTCGCCGATGATTGTGGTGATGATGGGCACCTCGAGCTGCGCCATCTCGAAGATGTTGCGGCCGATGGCCTCCGACTGGCCGCGCTCCTCGGCATCGATGCCCGGATACGCACCGGGCGTGTCGACGAAGGTGAACACCGGCAGCTTGAACTTCTCGGCCATCTTCATCAGCCGCAGAGCCTTGCGGTAACCCTCGGGCTTGCACATGCCGAAGTTGCGCTGCGCCCGCTCCTTGGTGCCACGGCCCTTTTGCTGGCCGATGACCATGCAGGCGGTGCCGTTGAAGCGAGCCAGGCCGCCGACGATGCTCTGGTCGTCGGCGAAATGACGGTCGCCGTGCATCTCGACGAAATGGGTGAAGATCTCGCCGACGTAGTCCATCGTGTACGGACGCTCCGAGTGGCGCGCGATCTTGGTGATCTGCCACGGCGTGAGATCGCTGTAGATGTCCTTGGTGAGTTGCTGGCTCTTCTTGGTCAGCTGGGAGATTTCGGCCGAGATGTCGACCGCCGATTCGGTCTGCACGTAACGCAGCTCTTCTATCTTGGATTCCAGCTCTGCGATCGGTTGTTCAAAGTCGAGGAATGATTTTTTTGCCACTTGCAGGCTCCATGTCTTGATCAACGCATCTTGCGGCAACCGGCCATCGCGGCCGGCTGCATGCCATTGCCCGGCCGTTCAATAGGCCACCGGCAACGGGTCGAGCGATCGCCAAATATACCAAGTCGCGACGCTGCAATACGGCGTCCAGGCCACGGCGACATCGCGCGCATCGCTGCGACTGACCGCGTCGCCGGAGAAATAATTCTGGCTGATGCCGTTGATCAGCCCCACGTCGTCGAGCGGCAACACGTTGGGACGCATCAGGTGGAAGATCAGGAACATCTCGGCCGTCCAGCGTCCGATACCGCGGATGCCAACCAGTTCAGCGATGATCGTCTCATCGTCCATCGCCTTCCAGGCCTCGACGTCGATCGCGCCACTGTCGAAGTGCAAGGCCAGGTCGACGAGGTATTCGATCTTGCGCGCGGACAGCCCGGCCGAACGCATGTCGTCGACCTTGAGCTTGAGTACGTTGGCTGCCGTCATCTTGCGCGGCAGCAGCACGAACCGGTCCCAGACGTTCTGCGCAGCCTTGACCGAGATCTGCTGCCCGACGATGCTGCGCGCCAGCGTGATGAACGCATCACCGCGGGTCTGCAGATAGGCGCCATCGGACTGCGCAATCAGGCGTTTCATGACCCTGTCCTTGCGCGACAGGTGCTTGCAGGCGTCTTCCCAGTACCCGGGCTGGGCCAGTGAGGGAACGGAGTCCTTCGCGGGTGCCATGTCAGCGGCCCTCCCGGCGCGTGCAGCGGCCATTCGCAATCCCGGCCGTCATCGTGCACGCTCCCACTGGGTGCCGGCGGCGCCGTCCTTGAGCACCACGCCCATCTGCAGCAGTTGCTGGCGGATCGCGTCCGCCCGCGCATAGTCGCGCGCCTGCTTGGCACCGGCACGCTCGGCGATCAACTGTTCGATCGCCGCGTCGTCGATCGCAGGGCCGACCGAACCCACCGCGCGCTGCAGATAGGCTTCGGGTGGCAGTTGCAGCAGTCCGAGACAGCCGCCCAGCATCTTCAACAAGCCCGACAGGGCCGCGGACCGGCTGCGGTTGACCTCGCTGGCCAGGTCGAACAATACCGCCACCGCCTCGGGCGTGCCAAAGTCCTCGTCCATGGCCGCCTTGAATCGCGCGGCGAACGGCTGGCTCCAGTCCAACGGTGCCATCGACTCGGCCGGCACGGTCTGCAAGGCGGTGTACAGGCGCCGCAATGCGGTTGCGGCGTCGTTCAGGTGCTGATCGCTGTAGTTCAGCGCGCTGCGGTAATGGGTGCGTACCAGGAAAAAGCGCACCGTCTCGGCGTCGTAACGCTCGAGCACGTCGCGGATCGTGAAGAAGTTGCCCAGGCTCTTGGACATTTTCTCGTTGTCCACGCGCACGAATCCGTTGTGCACCCAGAACCGTGCCAGCGGCTTGCCGTTGGCGCCCTCGCTTTGCGCGATCTCGTTCTCGTGGTGCGGGAACTGCAGGTCTGCGCCACCGCCATGGATGTCGATGGTCTCGCCCAGCGTCTCGCCGCACATGGCCGAGCACTCGATATGCCAGCCCGGCCGGCCCGCTCCGTAATCGCTGGCCCACTTGGCATCGTCGGGCTCGGAGGCCTTGGCCGACTTCCACATCACGAAGTCGAGCGGATCCTGCTTGCCTTCGAGCACGGCCACGCGTTCGCCAGCGCGCAACTCGTCGAGCGACTTGCCGGACAACTTGCCGTAACCCGGAAACTTGCGCACCGAGAAATTGACGTCGCCGCCCTCGGCCTGGTAGGCCAGGCCCTTGTCCTGCAGGCGGCCGATCAGGCGCAGCATCTGCGGCACGAATTCGGTTGCACGCGGCTCGACCGTCGGTGCCTCGATGCCCAGCGCGCCGATGTCGCGGTTCATCGCGGCGATCATCTCGTCGGTGAGTTCGCGAATCGTGATGCCGCGCTCGAGCGCGCGCCGGATGATCTTGTCGTCGATGTCGGTGATGTTGCGAACATAGGTCACGCGCAAACCGCTGGCCTTGAGCCAGCGCTGCACCACGTCGAACGCCATCATCATGCGCGCATGCCCGATGTGGCACAGGTCGTAGATCGTCATGCCGCAGACGTACATGCGCACATGGCCCGGTTCGATCGGAGAAAAAGGTTCGACGGCACGCGTCAGCGTGTTATGGATGCGAAGGCTCATGTTTGCGGGTGTTTTCCCCATGCGGGAAGCAGGGACTAGCGACGGTGCGCGCAAGGGAGAAGGGAGTTTCGTGGCCCGGCACAGACCTTGTCAAGGCCGATCGATCAGGCCCCCTGGGCTACAATCGCCGGCAGTATAAGGCCCACGAAAACCGTGTCATGCCTTGTGCCCGCTACAGGAGATCCCATGATGCATCCCGGCAGCGGCTTCGGTCAGTGCATACGCCTGTTCTGCCTGGCCGCCCTGTTCGCCTTTGCCACCAGCCCGGCCCGCGCCGACAACTATGCGCCCGTCAACCAATTGTTGCGCGACGGCCAGTTGTCCGAAGCCATGGTCAAGGCAGAGCAATACCTGGCCACGAATCCGCGCGATCCGCAGATGCGCTTCCTCAAGGGCTTGATCCAGCAGGATGGCGGCCAGCGCGAGGCCGCCATCATCACCTACGAATCGCTGATCCAGGACTACCCGGAGCTGCCGGAGCCATACAACAACGTCGCGGTGCTCTACGCCAGTCAGGGCCGGTTCGAGAAGGCGCGCGAGGCGCTGGAAATGGCCACGCGCAACAGCCGCAGTTATGCGATCGCGCACGAGAACCTGGGCGACGTCTATGCGCGGCTGGCCAGCGAAGCGTATCGGCAGGCGATCCAGCTCGACGCGGGCAACACCACCGTCGGGCCCAAACTGGCGTTGATCCGCCAGCTCATCAACAACCCTGCGGCCAATCGCCTGGCACCATTTCCGGGCCCGACCACGCCGCCCGCGACGCCAGCCAAACGCTGAGCGGCGAGCCGCCGGCGCTGCCGGCCAACCATCACGCAACAAGGGAATCATCGTGTTTTCGTCAGCCAGTCATGTCCAACGCCGCGGCATCATCGTGGCCGTCGCAGCCTTCGCACTGAGTCTCGCGCTCCCGGCCCGGGCCGAGGACGCGCCTCGCGTGCGCTTCAAGACGACCGCCGGCGAGTTCGTCGTCGAGGTGTATCCGGACAAGGCGCCCAAGACGGTCGAGAACTTCCTGCAATACGTGCGCGACAAGCATTACGACGGCACGATTTTCCACCGCGTGATCGACAACTTCATGGTCCAGGGCGGTGGTTTCGACACCCGCTTCGCCCAGAAGAAGACGCGCGAGCCCGTGGTGCACGAAGGGCGCGAGGCCCTGGCCAAGGGCGGTCTGCGCAACGTCGTCGGTACGCTGGCCATGGCCCGCACCAACGACCCGCATTCGGCCAGCGCCCAGTTCTTCATCAACGTCAAGGACAACGCCTTTCTCGACCCCATCCTGATCCCGCCCGGCGACCCGGTGCCGAAATTCGAGTACCAGGGACGTGTCTACGAAAACACGCCGCGCGCGAACCTGATGAACGCCCCGCAGCTGTTCGGCTACACCGTATTCGGCAAGGTCGTCAGCGGCATGGACGTCATCACGAAGATCAAGAGCACCCCCACCGATGCCGGTGGGCCCTTCCCGTCGGACGTCCCCAAGACGCCCATCGTCATCAACTCTGCAACCCTGGTGAAATGAACATGAGCAATCCCCAAGTCGAACTCCACATCGCACAACTCGGCGTCATCACGCTCGAACTCGACTCCGAAAAGGCGCCCAACTCGGCCGCCAACTTCCTCGAATACGTCAAGAAGGGGCACTACGACAACACGGTGTTCCACCGCGTCATCCCCGGCTTCATGGTGCAAGGCGGCGGCTTCGAGCCCGGCATGAAGGAAAAGAAGGCCGGCAAGCCGATCGACAACGAAGCCAACAACGGCCTGAAGAACGACATGTACACGGTGGCCATGGCGCGCACCAGCGACCCGCATTCGGCCACCGCGCAGTTCTTCATCAACGTGGCCGACAACGGCTTCCTGAACCACACCGCCCCGTCCGCACAAGGCTGGGGTTATGCCGTGTTCGGCAAGGTCGTCAAAGGTACCGAGGTGGTCGACCAGATCAAGGGCGTCAAGACCGGCCGCAAGGGTTTCCACGACGACGTGCCCAACGACGACGTCGTGATCGAGAAAGCCGTCGCCCTCTGAGACCGGAGCTCCCGGTCTGCGGGACCGGGAGCCTCGCCCATGATGGAATCGACTCCGGCCCGTTCGCCCGCCGGCGGCAACCGGCCGTTGCTGCAACACCTGCGTGCGCCGGCGCACTGGCGCCAGATCGATTTCATCTCCGACCTGCATCTGCATGCCGGTGATGCGCCCACGTTCGCCGCCTGGCAGCACTACCTGCAGCACACCACGGCGCAGGCCGTGTTCATGCTCGGCGACCTGTTCGAAGCCTGGGTCGGCGACGACGTTTTGTCGAACACCGACACGAACGGCGACAACGCATTCGCGCTTTCCTGCGCGCGGGTGCTGCACCAGGCCGGCGCGCGCCTGGATCTTTTCTTCATCTGCGGCAATCGCGACTTCCTGGTCGGCCCGCAGTGCCTGCAGGCGTGCGCGATGCAGGGTTTGGCCGATCCCTGCGTGCTCGAACTTGGCGCCACGCGCTGGCTGCTGTCGCACGGCGATGCCTTGTGCCTGGACGATACCGCCTACCAGCAGTTCCGCGCGCAGGTGCGCAGCCCGGCGTGGCAATCCGCATTCCTGGCGCAGCCGCTGGCCGAGCGCCAGTCGGTTGCGCGCGAACTGCGCACGCGCAGCGAACAGCACAAGCGTGCCCATCCGGTGCTGGTCGACGTCGACGCACCGGCGGCGCGGCAATGGCTGCGCGACGCCGATGCCGACGTGCTGATACACGGCCACACGCACCAGCCCGCCGATCACGTGTTGAGCGACACGATGCGGCGCATGGTGCTGAGCGACTGGGACCTGCAGGCAACACCAGCGCGCGCCGAGGTGTTGCGGGTGTGGCTGGCGCCCTCGGGCGAACCGGCGCAATGCCGCCGGCTTGCACCGGCGCACGCGTGCTGACACCGGTTCACGACGATGCTGCGCTGGCTGCGAAACCTGGCAGGCGCACGTGCGGCGCGCCGGGCGGAGCTTCCCGATGCCTTGTGGCAACAGACCCTGGAGCAATACCCGTTCCTGCGCCAGGCCGAACCGGTCCACGCGCTCGCGCTGCGCCGGCTGACGCTGGAGTTCCTGGAACACAAGGAGTTCCACGGTGCCAACGGCCTGCAGATCACCGACGCGATGGCGGTCGCGATCGCCGCGCAGGCCTGCCTGCCGGTGCTGCACCTGCACACGCCGCTGGCCGGCATCGCCTGGTACGACGATTTCGTCGGCATCGTGGTGCACCCGGGCTCGGTCGTGGCACGGCGTGAACACATCGACGACTCGGGAATCGTGCACCGGTACGACGAGGTGCTCAGCGGCGAAGCCATGCAGGACGGCCCCGTCATGCTGAGCTGGCAGGATGTTGCGGACGCCGGCGCGTCGGCGCGCGACGGCTACAACGTCGTGATCCACGAGTTCGTGCACAAGATCGACATGCGCGACGGCGCGCCCGACGGCTGCCCTCCCCTGCCTGCCGGCTTCATGGGTGCCGGCAGCGCCAAGGCCGCGCGCGACGCATGGCTGGCCACACTGGAGCAACACTTTCTCGCCTTCCGCGACCAGCTCAGCATGGCCGAGCGTTTCGGTGCCGCCGAGCCCTGGCTCGATCCGTACGCGGCCACCTCGCTGGACGAATTCTTCGCCGTGGCCAGCGAGGCCTATTTCGTCAACCGCGCGCGCTTCGTCGCCGACTTCGACGGCCTGCGCCCGATGTTCGACGCGTTCTTCAGGCCTGCGGCGCCGGCAGGTTGATCGCGTCGATCTGCCACGGGTCGAGGAACTGCTCGGCGTAACGCAGATAGACCTTCTCGCCCACGAACACGTCGAACAGATCGGGGTCGATGTGGCCGTTGAGCTTGAAACGCTCCATGATGCCCATGGCCTGCGACAGCTTCATGCCCGGCTTGTAGGGCCGGTCGCTGGCCGTCAGCGCCTCGAAGATGTCGGCGATGCCCATCACGCGTGCCTGCACCGACATCTGGTCGCGCGTCAGCCCTTTCGGATAACCCTTGCCGTCCATGCGCTCGTGGTGGCCGCCGGCGTATTCCGGCACGTTGCGAAGATGCCGTGGCCAGGGCAGCTGTTCGAGCATGCGGATCGTGGCCACGATATGGTGGTTGATGGTGTTGCGCTCGGCCTGTGTCAGCGTGCCGGCGCGAATGGTCAGGTTTTCGAGCTCGTCGGCAGTCAGGAATTCGGTCTCCACGCCGTCCACATTGCGCCAAGCCCGGCTGCTCGCAATGGTCCGGACCCGTGCGAGATCGGCGTCGGCGGTCTTCTCGCCACCGGCATTGGTCTCGCGCAGGAATTCCCGATCGGCGTCGATGGCCGCGGTTTCCGCCTTGCACTGGGCCCAGATGGCCGCTTCCGCGTCGGCATCGGTCTTCTCGCGCAGTTGCAGCTGCCGTCGCAAGGCGTTGATCTCGGCGTCGCGCTTGAGCACCTCGAACCGGGTGTCGAGCAGTTCGATGCGATCGAACAGCGTCTGCAGCTTGGTCGCCTTGTCCACCACATGGACCGGAGTCGTGACCTTGCCGCAGTCGTGCAGCAGCCCGGCGATCTTGAGCTCGTAACGATCGCGGTCATCCATCGTGAACGAGGCCAGCGGGCCCTGCGTGGTCTGGTTCACCGCTTCGGCCAGCATCATGGTCAGTGCCGGCACGCGCTGGCAGTGGCCGCCGGTGTAGTGCGACTTCTCGTCGATCGCCAGGTTGATCAGCTTGATGAAAGACTCGAACAAGGCCTCGAGCTGACCGATCAGCATGCGGTTGGTCAGCGCGATCGCCGCCTGCGAGGCCAGCGACTCGACCAGGCTCTGGTCGGACGACGAGAAAGGCACGACCTCGGTCGTGCCGGGCAACTGCGCATTGATCAGCTGCAACACGCCGATGACCTCGCCCTCGTGGTCTTTCATCGGCACGGCGAGAAAGGACTTGGAGCGGTAGCCAGTGCGCTCATCGAACTGGCGTGTACCGGAGAAATCGAAGTTCGGCTCGCTGTAGGCGTCCGCGATGTTGACGGTCTGGTGGTGGATGGCCGCGTACGCGGCCACCAGCGAATCGTTAGGTGCGCCGCCGGCGTCGCGCAGCGGCAGGTTCGGGAAACTGATGTCCTTGCCCGAAGTGCCCCCCATCGCAATACGCAACGAATCGGTGCGCAGGATTTCGAATCGCAACTCGGCGCCGCCATCGACCATCCGGTACAGGGTGCCGCCATCGGCATTGGTGATGGTCTTGGCGGCGAGCAGGATATGCTCCAGCAGCCGGGTGATGTCGCGCTCCTTGGATAACGACACACCGATCTCGTTGAGCTGCTCCAGCCGGCGCAGCAGGTCTTCGACGGAGTCCACGGTCAGCCTCCCGTAACGGTCCGGTACGCCCCAGCGCTCCCGACCCTGATTTTCTGGCGATTGTCGCAGGCTTCTCCTGCGCCACCAGCGCCTGTCACACGCCGACCTCGTCCAGGCTCCCGAATCAGGGCCTGAGCAGGTTCTTCAGCGCCGCGCGCAGTCGCCGCTCGGCTCCGGGCTCGAATCCGCCCTGCAACACCTGTCCGACATCCTGCGCCCAGGTCTGAGCCGGTGGCGGGTCGTTGCGCCGGGTCAGCAGCTGCAACTGGAACGACCGTCGCGCATCCAGGTGTTCTGCCGGCGTCGGCACGTCGGCCGCCATCTCGAGCCGCAGCAAGGCGGTTTCGGGAACCGGGCCGGCGGCGCCGCCCAGTGCCTGCACCCAGGCCGAGCGCACGCCCGAACCGACCTGCGGGCCGAGCTCCTGGGCCGGAGGAACCTGTTGAGGGTCCCGCGCCTGCCAGGCGCCGAGCAATTGCGACAAGGCCTCGCCATGCGCCTGCGATGCGAGCTTGCGCAGTGCCGACTGGGCCCGCTCCATGGCGTCGCGCTGGGCGCGGAAAGCGGCGTCGCCCAGCCGGGGCGTGTGAGGCCGGTCCTCGCGTGCACCGCGCTCGGGACGCCCGGTACGCGTATCGCGCCCGGGGCCGGAGCGTGTATCGCCGCGCTCCGATCCGCGTGCACCCGCCGGGCCACGACGTCCGTCCTTGCGGTCGCCAAACGGCGCGCCACGGCCGGCGGCGGCCGGTGCTGCGTGGGGGGAACGCAAGCCGGGACGGTCGTCGCCACGCACGGCCACGACAGGACGCGGTACCGGCTTGGCCGGGGCTGGCGCAGGGGCATCGGCAGCCGTGGTGTCGCCGGTCGGCGCGGCGTCGGTGGCCGCCGGTTGCCCGTCGACGGACGCGGTGTCTTGCCCGGTGGCAGCGTCGTCGGCCTTGGCCGCATCGGCTTGCCCGGCGCCGGCGTCACCCGGAGTTGCCACATCGGGATCGGCCGCAGGTTGTGCGCGTTGCGCCGTGTCGGCCGCGTCGCGTGCCAGCTTCTGGCCCCGCAGGGCCGCTTCCAGGCCGGCGACGGCCGCACGGATCTGCTGCGCGTCGCCGGACTGGTTGGCTGCGTCCAAGGCCTTGGAGGCCTCCAGCACCAGGCGATCGTGTTCGCCCAGGGCCGCCTCTTCCTGGTGGCGCTGCGCCGACTTGCGCTCGAAGGCCTCGTCGATCGGCTTGCGGAAGGCGTCCCACATCTTCTGCTCGTGCCGCCGGTCCATCGGCACCGACTGGGCCTCGGCCTGCCAGCGCTGCTGCAAGGCCTTGACCGCATCGATACGCAGCACGGGCGCCTCGCCCAGCACCCGGGCCTCCTCGATCATGGCCTGGCGCCGTACCACGCTGGCCTGCTGCAATGCGTCCAGTGGTGCTGACGCCTGCGCAAAGGCCGCGGCCCACTGCGGCTGCAGTTCGGCAAACATCTTTTCGCCGACGTGTCCGGCATCACGCCAGCGGTCGCGGAACTGGTGCAGGATGCGGGCGAAGCCGCGCCAGTCGTCATCGCGCGCCGTGGCGTTGTCGGCCGCCCAGGCCTTGACCTCGTCGATCAGGGCCAGGCGCTGTGCGCGGTGTTGCGCCGCATCGGCCTTGACCTTCTCGATCCAGCCCTCGACCACCTTGTGCGCCTCGTTGCAGGCCTCGTCGAAGCGCTTCCACAAGGCGTGATTGGGCACGCCGCCCTGGTCGGTCTGTTTCCATTGTTCACGCAGCTTGCGCAGTGACTCCTGCATCTTGCGCCCACCGATCGCCTGTCCGGCCGGACGGTTCAGCAGGCCCTCGGCCGCGGCCACGAGTTCGCGGCGCAGCTGGTCGGCACGCCAGCGCTGCCAGCCTTCGAGCTCGCTGGCCGCCGCCAATGCGGCATGTGCCTGGTTCTCCAGTGCGTCACTGACCGCCCGGCCGTGCTCCTTGAGCGCCTGGCGCAGGGCCGCCGCCGCACCCGCGCTGGCCTTGCCATGGCCTTGCGCCATTTCGCTCTCCAGCGTCGCCAGCACCGGGCCCACAGCCGCGTCGGCCTGTTGGCGCTGCTCCGGATCGACCTTGGGCTTGGCCGGCTTGTGCTCCGCCGCCTGCACCGGCAGGCCGCGCGCACTGCGCAGTTCGTCGGCCCAAACCGGTACCGGCGGCAAGGGTGCCTGGGCGTCCTCGGCCGCGGCCACGGCCTGCGCCAGCGCGCTCTGGAAGGCTTCCCAGACCACCAGCAACTGCGCGCGCGAGGCCTGCAGCAAGGGCGGAAACTTCAGGTCGACGCTGTTCCAGTTGGCATCGGACTCCAATGCCGCGGCCTGTTGCTCCCAATGCGCGACATCGTCGCGCAACGCATCCCAGACCGCCTGCGCGGCCGCCCAGGGCTTGGTCGACAACACCTCGATACGCTGGGCCAGCAACACGGCGGCCTCGCGCTGCACCTGCACCGTGTGCTGCAGATCCTCGATGACCCGCACCCGCTCGGCCAACCGGGCCTTGAGCATGAGCAAGGGTTCCTTGCTCAATGGTGCGCCTGCCTTGGCCGCGTCGCGTTGCCAGGCCAGCGCATCGGCGATGTTGAGCTTGGGCAGGTCGAGCAGGGCCTGCGCCTTGCCGGCCCACTCGGCGGCGGCCTGCTCCTGGCCCTTGGCGCGACGGATTTCGTCGAGTCGCTCGCGCACCGGACGGGCAGCACCCTTGTCGCGCGCAGCCAGTTCGCGAAACACGTCCTGCAGGTCTTCGTGGCTCGGCTCCTGCGACAGCCACGCCCGGATGCGGGTGGCGCGTTCACCCGAGGTCGGCGCAGTGAAGGCGCCATCGGTCATGGTGTCGAGTTTCTGGATGTCGGTGTTCTTGGGGCTGGAGGTCATCGTGGCAATCGATTCAGTACGGATAGCCGCTTGCGGCAAACGGCTATTTTCGCCTCGAAACCATCGGCGCGCCGACGTGGCCCGGCAAAGTCAGTTCGTGCCCAGGTTGAGCTCGGCCCGCGGCGACCACGCCGCATCGGCATCGGGCAAGCGCGTGGCCCCCAGAAACAGGCGCTCGAGCGGCAATTGCCGGCTCGCCAGGTAGTCCTTGACCGCCACGCCCCGGCGCAGCGCCAGATCGCGCATGGATTCTTCATCGACGGTCATGTTGGCCAGCAACAACGCCTCCATGTCGGCCGTCGACAGTTCCCGGGGTTTGCCCGCCAGATCGCGCGGCCTGGCGATCTCGGAGCGCGCGAACAGCTGTCGCAGCCGTTCCTCCCGTTCCGTCGCCGTCTCGTCGGCGGTTGCGTCATCCGCCGCAGCGGGCGCCTGGCCGGCGGCGACCTGTGCCCGGCGCTTTTCCGCCTGCAGCAAGGCCTGCAACCGGACCCGCTTGAACGCCTCGCGCTCGGCCTCGAGGTTCGCCGTGCCGACCACCGTCATCCTCAGGGCCGGGCGCTGCGTCAATGCCTGGGCGACCTTGTCCAGTGCGCTGCGTGCCTGTGGTTGCAACTGCGCGGAGCCAGGCGCAAACGCGATCTGGCTGAGCTCGTTGCCGTCGCCACCGAACGCACTGGCGAGCAAGGAGAACGGCGCCGTCAGCGCCTTGCCAATCAGGTTGACGATGACCTTGAATATGACCGAGCCCAGCTGGAACTGCGGGTCGTTGAGCGAACCACTGATCGGCAGGTCGATGTCGATGACCCCGTTTCGATCGGCCAGCAGGGCAACCGCCAGCTTCACCGGCAGGCTGTTGGGTGCGCCTTCGACCTTGTCGCCGAAGGCAAGCTGGTTCAACACCACCTGGTTGCTGGCCGTGAGCTGGCCATCGGGCGAGACCCGGTAGGCCACGTCGACGCTGAGCTTGCCCCGTTCGATGCCATGGCCGGCGTATTTGATCGCGTACGGTGACAACGCGGGCAGCTCCAGGTCGCGCACCGCACCCTTGATATCCAGCACGAGCGGATCGGCCAAGGGATTGAGCTGGCCCAGAATCTCCAGCGATGCCGTGCCTTCGGCCCGGCCACGCAGCTCCAGTTCGGCCATGGTGGCCTGCTCGCGCGTCGAAGCCGACGAGAACGCGCTGAGCCTGCCAGTCAGCTCGCTGAGGTTGGCAGAGTAGTTCGGCTTGACGAAGCGATCGGAGAAGTAGACCGTGCCGTTGACCAGGCTGATCGGTCCGATCCGGATCTGCGGCGCGGCCGCCGGTACCGACGCTGCAGCAGTGGCGACGGCGGCTTTGCCATCCGCTGTCGCCGCGACCGGGGCCGCACCGGCGACGGGTGCGTCGGCGGGTGCCTCCGGCGCGTCGCCGCGCACCAGGTCCTGCAGGTTGACCCGACCGGTCTCGTGCACGATCACCCGCGCATAGAAGTCGCTCAGGCTGGTCTCGCGCACAGCCAGGCGCAGCGGCTGACCGGGCGCGATCGCCAGTTCAATACCGCGCATGCCGAGCGACTGCCAGTTGAGCAACTCCCGCTCCAGCGCGGCCTGGCCGTCGGCGGCGGCACGGCTGTTGGCGCGGACATCCTCCAGCACGGTGTCGCCACGCACGCGCACCTCAGGCCCCTGCGCGGTGGCGACGAACGCAATGTCGCCCTTGAATCCGGCATCGGCACGCAGGATGTCGACGTTCAGGCTGTCGCCGAAATACGGCTCCAGCGCATGCACCGGCCATCGTTCCATTGACAAGCGGCCGCGGGTCTGCAACGGCTCGCGTTGCACGCTGCCGCGGTAGTCGATCGTGCCCGGTTGCCGCGGGCCGGCGCCGACGCGAGCGGACAGATGGGTACGAATCGGCTCCTTGCCGTCGAGACTGAGGCCCTGCAGATCCAGCTGCAATCCGGAGAGCGCCAGCTGCACCGGCTTGGCTTGCGCGGCGTCTTCGAACCGCACGGCGCCGTCGATCACGCGCGCCTGGGCGACCCCCCCGGTCCAGGGCGCCGGATCGGGGCCGGCGGCAGCCTGCGCTTGGGGCTCGCCAGCCGTGATGGCGGGTTTCAGCCATGACTCGAACATCCAGCGCTGGTCCGCACCCCGTGTCACGGCCAACCGGGGTTGCCGGATCTCCAGGCGCTCCACCTGCAGTGTGCGCCGGTCCAGATCGACCGCCGCCGACGACACGGCGATGCGCTGCACCTGTGCCAGCCCTTGCGGCGCTGCGGCACCGGAGCCCACCAGCGCCAGGCGATCCAGCGTCAACGATGGCACGGCGACCTGCAACTCGCGCTCCCCCCAACGCAGCTCCATGCTGGCATCGAGCTGGCCGTGCAGCTGCGGCTCGATGAACTGCGCCAGGTACGGCGCGGCCAGGCGCAGCGGCGCTTCGGCCACCGTCAGCGCGAGCGCGACCTCGCGGTCAGTGCCATGGCCGTCGAAGACCAGGCGTGTTGTCGGGGAGCCATCGCCTGAGTCCGCCGCGCCGGCACGATCCTGCGCGTGGTCCGATCGTGACTGCAGCACCATCGCGCCCTTGAATTGCGCGGCGCGCTCCATCGGCCAGACCAGGTCGTCGACATCGACCGTCAGGTCACGAAGCCGCAGCTGCGCCTGCGGCGCCACAGCGGCGTCGTGCCAGGACACGGTGCCATCGCGCAAAGCCAGATGCTGCATCGATGCGGTCCACGAGGGCTCCTCGGACGCCGCTTCGGCGGTGTTCGCGGCCGAATCGACCCCGACGCCGCCAGAGGTCGCCAAGGCCAGGTTCAGTCGGCCGGCCGCATCCCGGCGCGCCAGCAGGTGGGGCGACTGCAGCGCAACCGTGCCGATCTGCACCTGCTTGTCCAACGGTCGCAACGCGTCGATGCCGACCGACAACTGCCCGAGTGTCAGCAGGGGTTCGCCGGCGCCATCCGCCAGGTCGACGCCCGAGAGCCGCAACTCGCCGTGGATGACGAACTGCGTACTCTGCGCCTGCACGAACTGCAATTGCAGATCGGCGTCGAGCATGCCCTTGCGCAGGCGCAGCGGCAGACCGGCCGGCAGGTACGGCAGATAGGGCTCGAGGTCCATGGCCTGGATCCGCACGTGGGCCTCGGACTTGCGCGACGGCGCGAACGGCGTGGAGGCGGCCTGCGAGGCGAACGCGGCGCCATTGAGAGAAAACGCCAACGACGGTGTCACGGTGACGTCGCGGCGCGACGGCAGATTGCTCAGGAACGGCAGGCTCAGGTTCAGGCCGCGCAGGGTGTGGCTGCGGCCGGCGGCCCGGTCGTCGACGTCGAAGCTGCCATCGCGAACCATCACGTTGAACACGGCAAATCGCACCGGCTCGTCAGCCGCGGCCGATGCGGCGTCATTCGAGGGCTTGCCCGCGAATCGATGCAGGATGTCGTCGATGTCGTAGCGCCCGTCAGCCGCGCGGCGCAGCTGCAGCACCGGGCCATCGACCTCGAGCGACTGCACCACCGGCGCAAGACGCCACAAGGACTCGAGCTCGGCGTCGACATGGATCCGTTTGACCGCCAGCTGCGCCGCGTTGCCGTCCCGCCCGGCCATCGACAGGTCATGCACGGTCAGCTCGAGCGTCCATGGCTTGAACTCGATCCTTCCGACACTCAGGCTGCGTCCCAATTCGGCACTGGCCCGATGGACCAACTGGTATTCGAGGACCGGCGGCACGGTCGACCATGCCAGCAACCATATCGACAGGACCGCGAACACGGTCCACGCCAGGCGGCGAACCCAGCGATGGGCGAACAACGACGATGGACGGAACAAGGACTGCATGGGCTGCGTGGCGGCAAAGACGATGGCAGCCAATATATCGCGCCGCAGGCCTGGAACATTGCCAAGACGCCCTGCACCACGAGTCAAGGCCCTGAAAGCAGAAAGCCCGACGGGCCAGACTGCATCCGGACCGCCGGGCTCGACGGCTGGCGCAAGGCCCATGCCGTCAGGGCTAGTGTCAATGGAGGGTGATGTCCAGAGACACGTGGGGGCAACAGATTGCCTCCATGAATCGCCGGGGCCGCTTCATCAACACCATCGGGGGATGGGGACTGGCTACTGCCGGCGCTACGTCCGATCACTCGGACGATTGCAGTCTAGGTTCACGTGCAGGCGATGGCAAGTACTTGTTGCATTCACTTGCATCCCCTGTGGAAATCGAACATGGACCAACCCACGACGTCACCGCTTCGAGGCTCGCTCATGAGGGCGGCACCATGCGTGGATTGAATATGGACTCTAATCCATATGGTTGACGAGGTATATCGCCACACCTAAAATCCGCCCAGCCCGAACCAGGGTTAACCCGAATCGCTGCCGACATCCGGCAAATTCAACGACTGCGCCGGATCCGGAAGAGGCAGAGGTTGAACGCGTACCCATCCAACCGAAGCGCACTGCCTGTGCCGATGTCGCGCGCGACAACGTCAACGAGCAATGTGCCCTAGAAGGAAAAGTGCCATGACAGCGTCCCGATCGATGCTACAGGGCTTGCGAACGTTCGGCTCCGACGTCGCAAACGGCCTGTTCGAGATCACCCACAGCGGCTTTGCCATGTTGGGCCTGACAGTCGTATTTGCCGCTCTGACCTTGAGCGTGCACCCGCAGATCCGCGAGAGCGGCGAACAGCAACTGATGGAATGGTTGCAGGCGCGCCAGGAACCGGCCGGCCCGAACGACAACGCGGTCGCACCGACCGACCGGGCGACGGCGACCGATCCGGGCGACCTGCCCAAGCAGCAGGCCAAGGTCGCATTCTGGCTGAGCAAGAAGTACCGCGTGGCACCGGAGCCCATCAGTGCCCTGGTGGCCGAGGCCTACCACGTCGGCATGCGCAGCAAGCTCGATCCCACGCTGATCCTGGCCGTCATGGCCATCGAATCGGGCTTCAACCCCTTCGCCCAGAGCCCGGTGGGCGCACAGGGGCTGATGCAGGTGATGACCAAGATCCACGTCGACAAATACGAAAACGCGGGGGGTAACCTGGCCGCATTCGATCCGGTCACGAATCTGCGGGTCGGCGTGGCGATTCTGCAGGACTGCATCGCGCGCGCCGGCTCCATCGAAGGCGGTTTGCGGTATTACGTGGGAGCCGCCAACCTGGACAGCGATGGCGGCTACGCACAAAAGGTCCTGGCCGAACACGCGCGGATTCGCGCGGTGGCCAAGGGCAGCCCGGCGACGTCGACACCGTCCCGCGTCATGCCGGCTGCCGCACCTGCGAACGATGCCGGCGGCTTCCAGAAGGTCGTCGCTTTCTTCTCGCCGTGAACTCACCGATGGCATGGTTGCGTGTGATCCCTGAACGCCGGGTACTGCCCGCGCAGGCCGACCGCGCAGCACTTGCCATCATGGCGTCGCGACGATCTTGTTCGACCGGAGTGCCATGAAGTGTCCCTTTTGCAGTCACTCGGAAACCCAGGTCGTCGAGACACGGGTGGCCGAGGACGGTGGATTCATCCGCCGGCGGCGCCAATGCGGCGCCTGCGACAAGCGGTTCACGACCTATGAGCGGCCCGAGGTCAACTTCCCGACCATCGTCAAGAAGGACGGGCGGCGCATCGAATTCGAAAGCGGCAAGCTGCGCGCCTCGATGAACCTGGCGCTGCGCAAGCGCCCGGTCAGCACCGAGCAGGTCGATGCCGCGCTCGATCGCATCGAAGAAAAGCTGCTGAACCTGGGACTGCGCGAGATCGCGTCGAGCCGGATCGGCGAACTGGTGATGCGCGAGCTCAAGAAGCTCGACAAGGTGGCCTACGTGCGTTTTGCCAGCGTCTACCGCAGCTTTGCCGATATCGACGACTTCAAGACCCTGGTGGACGAAGTGCGGCGCTGACGGCGCACGCAACAGCATGTTGCAGGCGCGTGCCAAAGGGACACTCACGGACAATCGCTGGCCACCCCCTTGACCGTACGCGGCCGGCCCGTCCCGCTGAGGACGACCTTGCGCACATCGCCTGCGGGGCCGTTCTGCGGACACAAGGTGAAGGTGCCCGCCTGGAAGGCACCCGAAGTCAGCTTCGCAGAACCCGTCGCGCTGTATGACACATAGTGCGCCACCGGCGAGTTGCCCGAGAGCCGCACGCGTTTGCCCAACGGCCCCTGTTGTTGCAGCAGCAATTCGCCCGGGTCCCAACTGGCGTTGTTGTTGCCGTCGTGAAACAGGATCCAGCCCTGGTCCCAGCGGCCAGCACGCGTGCATTGCTCGCCATCGGCCGACTTGCACAACACCGCCCTGCCATTGCGCTTGATCGCCTCGCCACGGGCCAGATGCAGGCTGGCGACGAAGGTGTTGATGGCCGAGATGCGGCGCTGGGTGTCGAGCATGGCAGTCATGGCGGGAAGTGTGACCGCCATCAGCAGCGAGGCGATTGCCGCAGTGACAAGCAGTTCGAGCAAGCTGAACCCACGGGCACCTCGGTGCGGCGTGGTGGTACGACTGGATTGTGGCTTTGCCATGGAGGTTGCCATGGTGCTGACCGGCAACCGTCATGTCATACCCAGAACGACGGACAGGACGCCCGTGCGCCTCCCAAAAAAAAGCGGCCCGCAGGCCGCTTGGGGTCGAAGCCTATGACGCGCGTCAGGACTTGCGGGCACGTTGCCGCGCAACACCCCAGCCCAGCAAGCCGATGCCGACCAAGGCCAGAGTCCCTGGCTCCGGTATGGGGTTCGACGTAGCCGCCGTAACCGACACATTGATCTCGGTACTGGCCAGCACGCCGCCGTTGGGATCATAGGCAACCAGGCTGAAATCCGTGCTGCTGGTCTGGTTCGGATCGAAGTTCAGGCCACCCGCGACAAAAAAGCTCATCATCAGGTTCCACGAATCCTGATGCGCCAAACCGAATGCGCTCAAGGCTCCCGGATACAGCGGAGCCGAGCCGGAGAAGCTGCCGGTGGTCCAGTCGGAGTCGATGCTCAGGACAACGGAGCAAGCGGTGCAGCTGCCCAAGTTGTACGAGAAGTCAAAGCTCCAGTTAGCGTAGCCCGCCCCGTCCGGCAGATAGATGCCGGGGGCGCCGACGAAGTCGGAAAAACCATTGTTCGGCAGCAACGGGCCGTTCTTGTACCCATGCGCTCCCAAGGCCACGAAGATCTCGCCGTTCTCGTCCAGGTTGAACAGAACGGTCTCGAGCCCCGAGCTACCGGCTGGTGGCCAATCCGGAGGCGACAGGGTGACGAGTGCCGCCTGGGCGCTGAAAGAAATGGACGCTACAGCGACCATCAGCAGTGAACGGAGAGACATGGTAAGCCTTTCGAGCATTGGAGGATGTTTTTCTGATCGTGTCCGCCCATTGCAAGGGGTTGCGATTCCCTTGCACCAGGGGCGAACCCGGTCTCGACACCACCATCTAGCATGATCCATGCCGGATGACTCACAATTGGACACAAATCAAGTAAATCAAGGACTTACCGACTGCACCAACCCACAAACACCAGACCGGCGACCGACTGGCAGCACAAATGTAAAAAAAATCGACTGCCCGATCACCACGATACGGTGCCCGAGGGCGCGAGCCACAATCGGCGTCCGCTCTCGCTGACCGAAAGGTTTCCGTCGCCGACCTGGGTACTCCCGGCCACCGGGGTCGCCGTCAGCACAAAGGTCTGCGTCGGAGCGCCGCCTGCCGTGTTATCCAGCGACAAGGCATATCGGCCGTCCTTGGTTTGACCGCTGGCACGTCCCAACCCGGCGCCCGCAGCCGACGTGCCGTTGTAGGGGTTGGTGACGCTATAGGCATAACTGTTGGAGTTCAGGAAGATCTTTTCCTGCAGGCTGGCCAGTTCCAGCAGTTCAGTCTGCGCCTCCACGCGTGCGGCGCGCACGACGTAGCTGCGATAACTCGGCACCGCGATCGCGGCCAGGATGCCGATGACGGCCACCACGATCATCAGCTCGATCAGGGTGAAGCCCCGGTTATTGTGCGTACGGTTCACGTGGTTGGCCTTTCAGGAAACAGGGATGCCGGCAGCGTCGATGACGGCGTCATGGTGCCACAAGTTCGCGCCAGGAAATCCGCCCGGTGCGCGCCTGCAGGCCCCGTTCGTCGCCACCCGAACGGATCGATCCCTTGGCACTGGCGATGATTTGTTCCACTCCGGTGCAGCCGGCCGTGCTCATGCACGAGGTGTCCTTGGTCACGATGGTGATCGATCCGTCGAGCTGGCCGTTGGTCCGATTCGCCGTACGAATGATCTTCGCGGTCAGCCCGCTGCTGTAGGTGATGACGGTCGTGGTGACGTCACCGACCGTGGTTGTCGTGACGTCGGTAATGTTGCCAGCCCCCACGCCGAGTTCGCCGATCTTCGGATCGGTCGAACCGGCAGCCTTGTTCGAGGCGCTCGAACTTCCGTTGTCCGGACCCGGCGTCTTGCTCCAGCCGGTGTCGCCGTAACACTTGCCATTGGGATGGTGCCAATACGTGTTGTATTCAGCCAGCACATACAACGAGAAGAACGCCGCCTTGACCCTCCAGCCGTATTCGGGTCGCCCCGGCACGTTCTGCTCGATCGCCGAGTTCGGCGTGTTGGCCGCGATCAGCTGGATCGTCAACGCGCCGTTGTGGCGTGCCCCGGTGGCCGTGATCGGCGTCGTCAGTGCCGACCAGCCATTGACCCCCGGGCCGTCGACGCCGTTGGCCGGCGGAACAACCGGGCGGTACATGTTGCCGTCGTTGACGCCCGCGCTGCTGTACGCACAGTAATACACCGTCGGATGCAGACCGACCCGCACGTCTCCGTTACCCCACCAGTCGCGCGCCGACAAGGCATCGGTCGGCATGTTGATCGCCAGGCTTTGAATCGGCTGCGCCGTTGCCGACGCAGTGGTTGCCCTGCGATAGGTCTGTACCGTGGCTAGGTCCAGCGTCGATGACGTCTGATAGTCCTTGACACGGATGTAGCCCACGTTAACGTCGAAAAGGTACCCTGGCGTGCCCAGATGCATTTGCACGGCCGGACTCAGGTACTGGTTGTGCATCAACACCTTGAACTCGGTCGACGTACTCGGAATGGCATTGACCAGGTTCTGCGCCGTGTTGCTGGCATTGAGCATGTTGATACCAGTCACGTCGTACTTGTCGTCGTACTGATGGATGTGGTTCTTCGCGCGGCAGGTCGCGCAGGTGTCGCCCGGGGTTGCCGCGGATCCGCCCGTCAGGTCTTCCTTGTTGTACCCCGGACTGTTGCCGGTGGTCGTGATCGTGACCGTGATCGGCCCGTTATACGCCGCGCCTGTCGCCTTGGCGGTGATCCGGATCGTGCGATTGCTGTCGTCCGGGTCCGTCGAGATCACATAGTTGGTCGACGACCGTCCGGCCAGGAAATCGTCCAGGTCCCGGGGCTTGTAGTTGCCGGGCGAACCGGAATAGACCGTCTCTCCATTCGCCTTGATCGTCAAAGCGCTCACGTTTCGGGCGGTACCGCTGTTGGCATAGGTGAACTGCACCCGCCCGAAGGCATTGGTCGCCACCCCGGTGCCGTAATAGATGTCCTGGTCGAAGTGTCCGCCATCAACGCCCTGCCCCAGGATCACCGGCGGAATCGTGACGTCCGGATTCTGGTTGAACAAGGTGTCGTTGAGCGACAGCAGTTGCACCAGGATCGGCTGCGACAACACCCCGGTCGAGATGAACTTGCCCACCGAGATGCCGTCGGTGCTCAGGATCGGTGTGTCCAGCTTGGTCCCGTCCGCGATCACTTCCGCGTCCGTCGCGATGTACCGGATCCGGTCGTCGTTGTCGAGCTTGACGTCGGCGCTCAAATCCAGGAAGGGCTGGTTCTTGGCGCCGCCGCTGAGGTAGTCGAGCTCCATCAGCCAGTTCTCGCCGGCGATCGTCGTGCCGGTGTTCGGAACCGGCGTCGTCACGCGCGGATTGTGGGTGGTGAAGTAAAAGCGTCCGTTCTCGACGAAGGAGCCCTCGCCCACGACTTTCTCGCCTGCCGGCAATGCGACCTTCCACCCGATATGGTTGCCCGCGCCATTGGTCCAGTTCGGCTGCTGGTTGTTCGTGATACGGCGCACCCGCGTCGTGACGCCGCCCCGGGTATAGCTGCGCTCCGTCAGTGTCTGCGTCAGCATCGCCGCATTGGAGCGCGCCGTGGCCGGATCCCACACACCGTACGCGTAATGCACCGAGCTGTCCGTGGTGTCGGCCGTGACCAGCATCTTGCCGGTGGCAAAGTTGACCATGTAGCCACCCTCGGGGTGGATCGCCACGGCTGGTGTCGTCGTGATCGCCTGCGCGGGCGACGTGGTCAACAAGGCGGTCGAGGTGCCGGCGCCGAGACTGAACTTCCACATCGTGCCATTGAGGTCACCGGCGTAGACCCGGTCCACCAGGCCATCGCCATCGGTGTCGATTGCCGCCGGGGTCGACAAGCCGTTCGGCTGCGCCGCCGTTCCACTGCTGCCGGCCTTGATCGACTTCACCAGTTGCCCGGTGATGGCGTTGATGACGAACAGGCGCGCCGCATAGTCGCCGCCGCAATTGGCATAGGTCGGGGTGGCGTGGGTGCAATCGGAATAACTGCCCAGGCCATCGTTGTAGCCGTTGCCGACGATCACGACGTCGGTCGCGGTGCCGGAGACGTCCATCCGGGCGATCGTGATCGTGCCGTAGGTGTAACCCAGGTTCACATACGCGTTGGCGGTGGTCGGAGACGCGTACTTGACCTTGGTCGGGGAGATCTCCCACATCACCTTGGCCGCGACGTCGGACTCCGCCGCCGCCGTCAGGCCGGCACTGCCCGAGATATCGAGCGCATACAGGCCCTTGCCGCCCGCACCCAGGCCACCGACCAGGATGCGCTGGGCACCCGCATCGACATGGGCCACGTTGATCTGCCCGTCCACGAAATAATCGTGCACATACGGTGTCACGGCCAGGTTCTTGAGCTTGGGCAGCAGCATCGACGGCACATAGGCCCAACGCTCGGTGCCACCGATGCCGCCACCCACGTTGGGTGTCGCCGCGTTGATGGCGTGCAACATGCCATCGTTGGCACCGACGAACAGCGTCGGATTCGTTGCGTCGTGCACGTACAAGGGACGCGAATGGATGATGTCGCCCAGCACGGTGCCGCGGATCCGATAAGGACTGCCTTCGTCGTCGCGATCCCCGCGCAGATAGTTCACCAGCGCAATGCTGCCGCCGAAATGCGCCTGCTGCGCAGCCGACAGGTTCGCGAGCCGGAACGGCACGGCGGTGCCGTCATCCTTCATGGTGGCGATGAAACGGCCGGTATCCCAGTCCTGCAGTTCCAGCGCCTCCGCCGTGTCCCAGGCCGGCGCGGCCGTATCGACGTTGCCGAGCTTGTCGGCCGGATAGGCCAGCAGGCCGCCGCTCCAGTATTCCCGCTCGTAGTGGCCACGGAACAGGAACTCGTTGCCGGACTTCAGGTTGTAGCTGGTCATCTCGTTCTGCGCCACATAACCGACCGGTTGATCGGATGGGTTGAACGCGGACACGGCGACCGCGACCTTGAACCAGACCACCAGAGCCAGCGGCAAGGCCAGCAAGACCACCCACAGGGGATTGATGCGCATGTGCAGTTTCATGGGGAACCTCTTTCAGGTGGGGCAGTTCAGCACGCTGTAGAACGACTGCACGAACTTGGTGGCGCCACGCGCGCTGGTGCCGCGGCCGGTGATCTGGTAGGTGTTGACCTGGTTGCAACCGGAGCTGGTCCGGCCGCCCACGACCTGGCTCGAGCCCTGCAACTTGTTGTTCAGCGACATTTGCTCGATGAAGTACCGCTGGCGCGTATTGCCGGCCACGGCCACGGAATTGCCGGCGCCCCAGGTCATCGTCAGCGGGTCGTTGTCGGGCGAGGCCAGACCTGCCAGACGCCCGATCGGCAGCAGATGCGGCTTGGCGTTGTCGTAGACCGCGAACCCCGCGTCGTTGAAATTGCTGCCGGTCGACAACCAGTTCTCGGCCGCGGTCACCGCCGCCTCCGCGTTGTTGAGCGCACTGTCTTCGAACTGCAGATTGCCCGCCAGCTTGTACTGGGTATCGGACGTGCTGATCGCGGTGATGCCGATCATCATGATCAGCACCAGGACCAGCAAGGCAATGACCAGCGTGGCGCCGCGCTGGCGCGCGGGCATGCGGATGGGGCGTTGGGCAAGGATGTTCATGGCAAGCTCCCTCAATTGCGCAACTGCACGACGGTGGTGAACAGCTGCCGGCGAAAGCCGTCGTTGGGCGTGAAAGGCTGATCGCCCATGGCGTAGGTGGTGGTGTTGGTGTAGCCGGGTTCGGCCGTGGTGTTGCGCGCGAGCAGCCAGATGCGCACCGCGTTGACTTCCTCCCAGTCGCTTGACAGCGTGGCATCGGCCGAGAACGAGGCACCTGGCAAGGTATTGAAATACTGCGTGTCGGGCGTCGTCGTCAGGCGCCCGTATTGCACCTGCATGCGCTCGATGCCGCTGGCCACCAGCTCGGTGGTGAAGGTCGGGTTGCCGCCACCACCGGGCACCAGCGACAGGCGCACCAAGGCCGGAATCTGCGGGTTCTCCGCCACGTCAACGGTCCATGGCCGGATGTAATAGACGAATGTCTGGAACGCGAAACTCGCCAACGGCGCCGCACCGGTGAAGGTCGGCGGCGTGGTGCCCCGGAACATCTGCCCGCGGTCGTAGGTGGTGTGGAAATAGATGCTGTTGGCCACCAGGCTGGCCGCCGGCGTCGGCGTGGGATTCAGCCGGCGCACCACCATCACGTCGGTGTTGGCCACGTAGTTGGCGGCCGGCACGCAGTTCCCGGCATACGGATTGGCATTGTTCGAGCCCCAGACCCCTTGGCGGATGTTGGAGATGAACTGCCCCGCCGCCGCGCCCGCCTCCAGACACTCGTTGGTGATGCCGCCCAATGCCGCGGGCGCCAGTGGCTCGGCCCAGGTATAGCCGCGAAAACCCGCCTCGCGCAGTTCCTGCTTGATCGCGTTGAGCGCATAGCGGCCGTTGGTCATCAGCTCGGAGGTACGGTCGTTGCTGCGCGCGTTGCCGGCATTGGACGCCAGCACGCCCACCAGCCCGGCCAGGATGCCCAGGCCGATGGTGATCGCGATCAGCATCTCGATCAGCGTGAATCCGCGCTGACGCTGACGCTGACGCTGACGCTGGCGCCGGCGTCCGCCGGCCTGCGGGTGGTGGCGATCGGGTCGAATGATGGACATGGCGTCGCTCAGTTGAAGATGAACCGCGTGGCGGTATAGAAGAAACGCTCGCCGGTGCCGCCGGCGTTGCTGCCCAGCTGGGACCCGGCATCAAATGCGGCATTGGTCGTGTCGACCTGGCGATCGACCCAACCGATGGTGATCGTGTAGGTGATCGGATTGGCCGGGCCGTCATGGGCCACGGTCCAGGTGCTTTGCGGCAGGCTGGCGGTGACCGCGTTCTGCCACTGCGCAAGGTCGAACGCCGCCAACGCCGCCGGCCCGCAGGCCGCATCGACGCAGGCCGTGCTCGGCGCGGCCGCGACGCCGGAGGTCGCGACGGCATAGTTGCCGGCCACCGCACCGGGCTTGTTGGCTTCGATGCGTTCGGCGAGATCGGCCACCAGGAACACCGCCTGGGTTCGGAACTGGCCGCCCTGGTTCAGGCGCATCGAATAGGCCTGCAACCCGGCCGTCCCCAGCAAGGCCAGCGAGATGATCAGCAAGGTCACCAGGACCTCGATCATCGAGAAACCGGCCTGGCCCGCGACGGCAGGTTTGGGCGATGGATGGAGCGGCTGCATGTCGTTACCTATTGTTTGGTGATGTTGCCGGTGATCGCCACGGCCACGGTACGGGTCGGCGCCCCGGACCAGGACCCGCCCAGACTGAAATTGACCGCCGCCGCCGCCGAGCTGTTCGGGCTGAAACGCACCACCGCCAACGGCGCCGTCAGCGTCAGCGACGGATCCAGCGGCGGCCGCACGATGACCGGATTGGGGTCGGTTGCCGTGGAGACGGCACAGGACTCGGCAACGGCGCCCTCCATGCACACCACCCAGCCGGCCTGCCAGTTGACCGGCGCGGCACCGGCCACGCAGTCGGTGCCGGCCGCATTGCGCCGGCACACCAGCAGGCGCACATTGCGCTTGATGGCCTCGCCACGGGCCTGGTTCAGGTCGTTGACCAGCAGGCTGACCGCCGACGACTGCCGGGTGCTGTTGAGCATGTCGCGCATGCCGGGTATCGCGACCGCCGCCAGGATCGCCCCGATGGCCACCACGATGATGAGCTCGATCACGGTGAATCCGCGCTGCGTCGCGACACGGCGCGAGAGCGCCACACGCGAAGTGCTGACAACTGGGCTATGTTTCATGGACCACAGGCTAGCGCACGAAGGCGGCCGCGGCATGTTCCAGTCGACGAATGGCGCGATGGACCGGCCGAACGGTAGCGCCGCAGCCGGCATTTCGGCCCAGAATGGCGCATTCGTGACTTTTGTCACACGGTGCCGAGCGGGCGACAATCCAGTCTGTCCGGCTTGCGCCTGCCCCGGCGGCATGGCAGCGGGCATCCGCCGAACTCCGCCTTCCCGCAACCCACCATGACCCACGACAACACCGACCTGCCCGAGCCCATGGCGCAGGCGCTGACGCTGGCGCAGCGCGCGATCGGCCTGAGCGAACCCAACCCGCGTGTGGGTTGCGTGCTGACCGGCGCCGACGGACAGCTGCTGGGCCAGGGCCACACCCAGGCCGTCGGCGGCCCGCACGCCGAGGTGATGGCCCTGCGCGACGCACAGTCACGCGGCCATGCCACCCGCGGTGCAACAGCCTATGTGACGCTCGAGCCCTGCGCCCATCACGGCCGCACCGGCCCGTGTTGCGACGCGTTGATCGCCGCCGGCGTGGCACGGGTCGTGGTCAGCATCGAGGACCCGAATCCGCAGGTGGCCGGCCAGGGCCTGGCGCGCATGCGCGCGGCCGGCATCGCGGTCACGGTGGGTCCGGGCGCTGCGCAATCGCGCGAACTCAATATCGGATTCTTCAGCCGCATGCTCCGGCGCACGCCCTGGGTGCGGCTCAAGCTCGCCGCCTCGCTCGACGGCATGACCGCGCTGGACAACGGCGCCAGCCAGTGGATCACGTCGGAGCCGGCACGCACCGACGGCCACGCCTGGCGCGCGCGCGCCGATGTGATCCTGACCGGCATCGGCACCGTGCGCGACGACGACCCGCGCCTGGACGTGCGGCTCGCCACCGTGCACCGGCAGCCCGGGCTGGTGGTCGTCGACAGCCGGCTCGAGACGCCGCCGCAGGCGCGCCTGTTCGAGGCGCAGCGCAGCGTCACCCTGTATGCGGCCCAACCGCGCCCTGGGGCAGAGCCGGAGCTGGCAGCGCGTGGCGCGCGCATCGTGACCCTGCCTGGCAACACGCCCGCCGCCGCATCCAAGGTCGACCTGCGCGCCATGCTGGCCGACCTGGCCCGCACCGAAACCAACGAAATCCACGTGGAGGCCGGCCACAAACTCAACGGTTCGCTGATCCGCGAAGGCCTGGTCGACGAACTGCTGGTCTACCTGGCACCCAAGCTGATCGGCCAAGGCCGCTCCATGGCCGCCTTCGGCCCGCTCGCCGCCCTGCAGGACAGCCCGGCACTGCGTTTCGGCCCCATCGACAAAATCGGCCCCGACCTGCGCATCCTGGCCCGCTTTGCCGGCAAAGATGAATTCTGAGACCTTGTGTGCCAGACCAATAAATCGCGCAGCGATTTGTTGCTCTGGCTCCAACATTTTGTCGGATGTCGGCTGTCCACCTTGTGTGCCAGACCAATAAATCGCGCAGCGATTTGTTGCTCTGGCTCCAACATTTTGTCGGATGCCGGCTGTCCACCTTGTGTGCCAGACCAATAAATCGCGCAGCGATTTGTTGCTCTGGCTCCAACATTTTGTCGGATGTCGGCTGTTCACCTTGTGTGCCAGACCGGAAACCCTTCCCCGCCCGCCACCAGCATGTTGCGGCGCAACTAAAATACCCCGATGTTCACAGGAATCATCACCGGCGTCGGGCGCATCGCCGCCATCGACGCGTTGGGGCCGTCCGCGTCCCACGGGAAGCGGCTGCACCTGTCCTGCCCGCCTGGCTACCTTGATGACGTGGCGGCGGGCGACAGCATCGCCCTCAATGGCGCCTGCATGACGGTCACCGGCTTCGATGCCGCAGCCGCAACGTTCGAGGTCGACATCTCCGCCGAATCTTTGGACAAGACCGCCGGCCTGGACGCCATCGGACCGGTGAACCTCGAGAAGGCCTTGCGCGCGCACGACCGGCTCGGTGGTCACATCGTCTCCGGGCATGTCGACGGCGTGGGCGAAGTGGCCGCACTCGACCCGGTGGGCGAAAGCTGGCAGTTGCGCATCACCGTCCCGCGCGCGCTGGCCCGGTTCCTGGCCTACAAGGGCTCGATCACCGTCAACGGCGTCAGCCTGACGGTGAACGAGGTGCTGGACACCGCCACCACCTGCGACATCAGCATCAACCTGATCCCGCACACCGTGCACAACACCGCCCTGGGGTCGCTCCAACGCGGCTCCCGGGTCAATCTGGAGATCGACTTGATCGCTCGTTATGTCGAACGCATGCTTGGCGCAGGCGTCACGCCGACCGCCCACGACCGGCACGCGGCAATGCCTGTCGCGCAAACGACCGGAGTGCCGTCATGAACAGCCGTATTCCCGCCCCCATCTCCCCGGTCGAGGACATCGTCGCCGACCTGCGCGCCGGACGCATGGTGGTCCTGATCGACGAGGAAGACCGTGAGAACGAGGGCGACCTGATCCTGGCCGCCGACCACGTGAGCGCGCAGGCGATCAACTTCATGGCCCGGTTCGGCCGCGGCCTGATCTGCCTGACGCTGACCAAGGAACGCTGCGCCCGGTTGCAGCTGCCGCCGATGGCCGCGCGCAACGGCGACAAGAAGGGCACGGCGTTCACGGTGTCCATCGAAGCCGCCGAAGGCGTCACCACCGGCATCTCCGCAGCCGATCGCGCCCGTACCGTGCAGGCTGCCGTGGCGCGTGATGCCGTGCCCGGCGATCTGGTGCAACCGGGCCACATCTTCCCGCTGCAGGCGGTCGATGGCGGCGTGTTGCTGCGCGCCGGCCACACCGAGGCCGGCTGTGACCTGGCCCAGCTGGCCGGTTGCAGCCCGGCCGCGGTGATCTGCGAGATCATGAAGGACGACGGCACGATGGCCCGTTTGCCGGACCTGCAGTTGTTCGCGGCCGAGCACGGGCTGAAGATCGGCACCATCGCCAGCCTGATCGAATACCGCAGCCGGGTCGAGTCGCTGCTCGACAAGGTCGGCGAGCGCTCCATCGACACCGCCTACGGAACTTTCACCGCCCATGCATTCCGCGACAAGCCCGGCCATGGCGTGCACCTGGCCCTGGTGCGCGGCCAGTGGCAGGCCGACGATGTCGTGCCGGTGCGTGTCCACGAACCCTTGTCGGTGCTCGACGCGCTCGAGATCAACCGCGCCATGCATTCCTGGAGCCTGGACGCCTGTCTGGCCCGCATGGCCCAGCTCGACAAGGGTGTCGTGGTGCTGCTCAACTGCGGCGAAAGCGCCGACCAGCTGCTCGCGCAGTTCGACGGCACGGCCCGCGCCAGCCACGGGCCCGAGCGCGGCCGCATGGACTTGCGCACCTATGGCATCGGCGCGCAGATCCTGCGCGAATGCGGCGTACAGAAGATGGAGCTGATGGGCAACCCGCGCCGCCTGCCGAGCATGGCAGGTTACGGACTCGAGATCACCGGCTACATCACCCACTGAACCACGGCACCACCAGGAAACACATGTTCGGCGCAGACAAGGGAAAACTGGAGTCCTCCGACAAGCGACTCAACGGCAAGAAGCTGCGCATCGCCATCGTGCAGGCGCGTTTCAACGAAACCATCACGAACGCGCTGGCGCAGGCCTGCGAGGACGAACTGCGCCAGCTTGGTGTGGCCGACGATAACATGGTGCGGGTCCAGGTCCCCGGCGCGCTCGAAGTGCCGGTCGCGTTGCAGGCGCTGGCCGAGACCGCGCAATACGACGCGCTGATCGCCCTGGGCTGCATCATCCGCGGTGAAACCTACCATTTCGAGCTCGTCGCCAACGAGTCGGGCGCCGGTGTCAGCCGCATTGCACTGGATTACCAGCTGCCGGTGGCCAACGCCATCCTGACGACGGAAAACATGGAACAGGCGATCGCACGGCAGACCGACAAGGGCCGCGACGCGGCCCGGGTCGCCGTGGAGATGGCCAACCTGATGGAAGATATCGGATGAACGACGACACGATCACGCCCGCGGGCGGACGGCCTCCGCGCCAGGCCCGCACCGGCGTGACCAGTACCGGCGCGCGCAAGGCCGGCAGCAAATCGGCACGGACCCGTTCGCGCGAGTTCGCGCTGCAAGGCCTGTACCAGCACCTGATCGGGCGCAACACGCTGGACGACATCGATGCGTTCACGCGCGACCTGGCCGGCTTCAACAAATGCGACCGCATGCATTTCGACGCCTTGTTGCGCGGCTGCGTGTCGGACGCCGCCGCGCTCGACGCCCTGATCCTGCCGCTGCTGGACCGGCCCATGGCCGAGATCTCGCCGATCGAACACGGCACGATGTGGATCGGCGCCTACGAGTTGCAGCACTGCATGGACGTCCCGTGGCGGGTCGTGCTCAACGAATGTATCGAGCTGGCCAAGGAATTCGGCGGCACCGACGGGCACAAATACGTCAACGCGGTGCTCAACGGCATCGCCCCCGGCCTGCGCGCCGCCGAGGTGGCCTCCGACCGCGGCCGCAAGGCCCCGCCCGCCTGATGGCAGACCCGCTGCGCCTGTCCGGCCGGGCCCGCCGGGTCGAGCCTTTCCACGTGATGGAAATGGCCAAGGCCGCGGCCGAGATCGGCCGCTCTGCCGCCGCCAGCGATCGGCCGATGGTCTACCTGAACATCGGCGAGCCCGACTTCACGGCACCGCCACTGGTCCAGCAGGCGGCCGAACAGGCGATCCGGGACGGCCGCACCCAATACACGCCCGCGCTCGGGCTCGAAGCCCTGCGCGAACGCATCAGTGCCTGGTACCGCGCCCGCTTCGATCTCGCCGTGCCGGCGTCGCGCATCGTCGTCACCGCCGGCGCGTCGGCTGCCCTGCAGCTGGCCTGCCTGGCACTGATCGAGGCCGGTGACGAGATCCTGATGCCCGATCCCTGTTATCCGTGCAACCGCCAGTTCGTGAATGCGGCCGACGGCCGCGCGGTGCTGGTGCCGACCACGGCCGAGCAACGGTTCCAGCTCAGCGCCGAGACGGTGGCGCAGCACTGGAAGCCGGGCGTGACCCGTGGCGTGTTGCTGGCGTCGCCCTCCAATCCGACCGGCACCTCCATCCATCCGGACGAGTTGCGGCGCATCCAGGCCCTGGTGGCCGAGCGCGGCGGCGTGACCATCGTCGACGAGATCTACCTGGGCCTGGGTTACGACCCGTTGTTCGGCCACAGCGCACTGGAGATCGACGATGCGGTGATCAGCATCAACAGCTTCAGCAAATACTTCAGCATGACCGGCTGGCGCCTGGGCTGGCTGGTCGTGCCCGAGACCCTGGTGCCGGTGATCGAGCGGCTGGCGCAGAACTTGTTCATCTGCCCGAGCACGATCGCCCAACACGCGGCGCTGGCCTGCTTCGAGGCCGAGAGCATTGCCGAATACGAGAGCCGCCGCCACGCGTTCCAGGCTCGGCGCGACTACCTGGTCCCGGCGCTCGAGTCGGTCGGACTATCGGTACCGGTGCTGCCGGATGGCGCGTTCTACGTCTGGGCCGACTGCACGCAGGCCTGCAGGACGCTGGGCGTGCCTGACAGCTGGGAGCTGGCCTTTGCGCTGATGCGCCAGGCCCATGTGGCGGTGACGCCCGGGCGCGACTTCGGCCAGGCCCAGACCGCGCAGTTCATCCGCCTGTCGAGCGCCAGCGCCATGGGCCAGCTCGAGCTGGCCGTGCAGCGGCTGCGGAGCCTGCTGGCATGACGCGGCACCCATGTACCGGCACCCTGACGGGCGGCAGACCGGCCGCCCGCCCGCGATGACGCAGGCCGATGGCACGGCCACGACCGGCAGCGCCGGCGGCGCGCGTGTCTTCCACTGGCCGCTGCGCGTGTACTGGGAAGACACCGATGCCGGCGGCGTCGTGTTCTACGCCAACTACCTGAAGTATTTCGAGCGCGCGCGCACCGAATGGCTGCGCGCCCGGGGCTTCGGACAGCAGCAACTGCGCGAAAGCACCGGCGGCATGTTCGTGGTCACCGACGCCACGCTGAAGTACCACCGACCGGCCCGGCTCGACGATCAACTGTTGGTTACCACTTGGATGCAGGAGCACGGCCGCGTCTGCATGACAATCGGCCAGCAGGCCCGGCGCGGAGCCGACGGCAGCGGCGATATCCTCTGCGAGGCCACGATCCGCATCGGCTGGGTCTCGGCCGAACTTTTCAAACCCACCCGCATTCCACCTTCGATTGTGAAAGCCCTCTCATGAATCAAGACATGTCGATCCTGCATCTGGTGCTGGGAGCCAGCGTCGTGGTTCAGCTTGTCATGTTGCTGTTGATCGTGGTGTCGGTCGCCAGCTGGGCCGCGATCTTTCGCAAGCTGTTCGCGCTCAAGCGCGTGCGCGCGCTCAACGAATCGTTCGAGCGCGACTTCTGGTCCGGCACCAGCCTGAACGACCTGTTTGCGGCCGCGGCCAAGAACGCCCGCCACTGCGGCCCGATGGAGCGCATCTTCGCCAGCGGCATGCGCGAATACCAGAAGTTGCGCGAGCGGCGTATCGCCGACACCGGCAGCCTGATGGACGGCGCCCGGCGCGCCATGCGAGCCAGCTTCCAGCGCGAAATGGACGAGGCCGAGTCCAACCTGTCGTTCCTGGCCTCGGTCGGTTCGGTATCGCCCTACGTGGGGCTGTTCGGCACCGTGTGGGGCATCATGCACGCGTTCACCGGCCTGGCCAACCTGCAGCAGGTCACCTTGTCGACGGTGGCGCCGGGCATCGCCGAAGCCCTGGTCGCCACGGCCATCGGCTTGTTCGCGGCGATTCCGGCCGTGGTCGCCTACAACCGCTTCGCACGCGACATCGATCGTATCGCGATCCGCATGGAGACCTTCATCGAGGAGTTTTCCAACATCCTGCATCGCAACGTGGGTGCGCAGTCCGCATCCGGGCACTGACGACGGAGGTCCAGCACCATGCCCGCAACCATGGGCCGCGGACGCGGCCGGCGCACCATCAACGAGATCAACATGGTGCCGTTCATCGACGTGATGCTGGTACTGCTGATCATCTTCATGGTCACCGCGCCGCTGATCACGCCCAGCGTGGTCGACTTGCCCAGCATCGGCAAGGCGGCCCGCCAGCCGGACCAGGTGCTGGAGATCGTCATCGACAAGGAAGGCCTGCTCAACCTCAAGACGCGCGAGGGCAGTGCCCAGATGGCGCTGCGCGAGATCACCAACGCGGTCCGGCAGGCCCAGGCCAGCGCCGAGAATCCGGCGGTGGTGATCAGCGCCGACCGCAACGTGAAATATGAGACCGTCGTCACCGTGATGGACGCGTTGCAGCGTGCTGGCGCCCAGCGTGTGGGACTGTCGGTGCAGCTGTCCGGAGACGGCGGCCCATGACCGCATCTGCGGATCGCCTCGAGTTCGCGCCGCCGGCGACCAACGGCATGGGCCGGTCGCTGGCACTGGCCGTGCTCGCGCACCTGGTGCTGGTGGCGGCACTGACGCTGGGCGTGCAATGGCGCCGCACGGCGCCAACGGTCGAGGTGCAGGCCGAGTTGTGGTCCGCCGTTCCGCAGGCCGCTGCACCCCGGCAGGTCGAACCGCCGCCGCCCCCGCCTCCTGCACCCGCTCCCGAACCGGCACCGGTCGTCGCGCCCCCCCCGCCGGCCCCGGCGCCCGACGCCCAGATCGCGCTCGAGAAGAAGCGCGAACAGGAACAACTGGAACAGGAAAAGCAACTGGCCGCACAGCAACGCGAGCAGGAAAAGCTGGAGCAACAAAAGCGCGAACAGGAAAAGATCGCGCTGGAGAAAAAGCGCGAACAGGAGCGCCTCGCGGCGCTGGAGAAAAAACGCGAGCAGGAGCAGCGCGAGAAGGAAAGGCTGGCGGCCGAGAAAAAGAAGCAGCAGGAACAGGAAAAACTGGCGGCCGAGAAAAAGAAGCGCGAGCAGGAGAAACTGGCGGCCGAGAAGAAGAAACGCGAACAGGAGAAGCTGGCCGCCGAGAAGAAGAAGCAGGAACAACTGCAGGCACAAAAGGCCAAGGAAGAAGCCGAACGCCTGGAAGAGCAGCGCCAGCGCAACCTGGCGCGCATCGCGGGCCTGGCCGGCGCGACCGGGGCCCCCGGCGCCACCGGCACGGCGCAAAAGGCCAGTGGGGGCGGCTCCAGCAGTTACGGCGGTCGCGTCAGTGCCATCGTCAAGCCCAACATCGTGTTCACCGAAAACGCGCAGGACAACCCGACCGCGCTGGTCGAAGTGCGCGCCGCGCCGGACGGCACCATTGTCGGGCGCAAGCTGGTCAAGAGCAGCGGCAACAAGGCCTGGGACGAGGCCGTGCTCAAGGCCATCGACAAGACCGCGGTGCTGCCGCGCGATGTCGACGGCACGGTGCCGCCGGTGCTGGAAATCAATTTCCGGCGCCGCGACTGACGCCGGTCCGGCCGTGCGGATCGAGCGCACAGGACTGGCCGCCGGTCCCGCCGATCACTCGTAGACGATCACCGCCTGCCCCTGGTCCGCCTGGGCACGCCAATGGGCCAGTGCCGCGTCGGTGGGGAAGAACCGCATCGACTCACCGAGCTGCAGTTCCGCACTGGCGCCGCCGGATTCGCCCTTGCGGGTCACCAGCAGGCGAATGCCCAGGCCACGCACCAGTTCGCCGTGTTCGGTCTGCTCGCTGCGCGCCGGGAACTCCTTGAGCAACCGCGCCACATCGGGTGGCCGGCCATTGACGGCCACGCGCAGGAACTTGCCGAAGCGACACCGAGCCTGGTCCAGGTCCCAGATCTGGTTGACGGTGAGCTGCATGCCACCGGTGAAGCGATCCGGCATCAGCTTGCCCATCACGATGATCAGCTGGTCGTCCTTGAGCAGGTCCTTGTGGGCATTGATCAAGGCCTCGTCGGCCCGCGACTCGATGACGCCGGACTTGTCGTCGAGCTTGAACAAGGCCAGCTTGCCGCGCTGGCCGTTGATGATGCGCAGGTCGTTGACGATGCCAGCCAGCAGTTGCGGCTCGCGGGTATCGATCAGGTCGTCGATCTGGCGCTTGGCGAAGCGGCGCACCTCCAGCGCGACCTCGTCGAACAAATGACCGGACAGGTAGAAACCGATGGCGGTCTTCTCCTGCGTGAGCTGCTCCTTCACGCCCCAGGGTGTGGCGGCCACCAGGTCGGGCTCGCGCGCGCTCGATCCGTGGTCGTCCGGACCGCCCATGTCGAACAGGCCGCCCTGCAGGGCATTGGCCTCGGTGGTACTGGCGAAATCGAAGGCCAGGTCGATCGAGGCCACCAGCGAGGCGCGGTTGCGCTGCAAGGCATCGAACGCGCCGGCCTTGATCAGCGCCTCCAGGCAACGCTTGTTGAGCCGGGTTCGGTCGACACGCACGCAGAAGTCGAACAGGCTGGTGAAGGGCCCGCCCTCGGCGCGCGCGGCCACAATGGATTCGATCGCCTGCTGGCCCGTGCCCTTGATCGCGCCGAGTCCGTAACGAATCGTCTTGTCGTTGACCGGCTCGAAGCGGTACAGGCCCCGGTTCACGTCCGGCGGCTCGAACTCCATGCCCAGCTTGCGCGCGTCCTCGTAGAGCAGGCGCAGCTTGTCGGTGTTGTCCATCTCCACCGTCATGTTGGCGCAGAAGAACTCGGCCGTGTAATGCACCTTGAGCCAGGCCGTGTGATAGGCCAGCAGCGAATACGCGGCGGCGTGCGACTTGTTGAAGCCGTAGCCGGCGAACTTCTCCATCAGGTCGAAGACTTCGTCGGCCTTGGCCTGGTCGATGTTGTTTTTCGCCGCACCGTCGCGGAAGATCTGCCGGTGCTCGGCCATCTCCTCGGCCTTCTTCTTGCCCATGGCCCGGCGCAACATGTCGGCGCCGCCGAGCGAATACCCGCCCAGGATCTGGGCGGTCTGCATCACCTGCTCCTGGTAGACCATGATGCCGTAGGTCTCGGACAACATCTCGGCGACCATGGGGTGCGGATATTCGACGACCTCGCGGCCGTGCTTGCGCGCGACGAAGGACGGGATCAGGTCCATCGGGCCCGGCCGGTACAAGGCGTTGAGCGCGATCAGGTCTTCCAGCCGGGTCGGCTTGGCGTCGCGCAACATGCCCTGCATGCCGCGCGATTCGAACTGGAACACGGCCTCCGTGAGCCCGTCCGAGAACAGCTTGTAGACCTTGGCATCGTCCAGCGGCAGGTTCTCGAACGCGAAGTTCTCCTGGCCCTTGTGGCGCTTGCGGATCAGCTCCTTGGCGATCTCCAGGATGGTCAGCGTGGCCAGGCCCAGGAAGTCGAACTTGACCAGGCCGACCGCCTCCACGTCGTCCTTGTCGTATTGGCTGACCGCGGACTCGCTGCCGGGCTGCTGGTACAGCGGGCAGAAGTCGGTCAACTTGCCGGGCGCGATCAACACGCCGCCGGCATGCATGCCGACGTTGCGCGTCATGCCCTCGAGCTTCTGCGCCAGCGCCACCAGCGTGCGAACGTCCTCCTCCTTCTCGAGCCGCTCGGCCAGGATGGGTTCGGCCTTGATCGCGCCGTCGATCGTGATATGGGTTCCCGGCTTGTTCGGGATCAGCTTGCTGATGCCGTCGCAGAAGGTGTAGCTCATGTCCAGCACCCGCCCGACGTCGCGGATCGCCGCGCGCGCGGCCATGGTGCCGAAGGTGGCGATCTGGCTGACCGCCTCCTTGCCGTATTTCAGCTTCACATAGTCGATGACCCGGTCGCGGTTGGCCTGGCAGAAATCGATGTCGAAGTCGGGCATCGACACCCGCTCCGGGTTCAGGAAACGCTCGAACAGCAGGTTGTACTGCAGGGGATCGAGGTCGGTGATGCCCAGCGCATAGGCCACCAGCGAGCCGGCGCCCGAACCCCGTCCCGGGCCGACCGGGCAGCCGTTGTTCTTGGCCCAGTTGATGAAGTCGCCCACGATCAGGAAATAGCCGGGAAAACCCATCTTCAGGATGGTGGCCATCTCGAACTCGAGCCGCTCGACGTACCGCGGCATTTGTTTCTCGCGTTCGGCCGCGTCCGGGTACAGGTGGGCCATCCGCTGGCGCAAGCCCTCGTGCGACACATGGCGGAAATAGTCCTCGGGTGACAACTGCCGGCCGTCAACCAGCGGGATCGGGAAATCCGGCAACCTCGGCTTGCCCAGCACCAGCGTCAGGTTGCAGCGTCGCGCAATCTCGACCGTGTTGGCCAGCGCCGACGGCACATCGGCGAACAGCTCCTGCATCTGCTCGGTGGACTTGAAATACTGCTCGCGCGTGAAGCGGCGCACCCGGCGCGGATTGCCGAGCATCTCGCCATCGGCGATACACACGCGTGCCTCATGCGCCTCGTAGTCGTCGGGGGCGGTGAACTGCACCGGATGGGTCGCAACCACCGGCAGGTGCAGGCGTGCGGCCAGCTGCACCGCCGCGCTCACATGGCGACTGTCGTCCGCACGCCCGGCGCGCTGCAGTTCCAGGTACAGGCGGTGCGGGAACACCGCGGCCAGTTGCAGCGCCAGGTCGTGGGCGCGCGCCGCATCGTCCTGCAGCAAGGCCTGTCCGACGGCACCGGACTGGGCGCCGGACAAGGCGATCAGGCCTTCGGCCAGTTCCTGCAGCCAGGCCCACTTGACCACCGGCGAGGTCCGGCCGGTGTTCTGGGTGAAGGCCCGCGCCAGCAATTCGCACAGGTTCAGGTAACCCGTGTTGTTCTGCACCAGCACGATCATGCGGGACTGGGCCAGGGGGTCGGCGCCCAGCCCCTCGAGCACGATTTCGGCACCGATCAGTGGCTTGACGCCGGCGCTGCGTGCCGCCTTGTAGAACTTGATCGCGCCGAACAGGCTGTTCAGGTCGGTGATGGCCAGCGCCGGCTGGCCCGCCGCTGCGGCGGCGGCGATGCTGTCGTCGATCCGGTTGGTGCCGTCGACGACGGAGAATTCGGTGTGCAGGCGCAAATGGACAAACATGGATTCATTGTAGGTTTCGTCGTCGCGCCGGACAGGGTGGCAACGGCATCACCCCCACCCCGGGCACGGTGCGCCACAATACCCGGTTGCCGGCGCGGCGCACCGCGCCTTCCATTCGCCCAAGACCTTATCCGTGACACCCTGGGAAACCCACAACAACAGCCGCCAGCAGACCGTGCTGTCGATCGTCTGCCTGGCCGTCGGCCTGGGGCTGGTCGCGTTCCTGCATGACGCCGGACCCGGCAACTCCAATGCCCAGGCCGGCTTCTGGTTCGGCGGGGTGCTGTTGCTGATCGGCATGGCCACACTGGCGGCAAACGCGCACCAGCGCATCGTGGTGGACCCGCAATTGCGCGAGATACGCATCGAAACCCGGCGCCTGCTGGGCCGGCAGTCGCGACGCATCGCGTTCGACGAGGTGCAGGACGTGCAGGTGGCATACCTTCAGACCCGTTCACAACATGCGATCCGCTATTTCCTGCAACTGCAGCTCGCTGGCGGCGAAACCTACGCCCTGTTCGCACCCGAACGGGTGTATGCCGGCGCCTCCGACCCGGCTGTCGTCGCCGAATGGCGCTCCCGGCTCAATGCCTGGCTGAAGCCGCCCGCCCGCTGATCGTCAGTGCGTCAGGCGCGCGACCTGCTGCGCGATGCGCTCGCCAAACAGGCGCGCGGTCTCCAGGTCGCCGCCGGACATGTCGGCGGCGCTGCCGTCGGACGGCGACTGCGCCATGGCACCGCTGTACGACACCAGGTTGTTGACGTCGCCCCGGGTGGTCGCCTTGGTGTTGGATGGCATCAAGCCCTGGCTGACCCACAACATGCCGTGCTGCATCGCCAGCGTGAACAAGGTGTACAGGGTCGAGAGCTTGTCGCCACTGAGACCGGCACTGTTGGTGAAACCCGCGGCCAGCTTGTCCTTCCAGGCCTGTACATACCAGGGCTTGCTCGATGCGTCGGCGAACTTCTTGAACTGCCAGCTGACGTTGCCCATGTAGGTCGGCGAGCCGAAGACGATGGCACGCGCCTGGGCCAGCAGGTCCCAGCCGCCTTCGGGCAGGTTGCCGTCGGCATCGATCTCCAGCAGTTCGGCATCGGCACCGTCGGCCACGGCCTGCGCCATGCGCAGGGTATGCCCGTATCCGGAATGAAAAACAACGACGACATCGCTCATGCCACTGATCCCTTCTGCTTCTATCCGTACAACGGCCGCCGGCACACGCGCGCGCCGGCGGCCAACCCGTGGATCAGGCCGCGGCGCGACGCGCGTCGATGCTCAGCGCGCCGGCACCAAACGCCGCCAGCACCAGCAAGCCGCCGACGACAGCGATATTCTTGAAGAACATCAACTGCTGCATCATGACCTGCTCAGCTGGCATGGCCCAGAAATTGTGGAACCCCAGCGTGGCCACCAGCGTGAACACCGCCAGCACCAGCGCCGCCCAGCGCGTGCCCCAGCCCAGGATCAGGGCGATGGGCGCCAGGATCTCCACCGCGATCGCAACCACGGCCGCCAGTTGCGGCATCGGCAGTCCGGCCGATGCGATGTAGCCGACCGTGCCCTCGAAACCACCGATCTTGCTCAGCCCGGCGGGCAGGAACAGGGCGGCCAGCAGCAGACGGCCGATGAGGCTCAGGGGGGATTGCAATGCGTTGAACATGAAGGACTCCTTGTTGAAAAAAAGTATGAAATATAACGATGAACCATGACCGAGTCGGCCGCGACTCAGGGCGCCAGGTCGAACACCAGCACTTCCGCATCCGCGCCATCGCTCAGCGTGAGACGGCTTTCGCCCTGCACCCGCAATGCGTCGCCCGCCTGCAGCACCTGGCCGTTCACCGTGAGGCGGCCGCGCACCAGGTGCACGTAGGCCTTGCGCGCGGCATCGAGCGCCAGTTCCGCCGACTCGCCGGCATCGAACAACCCGGCATACAGCGCTGCGTCCGCATGCATGGACACCGAACCTTCGGCGCCATCCTTCGACGCCACCAGGCGCAGACGGCCGCGCTTGTCGGCATCGGCGAACGACTTCTGCGCATAACCCGGCGCGACCCCGGCCTCGTCCGGTTCGATCCAGATCTGCAGGAAGTGGGTGGTGTCGTTGGGCGCATGGTTGAACTCGCTGTGCCGCACACCGGTGCCGGCGCTCATACGCTGCACGTCGCCCGGCGGGATCGCCTTGACGTTGCCCAGCGTGTCCTTGTGCGCCAGCGATCCGCTGAGCACATAGCTGATGATTTCCATGTCGCGATGGCCATGGGTACCGAATCCCGTGCCCGGCGCGATCCGGTCCTCGTTGATCACCCGCAGGTTGCCCCAGCCCATGTAGCGGGCATCGTGGTAGCCCGCGAACGAGAAGCTGTGACGCGACTGCAACCAGCCGTGGTCGGCCAGGCCCCGATCGTCCGATTTGCGTAGTTCCAGCATGATGTTCCCCTGTTCGGGATCACACGACGGGTGATCCGACAGGACGAATTGTGGGACGCATCGGTCGCGCGATGGTTCGTGCCGATTGATGGCATCATTCAAAAATTCTGAACAGACGAAACCACCATGCCGGAAACCCGCGACGTGCTGACACCCGACAGCCTGGCCATGCTGCAAACCATCGCACGGACCGGCAGTTTCGCCGCCGCCGCGCGCGACATGGGCCTGGTTCCCAGTGCCCTGACCTACCGCGTTCGCCTGATCGAGGAGGCACTCGATGTATTGCTGTTCGACCGGCGCAGCCGCAATGCCCGCCCTACACCGGCCGGCCAGGAACTGATGCGCGAAGGCGGGCGACTGCTGGACGAGATCGAGGCCATGGCCAACCGGGTCAAGCGGGTCGCCACCGGCTGGGAGACGCAGTTCACCATCGCCGTCGACGGTGTCGTCTCCAAGCCGACGATGATGGAACTGTGCGATGCCTTCCTCGCACTGGCGCCACCGACCCGGTTGCGGCTGCGCGACGAAATCCTGTCCGGGGTGATCGAGGCGGTCAACGCCGGGCAGGCCGACCTGGCCATCGGCACGCCCGAGCCGGCCAACAACCGCGACGTGCATGGCAAGGTGCTGGGCGACATGGCCTTCGTGTTCGCCGTGGCACCGCACCATCCGATCGCCAGCGCACCGGAGCCCCTGTCCGACGGCATGTTGCGCGAGCACCGGGTCGTGGCCGTGGCCGATTCCCGCCAGCGCGGCACCGGCATGAGCGTGGGCCTGCTCGGCGGCCAGGACGTGTTCACCGTGCCGACCATGCTGGCCAAACTGGACGCCCATCTGCGCGGCATGGGCATCGGTTTCCTGCCCGAGCCGATGGCCCGCCCCTACATCGACACCGGCCGCCTGGTGGCCAAGGCTACCGAGCGGGGCATTCGCACCGGCCGGCTGCATTACGCATGGCGCAGCACCGCGCCGTCTCCCCCGGGACGGGCATTGCAATGGTGGCTGGCGCAACTGGACAACGCGACCACGCGCCGCGCCCTGCTCGACCGCCATGCCAGCGCATGAACGCCGCCGCGGCCGCCATGCGGGCGTGTACAGTGCAGGCAACAACCTCGGAGAACCCACCATGACCCAGTCCCGCCACATCGCCGTCATCGGTGCCGGCATTGCAGGCCTGGCCTGTGCGCGCACCCTGGCGCAGGCCGGACACGCGGTGACCGTGTTCGAGAAAAGCTGGCGTCCCGGTGGCCGCATGGCCACACGGGCCAGCCCGTTTGGCGGCTTCGACCACGGTGCGCAATATTTCACCGTTCGCGACGACCGCTTCGCGCTGGCGCTGCAGACCGTGCCCGGCCTGTGCAAGCCCTGGAGCGCCAACACCGTACGGGTGCTCGACCCGCTGGGTCGGACGGTCGCAGCCGGCCTGCCGGCACGCGAGCCCCATTGGGTCGCGACCCCGGGCATGAACGACCTGCCGGTGCAGTGGGCTCGCCCGCTGAGCGCCAGCGGCGCGATTCGCAGCCAGACCCGGGTCACCCGGATCGAACGCGCGGGTCGTTCAGCCAGGCCATGGAAGCTGCATACCGTCGGGCCGGACCTGGACGGGCAGCACGAACGCCATACCTTCACCGGTTTCCATGCCGTGGTGCTGGCCATTCCCGCGTGGCAGGCGCGCGAACTGCTGCAGAACTCCGAATGTGCGCCGGCCTGGAGCGACCGGATCGAGGCGGTGCGGGTCGCCCCGTGCTGGACGCTGATGCTCGCGTTCCCGCAGGCCATGCAACCGGGACTGAATGCGCTCGGGCCGCAGTGGAACGCGGCGCGCAGCACGCACCACCGCATCGCCTGGCTGGCGCGCGAGTCCTCCAAGCCTGGCCGCGCACCGGTGGAACGCTGGACGGTGCAGGCCAGTGCCGAATGGTCGCTCGAACACCTGCAGGACGATCCGGCCCGGGTCCAGGCCAAGCTGCAGCGGGCATTTTCCGAGGTGACCGGCATCCGGGCCGAGCCGGCCCATGTCGACGTGCATCGCTGGTTGTTCGCCAAGACCTTGCAGCCGCTGGGCGAAAGCCATCTGTGGAATGGCGACGCCGGCCTGGGGGTCTGCGGCGACTGGTGCATCGGGCACCGGGTCGAGGACGCCTTCGTGTCCGGCCTGGAACTCGCGCTGGCCGCGGCCTGACGCCGCGTCGGGGGTTGCGGGGGTGCGTGCCGGCTCCGGCTACATCGGCCGTTTCGCGCCATCGCCGACCGGCCCCTTGCATGCCGGCTCGCTGGTCGCGGCGCTGGCCAGTTGGCTCGACGCGCGAGCCTGGAACCACGGGGCCGGCGGCCGCTGGCTGGTGCGCATCGAGGACATCGACACCCCCCGCTGCATCGCCGGTGCGGCCGAGACCATCCTGCGCCAGCTGGCCGATTGCGGCTTGCGGCCCGACGAACCGCCTTTATGGCAGTCGCACCGGCTGCAGCGGTATGCCCGGGCGCGCGACCGTTTGATCGCCAACGGCCTGGCCTACCCCTGCGGCTGCTCGCGCAAGGACATCGACCAGGCCTTGCGGGCACGCGGCATCATGCGCCAACGCCACCAGGAACGTGTCTATCCGGGCACCTGCCGCAACGGCCTGCATGGCAAGACCGCTGTCGCCTGGCGCCTGCGTACCGACAACGTGCCCGATGCGGCCCCTGCGGCGCGGCCGGACCTGTCGGTCCGCGGCTCCCTGGTGCATTGGTCCGACCGCCGGCTGGGTCCCCAGTGCCAGGACGTCGCCTCGGCCGTCGGCGACTTCGTGCTGCAACGCGCCGACGGGCCGTTCGCCTACCAGCTGGCCGTCGTCGTGGACGACGCCGAACAGGGAGTCAGCCATGTCGTGCGGGGTGCCGACCTGGTCGACAACACGGCACGCCAGATCGTGCTGCAGCAGCTGCTGCACCTGCCCACGCCGCGGTACCTGCACACACCGCTGGTGCTGGCCGCCGACGGCCAGAAGCTGTCGAAGCAGAACGGCGCGACCGCCCTCGATACGCGCGATCCGCTGGCCGCGCTGAACCCGTCCGCGCGCACGCTGGGCCTGCCGGGCCACACCGGCCCGCTGGCCGACGCGCTGGCGGCGTGGATCGGCGCGTGGCGCGATCTCTACAATCCAGGCCCGTGACCGCCTCCTCCGATTCCCCCCGCATGCCCGACCCGATCCGCGGGTCCGCACCCGCCAACGTCGCCCATCCCAAGGCGATCCGCAGCTTCGTGCGCCGCGCCGGACGCACCACCGTCGGCCAGACGCGTGCCTTGCACGAACTCGGCCCGCGTTTCCTGGTGCCTTACGAAGACGGGCTGGACACGCTGGCCGGCATCTATCCGCAGCTGGCCAACGGGGTCGGCGACACGCCGGCGGGGCGACCGCTGGTGCTGGAGATCGGCTTCGGCATGGGCGAGGCCAGCGCACAGATCGCCGCAACGCTGCCCGGAACCGACTTCCTGTGCTGCGAAGTGCACGAGCCGGGTGTCGGTGCCCTGCTCAAGCGCATCGGCGAACAAGGCCTGACCAACATCCGCATCCTGGCCCACGACGCGGTCGAGGTGCTCGACCACATGCTGCCGCCATGGGATGCCGCGCAACCCCAGCGCGGCCTGGACGGTGTGCATATCTTCTTTCCAGACCCCTGGCACAAGAAACGCCACCACAAGCGCCGACTGATCCAGGGCCCGCTGATCCACCGGCTGGCCGAGCGGCTCAAACCCGGCGGCTACCTGCATTGCGCCACCGACTGGCAGCCGTATGCCCAGCAGATCCTGCAGGTGTTGTCGGCCGAGGAACGGCTGGTCAACCGGCAACGCGACAGCCACCCGGAGCTGCAGGGTTACGCGCCGCGGCCCGGGTACCGCCCCTTGACCAAGTTCGAACAACGCGGCGTGCGGCTTGGCCACGGGGTGTGGGACATCGTGTTCCACCGCGCCTGACCGGCGGGCCGACCTCCATGCTGCGCAGTGCCACTTGCCGAAACCCGGGTGGCCACCACCGGCCACCGACAATCGATGGCGTCGGTCCGAGCCATGTGGGGCTGCCGGCGGGCCGGTGGGCCACCTACCTGGATTTCCTGGCCGAGCGGTTTCCCGACCAGCCCCGTGCCGAGTGGGCGCGTCGCATGCGCGCGGGCAAGGTGCTGGACGACAGCGGGCAGGCGATGGACGAGTCCCGGCCCTACTGCGGCCAGGGACGGCTGTATTACTACCGCGACTGCCCGGCCGAGCCGGTGCACCCTGTCGACGTGCCCGTGCTGTACCGCGACGCACATCTGCTGGTGGTCGACAAGCCACACCGGATGCCGGTCGTGCCCTCGGGGCCGTACCTGCAGCAGTCGCTGCTGGTGCGGCTCAGGCGAGCCATGGGCCTGGACACGCTGGTGCCGATCCACCGCATCGACCGCGACACCGCCGGCCTGGTGATGTTCTCGCTGCAGCCCTCCACGCGCGACGCCTATTGCGCCTTGTTTCGCGAGCACCGGATCCACAAGACCTACGAGGCGGTGGCCCCCTGGCGCGCAGAACTGGCGCTGGCGCTGACCCGGCGCAGCCGCATCGTGCGGGGCGCGCATTTCCTGCAACAGTGCGAACAACCAGGCTCGCCCAATGCCGAGACCCGGATCGAATTGGTGCGTCGCCTCGACATGCTGGCACTGTACCGGCTGCGTCCGTTGACCGGCCAGCGCCACCAGCTGCGGGTCCACATGGCGGCACTGGGCGCGGCCATCGCCGGCGACGGCATCTACCCGGTCCTGACGCCCGAGAGCCACGTGGCACCCGTGTTGCCACTGCAATTGCTGGCCCGATCGATCGCGTTCACCGATCCGCTCGATGGCCGGCCGCGGGCATTCAGCAGCCAGCGCACCCTGTCATTGGCGCTGCCGCGCGCCAAGCCGCCCTGAGAACCTTCCGGCCCTGGCGCCCGGCGCTCAGTGCGTGTGTACGAGGCTGCCCACCACGCTGACCAGCGCAATGCCGACGGTCAGCCAGAGGATCTGCGCAGCGGTCTCGCGCGCGCTGAGCCGTATCTGCAACTGGGGAATCAGGTCCGCCAACGCCACGTAGATGAAACTGCTGCTGGCCACGACCAGGAAATACGGCAGCAGGTCGACCAGGGGTTCGACCAGCAGATACCCGACCAGGCCGCCCAGCGCCGTGACCGAGCCGGCCAGCGTCACCTTGGCCAGTGCCGCCTTGCGATCGCCCGTACCGGCGCGCAGCACCATCAGGTCTCCCATGTGGTGCGGCACCTCGTGCGCCAGCACGGCCACCGCCGCAATCAGGCCCAGGCGCATGTCGGCCAGAAACGCCGACGCGATCAGGATGCCGTCACCGAAACAGTGCACAGAATCGCCCGCGAGCACGGCCCAGCTGCCGGGGCTGCCGGTCTCGCGACTGCCGTGCGCATGGGCATCATGGGCATGGGCATGGGCATGGGCGTGATCGTGGCCGTCACCCTCGGAACCGTGGTGGTGTTCGTGTCCGTGGTGCCACAACTCGGCCTTGTCCAGCAGGAAGAAGAACACCAGGCCGACCAGCAGGGCCGTGAACAACAGGTGCGGTTCGATCCGGCTCTCGAAGGCCTCGGGCAGCAGATGCATGAAGGCCGTGGCCAGCAAGGCTCCCGCGGCCAGGCTCAGCATGTGCTGCGTGTACCGCGCCAGCACACCGAAACTCAACAGGGCTGCCAGCCATACGCTGCCGATGCCGGCGGTCAACGTACCCAGCAGAATAGCGCCCAGGATCATGAAAAACGCTCTATGTCGGGTGGGGCCGGGTCGTCCCGGCCGGGAATCCTTGCGCCAGCGTGATGGCTGGGCATCGATCGTGTGTGCACGATGTCGCATTTCGCGGCACCGCTGCAACCACAGCAGCCGGAAGTGTCGCAGATTTCGCGCTGGCGTCTGGCGGGACGGCCATTAAATGTCTACCATGGGGCGTCGACAACTGCGCAGGACCACGGCCCGCCTCCCGAGCATCGCCGCCCGAACACCTCGACATGCCCACGACTCCTGTGGCGAACGCCCGCACCGCATCGGCACCGCGCCTCGTCATCCTTCCCGCACTGGCCCTGATCGGTGCAATCTGCGCCGGCATCGCCTGGTGGGTCGCAACCGCGACGGACGGCGCCGTGGCTACCGGCCTGCTGGCGGCGGTTCTCGTGCTGCTGCCCGTGGCCGCCTGCATCCTGGTCCTGCTGCACCGCGAACGCGCCCTGCGCCAGGCCCAAGCGGCGCTGGCGCGCAGCGCGGCCCAGGCCCAGGCGACCGAACAGGCGCTCAAGGTCCTGGTGCGCGAGCGCGACCAGCTCGCGCGGGCGCAACACATGGCCAGCGCCGCACACGAAAAGCTGGCTCGCCAGTCGGCCACCGACGGACTGACCGGCATCACCAACCGGCGCCGTTTCGACGAGATCCTGCAGGTGGAATGGCTGCGCGCGGCCCGCGCCCACACCAGCATGAGCCTGCTGATCGTCGACATCGACCATTTCAAGCGCTACAACGACCACTACGGCCATGTTGCCGGCGACGAGTGCCTGCGACGCGTGGCGCATGTGCTGCAGGCCAGTGTGCGGCGGGCGGGCGAATGTGTGGCCCGTTATGGCGGCGAGGAGTTCGTCGTGCTGCTGCCGGGCGCGGCGATCGCCCAGGCCGAGGAGCTGGCGCAGCGCTGCCTCGATGCCATTGCGGCCGAGGCCCTGCCCCATGCCGCATCACCCACGGCCGGCCACGTCACGTTCAGCATCGGCATTGCGCAAGCCGTGCCCGATCCGGCCGATGACGCGACCTCACTGGTCAACGCGGCCGACGCCGCGATGTACCGGGCCAAGACCGCCGGCCGGGCCCGCTACGCGGTCGCCGGCCTGGCAGACTGGGAGATCGACAGCGACACGCCGCGAACCCAGGCCGGCGACCTGATCTGAAAGACGCCCCACACCTGTCCGGTTTCACTGCGTGTAAACCGGCCGAACCCCCCACTGAGGGGCGCCCCTTACGGCCAGGCAAAGCCAGTTCCGTGGGGACCTGTGCCGGCCCGCTCCGCGGCCGTCGGCCCGCGTGCCCCAGGTCAATGGGCCTGGTCCCAGTTCGCGCCGACACCGATCTCGGCCACCAGCGGCACGCGCAGCGACGCCACCGAGGCCATCAATGCCGGAATCTCCTTGCGCAACCAGTCAACCTCGGCGTCGGGCACCTCGAACACCAGTTCGTCATGCACCTGCATGATCATCTTCGTGGCGCGCTTCTCGGCATCGAGCACCTGCTGCACCTTGACCATGCTGAGCTTGATCAGGTCGGCCGCCGTGCCCTGCATCGGCGCATTGATGGCCTGGCGCTCGGCTCCGCTGCGCCGCGGACCATTCGGTGAGCGAATCTCGGGCAGGTACAGGCGCCGGCCGAACACGGTCTCCACGTAACCCTTCTCGCGCGCCTGCTCGCGCGTTTCGTCCATGTAGCGCTTGACGCCCGGATAGCGCTGGAAATACCGCTCGATATAGTTCTTGGCCGCCGTGTTGTCGATCGACAGGCTGCGCGCCAGACCGTAGGCACTCATGCCGTAGATCAGTCCGAAGTTGATGACCTTGGCATACCGGCGCTGCTCGCTGCTGACCTGCTCCGGCGCCACGCCGAACACCTCGGCGGCGGTGGCGCGGTGCACGTCCATCCCTTCGGCGAACGCGCGCACCAGGGCTTCGTCCTCGCTGATGTGGGCCATGATGCGCAGCTCGATCTGGCTGTAGTCGGCGCTGGCGATCACGCAGCCTTGCGGTGCCACGAAGGCCTCGCGCACGCGCCGGCCCTCGGCGGTACGGATCGGGATGTTCTGCAGGTTGGGGTCGTTGCTCGAAAGGCGGCCGGTCACGGCCACGGCCTGCGCGTAATGCGTGTGCACGCGGCCGGTACGCGGCAACGCCAGTTGCGCCAGCTTGTCGGTATAGGTGCCCTTGAGCTTGGCCAGGCCGCGGTGTTCCAGGATCTTGGCCGGCAGCGGATAGTCCTCGGCCAGCTTCTCGAGCACCTCCTCGTCGGTGCTCGGCGCGCCCGTGGCGGTCTTCTTGACCACCGGCAGGCCGAGCTTGCCGAAGAAGATCTCGCCGATCTGCTTCGGGCTGCCCAGGTTGAAGGGTTGCCCGGCCAGTTCGTGCGCCTCGGCCTCGAGCTGCATGATGCGCTGGCCCAGTTCGTGGCTTTGCGCGGCCAGCGTCGGCGCGTCGATCAACACCCCGTTGCGCTCGATCCGGTACAAGGCCTCGCTGGAGTCGATCTCGAGCTGGTAGATGAAGGCCAGCCTGGCATCGGCCTCGATCCGCGGCCACAGGACCCGGTGCACGTCCAGGGTCTGGTCCGAGTCCTCGCAGGAGTATGCGGCCGCGCGTTCGATGTCGACCTGGTCGAAGCCGATCTGGTGCGCGCCCTTGCCGCACAGGTCTTCGTAGCTGATGCCGGAGCGACCCAGGTGGCGTTCGGCCAGGCTGGCCAGGCCATGCGGCCGGTGCACCTCGAGCACGTAACTCTGCAGCATGGTGTCGTGCACGTAACCCTGCACCTCGATCCCGTGGTTGGCGAACACATGGCGGTCGTATTTGATGTGCTGGCCCAGCTTGGGACAGGCGGCGTCTTCGAGCCAGGGCTTGAGCCGTTCGAGCACCGCCTCGCGCGGCAGTTGGTCCGGCACGCCCGGATAGTTGTGCGCCAGCGGCACGTAGGCGGCATGCCCCGGCTCGACGCTGAAGCTCACGCCGACGATGTTGGCCCGCATGTCGTCCAGCGACGTGGTCTCGGTATCGACGGCCGCCAATGCGGCACCTCGCAGCTTGTCCAGCCAGGCGTCGAGCCGATCCCATCGCAGGATCGTCTCGTAGTGCGTCTCGACGCTCGTCCCCGTCCCGCCGGAATCCGCCGGCGCCTCGGCGCTCGCCCCTTCGCCGGCCTCTTCTTGCGCGTCCCCGGCCTTCGCCGCGGAGGCGGACAGGGTGCGCACCAGGCCCTTGAAGCCGTAGGTCTCGTAGAACTGCTTGAGGCCGTCGACGTCCTGCTCGCCGATGGCGATCGCATCGAGCGACGGCAGGCCCGCCACCCATTCGCCCAGGTCGCAGTCCGTCTTGACCGTGAGCAGGCTGCGCCCGGTCGGCAGCCAGTCGAGCGCCTTGCGCAGGTTCTGACCCGCCACGCCCTTGATCGCGTCGGCCTGGGCCACCAGCGCATCGAGCGAGCCGTATTCGTTCAGCCACTTGGCCGCGGTCTTGGGGCCGACCTTCTCGACGCCGGGCACGTTGTCCACGGTGTCGCCCACCAGCGTCTGATAGTCCACCATCAGGCGGGCCGGCACGCCGAACTCGGCCTCGACGCCGGCCAGATCACGGCGCTTGCCGGTCATGGTGTCGACGATGGTGATGTGTTCGTCGACCAGTTGCGCCAGGTCCTTGTCGCCGCTGGAGATGATGACATCGAAGCCATTGGCTGCCGCCGTCACCGCCAGCGTACCGATCACGTCGTCCGCCTCCACGCCGGGCACGTCCAGCACCGTCCACCCCAGCAGGCGCACCACCTCGTGGATGGGCGGGATCTGCGCGCGCAGGTCGTCCGGCATCGGGCTGCGCTGGGCCTTGTATTGCGGATAGATGGCGTCGCGGAAGGTCGGCCCCTTGGCATCGAAGACGCAGGCCGCGTACCGGGCCGGGATTTCCTTGCGCAGGCTGCGCATCATGTTGACCATGCCGCGGATGGCGCCGGTGGCCGGGCTGGCGGGATCGTCGGGCACGGCCCGCAGGTCCGGCATCGCATGGTAGGCGCGGTAGAGATAACTCGATCCGTCGACCAGCAGCAGCGTGGGGCGCTGCGGCGCGGCCTGCGGGGTTTCGGAGGGGGTCGCGGTGGCATTCATCGCGCCATTGTGCCTGCCACGGCCCGGCCGCAGTGCACCTACAATCGGCCGATGCCCCACTTTCGTTTTGCCACCCTTTGCGCGCTGGCCGCGACCCTGGCCTGGAGCACGCCGTCCCTCGCACAGACGGCACCGGCCGATGGCGCGACCAGCGTCCCGGGCGGGCGTCCGGACCAGCGCATCGAGCGCATCCAGATCGAGGATGCCGGCTCGCGCATCGACGAATTGCGCGTGGGCGGCGAAACCCAGAGCATCGTCGTCTCGCCCAAGGGTGGCATGCCGCCCTACGACGTGCAGCCGGCCGGCATCCATCGCAACCTGACGCGCGGCGAGCGCGGCAACAACACGGCGACCGGCGGCACGCGGGTCTGGAAGCTGCTGGACTTCTAGGCCCGGCAAGACTGATTCATGGCGGTATACACGGAGGTCGCACCCGACGAGGCGGGCGACCTGATTCACAAGCTTGGCCTGGGCGATCTGCAGGCGATGCAAGGTTGCGCCGGCGGCATCGAGAACACCAACTACTTCGTCACCACCAGCGGCGGCGAATACGTGCTGACGCTGTTCGAGCGCCTGAGCTTCGAGCAACTGCCGTTCTACCTGGCGCTGATGAAGCACCTGGCCGGGCACGGGATTCCGGTGCCGGATCCGGCGCAGGACGCCAATGGCGTCTACCTGCACCGGCTGCGGGACAAGCCGGCCACGGTGGTCAATCGCCTGTCCGGCAAGAGCGCGTTGTCGCCCGACGCCGGGCACTGCTCCGCGGTCGGTGCCATGCTGGCGCGCATGCACCTGGCCGGACGAGACTTCGCGCTCGAACAACCCAATTTGCGGGGCCTGCCCTGGTGGAACGAGACGGTGCCGGTGGTCTTGCCGCATGTCGACGGGCCGCAGGCGGAGCTGCTGCGCTCCGAACTGGCCTACCAGAACCATGTCGCCGAATCGGCGGCCTGCCAGGCATTGCCGCGCGGCGCCATCCACGCCGACCTGTTTCGCGACAACGTATTGTTCGACACCGGCGTCGACGCGCCCGCGCCGGACGGCCGCCCCCGGCTCAGCGGCTTCTTCGACTTCTATTTCGCCGGCATCGACACCTGGGTGTTCGATATCGCGGTCTGCCTGAACGACTGGTGCATCGACCTCGAGACCGGCGTCGCGGACCTCGAGCGCAGCCGCAGCATGCTGGCCGCCTACGCAGCCGTGCGCCCCTTGACCGCATCCGAGCGCCGCCTGCTGCCCGCGATGCTGCGGGCCGGCGCACTGCGCTTCTGGATCTCCCGCCTGTGGGATCTGCACCTGCCGCGCGAGGCATCGATGCTGCAGCCGCACGACCCGACCCATTTCGAACGGGTGCTGCGCGAACGGATCCGCCAGAGCCTGACGCCGAACCTGCTGGGCCTGTGAACATTCAGCGGCACGCACCATGAAACTCCACATCGTTCCCGCACGCACCGGCATCACCTGGGTCAAGCTGGGCATCCGCACCTTCTTTCGCCAGCCGCTGGCCTTGTCCGGCCTGTTCTTCATGTTCCTGGCCGTGATGTCGCTGGCCAGCATGGTCCCGGTCATCGGGCTCGGACTGGCCATGGCCTTGTTGCCCGCCTGCACGCTGGGCCTGATGGCCGCGAGCAAGGAGGCGCACGCTGGCAACTTTCCGATGCCGATGGTGTTCCTGAGCGCGTTCCGCGCCGGGCGCCAGCAACTGCGCGCCATGCTGACGCTGGGCGTGATGTACGGCATCGGCCTGGCGGTCGTGATGGGCATCACGGCGCTGTTCGACGATGGCCGCTTCGCGGCCAGCTACCTGGCAGGCAGCGCGCCATCCATCGACATGGCGCGCGACCCCGACAGCCGCTCGGCGATGATGGCCTTCCTGCTGCTGCAGCTGCCGTTGTCACTGATGTTCTGGCATGCGCCGGCGCTGGTGCATTGGCACCAGGTGCCGCCGCTCAAGAGCGTTTTCTTCAGCCTGGTGGCCTGCCTGCGCAACCTGCTGGCGTTCACCGTGTTCGGGCTGATGTGGATCGGAATCACGATGCTGCTGATCGTCGCCATATCGCTGCTCACCGGCATACTGGGCAACCCCCAGGTGGCCGGCGTCGTGCTGCTGCCTGGCACGCTGATGATTGCGGCGATGATCTTCACGTCCACCTATTTCTCGTTCCGGGACTGTTTCCTGACCGAAGACGACCACGCCACGCCGCCCGCGGCCGGCGCCCCGTGACGATGGACCGGCCACGGGGTTACAGTTGGCCCTGACCGTTGATCGACGCCGTACCGTGAGGAGGATGCATGAATCGCCATATCCTGATTGACCGCTCCGAGAAGGAGGTGCTGTGGTTCCAGCGCCGCAGTTTCCTCAGTGCCGCCGCGGCCTGGACGGCCATGGGCGGCTTCGCGGCGGCCCACGCCCAGTCGCGCAGCAACATCGTCGAGTTGCAGGGTGACGCCATGCTCAATGGCCAACGCCTGTTGCCCCAGGACACGATCCAGACCGGCGACCAGGTCGCCACCGGCCCCGGCACGACCCTGGTGTTCGTCCTCGGCAATTCCTCGTTCAAGATCCGCCAGAACTCGCAGATGACGGTCGAACGCGGCCAATCGCTCAACGTGGTCAGCGTGCTGCGCCTGCTGGCCGGCGCCGTGGCCAGCGTCTGGGGCATCGGCAATACGCGCCAGATCGTCACGCCGACCCTCACCGCCGGCATTCGCGGCACCGGCGTCTATGCCGAGGTGCCGGCCGGCGGCAACGGACGCAGCTACCTGTGCAACTGCTACGGCACGGTCGACCTGGCAGCCGGCGGCGATCGCGTGACCAGCGTATCGGACTACCACCAGGCATTCTGGGCCGAGTTGCAGGCCCGGGAAGGCCGCCTGCTGACACCGGCCGGGGCGATCAACCACACGGACGAGGAACTCGAAGTGCTGGCTCGTCTGGTCGGACAACGTACCGCCTGGCAGATCGCCGGCAGGAAAGGTGTCAAGGACGGTCGCGGCTACATGGAAGACAAGCCCGGGCAAGCGCACCCGGCGGTAATGCCGCGCCGCTGACACGCATGCGGGCGCGTACGCCCGGTGCGGTTCAGTTCTTCAACTTGTAGTCGGCGATCGCCCTGGCGAGATCGACGTATTCCTCACACGTCGTATTGCCGCAGATCTGCTGCAGCGCGGCCAGATGCTTTTCGGCCTCCTGCGGCTTCCTGTCCATCAGGTAGGCCTCGCCGATGTATTCATGGGCGCCCTTGTGGCGCGGATCGAGTTCGATCGCCCTGCGGTAGTGTTCGAACGCCTTGGGCAGATCCGCCCGGGCCTGTTTGCGGTAGCTGTAGCCCAGCAGATTGTGGATGTCGGCATTACGCGGCTCGTCGCGCGCAGCCCGGTTCAGCTCGGCCAGCGCCCGGCGCCAATCCTGCTTGCGGATCGCCTCGCGCGCGAGGTCGATACGCTCGCGGGCACTGGGTGGGCTGACGACGGGGCCGGTATCGGCCGCCTGCAGCGACGGGCTGGCCAGCGTGGCGCAGAGCACAAGCGCGACAAGTGGAAATGGCATGGTGCGACCCCGGTTGGAAACCGTTACGACCCGCGAGCCGGCCCCGAAGTTCCGCTGGCCGCGCGTGATCGGATCCGCAGTGCCGATGCCACGGTCACGCTGCCGTCACGGCACCGGCGTCAACTTGGCCACCGACAGGGCCAGCCACTTGGTGCCGTGGCGCGGAAAGTCGATCTGGGCCCGGGCATCGGCGCCGCTACCTTCGAGCGTCAGCACCGTGCCTTCGCCGAACTTGTTGTGGAACACCTTCATCTTCACACGCAGGCCGTGCCCGTTGTCCGACGGACGCGGCACGGCTGCCGCCGCGGCATGCGACGGAATGGCACGTGCCGGGGCGTTGAAATCGCGCTGGCTCCAGGCCGATACGGGATTCGCCGGCATGTCGCCGAAGCCAGCGCGTTTGGGCGTCAGCCATTTCAGCGCCTGCTCCGGCAACTCGTCGAAGAAGCGGCTGCGCATGTTGTAACGCGTCTGGCCGTGCAACATGCGGGTCTGCGAATGGCTCAGGTACAGGCGCTGGCGCGCCCGGGTGATGGCCACGTACATCAGCCGGCGCTCCTCCTCGAGCCCGTCGTGGTCGCTCATCGCGTTTTCGTGCGGGAACAGGCCCTCCTCCATGCCGCCGATGAACACGCAGTCGAACTCCAGTCCCTTGCTGGCATGCACCGTCATCAGCTGGATCGCGTCCTGCCCGGCCTGGGCCTGGTTGTCGCCGGACTCCAGTGCGGCATGGGTCAGGAAGGCCGCCAGCGGCGATACGGTCTCGCCGGTTTCGGCGTCCGGTGCCGCCACGGCCCCACTCGCGTCGGGCGCCAGCTCGTCGACCGGCAGCGCGACCGCGTCGCGTCCGAATCCTTCCTGGGTGACGAAACTCTCGGCCGCGTTGACCAGCTCCTCCAGGTTCTCGATACGATCCGCGCCTTCACGCTCGGTCTTATAGTGTTCGACCAGCCCGCTGTGCTCGAGCACCAGCTCGATGATCTCGCGCAGCGACAGGCCCTGGGTCTGCTCGCGCAACACGTCGATGCGCGCGACGAAGGCGCCCAGATTGGCGCCGGCCTTGCCCGTGACGGCGGTCGTCGCGTCGTGCAACGACTTGCCCGAACTACGCGCCGCATCCTGCAACTGTTCCAGGCTGCGCGCGCCGATGCCGCGTGGCGGAAAGTTGACGACACGCAGGAAACTGGTGTCGTCGCCGGGGTTCTCGAGCAGCCGCAGATAGGCCAGCGCATGCTTGATCTCGGCGCGCTCGAAGAAGCGCAAGCCACCGTAAACCCGGTACGGCATGCCGGCATTGAACAAGGCCGTCTCGATGACCCGGCTTTGCGCATTGCTGCGATAGAGGACCGCGATCTCCTTGCGATCCATGCCATCGCGCACCAGCTGGCGCATCTCCTCGACCATCCACTGCGCCTCGGCCAGGTCGTTCGGCGACTCGACCACCCGCACCGGCTCACCCGGGCCCTGGTCGGTGCGCAGGTTCTTGCCCAGGCGCTTGGCGTTGTGGCTGATCAGCGCATTGGCGCTGTCCAGGATGTTGCTGAAGCTGCGGTAGTTCTGCTCCAGCTTGATCTGGTGCCGCACGTCGAACTCGCGCACGAAATCGGCCATGTTGCCGACCCGCGCGCCACGGAACGCATAAATGCTCTGATCGTCGTCGCCCACGGCCAGCACGCAGCCCGTGGGGCGGAAGTCCGGATCGCCGGCCACGGTGGCATTGCCGCTGCCACCGGCCAGCAGCTTGATCCAGGCGTATTGCAGCTTGTTGGTGTCCTGGAACTCGTCGATCAGGATGTGGCGGAAGCGCCGCTGGTAATGTTCGCGGATCGGGTCGTTGCCCTGCAGCAGCTCGAAGCTGCGCAGCATCAGTTCGCCGAAGTCGACCACGCCTTCGCGCTGGCACTGCTCCTCGTAGAGCTGGTAGATCTCGACCTTCTTGCGCGTATCGGCGTCACGCGCATCGACCATGTTGGGCCGCAGGCCGTCTTCCTTGCAGCCGGCGATGAACCACACCAGCTGCTTGGGCGGGAACCGTTCGTCGTCGATGTTGTACTGCTTGACCAGGCGCTTGATCGCCGAGAGCTGGTCCTGCGTGTCCAGGATCTGGAACGCCTGCGGCAGGTTGGCGAGCTTGTAGTGCGCACGCAGGAAGCGGTTGCACAGGCCGTGGAAGGTGCCGATCCACATGCCACGGGCATTGACCGGCAACATGCTGGTCAGGCGGGTCATCATCTCCTTGGCCGCCTTGTTCGTGAAGGTCACGGCCAGGATGCCGGCTGGCGATACCTGGCCGGTCTGCAGCAGCCAGGCAATGCGCGTGGTCAAGACGCGGGTCTTGCCCGAGCCGGCCCCGGCCAGGATCAGCGCATGTTCGGCCGGCAGCGTGACGGCCGCACGTTGTTCGGGATTGAGACTATCCACCAGGCCGCCGGCAGGCGCCTGGGTAGGGGTTGGCGAAGGAGACATCGAATGATTGTAGGAACCCTGACCGCGGTGTGGCTGCAGACGGCACCGACCCGCCGGCAGGCCACGCTGCTAGAATCAAGCACCGGGCCCAAGCATTTGTGGCCCGGTTTTCGTTTCCGCGTCCCACGGGGTGACGCGGCCCGAACCGGGCCCGATCCAAGCGCTCATCTGTTCATGCCGACAGTCGTCCAACGCTTGGGGAAACACCATGGAAATATTTGATTACGAGAACATTCTGCTGCTGCCGCGCAAATGCCGCGTGGAAAGCCGCTCCGAATGTGATGCCAGCACCGAACTCGGAGGGCGGCAGTTCCGCATTCCGGTGGTGCCGGCCAACATGAAGACCGTGGTCGACGAATCGATCTGCACCTGGCTGGCGCAAAACGGCTACTTCTATGTGATGCACCGCTTCGACCTGGACAACGTCGCCTTCGTCCAGGCCATGAAGGCCAAGGGCCTGTACGCCTCGATCTCGCTCGGCGTCAAGAAGGCCGACTATGCGACGGTGGACCAGTTCGTCGCCCTCGGACTGTGTCCCGAATACGTCACGATCGACATTGCGCACGGCCACGCCGACAGCGTCAAGAACATGATCGAATGCCTCAAGGCCAAGCTGCCCGACGCGTTCGTCATCGCCGGCAACGTGGGCACGCCCGAGGCCGTGATCGACCTGGAGAACTGGGGCGCCGACGCCACCAAGGTCGGCATCGGCCCGGGCAAGGTCTGCATCACCAAACTCAAGACCGGCTTTGGCACCGGCGGCTGGCAGTTGTCAGCGCTCAAGTGGTGTGCCCGCGTGGCGACCAAGCCCATCATCGCCGACGGCGGCATCCGCGAACACGGCGACATCGCCAAGAGCATCCGTTTCGGCGCCACCATGGTCATGATCGGCTCCATGCTGGCCGGCCACGAGGAAAGCCCGGGCCAGACGGTGGAGGTCGACGGCCGCCTGTTCAAGGAGTACTACGGCTCGGCCAGCGACTTCAACAAGGGCGAATACAAACACGTCGAAGGCAAGCGCATCCTCGAGCCGATCAAGGGCAAGCTCTCGGAGACGCTGACCGAGATGGAGCAGGACATCCAGAGCTCGATCAGCTACGCCGGCGGCCGCAAGCTGATGGACATCCGCAAGGTCAACTACGTGACGCTGGGCGGCGACAACGCGGGCGAACACCTGCTGATGTAACGACTCCGCCGCCGGCCACGGCGCGCGGTGACAGGCCCGCCGGGTCGCCGACCGTCCGCTTCAGAGCCCGAGCCACTCTCGGGTCAGCCGGTGCAGCCGGCTCCCCGGCTCCACCAGCGCATCCAGGATGCTGAAGTGGTTCAAACCGGGCAAGGCCTCGCACACCGGCACCACCTTGCGACCCCAGCGCTGCTGGATCAGGCTGTTCTGGCGCAGGAATTCCGCACTCTCGTCGCCCCCGCAGACGCTGGCGAGCACGTCATGGCGTGGCGGCGGCGGCATCCAGGCCGGGCTGGCCTTGCAGGCGTCTTCCGTCGTCAGCCGCAGGTCCTGCTGCAGGAACGGCGTGCGGCGGATCGATTCGAGCTCATGCAGGCCCGAGATCGACAAGGCATTGCGCACCAGGTCCTCGGGCAGATCGTCGCCATGGGCCTGCCACACGCAGGCCGCCATCATCGCGGCCAGATGCCCGCCCGCCGAATGCCCGGCCACCGTGATGCGCGTCGGGTCGCCGCCATACTGGTCGATATTGCGCCAGACCCAGACCAGCGCCTTGACGATCTGCATCACGATATGCGGGACGGTGACCGGGTGGATGTCGGTCCCCGGGCACAAGGCGTAGTTCGGCACCACGACGCAGGCCCCGGCCTGCGTGAAAACCGGCGCGACGAAGGAATGGTCGGACTTGTCGAGTGAGCGCCAGTAGCCGCCGTGCAGAAATACCAGCACCGGCGCCTTGTCGTTGCCGCTGACGCCCTTGCCGGAGCCGGTCCCGGCCTCCACCGCGCGGAACACGTCCAGCGTTTCGCCATCACCCAGCCCGTACGGCACGTCCAGCTGGCAACCGGGCTCCTGCCGCGCGTCGATCGAATGCCCGGTCCACACGGCCAGGTGACGCGCAAAATCGGGCACCAGGGCCCGGTTGTTGTACATGCTGTCGAACCATTGCGGACTTCCGTATCGTGCCATAGGTCAGTTCCATGAAAGAGGAAACATCCATTGTGACCCGAACCGACACACCGGCGGCGCCCATGCCATTGCCAAGGCCTCGTCAAGCTGGCTAGAATCAAAATCTGTTGGGGGGGTAGCTCAGCTGGGAGAGCGCTGCGTTCGCAATGCAGAGGTCGGGAGTTCGATCCTCCTCCTCTCCACCAATTTCTTCATGAAAATCAATGGCTTGTCGGAAACGGCAGGCCATTTTTTCTTGGTACGTACGGAGAAAATGCCGAGAATCAGCGCCGAACCGGCGCAGTTGCCGACGACCATCGGCGACCTGGCGGACCTTGGGCAGTTGTCCGGCGGCGAAGACCCGAAGCCATGCCTCGACCAGGTCCGTATGACCGGTACAGGGCGCGACTCGCCTGGCGTGACGCTGATCCGATGACCCGCCACGCGCTTTCTCACGGCAGACAGGAATTGCCAAGCCCCGGGAAGATCGACCTGATGCTGGTGACCGAATCCTGCACGGAACCCGATCTCCGGACCTGGTGCAGAAAGCGACGCATCCGCAAGGCATGCCGCAACACGAAGCAGTTTCCGCACAGCGAAAACTTCGCGAATATCGCTTGAACCGCCCCACCGCATGGGGCATTCTTCGGGCTCATCGACCTGTCCATCGCCTCCGACCCATGCCCATCACCAGCACGCAGATCCGGTCTGTCACAGCGGCGTTGTACGAACGCGCGCTGAAGAAGATTCCGGAAGACACCAAGGCCGTGCTGCGCCAGGCGCAGGGCGTGGAGCGCTCCGACACGGCCCGCAAGACGCTGACCATCATGCTCAAAAGCGCCGATGCCGCGGAAGCGAAAGACCATCTGGTGTGTTCCGACGTCGGCATTCCGGTGTACTCGATCAAGGTCGGCACCGGGGCACGCATCGACGGCCCGATTCGCCAGGCCATCGTCGATGGCTTCGCCGACCTCGCGGCGCAGATACAGCCACCCATCCTGCGCATGGTGACCAACCCGCTGACACACCAGCGCAGCTATGCCGGCAAGGACATGCCGATCATCGCCTTCGACATGATCGACGATGCCGACCATCTGGAGATCGTCTGCGCGCCCAAGGCGATGGGCAGCGGGCGCTGGGAGGCCCTGGAGACCTTCGTCTACCCGAGCCTGGAGACGATCGAGCGGTACGTGCTGGACGTGGTGATGAAGGCCGGCTCGCAACCCTGCCCGCCCATCGTGGTGGGTGTCGGCATCGGCGGCACCTTCGACCATGCGGCTCGCATGGCCAAGCAGCAGGTCCTGCGTCCGTTCGGCCAGACCCATCCAGAACCGATCCTCGCCGACCTGGAACAGCGGCTGCTGCATGCCATCAACAGCATGGGTTTCGGCCCCATGGGCACGGGTGGCGACACGACCGCGATGGCCGTCCACGTCGACTATGCGGCCAGCCACGGCTTCATGCCGGTGGCCGTGGCGCTGAACTGCTGGATCAACCGCCGCACCGGCGCACGCCTGTACAACGACGGCACCGTGGAGTGGTTCGAATGAGCATCACCAACCCGCGCCCGGGCGCCCCGCACGACCCTGACGCGCCAAGCGGAGGCGGGCCCGCGCACGACATGGACACAGTCCGCCAACTGGACCTGCCCCTGGACCTGGACGCGGTGCGAGCCTTGTCGGTCGGGGATCTGGTCACGTTGAGTGGAGACATCACCGTCAGCATCGGGCTGCCGACGCACCAACGCATGGTCAAGGCGCTTCAGGCCGGCGAAGCATTGCCGGTCGACCTGCGCGGCGGTGCCTTCTTCCATCTCAGTTCCTACGTGATGGACGGGCCCGACGGCTCGGCGGCCGAAGCGTTGTACATGAACCCCAGCACCAGCACCCGGTACGACAGCTTCATGCCGGCGCTGATCCGCGGACTCGGACTGCGCCTGGTGGGCGGCAAGGGCGGGCTGGACCGGCACAGCGTGGCCGCAATGCGCGAGGCCGGTTGCGCCTATCTGTCATTCCTGGGCGGCGGCTGCACCTTGCTGGCCGAATCGATCGAGAGCGTCGTATCCAGCCACTGGAACGAATACATCTCGCAGTTTCGCCTCGTCACCCTGCGCGTCAACGCACTCGGCCCAGCCACGGTGGCCATCGACGCGCACGGCAACAGCATCTACGAGGATCTGCGGGTGCGCGCCCAGGAACGCCTGCCGCAGATTCTTGCCAACCTGAACCAGCAACGACAACCTCACCCCTAGGAGACATCATGCCCATCCGTCGTACCCTTCTCGCGGCCTCCCTGGCCGTCGCCACCACCCTGGCCATGACCCCGCTTGCCAGCGTCGCGCAAGGCGCCTGGCCGAACAAGCCGGTGCGCATCATCGTGCCCTTCCCGGCCGGTGGCAGCACCGACGTCATCGCGCGCCAGCTCGCGCAGCACCTGGGCAATTCGCTGGGCCAGCAGTTCGTCGTCGAGAACAAGGCCGGCGCCGGCGGCAACATCGGCACCGACGCCATGGCCAAGGCGGCGCCGGATGGCTATACGATCGGCCTGTCCACCTCGGGGCCGCTGGCGAACAACAAGTCGCTGTACAAGGACATGCCGTACGACTCCGACAAGGACCTGTCGCCGATCGCACTGGTCGGCGAGATCCCGCTGGTGATCGTATCCAATCCACAGGTCAAGGCCGCCAACCTGAAGGAGTTCCTCGCGCTGGCCAAGGCCGATGCCAAGGCGATTTCGGTGGGTCATCCCGGCAACGGCACCATCGGCCACCTGGCGCTCGAAGCCCTCAAGTCCAGCGCTGGCGTGGAGATGCAGTCGGTGCCCTACAAGGGCGACACGCCGGCCATGACCGACCTGCTGGGCGGCAGCATCCAGGCCATCTCGGCCCCGGTCACCGCATTCATTCCCAACATCCAGAGCAACAAGCTGGTGGCGCTGGCCGTGACGTCGAAGAAGCGATTCCCCGGCCTGCCGAACGTGGCGACCGCACAGGAAATGGGTGTCAACCTGGAAGCCACGGTCTGGTTCGCCATCGTCGGGCCGGTCGGCATGCCCAAGCCCATCGTCGAGCGTCTGAACCAGGAAATCAACAACTACACCAGCTCGCCAGAAGGCAGCGCCAAGCTGGCCCAGTTCGGCATGGTCAATGTCAAGGGCGGACCCGACCTGCTCGGTACGCTGATGACCGCCGAAGCCGCCAAGTGGAAAAAAGTGGTCGAGGCGGCCAAGGTCACCATCAACTGAACGTCCGGCTTCGCCTCGCCGCTCCATCCCTCCCCTCACCCGTCGCATCCATGAACCAGAACGCCTCTTCCGCCTCCACCAGCAAGCCGCTGCTGTTCGACTCCCACGCCCACCTGGTCGCGGACGACCAGCAACGTTATCCGCGCAACCCGATGCAACGTGCGGCCAACGCCCCGTACCGGGCACCGGGCGTGATCGGCAAACCGGGTGGACACCATGGCCCCAACCCGATCAACGAGGTCCCGGACGCCGCGCGCGTGTTGCGCTGGATGCAGGAGCAGAACGTGGACGGCATCGTCGCGGTGCAAAAACGCATGATCTACCGCTACGACAACAGCTACATCCTGGACTCGTCGGACCAATACCCCGACCTGTTCAGCGCGGTGGTCATACTGGATGCGCAAGACCCGGCCACGCCCGACCAGGTGCGCGGCATGATCCGCGATCACGGCCTGGCCGGCGTGCGCCTGTTCGGCGGCCGCGAGAGCGACGGCAGCATGCCCTGGCTCAATTCGCCGCAAGCGCTCAAGACCTGGGACGTGGCCCAGGAGGCCGGCCTGGTGATGGACCTCGAGGTGCTGGCCACGGGCGGCGGCGGCCCTTCGATTCCCACCATCATCGCGCTGGCCCGGCAATACCCCGATATCCGGCTCGTGCTCGACCACCTGCTCGAACCGGAAATGGAGGAAGGCGCGGACTTCGGCCTGGATGCCCGCTACGAGACACTGGCGGCGGAGAAGAACATCTTCTTCAAGTTCACATCGATCAACCTGGACATCTGCCGCGAAGCTGGCATCCCCGCCGACAAGGTGCTGCGCCGTGCGGTCGACCTGTACGGAGCGGACCGCATCATGTGGGGTTCGGACATCGGCACGTCCTCGGGTACCTATGCCGACATGGTGCAGCGCCTGTTCGCGGCCGCCGAACTGCTGACGCCCCAGGAGCGCGCAGCCGTGTTCCACGACACCGGCAAACGCGTCTTCGTCAAGGGCGGCACGCGCAAGCCGGCCACGGGCGCCAGAACGTGAGCGAACGCTTCACCACCATCACGGCCGACGGCATGGATACCGCCACGGCCTACCGGCTGCTGTGCGGCGTGGTGGTGCCACGCCCGATCGCGTGGATCACCACCCTGGGTGCGGATGGCGTTGTGAATGCGGCACCGTTCAGCTCGTACAACTATGTTGCGCACAGCCCGCCGATGCTGGCCGTCAACATCGGTTCGCGCAACGGCACGCTGAAGGACACCGCGCGCAACATCGTGCTCAGTGGCGAGTTCGTCGTCAACGTGGCGACCGAGTCCAACATGGAGTTGATGCACCAGACCTCGGCCGAGTTCGCGTCCGACACCAGCGAGGCACAGGCCCTGGATATCGCGCTGCTGCCCAGCACCGTGGTGCGCCCGCCGCGCATTGCCATCTCGCCGGTCCAGATGGAGTGCAAACTGCACCAGGCCGTGCAACTGGGCCGACTCAACACCTTGTACATCGGCGAAGTCGTCGCATTCCACTTGTCCGACGCGGTCTACGACGGTCGCCATGTCGACAGCACCCGCCTGCGCCCGATCGCCCGCCTGGGCGGACCGCACTATGCCGCGCTGGGTGAAATATTCACCCGTCCCATACTGCAGACGCCACCCGCGTCGGTCGCCAACGCGGGCACAGAATCATGAACCAAGGCCGCAAACTGCAACGCCGGCCCGACCGCTACCAGGTCGGAACCTTCGTCAAGACGGCGTCGCCGCACGTAATCGAGATCCTGGGTGGCAGCGGCCTGGATTTCGCCGTGCTGGATGCCGAACATGCGCCGCTCGACCGCGCCATGCTCGACCTGATGATGCTGGCCGGCCGCGCCGCCGACCTGCCGCTGCTGGTGCGTATTCCCGACAGCCTGCCGGCGAGCTTCCTGTCTGTGCTGGACATGGGTGCGGCCGGCGTGCTCGTGCCCCACGTGGACACCGTCGATCAAGCTGCGGCGGCCGTCGGCAACGCCCGTTTCCGCGGCGGCAATCGCGGCTACTCCAGTTCCCCGCGTTTCGCCGGTTATGGAAGCCTGGGCATGGCAAAAGCCTTGACGGCCGGCGACCAGGCCGTGGTGATCTGCCAGATCGAGAGTCCGCAAGCGGTGACCCACGCGGCGGCCATTGCGGCGCTGCCCGGTGTCGACGGCCTGTTCATCGGCCGCGCCGACCTGGCGCTGGCCATGGGCCTGGAAGACGCCAAGCATCCGGACGTCATCGCCGCCGCCGACAGCAGCATCGCCGCCGCGCTGGCGGCCGGCAAACTGGCGGGTGTATTCGCCGGCACGCCGCAGGAACGAGACCGCTACGCCGCCCAGGGCGTGAACTGGTTCGTCATGGGATCCGACCAGTCGCTGCTGCGCCAGGGCGCCGCCGCGATGGCCCACCCCGCACGCTGAACCCCAACCAACCCCATCCGCAAAAGGTACACCCCATGACGACCCAGGCCACCGTTGCCAGTGCAGCACGGCACTATGGCACCCCGCCCCAGATCAGCGCCGAAGGCGAACAGACATGGATCACCCGCGGCGCCAACTTCGTGGTCTGTGTGTCGCATCTCAAAGCCGGCGCCGTCCTGGCCCGGCCGGCACAGGACGACGAATACATGGTGCTGCTGGCAGACGCCGCCGCGCGTATCGATGCCGGCGACCACCACTGCGACGCCGCGGCGCAGACCTTGACCATCGTGCCGCCGGGTACCAGTCGCATCACGGCCCGGGCCGACGGTCTGGTGGTGCGGGTTTTCTCCCACAAGGCCGTCGACCTGGCGTCGATGGCCGGCAATGCGCAGGTATACGCAGCCGGTGCACCCGAGGTCGCGCCGCTGGAACCATGGCCAGACCCGGCCAATGGCTTCGCGTTGCGCAATTACGTATTGGCCGAGCACACCAAGCCCGACACCAACATGCGCATCTTCCGCAGCACCAACCTGATGCTCAACATCATGACGCCGCGTATGGTCGCGCGTGACGTGCACAAGCTCAGCCCGCATGTGCATGCGGACTTCGAACAGGGATCCTTGGCCCTCAGCGGCGAATGGGTGCATCATCTACGCCATCCGTGGACGGCCGACATGACGACCTGGCGCGACGACGAACACATCCACATCGGCAGCCCGTCGTTGACCGTGATCCCGCCCAAGGTGATACACACCAGCAACAATGTCAACGACGGTGGCGCATGGCTGGTCGATGTGTTTGCGCCGCCGCGGTTTGACTTCTCCAAGGTGCCGGGCAAGGTCGCCAACGCCGACGACTATCCGATGCCGGCGACGCACTGACATCACGGCGGGCGCGCGGTTCGGGTCGGGCCAAGCAGGTCGCGCCGCGATAGCCACCGGCCATCAGGTGTCCGCGGTATCGTCCGGTGATCCGGCCGCCCGCTTGCGCAGTCCGGCCCGGCTCTTGCGACGAAGGGCCTTGGCGGCGACTCGCGATGCCGCGGGTGACGCGCCGACGCCCATCGCGTTCAGCCGCGACTCGATATTGCGGGCGGCTTCCTGCATGCGCGGCAGGTAGATGGACACTGCGGCGTCCGTGTCCATCGCCGACGAAAACCACGTCAATCCGATCGCGGCCATGACATGTCCGTTCTCGAACACCGGCACCGCCAATGTATTGGACACCGGCCGCACGTCCTTGCTGCGCAAGGCATATCCCTGCGCACGCGTTTGCTCCAGCATGGCATGCAGCGCCGCCGCGTCGTGGACCGGTTGGTCTTCCGCATGCGTGGATTGGCGCAGGGACTGGACGATCATCCGGCATTCGTCTGGCGGACAGAATGCCAGGTACGCGCGTCCCAGGGCACGGCTGACCAGAGACAGGCGCATGTTCAGGCTCGAATGCAGCAAGGACAGCGGCGATTGCGAAATGGTGCTGTAACGCACGATGACGGCATCCCCATCGAACACGGCAAGGGCCACCGGCCACTTCACCGCAGCGGTGATGGCATCCACCACGCTTGCCGCCGCCTCGATGATGCGCGGCTCGCTGTGGTAGCCGCAGGACAACGCCAGCACCCCGGAGGTCACATAGTAGGCGCCGTATTGCGGCGCGTGCCTGACCAGGCCCTTGCCGATCAGCGTCTGCAGCAACCGCACCAGCGAAGGGCGCGGCAAACCCGTGGCGCGGTGCAGCTCATCGAGCGTCGTGACCGGCTGGCGGTTGAGGCATTGCAGCAGTTCGATGACACGTTCGACGGAGCGAACGGGTGGATAGGATGCCATGAGATGCGTGGGCAATAAGCGTCGCGCCGGACACGCGCCAGGACTCGCGCAAGAACGACCGGGTTGGCCGGCGAATTATGTCCCAGCACCAGCGGCTCCACGCTGGCCGGTCGATGTCCGGGCCAGAAGAGCCTGCCTGTCCGTATCGGACGGGTGATTCCCTTCCCGACAGACGCGGCCATGCCCCGTCTGCCAGTCCGTGCTACATTTGTAGCAATGTGATTGAGCTTCTCCGACGAGAAGCTTGTCCCTTCCACTGTCACGGCGACACCTCGGAGGGGTCACTAGGTTTCCGTATGGACCGCACGAGCCTCCGGGCTTGCTGTTGTCATGGACTTTTTTTTGCAAGGTCCACCCAACCGCCTGATTGCATGCCTCGAGCGAGTGCTTCGCATGCGATCGCGCACGCGTGGTGGGCCGCTGATTCCAACAAGGACATTCGCATTGGACACTGTGTATCACGCCCCACGCCCTGCCACGAAACCAATGACCCACGCCACCAGCGGGCAGGCGCCCCAGCTGGTACTGGCCACTGACCTCGACGGCACCTTGCTGGCCGGCACGCAGGAGGCGAGACGGCGCATTCGCGACCTGTTCAGCGGCGGCCTGGCGAACACACGGCTGATCTATGTCACCGGTCGCGGCGCGGAATCGGTGATTCCCCTGCTCAGCGACTCGACCTTGCCGCAACCCGACTACATCATCGCCGACGTCGGCGCCACGGTGTTGCACGGCGACCTGCGGCCCGTGAGCCCCTTGCACCATGACATCGCGGCGGGCTGGCCGGGAACGCAGGTCATCCTGCAGCGGCTGGCCAAGTTCCCGCTGCTGCGTCGCCAGACCGTGCCGCAGGAACGGCGCTGTTCGTTCTTCGTCAGTGAAGAGGGCATCAGCGACGAACTGCGGGCCGAGGTCGAGGCGCTGGACTGCGACCTGCTGTATTCGGCCGGGCGGTACCTCGATGTCTTGCCGCGCGGCATCAACAAGGGAAACACGCTGCGTCAACTGGCGCAGGCCGAGGGTTTCAAGCTGGATTCGATCGTCGTCGCGGGCGACACCCTGAATGACCTGTCGATGTTCGCTACCGGCTTCAAGGGCATCGTGGTCGGCAGCGCCGAACCCGAACTGGTGGACCGGGTCCGCAGGTTGCCACACGTGTTCATCGCCCAGGACGAGGGCTGCGGCGGCATTCTGGCCGGGCTGGAGCACCACGGCACGCAGATCGAAAGCACCCCCGCGGCCCAGCGACAGATGGACGAGCGCGGCGACGCCGACCTGGTCATGGTCTACCACCGCCCGCCGTTCGACGAGGTGATCGAAGACGGGGTGCTCAGGCAGAACCGCCCCAAGAGTCCCAACGGCATCATTCCGACGCTGCTGGGGTTCTTTTCCGGGGAACGCAAGGGCTCGTGGGTGGCCTGGTCCATGCAGGACAGCCGCGCGCCCGAGGATTTCGTGCGGCATGTGCCGGTGGATATCAAGCGGTATCCCAGGCTCGAGGTCGCGCGTATCGCGCTGACCGCCGATGACGTCGACATCTTCTACAAGAAGTTCTCGAAGGAAGCGTTCTGGCCCATCATCTTTTCCTTTCCGGACAAGGCCGAATTCGACCAGGCGCACTGGGAGCGTTTCCTGGAGGTCAACCGCATCTTCGCCGAACAGACGGCGCGTGAAGCGGCGCAAGGCGCCGTGGTGTGGATCCATGACTACAACCTGTGGATGGTGCCCGCCTATCTGCGCCCGCTGCGGCCTGACCTGCGCATCGCGTTCTTTCACCACACGGCGTTTCCGTCGAGCGACATCTTCAACATCCTGCCCTGGTACCGCGAGATCATCGGCAGCCTGCTGCAGTGCGACTACATCGGTTTCCACATTCCGCGCTACGTGCAGAATTTCGTCGATGCCGTACGTTCGTACACGCCGGTCGAGGTGCTCGAATCGGTCCCGTGCGCGCCGCGGTTCATCACCTATGGTTGCGCGCTGGGCGTCGACTCCAGCACCGCGGCCATCCGGGTGGGGTCGAGCCGCATCGCGCTGGGCGCACACCCGGTGGGCATCGACGTCGGACTGATCGAGCAGATCGTGCGCAAGCCGGCCGTGCAGAAGAAGATCGACCGCATCAAGGCACGCATGCAGGGCGTCAAGGCCATCGTCTCGATCGAGCGGCTGGACTACGTCAAGGGCTCGCTGGAGAAGCTGCAGGCCTTCGAGCGCCTGCTCGACGAACATCCGGAACTGGTGGGCCAGGTGACACTGCTCAACATCATCACGCCGGCCGCGCCCGGCATGGAGATCTACGAAAGCCTGCGCATCGACGTCGATCGCATCGTGGGTCGCATCAACGGCCGCTTCTCGACGCTGGAGTGGACGCCGGTGAGTTATTTCTACCGCTCCTTGCCGTATGAATCGGTGATCGCCTATTACGCCGCCAGCGACGTGGCATGGATCACGCCGCTGCGCGACGGACTCAACCTGGTGGCCAAGGAATTCGTCGCCACCAAGAAAGCCACCGGATCGACCGGCGTGCTGATCCTGTCGGAGTTCGCCGGCGCCGCCGTCGAACTGCACGGGGCCTTGCTGACCAACCCGTACGACGCCACGTCCATGTCCCGGGTGCTGCACCAGGCGCTCACCATGGGCGACGACGAAGCCGACTACCGTTGCCAACGCATGGCCGCCATCGTGGCCGACAACGACGTGACGCGCTGGGGCGACGAGTTCATGACGGCGGTGCAGGCCACGGCCAAGCACGGCACGGAGGCATGACCGACCTTGTCGTCGCAGGCATGGCGTATTTCGAGGTGTTCGTGCCGCAGCACGAGCGTCCGCGCCCCGGCGAGGAGTTGTTCGTCGAGGGCATCACACTCGGCCTCGGCGGGGCGCTCAACACCGCCAGCGTCGCCGCGGCGCTGGGCCTGCGGGTGACGCTGTGCGTGCCGATGGGTGGCGGCATCGTCGACCAGGCGGTGGCGGCACTGGCAAGGCGCCTGGGCATCACGCTGGCGCCGATGGCGGCGCCGGACAATCCCGCCGTCTCGCTGGTGTTCTCGGACGCTCACGACCGCGCCTTCGTCAGCTCGGCACGGCTCGATGCATTGGCCCAGGCCCCGTCCCTGCCGGATGCGGCCTGGGTCCATGTGCCCGGCCTGGAAGAAGCCGACCGTCTCGCGTCCCAGCTCGCCGGCGCACGCCAGCGCGGCGCACGGATCTCGGTCAGCGCCAGCTGGAGTCCGCGCCATCTCGAGGGCCTGGCCTGCCGCGAGGGACAGGACTGGGACCTGCTGGTGCTCAACGAAAAAGAGGCAGGAGCCGCCTGCGGGGACGCCGCGTCCGCACCGCGGCGACTGGCGCACGCGGCGCGTTCCGTGCTGGTCACGCTGGGCCCGCACGGTGTGTTCGGCTCGCTGGACGGCACCCCGGTGCGGGCACCGGCGGTACCGGTGCAAATGGTCGACGCGACCGGTGCCGGCGATGCCTTTTGCGCCGGACTGATCGCCGGCCTGGTGCGCGGACGGGCACCCGCGGACGCCACCCGACTCGGCACCCGTGCGGCGGCGCGCATCCTGCAACAGACCGGCGGAATCATCACGGACACCTCGGCCATGGCCGGCGTGTCGGAAGGAGGCGAATGAACATGAACGTGCTGACGATCCTGGGCGGAGGCAGCGCCTACACCCCGGGCTTGCTGCAAGCCCTGATTGCGCATGCCGACGAACTACCACTCACCACCGTGCGCCTGTACGACACCGATGCCGCGCGGCTGGACACGGTCGCGCGGCTGACGGCCGCCATGGCGCGCGACGCGGGCGCGTTCGCGGTGCAGGCAGTACCGTCGCTGGAGGCGGCCGTGAGCGGGGCCGACCTGCTGCTGAATTCAACCCGCCCCGGCGGCCTGGCCGCACGCCGCATCGACGAGACCTTGCCGCTGGAGTTCGGCATTCCGGGCCAGGAAACCGTCGGGCCGGGCGGCTTCTTCTTTGCGCTGCGTTCCGTGCCCGAAGCCCTGCGCGTGGCCGACCTGGTGCAGACGCTGGCGCCGCAGGCCATCGTTCTGAATTACACCAACCCCAGCAACATCGTCACGCAGGCGCTGGTCGACCGCGGCGGCGTGAACGTCATCGGCATGTGCGACCAGTCCGACGAGGACCTGCAGGCCATCTGCCACGCGCTGGGCCGGCCGGCGCGTTACGCGTTTCGCAGCAACGGACTCAACCATGCGAGCTGGTACAGCGACATCGAACTGGACCGCAGGCCGCTAACCGAGCTGCCCGCGTCGCTGGCCGCGCCCGCCGAATACGACGAGGAGCACCAGCTGCGTTTCGGCCATTCGCTGGAGCTGGCGCGCCAGAATCCCGGCTACTGGCCGAACTCCTACCTGCCCTATTACCGGTTCCCGGATGACTTCGTCGCGCAGGCGCGGCGGGTCGGCCCGCGCAGTGACGTAGTGGCGGCCTCGCTCGACCGGTACTACGCGCACTTCGACGAAGAGGCGCGCAAGCCGCATCCGCAACTGCGCTTTTACCGCGGCTCCGCCGGATTCGGCGACATGGCCGTGACGGTGATCCGGGCACTCGCATCACCCTCGCCACACGCGCTGGTGCTCAACCTGCCGAACCGGGGAAGCACGGCGGCGTTCGACGACGATACCGTCGTCGAGACGCGGGTCCGGGTGTCGCGGGCCGGCATCGAGCGCATGGACGCCCCAACCCTGCCCGCATCCTTCAACGCGCTGGCGGAGCAACTCGAGCAGTACCAGCGGCTGACGGCGCGTGTCGCGGCCGGCGGTGCCACCGACGCGATGCAGGTGGCTGCGCTGGCCGCCAATCCGCTGGTCGCGCAAACACCACTGGCCGAGCGCATGCTGGCCCGGGCCCGAACGCTCTACGGCACGCTGCTGCCCGGCCGCGCATGAAGACCCTGTCACTGCTGACCCATCGCCACTGGCAGGATTTCGAGCGCGTGGTGATCCTGTCGCCCCACCTCGACGATGCCGCACTGAGTTGCGGCGGCCTGCTGCACACGCTGCGCCAACGCGTGTCGACCCTGGTGGTCAGCGTGAGCAGCGCCACCGCGCGCATCGCCAAGGCCGACGGCAGCCGACCGATCTCCAGCCGCAAGGGCCATGTGAGCCCGCACATGCGGCGGCGCGAAGATATCGCCGCCATGCATTCGGTCGATACCCACTTCGTGCACCTCGGCTTTGCCGATGCGATCTATCGCAGGAGCCCGCTGACCGGCCGGCTCATCTACCGCAACGAGCGCGAGCGCTGGGTCGCGCCCCGCGTCGACGACATGGCCCATGTCGAGGAGCTCTACCTGGTGCTGCGTCGCCTGTGCCTGGACCTGGGCCGCATCCTGCTGATCAGCCCGATGGGTATCGGCCATCATGTGGACCATCACATCACCGCCCAGGTGGCGCTGCGCATGGTCAACTCCAATGCCGGCGCCGAGCTGCTGTTCTACGAGGATTTTCCGTACGTCGCGGATCCCGGCATGGGCAGCGGCAACCAGGACGACCCTCCGAAGGCGCTCGGTCGGCTGCAGCTCAAGCCGGCGCAGCGCTTCGTCGTACCGGTCGACGTCGATGCCAAGATGAACCTGCTGCGGCACTATGCCAGCCAGGTCCAGCCGCTATTCGGCGACGACGACGGCATGCGCGCGCGCATCAGCCAGCAATTGCACGACAACCAGCCCAGCGAGTTCTACTGGCGCGCGTTGCCGCTGCATCCGAATCCACCGAAGAAAGAATCCCATGTCTCCTAGCATCATGTCCAGCGAAGCACGCAGCGCCCCGGCGGTCCTGCGCTCCGAGGCCGCGCGCTGGCAATACGAAGCCGCCGCCCTGCACCACCATCTCGCCGGCCGCAGCACCACCGTGCTGCTGGGCCGGGGCAGTTCAGGCAACGTGTGCACGTTTGCCGCATACCTGTTCGCACTGCAGACCGGGCGGCAACCGATCGAATTCCGGCCATGGCTGGCCACGCAGGAGTTGCCTCGGACCGATTGGAGCAACACGGTCGCGTATGCGTTTTCGTACTCCGGCCAATCGACCGATATCGCAGCCAGCGCCCAGTGGCTGCGCGCGCGCGGCGCCCTGGTGGTGGCGGTCACGGCTGCCGAGACGACCGACGCGCACCTGGTGAAAGCGGCGCACCACGTCATTCGACTGGGCTGCGGACCCGAACGGGCGGTGCCGGCCACCAAGAGCGTGATCGCTCAGTTCTTCGCCGCCGCCGCGCTGGCCGGAATGGACATCGCCGCCGCGGCCGGGCAGACGGCCGATTGCATGCTGCGCATCGATGCCGACGCGGTTCCCGCCCGGCTCGCGGCGTTCCTGGCCGGCGCGCGCACCGTCACCTGGCTGGCACGCGGGCCGTCCATCGGCGGCGCGCTGGACGCTGCGCTCAAGATGCAGGAGAGTGTCGGCATTCCGGCCACGGGTTATTCCACCGCCGAATACCTGCACGGTCCGATCGCAGCCGCCAGCCCGGATGACCGGGTCGTGCTGTTCACGGGCACCGACGAACCGATGGAGAGCAACCAGGCCGTCAGGACCGCCTTGCTGGCGCGCGGCATTCCGTTCATCAGCCTGGGCGGCGAACAGTCACCCGACGCCCAGCTCCCGCTGCCACTGCCCGACGCCCCCTGGGCGCGCACCGCGGTGTTGGCCTATCTCGCCCAGCTTGCATGCGCCGATCTGGCCGGACACTACGGCATCAATCCGGACGCGCATCCGTCGCTGCGCAAGGTCACGCAAACCCATTGACATGCTGCGCCTGCGATGCAACGCATCGCAGGCGATCGACGCGCGGACGATACACGCGCCGCGCAAATGCGTTTGCAGCGCGCCATCGTGGCGACGATGACGCAAGGCTCGCGCTCCCAAAAAAGCAGCTGCGAGCACCAAATAAATCACGTCTGCGGCCGATTCCGGAAAACGGTAATCGAATCATTCACTTAGGGCGCACCATCACACGAACGGCCGCTTCCGGCTGACAAATTGTCACATTCCTGCACCGTCGAAGTTCCTACCCTAGACGCCTGAAGTCGCATGCCGGCTTCATCCGGCGCCATGAGGCGCACTGCGGATTTGACACTGTCACTGCATTGAAGGAGCGTCCACCATGCCATCAGCCCTGACTTATCCAGGGGTCTACATCGAGGAGGTGCCCAGTGGCGTGCGCACCATCACCGGTGTGGCCACATCGATCACCGCCTTCATCGGCCGCGCAGCCCGAGGCCCGGTCAACCGCGCCGTCCGGGTCCAGAGCTTCACCGAGTACGGACGCGTCTTCGGCGGCTTGTGGCATGCCAGCACGATGGGTTATGCGGTCAGCCAGTTCTTCCAGCATGGCGGCGCCGACGCCGTCATCGTGCGGGTCTTCAACGGCGACCAGGCCGCAAGCCGGGCCACGCTGACCCTGCCCACCGCCGGTGGCTCGCTGGTGCTCGAGGCGGCCGCACCCGGCACCTGGGGCAGCGCCTTGCGCGCCACGGTCGACCACAACACGCGCGACACCACCGACACGCTGTTGTTCAACCTGCTGATCGAGGAGCTCGACCGGCCGGGCGGCAGCACCGCGATCGCGTCGGAGCTGTTCCGCAACGTCTCGGTCGATCCGGCCAGTGCCCGCTTCGTCAACACCGTTCTGGCCGAACAGTCCAACCTGGTGGCCGTGCGCACCTCGGCGCCGGCCGCCGAAAGCCCGGCCAATGCAACGATTGCCGTGGCTGCCGCCAACGGAACCGCGAACGCGCCCAATACCCTGGGCAGCAACGGCAACGACATCACCAACACCCACCTGGTCCCCACCAACGCCACGGCCATCGCCAATCGCGAAGGCATGTATGCGCTGGAGGCGACCGACCTGTTCAACCTGATGGTGCTGCCGCCACTGACCCGCACGCTCGATGTCGGCAACAGCACCTGGGCACTGGCCGCGAGTTATTGCCAGGATCGCCGCGCCCTGCTGCTCATCGACCCGCCGGCCAGCTGGACGGCCAATGCCGCCACGGCCATCAGCACCGCGGCCACCGGCGTGAACACGCTGCGCGCCGCGGTCGGCAACGACGACGCACGTAATGCGGCGGTGTATTTCCCGCGGCTGCGCATGGCCGATCCGCTGAGCGAGAACCGGCTGGCCGAATTCGCCCCCGCGGGTGCGGTGGCCGGCATCATCGCGCGCACCGACGTGCAGCGCGGCGTCTGGAAGGCGCCCGCAGGGCTGGACGCGTCGTTTTCCGGCGTGCAGGCGTTCAGCTACACCATGACCGATGCTCAGAACGGCCTGCTCAATCCGGTCGGACTCAACTGCCTGCGCACCTTCCCGGTCACCGGCAACCTGGTCTGGGGCGCACGCACCCTGGCAGGCGCCGATCAGCTCGCATCCGAATGGAAATACCTGCCGGTGCGCCGGCTCGCACTGTTCCTCGAGGAGAGCCTCTACCGCGGCAGCCAGTGGGTGGTGTTCGAGCCCAACGACGAACCGCTGTGGGCGCAGATACGGCTGAGCATCGGCGCCTTCATGCAGAACCTGTTCCGTCAGGGTGCATTCCAGGGCAGCAGCCCGCGCGAGGCCTATTTCGTCAAGTGCGACCCCGAGACGACGACGCAGAACGACATCGACCTGGGCATCGTCAACATCCTGGTCGGATTCGCACCGCTGAAGCCGGCCGAGTTCGTCGTGCTCAAGATCCAGCAGATGGCCGGTCAGGTCGAGGTTTAAGGAGACACCGTCATGGCACAGTTCAGCGTCAACGCACAACGTTTCGACCCCTACAAGAATTTCAAGTTTCGCGTCAAGTGGGACGGGCGCTACGTCGCGGGCATCAGCAAGGTGGGCCCGCTCAAACGCAGCACCGAGCTGGTGGAACACCGCGAGGGAGGCGATCCATCCACCTCACGCAAGTCACCGGGTCGCAGCAAGTTCGAAGCCATCACGCTCGAACGCGGCGTCACGCACGACACGGAGTTCGAACGCTGGGCCAACAAGGTCTGGAACTTCGGCTCCGGCCTGGGCGCCGAGGTCTCGCTGCAGGACTTCCGCAAGGATCTGATCATCGAGGTCTACAACGAAGCCGGCCAGCTGGCCCTGGCCTACAAGGTGTTCCGTTGCTGGGTCTCGGAATACCAGGCCTTGCCGGACCTTGACGCGAATGCCAATGCCGTCGCGATCCAGACCATCAAGCTCGAGAACGAGGGCTGGGAAAGGGATTACGACGTTTCCGAGCCATCCGAGCCGCGCTTCACCGAACCGGCATGACCGCCACCATGAACGGCAACCGCGACTCCGCGCTGCTCGCGTTGTGGGAGCATGGACAGGTCCTGTCCGCCATCGACCGGGCCCTGATCTTGTGCGCCTGGGCGCGGCCGGAGCTGGACCGGGAGCAACTCTCCCGGTTGCCGCTCGGTGCCGTCAATGCCGCGCTGCTGCAATTGCGTGGTGCCTGGTTCGGCTCCGAGATCGACCTGGAACTCGCATGCGGACATTGCGGCGAGTCGCTGGAAACGCGCATGGCCACCGGTGACTTGCTCGCGGATGCGCGCAGCGACGACAGCCCGGCAACGGTGGAGGTACAGGGCTTCGTGTTCCGGCTGCCCGACAGCCTCGACCTGGCCGCCGTCACACACGAACCGGACATCGACGTCGCGGCGCACCAACTGCTGCAACGCTGCTGTACCGGCAGGCCCGAACACACCGGCATCGCGCTGCACGCGCTGCTGACCGAGGCCGGCACGCGCCTCGAGTCGGCCGATCCGCTGGCCGACCTGCGGCTGGACGTGGCCTGCCATGCCTGCGGCCATCACACGCCCGCGGCGCTCGACCCGGGCAGCGTGTTGTGGGCCGACGTCCAGCAGCAGGCGCGCCTGCTGCTCGAACAGGTCCACACGCTGGCACGGGCCTATGGCTGGACGGAGGGCGAGGTGCTCTCGCTCGGCGAGGCGCGTCGCGCGGCCTACCTGGACCTGGCAACCGCCTGACGCCATGAGAGGCTGCTGGACATGACCGGATTCCTCCACCGTCTGGCCCAGCATGCGAACGGTACCGCGCCCCTGGTGCGATCGGCCGCGGCCACCCGCAGCCCTGCCGGTCTGCCCCACGCCCTGGCATGGCCGCAAGCCGAAGCATCGGAACACCCTGGGGCTGCCAACCCGATGGCGCATCCGTCTCGCCAGGCGGACGGACGCGACGCAGCACCCGGGCTGCCCCTCGTTGACCGGCATGGGCCCGACGCCCGGGCACCGCGAGCGCCGGCACCGACAGCGTCACCGCCTCCACCTGCCGCAGCCCCACACGGAGCGCCTGCGCGTCCCGTCGCGACCGACAGCAACACCGGTGCGCCAGCCACGCAGCGTGCACCGGATCCGCGACAGAACCTCATGGCCGCGCCACGGGTGACGGAGACGGCGCCGTCATCGCGCGGCCCCGAAACACAGGATGTGCGACGACCCGGCAATCACAGGGATACACGGCCGCCCTCGGGCCAACCGTTGCCGCACCCCCGCGTCGCCCACGACGCGCGTCCTGGGCACGACCCGATCGAGGCCGCTCGCCAACACCTTGTTGCGCCGCAACGCGTCCGCGCGCCGGCGATGCCGTCGCAGCCGCGCGGCCGCGACCGGCCGGCGGCTGCCGAGGAGGCAACCGAGGTCCACGTCCACATCGGCCGCATCGAGGTGACCGCGCTGCAGCCGGCGCCGGCACCGCGCAAGCCGGCCCGCAGCGGCCGCGCACCCCTGTCGCTGGACGACTACCTGTCACGCCGAAGAGGTGTGTCATGACGCGATGGGCCGGGCATGTTCCGTGGCGTCAGGCCACGCGCTCCGCCACACGGAGGGCCGACGCATGAGCACGGCCCTGGCCATTGCCGGCGTCACCGCCGTGCTGCGCGACCGGCTCAATGACGGCATGGTGAACCACAATATCACCGGCGTGCTCGGCAGCACGGTCACGGTCAGCGTGTTGCCGCCGGACCGCGTCGTGCTAGAGGGCGGCACCGAAAGCAGCCAGCTCAACCTGTTCCTGTACCAGGTCACGCCCAACACCGGCTGGCGCAATGCCAGCCTGCCCTCGCGCGACGACACCGGAACGCAGCGCCTGAGCAACCCGCCGCTGGCGCTGGACCTGCATTACCTGATCTCGGCCTACAGCGGCGGCGACCTGCACGCGGAGATCCTGCTCGGCTACGCGATGCAGCTGCTGCACGAGTTTCCGGCGCTGACCCGCGAGATGATCCGCACCGCACTGAACCCCTCGCCCGATGTCGGCGACGACCTGCCCCCGGCACTGCGGGCACTGGCCGACTGCGGACTGGCCGACCAGATGGAATCGCTGCGCATCACGCCGCAGCACCTGGGCCTGGAGGACATGTCCAAGTTGTGGACCGCGACCCAATCGCACTACCGCCCGACCGTCGCCTACCAGGTCTCGGTGGTGCTGATCGAGGCCACGCGGCCCACGCGCGCGGCCTTGCCGGTGCTGACCCGCGGCGCGGTCGATCCGGTCAGCGGACGCGAGCGCGGGGTCGTCGTCACGCCAAGCCTGGTTCCGCCACTGCCGACGCTGGAGGCCGTGTTGCCGCCGGACCGCCAGCCGGTGGTGCGCCTGGGCGACGTGGTCGTGCTCGAAGGCCACCACCTGGACGGCGCCAGCCGCACGATCGAACTGCGCAACGAGCGCCACGGCGTGGATGCATCCATTGCCGCCGGCGGTCCCGATGCGGCCGATCGGATGGAACTGCTAATTCCGGCTTCCAGCGCCAGCGCCTTTCCCGTCGGTGTCTACGACATCACGGCTCGCATGGTGCGTCCGGGCGAGACCGTGGCCCGCAGCACCAACCGCCTGGCCTGCATCGTGGCCCCGAACATCACCAACCTGCCGCAAAGCCTGGTGCGTGACGGCAACGGAGACGTCCAATGCACGATCACGTTCACGCCGCAGCTGCGCGCCGGCCAGCGCGTCGCATTGCTGCTCGGCGACCGGGAAATCCTGCCCGAAACGTTCGCCGCACCGACGAGTTCCTTGACCTTCATCGCGCGCGACATGCAACCCGGCGCACCGCTGGCGCGCCTGCGCATCGACGGCATCGAGAGCCCCGTAGCCAACCGTGGTGCCACCCCACCGGCCTTCTACAACCACCGGATCACGATCACATGAACGCGCCGCTCGTACTGGACTGGACCTCCGCCAACCAGCAGTTGCTGGTGGCAGAGTTCGCCCGCCTGCGCACGCTGCTGGGTGACGGCGATACGACCGAGGCCCGACGCCATGTGGCGGACATGGCACGCCAGATGCCGGCTCCGGCGGCGATCGACACGCTTGCCACCGTGTTTGACCTGAGCGTCTTCGAACGCGACCTGCTGCTGCTGGCAGTCGGTGTCGAGATGGACGCGCGCCTGGCCGCGCTGTGCGCGCAAGGCCAGGGCCAGCCACAGCGGCCCTGGGCCACCTTCGGCCTGGCCATGGCGGCACTGCCCGAGCCACACTGGAGCGCCATCACACCGGTACGGCCGCTGCGGCGACTGCGCCTGGTGGACATCGACGACGGATCGGGCCTGTCCAGCGGCCGCGTCAAGGTCGATGAACGCGTGCTGCATTTCATCGCCGGACTCAACTACCTCGACCACCGCTTGCAGGCCCTGATCACGGCCGAGCCGGACAGCGGACTGATGGACGAAACCCACCGGTGGATCGCGCAGCAGGCGGTACGCGACCTGCGCAGCGGCAGCGGCGCCCTGCCACCGGTGCTGCTACATGGCGACGACGCCGACGGCCAGCGCGACGTCGCATCCCTGTTGGCGCACGAGCTCGGCGTCGCGTTGTACCACCTGCGCGCCCGCGACGTTCCCGAGGCCGCGCATGAGCAGGCGTCGCTGGCCAGCCTGTGGCAACGCGAAGCCGCGCTGCTCGGTGCCGGTTTGCTGCTGACCCGCACTGACGATGCCCATGGCGATGCCCTCGTACGCTTGCTGGCCCGCATCGATGGCCTGCTCGTCGTCGCCGGGCCCACGGCGCCACCCATCGATGCCCGGGCGCTGAGCTACCGCGTCGACAAACCGGATGCGCCGGGACAGCGCGCGCTCTGGCGTGCGGCGCTGGGCGACACGGCGGCACCGTCGGCGCTGGTGGACCAGCTGGCCAGCCAGTACCGGCTCGGGTCCCGCACCATCGCACGCAGTGCGGCACGCGTGGCGCCGGCCGGTACACCGGAGCCGCACGCGGCCGTGTTGCGCGACCTGGGCCGCGACACCGCCACGCGCATGGGCACGCTGGCACGGCGGATCGACGCGCGCGCCACCTGGGACGACCTGATCCTGCCCGAGGCGCAGAAACGCACGCTGGAGCAGATCGCCGTACATGCCCGGCATCGCATCACGGTGCAACACGACTGGGGTTTCGCCGACAAGGGTGGTCGCGGCCTGGGTATTGCCAGCCTGTTCAGCGGCGAGAGCGGCACCGGCAAGACCCTGGCGGCTGAAGTGCTGGCGAACACGCTGGGCCTCGCGCTGTACCGCATCGACCTGTCGGCGATCATCAGCAAATACATCGGAGAGACCGAGAAGAACCTGCGCACCGTGTTCGACGCCGCCGAAGACGTGGGTGCCATCCTGCTGTTCGACGAGGCCGATGCCTTGTTCGGCAAACGCAGCGAAGTCAAGGACAGCCACGATCGTTACGCCAACATCGAGGTCAGCTACCTGCTGCAACGCATGGAGGCCTATCGCGGCCTGGCGATTCTCACCACCAACCACAAGGCGGCGCTCGACACGGCCTTCAGCCGGCGACTGCGCTTCGTCGTGCATTTTCCGTATCCCGACGCACGCCAGCGCGAGACGATCTGGCGCACGACGTTTCCGTCCGGCACGCCGCTGCAGGACCTCGACTATGCGAAGCTGGCACGCCTCAACGCCACCGGCGGCAACATCCGCAACATCGCACTGGCAGCCGCCTTCCTGGCCGCCGAAGCCGGCACCGCCGTCGGCATGGCCCACCTGCTGCGGGCCGCCCACGTCGAAGCGGCCAAACGCGAAACGGCACCCTCCGACGCCGAAACCCGGGGGTGGACATGAGCCGAAGGGCCGCTCCCAAGGCGAATGGCCCCGCAGCGCGCAGCGCGGAGGGGTTCCCAATGAGCCGAAGGGCCGCTCCCAAGGCGAATGGCCCCGCAGCGCGCAGCGCGGAGGTGCGCCAATGAAACGCATCGTGTTGCACGTGGACCGGCTGGTACTCAACGGCATCGATCGCACCGATGCGCAGGCGCTGTCGGCCGCACTGCAAGCTGAACTGCAACGGCTGCTGTCCGTCCCCGGCGCCACGACGACGATGATTGCGGCAGGCAATCAGCTACGTGTGCGCAGTGCCCCGGTGACGCTGGCACCGGGCGGCGGCATGCAGGCCGGCCAGGCGGTCGCCGGCAGCATCGTCAAGGGGGTGGCGCGATGAGCCGGGCTCTGGCAATACAGGCCAACGCCCCGGCAACGGGCGACACCGGCGCGTTGCTGCTGCAGCGCCGATGCGCATGCGGCCAGGCCGCATCGGAGCTGACCGGCGCATGCGACGACTGCCAGCGCGAGCAGATGCTCGGCCTGCAGGCCCGCCTGGCCATCGGTGCCAGCGACGACCCGCTCGAGATCGAGGCCGACCGGGCGGCGGCCCAGGTGCTGCGCCCGGATGTCGCGCGCACCGAACCCTCGCGCGACGCACCGCTCTCCCTGACACGTCGCAACAGCGTCCCGGCCACCACGCACCAGGCGGCCGCACCCGCAAGCGTGCACCAGACGCTGGCGCGCGCCGGTGAACCGCTCGCGCCGGCGACCCGGGCGTTCTTCGAGCCGCGTTTCGGTCACGACTTCGGCAAGGTGCGCGTCCACCGCGATGGGCTGGCGGCGCGTTCCGCACGCGAGGTCCAGGCCCAGGCCTATACCGTCGGCCAGGCCCTGGTATTCGCCAGTGGCCAGTACGATCCACACAGCGTCAACGGCAAGGCCTTGCTGGCGCATGAACTGGCGCACGTGGTGCAGCAGTCCGCCGCATCGCCCCGCGCCGTGCAACGGGCCGTGGTTCGCCAGGGCGCGTTGTCGATCCACATCGATTACGGCCCCGTGGTGCTGGTTCCGGATGCGGACAGGGCCGATCATGCGATCGGCCAGATCGCCGCATTCACGGGCGCGCCGCCGCCTGCCGCACAGGAAACCACGATACGCGCGCTGACAGCCGACGCGCAGAAGTGGCTGATGTTTGCGCTGACCCTGGTCAGCGACAACATCGCTGCGGCCAGCACGCTGGACCGGGGCGTGGCAACGCAGCGCCTGGTCGACCATGCCGGCAGCGCATTGCATGTCCCCCAGCCGGATCCGGCGCGCGCATTCGTGCGCGAAGCGATGCGGGTGTCCGGCTGGTCCGAGACGGCGCAGGCGCAGCGGCTGAGCGCACCGGTCGACCCCGACCTGTCGGCGATCGACACCATCGTCAACCCGCCCCCGAGCACGGGCGCCATCGGCGACCCGCTCGACGCGGCGGCCTTGAACGCGCGCCTGCCGCCAGCCCTGACGCATCTGCTGACCACCCTCGATCCTGCGGGACGGGCCAACGTCGGCACCCGATCGTTGTCGGCCTTCCAGGCCATCGGCGACGTCGTGCAGACCGAGGCGCGCAGCTTCTTCGCGCCGTACGCCGACACGGCGATCGGCAACCTGTACGACCTGCAGCCGGCCTGGCATGCGTCGGCCAACATCTTCGACGTCGGCACGCTGACGCCGACCGCGGCGCAGCGCCGCGGTTATCTGTCCAACCGGGCCGAGATCATCGGCCGCAGCGACACCACCTCGTCCATCGTCAACGATGCCAACATCTTTGCCGACGTGCATTTCGAATCGACCCGCGCCACGGACCGAACCGAACTCGCGGGCATCGTCGCCACGATGGAGGCCGATCCTGCCATTGCGCCCGTCGTCGACCGGCTGATCCAGCACACCGGTCGCAAGACCGGGACCGGAAGCGCGACCCGCATCGGCCTGGTCACCGACTTCGACGCCGACCAGCGCAGTGCCTGCGCCGACCACTGGGTCGGCATCGACACCTTGTGCCATGAGGTCCTGCACGCGCTGGTGCACCCGGACTTCGTCGCCACCGCGGGCCGCGTGGCGTTCCCGCAGGTCATCCGCGAAGGTTTCACCGAGGTGCTGGGCGTGCAGCTGTTCAACGACCGCATCGTGCCCAAGGCCAACGCGGACGCCGCATTCAAGACGACGCTGGAGACCGGTGTCACCGGTGCGCCATGCCCGGCGCCGGTCGCGGCGACGATCGGATATGGCTCGGCCGGCAGCGGCGCGGAAGACATCCGCACCCGGGTGCACGACGAGAACTTCCGCGCCGCCTACTTCCTGGGCCGGCCGGATCTTGCGGGGCTGCCGCCATGAACCCGCTGGACCTGCGCCACGCACTGGCTCCGCTGCTGCGGCTGGACCTGCCACGATGGCACGGTCTGCCACAGGCCTCGGGTGCGCAGTTCGATGCGCTGTTCGGAGCGCCCGACGCGCTGCGCGAAGAGATGCTGGGCGCCTATCCGGCACTGCACCGGCACTACCGCACCGATGGAGCCGCGGGCGGCCTGCATGTCTGGCTGCGCGACGCGCTCGCGGTCATGGTGCAGACCGACCGAGCGCCGGACGCCACCGTGCTCGCGACCTTGCCCGAGCCGACCGCGGTACTGGCGCACGAGATCGACCTGCCCGACGCCTATGCGCACGAATACCTCTACGGTCCGCTCGGCCTGGTGCTCACCGTGGCCCAGGCCTACGGCCGCACGCAACCGGAACGCATCGTCCGGTGCCGCGGAATCCGGCCGCTGGCGAGCGCTCGCGCATTCGGCCCGGCGTTCTACCTGGCACTGGAGGATCGGACGCTCTGGACGCCGGCACGTTTCGAAGGAGCATCGGCATGACACGCTGCAGCTGTCGCGCCGCTCGTCCGGCATCGCCCCACGGCCTGCATCTGCCGGACACGGTGGCGTCGGCGCTGCGTGGTGCCGGCCATCCGCTGCACGACGGCACGCGCGCGTTCATGGAGCAGCGCTTCGGACACGACTTCGGCCCGGTGCGCCTGCACACCGGCTCAGCGGCCACGCAGGCGGCCCGGCAGATGGCGGCGCGCGCATTCACCGTCGGCCAGCACATCGTGCTCGGCCCGGGTATCGACGCGGATGCGATGGAGAGCGCGGCCGGCCGCGGCCTGCTCGCGCATGAGCTGGCCCATGCGGTACAGCAACGCGGCGCGGGCGGCGCCGACCTGAGTCCGGCACAACGCGAACATGAGGCGCGTGGCGCTGCCGACAACATCGACGGCAACGCACCAATGCCACACATCAGTGCCGCGAGCCCGGCCCTGTCGCGCGACCCGGCGCCGGGCGCCGGTGGCGACGACGACGCCGGATTCGAGGCCTCGCTGGCCGAGGCGAGTTGCGACATTGCCAGCCTGTGCCGCCTGAGCTTTCGCGCGCCGGCAACAGTCACCCCGTCACGCCTGCTGCAGGCCTACCACATCTGCCATCCCGGGGTCAGCCTGGTCGGCCTCGTCGGCGGCAATCCCTGCCTGACGCCCAACTACGGCCTGCCGGCGACCCGACCCGGGCCGGTCGGCCCAGGCCCGCGGCGGGCGCCCGGCGCAGCGCCGACCGCCGGCGGCACCGCCGCGCCCGCCCCCGCCGCCGGTGGCGGCCTGTCCCTGCCGTCGACCACGATCGCCTTCAGTCTCGGCGCGGCGGCGGTCACGGTCGACCTGCCGGCATCACTCGCATTGCGCCTGCCGGTGCCGTTTTCCGGCGCCGAACGTGTGGTGTTCGCGCTCAACGCCAGCCCCAGCGCGTTCTCGTTCAGCGTGACCATCAATGCGGTGCCGCATGTGCGCATCATCGCCAATGCCAGCATGACCACCGAAGGCCGAGGCGCAGCCGGGCTGACGGTGCAGACCACGCGTACCGTATGCCGGGCGGTGGATCCCGAGGCGGCACGCTCCGCGCTGACGGCGGCAGGCACGCGTCTGCGCGATGCGATCCAGGCGGTCCAGACGCCACCGGCCCCGGACCCGGAGGCGAGCGAGGTCGCGCGCACGTTTGCGCCGCATGCGCGGTTCGCCGAAGTGGCTTCGGCCATTGCCAACGTGCACTCCGAGATCGAACGCGTCGGCGCGCCTTGCCGGGAGGTGCCGGTGGCGAGCTTCGACTTCGGCGCGCAAGGCCAGCTGACCACGCCCGACACCCCGCCGGCACCCGGGTCGTTGCCGCCGGCCAGTTTCATCGGCGGTTCGTTGCGACTGCATTTCTAGGAACCGATGATGAGCGGATACAGCCAATCCCCCCGCATCGTCAAGGGCGGCATCGTGCTCGTCGATCCGCAGACGGCCCAGGTGCGCCGCGTGATCGCGCTGCAGTACAACCCGGAGAAACTCTCGCGGTCGCTGCAGGTGCAGGGCGCCGGTGACGGCGCGGAACGCTCCGAGGCGCTGCGGCTCAAGGGCCCGGCGATCGAGACCTTCCGGCTCGAGGCCGACATCGACGCGGCCGACCAGCTGGAGTTTCCCGACCGGAACGCGAACACGGTGGCCGCCGGCATCGCGCCGCATCTGGCGGTGCTGGAGTCGCTGATCAACCCGAGCGCCGGCGACCTGCTGGCGGGCAAGGCGCTGGCCGCTTCCGGCACGCTGGAGATCGTCCCGATGGAGTCCGCACTGGCCCTGTTCGTCTGGGGCGCCAACCGCATCGCACCGGTGCGGGTGACCGAGTTCTCGGTCTCCGAGGAGGCCTTCGACCCGGCGCTCAACCCGATCAACGCCAAGATCAACCTGAGCCTGCGCGTGTTGTCGGTCGACGATCTGGGCTTCGACCACAAGGGTGGCGGCCTGTTCATGGCCTATCTGCAGTCGCGCGAACGGCTCGCCACCAAGGCCGCGACCTTCGGCTTCGATGCCCTGGGTCTAGGAGGTTTGCCATGACCGATCCCCTGAAAGCCTTCATGCAGGCCAACGCCTTGAGCGCACCGGCGTTTGCGCCGGACAGCCGCTACCACGGGCTCGACACCGCCCAGTGGCGACGTGCCGACGGCGAACCGGTGGTATACGTGCGCCGGCGCTTCATCCCGCAACCCGAGCAGTTCGCGACGCAGCAGGAATACCGCGTGCGCGCCGGCGACCGCATCGACAACCTCGCCGCGCATTTCCTGGGTGATGCCCAGCAATACTGGAGGCTGTGCGACGGTAATGGCGCCATGCGACCGGACGACCTGACGGCCACCGTCGGTCGGCGCCTGCGCATCACGCTGCCCCAGGGTGTGCCCGGAGCATCCGATGACTAAGGCCGTGCATCTGTCGCTGTTGATCGGCCCGGTGATTCCGGTGCCGGTGCCTGCGATGATGATCGACGCGCTCGACACCGTCACCGCGACAACGGCCGCGGATGGCGCCAGCGGTTTCCAGTTGCAGTTCAAGGTCTCCAGCAAGTCCGAACTCAACACCATCTTCCTGATCGCGGTCGGTCAGAACACCAGCGTGGGCACCCCGCCGCTGCGCGTGGTGCTGATCGTCACGCTGGGCGGGCGGCCGCAGCCGCTGTTCGACGGCGTCGTCACCAACGTCGAGGTACAGGCGGGACAGAACGGGCAGAGCGGCAGCATCACCGTGACCGGCGAGGACCTCACCCGGGTGATGGACATGCTGGACTTCAGCGGCCTGCCGTATCCAGCCATGCCCGTCGAGGCGCGATTCGCGCTGATCTGCGCCAAATACGCGGCCTTCGGCATCATCCCGATGCCGATCCCGTCGTTCTTCCCGGACGTGCCGATCCCGGTCGAGCGCATACCGGCGCAACAAGGCAGCGACCTGGCCTACATCCGGCAGATGGCACAGGAGGTCGGCCATGTGTTCTACATCGAGCCGGGCGAGGTGCCGATGACCAACATCGCGTATTTCGGGCCGGAAATCAAGGTCGGCATTCCGCAGCCGGCGCTGAACATCGACATGGACGCCCACACCAACGTGGAGTCGCTGAACTTCAGCTTCGATCCGAGCAAGGGCGTGTTGCCGATCGTGTTCATCCAGAACGCGCTCACGCGCGCGCCGATCCCGATCCCGATCCCCAACCTCAACCCGCTGCAACCGCCACTGGGCCTGTTGCCGACGCCGCTGGCCAACCTCAAGGTGATGAAGGACACCGCCAAGATGAATCCGATGCAAGCCATATCCAAGGGGCTGGCCGAAGCCGGCAGGTCGCAGGACGCCGTCACCGCCACCGGCAGCCTGGACGTGTTGCGTTACGGCCGCATGCTGCGCGCGCGCAAGCTGGTCGGCGTGCGCGGCGCCGGTGTCGCCTACGACGGCCTGTATTACGTGCAGAGCGTCACCAGCACTCTCCAGCGCGGCGAGATCCGGCAGAACTTCAACCTGACACGCAACGGCCTCGTGTCGATCACCCCGGTGGTGCCGCCATGAGACATCTTGTGTCGACTCCTGACTGGCTCAAGCAGCAATCGGGCACCTGCCTGCAGGGCGGGATCGCATGGCTTGCGATCGGCCCGGGTGTGCTGCGCGGAGGCAAGCCCCATGACTGAGCGATATCTCGGCAAATACCGCGGCATGGTGCTGAACAACATCGACCCGATGCAACAGGGCCGTCTGCAGGTGCAGGTGCCCGATGTTGCAGGCCTGGCGCCAGCCAGCTGGGCCATGCCCTGCGTACCGGTAGCCGGATTGCAGAACGGCATGTTCGCGCTGCCGATGATCGGCTCGGGCGTCTGGGTCGAGTTCGAACAGGGCAACGCCGACTTCCCGATCTGGACCGGCTGCTTCTGGGGCAGCGCCGCCGAAGTGCCGGCGATGGCGCTGCAGACGCCGCCGGGCGTGCAGGCGCTGACGCTGCAGACCACGTTGCAGAACGGCATCACCATTTCGGACCTGCCCGGCCCGACCGGCGGCATCATGATCAAGAGTGCCACCGGCGCGACGCTGATCGTCAACGACACCGGCATCTACATCCAGAACGGCAAGGGTGCGGCGATCACGCTGGTCGGCCCGACGGTCACCGTCAACAACGGCGCGCTCACGGTGGTATGACATGACCGATCGACACCCCACCCGTTCAGCTGGCCGCGCCCGCGCGGCGGGCCAGCGCACGCCAGGAGCCTGCTGACATGCCCGGCCCCCTGCTCCACGTCGGCGCCACCGTGTTGTGTGCCCACGGCGGCAGCGCCATGCCCACGGCCCCCAACCCGCGCGTGTTGGTCGGCGGGCAGCCGACGGTCACGATGAGCGCGCCTTATACCGTGGCCGGTTGCCCGTTCAACGTGTCGGGCAGCCCGGTCCCTTGCGTGACCGGCCAGTGGGTGGTGGCCGCGACCCGTGTCCTGTCCAACGGCCAGCCGCTGGTGCTGATGGACAGCCAGGCGGTGTGTGCGCCCAACGGCACGCCCTTGTTGCCGGTGGCGGTCCAGACACGGGTGATCGGGAGCTGACCATGACCCAACGCGTGTTTTTCCCCTACCAGTTCGATGGCCGCGGCCGCACCCGCGACGCGGACGAGGCGCGCTGGATCCGCGGCCTGATCGAACAGGTGTTGTTCACCGCACCGGGCGAACGCGTCATGCGCGCGGACTTCGGCAGCGGATTGCGCCAGCTGGTGTTCGCACCGAACAGCCCCGAGCTGGCGGCCACCACGCAGTTCCTGGTGCAGGGCGCGTTGCAGCAGTGGCTGGCCGACCTGATCACGGTCGAGACCGTCGAGGTGCGGGCCGTCGATGCGGCGCTGTATGTCACCGTGCAATACGTGATCCGGCGCACCGACATGCGCGAGCGCCAGGAATTCGTGCAAGGAGCAGGCACATGACACGCCGGGCCGCATCCAGGCAACTCCCGCCGTACACACCGCGGAGGGCCGTCCCGTGAGCAGCAACGCCTACACCTGCTGCGACGACACGCGTCGCGCCGCCGTCGATGCCCATGCCACGCTCAACGGCATCGACTACCTGGAGGTGCTCGACCTCGACGCACCCGCGGGCAGCCCACGCCAGCGCACGCTGATGGTCCGGCTGCTCAAGCCGGCACCTGGCGCATTGACGAGCGACAACGTGCGCATCGTCGGTGGCGAACGGATCCGTGGCATCGGTGTCGAATGGATCGCCGTCGCCAGTGCCCCGCCGGCCGCCGCCACCAGTGCGGACGAACAGGCATTCTTCAGCGGCTTGCCGCAGGCCGACCATGTGCTGCTGGTACGCACCGATGCCGCCGGTGACTTCTCCACCTATCACCTGCAGCTGGCCCAGGGGCCGGACACCGACACCCCCCTGCCCGACTTCGACCCGCGCCTGTCCAGCGTGGCGTTCGCATTCAAGGTCGAATGCCCGAGCGACTTCGATTGCGCGCCCCGCAACGACTGCGCGCGCGAACCCGCGCCGCCGCCCGACATCCACTACCTGGCGCGCGACTACGCCAGTCTGCGCCGCCTGGTGATCGATCGCCTGACGCAGCAGATGCCCGGCTGGCGTGACCGCAGCCCGGCCGACCTGGCGACGACGCTGGCCGAAATGATCGCCTACGTCGGCGACCTGCAGCACTACCGGCTCGACGCCATCGCTACCGAGGCCTACCTGCATACCGCTCGCCAGCGCAGCAGCCTGCGTCGCCATGCGCTGCTGGTCGACTACGCCATGCACGAAGGCTGCAACGCACGCACCTGGCTGCACCTGGAAGTGGGCGGCGCCGCGTTTCCGTTGCCCGGCGACCTGCGCCTGCTGACGCGGGTGCCCGGCGTGCCGGACCGCATCCCGCCGGCCTCGAGCGACGAGCGCACTGCGATGGCGTCGGCCGCGCTGGTGTTCGAGCCCATGCATACGGCAACGCTGCGCGAGGAGCACAACGACTTCCGTTTCCACAGCTGGGGCGATACCCGTTGCTGCCTGGCCGTCGGCACCACCCAAGCCACGCTGCGCGGACACTGGCCCGACCTGGCCGCGGGCGACGTGCTGGTGTTCCAGGAGATGCGCGGGCCGCTCACCGGCGCGCCGGAAGATGCCGATCCGTCGCACCGCCACGCGGTGCGGCTGACCCATGTGCGCGCCTTCGACGGCACCGACCCGCTGACCGATCCGCTCGACACCAGCCCCATCACCGAGATCCGCTGGCATGCCGGCGACGCCTTGCCATTCCCGCTGTGCCTGTCGGCCGAGACCGATGCGGAACATGGCGCGGTGTTGATCGACGACGTCAGCATCGCGCTGGGCAACAACGTCCTGGTAGACCACGGCCACAGCGTGGACGGCGAGTCGCTGGGCAGCGTGCCGCCACCACGGCTGCAGTTTCCGCCGCCGGCCGGCGCGCGGTGCGAGCGGGTGGCACCCGTTGCGCTGCCGCCCCGGTTCGCCCCGTCACTGGCGCTCGGCCCGGTGACGCGGCAGGGCACGGTGCGCAAGAGCAGCATCGCGTTCGGCGTGCGGCGTGAAGAACGCGTGGTGTTCGATCCGGACGCATCGGCCGGCGCGGCGCTGGCATGGCGCGTGGGCGATGCCATCCCGGCGATCACGCTGCAGGGCACGCTCGGCGGCCACGACGCGACCTGGACCGCGCGGCAGGACCTGCTGGCCAGCGGCGCGGGCGACACGCACTTCGTGCTCGAGAGCGACGACGGCGGCGGCATGCAGGTGCGGTTCGGCGACGACCGGCACGGGCGCCGGCCCGACGCCGGCACGGCGTTCACGGCCCGCTACCGCGTGGGCAACGGCACGCTCGGCAATGTCGGCGCCAACGCGATCGCGCACGCGGTGACGCTCGATGCCCGCATCGTCGCGGTCACCAACCCCTTGCCCGCGCGCGGCGGCCAGCAGCCGGAATCGGCGGCCGAGGTGCGCCGCCATGCGCCGCAGGCGTTTCGCACGCAGGAACGCGCCGTCACCCCGGCCGACTATGCCGAGGTCACCGAACGCATGGACGGCGTGCAACGCGCCGCGGCCAGCCTGCGCTGGACCGGCAGCTGGCATACGGTGTTCGTCACCGTCGATCGCGAAGGCGGAGTGCCGGTCGACGACGCGTTTGCCGCCTCCGCCGTCGAACACCTGGACCGCTACCGCATGGCCGGCCACGACCTGCATATCGGCAACCCGGTCTACGTGTCGCTGGCGATCGACCTGATGGTCTGTGTCGACCCGGGCCATTTCCGCAGTCATGTGCGCCAGGCGCTGCTGGACGTGCTGGGCAGCCGGGTACGGGGCGACGGCACCCGCGGACTCTTTCACCCCGACAACTTCAGCTTCGGCCAGACTGTGTTCCTGAGCCCGCTGTATGCAGCCGCCCGTTCGGTGCCGGGCGTCGACTCGGTCCAGGTGACGCGTTTCCAGCGCCAGGGACAGGAGGACCCCGCGCCGCTGGCCGACGGTTTCATGCCACTGGGCCGGCTCGAGATCGCGCGGCTCGACAACGACCCCAACTACCCCGAGCACGGCGTGCTCCGGCTCAATTTGCACGGAGGAAAGTGATGACCGAGCGGCGCCCCACCTCCACGGCCGACTGCGATTGCTGCGCCGGCGTCGACGCGGTGACGCCGCAACGGATCGACAATCCGCCTGCGTTGTCGCGGATCGCCCACCGCATGGGACACCACGGCGACTTCGTCGCGTCGATGCAGGCGCGGCTGTCGAGCACCGACCATCCGGCCCTGGCCGCGCTGGGCACGCGCGAGGCCAGCGATTTCTCGCTCGCCATCGGCGACGCGCTGGCCTGCTCGCTCGACGTGCTGGGCTTCTACACCGAACGATTTGCGCAGGAGCACTACCTGCGCACCGCGACCGAACGCCTGTCGGTGCGCGAGATGGCACGGCTGATCGGCTACGAGCTGGCGCCCGGCGTGGCCGCCAGCACCCACCTGGCCTTCACGCTGCAGAGCACACCCGGCGCGCCAACTGCGCCAATCGTGATCCCGGTGGGCACCCGTGTGCAAAGCGTGCCGGGACAGGACGAGAAGGCGCAGAGCTTCGAGACCGTGGTTGCGACACCGGCCCGCGCGGCGTGGAATGCAATCCCGGTGCAGCAGGACGAAGCCCGCATCCCGGCCTTCGGCGACCGTCAGCTGTGGCTGGCCGGCCTGGACACAGGCCTGGCCGTCGGCGACCTGCTGCTCATCGTCGGCGCCGAACATGCCGATGACCCCTCCAACGAACGCTGGGATGTGCGGGTGATCACGCGGCTCCGGCTCGACGTCGATCGCGCCCTGACCGAGGTGCGCTGGCAGACCGGCCTGGGCCACGCCCGTCCCTTCGTGCTGCCGGCCGGCGAGTCGGTACGCATCTTCACCTTCCGCAAGAAGACGGCCGCGTTCGGCGCCCAAGCGCCCGATTGGCGCGCCTTGTCGGACGACATGAAGGCCGACTACATCGGTCTTGCCAGTGCCGACAACCTGCTGCGCCCAGGCGATACCGAGGAGTGGCCGGACTTCAGCGTGCGGGCGCCGCTGTATCCCGAGCGCCGCAGCGGCAGTGCGGCGCTGGAGCAGTCGGTGCTAGCGGCCACCATCGACGACATCGTCACCGCCGCACAAGGCGCGGCGCAAGGCGCGGCAACGATGGCGATGCAAAAGGCTGCGACGGCGGGCGCCGGCATCGTCATGGCCGGCGGACAGATCGCTGACGCATCCATGGCGATGGCGCGCCAGAGCATGGACGGCATGGCGGACATCGCCAAGCTGACCGCCGACAAGGTCGCCCAACAAACGCAGGACCTGATCGACAGCCTGCAGGACACGATCGACAACCCGCTGACGATCCTGGACAACGTCAAGAGCCAGATGAGCAGCCTGGCCACCCATGCCCAGGGGACGATCACCGGTACGGCCACCGCACTCAACCCGGTCGGCGCACTGGAGGGCATCGGCAATTCCGCGACGCTGCTGCAGCAGCGCGCGCGCAGCGCGGCCCTCGCCACGCTGGGCGCGGCGGCGGCGGCCGACACGGCGGCGCTGGTAGTCGCCGCCGTGACCATCGCACGCAACCTGCCGCCGGGCCTGGCGCCGTCGACCCCCCAGGCCATGGCCGAGGTGGCGCGCCACTTCGCCGCCGCGGGGGTGGCGCGTGCCGGCGGCAGTGCCATCGACGCGCCCGAGGCGGGCAGCACGCTGGCGCAGGTGGCGGCGCGCATGCCCGAAGTGCTGCAGACGCCGCTGACGATCGCCGAGCAACTGCTGCCGCTGGTCGACGGCGCCGACGAACTGCTCGAAGCGCCCCGTGCCGGCGCCTTGTCGGCGCACCAGAACATCATTGCCGAGATCGACCGCGCCATCGTCGGCAGCATCACGACCACGTCGGGCCGCCGCGCGCCGCTGCTGCGATCGCCCGACGCGATCGACATCTACCCCGCCAACGACGCCGTCGTCGCCGGCGGCTGGGCCCTGTTGTCGGTGCCCGGCTCCATCGAGTTGTACCGTATCACGCAATGCGCCAGCGCGAGCCGGGCCGAGTACCTGTTGAGCGGCCAGACCACGCGAGTGCATCTCAGCGGCGAATTGCCCGCCGGCCGGCTGCCGTCCGAATTCGAACATGCGGTGCGTGCGCTGGCCGTCCATGTGCAGAGCGAAGAACTGGAACTGGCCCGCATGCCGCTGGACGCGCCGGTCTACGGCGAGAAGATCGCGCTCGATCGGCGGGTCGATGGCCTGCGACCCGGACAGGCGCTGGCCCTGCGCGGCAAGCCCCAGCGCATCGCCATCGCGCGTGGCGCCGGCGATCTGCACTGGCGCAGCGACGACGGGCTCGCGCGCAGCCTGGCCGAAGGCGACGAACTGTTGCTGGTCGAACCGCCGGTGCGCCTGATCGGCAACACGCCCCACTACCTCGACCCGCAAGCGCTGGCATCGGCGATCGGCCAGTCCGGCGTGCGCCTGCGACTGCGCCTGCGCGATCGCGACGGCCTGACCGGTGTCGTGACGGCGCGTGGCAACGACATCGTGCTGGCCCGGGCCCGCGACGACGATCCGGATCTGGCGGAAGTCGTCCTGCTGGCCGACGGCGACGATGCGGTCGTGCAAACCCGCGAGCGCACCGTACTGACCCTGGCCGCGAGTACCCGCCATTGTTACCACCGGCGCCTGGCCCGTTGCAACGCCAACGTCGCTCCGGCCACGCACGGAGAGACGGTCCAGGCGCTGCTGGGCAGCGGCGACGGCCGCGTGCCGAATGCGCAGTTCGAGCTGGCGCAATCACCGTTGACCTACGTCAGCGCCGCAACCGCCAGCGGGCGGGCATCGACGCTCACGCTGCGGGTCAACGACGTGGCCTGGCAGGAGGTACCGACGCTGCACGGGGCCGCGCCAGCAGCCCGGGTATTCGAAACACTGCAGGACGACGACGGCAAGACCCGCCTGTTGTTCGGTGACGGCGTCGAGGGCGCACGCTTGCCCAGCGGCTCGGCCAACCTGCGGGTGCGTTACCGCAAGGGCCTGGGTGTGGCCGGCAACGTCGCGGCCGACACGATCACGACCCTGCTCAGCCGGCCGCTGGGCGTGACGGCCGCGCACAATCCGCAAGCCGCCACCGGTGGCGAGGACGCCGAGACACTGGAGCGGGCGCGCGAGAACGCGCCACTGACCGTGCTCACGCTGGACCGTGCGGTATCCATCGACGACTACGCGCATTTCGCGCGTGCCTTTGCCGGCATTGACAAGGCCCACGCCTTGTGGGTCCCGCACGGTCCGGCACGGGGCGTGTTCCTGACCATCGCCGGCATCGACGGCACACCGGTCCCCGAGACCGGCGACACCTTCACGCATCTGCGCGAGGCCTTGGCGACCTATGGAGATCCGCTGGTACCCCTGCGATTGGCCAATTACGTCGATGCGCGTTTTGTCTGCCGCCTGTCGGTCCGGGTGCAGGACGACTACGAGGCCGAGGCGGTGCTGGCGGCGATCGACGCCAGCGTGCGCACGCGCTTCGGCTTCGCTCAGCGGGCCTTCGGCCAGACGGTGTCGGTCGACGAGGTCGCCGCCGTGGCGCAAGGTGTTGCCGGCGTGCGGGCGGTCCAGGTCACGCGGCTGCACCGGCCCGGCCAGGGCCCTGTCGTCGTGCCGCGCCTGTTTGCGCGGCTGCCGGTGCCTTCGCTCACGGCGCTGCCGCAGGCCGCCGAGCTGCTGACGCTGGCCGAGGCACCGATCGAGCTTGAACTGATGGCACGAACCGCATGACGCGACGCGAAGGATAGGACCATGAGTCTGGACACCCCCTCCCTGTACGAATTGCTTCCGGCAATCCATCGCATCCGCGATGCCGAACAGGCGGCCGCGGCCGGGCTCGCGCGCGGTCCGCTGGAGGAACTGCTGGCGGTGCTGGCCGAACAGATCGCGGTGGCCGACGAGCACCTCGACCAGCTGCGCGACGACCTGTTCATCGAGACCTGTGCCGACTGGGTCGTGCCCTACATCGGCGACCTGATCGGCTACCGCAGCCTGCACCAGAACCTGCCCGCGCTGGCCAGCCCGCGCGCCGAGGTCGCGCACACGATCGCACTGCGCCGGCGCAAGGGCACGGCGCTGGTGCTCGAGCAGCTGGCCCGCGACGTGACGAACTGGGATGCCCGCGCGGTCGAATATTTCCAGCGCCTGTGCACGACGCAGAGCATGATCCATGTGCGCGCGCACAACCTGCAGTCGCCCAACCTGCGCCAGGGCAGCGCGCTCGAGTGGATCGGCACGCCGTTCGAGATGGCCAATCGCACGGTCGACGTGCGCCACGTCGCGTCGCGCCGCGGGCGCCACAACATTCCCAACGTGGGCCTGCACCTGTGGCGCATCCAGGCCTTTGCGCACCGCGCGTCGCCGGCGGCTCGCGCGGCGCCGCGCCGCTACCGGGCCAGTCCGCTGAACCACGACCTGCCGCTGTACAACCGGCCGCGTGCCGAAGCGGACATCCGGCACCTGGCCGAACCGGACAACGTGCCCTGGCCCTTGTCGCGCCGGCGCCTGTCGGAGCAGCTCGCGCGTCACTACGGAGAACGTGCCAGCGCCGGCGCCGCGCAGGACAATCCGGAGCCGGGGCTGCTGTTGCAGGTTGACGGCACAACGATCGAACGCGACCGGATCCGCGTCTGCCATCTCGGCGACGACGGTGCCGGCTGGGCGCACAGCCCCCCGCCCGACGGCTTGTATGCAATCGACCCGGTGCTCGGACGCATCGCCTTGCCGGCCGATGCACCCGATCCGGCCGACGTGCGCCTGGACTGGCGCGAAGGATTCTCGGCCGCCATCGGCGGTGGCGAATACGAACGCGGCGACAGCCTGCCCGCGCCCGCCGTCACGACGGTCCGGGTCCCGGACGACCATGTCACCCTGGCGGCGGCGCTGGCCGCCATCGCCGGCAATGGCGTGATCGAGATCACCGACAGCAGCCGTCATGCCGAGACGCTGGACATCGGCGTGGCCGACGAAGGCAGCGTGGAGATCCGCGCCATCAACGGCCGCCGGCCGGTGCTCGATCTGGGCAGCCTGCGCATCACGGGCGGTGCGAACAGCGCCTGCATCCTGAATGGCCTGTTGATCACCGGCGCGCCGCTGCTGGTGCCCGACGTGGCCGGCAACACGCTGGCCCGACTGCAATTGACGCATTGCACGCTGGTGCCGGGCATCAGCCTGGAGCCGGACGCATCGCCGACCCAGCCTGGCGCGCCCAGCCTGCTGCTGGGCATCGCCGAACTCGACACCGACATCGATCGTTGCATCGTCGGTGGCATCCGTTGCCACGAGCGTGGCACCGTGCGTGCCAGCGACAGCCTGATCGACGCGACCGCGCTCGATGGCGTCGCTCTTGCGGCCGCCGACGAACTGTCGGCCGGTGGCGTGTTGTCGCTGGTCGCGTGCACCGTCGTCGGCAAGGTCCACGCCAGCGAGATCGCACTGGTCTCGAACAGCATCATGCATGCCGCACTGGCGCAGGCCGACAGCTGGCCGGTGCCGGTGCGCAGCGTCCGCAAGCAGGTCGGCTGCGTGCGTTTCTCGTGGTTGCCGTTCGAATCCATCGTGCCGACACGGCATCGCTGCCAGCCTGCGTCCTCGAGCGACGCGCAGCGCATCGCGCCGCGCTTCACGTCCCTGCGCTACGGCACGCCGGCGTACGGGCAACTCACCACCGCCACCCCGGCCGAGATCCGGCGCGGCGCGGACGACGAGAGCGAGATGGGCGTGTTCCATCACCTGTTCGGCCCGCAGCGCGAATCCAACCTGGGCATCCGGCTCGCCGAATACCTGCGGGTCGGCCTGCAGGCCGGCATTTTCTACGCATCGTGAAGGAGTCCACACCATGAGTTTCGATCTGAGTCGCGTCCGGTTCGACGCCCGCAAGGACTTCTTCGGCCTCGTGATGCAGCAAGGCCGGGTCCAGCTGGACGCCGAGTGGAACGAATGGGTGGCACAACTGGCCCGGCGCATCCAGGCCACCAGCCTGGATACGTTCGGCGGCACCGTGGTGCCACGCACGACGCCCGACGGATTTCGCATCGACGCGATCGGCGGCGACCTGCGCATCGGCCTGGGCCGCATCCATGTCGACGGCTTGCTGGTGGAAAACCATGGCGGCGAGCCCGCAACCTGGGATCCGCGCCTGGCGTCGCCGACCGGAACCGCGGCGACCGGCTATACCGAGCAACCGTATTACCCGGCCCCGCCGGCATTGCCCGCCGGCGGACCGCATCTGGTGTACCTGGATGTCTGGCAACGGGACGTGACCGCCGTGGAGGACCCCGGACTGATCGAGCCGGCGGTCGGCGTGGACACCACGGGCCGGCTGCAGACCGTCTGGCAGGTCAAGCTGCTGCCCGATGTCGGCAACAGCAGTTGTGCCACACCGGATGCCGACCTGCCGGGCTGGGCCGCGGCCACGGTCCCGTCGGCCGGTCGCCTGAGCAATGCCACCGGCGATCCGGGCGGAGAACCCGACCCCTGCCGGGTACCGCCCGCGGCCGGCTACCGCGGACTGGAGAACCAGTTGTACCGGGTACAGGTGCACACCGGCGGACCGCTGGGCACGGCCACGTTCAAATGGTCGCGCGACAACGCCACCGTGGCCTCGCGCGCCAGCCATGTGAATGCCGCGCGCGATCGGGTCACGGTCGAGTCGATCGGGCGCGACGATGTGTTGCGCTTCCACGATGGCGACTGGGTCGAGGTCACGGACGACCACCAGGAACTGCATGGTCTTCCCGGCGTATTGCGCCGCATCCGGGTCGCCGGGGGCGTGGACGAGACGGCCCGCAGCCTGTCGTTCGATGTCGCATTGCCGGCCGGGCTGTTCCCGACCGATGCGCAGCAGGCCACCGATCCGGCGCGCCATACGCGGGTGCGGCGCTGGGACCAGTCCGGGGCCGTGCGGCGCGAGGATGGCACCGCCGTGGCCAACCTGAACGATGCGGGCAGCGATGGCGACATCGTGATTCCGGCCGACGGCAGCCGGCTGTTCCTGGAGCACGGCATCCTGGTCGCATTCAGCGCCACCAGCCCCGACGGTCAGTTCCGCAGCGGCGACCACTGGGTGTTTGCGGCGCGCAGCGCCGACGCCAGCATCGAGCCGCTGGCTGAGGCGCCACCGCTGGGCCTCCACCACCACTATGCGCGGCTGGCCATCGTCAACTTCCCCGACCTGGAAACCGATTGCCGCACCTTGTGGCCGCCGATCGCCGACGGCGAGGGATGCGACTGCACGGTCTGCGTCGATGCGGAGAACCACAACAATGGCACGGCGACGATCCAGCAGGCGATCGACAGCATCAAGGACGGCGGCGGCACGATCTGCCTGGGCATCGGCAGCTTCAACCTGCGGGCACCGCTGCTGATCGACGGAGCCCGTTCCCTGCGCCTGCGCGGCCAGGGCTGGGCGAGCGTGCTGCTGGGCGAGGAAACCGGCAGCATCGTCGACATCCGCAACAGCACCGGCGTGGCGCTGGAGAACCTGAGCGCCATCGGCTCCATCGGGGGCGGTGTCGGCAGCGTGATCCGCGCGCGCGGCGTCATCGACCTGCGCGCCGATCACATCAACGTGCTCGGCCTGGCGGCCGGCGACGGCACCAGCGTGGGCATCGGCCTGTCGGGCAACATGCTGGGCGTGCAGATCAGCGACTGTGCCATCGTCGCCGAGCGCGGCGTGGCGTCGCTCACCGGCGGCGATGACAGGTATCTGCTGGTGGCCGAGTGGCGGCTGGCGCGCAACCTGTTCTTCTGCAGCCAGCGCGGGCTCAGTCTGGACGGCATCACGCTGCATTACGGCCAGACCCGCGTCGACGGCAATTTCCTGCTGACCGGCTCGCAGGCCGCGGTGGTCGCCACCGGCGCCGTGATGCCCGGCTCGAGCTTCGTCGTGGCCAACAACATGATCTACACCGCCGCCGACGGCATCCGCGGCGGCGTCGACGGCCTGGCGGTGGAGCGCAACACCATCAGCGGTTTCGGCGAACGCAGCGGCCACGGCATCGTGCTCGAGGAAGGACTCGACCCGGTGGCGCTGGACCAGGTGCGCCTGAACGACAACCGCCTGCACCAGCTGCGCGGCCATGGCATCTTCGTCACCCAGCGCGTCGACCAAGCCATCGTCTGCGGCAACCTGATGGACGGCATGGGCCTGGGCGCGCTGGTCATGGGTGATGACGGCGCCTTCGGCATGTTGCGGCTGGCCGGCAACCAGTTCCGGAACCTCGGACAGGCTCTGACCAACGACGACGCCGCCTATGCGGCCGTACAGCTGATCCGCGTCGAGCGCGGCGACGTGGTCGACAACCTCATCGCCCATGTCGCGCGTGCCGCGCTGGCCAGCCCCGGCATCGATGCGATACGCTGCGCCGGTGTGGGCCAGATGCGCCTGGGCGGCAATCGCCTGCTGGGCATCGGACCGGACCGCAGCAGCGCCCCGGTCTGTGCCGTGCGGGTGCTGGCGCCCTTCGACCGGCTGGCGCTCGACGACAACAGCATCGAGCGGCTCGGCGCCGCAGACCAGAAACCGCTCGTCATCGAATGGCGGGCACTGCGCATCGGCGCCGACACCGCGAACGAGGCACCCGGCATGGTCGTGACGCGTTATGTCGCGGGCGCGGACGCGGCCTACGTGTTGACGCGCAACCGGTTCGCGGCGCTGCCGCTGCCACCGGGCGCGGTGTCGGTACGCGGCAACCAGCTGCGCGGCCACGCGAGCGGCGCACCGCTACTCCACGTGGACAGCGTCGACCACTGCCTGCTCGCGGACAACCATGGCGAGGCGGCTGGCGCCGCGGGCAAGGAGCCCTTGATCGGCCTGGTCATGGCCCGCACGATCAACGCCAGCAACAACCGGCTGGTGGCCAACCAGGAGCAGGCCACCTTGCAGCTGCATCCGCTGCTCAAGCGCGCCATCGTCATGGGCAACACCAGCACGGGTCCGATCCAGGTCCAGGGTGCATCCGTGCCGGCCGACATCAACCTGACCAACATCATCGGCAGCTGAAGGAGACCGCGCATGCCCATCATGACCTACCGTGGCGAAAAAACCGTCGGAGAGATCGCCGACAAGATGTTCGAACGCCTCACGCCCCGGCAGAAGCTGACGGCCGAGGCCGAGATCCTGAAAGCCAACCCCCGGCTCGCCGACCCGTCGACCCTGGCCAAGGGCACGATCCTGAAGATGCCCGACATCGCCGAACTGCGACCCAAGACCAGCCGGGCGCTCGAGAACCCGGATGCGCTGCTGGCCAAGCACCTGGCACAGGCCCTGGACGACTTCGGGCAGCGTTTCGATGCGCGTGCGACCCAGGCCGCCGACGACAGCCGGCAACAACTCGCCCTGCTCAAGAGCGCGCCCGTCAAGCGCGTGCTCGGCACCGCGGCGGGCCTGCAGGAACTGGCCGGGCAGATCGGCAAGCTGCAGGAGTCGCGGGCCGGGGATGTCGAGGCGCGGCGCAAGTCGGTGGCCGGTGCACTCAAGGCAATGGTGAAGGACCTGGGTCGCTGAGGCCTGGCCGCGCCGTCGATTGGGGCTATATTGAAGTCCCCCCAAGACGACACAGGACACTGCGATGCGTATCCAGACGATCGGTTTGATGACACCGGGCGACATGGGCCAGGCCGTGGCGCAGCAGCTCCTGGTCGGCGGCTTCGACGTGTGCACGGCGCTCGACGGGCGCAGCGCGCGCAGCCACGCGCTGGCCCGCGAAGCCGGCTTGCGTGACCTCGGGAGCATCCGGCAGCTGGTCGATGCCTGCGATGTCGTGTTGTCGATCATGAACCCGGGCGCCGCCGTCGACTTTGCACGCCAGGCCGCCGGGGCCTTGCGTACCACCGGCCGAAATACCTTGATCGTCGACTGCAACGCGATCGCGCCCGACACCGTGCACGGCATCGCCGCCGAGGTGCAGCAGGCCGGGGGCCGTTTTCTCGATGCCGGCATCATCGGCCCTCCACCGCGTGGCAGCGCCAGGACCCGCCTGTATGTGTCGGGGCCGGGTGCCGCCGACCTCGAACCCCTGGCCGGCCCGCAATTGCAGGTGCAGGTCGTCAGCGAGCGCGTCGGCGACGCCAGCGCGCTGAAGATGTGTTTTGCCGGACTCAACAAGGGTACGCAGCTGCTGTGGCTGGAAATACAAGTGGCGGCGCAGCACCTGGGAATTGCCGACCTGCTCGAGCGCCAGCTGGGCCAGTCGCTGGGCGGCATGCGCGACTGGTCACTGGCAAATTTGCCGCTGCTGCCGGCCAAGGCCTATCGCTGGGAGCCCGAAATGCGCGAGATCGCGAAGACGTTGGGCTCGGCGGGCATCACGCCCAAGGTGTTCGAAGGCGCGGCCGACATCTGCGCCTTCGTCGCACAGACGGCGATGGCGCAGGAGACACCGGAGCACCGCGACCCGACACGCGACGGCCAGGCCGTCGTGCGGGCGCTTGCCGCCGCGAAGGCTGGCACGGCACCGAGGCCACGCTGACGGGCAAGCCGTCGCACAGTCCGCCCGCGCGCGTGTCAACTGGCGGACAGTGTGGCGGCCGCGCTGCCGGTATGCTTGGCCGCGACATGAAGGAACCATCCATGACCCAAGATCTTCTGGTATCGGCCGACAACGGCATCGTCACCTTGACGATGAACCGGCCCGCTTCCCGCAACGCCTTGTCGCGCGACATGGTCAATGCCATGCACCGGGCGCTGACCGACTGTGCGACCGAACCCTCGACCCGGCTGGTCGTCCTGACCGGAGCCGGGGGGGCGTTCTGCTCGGGCGGCGATGTCAAGGGCTTCGCCCAGGCCGCGGCCAGTGGCTCGGCGCCGATGGGATTCGACCAGCGGGTGGCCGACCTGCGCCTGCGCATGGAGGTCTCGCGCCTGCTGCACGAAATGCCCAAACCCACGCTGGCCGTATTGCCCGGGCCGGCCGCCGGCGCCGGCCTGTCGCTGGCGCTGGCCTGCGACCTGCGGCTGATGGCGGATACCGCCAAGGTGACGACCGCGTTCTCGCGAGTCGGCCTGTCCGGCGATTTCGGGGGCAGTTATTTCCTCAGTCACCTCGTCGGCACCTCGCGGGCACGTGAATTGTTCTTCACCGGCCGTACCGTGGAATCCGACGAGGCCTTGCGCCTGGGCCTGGTCGATCGAGTGGCACCGGCCGCCGAACTGGAGCAGGCTGCGCGTCAATGGGCACAGGAGCTCGCCGCGTTGCCGACCGTGGCCCTGGGCTACATGAAACGCAACCTGAACCTGGGGCTGCGCGCGTCCCTGTCGGACGTGCTCGATGCCGAGGCGGTGCACATGGTGCGCACCTTCGACACCGAGGACCACAAGGCCGCAGCCGCCGCCTTCGTCGACAAGCGCAAGCCCGCCTTCACGGGGCGCTGACGCGCGCAAGCGGCGCGCCGCGCGCGCCTGCGCGGCGCACTCAGGTCTTGCGAATGTGGGCCTGCACGCCGCGCCGCGGTGCGGGCTCGACGGCGGGGGCATATCCGACCCGTGCCCACATCTGCACGGTCTGCGCCGGCGCCGGTGCATCGAGCAAGGCACGGATCCGGGCGTAGGGGCCAGCCTGCTCCGGATACTCCTGCAACGCCTGCTGCAGCGGTTGCATCGCCAGCCCGTGTGCCGTCGCCGCCAACTGCACCCGCACATACGCACGCCCGGCCCGGACCTGGGTGGCGCGGTCGTTGTGCTGCGACACCATCCACAGGAAGCCAGGCGTGGAAGCGATCTTCTCGTCGAACTGCTCGATCTGGCTGGTCGTTGCAAAGTCGTCGGCAGCGGGAGCCTTGCTGCGGTCGAACAGGCCCAGGCGCTCCATCCAGACCACCATCGGATCCATCAGTGTCAGGCCGTCGCGATGGCGCGCGACTTCGTCCGCACCCACCCGCAAGACCTTGAACGACTCCAGGATGGCGCGCGGCGTGCGCAACTCGATCGCCCAGGCCTGCGAGGCGATGGCACGGTGGCGCTGCAGCAGCTGCGGCGGATCCTGCAGGCCCACATGACCGAAGCGCAACCATCCGTCGGGTCCGTCGGCATGAGCGGCCAACGCCATGGCCTGCCAGGCGGCCGCGGGGATCGGGCGCTGCGGATCGTAGTGGCTGCGGTTCGTATGGCGCCGCAGGATCTGCGCGAACAGCGGATCCGGCGTAACGGATCGATCCGGCACCAGCTGGACCCGGGCCACCGGGCGTGCGTCGATGGCTTGCGCGTCGAACACCCCCTGCGGGAACAGCGCGATCTCGCTGCGCAGGCCCTTCTCGCGCGCCGCGATGGCTATCAATTCGAGGAAGGTGCCATGGCTCATCATGATCTGGCGCGAGAATGGATCGGTCTCGGGCAACAGGCGCTGCAGGTCGCAATACAGCATGATGGTGTCGGGCTCGTCGAGATCGACGATCCACGACTGCAGGTTGTGCGAATGCGGAGCGAGGATGGCGTGACTCAGGATCCAGCGGCGCACGTCGGGCTCGTCCGCAGGAGGTCCGCGCCAGGCCGCAATGGCCTGCGGAGGAATCGCGCTGGAACAGGCCGTCGTCGCGGCCGTGGCCGCCAGGACGACGCCGCCGCCGGCGATACGGATGAAATTCCTGCGTTGCATGTCACTCTCCTGTTTCGGGCTCGTGCGTCGGATCGACCCGGTTCCCCACCGGCCATCCACCCGCGCCTTTCCATTGTGCGCAGGCTGCCGCATGGTCACAATGGGCCATGTGGACACACCAGAATTGCAGACATGTATAACGGCGACAACGATTCCGGCCGCACACGTACGCGCCGACGTGGCGGCGTTCTGGCGTGGGTGATGGCGACCTGCGTGGCGCTGGTTGCTGCGTGTGCCGCGCCCGACCATCCGCAGCGTGTGCGCACCGGGGATCCCACGTGCAGGCCGGCGCAGATGCAGGGCAACGGCGGCGGCCTGGTGCGTTGTCCCCCGCAACCCTCCGACTGCGTTTGCCAGGAGATGTAGCTGCACACGCGTCCCGCCGGACCGGTCGGACGGAAAAAAAACCCGCAGGCCGGATCGGCCGCGGGCTTTGGCAGGCCAGGTCAGGAGACGATCAGCCGCGCGCCGGGCGCGCCGGACGCCGTGCACCATCGCGCGGGCCGAAGCCCGGGTTGGTGCGCGCGCCGCCATTAGCCGACGGGCCATTCATCGGGCGCGCAGCGCCCGGTTTGGCGAACGCCGGCTTGCGCGGTGCGAAGTCGCCGCGTGGCGCGTGATCGCCGCGCGGAGCGTTGTCGCCGCGCCGTGCAAAATCGTTGTGCGGCGCAAATCCGCCGCCATCACGGCTGCGCGCCGGCCCGCCGAATTTGCGGTCGCGCGACGGCGCATTGAATCCGCCACGGCTGTCACGGCCACCGAAATTCGAACGCGGGCGCGACGCGTCGGGCATGCGTTGCTGCGGCTCCAGGCCCGGAATGGTCTCGGCCTTGAACTGCTGACGGGTATAGGCTTCGATGTCGAAGATCTTGCGACGGTCGCGGAACTCGGCCATGGTGATGGCCAGGCCGTCGCGTCCGGCACGGCCGGTGCGGCCGATGCGGTGGGTGTAGTCTTCGGCCTTCATCGGCAGGCCGAAGTTGAACACGTGCGTGATGGTCGGCACGTCGATGCCGCGGGCGGCCACGTCGGTGGCCACCAGGATCTGCACCTTGCCTTCGCGCAGCGCCATCAGACGCCGGTTACGCATGCCCTGGTTCAGGGCGCCGTGCAGGGCGACGGCACTGAAGCCCGCCTGCTGCAAATCGCCGGCCAGGCCGTCGCATTCGATCTGGGTGCTGGCAAACACGATGGCCTGGTTGATCGTCGTGTCGCGCAGCCAGTGGTCGAGCAGCTTGCGCTTGTGGAAGGCGTTGTCGGCCCAGAACAGCACCTGCTTGATGTTCTGGTGCTTTTCCTGCGGCGAATCGATCTGGACCCGACGCGGTTCGCGCATGACCCGCGTGGCCAGTTGCTGAATGCGCGGCGCCAGCGTGGCACTGAACATCATGGTCTGCTTGCGTTCGATCGTGAGCTGGTTGATCTCGGCCAGATCGTCGGCGAACCCGAGGTCCAGCATGCGGTCGGCTTCGTCGACGACCAGGAATTGCACCTGCTCGAGCTTGATCTGCATCGAACGCTGCAGGTCCAGCAGGCGGCCCGGTGTGGCGACGACCAGGTCGGCGTTCTGCAGGCGCGCAATCTGCATCTGGTACGGCATGCCGCCTACGACGTTGGCGATGCGCAGGCCGCGGCAATGGCGCACCAGGTCGATCGCGTCATGCGCAACCTGCTGGGCCAGTTCACGGGTCGGGCACAACACCAGGGCGCCTGGGGTGGCGGCCTTGAAGTTGCGGCTGCTGGTGGGGTCCTTGCGGCGCGGGCGCTTGGGCGGGGCTTCGCCGCGCACGGCGGCCTCGGCGCAGGCTTTCTCGTAGTCGGCGCGTTCCTGCGCCTGCGCCTGGTCACGTTGTGCCAGCAAGGTGTGCAGCACCGGCAGCAGGAATGCCGCCGTCTTGCCGCTGCCGGTCTGGCTGGACACCATCAGGTCGGTGAAGCGCGCGCCGCCGGCCGTGTCGGACAGGTCCTGCATGGCCATGGGAATGCACTTTTCCTGCACCACCGTGGGCTGCGTGAAGCCCAGGTCACTCACAGCTTGCAGCAGCTCGGGCGCCAGCGCCATCTTCTCGAAACCGTTGGGCTCCCGGGGCGTCGCGCTCGCAGCGGCCGCGGTGTCGTCGGCCAGCACGTCCGAAGGTTCGGAGAACTCGGCCTTCGGCAGGTCGGCCGAGGTGTTCATGGGGGTATGGGAAAGGTCCTGGTCGGGCAAAGGCGCGCCGACCACATCAAATGCGTCGTTCATGTCGATAGAGTCTCAAACGAGCGCGCCGCACGATGTGGGGCGCTTTCGTCAATGGTCAAAAAAACATCAACCATCAAACGAAGCTCAGTGCCAACGCGGGTGGCCGCAACCGGATGGTTGCACTCTAGAGGGGCTCTTCAGTCAAGCCCGGTGTGTGAGGGGAGATGCACAAAACACCACCTGTCGGTGGCGAAGCCTGCGATTATGGCACGGCTTCGGGTTTCTACCTAATCTAATCGGTCATGCGCAGGAAGGTGTCGCGGTAATAGACCAGTTCGTCGATCGACTCGTGCACGTCGGCCAGGGCGGTATGGCTTTGCTGCTTCTTGAACGCGCCGTGCACCTGGGGACGCCAGCGCTTGGCCAGTTCCTTGAGCGTGCTGACGTCGATGTTGCGGTAATGAAAGAACGCCTCCAGCCGCGGCATGTAGTTGACCAGGAAACGCCGGTCCTGGCTGATCGTGTTGCCGCACAGCGGCGACGTGTTCCTGGGCAGGTACCGGGCCAGGAAATCGAGGATCTGCTGCTCGGCCTGTGCCTCGGTCAGGGTCGAGGCTCGCACCTTGTCGATCAGGCCGCTCCTGCCGTGTGTGCCCTTGTTCCAGGCGTCCATCTGGTCGAGCAAGGCGTCGCTCTGGTGGATCACCAGCACCGGGCCCTCGATGCGGGGCTCCAGGTTCGGACCGGTGACGATCACCGCGATCTCGAGCAGCCGCTCCTTGTCCGGGTCCAGGCCCGACATTTCACAATCGATCCAGACCAGGTTCTGGTCCGATTTCTCCAGCAGCGCAGCGTTTTCGTCCATGGCGGCGATTGTCGCCCAATCGCGTCGGGGTCTTGCGATTGGACCTAAACTCCCCGCATGCACCCTTCCCCCCTGCCCTGCCGTGCCTGAAAACTGGACTCCCGAGACGGTGCTGACCGTCGCCTTCATCGCCGCGCTGGTTGGCGGCCTGCTGCTGAAGTTCTGGCTGGCTTCGCGCCAGATCCGCCATGTCGCCCGATTCCGAGACACCGTTCCCGATCGCTTCCGCGAGCAGGTGACGCTGGCGGCACACCAGCGGGCGGCCGACTACACCATCGCCAAGACGCGGTTCGGTTTGCTCGAACTCGCGCTGGCGGCAGCGCTGCTGCTGGGCTGGACCTTGCTCGGCGGACTCCATGCTCTCAACACGGCGCTGATGCAACTGCTCGGCCCGGGTATGCCACAACAACTGGCACTGCTCGCCGGTTTTGCCGTGATCGGCGGCCTGCTCGAGTTGCCGTTCGGCCTGTACCAGACCTTCGGCATCGAGGCGCGCTTCGGCTTCAACAAGATGACGCCGCGCCTGTGGCTGGCCGACCTGGTCAAGTCGACCTTGATCGGCGCGGCGATCGGGTTGCCGATCGCGGCCCTGATCCTGTGGCTGATGGGCGCGGCCGGCCACCTGTGGTGGTTGTGGGCCTGGGGCGTGTGGATGGGTTTCAACCTGCTGCTGCTGATGGTGTATCCGACCTTCATCGCGCCCTTGTTCAACAAGTTCCAGCCGCTGGACGACGAATCCCTCAAGGCCCGGGTCTCGGCCCTGATGCAACGCTGCGGATTCGCCGCCAAGGGCCTGTTCGTCATGGACGGCAGCCGGCGCAGTGCCCATGCGAATGCGTATTTCACCGGCTTCGGGGCTGCCAAGCGGGTCGTGTTCTACGACACACTGTTGTCCAAGCTTGCGCCGGCCGAGGTCGACGCGGTGCTGGCCCATGAGCTCGGGCATTTCAAGCACCGGCACATCATCAAGCGCATCGTAGCCTTGTTTGCCCTGAGCCTGGCCGGATTCGCGTTGCTGGGATGGTTGTCGGGCCAGGCATGGTTCTACACCGCGCTGGGCGTGCGTCCCAACCTGGTCGACGGCGCGGCCAACGATGCGCTCGCCTTGCTGTTGTTCATGCTGGCGATTCCGGTGTTCAGCCAGTTCGTGACGCCGCTGTTTGCGCAGATCTCGCGCAAGCACGAGTTCGAGGCCGACGCGTACGCGGTCGCGCAGACGAGCGGCGCGGACCTGTCGACGGCCCTGCTCAAGCTCTACGAGGACAACGCGTCGACCCTGACGCCGGATCCGGTCTATGTCCGGTTCTATTATTCCCACCCACCTGCCGTCGAACGCCTGGCGCGCATGACGGCCTGAGCCCGGAGTTTCCGATGACAAGCATGATGAAGAAGACAGACTGGTCGGCGGTGCAACGGCGCGCCCTTGGTGCCGCGGAAGTCGTCAGCCAGCTGGCCAGGCTCGAGGGTTGGAAGCTGTACGGCGAAGGACCGGACGTCGCGATCGAGAAGACCTACCGGTTCGCCAACTACTACGAGACCATGGCCTTCGTGAACGCGCTGGCCTTCGCGGCCCATGTGTCGGACCATCACCCGGAACTGAACGTCAGCTACAACCGCTGTGTCGTGCGATTCAACACCCACGACGTGGGTGGCATTTCGGCCACCGACTTCAGCTGCGCCGCCGCTGCGGACGCCTTGTTGTCATGACCGTCGCCGGCAAGGTGCGCGCTTGACGGCTGGCACCGCCCTGCACCAGGGGTTGATCGTCGCCAACTACGGGCGTCACTTCCTGGTCGAGACAGCATCGGGCGAGCGCCTGATCTGCCATTCGCGCGGCAAGAAGAGCCAGGGCGTGGTCGGAGACCGGGTACGGTGGCAGCAGTCGCGCGATGAAGGCACGATCGAGAAGATCGAGCCGCGGCGCAACCTGTTCTATCGCCGCGACGAGATCCGCACCAAATCGTTCGCGGCCAACCTGGACCAGGTGCTGATCCTGATCGCAGCCGAACCCGCGTTCTCGAACCAGCAACTCTCGCGCGCCCTGATCGCGGCCGAAGCCGAGGGCATCGCACCGCTGGTGGTGCTGAACAAGCGGGACCTGGCCGCTCCGTTTGCCCGTGCCTGGTCGTGGCTGGCGCCCTACAGGGCCATGGGATACCCCATCGTACCCATGGCATTGAAGCCGGTTTCACCGCAGGACCTGCGGACGCTGCAGCAACATCTGCACGGCAAGACCACGCTGGTTCTGGGTCCGTCGGGCGCAGGCAAGAGCACGCTCATCAACCGGTTGGTTCCCCATGCGGACGTGTTGACGGGCGAGTTGTCGCTATCGCTGCGCGCCGGCAAGCACACGACGACCAGCACGACCTGGTACTGGATCGACGCCGACAAGACCAGTGCACTGATCGACTCGCCCGGCTTCCAGGAGTTCGGCCTGCACCACATCGACCCGATGCGGCTGGCGCGGTACATGCCCGACCTGGCCGCCCATGCCGACCACTGCCGCTTCTACAACTGCACCCACCTGCACGAACCCGGTTGCGCAGTCATCGCGGCCAGCGAGAACCCCGATTGCGAAGCGCCGATCAGCCCGGAACGTTATCGGATCTACCGCGAACTGTTTGCGGAGTTGTCGCAATCGCGTTACTGAGCCGCACGCAGGCGGCTACTTGCGGCGCGGCATCAACCGAGCAGCCGCGCCAGGCTGAGCAAGGCCAGCAGCACCATCCACATGACGACGGTTCGCCAGACCAGGCCGACGACCACGCGCAAATGGCCGATCTCGGCCTCGCCGCCGATCGCGCTGGTGAACGGCAACGCCGGGATGCCCGCCTCCGGCTGCATGGATCCGGACTGTGCGGGCGCCTGCGCCGCCGCGCCCAGCCGGATATTGATGGCGCCTGCGGTGGATGCCAGGATCACGCCGTCGTTGGTCACCGGCCCTTGGCGCTCGTAGTTGCGCCAACTGTCGATGGCATCCTCGAAGCTGCCGACCACGGCGAATCCGACCGCCGTCACCCGGGCCGGCAACCAGTCCAGCCAGGACCAGGTGAGTGAGGCGACATCCTGCAATGCAGCACTGACGGGACGCACACGCGCGGCTTTCTCGCGTGCCCAGTAACGCGGAACGAATTCGTTCAGGCGGTACAGAACCGCACCCACGGGCCCGAGCCCGAGCACCGCCAGGATGGAGAACCAGGCCAGTACGCCGAACACGTGGCGGTGCGCCGCCAGCACCGAATGCTCGACGACCTGGCGCACGATGTCGCTCCTGGCCAGCCCGGTGGCATCGATCTGGCGCCATTGCGCCAGCAAGGCCCGCGCACGTTGCTCGTCGCCGGCATCGAGCGCATCGCGGATCTCGGTGAAATGATGGCTGAACTGCCGAAAGCCCAGCGAGAAATACAGCACGACGATATTCCACAGCACGGCAAACGGCCACCCCGCCCACGCGGCGAGCAACCAGTAGACCAGGAGCACTGCGGACGACGGCAACAATACCGCGAAGGCCCAGGCCAGCCAGGCGTGATGCTCCTTGCCGGCATCGAAGGTGTCGCCACACCAGCTCACCCAGGCCCGCAGGCCGACGTGCACCAGGTTGCTGCGGCCCACCGGCCGCGCCTGTTCCAGCAGCAGCGCAATCAGGATGGCGACAAAACTCATGCCGGCATCATACTTTCAGCGCCGACCCGGCAACGCCCTGCATGGCCCGTCAGCGGGCGGCCAGGAAGCGGTAGAAGTTCCGCAACATGCCGGCGGTCGCCCCCCAGATGAAGCGTTCCGCGATGCCATCGTGGTAGGGCATGGACAACCATTCGCGCCGCACGCCACTCCATTCAAATGCATGGCGACGATGGTTGGCCGGATTCATCAGGAATGCCAGCGGCACCTCGAAGATGTCGTCGACCTCGTGCGGATTGCGCTGCAGCGCAAATCCGTCGCGCAGCAGGCCCACGACCGGTGTGACGATGAACGCGCTGCCCGTGTGGTAGACCGGCAGGCTGCCCAGGATGTCCACGAACTCGGGCAACAGGCCGATCTCTTCATGGGCTTCGCGCAAGGCCGTCACGGTCAGGTCCTGATCCTGCGGATCCTGCCGGCCCCCGGGAAAGGCGATCTGGCCGGAGTGGGTGGATAACTGCACCGTACGCTGGGTCAGCAACACCATGGGTTCGTCGCGTTCCACGATGGCCACCAGGACCGAGGCGGCTGCCGGCAGGCGATCGGTGAATGGTGGTTCGGCCAGCAGTTCCGGCTCCCAGGACACCGAGCGCCGGAACCGCGCACGCAACGCAGGCAGGCTCAGGTCGGCCGGCACCACCGCTGGGAGGTGAGAGTCGACCCCGATGACCGGGATCGTGCGCGGATCGAAGCCGGGCAGGCTCGACAGGCTGTTGATGATGGGGGTGGTGGACACGCGCGCGGGACGGAAACGAAAAAGCCGCCTCGCACGGATGCTGGAGGCGGCTTGCTTCGGATCGATCGGCAGGGCTCAGGAGCTCGACGCGACCTTCTTCGGGGCCAGCTTTTCCTTGATGCGTGCCGAACGGCCGCTGCGCTCGCGCAGGTAATACAGCTTGGCACGACGTACGTCGCCGCGGCGCTTGACTTCGATGCCGGCGATCAGCGGGCTGTAGGTCTGGAAGCTGCGCTCCACGCCTTCGCCACTGGAGATCTTGCGCACGATGAAGGCACTGTTGAGGCCGCGGTTGCGCTTGGCAATCACGACGCCTTCGTAGGCCTGCAGGCGCTTGCGGGTACCTTCGACGACCTTGACGCTGACGATGACGGTATCGCCAGGGGCGAAGTCGGGGATGGTCTTGCCGAGACGAGCAATTTCTTCTTGCTCAAGAGTTTGGATCAGGTTCATGATTTCCTCGAATGATCATGTTTGCGCCAGCGTCGACATGACGCGTTGTCTTGCTCTCGGGCCACATCAGGTCTCAGGGACCAGGCCACATGGGAAGCAAGACGGCCAAACAGAGGATCGGGTAACCGCGCATTATAGTCAGAAAGTTCCAGCGCTCAACGGTCGGCGGCGGGCCCGTGCGCGAGACAGTCTTCGTCGAGCCGGCTCAGGCGCCCCGCCGCGCGGGCCTGCTCGATGAGTTCGGGGCGCAGGCGCTGGGTCAGCAGCAGGCTCTGCTCGCGGCGCCAGCGCGCGACCCTGGCATGATGGCCCGACAACAGCACCTCGGGCACTGCCGCGCCCTGCCAGCTTTCCGGACGCGTGTAATGCGGGCAATCGAGCAAGCCGTCCAGACTGTTGTTGAAGCTGTCCTGCTGATGGCTGGCCGCATCGCCGAGCACGCCCGGCTGCAGCCGCGCCACCGCATCGAGCAAGGCCATGGCGGCGATCTCGCCACCGGACAACACATAGTCCCCCAGGCTGATCTGCTCGTCGACATGGGCGTCGATGAAGCGTTGGTCCACGCCTTCGTACCGTCCGCACAGCAGGACGGCTCCTGCGCTCGTGGCCCAGCGCTGCACCTGGGCGTGGTCCAGCCGGCGCCCCAACGGAGAGAACAACACGACCGGCGCCGGGTCGGAGCGCATGGAGCGAACCTGTTGCAGGCTCTTCTCCAGCGGCTCGGCCATCATGACCATGCCGGGCCCGCCCCCGAAAGGCCGGTCATCGACCCGCTGGTAGTTGCCCTGCGCAAAACCGCGCGGATTGGTCAGCACGACGTCCACCAGGCCGGACAGGTAGGCGCGGCGGGTCACGCCGGCTTGCAGGAATGGCTCGAACAGTTCGGGAAACAGGGTGATGACATCGAAGCGCATGGCCGGTCCGGACTCAATAATCCGCCTGCCAGTCCACGGTGATGCGCTTGCCTTCGAGATCGACCGCGTCGACATGGGCTGCGACAAACGGAATCATCCGCTCCAGCCATTCGTCGCCGGATGCATAACGCAGTACCAATACGGATTGCGCGGCGGTCTGCAGCAGTTCCTTGACCTGGCCCAGCGACTCGCCTTGCCGGTTGACGACCTCAAGACCGATCAGGTCGACCCAGTAGTATTCGTCCGTCGCGGTGCTCGGAAAGCTCGAGCGCCGCACGAAGATCCGGGCGCCACGCAAGGCCTGGGCCGCATCGCGATCGTCGATGCCATCGAGTTGCGCCACCACACCGCCGGAGTGATCGCGCGCCTCGCGCACGCGCAACAGCGCCGTTCCGTCAAAGGCCTTGGGGCCCCTGTCGGACGGCTGTACGTACCATTGCTTGGAGGAAAACAGCGCCTGCGGATCGGCGCTGAAGGGCAGGAGTTTGATCCAGCCCTTGACGCCCCAGGCGTCGCCCACACGGGCCACCTCGATGGCGTCGGACGGCAGCTCGACCGGGTCCAGTGACAACGCCATGGGAGACCGGAGAATGCCCGCGCCCGTTCAAGTCCGACGCGGGAACGGGTTTCAGGCCGCTTTGGCTGCGGCTTGCGCCAGCAGGCGCTCGACCGTCGGGGATGCCTGCGCGCCAACACCTTTCCAGTAGGTCACGCGATCCTGGGCGATCCGGATGCGCTCCTCGTTGGCGGTGGCGATGGGGTTGTAGAAACCGAGACGCTCGATGAAGCGGCCGTCTCGACGGGTACGCTTGTCGGCAACCACGATGTTGAAAAACGGGCGGGCCTTGGCACCACCACGGGAGAGTCGAATGACGACCATGATTTATCCTTCGGGGGGTGGCGGAAATCGCTTTCCACCAGTATTTCGGCGCTGAGACACGTAACATGGCCACCCGGCCAGCAACACGCTGAAAAGCCCGAGATTATATAGCGGCCTCATCTGCACCAGCATCCCGCCCCAATGAGACGACATCCGCCATCGCTTGACGGCGGCCCGAAGCGGCGCGCCGCCACGGTGCGACACTGCGGGCCCGGCGACACACCACCTATCGAGGATCAGGGATATCCATGAAGAACAAGACATTCGCCACCTGGCTGGCCCTGCTCGGCGGCCCGCTCGGGCTGCACCGCTTCTACCTGCGCGGTTGGGGCGACGCACTGGGGTGGCTGCTGCCCTGGCCCACCCTGATCGGTGCCATAGGGGTACTGCGCGCGCGCGAACTCGGCGTGGACGACCAGTTGAGCTGGCTGCTGGTGCCGCTGCTGGGCGCTGCGATCACGGTATGCGCTCTGACCGCAATCATCTACGGCCTGACCGAGCAGCCGAAATGGAACGCCCGGTTCAACCCGTCGCGCGACCCGGACGATGCCGCGGGCAAGACCAGCGGCCTGACCATTCTGGCCGTGGTGTGCGCCATGTTGATCGGCACCACGGCGCTGATGTCCACGCTGGCCTATGTGTTCCAGCACTATTTTGAATACCAGGCGCTGACGCCGCTGTGAACGCGCCCAGCGGCAGGCGGCCCGTCGAGCGGGCCTGACGGCCACCGGCAGGCAAACCCCGCCACAAGAAAAACGGGGCTGTCGGCCCGATCCGGCCGCCAGCCCCGCTGCGCCCGGGAAAGAACCGTCAGGCGGTCGCACTCTCCTTCACCGACGCGGCCGCATCGGTGAATTCGTCGATGCGGTCGAAGTTCAGATACTGGTAGATCGTCCCGCTCGCGGAATCGAGTACGCCCATGTCGGCCATGTATTCCTCCTTGGTCGGAATACGCCCGAGCTTGGAGCAGATGGCCGCGAGCTCGGCAGAACCCAGATAGACGTTGGAGTTCTTGCCCAGGCGGTTGGGGAAGTTGCGGGTCGACGTGCTGAATACCGTCGCGCCTTCCTTGACCTGCGCCTGGTTGCCCATGCACAGGCTGCAGCCAGGCATTTCCATGCGCGCGCCAGCCGTTCCCAGCACGCCGTAGTGCCCCTCTTCGGTCAACTGCTTGGCGTCCATCTTGGTCGGCGGCGCCATCCACAGCTTGACCGGGATGTCGCGCTTGTTCTCGAGCAACTTGGACGCTGCACGGAAATGGCCGATATTGGTCATGCAGCTGCCGATGAACACCTCGTCGATGGGCGAGCCCGCCACTTCGCCAAGTGTCTTGACGTCATCGGGGTCGTTCGGGCATGCCACGACCGGCTCATGCACATCGGCCAGGTCGATCTCGATCACGGCCGCGTACTCGGCATCCGCATCGGCCTTCATCAGCACCGGGTTGGCCAGCCAGGCCTCCATGGCCTTGATGCGCCGCTCGATGGTACGCACGTCCTTGTAGCCCTGCGCAATCATCCACTTGAGCATCGTGATGTTGCTGGTGATGTATTCGATGATCGGCGCCTTGTCCAGGTGCACGGTGCAGCCGGCCGCCGAGCGTTCGGCCGACGCGTCGCTGAGCTCGAACGCCTGCTCCACCTTCAGATCCGGCAGGCCCTCGATTTCGAGAATGCGGCCCGAGAAGATGTTCTTCTTGCCCTGCTTGGCCACCGTCAACAGGCCGGCCCGGATCGCATAGAGCGGAATCGCGTTGACCAGGTCGCGCAGGGTCACGCCCGGCTGCAGCTTGCCCTTGAACCGCACGAGCACGCTCTCGGGCATGTCCAGCGGCATCACGCCGGTGGCCGCGCCGAAGGCCACCAGGCCGGAGCCGGCCGGAAAACTGATGCCGATCGGGAACCGCGTGTGGCTGTCGCCGCCGGTACCGACGGTGTCGGGCAACAACATGCGGTTGAGCCAGCTGTGGATGATGCCGTCACCCGGACGCAGGCTGATGCCGCCGCGGTTGCTGATGAAGTCCGGCAACTCGTGGTGCATCTTGACATCGACCGGCTTCGGATAGGCCGCGGTGTGGCAGAACGACTGCATTACCAGGTCGGCGCTGAAGCCCAGGCAGGCCAGGTCCTTGAGTTCGTCGCGTGTCATCGGTCCGGTCGTGTCCTGGGAGCCGACCGAGGTCATGCGCGGTTCGCAGTAGGTGCCGGGACGCACGCCCTGCCCCTCGGGCAGGCCGACGGCGCGGCCGACCATCTTCTGCGCCAGCGTGAATCCGGCCTTGCTGCCATCCGGGTTCTGCGGCAGGCGGAACAACGTGCTGGGAGCAAGGCCGAGCGCCTCGCGCGCCTTGGCAGTCAGGCCGCGGCCGATGATGAGCGGGATTCGTCCGCCGGCACGCACCTCGTCGAACAACACGTCGCTCTTGAGCTTGAACTCGGCGATCACCTTGCCATTCTTCAGCGCCTGGCCGTCGTAGGGACGCAGTTCGACTTCGTCGCCCATCTCCATCTGGCTGACGTCGAGTTCGATCGGCAATGCGCCGGAGTCCTCCATGGTGTTGTAGAAGATCGGCGCGATCTTGCCGCCCAGGCAGACGCCGCCGAAACGCTTGTTGGGCACGTACGGAATGTCCTGGCCGGTGAACCACAACACCGAGTTGGTCGCCGACTTGCGGCTCGAACCGGTGCCGACCACATCACCCACGTAAGCGACCTGGTTGCCGCGTGCCCGCAGGTCTTCGATGAACTTCACCGGGCCGCGCTTGCCGTCCTGTTCCGGCGTGATGCCGGGGCGCGGATTCTTGTGCATGGCCAGCGCATGCAGCGGAATGTCCGGTCGGCTCCAGGCATCGGGTGCCGGAGAAAGGTCATCGGTGTTGATCTCGCCGGCCACCTTGAAGATGCTCACGGTGATGCTCCTGGGCACTTCCGGACGGCTGGTGAACCACTCGGCATCGGCCCAGCTCTGCAACACCGCCTTCGCATGGGCATTGCCCTTGTCGGCCTTTTCCTTGACGTCGTGGAACTGGTCGAACATCAGCAGCGTCTTCTTGAGACCTTCGGCCGCCACCGCCGCCACCTGGGCGTCGTCGAGCAGATCGATCAAGGGGCTGATGTTGTATCCGCCCAGCATCGTGCCCAGCAGTTCGGTGGCCTTCTCGCGGTCGATCAATGCGCACTTCTCGCTACCGTGGGCAACGGCCGCCAGATAGCTGGCCTTGACCTTGGCGGCGTCGTCGACGCCTGCCGGAACGCGGTGGGTCAGCAGCTCGAGCAACTCGGGCCCGTCGCCGGAGCCGGCGCCGGTCGGCACCTTCTTGAGCAGTTCCACCAGTTCGGCGACCTGGACGGCCGACAGTGGCAACGGCGGGATCCCCAGCGCGGCACGTTCCGCGACATGGGTGCGATAGGCTTGCAACATCAATGGTTCTCCTGGTTGACTGAATCGCTGTGCCGAGCGCCCCGGGCGCCCCGGCGTGTTATTTCTTCACGACCTCGGTGCCGACGGGCCTGCTCTCGTCGAGCACGCTGGCCGGAGGATTTCTGCGCATGTCGTCGGAGACCTGCAACTGGACGGCGCTCTTGCATTCGTCGGCCACGCGCTTGCCCTGCTTCTGGTTCATCAGCATGGACTTGTTCGCCAGTTGCAGCCAGACGATGCCCGCACCCTTGTCTTCCAGACGCACGGCCCCGGTGGTCGTCAACTCCGGCGCCAGCCGGTATCGGGCCTTGCCGATACGCAGGCTGAAATACCCGGCTTCACCGGGCTCCGCCAGCAGCACGACGGTCTGCCCGAGTTCGCACGGCAAGGTGCCGACATGGACCTGGCTGGCCACCGCGACCTGCTCCGCCGACAACAGCACGGTTTGCGCCATCGCGGAACCCGCGAGGAGCAACGACATTGCAACGCCCAGACGTGTTTTCATGATCGACATCCTCGCAGCTGGTGAAAACCGCATTATTGCAACGATGCGGAAAAAAGTCGTCCGGCCGAGGCGGGCAGCGCCTGCCCCGTCCGATGGGCGCGTTCGAGCACGTGCCAGTACAGCCGGTAACTCGCGCGGTCATGCAATTGCCCTTGATGGTCGATCGGTGCCCACCGGGCTGCCTGGGCACGATCGATGATGTCGGCGGCCTGGGCGATGTCCGCCGCCGAGGGCGCAAACGCGGCCAGGATGGGCCGGATCTGATCGGGGTGGATGCTCCACATCCGGGTGAAACCCAATTCTGCCGCCGCGATGCGGGCCGCCTTCTCGATCGCGGCGGCGTCACGGAACTCGGTGACCACGCAATGCGATGGCGCCTTGCCATGGGCATGGCAGGCCGATGCGATCTCGAGCTTGGCGCGCACCACCAGCGGATGGGTGAACTGCCCGCTGCCGGACATGCCGTGCGCCGGAATCGCGCCGCCATGCGAGGACACGAAATCCATCAGCCCGAAACTGATCGACTGCACGCGGGGATGGGCCGCGATATCGAAGGCGCGGTGCACGGCAGCCGGAGACTCCAGCAACACGTGCAGCGGCAGTCGGCGTGCCGACACATCGGCCGAAGCGCCATCGACCATCGCTACAGCGCGGTCGACATCGGACACCGATTCCACCTTGGGAATCATCAGATGGCATAACAGGTGACCGGCTCCCGACACGACGATGCCGACGTCCTGCGCGAACGCCGGGTGATCCACCGGATGCACACGCACCGCAATCCGCGGGCGCATGCCGTCGGCCAGGCCAGCCCCCGATGCGGCCATCGCATCGCGAACCAGTTCGACGACCAATTCGGCATGGGCGCGCTCCGCACCCACCGGAGCGCCATCCTCGCAGTCGAGCGTCACGTCGAAGACACAGGCACCGAACTCGGTCGTCAACTCTCGCTGCAGCGACAGACTCTTGCGCATGCGCGCCGGCACGCCGCTGTAATGATCACACACCGGCAGCAGGCCCGTGGCGGCCTGCGCGCCAAGCAGCACATCGCGCGGGTGCTGCACGGCTTACAGCAGGTGGGCGACGCCGGCCTGCTCGTCCTGCAGTTCCTTGAGTGTCTTGTTGATGCACTCCTGGCTGAACGCGTCGATCTCCAGACCTTCGACCAGCTTGTATTCGCCACCTTCGCAGGTCACGGCAAAACCGAAGATCGTGTCCTTCGGAATGCCGTATTGGCCGTCCGAAGCAATCCCCATGGTGACCCACTTGCCATTGGTGCCCAGGGCCCAGTCGTGCATGTGGTCGATGGCGGCGTTGGCAGCCGACGCCGCCGACGAGACTCCCCGTGCGGCGATGATCGCGGCGCCACGCTTGCCGACGGTCGGCAGGAAGGTGTTCACGTTCCAGTCATGGTCGTTGATCATCTGCTTGACGCTGTCGCCCTTGATGGTGGCGAAGCGGTAGTCGGCGTACATGGTGGGGGAATGATTGCCCCAAACCACCAACTTCTCGATGTCGGCCACCGCCTTGCCGGTCTTGGCGGCGATCTGGCTCAATGCACGGTTGTGGTCCAGGCGCAGCATGGCGGTGAAATTGCGGCGCGGCAGGTCGGGGGCGCTCTTCATCGCGATATAGGCATTGGTGTTGGCCGGGTTGCCCACGACCAGCACCTTGACGTTGCGGCTGGCCACGGCGTTGAGCGCCTTGCCCTGGGCCGTGAAGATCTGTGCGTTGGCCGCCAGCAGGTCGGCGCGCTCCATGCCCGGGCCGCGCGGACGGGCGCCGACCAGCAAGGCGTAGTCGGTGTCCTTGAAGGCCTGTAGCGGATCGCTGTGCGCCTCCATGCCGGCGAGCAGCGGAAACGCACAGTCCTCCAGCTCCATCATCACGCCCTTGAGCGCGTTCTGCGCCTTCTCATCGGGGATCTCGAGCAACTGCAGGATCACCGGCTGGTCCGCCCCGAGCATGGCCCCGCTCGCAATACGGAACAGCAATGCATATCCGATTTGACCGGCGGCACCGGTGACGGCAACACGAACGGGTTTTTTACTCATGACCAGAACTCCAAGACAGGTAGAAAAATAGGGAATGGGCGATCAACGGCAATCGCGCCCGACCGGGCATCGACTGCCAGCAAAACCGTTCGAGTTTAACGTCGAATGTCGCGGCGCGTCAATTTGTCTTATGTCTTATATAAGATATGATTCGCCCCTTCCACACGCCTTGCGCCGGCCCGACGGACAACCCGATCGCCATGCATTCCTCCACTTCTGCCGCCCATGCCGATCCATCACGGGATCCGCCTGCCGCTGGCCCGGCCGGCCAGGGGACACCGGCGTTCAGCCCGCTGTACCGCCAGATCAAGGACCTGATCCTCAAGAGCCTGCAGGCCGGCGAGTGGAAGCCCGGCGAGGCCATTCCCAGCGAGATGGATCTGGCCGCCCGGTTTCGCGTCAGCCAGGGCACGGTGCGCAAGGCGATCGACGAACTGGCTGCCGACCACCTGCTGATCCGGCGCCAGGGCAAGGGCACGTTCGTCGCGACCCATGCCGAACAACATGTGCAGTACCGATTCCTCAAGCTGGTGCCGGACTTTGGCGACGCGAACAGCGAAGGCCCGGCCGATCGGGAGATCATCGACTGCCGGCGCCTGCGGGCTTCGGCCGAGGTGGCACGTGCGCTGGCCCTGCGCACCGGCGACGCCGTGCTCCAGCTGCGGCGCGTGTTGTCGTTCGCCGGCGAGCCGACGATCCTGGAGGATATCTGGCTGCCCGGCGGCCCGTTCAAGGGACTCACGGCCGAGCGGCTCACGGACTACGACGGCCCCATGTATGCGCTGTTCGAGACCGAATTCGGCGTACGCATGGTGCGCGCCCAGGAGCAGATCCGTGCCGTGCTGCCCGATGCCGAACAAAGCCGGCGGCTCGGCGTGACGACGCTGACACCCTTGCTCAGCGTCGAGCGCGTGGCGTTCACCTATGACGGCAAGGCCATGGAAATGCGGCGGGGCCTGTACCGCACGGACAAGCACTACTACCGCAATGAACTGCAATGAGCCCGATACGTCCGGCGTACCGGCCCCGCAGGCCAAGCGGGGCATTACGCACGTGACAGGCCGGCGCGTCCGGTTGGAATAGAATTTTCGGTGTACCAAAACCCCAGACACCTGCGAGCCCACCAGAAAAACGACCCATGACCGAACTGGACACATCCACAAGGGCCAAGCGCCCGGAATTTCGCAACATCCATGCCCTGAGCGACCTGCCGGGCTACCGGCTGCCGCTGGCCGGCCTGGTGTCGATCCTGCACCGCATCAGTGGCGCCATCATGTTCCTGCTGTTGCCGTTCATCATCTGGATGTTCGACATGTCGGTTTCGTCCGAGATCTCGTTCGCCCGATTCGCCAGCGCCTTCGAGGGCAGCGGCGGATGGTTTCTCAAGCTGGTGGCGCTGGCCCTGATCTGGGCCTACCTCCATCACCTGATCGCCGGGCTGCGCCATCTGCGCATGGACATCAGCCATGCCGCCGTCAGCAAGGAGTCCGGCAAGCGCAGTGCGGCCATCACGCTGGTCCTGAGCATCGGCCTGACGGTGATCCTGGGCGCCAAGCTGTTCGGACTCTACTGAAGAAAACACCCGGCGGCAGCGCATCGGCGCGGCCGCACCAAAACAACATTCGGCCGGCCTCCGCGAGCCCGGCCCGGAAAGGAAGAAGCACCATGGCAGTCAACTTTGGAACCCGCCGTATCGTGGTAGGGGCCCACTACGGCTTGCGCGATTGGCTCAGCCAACGCATCACCGCGGCCCTGATGGCCATCTTCACCGCCATCGTGCTGGTTCAGGTCCTCACCACCCCGGGTGAACTCGGCTACCACCAGTGGGCCGGCATCTTTGCAGCACAGTGGATGAAGGTGCTCACCTTCGTCGTCATCGTCGCACTGCTCTACCACGTCTGGGTCGGCATGCGCGATATCTGGATGGACTACGTGAAATCCGTATCCGTGCGGCTGGTGCTGCAGGTTTTCTCCCTCGTCTGGCTTGTCGGCTGCGCCGGCTGGGCCATCCAGGTCCTGTGGCGGCTGTGAACAACCGCTGGCGACTGACACCCCAAACGATTTTCTGCCCATGACCTACTCCATCTCCAAGCGCAAGTTCGACGTCGTCATCGTCGGAGCCGGCGGCTCCGGCATGCGCGCCTCGTTGCAGCTGGCCCGCGCCGGCCTGAACGTGGCCGTGTTGTCCAAGGTGTTTCCTACCCGCTCGCACACCGTCGCGGCACAAGGCGGCATCGGCGCCTCGCTGGGCAACATGAACGAGGACAACTGGCACTACCACTTCTACGACACCGTCAAGGGCTCCGATTGGCTGGGCGATCAGGACGCGATCGAGTTCATGTGCCGTGAAGCGCCCAAGGTCGTCTACGACCTCGAACACATGGGCATGCCGTTCGACCGCAACCCGGACGGCACGATCTACCAGCGTCCGTTCGGCGGCCACACGGCCAACTACGGCGAAAAGGCCGTCGAGCGCGCCTGCGCCGCGGCCGATCGCACCGGCCACGCCATGCTCCATACGCTGTACCAGCAGAACGTCAAGGCGCGCACCGCATTCTTCGTCGAATGGATGGCGCTGGACCTGATCCGCGACGCCGACGGCGACGTCGTGGGCGTGACCGCGCTCGAGATGGAGACCGGCGACCTGCACATCCTCGAGGCCAAGACCACGATGCTCGCCACCGGCGGCGCGGGTCGCATCTTTGCCGCGTCGACCAACGCCTTCATCAACACCGGCGACGGCCTGGGCATGGCCGCCCGCGCCGGCCTGGCGCTGGAGGACATGGAGTTTTGGCAGTTCCACCCCACCGGCGTGGCCGGTGCCGGCGTGCTGCTGACCGAAGGCTGTCGTGGCGAGGGCGCCATCCTGGTCAACAGCAACGGCGAACGTTTCATGGAGCGCTACGCGCCGACGCTGAAAGACCTCGCCCCGCGCGATTTCGTCTCTCGCTGCATGGACCAGGAGATCAAGGAAGGGCGTGGCTGCGGTCCGAACAAGGACTACGTGATGCTCAAACTCGACCACCTGGGCGCGGACACCATCATGAAGCGCCTGCCCTCGGTGCATGAGATCGGCGTCAACTTCGCCAACGTCGACGTCACGCGCGAGCCGATCCCGGTGGTGCCGACCATCCACTACCAGATGGGCGGCGTGCCGACCAACATTCATGGCCAGGTCGTCACCCAGAAGGACGGCAACGACAACGCACCGGTCAACGGCCTGTACGCGGTGGGCGAATGCTCGTGCGTCAGTGTGCACGGCGCCAACCGGCTGGGCACCAACTCGCTGCTCGACCTGCTGGTCTTCGGCCGAGCCGCCGGCAACCATATCGTCGAATTCAACGACAAGAACCGTACCCACAAGCCGTTGCCGGCCGATGCGGCTGAACGCACGCTCGAGCGCCTGGCCCGGCTGGACAACGCCAAGGACGGCGAATACGCGCAGGACGTGGCCAACGACATCCGCACCACGATGCAGACGCATGCCAGCGTGTTCCGCACCCAGGCCAAGCTCGACCAGGGCGTGACAGCCGTCGCGGCGCTGCGCGAACGGGTGCAGAACATCAACCTGAAGGACAAGTCCAAGGTCTTCAACACCGCGCGCATCGAGGCGCTGGAAGTCGAAAACCTGATCGAGGCGGCCCAGGCGACCATCGTCTCGGCGGCAGCGCGCAAGGAAAGCCGCGGCGCCCATACCGTGGACGACTACGGCGACACGCCGGAACATCCGAACGGCCGCAACGACGCCGAATGGATGAAACACACGCTCTGGTACAGCGAGGGCAGCCGCCTGAGCTACAAGGCGGTCCAGCTCAAGCCGCTGAGCGTGGATTCCGTGCCGCCGAAAGTGCGCACGTTCTGACACCGTGCCGGCCAGCGATCTTGCGCGCAAGCACGCTGGCCAGCCCCTCGCCGCCCGATTCGACCGGAGTTTGACATGACGAAACGTACCTTCAACATCTACCGCTACGATCCCGACAAGGATGCCAAGCCCTACATGCAGACCATCGAGGTCGAACTCGACGGCAACGAACGCATGTTGCTCGACGCCTTGATGAAACTCAAGGCGGTCGACCCCAGCATCTCGTTCCGCCGCTCCTGCCGCGAAGGCGTTTGTGGTTCGGATGCGATGAACATCAACGGGAAGAACGGCCTGGCCTGCCTGACGAACATGCGCACCCTGCCCGGGACGATCACGCTCAAGCCCTTGCCAGGCCTGCCGGTGATCCGCGACCTGATCGTGGACATGACCCAGTTCTTCAAGCAGTACAACTCGATCAAGCCCTACCTGATCAACGACAACGTGCCGCCGGAGAAGGAGCGCCTGCAAAGCCCGCAGGAGCGCGACGAACTCAACGGGCTGTACGAGTGCATCTTGTGCGCCAGCTGCTCCACCAGCTGCCCCAGCTTCTGGTGGAACCCCGACAAGTTCGTTGGCCCCGCCGGCCTGCTGCAGGCCTACCGGTTCATCGCCGACAGCCGCGACGAGGCCACCGGTGAACGGCTCGACAACCTGGAAGACCCTTACCGGTTGTTCCGGTGCCATACGATCATGAATTGCGTCGATGTCTGCCCCAAGGGGCTCAATCCGACCAAGGCGATCGGCAAGATCAAGGAAATGATGGTCTACCGGACCGTCTGACCCTGCACGAGGTAGCCGGTCTTGGAGTCCCGCGCCCCCGATTCACCCCTCGATGAGCGGGCTCTGAGCAAGTTGCGCTGGCGGTGCCGCCGCGGCATGCTGGAAAATGACCTGATTCTGGAGCGATTCTTCGCACGCCATGGGGGAACCCTGACCGTGCGCCAGGCGGATGCCCTGAACGCCCTGATGGAGCTGAGTGACAATGAATTGCTTGATCTCCATCTGGGACGGTGCTCGCCAAGACAGATAGACACGGCCCTGGACCGCGACGACGTGATCGAAGTCCTGGGACTGTTGAAAGATAAACACTGAAAGGGCATGAAATGAAACTCGCCGACAACAAAGCAACGCTGTCGTTCAGCAACGGTGCACCCAGCATCGAATTCCCGGTCTACTCCGGTACCGTGGGCCCGGATGTCGTCGACATCCGCAAGCTGTATGGCCAGACCGGCATGTTCACCTATGACCCGGGCTTCCTGTCCACCGCCGCCTGCGAGTCCGCCATCACGTACATCGATGGCGACAAGGGTGAGCTGCTCTACCGCGGTTACCCGATCGAGCAGCTGGCCACCAACTGCGACTTCATGGAGACCTGCTACCTGCTGCTGTACGGAAGCCTGCCCGACCAGGCTGCCAAGACGCAGTTCAGCGACCTGGTGACCAACCACACGATGGTGCACGACCAGATGCACAACTTCGTGCGCGGTTTCCGCCGCGATGCGCATCCCATGGCCATCCTGACCGGCCTCGTGGGAGCGATGTCGGCGTTCTACCATGACAGCACGGACATCCACAACCCCGAGCACCGCAAGATCTCGGCGATCCGGCTGATCGCCAAGATGCCGACGCTGGTGGCGATGGCCTACAAGTACAACGTGGGCCAGCCCTACATGTACCCGCGCAACAGCCTGAGCTACGCCGGCAACCTGCTGCACATGATGTTCGCCAATCCGTGCGAGGACTATGTCGTCAACCCGGTGATCGAAAAGGCGCTCGACCGCATCTTCATCCTGCACGCCGACCACGAGCAGAACGCCTCCACATCGACCGTGCGCCTGTGCGGCAGCTCCGGCACCAATCCGTTCGCCGCGATCGCCGCGGGGGTGGCTTGCCTGTGGGGTCCCGCGCACGGCGGCGCCAACGAAGCCTGCCTGAAAATGCTGGAAGAGATCCAGGCCATGGGTGGCGTGGAGAAAATCGGCGACTTCATCACCCAGGTCAAGGACAAGAACTCCGGCATCAAGCTGATGGGCTTCGGACACCGCGTCTACAAGAACTACGACCCGCGCGCCAAACTCATGCAGGAATCCTGCAAGGAAGTGCTGCATGCGCTGGGCCTGGAAAACGACCCACTGTTCAAGTTGGCCATGGCGCTCGAGAAGATCGCGCTCGAAGACGACTACTTCGTGCAACGCAAGCTCTACCCGAACGTCGACTTCTACTCGGGCATCGTGCAGCGCGCGATCGGCATCCCGACCTCGATGTTCACCGCCATCTTCGCGCTGGCCCGCACCGTGGGCTGGATCGCCCAGCTCGACGAGATGATCGGCGATCCGGACTACAAGATCGGCCGGCCGCGCCAGTTGTTCACCGGTGCTGCCCAGCGCGACGTGGTCGCCATCGACAAGCGCTGATCTCCGGGCGGCCCCGGCCGCCTGCACTGCATGGCCGCGAGCGCAGGGAGTTTCCCCGCGCTCGCGGCTTGTTCGTCCTAGAATCCGACTTGATCGGAAGTTGATACCATGACACGCACGCTCTACGACAAGATCTGGGACGACCACGTCGTCCACACCGAGGAGGACGGAACCGCCGTTCTCTACATCGACCGGCATCTCGTGCATGAAGTGACCAGCCCGCAGGCGTTCGAAGGCCTTCGCGAGGCCGGACGCAAGGTGTGGCGTGTCAGCTCCATCGTCGCGACGGCGGACCACAACACCCCCACCACCGGCTGGGAACTCGGATACGACGGCATCACCGACCCGGTCAGTCGCGAGCAGATCACGACGCTGGATGCCAACATCAAGCAATACGGCGCCGCGGCCTATTTCCCGTTCCTGTCCAAACGCCAGGGCATCGTGCACGTGATCGGGCCTGAAAACGGTGCAACCCTGCCCGGCATGACCGTCGTGTGCGGCGATTCGCACACCTCCACCCATGGTGCCTTCGGCGCGCTCGCGCACGGAATCGGCACCAGCGAGGTCGAACACGTGATGGCGACCCAGACGCTGCTGGCCAAGAAGGCGAAGAACATGCTGGTCCGGGTGGAAGGCACGCTGCCGGCGGGCTGCGTGGCCAAGGACATCGTCTTGTCGATCATCGGCCGCATCGGCACGGCCGGCGGTACCGGCTACACGATCGAGTTCGCCGGCGCGGCGATCCGCGCATTGAGCATGGAAGGCCGCATGACCGTGTGCAACATGGCGATCGAAGCGGGTGCACGCGCCGGCCTGGTCGCGGTCGACCAGAAGACCATCGACTACGTCAAGGGCCGTCCCCTGGCACCCAGCGGCGTCGAATGGGATCAGGCGGTCAACTACTGGCGCACCTTGCACTCGGACCCGGGCGCGAAATTCGATACGGTGGTCGACATCGACGCCAGCACGATCGTTCCGCAGGTCACCTGGGGCACCTCCCCCGAAATGGTGCTGGGCGTCGATGCCCGGGTTCCGGATCCCGACAAGGAGAAGGACGCCAACAAGCGCGGTGCGATCGAACGTGCGTTGACCTACATGGGACTGGAGCCCGGCAAGGCGCTGAGCGACATCCATGTCGACAAGGTCTTCATCGGCTCGTGCACCAACAGTCGCATCGAGGACATGCGCGAGGCAGCCGCCGTCGTCAAGAAGATGGGCCAGAAGGTGGCCAAGAACGTCAAGCTGGCCATGGTCGTGCCCGGCTCCGGCCTGGTCAAGCAGCAGGCTGAACGCGAAGGCCTGCACGAGATATTCAAGGCGGCAGGTTTCGAGTGGCGCGAACCGGGCTGCTCGATGTGCCTGGCCATGAACGCGGACCGGCTTGAACCCGGAGAGCGGTGCGCGTCGACCAGCAACCGCAATTTCGAAGGCCGGCAAGGCGCCGGCGGTCGCACCCACCTGGTCAGCCCGGCCATGGCGGCCGCGGCGGCGGTGCAGGGGCATTTTGTCGACGTGCGTCGATTTGTCTGAACCGGTGACCACGATGTACCCGCGCCTGTGTTCCGTGTTGCTGGTGCTGGCGTTCGCGCTGGCGGGCGCCGGATGCAACACCGTCAAGGGTATGGGCAAGGACCTGCAACGCGCAGGTCAGAAGATCGAAGACGCAGCAAAGAAATAGCCATGCAGAAATTCACCGTGCACAAGGGACTGGTCGCGCCGATGGACCGCGAGAACGTCGACACCGACGCCATCATTCCCAAGCAATTCCTCAAATCGATCCGCAAGACCGGTTTCGGCGTCAACCTGTTCGACGCCTGGCGTTATCTCGATGCAGGTTTCCCCGGCCAGGATCCGAGCAGCCGCAAGCCCAATCCCGACTTCGTACTGAACCAGTCGCGGTATTCCGGAGCATCCATCCTGTTGGCACGCAAGAACTTCGGCTGCGGATCGTCGCGCGAGCATGCACCGTGGGCACTGGACCAGTACGGGTTTCGGGCCATCCTGGCACCCAGCTTTGCCGACATCTTCTTCAACAACAGCTTCAAGAACGGCCTGTTGCCCATCGTGCTGCCGGAATCGCAGATCGCGCGGTTGTTCGACGAGGTCGCGGCGCACCCCGGCTATGCGCTGACGATCGATCTGGATCGCCAGAAGGTCGTCAAGCCACAGGGTGAGGAACTCGATTTCGAGGTGCAGCCGTTCCGGCGGTATTGCCTGCTCAACGGGCTGGACGACATCGGCCTGACGCTGCGTCACGCCGACAAGATCAAGGCGTTCGAAGCGCGCCGGCTGGCAGAAAAACCCTGGTTGGCCAATGCGATGCTCAACAAGGAGACGGCATGATCAAGATGCGCATGTCGCTGCTGCTGGCAGCCGTGATGCTGACAGCGCAGCCGTCTGCCCATGCGGGCCTCATCGAGGACCTGCTGGCCCTGCCCGCGATCCAGTCGCTGCTGGGCAAGGTCGCGGAACTCGAACCCCTGGTCAAGCGCTGTGAAGACATCGCATACAAGCAACGCAACCTCCAGGCCTGCCAGCAAGCGATACAGGCTGCGCAGCTGGCCAAGATGCCGCCTGAGTTGCGCGCCGTGATGTCGACGCCGCCGGCTGCCGCATCTCTGCGAGACCTGTGCCTGGCGGCGGTCGGCAAGCCCGCCTACGACAGCTACCTGTGCAAGGAACTCTACAAGTTCGACGAGACCTTCAAGACGCAGAGCCTGCTGATCCAGCAGGAGAACCTGATGAACCGCCAGATGCGCTGAGCCGGGCCACTCATTCTTCCCCATCTTTTACCGCTTTAACCCCTACCCATGAAAATCGCAGTCTTGCCGGGCGACGGCATCGGCAAAGAAATCGTCGCCGAGGCCGTCAAGGTCCTGGGCGTGCTGGACCTGAAACTGGAGACCGAGACCGCGCTCGTCGGCGGTGCGGCATATGAAGCCCATGGCCACCCGCTGCCGGACTCGACGCTGCAGTTGGCCAAGGCTTCAGATGCCATCCTCTTCGGAGCCGTCGGCGACTGGAAATACGACAAGCTTGAGCGTGCGTTGCGACCTGAGCAGGCCATCCTGGGACTGCGGCGCGAACTGGGGCTGTTCGCCAACCTGCGTCCTGCGATCTGCCACGCGCCGCTGGTCGGCGCCTCGAGCCTCAAGCCCGAACTCATCGCCGGGCTCGATCTGCTGATCATCCGCGAATTGACCGGGGACATCTATTTCGGACAACCTCGCGGCCGGCGCACGGCAACCGATGGTCACTTCCCCGGTGCGGACGAGGCCTTCGACACCATGCGTTATTCGCGACCGGAGATCGAACGCATCGCCCACGTCGCATTCCAGGCGGCACGCAAGCGCGGCAAGAAGGTCACCAGCGTCGACAAGGCCAACGTGCTGGAGACCTTCCAGTTCTGGAAAGACGTCGTCACCGAGGTGGGTACGCAATATCCGGATGTGGCGCTCGACCACATGTACGTGGACAACGCCGCCATGCAGTTGGTGCGGGCCCCCAAGAAGTTCGACGTCGTCGTCACCGGCAACATGTTCGGCGACATCCTGAGCGACGAGGCTGCCATGTTGACCGGTTCGATCGGCATGTTGCCGTCGGCCAGCCTGAACGCGAGCAACCAGGGCCTGTACGAACCCAGTCACGGCAGTGCGCCCGACATCGCCGGCCAGGGCATTGCCAATCCGCTGGCCACCATCATGAGCGCCGCAATGATGCTGCGTTTCAGCCTGGACCAGGCAGAGGCTGCAGACCGGATCGAGGCGGCTGTCGGCAAGGTGCTCGAACAGGGCCTGCGCACCGCGGACATCCACAGCGAAGGCACGACCCGGGTCGGCACCCGCGAAATGGGCGACGCCGTCGTGAAGGCCCTGCGGGGCTGAATCGCCTACAATCGCGCGATGTCATTGATGGCAAACACCCTTGCACATGCCGGCCCATGGTGGCCGGCCGAGGCTTTGCCCGTGGATGCGATGTCCACCAAGACGACGACCATCAAAGGCTGACGCAGCCCGGTTCGTCGCGCCCTCCCCGGCCAGACGAGCCGGGCAGCTGAAAATCCACGACGTTTCAGTTTGACACGAGGCAACACAATGAGCAGCGCACGCAAAGTTACAGGTTTGGTCGGCTGGCGAGGCATGGTCGGGTCCGTCTTGATGGACCGCATGCAGGCCGAGGGCGACTTCGACCTGATCGAACCCCTCTTCTTCTCGACATCCAATGCCGGCGGCGACGCCCCGGCGTTTGCCCGCTCCGGCGAAAAGCTGCTGGATGCGATGGACATCGCAGCCCTCAAGCGCTGCGACATCATCATCACCGCGCAAGGCGGCGACTACACCGCCGAGGTGTTCGGAAAATTGCGCAGCGCCGGCTGGACCGGCCACTGGATCGACGCTGCATCGAGCCTGCGCATGCAGGAAGACGCGGTCATCGTGCTCGACCCGGTCAACCTGCCGGTGATCCAGGCGGCGCTGGCCAAGGGCGGGCGCAACTGGATCGGCGGCAATTGCACGGTGAGCTGCATGCTCATGGGCGTCGGCGCCTTGTTCAAGGCCGGCCTGGTCGAGTGGATGACGTCGATGACCTATCAGGCCGCATCGGGAGGCGGCGCCCAGCACATGCGCGAGCTGCTGACCCAGTTCGGCTCGCTGAATGCCGAAGTGCGCGACCTGCTCGCCGATCCCCGATCGGCCATCCTCGAGATCGACCGCAAGATCCTGGCCCGCCAGCAGTCCATGCCGGCCGCGGAAATGGCGAACTTCGGCGTCCCGCTCGGCGGCAGCCTCATCCCGTGGATCGACAAGGACCTGGGCGATGGCATCAGCCGGGAAGAATGGAAAGGCGGCGCGGAGACCAACAAGATCCTGGGCCAGGGGCCGAGCTTCGGTTCCGCGCCGATCCCGGTCGACGGCTTCTGCGTGCGTGTCGGCGCCATGCGTTGCCACAGCCAGGCGCTGACCTTCAAACTGAAGAAGGACGTACCGACAGCCGACATCGAGGCGATGATCGCAGCCGACAACGCATGGGCCAAGGTCGTGCCCAACAACCGAGAAGCGACGATGCAGGGGCTCACGCCCGTGGCCGTCACCGGCACGCTCGACATCCCGGTCGGTCGCATCCGCAAACTGGCCATGGGGCCCGAATACGTCGGTGCCTTCACGATCGGCGACCAGTTGTTGTGGGGTGCCGCCGAGCCTTTGCGCCGCATGTTGCGCATTTTGTTGGATCACTGATTTCCGGCGGGCCGAAAAACCGGCCCGAATCCGACTACCATCGATCAAGCCGTTGTCGATTGGCAACAGCCAACCGTCACATCGGGCATGTGCGTTTGCGCCAAAAGATTTGAGCGCTTTCTCACCTTGTCAGGCTAAAACATTGATGTTATGGTCCTTTTTCAGGTTAGAGTGTCGCGGCATTTGCACCCACAATGCGCGGTTGTTGTGGTGCGCCCGAACATCGGAGGCTACTAAATTGATCCCAAAGTCACATGGCTGGCGCAAGACCGCTGTTGCATCATTGGTCATTGCGCTGTTTGGCCTGCCTGCGTCTTCGGCCTATGCCCTGGCACTGGGGCGCATCACGGTCCAATCGGCATTGGGAGAGCCCTTGCGGGCCGAAATCGACATCCCGGAGATCAATGCGGAAGAAGCCGCATCCCTCAAGCCGTCGCTGGCGCGACCTGAAGTCTTTCGCAGCGCGGGGTTGGAGTTCAACCAGGCCCTGACCGGGCTGCAGATCTCGCTGCAACGGCGTTCCGATGGGCGCTCCTACATCCGGCTGGTCACGGACCGCGCGGTGTCCGAGCCCTTCATCGACCTGATCGTCGAGGCCAACTGGTCCAGTGGCCGCATCGTGCGCGACTACACCGTCCTGCTCGATCCGCCGGCCTTGCGTGCCCGCGCTCCCGTACAGGCGTCCGCGCCGCAGGTCGCCGCCTCTCCGGTGACACCTCCTGCCCGCGTTGCGGCGACGCCCGTGCCGGCGCCGGCCCCCGCGCCGGCCGTCACGCCAGCCCGGCCGGCTGCCGCACCCGCAGCCGCCGCCAGCAGCCGACCGGACAAGGTCACGGTGCGCCGTGGCGACACGGCCAGCCAGATCGCACGCGACATCAAGCCGTCGCAGGTGTCGCTGGACCAGATGCTCGTGGCGCTGCTGCGTGCCAATGCCGACGCCTTCATCGACGGCAACCTGAACCTGATCAAGGCCGGCGCGGTGCTGACCGTTCCCACGGACGAACAGGTCGCCGCCATCTCCGAGACGGAAGCCTCGCGTACCGTGATCGCCCAAAGCCGGGACTTCAACGCGTTCCGCAACAAGCTGGCGAGCAACGCACCGGAACAGCGGGTCGCCGCCGCAGACCGTACCGCTTCCGGAGCGGTGCAGGCCCAGGTCGAAGACAAGCGCAGCGCGGCTGCGGCACCGGACAAACTCACGTTATCCAAGGGTGGTGCGGACGCGAAGGCGGCCGAAGAACAGATCGCCCAGGCCAAGGCAGCACAGGATGCGGCTCAACGCGCCGCTGAACTCGCGCGCAACGTCAAGGACCTCAGCAGCCTGGGTGCGGCATCCGCCGCTGCCGGGTCGACCGCACCGCCGGCCCCGGCCGCTGCGGCGTCGGCTGCGGCGCCCGATGTTGGAGTCACCGTTGCGGCGACCGCCCCGGCGGTGCCTGCGCCAGCCGAACCGGCACCGCCGCCGGCGCCGGCGCCGGAAGCGGCTGCACCGGCACCGGTGGCTCCGCCCGCCCCCGCCCCGGCGGCACCGCCACCACCTCCTCCATCCGTCGAGGAACCCGGGTTGCTCGACCAGTTGCTGGACAACCCGTTGACCCTCGCCGTCGGCGGCCTGCTGATCGCGCTGCTGGCCGCATTGGGCATCTACCGTGCCCGCAAGCGCCGCGAAGCCGCAGAAGTCGACAGCGCCTTCCTGGAAAGCCGGCTACAACCGGATTCCTTCTTCGGCGCCAGTGGCGGGCAAAAGGTCGATACCAACGACGGTGCGGCCACGGGCTCGTCGATGGTCTACTCGCCCAGCCAGCTCGACGCGGCCGACGACGTGGACCCGGTCGCGGAAGCCGACGTCTACCTGGCGTACGGACGTGACATCCAGGCCGAGGAAATCCTCAAGGAAGCACTACGCAGCCATCCCGGCCGCATCGCGGTGCACCAGAAACTGCTCGACATCTACGCCAAGCGGCGCGACACCCAGGGATTCGAGACCATGGCCAAGGAAGCATTCCGGGTCGTGGGAGGCGAGAGTGCGGAATGGGCTCGCATCTGCGAACAGGGTCAGGGCATCGATCCGTCCAACGCGCTGTACCGCCCGGGCAGCGAACCGCCCGACCTGGCCGACAAAACCATCGTCACCCGGACCATTCCCGGCATGGCCGCGGCTGCCATGGCCACGCAGAAGATCGACCTGTCGACATCCGAAGACCCACCGCCGTCGGCGCCCATGGATCTCGATCTCGACCTCGATTTCTCGCTCGACGAGGAACCGACCACCAGCGCCATCGAAGAGGCCCAACCGAGCCAGCTCGAGCCCACCGTGGCGATCCAGCCGCCGGATTCGCGGCCTGCGACGCTGGACGTGGACTTTGGCGACGCCTTCGATGAGCCGCAGCTGACCGTACCAGTGGTGCCCGCCGTGGCGCCCGAGACGGAACCGGCCGAACCCACCACCGAGCCGGGCGACGTCGCGCTGCCCGAGATCGACAAGGAACAGGACACCGTCGCCCTGGGCTCCGTGCAGCCGGACGACTTCCGCAATCAGGCGGCCGTGAGTTTCGGCTCGACCAGCCCATCGCCCTTGTCCGACGGTGACAACGACGCCGGTGTCTCGCGCGCCGGGCTGGCATTCGACGCGACCTCTCCGAACAACCTGACGGCCTCCCAGACTCCGTTCAAGGCGCCGGACGCCGCCGAATCCGGCATGCTGGAGTTCGATCTGGGCACCCTGTCGCTGGACCTGAACAGCCCCGAGACACCGAGCCCCGAAGCGCCGGTCGAACCGGAAGATCCTCTCGTCACCAAGCTGGCGCTGGCCGAGGAGTTCGTCTCCATCGGGGACGACGATGGTGCACGGGCGCTGATCGAAGAGGTCATTGCCGAAGCCTCCGGCGACCTCAAGGCCAAGGCACAGCGGGCGCTGAGCAGCCTGGGCTGAGTGGCTGCGCAAACGGCACCGGCGCTGGTTCGCGTCGCCCGTCCGGCGTGAGAGTCGCTCTCGGCATCAGCTACGACGGGGGGGCGTACCAGGGTTGGCAAAGCCAGCTTTCCGGCCTTACCGTTCAGGACCGGCTCGAGTCGGCCTTGTCGCAACTGGCGGCCCAGCCGATCACCACCGTGTGCGCCGGGCGTACCGACGCCGGTGTCCATGCCTTGATGCAGGTGGTGCATTTCGACACGTCCGCGCAACGGCGCGACGTTTCCTGGGTCCGCGGCACCAACACGCACCTGCCGCGCGACATCAGCGTCGAATGGGCGCAACCCGTTCCCGATGCATTCCATTGCCGTGCCAATGCCTTGACTCGGCGTTATGCCTACCTGCTGTATGTATCGCCGGTGCGGCCCAGCGTGCATGCCGGACGCGTGGGCTGGGTCATGCACGCACTGGACATCGACCGCATGCGCGCGGCGGCAACACGGTTGATCGGCGAACACGACTTCTCGTCCTTCCGCGCGGCGCAGTGCCAGGCCCTGTCGCCGGTGAAGGACATGCGCAGCATCACGATCGACCGACGCGGCGCGTTTCTGCGCTTCGAGTTCGAGGCCAGCGCCTTCCTGCACCACATGATCCGCAACATCATGGGTTGCCTGATCGCGGTGGGTAGCGGCAAGCGTCCGCCCGAATGGATCGACACCGTCCTGCACGCACGCGAACGGCGCATCGCCGCGCCGACCTTCGCACCCGACGGCCTGTACTTCCTGGGCCCGCGCTACGATCCGCGCTGGGGTCTTCCGGAACGCACGGCCGCGTATGATGGCCTGCCATGACGATGGATGACACCCTGCCCGCCAGCCGTACCCGGGTCAAGATCTGCGGCCTCACGCGCGAGCAGGACGTCGATGCCGCTGTCGCCGCCGGTGTCGACGCGATCGGCTTCGTGCGCTACAACAAGAGCCCGCGCCTGGTGTCGATCGAGCGTGCAGCCGAACTCGCGCGGCGGCTCCCTCCCTTCGTCACGCCGGTGCTGCTGTATGTCAACGAAGCCGCGCAACGCGTGCTCGACGACTGTTCGCGCCTGAGCCAGGCATTGGTGCAGTTCCATGGCGACGAGACGGCACAGCAGTGCCTGGATGCGACTGGCGGCGGAGCCCGCCCGTTCCTGCGCGCCGCACGGATTCCGCTGGGGCCGGACGCCGCCGGCTTCGATCTCGTAAAATACGCGGCTCAATTCCATTGCGCCCAAGCCATCCTGCTCGACGCCCACGTCGAGGCCTACGGTGGCGCGGGCCAGACATTCAATTGGTCACTGCTTCCTCCAAGCGTCAACTGTCACCTCGTCTTAAGTGGTGGACTCACGCCTGCAAACGTGACCGATGGCATCTTGCAGTTGCGGCCGCGTTGTAAGACGCTGTCCGTGGATGTCAGCTCCGGTGTCGAGGTGTCCAAGGGCATCAAGGACGCCGGCAAGATCCATCAGTTCGTCGCCGCGGTTCGCGCAGCCGACGCACAACTTGCAAAGACCCATCATGCTCGATTACCAGCAACCTGATCCGACAGGCCATTTCGGAAACTACGGCGGCAGCTTCATCAGCGAGACGCTGACCCACGCCATCCAGGAACTCCAGCAGGCCTATGCCCGCTACCAGCACGACCCGGAATTCATCGCCGAATTCCACTATGAACTGGCGCACTTCGTCGGCCGTCCCTCCCCCATCTACCATGCCGCGCGCATGAGCCGTGAACAGGGCGGCGCGCAGATCTACCTCAAGCGCGAGGACCTCAACCACACCGGCGCGCACAAGGTCAACAACACCATCGGCCAGGCCATGCTGGCGCGTCGCATGGGCAAGCCGCGCATCATCGCCGAGACCGGTGCCGGCCAGCACGGCGTGGCCACGGCCACGATCTGTGCCCGCTACGGCCTCGAATGCGTGGTCTACATGGGCAGCGAGGACGTCAAGCGGCAAAGCCCCAACGTCTACCGCATGCACCTGCTCGGCGCCAAGGTGGTGCCAGTGGACAGCGGCAGCCGCACGCTCAAGGACGCACTCAACGAGGCCATGCGCGACTGGGTCGCCAACGTCGACAACACCTTCTACATCATCGGCACCGTGGCCGGGCCGCATCCCTACCCGATGATGGTGCGCGACTTCCAGAGCGTGATCGGCAAGGAATGCATCGAGCAGATGCCGGACATGCTGACCGCGCAGTCCTGCCACCGCAAGCAACCCGATGCCGTGCTGGCCTGTGTGGGCGGAGGCAGCAACGCGATGGGGATCTTCCATCCCTACATCCCGTACGCCAACACCCGGCTCATCGGCGTCGAGGCGGCCGGTGAAGGACTCGACAGCGGCAAGCATTCGGCTTCCCTGCAACGCGGCAGCCCCGGCGTGCTGCACGGCAACCGGACCTACATCCTGCAGGACGACAACGGCCAGGTCACCGAGACCCACAGTATCAGCGCCGGACTGGACTACCCGGGTGTGGGGCCGGAGCATGCCTGGCTCAAGGACATCGGCCGGGCCGAATACGTCGGCGTCACCGATACCGAGGCACTGGAGGCCTTTCACTACCTGTGCCGCACCGAAGGCATCATTCCGGCGCTGGAATCCAGCCACGCCGTGGCCTACGCGATGCGACTGGCCAGGACGATGCGGCCCGACCAATCCATACTCGTCAACCTGTCCGGCCGCGGCGACAAGGACATCGGCACGGTGGCCGACCTGAGCAACGCGGCCTTCTATTGCAGGCCCAGTTGCCAGGGCCAGGCCGTCAAGGGCGGCAGCACGGTCGCCATGCCACGGACGGGAGCGCGCTCATGAGCCGCATCACCCCTGTCCTGACCGACCTGCTGGCCAAAAAACGCACGGCGTTGATTCCGTATGTGACAGCCGGTTTTCCGTATCCGGACATCACGCCGGAGCTGATGCACGGCATGGTCGCGGCCGGCGCCAACGTGATCGAACTCGGTGTTCCGTTCTCGGATCCCAGTGCCGACGGAGCCGTGATCCAGAAAGCCGGCGACAAGGCGCTGGCTGCCGGCATCGGCCTGACCCAGGTGCTGGACATGGTGCGCGAATTCCGGCGCAAGGACAACGACACGCCGGTGGTGCTGATGGGTTATGCCAACCCGGTGGAACGCTACGACCAGCGCCAGCAGGCAATCGGTTCTGGCAACACCTTCGTGCGCGACGCCGCGGCCGCCGGGGTGGACGGCATGTTGATCGTCGACTACCCTCCGGAGGAATGTGTCGCCTTCGCCGAGGAACTGCGCCGCAACGGCATGGACCTGATCTTCCTGCTGGCGCCCACCAGCACCGAGCAGCGCATGGCCCAGGTCGCCCAGGTCGCCAGCGGTTATGTCTACTACGTGTCGCTCAAGGGAGTCACGGGCGCCGGCACGCTGGACACCGCAGCCGTCGAGGCGATGCTGCCGCGCATCCGCCGGCATGTGAAATTGCCGCTGGGCGTGGGTTTCGGCATCCGCGACGCGGCATCGGCCTGTGCCGTGGCTCGATCGGCTGACGCCGTCGTCATTGGCAGCCGCATCATCCAGCTGATCGAAGACCAGCCGCGCGAGCAGGTGGTTCCGACGGCCCAGGCTTTCCTGCAGGACATCCGCACCGCGCTCGATGCCCAGTCCGCGCAATAATTCCGCGCATTGATTCAGGAGTGACCCCATGAGTTGGCTAGAAAAACTGCTACCCGCCAAGATCCAGCACACCGACCCGGCCGACCGGCGCAGCGTGCCCGAAGGCTTGTGGATCAAGTGTCCGAGTTGCGAGACAGTGCTCTACAAGACCGATCTCGAGCAAAACCAGAACGTCTGCCCCACCTGCGGACGCCACCACCGCATCGGTGCGCGGGCGCGTCTGAACATGTTCCTCGACAACGAAGGCCGCTTCGAGATCGGGCAGGAAGTGCTCCCGGTCGACGCGCTCAAGTTCAAGGACAGCCGCAAGTATCCCGAGCGGTTGAAGGAGGCGATGGACAACACCGGCGAGACCGATGCGCTGATCGTCATGGGCGGCAGCGTGCACAACATCAGCGTGGTGGCCGCCTGCTTCGAGTTCGACTTCATGGCCGGCAGCATGGGCTCGGTCGTCGGCGAACGTTTCGTGCGCGGCGTGCAGACCGCAATCGAGCAGAAGACGGCGTTCATCTGCTTCACGGCCACTGGCGGGGCCCGCATGCAGGAAGGCCTGCTCAGCCTGATGCAGATGGCCAAGACCAATGCCGCGCTGACACGCCTGGCCAAGAAGGGCCTGCCGTTCATCAGCATCCTGACCGACCCGACCACCGGGGGCGTCAGCGCCAGTTTTGCCTTCATGGGCGACATCGTCATCGCCGAACCCAAGGCCTTGATCGGGTTTGCCGGCCCGCGCGTCATCGAGTCGACGCTGCGCGTGACACTGCCAGAAGGTTTCCAGCGCTCAGAATTCCTGCAGGAAAAAGGCGCGGTCGACATGGTCTGCGACCGGCGCGAACTGCGCAAGGTGGTGGCCAACGCGCTGGCGATGCTGCAGCGCCAGCCTGCCGACGCCGTGGTCTGACGCTGACGGCTGCGCGCGCCCGGGCGGCGCGCGCGGACCAGCCCGCGTCAGAACGCGATGCTGGAGAGCGTGGATTCGAGCACGATGCCGCCTACCTGCAGCAATACCAGCAGGATCAGCGGCGACAGGTCCAGGCCGCCGACCAGGGGCACGACCCGGCGGATCGGCTGCAGCAACGGCGACACCAGCCGTCCCAGCAGGCCCATCATCGGCGAATGCGCCTGCACCCACGACAACACGGCATAGACGATCACCAGCACGCTCAGGCCCGACAGGGCCAGGCGCAACACGCCGAATACCGCCATCAGCAGGATGAACGCCGGCGAGCCGTGTCCGCCGGCCAGCAGCCACAGGATCACGTATTGGGCCAGTTCGATCAGCAGGGCCGCCACCAGGCTGGCCAGGTCCCAGCGGCCAACGGCGGGCACGACGCGGCGCAGCGGCAACACCAGCCAATCGGTCAGCGCGAAGATCAGCGGACCAATCGGATTGCCCGAGCGCGCGGACAGCGGAACCCGGTGGTATTGCATGTACAGGCGCAGCAGGCACAGGCCGACCAGGAGGCCGGCGGCGATCTGCAGGAGGAAGGTGATGATCTGAAGAAACATGCGGTCCGAAAAAAGCGTCCGGCACTGGCGATAATAGTGGGGCCGTCCCAACCTTCACGCCCCATCGGCGCTGCGGGTGGGCCAATATAACGCACTGCGCCGTGGCGGGGATCGTCCCCGCAGCCCGGTGGCAATCCTGAAACCCTGATCAGTCGGCGTCAGCCCGTTCCCCCGGCCGCTGCCCCGCACCCCCGTACCACTGCCATGTCCGACCAGCCCGCACCCGACCCGATTCTTGACGACAACCAGCTGATTGCCGAGCGGCGCGAAAAGCTCCAGGTGCTGCGCCAGCGCCAGGCCCAGGGCAAGGGCGTGGCCTTTCCCAATGACTTCAAGCCGGCCAACCACGCCGCGGCGCTGATGCAGGCGCACGAGGCGCACTCCGCCGAAGCACTCGCCGCGCAGCCCCACCAGGTCAGCATCGCCGGGCGCATGATGCTCAAGCGGGTCATGGGCAAGGCCAGTTTCGCGACACTGCAGGACGCCACCGGCCGCATGCAGGTCTACGTCAAGGGCGAGGAAGTCGGCGCCGAGGTCTACGAGGACTTCAAGCACTGGGACCTGGGCGACATCGTCGCGGTCGAAGGCCGGATGTTCCGGACCCGCACCGGCGAGTTGTCGATCCATGCCAGCGCGGTTCGCCTGCTGGCCAAGAGCCTGCGTCCGCTGCCCGACAAGTTCCATGGCGTGCATGACCAGGAAATGAAATACCGCCAGCGTTATGTCGACCTGATGATGGACGAGTCCACGCGCCAGCGTTTCGTGGCGCGCAGCCGAGCCATCAGCGGCATCCGCGAGTTCATGGTGGGGCACGGATTCCTCGAGGTCGAAACGCCGATGCTGCATCCCATTCCCGGCGGAGCGAACGCCAAGCCGTTCACCACGCACCACAATGCGCTGGACCAGCAGATGTTCCTGCGCATTGCGCCCGAGCTGTACCTCAAGCGCCTGATCGTCGGCGGTTTCGAGCGGGTGTTCGAAATCAACCGCAGCTACCGCAACGAAGGCATCTCGGTCCGGCACAACCCGGAATTCACGATGATGGAGTTCTACGCGGCCTACTGGAACTACCAGGACCTGATGGACTTCACCGAACAGCTGATCCGCGACGCCGCCCTGAAGGCCGTCGGAACCCTGCAGCTGAGCTATGGCGGCAAGCCCGTCGACCTGTCCCAGACCTTCGAGCGGCTGACCATCGTGCAGGCGATCGCCCGATACACCGACGCCGGCGACGGCGCGCACGACGAAAAGTGGCTGCGCGCGGCGCTTCGCAAGCTCGGCAAGAGCGAGGACAAGGACCAGTTGTCCCGGCGCAGCCTGCCCAGCCTGCAGGTGATGTATTTCGAGGAAACGGTCGAACACCACCTGTGGCAGCCGACCTTCATCTGTGAGCACCCGGTCGAGATCTCGCCGCTGGCGCGCGCCAGCGACACGAATCCGGCAGTCACCGAACGATTCGAGCTGTACATCACCGGGCGCGAATTCGGCAATGGCTTCAGCGAACTCAACGACGCCGAAGACCAGGCCGCCCGTTTCCATGCCCAGGTCGAGGCCAAGGATGGCGGCGACGACGAGGCCATGTTCTACGACCATGACTTCGTCCGGGCGCTCGAATACGGCATGCCGCCCACCGGGGGTTGCGGCGTCGGCATCGACCGGCTGATGATGCTGCTGACCGACAGCCCCAGCATCCGCGACGTGATCCTGTTCCCGGCGCTGCGCCGGGAGACCACCAGCCACTGAGGCGGCACATGGACCGCCGCGGCCTGCTGCGTCCCCATGCCGTCGCGCTGGTGCTGGCCGCGGCGTTGCTGCCGTCCCATGCGCAGTCACCGTCGGCCGATCCGGCGCGCCAGAAGGCCGGCGCCGCGTCCGCTTCGGCGGCCGACCCGGCCGATAGCCTGAACCGCATCATCATCGGCTGGCGGCCGGACCAGGTCCAGGCGGCATCGACCGGCAGTGCGACCGCCTGGCGTGACCCCGCCGAGCGGGTACGCGCCCTGAGCCGCGACCGTCGCCTGACGACCGACGCCGGAGAAGCGGTCGAACTGTCCTACCGTCGATCGGTGTCGGACCGCACCCATGTGGCCGTGACCCACCGGCGCATGAACCGCGCCGAGATAACCGGCCTGGTCCGACGGCTGCGGCAGGACGCCCAGATCGCCTATGTCGAGATCGACGAGCGGGTCATTGCCCAGTTCACACCGAACGACACCGAGTTCCTGGCACAGCAGTGGAGCATGCAGACGCTGGCGGCGGGTGCCGGCGCCGGCAATTTCCCCGGCGCCTGGGACCGGGCCACCGGCGCCGGCGTCATCGTGGCCCAACTCGACGGCGGATTCCGTCCGCATGCCGACCTGTTCGCCAACGTATTGCCCGGCTACGACTTCATCAGTGCCGACCCGTCGGGCCGCTTCGACACCGCCAACGATGGCGACGGGCGCGACAGCGACGCGCGCGACCCCGGGGACTGGAGCGATCGCGGGGATTGCCCGCCCAGCAACTCGGGCTGGCACGGTACCCATGTGGCCGGCGTGATCGCGGCGGTGGGCAACAACAGCAGCGGCGTTGCGGGCGCTGCGTTCGGCGCCAAGCTGCTGCCGATCCGGGTGCTGGGTGTATGCGGCGGCTACGTCTCCGACATCGCAGCCGGCATGCGCTGGGCCGTCGGCCTGCCGGTGCCCGGCGTGCCGGCCAACAACCAGGTGGCCAAGGTGCTGAACATGAGCCTGGGCCGCTTCGGCTCCTGCTCGCAGGCGTTCCAGGGCGCGGTCGACGAGGTCCTGGCCGCCGGCAGTGTCGTCGTGGCCGCCACCGGCAACGACAGCGCCCGTGCCATCCTGCAGCCCGCCAACTGCACCGGAGTCATCGGCGTGACGGCCCATGCCATCAACGGTGACAACGCCAGTTATGCCAACATCGGCCAGGGAACGGCGATCAGCGCGCCCGGTGGCGGATTCGGCGCCGCCATTGCCGGCAACGGGCGGCAGATCTACTCGACCAGCAACACCGGCCTGACGACGCCGCAGACGGACCGGCTCGAATTCAAGCGCGGCACCAGCATGGCCACCGCCCATGTCTCCGGCGTCGCGGCGCTGATGTTCGAGGCCAAGCCGACCCTGACGCCGCAGGAGTTGCGATCGCGCCTGGTCAACGCGGCGCGGCCCCATCCGGCCGGCGGCTTCTGCGCCGGCCTGCAGACTTGTGGCGCCGGCCTGCTCGATGCCGCGCAGTCGGTGCAGGACGTGCTGGACGACGATGCGCCGGTGGTGGCGGCGGCCAGTACGGCCGGCCTCGCGGCGCCCCGCGATGCAACCGTGCAGCTGACAGGTACCGCGCTGGCGGGGCGGCTGGGCATGGGTCTGCAGTCGACGTCCTGGACGCAGATCGCCGGCCCCACCGTGACGCTGACCGGCGCCAATGGCAGCAACGCGTCGTTTGTCGTGCCCGCGTCCGGCAACAGCTTCAGCTTCCGCTTCCGTGCGCTGGACCTCAACGGCAAGGCCGCCCACGTCGACCTGACCGTACCGGCCAACAACACGGCGCCGGTGCTGACGCCGATCAGCACCCGGTTCGTGCTGGAAGGCGAATCGCTGAGCTTCAGTGTCAGCGCCACCGATGCCGAGGGCGATGCCATCACCTTCGTGGCCAGCACCCTGCCGCGCGGCGCCAGCTTCGACGCGGGTACCGGCACCTTCACCTGGGACAACGCGAGCCCGCTGGGCAGCTACAGCGTCGGCATCACGCCCAGCGACGGCCTGCTCAGCGGCGAAACCGTGTATGTCGGCATCGTGGTCGTCGCTCCGGGCGCGGGGGGAGGCGGCGCCACCCAGGGCCTGTGGTGGGTGCTGGTGGGATCGACAATGCTGGCGGGTCTGGGATGGCGGCACCTGTGGCGGCATCGTGCGTGTCGGCGTGCCGGCACACCCCACGCGGGCAACCGGCGCGCCACCCCGGCCTGATCCGGCACTCGCGGCGGCGCCACGCCGCGCCCGGCTCGTCAGGGAATCCGGTCGAGCGACTGCATGTAGTGCGGGTGCACCATCAGCGCATCCCAGTCCAGCGCCGGGGACGTCGGCAACAGATCCAGGCGGCGCTGCTCGCTGGCCGGGCGGGCCTGCCACAGCCCGACGGCCGCCGCCTGCTCCATGCCGGAGATCCACGCGTCGATGGCCGTATTGCCATCCAGGCACTGGTTGCACAGCAACACCATGTCGCAGCCCGCGCCCAGCGCTGCCACCGCGGCCTGGCAGAAATCCACCTCCCGCCCGTCGATCTGCCGGGCCCCCGCCATGCTCAGGTCGTCACTGAACACCGCGCCCGAGAAGCCGAGTTGCCCGCGCAGGATGTCCTCCAGCCAGCGTGAGGAGAAGCCGGCCGGACGCGAATCCACCCGCGGGTATACGACGTGGGCCGGCATCACGCTCGCCAGGCTGGTGCCCAACCAGTCGTACGGCGCCGCGTCCTGGGCCAGGATGGTCTTGAGGCCGCGCTTGTCCAGCGGCAGGTCGGTGTGGGAATCGGCCGCCGCGAAGCCGTGGCCGGGGAAATGCTTGCCGCAGTTGGCCATGCCGCTTTGCAGCAGGCCGTGCATCAGGCTCTTGGCCAGCAGGCTGACGACGGCCGGATCCCGGGCAAAGGCCCGGTCTCCGATCACGCTGCTCGGGCCGTGGTCCAGGTCGAGCACCGGCGTGAAACTCATGTCGACGCCGCAGGCGCGCAGTTCGGCGCCCAGCACGTAGCCGCAGGCGGTCGCGGCGCGGGTGGCACGCATGGCGCTGGTCTTCGGGTCGGTCCGGCCATCCCCCGCCCAGATCCGGCCCAGCTCCCGCATCGGCGGTAGATGGGTGAAACCATCGATGCGAAAACGCTGCACACGCCCGCCTTCATGGTCGACCATGATCAGCAGGTCGGCGCGCACGCGCTTGATGGCGCGGCACAAGGCCGTCAGCTGCGCACGGTCGGCCCAGTTCCGAGCGAACAGCGTCACGCCGCCCACGAGCGGATGCTGCAACCGCTTGCGGTCGGTGGCCGTGAGCACCAGTCCGGGAACGTCGATGATCAGGGGTGCATGGAGGGGCATGGTCAATTCCACAGGGCAGAAGAAAAATCAGAAGGAGCCGGCGCGCCGGAGCTGCGGCTCAATGCGTGGTGGTTTCGACCACGCAGAAACTGGCGGCGTATTCGCTCTCGTCGGTGACGCTGACATGTACCTGCAGGCCTTGCGACTCGAACCAGCGCTTGAGTTCGCCGTGCAGCACGATCACGGGTTTTCCGGCATTCGGATGGCCGGCCGGCTGCTTGGCGATCTCGCACAGGCGCCAGGTCATGGGCATGCGCATGCCCAGGCCGACCGCCTTGCTGAACGCCTCCTTGGCGCTGAACCGGGTCGCCAGGTACCGCACGCCTCGTTCGGGCCAGCGCGCACTGCGGGCGCGCCAGGTCGCCATCTCGCCCTCGGACAGGATCTTGGCCGCGAAACGCTCGCCATGGCGTTCCAGGCTGGACCGGATACGCCGGATGGCGCAGATATCGGTGCCGATACCGTAGATCATGGGGCCGACGGCGCCGGCGCGAATGCCGCGTCGATGCAGCGCAGGTAGTCTTTCACCGTCGCGGCATAACCGAGTTCGAGTGCGTCGGAGATCAGGGCATGGCCGATCGACACCTCCTGCACACCCGGCACCGATCGCAGAAACCAGGTCAGGTTGTCGCGGCTCAGGTCGTGCCCGGCGTTGACCCCCAGGCCGGCATCGCGGGCGGCGCGCGCGGCCTCGGCGTAACGGTCCGTCTGCTGCTGCAGCGATGCATGGCCCCAGGACTGTGCGTAGGGTTCGGTGTAGAGCTCCACCCGGTCGGCACCCACCGCACGGGCGGCGGCCATCGCGGACGGATCGGCATCCATGAACAGGCTCACCCGCACGCCCAGGGCCTTGGCCTGGGCGATCAGCGGACGCAACCGATCCGCGTCCTGCGCCAGGTTCCAGCCATGGTCGCTGGTGAACTGGCCTTCGCTGTCCGGCACCAGCGTGCATTGCTGCGGACGCAACTCGGAGACGAATCCCATCAGGTTCTGGAACGGATTGCCTTCGATGTTGAACTCCCGCTGCGGCCATTGCCGCAACAGCGCGGCCAGGTCGTGCACGTCGGCGGTGCGGATATGCCGCTGGTCCGGCCGTGGATGCACGGTGATGCCGCGCGCGCCCTGCTCGAGGCAGATCGTCGCGGCACGGGTCAGCGAAGGAATGCCCAGATGCCGGGTGTTGCGCACCAGGGCGACCTTGTTCAGATTGACGGATAACGCGGTCTTGTTCATAGGGATTGCAGGTCGATCATCATCTGGCGCGTGCGCAGCGTCTTGACCCCGCAATGGTAATGGAGCAAGGCGCGCAGCTGCAGCTTGAGTTCGCCCACCACCGGCGCACAGGCGTGCAGCATGTCGGTGAACCCTGCGTCGTCGCTGTCGAGTGCGCGTTGCAGCTGCTGCCACTGCGTGCCGGACAGGCTGCTGCGGTCGTTTTCGCCGGCCTGGCGCAACCCGCCCTCGGCCACCAGGCAATACCGTTCGGACGGCTGCAGATGCCCGAGTGTCATGGTCTGGACGTCGAGCATCGGCAGCAGGCCGATCTCGCGCAGCAGCATCAGTTCGAACGCCCGCAACGCGGTCTGCAATGCGTCGCCGTGTTCCGAACAGATCACCGAGACCACGTGGGAATAGACATCGAACAGGCCCGGGTGCGGATCGTCGCGGGCCAGCAAGGTGAGCACCAGTTCGTTGAGGTAATAACCCGACAGCAGCGCATCGCCGGTCGGCATCACATGGCCGCCCATCCACTCGGCACCGCGCAAGGTACGGATCTCGGCGTCGCCGCCAAAGGACAGATGCAATGGCTGCAATGGCAGCAGGATGGGCCGCAGGCTCGAACTGGGGCGTTTCGCGCCCTTGGCCACCAGCGCCACCCGCCCATGGCCGCGGGTGAACACTTCCAGGATCAGACTGGACTCGCTCCAGTCGTGCCGATGCAGCACGTAGGCCGGCTCGTCGGTGATGCGCGCACTGGCCACCCGGGCTTGCCTTTTGTCATTCGTAGCCGAAGCTGCGCACCCGTGCCTCGTCGTCGGCCCAGCCAGAGCGCACCTTGACCCACAACTCGATGAACACCTTGGCATCCAACAGCTTCTCGAGCTCGACGCGGGTCTCGGTACCGATGCGCTTGATGCGCTCGCCCTTGTCGCCGATGACCATGGCCTTGTGGCCATCACGCTCGACGACGATGGTCGCGGCGATGCGCACCAGCCGCTTCTGGCCCTTGCGTGCCGGCGGCTCCTCGGCGAACTGGTCGATGACGACGGTCGAGGTGTACGGCAACTCGTCGCCGGTCAGGCGGAACAGCTTCTCGCGCACCATCTCGCCGGCCAGGAATTTCTCGCTGCGATCGGTGAGTTCGTCCGCGTCGTAGAACCAGGCTTGCTGCGGCAGGTGCCTTTCGCAGATCGCCAGCAGGCGCTCCACGTCGCGGGCGTTCTTGGCCGACATCGGCACGAATTCGGCGAAGGCATGGCGTTGCTGCATCTCCTGCAACCAGGGCGCCACGTCGGCTCGCTGGTTCACCTGGTCGAGCTTGTTCGCCACCAGCAGCGTCGGGACCTTTGCATCGAGCAACGCGAGCACCTTGGCGTCGGCCTGGTTGAAGCGCCCCGCTTCGGTGACGAACAGGACCAGGTCGACATCCTGGACCGCGCCTTGCACCGAGCGATTGAGCGACCGGTTCAATGCGTTGGCATGCACGGTCTGGAAGCCGGGGGTGTCGACGAACACGAACTGCGTGCCGGCCAGCGTCCGCACGCCGGTGATGCGATGGCGCGTCGTCTGGGCCTTGCGCGAGGTGATGCTGATCTTCTGGCCGACCAGCGCATTGAGCAGCGTGGACTTGCCGACATTGGGCTTGCCGACGATGGCGATCAGGCCGCATCGTTGCGTTGCGGGGTCGACCGGTGGCATCGCACCCGGCTTGTCCCCGGTCGGCATCGTGTTGTCGTCGGATGGATCTGCCGTTGTCGTCATGGGGTACCACGATTCTTGAGTGTCTGCAGCATCGCGCCCGCGGCTGCCTGTTCCGCGGCCCGGCGCGAACCGCCGATGCCGCGTTCGCACAATCCGAGCTCGACGATCTCGCATTCCACGTCGAACGACTGCTGGTGCGCCGCACCCAGGGTGCTCACGACCCGGTATTGCGGCAGCTTCATCTTGCGCCCCTGCAACCACTCCTGCAACTCGGTCTTGGGGTCCTTGCCGATGGCGGCCATCGTCGGATTGATCTCGACCGCCTTGAACAGCCGGTGCACCAGCTGCTGCGCGGCAATGAAACCGGCGTCCAGGTAGACGGCCCCGATCACGGCTTCGAGCGCATCGGCCAGTATCGACGGGCGCTTCTTGCCGCCAGAGCGCATCTCCCCTTCGCCGAGCCGGATACAGGCTGGCAAGCCGAGGTCGACCGCGAGCTTGTGCAGCGTATCTTGCTTGACAAGGTTGGCACGGACGCGGGACAAATCACCCTCGGGCAACTGGCGCAGTCGCTGGTACAGCAGGTCGGACACGGCGAGATTCAGGACCGAGTCGCCGAGAAACTCCAGCCGCTCGTTGTGGTCGGCGCCGAAACTGCGATGGGTCAGCGCGCGGCTGAGCAGGTCGGCGTCGGAAAACACATGCTGCAGGCGCTGCTGCAACGACTGCCAGAGAGGATCCACGTCAGTTGGACTGTCCGGTGTACTTGAGGGTCAAGTACGCCGGCCCGGCCAGATGGATCTCCCGCTGGTAGGCGAACTTGACGACGATGGTCTCGCCGTCCTTGGTGATCTCCAGGTCCTTGGCCTTCATCGACGTGATGTTGTCGACCTCGGCGGCACGCTCGAACAAGGTGCGGACTTCGGGAACCGTATTGCCGCTGCTGGCCTTCTTGGTGGCCTTCAGGACCGCCTGGTATTCGACGAAGGTGGGGAAGACCTGCGCGGCGACCACGCCGACGACGGCCAATACACCGCCGACGAACACCAACCCCAGGAAGGAGATGCCGCGCTGTTTCGACCTTGTTTGTTGTTTCATGATTCGCCTCCTGCTGCAATGACCCGGTTCAGTGGAACGGCCCGATACGGGTGAGGTTGCCGAAGTTCATCCAGACAAAGACCGCCCGGCCCACGATGTTCTTGTCGGGCACGAAGCCCCAGTAACGCGAGTCCAGGGAATTGTCCCGGTTGTCGCCCATCATGAAATAGTGCCCCTGCGGCACCGTGCAGACCACCCCTTCGACACTGTATCGGCAATTGTCCCGATTCGGAAACTGCTCGGCTCCCGGAATGAAGGCCGGCCGGTCGTCGTCGATCAGCAGACGGTGCGGCTTCTCGCCGAGCTTTTCCTCATATTGCTTGACGTACCGCATCGAGTCTTCATCGAAGAAGTCGGCGACCGGCTCGATGGGTACGGGCACGCCGTTGATCGACAGGCGCTTGTTCAGGTAGCTGACTTCGTCGCCCGGGACACCGACGACACGCTTGATGTAGTCCAGGCTAGGCTTGGGCGGGTAGCGGAACACCATCACGTCGCCCCGTTGCGGCGCCGTGCCTTCGGTCAGCTTGGTGTTGATCACCGGCAGGCGCAGGCCATAGTGGTATTTGTTGACCAGGATCAGGTCACCCACCAGCAGCGTGGGAATCATCGAGCCCGAAGGAATCTTGAACGGCTCGAACAGGAACGAGCGTAACAGGAACACCACCAGGATCACCGGAAACAGGCCGGCGGTCCAGTCCAGCCACCATGGCTGGGCCAGCAGTTCCGCCCGGGCCTTGGCGACGTCGCCGTCGACCTGGCTGACACCTTGCTGGCGCAACTCCGCGTTGCGCCGGGCCACGCTGGCTTCGAGCTCGGCTGCGGCGCGGCGGCGCTTCGGCCAGAAATACAGCCGTTCGGCCAGCCAGTACAGGCCGGTCACCAGCACGGCCAGGAACAGCATCAGCGCGAAGTTGCCATCGACGCGGCCGACGTACCAGGCACCGGCGTAGGCCACGAAGGCGGCCAGGATCAGCGAGGTGAGGATCTGCATCAATCGTCCACCTGCAGGATTGCAAGGAACGCCTCCTGGGGCACTTCAACCGACCCGATCTGTTTCATTCGCTTCTTGCCTGCCTTCTGCTTCTCGAGAAGCTTTTTCTTGCGCGTGATATCGCCGCCATAACACTTGGCGAGCACGTTCTTGCGCAGGGCCTTGATTGTCTCACGCGCAATCACGTTGGCCCCGATCGTGGCCTGGATCGCGACGTCGTACATCTGGCGCGCAATGATCTCGCGCATCTTCGAGACCACGGCGCGCGCCCGGAACTGCGACTGCGAGCGGTGCACGATGATGGACAAGGCATCGACCTTCTCGCCGTTGAGCAGGATGTCGACCTTGACCACGTCCGAGGCCCGGTACTCCTTGAACTCGTAGTCCATCGATGCATATCCGCGGCTCACCGACTTGAGCTTGTCGAAGAAGTCCAGCACGATCTCGCCCAGCGGCATCTCGTAGGTCAACATGACCTGGCGGCCATGGTAGGCCATGTTCATCTGCACGCCGCGTTTCTGGTTCGCCAGCGTCATCACGCTGCCGACGTATTCCTGCGGCATGTACAGGTGCACGGTGACGATGGGCTCGCGGATCTCCTCGGTCTTGCCCATCTCGGGCATCTTCGACGGGTTCTCGACCATGACCAGTTCGCCACCGGTCTTGAGCACCTCGTACACGACACTGGGCGCTGTCGTGATCAGGTCCTGATCGAACTCGCGCTCGAGCCGCTCCTGCACGATCTCCATGTGCAGCAGGCCGAGGAATCCGCAGCGGAACCCGAAGCCCAGCGCCTGCGATACCTCGGGCTCGTAGCGCAACGAGGAGTCGTTGAGCTTGAGTTTCTCCAGGCTGTCGCGCAGGCCTTCGTACTGGTTGGCCTCGGTCGGGTACAGGCCGGCGAACACCTGTGGCTGGATCTCCTTGAAACCCGGCAGCGCTTCGGTGGCGGTGAACGCGGCTCCACCGGTGCCGGGCTTGATCTGAGTGATGGTGTCGCCCACCTTGGCCGCCTGCAATTCGCGGATCCCGGCGATGATGTAGCCCACGTCGCCCGCCTCCAGGACATCGCGCGGCTGGTCCGCCGGCGTGAACACGCCGAGGTTGTCAGCGTTGTAGCTGGTGCCGGTGGCCATCATCTTGATGCGGTCGCCCTTGGCCAGGCGGCCGTCGACGACACGCACCAGCATCACGACACCGACATAGGTGTCGAACCAGCTGTCGATGATCATTGCGCGCAACGGGCCGTCGGCCTTGCCGCGCGGTGGCGGGACCTTGGCGACAATGGCTTCGAGGATCTCCTCGATGCCCTCGCCCGTCTTGGCGGAACACGCAATCGCGTCGGCGGCGTCGATACCGATCACGTCCTCGATCTCCTTGCGCGCATTGTCCGGATCGGCGTTGGGCAGATCCATCTTGTTGAGCACCGGAAGCACCTCGACACCGAGGTCGAGCGCGGTGTAGCAGTTGGCCACCGTCTGCGCCTCGACACCCTGGCTCGCATCGACGACCAGCAATGCGCCTTCACATGCGGACAGTGAACGACTCACCTCATACGAGAAGTCCACGTGACCCGGTGTGTCGATCAGGTTGAGGTTGTAGGTCTTGCCATCACGTGCCTTGTAGCGCAACGCAGCGGTCTGCGCCTTGATGGTTATCCCACGCTCTTTCTCGATATCCATCGAGTCGAGAACCTGCTGCTGCATGTCACGCACCGCAAGGCCGCCGCAGGTCTGAATCAAGCGGTCCGCAAGCGTCGACTTGCCGTGATCAATGTGCGCAATGATCGAAAAGTTTCTGATGTGATCCATCAACGAGAACGCTTAAGTAATTGAATTGGAAAGAGACGGATAAGAAAAAAGGGCGCGTCACAAAATGACGCGCCCTGAACCAACAATCATTGGCAACTGCGATAGTTGGGACTTCATTGTAGGCAAAAAGGCCCAAAAGCCCAGACCCCTCGAAGCAAAAACAAGTCGTTGCAGGGCAGCAACAGCAATCTTGTACACAGCTTATAAACAGGTTTCGCGAGCAACCAATGAACAACTTGTGGGTGATCTGTGGATCGCCTGTGCGCTTCATTCCACCCATCCCATATCGTGGACTCGATACCCCCCGATATGCCCAAATTCGTCTTTTGAAACCCCGCCATTCTAACCAACAACGCGATCTGGCCCCAAAAGTCAGTGGCCGCAAACTTCAACCGTGAAACAAATCGCCGGAAAAATTCCGGCGCCCGAACGGCATCGGTAGCGACAAACCAACAAATAACCCGCAATTCCCTCGGACATTGCGGGCTCCCGTGAGGGCCGTCGCTCCCGTCAGCGGTTCGGCCGAATCACCGCGTATTGCACCCAATCGCCCCTGCGGAACAGGATGTTGATCGGCTTGGTGCGATCGGCCTTGGACAGCGCGGATTCGAAGTCCTTCATCGTGTTGACCTCGTAGTTCGCAATCGCCGTGATGATGTCCCCTTCACGGATACCCGCGCGCTGCGCCGCTTCGGCGACCGCATCGACCTTCACGCCGCCCTTGAGCTTGAGTTCCTTCTTCCGAGCATCGGGCAGTTCACTGACCGTCAGGCCGAGCGCCTGCCCCGCAGTCGAAGCCTTGGGCTTCTCGTCCGTGTCGGCCGACCGCTGCGCGACCTGTTCGGACTCGACCTCGCCGACCGTGATCGTCAGGTCCTTGGTGCTGCCGCGACGGAACACGGTGAGGTTGCTGCGTGTACCCGGCTTGATGTTGCCGACCAGACGCGGCAGATCACTGTGTCGATCGATCGACTTGCCATCAAACCGGATGATGATGTCGCCGGCCTCGATTCCGGCCTTGTCCGCCGGCGAACCCGCCTCGACGCCGCGCACCAGCGCACCGGTTGGCTTGGCCATGCCGATCGCTTCGGCGACGTCCTTGGTGACCTGGTCGATCTGCACACCGATGCGGCCACGCGAAACCCGTCCCGAAGTCCGCAATTGGTCACTGACGCGGATCGCCTCGTCCATCGGGATCGCGAACGAAATGCCCATGAAACCACCCGAACGCGAATAGATCTGGCTGTTGATGCCGACCACCTCGCCGCGCATGTTGATCAGCGGCCCGCCGGAGTTGCCCGGGTTGATGGCCACGTCGGTCTGGATGAATGGCAGGTAGTCACCGGTATCGCGCGCCTTCGCGCTGACGATTCCGGCCGTGACCGTGTTCTTCAACCCGAACGGCGAGCCGATGGCCATGACCCATTCGCCGACCTTGAGCCGTCCCACGTCACCCACCTTGACCGCCGGCAGACCGGTCGCGTCGATTTTCACCACGGCGACATCGGTGCGCTTGTCGGTGCCGACGATGCGTGCCTTGAATTCGCGGTCGTCGGTCAGGGTCACGAGCACCTCGTCAGCACCATCGACCACGTGCGCATTGGTCATGATGTAGCCATCCGTCGTCAGGATGAATCCCGATCCCACGCCCCGCGGCTGCTCTTCCTCCTGCGGTTGCGGGCGGTTCGAACGCGGCCCCGGCTGACGGGGGATATTGGGAATGGGCACGCCGAAGCGCCGGAAGAACTCCAGCATCTCCTCGTCGATGGCGCCTCCATTGCCCAGCCGCGGCCGCGCCGCGACCTTTTCCAGCGTGCGAATGTTGACCACCGAGGGGCCAACCTGCTCCACCAGTTCGGTGAAGTCCGGCAATACGCGCAGCTGCGCACTCGCCGGCGCCAACGGCATCAACGACAACGCCGCCGCCGTTGCCGCCGCCATGGCCCAACGCCTGCATCCTGTCCGTTCCCATCTCATCATCATCGACCTTTCCAAGAATCTTCAGCCACGCCCACGGCCCGGCGCAGTGCCATCCGGCAGCCGGTTCCATCACCGCATGTGGGGGCTTATCGGGTACGCTCAAGGCCCTGGGCGAACGCTGCCAGTGTCTTGCGGGGAACCTCGCCGATCACGGTCAGCCACCAATCACCGCTCTTGTCGCTCAGACGCCGGGTGAGGGTCTGGGTTGCTCCCAGTGCCATCGAACCTTCGACGGTGTGCTTGCGCGCATCGAAAGCCTCCACGAACACCGAGACCGAGGCCAGGCCATCCGAGAACACCCACTGCATTGCGCCGTCGGAAGCGCCACTCGTGGCGCCTGGCGTCGGACGCTTGAGGCAACTCATGGCCTTGAACCCCGCCACGGGATGCTTGATGGCCCATCCCTCTGCAGCGGCCGTGGTCGCCGCCATTTCCGGCCGCTCGACACGATAACCGTCGGTGTTCTCCATCATCTGGGTCAGCTTGGCCACGCTCACCGGCGCATCCATCTGCAACTCCGAGAAGGCCGCCTGCTCCAGCACCCGCCCGTCCACGTCCAGGGTCTGCAATTTCATCACGAGGCCGCTGTTCTTCTCGCTCCAGATGCGGTAACCGAAGCGCAGCTTGTCCTTGGGCTGCAACTGGACGACGTCCGCCTCCATGCCGGCCACCCGCTCGACGCCGCGCTGGTGGGCGCTGTAGTGCTGTCCGATGGAGGAGTCGGCAGCCCGCAGCAGTTCGGGAAACAGGCCCAGGGACTCGCGTCGCTCGGCAACCGCCGTCTTGTTGCCCGGCACGAAGGTGATGACCTGCTCGTTGCGGCGGAAGGTCGACCGCGGCTGGCCGCTGAGCGACTCCACCCGCTCCATCTGCAGGTCGCCGTTGCACACGTGCCAGATCTTGGCACTGGACATGTTGGCGCCGGCGGACACGACGAAGGTACCGATATAGGTGCGCTGGCGCGAAGCGCCGTGCATGCGAGCCAGCCATTCGGATATGCCCAACTCCCCGGATGCGGCCGGGGCACTGGCCCCTGCCGCAACCGCCACCTGGGCGAGCGCGGGGGCCTGCGACACCAGCGCCAGCAACACGGACGCCACGACCCGATACACCGCGCGACGCCAAGGGCCATGCACCGACATATGCGTCAACGCCCTGGCTGCTCGAAGGTCGCGTTGCGCAGGAAGCCGGCCGGCATCTGCAGCGCCGAGGTGCCTCCGAAGCGGCGATGGGCGGCCAGAAGCTCGTCCAGCCGCGGATCGCGCAGCATCACCGCCGGCTCCGACGCGGCCGCCGCCACCGTGTCCGCCGTGGTGGCCGCCGACGGAGCGGCGGCCAGCTGGGTCGATGCACCGGTTCCGGTCTGGCCCAGATGCCAGCCGAGCACCGCCACGGCCATCACCGACGCGGCCGCGGTCAGCCATTTCCAGCGCAACACGGCATCGTTGGCGCCCTGCACCACAACATCGGCCACCACCGGAGCCCGCGCAGGCGTCGGCTGCCCCGGTGGGGACACGGCATCGGCCTGCAGGCCGACCGGGTCGATCTGCGCAAGCTGCTCCCTGACCCGCGCGGCAAAGGCGCGGTCGCGGCTGCAATCGGCCAATTCGACGCTGCGCAGCGCATCGCCGATCACATGGTAGGCATGCCAGCTCGCGCGCGCCTGTTCCGAGGACCCCACCCAGTCCATTGCGTGCGCGAATTCGTCGCCGACCAGTTGCCCGTCGGCCAGCGCGGATATCCGCTCCAAATGTTCACGCTCGTCGTCTTGCATATCCCGATCCCTCGCTATCGATCATCACCAGCGTTTGCCGCCCTGCTTGTCCAGCAGTGGTCGAATCCGCGCCGACACTGCCTCCCGCGCCCGAAAGATACGCGATCGCACCGTTCCGATCGGACAATTCATGGCTGCTGCTATCTCTTCGTACGTCAAGCCCTCGATCTCCCGCAGGATCACGGCTTCCCGCAGATCCGACGGCAATGCCTCCATGGCGGCATTGACGACAGCCCCGATTTCCTTGGCCGCCAACACCGATTCGGGCGTTTCATCTGCTATTGGTTCGTTTCCCGGGCGGGAAGTTTCATCATCGTCGTCACTTGTGCGCCAGGCGGCCTCGGAAACCGTCGGATCGCGCTTGAGATCCATCAGCGCCTTCTTTGCGGTATTGACCGCGATTCGGTACAGCCAGGTGTAGAACTGCGCGTCGCCGCGAAACTGGTGCAAGGCCCGGTAGGCCCGGATGAAGGTCTCCTGCGCAATGTCCTCGACCAGATCGACATCGCGCACCATGCGGCCGATCAGGCGCTGGATGCGTCGCTGGTACTTGAGCACCAGCAGCTCATAGGCGCGCTGGTCGCCCGCCACGGTGCGCTCGACCAGTTCCCGGTCGCTGTCGGTCGCTGCCGGCTCGCCGTGTGCCCCGGACTCTCCCGGTCCCATGGTCATGGAACGGCGGCCTGGCGGGCGGTTCCGCGGCCCGGTACGTCGTGTTGACGCACCGCCCCATGCACGGCACGCCGCAGCGCCAGCCATTGGCCAGGCCGGGCGGCTCGGTCCAGCCACCCCCAGTGGGCGGATCCGGCCTCGGCGACGAAACGCACGAGCAGTCCGGACTGCAGGTCCAGATGAACCTGCAGATACCCCGGCAGCCGCGATCCGGAACACTCCCAGAACCATGCCGTACCGTCCCATGTCAGCATGCCGGGCTGCGTCATCGGGCCCGCACGCCATGCCAGCGCGCCTGCGCAGGCGGTCACGACGGTTGCCGCCCAGGGCCGCCAGTCGCCGGCCGGCGCCACGACGAGCCAATACCCGTCGATGGCCGCAGCGGCCCCCCAGGCGATGCGGGCCAGCATGCGCAGCATCCGCGCATGCGACAGCGGGTAGTCGACCGCCGGCGGAGCGACCAGGGAATGGGTGCCGGATTCAGACTGCTCGATCACGATGCGGTCTGCCGGTTGCAGGTTCAGACGCGACGGAAGACAAGCGTCCCGTTGGTCCCGCCGAAACCGAAATTGTTCTTCAGCGCCACGTCGATCTTCATGTCACGTGCGGTGTTCGCACAGTAATCCAGATCGCACTCCGGATCCTGGTTGAAGATGTTGATGGTCGGTGGGCTCTTCTGGTGGTGCATGGCCAGCACCGTGAACACCGATTCGATTCCGCCGGCACCGCCGAGCAGGTGACCGGTCATCGACTTGGTCGAATTGACGACGATCCTGTGTGCATGTTCGCCCAGCGCGGCCTTGATGGCATTGGACTCGTTGATGTCGCCCAGCGGGGTCGACGTGCCATGGGCGTTGAGATAGTCGACCTGGTCGGCATTCACGCCCGCATTGCGCATCGCATTGAGCATGGCGCGCCGCGGCCCGTCCATGTTGGGAGCGGTCATGTGGCCCGCGTCGGCACTCATGCCATAGCCGGCGAGCTCGGCATAGATCTTGGCGCCACGGGCACGCGCATGGTCCAGCTCTTCGAGCACCATCACGCCGGCACCTTCACCCAGCACGAAGCCGTCACGGTCGCGGTCCCAGGGCCGTGATGCCGTGGCCGGATCGTCGTTGCGGGTCGACATGGCGCGCATGGCGGCGAAACCACCGATGCCCAGCGGGGAGACGGTCGCCTCCGATCCGCCGGCAACCACCACGTCGGCGTCGCCGTATTCGATCATGCGGCCGGCTTCCCCGATGCTGTGCAATCCGGTCGTGCATGCGGTGACGATTGCCAGGTTCGGGCCCTTGAAGCCAAACCGGATCGACACATGGCCGGAGATCATGTTGATGATCGAGGCGGGAACAAAAAAAGGCGAGATCCGCCGCGGACCCCGTCCGCGCAGCTCCTCGTGCGTCGCCTCGATCATCGGCAGGCCTCCGATGCCCGAACCGATCACACAGCCGATGCGGGTGGCCATGTCCTCGCCCAGCGCGTCTCCGGTGGGAAGCCCGGAGTCGGCAACCGCCTGCGCGGCAGCCGCAATACCGTAATGGATGAAGGTATCCATCGTGCGCGCTTCCTTGGCCCGGATGTAGGACTCCAGGTCGAAGTCGCGCACCTCGCCGGCAATCCTGCACGCGTAACTCGACGCATCGAATTTGCTGATCGCGCCGATGCCCGACTTGCCGGCCAACAGATTCGACCAGGCATCGGCAACCGTGTTTCCTACAGGGCTGACACAGCCAAGACCGGTGACGACAACGCGACGACGGGACATGAGATTCAAAACCTATGGTTGATGGCGACACTTCGCCTGCGAAACCGCATCCGGGATGGACACAGGCTGCGACGATGCTTCCGGTGCGGCGAAGCGCTCGCCAGGCACCACCCGGTCAGTGCTGGCTCGACCGGGCGTGAATCAAGGTCAAGCCTTCTGGTGGGTGTTCGCGTAATCGATGGCGTTCTGCACGGTCGTGATCTTCTCGGCGTCTTCATCCGGGATCTCGATGCCGAACTCGTCTTCAAGAGCCATCACCAGCTCAACCGTGTCCAGCGAATCGGCACCCAGATCGGCCACAAAGGCCTTCTCGTTGGTGACTTGCGACTCTTCGACGCCGAGTTGTTCTGCAATGATTTTTTTGACACGCGCTTCAATATCGCTCATGGAGTCCCTCAAAGGGTTGTAAAAGAATCTGTGATTTTAGCCACCTTGGGCCCTTGCGCCCCCGATGGCTGCCGGCCAGACGACCCGGCGTGAAAACCGTGGCACAAACTACATGTACATGCCGCCGTTGACGTGCAGTTCCTGGCCCGTCACGTAGGCCGCCTGCGGCGATGCAAGATAAACCACGGCATGGGCGACCTCCTCGGGCTGGCCGAGCCGTGCCAGCGGAATCTGGTCGAGCAAGGCCTTCTGCTGTTCGGGGGCCAGCGACGCCGTCATGTCGGTGGCGATGAAGCCCGGCGCAATGCAGTTCACCGTGATGTTGCGCGAACCCAGTTCACGCGCCAGCGCACGCGTCATGCCCGCGACGCCGGCCTTGGCGGCAGCATAGTTGCTCTGTCCCGGATTACCCGAGGCTCCAACAACCGACGTGATGTTGATGATGCGCCCGTAGCGCTGCTTCATCATGACGCGCATGACGGCCCGGCTCATCCGGAAGACCGCCTTCAGGTTGGTGTCGAGCACGGCGTCCCAGTCCTCGTCCTTGAGCCGCATGGCCAGCATGTCGCGCGTGATGCCGGCATTGTTGACCAGCACCTGCAGACCTCCGAGCTGCTGCACCACGCGGGCGACCAGGGCCTCGCCGGCGGCAGCGTCGTTGACATCGAGCACTTCGCCAGCGCAAGCGGGAAATTCCGACAAGGCCTCGCCGATCGCGGCCGCGCCCGCCGCCGACGTGGCGGTTCCCACGACGGCATAACCCTGTTGTGCCAATGCCAGCGCGATCGCACGGCCGATGCCGCGCGAGGCACCGGTGACCAGCGCCACCTGCCGGACAGGAACGGTTTCACTCATGCTGCTTCTCCTTCCAGCGCCTGTTGCGCGAGTTGGACGGTCGATGGATCGTATACCGACAACCCGGTCAGGCCGGCATCGATACGCGCGACCATGCCCGCCAGTACCTTGCCCGGGCCACATTCGACGATATGCTGGACACCACGCGCCTTGATCGCCTGGATGCATTCGACCCAGCGCACCGCACCGAACGCCTGCCGGTACAAGGCATCGCGGATGCGCGCGGCATCGACCTCGACGGCCACGTCGATATTGTTGACCAACGTGATCTGCGGCGCCTGCAATTCGAGCGACTCCAGCGCCGCACGCAGTTTTTCGGCGGCCGGTCGCATCAGGCTGCAATGGAATGGCGCCGATACCGGCAGCAACATGGCACGCCGCGCGCCTTCGGCCTTGAGGGCCTCGCAGGCCCGCTCGACGCCCAGCTTGCTGCCGGAGATCACGGTCTGACCGGGATCATTGAAGTTGGCGACCTCGACCACTTCGGCCGAATCCGCGCCGAAGCTCGCCTGCACGCGCGCGCAGCACGCCACGACCTTGTCGGCCGACAGGCCGAGCACCGCGGCCATGGAGCCCTGCCCCACCGGCACCGCCTCCTGCATGGCCTGCGCACGCAGGCGCACCAGTGGCGCCGCCTGGCGCATCGTCAGCACGCCGGAGGCAACCAGCGCCGCGTATTCACCCAGCGAGTGCCCGGCCACAGCCACCGGGGCGATCCCGGTACGCGCCATCCACACGCGATAGGCGGCCACGCCCGCGACCAGCATCACCGGCTGGGTGTTGGTGGTCAGCGCCAGTGCTTCCTTGGGGCCGTCATGGATCAGCTGGCCCAGGTCCTGGCCCAGCGCGTCCGAGGCTTCGTGCACGGTCTGCGCGACGACGGCGTCGTCGCCCCATGCGTCCAGCATCCCGACCGACTGCGAACCCTGGCCGGGAAAAACAAATGCAAATGCTTTCATGGAATCTTCCTTCACATGCTCCGGCGCAAACGCGGCGCACCGGATGTCGGGACGGCAGGGCCTCTCGCCACGCGCGCGTGGACGGGGGCCCTACAGGTTCAGGAGCACCGAGCCCCAGGTAAATCCACCGCCCACGCCCTCGAGCAGCAGCAACTGCCCCGGCACGATGGAGCCGGCGCGAATGCCGGCATCGAGCGCCAGCGGTATCGACGCCGCCGAGGTGTTGCCGTGCTGATCCACGGTCACCATGACCTTGTCCATGCCGAGCTTGAGGCGCTTGGCGGTACTTTGCAGGATGCGGATGTTGGCCTGGTGCGGGATCAGCCAGTCGATCTGGGCAGCGGTCTTGTCGGCCTTTGCCAGCACGGCCCGCGCCGATGTCTCCAGCACGCCAACAGCCAGCTTGAAGACCGCCTGCCCGTCCATCTTCAACAACGGATCTCCCAGCACCTTGCCGCCGGACACATGGCCCGGCACGCACAGGATGCCGGCATGCTTGCCGTCGGCATGCAGGTCGCTGGCCAGGATGCCGGGCGTCTCGGACGCCTCGAGCACCACGGCGCCCGCGCCGTCGCCGAACAGCACGCAAGTGGTCCGATCGTTGAAGTCCAGGATGCGCGAGAAAACCTCGGCACCCACGACCAGGGCCTTGTTCGCCGCGCCGGTCTGGATCATCGCGTCGGCGACGCTCAGTGCATAGACGAAGCCGCTGCACACGGCCTGCACGTCGAATGCCGCACCGCCCTCGGCCCCGAGCTTGTGCTGCAGCAGGCAGGCGGTCGACGGAAAGACCATGTCGGGCGTCGACGTGGCAACGACGATCAGGTCGATCTGGCTGGCGTCCAGCCCGGCCGCGGCCAGGGCCGGCCGCGCCGCCTCCAGCGCGAGATCGCTGCTGCAGACCTCGGGCGCCGCAAAATGGCGCGCCTTGATGCCGGTCCGCTCGACGATCCATTCGTCACTGGTCTCGATGCCCTTTTCGGCCAATTGACGGGCCAGATCGTCATTGGTCAGCCGGCGTGGCGGCAGATAGCTGCCGGTGCCGGTGACGCGGGAATATCGTCTCATGGTGGTTCTGGGGCTGTTCACGCCGTCACGGAGCAGGCGCCTGGCCGGCCAGCAAGGGCGCGGCGTGGGAAATGCGAGCCTGAACGCGTTCGAGCAGGTTGTTACGTGCCGCATCATACGCGCGCGCCAGCGCATGCTCGAACGCCAGCTGGTCAGCCGAACCGTGGCTCTTGAACACCAGACCTTTCAAGCCCAGCAATGCGGCGCCGTTGTAACGCCGATGGTCGACCCGTCGCTTGAACGCGGCCAGCACCGGGTATGCCGCCACAGCTGCAAGCCGGGTCAGCGGATTGCGCGAGAACTCGGCGCGCAGAAAACCGCCGATCATGGTGGCGACCCCTTCGGTGGCCTTGAGCGCCACGTTGCCGACGAAGCCGTCGCAGACCACGATGTCGACCTCACCCTTGAAGATGTCGTTGCCCTCGACATTGCCGACGAAGTTCAGGTCGCCGGCCCGGCCGGCCGCGCGCAGCAGTTCGCCCGCCTTCTTGATCACGTCATTGCCCTTGATGACCTCTTCGCCGATGTTGAGCAGGCCCACCGTGGGTTGGGTGACGTCGCCCAGAGCCGAGACCAGCGCCGACCCCATCACCGCGAACTGCAGCAGATGCTCGGCCGCGCAATCGACGTTCGCGCCGAGGTCCAGCACGGTGGTGGCGCCGCCACGGGCATTGGGGAGCTGGGTTGCGATCGCCGGGCGATCGATGCCGTCGCAGGTCTTGAGCAGATAACGCGAGATGGCCATCAAGGCGCCGGTGTTGCCTGCGGACACCGCCGCCTGGGCGTGGCCGTCGCGCACCTGCTGCACCGCCACACGCATGGAGGAATCCCGCTTGCGACGCAACGCGACCTCGATCGAATCGTCCATGCCCACGACCTCGCTGGCCGCGACGATGGTGACGCGGGCATCCGACATGCCCGCCAGCGCATCCGGCAACCCCACGAGCACGAGCCGCACCTGCGGATGCTGGTCGAGAAAACGCCTGCATGCCGGCAGCGTGACCGAGGCCCCATGGTCACCGCCCATGCAGTCGACGGCAATGGTGGTCATCGCGTCAGCACGAACCAGGAAAGTTCATGGGCACGTACAACGGCCCGACAAAACGAAACCCGATGCTACCGACAAAATAGCACCGGGTTGCTGGCTCAAAAGCGAGTTCAGTCTTCGGACTTGGTCTTGACGACCTTGCGTCCCCGATAGAAGCCGGTCGGGCTGATATGGTGCCGCAGATGGGTCTCGCCCGTGGTCGGCTCGACGGCGATGCCCGGCACGGTCAAGGCATTGTGCGAACGGTGCATTCCGCGCTTGGACGGAGATTTCTTGTTTTGCTGGACGGCCATTGTCGGCTCCTTGGCTGTGGCATGGCAAGCAGGCAGGTCGCTGCACCATGCGGGATTGGTCAACATGCGCCAGTACGGCGCGAAGCCCACGAGTATAACGCAACTATTCCCCTGTCCCGTCCTTGCGGGCCCGCAGCTGCGCGAGAGCCGCAAATGGCCGCGGCGGCTGCGCAGCCGGCTCCTCGAATCCCTCGTCCTGCGCCGACAGTCGCGGTGCACTGGGGCAGGTCTCGTGGGTGGCGATCAACGGCATGGCCAGCACCAGTTCGTCTTCCACCAGCGCGCGCAGGTCGAACTCGGCCGATTCGACCAGCAGGTCCTCGGTGGCGTCGTCATCCTGCTGCTCGGCGGTGTCTTCATCCGGCACGAAGCGGAACCACTGGTCCACCGTGACCGGCGTCGCAACCGGCTCGAGGCAACGCTGGCAGACCAACGGCAGTTCGCTGCCCACCTGCAGATGCAGCCAGGGCACGGCCGACGTGCCGTGCCCGCCGCGCAGTTCGCCGCTTGCCGACCAGGTCACCTCCACGTTCGCGCCGTCGCCGACACAATCCGGGGTCACGCGGCCGAACTCGGCCAGTGGCAGCGTCCCGCCCACGCTACCGGCGCTGCGCGCAAATGCACGGATGTCCAGATGCGTGCTGGGCCGTTGCGGCTTGTGCTTTTCCATCTGCCCAGTGTAAGAGAATCGCACCATGCCCCTCGATTCGACCCCTCCCCTGATACTGGCATCGACCTCGGCCTACCGCCGCGAACTGCTGGGCCGGTTGCGCACGCCCTTCGACGTCGTCGCGCCGGACGTGGACGAAACCCCCCAGCCCGGCGAGCAACCGCGACAACTGGCCTGCCGGCTGGCCATGGCCAAGGCCCGCGCCGTGGCCGCGCGCCATCCGCAGGCCGTGGTGATCGGCTCGGACCAGGTCGCCGACCTCGACGGACAGGCCTTGGGCAAGCCCCTGGTCCATGACGTCGCCGTCGCGCAGCTGCAGCGCATGCGCGGGCGCACCGTGGTTTTCCAGACCGCTGTCGCCGTGGTCTGCAACGAACGCCGCTTCGGCCAGATGGACCTGGCCCAGGTCACCGTGCGGTTCCGCGACCTGACCGATGCCGAAATCGAGGACTACCTGCTGGCCGAGCAACCCTACGACTGCGCCGGCAGCGCCAAGAGCGAGGGCCTGGGCATCGTGCTGCTCGACGCCATCGACAACGACGACCCCACGGCGCTGATCGGCCTGCCGCTGATCCGCACCGCCCGTATGCTGCGCGCCGCCGGCCTGCGTTTCCCCGGGGCGGCATGACGTCCGCAAGAGGGTCCGCCGACGACGCCATGGCCGGCGGCCGGCACGGCCGGCTGTTCCTGGTTCCGGCACCACTGGATTTCGGCTGTGAGCCGCAGTCGCCGCTGAAGGACGTGCTGCCCGACGCCACAATCCGCGCGGCCGCCCGACTGCGTCACTGGATCTGCGAAAACGCCAAGACCACACGCGCCTATCTGAAACGCGTGGACGCGGTCACGCCGCTGGCCCACCCGCTGCAAATCCTGCAACTGCAGGAGCTGCCGCGCGAAATCCACAAGAAGGGCGACCATCTGGGCGAATTCGATGCGCGCGGCCTGCTCGCACCGGCGTTGCACGGGCACGACGTCGGCCTGGTCAGCGAGGCCGGCATGCCCGCCATCGCCGATCCGGGCGCGTCCGTGGTGCGTGCCGCGCACCGGCTGGGACTCGAGGTGGTACCGCTGGTCGGGCCGATATCGCTGATGCTGGTTCTGGCCGCCAGCGGACTGAACGGTCAGAATTTCGCGTTTGTCGGTTATCTGCCGCAGGACCCGGCGGCCCGTGCCGCGCGCGTGCTTGATCTCGAACGACTGGCGCTGTCCACCGGGCAGACCCAGCTGTTCATCGAGACGCCCTACCGCAATGCGGCGATGCTGCAGACCCTGCTGCAGGCCCTGGCGCCGTCGACCCGGGTCGCCATCGGCAGCGCCTTGACCCTGCCGCAGGCCCAGGTCCAGTGCCACGCGGTGCGCGACTGGCACAAAACGGGCGTCTTCGCGAACAAGAACACGCCAGCGGTGTTTGCGATCGGGCGCTGAGGCACGGCGCCCGGCACACCGGGCGCGGCGTCAGCGGATGACCGCCAGCGAGCGCAAGGCGCGCACCGCCCCGTCGCCGATGGACGCGCCGAAACGCTTGGCCAGCCGCTCGGCCAGGTTGTCGCGCCGGGTGTAGTCGATGATGTCCTCGGACTTGACGACCTCGCGCGCGACGAAGTCCAGGCTGCCGAGCTGGTCGGCCAGGCCCAGTTCGATGGCCTGCTGGCCGATCCAGAACAGGCCGCTGAAGGTCTCCGGCGTTTCCTTGAGCCGATTGCCACGGCCGGCCTTGACCGCGTCGATGAACTGGTGGTGGATCTGGTCGAGCATCTGCTGCGTGAATTCGCGCTGGCGCTCGCTCTGCGGGCTGAACGGATCGAGAAAGCCCTTGTTCTCGCCGGCCGTCATCAGTCGGCGCTCCACACCCAGCTTGTCCATCAGGCCGGTGAAGCCGAAACCGTCCATCAGGACACCGATGCTGCCCACGATGCTGGCCTTGTCAACGAAGATGCGATCAGCGGACACCGCCACGTAATAGGCCGCCGAGGCACAGGTCTCCTCGACCACGGCGTACATCGGCTTGCCGTGCTTGGCCTTGAGCCGGCGCAGTTCGTCGTTGATGATGCCGGCCTGCACCGGGCTGCCACCCGGCGAATTGATCAGCAGCACCACGGCCCGCGCGCCGCTGTCCTCGAACGCCGCGCGCGCGGCGTTGATCACCACCTCGGCACTGGCCTCGCCTCCGGACGCGATTTCCCCCTTGATTTCCACCATCGCGGTGTGCGGCGTGGATGCCTCGGGGATCGGCGCGCCGCGCTGGGTGGCGATCCAGACCAAGGCAACCAGGAACGCCAGCCAGGCGAGCCGGATGAAATTGCGCCAGCGCCGGGCGCTACGTTGCTCGGCCAGCGCGGCAAAGGCCAGCTTCTCCAGTGTCGCGCGTTCCCAGCCGGGCTTGCCGTGACGGGTATCGGACCCGGGCGACTGCGCCCCCTGGCGCGACGCGCCGGATGGCATGGTGCCGTCGGCACGGTCGGGATCGAAGGTCGGTTCAGTCATGTCAGTACTCAACGGGTTTCAGGTTGTGGGCAGTATGCCAGCGCACGACGCCCTGCGATTCATCGACGGCGATCTTCACCAGGCCGCCCCGGCAAGGCCCTCCCTGGCATGCCCCCGTCTGCGGCTGGTACATCGCACCATGGGTGGAGCAGATCAGCCAGTGACCGGTCAGGTCGAAGAACCGGTCAGGCTGGTAATCCATCTCCATCGGCACATGGCTGCAGCGGTTCAGATAGGCATGGACCTGGCCCTGGTACCGGATCGCGAATGCACGGCAGGTCTGTCCCTGGTAGACCACGTCGAACGGCACCGCCAATGCGCTGTCGACCAGGTCACCGGAGACGCACAGGTCGATGGCATCGGATTCCATGGTCACGGCCTTCCAATCGTCATGCGCCCCGCGCGCGGCGGTGCGGATGCCTGCGTTCATGCATGCGCCAGCAACCAGTCGCGCAGTTGTGCCACCGAATGCGCCACGTACAAGGGTCCGCAGGCGGCGAAGCCGTCCACCGGATGGGCACCGTAGCTGACCGCCACGCTGGCGCAACCGGCGTTGCACGCCATCTGGAGGTCATGCGTGGTGTCGCCCACCATCAGTACCCGTTGCGGTTCCAGGCCGAATTCGCGCATCAGTTCGTGCAGCATGCGCGGATGCGGCTTGCCGGCGGTCTCGTCAGCGGTGCGCGACGCATCGAAGAGGCCCTGCAACTGCACTGCGCGCAATGCCGCGTCCAGCCCGGCACGGCTTTTGCCGGTGGCCACCGCCAGATGGTGACTACGCTGACGCAGTTCCGTCAGCAGCGGCACGACGCCGTCGAACAGGCTGATGTCGTCCTGATGCGCCGTGTAATGGTGACGGTAGCGCGCGCCCAGTTCCGGGTATTTTTCCCGGGGCACATCGGGCGCCGCATGGGCCAGTGCCTGCATCAGGCCCATGCCGATCACGTGCGACGCCGTCAGATCCGACGGTACCGTCCCGCCGACATCGCGCACGGCCGCCTGGATGCAGCGGGTGATGATGGCCGTCGAGTCGAACAGGGTGCCGTCCCAATCGAACGCGATCAGGTCGAACGCCCGTGCGCGGGCACCCGGCGCGCGGGCCGTGTCTTCATGCGGGGTTGGCAATGGCATGGTCGAGGAACGTGGCGAGTTCGGCGGGCAGTTCGGCCTGCAAGGCCATCGGCGCGCCGGTGGAGGGATGTTCGAACTGTAACCGCCAGGCATGCAGGAACATGCGCCGCAGGGGTACTTGCGCCGTGGCGCGCTGCAGCGACTTGTTCAGCTCGAAATTGCCGTATTTGTCGTCACCGACGATGGGCATGCCCTGGTTGGCCAGGTGGACCCGGATCTGGTGCGTACGGCCGGTCTTGATCGTCACTTCGAGCAGCGTGTAGCCGCGACCGGATCGGGCAACCCGCACCAGCGAAACCGCCGTCATCGCATCGGGATGTTGCTTGTCGACCACCGCCACCCGGCGCTCGCCATCGGGCAGCAGGTATTTGTGCAGCGGCTGGTCCAGCACCTTCAGGCGCTGCGGCCAGTCCCCGGCAACCAGGGCCAGGTAGGTCTTGCCGGTGGCGCGATTGCGGAACTGCTCCTGCAGGTTCTTGAGCGCGCTGCGTTTCTTGGCCACCAGCAGGATGCCGCTGGTCTCGCGGTCGAGCCGATGCACCAGCTCCAGCGTGCGCGCGTGGGGCCGGGCCATGCGCAACTGCTCGATCACACCGAAACTCACGCCGGAGCCCCCGTGCACCGCGGTGCCGGCCGGCTTGTCGATCGCCAGCAGGAATTCGTCTTCGAACAGGACCGGGAACTCGCGCGCCGGCGCAAAACCACTGCCGGCCTGCACCACCTGGGCCTTGGTGTCGGCCGCCTGGGACGTGCGCACCGGCGGCACCCGCACCTGATCGCCCGCGGCCAACCGCCGGTCGGCGCTGGCACGACCCTTGTTGATGCGCACCTCGCCGCTGCGGATGATGCGATACACATGGGTCTTGGGCACACCCTTGAGCCGGCGCATCAGGAAGTTGTCCAGGCGCTGGCCCGCGTCTTCCTCGTCGACCAGCAACATGCTGACCTGTTGTGCTTGCACCGGCAGATTGCCCCCTATAATGACTTTCACTAGCGACGTGCTGCAAGTGGTTGATTTGTCTGGAGTTTAGTCCACACCCCACATAAAGCCGCGCTGGCAGGTCGATGCCACCAGGTTGCCAGCACGACAGACCACAGACCACAGTCTGTGGTGGTCCGAACAGCGAGCGGGTATGCCGACGCTTTGAATCACTGATATGGAATACCCAGTTCTGCCAGAGCCTCTCTGGCAGACGGATTTGAGCGAAATGTTTGTCTTGATGGGCCTGATCCTGACCTGCCTGCGGCGCCTTCGGGCGTCGGTGGCAGTGCATGCTGCCCGTCCGGTCCCGTCGATCCGACAAGACCATCATGTTTTGTTGCGCTCGAAGCGCCGCACGCAAACGCACCCCCTCGCCCCTGTCCCCGTGCCAACGCCCCGACTCACGATCTGAGTCCCGGCCCGCGGCAATTCCCATCGTTTCAACGCGTTCGTCAGGCATCGTGTGCTCGTCATGAGCAAGTAGAGAGTCGAAAGACCACCAGGATTGCGCCACGCCGCCCATGTGCGGCACGACGCGGATCCGATGCAGGAAACAGGAACGCTACCCATGAAACGGATGCTGATCAACGCCACGCAGGCCGAAGAACGCCGGCTGGCCATCGTCGACGGGCAAAAACTGCTCGACTACGAAATCGAGATCGAAGGGCGCGAGCAGCGCAAGGGCAATATCTACAAGGCGGTGGTGACCCGCGTCGAACCGTCGCTCGAAGCCTGCTTCGTCGACTACGGCGAAGATCGCCACGGCTTTCTGCCGTTCAAGGAAATCTCGCGCCAGTATTTCGCGCAAGGCGTGCAGGCCAACGGCGCTCGCATCCAGGACGCGATCCGCGAGGGCCAGGAACTGGTCGTGCAGGTCGAGAAGGAAGAGCGCGGCAACAAGGGTGCGGCGCTGACCACCTTCATCTCGCTGGCCGGCCGATATGTCGTGCTGATGCCGAACAACCCGCGCGGCGGCGGCGTGTCGCGCCGCATCGAAGGCGACGAGCGGGCCGACCTCAAGGAGGCGCTGGACCAGCTCGAATACCCGAACGGCATGAGCATCATTGCGCGCACCGCCGGCATCGGCCGCAGCGCGCCCGAGCTGCAATGGGACCTGAACTATCTGCTCAAGCTGTGGAACGCCATCGACGGCGCCTCCAAGGGCGGCAAGGGCGCATTCCTGATCTACCAGGAGTCGTCGCTGGTCATTCGCGCCATCCGCGACTATTTCAACCATGACATCGGCGACATCCTGATCGACACCGACGACGTGTACGACCAGGCCCAGCAGTTCATGGCGCACGTGATGCCCGAGCACGCGGCCCGCGTCAAGCGCTACCGCGACGACGCCCCGCTGTTCTCGCGTTTCCAGATCGAGCACCAGATCGAGTCGGCCTATGCCCGCATGGTGCAGCTGCCCAGCGGTGGTGCCATCGTCATCGACCACACCGAGGCCCTGGTCTCGGTCGACGTCAACTCGGCGCGCGCGATCCGCGGCGGCGACATCGAGGAGACCGCCACCCGCACCAACCTGGAAGCCGCCGACGAAGTGGCGCGCCAGATGCGGCTGCGCGACCTCGGCGGCCTGATCGTCATCGACTTCATCGACATGGAAGAGAGCCGCAACCGCCGCGAGGTCGAGAATCGCCTGCGCGACGCGCTGCGCCAGGACCGCGCCCGCGTGCAGTTCGGCTCGATCAGCAAGTTCGGCCTGATGGAGATGAGCCGCCAGCGCCTGCGCCCCGCGCTCAGCGAAGGCGCCTCCATCCCCTGCCCGCGTTGCGGCGGCTCCGGCCATATCCGCGACACCGAGAGTTCGGCACTGCAGATCCTGCGCATCATCCAGGAGGAGTCGCTCAAGGACAACACGGCATCGGTGCTGTGCCAGGTGCCGGTCGACGTCGCCTCGTTCCTGCTCAACGAGAAACGCACCGAGATCACCAAGATCGAACTCAAGCAGCGCATCAACGTGCTGATGGTGCCCAACAAGACGCTGGAGACACCCAACTACAAACTGGCCCGCCTCAAGCACGACGATCCGCGCCTGGACAACATCGAAGCCACCTACAAGCTCGCGGACGAACCCGAGGATCCGACCTCCGTCACCCGCCGCTCGCAGGAGCCGACCAACCGCCAGACGCCGGTGATCAAGGGCGTGTTGCCCGATGCACCGGCTCCGGTGGCCGAAGCCAAGCCGCAGGCCCCGGCAGCGCCGGCGGCCCAGCCGGCTGCCGCTGCGGCTAGCCCGGCACCGACCTTCGCGACCGGCGCGCCGGCCGAACGCGGCTTCATCGGCTGGATCAAGAGCCTGTTCGCGGCGCCGCCACCCGCCGCCGCTCCGGTACCGGCGGCAACGCCGAGCCCGCAGGAGACCAAGAAGGAAGCCCGCTCCGACGGACGGCCCTCGCGCGACGGCCGCCGGGGCGAAGGCCGCGACGGATCCCGTGGTGACGGTGCGCGCGGTGAAGGCCGCTCCCGTGGTGGACGCGGCGGACGCAACCGGGGCGGCGAGCGCTCGGCTCAGGGCCAGCAACGCGAGCGCACGGACGCCAATGGCATGCCGCTGGCAGCCGATGCGGGCGGGACACAAGCCGGCCAGGCCGGAGTCGGCGACGACGACAACAACAATCGCAATGAACAGCGGGCCGATCGCCCGTCGCGTGGCGGACGCGGCGGTCGGGGCGGCCGCGGCGAACGCGGCGAGCGTGGTGACCGGGAACGCAACCGGGACGCCGAACGTGCGCCCCAGGACGCCACCGACCAGGACGAGCAGGCCACCAACCTGGTCGACGCCGACAACAACCAGGCGTCCCAGCCCCGCGAGGCACGTGAAGGACGCGGCGATCGCCAGCGCGGCGAGCGTCGCCCGCGCGGCGAACGTGGTGATCGTGGTGATCGTGGTGATCGTGGCGACCGCGGTGACCGCAACCAGGCCCCTGTCGGCGCCATGGAAGCCGGCGAAGGCCAGCCGGATGCTGCAACCGCCGCGGCGCAGCCTGCCTCCGACGTGACCGACCTGCACCAGGCTGAACCGGTCACGACCAACGCCGCCGACCCTTCCGAGCGCGACGAAGCGCAGTCGGAGCACGCGCCCCGCGAGAAGCGCTCGCGCGAACGCCGGCCGCGTGGTGAACGCGCAGACCGTGGTGATCGTGGTGATCGTGGAGACCGTGGCAACCCGCGTACTGCGCCGGACAACGAGGGTCACACGCCGGCCTCGCAACGCGAACTCCAGCCTGCGCTGGAGGGCTTCGACCCGACGACGCAAGCCGTGACTGCGGAGCCGGCCGAAGCAGCACCGGCCGCTGCGGCAGCAGCCCTCCCGATCGGCGAAGAAGCCGTGCCGGAGACGCCGGGTGCCTTGCCCAAGGTGCATCAGTTCGTGTTGCCCATCGATGAGTTGTCGCAGGTCGCCCAGGCGTCGGGCCTGAGCTGGGTCAACTCCGATGCCGAAAAGATCAAGGCCGCCCAGGCCGCGATCGCCGCGCAGCCGGAACCGATCCACGTGCCGCGCGAGCCGGCGCCGCGCGTCGTCGTCGACGAAGGCCCGCTGGTGCTGGTCGAGACGCGACGCGACCTGCGCAACATGACGCTGCCGTTCGAGCAACAAGCACCGAACTGACGGCACTACCGCTCTTGCCCTGGTACGCCACCCGCTGGTGACGTACCGGCAGGAGCGGGTCCGGACGACGACCCGAGCCGCCGCAAGGCGGCTTTTTCGTGGGCTCCCGGGTCGCACACACACGGACCGCCCGACGGACCTCGCGGCGCCGGACACCATTGCGGGGTCCGACCGCCCGTCGAGCCACGGATGGTTCGGCAGTTGAGGGCACGGCCTTCGCGTCGAAACGGGGGCGGACTGGCGCGCCCCTGTCGACGATCCGCCGATGCTCGCCGGGAAAAGACCGGTCAGGCCTGCGCGGCACTGCGCCAGGCTGCCGATGCAGCCTCGGCGTCGCCACGCTGGGACGCCATTTCCGCCAGCTGACGCCAGGCGTCGCGGCGCAGGCCGGCATCGTGCATCCGGACCAGGGACTGCTGGAGCAGCTGGCGCGCCTTGCCCCACAGCTGGAGCCGCATGCAGGTCACACCGGCCAGGTACTGCAACACGGCGTCCCCCGGATGGCTGAGCTGGGCCGATTCGATACGGGTCAGCCACTCGCCTTCCAGCGCGCGCGGGTCCTTGGCAAAGCCGAGTTCCAGCGCCCGTACCAGCTCCACGCTTTGCTGCTGGCCCAGGCCGCCGGGCTGGGCCAGCATCTGCTCCCAGACCGGCAATAACCACAGGCGGCTGGTCGCCGGGTCGCCACCCAGCGTCAGCAGCCGCACCGCGGCCATGCTGGCCACGTCCGGCATCGTGCGCTCGGCCGGCTCGAGCCGCGACCAGGCCTGCGTCAGCTGGGCCGGGTCGTGCGCAGCCTGGATCAGCTCGATCGCCAGCCCTCGCAACACGCCGCGCGCCGCGGTCTGCGACAAGGCATGGTGCTTGGCGAGCAGGCGGGCCGTCTCCAGCGCCATGATGGTGCGCCCCGCCATGCGGGCCGCCTTGAGCCGCATGCGCAGCGCCAGCGTGCGCCGGCCCGGGCCCTGGCCCAGGTCGTCGAGCATCTGCAGCGCCAGCGGCGCATCATGGTCATCCAGTGCCCAGCGCGCCGCGCGCAGTCGCACGCCCTCTCCGGCTTCCGGCGCCAGGCCTCGCCCCGCGTGGTCGAGCGCAGCCCGGTAGTGACGCTCGCGCCCGGCGCGGTCCTGCAGCGAATGTGCCGCCTCTGCGGCCAGCAGGTGAGCGATGGTCCGCAACGGACCGGCATAGGCGAGCTTGTCCTCGCCGTTGGCCAGATGGTCGACCTGGTCGACCACGACCTCGGCCGCCTTCTTGGACCGCACGAACCGCCCGGCGATCAGCTGCGAATAGGCATCGAGCAAGGATGCCTGCATGTTGCGCTCGCGCTGGCGCTGGCGCCACAACCGCGCGTCGCGCGGAATCGAGAACAGCGCCGACAGGGCACGCAAGGCCAGGTGCAGCACCAGGAAACCGAGCAGCAACACGACCAGCACCAGGTTCAGCGACAGGTCGATCCGGTACGGCGGCCAGAAGAGCGTCACCGAACCGGGATTGCTCCCGGCGAACAGCGCCGCCGCGACGGCAGCGGCGAAGAGGGCCAGCAACCAGAGGGATACCCGCATGGCCGATCCCCGCCTAGCGCCCGGCGGCGGCCGTGGTCAGCGCCGCCATGGTGTCGTCGATGCGGGGCAATTCCATGGTCTTCATCTGCGACTGGACCTGTTGCAGCAGTCCGGCCGCGGCCTGGGTCTTGCGCGAGGCCGGATCGAAATAGCGGAACAGTGCCGTCGACGCCGCGGCCATGTCGGCGCGGGCCGACTCGAGTTGGCGGGCCAGCAGGCCCAGCCTGGCATTGAGCAGGCGCAGCTTGAAGTTCTCGCGCACGAAGAACGACTGCTCGGGCGACAACAAGGCCGCTTCCGGGCGCTCGATGCGGCTGATGCGCAGCAGCTTGCCCGCCTCGTCCCCCACGACCTGCAGCACCCGAAGCCACCAATTCGGCGCCGCCTCGGATTCCTGCAGCCGCAGCGACCCGGAGGCACTGACCGCGGCCACCGCATTGGCCAACGGCAGCTCGTCGGCCAGGCGTAGCAACTCGTCGATACGCGCCAGCAGGCTCGGCGTGTCGGTCACGGCGGCCGAGGTGATGCGGCTGATGTCGCGCGCCAACGCGCGCTGCAACTGCGTCAGGCCGGGCTGGGCGGCGCGGGCTACGCGTTGCTCGGCACTGCGAAGGCCCGCCACCAGCGGCTCGACACTGCCGGTCAGCTGCGCCTGTTGCTGCGCCAGGCGCAAGGCCGATTCGAGATCCACGAGAAGGAAATCGTCGCGCGAGCGCGACATGCGTTGCACCAGCTCGTCAAGTTGCGTGCGCTGCAACGTCACCTCGCCGAGCCGCACCTCCGCCACGGCCAGGCGTGCCGCGGTCTCCCGCGCCAGTTCCTGTGCCGCCTTGGCACTGGCCCGCGCCTCGGCCGCATGCATGGTCGCGTCCCCGCTCTGGCGCGCCAGGGTCTCCTGCATCGCCGACAGGCGCTGCCAGGTCAGCACGCTGGCGATCAGCGCCGCGGCGCCCAGCAACACGGCCAGCAACGCCAGCGGCGACGCACCCAGTGTCGCGCCCAGCGTCGGCGTGTCCGCGTCTGCGGCAGGCTTGGGGGCCGATGGCGGCGGCAGCTTGGCCGCGGCATCACCGGGCGGGCGATCGGAAGCCGGCACCGAGGCATCAACCGGATCTGGCGTGGATGGGGTCGATGCGTGTTCCTTCATTGCGCCGATTTTATCGACGCCGCCACGTCCGCCAGCGCCGGACGGGATTCGTGCACCACGCCGAAGCCGGCCTCCCGTGCCGCGGCGACGATGCGGGCATGACTGGCGATGGCGCGCGCGTGCGACCAGTCGTGCCCGGGCATACAGGCGCGCAGGTTGCCGATGGCCTGGGAACTGGTGAACAACCACAGGTCATCGTCGCCGACACCGTGCTGCTCGAGCGCCTGGCGCACGGCCTGCGGCTGCGGGGCGGCGCGCCAGTAGGCCACGACCCACTGCAGTTGCGCGCCCGCCCGCACCAGTTGGCGCGCAAGCCAGTCACGGCCCTCGCCGTGCGCGTCGCCGGCAGCGGGGGACGGATCCCGCTGCGTCGACGCGCCTGGCGCCGGCAGGCTGACGTCCCGTGCGGCCCCGCGCACCAACATCACCTGCCAATGCGGCTGCACGCGCGCGCCGACCTGCGCCCACAAGGCCTCCGAATCGTATTGCCCGCTGTCCGAGGCCGGTGCGTCGATGTGCCGGGGATCGACGCCTTGGCGCACCAGAGCGGCCACCGTGCCCGGCCCGGGCGCCCACAGGCGCGGGCCCTGCTCGGGCGTCCCCAGGTCGGCGTCCGGCGGCCGGGCCGCGAAAAAATGGGCCACCGCGGCGGCGCTGACGAACATGATGGCCTGGCACTGCCTGCAACGACGCCAGGCCGCGGCAATCGCACCGGTATCGGCCAGGGGGCGGATCTCGATCAGCGGCACCGCCAGCGCCTCGATGCCCTGTTGCGCAAGCCCTTGCACCCAACGCTCGGCGTCTGCCAGCGGCCGGGTCACGACGACGCGCACGGCGCTCGGCTCCGCCGCTTCAGGCTGCGGGGCCGGCAACACGGGCCCCGCCGTCGCGCAAGTGCTGCGCCACGCGCCGGCCCAGGGCCACGGCCTGCGACAGGTCCGCCACCGCCTGGCAGCCGTCCGCGCGCACCAGCGGCGACGCAGGGCCGGCATCGGCGTCTTCCTGTACTTCGCCCCAGGCCGCGTGCAGCGTCAGCTGAGCCCCGCTCCAGCGCGCATGGGCCGCCAGTGGCATCGAACAACTGCCACCCATGGAACGACTGACCTCGCGCTCGCTGGCCACCGCCAGCCAGCTCGGCCGATGCGCCAACGGCGCCAGCGCATCGATCAGGTCCTGCCGGTCGGCACGCACCTCGATGCCCAGCGCGCCCTGGCCGGCGGCCGGCAACATCTGCTCGGGCTCGAACACCCGGCGGATCCGCGACGCAAGCGAGAGCCGCAAGAGCCCGGCCGCGGCCAGCACGATGGCATCGAAGCCGCCCTCGTCGAGCTTGCGCAGCCGGGTATCCAGGTTGCCGCGCAGCGGCGCGATGCGCACATCGTCACGGCCCAGCCGGGTCAGGCTGTCGCGCAGCAGCACCGCGCGCCGCAGACTCGATGTACCCAGCACGGCATCCGGCCGCAGCTGGGCCAGATCGTCGATGCGGTTGGAGACCAGCGCGTCGCGCGGGTCTTCACGCTCCATGACGCAGGCCAACGCAAAACCCGCGGGCAGCTCCATCGGCACGTCCTTGAGCGAGTGCACCGCGATGTCGGCCCGGCCGTCCTCGAGGGCACTCTCCAGTTCCTTGACGAACAGTCCCTTGCCGCCGACCTTGCTCAGCGTGCGGTCCAGGATCTGGTCGCCGCGGGTGGTCATGCCCAGCAGCTCGACACGGTGGCCGAGCGCCTCGAGGCATTGCTGCACGTGGCGTGCCTGCCACAAGGCCAGGCGGCTTTCGCGCGTGGCAATGACAATGGGCGTGCGGGAAGACAGGTTCACAGTCGTAACCGTTTGGTAATCGGGCGGGGGTGGGCGATGCTAGCATGGCCGACTTATCCAACGCCCTGCGACAGCCGCCACCATGACCCCACGACCCAGTGCCGAAACCACCCGCCGTGCCCGCGAGAACGAACGCCCGCTGGTGGAAGATATCCGGCTGCTCGGCCGCATTCTGGGCGACGTGATCCGGGACCAGGACGGCGAGGCGGCCTTCGAGCTGATCGAGCAGATCCGCAAGTTGTCGGTCGCGTTCCGGCGCCATGCCGACCACGACGCGGACCGCGCGCTGAAGAAGCTGCTCAACAGCCTGTCCGGCGACCAGACCGTCAGCGTGATCCGCGCATTCACCTACTTCAGCCACCTGGTCAACCTGGCCGAGGACCGTCACCATATCCGCCGGCGCGCCATCCACGAACGTGCCGGCAACACCCAGGAAGGCAGCATCGACGTGGCCTTGTCGCGGCTGCGCTGGGCCGGCATCGCGCCGGCCACCATCGTCGACACCTTGTCCTCGAGCTACCTGTCGCCGGTACTGACCGCGCATCCGACCGAGGTGCAGCGCAAGAGCATCCTGGACGCCGAACGCGGCATCGCGCAGCTGCTGGCCGCGCGCGACATGATCCGGCTGCAGGCCCTGGCCGCACAGGGCAACAAGGACGCGCTGACGCCGCGCGAGCTCGCGCGCAACGAGGCGCTGATCCGCTCGCGCGTGATGCAGCTGTGGCAGACGCGGCTGCTGCGTTTCACCAAGCTGACCGTGGCCGACGAGATCGAGAACGCACTGAGTTATTACGAGGCGACCTTCCTGCGCGAGATTCCCAAGCTCTACGGCGACCTCGAGCGTGAACTGGGCCAGCAGGGCATCCACAGTTTCCTGCGCATGGGCCACTGGATCGGCGGAGACCGCGACGGCAACCCGAACGTCAGCGCGCAAACCCTGACCTACGCGCTCCGGCGCCAGTCCGAGGTGGCGCTGCGCCACTACCTGACCGAGGTGCACCTGCTCGGGGGCGAATTGTCGGCATCGGCCATCCTGGTCACGATCTCGCAGGCCATGCGCCAGCTCGCCGCACGCTCGCCCGACACCAACGAACACCGCCAGGACGAGCCGTACCGGCTGGCGCTGACCGGCATCTATGCGCGGCTGGCGGCCACACTGCGCGCACTCACCGGCGGTGAGGCCGCGCGCCATGCGGTGGCGCCGCAGAACCCGTACGCGCACGCCCGGGAGTTCTACGACGACCTGTGCGTCATCGAGAGCTCGCTGCTCGAGAACCATGGCGCGGCCCTGGTGGCGCATCGGCTGCGACCGCTGATCCGCGCGGTCGACGTGTTCGGATTCCACCTGGCGACCGTGGATCTGCGGCAGAACTCGGACAAGCATGAAAGCGTGGTCGCCGAACTGCTGACCGTGGCACGCATCGAGCCGGACTACGCCGGCCTCGACGAAACCGCCAAGCAGGCGGTGTTGCAGCGGCTGCTGTCCGACGCGCGGCCGCTGCGCGTGATCGACCATGCGTATTCGACGCTGGTACAGGACGAACTGGCCATCTTCAGCACCGCGCGCGACATGCTGGCGCGGTATGGCCGCCAGGCGCTGCGCCACTACATCATCAGCCATACGGAGACCGTCAGCGACCTGCTCGAGGTGCTGCTGCTGCAGAAGGAAACCGGGCTGATGCACGAGACGCTGGACCGCCAGGCACGTACCGACCTGATCGTCGTGCCGCTGTTCGAGACCATCGAGGACCTGCGCAATGCCGCGCCCATCATGCGCGACTTCTATGCCCTGCCCGGCATACAGGCCATGGTGCGACGCAGCGGTGGCGAACAGGACATCATGCTCGGTTATTCCGACAGCAACAAGGACGGCGGCATCTTCACCAGCAACTGGGAGCTGTACCTGGCCGAGATCGCGCTGGTGGCGCTGTTCGACGAACTGGCCGACGCCGATGCCAGCGGCACCACGCCGATACGGCTGCGCATGTTCCATGGCCGCGGCGGAACCGTCGGCCGTGGCGGCGGGCCCAGCTACCAGGCCATCCTGGCCCAGCCCCCCGGTACCGTGCGTGGCCAGATTCGCCTGACCGAGCAGGGCGAGGTCATCGGCTCCAAGTACGCGAACCCGGAGATCGGTCGCCGCAACCTGGAGACACTGGTGGCCGCGACGCTGGAAGCCACGCTGATGCCGGCCAGCAAGCCGGTGAGCCAGCAGTTCCTGCAGACCGCCGCCGCGTTGTCGCAGTCCAGCATGGCGGCCTACCGCAAGCTGGTCTACCAGACGCCCGGCTTCACCGAATATTTCTTCGGCGCCACGCCGATCCGCGAGATCACCGAACTGCACATCGGCTCGCGGCCCTCGTCACGCAAGTCCTCGCAGGCGATCGAGGACCTGCGCGCCATCCCCTGGAGCTTCAGCTGGGGCCAGTGCCGGCTGACGCTGCCGGGCTGGTACGGCTTCGGCTCGGCCATCCACGAATTCCTGCACGCGCCAGGGCCGATGTCGCGCAAGGAACGCATGGTGCTGCTGCAGAAGATGGAGCGAACCTGGCCGTTCTTCCGCGCCCTGTTGTCGAACATGGACATGGTCATGGCCAAGAGCGACCTGGCGCTGGCGTCGCGGTATGCGGAGCTGGTCGGCAACACGAGGCTGCGCAAGAAGATCCTGGGCAGCATCGAGGCCGAATGGCACCTGACCTCCGACGCGCTGGCCCAGATCACCGGCGACAAGCACCGGCTGGCCAACAATGCGGCGCTACAACGCTCGATCCGCCATCGTTTTCCCTACATCGACCCGCTGCACCACCTGCAGGTCGAACTGATTCGCCGTTACCGCGACGGCAAGGTCGACGACAAGCTGCGCCGCGGCATCCACATCTCGATCAACGGTATCGCGGCCGGGTTGCGCAACACCGGCTGAACCCGCGGCCGCCCGCCTGGGCGGGTCTCAGCGGTTGAAATCCCGCCAGACCTGGTCCAGCGCCCTGCGGCATTGCCGTGCGTAGACGGCATGATCGACGCCGATGTCCGAGGTATGGTGCGACACCACGGCCCACAGGGTCTCGCGCAGCGCCGATGCGCACCGCATCGCGGCAAAGGAGCGCCAGCGCCCGGCGTCGACCGGCTGCCGGAAATACTGCTCGAGCAGGTCCCGCGCCTGATCGTCGTCAAAGCCGTTGTTGACCGCCAGGCCGGCCAGGTCGAACAAGGGGCTGTTGAAGCCGGCATATTCCCAGTCGATCAGCCACAACCGGCGACCGTCGTCGATCAGGTTCGCCGCCAGCAGGTCGTTGTGGCCGAAAACGATGTCGACCGGGCCCACGGCCTGTTCCAGCGTGCGCGCCATCGCGGCCCAGGCCGGCAACTGGTCCTGCATCAGGCACGGCGCATGGGGCTGCAACACGGCCAGGTAGTCGCGTATCACCTGGAACACCCAGAACATCAGCACCGGTCCGCGCAGTTGCCGCGGAAGGTCGTGGTGGCAGCGGCGCAGCAAGGCCACGATGGCGTCGCGCCGCGCCGGATCACGGACCTGCTGCGCCTCCAGGGTCTGGCCGTCGATGAAGCGGCTGACCAGCACGCCGGGCCCCGCATGCACCACCTGCGGCGACACGCCGGCCGCATGGGCCGCACGTGCAACCGCCTGTTCGTGCCAACGCACGATGCCGTGCGCCGGCAGGTCCTGGCCCAGCCGCACGACAAAAGACGCGCAGCCGTCGTCGACGCGGAAGTTGCGGTTCGTCATGCCGCCATCGAGCGGCGCGATACGCACCGTGCCCTGCCAGCACGGCAGGGCCCGTATCAGCCGATCGGCATCGGCGGCGTCAGGCATGCGGCGCCGGTGCCGGGCTTGCACACCGCAATGGGTTCATTGGACTACCCTCCGCGCTACGCGTTGCGGCATTCGCGCTTGGGAACGGCCCGGCGCGCTCACTGGACTACCCTCCGCGCTGCGCGCTGCGGCATTCGCGCTTGGGAACGGCCCGGCGCGCTCATTGGACTACCCTCCGCGCTGCGCGCTGCGGCATTCGCGCTTGGGAACGGCCCGGCGCGCTCATTGGACTACCCTCCGCGCTGCGCGCTGCGGCATTCGCGCTTGGGAACGGCCCGGCGCGCTCATGCGCCGGCGTTCAGCAACTCGCGCACCGCCGCCAGCTGCCGGCGCGAGACCGCCAGCACCTCGTCGACGCCGTGCAAGCGGACCGCCCAGCCTTCGCCCTCCTCCTCGTCGAAATGTTTCTCGAGCGCGCGCACCAGTTGCCGCGCCACCAGCGCGTTGCGGTGGATGCGCAGGAAATGCCCGCGGTGCCGTTCCTCGATGTCGCTCAGCGAGCCGTCCAGAATCAGGCTGCGGTCGGCCGTGCGCAGCGTGATGTACTTGAGCTCGGCCTTGAGGTAGACCACCTCGGACACCGGCACCCGTTCGGTGCGCCCGCGGTCCTGGATCGTCAGGAAACCCGCCGGGGCCTCGGGTTGCAGCGCCGCCGCCACCAGCCGGCGCCGCTCGACCTTCTGCAGGGCCAGCGCCAGGCGCGACAGCCGCACCGGCTTGGTCACATAGTCGACCGCCTCCAGCTCGAAGGCCTGCAGTGCGTGTTCGGCATGGGCGGTGACGAAAACCACGGCCGGTGCGTCGGGCATGGCCGCCACGTGCCGGGCCAGCGACAAGCCGTCGGAGCCTGGCATGTGGATGTCGAGCAGCACGACATCGGGCCGCTCGCGCCCGATCATCTCCAGCGCCTGGCCGGCGGTGGCGGCTTCGCCCACGATCCGCACGGTTGGCAACGGACACTGCTCGAGCAGCACCCGCATGCGCGAACGCGCCAGCGGCTCGTCGTCGACGACCAGTGCGCGCAGCGCAGACGCGGCCGGCGCGGTCGTCACTGGCTTCTCCTGCGCGCGGTGCGCCACGGGTCCATCCGCCACCGGGCGGCCCGGCGCCTCATGCCGGCACCTCCATGCGCACCTGGTAGATGCCGTCGACCAGTCCGCTGCGGAACTGCGCCCGCACGTCGTGCAGCAGCCGCAGGCGGTCGCGCACGTTGTCCAGCGCGACGCCATGGCCCGGCGCACCGGCGCCCGCCGGCACCGTGTTGGTCACCTTGATCACCACCACCGAGCCGCGCCGGTGCGTGGACACCCGCACCGTGGCGCCCTGTTCGCTGGGCTCCACGCCATGGCGCACGGCGTTCTCGACCAGTGGCTGCAGCAGCAGCGGCGGCAATACCGCCCGGTCCGCCGAGGGGTCGAGCTCCCATTCGAGTTGCAGCCGTTCGCCGAAGCGCACCTGCTCGATCGCCAGGTAACGCCGCGCCAGCTCGATCTCGTCGGCCAGCGTGGTCGACTCGCCATGGTCGAGCAGCGCATGGCGGAACAGGTCGCTGAGGTCTTCCAGCATGGCCTCGGCCTTGGCCGGTTCGGCGCGCACCAGCGCAATCGCGCTGTTGAGCGTGTTGAACAGGAAATGCGGCCGGATGCGCGATTGCAGTTCCGACAGCCGCGCGGTGGTCTCGGCCGGCGCCCGCGCGCGCTCGCGCATCACCATCGCGGCCACCAGTGCTCCGGCCAGCGTGGCGCCGGTGGCCCCGCAGGCGAACCATGGCGCCTGGTCCACCAGGCCGATCACGAGCAGCGTCGCGCAACCGTACAAGCCCGCCAGCGCACCGAGCAACACGCCGGCGGCGACCTGGTTGCGCATCGACAGCCGGGCCAGCACCCGCTGGAGCGCGCAGGCCACGAGCAGCCAGACCAGGGTCGCCGGCAGAGCGGCGCCGGTGAGCAAGGCCAGGCGCAACACCCAGGCCACCGGTGTATCGGCGACAAACAGCGCGGCCACGGCCATGACCAGCTCGACAAACAGCACGGCGCGCAGCACCACGCCGATCTGGCAGGCGTCGAACAGCGGCACGCGCCGCGCCGGCACGGCACCGGCGGCGGGATCGAGCTCGTGAAAGGTCGATAAAATCTCGGTGTCTTTCATCGTGTGTCGGGATTGAAGCCCGATTATTGGTGATCTTGCCCCTGCCGGGCCAGGCCCGCGCGCACCACCTCTTTCCCATCCATGTCCCAGAACCAACTCGACAACAAATCGGCAGCCTGGTCCGCGCTGTTCTCCGAACCGATGAGCGAACTCGTCAAGCGCTACACCTCCAGCGTGTTTTTCGACAAGCGCCTGTGGCAGGTCGACATCGCCGGATCGCTGGCCCATGCCGAGATGTTGTGCCACCAGGGCATCATCAGCCAGCAGGACCACGACGCCATCGTTGCCGGCATGGCGACCATCCGCAGCGAAATCGAGGCCGGGCAGTTCGACTGGAAACTCGACCTGGAGGACGTGCACCTGAACATCGAGGCCCGGCTGACGCAGCTCGCCGGCGATGCCGGCAAGCGCCTGCACACCGGCCGCTCGCGCAACGACCAGGTCGCCACCGACATCCGGCTGTGGCTGCGCGGCGAAATCGACCTGATCCACGGCCTGCTGCTGGACCTGCAAAAGGCCCTCGTCACGCTGGCCGAGCAGAACACCGAGGTCATCCTGCCCGGCTTCACCCATCTGCAGGTTGCGCAGCCGGTCGCCTTCGGCCACCACATGCTGGCCTATGTCGAGATGTTCGCGCGCGACGCCGAGCGCATGGTCGACCTGCGCCGGCGCGTCAACCGCCTGCCGCTGGGCTCGGCCGCGCTGGCCGGCACCAGCTATCCGCTGGACCGGCAACGCGTGGCCGCCGCGCTGGGCATGGAAGGGGTTTGCGAGAACAGCCTGGATGCCGTCAGCGACCGCGACTTCGCGATCGAGTTCACCGCCGCAGCCAGCCTGTGCATGGTGCATTTCAGCCGCATGAGCGAGGAACTGGTGTTGTGGATGAGCCAGAGTTTCGGCTTCATCGACATCGCCGACCGCTTCTGCACCGGCAGCTCCATCATGCCGCAGAAGAAGAACCCGGACGTACCCGAACTCGCGCGCGGCAAGACCGGCCGCGTCGTGGGCCACCTGATGGGCCTGATCACGCTGATGAAGGGCCAGCCCCTGGCCTACAACAAGGACAACCAGGAGGACAAGGAGCCGCTGTTCGATACCGTCGACACGCTCAAGGACACCTTGCGCATCTTCGTCGACATGGTGCCCGGCATCACGGTGCGGCCCGAAGCCATGGAGCGCGCCGCCAGCCGCGGTTACGCGACCGCCACCGACCTGGCCGACTACCTGACGCGCAAGGGCTTGCCGTTCCGCGATGCCCACGAGACGGTGGCGCATGCGGTCAAGTCGGCCATCGCCAAGGGGGTCGACCTGTCGGAACTGCCGCTGGCCGAGCTCAAGGGCTTCAATGCCCATATCGAGGAGGATGTCTTCGAGGTGCTGAGCCTGCGCGGATCGCTGCAGGCACGCAATATCCAGGGCGGCACGGCACCGCGGCAGGTGCTGGCCCAGATCGAACGCCATCGCCAGCGCCTGGCCTGAGAAACTTTTTGCGCCTGGCCCGCTCACACTGCGGGTCAGATCCAAACCATCCCGAACCGGAACCCATTTCCATCATGCAACGCAAACAATTCCTGCTGGCCGGCCTGTCGGCCGCCGTCCTGGGCATCAGTGCCTGCTCCAAGAGCGATGGCCCATCCGCCTCGTCCACCCCGTCATCGGGCGGATCCGGCGACCAGCCCCGGCGCACCATCTCGCTCGAGATCGTGGCCAACGAGGCCAAGGGATTCACCGCCGGCTCGATGATGAGTGCCATGGTGGCCTATGTGTTCTTCGACCCGCAGTGCCCGCATTGCGGGCACCTGTGGAATGCGTCGCTGCCGCTGCAGAAGAAGGTGCGCTTCGTCTGGATCCCGGTCGGCCTGATCAACCCGACCAGTTCGGCCCAGGGTGCGACCCTGTTGTCGGCGGCCGACCCGGTACAGGCCATGACCGAACACGAGACCTCGCTGCTGGCAAAGCAAGGCGGCATCGGCGCCGGCGCCAACGTGACCGACGAGGCCAAGCAGGCAGTTGCCGCCAACACGGCGCTGTTCAACAACCTGGGCCTCGAAGGCGTGCCGTTCACCATCGTCAAGAACGCGCGCACCGGCCAGCCGGTGACCCGGGGCGGATCCATGGAAACCCCGATGCTGGCCGAACTGATCGGCATCGACGCACCCTGACCGCGTTGGCGGCCGGGTGCGGAGCGCGCGCCCGCGTCCGCGCCGGCGCCGGCTTGATCGCACAGTCTTGAAACGCGCGTCCTCCGCCTCCATGTAGTCGACTCGGGCCCGATGGCCGGGCCCCATGATTGACGGAGGACCCACCATGTATGAATCGTTGCTGAACTTCCCGGGCGGGTTGTTCGCGGACTTCGACCGGGTGCGCAGGGACATGGACGCCCTGCTGTTCCAGGGCGATACACCGCGAGGCATACGCGCAGTCACCGGAGACAACTTTCCCAACCTCAATATCGGCCACACCGCCCATAGCGTGGACGTGTTCGCGTTTGCCCCGGGCATCGACCCGGGCAAGACCGAAGTGACGCTGGACCGCGGCCTGCTGACCGTATCCGGCGAACGCCCGGCCGACCGGCCCGACGCCACCGACGCATCGGCCAATGTCTACGGGCAGGAACGTTTCAGCGGGCGTTTTCGCCGCACCGTCAGCCTGCCGGAGGACATCGACCCGGACAAGGTCAATGCCCGTTACCGCGATGGCGTGTTGCACATCAGCATCGGCCGGCGCGAGTCGCTGCAGCCCAAACGCATCGCCATCGCCTGACACACGGAGGACGACACCATGAACGACACCACCACCACCGTGACACGTACCGACGACGACGAGACGGCGGCGCGCCAGCGCTCCGAGGGGGGTTATCTGCTGCCCCGCGTCGACGTGATCGAGGACAGCCGCGGCATCACGCTACTGGCCGACATGCCGGGCGTGCCGCGCGAAAAGCTCGACATCCGGGTCGAAGGCAACAGCCTGACACTCGAAGGCGAGATCGCGCTGCAGGCGCCACAGGGCCTCAACGCCAGCTTTGCCGAAGTCCGTGCCCCGCGGTATCGGCGTGGCTTCGCGCTGAGCCGCGAGCTCGACAGCCAGGCCATCGATGCGCAACTCAAGGAGGGCGTGTTGCGGCTGCGCATCCCGAAGATCGCCGCAGCTCAACCGCGCCGGATCGACGTGCGCGTCGACTGAGCGCGTCCCGGCAGGCCCCGGGCCCTGGAGGCGGCGCCTTAAGCGCCGCTTCAGCCGGGCCTGGCGGCGGCGCGCCACAATAGGCGCAGGACGATCCGACAGGAGCCAGACGGGTGCGATTGCTGCTGGTTGAAGACGACACCATGATCGGCGATGCGGTACGCGATGTGCTGCGCGCCGAAGGCTTCGCCGTGGACTGGGTGCGAGACGGCGCGGCGGCCGATAGCGTGCTGGGCAGCGAGACCTTCGATCTGGTGCTGCTGGACCTGGGACTGCCAGGGCTCGATGGCGTCGAGGTGCTGCGCCGCCTGCGCGCCCGCAGGAATACCACGCCGGTGCTGATCGTCACCGCCCGCGACGCAGTACAGGACCGGATCGCCGGGCTCGATGCCGGCGCCGACGACTATGTGCTCAAGCCCTACGACCTGGACGAGTTGCTGGCGCGCATCCGCGCACTGATCCGTCGCAGCCACGGGCAGGCTGACTCGGTGCGCGAAATCCACGGCCTGCGGCTCAACCCCATCACGCACGAGGCGCTGCGCCTGTCGCAGGGCGGTGCGGCGCCGACACCGATCCAGCTGTCGGCGCGCGAATGGGCCGTGCTCGAAGTGCTGATGGCACGCCCGGGTGTCGTGTATTCACGCGCGCAGATCGAGGACAAGCTCTACGGATGGAAGGACGAGGTCAGCAGCAATGCGGTCGAGGTCTACATCCACGGCCTGCGCAAGAAACTCGGCAATGCGGTGATCGAGACGGTGCGCGGACTTGGCTACACCATGCCGCGGGACGATGCGCCATGACGGCCGCCACACGCCATTCGCTGCGCCGGCGGCTGCTGGTCTCGGTCTCGGTCGCCATCCTGCTCGGCGCGATGCTGCAAGGCGTCTCCGCCTACCGCAGTGCGCTGGCGCAGGCCGACACCTTGTTCGACTACCACCTGCAGCAGATGGCCAACAGCCTGCGCGGCGGTCCCGCGCTGCCCCACTTTCCACTCGACGCACCGCCGCTCGACGCGGCACAGGACTACGTGATCCAGATCTGGAGCGCCGACGGCCGCCATGTGTTCCAGTCCAGCCGCATCGTGTTGCCGCCTCGGGCCGTACTCGGTTTCGCCGACGTGACCCAGAACGGCGTGCAGTACCGGGTGTTCTCGGTGCAGACGCCACTGCAGACGATACAGATTGCGCAGAACATGGACGACCGGCTGGCACGTGCGAGGGCACTGGCGGTGCGCGCCGTGATGCCGCTGGCGCTGATCGCGCCGCTGCTGATGCTGGCGTTGTGGTGGATCATCAACCGCTCGTTGCGACCACTGGAACAGACACGCCGGCAGGTGGCGGCCCGTGCGGCGCAGGACCTGACGCCATTGCCCGACGCGGGACTGCCGGACGAGATCCAGCCGCTGGTGCAGGAGATCAACCTGCTGTTCGACCGGCTGCACGCGAGTTTCGACGCGCAGCGCGCCTTTGTCGCCAACGCCGCGCACGAATTGCGTTCGCCGCTGACGGCGCTCAAGCTGCAGGCCCAGTCGCTGGCGCGCACGCAGGACCCGCAGGCGCAGCGGCAGGCCGTGGCCCGCCTCAACCAGGGCGTCGACCGGGCAATCCGGCTGATGCAGCAACTGCTGCTGCTGGCGCGCCACGAATCGCAGCAGGAGCCGGCGCAGCACCGGCGGCTGGATCTGAACCGTTTGGCGCAGCAGGCCGTCGACGAGATGCAGCCGCTCGCACGCGAACGCTCCATCGACCTGGCGTGCGTCGAGACGGCACCGGCCTGGGTCGACGGCGACGCCGACAGCCTGTCGATCCTGCTGCGCAACCTGCTGGACAACGCGATCAAGTACACGCCCCACGGCGGTCGCGTGCGGGTCGAGTCGGACCTGCGCGATACACGCCCCATGTTGTCGATCGAGGACTCCGGCCCCGGCATCGGCGACGACGAGCGCGAGCGCGTGTTCGAACGTTTCGTGCGCGGCAACGACCCGCAGGCGGCGGGCAGCGGACTGGGCCTGTCGATCGCCCGGGCGATCGCCGAGCGCCATGGCGCCAGCCTGACGCTGGGAACGTCGGCCCGGCTCGGCGGCCTTCTGGCGTCCCTGGTGTTTGTGACTGCGCGCGCGGGCTGACCGGCCCGCGGCGGGTCGGCGCGGCCCGCCCGCCAAGGGACCCCGATTAAGACTCGTCTAAGACCACGGTCGCATATTCATGGCATTCCAACTTCCCGTACAAGGAGTCGCCATGAAACGATCTTCACTCTCCCCTTCGCGCATGGTGCTGGCATTGGCCGCCGCCGGTATCGTCGGCGGCGCCGGCGTCACCGCCCTGCAACACACACCTGCAGCCCATGCCGCCAATACCGTTGCCGCGGCCACGCCGGCCGCGACGGCCGCCACACCGATGGCCCTGCCCGACTTCTCGCGCATCACGGCCCAGAACGGGCCGGCGGTCGTCAACATCAGCGTCACCGGAACCACCAAGACCTCGGACCAGCCCGCCGCGTCCCGCGACGGCCGCAGCGCCGACCCGTTCGGCAACGATCCGTTCTTCGAGTTCTTCCGCCGCTTCCAGCCCGGCCCGCAAGGCGGCATGCCGCGCGAGATGCCGACGCGCGGCCAGGGTTCGGGCTTCATCGTCAGTTCCGACGGCATCATCCTGACCAATGCCCATGTCGTGCGTGACGCCGACCAGGTCATGGTCAAGCTGACCGACCGGCGCGAGTACAGCGCCAAGGTGCTGGGTTCGGACGCCAAGACCGACGTGGCCGTGCTCAAGATCGATGCGAAGGACCTGCCCACGGTGACCACCGGCCGCATCCAGGACCTGCAGGTCGGCGAATGGGTGCTGGCCATCGGTGCGCCGTTCGGCTTCGAGAACACGGTCACCGCCGGCGTCGTCAGCGCCAAGGGCCGCTCGCTGCCCGACGACAGCGCGGTACCCTTCATCCAGACCGACGTGGCCGTGAACCCGGGCAACTCGGGCGGACCCTTGTTCAACACCCGCGGCGAGGTGGTCGGCATCAACGCGCAGATCTACAGCCGCACCGGCGGCTACCAAGGCCTGTCGTTCGCGATCCCGATCGACCTGGCGCTCAAGGTCAAGGACCAGATCGTCGCCACCGGCAAGGTCGAACATGCCCGGCTCGGGGTCACGATCCAGGAGGTCAACCAGGCGCTGGCCGACTCGTTCAAGCTCGAGCGGCCCGAAGGCGCGCTGGTCGCGTCGGTGGAATCGGGCAGCCCGGCCGACAAGGCGGGCCTGCGGACCGGGGACATCATCCGCTCGGTCGACGGCACGCCGATCCGCTCGTCGGGCGACCTGCCGGCCATCATCAGCCTGGCCAAGCCCGGCGACACGGTGGCGCTGGACATCTGGCGCAAGGGCCAACCGCAACGCATCGACGCACGTTTGGGCAGTGCCGGCGACACCGCACGGACGGTGGCGCGCAACGACGCGCAGGCCAGCCAGGGCCGGCTCGGCCTGGCCCTGCGTCCGCTGCAGCCGCAGGAGGCCCAGGCGGTCGGTGCGCCCGGCGGGCTGGTCGTCGAGTCCGTGGCCGGCGCCGCCGCCCGCGCCGGCATCAACCCGGGTGACGTGGTGCTGGCGGTCAACGGCACCGCGGTCAAGGACGTGGAACAGGTGCGCTCCATCGTGGAGAAGTCCGACAAGTCGGTGGCGCTGCTCATCCAGCGCGACGGCGACAAGATCTTCGTGCCGATCCGGTTGGGCTGACGATCCTGCGGGGCCGCTGGCGCAGGCCCGGCCCCGGCAGCCCTCGTGGCCCCGGCCCACCGGCCGGGGCCTTTTCACGTGTGCGGGCGCCGCCTGCAAAAAAATTCAAGGCGCCGGCAGCGGGTTTCAAAACGGCGGCGGCGCGCTGCGGCTAACATGGCCGGCGACAACAAGGAGTCCGCCGTGCCCGTGATCACCAATATCGAAGACCTGCGCGTGCTGGCGCAAAAACGTGTGCCCCGCATGTTCTACGACTATGCCGATTCCGGCTCGTGGACCGAAGGCACCTACCGCGCCAACTCGGACGACTTCCAGTCCATCCTGCTGCGCCAGCGCGTGGCCGTCAACCTGGAGAACCGCAGCACGGCGACCACCATGGTCGGATGCCAGACCAAGATGCCGGTGGCGATCGCCCCGGTCGGACTGACCGGCATGCAACATGCCGACGGCGAGATCCATGCGGCCCGCGCGGCCGAGAAGTTCGGCATTCCGTTCACGCTCTCGACGATGAGCATCTGCTCGATCGAGGACATCGCCGAGAACACCAGCGCGCCGTTCTGGTTCCAGCTCTACATGATGCGCGACCGCGAGGCCATGGCCAACATGATCAAACGCTGCAAGGTGGCGAAATGCAGCGCGCTGGTGCTCACGCTCGACCTGCAGGTGATCGGCCAGCGCCACAAGGACCTGAAAAACGGCCTGAGCGCCCCGCCCCGTCCCACCCTGGCCAACATCATCAACCTGGCCACCAAGCCGCGCTGGTGCCTGGGCATGGCCGGCACGAAACGCCGCACCTTCCGCAACCTGGTCGGTCATGTCAAGGGCGTCAGCGACATGAGTTCGCTGGGCGCCTGGACCCGCGAGCAGTTCGATCCCCGCCTGTCCTGGCCCGACGTGGCCTGGGTCAAGGAACAATGGGGCGGCAAGCTGATCCTCAAGGGCATCATGGACGTCGAGGACGCACGCCTGGCGGTGGCCTCGGGGGCCGACGCCATCGTTGTCAGCAACCATGGCGGACGCCAGCTCGACGGCGCGCCGTCGAGCATCAACGCCCTGCCCGCCATCGTGGACGCGGTCGGCAAGGACATCGAGGTCTGGATGGACGGCGGCATCCGTAGCGGCCAGGACGTGCTCAAGGCCTGGGCCCTGGGCGCGCGCGGCACCATGATCGGCCGCGCCATGGTCTACGGCCTGGGCGCCATGGGCGAGGCCGGCGTGACGAAGGCGCTGGAGCTCATCCACAACGAGCTCGACACCACGATGGCTTTCTGCGGCCACACCGACATCCAGACCGTCGACCGCAACATTCTGTTGCCCGGCAGTTACCCGACCTGAGCGGCCGGACGGCTCCGGCAACATCGGCATGGAACTTCCGGCCTTGGCCAGCTGGGCCTGGATCCCGATCGTCGTCGGGGCGGCCTTCATGCAGACCATCCGCAATGCGGCCCAGCGCAGCCTGGTCACGGAACTGGGCACGCTGGCGGCCACGCTGGTGCGTTTCCTGTACGGCCTGCCGTTCGCAATGCTGTGGCTGCTGCTGGTGGTCGTGTTTTCCGGCGCCGGCGCCATGCCCTGGCCGGACGTCTCGCCGACCTACCTGGCCTGGCTGGGCGGGGGTGCCATCAGCCAGCTGGCGGCCACCGCCTTGTTGCTGCTGGCGATGAAACAGCGCAACTTCATCGTCGGCGTGACGTTCTCCAAGACCGAGGTGCTGCAGGTCGGCCTGTTCGGCGTGGTGGCCTTGCAGGAACTGCCGACGGCGGCGGCCGCGATCGCGATGGTGGTCGCCACGCTGGGTGTCGTGTTGCTCTCCTTGCCCCGCGAACCGGGCGCGGCCCTGGCGAACTGGCGCGGCAACGCCGCCTGGTTCGGCCTGGCCAGCGGTGCCTGTTTCGCGCTGGCCAGCGTCGGTTACCGCGGCGCCGCGCTGCAGTGGCCCGGCGTGTCGGCCTGGCTGGTCGGCGCCCTGGGCGTGCTGCTGGCGCAGCTGCTGCAGACCGTGCTGCTCGGCGGCTGGTTGTGGCTGCGCCAACCGGGCATCATGGCCGCCATCGTGCGGGCCTGGCGGCTGTCGACCGTGGCCGGCGCCATGGGCGCCATGGCCTCGATCGGCTGGATGACGGCCACCGCGCTGCGCCCGGCCGTCGACGTGCGCACGCTGGGACTGGTCGAGGTCCTGTTCAGCTACCTGGTCTCGCGCCGGCTGTTCCGCGAGCAGATCAGCCGCAAGGAACTGGCGGGCCTGCTGCTCGTCGGTGCCGGTGTGCTGGTGATCTCGGCGCAATGGTGATGCGCACGGCCCGGCGTCCGAGCGGATCATTCCCCCTGCCCCCCACAAAGGAGACCTTGCCACCATGCCCATCATCAAGTCGATCGACGCCCGCCGCTTCCAGGTGCCGCTGGCCGAAGTCCTGTCCGACGCCAAGCACGGCGACCATACCCATTTCGAGCTCGTCACGGTGACGATCCGGCTCGACGACGGCAACGAGGGCACGGGCTACACCTATACCGGCGGCAAGGGCGGCCACGCCGTGCTGGCCATGATCGAGCACGATCTCAAGCCTTTCCTGCTCGGCCGCGACGCGCAGGACATCGACGCCTTGTACGACGCCATGCAGTGGCACATCCACTATGTCGGGCGCGGCGGCATCGCGTCTTTCGCGATCTCCGCCATCGACATCGCCTTGTGGGACCTGCGTGGCAAGCAGCGCGGCGAGGCGCTGTGGAAGATGGCCGGCGGCGCCAGCCGGCGTTGCAAGGCCTATTGCGGCGGCATCGACCTGAACTTCCCGCTCGACAAGCTGCTGGCGCAGACCCGAGGCTACCTGGCCCGTGGCTTCAACGGCGTCAAGATCAAGGTCGGCCAGCCACACCTGGCCGACGACGTGGCCCGCGTGCAGGCGGTGCGCGAGCTGATCGGCCCGGACCGCGCGCTGATGGTCGACGCCAACTACGCCTTGTCGGTGCCGCAGGCCATCGACGCGGCGCTGGCGTTCAAGCCCTACGACCTGGTGTGGTTCGAGGAGCCGACGATTCCCGACGACTACACCGGCTACGCCACGATCTTCGACGCGACCGGCGTGCCGCTGGCCATGGGCGAAAACTTGCATACCGAACACGAGTTCGAGCTGGCCTTCGCGCATGCCAAGCTGGCCTACATCCAGCCCGACGCTTCCAACTGCGGCGGTATCACCGGCTGGCTGCGGGTGGCTGCGCGGGCGCGCGCCGTCGGTTTGCCGGTGTGCAGCCACGGTATGCAGGAACTGCACGTGAGCCTGGCGTCGAGCCAGCCCCACGCCGGCTGGATCGAGGTGCATTCGTTCCCGATCGATACCTACACCACGCGCCCGCTGGTGGTCCAGGACCAGCTGGCGGTTGCACCCGATGTCCCGGGCACCGGCGTGGCGTTCGACTGGGAACGCCTGCAGGCGGTACACCAGGGCAACTGAACAGCGCGGCGACAGCCCGGCGTTCAGGCCCCGGCCTGGTACGCGGGCATGCTCCCGTCCACGCCCTGCGGCTGCGCCGCCGGCGTGTGCAGGGCATACGCGATCGCGTCCTTGCCGTTGTGCTTGATGTCGTACATCAGGCGGTCGGCGACCTTGATCAGGTCTTCCGCCGCGACGTCGCCGCCGCGCCAGGTCAACACGCCGATCGAGAACGTCACCGGCCAGTTCCGTTCGCGCATGCGCGCCAGCAGTGTCGCCTGCAGCTTGGGCATCATGACGTGTGCGGCGTCCTGGTCGATCTCGGGCAACAACAACACGAACTCATCACCGCCGATACGCGCCAGCAGATCGGTGCGCCGTACCGAACGGTGAATCGTGTCGACCACGGCACGCAAGAGGCGATCGCCCATTGCATGCCCAAACCGGTCGTTGACCATCTTGAAGCCATCGAGGTCGATGAAGGCCACCGTCATTGGCCGGTCATACCGGCGCGAGCGCATCAACTCGAGGTCGACCGCCTCGCTCAGGCGCCGCCGGTTCGCTGCGCCGGTCAGCGGGTCCTCGCGCGCGAATTCCTTTTCGCGGCGCAAGGCCTGCACGGCCGGCAACAGCAGGCACACCACGACGAACAAACCCAGGCGCACGCCGGCATTCCATATCCGCACCAGCCAAACGGACGCGGTTGCGGGGTCGCCCACCACGTCGGCCAACAACCAGACGGCGGCGGCCGCGACACATATCGCCAGACCAGGCCCCCGGCCCGCAAACCAGGTCACGAGCGCAATCGGCAGGAGGTAGAACAACGCGGATGAATAGGCGCTTCCGGTCCAGGCATCGAGCACACCGATCGTACCCAGCACGACAAGACCCAGGCCGATCCAGGTTCGGCGACCGATCGTATCGGGCTCGAGCAGGTCAGCCATTGCGCACCCTCGGGTCCACCCGGCGACGCTCCTGCCTGCGCCACGGGTCTTGTGTTGTGTCCAAGCCAACAAACTACCATCGTGCGGCCATCGGGTCAAATCCCCTCGACAGGGGATTCCGGGCCTCCCGAGCCACCGCCAAGCCGCCGCGTGGGCAGGGTCGGGGCCCGGTCAGTCCGTCCCGGAGCACACCTGTTGCACCCGCGCACGCAGCGCCGGCAACAACTCCAGCGCGAACCAGGGGTTGCGCTGCAACCAGCGATGGTTGCGCGGACTGGGATGCGGCAGCGGCAGGTGATGCGGCCCGTGCTCGCGCCAGCCCTGCACCAACGCGGTGACCGAACTCCGGGCTCGCGACAGGTGCCAGTCCATCGCATGACGCCCGATCACCAGCGTGAGCCGCAGCGCCGGCAACGACGCCAGCAGCCGGGCCCGCCAATGTGCGGCGCATTCGGGCCGTGGCGGCAGGTCGCCCGCGGTGCCGGTGCCGGGAAAACACAGCCCCATCGGCACGATCGCCACCAGGGCCGGGTCGTAGAACTGCTCCGATGTCAGGCCCATCCAGTCGCGCAGGCGATCGCCGCTGGCGTCGGAGAACGGTATCCCGGATACATGCGCCTTGCGTCCCGGCGCCTGTCCGGCCACCAGGATGCGCGCGCGCGAATCGAGTTGCAGCACCGGTCGCGGCCCCAACGGCAGTTGGTCGGCACACAGGCGGCACGCGCGCACCTCGGCCAGCAGGGAGACGGTTGCCGCCCCGCGCGCAGCATCGGACGGGCCGCGACGCACGCCCGTGCCGCTGCTGCGGACACCGTCGGGCGGGCGCACGCGCACCTCCCCGGTGGCCATGGTCACCCCGGCTGCGCGCAGGCCTCGCCGACCGACTGCGCCGTGGGGCGGCCGGTCAACCGGTGCTTGTCCCCGTCGAATCCGTCGAACAAGGCCTGGTGCTCGCGCAGCGACGCATCGCCGTCACGCCGGTAATAACCACGCACCCATTGAAGCAGCGGCTCGAAATGCCGGTTCTGCTCCTCGAGCGACTTGAACTTGTGCGGCTCCCAGGGCCGGCTGTGGCAGTTCGCGATGCAGGTCTGCACGCCGGGATCGAGGAACAACAACAAACCGGCATAGGGCAAGGCCGCACGGATCAGGTCGGCATAACACCCTTCGACCACCCATTGCGGCGTGCGCGAACAGAAGTCGCGCACCTGCGCCAGCGCCTGCTGCTTGTCGCGCGGCACCGCGATCTGATTCGGCTCCCACGCCACGGTGTCCAGGTCCAGGCCGACCAGGTCATGTGTACGCGCCAGATCGCGGGCCAATGTCGATTTGCCGGATCCGGAATTGCCGATGATCGCTATCTGCATGGGTGGGGGTTCTCCTGTGATGGTGCCAAGGCGCAGGACGCGCAATCCTGCGATTGTCGCCGACCGGACCCGCGGGCGGAATCAACCCGTGTGCGGTGGCGGCGCATCGGGCAATCGCGCGAACCGCGGCACCGTGGCGCCGGCAAGTGGCACGGTCTCCAGGAACATGGCGCGCGGTCGCACCCACAGGCCCTGCGTGCCGTACAACGCCTGGTACAACACCATCACCTCGAGGGTTTCGCTATGGCGCACCAGGCCCAGCACGCGGTAGTTGCCGCCCTTGTAGTGGCGGTACAGACCGGGCTGCGGATCGCCCGCCGGCAGGTCCAGCGGCTCGGTGTTGTCGGTGTTGTCGGTGTTCGATGGGGTATTGTTGTTCATGCGTGTTTCCTCGGGGTGCGTCAGCCATTGTCGAGCCGGTCCCGGTGCGCCAGCGCGGGGAACAGCCGTGTCCACGCCATCGCGATGAGTACGGTGCCGATGCCGCCCAGCAGCACCGACATCACCGGCCCCATCCACTCGGCGGTGACGCCGGACTCGAACTCGCCGAGCTGGTTGCTGGCACCGATGAACACCGAATTGACCGCGCTGACCCGCCCGCGCATCGCGTCCGGCGTGTCCAGCTGCACCAGCGTCTGGCGCACCACGACGCTGACCGTGTCGGCACCGCCGGAGACCGCCAACGCCAGCATCGACAACCAGAAATGCGTCGACAGGCCGAACACCATCATGCATGCACCGAACAAGGCCACCGACAGCAGCAAGGTGCGTCCGACGCGCCGGCGCAGCGGCCAGCGGGTCAACACCCCCGACATCAACAAGGCACCGAAGGCCGGCGCGCCGCGCAGCAGGCCCAGGCCCCAGGGCCCGACCATCAGGATGTCCTTGGCGAACATCGGCAACAAGGCGGTGGCGCCGCCAAGCAACACGGCGAACAGGTCGAGCGACACCGCGCCGAGCAGGACCTTGCGATGCCACACGAACCCCAGCCCGGCCAGCAGCGTGCGCAGCGACGACGCCGCGCCCGGCCGCGCCGCGTGCGGATACCGCAACAGCAACACCAGCGCGCAACCGACACCGAAGGAGGCGGCGCACAAGGCATACACCGCCTGCGCCCCGGCCACGAACACCAGGCCGCCGAGGGCGGGCCCGCCAATGACGGCGGCCTGCGTGCCGGCCGAACTGAAGGCCAGCCCGCGCGACAGCAGTGCCGGCGGCAATAGATTGGGTGTCAGCGACTGCATGGCCGGCATCTGGAAGGAGCGCGCCATGCCGAGCACCACGGACACCGCCAGCAGCCATTCGCGCGAGACCCAGGCCCGCTCCATGCCCAGGCCGGTCGTCGCGGCCACCAGCAACGCCGCCACCAGCGCCTGCGCCACCATGCAGCCGGCGACGATGCGCCCGCGGTGATAACGGTCGGCCACATGGCCGGCCACCAGCGTGAACATCAGCGCAGGAACGAACTGGTACAGCCCGACCAGGCCCAGGTCCCAGGCACTGCCGGTGATGTCGTACATCTGCCAGCCGATCGCGACCATCAGCATCTGGTTGCCGGTGGTGCCGAACAGGCGCGCCACCCAGAACCGCATGAACGCGCGTTGGCCGGTCAGGTCGGAGAAACGCGCGGCGGGCATGGGCGGCAAGCATAGCAGCGGCCATCACGCGCCCGATGCAGGTGCACCGGGCCGGCGCGCCGATGGATCACCACAACGGCCGCAAGCGTCCGGCATCCAGCCGGTATCCGTGTTGCGCCATCGCCCGCGCCTCGGCCTCGTCGTGCGTGACCAGCACGGTGGCGATGCCGGCCGCGGCGATACGGGTGGCGAACTCGGCGCGCAGGCTGGCGCGCAGCGTGGCATCCAGCGCCGAAAACGGCTCGTCGAGCAGCAGCAGCCGCGGTGCCGTGATCAGCGCACGCGCCAGTGCCACGCGCTGCTGCTCGCCGCCGGAGAGTTTCCAGACCCGATGGCGCGCATGGGCCTGCAGGCCGAATACCGCCAGCATCGCCAGCGCGCGTTCGCGCGCCGCGCTGCGCGAGAGGCCTTGCTCGCGCAGGCCGAAGGCCACGTTGTCGAGCACGTTCAGGTGCGGGAACAACGCAAAGTCCTGGAACATCAGCGCAAAGCCGCGGCGTTCAGGCGGCACGCGGGCCAGGTCGACGCCGTCGAACGCGACGCTGCCGCCGTCCTGCGCTTCCAGCCCGGCGATGATCTTGAGCAAGGTGCTCTTGCCACTGCCCGAGGGACCGAGCACCGCCACCGTCTGGCCGGGCGCGACCTGCAGGTCCAGGCCGTCGGCCAGCACCCAGTGCCCACCCGCATGATCGTCGAATACCTTGCGGATGCCGCGCAGCTCAAGCATGGCCGACTCCCGCCGGCCGGGGCCGCGGCATCGTCCGGGCCGCCACCGGCTGCTCGATCAGCATGAACGCGGCCAGGGCCAGCAGCATCAGCAGCGTGGCCAGCACCAGCGCGGCATCCTGGTTCGCCGCGCCGGGGCGGCCGAGCCGCTCGTAGATCAGCGTCGTGAGCGTAGCCCACTCCGGACGCGACAGGAACAGCGTCACCGCGAACTCGCCCAGCGCCGTGGCGGCCGCAAATGCCATGCCGCGGCGCAGCGACGGCGCCACCAGCGGCAGGGTCACACGCCAGAACAGCCGCCACGGTGTCGCGCCCAGCGTGCGCGCGGCCTGGGTCAGGTGCGCCGGCAACTGGTCCAGCGCCGCGCCCAGCGACTTGGCGACAAACGGATACGCCAGCAAGGCATACGCCGCCACCAGCATCAGCATGCTGGCGCTCCAGCGCGGATACAGCAGCAACAGACCGAAGGCGACCGTCACCGGCGAGACGATGAAGGGCAGGAAGGCACTGGCGCGCAACCACACCGACCGACGCGCCGCCAGGGCATGCGCGACACCGAGCACCGTGGCCAGCAGCAACGCCACGGTGGTGAAACGCAAGGTATTCCCGATCGCGTGCAGGCTGTCCGCATCGAACACACTGGCCCAGGCGTCGAAGCCCGCCGCCGCCGCACCCGCCACGATGGCCAGCAAGGGCGCGGCACAGAACACGCCGAGGATCAGCAGGGCCGCCGCCACGGCGCTCCAGGCGCCCATGCCGGCGGGCCTGCGCAACGCGATCAGGTCGGCGCGAGCGGGCGTGGACAGGCCTTTTTCGATCCACGCATAGGCCAGCGCCACCAGGCCGGTCAGCAAGGCCATGCACAGGGCCAGCACCCCGGCCTGTGCCAGCTTGAGCTCGTGCGCGACCAGCGTGTAGATCTCCACCTCGGCGGTCGCGTAACGCTGGCCGCCCAGCACCAGGGCCAGGCCGAAACCGGAAAAACAATACAGAAACACCAGGCACAGCGCCGACGCCAGCCAGGGCACGATGGCCGGCCATTCGACGCGCCAGAACACGCGCCAGGGGGTGGCGCCCAGCGTGCGCGCGGCGGCCACCCGCGCCGCGCTGACCTGGCCCAGCGCATCGACACCGGCGCGCACCACCAGGCACAGGTTGAAGAACAGGTTGCCGTACAGCAGCAGCCACGGCGTGTCCTGCAGGTCCACGCCCATCCAGCCGCTGATCCAGCCGCGCGGCCCCCACAAGGCCAGTACGCCCATGGCAGCCACCAGCGTGGGCACGACGAAGGGCAACATCAGCAGGCGCAGCACCAGGGCCCGGCCGCGAAACTGGAACCGCGCCAGCACCCACGCCACGGGCAGGCCCAGCGCCAGGGCGGCGACGCAGGTGGCGAACGCCTGCACGAAGGACCAGACGATGCGCCAGCGCAGGTAGTCGTCGGTCCAGAGTTCGGCCACCATCTGGCCGTGGGCACCGGCTGCGGCCTCCGTCGCCAGGCGCACCAACGGCGCCACCATGACCAGGCCCAGGAACGCCGCCGGAACGGCCCCCAGCCACACGGCTGGCAGGCCCCATGGCAACCGGCGCTGGTCCATGACCGGGCGACTTACTTGAGCACGACCCGCGTCCAGCGGCTGACCCAGTCGGTGCCGTTGCGCGCAACCACGTCACTGGCCGGATCCTCGAACGCGGCCGGCTCGCCGGCATGGCGCATCACGTCCGCCCGGGCCACGCCGGGTTCGGCGGCAAACATCCACATCGTGGTCTGCAAGGCCTCCTGCACCGGCCGCGAGCGCATGAACTCGATGAAGCGGCCGGCCGCCTCGCGTTGCTGCCCGCCACGCACCAGCGCAACCCCTTCGACCTGGCGCAACACGCCGCCTTTGAGGAACAGGCTGCCGGTCGGCGGCTCGCTGATCTTTTCCTTGCTGTAGAACACCTCGGCCGCCGGGCTGCTGGCGTAACTGACCACCAGCGGACGGCTGCCGCCGTTGCGGCTGAACTCGGTGTAATAGGCTTCGCTCCAGCCCTTGGCGACCTTGACTCCGTTGGTACGCATGCGCGCCCACCAGTCGAACGCGGCCTGCTCGCCCAGGCCGGAGACGGTGGCCAGCAGGAAGGCGTAGCCGGGGCTGGAGGTGGCCGGGTTCTGCACCACCAGCAGTTCGCGATAGGCCGGCAGGGCCAGGTCGTCGAGCGACTTCGGCAGCGCCAGGCCGCTCTTGGCAAACCAGGCCTTGTCGTAGTTCAGGTTCACGTAGCCGTAGTCGACCGCAACCACCGGCCCCGGCAGCGGCACGACCGCCGCGCGGGTCGCCGCCGGTCCGGCATAGGGTTCGAGCACGTTGGCCGCCACGGCCTTGGATACCAGCGCGTTGTCGATGCCGAACACGACGTCGGCGATGGGTTGTGCGCGCGTGAGGATCAGCTTGTTGAGCATCTCGCCGGCGTCGCCGCCCTTGATGATGCCGAGCTTGACGCCGGCGTCGGCCTCGAACTGCGCCAGCAGCGGCTTGGGCAGCGAGAACGAGCCGTGTACCAGCACGCGCAGTTCCTGCGCCGAAGCGCCGGCGCCGGCCAGTGCGGCCGTCAATGCCAGCGCAGCGCCCGCGCCAAAAGAAAAGGTCCTTCGCAACATGCCGTCCATCCTTTCAAAACGCCGGCCTCGGGCGCCTGAAAAAACGGACCTTCGCGTGCGAAAGACCCATCTCATCACGCTCCCTACGCTGGCATGACCCAGATCAGGTGAGTGGGGTATCTCTCAGTCGCCGCGGCCAGATGGGCCCCGGCGACACCCCCGGTGATGGGCGGATTGTAGGCGATCAACGCCGCGGCATCACTCGATCGCCAGCCGCTGCGACCCGCCGCCCAGCTTCTTGGGCAGCGTCAGCGTCAGCACGCCGTTGTCGTATTTCGCCTTGGCGTTGCCCTGGTCGATGTCGCCGGGCAGCTGGAAGCTGCGCGCCACGGAACCGTAGTACCGCTCGGTACGCAGCACCTTCTCGTCCTGGGTCTGGCGGTCCTGCTGCTTCACCTCGGCGCGCAGCGTCACCACGTTGCCCTCGATCGACACATGGATGTCGTCCTTGGGCACGCCCGGCACCTCGGCCTGCACGGTATAGGCCTTGTCGGATTCCTTCACGTCGACCTTGATCTGCGACGGCGCCGGCAATGCGTCGCCATGCAGCGGCCTGACGTAGAAACCAGGGGCCACGTCACGGAAAAAGTCGTCGAACAAACTGCCACGGGTCATCAGCGAATTCATGTTGTCTACTCCTTGCACATCGGTCTGGGGCGGCACCACCCGGTGCCGTCTCCCGACTATCTGCAGGCCCCGGGCGCGGTTTCAAGTGGCCGTGCGCCGCATCCGCGCGCGGCTTTGACGAGGATCAAAGCCGACGCCACCTGCGCCGGACGGCGGGCCGGCACGGTCGGCAGCGATCACGGTTGCGCGTCGACGCGATTGGCGCGCAGTTCGCCGCGCTGGTGCAACACCATCGCCACAACCTTGCCCTGTGCGTCCCGTTCGAATTGCAGCTCCGCCCCCGGTATGTCGTAGCGGAAACGATCGGCCTGCCCTTGCAGCGGCAACACCGGCTCCCATGGAAAGCGCGACGACCGCACCAGCAGCTGACCGGCTTCGGACCGGACGCTGAACCCGATCGCGACGCCATCGACGGCCGCGCTCCGATACCGGCCGACGTAGTCCTGTGCACGCCCCTGCGCCAGCACCTCGGGCCGGGGCGCGGGGTCGGACGTGCGGGCGGCCCGATACCGGTTGCCGGCCTGCTCCAGCGTCAGGCCGGCCACCGCACCGCCGGCACCACGCTCGAACGCGATACGCGCTCCGCCGGCCGGCCGGGTGAACACGTCCGGAGCCACCGGCAGGTAGGCCCGGAACACGCTGCCGCGCGCCCGCACCTGCAGCCGGCCGTCGACGACCGTGACGAACAGGCGCAATTCGGGATGCACCTCGTAGACACCGGCCAGCGGCGGCAACGCGGCGGCCTCGACGGCCACCGCCTGGTCGCTGACCGGATACCGCCGCGCCCACCAGGTCTGCGCCATCTCGGGCAACGGCGCCTGCGCATTGCTGACCAGCACGGCCATCACCTCGCCGGTGTCGGGCGCCATCACCAGCAGCGCCCGGTAGGCTCCGGTGAGCCCGTCGTGGCTGTAGGTGCGGCGTTGCGGTGGCCCGTGGATGAACACCGCATAACCGATCTCGCGCCCCTGGTAGACGGCCAGCGGCGCCAGCATGCGCTCGGCGGCCGGCCCCAGCGGCCCGTCGCGACCGGCCAGCAGGGCGCGCCCGAACGTGACGAGGTCCTGCGCACTCGCGCGCAGGCCGCCGGCGCCGGCAAACGCCACCATCGGCCAGGGCTCGCCCCGGGATTCGCCGCTCCAACCCGGCACCAGCCGATCGGCGTTGGCACCGAGCTGCAGCAGCGTGTCGCGCAGGCCCAGCGGCCCGGCGATGCGTTCGGCCACCAGCCGCTCCCACGGCTGGCCGTAATGCTCGGCCAGCAGTTCGCCAACCAGCGCCAGGCCGAGATTGCTGTATCGCGCGGGGCACGGCGCGGACTGCGCGAGGCGCTGCGACGCCAGGGCTTCCATGAGCTGCAGGCGGTGGGTGGTACGAATCTGCTCGGCGACCGCGCCCATGTCGCGCAGCCGGCCGAACTGGCGCGGCAGGCAGGAGGTATGGGTAACCAGCTGGCGCAGCGTGATCGCCGCCACCTGGGGCGACGCGAAACCGATCTTGCCGCGCAGCAGATGCGCCATCGTGTCGTCGAGCGACAGGTCGCCGCGCTCGACGGCCTGCGCCAACAACAGGCCGGTGAACAGCTTGCTGACCGAGCCGATCTCGAACAGCGGCGCCGGACCGCTGACCGGCACCGGCTCGAGCCGGCCGTCCACGCCGTCACGCCGCACCGTCGCCTGCGACAGCTGCCCGTCGCGCCACACGGCAACACCGGCCCAGCCAGGCTCTGCGCCCAGCGCCGCGCGCGCCAGCGCCTCGGGCTGCAAGGCCGCTTGCGGCTGGGCCGATGCGCCAGCCGCCAGCAGCAGCGCTGCGAGCGCAGCCGCGATGCGCGGCATCCACCGGACGCCACCCGGTGCCTCGGCCTGGCGCCGCCGCATGCCGGGTGGCGGCAGCGCCGCGCACATGTCGGCCGCGATCATGGCTGGGCCACGAGTTGGGCGAAACGCTGCAGGTCCACGTTGCCGCCGCTGACAATCACACCGACCCGCTTGCCGGCCAGCGGCAGCGTGCCCTGCATCACGGCGGCGGCCGCCAGGCAACCGGTGGGCTCGACGATGATCTTCATGCGCTCGGCAAAGAAGCGCATCGCCTCGACCAGCTGCGCATCGCTGGCCGTGACCACGTCGTCGACGTCGCGGCGGATGATGGCGAAGGTCAGCGCGCCCAGTGCCTGGGTCTGTGCGCCGTCGGCAATGGTGCGTGGCGTGGCAATGGTGACGATCTGGCCGCTGCGAAACGACTGCTGGCCGTCATTGCCCGCCTCCGGCTCCACGCCGATGACCCGGCATTGCGGCGACACCGCGCGCGCGGTCAGCGCGCAGCCACTGAGCAGGCCGCCGCCGCCCAGGCACACGAACAGGACATCGAGCGGACCGACCTGCTCGAACAACTCCTTGGCCGCCGTGCCTTGGCCGGAGATCACGTCCGCATGGTCGAACGGCGGGATCAGTGTCATGCCGCGCTCGGCGGCCAGCGCGCGCCCCATGGCCTCGCGGTCCTGCTGGAAGCGGTCGAACAACACCACCTCGGCGCCGTAGCCCCGCGTGGCCTCGATCTTGGCCTGCGGCGCATCGAGCGGCATCAGGATCAGCGCGGCAATGCCTTGCAGCCGCGCCGCCAGCGCGATCGCCTGTGCATGGTTGCCGCTGGAGAACGTGATCACGCCCGCGCGACGCTGCGCCGCGTCGAAACGCGACAAGGCATTGAACGCACCGCGGAACTTGAAGGCGCCCATGCGCTGGAAGTTCTCGCACTTGAAGAACACCTGCGCGCCCAGCCGCGCATCGAGCGTGGACGAGCGCAGCACCGGCGTCTGGTGGGCATGGCCATCGATGCGCGCGGCGGCGGCAACGACGTCTTCGTATGTGGGCAGGCGGGACATGGAACTTTCTCGGTGAAATAGTGCCGATCAATATACTGGCTTGTGATCGACTTGCTCAAGACATTCTCGTGGCAGGAGCTGCGCCACCATCCGTGGCGCAACGGCGCTGCCGTGGTGGCCGTGATGCTCGGCGTGGCACTGGCGTTTTCGGTGTCGCTGATCAACAACTCCGCACTCAGCGAATTCGCGCAGGCCGTACGATCGGTCAACGGCCAGGCCGACCTGGAAGTGCGCGCCATCGCCGGCGACTTCGATGAAGCCGTCTTCGCACGCGTGGCCACCGACCCGCGGGTGGCGCTGGCCTCGCCTATCCTGGAGACACGGGTGCGGCTGCAGGCCCCGGGCGGCACGGTCGAGTCGCTGCGCATCGTCGGCGTGGATGCGCTGCGCATCGCCCGGGTCGCGCCGGACATGCTGCCGCGGCCAGTGTCCGACGCCGGCCGCCTGTCGTGGTTCGAACACGACGCGCTGTTCCTCAATCCGGCCGCGGCCCAGGCCCTGGGGGTGCGCAGCGTCACCATGCCGACCGTGCAGGTACGCGGCCTGCGCCAGGCACAGGCGCTGCGGGTACGGGGCGACGTGGCGGCTGCGGGCGGCCCGCTGGCGGTGATGGACATCGGCGCCGCGCAGGACCTGTTCGGCGCGGTCGGACGGCTGACGCGGATCGACCTGCGCCTGGCACCCGGCCAGGATCCGTTGTCCCTGGCCGCGGCATGGCAGGCCGATCCGCAATGGCCCGCCGGCGTACGCGCGGCTCCACCGGCTGACACCGCCACCAGCGTCAGCAACCTGTCACGGGCCTACCGGGTCAACCTGACGGTGCTGGCGCTGGTGGCGCTGTTCACCGGAGCCTTTCTGGTGTTTTCGGTGCTGGCGCTGAGTGTGGCCAAACGCGCCCAGCAGTTTGCGCTGCTCGGCGTGCTGGGCCTGGGCGCACGCCAGCGACTGCGTCTGGTGCTGGCGGAGGCGGCATGGCTGGGCACGCTGGGCAGCGCGCTCGGTATCGCGCTCGGGACCGCACTGGCCATGCTGGCCCTGCGCTGGCTCGGCGGCGATCTGGGCGGCGGTTATTTCCGCGGTGTCGCACCGGAGCTGCAGTTCAACGGCTGGAGCGCGGCGGTCTACGGCGCGCTGGGCATCGCCGCCGCGATGGCCGGCGCCTGGTTGCCGGCGCGCGATGCCGCGCGGCTTCCGCCGGCCCAGACGCTCAAGGGGCTGGGCCAGCTCGCCGAGGGTCCGGATCATCCCTGGCGCGCCTTGGTACTGGTGCTGGCCTGCGCCGCGCTGTTGCTGGTACCGCCGCTGTGGGGCATGGCGCTGGGTGCCTACCTGGCCATCGCCGTGTTGCTGGTCGGCGGCATCAGCGCCCTGCCCTCGCTGATCGCCATCGCCACCCGCCGACTGGCGCCGGCGGTCTCGGCCTGGGCGCTGCCGATGCTGGCCATCGAGCGGGCCCGGCGTGTGCGCGCCGGCGCCGCGGTCGCCGTCAGCGGCGTGGTGGCCGCACTGAGCCTGGCGGTCGCACTGACGGTCATGGTCGCCAGCTTCCGGACCTCGGTGCAGGACTGGCTCGGCGTGGTGTTGCCGGCCGACCTGTACGTGCGCCATGCCGGCGGCGCAGGCGCCACGGCCTTATTCGCGCCGGACACGCTGCAGGCGCTGCAAGGCCTGCCCGGCGTGGCGGCCGTCTCGGGTGCACGCACGGTGCCGCTGACGCTGGCCGGCGGCCGCCCGACCGTCCCGTTGCTGGCCCGCCCGCTGGCGCCACGGCCGGAACGCGCACTGGCCCTGGTGGGCCCGCTGCAGCCGGTGCCGGCCGATGCCATCGCCATCTATGTGAGCGAGCCGATGGTGGCGCTGTACGGCGCCCGCGTCGGCCAGGCGTTCACCCCGCTCGACGCGGTGTTCGCCGACGCGTCCGCTTCAGCGCAGGACGCGTCGGTGCCGCGTTTCGTCGTCGCCGGGGTCTGGCGCGACTATGGGCGCCAGTTCGGCGCCATCGCGATCGACCGGCAGGACTTCGAACGCGTCACCGGCGACGACAGGATCTCGGAACTGGCCGTGACGCTGGACAGCGGCGCCGACGCCGGTGCGGTCCAGGCCGCGCTGCGCGCACAGCTGGCCCGCCTGCAGCCGACGGCCGAACTGGAGCTGGCCAGCGCCGGCGAGATCCGCGCCACGTCGCTGCGCATCTTCGACCGCAGCTTCGCGGTCACCTACTGGCTGCAGGCCGTGGCCATCGCCATCGGCCTGTTCGGCGTGGCGGCGAACTTCAGCGCCCAGGTGCTGGCGCGGCGCAAAGAGTTCGGCCTGCTGGCCCACCTGGGTGTGACGCCGCGCCAGGTGCTGACCCTGGTGGCGCTCGAGGGCCTGGCCTGGACCGGCATCGGCGCGCTGGCCGGGCTGCTGCTGGGCCTGGGGGTCAGCGTGATCCTGGTCCATGTGGTCAACCCGCAGAGCTTCCACTGGTCGATGGACCTGATGCTGCCCTGGCGCCAGCTGGCCGGCTTGTGCGCCGCCACGGTACTGGCGGGCACCAGCACCGCCTGGCTGGCGGCGCGTGCCGCGGCCGGCCGCGATGTGGTGCTGGCGGTCAAGGAAGACTGGTAAAAACTTCCGTCCGCGACCGGCCCGCCGCTCCTATACTTCAGCCGCATGAAAACGGCCAGCAAACGCAAGCCGGCAGCAGCGATCGCGCCCGACCTGCTGGCCCTGATGGTCAAGGGCGTGTCGGTCATCGTCAGCGCCTGCGGCCTGGACCTGCGCCCCAGCGTGATGCGGGCCATGGGCAGCGCCGTCGACGTCGACGGCCTGATCGTCACGGTCTACCTGTCGCGCAGCCAGTCGCGCGAATTGCTGCAGGACATCGCCAGCACAGGGCGGCTGGCCGTGGTGTTCACCCAGCCGCATTCCCACCGCGCGGTGCAGCTCAAGTCCGGCAATGCCCGCATCCGCAGCGCCGACGCCTCCGATGCGCCGGCGCTGGCGCGGTACGTCGCGTCGATGGAAGAGGAACTGGCCCTGATCGGGTTCGGGGCCCACTACACCCGCACCCTGTTCTCGCAGCCGCTCGAGGACATGGTGGCGGTGAGCTTCGAACCCGACGAGGCGTTCGACCAGACACCCGGCCCCAAGGCCGGTGCGCCGCTGGGTACGCTGCACAAGGGAGCGGCATGAACCCGCCGCCCGCGCCCCGGCTGGCCGACATCCGCCCCTGCCTGGAAGGCGCGATTCCGGGCGTGATGGCATCGGCGGCCACCGACGGCACGCCCAACGTGGCCTATGTCTCGCAGGTGTTCTACGTCGACGAGGACCATGTGGCGCTGTCGTTCCAGTTCTTCAACAAGACGCGCCACAACATCCTGGCCAACCCGCATGCCAGCGTACTGGTGGCGCATCCGTACACCGGCGCGTTCTATCGGCTGCACCTGCGCTACCTGCACACCGTCACCGACGGTCCGGTCTTCGAGGCCATGAAGGCCCAGCTCGCCGGCATCGCGTCGCACAGCGGCATGGCGGGCATCTTCAAGCTGCAGGGCTCCGACATCTACCGGCTCGAACGGCTCGAGGCCGTTCCCGGCCAGCAGCTGGCGCTGCCGGCGCCCCGATCGGCGGTGCTCGCGTCGCTGCGCCGCGGCAGCCAGGCGCTGTCGCGCTGCACCTCGCTCGAGGAACTGCTGGCCACGGCCCTGGAGACCCTGTGCGCGGTCTGCCATACCGAACATGCAATGGTGCTGATGTGCGATCCGGTCACGCAACGGCTGTACACCGTGGCGAGCTGCGGATACGCGACCTCCGGGCTGGGCTCGGAGATCGCCCCCGGACAAGGCGTGATCGGCGTGGCGGCCGAACAACGCACGCCGATACGCATCGGCTACATGACGACCGCCTACCTGTACCAGCGCGCGGTGCGTTCGAGCTGGCGCTCGAACCATCCCCAAATGCCCCTGGACACCGACATACCCTATCCCGGACTGCTCGAACCCCACAGCCAGATGGCGACGCCGATCTTCCATGGCGACCGGGTGCTGGGCGCGATGTTCGTCGAAAGCGTGCACGACCTGCATTTCGACCATGAGCAGGAAGACATGATGGTCACGCTGGCCGCCCATCTGGGCGCGGCCCTGCAACTGATGGGTGACAGCAGCGATGCGCGCGACGAGCCCGGCCCGGTGCCCGACACGCCGCGGCGCCGCAACAGCGGCGGCACCGTGTTGCGCATCAAGCGCTACCAGCTCAACAACAGCGTCTTCATCGACGACAGCTACCTGATCAAGGGCGTGGCCGGCGCGATCTTCTGGAAACTGGTGACCGAACACGTGCGGCTCGGTCGCTGCGAATTCTCGAATCGCGAACTGCGGCTGGACCCGGACATCGGCCTGCCGGACCTCACCGACAACCTGGAGGCACGGCTGCTGCTGCTGCAGCGCCGGCTGGCCGAACATGCGGCCTCCATCCGGATCGAGAAGACCGGCCGCGGTCGGTTCCGGCTGCTGGTGCCCCACCGGCTCGAACTGCTCGACCAGGCGGGCTGAAGCCACCGGCCCGGTCAGCCCGCGGCGCCGACCAGTCCCGGCTGCGGCGCGCGGCCCAGCGCCTGTGCCAGCGACGCCCATTCCCGGTCGTCCAGATGCGGCCGGACCGTGTCGAGCACGGCCTCGAACGCCGCCTGCGGCGCCTGCGCCTGCATGCCGCACAACATCTCGGCCCGCTCCGACGGGTTGCAGGCCGGAACCATCCAGCGCATGGTGGCCAGCATCTCGGGCGGCGCGATCGATGCCACCAGTTCGTTGTGCAGGTCCATCAATTCGGCGTCGCTGTAATGCGCCCACAACACCGGGTTGTGGCGGGTCTCCTCCTCGGCCATGTGCTGGAAGTTCTCGGCCACGAACAGCGACAACGCCCGGTACAGGCCGGTCAGCTGCAAGCCGCGCTGCGCGGCATCGGACTTGACCAGCGCGCCGGCCATGCGGCTCAGCTGCACGATGTGGCGCTCGTGCCCGGCATGGTCGCGCGCGGCGGCGTCGCTGCTGCCTTCGGCTCGCGCATGCAGGGCTGGATGCACGAAGCGGTTCTCGTGGCTCAGGTGCGCATGGCAGACCTCCAGCAGTTCGAACACGCGCTGCGCGCAGCGCACGACGTCGCGGTCGTCATCGACGTCGACCCGTCCGAGCGCGACCAGCGTGTCGCACATCATCATGCGCAAGGCCTTGTGGATGCTGCCGTACAGATCGACGCGCCCGACACCCTGCGCCAGGGCCAGTTGTTGTTGTTCCAGTGCGTTGTTGTTCACGAAAAATCCTTCCCAGACCCGCGGTCTGTCAACCGGGTTCGTGCGGCCCGGCGCGACAACGCCGACACAACCGCACAACCGTGCCGGCAGTCTAGGAACAGGAGCTTCGTGGCCTTCTTAAGAACTGCTTAGCGCAATCCTCACAAAACCCTAAGGCGGCAATAGTTCACTTATTTGGTGATCGCCACCAGCACGCTGCAATGCGCCTGTTCGATCAGCGCACTGGAACTCGAGCCACGCCACCAGCGCGCGGCCCAGCTGTCCAGGTGCTTGTGGCCGACGACGATCAGGTCGGCTTCGATCTTGGCGGCGTAGTTGGTGATCTCGCTGATGGTCTCGCCCACCAGCACCTCGCCATTGGCGGCGAATCCGGCCTTGGAAAGCACCTGCAAGCCCTGGTCGAGGATGCGCTTGTAGTTCTCCTTCTCGCGCTCGGTGATCTGCGGGTCGTAGAAGCCGCCCTCGGCGCCGATGAAGTCGATGTGGTGCGGCATCACCGCCACCAGCGTCAGCGCCGCGCCGGTCCATTGCATCAGGTCCTGGCATTCGAGCAAGGCATGCTGGCCGGCCTCGGAGCCGTCGTAGGCCATCAGGATTCGTTTGTACATGGTGCTACTCCAGTTTCGTTATCGTTCATGGCGAACATACTCCAACAGAACCAGCATAACGGCATCGCGGGACGGTCACATCAGAACAAACCATGAGCACATCGACTCCGCTCCAGCGCCCCGATCCGGTGCATCTTGCACCGATTTCCGGCTTCGGCCCACTAGAATCGATCGTTGTGACGACGGGCCACCCATCCGATACCCGCCTGCCATGCCGTACCGGCCCGCTAGCAGGTTCCGGGCCGGCTCCCGCCTGCTTGCGATGCCGCCCATGCCCACCCTCGTGAAAACCCTGCTGCGACCGCTTGCCTGCCACCCCGAGCGCGGGCCCGGCTGTGGTGGCTGAGGCCCCGGCCGACGACGCCGGCGCGCCATCGGCGCTGGCTCTGTATGCCGACCTGCTGTCGGCGAATTCGCTCGCGTCCGCCGCGCATCGCCTGGTGGCGGCGCTGGCCCACGACCTGCAGTTCGACCGTGTCTCGTTCGGCCTGCGCGAAGGCGCGCGCACCCGGCTGCTCGCCAGCACCGACCTGGACCCGTCCCAACCGCAGGCCGAGCCGGCCGCGCAGGTGCTCGGCGCCATGGACGAGGCGCTCGAACAGGCGCTGGCGCTGGTCTGCTCCGGCGCGCCATCCGATGGCGACCTGGCCCCGCAGGCGGTTGCGCTCGAACACCAGCTGCTGCAGCGCCAGGTCGGCGGCAGCGTGGCAACGCTGCCGCTCGGGTTCGACGGCGAGCCGTTCGCGGCCGTCTGCGTCGAGCGCCACCACGGGCCGGCGCCGGACGCACAGCAGATGCAGCGGCTCGAACAACTGCTGCTGCTCGCCGCACCGGCCCTGCGCTGGATGGCGCGCAGCGAGATGCCCTGGCACCGGCGGGCCCGCCAGGGCCTGGCGCGCACATGGGCATCGCTGCGCGAACCCGGGCACCGGACACGTCGCACGGCGCTTGCCGCGTCCGCGCTGGCGCTGCTGTTCATCGCCGCCGTGCCGATGGAACATGCCGTCGGCGGCCGGGCCCGCGTCGAAGGCGCGCAACAACGGGTGGTGTCGGCGCCCACCGACGGTTTCATCAAGACCGCCCATGTCCGGCCGGGCGACCGGGTCCGGCAAGGCGATCCGCTGGTCGACCTGATCGAAGAGGACCTGCAGCTCGAGCACGAACGCTGGATCAGCCAGCGGGCGCAACACGAGAACGCCTATGCCGCGGCCATGGCCAAGTCCGACCGGGTCGGAGCTTCTACCAGCTTCGCCCGGGTCAATGAGGCCCAGGCCCAGCTCGACCTGATCGAGCAGTTGCGCAGCCGCAGCCGCATCACGGCCCCGTTCGACGCGCTGGTCGTGCAAGGCGACCTGAGCCAGTCGATCGGCGCGCCGGTGCACCAGGGCGATGCGTTGTTGACGCTGGCCAGCACCGACGGCTACCGGGTCGTGATCCAGGTCGACGAGACCGACATCGCCCGGGTCCGGCCGGGTCAAGCCGGACAACTCGTCGTCTCGGCGCTGCCCTGGCAAGGGCAGGCGCTGGAGGTCGAACGCGTGACGCCGCTGGCCCGCGCCGTCGAGGGGCGCAACGTGTTCGAAGTCCGGGCCCGGCTGCGCGCGGCCACGCAGGAACTGCGGCCCGGACTGATCGGACGTGCCGAGCTCGTGGTCGGGCGCCAGCCACTGCTGTGGACCTGGCTCGGCCGCCTCGCGGCGCGCGCGCGCCTTGCCTGGTGGTCATGGATCGGATGATCCGGCGCCGGGGTGCGTGCGCATGAGCAGCGTGCACAGCAACCGCTGGCATCGGGTCGCCAGGCTGCGCCCGCGCCTGTCGAGCCAGCTGCGGCTGCGCCGGCAACAGCTGCGCGGCGAGACCTGGTACCTGATGGCCGATCCCGGCAGCGGCCGCAGCGTGCGGCTCAATCGGGCGGCTTATGGCATTGCGGCACGGCTGGACGGGCGCCGCACCGTGCAGCAGCTGTGGGACCAGTCGCTGCAACGTGACGACGAGGCCGCCACGCAGGACGAGGTGATCGAGCTGCTGGCGCAGTTGCGCGAAGCGGCCCTGGTGCAGTTCGACGAAGCGGCCGACTTCGACGCCATGTTGCCGCACCTCGACTCGGTGGCGCGTCCGCGCGGGCGTGCCAACCTGCTGGCCTGGCGGATCCCGCTGGGCAATCCCGCACCCCTGCTGCGCCGGCTCGAACCCTTGCAGAACCTGCTGTTCTCGCGTGTGGCGCTGTGGTGCTGGATCGCGCTGCAACTGGTGGCCTGGACGCTGCTGTTGCAGCACGCGCCCCGGCTGTGGGAATACGGCCAGCACTGGATGGCCAGTCCGCGTTTTGTGCTGCTTGCGGCGCTGGCCTACCTGCCGATCAAGCTGATGCACGAGATCGCGCACGGCCTGGCGGTGCGGCGCTGGGGCGGCCAGGTGCGACAGGCCGGCGTGACGCTGATGCTGCTGATGCCGGTGCCGTATGTGGACGCCTCGGCCGCCACCAGTTTCCCCGAGCGCCGTGCGCGCATCGCCGTCAGCGCGGCCGGCATCCTGACCGAACTCGCGCTGGCCGCAATGGCGCTGCTGCTGTGGGTGGCGCTCGACGATGGCCTGGTGCGCGACATCTCCTTCGTCGTCGTGGTCGTGGCCGGCGTGTCGACACTGCTGTTCAATGGCAACCCGCTGCAGCGCCTGGACGGTTATTACGTGTTGTGCGACACCCTCGGCCTGCCCAACCTGGGCCCGCGCAGCCGCCAATGGTGGATGGACCAGTTGCGCCGGAGCCTGCTCGGCACTGCACACACCGAGGCCATGCCGGTGGCCCGCGGCGAGGCCAAGTGGCTGGCCGCGTATGCGCCGCTGTCCTGGCTGATGCTGTTGTTCATCGCGACGCTGGCCGTGTTCTGGCTCGGCCAGATCGCCTTCATGTTCGGCGTGGCGGCCGCGCTGCTGCTGGGTTGGCAGGTGCTGCTGCGGCCGCTGCACCGGGTGTTGTCGCAGCTGCGCCGCGCGGCCTTGTCGCAACACGGCAGCAGCCGGCGCTGGCGTCGCGTCGTCATGGGCGGCGGCGCGCTGCTGGTGGCGCTGGTCGTGTCGCCGTGGCCGCGCTCGACGGTCGTCATGGGCGTGGCCTGGCCGCCGGACCAGGCCCAGCTGCGCATCGAGGAGGCGGGCTTCGTCGAAGCCCAGCTGGCGCGCGACGGCCAGCCACTGCAGGCCGGCGACATCGTGCTGCAACTGCACAGCCCGCAGCTGGAATCGGAACATGCACGCCAGGCGGCCCGGGTAGGCGCCCTCGAGGCCGAGCTGCTGCAGGCCCTGCCCGGCCCCAAGGCCGGCGGCAACGCCACGCGCGGCGCCGACTCCCTCGCCGAACTGCGGGCGGCGCAATCCGCGCTGGCGCGGCTGCGCGAGCGCATCGCGTCGCTGACCGTGCGCGCACAGGTGCCGGGCCGCCTGGTGCTGGCACAGACCCATGACCTGTCGGGGCAGTTTCTGCTGCGCGGCCACCTGTTCGGCCACCTGCTCGACGGCTCGGCCCCGATCGTGCGCGTCGCGGTGCCCGAGACCCGCGCCGGCGACCTGGACGATGCCGCCGGCCCGGTCTCGGTACGCCTGAGCTCCAGCCCCGGCACGCGTCACGCGGCCACGGTGCTGCGCAACAGCCGGGCCGCCGTGTCGCAGTTGCCCAGTGCGGCGCTGGCCGACCGCCATGGCGGCGACATCGTCACCGATCCTTCGGACGCCGACAGCCTGACGGCGCGCGAACCGGTCGTCGTGCTCGACGTCCAGCTCGAGGACGACGCCGCCGGCAGCCTGCAGCGCATCGGCGAGCGCGCCTGGGTGCGATTCGACGCCGGTGCCGCACCGCTGGTGCTGCAATGGGCGAGCGCGTTGCGACGCGCCGTGGTGCGCCGTTTCAACCCGCAACTGTAGAAAGCGAAGGCCCGCGTCCATGGCACCCGATCTCGTGCACCTGCTGCCGGCACCCGGTCCGATGTGGGGGCCATATCCGCAGCGAGGCGACGCCGACAAGGCGCCGCCGGCGCGCGGACTGGGATGGCGCTCGGCGCTGGGCCGGTGCCGTGCCCTGGCACGCGCCGCCGTACCCCACGCCACGCAGTGGCAGGCCCTGCCGGCGCCACAACGCCCCGTCGCGCTGGGCGCGCTGCGCACCGAGCTGCGCCGCCGGGGCCTGTGCGACGCAACGACGGCACGCGCGCTGGGCGTGGTGTCGGCCTGTGCGTGCGACGCACTCGGCTTGCAACCGCGTGCGACCCAGTTGATGGCCGCCGGCGCGCTGCTCGACAACCACATGGCGGAGATGGCCACCGGCGAAGGCAAGACCCTGGCCATCGCCATGGCGGCCGCCGTCGCGGCGCTGGCCGGCATGCGGGTCCATGTCGTGACCGCCAACGACTACCTCGCACGCCGCGACGCCCATCAGATGGCTGCGCTGTTCGGCGTCCTGGGCCTGCGCGTGGCCGCGCTGGTCGACGCCGGCATGGATGCGCAGGCCCGGCGCGCGGCCTACCGCCACGACATCGTCTACGCCACCGCCAAGGACCTGGCCTTCGATTTCCTGCGCGACCGCCAGGCGCTGGGCCCGCACCATCGTTACCACCATGCGGCCAGAAGCCTAGGCACACGCATGGCCGCAACCCCGCCGCTGATGCAAGGCCTGTGCATGGCCCTGCTCGACGAGGCCGACAGTATCCTGCTCGACGAGGCCGACGTACCACTGATCCTGTCGCAGGCCGCCCCGCATGCCGCGCGCCGCGCCTTCCTGTGGCAGGCACTGGCGCTGGCACGCAAGCTCGATGCGCCGCAGCACTTCACGGTGCGGCCACGCGACCGCCACGCAGCCCTGACCGCGGCAGGCGAAGCCCGGCTGGCGCAGCTGGCATCGGCGCTGGACGGGCCCTGGCGCCGGCCACGCTATCGGCGCGAAGCGGTCGTCGCCGCACTGGCCGCCCTGCATGTGTTCGAACGCGACACACACTACCTGGTGCGCGACGGCGCGATCGAACTGCTGGACGAAGTCACCGGCCGGGTCGCGCCGGGACGGGTCTGGTCGCGGGGCCTGCACACCCTGGTCGCGCTGAAGGAAGGCCTGAGTCCGCCGCCGGAAACCGAGACCGTGGCTCAGACCACGTTCCAGCGCTTCTTCCAGCGGTATTGGCGCCTGTGCGGCATCAGCGGCACCTTGCGCGAGGCCGCAGCCGAGTTGCGTGCGGTCTACGGCATGCAGGTGGTCGCAATCCCGCTGCACCGACCGTCACGCCGCCGGACCCTGCCCACGCGCCTGTTCGCCGACCGCGACACCTTGCTCGATGCGGTCGTGCAACGGGTCCAGGAACTGCATGGGCAGGGCCGCCCCGTGCTTGTGGGGACCGATAGTGTTGCGGATTCACAACAGCTGTCAGATCGATTGCAGGCCGCGGGACTGGCGCATCGCGTGCTCAATGCGCTCAATGATGCGCAGGAAGCCGACATCGTCGCCCGCGCCGGGCAGGCCGCCAGCGTGACCGTGGCCACGCGCATGGCCGGGCGCGGAACCGACATCGAACCGGACGCCGCCGCGCTTGCGGCCGGCGGCCTGCATGTGTTGTCATGCCAGCACAATCCGTCGCGCCGACTCGACCGCCAATTGGCCGGACGGGCCGCGCGCCATGGGGATCCGGGCAGCCAGGAACACTGGATGGCGCAGGACGCGGCGCAGGCCGTCGGCATGTCGGCACTGTCCATGGGCGCCGCCTGGCCACTCGCGCGCAACGGACGGATCGGCGGCCATCTGCTGGACGCGGCCCGGCGTCTGGCGCAGTGGCAGGAAGACCGGCGACGCACGACCCTGCGACGCCAATTGCTGCAGCAGGACCTCGAATGGGAACGCAGGCTCGCATTTGCGGGTCGTTCCACGTGATTTTCGCCCTTGGCCGCGGCCGATCGGCGCTGCTATCATGCCGCCACCGGGAGATTTCACGAGCGTTCCCGACGCCCCGCGCAGCCAGAGATCAGAGCCAGGCGGCGATCCGGCCGCTTTTTCGGGCATCGACGGAATGTTCGCCAACTATGCTTGCGTGATGGACTTACGACCACTGGTGATCTCTGCGCCTTCTCCCGGACCACGACGGCCCTTCGTCCCAGGCCCTGATTCCGCAATCGAAATCCGACCCACGCCAGCCGCGCGACGCCTGTTGAGGCTGCGCATGCATGGCCCCGTGGCCCTGGTGGCGGCGCTGCTGCTGCCCCTGAGCGGTTGGGGCGCGACCCCCGGTGCCAGGGTCGGATCGACCATGACACGGTCCGTCGGTTGCCTGATCGAACCCGATCGTGTCGCCGACGTCGGCTCCCAGGTGGTCGGCCTGGTCGAGCGGCTGCACGTGGAGCGTGGCGACAACGTCAAGGCGGGCCAGAGCCTGATCACGCTGCGCGGCGACGTCGAACGCGCCAACATGGGCGTGGCCGACACCCGGTCCCGCGTCGATGCCGAGATTCTGGCCGCGCAGGCCAGCCTCGATTTGGCGCAGCAGAAGGTGCGCCGGGCCGAATCCCTGGTGGCACAGAAATTCGTGTCACAGCAGGCCGTCGATCAGGCGCGCGGCGAAGCCGAAGTGGCGCGCCAGAAGCTCAAGCAGGTCGAAAGCCAGCGGCAGATCTGGGTCGAGGAGCGCAAGGTCGCACAGGCCCAGCTCGCCTTGCGCACCGTGCGCAGCCCGTTCTCCGGCGTCGTCGTCGAGCGTTTCGTCAACCAGGGCGAACGGGTCGAGGAACGCCCGATGCTGCGGGTCGCGGTGATCGATCCGCTGCGGGTCGAGTTGCTGGTTCCCACCGCCTTGTACGGCAAGCTCGCCAAGGGCGACCGCATCCAGGTGCTGCCGGAGTTGCCCGATGCCCAGCCGGTCACCGCCACGGTCCGCCACGTCGACCGGGTGCTGGATGCCGCGAGCAACAGCTTCCGCGTCCGCCTGTCCCTGCCCAACCCGGACTACCAGCTGCCCGCGGGCCTGCGTTGCAAGGCCGACGTGCCCGGCGCCGAGGTGCTGGAGCCGACCGCGCCGGCGGGGCCGAACGGGCCCGCGACCACGATCACCCGGCCCAAACCCGCGCCCGCCGTGCACCGTCCGGACGCGACGGCACCGCGGACCCCCTCGCGCTGACGGTCGCCGGCACGCGCGCGCCGCTGCGATGTCCCTGCCCTTGCCCCTCCGTCCGGTCTGCGAGACCATGGAGGAGCGCATCCTGCATTCGGCCGATCTGGCGCCGTTGCTGGTGTCCGACATGGGCAACGGCCTTGCGCTGCAGCAGCCGGTGCAACAGGCATCGGCCAATGAGCCGCTCGAGCGCGGCAACGAGATCGCCTTCGTGGACCTCTCGGTGCCCGATGCGGACACGCTGCTGGCCGATCTGCGCGCGCAACAGGCGGCCGGCCGGGCCCTGGAGATCGTCACCATCGCCGCCGACGAGGACGGCCTGGAACTGATAGGCCGCACGCTGGCCGGACGCAGCGACATCGGTGCCGTGCATGTGCTGGCACACGGCAGCGATGGTGTGATGCAACTGGGCAACACCCGGCTGGATGCCGAGGCGCTACTGGCGCGTGCCGACACCATCGCCGGCTGGTCCGGCGCGCTGACGGCCGATGCGGACCTGCTGCTGTACGGCTGCGATTTCGCGCAGACCGGCGTCGGCCAGCAGCTGGTGCGCGACCTGGCGCTGCTGACCGGCGCCGATGTCGCCGCCAGCACCGACCTGACCGGAGCCCAGGCATCGGGCGGCAACTGGGCACTGGAGTTCGCCACCGGCCGGATCGAGGCGGCCACGGCGATGACGGCCGCGGGACAGCAGTCCTGGGCCGGAACGCTGGCCGTCGACTTGACCTCGCAGAGTTCGGACGGCACGACCACGGCCACCACCAGCTTCAATTTCGCGCACAACGTCAACGGCGGCAGCGACCGCCTGCTGCTGGTCAGCCTGGTGCTGGGCAACAGCTCGAGCAGCGCAACGGCGGTGACCTACAACGGCACCGCGCTGACCCTGGTCGCCACGCAGAACTCGCCGACCGACCATGTTCGCGTCGAACTGTGGTCGCTGGTCGCGCCGACGGTCGCCGCCGGGACCGTCAACGTGACGCTGAGTTCGGCCACCACGCTGGTGGCGGGTGCCACCTCGTATTCAGGTGTCGACCAGTCCACGCCACTGGGCGCCGCCGTCAAGGGCAGCGGCAACAGCGCCACGGCCAGCGTGGTCGTTCCGGCCAGCAGCGGCGACCTGGTGGTCGACATCGTGGGGGCACGCCAGGTCTCGTCGTTCGCGCTCGGCGCCAACCAGACCCAGAACTTCGCGCAGACCCAGGGCACCGGAGCCGCGGCCCTGTCCGGACTTTCCACCCGCGAAGTCGGCGCGACGTCCGTGACCATGAGCAACGGCCTGACCAGCGCCAACCTCAACTGGGCATCGATCGCCGTGCAACTCCGGCAGGCCACCTCGACGCTGCTGGCCGACACACCGATGGGCACCAGCGGCAACCTGAGCGGCAGCGGCGGCGGAACCGGCTGGGCCGGCAACTGGTCCGGTGGCGGCTCGTCGATCCGACTGTCCAGCGGCAGCCTGAGCGACCCGACCGGCCTGTTGCCGGTCAGTGGCGGCAAGGCGCAGTTCCAGCTCTCCAGCTTCCTGTTTCCATCGTCGGCGACCGCGACCCGCGACCTGAGCACCAGCATCGGTGCCAACGGCACGACGACCTGGATCAGTTTCATCGTCCAGCCGGATACCGGTGGATCCAACTACACGGGCATCGAATTCGGCAGCGGCTCGGCCACGGTCGGATTCGCCGGCCTGAGCCAGGGCAACAAGTTCGTCGTCGGGGTTGCCGGCACCAGCGGCAACGCGGTGTCGGGCCTGAATGCGGTGAATGGCCAGAATACGCTGCTGGTGCTCAGGATCGAACACCTGGCCGGCAACGATGTGTTGACGCTGTATGTCAACCCCACGCCGGGCCTGAACGCACCGGACTCGGCGTCGACGGCCAGCGCGAGTTTCGACCTCGGCACATTCACACGCCTGAGCGTCACCGCCGGCACCGTGTTCATCGGCAGCAACAACTCCTACCTGGACGAGATCCGGGTCGGCCGGACATTTGCCGATGTCGCGCCGACCGCCGCGCCGGTCATCATCAGCAACGGCGGCGGAGCCACCGCCAGCGTGGCCATCGCCGAGAACACGACGCATGTGACGACGGTCACGGCCATCGACTACGACACGTCGTCACTGACCTACAGCATCGCCGGTGGCGTCGACGCGGCCCTGTTCCAGATCGATTCGGGCACCGGCGTATTGCGCTTTCGAAATGCGCCGGACTTCGAGACACCACTCGACGCGGGCGCGAACAACATCTACGACGTCATCGTGCGCGCCAGCGACGGCACTCACAGCGATACGCAGGCGATCGCGGTCATGGTGACCGATGTATCCAACGGACCGCTCATCGTCTCGACCACCGCCGACGCCTACGACGGCAATGTCGGCTCGATCGAACTGCTGATCGCCAACCCGGGCGCCGACGGCCTGATCTCGCTGCGCGAGGCGATTACCGCGGCCAACAACACGCCGGGCACCGACACCATCATCTTCGGCGTCAACGGCACATTCACGCTGTCGTCGATCGCCGGCACCGGCGACGACAACAACGACAAGGGCGACCTCGACATCAAGGGCGGGCTGGTCATCGTCGGCAACGGCAGCGGCAACACCACCATCGGTGGCTTCGGCACCGACCGGGTGTTCGACCTGCGCAGCGGCGCCGGGACGGTTGCCATGTCGGGCCTGACGATCCAGGGCGGCGGCGACGAGGATGGCGGCGCCATGCGCATCCATGCGTCGGTCACGGTCACGCTGACCGACGTCGTGATCCGCAACAACAGCGGCAAGAACGGCGGCGCGATCCTGAACGAAGGCAATCTCACGATCACGCGCGGCAGCATCACCGGCAACACCGCCGTCAACAACGACGGTGGCGCCATCCACAATACCGGCACGCTGGCACTCAACCAGGTCGAACTCGCGAACAATGCCGCGTCCAACGGCCACAAGGGCGGAGCCATCTACAACAAGGGCACAGCGACGCTGACCGAGGTCTGGGCCCATGACAACACGGCCGAGGAAGGCGGCGCCTTGTGGGTCTCGGGCAACGGCAACAGCTTCACGCTGGACCGCGTCACGCTGAATGCGAACGCGGCAAGCAAGGACGGCGGCGCGGTGTTCGGCGACAACGGATCCAACCTGCTCGCCGTCAACGTGACCATCAGCGGCAACTCGGCGGGCGAAAACGGCGGTGGCATCCGGACCAAGAGCCAGAACTGGTCGCTGGCGAACACGACGATCGCGAACAACCATTCGGTATTGGGTGCCGGCGCAATCCACGCAGACAAGGTCAACGACGTACGGCTGCGCGCCAGCATCCTGGCGTCGAACACCAGCGCCGCCGGCGCCGCACTGAATATCAGCAACCTGGGTCAGCGATCGCTCGGAAACAACCTGGCGACCCAGGCCACGGCATGGCTGGACAACCCCAGCGACATCATCAGTACTGCCGCTGCGCTCGGGTTGCAGGCGCTGGCGGCCAACGGCGGATTTGCGCCGACACATGCGCTGGCGTTCGGATCGGCAGCGATCGACACCGGCTACACCAGTTCGCCAGCCACCGACCAGCGTGGCGTGGCCCGCGTCAGCACGCCGGACATCGGCGCCTACGAATACAACCTGGGCAACGCCGCGCCGACCATCAGCGCCATCGGCAACCAGAACGTCGACGAAGACGCCACGCTGGGACTGCTGGCGTTCACGATCGGCGACGCCGAGACGTCCGCCGGCGCTCTGACCGTGACCGCAACCTCGCTGAACACCACGCTGCTGCCCAATGCCGGCATCGTGCTCGGCGGCAGCGGCGCCAACCGAACCGTCACGCTGACGCCGGCGCCCAATGCCAATTCGACGCTCAACGGCGGACCGGTCACGGTGCGTATGTCGGTATCGGACGGCGTCAACACGACGACGCACGACTTCCTGCTGACCGTCAACCCGACGGCCGACGACCCGGTCGCCGTCAACGACCTGGCCTCGACGGCGGCCGGAACCCCGGTCGTGGTATCGGTGCTGGGCAACGACTACGACGTCGATGACGACAGCTTCGTCATCGATTCGGCCAGCCTGCAGAACGGCACGCAAGGCAGCGTGTCGTTCAACAGCACGACGATCACGTTCACGCCCGCCGTCACCGGCGTGGTGCTGATCAACTACACGGTGCGCGACAGCACCGGACGCGTATCGAACACCGCCGTGTTGACGGTCAACGTCGGCGCCAACAACGCCCCCACTGCCGCCGGCGGCATGGTGGCGCTCACCGAGGACGGCAGCCGCGCCATCGTGCTGGCCAACCTGGGGTATGGCGACCCGGATGGCCATGCGTTCGCCGCGTTGCGTGTCGACAGCCTGCCCAGCGCCGGCAGCCTGTGGTTCGACGGCGAACGCGTGACCAGCGCGGGACTGGTCGTCGATGCCGCCGACCTGGCGGCGAACAGGCTGGTGTTCGTGCCCGCGGCCGATGGCAACGGCGCGGCCTATGCCACGATGCAGTTCAGCGTGCAGGACACCCAGGGCGCGTTCTCCGCATCCAGCGGCACCTTGACCTTCAATGTGTCGGCACAGCCGGACGCGCCGGTCGTGGCGGACGACACCGCCACCACGCCGATCAACCAGGCGATCGACGTCAACGTGCTGGTCAACGACAGCCATCCGGACGGCACGCCGGTGTCGATCAGCAACGTCGTGCTGGACGATCCGTCGCAGGGCACGGTGACGATCTCGTTCGCGCTCGACGCGCGTGGTTCGGTGTTGTTCACGCCGGCTGCGGACATCAGCGGCGAGGTCGTGATCCGCTACACCGTGTCCGACGGCACGGCCAGCACCATCGGCACGCTGCGCGTGACGGTCGGCGCCAATACCGTGCCCAGCAGCGAAAACAACACCGTCACCGTGGCCGAAGACGGCAGCTACACGGTGCAGGTGGCCGATATCTCGTATTTCGACCCGGATGCCGGCCAGTCCTTCGCCGCCGTGCGTATCGACCAGTTGCCGTCGTTCGGCAACCTGTTCATCGGCGGCGTGGCGGCGCAGGTCGGCGACTCGGTCACGGCCGCGCAACTGGCCGCCGGCGCCCTGGTCTACCAACCGCCGGCGAACGGCAACGGCAACGCGTTCGACCAGTTGTTGTTCAGCGTCGTCGACAGCGCCGGCGCACGCTCCGGCAACTACAGCCTGACCGTCAACGTGACCGCGGTCAACGACGCCCCGACGATCAGCACGCCGGCCACCATCGGCGTCATCGAGGACACGGCCAGCGCCATCACCGGCATCGTGTTTGCCGACATCGACGGCGGTGGCGCTGCGATGGTCGCGACTTTCAGCGTAGCTTCGGGCAGCCTGGCCGCGAGCGCCGGATCCGGCGTGGCCATTGGTGGCACGGCCAACGCACTGACCTTGACCGGGTCCCTCGCCGACCTGAATACCTTCCTGGCCGCTGGCGGCCTGCACTTCACGACGGCCAGCTCCGCCACCGCCGACGTCCTGCTGGGCATCGCCATCAACGACGGCGGCAACAGCGGCGTTGGCGGGCCCCGAACCGACCTGGCGAACAGCACCTTGCGCGTGAGTCCGCTGAACAAGGCGCCCGTTGTGGTCGCACCAGCCAGCCTGTCGATCGTCGAGGACGTGCCCGGCGCCCTCACCGGCATCAGCTTCAGCGACCCTGATGCCGGCAGTGCCGTCGTCAGTGCCAGCTTCAGCGTCGACAGTGGCTCCCTGGCGGCGATGGCCGGCAACGGCGTTGCGGTCACCGGTTCGGGCACACCTGTCCTGGGGCTGACCGGCTCGATCGCCAATCTGAACGCCTTCATCGCCAATGGCAGGCTCGCCTTCACCACGGCACAGGACGCAACCACCAATGTGACGCTGCGCAGCACGATCGACGATGGCGGCAATACCGGCGTCGGTGGCGCCCGGTCGGCGTTCGCGCTCAGCACCATCGTCGTGACGCCGGTCAACGATGCCCCCGTGCTGGCGTCGCCGTGGGCCGACCAGGCGGTCGTCGCCACCCAGGCGGCGTTGCTGCAGATACCGGCGGCCAGTTTCACCGACGTTGATGCGGGCGATACGCTGCGTTACGCGGCCACGTTGGCGGACGGAGCCGCATTGCCCGCCTGGCTGCAGTTCGATCCGCTGGCGCGCAGCTTCTCGGCCAACGCGGCGCTTGTCGATGTGGGCACGCTCACGCTGCGCGTCACCGCCACCGACGACGCCGGCGCTTCGGCCCAGATGGTGTTCAGGCTTTCGGTCGTGGCGCCGACGGCCGAGCCGGCCGAGCCGGCCGAGCCGGTCGAGCCGGACGAGCCGAAGGCGGCCGCGCCGATCGCCGCGCCGGCGAACACCGACGACACCAGCACGCCGGCACCGGTCGAGGCCGTGGCGGAGGCAACGGCCGAACCGGCTCCGGCCGCGGACCTCGAGATTGCCATCGAGCCGCCCCCGCCACTGATTGCGTCGGACACGGTGGAGATCAACATCGATACCCGCATCACCGTGGTGCCGCAACGCCAGTTCACGTTCGACGTCGCCTCGACGCTGCCGGTATCGCAGGCCGACACGGTGCTCGCCGCCGCCTTGCTGACCCAGTTCAGCGACATCGCAACCTCGGCGTCGAGCGACATGTTCACCAACGAGGACCTGCTGCGCAAGCTCGAGGAACTCAAGCGCCAGATGCTGCAGCAGGAATCGGCACAACAGACGGTACTGGCGTCGTCCATCGCCCTGACCAGCGGCCTGTCGATCGGCTACGTGGTCTGGCTGATCCGCGGCGGCATCCTGGTCAGCTCGATGTTGTCGGCGTTGCCGGCATGGCAGCTGATCGATCCGCTGCCGGTGCTCGCCACGTCGCGTGGCGGCCGGCCCGGGCCGGGCACGGCGCCTGCGGAAGACCCCGAGGTCGAGAAGTTGTTCGATCGCACACGCAAGGCATCCCCAGGAACCGTCCCGCCCGCACCGCCCCCCACCGCCGCGCAAGGCACACAGAACCATCCGTCGCCATGAATCCGCTCGCTTTCATGCGCCGCCTGTCCACCCGCGTGCATCTCGCACTGGGCCTGTCTGCCATCGCCGTCGGTGTCCTGCTGCTTGCCAGCTACCTGCACCTCATACCGGATGCGGAGGCACTCACGCGCCAGCACCGCGCATCCCTTGCAGAGACGATTGCGATCACCACCTCGTCCATGCTCGACGCGGCCGAGCCGGATCAACTCGCCGATACGCTGGCCTTCCTGCGCGGGCGCAACGACGGCCTGCTGTCGCTGGGTGTGCGCGCGGAGTCGGGCCAGTTGCTGGTGGACATCCATGACCATGCCGCGAACTGGAGCGCACCCGCGGACGGCATCTCCACCGACGCGCAGATCATCGTGCCGGTGTGGCGTGACAACGCGCCGTGGGGGACGGTGGAGCTGCGTTTCACGCCGCTGCGTGCGCCGGGCTGGCGGGGCCACCTGCAGGACCCGAGCATGCGCCTGTCGGCGTTCGCCTTCCTGGTGTGCGGCCTCCTGTTCTATTTCTACCTCCGGCGCATGCTGCGCGCGCTCGACCCGTCTCGCGCCGTGCCGCAACGGGTGCGGGCCGCCTACGACACCTTGACCGAGGGCCTGGTCGTGCTCGACCACCAGGGCAATATCGTGTTGTCGAACAAGTCGACCAGCCTGATGCTCGGCGTGCCGGAACCCAGGCTCGTCGGCATCTCGCCCTCGGGCTTCGCCTGGACCATGGGCGACGACCGGGCGCCGGGACCGGACGAGTTGCCCTGGCAACGCGCGCTCAAGGACAAGAAGGCCCAGCGCGACGTACACCTGAAGGTCGCCAACGCGGACGGTGCGCGTTTTTCGCTGCGCGCCAACTGCTCGCCCATTCTCGACGAGTCCGGCGGCATCCAGGCCCTGGTCATCAGCTTCCAGGACGTGACCGAACTCGAGCAGCGCGGCGTCGCCCTGCAGGAGGCCAAGGAGCAGGCCGACGCGGCCAACGAGGCCAAGAGCCAGTTCCTGGCCAACATGAGCCACGAGATCCGCACACCGATGAACGCCATCCTGGGTTTCACCGAGGTGTTGCGGCGCAGCGGCCTGCGCCAATCGGCCGAGGCGAGCAAGCACCTGGACATCATCCATTCGAGCGGCAGGCACCTGCTCAACCTGATCAACGACATCCTGGACCTGTCCAAGGTCGAGGCCGGGCGGCTCGAGGCGGAAAAGATCGCGTTCGCACCGCACGCGGTGGCCAACGAAGTCGTGCAGACCTTGATGGAACGGGCGTCGGACAAGGGCCTGGCGCTGCAACTGGAGTTTCCGGAGCCGCTGCCCGCCACCATCGAGGGCGACCCGGCGCGGCTGCGCCAGATCCTGACCAACCTGATCGGCAACGCGATCAAGTTCACCGAACAAGGCAGCGTGCGCATCGTCTCGCGGCTGGAGCGCCACGGCGCGACGACGCGGTATTGCATCGACGTCATCGACAGCGGCATCGGCATACCGGCCGACAAGGTCGAATCGGTGTTCGAACCTTTCGTGCAGGCCGAATCCTCGACCACGCGCCGTTTCGGCGGCACCGGGCTGGGACTGACGATCAGCCGCGGCTTCGCGCGTGCCATGGGGGGCGACATCACCGCCAGCAGCATCTATGGCCAGGGCACGACCTTCAGCATCTGGCTCGACGCCGGCACCGTGAATCCGTCCGACCTGCTGGACCCGCCGGCACTTGCCGCGGCCGCACACCCCGAAACCGCTGTCACCGCGGTGCAATGGCGCTTCACGCCCCGACGGGTGCTGGTCGTCGACGACGGCGCCGAAAACCGGCAGCTGGTGCGCATCCTGCTGGAGGAAGTCGGGCTGCACGTGAGCGAGGCCGAAAACGGCCAGCAAGCGCTCGACCGCGTCGCCGCGGAACCCTTCGACCTGGTGCTGATGGACATGCAGATGCCGGTGATGGATGGGCAGACGGCCACCCGCACCCTGCGCGAACGCGGGGTCACCATTCCGGTCATCGCCCTGACCGCCAACGCGATGAAGGGTTTCGAAAAGGAACTCGACGCCGCCGGCTTCAGCGGCTTCCAGACCAAACCCATCGACGTCGACGCCTTGCTGGCCGACCTTGCCGCACGCCTGGACGGACGCTCGGTGGCCAGTAGCGCCCCTGCGGAGCCAGCTGTGGCCGCCGCCCAGGACACCCCTGAACCCGCCGACGCAGCGCTGACCGCCCCCGTCGCTGCGGCCGCCGAACCCGCGCTCGTCTCGCGTCTGGCGGGCCATGCGAAACTCGGCCGTATCGTGATGCGTTTCGTCGAACAGTTGCCGGCGCGGCTGGAGCTGATGCAGGCGGCGTTGCAAGCCGCGGACTGGGACGAACTCGCGTCCCAGGCGCACTGGCTCAAGGGCGCTGGCGGCAGCATGGGTTTCGATGATCTGTTCGAGCCCGCCCGGGCGCTGGAAGACTCGGCCAAGGCGGCGGATGCCCGGGCCGCGGCCGACGTGATGGCCCAGCTGCAGCGCCTGCGTATCCGCATAGAACATGGCGCTGCCAGGGGCGCGCCGATGGAGGTTACGACATCATGAAGGAAGACATCTGGGCCGACACCCAACCCTGGGGACAGGAGGATGCACCGCGCTCGCCCTTGCTCGATGCCAAGGTGATGATGGTCGACGACGAACCGTTGATGACGGACCTGATCCAGGCCTATCTCGAGGACGACGGTTATGCCAACTTCGTCGTCACGAATGACCCGCGCCAGGCGCTCGATTTGCTGCGACGGGAAGAGCCCAGCGTCTTGCTGCTCGACCTGATGATGCCGCACATCTCCGGCTTCGAGTTGCTCGAACTGATCCGTGGCGACCGAAAGCTGCGGTACACGCCGGTGATCGTGCTGACGGCTGCGACCAGCCCCGAGGCCAAGCTGCGTGCACTGCAACTGGGTGTGACGGACTTCCTGTCCAAGCCGGTCGATGAAAGCGAACTGGTGCTGCGGCTGCGCAACACGCTGGCCTTCCACCAGTACCACAGGCGCCTGGTCGAATTCGACAGCGTGACCGGCCTGCCGAACCAGCAACCGTTCGACCGCTGCGTCCAGGAACTGATTGACCGGCGTGAGCTTGCCGGTGGCATGGTGGCCTTGTTCAGCATCACCGTGCCGCAATGCCGGCAACTGCGGGATTCGGCCGGACAACACGCTGCCGACGATCTGGCCCGGACCATCGCCCGTCGGCTCGAACGACTCGCCAGCGATGAGTTCAGGCAACCGACACTGATCGGCGGTGCCGAGCGCAACCACTGTCTGGCACGCCTGGGCACCGTGCATTTCGCCATGACGCTGCAGGGCCTGGCCGATGCGGACGCGGTCGAGTACGTGGCCAAACGGGTGCTGGCGCAGATTGCCGAGCCGATGATGGTGGGGGAACACGAGGTCGAGCCCGGCGCCTGGATCGGCATCGCACTGAGTCCCGCCGACGGCACGACGAGCGAGGACCTGCGCAAGGGAGCGGCGCTGGCGGTCGCCCAGGCGCAGCAACAGACCCATCCGACCTTCCTGTTTGCATCGGCCGAGCTCAACGCGCGCTCGCTGGAGCGGCTGGCCCTGGGCTCGGCGTTGCGCGGTGCCGCGCAACGCGGCGAATTGCGCCTGCACTACCAGCCCAAGCTCGACGTGGCCAGCAACCGTATCATCGGCGCCGAGGCACTGGTGCGCTGGCAACATCCCGAGCTGGGCCTGGTGCCGCCCTTGCGTTTCATCAGCCTGGCGGAGGAACTCGGGCTGATCAACGGCATCGGGCGCTGGGTCATGCAGACCGCCTGCCGCGATGCGGCCCAATGGGTGCGCGACGGCCTGGGCGAGCTCAAGATCGCGATCAACGTCGCCAAGCCGCAGTTCCAGCTCGGCAGCCTGCGCGATGAGCTGCAGGCGACCATGACCGCGACCGGACTGCGGCCGCGCCAGCTCGTCGTCGAGCTGACGGAAAGCATGCTGATGGACGACGTCGACAACGGCCGCGCGCTGATGCACGAGATGAAGGCACTGGGCGTGACCTTGTCGATCGACGATTTCGGCACCGGTTATTCGTCGCTGAGTTACCTCAAGAGTTTTCCGCTCGACGAGCTCAAGATCGACCGCTCCTTCGTCACCGACCTGCCCGATTCCGCCTCCGACGTGGCGATCGTGCGGGCCATCATCGACCTCGGGCACAGCCTGGGCATGTCGGTGATCGCCGAGGGCATCGAGACGGACGAACAACGCGAATGCATGCAGCTGCTGGGATGCGACAACTACCAGGGCTTCCTGTTCAGCAAGCCGGTGCCGGTGGATGATTTCGTGGCCTTGCTGAAGAACCAGCGCTGACCCGCTCGACGGGGTCAGGTCGTTCGATCTGGCGACCGGCTGTGGTACTGCTCGTGTGCCGGCATACCGAGCCGGACACGCGTGCAACCCGCACGCCCGGAGCCGGGCATGCCCGGCCAGACTCGTTGCATCGAGCCCGCGACTCCGCTATGCCTGTCTATACAACATCGGGCCGGATACCCTTATACTGAATTCGTCCATTTCAACCCGATACCGCATGTGTCCACACAGCGTTAGCGCGCCACCGTCTCGCACTGGTCCGATTCCGGTGATCGACATCGGCCCCTTGCGCGACGGATCGGACCCGCTTCGCGTCGCACAGGCCTTGCACCAAGCCAGCCATGACGTCGGTTTCCTGTACGTGTCCAACCACGGCATCGACCCGGCACTGCTCGATGGCGCACGCACACAGGCACTGGAATTTTTCCGTCAGCCACAGGCCACGAAGCAGGCGGTTGCGATCTCGCCACGGCACCGCGGATTCCTCGCACAAGGAGCGGCGCGCATGCACGATGGCGCACGGCCCGACCTCAAGGAGAGCCTGGTCTGGGGCTACGAGGACGACACCGGCCATACGCCCGAGGACCACGCACTGCGCGGTGCCAACCGCTGGCCCGCGAACATGCCGCTGCTGCGCCGATCGGCGCTGGCCTTCTCGGATCAAGCCGACCAGGTGGCGCGTCACTTGCTTTGCGGTTTCGCCCTGGGGTTGAACCTCGATCCCGGCTTTTTCCTGACCCGATCCGACCGACCGATGTCCCGCGCCGCATTCGTCTATTACCCGCCGCAGCCGCCGGCCGCGACTGCCGGCGACGCCGCGTACGGCGTGGCGCCCCACACCGATTTCGGCGTCCTGACCGTGTTGTGCCAGGACGATGTCGGCGGACTGGAGGTGCAGGACGCCCGGGGACAATGGGTCGCGGCACCCCCGATTCCGGGCACGCTGGTCGTCAACGTCGGCGACCTGCTGGCACGCTGGACCCGCAACGCCTGCCGCTCCACTCCGCACAGGGTCGTCAACCGTTCCGGGCGTGACCGACTGTCGCTGGTACTGGCCTTCGATCCGAACCCCGAAACACCCGTCGATCCGCGTCAGGTGTTCGGCAACGCCGATCCGGCCGACGAGCCGATCACCTGCGGTGACTACCTGGAGTGGCGTTTCGCGAAATCCTTCGATTACCGAGGCAAACACGGCGCAGCCCGCGCGCCGCTGAGCTGACGACGGCAAGCATCATGCAGACCGCCACCCGCCCGCCCGCACGTGCCGTCCCCTGGCATCGCAGCGCCTGGTTCGAGACGCTGCAGTTCCTGGCCCTGATCGGTCTGCTCGCCGGATTTGCCATCCAGGGTGCGCAAGGCATGGGTTACCAGTGGAAATGGGACAAGGTCCCGCGTTACCTGTACCGCGTCATCGACGGCGAGTTCATCCCCGGCCCCCTGACCAAGGGCTTGCTGGTGACACTGGACATCACCTGGATCGCCGCCGTGCTGGCCCTGCTGATCGGCCTGGCGGTGGCCCTGCTGCGGCTGTCGCGATCGGTGGTCGGGCCGGCGCTGGCCTGGACCTACGTGGAGGTTATCCGCAACACGCCCATCCTGGTGCAGATGCTGATCATGTATTTCATTGTCGCGGCCATCCTGGGCATCCCGCGCCAATGGGCCGGCATCCTGTGCCTGGCCCTGTACGAGGCGGCGTTCGTGGCCGAGATCATCCGCGCCGGCATCGTGGCCGTACCCAAGGGCCAGCGCGAGGCCGGCCTGAGCCTGGGGTACTCGGGGTTCTACCTGTACCGCGACATCATCCTGCCGCAGGCGATTCCACTGATGTTGCCGCCACTCGGCGGCGTGCTGGTGAATCTGGTCAAGCATTCGGCCATCGTCAGCGTGATTGCCGTATTCGACCTCACCACCGAAGCGCGCACCGTGATCTCGGATACCTTCATGGCATTCGAGATCTGGCTCACCACCGCCGCCATGTACCTGGTGCTGACCATCACCCTGTCGATCGGCGTGGCCTGGCTCGAGCGGCGGTACCAACGCCATTGACGTCCCCCTGCGATACCCCCTTTCGCCATTTTTCCACCACCAACCGAGGATCATGCAATGAAACCAGTGAAACGTATTCTGGGCATCGGCGCCGCACTGCTGATGGCCGCCATCTGGCTGCAGCCCGTGCACGCGCAGCAGGAGAACATGGTCGAGACCATCAAGAGCCGCGGCAAGCTGCAGGTCGGGTTCTCCAGCTTCGTGCCCTGGGCCATGCGCGACAAGCAAGGCCAGTGGGTGGGATTCGAGATCGACGTCGCGACCAAGCTGGCCAAGGACCTGGGCGTGCAGGTCGAGCTGATCCCCACCGCCTGGGATGGCATCATTCCATCGCTGATCGCCAAAAAGTTCGACGTCATCATCGGTGGCATGTCGATCACGCCGGCGCGCCAGGAGCAAATCGACTTCACGACACCGTATTCGAACTCCGGCCAGGGCCTGGCCGCATCCAAGCAACTGGCCTCCAAGCTCAAGTGGCCCGATGACTACAACAGCACCAGCGTGACCTTCACCTGCCGCCGCGGCGTGCAGGGTTGCAAGGTGATCGAAGAGAAGTTTCCGAAGGCCACGCTGCGCCAGTTCGACGACGACGCGATCGCGTTCCAGGAAGTCATCAACGGCAATGCCCACGCGGTCATCTCCAGCGAGCCCAAGCCCACCTTCTTCACGCTCAAGAATCCCGACAAGTTGTTCAAGCCCGCACCCGACAACCTGACGACATCGGTCGAAGGCTTCGGCGTGCGCAAGGGCAATGCCAACTCGCTGGCCGTGTTCAACGACTGGATCGGCAAGAACAAGGACTGGCTCAAGGAACGTCACAGCTTCTGGTTCAAGACCCAGGACTGGGCGACCATGGTGCCGCAATAAGCCATGCAGGCGTCGGCCCGGCCCCAAGCCGTCGCCATGCCGGAAGCGGCAGCGAGCCCGCATGCCGGCCTGCAGCCAGCGGCGGCGCCGCCCACCGCGCGCAAGCGCCGGGCCTGGGGCTGGCTCGATGCCGTGCTGCTGGCAGGCTTCGCTGGCATGCTGGCTTATCTCGGCTGGATGAGCAGCACCGTGTTCAGCTACCACTGGGACTGGAGCAGCATCTGGCCATTCATCGTGCGTTACGACGAGGCCACCGGCCAATGGGTATCCAACCTGCTGGTCGAAGGCCTGCTGACCACCTTGCGCCTGGCGGTCTGGGGCATCCTGATCGCCGGAGTCATCGGCACCGTGATGGGCTTGTGCCGCAACAGCCCGCGCCTGTTCCTGCGGCTGATCGGCGGCAGCTACGTGATGCTGATCCGCAACATACCACCTGTGGTGTTCGTATTCGTGTTCGTCTATTTCATCGCCGGCCAGATCATGCCCAAGCTGGCGCTGAACGACAGCGTCGCCGGCCTGTCGGCGACGGCACAGTGGTGGGTCAGCATCTTCTTCGGCACGCCGCGCCTGATCGACAACTTCATGCTCGGCCTGATCTGCCTGTCGGTGTTCTCCGGCGCCTATGTCACCGAGATCGTGCGGGCGGGCCTGCAGTCGGTGCCGCGCTCGCAGATCGAGGCCGGCAAGAGTCTGGGGCTGTCGCGCATCGACATCCTGCGCTTCGTCGTCTTGCCGCAGGCGTTTCGCAACGTCCTGCCCCCGATGGCGGGCCAGTTCATCCAGCTCATCAAGGACTCGTCGCTGGTGTCGCTGGTATCGATCCAGGAGTTGACCTTCATGGCGCAGGACGTGCAGGTCACGACGCAACGCGTGTTCGAGGTGTTCGTGTTCATCGCCGCCGTCTATTTCGCGATCTGCTTCAGCCTGTCGCGCCTGTTTGCCATGCTCGAGCGGCGTTACGCCCGGGCCCTCCACTGAAAACCGCATCGCCGTGAACCCGACCCTCCCCCCCGCACCGACGCGTATCGCCAGCATGCCCGCGCGGCGCCGCAATGGGAACCCCGCCCCATGACCGAACCCATCATCCGCCTGCGTGGTGTCAACAAGTGGTTCGGCCAGGTCCATGTGCTGCGAGACGTCGATCTCGACGTCAAGCCGGGCGAACGTGTCGTCATCTGCGGCCCCTCCGGCTCGGGCAAGTCGACGACCATCCGCTGCATCAACCGGCTCGAGGAACACGACAGCGGCTCCATCACGGTGGACGGCATCGAACTCGACGAGAACACCGCGAACATCAATGCCATCCGGCGCGAAGTCGGCATGGTGTTCCAGAGTTTCAATCTGTTCCCGCACCTGACGGTGCTGGAGAACTGCGTATTGCCGCAGATTCGCGCGCGCGGCACGTCACGCAAGGACGCCACGGAAAAGGCCATGGCCTATCTGCAGCGGGTGCGTATCCCGGAGCAGATCGCCAAGTTTCCGGCACAACTCTCCGGCGGCCAGCAACAACGGGTGGCCATCGCACGCTCCTTGTGCATGGAGCCCAAGATCATGCTGTTCGACGAACCCACGTCTGCGCTGGACCCCGAGATGATCAAGGAAGTGCTCGACGTCATCGTCGACCTGGCGCAATCGGGCATGACCATGGTGTGCGTCACGCACGAGATGGGTTTTGCCCGCAAGGTGGCCGACACCGTGGTGTTCATGGACGGTGGACGCGTGGTCGAGCAGGCACCGCCCAACGAACTGTTCGAGCATCCGAAATCCGAACGCACGAGGACCTTCCTGAGCCAGATCCTGGCCCATTGAGAGGATGTACTCCCCTTTTCAACCGCTCATGCCACCATGTCCCAATACCTGAGAAACACCTGGTACGTCGCTGCACTGTCGCCCGACGTCGGTCGGTCGCTGACACCGATCAAGTTGCTGGGCGAAGCCATCGTGTTGTACCGCACCGAAGACGGCCGGCCCGCCGCCCTGGAAGACGCCTGCCCGCACCGCAAGTTGCCATTGTCGATGGGCCGCCTCAAGGGTGACGCAGTCGAATGCGGTTACCACGGCCTGACCTTCGACTGTTCGGGCCGTTGCATCGACGCAGCCACGCAGGCTCGGATTCCCCCGTTCGCCAAGGTGCGCAGTTATCCGGCATGCGACCGCTACGGCCTGTTGTGGATCTGGATGGGAGACCCGGCGCGTGCCGACGAAAAGGCCATCATCGAGATCGAGAACCACGACAACCCCGCCTGGAACATCACCCAGGGCGACAGCATGCTGATCGAATGCAACTACCTGTGGATGGTCGACAACCTGCTCGATCCGTCCCACGTGGCCTGGGTGCACCGCAGCTCCTTTGCCGGCGCCGGCACCGACAACACGCCGATGCAGATCACGGCCGACGAACACGGCGTCATCAACAGCCGCTGGTTGCTGGACCAGCCACCGCCGCCGTTCTACGCACCGCTGGTCAAGTTCCACGGCAATGCCGATCGGCTGCAACATTACGAGGTGCGTTATCCGGCACTGGCGGTGAACATGGGCATCTACACGCCCGCCGGCAAGGGCGGCCCGGACATGGTCGAAGACGCCGACACCTACCGGATGATCTCCTACCACTTCCTGACGCCAATCGACGACGACAACACGCAGTATTACTGGCTGCAGCACCGCAACACCGACCCCCACGACGAGGCACTCACGCGCAAAGTCGCGGCCGGTGCCAAGGCCGCGTTCGAGGAAGACCGCGCCATCCTGCGCGCGGTGCACCTGGGCATGAAAAACAAGACAACGCCCACCACCGGACTGCTGCTGGACGCGGCGGCCAGTCATTTCCGCAAGGGGCTGGCGGAGCGCATTGCGCAGGAGCAGGCGGCCGACGCTCAGGCCTGATCCACCACATCACCCGCCCCAACGCCGCGCGGCCCATGCGTGCAAAGGCCGGTCCGACAGTGCCTTCCAGGAGTCACCGATGCCCCGCAAGAACATCCATGTTTACGACACCCGCTACCACGCCGTTGCCAAATATTCGAAAGCGGTTCGCGCCAGCGGCGACTTCGTGTTCATGCAGGGCCAGGTCGGCACGCTGCTCGACGGCACGCTGGTCGGTGAAGGTGACGCGGGCGCCCAGGCGCATCAGGCCTGCAGCAACATCAAACACTGGATGGAACAAGCGGGCGGCTCCTTGCGCGACGTCTGCAAGCTGACGGTCTATGTGACGGACGTGTCGTATCGGCCGGCGGTCTATGCGGCCATCAACGAGTGGTTCGAAGGTGTTCACCATTGCTCGACCGGCGTCGTGGTCAGTGGCCTGGCCGATCCATCGCTGCTGGTCGAAATCGATGCCATGGCCGTCATCGACACGGCCCAAGCAGCTTGACGGGGGCGAGCACCCGTCTGCTCCACTGCCGAACCCGACCCGACGAAACCCGCCATGATCAAGAGCTCCGTCACACCCACCATCGACCTGTCCACCGACGGACGGCAGGTCGGCGACCTGCGCGTGAAGTGGTCGGACAATGCGGTGCCGCTGGGTTACCACCCCGTTCCCATCATCAGCCTCAAGCGGGGCGCGGGGCCGGTCGTGCTGCTGTTCGGCGGCACCCACGGCGATGAATTCGAGGGGCCGGCAGCCTTGATGCGCCTGGTGGCGGATCTCGACCTCGACACCATCACCGGGCAGGTCATCATCGTGCCCGCCCTGAATGCGCCCGCGCTGCAGGACGCGTCCCGGGTGTCGCCCATCGATGGCGTCAACCTGAACCGCGCCTTCCCGGGCAACCCGCAAGGCAGCATCACCGAGCAGATCGCCCATTACGTCGAGACCGTATTGCTGCCCATGGCCGATGCCGCCGTCGACCTGCACTCGGGCGGCAAGGCGTCGGTGTTCGCGCCCTGCTGCCTGCCCACCCGGACCGCCGATGCCGGTCTCGCCGAACGCAATCTGGCCCTGGCCCGGGTCTTCGGCCTGCCGCTGATCTGGGTGCTGGGTGGCCTCAACGATCAGCGTTCGCTCAATGCGGCGGCTGAACGCGCTGGTGTTCCGATGTTCGCTGCGGAACTCGGCGGCGGGGGTGGCGTCGATCCGGCCGTGACCGACGCGACCGAGGCCGGGCTGTACCGGCTGTTGCGCCATGTCGGCGTGTTGCCCGGTACGGTGCAAGCCGGCGCGGCGCCGCGGATGGTCACGCTGGTGTCGGCGGAGCACAGCCTGCATGCGCAATCGGAAGGGATCTTCGATCGCCGGGTCTGTGCCGGCCAGGCCGTCAAGGCTGGCGAACTTGCCGGTCGACTGCACCACGTGGCCGAACCGCGGCGGCCGTCCGAGCCGGTCTTGTTTGCCGTCGATGGTTTCGTGCTCGCGCACACCAATCGCGGTTATGTGCGGCGCGGCGACCTGTTGCTGCTCGTCGCGCAGGCCGTCGGCTGAACGGGGCGCCGCCGGCGCCCGTCTGTGCCGATCAGTCGGCCTCCGGCTCCTTGTAGAAACCGACGACGTCGCCTTGCGTGGTGACACCGAGCCCGTTGAGCAGGCGGTTCGAATAATTGAAATAGGCGCAGACCTGGTTCACCTCCAGGATCTCGCCGTCGTCGCAACCGGCGGCGCGCATCGCGTCGTAGTCGGCTTTCTCCATGTCGCCGACATGGGCCGTCAGCTTGCGGGCGTAGTTCAGCAAGGCCAGTTCCTTGCCCTGGAACGCCAGCTCCGGCTGCGCCTTGGACAAGGCATCCCAGACCCGTGCCGACCGCTGCTTGTCGTTGATCAGCCGGCGCGCGTTCGCCCAATGGTGGGTCAGGCTGTATTCGCACTTGTTGGTCATGCTGGTGTACGAGGCCACGACCTCGAGGAACCAGAACGGCAAGGTGTTGTCGGGGTTGTGCAGGACGTTGCGGTACAGCACCAGGTGGCCTTGCATCGACAACGGCCGCAGGCTGTGCGCGCGCATCACGTTGTCGACGGTTCCACTGGGCGTCTTCGCCAGTTCGTACATGTCCTTCAGTTGTCCAGTGGCCTCTTCCACCGGAACCATCGTGATCCAGGCTGTCATCGTGTGTCTTTCATGGCTTGGGTTTCCAGGGTTGTCGTGCGGCGGTCGACCGGCTTGCGCGCGAAGATGCGCCGCACCATCGGAACAAAGGTCTCGATCGGCTCGCAGGGGTAGTCGGGGTCGGCGGCCGCCTGGTCGTATTTCGCGACGAACTCGGCCGTCCAGTCATAGTGGGAATGGCCTTTCCACAGGTCGCGTTCATGCTGCTTGACGCCGGGCAGATGCGGCGAGTGCACGTTCTGGAACGTGGCATGGTGCTGCAGCATCCAGTAGTTGCGATCCGAGATGTAGGCGCCCATCAGCGCAGCCGCGAAATCGCCGTGCAGCAACGGGCAGGTGGTGAAACCGACATCGTGCAGCAAGGCCACGACCACATCCTCCTCGTCGCGCCCGTCGCTCAACACCATGGTCGCGGACTGCAGGCAGTGGCGGTAGTTGTTGACCATGTAGCCGAACGACGGATCGTCCTTCGACGCGGTCAGCAGGCGCAGCGCCTGCGCCGCCTGGTGCTCGGCCAGGTAGACCCGCCGCTGCTGCTCGAGCAGTTGCCAGTCCTCGGGCTGGAAATCCTCCAGCGCGATCTTGTCGACGTGGCGCCACTCGGGCCGTGCCAGCGGAGAGAGGTGCGTACGCGAGGTCGTCATCGTGGATTCATGCTCCATGGGTTGCGGCGAGCCAGGCCTGGGTTGCGGCGCTCCAGGGATCGAGCGCCTGGCGCACCGGCGCATGCGCCTGGGCGGCGTCGAGCCAGCCCTGCAACACCGGTGGCAGCACGATAGCTTGCCCGCAGGCGGCCAGCATCATCACGACCAGCGGCAGGGTCACCAGGGGACCGCAGTCGGCCAGGCTGATGGTCGGTGTCAGCAACCACGGTTGCGGCTGCACCCAGGAAGCCAGTTGCGCGATGCGTGCCTCGATGTCGGAGCGCAGCGCGGCGACCTGCCGCGCATCGCGCCGCGCCGGATTCACATGGGCGAACAAGGCGCGCACCTTCGGCTCCAGCACCAGGTCGTGGAAGCGGCACAGAAAGCGCACGCGCGCGCGCAGCTGCAGGTCGGCCGGCAGCATCGCCGGTTCGGGGTAGCTCTCCTCGAGGTATTCGTTGATCGCCTCCGACTCGGACAACACCCAGTCGCCAATGCGGATCGCAGGCAAGGTGCCCATCGGCACGATGGCGCGGTACTCGGCCGAACGGTAGCCCCCGGGCGGCGCGACCTCCTCGAATGCGACGCGCTTGACCGCGAGCACGATGCGCACTTTGGCGCTGTAGCTCGATACCGCCGTGGCGTAGAAGATCATGCGCCCTTCTCCTCCCGGCCCGCCAGGAAGGCCGCGTAGTCGCGCGCGCCGGCCTGCGCCGCCAGCACCACCAGGTCGGCGCCATGTTCGGCCAGGCCCAGGCCAGAGTGGGAACCCACGCGCCCGTCCGGGAAGCGGCTGCGGTGTGCCCGTGCATCGTCGTGGTTGTCGCCACCGTGGCGCTTCATGAAGTCGGGCGCGAGCACAGCCGGCGCGGGCAGGTCATCGGGCGGGCAGGCCTCGGGCAACAGGCCACGGGTGATCGCCAGTTCGGAGGGCGTGGCATGCATGCCTTCGCCGCTGCCATACAGGCGCTGGCGCAGCGCGTTGACTTCCGGATAGTCCCACCAGCTGCGCAGCCGGAACCCTACCGGCTGGCGTTCGCCGCGTCCCAGGCTGCGCTCGGCATGGATCTCCTGGAACGCGCACTGGGCCGGCGCCAGGTTGCCGCCGTGGCCATTGAGGAAGTAGAAGTGGCGGAACCCCTGGCCGGCCAGCGACTGCACGTAGTCGACGATGACGCGGATCAGCGTCGTGGGTCGCAAGGACACCGTGCCCGGAAAACCCAGGTTGAACTGGGCCGGACCCAGGCTCAGGGTCGGCCCCACCAGCGCCCCGCATTGCTCCCCGATGGCCTGCGCCACGGTCTGCGCGGTGATGCTGTCGGTGCCGATCAGGCCGGTCGGCCCGTGCTGCTCGGTGGAGCCCATCGGCACGATGATGCCGTCGGACTGCCGCAGGTAGGCCTCGACCGCCGGCCAGGTACTGTGATGAAGCAACATCGACGCGCCTCCTTTCGTCCCGGTCAGGGTGCGGTGGCCATTCGGCGCTCCATGCGACGCACCAGGTAGGACACGAACAGGATCAGTACCAGGTATTCCAGCACCAGCAATGTATAAGTCTCCAGCGGACGGTATTCGCTGACGTTGAGTTCGTTGGCCCGCCGGGTCAGCTCCTGCAGTCCGATCACCGAGATCAGCGACGACATCTTGAGCACGTAGACGAACTGGTTGCCCAGTGCCGGCAGGATCACCTTGATCGCCTGCGGCATCACGACCAGCCGCATCGTCAACGACCAGCCCAGCCCCAGGCTGCGGGCCGCCTCCACCTGGCCCTTGGGCACGGACTGGATGCCGGCACGGAACACTTCGGCTTCGAAGGCGCTGTCGCTGATGGCCAGCGACAACACGCCGGTGGCGAACACGCCCAACTGCAGGCCGATGATGACCGGCAGGCCGTAGAAAACCCACAACATCAGCACCAGCAGCGGAATCGACCTGAACAGCTCGACGTAGATCCGGTTGACGCGGTTCAGCGATCTGCGTTTGGACAATCCGGCCACCGCCACCAGCGCCCCGATGATGACCGACAACACGATGGCACAGACGGACACCAGAATCGTCCACCACATGCCGCCGAGCAGGAACTGCAGGTTGGACAGCCCCTTGGCCTGGAACGGGTTGAAGATGTACCAGCCCCAGCTGTAACTCGACGCGCCCCCGCCGCCGCCGGAGCTGGCGCAGCCGGCCAGCCACAGGCACAGCGCGAGGGGAACGAGCAGGCGCCGGCTTATTTGGCCGACAGCCATTTGGCTTCGAGGCCGGCGAAGAATCCTTCTGCTGTCTTGAGGGCGATCCAGTTGTTGACGAAGGTCAGCCAGACCTCGTCACCCTGCGGCATCGGGTAGGCGAACGGACGCTTGTTGCGCATGTCGTTGCTGTTGCCCACCATCTGCAGGTCCGGGTAGGTCTTCATCAGCGTGGCGGCTTCGACGTTGCTGGTGATCGTCACCTGGGCGCGACCGGCCAGGACCTCCTGGTAACCGGTGGCGGGTTTCTCGATGGCCCGCACCTTGGCCTTGGGGAAATGCGACTTGGCCTGCTGCTCGAACACGGTGCCCATCAGCACCGCCACGGTGACGTCGGGTTTGTCGATCGCGTTCCAGTTCGTGATCTTGGCGCCGGTCTTCTTGCTGACCAGCGGCACCGTGCCCGCATAGATGTACGGGTCGGAGAACGCCACGGTCTTGGCGCGTGCCATGCTCAGCGAGGCACCCGAGAAGATGTCGTACCGATCGGAGACGATGCCGTTGACCAGGGTCGCCCATTCGGCCGGCACGAATTCGATCTTGACGCCCATGTCCTTGGCCAGCTCCGTCATCGCCTCGACGTCGAAACCGGTCAGCGTGTTGGTGGCCGTGTCCTTGATCGACATCGGGTTGAAGTCGCCGGTGGTCCCGACGCGCAAGGTGCCACGCTCCAGGATCTGCGTCAGCCGCGACTTGTTCTGGGCGGCGCCGTGCAAGGGCATCAGCAAGAGCGCGGCGACTGTCAGTCCCGCGAGGGCATTCATCCATTTTTTCATCGGGTATTCCTGGCAAGGTTGTATAGACAGGCACCCATGCTAATGGCAAATGCTGCAATGCGCAATTGGAAAACGAACGTCGCTGCGCCGATTCAGTCTTCCTTGCCGCAGGGCCAGCTCTTCGGCGCCCGCAGGCCGTCGGGCAGCCGGGTAGCGGCATCGCCGCAGGCCGATTCGAGCTGGCTCGCCGTCAGGCCGAGTACGCCACTGAGATTCACGCCTTCGATCCTGGTGCGGAAGGTGCGCGCCTGGTGCATGCGGGCACCGTCGAGCCGGGCCTTGGTGAAGTTGGCGCGTGCCAGGTCGGCTCCGCTGAGGTTGGCACCCTCGAGATTGGCTCCTTCCAGGTTGGCGCGCTGAAACTCGGCCTTGCGCAGGTTGGCCTGCGACAGGTCGGCCGTTGCCAGGTTGGCGCGCGCCATCTCCGCCTTGGTCAGGTCGGCACCCGCCAGGATGGCGCCGGTCAGGTTGGCGCGGTAGGCATTGAGCTGAATCAGCTTGGCCCGGCTGAGATCGGCGCCACTGAGCCGGACCCGATCGACGCTGGCATGGTTCAGGTCGGCGCCCACCAGCTTGGCACGCTGAAAATCGGTGCCGTTGAAATCGGCACCCCCGAGACGCGCGCCGGTCAGGTCGACCCCGCGCAACACCAGACGCGGCTTCTCACATTGGGTCCAGTCGACGCCGGGCCCGGGCGGATCGCCGCAGCCGGCCTGCGCAACGCCGCCGCATAGACCGGCCAGCACCAGGACGACCACCGCGCCCCGATGCAGTGTGGTCCGCGACCGGTGTCGCTGTGGCCACGCCACGCGACCCGCGAATGGGGGGGAGAGACAGGTCCGTTCAGCCATGCCGGCCATCTTACCCGCTGCCCTGGCACCGCGCACAAGTCCCTGGCGCGGCATCGGCATTGACGCATCGGCTGCTGCCCGCGGATACTGGGGTCTCGGTGCGCCGCCCAAGTCCTTGCGCGCCCGCCCTGCCCCTACTCCATGGCCTTGTCTCCCGAACTCACCGAATGGCGCCGCACGCGGCGTGCGGAACTGCTGAGCCGGCGCATGGCCGTGAATGCGGCGCAACGCACGGCATGGAACACGCAGACCACCGACAGGCTGCTGCAAGGCTTCACGGTCGAACACGGCCTCGTCGTGGCGGCCTATTGGCCTTTCAAGGGCGAATTCGATCCGCGTTTTGCGCTGCATGCGTGGCGCGCGTGTGGTGCGCGTTCGGCCCTGCCCGTGGTGGTGGCCAAGGCCACGCCGCTGCAGTTCCGGCTCTGGTGGCCCGGGGTGCGGACATCGGCCGGCGTCTACGGCCTGCCGGTTCCCGAGGGGGTGGACATCGTGCGGCCCGATGTCGTGTTGATGCCCCCCGTGGGTTTCGATGCGCAGGGGTATCGCCTGGGTTACGGCGGAGGATATTACGACCGCACGCTGGCCGCGTTGTCGCCCCGGCCGGTGAAGATCGGTGTGGGCTTCGAACTCTCGCGCATCGAGACCATCCAGCCCCAGGCACACGACATCGCGATGGACTACGTCGTAACGCAAGACGGCCTGTGGCGTGTCGACGCCGGCACCATGACTCCGGCCGTCGGACCGATCCCGCTCACAAGACAGACCTGAACCGCGCCGGCTTTTCCGATACATTCGATGGCATGAGGCATCCGCCGCGGGACGGTTCGGGGTCGTCCCGGCGCCGCGGCCAGGGCCCGACCCGGGAGGCATGTCATGGCTTGGATCGACACGTTCGGACGATGGATGCGCATCGTCGCTGTGGGCAGCCTGCCGCTGCTCGCCAGTTGCGGCGGCGGAGGCGGTGGCAGCATCGTGGGTTTCACGATCTCGGTCACGGTCAATGGCCTGTCCGGCAGCGGACTCGTGTTGCGCGTCAACAGCGTCCAATCGCTGAGTGTCCCGGCCAATGGCACGGTCACGTTCGCGTCGCCACTGCCCACGGGCGCGAGTTACGTGGTCACCGTCGCGTCGACTCCATCGACACCGGCCCAGTTCTGCAGCGTGAGCAACGGCAGCGGGACGATCGCGAATGCCAACGTCACCAACGTGGCGGTCTCGTGCAGCAACGTGGTCACGGCGGCCTATGTGGTGAACCTGGGCAGCAACACGGTCTCGCAGTTCACGGTCGCGGCCGACGGCAACCTCAGCCCCATGACGCCGGCGACGGTGGCCACCGGCAACGACCCCGGCGGCATCGCGCTCGATCCGCTGGGGCGTTATGCCTATGTCGCGAACGACGACGGCTCCGTGTCCCAGTTCACGATCGCAGCCGACGGGCGGCTGAGCCCGATGTTCCCGGCCGCGGTGCTGGCCGGATTGAATCCGACCAGCATCACCGTCAGCCCGTCCGGCACCAACGCGTACGTGACGAACGAGGACGGCAGCGTCTCGCAGTTCACGATCGGCGCCACCGGACAACTCACGGCCATGACACCGGCCAGCGTGCTGGCCGGTCCCTCGCCGGCCTCCGTGGTGATCGACCCGACGGGCCGTTACGCCTATGTCGCGAACTCGACCGGCAACACGATCTCGCAATACACGCTGGCCGCCGACGGCAGCCTGACGCCGATGGCAATCCCGACGGTGCTGGCCGGGCTGACACCGGTCACCGTGGCCGTGGATGCGACCGGGCAATACCTGTATGCGACGAATTTCGACGGCGGCACGGTCTCGAACTACCGCATCGGCGCCGGTGGCGGCCTGGTCGCCCTTGGCGCGGCGACGGTGGCCGGCATACAGCCGCTCGGCCTGGCCACCCATCCCGACGGACGCAAGGCCTATGTGGCCAACTTCGGCGGCAACGAGATCGTGTTCATGGACGGATCGGCCAACGGTGCACTGGTGCGCGCCGCCGCGCCGAACAACAGCTTCGTGAGCGGACCGATCGCGCTGGCCGTCGACCGCACCGGTCGATTCGCCTATGCAAGCTCGTCCAACAACACGGTGCTGCGCTACGCCGTCGATGCCGATGGCAGGCTCACGGCGCCGACGGTGACGGTGGCCGGCGGCATCTTCCCGGTCGCGATCGCGCTGCGCTGAGACGGCGCGGCCCGCGCCGCCGGGTCCCGCGTCAGTCGCCGCTGCTGGCGCGACGGTGGTATTGGCCGCTGCCCCGGTGCAATACGCGGTCCGTGGGCAAGACGTCGCCGGGCTGCAGCTCCGGCAATGCGCCGACTCGCTGGTACACCGGCGCAAAATCGATGTCGGCCAGCGCAAGCAGGTCTTCGAGCTTGTCCAGCACGAAATACACCTCCTGAAAATCGTCGATGCGGTAGTTCGTGCGCATCACGCGCTCCAGTTCGAAGCCGATGCGGTTCGGCGACGGGTCCTCGAGCGCGAACACCGACTCGGTATACGACGATGCAATGCCCGAGCCGTAGATGCGCAGGCCGTCCTTTTGCTGCACCAGGCCGAACTCCACCGTGTACCAGTACACCCGCGCCAATTGCGGCAACACACCGAGTTGCTGCGCGCGCAAGCCGCCCACGCCATAGGCCTGCACGAAGTCCGCGATGACCGGGTTCATCAACATGGGCACATGGCCGAACACGTCGTGGAACACGTCGGGTTCTTCCAGGTAGTCGAGTTCGTCAGCCTTGCGGATGAAACTGCCGGCCGGGAAACGCCGGTTGGCCAGGTGGTCGAAGAACACCTCGTCGGGCACCAGGCCCGGCACCGCCACGATCTGCCAGCCGGTGTGCTGCGTCAAGACCTCGCTCAGGCGCCGGAAATCCGGAATCTGGCTGGCGTCGATCGGCAGTTGCTCCATGCCGGCCACGAAGGCATCGCAGGCGCGCCCGGGCAGCAGCCGCGTCTGGCGCTCGAACAGCGTCTTCCAGACCGCGTGTTCCTGCGCCGTGTATTTTTCCCAGCCCTGGTCGATGGTCCAGTCGGCACGCTCCGGACGGATGCCGGCGGCGGCCCCATGTTTCGGCTTGTCCAGCATTGCTGCCCTCCTTGCGCGCCGGGTCAGGCCACCGGATGCGACGGCATCACCATGCCCCGGCATTCGCCGAAACCGATGCGCCGGAACCCGTCGCGCCGGCAATATCCGCGCAGGATGATGCTGTCGCCATCCTGCAGCCAGGTGCGCGACTCGCCGTTGGCAAATACGATCGGCTTCTTGCCGCCCTGGCTCAGTTCCATCAGCGAGCCGCCCTGCTCGGGCGCCGGGCCGGACAAGGTGCCGGAGCCGAACAGGTCGCCACTGGCCAGGTTGCAGCCGTTGACGGTGTGGTGGGCCACCATCTGCGCCACGGTCCAGTAGGCGTCCTTGTAGTTCGATGCCGACAGGCGTTCGCCTTCGATGCCGGCCTCGCGCATCTTCGGCGTCTGCAGCCAGACCTCGAGTTCGATGTCGAACGCGCCCTCGGCGCGGTTGGCCGGGCTGTCCAGGTAGGGCAAGGGTTGCGGGTCGCCTTCGGGCCGGCGGAACGGCGCGCGAAACGGCGCCAGCGCCTCCAGCGTCACCACCCACGGCGACAAGGTGCTGGCGAAGTTCTTGGACAGGAACGGGCCCAGCGGCTGGTATTCCCAGCCCTGGATGTCGCGCGCGCTCCAGTCGTTGAACAGCGCCAGGCCGAACACATGCTCCTCGGCTCGTTCGATGCCGATCGGATCGCCCATGGGGTTGGGCCTGCCGACGATGACGCCGAGTTCGAGTTCGTAGTCGAGCCGTGCGCAGGCGCCGAGCTTCGGGCTGTCGGCGTCGGGCGCCTTGAGCTGGCCGCGCGGGCGCCGGAACGACGCACCACTGGCGACGATGGACGAGGCCCGGCCGTGGTAACCGATGGGCACCCACTTGTAGTTGGGCAGCAGCGGGTTGTCGGGACGGAACTGCTTGCCGATCGTGGTCGCGTGGTGCACGCTGGTGTAGAAATCGGTGTAGTCGCGGATCTCGCACGGCAGGCCGAGCTCGACCTGCGACTGTGCCACCAGCGCGGCCTGCAGCCGCGCCTGTTGCAGGCTGCCGGCGCGCAGACCGTCCGACAAGGCCTTGCGCAAGGCCAGCCGCTGGTCCTTGCCCGCGCCGATCAGCGCGTTGGCGTCGCCGGATGCCACCAGGCCGGCCTGTTGCAGGTCGACGACCTGGTCGCCGATCGCGACGCCAGGCTGCCAGGGGCCGTTCGGATCGCGCCGGAACCGGCCCAGCGGCAGGTTCTGGATCGGGAAGTCGGTCGCCGGGTCGTTGGCGGATTCGAGCCAGCTCTGCAGCGTGGCGTCATGGGTGTCGTCGAGCGTCATTTCGTGTCCGGTGTGAAGTTCTTCTGGATGCCTTGCCAGCAGCGGTAGTAATCCTGCTGCAGCTGGGGCGACTGCATCGCATGGCGGGTCGGGCGCAGGACGCAACGGGTTTCGAACATGAAGGCCATCGTACCGGTGATCACGTCCGGCCTGGACAGGTCGGCATGGCTGGCCTTGTCGAAGGTCGCCGCGTCCGGGCCGTGGCCGCTCATGCTGTTGTGCAGGCTGCTGCCTCCGGGCACGAAACCTTCGGCCTTGGCATCGTAGGCGCCATGCACCAGGCCCATGAATTCGCTGGCGATGTTGCGGTGGAACCAGGGCGGTCGGAAGGTGTCCTGCATCGCCAGGATGCGCGGCGGGAAGATGACGAAGTCGATGCTGCTCACGCCCGGCGTGTCGGAGGCCGCATGCAGCACCAGGAAGATCGACGGATCGGGATGGTCGAAGCTGATCGAGCCGATGGTGTTGAAACGGCGCAGGTCGTATTTGTACGGCGCGTAGTTGCCGTGCCAGGCGACGACGTCCAGCGGCGAATGGTCCATCTGCGCCGACCACAGGTTGCCCTGGAACTTGGCCAGCAGCTCGGTCGGCCGCTCGATGTCTTCGTAGGCCGCCACCGGCGTCAGGAAGTCGCGCGCATTGGCCAGGCCGTTGGAGCCGATCGGTCCCCGGTCGGGCAGGCGGAAGTTGGCGCCGTAGTTCTCGCACACGTAACCGCGCACCGGACCGTCCGGCAGCTCGAGCCGGAACCGCACGCCACGCGGCATCACGACGATCTCGTGCGGCTCGGCCTCGATGATGCCCATCTCGGTGACGAAACGGTGCCGGCCCTGTTGCGGCACGATCAGCATCTCGCCGTCGGCGTTGTAGAACACCTTGTCCACCATGCCGGCGTTGGCCGCGTACAGGTGCACGGCCGCGCCGGACTGGCCTTCCGGGCCACCGTGGCCGGCCATCGTCACCAGGCCCTGGACGAAGTCGGTGGGCTCCGCGGGCTTCGGCAGCGGATCCCAACGCAGCTGGTTCGGCGTCGCCGGCGCGCTGAAGTCGCCGCTGAACAGGCCGGCGTCGACCTGCTCGAACGGCCGGTGCATGCTGCTCGGACGGATGCGGTACAACCACGAGCGCCGGTTGTCGGCACGCGGCGCGGTGAAGGCCGTGCCCGACAACTGCTCGGCATACAGGCCGTAGGCGCAGCGCTGCGGCGAATTGCGCCCGACGGGCAAGGCGCCGGGCAGGCATTCGGTCTCGAACTCGTTGCCGAACCCGGACTGGTAGGACAGCGTGGTACTCATGGCTCAGGCCGTCGCGATCACGCCGCGCGCGATCTGGTCGCGCTCGATCGACTCGAACAAGGCCTTGAAGTTGCCCTCGCCAAAACCGTCGTCGCCCTGGCGCTGGATGAACTCGAAGAACACCGGGCCGAGCAGCGTCTTGGAGAAGATCTGCAGCAACAGGCGCGGCTTGCCGCCTTCAGTCGTGCCATCGAGCAGGATGCCGCGCGCCTGCAACTCGGGCACCGGCTGGCCGTGGCCTGGCAGCCGCTCCTCGAGCATCTCGTAGTAGATGTCGTTGGGCGCGGTCATCAGCGGAATGCCGGCCATCTGCAGCTTGTCGACGCTGTCGATCAGGTTGTCGGTCAGCAGCGCGATGTGCTGGATGCCCTCGCCGTTGAACTGCATCAGGAATTCCTCGATCTGCCCGGAGCCCTTGGCCGACTCCTCGTTCAGCGGAATGCGGATCTTGCCGTCGGGGGCCGTCATCGCCTTGGAAGTCAGGCCGGTATGCGAGCCCTGGATGTCGAAATACCGGATCTCCTTGAAGTTGAACAGGCGTTCGTAATACTTGGACCAATACGCCATGCGGCCGCGGTAGACGTTGTGCGTCATGTGGTCGACCACCTTCAGGCCGTGCCCGACCGGATGGCGATCCACACCCTCGATGAAGTCGAAATCGATGTCGTAGATGGAGCGCCCTTCCTCGAAACGGTCGATCAGGTACAGCGGCGCACCACCGATGCCCTTGATGGCCGGCAGGTTCAGCTCCATCGGGCCGGTGCGCATCTCCATCGGCTCGGCACCGAGCTCGAGCGCGCGCTCGAACGCGACACGCGAATTCTTCACGCGGAACGCCAGGCCGCAGGCCGACGGCCCATGCTCGGCCGCAAAATACGAGGCCACGCTGCGCGGCTCCTGGTTGATGATGAAGTTGATGTCGCCCTGGCGGTAGAGCGTCACGTTCTTGGAGCGGTGAATCGCCACCTTGGTGAAGCCCATCATCTCGAACACCGGTTCGAGCACGTTCGGCGTCGGGGACGCGAACTCGACGAACTCGAATCCCATCAGTCCCATGGGGTTGTCAAACAGATCGGCCATCGTCGTTTCTCCTGGTCATGTCGTAATGCGGGCGCTCGGCAACGCGCGGATGGCTTGCCGTCGTCCGCAGGGGTAGGTCCCATGCTACAGATTCAGCAGCCATGGGGCAATCGGGGCAATAAATCACCAACTCCATCGGATTCGCGGTCTCCCGGCCTGCCCGTTGCAGCAGCCGCCAGGATCACGCCTTCACCAATCAGGAAATGGTAGCGGCAGGGCCGCCGAATAGGTTTGCGAAAGTCCCGCATCCACCACACACAGATCAAATAAAATCCCTCAAATGCCCACAAGCAGGGGAGAAAATTGCAAACGATCGAACTCGACCGCACCGACCTGCGGATGCTGGCCTTCCTGCAGTTGCACGGCCGCGCCTCGAACCTGGAACTGGCCGAGGCGGTCAACCTGTCGACCTCGCAATGCCACCGCCGCCATCGCCGGCTCGAGGAGATCGGCGTCATCACCGGCTACGAAACCCGCCTGGACGCGATCCAGCTCGGCCTGGGCGTGACCGCCTTCGTGCATGTGTCGATGGAAAAGGGCCACATGGCCAACCTGCGCAAATTCACCGACGCGATCCGCGCCCTGCCCCAGGTGCTCGAATGTTTCTCGGTCACCGGCGACTTCGACTACGTGCTCAAGGTCATGGCGCGCGACCTCAAGGCCTTGTCCCAGTTCCTGATGGACACCCTGATGACCTTGCCCAGCGTGGACAACGTGCGCTCGAGCGTGTGCCTGGACCGGATCAAGAGCACGGGGGCGTTGCCGTTGCCGGGGTGAGGCGCGCGCCACGGCGCGGATTCAGAGTCCGGTCATACAAGCATGGACAATGCAGCCCATGCAAGCGAGCTTCCTGACCCACGGCACGATGCGGCATCTGCAGTTCCGCGGCCTGTGGGCTGGCGGCAGCGTCTACTTCGTCGGCAACGCCATGCAGACCATGGCAGCGTCGTGGATGATGGTCGAGCTCAGCGGTTCGTCCTTCCTCGCGGCCCTGGTGCAGACCGCAGTTTTCCTGCCGATGTTCCTGTTCTCGTTGCCGGCCGGGGTGATGGCCGACATCACCGACCGGCGTCGCCTGATCGTGCGCGCACTGGCGGTGCAGGCCGCTGCCGGGGCCTTGCTGGCCTTCCTGTCGCTGACGCAGCTGACCGGGCCTGGCGGCGTGTTGTTCCTGATCTTCGTGGCCGGCAGCTGCACCGCGCTGATGTCGCCGGCATGGAATTCGACCGTGGCCCAGTCGGTGCCGCGAGAGGAGTTGCCGCAGGCCATCATCGCGACCAGCGTGTCCTACAACGGCGCGCGGGCGCTCGGCCCGGCCCTGGCCGGGTTGGTGTTCGCCTACCTCGGCGGCGCCTGGAACTTCGCGCTGGCGGTCGTCAGCACGCTGATCATGATGCAGTCGATCCGCCGCTGGCCGCCGCCGCCGCACCCGCCCTCGCGGCTGCCGGCCGAACGCCTGTGGGGCGGCATGCTCAGTGCGCTGCGCTTCGCCTGGCACTCGCATACCGTGCTGGCCCAGTTGCTGCGTGCGGCCGCGTACAGCGGCGCGGGCTCGGCGCTGTGGGCCTTGTTGCCGGTGATCGGCCAACGCCAGTTGGGGCTCGACGCCAGCGGGTTCGGCCTGATGATGGGTTGCCTGGGCGCGGGGGCCGTCATCGCCGGCACCCTGATCGGCAAGGTGCGGGCGCGATTCGGCCTCGAGGCGCTGGTCACGGCCGGCTGCGTGTCGTATGCGCTGGTCATGCTGGTGGCCGCGTTCTCGCGCTGGCATCTGCCGGTCTATCTCGCGCTGGTCGTTGGCGGTGGCGCCTGGATGTCGGTGATGTCGACCTTCAACACCGCCACGCAGACCAGTGTGCCCCCGTGGGTGCGGGCCCGGGCCGTGGCCATGCACACGCTGGCCGCGCTGGGTGCCTTCGCGTTCGGCTCGGCGTTCTGGGGCGCGTTGTCGGACCTCGCCGGCCTGTCCACGGCGCTGGTGACCGCCGCCGTGTGCATGGCCTGCGGACCGCTGCTGGCGCGGCGGTTTCCGCTGCGCATGGGCGAGGCGCGCGACGTGACCCCCGCCACGCCGTCCCTGCAGGACCTGTTCCTGGGCAAGGAACCCGATCCGGGCGATGGCCCGATCGCGGTGGAAATGGCGTATCGCATCGACCCGCAGAACGCCGAGGATTTCCTCAGCGCGATCAGCCAGCTGCGCGCCACGCGGCGACGCGATGGCGCCACGTTCTGGCGCGTTTACCGTGACCTCGCCGACCCGAACCGTTATCTGGAGCGTTTCATCGTGACCTCCTGGGCCGACTATCTGCACCAACGCGCACGCGCCACGCAGGCCGATCACGAAATGGAGTCGGACGTGCGAAGCTTCCTGATGGACGGCGAGTCGGTAACGATGCAGCACTACATCGCCGAGCGCTGAACCCGGCCCGGCGGCATCGGTGTCGCGCGACTAGCGGAACACCCCGAACGACTGGGTCCAGTAGGTGCCGTAGTTGCTGCCCGCACCATCGGCGCATGCGATCGCGTAGTGCTGGTAGGTGGGGCGCATGATGTTTTCGCAGTGCCCCGGGCTGAGCAGCCAGCCCTGCATGGCCGCCTCCATCGACGCGTAGCCGGCGGCGATGTTCTCGCCGGTGGCGGGCCCGTAACCCGCGGCCGTGGTGCGCTGACTCGCGGTGACGCCGTCCGGATTGGTGTGCGCAAAGAAGTTGCGGTTCGCCATGTCCGACGCGTGGGCCTGCGCCGCGACCTGCAGTTGTGCATCCCACACCAGCGGCGTGGTGGCGGGGAAAAACGCCGTGCCGCATTGGCGTGCCACCGCCCGCGCCGCATTGATGCGATCGACGGCTTCCTGCACCGTCGGGGCGGCGGAACAGCTGCCCGACGGGTTCGGATTCGGGTTCACCGCCAGGTTCTGACCGGAAGACGCGCCGTCGCCGCCACCGCCACCGCCGCCGCACGCAGCCAGCAGCAGCGAAAGCAACAGGGGCAGTGCACCTTGAATGGGGAACGATTGCATCGGGGCCTCACGCGATGGTCTGCAAGCCAGGGTGGTCCGGTTCGACGCGAGTCAGCGGTCGGAACCTGCCGGCATCGGTCGTCCGGCAATAACCGGCGACGACCTGCGAAGGTGTCCGCAGCGACCATCACCCGCGACACCATCACGCCGGCATTGTCCGTGCAGATGGGCGGCCAGGCGCGGCTTGCGCGGCACCCGCGGCGTCGCGACGTCCACCTTTTTGTTGATTTCGTCGTCACCCCAGGGTCGATCGGATCGGCACGCCGGGCCGCATCACGCATGCCGCAGGCATGGCCGCCGCCAGGCGTCGATGTTTGACCTGCCTCAACCGCCGCGACCGGAACAGCCGTTACGCTGCGCGCATTGTTCGACCGGCGATGACTCGCCCGTATCGCCACCATGCCCGACACCGTTTCCCCCACCCCTGCGCCGCGCGCCGACGACCCGCGTGCCTGCACCGCCACCGTCGACCCCGACTGCGCGCAATGGCTGCAGGCGAGCGGGTTGCGCCCCTTGCGGCTGCACGGCCGTACCCTGCTGCCGATCGTGCAAGGCGGCATGGGCGTGGGCGTGTCGGCCCACAAGCTGGCGGGCACCGTGGCGTCGCTGGGCGCCGTCGGCACCATCTCGTCGGTCGACCTGCGCCGCCACCACCCCGACCTGATGGAGCGCACGCACGGCCTGCCACCGGGCGCGGCGGCGCGCGACGCCATCGACGCGGCCAACCTGGAGGCGCTCACGCGCGAGATCGCGCTGGCGCGCGAACGTGCGGGCGGCCGCGGCCTGCTGGCGATCAATGTCATGCGCGCGGTCACCGCCTACGCGCCGTCGATCACCCGCGCGCTCGAATGCGGCATCGATGCCGTGGTGGTCGGCGCCGGTCTGCCGCTGGACCTGCCCGAACTGGCGCGCGAACATCCTGCGACCGCGCTGGTGCCCATCCTGTCGGATGCGCGTGGCGTGCAACTGGTGGTGCGCAAGTGGGAACGCAAGCAGCGCCTGCCCGACGCCATCGTGATCGAGCACCCGCGACTGGCCGGCGGGCACCTGGGCGCGGCGAAGATCGCCGACCTGCATGATCCGCGCTTCGAGTTCGAGAACGCGATCCCGCAGTCGCTGGCCTTCCTGCGCAGCGCCGGCATCGAACGCGAGGTGCCGATCATCGCCGCCGGCGGCATCCGCACGCGGGCCGACATCCAGCGCATCCAGGGCCTGGGCGCGGCCGCGGTGCAGATGGGCACGCCGTTCGCGGTCACCACCGAAGGCGACGCCGATCTGGCCTTCAAGCAGGTACTGGCGCAGGCGTCCGACGCCGACATGGTCGAATTCACCAGCGTGGCCGGCCTGCCGGCACGCGCGGTGCGCACGCCGTGGCTCGATGCCTATTTGCGCACCGAACACAAGCTGCAGGCCGTCGCCCATCCGAAGGCCCGTTGCACCAAGAGTTTCGACTGCCTGGCCCAGTGCGGCCTGCGCGACGGCCTCGCCCAGTGGGGCCAGTTCTGCATCGACAACCAGCTCGCGGCCGCGATGCGCGGCGACACCCGCAAGGGGCTGTTCTTCCGCGGCGTCGGCGCCCTGCCGTTCGGCGAGCAGATCCGCAGCGTGCGCGAGCTGATGCGGCAGCTGATGGTGCCGGGCCAGGCCTTGTTACCATCGGCCTGACGGCCGGCGGCACCGGGCCGCTCCGCCATCCGCATGTTGCTCCAGATCGAGGAACCGAACCCCGACACGCCACCCGGCCTGCCCCTGCTGCGTATCGGGTTGCGGCCGTTCTACCTGCTCAGCGCGCTGGCCGCCGCCATCACCGTGCCGATCTGGATCGCGGTGCTGCTGGTCCCGTTGCCGTGGCCCGCCGCGATGGCTCCCGTCTACTGGCATGCCCATGAAATGATCTATGGCTTCGCCGGCGCCACCGTAGTCGGCTTCCTGCTCAGCGCCAGCCGGGCCTGGACCGGCCTGGGGACGACACGCGCCGGCGCACTGGGCACCCTGGCCCTGCTGTGGCTGGCCGGACGGGTCGCGCTGTTCATCGCGCCCTATCCCGTCTATGCCGCGCTCGATCTCGCGCTGCTGCCCATCGTCGCCGCCGTTCTGATCCGGCTGCTGTTGTCGACCGGCATGCGGCGCAACCTGCCCCTGGCCGTCATCGTGCTGGCACTGGCGCTGATGAACCTGGTGTTCCACCTGGCGGTGCTGCAATGGCTGGTGCTGCTGCCGCCACCGTCGGCGCTGCACGGGGCGCTAGGCCTGCTCGTCCTGATGCAGGGCGTGATGGCCGGGCGCGTCATACCGGGTTTCACCATCAGTGCGGCCCGCGGCACATTACGGATCGCTCCGCTACCCTGGCTCGACAAGGCCTGCCTGGGCGCAACGGCGGCGGGGCTGGCGGCCTGGGTGGCGGCGCCGCCCGCCTGGTCCGCGTGGACCGCGGCCGTGCTGCTGCTGGCCGCGCTCGGCCACGCGTTGCGGCAATGGCGCTGGCGTTCGCGCGTCGTGTGGCAACGGCCGGTGTTGTGGATCCTGCACGCAGCCTACCTGTGGATCACGCTCGGCCTGGCCCTGCTGGCGCTGGCCCACCTGGGCTGGATGCCGCTGTCCGCCGGCATCCATGCGCTGGGGGTGGGCGCCACCGGCGGCCTGATCATCGGCATGATGACGCGTACCGCGCGCGGACACACCGGTCGCGGCCTGCACACCGGTGCCTGGGAGATCGCTGCTTATGGCCTGGTGCTGCTGGCCGCCGCCCTGCGCGTGGCCCAGACCCTGGCGCCGGCCCAGGCCACGACCGCGCTGCTGGTGAGCGCCGCAGCCGCCTGGAGCGCGGCCTTTGCCATCTACCTGTGGATCTACACGCCGTGGCTGGTACACACCCGCACGGACGGACGCGACGGATGAACACCATGGACTACGCCGACATTCGCCTCCTGCACATCAGTTGCGCCAGCATCAGCATCTGCCTGTTCGTCCTGCGGGGCGCGCTGCAGTTCGCCGGGGTTCCCTGGCGCCGCTGGCGCATATTGCGTATCGCGCCGCATGTCAACGACACGGTGCTGCTGGCAGCGGCAATCGCGTTGTCGTGGATCAGCCACCAGGTTCCGCTGCAGCAGGACTGGCTCAGCGCCAAGGTCGGCGCGCTGCTGCTGTACATCGTGCTCGGCCACATGGCGTTTCGCGCCGAGGCGTCGCCGGCGCGCCAGGCCGTGGCATTCGCCGCGGCACTGGTCACCGTGGCCTACATCGTGATGGTGGCGATCACGCGATCGGCCACACTGGGACTGGGGTGAAACCCGCGGCCGTCAGTTGAACACGACGGTGTGGCCGTCGCGGTCGAACGGGATGAAGGACGACAGGTTCCCGCTCTTGATCGACTCGGTCATGCCGTCAAGGGCCTGGGACACGTCGGACGCGGCCGGCGCAACGCCCTGACGCCCCCCGATCGCGGCTACGAACACGATGGCCCAGGGCTTGTTGCCGAACGCCAGGGACTCGCGCGCCAGCGTCGCGAAGTCGACGATGTCGTCCGGTGCCTTGTCGACCGTCATCACCGGTACCAGGGCACCTCCCTCGCCGGCCTCGAAACGCCGGCGCTCCTCCTCGGTGCTGTCGTCGGCCAGTTCGGCCTGCGCGAACACGAACAACAGCCGCTGCGGTTCGCTCTGGGCGCGGGCGGCGGTCAACAGATCACTGAAACTGGAGATGTTCATGGCAGCAAGCCCGGATGCAAGCGGGTCGAAATGGGAGTAAAAAGACAAGGGGACGGGGCTGCGATTATCGACCCTTGTGGCAGGTCAAGTTCGCGCGGGTGGACGCGCCCTATGCTTGACCACATCAGTCAAGAAATGCACCGGACTACAAACCAGGAGACCGACACCACCATGTCCAGCACGCGCAGCGCACCCAAGCCCGACACTGCAACGACCAGCCCCTTGCCGCCGCAATCCATCAGCGAGGAAGTGCTGCTGGAGAAATACGCCAAGGACGACGAACGCACGGTTGCCGACGTCAACCGGCGCGTCGCGCGTGCCCTGGCGCTGGCCGAAAAGCCCGAGAAACGCGCGCACTGGGAAGCCCGGTTTCTCGGCGCGTTGCAAGGCGGCTTCCTGCCAGCCGGCCGCATCCAGTCGGCCGCGGGCACGGACCTCTCGGCCACGCTGATCAATTGCTTCGTGCAACCCGTCGGCGATTCCATCGCGCACGAGGACGATGGCGACCCCGGCATCTATATCGCACTCACACAGGCCGCCGAGACCATGCGCAAGGGTGGTGGCGTCGGTTACGACTTCTCGCGCATCCGCCCGCGCGGCGCCTGGGTCGGCAGCACGCGCTCCAGCGCGTCCGGGCCGGTGAGTTACATGCAGGTGTTCGACCGCTCCTGCGAGACGGTCGAGTCCGCCGGCTCGCGGCGCGGCGCGCAGATGGGCGTGTTGCGTTGCGACCATCCGGACATCGAGGAATTCATCCGCGCCAAGGACACCGGGGGCCTGAGCAACTTCAACATCTCGGTAGGCGTCACCGATGCCTTCATGCAGGCGGTGCAGGCCGATGCGACGATCGAACTGGTGCACCGCGCCGAACCCGGCCCGGCGCAGAAGCTGGCCGGCGCCCACCAGGTCACGCCGCCCGACGCCAGCCCCTACTGGGTCTACCGCAAGCTGCCGGCGCGCCAGTTGTGGGACCAGATCATGCGCTCCACCTACGACCACGCCGAACCTGGCGTGTTGTTCCTGGACCGCATCAACAACGACAACAACCTGCAGTATTGCGAGACGATCGCGAGTACGAATCCTTGTGGCGAACAACCGCTGCCCGCCTACGGATGCTGCTGCCTGGGCTCGATCGACCTGACGCGTTTCATCCAGGCGCCGTTCCGCGACGACGCGCGTTTCGACGAGGCAGGTTTCACGGCGCTGGCCGCGACCGCGGTGCGCATGCTCGACAACGTGCTCGACATCACCGTGTGGCCCCTGCCGCAGCAGCAGGCGGAGGCGCGCAACAAGCGCCGCGTCGGGCTCGGATTCACCGGCATGGGCGATGCGCTGGTGATGCTGGGCCTGCACTACGACAGCGAGGCGGCCCGCGCCATGGCCCGGCGCATCAGCCAGTCGCTGCGCGACGCAGCCTACGCCGCGTCCAGCGAACTGGCGCTCGAGCGCGGCGCGTTCCCGCTGTTCAACGCCGACCTGTACCTCAGCGGCCCGGGTTTCGCATCGCGCCTGCCGCAGTCCCTCAAGGACCGCATCCGCAGCCAGGGCATCCGCAACTCGCACCTGCTGTCGATCGCACCGACCGGCACCATCAGCCTGGCCTTCGCGGACAACGCCAGCAACGGCATTGAGCCGGCCTTCAGCTGGACCTACACCCGCAAGAAGCGCATGGCCGAAGGCGGCTTCAAGGAATACGCGGTGCAGGACCATGCCTGGCGGCTGTTCCGCCACCTGCGCGGCGACGACGCGCCGTTGCCGCCGGCCTTCGTGACCGCGCTCGAACTCAGCGCGCAGGCACACGCCGCCATGGTCGCCGCGGTGGCGCCGTTCGTCGACACCGCGATCTCCAAGACCGTCAATGTGCCGGCCGACTATCCGTATGCCGACTTCCAGGACCTGTACCTGCAGGCATGGCAGTCCGGACTCAAGGGCCTGGCCACCTACCGGCCCAACAGCGTGCTCGGCTCGGTGCTGCACGTCGACGCGCCGGCTGCGGCAGAGCCCCTGGTGGTGCACGACACCAACCGCCGACTGGCAATCGAACGCCTGCCCGCCCCGGTGCTGGCGTCGCTGCGCTGGCCCGGACGGCCGGAGCTGCCGGCCGGCAATCCGGCCTGGACCTTCATGGTGCACCACCCGTTCGGCGACTTCGCGCTGTTCGTCGGCGAACTCGCCCCCGAGGCGGGCAACACGCCGCGACCGTTCGAAGTGTGGGTCAACGGGGCCGAACAACCCCGGGGCCTGGGCGCGTTGGCCAAGACCTTGTCGATGGACATGCGGGCCAACGACGCCGCCTGGCTGCGGCTCAAGCTCGATGCGCTTGCTACCGTAGCCGAAGAGCGCAGCTTCGAGATGCCGTTCCCGCCCAATGGCGAACGCCGCTTGTTCCCGGGCGTCGTTGCCGCCACCGCGGCCGTGATCCGCTGGCGCTGCGAGCAGTTGCAGGGTGCCGGCACCGCCGGGCCGACTCCGGTGCTCGATGCCATGTTCAGCCGTGACGAACCGCTGACCGGCCCCGGCGGCACGCTGGCCTGGGCCGTGGACGTGGACAACCCGGCCACCGGCGAACGTTTCACGCTGACCCTCAAGGAAATCACACTGCCGCAACACGACGGCGGGGCGCTCACGCGACCGTGCGCCATCGGCCTGTCGGGCAACTACCCGCGCGCCTACGACGGACTGGCGCGCCTGTTGTCGCTGGACATGCGGGTCATCGACCCGGCCTGGATCGGCATGAAGCTGCGCAAGCTGCTCAACTATGCCGAGCCGCTGGGCCATTTCATGGCCTTCGTGCCCGGCCTGCCGGCCAACGAGCGGCGCCAGCAGGTATGGCCGTCGACCGTGGCCTATCTGGCGCGACTGGTCATCCATCGGTATGCGATGCTCGGCGTGCTCGACGAACAAGGTTATCCGGTACGCGAGATGGGCGTGCTGGAGAACCCGGCCGGCGGACGCGCGGGCGCGGAACTGGCCGGCCGGCCCTGCCCCGAATGCGGCAATCCGACCGTGATCAAGAAGGACGGCTGCGACTTCTGCACGGCATGCGGGTACGTCGGGCAGTGCGGTTGACATGCGGCCCGCGGTTTGCCTTGGGTCGAGCACAGGGCCGGGCATGCATCGCCGCTCCCGGCATCCACGCGACGCGCGCCACCTCGGCTGCAACAAGGCCGACTCGGCATCCCGCATGCGCCGGGCGACGAAGCTGGTAGGCTTGACACCTGTCGCGTGGCCCGCACCTGCACATGGCGCGTATTCACCCACCATCCATTCCAAAGAGGTTTCCCATGAGCCAGTCCCTGACCCCCGCCCAACTCGATGAACTCAAGGCATTGCTGCTCAAACGCAAGGAGCAATTGCAGCAGGAGATGCAGCAGAACCGGGAGAACCTGAAACCGCCCACCAGCGATGAAGGTGGTGTGGTGCAACGCAACGTCGCGCGCGAGGTGGACCAGACCCTGACCGACCTCGATGCAACCGACATCGCGCGGATCGACCGTGCGCTCAAGGCGATGGCGGATGGCAGCTACGGGTTATGCGGCGAATGCGGCTGTGACATTCCCTTCGAGCGATTGAAGGTCGAGCCGCAGACGGAACACTGCGTGACCTGCAAAGGACGCTGGGAAGCGCGCGCGGGCCGGGCCTGAACACGGTCGGTCCGATCCGGATGCCGGCGGCGCCTCAGGCGCACACCGCCGGCACCAGGCCGGGCCTGTCGCGGCGGCCATGGCTCGTTGCCTTCCATCATGGGGACGGCTGCCGCTGCTTCCACGCCGAGACCGTCGACCCGAACGTGCGCCGGAACCAGAATGCGAACGCACTGGCACTGGAGAATCCCAGCAGGTCCGCCAGTTCGGCCAGCGAGCGGTCGCTGTCGCGGATCTGGCGCTGCGCGAATTCGCGCCGCACCGACAGCATCAGGTCGGAGAATGAATGGCCTTCGGTCGCCAGGTGCCGGTACAGCGTGCGGCGGTCGATGCCGAGGTGCTGCGCCACCTGGTCCGCCGTGCAGCGCCCGCCCGGCAGCAGCGCGGCGATCAGCGCACGCGTGTGGTCCACCGTGCCGCCGCCGGCGCGCGACAAGGCCTGCTCCAGGAATTGGCGCGCGAACGGCGCCATGCCGGTGTCGATGGTCGGCAGCGCCGCGGCCAGGTCCCGCGCCGCGCACACAATGCCGTTGAAGCTGGCGTTGAACTCCAGCGGCGCATCGAACAGGGCGCCGTGACTGCCGGTGTCGCGCGGCGCCCGGTGCGCAAAACACACCAGGCGCGGCCGCCACTGCGGGCCGAGCAACTCGGACAGGATGCGAAACATCACGCCGACCGCCAGTTCCATCGACTGGCGTACTGACTCGCCGCTGGCCGCCAGCAGTTCCTCGCGGATGATGACCAGGTCCGCATGGTCCTCGATGCGGGTCAGCAGCGTGGCGTTGAGCAGGCGCAGGTAACGTGACAAGGTGTCGAGCGCGCGGCGCGCCGTGGGCGCCTCGCGCAGCACGATGCTGATCGGACCGAGGTTGGCGATGCGCCGGTTCATGGCCAGGCGCAGGCCGAAGTCCTCCACCCCTGCCTGCCGCGCGCTGAGTTCGAGCAACTGCCGCGCGGCATCGACGCGGATCGGGGTTTCCGGATCGTCGAGATGCCGCGGGTCCAACCCCACACGCCGCATCAGGGCATGGGGCTGCAGCCCGAGCGCGCGTGCGAGTTCGACATAACCGCTCAGGCTGGCGCTTCGGATCAGGGGGGTCGGCGTGACCATGGGGCATGTCCCAAGATAGACATCGAATGTCCCGGAATATACATCGCCCAGGATGCCGCGCCGATACAGTGTGGTTGTTGCCCGGCCGCATTCGACGTGCCGACAAGCAGACCCACCCCAGGAGACACCGATGACCCGCAAGCCGATTTCCCGATTGCTGCCAGGCCTGCTGCTGGCAATCGCCACCGCCGCCACCGCCCCCATGGCCCTGGCCTGGACCCACAAGCCCGTCAAGATCCTCGTGCCGGCCCCTGCTGGCGGAACCATGGACGTGGTCGCCCGTATCCTGGCCGACCAGATCTCGGCCGAGATCGGCCAGCCGGTCATCGTCGACAACAAGCCGGGCGCCGGCGGCGCGATCGCCATCCAGGCCATGATCGCCGCGCCCAACGACGGACAGACCCTCATGGTGACCGCCAGCAACGTGCTGACCGAGATCCCGCACGTGATGAAGACTGCGTTCGACCCGCTCAAGGACGTGCGTCCGGTGGCCACGGTGGCCCGCGCCGGCATCGTGCTGGTCGGCGCGCCCAGCCTGCCGGCCAAGGATTTCAAGGAACTGGTCAGTTATGCAAAGGCCCATCCCGGCAAGCTGAGTTTCGCGTCCTACAGCGCCGGCACGGCATCGCATTACTCCGGCATGATCTTCAACCAGAAGGCCGGGCTGGACCTGCAGCACGTGCCGTTCGCCGGTTCGCCCCCCGCGCTGACCCAGGTCATCGGCGGCCAGATCACCGTGATGTTCGACGGCATCGTGACCTCGCTGCCACAGATCAAGGGCGGCAAGCTGCTGCCGTTCGCCGTCGCCAGCAAGACCCGCTCGGCTCACCTGCCCCAGGTGCCGACGACGGCCGAACTGGGGTACCCGGACATCGATTTCAGCAACTGGCTGGGCATCGTGGCGTCGGCGGGGGTACCGGCCGACATCGTCGACAAGATCAACGCGACCACACTCAAGGTGGCAGCCTCGCCCAAGGTGCATGACCGGCTCGTGGCCGTGGGTTTCGAGCCCAACACGCCGCTGACGTCGGCGCAACTCACGGAGTCGGTCAAGGTCGACTTCGAGCGCAACGCGGCCATCGTCAAGGCGTTCGGCATCAAGCTCAACTGAGCGCCGGCTGCGCCCGCCCTGGCTGAAGCCGACCGAGGACCACACCATGTCCCGCACCACGACCACCCGCATCCGCGTAGAGCCGCTGAGCTGCGCCATCGGCGCCGAACTGACCGGCGTGAATCTCGGCAACGCCGCACGCGACGACGCCCTGTTCGCCGACATCCGGGCGCTGCTGCTTGCGCACAAGGTGCTGTTCCTGCGCGACCAGGCCATCAGCCGGGCCGACCATGTGGCTTTCGCGCGCCGCTTCGGCGAACTCGAAGACCATCCGGTGGCCGGCAGCGATCCGGACCACCCTGGCCTGGTGCGCATCTACAAGACGCCGGACGCGCCGCCCGACCGTTACGAAAACGCCTGGCACACCGATGCCACCTGGCGCGAGAAACCCCCGATGGGCTGCGTGTTGCGCTGCGTCGAATGCCCGCCGGTCGGTGGCGACACCATGTGGGCCAACATGGCGCTGGCCTACGACAGGCTGCCCGAGCACATCAAGCAGCAGATCGCCGGCCTGCGCGCGCGCCACAGCATCGAGGCCACGTTCGGTGCGGCCATGCCGATCGACAAGCGGCTGGCGCTCAAGGCGCAGTTTCCCGACGCCGAACATCCGGTGGTGCGCACCCACCCCGAGACCGGCGAGAAGCTGCTGTTCGTCAACAGCTTCACGACCCATTTCACGAATTTCCATAGTGCCGCCAACGTGCGCTGCGGGCAGGACTACACCCAGGGCGGCAGCGCCCTGCTGCAGTACCTGATCGGCCAGTCCGCGATTCCCGAATACCAGGTGCGCTGGCGCTGGAAACCCGACAGCGTCGCGATCTGGGACAACCGCTCGACCCAGCACTACGCCGTGATGGACTACCCGCCCTGCCATCGCAAGATGGAACGCGCCGGAATCATGGGCGACACGCCCTTCTGACCGCCGACGGCAACACCCGGCCGCGGCCGATACCGCCGGCCGCACTCGCCCATTCTTCGATACCACTTCAAGGACCCACCATGAACTTCCTCGACGGCTCCCTGTACCCGGAAAACCAACCCAAGCTGGTCATCACCGCCGCCCCCTACGGCCCCGAATGGGTCCCCTCCGACTTTCCCGAAGACATCCCGGTCACGATGGAGCAGCAGATCCAGAAGGCGGTGGACTGCTACAACGCCGGCGCCTCGGTGCTGCACCTGCACGTGCGCGAACTCGACGGCAAGGGCAGCAAGCGCCTGTCCAAGTTCAACGAACTGATCGCCGGCGTGCGCAGCGCCGTGCCGGACATGCTGATCCAGGTCGGCGGCTCGATCTCGTTCGCGCCCGAGAGTGACGGCGCCGCGGCCAAGTGGCTGTCGGACGACACGCGCCACATGCTGGCCGAGCTCGATCCCAAGCCCGACCAGGTCACGGTGACGGTGAACACCGCGCAGATGAACGTGCTCGAACACATGGACCTGGCCGACTACGCCGGCACCTCGATGGCCAACCCCGAGACCTACCAGGCCTACCGCGAGATGATCGTGCCGGCTGGCCCGGGCTGGGCCGAGGAACACATCCGGCGCCTGTCCGCGGCCGGCATCCAGAGCGCGTTCCAGTTCTACAACATCAACAGCTTCGAGACCGTCGAGCGCATGATCCGGCGCGGCATCTACAAGGGCCCGCTGGTGATGAACTGGGTCGCCATCAGCGGCGGCATGGACGCGCCCAACATCTACAACCTCGCCAACTTCCTGCGCGCCGTGCCGGACGGCTCGATGCTGACGGTCGAGAGCTCGATGCGCAACGTGTTGCCGATCAACATGATGGGTATCGCGCTGGGCCTGCACGTGCGCTGCGGCATCGAGGACAACCTGTGGACCCAGGACCACAAGGAGAAGATGGGTACCGTGCGCCAGATCGAGCAGCTGGTGCGCCTGTCGCGCGAGTTCGGCCGCGAGATCGCGACCGGCCCCGAAGCCAAGGCCATTTGCAAGATCGGCGTGTTCTACGACAGTGTCGAGGAGACGCTGGCGCAGAACGGTTTCGCGCCCAATCCCAAGTCCGGGCAGCAGGGCTATTTGCGCAAAGTCGCCTGACATCCCCGCCGCGGCCGCCGGAGCAGCGCCGCCCCCACACTGCGAAAGGAGCACCCCATGGCCCGAGCCATCCGATTCCACGAAACCGGCAGCGCCGACGTGCTGCGGCTGGAGGACGTCGCCGTTGGCGATCCCGGTCCCGGCGAGGCGCGCGTGCGCCACAACGCGATCGCCGTCAACTTCATCGACATCTATTTCCGCACCGGGCAGTATCCGGCGGCACTGCCCAGCGGGCTCGGCTCCGATGCGGTCGGCGTCGTCGAGGCGGTCGGCGCCGGCGTCACCGACATCGCGGTGGGCGACCGGGTCGGCTACCTGATCGGCCCGCAAGGCGCCTACAGCGACGTGCGCACGATGCCGGCCGCGGTGCTGATCCGCATCCCGGACGGCGTGAGCGACAGCACTGCGGCCACGATCATGATGAAAGGCATGACGGCGCAATACCTGTTTCGCCAGGTCTATCCGCTGCACGGCGGCGAGACCATCGTGTACCACGCCGCCGCCGGCGGCGTCGGGCTGATCGCCTGCCAATGGGCCAGGGCCCTGGGCGTGACGATGATCGGCGTGGTCAGCAGCGACGAGAAGGCCGCCGCCGCGCGTGCCCACGGCTGCACGCACACCATCGTGAGCACGCGCGAGAACATCGTCGAGCGGGTCAAGGCGATCACCGACGGCAAGGGCGTGCCGGTCGTGTTCGACTCGGTCGGCAAGGACACCCTGGAAGCCTCGCTCGATTGCCTGCAGCCGCGCGGCACGCTGGTGAGCAACGGCACTTCGTCGGGCCCGGTCGTGATCGACACGCGGCAACTCGCGACCAAGGGCTCGTTGTGGCTCACGCGGCCGGCGATGATGCACTACATCATGCCGCGCGCCCACATGCTGGAAATGGCCGACGAGGTCTTCGCCATGGTGCTGGCCGGCAAGATCCGCAGCGAGCCGGCGCAGAGCTTCGCGCTCGCGGAAGCGGCGCAGGCGCACCGGGCGCTGGAGTCCCGCAAATCCGTCGGCGCGACCGTGCTCATACCCTGATCACGCCGGACGGCCGGCCGACCGTGCGTCAGGCGCGCACCAGCAGCACCGGCAACTTGCTGTGCGAAACCACCTTCTGCGCCACGCTGCCGAGCACCAGCTTCTCGATGCCGCTGCGCCCGTGGCTGCCCATGACGATCAGGTCTGCGCCACCGGCGTCGGCGGCCTCCAGGATGCCGCGCCAGACCGTGTGCGACTCCACCGTCGCCGTGTGCAGCTTCACGCCCGCCTGCTCCATCTGCTTGCGGGCATGGGACAAGGCATCGGTGGCCGCCGCCTTGGCGGCGTTCAGATATTGCCCCTGCCCGTAGGCGAAATCGGCCCCGACGCCGGTGAACGGATAAGGGTCGACCACGTAGATGGTGGTCACTTCGCTGTCGAAGGCCTTGGCCAGGCCGATGGCCTTGTCCACCGCCAACTCGGAGGTCGGTGAACCGTCGATCGGGACCAGCAGATGCTTGAACATGGTGGATTCTCCTTGTGCGTGAATGATGGATGCAGTGTGCGCAGGCGCGCCGCCAACGACCTGACCCAGATCAAGGCCGGCCATTGTCTCCCTGAAAGCCGCCCGCGCGCAGCGTCAGCACCAGGGTATCGCGATAGGGGTTGTCGCCATCGGGCTGGATCGGTGTCGTCTCGTGGATCACGCGCGCGTCGTCGAGCAGCAGCAGCGACCACGGCTCGGTCAACGTGAAGCGCCGCCCGTTCGGGCCATCCGCGTCGAACACGCGTGTCTCGCCGCCCTTGATCTGGTGGCGCTCGACCAGGAACACGGCCACCATGTCGACGCCGTCGCGGTGCGCACCCTCCGGCGTCGGCCGGCCAATGCCATCGGTGGTGTCGATCCGGAACTGGTGCGCCTCGACGAACCAGGTCTTGCGGCCCCATACGCCATCGGCCACCCCGGCCAGCCAGCACAACAAGCGCGACCAGGCCGGCAACGCGACGATGTCGGCCCGCATCGGTTCGAACCAGCGCTGCATGCCGCCATGCAGCGCGTTGTAGGCCAGCGGCTGCCAGTGCGCACGGTGAACCGATTGCTCGACGTGTCCGCCTTCGACGACGAAGCAGGAATGACGCCGCCGCCGATAACGGCCGCCGTCCTTGAGGTAAGCGTCGCTGGGCAGGTCGCTCCAGCCCGCGCCGAGCGCCGCGAGTTCCGGCTCGCTGCATTGCGCCAGTTCGCCGACGCCCTGGGCGCTGAGCACGGCCTGGCCCTGCTGGCTCAGGGCCTCGATCAGATGCGCCGGCGAGGCATACGGCGGTGACAACACGGGCGGATTCATGCCTCGATCTTCACGTCTTTCCAGAACGCGACCCGGTCACGGATCGCCTCGGCCTCGGGCTTGGGATCGGGGTAATACCAGGCGGCGTCGGTCAGCATGTCGCCGTCGACCAGCAGCGAGTAATAGTGGGCCTGCCCTTTCCACGGGCACATGCTCTTGTGGTTGCTGAACGTGACGTAACGTCGATCCAGCGCGTCGAGCGGGAAATAATGGTTGCCTTCGACCAGCACCGTGTCGTCGCTGTCCGCGATGACCGTGCCCTTCCAGCTTGCTTTCATGTCCTCTCTCCATGCGATGCGGTGCCAGCGGGCATTCTAGGAGGGCGACGGCCAGCCTGGGTTGCGACTGGCCAAGCCCCGGGCGGCGTCAGGGTTCGACCTGCAGCCGCATGCCAGCGCCGCGCAAGCGCTGCACCAGCGCGGAACCCAGGCCGCTGGCCGGCGTCAGCACCCCGCCGTGCCCGGCGCCACCCGGCAAGTCCTCGGCAGGGCCCAGCAATGCCAGCGCAGCCTCGCAGACCATCTTGGTCGTCGCGCGGTTGCCGGGATCACCCTGGTCCTCGATGCGCGCACGAACGAGCTGCCCGGTCGCACTGCGACCGACCAGGTCGCAGCGGAACCAGCCCTGGTCCATGCGTTCGCGCGACGGTCCCTGGCCCGGGCCGGGCATCAACCGCGACGCAAGCCGGCGCACCGGCGACAGCCCGAGCGCGGCCTGCGACACGCGCATGCCGGCGCTCAGCGACAACGCGGCAGCACCACCAACCAGGCCGCCGCCGACACGCTGGTACTCTTGGTAGTGGAAGTTCGCGCCATATCCCAGCAGTGCCGCACTGCGGCGCACGACCCGGGTATTGACCGGCCCCATCACGAAGGGACCGAGCCAGGCCTGGAAATCGCCGTCGAACACCGGCAACACGGGGTCGGCATGGTCGCGCGCATCGTGCGAACCCGCCCCGTCGGGATCGAGCAGGAACGGATCCTTCAGGGCCTGCGACGAACCGCTGTCCATCAGGTTCATCGCCGAGGCCAGGGTGCCACCGTTGACGCCACCGTGCATCGTGAAGGCGGCCTTGATGTCGACGCAGGGAACGCCGTGGCGCTGCTGCATCGCCTGCATCAGCATCCACGCGCCCAGGTCGGACGGCACAGAGTCGAAGCCGCAACACGGAATGATGCGCGTGCCCCCCTGCGCAGCACGCGCATGATGGCGATCGATCAACTGGCGTACCCAGGGGGTCTCGCCCGTGATGTCGACATAGTGCGTGCCGTTGTCGACACAGGCCTGTACCAGTGCGCTGCCCGACAAGGCGAACGGCCCGGCCGTGCTCAGCACCACCGCGGTGCTGCGCGCCAGGCTGGCCAGTGCCTGCGCATCGTCCGCCGGGGCCACGATGATCTCGGCCTGGGCCGCGGCGCGGCCGGCGGCCTTGCGCGATTGCGCCAGCCTGTCCGGACTACGTCCGGCCAATGCCCAGCGCAGGTCCGGCGCATGCTTGCGGGCATGCGCGGCCAGGTAGGCCACGGTCTGGCGCCCGACGAAGCCGCTGGCGCCATACAGGACGATATCGAACTTGCGACGGCGCGTCTTCGGCCGGGAGGGAGCGGTGTCGGGCATGGCGGTCACACGATGGGGCGCCAACGAGGGCGATGCCTGCATTGCAACATAGTTCACACTAGTGGCCTGGGACTGGCTGCGCGGCACGGCAACGCACGCAAAACCGTTGCCCCGGCCGTCGACATGTGCATGCGCGGCACGGCACAATCGACCTCCATACGATATCCATGACAGCCGGTCGGCCCGCGTGGCGCCGACGCTGTGATGGTCCGGGTTGCACCCACCAACGCCATACCTGCCTCGCCATGATCCCCTTGAGCATTCTCGACCTGTCCCCCATCACCGAGGGCAGTGACGCCGCCCAGTCGTTCCGTAACAGCCGCGACCTGGCACAACATGCCGAACGCTGGGGTTACCAGCGCTTCTGGCTGGCCGAACACCATGGCATGCCCGGCATTGCCAGTGCGGCCACTGCGGTATTGATCGCCCACGTGGCAGGCGCCACCACCCGGATCCGGGTCGGCGCCGGAGGCATCATGCTGCCCAACCACTCGCCCCTGGTGATTGCCGAGCAGTTCGGCACGCTGGAGTCCCTGTTTCCGGGGCGCATCGACCTGGGCCTGGGACGGGCGCCGGGTTCGGACCAGCGCACGGCCCAGGCCCTGCGCCGCGACCTGCATGCGAGTTCCGACGCATTTCCGCAGGACGTCGTCGAACTGATGGACTTCCTGTCCGCCAACCCGCGCCAGGCCGTGCGCGCGGTTCCCGGCACCGGCCTTCAGGTGCCGGTCTGGATCCTGGGGTCGAGCCTGTTCGGCGCACAACTGGCCGCCGCGCTGGGCCTGCCGTATGCATTCGCATCGCATTTCGCGCCGGCGCAGATGATGGACGCCATCGCGATCTACCGGGAACGCTTCCAGCCGTCCGCGCAGTGCGCCAAGCCGCACGTGATGCTGGGATTCAACGTGTTCGCCGCCGACGATGACGACGAAGCGGCCTACCGCGCGACCTCGATGCAGCAGGCCTTCGTGAACCTGCGCAGTGGCCGCCCCGGCCGGCTGCCGCCGCCGCGGCGGGGTTATTACGATCAGGTCGGCCCGCAGGAGCGCGCCTTGCTCGACAGCGTCTTGACCTGTTCGGCCGTCGGTTCGCCGCAGACCGTGCGCCAGCGCATGGATGCGTTCATCGCACGAACTGGCGCCGACGAACTGATGATCGCCTGCCAGATGTTCGACCATACGCAGCGGCTGCGCTCCTACGAGATCGTGGCATCGGTCCATGGACTCGCTGGCTGAGGTGGCGCACAAGCCCGCTGGCCCCGGCGTCGGCGACGCCGGGCCGGCTGAACCCGGTGGCTGGGCTCGCCGGTTCGACGCCAGGGCCCTGATCGCCGCTGCCACGTTGTCGCTGCTGTCCGGCATCGCCGCGGTGGCGCTGCTGATGTACCAGCGTGACCACAACCTGCAACAAGGGGGTCGCCTGACCGAGGCCTTCGCCTCCGTGGTGGACGAACAGACGACGCGCACGCTGCAGGCACTGGACCAGCGCCTGGAGTCGATTGCGCTACAGGTCGGACGAACCGACGTGACCGATGGCGCCGCGCTGGCGATGCTCGAGGACCATCTGAGCAGGTTGCCGTTCGTCGGCGCGCTGTTCGTGCTCGATGGCCAGGGACAGGTTCGCTTCGCCACCCGATCCGACCTGCGGGGTGCCATGCATGACGACAAGGATTATTTCCGCATTTTCCGGACCCGGCCGGGCGCGGTCTTCTACCTGGGACAGCCGCAGCAACCGGCCGATTCCCTGACCTGGGATCTGCCGGCGAGCCGCCCCGTCTTCGATGGCTCGGGTCGGTTTTCGGGTGTCGTGGTGGCAACGCTGCAGGCGTCCCATTTCAGCCAACTGTGGAGTGGCCTGGCCCTGGAGTCCGGCAGCGCCATGAGCCTGTTGCGCAGCGACGGCACCTTGATGCTGCGCAGTCCGCTGGAGTCGGCATCCATGGGCCGGAACTACGGCGACGGCCCCTTGTTCCGCCAGTTCCTGCCGATGGCGGCCCAAGGCAACTACCACATGAACAGCCCGATCGACGGTGCCGAGCGCCTGATCGCCTACCGAACCCTGGCGCAATTTCCCGATCTCATCGTCGTCGTCGGTCGCACGATCGACGCGGTGCTGGCACCGTGGCGGCAGATGCTGGTGGTCATCACGGCCGGCTGGTTGCTGGGCAGCGTGGCGTTGATCGCGGCCGCCATCCACCTGGGGCGCGTCTCGGCCCAACGCAAGGCCGCCGAGCGCCGCGGGCTGCAAATGGCGCAACGGCTCTCGATCGCCAGCGACGCGGCGGGTATTGTCCTGTGGGACTGGATACTGGCTCAGGGAGGCTGGCGCGTCACGCCGAGTTACTACCACACGCTGGGACTCGAGCCTGGAAGCGAGTTTGTGTTGCGCGACGCCTGGCTCGAACGCGTGCACCCGGACGATCGCTCGCTGCTGGACAAGGCGCTGGCCACGATACAGCCGGTGTCACGGGACCGCTACCAGTTCGAGGCGCGGATGCGCCATGCCGATGGCAGCTATCGCTGGATCCAGGAGATCGGGCATGTGCAACGCCGCAGTCCCGAAGGCCGGCCTCTGCAGCTGATGGGTGTGAGGCTCGACATCACGGATCGCAAACGCCAGGAACACGAGCGCGCGCAGCTGCTCGAACGCATTACCGATGGTTTCATCGCGCTCGACACCCAGTGGCGCTTCACCTATGTCAATGCCAGAGCGGGAGAACTGCTCGATCGCCGACCCGCCGACCTGATCGGCAAGTGCATCTGGGACGAACTGCCGCCCTTGCCCGACGAGCCGTTCCCGCCTGCGTGTCAGCGGGCGATGGCCGAGCAGCAACCGAGCCGGCTGGAAGCCTATTACCCGGATCTGGGCCTCTGGCTCGAAGACCACATCTATCCCTCGCCCGACGGCGTGTCCATCTTCTTCCGGGACATCACCCAGCACAAGGCCGACGAGCTCAGCCTGCGCCAGGCCAAGGAGCAGGCCGAGACCCTGCTGGCCAACGCCAACGTGTTGATCGTCGGCCTCGATGTCGACGGCAACATCACGCTGTTCAACAGCGTTGCGCAGAAGCTGACGGGTTACACGCTGGCCGATCTGGCCGGCCGCAACTGGTTCGACATCCTGTGCCCACGGCAACGTTACCCCCAGGTGTGGCAGGAATTCGAGCGTGCCGCGCGTGACGGAACCGTGCGCCAGTTCGAGAATCCGATCCTGACGTCCAGCGGCAGGGAACTCACGATCTCATGGCAGAACTCCCTGATTCGCGACGCTGACGGAGTTACCGGCACGCTGTCGTTCGGCATCGACGTCACGGCGCGATGCAATGCGGAACAGGAACTGTCCGAAAGCCGTGACCAGTTCCAGACGCTGGCGGACCACTCGATTCAAGGCATCGCCTTGGTGCGCAAGGGCCAGATCACCTACGTCAATGCAGCCTTTTGCGCGATCACGGGTCGCAACGCAAACGAACTGACGCGCCTGTCCCTGCCGCAGCTCATGCAATGGATGCACCCGGACGACCGGGCCGCTTCGATCGAACGCCAGCGCAAGGCCTTGCAGGGCAAGGCGGCGCAGGAGATCGCCGAACTGCGCATATGGCATCCGGATGGCGGGTGGCGCTGGATCCAGTCGGCCACGCGGTCGATCACGCTGCGCGGCGAGCCGGCCATGCTCGCGATGATGATCGACATCCACGAGCGCAAGCTTGCCGAAGTCGCGGTGCGCGAGAGCGAGGAACGCTTCCGCGGCATCTTCGAGTCGTCGGCCATCGGCATCAGCCTGGCCGACGCGCAGGGCCGATGGATCATGGTGAACCCTGCGTTGTGCGACATCGTCGGTTATGCCGAGCCCGAGTTGTTGCAGCTCGACTACGAGACGATCAGCCATCCCGACGACATGGTTCAGGACCGCGTGCTGACCGCCGAGCTGTACGAAGGCAAGCGCCGCAGCTTCCAGATGGAAAAGCGCTACCGTCATCGCGACGGCCGCACGGTATGGATCAACCTGACGGTGGCCCTGGTGCGCGACGGATTCGAACGACCGGTGCACACGGTCGCCCATGTGGAGGACATCACCGAACGCAAGCGCCTGGAACAGGAGTTGCGGTCGAGCAAGGGCCGTTTGCGTGCGACGCTCGACGCGTTGCCCGACCTGATGTTCGAGGTCGATCTCGACGGTCGTTACCACGACTACCATTCGCATCGCGCCGACCTGCTGGTCGCCCCGCCCGAGCTGCTGATGGGCCGGCGCATCGCCGAAGTCATGCCGCCCGAGGCGGCACGGACCGTGCAATCCGGCCTGCACGAGGCCATGGAACGCGGCCATGCCGGCGGGCTGCAGATTCTGCTGGAATTGCCCGTCGGCCCGCACTGGTTCGAGTTGTCGATCGCGCGCAAGGCCGCCGAACCGGACGAGTCGCCGCGCTTCATCGTGTTGTCGCGCGACATCACGGATCGCATCCGTACCCAGCAGGCCTTGCGCAGCAGCGAAGCGCTGATGCGGCAGATGGCCGATTCCGTCAGCCAGATCTTCTGGCTGGTGGATCTGCAACAGCAACGTTACCTGTACATCAGCCCGGCTGTCGAGGCCGTGCTGGGCTGCAGGGCGGCCGACATGGCCGACGATCCCCAGTATTGGCGGCGCAACATCCATCCGCTCGATCGCGAGCGGGTGCTGCGCCAGCTCGCGGTGGCGCGCGCGACCTGCAGCTACGACATGCAGTTCCGGCTGCAGCACCCGGACGGCAGCCTGCGCTGGATCCATGCCCGCGCCTATCCGGTTGCGGGCCCGGACCAGCTCCCGTACCGCTGCGCAGGCGTCATCGAAGACATCACGGCGCGCCGGACGCTGGCGATCCGCGAGGAACATGAACGCGAGATCCTGCAATACCTGGCCAGCGGGATTCCGATGGCCGAGATGCTGGAGCGATTCGTGCTGAGTTACGAAGCCATGGTTCCGGGCATGCTGGGCTCGGTGCTGCTGCTCGATCCCGGCGGAAGCCAGCTGCGGCACGGGGCGGCGCCCCATCTGCCGCAGGCCTATTGCGATGCGATCGACGGTGCAGCGATCGGACCGGCGGCCGGATCGTGCGGCACCGCCGCGTATACCGGCGATACCGTGATCGCGGCGGACATCGCCAACGATGTGCGCTGGATCGATTACCGCGACCTGGCACTGCCACACGGCTTGCGGGCCTGCTGGTCGGTACCGATCAAGGGCATGCAGGGCCACGTGCTGGGAACCTTTGCGTTCTACTTCGACCATGTGCGCGAGTGCTCGCCCAGCGAGCTCGCCACCATCGAACGGGGCGCACAGCTGGCCAGCCAGGCACTCGAGCGGCTGCTCGCGGTGCGCGAGCTGCAGGCCAGCGAGGAGCGTTACCGCACGCTGGTCGAATGGTCGCCCGAAGGCATCGCGGTGCACCAGCACGACCGGCTGGCCTATGTCAATCCGGCCGGCGCCGCGATCGTCGGTGCAGCGTCGGCCGAGGAGGTCACGGGCAAGCCCTTGCTCGATTTCGTCGATCCGCAGGACCGCGACGAGGTTCGCCGGATGATCGAGCGCATCCTGGACCATGGCGTTCCATCTCCGCTGACCGAGCGTCGTTTTGTCCGGCTCGACGGCTCGGTGATCGATGTCGAGACCAAGGCCGGCCCGATCACGATCGGGGGTGCGCCCGCCGTGCAGGTGGTGATGCGCGACATCACGGCACGCAAGCAGGCCGAGGCCGACCTGCGCGACAGCCGCGAGCAATTGCGCATCCTGTCCGTCAAGGTGCTGGCGGCCCAGGAAACCGAGCGACGCCGGATCGCCCACGAGCTGCACGACGAACTCGGGCAGGCACTGACCGCGATCAAGATCAACCTGCAGGCCGAAGAACAGCTGGGCCACGGGGGCGGCGACGGCCTGCAGGCCGACAATATCCGCATCGTGGAAGGGGCCCTGCAGCAGGTGCGCAGCCTGGCGCTGGCCTTGCGCCCTTCCATGCTCGACGACCTGGGACTCGTGCCCGCATTGCGCTGGCTGACCGAGCAGACGAGCAGCCGCCATGGCGTCCAGATGGAATTGCAGGCGCCATCCCGGCTGCGGCGTCTGCCTCCCGATCTGGAAACCGCCGTGTTCCGCATCGTGCAGGAAGCCCTGACCAATGTGGTACGCCATGCGCAGGCCCGGCATGTCCATGTCGGGATGCGACTCGAGGGCCCGGACCAACTGCTGGTGCAGATCCGCGACGACGGCGTCGGCTTCGATGTTGCGGCGATGCGACGCAGGGCCTCCGAAGGCAATAGCATCGGCGTACTGGGCATGCAGGAGCGGGCGACGCTGGTCGGTGGGCGGTTGACGATCACATCGGCGCCAGGGCAAGGCTGCACCGTGACCGTTCGCTGTCCGATCCGGACGGTCGCCGACCATTGATTTTCCTCGTGGCCGGCAATGTCTTGGCTGGCCGAGGTGTTCCGTTCTGGCGTAGGATCGAAGCGTGGCGCAACCAAAATCAGAAAAGCGCCTCATGGGTTCGGCTCTGGCAATCGGGTCAGGTCGCGCTGTGTGAACGGGAGGTAGTCGGTATGGGAGCTGCTCACGCCCGTGGGCCATATCGCAATCGCAATCGCGGTTGCGGACACGATCGGCCATGAAGCTGGACCTGGCAGGCATTCTGTGGGATCAGATCCCCGACGCATTGCTGGCCATCGATCCGCAAGGCATCGTGGCGCACTGGAACCCGGCGGCCGAGGTTGTTTTCGGCTACCGGGCACAGGAAGCCCAGGGGCAGTCGATCTTTTCGCTGATCGTGCCCGCCGATCGGCAGGACGAAGAGCGCCAGGCGCAGGCCGATGCCTTGCGCAAGGGTTTGGCCGTCTTCGAGTCGGTACGTCGGCGCAAGGATGGCACACTGGTGCATGTCAATGTGTCGACCCGCGCCATCCGCGGCCCCGATGGCCGCCTCGATTGTTTCCTGTCGACGCAGAAGGACGTCACCCACCTCAAGGTGCTGCGCGACGCAAAGCTGGTCGAAGCGCGATTCCAGGACCTTCTCGAATCCACACCGGACGCCATCGTCATGGTCAACGTGACCGGTCGCATCGTCATGGTCAATGGTCAGGCCGAGTCGCTGTTCGGCTATCCGCGAGCGACGTTGATCGGGCAACCGGTCGAATACCTGCTGCCGACGCGTTTCCACCATGCGCATCTGCGCCACCGCGCGCATTTCTTCGAACAACCGCGCACCCGCACCATGGGTGCCGGGCTCGAGCTGTATGGACTGCGCAGCAACGGGGACGAATTCCCGGTCGAGATCAGCCTGAGCCCGCTGCAGACCGAGGAAGGCACGATGGTGATGAGCGCCATCCGCGACATCACCGACCGCAAGAAGGCCGACAAGAAATTCCGTGACCTGCTCGAATCGGCCCCGGACGCCATGGTCATCGTCAATCGCGACGGTGTCATGGTGCTGGTCAACCACCAGGCGGTACGGCTGTTCGGCTGGAGCCAGGAAGAGATGCTGGGCAGGTCCATCGACATTCTGGTGCCGGCGCGCTTCCGCCCGCAACACGCCTCGCACCGCAGCGGCTTTGCCGCCCAGTCCCGCGCCCGCGCCATGGGTGCCGGGCTGGACCTGTACGGACTGCGCAAGGACGGCAGCGAGTTCCCGGTCGAGATCAGCCTCAGTCCCATGGAAACCGAGGAAGGCCCGTTCGTCTCCAGCGCCATCCGCGACGTGACGGAGCGCAAGCGCTTCGAGCAGGCACTGCGCGACAAGAACATGCAGCTCGAGGACGCCGCGCGCATCAAGGACCGTTTCCTGGCCACCATGTCGCATGAATTGCGCACGCCGCTCAACGCGGTGATCGGCTTCACCGGCACCCTGCTGATGGAACTGCCCGGCGCGCTCAATGCGGAACAGAAACGCCAGCTCGGCCTGGTGCAGTCCAGCGCCGACCATCTGCTGTCGCTGATCAACGACCTGCTCGACCTGGCCAAGCTCGACGACAACAGCAAGGAGCTGCAGTGGGAGCCGGTCGACTGCCGTCGCCTGCTCGAGGAGCTGTCTGCCACTTACCTGCCGCAGGCGTTGCAAAAGGGCCTCGCATTCGACCTGCATCTGCCCGACGGGCCGCTGCAACTGTTCACCGACCACCGCGCGCTGCGCCAGATCCTGATCAACCTCGTGGGCAATGCGATCAAGTTCACCCGCGGTGGAACGGTCGGCCTGCATCTGGAACCTGGCCATGCCACTTCCCCCTGGATATTCCAGGTGCAGGATACCGGCGCCGGAATCGCCGCGCAGGACCAGCAGCGCCTGTTCCAGGCATTCTCGCGGCTCGAAGCCGCCGAGCGCGATGCCATCGAAGGCACGGGCCTGGGCCTGCACCTGAGTCGCCGGCTGGCGCAGGCCCTCGGCGGAACGCTGGAGCTGCAAAGCACACTTGGCCACGGCAGCACATTCACACTCGCGCTGCCAGACAGGCCCGGCGTATCGCCGCCTTCCGGCATCGGCACCGACACCACGCGACCACCGAGGGCATGACATGGGCGCACGTATCCTGATCATCGAAGACGACCCGGCCAGTCGGGAGCTCGTCAAGTACCTGCTCGAGTCGGCCGGGCACGCGGTGCTGGAAGCCACCGAAGGCGGCACCGGCGTGCGGCTGGCGATCGACGAACAGCCCGATCTGCTCATCTGCGACCTTCAGATGCCGGTGATGAGTGGCTACCAGGTGGTGCAGGCCCTGCTCGACTACCCGCAGTGGCGCAAGGTACCGATCATTGCCGTGACCGCCTTCTCGATGCCCGGTGACCGCGACAAGACACTGGCGGCGGGTTTTGACGAACATATCAGCAAGCCGATCGCACCGCGGCACTTCGTGGAGCAGATCGAGGCATTTCTGCCAGGCCGATTGCGCAGCACCGGCGCGCCCCGGCCATGACCCAGGCCCAGACAACCGCCGCCCGCATCCTGATCGTCGACGACGTCGCGGCCAACAGGGATCTTGTCGCGACCGTGGTGCGCCACATGGGCCACCAGGCGCTGGAGGCCAGCGATGGACTGCAGGCGCTCGCGCTGGTGCGCAGCGAACAACCGGACCTGGTGATCTCCGACATCCTGATGCCGACGATGGATGGTCTGGAGTTCGTCTCCCGGATACGTGCCGATCCGGCGCTGGCTGCGACCGAGGTTGTCTTCTATACGGCCCACTACCGCGAACGCGAGGCCGGCAACCTGGCCAAGATCTGCGGCGTGTCGCAGGTTCTGCTCAAACCCTGCGGGCCACGCGACATCATCCGGGTCGTGCGCCTGGCGCTCAACCGGCCTGCGGCGCCGGAGCCGGCACAGCCGCCGGGCCTGGGGCGGCAGGCCGCGACCTTGACCGCCGAGCAGTGGTCGGAACGGCTGCACGTACTCGAGTCGAGCAACCAGCGACTCGCCGCATTGACCGACCTGAACCTGCACATGGCATCGGAGCGCGACGCCCGGTCGTTGCTGGACAAGGTCTGCCGAGGATCGCGGGATCTGATCGGCGCCCGTTATGCGCTGCTGGGTGTCAATGGCCGGGAAGCCGGCGATACCGTTTTCGTCAGTTGCGGCATCGATCCGGACCGCCTGCAGCGACTGGGATGGCCACGGATCGAACAGGGCCTGCTGGGCGAGGTGCGCCGGCAGCGCACGACGCGCCGGATCGACAACCCGGACGGCAATCCGGTCAACATCGGATTGCCGTCCGGTTACCCGGCGGCCCATCGCCTGCTGATCGCGCCGGTGGCATCGCTGGAAGCCAGTTACGGCTGGATCTGCCTGGCCGACAAGCTGGGGGCCGACCGGTTCGACGAGCAGGATGAGCATATGCTGACCATGCTCGCCGCGCAACTCGGACGCATCTACGAAAGCGGCATGCTGTACCAGACGGTGCAGCGCGATGCCGAGCGGCTGCAGACCGAGATCCGGGAGCGTCGCCTGGCGCAGCAGGCACTGCACCACAGCACCTTGCAGCTGCGCGCGCTGTCGCGCCGGGTACTGGAGACCCAGGAAGCCGAACGCCGGAGGGTTGCTCACGAACTGCACGATGAGCTGGGCCAGTCACTGACCGCGATCAAGATCCTCCTGCAGTCGCGCCGGCTCGGCCGTGCCTCCGATGAGGACCCGGCTGGCGACTCGCACGACGCGTCGATCCAGATCGTCGACCATGCCATCGCCCAGATGCGCAGGATCGCGCTCGGTCTGCGTCCTTCGATTCTGGACGATCTGGGTCTGGCGCCGGCACTGCGATGGCTGGCCGACGAGACAACGACGCACAGCCCCCTGATCGTGCATTTCCAGGGCGGCCAGGGTCATACCCGCATCGATCCGCAATGCGAAACCGTCTGCTTTCGCATTGCCCAGGAGGCGCTGACCAATGCGGTCCGCCATGGGAGTGCCACCCGGGCGGTGCTGCAACTGCGCATCGACGATGACAAGGTCTGGCTGCAGATCGACGACAACGGTGCCGGCTTCGACGTCGATGCGGCGATCCACGTCGCCTCGCAGGGCAGCAGCATGGGCTTGCTGGGCATGCGCGAGCGCGCCCGGTTGGCGGGCGGCGAACTGAACATCGTGTCGGAGCCGGGACACGGCACCTCGGTGCGCCTGACCTGCCCCCTGGTCATCGGAGAGACCTCGTCATGACGCCGGCGCGTGTCGTGCTCGCCGACGACCACACGCTGGTGCGCGCCGGCTTGCGCAAGCTGCTGGAGTCCCTGCCCGAGGTCGCGGTCGTCGGGGAGGCGGACGACGGCCTGGCCCTGCTCGCCATGGTGCAGGAGCTGCAACCGGAACTGGCCTTGCTCGACATCGCGATGCCGGGCCTCAACGGCCTGGAAACGGCCGCCCGCCTGTCCAGGACCGCGCCGGGCCTGCGCGTGCTGATGCTGTCGATGCACCAGAACGAGGAGTATGTCCGCCAGGCATTGCGCAATGGCGCCGCAGGCTACATGCTCAAGGACGCGGCGCCGATGGAGCTGGCCCTGGCGGTCCGGGCTGTGCTGCGCGGCGAGGTCTACCTGAGTCCGTCGGTGTCCAAGGGTGTGGTCAGCGACTACGTGCAGCGTCTGCGCAGCGAGGAGCCGTCCGGCAGCGGGCTCACGCCGCGCCAGACCGAAGTCCTGCAGCTGATCGCCGAGGGGCACAGCAGCAAGGAGATCGCACGCAGGCTCTCGTTGTCGGTCAAGACCGTCGAGACACATCGCAGCCAGTTGATGAAGCAACTCGACATTCACGAGGTCGCCGGCCTGGTGCGGTTTGCCATGCGCAATGGCCTGGTGTCGCCGGATCACTGACATCTCGCCCGCCGCCGCAGCGTTCCAGCAGGCCGATGCTGGTGCCTCAGGCGTTTCCCCGTGCAAACTCAGGTATCGGCCCGATGGTCTGCTCGAGCGACGCGGGTTATCGTGACAACCATGTTTGACAACTCCGCTCAGGCCGCAGCGCCCACCGGCCGGCCCGTGGCGCCCGCGGCATCGCCGCTCACGATCATGCTGGTGGACGACAACCAGACCTTCGTCACGGCGGTGCGCCAGTTCCTGGACCGATTGCCCGGCGTGCAGATCGTCGCGCAGGCCCGTGACGGCAAGTCGGCGCTGGCCCATATGCGACGCCATCGGCCCGCACTGGTCCTGCTCGACATCGCGATGCCGGGCATGAACGGGCTGGAATTGGCACGTGCGATCCTGCAGGATCCTGCGCCGCCCCAACTGACGTTCCTGTCGATGCACGACAACCGCGAATACCGCGAAGCAGCACGCGAGCTCGGGGCGGATTTCGTCAGCAAGGCGGACTTCGTCACCGAATTGTTGCCCTTGTTGCGCGCCAGAATACCGTTGCCGCCGGCGTCCGACGCCATGCCCGGCTCCCAAAGCCCATCGCCCGAGGAGCGATGGCGATGACCACACCAGCATCCCGGCCTCGGTGGGCGACACCCGCCTCGGCCAGCGCCGTGCGTGCGTCCAATGACGCACTGGCAGGTGCTGCGGACGACGTTCGCTCGATGCTGGGACGCGAGCTGCGGGTGCTGCTGGCCGTGCATACCGAGCAGGACGCCGCGCAGGCCCTGCTGGCCTTGCGCCAGGGCGGCTTCACCGTGCACCATACCCGGGCCTCCAGCATCGACGCATTGCGCCAGGCACTGCCTTCGCCGGAATGGGATGTGGTCATTGCCGACTTCCAGATGCCCGGCCGCAGCGCCCTGGAGACCCTTGCGACGGTACGCCAGGGTACACCCGGGCTGCCGGTAGTGCTGATCTGCGGCTCCATCGGCGAAGACGCCGCCGTCGACGCCATTCGCCAGGGCGCCGGCGACTGCATCCTCCTGACGCAGTTGCATCGCAGGTTGGCCCAGGCGGTGCAGCGCCAGCTCGACCAGCGCGCGTTGCGCCATGCCCTGCATCGGCCGCACGGCGACAACAACTGGGTGGCGCACAGCGCGGAGCAGTCCCTGGCATCCTTCCCGGTCGCCATCTATGTGTGCGATTGTGACGGGCGCATCCTGCGCTACAACCGCGCCGCGGCCGCGCTGTGGGGCCGCGAGCCGGATCTGGCGGCCGACCGTTGGGCAAGCGCTCGGAGCATTCTGGGCACGAACGGGCAACCATTGAGCCATGAGCAACTGCCGGCCGCCGTGGTCGCCCGGACCGGCCTGCCCATTGCCGGAGCCGAGGTCGTGATCGAGCGCGACGACGGCACGACACGGCATGTCGAGCACCATCCGCGGCCGTTGCGCGACGACACCGGCAACATCACCGGTGTCATCGACATGCTGATCGACATCACCGAACGCAAGCGCCAGGAGCGCCGCCTGCTGCTGAGCGACGAGACGTCGCGCAACATGTTCGACAACAGCCCGGCTCCGTGCATGATGAACCTGCCCGGCAAGCACATCAGCAGCGTCAACGACCGTTTCGTCGAACTCAGCGGCTACCGCCGGGCGGAACTCGTGGGTCGTACCGTCGACGCGCTCGGGCTGCTCGTCGACGATTCGGACGGTCGCGCCGTGCGCGCCGCGCTGCAGCGCGACGGCCGTATCGACACCATGGAATTCAACTTCCGGCGCAAGAGCGGAGAGGTGCGCCGCGCCATGGTGTCCACCACCCGGGTCAATATCGGCGGCGTCGAGCAATACCTGCACTCCTTTGCCGACCTGACCCCGCAACGCGAGGCGCTGGCGCAGGCGCGCCTGGCGCGCCAGGCGTTTGCCTCGATATCCCAGGGTATCCTGATCAGCGACGCCCAGCGGATGACGATATCGGTGAACCAGGCCTTCGAGCGCATGACGGGCTACACCGAAGCCGAATTGGCGGGTCGCTCGTGCGCCTTGCTGCAAGGTCCGGACAGCAGTCCGGCCACCGTGCTGGCCATCCGTCAGGCCCTGGACCGCGGCCAGGCGTATCAAGGCGAGATCCTCAACTACCGCAAGGACGGCACGCCATTCTGGAACGCCTTGTCGATCAGCCCGGTCACCGACACCGAGGGGCGGCTGACCCATTTCGTCGGCATCCAGCAGGACATCACGACGCGCAAGGAGCAGGAGATCCAGCGCAAGCTGACCGAGCAGATCTTTGCGCAAAGCCACGAAGGCGTGATCGTCACCGACGCACGGCGCCGGATCGTCATGGTGAACCAGGCATTCACGACCATCACCGGGTATGCTGCGGCCGAGGTGCTGGGCGGGAATCCCCAGCTGTTGTCCTCCGGCCGGCAGGACGCGGCGTTCTACCGCGACATGTGGCGGGTGGTGCGCCGCAGCGGCTCCTGGCAGGGCGAGATCTGGAACCGCCATCGCAGCGGTCGCGAGTATCTCGAATGGCTGACCATCAACGTGCTGCACGATGCCCAGGGCAACGTGACCAACTATATCGGCACCTTCAGCGACATCACCGAGCAGCGCGCTGCACAGGACAAGATCGACTGGCTGGCGCACTTCGATCCCTTGACCGGACTGGCCAACCGCACCCTGCTCGCCGATCGTTGCGGCCATGACATCCACGTGGCCGGACGGGACAACAGCACGGTGGTCCTGCTGGCGCTGGACATGGACGGGTTCCGGCAGGTCAACGACAGCCTGGGATTCTCCGTCGGCGACAAGGTGATTCAAAAGTTCGCGCGGCGCCTGGCGCGCCTGGTGCGTGCCCAGGATACCGTGGCGCGGCTGCAGGGGGACGAATTCGTGCTCGCATTGCCCGGCGAGTCGGCCGAGGGGGCGAGCGCGCTGGTCACGCGACTGCTGCACATTCTGGCCGAGCCCTTCGGCGTGGGAGACACCGAGGTCACGATCAAGACCTCGATCGGCGTGGCGGTCTACCCCTCCGACGGCGACAGCTTCGACGCCTTGTCCAGTGCGGCCCAGGTCGCCATGCAGCATGCCAAGGACGACGGTGGCAATCAGTTCCGGTTCCACAGTCCCGCGATGTATGAGGCCACGGTCGCCAAGCAGGCGCTGGGCACGGCCTTGCGCAGCGCCATCGCACAGGACCAGCTGCTGCTGCACTACCAGCCGTTTGTGGACATGCTGACCGGCCGCATCGGCGGCATGGAAGCCTTGCTGCGCTGGAACCATCCGGACCTGGGCATGGTGCCGCCGGGCAAGTTCATTCCGCTGGCCGAACAGACCGGCCAGATCGTCGACATCGGAAACTGGGTGCTGTGCCAGGCCTGCCGCGACATTCGCGACTGGCGCGCCGGCGGGCTGGAGGTGCCGCCGGTGTCGGTGAACCTGTCGCCACTGCAGTTCCGGGATGCGGCACTGCTCGACAACGTGCGCTCGGCGATGCAGGAACACGGCATCGCGGCCGAGCAGATCTGCCTGGAGCTGACCGAAGGCGCGGTCATGGACGACGTGCCGCACAGCGAGCAGGTGATGCACGCGCTCAAGGCGCTCGGCGTGCGGCTGTCGCTCGATGACTTCGGCACCGGCTACTCGTCGCTGAGCTATCTCAAGCGGTTTCCGTTCGACAAGGTCAAGATCGACCAGTCCTTCGTGCGCGACATCCACAGCAGCACGCAGGACGCGGTCATCGCCAAGGTGGTGATCTCGATGGCGCACGGGCTGGGCCTGCGGGTCATCGCCGAAGGTGTCGAGACCGAGATGCAGTGCGACTTCATGCGCCGCAACCGATGCGACGAGATCCAGGGCTATTTCTTCTCGCGACCCGTGCCGGCAGCCCAGATGCAGGACATGCTGCGAGAAGCCCGCCGGCTGCCGGTCCACCTGGTGCGCGAACAGGCCAGGAACCGGACCTTGCTGCTGGTGGATGACGAACCCGACGCGATCGCCGCGCTGCAGCGGCTGCTGCAACCCGATGGCTACCGCATCCTGCATGCCGGCAACGGACCCGAGGCCGTGCAACTGCTGTCCGGGCATTCGGTCGACATGATCGTGTCGGGCCTGCACCCGGCCGGCATGACCGGCCAGGAGATCCTGCGCCAGGCCAAACGGCTGCATCCGCAATCGATTCGCATCCTGATGTCGGCGCACGGCGAACCGGTATCGGCGGCAACCGGCGCCATAGACGACGACACCGATTACCGCATCCTGGCCAAGCCCTGGGACGCCATGCAGCTACGCAGCTTCATCGGCCAGGCGTTCCGGCAAAAGGAACTGGGCGAAGAGAACGAACAGCTCGACATCCGGATCCGCGCGGCCCAGCAGCAATTGGCGGCGAGCCAACGACAGAGCAAGAAAGTGCGTGATACCCGGCAACAGGCCGCGGCTCCTGGGACCGTTCAGCCGGCCTTGCTGCGCGATACGTTCGCGCAGCTGCCCTGGCCCATGCTGGTACTGACCGATACCGGCACGGTCGATGTCGCCAGCCATCAGGCCGAACAACTGCTCGGCGAAACCCAGCCGCTGGCCGGCCGGCCCTTGGGCCAGGTGATGCCCGCGCTGCACGCGATGGTATGGGCCGCGGACTGTGGCAGCGACCACATCCGCCTGGCCGACGGCCGGGCTTGCGTCGTCGAATGGCAGGTTGCCGGCTCGAACGGCCGTCTCGTGAGACTGGGTACGCCACAGACCGAGGCAGGCGCATGACGACCGGCCGTGGCAGCGAATCCGGTGCGGCGTGCGACCGCCAGGGCCACGAGCCGGTCGGCGCGTCGCAGCATTCGACACACACACCGGCTGCGTGGACCGCAAGCAGCATCGATGGATTCCGAGCGGCTGATCTGCTCGACGGCAGTCCGATACCGACATTCGTCGTCGATGCAGACCATGTCGTGCTCCACATGAATCGTGCCTGCGCGGATCTGCTCGGCATCGCGGTGCAGGACGTGACGGGAAAACGCGCACCGGGACGCCACCTGTTCGGATACACGCGACCGCTGCTGGCGGAACTGGTGGTCGACGGCGCTCATGCGCACGACGTGACCTCCGTCTATGGCGATCGCTGCCGTGCCCTGGACGGCATCCCGGGCGCGTTCGAGGGTGAAGACTTTTTCCCGCAACTGGGCCCGAACGGACGCTGGCTGTCATTCCGCGCGGTGCCGCTGCGCGATCGACATGGCGCCTTGGTGGGCGCGATGGAGACCGTGCTGGACATCTCCGCGACCCGATGCACCGAGGGGGGCCACGCCGCCGCGGCGCCGGCGGCCGGGCAGCGGCAGCGGGACGTGCCGGCCGTAACCGAGGTACGGGCGCAGCCGATCCCGGCCCGGATGCGTGCGGCACCCGGGCAGTGGCAACGCGCCGATCTGTGCCGGTGCATCGAATCGGCGCTCGATGCCGCCGACGCGGACATCAGGCACAAGGCCGACGTGGTGCGCGACCTGGTCGAAACCCCCGCGATCGAATGCCGGGCGCCGGAGATCAACCAGGTGATACGGAACCTGCTGGTCAATGCATGCCAGGCCATCGGCGCGCAACGGGGCACCATCACGATACGCAATGGATGTGATGGCGACCAGGTCTGGTTCGAGGTCGAGGACACCGGCTCGGGCATCGACAAGGAACAGTTGCCCCGCATCTTCGAGCCGTACTTCACGACTCAGCAGCCCGGAGAAGGCCGCGGACGGGGCCTGTCGATCTCCGCGGGCATCGTGCGCCAGCACCAGGGACGGATCACGGTGCGCACCGTCATTGGACACGGTTCGGCGTTTCGAGTTACGCTTCCGATCACGCAGGCAGATGCCCGCGAGCGCAACGTGCCGCATGCACCATGAACACTGAAACAACCGACCACAAACCTGCCTCACGGGCTCCTCTGCCGGCGACGCCGGCCGCCGGCGAATCGGGCCCGGCCCGTATCCTGTGCGTCGACGACGAGCCCGATGTGCTGGCGTCGCTGCGGCGCGTGCTCAAGGACGGCGGCTATTCGGTGCGTATCGCGGACAGCGCGGCGACCGGGCTGCAGATCCTGCAGAGCGAGCCGATCGACCTGGTGATCTCGGACATGCGCATGCCGCAGACGGACGGCGTCCGGTTCCTGGGCCAGGTCCAGGAGCAGTGGCCACAAACCATGCGCATCCTGCTTTCGAGCCGGGCCGACGCCGAGCTGATCGCCGAGGCGGTCAACAGCGGGCTGATCTACCGTTACTTCGCCAAGCCCTGGGACGACGACGACATCGTGCTGCAGGTCCGCCTGGCACTGGAACGCCGCGCCTTCGAACAGGAGAAGGCGCGCAAGGAGCAGATCGCGCTGGCACGCACCGAGGAACTCAAGGCACTCAATGCCAGCCTGGAGCAGAACATGTCGGCAAGCCAGGACGAACTGGCACAGGCCAACCGCCGGCTGAAGAACAACTTCATCATTTCGCTCAAGGTGTTTGCCAGCCTGATCGAAACCCGGCGCAAGCACATGGTGGGTCATGCCCGCCGGGTCGCCGACCTGGCCCGCAAGCTGGCGTCGCGCCTCGACCTGGAGCCGGCACTGGTGCAGGAGGTGTTCGTCGCCGGACTGCTGCACGACATCGGCAAGCTGGCGTTCCCCGACGGTCTGTTGGACACGCCGGTGGCCAGCATGAGCAGCCGCCAACTGCACGAGTACCGCCAGCATCCGGCGCGCGCCGAGGAGTTGCTGATGCCGCTGCAGGACCTGCGTGGTGCGGCCGCCAGCATCGGGGCGCAGATGGAACGTTTCGACGGAACCGGTTTCCCGCGCCAGCTCAGCGGGCGTGCCATCCTGGTGGGGGCGCGCATTCTGGCGGTGTGCTCGGACTACGACAACCTGCAGATCGGCCTGCTGGCACCACGCCTGTTCACGCCGCGCGAGGCATTGGGCGTCATCGAACGTTCCTCCGGCAAACGATACGATCCCTGGGTGGTCGATGCATTTTCGGCGATGTTGCGGGGCAAGCCCGGCAAGAGCAGCGCCGAAAAGGACGAGTCCGACGTCATCGAGACACCGGCACCGGCTGACCTGGACGACATGCTGATCGATGCCGCCGACGTCGTCGCGGGCATGGTCCTGTCGCGCGACCTGATCTCGCCCGGCGGCCTGATGATGCTGCCGTCCGGCCACACCATCAACGACCGGCTCATCACGAAGATGAACGAGTTCGAGAAGACCGACAACGAGAAGCTGACGATCTACATCAAGAAACCTGTCGCCGACGCCTGACTGGCGGCCGGAGCCCTGCGCGTCCGGCGAGCGCGCGCCGGCTACCGCAGATTGCCGGTATGCCCGAGCGAATATCGCCCGGGCTGGGGCCACACCGTCAGGCCGTGCGGCTCGCGACCGACCTTGACCGAGTCCACCGCGCCCGACTGCGTGTCGATCCGGTAGACGCGATCGTCGTAGCGGCCGGACAACCACAGGTGCCTGCCGTCGGCGCTGACGTTGCCCATGTCGGGGCTTCCGCCACCGGGAATGGTCCAGGTGGCGGTGACGCGGCGCGTGGCGAAGTCGATCACCGACACGCTGCCCTTGCCCGCCGGCTTGCCACGGATCTCGTTGCCGCCCCGGTTGGCGACGTACAGGCTCTTGCCGTCGCGACTCGGGTACAGGCCATGGGCTCCGATACCGGTCGGGATGAAGCCGATCTGCCGAAAGCTCTCGCCGTCGACCACGTGCACGCCGTCGGCCATCATGTCGGCCACGAAGAAGGTCGTGCCGTCGGGCGAGACGCGCACGTCCTGCGGCATGCCCGGCGTGGTGCAGATCTCATTGCCGGGTTGGCCCGGGTCGGGTATCTTGCGCGGCTTCCTGCCCGGCTGCGCGATCAGCGCCAGGGCGTCGGGCCGGTCGAAATACCGGCTCAGCTTGATGGTTCCGAGCACCACCCGGTGGACCAGGTCGATCTTGGTGATGGAGCCGTTGAATTCACAGGTGAACAGCGCGAACCGCCCGTCGATGGAGAAGTCGGCGTGGTTGATGCCGGCGCACTGCGGCGTGGCGATCGAATACTGCAGCGCCATCGTCGCGACATCGCGGAAGTCCAGGCGCTTGTAGGCCTCTGCGACGACGATGGCATGGCGCCCGTCGGGCGACCAGTACATGTTGTACGGGTCGTCGACCGGAATCGATGCGCCCGGTTTGCCGGTGCGGGGATCGATCGGCGTCAGGCTGCCGTCGGTGCGCCCTTCGGCGTTGTTGGCCACCCACAACGTGCGCAGATCCCACGACGGCACCACGTGCTGGGGATGGACCCCGACCTTGAACGTGTCGACCACCTTGAGCGTGGCCGGGTCGATGACCGACACCGTGTTGGCGGCCCGGTTCGGCACATAGATCCGCTCCAGTGCGCCGGCCACGGCCGCGCTGAAGTTGCCGACCGTCGTTTCCCGGTACAGATTGGACGGATCGGCCACCGGGGCCATGCCCGGCACCACGTCCACGACGGCAGCCGCGGGAGCCGCCGCCGGCGCGGTGGCGATCGCCACGCGGGCCGGTGCCAGCCAGACCGTGGCAAAGCCGAACAGGAACAGAAGCGCGGTCGCGCCCAGGGCCAGCGATTTCTTGTGCATGGTCGGAGAATGTAAAGCCGGATTGAACAGCGGTGGAAATGCCTTGCTTAACGCACCAGGCTACCGTTTCGAGGACACGGCAACACGAATGGCCGCCACCGTCCGCTCGACAATCTGTTCGGCGCCAGAGCGGCCCAGTTCAGCCGTGGCGGCGCGCGGATCGCCGAGGGTCCCGCCGCCGGCGCCGGCGTGCGCGGCCTGCGCCAACAACTCGGGACGCACCATGTCCGGTGCCACGGCCAGCTGCAACGCGGTGTCGGCGGCCCCCGCATGGCTGCCGATCTGGGCCTCGGTCAGACCCTGTCCCCGCAGCCAGGCATGGAAAGGCGCTTGCGCCGCCTGGTAATACGCACCAACAAAGTGGACCCGCGCCGCGGGAGCACCTGCCGGCGGCCGCATCCGTGCGACGAGGGCCTGCAGCGCCGCCTGGTAACCGCCATGGTCTCCGATCAGCACCACGTCGCGAAAACCATGCTGCCAGAAGCTGCGGGTGGCCGATTCGAGCACGGCCTGGAACACCGGCACGGGAATGGACACCGTCCCGGCAAAACGCATGTGCTCGGTCGGCGGGTCGATCGTGCCTTCCGGCACATAGGCGAGCACCGGGGCCACCAGGGTCCGGCCCAGTTGCGCCGCCACCCGACCGGCCAGCACGCGCACGCGCTGGTTGTGCTTGCCCAGCGCCAGATGCGGCCCACTTTGCTCGGTTCCGCCTACGGGAATGATGATGGTGGTGGTTCCGTCCTTCAGCGCGGCCGACACCTCGGCGGTGCTCAGCTCCTCGAGGAAGACGCTGCGCGGGGCGGCGGCCGATGCCGCGCCCAGCGCCCAATACAGCAGCAGCAGCGCAACGAGCAGGCGGCCAGACAATCGTCTCATGGTGCCGCAGTGTAGCCATATCGAGGCGTCGGATTGTCCACCGGGATCCGCAAGGCCAAGCCGGATGCTGCGCCCACACCGGACGTCTTGCGTTTGGCGCATGGGCGCAATGTCGACACCCCGACCGAGCGCGGTCGAGCGCCTGCGCCGGGTCAGCCCTTGTGGTAACTCCGGAACACCCGCGCCTGGCCGCCGTGCTGCAGCAACAATACGTCGAACGGGTCCTGGCGACCGCCATAGGCGGGCGCGTCCATGCCGGGCGAACCCACCGGCATGCCGGGCACGCTCAGGCCGATCGCCTGCGGTCGCTCCTTGAGCAGCCGATGGATGTCGCCGGCCGGCACATGCCCCTCGATGGCATAACCACCGACCGACGCGGTGTGGCAGGAACCCCATTGCTCGGCGACACCCAGCCGGGCGCGCGCGGCGGCATTGCCGCTGTCGTGCACCCGGACCTCGAAACCGTTCGCCTGCAGATGCTGCACCCAGTCCTTGCAGCAGCCGCAGTTCGGGTCCTTCCAGACTTCGACGCGCGGCCTGGCGGACTGGGCCGACAGCGTCAGGGGAAGCGCCGCGGCAGCCAGCGCAGCGGCAAGGGACGAGACAAGACGGCGTCGACGCATACGAGAAACTCCTGGTGGGGGCGGGCCCGCGCGGCCATGGCCCGGTGGTGACTGATACGCCCGGACCGCTCAGGCGGTCGGGTAACCGGCTTCGTCCAGCGCCTGTGCCAGCACGGCGCGGTCTTCGCTCGATTCGATCCTGACCGTCTTGCCGGCCAGATCCACTTCGATCGTGGCCTTGGCGTCGAGTTCCTTGACGGTCTTGGTGATCATGCTGGCGCAATGGCCGCAGCTCATGTCTTCGACTTTGAATTCAATCATGATGGACTCCTTGGTGGTCGGCAGGCAGTGGATATGTCGCCAATGTAGACCTTGACACAATGGCAAGGTCAAGGCCGTCTCGCGCATGACCCTGCAAGGTACATGGGCACTTCCGCTTCAGGCTTGACCTTACCATCATGTCAGGGTTGACACTGCAAGCCTGATCCACGGCACACGCTGCCCAGACGAGGACAACCATGAACACCCACGCTGCCACCCTCCCCGCCGCGATCCCCGCGGCCCCCGCCGGCCCGACGACCGAATGGACCCTGCCCATCGAGGGCATGACCTGCGCCTCCTGTGTCGCGCGGGTCGAAAAGGCGCTGAAAAAGGTGCCGGGCGTGGTGTCGGCCGAGGTCAACCTGGCCACCGAAAAGGCCCAGGTCACCGTCAGCGGCGACGCCACCGGTGCCGAGGCCCTGGTCGCGGCGGTGGAGAAAGCCGGCTACACCGCGCACATCGAGGACCCGTCCGCGGCCGATGCGCCCGCCGCCGAAGCTCCGGCCACCAACACCTGGTGGCCGGTGGCCGTGGCGGCGGTGTTGTCCGCGCCGCTGGTGCTGCCGATGTTCGGCATGTTGACCGGCGCCGACTGGATGCTGCCGGGCTGGATCCAGCTGGTACTGGCCACGCCGGTGCAGTTCTGGCTGGGTGCGCGTTTCTACAAGGCCGGCTGGGCGGCGCTGCGCGCCGGCTCCGGCAACATGGACCTGCTGGTGGCGCTGGGCACCTCTGCGGGATACGGCCTGAGCCTGTACCTGTTGTTCCGGCATGCCGGCCATGGCCAGCCGCACCTGTATTTCGAGGCCTCGGCCGTCGTGATCACGCTGGTGCTGCTGGGCAAGTGGCTCGAGGGCCGGGCCAAGCGCCAGACCACGGCGGCGATTCGCGCCTTGCAGGCCTTGCGGCCGGAGACCGCGCGGGTGACCCGCGACGGCCGGGAGCAGGAGATTCCGATTGCCCGGGTCCAGGTCGGTGACCTGGTCGTGGTACGACCGGGCGAACGCATTCCGGTCGACGGCACGGTGCGCGATGGCGCCAGCGAGGTCGACGAATCGCTGATCACCGGCGAGAGCCTGCCCGTGGCCAAACACGCCGGCGACGCGGTCACCGGCGGCTCGGTCAACGCCGAAGGTTTGCTCACCGTGCAGACCCGCGCGGTGGGGGCCGAATCCACATTGGCGCGCATCGTGCGCATGGTCGAGTCGGCCCAGGCGCACAAGGCGCCGATCCAGCGCCTGGTCGACCAGGTCAGTGCCATCTTCGTGCCGGTGGTGATCGGCATCGGCCTGCTGACGCTGCTGGCCTGGGGCCTGGCCACCGGCAACTGGGAGCAGGCCATCCTCAATGCGGTGGCGGTGCTGGTCATCGCCTGTCCATGTGCGCTGGGACTGGCCACGCCGACCGCCATCATGGCCGGCACCGGCGTGGCGGCGCGCCATGGCATCCTGATCAAGGACGCGCAGGCGCTGGAACTGGCGCACAAGGTGACCGTGGTGGGCTTCGACAAGACCGGCACCCTGACCGAAGGCAAGCCCCGCCTGGTTGCCAACGAAGCCGCCGACGGCGACACGGCGGCGCTGCTGGCGGCCAGTGCGTCGATACAAGCCGGCAGCGAACATCCGCTGGCGCGCGCAGTGATCGACGCGGCCCGGGCCGCCGGTGTGCAGGCCCGAGCGGCCACGGAGGTGCGGGCGCTGGCGGGCCGCGGCATGGCCGCCAGCGTCGATGGGCGCGCGCTGCGCCTGGGCAGCACCCGGCTGATGGACGAACTCGGTGTCGAGCGCGGCACGCTCGCCTCGCGGGCCGAAGCCCTGCAGGCCGAGGGGCGCACCGTGTCCTGGGTCGCCGACATCACCGACACGCCGCGCCTGCTCGGCCTGCTCGCGTTCGGCGACACCATCAAGGACAACGCGCGGCGCGCGGTCGCACAATTGCGCGAGCACGGCATCCGCAGCGTGCTGGTGACCGGCGACAACCGCGGCAGCGCCGAGGCGGTCGGCCGCGAACTGGGGCTGGACGACATCCGCAGCGAGGTGTTGCCCCAGGACAAGGCGCGCATCGTGGCCGAGCTCAAGGACGGCGGCGCGACGGTGGCCATGGTCGGCGACGGCATCAACGACGCGCCGGCCCTGGCCGCGGCCGATGTCGGCATCGCGATGTCGACCGGCACCGACGTGGCCATGCATGCGGCCGGCATCACGCTGATGCGCGGCGACCCGGCTCTGGTGGCCGACGCCATAGACATCTCGCGCAAGACCTACGCCAAGATCCGGCAGAACCTGTTCTGGGCCTTCGTCTACAACGCCATCGGCGTGCCGCTGGCCGCGTTCGGCCTGCTCAATCCGGTCGTGGCCGGTGCCGCGATGGCGCTGAGCAGTGTCAGCGTCGTCAGCAATGCGCTGCTGCTGCGCCGCTGGAAGGGCCGTGCGCCATGAAACCGACACCGTCGACCCAGGCCCGGTTCAACATCGGCCAGGCCGCACGACGCGCACAGGTGTCGGCCAAGATGGTGCGGCATTACGAATCGCTCGGACTGCTGCCCGCCATCCACCGCACCGAGGCGGGTTATCGCCAGTACACCGACAAGGACATCCACACGCTGCGCTTCATCAAGCGCGCGCGCGACCTGGGTTTCAGCATGGCGGAGATCGACGAATTGCTCAAGCTGTGGCAGGACCAGCGCCGCCCGAGTAGCCAGGTCAAGCGCATCGCCGCGATGCACGTGGCCGACCTGGAACAACGCATCGCGGAACTCACCGAGATGCGGCGCACGTTGCAGCACCTGGTGGATGGGTGCCATGGCGACCATCGGCCGGACTGCCCGATCCTGGACGAACTCGGCCAGGCACCTTCCTGAAGCCGCGCGGCGACGGGCCGCGATTCGCCGCAATCACACGTGCCGGTGCGCCCGCGTCGGGGCGCGGCCGCGCGAGAGCCGGTCGGCGCGTTGATGCAGCGCCTCGATGATGCGGCACTTCGGACCGCTGCCGTCGCAACGTTCGCGCAACGCGACCAGATCGCGCTGCAAGGCGCGCAATTCGCGCAGCCGTTCGTTGACATGCCCGATGTGCTCCTCCAGTGCCGCATTGGCCACCGCGCAGTCGGCCTTGCGCGACAGATCCAGGCCGAGCAGGGTGCGAACCTCGTCGAGCGACATGTCCATGGCCCGGCACAGCCGGATGAAGCGCAGCTGGTGCACGTCGCGATCGTCGTAGCGCCGGTAGCGGTTCGTGCCGCGTTCGCCTGCATGCAGCAGGCCGGACTTCTCGTAGAAACGGATGTTGGCCGCCGTCACGCCGCTGAGCGCGGCCGCTTGTCCGATCAGGTAGGAGGGTCTTTCCGACACCATGGCTTGACCTTCGAGTGGGTTCAGGGTTTCCAATGGTCGCACAGGAATCGACACGCATGAAACACGAACACGACACGCCAGTGGCCACACCCGCGGCCCACGACCACGATCACCCGCACGACTCCGGCGCTAGCGGCCGGCAGGCCGATGCCTGCTGCACACCGGCGCCGATGGTGTCCGCGCTGCCGCAGGTCGGCAGCAGCGGCCGTGCCGGCACGCGCAGCGCAATCCGCATCCTGCAGATGGATTGCCCGACCGAGGAGACCCTGATCCGCAACAAGCTGCAGGCCATGGAGTCCGTGCACGGCATGGAATTCAACCTGATGCAACGGGTGTTGACGGTGGCGCACCGGCCCGATGCGCTGCAGCCCATCCTGGCCGCGATCCGCACGCTGGGTTTCGATCCGCAGCCGGTGCAGGACACGGTGCAGGCCACGCCGGCGGCCGAACACAAGCCCTGGTGGCCGCTGGCCCTGGCCGGTGCCGCGGCGCTGGCGGCCGAGGCCGTGCACGGGTCGGGCGGCCCGGACGGGTTATCCGCCGCGCTGGCGCTGGCCGCCATCGCTGGTTGCGGCCTGGGCACCTACCAGAAGGGATTCATCGCGCTGCGCAACGGCAATCTCAACATCAATGCCTTGATGAGCATCGCCGTGACCGGCGCCATGGTGCTGCAGCAGTGGCCCGAGGCGGCCATGGTGATGGTGCTGTTTACCGTGGCCGAGCTGATCGAGGCGCGTTCGCTGGACCGGGCCCGCAACGCGATCCAGGGCCTGATGCAGCTGGCGCCGGAGCAGGCCACGGTGCAGCGCGGCGACGGCCACTGGGAAGTGGTTGCGGCCACCGCAGTGGCACCGGGTGCGCTGGTGCGGGTGCGGCCGGGGGAACGCATCGCGCTGGACGGGCACCTGGTCAGCGGCCGCACCAGCATCGACCAGGCACCGATCACCGGCGAGAGCCTGCCGGTGGACAAGGCGCCCGGCGACGCCGTGTTCGCCGGCACCGTCAACGGCGCCGGGGGCTTCGAATACCGCACCAGCGCTGCGGCCGGCGATACGTTGTTGTCGCGCATCATCCGGGCGGTCGAGCAGGCCCAGGGCAACAAGGCGCCGACGCAGCGTTTCGTCGACCGTTTCGCCCGCATCTATACGCCGGTCGTGGTCGCCATGGCGCTGGCGGTCGCGATCGTGCCGCCGCTGCTGATGCAGGGCGCATGGTGGGACTGGATCTACAAGGCCCTGGTGCTGCTGGTCATCGCCTGCCCCTGCGCGCTGGTCATCTCGACGCCCGTGACCATCGTCAGCGGACTGGCCGCGGCCGCACGCAAGGGCATTCTGGTCAAGGGCGGCGCCTTCCTCGAGCAGGGGCGCCGCCTGACCTGGGTGGCACTGGACAAGACCGGCACGCTGACCCACGGCAAGCCGGTGCAGACCGGCTGCGAGGTTGCCCCGCAGCCCGACGGCCACACGATGCCGGCAACGCGCGCGGCCGGCGGCGACGACGACGACAACAACACCTTGCTCCGGCACCGGCGCCTGGCCGCGAGCCTGGCCGGCCGCTCCGACCACCCGGTGTCCCAGGCGATTGCCGCGGCCGCGCAAGCCGACGGACTCGACACCCTGGCGGTCTCGGACTTCGAAGCCCTGCCCGGCCAGGGCGTGCGCGGCGTCATCGACGGCGAAACCTATGCCCTGGGCAATCACCGCATGGTGCACGACCGTGGCCTGTGCTCCGGCACGCTGGAGCAGCGGCTCGACACGCTCGAGCGCCAGGGCACGACCGTCGTGATGCTGACGGGCCCGCGACACGTGCTGGCCTTGTTCGTCGTCGCCGACACCGTCAAGGCGGGCAGCCGCAGCGCGATCGCGGAGTTGCACGCGCTGGGCATCCGTACGCTGATGCTGACCGGCGACAACCCGCATGCGGCGCGCTCCATCGGCCAGGATGTCGGCATCACCGAAGTGCGCGGCAACCAGTTGCCGCAGGACAAGCTCGCGGCCATCACCGAGCTGGCGCGCGGCGACCAGGTCGTCGGCATGGTCGGCGACGGCATCAACGACGCGCCGGCGCTGGCGCGGGCCGACATCGGTTTCGCCATGGGCGCACTGGGCACGGACACCGCGATCGAGACCGCCGATGTCGCGCTGATGGACGACGACCTGCACAAGCTGGCCAGTTTCGTGCGACTGTCGCAGGCCACGCACCGCATCCTGGTGCAGAACATCACGCTGGCGATCGGCATCAAGGCCGTGTTCCTGGCGCTGACGATCGCCGGCCTGGGCACGATGTGGATGGCGGTGTTCGCCGACGTCGGCGCCAGCCTGCTGGTGGTCGGCAACGGACTGCGCATGGTGCGCAAGTAGCGGCCGATGTACGCCATCGCGGCCGCCGCAGCGCGGTGGCGGCGTCTGCGGCCGCGACGAGTGATAGAGGTGATCGGTAGCGGCACGATAATGAAATCACCATGAGCAAGACCCCACCGCGTACCGCCGCGCAAGGCCCATCCGATCGGATGCGGGTCCCCGGCCCCATCGATCCTGTCGCCACCGACGCCATCACCGATGTCGCCGGCATCGAAGTGGGCCATTTCACCGAGCCGCGCCGACCGACCGGCTGTACGGTGCTGATCGCGCGCGCCGGAGCCGTGGCCGGTGTCGATGTGCGCGGCGCCGCGCCGGGCACGCGCGAGACCGACCTGCTGCACCCATCCAACCTGGTCGACCGGGTCCACGCCATCCTGCTGGCCGGTGGCAGTGCCTGGGGCCTGGACGCGGCCGGCGGCGTGATGCGCTGGCTGGAGGAACACGGCATCGGCCTGCCGGTGCACTACGGCCTGGTGCCCATAGTCCCGGCCGCGGTATTGTTCGACCTGCCGGTGGGCGATGCACGCATCCGGCCCGACGCCGAGGCCGGTTACCGGGCCTGCGCGGCAGCCGGCAAGCAGGCGCCGGCCCAGGGCAATGTCGGCGCCGGCGCCGGCGCGCTGGTCGGCAAGTTGTTCGGCATCGATCGGGCCATGAAGGGGGGCATCGGCAGTGCGGCGGTCACGGTCGACGGCGTGACCGTCGGCGCGCTGGTGGCCTGTAACGCGCTGGGTGACGTCGTGGACCCGGACAACGGCCGTGTACTGGCCGGAGCCCGCAGCGCGGACGGCCACACGCTGCTCGACATCCGCCGTGCCATCCTGGCCGGCGAACATCCGCAGCCGCTGCTCGCCGGCACCAACACCACGCTGGCCGTGATCGCCACCGACGCCGTGCTGACCAAGGCGCAGGCGCATCGACTCGCGCAGGTGGGGCACGACGGGCTGGCACGCGCCATCAACCCGGTGCACACCATGTCCGACGGCGACACGGTGTTCGCGCTGGGCACCGGCGAATCTGCCAGGCCGGCCCAGATGATGGTGCTGGCCACACTGGCGGCCGAGGTCACGGCGCGCGCAACCGTGCGCGCTGTGCTGGCCGCGCGCGGCGTCACGCTCGGCGGCAGCCACTGGCCGGCCCACCGCGACCTGTTCGGCGACGGCGCGGGCGTGGCGGCCCGCTGACCCGGCCATGCCCCGCACGCTGCGCTACACGCTGGCGTCGTTGCGCGAGCTGATCGTCTCGGGCGGACCGTTCATCGTGCTGGCGGTCGGCCTGCTGGTGCTGGCCTACTGGTGGCTCGATCCGAACCCGCCGCGGCGGGTCACACTGGCCACCGGTCCAGCCCAGAGCGCCTATGCCGAGATCGGAGCGCGGTACCAGAAGGCCCTGGCCCGCAGCGGCATCGAGGTCGAGCTGCTGCCCACCGCCGGATCCTCCGACAACCTGGCGCTGGTGCAGCAAGGCCGGGCCGACATCGGCTTCGTGCAAGGCGGCAGCCGTCCCCCGGCCGAATACGACGACACGGCGGCGCCGCTGTCGCTGGGCAACCTGTTCCTGGAGCCGATCTGGTTGTTCTACTGGGAAAAAAGCGCACGCCAGGCGACCGGCCAGCCCGACCTGGACAACCTGCGCGGCCTGCGCGGCCTGCGCGTGAACGTCGGCACGCCCGGCAGCGGAGTGCCGCAGCTGATGAACAGCCTGTTCGCGCTCAACCGGCTGGAACCGGGCGACGTTGCGCTGACGCAGCTCGCCGAGACTCCCGGCACCGTCGCGTTCCTGGACGGGCAATCGGATGCGCTGGTCTTCGCGTCGGCCCCCGAGTCGTTGATGGTGCAGATGCTGCTGCAGACACCGGGCGTGCGGCTGATGGACTTTGCGCAGAACGAAGCCTATGTGCGCCGCCTGCCTTTCCTGGCGCCGGTGACGCTGCCGCGCGGCGTGGTCGATCTGGCATCGGACGTCCCGCCGGCCGACGTCCATCTCGTCGCGCCCACGACGACGCTGCTGGCCCGCAATGACCTGCACCCGGCCCTGCTGCAGCTGTTCTCGCAAGCCTCGTTGACCTTGCATGGCAATGCCGGCTGGTTCAACCGGGCGCGCGAATATCCGCTGCCCGCGAATGCCGAGTTCCCGCTGGCCAAGGAGGCCGAACGCACGATCCGCAACGGCGTGCCGCTGCTGCAGCGTTACCTGCCTTTCCACCTGGCCAACCTGCTCGAGCGCATGTGGCTGTCGCTGGGCATCATCGTGGCGCTGTTGCTGCCCTTGTCGCGCATCGTGCCGCCCTTGTACGAATTCCGGATCCGTTCACGGGTGTTTCGCTGGTATGCGCAGTTGCGCGACATCGAGGATCGTGTCGATGATGGATCGGACATGCGTCCAGGCCTGCTCGACGAACTCGATGCGCTGGAACACCACGTGGGCAAGGTGGTGGTGCCGCTCTCGCACACCGACGAGTTGTACGCGCTGCGCAATCACATCGAGCTGGTACGCCAGAAGTTGTCGCGCTGAGATCGCCGCACGACCACGAACGGGTCGTGGACAGCCGGACAGCCACGAAATGTTGGTGCCAGAGCAAAAATCGCTGCGCTTGTTTCTTGGTCTGGCACACAAGGTGGACAGCCGGACAGCCACGAAATGTTGGTGCCAGAGCAAAAATCGCTGCGCTTGTTTCTTGGTCTGGCACACAAGGTGGACAGCCGGACAGCCACGAAATGTTGGTGCCAGAGCAAAAATCGCTGCGCGATTTCTTGGTCTGGCACACAAGGTCTCAGAATTTCACGTCGACGCTGTTGCGCAGGGCAGTCCGGGCGACGGCGTCGAGGGCGTCTTCGACCGGGTCGCTGGAGATGATGCGCAGCTGGCCCTGGGCGTACATCTGTTCGCAGGCACGGCGGGACAATGACTGGATGTGTTCGAGCGCGTCGACGAACAGCAACAGGCAGCCATTGCTGCTGTTCCACGCGAGACGCGTCCGGGTCCAGTGGCCGTCGACCATCAGCGCAACCCAGGCGCCGACGGCGAGCTGGCCGCCGAGGGCGGTCGGCGCGTCGTGGCCCTTGTCATCCACTTGCATGTCGATGAAGCCCGAGGCCTGGGCCTCGGCCGGCACCAGCCAGGCGCTGTTGTCGGCGGCGTTCCAGCGCGCGACGCTGTCGGTCTCCAGCGTGCCCTGGGGCTGCAACAGTTCGGTGTCGGCAAACGCCTGCGCGTTCAACGCGCGTTGATGCATCTGGTCGAACAGCTGCAACCAGGCATCGGACTGCTCCTGCGGATAGTCGATCGAGGCCAGCCCCTGGCGCAGCCGCTGCTGCAACATGGGCACCTCGCGGCGCAGCGCCGGCAGGTCCTGGCTCGTCAGGGCCGGCTGCAGGCTCCACATCAAGGTGTCGATGGTTTGCGCGTACTGGCCCGGATCGTCGAGGCCGCTGCGATCGGTCATGCGCGCGTGCGCGACGACCTGGGCCCATGGACCACACAGGAAGTCCAGCACCCGCGACGGCACCTGCACCGCATCGGGCCGCTGCAACACCTCGCGCACGATGGTCGTGGCCAGCAAGGCGCGTTGTTCGGCCTGCTGCAAGGCCTTGACCGCGTTGGCCACCTGTTGCCGTTCCTGGCTCGCAGACGCGCCATCCCACACCGCCGTCAGGCGGCTCAGCACCTGGTCGAACGGCGCGGCGCTGGTCACGGCCGCGTCGGCCAGGGGCACGATGGCATCGTGCAGCGGCTCCAGGAAACCGCTGAATCCCCGCGAGTCGGGCGACTCGTACGCAATGCTGCGGTACGTGATCTCGTGCAGCAGCTTGCGCGCGGGGTGTTGCTTGTGGCTGAAGAACTGCGGATCGACCAGCGCCAGCTTGAGCAGGGCCGGCTCGAGTTGTGCCACCAGTTCGCGCACGGGCGCCAACAGGCGCGGATCGTGCCGGATGTTGTCGACCATCAGGGCCACCACCTCCAGCGCCAGCGACTGGTCCAGGCCATGCGCCTCGCGACGCAGCTGCGCGCGCAGCGGATGGTCGTCGGCCGTTGCGGCATCGAGCCGCCCTTCCAGCCGCCGGGCCACCCGGGCCAGTTGCTTCATGTCGCGCGCTGCCTCGAACGCGGCCGGCACTGTCGCCTGGAACGCACCGGGGCTGGCGTCGGACACGGTGTCGCTCGCATCGAGCGGCGCGGGTTCGGACGCGGGCTGGTAGAGATCGGACTGTGCCAGCGCACGGCGGGCCGGCGTGCCCGCCAGCAGGGCGCGCAGCCGTTCGAAGGTCAGCGTAGGCGCGTCGTCGCCGGCAGTCCCGTCGCCTGGCGCGTGCGCTGCGGCACCTGCCGGCGTGATGGCGCCGACGCCCTGCTCGCGCAGATTGGAGCACAGCTGGCGGTAATACACGTCGAGCTCCAGGCCCAACGCCCCCGACATCAGCGGCAACCAGCCCTGGCGCACGGCGGGCGACACCGACAGCTGCGCCAGCGCGGCGGCGACCGCGTCGACGTACACGGCCGGGCGCAGCGGATTGCGCTCGAGTTGCACCTGCTTGAGGCCCAGCAGTTCGCAGATCAGGCCGTTGAGTTCGACCAGGGCGCGGTCGGCGGCGATCTGAACGGCATGGCGCACCCGGGCGTTCTCCACGCTTTGCTCGGCCTGGGCCGCGTCCATGCCGGCAATCTCGTCGAAATGTGGTTGGCCGGCGTCCACGGCCACGGGTTGCTCGAGCGCCGCCATGCGGCCGAACGCCGCCTGCAGCTCTTCGGCAAAACGCCGGACCGCTTCGCCCTCGCACTGGTTGAGGTGGCGCCGGGACGCGGTCAACCGTTCGCGCTCGCGCGCATCGTGGGCGCGGCTTTCCTGGTCCCGCAATGCGGCGCGCGCATGGGCGACCAGTCTGGCCATCAGGTCGGGCGCACCACGGACCGCATGGTCGATGGTGGCCTGGTACAACACCGCGTGCCGCTGCGCGTCTTTCGGTTCTGTCACCTGCATGATCACTTCCTCCTGCGGGCCCGACACGCCTCGCGCCGGAACCTTACTTCAAGGCCTTGAAGCGCATGCGCTTGGGCTTGGCTCCCTCCTCGCCCAGCCTGCGTTTCTTGTCCGCCTCGTATTCCTGGTAATTGCCGTTGTAGAAGGTCCACTGGCTGTCCCCCTCGCAGGCCAGGATATGGGTGGCGATGCGGTCCAGGAACCAGCGATCGTGGCTGATCACCATGATCGAGCCGGCGAACTCGAGCAAGGCGTCTTCCAGCGCACGCAGCGTCTCGACGTCCAGGTCGTTCGAGGGCTCGTCGAGCATCAGCACGTTGCCGCCGGCGATCAGGGTCTTGGCCAGGTGCAATCGCCCACGTTCACCGCCGGACAACATGCCGACCTTCTTCTGCTGGTCGGCGCCGTTGAAGTTGAAACGCCCGCAATAGGCCCGGCTGGCCATCTGGAACTTGCCCACGTTCAGAATGTCCAGCCCGCCCGAGACATCTTCCCACACCGTCTTGTCGTTGGACAGGTCGTCGCGGCTCTGGTCGACGAAGGCCATCTTGACGGTGGATCCCACCTTGACCTCGCCGCTGTCGGGTTGCTGCTTGCCGGCGATCATGCGAAACAGCGTCGACTTGCCGGCGCCGTTGGGGCCGATGATGCCGACGATGGCACCGGCCGGCACCTTGAAGCTCAGGTTGTCGATCAGCAGCCGGTCGCCGAAGGACTTGCTGACGTTCACGAACTCGATCACCTCGTTGCCCAGGCGATCGGCCACCGGGATGAAAATCTCGTTGGTCTCGTTGCGCTTCTGGTATTCGAAGTCGGACAGCTCCTCGAACCGGGCCAGTCGCGCCTTGCTCTTGGCCTGACGCGCCTTGGGGTTCTGGCGCGACCATTCCAGTTCCTTCTTCAAGGCCTTGGCACGCGACTCCTCGCCCTTCTGTTCCTGGATCAGGCGCTCCTGCTTCTGCTCCATCCAGGAGCTGTAGTTGCCCTTGTACGGAATGCCGGAGCCCCGGTCGAGTTCCAGGATCCACTCGGCGGCGTTGTCCAGGAAGTAGCGGTCGTGGGTGATCGCGACCACGGTGCCGGGGTAGCGTTGCAGGAACTGCTCGAGCCAGTCCACCGACTCGGCGTCCAGGTGGTTGGTGGGTTCGTCGAGCAGCAGCATGTCGGGCTTGGACAGCAGCAACCGGCACAAGGCCACGCGGCGCTTCTCGCCGCCGGACAACACGTCGATCTTCGCATCCCACGGCGGCAGGCGCAGCGCGTCGGCGGCGATCTCGAGCTGGTGCTCGGAGTCGGTGCCGGCGGTGCCGATGATGGCCTCCATCTCGGCCTGTTCGGTGGCCAGGGCGTCGAAATCGGCGTCTTCCTCGCCATAGGCCGCGTAGATCTCCTCCAGCCGCGCCTTGGCCTTGAACACGGCCTCCATGCCGCTTTCGACGGCCTCGCGCACCGTCTGGCCGGGGTCGAGTTGCGGTTCCTGCGGCAGGTAACCGATGTTGAGCCCGGCCATCGGGATGGCCTCGCCTTCGATCTCCTTGTCCAGGCCCGCCATGATCTTGAGCAGGGTCGACTTGCCCGAGCCGTTGGTGCCGAGCACGCCGATCTTGGCGCCCGGGAAGAAACTCAGCGAGATGTCCTTGAGGATATGGCGCTTGGGTGGCACTATCTTGCCAACGCGGTTCATCGTGAATACATATTGCGCCATGGTCGAGTCTGTTCCCTTGCTGATCGAATTGAAAGAATGATGCCGGGCGCACGTGGCGCCGCCTCAACCCCCCATTATCGGCACGAAGCGCCGCCGCCCTGCACCGGGCCGGAAAAGTCCGCGCGCGGACGCGGATGCGCTCGGCCGCAGCCGCCGTCCGCAGGGCCTATTGCAGCGGCGCGTCGTCCCCGCTCTCGGATGCCAGCGGCGCCAGCCCGGACTCGATCAGCAGGTCGTAGGCCGGTTCGAGCACGCGGATGCGCCCCTGGGTGAGCAGCCGGTCCATGGTGCGGCGCGACATCGCATGCGACAGGCCGGACTGCGACACGAACATGAACAGATTGCGGTTGCGCCCGATCCAGGTCAGTGTGGCCGGCACCCATTCGCCACCGAGCATCAGCGCGAACCGCGCGCCGACCGCCTGCTCCGCCGGCAGCAGGTCTTCCCGGCCCGCGCCAGCGTCGTCCTCGGCATCGTCCTCGGCTGCGACGGGCTCCAGCGGCCCCATGCCCGTCTCGCCCATGTCGACGTCCCGCGTCGGCTCGAGGGCGGATGACTCCGCGATGGCGCCGAAACCCGAGGCACGGACCTGGGCCATCGCGCGGCGATGGTCCTCCAGCACCTTGTCGTGCAAGGCACTGAGCTGGTCGAGGAACAGCGCGATGGGCTCCTGCGGATAACGGATCAGTAGCAAGCCTTCGTGCAGGCGGGCCAGCAGGCGCGGGATCATGCGCACCAGGCGCGCATAGTCCTGGCGCACCAGGTGCAATTGCACGCTCCAGACCAGGTCGTCGACCAGTGCCAGGTAGCCGCGCGAATCCTCACGGGTGTCGTCGTCGGGCTGGCCCTGGTCGCGCAGGTGAGTCTCGGCCAGCACCTGCGCCCAGGGACCGCGCAGGAAACTGGCGACCAGTTCGGGCAGGTTGACGGAGCGGAAACGCTCCATCATGGCATCGGAGAAACGCTGGGCCAGCACCAGCCGCTGCTGCGTGTGATCGCGCGCCCGTTGTTCCTGTTCGTGGCGCTCGCGCCGCGCCGCGTCGCGTGCATCCCAGGCCCGCTCGAGTTCCTTGAGCACCTGTTCGTAGGCCGAGGCTTCGCCGGCGCTGCGCGACAGCGCGTTGACCGCATCCGACACGCAGGCGGCGAAGTCGGCGATGGCCTCGTCGTCCTCGGCGCGGTAGGCCAGGCTGCGTTGCACGACCCGGTCCAGCAGTTGGCGCGCCGCATGGCGCCGGTCGATGAAGAAGCGCGGATCGGAACGGGCCAGCTGCAGCAATGCCGGCTCGAGCGAGCGCAGCTGCTTGCGCACCGGCATCAGCAACCGCTCGTCATTGACGAGCTGGTCGACCATCAGCCCGACGACCTCCTCGCCCAACATGCGGCCGATCTGCTGGTTCTGCTCGCGCGAGCGGTTCTGTCCGATCGTGGCACCGGCCCTTGCGGCCGGACGGCCCATGGCGAGCTGGCGCACCGAGCGCTCCGCCAGGCGCTGCATCATCGGCTCGACCAGCTTGAGGTCCTGCAGGGCCACCAAGGCACCGGGCACGGTATGGCTGAAATCCTGCATCGCACCCAGATCGACCTTGGCATGCGGCTCGTTGCCGAGCAGCCGGCGCAGTTTCTCGAGCGTCTGCATCGTGCGCTCGACCTCGCTTTGCGTCTTGCGCGCCCGCGCCGCTGCCGTGTCGCCCGACAGATTGGGCGCCGGATCGACCGGCCGCACCCCCTGCGAGCGCATCCATTCGCAGGTCTCGCGGTAGAGCTGGCGCATGCCGACGCCCAGCGCGATCGCGCTCGGTCGCAGCAGGTCCATGCGCACCTCCTCCACCGGGACCCAGGCGGTCAGCGTCTCCAGCAGCGCACGGACGAAGGTCTCGGGCTTGAGCGGGTTCAGCACCGATTGCACGGTGCTCCATCCCAGCAAGGCACTGACCAGGGCATCGAACTGCGGCAACACGTCGTCGGTGGCGCGGATCACCTCCTGGCGCGCCAGCGCCAGCTCGATGTGCACCTCGATCTCGCGGATGTCGAAGAAGCGCAGGTCCTCGAATCGAACGGCCTGGTTCAGCGCCAGGTCCTTGCCGCTGCTATGGAACACCAGCCTGCGCAATTCGGCGTCGAGCGTGGCGCGCACCGCCGTGGATTCGGCAAGCAAGGCCTTGATCGCCGCCTTGGCCGCTTCGGTGGGCGCCTGCGCCAAAACGTCGCCGCCGGCATCGTCGGCGAGGCGCGCCAGCGCGGCCAGCACGTCATCGGCCAGGCCGTTGGCCTGGTCCAGCACCAGCTCCAGGCAATCGGACAGGGTCGGGCGCGTGGGCGAGGCATTGCTGGCCACGCCAATGCGCCGCAACCGGTACTTGCTCATCGAATGCCCTTGTGTTCTCGCTTCACCTGCATGGCGCTCCTTGCGGCAGACTCCGTTCCTGCCCGAGCGGACCCCTTCCATTCTGACCACCAATGGTCGCACATGGCAAGGGGCCAATGCTGCGCCGGCCGCTTTTTGCGTCCAGATGTCACCATCGCGGCAGGATCCGCACGTATCCGTGCGACAATTCGCCCTGTTGCAGGCCTCCAGCTGCCTGCCATACCAGCGAATGCTGGGGACCACGCCTCTCGCCTGCGTCCCGCTTCTTTACTCTGTCTTCCCTTGACTGGACCGGCATCCCGATGCCGGCACGGGTCGACATGCCAAGCGCCCAGGACGGGTGCATCCAAAATGAACTTTGAAGATCTGAAACTGGCTCCGGCCATTGTCAAGGCCGTGCGCGAGCAGGGTTACGAAACCCCGACCGCCATCCAGGCACAGGCCATCCCGGTCGTGCTCGAGGGCCATGACCTGCTGGGCGGCGCGCAGACCGGCACCGGCAAGACCGCCGCCTTCGTATTGCCGATGCTGCACAAGCTGAGCATGGCGCGCAGCGCGCAGAACAAGTTCGGCGGTACCGGCATCCGCGCGCTGGTGCTGACCCCGACCCGCGAACTGGCGGCCCAGGTCGAGGAGTCGGTCAAGACCTACGGCAAGTTCCTGCAGCTGTCGTCGACCGTCATCTTCGGTGGTGTCGGCATGAACCCGCAGATCAGCCGCGTCAAGTCCGGCATCGACATCCTGGTGGCCACGCCGGGCCGGCTGCTCGACCTGCTGCAGCAAGGCGTGCTGGACCTTGGCCAGGTGCAGATCCTCGTGCTCGACGAAGCCGACCGCATGCTCGACATGGGCTTCATCCACGACGTCAAGAAGGTGCTGGCCGTATTGCCCAAGGACAAGCAGAGCCTGCTGTTCTCGGCCACGTTCAGCGACGAGATCCGCGACCTGGCGGCCACCTTGCTGAAGAACCCGCAAAGCGTGCAGGTCACGCCGCGCAACACCACGGTGCAGCGCATCACGCAGGCCATCCATCCGGTCGGTCGCGGCAAGAAGAAGGCCTTGCTGGCCCACATCATCAACGAACACAACTGGAGCCAGGTGCTGGTGTTCACCCGCACCAAGTTCGGCGCCAACAATGTGGCGGAGTTCCTCACCAAGAATGGCATCCACGCCATGGCCTTGCACGGCAACAAGAGCCAGGCCGCGCGCACGCAGGCGCTCGGCGGCTTCAAGACCGGCGAGATCCGGGCCCTGGTGGCCACCGACATCGCCGCGCGCGGCATCGACATCGACGAACTGCCCCACGTCGTGAACTACGACATCCCCAACGTCAGCGAAGACTATGTGCACCGCATCGGCCGCACCGGCCGTGCCGGCGCGGACGGCGCGGCGGTCAGCCTGGTGAGCCTGGACGAGGAAGGCTTCATGCACGACATCGAGCGTTTCACCAAGCAGGCCATCCCGGTCCAGGTCATCGAAGGCTTCGGTCCGGAGCCGGGCGAGAAGGCCGAACCGATCGCCATGGGTCGCCAGACGATCTGGGGCGGCGCGGGCAAGCCGCCGAGCCGCGAGGTGATGATGGCCGCGGCCAAGGCAGCGCGCACCGAGATGCTGCAACGCGTCCGCGAGAACAAGGGGGCCAACGGCGGTCGCGCAGGCCAGGGCGCACGCCCGGCCGGCCGTGGCAGCAACAATGGCCCGTCGACGGGACGGGGCCCGGCACCGACCGGTGGCGGCGCGCATGCCGGCAACGGCCAGGGCCGTCGCAATGGCGGCGCCAACGGCCAGGGCCGGGGACCCGCGATGGACCGGCAACCCGATCCGCTGCGCAGCGCCGGCAACCCGCTCCCACGCAGCGGCGCACCGCGTGAACCCGATCCGATGCGCACCAGCGTCGACACGATGGCCGAACGCGGCGGGCAACGGCGTCGCAGCGGCGGCGGATACGGTGGTGGTGGCGGCGGTGGCCGCAGCGGAGGTGGATATGGTGGTGGCGGCGGCGGACGATCCGGTGGCTCGGGCGGTTATGGTGGCGGGGGCAACCGGTCTCGTGGGCCGGGAGGTTCTGGCGGCTCTTTCGGCCGATAAGCGTTACCGCGCCATCCACGTCGTCGGGCGCCGTGCGCCCCCGACCGATGATGCGCGGGTCCAGTTCCATGCGGTCGACTTCGACCGGTTGCCGGCGCTGCCGGCCGTGGACGACGTCTTCATCGCGCTGGGAACGACGATCAAGGTCGCCGGCAGCCAGGCCGCATTCCGCGCCGTCGATCACGACGCCGTGCTGGCGCTGGCACGCCAGGCTCGGGGCTCGGGCGCGACGCGGCTGGCCGTCGTCAGCGCGATGGGCGCCGACGCACATGCACGCATGTTCTACAACCGGGTCAAGGGCGAGACCGAAGACGATCTGCGCCAGCTGGGTTACGACACCCTGGTGATCGCCCGGCCCTCGTTGCTGGTCGGCGACCGCGGCGTACTGGCGCAGCCCACCCGCTGGGGCGAACGTATCGGCCAGCTGGGCATGGCACTGTTCGCACCGCTGATTCCGGCCGACTACCGCGCCATTGCGGCGTCACGCGTCGCCACGGCGATGCTGCGTACGCTGGCGGCGGGCAAGCCCGGCACGCAGGTGCTGCTGTCGGGGGCGATGCAGGCCTGAAGCGCTGCTGTGCGGCGGGTCAGTGCCCGACGCGCAGGTCGTTGCGGCCGGAGCGGTCCTGCCCGCGCAGCAGCCACAAGGGCCGGCGCGCGAAGGCCACCGGCACGCCGGACTTGCCCTCGACCGGATTGAGGTCGCGCTCGAACACCGACGTTGCCGGCATGTAGCGCAGCGCCACGCCGGTGCGGCGTTGTGTGGAATGGTTGACGCGCGCGCCGTGGATCATGAACACGTCGTGCATCGACATCTGCCCCGGCTGCAACTCGATGTCGACCGCACTCGCCTCGTCGAAACTCGCCTCGTCGGTACGGGCCTGCAGCACCAGGTCCTGGCGCTCCTCGACCAGGTGCGGATGGCAGGTCCCCGAACGGTGCGATCCCGGGATCACGCGCAGGCAACCGTTGTCGCGCGTGGACGGATCGATCGCGACCCAGACCGTGCAATTGGCCAGCGGCCGGATCGGCCAGTAGTGGCCGTCCTGGTGCCACGGCGTCTCCAGGCCGTCGCCGGCCGGCTTGCAGAACACGTGGCAACCCCACAGGATGATGTCCGGCCCGATCACCTGTTCGACCATGTCCAGGATGTCGGGGTCGCGCGCCAGTTCCAGGAAGGCCGGATGTCCGCGCACGCCCTCGACGTTGGGCTCGCCGTTCGCGCCCATGACATGGGCACTGACCAGCTTTTCCGGCCGCACAGCGGGATTGTTCCGGATCAACTCCTCGAGCGCGACGCGCAGCGCATCGGTGCGTTGCGCGCTGAGCCGGAACGACGGGATCAGGTAACCTCGCTCCTGGTACTGGGCGATTTCTTGTGGGCTCAGGCTGGCCATGGCAGTGTTCTCCGGCAGGTCGGCAAATCAGTGCTCCACGATTCAGCGCGTCACACGCCGGCCGGGAAAGGTCAGGCGGCCGCGGAGCAGGCAAGTGGGGTCCCTCTCGGAACTGGCACTGCCAGGCCGCAGGGGGTGCCCCTCAGTGGGGGGTTCGGACGGTTTACACGCAGTGAAACCGGACAGACGGGGGGCGGCTTTCATCCAGCGGCCGCCGCGCCCGGCCGCTCCGAAGCGGCCGGCCCGCCCCTCAGTGGGGGGTTCGGACGGTTTACACGCAGTGAAACCGGACAGACAGGGGGCGGCTTTCATTCAGAGGCCGCCGCGCCCGGCCGCTCCGAAGCGGCCGGCCCGCCCCCCAGTGGGGGGGGCGGCCGGTTTACACGCAGTGAAACCGGACAGACGGGGGGCGTCCTTCATCCTTCGCGCACGAACAGGGTCACCAGCGGATCGGGCCCGACCTGCCGGCTCCAGTGCCCATGCACCTGGGCGTCGAAGCTCGCGCCGTCGGGCAACACGTCGGCCGAATAGAAATGCTGGCCCGGCCCGAACACGCGCGAGGCGCCGCCCTGCAGTCCGATCTCCATCTGCCCGCCCAGGATGAACACCCATTGCGGCGTGCCGGTGCAATGGAACTGGCTGCGAAAGCCCACGGGGCTGTGGCGCAGCTGATAGCCGCCGGACGCGAACAGCGCCGACAGCATCGACTGCGGCGTGCCCTGGTCCAGCGTGACGGTCTCGTCGCGGAAACGGGCCCGCCCGTCGGTGTCGGTGAACAGAATGGTCTTGGTGAAGGTGGTCACGTGATACTCCTGTGAATCGGGTCAGGCGCCGGGATCGGCGACCGCCCCCTGTTGCAGCCGGGCCAGTATCCGGACCACGACCGTCTCGGGCGAGTCTGCGATATCGAACACCATCGCGCGTTCGTCCGGCCCGGGTGGCTCCAGTATCGCCAGTTGGCTGTCGAGCAACGACGCCGGCATGTAGTGCCCCACCCGCTCGGCGGTGCGCTGGGCCAGCAAGTCGGGCGCACCATGCAGATGGACCAGTTGCAGGTCCGGAGCTCCCCGTCGCAACACGTCGCGGTAGGCGCGCTTGAGCGCCGAACACGACACCACGATGCCGGCCGACTGCGCATGCGCCTGCGCCAGGCGATGCGAGATCGCCTCGAGCCAGTCGCGGCGCTGCTCGTCCGTCAGCGGTGTGCCCGAGCGCATGCGCTCGACATTGTCCGGCGAATGCAGATCGTCGCCCTCGACGTACGGCAGGCCCAGGGCTTGCGCCAGCATCAGGCCGACCGTGCTCTTGCCACAGCCCGAAACCCCCATCACGACAATCCGCGCAGGCTGCATCGGGCTCATCGATGGTCACACCGGCGCGGAGTGTCAGTCGATGCGTTGGCCACCGGACTTGTCGAACAGATGGACCTTCTCCGCCGCGATCGCCAGCCCGACGACCTGGTCCGGCTTGACGTCGGTGCGGCCATGCAGCACCAGCGTGAGCGCGGTCTCGCCCACCTGCAGGATGAGCTCGGTCTCGGCACCCGTGGGCTCGACGACGACCACGGTGGCGGCAATACCCTGGCCCGGCTCCACCATCGTGATGTCGCCCGGCCGGATGCCGTAGTGCACGCCCTGGCCGTCCTTGCCGCCGGCCACGCCCTCCACCGGCCACCGCTGGCCATCGGCCTCGACCCAGTGGCGACCCTGGTCGACGCGCAACGTGCCTTCGAACACGTTCATCGCCGGCGAACCGATGAACTGCGCGACGAACAGATTGCCGGGCCGGTCGAACAGTTCCAGCGGCGTGCCGATCTGCTCGACGATGCCGTCGTGCATGACGACGATGCGGTCGGCCATGGTCATGGCCTCGATCTGGTCGTGCGTCACGTAGACCGTGGTGGTCTTGAGCCGCTGGTGCAGGGCCTTGATCTCGGCACGCATCGCCACGCGCAGCTTGGCGTCGAGGTTGGACAGCGGCTCGTCGAACAGGAACACCTTGGGGTCGCGCACGATGGCCCGTCCCATCGCGACCCGCTGGCGCTGGCCGCCGGAGAGTTCGCGCGGGTAGCGGTCGAGCAGCTTGTCCAGGTTCAGGATCGCGGCCGCCTTGCCGACGCGTTCGTCGGTCAACGACTTTTCCGCCTTGCGCAGGCGCAGGCTGAATGCCATGTTCTCGCGCACCGTCATGTGCGGATACAGCGCGTAGCTCTGGAACACCATCGCAATGTCGCGGTCCTTGGAGTCGAGGTCGTTGATGACCTTGTCGTCGATCGCGATGTCGCCGCCGCTGATCTCCTCGAGGCCGGCGAGCATGCGCAGCAAGGTCGACTTGCCGCAGCCCGAAGGCCCCACGAGCACGACGAACTCGCCGTCGGCAATGTCGAAGCTGATGCCGTGGATGACCTTGACCTTGCCGAAGTTCTTCTCGATGTTGCTGAACGATACAGATGCCATGTTGTTCCCCGTTGACTGGGTTGGATGCGGTTGTTCGGGTTGCCGGGGTCGGGACTCAGCTCTTGACCGCGCCGGCGGTCAAGCCCGACACCATGTAGCGCTTGAAGGCGTAGTAGATCGCGGCCGGCGGCAAGGCATAGATGAATCCGGTTGCCATCAGCAGTTCCCACGGCGAGTCGTCGGCCGCCAGGAAGTTGCCCAGTGCCACCGCCAGCGGCAGGTCGGTTTCCTTGGACAGCAGCAGGAAGCCGTACAGGTATTCGTTCCAGGCCAGCAGCAAGGCGTAGGTTCCCACGGCCACCAGCGACGGCACCATCAGCGGGACGTAGACCAGCCAGAACAACTGCATCGGGCTGGCGCCGTCGATGCGCGCAGCCTCGTCCAGTTCCCAGGGCAGCTTGTCGGAGGCCTGCTTGAGCACCCAGATGCAATACGGCGACGCGATCGTGACCATGGCCAGCACCATCGACCAGCGATTGTTCAGCAAGCCGTAGATGGCCATGGTCTTGTACATCGGCACGGCCAGGAAGGCGGCCGGGATGAAATAGGTGAACAAGGCCATGTTCATCACCGTGCGTCCGCCGCGGACCTTGAGCCGGCTGATGGCGAACGCCGCGGTCGTCGCGACGAACAGCGTGATGACACCGGTGGCGACCGCGATCATCAGCGAATTGCCCAGTTGCTGCCAGAAGTGGTAGAGGTAGAAGTGCTTCTGGTGGAACACGAAATCGAAGTTCTGCAAGGTCGGATTCGTCGGCCACAACTGGCCGGAAGTGGCCTTGTCGCGCGGCGAGATCGCGAACAGCAGCAGGTGGTAGACCGGAATCAGCGTCCAGATCACGACCGGGATGCCGACCAGCAGCAGGCGCGCTTCGGCCGATACCTTGCGCCAGGACAAGCCCTTGCTCATTTGGACAACCTCTTCATCATCACGTACACCAGGGGCAGGACAAAAGGCAGGGCCACGACGATGCTGGCCATCGCCAGTTCGATCTGGTCCAGCCGCAAGTAACGGATACCGAGCGTGGCCAGCACATGGGTCAGGTCGGCCGGCCCGCCGCCGGTGAGCAGGTAGACGCTGTTGAAGTCACCCAGCGTCCAGATCATCGACAACAAGGTCGACGTCAGGTAGATACCCTTCATCGACGGCCAGGTGATGAAGCGGAACTTCTGCCAGCGTGTCGCACCGTCGACGCTGGCCGCCTCGTATTGCTCGGACGGGATCGCCATGCGCCCGGCCAGCAGGATCAGGGTCCAGAACGGCAGCGACTTCCAGATGTGCATGGTCATCGACAAGGACAAGGCCAGCGTCGGGTCGTTGAGCCAGTTCGGGCCGTCCTTGAACGTGAGATTGAAGATCAGCGTGTTGATGACGCCCCACTCGGGGTTGAGCATGAAACGCACCGACAGGATGGTCGGGATCGACGGCACGGCCCACGGCAGGATGAACAACATCGCGACGATCTTGATCCACCAGCGGGTATGAATGAAGAACCCGGACAGGCCGAGCGCGATCACCATCTTGATGTTGACCGCGACGACGACGAAGATCAGGGTGTTGATCGCGGTACGGAAAAACACCGGATCGGCAAACAGCTTGACGTAGTTCTGCGGGTCGCGTGCCAGATACAGGCCGTAGCTGACCGGGTACAACACGAGCAGCAGGAACACGACGATGTAGGGCAGCACCATCAGGCGGCCCCAGTTCTGCCAGGTACTGGCCGGGCGTCGGGACGGCATTGCGGCTATGGCTTGGGCCATGGGCTCGTGCTCCTGCGAAGAATCGACATGGGTGGGGTTCGTGGTACGGCCCGGGGGGGGGGGGGGGGCGGGCGGGCCCGGCGGGCCCGGCGGGCGGGGGGGGTGTGGGGCGCCGGGGGGGGGGGCGGGGGGGGAAGAGGAGGC
>JAPWHR010000002.1:388300-588005 GCA_027214345.1 Comamonadaceae bacterium G21597-S1
CCCGCGTGGCGGCCGGGGCCGCCGCCGCGGGCGGCCCGCCCCGCCACGACCCCGCGGGGGGGGGCGTGGGGGGCGGCGCGCCCGGCGGCCCTCCCGGGCGGCCCCGGGCTCGTCCCTGCCGTGGGCTTATTGCGCGGCGACGGTCTTGATGCGGGCGATCATTTCGTCGACGGCCTTGTCGACCGGCACTTTCTCGCTCAGCACGCGGTTCATGGCCTTGGCCCAGACGTTCTCGTTGTTGAGCACGGTGAACTTGAAGTTCTTCGTGAACTCGAACGGCGTCGTGCCATTCATGAACTGGTTGTAGACCGCCAGGCGATGCGGGTCACCCTTCCAGAACGGGCTTTGCTGCGCCTTCTTGGTCACCGGGAACCAGCGGCCGAGCGAACCTTCGACGTAGGGCGTCAGGTTGGCTTCGTCCAGCATGAAGGAGACGAACTTCTTCGCGTCGGCCTTGTTCTTGGCGTCCTTGAAGATCACGCCGGTCTTGACCGCGGCGCGGTAGATCATCTTCGTGCCGTCGGGCTTGTTCGGGAACCCGGCGGTGGCGATCAGCTCGCCGTAGTTCTTCTTCGCGACGGCACGTTGCTCGGCGGTCAGCGTCGCGTTGTTGGAGTCGTCCAGCCACTTGGCGGCGATCGAGATCGTCGCGTTGTGCGTCATCACGGTCGTCTTGTTGTGGAAGGCGACGTTGTTGTCCGGATCCTTCCAGCTGGTGGCGGACGGCGGCGTGCAACCCTTGGCGTAGACCGAGGTGTAGTCGGTCAGCGCCTTGATCAGGCCTTCGCGCACTGCCGGATCATCGACCAGCACCTTGCCCGAATCGCTGACGAGCTTGACGTTGTGCGCGTCCATGAAGGTCAGGAAGGAGTAGAACGAGTCGCTCGAATCCACGCCCATCGGGAAACCGGTGCCGTAGGCGCGGCTGCCGGTCTTCTTGCGGTAGCCGTCCTGCACCTTGGTGCACCAGAAGTCCCAGTACGCGTTCCATTCCTTGGGGATGTCGCTTTCCTTGAAGCCCGCATCGGCCAGCATGTCCTTCCAGTACTGGATGTGCATGGTCTGCTGCTTGACCGGGTAGGCGTAGTAAGCCCGGCTCTGCGTCGTGTTGTTGTACAGGAAGGTCGTCGACAGCGCCGATGGCTCGAAGTTGTTGCGCAGCGGATTGATGATGCTCGAGACGTCTTCGAGCTTGTCCTCGTAGGCCCACTTGGCGGTCACCTGGAAGTCGTAGACGTCGCCGTACGCCACATCGGGCGGGTTGTTGGCGTCGAGCGCGGCAACCGATTTCGGGATGATCTCCTGCGGGGCATACAGCGACAGGTCGATCTTGATGTTCTTGTTCTTCTCCTCGAACTTCTTGATCGCGGCGAACAAGGCATCGTCTTCGCTCTTGTAGAAGCCCTTTTGCCACCAGACGGTGAGCTTTTGCTGGGCACTGGCCTGGCCGGCGGCCAGCAGGGAGGTCGCCATGATGGCGGCCGTGGCAACTAACTTCAGCTTCATATTCAAGTCTCCTAGGGTCGTGGTTGCGGGAACGGTTGCGAGGCTTCGGCTCGGACTTGGGATCAAGCCGGCTGCCGGGCCCTGCGGGATGTCTTCTTGGTCCTGGGCAGTGCGCGACGCGCCGTGAGCACCTGCGCCATGTCCTTGTGTGCATCCTGAATCAATACAACGATCGCATGTTCAGCCAAATCCGCATTGCGCGCAATGACCGCGTCGAGCACGGCCCGATGCATCGGCAATGACTGCCGCGGGCCATCGTGCTTGACGGTCGATATCTCGAAGCTGGTGCGCAGCAACGCGCCCAGGGCCTGGTCCATCTTCTCGAGCATGCGGTTGTGCGATGCGCGGATCAAGCCCTGGTGGAACAGCAGGTCGTAGCGTACATAGTCGCCGTTGTGCTCGACCGCGTCGACCATGCCGGCAAACGCCTGCTCGACCTCCTCGATGTCGGAGGCGGTCGCACGTTCCGCCGCCAGCCGGATGGCCGCGGGCTCGACGATCATGCGCAGGTCCTGCAGGTCGCGGATGAATTCGGGGGTCAGTCCGGCCTTGGCCTGCCAGCCGATCACGTCCGGATCGAACCAGTTCCACTGGCTGCTGGGCCGAACCCGGGTGCCGACCTTCGGGCCGGTGAGAATCAGGCCCTTGGCCACCAGCGACTTGACCGACTCGCGGATCACGGTGCGGCTGACGCCGAGCTCCTCGCACAACATGGGCTCGGGCGGCATCGCGCCGCCGGCGCCGAAACGGCCGGCCACGATGGCGCTACCGAGGTAGTCCACCGTATTGCCGTGCACGTTCTTGATCATCACGGCACCGGCGTGAGCAGCGGCTTGCCCGCGAAATGGGCCTGCAGGTTGGCAAACGCGAGGTCGGCCATCGCGCCGCGCGTCTCCCAGGTGCCACTGGCCATGTGCGGCGTCAGCACCACGTTGTCGGCTGCGCGCAGTTCATCGGGCACGTTCGGCTCGTCGGCGAACACGTCGAGCGCGGCGCCGGCGATCACGCCGGTGGTGACCGCATGCACCAGCGCCGGCTGGTCCACCACCGACCCCCGGGCCACGTTGATCAGGTAACCCTTGGGGCCGAGCGCGGCCAGCACCTTGGCATCGATCAGGCCGCGCGTGCCGGCGCCGCCGGGCGTGATCACCATCAGGAAATCGACCTCGCGCGCCAGCGCCTCGGCGCTGGGGTGATAGGCATAGGGGCTGTCGTCGCGCCGGTTGCGGGTGGTGTAGGCGATCGACATGCCGAAGGCCGCGGCGCGATCGGCGATCGCCTGCCCGATGCGGCCCAGCCCGACGATGCCCAGGCGCGCGCCGCTGACCTTGCGGGTGAGCGGAAACGGACCCTTGGGCCACGCGCCTTCGCGCACGAAGCGGTCGGCCTGCGGAATGCGCCGCGCGATCGACAACATCAGGCCGATGCCCAGGTCGGCGACCTCCTCGGTCAACACGTCGGGGGTGTTGGTCACCGGCACGCCACGCGCACGGGCGGCCGCGACATCGACGCCGTCGTAACCGACGCCGAACACCGAGATCATCTCCAGCGCCGGCAGCTGAGCCAGCAACGCGGCATCCACCCTGGACTCGCCGCTGGCGGCGATGCCGCGGATGCGCGGCGCGATGGTGGCGAACTGCTCGGCGTCCTGCAGATGGGTGCGGTCGTGCACGATGAAGGCGTCTTGCAAGGCCTCCATGTAGCGGGGCCACAACTTGGCGACGACGAGAATTTCGGGCTTGGACACACACACTCCTGAGGCTTGAAACCGATGGCCAACAGCCGCCTGGCTCTTTACAAGCCGACCGGCTGCTGCTTATCATATGATGATTGCGCGACACCAGCGCATGGGGAAAACCCTGTTCATCCACCACCACCCACCGAGCGAGACACCATGACCCAGACACCGCGGAAAAAACCCGAACAACTGCGCAGCCAGCAATGGTTCGGACGCCAGGACCGCGACGGTTTCGCGTACCGCAGCTGGCTCAAGGGCAAGGGTATTCCCCATGATCAATTCGAAGGCCGGCCGGTCATCGGCATCTGCAACACCTTCAGCGAACTGACACCGTGCAACTCGCACTTTCGCACCATCGCCGAGCAGGTCAAGATCGGCGTCTACGAGGCCGGCGGCTTCCCGCTCGAGTTCCCGGTGATGTCGCTGGGCGAGGTGCTGCTGCGCCCCACCGCCATGCTGTATCGCAACCTGGCCAGCATGGACGTCGAGGAAAGCATGCGCGGCAACCCGATCGACGGTGTCGTGCTGCTGATGGGGTGCGACAAGACCACGCCGGCGCTGATGATGGGTGCGGCCAGCGTCGACATGCCCACCATCGGCGTCAGTGGCGGCCCGATGCTCAACGGCAAGTGGCGTGGCCAGGAGCTGGGTTCGGGCACCGGCGTATGGAGCATGAGCGAGCAGGTGCGCGCCGGCACGCTCAAGCTCGAGCAGTTCCTGGACGCCGAGAGCTGCATGCACCGCAGCCACGGCCACTGCATGACCATGGGCACGGCCAGCACCATGGCCAGCATGATCGAGGCGCTCGGTGTCGGCCTGACCGGCAACGCCGCCTATCCAGCCGTCGATGGCCGGCGCAACGTGCTGGCGCGCCAGTCCGGCCGGCGCATCGTCGAGATGGTGCACGAGGACATGGTGCTGTCCAAGGTGCTCACGCGCGAGGCATTCGAGAACGCCATCATGACGCTGGCGGCCATCGGTGGCTCGACCAACGCCGTGATCCACCTGATCGCGATCGCGGGGCGCATGGGCGTCAAGCTCGAGATCGAGGACTTCGACCGCCTGGGCAGCGCCATGGACTGCCTGGTCAACCTGCAGCCCTCGGGCAAGTACCTGATGGAAGACTTCTGCTACGCCGGCGGCCTGCCGGCGGTGATGAAGGAGATCGCGCAGCACCTGCACCGCGACGCGATCACGGTCACCGGCAAGACCATGGGCGAGAACATCGCGGATGCCGAGAACTTCAATCCCGACGTCATCATGCCGCTGTCCAAGCCGTTCATGGAAAAAGCCGGCATCGCCGTGCTGCGCGGCAACCTGGCGCCACGCGGGGCGGTCATCAAGCCCAGCGCGGCGACGGCTGCACTGCTGCAGCACCGTGGCCGCGCCGTGGTGTTCGAGAACATCGAGGAGTTCCACAAGCTGATCGACGACGAGTCGCTCGACGTCGACGAGACCTGCATCCTGGTGCTCAAGAACTGCGGTCCCAAGGGTTACCCCGGCATGGCCGAGGTCGGCAACATGCCGCTGCCACCCAAGGTGCTGCGCAAGGGCATCACCGACATGGTGCGCATCAGCGACGCCCGCATGAGCGGCACCGCCTACGGCACCGTCGTGCTGCACACCGCACCCGAAGCCGCCGCCGGTGGCCCGCTGGCCGTGGTGCGCAATGGCGACATGATCGAACTCGACGTGGCCAACCGCAGGCTGCACCTGGACATCAGCGACGAGGAACTCGCGCGCCGCCTGTCCACCTGGGAAGCGCCCCCGCCCCCCTTGTCCAGCGGCTACTGGAAACTCTATGTCGACCATGTGCTGCAGGCCGACCAAGGCGTGGACCTCGATTTCCTGGTCGGCAAGCGCGGCGCCTTTGTTCCGCGCGACAATCACTGACCGATCGGGCCATCGGCGGCGCCCCGCCCCAACGGCCCGGCAAAGGGGAGAACAATGGACACGCGCACATGGGACGTGGTCGCGCTCGGCGAGGCCATGGTGGAGTTCAACCAGACCACGCCGGGCCAGCCGCAATACCTGCAAGGCTACGGTGGCGATACCAGCAATGCGGCAATCGCCGCGGCGCGGGCCGGTGCCCGCACCGCCTACCTGACCCGCATCGGAGCCGACAACTTCGGCCGCTCGCTGCTGCAGCTGTGGGCCCAGGAGGGGGTCAACACCAGCGGCGTGACGACGGCCGGCGCCAGCCACACCGGCATCTATTTCGTCACCCACGGCAGCCAGGGCCACGACTTCCACTACCTGCGCGCCGACTCGGCCGCCAGCCGCATGACGCCGCACTGGTTGTCCGGCGTGCCGAGCGAGCTGATCCGCTCCGCGCAGTACCTGCACCTGTCGGGCATTTCACTGGCCATTTCGGCCGGCGCCTGCGACACCGGCTTCGAGGCCATGGAGACCGCGCGCGAGGCCGGCACGAAGGTGTCGTTCGACTCCAACCTGCGGCTCAAGCTCTGGCCGCTGGCACGTGCCAAGGCCTGCATCGCGCAGGCGGTGTCGCTGTGCGATGTGTTCCTGCCCAGCCTGGACGACATGCAGGCGCTGACCGGCCTGTCGCAACCCGGCGACATCGTGCGCTGGGGGCACGACCACGGGGCCGCGACGGTCGTGCTCAAGCTCGGCGGCGAAGGCGCACTGGTCAGCGACGGCCAGGACCGCCAGCATGTCGCCGCTCGGCGCGTCACCGTGCGCGACGCCACCGGTGCCGGCGACTGTTTCTGCGGCAACCTGCTGGCGCGGCTGGCCAAGGGAGACGACGTTTTTCGCGCCGCCCACTATGCCAATGCGGCGGCGGCCCTGTCGGTGCAGGGTTTCGGCGCCGTCTCGCCGATGCCGCGCAGCAATTCGGTGTTCGCAGTGTTGTGAACATGGCGACCACACCGAGCCCCCAGCCCACCGCACTGCTGGCACTGGACTGGGGCACCTCGTCGCTGCGGGGTGCCCGCATCGACACCACCGGCCGCGTGATGGACGAACGCGCGTTCCCGCGCGGCATCCTGACTGTGCCGGCCGGCGGCTTCGCCGAGGTGTTCGATGCCTGTTTCGGCGACTGGGCACGCGATGGTGCCCAGGCCTGTCTGATCTCGGGCATGGCCGGCAGCAAACAAGGCTGGGTCGAAGCGCCGTATTGCGCCTGCCCGGCCGGTTTCGCCGATGTTGCCGCCGAACTGCGCTGGGTGCAGGATGCCAGGTTGCATCTACCCACCGCCATCGTGCCGGGCCTGAGCTGCGAGCACCGTTGCGACGTTCCAGGGCTGGCCAGCGTGCCGGACGTGATGCGCGGCGAAGAGGTGCAGATCCTCGGCGCCATGCACCTGGGCGGCTGGCGCGAGGGCCTGTGCATCCTGCCGGGCACCCACAGCAAGTGGGCCTGGATCCGCGACGGCCGGGTGACCTCGTTTCGCAGCTACATGACCGGCGAGTTCTATGCCTTGCTGAGCCAGCAGTCGCTGCTGGCGCGCACCATCGACACGCAGGCCGCGTTCGACGCCGATGCGTTCGGACTCGGCCTGGCGCGTGCCGGCCAGGGCGGCGGGCTGCTGCACAACGCATTCAGCGCGCGCACCTTGTCGCTGTTCGCACGCATGGACGCGGGCCCGCTGGCCAGTTACCTCTCGGGCCTGGTCATCGGCGAGGAGTTGCATGCGCAGGACCTGCAGGCGGCCGCGCGCGTCACCGTGATCGGCTCGCCGTCGCTGACCGCCCGCTACGCACTCGCCTTCGACCGGCTCGGCATCACGACCCACCGCATGGGCGCCGAGGCCAGCTGGGCCGGCCTGCACGCCCTGAGCCACCACCTGCCCCATCGAACGCCATCACCATGAAGCCGATCCAGAAATTCGCCGCCCACTTCCAGACCCTTCCGCTGGTGGCCATCCTGCGCGGGCTGACGCCAGCCGAGGCGCCGTCCATCGGCGAGGCCCTGGCCGATGCCGGCTTCGGCGTGCTGGAAGTGCCGCTGAACTCGCCCCAGCCGCTCGAGAGCATCGCCGCACTGGCGCGCGCCCACCCGCAGTCGCTGGTCGGGGCCGGGACCGTGCTGACGGCCGAACAGGTGCGCGACGTGCATGCGGCCGGCGGCCAGCTCATCGTCTCGCCCAACTTCAATGCGGCCGTGGTGCGCGAAGCCATCGGGCTGGGCATGGTCTGCCTGCCGGGCATCGCCACGCCAACCGAGGCGTTTGCCGCGCTCGAGGCCGGCGCACAGGGCCTGAAGCTGTTTCCGGCCGAGGCCGCATCGCCGGCCGTGCTCAAGGCCATGCTGGCCGTCCTGCCGGCCGGTACGCTGATGATTCCCGTGGGCGGCATCACACCCGGCAACATGGCGCCCTGGATTGCCGCCGGTGCCCATGGTTTCGGCCTGGGCTCGGCCCTCTACAAGCCGCGCAAGAGCGCCATTGCCGTGCGCCAGGCCGCGTCGGAGTTCGCGGCCGCCTTCCGTGGCGAGTTGACGACCTGACGCGTCCGGCCCGCGCCACGATCAAGCGGGCGCGATCTGCCACCACGGCGGCAACAAGGCGCGGACCTGCGGCTGGCGATAACGCGCATCGAGCAACACCACGCAACCGGTGTCCGTCTCGGTGCGGATCACCCGCCCGGCCGCCTGCACCACCTTTTGCAGGCCGGGATAGGCATAGGTGTATGCGTAACCCTGGCCGAAACGCGCCTGCATGCGCGCACAGATGGCTTCGTTGACCGGATCGAACTGCGGCAGGCCGAGCGTGGCCACGAAGGCACCGATCAGCCTGCGGCCCGGCAGGTCGACCCCTTCGCCGAACACCCCGCCCAGCACGGCAAAACCCACACCGCATCCGGCGTCGTCGAAACGCACGAGGAAGTCGCGCCGCGCCGCCTCGTCCATCTGCCGCGCCTGGGTCCAGACCGGAATGTCGGCGCAGGACGCGCGCAACCGCGCGCAGGCCTGCTCCAGGTAGTCGAAGCTGCTGAAGAAGGCCAGGTAGTTGCCGCGCGTGCGCCGGAACTGCTCGGCGATCGTCGCCACCAGCGTGTCGAGCGAGCGGGCGCGATCGTCGCGCCGGGTCGAGATCGGCACCACGCGCACCGCCAGCTGCGCGCTGTCGAACGGACTGGGCACGTCGAGCCAGCGCGTGTGTTCGGGCAAGCCGAGCAAGGCCTGGTAGTAGTCGGCCGGTTGCAGCGTCGCCGAAAACAACACGGCCGCATCGGCACTGTGCAGCCGCGGCGCCAGGAAATGGCCCGGCACGACGTTGCGCAGCGTGATCCGGCCCACCGCATCGACGCTGTCGAAACCGGCGCCGTCCAGCCGCGTCTGTGCGGCCGCGATGGCACCGGGAGCGGCGGGCATGACCGGGACCTCCCGCGTGTATTCGCACAAGGAGTGGTCGCCGAACATGTCAGCCAGCGTGGCGATGGCCAGGGTACGGAAATAGAACGGCAACACCACGCTGTCGCCATCGAGCACGTGGCTGTTGACATGTTCGCCCAGCGCCTGGTTGAGCCGGTGCAAGGCGCGCAGCCAGGCCTCGGGCGGAGCATCGAGCTCCCGCCAGTCCGGCTGCGCGCCGCTGGCCGCATGCCGCTCCTGCAGCACCTGCCACTGGTCGAGCACGGCGTCGATGCGACCGCGCAGCACCGGCGGCGCCTGCTCGCGCGCCTGCAGGGTTTCGGCATGGCCCAGTTCGGCGCTGTACATCGCGCAGCCGCGCGGCACCAGGTTGTGTGCCTCGTCGACGAGCAGGCTGACGCGCCAGTCGTTCTCGACAGTCAACGCATGCAGCATCGCGCTGCGATCGAAATAGTAGTTGTAGTCTCCCACGACCACGTCGCTCCAGCGCACCATCTCGTGCCCGAGGTAATAGGGGCAGATGCCATGTGCCAGCGCGACGGACCGCAAGGCCTGGCGGTCCAGCCACTGCACCCGGGCCGCGGCCTCTCGCGCGGCCGGCAGCCGGTCGTAGAAGCCGCGCGCCAGCGGGCAGGACGCGCCGTGGCAGGCCTTGTCGCGGTGCTCGCAGGCCTTGTCGCGCGCCACCAACTCGATCACCCGCAACGGCAGGCCCGCGTCTGCGCCGGCACGCGCCGAGCCGCGCACCTGCGCCAGCGCATCGAGCGCCACCTGCCGGCCCGGCGTCTTGGCGGTCAGGAAGAACAGCTTGTCGCTGCCGCGTTCGGGCATGGCGCGCAGCGCCGGATACACGGTGCCGATGGTCTTGCCGATGCCCGTGGGGGCCTGCACCAGCAAGGGCTGCGACGACACGCAGGCCTTGTACACGGCCGCCGCCAGCGCGCGTTGACCCGGCCGGAACGGCAATTGCGGAAACGGGCTCTGCACCAGCGCGGCGTCGCGCGCGCGCCGGTGCGCGACCTCCTGCCGGGCCCAGGCCAGAAAGGGTTCGCACAAGGATTCGAAAAACCGGCACAGCGCCGTCGCATCCCAGCGCTGCTGCTGCGGAGATTCGGTCTGCTGCACGACGTCGAAATACACCAGCGACAGGTTCACCGCCGCCAGACCGCGGCTCTGGCACAACAACCAGCCATAAACCTTGAGCTGGGCCCAATGCAGCGCCTGTTGCTGCACCGACACCGCCTCGAGGGCACCGCGGTAGGTCTTGACCTCTTCCAGCGTATGGCTGCGCGGGTCGAATCCGTCGGCCCGTCCGCGCACGGCCAACGGGCCATGGCGTCCCTGCAGGCTGAGCTCGGCCTCGTGGTGCGGCCCGCGCCGCTGCGCGACCAGCTGATGCCCTTGACGCTCTTGCTGCGCGGTCGGCGACGGCGTGAAACGCAGGTCGAGATCGCCGGACTTGGCGGCGAAGGCGCACAGGTTGCGCACCGATACCGTATACAGCGCCGGCACGTCGGCGGCTGCTGGTGCCGCGTCCGGCGGCAACTCCGGCACATCGGCCCCACAAGCACCGGCGTCGGCAAGCGCCTGCGTCATGGGTCGTCGGCTGGCGGTGCGTCCAGCAGCGCCTGGCCGGGTTCGTCGTCGCCGAATGCGGTGGCCGACAGCGGCGTGGCCCGGGCCAGCGACATCCACAACGCGAACGGCAGGTCGGGCACCACCCGCCGCGGCGCGTGCCGCAGCACCTCGAGCGGACCGTCGGAGCGCGCCAGCATCACGCCGCAGCTGGCCGGAACCTCGTGCTCCTGCGCGATCGGGCGGCCACGCGCATCACAGCCCAGCACGTACCAGCACTGGCCGCCGAGATCGAGGTAACTGTCGCGCTTGTCGCTCAGGCGCAGGTCGCCCAGCAGATCGGCGCGGCTGACCTTGATCTCGTGCACCACCGGTTGCAGGTAGGCCGCCACCGTGGTGTTGCGGATGGAAAACACGTCGGGCCTGCAGATTTTCCAGCGTGCCGGTGCGGCCGATGGCGGCTCGCCGTGCAACGCGAAATCCTGCGGCGCGAGACCGTCGGCGTGTGCCGGCGCAGCGTCCGGCTCCGATGGCAGGCGGGCACGCACGGCCAGGCCGGTCCAGACGATGCGTCCGTCCCGCAACAAGGCCTGGGCCACGCGCGCGACCAGCGCGTCGTGGGCGCTGAGCGCCTGCCGGTTGCGCTGCAAGGCCTGCGCCAGGCACGCGATGCCGCGATCGGTCAGGCGCAGGCGTTCGGCCCCGCCCGGCTCGGCCACCCGGTGCAACATGCCGCTGGCCAGCAGTTCGATCTCCAGACCATCCTGGGCCGGCCAACCCGCCGAGCGGTGAATGTCGCGCAGGCGGCGCGCCTGCTGGCGCGTCAGTACGGGAGCGGCCGTCGCGGGCTCGTCGTCGGCTGTGCAGCTGCGGGGCTGGCTCTCGTCCATACGGGCTGGCCTGGCATCGCGCCGCGCGATACGCGCACCGACCCAGGCGGGAAAACTGGTGATCCGTACAGTATATCGTCGCCCCTGCGCATGCGAACATGGAGCCCTGTCTTCCGACCCCCTGCAACATCGATCCGGCTTCATGGGTAACCTGCTCGTCCTCCTGCAATTCGGCCTGCTGACGCTGCTGGCCGCTGCCGCCGGCCCGTCCCTCAGTCGAGGCGCACTGCCGGTGCCGACCTGGATGCTGGCCAGCCTGTCGCTGGCGCTGGCGATCTGGACACTGGCGCACAACCGCATCGGCAACTTCAATATCCGTCCGGTGCCCAAACCCGGCGGACGGCTGGTCACCAGCGGTCCGTATCGCTGGATCCGCCATCCCATGTATACGTCCGTGTTGCTGGGCGCGGCGGCGCTGGCCTGGGCTGCACCTGCCTGGGCCTGGCTAGGCTGGTTCGGGCTGTGGCTGGTGTTGTGGGTTAAGGCTACGCTGGAAGAGAGCCAGATGACGCAGCTGCACCCGGACTACCGCGCCTACCGCCAGCGCAGCCGGCGCTTCCTGCCCTGGCTGCTGTGACAGTCGGTGACCGGCGTCAGGCCGGCAACAGGGCCCGGTAGGCCCGGGCGGTGTCCGGCGCGACCGCATCGAGCAACTGCTCGTAGCGGGTCTGGTGCCGCACCCACATGCGCGCCGATGCGACCGCCTTGGACTTGCAGAACCAGTGGCAGGTGTGTTGCATCAGGAACATCTCTGCGCTGAGCCTGAACGCGCGCCGCTTGGACGGCTCATCCGGATCCGCGTGCACGGCGCGGTGGATGCCGCGGGCATGGATGGCCATGGCCTTGCGCGCGTCGAAACTCGCGGCCGGGAACAACCGGTCGGCCCAGGGAATGGCCCAGGCCAGCGTGCTGACCCGGGTCCGGTCGGCATCGGCGCCGGCGAAACGGGTGGCGAACTGCTCGAACTGCGCGCACAAGGCGAGCTCCGAGCTGCGCAAATGGTCCCAGATCGGTTGCTGGCGCTCCGGGTCGTTCTCGCCCAGGGCCCGCATGTAACCCTCGCTGAGCGTGGCCATCAGTTTCTCGATCTGGAACGGGCCCAGGTATGACGCCAGCAACACGATCCGCTGGCGCTCCTGCTGGCGGCGCGTGACCAACGCCGCAATGGCCACGATGGCCGCGATGACGAGAATATCCATGAAGGCCCGATTATCCTGCCGCCGGTGACCCGTCCGCGGCCAGCCGGCGCAGCTGCTGCGTGCCCGACCAGGACTGCCCCGGTGCCAGCACGACCGGCTGCGCGATGCGCGCCGATTCGATGCAGACCATGTGCCGGTAGCCGTCGGGCGGCATGTCGGGCAAGGCGGCGCACCGCGCCGGACCCGGATTCCACACCACGACATCGGCAAATCCGGCATGCGAGACCTGCAGGCAACATGCCGGCGCGTCGCCATCGGCCGACAGTTCGATGCCGCCGTCGACGCCCGCATAGACCCGGTCCACCTCGCCGGGCAGATGCAGTAAGGTCTCGTGTTGGATCCTGGCCTGCCCGTCGACCGCATCATGGTAGGGCCGGCCCGCCAGGCCCGCGATACGCGCCCGCGCGCTGTCGGATACCTGCAGATAGGTGTGCAGCGCCGCGGCGCACTGCCACGGCACCGAGCCGGTATTGGTGACGTGCAGCGTCATGTCCAGCTGCGGCCCCGACAGGCGCAGCCGCAGTTCCAGCGCAAATGCATGTGGCCAGATGGCGCGGGTGGCGGCGTCGTCGACCAGGCCCAGGACCGCGGTGGCCGCCCCGTCGGCATCGTCACCGCAGCGCAGCAACTGCCAGGCCCGGTTGCGCACGAATCCGTGCCGGGGCAAGGGCCCCCGGTCGGAGAACTGCGGGAACACCACCGGCACGCCGCCGCGGATCGCCTGCCCCGGGCCGAACCCCGAGCGCGGCGAGAGGTACAACTGGTCGTCATGGACGCCCGCCGGCGTCCATGACACGACGTGGCCGCCGTGCAGCGTGACCAACACGCGGGCGCCATCGGCAGCCTGCAGCGCCAGTGCCGGCGTGCCGTGCAATGCCAATTCGGTCAGTGCCATGGTGTCGTCCTCGCGGCCGTCGTCATGACTGCAGCTGCGCGCAGTAAGTCTGCGGATCGGTATTGGCACCGCAGACGATCAGGCCCACGGTACGGCCTTCGAGGGTGGCGCGCAGCGGAAACATCAGCGCGGCCAGCGCCGCGGCGCCCGCGGGCTCCACCACCAGCTTGGCGACCCGGAACAACAGCCGCATCGCCTGGCGGATCTGCTCGTCGTCGACCAGCACCACGGCGTCGACGAAACGGCGGTTCAGCGCAAACGAATACGGCTCGCAACGTGGCGCGCCCAGCGAGTCGGCGATCGTGCGCACGGCGTCGATGGCCTGCGGCGATCCGGCGGCGAAGCTGCGTGCCATGCTGTCGGCACCTTCGGGCTCGACCACGTAGACCGCGGTCTGCGGCCGCAGCTGCTTGACCGCGCAGGCGACACCGGCACTCAGGCCACCCCCGCCGGTGGCAACGATGACCGCGTCGAGCGCGTCGCCGGCCTCGGCGACCTGGTCCATGAACTCCAGGCCGACCGATGCGGTGCCCAACGCGGTCTTCGGACCTTCGTACGGATGCACGAACACCCGGCCCTCCCCGGCCTCGATCTCCTTGACCCGCGCGAACGCCTGGTGCACGTTGTCGACCAGTTCGACCTCGGCGCCGAGTTCGCGGCAGACCTGGATGCGGAACGGATTCGCGTTCTTCGGCATCACCACCTTGGCGCTGGTACCCAGCGCCTGCGCGCTGTAGGCCAGCGAGATCGCATGGTTGCCGGCCGACACGCCGGTGACGCCGCGCGCCAGCGCGTCGGCGTCCAGGTCCAGCATCACCGACAGGGCACCGCGCGGCTTGAAGCTGCCGGTGCGCTGGAACAGTTCCTCCTTGAGCCAGACCCGGGTGTTGCCGCCGACCACAGCATCGAGCGCCGGATCCTTGATCCGGCGCACCGGCGTGGTCTCGACGCGGTCGCCCAGGCGCTCCCGGTTGGCGCGGATCGCGTCGATGGAAGGGAAATCGATGGTGCTGGTGTCCACGGTGATGCTTTCTACCTCGAAGGGTCGGGTGATGGTGTCGTCGGCCGCGCTTGACGACCGCAGGCCAGAGCGCGAGCTTAGCGCAGCTGGCAGCCGCTGCGCTGCGATGCCGACGGGGCCAGCCATCGGCATGAACGGGTATGCTGTGTGGCAAGCCACACGCATCCGGAGATGTCCCTCATGAGCAGCAACACCATCACCTTCGGCCACGCCGGCCGCGTCGTCGTCGTCACCGGCGCCGCGCAGGGTATCGGCGAGGCCTGCGCCCGCCGCTTCGCACGCGAAGGCGCCAAGGTCGTGATCGCCGATGTCGACACGACACGCGGCGAGGCCCTGGCCGGCGAGCTGGGCGCGACCTGCATCGGCTGCGATGTCGGGGACAAGTCCCAGGTCGACGCGCTGGTTGCAGCCGTGGTGCGACAACATGGCGGCATCGACATCCTGGTCAACAACGCCGGCATCCTGCGCGCCGCGGACTTCCTGGACATGAGCGAAGCCGATTTCGATGCCGTGATGCGGGTCAACATCAAGGGAGCCTTCCTGATGGGCCAGGCGGTGGCGCGGGTGATGGCCGAGCGGGGCAGCGGCTCCATCGTCAACATGAGTTCGGTCAACGCCACGCTGACGATTCCCAATATCGCCGGCTACAACATCAGCAAGGGCGGCATCAATCAGCTGACACGCGTGATGGCGCTCTCACTGGCCGACAAGGGCGTGCGTGTCAACGCCGTGGCGCCCGGCACCATCGCCACCGAACTGGCGGCCAAGGCGGTGCTGGGCAGCGAGGAGGCACGCATCAAGGTGATGAGCCGCACGCCGATGAAGCGCCTGGGCGAGCCGTCGGAAGTCGCCGACGCCGTGGCCTGGCTGGCCAGCGATGCCGCGAGTTATGTCACCGGCGAGATCGTCGTCGTCGACGGCGGGCGCATGACGCTGAACTACACCGTGGCACTCTGAGCATCGGTCCGTCGGCCGCCTGGACCACGCCGAGTGCAAGCGCTTTGCACTTTCCCGCCGGGCCAGCGTGATCGTCGCAATCGGCCCTTGTTGCGCGAGCGTCAGGTGACGACCATCCATTCGATGCATCTGGCAGAGTATGCGCGACGGTATCGGGTCGCCGCGAAACGATATGCGAATCGGGCCACAATAAGCCAATGCCTGTGCGCCCTGTTCCCCGTTTGCCCGGCGTGCTGCGCCGCGAGTTGCTGCTGTCCGGGGCAATGGCGCCGGCCCTGGCCACCGCCGCCAATCCCGGCAGCGGCGCCACCACCCGGCGCGCGCTGGCTTTTCCGCGCGACCACGGCAGCCACCCGGATACCTCGATCGAATGGTGGTACATCACCGGCCATAGCCGGGCCGGCTCGGGCGATGCCGCGCGCGTGCTGGGATTCCAGCTGACCTTCTTCCGTTCACGCGTCGCGGTCACCCAGCAGATGGCCTCGCGTTTCGCGGCCCGCCAGTTGCTGTTTGCGCACGCCGCCGTGACCGACGTGCAGGGCCGGCGGTTCCGCCACGACCAACGCATCGCGCGCATGGGCTTCGGTGTCGCCGAGGCCAGCCAGGCCGATACCGCGGTACGGCTGCGCGACTGGTCGCTGACCCATGACAACAGCCACTACCGGGCCCGCATCGCGGCACCGGATTTCGGCCTGGACCTGGACTTCACGGCCACGCAAGCGGTGATGCTGCAAGGCGATGCGGGATGGTCGCGCAAGGGGCCGAAGCCGGAGCAGGCCAGCTTCTACTACAGCCGTCCGCAACTGGCGTTCGAGGGCCAGGTCACGCTCGACGGCCAGCGCCTGGCGGTGCGCGGCGAAGGCGCACACGGCGTGGACCCGAGCCGGTTCACGCCCGGCACCGGCGCGGCCTGGCTCGACCACGAATGGAGCGACAGCGTGCTCGATCCGGATGCCGTGGGCTGGGACTGGGTCGGCATCAACCTGTTCGACGGCAGCGCGCTGACGGCGTTTCGCATCCGCGACAAGTCCGGTGCAACGATGTGGGACGGCGGCTCGTTCCGCCATCCCAGACTCAACGACGGCATCAAGCCTTATGTCTTCTCGCCTGGCGAAGCGGTGTTCCAGGCCGTGCGGGGCTGGAAAAGCCCATTGACCAATACCACCTACCCGGTCGAATGGCTGCTGCGTACACCAGCCGAGAACTATGTCGTGCGGGCGCTGCTGGACAACCAGGAGCTCGACAGCCGCGCCTCGACCGGCGCGATCTACTGGGAGGGCCTGTGCGACCTGTTCGACAGCCAGCGCCAGCATGTCGGGCGCGGATACCTGGAACTGACCGGCTACGCGCGGCCCCTGGTGCTGTAGCCGATGGCCCGCGCGGCGCCGGTGCCGGCGAATGGCCGACAATCACCGGTTTGCGACCGGGCATGCCCATGACAATGCCCGGGCCGACGGAACCGACATCTACCCTGTGAACCACGCTGCATGAGTTCTGAACGCGCCAAGGCGCCCTCCCCGCGATCCCTCTCCGGCCTGGCGCCGTTCCTGCGGCCGTACCGCGGCCGCATCCTGCTCGCCGGCCTGTTCCTGGTCATGGCCGCCGTCACGACGCTGGTGTTTCCACTGGCGCTGCGCAGCCTGATCGACGGCGGCCTGGTCGGCGCGGACAGCCTGTCGGCCGACCCGGGCACACGCGTGATGGCCTTGCGCGAGCATTTCTTCGACCTGTTCCTGGTGGCGGTGGCGCTGGGCCTGTTCTCGGCCGCGCGTTTCTACATGGTCAGCTGGCTGGGCGAACGCATCACCGCCGACCTGCGCAACGCGGTCTACAAGCATGTGCTGCGCCAGAGCCCGGAATTCTTCGAGACCACGCAGACCGGCGAGGTGCTCAGCCGGCTGACGGTCGACACCACGCTGGTGCAGACCGTCGTCGGCTCCTCGCTGAGCATGGGCCTGCGCAACACCGTGATGGGCATCGGCGCCCTGCTGATGCTGATCTGGACCAACCCCACCGTGATGATCCAGGTGCTCGGCATCCTCGTCGTCATCGTGTTGCCCAGCCTGTGGTTCGGCCGCCGGGTGCGCAAACTCTCGCGCACCAGCCAGGACCGGGTGGCCGACTCCAGCGCGATCGCCGCCGAGGTGCTCAACGCGATCCCGGTGGTGCAGAGCTACGTCGCGGAATCGCGCGAGGCGACCCGCTTCGACGCATCCACGAACAACGCCTTCCAGGCCGCGGTGCGGCGCTCGCGCGCGCGCTCGGTACTGGTGGCCTTCATCATCATCGCCACCTCGGCCGCCTTGTTGTGGGGCCTGTACCAGGGCACGCAGGCGGTCATGGCCGGGCGCATCTCGGCCGGCCACCTGGGCCAGACCGTGGTCTACGTCATCATCCTGGCCAGCGCGTTCGCGGTGCTGGGCGAGGTCTACGGCGACCTGCTGCGCGCCGCCGGCGCGACCGAACGCCTGATGGAGCTGCTGGACACGCATTCCCCGATCGCCTCGCCCGCGCAGCCGCGCTCGGTGCAGGACCAGTCCGCCGGCAGCAGCGTGGTGTTCGACCACGTGCAGTTCAGTTATCCGTCCCGGCCGGACCACCCGGCCCTGCACGACTTCTCGCTGACGGTGGCACCCGGCGAGACCGTGGCTCTGGTCGGGCCCAGCGGCGCCGGCAAGAGCACGGTGTTCCAGCTGCTGCTGCGTTTCTACGATCCGCAATCAGGATCGATCGCCCTCAACGGCGTGCCCACACGCGAGCTGTCACTCGAGGACCTGCGCCAGCACATCGGCATCGTGCCGCAGGACGCGGTGATCTTCTCGGCCAATGCGATGGAAAACATCCGTTACGGCAAGCCCGGCGCCAGCGACCACGAGGTCAAGGCCGCCGCCCGCGCCGCCTTCGCCGACGAATTCATCGGCCGCCTGCCCGAGGGCTACGACACCTTCCTGGGCGAACGCGGCGTGCGCCTGAGCGGCGGCCAGCGCCAGCGCATCGCGATTGCCCGCGCCATGCTCAAGAACCCGCCGCTGCTGCTGCTCGACGAGGCCACCAGCGCGCTGGACGCCGAGAGCGAACGCATGGTGCAGGCAGCCCTCGAGTCCGCGATGGAAGGCCGCACCACGCTGGTCATCGCGCACCGGCTGGCGACGGTGCAAAAGGCCGACCGCATCGTCGTGCTCGACCAGGCGCGGCTGGTGGAACAAGGCACGCACGCGGAGCTGGTGGCGCGGGGCGGGGTGTATGCGCGGCTGGCGGAGTTGCAGTTCGCGGCGTGAGGAGAAAAGTGGGACGTTACCGTCAAACACCCAGGTCAGCGGACGGCGCCATTTTTCGCGTTTTCTCGACTGCGACTGACTTCTCGCGCCGCGGCGCGACCAACGCCTTGCGCCAATACGTAACCAGCGATACCTCCAAGCAAGGTTCCCAGGGTGTTCTCCTTGAGGATGCCGGCCAGCCCCAAAGCCATGATCACGCTCAACAAGATCATCACGGTGACGAACTGAATGACTTGACCAGAGGCAACCCATTCCAATTGAATCTGGTCACTGAAGAGCTTGACTGCCAGTATCGCGCCAATGCTGAACGCGCCAATGACGCTGATCACGATCCACAGTTTGTCGGACAGCTCCGATTTCGTCGATAACGTCGCAAGCTTCTTTTCGGCAGCATCCTTGCGACGCAACAACAAATCGAGCAGAGTCGATCCTAGCGATTTCGCTTCGGCTTGCAGCTTCGCCTCTTCGTTGATCCGTTGCTTCACCAAGTCAAAGTAGGTTATCAGCGATGCCTGTTTGGTCGCGTCTCCGATGAACCGCTTCCACCTCACGCAATATTCAGACGGGCCGAGTCGCCCCTCCTCACTCCATGGTGCCAATAAAAACGGGTCCGGGTCGAAGTCCAGCGGGATCCCGCGGTAGAGGACGCCGCGCTGAAACTGCATCATCTGGTCCCTGATCACATTGGCTCCGTTGAATCGAGACTCGTCAAGCTTCTGGCAGTCGGCTTTTGCAATGTCCGCGATCGCCGCCGCTATGACTTGTTTCGACTTTTCCAGAATCTCGAGTTGCCGGGCATTGTCCGTTGGTCGTTGCGAGATCCTCCTGAGCTCAGCAACCTCCAACTCCAGTGAGCGTCGCTCGTCCACCAAGCTGAATTCGTTGTCAGGCAGACCCCGATCAGGTGGATTGAGATCGGCAATCCTCGCCTTCAGCAACTCGATGTCCTGTGCCGTAGTGTGTGGCTGCGCATAAGCCGAGTTGAGGAAAAGCAGCACGGCGACAGTGGCAGCCACCAAAACCTGGCGAAATCGCATGGCCCACCTCCATGAAGCAATTTGGACTGATTCATTCCCATCGCAGCTTTCTGCACAGCAACACGCTATTTCATTCGCTCATGCAGTCCGTTTCCAATCTCACAGAACCAACTGGCAACGATCGCAATAGCCGAAAATTCAAGCTTGATACCGGATCAGCCAAGAGAAACATCCGGACCTCATCGAGGAATCATGGATGCATACTGTTGCGGCAAGTGGCGCCAATACATCCCGATGCTGCAGTCAACAAGCATTCAGTTCGTGGACTGCTCGACCGATCGCAACAATCGTCAACACTGTAGCTCTGCATCTGAGACACATGTATCGCACAAACGGATGATGTGCAGCCCGTTGCAGGACGACGCGAAACCGTCCGAACAGGACGCTACTGCACCGGCCCCTTGAGCGCATCCGGCAACGCGATCTGCATCACCTCGATGCCCTCCTCCGCCAGCGCCTCGGATTCGGCCGCCGTGGCCTTGCCGCGGATGCCGCGCTGCGGCACTTCGCCGTAGTGGATCCTGCGCGCCTCTTCGGCAAAGCGCTCGCCGACATCGTCGGTGTTGGCCAGGATGCGCCGGGCCATGCCGAGCCAGGCGGCCTGCAGTGCGGCGTGGGTATCGTTGGTGGCGACGACGTCATGCTTCACGGCCTGTTGCGGCTGATCGGCGGCGGCCGGCGGGCCGGCATGGTGGCCCAGGTTCAGCCGCGGCGCGCTGAGTTTCTTGGTGATCGTGGTGTCGCCACACATCGGGCAGGTCACCAGGCCACGCGCGAGCTGGCTGGCGAAGTCGTCCTCGGACCCGAACCAGCCTTCAAAGCCGTGTTGCTGCGCGCATTGAAGATCGAGCACTTTCATGGTCAAGCGATTATCCGGCAGCGCTCGGATCGGGATCGGCCTGCCAGTCGAGTGTCCATGCGCCGGAAAGCAGGTTTTGCAACCACAGGGTGCCCGTCAGCGTCTTGGCATCGGTGATACGGCCGTCGCGGCAATACTGCAGCAGCTCCGGCACGGTGGCCGTGGTCACGTCGAGGAACTCGCCCGGATCCAGATGGCGCTCGCCCAGCGTCAGGTCGCGGGCGAACCAGATATCGATGAACTCGTCGGAATAGGCGGCCACCGGATGCATGACGCCGGCATGGGCCCATTCGCGCGCGCGATAACCGGTCTCTTCGCGCAGCTCGCGCCGGGCGCACAGAATCAGGTCTTCCTCGCCGTCGCGCTTGCCGGCCGGGAACTCCAGGATCACCTGGCCGACGGGATGCCGGTATTGCCGCTCCAGCACCACGCGCAATTCACCATCATCGCCGGTGAGCAGGGGCACGATCACCACGGCCCCGGGATGCAATACGTATTCGCGCGTTGCTTCGCCGCCGTCGGGCAGTCGTACCGTGTCGCGCAGCACGTGCAGGAAATGGCCGTGCAGCAGCTGCTCGCGCTGCACCGTGTGTTCGACCAGGTGCGGATCGTCCTGCGGCGTTTCCGCCTGCGGGCCGGTGGTCGATTGTTGTTGTGCCAACGCGGTCGGCGGCGGTCAGCCCGCCATCATGCTGGCCAATGCGCTGGCGCACAAGGTCATCAGGCCGCCGGGCACGATGCCAAGCAACAGCACCAGCGCACCGTTGATGCCCAGCACGATGCGCACGTCGGCCGGGGCCTCGATGGCCGCCGTCTGCGCAGGGGCGTCGAAATACATCAGCTTGACCACGCGCAGGTAATAGAACGCGCCGATCAGCGACATCATCACGGCGAACACGGCCAGGCCGATGTCGACACCCTGGCCGGACGAGATCAAGGCCTGCAGCACCGACAACTTGGCGTAGAAACCGACCATGGGCGGAATGCCGGCCAGCGAGAACATGCAGATCGCCATCACCGCGGCATACAGCGGGCTGCGCTGGTTCAGGCCGGCGAAGTCAGCGATCTCGTCGCTCTCGAAGCCCTTGCGCGAGAGCAGCAGGATGATGCCGAAGGTCGCCAGCGTCGTCAGCACGTAGGTCACGACATAGAACATCGCCGAACCATACGCGTCGGCCGACGAGATGGTGTTGCCGTTGATCACGCCCGACATCATGCCCAGCAACACGAAGCCCATCTGCGAGATGGTCGAGAACGCCAGCATGCGCTTGATGTTGGTCTGCACGATGGCGGCCAGGTTGCCGACCAGCAGCGAGCCCACCGCCAGCACCGCCAGCATCTGCTGCCAGTCGATGGCCAGCGGCAGCAGGCCTTCGACCAGCAGGCGGATCATGATGGCGAAGGCCGCCAGCTTGGGCGCGCCGCCGATCAGCAGCGTGACCGTCGTGGGTGCGCCGTGGTAGACGTCGGGCAGCCACATGTGGAACGGAACCACGCCGAGCTTGAATGCCAGGCCGGCCACGATGAACACCAGGCCGAACACCAGTACCTGGTGGCGGATGTTGCCGCTGGCGATGGCCTGCGCGACCTGGTTGACGTCCAGCGTGCCGGTGGCGCCGTACAACATCGACATGCCGTAGAGCAGGAAGCCGGAGGCCATGGCACCGAGCACGAAGTACTTCATCGCCGCCTCGGTGGCGATGGTGCTGTCGCGGCGCAGCGCCACGAGCGCATAACTCGACAGCGTCAGCAGTTCCAGGCCCATGTAGATGATCAGGAAGTTGTTGCCGCCGATCATCAGGAACATGCCCAGCAGGCCGAACATCGACAGCGTGAACAGCTCGCCGCCGCGCATCATCTCGCGATGGCCGGCGTAGCCGCGGCCATAGACCAGGGTCACCATCACGGCCAGCGTGGCGAAACACTTGAGCCAGTTGCCCATCTGGTCGCTGACGACCAGCTTGCTGAAGCCGTACTGGTTCAGGCCGCTGATGGCGTATTCGGCCTGCATGAAGGCCACGATGGCCAGCGTGACGAGCGTCAGCACATAGGTGGCCGTGCGAGTCGGGCTCTTGACGAAGAGGTCCACCAGCGCAATCACGCAGGCCAGGGTCAACAGGACGATCTCGGGGAAAACCGTGATCCAGCTGTAGTTGTCAATCATGGTCGCGGATCTCTTCTCAGTTCAACTTGGACAACGCGACATGGCGCAGCAGTTCGGCCACCGAACTGTCCATCACGTCCGTGAAGGGCTTGGGATACACGCCCATGGCAAGCACCGCAATCGCCAGCAGCGCGAACACCAGGAACTCGCGCGCATTGATGTCCTGCAGGTTCTTGACGTCGTCGTTGGCCACCGGTCCGAGATAGACCCGCTTGAACATCCACAAGGTGTAGGCCGCGCCCAGGATCAGCGCCGTGGCCGCACCCATGCCGATCCAGAAATTGGCCTTGACGGCGGCCAGGATCACCATCCACTCGCCGACGAAACCGGCGGTGCCGGGCAGGCCGGCATTGGCCATCGCGAACAGCAGCGCGAAGGCCGCAAACTTGGGCATGGTGTTGATGACACCGCCGTAGCTGGCGATCTCGCGCGAATGCACACGGTCGTACAACACGCCGATGGCCAGGAACATCGCGGCCGACACGAAGCCGTGCGCGATCATCTGCACGATGCCGCCCGACACGCCGAGGTCGCTGAACACGAAGAAACCGAGCGTGACGAAACCCATGTGCGCGACCGACGAATAGGCCACGAGTTTCTTCATGTCGCGCTGCACGATGGCCACCAGGCCGACGTAGATCACGGCGATCAGCGACAACGCGATCATCAGCCAGGCCCACTCGCGCGCGGCGTCCGGGGCGATCGGCATCGAGAACCGCAGGAAGCCGTAGGCACCGAGCTTGAGCATGATGGCCGCCAGCACGGCGGAGCCGCCGGTGGGCGCCTCGACGTGCACGTCCGGCAACCAGGTGTGCACCGGCCACATCGGCACCTTGACCGCGAACGCCGCCAGGAAGGCGAAGAAGATCAGCGTCTGGGCCGTTCCGCCCAACGGCAGCGTATGCCAGGTCAGGATGTCGAAGCTGCCTCCGGCGACGGTGTACAGGTAGATCAGCGCGATCAGCAGCAGCAAGGAGCCGAGCAGCGTGTACAGGAAGAACTTGAACGCGGCGTAGATCTTGTTCGGCCCGCCCCAGATGCCGATGATGAGGTACATCGGGATCAGCGTGGCCTCGAAAAACACGTAGAACAACAGGCCGTCGAGCGCGCTGAACACGCCGATCATCAGGCCGCTGAGGATCATGAACGCGCCCATGTACTGGTTCACGCGTTTGGTGATGACCTCCCAGCCGGCGATGACGACGATCAGGTTGATGAAGGCCGTCAGCAACACGAACCAGACGGAGATGCCGTCCACGCCCAGGTGGTAGTCGACACTGAAGCGTTCGATCCACGGCGACTGCTCGACGAACTGCATCGCAGCCGTGCCGAGTTCGAAACCGGTGTACAGCGGCACGGTGACCATGAGGCTGATGAAGGCCCCGATCAGCGCAATCCAGCGCACTGCCTGGGCGTGTTCGTCACGGCCCAACGCCAGCAATACGACGCCGAAAAAGACGGGCGTCCAGATGGCCAGGCTCAGCAATCCCATTTTTCTTCTTCTCCCAGGCGACTAGCTGCGCCAGACGAAATACGTCATCAACACGAAGACCCCCAGGATCATCGACAGCGCATAGTGGTACAGGAAACCCGACTGCAGCCGGCGCACGATGGACGCGACCCAGCCGACCAGCTTCCAGGAACCATTGACCAGCGCTCCGTCGATCAGGCCCTGATCGCCACCTTTCCACAAGCCGGTTCCCAGGCCACGCGCGGCGCGGGCCAGCACGTTCTCGTTGAACCAGTCCATGTAGTACTTGTTCTCCAGCACCGCGTACAGCGGCATCACACGCCGCTTGATGGCTGCCGGCAAGGCGGGGTTGACCATGTACATGTAGTACGCGGCCACGACACCGGCCAGCGCGAGCCAGAACGGCGCCGTCGACAGGGCATGGGTTGCCATCGCCAGCGGGCCGTGGAAGATGCCGGCCAGCTCGGCCATGGCCGGGTGGGCCACGGCGTCGACGACGATGGCGTCCTTGAAGAAGTCGCCGAACAGCATCGGCCCGATGGTCATGAAGCCGATCAGCACCGACGGGATCGCCAGCAGGACCAGCGGCACGGTGACCACCAAGGGCGACTCGTGCGGATGCGCGTCATGGTGGCCATGGTGGTGGTCGTCATGGTGCGCGTCGGGGTTCTGGTCGAAACGCTCCTTGCCGTGGAACACCAGGAAATACATGCGGAAGGAATAGAAGGCGGTCACGAACACGCCGGCCAGCACCGCGAAATGCGCAAACCCGGCCGCCGGCAAGGTGCTGAAATGCACCGCCTCGATGATGCTGTCCTTGGAGTAGAAACCCGCGAACAGCGGCGTGCCGATCAGGGCCAGCGACCCCAGCAGCGAGGTGATCCAGGTGATCGGCATGTATTTGCGCAGGCCGCCCATCCAGCGGATGTCCTGGTTGTGGTGCACGCCCATGATGACCGAGCCCGCGGCCAGGAACAGCAGCGCCTTGAAGAAGGCGTGGGTCATCAGGTGGAACACCGCGACCGAATAGGCCGATGCCCCCAGCGCCACCGTCATGTAGCCGAGCTGCGACAGCGTCGAATACGCCACGACGCGCTTGATGTCGTTCTGGATGATGCCCAGGAAACCCATGAACAGCGCAGTGATGGCGCCGATCACCAGCACGAAGTTCAGCGCGGCGTCGCTGAGTTCGAACAGCGGCGACATGCGCGCCACCATGAAGATGCCGGCCGTGACCATGGTCGCGGCGTGGATCAGCGCGGAGATCGGGGTCGGGCCTTCCATCGAGTCCGGCAGCCAGACGTGCAGCGGGAACTGCGCCGATTTGCCCATGGCGCCGATGAACAGGCAGACGCAGATCACGGTGATCAGCATCCAGTCGGTGCCGGGAAGGGTCGGCTTGGCCAGTTCGCCGGACAGCGCAAACACCTCGGTGTAGTTCAGCGTGCCGGCATAGGCCACGATCAGGCCGATGCCCAGGATGAAGCCGAAGTCGCCGACACGGTTCACCAGGAAGGCCTTCATGTTGGCGAAGATCGCCGTCGGCTTGTTGAACCAGAACCCGATCAGCAGGTAGGACACCAGGCCCACGGCCTCCCAGCCGAAGAACAGCTGCAGCAGGTTGTTGCTCATCACCAGCATCAACATCGAGAAGGTGAACAGCGAGATGTACGCGAAGAAGCGGTTGTAGCCGTCGTCGTCCTGCATGTAGCCGATGGTGTACAGGTGCACCATCAGCGAGACGAAGGTCACGACGCACATCATCATGGCCGTCAGGCCATCGACCATGAAGCCGATCTCCATCTTCAGGCCGCCGACTTGCATCCAGTGGTAGATGGTCTCGTCGAAGCGGGCGCCATGCATGACGACGTCCCACAACACGCTGGCCGACAGGACGAAGGACAAGGCCACGCCGGCGATCGTCAGACTGTGGCTCACGCGCCGACCGATGCGGTTGCCGCCGAACGCGGTGCCGAACACACCGGCAACGATGGCGCCGACCAGCGGCGCCAGGGCCACGGCCAGCAAGGTGGAGGCTGAAAGGGTTTGGCTCATCGTGTTCATCAGCCCTTGAGCGAGTTGAGTTCGTCCACGTTGATGCTGGACTTGTTGCGGAACAGCTGCACCAGGATGGCAAGCCCGATCGCCGACTCGGCAGCGGCCACCGTCAGGATGAAGAACACGAAGATCTGGCCGCGCATGTCACCCAGGTAGTAGGAGAACGCGACGAAGTTCATGTTGACCGCGAGCAGCATCAGTTCGATCGCCATCAGCAGAATGATCAGGTTCTTGCGATTGAGGAAGATGCCGACCACCGACAACGCGAACAGGATCGCGCCCAGCGACAGGAAGTGGCCCAGGGTCAAGGTCGTCATGCTTTCTTCTCCCCTGCAGGGGTGTCCGCCGCAGGCGCGGCGGGCGGAGGTGTCGGATCCGGAGCCGCCTGCGTGGCATTCATCTGCACCACACGCAGCCGGTCACGGGACTTGACCCGCACCTGCGCATCGACGCCGATGTGCTTGCTGTCCTTGCGCTCGCGCAGCGTCAGCGCGATCGCCGCCACGATGGCCACCAGCAGGATCACCGCGGCGATCTGCACCGGCAACACGTATTCGCTGTACAGCAGCACGCCCAGGTCGCGTGTATTGGAGGCTTCGCCGGCCAGCGGCAACACCGCCATGGCCTTGGGTTCGGACATGCGGAAGCCGCCCATCAGCACGGCCGCCATCTCCAGCGCGACGACGAGAAAAATGATGCCGGCCAACGGCAGATGGCGCCGGAATCCCTGGCGCAAGGCATCGAAGTTGATGTCCAGCATCATGACGACGAACAGGAACAGCACCATCACCGCGCCGACATAGACCAGCACCAGCGCCATGGCGAGGAACTCGGCTCGCAGCAGCAGCCAGATCATCGCCGCCTGGATGAAGGTCCAGACCAGGTAGAGCGCGGCGTGCACCGGGTTGCGTGCCGTCACGACACGGAACGCCGCGAACAGCAGCAGTGCCGCAAAAACGTAGAACAATCCGGCTTTGACATCCATGGCTGGCTTTATCTCTTTGGTACCGCTGCTCAGCGGTATTTGGCGTCGGCGGCGCGGCGGGCCGCAATGTCGGTTTCGTAGCGGTCACCCACGGCCAGCAGCATTTCCTTGGTGAAATACAGGTCGCCGCGTTTCTCGCCGTGGTACTCGAGCACGTGCGTCTCGACGATGGAGTCGACCGGGCAGCTCTCTTCGCAGAAGCCACAGAAGATGCATTTGGTCAGGTCGATGTCGTAACGCGTGGTGCGCCGCGAGCCGTCGTCGCGCACGTCGGACTCGATGGTGATGGCCATCGCCGGGCACACGGCCTCGCACAACTTGCAGGCGATGCAGCGTTCCTCGCCGTTGTCGTAGCGGCGCAGCGCGTGCAGGCCGCGAAAACGCGGGCTGGTCGGCGTTTTCTCCTCCGGGAACTGGATCGTGACCTTGCGCCGGAACAGGTAACGCCCGGTCACGGCCAGGCCCTTGAACAGCTCGAGCAGCATGAAGCTCGACAGGAAATCCCGGATCGAGAACGGTGCGGCCACGTGGGCGCCAGATGTGGAGGTAGCTGTCGTCATCGTCTTACTTCCAGATATTGAAGGAGGTCTGCATCCAGCCTCCGACCACGATCAGCCAGATCAGCGTGACCGGGATGAAGATCTTCCATCCCAGGCGCATGATCTGGTCGTAACGGAACCGCGGAAAGGTCGCGCGGACCCAGATGAACAGGCTCACGACAACGCAGGTCTTCAGGCCCAGCCAGATCCAGCCCGGGATCCAGTTGAACACGGCGCTGTCGATTGGTGCATACCAGCCGCCCAGGAACATGATGGAGGCCAGGATGGAGATCAGCCACATGTTGGCGTATTCGGCCAGGTAGAACATGGCGTACGACATGCCGGAATACTCGACCATGTGGCCGGCCACGATCTCGGCCTCGCCCTCGACCACGTCGAACGGATGGCGGTTGGTCTCGGCCAGGCCGGAGATGATGTAGACAACGAAGATCGGCAGCAGCGGCAGCCAGTTCCAGGACAGGAAGTTCAGACCCATGTCGGCGAACCGGCCCTGGCCCTGACCGGTGACGATGTCGGTCAGGTTCATGCTGGCCGAGACCATCAGCACCACGACCAGGCAGAAACCCATCGCGATCTCGTAACTCACCATCTGGGCCGATGCGCGCATCGCGCCGAGGAACGAGTACTTGGAGTTCGATGCCCAGCCGGCGATGACCACGCCGTAGACCTCCATCGACGTAATGGCCATCACGAACAGCAGGCCGGCGTTGATGTTGGCCAGCGCGACGTCGGGGCCGAACGGGATTACCGCCCAGGCCGCCATGGCCGGCATGATGGTCAGCACCGGGCCCATGACGAACAGGCCCTTGCTGGCCGCCGTCGGCACCAGGATCTCCTTGGTCAGCAACTTGAGCGCGTCGGCGATCGGCTGCAGCATGCCCCAGGGTCCGACCCGGTTCGGGCCGATACGTACCTGCATCCAGCCCAGGAACTTGCGCTCCCACAGCGTCAGGTAAGCCACGGCGCCCATCAGCGGCAACACGACGATGACGATCTTGATCAGCGTCCAGATGACGGGCCAGGCCACGGCCGTCCACCACGCCGCGGCGATCAGGCCCATGCCGGCCGAATGAATCTGGTCGATCATGCCAGTGCCTCCGCCCGGACCGGTACCGCGACAGCCGCCTGTCGTGCGTCGGCCGTCAACTGCAGTGAGCCCGCGCGACGCACCAGTGAATCGAGTTGGTAGATCGATGCCACGCAGGGCTCGCCGTCGGCCGGGGCCAGGTCGATGGCCGCGGACGTCTGGTTGCCCAGCTTGTCGGCGGCGACCAGGGTTCCGCTTTCGGCCTGCGCCAGGGCGGCGACCAGCGCCAGCGCGTCACGCGAGGACTCCTGCACAAAACCGGGCAGATCCAGCAGGTTGGCCAGCACACGCAAGACCTTCCAGGCCGGGCGCGCTTCGCCGGCCGGCTTCACCACCGCGTGGAAACCCTGCAGGCGGCCTTCGGCATTGACGAAACTGCCCGAGGTTTCGGAGAACGGTGCGATCGGCAACAACACGTCGCTGAACTCCATGTTCGCCTTGAACGGGCTCAGCGTGACCACCATGGCGGCGGCATCCAGTGCCTGCGCCGCGGCCGGACCGGCAGCGGAGTCGAACACGGGCTCGGTGTTGAGCAGCAGCGCGGCCTTCAGGCCGCCCGAGAGCATTTGCCCGGCGTGTTGGCCGCCCTCGCCTGGCACGGCGCCGGCGAGCTGGGCGCCGACGGTATTGGCAGCTTCCGTCAGGTAACCCACCTGGGCGCCGGTCTGCTCGCCGATCCAGTTGGCCAGTGCCAGCAGGCTCGAGGCCTTGGCATGGTGGCTGGCACCGTTGCCCAGCAAGATGGCCTTGCGTTCGCCGCCGAGCAGGCTGCGCGCCACGGCCGTGGCCACTTCCGTGGCCGTGCCCGACGCCGGTGCGGAGACGCCTTTTTCGGCGGCAACGGCAGCGGCCACGTCGGCCAGTGCCTGCGCCCATTGCGCTGCCGGGACCTGCAGGGTGTGGGCCACCGGCATGGCCCAGTCGGTCTGCTCGCCAACGATACGGCTGAGCTGGGCGCCGTGGCGCACCGCCTGGCGGATGCGCTGGGCGAACAGCGGATGGTCCTTGCGCAGGTTCGAGCCGACCACCAGCACGCGCTGCAGGCGGGTCAGCTCGGCGATCGGCATGCCCAGCCAGCGAACCGCCGACGCAGCGGTGAATTCGGCGTTGCGCAGCCGGTAGTCGATGTTCTCGCTGCCCAGGCCGCGCACCAGGGCACCGGCCAGCGCCAGTTCTTCGAGCGTGCTGTGCGGGCTGACCAGCGCACCGATGGCGGCCGCGCCATGGTCCGCCTTGATCTGCTTGAGCCCGGTGGCGACATATTCGAGCGCCACCTGCCAGTCGACCTCCTGCCAGGCGCCGCCCTGCTTGACCATGGGCCTGTGCAGGCGATCGGGGCCGTTGAGCGCTTCGTAGGAAAAGCGGTCACGGTCGGCGATCCAGCATTCGTTGACGGCCTCGTTTTCGAGCGGAACGACACGCATCACCTTGTTGTTCTTGACCTGCACGACCAGGTTGGTGCCGGTCGAGTCGTGCGGGCTGATCGACTTGCGGCGCGACAGCTCCCAGGTCCGGGCGCTGTAGCGGAACGGCTTGCTGGTCAAGGCGCCGACCGGACAGATGTCGATCATGTTGCCCGAGAGTTCGGAGTCGACCGACTGGCCCACAAACGTCTCGATCTCGGCGTGTTCGCCGCGGTGCGACATGCCCAGTTCCATCACGCCGGCGACTTCCTGGCCGAAACGCACGCAGCGTGTGCAATGGATGCAGCGCGTCATCTCTTCCATCGAGATCAGCGGGCCGACGTCCTTGTGGAACACGACGCGTTTTTCTTCCTCGTACCGCGACGACGAGCCGCCGTAACCGACGGCCAGGTCCTGCAGCTGGCACTCGCCGCCCTGGTCGCAGATCGGGCAATCGAGCGGATGGTTGATCAGCAGGAACTCCATCACCGACTGCTGCGCCTTGATGGCCTTGGCACTCTTGGTGCGCACGATCATCCCCTGGGACACCGGCGTCGCGCAGGCGGGCATCGGCTTGGGCATCTTCTCCACGTCGACCAGGCACATGCGGCAGTTGGCCGCGATGCTGAGCTTCTTGTGGTAGCAAAAATGCGGAATATAGGTGCCCGCCTTTTCGGCCGCATGCATGATCATGCTGCCTTCGACGATGTCGACCTTCTTGCCGTCGAGTTCGATTTCTACCATCTTCTGTTACCTGTTTGACCGGCCGTCCGCCGGGCCGCCCCAAGGATGGCCAGCCCCCTCCTCGGGGGGCAGCGACGTACACGTAGTGACGAGCGTGGGGGCATCACACATAGGATGGGACCATGCAGGTCTTGTGTTCCACGTGGTGTTCGAATTCGTGGCGGAAATGCTTGATCATCGCGCGCACCGGCATTGCCGCCGCGTCGCCGAGCGCACAGATGGTGCGGCCCTGGATGTTTTCGGCCACGTTGTCGAGCAGATCCATGTCGCTGGGACGGCCTTGGCCGTTCTCCACCCGATCGACCATGCGCGACAACCAGCCCGTGCCTTCGCGGCACGGCGTGCACTGGCCGCAGGACTCGTGCATGTAGAAATAACTCAGGCGCTGCAGCGACTTGACCATGCAACGCGTCTCGTCCATCACGATCAACGCGCCCGAACCCAGCATCGACCCGGCCTTGGCGATGGAGTCGTAGTCCATCGTGCACTCCATCATGATGTCGGCCGGCAGCACCGGGGACGAAGACCCGCCCGGGATCACCGCCTTGAGCTTGCGACCACCGCGCACGCCGCCGGCGAGCTCGAGCAGCTTGGCGAACGGGGTTCCCATCGGGATCTCGTAGTTGCCCGGCAACTCGACGTCGCCGCTGACCGAATAGATCTTGGTGCCGCCGTTGTTCGGCTTGCCGCAGGCCAGGTAGGCTTGGCCGCCATTGCGGATGATCCACGGCACGGCGGCGAAGGTTTCGGTGTTGTTGATCGTGGTCGGCTTGCCGTACATGCCGAAGCTGGCCGGGAACGGCGGCTTGAAGCGCGGCTGGCCCTTCTTGCCTTCGAGCGACTCGAGCAAGGCGGTTTCCTCGCCGCAGATGTAGGCGCCGAAGCCGTGCGCGGCGTGCAGCTGGAAATTGAAGCTGCTGCCCATGATCTTGTCGCCGAGCAAGCCGGCGGCGCGTGCTTCTTCCAGCGCTTCCTCGAAGCGGTCGTAGCTCTGGAAGATCTCGCCGTGGATGTAGTTGTAACCCACCGAGATGCCCATCGCGTAGGCGGCAATGGCCATGCCTTCGATGACGATGTGCGGGTTGTATTGCAGGATGTCGCGATCCTTGCAGGTGCCGGGTTCACCTTCGTCCGAGTTGCAGACCAGGTATTTCTGGCCCGGGAACTGGCGCGGCATGAAGCTCCACTTCAGGCCGGTCGGGAAACCGGCGCCACCGCGGCCGCGCAGGGCCGACTCCTTGACGGTGGCGATCACCTGGTCGGGTGTCATGCCCTCACCGCCGTCCTGGCCCAGGATCTTGCGCAGCGCCTGGTAGCCGCCACGCGCCTGGTAGTCGGCCAGCCGCCAGTTGGCGCCATCCAGGCCCGCGTAGATCTGGGGTTCGATATGGCGGCCGTGGAAACAGGTCTCGGTGCCGCTGGCCTGGAACTGTGCCAGCACCTGGTCTGCTGCTGTCATTTTCCCTCCGCAGCCCGCAGGCCCGCAATCAAACGATCCAGTCGTTCGGTGGACATGAAACTGCACATGGTGCGGTCGTTGACCAGCATCACCGGCGAATCGGCGCAAGCGCCCAGGCACTCGCTCTGCTGCAACGTGAACATGCCGTCTGCGGTGGTCTCGCCCATCGTGATGCCGAGCTTGTCTTCCAGATGCTTGAGCGCCACCGCACCGTCGCGCAACTGGCACGGCAGGTTGGTGCAGACATTGAGCTTGTACTTGCCCAGCGGGCGCTGGTTGTACATGTTGTAGAAGGTCGTCACCTCGTGCACGGCGATCGGCGGCATGCCGAGGTAGTCGGCGACCTCCTTCTCGCTGTCGGCACTGATGTGTCCGAGTTCCTGCTGCACGATAGCCAGGCAGGCCATCACGGCGGACTGCTTCTGGTCCGCCGGGTATTTCGCTACTTCCTTGGCAAAACGTGCCTTGGCCGCTTCCGAGATCATCGGTCAATCTCCCCAAACACGATATCCATGGTGCCGATGATGGCCACCGCGTCGGCGATCATGTGGCCGCGCGACATTTCGTCCATGCCTGCCAGGTGGGCGAAACCCGGCGGCCGGATCTTGAGCCGGTACGGCTTGTTGGCGCCGTCGCTGACGATGTAGATGCCGAACTCCCCCTTGGGATGTTCGACCGACGCATAGGCCTCGCCCTCGGGCACCTGGAAACCCTCGGTGAACAACTTGAAGTGGTGGATCAGCTCCTCCATGTTGGTCTTCATGGATTCGCGGCTGGGCGGAGCGATCTTGTGGTTGTCGGTGATGACCGGGCCCGGGTTGGCACGCAACCACTGCACGCACTGCGCGATGATGCGGTTGGACTGCTTCATCTCCTCCATGCGCACCAGGTAACGGTCGTAGACGTCGCCGGTCCGGCCCACGGGAATGTCGAATGCGAGCCGGTCGTAGACATCGTACGGCTGCTTCTTGCGCAGATCCCATTCGATGCCGGAGCCGCGCAGCATCGGGCCGGTGAAGCCCATGTTGAGTGCACGCTCGGGCGTGACGACACCGATGCCCACGGTGCGTTGTTTCCAGATCCGGTTCTCGGTCAGCAGCGTGTGGTATTCGGCCATGCAGGCCGGGAAACGCTGCGTGAAGTCGTCGATGAAGTCCAGCAGCGAGCCACTGCGATTGCTGTTGAGCTGGGCCACGCCCTTGGCATTGCGCACCTTGGAGGCCCGGTACTGCGGCATCGTGTCCGGCAGGTCGCGGTAGACGCCGCCCGGACGAAAATACGCGGCATGCATGCGCGCGCCGCTGGCGGCCTCGTACATGTCGAACAGGTCTTCGCGCTCGCGGAAGGTGTAGATCAGGATGGTCGAACTGCCGCAATCGTTGCCGTGCGAACCCAGCCACATCAGGTGGTTGAGCAGCCGCGTGATCTCGGCGAACATGACGCGGATGTATTGCGCCCGCACCGGCACCTCGATGCCCAGCAGCTTTTCGATCGCCAGGCAATACGCGTGCTCGTTGCACATCATCGACACGTAGTCGAGCCGGTCCATGTACGGCAGGGACTGGATGTAGGTCTTGGTCTCGGCCAGTTTCTCGGTGGCGCGGTGCAACAGGCCGATATGCGGATCGGCGCGCTGGATCACCTCGCCGTCGAGTTCGAGCACGAGTCGCAACACGCCGTGGGCGGCGGGATGCTGGGGACCAAAATTGAGCGTGTAATTCTTGATGTCAGCCACGTGCACGCACCTCGCAAACGCCCATGTCCCGCTCAATTTCGGCACAGGCTGACTTTGCCTCGGCAAAGTCAAGCTCGCGCAGCGAGCGGCCGCAGCCAAAATTGAGCGTGTAGTTCTTGATGTCAGCCATGTTCGCGCCCGCCTAGTGCAAGCCACCCCCGTAGTTGTCTTCGCGGATGATGCGCGGCGTGATTTCGCGTGGCTCGATCGTGACCGGCTGGTAGATGACGCGACGTTGCTCGGCGTCATACCGCATCTCGACGTGGCCGGAGATGGGGAAATCCTTGCGGAACGGATGGCCGATGAAACCGTAGTCGGTCAGGATGCGGCGCAGGTCGGCATGGCCTTCGAACACGATGCCGAACAGGTCGAACGCCTCGCGCTCGAACCAGTTGGCGGAGTTCCAGATGCCGTTGACCGAATCGACCACCGGGAAGTCGTCGTCGGTCGCAAACACCTTGAGCCGCAGTCGCTGGTTCAGGCTCACCGACAGCAGGTGGACGACGACGCAGAAGCGCGGGCCTTCGTAGGCTCCATCGCCGTACGTGGAGTAATCGACGCCACACAGGTCGAGCAGCTGCTCGAACTGGCAACCCGGCGCATCGCGCAACAGCGTGGCGACCTCAAGGTAGTCGGCTGCACGCACGACGGCGGTCAATTCGCCCAGCGCCAGCGTCAGGCTCTGGACCTTGTCACCGAGAGTTGCCGCAACGGTGTCCTTCAGCGCCTCGGGATGGACTGCAAAATTCGTCACACTTCCCCCTCAGGCGCGTGCAATGGTTTGGGTGCGGCGGATCTTTTGCTGCAGCTGGATGATGCCGTACAACAAGGCCTCGGCCGTGGGCGGGCAGCCCGGCACGTAGACGTCGACCGGCACGATGCGGTCGCAGCCGCGCACCACCGAGTAGCTGTAGTGGTAATAACCGCCGCCGTTGGCGCACGAGCCCATCGACAGGACCCAGCGCGGTTCGGACATCTGGTCGTAGACCTTGCGCAGGGCCGGCCCCATCTTGTTGCACAAGGTGCCGGCCACGATCATCAGGTCGGACTGCCGCGGGCTGGCGCGAAACACCTCGGCGCCGAAGCGGCTGATGTCGTAACGCGCGGCGGCCGCATGCATCATCTCGACCGCGCAACACGCCAGGCCGAACGTCATGGGCCAGACCGAACCCGTCTTGGCCCAGTTCACCACCGCGTCGTAGCTGGTGGTGACGAAACCTTCCTTCATTACGCCTTCAATCATCGTGTCACTCCCAGTCCAGCGCGCCTTTTTTCCATTCGTAGGCGAAACCCACGACCAGAATGCCCAGGAAAACCATCACCGACCAGAACCCGACGGCGCCGACATCCTTGAGCGCAACCGCCCACGGAAACAGGAAGGCGATCTCGAGGTCGAACAGGATGAACAGGATGGCCACGAGGTAATACCGCACGTCGAACTTCATGCGGGCGTCCTCGAACGCCTCGAATCCGCATTCGTACGGGGAGTTTTTCTCGGGATCGGGCCGGTTGGGACCGAGCACATAACCCAGCACCTGTGGGACCACACCCACTGCAATGCCCACGAGCACGAACAGCAGTACGGGCAGATATTGTTCGAGGTTCATCGGGAGCTTTTCACCACAGTTTCCAGCCACCCGGGACACAACCCGGACGACGCTTTTAGCCTGGTGCCGTCGGCGAGACTCGAACTCGCACAGCTTTCGCCACTACCCCCTCAAGATAGCGTGTCTACCAATTTCACCACGACGGCGGCTTCTTTCAGATGGTCGGATCGCGTGAGGAACCTTGCGGCTATTGGCGATCCGAACAGCTGGTAGTTTACCCTGAAAAAGAGAGGGGAAACCCTCGCCTCCAGGCCACAACGCTCCAGCTATTTCGACGGAATCAGCGCGGCTCCGGACGCGGGTGCCGCAGGTACGGCCGCGGGCGCCGAGGCACCGGACGCGGGCGCAACAGCGGCCGGGCTGTCCAGCACGCTGCCACTGCTGGCGGGACGCAGGTTGCCGAAATACGCCAGTGCCAGCGTGCTGACGAAAAACACCGTCGCCAGCACGGCCGTGGTGCGGGACAGGAAGTTCGCACTGCCGCTGGCGCCGAACAGGCTGCCCGAGCTGCCGCTGCCGAACGCCGCGCCCATGTCGGCGCCCTTTCCATGCTGGACCAGGATCAGGCCGATCATGGCCAACGCCGAAAGCATCTGCAGTGCGAGCACCACAGTCAACATGACATTCATCAAAAACTCCTCAACAGATTCCGGGGACTAGGCGGCGTTCGACGCCGCAGAAATGATGGACAGGAAGTCTGCCGGCTTGAGCGAGGCCCCGCCGATCAGACCGCCGTCGATGTCGGGCTGGGACAGCAGCTGCGCCGCATTCGCGGCATTCATGCTGCCGCCATAAAGGATGCGGACCCGGCCCGGCTGGGTCGTCGCCGCCTTGATCTGGGTCCGCAGCACCGCATGCACCTGCTGCGCCTGTTCGGGGCTGGCCGTCTTGCCGGTACCGATCGCCCATACCGGCTCGTAGGCCACGACGATCTCGCTGATGCAATGGCCGTTGGTGTGGATCACGGCTGCCATCTGGCGCTTGACCACCTCCTCGGTGGCGCCGGACTCGCGCTGCGCCAGTGTCTCGCCGACACACACGATCGGCGTGATGCCCGCCGCCAGCGCCTGGCGCGCCTTCTCGGCCACCACGGCATCGTCCTCGCCGTGGTATTGGCGACGTTCCGAATGCCCGACGATGGCATAACGCACACCGAACTCGCGCAGCATCGCGGCCGACACCTCACCCGTATACGCGCCCGCCTCGTGGCTGGACACATCCTGCGCACCCAGGGCCAGCGTGCTGCCGGCCAGCAGGCCCTGCAGCTGCGCCAGGTAGGGCGCAGGCACGCAGACCGCCGCGTCGCACGCCGCGTCGCCGATTCCGGCCAGGACGGCCTGCACCAGGGCCGTGTTGCCGGCCAGGCTTGCGTTCATCTTCCAGTTGCCTGCGATGAGTTTGCGGTTCATGCTTGCTCCCAGGTGATCACCAGCTTGCCGATGTGCTGGTTCGATTCCATCAATGCATGGGCCCGCGCCGCGCCGCTGGGCAGATCGCCTTCGCCTTGCAAGGCGGGAAAGCTGCTGTGGATCACGGGTCGGATGCTGCCGCTCTCGATCAGCGGCCAGACATGCCTGAGGCAGGCCTGTGCAATCTTCTGCTTGAACGCCACCGGCCGGGGACGCAAGGTCGAGCCGGTGATCGTCAGGCGCCGGCGCAATACCGCACCGGCATTGAACGCGCTCTTCACGCCCCCTTGCACCGCGATGATCACCAGCCGGCCGTCGTCGGCCAGGCAGTCGATCTCGCGTGTCACGTAGTCGCCCGCCACCATGTCGAGCACCACATCGACGCCCCGCCCGTCCGTGAGGCGCTTGACCTCCTGGACAAAATCCTGGCTGCGGTAGTTGATCGCATGGTTGGCACCGAGCGCCACGCAGGCCTTGGCCTTTTCATCGCTGCCCACCGTGACGATGACCTGGCAACCCATGGCCCGCGCCATCTGGATCGCCGTCACGCCGATGCCGCTGGAGCCGCCCTGCACCAGCAGGGTTTCTCCCGGCTGCAGGCGGCCGCGGTCGAACACGTTGCTCCAGACGGTGAAGAAGGTCTCCGGCAGGCAGGCCGCCTGCTCGTCGCTCAGCCCGCGCGGAACCGGCAGGCATTGCGCAATCGGCGCAACGCAATATTCGGCATACCCCCCACCGGCCACCAGCGCACAGACATGGTCGCCCGGCTTGAGGCCGGCGGCCGCCAGTTCGTCGGCATCGCCCGCGTCGATGACACCCGCCACTTCCAGGCCCGGGATATCGGAGGCACCCGGCGGCACCGGATAGTTGCCGGTGCGCTGCAACACGTCGGGGCGGTTGATGCCGCTGGCCGACACGCGGATGCGCAACTCGCCCGAGCCCGGCTCGGGCATCGGACGGGTGGCCGGCCGCAACACCTGTGGCGCACCGGGCTCGACGATTTCGATGACGTTCATGCACATGCTCCCAACACGGCCGGGCGGCGCGCCGCCCGGCTGCCGTACCGGCAGAACTGCCGGCCGGCCACCATCAACCCTGCTCCGCGGCGCCCTGCGGTGCGCTCGGACGATCGAGCAAGGCCTTCATCGACAGCTTGACGCGACCTTTCTCGTCGGTCTCCAGCACCTTGACCTTGACGATCTGGCCTTCGCTCAGGTAGTCGGTGACCTTCTCGACGCGCTCGTGCGCGATCTGGCTGATGTGCAGCAGGCCGTCCTTGCCCGGCAGCAGGTTGACCAGCGCGCCGAAGTCCAGGATCTTGGTGATCGGGCCTTCGTAGACCTTGCCGATCTCCACTTCCGCGGTGATCTGCGCGATGCGCTGCTTGGCCACCTCGGCCTGGCCGGCGTCGGTCGACGCGATCGTGATCGTGCCGTCCTCGTCGATGTTGATCTGGCAACCGGTTTCCTCGGTCAGGCCGCGGATCACCGCCCCGCCCTTGCCGATCACGTCGCGGATCTTCTCGGGGTTGATCTTCATCGTGTACAGGCGCGGCGCGAAGTTCGACACCTCGGTCTTGGCCGACGACATCGCCTCCTGCATCTTGCCCAGAATGTGCATGCGGGCTTCCTTGGCCTGAGCCAGCGCGACCTGCATGATTTCCTTCGTGATGCCCTGGATCTTGATGTCCATCTGCAGCGCGGAGATGCCGTTCGTCGTACCGGCGACCTTGAAGTCCATGTCGCCCAGGTGATCTTCGTCACCCAGGATGTCGGTCAGCACCGCGAACTTGTTGCCGTCCTTGATCAGGCCCATGGCGATGCCGGCCACGTGGGCCTTCATCGGCACGCCGGCGTCCATCAAGGCCAGGCAGCCACCACACACGGACGCCATCGACGAGGAGCCGTTGGACTCGGTCACCTCGGACACCACACGCATGGTGTACGGGAAATCGTCCTTGGACGGCAAGGCGGCGATCAGCGCGCGCTTGGCCAGGCGGCCGTGGCCGATCTCGCGGCGCTTGGGCGTGCCGAAACGGCCGGCTTCGCCGGTGGCGAACGGAGGCATGTTGTAGTGCAACATGAAGCGGTCCTGGAACTCGCCAGCCAGCGCGTCGATACGCTGCGCATCACGCTCGGTACCCAGCGTGGCAACGACCAGTGCCTGCGTCTCGCCACGGGTGAACAGCGCCGAACCATGGGTGCGCGGCAACACGCCATTGCGGATCTCGATGGCACGCACGGTGCGGGTATCGCGACCATCGATGCGCGGCTCGCCGGCCAGGATCTGGCCGCGCACGATACGCGCCTCGATGTCGAACAGCAGGCTTTCGACCTTGACGCTGTCGAACGCGACGCCGTCGGCCTTCAGGCCGTCCATTACGGCGGCGTAGGCGCTGCGGCAGGCCTGGGTGCGCTCCTGCTTGTTGCGGATCTGGTAGGCGGCGGCCAGCTTCTCGGCGCCGTGGGCTTCGACCTTGGCGATCAGTTCTTCGTCGCGCGCCGGGGCTTGCCAGTCCCAGACCGGCTTGCCGGCGTCACGCACCAGTTCGTTGATCGCGGCGATCGCGACATTGCCCTGCTCGTGACCGAACACGACGGCGCCCAGCATGATCTCTTCCGACAGCTGGTCGGCTTCGGACTCGACCATCAGCACGGCGGCTTCGGTACCGGCGACGACCAGGTCGAGCTGGCTGTCCTTGAGCTGGGTCTGGCCCGGGTTGAGCACGTATTCGCCGTTGACATAACCAACGCGGGCAGCGCCGATCGGGCCGTTGAACGGAATGCCGCTGACCGACAGTGCCGCGCTGGTGGCGATCATGGCCGCGATGTCGGCCTGCACTTCGGGATTCAGGCTCAGCACGTGCACGATGACCTGGACTTCGTTGTAGAAGCCCTCGGGGAACAACGGACGGATCGGGCGATCGATCAGGCGGCAGGTCAGCGTCTCGAGCTCGCTCGGACGGCCTTCGCGCTTGAAGAAGCTGCCCGGGATCTTTCCGGCGGCGTACGCCTTTTCGGTGTAGTCGACGGTCAGCGGGAAGAAGTCCTGCCCCGCCTTGGCTTCGGTCTTGGCCACGACGGTGGCCAGCACGACGGTGTCGTCGATGTTGACCACGACAGCGCCGGAGGCCTGGCGCGCGATTTCGCCGGTTTCCATCGTGACCGAATGCGGCCCCCACTGGAAGGTCTTGCTGACTTTCTTGAACATGCTCATGTTGTGTTCTCCTGGTTGTGATGGGAGGTGTCGGCCACCTCGCCGGAGCCTGGAGTCAACCTGGCAGAACACGATGCCATTCCAGCGTTACTCGGTGCCGTGGCCCGAGCAGCCCTGGAATGACACAGCTTCGCTCTGCCCTTGTCTCGACGCTGGAGCGGCACGCCGCCCATCGCCAAACCGTGTTGTCTCCCTATCCCTGCAAACGACAAAGCGCCTGAGGCAGTCATGCAACCCAGGCGCTTGTCATGGAACCGCGGCCTACTTGCGCAGGCCGAGTTTGGCGATCAGTGCGGTGTAACGCTCCGCATCCTTGGACTTGAGGTAGTCCAGCAGCTTGCGCCGGCGGCTCACCATGCGCAACAAGCCACGGCGACCATGGTGGTCCTTGGCGTGGGTCTTGAAGTGGGGGGTGAGTTCGTTGATACGGGCCGTCAGCAGGGCAACCTGCACTTCGGGACTTCCGGTATCACCGGACTTGCGGGCATTGTCGGCAATGACGGTTGCCTTGATACTGGATGCGATCATTTGATATTTCCTCTGTTGGGGCGCCTGCCGCAATGGCGAGCGCTCCGGGTTGACAACTTGCGCCAGGCGCTGGAACTGCCCCTGACGTGCGCTTGTGCGAAATGCAAAGCCCGCAGAGTATAACCCGAGTGGCCGGCCCGGCCGGCGGCTCAGCGGCCGAGCCAGGCGCGCAGGCGCTCGACACCTGCCACCAGCCGCTGCGGATCGCGCGACGCGAAGCACCAGCGCAACCAGCAGCCCGCCGGGTCGGCATCGCTGGCACCGAAGGCCACACCGGGCGCAAGGCCGATGCCCGCCTCCAGCACCAGGCGCTTGGCGGTGGCCAGCGAATCGCTGGCACCGCCGAGCCGGAAGAACGCATACATGCCGCCGGGCGCCGGCGCGACATCGACGCCGGGCAAGGCCTGCAGCAGCGGCACCAGCGTGTCGCGGCACAGCCGGAGATGGGCCACGACCCGGGGCGTCACGTCGTCAGTGCGAGCCAGCGCCGTCATGGCCGCACGCTGCACGAACACCGGCGCGCAGGACGTGTTGAACTCGATCAGCTTGCCGACCTGCGGCGTCATCGCCGCCGGCATCACCAGCCAACCCAGGCGCCAGCCGGTCATCAGGAAACTCTTGGAGAAACTGTGCACGACGACCAGCCGGTCCTGCGGATCGCAGACATCCAGGAAGCTGGGTGCGCAGCCATGATCGCCACCTTCGAAGTACAGGCGTTCGTACACCTCGTCGGCCAGGATCCAGGTGCCGGTGGCGCGGCAATGCTCGGCGATGCGCAACTGCTCGTCGCGCGTCAAGGTCCATCCGGTCGGGTTGTTCGGCGCGTTGATGATCAGCACCCGCGTACGCGCGGTCACCGCCTCGAGCAAAGCCTGCATGTCCAGCTTCCAGGCACCGTCGACCGGCTGCAACGAGACACACCGTACCCGCGCGCCCAGGATCTCGGGCTGCGCCACCAGGTTGGGCCACACCGGCGTGACCGCCACCACCTCGTCGCCGGCATCCACCAGTGCCTGCACCGCCAGCATCAGTGCATTGACGCCGCCCGAAGTCACGGCCAGCCGGTCACTGTCGATCGGCCGGTGCACGGTGGCCATGTAACGCGCGATCGCCTCACGCAGCTCCGGTAGTCCCAGGTTGTGCCCGTAGAAGGTCTCGCCCCGCTGCAGCGACTCGATCGCCGCCTGGCGGATGAATTCCGGCGTCACTTCGTCGCTCTCGCCAAACCAGAACGGCAACACGTCGCTGCGCCCGATGCCGGCGTTGGCCACCTCCCGGATGCGGGATTCCTGCAGGTTCAGAACGGTATGACGCATGGGACAGGCTCGTTTCGAAAAAGTGGACGCGAAGACCGCATCAGGGCCGCTGCATCTGGCAGCTGGTCGGCATTTCGGCGGCCGCGGCCGGCAGCGTCCTGACGACCCGAAAGCCGTACCCCGAACCTTCCACGTCGAACGGAACACCCGCCGTGCCGACCCGGTCCATCACGCCGACGACCAGCGACTGCTGGAACTGGTGGTCGGCCGCGCGCATGCGCCCGGCCTGCCCCTGCAGTTGCACGGACGCATTCTCCAGCGCCCGCGCCACGGCCACCACGTCCAGCGCGCCGTCGCGCGATGCCGCACCCGTGCTGCCCGCCTGCGTGATGGCCTGCGCCAGCGCTTCGATCATCAGCTGCATGCGCATGTGCACGTAGTCGTCCGACGGGTCGGGATACCTCTTGCGAAAGGCCTTGTAGAAGGCCTCGCTTTCGGCGGTTTGCACATTGGGCAGCCAGTCGGCTACCGCGATCACCTTGCCGATGCCGGCCTCGCCCATCGCGGCCGGCGCACCCAGCGCGTTGCCGTAGAAGGTGTAGAAGCGGCCGTCGAAACCGGCGTCGCGCGCGGCCTTGACGAGCAGCGTCAGGTCGTTGCCCCAGTTGCCGGTGATGATGGCCTGCGCCCCGCTGGCCCTGATCTTGGCGGCATACGGCAGGAAGTCCTTGATCCGACCGACCGGATGCAGTTCGTCGCCGACGATCTGCACGTCGGGGCGCTGCAGCGCGAGCTGGCGCCGCACTTCGCGCAACACCGCCTGGCCAAAGCTGTAGTCCTGGCCGATCAGGTAGACCTTCCGCAGCGCGCGGTCGTCCTTGATCATCGTCATCAAGGCCGCCACCCGCATGTCGGCATGGGCGTCGAAGCGGAAATGCCAGAAGCTGCACTTTTCGTTGGTCAGCACCGGGTCGACCGCCGAATAATTGAGGAACATCACCCGCCGCTCCGGTTCGCGTTCGTTGTGCTTGTTGATCGCGTCGACCAGCACCGCCGCATTGGCCGACGAGTTGCCCTGCAGCACGATCTGCGCGCCGTTGTCGATGGCCGATCGCAACGCCGACAACACCTCCTCGTTCTGGCCCTTGCTGTCGTAGCGCTGCAGCACCAGGGGCCGCGCGCCACCCGCGGCATCGGGCAGGCGCACGCCGCCGCGCTGGTTGACCCGCTCCAGCGCCCAGGCCAGGTTGCGGTACACGGCTTCACCGGTGTTGGCGAACGGCCCGCTGAGGCCTTCGATCATGGCCAGCCTGATCGGGGGCGGCGCTGGCTGGGCCAGCACCAGGGCCGGCAGCCATGCGGCCAGCCACAACAATTTCAAGAGCCAGCTGCGAACAATAAACATACGAAGATCCCACTTGAAAACCCGGCATGCACGCGCAGATTGGATGCATGTGGCCCGCAGCGTTGCGAGCCGCGCAGTTTACTAGGAGTGTTTCCATGTTCTTCGCTGCCACCAGCCCCGTCTACACCCGTCGCGGCACCAGCACCCCCGCCAGCCACCTGCTGCACCGCCTGCAGCGCGAAGCCGCACGTGATGGCCAGGCGCAGCACGACGCCACGGTCGAACAGGACGAGTCGTCGACGACGCTGCGTTTCGACGTGCCGGGCGTCACGCGTGAGCAACTCGAGATCGGGGTCGAAGGCAACGTCGTGCGCATTGCGACGACCGAAGGCGCGCCGCGCCAGTACCGCATGGCCTACCGGCTGGCCCAGGAGATCGCCGCCGAGACCAGCAGCGCCAAGCTGGAAAATGGCGTTCTGACCGTCAAGCTTGCCAAGCCGGCGCCGGTCGACCGCAGCACGCGCATCGCGGTGCACTGAGCCCCATCGTCCCGCGCCACGGCGGGACGGCTCACGGCTGCCCGGCCAGCAGACGCTCCACGACCCTGGCGGCCGAGCGGATATGGCGCCGGGTCAGTCGCGACGCCAGCGCAGCATCGCCCGCGACGCAGGCGTCCAGGATTTCCGCGTGTTCCTGGTCCGAGCGTGCCTCGTAGCGGGCACGCGCCCAGGCATATTGCAGATACCGATCGGCGTGGCGCCACAGGCTCTCGAGTTGCTCCATCAGAAAGGGGCGCCGCGCCGCGGCATACAGGCTGCGGTGAAACACCCAGTTCCAGTGCGCCCGCTCGGACAGCCCGGGTGCCGCGGCACCCGCGTCCAGCGCCTCGCGCGCCGCCGCCAGATGCGCATCGGCCAGCGCCGGTACCGCGTTGCGGATGGCGAGATCCTCCAGCGCACAACGCATCTCGGCCAACTCGGTGCACTGGCCGGCACTGAGCGGCACCACCACCGCGCCCCGGTTCGGCACGATCCGCACCAGTCCTTTTTCGGCCAGCGCGGCCAGGGCCTCGCGCACCGGGATATGGCTCACGCCGAACTCCGCAGCCAGGTCGGCCTGGCGCAACGGGCCGGCTTGCGCATAGACCCCTTCAATGATGCGGCGTTCCAGTTCGGTACTGATGGAGCGCGCGATGGGCTGGGCGGATTTTGACATCGGACTCTCAATTTAATATATTAACTTGGCGTGCCGTCATCGCCCTTCCGTCGACGGGCCGGTCACGCAGACAAGAGTTTCCGATGACATTTTCGAACACGCCTCCCGTCGGCCGACGCACGGCCGCCATGACGCCGATCGGCGTCGAACGCATGGGAGACCAGGCCGACACCTTGCGCGACCGCGACGTGCTGCGGCTGGAGAATCTCGATACCGACCTGTTGCCGCCCGAAGCCGCGTTGCGCACCACCGAGCGGGCGGTACGCGACGACGACGCCAACAGCTACCTGCCCTTTCTCGGCCACGACCGGCTGCGCGCCGCGGCCACCGCGCTGGTGGAGCGCAACGGCCACCTGGACGCCGGCCACTACGACTGGCGCAGGCAGTGTTTCATCTCGGCCGGCGGCCTGAGCGGGGTTCTCAACACCTTGCTCGCCTTGCTCGAACCCGGCGACGAGGTGGTGCTGACCAGTCCGACCTACGTCGGCCTGATCAACCGGGTCCGCCTGGCCGGCGCCGTGCCGCGTTTCATCCGCCTGGTGCCGACCGCGGGTGGCTGGCGGCTGGACCGCGAGTCGGTGGCCTCCGCCGTCAGCGAGCGCACCCGTGCCTTCCTGATGATGAGCCCGTCCATGCCGACCGGCGCCGTGCTCGACCGTGACGAATGGCAGCTGGTCTGCGAGTACTGCGTGGCGTCCAACAGCTGGATGATCCACGACAGTGCGATGGAACGCATCGTGTTCGGCGACGCGCCGCGGCTGCAGCCCCTGCATTTTCCCGGTATGGCCGAACGCACGGTGACGGTCGGAGCCGCGTCCAAGGAATACCGGATGATCGGCTGGCGCGTCGGCTGGATCGTGTGCCCGATGGCGGCCGCAGAAGCGATCAGCCGGGTGGCGATCGGCAACGTCGTCTGCCCGGTTGGCATCGCCCAGCAGGCGGTGGCCGACGCCATCGGCGCACCCGACGACGGCATTGCGTCCTGCACGGCGCAGTGGTCGGCCCGCCACGACGCGATCGTCGCGGGCCTGCGAACGCGTTACGACGTGGTCCCGGCCCATGGCGGCTGGTCGCTGCTGGTCGACATGCGGCGCCAGGCGGTCAGCGGCGCCGAGGCCTCGCGGCGCCTGCTCGCGCACGGGGTGGCAGCCACGTCGATGGAGAACTGGGGCCTGCCCGACACTGAGCACTACCTGCGCCTGGTGTTCGCGAACGAACCGCTGGACCGGCTGGCGGAACTGCCCCGGCGATTCGATGCGGCATTCGCCGATCGGCCCGTTGGGCGCTGAGCCCGGCCCGCCACCGACCTGCCGCGGCTCAGGCCGCGATCTGGTCCAGCGGCCAGCGCGGCCGCACGTCGAACGCATAGTCGGTGCTGGCCTGCTGCCGGCCCGATTGCAGGCGCATCGCGCCGGCCAGCGCGATCATCGCGCCGTTGTCGGTGCACAGGTCCAGTTCCGGGTAATGCACGCGCACGCCGCGCTTGCGCATCGCCGCATCCAGTTGCTGCCGCAGCAGGCGGTTCGCACCGACGCCGCCGGCCACGACCAGGCGCGCCAGGCCGGCGTCGGCCATCGCGGCCACCGACTTCTTCACCAGCACCTCGACGATGGCTGCCTCGGTCGATGCCGCAAGGTCGGCGCGGGTCGTGTCGGACAGTTGCCGCATCGCCTGGTCCAGCGCCAGGCCCTCGGACAGCCCGTGGGCCGCCACCAGCTTGCGGGCCTGGACCATCACCGCGGTCTTGAGGCCGGCAAACGAAAAGTCCAGGTTACCGCTGTGCAGCAGCGGGCGCGGCAGGCGGAACGCGGCCGGATCTCCCTGCTGCGCCAGCCGCGACAAGGCCGGCCCGCCCGGATACGGCAGCCCCATCAGCTTGGCCGACTTGTCGAACGCCTCGCCGGCGGCATCGTCGATGGTCTCGCCGAGCAGGTGGTACTGGCCGACGCCGTCGACCCGCATCAACTGGGTATGCCCGCCCGACACCAGCAGGGCCACGAATGGAAACGCGGGCGGGTCCGCGCTCAGGAACGGCGACAGCAGATGGCCCTCGAGGTGGTGCACGCCCAATACCGGCTTGCCCAGCGCGGCGCCGAGCGCACAGGCGACCGCGGCGCCGACCAGCAGGGCCCCGGCCAGCCCGGGGCCGCGGGTGTAGGCCACGACGTCGACCTGGCGCAGGCTGCAATCGGCCGCCTGCAGCACCTGGCGTGCGAGCGGCAACACCCGGCGGATATGGTCGCGGCTGGCCAGCTCCGGCACCACGCCACCATAGGCCTGGTGCATGTCGATCTGGCTGTGCAAGGCATGTGCGAGCAGGGTCGGAACCGCGCCCGGCCGCGACCGGACCAGCGCAACGCCGGTTTCGTCACAGGAGGATTCGATTCCCAGCACCCGCAAGTCGGAAGGTTCTTTCTGCATCGGGCCTGAAGTTTAGGTGCAAGCCGACCGGGGCGTGGTGGCGCTGCGTGTGCCGCGCCCGGAAACGACTCCCGGCGCCCTTCCGCACGGCCACTGGCGCGTTTCTTGCGCAAGCAGCGCCATCATGCAAGCCGCGCTGCGCATCGTCGTCGTCACCCCGGAACCGCCCTCGCTCGAGAGCGCGGTTGTCGGCGCCGGCGACCAGGGGCAGGACGATCGCTCACGTATCCTGCGTATCGCCTTGCTCGAGAACGGCTTCAACGTGGTCGCGTCCTTGCCGGCCGATGCCTATCTGCGCGAGCGGCTGGCCCAGCTGCAGCCCGACATGATCGTCGTCGACGCCGAAAGCGAAGTGCGCGATGCCCTCGAGCATGTCGTGATGGCCACCCGCGACGAACGCCGGCCCATCGTGCTGTTCACCAATGATGGCGACAGCGCCAATGCGCGCCATGCGGTGTCGGCCGGCGTATCGGCCTATATCGTCGCCGGCCTGTCGAGCGAACGCATCCGCCCCATCCTTGACATCGCGATGGCGCGGTTCGAGCAGGAACAAGCGCTGCGCCATCAGTTGACCGAAACCCGAAACGCACTGGACGCGCGCACCGCCGAATTGCAGGAACGCAAGCTGATCGACCGGGCCAAGGGCCTGCTGATGCAGCGCCACGGCCTGGGCGAACAACAGGCCTACGAGAAGCTGCGCAAGAGCGCCATGGACAAGAACCTGCGGCTGGCTGAAGTGGCGCAACGCCTGCTCGACGCATTCGAACTGCTGGACTGAAATGGTGCGGCGCACAATCTTGGTGCCGCCGCACCGGTCGGCGGAGAACGCGCACGGCCCGTCGCATGCCGCGGATCGCGCGGTCTTCCCTTGCACAGCGGCTTTCGGACCTGTCTGCCACCGATCTGGCATGGCTATTGCATAAACGCAGGCGGCGGCCAACGGCGGTCGCCACAACGGTGCGAACCAATGGCGGTTGGCACCCCGAATACGGACAAAGGCGTCCCCATTGCCGGTAGCGCGACCCCATGGTCGTGCCGCCGGCAATGAGGACGCTTTTTTTTTGCCCTGACCGCAGACCGAGAAAGGCCCCGACGTGTCCGACCCCGACCGAGCGAACGCCCCGACACCGACCCCGCAGCATGCGCCGACCCCGGTATCCCGTGGCTCCGACGCACCGGAGCGCGACACGGTGCATGTCGGCACCATGGCGCTGACCGACTGCGCCAGCATCGTGATGGCCCACGAACTGGGCCTCGACCGCAAGTACGGCGTGACCATCGTGCCCCACCGCGAATCGAGCTGGGCGAACGTGCGCGACAAGCTGGTCCACGGCAGCCTGGACATGGCGCAGGCCCTGTACGGCATGGTGTACGGCATCCACCTGGGCGTGGGCACGTCGGCGGTCGACATGGCGGTGCTGATGACGCTCAATCGCAACGGCCAGGGTTTGTCGCTGGCACGACCGCTGGCCGAGAAGGGCGCGACCGACCTCGCCTCGTTGTGCACGCTGATGCGCCGCGAACCACGCGTCTACACGTTCGCCCAGACCTTTCCCACCGGCACCCACGCCATGTGGCTGAACTACTGGCTGGCCAGTGGCGGCATCGATCCGCTGACCGAGATCCGGTCCATCGTCGTGCCGCCGGCGCAGATGGTCGGTTATGTGCGCAAGGGGTCGATCGACGGGTTCTCCGCCGGCGAACCCTGGAACCATGTCGGCATCATGGAAGGCGTGTCGGTGCATGCCGCCGCGTCGCAGGACGTCTGGCCCGACCATCCGGAGAAGGTGCTGGCCACACGCGGCGACTTCGCGCGCCGGTATCCGAACACCGCCCGCGCCGTGATCATGGCGGTGCTCGAGGCCAGCCGGTGGATCGACGCCAATGCCGGCAACCGCATGCGCATGGCGGCCACCATCGCCGGCAGCGCCTATGTCAACGTGCCGGTCGACGTGATCCGCGAGCGCATCCTGGGCCGCTACCAGGACGGCCTGGGCCGGCAATGGCAGGACACGCACCCGATGCGTTTCTTCGACGACGGCCAGGTCAACTTTCCCTACCTGTCAGACGGCATGTGGTTCCTGACCCAGTTCAAGCGCTGGGGCCTGCTGCGCGCGCATCCCGACTACCAGGCCACCGCCCGGGCCATCAACCAGACCGCGCTGTACCGGCAGGCCGCATCGCAACTCGGCGTGTCGGCCCCCGAGGGCGACATGCGCACCAGCCGCCTGATCGACGGCGTGGTGTGGGACGGGACGAACCCGGCCCGTTATGCCGACGGCTTCGCGGTGCAGGCCAGGCCGCGCCATGCAACAGAACCCGTCACCGCCTGACGACGATTTCAACGACCTCAAATGGAGCCCACCATGACCCACCACCCCCATCCCCTGCCCCGGCGCCGCTTCCTGGCCGGAGCCACGGCCCTCGTCGGTTCGAGCGCCGTGGGTCTGCCCGCAGCCGCCCAGTCCCGGGCCGCGCACCCCGAGAAGGAATCGCTGAAGTTCGGCTTCATCAAGCTCACCGACTGCGCACCGCTGGTCGTGGCCTACGAGAAACACTATTTCGAGGACGAAGGCCTGAACGTCTCGCTCGAAGCCCAGGCCAACTGGAAGGTGCTGCTGGACCGCGTCATCGACGGCCAGCTCGACGGCGCCCACATGCTGGCGGGCCAGCCGTTGGGCGCGACGATCGGCTTCGGCACCAAGGCCGACATCGTCACCGCGTTCAGCATGGATCTCAACGGCAATGCGATCACCGTGTCCAACGCGGTCTGGAACGAGATGAAACCGCTGCTGCCGATGGAAGGCGGCAAGGTCCGGCACCCGATCCAGGCAACCGCACTGAAGAAGGTCGTCGACAAGTGGAAGGCACAAGGCAAGCCGTTCAAGATGGGCATGGTGTTCCCGGTGTCCACGCACAACTACGAATTGCGGTACTGGCTCGCGGCCGGCGGACTGCATCCGGGCTACTACACCAGCAACGACATCAGCGGCACCAAGAGCGCCGACGTGTTGCTGTCGGTGACGCCGCCACCGCAGATGCCTTCGACGATGGAGGCCGGCACGATCCACGGTTATTGCGTCGGTGAACCCTGGAACCAGCAGGCCGTGTTCAAGGGCATCGGCGTGCCGGTCATCACCGACCACCAGATCTGGAAACACAACCCGGAGAAGGTGTTCGGGGTCACGCGCAGCTGGGCGGACAAGAACCCGAACACCCACGTGGCCGTTGTCAAGGCACTGATCCGGGCCTGCATGTGGCTCGATGCCAGCATGGCCAACCGCATCGAGGCGGTCAAGCTGTTGTCGAAGTCGAACTATGTCGGAGCCGACGAGGAGGTGATCGGCAACAGCATGACCGGCAGCTTCGAGTTCGAGAAAGGTGACAAGCGGCCAGCACCGGACTTCAACGTGTTCTTCCGCAACTTCGCGACCTACCCGTTCTACAGCGACGCGATCTGGTACCTGACACAGATGCGCCGCTGGGGCCAGATCACCGAGACCAAGCCCGATCGCTGGTACATGGACGTCGCGAAGAAGGTCTACCTGCCCGAGGTCTACATGCAGGCGGCCAAGGCGCTGGTGGCCGAAGGCAAGGCCAAGGATGCCGACTTTCCGGCCCGGTCCGACGGTTTCAAGGGGCCGCAGGACGGCTTCATCGACGGCATCGTCTATGACGGCCGCAAGCCCAACGACTACCTGGGCAAATTCAAGATCGGCCTCAAGCCGAGCGACACACTCTGATCCCCCGTACCGGAGAACACGTCATGGAACTGGTACAGAAGATCTTCGGCGGCGCCAGCCTCGACCCGCGCTCGCTGGCGCGCAACATGGGCACCGCCCTGGTCGTGCCCATGCTGGCACTGGTCTTGTTCGTGGCCTTGTGGGCCGGCATCGCGCCGCGCATCGAGACCAGTCTGGGCGCCTTTCCCGGGCCGGTCCAGGTGCTCGAGCAGACCCAGGTGTTGTGGGCCGACCACCTGAACGAGCGGCGCCGCAGCGCCGAGTTCTACCAGCGCCAGGACGCGCGCAACAAGGAGCGGCTGGCCGAGGACCCGAACTACCAGCCGCGCCACTTCGTCTACAACGGCAAGCCGACCTTCCTGGACCAGATCGTCACCAGCCTGGTCACGGTGTTCACCGGCTTCCTGCTGGCCACCGTGGTGGCGGTGCCGCTGGGCATCCTGGCGGGCTCCTCGCGCATCGTGCAGGCGGCGATCAACCCGATCGTCCAGATCTTCCGGCCGGTCTCGCCGCTGGCATGGCTGCCCATCGTCACGCTGATCGTCAGCGCCGTATATGTCACCAGCGGCACGCCGATGTTCCAGAAGTCGTTCCTGATCTCGGCCATCACCGTGACGCTGTGCTCGTTGTGGACGACGCTGATCAACACCGCCGTCGGCGTCACCTCGGTCGACAAGGACCTGGTCAACGTCGGCAAGGTGTTGCAGCTGCCGCTGGGCACACGGGTACGCCGCATCATCCTGCCCTCGGCCCTGCCCTACATCTTCACCGGCATGCGGCTGTCGCTGGGCGTGGGCTGGATGGTGTTGATCGCCGCCGAGATGCTGGCGCAGAACCCTGGTCTGGGCAAGTTCGTCTGGGACGAATTCCAGAACGGCAGCTCCGACTCGCTGAGCCGCATCATGGTTGCGGTACTGACGATCGGCCTGATCGGATTCGCACTCGATCGCCTGATGCAGCTGCTGCAGAACGCGGTTGAGCACAAGTAGACCGGAGCGCAGCACCATGACACTCGCGATGCGAACCCCAGTTGCCCTGCATATCCCGACGGCAGCGCCGCCGACCGAACCGGTCGCCGATACCCCCGCGCTGAACGCGGTTCCGGGCGCCGCCGCCCTCGAACTGCGCGACGTCTGCAAGAGTCATGGCAGCGGCGCCGCCCGCTCCGAGGTGCTCGAGGGACTGAACCTGCGCGTCGAGCCGGGCGAATTCGTCGCCATCGTCGGTTTCTCCGGCAGCGGCAAGACCACGCTGGTCAGCCTGCTGGCCGGCCTGCTGCGGGCCGACAGCGGCGAGGTGCTCAAGAACGGCCGGGCCATCACCGGCCCCGGTCCGGATCGCGGTGTCGTGTTCCAGAGTTATTCGCTGATGCCTTGGCTGACCGTGCAGCAGAACATCGCACTGGCGGTAGACCAGGTCTGTGCCGGGCAGCCGGCGGCGCAACGCGCGGCGCGCGTGAAGCACTATGTCGCCATGGTCGGCCTGAGCGCGGCGGCCGACAAGAAACCGGCCCAGCTGTCCGGCGGCATGCGCCAGCGCGTCTCGGTGGCACGGGCGCTGGCCACCGATCCGGACGTGCTGTTGATGGACGAGCCGCTATCGGCGCTCGACGCGTTGACGCGCGCCAACCTGCAGGACGAGATCGTGCGCATCTGGAGCGAAGACCACAAGACCGTGCTGTTGATCACCAACGACGTGGACGAGGCGCTGATGATGGCCGACCGCATCATTCCGCTGCAGACCGGTCCGCGCGCGCGGCTGGGCCCCTCGTTCGACGTAGCCATTGCGCGACCGCGCGACCGCCGCGCGATGAACCACGATGCGCACTTCCAGAAGCTGCGCGCCGACATCACCCAGCACCTGCTGGGCATGGCGCAGCAACGCGATGCGGGCCAGGGCGCACAGGTCATCCCCTTGCCCACCCTCACGCCCCGGCCGGTCGGGGAACATCGTCCACCCACGCTGGCCAGCATCGCCCGGCTGCGCCACGCGGCGCAGGCCGAGCGCATCGAGGCACAGGTGGCCACGGTGGCCGACGCCGCGCCCGGCGCCCACGACGAAACCCGCACGCACGGCGAACGTTTCGTCGACTTCTCCGAGGTCGTGAAGGTCTATCCCGGCGCCAAGGGACCGCAGACCGTGGTCGACGGCTTCGACCTGAAGATCCGCCAGGGCGAGTTCATCTCGGTGATCGGCCATTCGGGTTGCGGCAAGTCGACGGTGTTGTCGATGATGGCCGGCCTGACCGATGTCAGCGGCGGCGTCATCGTGCTCGACGGGCGCGAGGTCGCCGACGCCGGACCCGACCGCGGGCTGGTGTTCCAGGCCCCCAGCCTGGTACCGTGGCTCAGCGCCTTCGACAACGTGATGCTGGGCGTGGCCCGCGTGTTTCCGCATGCGTCGCGCAGCGAACGCGAGAACACCGTCGCCTACTACCTGTCCAAGGTCGGCCTGGGCAACGCGATGCACAAGCGCGCATCCGAGTTGTCCAACGGCATGAAGCAACGTGTCGGCATCGCACGGGCGTTCGCGCTCAACCCGAAGATGCTGCTGCTCGACGAGCCCTTCGGCATGCTGGATTCGCTGACCCGCTGGGAGTTGCAGCAGGTGTTGATGGAGGTCTGGTCGCGCAGCCAGGTCACGGCAATGATGGTCACGCACGACGTCGACGAGGCCATCCTGCTGGCCGACCGGGTCGTGATGATGACCAACGGGCCCCGCGCGAAGATCGGCCGCGTCCTGGACGTGCCATTGCCGCGTCCCCGTTCGCGCGAGGCGCTGGTGGCGCATCCGCAGTATTACGCGCTGCGCGAGGAGCTGATCGGCTTCCTGGCCGACTGCGGCCGCCAGCATTGAACCCTTGAGGACACGAGGCACAACATGACCAAGATGAAACTGGTGCTGGTGGGCAACGGCATGGCCGGCGTGCGTACGCTGGAGGAGCTGCTCAAGCTCGATCCCGCGCTCTACGACATCACCGTTTTCGGCGCCGAGCCCCATCCCAACTACAACCGCATCCTGCTCTCGCCGGTGCTTGCCGGCGAGCAGACGATGGACGAGATCGTGCTCAACAGCTGGGACTGGTATCGCGACAACGGCATCACGCTGTACGCCGGCAGGAAAGTCAACCAGGTCGACCGGGTCCGCCGCATCGTGCGCGCCGAGGACGGCACCGAGGCGCCCTACGACCGCCTGCTGCTGTGCACCGGCTCCAACCCCTTCATGCTGCCGGTGCCGGGCAAGGACCTGCAGGGCGTGCTCGCCTACCGCGACATTGCCGACACCGAGGCCATGATTGCGGCGGCCAGCAGCCACCGCAAGGCGGTCGTCATCGGCGGCGGCCTGCTCGGGCTGGAAGCCGCCAACGGCCTGATGCGCCGCGGCATGGAGGTCACCGTGGTCCACGTTGCTCCGTGGCTGATGGAGCGCCAGCTCGACGACGTGGCGGGCAAGCTGCTGCAGAAGTCTCTGGAAGAGCGAGGCCTGCAATTCCGGATCGGTGCGCAGACGCAGGAACTGCTGGGCGGCGCCGACGGACGGGTGCGCGCGATCCGCTTCAAGGACGGCACCGAGCAGGACACGGACCTGGTGGTGATGGCGGTCGGCATCCGCCCCAACACCGCGCTGGCCGAAAACATGCGGCTGCAGGTCGAGCGCGGCATCGTCGTCAACGACACCATGCAGACCGTCACCGATCCGCGCATCTATTCGGTCGGCGAATGCGCCGCCCACCGCGGCATCGCCTACGGCCTGGTGGCTCCGCTGTTCGAGCAGGCCAAGGTTGCGGCCAACCATCTGGCGCAGATGGGCATCGGGCGCTACCAGGGTTCGCTGACTTCGACCAAGCTCAAGGTCACCGGCATCGACCTGTTCTCGGCCGGCCAGTTCATGGGCGGCGAAGGCACCGAGGAGATCGTCATGTCCGACCCCTTCGGCGGCGTCTACAAGCGGCTGGTGATCAAGGACGACAAGCTGGTCGGCGCCTGCCTGTATGGCGACACGGTCGACGGCAGCTGGTACTTCAAGCTGCTGCGCGACGGGCGCAGCGTGGCCGACATCCGCGACAAGCTGATGTTCGGCGAATCGAACATCGGCGACGTCGGCCACGAAGGCCACAACAAGGCCGCCGCCATGCCCGACGACGCCGAGGTCTGCGGCTGCAACGGCGTACGCAAGGGCACGATCTGCAAGGCGATCAAGGACAAGGGCCTGTTCACGCTCGAAGAGGTGCGCAAGCACACCAAGGCCAGCAGCAGCTGCGGCTCGTGCACCGGCCTGGTCGAGCAGCTGCTGATGTTCACCGCCGGCGGTGACTATTCGGCCACGCCCAGGCTCAAGGCCATGTGCGGCTGCACCGAGCTGGGCCACCAGGCGGTGCGCGACGCAATCAACCAGCACAAGTTGCTGACCATCGCCGATGTGTACGCCCGGCTGAACTGGAGCACCCCGAACGGCTGCGCGAGCTGCCGCCCGGCGATCAACTACTACCTGATTTCGAGCTGGCCCAAGGAGGCGAAGGACGATCCGCAAAGCCGCTTCATCAACGAACGCAGCCACGCCAACATCCAGAAGGACGGCACCTATTCGGTGATCCCGCGCATGTGGGGCGGCGAGACCACGGCCTCCGAGTTGCGGCGCATCGCCGACGTGGTCGACAAATACCAGATCCCGACCGTCAAGGTCACCGGCGGTCAGCGCATCGACCTGCTGGGCGTCAAGAAGGAAGACCTGGCCAACGTCTGGAAGGACATCGGCATGCCCAGCGGCCATGCCTATGCCAAGGCGCTGCGCACCGTCAAGACCTGCGTCGGCTCGGAATGGTGCCGCATGGGCACGCAGGACTCGACCCGGATGGGCAAGGACCTGGAACGCGCGATGTGGCGCATGTACGCACCGCACAAGGTCAAGTTCGCGGTCAGCGGCTGCCCGCGCAACTGCGCCGAGGCCGGCATCAAGGACGTCGGCATCATCGGCGTCGACTCAGGCTGGGAGATGTACATCGCCGGCAACGGCGGCATCAAGACCGAGGTCGCGCATTTCTTCACCAAGCTCAGGACGGCGGCCGAGGTGCTCGAATACACCGGTGCGTTCTGCCAACTCTACCGCGAGGAGGGCTGGTACCTGGAGCGCACCGTGCATTTCGTCGCCCGGGTCGGGCTGGACTATGTCAAGAAGCGCATCCTGGAGGATGCGGCGGGACGCCAGGCCTTGTGGGAGAAGCTGCAGTTCAGCCTGGACGGCGAGCCCGACCCCTGGTTCGAACACGACAAGGCCGCGCTCGACCAGCGCCAGTTTGCCCGGCTGGAGGTCGCATGATGGACACGACGTTTCCCACCGACGAGGCATCCCCGGCCGCGACCGCGCCGGCGGCGGGCTGGCAATACGTCTGCCGTGTCGACGACATTCCGGTGCTTGGTGCACGGCGTGTTGCGCGCCCCCGCGGCATGGACGTGGCCGTGTTCCGCAACGACCGCGACCAGGTATTCGCGGTGCTCGATCGCTGTCCGCACAAGGGCGGCCCGCTGAGCCAGGGCATCGTGTTCGGCACCAGCGTGGCCTGCCCGCTGCACAACTGGACCATCGCGCTCGATACCGGCTGCGCCCAGGCGCCGGACGAAGGTTGCGCGCAGGCTTTCCAGGTCCGCGTCGACGCGGGCGAGGTCTTCCTCGATCGACAGGAACTGTCCGGCCTGGCGCTGGATGCGACCGCGCCGGTGGCCGGCCCGGCCTGCCGACGCAGCGCCACGGATTGACCATGGCGCACGCCGTCCCGCGCGAGACCCGCTCCACCTGCCCATATTGCGGCGTGGGTTGCGGCGTGATCATCGAGTCGACCGGGCCGCAGATCACCGGCGTGCGCGGCGACCCCGACCATCCCGCCAATACCGGCCGCCTGTGCGCCAAGGGCTCCATGCTGCACCTGACTGCGACCGCGCCGGTGACGCTGCACAGCCGCCTGCTGCAGCCGATGCGGCGCGACCATCGGGGCGTGGCGCCCCGGCCGCTGGGCTGGGACGCAGCGCTCGATTTCGCCGCCACCGGGTTGCAACAGATCATTGCCGAACACGGGCCGGACGCCGTGGGTTTCTATGTCTCGGGCCAGCTGCTGACCGAGGACTACTACGTGTTCAACAAGCTGGCCAAGGGCCTGGTGGGCACCAACAACATCGACAGCAATTCGCGCCTGTGCATGAGCAGCGCGGTGGCCGGCTACAAGCAGACGCTGGGCGCCGATGCGCCGCCGTGCAGCTACGAGGACATCGACCATGCCGCGTGCATCTTCATCGTCGGAGCCAATCCGGCGTTTGCGCATCCGGTGCTGTTCCGCCGCATCGAAGCGGCCAGGCGGGCCAACCCGCAACTGAAGATCATCGTCGCCGACCCCCGGCGCACCGACAGCTGCACGATCGCCGACCATTTCCTGCAGATCCAGCCCGGAACCGACGTGCTGCTGTTCCAGGGCATGCTGCACCTGATGTTGTGGGAGGGCTGGATCGACACCGGCTTCATCGCGGCCCATACCAGCGGCTTCGACACGCTCAAGGCCAGCGTGCGCGACGCGACACCGGAGCGGGTCGCCCAGGCCTGCGGGATCGACCGCGACGACCTGGTCGAGGCGGCGCGGATGTTCGCCACCTCGCGCGCGACACTGAGCCTGTATTGCCAGGGCCTGAACCAGTCCAGCAGCGGCACCGCGAAGAATGTCGCGCTGATCAACCTGCACCTGGCCACGGCACAGATCGGCCGGGCCGGCGCCGGCCCGTTCTCGTTGACCGGCCAACCCAATGCGATGGGCGGGCGCGAGGTCGGCGGCATGGCCAACCTGCTGTCCGGCCACCGCGACATGGCCGATCCCCGGCACCGCGCCGAGGTGGCGGCCTTGTGGGGCGTGGACGCGGTGCCCGCCACCCCCGGCAGGACCGCCGTCGACCTGTTCCAGGCCGCGGCCGACGGTGCGATCCGGGCACTGTGGATCTGCTGCACCAACCCGGCGCAGTCCCTGCCCGAACAATCCGTGGTGCGCCGCGCGCTGGAACGCGCCGAACTGGTCATCGTGCAGGAAGCCTTCGCCGGCACCGCGACCTGTGCCTACGCCGACCTGCTGCTACCCGCCGCGAGCTGGGGCGAGAAAGAGGGCACCGTCACCAACAGCGAACGGCGCATCAGCCGGGTGCACGCGGCGGTGGACGCGCCAGGCCAGGCCAGGCGCGACTGGGAGATCGTGGTCGACCTGGCGCGCCGGCTGGAGGCCCGCCTGCCGCTCCGTGCCGGCTTGCCGACCCTGTTTCCATACACCGACGCCGAGTCGGTCTGGAACGAACACCGCGCGACCACGCGCGGGCGCGACCTCGACATCACCGGCATGAGTTACGACCTGCTGGAACAGGCCGGCCCGCAACAATGGCCGATGCCCGCCGGCACGACCCAGGGCCGTGCGCGGCTGTACACCGACGGCCGATTCGCCACGCCCGATGGCCGCGCGCGATTCGTCGCCACGCCCTACCGGGCGCCGGCCGAACCGCGCGACGCGCGATATCCGTTCACGCTCAACACCGGCCGCCTGCGCGACCAGTGGCATGGCATGAGCCGTACCGGCACGTCCGGCCGCGCCTTCACCCATGTCGCCGAGCCCGCCGTGCAGATGCATCCGCAGGACATGGCGCGCCGCCAGCTGGAGGCGGGCGACCTGGTGCAGCTGACCAGCCGGCGGGGCTCCATCGTCGTGCCGGTCCAGCGCGACGCCGACCTGGCACCGGGCCAGGTGTTCCTGGCCATGCATTGGGGCTCGGAATACCTGGGCGGCCGCTCCAGTGTCGGCGCACCGCTGGCGGGTGTGAATGCGCTCACGACGCCGGCGCGCTGCCCGGATTCGCACCAGCCCGAACTCAAGCATGCGGCGGTCAAGCTGCTCAAGGCGGATCTGCCCTGGACGCTGCTGGCGCAGGCATGGCTGCCGCCGGATCGGGCGCTGCGGGCGCAGGAGCGGTTGCGCGCGCTGATGTCGCAGTTCGCTTTCGCCGTGTGCGTGCCGTTTGCCAGCCGCAGCACGCTGGACGACAGCGCCCAGGCCCGCGACGGCGTGTTGCTGCGCTGCGCCGCGGCCGAGGCGCCCGCCGATGTGCTGCTGGCCACGATCGAGCAGATCCTGGGCCTGGACGCCGCCGGCGTGTTGCGGTACGCCGACCGCCGGCGGGGCCAGCGTCGCGCGATGCGCCTGGCCGAACACAACGCGGAGTTGCGCCTGGAAGCCTTTCTGCTCGCCGGCGATACCCGGGCCCAGTCCTGGATCCAGACCGTGTTGCAGGACCAGCGCGACGCCCGCGCGTTCGGACGCCAGTTGCTGGCCCCGGTGGCGCGGGCGCCGGCGGCCATCGCGGCCCGGGACAAGCCGGTCTGCACCTGCTTCAACGTGTCGCAGCAACAGATCGTGGCCACGCTGGCCGAAGGCACCGGGACGGCGTCCCAGCGCCTGGACCTGCTGCAGCAACGCCTGCAATGCGGCACCAATTGCGGCTCCTGCGTGCCCGAACTGCGCCGCCTGGCGCAGGCTTCGTGCATGGCCATGCCGGCGCCGCTGGCGGCATAAGCTCATAACCCGCCGTCATCAATGATCCGGGACAATCCGCCCATGGCGATCGCCCACTACATCAAGGAAATCGGACGCGGCAAGGATGGCGCCCGTGCGCTGACGCGCGCCCAGGCCCACGACCTGTTCGGCCAGGTGCTTGACGGCGCGGTCAGCGACCTGGAGGTCGGCGCGTTCTGCCTGGCCATGCGCATCAAGGGCGAGACGGCGCAGGAGATGGCCGGTTTCCTGGACGCGACCTACGAGCGCCTGCATTCGGTGCCGGCGGCGGACCGGCCGCTGGTCGTGATCCCGAGCTACAACGGCGCGCGCAAGTTGCCGCTGCTGACCCCGTTGCTGGCATTGCTGCTGGCACGCGAAGGGCTGCGGGTGCTGATCCACGGCGCGGCGAGCGAGTCGACCCGCGTCTTCACCGCCGACGTGCTGGCCGCGCTGGACATTGCGCCGGCCACGGCGATCGGGCCGGTCGATGCCGGCACCGTCGTGTTCGCGCCGACCGCGGTGCTCTGCGCCGGCTTGCAGCGCCTGCTGGAAGTGCGCCGCGTGGTCGGCCTGCGCAATCCGGCGCACAGCCTGGTCAAGCTGATGAACCCGGGCCAGGGCATCAACCTGCTGATCAGCAGCTACACGCACCCGGAATATGCGGTATCGATGGCGAGCACGTTCGAGTTGATGCAGTCCAACGCCCTGCTGCTGCGCGGCACCGAAGGCGAAGCGGTCGCCGACCCACGGCGCCAGCCGAAGATGGAACTGTTCCTGCGTGGCGTGCGACAAGACGCCCTGCCGCCCCAGGCTGGCAGCCTGGACAAGCTGCCCGAACTGCCGCGCGACATCGATGCCGCCAGCACGGCCGGCTTCATCCGCACGGTACTGGCGGGCGACCGTCCGGTACCGGAGCCGATCGCGGCTCAGGTCGCGCTGGTCGTACAGGCCGAAACATGCTTGCAAAGGAGTCCCGCATGAACCCCGGCCGTGTAACCCTGGTGGGCGCCGGACCCGGCGACCCGGATCTGCTGACCCTCAAGGCCGCGCGCGCGATCGGGCAGGCCAGCCTGCTGCTGGTCGACGACCTGGTCGGCGACGCCATCGTCGCGCTGGCCAGCCCCGGCGCGCGCATCGTCTACGTGGGCAAGCGTGGCGGTTGCCGCTCCACGCCGCAGGCCTTCATCGAAAGACTGATGCTCACCGCCGCGCGCGACGGCGAGACCGTGGTCCGGCTCAAGGGCGGCGACCCGTTCATCTTCGGCAGGGGCGGCGAGGAAGTCGAACACCTGCGCGCCGCGGGCATCGAGGTCGACGTGGTCAACGGCATCACGGCCGGACTGGCGGGCGCTACCGCCATCGGCGTGCCGTTGACACACCGGGACCATGCGCAGGGCGTCGTGTTCATCACCGGGCATGCCAAGCGCGGCGGCACACGCACCGACTGGCGCGCGCTGGCAGCGACGGCGCGCGATGCCCACCTGACGCTGGTGATCTACATGGGCGTGGCGGGTGCGCAGCAACTGCAGGACGGCCTGTTGACCGGACTGCCTGCACACACGGCCGTGGCCGTGGTACAGAACGCAAGCCTGCCGGATCAACGCAGCTGCGTCACGGAACTCGGGCAGCTGAGCCGCACCATGGCGCGCGAACAGATTGCGAGTCCGGCCATCATCGTCGTGGGCGAGGTTGCGCGGTACGCGGCACTGGCGCAGTCGATGCGCGAACAGGCTGCTGCCATGTCGGTGCCAGCCTGAAGCCAGCTGTTTCGCGTCACGAGACGCATTGAGCGGTCACATGCGCCGAGGGCACCGAAACGGCGCCCTACACTTGTCGGCATGCACAGTTTCGATGTCGTCATCATCGGTGCCGGCGCCGCCGGCCTGTTCTGCGCCGGCGTGGCCGGTCAATCCGGTCTCAAGGTCCTGCTGGTCGACCATACCGACAAGGTCGCGGAAAAGATCCGGATCTCCGGCGGCGGCCGCTGCAATTTCACCAACCTGACGACCGGCCCGGACAACTTCCTCGGCCAGAACCCGAAGTTCTGCCGCTCGGCGCTGGCCGGTTATCCGCCGGGCGACTTCATCGACCTGGTGCGCCGCCACGAAATCGGCTACCACGAGAAACACAAGGGCCAGCTGTTCTGCGACCGCTCCGCGCAGGACCTGATCACGATGCTGCTGACCGAATGCGCCGCCGGCGGCGTGGTGCATTGGCAGAACTGCCCGATCCACACGCTGGCGACCGAAGGCGACGGATATCTGCTGGGCAGCGCCCAGGGCGCAATCCGCAGCCGCGCCGTCGTGGTGGCCACCGGCGGCCTGTCGATCCCGAAGATCGGCGCCACCGATTTCGGCTACCGGATCGCACGCCAGTTCGGGCTGAACATCGTCGAGACCCGGCCGGCGCTGGTGCCGCTGGTGTTCGACCCGGCGCATTGGGCGCCGTTCGCCGAACTCTCCGGCTTGTCGCTGCCGGTGGCGATCGAGACCGGCAGCAAGCGCGAGCGCGCCCGTTTCCGCGAAGACCTGCTGTTCACCCATCGTGGCCTGAGTGGCCCGGCAGTGCTGCAGATATCGAGCTACTGGCGGGTCGACACGCCGATCCGCATCGACCTGGCGCCCGACATCCAGATGCAGCAGACGCTGTTGCGGGCCAAGGGCCTGTCGCGCAAGCTGCTGGGCAACGAGCTGGCGGCGCTGGTGCCCAGCCGCCTGGCCGAGACCTGGATCGCCCAGGGCGCGCGCCTGGGGCAGGATTGGCACCGACCGATCGACCAGACCGCCGACAAGGCACTGGCAGCCCTGGCCGAGCAGATCGCTCGCTGGGAACTGCTGCCCACCGGCACCGAGGGTTATGCCAAGGCCGAGGTCACGGCCGGCGGCGTCGATACACGCTGCCTGTCGAGCCAGACCATGGAATCGACCCAGGCCGGCCTGTATTTCATCGGCGAGGTGGTCGACGTCACCGGCTGGCTGGGAGGCTACAACTTCCAGTGGGCCTGGGCCAGCGCGTATGCCTGCGCGCGCGGCCTGGCAAGCCGGCTGGCGGAGGCCTGATCATCGGAGCTATAATTTGCGGCTTTGCTGGCGACTGCCGGCTCTTTGTTCGAAGCAACAAGAGCCCCGATGTTGCGGCGACCAGCAGATATCAGCCCGGGTCTGCGATCTTGCCCAGGCACATTTTGGAACCCGAATACCCATGACCACCATCCGTGTAAAAGAAAACGAGCCGTTCGACGTCGCACTGCGCCGTTTCAAGCGCACCATCGAAAAACTGGGCCTGCTGACCGACCTGCGCGCCCGCGAGTTCTACGAGAAGCCGACCGCCGAGCGCAAGCGCAAGAAGGCGGCCGCGGTCAAGCGCAACTACAAGCGCATCCGCTCGATGCAGCTGCCCAAGAAGCTGTACTGATCCCTGCCCCAGCGCGGGCTTGCCGACCGTCAGCGGTCTTCTCGTGCATGTACCGGGTTCTCCCGGGCCATGCATCCCCCCGGGAACCAGGTACGACCTGGACGAGAGGCCAGGAACCCGCGCCGGGTCATCCGGACGCGGGTTTTCGCGTTTTTGGAAACGAGGTAACACCATGGCACTCAAGGACCAGATCACCGAAGACATGAAGGCGGCGATGCGCGCCAAGGACAGTGCACGCCTGGGGACGATCCGGCTGCTGTTGGCGGCATGCAAGCAAAAGGAAGTCGACGAGCGGATCACGCTCGACGACACGGCCGTCACCGGCATCATCGACAAGCTGGTCAAACAGCGCCGTGATTCGATCGCCGCGTTCACGACCGCCGGACGCCAGGACCTGGCCGACAAGGAAAGCGCCGAGCTCGTCGTGCTCGAGGGCTACCTGCCCCAGCGCATGGACGCCGCCGAAGTGCGCGGCGCGATCGACGCGATCGTCGCCGAACTGGCCAACGAGCTGGGCCGCAAGCCGGCAGCCGGCGACATGGGCCGCGTCATGGGCGTGGCCAAGACCCGCCTGGCCGGCAAGGCCGAGATGGCCCAGGTATCGGCGGCCGTCAAGGCCGCGCTGGCGGGCTGAACCACCCGCCGGGAAGGGGCCGCGGCCCCGGTCCCATGTGCGGCGCGCCGGCCGGGCGCGACGACGCGGCGGAACGTCAGTTGCCCGCCACCTTCATCTTGCCGATCAGCACCGAGCCGACCGTCTTGGCGCCGAAGTTGTAGGTGTCCGCGCCCACGGCCTCGATGTCCTTGAGCATGTTCTTCATGTTGCCGGCGATCGTGATCTCGTGCACCGGGTAGGCGATGCGCCCGTCCTCGACCCAGAAGCCGCTGGCGCCGCGTGAATAGTCGCCGGTCACGTAGTTGACGCCCTGCCCCATCAGTTCGGTCACGAACAGGCCGCGGCCAAGCTTGCGCAGCATCGCGTCGAGGTCGTCGCCCGATTGCGTCTGGCGCGAACGCAACACCAGGTTGTGCGAGCCGCCGGCATTGCCGGTGGTGCGCATGCCCAGCTTGCGCGCCGTGTAGCTGCTCAGGAAATAACCCTTGACCCGTCCCGCCTCGACCACCATTCGCGGCGCGACCCGCACGCCCTCCTCGTCGAACGGCGAACTGCCCTTGCCGCGCTTGATGAACGGGTCTTCCTCGATGTCGATGTGCTTGGGCAGCACCTGCTTGCCCAGCGAGTCGAGCAGGAACGAACTCTTGCGGTACAAGGCACCGCCGCTGATGGCCTGCACGAAGGCACCCAGCAGGCCGGCCGCCAGCGGCGACTCGAACAACACGGGGCAATTGCGCGTGGATATCTTGCGGGCACCAAGCCGGCTCAGGGCCCGCTCGGCGGCATAACGCCCGATACGCTTCGCGCTGGCCAACTCGTTCGCGTCGCGCATCGAGCTGTACCAGGCGTCGCGCTGCATGTCGTCGCCGATCGACGCGATCGGCGAGACCGAGATCGAATGCCGCGAACTCGCGTAACCACCGCGGAAACCATGGGTATGCGCGCTGAAGAAGTGCGACTGCTGCGCCGACACCGCGGCGCCTTCGCTGTTGGTGATGCGCTTGTGGGTGCCCAGCGCGGCGGCTTCGCAATCCATCGCCAGCTCCGCGGCCTGCTCGCTGGTCACCGCCCAGGGGAAGAACAGTTCGAGTTCGTCCGCGGTGCGGGGCTGCGTCGCGATGTCTGCCTGGTCCGGCAGACCGGCCATCGGGTCCTCGGCCGTGAAGCGGGCGATGTCGTAGGCGGCCTGCACCGTCTGCCGGATCGCGGCGGTGGAGAAGTCGGAGGTGTTGGCATTGCCACGGCGCTGGCCGACATACACCGAGATCGACAAGGACTTGTCGCGATTGCGCTCGACGTTCTCGAGTTCGCCCTTGCGCACCGAGACGCTCAATCCGCAGGCCTCGGACGCCTCGGCGGCCGCATCGGTGGCGCCGACGGTGCGGGCGTGGCGCAAAGCGGTGTCCACCAGTTCCTCGAAAAATGCCTGGCTGTAGCTGAAGCCGCTGTCGGCCTTGGTGGTTGCTTGTGGTTTCATGATGGCCTGTTTACGTGGGCGACTATGATACTTGGCTGTCAGAACACAGGCCGACACCGGCCGCCAAGCCCGTACCCGTCCATGCCCCGCAAACCCAAAAAAGGCTATTTCGTCTCCGGCCAGTTCGTCGCCGAAGGCAGCGAGCTGGACCTCGAGCTCAAGCGCGAGCTCAAGGGCGGCGACGCGCCCAGCCGCACCGAGCGCAAGCGCGAGAGCACCGAGCTGCAGAAACTCGGCCAGGACCTGCTGACGCTGCGCGGCGACCTGATGGCGCGCCTGGCCCTGCCCGACAAGCTGGTCGAGGCGCTCGATGAAGCCAACCGCATCAGCAACTTCGAAGGCAAGCGGCGCCAGATGCAATTCATCGGCAAGCTGATGCGACAGCTCGATGCCGACACGCTGGAGGCGGTGCGCACGACACTGGCGGAGCAACACCGCGGCTCGGCCAGCGACGCACTGGCGCTGCACCAGGTCGAACAGTGGCGCGACCGGTTGATCGCCGACGATGCGGCCTTGTCGGAATGGGTGCAGCAATACCCGCAATCCGACAGCCAGCAGATGCGCGCGCTGATCCGCCAGGCGCGGCGCGATGCAAAGCCGACCGTGGCCGGCGAGACGCCGCGCCACGGCAAGGCCTATCGCGAGCTGTTCCAGCTGATCCGCGCGCAGTTGCACGACCCCAAGGACAACGAGGAGCCCCTATCCCATGCCAGCAGCCAACCCGACATCTGAGCCGGTCCGTATCGGCATCGTCTCGATCAGCGACCGCGCCTCCAGCGGCGTGTACGAAGACAAGGGGCTGCCGGCGCTGCAGGAATGGCTGGGCCGCGCGTTGCGCAACCCGCTGCACTTCGAAGCGCGCCTGATCCCCGACGAACAACAGCGCATCAGCGCGACGCTGATCGAACTGGTCGATGCGGGCTGTTCGCTGGTATTGACCACCGGCGGCACCGGCCCGGCGCTGCGCGACGTGACGCCGGAGGCCACGCTGGCCGTGGCCGACAAGGAAATGCCGGGTTTCGGCGAGCAGATGCGGCAGATCAGCCTGCGGTTCGTTCCGACCGCCATCCTGTCGCGGCAGGTCGCGGTGATCCGCGGCAAGAGCCTGATCATCAACCTGCCGGGCCAGCCCAAGGCCATTGCCGAGACACTGGAAGGGCTGCGAGACGCCCAGGGCGCCAGCATCGTGAACGGCATCTTCGCGGCCGTGCCGTATTGCATCGACCTGATCGGCGGACCGTACCTGGAGACGGACGACACGGTGTGCAAGGCGTTCCGGCCCAAATCGGCGCAACGCCCCGCGCCGCAGGCCTGACGGCGGAGTCGACCCGGGCTCCCGCCGGTTCGGGTTCAGCCTGGCGCGGCAGCCGCCCGCAATAGCCGCCTACTTGCCGACCAGTTCGTTGAGCTTGTCGGCCTTGAAGTCGCCGTCGCGGCAGGCGTCGGACGGCACGCAGTCGCCTTGGGCGCGACCTTCGGCCAGGGTGCCGATGGCCTGCCACAACATCGCGATCTGGTGTTCCTGCGACGACGCGTTGTCGATCAGTCCGCGCATCGCCAGGCTCAGCGGGTCGTCGTTCTGGGTCACGCCGTAGGCGGAGAAACCCATCTTGGACGCGGCCGCCTCGCGCTTGGCATCGGCGTCGGCCTGGATGATGCGCGCCGGGTTGCCCACCGCCGTGGCGCCCGCCGGCACCGGCTTGGTCACCACCGCATTGGAGCCGATCTTGGCGCCGTCACCGACGGTGAAGCCACCCAGCACCTGGGCGCCGGCGCCGATGATGACGTCGCGCCCGATGGTCGGGTGGCGTTTCGTGCCCTTGTACAGCGAGGTGCCGCCCAGGGTGACGCCGTGGTAGATGGTGCAGCCGTCGCCGATCTCGGCGGTCTCGCCGACCACCACGCCCATGGCATGGTCGAAGAACACGCGTTCGCCGATCTTCGCGCCCGGATGGATTTCGACGCCGGTCAGCCAGCGCGCGATGTGCGAGATGAACCGTCCGAGCCAGGTGAAACCGTGCACCCAGCACCAATGTGCCGGCCGATGCAGCATCAAGGCGTGCAGGCCCGGGTAACAGGTCAGCACCTCCCACTTGCTGCGCGCGGCAGGGTCGCGTTCGAGGATGCACTGGATGTCGGAGCGGAGTCGGGCAAACATGCCCCGAGTCTATTCGCTGGCGCGCGCGGCTGTCAGCAGCATGGCCTTGGCGACACCTCTGAGGATATGGACTTCCTCCTGGGTCACGGCGGCGCGATTGAAAAGCTGGTTGAGGCGCGGCATCAGCTTGCGCGGCGCATCGGGATCCAGGTAACCGATGGCGGTCAAGGCCTCTTCCCAGTGCGCCAGCAAGCCCGCCACCGCCTTGGCGTCGGCCGCCTGCGGGGCCGACGCCGGAGACTGCTCGGCATACCCTTGCAGCGCCTGGCGCCACTCATAGGCGATCACCTGCACCGCGGCGCCCAGGTTGAGCGAACCGAAATCCGGATTGGTCGGAATGCTCAGGGCCGCATGGCAGCGGTAGACGTCCTCGTTGCGCATGCCGAAGCGCTCCGAGCCGAACAGGAAGGCGACACCCTGCGGCGGCGCGACCGGTTCGCCCCGACGGGCCTCGTCCGAGGGCTGGAGCAGTGGCCTGCCGCCGGTCAGGCGTGCGAAGCAGTCGCGCGGGCTCATCGTCGGCGGTCCGAAGTCGCGTGGCGTCATCGCCGTGGCCAGCACATGGGTCACGCCGTCCAGGGCCTCGTCCAGTGTCTCGACGATACGCGCGCCGGTGAGCACGTCGAGTGCGCCACTGGCACGCTGGATGGTCTCCTCGCGCCGCAACACATTGGCCCAGCGCGGCGCCACCAGCACCAGGTCGTGGAAGCCCATCACCTTCATCGCACGGGCAGTCGCGCCCACGTTGCCGGCATGGCTGGTGTTGATCAATACGAATCGTGTCTGCATGGCGGCGATTGTCTCAGCGCCGCCACGCCCCCGGCAGGGCGGTACGGGCGCGCCGCGTTTCATGGGAAAATGCGCGCTTGCCCGTGGCCATCGCGCCGCGGATCGATGCTCCTGCTTCCTGTGCGGCCCGCCTGCTGTGTCCTGCGGCCGAACCGAAACCTACAAACCATGCCGTCCCCCAACCTCCACCCGATGGTCAATGTCGCCGTCAAGGCCGCCCGCGCAGCGGGTTCCATCATCAACCGCGCCGCGCTCGACGTCGAATCGGTGCGGATCTCCCAGAAGCAGGTCAACGACTTCGTCACCGAAGTCGACCATGCCAGCGAGAAGGTCATCATCGAGACGCTGCTCGGCGCCTATCCCGGCCACGGCATCCTGGCCGAGGAATCCGGCAACGAACATGGCGCCCAGGACTCGGAATTCGTGTGGATCATCGATCCGCTGGACGGCACGACCAACTTCATCCACGGCTTCCCGGTCTATTGCGTCAGCATCGCGCTGGCCGTCAAGGGCAAGATCGAACACGCGGTGATCTACGATCCCTCGCGCAACGACCTGTTCACCGCGACCAAGGGCCGCGGCGCCTTCCTGAACGACCGCCGGATCCGCGTGTCCAAGCGTATCCAGATGAAGGAAAGCCTGATCTCCACCGGCTTCCCGTTCCGCCCGGGCGACGACTTCCCCCGTTACCTGGCGATGATGGGCGACGTGATGCAGCGCACGGCCGGATTGCGCCGACCCGGCGCGGCGGCGCTGGACCTGGCCTACGTGGCGGCCGGATTCACCGAAGGTTTCTTCGAGACCGGCCTGCAGCCCTGGGATGTCGCAGCCGGTTCGCTGCTGGTCACCGAGGCCGGCGGCCTGATCGGCAACTTCAGCGGCGAGTCCAACTTCCTGGAACAGAAGGAATGTCTGGCCGGCAACCCCAAGATCTACGCGCAGCTCGTGTCCATCCTGGGCCGATACAGCAAGTTCGCCAGCGCCGGCGAAAAGGCCGAGGTGCGCAGCAAACTGCAGATGACACGCGCCGCCGCGCAGGCGGACAAAGCGGGTGCCGCGGCAGCGCCGGCGTCGCTGTCCGACCAGCCGCCAGCCGCAGCTGGCAACGCCGACGCGCCGTTCTGACCGCCGGCCCATACCCATTCGTTCCACCGCGACCGGACAGCCGCATGACAACACCCCGCTCCATTGCCGAGCCACGCCGCGACACGCCGGTGCTCGGCCACTATGACGTGGTCGTGCTCGGTGGCGGACCTGCCGGCATCATGGCCGCCAGCGCCGCGGCACGGGTCGGCAGCCGCACGCTGCTGATCGAGTCCTACGGTTTCCTCGGCGGCATGGGCACGGCCGCCGGCGTGACCAATTTCTGCGGCCTGCATGCCAACGTGTTCGGCAACATCGAACAGGTCGTGCACGGCCTGGCCGACGACCTGCTCGCACGCATGCGTGCACTCGGCGGGCTCAACGAACCGCACACCGTGTTCGGCGACCGCATCGCGGCCCAGGCCTACGACAACGCGGCATTCAAGCTGGCGGCCGACGCCCTGGTGCTGGACAGCGGCGCCGAGATCCTGTTCCATGCCCTGGCCGTGGGGGTCGTGATGGACACGGCACGCACGGTGCAGGCACTGCTGATCGAGACCAAGTCCGGCCGCCAGGCGGTGCTGGGCACGGTGTTCATCGATTGTTCGGGCGACGGCGATCTCGCCGCCCATGCCGGTGCCGCGTTCGAGAAAGGTACGGATGGCCGGGGCATGATGTACCCGTCGACGATGTTCCGGGTCAACGGGGTGGACCCGCTGCGCGCCGCGGACACGCCCAGGACGATTGCCGGATTCATGGAACAGGCCGAGGCCGCCGGCCGGCGATTCGCGCGCAAGGGCCCGATCGTGCGGCCGCAGAAAAATCCCGCCGAATGGCGCGTCAACGTGACGCAACTGTCCAACGACGACGGCACACCGGTCGACGGCACGAACGCCGTGCAACTCAGCGCGGCCGAAATCCAGGGCCGGCGCCAGGCCGTGGACTTCTTCGGTTTCCTGCGCGAGAGCGTGCCCGGCTTCGAACAGGCCTACCTGCTCGAGATCGCACCGCAGATCGGCGTGCGCGAGACACGCCGCATCCTGGGCGACTACCAGCTGAGCGAAGACGACGTGCTGCAATGCGCCAGTTTCGACGACACGATCGGCGTCAACGGCTGGATGGTCGAGGAACACGTGGCCGGCAGCGTCGCGCTGCGCTGGCAGGACATCCCGAACTGCCGCGGCTACAACCACCTGCCCTGGCGCATGCTGCTGGTGCGGGACATGGACAACCTGCTGGTGGCGGGGCGCTGCGCATCGATGACGCATGGCGGCCAGTCGGCGGCGCGGGTGTCGGGCGGCTGTTTCGTCATGGGCCAGGCGGCCGGCACGGCGGCGGCGATGGCCGCGCACGCCGGCGTGGCGCCTCGGGCGCTGGACGTCCGCGCGCTGCAGGCCCGGCTGCGCACCGATGGGGCGTGGCTGGGCGACGGCACCGACTGAACCCGGCGCCGCCGCGCCACGATGGCATCGGGGAAATCCCCCATAGCCTGTGGGTTCTATGCGACAGTGCGCGGCAATGTGGTCCGGCCATGCGCCGCAAATCGCGGCCTGTGTGATCTTTGTCACTAAACTGTTTGCAATGCCGCTTACCGCCATGTAACACCGCTCCCGCCATGCGGGGGCAGGCTCCGTCGCCCGTCGGGACCTGCGTCGGTGTCAAACAGGGAACCGCCCATTGCCCAACGCCGCATCCTGCCGACCAAACTGGCCCAAGGCCCTGCTGTCCCGACTGGCGCGCGTCTGCGGCGGCGCAGCCGCCCTGGCGACGACCTTGCTGCTGCTGGTTTCCAGCCCCCAGGCGCAGGCCCAGAGCCAGGTATCCCAGGGACAGACGATCTACCAGGCGGCCAATGGACATGGCCTGAGCTACGACCCCGGCAGCTGCGCGTCCTGTCACTTTGCGAACGCGGCGCCCAACCAGACCCAGACGGACGGCACCGGGTCCAACCACATCCTGGCCGCGAACAACCGCCAGCGCATCCTCGATGCGTTCGCGGCCGGCGGCGTGATGACCAATTACCTGGGCACGACAGCGCTCAATCCGTCCAATGCCGCGGTGATGGACCGCGCCTTCAAGCTGGCCTTGTACATCGGCCAGTACCGCGCGCCGGTGTTCAAGTCCGCGCCCGGCGGCGCCTGCACCAATCCTTCGCTGGCCATGGCCGCACGCTCGGGCGCCGCGTCGGTGCAGAACATCTATCCCTGCCTGGCTGACGACGGTTCCGGCGGCGCGGCACAGGACAGCGGTGGTCTGCTCATCTCCGGCCAGGTCAATGCACCCACCGTCTCGGCGGCCCAGGTCAGCGGCACGGCCACCGTGGCCTACAACATCAGCTACACCTCGGCGGCCGGCTACACGGGCCCCGCCTCGTTCAATGTGTCGGTCGTCAATCCGGCCGCGCCCGGCGGCGTCAGCAAGAGCGTGGCAGTCACGGTCTACGGCGTGACCAGCGGCACCAGCGCCACCGGCGTGGTCGGCGGCACCTATACCACCGGCGCGCCGCTGTACACCATCACCTCGAACGACCCGTCGGCGACCTTCAGCGCCTCGCTGGTGTCGCCGTCCGCTGCGTTGTCCAGCCTGGGCCTGAGCGTGGACGGCAGCGGCCGCGTGACCGGCACCTTGTCGGGCACGCCCGGCACCTACACGATGCGGGTGCAGGCCAACATCAGCGCGGCCACGGTGGGCGCGGCCAATGCCGGCGCCGTGACCCGGGACGTGACACTGGTCGTGGGCGGCATCACCAGCGCCGCCGTCGTCAACTACACCCAGGACCAGGCGGTCACGCCCTACCAGATCACCTCCAACCTGGCGATCACGCCGAACAGCTACACGCTTGGCAACGTGCCGCCGGGCATGAGCTTCAGCACCAGCACCGGTCAGCTCAGCGGCACGCCGACCCTCCAGGGCACGACCAACACGACGATCGGCGCCAGCACCGCCGCCGGGCCGATCAGCCAGTCACTGCAGATCAACGTCGCCAGCGCGGGGCCACCGGTGCTCACCAGCAACCTGCCGGCCTCGCCCACCGCCATGGGCACGGTCAACAGCTCGGTCAACGGCGCCTCCTATTCCTTGTCCGCGAATCGCCCGCCATTGGGCAACTACCTGCTGGTCGGCGTCAACCCGCTGCCGACCGGCCTGAGCCTCAATGCCACGACCGGCGCCATCACCGGCACGCCGAGCGTCAGCGGAGACTTCCCGGTCAGCTTCCAGACCAGCAACGCGGCCGGCAACAGCAACCAGCTCGACATCACGCTGCGGGTCCATCCGAACGCCGTGCCGGTGATCAGCAGCCCGAACACGGTGTCGGCCAACGCCAATCAGGCCTTTGCCGGCTATCAGATCGTGGCCAGCAACCCGGTCATTCTCGGGTATGCCGTGGTCGCGCCGTCGACGCTGCCCCCCGGCCTGACGCTCAATACATCGACCGGCCAGATCACCGGCACGCCCAATACGAGCGGCAGCTTCGCGACCGACCTGCGGGCCAGCAACGCGGCCGGCGACAGCGCACCGTACACGGTGAACTTCACCATCGTCCCGACCTCGGTCCCGTCGGTCACGGTGCCGCTGCTGGCCTCGCCGTCGGTGACCGGGACCGTCGGATCGCCGATCACGCCGATCCAGATCTCGGCCACAAACCCCGCCATCCTGTCCTACGCCGCGACAGGACTGCCGAACGGCTTGACGGTCAATGGATCCGGCCAGATTGTCGGTACTCCCATGCAAAGCGGGGATTTCACTGTCACAGCGACGGCAACCAACGCTTCGGGCACCGGCTCGGCGGCTCCGGTGACCATCCGCATCAGTCCGAGCACCGTGCCCACGATCACCAGCGCGTCCAGTGTGACGCTCAACGTCAACGCGGCACCGGGCACCGTGTATCAGATCACCGCGACCCAACCGGTGCTCACCGCCTTCGCGGTGGTGCCACCCTCGGTGTTGCCGCCTGGCCTGACGCTGAACACGTCGAGCGGCGCGATCACCGGCTCGCCCACGAACAGCGGCTCGTTCTCGACCATGATCAGCGCCAGCAACGCGGCGGGCACCAGCACGGCATTCACGCTGACCTTCGCCATCCAGCCGGTGGCCGTGCCCGTGGTCAGCGCCCCCCTGCAGCCAGCCCCGTTGGTGACCGGCACCGTCGGCACGCCGATCACGCCAATCCAGATCAGCGCGACGAATCCGGCCATCTCGTCCTATGGAGCGACCGGACTGCCAACCGGCCTGTCGGTCAACGGCAGCGGCCAGATCGTCGGTACTCCATCGATCAGCGGCGACTTCGCCGTCAGCGTCAGCGCGACCAACGTGGTGGGCACCGGCACCAGTGCGGCGCCGGTGACGATCCGGATCAATCCGAACTCGGCGCCCGTGATCACCAGCGCCGCGACCGCCAGCGGAACGACCGGCACGGCCTTTGCCACCTACCAGATCACGGCGAGCAACGGACCGATCACCGGCTATGCCGTCGTCGCGCCCAGCCAGTTGCCAGCCGGCCTGAGTCTGAACACGTCCACAGGCCAGATCAGCGGCACGCCAAGCGCCAGTGGCACCGTACAGACCCAGCTCAGCGCCAGCAATGTCTCGGGCACCAGTGCGCCCTTGACGGTGACCTTCACCATCAACCCGAGCAACGTTCCGGTCATCACCAGCCCGACCTTTGCGGCTCTGGCGGCCGGCGCACCGATCACGCCGATCCAGATCGCCGCCACCCATCCGGCGGTACTGGAATACACCGCCAGCAACCTGCCCCCCGGCCTGGTGCTCGACGCGGTCGCCGGCACGATCACCGGCACGCCGACGACGCCGGGAAGTTATTCGGTGCTGCTGGGCGCGCGCAACGTCGTGGGCACCGGCAGTCTCACCGTACCGTTCAACGTCGGCATACCGGTGCCCACCAGTTGCACGATGTCGGTGCCGCTGAACACGCCCACGACACTCGACCTGGCCAGCTGCCTATTTGCCGGCTTTGCGCCGACCGGCGTGACCATCCTGGCGACACCGGCCCATGGCACGGCCGTGGCCTCCGGCACGCGCGTGACCTATACACCGGTGAACAACTATTTCGGTGCCGACAGCTTCACCTTCGTCGGCACCGGCCAGGGCGGCACCTCGCCGCAAGGCACGGTGACCGTGACCGTCACCGGCCGGCCCGATCCGATGCAGGATCCGGTCGTGGCGCGGGTCCTGTCCGCGCAAACCGACGCCGCGCAGCGATTTGCCGGCGCACAGATTGCCAATTTCCAGCGCCGCATGGAATCGCTGCACCGCCCGCCCGGCGGCGCGGGACCAGGCGGTATCGGGCTGCAGGGTCCGGCTCCGGCCACCGGGGGATTCGCCGCGGCCGCAACCGGCCATGCGACCACCGGCGCCAGCCAGCCGGTCGTCGCGCCGCAACTGGCCCCGGCGTCGGGCGGCGGCATCGATCCGCGCACGCCCGGCGGCATCACCAGCCTGGCGGCCAACCATGCACCCACCGTGGCCACCGAATCCGACGTGATCAACGCGCTGGGCGCCGGGCTTGGCATCCAGTCAATGCCGCTCGCCCAGAGCGTGCTGTCGCTGGTGCGCAACCGCTCGGTGAATCTGGCGGGCGTCGGCTCCGGCCTGGGCCTGAATGCCACGACGCCGAATGCCACCAGCACCAACTACTGGATCGAGGGCGTGGCCAGCTTCGGCACACGCGACGCATCCGGAACCATCAGCGGTTCCGAGTTCAGCTCCGATGGCATCACGGTCGGCATGGACCGGCGTTACAGCGAGACGCTGGCGCTGGGCATGGGCCTGGGTTATGCGCGCGACAAGACGTTGATCGGCAACGACGGGTCGGTGAACCGCTCCAAGGGCTATTCGGTGGCGGTCTACGGCAGCTACCAGCCGCTGCCCGACACCTACATCGACGCGATGCTGGGTGTGGCCTCGCTGGACTTCACCACGCGCCGGTTCGTCGCGCCGGCCAACGATTTCGCGATCGGGCAGCGCAGCGGAACGCAGTGGTTCGGCTCCATCACCGGCGGCTACGAATACCGCGACGGCCGTACCCTGCTGTCGCCGTACGGCCGGCTCGACTTCTCCGTGGACCGCCTGGGCAGCAGCACCGAGCATGGTGCCGGCGCCTATGCACTGACCTATTTCAGCCAGACGAACACCTCGCTGCAAGGGGTGCTCGGCCTGCGCGCCGAGTCCATCCATGAGACGCGTTTCGGTTACGTGGTGCCGCGGCTGCGCGCCGAATATCGCCATGAGTTCCGGCGCGCCGGACAGGCGTTCATCGCGTACGCCGACCAGGTCGGCGGCGCGCGCTTCGCCCAGGCGCCGGCGGGCGGTCCGCGCGACTCGATCGCGCTGGGCCTGGGCAGCGACTTCATCCTGCGCGACGGCCTGACGCTGTCGGTCGAATACCAGCTCAGCCATTCGTTCTCCAATGCGTCCACGCATGCCTTGCGCCTGCGGCTGAGCAAGGACTTCGACGTGCGCGGCCTGCCGCGGCTGCTGTCGCAGGACCCCGAGGCGGCGCACGACGAACCGATCAACGTCCAACTGGAAGCCGGCGCGGTCTACGACGACAACGTGACACGGGCCAAGGCAGGCCCGGATCGCCGTGGCGATCATGCGTATGCGCTCAACGTCAGCAAGTCCATCGCGCAACCGCTATCGGCCAACTCCCGCCTGCTGATGATCGGCACGCTGGGTGGCGAGAAGTTCCGCCGCTTCAACGGCCTGAGCCGGCTGGCCGCGACGGCCGAGGCCGAGTACCAGTACCGGGCCTCGTCGGAGTTCGACGAACCGACCCTGGGCGCCTTTGCGCGCCTGAGTGCGGAGGGATTCGAGTCCGAACTGCGCGACGGTTACCGTCTGAGCGTCGGGCTGTCCTATCGCCAGCCGCTGACCGACCGCATCAACGTGTTCGCCGCGCTGTCGCACAACCAGCGCCATGCCAGCAGCCGGGTCTTCAGCACGCGCGACAACTCCATCCGCGGCAACATCGACTACACGCTGAGCGACACGGAGATCATTTACCTGGGCGCCGAATACCGCAAGGGCGACATCGTTTCGACCGGCCGCGCCTCGCTGGAGAACGTCACCGTCGCGGACGTGCTGGTCCAGGACGATGCCTATCCCGGCGGACAGTTCTTCAGCTACCGGTTCCGCGGCAGCACGGTGCTGCTGACCGCGGGCTACAACCTGGCGCTGGGCCCGCGCGATTCCATCGATTTTTCATGGCGGCATATCCGTTCGACGCCGGGCCTGCGGCCGAGTTGGGTGAGCTCGCCGCGCAGTTATACCGCCAACCAGTTGTCGGCGGTCTACCTGATGCGGTTCTAGGATGATGACGATGGGACGACACATGACACGATGGACACGGTTCGGGGGCCTGCTGGTCACTGCTGCCCTGCTGACGGCCTGCGGCGGCGGGGGCGGTGGCAGCAGTTCCTCGGGCGATGTGCAGACGGCGGTGCGCGGCGCGGCCCAGGCCACCGGACTGGACCGCTTCCTGCTCTATCCCAATCCGATCCTGCGGACCGACGGCCAGTTCGAGGTCGGCATCAAGGCCTATGCCGACGCGTATTACGAGGCCATCGATCCGACCAACGCCAAGGACACGCTGGCGAAGTGGAAGGCGGCCAACAACATCGGCGTGACCACCGGCGGTCATGTCGAATACTCGGTCATCATCGGCGACCAGCGTGACCTCGGTTATGGCCGGCGCATGACGGCACACCAGAACCCCGACGGCAGCATGGCCTTCATGGTCGAGAACTACCTGGTCGGCGGCTACGGCGGCTATACGCCGCTGAACCTGGAGGCAGCGATCCAGCGCGTGCCGCTGTGGCATCTGGGCACCAACGCCATCGAATTCAGCCCGGGTCCGGCAGCCGGATCCGGCGGCCGGCCGGCCGACGCGAATTTCGTCAAGTTCTATACCTACGACCCGGTCACCGGCGCGCGGCTCACGACGCTGAGCCTGGACGGTCGCCCGGCCAAGGCCATGCCCACGGTGTGCATCTCCTGCCATGGCGGGCGTGGCGACCCATTGACACCGCCCGATTCGGCCAGCGGCAAGCCGCTGTTCCCGCTGGTCATGAGCAGTTATTCGCAGCACCGCGGCGACGTCGCCGCCCAGTTGCACCCGTTCGAGCCGGCGTCGTTCGACTTCTCGACCATTCCCGGTTTCAGTCGCGCGGAGCAGGAGCCGGCAATCAAGGCCATCAACCGCATGGTCCTGTGCTCGTTGCCCCTGCCGGTCGGGACCAACAAGGCCACGGCGCCGGCCGAGGACCAGTGCCGGCGTGTCGCGACGCAACACGAGTACCAGGGTACGGCGGCGACCCACCTCAAGGACATGTACGGGGGTACGGGCCTGCCCAATGCCAGCACCTTCACCACCGACACCTACGTCGAGCCGACCTGGATCGCCGCGGGCCAGTCGTCGCTGTACCTGAACGTGCAGGCCAACGCCTGCCGGGTCTGCCATCTGCTGCGCGGCACGGGCAACCAGTCCGACATCGATTTCGAAACGTTCCAGAAGTTCGACGGCTACAAAGCCCGCATCAAGGCCCATGTGGCGGACCGCGGCAACATGCCGCTGGCCAAGCTCATCTACGACAAGTACTGGAATACGCCGAGCATGTTCCAGACCATGGGCACCTACCTCACCAGCGACCTGTCGGGCTCGGGTTTTGCCACCGGATTCGCGGACGGTGCCGCCATGCCCGGACGCCCGATTGCCGATCCGGGACCGAATCGCGTGGTGCGCCAGGGCGCGACCAGCCTGTCGGCAGGCATGAGCCTGTATGCCACGGCATTCCAGTGGACGCTGCAAGGCGGTCCCGTGGGAGGGGCCGTGCTGGCCAACGCAACCACCGCCAACCCGACGTTCACCGCAACCCAGGACGGCACCTACGTGGTGCAGCTCGTGGCCAGCAATACATCCGGCGCGAGCAGTGCGCCGGCCAGCCTGACCATCGTGGTCGACAACGGCCTGCCCTACGCGCCCTCGGCCCTGCGTTTTGCCGACGTCAAGGCGGTGCTGCAGGACGCCGCGCCCGGCTCGGGCCTGTGTACGAGTTGCCACCAGCCCGGCGGGGACGGCGCGGTGATCCCGCCGATCTGGTACACCGACTACGACCGCTCCGGCACCGGCAACGGGGCGACCAACGACGCCTGGTTCTATACCGAACTGCGCGGGCGCATCAACTTCACCGACATCGTTGCCAGCCCGCTGCTGCGCAAGCCGTCGAACAATCACCACAACGGCGGCTTGCGCCAGGGTTTCGACGACCGGCTGGCGCCAGGTGCCGCCGGCCGGGCCGGCTACGACCTGGTGCTGAACTGGATCCTGAACGGGGCTCCGTACCAGTGACGGATGGTCGCTGCGCGCCGGCTACCTGCGGCGTCTGGCGAAACCCGCGGCGAGCCTGCCGTCGATCGGTAGCGCTTCAGTAGGTCCGACGCGGCCCGGTATAGGTCGGGCCGGAAAACACGAAGGGGGTCTTGCGCCCGACCAGGGTCTCGATCAACGACAGTTCCTGGTCCGTGTGGTTGATGAACGGGGCGTTGCGGATGTTGTTGCCGGCACCGCCATCGGCCACGATGTACAGCGGACGGTCATGGCGCGACGCGGCCACCGTCTCGCGGCTCTGCGGGTCGGAATTGGCCTCGACGTCGGTGACGCCGTAACAGGTGCAGAAATAGGTGCGTTCGGGGTCGGCCTCGATGTAGAAACCCGTGCCGCGGATGCCGATGGTCGCGGTGGACGATGTCACCCGCATACTCGAGTTGCGCGACACCGACAACAACTTGCCGGTCAGCATGCGCAAGCCGCCGATGATGGCCGAGGCGATGGAATTGTCCGGCGGTTCGATCAGCAACTTGCTCTCGCTGCGCAGAATCATCGAATGCGTGTTGACGACGAACACGATCTCGCTGTTGGCTCCGGTCTGCACCGTGTCGCCCGGCTTGATGCGGGTCTGCAATGTCGCGGTTTCGTCGTTGACGGTGACCTTGCCCGACAAACCGTAGATCGACTGGCCCTCGGGCAACTTGCTGGGTTTGCTGCCGAAGATGCCGAATGTGATGGCCTGGGCGGGCGTCAAGGACGCACCCAGCAGTCCGGCGGTGAGGGCTTGGACCAGGACTTGGCGCCGGGGATCGTCGATCTCGTCCTTCATGCAATCTCCTGCAGCGGTCGCACGACTACCGCGTGGCGCAGCCGCAATACTGACGGTAAATTTTTCGGATGCTAACACGCATGCACGCCGATTTCGCGCACAACAAAGTCACGGGCCGGGACCTTATCCGCAACGGACAAGGCATCCGCGCAGCGCGCCGGCGTCGCGACCCGCCATCGGCCGATCAGATGCCGCGTCGGCGCGCGGCAACACCCAGCAACGCAAGGCCCGCCAACAACATGGCGTAGGTCTGGGGTTCGGGTACCGCGGCCACCTGTGCGTCCTGAAAGACGATGGAGTAGTCCCAACCACTGTTTGCCAACGGAATCAACCGGTTGCTGATGATGTAGTCCCCGGCAACCAGCAAACCGGAAAACGACCACGCGACGGGCGTTTCGCCAGGCACATAGGTTGCAGCCCAATTGAAGCCGCCGAACTGCGTGCTGCTCCCGGCCTGGCGGACCTGGATGTATTCGCCGCCCCAGGTCGAACCCTGAACGCTAAAGTCCGTGTCCTCCGACAACGAGAAGTGCAGTTCCTGGTAGTTGTGCTGGTCATGGTTGAAGGGGCCTGGCGACGGTACGTCGCCAATGCTGCCCGACGAACTGCCAACGACCGCGATGGAGCCAGAAGCACTCAGTACGACATCGCTACCGGCATTGGCCATGCGATAGTCTTGCTGGAGATTCCATTGTGCGACCAGGGTCGCACTGAACACACCGTCCTGCGTCGAGACGGTGTCGGAACCAGCCAGTTGCAGAAACGACGGGGCTGTCTCCTGGGTCACGATCGCATCCGGCGACGGCGTGATCGCAACGCCGGCCGTACCCACGCCACCGGTGATCGTCGACAAGGCGATACGGGATTCACGGCCCGTCAGATCAACGCTGGAAGCCGCGTGCGCAATGCCTGCCATGGCGATCTGCGTGAGCATCACGAACACTGCAGTGCGAACCGGACCGATGCGGCAACACTTTGCCATGCGCCATGCGCCATGCGCCATGCGCCATGCGCCGTTTGACATGAATCTCTCCCAGGATCGAACAAGCGAATCGGCCCGAGACACGCCAGGCCGGTCTTTTCATCATTCCTGCAAAATGCATGCCAAGGCGGCAATCCATTGATATACCGTGCCGATCAGGTACATGGCGTTCATGGCGGCCATGCAGATGTCAACAAGTTCGACAGTGATGCGAGGCGCTGGCTTGCGTGCTGCGACAGCGACAGCGACAGCGACAGCGACATCGGCATCGGCATCGGCATCGGCATCGGCATTGACAATCGTCTTCGAGCGGCACGGTCCCCATCGACGTCGCGCCATCGGATGGACGAGGAGCGTGCCAGCCGAAAACGTCGGCACACTGGCGTATGCTCTGGTCGCAGCGCCTGTCGATCACATGGCCATCACGAACCGCTCATCGAGCGCCGCGACCCGACGTCAAGCATCCAAGGAAATACATGACCCGCAAGACCTACGACCAACTGCGCAGCGCGCGCTGGTTCGCCCCTGACGACTTCCGCTCCTTCGGCCACCGCTCGCGCGCCATGCAGATGGGTTACGAGCGTGCCGACTGGCAAGGCAAGCCGGTGATCGCCATCATCAACACCTGGAGCGACATCAACAACTGCCACACGCATTTCAAGCAACGCGTCGAGGACGTCAAGCGCGGCATCCTGCAGGCCGGCGGATTTCCGCTGGAGTTGCCGGCGATCTCGCTGGCCGAGAATTTCGTCAAGCCCACGACGATGCTCTACCGCAACCTGCTGGCGATCGAGACCGAGGAACTGCTGCGCTCGCATCCGGTCGACGGCGCCGTGTTGATGGGAGGCTGCGACAAGACCACGCCGGCGCTGCTGATGGGTGCGATCTCGGCCGGTTACCCGTGTATCTACCTGCCAGCGGGGCCGATGCTGCGTGGCAACTGGAAAGGAAGGACGCTGGGTTCGGGCTCGGACGCGTTCAAATACTGGGACGAACGCCGCGCCGGCAACATCACCGAGACCCAGTGGCTGGAGGTCGAAGGCGGCATCGCGCGCAGCCACGGCACCTGCATGGTGATGGGCACGGCCGCCACGATGATGGGTATCGCCGAAGCGCTGGGCATGACGCTGCCGGGCGCATCCAGCATCCCGGCGCCGGATGCCAACCATCCGCGCATGTCGGCCCGGTGCGGCCGGCGCATCGTCGACATGGTGTGGGAGGACCTGACGCCGGCGCGCATCTTCACGCGCAAGAGTTTCGAGAACGCGATCACGGTGGCCATGGCCGAAGGTTGCTCGACCAACGCCATCATCCACCTGGTGGCAATGTCGCGCCGCGCCGGCGAACACTGCGCGGTATCGCTGGACGATTTCGACGCCTTCAGCCGCAAGGTGCCGGTGATCGCCAACATCCGGCCCAGCGGTACGGAGTACCTGATGGAGGACTTCTACTACGCCGGCGGCATGCGCGGCCTGATGGCGCGCTTGCGTGACGGCGGCATGTTGCACCTCGATGCACTCACCGTCACCGGCCAGACCGTGGGCGAGAACCTCGAAGGCGCCGAGGTCTACAACGACGACGTGATCCGCCCGCTGGACAAGCCGATCTACCAGGAAGGCGCACTCGCCGTGTTGCGCGGCAACCTCGCACCCGACGGCTGCGTCATCAAGCCCAGCGCCTGCAGCGAGAAGTTCCTGCGCCACAGCGGTCCGGCCATGGTGTTCGACGACTATCCCAGCCTGAAGAAGGCCATCGACGATCCGGACCTGGTCGTCACCGAAGACCACGTCATCATCCTGCGCAACGCCGGCCCGCAAGGCGGCCCCGGCATGCCGGAGTGGGGCATGGTGCCGATCCCGACCAAGCTGGTGAAGCAGGGCGTGCGCGACATGTTGCGCATCTCGGACGCACGCATGAGCGGCACCAGCTACGGCGCCTGCGTATTGCATGTGTCGCCCGAGGCCTACGTCGGCGGCGCGCTCGCGCTCGTGCGCAACGGCGACATCGTCAGCATCGACGTCCCGGCACGCACTATCCACCTGGACATCGACGACGCCGAAATGGCCAGGCGCAAGGCCGAATGGACACCGCCGCCGAAACGTTTCGAACGGGGTTATGGCCACATGTTCAGCCAGCACATCCTGCAAGCCGACAAGGGCTGCGACTTCGACTACCTCGAAACATCATTCGGCGCGCCGGTCAGCGAACCGGCCATCCATTGACAACCAGGAACATCACCATGGCACTCGATCCCGCGACCCGCGACAAACTCAAGACCGTCAGCACCGCCACCTTGTGCACCGCACTGTTCAAGCGCGGCCTGCGCAACCAGTTCATCCAGGACGTGCGGCCGCTCAATCCGAAGGCCGCGACCATGGTCGGCGAGGCCTACACGCTGCGCTACATCCCGGCGCGCGAAGACCTGAACCCGATCACCGTGTTCCAGGACCCGAAACACCCGCAACGCGTGGCCGTCGACCAATGCCCTGAGGGCGCGGTGATGGTCATCGACAGCCGCAAGGATGCCCGGGCCGCATCCGCCGGGTCGATCCTGATCACGCGGTTGATGGTGCGCGGCGCCGCCGGCGTCGTTACCGACGGCGGATTCCGCGATTCACCGGAACTGGCCGAGATGCCGTTCCCGGTCTACCACAACCGGCCCTCGGCGCCGACCAACCTGACGCTGCACCAGGCGATGGACATCAACGTGCCGATCGGCTGCGGCGACGTTGCCGTGTTCCCGGGCGACGTCATCGTCGGCGACCGTGAAGGCGTGTTCGTGATCCCGGCGCACCTGGCCGACGAAGTCGCCATTGAAGCGGTCGAGATGACGGCCTACGAGGACTTCGTGACCGAGGAAGTCCGAAAGGGCCGCTCCATCATCGGCCTGTATCCGGCCACGCAGCAGCAGTCCAGGGACGACTTCGCGGCCTGGCGCAAGGCCCGGGGGCGCTGAAGCCACGCGTGCGGCTCGCGCGCCGGACGCGTTCTGGCAACCGGGCGGCCGCCTCGACCCTGCAGGCCCGGCCGCCGCCGGCTCACGCCGCCTTGCGCTGTGGCTCGGCGAACATCGCCTCCATCTGCCTGCGAATCGTGTAGGCATGGGTCGTCGTGTCCATCGCGACGTCGGCCCAGCACAGGCTCTGGCCCTTGCGGACGGGGCGCACCAGCGTGACATCGTGCGCCAGGCCCAGCGGCAGGCCACCGAGCTGCACCGAGGTGTCGGACGGCAGCAGCTTGCCCCATACCGTGTAGCCGCCTTCACCATCGAGCCTGTCGCCGGGTTGCAGATCCCGCTTGGCAGTGGCCACGACATCGGCGTTCCAGCAGGTCGCCACGCCGGTGGGTTCACCGCGCAGCGCCACCGACGCCACCGACATGCCGACCTCCAGGCCGATCAGGTGCCAGCGCTTGTACAGCGTGAAATAACGCCCGCTGGGATCGGTGTGGGCGTTGTATTCCTCGAAGCAGTTCTTGACGTATTCCGTCTCGGCCTCGACCGTCACCCACACGCCCATGCGGATGTCGTACGGGATCTTGCGGCCATCGGATTCGAGCGACGAGATCACTTCGACCATGCCCTTGCGTTCGAGCACGCCGCCTTCGGCCCGCGGCCGGGTCACGAACGGGATGTCCTCGACGCTGGCCGGTGGGTACAACAAGCCATTGGACGGCACCGCGAGCCCGGTCGCGTTCGCCACCGCCGTGCATTCGATCGCTGGCTTCGAGCCGTCGAGGAAACTGTTGAACATCTTGGGGTTCAGGCCACCCCGTGTTGCCTGCTCCGGCGTCAGGCCATAGTTGCCCCAGACCGTCTCGGGCGTGGACTCGCAGAAATGCGGCAACCATTTGTGCCCACGCCCGGCAGCCACGACCGGAAAGCCGCAGGTGCGCGCCCAGTCGACGAGGTCGCAGATCAGCGCCGGCTGGTCACCGAAGGCCAGCGAATAGACAACACCGGCGTCCATGGCCTTGCGCGCCAGCAACGGGCCGCAGAACGCGTCGGCCTCCACTGTCACGTTGACCACGTGTTTGCCGTGGGCGAACGCCTCCAGGCAGTGGTCGACCGCCGCGATCGGGTGTCCCGTGCATTCGACCACGACATCGATGGCCGGATGCCGCACCAGCGCCTGCCAGTCCTCGCCGATGTGGGTGGTGCCGCTTTTCACCGCATCGTCGAGCGATGCCGCCTGCGTGCGCTGCGGCTCCCAGCCGACGCGCGCCAGGTTGGTGCGCGCCGCATCCGGCGACAGGTCAGCGATACCGACCAGGTGCACGCCGGGTGTGCGCGGGATCTGCGCCAGGTACATGGAGCCGAACTTGCCTGCGCCGATCAGGCCGACCCGCACCGGCCGTCCTTCGGCGGCGCGGCGCTGCAATTGTGCAAAAAGGCTCATGCGGCCTCCTTCATCTCGCCGAATGGCACCGACGAGGTCTGCAAGGCACTGGCCGGCATGCCGTCCTTCCACGGTACGTCGACCGGATAGTCCTTGAGCAGGCAGTCGTCGGGCAGGCAGGCGATGGGCGTGAAGTCGCGGTGCGCGATGTATTCCGGCCGCTTGTGGCGGCGGATATGGTTGCTGACCGCGCACAGACTCAGGTAGACGCTGACCCGGTTCCACGGCGACAGGTTGCTGGTCGATGCGTGCACCAGGCAGCTGTGGAACAGAATCATCGAGCCGGCCGGCCCCTTGGGCGAGACGATGCCGCCGTTCTTGCCACCGGCGCGTTCAACCAGCTGACGGATCAGGTCGTTGTCGACGGTCCACAACGGGTAGCTGGTCGTGGTCAGGTCGTGTTTCGCGTCCACGACACCTTTCTTGTGGCTGCCGGGAATGAACATCAGCGGCCCGTTGAATTCGTTGACGTCATCGAGAAAGATCGCGACGTTCATCGCGCGTTCGGTCGGCATCATGTCGTCATTGAGCCAGGTGCCGTAGTCCTGGTGCCATTGCCACACGTCGCCCTCGAACGCCATCTTGCCGTTGATCTTGAACTGGTGCATGTAGAGCGGCTCGTCGAACAACTCCTGCACCGGTTCGACCATGCGTGGATGGCGCGCCAGCCGTGCGAACGGTTCGCTGACCATGTGGGCGGCGAAATTCGTGCGCACCGCATCCTTGCCTTTCTCGCGCACGTTGTAGGCCTCGCGCCGGCTGTACAGCTCCGGCACCGCATTGGTCAGGGTCTTGACCTCCTCGGGCTTGAACAGGCCGGGGAAAAACAGATAGCCGTCGCGCTCGAATTGCGCATGTTGCTCCGCAGTCAGTTTCATCGTGTGTCTCCTTGGCGCTCGGCCAGTACGTGGTTCAGGATGTCGGTCAGGTTGTCGCTGGCACGCTCGGCATGACCGGTGATCAGCGCGGCGGCGGCATCGCCGTCACCCCGCGCGATCGCATCGGCAATCGCTTCGTGTTCGTCCCACAACGCCTCGCGTTGCCCGGACTGCTGCAGCACCGCACCCATGACACGGCGCAGATGACGCCAATGCGCATGCGCGCTTTGCGCGATCAGGTCGTTGCCCGAGGCGCGGTAGATCGCGTCATGAAAGGCAAGGTCGGCGTCGATCATGGCCCGCACGTCCTTGCCCCGCGCTGCCTTGCGGCCCTGCGCGATCAGCTTGGTGTCGATGCGCAACCGCTGCGCAGCCGCCAGCCGCGCCGCCAGCGCATCGAGCGCTCCGCGCACCTGGTAGACCTTGACGATCCAGGCCGGATCGAGCGGCGCGACCAGCAGGCCCCGACCCGGCGCGTCGCGCACGAAACCGTCCTTCTTGAGCAGGCGCAGCGCCTGCAGCACCGGCTGGCGCGACACCGCCAGCTGCGCCGCAATGTCCTCCTGCGTGATGCGCTGGCCCGGCGCGAGCGACCCGTCGCTGATGGCGTCGAGCAGACGCGCGTAGACCTGCTCGACGAGGTCGGGGGCGGGATCGAGCCGGATGAGTTGTGCGGGCATCGGGATGGACCGGCGGGCGGTCGCGCTCTGAAGTCTGTATACAGAATACGGATGATCGCATCAAGTGTCAATGGCGATCCGGATCTGCGTGCGCCGGCCCGGCACCAGCGACGAGCGTTGTGGCCGGCCAAGGCCATCGCCGGCAAAAGAATGAACTTCTTGCGGCCGACGCTATCATTCTCCGGTGCGCCGATTCTTTTTCATACTGATGATCGCCCTGCTGCCGTTGCGCGGGTGGGTCGGCGACGCCATGGCCATGCAGATGGCGCTGCCCGGCGGCATGGCGCATGCGTCGGCGCCCGAGACGGCGACAGGCGCCACGCATGCGCATGCCCACCATGGCGCGGCGGCCGACCACCAGCGACACGCCGCCGCAAGCGGCGACTGCACCGACCATGCGGACGGCGACGCCACGGTGTCGGACGCCCATTGCCAGACCTGCACCGTCTGCCAGACCTGCCATACCGTGGCCATCACCGTGCCGCTCGTGGGCACGGAGGCCACCGAGCCGATGACGGCAGCGCCACTGACGGCGCAATCCCGCTTTGCCAGCGCCGATCGCGCGCCGGGCCTCAAGCCGCCCATTTCCTGACTCCCCCAGCCTTAGTTCGTCCGCGCGCTGCCTGAAACCGGGCTACGTGCGCGGATCTGTGGCCATCGGCCACGCAACCCGCTGCCCTGGAGTCAGCCATGAAGCAAACCCTCTTGTCGTTGTGCGGCGCACTGGCCTGCCTGCCCCTCGCCGCCCACGCGCAATCACCAACGGACCCGGCCGCACCGGTTCCAAGCGTCCAGTACCGGTCGGTATTCAAGGACACACCGACCGGCGTCGAGACCGAGACGCTGGACTGGAAGGCCGCCAACGCGCAGGTCGGCCAGTTCCTGCGCGGCCACATCGACATCCTGAAATGGGAAGCGGCGCAGCAGAAGCATGCACCCGCGACACCTGCTGCCACGGAAAGCGGCAAACCATGAATCCCGAACGCAAGAAGACCTTCTTCGCACGCCGGGCGTCGCGCCTGTCGGCCGCGGCATTGGCCGTCGCCGTGCTGGGCGGCTGCGCCTCCGTGTCGCCGGACGGCGGCACCGCCGACGTGCAGGCCCTGGTCGCCGGCAAGACTGGCACCGTCGACGCGCGGCTGGCACCGCAGGACACGCCCGCCGCACAGGCCGCCGTGGCCGAATTGCTCAAGGCGCCCGTCGATGCCGAGTCGGCGGTGCGCATCGCGCTGCTCAACAACGCCAGCCTTCGTGGATCCCTCGCCACGCTGGGTGTCAGCGACGCGTTGCGGGTGCAGGCGGGTACCTTGCCCAATCCGCACTTCTCGATCGCCCGGTTGCGCATGGGTGACGAGGTCGAGATCGAGCGCATGCTGACGTTCAATCTGGTCGGCCTGCTGACCCTGCCCTGGAAATACCAGTGGCAGACGCAGCAACATGAACTGGCCAAGTTACAGGCCGCGCAGGACGTGATCCGGCTCGCGGCCCATACGCGCAAGGCCTGGATCACCGCGGTTGCCGCGCAGCAGACGGCGGTGTACATGCGCGACGCCAAGGAAGCTGCCGAGGCCGGTGACGAACTGGCCCGGCGCATGGCCCGGGTCGGCAACTGGAGCAAGTTGCGCCAGGCGCGCGAGCAGCTGACGCTCAGCGACGCCACCGCGCAACTGGCCCGCGCCGAACAGGCGGCGTTCAGCGCGCGCGAACGGCTGACCCGGCTGATGGGCTTGTGGGGCGCGCAGGCCAACTTCCGGCTGGCCGAGCGCCTGCCCGACCTGCCCAAGGACGTGACGCCCATGACCGACATCGAGGCGCGTGCGCTGCGCGAACGCCTCGACGTGCGATCGGCCATGGCCGAGTCGCGTTACGTGGCCGAGCAGATGGGTTTCACCAGGGTCACCGGTTATGTCGACGGCATGTCGATCGGCCTGATCCGCAACAGCGTGTTCGACAACGACGCCGGAACCAAGGCGTCCAACCGTGGTGTCGAACTGGAGTTGCCGCTGCCCTTGTTCGACTGGGGCGGCGCACGGAACGCGCGCGCACGCGCCGTGTACCTGCAATCGGCCGCACGGGTGCAGGAGACGGCCGTCAACGCCCGCTCGGAAGCGCGGGAAGCGTATTTCGCCTACCGCACCGCCTACGACCTGGCCCGCCACTACCGCGACGACGTGGTGCCTCTGCGCAAGTTCATCGGCGAGGAAATGCTGCTGCGCTACAACGGCATGCTGGCCAGCACCTGGGACCTGCTGGCCGACAGCCGGGCCCAGGTGATGGCGGTCAACAGCGCCATCGAAGCCCAGCGGGACTTCTGGCTGGCCGAGACCGACCTGCAGACGGCCTTGACCGGCACCAGTCCCGGCGCCATCGCAGGTGCGACCGCAAGCGCAGTTGGCGGCGGCGGCGATGCTGCCGCCGGCCACTGAACGCGATGCACCGCGTGCACCTGCAAACCCACACGAGACAAGCACAATGAATCGACGCAACTTCTTCGGCGGTGCGGCAATGACAGCCGTGGCTGCCGCATCGGTCAGCCGCGTGGCCATGGCCGCCCTGCCCGAGCCCGTCATGATGGGCAAACCCGACACCGCCCCGCCGCTGGTGCCACAAACCGGGCGACCCTACAACCCGGTCGTGACCCTGAACGGCTGGACCTTGCCCTGGCGCATGAACCAGAACGTCAAGGAATTCCACCTGGTGGCCGAACCCGTGGTGCGCGAGATCGCACCGGGCATGAACGCCACCTTGTGGGGCTACAACGGTCAGAGCCCGGGCCCGACGATCGAGGTCGTCGAAGGCGACCGGGTGCGCATCTTCCTGACCAACAAGCTGCCCGAACACACGACCATCCACTGGCACGGACAACGCCTGCCCAACGGCATGGACGGTGTCGGCGGCCTGAACCAGAAGGCGGTACCGGTGGGCAAGACATATGTCTACGAGTTCGTCGCGCGCCGGCCCGGTACCTTCATGTACCACCCGCACGCCGACGAGATGACGCAGATGGCGATGGGCATGATGGGTTTCTGGGTCACGCATCCGAAGGACAAGCATCCCCTGATCCAGGAGGTGCAACGCGACTTCTGCTTCCTGCTCAACGCCTACGACATCGACCCGGGCAGCACGACACCCATGCCCAACACGATGACGGACTTCAACCTGTGGACCTGGAACAGCCGAGCCTTTCCCGGCATCGATTCGCTCAACGTGCGCCAGGGCGACCAGGTGCGCATCCGCATCGGCAACCTGACGATGACCAACCACCCGATCCACCTGCACGGGCACGAGTTCGTCGTCAGCGGCACCGACGGCGGGCCGACGCCGCCGGGCTCACGCTGGCCCGAGGTCACGACCGACATCGCGGTCGGCCAGATGCGCCAGATCGACTTCCTGGCCGACGAGGAAGGCGACTGGGCCTTCCATTGCCACAAGAGCCACCACACGATGAACCCGATGGGCCACGACGTGCCCAACATGATCGGCGTGGACCACCGCGGCCTGGTCGCCAAGATCCAGAAGCTGGTGCCCGACTACATGGTGATGGGCGAACGCGGCATGGCCGACATGGGCGAGATGCAGATGCCGATCCCCGACCAGACACTGCCGATGATGACCGGCACCGGCCCCTACGGGCCGATCGAGATGGGCGGCATGTTCAGCATGCTCAAGGTGCGCCGCGACCAGAAGCCCGGTGACTACAGCAACCCGGGCTGGTACCGGCAGCCGGCCGGCACGCAATCGTTCGAGTGGACCGGCAACTTGCCGGAGCCGGCACGCTTCCAGTCGGAGGCGGCCGCCGCCGCTGGCACGGTGCCGGGGCTGCACAACCCGCCGGTCCACGCGTCGGCCCCCACTCCCCCCGGCACCACGCTGACGGTTCGCAAGCCCGGCGCGGGTTCGCACCGCGGCCATTGACGTGCGACTACATCGCACGATGCAGCGGCGCCCCCTCAACCCGATTCGCCAACACCCAATCCGTGACGCACAGGAGATCGCAATGACGCAAGGAACACCCATAAAACAACTGTTCAAGATCGTGCTCGCCACGAGCCTCGTCGCCGCCAGCGGCATGGCTCTGGCGCACGGCGACACCGCGCATGCCAAGAAGGACACGCCCGTCGTGAAGGAGCAAAAGCCCTGGGGCGTGGCCGGCGACGCCAAGGCGGTGAAACGCACCATCTCGGTGTCGATGACCGACACGATGCGTTTCTCGCCGGAAAAAATCGACGTCAAGCAAGGCGACACGCTGAAGTTCGTGCTCAAGAACGACGGCAAGGTCATGCACGAGTTCGTCATCGGCACCAGGAAGGACCTGGACGAACATGCTGCGCTGATGATGAAGTTCCCGAACATGGAACACGACGAACCCTATATGGCGCACGTCGCCCCCGGCAAGACCGGCACCATCGTCTGGACCTTCAACAAGGCCGGCAGGTTCGACTTCGCGTGCCTGATCGCCGGCCACTACCAGGCCGGCATGGTCGGAAAAATCACGGTAGCCGCCAAATAGACATTCAAGCAACGACCCGGTCAATTCCTGCTGGCGGGTCGATCACCGCGCCATCACCATCAACGTTTCAAGGAACCATCATGAAAACCACCCAACTGCTCGCAACGCTTGCCCTGACTTTCGCCACCGCGGCCATGGCCGACATGCCGATGGCCGATGGCGAGGTGCGCAAGATCGACCTCGGCGCCAAGAAGATCACGCTCAAGCACGGCGAAATCAAGAACCTGGACATGCCGCCGATGACCATGGTGTTCCAGGTCAAGGATCCCGCCATGCTGCAGACGGTCAAGGTCGGTGACAAGGTGCGCTTCACCGTCGAGAACGCCAATGGCGCCATGACGCTGCTGACGCTGGAGCCGGCGGGAAAATGACGCGCGGCGCGGGCCGCTGCACACCGGCCGCCCGCAAGCGCCGGGCGCGCGGCTTGCCCGTCACGGCGTGCTGAGCGTGGCGAGGAAGGCGACCAGGTCCTGTCGCTGCTCCGGCGTGAGCCGCAGCGCACGCAGGATGCGCTCGCCGTCCGCGTGCAGCCGCGACTCGTCCAGGTCCGCGTAGTGGTCCACGACAGCATCCAGCGTCGCGGCGCTGCCGTCGTGGAAATACGGCGCCGTGGCACGCAGGCCACGCAACCCCGGCACCTTGAACTCGCCGAAATGGCGCGGCTCCATCGTGACATGCCGTGTCGCCACCGCCTGCGGATCGTTGGCTCCCGCGTCGTTGTGGGGTCCGAGCCGGTTGTACGGCGACGCCAGCAACTGCTTCAGGCCTCCCCAGCGCCCGGGGTCGGCGCCCTGGCGGGTGAAGAACGGTCGGCCGATGTCGGCGAACTCGCCGTTCGTGAATGCAGGCCCGGTGTGGCAGAACCAGCAACGCGCCTCGCCGACAAACAGTTTCAGGCCGCGTTGGGCCGACGGCGGATATCGGCCGGCCGCGGCCGCGTCGCCCTGCACCAGTGCGTCCCGGAAATCATCGAACGGCGTGCGCGGGGACACCAGCGTGGCCTGGTAGGCGGCCAGGGCCTTGGCCATGTCCACCAGCACGCGCTCCGTGTCAGGCGGCGCACCGAACACCTGCCGGTAGGCGATGCGCAGCCCGGCATCGGCGCGCAGCAGCCGCATCACCTGCTGCGGCGTCGCGGCCAGTTCGTCGGGCGCCGTCATCGGCCTGAGTGTCGCGGCCCACAAGGAGTCCTGCGCGCCGTCCCATCCGTACCAGCGCGCGTACGCGAGGTCGAACAAGGCCGGTGTATTGCGGTGATTGCGCGTGAACCGCCGGCCGTCCTGAAAGCCGCGCGCCGGATCGTGGCAACTGCTGCACGCCAGCTCGCCGCCGGCCGAGAGCCGCCGATCGGTGAACAGGCGCCGGCCGAGCGCGATGGCGTCGGCCCGGCCGTCGGCGCGATTGCTGGCGTCCGCCACGCGCGCCGGCGGCCAGGGTCCGTGCGAAAGGATCCTTGCGCGTTCGTCGGCCGTGAAATCGACGGCGCCGCACCATGCCGGCAGCAACAGCAGCCCGACCAGCCAGGCCCGGAGTCCCGCCGCGGCACTGCGGCGCGTGGCGCCCGCTTGCGGGTCGGGCGCGGGCGCGCGCTTCACGGCAGCGTCACGGCATCGCGCAGCGTCTCCGTGCGTCCGCCGGCCTGTACGTCCAGCCGAAGTTCCCATGCACCCGGCATGTGGAACATCAGGCCCTCGACATGCCACAGGCCCGCGCCCATGGCCTTGATGCTCGGCCGGTAGTTCATGCCGTGGCGGTGCGCCGGCATGGTGGCATCGACGCGCGCCAGCACGGCGTCGGCCGGACACAGCCGGACCTGGATCGTGAAATGGCGGCCGACGCTGATGGGCGGGGTGTCGGGCGCCCAGGCCGCCTGCACGGCGCCCTGGCGCAGCGCCGTCGACGGCAAGGGGCAGGACGCGAAAGCCGTGCTGGCCATCACGGCCGTCGCCAGTGCGGGCAGCAGCGCGATGCGCACGGCGACGCGCTGCCAGTTGAGGGCCGTCACTGCGGCTTGAGCATGGAGCCGAACACGGCTTCGCCGTTCTTGTAGGCGATACGTTCGGCGACGTCGGTGGGCAGGTCGGCCAGCCACTGGCGGGTCCAGTTCGCGTGTTCCACCACGAAATGCCAGCGCTCGGGCGTGAAGGTATCGGTGCCGACCATGAAACGATCCGGAAACTCCAGGAACGCGGCGCGCCAGGCCGGCTCGACCTTGCCGCCGCTGGCATGGTCGCTGCGAAACGCCAGGTCGCACCACAGGTTCTTGTACTTGCGCAGCATGGCACGCACCTTGTCCGGCGCGTCGAAGCCGGAATGCGCCCACAGGATCCGGGCCTGCGGGTCCTGCTTGAACTGGCGCTCGATGGCGTCGGCATCCGAATGCGAATGCAGGAACAGCTTGTATTCGCGCGCCAGTTCGACGACACGGCGCACCACCGGCAGGTCGGCGTCGGCGCCATAGACATGGTATTCGCCGATGGCGACATACCGGTTCGTCCTGAGCCGCGACTCCAGGTGCGGCACGATGGTCGCGTCCCGCACCCAGGAACTGATCTCGCCGCGCTGGCGGTACGGCCGCAGCACCGGGATCACCAGGTCGGGCGCCTCGGCGAACAACTTCTGCGTGCCGTCGTCGCTGCTGCTCGACACCATCGCGCCGCGCAGGCCCGCCTTGCGCAGGATGTCGACGGCCGCCTTGGGCGGCAACTGCTCCCAGGCATCATGGCTGTAATGCAGGTGCGAATCGAAGATCGGCATGGCCGCCGTGGCACAGCTGGCGACCAGACCCAGGGCCCAGGCACCCAGCCAGCTCAGATGGATTTTCATCAGGTATTCCTCTGGACAGCTTGCGTTGCGGCTACCGCCGCGACCGCCGATGACGCATGTTCCACCCGCATCGGCGCAGCGGCACAGGCAGCGTCGATCGTGCGCGAACAGTATGCCACGCAGGTCATGCGCGCGCCGCGCGCAAACCGGATCGGCGCGCCGGATGCCCGCCGCGCGGCCCGGGCCCCGCCATGCGCAGCGCCGTGCGCCCGTCAGGCGCGCGTCTCGTACACCCCGAGCTTCTGATGCAAGGGCGTCTCGTCGGCGACGAACAGGAAGGCGGGAGCGCAGGCCGAGGTATTGGCCAAAGTGACCGGTACGTATCCCGGCGCGCAGCAGGTATCGGCCTCGGCCAGCCCGAACCGCTGCTGCTCGACCTGCACCGTGGCACCGCCTTCGATCAGATGGAAGATCATGGCCGGGCTGCGCGCCGGCAGCGTCAGCGTCTGCCCCGGGCGCAGCATCATGGCGTAGAAACCGAGGATGTTCTCGGCATGGGCGCCGGTCTGCGGGTTCACGTAGGTCATCTGCACCGCTTCCAGATCCGGCTGGTCGGCCGCCAGCGACTCGAGCGCGGCACGCGCATCGGCCCAGGGGTAACGCAGCATCGGATAGGCCCGGTTCGAGCGCTCGAACACCAGTGTCGGCAGCAGACCGCCGCGCGCGTGCCGGTTCTCGCCATGGCCGGCGATGACCGTCTGGCGATCGCTGTTGACGTGGTAACTCGCCTCCATGTAATACACCAGCGGCAGGTCGAGCACGTCGAGCCAGATCACCGGCTCAGTGCCATCGTGGCCGTGTTCGTGCCACAGGCCGGTGGGCGTGAGGATCAGGTCGCCGCGCGACATCGGGCATTTCTCGCCGTCCACCAGCGACCAGGCGCCCTCGCCCTCGACCACCATGCGCACCGCGTTGGGCGTGTGCCGGTGCGATGGTGCCCATTCACCCGGCAACAGCAGTTGCATGCCCAGGTACATCGCGGCGCTGGCCTGCATGTTGTCCAGGCCGTGGCCCGGATTGGCCAGCACCAGCACCCGGCGCTCGGCCTTTTCGATCGGCGTGAGTTCGCCGGCCTGCAGCAGCAGCGGCTTGATGGATGCATACGGCCAGTGCGTCGCGCGGGTCCTGGGCCGCGGCTTGCCGGGCGGCAACACGCCGCGCAGGTTGGGCCACAAAGGCACCAGGTTGCGTTCGGTCAGCGCTTCGCGGTAGTCGGCTGGCAGGTCTTCGAGGCGTCCGAGTTCGGTGCTCATGGCGTGGGATCTCCTTCGGTCAGCAGGCCATTGTGCACTGGCTCGACGCGCTGCCTCGGGCCGTTGCCGGAAACGGGTCGCTTCGGCGCGGCACACCCGCCCAGCATCGGCGCGGATCGTTGCATGGAACGGGCCGCTGGCCATGCCGGGCCGGCTGCGGCGTGCCGCTCAGGCCACGCCGTCGGCGGCAGGCCCCTGCAGAACGGTCCGGATCTTGGCCAGCAGCAAGTCCTTGGCGATCGGCTTGACGAGGAACCCGCTTGCACCGGCCTTGATGCTCTCGACCACCACGCCCTTGTCGCTCTGGCCGGTGATCATCAGGATCGGCAACCTGGCGAACTGATCGCTCGCGTGGATGCGACGCGTCAGTTCCACGCCATGCAAGTCCGGCAACTGCACGTCCATCAGGATCAGGTCCGGCCGGCAATTGCGCAGTGCGGCCATGGCGTCGCGCCCCGACAAGGCCGACACCAGGTCGCAGTCGACATCCGCCAGCATGCGGCGCAACAGCTTGTGCTGGAATTCGTCGTCGTCGACCAGCAGCAGCAAGGGCCGGACTCGATCGGCCAGCTTCTGCAAGCTGCGGATCGTCTGCAGGCCGGGCTGCAACTCGTCCTTGATCGCGCTGGCCCAGCCGCGAATCGGCTCGACCGCGGATTCGATCGTCTTGCGCCGCACCGCCAATTCGACGGCCTTGAGCCGGTCGATCTCGCGCGCCAGCCCCTGTTGGTCCTTGACGTCGACGATGCCGCGCAACTCACCCTGGGACAGGCTGCGCGACAACCCGTCGAGTGCGGCACCCGCCTCCGGGGCGTTCTGCAGCGCGCGCGAGGCGCCGTCGATCTTCTCGACGCCGCGCGCCGCGAATTGCTCCAGTTGCGTTTCCAGGTCGGCGAGCTTGCGCACCATCTTCGCGAACTCGGCCACCGACGGGCCACTGCCGCCAGCTCCGTCGGTTCGGCGCAGCGCATGGTGCACCGCCATGGGCAGGCGCGGCGCGTCGTTTCCCATGGGCCAGAACAGCACATAGTCGTCGAAGTACTGCTTGCGGCACAAGGCATACACCCGCTGCAGGTCTTCCCTGCCACACAGCAGGACGGTGCGATGGGCCAACGACTGCGCCAATGTGCCGAGCCGGTACAGGCCCAGGTAATACAGCTCCGCCTTGTCCAGCCGGTTGAAGGCCAGGATCAGCACGTTCGGCCGGTGCTTCTCGAAATCCTGTACGGCCTGTTCCGGGTCGACGGACTTGTTCACGTCCGGGAATTCGTCCCACAGCAGCCTGCGCACCATCTCGGCGTCACCGGCAACGTCGGACGCAATCAGGATCGATGCCCGCGGGCTCATGCCGACATCCCGATCGCCAGGCCGCGCCAACGGGACTTCCACTCCTGCAGCCATCCGGGCAGGTCCTGCGCGGGCATCGGCCGGGCAACGAAATAACCCTGGGCCACGTCGCACCCGAGCGCGTGCAACAGCGTCCAGTCCTCCAGTGTCTCCACCCCTTCGGCAACCGAGGTCATGCCCAGCTTGCCGGCCATCGCCAACGTCGCCGCGACAATGGCCTTGAGGGATTCGTTGTGGGCCGCTCCGGTGACAAAACCCCGGTCGAGCTTGAGCTCGTTGAACGGCAGGTCGCGCAGTTGCACCAGCGACGAATGACCGGTGCCGAAATCGTCGATCGACAGGCTGACCCGCCGCAGGCGCAGCCGTGCCAGCGTGTCCAGCTGGGTGCGCATGTCCCGCATCAGCCGCGACTCCGTCACCTCCAGCGTCAGCGCGGTCAGCGCGACACCGGCCCGTGCGGCCTGCTCCGTCACCATGTCCGGGAAGTCGAGTGCGGACAGATTGTCCATCGACACGTTGACGGCCATGTGCAGCGACAAGCCGGCATCCTGCCAGGCCCGTGCCTGCTCCAGCGCCTTCTCGAGCACCGCCACGGTCAACGCGTCGATCAGGCCGTTTTCTTCCGCCAGCGGGATGAACTGATCCGGGTACACCAGGCCCGCCTGCGGATGCTGCCAGCGCACGAGCGCCTCCACGCCCAGCAGTGCGCCGGTGTCCATGGCGACCTTGGGCTGGTAGTGATTGACCAGCGCCTTGTCATGTATGGCACGCCGGAAATCCCTGGCCGAAAAGAAATGGCTGCCCCTGCTGTCGGCGCTGTCGCGATGGGCGTCGAAGCGGTCCATGATGAGGCGCAGGCGCTGTGGCTCGACCGGTTTGGACAAGACACCCAGCACCTGGATCCGATGGGCCTGCGCCAGTTTCTCCGCCGCATGCAGGATACGGTCGTCTTCGCCGCTGACCACGACCAGGGCCCCCCGGTAGCCGACATGGGCGAGATGGCGGACAAACTCGACACCATCGATTTCCGGCATCTGGAGATCGCAGAACACCAGATCCACACCATGCGCATGCGTGTCGAGCACGGCCATCGCGTCGGCCGCCCGCTCGTACCCCTGCACGCAGTCGTAGCCGAGCTGCGCCAGTTGCCGGGTCAGCATCTTGATGGCAAAGCCTTCGTCGTCGACGAGCATCAGGTTCATGGCATGCGTCCGTTTGCCATTGGCACTGTCATGCATTTTGCGCCAGCCAGCGCTCGATATCGGCATCCACCTGCGCCATCGCCGGCTCGAACTCCGCCTTGGAACGCAACAACGTCGGCCAGTGCCCGTCCCGGCCGGCTTTCTCCAGTTGTTCGCACAGCTGGCCCAGCGCCAGCGCGCCGACGCAGCGCGACGACGTCTTGAGCTTGTGAGCCACGGCACGTGCGCCGGCCGCATCCTGACGCTCGAACGCCGCCTGCAACTCGCCGGCCTGACGGCGGGCGGAGTCGCGGTATTCCTGCAGGAAGTCCCGCAGCACATCGGTCTCGTCACCCACCAACTGACGCAGCACATCGACATCCAGCGCCGACGCCGGCTCGGACGCCGCGTTCGCCAGCCCGGCGGGCGACGGCGGCGCGGATTCGACCGCCGCCAGCGGCGGCGGCAGCCATTGCGCCAGCGTCGCCTTGAGCTGCACCAACGGCACCGGCTTGGTCAGATAGTCGTCGATGCCGGCCTCCAGGGCGCGTGTCTTTTCGCCGCGCAGTGCATTGGCCGACACCAGGACAATGGGCGTGTGTCGCAAGCCCCGGTCGCGTTCGTGCTCCCGGATGGTGCGCGTCAGGGTCAGGCCATCCATCTCGGGCATGTGCAGATCGGACAACACCATGCCGTAGGTCCCGTCCAGCCACAGGCGCCATGCCTGCGCACCATTGCCGGCGATCTCGGCGGCATACCCCAGCAAAGCCAGCTGGCGCTGGATGACGCGCTGGTTGACCTTGTCGTCTTCCGCAACCAGGATCAATCGCCCCTGCGCGCGGGCCTCGTCCACCGTCGGTGGATCGACATCGACGGCGAGCCGGGTGATGGTCGGATGCTCGAACATCTCCGGCGACGAGCGGCCGGCGGCCACGGCGACCGACTGCAGCAGGTCCCGCTGCCGCAATGCAGCGCCGTCGATCGCCACGGTGCGGCCATCCTCCAGGCGCGAGCGCTTGCGGCGTCCGCTGCCGATCAGCAGGTGACGGACGTCGCGCTGCCGCGCCAGGCCTTCGCGCGCCGCGCCGGACAGGACCCCGGCCTGGCTGATGACGACCAGTGGCGCCGCATCCGCAACGGCGTCGATCGCGGGCGACAGCTCCGCGACATCGGCCAGCACATGCACGCGCGCTCCGGCGGACACCAGATAGGCGCTCAGGTCCTGTGCCTCGAATCGCGGACTCTGCAGCAGGACACAGGTCACACCGGACAGCTCCGGCATCGGCTGCTGCGGCTGCTCGGGCGCGAGCGCCACCGGTAGCGTGACCGTGAACACGGAACCTGCCCCCGGGGCACTGCGCACCGCGATGCTGCCGCCCATCTTGTCCACCAGGCGCTTGCAGATGACCAGGCCCAGCCCGGTGCCGCCGAACCGGCGCGTCGTGCTGATCTCGGCCTGCCGGAACGGCTGAAACAGCCCGGCCACGGTCTCGTCCGACATGCCGATGCCATTGTCCGAAACCGCGATGACCAAGGCCGCATCCTCCTTCTGCGTCATGCGCAATGCCACCTTGCCGGGCCGGTCCGGATCGTCGGCAGAGAACTTGATCGCGTTGCCCAGCAGGTTGTAGAGGATCTGGCGCAGACGCACGTCGTCGGCCAGGATGGCCTGCGGCAACGTCGGCGCCATGAACAGCGACAGATCCACACCCTTGCTCACCGCCAGCGGCAACACGGTGTCGCACACCTCTTCGACCAGCGCAAACAGCGCGACGGGCGCAAGGTCCAGCACCAGTTGCTCGGCTTCGATCTTGGAAAAATCCAGGATGTCGTTGATGATGCCCAACAACGCGTTGCCGGACTGCCTGGCCGTGTCCACCAGTTCCCGCTGGTCGTCGGTCAGCTCGCTTTCGGCCAGCACGTCGATCATGCCGATCACGCCGTTCATCGGCGTGCGGATCTCGTGGCTCATGGTGGCCAGGAAGGCGCTCTTGACACGCGAGGCCTGCTCCGCGACCTGCTTGGCCTGCGCCAGTTCGGCATTGACGGCCACCAGCGTGGCGGTGCGCTCCTCGACACGTTCCGCCAGATGAACACGTTCGTTCTCCAGCGCCTGGTTCGCGACACGCAACTCCTCGGCCATCCGACGCAATGCGTCGAGGTTGTGCTTGTGCTCGGTGATGTCACGGGAGATCGTCGACAGAAACGCGATGTCGCCTGCGGCGTCCTTGTGGGCGATGATGACCTGCGACACCGGTACCTCCCGGCCATCGGTGCGCACGAATGCCGCCTCGCCGCTCCAGGAGCCATGGGCAATGGCATGCGGCAACGCCTGGTCGCGCATCATCCTCGCCAGGCGCGGCGGATACGGGGCCAGGCTTGCCAGCGGCTCGTCCGCTCCCAGGCCCAGCATGCGGCGACCCGCGGGATTGCAATACAAGGGAACCCTGTCGACCCCGGTGGTCGCCACCATGTCCGTGGTGGCGTCGATGATCGCGACCAGCCGCGCCTGTTGTTCTTCCACCCGCTTGCGTTCCTCGATCTCCTGTTCGAGTTTGGCGGTCCGCTCGCGCACGAGATGCTCGAGCCTGCCATGCAGCCGGACCCGTTCCAGCGCGACCGCGATCTGGTTGCCCACGTTGTGCAGCACCTCGAGTTCCTCTGGCGCGAAAAGTCCCTGGTCCGGGCCGACCAGGTTCATCAGGCCCAGGGGTCGCTCGGCACCCAGCCACAAGGGTACGCTGGCGTGGTAGCGCAGACCCCCGGTATCACCCGTGGCCCGCGCCAGCCGGACGCATTCGATGGCGCCGCCAATCGGCGCATCGACCCCTTCGAGCAGCCGCCGCTTGCATTCGCAGGGGCCCTCGAATGCATCGGGCCCGCGCAGCGCGGGAGGCAGATTGCGGGCACCCGCCAACCGGAACGACGCGTCGGCCTCGCGGATCTGAATCCAGACGGCCCGCACCCCGGGCAATTCGAGCGCGCAGTCCAGCGCCGTCTCGATCAGCTCCGGTTCGCTGCTGGCCCGGTTCAGGGCGCTTGTCATCCGGTACAAGGCCTGCAGCACGCTGTTGGAGCGTCCCAGCTCACGCTCGCGCTGCTGCAGCTGGGCACTGACACCCGCCGCATGCACCAGACCCGCGTGTGCGAGATGGCGCAGGTGCATGGATTCGTCCGCCGGCACCGCCGCCGCGCCGGCCGACGCCGGACGCTCCAGCAGCAATTGCACCTGGCCTATCACGTGCTCCACGTCGACCGGTTCCAGCAGGAAACTGTCGATGCCGCTGGCCACCAGTCGCTGCGGATCGGTCATCGTCGAGGGACGTGCGAGCACCAGCACCGGTGTCGACCGCCGTGCCGGATCGGACCGGACTGCGGCACATACGGCGTAACCATCGCCGTACGCCAGTTCAAGATCACAGACGACCAGCGCCGGCCGGCACCGTGCGACCCGGGACAACAACCGGGCATCGTCGCCGATGCGGATCAGCCGCAGACCATGGGCCAGAAACGCGTCAGGCCAGTTGGCTCGCGTCGGAGCATGCCCGTCGGCGTCAACCAGAAGAATCTCTACGCCAGCATCGTTGCCAGGGTGCGCTGTCATCATCAGCCTGTTGGAATTGCGACCAGTCTAGCCCAGAACAAGGAGCGGATGGAATCCCCACCGGCAGCGGCGGGCGTTGTGCGTGGGCGACAATTCGGTTCATGACGGCTGACGAACTTCTTGTCGTGGCGCAGGAACGCGGCGACCGCACCGGGTGCAGGCAATGCTCGGCGCTGGTGTGCAGGGCATGGGAATCCTTGAGCGGCGATTTCGACCGATCGCTGCTGCGACGCATTGGCAGCTTGCGGGACCCCGTCCAGGAGGAGCCGACCTACGAGGAATACCATCCGCACGGAACCCACGCCTGGTCCGCCGATGCACCGATCGCGCCCGACTGGTTCCCGTACAACCGCTGCGAAGTCTGGGAATGCGTGGCTTGCGGCAGACCCTTCCTGCGCTACACCGAGTTCGGCGGCTATTACGCGGACGAGCGCATCCGCGAGCTGCGGGCCGAACGGGTGGTCCGGCTTCCACACGCTGAACCACCGTCGGGCACGGCCGCTGGCTGACGCGGCCGCCCGCCAGGCAAGACAGCGGCACACACCGCACAACCGGGCCTGCGCGACGGCGGGCCGGGCTTCGTCGAGCATGGGGCCGGCATGGGCCAGCTTCCGGCGCCATCGCCGACCGGCAAGCCCATGGCCTGCGGTGACGGGCTTTCAGCCCAACGTCATCAGGCTCGCATTGCCTCCCGCGGCGGCGGTGTTGATGCTCAGCGACCGTTCGATCACCAGGCGCTCAAGCGCTATCCGCGTGTCTCCGGAAGTCAGCCCCGTCAATCCGACGATGGGCCCCGGGCGTGCCGCCAGCGCGGTCGCGGCGGCCTGGCGCGATGGCGCGTCGCCATGGTGCAACGCGGCATCGAACTGGGTGTGGGCGTTCGACCAGTCGCCGCTGAGCGTGATGCGTTCGCGCACGTCGGCGGGCAGGCGTTCGCGCAAGGCCGCCGCGTCGGCCGGCCATACCGCGCGACTACCGGCGGCCAGCACGGCGGCCAGCTGCAACAGGCGGTCGGCGTCACCTACCGGACCTGGCGCCGCCAGGCACAACACCGCCTCGCGCGGCAAGACGGCATACAGGTTGGCCTCGCCGGTAGGCCCCGGCAGGCCATGCCAGCGCCCGAGCGGCGATTCGGCCACGGCGCGGTCGCAATACGCGGCCAGGGTGTTGCGCCCCTGGGCCTGGGCCCACGCCCGCAACTGCGCCAGTGCGGCCGGTGCCGACGCCGGTGCCGGCAGCGGTTCGGTAGACAGGCCGCGCACCGCTGGCCGGGTCATCGGCCCGGCGTGGGCGACCGCCATGCGCGCGGCCTGCACCGGCCGCTGTGCCAGCAGGCGCAGCAGGTACAACGGCCCGCCGGCCTTCGGCCCCGTGCCCGACAGGCCTTCGCCGCCGAATGGCTGCACACCGACGACGGCACCCACGACGTTGCGGTTGACATAGATATTGCCGGCGCGTGCGGCCGACACCACCTGTGCCACGGTCTCGTCGATACGCGTGTGCACGCCTTGCGTCAGTCCGTAGCCGGTGCCGTTGATCGCACCCAGCAGATCGTCCAGCCGCTCGCGCCGGTACCGCAGCACATGCAGCACCGGGCCGAACACCTCGCGCCCGAGGTCGGCGACCTTGTCGATCTCGATCACGGTCGGCGCCACGAAGTGGCCCTTCTCTTGCGCAGCGGCGTCCAGTGCCAGCGCCGGCTGCCAGGCTCGGCAGCCCTTGCCCTGCATCGTCTGCACGTGTTTCTCGATGATGCCCTTGGCCTCGGCATCGATGACCGGGCCGACATCAGTGGCCAGATGACGCGGATCGCCCACCGCCAGTTCCTGCACCGCGCCGTGCAGCATCTCGACCAGCCGGTCGGCGCCGTCGTCCTGCACACACAACAGGCGCAGCGCCGAGCAGCGTTGGCCGGCGCTGTCGAAGGCCGACGACACGATGTCGGCCACGGCCTGCTCCGTCAACGCCGACGAGTCCACGATCATCGCGTTCTGGCCACCGGTCTCGGCGATCAGCGGCACGACCTGGCCGTCCGCCGTCAGCCGGCCGGCGAGTTCGCGTTGCAGCAAACGCGCCACCTCGGTCGAGCCAGTGAACAACACGCCATGCACCCGTGCATCACCCACCAGCGCCGCACCCACGGTCTCGCCCCGGCCCGGCAATAACTGCAGGGCACCCCGCGGCACACCGGCCGCGTGCAACGCGCGCACCGCCGCCGCGGCGACCAGCGGCGTCTGCTCGGCCGGCTTGGCCAGCACCACGTTGCCGGCGGCCAGCGCCGCGGCCACCTGGCCGGTGAAGATGGCCAGCGGAAAGTTCCACGGGCTGATACACACCACCGGCCCGAGCGGCTGGTGGGTGGCAGCGTCGAAATCGCGCCGGACCTCGGAGGCGTAATAACGCAGGAAGTCCACCGCCTCGCGCACCTCGGCCACGCCGTTGGCGGCAGTCTTGCCGGCCTCGCGCGTCAGCAGCGGCAACAGCATGAACGTGTCCGCCTCGAGGCGATCGGCGCCGGCCTCGAGCACGGCCGCGCGTTCGGCGGGCGCAAGCGCCGCCCAGGCCGGTGCCGCCCGCGTGGCGGCATCGAGCGCCACGCCGACCTCGGCCACGGTGGCCTCGCGCACCTGGCCCACGATGTCGTCGAGCGCGGCGGGATTGCGCAGCGCCTGGGCTTCGGAGTCCGAAACGTCGGGTGACGTATCTGTCGCCAGCAAGGGCGCAGAGTCCCACTGCCGGCTGGCGTCGTCGACGAACGCCTGAGTCAATTGCGAAAGCGTCGATTCATCGGCCAGGTCGATGCCCGCCGAATTGGGCCGCACGTCACCGTACAGTTGCCGCGGCAACGGGATCGCCGGATGCGGCAGTCCGACCTCGCCGTCTTCCCTGGCCATCGCCTGCACCGTCGTCACCGGGTCCTGCGCCAGTTCGGCCAAAGGCACGTTCTCGTCGGCGATGCGGTTCACGAAGGAGGAGTTGGCGCCGTTCTCCAGCAGCCGGCGCACCAGGTAGGCCAGCAGGGTGTCGTGCAGTCCGACCGGCGCATAGATGCGGCAGGGCCGGCCCAGTTTGCCTTTCTCGACCGGTCCCACGACCTGCTCGTACAGCGGCTCGCCCATGCCGTGCAGGCACTGGAACTCGTATTGCCCACTGCGGTAGTCGTCACCGGCGATGGCCAGGATGGACGCCAGCGACTGCGCGTTGTGCGTGGCGAACTGCGGGAATACCACGTCGGTGGCGGCCAGCAGCTTTTTCGCGCAGACGATGTAGGCCACGTCGGTGTATGGCTTGCGCGAGTAGACCGGGTATCCCGACTGCCCGTCGAGCTGGGCGCGCTTGATCTCGCTGTCCCAATACGCGCCCTTGACCAGGCGGATCATCAGCCGGTGGCCGCTGCGCCGTGCCAGGTCGACGACGAAGTCCACCACCGCGGGGCACCGCTTCTGGTAGGCCTGGATCACGAAGCCCAACCCGTGCCAACCCTCGAGAGAGGGTTCGAACGCCAGGCGCTCGAGCAGGTCGAGCGAGATCTCGAGCCGGTCGGCTTCCTCGGCGTCGATGTTCATGCCGATGTCCAGCCGGCGCGCCTGCTCGGCCAGCGCCAGCAGCCGCGGATACAACTCCTGCATGACGCGTTCGACCTTGGCGCGCGTGTAACGCGGATGCAGCGCCGAGAGCTTGATCGAGATGCCAGGGCCCTCGATGACACCGCGCCCGGCGGACGCGGCGCCGATGGCGTCGATGGCCTTGGCGTAGGCCGCCTGGTAGCGCTGCGCGTCGTCGGCCGTCATCGCCGCCTCGCCCAGCATGTCGTAGGAATACCGGAAACCCTGGGCCTCGCGTTTCTGCGCGTTGACCAGTGCCTGGGCAATCGTCTCGCCGGTCACGAACTGTTCGCCCATCATGCGCATCGCCATGTCCACGCCGCGGCGGATCAGCGGCTCGCCGCCACGGGCCACGACCTGGCGCAGCGTGCTCGACAGGCGGCTGTCGCTGTGCGTGGAGACCAGCTTGCCGGTCAGCAGCAGGCCCCAGGACGCGGCATTGACGAACAGCGAGGCGCTCTGGCCGAGGTGGCTTTGCCAGTCGCCGTCACCGATCTTGTCACGAATCAACGCGTCGCGGGTGGCGGCGTCCGGGATACGCAGCAAGGCTTCGGCCAGGCACATCAGGGCCACACCTTCCTGCGAGCTGAGTGCGAACTCCTGCAGCAGGCCCTGAACCAGGCCGGCACGTCCACTGGCCCGGGCGCGCTCGCGCACACCGCCGGCGATACGCAAGGCCAGCGCATGGGCGGCCTTGGCCTGGGCCGGCGCCAACGTGGCCGCGGACAGCAAGGTCGGCAACAACGCGGGCTCGGGGGTGCGGGTGGCGGCGGTGATGGCGGCGCGCAGCGGCGTCGGATCGGACAGCGGAGTGATGGTGTGCATGATCGGCCTAAAGGTTGAGTCAATGGCTAGTATCTCGTCATTTACAACGAATGTTTCACCACATGTTCAACACATGACCGAACAATATTCGGATTCCAACGGCCATCGACGGACGCATGGTGCGGCCACCTGCCAGGCCGGGCATGACCGCTGCAACCCCATTCGGGCTGCCTGCGCCCGGCCGTGCCTCGCTGCGCCGACGCCGGCGGAACTAGAAGGTCCCCGGGTAACCGCCACCGTCGATCAACAGGCTCTGGCCGGTCATGTAGCCGGCGTGGGCCGAACACAGGTAAGCACACAAGGCGCCGACCTCGTCCGGCTGGCCGAATCGTCCGGCCGGATTGGCCTGGCCGCGCTTGCGCCACAACTGGTCGAACGACCCGCCGCCCGCCCTGGCCAGCGCCTCGACATGGTGGCGCTGCGCATCGGTGGCAAAGGCCCCCGGCAGGATGTTGTTGATCGTCACGTTGTGCCGCACCGTCTGGCGGGCCAGGCCGGCGACAAAACCGACCAGTCCGGCCCGCGCGCCATTGGACAGGCCGAGTTCGGCCTGCGGAACCTTCACGCTGCGCGAGACGATGTTCACGATGCGGCCGAAGCCACGCTCGATCATCGGGTCGACCGTGCGGCGCATCATCGCGATCGGCCCGAGCATCATCGCGTCGAGTGCGTCGTGCCAGTGTTGCTGCGTCCAGTCCCGGAAGTCGCCGGGCGGGCAACCATCGCCGTTGTTGACCAGGATGTCGGGCGACGGGCAGGCGGCCAAAGCGGCATCACGCCCGGCCGCCGTCGTGATGTCGGCGACGACATGGGCCACCGCGATGCCGGCCTCGGCCGCCAGCGCCGTGCCGGCCTCGCGCAAGCTGGCTTCGGTGCGCGCGGCAATCGTCACCTGCACGCCTTCGAGCGCCAGTTGCCGCGCACACGCGCGCCCCATGCCGCGACTGCCGCCGAATACCAGGGCCGTGCGGCCCGCAATGTCGAGTTTCATCTGCCGTGTCCTTGCGTTGGCGCGTCGAGCAGCGGGCTCCGTCGCGCATCGCGACACACCGCTGCCGCCGCGGAACGGTTTCGCACGCAGCCCGCCTTCGCGCGTGTCGGCCCGCCGCGTACCGATCCCGACGACGACTATACGCAGGCCGGGCGACGCCGGCGCGCGCTGCGATCAGAACAGGCTGAGGACCAGCCAGCCGGCCGTGCCCCACATCATCAGCGCCACCATGCCGTCCAGGACCCGCCACACATGCAGGGAGTCGAGCCGGCGGCCGAGCCAGAACGTGGCCATACCCAGCACGGCAAACCACACCACCGAGCCGGCCGCGGCGCCCATGCCGAAGACACCGGCCCCCGCGCCGTAGGCCAGCGACGCGCTGCCGATCAACACGGCCGTGTCGAGCCAGGCATGCGGATTGAGCCAGGAGAAGGCCAGTGCGGCCCATACCGCCTGGCGGCGGGTCATCGCCGGCGCCCCGGTTCGTGCGCCGTCCATGCCCACGGCCACGGGTTGCGGATGCAGGAAACGCTGGAACGCCTTCCAGCCGTAGACGGCCAGGAACAGGGCCCCGGCACCGACCATCGCCCCCATCAGCTTGTCGGACAGGCCGCCGAGCTGCGCCAGGCCGAACACACCCAGGCCGATCAGCACCATGTCGGACAGCATGCACACGGCCACGGTGAGCCAGACATGCTGGCGTTGCAGGCCCATGCGCAGCACATGCGCGTTCTGCGGCCCGATGGCCATGATCAGCGACATGCTCAGCACCATGCCGGCGGTGAAGGTGGGATAGACAAGGGTCATGGCCATGATCGGTGGGATTGGGTGGGAATGCTGCATTGGCGCGGGGGAGCCGCAAGGCCCGCCGCGCACCCTGGAAAGTATGGCGGCCCTCGCCACGGGTTCAAGCACTGTTAAATTAAACTCCAGTCACTTAAATAAAACTATCTTCCAGGAGGCCGGACCATGCTCGACGCACGCCAACTCGATGCCCTGGCCGCCGTGGTCGAACACGGTGGTTTCGGCCCGGCCGCACAAGCCTTGTCGTTGACGCTGGCGGCGGTCTCGCTGCGCATCAAGGCGCTGGAAGAGCAAATGGGCCAGCGGCTGCTGGTGCGGGGCAAACGCGTGCATGTCACGGCCGCCGGCCAGGCCTTGTTGGCGCACGTGAAGCAGGTGCGGCTGATGGAGGCCGACCTGCTCGCCGAGTTGCAGGGCGGCACCGGTGCACGTGCCGGCGGGCGCTGGCAGAACCTGTCGGTGGCCGTCAATGCCGATTCGGCGGCGAGCTGGTTCCTGCCCGGCGTGGCGGCCGTGCTGAAGAAACACCGCCTGCTGCTCGATATCGTCATCGACGACCAGGACCACACCCACGACCTGCTCAAGAGCGGCGACGTCATCGGTTGCGTCAGCACACTGGTCGAGCCCATGCGCGGCTGCGTTGCCGAACCCCTGGGCGTGATGCGTTACCGCTGCATGGCGGCACCCGAGGTCGCGCAGCGATGCCGCACGCCGTCGGGCGCCGTGTCGCCGCACAGGCTGCTGGCCTGGCCGGCCATCATCTTCAACCGCAAGGATGCCTTGCAGGACGTCTTCCTGGCCCAGCATTTCGGACTGCAGCAGCCCCGATACCCGCGCCATTTCGCGCCCGCCATCGACGCGTTCGAGACGGCGATCGCGCTGGGGCTGGGATGGGGCATGGTGCCCGAGCACCATCCGGCCGGGCACCCGGGCATGGTCGAGATCCTGCCGGGCGCCGCGGTCGACGTGACGCTGTACTGGCACCACTGGGCGCGCGAAGCGCCATCGGCGCAGCGGCTGACACAGGCCGTGAAGGCGGCGGCCGGCGCGCGGTTGCTGGCGCTGCCGAGCGGACCCGGGTAGCCATATGCCCACGCCGCTGCGCTGGCGCAGCATCATCTGGCACGGCTTGCCGCACGACGTCGGCGCTTTGCCGGGTTCGTACAAAATGGCAAGGCACGATGATGAACAACGATCACAAGCCCGGCCGACGAAACTCCTATTTGCCATCAGCTCCGACCGGTGGCGACGGCGCGAGCGCGAGCGCGAGCACGAGCGCGAGCACGAGCACGAGCACGAGCACGAGCACGAGCACGAGCACGAGCACGAGCACGAGCACGAGCACGAGCACGAGCACGACCCACATGGAGCCGTTCACCTGCGACCTGTCGGCACTCGCCGGGACGCGCCATACCGCAATCATCGAAGGCCGCCGCGTGGTCTGGCGGCGCTTCGGCGCCGGACCGGCGCTGGTGCTGCTGCATGGCGGCCACGGCGACTGGCGGCACTGGATCCGCAACATCGCGCCACTGGCGCGTGACCACAGCATCTGGCTGCCGGACCTGCCCGGCTTCGGCGACTCCGATGACCTCCTCGGCCACGCCCATGCGCCCGAGCGCATGGAACGCATGGTCGATGCCCTGGTCGTGGCGATCGAACGCTTGATCGCACCCGCGGCGGCGCTGGACCTCGCCGGCTTTTCGTTCGGTGGCCTGGTCGCCGCACATCTGGCAGCGCGAGTGCCCGTGCGCCGACTGGTGCTGCTGGGGCCCGCGGGGCATGGCGGCGCGCGACGCCAGAGTGTCCCGCTGACGGACTGGCGCGCCCTGCGCGGCGACAGGCGCAAGATGGCGCTGCAACAGAACCTCGCCGCGTTCATGCTGCACGACCGCACGAGTGTCGACGACCGGGCCACGGCCATCTACGAGTCGCAGTGCGAACGCACCCGGTTCCGGAGCAAGGCCATCTCGCAGGCCGGCGGCCTGGCGCAATGCCTGAACCATCTGACGATGCCGGTGCTGATCGCATGGGGCGAACACGACGTCACGGCGCAGCCGCAGGAGATCGGTCCGCAACTGGCCGACGGGGTTGCAACGCGCCAATGGCGCTTGATCCGCGATGCCGGCCACTGGGTGCAATACGAGCGGCACGATGCGGTCGACGCCCTGCTGGTCGACTGGTTCGACGTCGGCGCCGCGCCGGCGCCGCAGCCGGCTCGGCGCTAGTCCGCCAGCTTGTGGTGGTGACGGGCTTCGTTCGGATAGATGTGCTCGTCGAAAAATGCGATCAACCGCGCCATCAGGTCGTGCTTCTTGGGGGAGTCGTCAGTGAACATGGTCGTGTCGGTTGGGGGCCTTGCACGACATGCCGACCTCGGCATGCGCTTCGTCATCGATGAGACCCGCCGCCATCGCCAGGCGCTGGCGCATGCTCCGATGGACGAGGCGTGCCGCCGCATGAATAGAATCAGCCGCAACCGACCCCTGGACGCGGATCCCCCCATCTCATGCAAAACAAGGCCACGGAATTCAAGCTCGACGTCACCGCAGACCTGCATCGCTGGCGCGTCTTCGTCGCCATCAGCGAATTGGGCAGCCTGACGCGTGCGGCCTTGTTTCTCGACACCAACCAGTCGCTGCTGAGCCGGCAGGTCAACAAGCTGGAGCGCGAATGCGGCGCACGCCTGTTCAATCGCACCGGGCGCGGTGTCGAGTTGTCGGAGGTGGGGCAACGGCTTCTGCCCAAGATCAAGGCACTGCTGCATGACGCGGAACTGCTGGAGGAAGAGATTCACGGCGGCACGCGCGAACCCACCGGCCAGGTGACACTCGGTTTCCTGCCATCGATCGCATTGCCCATGGTCGGCAAGCTGTTTTCGCAGGTCCGCAAGCGCCATCCGTCCGTCAACCTCAAGGTGCTCGAAGGATCCAGCGGCCAGGTCGAGGAATGGCTGGCCGACGCGCGGGTCGACATTGCCATCTTGTATCGTTATGGTTCGACGCCTCCGGAGTCCGAACATACGCTGGCGCTGGTCAACAGCTACCTGATCGGTGCGATCGGTGACACACGCACCCAGTCGCCGGAGGTCACATTCGGCTCGCTCGACGAACTGCCCTTCATCCTGCCCAGCGCGCCCAATGGCCTGCGTACGGCGCTCGACGCCATGGCCCGGCAGCGCCACCTGCAACTCGCCCCGGTCATCGAAGCGGACTCGTTGCCGCTGCAGAAATCCCTGGTGGCCCACGAACACCTGTACACCGTGCTGCCCCTGCATGCGGTCTGGCAGGAAGTGCAAGGGGGCGTGCTGCAGGCTTCGAAGATCGTCGACCCGCCGTTCCAGCGAACGATCTCGATGGCCAGCGCCAAGTCCAAGGGCCCGACCCGCGCAGTCTCCGCGGTCGCGGCGCTGATCGTGGAGCTGGTCGACGACATGGCACGCGATGGCATGTGGCAACCCGGCGACCGGGCCTGATCTTGCACGCATAGCAGTGTTGCCGGGGCCGGAATTGATTTCCGTCCGCTTCTGTCTAGACTGAACCACCCGGGACGACGGTCGTGTCGTTCGAAGCGGGTGACGCGCGCGGCGCGGGCTACGGCCGCGCCGGTCCATCGACACAGGACATCTTCATCACCATGACCCAAACACAGACCACGGTATGCGTCGTCGGCGCCGGCGCCATCGGCGGCTTCTTCGGTGCGCGACTGGCGCAAGGATTCGCCGACGTCAGCGTGATCGCGCGCGGCGCCACGCTTACGGCACTGCAGCAGCGCGGCTGGATCCGCGAGAGCGCTGGCAACCGCGAGGTGGCGTCGGTTCGGGCCGTACCGGACGCAGCTGAACTCGGCATCCAGGACGTGGTGCTGCTGGCGGTGAAGGCCTACGCCGTCCGGGACGTTGCGCCCGCGATCGCGCCCCTGATCGGACCGCAGACCATCGTGTTGCCGATGCTCAACGGTGTGCCCTGGTGGTTCACGCTGGGCGCGCATGCGTTGCCGCCCGCTGGTCCCTTGGCAAGCACGGATCCGGATGGCGTCATCGCGCGCGCGATTCCGATCGACACCGTGGTCGGCGCCGTCGTCTACCCGGCTTGCAGCAGCCCGGCGCCGGGCATCACGCGGCACAACTCGGGCAGCAAGGTGGTATTCGGCGAGCCTGGCGCCGCGGCGGGCGCTTCGCCCAGCCCGCGACTGCTGCGGCTGACGGCACTGTTCCGTGGTGCGGGATTCGACGTCGAGGCCAGCACCGACATCCGCACCGAAGTCTGGAAGAAGCTGCTGGGAAACGCCTGCTTCAATCCGGTCAGCCTGTTGACCGGCGCGGCAACCGACCGGCTGATCGACGACCCCGCGATCCATCGCCTGTTCGTGGCGATGATGCAGGAAACCATTGCCGTCGGTGCCGCAATGCGTATCGATCCCGGCATACGACCGCTGGAGCGTATCGCCGTGACCCGCAAGCTCGGCAACGTCAAGACCTCGATGCTGCAGGATGCCGAGGCCGGTCGTCCCGTCGAGCTCGACGCCATCCTGGCCGCGGTCACCGAACTCGGCAACAGGCTGAGCGTAACGGTCGGCACGCTGGACGCGGTACTGGCAATGGCGCGCATGCGCGCCAGAACTGACGGCCTGATGAAGGAATGACGCGATGGCCATCACCCCCGAACTGATCAAGCGCGTCACGGCGCAACTGTATGACCGGTCCTTGCGCGGCATTCCCGCCGATACCCGCGCGGCATTGGAGCGCGCCGACCGCATCGAAACCAACGAGACAGCGCGCCACACCTTGCGCATCATGCTGCACAGCGCGCAGCAGGCCGAGCAGGACGGCCAGTTCATCTGCTCGGATGCCGGCGTGCCGGTGTATTTCGTGCGCGTCGGCACACAGGCCGTGTTCAGCGGCGACGTACGCAAGGCCATCAGCGACGGCTTCGACGAACTCGTCGCGTCCATCCAGCCGCCTCTGTTGCCCCATGTCACCCATCCGCTGACGCTCGAGCGCGGCTACAAGGGCAAGGGCATGCCCATCGTCACCTTCGACATGGAAGATGGCTCGGACTGTGTCGACATCACCTGCTCGCCCAAGGCGCTGGGTTCGGGCCGCTGGGCGGCGCTGGAGATCTTCACCTTCCCGGACCTGGCCACAATCGAGAAGTACGTGCTCGAGGTGGTCATGCGGGCTGGCTCGCAGCCGTGTCCGCCGGTGGTCATCGGTGTGGGCATCGGCGGCACGTTCGACTACGCGGCCAAGATGGCCAAGGAGGCAACCTTGCGGCCGATCGGCCAGGTAGCTTCGGAGGCCATCGTCGCGCAGATGGAGGCGCGCCTGTGCGAAGCCGTCAACAAGACCGGCTTCGGGCCCATGGGCACCGGCGGCGACAGCACGGCCATGGCCGTGCACGTGAACTACGCCGCCGGACACGGCTTCACGCCGGTGGCGGTCGCGTTCAACTGCTGGATCAACCGGCGCACACGGGCCCGGATCTTCAACAACGGCCGCGTCGAGACACTGGAGTAGATCGATGACCATCCGTACCCACCGCCTGCCATTCCCGCTGTCACAAGCGGACGCGCGCAGCCTTCGCATGGGAGACCAGGTCATCATCGACGGCGAGATCGTCGTCACGGCCGGACTGCCCACGCACCACCGCCTGCTCGCGTGCCTGGACGGCGCCGAGCCGCTGCCCATGCAGCTGCACGCGCAGTCGCTTTTTCATCTGGGCAGCTACAGCGAAGAAAGCACGACCGTTCCCGGCAGCCTGGACCTGCTGTATGTCAACCCGACCACCAGCACCCGCTTCAACCCCCTGATGCCGCGCCTGATCCGGGAATTGCAGTTGCACGCCGTCGGCGGCAAGGGCGGACTGGATCAGGCCTGCGTGCAGGCCATGCGCGAGGTCGGGTGTGTCTACCTGTCGTTCCTCGGTGGTGGCGCCACCTTGCACACACGGGCGGTGCGCGAGGTACTCGCCGTGGGCTGGGCTGACATGCTGATGCACTACCGCGTCGTACGCCTGCGTGTCGAAGGCCTTGGCCCGGTCACGGTGGCCATCGATGCCCATGGCAACAGCGTCTATGCCAATGCCCAGTCACAGGCGCGTGAGCGCCTTCCGGAGATCCTCGCGGCGATGGACGCGCAGCGCGCCGCGGGCGATCGGGGCGCTTGACGGCAGCAGCGTTTCCCTCAAGGCAAAAAAGGGCCCCGCGCCTGTGCACGGGGCCACTGGTGCCGAGGTGCCTGCGATGCGAGAACCTCTGGCGGCGGTCACTCGAGCTTGATGCCGGCTTCCTTGCTCAACGAGACCCATTTGGTCGCCTCGGCCTTGATGAACTTGCCGAAGTCTTCCGCCGAGCCGCCCGCGGACTGCATGCCCTGGGCCTTGAAATAGGCAATGGTATCGGGATGCTGCAAGGCCTTGTTGAGCGCGGCGTTGACCTTGGCAATGACTTCCGGCGGGGTCTTGGCGGGAGCCATGATGCCGTACCAGGTGCCGCTGACAACGCCGGGCAACTTCACCTCGGCCGTCGTGGGCACATCGGGCAAGGCGTCGGAACGGATCGTCGATGCCACGGCGAGGGCCTTGAACTGGCCGCCCTTCACATAGGACACGACGGCAGGTACGTCGGCCACCATCAGCTGGACCTGGCCGCCGATCAGATCGGTGATCGCCGGCGCCGCCCCGCGATAGGGAATGTGCGTCATCGAGATCTTGGCTTCCTTCTTCAGCAGCTCGGCGCCCAGCTGCGTCGTCGTGCCGGTGCCGGCGGAGCCAAAATCCAGCTTGCCGGGGTTGGCCTTGGCGTAGTTGACCAGGTCGGCCAGCGAATTGAACGGGCTCTTGGACGACACCACGATGGCCGACGGCGTGTTCACAGCCTGGCCCACCGCGACCAGGTCGCGATCGGGGTTATAGCTCAGATTGGACATCAGGTTGGGCGTGATGACCAGCGCTCCGGTGGAGGAAAACAGCAGCGTGTGGCCGTCGTTGGAGCGGATCACTTCGCCGGAGCCGACCGTGCCGCCGGCCCCCGCCTTGTTGTCGATGATGATCTGGCCGAGGTCGGCCGTCATCTTGTTGGCCAGGAAGCGGGCCAGCGAATCGGCGGGACCACCGGCCGAGAACGGCACCACGATGCGGATCGGCTTGGTGGGCCAGGATTGTGCGTATGCGCCCGCAAACGCCATGGTGCCAGCGACAGCCACGAGAGTTGATACGAATTTGCGACGTTGAGTCATGGTATGTCTCCTATGAATGGGGGTTGTTCGATGACATGACTTTATGCGGCGGGGTCCGGGCCGGGTAGGCCCGGACACAACAGACCTGTTATGCGAAACGGGGAATATCAGCTCGTCGCCCTGTCGCGCCATACATACCAGGGATGCTTCCGGCCGTCTGGCCAGCAGGCGCGGCGGCCCTTATGCTCGACGGACCCACAGGAGACCCGCTCATGCCGCGTATCAGCTTGCCAACCCCGGAATCCATGAACGCCGAACAACGCGCGGTGTACGACAAGATCGTGTCCGGTCCGCGCGGCAAGGTCCAGGGGCCATTGCGGGCCGTGTTGCTCAATGCCGAACTGGCGGATCGCTGGCAGGCGCTGGGGGCGCTGTTGCGCTACAACACATCCTTGCCGCCTCGCCAGTCCGAGCTGGCCATCCTGGTCACCGGGCGTGCCTGCCAGTCGCCTTTCGAGTGGTATGCCCACCGCAAGGAGGCCGAGAAGATCGGCATCGAAGCGTCCATCATCGACGCGTTATTGGTGCAGGCCACTCCCGAGGGGTTGAGCGAAGACGAACTGGCGGTGGTGCGCTTTGCACAAGAGCTCAATCGCCTCAAGTCGGTTACCGACACGACCTACACCCATGCGCTCGCGCGGCTGGGTGAACGCGCGGTGATGGAACTCACGGCCCTGGTCGGTTACTACACGATGGTCGCGATGACCCTGAACGCACATGAAATTCCTTTGCCCGAGGGTGTGCCGGCGGCGTTTCCGCTGCCGCAGCACGACGCGGCATGACGCGCCAGGCCAATCACGCGACGGTCGCCGACGACCGCCGCACGGACCGACAGGCCACCATCCTCGGTGCGTGGGATTGCCATGCCCACCTGTTCGGGCCCTACGACCAGTTTCCCCTGGCGCAGGCCAGGAGCTACACGCCACCCGAAGCGGTGGACACGCACTACCTCGCCCTGCTGGCCCGCCTGGGCCTGTCGCACGGCGTGCTGGTGCATCCGAGTGCGTACGGCGACGACTTCCGCCTGCTGCGGCATGCGCTGGCCTCGCATGCCAACCTGCGCGGCGTCATCGTGGCGCGGCAGGACACGCCGTTGGCGCTCGCGGGCCTGCGTGACCAAGGCATTCGGGCCGCGCGATACAGCCATCGCTCGGGTGCCGGCGCAAACTTCGCCGGCAGTGCGTCGCTGGACGACCTGCGGGCCATGGCGCCACGACTGGCCGATGCCGGGCTGCATGCCGAATTGTGGACCGACTGCAAGGTCCTGCCGGACATGGCCGACGACTTGCGTCGCCTGCCGGTTGCGGTGGTCATCGACCATATGGGCGGGTTCGACGTGCATGCCGGCCTGAACGACCCGGGATTCCAGACGCTGCTTGCACTGGTGGGGGAAGGCCGGACCTGGGTCAAGATGTGCGCCTACCGCAATCTGCTGTCGGCATCCGACGTCGAGTCCGGTCTGGCTTTTCACCAGGCGCTGATCGCCGCCAATCCCGAGCGTCTGTTGTGGGGAACGGACTGGCCGCACCTGCGTGTCCAACCCGAGCCGGATACGGGCGATCTGCTGGCCCTGTTCAAGCGCTGGACCGGCAACGATGGTCTGGTCGAAAAAATGCTCGTCGACAACCCGGCCGCGCTCTACTTCTGAAACACGCATCGCCGATCGGCCCACAACGCCGCTGCGGTTCCCGTGCCGGCCAACACACTCCGGCACGACAGCGACGCCGCGACCACTGCAGCGGTTGAATCCTTACGGCAATGTGCCGGCCCACTCGACGATCGCCGCGGCCACCGCGGCCGCTTGCTCCGTGACCAGCGCATGGCTTGCGTGCGGGATCACGCGCACCGTCACCTTGTCGCCGAGTTGGTCCTTCAGCTCGTTGCGCGAGACCGGCGGGCGCCACGGGTCCAACGCGGCTTGCAGGTCGAGGATGGGCGCATGGCTGACCGGCCACCAACGATCCTTGGCGGGAATGGCACCGGCCCGGCGGTAGACGTCGCGCAGATGCGGATGCCAGCCCGACAGCCACACCGACGCGTCGTTGCCTGGCGCGAAGAACGCATGCCGCAGGCTGGCCAGACGAGCGGCAACCGGCTGGTTCGCATCGGCGGCAATGTCGAGCGCGTCGACCAGCCCGGGCGGGAACTGGCGAGCCGCGGCCGCCAGCACGGCCACGCCGCGGACCCGTTGCGGATGGTCCAGGTCCAGCACCCGCGCCACGAAGTGACCGAATGCGTGCCCGGCGACAAGCGCCGGTCCATCCGCAAGGACATCGATGGCGCGGGCCACGTCATCGGCCAGCAGGTGCAGTGACAAGGTGTCCGGCGGCGCGCTGCTGCGTCCCATCCCTCTCGGTTGTGGTCGCAAGACCGGGCAACCGGCGGCGGCCAGCAGGCAGGCCAACTCACCCAGGTCGGTCGCATCGCGCAACGAAGACGGCAACAACACGACAGCCGGGCCCGCCGGCGGCTGCCGGCTCCTGTCGACCAGCACCTCGACCACCGCGCCACCCGGGACCGGTACCAGGTGGGACATCGTGGGCACCACGACCGGGCTCATCCCGTCCGCAGATGCGTGGGTTTGCAGGCCTGCAGCCTGGCCGGGCTCCGATGGCACATCGCGCCGCCTACTCCACCGTCGCGCCCGACTTCTTCACGATCTCCGCCCACTTCGGCAATTCGGCGCGGATCAGCGCGCCGAACTCCTCCGGCGTACCGAAAGCCGGCTCGATACCCAGCGCCACCAGCTGCTGCCTCAAGGCCGGCGTGGCCATGGCCCGCCCGACTGCCGCATTCAGGATCGCAACCACGTCCTTCGGTGTACCGGCGGGCGCCAATACGCCAAGCCAGTTGGACACGTCATAGCCTTTGAGCCCGGACTCGGCGATCGTCGGCACATTCGGGATCACACCCATGCGCGCCTTGGACGTCACCCCCAGTGGACGGACCTTGCCGGCAGCGAGATGCTCCTGGTAGACGGTGTACGAGTCGAATGTCATGTCGATGCGCCCGGCCAGCACATCGACCATCAATGGCGCGCTGCCCTTGTACGGCACGTGCACCATGTCGACTCCGGCCAGCATCTCGAACAACGCGCCGGACAGATGGCTGGAACTGCCGTTGCCCGCCGATCCATACGTCAGTCGCCCCGGACGGGCCTTGGCAAGCGCGATGACTTCCCCGATGTTCCTGGCATCGACGGTGGGCCCCACGACCAGAACGCGCGGCGTGATGTGGGTCAGGCTGATCGGCACGAAATCCGTCAATGGGTCATACCGCAGCTTGGGATACAGCGCAGGATTGATCGCTTGCGTGCCCATGGTCGCAAAGAACAATGTGTAGCCATCGGGCGCCGACTTGGCCACGGCTTCGGCGGCCGGCGCACCACCAGCCCCCCCGCGGTTCTCGATGACGATTTGCTGTCCCAGCTCAGTGCCCAGTCGAAGCGCCATGCCACGGGCCATTACATCGGCAGCGCCGCCCGCCGGAAACGGCACGACCAGGCGGATCGGTTTGTCGGGAAAGGCCGCACTGGCGAGGCTGGACAACGCCAGCAGTCCAGCGCCCAGCGCCCGTTTCAGTTGTGTCTTGCGCAAGCTCATTTCTCCAGCAGGTTGAGGGTACCGAGCAAGGATGCCATTGCATCTTTGTCACGTTTGACGAAAGCGGTCGTTTGCGCGGGCGTCAGGTCCAAGCGCTCGGCGCCCTGGGATGCCAGGAACTCCTGGTGCACCGGATCGGCATTGATCTCGGCCATGACCTTGGCCAGCTGTTCCAGGATGTCGACCGGCGTGCCCTTGGGCGCGGCGAGGCTGTACCAGGTCGACACCTCGGCGCCGGCAAAGCCGGATTCGGCCAGTGTCGGCACGTTGGGCAAGGCTGCGGCGCGTTTCGCACCGCCATACGCCAATGCCTTGAGTGTCCCCTTCTCGATATGGGCGCGGGTCGCCGCCAGGTTGAGCATGCCCAGTTGCACCTGACCACCCAACAGATCCTTGAGCGCCGGCGCCGCACCGGCATACGGAACATGGGTGACCTGCACACCCGCTTTCTGCCACACGGCCTCGGCGCCCAGGTGGGTCGCGCCGCCGGTTCCAGCCGATGCATAGTTGAGCTTGCCCGGCTCCTTCTTGATCGAGGCCACCAGCTCGCTCAGGCTGGAGGCTGGCAGGGACGGATGTGCCACCACCACGTTGGGCTGGTTGGCGACGATGGCGATGAACGCGAAATCGGCGACCCCGTCGTACGGAATCTTCTGCATCAGCGGTGTCACCACATGGCCGGCGGATGTGCTGATCAGCAGCGTGTAGCCGTCGGGTTTGGCGCGTGCCACGAAGCCGGTGCCGATGGTGGCGCCGCCACCGGGCTTGCCTTCGACAATGACCGTCTGCTTGAGACGGGTCTCCAGTTGGCGCGCCAGCGTTCGGGCCATGCTGTCGGCCGGCCCTCCGACCGCATAGGGATGGATCAGCGTGATCGGCCGCGACGGATACGCGGACTGCGCCAGTGCCGAACCCATGGGCAGCATGGCGGCCAGCGTGCCCCATACGGCCAGGGAACGTCGTACACGGGAAAAAGCGGATCGGGTCATGGTGATGTCTCCAGTCAGGTTGTCATTCGTTTCAGGCGCAGGCCGCCTCGGTCACGCCGTACCTTCACCACCGGGCGGCTTTTGCAGCATCGGGCGGTGGAAGATCTCGCCCAGACCGGCGTAATACGGCCCGCCCAGCCGCGCGATCGGCCGCATCGCCGCCGCGTCGACCCGCCTGCCGTCGTAGATGGCGTCGGACAGATGGAAGGCGACGACCTCGCCGATGAACAAGGTGTTGATTCCGCGCCCCAGCACGATGACCTGGTCGAGGCGGCACTCCATCTGCACCGGCGCGATCGCGATGCGCGGGACCGCAACATGGCGGCTGGGCAGCAGCGCAATACCCAGGGCCTCGATCTCGCTGACATCGGGCGGGAACTCCTGCGCACTCTGGTGCATCAGCTCCATCGTGTCCTCGGTGGCCACGTTGACGACGAACTCCCGGCTGCGCCGGATGTTGTTTGCGGTGTCCTTGGTGCCCCGTCCTTCCGGACGGGCGGCAATGTTGATGGCCAGCATGGGCGGGGACGTTGCCACGTAGTTGTAGGAACTGAACGGCGCGGCGTTGACGCGGCCGTCGGCATCGAGCGAAGTGATCCAGGCCACCGGCCGCGGAACGACACAACCCACCACCAGGCGATAGGCGGTCTCGGTGTCCAGCTGGGCACCGTCCACGCAACTGAAGGTCTGGGATTGCATGCAACTGTCTCCGTGGCAGGTTGATCGGCATGCGTCCGAAACGGATGCAGCATCGGGTTCCCGTGCCCGAAGGCACGCGTATGGCGCCACTATAGGCAGCTATCCTGGCCGCGACCACCGGCCCCGCGGCATAGGTGGGTTGCCCCGCAAGGCATACCGGCCTGCGCACTCAGCTGGGCAGGTCCAGTACCGCCTTGGCCAGGATGTTGCGCTGGATCTCGTTGCTGCCGGCAAATATCTTGGCGCCCAGGGCATTGAACAGCGGCGCCACCACATGCATGTCGATCTCGTCGTTGCGGCAATGGTCGCGCATGCCGCCGTAGTCCTGCGCGGCCTCGATCAGCAGCAGGGCCAGGCGCTCATAGGTCTCGGTCGACCAGATCTTGAGCATGGAGATGCTTGCCGGTATCGGCTCACCGCGTTTGGCGATCTCCGCAAAGCCGGCATAGGCCGCGCCCAGGTCCGCGGTATCGAGCTGCAACTGCGCGAAACGCGCCACGAACGCCGGGTCATCGAACAGTCCGCGTTGCAGCGCCAGCGTCTCGACCTGGTGCAAGGTGTGCTGCGAATGCTTGGGACTGCCGGTGAACAGGCGCTCGAAACCCAGCAAGGCCTTGGCCACCGTCCAGCCCTGGTTCAGCGCGCCGACCAGGTTCTCGCGCGGCACACGCACATCGTCGAAGAACACCTCGCAGAACTCTCGTTCGCCGGCGATGTTGCGGATCGGACGCACGGTCACGCCCGGCGTCTTCAGGTCGACCAGCAAAAAGCTGATGCCGGCCTGCTTCTTCACGGTCCTGTCGGTTCGCACCAGCATGAACATGTGGGTGCCATCGGAGCCCCAGGTCGTCCAGGTCTTCTGGCCATTGACGATGAAGTGGTCTCCGTCGAGAACGGCCTCGGTGCGCACCGCCGCCAGGTCCGAGCCCGCATTCGGTTCCGAGTAACCCTGCGTCCAGACATGCTCGCCCGACAGCACCTTGGGCAGGAAACGCGCACGCTGCGCGTCGGTGCCGAAACGCATCAGGATAGGGCCGACCATCACCAGCCCCTGGTCCGGCGGCCGCGCCACGCCCCAGGCCTCGCTCTCCTCGATGTAGGCGATGAGCTTGTCGGCCGGCAGGTCCAGGCCGCCATACTGCCGTGGCCAGGCCGGCGCCAGCCAGCCGAGTCGGGACAATGTCATGTACCAGTCGCGCGATTCGGCCCAGCTCTGTCGGTAAGGCATGTAGCGGCGCTGCGCGGGATAGTGCTGTGCGAACAGCGCCCGCACCATCTGCCGGAACTCGGATTCCGGCATCCGTCCCCAGTCGATGTCGGTCGGAAACGCGTGCCATGCCTTGGCAGCAACGGGCTCCGCGGCCGGCGCCGGGGCGGTCCGCGCCAGCAGCTGCGCGTAACGGGCGCGGTGCATCCCGGCATTGCCCCACCGGCTGGCCAACGTCATCGCGCGCTTGAAGTACAGGCCCACGTCGTATTCATTGGTGGTGCCGATCGCGCCATGCAGCTGGATCGCCATGCGCGTGACCTCGAGTGCGGCATGGGCGCAGCGCGCCTTGGCCCGGCTCGCCAGCTGCGCCAGCTTTCCGTCGGCCAGCTGGGCCAGCACCTCGCGCAGGCAGGCGCTGGCCAGCTCGACCTGGATCAGGCCGTCCACCATGCGGTGCTGCAAGGCCTGGAAGCTGCCAATCGGTTTGCCGAACTGCTGCCGGGTCGCCAGATAGTCACGGGTCAGCTCGAAGGCGCGCCGGGTGATGCCGGCCAGTTCGGCAGCCTGGGCCATCCGCGCCATGTCGGTCGCACCGGCCAGTGCATCTGTCACGCCATCGCCATCGCACAGCCACTCGCCTTCGGCGCCTTCCAGGCTCAGGCTGGCCACGACGCTGCCGTCCACGCCATAGGCATCCTCCCGGCGCAGGCCCGGCGCCGATGCGCCGACCCAGAACAGTCCGGGACGGCCTTCGCATTGGGCGGAAACGATCCAGCCATCGGCACCCGGCCCCGGCCGGACGAAGCGCTTGCGCCCCTGCAAGCGGACCCGGTCACCGTCGCGCGCTGTGACCTCCGTGGCCACCATGCCGGTCTCGAGCGAGCCGGCATGCTCCTGCACGGCCATACCAGCCACGATATCCCCGGCGGCCATGCGCGCGAGCAGCGCATCGCGCAATCGGCTCGCCGGCAGGCGTGCCAGCAGGGCGAGCGGAAAGACACCCGCGTCGACGAAGGGTTCGGGCAGCAGGTGGCGCCCGACCTGCTCGGCGATGGCGGCTACCTCGGCCATGCCCAGCCCGAGGCCGCCCAGGTCTTCCGGCACCAGGATCGCCATCCAGCCCAGTTCCGCCATCTGGTTCCACACCGCGCGGTCGAAGCCGCCACCCTGTTCCTCCAACACACGCACACGCTGGCGCTGATCGCTTGCACCCAGGTATCCAGCGGCGCTGTCGCGCAACATGGCAATCGATTCGAGGTCCTGTGCCATGTCAGATCACCTTGTCCTGCCGCAATTGCGCGATACGCGCCTCATCGAGCGCCAGCACCTCGCGCAGGACCTCCTGGGTATGTTCTCCCAGCAGCGGCGGCGGACGCAGATACTGCACCGGACTGGCCGAAAACCGGACCGGGTTTGCCACCTGAGGGACGGTGCCCGCGCTGCTGTGTGGCATGTCGAAGCGCATCTGGCGGTGCACGATCTGCGGATCGGAGAACACCTCGGCGAACCCGTTGATCGGCCCGCTCGGTACACCCGCAGCGTCGAACGCCGCGTGCCAGGCGCGGACCGGCCGCTGGCGCAGGATCTCGGCCAGTATCGGCACCAGCACCGTGCGGTGGCGGGCCCGCAGCGGGTTGGTCCGGAAACGTGCATCGTCGGCCAGCGCGGGCACGCCCAGCACCGTGCAGAACGCGGCGAACTGCGTGTCGTTGCCCACGGCGATGACGATCTGGCCGTCCGCGCAGTCGAACGACTGCCAGGGACAGGTGATCGGCGAGGCGGTACCCAGCCGCGGCGGTTGCTGGCCCGAGACCAGGTACATCATGGCCACATGCGACAGCGCCGCGACCTGGGCATCGAACAAGGCCAGGTCGATGTATTGCCCTTCGCCACTGACCATGTCGCGATGGCGCAGCGCCGCCAGGATTGCGCTGACAGCGTAAAAGCCCGCCGTGAGATCGCCAACGGCGAAGCCGACCCGCATCGGCCCGCCGCCAGGCTGGTCGTCGCTCTCGCCGGTGATGCTCATCAGCCCGCTCATCGACTGGAACAGCGGGTCGTAGCCCGGCAGATGGCTGTAGGGCCCCGACTGCCCGAAACCGCTGATGGAGCAATAGACCAGGCGCGGACAGTCGGCCTGGAGCGACGCATGGTCCAGGCCGTAGCGGGCCAGGTCGCCGGCCTTGAAATTCTCGATCAGGATGTCGCACTGCGCCGCCAGGTCCCGGATCAGCGATTGCCCGGCGGCCTGCGACAGATCCACCGTGATCGAGCGCTTGCCCCGGTTCATCGCAAGGAACGACGACCGCTCCGCCGTCGGCTTGCCCTCGCCGTCCTGGAGCGCCAGCCCTTGCTGGCGCACATCGTCGCCGCGGCCGGGCCGCTCGACCTTGATCACGTCGGCGCCGAAGTCGGCCAGCATCTGGCCGGCCCAGGGGCCGGAAAAGACACGGCTCAGATCGAGCACGCGCACACCGGACAAAGCACCCATCACTTTCGTTCCCTCTCCTGGCTGGTTTTCGTCGTCGTCGCAGTCATCGTGGCCGACGACCGCACGGGCCGGCAACGGCGCCCGCGCAGCCATGCGGACCCCGCCGCCGGCGGCCGGATCAGCGACCGCTGTAGTGCGGCGGACGCTTTTCCAGGAACGCTCGCATGCCTTCCTGCTGATCCTGTGTGTCGAACAGCCGCTCGAACAGGCGCCTTTCGAGCGCCAGGGCCGTGTCCAGTGGCGTGTCACCGCCAAGGCGAACCGCCTCGCGGATCGCCTGCACCGCCAGCGGCGGCATCGTGGCGATCCGGCTCGCGATGGCGATGGCGCGCTCGAGCGCAGCGCCGGTGGCCACCAGTTCGCTGACCATGTTCGATGCAAACGCAACGGGCGCTGCGATCATGTCGCCGGTCAACGACCACAACAGCGTCTTGTAGCGACCCGCGGCGCGCAGCATTCGCTGGGTGCCTCCGGCACCCGGCACGATGGCGGCCACAGCCGGATCCTGCTGCGCTGCCCGCAGGTGATCGACGATCTCCTGCTTGAGCTGCAGGTTCAGCGCATTGCGACGCTCCGGCCGGCAGATCGTCACGATCGAGACCGGCCCCCGGTTTTCGCGTTGGACGAACTCAGCCATCGACGGGCTCGGTGTTCGCGAAGCTCGGGCGCTGCATCAGCGTGGCGTGCCAACGGGCCAGGCCTGGCGCCAGTTCACGCCAGCCCAGCGCGGCAAAACGGTAGTCCAGATACCCGAGCGCACAACCCACGGCAACATGACCGATCGTCAATGGCGCGCGCGCCAGCGAATCGGATTCGGCCTCCAGCAGTGCCAGCGCGGCACGGACCTTGAGATCGAAGGCGTCGATCAGGGTCTGCAACGGCACGGCGCGTTCGCGCTCGTTGCGCCACAGGATCAGTGCGTCGAGCAGTCCGTCGCCCAGCGCGTGCCACCGCAACGCGGGCCATTTTGCATCGCCCTGGGGGAACAGGGAGCCGCCGGCCAGATCGTTGAGGTACTCGCAGATCACCACCGAGTCGAACAGGCAGTTCCCGCCATCGAGAACCAGGGTCGGGATCTTGGACAGCGGGTTGTCCGCCATCAGCGCGGGATTGGGTTTGAGCATGGCCGCGACCGACCGGCGCAGCTCCAGGCGGTCGGTCACTCCGAGTTCGTCCGCGCAGACCATCACCTTGCGCACATACGGCGACTTCGGTGACCAGTGCAAGGTCATCATGATCAGATTGCTCCCTGCCTGCGCAAGGCGGTGATGTCATCGGCGCTGTAGCCGAGTTCGGCCAGGATGGCGTCACTGTGCTGGCCCAGCAAGGGCGGGGCCGACTGGGTCTGCAACGGGGCGTCGGCAAATCGCATCGGACTGCCCAGCTGGGGCATGTCGACGCCGCTGGGGTGCGGCACCTGCGTCAGCATGCCGCGCGCCTTGACCTGCGGGTCCTCGAACACCTCGGCCACCGAGTTGATGGCGCCACACGGCACCCCCACCGCGTCCAGCGCAGCAATCAGCTTCTCGCGCTTCCACTGCGCGAACACGTCGCACAGCAGGCCGGAGAGTTCGCCGATATGACGCACGCGCTGCGCGTTGCTGGCAAAACGCGGATCGTCCACCCACTGGGCGCGATCGAGCACCGAACACAGCTTGGCGAACTGCCCGTCGTTGCCGACGACCAGGATCACGTCGCCGTCGGCGCAGGAGAACACGTCCTGCGGCTGGATGTTCGGATGCGCGTTGCCATTGCGCGCCGGCACCTTGCCCGACACCAGGTAGTTCATGGCCTGGTTGGACAACGTCGCCACCTGCACGTCGAGCATGCCGATGTCGATGCTGTCGCCCACGCCGGTCTCGTTGCGCCGCGCCAGCGCCGCCAGCACCGCCACGGTGGTGTACATACCCGTCATCAGGTCGACGATGGGCACCCCCACCTTCTGCGGACCGCCACCCGGGCGTCCGTCCTTCTCGCCGGTCACGCTCATCAGGCCACCCATGGCCTGGATCAGGAAATCGTAGGCCGGCTGGTCGCGCCGCGGGCCGGTCTGGCCGAACCCGGTGACCGAGCAATAGATCAGGCGCGGATTGATCTTGCGCAGCGAGGCCTCGTCCAACCCGTAGCGCGCCAGCGTGCCCGACTTGTAGTTCTCGAGCACGATATCGCTGTGCTTGGCCAATTCGCGCACGATGCGCTGACCTTCGGGCTTGTCCAGGCTGACCGTGATCGAGCGCTTGCCGCGGTTGACAGCCAGGTAGTACCCGGCCTCCTTGGTGTCCTTGCCGTCCGGGCCCTTGAGGAACGGAGGCCCCCAGGTGCGGGTATCGTCCCCGGCGCCGGGACGTTCGACCTTGATCACGTCGGCGCCCAGGTCCGCCAGGATCTGGCTGGCCCACGGCGCCGCCAGGATGCGGCTGAGGTCGAGGACTCTGACATGCGAGAGTGGACCGGTCTTTTGGCTCATGACTGACTGCGAATGGAACTTTGCATGGTCCTACTGTATGCGGGTGCGCGCCGTTGACATAGCGTCGGGTTGGCAATGCAGGGATGCTGATAAGCACATAGCTCGTCCAACCGGCGCCGAGCGCCGGCAAACCAGCTCTGCCGTTTTGCGCAACCCTGGCGCCCGCAGTCGTCCCTAGAATTTCCCCGGTACATCCGCCTACCCGCAAGGGCCCGACATGCTCCATGAGAACCCGTCGCAGTCAGCCCACCGCGGGCCAGATACCGGTCGACACATTGACCTGCCGGGCGTCCGGCTCTGGTACCTGGACACCGGTGGCAGCGGTACGCCACTGGTCCTGCTGCATGCCAACACGGGCACCGTCGCCGCGTGGGAACCGCAACTGCGGGCGTTCTCCGACGCCGGTCTGCGTGTCATCGCCTTCGATCGGCGCGGCTGGGGGCGCAGCCTGGCCGACCCCGCGACCGGCACCCAACCGGGCACCATCGCCGACGACCTGGATGCACTGGTCGACGCGCTGCACATCGACCGCTTCATGCTGCTGGGGATCGCCGGAGGCGGGTTCGCGGCGCTGGACTATGCCGCCTGGCGGCCGCAGCGGCTGATCAAGCTGGTCGTGGCCGGCAGCAACGGCCAGTTCAGCGAACAGCAGATGCAGGACCTGTACGCGGCCATCGCCGTGCCCGGACTGACCGGGCGTGCCGAGGTCCGCCCGTTCCTGGAGGTCGGCGTCGCATACCGTGCCGAGAATCCGGAAGGATTCCGGCGCTTCATCGACATGGAACACCACGCCCGCCAGGCCGATGCGCCGCCGCAGCCGCTGCGGACACCCAACACCTTCGCCAAGATCGCCCGCATCGGGACGCCGACCCTGGTGCTGATGGGGGGCGCCGACCTGCTCGCCCCCCCGGCACTGATGCGCACCTGGGCGCGGCACCTGCCGCAGGCCTGCTTCGCCGAGATCGGCGATGCCGGTCACTCGATCAACTGGGAACGGCCAGAGACCTTCAATGCGCGGGTACTGGCATTCCTGCAACCCACCCCGCCACACACCGACAACCCGCCGACCACCACTGGAGACACACGCCCATGACCGAATCTGCATGCCCCACCAAGCGTCGCGACCTGCTGCTGCGCATCGCGTGCATGACCCTGGTGCCCGCGAGTGCGCCGGCCTGGTCCCAGGCCGGCAACGTGACGCGGATCGTCGTGCCGTTCACCCCGGGCGCGTCCAACGACGTGATCGGCCGCATGATGGCCGAAGCGGCCGCCCGGCGATCCGGGACGAACTGGATTGTCGAGAACAAGCCCGGCGCCGGGTCCATGCTCGGTGCCGACGCGGTGGCCAAGGCGGCGCCGGACGGGCGCACACTGCTGCTGTGCGCAACGGCGAACATGGGCATCCTGCCGGCGATCCAGAAGTCGATGCGTTATTCCGTCGAACATGACTTCACCTTTCTCGTGCGCATCGCCAGCAGCCCGTTCGCCTTGGCGGTCAATACGCAACTGCCGGCAGCGAGTTTTGCCGACTTCGTGCGCCTGGCCAAGGACAGGCCGGGCGCGATGCGTTTCGGATCGGCCGGGGTCGGATCGCTCGACTACATGGGCGCGAACCTGTTGCAGGCGCAGCTCGGACTCGACCTCAACATCATTCCCTACAAGGGCATGGCGCCGGTATTGAACGATCTGCGGGCGGGCCACATCGACGCCTGCATCGTCAGTCCACCGACCGTGCGTCCGCTGGTGCTCGACGGCAAGGTCCGGGTGCTGGCGGTGCTGGACGAGCGGCGCAGTGAACTGCTGCCCAACGTGCCGTCGTCGACCGAACTCGGGCACGCCTCGCTGAAGGTTGGCAACTGGTGGGGCATTGCGGGGCCCGCGAAGATGGATCCGGCCATGGTGACGTCCTTGCGGCAGGTCCTGATGCAGGTGTTGACCGATCCTGCGTTCCTGTCTGCGTTGAAGGAAAAGGGCTTCGATCCGGCCGTGCAGTCGGGCGAGGCCTTCACGCAATTCGTGCTGGCGGACCTGAAGCACTGGAAGTCACTGGCGCAGCATGCCAAGGTCAGCATCGACGAGTGAAGCCGTCCCGGGCCGCGCGGCAGCGGGTCCCGCCAGGACAACGCAGTGCCATGCAGCCCGCGGGCCGTGCCGCCGGCATGGCATGCCCCGGACCCGGCGCGCGCACGTGCATGCCCGCGAGCCGGGGGGGGATTTCAAGCCTTGGTGGCAGCCGCGCGCTTGCCCAGCTCGATCTTGGCGATCGCGTTGCGGTGCACTTCGTCGGGACCGTCGACGATACGCACGGTGCGCTGGTGGGCATAGGCCTCGGCCAGCCAGAAGTCCTGGCTGATGCCGGCGGCGCCGTGGGCCTGGATCGCCCAGTCCACCACCTTGCACGACATGTTGGGAGCCACCACCTTGATCATCGCGATCTCGGCGCGCGCCGCCTTGTTCCCGGCCGTGTCCATCCGGTACGCCGCATTGAGCGTGAGCAGCCGCGCCTGGTCGATCATGCAGCGCGACTCCGCAATACGCTCGTGCCACACCGACTGCTCGGCCAGCGGCTTGCCGAACGCCACCCTCGCCTGCAACCGGTCCACCATCATCTCCAGCGCGCGCTCGGCCGCGCCGATCGAGCGCATGCAGTGGTGGATACGCCCCGGGCCCAGGCGGCCTTGCGCAATCTCGAAGCCGCGGCCTTCGCCCAGCAGGATGTTGGCCACCGGCACGCGCACGTTCTCCAGCACCACCTCCATGTGGCCGTGCGGCGCATCGTCGTAGCCGAACACCGTCAGCGGGCGCAACACCGTGACGCCGGCCGTGTCGCGTGGCACCAGCACCATCGACTGCTGCTGGTGGCGCGGGGCGTCGGGGTCGGTCTTGCCCATCACGATGAAGATCGCGCAGTTCGGATTGCCGGCACCGGACGAGAACCACTTGCGCCCGTTGATCACGTAGTGATCGCCGTCGCGGGTGATGCTGCACTGGATGTTGGTCGCATCCGATGACGCCACCGCCGGCTCGGTCATCAGGAACGCCGAGCGGATCTTGCCGTCGAGCAGGGGCTCGAGCCAGCGCTCCTTCTGCGCATCGGTGGCATAACGCTCCAGCGTCTCCATGTTGCCGGTGTCGGGGGCCGAGCAGTTGAACACCTCGCCCGACCAGCTGACTCGCCCCATCAGTTCGCACAGCGGCGCGTAGTCCAGGTTCGAGATGCCGCCCTGCCCCTTGTACGGGTGCGGCAGGAACATGTTCCACAAACCCGCCTTGCGCGCCAGCACCTTCAACTCCTCGATCAGGGCTAGCGGCTGCCAGGGGTCGCCGGCGCGGCGCTTGTCCGCCAGCTCGTGGTGGTGGCGGGCTTCGTTCGGGTAGATGTGCTCGTCGAAAAATGCGTTCAGCCGCGCCATCAGGTCGCGTGTCTTGGGGGAGTATTCAGTGAACATGGTCGTCTCGGTTATGGCAACGGTTGGCCTGCCACGCACGGAGCGCGGGCAGACACCTTGATTAAACCGCCGACGTCGGCCGCGCGCAGTCGCCAGCGCGACGGACCGACCGGCGGCCCGTCGCGGGCATCATCAGTCGGCCTGCACACCGGCGCGCTTGACCACCGCCGCCCATTTCGCCTTGTCGGTGCGGATCAGTGCGGCCAGGTCTTCCGGGCCACCGCTGAGCGCCTCGATGCCGCCGTTGGCCATCTGCTGGACGACGTCGGGGGTGGCCATCACGGCATTGATCTCGCGTTGCAGCAGGGCCACCACGTCCTTTGGCGTTCCGGCCGGTGCCAAGACTCCCAGCCACAGGCTGACGTCGTAGCTGGACATGCCGGCCGTGGCCGCAATCGGCGGTACGTCGGGCAAAGCCGGCGACGCCTTGCGCCCGGTCACGCCCAGCGCCTTGATGCGGCCGGTCTTGACATGCTCGACGAAATTGGACGCCGTGTCGAACATCATCGAGATACGACCGCCGAAAAAGTCGTTCTTGGCCGGAGCGCTGCCCTTGTAAGGCACATGCAGCATGTCGACCTCGGCCATGCTCTTGAACAACTCACCCGACAGGTGGCTGGTCGTGCCGTTGCCGGCAGATGCAAACGTCAGCTCGCCCGGGCGCTTCTTTGCCAGCGCGATCAGCTCGGCCACCGACGACACGCCCAGATTCGGCTGCACCACCAGCGCATTCGACGTGCTGTGCGTGGGCGCGATGGGCGCAAAACTCGTCACCGGGTCGTAGCGCAGCGATTTGTAGATGCTCGGATTGATGGTCAGCAGACCCATGGTCGAGAACAGCAGTGTGTAGCCGTCGGCCGGTGCAGTGGCAACGGCTTCGGCAGCCACGGCGCCGCCGGCACCGCCACGGTTGTCGATGACCACGCTCTGGCCGATCCGCTCACCGAGCTTCTGCCCCAGGCTGCGCGCCATGAAATCGGTCGCGCCGCCGGCCGGGAACGGAACCACGAGTCGAATGGGCTTGTCCGGGAATCCTGCAGCCCGTGCAGGTGCTGCGACGGCGAGGCCGAGGGATGCTGCCGCGAGCAGCATGGCGCGGCGGTTCGGATGCTGGTTCATGGTGCTCCTCAATGACCGGTGAAAATCGGCGCCCGCTTCTCCTTGAATGCGAGTTGCGCTTCCTTGGCGTCATCGGTCTTGCCGATGATCGCCGTCATGTCCTGCTCGTAACGGTAGCCGTCACGCAGGCTCATGTCTTCGATGACATTGAGCGTGTGTTTGCCCATGCGGGTCGACACCGGGCTCTTGGATGCGATCGTTGCCGCGATCTCGCGCGCCGCGGCCATCAGGTCCTCGGGAGCCACACAGGCTTCGACGATGCCCAGGCGCAGCAACTCCTCGCCACCGACGCGATAACCGGTCAGCGCCATGCGCCGAAGCCGCGAATGGCTGAACAGCCGCATCGCATGGCGGCATCCGCCCAGCAAACCGACATCGACCTCGGGCAGGCCGAGCGTGGCCTTGTCCGATGCGACCAGGATATCGGCCGACGCCACCATGGCCACGCCCGAACCCAGGGCCGCGCCGTTGATCGCCACCACCACCGGCTTGGCACACTCGCGGATCGCATGGAAACATTCCCGGGTGCGACGCGAATGCGCGACCAGGTCGCCCGGCCCCTTGATCACCTCGGCCCGGCCCTTGAGGTCGGCACCGGCGCAGAACACCTTGCCGGCGCCGGTCAGGATGACGGCACGCACCTCATCCATCTCGGAGATGCGGTCGAGCGCCGTCGTGAGTTCGTCGTTCAAGGTGCGGGTCAGCGCGTTGACCGGCGGGGCGTTCATCGTCAAGGTCGCGACGTGATTCTCGATGGAGACCTGGAGTTGCTGGAAGTCGTTCATGGTGTGGCGGCCCGATGCAGGGCTGTTGCGAACTGAAGCGGATCAGTCTAGCCTTGCGCCGCGGCATCGGTCACCCGCCTGCGCCGCAAGACTGCTATGTCCACGGCTACAAGGCAGGTCGCCCTCCGGGCGGGGCACCGCTGTCATGTTGCCGGCGCCCTGCCCCATCCGTCGCTGTCGGCGCGATCAGCGCGCCGCTGGCCGGCGCGTCGCGTCGATCGCCCAGGCACCGGAACCGGCCAGCGCCAGGAACAGGAACACGAAGCAGAACAGCACCGCCGACTCGCCCTGGTTGAGCATGGGCACCAGCACGTTGCCCTTGGGCGCGTGACCGATGAAATAGGCCACCGCCATCTGTCCGCTGAGGATGAATGCCACCGCACGCGTGAAGAAACCCGCGATCAGCATCAGGCCGCCCACGAGTTCCAGCATGCCGGCGAAACCGATGAACGACCACACCGGCAGGCTGTCGAACATGGCGACATGGGGCACATGCAACAGCTTGGCGGAACCGTGCTGCAGGAAGAGGAACGCCGTGACGATGCGCAGCACCGCCAACGCCCGTGGCGTCCAGGTGTCGAAAAATTGCTGGCTGGGTTGCATGAGGATCTCCTGAAGATGAAGGATGGGTCGGATGGATGGATGGATGGATGGCCTGCCGCGACCGGGGTCATGCCGAACGGCGCCAATGCACCATGCGGCGTCCCGCGGCGGGACAGCAGACACGCGGAGCCGAGGTTATTGATTTCCAAATGTTCAATCAATGGCCTGATAATTACTGACTCGTTTCCCTGCAAGAAATCATGCTCGATCAATTGACCAGCCTGAAGGTGTTCTGCGAGGTGGTCGAGGCCGGCAGCTTCAGGGCCGCGGCCGATCGGCTGGCCATGTCAGCCCCGATGGTGAGCAAGCACCTGGCGCAACTGGAGCGAACACTGGATGCGCGGCTGTTGCATCGCACCAGCCGCCGCCTGAGCCTGACCGAGGCCGGCACGGTGTACCACGAGCAGTGCCGCGCGGCGCTGGACAGCTTGCAGGTGGCCGAGGCCAGCATCGGACACCGTACGCAAAAGCCCCGCGGACGGCTCAAGGTGAGTGCTCCGGTGTGGTGCGCGAACCGCCGTTTCGCCGAGATCCTGTGCGCCTACCACCAGGCCTATCCCGAAGTCATGGTCGACATCCGCCTGGAAAACCGCAAGGTCGACCTGGTGGCCGACGGATTCGATCTCGCGTTGCGCGCCACGCGCGAACCCTCGGCCGTGCTGATCGCCCGACCCTTGTGCCCGGTTCCGTTCCAGCTGGTGGCGAGCCCGGCGTATCTGCAACGCCACGGTACGCCGCAGGTACCGGATGATCTGGCGCGCCTTGGGCTGATTGCACCGAGCTACGTCAACATCGACGGTCTGGAAATCCAGGGCCCCTCCGGCAAGGCGCAGATCCGCAGCGCGGCGGTGATGAAGTCGGACGACACGACCCTGAGTTATCACACGGTCCATGCCGGCCTGGGATTCGCATACCTTCCCGAATGGCTGGTCGCCACCGACATGGCCAGCCGGCGGCTGGTACGCCTGCTACCCCACTACACGGCACCCAGCCCCACCTTGTTCGCCGTCTATACCAGTCGCCAGTACCTGTTGCCCAAGCTGCGCAGCTTCATCGATTTCCTGGCCGATGCGCTGGCGCAAGACGCCGCACCGGCACGGATCAGCGGCGACCGTCCCGGATCGCGACGAAATACGCCGGCGACCCGATCTGCCCCCCCTTGAGCGCCACCTGCAGCCCGTCGAAGCGCGCATCGTCGCTGTGGGCCGTGCACAGGGGCGAGCCGGGTGTCTGGGGCAGTGCCATCGCCACCGTCAGCGCATGCACGTGCAGCTCGCGCAGCGCGTGGCTGGACGTGTCGCCGCCGGCGACGACGGCCCGCCGGAGCTGGCGGTGCGCGACCATGTCGCGCAGCAGGCGCCCCAGGCGCCGGCCGATGGCGTGGGGCTCGTGATCGGCGAACGGCGCAGCCATGTTGTCCGGCCCCATGGCACTGTGCACGATCACGCTGCGGCCCTGGTCCAGTGCGGCACAGGCCAGCGCGCACACGCGCGACTGCTCGGCATCGCCCAGGCTGCGCGAGGACAGTCGCGCCGCATCGACCGCCACCCGCTCGAAACCCTGTTCGCCCGCCGTGCGGATCTGCGTGGCGGTGATCTCCGAGCAACTGCCCGATACGACCGCGATCTGATCGACGGCGCCGACCGACGGGGCCGGTGTCGCCGCTTGCTCCGGGATCAGGCCCTGCGCCGCCCATTCGGGCACCAGCGCGTATTCGACGCCGGAGGAACCCACGGTGAACAGGCTGTGCCCGGCCCGGGCATGGCGCCAGAGCTGCCGGCCGACACTTCGCTGCGTCGCCAGGTCCGCCACGTCGAACAGGACGGCACGTCTGCCCTGCCGGCCGGCTCCCTGCTGCATGGCGCGGTCGGTGGCGGCGTCGGCATCCGGGCCCGTCAGGCTCAGCCCATCGAGCAGTTCCACCGGCACATCCGTCTGCGCGGCCAGGTGCAGCCGCAAATCGGCCTCGTGCATGGGCGTGACCGGGTGGCGGCTCATCACCGGGTGGCGATCGAGCCGGTAGGTGATGCCGTTCATCGCGGCAAAGTGATGTCCGAACACGGTGTATCGGCGCAACTGCGGAACACCGACGACGACGGGAACGGCGTCCTGCGCGAAGATGCGTGCGCCGATCTCCAGCGCGCGACCGATGCTTCCGACCTGCGGCGCACTGTCGAAGGTCGAGCACACCTTGTAGTGACAGACACCCGCGGCCAGCCCCCGGAGCCACTCGAACGCCGCGGGCAGGTGCGCGTCCATCCACGCGGGGCTTTCGCTGCGGCTGGTACCGGCCAGTCCGATCGCCTGCAAGGCCCCGAGGCGGCCCAATCGGGCCAGTTGCTCCGGCGTAGCCGGGTCCAGGAACAGCGCGGCGCGCACGCCGGACAGCGTGAGCGCCTCCATCGCATCCGTGGAGCCGGTGAGGTCGTCGCCATAGAAGCTCAGCAGCAGTCGGTCCATGTCGATCCGCCGTCAGGTCCTGAACGCCGCGATGGCCTGGGCCAGCGCCGGATGGCTGGCGGCGTAATCGTCCAGGTCGACACCTTGCACGGCGGCCTCCCAGGCTTCGCGCAGACTTTGCACGCCGCCCGGCACCCCGCCGGGGTGAGCCATGATGCCGCCGCCACAGCAATAGATGAGGTCGGTGCTGCCCACCGCCCGGTAGGTGTCGGCCACCTGCTCGGCACTCTGGCCCGACGAGAACACCGGCATGACTTCGCAGCCCCGGGCCGGTGGCGCGAACATGGGCGTCACGCAGCGCCTGGCCGAACGGATGACGGACGCGTCGGGTTCGCTGAACTTGTTGCGCAAGCCGTTCACATGCAGATGGTCGACGCCGGCCAGGCGCCAGAACTGCTGGTAGGCGGCGAAGTCCATGCCCACGGAGGGTGAACGGCTGAACATGCCCCAGCCAGCCCGATGCCCGTGGATTGGCAGCTGGCTGTGCCGGCGCAACCAGGCCAGGCCGGTCAGGCCCACGCAGGCCACCGTGACCATGATGCAGTTGCCGCCGGCGGCCAGCACGTGGTCATGGTTGGCGCGCATCACGTCGAGCTCGTCCGTGATGTTGAACGCATACATCACCTGGCGCCCGGTGCGCTCGGCATGTTCGCGCAGCACCGGCATCACCGCGTCCACGCGCGCCTTCAGGGGATTGTGCGAACCGTTGCCCTGCAACTCGTCGTCCTTGATGAAATCGATGCCGGCATCCACCAGCTGGCGCACCAGTGCCGCGGTCGCCTGCGGGCTCAGGCCCACGCTCGGCTTGATGATGGTTCCGATCAGCGGCCGACCCTGGATGCCCAGCAGATCGCGCGTGCCCTGGATGCCGAACTGCGGGCCCGGGTAGGCCTGTGCAAACACCTCGGGCAGTTGCAGGTCGAGCAGCCGCAGGCCGGAAAACTCCTTGAGCTCGAACAGGTTGCCCGCCACGGTGGCATGCAGGTTGGGCAACGACGGCCCCAGGTTGGCGATCGGCCAGGACACGTCGATTTCGGCGCGCTGGTACACCGGTGCGTGGCCCAGGTGTGCCGGCAAGCTGCGCATCGGCAGCGACGGATGGACGCTGGTGTCCAGCGGCGTGATGCGCTCGACAACCGCACCGGACGCCTCGCGCAGTTCGTCGGTCTCGCCCGGCAGCCGGGTGAAGGTGCCGCAGGATTGCTCACCGGCCAGCACGTCGACCGCAGCCTCCAGCGGAAACGGCGTCTCGACCCAGTAGCGTGCGCGGATGCGATCGTCCGCGGCCAGGGCCGGCGACATCGCGGTTTGCAGTGTTGGCATCGTCATCGGACTTGTGAGCATGAAAAAGTGTGGAAATGTCGTTCCGGTCAGGCCTGCAGCAGGACCGCCTGGCAGGCGGCCAGTGGCAGTTCGCCGACATCCGGGCTCCCGGGCACAGCGTCGGGTTTCAGGCCCGGCCCCGGATCGCGCAGTGCGGCCGCGGCAGATGGCCGGGACAGGTCGCGACCCGTCCAATTCCCCCGCAGGCGCACACGCAGCGGCTGGTCGCCGAGGTTGGCCAGCAGCAGGCGGGTCGTGCCCGCGTCCGTGGTCCAGGCCAGGCCAGCGACATCCGCGGGCAATCCGCGAACGGCGCGCACGGCACTGCCACTCGCATCATGGAGCACGGCCTGCACGCGCCAGGCCGGCACGCAGGCCGGAGCGTGCGGGTCCGCCAGGTCGGCACGCAACATCGGCCCCTGGACGCCATGCGAATGGTTCAGCGTCAGCAGTTCCAGGTCTTCGGCGACGACCGCCGTGGCATAACCGGCCAGCCACGCGGCGGCGAACGCGCCGTGGTGCCGCGGATCGTCGGTGGCCATGGCCAGACGTTCGTGCCGCGGATTGGCCACGGTCGATTGCCCGTAGGGATTGCGACGCATGCCCAGCGTGATCGGACCCAGCCGGTAACCCTGCCCCGGCCAGATCGCGCGCACGCTGCGCGCGATGTGCGGCAGCGACTCGAGCGTCTGCATCACCGAGCGGTCATCGGCGGCATGCACCAGCGGGCAGGTGGAATGGCCGATGAACGCGATATGTTCCGCGGACTGCCGCTTGCGATTGAGTTCGGTGAAATAGGTCAGCATGCCGCCGCCGATGCGGCTGCCGGGAAAGGCCTGCGCGAAGGCATGGGCATACGACTCCAGACTGGCCGACTGCGGCCATTGCGCGTCGGGCTGGTAACTTTTCAGGTACACCGCGGGACAGGCCCGCACCGCCCGCGGCACGAAGTTGACGGCGCGGCAATGCTGCGCCAGGTTGGCGGCCAGCACCTGCGCGCCAGGGTGCGGCGGGCACACCACATCGAGCTGCACCGCGGCGCCACAGGCCCGGGCCAGCCGGACGATGGCCTGCAATTGCCGCTGCGCGGCGAGGTCCTCGCCCACCTCGATCTCGGCCTGCAGCCAGGCCGGCCGCAGCGCCAGCACGGCGGCCCGTTCCCGATCCGTGATGTCCGCGGCATCCAGCGGCACACCCAGGCCTATCGGCGGCATCCGGACGCCGGTCGGCGCGCCGACCTGCACCGGCGCATCCGTGGCGGCCGCGGCGTGCCCGCCCGGTGGCCGCGCATCGCCCCGGCGCACCGTGACGGTGACCTGCTGGGCCAGCGTGCGGCCGGCCGGCAAGGTGTAGGGCCAAGGATCGAGCAGCGACGCCACATAGGTCTTGAATGACGCGTCGGACCAGTTGCGCTGGTCCTCCATCTCGAACCGGCCTTGCGGATCGTGCGGCAGCTCGGCCTGCACCCGGCAGTCGACCTCCAGCCCCGAAGGCGCGACATGGGTCAGGCGCCGGATGCCGAAGGCCACCTGCGAGGGGCTGATCCGCTGCGGGAAGCAGGTGTCTTCGACCGTGCCATCGGTATGTTCGACCCGCAGCGCGCAACCCGCCACGCCGGCCGCATGCAGCACGACAAAGCCGCAGCGGTTGGTCGACAGCGGCGCGTCGGCCGTGGCGTCCACCTTGAACGTCAACACGCCGTCGGCATGGCCGTCGATCCGCGCCTGCGCCCGCAAGCGCCCGTGGGGCAGGGTCCAGGCAAGGTCGAACGCGAGCGCGAATCCCGCGGCCGGCTGGGCCGTTGTGCGATGGCGGATCGCCGCGGGCACCGTGCCCCAGTCTTCATCGCGAAACAGGTAGGCGATCGCACGCACCACCTCCTCGCCGTGCCAGCAGATGGCACGCAGGCCGCCGTCTTCCAGGCGGCACGACAAGGGGCCGGCCTGCAACAGCCGCGCGGCACCGGCGGGCTGTGTCGTTCCGAAGGTGCGCCATGCGGCTGCGTCGGCCTGTGCGTCGTCCTGTGGACGGACATCCGGAGTCGCACTCGGGCACATGGCGTGTCGCGTGTGGCCTCAGTTGCGCACCAGGCTCTGGTACAGGGTGTTGGCACGGGTCAGGTGCTCGCGCATCGCCTGCTCCGCCCCGGCTTCGTCATGGCCCTCGATCGCGTCGACGATGCGGTTGTGCTCGGCCAGCGTCAGGGACTCCGCCCCCGGAGCGCGCACCAGCGACTGGTAATACTCGCCCAGCCACTTGAGCATCGCGGAGAGGATCACCGGGAAGATCGGATTGCCGCTCATCGCGGCGATCTGGGCATGGAATCCCATGTCGGCGCCGACGAACGCCTGCGGGTCGCCGGTCTTGCGCTGCTGCGCGTCCAGGCACTGGCGCAGCTCGCGCACGCTGGCGGGGTCGGAATGGCGCGCCGCCAGCCGGGCCATGCCGGCCTCCAGGAACACACGCACCTCCTTGAGGTGTTCGATCGCGGCCGGGTCCGACCGCAGCAGATGCTGCGCACCACTGGTGATCTGGGCCACCAGCGACTCCGCGGTGGGCACCGCCACGCGCGCGCGTTCACCGTGGTGGATGGTGACGATGCCCGAGCGGCTCAGCGCCTGCAGCGCCTCGCGCACCGCGGGCCGCCCCACGCTGTATTCGTCCATCAGCTCGCGCTCGGAAGGAAGCTGCTCGCCGGCCGGAATCTCGCCACTGCGGATCCGGGCCAGCAACCGATCCTGCACCTCCTGGTAGAGCTTGCGCCGCGGGATGGGTTCAGATGCCATGATCGTGTCTTCCTGCACAAAAAAACCAGGCGATTCCTGGCTGCGGGCCATGATAGCAATGGGTACGAGTCCTGCCTTGCGCCGGCAGGACCCCGCCGCTGCCACGCTTGCCGCCCGGAAAGTCCCGCAACCATGCTGCACCGATCGCATCACGCACCGCCAACCGTTCGCCACCCGGCCCTTCGGCAATTCCTCCCGTTTCACAGTCGTTGCCCACCGATGTCCCATGTGACCTGCCCGCGCGCCGCGGATGCGTATGCGGCTTCCACCAGCTGCAAGGTGCGCAGGTTGTCGGCCCCCGAGGTCTGGGGATCGCGGCCCTCGTCCAGGGCCTGCAGCCAATGGCGCTGGATGTTGAGCACGCTGTCCTGGATGTTGTGCCAGGGACGTTGTGCCCACGCATGCAGCGGCGGCGCGCAGTCGCGCCGGATCGGATCCGCGCCGCGGCGCTTGATCGTCAGTTCGTAGCCGGCGCCCAGGCGGATCGTGCCGTCGGCACCATCGATCTCCACCAGCGTCTGGGGGAACAGTTCGTGCTCGAGCACCGTGGCGTAACTGCAGTCGACGATGCTGGTCACCGCGTGCGCGTGGCGCATCATCAACGTGGCCACGTCCTCGCCGCGGATGTCCGGGTTGACCCGCCGGGTGCTGGCGCTGAGGGTGTCCACTTCGCCGAACAGGTAACGCGCGATGTCGATGATGTGGATGCCCAGGTCCTGCAGGATGAATCGCTCGCCGGTGGCCAGGTAGGGCTGGCCGGAGAACACGTCGAAGGCCGAGCGGAAACTCACGCGGCCCCAGAACGGCTCGCCGATATGGCCTTCGTCCAATGCCGCGCGCACTGCCTGGATCGGCGCCTGCCAGCGGAAGTTCTCATGCACCATCAGGGGCACGCCGGCCTCCTTGCAGCAGGCCACCATCGCGGCCCCATCCTCCAGCGTCTCGGCGAACGGTTTCTGGCAGATGCAGGCGACCCGATGCCGGGCCGCCATCTCCACCAGCGCCCGGTGGCTGGACACCGTGGTGGCGATGTCGACGAAGTCCAGTGGCTGCGCCTCGAACAGCTCCTGCGCCGAACGGTAGGTCTGGGTGATGCCGAACGTGGCGGCCGCCACGGCCAGACGTTCGGCGTCGGCGTCGCACAAGGCGACGATCTCGACGCCCTGCAGTTGTTGCCAGGCGTGCAGGTGGTTGACCGAGAAGAAGCCGCAACCGATCAGCGCGCCCTTGCGGATCGATGGAGTCTGCCGTGCCGCCATGGATCAATCCTGCGCGCGCATCTGCATCGCCATGCGCTGCTGCATGCGCTGCTGGAACTGGTCCACCACCACCGCGGCAATGATGACCAGGCCCTTGATGACGGTCTGCCAGAACGAGCTCACGCCCATCATCACCAGGCCGTCGGACAGGATGCCGATGACGAAGGCGCCGATGATGGTGCCGCCGATTCGGCCGCGGCCGCCGGTCATCGAGGTGCCACCGAGCACCGCGGCCGCGATCGCGTTGAGCTCGAAGGTCTCGCCCGTCATCGGGTGCGAGGCCACCAGCTGCGAGGAGATGATCAGCCCGACGATGGACGCGCACAGGCCGGAGAACATGTAGACGAAGAACTTGATCTGCTTGACCTTGACGCCGGACAACATGGCGGCGCGCTCATTGCCGCCCACGGCATAGATATGCCGGCCCAGCGGCGTGCGCGCGCCCAGGTAGGCCGCGCCCACGCCGACCGCGATCAGCAGCCAGATCACCAGCGGGATGCCCAGGAAGCCCAGCGTGCCGATCAGCGGGAAGCCGGTGGTGCCGTGTTCGGCGCTGCCCTCCAGGTTGGGAAAGGTCGCGCCGTCCGACGACAGCAGCGCGATGCCGCGCGCCACATACAGCGTGCCCAGCGTGGCGATGAACGGCGCCACGTTGAGCTGGGTGATCAGGAAGCCGTTGATGGCGCCGACGAAGACACCCAGCAGCAGCGAGATGCCGATGATCTCGACCACGTTGAAATACACGATGTAGTCGCCGATGGTCAGGCCGTGCAGGATCAGGCCGCCGGCCACCATGCCGGTCAGGCCGACGATGGAGCCCACCGACAGATCGATGCCGCCGCTGACGATGACATAGGTCATGCCGATCGCCAGGAAGGCATTGAGCGCGACGTGCTTGGACATGATCAGCGCGTTGCCCGCGCTGATGAAGTTCGGCGCCATGACGGAGAAGAATGCGACCACCAGGAACAGCGCGATGAAGGTGCGCAATCGCAGCAGCAACAGCAGAGCGCCGTCGCGCGAGGACATGGTCGTGGGAGCTGGCATGGGTTTGGCTAGCGTTGCGGACATGGTGGATTGCGGGTCAGGAGATGGTTGCCGGCGCTGCATGCTGCAGCTGGGCGCTGTTGGAGGCGAGGACCACGGCCTCTTCGGAGGCTTCCCCCGGGCCGAATTCGGCCGCCAGGCGACCGTTGGACATCACGAGGATGCGATCGGACAAGGCCATGACCTCCTCCAGGTCGGACGTGACGAACAGGATGCCCAGGCCGGCCTTGGACAGGTCGCGCATGACCTTGAAGACGTCGGCCTTGGCGCCGATGTCGATGCCGCGGCTGGGCTCGTCCATCAGCAGCACCTTGGGGTCGGTCATCAGCGCACGGCCGATGACCACCTTCTGCTGGTTGCCGCCCGACAGCGAGCCGATCTCCAGCGCCGGATTGCGCGCCTTGATGGACAGAGAGCGGATGTAGCCGGCCGCGGCGGACGACTCCGTGCGGGGCGCCAGGTGGCCGCGCGTGGCCAGCCGCCACAGGCTGGCCAGCGTCAGGTTCTCGATCACGGTCATGCTGTGCACCAGGCCGTCGACCTTGCGGTCTTCCGGAATCAGCGCCAGCCCGGCGTCGATGCAGGCGGCGACATCACGGCCCAGGATCTCCTGGCCGTCGACACGCACGCTGCCGCTGGCGCGCTCCGGATGGCAGCCGAAGATGCATTCGAACAGTTCGGTCCTGCCGGCTCCCATCAACCCGTAGATGCCGACGATTTCGCCCTGGCGCAGGTCCAGGCTGACGTCGTTCACCTGGTAGCCCGGCGCGCCGTTGCGCGGCAGGCTCACACCCCGCACTTCGAGCACGGTCTTGCCGAAGGCGTGGTCGACCGCGCGTGCGAAATTGCGGGTGCTGGCGCCGACCATCTGGCGCACGATCCACGGCACGTCGACGTCCCGCATCCGCGCCGAGCCGGTGATGCAGCCATCGCGCAGCACCGTGATGTAGTCGCCGATGCGGATCAGCTCTTCCAGCCGGTGCGAGATATAGACGATGGCCACGCCGCGCGACTTCAGGTCGCGGATGACGCGAAACAGGATCTCGACCTCGGGCGCGCTCAGCGCCGAGGTAGGCTCATCCAGGATCAGGATGCGCGCGTCCTGCGCCATCGCCTTGGCGATCTCGATGATCTGCTGCTGCCCGATGCGCAACTCGCCCACCAGCAGGCCGGGATCGAGGTCGTGCTCGAGCGTGCGCAACAGCGCGCGCGCACCCTGCGTCTGGCGCCGGGTGTCGATGGCGTAGCCGGTGCGGGTCAGCTCCTGGCCGATGTAGATGTTCTCCGCAATCGTCAGATTGGGGAACAGATTGAGCTCCTGGAACACGATGCCGATGCCGTGCGCACGCGCCTGCTCGGTGTTGCCCAGGTGCACGACCTCGCCATCGAGCAGAATACGGCCCGCGCTGGGTTGCTCCACGCCGGCGATGACCTTCATCATCGTGGACTTGCCCGCGCCGTTCTCGCCCACCAGCACATTGACCGCGCCCGCATGCAGCTCGAAGGACACGTCCTTGAGCGCCATGGTGCCCGGATAGGCCTTGCTGACGCCCTCGAGGCGCAGCACGACCGGATGCGGATCCGGCTGCGCGGCGGCGTGCGCCTGGGGATCGTCGGTCGTCATCATGGCAGCACCTTGATGGAAATCACCGTGATCGTCGGCACGTTTTCCACGCTGTCGCCGGTGAACACGCCCAGCACCTGCACGTTGGCCCCCTGCAGCTTCGTGCGGTCCACCGACCGGAACGCCTCTTCATAGGCCTTGTCGTTGAACGCATTGGCCAGCTGGGCGAAGTCAATCTGGTTGGCGTAGGAGGTGAACGATATGAACGGCAGAATGTCGCGAATCGTCGTGCCCCGTATCACCGGGCCGATCTGCAGTTCGGCATCGGCCTTGCCATCGCCGTCGACGTCCATCATGGCCACGCCGGCGCTGAGCTCGGTGTCGACCTCGACCAGGCGACCGGTCATGCGCACGGCCAGGTTCCACGGGGCGCCTTCGGCCTGCTGGCGGTGCCCGTGCCGGGCTCCGGCCGCGGCCACGTCGGCCTGCAACGCGCGCCGCAGTTCCGGGAAATCCGCAGCCATGGCGGAAATCGCCGGCAGGACCTTGGCTTCCCACATGGCCTGCACGTCGGCCTTGGGATTGAAGGACTTGTTCTCGAAGCTGCCCGCGGGCGCCGCGGTCTTCTGCAGGTCGACCGCGGGTTTGCGTTCGATGCGGCAACCGGTCACGGCCAGGCTCAGCGTCGCGGCCGCCAGCAGCAGGCAGGGAAGGCGAAGCGTGTGGATTGGATACATGGCGTGGGGCGCAAGGCGCTGCCGCTGCGCGGATGTCTCTCGGTGTTCCTGTCGTTGTCAGCACTGCGCCACGGCAACGGCCGCGGCGCAGCGCCAACCGCCTACTTGGACAACGTGAAGGTCTCCAGCTTGCCCGCGTTTTTCGCATTGATCAACACGCAGTCCATCAGCTGCTTCTCGGGCAGGCCGGTCTTGCCGGTCTTGAGGTACTTGTCGGCCTGCTCGACCGCGATCTCCGCCTGGCGGTACGCCGGTTGCAGCACCGTGGCCTTGATGCCGCCTTTCAGGATCGAGTCGCGCACGTCGTTGCTGCCGTCGAACCCGACCACGATGACGTCGGTGCGCTTGGCAGCCACCAGGGCAGCCCAGGCACCCATGGCCATGGTGTCGTTGCCGGAGATCACGCCCTTGATGTCCGGGTTGGCCTGCAGGATGCTCTCCATCTTCTTGAACGCCTCCGGCTGGCTCCAGTTGGCCGACTGGCGGGCCACCATCTGCAGGCCCTTGTATTTGTCGATCACGTCGTGGTAACCCTTGGAGCGCACGCCGGCATTGATGTCGGCCTCGCGACCGACCAGCTCCACGTATTTGCCTTTCTCCTTCATCAGCTTGACGAACTCTTCGGCGCCGAGCTGCGCGCCCTGGTAGTTGTTCGACACGATCTGGGTCACGGCGATGCCGGTGGCGTTGATCTCGCGATCGATCAGGAACGATGGAATGCCGGCGTCCTTGGCCTTCTTGACCGCCGCCACCGAGGCTTCGGAGCCGGCGTTGTCCAGGATGATGGCCTTGGCCTTGCGGGCGATGGCGGTGTCGAACAATTGGTTCTGCTTGTTGGCATCGTCATCGTGCACCAGCACCAGGGTGTCGTAACCCAGGGCCTTGGCGCGCGCCTCGGCCCCGACCGCCTCGGCCTTGAAGAACGGGTTGTCGTGTGACGGGGTGATGATCGCGATCAGGTCCTTGGCCTGCGCCGTGGCGGCCAGGCCGAAACTCAGGGCGAGCGCCGCCGGGATGACGGTCAGGAATTGGCGTGTTGTCAACATGTTGTCTCCACTTTCTGGGGTTGCGGTTGCGGGGATGGGAGGTGAGAGGCCTCACCGGCGGGGGAATCGACGGTCTTCAGGTGATGCGCTGGATGCTGTCGGCGATCTCGGCGGACTCGAAGATGCCGCGCCAGTCGTCGCGCATCAGGCGCGGCTTGCCGAACTCGATGGCCTTGTTGCAGGCGTCGGAGAACTGGCCGGGGATCTCCTCGAAGATCACGGCCGCCAGAATGTTCATGTGGCCGAGCAGGAAGTCGCGCGCGGCCTCCTTGGGCACGCCCCGGCGCACGACCTCGTCCATGCCGTCGCGCATCACCGACAGCAGCGTCGCGCACACGGTCTCGGACAGGCCGGGCTCGAGCAAGGCCATCTGCTCGACCGACATGGCATACGAGCGCAGCACCGGCGCATAGATGGTCTTGGCGATCGCCTCGCCGATGGCGTAGCTCTCCGGCGGCCCCTGCATCAGCGAGTTGACGATCGATTGCGGCGCGGCGAGCCCGCCGAAACGATCCAGTCGCGCCTCCTCGGTCGGCGCATTGTTGAAGATGGACGGATGGCAGGGGTGGGTGACGAAATACACCAGGTCCGCACGCTCGGGCAGATGGCCGGCAAAGGGCGCTGCGGCATCGAGCGTGATCACCATGGTGCCGGGCTTGAGCATCGGCGAGATCGATGCGGCGATCGTGCCGATCACGGTGTCGGGCACCGCCAGGATCACGGCCTGCGCGCCGTCCAGCGCGGTCTTCACGTCGACGCAACTGATGCCCAGTTCGTCCTTCAGCCGCCGTTGACCGACCTCGCTGACCTCGACATGGCGCACCGCGTACGCACTGTTCTTGAGGTTGCGCGCCAGTCGTGCGCCCATCTTGCCGCCCGCTCCGAACAGGGCGATCGTGGGTAGGTTCATGTCGTTCTCCAGTGAATTCGGGCAGCGCGCAATTCCGTCGTTGGATTGGCTACTGGTATGATGAGTACATCACGAGATCATCTCATCTTTATTAGGTATTTACCCTAGGGCCAAGCTTGTGACACCCTTGCCCGGAGCGAGCGCGACAACCGTCGTCGGGTGCAGTCACCGAGCCATTCCAACGGGTTACATTGCGGCAGGTGTGAATGAGGCGCCAATGGCCGGAGCGGCCGGGCGTGACGCGGACCCGTCCGCCTGGGGCCGGCGCGCCATACCACCGTCCCATCGGCGCCCGGATGGCGCCCGGCGCTCAGGGCATGTTCTCGCACAGCACGATGCTGATGCGCATGGGTTCGACGCCGGCCTTGGCACGACGGCCGTCGCGCAGATTGGTGAAGATGCGCACCGCATTGAGAATCATGGTCTGCGGATGCTGGTTGATCACCGCATCGAGCGTGCCATCGCTCAGCAACGCACGGGTGTCGGGCGTCAGGCCATGGGTCACGAACACCGCGCGCTCGCCGGTGCCGCGTTCCTGTAGCGCGCGACCCACGCCCTCGGCCCCGCCGCCGATGTTGTACAGGCCCACCAGATCCGGATGCTGGCGCAGCAACGCGCTGGCGTGGCGGTAGTTGGTCAGCGCGTCGTCGCGGCCCTCGCGCACACCGACCACCTGCAGATGCGGAAACTGCGCCTGCATCAGGCCCATGAAGCCCAGTTCGCGCTCCTCATGGCCCCGGTAGGACAAGGAGCCGGCAATCATGGCCACCGGCCCGCGGCGCGGGCCCAGGAAGCGGCCGATCAAGGTTGCCGCGGTGCGGCCGGCGGCCCGGTTGTCCAGGCCGACTGGTTCGCCGAGGCCGTGGCCAAGCACAGCAACGGCCAGATCAAGGTGACGGTGTACCCCTCGTCGCAGCTGGGCAAGCTGCAGGAACTGGCCGAGGCCGTGTCCACCGGCACCATCGCGCTGTCGCATAACACTGCCGCTGGCATCGGTTCGCTGTACGCGCCCTTCGCCGCGCTGGACACGCCCTATCTGTACCGCGACGTCGACCACCTGATGAAGGTGGTCGACGTGAAGTCGCCGGTGATGAGCAGGCTCAACGAGGGCCTGATCAAGGCCGCCGGGGTGCGGGTGCTGTACGGCTACTACTTCGGCACGCGCCAACTCACCGCCAAGAAGGCGGCCTACCAGCCGAGCGACCTGCAAGGCGCGAAGATCCGTGCGATTCCGTTCCCGATCTACACCACCACGGTGGCCGGCCTGGGCGCCGTTCCGGTGCCGGTGGACTGGAGCGAGGTGCCCAGCGCACTGGCCACCGGCGTGGTCAGCGGCCAGGAGAACCCGGTCAACGGGGTGTTGTCGTCGAAACTGTACGAAGCCCAGTCGCACTTGATGCTGACCGTCCACATCATGAACGCGCAACTGATCGTCATCAACGAGAAGACCTGGCAGGGCCTGTCGCCCGAGATGAAGGCCGCGGTGAGCAAGGCGGCCGACGAGGTGCGCCAGCGCGCCACCGAGTCGGGACGCAAGTCGGAAGCTGATGAACTGGCCAAGCTCAAGGAACTGAAGATGACGGTCATCGGGCCGGCAGAAGGCTTGAAACTCGATGCCTTCAAGGCGGCCGTGAACAAGACGGTGGGCGAGAAGTTCGGATCCACCTACGGCGACCTGTACAAGGACATTGCCGCCGTCAAGTAAGCCACGGCAACGCCTCCATGCATTCCGGAAACAGCCGATGAACGGCTTGCAAGCGGCCCCGAAAGGGCACCTGGCACGCCTGTGCCTGCGGTTCGAGCGACTGGCCATGCTGCTGCTGGCCGTGATGACGGGCTTCATCCTGGTGCTGGTGACGGCACGCAATGTCTTTGCGCTGGGATTGCCCTGGGCCGAGGAACTGGCGCGTTACGCCGGCCTGGGTGTGGTCTACCTGGCCGTTCCACTGCTGCTGCAGGACAAGCACATCAAGGTGGACTTGCTGCTCAAACGCCTGCGGGGCAACGGCGCGCGCGCACTGAACGTGGTCAACGAACTGATCGTGCTGGGTTTTGCGCTGCTGTTCCTGTGGGGCGGCTGGCTGTTCCTGCTGCGGGCCGCCCAGTTCAGTACCCCCGCCCTGTCCATGCCGAACTGGTTGTATTACCTGCCGGCCGCGCTGGGCATGGTGCTGTTCGCGCTGGTGGCGCTGCAGCGCGTGCTGCGCGCGCTGCGCGGCCCGGCCCGCGACGAGGGGGCCGTGCCATGATGAGCCTGATGGAGCTGGGCATCTTCCTCGTCACGATGATGATGGGGGAGCCGATCGCGGTGGCCATGGGCATGGCCGCCGCCGCGGTCATCGGCCTCAACGACATGCCGCTGACCGTGGTGGCGCAGCGCACGATCAACGCGCTGGACTCGGTTCCGCTGCTGGCCGTGCCGATGTTCATCCTGGCCGCCGCCCTGTTCGGCGCATCGGGCATCACGCGGCACCTGTTCATGCTGATCCGGCTCGTGGTGGGTGGCATCCGCGGCGGCCTGGGCCATGTCACCGTGCTGGCCAACCTGGTGTTCTCGGGCATTTCAGGCGCGGCGCTGGCCGACATCGGCGCACTCGGAGGCACGCAGATCAGGCTGATGCGCGAGCAAGGCTACCGCGACGAGTTCGCCGCCGGCATCACGATGGCGGCGGCAACCATCGGGCCGATTTTTCCACCCAGCATTCCACTGATCATCTTCGCCGCCGCGGCCGAGGTCAGCGCCGTGAAGGTGCTGCTGGCCGGCGCCGTCCCGGCCCTGGTCATCGCCGCGCTGCTGATGCTGCAGATCGGCATCATGGCGCGGCGGCAGAACCTGCCACGCGACGTGCGAGCCCCGGACGACCCGACACTGGGCCAGGCCTTCGTCAAGGCTTTCCCCGCCCTGCTGGCTCCGGTGATCCTGATCGGCGGCCTGGTCAGCGGCCTGTTCGGACCGACCGAGGTGGCCGGCATCACGGTGCCTTATGCCCTGGCGCTCGGCCTGCTGGTCTACCGCGAGCTGACCTGGGCTGGCATGGTGGCCGCGGCGCGCGAGACCGTGCATTCGACCGCCAGCGTGTTGTTCATCGTCGGCTCCGCAGCGCTGTTCGCCTGGGTGCTGACCATCGACCAGGTACCCACCCGGGTCAGCGCATTCATGCTGGGCCTGAGCAAGGATCCCTGGATGCTGCTGCTGCTGGCCAACGGCATCCTGCTGCTGGTGGGCATGGAGATGGAGTCGATCGCCGCGATCCTGATCCTGGCGCCGATCTTCACGCCGGCCCTGATGGCCGCCGGCGTGGACCCGGTGCACCTGGCCGTGGTGGTGGTGCTGAACCTGATGATCGGCCTGCTGACCCCGCCCGTGGGCATGAGCCTGTACAAGGTGGCGCAGGTGGCGCGCATGCCGCTGCAACGCGTGGTGGCCGGCGCACTGCCATTCCTGTGGCCGCTCATCGTGACCTTCGTGCCGGGCCTGAGCACCTTGCTACCCAACCTGATCGTGAAGTGAGTCGACATGAGCCGATTTTTTGGAGAGATCCGCCAGGTGGCCTACATCGTGCCCGACATCGAGGCGGCAATGGCGCATTGGTCGTCCGTGATGGGCATAGGGCCCTGGTACTACAACCCGCGCATGCCGATCAAGCACTACCGCGGCGCACACTACGAACCGCACAACTCGGTGGCACTGGCCAACGCCGGCGGCCTGCAGATCGAACTGCTGCAGACCCGCAACGACGTGCCATCGATGTACCGCGACTTCGTACAGGCGGGATTTCGCGGCGTGCAGCATGTGGCGTACTGGAGCGAGGCCTTCGATGCCGACCTCGCGCGCGCGCAGGCCGCCGGCTTCGTGGTCTGCATGGGTGGCGAGGTGGGCGAGAACGGTCGCTTCGTCTATTTTGAGGACCACTCGGGCCTGCCGGGCACGACGATCGAGTTGTCGGAGGTTGCCGGACCTAAGAGCAGGTTGTTCAAGCTGATCCGCGACGCGGCAGTGGATTGGGATGGCCAGGATCCGGTACGGCCCTTCCCCGACCTGACCACCTTGTGACCCGGATGACGCCCGACACGCTGCAGGCCAGCTACCTGATCGAGACCCCGCTGGATCCGCGTGCGGTGGCCGAGGTGCTGGCCGGCGAGCAGAGCAGCGGCACCTTTGTGCATGTGGCCGGCGAAAGCGACGCCTTGCGCGCGCGCAGCCGGGCCAGCGTCGACGCCGTCGACGAAATGGAGCCGCTGGCCGCCCCCAGCCTGCCCAGCAGTTGGCTGCGGCGGCACCATCCGCAGGGTCCGTGGCGACGGGCGCGCGTGATGGTGTCGTTCCCGCTGGCCAACATCGGCCACAACCTCACCGCGCTGGCCGCCACCGTGGCCGGCAGCCTGTACGACCTGGGGGAGTGCACCGGCGTACGGCTGCAACAGCTGCGCATTCCCGCGGCCTTTCGCGCCCGCTTCGCGCATCCGCGCCAGGGCGTGGCCGGCACCCGCGCTGCAACCGGCGTGCCGCACGGCCCGCTGGTGGGCACCATCATCAAGCCCAACGTGGGCCTGTCGGCTGCGGACACCGCAGTGCTGGTGGCCGACCTGTGCCGCACCGGCGTCGACTTCATCAAAGACGACGAATGCTTTGCCGACCCGGTGCACGCGCCAGTATCCGAACGCATCCGTGCGGTGATGGCCGAGGTGCGCCGCCACTTCGACGCCACCGGCAAGCGGGTCATGGTGGCCTTTCACATCAGTTTTCCATGGCGCAGCGCGCCACCCACGACGCATGAAAGGTCCGGTGGCCGCGGAGCAGGCCAGGCCAGGGGCCGCCGCGCACGGCCGCTCCGAAGCGGCCGGCCCGCCCCCCAGTGGGGGGTTCGGCCGGTTTACACGAAGTGAAACCGGACAGACGGGGGGCGTCTTTCACTTCAGTACGAACACGATGCGATGCTGCGCCATGCCGAGTTGGTGCAGCGCGAGCAGGGCCGCTGCGTGATGGTCAGCCTGAACTGGGTCGGCCTGTCGTCGCTGCAGACGTTGCGCCGCCATACCGACCGGGCCATCCATGGACACCGCAACGGCTACGGCATGTGGTCGCGCCACCCGGCGCTGGGCATGGACTTCCAGCCATACGCGATGTTGTGGCGGCTCACCGGCGTGGACCACATGCATGTGCGCGGCCTGGGCGGCAAGTTCGCGCAGGACGACGACGAGGTGGTGCAGTCGGCGCGCGAGTGCCTGAGGCCGCTGGCCGACGACGCCACGCGCGCCGATGCGTCCGACCGGGTGATGCCGGCTTTCTCGTCGGGCCAGTGGGCCGGCACGCTGGCGCCCTCGCTCGATGCCGTGCCCAGCGCCGACCTGATGTTCATGTGTGGAGGTGGCATCCTGGCCCACCCCATGGGTCCGGCTGCCGGCGTGACCAGCGTGCGCCAGGCCTGGCTTGCGTGGCAGCACGGTCACAGCCTGGACGCCGCCGCGCACGAGCAGCCGGAGCTGCGCGCGGCCCTGGACCGCTTCGGTCCCGACCGGCACTGAGGCCATGGCGATGCGCTACGCGTGGTACGGCGACGACTTCACCGGCGCCTGCGACACCCTGGCCACGCTGGCGGCAGCCGGCGCCCGCACACTGCTGTTCCTGCGCGCACCGACACGGCGGCAAGTGGCGGCGGCAGGGCCACTGGACGCACTGGGCATCGCAGGAACCGCGCGTGCCCTGGCACCCGATGCGATGGCGGCCGAGCTCGCGCCGGTGGCCCGCTGCTTCGCCACGCCGGCACCGGCCATCACGCACTACAAGTGCTGCTCCACGTTCGACAGTGCGCCGCGCGTCGGCAATCTGGTACTGGGCACCACGGCCCTGCGACGACCGGAACACGACCCGGTCATGGCGGTATTCGGCGGCCAGCCGTCGCTGGGCCGTTTTTGCGCGTTCGGCGACCTGTTTGCCAGCGCAATGGCCGGTGGCGAAGTGCATCGCATCGACCGCCACCCCACGATGAGCCGGCACCCGGTGACTCCGATGCACGAAGCCGACTTGCGGCGTCACCTGCACACGCTGGGCCTGCCCGCGGTCCGCCTGATCGACCTGCAGGTATTGGACGCGGCCAGGCCCGGCCCCGACGGCCTGCAGCCTGCCGTCGAATTGGCACTCGCCGGGCAACCGCAGGCCCTGCTGTTCGACACCACCACGGCCACCCACCTGCAACAGCTGGGCCAATGGTTGTGGAGTCGGGCCGCACGCCGCCCGCAACTCGTGCTCGGCGCCAGCAGCGTGGCGCAGGCGGCATTGGCCCACTGGCCGGATGCGCTGCCCGCGACGCCCGACGCACCGCCGGTGGCGGCCGCGCAGGCTCCGGTGTTCCTGTTGGTAGGCAGCCAGTCGCCGGTGACGGCGGCGCAGGTGCGACTCGCGCACGACCTGTTCGAACAGATCACGATCGACCCTGTCACCCTGGTCGCCGACGGACAGGCCCTGACTGCACTGGCATGCCGCTGTGCCGAGCTGTTGAAACAGGGCCGTCCCGTGATGGCCCGCACGCGGACGCCTGCCGCCGATGGCCCACCAGCACTGCGCGTCGCCCAGGCCTGCGCGCGGTTGCTGGTGGAGGTGCTGGCGCGCAGCCCCCAGGTGCGCCGGGTGGGCGTGGCCGGCGGCGATACCGCGAGCATGGCCCTGCGCGCGCTCGACGCCTGGGCGCTGGCCTGGCAGGGCCAGCTCGGCCCTGGCGTGCCGTTGACGCGGATCCATTCCGATAGGCCGGCTCTGGGCGGCCTCGAACTGATGCTCAAGGGCGGCCAGATGGGCCCGCCCGGGCTGTTCCGGCAGTTGCTGCACGGGGTCCCCTGACAGGCCCTGGCCGGCGAGCATCACCGCGTTCACACGCGCCTGCAATGGCCTGTACGAGTCGTTGCCCTGCAACTCGTCGTCCTTGATGAAATCGATGCAGTGGGGCAGCAACTGCCGATGGTGGTGGCATGCATTGCCATGAACGACATCGGTGCCCGGGTAGTTGTCCGCCGGCTACAGAAAGTGGCGCGATTCTTTCTGGTCACCCAGGAAAAGGCACCCAGACCGACGCTCGGGCTGCCCGTCTCGCCGCTCCGATGGGGCTCGGCCACACCCGGCATCCGCCCGGTCTGGCGATGCGCCAGCAGCCGGAACTTCCGAATTCTGAACGGCAACACAATGATGCCGCGATGAACTCCTGCCGGGAGGAACTGCCCCGACGACGCATGTGGGCCTCGATGGCGGCACCATGGTTCGACGTACGGGCCCCGCAAGCACTTGGCGCAATGGGTCATTTCGATCGGCCGGTGGATGGCAATCAAGCCGCGATCGTCGAGAGCAGGCCGATGCCTGACTATTCCCCGCAAAGGGAGCGCCTCCGTAGACCATGGATGCGACCAGACTCTTCGACATCGCCCGCGACGGACACCGACCTCTCCGCCCGCACCCCCATGATGCAGCAGTATCGGCGGCTGAATTTTCCATAGGCATTTTTCATTGGCAATACGCCTCAGTCAAAGAGGAAGTCAGCCATTAAGTCCCCATTCAGCGCCCCTTCGTCTCTCGTCAAAAAATGGCCATTTACTGCCCCGTGCCGTGTTGTTGACACCGATCAAGTAACAAGGACCGATATAGGCCCGAATACCCGATTCCTCCACAATCGCCGTGTCCCGCGCGAGCTCGCCATTGTGTTCGTCCCCCGACGGCAATACATCGCTCTAATGGGAAGCGGGGGTCGTCACGCCGCGCTCAAGGAGGGGGAATTTGGGGTGTCCATCGGGGAACCCCCTGCAACGCTGCCCCAGCGTCGCCCCCGCCTGGAGAATTGTCACAAAATGCTGATGCGTTGCCGTCTGTCTGGAGGCGCTGCCCACGCCTTCCATTTTTGTCATTCAAGGGCAGGCCTCTTTCCCTTGATTTCAGATACAGAAGTTGTCGCGTCACGCCCTGGCCGTGCATGTATCTTGCAGTCAGCGTGCGACCTATTGCGTCAACAAGTCGATGTACGGCTGGTAGCTATAGCTGCGGTTCTTTTTCTGTCCGGTCAGTTCGGTGACGATACCCTGGTCTTCAAGAATCCTGACCGCCGCGGTAGCCGTGGGAAAACTCGTTTCCAGCCGCTGGCGCACCTTCTCAATCGTGAAGCGCGGCATCATCGGCAGCAGTTCAAAGAGTCGGTAGCTTGCCGGAGTAGCCTTCGGCGCTTGCAGCAGGCGGCGCCGATCCGTCGCGATCAGGCTCGCGACGGCGACGATGCCGCGTTCCGCATCGCTGGCAGCAACGGCGACACCCTCCAGAAAAAACGCCACCCAAGCCTCCCAGTCGCCCTCTGATCGCACGGACGACAAGAGCCGGCAATACGCGGTCTGGTGCTGCTTGAGGTAGCCGCTCAGGTACATCAGGGGCTCTGACAACAGGCCCCAGTGCTCCAGCAGCGCGGCGATCAACAGCCTTCCAATACGTCCATTGCCATCCAGAAACGGGTGGATGGTCTCGAACTGTGCATGTACCAGCGCGACGCGCACCAAGGGAGGCAACTCGGTGCGCTCGTCGTGAATGAAGCGCTCCAGGTTCGCAAGCAGACCGGCCACCTTCTCAGCCGGTGGCGGAACGAATACCGCGTTGCCCGGACGCGTGCCACCAATCCAGTTCTGCGAGCGGCGCAACTCGCCGGGTTGCTTGCCGGCGCCGCGTGCGCCGTCAAGCAACAGGCGATGTGCTTCGCACAGCAGACGCACGCTGATCGGCAGCCCCGCCGGGTCGCGCAACTTGTCCTGCACCAGGCGGAACGCACGCAGGTAGTTGGACACTTCTTCCACGTCGTCCGTGTTGCTGACGGCCAGGCCGGCCTCTTCATCGAACAGATCGGTCAGCGTGGCCTGTGTGCCCTCGATCTGCGAGGTCAGTAGCGCCTCCTTGCGGATGGCACTGTAGAGCAGCCAGTCGACTGAGGGGACCAGCCCTGTCACCCCCGACAGGCGGGCCAGTGCCAGTTCGGCAAGACGGTTGAGCTCATTGAACGAGTTGGCGTCCAGCACCGGGTCTGCAGGCGGCAGCGGGTTTGGCACAAACGCCTGAACCGGTTCGCCCATCGTCGTGGAAACAACATGGTTGCCTGTGATGCGCATCATGTGAAAGTATTCTTTACTATGAGCCCATCATGTTAAAGTAATCTTTAATAAGACGTCACAGTTTCAATGAATGCTTTCGCAATCGGATGCACATTGCCGGCCTGGCACCCATCCGAGGGTGCGGCGCATCGCGCTGACGTCAGGCGCATCATGACCATGCCGTCCAGCGGTTCCAAGCTGGGAACCGGTTTTCGTACGGTCGTCGGGGGTGCGGACCTCCTTGCCGTCTTGCCGGCGCGGCGCTTGTCCTTGAGCCGGTAGCTCTCGCCGGTGATTTGCACGATGTGGGCGTGATGCAAGAGCCGGTCGCGCATGGCTGCCGTCAACGTCTGGTCCTCTGCGAACGCGCCTGCCCGCTGCGTGAACGGCAGATTGCTGGTCAGCAGCATCGATCCGCGCTCGCAGCGTTTGGCCACGACGCGCCGCTTTGCGGTACTACAAGGCTTTGGGTGTTCGCGTGCATGGCGTCATGACCGACAACGGTTCGGCCTACAAGTCCAAGCGCTTTGCCAAGATGCTGCGCCGACTGCGGATCAGTCACATCCGTACCAGACCCTACACGCCGCGCACCAATGACAAGGCAGAGCGGTTCATCCAGAGGCTGCCGCGTGAGTGGGCCTATGGGTATGTCGTCTACCCGAATTCAGACGCGCGAGCCAGCAATCTGGCCCCGTGGATGACCCACTACAACTTCCAACGACCCCACTCAGCCACTTCCAATCGCCCTACCACTTCCCGCCTCGGCATCTACGGGAACAACGTGGTAAGAAACCACATCTAGCCCGTCTCATCGGCAAGCCTGCGTACGGTCCATCATCACGCCGCGAATCAGCCGTACGTCTTGTCCCCGTACTCCGTCGGCATTGTGGCAAGGGTCCTGAACTGGCTCAGCAGTTCGGCGGTGCCGCGCACCAGCAACTGCGTGTCCAACCCGACGGCCACAAACAGCGCTCCGAGTTCCAGATAGTGCCTGGACAACGCGACATCGGCGGTCAGGATGCCGGGGGCCTTGCCGGCCTCTCGGATCCGCACGATCGCGTCTTCGATCACCGATTGAACCGCGGCATGGCCCGCATCACCCACATGCCCCAGAGACGCAGACAGATCCGCCGGGCCGATGAACACGCCATCGATGCCTTCGACTGCAAGGATCGCATCGAGGTTCGACATGGCCAGGCGCGTCTCGACTTGCACCAGAAGACAGACCTGCGCATTGGCCTGCTGCGCGTAACCTGGAATACGGCCCCATCGCGAGGCACGGGCACCGGCCATGCCGCGAATACCGTGGGGCGGGTAACGACAGGCCTGCACCAAGGCACGCGCCTGCTCGGGCGTGTCCACCATCGGCACGAGCAGGTTGGGCACGCCAAGATCCAGGTATTGCTTGATCAGCGCCGTGTCGCCCACGGGAACACGGCATACCGGCTGACTGTCGTAGGCCGCAATCGTCTGCAGGTGGGCCAACATGCATTGCAGATCGTTGGGTGTGTGCTCCCCATCGAACAGCAGCCAGTCAAAGCCTGCGCCCGCGCAAATCTCTGTGCTCAGGGAATGGATCAGGTTGATCCACAAGCCGATCTGAGGCTGCTTTCTCTGCAGTGCTTGCTTGAAGGTATTGACCGGCAAATCCATGGTGGCTCTTTCGCAAAGGGGATGATGAGAGACGGACGGCGGCCATCGAGCGGAACGCCAGGCATTGAGCCGCTGGCCGACGATCGGCTGCACGCCCGGCACCTGGCCTCAACTCAATACGGAGAGTCAGGAACGTAGTATTTGGCTGCGTTCTCCCTGGTTACCAGGATCGACGGGATGATGGACTGCGCCGGCACTTTGCCAGTGCTGGAGAGACCATCGGCCGTCAGACGCATCGCATCGGCAATCATCGTGGGCGCATACGTGACGGTCGCAGGCGCCATGGCGTCACCGTCCAATGCCTTCTTGATGTACTGCTTGGAGCCGCCTCCACCGACGACGAGCTTGATGTCGCTGCGCTTGGCCTGCTCGATGGCACGCTGCACGCCCACGGCCATGTCGTCGTCTGCGGCCCATACCGCGTCGATCTGCTTGAAGCGGGTCATGAAATCCTGCATCACCTTGAATGCATCGTCCCGATTCCAGTTGCCATGCTTGACATCGAGGATCTTGATGCCGGGATGGGCCTTCATGACCTCGGTGTACGCGTCCACACGCTGGTTGTCGATCACGGTGGGAATGCCGCGCAGCACGACCACGTTGCCTTTCCCGTCGAGCCGTTTGGCCATGTACTCGGCGGCGACCCGACCGAACCCGCTGTTGTCACCCGCAACGTAGGCGTCTTGCGCCTTGGGGTCGGTCAATCCGCGATCGACCACGGTGATGAATACGCCCTTGGCCTTGAGCTGGGATACCGGCTGGGTCAGGGCGGCAGATTCGAACGGCAGGATCACCAGGGTATTGATCCTGTTGACCGTCTGCATGTCCTGGATCTGGTTGGCCTGCTCGGCCGGCGACGCCGCTGTCTTGACCATGATCTGCATGTCCGGGTACTTTTTCTGCAGTTCCTTCGCCGTCTCCTTGGCCCAGTAGACGACGCCTCCGGCCCAGCCAGCCGTGGCAGCCGGGATCGACACGCCCATGTTGATCTTTCGGGACGTTTGCGCGGATACAGTCAGTGTCAACGCGAGAGTGCTTGTGGCGAGCAATAGCTTGAAGATGGATTTCACTTTGTCTCCTTCGATGGTGGTTCAGGGGTGGCAGGAAAATGTGGATGGACGTCCGCGCTCAGGTCGCGGCTCACGAACGCTTGCGTTGCATGAACGCGACCGCGATGATCACGAAGCCCTGGACGGCAGCATTGAGATAGACGCTCAGGATGTTGGTGAGATTCAGGATATTCCCGATTACCGACAGCAAGATCGCACCGATGACGGTACCCGCGATCCGCCCATGGCCGCCCTTGAGCGAGGTGCCGCCGACGATCACCGCAGCAATTGCCTCAAGCTCCCACAGCAGGCCGGTCGTCGGTGAAGCAGACCCCAAGCGCGGAACATAGAGCAGTGTGGCGACTCCCACGCAGACACCAAGCAAGGCGTAGGTACAGACCTTGACAAGGTCCACGTCCACGGCCGCATACCGCGCCACCTGCTCGTTCGAGCCGATGGCGCCGACATAGCGACCGTAGCGCGTATGGTTGAGCAGCAAGGCACCCAGCACCGCAACCAGCAGGAACACCAGAACAGGTATTGGAATGCCCAGCAGACGGCCGTAGTACACCGGGCCATACGCACTGGACAAGGCTCCGTCCAGTGTGAGCGCACCACCGTCCGAAAAATAGGTGAGGTAGGCCCGATAGATGCCCAGAGTGCCCAACGTCAGGATGAAGGGCTCGATACGGCCCTTGGTGATCGCCAGGCCCTGAAGCAATCCGAATATCGCGCCGAGGCAGATCGCCAGCAGGCCGCCCACCAACACCGTCTGCCCGGCCGAGCCCAGGTGCGGCGCCAGCGCGTTCATGGCCAGAATCATGGTCCCGGCAATCAGTGCTGCCATCGAGCCGACCGACAGATCGATGCCGCCGGAGATGATCACGAAGCTCATGCCGACGGCAATGATGCCGATGAACGCCGTGCGGGTCAGAACATTGAGCAGGTTGTCAACGGTGGCGAAGTTCGGGTTGAGCATCGCCCCGGCGATGCACAGCAGGATCAGTCCGAGCAACGGCCCGCCCTGGGCTATCCACCGCATCCAGTCTCCGCCAGCGATGCGCGCGGGTTCAGCCGGCGCGGTGGCCGGGCGGGCAGCCAAAACTCCGCTGTCAGTGCGTACCTGTGGCATGGGATATCAACCTTTCTTCCGTGAGTTCGTCGGCATGGAGCATGGCCGTGACAGCGCCCGAGCGCATCACCACGACCCGATGGCATAGGCCGATCAGTTCGAGCAGCTCCGACGAGATCACCACCACGGCGCGACCTTCGCGCGCCAGCGCGGCAATGGCGTGGTAGATCTCGCTCTTGGCACCGACATCGACCCCGCGTGTGGGCTCGTCCAGCACAATCAGTCGCGGGTCCGGGTGCAGGAACTTGGCCAATGCGAGCTTTTGCTGGTTGCCACCGGACATCGACGCCGCCGGCAGTGCCGGGTTGCGGCAGCGAATGCCGAATGCGTCGATCGCATCGGCAAGCGCCTTTTGCTCGGCTTGCCGATGCAGCAAGGGGCGGGCATAACGTTCCAACGCCATCAGGGTAAGGTTTTCCCGCAGCGCCAGCTCCAGATGCAAGCCCTTCCCCTTGCGATCTTCGCTGAGGTAGGTGATGCCCGCGCGCGCCGCCTCGCGCGGATTGCGTAAGCTGACCGACTTCCCGTCGATGAAGACGCCGCCGCCGCTACGCTGGCGCAGACCGATCAGGCCTTCGAACAACTCTGTCCGTCCAGCCCCTACCAGTCCCGCGAAACCCAGTATTTCGCCGGCAGCCACGTCAAAGCCTGCATCCCGGACCCAGCCCGGCACGCTCAGATTTCGCACCGACAGCAGCGGTGCCGACGCCACCACCGGCTTTGCCCGCGGTGGGAACAGGTCCGACATTTCGCGTCCGACCATCAGGTTCGCCATCTCCTTGCGGCCCAGTCCCGCCGCAGCCTGCTGCGCAACGAAGCGCCCGTCACGCATCACCACTACCTGGTCGGCCAGACGCTCCACCTCGTCGAGCTTGTGCGAGATGTAGATAATGGTCACGCCGCTGGCACGCAATTCGTCGATCAGCCGGAACAGCGATTCGGTTTCGCCCGGTGTCAAGGTCGCCGTGGGTTCGTCCATGATCAACAGTCGCGCGCGGCGCGATAGCGCCTTGGCGATCTCCACCAGCTGGCGCTTTGCGACGATCAATTCACGCACCGGCCTGGTTGGAGCCTCGTCCAGGCCGACCATGGCCAGATAGCGCTTCGCCTCGCGATTCATCGCGGCATGGTCCAGCCACCAGCCTTTGCAGAGTTCATGGCCCAGAAACATGTTCTGGGCAATCGTCAGATCCTGCGCGAGGTTGAACTCCTGGTGGATCAGCACCACGCCGCATGTTTCGGCCTCCCGCGAGCTGCGGAAGCGGCACGCCTTTCCGTCGATACGCAACTCGCCACTGTCGGCGGGAACCGTTCCTGCCAAAATCTTCATCAACGTGGACTTGCCTGCGCCGTTTTCGCCCAGCAGCGCCGTCACGCGGCCCCGCTGCACATCAAAGCGCACATCGTCCAGCACCTGCACCGGTCCGTAGTTTTTGCCCAGGCCCAGGAACTGCACGTGCACATCGGAAGGCGGTGCAGCCACGGGCTGCATCTCAGAAACAGACATGGCCGTCTTTCATCACCATCGCCATGCTGGAATGGTGTTGCAGGATGCCTACGTCCGCCAGCGGGTCACCACGCACCAGCAGCAGGTCAGCCAGATAGCTTTCACGGACCAGCCCCGTCGATTGCCCGTTACCCATCAGTTCCGCGCCGACGCTGGTGGCACATACCAGTGCCTCGTGCGCCGAATAGCCCAGGAAGTTCACGAAATGCGCGATATCGCGCGCGTTGGTGCCCATCGGCGTCAGTGCAAAGCCATAGTCACCGCCCACCACCACGCGCAGGCCGCGTTGGCGCAGTTGCTGGTATGTGGCCACGCAGCGGTCGAACTTGCGCTGCAGGCCCATGCGCTCGACGGCGGCCTCGTCGAGTCCGAACTTCTCCCGCTCGATCAGTGCGTTGTGCACCAGCCCGATGGCGGGGCCGACGAACACCGACGACTTGTGTTCATCCAGCAGGTCCAGTGCTTCCTCGTCCGCAAAGTCACAGTGGTAGATGCAGTCGATGCCCGCCCGTACCGCCTGCTTGACGCTCTCGCTGCTACGCGCATGGGCGACCGTGGTCTTGCCGAACTTGCGCGCGATCTCGACGAAGGCGTCCAGCTCGTCGGTACACAAGGGGCTGCGTTCGGCCCTGACATGCGGGACGAACTCGTCTCCCGAGATATTGATCTTCAGGTTGTCGACGCCTTCGCGAATGCACAGCCGTACCGCCTGGCGCATCGCGATGGGTCCGTCGGCGATCAATCCGAATCCATGGCGCTCCTGGTGCAGCTGGCGTTCGTCGCCCAGCCCGCCGGTCACGGTCAGCTCCGGACTGGCGGCGCGTAGCCGCGGGCCTGCCAACTGGCCCGCGTCGATCGCGTTGCGCAAGGCCACGTCGATGCGCAGGCGCGCCGAGGCCGCCGAGAACGCGCTGGTAAAGCCATGGCGCAGCAGCAAGGTGGCGTTGGCCGCCGAGGCCAGTACATGGTCTTCGGGGGGGATATTGCCCAGGTCCGCGTTGGTCGATGGGCCGGTAAACGACAAGTGGCAATGTCCTTCCACCATGCCGGGCATCAATGTGCAACCAGTCCCGTCGATGAACTGCTGCGCAGCGCTGGCTTCATTTCGCAGCTTGCCGGGAACTTCGTGGATACGGGCAATGTGCCGACCGTCGATCAACACATCGGTTGCGCGGGGCACCGGATGGTCGCGGTCCCACAAAAGGGCGTTTTCAATCAAGGTCAACATGGCGGTTGTGCATTGGGTTGGTGAGACGCAGTATCTCGACCGGGCTGACCTTGCTCAATCCAGGAATGAACCCGATACTTCAGCCAAAGAGAAATGTAGGGAATTCACCCATGCTTTTATTCCACCAATAGAGAAATATGAGTTATCCGATGCCGAAGCCGGCATAGACTTGCGGCTGCGGCAGGCAGTGTCACGCAGTGTTGCAGCCGCCAACCGACCTGGACCCCATGGAAAGTCTTTCACGAATTGCCGAACTGCTGTCGTGTTTCGAAAGCCGCGCCCACTGGCCGGTCGGCGAGTTGCTGACGCAACAGCAGATTCCGACGTCAACGGGTTACAAGCTGATCAAGGCCCTGCAATCGCGCGGCCTGCTGTCCAGCCCGGGACGCGGCGTGCTGACCCTGGGCCCGGCCGCGCAGGCCTTCTTCTACGCGCCGGTCAAACATGTCCCCGCCCCGGTGACCGCTCCAGCCTGGGCGCGCGGAGGATACGGGCGCACCGACCGACCGGCGGTATCACGGGTTGCGCAATGGAACAACGGCCTGCTGAACCTGGTCGACACCGAACGCTTTCGCAAGCCACCACCCTATGTGGTGGGGTTTGCCAATGCCTCCCTGTCCAATCCATGGCGCGTTGCCATGGTCGGCAGCCTGACGGCAGCCGCTCGGCGCCAGCGTGATGTAGCACAGCTCGTGGTGCGCGACGCGCACGATGATCCCGAACTGCAGGTCGCACAGTTGCAGGAGATGCGTGCGCAGGGAATCGACCTGCTCATCCTGAGCGCGGCGGCCGGCAGCGACCCGCGACTCGATGCCGCGGTATCCGAACTGGCGACCCGGGGACTGCCGATCATCGGCATCGACCGGCACTGCGGCGGGCCCGAGGATATGGTGTCATTCGTCACGGCCTCCGACCTGGTGATCGGCCGCGTGAGCGCTTTGTGGCTGGCCGAACTCCTCGGCGGCAAGGGCTGCGTCCTGATGCTGTGCGGGCGCAGAGACGCCAGCCCTTGCCAGATGCGGTTGCAAGCCGCAAAGGAAGTCTTCAGTCTGCATCCGCAGATCGAGATCGTGGGCATCGAATTCACCGATTGGCAGGCCGTCCAAGCCCAAGCTGCGGTCAGCCGCATGCTGACGTCAGGGCAGGTTCCCGACGGTGTCTGGAGCGACTCAGGACTGCAAAGCATCGGCTCGCTGCAGGCCTTCGCCGCCGCGGGTTTCCGCAAGGGGGCGATTCCACCGCATACCGGCGGCGACATCAACATCATGTACAAGACGGCCTTGCAGATGCGCGTGCCGCTGTGCGCGCTCGACTACCCTGCTGCCATGGGTGCACTGGCCTTTCAGACCGCGCTCGAAACCTTGTCCGGTCGACAGGTTCCGCGCCGTGTGGAAACCAACCTGGAAGTCGTGGTTTCCCGGGGTCATGAGACGACCTCGGTAAGGGCAGACGTGCTGGCTGAGGAGAAGGTCCGCTGGGATCGCGAAAACGATTTCGTGCACGCCGCTGGCTGGATTCCTGCAGCCATGCGCACCAGGCCCCGGCCCGCTGTCCCATGAGCCAGGCCGCTGCGATGGAGGCGGTGCGCCGCTTTCATGATGTCCTGATCCTGGTCTCGCGCGAGCCTGTGCGCACCGCGTACGAAGTCGCGCAGCGGCTGGACATCCCGCTGAGTTCAGCGTACGCGCTGATCGCCGAAATGGAGCGGCTGGCATGCCTGACACGGGACGAGAGCGGCTATCTCCTGACCGGAACCCGTACCCACCAGATGGGACTGGCGGCCAGCGGCCTGCAGGTGCCGGCGCAGCACCTGGCGCCGCTGGTGCGCTATCTGCGTGATCACACCGGAGAGACCGCGTTCACCGCGCGCTGGACCGACCGGCTGGTGGTGGGGACAGTGGCCACGGGTTCGTCTGCACAGCATGTCGCCGTGCAGCCGTTCCAGACATTTGAGGCGTTGGCGCAGGAACCGGACGCCGCCTCTGGGGAAGTGTGGCGCATCGCCGCCCTCGACCCACTGGCACACGAATCCACGCAAGGCAAGCGCACACCCGTCGACCTGCACCTGTTGCCATTGAAGCACGAGCCAGACACGCCCGTACGGCAGCAACTCCTGATGGTCGTGGCATGCATTGCGACGACCGACAGCGGGGCCAGGGAAATCGCCCGCCGGCTTCAGGAGGTGACGCGCTTCTTTATGGTCACGCAGAACAGGCGCCCAGACTGACGCTCGGGCTTCCAGTCTGCCCGCTCCGACTGGGATCCACCACGCTCGGCCTCAACCCGGTCGGTCGATGAACCAGAAGCCAGAAAATCCGAGCTCTGAACAACAAGGAAAATGGAGTCGTGGTGAATTCCTGTGTGGATGTACCGACCGACGAGGCGTGATGCCCTCGATCGGGGCAACATGGTTCGACGCGCGGCCCCCACAGGAACCTGTCGCAATGGGCTCCTTCTATCGCTCGGTCGATAGCGGTCATGCCGCGATAATCCAGAGCAACCCAAAGGCTGACTTTTCTCCGCAATGTGCAAGCCTACGTAGGCCATTGATGCGACCAGACACTTCAACACCACCCGTACCTGAAGCCGACCTCCCCGCCCACACCCCCATGATGCAGCAGTACCTGCGCATCAAGGCCGAACACCCCGACACGCTGGTGCTCTACCGCATGGGCGACTTCTACGAGTTGTTCTACGGCGATGCGGAAAAGGCCGCGCGGCTGCTCGACATCACGCTGACCCGGCGCGGCCAGTCCGCCGGCGAGCCGGTGGTGATGGCCGGCGTGCCGTTCCACTCGGTCGAGTCCTACCTGTCACGGCTGATCAAGCTCGGGGAATCGGTGGCGATCTGCGAGCAGGTGGGCGACGTGGCCACGGCCAAGGGTCCGGTCGAACGCAAGGTGGTGCGCGTGATCACTCCGGGCACCTTGACCGACGCCGAACTGCTGTCCGACAAGTCCGAGTCCGTGCTGATGGCGGTGCACCAGGGGCCACGCAACCAGTGCGGGCTGGCCTGGTTCAGCGTGACGCAGGCTCAGCTGCAGTTCGCGCAGTGCGCGCCGGACGCGGTCGGCGACTGGATTGCCCGGGTCGGCCCGAGCGAGCTCATCTACGGCGCCGGCGTCACGCCCGCGTTCGAGACCCGGCTCAGGAACTGGTGCGCCACGCACGCGGTCGCCGCGACGACCCGCGCGCACTGGCAGTTCGACCCGGCGCTGGGGCTGCGCAAGCTGCTGGAACTGTTCAGGGTCGCCAGCCTCGCGGCCTGGGACGCGCAGGAGCTGCCGCTGGCGCACGCCGCCGCCGCAGCCTTGCTCGGTTATGCGGAACACACGCAAGGCCGGCCGCTGAGCCATGTGCAGGGCATCCAGGTGCAGCGCCAGGATGATCTGGTGCAATTGCCGCTGGCGACCCGGCGCAACCTCGAGCTGACACACACCTTGCGCGGCGACACCGCACCAACGCTGTTCTCGCTGCTCGACACCTGCCTGACCGGCATGGGCAGCCGCCTGCTCAGGCACTGGCTGCTCGAACCGCGGCGCGAGCGCAGCGTGGCAAGCCAGCGGCTGGACGCGATCACCAGGCTGCGCTCAGGCCCCTGGCAGGAACTGCGCGCCGCGATCAAGGGCAGCACCGACATCGAACGCATCAGCGCGCGCATCGCCTTGCGCCAGGTGCGTCCGCGCGAACTGGTGGCCTTGCAGGCCACGCTGGACAAGACGACGCAACTCGCGCCCCTGGTGCTGGGTCTCGATGGCTGGCTGGTCCAGCTCGGCCAGGCCTTGGCGCCCCCGGCGGGTTGCCCCGAGTTGCTGCGCGCCGCGATCCAGGAAACACCGGCCGCACTGGTGCGCGACGGCGGCGTCATCGCCACCGGCTTCGACGCCGAGCTCGACGAGTTGCGCGCAATCCAGGACAACTGCGACGGCTTCCTGCTCGAGCTGGAGCAGCGCGAGCGCGCGCGCACCGGCATCGCCAACCTGCGCGTGCAGTTCAACAAGGTGCACGGCTTCTACATCGAGGTCACCCAAGGCCAGGCCGACAAGGTGCCGGACGACTACCGGCGGCGCCAGACGCTGAAGAACGCCGAGCGTTTCATCACGCCCGAACTCAAGGCCTTCGAGGACAAGGCGCTCAGCGCCCAGGAACGCGCGCAGGCGCGCGAGAAGTATCTGTACGAGCAGTTGCTCGACCAGTTGCAGGCCCATGTGCCGACCTTGACGGCGATCGCGCAGGCGCTGGCGACACTCGATGCGCTGGGCGCCTTGTGCGAACGTTCGCTGACGCTGGACTGGTGCGCACCGCAGTTCGCCAACGACCCGTGCATCGAGATCACCGCCGGCCGCCACCCGGTGGTGCAGGCCCGGCTGGCCGAGACCAGCGCCGGCAGCTTCATCGCCAACAACACCAGCCTGAATGCGCGCACGCGCATGCTGATCATCACCGGCCCGAACATGGGCGGCAAGTCGACCTACATGCGCCAGATTGCCGTCATCGTGCTGCTGGCCTGCGTCGGCAGCTACGTGCCGGCGGCCAGTTGCCGCATCGGCCCGATCGACGCCATCCACACCCGCATCGGCGCCGCCGACGACCTGGCCAACGCCCAGTCGACCTTCATGCTGGAGATGACCGAGGCGGCTCAGATCCTGCACAGCGCAACAAGGCACTCGCTGGTGCTGATGGACGAAATCGGCCGCGGCACCTCGACCTTCGACGGCCTGGCACTGGCCTCGGCCATCGCCAGCCACCTGCACGGCAAGTCGCAGGCGTTCACCTTGTTCGCGACGCACTACTTCGAACTCACCGCGTTCCCGGCCGACCACAAGGGTGCCGCCAACGTGCACGTCAGCGCCGCGGAATCGGGCCGCGACATCGTGTTCCTGCACGAGGTGCAGGCCGGGCCGGCGAGCCGCAGCTACGGCATCCAGGTCGCGCGCCTGGCCGGCATGCCGGCGGCGGTGCTGAACCAGGCGCAACACGCGCTGGGCGCGCTGGAGGACAACGCCAGCGCGAGCCGGGCCCAGGTCGACCTGTTCGCGGCACCGCCGGCGGCCAGTGCGCCCCAGGCCAGTGCCGTCGAGACGGAACTCGCGCGCATCGACCCGGATGCGCTGAGTCCGCGCGAGGCGCTGGAGGTGTTGTACGCGCTGAAGAAGAAGGCCGGCGACGCCTGACGACCGGGTCGTCCGTCCCGCGGCGGTATGCACGCCCGCACGCCGGGCACGCGTTGCGATGCCGTTCGCGCGTTGCCGTCGGGCCTTACTGGATGATCAGGTCCGGCAGCCAGGTGGCCAGCCACGGGAACAGGCAGATCAGCAGCAGCCGGAAACAATCGGCCACCGCAAACGGCACGATGCCCCGCACCACGGTGGCCATCGGCAGATTGCCCACGCCCTGGATCACGAACAGGTTGATGCCCACCGGCGGCACGATCATGCCGATCTCGCACACCGTCACCAGCATCACGCCGAACCAGATCGGGTCGAACCCCAGGCTGGTGACGAGCTGGAACACCGGCGCCACGGTCAGCAGGATCATCGAGATCTCGTCCATCAGCGCGCCCAGGACGACATAGAACACCATCAGAATGAACATCACCACCCAGCGGTTCAGCCCCAGGTGGTTGATCCAGTCGAGCAGGGCGTCGGTCAGCCCGGTGGTCTCGATGAAGAAGTTGAAGATGCCCGCGCCGATCAGGATCATGAAGATCATGCCGGTGGTGGTCGCGGTCTCGGACAACGACGACTTGAAATTCGCCAGCGTCAGCGTGCCCGACAACCAGGACACCAGCAAGGCACCGAAGGCACCGACCGCGGCCGCCTCGGTGGGCGAGAACAGGCCGGTGTACATGCCGCCCAGCACGACGATGAACAGCAGCAGCACCTTCCAGATGCCGGCCAGCGCGCGCAGCCGCTCGGACCAGGTGTGGTGCGGGCCGGCCGGCCCGGCCTTGGGATCGCGGCCAACCGAGAAACGCACTGCCCCCAGGTACAGCAACATGCCGACGATGCCCGGCAGGATGCCGGAGAGGAACAACTTGCCGATGGACTGTTCGGTCATCAGCCCGTAGATCAGGAACAGGATGGACGGCGGGATCATCACGCCCAGCGTGCCGCCGGCGGCCACCGACGCCGACGCCAGCGCGTCCGAATACCCCAGCCGCTTCATCTCGGGCAGCGCCACCCGGCCCATCGTCGCGGCGGTGGCGATACCCGAGCCGCAGATTGCGCCGAAGATGGTGCAGGCTCCGATGGTCGCCATCGCCATGCCGCCACGCACCTGGCCGATCAGCGCCGCGACGAAGCTGTACAACGAGCGCGACAGGCCGGCATGGGCGGCGAACACCCCCATCGCCACGAACAGCGGCACGATGGACAGGGAATACGGGAACGCCGCCTCGAACGCCGAGCGGCCGAGCATGAAGCCGGCGGCGCTCCAGCCGGTGGTGTAGGTCACGCCGAGCACGCCGACCACCCCCATGGCCACGGCCACCGGCATGCGCAGCATGATCAGCGCGATGACCACGCAAAAGCCGGACAGGCCGAGTGCGGCGCCGGTCATCGCCGGCCGTCCTGCCGCAACATCGCCGCGCTTCGACGGCCTGCAAAGACAGCGGATGGGCGCACGTGCCGGCGCAGGCTCACAGGCTGCAGTCCGGGTTGAAGTCCGGCTTGCGGCGTTCGCGATGGCTAGCCACGCCCTCGTGCACGTCCGGCCCGGCGAACCCCATGAACTCCAGCGCCAGCGAACTGTCGAAGGTCGGGCCCATCATGCGCAACCAGTTGTTGAGCGCGTACTTGGTCCAGCGGATCGCGGTCTGCGACCCCATGGTCAGCCGGGTGGCAAGCTCGAACGCCTTGTCGCGCAACTGGTCGTCGTCGACGGCGAGCGCCACCAGGCCGATGCGCTCGGCCTCCTCGCCGCTGAGCGGTTCGCAGAGCATCAGGTAATACTTGGCCTTGGCCATGCCGCACAGAAGCGGCCAGATGATGGCGGCATGGTCGCCGGCCGCAACACCGAGCCGGGTGTGGCCGTCGACGATTTTCGCGCTGCGCGCGGCGATCGGGATGTCCGCCAGCAGCCCTGCCACCAGACCGGCACCCACGGCCGGGCCGTGCATCGCCGAGACGATGGGCTTGTCGCAGTTGATGACGTTGTAGACCAGGTCGCGCGCCTCCTTCCAGACCCGGGTGCGCACCGCGAAGTCGCGGGCCATGTCCTCGACCAGGCCGAAGTCGCCACCCGCGGAAAAGCCCTTGCCTTCGCCGCGCAGCAGCACCGCGTGCACGTCCGGGTCGTCGCCGATGTCGCGCCAGATGTCCGACAGTTCCTTGTGGCCGGAATGGTCGGCCGTGGCAAGCTTGCCGGGCCCGCCCATGACGACTTCGAGCACCCCCCTTTTGGCGTCGATGGCGTGGCGGGTGATGGTCAGGCTGTGGTATTTGTCGTAGCGGCTCATAACTTCTTGGTGCGCCCTTGCCAGAAGGGCTGCTTGAGGATGTTTTTCTGGATCTTGCCGATCGGCGTCTTCGGGAACTCGGTGACGAAACGGATCAACCGCGGGCGCTTGTGGCGCGCCAGGTGTGCCTCGACATGCGCCAGCACCTGCGCCTCGTCCAGCGAAGCACCGGGCTTGAGCAGCAGGAAGGCGGCCGGCAGCTCGCCGAACTTGGCATCGGGCACGCCGAACACCGCGCATTCCGCCACCTGCGGCAACTGGTACAGCACGTCCTCGATCTCCTTCGGGTAGACGTTCTCGCCACCGGAGATCAGCATGTCCTTGGCGCGGTCGACCAGCGTCACGAAACCGTCGGCATCGATGGTGCCGACGTCACCGGTGAAACCCCAGCCCGGCAGGCGATCGGGAAACTTGTAGAACGCGGCGGTCTGCTCGGGTTCGTTGTAATACGCCAGCATCAGGTTGTCGCCGCGCGAGGCGATCTCGCCGAGTTCGCCCGGCGCCACCGGGGCACCCTGCTGGTCGAACAGGCCGATGTCGACGTTGAACGCCTGGCGGCCGATGCTGCCCAGGTGCTGGGCAAGATTCCAGTGGCGCAAGGCGGTGAGCACCCCCATCTCGCTTTGCCCGTAGATCTGCGTGAGGAGCAGGTTCGGCAGCTTTTTCTGCAGTTCCAGCTGCACCCAGTCGGGCATGGGCGCACCGGCAAACGACAGCTTGCGCCAGCTCGCCAGCGCCGCGGCGTCGAAGGCGGCATGCGTGACCAGCGTATTGGCCTGCGTGGGCACCATGAAGGCGGCCGTGACCGCGTCGCGCTTGCAGGTGGCCATGAACTTCTCTGGCGACCAGGGTGTGACGAACGTGACCGTGGCGCCGACCAGCATGGCCGGCTGGAACATGATGTTCAACGCCGCCACATGGAACATCGGCGTGACGATCGCCACCACGTCGCGCTCGTCCAGCGCCTCCTCGACCACCACGGTGTGCGCCGTCACCGCACGCGCCCGGTGCGAACACAATACGCCCTTGGGCCGGCCCGTGGTGCCGCCGGTATAGGTCATGCAGAACGCATCGTTCTCGTCCAGCGCCACGCCCGGGTCGTCGGCCGCATGCCCAGCCAGGAAGCCATCGAAGCCGCGGGGTGACGGCAGGTCGGCGGGCCAGGCGGCATGCGCACCGTCGGCGGCCTCCGGGCTGTCGATGCGCACCACATGCGCGATCGCCGGGCATTGCGGCAGCACCTGGGCCAGCTTCTGGGCAAACATCGCATCGAACAACAACACCCGGGTATCGGCCTTGTGCAACACCCAGGCCAGTTCGTCCGGCGCATACAGCACCGACACGTTGACCAGCACCAGGCCGCTGCGCGCGGTACCGAAGAAGGCCACTGCGTATTCGGGCAGGTTGCGCGACACGATCGCCACCTTGGCACCCTTGGGCAGGCCCAGTTGCAGCAGCGCACGGGCGAACCGGTTGGCCGCCGCGTCGAGTTCGGCGTAGCTCAGCCGCGCGGCATCGCGGATCACCGCCGCCTTGTGCGGGAACCGCTCGGCCGAACGGCGCAACATGTCACCGGTCAGCATGGCTCAGGCCGCGGGCTTGCATGCACACATCAGGTACGACACGCTGAGCAACAGGCAGACCACGACCGACAGACCGCAGCCGAACAGCAGCGGCCCCCAGTACCAGGTCATCGGGATCGCGATGGTGTTCGAGGTGTCGCCGTTGGCCTGCGCCTGCCATGCGGCAACGCCCGCATACCAGGTCACCATGCCCATGAAGAACACGCCGCACAGATTCCACAGCGCCATCAGCCCGGCCCTGAGCCGCGCCGACAGGTGGTTGACGACGAAGTCGACGTCCACGTGCGCCTCGCGCGCGAACGTGTACGGGATACACAGGAAGGCGCAGGCCATGACGAGCAGTTGCGTCACGTCGACCATGCCCACGACATTGAGGCTGACGATGGGCCGGCTCGCGATGTCACCGACGTTGAGCGCCGCGCACAGGATCAGCAGGCACACGCCCAACCACGCGCACCAGCGCGTGCCCGTACGAACCATGTCGGCCATCGGCGCGGGCCCCGGGAATCAGGCCTTCTGGTATTTGGCGACCTGACGCTGCATCTCGATGTAGATCTCGCGCGCGTTCGGTACACCCTGGCCTTCGAAATCGACCATGGCCTTGTTGTTCATGGGCACCAGCGTGCGCTCCCACTGCTCGCGCGCGGCCTTGTCCAGCGTGACGATGGTGCTGTTGCGCGCCAGCGCCGCGGCCTTGCCGGCCTTGTCCCACGAGTCCCACCAGCCCTGGACCTTTTTCAGCAAGGCCTCGCCGGACGCATCGTCGATGACCTTCTGCACGTCCTTGGGCAGGGAGTCGAACTTGCGCTGGTTCATGCCGTACCAGAACGAGGCCGTATAGAGCTGCGCGTCGAGGTGGAACCTGGTGACCTCGTCGATCTTGAATGCGCGTACCGGATCCCATGGGAAGAGCGCGCCGTCGATGACGCCCTTTTGCAGGTTCTCGTACGCTTGCCCGGGGGGCATACCCACCGGCGTGGCGCCGAGGAACTCGAGCATCATCGAGATCGTCGGCGACGCCGTACGCAGGCGCAGGCCACGCAGGTCCTCGGGTTTCTCGACACGTTTGTCCTTGGTATGGACCAGGCCGCCGTTGTGCGTCATCAGCACCAGCGGCTTGATGCCCTTGTAGTCGTCCTTCAGGTATTTCGGGTACAGGTTCCACAGGGCACGCGACCCGGCCTCGGCCGTCTTGACCAGGAAGGGCATCTCGATGATCAGGCTGCGGGTCATGCGACCGCGCGGATTGCCACACAGGCCGAACGCGATGTCGGTGATGCCGTTGAGCACCTGGTCGAGCTGGTTCTGTGCCTGGCCCAGCGCGGAGTTGGCCGCCGAGATCTGGAACGTCACCGCACCATTGGTCCGGGTTTCGATCTCCTTGGCCCAGGGTGCGATGAACTCCGTCTGCAGCCCGTGCACGGCCGGTACGTAGTGCGAGATCTTGAGGTTGATCGTGCGCTGGGCACCGACCAGGGTGGGAAAACCGGCAACGGCGCTGGCTGCACCAGCGAACGTCAGAAAACGGCGACGAATCAGGCTCATGCGTGTCTCCTTGCTTTGGTTCCTAATCATTATGCATCGGCTTTGGCGCCATGGGCCGGCTTTTGCCAGCCCCTGCGTCACCGAATCCGGATCGGTAAGCGACCGTAGCGCCGCGTCAGCAAATACAGCATATCGCAAGCCGATGTGTCCATCGCCCCGGGCAGCGGCGCCCATCGGCAATTCCGGTCGGAATCGTCCGACATCCGGAACTCGCCGCGGCCGATGGCCGGTCCCCCGCGACCGCGAGAAGATGACTGCCATGGAGCGTGCACCGCGATGCCGGTTCTGCGGCCCGCAGGCACAACTCCATACCGTGTCTTTCAACCAGGGAGTAACAACACATGAAAACCATCCATACCATCCGGGCCATCCTGGCCACCACAGCCGCGGCCTTCGTCGTGCTGCCGACATGGGCGGCGGGCACCGACGGCGGCAAGACCGCCGCAGGCGCTTCGGCCACCGCGCCGAACAACATCACCGCCTACAGCGACCGTGAACGCATGACCTTGTGGACCGACGAGAAACAACGCCTGGAGTCGGCTCTGGCCACCGGGCACAGCAAGGCCGACTACCTGAAGTCGCTGGCCGACAACGGGTATACCGTGACCTCGATCAACGCCGACAAGAAGGACTACCTCGAATACGAGGTCGTCAAGAACACCAATTCCTACGAGGTGCAGATCGAACTCGACAAGGCCGGCAAGGGCAAGGACGTCAAGGTCGAATCCAACATCTGGCGCGCCGACGCCACCAAGAGCGTGCTGCGCGGCAACCGCATGGAGCAGCCGCCGCGCTACGTGGCCAGCAACTCGGCCTACAGCGACAGCCCGCGCATGGCGCGGTACAACACCGAGACGGAGAAACTCGAGAAGGCCTTGGCCGAGGGCAAGCCGCTGGCCGCCTACACCGCCGACCTGAAGAAGATGGGTTACCAGATCACGTCGACCAACGACCGCGACAAGGACTATGTCGAGATGGAAATCGTCAAGGGTCAATCCACGTATGAAGTCCAGATCGACCTCGACGATGCCGGCAAGGCCAGCATGGTCGACGTGACCGCCAACATGTGGCAGTCCGACGAAACCGAGAAGGCGCTGGAGAAGAACCGCCGGTAAGGCGGTCCGTGCCCGGCGGGCCCGCCCGCTTGGTACCATTGCGACCGGTTTGCCGGTGCCGGCGGGGCGACCCGTCGGCACCGGCTTCTTTGCAACTCCAGCGCGTGCCTGCGCGCCCCGCCATGACCTACTGCGTCGCCATCAAACTCAATGCCGGACTGGTCTTCCTGTCCGACTCCCGCACAAACGCCGGGCTCGACCAGATCAGCACCTTTCGCAAGATCATCGTCTACGAACGCTCCGACGACCGTTTCATCGTCCTGCTGACCGCCGGCAACCTGAGCATCTCGCAGTCGGTGCGCGAGATCCTGCAGATCGAACGGCTGAAGGAGGACGGCGATGCCGAACCGCTGACGATCTGGAACGCCACCAGCATGTTCGACGTGGCCCGCGTGCTGGGCGCGGCCATCCGCCGCGTGCACCAGCGCGACGGCGAGTCGCTGAAGCAGTCCGGCGTCGAATTCAATGTCTCGATGCTCATCGGCGGGCAGATCCGCGGCGAGTCGATGCGGCTGTTCCAGGTCTACTCGGCCGGCAACTTCATCGAGGCCACGCCAGAGACACCGTATTTCCAGATCGGCGAATCCAAATACGGCAAGCCGGTGCTCGACCGCGTGATCACGCCGCAGACACCGCTGAACGAAGCCGCCAAGTGCGCACTGGTGTCGATGGACTCCACGCTCAAGTCCAACCTCTCGGTCGGATTGCCGCTGGACATGGTGGTCTACGAAGCCGACCGGTTCCAGACCGACAAGATCGTCTGCATCGACGAGAACAACCCCTACTACCAGATGATGCACAACAACTGGGGCAGCAAGCTGCGCGAGGTGTTCGACAGCATCGAGGATCCGATGTGGCAAGGCGAGCAGACCGACATTCCGCTGATGGTCGAGGCCTCCCGCAACCATCCGCTCAAGAAGATCCGCAACCCGCAAGAAAAGCTGGTCTGATGGCACAGATCGTCTTCTCGCACGCCAACAGTTTTCCGGCCAGCACCTACCGTGTCCTGTTCAAGCACCTGAAGTCGCGCGGCTTCAAGGTCAGCGCGGTCGAGATGTTCGGCCACGATCCGCAGTACCCGGTCACCAACAACTGGCCGCACCTGGTGCGCCAGCTCGCCGACCATGCGCAGGCGGTGGTCGACAAGGCCGGCGAGCCGGCCTGGTTCGTCGGTCACTCGCTCGGCGGCTTCCTGAGCCTGATGGCCGCGGCGCGGCATCCGGAGCTGGCCAAGGGCGTGGTGATGCTCGACTCGCCGGTGCTCGGCGGCTGGAAAGCCACCACGCTGGGCCTGATCAAGAGCACCCAGATCGTCGCGGCCGTGTCACCGGGCGCCGTCAGCCGGCGCCGGCGCAACAGCTGGCCCACCGAGGCGGCGGCGCTCGAGCATTTCCGGCACAAGAAGGCCTTCTCCCGCTGGGACCCGGCGGTGCTGCAGGACTATATCCACCACGGCACCGTGGACCAGGACGGCCAGCGCGTGCTCGCATTCTCGCGCGACGTGGAGACCGCGATCTACAACAACCTGCCGAGCAACCTGGAGCGCCTGTTCCGGCGCCATCCGATCAAATGCCCGGTGGCCTTCATCGGCGGCCTGCACTCGCGCGAAATGAAGCAGGTCGGCATGCAGATGACCGAACAGCTGACCAAAGGCCGCATCACGATGCTCGACGGCAGTCACCTGTTCCCGATGGAGCTGCCGGCCGTGACGGCGGCAGCCCTCGAGGCCAGCATTCTCAACCTGCGCAGCATCGGGTAGGCGGCTGCGCCCGTCGGCACAGCCTGCCGGCCCGATTCAGTCGACCCACTGCACGGTGCCGGTCCAGGCGGTCAGCAACACGATGATGCCGAAGGCGATCCGGTACCAGGCGAATCCGACGAAGGTGTGGGTGGCGATGTAACGCAGCAGCCAGCGGATGCACAACCAGGCGCTGATGAACGAGAACAACAGGCCGACGCCGAACATCGGCAGGTCCGACAGGGCCAGCAGCGCACGTTCCTTGTACAGGCTGTAGACGCCGGCTCCGATCAGCGTCGGAATCGCCAGGAAGAACGAGAAATCGGTCGCCGCCTTGCGCGACAAGCCCAGCAACATGGCACCGATGATGGTTGCGCCGCTGCGGCTGGTGCCGGGGATCATCGCCAGACACTGCACCAGGCCGACCTTGAGCGCGTCGGTCCAGCGCATCGCATCTACGCTCAGAATGCGCGGAGCGGTCGCGGCGCGGCTGTGGCGCCGCTCGGCCCACAGGATGATCAGGCCACCAATGATGAAGGCGCTGGCCACGACCACCGGCGTGAACAGGTGGGCCTTGATCGCCTTGCCGAACAGCAGCCCCAGGATGACCGCCGGGAAAAACGCGACCAGCACGTTGAGCGCAAACCGCTGTGCCTGCTCCTGGTGCGGCAACTGCACCAGCGTCTCGCGGATCTTCTGCCAATACACGATGATCACCGCCAGGATGGCTCCGGTCTGGATCGCGATGTCGAACACCTTGGCCTTGGCATCGTCCATGCCGAGCAGTGCTCCCGCCAGGATGAGATGCCCGGTTGACGAAATCGGCAGGAACTCGGTCAGCCCCTCGACAATGCCCATCACGGCCGCCTTGGCCAACAACACACTATCCACGCAAACTCCTATCCAGGGAATGTGGCACTGCCACTGCCATTGCCCCGGGTGACGGAGCCGCGCCAGCGGCTTGCGGGGGCATGGTCGAAGCGCGGATTATCGCCGCCCCGTGTGGCAAGCAAGAGTCGGGCCCATTCACTCGTACCGCAGGGCCTGGATCGGCAACAGTCGCGAGGCCCTGCGCGCCGGGTAGAAACCGAAGAACACGCCGACCAATCCGGAGAAACCCGCCGCCAGCACGATGCTGCCCGCCGTCATGCTGACCTGCCAGCCGGCGAATTGGCCGATGGCCCAGGTCGCGACTGCGCCGATGACCACGCCGATGCCGCCGCCGATCAGGCTCAGCGTGACCGCCTCGATCAGGAATTGCGCCAGGATGTCGCGCCCGCGCGCGCCCACCGCCATGCGCAGCCCGATCTCGCGGGTGCGTTCGGTCACGCTGACCAGCATGATGTTCATGATGCCGATGCCCCCGATCACCAGGCTGATGCCGGCCACGGCCGCCAGCAGCAGCGTCATGACCTGGCTCGACGCCTCCTGCGCCTGCAGGATCTCGGTCAGGTTGCGGATCGTGAAGCTGTCGTCGGCGCCGGGCTGGATCCTGAACCGCTGGCGCAGCAGGTCCTTGATGTTGTCCTCGGCCACCTTCATGTTCTGGCCTTCCTTGACCTTGACCGTGATCGACCCGACCCGCCGCGCCTTGCCGCCCGCGCCTCCCTGGATGCGGTTGCGGTAGGTGCTGATCGGCACCATCACCACGTCGTCCTGGTCCTGGCCGTTGGCGTTCTGACCCTTCTTCTCGAGCAGGCCGACGATGGTGACCGGCACCTTCTTGATGCGGATCACCTGGTCCAGCGGATCGGCGTCGCCGAACAGCTCGCGCGCCGTGGTCTGGCCGACGATGGCGACCTTGGCGGAACCGGCCATCTCGGCGGCCTCGAACAGGCGACCGGAGTCCAGCGTCCAGTCGCGTGCCTCCAGGTAGTCGTTGCTGGTGCCGAAAATGCTGGTGCTCCAGTTCGCATTGCCGGCCACCACCTGCGCGCCGGTGCGCGACACCGGCGCCGCCACCTGCACCTCGGGCACTTCGAGCGCAATCGCCAGCGCATCCTCCTCGGTCAGCGACTGGCCGGTCTGCGCACCCAGGCGCGCGCCGCCCTGGGTGATGGTGCCGGGAAACACCAGCATGATGTTCGAGCCCAGGCCCTTCATCTGCTCCTTCACCCGATGGGTCGCACCCTGGCCGACCGCGATCATCGTGATCACCGCGGCCACGCCGATGATGATGCCCAGCATGGTCAGGATGCTGCGCAAGGTGTTGGCCGCGAGTGCGCGCCAGGCGCTGCGCAGCGCCGCCAGCGTGTTCATGGCGCCGGCTCCGGGGCCGCCGGCGCCACCGGACCGCCGGGCTGCGACTGGTCGTGCAGCATCAGCCCGTCGCGAAACACGATCTTGCGGCGGGCCCATTGCGCGATGTCGTTCTCGTGTGTCACCAGCACCACCGTCATGCCAGCGCCGTTGAGTGCGGTCAGCAGCCGCATGATGTCCTCGCTGGTCTGGGTGTCCAGCGCGCCGGTCGGCTCGTCGGCCAGGATCAGTTGCGGCCGGTTCACCAGCGCCCGCGCGATCGCCACCCGCTGCTGCTGGCCGCCGGAGAGTTCGGACGGCGTGTGCGCATGGCGCTGGCCCAGGCCGACCTGCGCGAGTGCCGCCATCGCCCGCTCGCGCCGTGCAGCTGCCGCAACGCCGGCATAGACCATCGGCAGCTCGACGTTTTCCAGCGCGCTGGTGCGCGGCAGCAGGTTGAACTGCTGGAACACGAAGCCGATCCGCCGGTTGCGGATCGAGGCCAGCTGGTCGGGCGACATCGATTCGACTGACTCGCCCGCCAGCCGGTAGTGGCCCGCCGTGGGCAGGTCCAGGCAGCCGAGGATGTTCATCAGCGTCGACTTGCCCGAACCCGAGGCACCCATGATGGCGACGAACTCCCCCTCGACGATGTCCACCGACACGCCGCGCAGCGCATGCACGGTCTGGTCGCCCATGGTGTAGACCTTGGTCAGGTCGCGCGCTGCAAGCAGCACCGATGGTTCCGGCATGGGGACAGGCGGCTAGAACGGCAGGCGCGGTCCGCCCGGGGGCCGGCTGCCGCCGCCGGAGGCCGATGCCAGCACGCCGATGATGACGGTCGCGCCTTCACGCAGTTCGGCCGCCGCCGGGCTGCCGGTGGCGAGCAGCAACTCGGTGCTGCTGCCATCCGATATGCCCAGGCGCACGTTGAACGCCTTCGGCTTGCCGCCGGCGCCCAGCAGGTAGATGCGACCGCGGGTGTTGGCACGCCCGGCCGCTTCGGCCTGCATCGCCGCATACCGCGTCTTCTGTTCGGGTGTGAGCACGTCGCCGATGCGTGCGCGCAGGTCGGCCATGATGCGGTCGCGTCCCTTGGGCCGTTCGTCGGCCGGCAGGTCGCGCAAGGCCGTGAAGCGGGGCCGGGCCTCGGCGATGACGGCGTCCACCTTGGCCGCCTGATCGGCGCCGAGCCGGAGTTCGGCGACCAAGCGGTTGCGCCATTCCTGCAACGGACCCCCACCGGCGGCCGCCGGGGCGACCGGCACAGGCGCGGCATTGCCGCCGCCGGTGGATGGCGCGGGCGCAGCCGCCACGCCACCCGATGCGGGCCCCGGCGCAGCAGCGGCGCCAACCTGCGGTGCCGGCCGTGCGGCGCCGTGGGCCGCCGCGACCGCCGCTGCGGCAGCGCTCGCGGCAGGCGAGGCGTTTGCGGTATTCCCGGCTGGCGCCGCACCTGCAGCGCCGGCGCTCGTCGCCTGCGCCGTCCGGTTGGCAGCCGCGCGGGCCTGCATCTGCTCGTACGCGGCGCGCTGGTCCGGCGTCAGCATCGCATTGATCTTCTGCTGCATCTCGGCCAGCAACCGGGCACGCGCCGGCTGCCGCTGCGCCTGCTCGAGCTCGGCCAGCGCCATGAAACGCGGGCGCAACTCCAGCATGATGGCGTCGAGCCTGGCCTGCTGGGACGCATCGAGCTGCAGTTCGGCGATCAGCCGTTCGCGCATGGCGGCGAACCCACCGCCCGCGGGCTGCGCATGCGCGGCCGCCATCCAGGACCATCCAGTCGCGTCACCGGTGCTGGTGCCGGATCCCGTGCCGGCGGGCGCGGACGCAGCGGCGGCGGGCGCGGGTTCGACACCGGCGATGCGCACCCGCAGGGCCGCATTGGGCACCTTGAGCACGTGGTCGCGCTGGTCGGTGACGATGCGCACATTGGCCGTCATGCCCGGCAGCAACCGCCCGGCGCCGTTGGAGAAACCGACCACGGCTACATAGGTCACGACGTTGGCAATGGTCTGCGCGGCCTTGCGCACCTGGCGCACCTCGCCATCGAAGGTCTGGCCCGGGAACGCATCGACGGTGAATGTGGCGTGTTGCCCGGCCCGGATGCGCCCCACGTCGCTTTCGTCGACGCTGGCGTCGACCTGCATGTCCGACAGGTTCTGCGCGATCACGAACAACTCGGGCGACTGCAGGCTGGCGGCCACGGTCTGGCCCTTTTCGATCGCGCGCTTGATCACGATGCCATCCACCGGCGAGGTGATCCGGGTGCGCGCCAGGTCCACGCGCGCCTGCGCCAATGCGGCCTCGCGTTGTGCGACGTTGGCCATCGCGGTCCTGATCTGCGCCTCGGTCACGCCGACCTGGGCCTGGGTCGCCTTGAGCGCCTCGGTCGTGGTGTTCACGAGTGCACGGGCCCGGTCGGACTCGCTCTGCGCGATGAACTGCATCTGCACCAGGCTGTGCTTGCGCTCGAAGTCGCGCTGGGCCTCGTTCAGGTCGACCTGGGCACGTGCCACCTGGGCCCGGCCGGCGGCGGCCGACGCCTGCGCCGTGGCCACCGCCGCCTGCGCCGCCTCGACATCGGCCTGTGCCGAACGGACCCGGTATTCGAAGGTCTCCGGGTCGATCTGCGCAATCAGCTGGCCGGCCTTGACCTCGGAGTTGAAGTCCACCAGCAGGTCCCGGATCTGGCCCGACACCTGGGTGCCCACCGATACCTGGGTGACAGGATTGACCGCGCCGCTGGCCGACACCGTGGCCTGCAGGTTGCCGCGTTCGATGGTCGCCGTGCGGTATTGCACGGTGTCGGCGCCTGAGCGCTGGGTCCACCACCAGGCGGTGGCGGCGGCCACGACCAGCAATCCCGGCAACACCAGCCAACGCGTTTTGTTCATGCGCGAATTCTAGGAACAAGCATGCGTTTTCCGTGCGGCTAAGAAAGCAGATTTTGTAAAGACAGCGCAAAGTCGTTGGCGCCGCCTGGCGGCATTTCACGGCCGGCGATCGCCGCTTCGTCGCACACCGCTGGCCGGCTTGCGGGCGGCCCGGCACAGTCGGCGCCATCGCAGCCCAGGAGACCACCATGCAGATGTCACCGCTGATCGCCATCCACACCGCCGCCGCGCTCGCCGCCGTCGTATTGGGACCGCTCGCGCTGTGGGCACGCAGGGGCCGGCAGCAGCGGCCGCGCCTGCACCGGGCCTTCGGTTATGCCTGGGTCACGCTGATGCTGGCCGCCGCGGTATCGGCCATCTTCATCCGCGACTACTCGCTGCCCAACATCGCGGGTTACACACCGATCCACCTGCTGGTGCCCATTACCCTGCTCGGGCTGTTCGGCGCGTTCCGGCACCTGGCCCAGGGCAACATCGACGGGCATCGCAAGACCATGCAGTACCTGTACCTGGGTGCCTGCGTGGTCGCCGGCGGCTTCACGCTGCTGCCGGGCCGCTACCTGGGCAACCTGGTGCTGGGCCACTGGATGGGTCTGACCTGAGGTTCGACGACACCGTCTCCATGGCACGAAAGGCCCTCTCATGCTGCTCCAGATCCTGATCCACCAACCCCGCATGCTCGCCGGAGTCATCCAGAACACCCCCGGCTGGGTCTGGGGACTGCTCGCGGTCCTGCTGGCCGCGGGCGTCAGCCAATGGCTCCCGCGCCGGGCCAGCGCGGCGCGCATCGCCATCCTTCCGGCGGCGATGGCAGTGTTCGCACTCGTCGGCCTGTTCACGGCGTTCGGCGGGTCGGGACACGGCGCATCCACCACCGCCGTGTGGCTGGCCAGCCTGGTCGGCAGCACCATGCTGGCCCTGCGCTTGCGCCCGCATGCGCCACCCGGCACCCGGTTCGACTCCGCGACACGCCAATTCCAGCTGCCAGGCAGCGCTCTTCCCCTGCTGACCATCCTGGGCATCTTCCTGACGAAATACGCGGTTGCCATCGAGTTGGCGCTGCAACCGGCGCTGGCAGGCGATCTGAGGTTTTCGCTGGGCGTGGCGATGCTGTACGGCGGCTTCAACGGCATCTTTGCGGCCCGCTTCCTGCGCCTGCGGTGCCTGGCCCGCCATGGCAACATACACGGCCTGCAGCACACTTCCATTGCGATGCACGAACCGACATGAACAAGGTCGCAAACATGATCCTGACAACCGCGGCGATACTGGTACTGATCCTGGCGGCCGCGATCGCACTGGGCGGTCCGGGCCCGATCGCCGCGCTCGACAGCATCAACGCACCGTTCTCCAAGGCCGACTTCTCGGACGTCCCGCCGGCCCGGCATTTCGCGGCACGCGACGGCACCCGGCTGGCATGGCTGCACTATGCGCCTTCCGGCGACCCGGCGGCCGCGGACACCCGGCGTCGCATCGTGCTGGTGCACGGCTCGTCGGCGCGCGCCCGGTCCATGCATCCGCTGGCGCGCGCGCTGGCACGGGCGGGCTTCACGGTCGACGCCCTGGACATGCGCGGCCACGGCGACTCCGGGCCCCGGGGCCGGGCCGACCACGTCGGCCAGCTCGAGGACGACGTCGCCGATTTCATGCAGGCCGTGCCGCACGACGGACCGAGCACCCTGGCGGGCTTTTCATCGGGCGGCGGCTTCGTGTTGCGCCTGGCCGGGGGCATGCACCAGGACCTGTTCGACCGTTACCTGCTGCTGGCGCCGTTCCTGCACCATGCCGCACCGACCCAGCGGCCCGACAACGGGGGTTGGGTATCGGTCGGCTTGCCCCGCCTGATCGCGCTGAGCCTGCTCGACCGGGTCGGCATCCGCGCCTGGAACCACCTGCCGGTGCTGCGCTTCGGACTGAACAACGCCGCGCGGGAATTCCTGACCGGCAGCTACGACTACACGCTGGCGACCGCATTTCGTCCGCGTGACGACTACCGTGGCGACATCCGCCGTGCACGCAAGCCGATGCGGATCGTCGCCGGGACGCAGGACGAGCTGTTCGACACCAGCCGGTATGCCGCCGAGTTCGCGGGAGCAGCTCACCCGGTGACCGTGACCCTGGTCGATGGCGTCAACCATATCGGGCTGACCCTGGACGAACGCGCCTATCCCGCCATCATCGCGGCCTGCCGCGACTGATGCCACCACGCCGCCGTGCACGACCGTCCCGGCGGTCCGACTCCTAGAATGGATACCGCCATGCAAGCACCGCTTTCCAATGACGACATCGACCGGCTGGCCCGCCGGCGCGCCGGCGCCAAGCTGGGCTGGTACGCCCATGCGGCGGTGTACGTGGTCGTCAACCTGTTCCTGTTCGCACTGTCGGAATACGGCATGGGCCAGCGCCGCTGGTCGATCTATCCGATGCTGGGCTGGGGTCTGGGGCTGGTCTTGCATGGCGTGGCCGTGTTCCTGCTCGGGTCGGGATCCGGCCTGCGCGAACGCATGATCGAGAAAGAGCGCGAACGACTGCGGCGCGAGCGCGACCCCGGCTGACCCGCAGGCTCGCCCATGCGCATCGACTGGATCGCCAAGGCCAGCCACCTGCTGCAGACGCTGGCATTCTGCCTGGCAGCGTCGGCGATCCAGTTCGCCTTCCGTCCCGAACGCCCGTACGAGATCGCACTGGTGTATTCGCTGGCGATCGGCAGCTGCATCTGGTTGCTGATCGACTTCGGCCGCGAATGGTTTGCCTCGAGCCGCACGACCGGTTGGCCGCAAGGCCATGCCGCCTGGTTGTTGCCGCTGGGTAGCGTGGTGGCCGGCTACGTCGCGGGAACGCTGATCGGCGACACATGGTTCGGATGGTCGTCATGGCGCGGCATCGGCCTGCAGACCCTGCCCGCGTCCTTGCTGATCACCGCACTGGCGGGAACGGCGGCCAGTTATTACTTCTATACCCGTACGCAGAGCAGCTACCTCACGGCCCGCATGACCGAGGCCCACTACCAGGCCGCGCAGGCCCGGCTCAAGATGCTCGAAACCCAGCTCGAGCCACACATGCTGTTCAACACGCTGGCCAACCTGCGTGTGCTGATCGACGCCGACCCGGCGCGGGCGCAGGTCATGCTGGATCACCTGATCGCCTATCTGCGTGCCACGCTCAATGCCTCGCGCGCCAGCACCCATGCGCTGCAGGCCGAGTTCGCACGCCTGCGCGACTACCTGGAACTGATGGCCGTGCGTATGGGGCCGCGCCTCTCGTTTTCGCTGGAGCTGCCGGCCGCCCTGGCGTCGGCGGAAATCCCGACGCTGTTGCTGCAACCCCTGGTCGAGAACGCGATCCAGCACGGCCTGGAGCCCAAGGTCGGTGGCGGCAAGGTCACGGTGCGGGCCAGCCGCAGCGGCGCCATGCTGGCACTGGAGGTGCATGACACCGGCATGGGCCTGGCGCCGGGTGCGCTGCAGGCGAACGGATTCGGCCTGACCCAGGTACGCGAGCGACTGCAGACCGCGTACGGAACCGAGGCACGGCTGGCGGTGCTGCCCGACGCGCAGGCGGGTGTGGGCATCCGGATCGAACTGCCCTTGCGCGGCGCCGTCGCAACGGGATGACGCACGACCCGCCTTGTCCATGCCAACCGCACTGATCGCCGAAGACGAACCGCTGCTGGCCCAGGCGCTGGGCACGGCGCTGGGCCGGCTGTGGCCGGAGCTGGACATCCTGGCCACGGTCGGCGACGGCGATGCGGCGCTGGAGCAGGCCTTGCAACTGCGGCCCGACGTGTTGTTCCTCGACATCCGCATGCCCGGGCGCAGCGGCATCGCGGTGGCGGCCGGGCTGCTCGAGCACTGGGATGCGGATACCGGCGACACGCCGTTCCCGGCGCTGGTGTTCGTGACCGCGTACGAACAATACGCGGTGCAGGCCTTCGAGACCCATGCCGTCGACTACCTGCTCAAGCCGGTGCAGGCCGAGCGGCTGCGCAAGACGGTGCAACGCCTGCAGGCGATGTTCGAGACCGCGCCGCCTTCCCTGCCTGCGCCGGCGGCCATGCCCGATGTGCCGGCGCTCGCGCAGGCCGTGGACCAGCTGCACCAGTGGCTGTCCGGCGCCGCCACCCCCGCTACGGCGCCGGAGCCGTTGACCGTCCTGCAGGCCAGCATCGGCAATGTGGTACACATGGTGGCGCTCGACGAGGTTCGTCTGCTGGAGGCGGCCGACAAATACGTACGCGTGTTGACGGCGGATCGCGAGTACCTTATTCGCACGCCGCTGCGCGAGTTGTTGCCGCGGCTCGATCCGCAGCAGTTCTGGCAGGTGCACCGCTCCCATGTCGTGCGGGCCCGCTCGATTGCCACGGTCACGCGCGACGAGACCGGCAAGCTCTGGCTGGCGCTGCGCGACCGCCCGGAACGGATCGCGGTCAGCCGCCTGTACGCGCACCGGTTCAAGGCGATGTAGTACAACCGGGCGATGCAGGCAAGGAGCTATCCATGACGACCCACGATGACCTCTCGGCCGCAGCGAGCCCGGCGCAGGTGCTGGACTATTGGTTCGGCGACGCGCTGGAGCACGGCTGGCCCAGCCAGAGCCGCAGCGCCTTGTGGTTCGGCGGCGGCAAGGCCCAGGATGCCGAGATCACGGAGCGATTCGGCGCCCGCGTCGAGCAGGCCCTGGCCGATGGCCTGGCGCACTGGGAAAACACACCGCTCGAACGGCTGGCATTGGTGGTCGTGCTCGACCAGTTCACGCGCAACGTGTTCCGCGGCCAGGCGCGGGCGTTCGCCGGGGACGCGCGGGCCCAGCGCCTGGTGTCGGACGCGCTGCAACGCGGCTGGCAGACCGAACTGCCGCTGGCGTGCGCGGTCTTCCTGCTGATGCCGCTGATGCATGCGGAAGACCTCGCGCTGCAGGACGAATGCGTGCGCCGTTTCCAGCAGTTGCACGACGGTGCGCCGCCGGAGCGTCGGCAGGACCTGCAAGGCCATCTCAGGTTCGCCCGCGAGCACCGGGACATCATTGCGCGTTTCGGCCGTTTCCCGTACCGCAACGCGGCCATGGGCCGCACCAGCAGCGCGCAGGAAATGGAATTCCTGCGCGACGGCCCTCGATTCGGCCAGTGACCGGCGAACGCCTGCGCCATGCCCGCGGCCGTGGTACAGGCCGGCGGCGGCGACGACCCGGCACGTGCCGGGAATGCGCGTGGGCCACGGCGCGGTGGCCGACCGCCCCCTAGAATCCGGTGCATGAGCACGCCCCCTTCCAAGCCCGCAAAAAACACGGCGCCGGCCGCCGCGGAACCCGCCAAACCGAGCAATTTCCTGCGCCAGATCATCGAGTCCGACCTGGCAAACGGTGTCAACGCGTCGCGCCGCTGGGGCGGCAGCCCGGGCGACGGCGCCCATCACGCCGCCGGAGGGCCCGATCCGGCCCGCATCCGCACCCGCTTCCCACCCGAACCCAATGGCTACCTGCACATCGGACACGCCAAGAGCATCTGCCTGAACTTCGGGCTGGCACAGGAATACGGCGGCGTGTGCCATCTGCGCTTTGACGACACCAATCCGGAGAAGGAGGACAAGGAGTTCGTCGACGCCATCGTCGACACCGTGCACTGGCTCGGTTTTGACTGGGAGGCACATGGCTGCAAGCACCTGTACCACGCCAGCGACTATTTCGACTTCATGTACCGCGCGGCCGAGTACCTGATCACCGCCGGCCATGCCTACGTTGACGAGCAGAGCGCCGAAGAGATCCGCATCAACCGGGGTGACTTCTCGCGCCCCGGGGTTGACAGCCCGTTCCGCAACCGCTCGCCCCAGGAGAACCTGACGCGTTTTCGCGAGATGCGTGATGGCGGGCACCTCGATGGCAGCATGGTGTTGCGCGCCAGGATCGACATGGCCAGCCCCAACATCAACATGCGCGACCCGACCATCTACCGGATCCGCCGCGCCCCGCACCACAACACCGGCGACAAATGGTGCATCTACCCGATGTATGCCTATGCCCATCCGATCGAGGATGCACTCGAGCAGATCACGCACAGCATCTGCACGCTGGAATTCGAAGACCAGCGTCCCTGGTACGACTGGGTGCTGGCACGGCTGATCGAAGGCGGCCTGCTGCAGGCCCCGCCGCCGCGGCAATACGAATTCGCGCGCCTGAACCTGACCTACGTGATCACCAGCAAGCGCAAGCTCGCCGCACTGGTCTACGACCACAAGGTCAGCGGCTGGGACGATCCGCGCATGCCCACGCTGGTCGGCTTGCGTCGGCGCGGCTACACGCCCGAGAGCATCCGGCTGCTGGCCGAGCGCGCCGGCACCAGCAAGGCGGGCGGCTGGACCGACTACAGCTCGCTCGAAGGCTGCCTGCGCGAGACACTGGAGGAAGTCGCGCCGCGGGCCATGGCCGTGCTCGACCCGATCAAGCTGGTGATCAGCAACTGGGACGCGGTCATCGGCGTGGATGCCGACGGCAACGGCAGGCTCGACGACTGCAGCGCCCCGGTCCATCCGCACCGGCCCGAGCTCGGTCGGCGGCAGTTCGCGATGGGCAGCGAGGTCTGGATCGAACGCGGCGACTTCATGGAGACGCCGTCCAAGGGATTCTTCCGGCTGTACCCCGGCAACAAGGTGCGGCTCAAGTACGGCCATGTCATCGAGTGCACCGGTTGCAGCAAAGGGCCCGACGGTGCCGTCACCGCCGTGCACGCGACGCTGATTCCGGACACCAAGAGCGGTACGCCGGGTTCGGACAACATCAAGGTCAAAGGGGTCATCACCTGGGTCGGCGTATCGGACGGCCTGCCGGCCGAGGTGCGGCTGTACGACCGGCTGTTCACCGAACCCCAGCCCGATGCCGGCGGACGCGATTTCCTGGCCAGCCTGAACCCGGACAGCCTGCGCGTGGTCCAGGCCATCGTCGAGCCCTCGCTGGCCCAGGCGCAGCCGGACGACAGGTTCCAGTTCGAACGCCACGGCTATTTCGTCGCCGACCGGGTCGACCACACACCGGCCAAGCCGGTGTTCAACCTGTCGGTGGGACTCAAGGACACCTGGGCCAAATAACACGGCGCACGCGGCTGCGCCGGTGCAGGAACGGGCCGCCGGCCTGGTCGGATGGCCCGCGCCGCGATGCGGGACTATAGTGGGGCCGAGCGCCGGCGGGCCGTCCGCCGACGGCATGCGGAGACACACCATGGCCAAGTTGTACGCGATCTACCAGCAACCCGCCGATCGGGCGGCGTTCGACACCTACTATTTCGAGACCCACGTGCCGCTGGCGAAGACGATTCCCGGATTGCGCGCTTATGAGGTCACGCGGGGCGAGGTGATGGGCATGGCCGGCAAACACGCGGTCTACCTGGTCGCGACCTTGTCGTTCGATTCGATGGCCGCGATCACCGAGGCCATGGCCTCACCCGAGGGGCGGGCCACCGCCGCGGATCTGGCCAACTTCGCCAGCGCCGGCGTCGACGTGATGATGGGTGACACCGCAACCATCTGAGGCGCGGCAAACGCTGTAGTCACCCCTGCGCGCAGCCGCAACGGCGCGGTGGCAGCCACCGCATGCAGCCGGCACTAGGCTGCACGCTCTAGGAAAAGCGGCCGCTCTAGGGTGCGGCCACTAGGCCGCTTCGGGACAATTCGGACCTGTTGCTGGATGCGGGCTCGCCCCGCTCCCCGGCAAGACCCATTTCTGTCACCCTCGTCAAGGAACCGCCATGAGCAACAAGAACCTCTCCACCGTCACCACCGATCTGATCGAGTCCTATGGCAACACCGCCAGGAACGTGATCCAGGCCTATCGCGTGGGCAACCAGCGCGCGGTGCAGTTCGTCGACCAGCGCTGGGAAAAGGCCTTGCAGCAATCGTCCCGGCAATTGCGCGTCGACGTGCGCAAGAACGCGCTCGCGGCCCAGAAGACGATCAGCGGCATGTACATCAAGGGCATCGACCTGACCTCCAATGGTGCCGACGTCATGGTCAACAAGGCCGTCGAGCTGGCCGGCAAAGGTGTGCAGCAGGTGGCAGCCAACGCCAGCGCCTTCGAAAAGCGCACCGGCGTCGCAACCCTGAACAGCCTGGCCAAGGCCACCGTGCCGGCCGCCATCGTCGTCGGCAACCTGGCGGGCAAGCTGGAGCAAGGTTCGAGCAGCCTGGCCAACACCGTCGCGGGCAAGAACGCCAAGGTCAAGGTCGCCACCGTCAAGCGCAGCACGGCACGCAAGGCCGTCAAGGCCAAGCCGGCCAAGGCCAAGCGCACGCCGGCCCGTCGCACCGCCGTCAAGACCGCCGCACCCAAAGCCGCGGTGCGCAAGACCCCGGTTCGCAAGACCGCCGCGACCAAGGCCGCGGCCGCCAGCGCAGCAGCCTGACCGGCCGAGCGCATCGGGCGCACGCCCGATGCGGCGTCCCCAATCACGACGGCCGGTTTTCCGGCCGTCGTCGTTTGGTGCGATGATCGGGCTCCACCAAGGCCTGAAACACCGAACACTGCCCCACGCCACTGGAATCGCGCCCCCCGACAGGGCGGCGGCAACCAGGGCCATGAAGGGCGGCCACGACATGCTGCGCACGCCCGAACGATTCACTCCCCTGCTGCAGGACCAGCACCACCCGAGCCCGGTCAACCTGGTCTTCTGTGGCGACACCGTGCTGGTACGCGACGCCGACCTGCAACTGCATCTGGACATCACCGCACATCCCATGCCGTTCGCCGGAGACTTCCAGCCGGTCGGCATGTTCGACGGCCGGTATTTCCGGGTCACCTGGCTGGCCAGCGGCAGCGCGCCAGCGCCCGGTCATCAATGGCGCAAGCTGCGTTCGCTGTTTGGCGTGATCGACGACGCCTTGCTGGCCATCACCGGCCGTGCCTTCCAGATCGTCGAATGGGCGCGCACCCACCGCTTCTGCGGCGCCTGCGGATGCGCAACCGTGCCGGTTCCGGGCGAGCGCTGCGTACGTTGTCCGCAATGCGGGCACCAGGCCTATCCGCGTATTTCGCCGGCCATGATGGTGCTGATCCAGCGCGGCGACGCCATCCTGCTGGCACGCCACCTGAACTCGCCCAGCGGCTTCTTCACCGCGCTGGCCGGTTTTGTCGAGGCGGGCGAATCGATCGAGGAGGCCATCCACCGCGAGGTCTACGAGGAGGTGGGCCTGCGCGTGCGCGACATCGCCTATTTCGGCAGCCAGCCCTGGCCATTTCCGCATTCGCTGATGGTCGCGTTCACCGCCCAGTACGCCGGCGGAGACATCGTGGTCGATCGTTCCGAGATTGCGCAGGCCGCATGGTTCGGCCCGGACGATGCCTTGCCGCCGATGCCGCCACTGGGCCTGTCGATTGCCGGGCACCTGATCCATGCCCATCTGCCGCAGCGACACCGCGAAGCGTCAATCGCGCGCTGAATGTGCGGCGCCGAAACCGCGAGGCCGGACCCAGGTCCACGCCAGCGCGACGGCCAGTGCAAACAGGCTGTAGACCACGGCAAACACCCAGTCCGGCGCCTGGTAATACAGCAGCACCTGCATCCAGTGGCCGATGAAACTGCCCGCATACACCGCCGCCCCGCCCTGCGCGCGCATCCACATCTCCAGCGTGGTCAGCGGGCACACCTGGCCCAGCCAGGTCTGGCCGACGACAAACACGATGGCCAGCAGATGCAGGCTGCGGAACCACGGGTTGCGCACCCAGCACCAGTGGCGCCAGCCGCCGGCCAGCACCAGCAACAGGCCGCCGACGACGAACACGACGAAGGACACGTGCAGCGCCAGCGCCAGGTCGGCCAGCACCAGCCAGGTGGCGGGCGCAAGCACCGAAGGCGCCATCGCGCAGGCGGAGCCTATTCGCCGAGGTAGGCCGCGCGCACCTTCGGATCCTTGAGCATGACCTTGGCGTCTCCGCTCATCGTGATCAGGCCGGAGTCCATCACGTAGGCGCGGTTGGCCACGGACAAGGCCCGGCTCGCGTTCTGCTCGACCAGCAGGATGGTCACGCCTTGCGCATAGACATCGCGCACGACCTCGAAGATCTTGTCGACCATGATCGGCGACAGGCCCATCGAGGGCTCGTCCATCAGCAGCACCTTGGGCCGGCTCATCAGCGCGCGTCCCATGGCCAGCATCTGCTGCTCGCCGCCGGACATGGTGCCCGCCAGCTGGTCGCGCCGCTCCTTGAGGCGCGGGAAAATGCCGAACACCTTCTCGACGTCCTGCTCGATCGCGGCCTTGTCGGTACGCACATAGGCGCCCATCTGCAGGTTTTCGACGATGGTCATGCGCGCGAACACGCCGCGGCCCTCGGGCACCATGGCCAGGCCCTGACGCACCAGGTCCCACGGACCCTGGCCCTTGACGCTCTTGCCCATGTATTCGATGTCGCCGTCGTTGATGCCCAGCGTGCCGGTGATGGCCTTCATCGTCGTGGTCTTGCCGGCGCCGTTGGAGCCGATCAGGGTCACGAGTTCGCCCTCATGCACCTCGAAATCGACGCCCTTGACGGCCTGGATGCCGCCGTAGGAGACCTTCAGGCCGGTGACCTTGAGTAGTGTGGCTGCCATGTCAATGTCCTCCGGTGCCGAGGTAGGCCTCGATCACTGCTTCGTTCTTCTGCACTTCCTGCGGCAGCCCCTCGGCGATCTGCTTGCCATAGTCGAGCACGGTGACGCGGTCGCACAGGCCCATGACCAGCTTCACGTCGTGTTCGATCAGCAAGATGGTGCGCTTGTCGTGCCGGATCTGGTCGATCAGTTCGCGCAGCTGCACCTTTTCGGTGGCGTTCATGCCGGCCGCCGGTTCGTCCAGCGCGATCAGCTGGGGATCGGTCGCCAGCGCCCGGGCGATCTCGAGCCGGCGCTGGTCGCCGTAACTCAGCGTGCGCGCCTTGTAGTCGGCCAGCTTGCCGATGCCGACATACTCCAGCAGCTCCTGGGCCCGCTTCGCGATCTCCTGTTCTTCCTTGCGGAAACTGGCCGTACGGAACATCGCGCCCATCAGGCCGGAGTGGGTGCGGATATGCCGGCCCACCATGACGTTCTCCAGCGCCGTCATCTCGGCGAACAACCGGATGTTCTGGAACGTACGCGCAATGCCGGCCTTGGCCACCTCGTGCACCGCGCTGGGCTTGTAGGGCTTGCCGGCCAGCTCGAAGCTGCCGCTGTCGGGTGTATACAGGCCGGTGATGACGTTGAAGAAGGTGGTCTTGCCGGCGCCGTTGGGGCCGATCAGGCCATAGACCTGGCCGCGCGTGATCGTGATGCCGACATCGCTGAGCGCCTGCAGGCCACCAAAACGCTTGGAGATGCCCGCCACTTTGAGAATCGTGTCTGTCATGCTGCGGTCCTCAGTTGTTCGCCTGCAGCGACTTGCCGTGTTCCGGGCTCGGCCACAGGCCGCGCGGACGCATCAGCATGATGGTGATCATGGCCAGCGCGATCAGCAGCTGGCGCAGGATGGACGCATCCAGCCGGCCGCCGGTGAACGCCTGCAGCGGGCTGGCCACGTAGCGCAGCACCTCGGGCAACGCGGCCAGCAACACGGCGCCAAGCACGACGCCAGGCAGGTGGCCCAGGCCGCCGAGCACGACCATCGAGACGATCATCACCGACTCCATCAGCGTAAAGGACTCGGGCGAGACGAAGCCCTGGAACGACGCGAACAGCGCGCCGCTGACGCCGCCGAAGGAGGCGCCCATGCCGAAGGCCAGCAGCTTGAGGTTGCGCGTGTTGATGCCCATCGCCTTGGCGGCGACCTCGTCTTCGCGGATCGCCATCCAGGCGCGGCCGACGCGCGACAGCGCGAGCCGGTGGCTGAGCACGATGCTGATCAGCACCATGAACAGGAACAGGTAGTAGTACATCGCGACCGACGTGAACTCCATGCCGAACACGTCGAACGAGCGGCTCATGTCGACACCGAAAACCTGGAACGCGTCGATGCCGCTCAGGCCCTTGGGACCATTGGTGATATTCACCGGATGGTCGAGGTTGTTCAGGAACACCCGGATGATCTCGCCGAAACCCAGCGTCACGATGGCCAGGTAGTCGCCGCGCAGCTTGAGGGTCGGCGCCCCCAGCAACACCCCGAACAACGCGGCCAGACCGGCGGCCAGCGGTATCACGAGCAGGATCGGCGTATGGATGCCATTCGGATACAGCGCGGCGATCCATTCGAAGGTGTTGGTCAGGTGCGGCGAGGCCAGCAGCGCGTACATATAGGCGCCCACGGCGAAGAACGCCACGTAGCCCAGGTCCAGCAGGCCGGCGTAACCGACCACGATGTTCAGGCCGATCGCGAGCAGCACATACAGGAGCGCGGTGTCGACGATGCGCACCCAGGCGTTGCCGAACACCTGCAGGCCCATGGGCAGCGCAATCAGCGCGACGCCGATGATGAAATACAGAACGAACTTGTTGATTTTCATCTGGCTCTCCTCAGGCGCGGTCTGCCACGCGTTCGCCGAGCAGGCCGGACGGCCGCAGCGTCAGGATCACGATCAGCACGATGAAGGCGAAGATCTCGGAGTAATGGCTGCCCAAGACGCCGCCGGTCAACACGCCGATGTAGCCCGAGCCCAGCGCTTCGATGACCCCGAGCAGCACACCGCCGACGACCGCGCCCGCGAGATTGCCGATGCCACCGAACACCGCCGCCGTGAAGGCCTTGAGCCCGGGCAGGAAACCCATGGCGTGTTGCACCGTGCCGTATTTCATTGCCAGCATGATGCCGGCCAGCGCCGCGAGCACGGCGCCGATCACGAAGGTGGCGGAGATCACGACGTCGGGCTTGACGCCCATCAGCCCGGCGACACGCGGGTTCTCGGCCGTGGCCCGCATGGCACGCCCGAGCGAGGTGTAGTTCACCAGCCAGACCAGCGCCACCAGCAGGATCACGGTCATGGACAGGATCAGCAGGTCGGTCGGCGAGATCACGGCGCCGCCGATCTCGTAGGGCGTGACCGGCAACAGGCTCGGGAACGGCTTGGGATTGGGTTTCCAGATGATCATGGCCACCGTCTGCAACAGCAGCGACATGCCGATCGCGGTGATCAGCGGCGCCAGCCGGGGCGAGTTGCGCAGCGGCCGGTAGGCCACCTTCTCGATCGTGAAGTTCAGCAGCGCCGCAGCCGTGCAGGCCACCAGCGCGCAGAGGATCAACACGACCCAGCCCGGCATGCCGGGAAAGGCTGGCTGCAGCACGCCGGCGACGGTCCAGGCCGTGAGGGCGCCGAACATAAGCACTTCACCGTGCGCGAAGTTGATGAGCTGGATGATGCCGTACACCATGGTGTAGCCCAGTGCGACCAACGCGTACACGCTGCCCAGCACCAGCCCGTTGATCATCTGCTGGAGAAAGATATCCATGAATTGACGCTCCGGTCGTATTGTTTGTTGTCGTGGCAGAACGTCACACTTGTGGCGCCACATTCAGCTACGCAAAAACCGGACCATGTCGCAGTCCGGCTCGGCGGGCCAAGAACCCGCCGCCATTCTACTGACCGCCTTTGGTGCGCCCACGGGCAAAACGCGGGGGTTTACCCTTGCGTCCCTGCTCGAAACCGGCACCGCGGACGCCGGTCACACGGGACGATTCGGCCGACCCGCACGCCGCCGGCTGGCAAGACCGACTCAGCGCTTGCGCGCGGCTTCGTCCAATTCCCGCAGGTGGGCCAGCTTGTCCGCAATGCGCGACTCCAGCCCGCGCGGCACCGGCCGGTACCAGTGCGGCTCCGCCATGCCGTCGGGCAGGTAACACTCGCCTGCGGCATACGCCTCGGGTTCATCGTGGGCGTAACGGTATTCGTTGCCGTGCCCCAGGTCCTTCATCAGGCTGGTCGGCGCATTGCGCAGATGCACCGGCACCGCGCGCGACTTGTCCTTCTTGACAAAGGCCCGGGCCTGGTTGTAGGCCATGTAACCGGCATTGCTCTTGGGAGCGACCGCCAGGTACAGCACCGCCTGCGCCAGCGCCAGATCGCCCTCGGGCGAGCCCAGCCGCTCGAACGTGGTGGCCGCGTCGTTGGCGATCTGCATGGCGCGGGGATCGGCCAGGCCGATGTCCTCCCAGGCCATGCGCACGATGCGCCGGGACAGGTATCGCGCATCGGCACCACCATCGAGCATGCGGCTGAACCAGTACAACGCCGCATCGGGGCTCGATCCGCGCACCGACTTGTGTAATGCCGATATCTGGTCGTAGAAGTTGTCGCCGCCCTTGTCGAAGCGCCGCGCGTTGAGTGTCAAAGCGCGCTCCAGGAACGGCCCGTCGACCGTGCCGACGCCCGCGGCCTTGGCCGCCGTGCTGGTTTGCTCGAGCAGATTGAGCAGGCGACGCGCATCGCCGTCGGCATAACCCACCAGCGTGTCGACCGCCGACGGTTCGATCTGCAACTCCGTCAATACCGTCGACTGCGCACGCCGGACCAGCTGGCCCAGCTCCTCGTCGCTCAGGCTCTGCAGCACATGGACCTGGGCCCGCGAGAGCAGCGCCGAGTTCACCTCGAACGACGGGTTTTCGGTCGTGGCACCGATGAAGGTCACCAGGCCCGACTCGACGAATGGCAACAAACCGTCCTGCTGGCTCTTGTTGAAGCGGTGGATCTCGTCGACGAACAGGATCGTCTTCCTGCCCTGCGCCAGATTGTGCTCGGCCTGCTCCATCGCGGCGCGGATCTCCTTGACGCCGGAGAACACCGCGGACAGGGCGATGAAGGCGTAGCCGAAGGCACTGGCGGTCAGTCGCGCCAGCGTCGTCTTGCCGACACCGGGCGGCCCCCACAGGATCATCGAATGCGGCTTGCCGGACTCGAACGCCAGGCGCAGCGGACGACCTGGCCCGATCAGGTGCGATTGCCCGATGACCTCGTCCAGGCTGGTCGGCCGCAAGGCCTCGGCCAGCGGAGCATGGGGCTCGGCGGCGAACAGTTCAGCCACGGGAGCATCCGCACGGTGTCAACGGCAAGCGCATGTCAGCCCCGCGAGACGCGAACTACTGGCGTATGACGTCGGCGCCAGCCGGCGGCTTGAACTGGAACAACGCATCGGGCAGCGTCGGGTTGACCTCGACCTTGTCGAAGCGCAGTTCGGAGCGCTGGCCGAAGTTGTCGAGCATGTCGAGCGCGGCCAGGGTCGGCGTGGCCGAGTCCCCGCGAAAGCCGACCCGGACCGAGCGCAGCTGGCCGTCACGGGATTTCGGCGTCGCCAACACCCATTGCAGGCCGTCCTGGTCGCTCTGGCCCTGCAGGTCGTATTCGGCCTGCACCACCGCCAGGTCGGGGGCCGCGGCGATCAGCGCCGCCGGCGTCGAGCCCAGCACCTGCGCCTGCTTGCGAGCGCTGACCTGGTTCAGGTCGACGTCATGCATCCACAGGGTCTGGCCGTCCGCAACAATGGTCTGCTCGAACGGCTTGCCGTAGACGAAGCGGAACCGGTTCGGCCGCGAGAACGCGAAGCTGCCCCTGGAGGTACGGACCCGGCCCGGCTGGCCGTCGCGCGACGGCGCGGTCACGACCTGGGTGAACTCGGCGCGCCCGCTGGACACGCCCTTGACGAAACGCTCCAGCGCGTCGAGGCCGTTGGCGCGGGCCGCGCCGGCCATGGTCAACAGCATCGACGCCGATGCGCCCAGCAGACGTCGACGCTGCATCATGATTCCGCCCTCGCCGGTACCAGGATCTCGCGTTGTCCGCTGCCGCTCATGGCGCTGACCAGGCCGGCCTTCTCCATGTCCTCGACCAGGCGCGCGGCGCGGTTGTAGCCGATCTTGAGGTGGCGCTGCACCAGGCTGATGCTGGCCTTGCGGTTCTTGAGCACGATCTCGACCGCCTGGTCGTACAAGGCGTCCTTTTCGCCGCCGCTGCCGCCGTCGCCCAGCAGGTCGGCCTCGCCGTCGACGGTGCCGCCCTCGAGCACACCCTCGATGTAGTTCGGCTCGCCCTGCGACTTGAGATAACTGACGACGCGGTGCACCTCCTCGTCGCTGACGAAGGCACCGTGCACCCGGATCGGCAGGCCGGTGCCGCTGGGCAGGTACAACATGTCGCCCATGCCCAGCAGTGCCTCGGCGCCCATCTGGTCCAGGATGGTGCGGCTGTCGATCTTGCTGCTGACCTGGAACGCGATGCGGGTCGGGATGTTGGCCTTGATCAGGCCGGTGATCACGTCCACGCTGGGGCGCTGGGTGGCCAGGATCAGGTGGATGCCGGCAGCCCGGGCCTTTTGCGCCAGGCGGGCGATGAGTTCCTCGATTTTCTTGCCCACGACCATCATGAGGTCGGCCAGCTCGTCGATGACGACGACGATGTGCGGCAGCCGCTCGAGCGGTTCGGGCTCCTCGGGCGTCAGGCTGAACGGGTTGGGAATGAGCTCGCCGCGCGCCTTGGCCTCGTCCATCTTGGTGTTGAAACCGGCCAGGTTGCGCACGCCCATCTTGCTCATCAGCTTGTAGCGTCGCTCCATCTCGGCCACACACCAGTTCAGACCGTGCGCGGCCTGGCGCATGTCGGTGACCACCGGCGCCAGCAGGTGCGGAATGCCTTCGTAGACCGACATCTCCAGCATCTTGGGGTCGATCATCAGCAGCCGCACGTCGCGTGCATCGGCCTTGTACAGCAGGCTCAGGATCATCGCGTTGATGCCCACCGACTTGCCCGAACCGGTGGTGCCGGCCACCAGCACGTGCGGCATCTTGGCCAGATCGGCGACGACCGGGTTGCCGACGATGTCCTTGCCCAGGCCGATCGTGAGCATGGACTTGGCCTCGTTGTAGACCCGCGAGCCGAGGATCTCCGACAGCCGGATCGACTGCCGCTTGGCGTTGGGAAGCTCCAGCGCCATGTAGTTCTTGCCTGGGATGGTCTCGACCACGCGGATCGATATCAGGCTCAGGCTGCGCGCCAGGTCCTTGGCCAGGCCGACGATCTGCGAGCCCTTCACCCCCACGGCCGGCTCGATCTCGTAGCGCGTGATGACCGGCCCCGGCAAGGCCAGGATGACCCAGACCTCGACACCGAAGTCCTTGAGCTTCTTCTCGATCATGCGGCTGGTCATGTCCAGCATCTCCGGCGACACCGTCTCCTGGCGCGCCTGCGCCGCGTCGAGCAGGTCCACCTGCGGCAGCTTGCTGTCGAGCATGTCGGCGAACAGGGGTTTCTGGCGCTCCTTGGCCACCCGTTCGCTCTTGGGGACATCCATCACGACCGGTTCGACCTGCACCGGCGCCGGATGGTGCTCCTGGATCTCGACGCGTTCACCGGACACCACGACCTCGCGCTCGCGCGCCGCCTGCTGGCCCAGCGCCATGTCCTGCACCGCCTCGCGCTTCTTGCGGCTGGATTCCAGCCGGGTGTGCAGCGCCGACCCGATGCGTTCGGCCACGTTGCCCCAGGAGAACCGGAACGCCAGCGCCGCACCGGCCAGGCCCAGCGCGATCGCCACCAGGCCCGAGCCGGTGAAGCCGAGCCAACGCAGGCCCAGCGGCCCCAGCATGCTGCCCAGCGCGCCGCCGCTGTCGCCCGGCAGGCGGGCCTCGAAGCTGTACAGGCGGCTCCACTCGAGCACACAGCTGGCGCACAGCAACACGACCAGGCCACCCCAGAATGCGGTACGGCCGGTGAACCAGCGCTGCTGCGCGGACCCGGCCTCGGGCGGGGCGGCCTGCGGCGACGAGCCATGGCGCAGCCAGGCGGCAAGCCCGGACAACCAGGTGCGAATGCCGATCGCAACCAGCCACCAGACGGAAAAACCGAACAGGTAATAACTCGCGTCGGCGATCCAGGCGCCCAGGCGCCCCGCCCGGTTCGCCAGGGACCCCCCGTCGCCCGACGTGGACCAGGCCGGGTCGGACGGCGAATAACTCAGCAGCGCCAGCAGCCAGAACGCCAGCAGCACGGCACCCGCCAGCAAGGCCAGTTCGACCGCAAATCTGCCAACACCGGAGGAAGGGGAATGGCCCTGTGCCGCCTGTCTGCCCGACGTCAGGGTATCAAGAGAATATGTCATGCATCTACCAGTAGCCTCGAGCTTACCCCAGGCCCGTGCGCGGGGCGACGCCCGTCAGCGGGGCTTGAGTCGCCGGTCCTTGATGACCAGGCTGCCGTCGTCCCGCGTCTCGACAAAACCCTGCTCCTCGAAGTCCTTCATGACGCGGCTCACCATCTCGCGCGAGGCGCCGACCATCTTGGCGATGTCCTGACGCGAAATCTTGTCGCGGATGATGCGCACGTTGTTCTCGTCCGCCGGTGCACTTTCCATCAGGACGTTGGCGACGCGTCCATACACGTTCATCAGCGCCAGCGACTCGATCTTGCGGTCGGCGCTGCGCAGACGCTGCACCAGGCCCTTCATCACGGCGGCCACGGTGGTCGCGTTTTCCGACAGGCAACGGCTGAATTCGGCGCCACCGAGCACCAGTGCATCGGTCTGGACCTCGGCCTCGACCGATGCCGAATGCGGCTCGTGGTCGATCAGGCTCATCTCGCCTACATAGTCGCCCGGATGCATGGTTGCCAGGATCACCTCACGATCCCGGCTATCGGTCACGACAACCCGCGCGCGTCCGGCAAGGAGGATGAACAACGACTCGCAGTTCTTGCCTTGCTCGACCAGGAATTCGCCGCGCTTGAAACGCCGCTTGCTGACCGCACCTGCCAATGCTTCCGCCTGGGCCGGCGTCAACATCGCAAACAGGGGGACCCTGCGTATCAAATCAAGGTTGCTTAACATCGACATCCGTGATTCCTTCCAGGAAATGGCCCGCTTCCTACAATCGGGCCTGATGCTGACCTCGTATCGGGTCTTGTTCCATCTTCAGGCGACTCCGCCGCCAGCGGCAGGAATCGTACACCTTATTCGACTTCGCCCTTTTTTGACCGACCATGACTGACACCAAGCACGCCCGCGTCCTCATCCTGGGTTCCGGCCCCGCCGGTTACACGGCGGCCGTCTACGCCGCCCGCGCCAACCTCAACCCGATGCTGATCACCGGCATTGCCCAGGGCGGACAGCTGATGACCACGACCGACGTCGATAACTGGCCCGCCGACGTGCACGGCGTGCAGGGGCCCGACCTGATGCAGCGCTTTCTGGAGCATGCCGAACGCTTCAAGACCGAGGTGGTGTTCGACCACATCAACACGGTCGACCTCTCCAAGCGCCCGTTCCGGCTCACCGGCGACAGCGCCGAATACACCTGCGATGCGCTGATCGTCTCCACTGGCGCCTCTGCCAAGTACCTGGGGTTGCCGTCCGAGACAGCGTTCATGGGCAAAGGCGTGTCCGGCTGCGCGACCTGCGACGGATTCTTCTACCGCGACCAGGTGTGTTGCGTCGTGGGCGGCGGCAACACCGCGGTCGAGGAAGCGCTGTATTTGTCGAACATCGCGAGCAAGGTCTACCTGATCCACCGCCGCGACAAGTTCAGGGCCGAGCCGATCCTGGTCGACAAGTTGATGGACAAGGTCGCCGCTGGCAAGATCGAACTCAAGACCTTCCAGACGCTCGACGAGGTGCTGGGCGACACCTCCGGCGTCACCGGCGTGCGCATCAGGAGCACGCAGGACGGCAGCACCGAGGAGTTGAAGCTCGCCGGCTGCTTCATTGCGATCGGCCACGCGCCGAACACCGACATCTTCCAGGGCCAGCTGGAGATGGCCAACGGGTATATCGTGACCCAGTCCGGCCTCAAGGGAATGGCCACGATGACCAGCGTGCCGGGGGTGTTCGCCGCCGGCGACGTGCAGGACCATGTCTACCGCCAGGCCATCACCAGCGCCGGCACCGGTTGCATGGCGGCCCTGGACGCCCAGCGCTTCCTCGAACAGGACTGACGGCACCCCGCACTGGTTTGCGCTGGCCGGCGCCATTTGCTGGCTATAATCCAAGGCTTTACCAAAATTGCCTGGCAACAGGCACTCACGGTGAAATCTCCGGACAGGCCGCCGCACCAGCATCGCTGGCGGCAGGCGCCCTGCCCATCTACCGCCTCCGGCATCCGGTGGCGAGGTGCGGCGAAAGCCGTTAACGAATACGCAACACACGCTCAGTGTGATTGCGCAGACTGATGGAGTGTCCACATGGCACGCGTATGTGATGTAACGGGCAAAGGCCCGATGGTCGGAAACAACGTTTCCCACGCCAACAACCACACCAAGCGTCGGTTCCTGCCCAACCTGCAGTACCGTCGCTTCTGGGTCGAAACCGAGAACCGCTGGGTCCGCCTGCGCGTCTCCAGCGCCGCCCTGCGTTTGATCGACAAGAACGGCATCGAGTCGGTTCTGGCCGACATGCGCGCCCGGGGACAGGCGTAAACATTCCGGCTGCAGTCCGATCGCACCATCCCTGCCGCGATCGCGCTGCACGCCACTGACTGAAGGAACACACCATGGCTACCAAAGGCACCCGCGAGAAGATCAAGCTGGAATCCACTGCCGGCACCGGTCACTTCTACACGACCAGCAAGAACAAGAAGACGATGCCGGAAAAGATGCTGATCAAGAAGTTCGATCCCAAGGCACGCAAACACGTCGAATACAAGGAAATCAAGCTGAAATAATCAGCCCGACCATCCTGATGAAAAGCCCGGTCCCGACCGGGCTTTTTTGTGCCCGCTCGGCAACCATCATGCTCCCGGCCAGCGTCGATGCTGCCGCCGCCGACAGGACGACCACCGGGCCGGCGCCGACCGTGTCCCGCGCGTGGGCCTCCATCGGCATAGGGGGCAGCCATTATCGGCTGCGCCCCTGCCACACCACCCGGCATGCGGGTCCGCACCGGGCGGTTCGAGAAGTTGAGGTCATGAGAGCCG
>JAPWHR010000030.1 GCA_027214345.1 Comamonadaceae bacterium G21597-S1
AGGGGCCGCCGCGCACGGCCGCTCCGAAGCGGCCGGCCCGCCCCCCAGTGGGGGGTTCGGCCGGTTTACACGAAGTGAAACCGGACAGACGGGGGGCGTCTTTCACTTCAGAAGCCTCCGCGCGGCGCGCTGCGGCATTCGCCTTCGGGGCGGCCGTGCGGCTCATATGTCACTCGCTTTCACGCGCGGGTCGATGACGGCGTAGAGCACGTCGACGATGAAGTTGACGACGACGACCATCGTGGCCAGGAACATCACGCAGTTGCGCACCACGATCAGGTCTCGGTTGGAGATCGACTGGAAGATGAGGCGGCCCAGGCCGGGCAGGTAGAAGACGTTTTCGACGACGATGGTGCCGGCCAGCAGTTCGGCCGATTGCAGGCCCATGATGGTGATGACCGGGATCATTGCGTTGCGCAGCACATGGCCCCACAGGGTCGCGCGTTGCGACAGCCCCTTGGCACGGGCGGTGCGGACATAGTCTTCGCGCATCACCTCGAGCACGGCCGAGCGCGTGATGCGCGCCAGGATCGCCGCCTGCACCACGGCCAGCGACAACGCCGGCAGCAGCAGCGAACGCATCGCCGGAAGCGCGCCTTCGCTCCAGCCCGGGAATCCGCCGGCCGAGAACCATTGCAGCTTGACCGAAAACAGCAGGATCAGCAGGATGGCGAACCAGAAATTGGGAATGGCGATGCCGACCTGGGTCAATCCCATGAGCCCGACGTCGCCGAGCTTGTTGTGGCGCGCCGCCGCATAGATGCCGACCACCAGGGCCAGCACCGTGGTCAGGCACATGGCCATCAAGGCCAGTGGCACGGTCAGCGTCAGGCGCTCGAGCATCAACTCGGCCACCGGCGAACTGTAGGCATAACTGTCGCCCAGATTGCCGGTCAGCATGCCGACGACCCAGTCCCAGTACCGCTCCCACGCCGGATGGTTGAGCCCGAGTTTCTCGGCCAGTGCCTCCACCGCCTCGGGGGAGGCGTCAGGCCCCATCATGATCTCCGCGGCATTGCCGGGCAGGATCTCCAGCACCAGGAACACGACGATCGAGGCGCCGATCAGGGTGGCGATCAGCGTCAATATGCGCTTGAGAAGGAACGGCCCCATGTCGTGGCCGTGTCAGGCGTGGTGCAAGCGGGGGCCCGCGAACGGCGAGTGCATCCACGCACTGCGAGCAGGGTTGAACGACGGGGTCATTCGATGGCGCGGATAATGAAAGCCGAAGCGCCTGCCGCTGGCAACTCCGCACGAATACGGGCACGAAGTTCCATGTCTTTGATCATTACCGACGAGTGCATCAATTGTGATGTGTGTGAGCCCGAGTGTCCCAACGAGGCGATCTATCTCGGGCCGGAAATATACGAGATCGATCCGTCCAAGTGTACAGAATGTGTCGGCCATTTCGACGAGCCGCAATGCGTGCAGGTGTGCCCCGTGGCCTGTATCCCGGTGCATCCGGATTTCATCGAGGACAAGGAGACCTTGTGGCGCAAGTTCCGCCGCCTGCAAGGGCAAGGCGGGGCGGCGAAATGATGGCTTCGACGGGTGGCCGCCGGCCCGGGCGCTGACGGGCGCGTGACGGCACGAGGTCAGTCGCGTTTCGTCTTGGCGGGTGAGTTCGCTTTCGGATTCTTCTTGTTGTCCTGCTGCACCGAGGCGGTGAAATCGCCGGTTTCCTTCGGTGTATGCCTGGGGCGGGTCTTGCCGGAGGCCCTGGGTTCGGTTTGTCGGAGCGTAGGCTTCGTCGTGGGCGGTGCAACCGGGCTTGCACGTCCCGTGCCCGCAGGCCCCGCGGACCGGGCCGGCACGCGTTCGGCGGCCAGCCGATCACGCTGCATCCGGTCTGCCTGGCGCATGGCCTGGGCCGTTGCTGCGTCGGTCTGTGCCTTCTGCTCCGCCGTGCGGCGGTCGTCGGCGTCGAGCACGATGGCATCGGCGCACGGCATCTGGCTGTAGACGTTGCCGCACCGGTAGATGGGCTGCGATTGCAGCATGGCCGGCGCCACGGCGAGCAGGATCGCGGCCAATGGCCGACGGTGAGCGGATGCGCCCATGGTGATGCTCCTCCCGAACAGGCTGCGGGAGCACGGCGGATGGCGGCGAATAGCCGTGCCCGCGTCAGCTTCCCTTGTCGGGAGAATTCTGCTTGGCAGGACGCGTGTGCAGCAACATCGTTGCCTTCGCAACCTCATCATTTAGCAGGAAGGGCAAGGCGTGCATGGATCGTTCGATACATGCGTCGATGGCCTGCCGGTGCGAGAGCATCGGCTTCTTGAGCACCCAGTTGATGACCTCGGACTTCACGCCCGGGTGGCCGATGCCCAGCCGCAGTCGCCAGTAGTCGTCGCTGCCGAGCTGGTCGTGGATGTCGCGCAAGCCGTTGTGCCCCGCATGGCTGCCGCCACGCTTGAGCCGCATCTGCCCGGGAACGATGTCGAGTTCGTCGTGTGCGACCAGGATCTCGTGCGGCGCGATCTTGAAGAAGCGCGCCAGTGCCGCGACCGAGCGACCGGAGAGGTTCATGAAGGTCTGGGGCTTGAGCAGCCAGATCGTCTTGCCCTGGAACGTCGTACGTGCCGCCATGCCATGCCATGCCTTGTCCTGGGTCAACGTCACCCGCAGCTGGTCGGCCAGCGCGTCGATCCACCAGAACCCCGCGTTGTGACGGGTGTCCGTGTATTCAGGGCCCGGATTGCCCAGGCCGACAAACAGCTTGATCATGGTCGTTCGATTATCCAGGCCACAAAGAACGACGGCCCACCAGGGTGGGCCGTTCCAGAGTCCGGCGGACCGGAATGGGATTACTTCTTGGCCGCGGGTGCCTTGGCACCGGCTGCCTTGGCATCTGCAGCTGGCGCGTCGGCTGGCGCCGCCGCATCTGTACTGGCGCCGGCTTCGGACGCCGGCACGACCACCGACACCAGCACCGGGTTCATGATGCCGCCTTTGATGACCGGCGAGACACCCTTGGGCAGGTTCACGTCCTTCAGGTGCAGCGAGCCGCCCTTGGTCAGGTGGGACAGGTCGATCTCGATGAACTCGGGCAGGTTCGACGGCATGCAGGACACGTCGAGTTCGGTCACGACGTGGTTGATCAGGCAGTGGTCTAGCTTGACGGCCGGCGACTCTTCCTCGCCCTTGTAGTGCAGCGGCACCTTGAGGTGGAGCTTGGTACGGGCGACGACGCGCTGGAAGTCGGCGTGCAGGATCAACTGCTTGAACGGATGCATCTGCACGTCACGCAGCAGCACCTTGGTGGTGGTGCCATCGAGTTCCATGTCCAGGATGGACGAATGGAAGGCTTCCTTCTTGATGGCTTGCCACAAGGCGTTGTGATCGAGTTCGATCAGTTGCGGTTCGCCATCGCCACCGTAGACGATGGCCGGCGTGCGGCCGGTGATGCGGAGACGGCGGCTCGCACCCGTCCCCTGCTTGGCGCGCTCGAAAGCGACAAATTTCATGATTCACTCCAAAAGGAATCCGCCGCGACCAGCAGGATTCCGGCTAAAAAAAGCGGGCTGCCGGTCATCCGGCGAGCCAGCCACACATGCTCCGGCCAGGTTGCCCCTAGAAGAGGTTTTCCTGGTCCGAGAACAAACTCATCACCGAGTCGCCGGTCGCGATGCGCTGGATCGTCTCGGCGATCAGCGGGGCGACAGTCAACTGGCGGATCTTGCGGCACGCCTGGGCGGCATTGCTCAGCGGAATGGTGTCGGTGACGACCACTTCGTCGAGCGCGTTGCCCTGTGCGATCCGTTCGATGGCGGGGCCGGAGAAGATCGGGTGCGTGCAATACGCGTAGACCATCTTCGCGCCGCGCTCCTTGAGCACTTCGGCCGCCTTGACCAGCGTGCCGGCGGTATCGATCATGTCGTCCATGATGACGCAGTTGCGGCCTTCGATCTCGCCGATGACATGCATCACTTCGCTGACGTTGGCCTTGGGGCGGCGCTTGTCGATGATGGCCAGGTCGCAACCGAGTTGCTTGGCCAGCGCGCGGGCCCGCACCACACCGCCCACGTCGGGCGAGACGACAATCAGGTCGTCGTAGTTCTTCTGGCGCAGGTCGCCAAGCAGCACCGGGGACGCATAGATGTTGTCGACGGGAATGTCGAAGAACCCCTGGATCTGGTCGGCGTGCAGGTCCATCGTCAGGACCCGTGCGACGCCGACAGTCTGCAGCATGTTGGCCACGACCTTGGCCGTGATCGGCACCCGGGTCGAACGCGGACGGCGATCCTGGCGCGCATAGCCGAAATACGGGATCACCGCGCAGATCCGCTCGGCCGACGCCCGCTTGAGCGCGTCGACCATGATGAGCAGTTCCATCAGGTTCTCGTTCGTGGGCGCACAGGTGCTTTGCACCACGAATGCGTCGCGGGCACGTACGTTCTGGTTGATCTCGACCGTGACCTCACCGTCCGAGAACCGGCCGACCTTGGCGGCGCCCAGCGCAATGCCCAGGTGGTGTGCAATGTCGGCCGCCATCAGCGGGTTGGCATTGCCGGTGAAAACCATGAAATCTGGAGTTGGCGCGGCCTGCATGAGTATCTCGGCGATCGGGTCAGGGTTTTGGCCGGCCACTTGCGCAACCGGCGCGGACATCATATTTGGCAGGGGAGGAAGGATTCGAACCTTCGCATGCTGGAATCAAAATCCAGTGCCTTAACCAACTTGGCGACTCCCCTACACAGGTCGACAGCAACACTGCCTACCGTCAATCCATCTCTTGGGCCCACCCCGACAGGGGATGCGCCTCCAAACCTCCACACCACCGTGCCTCGAAACCGGCCGGAGCTCCCAGTGGAACTGCCGGATCCAGGGCCGCATTCGCTGGTGCCCAGGCAAATACCGCACTGCCTGAACCTGTCATGCGACCATCCAGTCCTTGCGCGGCCAGCCAATCAAGGGCTTGGGAAACTCCTGGGCAATGTCGGATGGCAATCGACTGCATGTCGTTGCGTCCAAACTCCCGGGGGTTTGCAGCAAAGCCTGAAATTATAGCCACGTCAGAGTCGCGTTTCAGAGCCGGGTCCGAAAAAATCGTCTGGGTGGGTAAACCGTGCGGCGGTTTTACCACAAGAAAACAGGCCGGATCGACGTCCAGCGGGGTGAGCTGCTCGCCGATGCCTTCCACCCATGCATTGCGCCCGGCCAGGAAGAACGGCACGTCGGCGCCCAGCACCAGGCCGATCTTCAGCAGGCGCGGCAGCGGCATCTGCAGCTTCCATAACCGGTTGAGCGCGAGCAGGCAGGATGCGGCGTCCGATGATCCGCCGCCCATGCCGGCCTGGGCCGGTATCGACTTCTCGACGCCGATGTGCACGCCCCAGCGGGTGCCACTGGCCGCCTGCAACGCGCGTGCCGCGCGAATGGTCAGGTCGTTCTCGGGCAGGGGCGTGCGAAGGTCTTCACGGCTGATCGCACCGTCGGCACGCAGTTCGAAGTGCAGGCTATCGCACCAGTCCACCATCACCATGGCCGACTGCAGCAGGTGATAACCATCGTCGCGCCGTCCGGTGATATGCAGAAAGAGATTGAGCTTGGCCGGTGCCGGCACGTCGTACAGGTGCTTCATCGCGATGTCGCTGCGCTCAGGGTTGATCGAGCACCAGGCGCATCTGGACGGTTGGCAAGGGCTGGTTGCGTTCGGCGACCAGTCTGCCATCGGCCAGTCCTTGCAGATCGGCGGTCCAGCCGTCGGCATGGCTGTCCCGACCGGCCAGCCATGCGAACAGGCTGCCGATCGGCAGTTCAGTGCCGGTGGCTTCGCGCGTCAAGGCCGCGATCGAATCGAAAGCGCGTTGTTGCCCGTTCCATTGCAACTGTGCCTGTCCGGGTGCCCAGGCCATGCGCGCGAGCGTCGATCCCATGGGCGAGAACAGGGACAACTCGCCGGTGTGCACATTGCCGCGCAAGTCGAAGCCGGCATGGAAGGACTGCACCGGGTCGGAGTCGATGCGCAGTGCCAGGCGTCCGCTCCATTGGGTGCGCAGGCCATCGGGCACGGCAGGCACGCGCGGCGGTTGCGCACAGGCCGCCAGCACCAGCACCAGGCCCAGGCTCAGCCAGCGTCGGCGCGGCAATGTCATCACGGGTTGACGCGAAAACGCTTGATGGTCTCGAGCAGGGTCTCGTTGTCGGCATTGAGGCCCAGCCCCTCACGCCAAACGGCAATGGCTTCGTCCTTCTGGCCCAGGGTCCACATCACCTCGCCAAGGTGGGCGGCGATCTCGGCGTCGGGCTTGTCGGCGTACGCCTTCTTCAGGATGCGCAGCGCTTCGGCGTGGTTGCCGCTGCGGTACTCCACCCAGGCCAGGCTGTCGGAGATGAACGGGTCGCCTGGCGCGTATTCGAGCGCCTTGAGAATCAGTTCGCGGGCCTCCGGCAAACGCACGTTGCGGTCCGCCAGCGAATAACCCAGTGCGTTGTAGGCATGGTGGTAGTCGGGCTTGGCGGCGATCAGCGCGCGCAATACCCGTTCCATCTCGTCGAGCCGGCCCAGCTTCTCGGCGATCATGGACAGGTCGTACTGCAGGTCGGTGTCGTTGGGATCGGCGGCCAACGCGCCGCGCAACACGTCGTAGGCCAGTTGGTATTGCTTGTTGTCGCGCAGGATCTGGACCTCGGCGCTGATCTTCATGCGGGCATCGGCCGGATCCTTCTCCGGCAACGCCCGGATCATCGCGCGGGCTTCGGCCAGCTTGCCCTGGCGCGCCAGGATCGCGGCGCGGCGACTCTGGACGCTGACCATGGACTGCGCGTTGTCGATGCGTGCCAGCCAGTCCTGGGCCGCCGTGTAGTCCCGCCGCTGCTCCGCGAGTTCGGCCAGGCGCAGATACGCCTGGGTCAATGCCTGTTCGGGTTCCTCGGTTTCGTCGGGAGACGCCTTCACCTGGGTCGCAAGCTCGACGAAACGCAGCAGCGATGCCCGCGCCTGTTCGGGCTGGCGGTTCTGTTGCTCCAGCGTGCCCTTGATCAGCCAGGCGCGCGCGTATTCGGGCTTCTCGCGGGTGACCTGCTCCAGTTGCATGGCCGACTCCGCATACCGCTGGCGGCCGAGCAGGGCGGTCGCATAGTCCATGCGGACCTCGAAGCGCGGCTGGTGGTCGAGGTAGCGCAACACGACGGACTCCGCCTCGTTGGTGCCGGAGCCGAACAGGGTCAGGGCCAGGATGGCCGGCCCGTCCGCGCCAGGATCGAGTTCCTGGCCGCGCAGCGCCGCTTCCAGGGCGCCGGTCGCGTCCTTGCCCGCCGCGCGCAGCCGGCCGATCGATGTCCAGGCAGCGGGCCCGAGTGTCTTGTCTTCGAGCTGGGCTGCCAGGGCCTGGGCAACGACGTCGGCGGCGCCCGCCTTGTCCGCGGCGCGGGAAAAATACGTGGGCATGCTGTTGATGACCGCGATACGCTCCGGCGCCGGAGCCAGGGCCAGGTCGCGTTTGAGCGGGTCGATGGTTTCGCCCAGCCGGTTCAGGCCGATCAGGATCTGCAACACGTAACGATTGGCCTCGCGCGATTGCGGCATGGCCGTGCGCCAGGCACGCGCGGCCTGCAAGGCTGAATCGCCGGAGCGGGCACGCAACGCGATGTCGGTGGCACGCTTGAACAGGCGTGCGTCGCCGGTCTTGCGTGCGGCGTCGAGCATGATGGAGAAGCCGACACCGGGCTCACCACCGATGGCATTGAGCTCACCCAGCAACAACTGGTAGAACAACTCGGCCGAGAGCCCCGAGTCGGTCTGCCCTGGACTGGCCTCGTTCGGCGCCGGAGCGGTATCCGTCGATTGGGCGATCGCGGGTGACGCGAACAGTGCCGCGAACAACACGATGAAAGCGGCGCTGCGGTGGAATGAAATCATCAATCCATAATAATCCAACGCGCCGCGAATCGTGGCGCCGCCAAACGATAAACCCATGCCTGAACTGCCAGAAGTCGAGGTTACCCGACAGAGTTTTGCCGGCCGCATCGAGAATGCCCGGATACACACGGCATGGCTGGGCAAGCCCCTGCGTTGGCCGCTGGGCTGCCAGCCCGCAGCGCTGGCGGGGCGCCGGGTTCTGGGCGTGCGCAGGCGAGGCAAGTACCTGCTGCTCGATCTCGAGCCGGGCTTGTTGCTGATTCACCTGGGCATGTCGGGCAGCCTGGCGTTTTCCGACCGCTTGCCCGAGCGGGGGGTGCACGATCATTTCGAACTGATCACCGACCAGGGCAGCCTGCGGCTGCATGATCCACGGCGCTTCGGCGCCGTCGTCTATGCACCGGACGAAGCCGCGCCGCAGGCGCGCAAGCTGCTGGATCGGCTGGGCACGGAACCCTTGTCGGACCAGTTCGAGCCGTTGGCGTTCTGGCGGGGCCTGAAGCAACGCCGCAGCGCGATCAAGCAGGTGCTGCTGTCCGGCGATCTGGTCGTGGGTGTCGGCAACATCTATGCCTGCGAGGCCTTGTTCCATGCCGGCATCCGGCCGACCACGCGGGCGCATCGCCTGAGCCGGGTGCGGGCCGCGCGGCTGCACCAGGCCATTCGCGAGGTGCTGGCGCGCGCGGTGCTGCAGGGCGGAAGCACCCTGCGCGATTTCTCCAGCGCCAGTGGCGACGCCGGTCATTTCCAGCTCGAGGCCGCCGTCTACGGACGTGCAGGCCAGGCCTGCGCCGTCTGTGCGACGCCGATCTCGCTGCTGCGCCAGGGCCAGCGGTCGACATATTTCTGCCACAGCTGCCAGCGAAATTGACGGCGAATCGGCTGCGCGATGCTATATTGAAAGGCACGGGGGAAAACCTTGGCTACATCATTCAACGAGCAGTTTGACCAGCACGGGGCGTGGCGCCGTGAGTTCGGCCTGCGTCTGAAGCTCCTTGCCGAGTGGATGAAGGATCATGAACTGCTCGACGCCGGCGTCGAGGAGCGGCTGCGCCGACTGGAGATGCAGGTCCGCGCCGACAAGGTGATGGTCGCTTTTGTTGGCGAGTTCTCGCGTGGCAAGTCCGAACTGATCAATGCGGTGTTTTTTGCCGGTTATGGCCGTCGCATCATGCCCGCCAGTGCCGGACGCACGACCATGTGCCCCACCGAGATGGGTTACGACCCCGACGTCCCGCCGTGCTTGCGGCTGCTGCCGGTGGAGTCGCGGCTGCAGCCGCAGGCCTTGATGGAATGGCGCATGGTCCCCGAGAAATGGACCCGTGTCGATCTGGACGTCAACGATCCGCAGCAGCTGGCCGCGGCGCTCGAGATGGTGGCCGAGACCCGGCGCGTCAGCCGCGATGATGCGCAGGCGCTGGGTTTCTGGCACAGCCAGGACCCGGAAGACAATCCCGTCGTCGATGCCCAGGGCATGGTCGAAGTGCCGAAGTGGCGCCACGCCTTGATCAACATCGCCCACCCTCTGCTCAAGCAAGGCCTGGTGATTCTGGATACCCCGGGGCTCAATGCGATCGGTGCCGAGCCCGAATTGACCGTCAGCCTGTTGCCGCAGGCGCAGGCCGTGGTGTTCATCCTGGGTGCCGACACGGGCGTGACCAAGTCCGACATGACGATCTGGCGCGAGCATCTTGCCGTCGACTCCGAAGGCTCCGACCTGCGACTCGTCGTGCTCAACAAGATCGACACCTTGTGGGATGCCTTGAGCTCGGCCAAGCAGATCCAGGCCCAGATCGACCGGCAACAGGCCTCGACGGCGGAGATCCTGGGCGTGGCGAAGAGCCAGGTCATTCCGATGTCGGCGCACAAGGGACTGGTGGCCAAGGTCACCGACGACGCCGAACTGCTGGCCGCAAGTTGCCTGCCCAAGCTCGAGGAGGCGCTGGCGAACGGCATCATGGGCCAACGCCAGGAGATCCTGGGATCCGCCGTGGCTACCGGTATTTCCAGCCTGCGCCAGGAGACCGGGCGGGTCATCAACATCCGCCGACGCGACCTGGCCGAGCAGATGATGGAGCTCAAGGGTCTGCAGGGCAAGAATGCCGCGGTCATCAAGCACATGCGCGCGCGCATTGCCCAGGAGCAGAACGAATTCGATCTCAGCGGTGCCAAGATCCACGCCGTGCGTTCCGTGCATCTGAAACTGCTGCGCGAGGTGTTCGACAGCCTCAGCGGCAGTGCACTGAAGACCGAGATGGCGCAGCTCAATGCGGCCTTGCACCAGAAAGGCCTGAAGTTCGGCGTCAAGAAGGCCTACGCCGAGACCTTCGACCGCTTGCGCGAGGTGTTCAAGCGGGTGCAGTCGCTGTGCACCGAGATCCAGTCGATGCTGGCGGCCACGTTTCGCCAGCTCAATGGCGAGCATGGCTTTTCCCTGCAGGCGCCAGCGGTCCCGCAGCTGGCCAGTTTTGTACAGGACCTCGATATGGTGGAGCGGGGTCATCTGCAGTACCTGGGTGTGACCAACACCTTCCGGCTGGCGCAGGCCGAGTTCGCTGATCGCCTGGTGCGCGCATTGGCCACGCGCCTGCGCACCATCCACGAGACCGCGCTGGGCGAGGTGGAGCTGTGGAGCAAGACGGCCGCGGCGCAACTCGATGCGCAGTTGCGCGAGCGCCGACGCAACTTCGCGCGGCGCATCGAGGCCATCGATCGGATTCAGCAGGCCACGGGCGGACTGGCCGAGCGTATCCACGAGATCGAGGTACAGGAGGCGACGATCAACGAACTCGAGGCCAAGCTCGACGAACTGACGAGCTACCTGGTCCGGGTGCGCGAACCGCAGCAGGCCCGAGCGGCCAGGCCCGCGCGGGCGGCCGAGCCGGCCACGGCCCGATCTTGAGCAGCCCCGGACCGCGATTTGCCAGTCGCGTCGTGGCCTGGCAACTGGTGCATGGTCGACATGACCTGCCCTGGCAGAACAGCCGTGACCCGTACCGGGTGTGGTTGTCGGAGGTGATGCTGCAGCAGACGCAGGTTGCCACCGTAATCGGTTATTTCGAACGTTTCATGGCCCGTTTCCCGGACGTGCACGCGCTGGCCCAGGCCAGCCAGGACGAGGTGATGGGCCAGTGGAGCGGACTGGGTTATTACAGTCGCGCGCGCAACCTGCACCGCTGTGCCATCGAGGTGGTGCAGCGCTGGGGCGGTGTGTTCCCGGGCGACGCGCAGGCCCTTGCGAGCCTGCCGGGCATCGGCCGGTCCACGGCGGCGGCCATCGCCTCGCTGTGTTTCGGCGAGCGGGTGGCCATTCTCGATGCCAATGTCCGCCGGGTGCTGACACGGGTGTTGGGGTTCGATGCCGACTTGGCGTCGCAATCGAACCAGCAGCTCCTGTGGGATGCCGCGACCGACCTGTTGCCACGTCGCGACCTGTCGCGCGCAATGCCACGCTACACCCAGGGCATGATGGATCTCGGCGCGACGGTATGCCTGCCGCGCAATCCCCAATGTGACCGTTGTCCCGTCCGCTCCGGCTGCGGGGCATTTGCGCAGGGGCGGCCGCAGGCGTTTCCGGTGCGCAGCCGTACGCTCAGGCGCAGCGCGCAATCGGTGTGGTTGTTGTGGGTCCGCAGCTCCGGCCGCGAATCCGTCTGGCTGCAGCGCCGGCCGTCGCCTGGCGTCTGGGCCGGCCTGCATTGCCTGCCCTGGTTCGACAGCCGCCCGGAGCTGGAGGAACAGGTGCCGCCGGACTATCGCGCACACTTGCGCGACCACCCGGTGTTCACGCATGTGTTGACGCACAAGGACCTGCACCTGCATCCGGTACAGGTCGACCTGCCGAAGAGCGCTTTCGCGTCGGCTGCTCAAGGCGGAGGCTGGTTCGACGCCAACGCGTGGCCGCAACTCGGCCTGCCCGCGCCAGTGCGGCGCATCCTGCTTCAGGCCTGAGGCCAGCCGAAGGTGGTGGTCGGGTACTTGCCCGGCGTGGCGTCGAGTTCGCGATGGCGGCTGAGTGTGGTCCAGCGGTCAGCGAACAGGCGTGACAGCTCTTCGACCAGGTAGACGGAGCGATGCTGGCCGCCGGTGCAGCCGATCGCCACCGTGACGTAACTGCGGTTGTCGTTCGACAAGGGGTCGAGCCATTGGTCGAGGAACTGCGCGATCTGCAGCAGCATCTGGTGTACCTGGTCGTGTCGCTGGAAGAACGCAATCACGGCGCTGTCCTTGCCGGTCAGGGCCTTGAGGTCGGGTTCGTAATGCGGATTGGGCAACATGCGCACGTCGAACACGAAATCGGCATCGCCGGGTATGCCCCGCTTGAACGCGAACGATTCGAAGACCAGCGTGAGGTGCCCGCCGCGCACGACGATCAGCGACTTGACGTATCGCTGCAATTGCGACGGCCGGATCAGGCTGGTATCGATGACATGCGCGTGTTCGCGCAGGTCGGCCAGCAGCTCGCGCTCGAGTTCGATGGCGTCGACCAACGCCCGGCGCTGGTCGTTGGCTGCATCGGGCGCATCGGACTGCGACAGCGGGTGCTTGCGGCGCGATTCCGAATATCGCCGTACCAGGGTGTCGGTCGTCGCATCCAGGAACAAGGACTTGATGACGACACCCATGGCGGCAAGCGCACGCAGACGCTGCGGCACCTGGGGCAGGGCTTCGGCGCTGCGCACGTCCATGGCAATGGCGACCCGATGGTTCTGGCGCGTCTCCTGCAACTGCACGAACTGCAGCAGCAGCTCCGGTGGCAGGTTGTCTACGCAGAAGTAGCCCGCGTCCTCGACCGCATGCAAGGCCACCGATTTGCCGGACCCCGACATGCCGGTGATGAGTACCAGTTCAAGAGCCATGGTTGCTTGTTCCACTTTCGCGGTTTTCAGGTCGAAGCCTGCAACATTTCCTTTGCGTGCGCCACCGTGGTTTCCAGCAGCCGTTCGCCGCCGAGCATGCGTGCGATCTCGCCGACCCGGGATTCGCCCTGGACCTGCGTGACCGAACTCAGCGTGGAGGCGCCCCGCAGCTGCTTGGACACCACCAGGTGGTGGTCGGCACAGGCGGCCACCTGCGGCAGATGGGTCACGGCCATCACCTGCCGGTCGACGCCGAGTTGGCGCATCAGCCGGCCGACGGATTGCGCCACCGCGCCGCCGACGCCGGAATCGACTTCGTCGAAGATCAGGGTCTGGGCAGTTCCCAGGCGGCTGGTCGTGACCGCGATGGCCAGTGCCAGGCGCGACAGCTCGCCGCCCGAGGCAACCTTGGCGACAGGGCGGGGCGTGGTGCCTGCATGGCCGGCGACCAGGAAGCCGATGTCGTCGAGCCCGGACTGCATGGCCTGCGCGGCAGCTTGCAGCCGCACCTCGAAACTGCCGCCGGACATGCCCAAGCCTTGCATGGCCTGGGTGATGGCCTTGCCCAGCTGGCCGGCCGCCTTGGCGCGGGCACGCGACACAGCCTTGGCCTCGCGCATGTAGGCCGCCTGGGCGGTTTGCTCGGCCGCCAGCAGGCCGTCCAGGTCGGCAGCGGCGTCGAGGCGGGCCAGTTCGCCGCGCCAACCGGCCAGCAGTTCGGGTAGATCCTGTGGCGCGCGTTTGTAGCGGCGGGCCAGCGAGATCCAGGACGCCATGCGCTCGTCGAGCTGCGCCAGGCGTTGCGGGTCGGGCTCCGTCCTGCGCAGATAGGCGCGCAGGGCGTGTGCCACGTCTTCGAGCTGGGCCAGGCTCGAGGCCAGTTCGTCGGCCAGGGCCGAGAAGCCTGGCTCGTGCTGCGTCTGCTGCTGCAGCAGGTGCAGGGCGGACTGCACCATGTCTGCCGCACTGGATTCGCCGCCCTGCACTACGTCGACCGCGCCCTGGGCGGCTTCGATCAGTGACTGGGCATGCGCCAGCCGGTTGTGCTCGGCGCTCAGGGTTTCCCATTCGTCTGCGGCGGGAGCGAGCTTGTCGAGTTCGCCGATTTGCCAGCTGATGCGTTCGCGTTCGCGCTGCAGGTCGGCCTGCGCCGCCTGCGCGTCGGCCAGGACCTGGCTCTTGGTGCGCCAGTCGTGCCACAAGGCTCCGAGCGCGGCGGTATCGACCCGGGCGTAGGCGTCGAGCAGGTCGCGCACGGCGTCGGCGCGTGTCAGGCTCTGCCAGGCGTGCTGGCCATGGATGTCGATCAGTTGTTCGCCGATCTCGCGCAGCTGGGTGGCGGTGGCCGGGCTGCCGTTGATCCAGCCCCGGCTCTTGCCCTGCAGGTCGACCGTGCGGCGCAGCAGCAACGTGTCGTCGACATCGAACCCGGCCGCCTCCAACCAGGCCGTCAAGCCGGGCGGTGTGTCGAACTCGGCGCTGACTTCGGTGCGGCCGGCACCTTCGCGCACCGTGCCGGTATCGGCACGGGCGCCGGTGACCAGTTGCAGCGCGTCGATCAGGATGGACTTGCCGGCGCCGGTCTCGCCGGTCAGCACGGTGAATCCGTCCGAGAGCTCGAGCTCGAGTTCGCCGACGATGACGAAGTCGCGCAGGACGATACGTCTGAGAGCCACGATCAGGCCACTCCTTCGTTCCAGTGCAACTTTTGCCGCAAGGTGTCGAAGTAGCTCCAGCCCTTGGGATGCAGAAAACGCATCCGGTGCTGGGACCGGGACACGACGATGCGATCGCCGTGCAGCAGGGACGCCAGTGATTGCATGTCGAAGTTCGCGCTGGCGTCGCGTCCGGCGACGACTTCGATCGCGATTTCCGCGGCGTCGGCCAGCACGATGGAGCGGTTGGACAAGGTGTGCGGAGCGATCGGCACCATGACCCAGCCCGGCAGCGACGGGTGCAGCAACGGGCCGCCGGCGGACAGGGCATAGGCCGTGGAGCCGGTCGGACTGGCGATGATCAGGCCGTCGGCGCGCTGGTTGGCGACGAAATGCCCGTCCACCTCGACCCGCAGCTCGACCATGCCGGAGGTGGCGCCACGGTTCACGACCACGTCGTTCATGGCCAGCGCGTCGAACACGCAGTGTCCGTCGCGCATGACCCGTGCCTGCATCAGGCTGCGCCGGTCTTCTTCGTAGGCGCCATGCAGCATCGGCAGCAGCACCGCCTGGTAGCCTTCGAGCGGGATGTCGGTGATGAAACCCAGGCGGCCCTGGTTGATGCCGATCAGTGGCACGTTGTGGCAGGCCAGCTGGCGACCGATACCGAGCATCGTGCCGTCACCGCCGACGACCAGTCCGAGGTCGCACTGGGTGCCAATGCCGTCCACGCCCAGCATGGCATGGCCGTTGATGCCCAGATTGCGCGCCGTCTCAGCCTCGAACGCCACTTCGCAGCCCTGCGCATGCAGGAAATGCGCAATGTCTTCCATGGCCCGGCGCGACGATGCGCCGGTGGAGCCGGAGCCCACGGCCTGGTATTTGCCGATGAGAGCGACATGGCGGAATTGGGACTGCATCGGCAAATTACATCACTAAAATGATCTGATGCTCGATGACCGTTCCAAGATGCTGATGAAGGCCCTGGTCGAGCGTTACATCGCGGACGGGCAACCGGTCGGCTCGCGTACCCTGTCGCGGCAAAGCGGGCTGGAGTTGTCGCCCGCGACCATCCGCAACGTGATGGCCGACCTGGAAGACATGGGCCTGATCGTCAGCCCGCACACGTCGGCGGGGCGCATACCCACGGCCCGCGGCTACCGCCTGTTTGTCGACACCATGCTCACGGTGCGCAAGGGCGATCTGCCGGCACAGGTGCTCGCGCCGGACCAGCCGCAAAAGGTGTTGACCAAGGCCGCCGGGCTGCTGTCGAACCTGTCGCAATTCGTCGGTGTCGTGGTGGCGCCCAGGCGCAGTTCGGTGTTTCGACATATCGAGTTCCTGCGGTTGTCGGAGCGCCGGCTGCTGGTGATCATCGTATCGCCCAATGGCGACGTGCAGAACCGGGTGATCTTTACCGAGACCGATTATTCCCAGGCCGAGCTGGTGGAGGCGGCCAACTTCCTCAATTCACATTACGTCGGCATGGCCATCGAGCAAGTGAGCGCGCGATTGCAGCAGGAAGTCGAGTCGCTGCGCAGCGAGATCGCCGCGTTGATGCAGGCCGCCGTGGCGATCAACAACGAAGAGAACGACCAGCCCGACGACGGCGTCGTCATTTCGGGCGAACGCAACCTGCTGGCGCTGTCCGACTTCTCCAGCGACATGAACCAGCTGCGGCGCGCGTTCGAGCTGTTCGAGCAGAAGGCCCAGCTGATGCGTTTGCTCGAAGTGGCTGGCCAGGCCGAAGGTGTGCGCATCTTCATCGGCGGCGAAAGCCAGGTCGTGCCGTTCGAGGACCTGTCCATCGTCAGTGCTCCCTACGAGGTCGACGGCCAGGTCGTCGGCACCGTCGGCGTCATAGGCCCGACCCGCATGGCCTACGACCGCATGATCCAGATCGTCGACATCACCTCGCGACTGGTCAGCAACGCGCTCAGTTACCAGAAATAGCGGCCTATACAATCGCCGCTTCGGTCGGGCCGTTAGCTCAGTTGGTTAGAGCAGAGGACTCATAATCCTTTGGTCGTTGGTTCAAGTCCAACACGGCCTACCAGTTGATGCCAGCGTGCCGTGCATGCCTGCTTGCTTGCAGACCATGCGCCTCGCGATGCCCCGACGACGGGGCCGGGGAACGCTAGTGCGAACGACTGGTATTGCGAAACATCCGTAGCACCAGCTTGCGTGTCAAATGCAGTGTCAGACGGCCTGCGGGCATGCGCAGCGCGTGACCCCGCAGGTAGACACATCCCCGGGCCATCACTTGCGACCATGTGCGGGACGCCGGGTGATCCGGCATCAACGCACGCAGGTAGATCGCGTCGAGGATGCGCAACGCCAATGAGCCGAGCCTGGCGCTCGCCTGCAGTCGCGGCACCAGCGCTTCCGGTACCGGCGTGCCCAGCAGTGCACGGGTGTATCGCAGCGCCAGCAGCAGTGGCAGTTCCAGCCCCAGCCGGGTGGCGCGGCTGGGCAGTTCTTCCCAGAAGCGATCGGATTGTGCGGAGAACTCGCGCAGCAGTGCGTCCAGGTCGAACAGGTCACGCAGCCCGTTTTGCAGTTCGCTCTCGTGAAACAGGTGGGTCGCGCTGTGGATCACCATGTCGATCGAAGACAGGGTGCGGAACTTCGTGCCCTGTACCGGCTGGCTTGTTTCGAACAGCATGTCCGCGTCGGGGCTGTTGCGGGCGATCAGCGGCAGGATGTTGTGATGGACGTCGATCACCGTGCCGCGGGCGCGATGTGTCATGGGCGGGATTTCGTGCATCCACTCCCGGTAGTAGCGATCGTCGTAGTCGTCATGATGCCCGCTTGCCCAGCCCTGGACCATCAAGGCGGCTTCGACGCTGTTCAGGGTCGGCCGCGGGACCAGGATGTCGACGTCGCCGAACAGTCTTCCGTGGGCGGCGGCCAGTCCACGGATGGCATAGGCCGTGCCTTTGAGCAGCACGACCGGTGCCTGCAGCGCCGACAACGCTTTCTCGATGTGCCGGGTTTCCCAGACGATGGCCTCACGCTGGTGGGCGGTCAGGACACGCGCGGAAACCAGATGCGGGCGAACCTGTTTCGGAACCTGTGCGTCGATTCCGGCGGCTTCGATGCCTTCGGCCAGCCGGCCGAGCAGGTTGGCGCGCCTGCACACCCGCAGCAGGACGTCCCATTGCCGCAACGACAGATGGACCAGGCTCTCGGGCCTGCGAATGCACTCGATGATCGCCGCGCCGGAAAACACGGCCGGGGCTTCGTGCTTCATTCTTGCGGTGTGCCGGCAGAATCGGCCAGGCGGTCAAATGCGATCAAGGCGTCGTCCAGCTTGCTGTAGACGAAATCGTAGCAATCGCATTGCTCGACGAGGTCGCCGGTTGCGTTGAAAGCGCTATCACCCAATGGGCTGTAGTTGAACGCGTTCTGCGCAAAATGCAGAAAGGTCCCGGCCTTGCCCCGCGGTGTCATGCTGGGTTTGGCGCCCGCCTCGTATCGCGGAAAGACGATCCATCGCGGCCGGGCTGGTTCCCGCATGCGGGAGACACTGGCGGCTGGCGGCTGCAGATGGGTGACACGCCCTTTTGCCGTGTCGTACACCTCGGGACCCCAGGCGCTGGCAGGGTCAAACTTCCGGATCAGGTCGATGGATGCGTTCTTGAGATTGATGGGGCGTGCCAGCGCATGCACGCACCCGGTGTTCGGATCCAGCAGCGTGAGTTCGTCCGACAGCAGCCGCCAGTTTCGCAATGCCAAGGCAGCGCACAAGGTGCTTTTTCCGGAGCCGGGCGGTGCGGGCAGGATGACCGCAAGGCCATCGCGTTCGAGCGAGGCGGCGTGAATGGTCAGCCACTGGTGGCACGAAGCGGCGATCGACCAGTTGAGACCCCATTCGAGGAAGGCGGGCGCCTGCTCACGCGGCAAGGGTTCGAACGGGCGTTCACCGTCGACGAGGAACTCGGCCTGGCGCCGGAACCAGCGCCGCAGGTTGCTTGGCGGCCGCACTTCGACATGGAAGTCGGCGAAATCGGGATCCACCTGGTACGGGTGGTTCTGGTAGAGCGTATGGATGGATTTCGCCACGTCCGGCAGGCGGGACCGGATGCGCGAAACCAGTTCGCCGGTCATCAGTGCGAACCGACCATCGTGGAGCAGGCGCTGCAATTCCTGCAGCGTCAGCGTGCCGATCGTCGGCAGGATCGGGTTCAGCGAGTGGGTTGGGCTGGAATCAGCCCGCACTTTTCGAGTCGCTCGCAACACTCCCGTGCAATCGAATCCAGTTCATCGGCCGAGTTTTGTGGGAAAAATGGATGGCAGGCGGCATTTACGGACGCACGGCCATTATCACTGTCTTGGATCGCCTCGAGGACGGCGAACGTCATCGGGTCGAGCGCATGGGTATTTCCGCTTTGGCGATCGAATATCACGCAACCATCGGCCCATTGGCGCACGAGAAAACGCTGCGAACGACCCATCGGGCCTTTGGGGAGCACGACTATTTGGTGATTCCGTTGCTGACCAGGTAGTTGACGATGTCCGCCGCGTACCATTTGGTACCGGCAAATGGCTCATAGTAGCCCCGCATGGCGTATTCCTGCCACATGCCCAGGATGGCGGAGACTGTCAGGACGTTGTCCGGTATCACGGCCCCGTTGCCGCCCATCTTGTTGAGGTAGGCGCCGATGAGATGGAAGTGCACTTGGCCGGACGTGTTGACGTTCAGTGCCTCGCCGAGCGTCTTGCTGACGGTATTGTTGTTGACGACCTTCGTGAATTTCGTGACGCCTTCGCTGTTTCCCTTGTAGAACAGCGGATGCATGGCCGTCGTCGGCGGAACAGACGCGGGCCAGTTGTAAGGCGATGTGCCTGGCGACTGTTGTGCCTTGTAGTTGCCCGGCGACTCGGCGCCCGTGCATTCGCCGTTCTTGCCCGCCTGGGACAGGCTGGTGTTGCGAGACAAGGAGCGTGAAGGGGTGAAGCAGGTGACGCCCAACGCAGGTTGGCTGACGAGCGTCAAGAGGAATGGCGCCGCGGAGGCTCCTGCCCCGAGCACCCGACGACGCCCCTTGGCCGTCGAGATTACGCGGCTGTCGTCGGAATCGGATTGCGTATCGTGGTCATTCATCTTGTTCGCCTCGAAAATGGTCAGTCAATCCTCAAAGAGCAAGAATCGTACCGATTGGGCTTGCTGTTTTAAGTGATTGATATATATGCACCTTTTATTGTGTTGACGGGCAGTATCCGGTGGTCAGAATACATGGTGTAAACATTGCCGACATTCGACCCTGCCGGGGCCGCCCGTGCTGCAGCGTCGCGTCGAGACTCTATCAGAGGCTGTTGAATAGCGGCATGCGTGGGCCGTGCCGTTGTCTGCCGGATGATGACTCCGTGCAACAACGCATTCATTTGTGTGCGTGTTTGCCATGGTTTTTGGGTTATGGTCTGTCCCGTCTCCGTCGATTTGTCGACACCCTCGGATCGTTGGGGTTGGCGATCCAGGACACTACACTAAATCTGCATCATGAGGAGGAAAAGCCGTGTTCGAAAAGATTGCTCCCGTCAACAAAGACCTGCACGCCAAGAAACGTGTGAAGGAGATCACCAGTTTTTCGTTTGCCTCGAAATTTCACGTGGCCTACGTCACGCTGCAGGAATTCACGCGCGCGGCGTCGATATTTCCGATCGTGTTCCTGGAGGACAAGCAGAAAGACGAGTTCCGGCCCGTGGTGTTGCTGGGGCTCAAGCCAGGGGTCAACGTCTTTGTCGATGCCGACGGCAAGTGGCAGGCTTCCTACATTCCTGCGGTGATTCGCCGCTATCCGTTCACCTTGACTCCGGGCGGGGAGAACGGGCAGTTCATCGTCTGCATCGATGAAGAAAGCAGCCTGGTGAGCGAAACCGAGGGTGCCGCCATGTTCGATGACAGCGGCGCACCGACGCAAGTCATCGACAACGTCAAGCGCTACTTGTCGGAGTTGCAGCAGATGGAGGTCTCGACCCACGAGTTCTGCTCCTTCCTGGCCAAGCACAACATGTTCACGCCACTGAACCTGCGGGTGCGCGAGACCAGCGGCGTCAAGGACATCGCTGGCTGTTACGTCATCAACGAGGAGCGTCTGAACAACCTGTCGGACGAGTTGTTCCTGGAGATCAAGAACAAGCGATATCTGCCGGCCGTGTATGCGCACCTGATTTCGCTGGCGCAGACCGAGCGCCTGGTCAAGCTGCAGGAGGCCGGTGCGGCAAAAACGTCGGCAGAAGAAAAGGCTCCGGCATTGGCGTCGGAATCGGCTCCCGGGTAGTGTAGAATTCGCAGCTTCGCGGCTGTAGCTCAGTTGGATAGAGTACTTGGCTACGAACCAAGGGGTCGTGGGTTCAATTCCTGCCAGCCGCACCAGAATTCATGTTCTGAGAAAACAGCCTGAAAGCGCAAGCCTTCAGGCTGTTTTTCTTTGTGGTGCGCCCAGCATGGGCGCACTCCTGGAGGTGCAAGTCCTCCCGCGAGCTGGTCACAGTGAGCGAAGTGAAGCGC
>JAPWHR010000031.1 GCA_027214345.1 Comamonadaceae bacterium G21597-S1
AGCCCCACTGGGGGGCTCCCCCAACGGCCTGGCAAAGCCAGTTCCGTGGGGGCCTGGGCTGGCCTGCTCCGCGGCCGCTGGACTTTTTGTGCGTCGTGGATCGCGCGCAGCGCGGTGGAGCAACTGAAGTAGAGGTCGCCCCCGTCTGTCCGGTTTCACTGCGTGTAAACCGGCCGAGTCGTGGCGCTGCCAGAGGCAGGCGCCCCTTCGGCCCGTCCAAGCCTGCGCAGGCAGGCTTGGAGCCGCGGGCCTTAGCCCCACTGGGGGGCTCCCCCAACGGCCTGGCAAAGCCAGTTCCGTGGGGGCCTGGGCTGGCCTGCTCCGCGGCCGGCCGCGGGCGGTCGCCCCGTTCAGGTCGACCAGATCCGCGGCGCCTGGGCCGTCAGTTGCCAGGCGTGTTCGCGCCAGGCCACACGGACCTGACGCAGCAGGGCCATGGCCGGTTCGACCAGCGGCGCCAGCACCCGCACCAGCACCACGTGATCGTTGGGGCTGCTTGCGCCGGCCCGGGACGCCAGCGCGTGGGAATCGATCACGGCGCGGGCGCCATCGAGCAATTGCTGCGCCCGATCGCGCCGCAGCGGTTCGCCGCCGCAGAAGAAGATCGTCGCCATGCAGGCATGGCCGGCCAATCCGAGCGGGCCGTGCAGCAGGCGCGTGTCATCGGCATCGACGCGGCCGCGCTCGAGCCAGTGGCCGGCTAGTTCGATATGCTGCAACAGGCGGCCCGTGCGCAGGGGCTGGCCCGCGGCCGGCAGGCCCAGCGCGGTGACGTCCCAGCCGATCAGTTCCGCGCCAGGAGCAAGCTGCATCTGCAGCCGGTTCTCGGCCAGGCAGCCGTCGTAGCAGATGGCCTCCTGCGGCAACCATTCCAGGCGCGATCCGGCGTCCATCCGGATGCGCGTGTGTTGCCGCGCCCATTCGCCCTGCGAGCGGTAGAAGCGGGTGGCGCCCGGCGTGGTCACCAGGCCATGGCTGCCGGCGGCGGCGCTGATGGCGAGTTCCAGCGTGTCGCCGCCGACGATGCCGCCGGGGGGGTGCACCAGCACGTTGTGGCAGATCGCTTCGCCCTCGGGATACAGGCTTTGCAGGACGCGCAGCGGACCCTGGTGCCGGTGCCGCGCGACGGTGCGCGAGGCGGTGCTGGAATAGTCGATGTCGAGTTGCGCGTGCCAGGCCATGAGGCGAGTGTAGAGGCCTTGCGCCGGGCGCCGGCAAGCCTGGCGGGCCCATGCTAGAGTCCCCGCTCCCCGCCATGGACGCCATCACCACCAAACGTTATCTGCCATGGGTGGTCGCGATCGCGTTGTTCATGCAGCAGCTGGACTCGACCATCGTCAACACCGGCATCCCGGCCATGGCCGGCAGCCTGGGCACGACACCGCTGGCCCTCAAGGCCGTGGTCACCAGCTACATCCTGAGCCTGGCCGTGTGCATCCCTCTCAGCGGCTGGCTGACCGACCGCTTCGGCAGCCGGCGCGTGTTCCTGCTGGCACTGGTGACCTTCCTTCTGGCCTCCATCGCCTGCGGCCTGGCCGTCAACACCCAGATGCTGATCGCCGCGCGCATCCCGCAGGGTATCTCGGCCGCGATGATGATGCCGGTCGGGCGCATGGCGATCGTGCGCACCTTTCCCAAGGGCGAGCTGCTGCGGGCCATGAACTTCGTCATCATTCCGGCCCTGCTCGGGCCCCTGCTCGGGCCGACCGTGGGCGGGCTGATCGTGCACTGGTTGTCCTGGCGCGACATCTTCTTCGTCAACGTGCCGGTCGGACTGGCGGCCCTGTGGTTCGGCTGGCGCTACATGCCCGACTACCGCAGCGCCACGCCCCGTCCGCTCGACGTGCGTGGCCTGATGCTGTTCGTCAGTGGTGCCGGGCTGCTGTCATGGCTGCTGGAGATCTTCGGCGACCACACGCTGGACAACAGCCAGGCGCTGGCGCTGCTGGTCGTGTCGCTGTCCTTGCTGGCCGCCTATGGTTGGCATGCCGCGCGTGTGCCGTTTCCGCTGTTGCGACTGGGCTTGCTGCGCATCCGCACGTTCCGCGTCTCGGTGCTGGGCGGGTTCGTGACGCGGCTGGCCGTGGGGGGCATGCCGTTCCTGTTGCCCCTGCTGTACCAGGTCGGCATGGGTTTGCCGGCCTGGCAATCCGGCTTGCTGATGATGCCGGCCGCAGCCGCGGCCATGGGCATGAAGGTGATCGCCACCGCCTTGTTGCGTCGCTACGGCTTTCGGCGGGTGTTGACGGTCAACACGGTGCTGGTCGGCTGCACCGTGGCCGCCTATTCCCAGGTGGATGCGGGGACGCCGCTGGCTGTGATCGTCGGCATCGGCCTGTTGCTGGGCTTGTTCAACTCGCTGCAATATTCCAGCATGAATTCGATGGCGTATGCCGACATCGATGCCGCCGACGTTTCCATGGCCAGCACGATGGCCAGCACGATGCAGCAGATGTCGATGAGTTTCGGCCTGGCACTGGGTTCGCTGGTCACGGGCCTCTACCTGGCCGGCCTGCCCCAGACCGACCGGCTGGCCGTCACCGGCGCCTTGCACCATGCGTTTCTGACGCTGGCCGTGCTGACGCTGTTGTCGTCGCTGTCGTTCCGCAGCCTGCGCGACGACGACGGCGAGAGTGTCAGCCGCGGCGCGGCGTGACCGGCAGTCCCGGCGCTCCCGCCCCGGGCGTCATCGCTGCTGCCGGCAGGCCGGTGCGCGCCAGTAGTCGAAGGCAGCCTGCTGCAGCTGGTAGGACAGCGCCGATGCGCCGACCATGGGCTGGACCATGACGCCGTCGCGACCCGGTTCGACCAGCACCGCGCCGATACCGGCGCCCATCGGGTCGGGTGCGAAGGCCTGGCGGCGCGGGCCGTCCACGACCACCAACCGGTCGGCGAACACGGTTTCGATGCGGTGCGGCATCGAACCCAGGCAACGTTGCGTGTCCGCCAGCGCGAACCCCGCATGGGCCCGGGCCTCGGCCGCGCCTTCGACCGAGGCGTCGCGTGCCTCGGGCGGCAGCAGCGCATAGACCGTGGGGCCGGCGGGCATGCGTTGCACCTCGACGGCAACGCCGGCAGGTATCGGGGCGGTCGACGTCGGCGCGGGGGGCGGCGATACACATGCCGCGAGCCATAAGCACATCACGCCCGACACCAGCGGATGCAGGCCGGAGCGCCGGGCCCGTGGCCGGCCCATCGGTCGCATCATGGTGTGGTGCCCGCGCGCGGGTCGTTGCGACTCATGGATAACGGTCGCGGGGCAGCTCGAAGTGCGGCCCGTCGATGAATGCACGTTGTCCGGCCCTGCGGCGCCGCGCGACGTAACCCGCCACCAGGTCCTCGGGTGGCTCGGTCGACGCCAGGAAGTCGATATCCCAGGCGCCGCCCCAGCGCAGCGGCGTGTCGCGCTCCTGTGCCGCCAGCCGCATTGCGTCGGCAATGTGGTAGATCGGCGGCCATTCCCAGCGCAGCTTGCCGTTGATGTAGGGCACGAGGTCGACCGCATGGCCGGTGATGTGGCGCGAGTTCAGCGTCTGGCTGGCGCCGCCGGAGACCAGTCGCTGCTGCTCGGCCAGCGTGCGGATGCCGTCGTGCACCGAAAAATCCTGGATCGTCAGCACGATGGCCCGTTGCACGATCGCGATCAGGTCCGGATGGACGCCCTTGAGTTCGGCCCGCGATCGGGTGCCCAGAGTGAATTCGGACATGCACGTCTCCCAAAGAGCTTCATGCTATCGCGCAATGCCGTGATTGACCAGCCTCGGGGGTCGAGCGGCCGGCGCAGGCCGTCCGCGCGGCCTATTCGACCTTGATGTTGGCGCGTCGGACCACCTCGCTCCAGCGGGCGATGTCCTTCTTCATGTGCTCCTCGAAGCCCTTCGGGGTCGATGCCGTGGCATCCGTTCCCATGGGCTTGAGCGAGGCCAGGTAGTCAGGATCGCGCAGGATGCGCTGCGTCTCGGCGTTCAGCCGGTCGATGATGGCCGGGGGTGTGCCCAGCGGCGCGGACAGACCGGTCCAGGAACTGGCATCGAAGCCCGGCAGTCCGCTTTCGGCGATCGTCGGAATGTCGGGCGCAGCCGATGACCGCCTGGCCGATGTGACGCCCAGGGCGCGCAGCTTGCCGCCGCGCACCTGGGCCAGCGCATTGGGAATGGTCTCGAGCATCATCGACACCTGGCCGCTGAGCAGGTCGGGCATCGCCGCGCTGCCGCCCTTGTAGGGGACGTGCACGATGTCGATGTCCGCGCTGGACTTGAACAGTTCGCCGAACAGGTGCGACGCGGAGCCGTTGCCGGCCGACGCGAAGTTGAGCTTGCCCGGGTTGGCCTTGGCATAGGCGATCAGTTCGGCGACGTTGTTCGCGGGTACCGACGGATGCACGAGCAACACATTGGTGAGCGTATGCAGCATGCCGATCGGGGCCAGGTCCTTGACCGGATCCGTCTTGCGATTCGGATACAGGGCGGGCCCGATGCCGTGCGTGCCATTGGTGGCGAACAGGATGGTGTAGCCGTCCGGCGCGGCGTTCTTCACGACGTCCATGCCGATCACCCCGCCGGCGCCGGGGCGGTTTTCGACGACGATGGTGGTCTTGAGCCCTTCGGACATGGACTTGCCCACGGCGCGCGCCAGCGCGTCGGACGAGCCGCCGGGCGCGAACGTGACGACCAGGCGGATGGGTTTGTCCGGATAGGACTGGGCCGCGGCCGGCATGGCAGCGAGCGCCAGGCATGCCGTTGCGACGGCGAGAACGCTAGACTTGAAGAAGGACATCTGCATCGGGACTCCAGGAAGTGGTGTGGACCATGGCGTGCAAGGAATGCGCCAGTGCCTCTGCGCAAATGTCTCATTTTGCGGTTTCGTGGCGCTTGCACGCGTCGCAGTCGTCACTACCAGATATGCGCAGTGTGCATACGACGCCAATTGCCGGCGCAGGGCACCCGAATGGAGAACGTGCGTGGAACTCGAACAGCTGAAATATTTCATCCAGGTGGCCGAACACGGCAGCTTCTCGCGCGCGGCGGCGGCACTGGCCGTGACCCAGCCCTTTCTCAGTCGCCAGGTGCGCCGGCTGGAGGTGGAACTGCATCGTCATCTGTTCTATCGCCACGGCCGCGGCATCTGGTTGACCGAAGATGGCGAACGATTCCTGCGCACGGCGCGCAGCGTGACCCACCAGCTCGAGCTGGCCACCGTGGTCTCCTCGGGTGCGGCGCACGAGCTGACCGGCCGGTTCGCGTTCGGGCTGACACCCACCTTGTCGCGCACTGTGACGGTGCCGCTGGTACGGGCGTTCACCGCGCGTTTTCCTCTGGCGCGGCTGTCGATCGTCGAAGACCTGTCGCGCAAGCTGCACGAGCGGGTGTTGTCCGGCCAGCTCGATGCGGCCTTGCTGCACGACCAGGCGGCCTCGAGCCAGATCGAGGTGGAGCCGGTATGCAGGCTGACCTTGCACCTGCTGACACGCCAGGGCGGCGCGATGGCCCAGCGCGACAGTGTCGATTTCGCCGAACTGGCCGGATTGCCGATGATTTTTCCCAGCCCGCCCAATCCGCTGCGTTCACTGGTCGAGTCGCAAGCGGTGTCCGCTGGCGTGGAACTCGATGTGGTCTACGATGTCGACGGTGTCGAGACCATCCTGGACCTGGTTCGCGAGGGTTACGGCCATACCGTCACGTCGGCGCATGTCGTCGGCGGCGACCGGCGGGCCGATTCGCTGCTGGCCATTCCGATTGCCGGACCCGCGCTGGTCACGACACTGGCGCTGGCCCGGGCGTCGCGGCACCGGCCCTCGACCTTGCACCGGATGGCGCTCGACGTGTTGCGCCATGTGCTGAAGCGGGTGCTCGCGCCGGCGTGAGTGCGCCGGGCCCGTCGCGCCCGCGGCGGATCAACCTGCCAATGGCGCCGCCGTGCCTTCGACCTGCACCCGGTATCCGGAGCGCACGTTCGGCCAGTAGTCCCAGATCGCCTTGTGTTGCGTACAGCGGTTGTCCCAGAACGCGATCGAGTGATCACGCCAGCGAAAACGCACGGTCCATTCGGCCCGCACGCAGTGCGCATAGAGGTACTCGAGGATGGCGCGGCTCTCGGCGCGCGACACCTCGTTGATGTGCGACGTGAAGTCGGTGTTGACGAAGATCACGCGCCGGCCGGTCTCCGGGTGGCGGGTGATGACCGGGTGCACCGACACCGGCGTGCCGGGACCGAACACACGCGTGCCGTCGTGCGTGGCGGTCAGGCCCGAGAGGTATTCCTTCATCTTCGGCGACAAGGCGTCGTAGGCGGCGTACATGCTCGCGAACATCGTGTCGCCGCCGCCCTTGGGCGGTACCGTGTGGTTGTAGAGCATGCTGCCCAGCGGCGGGATGGCCGCGCAGGACTGGTCGCTGTGGAAGTTCTCGCCGGAGATGCGGGTGGATGTCTCGTCGTAGTGGAACTTGCGCACCAGCGGGTTGTCGGTGGTCTTGCTGATGGTGTTGACACCGACATGCCGCCCCAGCGGTCCGAAATGGCTGGCCACGCGGATCTGGTCGTCGAAGTCGATCTTCTGCTCGCGAAAGAACACCACCTGGTATTCGAGGAACGCGTGCCGCAGCTCGGCCTGCTGGGCGTCGGACAAGGGCTGCGTGAGGTCGACCGCCCCGATCTCGGCTCCGATGTGGGGTGACAGCGGCGTCACGGTGATGTGCTGGTATTGCATGGCAATGTCTCGTTGAGGTTCGTCGAATTCTAGGATTCGGAATCCGGCGTGCCGCCGTGAACGGTCACTAGCTGCTATGCCCCGGCTGCATGGCACAAGACCATGTCCGTGTCCGGTCCGATATCGGCGAGGGGGTCGCCCACCGGCGGTCCATGAGAAACTGCCGGCGACGAACCCGCGCCTGGCGGGTTCCGTAACCGTGCTGCGGCACTGTGGAACCAAGCCGTGAATGCTTCATCCGATCCCATCGGCAAGACCGACGCTTCCCCCGGACTGCGGGTGCGTGCGTTCAACTGCCAGTGCGGCAGTCCGATCTTCTTTCGCAACAGCGAGTGCCTGGCCTGCGGCACGGCGCTGGGTTATGCGCCGGAACTGGCGCAGGTGGTGCCGCTCGCCGAGACCGACGAGCCCGATGTCTGGGTGCGGTGGGAGACCGACGGTCCGCGTTACCAGCGCTGTGCCAACCTGGGTACGCCTTCGGCCTGCAACTGGCTGGTGCCGGTCGACGAGGTCGGCCCGCAGGCCGGCCTGTGCCGTGCCTGTCGGCTCAATCGCACGATCCCGGACCTGAACGATCCGCAGCATCCGGACAACGGGACTTTGTGGGCGCGCATCGAGATGGCCAAGCGGCGCCTGGTGTCGGCGTTGCTGGTGATGGGGCTGCCGGTGGCTTCGCGCGAATCGGAGGACACCGAGCACGGCATGGTGTTCGACTTCCTGCGCGCGCCCGACGGTGGCCCGCCGGTGATGACCGGGCACGACACCGGACTGATCACGCTCAACATCATCGAGGCCGACGATGTGCATCGCGAACGCGCGCGCACCAACATGAACGAGCCCTACCGCACCCTGGTCGGCCATCTGCGGCACGAGGTCGGGCATTATTACTGGGACCGTCTGATTGCCAACAGCCACTGGCTCGAACCCTGCCGCGCGTTGTTCGGCGACGAGACGCTCGACTATGGGGACAGCCTGAAGCGGTACTACGAAAACGGGCCGCCGCCGGACTGGCAACTCGGCTACGTCAGCGCCTATGCCACGGCCCACCCCTGGGAAGACTGGGCGGAGTGCTGGGCCCACTACATGCACATGAGCGACATGGTGGACACGGCCACGAGTTACGGCCTGGTGCTCGACCAGACGCGGCTGGAGCTCAAGCCGTTCGGACGCGACGTGTTGTACCAGGCCGATCACCCGGGCGCCGACAAGTACCTGGCCTTCATCAACCACTGGGCCGAACTGACGATGCTGATGAACGGCATGGCGCGGGCCATGGGCCAGCCCGACATCTACCCGTTCGTGCTGGCGCACCAGGTGGTGGCCAAGCTGCATTTCATCCATCTGGTGGTCAGCGAGGAGCGGCACCGTGGCGATGACGGGCAGGCGCCGCAGTCGCACGTGCCAACACAGGTGCAGTCGCAAGCGCCGTTGCAAGCGCCGTCACAAGAGCAGTCGCAGGCTGGCAACTAGGCGGTCGGGCAACCAGCCAGGGCCGGTTGGCATGGGTGCGCGCCCGGAGCCAGCCCGTGGCTCAGCGGCCGTGCCGGTCCCAGAATCCCTGGTGGGTGCGCAGCATGGCGGCCTCCATCCCGGCCACCGGGCCGGTGACCAGGACCGGGCGCTGGCCGCTGCCGAACACGCTGCGGCAGGGCAGGGCCAGTGTCGGATTCTGCGGATGGTCGCCGGTGAGTTGCAGCAGAGCTGATTCGCTGGCGCCGTACAACACGCGGCCGATGCCGGACCAGTAGATGGTGCCCGCGCACATGGCGCAGGGCTCGAACGTCGTCACCAGCGTGCAGTGTGCCAGGTAAGTACCCGGATAATTGGCGGCCGCCGTGCGTGCCAGCGTCGACTCGGCATGGTTGACGGTGTCGATGTTGCCCTGTTCGGCCAGCACCGTCTCGCCGTCGGGCGCCACCAGCAAGGCGCCGAACGGGTGCCGCCCCATGGCCATGGCGCGGCTCGCGACTTGGTCGGCGCGCCGCAGCAACTGCTGCTGCACGTCGGCCGGCAGCGGCCATGGGGCCGTCGCCGCTGGATCGGCCTTTGGCTGCCCGGACGCGCCCACCGGCATCTCAGTGCTCCATGTCGCTTGGCCCCACCAAGGTGGCATGAAAGTTCAAGCTGCCGTGGAGCATGCCGGGGCAGGGGCCGCCGCGCACGGCCGCTCCGAAGCGGCCGGCCCGCCCCCCAGTGGGGGGTTCGGCCGGTTTACACGAAGTG
>JAPWHR010000032.1 GCA_027214345.1 Comamonadaceae bacterium G21597-S1
ATGCGACTCGTCGCCGTGGAACAAGCAGCTTGAATGCACCATTACAAATCAACTACTTGGGTGGTGTTTCTTGAGAGTCTGCGCGTATGCCGTAGTGCACAGCAGCGCCGCGACCAGGGCCGTTGCGCGCCGCAGTGGTGCGGGAAACAGGTCGGTGTGCATGGCAATGTCTCCGTGGGTCTGTGGCCGGCGCGCGGCACCTGGCTGGCCAAGGGCGCCGGTCCATGGCACAAATGCTACCGGGTTTTCATGCTTCCCGAGTATCATCCTATACGAATATAGCGAAGATCCTTGGAGGCAACCGTCATGGCATTTCCCCGCTGGCTGTCCGCGTGTGGGCCCTGGTCCTGGGCGCTGGTTCTGGGCATTGCGGCGATCGTTCCGGGCATGGCGCGGGCCGCTGCGGCGGTCAAGGCCGTCGAGGTGGCCGAGAACGTCTGGATGGTGCAGGGCGAGGCGGCCCTGGGATCATCCGCCAACCGCAACTTCATCTCCAATGCCGGCTTCGTCGTCACCGAGCAAGGCGTGGTTGTCGTCGATGCATTGGGTTCGCCGGCACTGGCGAACGAACTCATCGCCGAGATTCGGCGCATCACGCCCCAGCCGATCCGGTACGTCGTGGTGACGCATTTCCATGCCGACCATATCTACGGCCTGCAGGCTTTCAAGGCGGCGGGCGCGCAGATCCTGGGGCATCCGTCCGGCCGCGAGTACCTGTTTTCGGAGACGGCGAAACTGCGGCTAGACGCCAGCCGCCAGGATCTCGCGCCATGGATCGATGCGCAGACGCTGTTGCTGGGTGCCGACCGCTGGCTGTCCGATGCCCAGACCGAGCTGCGTCTGGGCTCCTACCTGTTCCAGATCCGGCATGTCGGGCCGTCCCATACGCCGGAGGACCTGGTGGTGTTCGTGCCCAAGGCCGGCGTGTTGTTTGCCGGTGACCTCGTCTTTCGCGGCCGCATCCCCTTCGTCGGCCAGGCCGACAGTCGCCAGTGGATCGCCTCGTTGGGGGGCTTGATCGCATTCGCGCCCCGGGTCATGATTCCCGGGCATGGCGGGGTGTCGACGGACCCGATGGCCGACCTCACGCTGACACGCGATTACCTGGTGTTCCTGCGCAAGAGCATGGGTGAGGCCGCACAGAACCTGGAACCGTTCGAGGAAGCCTATGCCAAGGCCGATTGGTCCCGGTTCGAGCACATGCCGCTGTTCCGTGCCGCCAACCGCATGAACGCCTACAACACTTTCTTGCTCATGGAGCAGCAGGGATCGAAATGAAACGACGTACATGCCTGATGGCCGGTGTTGGCGCCGCCTTGTCCCTGCCGGCCTGGGCCGGGCCGGCGGCCGTCGGGGAGCGGGTCGACTGGCCCCGCCTGCAACTGCTCGATGGCAGCGTGCTCGAGGCCGCCGACTGGCGCGGCCAACCGGCGCTGGTTGTCCTGTGGGCCACCTATTGCCCGTTCTGCAAGCGCCACAACGCGCATCTCGACAAGCTGTTCGAGCAGACCCGCTCGCAGGGCCTGCGGATCCTGGCCGTGGCGCAGGACACCGACGAGCGCCTGGTGCGCCAGTACATGGTGAACAACGCCTACCGGTTCCCGGTCGCCATGGACGGCGGCCAGGTGCGCAATCGCCTGACGTCGCGACGCGTCATTCCGATGACCTGCGCCATCGATCGCCAGGGGCGCCTGGTCCAGGCCATTCCCGGCGAAATGTTCGAGGAAGACCTCGTCGACCTGGCGCGCGGCCTGCTCCAGCGCGCGGCCTGAGCCGCTGACCGGTACCGGTCAGCCCATCCGGTCGATGCGCCAGATCTGGTAACGCAGCGCCGCCAGCGCCCCGCAGACGATGGCTGCCAGCGCCAGCAGGCTGCCCAGCGACAGGGTCGAGATGCCCGACAGGCCCTGGCCGATGGTGCATCCCATCGCGGTCACGCCGCCCACGCCCATCAGCGCCGCCCCCGCCAGGTGATTGGCTGTGTCCTCGACGCTGCCGAAACCCTCCCAGCGGAATTCGCGGCTGGCCAGCGCCATGGCGGCGGAGCCGGTCACCACGCCGAACATGCTCACGATGCCGATGGTCAGCAGCTTGGACTGGTCGCTGAAGAACAGCAGCCAGTCCAGCGCAAATCCGACCGGCGCGACCATGCTGAGCGATTCCATGCGGCGCGAGTTCGTGGCCAGGAAGCTGGCCTCCAGCGTCTGCGGGTGCTCGGCGACAAAACCCAGGCGTCCGGAGATCCACCACATCATCACCACGGTGGCGCCAATGCCCACGCCACCCAGCCAGACGATGGGGGAGCGGCCATCCGGGCTGCGCAGGACCCAGGCCAGCAACAGCAGGCCGAGGACGAGGCCCAGTCCCAGCGCGGCAGCCGGTGTTCCGACGCCGACCGCGGAGGCCAGCATCGACGGCAGGTCCTGGGTGGTCGGCAACTCTGCCGTGACCCGGTCCACCGTGCCCACCCGTGCCACGGCCGTGATGCCCTTGAGCGTGGCAAACGCGCAGGCGCCCAGCACCAGCAACACGACCCAGGCCTTGAGGTTGCCCGCGCCGGCCCGCACCAGGTTCTTGCTGCCGCAACCCGACGCCAGCACCATGCCGAACCCGAACATCAGGCCACCGACCAGCAGCGACAGCCACATCAGCCGCGACTCCGCGTACAGGCTGTCGGCAGCGCGGATCCAGCCGGCGCCCACCATGGTGTTGAAACCGATCATGGCCACGGCGATCGCCAGCACCCACATGCGCATGCGGCTCCAGTCACCCATGTTGACGATGTCGGCGATGGCGCCCATGGTGCAGAAGTGGGTGCGCTGGGCCACGGCGCCGAAGACGGCGGCGGCGGCAAAGGCGCTCCACAACACGGCCTGCGTCAGCGGGATCAATTCCTGTTCTTGCATGGCGGTATTGTCTCCGCAGCCGCGCTCGCGTGCGGCCGCCGGCCTGCCACCCGCCTCGTGCCGGATGCGGCATGCGGCCGCATCCGTGTAAACACCAGTGCACCATCGTGCCGGGAACAAATATCATTGAATATGCATATATAGATCGGTTCCGTCCGGAACCTCGCAACCAGGAGTCCTGTGTGAAGTCCGTGTCCGTTTTCTCCCTGGCGCTGCTCGCGTCGATGCTGGTGCTGCCGGCACATGCCAGCATGCAGCTGGCCCAGGCCAACGCCTGCCTGGCCTGTCATTCGGCCGACAAGAAACTGGTCGGCCCCGCCTATCGGGACGTGGCGAAAAAATACGCCGGCCAGGCCGACGCTGCCGCACGGCTGGCCGACAGCATTCGCAAGGGCGGCTCCGGCACCTGGGGCGCCGTACCCATGCCCGCGCAGCCGAACCTGAGCGAGGCGGACGCGCGCAAGCTGGCGCAGTGGGTGCTCGAGGGCGGCAAGTAGTCTGCTGGTCGGATGGCGACGCACGCCTGGCATGGCGGCTGGTCGCATCCGATCCGACCATGCGGCGGGGGGGCTCCCTATATTGGTGGTTGCGAATAGAATGGAAATTCGATGGAATCATGAGGGGAGCCGCCAATGGAAGACATGCACAGTGAAGATCGGGTATTCGAATCGGTCGCCGAATTGTTTTCGGTTCTGTCGACGCCGATCCGCCTGAAGATCATCAGTGCAGTCTGCCAGAGCGAGAAAAGCGTCTCGCAGCTGCTCGCGGAGATCGAGACCACGCAACCCAACATGTCGCAGCACCTGAGCACGCTCTACCGATGTGGCGTGCTGGCCAAGCGCCGGGAAGGTACCCAGATGTACTATCGCCTGCAGAGCGAACGGGTGGCAACGCTGTGTCGCGCCGTGTGCACGCAAGTGGCCATCGAACTCGACGGCGAGATTCCGCTCGCACCCTCGGACCGGCTGGTGCCGGCCATGCACCGCTAGCCTGCGTCCGGAGCCCGATCCGGCTTGCGAGTGCTGCTGCGTCGGCGCATGGCGCGCGGGGTCGCGCGCAAGGCGCCGCTATCGGTGATGACCATGGCACGCAGGTAACGCTCGCTCGGCCCCAGCAAGGCACCGTACAGCTGTTCGCACAGGCTGCGCGCGTGTTCGCCCGGCCAGTGCGCGGGCAGAAAAGCCTTCGGCAGATTGGGGTCGCGCAGCACGACACGCCGGTATTCATGAATCAGCAAGGTGCGTGCCATGAAGGCCTGCGCCGGATCGAGTTGTGCTGCGTCGCGCAACACGGGCGAGAACCGGTCGACGAACTGCGTCCAGGCCCGTGCGACCTTGGCCAGGTCGAACACGGAGTGCATGATCGGCAGCAGGGGCCGCTCGCCGACGCCCGGCAGCCCTTGTGCGCGCAGCACCGCCACCTGCTCGCCCATGCCCGCCGCAGAGATGATCTCCGTCAGCACCCGTGCATGCATGTGGGGCTGGACAAAGACCAGCGGCGACAGGCGACCGAAACTCTCCCACAACAACTCGCGTTGCAGTTTCAGCCGGTCGCTGGCCCGCATGCCCGGATCGAGCAGCACCAGGGTCCAGCGTCCGTCCCATTGCGCGGTGTTGAAGTCGTAGATGCGCTGATCGGCATGTTGTACCCGCAATACGCCGACGTCCGACAGGCCGTAATAGCTGCGCCGGCCGATCCGCGTTGCGACGAACCAGTCGTCCGCGCCCAGGCGGAACGCGCTGGTGCGTACCAGGCGCGGCGAGATGCCGAACAGTCCGAGCAGTTCGATCAGGCTGCCCAACCAGATCGACTGTCCGCGCGGCGCAAAGGCGTCGCCGAACACGGTGATCAGCAACGAGTTGGCACGCAGGTCCAGTCCGCGGCGCAACCGTGCCAACGCGGGTGCCACGGTCGCGGTCGGGGAGGCGCGGGCCATGCAAACTCCAAAGTGATACAGACAATTCGATTGTAGGAGTCCATCTGTATCACTAAGATGCACGTTTTTCCTGACCGGATTGACACCTGTCAAATCCGCAGACCGGAGACAGTCGCATGTACGCACAACTCGTCGAAACCGGCGCCACCGCGGTTCGCAGCCTCGAGGACATGGACCCGCAGGAGCGGGCCTTCCAGCAACGCATCGACGCCGGCATCAAGATAGAACCCAAGGACTGGATGCCGCCGGCCTACCGCAAGACGCTGGTGCGCCAGATCTCGCAACATGCCCATTCCGAATATGTCGGCATGTTGCCCGAGGGCAACTGGATCGGCCGCGCGCCGTCGCTCAAGCGCAAGGCCATCCTGATGGCCAAGGTGCAGGACGAGGCCGGTCATGCCTTGTACCTGTACAGCGCCGTCGAGACGCTGGGTGTCGCGCGCGACGACACGTACCGCGACCTGTTGTCGGGCAAGGCCAAGTATTCGAGCATCTTCAACTATCCCACGCTGACCTGGGCCGACATCGGCGCCATCGGCTGGCTGGTCGACGGCTCCGCCATCGTCAATCAGATCCCGATCTGCCGCTGCTCCTTCGGGCCGTATGCCCGTGCCATGGTGCGGGTGTGCAAGGAGGAGTCGTTCCACCAGCGCCAGGGTTTCGAGATCATGGAGGTGCTGGCGCGGGGCACGCCGGAGCAAAAGCAGATGGCGCAGGACGCGCTGAACCGCTGGTGGTGGCCGTCCATTGCCATGCACGGCCCGGCCGACGCGCAGTCGGTCAACAGCGCCCAGTCCATGGCCTGGAAGATCAAGCTGCTGAGCAATGACGCGCTGCGCCAGAAGTTCATCGACCAGACGGTGCCGCAGATCGAGTTCCTCGGCCTGGAGTTGCCGGACCCCGAACTCAAGTGGAACGAGGAACGCGGCCACTATGACTATGGGGCCATCGACTGGGACGACTTCTTCCGCGTCGTCAAGGGTTTCGGGCCGTGCAACCGGCAGCGCCTGGAAGCCCGCAACAAGGCCTGGGACGAAGGCGCGTGGTTCCGCGAGGCCTTGAGTGCGCACGCGGACAAGCAGGCGACGCGTGGTGAGCGCAAGGTGGCCTGAGGGATGATGTTGTGTGCCTCTCCCGTGGTACGCGGGCTGCGAAGGCCCGAGGGGCAATCGCTCTGCGCTTCACTGTGGCGGTCGGGCGCTGAACGCGCCGACTGCCCTGCGGTGCTCGGTCTTGCGCCTGCATCGCGCAAC
>JAPWHR010000033.1 GCA_027214345.1 Comamonadaceae bacterium G21597-S1
ATGCGACTCGTCGCCGTGGAACAAGCAGCTTGAATGCACCATTACAAATCAACTACTTGGGTGGTGTTTCTTGAGAGGCGGCATAGTCATTGGCCGCGGTATTCGCTGCGCTCGGCATCCTTCTCCCGGAAGAACTGCGAGCGTGCCAGGCGCTTGGTCTTGCGCCAGTCGAGAACGGCTCCCACACCACCAACAATAGCAACCAGCACGAAGTAAGGGAACGCTTGCTTGAAGTAGGCCGTGGTGTCCGTTGCGAACCGGGCGCAGACAACGATTGCGACGTTGATCGCAATACTGCTGAAGACGATGAAGGTGCCGAGTCTCATGCCGCCTAACGAATAGCGTTTATCTGCCGCGCGGCCAAGTGTGTAAAGACCAAGAGCACCTCCTGCGGCAGATAAACCTTGTTGGACTGAACCACGCCAAGCGCGGCGGCGATAGGGGATTAGATGCCCGAGCTATCACTTTTGACCGGATTATGGCCCGGCTGCAGGGCGATCGGATAGTGGACAAACGGGATAGATCGTTGATATTGCTGGTCCGATGCCAGGGTGACCGTTTGTCGTGTCGGCGTTGTCCGTCTCGAGGCGCGCGCCATCGTCCAGGGCTGCACGCGGCATCTGGATTGCACTGTGTCCGTGGTGCTGGCCCGCCCGGCCCCTCACGGTGGCCCCCGTCCTTTTGGCACAACGGTGCCGCCAGGCGCAGGCAACCTGGCACTGCCCAGCCTGACGGCCGCAACGCGCAGTCGCTCAGATCCGCAGCACGGGCATACCGTCATGTCGATCTTGGCCACACGCTGCATGAACGCCTGTGCCGATTCGCTGGCCTGCCTGTTCAGGGCGGGCATCTGCAAGGCAGCACGCGCGGCATGTAGCTTTTGCGCCTTGCAGCCGCTGGCCAGAACTCCGTAGTGACGGATGCGCTTGATGCCGCTGGGCAACACATGCAGCAGGAATCGGCGGATGAACTAGGTGCCAACGAGCCGGACACGGCGTTTGCCACCCTGATCATCTGCTCGCACCGTAAAGGCGACCTCGCCTTTGTCGATCGCCCGGATACGCTCGTTGCCGATGGCCGTTCGGTGGGTGTACCGGCTCAGGTACTCCAGCACCTGGGCCGGTCCGCCCAACGGGGTCTTGGCGTAGACCACCCAGTCGTGTTGATAGAGCTGGCGCTGGCGCTCGCGCCATGCATCGCCCTGGCCCTGCGGATCGTGTTCGATCAGGCCATTGGTGTGCGCGCGCAACAGCGCCTGCAGGAACTTGCCCCGAAACACCCTGGACAGGGCGTGTACCGGGAACAGGAAGTCAGGTTTGCGCGCAGGTGCGCTCCAATGTCGTTCGTGATCGAGCACGCCGCAGGCCATGACCGCGTGCACATGAATGTGGCGGCGCAGGTCCTGCGTCCAGGTGTGCAGCACCAGCGTGAATGCCGGTGTGCCGCCAGCCGCACTCATCCACCTCGGGTTGGCGGCAAACTCCAACAGCGTCTGCGCCGTGCAGGCAAACAACGTATCGATCACCCAGCGTGGATGCGCCCCAAACAGGCCATTGAGACTGTGCGGCAGTGTGAACACCAGATGGGCATAAGGCACCGGCAACACCTCAGCCAGGCGTCCCCGCAGCCAGGCATCCTTGGCTCTGGCTCCGCACTGCGGGCAGTGCCGGTTGCGGCACGAGTGGTACTGCCAGTGGTTGTGCCCACAGGCATCGCAGGACAGTTGCTGTCCACCCAAAGCAGCCGTGCGACAGGCAACAATGCCTCGCCAGGCCTTGGCCTGTTCAGTGCTCAAGCTGTGTTGGTCCAGGTACGCCGCGCCAAAGCGGCGCAGCGCATCGGCCACCGTAGCGGCCATGACTGGCGTAGCCGCTCGTCAGAACAGGCGCAGCGCGGCCAGCAGGTCCATCGGGTCGACCTCCTTGGCCACACGAAACTGCGGGCTGATCAGGTGCAGATAGCGCCCGGTCGTACTGATGTGTCCGTGGCCGAGCAGCTTCTGGATCGTGTACAGGTCCACCCCGCCCTCGAGCAGATGGGTCGCAAAGCAGTGGCGCAGCGTGTGAATGCCGCCGCTCTTGTTGATACGCGCTCGGTGGCGGGCGCCGTTGTAAGCCCGCTGTGCCGAACTCACACACAACGGCTGCGTTCCCGAGGGGTCGCTAAAGAGCCAGCGTTGGGGCGCAAAGGTACGAACATAGGCGCGCAGCAGCGCCAGCAACGTGGGACTGAGGATGCTCTGGCGACCCTTGCCACCTTTGCCGCTGCGCACGCGGATACACATGCGATCGGGCGCGCTGTCGATGTCGGAAATCTGCAGTTCGCACGCCTCGGACACGCGCAGCCCGCTGGCGTAGATCGTCTGCAACAGCATGCGGTGGCGTGGATGCATGCAAGCGAGCAGCAACCGCGAGATCTCATCGCGTGCGAGCAGTTCGGGCTGCTTGGCTGGCACCTTGGCAAACGGCACATGGAAATGCTCGCGACCGTGCCCAAGTACAGTCTGAAACAGGAACTGCATCGCGCAGGCGGCCTGGTTCATCGAGCTGTACGACAGCTTCTCGTCCTTGACCATGTGCAGCAAATAGGCCTGAACTTCCTCCTGGGTGTACAAAGCCGGATCACGCCGGTAGTACTTGGCCATGCGCCGGATGGCCCTGACGTACGTCTCTTGCGTGCGTGGTGCAAAGCCGCGTTGCACCATCGCGTCGATCATGCGTTGGCGTAGTTCGGTCATGAGGTCTCTCCTTCAAGTGCGGGGGACATTCCCCGCATTGAAGGCTTCTCCTCATGGCCTCATCACGCAAGCCACCCGCCAACAAAAAAACGGTGACCATGCCTTCACGCATGCCACCGCGTCAGCGGTTTAGTTCAACGTCGAAGTTGTGGGGCGGCGTAGCCGTCCCACACGAACAAACTGTTAGGGCTCATGCGCACTGCTATAAGCCCGCGGATACCCGGCCGGTTTGCGAGAGCGCAACGACAGGCTTACCGACCAAAGTGCTCAAGTGCGCAGCTGCGATCGAAGCCTCGGTCGAGTCTCGTGTCTTTCCCAAATGGACAACTGGCCGCCTTAACATCTGCAAACTCAATTCCCACCATTCCCTTCCTCGGCTACCTGCGCCAGTCCTGAAATGCTGAATACTAATGGCCTGAATGTCTTTGAATGGTGCGACGAGTCGGCCGTTCAATGTGACGACCTGCTTGCTCTTGCTAGCCACAACTCTAAAGCCGTTTGCGTTCAGTGCCAAAAGCCCAGGTTGATCATCAATGACGCTCATCGTCGGCCACCAAAAGCTAAGAATCGGGTGAACGAGGAACTGAAGGAGCGACACCCCTACGGAACCGTACTCATTGTCCGCATGCCTAGCGCGTTCAGTCATATTCGTGAGCCCTAACGCTGGCGATGATTGGACGCCAACGGCGTCAACCGTTCCGAAGAATGGCGAAGAGCCCGCTTGCCGTTGGCGGTCCAATCGATCAACTGGTTAGACCTCATGCGTGAAGCGGCTCCGGCCTGTCCGAGCCACCTGTTCTTCCACGGATGGCCAATGCCCAAAATATCCAGGCAGAACTCAGCCCTACGATAACGCCGAGAACACCCATAAGGCAGCCGATAAGGAACCCCGCGACAAGTGACTCGCGCATTCCCACCGCCCGACGGCGGCTGACCAAGAGGTAAGCCGGATAGGCGATGACGAAGGCAGCTGCCTCGGCGACCTCCAGCACGAGTACGAAGAAGCTCCAAGCCCGCCAATATTGCCACTCGACCACAGAAAGCGCCTCCATTCCGAAAGCCACGCAAGCTGCTGGAATGATTGGGGAAACGGCAAGTGCGAACGGAGTGCGCCAGTTCATGGTGAGACTGTGAGGTCAACGTTGGAGCTGAGCCGACCGCGAAGGCTTGCCGAAGCGGGTCGGATCGAGCAACCTGTTAAAGCGCATTTTCGCCAGAATCGTTTGATCGAACCGAAAAGCCGCACTTTGGACAGGTACTCTCATGGAGCAACCATGCCAGCCAGGTACCGGCTGACTTTTGTGACATTGCGAACCATATGAGGCTGGCGCCGCAGTTTGGGCACCGAACGGCCACCGCAGAAATGGCGAGAGTCAAAAACGCCAGCAGAGTACCGACCATCGCGGGAAGATACTGTGGGACACCTATCAAAGCCGAAACCTGTTGGTCAAACCACATTAGTGCGCCGGCAACCAACGCCATGGCAAGCGCAAGACGCAGCTTCCATGCCTGGTTTTTGACAAGAGGGGTGCGACCAAGAGGCATGAGCTTTAACGTTCGAGCTAAGCGGGCGACGACGGCAGGACGCCAAGCCCGCGCGATGCAGGATAAACCACAGCAGCGCGCGGGCTTGGTGGCCTGCCGGCGGCGCTCCGCTTGACCGAGGGGTTAGGCCGCATCGCCCGGACGCTGCGCGCTTGAACCAGTCCCAAAGGTCAGATTTCCGTTGTCCAGTTTTGCGGCCACTGTGTACTTAAATATGAAGCCGAAGTACGCTAGGAGAGCCAAGCACAAGACACCAGCTAACCAGATCAGCTCGGCCTTATCCAGTAGTCGACTGTCATTGTTGAAATGCGCGTAGGCGCCATTCACAACAAAGACGAAGGCGTAGAGAAAGAAGGCACCTTTGACTCCCTTTGATCCGTTCTCTATCCCTACCTTTCTCAATTCCGCACTGGTCGTTATCTCCAACTTCGTAATCTCTTGATTCGGATTCACCGCCACTGACAGATCTTGTGCAGAAGAACTTGACATTTGACGACTCCGTTAAGAAAGTGCTGAATCGGCGCAAACCAAGCCAGCTTGTATGCGGCCTAACCAAGCTGTCCATTAACCCACTTATCGCCTGACGTAGCGGCGCGAATTTGCTGCTGCGGGGTATGAAAGGGCTGCATGGGAAGCTCGTATGGATGAAGGTC
>JAPWHR010000034.1 GCA_027214345.1 Comamonadaceae bacterium G21597-S1
GATCGCACGTACCAGGTCCCCCTGGAGCAACGAGATCGCAATGGTCGTTTGACTTAAACATTCAAGATGGTTGCTTCTTGGTGTGTGGTTTGCGATGGCGCACCCGTCGGTCGTGATGGACGGGGCAGGCTGTCGGTCAGCTGAAACGGTTCTCGATCTCGCCGATGCCGTCGACCGCGATCCGGATCACGTCGCCGGACTGGATGTAGCGCGGCGGCGACAGCCCCATGCCCACGCCCGCCGGCGTGCCGGTGGCGATCACGTCGCCCGGGTACAACGTGATGCCGCGCGAGATGGTCTCGATCAGCGTCGGGATGTCGAAGATCATGTTCTCGGTCGGTCCGTCCTGGCGCAGCTCGCCGTTGACCCAGCAGCGCACCCGGGTCTTGCGGCCGTCGAGTTCGTCGGCGGTGACGATCCATGGTCCCATCGGGCAGAAGGTATCGAAGGACTTGCCCATGTCCCACTGCTGGTGGCGCATCTGCACGTCGCGCGCGGTGACATCGTTGACGATGGTGTAGCCGAACACATGGCGCATCGCATCGGCGCGCGCGATGTTCTTGCCGCCGGTGCCGATGACGACCGCCAGCTCCGCCTCGTAGTCGATCTGCGAAGACACCGCCGCGCCGGGCAGATGCACCGTGTCGGTCGGACCGACGACACACTCCGGAACCTTGGTGAACACGATCGGCCAGGCCTGAGGGTCGGCGTTGTTGTCCTTGAACACGGTGGCCTGCAGTTCCTTGGCATGGGCGTGGTAGTTGCGGCCGACGCACCACAGATTGCGGCGCGGCATCGGCAGCGGCGCCTCCAGTCGCACCGTGGCCACGGACACCGACGTGCCAGCCAGCGCCGGCAGGGGCTGGCCGGCCACCAGCGCCTCGATCAACGGCAAGGCGCCGGCGCGGGCCAGCTGCGCCGTCTGTTCGAACGGCGTGAGCTGCTGGCCGTCAGGCGAGACCTGACCCACCCTTCGCTGTCCATCCAGAACAAAAGTCGCAATACGCAAGGGATCCTCCCGGCACGCGCCGGCCGGTTCCGACGGCGCGTATTTTGGTTGAAATTGGTTCTACCTTGATACCATTTGGCACCAATCGACGCGATGATATCCAAACCGGATGACGCGTCAACCGATTTTTTGACCACCGTTGCAGAATGATCGTCGCCAGGCGGCCCCTGTGCGGACCCCATCGACCCGGATCGCATTGGTATCATTTGGTTCGAACGGGTCATACGAAACGGCACCATGGACACCAGCCAACCCCTGCGCGAAACCATCATCGAGAGCCTGCGCTCCGGCCAGCTGCGTGCCGGCGACCGGCTGCCGACCGAACGCGCGTTCTGCGAGCAATACCGGATCAGCCGCACGACGGTGCGCAAGGTGCTGCAGGAATTCAAGGAACGCGAGCTCATTTCGCAGACCGTGGGCAGCGGGACCTATGTCACCGAACACGCGGCACAGAAGCTCGCATCCATGACGGCGGACGCATCGGCGTCACAGATCAGCCCGGCCGTGCTGATGGAGGCGCGCCTGGCACTGGAGCCGGCCATCGTCGAGATGGTGATCGGCAATGCGACCGCCGCCGACTTCGAGCAGATGGAGTCATGCTGCGCCAAGGCCGAGGCCGCCGCCAGCAACGAGGAGTTCGAGGTGTGGGACGGCCTGCTGCACGAACTCATCGCCCAGGCGGCGCACAACGCCTTCGTGGCCAACGTGTTCAAGCTCATGAACCAGGCCCGGGCCCAGGGCGAATGGGGCATGCTCAAGAAACGCAGCCTGACGCCCGAACGCCGCCTCGCCTACCAACAGGAACACCGCGCCCTGGTGCAGGCGATCAAGTCCCGCGACCCGGCGCTGGCCCAGGAACGGGCCATCGAGCACCTGCTGCATGTGCGGCGCAATCTGCTGAACTACTGAGGGCCGACGGCCGCGAACGGCGCAGACGACCTTGCGCGGCCTTCACCTGGGAACACGCCGATTCTGGTCAGGCTCCCCTGCGCGGCGACCCAGCCCCGCGCAGGCCACGATCCCGCCTGGGTTACGATCACTGGCAAGCCCCAACCCGCAAACCGTCTCCCTGCACCATGCAAGCTCCGGCGCCGAGCCTGGCCCCCAATGCCTATCGAACCTGCAACGCCTGCGGGGCCAAGGTGCACCGGGAGGAAGTGCACAAGAACCGCTACGGCCAGTACATCTGCAAGGCCTGCCGCTCCGACGGCGTGCGCGCTGTCGGGCGCCATCGCATCGGCCATCTGGTGCAACGCATGCCGACCGCGCTAGTGGCTTTCCTGGTCGTCCTGGCCGTGCTGGTGGTGCTGCCGCTGGCCCTGGTGCTGCTGCTCGAACTGCACAGCTACTCCAACGCCGGCATGCTGGAGGACCTCAAGGAGCTGCTGCGGTCCATCAATCCACGGGTGCGTTGAATCGCCGGCCATGACCGGGCTGGGGCGGATCGCCTGCCGACGGTCGCGCACCGGGTTCGGCCCCTGGATCGGCATAGGGGGCAGCCATTGTCGGCTGCGCCCCTGCCACACCACCCGGCATGCGGGTCCGCACCGGGCGGTTCGAGAAGTTGAGGTCATGAGAGCCG
>JAPWHR010000035.1 GCA_027214345.1 Comamonadaceae bacterium G21597-S1
CCGACAGATATGTTCCATCGCAACGATGGCTATTTTTCTTTCAAGGATGAGGTGACTTCCAATGGGAATGCGTGAACCGCTGCTTGAGCGCAGGATGGGCGGCTACTGGGTATGAGCTCGTGCGCCTGCGCTGGGCTCTGGACAGGAGCTGTGCCGCCAGCTCTCACTTACCTGCAGTTCATGAACACGGCGCAGGACGTCAGCCGGCCTCGTCCCGTGGCGCCACGCAGCCAGTGCACCGGCGTGGCCTGCAGTGCACCAAGGCAGGGAAAACGCGCATCCTCTGGTACCACGGAATGTACCGCAGTGGCACCGCACTTAGCCACCCGCCGCACAGTTTCGACAGTAACCTTTCGCCTTGCGCAAACAGAGTCTCGCCATGCCCACGAATCATCGTCATCCGATCCAAGTCAGCATCTTCGGCAGTCCACCCTCCGAGGTCGCGGTCCAGGCCGCCATTGGTGGCTGAGCCCGTTCCAATTTTCCCCGCTGTATCGCAGAGCCCGTTGTACCACCTCCTAAGGAGCTTTCTCTATGAACATGTTTTCCCTCACCCGTCCGGCCTGTACGCTTGCCTTTGTCGCTGCGCTGGTCGCTCCCGCAATGCTGTGCGCGCAGACCCAGCCGGGTACGCTGACAATGACCTTGAGTCAGGTCAAGGCGCTTGATCCGCAAACGCAGACGGATACAGCAACCATTTTCAACCAGATCAATATCTACGACTCCCTGTATCGCTACCGGGGCGCTCCTGCGACTCTTGCTCCATGGCTCGCGACTGGCCACACGGTTTCAAAGGACGGGACAGAGGTGGAGTTCACCTTGCGCGATGGCGTCAAGTTCCACGACGGTAGAGTCATGACCGCGCAAGACGTTGTCTACAGCTTCCAGCGTGCTCTCGCTCTGAAGCGAGGGGTTGGCGCGTTGTTCTCTGCTGTGCTTGCCCCTGAAGGCATCACTGCGCCGTCGCCGCTGACCGTCAAGTTCAAGTTGAAGATGCCCTATGCCGGGTTCGTCTCCATTGTGCCGACGGTTGCAATCCTGAATGCACAACTCGTCAAGGAAAAGGAAGTCGGTGGTGACTGGGGCGCAGCGTGGATCGCGGCTAACGACGCTGGCTCTGGCGCTTACAAGCTCGTAGCAGGCAGTTTCATACCAGGAGAGCGAGTGGACCTTGTGAAGTTCGACGAACACTTCTACGGGTGGAAGGACAACCCGCAGGCACCGAGGTTTGTACAGACTCGCGGGTTCACCGAACAGACCACCGAGGTGATGTCGCTACTGAGCGGCAGATTGGATGTGACAGGCCCCTTTCTGTCGCCAGAGAGCATTGCGCGAATCAGCAGTACGCCCAATTTCTCGGTCAAGTTCAACGGTGGTGCGCGGATCGGGGTCATCTATCTGAACAACACAAAACCGCCGCTCAACAATGTGAACTTTCGCCGATGCCTTTCCTATGCATTCAATTACGACAGTCTTATAAACAGTGTCCTGAGCAAGGGCTCAGCTATCCGGATCAAGACTCCTTTGCCGGTAAATATGTGGGGCCAACCGAAGCCTGAAATTGGCTACGAGTTCAATATGGCCGAAGCCAAGAAACATTGCGACCTCGCGAAGCAAGAGGGTGCGCCAATTGACCGCGAACTCAGTTTCGGAGCCATAACTGGATTCGAGTACATGAGCATCATTGGTCAACTTCTCCAGGCCGAGGCTCGAAAACTAGGCGTAACGATCAAGGTTGCGACAAATACTTGGCCGAATCTTGTAACTGCCGCCTCGAAGCCAGAAACTTCACCCGACCTGTGGTTCTCATTCGTCAATTCGCCGTTTCCAGATCCTGACGGCTTTGTAGCCCAGATGTATGAAAGCGCCAACCATGGCAGCTTCAAGGCGTCGTCGTACTACAAGAACGAGAAAGTCGACGCGCTACTGAAAAAGGCCAGGGAAGTGCAGGATCAAAAGTCCCGTGAGCCGCTGTACCAGGAGGCTTTGAAGATGATCGTGGCAGACGCACCGTCGATTTTCCTGTACGAGCCTGCCGATGCACGAGGCTTCAGCAAGAGGGCCAGCGAAGGGTTTCGATTCACGCCGGCGGATCAAGGTACGGACCTGAGGTGGATCAAGCTCGCGAACTAGTCTTTGGACTGGCTGTTGAGCAGATGCTGGATCCGGCTGGCTTTGCCAGGGGATTGCGCGTAGGCGGAAGTGCTTGAAT
>JAPWHR010000036.1 GCA_027214345.1 Comamonadaceae bacterium G21597-S1
TGTTAGCGCCACAGTAATACTGACCCACTGCGCCAAAGTAAAAGTGACCCACCTGGGCGAGGATGACGGCTTTTTTGGGGCCGTCGATGTTGACCCAGGAGGAAGCAGTGGAGATACGAGTGATGGCCCGAAGGGGCGAGTCGATAAGGGCGATAGCCAAGGAGTTCGGTTGTTCGCGCAACACGGTGCGCCGGTATTTGCGTGAGCCGACGGCGCAGCGGTATGGGCCGCGTGAACCCAGGACGGGGAAACTGGACGCCTTCAAGCCCTATCTGATGCAGCGCATCGAACAGGCCAAACCGCGATGGATTCCGGCCACGGTGCTGCTGCGCGAGATCCACCAGCGCGGCTATCAGGGCGGGATCAGTATGCTCAAGATGTGGCTGGCGCCACACAAGAAGAGCGAACCGGAGCCGCTGGTACGGTTCGAGACAGCACCCGGCAAGCAGATGCAGGCGGACTTCACCACTATCCGCCGGGGCCGTGACCCGCTACTGGCGTTGGTTGCAACGATGGGCTACAGCCGGGCGAGCTTCGTCAAGTTCACCAATTCCGAGGATGCCGGCACGCTGTGCACCGGCCTGGCCGAGGCGTTCGACTACTTTGGCGGCGTTCCCGAGCATGTCTTGTTCGACAACACCAAGAGCGTGGTCATCACGCGTGACGCATACGGGGAAGGACTGCACCGCTGGAACGACGAACTCAAGGGCTTGGCCGAGAGATGCGGCTTTGTCCCCCGGCTGTGCCGCCCGTACCGGGCCAAGACCAAGGGCAAGGTCGAGCGCTTCAACTCCTACCTCAAGTCCTGCTTCGTAGTCCCGTTGGCCGCCAGCGTGCAGGCCGCCGGGTTGACGCTGGACGTGGCCATCGCCAATGCCCATGTGCGTCGCTGGCTCGACGATGTGGCCAACGCACGGGTACACAGGACCACCCACGCCATTCCGCAGCAGTTGCTGGCCCAGGAGCGCGCAGTCATGTTGCCAGCTCCGGCGTTGCGAGCGCCAGCGCCGATCCCTCAACGCGTGGCGATTCCGTTCGAGAGCTTGCAACATCCGCTGGCGGTGTACGACGAACTGCTGCTGGGGGTGGATGCATGAATCTGCAGCACGATCGCATCGCCAACATGTGCGAGCAATTCAAGTTCAACCGCCTGGCCAGTCAATGGCCGGCGCTGGCCCAGGAGGCAGCACGTACCGAGGCCAGCTTCGCCGACTTCCTGGAGCAAGTGCTGGCCAGCGAGATCGTGGCACGTGACGAGCGACGCAACACGACGCTACTCAAACTGGCCACGATGCCGACGGTCAAGACGCTGGAGCAGTTCGATTGGGGCCAGGCAAGCGGCGCGCCCAAGGCGCAAATCATGGAACTGGCGCACCTGGCCTTCATTGAGCGGGCCGAGAACATCGTTCTGCTCGGCCCCAGCGGAGTCGGCAAGACCCATGTTGCATTGGCACTGGCTTATCGCGCCGTGATGGCCGGCAACAAGACGCGCTTCATCACGGCGGCAGACCTTATGCTGCAACTGGCAGCGGCCAAGGCCCAGGGGCGACTCAAAGAGTATTTCAACCGGGCGGTGCTCGGCCCCAGGCTGCTGGTGGTCGATGAGATCGGTTACCTGCCATTTGGTCGCGAGGAGGCGAATCTGTTCTTCAACGTGGTGGCCAAGCGGTACGAGCGCGGCTCCATGGTGTTGACCAGCAATCTGCCGTTCACACAATGGGCCGGCGCCTTCGCCGACGACCAGACCCTGACCGCAGCCATGCTCGACCGATTGCTGCACCACGCCCACATCGTGCAGATCAGCGGCGAAAGCTACCGGCTCAAGGACAAACGGCGCGCCGGCCAGACAGCAAGGAGGTCAGCACCAGCCACAAACTGAACCGCCCGTTCTGCCAGGCCGCTACGGGCTACGCCCTGCGCGTCCAGGCAGAACGATCAAGAGAGCCCAGGTGGGTCAGTTTTACTTTGGCGTTTACAACGCAAAGTGGGTCAGATTTCGATTGGCGTTGACAG
>JAPWHR010000037.1 GCA_027214345.1 Comamonadaceae bacterium G21597-S1
TCGGCTGCGCCCCTGCCACACCACCCGGCATGCGGGTCCGCACCGGGCGGTTCGAGAAGTTGAGGTCATGAGAGCCGTGGCAGACCCAGACGATCGAAGTGATCGATGGTCAGCACGCTGTTGAGTAACTTGCCGCTGTTGCGCCACCAGCGCCTGGAGTTGGCCGCCACACGCCGCGCCACGTCATGCGGCGCCCCGAGCGCTCGCAGTTCGCGGTACATGGTCGCGCCCCGCTTCCAATGCCTGAGTTGGATTGCCCTCAAGCGGTGACGCAGCCATTCGTCCAGCTCGCGCCAGACGCTGGGCGTTTGCGCCAGTCCGAAGTAAGCTGTCCAGCCCAACAAGTACGGTCGCAGACGCTGCACCACCTCGTGCAGACTTCGTCCTCCCGAGCGCCGGCTCAGTTGCCTGATCCGCTGCTTGAACGTTGCCATCGGCTTGGCTGCCACCGCGCGCTTGACCACACCCTTTGGTCCTGCTCGCAGGCAGTACCCCAGGAACTTGCGACCAAACACGCTGCCCACCGCACTCTTGGCCTCGTTGACCGTCAGATGCAATTTGGCGTACATACGCCGCAACAAGGCCATCACCCGCTCACCCGCTTTTCGAGTGCGAACGTACACGTTGCTGTCGTCAGCGTAACGCGCGAAGCAATGCCCCCGCCGCTCCAACTCCTTGTCCACCTCGTCCAGCAACACGTTGGCCAGCAGCGGCGACAGGGGCCCGCCCTGCGGCGTGCCCTGGTACCTCTGTTGCACCACGCCATCGCTCATGATGCCGCTGTTCAGGTAGGCACGGATCAGCCGGATCACTCCGCCGTCCCCGATGCGCCTGTTCAGGCGGTCGATCACAATGTCGTGGTTGACCCGGTCGAAGAACTTCTCCAGGTCAACATCCACTACGACCCGCCGGCCAGACTGTACGTACGACTGCGCGGCCAATACCGCGTCCTGTGCACGCCGGCCCGGCCGAAAGCCGTAGCTGTGTTCGCTGAAGGTGGGGTCCAGAATTGGCTGCAGCACTTGCAGCAATGCCTGCTGGATCAGCCGGTCCGTCACCGTCGGGATACCCAGCTCGCGCTGGCCACCGTCGGGCTTGGGGATCGTTACCCGGCGTACCGCGCTGGGGCGGTACGTCCCTGCCAGCAATTGTTGGCGAATCACCGGCCACTGGGTTGCCAGTTGTCTGGCCGTCTGGTCTATATCCAGTCCGTCCACACCCGCAGCCCCCTTGTTGGCCCGCACCCGCTTGAACGCTCGCTGCAGGTTCTCTCTTGTCAGCGCCGCTTGCAGCAGCGCTGACCCTGTGCTCTCGGTTGCATGTCGCGGGCAGCCCGCTTCGTCGCTGGCAGGATCACACCCGGCTTCACCGTGCGCTACCCCCGCCCGCCCCAGCTTGCCGGGCATCTGACGCAATGCTGGCCGCATCGACATGGCCTCGAACTCTCCTCCTCGTTCGGTCCTTCGCCTCTGGTCTTCTCCCATCGTGGGCCTCGCCTCGGACTACTACGACCTCTGCTGACTTCTCGCTCCGGTTCGACACCGTCGCCCTTTCAGGCGCAAGGCGAGATCTCCCCAGGTAAGAACGCACTCCTTCATCACACAACCGCCAGATCTACGCCACCTGACCCTTGGTCACAAAAGCTTCGCGGTTTATGGCCCGCTCGCCTTGGTCGGCACCGCCTTCTATCCGGTTCTTGTACATCGGCTCATGATTTACGCTCCGCGCTTCCTTCCCACACTCGGTCGCCCTCATGCAGTTGCGCTTCACTTCGCTCACTGTGACCAGCTCGCGGGAGGACTTGCACCTCCAGGAGTGCGCCCATGCTGGGCGCACCA
>JAPWHR010000038.1 GCA_027214345.1 Comamonadaceae bacterium G21597-S1
CGTTGAGGCTGTAAAAAAATCTCTTCCCTCTGAAACTTGTCAGTGCCCCGGGGCTCCCAACAGTGCGAGCAAAGTTGCCCGTGACATAGTGTGGAGGCCCGTCCCGATGCCCCGTTTCAAACCGCAGGAACGCAACGGCCTCTTGCTTGCGGTTGTGCTCAGTGAGCAAATCGTTCCTGGCAGTTATGCCTTCGCGCTGGACTACCTGGTGGACCATGAACTCGACCTCTCCGAACTCGATGCCAGGTTCAGGAATGATGCGGTTGGCGCCAGCGCCTACGACCCGCGCGTGATGCTCAAGATCGTGCTGCTGGCCTACAGCCGAGGCCTGATCTCCAGCCGCGCCATCGAGCGAGCCTGCGAACGGGATGTGCAGTTCATGGCCATCAGTGGCGACAACCGGCCCTGCCATGCCCACATTGCCAGATTCGTCAGCGGTCTGAGCGAACAGATCAAGCCGCTGTTCGCACAGGTACTGATGACCTGTGATGCACAGGGCTTGATCGGGCGCGAGATGTTTGCCATTGATGGCGTGAAGCTGCCCTCCAACGCGAGCAAGGAGCGTAGCGGCACGCACGCCGAGTTGCTGCACCGCGCCGAGCGGCTGGAACGCGCGGCCGACAAGATCGTGGCCGAGCACCAGGCGCAGGACAAGTCAGGGCAAGAGTTGCCGCAGCAAAGGCAGCGGCGCGTGGACGAACTCAGTGCCGAGGCCCGTCGCATGCGTGCGTTCGTGGCCGAACGCGCCAAGCGCCTCAATGCCAAGGGCCAGGAAATCAAGAGCAACGTCACCGACCAGGACAGCGCCAAGATGGCCACGTCCAAGGGCGTCATCCAAGGCTATGCGGCGCAAGCGGCGGTGGACAGCGCACACCAGGTGATCGTGGCGGCCGACGTGATCGGTTCGGGCTCCGAGCAAAGCATGCTGCAGCCGATGATCGCGCAAAGCCGCGTGGTGGGCGATGGGCAAACGCTGTACACGGCCGATGCGGGCTACCACAGCGAAGACAACATCGCCTTCTTGCACGATCAGGCTATCCCGGCGCTGATTGCCGACAACGCGATGCGCCAGCGCGACGAACGATTCAAGGACCAGGGCAAATACAAGCCCGCAGACGATGTGCTGTATGACAAGCGGGCCAAGATCGAGAAGATCATCTTCTTCAAGCGGGAGCATTTCACTCACAACGCAGCGACTGACACCTACACCTGTCCGGCGGGCAAGACGCTGTGGCGCCAGGGCAAGGTCTACGACGTGGGCCGAGGGCGCACCCGCAAGGACTACCGCGCCATGGTCAGCGACTGTGGCCGGTGCTCGCTCCGAGCCCAGTGCTTGCGCAAGCCCGGGCAAGAGCGGCGCAGCCTGCATGTCCAGAGCTCAGCGGCATTTGACCCGCACCACCCCGGGGACCGCATGCGCGCGGCCATCGACTCACCCCGAGGCCGGCGCCTGTACAGCCAGCGCATGGGCACCGTGGAGCCGGTGTTTGCCAACATCCGGCACAACAAGCGGCTGCAACGGTTCAACCTTCGCGGCAAGGCCAAGGTGAACACGCAGTGGCACCTGTACTGTCTCGTGCACAACATTGAAAAGCTGGCCAAGGCGGGCATCGGGGGCAGCCGGAACGAATAGAAGAAAGAGGTCAAAATAGCAGCCAGCAGGCCTCAGGTGGGGCACAGCCGCCTGCTGGGCCCCATGGGCCACAATGACCTTCATCCATACGAGCTTCCCATGCAGCCCTTTCATACCCCGCAGCAGCAAATTCGCGCCGCTACGTCAGGCGA
>JAPWHR010000039.1 GCA_027214345.1 Comamonadaceae bacterium G21597-S1
GGTTAGCGAAGTAATCGGCCCGTTGCCGCAAATCGCGCCGAAGAAACACGTGGCGCTGGAGTTGTGGCATTGTGGAACGCGGCGCCGCAGAAGACCGAAGCAGCAATGGTGCAAACTGCCCGCGGGTTAGCGTGGTCCTGGGTGACGTCATCGACATTGGTGAATCGACTCGGCGGTTCGCAGCTGCCGCGTCGATATCCCGTTTGAGAGAGTGAGCACGACGACGTACCCGATGCGGCGCCACATTCCAACTTGAATGATGGAGCAAGCCATGGCCAAACGCAATCGCAACGTTCCCCTGAAGCCTGTGAAATCGCGACAGGCTCTGACACTTACCCACCCCAACGCCGCCGGAATCGACATCGGCAGCGCTTCGCACTTCGTGGCGGTACCGCCCGAACGGGACGATGAACCTGTGCGCGAATTTCCCAGCTTTACTGCCGATCTGGAGCGTCTGGTCGACTGGCTTGATGCCTGCGCGGTGGATACCGTGGCCATGGAGTCCACTGGCGTGTACTGGATTCCATTGTTCGAGCTTCTGGAGCGCCGAGGCTTCACCGTGCTGCTGGTCAATGCCCGCCACGTCAAGAACGTCTCGGGGCGAAAGTCCGATGTGCTGGACTGCCAGTGGCTGCAACAGCTCATGACGTACGGGTTGCTGCATGGCGCCTTCCGACCCGCAGAGGCCGTCTGTGTTCTGCGCGCATTGTGGCGCCAGCGCGGGATGTTGCTGCGCAACCAGGGCCGCCATGTGCAGCACATGCAAAAGGCACTTACCCAGATGAATCTGCAACTGACCAACGTCATCTCCGACGTGGTCGGCGAGACGGGCCAGAAGATCCTGCGCGCCATCTTGGCCGGTGAGCGCGATGGCCATGCTCTGGCGGCACTGAAGAACCCCCGCATCCACGCCAGCAGCGAGGAAATCGCCAAGAGCCTGCAGGGTAGCTGGCGCGCCGAGCACCTGTTTGCCCTCAAGCAGGCGCTGGATGCTTTTGACTTCATCGGCACGCAATTGGCCGAGTGCGACGACCAGATCGAGGCGCAACTGCAAACGTTGCATGCGTACGAGGGCGAGCCGACCAAGGGCAAGAAGCGTGGTCGCGCACGCAATGCGCCGAAGTTCGACCTGCGCGCCGAACTCTTCAAGATGTGCGGCGTGGACCTCACCCGTATCGACGGTATCGATGTGACCACGGCGCTGGCGGTGATCTCCGAGACCGGGGCGGACATGTCGCGCTTCCCTACCGCTGGGCATTTCGCCAGCTGGCTGGGTCTGTGCCCGGGAACCAAGATCACCGGCGGCAAGGTCATGAGCGGCAAGACCAAACGCGTGGCCAATCGCGCCGCCCAGGCGTTGCGGCTGGCCGCTGCCGCGTTGCGTTCGAGCAAATCGGCCCTTGGCGCGTATTTCCGTCGCATGTGCGCCCGCATGGACAAACCCAAGGCAGTTGCAGCAGCGGCCCACAAGCTGGCACGGCTGATCTACACGATGCTTACCAAGGGTGAGGAATACGCCGATCAAGGGCAGGACTACTTCGAGGAGCGTTATCGCGAACGCGTCTTGCGACAACTCTCTCAGCGGGCCACCAAGATGGGCATGCGACTCGTCGCCGTGGAACAAGCAGCTTGAATGCACCATTACAAATCAACTACTTGGGTGGTGTTTCTTGAGAG
>JAPWHR010000003.1 GCA_027214345.1 Comamonadaceae bacterium G21597-S1
CTTGCCGTGGTCCACGTGACCAATCGTGCCCACGTTCACGTGTGGCTTGGTACGCGCAAATTTTTCTTTTCCCATTTTCGAATCTCCAAAGAGCTATGTCAGTGCATACGGTTTAATGTTTCCGATCCGGCCGTTGGCTCCACCCGCACTGACACGGGAGATGGCTCGAATCGAAGACAGGGACTGGGAGCCGGCCCGCCCCGAGGGGCAGACCGGCTCCCGAATGCCTTTGCTTACTTGGCGCGCGCAGCCATGATGGCTTCGGACACGTTGCGCGGCGCTTCGGCGTAGTGCTTGAACTCCATCGTGTAGGTCGCGCGACCCTGCGACATGGAACGCAGCGTGGTCGAGTAGCCGAACATCTCGGACAGCGGCACTTCGGCCTTGATGGCCTTGCCGCCGCCAACCATGTCGTCCATGCCCTGGACCATGCCGCGACGGGACGACAGGTCGCCCATCACGTTGCCGGCATAGTCTTCCGGCGTTTCGACCTCGACCGCCATCATCGGCTCGAGAATGACCGGGTTCGCCTTGCGACAGCCTTCCTTGAAGCCGAAGATCGCGGCCATCTTGAACGCGTTCTCGTTCGAGTCCACGTCATGGTACGAGCCGAAGTGCAGCGTGACCTTCACGTCGACCACCGGGTAACCGGCCAGCACGCCCGTGTTGAGCGCCTCTTCGACACCCTTCTGGACCGCGGGAATGAATTCGCGCGGAACCACACCACCCTTGATCGCATCGACGAACTCGAAGCCCTTGCCGACTTCATTGGGTTCGACCTTGAACACGACGTGGCCATATTGGCCCTTGCCGCCCGACTGGCGCACGAACTTGCCTTCGGCCTCGTCGACCGCCTTGCGAATCGTCTCGCGATACGCCACCTGCGGCTTGCCCACGTTGGCTTCGACGCCGAATTCGCGCTTCATGCGGTCGACGATGATCTCGAGGTGCAACTCGCCCATGCCGGCGATCAGTGTCTGGCCCGACTCTTCGTCGGTCTTGACGCGGAACGACGGATCTTCCTGGGCCAGGCGCTGCAACGCGATACCCATCTTCTCCTGGTCGGCCTTGGTCTTGGGCTCGACGGCCTGTGTGATCACCGGCTCCGGGAAGACCATGCGCTCGAGCAGCACGATCGAGGACGGATCGCACAAGGTTTCGCCGGTCGTGACCTCTTTCAGGCCCACGCAGGCGGCGATGTCGCCCGCGCGGATCTCGCTGACCTCTTCGCGGTTGTTGGCGTGCATCTGCACGATACGGCCGATGCGCTCCTTCTTGCCGCGGATCGGGTTGAAGACGCTGTCACCCTTGGACAGCACGCCGGAATACACACGCACGAAGGTCAGCTGACCGACGAACGGGTCGGTCATCAGCTTGAACGCGAGGGCCGAGAACTTCTCGCCGTCGTCGGCCTTACGGGTCACCGGCTTCTCGTCCTCGTCGGTGCCACCCACCGGCGGAATGTCGACGGGAGAGGGCATGAACTCGATGATGGCGTCCAGCATGCGCTGCACACCCTTGTTCTTGAAGGCGGTTCCGCAGAACATCGGCTGGATCTCGCTCGCAATGGTGCGGGTGCGGATGCCGAGCTTGATGTCGTCTTCGGAGAGGTCACCCTCTTCGAGGTACTTGTTCATCAGCTCTTCGGATGCCTCGGCCGCGGCCTCGACCATCTTCTCGCGCCACTGCTTGGCGGACTCGGCCAGATCCGCGGGGATCGGCTGATATTCGAACTTCATGCCCTGGGTGGACTCATCCCAGAAGATGGCGCGCATCTTGATCAGGTCGACCACGCCCTTGAAGTTCTCCTCGGCGCCGATCGGAATCACGATCGGAATCGGGTTGGCCTTCAGGCGCAGGCGCATCTGGTCGTGCACCTTGAAGAAGTTGGCGCCGGTGCGGTCCATCTTGTTGACGAATGCCAGGCGCGGCACCTTGTACTTGTTGGCCTGGCGCCAGACCGTCTCGGACTGGGGCTGCACGCCACCCACGGCGCAATACACCATGCAGGCGCCGTCGAGCACACGCATGGAACGCTCGACCTCGATCGTGAAGTCCACGTGGCCAGGGGTGTCGATGATGTTGATGCGGTGCTCCGGCATGGACGTGTCCATGCCGCGCCAGAAACAGGTAGTCGCAGCCGAAGTGATCGTGATGCCACGCTCCTGCTCCTGCTCCATCCAGTCCATGGTGGCAGCGCCGTCGTGCACCTCACCGATCTTGTGGTTCACACCGGTGTAGAAAAGAATACGCTCTGTCGTGGTGGTCTTGCCGGCGTCGATGTGCGCCGAAATGCCAATGTTGCGATAGCGTTCGATGGGGGTAACGCGAGCCATGATCAATCCTTAGTTGGCCGATAAATACAAAAAGCCGCCCCGCGCAGGCTGCCTCTCGGTCCAGGGCAGCAACGGCGAGGCTTGGCGGGCGCGGCCGGCAGTGGAAGATGGGGCCGACACCGGAACCATCAATACCCACCACAACATCCGGCCAGTCGCCGGATGCGCCCGAACCGACCTTCCGCCTGCTTAGAAGCGGAAGTGCGAGAAAGCCTTGTTGGCTTCGGCCATGCGGTGAACTTCGTCACGCTTCTTCATGGCGCCGCCACGACCTTCCGTGGCCTCCATCAGCTCGTTGGCCAGGCGCATGGCCATGGACTTCTCGCCACGCTTGCGCGCGGCCTCCTTGATCCAGCGCATGGACAGGGCCAGGCGACGAATGGGACGCACCTCGACCGGCACCTGGTAGTTCGCACCGCCGACGCGACGCGACTTGACCTCGACCATGGGCTTGACGTTGTTGATGGCCATGGTGAAGGCCTCGACCGGGTCCTTGCCCGGGTTTTTCTTCTCGATCTGCTCGAGCGCGCCGTAGATGATGCGCTCGGCAACCGCCTTCTTGCCGCCTTCCATGATCACGTTCATGAATTTGGACAGCTCGACATTGCCGAATTTGGGATCCGGCAGGATTTCACGTTTAGGGACTTCGCGACGACGTGGCATTTTTTCACCTCTTTGCTTCAGTTGGCACTCTTGCGAGCACCGCGGGAGCCATAGCAACCCCCACTTACTCGACCCATCCGGACAATTCCGGAGTTCGGGTCACTTCGTCCGACACTGCCAGCCAGGGCAGACGACGGACACCGACAACAGGAAATTCAGCGCCTTCCATGCGCGCGAACCACCAGGGCCCGCCATGCATTCAGACCGATCAGGCCTTCTTCGGACGCTTGGCGCCGTACTTCGAACGCGACTGCTTGCGATCCTTGACGCCTTGCAGGTCGAGCGAACCACGCACGATGTGGTAACGCACACCGGGCAAATCCTTGACCCGGCCACCGCGCACCAGCACCACCGAGTGCTCCTGCAGGTTGTGGCCCTCGCCACCAATATAGGAAATGACCTCGAAACCGTTGGTCAGACGCACCTTGGCAACCTTGCGAAGCGCCGAGTTGGGCTTCTTGGGGGTTGTGGTGTAGACACGGGTGCAAACGCCGCGGCGCTGCGGGGAATTTTCCATCGCAGGGCTCTTGGACTTGATCTTTTCGACCTCGCGCCCCTGGCGAACTAGCTGGTTAATGGTTGGCACAAAGCCTCCTGTTGGCAATGCCCCGGGCAAACCCCCGATGGCAATTGCGGTTGAACGTCCCTAAACGTTGTAGATTTCGACGAGAAAACGTGACCCCTTCGGCAAATTCCGAAAAGCCCTCGAGTATAGCAGCGGCATTTTCGCGCCGCAATACATCGATTGCAAATCGCGCAAGCCGCTCCGGGGCCGGCCCGCCGCCGTCCGAAGCCCCGTCCAGGCCATACCGGCTCCGCCAGCGGCCGCGTTACTTGATCCAGAGCCGGATGGCGTCCCAGGCACGGCCCAGCACTCCAGCCTGCGGCACATCCTCCAGCGCCACCAGGGGCTTCTCCAGCAGGACCTGCTCCCCGGCCAGAACCTTCAGCGTACCCACGGTCTGGCCCTTCGTGAACGGGGCGACCAAGGGATCCGGCCGGGCGATCTGGGTCGTGACCTTGCTGCCCGTGCCCGCCGGAACCGTCACGATGAGCGGCTGCGCGCGTCCGAGCTTGACGGTCGGAGCCGCTCCCTTCCAGACCGCGGGCGTGGCGACCGGCTGGTTGGCGTCGAACAGCTTGACGGCCTCAAAGGCCGTGTAGCCCCAGTTGATCAGCTTCTGCGACTCGTTGGCGCGGGCGTTCTCACTGGCCGCACCCAGCACGACCGACAGCAGGCGGCGCCCGCCCGTGGCCTCGGCACTGCCAGCCGGCGCGCCAGCCTGCACCAGGTTCGGGAAGTCGCGCTTGGCGGTGACGATCATGCAGTAACCGGCGGCCTCGGTGTATCCGGTCTTGAGCCCGTCGACCGACGGATCGCGGTACAACAGCAGGTTGCGGTTGTTGTCATTGCTCGCCGGCGTGCCGGTGTAGCGATATTTCTTGATCGAGTAATAACCGACATACTCGGGAAAATCCTGGATCAGCCGGGTCGACAGGATTGCCAGATCGCGAGCGGTCGTAGTGTGGCCCGCCTCGGTCAGGCCTTCCGGATTACGGTAGCCGGTGTTGTTCATGCCCAAGGCCTTGGCCTGGTCGTTCATCAGCTTGACGAACTGCTCGACCGAGCCACCCACGCCTTCGGCCAGCGCCACGGTGGCATCGTTGCCCGACTGCACGATCATGCCCTTGATCAGGTCCTCGACCGGCACCTGCATCTTCGGATCGATGAACATGCGTGAGCCTTCCATCTTCCAGGCGCGCACGCTGACCGGCAGGGTCTGTGTCAGCGCGATCTTCTTGGTACGCAGGGCATCGAACACGAGGTAGGCGGTCATCAGCTTGGTCAGCGACGCCGGCTCCACGCTGGACTCGGCGTCCTTTTCCGCCAGCACCTGGCCGGTGGTGACGTCCATCAGCAGATACGACCGGGCCGCAATTTCCGGCGGTTGCGGCATCTGGGCTCCCGCGGTCAGCGAGAAGGCAAAAACAAGGGCAAAAATCAGGGTTTTCATGTCAGGTACAGGGGGGTTTCCAGGTCCGGGTCGTCACGCCAGGGCAAGTCTGCGCATCGCAACGACGACCGCACCGGTGGCGGGATCGGCCAAGGAGGCGACGCTCCAAGTCGGGTCGCACGGGCACGATTGTCTCTGAAAAATGCGGCATCTCCGGCCCGCCAGGTAAGCGAAAGTGACCGGATGCACCCGGCCCGGTCCAGGCGCGGGGCCGGCGGCCGGGTTCAGCGCCCCAGGTGGGCCGGGGTCAACAGGCGTTCGACCACCTGGCCGTTGCGAAGATGCGACTCGACGATTTCCTCGATGTCGTGCGCATCCACGTAGGTGTACCAGACCGCCTCCGGATACACCACGGCGACCGGCCCGGCCGCGCATCGATCCAGGCAGCCGGCCTTGTTGACCCGGACCTTGCCCGGCCCGGCCAGGCCGGCCTCCTTGACCAGCTGCTTGCAGCGGTCGAAACCGGCTTGTGCGGCATGCTGGGCACAACTGGCCTCACCGTTCTTGCGCTCGTTCAGGCAGAAGAAGATGTGGCGCTCGTAGTACGAGGGGGTCGCGTCGGCGGGATCAGACATTCCGGGATTCTAGTTTTTCCCGCCCGCTTGCCAGACGTGCTGCAGCAGATACACGGCGACGGCATAAGGCCACACCCAGCCCAGCCATTGCACCAGGCCGTGAAACCGGATGAAACGTCCCTGCTCCCAGGTCTGCAGGGTCTGCGTGAAATAGGGGTCGGCAGGCGCCTGGTTCAGCAGGGTCAGGTACATGCCCATGGCCAGCAAGGCCAGCGCGGCACCGGCCCGGTGCGGAACCCTCACCAGCACCAGCGACAACACCAGCCCGGACACCAGGCCAGCCAGTACCGGCGGATGCACCCATTCCCAGGCATGTTGCGGGCCATAGGTCAGCGCGGCGGACAGGCTGGTCATCGCGATGCCGATGCTCGCCGTGCCCAGCGCCAGTGCCGCCCGCCGCCCCCAGGCGCGGACGATGCAAAAACCGAGCAGGCAGGGGATCACCAGACCCAGCGCGACACAGAAGAACTCCACCGGCGGCAGCAGCCATCGCGTATCCCCTTCGCGCACCGGCAACCATGGCAGGAAAGGCGTGTTCTCGAAGACCGCCTCCAGCATGGACAGTGTCCTCTCGATGACCTGGCCCAGCCCCAGCGGCACGGCCAGCGGAAACAGCAGGGCCACCGGCCACAAGGCCAGCAGGACCAACGCCCCGCGGGCTTCGGCCACGAACCAGCGGGCACGGATGCGTCCCCAACGCGCCAGCGCGCCGAGCCGCTCGAGCCAGGTGGCCGACAGTGCGCCCAGCCAGCCACCCAGCACGTTGAGGCCGAAGTCCACGTTCGACGGTACCCGCGCCGGCAGGTAGATCTGCACCGTTTCCATGCACATCGACAACAACAGGCAGACCAGGGTTGCGCCGAGCACCGCATTGCGACCGCGGCCGGTACGGCAGGCCGTCAGGGCCAGGAAGAACCCGGCGGGTACATAACCCAGGATATTGGCGCCGACATCGAAACCGGTCCAGTACCGGGGCCAGGGTGCGACCAGGAAGGCCCATGGCGCAACGTTCTGGTCGCGCCAGTCCGAGAACGGATACAGGCTGGCATACATGATCAGGCCGATGCAGCTCAGCGCCAGCGGCCAGGCGGAAGTCTTCTGCATCGACTGCGTGGCGTCAGAACGGCTTGACCACGACGAGGATGACGGCCGCGAGCAACATCAGCACCGGCAACTCGTTGAACCAGCGGAACCAGACGTGGCCCCGCCGCTCGAGCCCTTCAACGAAGCCGCGCAACACATGGCCACACACCTCCTGATAGACCAGTGTCACCACGACGATGGCCAGCTTCGCCCACAACCAGCCATTGCCGGGCCCGTGGCCGAATCCCGGAACCGGCCACAACAGCACCAGCAGCCAGACACCCAGCCCGACCGCCGGCCACGACAGCATCCGGGTGAACCGCAGCAGCTTGCCGGCCATCAGCAACAGGCGATCGCGTTCCGCAACCGACCCGGGCGGCACCATCGCCAGGTTCACGAAGATCCGTGGCAAATAGAAAAGGCCGGCGAACCAGCTGGCCACGAAGACGATGTGCAAGGATTTGATCCAGAGCATGGCGGCAGTTTAGGGCAAGGTCCTCGCCCGCCCGCCTGGCCGACGGCCGGGTGCCGGGCACGCAAGGCGAACCCGCCAAAAAAAAACCCCAGCCCGAGGGCTGGGGGTGCAAGCCTTTTTTGCTGTCACACATCAAGGCCCCGCTCAGGGAGGAAAAGCGGGGAGCGGCGAACCGCCCAAGCGAAATCTAGCAAAGAAGGGCGATCGATTCAATAGTTTGGTTACAAATGTGTCGCGGCAACGACAGTCCCAGGCCGCATGGGATCAGCCCGCCCCGCATGTGGCAGGGGCACAGACGTCGACACGGGAACGCGCGAGCGCCGATGATGCACAATTTTGCCCATGACGCCCTTTGCCCCCTACCCCCTTGGCCGTCCGCGCCGCCTGCGTCGCGACGGATTCACCCGCGACCTGGTGCGCGAACATGCCGTGCGGCCGAACGACCTGATCTACCCGGTGTTCGTCGTCGATGGCGTACAGCGGCGCGAGGCCGTCGCCTCGATGCCTGGTGTGGAACGGCTCAGCCTGGACCTGTTGCTGCCGGTGGCACAACAATGCGTGGCCCTGGGAATCCCGGTCATGGCACTGTTCCCGGTCATCGATCCGGCACTGAAGACACCGGACGGGCGCGAAGCCGTCAACCCCGACGGCCTGATTCCGCGCGTCGTGGATGCCTTGAAGGCGCGGTTCCCGGACTTGGGCATCATGACCGACGTGGCGCTGGACCCGTACACCAGCCATGGCCAGGACGGCCTGCCGGATCCGGATCCAGCCGCCAATGGCTACATCCTCAACGACGAGACGGTCGAGATCCTGGTGCGGCAGGCCGTGGCGCAGGCGCAGGCCGGTGTCGACATCGTCGCCCCCAGCGACATGATGGATGGCCGCATCGGCGCCATCCGCCAGGCCCTGGAGACCGGCGGCCACATCCACACCCGGATCATGGCCTACAGCGCCAAATATGCCAGCGCGTTCTACGGGCCGTTCCGCGACGCGGTCGGCTCCGCGGCGAACCTGGGCAAGAGCAACAAGAAGGTTTATCAGATGGACCCGGGCAACACCGACGAGGCCTTGCGCGAGGTCGCGATGGACATCACCGAAGGTGCCGACATGGTGATGGTCAAGCCAGGCATGCCGTATCTGGACGTGGTGCGCCGGGTCAAGGACACGTTCCGGGTACCCACCTTCGCCTACCAGGTCAGCGGCGAATACGCCATGCTCAAGGCGGCCGCCCAGAACGGCTGGCTCGACCATGACGCGGTGATGATGGAAAGCCTGTTGGCGTTCAAGCGCGCCGGGGCCGATGGCGTGTTGACCTATTTCGCACTGGACGCGGCCCGGCTGCTGCGCGCCGGTTGACCGCGGTCAGTCGCGCACGCGCAACAATTCGCCGTCGAAACGCACCTTGGTGCCCACCGCGAGCCCCGGGTTCGCGTCGTAGCTGACGACACGGGTGGTCCCGTTGTCCAGCTTGACGGTCAGGTCGTAACGGGTATCGGATCGGACCTGTTTCTCGACCTCGCGACCAGCCACGGCACCGCCGACGGCACCGAGCACCGTGGCCAGGGTCCGGCCATCGCCCTTGCCGATCTGGTTGCCCAGCGCGGCACCGGCAACACCACCGGCGATGGCACCCACGTAGTTGGGTTTGCCCTTGACCTTGACGGCATTCACCGACACCACCACACCACAGCCTTCACACGCCGGCGCCGGCTCCGGCGGCGCAGCCTGGGCCACCGGCGTCACCGCGCCGCTGCCCAGCGGCTTGGTGGCACGCATCGTCTTGTCGGCCAGGACCAGCGAGAACTGCGCCAGCGTGGCGTCGCTGAACTGGTCGCGTGTCTTGACGGTGTAGCGCCCGATGTATCGTCCGGTTCGCTCCTCGGTCAGCGGAATCGTGCTCTTGCCCCCATCGAGCGACACCATGGCCAGGCCACCCGGGGTCGCATCGACGATGAAGCTGATGACGTGACCGCCCGTGAGCGCACCGGTGTTGCGTGTCTCGATGCGGCTGATCTGCACCGGCACCGGCGCCGGCGCGTTCGCCCTGGCATGTGCCTCGGCGGTCAACAGGGTCTGGCTCAGCGCCACCGTGACCTGGCGGCCGTCGAGCCGCAGCGTGGCCAGCACCCGGCTGTCGTGGCGGACCTTGTCCCGGATGCTGATCGTGTATGCGCCGGCGTACATGCCGGCGCTGGTCTCGGTCAGCCCGAGGGGACTGGCCACGCCGTCGATGTCGAGCTGCAGGCTGCCGCCGGCAGTGCCGCCCACGCGAAACACCAGTTCGGTTCCCGGCACCAGTTCGGGCACCTGGTCGACGGTGAAGCTGCGGATCACGGGCGTGCCGGACTGCGCCTGCACCCCCACCCACGGCGCGAGGCCGATCAACGCCAGCAGGAAGGCGATCCAGTAGGTTCTTGACATCATGTGCGTGTTCCGTGACGGACAACAGTATCCTGCACCATGTTACTGCCGCCGCCCCCCCGACAACGTAAACAATGGTTCGCGCCCGGCACCGGCTTCATTCGGCCCCGATCTGTTTCCAGTAGGCGTCCTTGAGCATGATCCGGTCGTCGCGGAACGCGAAACGCTCCAGGCCCAGAACGTCGACGGCCCGTGCGTCCTCGCGCCGCTGCCCGCTCAGCCGGAATGAGACAAAGCTGCAGTCCGACGCGTGGTAGGTGACGACGTCGTTGAAGCGCAGCCGCTCGTAGGTGCGTGCGCGCTGGTCGAGGTACGCCGCGATGTCCGCCGGGTCGCGGAGCTCGCGCCCGCCCGGGGCGGCCGGCCCGATCGCCACGCGCCAGACGAAATCCGCCGTCACTACTGCGTACAAGGCCGGCATGTCGCGTGCGAACATGGCCTGGTTGAACTGGCGCATCAGCTCCTCGCGCCGGGTCTCGCTCGGTTCAGCCATGGTGCGGCTCCAGGGTATGGCGGTGTCGCATCGGGCCGGCGTCCTGCACGATCGGTCCGTGGCTAGATATCGGTCGGCACCAGTTGCTCGGTCGCGAACACCCGCTGCACGGCTGGGCGCTCCAGCACGCGTTTCATGTGCGGGCCCAGGTGCGGCCGCTCGCGCGCCGGGGCCGAGGAGAAATTGCGCGTCCAGCGGCACAACATCAGGCTGTAGGCATCTATCGCCGAATAGTCGGCACCCAGCAACCACGGGCCGCCGTGGCGGGCCAGTTCAGCATCGAGCTGGTCGAGCAACACGCCGACGCGCTCCTGGGCATGTGCCTTGAGTTCGGCCGCGCCGTCGATGTTGCCCTGGTTCATCCAGCGCTCGGGATAGAAATAGGTCAGCAGCGCCGGCTGCAGGGTGTTGGTCATCCACACCAGCCACTTGTAGCCATGCGCCCGCGCGGGCGAGCCCACCGGCGGCAGCAGCCGTGCCGCTGGCGCACTGTCGCTCAGGTGCAGGCAGATCGCGGCCGCCTCGTACAGCACCAGCGCCCCGTCGACGTAGACCGGGATCAGGCCGTTGGGATTGAGTTGCAGGTATTCGGGAGTCTTGTGGCCGGCATTGAGCCGGTCGACCAGCACGAGCTCGAACGGTGCGCCGATCTCCTCGAGCAGGATGTGCGGCGCCATGCTGGCATTGCCGGGAAAGTAGTGCAACTGACGCATCGGGAGACCCCAGGATGGACATCCGCGCCGGACCGCCCGACGCTCGCAGAACAATGTACCACCGGCGCGCCAGGGCCGTGGCCACCGCCGCCCGCACCATCCGTGCGCCGGGGCCGGCATCGGCCCCGCCCGCAGGCATCGGGACGGCCGCTTGGCGCTCAGCCCAGATGGCGGGCAAAGAAGGCGAGCGTACGTTCGAGCGCCAGCGCTGCCGCAGGCGCGTCGAACGAGGCACGCTGGTCGCAGTTGAACCCATGCTGGGCAGGATAGACGTGTACCTCGGTTTCCGGCTGCGCCTTGGCGAACGCATGCACGCCTTCAAGCGCAATCGCATGGTCCTGTTCGCCGAAATGGCACATCACGGGGCACAGCGGCTTGCGTGCGGGCTCCTCGCCCACCGTCATGCCGCCTCCGTAATACGCCACCGCGGCAGCCAGGCCCGGCAGCAGGCAGGCACTGCGCCACGCCACCAGGCCACCCCAGCAATACCCGACCGCTCCGACCTTGCCGGCTTGGCTGGCGCCATAGGCCACGGCGGCCGCGACGTCCGCAAGCACACCCGGCGCCGGCAAGGCCTCGGCGGCCGCCTTGAGCATGCGACCCTGCTCCACGTCGGCGGCTGCGTATCCGAGCTCGACGCCGTGGCGGACCCGGTGGAACAGTGCCGGCGCCACGGCCAGGTAACCCTGGCGCGCAAAACCGTCGGCCACCGCTCGGATGTGGCTGTTGACGCCGAAGATCTCCTGCAGCACCACCACGGCGCCGCGCGGCGCCTGCGCGGGCCGCGCAATGTAGGCGGGCGATGTGAATCCGTCCTGCGCCGTCAGTTCGATCGTCTCGGTCATCGTGTGTCGTACTCCATGGATGGACCGGCCGGCCAGGCACCGTGCCTGCGGCAGGTCATCGGTTGCATCATGATCCGGCCAACCTGCGCTGCAGGAAGTCCAGCCGGTCCTGGCCCCAGAATATCTCGCCGTTCACGCAGTAGCTGGGGCCCCCGAACACGCCGGCGTCGATCGCCGCCTGGGTATGGGCCTCGTAACGCCGTGCCGTGGCAGGCTCGCGCGACTGCGCCAGCCGAGCCGCGTCCAGACCCTGCTCGGCCAGCAATTGCGCGAGCACCGCGGGGTCGGCGATGTCGCGCTGCTCGGCCCACACGGCCGTCAACACTGCACCGGCCAGTCCGAGCGCGGCGTCCGCGCCATCGGCCTCGTCGACCGCGATGATCAGGCGTGCGGCATCGTCCCCCTGGACCGGGAAAAAACGCGGCTGCACATGGATTGGCATCTGCAGATGGTCGGCAAAGCGGCGCAACTCCACCAGCCGGTAGGCCTGCCGTTGCGGCGCGCGTTTGCCCAGCGGCAACCCGCCGGAGGCCGCGAACACCTGGCCGAAGTCCGCTGGCAACACCCGCACCGTGGCGCCGCTGGCACGGGCCAGCGCGACGAAACGCGCGTGGCCCAGATAGGCCCAGGGGCTTTGTGGCGGGAAGTAATAGTCGATGGTCGTGCTCAATCCGGGCCTCCTGTGTGGACAGACAGGATACAACGCCGGCCAGGCTCGTGTATCGTGCGCATTGCAAAACCGCAACCCCTACAAACGAGGAACTCCGTGAAACGCATTGTGTTGATCACCGGTGGATCGCGCGGCATCGGTGCCGCGACCGCCATTCGTGCAGCCGCCGACGGATTCGCCGTCGCCGTCAACTACAACAGCAACGCCGGCGCCGCGCAGGCGATCGTGGCCCGGATCCAGGCGCAAGGGGGCAGCGCCACGGCGGTCCAGGGCGACGTGGCCGATGAATCGCAGGTGCTGGCGATGTACCGCCGGATCGACGAGACGCTGGGCCCGGTCACGGCACTGGTGAACAATGCCGGCGTGGTCGACGTGACGGCGCGGGTCGACCAGATGGACTGGCAGCGCCTGCGGCGCATGTTCGATACCAACGTGCTCGGAACCTTCGTGTGCACCCGCGAGGCGCTCAAGCGCATGAGCACCCGCCATGGCGGCCCGGGCGGCACCATCGTCAATATCTCGAGCGCCGCGGCGCGGCTGGGTGGGCCGGGCCAGTACATCGACTATGCCGCCTCCAAAGGCGCCATCGACACCTTCACCGCAGGCCTGGCGAAGGAGGTCGCGACCGAAGGCGTTCGCGTCAATGCGGTGCGCCCGGGCATCATCGAGACCGATATCCATGCCTCCGGAGGTCATCCCGACCGGGCCAGCGAAATGGCGCCGTCGGTGCCGATGCGACGCGCCGGCAGCGCAGACGAGGTGGCCAACGCCATCGCCTGGCTGCTCAGCGAGCAGTCGAGTTATGTCACCGGCGCGATCCTGGACGTGACCGGCGGGCGCTGAGCGCCGGCGCGCCGCCGAGGCATCAATCCGGCGTGTAGTCCGGCTCCTGGTGCTGCAGGACCTTGACCAGCCGGTTGCTGGTGTTGCGCAGCCGCTGCGCCAGCAACTGGGTGAGCTTGACCAGGATCTTGGCTCCGATCGCCGGATGGTCCTGGATCAGATGCGCGATGGCCTCGCGCGTCAGCACGCCGGCGCGCACGTCCTCGATCGCGATGCAACTGGCGTACCGCGGCGCCGAATCCAGCATCGACATCTCGCCGATGGACGCACCTTCCTTGACCACCGCCAACCGTGACGATTCGCCGGTGTCCTCCGAGCGCTTGACCACGTCGACGGTCCCCTCGAGCAACAGCAGCATCCACTCGCCGACCTCCCCCTGGGTGATCAGCGCCTGTCCTGCGCGCGCACGCACGGTGGGCATCAAGGCGCCCAGCGTATCGGCTTCGGCCGGTGTCAGGTCCTCCAGCAGGGCGGCCGTCTGGCGCCAGTGTTCGCCCAGGCTGGACAGGTCGCCACACACACCCTCGATCTGCAGACCGGCGCGCTCGAAATGCGCCCGCAACTGGAGCTCGGCCTGGGTCGGCAGCCTCAGCGCAGCGCGCTCAGCCATTGGGTGATATCCGACAACACGACATCGGAGGCCGCGGTCAACGCGCGCACGCCGCCCGCGGCATCCGGACTGGGCGCGGGCTGCTGCGCGACGAAACTACGCTGCGCCAGCATGGGGGCGCCATCGGCCCCCGGACCCGCCACCGTGGCGAGCACGCGCACCAGTCCGACACTGGTACCGGGCGCATCGAACACCTGGCTGAACTCGTGCAGTTCGAGCTGCAGATGTCGCGCCGGGCGGCCACCGGGCCGCAGGCCATCGCCGTCGCGCAACACCGGTTGCCGCTGGCCAAGCACCTCGTGCAGGCGTTGCCGCAGCAACTGCGCCGGCGGCATGCTCCAGCGCGCCAGTGCATACGGCTGCAGCATCTGCGCATCCGCATAGGCCAGCCGGTACAACAGCGCCGTGCTGTCCAGCGCACGCGCCGCCTCGACTTCGCCGAGCAGGATCGGCGGCGGCCGGGTGTCGGCGGGCGCGGCCGGCGTGGCCCGGGCTCCCGGGCCAAAGTCGTACACGACCGCGCGCTGGGGCTTGTCCGGCAACACGGTGCAGGCCCCCAGCAGCAGGCAGGACGCCAGCAACCAGGGTCGGAAGGTCCGGGCCGAAGCCGCTCGTATTGCCGTCATGGCCTGCCTTTCAATGCGCCGAAACCGGGCTCGCCCGGCCCCGGTGGAATCGGTCCGTTGCCGAAGATCAGCGACTGTGGGTTCTCGCTGACGGCATTGACCGTGCGGCTGACCTGCCGCGCCGCGCGCGTGGCCTCGTCACTGGTGCGGTTCAGACGCGGCAGAGTGCTGGCGTTGAACGCCTGACCCGCCTCGGTCAACGCCACCGCGCCCTGGGTCAACGCCGCCGCTCCTTCGGTCAGCCGGTCGACGGCGCCGCCCTTGGCATTGAGCCGATCGGCCAACGCCGTGAACGCGGCCGCCGTGGTCCTGAATTCGGCCACGGTCTGGTCGATGCCGGTGGCGGAGTTCTGCAAGGTCTTGAGTGTGGCCGTCGCGTCGCCGACGAAACGCGGGATGTTGACGCGTTGCGGTCCGAGCTGGGCATCGAGGATGTCGCCCATGTTGGCCGAGAGTTTCTGCACCTGGCCGGACATCGCCTGCACGCTGGCGGCGGCCTCGCCGAAGCCGGCGATGGTCGCCATCAGCTGCTTCTGATGCTCCGGCGCCAGCAGCTGGTTGACCCGTTCGCTGGTCTGCTCGAGTCGGGTCAGGATGGCCACGCCCTGGTCCGACAACTTGGACAGCAGGCTGGCGCGCATCGGAATACGGGCCGGTTGCGCCTCGCTGGTGACCAGCGGGGTCTTGTCCTCGCCCTCGTCGTCGAGCTGGACGAAGGCCAGCCCGGTCACGCCCTGGAAACCGAGCGTCGCATACGTGGCCGCCGTGATCGGCGCCGATTCGGACAAGGCGATACGCACCAGCACATTGCCCACCGCCTTCGGGTCGAACCCGATGTCCATCACCTTGCCCACCGCCACGCCCTTGTAACGGACGGCGGCCTGCGACTGCAGTCCGTTGACCGCCTCTGGGCTGGATATTTCGTAGACCCGGTGTTCGCCGGTATCGCGCGTCAGCCACGTGGCCATGGCGATCAGCATCGCCGAGACCACGATCACGAAGATGCCGGCCGCCAGTGCATGCGCCTTGTTTTCCATACGACAACCTTTCTATACCGCAAAGGGATATTCGCGCAACAACTCCATCGCGCGTTGCCCGCGTTCGCCCAGGAAAAAATCATGGATGAACGGATGCGGAAATGCAATCACGTCCTTGGGCGCGGCGTTCACGATGACATGCTTGTCCGCCAGCACCGCGACGCGGGTGCTGAGCTCGTACAAGGTGTCCAGGTCGTGCGTCACCATCACCACCGTCAGGTCCAGTTCGCGGTGCAGCGAGCGGATCAACGCGCAAAAGGCATCGGCGCTGTCCGGGTCCAGCCCGGCCGTCGGCTCGTCCAGCAACAGCAGCGGAGGATCCATGATCAGTGCCCGCGCCAGCGCCACCCGCTTGATCATGCCACCGGACAGGTCGGACGGCATCTTGTGCGCATGGACCGCGTCCAGCCCGACCATCTGCAGCTTGACCAGTGCGGCGTCGCGAATCAGTTCATCAGGCAACTGCTTGAGTTCGCGCAACGGAAACGCGATGTTGTCCAGCACGCTGAACGCCGAGAACAAGGCGCCGTGCTGGAACAACATCCCGACCCGGCTGGCGGCGCCCACGTCCGACAACTGCGACGCCGGACGGCCCAGCACCGAGACCTTGCCACGGGCCGGCGTCTCCAGCCCGAGGATGGTGCGCAGCATCACCGTCTTGCCGCTGCCCGACCCGCCGACCAGCGACACCAGTTCGCCGCGGTCGATGTGCAGGTTCAGGTTCTCGTGCACGACGATCTCCCGGCCTGCGACACGAAAGATCGACCACAGGTTGCGGATTTCGACGACACCCGGCGAGGCCGGCGCAGCGGGTGCGGTCATCGCGCAAGCTCCATGGCGGTCGATCGGCCGGCAGACGATACGCCCATGCGCGGCGCCATCACGGGTTTGCCTTGCGTGCCGCTTGCTGGCGGAGTCGCCGCAGGACGCCTCATATGCCGACGTCCTTGAACAACACCGCGAACAGGGCATCGACCAGGATCACGACGGTGATCGAGGTCACGACCGAGGCCGTCGTGCCTTCGCCCAGGCTCTCGGTATTGGGCTTGACCCGCAGCCCGTAGTGGCAACCGACCAGGGCGATCAGCACACCGAACACCATGGCCTTGCTCATGGCGAGCGTCAGGTTGGCCACTTCGACCGTCGCGGGCAAGGCCGAAATGAAATAGGCCGGCGTGATGCCCATCGACAGGTCCGCGGCCAGGATGCCGCCGAACAGCGCGGCCAATGTCGTCCACACCGTGAGCAGCGGCATCGCGATCGCCATCGCGATCGCACGCGGCATCACCAGCCGGTAACCCTGGGCGATACCCATCACGCGCATGGCGTCGAGCTCTTCCGTGACCCGCATCACGCCGATCTGTGCCGTGATCGACGAACCGGAGCGCCCGGCGATCAGGATCGCGGCCAGCACCGGCGCGAGTTCCCGGATCAGCGCAATGCCCAGGACATCGACGATGAAGGCATCGGCACCGAACTTGCGCAGTTGCTGCGACATCAGGTAGGCCAGCACCACGCCGATCAGGAATCCGACCAGCGCGGTGATCGGCATTGCGGTGGCACCGATGCGGTACAGCTGGCCCGACACGTCGCGCCAGGGGCCGTCGCGCGGCGCGCGCAGCAAGCGCCCGAAGTCCATCAGCAACTGGCCGATGAGCCGCAGCAGGTCGCGGCCATGGTCCACCACCTGGTACACCCGCTCGCCCAGGCGCAGATACCGTTGCAGCCAGGTCAGCGGAACCGCCGGCGGCGGTGCCACCGAAAACCGCGCGACCCGGTCGAGCATCGCGCGTTGCGCGGCCGAGGCCAGCAATTGCGCCGGCCATTGGTGCCCCCAGGTCCTCCACAACAACTGCGCACCGGTATGGTCGAGCCGCTCGAGGCCGCGCAGGTCCCAATGGCCTTGTGCGCCCCTGGCCTGCGGCTCCAGCGCGTCGATGCTGCGCCTGAGGCCGCTCCAGGCGACCGGCCGCGCCAGCTCCGCGGCGCACCAGCTTCCGCCCAGGGTCACCTGCCAGCCGTTCGGGGCCAACTGGCAGCTGAGATGCGGACTGGATTCATCCATGTAATTGGTGGACCACGGCGGGCGGCAGGTGGAAGTCGGATTCGTGCGATCGTACCCGCTGCGCCCTTGCGGGCACCCGCGCACCACAACAGCCGGCGTGAACGGGGCGGTGTCGGGTACCGCATCGAACACGGGATTACCGATATTTGCACCAACCGGGTGCGCGATACGCACCGCACTTGGGGGTAAATCCCGATACCGGAAGCCATTGTCGAGGCGTACATTCACTGCACTCGATGGTCGCCGTCACCGGCGCCCGGCTTGAGGACCCTGGAGACTACAACGACACGGTGGCCGCAGTGGTGGCAAACCTCGAAAAAAGCGCTGGAAGCCCCGGCGCTTTTTTCATGGGCGATCCCGGTCGCAGCGTCAAGGCGCCACGTCCGGCCACGGCATGTCGACGGCCATGCGCGGCGTGCCGATGGGGGCCGACACCTGTCCGAGGCGAGCGGCCGCCAGGTCCTCCTCGCTCGGATACTGGCCCAGCAACCAGTAGTCGAACACCCGGCGCGCAATGGGCGCGGCATGGGCGGAACCGAATCCCGCGTTCTCGACGATCACCGCCAGCGCGATCTTCGGATCGTCCGCCGGCGCATAAGCCATGTACACCGAGTGGTCGCGCCGGCGCTCCTCCATCTTGGCGGCGTTGTATTTGCTGCCGGCCGCGATGCCCACCGCCTGTGCGGTGCCGGTCTTGCCGGCCGACTGGTACGGCGCGCCGGCGAAGACCCGCGACGAGGTTCCTTCGGTGGTCACCGACACCAGCGCCTTGTGGATGACGGCCAGGTTCTCCGGCTTGAAGCCCAGGTCCTGCCCGGGTTCGGGCGCGACGGTGTGGCGATCACGCGTCATCGCGTCCTGCGTGGCAATGACCAGTTGCGGCTTGTGCTTGATCCCCTTGTTCGCCAGGGTCGCGGTCGCATGCGCCAGCTGCAGCATCGTGAACGTGTTGTAGCCCTGGCCGATGCCCAGCGAGATGGTCTCGCCGGAATACCATTTCTGCTGGTCGCGGCGCTTGTAGTAGTTGCGTTTCCACTCGGTGCTCGGCAATACGCCGCGCGACTCGCCCTGGATGTCGATGCCGGTGATCTGCCCGAAGCCCAGCGGCGCCATGAAGTCGTGGATCGCGTCCACCCCCATCTCGTTGGCGAGCGAATAGAAGTAGACGTTGCTCGACTTGGCGATCGCCAGGTGCATGTCCACCGGCCCCAGACCGTGGTCGCCGTGGCTGCGGAATTGGTGCCCGGCAAATGTCCAGGTGCCGTTGTCCTGGATGATGGTACCCGCCGCGCGAACGCCTTTCTGCAGCGCCGCCAGCGCCATGAAGGGCTTGTAGGTCGACCCTGGCGGGTAGGTACCGCGCAGCGCCCGGTTCAGCAGCGGCTTGTCGATGGATTCGTTGAGCGACTGCCAGCTCTCGTAGTCGATGCCGTCGACGAACAGGTTGGGATCGAACGTGGGCTTGCTGACGAACGCCAGCACCTGCCCGGTCTTGGGGTCGAGCGCGACCAGCGCGCCCCGGCGTTCGCCGTACAGGTCTTCGACCAGTTTCTGCAGCCGGATGTCGATCGACAGCACCACCGTGTCGCCCGGCGTGGACGGAATGCTCGAGAGCTTGCGCACCGCGCGCCCGCCGGCCGAGGTCTCGACCGAGTCGACGCCCGTCGTGCCATGCAACAGGGTCTCGAAGTTCTGCTCGACACCGAGTTTTCCGATGTATTCGGTGCCGCGGTAATTGGCCGCCTGCTCCGAATCGTCGAGCCGGTCCTTCTCGGTGCGGTTGATGCGACCGATGTATCCGATCACATGGCTGGCCAGTTCGCCATACGGGTAACTGCGGAACAGCCGCGCCTTGATCTCCACGCCCGGGAAGCGGAACCGCTGCGCGGTGAACCGGGCGACCTCGCCGTCGTCGAGCTTGGTGCGGATCGGCAGGGACTCGAAGCTCCTGGACTCGTCCTGCAGCTTCTTGAAGCGGCGCCGGTCGCGCGGCGTGATCTCGACGATCTGCGACAAGGCCTCCAGGGTGTCTTCCAGGTTCTCGACCTTGGACGGCGTGATCTCCAGCGTATAGGCCGAATAATTGTTGGCCAGCACGATGCCGTTGCGGTCCAGGATCTGGCCCCGGTTGGGCACCACCGGCACCACGGCCGTGCGGTTGCTCTCGGCCTGCGCCTTGAGGTTGTCGTGGCGCACCACCTGCAGCACGACCAGCCGGCCCACCACCAGCAGGAAACACAGCACCACCACGACACTGACGACCAGCACCCGCAGCCGGAACCGGGCCAGGTCCGCTTCGACGTTGCGCAGTTCGGTCATGGGTGGGTCACTCTGGTATCACGGGCACGTGGTCGCCCCGGGCATCACAAGGGTCGGTTCAGGTCCGGGTCGGGCGCGCGGCGCTGCGGCACCAGCAGCAACACACTGACCACCGGCCACAATGCCGCCTGCAGGACCGGCGCGAGCAGGATCACCCAGCCCGGGAACGAACCGCCTGCGAGCATTTTCGCAGCAAGGCCGATACATTGCGAGGCCACGAACAATGGCAGCACCTGCAGCGCCTGCGACGGCACCGTGAACCACAACAAGCGGCGGTGGATCGTGATCGCAAAGAAGCTCAGCACGGTATAGGCCAGCGCATTGGCGCCGAGCAGTCCGCCCTGGTGCACGTCCATGGCCAGGCCGAACACGAAGGCGGCGCCGATGCCCACCCGCAGTGGCTGGTGCACGCTCCAGAACACCAGCACCAGCGCCAGCAGGTCGGGCACCCAGGCCGCGCGGCCCCACAGCCCCATGTTCTGCACCATGTTGAGCACGAATGCGGCCAACAAGGTCATCCAGATGAAGAACGGATTGGCCGGCAGCAACAGCTGCTGGCCCTGGCGCATGATCATGCGGACCCTCCTGCGACTCGCGTCGTCGTCATTGGCGCAGCGACTTTCGTACCGGTTCGGCCGGTGCCGTCTCGACCGGACGCGGCGGGATCTGGCTGGCCACCGGCTGCAACACCATGACGTGCATCGTGCCGCGCACCTGCGCCAGCGGACTGAGCGCGATGCGGGCGAACACCGACTCGCTGCGCCGCTCGACCTTGTCGACCCGCGCCACCATCAGACCCGGCGGGTAGACGCCATCGACACCGCTGGTGGACAAAACGTCGCCGGCCTGCACGTCGGTATCGGCCGGCGTGAATCGCAACTCCATGCCGCCAGCCGGATTGGACAGGTCGCCGAATGCGACGCCCCGCACGCCGGTTCGGGTGTTAAGCACCGGGATCGCCTGGTCGCCATCGGTGATCAGCGTCACCTCGCTGACGGCGCCGAAGACCCGTGTCACCTGCCCGAGCACGCCGTAACCGTCGATCACCGGCGAGCCGGCCACGATGCCGTGCACGTCGCCACGGTCGATGATGACCTTGCGGCTGAACGGATCGGCCGCGTCGTACAGGATCTGCGCGGCACGGGCCGGCGTGGTGATGCGTTCGCGCAGTTCGAGCAGCTGCCGCAACCGGGTGTTCTCGAGTGCCAGTTCGTCGACCTGGTTCGCCTTCTGCGCCTGGCGCGCCATCGTGATGCGCATCTGCTCGGCGCTGGCCTGTGCTGATTGCAGGCTCTGGAAATAACCGGCGCCGCCGCGCGCGGCATTCACCGGCTGCATCAGCAGCCACTGCACCGGATACAACACGTCGGCAATCATGGCGCGCACGGGTTGGGTGACCCCGAACCGGGTATCGGCGACCATCAGGAACAGGGCCAGCGCGCTGCAGACCGTCAGCTTGGACAATGCCGACGGGCCCTGGCGAAAAAAGGGCGGCGGCGTTCTGTCTAGGGTTCCAAGCGGCATGGCTGCTTATTGTCTCTTGTCCTGGCACACCCAACGACGGGGTCGCGCCGGCGGCCGGGTGCGCCTTGCACGGCGCGCCCCGCGCGCTCGGGGCATCGCGTCGATCCGCGTCGGACCCGGCGCCGCTGGCGCCGCCTATTCGCTGGTGAAGATGGACCCCATGCGGTCCCACTGGTCGAGCGCGATGCCGCAGCCGCGCACCACGCAGGTCAGGGGGTCTTCGGCCACCAGCACCGGCAGGCCGGTCTCCTCGGCCAGCAGCCGATCGAGGTCGCGCAACATGGCGCCACCGCCGGTGAGCATCATGCCGCGGTCGGCGATGTCGGCGCCGAGTTCGGGCGGCGTGAGTTCGAGCGCATTCTTGACCGCCGACACGATGTTGTTCAGCGGGTCGGTCAGCGCCTCCAGGATTTCGTTGGACGACACGGTGAAGCTGCGCGGCACGCCTTCGGACAGGTTGCGCCCGCGCACTTCCATTTCCTTGACCTCGCTGCCGGGGAAGGCCGAACCGATCTTCTTCTTGATGGCCTCGGCCGTCGGCTCGCCGATCAGCATGCCGTAGTTGCGGCGGATGTAGTTGATGATGGCCTCGTCGAATTTGTCGCCGCCGACCCGCACGCTGCCCTTGTAGACCATGCCGCCGAGCGAGATCACGCCGACTTCGGTCGTGCCGCCGCCGATGTCGACCACCATCGAGCCGCTGGCTTCGCTGACCGGCAGCCCGGCGCCGATCGCGGCGGCCATCGGCTCCTCGATCAGGCGCACGTCGCTGGCGCCGGCGCCCAGCGCCGATTCGCGGATCGCGCGTCGTTCGACCTGGGTCGAACCGCAGGGAACACAAATGATGATGCGCGGGCTGGGCCGGAAGATGCTGCGCGGATGCACCATCTTGATGAACTGCTTGAGCATCTGCTCGGTGACGGTGAAGTCGGCGATCACGCCGTCCTTCATCGGGCGGATTGCCTCGATATTGCCCGGCACCTTGCCCAGCATGGCCTTGGCTTCCTTGCCGACGGCCTGAATCGTCTTCTTGCCCTGGGGGCCGCCTTCGTGCCGGATCGCCACCACCGATGGCTCATCGAGCACAATGCCCTTTTCCCGTACGTAGATCAGCGTATTGGCAGTACCCAGGTCAATCGCCAAGTCAGTGGAGAAATACTGACGGAATGCTCCAAACATCGAAATCCTCTCGGGCACGGCAGACACTTCGGTGTGCCGTCGCCATATTGACCAGCTCTGGTGTGCCTGCGCCTGACACGATCCGCAATATTGGGATCGCCGCGCAAAGGCGGGATAATACCTTATCCCCTGCCTTCAAATTGACCAATGACGCGCCTTTTGGCCCGTTTTGAGGCTGCTTTCCCGCTAAATCCTGCCATGTCCCTTACATCGTCCGATATCTCCCGCATCGCCACCCTGGCCCGCCTGGAACTGGATGCCTCAGGAAGTGAGCGCATGCTCAGCCAACTGAACGACTTCTTCGACATCGTGCAGAAGATGCGCGCGGTCGACACCACCGGTGTGGTCCCCCTGGCGCACCCATTTGAAACCATCGGTGACATCGCGCTGCGGCTGCGCCCGGACGTGGCGAGCGAACCCGACCAGCGCGAGGCCAACCAGCGCAGTGCTCCCAGCGTCGAGGCCGGCCTGTTCCTGGTGCCCAAGGTCATCGAATAAGAAAGACACCGGCCAGCCGAACCGGCCGCGCGCCGGGCCCGACGCGCACGCGGCAGGCCCCATGGCCCCACCTACCCAACCGTTACACCGAAACGACGACCGCATGACACGCCCCGACTCCGATCTGCACGACCTGAGCCTGGTCCAGCTGGCCGAACAGCTGCGCCAGCGCACCGTCTCGGCGCAGGAAACCGCGCAACATTTCCTGGCTCGCGCCAAGGCCCATGACCAGAGCCTGGGCGTCTATCTCGCCCGCGACGAGGCGGTGACGCTGGCCCAGGCGCGCGCGGCCGACGAACGGCTGGCCCAGGGCACGGCCGGCGCCCTCGAAGGCCTGCCGCTGGCACACAAGGACATCTTCGTGACCCGCGACTTCCCCAGCACCGCCGGCTCGCGCATGCTGGCGGGGTACCGCTCGCCGTTCGATGCCACCGTCGTCGCGCGGCTGGCCGCACAAGGCGCCGTGACGCTGGGCAAGCTCAACTGCGACGAGTTCGCGATGGGCTCGTCGAACGAAAACACCGCGGTGACCGCCGTGGGCCACGCGCAGCCGGAGCCGGTGCGCAACCCGTGGAACACCGACCACATCCCCGGCGGTTCGTCAGGCGCCAGCGCCGCCGCCGTGGCAGCACGGCTGATGCCCGCCAGCACCGGCACCGACACCGGGGGCTCCATCCGCCAGCCGGCCTCGTTCTGCGGCATCACCGGCATCAAGCCGACCTACGGCCGGGCGTCGCGTTACGGCATGATCGCGTTCGCCTCCAGCCTGGACCAGGCCGGCCCGATGGCGCGCAGCGCCGAGGACTGCGCGCTGCTGCTGAGCCACCTGTGCGGCCCCGACCCCGACCGCGACTCGACCTCGCTGGACCTGCCGCCGGAAGACTACAGCCGGTCGTTGAACGACTCCATCGATGGCCTGCGCATCGGCGTGCCCGAGGAGTTCTTCGGCGACGGCGTGGCCGACGACGTGCGACAGGCGGTCGACGCGGCGCTGGCGCAATACGAGAAACTCGGCGCGGTGCGGGTGCCGGTATCGCTGCCGCGCACCGAACTGGCCATTCCGGTCTACTACATCATTGCGCCGGCCGAGGCCTCGAGCAACCTGAGCCGCTTCGACGGCGTCAAGTTCGGCCACCGCGCCGCGCAGTTCCAGGACCTCGCCGACATGTACCGCAAGACGCGCAGCGAAGGCTTCGGCGACGAAGTCCGGCGGCGCATCATGATCGGCACCTACGTGTTGTCGCACGGTTATTACGATGCGTATTACCTGCAGGCGCAGAAGATCCGGCGCATGTTGTCGGACGATTTCCAGCAGGCGTTCAAGACCTGCGACGTCATCGCCGGCCCGGTCGCCCCGACAGTGGCCTGGCGCATCGGCGAGAAAAGCGCCGATCCGCTGGCCAACTACCTGGCCGACATCTTCACGCTGCCCGCCTCGCTGGCCGGCTTGCCGGCGATGAGCCTGCCGGCCGGTTTCGGCGCCGGCGGCATGCCGATCGGCCTGCAGCTGATGGGCAACTACCTGCAGGAAAGCCGGCTGCTGAACCTGGCGCACCGCCTCCAGCAGGTCACCGACTTCCACACCCGCAAACCCCAGGGGCATTGAGCACCATGAGCGCAACTTCCGGCTCCGCCGCATCCGCACCACCGGCCACGGCGGCGACCTCCCAGCCGCCGTCGATTCCCCAGGGCCCGCTGGTCCAGGGCTACGAAGTCGTCATCGGTTTCGAGACCCACGCCCAGCTCTCGACCGCATCGAAGATCTTCAGCCGCGCCTCCACCGCCTTCGGCGCCGAACCCAACACCCAGGCCTGCGCCGTCGACCTGGCCTTGCCCGGCACCTTGCCGGTGATGAACAAGGGCGCGGTAGAACGCGCGATCCGCTTCGGCCTGGCCGTGGGCGCCCACGTGGCCGAACGCAGCGTGTTTGCGCGCAAGAACTATTTCTATCCCGACCTGCCCAAGGGTTACCAGATCAGCCAGTTCGAGATCCCCGTCGTGCAAGGCGGCCAGGTCGAGTTTTTCCTGGACGGAGACAAACGCGCGGTGCGCCTGGTGCGCGCCCACCTGGAGGAAGACGCCGGCAAGTCGCTGCACGAGGACTTCGTCGGCCAGACCGGCATCGACCTGAACCGGGCCGGCACGCCGCTGCTGGAGATCGTCACCGAGCCCGACATGCGCTCGTCGCTTGAGGCCGTGGCCTACGCGCGCGAACTGCACCGGCTCGTGACCTGGATCGGCATCTGCGACGGCAACATGCAGGAAGGCAGTTTCCGCTGCGACGCCAACGTGTCGGTGCGCAAGCCCGGCGCGGCGCTGGGCACGCGGCGCGAGATCAAGAACCTGAACAGCTTCAAGTTCATGCAGCAGGCGATCGACTTCGAGGTGCGCTGGCAGATCGAGCAGATCGAGGACGGCCATGCGATCGAGCAGGCCACCGTGTTGTTCGACCCGGCCACCGGCGAGACCCGTGCGATGCGCACCAAGGAAGACGCCGCTGACTACCGCTACTTTCCGGATCCGGACCTGCCGCCGCTGGTGATCGCCCGCGACTGGGTCGACACGGTGCGCGCCGACATGCCGGAGTTGCCGCATGTGCTGCGCGCGCGCCTGGCCAGCGAGCACGGGCTGTCGGAATACGACGCGGCCATACTCACGCAGAGCAAGTCCATGGCGCGTTATTTCCTGGATGCGGTGGCCGCGGGCGGGCAACCCAAGCTGGTGTGCAACTGGATCACCGGCGAATTGTCGCGCCGGCTCAATGCCCAGGAAATCGAGGTGGACGCGTCGAGCGTCGACGCCGCGACCCTGGCCGCGCTGGTGCGCCGCATCGCCGACGGCACGGTGTCGAACAACGCCGCACGCCAGGTGTTCGAAGCCTTGTGGACCGGCGAGGGGACGGACGTGGACGCCGTCATCGAGGCCAAGGGATTGCGCCAGATGAACGACAGCAGCGCCCTCGAGACCATCATCGACGAGGTGATCGCCGCCAACACGAAAAGCGTCGAGGAATTCCGCCAGGGCAAGGACAAGGCCTTCAACGCCCTGGTCGGCCAGGTCATGAAAGCCAGCCGCGGCAAGGCCAATCCGAGCCAGGTCAACGAGTTGCTGCGCAAGAAACTGGGCTGAGGCTGCGCGCCGACGGCTGCGGCCGCGCTCGATGCAGCGCAGGGCCCCGGCCGCGACCAACGCCGTGATGCCGTATCGGCGTCAGTCTGCCAGCGTGACCGGCGCCAGCGCGTCGCCCTGCGGCAACACCGCACCGATCACCGCCGCGTCGGCATAACCGGCGGCGTGCAGCGCGTCAATACACGCGCCCGCCTGGGCCGCCGGAATGCTGGCCAGCAATCCGCCCGCGGTCTGCGGATCGAACAGCAGCGAATACCGCGGATGCTGCACGAACTCGGCCTGGTTGAGCAGTGCCCGTCGCAGGCGCACATTGGACGCCTGCAGCGAACTGACGATGCCTTGCGCAACACACGCCTGCGCGCCGTCGAGCAGCGGCAGCGCCGACAGGCGCAGCCGCGCATCGACACCCGACGGCCGCGTCATCTCGACCAGGTGGCCGAGCAGGCCGAAACCGGTCAGGTCGGTGCAGGCGGTTGCGCCATGCGCCATCAACACCCGGGCACCGGCCTGGTTGGACTGGCGCATCACATCCAGCGCGCCCTGCACCCAGCGCCCGCGCGCGACGCCGCGGGCATGGGCGGCGAACAAGGTGCCGGTGCCGATCGGTTTGGTCAGCACCAGCACGTCGCCGGCGCGCATGCCGCCCTTGCGCAACACGCCTTGCAGCGATGCGTCGACCAGGCCGTTGACCGCAAACCCCAGCGCCAGTTCGCGGCCCTCGCCGGTATGGCCGCCGACCAGCGCGCATCCGGCCGCATCGAGCACCTGCACCGCGCCGGTCATCATCTGGCGCAGCAGGTCCTCGACCTTGTCTTCCAGCCCCGGCGGCACCGTGGCAATCGCGGTGGCGCTTTGCGGCTGTGCCCCCATCGCGAAGATGTCGCCCAGCGCATGGTTGGCGGCGATCTGGCCGAACACGTAGGGGTCTTCGATGAAGGCGCGGAAGAAGTCCACCGTATGCACCATGGCCTTGCCCGGTGGCACCCGCACGATGGCGGCGTCGTCGGGTGCGTGCAGGCCGATCAGCACGTCGTCGTTCGGCGCCGGCACCAGGTCGGCCAGCGCGCGCGACAACACGTTTGCGCCCACCTTGGCGCCGCATCCGCCGCAGCGCATCGCGAACGCCGAGACCGCCTGCAGCGACTCCTCCGGGGTCAGCACCACGCCGGGCGCGCCGCCCGGGGCATCGGACGGCGCGTCCATCGGCGGAAACTCGCTGAAGCGGCGCATGAAGCGGCGATCGATCCAGTCCTTCCAGCGCCAGACCCAGGCGCCGGCAAACGACAGGCCGCCGCGCGAGGCAACGGCAAAGCGGTCGCCGGTGCTGATCAGCGCCAGCCAGCGGCGTTGCGGCCGGTAGGGCTGCAGCGGCTGCTGCGCCAGCGCCCGGCGCAGGTTGCGCGCCAGCGGCGCCGCCATGCGCACCGCGAACACACCGGCCTTCTCCAACCGGTAGTTGTCCATGCTGGCCACGTCGCCGGCGGCGAACACCCGTGGATCGTCGACCGACTGCAGCGCATCGTTGACGCGAACGAAACCGCGATCGTCCAGCGCCAGGCCCGTTCCCTGCAACCAGGCCGCACCGCCGGCCTGCGTGACCCAGACGATCTCGTCGGCATCGAACCACGCGCCGTTTTGCGTGCGCAGCCGGCCGCCCCGGACCTCCTGCACCGCGGCATCGAGATGCACCTGGACGCCGCGTTCGCGCAACACGTCGGCAAACCGCCGCTGCACGGCAACGTTGTGGGTGGGCAGCACTAAGGCGTCGGCGGTGAACAGATGGAAGGTCAGCGCATCGGGATCGCGGCCATGCGCGCGCAAGGTCGCGCGCAGGCGAAACTGCATCGCCAGCGTCAGCTCGACGCCACCGGCGCCGCCGCCGACGACGGCAATGGTGGCCGGGCCGGCATGGGCGTCGATGCGCGCGAGCAGGGCCAGCCAGCGCTGGTTGAAGCGGTGGATGGGTTTGACCGCGACCGCGTGCTCGGCCGCGCCCGGGACCGCACCGACCTGCGGCGTGGAGCCGATGTTGATCGACGCCAGGTCATACGCCAGTGCCGGCCGGTCGCGCAACAGCAGACGGCGTTCGGTGCGGTCCATGCCGATGACCTCGGCGCGGATGAAACGCGCACCGGCGAACTGCGCGAGCCGGCTCAGGTCGATGTGAACCGCGTCGTAGTCGTAGTGACCGGCGACATAACCGGGCAACATGCCCGAATACGGCGTGTGCGCGTCGGTACACACCAGCGTGATGCGTACCCCGGCAACCGGTCGCATCGCGAAGCTGCGCAACACGCCGACGTGGCTGTGCCCGCCACCGACAAGCACGATGTCGCGTACGACGGGCTGCGGGTCGGATCGCATCAGCCACCCGGCGCCGGCGCTTCAGGGTGCGGAGCCACCGGCGCGCTGCTGGGCCTGCCACAGCTCCGTGAGCCGCTGCAACTCGTCGTTGAAGCGGTTATCGACCCGCTGGCGTTCGTTTTCCTGTACCTGGATGAAGCGCCGCTGGGCCTGCAGGCTTTGCGTGACATACTCGATCTGGCGACGCAGCGCCGGCGGCGCCTTGGCCGGATCGCCCTGGTAGAACTCCAGCTCGCGGTCGATCTTCTTGCGCTCGTCGTGCAGCGCAACAATGCGTTTCTCGGCTTCGAGCACCACGGCATCGATGCGGGCATGCGCCTCGCCGCGCTCCTTGTCATGCGCCTCACGCGTCGGATAACGCGCCAGCATGGCCCGGTCGCGCCGCTTCTCCTCGGCCTCGCGCGCGCGCTCCAGAACCTCCTCCTTCTTGCGTTCCTCGAGCTCGGCGCGTTGCTGCGCACTCAGCGACGGGCCCACGCGGGCACGCACGGTGCCACTGGGGTTGAGCACGGTCTGCTCGCGATCGAGGCAGGCCGCGATCGGGCGGTCCGATCGCAGCTTGCGGCCATTGGCATCGGTACAGGTGTAGATGCCGTTGATCGGCGGTTGCTGCTGCGCATCGGCCGCGGTCGCCAGTGCCCACAACATGCCTGCACCCAGGCCCAGTGCGGACAGGCGACACCAGCCGCGGGCTGCGCGCCGCTGCGGCTCGTAGGCCGAGATCGGCGCACTCATGCAGGCTCCACCAGGTCGTCCACGCCGTACCGCTCGCGATACGCGATCACGCGTGCATGGTCGGCAGCGAGGCCCGCATTGCGACCCTGCTCCAGGTACTGCAGCAAATCAGTGAGCCGGGCCACGCTGCAGACTTTCAGGCCGAGCTGGTCGCGCACGTACTGCACGGCACTGGTCGCGCTGTCCTGGCCGTTGTCGGTGGCCTTTTCCTGCCGGTCAAGTGCGATCACGACGCCATGCGGGGTCGCCCCGGCGGCGCGGATGATGGCGATCGACTCGCGCACCGCGGTGCCGGCGGACATCACGTCGTCGACGATCAGCACCCGGCCTTTCAGCGGAGCACCGACCAGCGAGCCGCCTTCGCCGTGGTCCTTGGCTTCCTTGCGGTTGTAGGCATACGGCACGTTGCGGCCCATGCGCGCGAGTTCGATGACCAGCGCCGTACCCAGCGGAATCCCCTTGTAGGCGGGGCCGAACACCATGTCGAACTCGATGCCGCTGGCAATCAGCCGGCGCGCATAGAATTGTGCGAGCCGGCCCAGCTTGGCGCCGTCGTCGAACAGGCCGGCGTTGAAGAAATACGGGCTCATGCGCCCGGCCTTGGTCTTGAACTCGCCGAAACGCAAGACACCCGATTCGACAGCGAACTGCACGAAATCGAGCGCCAGCGTATCGCGCCCTGACGCCGGTGACGCGGGTTGATCTGCGCTAACGTCCATCTTTTCCGACATGGAGACTTCCTTGTTCACATTGACCAGCCTGAACCTCAACGGCATCCGTTCTGCCACCACCAAGGGGCTCGAGCCCTGGCTGGCCAAGGCCAGGCTCGATTGTATTTGCGTGCAGGAAGTCAAGGCACAACAGGCGGACATCGCCGGCCGGTTCGAACAACTGGCCGGCCTGACCGGCCATTTCCACTTCGCGCAGAAAAAGGGCTACTCCGGCGTGGCGGTCTACACGCGCAAGGAGCCCAGCGACGTCGTCATCGGCTTCGGCGCACCCGAATTCGACGCCGAAGGCCGGTACGTCGAACTGCGTTTCGACACGCCGCAGCGCAAGCTCTCCGTCATCAGCTGCTACTTCCCCAGCGGTTCCTCGGGCGAGGAACGGCAACTGGCGAAGTACCGGTTCCTCGACCTGTTCTACCCCTACCTGACCAAGCTCAAGAAAAAGCGCGAACTGGTGATCTGCGGCGACATCAACATCGCGCACAAGGAGATCGACCTCAAGAACTGGAAGAGCAACCAGAAGAACTCCGGCTTCCTGCCCGAGGAACGGGCCTGGATGACCCGGTTCCTCGACGAAGCGAAGATGGTCGACGTCTACCGCCAATTGCATCCCGAGACCACCGGTGAAGCTTACACCTGGTGGAGCAACCGCGGGCAGGCGTATGCGAACAACGTGGGGTGGCGGCTGGACTACCACTTAGCGACGCCGGCGCTGGCCGCAACGGCAAAGCGCGCATCCATCTACAAGGACGAGAAGTTCAGCGACCACGCACCGTTGACGATCGACTACGACTACAAGCTTTGACACGGCGCCTTGAGAGCCAGCGTCGCGCTTTTTGTCGCTACTTCGTTTTTGGACGACCCTGATTGATGGTCCGCACGTTGGCAAAGACGGACCGTTGACCGGCTGAGGCTACCGGGCAGCAATCGGCCACAAGCAGTCGGTCGCGATAGTCCGCCTCGGGTATTCTTGAACCATGCTGAGTGCTACCCACTCCGTTCGATCAAGCGCCGGGCCTTTCAGCGTCACGGTTCTACAGCCCACCGTCGCAAAGCGATGTGTCGTCTTTGCCGCGGGTCGCGGTGGGAATCCGTTGCGCCATTTCGGTCTACTACAAGATCTCGTCAATAGGGATCTGCTTGTCATTGCGCCGCACTTCGACATGCTGACTTCGGCTATCCCCGGCATGGAAGATCTGGCTGGTCGCGTTCATCGACTGGCTTCCACGATTGAACAGCATTGCCCCGCGGATCTCTCGCTGTGCGGCCTTGGTCACTCCATTGGGACGGTGGTGCTGCTGGTGGCTGCCGGCGCTGTTGCAACGACGCTTTCAGGTGACGAGTTGGCGGACTCGTCCTTCAGGGCGTTCAGCCGACTGGTGTTGCTGGCGCCACCTACAGACTTCTTTCGTCGGCCGGGTGCGTTGGCATCCGTATCAGTGCCAATCCAAGTTTGGTCGGGCGGCCAAGACAGCATCACGCCTCAAGCGCAAGCAAGATTCCTCGTGGGCGCTCTCGACGGAAAAACCGGCGTCGATCTGCGTATTGAACAACGCGCCGGACACTTCACGTTCATGGACGAACTGCCGCCCCATGTGTCCGACCCGCATCCTGACCGGGCCGGATTCCTTCGCGCATTGGCCGCTGATGCGAGTCGGTTCCTTGAAGGCGACGGTCGTGAATGAGGGAAGGTCTGCGTAACTGAGTGGTTTCCGCAGCGTAAAAGGTGAGCACGGAATTGCGCGGTGCTTCGCTATGGCCCCATCGCTGGGCCGACTTGACGCATGCGGTGGATCGCTATGGATGGCAACAGGCTTTTTTGACAGACCGCTTCCCGCCTTCGAAGTCATCCAGCGCGACGTCTGTTCAGGGTCGGCAGCGCCAGTTCGCTGGCCTGAGCAGCAGTCGTTCGAAAGGTCATCGATGGCTAATGACACAGGCCGTGGCCGTCAAAGTCTGCAATCCGCGATAGACCAGCCGTTGGTGCGGCCGTCGCCAGCGCGCCGCGATGTCCGGCATGTCGACGACACCGAGAATTCACCGATCGGCCGCCGATGACTGCAACGGCTGCAATGCCGTAATTGCCGGCTCCAGCCTTACAGACAACAACGAGTCGCTTCCTGGCCTGCACGAACGCCCGGTAACCAGAACCCATGACCATGCAATTGGACCGCCGGATTGCCTGCATGGGTGGGCAACCCCTTCCGTTGCCATGCGGCTCCTCGAGTTCCCCAGCCCACCCCGCGCTTCGGGCATATTCTGCTGAAGGCCCAGGGCCGGTGCATCCCATCGCTGCTGCGCCATAGTCAGGCGGCGTGCCCTTCACACGCGCGCAGGTCCGCTTCGCCATGTCATCGTCCTCGCTTGTAGCCCGACTCCCGCTGAGTGCGCACCGCAAGCAGAAACACCGTGTCGAGCTGCTCCACGTATCGGTACAAGGCGACGTATCCGCGCGAACCGCGCCCGATGACCAGCTCCCTCATCCCGCCACGCACCGGACGCCCCATCAGCGGATTCTTGGCAAGAATCTGAATCGCATCCACGATCTCGGCGATGCGCTCCGGAGCAGAACCGACATCGAATTGCGCAATATGCTCCAGAAACCGATCGAAATCATCAAAGACCTCCGGCGCAGTTTCGATACGCGACATGACTGCCGCGCGTCAAACGCCTGGCTTGCGCGCTGCCGGCCGTCTTGAGCGCAATCCACGCGCCCGGGCAGCCAGATGTTCCTTGGTCGCATCCCATGGCACAGTCTTGCCCGTAGTGGCGATGTTTGACCACCGCTGCTCTGCGAGTGATTGGAATTGCGTGTCCAGTTCCATCTGTGCCACTGTCTCGGATATCGCGTCAAGGATAAATGCATGGGTGGTCTTGCCGGCGATTTCCGCGGCGACGGCGACCCGCAACTTGAGTTCGTCTTCGATTCGGATGGTGGTGGTTGCCATAGCAGTTCCCAGAGTCGGATCAACGCCCAATGTAGCACATGAGTGCTACATTGGGCGTTTGCGGTCTTCATCAAGATTGTGGGTATTTCGCGCAATCATCTACCACCTGGCAATGCCGGGGCTTGCCGCCATGGCCAAGCGGGCATCGATCTACAAGGACGAGAAGTTTTCGGATCACGCGCCGCTGACGATCGAATACGACACGACAGTCTGACCGGATCGGGTCGCGCTGGATCAGCACCACCTGCGGCAACACCGCGCGCCACGGCGACGTGCCCTTCTTCGGCTACCATGCCGCGCTGCCTGGCCCGCCCTTGAACGGGCCCACATACTCGGGCGTGATCCAGCCGCCATACAAGCCACCGGGCTGCGGCGTGACGGCGGCTCCGTCCACACGGCAATCGAGCCCGGCCGGATAGAACGACACGCAGTCGGCCAGCGCTTGGGCACCGGCCAGCGGCTGCGGGTAGCTCCAGGCAACACGGGGCAGCTGGCGATCGCCCTGCACCAGGTTCCAGTATTGCGCCGGTCCTTTCCTCTCGCAGAAGGAACTGCCGGCCGCCGGCTCGAGCAGATGCCGGGCCACGTCGGGCCACGGCAGGTAGACGCTCGGCGGGTGGGCGGTCTCCAGCACGAGCACGGTGCGGCGCGTACGCGCCACTTCGACATCCCCCCAGCGCACCACCACTTCACGCGGCTCCGACACCAGGCGCGGCGGTCGCGGGAAGTCCCAGACCGAGGCAGGGTCAAGGCTCAATGCGCTGGCCGGAAGATCTCGCGGTACAGCCCCCACTGCTCCATCGCGCTGGAGATGACGATGGACTCGGCGATGTCGACCGCTCCGTCGGAGTGCGCGATGTCGGCACACAGCCGCAGCAACCGCTTTTGCAGTTCGGGATCGTCGATTTCGTTGACGATGTCGCGCAAGGTGAACTCGTCGACCGGACAGGTATCGGGTATGCCCAGCCGGGCCCCCGACTCCAGATCGGTGTACGCGTCGTGCAGCACGATTGCCAGCGCATCCCGGTCCAGGCCGAGTTGCGCGTGCAGCTCGGGATGGGCGAGCAGTTCGAATTCGGCCGTGCTGAGGTCGCCGTCCGCCAGGACGGTCAGTGCAACGATGCGGGCCGCGGCCTGCGGGCTGTTGGTCGGGTATCTACGCATGGTTTGTCTCTCCTTGATGGATGCGGCTTGAACGGGTGAGAGGGCTTGCGGCGGCCAGCCCGGTGCGCTTCGGCGACCTGGCCGGCGCGGCCCTGGCTGCGACACCGTGCGCGCGTGCCTTCTTGGGGACGACCGCGGCACCACAACCTGATTCCGGCGCGATGCCGGCGATGGCGGCGCAAGGCCAGGACGGATCAATTGTCTGCATGCAAGACCTCCAATGAGCAAAGTCAAAGACACCTTCCTGAAGGTCTTGCGGGAGAGCGCCAGATGGCACCTCTGCATGCTCCGGCCCGCACACCGTTGCAACGACGATGGCTGGCGTATTGACGAACCATGCAAACCCGGCCGGGCCGGCCGGGCTGCTACTCCCCTTGAGGAGCCCGAAGTGTGGCATGAACGGCGTAGACCCCACGCGGCTTGCAGCATTTGCGGCAGACGCCGTGCTGCGCCTGCCCGATGTTCCGTGTGCGGGTCACGAAAGCCCGGATCTTGATCGACTTCCCGGTGGGGCAGGACACCGTCGGTCCGGCATCGGTCACGCGGTGTCCGGAGGTCATGCGGGTATGGCGCGCAACCATCGACCCGCCAGCGACGCCGGCGCTGTTCGCCACCGCACGTCGAGCCTCGAACTGCAAGTGCGAGACGTGCAGCGACGATGCGCCATCGACGCTGGGCTACGAGCGGCGGACGGGAAGCCGTCGCGTGGACGGCGCTGCATCAGGGCCGGAGCTGCGCACCCGCGCATCGCGGCGCAAGGCCTGCGGCGGCAAGCCAAAGCCGCGCAGGAACACTTCACGCATGTGACGACCATCACGGAATCCCGTCTCGCGCGCCACGACGTCCAGTGAATGGCGGCTCTGCTCGATCATCAGCCGGGCCGCCTCCAGGCGCAGTCCTTCCACCGCCCTGGCCGGCGATTTACCGGTCTCGGCCGTGAAGACACGGCTGAACTGGCGCGGGCTCAGGCTGGCGGCTTCGGCCAGGTCTTCCACGCTGAGCGGCCGCGCCAGGTTGCGGCGCGCATGTTCCAGCGCCCGCTGGATGCGGTCGGACCTGGGTGCCAGCTTGAGGATCTCGGAGTGCTGCGACTGCCCGCCGCTGCGGTATTGGTGCATCACCAGCCTGTGCGCCACGTCGCGCGCGACGTCCGCGCCCAGGTCCTTCTCGACCAGGCCCAGCGCCAGGTCGAACTCGGCCGTCATGCCTGCCGATGTCCACACCGGGCCGTCCGCGATGTAGATGCGGTCGGATTCGACCTGGATGCGCGGATGCCGCTGCTGCAGGGCCTCGGCGAAAGACCAGTGCGTGGTGGCGCGCCGTCCGTCCAGCAATCCCGCCTGGGCCAGCACGAACGCGCCGGTGCACAGGCCTGCGGTTCGACGCGCCCGTGCGCTGCACTTGCCCAGCACGCGCAGCAGGCCGGGCGGAAATGGCGCAGCCAGCGGATCGATGACGCCCACCACCATCCAGGTATCGGCATGGCTGCGTGCCGTGAACACGCGCGTTTGCACCGCCAGGCCCAGCGAGGAACGCACCTCGCCGCCCATCATCGAGTAGTTGGCCACCTCGTAGAAGGGTGCGCCAGCGACCAGGTTGGCGAACTCGAACACGGCCTGGGTGCCCAGCGCCATCACCTGAAAGCCGTGCGGAAGAACGTAGCCGAGACGGTGCATGTGTGTCCTCGCGGGTATGTCTTAAAACACTACTTTATACGTCATTTACGCCATATTGTTTTCGGCGGATCATCCATCCCATTGCAACAACCCGAACCGGAGATCGACCATGACGCAAACCCGACAGGGCACAGCCCTCATCACCGGCGCCTCCAGCGGCATCGGCGCCCTCTACGCCGACCGCCTGGCGCGGCGCGGCTACGATCTGCTGTTGGTGGCCCGAAACCGCGAACGCCTGAACACCTTGGCACGGGATATCAGCACCCGCACCGGCCGCGCGGTCGAAGTCTTCCCTGCCGACCTCAACGACGCGCTTTCGCTGGCCAGCGTGGAAACCAGGTTGCGCCAGGACGCCAGCATCACGCTTCTGGTGAACAACGCCGGCATCGGCACCCACACGCCGCTCCTGGACAGCGATGTCGAGCAGATGACGCGCATGATCGCGCTCAACGTCACGGCGCCCATGCGCCTGAGCTACGCCGCCGTGCCCGGCTTCTTGGCGCGTGGTGCCGGCGCCGTCATCAACATTTCTTCCATCGTCGCGGTCTCGCCCGAAACCTTGAACGGCGTGTACGGCGGCAGCAAGGCCTTTGTGCTGGCGTTCAGCCAGTCCTTGCAACACGAACTGGCCGACAAGGGTGTGCGTGTGCAGGCCGTCCTGCCCGGCGCCACCGCCACCGACTTCTGGGCCATCGGCGGCCTGCCGGTGGAAAACCTGCCGGCGCACATCGTGATGCGCGCCGAGGAACTGGTGGATGCCGCGCTGCTGGGCTTCGACCGTGGCGAACAGGTGACCATTCCCTCGCTGCATCCCGTCGAGAAGTGGAACAGCTACGAGGCCGCGCGTCGCGCCATGGCCGGACACCTCTCCAGCAATACCCCGGCGCCGCGCTACCGCGCCGCTCCATGACCTCCACTCCTTCGAAACCAAGAAACCAAGAAACCAAGAAACCATCATGCAACTGAACAACAACACCATCTTCGTCACCGGCGGCACCTCCGGCATCGGCCGGGCATTGGCCGAGGCCTTCCATCGCCGGGGCAACCAGGTCATCATCGCCGGACGACGCAAGGACCTGCTGGACGACGTGACACGCGCCAACCCCGGCATGGACGCCGTGGAACTGGACGTCGCCGACGCGGCGCAGATCCGGCAGGTGGCGACACGGATCATCGCCCGGTATCCGGCGCTCAACGTCGTCATCAACAATGCCGGCATCATGCCGTTCGACGACGCGGGCGGCGACCTGGACGACGCGAAGGCCGTTCACCTGGTCAACACCAACCTGCTCGGCCCGGTGCGCGTCAGCGCCGCCTTCGTCGACCATTTGAAACGGCAACCGCAAGCCTGGCTGATCAACAACAGCTCGGTCCTGGCCTATGTGCCGCTCGCCGCCACCGCCTTGTATTCGGCAACCAAGGCGGCCATCCATTCCTACAGCCTGTCGCAGCGATTCGTGCTGCGCGACACCAGCGTACGGGTACTGGAAATCGCACCGCCGTGGGTCGACACCGACCTCGTGCACAAGAGCGGCGACCCGCGCGCCATGCCATTGGATGCCTTCATTGCACAGACCATGGACAAGCTCGCCACCGCCACCACCGAGGTCCTGGTGGACGTCGCACTACCCCTGCGAGCCAATGCCGGCCCGGACGAACACGCCTTCGTGAACCAGTTCAATGAAGCACTGGCGAACGAACCCATTCCGGTGGCCTGACATCAGCAAGGAGCGAATCATGTTGTTCAACTGGTCCGACTACATGCCCGCGGTGAAGAACGCATTCGGCAAACTGGCCAAGGCGCACCCGAAGATGATCACCGCCTACCAGGCACTGGGCAGCGCCGCCGCCAACGGCGGCCCGCTGGACGCCAGGACCCGCGAGTTGATCGCGGTGGCGGTTGCCGTCACGTTGCGCTGCGACGGCTGCATCGGCAGCCATGCCGAGGCAGCGCGCAATGCCGGCGCGACCGAGGAGGAACTGGCACAGGCGCTGGCCGTGGCCGTGCAGGTCAACGCGGGCGCGTCCTATGTGTATTCGATGCGGGCGCTGGAGGCATTCGAGCAGACCGCACCCGCCGCCTGACCGTGCGGATCCATCCCGCCCCCTTTCCGTATGCACCGTCGCCAGCACGGTCTCCGTGCGGCGCGCACGGGTTTTCCCGACACCGTCATCCCCTTGAAGGCATTTCCATGAAAGCAATCGGATACAAGACCCCCCAACCCATCGACCGGGCCGAGGCCCTGGAGGACATCACCTTGCCCGATCCCGTGGCGACCGGGCACGACCTGCTGGTCGAGGTCAAGGCCGTATCGGTCAATCCCGTGGATACCAAGATACGGACCAGCGTCGGTCCGCCCGAAGGCCAGGACTACAAGGTCCTGGGCTGGGACGCCAGCGGCATCGTCAAGGCGGTCGGCCCCGCGGTCACGCTGTTCCGGCCGGGTGACCGTGTCTGGTACGCCGGCTCGATCGCGCGGCCCGGCACCAATGCGCAGTTGCACCTGGTGGACGAGCGCATCGTGGGACGGGCGCCCAGGACGCTGGACTTCGCGCAGGCCGCCGCCCTTCCGCTCACCACCATCACGGCATGGGAGATGCTGTTCGATCGCCTGGGGGTCGCGCCCGGCAAGCAGCCCAGCCGCAAGACGCTGCTCGTCATCGGTGCCGCGGGCGGTGTCGGCTCCATCCTGACCCAGCTGGCATCGCGCCTGACCAGCCTCACGGTGATCGGCACCGCATCACGGCCCGAAACCCGGGCCTGGGTGACAGAACTGGGCGCCCACCATGTCATCGACCACAGCCGGCCGCTCGCCAGCGAGCTCGTGAACATCGGCTTCCCGGAAGTCGACTACATCGTCAGCCTGACGAATACCGAGGCCCACCTGGCACAGATCGTCGAAGCCATTGCGCCGCAGGGCAAGTTCGGCCTGATCGACGACCCGACGTCGCTGGACGCGACCGCGTTCAAGCGCAAGTCCGTGTCCATCCACTGGGAGTTGATGTTCACGCGCGCATTGTTCGGCACCGACGACATGATCGGCCAGCACCGTCTGCTGAGCGAAGTGGCCGACCTGGTCGATGCCGGCCTGATCCGCTCGACGCTGGCCGAGCGCTTCGGCACCATCAACGCCGCCAACCTGACGCGTGCGCACGCCTTGATCGAATCGGGCAAGGCCCGCGGCAAGGTGGTACTGGAGAACTGGGATTGACGCCCGGCCGGAATGGCGATGCCGCGGCAGGTCTTGTTGCCACCACGCGCCGCTGACGATCGAATACGCCATCCAGCCTTGCGTTGGTGTTCCGAGGGCGGCGGCGGACGGCCCGTCGTCGCGTCGCATGGCGATAATGACTCGCAGGAGGTGACTGATCATCGAGACCGCCGGACTGGCCCTGGCCACATTCTTCGCCACCATCGGGCCGCTCGACGTTGCCGCGGTGTTTGCGGCGCTGACCGCGAACCAGACGCCGCAACAGCGCCGTTCACTGGCGCTGCGCGGCTCGCTGATCAGCGCCGCCATCCTCGTCGCGTTCGCGCTGGTCGGCGAGCCGATACTGAAGACGCTGGGCATCACGCTGCCGGCACTGCGCACCGCCGGCGGCATCCTGCTGCTGCTGATGGGCATCGAGTTGGTATTCGCGCGATCGTCGGGCGCCAACTCGACAACCGCGGAGGAGGAGCGCGAAGCGGCCGGCAAGGCCGACATCGCGGTGTTCCCGCTGGCCACACCGCTGATCGCCGGGCCCGGCGCGATGGGCGCGGCCATCTTGCTGATGGCGAACCAGCAGGGCGACTTCGTCGGTCAGGCGATCGTGTTGGCGTCGCTTCTGGCGATTCTGCTGCTGACCTTCGTCTCGCTGCTGCTGGCCGGGCGCATCAACGCGCTGCTCGGTGTCACCGGCATGCACGTGATCATGCGGGTGATGGGCGTCATCCTGTGCGCCTTGGCGGTTCAGTTCATCTTCGACGGTATCCGCAACAGCGGCCTGATCCAGACGTAGCTGTTCGGCACGTTGTTCCCGTGGATGCCGAGGCAGGCAACCAGATGGTCGTTGCGCGCGTTCCATCGCACGGTCGTGCCTGTCGTAGCGCGCCACGAAACCCTGGGGGCAGCGTTGCCATCGTTGCATGTGTTCTGATCGATGGACCACATCCACGATTTCCGCCCCTGGCTGCGGCGCGCCAGCAGCCTGCGCATGACCATGAAAGACCCGACCATGACCGAATCGACACCCACGCTCCAGATCGACATCGTGTCGGACGTGATGTGCCCCTGGTGCGTCATCGGCTATCGACAACTTGCCACGGCGCTGGAGGCGACCGGCACCCCGCATGAGATTCGATGGCACCCGTTCGAGCTGAACCCCGGCATGCCACCCGAAGGCCAGAACGTGCGCGAGCATGTGGCCGAGAAATACGGCGCCACGAAGCAGCAGTCGGACGCCAGCCGTATCCGCATGACACAGGCCGGCGCCGACGTGGGCTTCGAATTCCGCTACACCGACGACATGCGCATGCACAACACCTTCGACACCCACCAGCTGCTGCATTGGGCCGACCGGCACGGACGCAAGCACGACCTGAAGATGGCACTGTTCGCCGCCCATTTCACCCACGGGCGCAACCTGTCCGACCAGGCGGTGCTCGCCGATGTGGCCGCCGAGATCGGACTGGACCGCGCCGAGGCACTGGCCGTCCTGCAGGACCAGCGATTTGCCGACACGGTGCGCCAAGCCGAGCAGTTCTGGATCGAGCGGGGGATCCAGGGCGTCCCCGCGGTGATCTTCAACCACCGTCATCTCGTGAGCGGCGCGCAAGGGGTGGAGAACTATCGCAGCATCCTGGCGCAGTTGTCCGCGATGCCGCAGGAGGCGACCCCCTCGCCCTGAGCAACGTCACGACGTGACCCACACCCGCATCCACCACACCACGGTTTATCACTACCGCAGCGCGGTCAGCCTGAATCCGCATCGGCTGATGCTGCGTCCCAGGGAAAGCCGCGAACTGCAATTGCTGTCGCACGACCTGACGGTGTCGCCCGAGGCGACGATCACCTGGGCGCACGATGTCGCGGGTAATGCGATTGCGACGGCGTCCTTCAGCGGCCAGACCGACAGCTTGCGCATCGAGAGCCAGCTCGAGCTGGACCTCAGCGGCAACCCCTGGCCGATCTTCCATATCGCGCCCACGGCCCACCGGTTTCCGTTTTTCTATTCGAACGACGATCGCGCCGACCTGGGCGCCCTGGCGATACAGCAGTATCTCGACCCGATGGGGCGCCTGCGGCAATGGGCCCGTTCCTTCGTGCGGGGCGCCGCACCCGACACGCTGGAGTTGCTCAAGGCCATCAGCCACGGCGTGGCCGAATCCCTGCAGTACGAGGTGCGCGAAAGCGAAGGTACCCAGGCGCCACTCGCATCGCTGGACCGCGGCCGGGGTTCGTGCCGCGACTTCGCCATCCTGTTCGCCGAGGCGGTCCGCAGCCTGGACATGGGAGCCCGGATCGTATCGGGTTATCTGTACGACCCGCAGCACGGCGCGACCGGCTCCGCCGGCTCCGGCTCCACCCATGCCTGGGCCGAGGTCTATGTGCCAGGGGCCGGCTGGATCAACTTCGATCCGACCAACCGCAGCATCGGCGGGTTCAATCTGGTTCCGGTTGCCGTGGCCCGCGACATCACGCTGCTGATGCCGGTGTCGGGCAGTTATGTCGGTGCGGCCGACGCGTTCGCGGGCATGGAGGTCGAGGTCCGGGTGACCTGAACGCGGCGACTCATGCGCTCGGCACATCAGCCATTGCGCGGATCGGCCTGGCGCTTTGTCTGTCAGCTCGGCAGGTACTCCCGGCTCCAGCTGTCGCTGGCGACGCCGTCGTCGAGCAGCCGCTGCACTTCGGCTTCGGTATGGCCCAGCTCCTGCAACACGGCACGAGTGGATGCTCCGTATTTTTCGGCCGGCTCCAGCGCATAGATCTTGCCGCGGCGCGGTCGCACCGCGAACGGGTCGAGTTGCGTCACGGCATGTCCGCTCGGATGATCGGCGAACACCGAGAACGCGTAACTGCCCTGTGCCGTTCCGGGTGTGCCGTCGGCCGGGCGGCTGTTGTAGGCACGGATGGTCTCGATGTTTTCGCAGATGGCGGCACCGATGTCCGCAGCCTGCAGTCGCTCCACCCAATCCACCGCGCGGGCATTCATGAAGGCCTGGGCCAGGAATGCGGCGCGACCCTCCACCGGGACCTGCGAAAACCCCTCCAGTCCCGGCACCTTCTCGAAGCGCGGCAGGTCGGCCTCGTACGCACTGAGCAGCACGAAACGATCAGACGACGTGTAGTAGAAGCGGGACAAGGCGTCGTAACCCACCACCTCCCGGCCAGCCGGCTCGTCGAACAGGCCACGGCGCGCATAGTCGTAGCAGAACGGCATCTGCGCCAGGTTGCTCAGCGCCGACAACGAGGTGCGCGGCCGTCCGGTGCGGCCGGTCTTGAGCTTCTGGTACAGCGCAGCGGCGATCCCCAGCGAGCCGCCGAAGCCGCACATCACGTCGATCGTGCCCACATGGGCATGTTCCTCGGGGGTGTCCATGGACCCACCGAAACGGGTCATGATGCCGGTGCTGGCCTGCACCAGGTCGTCGTAGCCGAGGTAACCCGAGCGCGGCCCGGGACGCGGCCCGCTGAAGCAGTCGAGCTTGCAGAAGATGGCGTCCGGATTGAGCTTCTTCAGGCTGTCGGCATCGAGTCCCATCGACTGGACCTGGCGGTCCGGCGCGTTCCAGACAATGACGTCGCTCGCCTTGACCAGCTGCTCGAAAATGGCGCGGCCTTCGGGACGCGCGATGTCGGTCAGCAATGAGCGTTTGCCGCGCATGTGCGACATGCCGAAGATCACCGTGTTCCAGCAGTCGTAGAACGGTTTGGCCGGATCGAGCTTGATGACCTTGGCGCCGAAGCGCGCCAGGTAGGCTACCGAGTGCGGGCCTGCGATCACATTGCACAGGTCGAGAATACGCACACCGTCGAGCCAGCCGTCGCGGGCATTTTTCTGGCGCACGCGCGGCAGCTTGGTCTCGATTGCGGCCAGCGTGCGCAAGGCATATGAAAACTCCACATGGCGCCGCGCGCGCGGATGCAGCATGGCCTCGCCGCTTTCCTCCATCCAGACCATCGGTCCGGGCTGGGTCATGTGGCCGTATTCGGGATCGTCCACCTCCACCATCAGGCCCGCGGTCTCGGCGTGATCGTCGTTGATCCATTCCTGCAGCCAGCGGTGCGGCGCACCGGGGAACTTGCCGCGGCCGAAGATGCGCTCCCACTCCTTGGCGGTGCGGGTCATGAAGACCTCCTTCATGCGCGCCGAGATGCGATCGGCCCAGGCCTTGGGCAAGGGATAGACACCGAGCGAAACCTCGCCTTTCCACTCGGAAACCGGCAGGTAGGTATCTTCCTCCTCGCCCAGGCCCTCGGCCACCAGTTCGTCGTAGATGCCCAGCGCCTGCAGGCACCGCTTGGCATGGTGCTTGTGGCTCGGGCAGACCACGTAGAACATGCGCCCGTCCTTGCACTTGTAGCTGCGGTAGAACGGATCGAGCAACTCCTGCAGGTCGTCGTAGGACAGGTTCATCGGCAGGCCTTCGGTGCGCCGGCGCTCGATCTCCTTTTCGCGCTGCGTCTTGTAGCGCTCGGGCGTGTTCTCGATCTTGATCGAGTTGTAGCAAAGCCCCTCCATCACCGCCGAGGCCAGCGGCACCTCGACCTGGTCGCCCAGGCCGGTGCGTTCGCGCGCCTGCAGCGCCAGCACCACGGCCGACGCGGCCAGCATGGTGCCGTAGGCCGATGCCAGCGGCAGCGGCGAAAACGACGGGTTGATGCCCATCAGTACCCGGTTCAGGCCCATGTCGGTGAACACGCCTGATTGCGCGGCGATCACGCTCTCGAATGCACGCCACTCCCGGCGCAATGCATCGTTCGACGCGAAGCCGGGTATCGACAAGGTAATCAGCTCCGGTCGCGCCTCGCGCAGGGCGGCCAGATCCAGCCCCATGCGCGCCATCACACCGGGGCGGAAGTTCTCCACCACGATGTCGGCCTCTTCGATCAGCGCGAGCGCCTGCTCCCGGCCTTCCGGACTCTTGAGGTCGATCGTGACGATCAGCTTGTTGCGGTTCAGCGTGGCATTGGCCGGGCTGTGCCACAACGGCCCGCCCGGCGGGTCGATGTGCACCACGGTCGCGCCCAGGTCGGCCAGGATCATGGCGACCGCGGGGCCCGCCATGTATTGGCCGAAGTCGACGACCTTGACGTCACGCAGGGGCAGGGAGGAATTGTCTGTAGCGGCCATGGCGATGGAAGATTGCAACGGGGGGATGGAGGGAATTCTCGGCGTTTGTCGCTCAGGGGCGGGCAGGCTGCGATGCCACCAGGTGCTGCCGGTCCTCCAGGTCCGCGAAGTCGGCCTTGAGCCAGCGCATCAGCGACCAGCCCAGGATGACCAGCACCGGAATCAACGGCAAGGCCACGATGATGGTCGAGGTCTGCACCGGCTTGAGGCCGCCGATCTGGATCAGGAAGGCCCCGATGCCGGCCAGGATCAGCGCCCAGGTGATGCGCAGTGCCCGCTTGGGCTCCTGGTAGCCCGACAGCTTCTTCGACGTCACCGAGGCCAGCACATAGGCGGCGCTGTCCAGCGTGGTCGCCAGGAAGATGAAACACAGCAGGATGAAGGCGCCGGTGATGAGGCCGCTCATCGGCAGCGTGCCCAGGATCGCCTGCACCGTGGCCGGGATACCGCCGGCACCGTTGAGGATGGCGGCCACGTCGAGTTTGCCGCTGATCTGCAGGTCGAGCGCATAACCGCCCCACACCGCGAAGAACACCCAGCAACCCAGCGAGCCCCAGATCATCTCGGCCAGGATCAGCTCACGGATGGTGCGACCCCGCGAGATACGCGCCACGAACAGGCCCATCATCGGCGCATAGGCAATCCACCAGGCCCAGTAGAAGACGGTCCAGTCCTTGAAGAAGCTGGAGTGGCCGACCGGATCGGTCCAGGTGCTCATCGAGATGAAGTTCGATGCCATGTGGCCGAAGCTGTTGATCCAGCCATCGACCATGAACTGCGTCGGCCCCACCAGGAAGGTGAAGCACAGTATCGCCAAGGCCATGATCACGTTGATGTCCGACAGGATCTTGATGCCCCGGGCCAGGCCGAACCAGACACTGGTGCCGAACATGACGGTCCACAAGGCCAGCATGCCCATGTCCAGCGCAAACGACGTCTGCACGCCGAACAAGCCGCTGGCCAGCTTCGACACCAGGGGTACGGCCAGCCCCAGCGAAGTCGCCACGCCGCCGACGATGCCGAACACCACGATGGCGTCGAGCACCGTGCCCAGCCAGCCGTCCGCATGCCGGCCCAGCACGCCACGGGCAGCTACCGACAGGCGCGCGCCGGTCTGCCGCTTGACGTACATGGAGTAGGCGATCGGGATCGCCGGAAGGCAATAGAAGGCCCACGGCGTCAGCCCCCAGTGGAACTGGCCGTAGGCCAGCGCCCATTCGGCGGCGGCCTGGGACTGCGCTTGCACGCCAAACGGTGGCCCGGTGTAGTAATAGATCGGCTCCACCCAGGCCCAGTTCACGATCGCGATGCCGATGCCTCCGCAGAAGATCATCGCGATCCAGCTGAAATACGAAAACTCGGGGGTGTCGTCCATGCCACCGAGCCTGACGTTGCCGTATCGGCTGAATGCCAGGCCGATCAGGAACACCACCACAGCCAGGCCGGCGGCCATGTACAACCAGCCAAACCTGCCAGTCGTGAATGCAAACGCCGCCGTGATCATCGCCGAACTAGATTCCGGGAACAGCAGCAGCGGCCCCACCACGCCGGCCAGCAGCACAAGCGACAAGATGAAGACGCGCATGTCGACGCTGTCTCCCCGTTCCATTGCTCTCACCATTTTCTGTCTCCTCAGACTGTTTTTTGTTGTCACCGTCAATGGCCACCACGCATCCGCATCAGGATGATCGGCGGCCGCGTCATCGGGTCCATGATTGCGGCCGGACCGTGTCCGATCAGGCCGAGGCTGCAACCCGCGCCACGGAATCGGCATGTGCCTGCCGTATCCAGCGCGCCGCCTTCTCGGCAATCATCAGCGTCGGGCTGTTCGTGTTGCCGCTGGTGATGGTGGGCATGATGCTGGCGTCGACCACGCGCAGCCCCTTCACGCCACGGACCCGCAGGTACGGATCGACCACCGCCGTCGGATCGTCGGCGCGACCCATCCTGACGGTACCGGCCGGATGGAAGATCGTGTTGGCGATGTCGCCCGCCAGCTTGGCCAGCTCCTCGTCCGACTGAAACTGCACGCCCGGCTTCCACTCCTGCGGCTGGTACCTGGCCAGCGCCGGCTGGCGCACGATCTCGCGCACCTGGCGCAGGCTCTCGGCGGCAATACGCCGGTCGTCGTCGGTGCTCAGGTAGTTCGGCGCAATCGCCGGCGCAGCCGCCGCCTGCGGCGAGACGATACGCACCGAGCCCCGGCTGCTGGGATTCAGATTGCAGACACTAGCCGTAAAGGCGGGGAAGTCGTGCAAGTCCTCGCCGAACGCACCCAGGCTCAGCGGCTGCACGTGGTATTCGAGGTTGGCATGCGGCTGCGACGGGTCGGACTTGGTGAACGCGCCCAGCTGGCTCGGCGACATGCTCATCGGGCCGGAGCGCTTGAACATGTACTCCATGCCGATCATGGCCTTGCCCCACAAGCTGTTGGCCAGCGTGTTCAGCGTCCTGGCGCCCTGCACCTTGTAGACGGCGCGGATCTGCAGGTGGTCCTGCAGGTTGGCGCCGACCGCCGGCGCGTCCAGCACGACGGGGATGTCCAGGCTGCGCAGGTGTTGCGCGTCGCCGATGCCCGAGAGCTGCAAGATCTGCGGCGAGCCGACGGCGCCGGCCGACAGGATAAGCTCGGCACGCGCCGACACCGTCACCGCGCGGCCCTGGTGCACCACGTCGGCACCGATACACACGGGTTCGTCCTGACCCGTGCGGAAGTTCAACTTTTGCACATGGGCCTCGGTCCAGATCGTCAGGTTGGGGCGGGACCTGGCCGGCCGCAGAAACGCCTTCGATGCATTCCAGCGCCAGCCCGATTTCTGGTTGACCTCGAAATAACCGACGCCGGCGTTGTCGCCGCCATTGAAGTCATCGGTCCGTGCGATGCCCGCCTGCACCGCCGCGTCGGCAAACGACTCCAGGATGTCCCAGCGCAGGCGCTGCTTCTCGACGCGCCATTCGCCACCGTTGCCATGCAGCTGGCGAAACGCCCCGTCGGCCTTGAGCGCAGTGGCACTCGCATCCATGCGGTAGTGGTCTTCATGCGCCATGAAGTCGCGCAGCGAGTTCTTCCAATCCCAATCCGGCAGGCCGGTCAGCTCGGCCCACCCGTCATAGTCCCGCGCCTGACCCCGCATGTAGATCATGCCGTTGATCGACGAGCAGCCCCCCAGCGTCTTGCCGCGTGGGTAACCCAGGCGTCGGCCGTTGAGTCCGGGGTCGGGCTCGGTCTGATAAAGCCAGTCGGTGCGCGGGTTGCCAATGCAATACAGGTAACCGACCGGGATATGGATCCACAGGTAGTTGTCCTTCCTGCCGGCCTCGAGCAACAGGACCCGCTTGGCCGGATCGGCGCTGAGCCGGTTGGCCAGCAGGCAACCGGCAGTGCCGGCGCCCACGATGATGTAGTCGAACTCGACGGCGCTCACGGCGAGGCCTCCGTCAGCGGGCCACGGGCATGGCGAACTCGGCGCCCTTGGCGATGCTCTCCGGCCAGCGCTGCATCACCGACTTCTGCTTGGTGTAGAAACGCACGCCTTCTTCGCCATAGGCATGCAGGTCGCCGAACAGGCTCTTCTTCCAGCCACCGAAACCGTGCCAGGCCATCGGCACCGGAATCGGCACGTTGACGCCGACCATGCCGACCTGGATGCGGCGGGCGAATTCACGCGCGGCATGGCCGTCGCGGGTGAACAGGCTCACGCCATTGCCGAACTCGTGGGCATTGATCAGGTCCACGCCTTCGGCAAAACTCTGGACACGCACGCATGACAACACCGGGCCGAAGATCTCCTCGCGGTAGATCTTCATCGCGGGCGTGACATGGTCGAACAGGCTGCCGCCCATCCAGAACCCCTCTTCCATACCGGCCACCGTCTGGTCGCGGCCGTCAACCAGCAGCTGGGCTCCTTCCTCGACACCGGACGCGATGTAACCGGCGATGCGCTCATGGGCGGCCCTGGTGACGATCGGGCCCATCTCGGCGTCCGCCTCCAGGCCATTCCTGACCTTGAGCGTCTTGAGCCGCTCGACCAGCATAGGCACGATCTTGTCCGCGACATCACCCACCAACGTGGCAACCGAGATGGCCATGCAGCGCTCGCCGGCGGAACCGTAGGCCGCCCCCATCAAGGCATCGACCGTCTTGTCCAGGTCGGCATCGGGCATGACCAGCATGTGGTTCTTGGCACCACCGAGGGCCTGCACGCGCTTGCCATGGCGGGCACCGGTCTCGTAGATGTAGTTGGCGATCGGCGTGGAGCCAACGAAGCTGATCGCCTTGACATCCGGATGCGCGAGCAGCGCATCGACCGCGACCTTGTCACCCTGCACGACATTGAACACGCCGTCCGGAAAGCCCGCTTCCTTCATCAGATCCGCATACAGCAGCGAGGCGCTCGGGTCCGTCGGCGAGGGCTTGAGCACGAAGGTGTTGCCCGCAGCGATGGCGACCGGGAACATCCACATCGGCACCATGACCGGGAAATTGAACGGCGTAATGCCGGCTACCACACCCAGCGGCTGGCGCAGGGTCCAGTTGTCGATGCCGGTGGACACCTGCTCGGTGTAGTCGCCCTTGAGCAGTTGCGGGATGCCGCAGGCGAATTCGACGATGTCGATGCCGCGTTCGACCTCGCCCTGGGCGTCGCTGAACACCTTGCCGTGCTCCAGCGTGATGGCGCGTGCCAACGCGTCCTTGTGGCTGTTGAGCAGGGCCAGGAAGCGATTCATCAGGCGCGCGCGACGGATCGGCGGCATATTGCTCCAGGCCGGAAACGCTGCCTGGGCAGCGGCCACCGCCCGGTGGACCTCGTCGCTGTCAGCCAGATCGACCAGACCGGTGACCGCCCCGCTGGCCGGGTTGTACACATCCTGGCGGCGGTCACTGGTGCCGGCCACCATTTGCCCGTTGATATAGTGAGAAATGCGGGTGATATTCATGATCTGGCTCCTTGCGTGTGTTGGCAGGGAGTCTAGGGATACGCCCCGGCGCACGTCCAATGAGAAATATCGCGACAGATTATTTGAAAGACAAATAATGTGAGCCCAAAAATCGACCTGAGAAGCCTGCAGTGTTTTGCCGCCGTGGCCGAGACCGGCAACGTCACGCGGGCCGCCGAGGCGCTGCACATGACACAACCGGCGCTCAGCCTGCGCCTGCAACACCTGGCCACCTCCACCGGCTTGACGCTGTTCGCGCGCACGGCACGCGGGCTGGACCTGACCGCCGACGGCCTGGCATTCCATGTCAAGGCGCGGCAGGTGCTGATGGCCTCGGCCGAGTTGGAGCGCACCGTGCGCCAGATGCACGGCCATATCCGCGGCAGGTTGCGCATCGGCACCGTCATCGACCCGGAATTCACCCGGCTGGGCGCCTTCCTGGGAGGCCTGGTGGAGGCGGCACCGATGCTCGAGAAGGAGTTGCGCCAGGGCATGAGCGGCAACGTGGCCGAATGGATTCTGCGCGACGAGGTCGATGCCGGTTATTTCCTCGGCGCACTGCCGGTCCCGGCCCAACACGATGCCGGGACCGTGTTCACGCAGACCACGTTGACCGATTTTTCCTACGCCGTGGTGGCGCCGCCGGGCTGGGAGAGCCGCGTCATGGGCAAGGGCTGGGAAGCGCTGGCGTCGCTGCCGTGGATCGGGACGGGTCCGGCCTCGGTGCACCACCGCCTGCTGCACGGGGTGTACGCATCGCTGGGTTCACAACCGAACTACGTGGCGCGGGTGGACCAGGAAAGTTCGATGATGGCCATGGTGCGCTCCGGCGTGGGCTTGAGCCTGAGCCGGGACTCCGTGGCGCTGACGGAGAAAAGCCGTCACGGCGTGGTCGTCAATGATGTGCTCTCCGTACCCTGTACGCTGAGTTTCATTGCGCTGGCACGGCGCAGCCAGGAACCGGGCATCGCCTGCGCGTTCGACGTGTTGTCGCGGGTCTGGCATACACACGGACGCACCGGCGACGGGCGCCGGGGTTCTTTGGCGACGACCTGACGCGCCCCTGGGGCGGCCATCCCGGATGGCCGCCACATGTTGTTTCATCCCCCGAAACGGCCGCCGCGATGGGATGCTGCGTGCCTATGATGAACCGCGAGCCCCGTTCGCCTCGATCCCGGTGACCGCGGAGTCCATGCTGCCGCGGGCCTGCGGGAATCACGCGACCCTGTCCCAGAAGGAGCCATCATGACGAGTGCACCGAACCGCGACGCAGCCTTGCGCTTCCCACCTATCCGGCAATGGGCTCTGGCCTGCGCCATCGGCCTGTGCGCCATCGCCTCGGCGGGCCATGCCCTGGCGCAAAAGCGCGCCCCCATGCTGGTGTTCGCGCAGGAAGCACCGCCGCCCACGCTCGACCCCTACTTCTCCACCTCGGTCTCCACCCGCAACGTGGCCATGCACATGTTCGAGACCCTGGTCACGCGTGACGAGAACAACGCCATCGTGCCCGACCTGGCCGACAAGATCACCGAAAGCCCGGACGGCCTGAGCTACACCTTCACGCTGCGCCGCGGCATCAAGTTCCACAACGGCCAGGAAATGACCTCGGCCGACGTCAAGGCCTCGTTCGAGCGTTACCAGCGGGTCGCGTTGCAGAAGGTGATCCTGGCGCCGGTCAGCGCAATCGAAACCCCCGACCCCTACACCGTGGTGCTGCGCCTGTCGCGCAAGGTGCCGGTGTTTCTCGACGAGATGTCCAGCTTCGTGACGCCGCTGGCCATCCTGCCGGCCAGCCAGCGCGACAAGGAGGGCGGCAAGATCGACCTGATCGGCACCGGGCCGCTGCAATTCGTCGAATGGCAGCCCGACAGCCATATCCGGCTCAAGCGGTTCGCCGACTACCAGCCCGATACCCGCTACAAGGGCACCGACGGTTTTGCCGGCCGCAAGGAGATCTTCTTCGACCAGGTCGACTTCAAGCTGGTCAAGGATCCCGGCGCCCGGGTGGCCGGCCTCGAGGCCGGGCAGTTCCACATCATCGAGGACCTCCCGATCGAGTCGGCCAAGCGCCTGGCCGGCAACAAGGCCTTGACGCTGTACGACCTGAAGAACTGGTGGCTGCACGGCGCCTGGGTCAACCACTCCAAGCCGCCGACCAACGACAACCGCGTCCGGCGCGCGCTCCAGATCGCGCTGGACATGGAAGAGATCATGGAGATCGCCACCGACGGCGCCTATGTGCTGCAGCCCGGACTGCAGTATCCGGGCAACCCCTATTACGTGACCACCGGTGCGCAGTACTACAACAAGAAGGATACGGCCGGCGCCAAGAAGCTGCTGGCCGAGGCCGGCTACAAGGGCGAGGAACTGGTGATCATCACGAACTCCAGCTACCAGACCATGTACAAGGCGGCCCAGGTCGCCGCCGAACAACTCAAGGGCGCCGGCTTCAAGGTACGGGTCGACGTGTTCGACTGGGCCACCGCGATGGCGCGCCGCAAGGACGGCAACGCCTGGAACCTCTGGTTCACCGGGCAGGGAACCGGCCCCTCGGTCGGGCCATTCGCAGCCATGAAGGATGTGGTCAGCCCGCAAAAGAACCAGATCACGGCCGATCCGGTCATCGACGGCCTGTACGCCGAACTCATCTCCGGCGCCACACCTGAAGCGCGCAAGGCCACCTTCGCCAAATTCCAGGAACGGGTCTACGACCAGGTCCTGTTCCTGAAGTTCGGCGACCTCACCCGCAAGCAGGCATCCGGCTCCAAGGTGAAGGGTTTCGTGCCCTACCGGATCCCGCGCATGTGGAACGTGCGGATCGAGGATTGAAGGTTCCGGCCCGACCCGTCGCCGCAGGCCGGCGCGTGACCCCGCTGGCACCCCGGACCGGCGCGCGACCCGTTCGCCACCCTCATGGCTGAACTGGTCCTGCGACGACTGCTCAGCGCGATACCGGTGCTGCTGCTGGTCACGCTGATCTCGGCGTCCATCATGCAACTGGTGCCGGGCGACCCGGCACTGATGATCGCCGGCTCCAACGCCTCGGACGCCGAAATCCAGCAGGTGCGCCGCGCACTGGGCCTGGATCGTTCCTTCGGCGTGCGCCTGCTCGAATGGTACGGCGGCATGTTGCGCGGCGACCTGGGCCAGTCGCTGCTGCTCAACCGTTCTGTCACCGATGCGATCCTGGAGCGGCTGCCGGTCACGCTGGCACTGGCCGGTTTCGCGCTGGCGCTGACCGTGGCCATCGGCGTGCCGCTGGGCGTGATCGCCGCCCTCAAGGCCAATACCGTCGTGGACCAGGTCGTGCTCGTGGTGGCGCTGATCGGCGTGTCGGTGCCCAACTTCTGGCTCGGCCTGATGCTGATCGTGTCCTTCGGCGTCTGGCTTGACGTCTTGCCCGCCGGCGGTTACACGCCGTTCGCCGACAGCCCCATGGGCTGGGTGCGCAGCCTGATCCTGCCGGGCATCTCGCTGGCCTTGCTGCAGATCGGACTGCTCGCGCGTATCACCCGCGCGACCATGCTCGAGGTGTTGCGCCAGGATTACGTGCGCACCGCACGCGCCAAGGGGCTGCCGGTGCGCATGGTGGTCGGTCAACATGCGCTGCGCAACGTCATGGTGCCGGTCGTGACCGTGATCGGCATCAGCTTCGGCCTGTTGCTGTCGGGTTCGGTGGTGATCGAGACGGTGTATTCGATCCCGGGCATGGGCCGACTGCTCGCCACCGCGATCTTCAGCCGCGACTATCCGGTGATCCAGGGCGGCCTGCTGGTGACGGCCACGGTGCTGGTGCTGCTCAACCTGGCGGTCGACCTCCTGTACGCGGTGATCGATCCGCGCGTCAAGCACGATGGCCGATCCTGACGCCATGGCGCCCGCAACGGCCTCGGGGAACACCGAGGTGTCCGTGCCGCTGGCCACCGGCCGCAGCCTGTGGCGGCGCCTGCTCGGCCACAAGCTGTTCGTGACCGGCATCATCCTGTTCGGCATCGTGCTGACGATGGCCTTGTTCGCCGACGTGCTGGCCACGGCCGCGCCCGAGAAGATGAACGTGCGCGCCCGTTTCCGCACACCGGAGTGGCAGTTCCTGCTCGGCACCGACAACTACGGGCGCGACATCTGGAGCCGCCTGACCCATGGCGCACGCCTGTCCCTGTCGATCGGTTTCGCCGTGGTGCTGGCCACCGGCGTGGCCGGCACGCTGATCGGCCTGCTGGCCGGTTATTTCAAGCGGCTCGACGGCCCGCTGATGCGCTTCATGGATGCGCTCATGGCGTTCCCGGCCATCCTGCTGGCGATCGCCATCGCCTCCGCGCTCGGCCCCTCGGCCATCAATGCGGTGCTGGCGCTGTCGGCGGTGTATACGCCGCGGACCGCCCGCATCGTGCGCAGCACCGTGCTGGTGGTGCGCGAGATGGACTACGTGCAGGCCGCCGTGGCCAGCGGCGCGCGCCACGGCTGGATCATCTGGCGCCATATCCTGCCCAACAGCCTGGCGCCGCTGATCGTGCAGCTGACCTTCATCTTCGCCTACGCCGTGCTGGCCGAGTCGATCCTGAGTTTTCTCGGCGTCGGCCCGCCGCCGCCGACGCCGAGCTGGGGCAACATGATCGCCGAAGGCCAGGCCTATCTGCGCGAGGCGCCGCTGATCGCGCTGTTTCCGGGCCTGGCGATCGCGCTCACCGCGATGGGCCTGAACCTGCTCGGCGACGGCCTGCGCGACGTGCTCGATCCGCGGTTGAGGGTCCAGCATGGCTGAGGCGCTGCTGTCGGTCGAGCATCTGCGCGTCGCGTTCGACGGCGACCAGGTCGCAGTCGACGACGTGTCCTTCGCGCTGGCGCCGGGCGAGACGCTGGGCATCGTCGGCGAGTCCGGCTCCGGCAAGTCGCTGACCGCCTTGTCCATGCTCGGCCTGGCACCAGGCACGGTGAGTGGCCACGTGACGTACGGCGGGCGCGACCTGCTGGCCTTGTCCGAGTCGGCGCTCAACGCGGTGCGGGGCCGCGAGATCGCGATGATCTTCCAGGAGCCGATGACCGCGCTCAACCCGGTGTTCACGGTGGGCCGGCAGATCGCCGAGTCGCTGCAGGTGCATCTTGGCCTCGATACCGCGGCGGCACGCGTGCGCTGCGTGGAGCTGCTGCGCCAGGTCGGCATCGCCGACCCGCAGGCCCGGCTGGACCGGTATCCGCACGAACTCTCCGGCGGCATGCGCCAACGGGTCATGATCGCCATCGCGCTGGCGTGCAACCCCAAGTTGCTGATCGCCGACGAACCGACGACCGCGCTCGACGTGACCATCCAGGCCCAGATCCTGGCGTTGCTGCGCGAACTGCAGACCCGCCTGGGCATGGCGCTGGTGCTGATCACACACGACCTGGGCGTCGTCGCGCAGACGGTCGACCGGGTGCTGGTGATGTACGGCGGGCGCATCGTCGAACAAGGCCCGGTGCAGACCCTGTTCGACGCGCCGGCCCATCCGTATACGCGCCTGCTGCTCGAGAGTATTCCCTCGCTGGAACATGCGCGCGAACGGCTGGCGGTCATACCGGGTGCCGTGCCGCCGCTCAGCGCCATGCCATCCGGCTGCCGCTTTCACCCCCGTTGCCCGCAGGCGGGCGACGACTGCCGTGCGCAGGTGCCGCTGCCCCGCGACCTGGACGGTGGCCATCGTGCAGCCTGCTGGCGGATCGAGCCGGCGCAGCCGCGGGAGGCGCCATGACGCAGGCCCCGCTGCTGCAGGTGCGCGGGTTGACCAAGCACTTCCCGATCTTCAAGGGGGCCTTGTTTCCCAAACCCGCCGGCGCCGTGCGCGCCGTCGACGGTGTCGACTTCGACCTCGCCGAATCCGAGACGCTGGCGCTGGTGGGCGAGTCGGGCTGCGGCAAGACGACGACCGGGCGCCTGGTGCTGCGCCTGATCGAGCCCACCGCCGGCTCGGTGCAGTTCGCCGGCGAAGACCTGCTGGCGCTGGACGCCGAACAGCTGCGCCAGCGGCGTCGGCAGATGCAGATCATCTTCCAGGATCCGTTCAGCGCGCTCGATCCGCGCATGACGGTGGCACAGATCGTCGGCGAGCCACTGTATATCCACAGCATCGCGCATCGCGCCGAGCGGGTGCGCGAGTTGCTCGAGCTGGTCGGCCTGCCGCAGGCCTACGCCGGGCGGTATCCGCACGAGTTTTCCGGCGGCCAGCGCCAGCGCATCGGCATCGCACGCGCGTTGTCGCTGAACCCGCGCTTCATCGTCTGCGACGAACCGGTGTCGGCGCTCGACGTCTCCATCCAGGCGCAGATCATCAACCTGATGCAGGACCTGCAGCAACGCTTCGGGCTGGCCTACCTGTTCATTGCACACGACCTGGGCGTGGTCAAGCACATGGCCGATCGGGTGGCCGTGATGTACCTGGGGCGCATCGTCGAGATCGCCGACAAGGCCGCGCTGTATGCCCAACCGCGCCATCCTTACACCCGCGCGCTGCTGCAGGCCGTGCCGCTGCCGGACCCGCGCCGGCGCTCGGTGCCGATACCGCTGGCGGGCGAGATCCCCAGCCCCGCCAACCCGCCGGCCGGCTGCCATTTCCATACCCGCTGCCCGCAGGCCGAGGCGCGCTGCCGCACTGAGGTGCCGTCGTTGCGCACCGTCGGCGAGCGCCACGCCAGCGCCTGCCACTTCTCCTGAGGAGACCGAGGGACCCCATGACTTCACGCCTGACGCCCGAATTCGACCTGTTCGCCACCAGCGGCAAACGCACCGGCTTCATCCGGTTGCCGCATTCGGTACACCGCTCTGCGTACGGGTTCATCCCGATACCGGTGGCCGTGATCGCCCACGGCGACGGCCCCACCGTGTTGCTGATGGCGGGCAACCATGGCGACGAATACGAAGGGCAGGTTGCACTGGGCAACCTGATCCGCGCCTTGCAGCCCGGGCAGATCCGCGGCCGGCTGATCGTCTTGCCGTCGGCGAACTACCCCGCCGCCATCGCCGGCAGCCGCACCTCGCCGATCGATGACGGCAACCTCAATCGCAGTTTCCCGGGCCACCCGGACGGCACCGTCACCGAGCAGATCGCATGGTTCATCGAAGAGACGATCCTGTCCCGTGTGCAGGTGCTGATCGACCTGCATTCGGGCGGCAGCTCGTTGACCTACGTGCCATCGGCGCTGGCGCGCCGCCATGCCGATCCGGCCGTGATGGCCGAGACCGTGGCGCTGCTGCGCGCTTTCGGCGCACCGATCACCTACCTGGCCAACGCGGCGCAAGGCGCCGACCAGACATCGTCGGCCGCCGCGGCGCGCAAGGGTGTGCGCCATATCGGCACCGAACTGGCCGGTGGCGGGCAGGTCACGCCGGCAGCGCTGCAGGCCTGCGAAGGGGGGCTGCGCCGGGTGCTGCACCGCCTGGGCGTGTTGTCCGAAGCCCCAGCCGAGCCGGCGCCGCCAACCCGGCTGCTCGAGGTGCTGGGTGCCGACTACTACGTCTATGCACCCGAAGACGGCCTGTTCGAACCCCTGGTCGAACTCGGCGACACGGTGCAGGCCGGCCAGCCGGCCGCGCGTATCCATGACCAGGCCACGCCCTGGCGCGAACCCGCGCTGGCCTGCTTCGAACATGCCGGGCTGGTGATCTGCAAACGTGTGCCGGGGCTCACCCGGCGTGGCGACTGCCTGTTCCACCTGGGCACCGACTGCGACGGCTGAGCCCGGCTGCACACCCCGCAGGCGCACGCACCGGGCACGTTCAACGCACCGGTGTCGGCAGTGGCTCGCCGGCCAGGAAGGCCGCCAGGTTGGCGCACATCAGGTCGAAGGCGTCGCGCCAGGTCTCGCGGGTGCTGCCCGCGAGATGCGGGGTCAACACGACGTTGTCGAGTCCCGCCAGCGCCGCCGGTATGCCCGGCTCCTGGTCGAACACGTCGAGTGCGGCGCCGCCCAGGCGACCCGCCGCAAGCGCGGCCGCCAGCGCGGGCTCGTCGACGACCGAGCCCCGTGCGACATTGACCAGCACACCGTGCGGGCCGAGCGCATCGAGCACCGCGGCGTCGACCAGGTGCCGCGTCGCGTCGCCACCCGGGCAGGCCACGACCAGGCCATCGGCCCACTCGGCGAGTTCGCGCACGGACGCGAAATAGGTGTGCGCCACATCCGTGCGCCGGTGCCGGTTGTGGTAACCGATCGGCATCTCGAACCCGGCCGCGCGTTGCGCCACGCGTGCGCCGATGTCGCCCAGCCCGAGGATGCCCAGGCGCATGCCCGACACCCGGGTGGTCAACCCGATGACCGGCTTGCCCCAGACACCGGCATGGGCCAGCCGGTCAGCGTGCGTGATACGCCGCACCAGCGCGATCAGCAGACCCATGGCGTGGTCGGCCACGCAGGTCGCAACGACGCCGGGCGTATTGCTCAACAGGATGCCGCGCTGCTCCAGCGCGGCCCGGTCGACCTTGTCGTAACCGGTGCCGAAACAGGCCAGCATGGCCAGCTGCGGCAACCGGCGCACGGTATCGGCATCGATGCCGACGGCGCCGGTCGTGACCGCGGCACGGGCCTGCGCGGCCTGGGCAAGCAGGCCGGTGCGATCGGTCGCAGCCGCCAGGTCATGGACGCGGTAGCGCAATTGCAATTCGGCCAGCATCCAGTCGGCCATGCCGCCGATCGCGACGATCTCGGGGCGCGTGTCGGGACGATTCTGCGCCGTCATGGAGTGGCCTGAGCGCCATGCACGGCAGGGATCGTCCCGGCAATGGACCAGTGTCTCATGCTGTCGGCCATACGGGCGTGCGCCACTCGGGACGGTCGGCGATCTCGCCACGCACGAGCCGGAAATAGTGCTGCTGGATGCGCCGCGTGATCGGACCGGGTTGTCCGTCGCCGACCGGAATGCGGTCGACCGCGACGATGGGAACGACCTCCTGGCCCGATCCACACCAGAAGGCTTCGTCGGCGGCGAGCAGTTCGGAGCGGTCGACGCGCCGCTCGTGCACCACCAGGCCGTGCACGGCGCGCGCGGTCTGGATCACGGTGTCGCGGGTGATGCTCTCCAGGATGTCGCTGCCCGCGTCCGGCGTGACGAGTTCGCCGTGGCGCACCAGGAAGACGCAGGCCCCGGCGGCCTCCGACAACTTGCCGTCGGCGCCGAGCATCAACACGCCGTCGTGGCCATCGAGCCGCGCGGTGATCTCGGCGGCTCGGTTGTTGACATAGTTGGCGGTGCACTTGACCCGCGGCGGCATGGCGTTGTCGGCAATGCGTTGCCACGAGCTGACCGCCACCCGCACGCCGCTGTGCAGCGTGCCGGCCGACGGGCGCTTGACGACGCCGATGCTCAGTCCGACCGGGCCGGTGACCGTCAGTTCATCGTCGCCGTCGATGTAGGCGATCATGCGGATATGCGCGTTCTCGCGGATCGCATTGGCCTGCAAGGTGCGCATCAGGCAGTCCTCGAGGAAGGCGGTCTCGAAGATGCGGTCGCAGCGCAGCACCTTCATGCCGAAACGCAGGCGCTCGAGATGTTCCGCCAGCCGAAACACATAAAGCTGTTGCTGCTGCGCATTCCAGTACGCGCGCAGCCCCTCGAACACGCCGAGGCCGTATTTGACGACCGCCGAGAAGGCGTGGATACGGGCATCGCGATAGGCCACGATGTCGCCGTTGTGGCACATGAATTCGCAGGTGGGCATGCATGCTCCTTGCTGCTGCGCACGCCTGGACATCGCCCCCGCGGCGACCCGTCGTGCGCTCGGTTCGCGCGGACGTTCCGGCGCGAACGGCGACCAGTTTAGGGTCCGCCGCGCCGCCTGTCAGGCGATTTGCGCGATGCGGCCGGATATGAAACAACATCGTGCCGGAAGGGCCCCGCGAAGCGGTTGTCGTTGCACCGGGAACCGGCCGGTGCTGTGCAATACTGGCCCGGCAGCGGCCCGGTTCCATGCGAGGCCGCACCATCGGACCTGCGAGGAGCGTGAACCAGCATGCCGCATACCACCGTCGATTTCCGCAGCGACAACTGCGGCCGCGCCGCTCCCGAGATGATCGCTGCGCTGCATGCGGTCAACACCGGAACCGAACTCGGTTATGGCGGCGACGCCCTGACCGCCGGGCTGCAGACCCGGCTGGCGCAGGTGTTCGAGACGCCGCTGCGGGTCTACCCGGTTCCCACCGGCACCGCGGCCAATGCCGTGGCCCTGGCGGCATCGTGCACCCCTTTCGGCGCGGTGTATTGCCATGCGCAGGCCCACATCAACACCTCGGAATGCAACGCCACCGGGTTCTTCGGCGGCGGCACCAAACTCGTGGCCGTCGACGGCGAACACGGCAAGGTGTCCGCGGACGCCTTGTTGCGCGAGATCGAGGGCGCCGGCGTCGGCCTGGCGCACAAGAACCAGCCGGCGGCCGTCAACATGGTCCAGGCCACCGACATGGGGGCGGTGTATGGCCTCGAGGAGATCGCCGATGTCAGCCGCGTGGCCCATGCACGCGGCCTTGCCGTACACATGGACGGTGCCCGTTTCGCCAATGCCCTGGCCACGCTGGGCTGCTCGCCGGCCGAGGCCTCCTGGCGTGCGGGTGTCGACGTGTTGTCGCTCGGGGTCACCAAGAACGGCGGCCTGCTGACCGATGCCATCGTGGTGTTTGCGCCGGATGTCGCCGCCAACATCGGTTTTCACCTGCGCCGGGCCGGACTGGTCTGGTCCAAGATGCGATTTGCGTCGGCGCAGATCATGGCCTATGTCGAAGACGACCTGTGGTTGCGGCTGGCGCGCCAGGCCAACGCGGCGGCGTCCGGCATCGCCCAGCGATTGAGCGCGCTGGCCGGCATCCGGCTGGTCGCACCGGTGCAGGCCAACGAGTTGTTCGTCGAACTGCCATCGGCGCAAGCCCTCGAGGGCCTGCAGGCCGAAGGTATGTTGTTCCAGCGCCGCGGGCCCCGGCTGGCGCGTTTCGTGTGCCGCTGGGACACCAGCGAGAGCGAATGTGCGGCGCTGGTGGCGGCGATCGAGCGCCAGCTTGGCGCGGCAACGACACCCCAAGCCAAGGGAGCCCCATCATGAAGATCACCGATGTCGAGACCATCCTGCTGCGCCTGCCGCAGGTGCGCGAGATTGGCGACGGATGCCAGACCATCTGCGTGATCCGGGTGTCAACCGACGAAGGCATCGTCGGCATCGGCGAGGCGCACACCAACCCGCTGGCGGCGCAGGCGATCATCGATTCGCCGTTGTATTCGGTCTCGGCACAAGGCCTGCGGCATGTGCTGGTGGGAGAAGACCCGCGCGACATCAATCGCCTCTGGGACAAGATGTACCGTGCCAGCCAGACCTACGGGCGCCGCGGCTTGCTGATGCATGCCTTGTCCGGCATCGACCTGGCGCTGTGGGACATCCTGGGCAAGAGTGTCGGCCTGCCGGTGCACCAGTTGCTGGGTGGTGCGCGCAAACGCGCCCACCATGCGTACGCATCCGACCTGTCGCAACCCACGCTGGAGGCCACAATCGAGCTCGCACTGGCCCACAAGGCCAACGGTTATCGTGCGATGAAGTTCGGCTGGGGCGCACTGGGCCAGGACCGCAAGTCCGATGTCCGGGTGGCGGAACAATTGCGCAAGGCCCTGGGTCCCGACTTCGACATCATGATCGACATGGGATTCGCCGTCCCGCTCGACCATGCCTTGTACCTGGGGCGCGCCTATGCCGAGCACGACCTGTATTTTCTCGAGGAGCCGCTGTCGCCGGATGACCTCGGCGGCTTCGCCAAGCTCGTGTCCGCGTCGCCGACACCGATCGCCACCGGCGAGAAAGCCTCGCACGAACTCGACTACATCGACCTGATGGACCGCGGGCAGCTGCGCATCATCCAGCCGGACATCGCGCGCATGGGCGGCATTTCGGCCATGCTGCGCGTCATCGCCCATGCGGAGGCACGCAACGTGCGCGTCATCCCGCACTGCTGGTCGACCGACATCCTGGTGGCGGCCACGCTGCATTGCATCTCGACGATGCGCGACTGCCCCTATCTGGAGTTCAACGTCACCGACAACCCGCTGCGCACCGAGCTGCTGGTCGAACCGATCCGACCGCAACACGGTGTTGTCCGGGTGCCGGAAAAACCCGGCCTGGGCATCGAGCTGCGCGAGGACACGCTCGCGCGTTTTCGCTGGCAGCCGTGAACGCCCGCCTGCCTGACGGGGGTGGGGCAGACCCGCCACGGCGCCGCGTGCGATGTCGCGCTCACGGTGCGAGCCGCAGATCGATGCTCCCGAAGCGGCCGTAGTCGGCCCGTACCCGGTCCCCGGGCCCGACCTCGAGCGGCACCATGCAGGTGCCGGTCGACACGAACTGCCCGGCCGCCAGGGCCATGCCGCGCGCCGACAGTTCGTTGACCAGCCAGGTCAGCGCCACCCGCGGGTCGCCCAGGGCGGCGCTGCCATTTCCTTCACGGGCATAACGCAAGATACCGGACGCGTTGTGCACCGTGGCATGCACCCGGGCGCCACGCAGGTCGGCGTCGCGCCAGCCCCCGGGCGCCGCGGCACCGAACACGAAGTTGCCGCAACACGCATCGTCCGCCAGCAGTTGCGCTTCACCGACGACGGTGAAGTCGCCGAACCGCGAGTCGGGCACCTCGAACGCCGGATGCAGCGACGCGACCGCCGCCAGCACCTCGGCCTGCGTGCGCGGCCGTTCGCATGGCGCCAGGTCCGCGCCCAGCCGGAACGCGAACTCCGGTTCGACCACACGCATGCGGTTGCCCTCCAATGACACCGTTTCGCCCGGCGCGAAGACGAACGACGCCAGGATGCGCCCCGGCAGCGGCCCGCCGACGTTGATATGGGCCTGCCCGGCGGCGCTGGTCGCGGCGATCTTCCAGCCGGCGACCGGCTGGCCGGACACGGCCGGCAGTTCGGCCTGGATCGCGTGGCCGGCAGCGATATCGGCCGGCCGCAGCGCGGGCGGCAGCGTGTCCAGCGTCGTGCCGGCCGTGCGGTGGTTCCACAGCAGCTCGGCGGCCTGGCGTGTCAAGGGGAATGGTTGCATCGAAAACGGCTCCATCAGCATGGACGACACCGAGATCATGCCGCAGTCCGCGAACCGGGGCCGCATCTGGCCCGTCGCGGACATGGCCCGGGCGGCCGGCCACAGGCGACACAATCGGCGCATTGGATTGCCATGTTCGGATTCGACCCCTTCACCCTGTTCATCGTCGCCGCCGTCACGCTGCTCGCCTTTTTCGTCCGGGGCCTGTCGGGCTTCGGCTCGTCGCTGGTCGGCGTCGGCGCGCTGAGCATGGTGTTGCCACCGGCGCAGGTGGTGCCGACCTACCTGGCGCTCGAACTGTTGGCCTCGCTGAACCTGCTGCCCGGCATCTGGCGCCATGTCGACTGGCGCGCGCTGGGCTGGGTCGTCGCCGGCTCGCTGCTCGGTGCGCCGCTGGGCCTTGCGCTGCTGGCCTGGCTGGACCCGGACCTGGTGCGGCTGCTGGTGTCGGCCAGCCTGCTGGTCATTGCCTTCGTCATGCTGACCCCGTCGCTGGCCTCGCGGCTGGCGTCCCGTGCTCAGGCCGGCCCGTTGGCGTCGGCCGCCGTCGGGCTGACCTCGGGTGTGCTCAACGGCCTGGCCGCGATCGGCGGGCCGCCGGTGATCGTGTATTTCTTCGCGCGCGCGAGCGTCACCGTCGGCCGGGCCACCGTGATTGCCTTCATCCTGCTGGCCAATACCTGGGTGTTGTTACTGGCCGGCAGCAGCGGCGTGCTGGCCGGGGCCGGCTGGCAGCTGATCACCGTCGCACTGCCGTTCGCGCTGATCGGCATCTGGCTTGGCCAGCGCGGCTTCGCCCGGCTCGACGACGCCAGTCTGCGCCGGCTGATCTGGCGCCTGCTGGCGGCGCTGGGCGCGGTCGGGCTGCTGGGCGCGGCCTGGCGGCTGGTCGGCTGAACGGCAGGCGCAGACAGGGTCGGCGCCCACCCTGCATCGGCACTTTTTGCCGTCTGGCCCGGCTGATGCGCCGTGGTGCGCCAGTGCCCCCTGTGCATGGTCACCACTTGAGGCCACGCTGGCGACCACAGTGGGCGGCACGGCGCCGGATCCGGCGCAAGGCAGACGACGCGACCATGAAGGCAGCAGCACGCGCCGCTGCCGGGGGCGTCCGTTACCGCGCGTAGACGATGTCGCGCAAGGTCAGCGACACACTCGGCACGTAGGTGATGATCATCAGGCAGGCCAGGATCACGAGCACGAACGGAATCAGGTGCACGATGATCCGGTCCAGCGATATCCGCGCCACGGTACAGGCGGCGAACAGGTTCACGCCGAACGGTGGCGTGATCATGCCCAGCGCCAGGTTCACGACCATGATCAGGCCGAAGTGGATCGGGTCGATGCCAAAATGCACGGCCACCGGCACCAGGATGGGCGCCAGCACCAGGATGGCAGCGCTGGTCTCGATGAACATGCCGATGAAGAACAAGGCCACGTTGATGCCCAGCAGGAACATCGCCGGTGACCTCAGCACCTCCTCGAGCCAGTGCCCGATGGCGTCCGGCACGCCGGCGCGCGTGATCAGGAACGCGAACAAGCCGGCATTGGCGATGATGAACATGATCACCGCGCTGGACATCACCGACTTCTTCAGGATGCGCGCCAGGTCGGCCAGGCTGATCTCGCGGTAGATCACGCCGCCGACCAGCAGCGCGTAGAACACCGCCACCGCCGAGGCTTCGGTCGGCGTGAAGATGCCGCCGTAGATACCGCCCAGGATGATGACCGGCATGAACAATGCGAAACCGGCCTGCCAGGTCGCCTTGACGATGCCCATGCGGCCGTCCCCGTCCTCCTTGCCCCAGCCCTTCCATTTGGAGTGCAGGTAGACAAACAGCATCAACGAGCCGCCGATCAGCACGCCCGGCCCGAAGCCGGCGATGAACAATTCGCCGATGGACACTTCGGCGGCGACGCCGAACAGGATCATCGGAATCGACGGTGGAATCACCACACCCAGTTCGGCACTGGTGGCCTGCAGGGCCGCGGCATACGGTTTCGGATACCCGTGCTTGACCAGCGCGGGAATCAGGATCGCGCCGATGGCGAAGGTCGTGGCCACCGAGGAGCCCGACACCGCAGCGAAGATCATGCAGGTCAACACGCAGGTCATCGGCAACCCGCCCTGCACGCCGCCGACCACACTCTTGGCGAACTCGACCAGACGGCGGGAGATGCCCCCCGTCTCCATGATGTTGCCCGCCAGGATGAAGAAGGGAATCGCGGCCAGCGGGAACTTGTTCAGCGAGTTGAACATCTCCTTGACCGAAATCAGCATGTGGGCGTTGTTCATCTGCATGCCCGCGATCGAGGCCAGGCCGATCGACACCGCCACCGAGACCGACAGCGCAAAACACAGCGCCATCGTCGAGATCATCACGAAACTCATGGGGAAGCCTCCGCGTGGCACGCCGCGGCCCGCACCTGGGGAACGACCATCATTGCGCCGTCTCCAGTTCGTGCCGCTGCGGATCGATGAGTTGGCCGATCAGGCCGATGATGCAGAACACGCCACCCACCGGCAGCGCCAGGTAGGCCCAGAACATCGTGATGTTCTCCAGGCCGATCACGGTCTGGACCTTGCCGCGGTTGGCATAGTCCCAGCCCCACCAGATGATGACCAGCACCAGCACCATGGAGGCGAGGAAGACCACCCAGTCGAGCACCCGCCTGAGCCCCGCGGGACTCCAGCGGTAGATCACGTCGACGCAGACCATGGCGCCCTGGCGGAACGCCATCGGGATACCCAGGAACACCATCCAGACCAGGCTGAACCGGATCAGCACCTCGGACCACTCGGCGGGTTGCTCGAGGATGAATCGGGTGATGATCTGGAACATGCCCAGGCTGGCGGCGATGGTCATCATGACGCAGGCGGCCACCATCGCGAAGCCGGTGGTGAACCGCTCGAAACGCAGGAACGCGTCTTTCATGCGTCACCTCCTCCGTGGCCCGGACGCAGCTGGGGATGCAGCCCGCGCGCCGGCGGGAGGCAGATGACGGCCATGGCGGCGATTACTTGTAGTTGCGGATGCGCTCGATGGCCGCCTTGCCGAACTGCTTCTCGAACTCGGCGTAGGCCGGCGCCATCGTGGCGACGAACTTGGCCTTGTCGAGGTTCTCGACCACGGTCATGCCCTTGCTGCGCAACTCGGCGACACCCTTGGCATCGTCGGCGGCCACGCGCGCGCGGTTGGCCTTGGTGCCTTCCTTGGCCGCCTCGATGAAGGCCTGCTGGTCGGCCGGGCTGAGCTTGTCGAAGGTGGCCTTGTTCATCAACCAGATCGCGGGTGAATAGACGTGGCCGGTCAGGCTCAGGTGTTTCTGCACCTGGTCGAACTTGGCGGCCATGATCACCGACAGCGGGTTTTCCTGGCCGTCGACCGTGCCTTGCTGCAGCGCCGTGAACACTTCGGGGAAGGCCATCGGCGTGGGCACGATGCCGAAGGTCTTGTAGGCGGCGATATGGATCGGGTTTTCCATGGTGCGCATCTTCAGGCCCTTGAGGTCGTCAGGGTTCTGCACCGAACGCTTGCTGTTGGTCATGTGGCGCACGCCGTTCTCGGCCCAGGCCAGGGCCTTGAAGCCCTTGGGTTCGAACTGCTTGAGCATCTCCTGGCCGATCGGGCCGTCGAGCACCGCATGGGCATGCGCCTTGTCGCGGAACAGGAACGGGATGTCCAGGATCTTGGCTTCCGGCACGAAGTTGGGCACCGGGCCGGTGGAGGTCAGGGTCAGCTCCTGGGTGCCCAGCTGCACCGCCTCGATCGATTCGCGTTCGCCGCCGAGCGAACCGGAATAGAAGTTCTGGATCTTGTAGCGGCCGTTGGTGCGTTTTTCGACCTCGCGGGCGAACGTGACCAGGCCGATGCCCTGGTGCGAATCTTCGGCGATCGAGATGCTGTTGCGCATCGTCACCTGGGCGCTCGATATGCTAACGAAACCGGCAGCCAGGGACAGGCCGACGAGCAGTGCTTTCAATTTCATGGGATGTCTCCTTGATGTGGAACGGGGAAGCGATGTACGGGCGGCGGGCTTGCCGCTGTCGCGGCGGTGCCCGGCCGGTGAAGGATATCTCTTGTTGTCTTCGTTGCGTGGTCCTCCGTGCAATCGACCGTGCGGGGCCGGCCTCACTGTGTCCGATAACGCTCGATGACGTCGCGATTGACGTCGACACCGAGGCCCGGCCCCGTGGGGATGGCAACCCGCCCGCCCTGCATGGTAATCGCTCCGAAGATCAGGTCCTGGCGGAACGGATGGGCGGACTGGTCGTATTCCAGCATGGGCTCGACCGGCTTGAGCGCCAGCGGCGCCGGCGCCAGCGTGGCCAGGAATTGCAGCGAGGCGGCCAGGCCGATGCCCGAACCCCAGACATGCGGCGTGATCGGCATGTGCCAGGCCTGCGCCAGCGCGGCGATCTTGCGGCATTCGGTGAAGCCGCCGGCCGAACACAGGTCGGGCTGCAACATGTCGACGGCGCGGCGCGACACCCATTCGCGAAAACCCACCTTGGTGAATTCGTTCTCGCCGGCAGCCAGCCAGATGCGGGTCAGGCTCTTGAGTTCGCGATACCCGTCGATGTCCTCGGGCGAGATCGGCTCCTCGAACCAGTAGATGTCGTCCGGTTCGATGGCCATGAGCAGGCGCCGCGCCGCACCCACGTTGTAGGCATGATTGGCGTCGACCATCAGCTTCGGCCCCCGGCCGATGGCCTCGCGCACCGTATGGATGTAGTCGATGTCCTCCTCGACGCCGAATCCGACCTTGAGCTTCATCGCATCGAAGCCGCTCGCCAGGTGACGGCGCGCCTCGTCGACCGCCTCGGCCGGGTAGATGGCGTCCTTGCGGCGGTAGAAGCCGGTTGCGTAGGGCTGCACCGAGGTTCGGTGGGCTCCCCCGAGCAGCTTGTGCACCGGCTTGTCCAGCGCGCGGCCCAGGCAGTCCCAGATCGCGATGTCGACACCGCTGATGGCATTGGGCACCGCGCCCTTCTGGCCGAACGGGCGCGTCAGGTTGTACATGCGCTCCCACAACACCTCGACGTCGAACGGATCCTGGCCGACGACGATGGGCTTGAGCGCATGTTCGATGATGGCCGCGGCGATCTGGGGCGGCTGCAGTCCGTGGCACAGGCATTCACCCCAACCGACGACCCCATCATCGGTGATGAGCTCGACCAGCACGGCGCTGCGCCGGTGCACCCAGCCCATCGAAAAGGCGAACGGCACGTCCAGGGGGGTGGTCAGCACATGGGTCTTGAGGTCGGTGATTTTCATGGCGTGGCCTTGTCTCAGGATCGGGTGGATCGGGCGCGGGCAATCCGTGGCTGGCCGGCCTTGCGCGCACGCGTGTCCGCGGGGCGCCGGCCCAGCCGGTCGCGTCGGCGCTGCGTGTCGGCCAGGTGGCGGGTCATGGCCGCGGAAGCGGCGTCGGGATCGCGTGCCAGCACCGCGTCCAGGATCGCCTTGTGCAGTGGCAAGGAGACCGCGATGTTGGCGCGCGCGTCGGTGTTCGTGACCCGCAGCGACGTGGTCATGGCGGTACGGATCGCGTGTGCGATCGGCAGCAGGAAATCGTTGCCGCTGGCGCGCAGGCAGGCAACATGGAAGGCCAGGTCCGCCTGCCGGAACGCCTGCAGGTCGCTGTGCGCGGCCTCCATGGCGGCGTAGGCCTCGCCGATACGGGCCAGGTCTTCTGCCGTGCCACGCCGCGCCGCCAGCGCCGCGGCCGCCGGCTCAATGATGTGACGCACCTCGATCAGCTGGTCCAGCCGCCGACCGACGTCCACGGGCAACCGGTCATCATCGGGCGCACCGGACCAGCCGATGACGGACGGATCGAGCTGGTTCCACTCCAGCCGGGGCCGAATCATGGTGCCGCGTTTTTGCCGGGTCTCGATCAGGCCCTTGTCAGCCAATACCGTCAGCGCCTCGCGCAGGACCGTGCGGCTCACGTTGAAACGCGCCAGCAGCAGCGCCTCCAGCGGCAACAAGGTGCCGGGCGACAGGCGGCCGGCAACGATGTCGCTGCCCAGTGCCTCGACGACCTGGTCCTTCAGTCCGCGGCGCAGGGCCAGGCGATCGGCATCGCCGGCGAGAAGAGCGGTCGGTTCGTGCGACATGGTTTTGTCGGAAAAAGCATATTGTATGACTTAATATCAGGCGAACAACCCCGGCATCGATCAAGCGTCGCCATCGGCTTGCGCCGAGCCGGGCCCGACACCTGCACCTGCACCTGCACCTGCACCTGCACCTGCACCTGCACGGGTCCGGGTGCGGGCCGCCACCGGGACCACGCCCGGGGTCCCCGGCCGCGTGACCGGCAATACCGCGTCACACCCACCTGGCTGGTGCATTCGCCGCAACTCCCTTACAGTGGTCCGAAGGCGCGACACGCGCCGGGAGACCTGTCATGTTGTACCAGCTGATGTATTCGTCGCAATCGACGTTCGCGCCGTCGATGGACGCGATGGCGCTGCTGCTCGACCGCGCCCGGCGCCAGAATGCGGCGCGGGGCGTCACCGGCGTGTTGTTCTCGGTCGACGGCGTGTTCGTACAGATCCTCGAAGGCGAACGGGACGTGGTCCGGCGACTGGTCGAACACATCGGTCAGGACCCGCGCCATGACGGCCTGACGGTGGTCATGGAACGGCCGATCGCGCAGCGGGTCTTCACGTCCTGGAGCATGGCCTGGATCAGCCCCGACGCCAGCGAGGTCGCCGCCTGGGCCCGACTCGACGGCACGACCCGCATCCAGGAGGTGCTGGCCAGGCTGCAACAGAACCCGGCCCGGCTGCCGGCCGTGATGGCGCACATCGTGGCAGCCATCGGCGACAGTGAAGGCAACGCAGGCGAGGTCTAGCTACGGCAGCGTCACGCTGGTGCGCACCGTGCCGGCCTTGTCGTGCCGCACCACGATCGGCACCTGCGCTCCGGCCGGCCCGCGTACCAGCCATTGCAGCTTGGCGCGATCGCCCATCGGCGTGCCGTCGGTCATGAAGCTGACCAGCGAGTGCTTGTAGGCCCGGCCCTCGAGCTCGCCGGCATGCAGCCGCCGCTGTCCCGACACCAGGCTCACGCCGTCCGGCAAGACGATCTCGCCGATCAGGCCGCGCGACTGCTGGCGCTGCAGCGCACGCCGGGAGACGTAGGACGGCAGATGCCCGGTATTCTGCACACCAACCTCGATCCGGCAGGCGTCATCCCCGATCCTGTCGCAGCGCGCAAAAACCAGTTCCAGCCGCGGCGAGGTCAGCGCATTCCACAACAACCAGTCCGGAAAACGCCGGACCTCGTTCTCCAGCAGATGGGGCGGGGGGTTGTTGAAGGCGTACAGCTTGTTCCAGCCACCAATCTCGACCGGACCCAGTTCCGGATGCTCGAACGGATACCAGTCGACGAACCCCTTGCCCTCGAGCGTGGTGTCGGACCAGGCCAGCAGCTTGAGGTCGTCCGCGACCGGATGGGAGCGGAACCAGTCGATGTATTTGTAGTCGGTGATGCCGGCTTCGCGCATCGGGCACCAGATCTCGACCGTCCACTTGTACAGGCCCAGGTGTTCGTAGATCCACTCGAAGCCGCCGCTGGTGACTTCCTTCGGGTGGTACCGGAACTCATGGTAGGTGCTGATGGCCGGATACCCGGTGAGTTCGGTGCCCTTGTCGCCCTGGGCCTGGTAGACCCACAGGTCCTCGGCCGGCATCTCGTCGTCGGGCCGGCTGCCGAACGGCCGCAGCAACACCCCGCTCCAGGTATGGAAACACACGCCGCCGGTGATGTTGGCGTGGTGGGTGATGAAATGCACGACGGCACGCACCTCGGGCTCCGAGGCCGGATAAGGCCCGGCGCCGACCTGCTCGAACTCCTGGCGCCAGCCGGCGGGGAAGTTGCGGTTCAGGTCCAGGCCTTCCCGGTTGCGGTTGACCTTGAACATGAAGCCGTCGTAGTCACGCACGCGGCCCTCGGGCAGGATGCGGTAATACTGCCCGCCCGCCTCGGTCGGCTCGCGCGCGACCATCAGGCGCGGATCGTCGGGGTGGCACTTCCAGTTGCCGTTGGCATCGGCAATCCGCATCGACAGGATCCGTCCGTCGCCGTCCACGTCTTCGACATCCAGTCCGTCCACCGGTTCCTCGTCATACGGATACGGGCGGGTCGACGAACGGATGATCTTCGGCGTGTCGCGCATCGCCCATTCCGCGCCGTCGGGATTGATGCGCGGGCAGACGTAGAACGCGCGGGTATCCAGGCAACGCGTCACGTCCTCGCGCCGGCCGTATTCGCGCGTGAGCATGTCGATCAGGTAAAGGGCAGCCGCACCGCTGGCCAGCTCGCTGGCATGGATGTTGGCATCGACCCAATAGGCAGGCTTGTCGAGCGCCGGCCCGGTGTCCTGGTTGGTGACGGTCACGACCCAGATATCGCGGCCCTCGTGGCTCTTGCCGATGCTCGCGAGTGTCAGCAGCCGGGGATGCTGATGCACCAGTTGCCGCAGGATGGACGTGAACGCGTCGTATCGGTAGTAGCGGTCGTACTCGATGGTCATGCTCGGATGCGCAGCGCGAGGCCCGCAGTGGCGCGCACATGCGCGGGAGCGCGCATCATACGACGCCTCGCGGGCCGTCGCGCGCCGGCAGACAGGCCGGTTCAGCCTCCGCGGCGCGCCCGCTCGTACAGGCCCTGCACCTTGGGCTCGTTGGCCTGCAGATCGCGTATGCGCTGCGGCCCACTGGGATGGGTCGACAGGAAGGCCAGCTGGCCACCGCCGCCGCTTGAGGCCTCGGCCATCTTGCGCCACAGGCTGGCCCCGGCCTGCGGCGCGTAACCGGCGCGAGCGGCCAGTTCAAGGCCGACCAGGTCGGCCTCGCTTTCGTCCTCGCGGCTGAAATTGAGCGTGAGCAACTGGGTGCCGATATTGGCCGCGACATCGCCGAGGTCGCCCAGGCCCAGCAAGCGCGCCGCGAGCGACAGGCCGAGTCCGGTGGCCTGGGTCTTGCCGATGCGTTCGCTGGCATGTTCGCGCAGTGCATGGGCCATCTCATGGCCCATGATCATGGCCGCCTCGTCGTCGGTCAGCCGCAGGCGATCGAGGATGCCGGTGTAAAACGCGATCTTGCCGCCCGGCATGCAGAAGGCATTGATCTCCTTGCTGCGGATCAGGTTGACCTCCCAGCGCCACTGGCCGGCACGCTCGTTCCACTGCCCGGTGTACGGAATGATGCGCTGCGCGATGGCGCGCAGCCGGCGCAGCTGCGCATCGCCTGACGACACGAGCGCACCTTGGGCGCGGGCCTCGGACATCATCTTGGCGTATTGCTGCGCCGCCGCCTGCTCGATCTCGTCGGCCGAGACCAGCTTGCGAAATCCGGAGCGTTTGCCGACGTCGACCTGGGCCATGGCCGGCGCGGCGGCCACGGCGGTTGCCGCGACCAGAAAGCCACGGCGCTGCGCCCAGGGGGAACGATCGGAGAGGCAACGCATGCACATGCGTGAATAATAGTCGCAAGCTCATAGACCCTGCATGTCAGACAACACCGCAAATTCCGACGAAAAGCCCCGGCTGCCCTGGCGCGATGCGTTACGCGTCTACCTGGAACCCGCCAGCCTGCGCATGTTGCTGCTGGGCTTCTCGGCCGGACTGCCGCTGCTGCTGGTGTTCGGCACCTTGAGCTTCTGGCTGCGCGAGGCCGGCATCGACCGCACCACCATCGGCCACCTGAGCTGGGTCGGCCTGGCGTACGGCTTCAAATGGGCCTGGTCGCCCCTGGTGGACCGATTGCCGATACCGCTGCTCACGCGCTGGCTGGGCCGCCGGCGCAGCTGGCTGCTGATGTCGCAGTCCGTCATCATGGGCGCGCTGGTGGCGATGGCGCTGACCGACCCGCGCCTGACGCTGGCACCCATGGTCTGGGGCGCACTGGCCGTGGCCTTCGGATCGGCCACGCAGGACATCGCGCTGGACGCCTACCGCATCGAGTCCGCCTCGACCGAGCGCCAGGGTGCGTTGGCCGCGACCTACCAGACCGGTTACCGGATCGCGATGATCTGGGCCGGCGCCGGCGTGTTGTGGATCGCGGCTCGCGCCGAGGTTGACGGGGCGGCGCTGTACCAGCCCGAGGCCTGGCGCACCGCCTACCTGGTGATGGCGGCGTCGATGCTGGTCGGCGTGCTCACGGTGCTGCTGTCGCCCGAGCCGCAACACCGGGTACTGGCGCCGGCGAAGAACATCGGCGAATGGGCCCGTGGCGCGCTGGTCGCGCCGTTCGCGGACTTCCTGGGCCGCTACCGCTGGCACGCGGTGCTGATCCTGGCGCTGATCGCGGTCTACCGCATCAGCGACGTGGTGATGGGCATCATGGCCAATCCCTTCTACGTGGACATGGGTTACACCAAGGACGAGGTCGCGGCGGTGACCAAGGTCTATGGCGTCGTCATGACGCTGGTGGGGGCCTTCGTCGGAGGCGCGATGTCGATGCGGTACGGCGTCATGCGCGTGCTGATGCTCGGTGCAGTGCTCAGCGCGGCGACCAACCTGCTGTTTGCCTGGCTGGCCGGCCACGGCCATGACGTGAGCGCGCTGATCGTCGTCGTGTCGGCCGACAACCTGAGCAGCGGCATCGCATCGGCCGCCTTCATCGCCTATCTGTCCGGCCTGACGAACATCCAGTACTCGGCAACCCAATACGCCCTGTTCAGCTCGCTGATGCTGCTGCTGCCCAAGTTCCTGGCCGGCTTCTCCGGTCAATACGTCGACAACTTCGGGTATGCCCACTTCTTCACCGCCACCGCCGTGCTCGGCCTGCCGGTGCTGGTGCTGATCGCGCTCGCCTCGTGGGCCGGCCACGGCCGCACGATGCCGCCCCAGGCCGTCGCGGCGGCACCGCGCTGAGCGCGGGTGGCGGCCGGAGCCGCCGGCGCGGCGTCCGGACGCCTCCTGGCCGGCGGCGGCGCACCCGGGTTTACCTGCTCTTTACCCGCGCTTGAACAGCAGCACATGCGCACCGCATAAACTGGCCGCCATGGTGGAACGGCTGTTGATGATCGAAGACGATACGCGCCTGGCCCAGATGGTGTCGCAGTACCTGAGCCAGTCGGGTTACCAGGTGACGCATGCGGCGGACGCCCAGTCCGGGCTGGATCGGCTGCAGGCCCGCGGAGCGGAGCCCTTGCCCGATCTCGTCATCCTGGACCTGATGCTGCCCGACATGGACGGGCTGGAGGTCTGCAAGCGGATCCGGGCCATGCCGGGTGCCGTGGCGCGTATGCCGGTGCTGATGCTGACCGCCAAGGGCGACCCGATGGACCGCATCATCGGCCTGGAGATCGGCGCCGACGACTACCTGCCCAAGCCCTTCGAACCGCGTGAATTGCTGGCGCGCATCCGCGCGGTCCTGCGCCGACACGGCACGACGGAGGCCCAACCACAACTGATGCAGTTCGGATCGTTGCAGATCGATCGCGATGCGCGCACGGTCAGCGTCGCCGATCAGCCCTGCGAGCTGACCTCCTACCAGTTCGACCTGCTCGTGGCGCTGGCCGAACGCGCCGGCCGGGTCCTCACCCGCGACCAGATCATGGAGGCCGTGCGCGGCCGCGAACTCGACGCCTTCGACCGCTCGATCGACGTCCACATGGGCCGCATTCGCGCCGCGATCGAACAAGATCCCAAGTCCCCCAAACGCATCCTCACGGTTCGCGGCGTCGGATATGTCTTCGCACGTCAACAGGACTGAGCCCGCGGAGCGAAGGCTCCGCAGCGCGCAGTACGGAGGTGAGTCCGAATGAACGCAGGGCCGCCCCAAGGGCGCAGCACCGCATGAAAACACCGTTCCTGCAGCGCCTGTACCTGCGCATCTGGCTCGCGGTGGTCGGCGCCGTCGTGCTGATGATGCTGCTCGTGGCCTGGTTGTGGCGCATCGAGGCCGAGCGTGAACGCGCGATGCGTCCGGGGCGCGAGATCGTGCTGCGCGATGCCGGCGGCGCCATCATTGGCCAGGCGCCGGCGCGGCCCATCCGCACGCCCGGCCAGGCGCCGGAGTTCGAGGTCGTCATGCGCAACGGCCAGACCCTGTACATCCAGCTGCCGCGCCCGCGCGAGCCGGGCGACAAGGGCCCGCGCCGCGCAGGCCCGCCCAGTGCCCGCATGAATTTCGCCTGGATGCTCGCACTGATCGCCGCTGCCGTGGCGCTGGGCAGTTACCCGGTCGTGCGCCGACTGACGCAACGGCTGGAGGTCGTCGAGTCCGGTGTCCGCCAGTGGGGCGAAGGTGCACTCGGCCATCGGCTGCCGGAAGACGGTCAGGACGAGGTCGCGAACCTGGCCCGAGGGTTCAACGAGGCGGCAGGCCGGGTACAGGCACTGCTGCAATCCCACAAGGCCTTGCTGGCCAACGCTTCACACGAGTTGCGCTCGCCGCTGACCCGGATCCGGATGGGCCTGGAACTGATGGACGCGCAGACCTCGGCCGACGTGCGGGCCGAAATCGCCCGCAACATCCAGGAGCTGGACCTGCTGATCGACGAGATCCTGCTGGCCAGCAGGCTCGACGCCAGCCAGGCCGACATCGGCACGATGGAACCGCTGGACCTGGTCGGCATCGCGGCGGAGGAATGCGCCCGCGTGGGGGCCGAACTGCAGGTGGAAGCCGACGCGCATGCGCTGACGGTCACTGGCGTGGCCAAGCTGCTGCGACGCCTCGTGCGCAACCTGCTGGAAAACGCCAACCGGCATGCCGCCGGCGAGGTGATGCTGCGGCTGTCCGCCGGCAACGGCACGGTCCTGCTGTCGGTCAGCGACCACGGGCCCGGCGTACCCGAGCCCTACCGCGAACGCATCTTCGAGCCCTTCTTCCGCTTGCCGGGTGCCAGCGAACGCGACGGCGGTGTCGGCCTGGGCCTGGCACTGGTCAAGTCCATCGTGCAACGACACGGCGGCACGGTCCGCTGTACGGCAGGGCCCCACGGCGGCGCCTGCTTCGAGGTTCGCCTACCGCAAAATCCGGCCAACGGCAGCTGATCGCAGCACCGCGCACCGGTAATATTTCCGCTTGCTCGCGATTAATGAGCATCATCCCCCAATTGGAGGATGGCGTGGGACCACTCGTCTGGTTACAGTTTTCCCCACTGCTGTCACAGTTCTGGAAGCGGTCCCGGCTTCATGCCGAGGGTCGATCAGGGAAGTATTTTTCGTCTCCAACGATGTCCTTCACAGGACTCTTTCAAGCCACCTTCGGGTGGCTTTTTTTTTTGCCGCGACCCGGCACAGGATGACGCCGCAACAGCTCGCGCATTCCGTCAGGCGCGGCGCATGCGGTGCGAACCGAATCGCTTGCGCGTCGACAGAATCAATGGTCCCGCAGCCCAACGGTCGGCGACCGACCCGATCTGCTCGGCGATCCAGTGTTGCAGCCTGTTCTCGGCGTCAGCGGCTGATGGGGCGGCGGCCAACGGCCTCGGGCCTGAACAGGCCGTCAACGAAGTGACGCGGCCAAGGCCAAGCTCGCAGCCGGCCGGGGCCGGCTGCCGCGTGCGCGGCGCATCAATGGTGCGCGTCGAAATGTTCCCCGGCCTTGAGCGCGTAGACCGTGCCGCAATACGGGCACTTGGCCTGCCCGGTATGCCCGACGTCGAGATACACCTTGGGGTGGCTGTTCCAGATCTTCATGTCGGCCTTGGCATTGGGACAAAACACGCCGCCCTGGGCGTTGAGGTCCTTGGCCAGCAGTTCTACGGTGTTGTTGCTCATGGGGTATCCGTATTCCAGTCGTGGAGGCAGTGTCGCACCGGGCCACTCAGACCCGTGCCAGCCAATGCGCGTATTTCGGATTGCGCCCGCCCACGATGTCGAAGAAGGCGCTCTGGATCTTCTCGGTGATCGGCCCGCGCGAGCCGCGGCCCAGCGTGATCCGGTCGAGTTCGCGGATCGGCGTGACCTCGGCCGCGGTACCGGTGAAGAAGGCCTCGTCGCAGATGTAGATCTCGTCACGGGTGATGCGTTTTTGCACCAGCTCCAGGCCCAGGTCCTTGCAGATGTGCAGCACGGTGTTGCGCGTGATGCCGTTGAGCGCGCCGGCCGACAGGTCGGGCGTGTACACCACGCCGTCCTTGACGACGAACACGTTCTCGCCGGCGCCTTCGCTGACGAAGCCGCTGGCGTCGAGCAGCATGGCTTCGTCGTAGCCGTCGTCGGTGGCCTCCTGGTTGGCCAGGATGGAGTTGGTGTAGTTGCTCACCGCCTTGGCCTGCGTCATCGTGATGTTGACATGGTGGCGGGTATAGCTGGAGATCTTGACCCGGATGCCGTTCTTCATGCCGTCCTCGCCCAGGTAGGCGCCCCACGGCCATGCGGCGACCATCAGGTGGATGGTGTTGCCCTTGGTGCTGACGCCCAGCTTTTGCGAGCCGACCCAGGTCAGCGGACGCAGGTAGCAGCTCTCGAGTTTGTTCTCGCGCACCACCTGTTTCTGCGCCTCCATCACCTCCTCGAGCGTGAACGGAATCTTCATGCGCAGGATCTTGGCGCTGTTGAACAGGCGTTCGGTGTGTTCGCGCAGGCGGAAGATGGCGGTGCCGCCGGTGGTGTTGTAGGCCCGTACGCCCTCGAACGCGCCGCAGCCGTAATGCAGCGTGTGGGTCAGCACATGGATCTTGGCGTCGCGCCAGTCGACCAGCTGGCCGTCCATCCAGATCTTGCCGTCGCGGTCGGCCATTGAAGGTGGTACTGCGCTCATGATGGTCATTCCTTGTTGTCTGACGGCCTGTCCGGGCCCGGGTTGGATGGGGTCTCTGCTGCGGATCTCGGGTCGCCACCGCCGACGGCGGCGCCGAAACGGCCGATTTTACGGGGCGCGGCCGCGGTTTCCGCATCCGCCGGCGGGGTATCGTCGGCCTGCGCCGGGCGCACCATGTCCCAGCGCACCAGGCGCCCGCCGTTGAACTCGCAGTCCACGTACGACTGGCTGTTGTCGCTCCAGCGGTAGACCTCGGGCTGTTCGTCCTTGATGGTCTGCAGAGCGCCGAGCGAGCGGGTCATGGCCGTCACGTGCAGCAAGGTCACGCCGGGCTTGAGCTTGGCATTGAGCATGACGGCGCTGTCGACATGGCCGACCGGGCGGTCGGCGGCCCGCTTGAGCACCTGCATCATCCGGTTGAAATGCAGCAGCAGCCACATCACCAGCGCGGTGATGACCACGAGAACGCCTTGCCAGCCGAAGCGTTGCCAGGCAAAAACGAGCGCGACCGCCGCGGCCAACGGGATTCCGACACGAAGAAACAGTGATTGCATGGACGCTGGACTCGAAATGCGCGCCGGCGCCAAAACCGGCGGCGAGTGCACGCAACGTGGTGGACGCGGCATGCCATTGTGCTGAGGAAGTGAAGCGCTGCATTTTAGGCGCCCCTGGCATGGGGCCGGCCCCCGGCAGCCCGGCTCCGGCGCCTCAGGTCAGGCCGCGCACGGTTTCCATCGCCTGCTCGACCCGATCGACCGCATGGATGACCAGGCCTTCGATCGGCTTTTTCGGCAGATTGGCCTTGGGCACGACGGCGACGCTGAAACCCAGCTTGGCCGCCTCGCGCAGCCGCTCCTGGCCCCGCGGCGCCGGTCGCACCTCGCCGGCCAGCCCGACCTCGCCGAACGCGAAAAAGCCCTTGGGCAAGGCCTTGCCGCGCAGGCTGGACGTGATCGCCAGCATCACCGCCAGGTCGGCGGCCGGCTCGCTGATGCGCACGCCGCCGACGGCGTTGACGAACACGTCCTGGTCGGCGCAGGCGACACCGGCATGGCGGTGCAACACGGCCAGCAGCATGGCCAGCCGGTCGCGCTCCAGGCCGACCGACAGCCGACGCGGGCTCGGCCCGCCGCCATCGACCAGGGCCTGGATCTCGACCAGCAACGGCCGGCTGCCTTCGAGCGTGACCATGACGCAACTGCCGGGCACGGCCGCGTCGTGCTGGCTCAGGAAAATCGCGCTCGGGTTGCTCACGCCCTTGAGTCCACGTTCGGTCATCGCGAACACACCGATCTCGTTGACTGCGCCGAACCGGTTCTTGATGGCTCGTACCAGCCGGTAGCTGGAATGGGTATCGCCCTCGAAATACAGCACGGTGTCAACCATGTGCTCGAGCACGCGCGGGCCGGCCAGCGCGCCTTCCTTGGTGACATGGCCGACCAGCACGATACACACGCCGCTGGCCTTGGCCGCACGCGTGAGGTGGGCGGCGCATTCGCGCACCTGGGCTACCGAGCCGGGGGCCGAGGTGAGCTGGTCGGAATACACGGTCTGGATCGAGTCGATGACGGCGATCTCGGGCTGCACGGCGTCCAGCGTGGCCAGGATCTTCTCCAGGCCGATCTCGGCCAGCACCTGCACCTGCGAGCCGTCCAGCCCGAGCCGGCGTGCGCGCAGCGCGACCTGGGCGCCGCTTTCCTCGCCGGTCACGTACAGCGTGCGCTTGCCGGCCACCTGCAGGGAGTGCAGCGCCTGCAGCAGCAGCGTCGACTTGCCGATGCCCGGGTCGCCGCCGATCAGCACCACGCCGCCATCGACGATGCCCCCGCCCAGGACCCGGTCGAGTTCCTCGTGGCCGGTCGGCGTGCGCGCCATGTCGACCGCCTCGATGTCGCCCAGCGTGGCGACCTCGGCCGTCCTGGCCAGCGAGGCGAAGCGGTTGCGCACCGCCGACGGGGCCGGCGCCGCCGACTCGATCAGCGTGTTCCAGGCGCCGCAGGCCGGGCACTTGCCCAGCCATTTGGGGCTGGTTCCGCCGCAATCGCTGCACACATAGCTGCTTTTCTCTTTGGCCATGGCCGGATGTTACTGGACATGCTTACAGCTATCTGCCGATTCACGTACTGTGTTTTGCGGAATCCGCGATTTCATTTAACATGTTAAATAAATGACGCTGGATACCGCTGCCTTCACCCACCGCAACCTGCCGCGCCTGCTGCTGCAGGCCCGCGAAGCCGTCATGGCGCATACCCGGCCCGCGTTGCGCGCCCATGCGCTCAGCGACCAGCAATGGCGGGTCTTGCGGGTGCTGGGCGAAATGGGGACGGTGGAGACCGGGCGCATCGCGCGCGAGGCCTTCATCGTCGGGCCCAGCCTGACCGGGGTGCTGAACCGGATGGAACGCGACGGCCTGATCCTGCGCGAAACCGATCCCGCCGACCAGCGCCGCACCGTGGTGCGCGCCACCGAGCTGGGCATGGAGCGGGTCGCGACGCTGGCCGTGACCATCGAAGAGCATTACCAACGGCTGGAGCAGGCGCTGGGCAAGGAAAAACTGGCTGAGCTCTATGCCCTGCTCGACACCCTGATCGAAATGGAACAGACATGAACCCTTCCGGCTCCTTCTGGCCGACCGGCACCGTCTACGGCTGCCTGTTGAACTTCCGGCGCGAGCGGCAGCAACTCGGCGACCGCATGGCGCAGCCCCCGCACAAGGCCCCCCCGCAGGCGCCGGTGCTGTACGTGAAGACCGCCAACACCTGGAGTGCCAGCGGCGCGGCCATCATTGTGCCGGCCGGCGCCGACAGCGTTCTGGTGGGTGCATCGGTGGCGCTGGTCATGGGTCCGCGGCAGTGGCAGCCGCACGCCGACCGGGCCCTGCCCACCGTGGCGGCCCATGTGCTGGTCAACGACCTGGAACTGCCCGGCGGCACGTATTTCCGACCGGCCGTCAGGACGAAATGCGTCGACGGCTTCCTGGGGCTGGGAGCCCATGCCGTGACGCCAGCCGACGCAGGCGACCCGGCGCGCTTCGTGCTCGAGCTGCGCATCAACGGCGACCTGCGCCAGACCATCCGCTTCGACGACCTGGTACGCGACGCGGCCACGCTGGTGCGCGACGTCGATACCTTCATGTCGCTGCACGAAGGTGACCTGCTGATGCTCGGTTGCGATGCCGACCGGCCCACGGCACACGCCGGAGACCACATCGAGATCGCGATGGCCGGCCAGCCGGCATTCGGCGTCCTGTCCCATACGTTGGCACCCGCATCCACCCAGGAGGCCGCATGAAACACGCGCGTATCGCCTGGGCCGGCGCCATCTGGGACGCGCTGGAACACGGACCCGACCAGCTGCGCCTGTCCGACGGCCGCCTGGTCGCACAGGATGCCGTGGTCTGGTTGCCGCCACTGGCGCCTGTGCCACGTCCCCGCACCATCCTCGCGCTGGGCCTGAACTATGCCGACCATGCGCGCGAACTGGCGTTCAAGGCGCCGGAAGAACCGCTGGTGTTCGTCAAGGGCGAAGGCAGCCTGATCGGGCACCAGGCGCAGACGGTGCGCCCCGACGGCGTGTCGCACATGCATTACGAATGCGAACTGGCGGTCGTGATCGGCCGCACGGCGCACCGGGTGCGCCGCGACGATGCCTACGACTTCGTCGAAGGCTACACCGTAGCCAACGACTATGCGATCCGCGACTACCTGGAGAACTGGTACCGGCCCAATCTGCGCGTCAAGAACCGCGACGGCTGCACGCCGATCGGGCCCTGGCGGGTCGACGCGGCGGATATCGCCGACCCGATGCAGCTGGCACTGCAGACCCGCGTCGACGGCGTCGTGACCCAGCGCGGCAATACCCGCGACATGATCTTCGACATACCGTTCCTGATCGAATATTTCTCGGCCTTCATGACGCTGCAACCCGGCGACCTGATCCTGACCGGCACGCCCGACGGTGTCGTGGACTGCCCGGTGGGCGCCGAGGTCGTCACCGAGATCGAGGGCATCGGTGCATTGACCAACACCATCTGCAGAGGAAACCCATGAGAGTCGACCACCTGATCAACGGCAAGTCGGTTGCCGGCACCGACTATTTCGAAACCATCAACCCGGCCACGCAGGACGTGCTGGCGGAAGTGGCCGCCGGTGGCGCCGCCGAGGTCGACGCCGCCGTGGCCGCCGCCAAGGCGGCCTTTCCCGCCTGGGCGGCGACACCGGCACCGCAACGCGCGCGGCTGATCCGCCGCCTCGGCGAGCTGATCACCGCCCATGTACCGGAGATCTCGGAAACCGAAACCAACGACTGCGGCCAGGTGATCGCGCAGACCCGCAAGCAGCTGGTGCCGCGGGCGGCCGACAACTTCCACTATTTTGCCGAGATGTGCACCCGGGTCGACGGCCACACCTACCCGACCGAGACCCACCTGAACTACACCTTGTTCCATCCGGTCGGTGTCTGTGCCCTGATCTCGCCGTGGAACGTGCCGTTCATGACCGCGACCTGGAAGACTGCGCCCTGCCTGGCCTTCGGCAACACCGCGGTGCTCAAGATGAGCGAGTTGTCGCCGCTCACCGCCGCACGGCTGGGCGAACTGGCGCTGGAGGCCGGCATCCCGGCCGGCGTGCTCAACATCGTGCACGGCACCGGCAAGGACGCGGGCGACCCGCTGTGCCGGCATCCGGACGTGCGCGCGATCTCGTTCACCGGCTCCACCGTCACCGGCAACCGCATCGTGCAGGCCGCGGGCCTGAAGAAGTTCAGCATGGAGCTGGGCGGCAAGTCGCCGTTCGTCATCTTCGACGACGCCGACCAGGCGCGTGCGCTGGACGCGGCGGTGTTCATGATCTTCTCCAACAATGGCGAGCGCTGCACGGCCGGCTCGCGCATCCTGGTGCAGCAATCGATCTATGCCGACTTCGTGCAGAAGTTCGCCCTGCGCGCCCAGCGCATCCGCGTCGGCGATCCGCTGGACGACACGACCATCGTCGGCCCGATGATCAGCCAGGCGCACCTGGCCAAGGTGCGCAGCTACATCGAACTCGGCCCGAAGGAGGGCGCGACGCTGCTGTGCGGCGGCCTGGAGCCGCCGGAGTTGCCGCAGCGCGTGCGCGGCGGCAACTACGTGATGCCCACGGTGTTCGCCGACGTCGACAACCGCATGCGCATCGCGCAGGAAGAGATCTTCGGCCCGGTCGCCTGCCTGATCCCGTTCAAGGACGAGGCCGACGCGATCGCGAAGGCCAACGACATCGCCTACGGCCTGTCGAGTTATGTCTGGACCGAGAACATCGGCCGCGCCCATCGCGTCGCCGCCGCCGTCGAGGCCGGCATGTGTTTCGTCAACAGCCAGAACGTACGCGACCTGCGCCAGCCTTTCGGCGGCACCAAGGCCAGCGGCACCGGCCGCGAAGGCGGCACCTGGAGCTACGAGGTATTCTGCGAACCGAAGAATGTCGCTGTTTCGCTGGGCTCGCACCACATACCGCAGTGGGGAACCGCTTGACGCGATTCCCCCTGCGGGCGCAGCAAGATGCACACCCCACCCCGACCCTCCCCTTGCAGGGGAGGGCCACGAGACAGAGGCCACGGGACAGGGGCCACGAGACAGGGGCCACGGGACCGGGGGATGCCGCGAGCGGCGATTGATGTAGGCCACCACGACTGAAAACTGGAGACACACCATGGGTAAGCTTGCCCTCGCCGCCAAAATCACGCATGTGCCGTCGATGGTCCTCAGCGAGCTGGACGGGCCGCGCAAGGGCACGCGGCAAGACGCCATCGACGGGCACCGGGAGATCAGCCGGCGTTGCCGCGCACTCGGGGTCGACACCCTGGTCGTGTTCGACACGCACTGGCTGGTCAATGCCAGTTACCACATCAATTGCGCGCCACATTTCGAAGGCAGCTACACCAGCAACGAGTTGCCGCATTTCATCAGCAACATGGCCTACGCCTGCGACGGCAATCCGGCACTGGGCCAGGCGCTGGCGCAGTCCTGCAATGCCTGGGGTGTCGAGACACTGGCGCATGACGCGACCACGCTGGCGCCGGAATACGGCACGCTGGTGCCGATGCGCTACATGAACGAGGACCGGCATTTCAAGGTGGTGTCGGTCTCGGCGCTGTGCATGGCGCATTACCTCAACGACAGCGCCCGGCTGGGCTGGGCGATGCGGCGCGCGGTCGAGGAGCACTACGACGGCACGGTCGCCTTCCTGGCCAGCGGATCCCTGTCGCATCGCTTCGCGCAAAATGGCCTGGCGCCGGAGTACGCGCACAGGATCTGGAGCCCGTTCCTCGAGACGCTGGACCGGCGCGTGGTGCAGATGTGGCAGGCCGGCGACCAATGGGCGGACTTCTGCGCCATGTTGCCCGAATACGCGGCCAAGGGGCACGGCGAAGGTTTCATGCACGATACCGCCATGCTGCTGGGCGCGCTCGGCTGGTCGGGCTATGATGGCCGCGCTGAGATCGTCACGCCGTACTTCGGCGCCTCGGGAACCGGCCAGCTCAATGCGGTCTTTCCGGTCACGCCGCAGTCGGGCGCGCAGATACCTGCGGCGCAGGCGTCGGCAGCCATCGGCTACCAGGCGGCGAGCCGGCTCTGAAAGTCAGTCATGCCCCATCTCGTCATTCTCTATACGCCCAACCTCGAGCCGGAAACCGACATGACGGCCTTGTGCCGCTCCCTGGCCGACGCCATGCTTGGCGTGCAGGACGAAGACGGCACGCCGGTGTTCCCGACCGGCGGCACGCGCGTACTGGCGTATCCCGCGGCCCACTACGCGGTCGCCGACGGCAAGGCCGACTATGCCTTCGTCTACCTGAACGTGCGCATGGCGCACGGACGTAGCGCCGCGGTGCACAAGCGCCTGGGCGACGCCCTGCTGCTGTGCGCCCGCTCGCACTTCCAGCCCGTGTTCACGCGCCGCCACATCGGCATGACGCTGCAGATCGACGAAGGGCGCGAGGTGTTCGACGCCAAGCACAGCAACCTGCACCCCCTGTTCCAACCCACCTGAAGGCCATGGCCCTGATGTTTTCCGAACAACGGATCGCGCAACTCGCCGCCGAACTCCAGCAGGCCGAGCAGACCCGCACCCAGGTCGAACATTTCTCGAAACGTTTCCCGGAGATGACCGTGGCGGACGGTTATGCCGTCTCGCGCGCCTGGGTCCGGCTCAAGCTCGATGCCGGCCGCGTCGCCCGCGGCCACAAGATCGGCCTGACCTCGCGCGCCATGCAGCTGGCCAGCCAGATCACCGAACCCGACTACGGCACCTTGCTGGACGACATGTTCTTCCAGGAAGGCGGCGACATTCCCATGACACGCTTCATCGCGCCGCGGGTCGAGGTGGAGCTGGCCTTCGTGCTGGGCAAACGCTTGCAGGGCCCGGACGTGAGCATCTTCGACGTGCTCGCCGCCACCGAATATGTGGTGCCGGCGATCGAGATCATCGACGCGCGCATCGAACAGTTCGACCGCCACACCCGCGTGATGCGCAAGGTGTTCGACACCATCGCCGACAACGCCGCCAATGCCGGCATCGTCACCGGCGGGCGGCCGGTGCGGCCCGACGCGGTCGACCTGCGATGGGTCGGCGCGCTGCTGTACAAGAACGGCGTGATCGAGGAGTCCGGCCTCGCCGCGGCGGTGCTCAACCACCCCGCCACCGGTGTCGCCTGGCTGGCCAACAAGCTCGCACCCTGGGGCGAATTCCTCGAGGCGGGCGAGGTCGTGCTGGGCGGCTCCTTCACCCGCCCGGTCGCGGCCCGGGCCGGCGACACCTTCCATGCCGATTACGGGCCGCTGGGCTCGATCGCGTTCCGATTCACCTGAAACCCCGGTCGCCGTCCGCAACCTTTCCCCTCCCCGACAAGGACCCTGCATGCAAACCCCCGTCAACACGTTCAAGCTGGCACTCAAGAACCAGCAGCCCCAGATCGGCTTCTGGGTCAACATGATCAGCTCGCTGAGCACCGAGATCAGCGCCGGCGCCGGCTTCGACTGGTTGCTGTTCGACGGCGAACACACGCCCAACCACCTGCAGAGCATGCTGGCCCACTTGCAGACGATTGCCGCCTACGACAGCCAGCCGGTGTGCCGCGTGCCCGTCGGCGACACCGCACTGATCAAGCAATACCTCGACCTGGGCGTGCCCAACCTGCTGGTACCGATGGTCGACACGCCAGAGCAGGCGCAGATGCTGGTGCAGGCCTGCCGTTATCCGCCACAAGGCATCCGCGGCATGGCTGGCGGGCGCGCCTCGCGCTGGGGGCGCTTCACAAGGTATCCGCTCGAAGCCAACGACCAGATCTGCCTGCTGATCCAGGCCGAGACCCGGTTGGCCTTGTCCAACCTGGACGCGATGCTGGCCATCGACGGCATCGACGGTGTCTTCATCGGCCCGGCCGACCTGTCGGCCTCGATGGGCCATGTCGGCAATGCCGCCCACCCCGAAGTCCAGGCGGCGATCGAGGACGCAATCCTGCGCATCCGCAAGGCCGGCAAGGCCCCGGGCATCCTGACCGCCGACGTCGCCTTGTCCAAGCGCTACCTGGAACTCGGTGCCTTGTTCGTCGCGGTCGGCATCGACACGCAGATCCTGGTGCGAGGCACCAGCGCCTTGCTGGCCCAGTTCAAGACCCCGGCGGCGCCGGCGCAACCGAGCACGGACAAGACCTATGGATAAGGACGGCCATCCGCTCAACGGCATGCATGCGGACGAGTTGCTGGCGCGGATCGAGCTGGCAGCCTGTTATCGGGTGTTCGCCCTGCTGGGCTGGACCGAACTGATCTACAACCACATCACGGTACGGCTGCCCGACAGCGTCACCGGGGGCGCGAAGCAGTTCCTGATCAACCCGTTCGGCCTGCATTACAGCGAGGTCACCGCCAGCAACCTGGTCAAGATCGATCTGCAGGGCCGGGTGCTGGACGGCTCGCCACATCCGGTGAACCCGGCCGGCTTCACGGTCCACGCGGCGCTGCACGACGGCCTGCCCGACGCCCATTGCGTGATGCACACCCACACCACGGCCGGCATGGCGGTGGCCTGCCTGGAAGGCGGGCTGCAGCAGAACAACTTCTACAGCGCGCAGCTGCATGGCCTGGTGGCCTACCATGATTTCGAAGGCATCACCGTACACCCCGACGAAGCGCCGCGCCTGCTGGCAAGCATCGGCGACAAGCCGGCCGTGATCCTGCGCAACCACGGCCTGCTGGTCTGGGGCCGCACGTTGCCGCAGACCTTCTCGCTGCTGTGGACGCTGAACCGCGCCTGCGAGATCCAGCTGGCCACCCTGTCCATGGGCCCGGCGATCCCGATCTCCGACACCGTCGCGCGCAGCTGCCGCAACGACGCCTTGCAGTTCCACCCCCATCACGGCGCCGGCAAGGACGTGTTCGACGCCCTGGTCCGCCAGGTCGAGCGCAGCGACACCTCGTACCGCCAATGAACCGGAGCCAGCAGCCCATGAGCCATCCTTCCACCACGTTCGACGCGATCTGTGTCGTCGGCGCCGGCGCCATCGGCGGCTGGCTGGCGGCCGGACTGGCATGCGCCGGGAAACCGGTGTCGCTGCTGGCGCGCGGCCAGACCCTGGCCGCCTTGCAGTCCAACGGACTGCAGTTGCACAGCGGGCCGGCCGACGCGCCGAAGATCCAGCGCTTCGACCTGCGTGCCAGTGCCGACGCGGCCAGCCTGGGAACGCAGGACCTGGTCATCATCGCCGTCAAGGCGCCTGCGTTGCAGGAACTTGCACATCAGATCGGTCCCCTGATCGGCCCCCAAACCGTGGTGCTGACGGCGATGAACGGCGTTCCGTGGTGGTTCCTGCACGGATTCGGCGGCGCCCTGCAAGGGAAGGCTCTGGCGTCGGTGGACCCCGGTGGAACGATTGCCGGCGCGATCGGCGCACAACACGTGATTGGCGGCGTCGTGCACGCCAGCTGCGCGGTCGCCGCGCCGGGCGTGATCCGCCACGTCATGGGCAACAGGATCATCGTCGGCGAACCCTCGGGTGCGCACAGCGCGCGGGTGTCGGCCCTGTCCGCGCTATTGCAGTCCGGCGGCTTCGAGGCGCCGGTGTCCGAGCAGATCCAGCGCGACATCTGGTACAAGTTGTGGGGCAACATGACCATGAACCCGATCAGTGCCTTCACCGGCGCCACCTCGACGGAGGTCATGGACGACGAACTGGTGCTGGCGTTCTCCCACCGCGTCATGCTCGAGGCGCGGGCGATCGGCGCGGCGTTCGGTGTCGCGATCGACCAGGAGCCGGCCGACCGGCATGTGATCACCCGCAAGCTGGGCACGTTCAAGACATCGATGCTGCAGGACGTGGAAGCCGGCAAGCCGGTGGAACTCGACGCGCTGGTCGCATCGGTGCGCGAACTCGGCCAGCTCACCGGTGTACCCACACCCGAGATCGACACCTTGCTGGGCCTGGCCCGGCTGCATGCGCGGGTGCACGGCCTGTACTGACCGCCGGCCGGGTGCGACCGCATCGCGCCTGGCGCAGACCACAGAGCGCCGGCGCGTCCGCCTGACCGGCGGGTATATTGGGGCATGGCACAGCACCGACACCACACCCGGACCGACCTGGCCCGCATCGCCGCGGACGTGATGCGCGAACGCGGCCTGGCACCCGAGTTTTCGTCCGACGTGCAGCACCAGCTGCAAACCATCACCGGCCCCGCGCCCATCGAAGGCAAAGACATCACCGACCTGCGCCACCTGCCGTGGTGCTCGATCGACAACGACGACTCCCGTGACCTGGACCAGCTCAGCGCCTGCGAGGTCCTGCCCGGCGGCGCCGTCAAGATCCTGGTCGCCGTCGCCGACGTGGACGCCCTGGTGCACAAGGACAGCGCCATCGACCGCCATGCCTGGCAGAACACCACGTCGGTCTACACCGGTGCGCGCATCTTCCCGATGCTGCCCGAACGCCTGTCGACCGACCTGAGCTCGCTGAACCAGGACGAGGACCGGCTGGCCCTGGTCACCGCCATGGTGTTCCATCCCGACGCCAGCCTGGCCGGCTCCACCGTGATGCACGCCTGTGTGCGCAACAAGGCGCAACTGGCCTACGACGCCGTTGCCGCCTGGCTCGACGGCACCGGCGAACTGCCGGCAGCGGCGGCGGCCATCGACGGCCTGGATGCACAGCTGCGCACCCAGGACGCGGTGGCGCAGCAGCTGCGCGCCCGACGCCGCGAACAGGGCGCGCTGGAGTTCGAGACCTTCCAGCCGCGCGCGGTGTTCGACGGCGAAGCAGTGGTCGACATCGTCCAGCAGCCCCACAACCGGGCGCGCCAGCTGATCGAGGAGCTGATGATCGCCACCAATGGCTGCAATGCCCACTTCCTGTCCAGCAAGGGCGGCATGGCGTTGCGGCGCGTGGTGCGCTCACCCGAGCGCTGGCAACGCATTGTCGACGTCGCGCGCGACAAGGGTGTCGAACTGCCGGCGCGACCCGACGCGCGCGCACTGGAATCCTTCCTGGCGCGCGAACACCGGCGCGACCCGCTGCGTTTTCCCGACCTGTCGCTGGTCATCGTCAAACTCATGGGCCGCGGCGAATACGTGCTGGAAAAACCCGACGGCGAGCCGATCGGGCACTTCGGACTGGCCGTGCGCGACTACACGCACTCGACCGCGCCGAACCGGCGTTATCCGGATCTGATCACGTCGCGGCTGATCAAGGCCGCGCTGTCGCACCACCACCCGCCGTACAGCCCGAGCGAACTCGACCACCTGGCGCAGCACTGCACGCAGCAGGAAGACGCGGCGCAGAAGGTGGAGCGGCGGGTGCGCAAGTCCGAGGCGGCGCTGGTGCTCGAGCGGCGCATCGGCGAGCACTTCGACGGCATCGTGACCGGTGCCGACCCCCAGTCCACCTGGGTGCGCACCTTCGCGCCGCCGGTCGAAGGCAAGCTGGTCGGCAATCCGCCCCACCTCGACATCGGGCAACGCGTCCGGCTCAAGCTGGTGGTGGCGGATGTCGAACACGGCTTCATCGACTTCGTGCTGGCAAGCACGGACTGAGCCCGGCCGCACCAGGCCGGTGCGGCGCCCGGCGCGCAGCACCCGCTCGCCGGCCTCAGGCGGACAGGCCCGCGGCCCGCAGCCGCGCCCGCAAGTCGTCGAGTTCGTCCATCAGCTGCAGGGCCAGTGCCGCACCGGCGGTGTTCACACCCAGGTCTCGCTGCAGCCGCACCGCGACACGCGCGCGGCGCAACTGCAGGCCGGTGAACCGCCAGAGGGCCGGTTCCGCGCCCCGCGGCGCGATGACGCCTTCGTCGACCAGCGCCAGGAGTTCGTCGATCTCGGTGCTGCAGGCACGGCACAACTCGTCGAGCGACAGGTCCTGTTGATCTTCGAGGATCAGCACTTCGGTCACCGTGTGTATCTTGCTGGCGTTCATGCCTTGCCCTCCAGTCTGGCGCGCGGCCGGAAGTCCTTGAACTGCGACTGCATGCCCGCGTAGATGGTGCGCGCGGCGTCCGAGTCGGCCGGCGGCAATGCGATCTGCAGCACGAAATAGAAGTCTCCGGGCGTGGCACCGGGAATGCCGCGCCCGCGCAGCCGCAGCTTGCGCCCGGCCGCCGATCCGGCCGGAATCGTCAGCTCGACCGAGCCGGCCGGTGTCGGCACCTCGATCTGCGCACCCAGTGCGGCCTCCCATGGCGCGACCGGCAGGTCCAGGTAGACGTCGCGCTGGTCGACGCGGTAACGCGGATGCGGCCGGAACGCCACCTCCAGGTACAGGTCGCCGGGCTTGCCCTGGCCGATGGCCGGCCCGCCCTGTCCGGCCAGGCGGATATGCTGGCCGGCGCGCACGCCCTTGGGAATCGTGAACTCGATCGTGTGCTCGCGCATTGTGACCCGGCCCTGCGCGTCGATCTGCGGCAATCGCAGGCTCAGGCTGCGCTGGCCGCCATGGTAGGCGTCCTCGAGGTCGATCTGGATTCGCGCATGGTGGTCTTCGCCGTTCGCGTGAAAGCCGCCTCCCGGTTGCTGCCGGCTGCCACGCGCGGCGCCAGCCTCGGCGAATCCGCGCCGGAAAAGGGTTTCGAAGAAATCGCTGTAGTCCTCCTGGCCCGGGCCCTGCCCGCCGAACCCGCGCCCAGGCGCCTCGAAGCCGGCGTTCCAGTCCGGCGGCGGCTGGAAGTCCTGCCCGGCGCGCCAGTTGGCACCCAGCCGGTCATAGGCCGCGCGTTTTTCAGGATCCTTGAGCACTTCGTAGGCCTCGCCGATCTCCTTGAAGCGCACCTCGGCCTCGGCCTCCTTGCTGACGTCCGGATGGTATTTCCGCGCCAGGCGGCGATATGCCTTCTTGATGTCGTCGGCACTGGCGTCGCGCGCCAGCCCCAGCAGTTGGTAGTAGTCCTTGAATTCCATGGTGTCCCCGTGCGGCTCGTCAATCTACACCGGATCGCGCCGGTGATGTTCGACAGATCGGGGCGGATTGATGCAGGTCAAGCAGACCCGGGGCCCGCCGCGTCCACCTGCACCGGAACCCGCTGCGCGAGCGCACACATCAGTTCGTAGCCGACGGTGCCGGCCGCGTGTGCGATCTCGTCGATCGGCAACACGGCATCACCCGCCGCGCCCCACAACACGACCTCGGAGCCGACGCCGGCGTCGGGCACCGGGTCGAGGTCGATGGTCAACATGTCCATGCTGACCCGCCCGACGGTGCGGCTGCGCACGCCGCCGACCAACACCGGTGTGCCGGTCGGGCACACGCGCGGGTACCCATCGGCATAGCCGCAGGCAACGATACCGATGCGCATCGGATGGTCGGCGACAAAGGACGATCCGTAACCCACGCTGTCGCCCGGTTGCAGGTGCTGCACGGCGATGATGCGTGCGGCCAGCGTCATCGCCGGGCGCAGGCCCCAGTGCACGACGTCGTGTTCCGGGAAGTCGGGCGCGCTGCCGTAGGTGGCGATGCCCGGGCGGATCCAGTCCGAGGCCGCGGCAGGGCCGTCGCCACCGGATGCGCGAGCACCCATGTGGCGCAACGTGGCGGCACTGTTGCCCACGCTGCGTTCACCCGGCAGGTCCTCGGTGGCAGCCAGGAAACGCGCCATCTGGGCCGCCACGCCGAGCGATCCGTCGGCATCGCTGAAATGGGTCATCAGCGTGATTTCCCCGACTTGCGTCAAGGCGTCGAGCCGCGACCAGGCGGCGCGGTAGACGGTGGGCGTGAACCCCAGCCGGTTCATGCCCGAATTCATCTTCAGGAACACCCGGTGCGGCACATGGGTCTTGTGCAGCGCCAGCATGTCGATCTGTTCGTCGCAATGTACGGTGTGCCACAGGCCCAGGCGGGAACACAGTTCGAGGTCGCGCGCCTCGAACACGCCTTCGAGCAGCAGGATCGGGCCGCGCCAGCCCAGATCGCGGATGCGCTGGGCTTCGTCCAGGTCGAGCAGCGCAAAGCCGTCGGCGCCGCGCAGGCCGGCGTACGCCCGCTCGATACCGTGGCCATAGGCGTTCGCCTTGACGATGGCCCAGGCCTTGGCGTCGGGCGCGTGCTGGCGGCAACACGCCAGGTTGTGGCGCAGGGCGTCGGGATGGATGGTGGCTTGGATGGGGCGCGGCATGGTGGGCGGGCAATCGGTCGGCGGCGAGGAAACCCTGATTCTGGCATCCCGGGCCGGGCCGCCGCCGAGCCCGGCGCCGCGGCGGCGATGCTGTTACAGGCCCATGATATAACCGGGCTCCACGTTGGAGACCCCATCAGAAAATACCGGCATCAGACCCACTGAATGCCCGACAACACGGCATGAAGCGCGGGTTCTACACCATCATGTCAGCGCAGTTTTTCAGCTCGCTGGCAGACAATGCGTTATTCGTCACCGCGGTGCAATTGCTTCGCAGCGAAAAGGCCGGCGAATGGCAACAGGCGGCCTTGGTGCCGATGTTCGCCCTTTTCTACGTGATCCTGGCGCCTTTTGTCGGCGCGTTCGCCGACTCACGGCCCAAGGGCCAGGTCATGCTGATCAGCAACTTCATCAAGGTCGCCGGTTGCCTGATGATGTTGTTCGGCAGCCACCCGCTGCTCTCGTATGCCATCGTCGGGCTCGGGGCCGCCGCCTATTCACCCGCCAAGTACGGCATCCTGACCGAACTGCTGCCGGCCTCGCAGCTGGTCAAGGCCAACGGCTGGATCGAAGGGCTGACGATCGGCTCCATCATCCTGGGCGTGCTGCTCGGCGGCCAGCTGGTCGGCTCCGTGGTCTCGGGTTTCCTGTTGCAGTTCGACCTGCCGTTCATCGACACCGGCATTGACACCGCGCCGGAGGCGGCCATCGCGGTACTGATCCTGGTGTATCTGCTGGCAGCCTGGTTCAACACCCACATTCCCGACACCGGCGTGGAGATGCGACCGATGCCGCGCCGGGTGATTTCGCTGCTGCCCGACTTCTGGACCTGCAACATGCGGCTGTGGCGCGACAAGCTGGGCCAGATCTCGCTGGCAGCCACGACGCTGATCTGGGGCGTGGCGGGCAATCTGCGTTTCATCGTGTTGTCCTGGGCCGCGGCCGCGCTCGGATATTCGGTCACCCAGGCCTCGGCGCTGCAAGGGGTGGTGGCCATCGGCATGGCGGCCGGCGCCATCATCGCATCGATGCGCATGCGGCTCGAAGACGGCCCGCGCGTGATCACGCTGGGCATCGGCATGGGCGGCCTGATCATCCTGCTGATCTTCATCGACAACGTCTGGATCGCAGCGCCTTTCCTGGTGCTGCTGGGCGCCATCGGCGGCTTTCTCGTGGTTCCGATGAATGCCCTGCTGCAGCACCGCGGGCACAACCTGATGGGCGCGGGCCGATCCATCGCGGTGCAGAACTTCAACGAGCAGGCCTGCATCCTGGCGCTGGGCGCTGCCTACAGCCTGTCGGCGGGCTTGGGGGTCCACACCTTCGGCGCCATCACCGGTTTCGGCGTCGTGGTGGCGCTGGTGATGTGGCTCATCAAGCGCTGGCACGCCAGCAATTGCGTGCACCACCGCGCCGAGGTCGAGCACCTGCTGGACATCGCGCGCAACGACAAGTCGCACGGCTGACCGGCAGGGGCCCCATCAGCGCCGCATGCGCTGGAAGTCGGACGGTGTCAACGACGCATCCGGCTCGACCCGCTCCACCCGGTTGCGTCCCATCCGCTTGGCGTCGTACAGGGCCTTGTCGGCCGCCGCGTACAAAGGGGCGATCGCGCCATCGCCACCGGCGGGCAGGCAGCCAACTCCGAAGCTGGCCGTGACCGGAATCTGCAGGTCGCGCCCGATCGATGCGGGCGCAGCGTGCACCAGGCGCCGCAGCTTGTCGGCCAGCTGGGTGGCGGCCTCGATGTCGGTGCGGGGCAGCAGCACCATGAACTCCTCGCCGCCGATACGCGCCACCAGGTCGGTGCCGCGCACCCCGCCGAGCAGGCATTGGGCCACGTGGACCAGCACCTTGTCGCCGGCCGGATGTCCGTACCGGTCGTTGATGACCTTGAAATGATCCAGGTCAATCACGATGGCACTGGTGAAGCCGCCATGGCGCTGGGCGCGTCGAAGCTCCTCCTCCGCCAGGCGCATGAACTCGCGCCGGTTGTACAGGGCCGTCAGCGCATCGCGCGTGGCCAGCCAGACCAGTTCGTCCTGCTGCTTCTCCAGCGTCGCATTGCGCGCCGTGAGTTCGCGCTGCAGCAGCAGGTACTGGGTGTTGCGCCGCCACAGGCCCAGCGACAACACCAGGCCCAGCAAGGTCGCGCCGAATCCGTTCGCCCGGTTGGACAGCAGGATGGAGGCATCGGTCTGCGTCAGTCCGATGGCGACGAAATACAGCCCGTAGGTGATCGCGAACAACCAGGTGGCCGTGGCCGGCGGCAGCAGGAACAACAGGCTGACCGACATGCAGCCCAGCAGGTACGGACTGATGTTGGGCGTGATCCACTGGTCCAGCGCCGTGAGCACGACCGTAAACACCAGGAAACTCAAGGGTGCGACGAACTGCACCACCCGTCCCGCCCGGTCGACCCGGGCGCGGCGCACGATACGCCATGTCGCCAGCAGTACCAGCACCAGCCAGGTCGAGGTCCCGGCATAGACCTGCACCACGGCTTGCCACCATTGCTGCTGCATCGCCGACATCGGCGATGCGGGGCCGAGCACGAAGACCGCGAGCAGCAGCAGGTTGAGCACCAGGAAGATCGGAATCAACCCGCGCAGGCGCCGCATGTTGCCCAATGCAACCTCCTGCTCGACCTGCGCATCGGCTGCCGCCATGGCCCCGAACCAGCGGGCAAGACGTTGCAGCGATTTCATCATGGGGCGCGAGTATCGCAGGTCGGACCCGGCGCTCGACCACGCCGGCGGCGACACGCAATCCCGGTTCGGATACGATGACCAACTCGCAACCGCATGTGTCGACGCCGCCCCCATGACCTCGATCTACGATTTTTCTCCGCTGCAGATGGACGGCAAGCCGTTGCCCCTGAAGCGATTCAAGGACCGGGCCATGCTGATCGTCAATACCGCGAGCGCGTGCGGCTTCACGCCCCAGTTTGCCGGACTCGAGGCCTTGCACCAGGCCTACGCCGACAAGGGTCTGGTGGTGCTGGGTTTTCCCTGCAACCAGTTCGGCGGCCAGGATCCGGGCAGCAACGACGAGATCGCATCGTTCTGCCAGCGCAACTACGGCGTGCAATTCCCCATGCTGGCCAGGATCGATGTCAATGGCGAGCATGCGGCGCCGCTGTGGCAGTGGCTGAGTGCACAGGCGCCCGGCCTGCTGGGCAGCAAATCGATCAAGTGGAACTTCACCAAGTTCCTGGTCGGGCGCGACGGCGCGGTGATCCGCCGTTACGCGCCGACCGACACGCCGCAAAGCCTGACCGGCGACATCGAAGCGGCGCTGGCCGACTGAAGCTTTTTCACGAAATCGTGGCCAGAGCCGGATGCGGGGTCGCCGCCATATCCGGATCCGAAACGTTTTGCTACGCTCGCGGGTATCCATGACTGCCTTCGAGTCGTCCACGCTGTTCGATCTGCTGCCCATCGGAGCCTACCGGTCGACCACCGATGGCCGGCAGTTGCGCGCCAATGCGGCCCTGGTACGCCTGAACGGCTACGCGTCCGAAGCGGAGCTGCTGGCGGCCGTCAAGGACATCGACCGCGAGTGGTATGTGGAACCGGGCCGGCGCCAGCGGTTTCTGGACCTCATGCAACGCAACGGCCGGGTGGTGAACTTCGTCTCGCAGATCTACCGCCACAAGACACGCGAGCGGATCTGGATCCGCGAGAACGCACATGTGGTGCGCGACGCCAACGGCGACGTCCTGTGTTTCGAAGGCACGGTGGAGGACATCACCGAGTCGCAACAGGCGATGCAGGACCTGTCCGACAGCGAACGCCGCTTTCGCGCGCTGACCGAGAAGGCACGGGTCCTGACCCTGGTCTGCGACGCGCAGGGCCGCATCAGTTATGCGAGTGAAGCCACGCGCAGCATGCTGGGGCGCGCGACCGCATCCATGGTCGACAGCCGGCTGACGGACTGGGTGCATCCGGACGACGCGGCGGCCATCCACGACGCGCTCGGCGCCGCCGAGCGCGACGAAATCGCCGATGGGGAGGCGATCTACCGCTTCCGCCATGCCGATGGCAGCTGGCACCAGCTGGCCACGCTGGCCAGCAACTGCCTGCAGGAGGAGGCGGTGCAGGGCATTGTCCTGAACTGCCGCGACGCCACGGAGCGCCTGCGGGCGGAAGCCGCCGAACGCGCGCTGATCGAGAACGAGTCGCGCTGGAAACTCGCGCTCGAGAGCGCCGGAGATGGCGTCTGGGACTGTGACCTGCTGACCGGCACGCAGGTCTTTTCGCGCCGCTTCCTCGACATGTACGGCCTGACGGATCGGGACATGGCCGCGACGGACGGCGAGATCGACCAGCGCACCCACCCCGACGACGTGGCCCGGCGCGACCAGGCCCGCCAGGCCCATTTCGACGGCCTGAGCCCGACCTACGTCAGCGAGCACCGCATCCGCTGCAAGGACGGCAGCTGGAAGTGGGTGCTGTCGCGCGGCATGCTGATCAGCCGCGACGAACAGGGCCGGCCGCGGCGGCTGATCGGCACCCACACCGACATCACCGAGCGCAAGCGCGCGGAGACGGCGTTGCAGGAGCTGCTCGCCGAGCTGCGCGACCGGACCGTGCAGATGCAGACCATCCTGGGCAGTGCGGGACAAGGCATGTATCTGGCGGACCGGGACGGCCGCCTGGCCATCTACAACCAGCAGTTCTGCGAACTGCTGGACCTGCCGCCCAGCCTGCTCGACACCCATCCACGGCTCGAGGACATCACCCGCTTCCAACTGGAACGGGGGGATTTCGGCGAACAGGGCGAATGGGTCGATGCCGAGGCGCGCGAGTACGTGCAGGGCAATGCCGACCGGCCGTTGTGGCAGCCGCCCTCGCGGTATCTGCGCACGACCCGCGCCGGCCGGGTGCTCGAGGTCCGTACGGTCCCGGTGCCGTCGGGCGGCTTCGTGCGCTCGTTCAACGATGTCACCGACTACCTGCAGACGGAGCGTTCGCTCAAGCGGCTCAACCTGCTGCTCGAGGCCACGCAGTCGCTGGCCCACCTGGGAGGCTGGGAGGTCGACCTGCGCACGCGCCAGGTGTTCTGGACCCGGGAGGTGTACCGCATCCTGGAAATATCACCGGACGAGTTCGCCCCGACCATGGACAACACGGCCCGCTTCTTCACGCCGGAGTCGGCGCGCCAGGTCGCTGCCGCGATTGCGGACAGCCATTCGCGCGGCACACCACCCGAGACCGAGCTGCAGATGGTCACCGCCAAGGGGCGGCTGATCTGGCTTCACGCCGTCAGCATGGTGAGCCGCGAGAACGGCGAGATCGTCAAGCGCACAACCGTGATCCAGGACATCACCGAGCGCAAGCAGACCGAGGCCGCCCTGCGCGAGAACGAGGCACGCTGGAAGCTGGCCCTGGAGAGCGCGGGCGACGGCGTCTGGGATTGGGACATCGCCCGGGGTACGGAGGTATTCTCGCCCCGATTCCAGGAGATGTACGGATTTGCCGACGGCGAAATGCCGGACGGCGCGCAGGCCCTCGACGACAGGACCCACCCGGACGATCGGGCCGCCATGCAGCAGGCGCGCAAGGACCATTTCGACGGCAGGACGGCCAGCTACGTCAACGAGCACCGGCTGCGCTGCAAGGATGGCAGCTGGAAGTGGATTCTTTCGCGCGGCATGGTGATCAGCCGGGACGCCAACGGCCGGCCGCTGCGCATGATCGGAACACACACCGACATCACCGACCGCAAGAACGCCGAGGCCCTGGTCTGGCAGCAGGCCAACTTCGACCCGCTGACCGGCCTGCCGAACCGACGGATGTTGCGGGACCGGCTGGCGCAGGAACTCAAGAAGACCGCGCGTGACGGCCGGCAGCTGGCCATCCTGTTCGTGGATCTCGACCACTTCAAGGAAGTCAACGACACCCTGGGCCATGACGCCGGGGACCAGCTGCTGATCGAGGCGGCACAACGCATCCGCTCCTGTGTACGCGACTCGGACACGGTCGCGCGCATGGGCGGCGACGAGTTCACGCTGGTGGTGTCGGAGCTGGACAACACCCAGCGGCTGGACCGCATCCTGCACGACGTGCTGCAGGCCATGGCCACGCATTTCCAGATCGGCGACGAACAGGTCTACGTTTCGGCCAGCATCGGCATCACCATCTATCCGACCGACGGCCGGGAGGTGGAGACGCTGTTCCGCAATGCCGACCAGGCCTTGTACGTGGCCAAGGGCGGCGGGCGCAACCGATTCAGCTATTTCACGCCGACGCTGCAGCAGGCTGCGCAGGCACGGGCGCGGCTGGCCAACGATCTGCGGGCCGGCGTGGCACTGGCACAGTTCCACCTGGTCTACCAGCCCATCGTGTCGCTGACCGACGGCCAGGTCCGCAAGGCCGAGGCCTTGCTGCGCTGGCAGCATCCGTCGCGCGGGCCGGTGAGCCCGGCCGAATTCATCCCGATCGCCGAGGCCACCGGGCTGATCATCGAAATGGGTGAATGGGTGTTCCGCCAGGCCACGCAGCAGGCCGTCCGGTGGCGCGCGCGGCACCATCCCGACTTCCAGGTCAGCGTGAACAAGTCACCGGTGCAGTTCCACAACGATGCCGGTCGCCAGCAGCGCTGGGGCGAACACCTGGCCGCCATCGGCCTGCCGGGTGCCGGCATCGTGATCGAGATCACCGAAGGCCTGTTGCTCGACACCAGCGCGGCGGTGACCGAGCAGCTGCGCCAACTGCGCGATGCCGGCATCCAGGTCTCGCTGGACGACTTCGGCACCGGTTATTCGTCGTTGACCTATCTGCAGCGCTTCGACATCGACACCATCAAGATCGACCAGTCCTTCGTGCGCAACCTCGCATCCGGCAGCACCGACCTGGCGCTGTGCAAGGCCATCATCGTCATGGCCCACGAGCTGGGCATGCAGGTGATCGCCGAAGGCGTGGAAACACGCGAGCAGCTCGCGCTGCTGGTGGCCGCGGGTTGCGACTTCGGCCAGGGTTACCTGTTCGCCCGGCCGATGACGGCGGCGGACTTCGACAACTTCATGGAGAACGCAGGCATCGACATCGGGCCGCTGGCGCGGGGCTGACTAGGGCGCCAGGGCCGCGTCCAGCACCTCGATCCAGTGTCGCACCGGCGTGGTGGTGCCGCCCTGCAGATGCGTGATGCAGCCGATGTTGGCCGACACGATCACGGTGGGCGCGACCGCGGCCAGATGGCCGAGCTTGCGGTCGCGCAACTGAAGCGCCAGAACCGGTTGCAACACCGAATACGTGCCGGCGGAGCCGCAGCACAGATGGGCCTCGTTGGCGGCCAGCTGCAGGTCGAACCCCAGGGCCCGCAGGTGCTGCTCGACGCCGCCGCGCAGTTGCTGGCCGTGCTGCAGCGTGCAGGGCGGGTGGAACACCAGGCGGGCCGCGGACCCGTCCGCCGATGCCGCACGGGACGCATCGACACGGCCGGCCAGCGACTGCGCGAGCTCGGGCAGCAACTCGCTCAGGTCGCGCGTCAGGGCGCTGACGCGCGCGGCCTTGTCGGCATACCGCGGATCATCGCGCAGGATGTGCCCGTACTCCTTGACCGTCACGCCACAGCCCGACGCGTTCATCACGATCGCCTCCACCGGTGACGGCGTGCCGTCGATGAACGGCCACCAGGCATCGATGTTGGCCCGCATCTGCTGCTTGCCGCCGTCCTGGTCGTCGAGGTGAAACTTGACGGCACCACAACAGCCGGCGGCCGGCGCGGACACGGCCTGGATGCCCGCGGCATCGAGTACGCGGGCGGTGGCGCGGTTGATGTTGGGCATCATGGCCGGCTGCACGCAACCGGCCAGCATCAGCATGCGCCGGCCATGGGCGCGCGTGGGCAAGTCACCCGCGTCCTGGCGCGGCGGCACCTTGGCGCGCAGTGCAGCCGGCAACAAGGGGCGCACCATCTGGCCCATGCGCATCGCCGGCGCAAACAGCGGCGACGGCAGCCCCTGCTTCAACGCCCAGCGCACGGCCTGCTCCGTGGCCGGCCGCGACACCTTGGCATCGACCAGCTTGCGGCCGATGTCGACCAGGTGCCCGTATTCCACCCCGCTGGGGCAGGTGCTCTCGCAGTTGCGACAGGTCAGGCAACGATCCAGGTGCAGCTGGGTCTTGCGGGTCGGCGCCTGGCCTTCGAGCATCTGCTTCATCAGGTAGATGCGTCCGCGCGGCCCGTCGAGTTCATCGCCCAGCAGCTGGTAGGTCGGGCAGGTCGCGGTGCAGAAACCGCAGTGCACGCACTTGCGCAGGATGGCCTCGGCGGCGATGCCGTCCGGCGTATCCTTGTATTCGGGGGCGAGTTGGGTCTGCATGGCGAAGTGGCGGCGTTGGTGCTACAGGCCGGCGAACATGCGACCGGGACCGAAGATGCCGGCCGGATCGAACTGCTGCTTGAGTGCGCGGTGGATCCGCAGCAACGCCGGCGCCAGCGGATGGAACACCGGCGTATCGGCGGCGCTGCCATCGGCCGCGCGCCGGAACAGGGTTGCGTTTCCGCCCGCACGTTCGGCGGCATCGCGCAAGGCCTGCGCCTGCGCCGCGCCGGCGTGCACCCAGCGCAGCGCGCCACCCCACTCCAGTAACGCATCGTCACCGGCCAGCGGCATCACGCCGGTGGTGTCCGGCACGCTGAGTCGCCACAGGCAGGCGTCGTCCAGCCGGGTGAAGAAGCCGGCGCTCTGTTCGCGCAGCGACTGCCAGAAGGTCTGCGCCTGCGCCGCGTCCACACACTCGCCGCCCATGGTCTGACAGGCCGCCTGGACGGCGGCCTCGGCACCCCGCAGCCGCAGATGCAGCAGGCCGCGACCGTCGATCCGCATCCAGGCGCTGGCGTCCAGCGGCAACGGCCGCGCGGCCCATGTACACAGGCGGCGCAAGGCGTCGGCCTGGTCGGCCTCCAGTCGCAACGTGGCCTCGGCCATCGGCCGCGGCAGCACCTTGAGCGAGACCTCGGTGATCAGGCCCAGCGTCCCCATCGAGCCGGCCATCAGGCGCGATACGTCGTATCCGGCAACGTTCTTCATGACCTGACCGCCGAATTGCAGCAGCCGGCCCTGACCCGACATCAGGGTCACGCCCAGCACATAGTCGCGCACCCCGCCGCTGGCGGCGCGCGCCGGCCCCGACCGGCCGGCGGCGACCATGCCTCCGACCGTCGCCGCGGCGCCGAAATGCGGCGGCTCGAACGGCAGGAACTGCGATTGCCCCTGCAGCAACTGTTCGAGTTCGGCCAGCGGAGTACCCGCCCGCACGGTGACCACCAGTTCACTGGGCTCGTAGCTGGTGACACCGCGCAGTCCGCCGGCGTCGAGCAACGCGCCCTTCAGCTGCTGGCCATAAAAGTCCTTGCTGCCGCCGCCACGGATGCGCAGCGGCGTCGCAGCCGCAGTGGCGCTGCGGATCTGCTCCGCCAGGGATGTCAGGACCGATTCCATGCGCCCAATGGTAACGAGCCGCCACGGCGACGGCGTGAAGCTTTTGAACGCGGCGCGTTCACATTTTTCTCACTCGCGAAACAGGTTGACCGGCAGTCCGGGAACCTCGATGCGGGTGGAGAAGATGCAACCCGACTGGGGGAAGCGCTGCAGCTCGTGCGCCGGGCGGTTGTGGCGCGCGCTCGTGATGTACAGGGTCTTGAGGTCGTCGCCTCCAAAACACGGCATGGTCGGACACATCACCGGTGTTTCGATCTCCTGCAGCAAGCGGCCATCGGGAGCGATCTTGTGCAGTCGTTGCCCCTCGAACATCGCCACGTAGTAGTTGCCCTGGGTGTCGACCGCGGCGCCATCGGGCCGCCCGCGGTAACCCGGCATGCCACTTTGCCATTGAGCCGGCTTGGGCTCGACCCGATGGAATTCGCGCTCGTTGCGCATCACGTTGGCCTCGGCATCCCAGTCCCAGACGCGCACGCAGTGTTGCGGGGTGTCGGCCCAGTAGACCCGCTGGCGATCCGGCGACCACGCCAGCCCGTTGGCGACCGTCGCGTCGCCGGCCATGCGTTGCACCTGCGGTGTGCGGCCGTCACGGCAGTCGAGCACCAGCAGCTCGGCCTCGGCGGCCGTGCGCGGCTCGTACATGGTGCCGGCCCAGAACCGACCCAGCGGATCGGCCTTGCCGTCGTTGAACCGGGTGGTCATCACATCGTGATCGATCCGGTGCAGCAGCCGCAGCCCGACACCCCACTCCTGTGCCCGGTAGATGCCGTCACGCAGTGCCACGACCAGTCCTCCGCTGGCCGCCGGTGCGATGCAGCCGGGCTCCATCGGCATGTCCCACGCCTGCACCGCGCCGGTGACCGGGTTGGCGCGCAGGATCTTGCGCCCGGGTATGTCGACCCAGTACAGCAGCCGTTCCCGGGGATGCCAGAACGGAGATTCGCCCAGTTCGCTGGGTTCCTGGGTGACGGCCTGCCATTTCATGTCGTAGGTCCTGTTTCAATCCGCATGCTGGCGCTCAGTGACTCGCCCGGCTGCAATATTCGTACGCCGAACCGGCGCTGGCGCTCTGCGTCGCCCTGCGCCATGTTGACCGCATTATTGACGTGGCTGACCGGCTCGATGGCGACGAAGTCGCGCGTGTCGTTGGTGTACACCACCAGATGATCGAGGCTGGAGGTGATACGCACCGACATGCGCGCATCGCGCAGCAACGCCTCGCCGTGCCAGCCGTCGTAGCAGTGGTCGATCGCCAGTGCCGCGGTGTGCGCATCGAGGCCGGTACTGGACGTGCGATGGGTGGGGAGGTTGTCCGCGCCCATCTCCCAGCGGCCACCGGCGCGGAACCGCAGATGGCCGTCCGGCCGCTTGACGAAATACGGATGCCAGCCCAGGCCGAAAGGCGCCGGCTGGTCGGACTGGTTGGTGCCACTGAGCGTGAGCTCCAGCGCATCGGGCCCGAGACGGAAGGCCTGCGAGCAGTCGAACGCGAACGGCCAGCTCGGATCGGGACGGTGCTCGAACGACAGCAGCGCAAAGGTCTCGTCGGCCTCCAGCAGCTGCCACGGCCGTTGCCAGCCCACGCCGTGGATGGCATGCGGCTCCGGCGCGAAATTGCGCACCAGCGGATGACTGGTGCCATTCCATTGCAGCGTGGCATGGCCGATGCGGTTCGAGAACGGCACCAGCGGATAACAGCCCGAGAGCCGGACGTCGGTGAGAGCCGCACCGGGTGTGGAACGCAGCACCGGCACGTCGTCCATCCACAGGCCGGCAATGGATGCGCCCCGTTGTGGCGAGATGTCACAACGCAAGGCACCGCAGGCCAGTGGAACGGTTGAACTCATGATGACGCGTTATCCGATCCCCGCATTGTGCATGTGCCGGCGCACAAACGAAAAACCTGCGCATGCCCAAGGCATGCGCAGGTTCCGGTCTGGGTTGGCGGATCGGGTGCAACAGGTGGCTGTCAGGCCCGATCCGGCACGGCCATCGGTCAGCGGCTGTAGGCCGTCTCGCCGTGGGAGCGGATGTCCAGGCCTTCGCGCTCGTCTTCTTCGCTCACGCGCAGCCCGATCACCATGTCGACGATCTTGTAGGCGATGAAGGCCACCACGGAGGACCAGATCATCGTGATCACCACGCCTTCGGCCTGAATCAGCAACTGGCTGCCGATCGAGAAATCGTCGCCGCCGGTGCCGCCGAGGCCGGGCGCGGTGAACACGCCGGTCAGCAGGGCACCGAGGATGCCGCCGACGCCGTGCACGCCGAACACGTCCAGCGAGTCGTCCGCGCCGAGCATGTGCTTGAGGCCGGTGACGCCCCACAGGCACAGGAAACCTGCCAGCAGGCCGATGATGATCGCACCCATCGGGCCGACGGAACCGCAGGCGGGGGTGATGGCCACCAGGCCGGCGACGGCGCCGGAAGCGGCACCGAGCATCGATGCCTTGCCTTTGGTCATGGCCTCACCGGCAGCCCAGGACAACACCGCGGCAGCGGTGGCCACCAGGGTATTGATGAAGGCCAGCGTTGCGCCGCCATTGGATTCCAGGTTGGAGCCGGCGTTGAAGCCGAACCAGCCCACCCACAACATCGACGCACCGACCATGGTCAGCGTCAGGCTGTGCGGCGCCATCGCCTCCTTGCCATAACCGACGCGCTTGCCCAGCATGTAGGCACCCACCAGGCCGGCCATGGCCGCATTGATGTGCACCACGGTACCGCCGGCGAAGTCCAGCGCGCCCTTGTCCAGCAGGTAACCACCCGAGCCCCAGACCATGTGGGCGATCGGCAGATAGCTGAAGGTGAACCACAGCACCGAGAACAACAACACCGCGCCGAAGCGGATACGCTCGGCGAAGGAGCCGACGATCAGGGCGCAGGTGATGCCCGCGAAGGTCGCCTGGAATGCGATGAAGATGTATTCGGGGATCTTCACGCCGTCGCTGAAAGTGTCGGCCAGCGAGTCGACCGTTACGCCCTTGAGGAACAGCTTGTCCAGGTTCGCGATGAAGGTACCGGAGCCGCCGAACGCCAGGCTGTAGCCATAGATGGCCCACAACACGGAGATCAGCGAGAACACCACCAGCACCTGCATCAGCACCGACAACATGTTCTTGCTGCGAACCAGGCCGCCGTAGAACAGTGCCAGGCCCGGCACGACCATCATGATGACCAGGATGGTGGCGACCATCATCCAGGCCACGTCACCCTTGTTGACCGTGGGCGCCGGTGCGGCTGCCTCGGCAGGGGCCGCGGCGGGAGCGGCCTCGGCCGCAGCGGGAGCGGCGTCGGTCGTCGCGGCGGCTTGCGCCACGACAACGGCAGGTGTTGCCGCTGCATCGGTGCCGGTCGCGGTCTGCGCGGCCGCCAGGCCTGCGCCCATCAACAGGCTGAGTCCGAGGGTGAGGGACAGAAGAACTTTCTTCACAATGCTTCCTTTCCGGTTTCGCCGGTGCGGATCCGCACCACTTGTTCGAGGTCGAAGACAAATACCTTGCCGTCGCCGATCTTTCCGGTGCGCGAGGCACCTTCGATGGCCTCGATCACCTGGTCCGACAATTCGTCGGAGACAGCCACTTCGATCTTGACCTTGGGCAGAAAGTCCACCACGTATTCGGCCCCGCGGTACAACTCGGTATGCCCTTTCTGGCGTCCGAATCCCTTCACTTCGGTCACGGTGATGCCTTGCACCCCGATTCCGGACAAGGCTTCACGCACCTCGTCCAGTTTGAACGGCTTGATCACCGCTGCAATCATCTTCATATCGCGCTCCTGTCAATGGTTGAATATCAGGCTGGCCGCCATGCCGGGGTCGGCGTTGGCGCATCGCCATGTGTCGGCACACACAGTCTTGTTGGTCATGGCAGGCTCCAGTTCGTGTGTCAATGGTGGAAACAGGGCATGCCATGCATGGACCGTGCCATCTCCGTCGCCCGATGGCGCGATGCGTGGGCGCGGACCCTGGTTTTCAATCGCTTACATCCGGACCCGGGACTGCGATCAGGCCCGCCGGCACCAGGCGCGCACCACGCAGGTGCAATCCATTGCGGGCGCCCGTCTGGAATGCACCGCAATGAGGATTCCCACCATGAGCCTGTCCCTGGTCCAAAGTCGTGCATTGGTCGGCATGGGTGCGGCGGCGGTCACCGTCGAGGTGCATCTGGCCAACGGGCTTCCCAGTTTCGGCCTGGTCGGCCTGGCCGAGGTCGAGGTCAAGGAGGCCCGGGAACGTGTCCGATGCGCCATCCAGAACTCCGGCCTGGAATTCCCGCACAACAAGCGCATCACCGTGAACCTGGCGCCCGCCGACCTGCCCAAGGACTCCGGACGCTTCGACCTGCCGATCGCGCTGGGCATCCTCGCCGCCAGCGGCCAGATCGACGCCGATCGGCTGGCCGGACACGTATTTGCCGGCGAGTTGTCGCTGTCGGGGGCGCTGCGCCCGGTTCGGGGCGCACTCGCGATGAGCCTGGCCTTGCACCACGATCCGGCTCGACCGCGCCAGGTGCTGCCGGCGGGCAATGCCCAGGAGGCGGCGCTGGTGCCGGGGACCACCGTCTACCAGGCCGAGCACCTGCTGGACGTCGTCAGCCAGTTCGTGCCACCGTCCGATACGGCTGCGGCCGACGCTGCGCAAGCCCCGGCGACCCGATGGAGCCGCGTCGAAACCGCGCCCCTGGTCCCGGCGGCCGACGGCTACCCCGACCTGGTCGACGTCAAGGGTCAAACCGGCGCCAAGCGTGCGCTCGAGATCGCCGCGGCCGGAGGCCATGGCGTACTGATGACCGGCCCGCCGGGCTCGGGCAAATCCATGCTGGCACACCGGTTCGCCGGCCTGCTGCCACCGATGACGGTGGGTGAATCGCTGCAAAGCGCCGCGCTGGCGAGCCTGGCCGGCCGCTTCGCGCTGGAACACTGGGGCCGCCGTCCGACCTGCAGCCCGCACCACAGCGCCAGCGCGGTGGCCTTGGTCGGTGGCGGCTCACCCCCGCGACCGGGTGAGATTTCCCTGGCGCATCACGGCGTGTTGTTCCTCGACGAACTGCCCGAATTTCCGCGCGCCGCGCTGGAGGCGCTGCGCGAGCCCCTGGAGACCGGCACCATCACCATTGCCCGCGCGGCCCGTCGCGCCGAGTTCCCGGCCCGGTTCCAGCTGATCGCCGCGATGAATCCCTGCCCCTGCGGATACCTCGGTTCGCCGCACCGCGCCTGCCGCTGCGCACCTGACCAGATCGCGCGTTACCAGGGCCGGCTCAGCGGCCCGCTGGTCGACCGCATCGACCTGCACGTGGAAGTGGCGGCCCTGCCCAGCGACGCGTTGCTGCAGGCCGCCACCGGAGACACCAGTGCCGCGGTGCGAGCGCGGGTCACTGCGGCTCGCGCCCGGGCGACTTCACGCCAGGGCAAACCGAACCAGGCATTGCAGGGAGCGGAGATCGATACCCATATCGCGCTGGACGACACCGCAATCCGGTTCCTGCAGATGGCCGCCACGCGCCTGGGCTGGTCGGCCCGCGGCACGCACCGGGTGCTGAAGGTGGCGCGCACGATCGCCGACCTGGCCCAGGCCGATGCCGTAGTGGTCGAGCATCTGGCCGAGGCGATGCAGTACCGCCGGGCGTAGGCCAGTCGGGGAGCTGATCAGCGCCGGGGTGGCGCCTGAAAACGGATCGACGCCAGCATGGCCGGGACGTCGCGCAGGTCGTCGGCATGGTCGGCGCAGGCCAGCACGGTCAATGCCAGCGAACCCATGCCGGAGCTGCGCACCTCAGGCACGTGGACGCCGGAACACGACTGCCCGGCTTGTGGACCGGCCGGGGCGATGCGGTAACGCACGAACCGGGCCGTGAGCCCGTCGACCGTGCCAGCCCGGGACTGGTAGTCCAGCGTGTCGGCGCGGCGGTCCAGCGGATCGGAATACAGGCCGAAGTCGTAGTCGATGCGCAGCGCAGCGGTCGTCAACGCGCCAGCCTGGGAGTCGATGCCGCCGGCCGCATGACGCAGGTCGGCCGGTGCGCGCATCTGGAAGGCGCCCAGGTTCCAGGTGCGCCAGTCGGCGGGGGCGGCGGCAGCCACGCAACCTGCCATGAAGCTGCCGGCCAGCAGCAGGAAGGCCAGCGTCGGGAAGCGAGGTTTCAGCGTTCCCATGCCCGCTGGCGGCGCCGGGCCCAGCCCGCCACGCCCAGCAGACCTGCCAGCATCATGGCCCAGGTTTGCGGCTCCGGTACCGCGGCGGCCAGCACCGCGATCGGCGTGACGGAGATATAGAGCTGCCCGCCATCATCGCGCAGGATCGAGTTCAGGCTGGCGCCGGTGGTCAGGTCGAGGAACGAGCCCACCTGCGTTTCGTTCAGCGCGCTCGCACCGGTGATCGTCGGATGCATCAGGTTGCCGCTGACCGACAGGTGCGTCAGCCCCAGGTTGTGGCCCAGCTCGTGCGCGAACAGCACGGTGCCGTTGCTTCCGGCCGCGGCCGCCGACTGGAGTGCGATCAGGCCGCCCGGCCGGCTGCCGCATCCGATGATGTTGCTGCCCGGCCCGCCGCAGAAGGAGATGGTGTCGACGAAGAAAAGAGCTACCGTGAAGTTCGGCACCTGCAGCTCGCCAGCCAGCCAGCTGAGGGAAAAATTGTTGTTCCCGTTGAACTCCTCGGTACTGCTGAGGTCCGCCACGACCGGCGCCACGACGGACAGAGGCGCGTTGAAACGGATGTCGATGTCGTAGCCGCCGAACGAGGTCTGCGAGAAGATGTCGTCGAGCACGGCCTGGTCGAAGCTGGTCACGTAGCCGGCTGAGGCTACGCTGGCCCCTGCGAGCAGGGCCACGGCCGCAAGCTTGCGCATCACGCCAGACACCATGCGCCAGGCTGGCAGACTATTCCCCGAAATCGACATGGCTGACCCCTTGAGACTGAAACAATGTGGCAGAACACTTTCATTCTAGCCACGCATGGCGCGAGGCCACCGTGAACCAGTCCACGAAAGCGGCCCCTGTGCGCGACGATGCCGGCAACACCGCGCGATGCCTGGACACCATACCGCAGGGCCGCCAAACGCGAAACCACGCAACGAGGGGGGGCGGCGGCCCGGCAAGCGCCGCCGGGCCGCGGGATCAGGCCTGGGCGGCCAGCGACTGCTGCATCGCCTGCAACAGTTGCGCGGGATCCTGGGCGCCGGATACGGCCACCTTCTGGTTGAAGATGAAGAACGGTACGCCGCCGATGCCCATCTGGCGAGCCCGCTTGTCGGCATCGGCAACCTGCTGCAGTTGCTGCGGATCGCTGATGAACGCACGCGCGGCATCGGCGTCGAGCCCGGCCTCGCCGGCGATCGCCACCAGTTCGTCGGGGCTGCCGATGAACCGGTTCTCGACGAAATAGGCCTTGAGCAGGCGCTCCTTGACGTCGCTGCCGACCGCAGCGCCGTGTTGCTGCGCAAAGGCCAGCAAGGCGTGGGCGGCCAGCGTATTGGGTTGCAGCGTGATGCCGTCGATGTCGAGTTCGAGCCCCGCGGCCTTGCCGGCGGCCTTGACCCGGGCATAGATCTCCGACGCACGTTGCGGGCCGCCGAACTTGTCTTCCAGGTATTGCTTGCGCGAGATGCCCTCGAGCGGCATGTCGGGGTTCAGCTGGAACGGATGCCAGCGCACCTCGGGCTCGCCCAGGCCGGCCATGCGGGCCTGCTCCAGCGCGGCTTCGAGCTTGCGCTTGCCGATGTAACACCAGGGGCAGACGACATCGGACACGACATCGATGGTCCACGGGGCGGATGTGCTCATGGTGGTCTACTTCGCAAACAGTTGGGAACGATCGGCGAAAGCCTTGAACTCCAGCGCATTGCCGCTGGGGTCATGGAAGAACATCGTCGCCTGCTCACCGACCTCGCCCTTGAAGCGAACATAGGGCTCGATCACGAACTGCGTACCCGCGGCGCGCAACTTGTCGGCCAGTTCGCTCCACACCGGCATGTCGAGCACGACGCCGAAATGCCGCACCGGCACGTTGTGCCCGTCGACCGCGCTGGTCGCGTTGAGGCCGGCCTCGTCCGGCGCCAGGTGGGCCACGATCTGGTGCCCGAAGAAGTCGAAATCCACCCACGCGTCGCTCGATCGCCCTTCCGGACAACCCAGCAGCTCGCCATAGAAGCGGCGTGCATCGGACAGCGATGCCACGGGAAACGCGAGATGAAACGGGCTCAGTGCAGCCATGAAGAATCCATTGGTCAGGGGGGAGGAAGATGGTAACCCAAGGCCCTTGACCCGACGCCGGGCAAGCCCTTGCGCCGTGCCGCCGCGCGCGCCGGTGCGGGGCGCCCTCGTTTCGCGGTCACAATGGACCGACGCCAGTGCCAGCGGCGTTGGGCCACGGCAGGCGGACACACACGACAGGAGCGCCATGAAAGTCACGATTCTGGGCAGCGGCGTGATCGGCACCACGTGCGCCTATTACCTGGCCAAGGCCGGCCACCAGGTCACGGTGCTTGAACGCCAGAGCGCGCCGGCGATGGAGACCAGTTTCGCGAATGCCGGCGAGGTATCGCCCGGGTATTCAGCGCCCTGGGCCGGTCCGGGGGTACCGCTCAAGGCCGTCAAGTGGATGCTGATGCACCACAGCCCGCTCGTCATCTGGCCGATGCTGGATCCGGCGATGTGGCGCTGGGGCGCGTCGATGCTGCGCAACTGCACCGAGTCCCGGTACGCGTTGAACAAGGCACGCATGGTGCGGCTGGCCGAATACAGCCGCGACTGCCTGCGCGAACTGCGCGCCGACACCGGCATCCAGTACGACGAACGCAGCCAGGGCACGCTGCAGCTGTTCCGCACGCAGCAGCAACTCGACGGCACCGGCAAGGACATCGAGATCCTCCAGCAATATGGCGTGGCCTACGAACTGCTCGATCGCGCCGGCTACATCGGCGTCGAACCGGCGCTGGCCCATGTCCAGGAGAAATTCGTCGGCGCGTTGCGCCTGCCAGGCGACGAGACGGGCGACTGCTTCAAGTTCACCCAGCGCCTGGCCGAACTGGCGCAGCGCCTGGGCGCGAAGTTCCGCTTCGGCGTGAACATCCAGGCCATCCACAGCGATGGCAGCCGCATCACCGGCATCATGACCGACCGCAAGCTCCAGCAGGCGGACTGTTATCTGGTCGCGCTGGGCAGCCATTCGCCGTTGTTGCTGCGTCCGGTGGGCATTCGCATACCGGTGTACCCGGTCAAGGGTTATTCGATCACCGTGCCGATCGAGGACACCAGCCGGGCACCCGAGTCGACCATCATGGACGAAACCCACAAGGTTGCGGTGACCCGCCTCGGCGACCGGATACGGGTGGGTGGAACGGCCGAGCTGGCCGGCTACAGCAACACGCTGCGCGAGGCGCGGCGCGGTACCCTGAACCATGTGCTGACCGACCTGTTCCCAGGGGCCGGTGACGTCGCCAAGGGCCAGTTCTGGTCCGGCCTGCGTCCGATGACCCCGGACGGGACACCAGTGGTCGGCGACTCGATCTATCCCAACCTCTACCTGGCCACCGGCCACGGAACCCTGGGCTGGACCATGGCCGCCGGCACCGGCCGCGTGATGGCCGACCTGGTATCGGGTCGTGCGCCCGAGATCGACATGGACGGGCTGACGGCCGCCCGGTACCGCCAGGGCGCGCCGCGCCGGCACATGGCCTGAATCATGGCAGCGGCCGGGGCTGCCGAAACATTACCGACGAGTCTGCTATTGACAATTGCGTCCAGTTCTTGAACCGAGGCGGCTAAAATCGCCGCATGCATACCAGTGTCGCCCCCCGCGTGTCGTTCAAGGCACAAATGCTCAAGGTTCGCGAAGACGCCATCATCCAGGCGGTCAACCGCCTGCTGGCGGAAAAAGGCTTCGACGCGATGACGGTCGACGAGGTCGCCGCCCGCGTCGGCATTGCCAAGGCCAGCCTGTACAAGCACTTCCCCAGCAAGGAGGACCTGGCCGCCGCGGCCATGGTGCGGGTCATGCGCCAGGCGCAAGCGTATTGCGCCGGCCTGTCCGATGACGACCCGCCGCTGGAGAACCTGCGGGCGGTCACGCGCTGGACGATGCAGCTCAAGCTCGCCGGCGACATGCCGTCGTTGCCGAGCCAGAATTCCTCGCTGCGATCGGCGCTGATGGCAAACCGGGAATACATGGACGGCCTGATCGAGGTCAGCGACCGCCTCGGCGCATGGATCGAGGCGGCACAGGCCGACGGCAGCATCAGCAACCGCCTGCCGGCCATCGCCGTGTTGTACACGCTGTATGCCAGGGCCTGCGACCCGGTACTGGAGTTCCTGAAGATGGGTGGCCAATACCAGGACGACGAGATCATCGAACTGGTGATGAGCACCTGCTTCGACGGACTCAACGCCCGGTCACAGGCACCGGACGAAACCCCGGCACGCGCCGTGCACTGACGCCCGGGCGCCAGCCCGCGCCGGCCTCAGCGCACCAGCAGCACCGGCACGCTGCAATGCGCAAGCACCTTGGTGGCGACCGAGCCCATCACGAGGTTGCCCAAGGCGCCATGGCCGTGCGAGCCCATCACCAGCAGGTCGAACTTGCCGGCATCGGCGAACTTGGCGATCTGTTCGGCCGCATGACCGACCTTCCACGCGGTCTTGGCGTCGATGTCATGGCGGATCAGGAACTTGGTGACCGGTGACAACACCCGTTCGGCTTCGTCGAGCTGATACTGATCGATCACGTCCTTGCCCAGCGCCGCGCGCGCACGCGGCGGTATGGCTGGCTGGACGGTGAACAGCGTGAAGCTGTTGTCTCCGCCGAAGGTTTCCTTGTGCGTCACGAGGTACGCGAGCATCTTCTTGGTATAGGCGCTGCCGTCGACAGCAAGCAGGATCTTCATGTGCGTACTCCTCTCATTGATGGCTCCAGTCTATGCTGCACCGGCGGTTCGACCTTGACGAACATCAAGCGCCGGCGCGAGCCCGAGTATCGAGCATGATGCAGGCGGCGCCCTGGAATGCGGCCTGTTCGTTTTTGCGCGCGTATCCCAGCGGATTGGCCACGACGCGGCAACCGTTGTGCACATAGTCGCTGGGTGCGTGCAAATGGCCGTGCAGCCACAGGTCGGCCCGATGGAGCAGCTCGTCGAGCGCGTTGCAGAAACCCGCGGTACCCGGCGTCAGCCCATAACGCGGGTCCGCGCTGCGCAGGCTCGGCGCGAAATGCGTCACGACCACGGTCGGGCCCGGATGCGGCTGGGCCAGTGCCGCACGCAGCCACTGTTGGCACGACAAGCCCAGCTCGCGCACCTCCTGGGCCAGCATCGGCATGGCCCGGCGCAGGCTGCTGTTCTTGCGCAGATAGTAGTTGGCAGCCCGGAACGCCTTGTCGCGTGCGCGCAACTGCTGCGCCAGCGTCGCGCCCGGATCGTCCGGCCCGGGCGACAAGGCATCGAAATCGGTCCACAAGGTGGTTCCGACGAATCGCACGCCGTCGATCTGCACTACCTCGCGCTCCAGCCACACCATGCCCAGCCGCTCGCAGGTGTCGCGCAGCCGGGCATGCGTGGCGTCGAAGTCCAGGCTGTCGTATTCATGGTTGCCGGGCAGGAACAGCACCGGCGTGGGCCAGCCTTGCAACGGCGAGAAGCGGGCCAGGCCGAAGTCCGCGTCTGCCAGCAAGGATCCGCTTTGGTAGGAGCCGATGTCGCCGGCGAGTACGAGCAGGTCGGCGCCGGGGGCCGGCTGCGGCACGAAATGGGGATGGGCCTCCAGGTGCAGGTCGGAAAGCAACTGGATCTTCATGGCGCCATCGCGAGGATGCGCGCAGGCACGGCACGCATGACTGCATCGCGCAACCAGCGGTGTGCGCTGCTGGTGTCCTGCCGGTTGTGCCACAACGCATCGACATGCACCGCCGGCACCTCGAGCGGCAATGCGCGCGCCACCAGCCGCTGTGGTTCGTCGGCCAATTCCAGAAAATGGCGGGGCAACACGGTCAGCAGATCGCACTCCGCCACCACCCGCGCCGCCGTGAAGAACTGGTTCACCGTCAGCACGATGCGCCGGGTTCGGCCGCGCGACTGCAGCGCCTCGTCGATGAAACCGAAAGGCCTGCCGCCAAAACTCACCAACATGTGGCGCGCGGCGCAGAACCGGTTCAGGGTCAGCGGACCGCTGGCCAGCGGATGACCGGCGCGCATGACACAGACATATTCGGTCGCATACACGCGCTGGTGCAGGTAGGACACCGCCTTGCCGACCTGGGCCCGGGCCCCCAGGTCGGACAACACGGCCGGGAAATGGCCGATGGCCAGGTCGATCGCCTCCTCGTCCAGAAGCTTGCGCGGATCGCGCGTAGCCAGAGGCACGACACGCAGCGACGCTTTCGGCGCTTCGGTTTCGATCAGGGCGACCAGTTTCGGCACCAGTTCGGCCGCGGTCGCGTCGGCCATGGCCAGCACGAATTCGTTGTCCGCGTCGGCCGGCACGAAGCCATCGGGCGCCAGCGATTGCTGCAGCTGCCGCAAGGAATCGCGCACCGCGGGCCACAAGCCCAGCGCCCGGGGCGTCGGCGCAACACCTTGCCCGCTGCGCCGCACCAACTCGTCGCCCAGCGCGAGCCGCAGGCGGCTCAGCGCATTGCTGACCGCCGGTTGCGTCAACGACAGGCTGCGCGCGGCCCGCGTCAGGCTGCGCTCCTCCATGACGGCGTCGAAGACCCGCAACAGATTGAGGTCCAGCGTCCGGAAATTGAGACCGCTTGTCTGGGGCATCAGCAGCTACTCATCATCAACATGAATGACTTGTATCACAAATATAAAGTTGAATCGCACTAGTATTAACCCTAATATCCCGGTATGCGCTGCATGGGTGGCGCAACAAGGAAGGTAAATCATCATGACCAGTTTCGTTCAACCCGAATTCCCCCGCGTCCATGGAGGCGCCGTCCGCTTCGCCGGCGTCCTGGAGCGGGCGCAAACGGCGCTGGCCCATCTGCGCAAGCCGGCCGGCATGGCCAGTGCACTGATCGCCGGCGGTCTCGCCGCCGTGATCGTCGTGGCCGAGCAGGTCGTCAGTGCCTGGACCGATGGGCATTTGCTGGTCGCCTGGATCGCCATGTGGGTGATCGTATTCAGCCTGCTGGCAATCTTCTCCGACGCCATCCGCGCCTGGCCGCAGCAATGGCAGGCGCGGATGCAGGCCCGTCGTCAGGCCGCCCGCCTGCGTGCCGCCGACGCGCGCACCTGGTCGGCCGCCGTGGCGGACCCGCGCCTGATGGCCGAGCTCGACAACGCATTGTTGCGCGCCCAGCGGGACGCAGAGGAAAAGGGACAACCGGTGCCGCATTGGCAATTCGCCGGCCAGCGTGCCCGCGCCGCGTCGCGGACTCACCTGGGATGAACACCATGATTCGTGATTCCACGCACATGGCGTTGCCCGCCGCCATCGGCCGTCCGGCATCGCATCCGATGTCCCGCCTGACCGTGGTCTCGGTGGTGCTGGCCCTGTTCGCGGGGCCGGCCGCGGCCGAGGCGTCGAATGCCGTCGTCATCGATTTCGACCAGGGTCGGCTGATCCTGGGTTGGCTCGCCCTGTGGCTGGTCGCAGCCCTGACCTTCGGGCTGTGTGCGGACCGGCGGATCCAGCTGATGACCCGCCTGGCCAACTACCTGGAGCATCGCGCCCGCCAACGTGCCAGCGCGCGTGCCGACGCCCAGCTGCGCGAACTGGCCCTGAGCGATCCGCGCATGATGACGGACCTGCTCGCCGCCATCGACCGTGGCCAGGCGCTGCAGGCACAGGCCATCGACATGGCGACGGGCGACACGGAAACCCTCGTCCCTGCGCCGGCCGTCACGGCAAAACCGGCACGCGCGCCAGCCACGGCGCCCGGCCGGCCACGGCCCGCACGCGGCTTCCGGGCCGCTCCGCTGCCGGGCCTGCCCAGCCACCTGCAATACCTGCCGGGCTGACCCCCAACAGGGCACCAGCCGACATCCGTACGCATGCGGAGTCGCTGTCCACCCGGAAAAAAGGCCACCGAACGGTGGCCTTTTTTCATGGCGGGGTTGCCGCTCAAGCCGCCAACCGGGTCGCGATGCGCTTGCGGGTTTCCGGCAACTGTGGCGGCAAGTGGTGCTCGAGCTGGGCGAACAGCTCGGCATGCAGCCCGAGCTCTGCCGTCCATGCCGCGGTGTCGATGCTGGTGACGTCCGCGAACTGTGCCGGCGTGAAATCGAGCCCGGACCAGTTCAGCTCGGCATAGGCCGGGCTGATGCCGAACACGTGTTCGGTCCCCGCGCAACGACCCTCGATCCGGTCGATCATCCAGGTGAGCACACGCATGTTCTCGCCGTATCCGGGCCAGACGAACTTGCCATCGGGGCCCTTGCGGAACCAGTTCGTGGTGTAGATGCGCGGCAGCTTCGCGCCCGCGGCCGCCAGCTTCTCGCCCATCTGCAGCCAGTGCTGGAAATAGTCGCTCATGTTGTAGCCCATGAACGGCAGCATCGCGAACGGGTCGCGCCGCACGACGCCTTGCTGCCCCGCGGCCGCAGCGGTCGTCTCGGAGCCCATCGTGGCGGCCATGTAGACCCCTTCGACCCAGTTGCGCGCCTCGGTGATCAAAGGCACCGTGGTGGAGCGGCGGCCGCCGAAGATAAAGGCGTCGATCGCCACGCCCGACGGGTCGTCCCAGGCCGGGTCGAGCGCCGGGTTGTTGGTGGCGGCCACCGTGAAGCGGGCGTTCGGATGGGCGGCCGGCTTGCGCTTGCCGCCGACGCCGTTCTCCAGCGCGATCTGCGGCGTCCAGTCCTTGCCTTGCCAGTCGATCAGGTGTTCCGGAATCGTGCCGGTGTCCTCTTCCATGCCTTCCCACCAGACGTCGCCGTCATCGGTCAGAGCCACATTGGTGAAGATCACACCGCGTTGGAGGCTGGCCATGCAGTTCGGGTTGGTACGCATGCTGGTGCCCGGCGCGACGCCGAAATAACCCGCCTCCGGGTTGATCGCGTACAGGCGGCCGTCCGCATGGGGCTTGATCCATGCGATGTCGTCGCCGATGGTCGTGACTTTCCAGCCTTCGAAGGCCTTGGGTGGCACCATCATTGAAAAATTGGTCTTGCCACAGGCGCTGGGGAAGGCCGCCGCGACATGGTATTTCTTGCCTTGCGGGTTCTGCACACCCAGGATCAGCATGTGCTCGGCCAGCCAGCCGGTCGCGTCATCGGCGGCGGCGGCCCGGCCCATGGTGGAGGCGATGCGCAGCGCAAAACACTTCTTGCCCAGCAGCGCATTGCCGCCGTAACCCGAACCGTAGGACCAGATCTCACGCGTCTGCGGATAGTGCACGATGTACTTGGTCTTGTTGCACGGCCAGGCCACGTCCTGCTGGCCCGGCGACAGCGGTGCACCGACCGAATGCACGCAGGGCACGAAGGAGCCTTCCTCCCCCAGCACGTCATACACCGCACGCCCCATGCGCGTCATGATCTTCATGTTGACGACGACATACGGGCTGTCGGACAACTCGATGCCGATGTGCGCGATGTGCGAACCGATCGGGCCCATCGAGAACGGCACCACGTACATGGTGCGGCCCCGCATGCAACCGGCAAACAGGCCCGGCGTGCCGTCGGCCTGGCCATGCTGCAGCACGGCGCGCATCTGCGCGGGCTCCATCCAGTTGTTGGTCGGGCCGGCCTCTTCCTTGGTCGGCGCGCAGATGAAGGTGCGGTCCTCGACCCGGGCCACGTCGCTCGGGTCGGACCAGGCCAAGTAGGAGTCGGGCCGCTTGGCCGGGTTGAGTTTTCGGAAGGTGCCGGCGTCCACCAGTTGCTGGCACATGCGGTCGTATTCCGCATCGGATCCGTCGCACCACACGACCTTGTCGGGCAGGGTCAGGGACGCGACCTCCGCAACCCAGGCGATCAGGGCCTTGTTCTTCACATAGGCGGGTGGATTGAGCACCACCGCCGGTTCGGCACGTGTATTCATCGAAAACTCCAGAGATAAGAAACCTGTCTTTTCAAAGCGTGCCGGCCGGCGGACACCCGCCGGCCGGCACGCGCTTTGAAAAAACGGCTCTGTCGATGGAGGCGACGGTGGGTCGCTCGCACCGCACAGCGGTCGATGCGGTGCGGATCTCGCACGCGTCGATGGCGCCGCATGGCAAAAAAGGCCGCCCTTGGGAGACGACCCTTGTGTCGATTCTATGAATCCAAACCGCCTTCAGCGAGCAAAAGCGGTCAAACGTTATGCAAAGCACGCATTGGGTTATGCATCGTCTTCAGGGCAGCCGTGCAGGGACTGCGGCAACGAGCCGCGCGACATCCGCCACGCGAACGCGCGGATCAGACCAGGAACCGGGGGGGAGGGGGAGATGGGGAGCGGTCATCCCCGGCTGACGGACCGGGGCGACCTGCGCAGCAAGACGGCGCGCGGGTGGGGCGGCGCGCGGCCGTCAGGCCATGAACACTGCGATGAAGGCCAGCAGGAAGATCAGCACGCCGCCCGCCACCGGCAGCACCAGCGGCATGTAGGGCACGATCTTCTCGACCGGATCATCGGACGGGGTGTCATGCTGGGTGGGGCTTGCGGACATGGGATTCCTTGTTGGCGGTTGCGCGAATGACGGACGATTTTATCCCCATCGTCGGGCCGCCCATCGATCGCCCCGCGGCAAGGCGGGTAGAGCCGGCCGCCGCGCGCCCGAGCAGGAGCTCACCGGTACAGCGGCAGGGCCGCGATGCGTTGCTCGATGGTCGCCAGCATGGCCTGGTACCGCGGCGCACCCACGCCGCCGAAGCGACGCCGGAACTCGGCTTCGGACAGGAATTCCGGCAGATCGCGCACATCGGGCATCAGGTCGGACTCGCGCACGCCGTTGGCCAGCACACGCTCGAAGCGCGCGAATGCCGGCCGGCCCGCCACCGCCAGTTCACCAAAACGCGTGCCCGCCCGGTCGGCCGCGAGGTCGTTGAACGAAAAGCCACTGCCGCCGCGCGCATCCTCGAGTTCCTTGTACAGCCCGACCACGTCCGACAAAGGGCTGCCCGCCGTGGCCGCCAGTGCGGCCGAGATCGTGAAATGTTGCGGAAAGTCGGCCCGGCCCTGCAGCGTCACCAGGTGGCGTTGCGCCATCGGCCAGTCGCGCGCCGCCGGCACCAGCGCCGCAAGGCCCTTGCCGTTGACGTAGAACGCCAGCACGATCAATGCGGCACGGCTCTCGGCCGCCGGGTCACCCTGGGCCGACCGCTCCACCGCCAGTTGCATCAGGGGCCCGAGCAGCTGCTCCATGCGCAGGATGCGCAAGGCCCCGGACTCGCCCGTCAATTGCGCCAGCCGCTCCTGGTACCCGCGCCAGCGCTCCTGTTCCTGCGGCCCGACCAGCGCCGCCTTCAGCTGCGCCGGCACCGCGTCGCTCCATTCGAACTTCACGGTCAGGAAACCATTGCGCGCGCGCACCTGCTTGATCACGTCGGCCGCCGCGTCGTAACGCGTGCTGGCCTGCATGCGCGCGATGCCGACATCGAGCAGGCCATTGGCCAGGAACGCCGGCACCGGCACCCGTCCCAGGCGCAGCTGCTCGAAGCGTGGCAGCGTCGCGGTCTCGCGCAACGCCGCCTCGACATTGATGAAGCGGCCCACCGGATTGGACGGCAGGGCCAGGCTGGCGTGCACGGTGGCCCGGCCATCCTGCAGCACGATGCGGCTGGCGCCGCCCAGGTAGCGATTGGCCAGGTAGTTCGCCGCCAGGTCGAGATCCTCCTGAGACACCACGATCGTGCGCAGAACGCCCGCGCGCATGCGCCGCGGATCATTGCGCGCCAGCAACCAGCGCGCCCGGTCGACATGGGCCGGTGTCAGCGCGGCCTGCCGGGTGACCGACGGCGTGTCGTCGATGGCGAGCACCAGCGCGGCCAGCAGCAACAGCGGCGTCGCCAGCAACACCAGCAACAACAGACGCCACACCGCGCGCATCACGGCCGGCTCCCGAACGCCGGCCACACGCGGAGTGTCACGCAATTACAACAGCGCATACGTGGTCGAGGCCCGGCACACGCTGCGCTGGTCGTTCGCGCCACGGATGTCGATCTCTCCGAAGGCCAGCGATTTGCCGACCCGGATCGCACGCGCCTGCACGATTCCGTCCTGCCCCGCCAGCGGCTTGAGGAAGCTGGTGTTCATCTGCACCGTGGTGCAGGGCTTGAAGGTGCCCCAGTGCTGCATCAGCGCCAGCACCATGGCCGTGTCGGCTGCGGCCATCATGGCCTGCCCGCATACCATGCCGCCTTCGCGCGCGAGTTGCGGCTGCTGCGGCAGGCGCAACTGCACACCATCGTCATCGGCCTGTTCGACGACCAGCCCCAGGGCCTGTACCCAGGGCGCGAAATAGTCGGCCAGTGCGGCCTGCAAATGTGCGATTTCCATGGCCCGCAGCTTAGCGGAATGGCGGCGCCACCGCGCGCGCCGATCGGACGGCCGGCCGCGCACGGGCATCCGCACCCGTCGCGTCATCGTTTTCCCCGATTCCCTTATTTGGCGCCGGGTCTTCCATAGGCTCACGGACTGCGTTATGGTCTTTGCCACGCAGGACCACGTTGGAGGCGTCGATGGCAAAGCGTTTGGTGACCGAGCACTCAAGCCGGATGGTCCTGCCATCGCCGGGGCTCAAGGACGCGCCGGTGCTGGACCTGATGTGCTCACATTTCGTGCTGACGCTGGCCGCACGTCGCGGCTCGAACTTCAACGTGCGCCGCGACCTCAACAGCGTGGTCTCGCTGACCGGCCGGCACCTGGTGTGGCCGTTGCCGGTGCTGGCGCGCGTGCGCGAGTTCCTGGGACGGCGCTGCGTCGGCAACGACTACTGGCGCGGCCACGAATCCCTGCGCGACGCCGAGTTCCTGTCGCGCCACGGCGTCTGGCGCGGGCCTTATGAAGAAGGCACCTTGTTCTTCTACCTCGACGAATACGCCAAGGACCAGCCCAAGGACCTGATCTCGCTGCTGTCGGTCACCGGCGACTGGTTGACGCAAAGCCTGAAGAAGCAGTCCACGCTGGTCGAGAAGAACATCGACGCACTGGCCGGCCTGCTGCAACTGAACAAGGCCGAACGCGCGCTGCTGCTGTATGGCACGCTGGCGCGGTACCAGCGCGACCTGCGCAGCATCCTGGTGGAGTTCAAGGTCAGCAATGCGCCCGAAGCCTATGCCGCGATCGCCGAGCTCGCACAGGTCAGTGCCAGCGAGGTCGGCGAGGCCTTGCGCGCCGGCTCGCGCCTGGAGCGCATCGGCCTGATCGAGAACCTGATCTCCGAGCACAACATCACCGACCTGGCCGACTTGATGAAGGTCAGCGAGAAACTGCCACCGGTGCTGATGCGCGAATACCGCGACCGGGCCGAGCTGATGGCGGTGTTCACCCGGCCCTCGAGCAAGAGCGAACTGTCGACGGCCGATTTCCAGTTCGTGCAGGAAGACACCGAGGTCTTGTGCGCCTTGCTGGGCAACGCCGTCGCCCGCAAGGAAAGCGGCGTCAACGTGTTGCTGTACGGGCCGCCGGGCACCGGCAAGACCGAACTGGCCAAGGTCGTGGCGCAGGCCGCCGGGCTGGAACTGTTCGAAGTCGAATATGCCGACCGCGACGGCAATTCACTCAGCGGGCGCGATCGTTACCGGTCGCTGCAAATCGCGCAGGTGTTCCTCAAGGGCAGCGAAAACGCCGCCTTGTTGTTCGACGAGGTCGAAGACGTGTTTCCGCCGATCTCCAGCGAGGCGGCGCAATTGCTGGCACGGGCCGAGCAGGTGGCCGCACCGAGCAATGGCAGCGTCAGCGGCAAGGCCTGGGTGAACCAGATCCTGGAGTCGAACAACGTGCCCACGATCTGGGTCACGAACCGCATCGAGCAGATCGACCCGGCATTCCGGCGCCGCTTCGCCTACCACCTCGAGCTCAAGTCGCCGCCACCGGGCGCACGCGAAGGCGTCGTGCGCAAGACGCTCGACGGCATCGCGGTGTCCGACGCGTTCGTCGCGCGGCTGGCCTCGCGCAAGGGCCTGACCCCGGCGCAGATCCGCACCGCCGTGCGTTTTGCCGGACTGGCCCATGGCGCGAGCGACCCGACGCCGGATGTGCAGGTCTGCGAACGACTGATCGAGCGGCAGTTGCGCAACGCCGATCTCGCGCTGGGCAAAGACACCGAGCCCGATCCCGCACAGCAGATGGTGACCCGCTACGACCTGGCCAACCTGAACGTGGAATGCCGCTTCGAGCTGCCGCGGATCGTGCAGGCCTTGCGCGCACGCGGACACGGCACCCTGTGTTTTCACGGGCCGCCGGGCAGCGGCAAGACGGCGCTGGCCCGCCATATCGCGCAGGAACTGGAACAACCGCTGATGGTCAAGCAGGCCAGTGACCTGATGAGCAAATACGTCGGCGAGACCGAGCAGCAGATGGCGGCCATGTTCCGCGACGCGCAGTCCGAGAAGGCCGTGTTGCTGCTCGACGAGGCCGACAGCTTCCTGCAGGACCGCCGGGGGGCCCAGCGCAACTACGAAGTCAGCGAGGTCAACGAAATGCTGCAAGGCATGGAGCGTTTCCCCGGCGTCTTCATCTGCACCACCAACCTGTTCGAGCGACTCGACGCCGCCGCCTTGCGCCGCTTCACCTTCAAGATCCGCTTCAAGCCGCTGGAGCACGACCAGCGGACCCAGATGTTCGTGACCGAGGCCCTGCAGGGCGATCCCCAGCGCTTGCAGACCGACATGCTGCAACGGCTGGGCCGGCTCGACCAGTTGTGCCCGGGCGACTTCGCCGCCGTCAAGCGCCAGGCCACCATCCTGGATGCCGCGCTGGAGCCACTGGAGTTCCTCGAACAGCTCGAAGCCGAACACCGGCTCAAGCCGGAAGTGCGGGACGGCCGATCCATGGGGTTCCTGCCATAACCGTCGGGCAACGTCCGGGACCGCCGGCCGATCGCCTGCCGGTGCCTTGCCGTATCCTTGTGCATACGAGGGCGCGATGCATGGCCATGCCTGCGCCGGAACCCGGATGCGGACGCGGCGCCTGCCCAGCAGGCACAATCCGGGCCCAATGTTCCCGTGGACCCGACACCGACCGATGATGGAGCCGTATCGCCCCCCCCGCTCCCGACGACGCCGTCGCACCGACGCGTGGCGGAAATCCCTGGCCGCACTGCTGCTGGCCAGCACGGGCTTCGGAGCCATCGCGCAGGCGTCGCCACCGCCATCGCAACAACTGCGCATCGTGGGGGGATTGGCGGGCGTCAACCAGTTTGTCCAGCACGAGCAACCCTTCTGGACCCGCACTTTGCCGGAGATCAGCAACGGGCGTTATTCGGCCGCGATCGTGCCATTCGATCGCGCCGGAGTCCCGGCGCAGGACATGGTGCGGCTGATGCAGATGGGCGTGATTCCGTTCGGCACGATACCGCTGAGCCGCGTCGCGCCCCAGGAAGCCGCATTCAGCGCGGCGGACCTGGCGGGGCTGAACCCCGACATCGCCACGCTCAAGACGACATTGGCGGCCTTTCGCCCCTATCTGGAGAACACGCTGCGCCAGCGTTACGGCATCGAGCTGCTGGCGATCTATAGCTATCCCGCCCAGATGGTGTTCTGCAACCGGCCGATCACGCGGCTCGAAGACCTGGCAGGACTGCGGGTGCGCGTCTCGGGCACGACGCTGGGCGACTTCGTGCGGGCCTTCGGTGGCATTCCAGTCGTCACCGCGATGACCGACCTGCTGCCCCAGATCCGCAAGGGCAATGTGAGCTGCGCCATCACCGGCACCATGACCGGCAACACGCTGGGTTTGCACGAGGTCACGACCCACATCTATGCCTTGCCCATCACCTGGGGCCTGTCGATGTTCGGCGCCAACCTGGACTCCTGGAACGCCCTGGAGCCGGAGTTGCGCGTCGCGCTGCGTGACGCGTTGCCCCGGCTCGAGGCGCGGATCTGGGCCGCCAGCGAACAGGCCACCCTCGACGGCCTGGCGTGCAACACCGGCGCCGCCGGCTGCCGCCTGGGACGCAAGGGCAGCATGACCGCCGTGCCGATGGATCCGCGGGACCAGCAGCGGCTGCGGGACATCGTGCAGTCGCATATCCTGCCCAGCTGGTTGCGCCGCTGCGGGCCCGAATGCGCGACGATCTGGAACCAGACCATTGCTCCGGTCCGTGGCATCACGGCGCCGGGCGCGTCATGACCCAGGACCGGGCGTTCGCCAACGAGTCCACGCGCAGGTCGGTGCCGCGGCGCGTCCGATGGACGATCCTGGCCGGTGCCGCGGTCTTCCTGTCGGTGCTCGCGCTGGTTGCCGCGAGCCTGATCACGCAAGGCCGCCAGGCGGCCCTGGTCAGCGCGGAACGCGATGCGGTGCGATTCGTGGCCGGTGCGGAAGCGGCATTGAACCGCAACCTGCTCAGCATCGACATCCTGCTGGCCAGCATGGACGAGGTCCTGCGCGCATCGAACCTGGTGCTCGAATGGCTGGACCACGACCTGGCGACCCGCCAGATGCGGGCAGCGGACAACCAGAACCTGCTGGTCAGCCAGCTGGCGCTGATGACGCCGAAGGGCCAGATCGTGGCGTCGTCCCAGTACGGGGACCGCCCGGTCCTGCTGGCGTTGCCCGACGGATACCTCGAGCGGGTGCTCGCCATCCGGGTGCCCACGCTGGTCATCAGCGAGCCGGTCATCAGTGCGTCGAGCGGCGAGCCCGTGTTGTACATGGCGCGCAGCATCAAACTGGCGGACACCAGCCGCATCGTGGCCGTGGCCGAAGTGCGGGTGCCGCTGCTGGGCTCGGTGATGGCGCAGGGCGTGACGATTCCCGGCCTGGAGCTCACGCTCGAACGGGGCAATGGCGAAATGCTGGCCAGCGTTCCGCCGACCGAGGAGCTGACCGGCGTGATGCTGTCGCCCGGCCTGACCGGGATGCTGGCGCTCGGCGAGGTCCATCGCGCCCCGGCACGGCTGAGCCAGCAGGATGCCATCGTGGTGACCCGCCCGACGCTGTACGCCTCCGTCGCCATCGCGGCCAGCGTGCCGATCACGGCGGCGCTGCAGAACTGGCGCGATGACCGCGATCTGATCGTGCTGGTGGCCGTGCCGATCGCGCTGATGATCCTGCTGGCCACGGCGATGTCGCTGCAATACCTGGGCCGGATCGGCCAGGCGCGTGCGCAGGTCCTGGAGGGCAAGGCCCAGCTCGAGGCCACACTCGACGCCATGCCCGACTCCTTGCTCGAGCTCGGGCTGGACGGCCAGTACTACCGTTCGCATGCGCCCCATCCGACGCTGCTGGCGGTCGCGCCCGGCCTGTTCGAGCACGGACGCGTGGCCGACCATCTGCCGCCCTCGGCGGCCCAGCCCATCCTGCAGGCACTGCAGCAGGCCAATACCACCGGTTCGAGCGGCGGCACGCAGTTCATGCTGCGCCATGGCGGGTCGGACACCTGGTTCGAGCTGTCGGTGGCGCGCAAGACCGGCGACACACCGCAGTCGCCCCGGTTCATCGTGATCTCGCGCGACATCACCGCCAGCAAGTTGGCGGCGCGCGAGATCGAACAGCTGGCGTTCTTCGACCCGCTGACCCAACTGCCCAATCGTCGCTTGCTGATGGACCGCCTGCAACAGGCCCTGGCGTCGGGCGCCCGCAGCGGCCGCCTGGGCGCGCTGATGTTCATGGACCTGGATCATTTCAAGACCATCAACGACACGCTCGGACATGACATCGGCGACCAGTTGCTCAAACAGGTGGCCGAACGCCTGCGGGCCTGCGTGCGCGAAGCCGACACGGTGGCCCGCCTGGGCGGCGACGAATTCGTCGTGATGCTCGAGGAGCTCGACATGCCGGCTCCAAATGCCGCGGCACAGACCGAGCTGATCGGCGAGAAGATCCTGGCTGCGCTGAACCAGCCGTATCGGCTCGGGCAACACACGCTGCCGAGCACGCCGAGCATCGGCGTCACGCTGTTCAACGGCCACGAGCAGGCGCTGGACGACCTGCTCAAGCAGGCCGACATCGCGATGTACCAGGCCAAGACGTCCGGGCGCAATGCAATCCGCTTCTACGACCCGGTCATGCAGGCGACGATCGCGGCGCGTACGGCGCTCGAGAACGACCTGCGCGATGCGCTGGACAAGGACCAGTTCACGTTGTTCTACCAGGCGCAGGTGGACACGCAGGATGCGGTCGTCGGCGCCGAAGTCCTGTTGCGCTGGCAACATCCGGTGCGCGGCATGGTGCCGCCGATGGAATTCATTCCGCTGACCGAAGAGACCGGACTGATCCTGCCGATCGGGCAATGGGTGTTGCACGCGGCCTGCGCACAACTCACGGCCTGGCAGGCGCATCCGCGGTTGCAGGCGCTGGAGCTGGCGGTCAATGTCAGCGCACGCCAGTTCCGGGACATCGATTTCGTGCAGAACGTGGCACAGGTGCTGCGGGAGACCGGCGCCCGGCCCGACCGGCTCAAGCTCGAACTGACCGAAAGCCTGGTGCTGGACGACGTGCAGGACACGATCGCCAAGATGGAGCAGCTCAAGGCGCTGGGCGTGCGTTTCTCGATGGATGATTTCGGCACCGGGCAGTCGTCGCTGTCCTACCTGACGCGATTGCCGCTGGACCAGCTCAAGATCGACCAGAGTTTCGTGCGCAACATCGGCGTCAAGGCCAGCGACGGCATCATCATCCAGACCATCATTGGCCTGGCCAGCAAGCTGGGCATGCAGGTGATCGCCGAAGGCGTGGAGACGGCCATGCAACGCGGGTTCCTGCAACAACACGGATGCGACGTATGCCAGGGTTTCCTGCTCGGCCGCCCGGTGCCGGTGGCGCGCTTCATGCAGGACGTCGGCTGATACCGGCCCCGGTGCGGTTCAGTCCAGCGGGCTGAAATGTTCGGGTTGCAGGATCTCGATCGTGCCGCGGCGCAATACCAGCAGCCCGGACTGCTCCAGGCGCTTGAGCTCCATCGACAACTTCGGTCGGCTGACGCCGCAACGCGCCGCAAGGTGTTCGTGGGTGGTCTCCAGCCGGCAGCTGCCATCGGCACGTCGCGGCGCATCGCGCATCGAGCGCGCAAGCGTGGCGCAGACCCGTTCCGTCACGCCACGCTCGAGCCAGTTGCGTTCGCGCAGCTGCACTTCGCGCAGGCGCTGGGCGAGGAAGCGCACCAGCAGCACGAGCCGCTCGCGGTTCTGCAACAAGCCCTGCTCGATGTCCGGCACCGGAATCCAGCGCAGGCTGAGATCCGGGCCGGCCACCAGCCCGGCATGGCTCGGCTGGCCGGAGAACAGCGTCGACACCATGCCCAGTTCGCCCACCTCGAACGAGATCGGAATCACCATGTTGCCCTGGGTCCCCACGTGGATCACGGCATCGATCGAGCCCGTGACGACCAGCGGCAAGGACGGCAGGCGGCTCGCCGACGGTGCCAGCGTCTGCCCCGGCTCGGCGCGGCGCAAGGGGTAGGCAGGCAGGTCCAGGGAGTCGGCCAGCGCCGTCACCAGCTGCCGGTTCAGCGCACGGCTGTCGCGGAAATCCAGCGTGTCCAGTGTCGCGGCCATGGGTTCCTGCAGGGAGGGAGCTTTGTCTCGATCGGCCGGACCATTCCGGCCGGATGCATTTCATCACAAACATGGCACAACCCCTGTACCAGCCGGCAGGCGCAGGCCTTGTCGGGTGTGGTTCGCCGGTGCCGGCGGTGATGTGGTTTGCCCCGGCGCGTACCGTCGGGGGGACGCGGGCTCCGACCCGCGTCAGCAGGTACCGGGCGCCGTGGTGGCGAAGTCCGATTCGGACGCCGACCGGGTGCGCCGAACAACGCGCGTGCGCGCCCGCTCCAGCTCGTCGATCAGGGCGTCGATACCCGCGATGAATTCGTCCCGGTCCGCGTGGGGGCTGTTATGGATCAATCCCGAGGATTGGTCAGCCAGTACCTCCTCACCTGCCACCCGGGCCCAGCGGCGCACTTCGCAATAGGCGAGCAAGGCCAGGCGACCGAGATCGCCACTGCGGCGCGCGAAATACATCTCGCCGAGGAGGTCCTCGAGACCGAGTTGGAGGGATTCGACGTTGTCAGGCATGTTGCGTTGCAGCAATTTACCGCAGGATAACGCAGTGCGCCAGCCGTTTTTAGAACTTGCACCCGAATTCATGTCCCGATTGCGACCTGCAACAGGGAAGAACCGGCAGAAATCACGCTGTGGCGCGGCCTACCAGCCGGGCGGACGGGTCGCGTGGAAACCGGTCGCCTGCTCGAAAACCCGTCCCGCGGCCACCAGCAGGTCCTCGCGCAGGGCCTGCGCTGCGAACTGCACCGACAGCGGCAACCCGGCATCGGACAGGCCACACGGCAGCGACAGGGTCGGCAGCCCGGAAAAATTGAACGGCGCGGTGAAACGGGCATGCCAGGGATCGCGCCCGGGCGGGATCGGGCCATACGAATAATCATCGCTGACCGCGAACGGCTCGCGCGGAGTGGATGGGCACACCAGCAGGTCGATGCCGCGCATCAAGGCGTGCAGGTCACCGGCACATTGCAGCCGCAGATGATGGGCATGCACGTAGTCGATCGCGTCGCAGGCCCGCCCCTGTTCCAGCCACTGGCGGAAAAACGGGCCATAGGCCTCGGCCCGGGCCGGAAATGTCTCGCGATGGGCATCGGCCGCCTCGACCTGGCACAACATCGCCCAGGCCGGCAGGTATTCGCGCAGACGCGGCGGCATCCGCACCGGAACGATCTGCGCGCCCAGTTCCCGCAACACCCGCACCACTTGCGCCACTGCCGCCGCATGGTCGGGCGCGAGGTCGACCGAGCCATAGGCGGCGTCCCACCCGATGCGCAAGCCCCGCACGCCCTGCGCCAGGCCGGCCTCCATATCGGGCACGGGATCGGCCAGCGAGGTCGCATCGCGCTCGTCACGCCCGGCGATCGCCGCCAGCACGATGCCGGCGTCCTGGCTGCAACGGGTCATCGGCCCGACATGGTCCAGCGACTGTGCCAGCGGCAACACGCCATGGCGGCTGACCCGGCCCCAGGTCGGCTTGAGACCGACGATGCCGCAGGCCGCCGACGGGTGGCGGATCGAGCCGCCGGTGTCGGTGCCGATGGTCGCGTACGCCAGCCCCACCGCCGTGGCCGCGCCGCTGCCGCTGGACGAGACACCGGCCCAGTGCGACGGTTTCCACGGGTTGTCCGGAACCGCGAAATCCGGGTGGTATCCGGCCATCGCCCCTTCCGTCAGGTTGAGCTTGCCCAGCAACACCGCGCCGGCCTCGCGCAGGCGCGTCACCACGGTCGCATCGTGTTGCGGTACACGATCGGCGAAAACACCGGTGCCGCCCATGGTGCGAATCCCAGCGGTATCGCACAAGTCCTTGACCGCCACCGGCACGCCGTGCAGCGGCCCGCGGTACAGGCCGCGCGCGATCTCGTCCTGCGCCCGGGCCGCCTGCTGCAGCGCCAGCTCCGCCGTCACGGTGGCGTAGGCATTGAGCCGGCCGTCGAGCGCCGTGATGCGATCGAGCATGGCACGGGTCACGTCGAGCGGTGCGAGCTTGCGCGCACGGATCAGCGGTGCGAGTTCGGTGATCGTCAGGTAGTGCACGGTCGGCTCCTTGCTGGGCTGGAATGCGGGCGACACCCGCCGCGGCGGGCCGCTCGATTGTCGACCGGTGGATCGTCCGGGTTTACCCGCAGCCGTGAACCCAGTGTTCCTGCGGGAACTGAGCCGCGGCTGGCCACGGAAAAAAATGACAGCCATCAAGCCGAGGTCCCATGGTCCGGCTCGACCCAACCCCAACCAGGAGACAAGCATGAAATCGACACTGCCCATCGCGCTCGCCTGCGCGCTCGCCATCGCCCCGCTCGCCGCTCACGCCGAATGGACACCCAAGGGCCCGATCACGATGATGATCGCTTTCACCGCCGGTGGCGGCGCCGATGCGCAGGCGCGATTGATCGCCGAGGAGATCGAGGCACGCAAGGGCTGGAAGATCATTCCCGAGGCCGTGACAGGCAAGGGCGGCGGCGTGCTTGCGGCCCGACTGGCCAAGCAACCGGCCGATGGCACTGCCATCGGCATGGTCGTCAGCGAGACTACCGGCTACAACATGCTGGCCGAGAAGAACCCGGGTTATACCGAAAAGGATTTCACCTATCTGGCCACGACCGCCGGTACGGAGATGGGTATCGTGGCCAAGGCCAGCCGTGGCTGGAAAACCCTGGCCGATGTCACCGCCGCCATGAAGAAGGGCGAGAAAATCTCGTTCGGCGCCATGAGCCAGAAGCTGGCCGACGGCGCCTATCTGCTGGGCAAGTCGCAAGGCGTTCGATACAACATCGTCGAACTCAAGGGCGGCAAGGCGGTGCTCGACGCCGTCACGGCAGGTGATGTGGACATCGGCTGGGTGGCCGGCATCCAGAGCCGCGGTGTGGCCGCGGGCGACCTGGTCAACCTGGCCTCGGGCGAGGCCAAGCGGCTCAAGATGTCGCCGGATGCACCCACGGTGAAGGAACTCGGCCTGAATGTCGACTTCGGCGTGTATTTCATGTTCATCGCGCCCAAAGGCCTGCCGGCGGAAACGCGTGAGGCCCTGAGCCAAGCCATCAAGGAGGTCGTGATCGATCCGGCATCCAAGACCCACGCCTTCATCGTCAAGAGTTTTGGCGAACCCAGCGTCGTGACCGGCGCGGCTTTCGACAAGATGGTCGCGGACGACATCATCGCCTCCAGGGCGCTGCTCAAGGAAGCGTCGAAGTAAGCCGCTGCACACAACACCACAGCGAAAGAACCCTGCCGTGAATCGCCACCACTGGAGCGCCGCGCTCGGCGTGACCTGCTGCCTGTTCGCATTGCTCACGCTGTTTGCCTGGATACCGATGAACGTCGAGTCCGGCGTGGTCGAACAGGTGCGGCGCCAGGTCGTCATCGGCGACGCGATGGCACCCACGGTCTGGTCCATCGGCATCGGCGTGCTGGGCCTGCTGCTCGCCTGGTCCAGTCTGATGCGGCTGCACGAAGGTGTCGATGAATCGCCTGGCGGCGGCCCCACCCCGGCCAACCTGCACTACCTGATGTTGCTGCTGGCGACCATCGTCGGCGCATTGCTGGTCATGACCCATGCCGGACCCTGGGTCGTCGGCATTGCCCAGTCCTTGGGCTCCGATATCGACTCCTACCGCAGCCTGCGTGCGACCCGGCCCTGGAAATACATCGGTTATCTCGCGGGCGGCTTCCTGCTGGTGTTTGCACTGATGTCGTACACCAGCCAGAGGGTCAGCCTGCGGCTGGCGCTGATCGCGGCGGTGGCGGTGCTGTTCATGGCAATGGCCTACGACCTGCCGTTCAAGAACCTGTTGCTGCCACCGAACGGAGACCAGTGATGAACCTCGAGTTGCTGGATTACATCCGACTGGGCATTGCGGCCGTCTTCACCGCCGATCCGGTGGCCGTGCTGTTCGGCGTGCCGATCTCGATCACGCTGGTCATGGTGTTCTCGGGCCTGCTGGCCGGCATCGTTGTCGGCGCGATTCCCGGCCTGTCGGGCCCGTTCGCGATGGCGGTCTCGCTGCCCATCCTGCTGTCGAGTTTCGGCTTCACCGCGGCCGCGCTGCTGCCGGTGCTGGGTTTCCTGATCGGGCTGATGAAAGGCGCAACCCTGGGCGGCGCGGTGCCGGCCATCCTGTTCAACACGCCGGGCACGCCCGACTCGTTGCTCACCACCTTCGACGGTTACCCGATGGCCCGCAACGGCCAGGCCGGCAAGGCCCTGCGCGTGGCGCACCTGTCGTGCGTGTCGGGCGACACCTTCTCCGACCTGGTGCTGATCAGCTGCGCGCCCTTCCTGGCCATCTTCGTCGAGCGTTACCTCGACTACCCGGAAAAGGCGGCGCTGATCGTGCTCGCGATGGCTTTCATCGCGGCGGTGGTCGGCGCGTCGGTGATCAAGGGCCTGCTGTCGGCGCTGTTCGGCATGTTCTGCGCCACCATCGGCACCGGCGAGGATTCCACGCCACGCCTGACCTTCGGCATCGACGCGCTGGCCGGCGGCTTTCCGCTGATCGCCGCGGTGCTGGGCGTACTCATCATGGGCGAGATCTTCCAGGCCATCGAGGACCTGGCGCGCAGCACGCGTGAAGACAAGCCCGTGCCGTCGGTCAAACAGCACGGCGACAACAAGCTGCACCTGTCCGATGTGCGCAAACTGATGCCCACCATCGGCGTGTCGGCGCTGATCGGCACCATCATCGGCGCGCTGCCCGGCATCGGTTCGACGCTGGCGGCCACGCTGGGCTACACCGCGGGCCAGAAGATGCACAAGGGGCCGATCCCGTTCGGCCAGGGCGCGATGCAAGGCGTAGCCGCGACCGAAGCGGCGAACTCCGCGGTGTCGGGCTCGAACCTGATCCCGGTGCTGAGCCTGGGCATTCCGGGCAACGTGGCGGCGGTGTTCATCCTGCTGGCGATGGAGAGCATCGGCGGACTGAACCCGGGCCCGAACGTGTTCCGGCTCACGCCGGGCGCCGTCAACCCCGAGGCGGTGATGGTGTTCGGCCTGTTCACCTTGATGATGCTGGCCAACCTGCTGAACTGGACCATCGGCGGCGCCTTCATGCGCGGCCTGGGCGTGATGCAGCACATCCCGCCACGCGTGTTGATGCCCATCGTGCTGCTGGTCACGCTGACCGCCATTTACGTGCAGGAAGGCAAGATGTTGTCGGTCTACGTGGCGGTCGGCTTTGGCGCCATCGGCTACCTGATGCGCAAGCTGCAGATGTCGGTGTTGCCCTTCGTCATCGCCTACATCCTGGCGGACGATTTCGAACGCACGATCCGACAGGCGTTCGCCGTATCCGGCGCCGACCCCTGGTTCCTGGCCAAGAACCCGATCGCGCTGGGGTTCCTGGTGTCGGCGGTGCTGGTCGCGGTTTTCCTGGGGCGCAATCCGATCGGCAAGGCGGTCGTGAAAAACGCCGACAAGGACTGACGCGAACCGCGCCACCCGCGTCTCGCCCCAACCATCCCGTCATCAAGAAGGACTCGCCCATGCATTCATTTTCCCGACGTTCCGCCCTGCTCGCCACTGCCGGTGCAGCGGCGCTGCTCCAGGGTTGCGCCTATTCGGCCGCAGCCGGCCATGCCAGGCCGCGTCACTACGTGCTGGTGCACGGTGCCTGGCACGGCGGCTGGGCCTGGTCCAAGGCAGCGCCGCTGCTGCGCGCCGCCGGCCATACTGTCAGCGTGCCGACCTTGTCCGGCCTGGGTGAACGTGCCCATGTCGCCGCCGGCACCAGCGGACTGCACGTGCACGTGCAGGACGTCACCGCCCATCTGATGATGGAAGACCTGCGCGACGTGGTGCTGGTTGGCCATTCGTATGCCGGTTGCGTCGTCTCGGGCGTGCTCGGCGAGCGCACCGGCCGCGTCGCACACGCGGTGTACGTCGACGCTCTGGTGCCGATGCAGGGCCAGTCGCTGGCCAGTTTCGTGCCCGCGCCGGTGAAGGCCGAATACGAGAAACTCGCCGCACGCCATGCGGTCGTTCCGCCACGGCCACCCGAGGCCTGGGGCTCGATGTGGGGCATCACCGACCCCGCCATGGTCGCCTGGGCCACGCCCCGTATCGTGCCGCAGGCCGCGCGCAGCTTCACCGAAACCGTGCAAGGCGACCCGATGGCCGAGGACGTGCGCCGCAGTTTCCTCAAGTGCGCGCAAAACCCCAACCCGCTGTTCAAGAGCATCGGTGCCGGCATCCAAAGAGACGCTCGTTACCAGTACGCGGAAGTCGACGGCCATCACGACGTGATGCTGCTCGATGCACCGCGTTTCGTCGAGGCACTGCTCAAGCTGGGCTGAAGTGCCTTGTTGTCATTCCTACCTCCCACCCATTTGCCAACACCATGATCAACCGCAGAAATTTCTCCATCGCCGCCGGCATCGCCACGCTGGGAGTACCGGCTTTCGCACAGTCCGATGTCATGCGCATCGTCGTCGGCTTCCCGGCCGGTGGCATCGTCGACGTCATCGCACGTGAACTCGGCGAAGCGCTCAAACCGCATCTGGAAGGACGCAACGTCATCGTCGACAACAAGCCCGGCGCCGGCGGCCGCATTGCCGTGTCCGCGGTCAAGTCGGCGACACCCGACGGCAACACCGTGTTGCTGACACCGGCGTCGATCATGACGCTGTACCCGCACGTGTTCAAGAAGCTGCCGTACGATACCCGAAAGGATTTCGCCGCCGTGAGCACCGTGTGCATGTCGACCAATGCGCTGGCCGTAGGCAAACACGTGCCGGCCAGGACCCTGGGCGAGTTCATCGCCTGGTGCAAGGCCAACCCGAAAGAGGCGACCTACGCCTCGCCGGGCGCCGGCTCCGGGCCGCACTTCCTGGGCGCGCAGATCGCGCAGGCGGCCGGTATCGACATGCTGCATGTTCCCTACAAGGGCGCACCAGACATCATGAACGACCTGTACGGCGGACGTGTCGCGTCCTTCGTCACCGCCCTGTCCAATGCCTTGCAACCGCACAAGGACGGTCGCATGCGCGTGCTGGTCACCACCGGCGAAAAGCGCTCTGCGCAGTTGCCGGACGTACAGACGGCACGCGAAGCGGGGTTCCCGCAATTGACGATGCTGGAGTGGTTCGGCCTGCTGGCTCCGGTTCGCACACCGGCCGACAAGGTCGCGGCGCTGCATGGCGCTGTGCAAAAGGCCATCGCCAGCACGTCGGTGCAGAAGTCCTTCGAGACACTGGTGATGGAGCCGAGGGCCATGGCACCGGCCGAATTCGCAACCCGGATCGATGCTGATATCGCGCGTTGGGGACAGACGGCCAAATCGCTGAACTACGAGGCCATCGACGGATGAGTCGACCCACTTTCCTCCTGGTCCATGGCGGCTGGCATGGCGGATGGTGCTGGCGCCGGGTAGCCGAAAGACTGCGCGCGGCCGGCCATGATGTTTTCACGCCCACGTTGAGCGGCATGGGCGAGAGGGAACACCTGTTCTCGCCCGATATCGGTCAGCATACCCATGTACAGGATGTGCTGGCGGTGCTGCGTTTCGAACAACTGAACGATGTCGTGCTGGTTGGCCACAGTTATGGCGGAGCCATCATCACGCAGGTGGCCGACCGCGATCCGGCACCCTTGCGTGCGTTGGTGTATGTGGACGCCATCATCCCCGAACACGGGCAACGCGGCTGGGACGGTTTTCCGCCCGAGCGGCAACAGGCCATGCGACGCGGCGCGGACAGCCTGGACGGTGCGCGCGTGCCGCCGCCGGATCCGGCCATCTGGGGCATCACCGACCCTGACGACCTGGCCTGGGCACGTGCCTGCGTGACGCCCCATCCGATCAGGACCATGTTCGACACACCGGTGGTCACCGGGCGCTGGCAGGAGGTTGCCCGCAAGCACTATGTCCTTGCAGGCGCGCATCAGGGCCCACGCTTCGTCGCCCACCATGCTGCCGTGTCCAGGCAGCCCGACTGGACCACGGCCGTCATCGACGGCGGGCATGACCTGATGGTGACCCATCCCGCCGCATTGACGCGCGAGTTGCTGGCCGCTGCCACCACTTGAATCCATGACCATGACGGATCCCTCGAACATCCTGATTCTTCTGTCCGACGAACAGGACGCACGCGCTCTCGGTTGCGCCGGCCATCCATGGGTGCACACACCGCACCTGGACGCATTGGCCGCACGCGGCACCCGCTTCACCAACGCGTTCACGCCGTCGCCGATCTGCGTGCCGGCGCGCGCCAGCCTGGCGACCGGGCGCTGGGTGCACCAGGACGGCCGTTACTGGGACAACGCCATGGGTTACGACGGTGCCGTGCGCGGCTGGTGCCATGCCCTCAGGGACACCGGCCACCGTGTCGAATCCATCGGCAAGCTGCACTACCGCGACGGTGCATGCGACACCGGTTTCACGCGACAGCACCGCAGCATGCACCTGGCCGGTGGTGTCGGCCAGGTCTGGGGCTCGGTGCGCGACCCGCTGCCCGCGACGCCACGCGCATCGTATCTGTTCGACCGGCTCGGCGCCGGCGAGTCGCCCTACAACCTGTTCGACATGGCGTGTGCGCACGATGCCGCCGCCTGGCTGGCCGAGCGCGCGCGCACGCCCGATGACAAGCCCTGGGTCCTGTTCGTCGGTTTCGTCGCGCCGCATTTCCCGCTCGTGGTGCCGCAACGGTTCCTGGACGCGATCGACATCGACGCCTTGCCCTTGCCGGCCTTGCATCCGGACCGCGGTTACCGCCGTCACCCGTGGGTCCAACGTCACGCCGACTTTGCCGACGCCGATGGCGAACTCGGCACCGATGCACGGCGCCGGCTGGCGCTGGCGAGCTACTACGCGCTGGTGTCCTTCCTGGACGAGCAGGTCGGCACCGTGCTGCAGGCACTCGACGCCTGTGGATGGCGCGATACGACCCGGGTCGTGTTCTCGAGTGACCACGGCGACAACCAGGGTGCGCGCGGCATGTGGAACAAGTCGACGCTGTACCGTGAGTCGACGAACGTGCCATTGATCGTGAGTGGTCCCGGCGTGCCGCGGCAACACGTGTGCGCGACCAACACCAGCCTGGTCGACATCGCGCCAACGGTGCTGGCCGCCACGGGCCTGCCGGTACCGGCCGACCTGCCCGGCAGCGACCTGGTAGAACTGTCGATGGCGCGGGACGATGACCAGCGCGTCGGGTTCAGCGAATACCACGCCGTCGGTTCGCCCAGCGCCGCCTACATGCTGCGCCAGGGCCGCTGGGCCTATCACCACTATGTCGGTTTCGCGCCCGAGTTATTCGATGTCGTGGCCGACCCCGACCAGCACCATGACCTGGCCGGGTGTCCTTCGCATGCCGCCGTGCTGCAACAGTTCGCAGGCCTACTGCGTGAACGGCTGGACCCGGTCGCGCTGGACCGGCTGGCCAAACATGACCAGCACGCGCTGGTCGCCCGGTTCGGCGGCCGCGACCAGGCCTTGCGCACCGGGACGCCGGGGGCGACACCGGTACCGGCGACCTGAGGGTTTCGCATGCATCGGCAGGCCGGGGTCGCCTGCAGGGATCCGTCCGCGGGCGAGGCGCCGCCGACCCGCGCTCAGCGGTGGCGCGATTCGAACAGGCTGCGCGTCCAGCTCCACATCGCCCACAACATGACGCCGGGCACGACCACCGTCTGCAACACGAACACCACCATCAACCGGATCAGATGCTCGGTCGCGTTTTCCAGCGCCTGCTTGAGTTCGTCGAAACGGGCACGGACGTCGGTGTTGTGCGCGAACCAGCGTCGCAACTGGTCCAGCAGGCCCTGCGGCGCAGCGTCGGCCTGCGCGGCCGGATCCCGGCTGGCTGCGTCGCTGGTGGTGGCATCGATGGCCTGCTGGCTGACCCGGTAGTCCTCGGACAGGAACTGCTGCCATACCAGGTCGGTTCCCAGCGTCACCGCCGGCACCGCGAAACGCAGCATCAGCGCCAGCACCAGCAGGCGCGACAGCCAGGGTTCGATGGGACGCCGGCGCAACCACATCCATGCCCAGGCCAGCGCAGCCAGCGTCAGCATCGTCGATATCGGCCAGTAACTGCCCACGCCCAGCAGGATCTTCTGCGCACCAAACAAGACGCTGGCGCCGAGCATCAGGTCGGAGAAACGCTCGACCAGGTCGTTGACCGGGTCGAGCAGTTGCCCCGGCGCCAGCGTGGCGCCGACGCCGGCCGGTTGCAGCGACAACTCGGTGCCTTGCGCGACAGAGATCACGCCATTGAGCGCGCGTGCGGTGGCAAAACTGACCAGGGCCCGCTTGAGCCCGGCGTCGACCTTCTCGCCGGCAGGACCGTCGAGCGGCGCGACCCAGGCGCAGACGACCAGGGCCAGCAACAGCAGGGGCAATATGGCGCGTTGCAAGGCAACCATGGCGTGGTGTTCCTCATGGGCTCGCACACATGGCATGGGTGCATGTGCTTCACAGGCATTATGCGCACGCCGGCGCGATGGGACGCCCTTGGTGGCCGATCGATGGCGGCGCAGGTGCCGCACGAGTGGGGATCAGCGTTGCAGCTGGTCGAGTTTTCTCTCGATCTTGGCCCATTCGTCGGCATCGGGCAATGCGAGCTTGGTGCGGGTGATCGGTTTCCACTGGCGCGCCAGTTCGGCATTGAGCGGCGTGAAGTCGCGCTGATCCTTGGGCACGTCCTCGTCGGCGTAGATCGCGTTGACCGGGCATTCCGGCACGCAGACGGCGCAGTCGATGCAGTCGTCCGGATCGATGACCAGGAAATTCGGGCCTTCACGGAACGCGTCGACCGGGCATACGTCGACGCAATCGGTGTATTTGCACCGGATGCAGGACTCGGTGACGACGAAGGTCATTGCGGCCGCTCCGGTCGCTCAGCCGCCGCAGGCGCCGCCCGAACAGCAGCTGCCGGCAAAGGCATCGATCGTGCCCTGGTGCTTCTTGCCGATCTGCACCTTCCACAGGTCGGGACCGGATCGCAGATAGGTCCAGTCGAACTGCCCGCCGCAGCGCTGCTCGAACTGATGGTAGAGCGGACGCGGATCGTGGTCATTGACCAGCAGCAGGGCCTCGCCCGGCCGCAGCCTGTCGAAACGTCCGAAGATGAAGGGATGACGGTCGCGCGGGGCGATGGTGCGCACATCGATGGCACTGGCAAGCTCGGTGGTCATGGAAGGGTTCTCCAGGTTGCAGGGGTTGGAAATCGTCGGTTGTGGTCGGGCGGGGACACGGGGGCCGCTCGCAGCGGCGGAGCAGCGGTCACTCAACCGTCCTTGCCGTCGGCACGTGCCTGCAGCAACCACGGTGTGTACCGGCCCAGGTAAAACACGAATGCCAGTGACCAGGCCAGCGCCGCTGTGACGACCGAGGCCACCAGCAACTGCGGCGCCAGGACTGGCACGACCACCCGCAATACGGCCGCCAGCATGACCAGGGAATACGCCGCGACTTCCAGGGGCGAAGCCAGCAGGGGCCGGCCGGTATGACCACGCGCGGTGCGGGTCACCATGCCGATGATCAGTCCACCGGTGGCACCGACGGCGAGCGCGTGGATGCCGGCAGACATGGCGACCCATCCGAGCAGACTTGCCGCCAGCAACAGGAATCCGACCGGTATCCAGGCGTAGGACAGATGCAGGATCCACAGGATGGGGCGACTGCGGGTACACCACGGCTGCCATGCCGCCAGCCGAGCCAACTGCATCACGGCCGCCAGCGCCAGCAGCGGCGCGCTGAGGACGGCGGTGGGCGCGAACACCCAGCACGCCAGAGCCGCCACGCTGGCGATGGCCGTGACTTTCTCCATTTGCGGATCGATCTTGAGGCGCAGCCCGGGCGTGGCACTCATCGTGAACGCAGGGATCACGCGGCCGGCGATGACACATTCGATCAACACGATCAAGGCCAGTGCCGCGTACAGGGCACGGACCGGCGCGATGTCCAGAACACCGAGCACGGACAGGTGGAAGACGAGGTTGGCCAGCGTCAGCAGGCCAAGCAGGCCGGCCAGCGGCAGGTTGCGGCGGTTGCCGGCACGCAACAGCAGCCGCACCAGCACGACAGCCACGATGGGCAGCAGCAACAGGTCCAGCGCGGCGAACACCGGATACGGCGCGGCGAACAAGGCCACGCGAGCACCCAGCCAGACCAGCACCAGCACGGCCAGGGCGGTGCCGCGGGGCGTCTGCAGACCGGTCCAGGCCTTGCCGGCGGTCATCAGGAAACCGACGATCACGGCAGCGGCAAAGCCGAACACCATCTCGTGGGCGTGCCATAACGTGGGTGGCAGCTCCGGCGTCCAGCCGGCATGACCCAGGAACACGAGCACCCAGGCCGGGACGGCGAGCAGTGCGAACAAGGCGGCCGCCAGGTAGAAGGGGCGGAAGCCCAGGCGCAACAATGGCCAGCCGTGGCCGTTGTCCTTGGCGGCGATGGGTTGCGCGGCAAGGGATTGGATCAGCGTTTTCATGATGGTCGGTGCCCGGTGTCCGTCGCGCTGACGGCCTGGGTTATTAACATGCACACAACCTGCATGTTATAGCTTCGGCGCCACTAAAGCAATATACTTTGTGCATCTTTAAGGGTTTCGATGCGTCTTTCCGAATACACCGACTACAGCCTGCGCGTGCTGATGTATTGCGCCGCGCATCCCGGGCGGCTGGTGACAATTGCCGAGCTGGCCGAGCATCACCAGGTGTCGAAGAACCACCTGATGAAGGTGGTCAACGACCTGGCGCGCCAGGGCGTGCTCGAAACCACGCGCGGGCGCGGCGGCGGACTGCGCCTGCTGCAAGCCGCGGACACGATCCGGGTCGGCGACATCGTGCGCGCTGCGGAAACCGATTTCCGGCTCGTCGAATGTTTCGATCCGGCCACCGACAGCTGCACGCTGACGCCGGGCTGCAAGCTCAAGCATGTGTTCCACGACGCGCTGCAGGCCTATTTCCAGGTGCTCGACGGTGTCACGCTGGCGGAGCTGACGCTGCCATTGGCGCCCGCACCTGCAGGCCGGGCCAGTCGCCCACGCACGGGAACGCCGGTGCGCATCGCCGTGGCCACGCGCCGCAAGGGCTGACAGACACCGGGCCGTGACGCGTGCGCGTCACCGCGGCCGACGCGACTACGCGTCGAGCGTGCCGGCGGCCGGCAATGGCGCGCGTCCATCGCGCCGGTTGACCGCATGAAAAAGGCCGCGCAGCCACATGTTGGCCGCGTCGTTGTGCATGCGCCGGTGCCAGAACTGCTGCACGTCGATCACCGGCGGCTTGAACGGCAGCTCGATCCGGCGCAGCGCGATATGGCGTCCGACCGCGGTGGCGATGTCATCGGGCACGGTGGCGATCAGCTCGCTGCCGGGCATGATGGCCAGCAGGCTCATGAAGTGCGACAACTCCAGCACAACGCGCCGATGATGGCCCTTGGCCTCGAGCAACCGGTCCAGCGTGTGTTCACGCCCTTCGGGCAGCACTGCGACATGGTTGGCGGCCAGGTACTCCTTCATGCCCATGCGTGACCCGATCTTGCGGTTGTCGGCGCACGTGATGCAGGCATACGAGGTCTTGAACAAACCCTGCTGGAAAAAACCCGCCTTGTGCAGGTCGGGGAAAAATCCGACCGCCAGGTCGGCTTCGCCCGCCTCCAGTGCCTCCGCCGCGGCCTTGCGCGGCAGCGACACCGCGCGCAGCCGCACACCGGGCGCGTCGACCCGCAGCCTTCGCAACACCCCCGGGAAAAACGCGATCTCCCCGATGTCCGGCGTCAGGATCGAGAAACTCCGGTCGGCCCGCGCCGGATCGAAGCCGGCCTGCTGCAGGATCTCCAGCCGGATCAGCTCGATCACCCGCTGCACCAGGGGCGCGAGTTCCTGTGCGCGTGGCGTCGGGCGCATCTGTGCGCCGACCCGCACAAACAAGGCGTCGTCGAACACACGGCGCAATCGCGCCAGTGCCGCGCTCGTGGCCGGCTGGCTCAGCCCGACCTCCTCGCCGGTGCGGATCACGCTGCGGTGGCGCGCCATCGCATCGAAGACGACGAGCAGGTTCAAGTCGACATCCCGAATATTCATGGGATGGATATTAGCAATCCAGGCAATCATCTATTCAGATTGCGCAGCTGTGCCTACCATCGGCGGCTTCATGACCCGGGTCAAGGCCTTGCCCGCGCAATGAGCACCTGCCCGGCCCGCTGCCGAGACGGCGGCAGGCCGGCTCGTTCGCGCCGAACCCTGGCCGCTCTGCCAACCCGTCATTCAGGAGATATCACCATGCCCCTCGGACTCGTCAGCGCCTTGCGCAGCGTGGACATCGGCCTGGCCGACGTCGCGGCCGCAGAGTCTTTCTTCACCGACATCTGGAACCTGCGGGTGACGGCGCGCGACCTCGGTGTCGTCTACCTGCGCGGCAGTGGCGCCGACCACCACCTGCTGGCCTTGCACCCGCGCGCACGGTCCGAACTGGTGTCGGTGACGCTACGCGCCACCAGCGCAGAAGCGCTGGACCGGCTCGCCGAGCAGGCGCTCGCCCATGGCGGCGCCGTGGTCTTGCCACGCCACCGCGTGAGCGAGCCCGGCGGCGGCGAGGCAGTGGTGTTGCGCGATCCGCAAGGCCGCATCCTGCGTTTCGTGTTCGGCGACGAACGCCACGTCGACACCACTGTCGGCAAGGACCAGCCGATCCAGCTCGCGCACGCCGTGCTCAACAGCCATGATGTCGCGGCCGGGTTGCCGTTCTACGAAAACGCGCTCGGCATGCGGTTGTCGGATCGCACCCGCATCATGGCCTTCGTGCGCATTCCGCAGGACGGGCCGGGCGACCACCACAGCGTTGCGCTCGCCGATGCCGACAACGACTGCCTGAACCACATCGCCTTCGTCATGCCCGACGTCGATGCGGTGATGCGCGGCGGCGGTCGCATGAAGGACGCCGGTTACGCCATCGAATGGGGCCCGGGCCGCCACGGGCCGGGCGACAACGCGTTCAACTATTTCGTCGGTCCCGGTGGATATGTCATCGAATACACCAGCGACATCGAGCAGGTCGACGACAACTACCGTGTCGGCAACCCCGACGACTGGAAGTGGCCCCCGGGCCGCGTCGACCAATGGGGCATTTCACCACCACCCTCCCAGGTCCTGAAACACGCGCAGCGCCAGATCGCGTTTGCCCCCGCCACGGCCTGATTCATTCCTCGCACCACCACGGAAACCTCCCATGCAATTCGTCAGCTTCTTCCGATCCGAAACTCCGCGCCTGGGCGTACTTGCCGACGACGGCGTCATCGACCTGGCCGCGGCACAGCCGCAGGTCCCGCCCGACCTGGTGAATGCATTGGCCAGCGGTGTCGACCTGCTTGCCGCGGCGAAGGCTGCGATCGCAGCGAACGCAACACGCCTGCCGCTGGACGGCATCCGTTACGCACCGGTGGTACCGCGCCCCGGCAAGATCATCTGCCTGGGCCTGAACTACTACGACCACGCCAAGGAAGGCGGCCGCGAGAAGCCCGACTACCCGTGGTTCTTCTTCCGAGGCGCGACCTCGCTGATCGCCCACGGCGAGGCCGGCATTCGCCCGCGCGTGTCCGAACGCTTCGACTACGAAGCCGAACTGGCGGTCGTGATCGGCAAGCGCGCCCGCCACCTGACGCAGGACAACGCACTCGACTGCGTGTTCGGCTACAGCTGCTTCAACGACATGTCGGTGCGCGACTACCAGAAGAAGACGCCGCAGTGGACCATTGGCAAGAACTTCGACGGCACCGGCGGCCTCGGGCCGGTGCTGGTCAGCGCCGATGCCTTGCCCGCGGGCGCCATCGGGCTGCGCATCCAGAGCCGGCTCAACGGCACGGTGATGCAGGACGCCAATACCAGCGACATGATCTGGAGCGTCGCCGAGACCATCGCGCTGCTGACCGAATGCCTGACATTGGAGCCGGGCGATGTGATCGCAATGGGCACGCCGGCCGGCGTCGGTCAGGCGCGCACGCCGCCGGTATGGATGAAGAATGGCGACACGATAAGCATCGAGATCGAGCGCATCGGCCTGTTGTCCAATCCGATCCGCGACGAGGCCTGAAGCATGGCGGTCGACGTCGACGTTGCCATCGTCGGTTACGGGCCGTGCGGCGCGGTCGCCGTGGGCCTGCTCGGCGGCATGGGCGTACGGACCTGGGCCTGCGACAAGTCCACGACCATCTACGACAAGCCGCGCGCCTTCGCGCTCGACCACGAGATCATGCGCGTGTTCCAGCAGCTCGGCATCCACGAGCAGGTGCTCGCCCATTCCGAGCCGTTCACGCCCTCGGAGTTCCATGGGGTCGATGGCCAGCTGATCAAACGATTCACCACGGTCGAGCCTCCGTTTCCGCTTGCCTTCCCGCCCTCGCTGGTGTTCAACCAGCCGGCCACCGAACAGGTGTTGCGCGACCATGTCGCGACGCTGCCGAACGTGCAGGTGGCGCTGGGCTGCGAACTGGTCGCGTTGTCGCAGGACGGCGACCGCGTGAGGCTGCAGGCCCGCGCCGCCGACGGGACGATGACGGAGATAAACGCGCGTTATGTCATCGCCTGCGACGGCGCATCGAGCACGGTGCGTGGCCTGGTCGACATTGCGCTGCAGGACCTGGGCTTCGACGAGCCCTGGCTGGTGGTCGACGTGATGATCAACGATGCCGGGATGCGCAAGCTGCCCCGGGTCAGCATGCAGTATTGCGAGCCGCAGCGGCCCTGCACCTACCTGGTCGGACCCGGGCGGCACCGGCGCTGGGAGATCGCGATCAACGACGGCGAGGACGCCCGGCAGGTCGCCACGCCGCAAGGAACCTGGCAACTGCTGTCGCGCTGGATCACGCCCGATGATGCGACCTTGTGGCGCCAGGCCAGCTACCGCTTCCATGCCCTGGTGGCCGAGCGCTGGCGTGCGGGCCGGGTGTTCGTGGCCGGCGATGCCGCGCACCAGCAACCTCCGTTCCTGGGCCAGGGCATGTGCCAAGGCATCCGCGACGTGGCCAATCTGGGCTGGAAGCTGCACGCCGTATTGCATGGCCATGCCCCCGACGCTCTGCTCGACAGCTACGGCGCGGAGCGCAAGGCCCATGTGCGGAACTTGACGACACGCATCAAGGGCATCGGCCGCATCGTCGGCGAACGCGACCTCGCAGCCGCCCGCGCTCGGGACGCACAGTTGCTGGCCGAATGCGGCGGCGTCGTGCCATCGGTGCCGCGCCAGGACGTGCAGCCGGCGCTGGAGACCGGCCTGCTGTCGCCAGAGCGGCGATCCGGCGTGGGCAGCATCTTTCCGCAACCCTGGTTGTCGTCGGGAGCAACGCGGGTGCGCATGGACGAGGTCTGCGGCCGGCAATGGCGCGTCGTGCTTGCCGATGGCGCCGACCACGCCCTCGCGCAGGTCGCGCGCGCGTACCCGTCCATGCATGTCATACCGATCGGCGACGAGCGGCACCAGGACGCGGACGGTGTTGCCGCGCGCTGGTTCACCCGCCACGGCTGCGCCGCGGCCATCGTGCGGCCCGATCACTACGTCTACGGCGTCTCGGACACGCGCGAACAACTTTCCACGCAGCTGCAGGCATTGCAGACCATCATGTACCCCAAAGGAGACACACATGCAACGACGCCTTGTTCTTGAATCCGCCCTGCTGGGCGCGGCCTTGCTGGCACCCGTGGCCGGCCTGGCGCAATCCGCGGCCACTTGGCCGGACAAACCCGTCAAGTGGATCCTGTCCCAGCCGCCGGGCTCCGGCCCCGACAACATCGCGCGCATGCTGGGCGAGCAGCTGACCCGCACGCTGGGCCAGCCCATCGTCATCGACAACAAGCCTGGCGGCCAGAACATCATCGGCGCGCAGGCAGCTGCTCGTTCGGCACCGGACGGCTACACGTTCTACTTCGCGACCACCGCGGCGCTGGTCACCAACGCCTACCTGTTCAAGACCATGCCGTACGACCCGCAGAAGGATTTCGTGCCGGTGGCCTTCATCGGCAAGAGCCCGTTCGCGGTGCTGGTCAAGGGCGACTCGCCGATCACGTCGATGCAGGACCTGATCGCGCGTTCCAAGGCCGCTCCCGGGACCGTGTCCATCGGCAACGAAGGGCCACGCACGTTCGGCGGCATCATCGCGCGCCTGATCAATGCACGCTCGGGCGCCGGCGCCAACCTGGTCGCCTACAGCGCGGTGGGCGTGGCGGTCCAGAACGTCATTGGCGGCCACGCCGACGCAGTGGTCGCCGACGTGGCGTCGACCGCCCAGCTGGTGCGCCAGGGCCGCCTGCGCATGCTGGCCGTGACGACCGGCAAACGCATTCCGGCCTGGCAACAGGTGCCGTCGCTGGCCGAGGTCATTCCCGGTTTCGACATGAGCGGCTGGTTCACCATCGTCGCGCCCGCGGGCACGCCACCGGCAGCGATCAACCGCATGCACAAGGAAGTCAATGCGCTGCTGGACGACAAGGACATGGCCGAGCGCATCCTGACGGTCGGGCCTATCGCTGAACCACTGGCGTCGCCGGAACGGGTGGCGGCCTTCCTGCAGGAGGAGCACCTGCGCTGGAGTGCCGCGGCCAAGGAAATCGGGCTGCTGCCGGAATAGTCGCCACCGGTGGCGCATCGGCAGGGCGACGCCGTGCACTACGATCAAAACCCGTGCGTCCGAACCCGACCGCACGGGAGATCAGCATGAAAGAACCCCATGACCTCTCTCTCTCTGGCGCAAGCCAACCAGATCATCGCCGGCGCACTCGCCCATTCGAAACAGGCCGGTTACCAGCCCATGGGCGTCGCCGTGCTCGATGGATCGGGCAACCTCAAGGCCTTCGCCAGCGAAGACGGCGCCAGCATGTTCCGTTTCGACATCGCGCGGGCCAAGGCCTGGGGTGCGGTCGGCATGGGTGTGTCCAGCCGCGTACTGGGTGAACGCGCCAAGGGCAACCCGAACTTCTTCGTCTCGCTGTCGGCCACGTCGGACGGCCGCTTCCTGCCGCAGACCGGCGCGGTGCTGATCAAGGACGCCGCCGGTCAGACACTCGGCGCGGTCGGCGCCAGTGGCGGCAGTGGGGATGAGGACGAGGCGATCTGCATGGCCGGGGTGGCGGCAGCCGGCTTGGTGTGCGGTTGACATTGCATTGGACCTGCATGGAGGATTCCGAGATTCAACGCCTGGTTGCGGCGCTGGACACCAGATCGACCTCGCGGGAAGAGGCTGCCTGGGCAGAGCTCAAGCGCCTCGGCTCTGAAGTTGTCGAACATCTTGCTGCTTTCTATCCAAAGGCAAGGACATGGCAAGGCCGCGCATCCCTTGTTTTTCACTCCGTCAGGTACACCCGGCAGTCTGGCGCTGCATTCCAGCTGGGCTTGGCTGCGCTGGCGGACAAGTCAACTGTGGTTCGTTATCGCGCATGCGGACTCGGCGCCCATTCTCTGCGGCGAGAGGCCCTGCCAGGCCTGCGGCGTCTCGTTCTTCACAAAGACACAAGAACTGCGGAGGACGCGGCTGCGGCCATGGACGCAATAGAGCATCAGAATCACCATCTGTTTGTGGACCGCACGCGTTCGGGCCGCTCATTCTGGGTTGTCAATGAGAGTGATCGGCAGCAGGTCTGACAATTCATTCAAGCCGACGCCGTTTCGCGGCGCGGCTTGATTCCAGCGTCAAAGCAGACGAAGGCGATGCGTATTCAAGTCACCGCTGCGGGCACCTTGCATGTCGGACAGCCTCTGGTGCTCCAGGGCGATTCGCCGGATGAACGTTTCTCCGCCGTATTCGAAGACGACGGGGAAACAGGCTATTTCTACGCACGCGAGCGCGCAGGCCCGATTCGTGACGCGCTTCACATCTACAACGCGCGAGGCGTCGAAGACCGGGATGCTGCGTGCGTCATCAAAGCAGGCTGGTCGGAAGACGGCAAGGCAGTGGTCTTGCTGATCAATGACTTGGCGCATGCCGTTTTCGATTTCCACGCGCAACGCGGTTGGTGCCGCAGCGGCTATCCGCTGCATTCCGCGGGTGGAGCCTGGTCGGCGCAAGGGCATGAGTGGGAGGAAGCGGCGTTGGCGTTGTTCGCATGATTTCTCACGTTTTTTCCCATTGGAGCGCCTTCGGCGTCCACTGAATTCCGTCACTGAAGCTGATGCGGCTCTTCCTTCGGGCGGCAACGGATGCCGCGGCCGGCGGCGTGCCTGTCGGGGCGCGTCAGTGCCTGCCCCAGCGTATCCGCGCCCACACCTGCTCGTGCAGGTAATAACTCACCAGGCCGATCAGCGTCAGCATGCCCGACAGTCCGACGCCGGCGCGCCAGTCGCCCATGTAGAGCACGTTGATCACCGACATCACGGCAAATCCGATCAGTTGCCAGGTGATGGCCTTCATGAGCATGCGGGTCTTTTTTTCCATGCGTCGATTGTCAAATCGACGCTGGGCGTGAATCAACGTGGGGCCGGTGCCGGCTTTTGCAAAGAACGTGATAACTATCACGCTGCGTTACCATCGGCACCAAGAATGGAGAAAGTCACCAAATCCCAACGCGCCTTCCAGTTCCGGGAACGCCTGTCCGAGGCCATGCGCGAGCGCCAGCTCAACCGCACGACGCTGGCCGAACGCAGCGGTGTGGACCGCTCGACGGTGTCGCAGCTGCTCGGCGAACACCAGGTGCGGCTGCCATCCGGCCATGTGGTGGCCGAACTCGCCACCGCGCTGGGCGTGACGACCGACTGGTTGCTCGGCCTGACCAGCAACACCTTGTCGCCCGGCGAGATCCTGCGCGAATCGCTGGAAGTCGCGCAGGCCAGCGCCGCGCCGGCCGATGCCAACATCGAACGCTGGCTGCAGGAGTCCGCCGGCGCCAAGATCCGCAACGCGCCAACCACGCTGCCGGAATTCATGAAGACGCAGGCGGTGATGGAGCTGGAATATGCGTCGTACCTGGGCCGGTCGCCGGCGCAGGCCAAGGCCAGCACGGACACCCGGCTGAACCTGAACCGCGCCACGGCCATGGACTACGAACTGGCCGTGCCCCAACAGCGGCTCGAGGATTTTGCGCGGCGCAGCGGCATCTGGGCCGCACTGGACGCGGCGCAGGTGCGCGAACAACTGCTGCACATGGCCGCCTTGTGCGACGAGTTCTATCCCAGCACCCGGCTGCACCTGTACGACCTGGCGCAGCAGTTCAGTGCGCCGGTCACGGTGTTCGGACAACGCCGCGCGGTGATCTACATCGGCAGCGCGTATTTCGTGTTCAACACCCGTGAACATGTGGAGACGCTGACACGCCATTTCGACCAGCTGGTGCGCAACGCCAGCGTGCTGAGCCACGAGAGCGCGCACTGGTTACGCGCACTGGCCGACACCGTCACATGAGCGCGGCGCCCGCGGTCAGGGTGCGACCACCCGCAACACGTCCTCGCCATAGGCTTCAAGTTTGCGCGCGCCGATGCCGCTGATGCCTTGCAGGTCGTCCAGCGACTCCGGCGCGCGTTGCGCGATCGCGGCCAGCGTGGCGTCGTGGAAGATCACGTAGGCCGGCAGGTTGTGCGACTTGGCCACCTCGGCGCGCCATTCGCGCAAGGCCTCGTAACGTCGCTGCGCCGAGGTGTCGAGCTCGACCGGCGCCTTGGCCGCGGTACCGCGACTGCCGCTGCCGCCACTGCGGCGCCGGCTCCGGTCCGCCGGCTGCGTGGTGGACACGCGCAACTGCACCGGCACCTCGCCCTTGAGCACGGCGCGTGAGGCTTCGGTCAGCGCCAGCGTATTGAAGGATTCGGTATCCACCTGCACCGCGTTGATCGCGATCAGCTGGCGCAACACGCCGCGCAGCTGCTGTTCGCTGAACTCGGCGCCGATGCCGAAGGTGCTCAGCTCGGCATGGCCATGCTGGGCGACCTTTTCGGTCTTCTTGCCGCGCACGATGTCCATGATGTGGCCGGCCCCGAAGGTGATGCCGCTGGCCTGCTGCACGCGGTAGATGGTGCTGAGCAACTTGCGCGCCGCGTCGGTGCCGTCCCAGACCTCGGCCGGCGACAGGCAGTTGTCGCAGTTGCCGCAACGCAAGCGCGGCACGCGAAGCGTGTCGCCCGCCGCGGCGGCATCCGCAGGACCCGCCGGCGCATAGGTCTCGCCGAAATACTTCAGCAGCCGCACGCGCCGGCAATCGATGGCCTCGGCCAGCCCCAGCAAGGCATCGAGCTTGCCGCGCTGCACCTGCTTGAACTCCTCGCCGGCCGGGCTTTCGTCGATCATGCGGCGCTGGTTGACGACGTCCTGCAGGCCGTAGGCCATCCAGGCATTGGCGGGCAGGCCGTCGCGCCCGGCGCGGCCGGTCTCCTGGTAATAGGCCTCGATGTTCTTGGGCATGTCCAGGTGGGCGACGAAACGCACGTCGGGCTTGTCGATGCCCATGCCGAACGCGATCGTGGCCACCATCACCACGCCCTCCTCGCGCAGGAAGCGGTCCTGGTGCTTCTGGCGCAGCCGGGCGTCGAGACCGGCGTGGTAGGGCAAGGCGTTGATGCCCTGGTCGGCCAGGGTCTGGGCGATTTCCTCGACCCGCTTGCGCGATTGGCAATACACGACGCCGGCGTCCCCCGCATGTTCACCCTGGATGAAACGCAGCAGCTGCGACGTCGGATCCTTCTTCTCGATGATGGTGTAGCGGATGTTGGGCCGGTCGAAACTGCTGACGAAGGCGCGGGCCTGCTGCAGCTGCAGCCGCTCCAGGATGTCTTCGCGCGTCAGTGCGTCGGCCGTGGCGGTCAGCGCGATGCGCGGCACCTCGGCGAAGCGCTCGTGCAGCACCGTCAGCGCCCGGTACTCCGGCCGGAAATCATGGCCCCACTGGCTGACGCAATGCGCCTCGTCGATCGCGAACAGGCTCAGCAGTCCGCGTTCGCGCAAGGCCTCGAGCTGGGCCAGGAAACGCGGCGTCGTGACCCGTTCGGGCGCCACGTAGACCAGCGTGATCTCGCCGCGCAACATGCGGCGCTCGACCTGCGCGGCTTCGTCGCCGCTGAGCGTGGAATTGAGAAAGGCGGCATCGACACCGGCCTCGTGCAGCGCGCCGACCTGGTCGTGCATCAGCGCAATCAGCGGCGAGACCACGATGGTCGTGCCATGGCCGGCGCGCTGGCGCACGATCGCCGGAATCTGGTAACACAGCGACTTGCCGCCGCCGGTGGGCATCAGCACCAGCGCGTCGCCGCCGGCGCAGACCTGCTCGACCACCGCCTGCTGCGGCCCGCGGAACTGCTCGTAGCCAAAGACCTCGTGCAGGATGGCGCGCGGATCGATGTCCGCACGCGCGGCGTTTGCCAATACCGTGTTCAAGAAAAAATCACTCCCATCGGCCTATTGTCCATGGCAATCTCCCCATGGCCGGCCGGGCGCGTCCCCCTTTTCTACAATGCCGTGGACATGAACACCCGACCCTACACCCGCGCCCAGGCCCTGCCTGCCATTCTTGCCAGCCGCATCGCCATCCTCGACGGCGCCATGGGCACGATGATCCAGCGCCTCAAGCTCGACGAGGCGCAGTACCGCGGCGAACGTTTCAAGGACTTCCACAAGGACGTCAAGGGCAACAACGAACTGCTCAGCCTGACCCGCCCCGACGTGATCCAGGACATCCACGCCAAATACCTGGCCGCGGGTGCCGACATGGTCGAGACCAATACCTTCGGCGCCACCACGGTGGCCCAGGCCGACTACGACATGGCCGAGCTGGCGCGCGAGATGAACCTGCAGTCCGCGCGCATCGCGCGTGCCGCCTGCGACCAGTTCAGCACCCCGGACAAGCCCCGCTTTGTCGTCGGCGCGCTCGGCCCGACGCCCAAGACCGCCAGCATCAGCCCGGACGTCAACGATCCGGGCGCACGCAACGTCAACTTCGAACAACTGCGCGCCGCCTACTTCGAGCAGACGCAGGCGCTGATCGAAGGCGGTGCCGACGTGTTGATGGTCGAGACCATCTTCGACACGCTCAACGCCAAGGCGGCCTTGTTCGCGATCGACGAAGTGTTCGAGGCCACCGGCCAACGCCTGCCCCTGATCATCAGCGGCACCGTCACCGACGCCTCCGGCCGCATCCTCAGCGGCCAGACCGTGACCGCCTTCTGGTACAGCGTGCGCCACGCCCAGCCGCTGGCGGTCGGCCTGAACTGCGCGCTCGGCGCGGCGCTGATGCGGCCCTACATCCAGGAACTGAACCGGGTCGCGCCTGACACCTACATCAGCTGTTACCCGAACGCGGGCCTGCCCAATCCGATGTCGGACACCGGGTTCGACGAGACGCCCGAGGTCACATCCCGGTTGTTGCACGAATTCGCCGAGCAGGGGCTGGTGAACATCGTCGGCGGGTGTTGCGGCACGACGCCGGAGCATATCGGGGCGATCGGCGCGGCGGTGGCGGCTTTGCCCGCACGTGGGTTGGGGCGCAATCCGTTTTATCGCGACGCGGCTTGATGCCGACGCTCTGAAGACCTGTGTCAGATGTCGGTCGAATCGGCATCGCGACTCATCCGGTCTTGCGCTTGCCGCTGCGCTGAACAAACATCGCATCTACATGCCCGCCCCCAAATGGCAATTCGCCCCCCGCTTCCGCCGCCATGCCTTCGGCTGGCGCTCGGACACGCCGATCCAGCGCATCAAGCAGGCCCTGGCCGAGATCAAGGCGACTGCGAAAAAGGATCCGGTGCTGGCCGCCGAGGGTGCCGTGTTGCTGCTGGAGAAACTGTCCCCGGCCCTGGAGCATGTGGACAGTTCGTCCGGCGCCCTGGGCAACGCCGTGAACAAGGCCATCGACGATCTGGCTCCCTTGATCGGCCGGGCCGATGTCGACCCGGCGGTGCGCCAGCATTGGCTGCAGCGACTCTGGCAGGCGGTGCAGGACGATGGCATCCCCTACATCGAACGGCTGGGTGACCATTGGGGCACGCTGTGCGCGGACGCCGAACGGGCGTCGACCTGGGCCGATGAATTTCTTCCCGCGGTGCGCAATGCATGGCGACCGACGGCATCGCCCGGCAGTTATTTCCAGGGCACCAGCGCCTGCCTGGCCTGCCTGCTGGCGGCCGGCCGCCACGAGGAACTGCTCGGGCTGCTGGAGTCGGCCCGCTTCAAGTGGTGGCACTATCGCCAATGGGGCGTGAAGGCCTTGCTGGCCATGGGCCGCAAGTCAGAGGCGCTGCTGTATGCCGAGGCGTCGCAGGGGCAAAACGAACCATCCGGCGAGATCGCCCGGGCCTGCGAGGCGATCCTGCAGTCGTCGGGTCTTGTCGAAGAGGCCTATGCGCGCTACGCCATCGCGGCCAACCAGTCCACCACCCACCTGGCCACCTTCCGCGCCATCGCGAAGAAATACCCGCACAAGAACGCGGCGGACATCCTGCGCGACCTGACCGCCAGCACACCCGGGGCGGAAGGCAAGTGGTTCGCGGCCGCCAAAGACGCCGGCTTGTACGACGAGGCCCTCGCCCTGGTCGCCCACAGTCCGGCGGACCCCCGCACCTTGACACGCGCGGCCCGGGATTTCGCGCTGACCCAGCCGCGCTTCGCACTGCACAGCGGCCTGGCCGCGTTGCGGTGGATGGCGCACGGCCACGGTTACGAGATCACCGGCGCCGATGTGCTGGACGCCTGGAATGCCACGGCCGCGGCCGCCGGCGGCGCAGGCATGGACGCGAACACCGTCAAGACCCAGGTCCGGGCCTGGGTCGCCGAAGACAACAGCTTCGCGCGTTTCATGCGTGACATCCTGCGCTGGCAGCTGTCATCCTGAACAACCCTGCGGGGCCGCGAACGGCGGTCGGCCCCTGCTGCGACCGGCGCCCATCCAGGACTGACTAAAATCCCGGTTGCCCAAGGAGCGTTGCAGCGGCGCGCATCGAACACGATGCGCCCGCCAGGCTTGGGTGCAACAACGGCGCTCACTCCCCAAAAGCCCCTGCCACGGCCCGCATCGCGGCCGTTGGCACCGACCCAGAGAGTGAGCCGCCATGACGACCCCAACCGACCCGATTCGCACCGAAGCGCCCGAACCCATGCGCCTGTCCGGTCTCGAGCCGGTGACCATCGGTGACGACGCCTTGTTCGTCAACATTGGCGAACGCACCAACATCACCGGCTCCAAAGCCTTTGCCCGGATGATCCTGAACGGCGACTTCGAGCAGGCACTGGCGGTGGCGCGCCAGCAGGTCGAGAACGGCGCGCAGATCATCGACATCAACATGGACGAGGCCATGCTCGACAGCCAGGCCGCGATGGTGCGTTTCCTGAACCTGATCGCCAGCGAACCCGACATCTCGCGCGTGCCGATCATGATCGACTCGTCCAAGTGGAGCGTCATCGAGGCCGGCCTGCGCTGCGTGCAGGGCAAGGCGATCGTGAACTCGATCAGCATGAAGGAAGGCGAAGACGCCTTCAAGCAACAGGCCAAGCTGCTGCGGCGCTACGGCGCGGCGGCGGTCGTGATGGCCTTCGATGAAAAGGGCCAGGCCGACACCTACCAGCGCAAGATCGAGATCAGCCAGCGCGCCTACGACATCCTGGTGAACGAGGTGGGTTTCCCGCCCGAGGACATCATCTTCGACCCGAACATCTTCGCGATTGCCACCGGCATCGAGGAACACAACAACTACGCGGTCGACTTCATCGAGGCCACGCGCTGGATCAAGGCCAATTTGCCCGGCGCCAAGGTCTCGGGTGGCGTCTCCAACGTGAGTTTCTCGTTCCGCGGCAACGACCCGGTGCGCGAGGCCATCCACACCGTATTCCTGTATCACGCGATCAAGGCCGGCATGGACATGGGCATCGTCAATGCCGGCATGGTCGGCGTCTACGACGACCTGGAGCCGGCGCTGCGCGAACGCGTCGAGGACGTGGTGCTGAACCGCCGCCCCGACGCCGGCGAACGCCTGGTCGAGATCGCCGATTCGGCCAAGGGCGCGGCCAAGGACGACAGCCGCAAGCTGGACTGGCGCGGCACGCCCGAGGCGCCGGTGGGCGTCAACCAGCGCCTGTCGCATGCGCTGGTGCACGGCATCACCGACTTCATCGTCGAGGACACCGAAGAGGCCTGGCAGGCCATCCTGGCCCGGGGCGGCCGGCCACTGAACGTGATCGAAGGCCCGCTGATGGACGGCATGGGCATCGTCGGCGACCTGTTCGGCCAGGGCAAGATGTTCCTGCCGCAGGTGGTCAAGAGTGCGCGCGTGATGAAGCAGGCGGTAGCCCACCTGATCCCGTACATCGAGGAGGAAAAGCGCCAGCAGGAACTGGCCGGCGAAGACGTGAAAACCAAGGGCAAGATCGTGATCGCCACCGTCAAGGGCGACGTGCACGACATCGGCAAGAACATCGTCACCGTGGTCCTGCAGTGCAACAACTTCGACGTCGTCAACATGGGCGTCATGGTGCCCTGCCACGAGATCCTGGCCAAGGCCAAGGTCGAGGGAGCCGACATCATCGGCCTGTCGGGGCTGATCACGCCGAGCCTGGAAGAGATGCAATACGTCGCCGGCGAGATGCAGAAGGACGACTACTGCAAGCTGCGCAAGATTCCGCTGCTGATCGGCGGCGCGACCACCTCGCGCGTGCACACCGCGGTCAAGGTCGCGCCGCATTACGACGGTCCGGTGGTCTACGTGCCGGACGCCTCGCGCAGCGTCGGCGTGGTGCAGAACCTGCTGTCCGACAACCCGAGCAGCTACCTGGCCGAACTGGCCGCCGACTACGAACGCGTGCGCCATCAACACGCGAACAAGAAGCAGATTCCGATCTGGCCCCTGGCCAAGGCGCGCGCGAACAAGACACCGATAGCCTGGTCCGGCTACACGCCGCCGAAGCCGAAGTTCATCGGCAAGCGTGTCTTTCGCAACTTCGATCTCGCCGAACTGGCGCAATTCATCGACTGGGGCCCGTTTTTCCAGACCTGGGACCTGGCCGGACGTTTTCCCGAGATATTGAAGGACGACGTTGTCGGCACCGAAGCCGTGCGCGTCTATGCCGACGGCCAACGCATGCTCAAGCGCCTGATCGAAGGGCGCTGGTTGACCGCCAACGGCGTCGTCGGCCTGTACCCGGCCAACACCGTCAACGACGACGACATCGAGATCTACACCGACGACAGCCGCAGCGAGATCGCGATGACCTGGTACGGCATGCGCCAGCAGGCCGAGAAGCAGGTCATCGACGGCGTGATGCGCCCGAGCCGTTGCCTGGCCGACTTCATCGCACCGAAGGACAGCGGCATCGAGGACTACATCGGCGTGTTCGCGGTGACGGCCGGCATCGGCGTGGACAAGAAGGAGAAGTATTTTCTCGACGACCTCGACGACTATTCGGCCATCACGCTCAAGGCACTCGCCGACCGCCTGGCCGAGGCTTTCGCCGAATGCCTGCACCAGCGCGTGCGCACCGACCTGTGGGGCTACGCAGCCGACGAACAACTGGACAATGTGGACCTGATCGCCGAGAAATATCGCGGCATCCGCCCCGCGCCCGGTTATCCGGCCTGCCCGGACCACAGCGCCAAGCGCGACATGTTCGACCTGCTGGCGGCACATGAGATCGGCATGGACCTGACCGAAAGCCTGGCCATGACACCGGCCGCCAGCGTCAGTGGCTTCTACTTCTCACATCCGCAGAGCACCTACTTCAACGTCGGCAAGATCGGCGACGACCAGCTGGACGACATGGTGCGCCGGCGCGGCATGGACGCGGCGCAGCTCAGGCGCCTGGTCGGCTCGAACCTGTAGGCCGGCTCAACGCGGCACGACGGCAATCGCCTCGATCTCCAGCCGCGCGCCGAGCGCCAGTCCGTTGGCAGCAAAGGCGCTGCGGGCCGGGTACGGCGGCGTGAAGAAGCTGGTGTAGACCGCGTTGAACGCGGCCCAGTCATTCATGTCGGCCAGCATCACGGTGCACTTGACGACCTGCTCCAGGCCAAAGCCGTGCGCGGCGAGCGCGGCCCGGATGTTTTCCAGCGCCTGCCGGGCCTGCGCCTCCAGGCCGCCGGGCGCCAGTGTCACGGTGCCGGGCAAGGTGCCCATCTGCCCCGACAGATACAAGGAGTCGCCGACCCGCACGATTTCCGAGAACGGCAGCCCCAGGGCCGCGAAGGCGGGCGAATTCAGGTGTTCGATCGTGGGCATGGGCGTGTTCCGCGGGGTTGGACGGCCATTCTAGGCAGCACCCTTCGGCCACACGGCACGCGGGCCGATGCGACCAGCCGCGACAATGCTTCGATGCAGTCGTCCCGTCAGCCATTTTCCCGCGCCGCTGTGCAGGCCGTTTCCCTGCTGGCCGCCATGCTCGTGGCCGGCTGCGCGACGCCGGCGGCCACGACGCCGCCCCCGTCGCCAGCCCCGGCGGTCGCGCGCAGCAAGGGAACAACGCCACCGGTCGCCGTGGCGGCACCCGCCCAGGCGATCGTGGCACCACCGCATGCGGCACCGGAACCACCGCAAGCGGTGGTGGCGCCGCCGACCCAGGAGCAGGCATTCGCCGCCTGGGTGCAGGACTTCCGCGCCCACGCACGAGGGGCCGGCATCGACACGGCCACGCTGCAGGACGCGTTTGCGCTGGTGCAGTACCTGCCCCAGGTCGTCGAACGCGACCGCTCCCAGGCCGAGTTCACGCGCTCGGTCTGGGAATACCTCGACGTCGCCGTCTCGCCCAGCCGCATCGTGCGCGGGCAGGAACGCCTGTACGAGGTCCGCGCCGAGGCCGAGGCCGCCGCGTCACGTTACGGCGTGCCGGCCACCATCCTGGTGGCGATCTGGGGCATGGAGAGCAACTACGGCAGCAACTACGGCTCCTTGTCCGTCATCGACGCGCTCGCCACGTTGGGTTTCGATGGCCGACGCGAAGCCTGGGCACGCGGACAACTGCTGGCCGCGCTGCGCATCCTGCAAAGTGGCGACATCGCGCGCGACCGCATGATCGGGTCCTGGGCCGGCGCCATGGGACAGACCCAGTTCCTGCCGTCGAACTTCCTGGCCTATGCCGTCGACGCGGACGGCGACGGCCGACGCGACATCTGGGGCTCGATGGCCGACGTGCTGGCCTCGACCGCCAACTTCCTGGCGCGCTCGGGTTGGCGTGCCGGCCAGCCGTGGGGCCTGGAGGTGCGGCTGCCCGATGGTTTCGATTTCGCGCGCGCCGACACCGACATCCGCCAGTCCAGCGCACGGTGGGCCGCCGAAGGTGTGCGCGCAGCGGCCGGCACGCCACTGCCCGAGATGCCGGATGCCGCGTTGTTCCTGCCGGCGGGCGCACGCGGCCCGGCCTTCCTGGTCGGGCACAACTTCCGCACCATCCTGCGCTACAACAACGCCACCAGCTACGCGCTGGCCGTGGGCCTGCTGGCGCAGCAACTGGCCGGCGAACCCGGCGTGCAGGCGCCGTGGCCGCGGGACCTGCAGGCGCTCACGCGCGAGCAAGTACTGACTTTGCAGACAGCACTGAACCGGCGCGGCTTCGACGCCGGCACGCCGGACGGCTTGATGGGCCCGGCCACCCGCGCCGGCGTGCGCCGTTTCCAGCGCAGCATCGGCTGGCCCGCCGACGGTTATCCGACACAGGAGCTGCTCGAGCGCCTCGCGGCAACGCCCTGAGCGGCGTCCGGCTCCAGCGAGGGCAGCGGAAACGCCGGCACGGCCGGATGTACACCCGCCGCCGACGCCATCGCCCGCAGGAATCGCGGCACGCTGACGGCCGGGTCGGCACCCAGCCCGCGCACGACACAGACTCCGTCGACACCGGTACCGGCCGCCACGGCTGCCCGTTCGGCGTCCAGGATGCCGCCGATCGCCACCACCGGCGCGGGCGCCATGTGGCGCCACCAGGCCAGGTTGTGCAAGCCCTGCGCGCGCCACGGCATCGGCTTGGTCGCGGTCGGCCACACGGGCCCGCAGGCGATGTAGCGCGGAGCCAGGCTGGCGGCGCGGCACAACTCCCACAGGCTGTGCGAACTCACGCCCAGTTCCAGGCCACTGGCGCGCAGCTGCGCGCGCTGCGCGTCGTCGAGGGCGAGCAGGTCCTCCTGCCCCAGATGCACGCCGGGGGCGCCGGCCGCGATCGCCACGCGCCAGTGGTCGTTGATGAACAGCAAGGCACCGGCGGCGCGGCAGGCGGCCACGCCGTGTTCCACCGCCTGACGCAAGCGCGCCTGCCATTGGGCGTCGGGTGCGGGCGTCGCCTTGATGCGCAGCTGCAGCGTGCGCACGCCACTGGCGAGCACCGGCCCGATATGGCACGCATCGTCGACGATGGCGTACAGGCCCAGCGCCGGCTGCGGCGGCGCCCGGCCAGTGGTCGCGGGCGCGAGCAGCGCTTCACCCCAGGACATCTGCGGCAACAGGCTGGCATCGGTGGCGAAACCCGGGCCGGCGAGCACCGGGCCGGCGCCGGCGCCGGCGGCATGGCCGCGGCGCAAGGCATGGGTGGTGGCCATCTTGGCCAGCACGGCGGCATCCGCGCTGACGAAACCCATCGCCAGTGCAGCCGCTACGGCGCTGGCAAACGTGCATCCGGTGCCGTGGTGGTGCGGCGTCGGCACCCGCGGCAGGGCCAGCCAGCCACGCGCGTGCGGACCGTCGAACCAGTCCTGCACCCATGACGCGGCAGCGTCGTCGTCACCGCCGGTGATACACACGGCCTGGGCGCCGGCCGCGCGCAAGGCCCGCGCGAGCGCCGGCACGTCGGCGCTCGACGGTTGCGCCGACGATCCGTGGCCCAGCAGCCGCGCGGCTTCGCGCCGGTTCGGCGTGATCACGGTCGCGCGCGGCAGCAGATGGTCGCGGTAGGCCTGCAGGGTCGCGGCGTCGGCGAAGGCCGCGCCGCTGCTGGCGCCCAGCACCGGATCCACGACCAGCGCCACGGGTGCGGCCTGGCGCAGGCGGTCCACCCATTGCGCGACCAGCCGCACCTGGGCGCCGCCGCCGAGCAGGCCGGTCTTGATCACGCACGGCGGCATGTCGCCGGCCAGCGCGCGCAGCTGCGCATCAAGCATGGCCGCCGACAGCGGTGCGATACGCGTGACCGCCTGCGAATGTTGCGCCGTCACCGCGGCGACCACCGGACACAGGTGCACGCCGAATGCGTCGGCGGCCCGCAGGTCCGCGGCCAGGCCGGCACCGCCGGCGCTGTCGGTGCCGGCCACGCTCCAGACCACGGGCGGCGCCACCGGCCGCCCATCCGCTCCGCACCCGGCGGCGTTCGCCCCGGTGCGGCTCACGGGAGCGCCCTCCGTGCTGCGCACGGCGCAATGTGCCTCGGGGCGGTCCGTCGGGCTCACTGGACGACCCTCCGCGCTACGCGCTGCGGGATTCGCCCTTGGGAACGGCCCGGCGCGCTCATGGCCGTGCGCCCAGCAGCATCGGCTCGCCACCAACCGGCGTGCTGGCGACCGCAAAATCCTGCGCCGCCATGACTCCCGCCTGCCAGCCCAGGCGGCCCGCCTCGATGGCGCGGCGGAATGCGCCGGCCATGCGCACCGGGTCGCGTGCGTGCGCGACGGCCGAATTGAGCAAGACCGCGTCGAAACCCAGTTCCATCGCCTGCGCGGCATCGGACGGCGCGCCGATGCCGGCGTCGATGATCAGCGTGGCGTCCGGCAGCCGTTCGCGCAGCGTGCGCAACGCGAACGGGTTCAGCAGGCCCTGGCCGGATCCGATCGGAGCGCCCCAGGGCATCAACACCGGACAACCGGCATCGAGCAGGCGCCGGCACAACACCAGGTCATCGGTGCAATAGGGAAACACCGTGAAACCCTCGCGCACCAGCTGGCTTGCTGCGTCCAGCAGCTCGAACGGATCCGGCTGCAGGCTGTGGTTGTCGCCGATCACCTCGAGCTTGATCCAGGGCGTGCCGTACAACTCGCGCGCCATCGCGGCCAGCTGCACCGCTTCGCGCGCGGTACGGCAGCCGGCGGTGTTGGGCAACACGCGGGCTCCGCGCGCGTGCAAGGCCCGATCGAGCAGGGCGAGATGGCCGTTGTCGCCGGTAGCGGCCATGACGCGGCGCAGCGCGACGGTCACCACCTCGGCGCCAGAGGTCACGACCGCGTCGTGCAGCACCTGCGGCGACGGATATCCCGCGCTGCCCAGCAGGAAGCGGCTGCGCAGCACCACGTCGCCGATGCGCCAGGGTGCGGGATCGGGCATCGGGTCCGTCGTTGCGGATGCCGCTGCGCCGTTGTCGGAAGTATCGTGATTCATGGAGTCCGGGTCCTTTCATCCGCCCACGATGGGTCGGAACAACACCACCGTGTCGGTGGCAAACACGATGTGGCTGGCACGTTGCGGACGCGGCACGAACTGCCCGTTCACCGCCGTGGCGACCTGCTCCGGCGCATGGCCGGCCAGCGCCAGCAACTGCGCCAGCGTGCTGCCGTGCGGCAACCGGCAAAGGCGTCCGCCCAGGTCCAGCGTCATCATCGCGTCGGCGCCGTCCGCAGCGGACTGCGGGCCGTTGTGATCGCCCGCCGTCATGGAGCCACCCCCGCCGGGGTCAGCGCCGCGGCCAGGCCGCTCGCCTGCAACACGTCCTCGACCAGCGCCGGCGCGAGCAACCAGCCATGGCGAAACAGGCCGTTGATGCGCACCAGCCCCGGCTCGATGCTGCTGGCCGGTTCGTTGTCGGGCAGCGCGGGGCGCAGGTTGACGTCCAGCCGTTCGATGCGCGCTTCGTCCAGCGCCGGGAAGATGCTGTGCGCCGCCGCCATCAACTCGACGGCGCTGCGCAGCGACACCGGCGATCGATCCGCGCTTTCGATTTCGCTGGCGCCGACGATCAGCAGGTCCGCACTGCGCGGCACGACATACACCCGGTGACGGGGATGCAACAGCCGCACCGGCCGTAGCAGGCCATGCCCCTGCAGGCGCAACCAGACGGTTTCGCCGCGCACGCCGCGCACCGGGGCCTGGGCCTGCCCGGCGACGCCGCGCACATCGATGGCCCAGTCGAAGCGGTGCGGCGGCCTGCCGTCGACGCACACGCGGCCGGGCGCCAGCTCCCGCACCGTCTGCCCCCACGCCCAGGCCACGCCGGGCGCCTCGGACTGCAGCGCGCACATCGCCGCCACGGTATCGATGCAGGCCTCCTGCGGCAGCAACCAGGCATGCGCGATGGCGAGCAGCGCCGGCTCCAGCGTCGCCAGCGCGGCCGGCGTCAACGCCTGCGGCCGCACGGCGCCGGGCTCGTCCGGCGCGAGGCGGGCCAGCAGGCGCTGCGCCGTGCCCCGGTCGCTGCGATGCGCCAGCAACAGGCTGCCACACGCGGCAAACCCCACCCGGGTCCGCAGGCCTGCGACGATGGAACGCCACAGGCCGATCGACCGCCAGCCCAGTTGCGCCACGCGGGCCGATGAAACCTCGCGCTCGGCTAGCGGACTGAGCATGCCGGCCGCGCTGAAACCGGCCGCCTGCCAGCCGTCGAAACGCGGCCCCGGCGCCAGCGCTGGGTCGAACACGGTGACGCGATGGCCGGCATGCGCCAGCCGCCAGGCCAGCAGCCGCCCCAGCAGGCCGGCGCCGGCGATACCGATGGACAGGCCCGCCACGGCTCAGTCCTGGTGCGCGATCGGGATATACAAGGCACCGCCGCCGGCACGGAACTCGGCCGACTTCTCGGCCATGCCCTGCGCGATGGTCTGCGCCAGTTCCGCGTCGGCGGCTGGCGCACCGGGTTGCGCCGCGGCATAAGCCCGCACGTCCTGGCTGATCTTCATCGAGCAGAACTTCGGTCCGCACATGCTGCAGAAATGCGCCACCTTGGCCGCGTCCTTGGGCAAGGTCTCGTCGTGGAAGTCGCGCGCCGTGTCCGGGTCGAGGCCGAGCGCAAACTGGTCGGACCAGCGGAACTCGAATCGCGCCTTGGACAAGGCCTCGTCGCGCGCGCGTGCCGCCGGATGGCCCTTGGCCACGTCGGCCGCATGGGCGGCGATCTTGTACGCGATGATGCCCTGCTTGACGTCGTCGCGATCGGGCAAGCCCAGGTGTTCCTTGGGCGTCACGTAACACAACATGGCCGTGCCCATCCAGCCGATCATCGCGGCGCCGATGGCGCTGGAAATATGGTCGTAACCCGGCGCGATGTCGATCGTCAGCGGGCCCAGCGTATAGAACGGCGCCTCGTGGCAATGCGTGAGCTGCTCCTGCATGTTGGCCTGGATCATGTGCATCGGCACATGGCCGGGACCTTCGATCATGGTCTGCACGTCGTGTTGCCAGGCCAGCTGCGTGAGTTCGCCCAGCGTGCGCAACTCGGCGAACTGCGCCTCGTCGTTGGCGTCGGCGCCGGAGCCCGGACGCAGGCCGTCGCCGAGCGAGAAACTCACGTCGTAGGCCTTCATGATGTCGCAGATGTCCTCGAAATGGGTGTAGAGGAAGCTCTCCTTGTGGTGCGTGATGCACCACTTGGCCATGATCGAGCCGCCGCGCGAGACGATGCCGGTGCGCCGGTTCGCCGTCAGGTGGATGAAGGCCAGCCGCACACCGGCATGGATGGTGAAATAGTCCACGCCCTGTTCGGCCTGTTCGATCAAGGTGTCGCGGAAAATCTCCCAGCTCAGGTCCTCGGCCACGCCGCCGACCTTCTCCAGCGCCTGGTAGATCGGCACGGTGCCGATCGGCACCGGCGAGTTGCGCACGATCCAGTCGCGCGTGGTGTGGATGTCGCGGCCGGTGGACAGGTCCATCACGTTGTCGGCGCCCCAGCGGATCGCCCAGACCAGTTTCTCGACCTCTTCCTCGATGCTCGAGGTAACCGCCGAGTTGCCGATGTTGGCGTTGATCTTGACCTTGAAGTTGCGCCCGATCGCCATCGGCTCGATCTCCGGATGGTTGATGTTGGCCGGGATGATGGCGCGCCCGCGTGCCACCTCGTCGCGCACGAATTCCGGCGTGATGATGGCCGGCATCAGCGCACCCATGGCATTGCCCTTGAGCCGCCGGGCGCGTTCGTCGTCGCCCAGGTATTCGGCCATCCATTCCCGGCGCCCGTTCTCGCGCAAGGCGACGAATTCCATCTCGGGCGTGACGATGCCGCGGCGTGCGTAATGCATCTGGGTGACGTTGCCGCCGGCACGCGCGCGGCGCGGCGTGCGCTGCAGACCGGCGGCGGCGCGGCGCAGGTCCGCCAGATGGGGCGACTCGGCCCGGCCCTGCCGGATGCCGTCGTCGAGCGCCTGGTGCTGGCGTCCCGGGTAGACCTCGGTATCGCCCCGCGCGTCGATCCACGGGGCACGCAAGGCGGGCAGGCCACGGCGCACGTCAATCGCCACCGCCGGATCGCTGTAGGGCCCGGAGGTGTCGTACAGGTCGATGGCCTCTCCGTTGCTCAGCGTCACCGCGCGCGCCGGCACGCGCAGGTCGCCACGCGAGCCGTCGAGATGGATCTTGCGCGAGGCGGGAAACGGCGCACGCGAGGATGCGAGGCGTTGGGCGAATGGGTCGGGTGGATTCATCGGGGCTCCTTCTGTGGCAGTTGCTGGACATCTGCTCCGAAGGTGACCCGGAAACGCATGGCCCGCAGGGCCCATGGTCTGGGTGACAGCTCTTCTTTCGCCGGTACTAGCCGGATCAAGTTCGCGGGTTTGGTTCAACCATCTCAGCACGCCATCACTGGCCGTGCACCCCGGAGCACGGCCATTATGGCACCGCCGCTCGTGTCGCCGCCGGCGCGGCAGCGTTATGCTGCGGCCATGCGCCACGGCGCGGCATTGACCCTGCTGCACGGGCAGGAATGGCAGCTTGGCCGACCATGGCTTGAAAACCCGCGCCAAGATCGCATCTGCGATCCGGCGGCCTTCCATGGCGCACGGCGCACGAACAGGAGATAGCCCGACCCATGAACCGATACGAAAAAAACGCCGAGGCCATTGCCCGGCTGACCCCCGAGCAATACCGCGTGACGCAGGAAAGCGGTACCGAACGTCCCGGCACCGGGGCCTACCTGGACAACCACGAACCCGGCATCTATGTCGACATCGTGTCGGGCGAGCCGCTGTTCGCGTCGTCCGACAAGTTCGAGTCCGGCTGCGGCTGGCCCAGCTTCACCAAGCCCATCGTGCCTGCCTACGTCAACGAATTGCGCGACACCACCCACGGCATGGTGCGCACCGAGGTGCGCTCCAGACACGGAGACAGCCATCTGGGCCACGTGTTTCCCGACGGCCCGCGCGACCGCGGCGGGCTGCGATATTGCATCAATTCGGCCTCGCTGCGTTTCGTGCACCGCGACGACATGCAGGCCGAAGGTTATGGCGAGTACTTGAACCAGGTCGAGGAGAACTGAAATGGCGACGACACAGGAACGGGCGGTATTGGCAGGCGGATGTTTCTGGGGCATGCAGGACCTGATCCGCAAGTTGCCAGGCGTGTTGTCCACACGGGTGGGCTACACCGGGGGCGACGTGCCCAACGCGACCTACCGCAACCACGGCACCCATGCCGAAGGCATCGAGATCGTGTTCGATCCGGCCGTCATCAGTTACCGGCGCCTGCTGGAATTCTTCTTCCAGATCCACGACCCGAGCACCGTGAACCAGCAGGGCAACGACAGGGGCATGTCGTACCGCTCGGCGATCTACTACGTGAACGACGCGCAAAAGGCCGAAGCCCTGCGCACCATCATCGACGTCAACGACTCCGGCCTGTGGCCGGGCAAGGTGGTGACCGAAGTCGCGCCAGCGGGTCCATTCTGGGAAGCCGAACCGGAGCACCAGGACTACCTGGAGCGGTATCCCAACGGCTACACCTGCCATTACCCGCGGGCCGACTGGAAGCTGCCGGCAAAGGTCGACGCCTGAATCCCCGCGGGCGCGCTGCCGGGCAGACCATTGCTTTACCGACGGTTACACCGATGCATGTCTGACGCAACACGACCGGGGTAACTTGCGCCTGTGCCTGCCCCGAGGTGGCGGCGGGCGCATGACCGGACGAGCGGAATCGCCGGTACAGGGAGGACCAGGCACATGACGACCCACATCCAGACCCTGCCTGCGGGCCGCAGGCATTTCAGCTCCCGCCCCTTGTGGGCCGCCGTCGCAGTGCTCGGCGTGGTGGTGATGGCGCTCGGCGCCAGCCTGATCCACGTGCAGACCCGGCCGGTGGACGGACATTCGGTCTTTGTCCCGGATGAGCCTGTCGAGGCCGAACCGCAGGCGGCCGCCACCCGATTGCCGGTGCACACGGTGGCGCCGGACGAGGCGCTCGTGCCGGCCCGCCCGGCACCTGCAACGCCGGAGCCGACCCGGACGCCCGCCGATGCGGCGCAGACCGCCCCCTCGACCGCCAGGCCGACAGCAAAACCGTCCGCGGCCAACCAGGGTTCGGTACGGGCTGTCGGTGAGCTGCCTGCCGTCGTACCGGCAGCCGTGCCACTACCGGCGCCGAGACACCCGATCGTCGCCGCCCCGTATGTCGTGACCGAATCCGGCGTCGTCAACACGGGCCGGCCCGGGCAATCGCGGGCCAAGGTCTACGGCACGGACTGACACCGACGCGTCCCGCACGCCGACCCGCGCTCAGGCTGCCCCGGCACCCGCCGCCAGCACCCGGCGCTGCGCCAGCAGCAGCATCGCGATCGCCACCAGGCTCATCACCAGCAGCAACCACAGGCCATATTGGTAACCCACGCCGGGCTGCCACAACAGGCCCATCACCAGCGGCGCCGCCGCACGGGTCAGGGCCAGCGGCACGCCCAGCGCGCCGTTGAGGCTGGCCACGTGTTCCCGACTCACGTATTGCGCGATCGCCGTGCCCTTGACGATGGTCAGCATGCCGTTGCCGGCGCCATACAACGCGACAAAGGCCAGCACCAGCACCAGTGCACCCGTGCCGGTCCCCAGCAGCGGCGCCAGCAGCAAGGCGGCCAGGCCGGCCGGGATCAGGCAGGGGATGAAGCGGTTGGCCACATGGACGTCGAACCGGCGTTCGAAGAAATACAACAACAGTCGTCCCGCCACCTGCAACACGCCAATACTCGCCGGCACGGCGATCGCCCAGGTCTCGGCCATGCCACGCTCGCGCAACAGGCTGACCAGGTGCGCCGGCAAGGCCGCGGTGGCGGCCATGAACAACACGATGAAACTGCCCACCAGCAGGAATGGCGCGCTCGTCAGCAGGTGGCGCAAACCCGCCACCGGTTCGGCCGTGGCCGTGGCCGTGGCCGTGGCCGATGCGGCGGGCGCGACACGCCGGGGCGCATCGCGCAGCAGGACGGCGTGAATGGGCAGGCAGACACAAAAATGCAGGCCCGCCAGTGCCCACAACGCGCCACGCCAGCCCCAGCTGTCGATCAGCCAGGCCGTCAACGGGATGAACACCGTGCTGGCCAGGCCGCCGAGAAAGGTCATCGTGATGATGGCGCGCCGGAAGTCGTTCGGGAACCGCCGTGTCACGACGGCGAACACCGGCGTGTACAACACGGCCGACATGGCCACGCCCAAGGCCGTCCAGACCAGGTAGAAACCGGCCAGGCTGGTCACGAAGGTGTGCAACACCAGGCACAGGCCCGCCAGCGCCGAACCCAGCGTCATGACCCGCCGCTCGTGGCCCTGGTCGATCCAGCGACCGATGGCATAGGCACACAGGCCTTCGGCCAGCAGGGCCAGGCTGAACGCGACCGAGCTCTGCGCCCGGCTCACGCCCAGCGCCTGCTCGATCGGCCCGATCAGCAGCGCAAAGGTGTAGAACACGCTGCCCCAGCTGATCAGCTGTGCAAGCGACAAGCCGAGAATCAGGTTGCGCTGGGCGGAGGAACGCATGTCAACGCGTCGATCGGGAGGTGGCCATGCGCCGAGTATCCATCGAAGCGGCGTGGCATCCGTCAGCCGTCCAGCAGCAGGCGATGCCGCCGGCGCAACGCCCATCCCATCACCCATCCGAGCACGACCATCACCGCGCCGCCCAGCGCGACGACGCTGCGCGAACCCACCGTTTCAAACAGGCTGGACGCCAATGACGCGCCCATCGACTGCCCCAGGAACAATGCCGACGCGAACAGCGACACCGCCGTGCCGCGCGCGGCGGGCGCCATCTGCGCCGCGTTGGCCTGCATCGTGTTGTGGAACATCGCAAAGCCGAACCCCGCCACGACACTGGCCGGGCCGGTCAGTTGCCAGAGCGGCGTATAGGCGACGACCAGCGCGCACACGCCCATCAGGCTGCCACCGAGCACACTCAATCCATGCTGTCCGAGCCGGGTGATCAGGCGCCGGGCAGCGACCAGGTAGACCAGGCTGCCCAGGCCGAACAACGCGACGATGGCGCCGGCCGTCGATACCGGCAGGCCCATCGCATCTTGCAGGTGCGCCGCCCACAAGGCCAGCACACCCATGCCCACGGCGCCTTCGACGAAGGCGACCAGCAACACGGTGCGCGACCAGGGACCCGAGACAATGGGCCAGGTCTGGGCAAAAAACGAGGGGCGCCGACCGCCGACCGCGGGTGCCACAGCCGGCACGGCCAGCGCCTTCTGACGACGCCAGTCCCACAACAGGAACAGGCCGACGAGGCCCAGCAACAGTGCCAGGAAGCCGAACGACCAGCGCCATCCCAGCGATTGCGTGAACACACCGCCGATCAACTGCCCGGAGGCCGCACCCAGCGTGGTTCCCACACCGACCCTTGCAATGGTTTCCTGGATCTGCGCGCCGTGCACGGTGTCGCCAATCCAGGCCAGCGTCAAGGGCACGATGGCCGCCGTGGCAATCCCCATGGCCATGCGCGCGAACAGCAGCATCGGCAGGCTGCCGGCCAGCGCCGCCATCACACTGCACAGGCAGCAGGCGAGCGAGGCCCAGGCCACGATGCGGAACTTTCCGAGCCGATCGCCCAGCGGCCCATAGACGAACTGCGCCACGCCATAACCCAACGCAAACAGGGACACGACCTGCGCCGCCTGCGACAGGTCGACCGAGAACACCCGCGCGAGTTCCGGCAGCATCGGGTCGCACACGCGCTGCGCGAACATGCTGCAGAAACACGCCAGCGACAGCAGCAGGATCGACCGCCGGGTGACCGCGGTGATAGGCAAGGGTGTGGCGACCACCGGCATGCAGTGCGAGCGCGATGCGGAATCAGCTTGCGCCGGTCAACGGCGACTGGCGTGAACCCTGCAACCGGATCGTCAGACGATGCCGGCGCCGCGCAGTGCGGCGATGCGCGCGGCATCGAACCCCAGTTCGGCCAGCACCTCGTCGGTATGTTCGCCCAGGGCCGGCGGCGGCCGGCGCAGCACCGGCGGGTTGGCCTGCAGACGCAGCGGGCTGGCCACGGTGCGGATCGCGGCGATGCCGTCGGCGGCCGCCAGTTGCGGCGCCCGGGCCTGCTCGACCACCAGTTCGCGCGCCGCCACCTGCGGATCGGCGAAGGCATGCGCCAGGTCGTTGATCGGGCCGCAGGGCACGGCCTTGTCCTCGAGCAGCGCGATCCAGTCAGCGGTGTCGCGCGTACGTGTGACGGTTTCCATCAGCGGGATCAGTTCCTGGCGGTTGCGCACGCGCGCACCCATGCCGGAGAAACGCGGGTCGGCGCTCCATTCCGGCCTGCCGGCCGCCTTGCAGAAGCGGCTGAACTGGCCGTCGTTGCCGATCGCCAGCAGCATCGAGCCGTCGCGCGTCGGAAAATCCTGGTACGGCGCCAGACTGGGATGGCTGTTGCCCTGGCGCTGCGGCACCTTGCCGGTGTTGAGATAACCGCTGGCCTGGTTGGCCAGGATGGCCATGCCCACGTCGAGCAGGGCCATGTCGATGTGCTGGCCTTCGCCGGTGCGGTGGCGCACCTCCAGCGCGGCCAGGATGGCCGAGGTCGCATAGACACCGGTGAACAGGTCGGTCAGCGCCACGCCCACGCGCAGCGGTCCGCCGCCGGGCTGGTCGTCGGCGCGGCCGGTGATGCTCATCATGCCGCTCATGGCCTGGATCATCAGGTCGTAGCCGGCACGTTCCGCATACGGCCCGTACTGGCCAAAACCGGTGATCGAACAATAGATCAGGCGCGGGTTCAGCGCCTTCAGGCTGGCATAGTCCAGCCCGTAGGCCTTCAGGCCGCCAAGCTTGAAGTTCTCGACCACGATGTCGCTGTGCTCGGCCATCTGGCGCACCAGCGCCTGCCCCTCGGGACTGGAGAGGTTGACCGTGATCGATCGCTTGTTGCGATTGGTGCCGTTGAAGTAGGTGGCCTGCGTGGTGTCCTGGCCGTCGGCATCGGGCATGAACGGAGGCCCCCAATGGCGGGTGTCGTCGCCTTCGCCGGGACGCTCGACCTTGATCACGTCGGCGCCCAGGTCGGCCAGCATCTGGGTGCACCAGGGCCCAGCGAGCACGCGAGACAGGTCCAGCACCTTGAGGTGGGCCAAGGCTCCGGTGCCTGGAGCCGCGGCTGTTTTTGGATGAGTCATTTCAGTTTTCCATGGCGCTGTGCGCCACCCACGAGGCATGAAAGTTCAAGGGGCCGCCGCGCACGGCCGCTCCGAAGCGGCCGGCGCGCCCCCCAGTGGGGGGTTCGGCCGGTTTACACGCAGTGAAACCGGACAGACGGGGGGCGTCTTTCACGCCTAATTCGCGAACGCCGCGATGCCGGTCTGGGCCCGGCCCAGGATCAGCGCGTGGATGTCGTGCGTGCCTTCGTAGGTGTTGACCACCTCCAGGTTCACCAGGTGGCGTGCCACGCCGAACTCGTCGGAGATGCCGTTGCCGCCCATCATGTCGCGCGCCAGGCGGGCGATATCGAGCGACTTGCCGCAGGAGTTGCGCTTGAGGATGGAGGTGATCTCGACCGCCGCCGAACCTTCGTCCTTCATGCGGCCCAGGCGCAGGCAGCCCTGCAGGCCGAGCGCGATCTCGGTCTGCATGTCGGCCAGCTTCTTCTGGATCAGCTGGTTGGCCGCCAGCGGGCGGCCGAACTGCTTGCGGTCCAGCGTGTACTGGCGCGCGCGCAGCCAGCAGTCTTCGGCCGCACCCAGGGCACCCCAGGCGATGCCGTAACGCGCCGAATTCAGGCAGGTGAACGGACCCTTGAGCCCTTGCACCTCGGGAAAGGCGTTTTCCTCCGGGCAGAACACGCCGTCCATGACGATCTCGCCGGTGACCGACGCGCGCAGGCCGACCTTGCCGTGGATCGGCGGCGCGCTCAGGCCCTTGGCGCCTTTCTCGAGCACAAAGCCGCGAATCGGGCCGACCTGGCCGGACTCGGACACTTCCTTGGCCCAGACGACGAACACATCGGCCATCGGGCTGTTGGAGATCCACATCTTGGAGCCGCTCAGCTTGTAACCGCCGGCAACCTTGTGCGCACGTGTGGCCATGGAACCGGGGTCGGAGCCGTGGTCGGGCTCGGTCAGGCCGAAACAGCCGATCCACTCGCCGGTGGCGAGCTTGGGCAGGTATTTCTGCTTCTGTGCCTCGGTACCGAACTCGAAGATCGGCACCATGACCAGCGAGGACTGCACGCTCATCATCGAGCGGTAACCGGAGTCGACCCGCTCGACTTCGCGTGCGATCAGGCCATACGCCACGTAGTTCAGGCCCGGGCCACCATACTGCTCGGGAATGGTCGGGCCGAGCAGCCCGAGTTCGCCCATTTCGCGGAAGATGGCCACGTCGGTCGTGCCGTTGCGGAACGCCTCGATGACGCGCGGCTGCAGCTTGTCCTGGCAATAGGCCGCCGCGGCGTCGCGCACCATGCGTTCGTCGTCACTGAGTTGGGACTCGAGCAGGAAAGGATCCTGCCAGTTGAATGCCGCGTGGGCCATGCCATTGCTCCTGGATTGGTCGATAGAGGCCCGATCGTAGTGGCAGGCGGCGCCGGGGACAACCGCAAATTCGGAATCCAGAAATGAGATTTTCGAATATCTGGACCAAATCCAAGGCCGTCGATCCGGTGGACGGCGGCGACACCTTCCTTTTATTTCAACGACTTTCCGATCCGACACGACTTCTAGACGTTGCCAGTTGTGTGTATTCTTCACACCATGCGGCGCAAGATCCCCTCCCTGCAGGCATTGGCCTGTTTCGACGCCGCGGCCCGGCACGAAAGTTATACGCGGGCCGCGCAGGAGCTGGCGCTGACCCAAAGCGCGGTGTCGCGCCAGATCTCCGCTCTGGAGCAGTATCTGGGACAGGCCTTGTTCCAGCGTACCCGCCACGGCGTGGCCTTGACCGAACGTGGCAGCGCCTATGCTCGGCAGATCGCGCCGCGACTGCAGGCGCTCGAGCGCGACACGCTCGAGGCCATGTCCGGCCATGGCGCCCAGCAAACCCTGTTGCTGGCCGCAGTGCCCACCTTCGCCAGCCGATGGCTGATCCCGCGCCTGCCGGACCTGGCGCAGCGCCATCCGCAACTGGTGGTGCATATCGAGACCCGGACCCGGCCGTTCCTGTTCGCCGACACCGACTTCGACGCGGCCTTGTATGCCGGCACCCCGCAGCAACTGCGCGACTGGGCGGGAACCCGCTCGACCCTGCTGCTGCAGGAAGATCTGGTGCCGGTCTGCGCGCCCGCGTTGCTGCCGGACGGGCGCATGCGCACGCCCGAGGAACTGGCCACCATGCCTTTGCTGCAGCAAAGCACCCGACCGCAAGCCTGGCGCCAATGGTTCCAGCGCGCCTCGGTCGCGGCACCGATGGCATTGGCAGGCCCGCGCTATGAGCTGTTTTCGCTGACGGTGGCCGCCGCCGTGCATGCCATGGGTGTCGCGCTGGTACCACGGATGCTGATCGAACATGAACTGGCGGCCGGACAGCTGGTCCAGGCCTGCGCCCATGCCCTCGCGGCCGAGCGCGCCTACTACCTGGTGCGCCCGGAGCAACAGGAAACCAAACCGGTCGTTCTGCAATTGATGGCCTGGCTGCAGCAGCAGGCGACCTGACCACCGCCACCAGCTGGCTCGCGGAAGGGACCGACCCATTGATACACATGCTCACCAGTGCCGTGCCATCGGGGATAATTCCGGTGTAAAAACAAAACACTTGCCCGCGTCAAGCCTGGGCGCGCCACTCGCAAGGAGACCATGATGGCAACATCTGGGAAAAACGAATCGTTGGGCTTCCCACCTCTGAAATGGGAAGAAGAAGAGCAGGCGACCCGGCCCATGCCCCTGCATGAGCTGCCACGCCAGGTCGGCATCGACAATGCCATGGCCATCATTGCGAAACGCCATGAACGCATCGCGAAAGCGATCACCGTGTTCTGGGGTTCGCAGGACTGCGTCGACTACATGGAAAAACTCGTGATGAGCGGTGGAGACGGCTTCGGCAATGCCCGTGTCGGTTTCAAGCCCGAGGTGGTATCGGCGCTGATGAGCCTGATCAGCCTGCACGAACGGGACCAGTAGCGCCCTCACGCCGCCATCGCCGCCGCCCCTGGCGCCCCGCCCGATGTCAGGCCACCGGCAGCTCCCGTGACTGCGCGAACGCCACATACCAGGCCAGGCAACCGGGATTGGCCATCGCCTCCCGGTTCACCACCTTGTCCAGCGGCTGACCGAGCAGCAACTTCTTGATCGGCAACTCCTGCTTCTTGCCGGACAGGGTGCGCGGAACCTCCTGCACCTGCAAAATGGCATTGGGAACAAAACGCGGCGACAACGCGGTCCGGATCGCCTGGTTGATGCGTGCCCGCAGCGCATCGTCGAGCGCAAGGCCCTCGCGCAACACCACGAACAAGGGCATGAAGCTGTCGCGGCCCAGGTACTCCAGGTCCACGACCAGCGAATCGAGCACCTCGGGCAAGGCCTCGACCGCGCTGTACAACTCGCTCGTACCCATGCGCAGGCCATGGCGGTTGATGGTCGCATCCGAACGGCCGTAGATCACGCAGCCCCCGTTGGCGCCGACCTTGAGCCAATCCCCATGGCGCCAGACCCCCGGGTACATGTCGAAATAACTCGACAGATACCGCTCGTTGTTCGTATCGCCCCAGAGGTACAGCCGCATGGACGGAATCGGCTCCGTGCACACCAGCTCGCCGACGGCATCCGTCACCGGCTGGCCGTTCTCGTCCCAGGCCTGCACGGCGCAGCCCAGCAGGCGGCACTGCATCTCGCCAGGCACCTGCGGCAACTCGCGGTTGCCGCCGATGAAGGCGCCGGCGAAGTCCGTCCCCCCCGAGATATTGCACCACCAGACATCGGGGATATGGCCCCCACGCTCGCCCACTGCGTGTGGCTCGCTGCCCCCCGAGGGGGCTTGCGCGCCTTGGGACGGCCCGGCGCCGCGCAGGTCGCCCCCACGCTCGCCCACTGCGTGTGGCTCGCTGCCCCCCGAGGGGGCTTGCGCGCCTTGGGACGGCCCGGCGCCGCGCAGGTCGCCCCCACGCTCGCCCACTGCGTGTGGCTCGCTGCCCCCCGAGGGGGCTTGCGCGCCTTGGGACGGCCCGGCGCCGCGCAGGTCGCCCCCACGCTCGCCCACTGCGTGGACGTTGCGGAGCTGCCGCGTCCCCCAGTTCTGCACGTCCTCGCTTAACGGCGATCCGGTCGTGCCCAGCGCGCGTATCTTGCGCAGGTCGCCGACGGTCGACAGTTCGAGGCCGGCCTTCATGCAGTTCGCATAGAACGCGGCACCGGCGCCGAAAAACGTGACCCCGAGTTCGGCCGCAAATCGCCACAACGTGGACCAGTCCGGCGCGACGCGCTGGCCGCTTGCGTCATGGCTGCGCCCGGCCGGGCTGCCGTCGAAGATGCAGCAGGTCGCCCCGAGCAGCAGCCCCGACACCTGGGCGTTCCACATGACCCAGCCGGTCGAGCTGTACCAGTGGTAACGCTCGCCCCGGCTGTTGGGCAGATAACTGGCACCGACATCGTTGTGCAGGCCGACCAGTTCCATCGTCACCAGCGTCGTGCCCCCGTGCCCGTGCACGATCGGCTTCGGCAACCCGGTGGTGCCGCTGGAATAGACGATCCACAGCGGATGGTCGAACGGCAGCCACAGCGGCTCGAACGCGCGCGTCTGCGCATCGTCGCGCCCGCAGGCCTGCGCAAGATCGAGATGTTCCAAGCTCGCATCGGCGCCCGACAAGGAACCGAGCTGGTCCAGCATCAACAGATGCCGCACCGTCGGCAACGCGGCGCGCAGCTGGCTCACGACGGCCAGCCGGTCCTGGTCCTGGCCGCCATGGGTCACGCCATCGCAGGCGATCAGCACCTTCGGTTCGATCTGCCGGAAGCGGTCGAGCACCGCATGCACGCCCATGTCGGGCGCGCAGATGCTCCAGACCGCGCCGATGCTGGCGCTGGCCAGGAAAGCGACGATGGCCTCGGGCACGTTCGGCAGGTAGGCGGCGACCCGGTCGCCCGGCTGCACGCCCTGGGCCTGCAGATGCAGCGCCAGCGATGCGACCCGCTGGCGCAGCTGCGGCCAGGACAGCTCACGCGGCGGGTTTTTCCCCAGGCTTTTTTCGTTGTGGCTGATGACCGCGGGTTGGCCGGCGGCATGGGCGGCGTCCGCATGGCGCAGCGCCTGGCGCGCGTAGTTGACCTGGGCACCGGGAAACCAGCGGGCTCCCGGCATGCGACGCTCGGCCAGCACCGCGGTGTGGGGGGTCGGCGATTGCAGCTCGTAGTAGTCCCACAGGCTTTGCCAGAACGCGTCGAGGTCGGCGATGGACCAGCGCCACAAGGCGTCGTAGTCGTCGAACCGCAAGCCGTTGCGTGCTTGCAGCCAATCCTGGTACAGCCGGATCTGGGGAACGTATGGGGCGGGGGTCGACGCATGCATGGCCGCAGATTAACGCAGGTCGACCGGTCACGGGTGCCCGGTGCATCAGGGTTTGTACGGGTGTTCAATTTTTTTGTACGCTCGTTCAATATCCCGGTGGAAACCCGTCTGCGCCCCGCCAGGACCCCGCGATCGCCCGCCGAGCGCGAGTCCGATTCGCGCCCCGATCGCCGCCAGGCCATCCTGCTGGCGGCGGAGAAGCTGTTTGCGCAGAACGGCTACCACGCGGTGTCGATCCGCCAGATCGCCATCGAAGCCGAGGTGCCGCTGGCCCTGGTGGCTTATTACTATGGCCAGAAACACGAGTTGTTCGAAGCCATCTTCGAGCACTGGCGCCCGACCATCGACGAGCGGCTGACCCGGCTGCAGGCCGCGGTCGACGACGGCGGCCCGGACCTGCTCAACCACATCGTCGAGGCCTTCGTGCAACCGGTGCTGCGGATCCGCGCCAGCGCCGAAGGCGAGTTCTACGCCCTGCTGGTGGCGCGCGAACTCGGGTACGCATCGCCGGAGGCGGACCGGGTGCTGCGCCGGCATTTCGACCCGCTGGCCCATGCCTTCATCGACGCATTGCGGCTGGCACTGCCCCATGCCAGCCTCGGCGCATGCGCGTGGGCCTACCAGTTCGCACTGGGCGCCTTGCTGCACCACCTCAGCGACCAGCGCGTGCAGCGTTTGTCGCTCGGCGCGAACTCGCCCAATGACGTCTCGTCCCACCCGATGCTGGTGCGCTTCATCGAAGGCGGCATCCGCGCCGCCTTGCCGCCACCGCCGGCACCACCTGCGGCACCGGCACCCGTTTCATCCCGTCGACGTTCCACCCACAGGAGACAACCATGACCCTTCGCCGAACCCTTCTCTCGACCGCCGCCGCGGCCACGCTGGCCACGCTGGCCCACCTGCCGGCCCATGGCCAGCAGGTGATCAAGCTGACCGCCACCGCCGGCCACCCGCCGGTGTTCCTGTGGGTCAAGACCATGGACGAGGTGTTCATTCCCGAGGTCGACAAACGGCTGGTCGCCGCCGGCAACAAATACAAGATCGACTGGACCAAGGCCTGGGGCGGTACCTTGATCAAGCTGGGCAGCGAATCCAAGGGCATTGCCGATGGCATCGCCGACATCGGCATCGTCAGCACCATCTTCGAGGCGGCAAAGTTCCCGATGCAGAACGTGACCTACTACACCCCGTTCGGCAGCGACGACGTCGGCGTCATCGCCAAGACCATCTCCGACATGCAGGCCAAGATCCCGGCCATGGCCGACGCCTGGAACAAGAACGGCCTGACCTACCTGGGCGGCATGGCGCTGGACTCCTACCATATCTGGACCAAGTTTCCGATCACGAAGATCGAGGACCTGCAGGGCAAGAAACTCAGCGCACCGGGCCCGGCCGCGAACTGGGTCAAGGGCACCGGCGCGGTTGCCGTGGCCGGCAACCTGAACAGTTACTACGAGGACATCAAGTCCGGCGTGTCGGACGGCACCGTGGTGTTCGCCACCGGCGCCTGGGCCGCCAAGGTCCATGAAGTCGCGCCTTATGTCACCAAGGTCAATTTCGGATCGCAGTTCGCCGGTGGCGTGGCGGTCAACAAGTCGCGCTTCGAGAAACTGCCGCCCGAAGTGCGCAAGGCCATGCAGGAGGCGTCGGACGTGTGGTCGGACAAACTGGCCCAGATGCAAACCGCCGCGGTCCAGACGGTGCTGGCGAACATGACCGCGGCCGGCGCCAAGATCAGCGAACTGAGCCCGGCCGAGCGCAAGCGCTGGGCCGACGCGCTCGGCCCGGTGGCACAGACCTGGAGCGCCGACGTCACGGCCAAGGGTGGTCCCGGCAAGGAAGTGCTCAAGATGTACACCGAGGCACTCAAGCGCAGCGGCGCCCAGCTGCCGCGGGACTGGACCGCGAATTGAGCTCGGACACGCCACCGACCGCCGACAGCTACGGCACGCCGCTGCCGTGGCAATTCCAGCGCCTGGGCAAGCTGCTCAACGCGCTGGGCACCTTGTGGATCATCGCGCTCATGGTGCTGATCAACACCGACGTGCTGGGCCGCAACCTGTTCGACGCGCCGGTGCGTGGCGTGACCGAGCTGGTGGCCCTGTCCATCGTCGGCATCGTGTTCCTGCAATTGGCCGACACGCTGCACAGCGGACGTTTCACCCGCGCCGACGTGTTGCTGGCGCGCCTGAAACACCGGCGACCCGCGTTCGCGGCCCGGCTGCAGGCGCTCTACCACCTGATCGGCGCCGGCCTGATGGGCGTCATCCTGTGGGCCGCCTGGGAACCGCTGGTCGACGCGATCCGCATCCGGCAGTACGTCGGCGCCATCGGCGACTTCACCGCGCCGGTCTGGCCGGTGCGGCTGATCATGCTGATCGGCCTGAGCGCGACGCTGATCACCTTCGTGCTGCTGGCCTGGGCGGATTGGCGTCGCGCGAGCACGATCAGCCAGGCCGCAAAGCGCCAGTCCATTTCCCGCCGGGCCGCCCCAACGGAAATCGGCCCCCTTGGGGGGCAGCGCAGCACACGAAGTGACAAGCGCGGAGGCCTGCATGAGTAATGCGGTGATCGCCAGCGGCTCGCTGGTGCTGATGCTGCTGCTGATCTGGGGCGGCCTGCATGTGGCCGTGGTGCTGGGCCTGGTGTCGTTCATCGGCGTCTGGCTGATCCGCGACGACGTGTCGGTGGCTGCCAACCTGCTGGCGGCGGCGGCCAACGACGCGATCAACAGCCATATCTTCGGCGTGGTGCCGCTGTTCGTGCTGACCGGCTTCCTGGTCGCGAAGGCGGACGTCGGCAAGGACGCGTTCGAGGTCGCCAACCAGATGTTCCGGCGCCTGCGCGGCGGCCTGGGTATCGCGACCGTGGCGGCCAATGCCGTTTTCGCCGCCATCACCGGCATCTCGATCGCGTCGGCCGCGGTGTTCACGCGGGTGGCGGTGCCGCAGATGCTGCGATTCGGTTACCGCGGCGGATTCGCCTGCGGCGTGGTCGCGGGCTCGTCGGTGCTGGGCATGCTGATTCCACCGAGCCTGCTGATGATCCTCTATGGTTTCCTGGCGAACCAGTCGGTGGGCGATATGTTCACCGCCGGCATCATCCCCGGACTGATGCTGGCGTTCGCCTTCGCCACCGGCATCATGCTGCTGGCCTATTTGCGGCCGGGCATGGTGTTTGCGAACGGAGTTCCGGTCGCGGTGGATGCCGACGAGATGATGGGCGCGGGCGAAATGACCCTCAAGCTGCTGCCCAGCATCGTGATGATCGTCGCGGTGCTCGGTGGCCTGTACGCCGGATTCTTCACCGCCACCGAGGCCGGTGCCGTCGGCGCCGGGCTGGCCCTGGCAATTGCGCTGCTCAAGCGCAAGCTCGATGGCCCGGGTTTCTGGAGCGTGTTGACCGAGACCGGCCATGTCACGGTGGCGGTGAGTTTCCTGATCATCTGCGCCACCATCTACACCCGCATGCTGGCGATGTCGGGCATGCCGCAGTTCCTGGTCGAAACCATGGCCCAGGCCGGGCTGGGACGCACCGCCTTCCTGCTGCTGTACGTGGCCATCGTCATCGCGCTGGGCACCATCATCGACTCATCATCGATCATGCTGATCGTATTGCCGCTGATGCTGCCGATTGCCGAGCAGTTCGGCATGAACCTGGTGTGGTTCGGCGTCGTCACCGTGATCGCGGTCGAGATCGGCCTGCTGACGCCGCCGTTCGGCCTGTCGGTGTTTGTCATCAAGAGTACCTTGTCCGAACCGGGCATTTCGCTCGGCGATATTTTCAGGGGCACGGCGCCGTTCACGCTCATCATGCTGTCGGTGCTGGGCCTGCTTCTGGTGTTTCCACAGATCAGCCTGGTGTTGCTGAGGTGAAAGACGCCCCCCGTCTGTCCGGTCGCACTGCGTGTCGACCTGCCGAACCCCCCACTGGGGGGCAGGCCCGCCGCTTCGGAGCGGCCGCGCGCGGCGGGCCCTGGAGGAAAGACGCCCCCCGTCTGTCCGGTTTCACTGCGTGTAAACCGGCCGAATCCCCCACTGGGGGGCGCCCCCTACGGCCTGGCAAAGCCAGTTCCGTGGGGGCCTGGACGGGGCCTGCTGCGCGGCCGCTGGCCCGGGCAGCTCCAGCGTCGCTGGATCTTGCATGGGCCACGGGTCACGCAGCGCTTAACGGAGAACCTACATGACAAACGCTGCATCCAATCCGCTGGCCGGCTTCACGGTCGAGCGCGCCGCCATCGAGACCATCGGCCGCGACCTGCAGCGCCCGGAATGTATCCTCGCCGAGCCCGATGGCAGCCTGTGGGCGGCCGATGCCCGCGGCGGCGTCACCCACATCCGGCCCGACGGCACGCAGCGTTTCGTCGGGCAACAGGCGGACCCGCGCTTCGCCAGCGCCAGCACCGCGACCGGCGACGCGTTCGAGGCAAAATTCACGCAGGGCACCTTGCCCAACGGCCTGGCCTTTGCCGCGGGCGGCGACATCCTGATCTCCAACTTCGGCACCGACCTGCTCGAGGTGATGACCCGCGACGGCCATACCCGCACCTTGTTCGACCGCATCGACGGCCAGCCGATCGGCAAGGTCAACTTCGTGTTGCGCGATACCAAGGACCGCATCTGGATCACCGTGTCGACCCGGGTCAACCCCTGGACCAAGGCTGCGGCGAGCCGGGTGCGCGACGGCTACATCGCGGTGGTCGAACCCGGCCGCGACATCCGTGTGGTGGCCGATGGTTTTCATTTCACCAACGAGATCCGGCTCGATGCGCGCGAAGAGTGGATGTACATCGTCGAGACCACCGGCCCGCACATCACCCGGATGCGGCTCGACGAAGACGCCGCGGGCGGTGTGCGCCTGACCGATCGCGAGGTGTTCGGCCCCAGCCACCTCGGCGGCCCGCCCGACGGCATCGCGTTCGACGCCTTCGGCAACCTGTGGTGCACGCTGGTCATGGTCGACCAGCTGATCGCGCTCACCCCGCAGGGCGACAAGCTGCTGCTGCTCGACGACGGCGACCCGCAAGCCAGCCAGACGCTGGTGCGCAAGATGGGCGCCGGCACCGCCACGGCCGACGACATGGCGCAAGCCCGCGGTACGGTGGCGCCATGGATGGCCAGCATCACCTTCGGCGGGCCGGACCTGCGCACCGTCTACGTCGGCAGCCTGCTGGGCACGACGATCCCGTATTTCCGCTCGCCGGTGGCCGGTCTGCCCATGGTGCACTGGAAAACGCCCCAGCAACAGCAACCACCCCACCGATCTTGACCATCCCGACAGGAGAACCACCATGCCCCGCACCTTTGTCGATCTCTCGATCTTCCTGGAAAACGACGTGCTCAGCGACCCGCCGGCCTTCGCACCGAAGATCGAATATTTCACGCACGAGAACACCTTCGAACAGATCGAACCGTTTTTCCCCGGCCTGAAGAAGGAGGACCTGCCCGACGGCGAAGGCTGGGCGGTGGAGACCATCGCGCTGTCGACACACAATGGCACGCACCTGGACGCGCCCTACCATTTCCACAGCACCATGAACAAGGCGCTGGGCCACCAGGAAAAATCCATCGCGATCCACGAGGTGCCGCTCGAGTGGTGTTTCCAGCCCGGCGTCAAGCTCGACTTCACGCAGCTACCCGACGGTTATGTCGTCACCGCCGCCGATGTCGAGAACGAACTCGCCCGCATCGGCCATACCTTGTCACCGCTGGAGATCGTCGTCGTCAACACCCGCGCTGGCAAGCGCTACGGGCAACCAGACTACGTGGCCTCGGGCTGCGGCATGGGTTACGAAGCCACCATGTACCTGCTCGAGCGCGGCATCCGCCTGACCGGCACCGACGCCTGGAGCTGGGACGCGCCCTTTGTGCACACGGCACAGAAATACGGCGAAAGCCACGATGCCTCGCTGATCTGGGAAGGCCACAAGGCTGGCCGCGACATCGGTTATTGCCATCTGGAGAAGCTGCACAACCTCGAGGTGTTGCCACCCACGGGGTTTTACATTTCGTGTTTCCCGCACAAGATCCGCGGCGCGTCGGCCGGATGGACCCGCGCGGTCGCGATCTTCGACGACCGCCTGACGGCACCGGCCTGAACTACGACGCACCGTATCGCTGCGGCATCGGCCGCGGCCGGCGCGGCGCGCTCACAGCAACGAACCAACGAACGACTCCGCCCATGCAACGCAACCACACCCACGACCCCGCCGCCGCCAGCTGGCTTCCCACGGCCAATATGGCCGGCGGTGATTTCCCGATCCAGAACCTGCCGTTCGCGGTGTTCCGGCGTGCCGGCAGCGACGAGGCGTTTCGCGGCGGCGTCGCGATCGGTGACCAAGTGGTCGACCTGGCAGCGCTGGCCGCAAGCACCGGACTGGCCGGCCTGGCCCGGGAGGCCGCGCAGCAGTGTGCACGCGAGACGCTGAACGAATTCCTGGCCATGGGTCCGAAGGCCTGGCAGGCGCTGCGCCACGCCGTGTTCGCGCTGCTCGAGCAGGACGCGACGCCCGACATGGTCAGCATCGCGCGCGGCTGCCTGGTGCCGATGGACACGGTGGAATATGCGCTGCCCAACCGCATCGGCGACTACACCGATTTCTATACCTCGCTCGACCATGCGCGCAACGTCGGCGCGCTGATCCGGCCCGACGACCCGGTCTCGCCCAACTTCCGCTGGATGCCGATCGCCTACCACGGCCGTGCGTCGAGCATCGGCGTCAGCGGCCAGCAGTTCCATCGGCCGATGGGCCAGGCCATGCCGCCCGGCGCCACGGCCCCGGTCTACGGGGCCTGCGCGCGGCTGGACTACGAACTGGAACTCGGTATACACGTGGGTGTCGGCAACACGCAGGGACAGCCGGTTGCACTGGCGCAGGCCGAGGACCATATCTTCGGCATCTGCATGCTCAACGACTGGTCGGCGCGCGACATCCAGTTCTGGGAGATGAACCCGCTCGGCCCCTTTCTCGGCAAGAACTTCGCCACCACGATCTCGCCGTGGATCATCACGATGGAGGCCTTGCTGCCCTACCGGCAGGCTTGGACCCGTGCAGCCGGCGAGCCCCAGCCGCTGGCCTACCTGGACGCCGAAGGCAACCGCCAGCACGGCGCACTCGACATCCAGCTGGAGGTTTCATTGCAGACGGCGCAGCGCCTCGAAGCCGGCGATGCGCCGGCGCGACTGTCTCGCACCAGCTTCCGGCACCAGTACTGGACCGTGGCCCAGATGCTGACCCACCACACCATGGGTGGCTGCAACCTGCTGCCCGGCGACCTGCTCGGCACCGGCACCATCAGCGGCCCGAGCCCGGACCAGGCCGGCGCCATCATCGAACTGACGCGCGGCGGCACGCAGCCCCTCACGCTCGAAGGTGGCTCGGGATCGCCGGAGCAGCGGCGTTTTCTGGACGATGGTGACAGCGTCATCTTTCGTGGTTGGTGCGAAGCACCCGGTGCTGCGCGGATCGGGTTCGGCGAATGCCGTGGTACCGTGTTGCCGGCACTGGGGTCGTAGCGGCCCATGGCGGCGGCCCCGCCGATGCCGGTACGCGGCCGCCGCAGGCCCGTCCCATCCCTTGGCATACTCGGCCATCAGCCATCGCCCGCGAACTTGACAGACTTCCATGATCCCGACCATCGCCGTCAGTTTCAAACTCGAGCCGCCAGCGCAAGCCGTGCTGGCCGAAGCCGTTGCCGTTGCCGCGCGCATCACGGCTCTGCCCGGACTCGATGCTGCGGCACGCGCAACGGCATTGCGACAAGCCGACATCGTCCTGTCGCGCCATCCGCGGCAAGAGTTGACGCCGCAGGACCTTGCGGCCATGGGCGGGGTCGGGCTGATCCAGCTCATGACGGCCGGCATCGACTTCATCGCGCCCGATGACCTGCCTGCCGGGGTTCCGGTCGCCAGCAATGCCGGCGCCTATTCGGAGCCCATGGCCGAACACGCGCTGGCCATGATCCTGGCGGCCGCGAAGCGGCTGTTGGTCGAACATGCGGCGCTCGCGCACGGAGACTTCCACCAGTTCAAGGCCAATCGCATGCTCCGCGGCATGGTGTGCGGCATCCTGGGTTATGGGGGCATCGGGCAGGCCACGGCGCGCCTGATGCGCGGCATCGGAGCCTCCATCCACGTCATCAATCGCAGCGGAACCACCCGGGACGCCGTGGACTGGATAGGAACCACCGCGCAACTCGACACATTGCTGGCGGTGTCCGACGTATTGCTGATCAGCATGCCGCTCACGCGGGACACGCAGGGGCTGATCGGCCAACGCGAACTGGGGTTGATGAAGGACGATGCCATCCTCGTCAACCTGGCGCGCGGCGAGATCATCGACGAGGCGGCGCTGTTCGCGCACCTGCAGTCCCACCCGGCATTCACTGCCTGCATCGACGCCTGGTGGGTGGAGCCGGTACGGCACGGCGAGTTCCGGATGGATCACCCGTTTACCGCACTGCCCAATGTCATCGGCTCGCCGCACAACTCGGCATCGGTGCAAGATACCGCCAACAGGGCCTTGCACATGGCGGGGCTGAACTGTCGCAGGCAACTGACCGGTGCACCGGTGCTGAACCTGGTCCGACCGCAGGACCGTTATCTCTGACGCAGACCCACCGGCGTGCGCATGACGTGGGCCGCGACCGGGCCAGCCGGTCGGGCTCGCACGGGCCCCCGCCCACGCCCTCGGTCCGAATAATCCCGTTACGATCGATGGCACCGAGACATACTGCAGGCTTCCGACGGGCTGCGCCAGCAAGCAGGCATTGACGGCTCGTTGTGCGCTGGCCCTACATGCAACGACCGACCTTTGCGAAGACGCACATGTCCACCCCACTTCCCACCCCCGAACTCGACTTCGTCGCCGACCTGACCGTCCATGTCGCGGCGCCGAGCGAAGCCGGCATGGTCAGCGGCCTGAACAGCCGCGGCCGCCGCCGCATCATCCCGATCACGGGCGGCAGCATGACCGGCCCGCAATTGCGGGGCCGTGTGTTGCCGGGCGGCGCCGATTTCCAGATCGTCGTGTCCGAGACCTGTGCCGACCTCGATGCGCGTTACATGATCGCGCTCGACGGACCGGAACACGCCGGGCAACACCTGTTCGTGCAGAACCGCGCCTTGCGCCGCGGCAGCGCCGAAGACATCGCGCGGCTGGTGCGCGGCGAGCCCGTCGATCCGCAAGCGATCTACTTTCGCTGCGTGCCGCGCTTCGAAGTGTCCGACGAGCGGCTGCGCTGGCTGACCGAGAGCATCTTCGTCGGTACCGGGGCAAGGTATCCGGACCGGGTGGAGATGCGGTTCTTCAGGTTGGCCTGAACACAGGGCAGGTCGCCGCGTGCGCCAATGCCACGCACGCCGGGCGCGGCTCGGCAGTTGTCCGTGGTCAGTTCCGGGTCGCCTGCCAGGTGCCGGCGGAGCCGACCAGGGTATTGCCCCAGGCGCCGGACGCGCTGCCCGTGCGCGTGAAGGAGCCCGAAAACGTGGCCCCGGTGTTGGTGACACCGGTGATCAAGGCGCTACCGCTGCTCTGGACGTTGCCGGCAACGGCAATCGTCTGGTTGTAGGGAACGCTGAGGCAGCTGCCCGAGCCCGCGCCCTGGGCATTGACGGTTACCGTGCAGTTGCCGTAGTCGGCGGGCCCGCTGGTGCCGACGAAGCTGGCGTTCCAGGTGCCGGCGAACGCCGCCAGCAAGGTGAAGCGGAAGTGCGCCTCGGCTGAGGCCGCGTCTTTCAGGGGGGCCGCGCCACTGGCGCGCAATGCGGTGGCCGTGGCCACGGCAGCCACCACCGCGGGATCGGCCGCGAACGCGGCCTTGGATTGCGCAAAGTTCAGCGGCGCCGTCAGGCTGTTGCGGACCGCCGCTGTGATCAGGATGCCGTTGTTCGGGTCGCCATCGTCGTCGAGCGTCTGCAACAAGCGCACCATGTTGCTGACCGTCGCATCGGTTTCGTCGATGGCCCCCGGCACGAGATCGGTCGGGAAGACCGTGGCCTGGCCGGCGGCAATGGTGCCGATGACCACGCTGCCCAGCGAGAACGTGACGGGTTGACCCGTCTCGTACTGGAACGTGCCCATGGCATCGGTGATGCCCGAGGTCGCACCCGAGCTGTAGGCCAGGCCTTGCACCGGCGCGTCGACGAACACACCGTTCTGGATGGCGGGCGTGCCAGCGCCCCCATCGGAGCCACCCCCGCAGCCGGACATGGCCAAGGCCATGCCCACGATCGAAACCCGGATTGCCCTGCCCAGCACGAGACCGTTTTCCATGACCTGCCCCCTTGTTTGTCCTTGTGGGCACATGATGCGCCGGCTTCGCAACAGCGGCATCGTCTGAATGGTGGACAAACGCACGGCCACGGGAATCGCGGGTGCCCGCGGGCAGGCCGCTTCAGGCGTCGCCGGTCTCCAGCGCGGCGCCACGCAGGTCATCGACCACCGGCACCACCGACAGCAGAACCAGGATGCCGGCCAGCGGCAAGGTCGCCAGATATCCGAACTGCTTGAATCCGATGGCGCCGAGCACGCCCCCGACCAGGAAACACAGGATCAACAGGCCGAGCATGCGCAGGCGCTCCCGGTCCGCGACCACGCGATGCTCCGCCCCCGCGTCGACCCGGTTCCAGTAGATCAGCTTGCCCAGCTCGATGCCCAGGTCGGTGATGACGCCGGTCAGATGGGTCGTGCGCACCACTGCGCCCGAGATCTTGGTGATCACCGCGTTCTGCAGGCCCATCATGAAACACAGCAACATGACGGTGGCGGGAACGAACAGACCGGTCACGCCGGCCAGCGTCGAACCCATCAGGCCGAACACCAGGAACAGGCCGGCCTCGAGCAGCAGCGGCAGCGCAAACTGGCTGCGCAGGTCGCGCCGGCGGCCGTAGTTGATCATGATCGCCGAGGTCATCGCCCCCATCAGGAACGACAACACTGCACCGATCGCCCCCAGCGCCAACGTGAATTCGCCCAGCGCCAGGTGGTCGGCCAGCGACGAGACGATGCCGGTCATGTGCGAGGTATAGAGCTGCACCGCGAGATAGGCACCGGCGTTGGCCGCGCCGGCAACGAAAGCCAGCGTGAAGCCAAGATGACGGATGGTGCGCCCGGAACCTTGCTGGCTGGTCAGGCTGCGCGCATATTGGATCGGCATGCTCCGATGGTACTGATGAAGCCGGGCCCGACCGGCGGCACAATAACGACCACACCGCAACCCCGACACCGATAGCCCCGCCATGCGTATCTGGACCCAACCCCTCTCCGTCGAAACCCTGACCGGCATCCACGTCGACACCGCAGTCGCCTGGCTCGGCATGGAATTCCTCGAGGTCGGCGACGACTTCATCCGGGCCCGCATGCCGGTCGACAAACGCACCCGGCAACCCTACGGCCTGCTGCACGGCGGCGTCTCCGTGGTGCTGGCCGAAACGCTGGGTTCCTGCGGCGCCGCGTATTCGGTGCCGGAAGGCCACCGCTGCGTCGGCCTGGACATCAATGCCAACCACCTCAAGGGCGCCACTACCGGCTGGGTCACCGGCGTCACCCGGCCGGTCCACCGCGGCCGCAGCACCCAGGTCTGGCAGATCGACATGCACAACGACGCCGGCGAGATGACCTGCGTCTCGCGCATCACGATGGCGGTGCTGGCGCCGCGCTGAGGGGTTTGTCGCACCGGGAGATCGTTGCCCGTGCGCACCGGGTTCACATGTCACGGTTTCGTGGCAGGAAACATGGCGCGCAGCGAATCAACGGCCCACACCCGGCCAACCGCGGTATCGTGTGATCCACCCCGCGACCCATCCACTGCAGCGAAACCGCCATGGCCCCGAACTTCGACAACACCATCTCGACCCGTGAACAGTTGCGCGCCGTGCTCGGCGAACCCAGCCCGCGCGTCGTGTCCAAGGTCATCGACCATATCGACGTCCATTGCCGCGGCTTCATCGCCAAGACCCCGTTCCTGCTGCTGGCGACGGCCGACGGCAAGGGCAAGGTCGACGTCTCGCCCAAGGGCGATCCGGCCGGATTCGTGCAGGTGCTCGACGATCACACGCTGGCGATTCCCGAGCGGCTGGGCAACCGGCTCGCCGACAGCTTGCTGAACATGCTGGAACGGCCGCAGGTCGGCCTGCTGTTCATGATTCCCGGCAAGTCCGAGACGCTGCGCGCCGGCGGCACGGCCCGTATCGTGCAGGACGACTGGTTGCTGGAAAAAATGGCGGTGCGCGGCAAGAAACCGCAGCTCGCCACCGTGGTGACGGTGCAGCGCATGTTCTTCCATTGCGCCAAATGCGTGATGCGCTCGGACCTGTGGCGGCCCGAAGGCTGGCCCGACCAGGACGGCGTGCCGACGCTGGCCCAGGCCATCATCGACCATGCCCGGCTCAGCGATTCGGTCGAGCAGGTGCAGGCCGGGCTGGACGAGAGTTACCGCGACCGACTGTATTGACGCCCCGTTGCCGGCCGCGCAAGGCCGGCGCCCGGTTCACCGACCGGCGCGTGTCCCGACCCGCAGCTTGCCTCAGGCCGCGTCCGGCGCCTCGCCGCGCGCCAGCCGCTCGCTTTTCCAGTACACGTCGTCGCCGACCGTGCCATCGGCGCGGTAGCGGTTCAGCACGCGCGCCAGCACGAACATCAGGTCGCTGAGCCGGTTCAGGTACTGGCGCGGCGTAGGCTTGAGTTCCTCGCGGCCCTGCAGCGCGATCACCGCGCGCTCGGCGCGGCGCGCCACGGTGCGGCAGACATGGGCCTGCGACGCGGCCCGCGTGCCGGCCGGCAGGATGAATTCCTGCAGCTTGGGCAAGGCCGCGTTGTGTTCGGCCAGCGCCTGGTCCAGCGCCAGCACGGCATCGGGTTTAAGCAGTTCGAACCCGGGTATCGACAATTCGCCGCCCAGGTTGAACAGCTGGTGCTGGATCTCGACCAGCAGCGTGCGCACGGCTTCGGGCATGTCTTCGCACAGCAGCAAGCCGATGTGCGAGTTGAGTTCATCCACGTCGCCCATGGCGTGTACGCGCAGGTCGTTCTTGGAGACCCGCGTGTTGTCGCCCAGGCCGGTGGTTCCGTCATCGCCGGTGCGGGTGGCGATCTGTGTCAGGCGTTTGCCCATGGTGTGTTCCTCCTGTCGGCCCTCATTGTCCTCCCGGCGCCGCCGCCGCTTGCGCATCGGCGGCCAGCGGCAGGCGCAGCGCGATGCGGAAGCCGCCACCGGCGAGCTGCTGCACGTCGATCGTGGCCTGGTGTTTCTGCGCCACCAGCTGCACCAAGGCCAGGCCCAGGCCGTGTCCGGAGCTGCCGGCCTTGCCACTGGCATACCGCTGGCTCAACGCGGCAAACGCCTGCGGCGCAAAACCGCTGCCCTGGTCATGCACGGCGATCTCGCAGCTGTCGTCGTGCAGCTGCAAGGACAAGGTCACCGTGCCGCCGCGCGGCCCATGGCGCAACGCGTTCCAGCCCAGGTTAAGCAGCGCGCGGCGCAGCAGCCGCTCGTCGCCGAGCACCAGCGCCAGGTCGGCGTCGCAGCGCCGCTCGACCCGCCCGCCCAGCGTCTGCGCGTCCTCCCACAGGTCATCGGCGCATGCGTGCAGCAGCTGCACCAGGTCGACCTCGGCGAACTGATGCCGCTCCACCGCCTGGGCACGGCCGATCAGCAGGAACTGTTCGGTCAGCTCCAGCGAGCGGCGCGCACAGGCATCCACGCGCGCAATCATCGCCGCGTGTTCAGCCGGGCTGCCGACCCGCAACTGGCTGGCCAGCGCACGCAGGGACACCAGCGGCGAACGCAGGTCGTGCGCGAGGTGGCGCATCATGTCGTCGCGGTATTGCTGCGCCTGCTCGGCATCGCCGTCCGCGGCCAACGCGTCGGCCACCTTGTCGACCGCCTGGGTGATGGCGGCGATCCGGTTCTCGACCGGGTCCAGAAAATGCGGTCCGCCGTCCGGCGACGGCGCGCCGGTCCGGTTGCCGGGATGCAGCAGGCCGGCGATGCGCTGCGTCTCGCGCGTCATCGTGGCCAGGCTCGATTCGAGCCGGCGCCAGTTCCACAACGGATAGGCCAGCGCCACGGTGGCCAGCACCGTCGCCGGCGGCCACCACCAGCCTGTAGCCTGCATGACCAGCCAGGCCACCAGCGGCAGGCCCAGCACCAGCGCCAGCGTCAGCACCAGCGCGCGCCGGGGCGTCAGCAGCAGCAGCGCGACCAGGTAGGCCAGCACCAGCGGCAGGCCCAGGCCCCATTGCCATGCCGCGCCGGCCACCGACCGCATCAGGCCGGCGCGTTCGGCGTCGAACACGTTGGCGACGAACTCCACACCGGGCATGGCGCCGTTGACGCCGGCCAGCGGCGTGATCACGTTGTCGCCCAGGCCGGTGGCGGTGGCGCCGATCAGCACCGTCCTGCCCCGCAGCTGCCCGCTCGCCAGCCTGCCGTCGAGCACATCGATCACGGACCGCCGCGCGAAATGCCCGGCCGGCCCCGCGAACGGCACCAGCCGCTCCTGGGCACCGGCCGCTCCGCGCGCCGCGTCGCCATCATGGCCGCCGGCGGCCAGCAGTTCCAGCGCCAGGTGGGCATAGGTGGTCGTTCCGTCGGACTCGCGCGCCAGGAAGCGCCGGGTCACGCCGTCACGGTCGACCAGCGCCTGCGCATGTCCGAGCCGGGCCGCACGGGCGAAAGCCGGCAGCGGGCGCACGGCCGGTGCACCGGCGCGTGGCATGAAGACCGGCAGCACCACGCGTCCGTGGGCCGCAATCGCGGCGGCCAGCCGCGCGTCGGCCTGGGGGTCCTGTTGCTGCGGCTCCGCCAGGATCACGTCGACCAGCACCGGGCCCGAGCCGGCCTGCGCCAGTTGCTCCAGCACCTGCGCCAGCATCTCGCGCGACCAGGGCCAGCGCCCGACCCGCGCCAGGCTGGCCTCGTCGATCGCCAGGATCAGCAAGTCGTCCGGAGCCGGCCGGCCGCTCCAGGCCATGCCACTGTCGTACAAGGCGTTGTCCGCGCGTTCGAACCAGGCACCGCGTTGCGCCGCCACCAGGAACACCAGCAGCGCCAGCGCCAGCTGCAGCCATTCGCGCAGGTGGCGCCCCGCGGCCGTGTGGTGGATCATGGCTGCGGTGCGCCCAGGCCCGTGCGGTCGCTGCACGACGGGCGCGGCACCCGCGGCACGGCGGCGATCACAGCAGCGGCAGCAGCAACAGCAGCAGCAGGTACCACGGGTGGGACGGCGGCTCCGGTGGCGCCGGCACGTCGAATTGCTGGGTGGAGGACCAGGGACCCTGGCTGCCATCGGGCAACACCAGGCGCGTGCGCACGTGGTAACGGCCGGGTGCCGGGTCGGGCAATGTCAGGCTGGCACCGGGCACCTGCCGGTCCAGCAGGGGCTGCGCAAAATCGGGGCTGCGCGCGACCTGCACCTGGTGCTGGAACCCGGCCGGCCCGGACCAGGCCAGGCGCAAGCCGTCGGTGCCCAGTTGCGGTGGCGCGACGGCGCTCGGTTCGAGCACGGTGAAGCTGGACGCATCACCGAACGGCCCGTGGCTACCGTCCGGCCGCTGGGTGGCCAGGCGCCAGTGGTAGATGCCCGGTGCCAGCGCGGGGTCCGGCGCCAGGCGGTCGGTGGCCAGATCCGAGCGGTCCAGCACCAGGTCGCTGAACTGCGCATCACGCGCGACCTGCAGCCGGTAGGCCGGCGCACCGGCGACCTGGGTCCAGCGCAGTGCCGTACCGGACACCACGCTGGCGCCGGCCGGCGGCGACAGTTGCAGCGGGGCCTCGGGCCGCGCGCGCACAGCAAACGTCATCTGCGCGTCATTGCCTTCGATGGCCTGGGCATCGGCTGCCCGCACCCGCAGCTGGTAGTCGCCATCGGGCAGGCCGGCCAGCAGCCAGCGGGGCTCGCGGGTCTGCACATCCTGCACGCGCTGCACGAACGCGCCGTCGGTGGCCACCTGCCAGCGCCAGGCCACGGCGCCGGGCAACGGCGCCACCTGCAACAGCTGCGAGGTGCGTTCGATACGCTCCGGTACCGCCGACAGGTCGGGCGGGGGCAGCAGCGGCACGACCGCGCCGAGTTGTCCGCCTTCGGCCCGCAGGCCGGATCCCTGGCCGATCTCGACCGGCTGCGGCACGGCGCCTTGCGCGGCGACGCGCCCTTCGAGCACCTCGTGCCGGCTGGCCGATGGTTCCTGCGCCACGCGAAACCGGGTGCCGCGCACCGCGGTGACGACCCGCGGTGTCTTCACGTCAAAGCGCGATTCGGGCGTTGCCAGCGGCTGCACCGTGGTCTCGACCGCACCCTGGTCCAGGTCGATGCGGGTGGCGCGCACGCCGCCCAGTGGCGCCTCGCGCGACGCGCCCAGCGCGGCCCGGGTCTGCGGCGCGAACACGGCCGTCGCGCCACCGGCAAAACGCAGCGTCAGGATGCCGTCGGCGCCGGTGTCGAAACGATCGCCCTGGCTTAGCTGCATGCCCGGCGCCAGCGGGCCAGCGGGGCCCTGGACCGTTCCGTGCACGTGCACCACTTCGACTGGCAGGGCCTGCCACCGCATCCAGTCGAGCGGAATCTGCAGCGCCGCGCCCGGCCGCAGGCGGCGCGGGTCGCGGATACGGTTGAGCCGTGCCAGGTCGACCCAGCGCCGGGGCTGCTCCAGGTAACGCTCGCCGATGCCGATCAGGGTGTCGCCGGGACGAAGCGTCAGCGCCAGTGTGGCGGGCGCGTCGTCCGCGGCCAGCCCCGGCACCGGCGCCGTGGCGGCCAGCAACCCCAGCAGCAGGCCGCCGGCTGCCAGGCGCTCAGGCCAGCGTTTCGAGCCGATACCCATGGGCATAGACGGACTGGATGCGCCAGCCGTTGTCGGCCAGCTGCAGCAGGCTGCGCAACTGGCTGATGTGGATGTCCAGCGTACGGGTCTGCACCGCGTCGTTCAGGCCCCAGACGGCCTCGAGCAAGTACTGGCGCGACAACAGGCGGCCGATGTTGCGAAACAACACCACGGCCAGCTCGAACTGGCGCTGCGTCATCTCGACGATCTCGCCGTGCAGCCGCGCCAGCGACTGGGAGGGGTCGAATTCATACGGACCGACGACGACCGCGCCATTGCCGGAGCCGTCGGCGCGCCGCTTGAGCGCCTGCAGCCGGGCCAGCAATTCGCCGGCACGGGGCGGCTTGACCAGGTAGTCGTCGGCACCATGGGCCAGCGCCCGGACGATGTCTTCCTCGGCGTCGCGGCTGGTGACGAAGATCACCGGCGTATGGTTCTCGAGCTGGCGCAACCAGTCCAGCACCTCCAGGCCGGTCATGTCGGGCATCATCCAGTCCAGCACCAGCACGTCGAAGGTCTCGCGCACCATGGCCTGGATGAAACGGGCGCCCGTGTCGTACACGACCCAGGAATGACCGCCCTGCTGCAGCGCCTGGGTGACCAGGGCCGCATGATCCGATTCGTCTTCGAGTACCGCAACCCGCACCTTGACTCCTTGCTTGTTCGTCCGCCCGCCTGCCGGCACGAAGCGCCACAGGCGTCGGCGCCGACAACCGCATTATTGCGCCAGCGTCCGCTCGCCGAGCCAGCCCGGTTGCAATCGCGCCAACCGGAGCCCTCGGCCATTCGAGCCGGGCGGGACGTGCGTGCCCGCGCGACGTACACTTGACTGCCGCTTCCGGAGCCATACGATGAACGCACCTGCCAACACCCACCACCTGTTGCCTGCCATCGCGCAGCGTGACGTCCCCCAGGCCCTGATCGATGCGCTCAAGGCGCGTTTTGCCGAACGCTGCTCCACCGCACTGGTGGTACGCGAGCAGCACGGGCGTGACGAGTCCTCGTTTGATGCGCCGCCGCCGGCCGCCGTGGTGTTCGCCGAGAACACCGCCGAGGTGGCCGAGGCCGTCGCGCTGGCCGCCCGGCACAAGGTGCCGGTGATCCCGTTCGGGGTCGGCTCCTCGCTCGAAGGCCACCTGCTCGCGGTGCAGGGCGGCATCAGCATCGACCTGGGCCGCATGAACAAGGTTTTGTCGGTCAACGCCGAAGACCTCACAGTGACGGTGCAACCCGGCGTCACGCGCAAGCAGCTCAACGAGGAGATCAAGAGCACCGGCCTGTTCTTCCCGATCGACCCGGGCGCGGACGCCACCATCGGCGGCATGAGCGCGACCCGCGCCAGCGGCACGAACGCGGTGCGTTACGGCACCATGCGCGAGAACGTGCTGGGCCTGGAAGTGGTCACCGCCAGTGGACAGGTGATCCGCACCGGCACCCGGGCCAAGAAGTCTTCCGCCGGCTACGACCTCACCCGCCTGATGGTGGGCAGCGAAGGCACGCTGGGCGTCATCACCGAGGTCACACTGCGCATCTACCCGCTGCCCGAGGCGGTATCGGCGGCGGTCTGTTCGTTCCCCAGCATCGAGGCTGCGGTGCGCACGACGATCCAGGTGATCCAGATGGGTATCCCGATCGCGCGGGTCGAGCTGATCGACCACAACACGGTGCGCATGGTCAACAAGCATTCCAAGCTCTCGCTGCGCGAGGAGGCCATGCTGCTGATGGAGTTCCACGGCTCGCCCACTGGCGTCCAGGAGCAGGCCGAGATGGTGCAGGAGATCGCCAGCGAACATGGCGGCAACGCCTTCGAATGGGCCAGCACGCCGGAAGAACGCACCCGGCTGTGGACGGCCCGGCACAACGCGTATTTCGCGGCCGTACAGTCCAAGCCCGGCTGCAAGGTGATTTCCACCGACACCTGCGTACCGATCTCGCGCCTGGCCGACTGCCTGCTCGATTCGGTGGCCGAGGCGGATGCCTCGGGCATTCCGTATTTCCTGGTCGGGCATGTCGGCGACGGCAACTTCCACTTCGGTTACCTGCTCGATCCGGACAAGCCCGAGGAACGGGTGTCGGCCGAGCAGCTCAACCACCAGTTGGTGTCGCGCGCGCTCAAGCTCGGTGGCACCTGCACCGGCGAACACGGCGTGGGCCTGCACAAGATGGATTTCCTGGTCACCGAGGCCGGCGACGGCGCGGTCGACATGATGCGCACGATCAAGCGCGCACTGGACCCGGACAACATCATGAACCCGGGCAAGATCTTCGCGCTGTGATGCGGCGCCGGCGAAGGCCCGTGTACGCACCGGCGACTGCCCGGGTTCGGCTCCGACACCCATGAACCGGGCGGCGCCGCCACTGGCATGATGTGCCGCCGCCGAGCCGCCATGGCCGCCTGGCCGCGTGCGCTGGTGTCGATGCTGGTGTGCCTGGTGCTCCTCGCCATCGCCGGCGGCATGCCAGAGGCCCGGGCGCAAGAAGCCTCGCAGCCCGGCGCCGCGCCGCCTGGCGCCGAATGCGGCGGCGCGCACAGAGTCACCGAGGTGCGGCGCATCGTCACGCGCGAAGGTGTCGTGCTCGAGGACCGCAACGTGACACTGCCCGACGCACTGCCGCTGGCCTGGCGCAACGAACATGTCCGCCTGCGTTACCGGGTCGACGTGTCGGCCTGTGCGGGAACAACGAGTGCGGCGCTGGAGTTTTTTCGGGTGGGCGCACCGTTCGTCGTGTATGCGGACGGCACGGCGCTGCAGTCGCTGCTGGCCCGGCGCCTGTTTGTACGGGCCGCGCCGGATGCCGTCGGTGCGCCGGCCACGCGCGCCGGCCAGGCCGCGGTCTTCAATGGCCGCATTCCCAACCTGATCGGCCTGCCTCGCGGGGCGCGTACGGTCGAGATCCGCCTGCTCACCCTGCCCTACATCCCGTCAGGCCTGGTGCCGCTGGGACTGGGCCCGACCAATGCGCTGATGCCGATGGCGGTTGCCGACATGGGGCGGGTGGTCGGGTACACCGACGCGGCCGCCGGCGTGATGCTGGTACTGGCCCTGCTGGGCGGCATCCTGTGGCTGCAGCGGCGCCACGACCTCGGTTTCCTGTGGATGATGCTGGCCTGTGTGAGCTGGAGCCTGCGGGCACTGGCCTACTACGATCGCAACGTCTACCTGCCGCCGATCTGGTACGAACAACTCAACCCGTTCAACATCCTGCTGACCGCCGTCGCCTTGTGCGCCGCGACCCTGGCCACGCTTGCACCCGGTGGAGCCGGCGCTGCCGGTTCGCGGGCTCCCGCCGACTGGCGGAACCGGCCCCGCATGGCACTGGTGTTCGCGGTGGCCAGCAGCGCCGTCGCGATCGGGCTCAGCGCATGGATGGGCAGTGGCGCGATGCTGGCGCGCGGTTATGCCCAGCTGTGGGCGCTGGGCTTGTCGCTGGCCACGATCTGGTGGATCTGGCGGGACCGCATCCCGTTGCCGCGCCTGTACCGGCTCGCCACCGTCGGGGCCTACGCCGGCCTGATCGCCTGCGCGGCCCACGACATGGCGCTGGTGTTCGGCACCCTTCCGCCGTCCAGCCCGAGCTACCTGTTCTGGGGCTTCACGGTGGTGTTGCTCGTGTATGCCCTGATCACCGGCGACTACATCATCAAGACGCTGAACCGGGCCGAGAACAGCAACCTGGAACTCGAACAGCGTATCGCCAGCAAGTCGGCCGAACTCGAGCAGAGCTACCAGCAGCTGCGCAGGACGGAGTTGGCAGGGGCCTTGTCGTCGGCGCGGCTGCACGAGCGCGAGCGGCTGCTGCGCGACATGCACGACGGCCTGGGCGCGCAGCTGATGACCGCGCTGCGCGGCATCGAGCGCGAGGCGCTCAACCGCGACCAGATCGCGCAGTCGCTGCAGGACGGCATCGACGAGCTGCGCATGTTGATGGACAGTGCCGACATGGGGTCCGACCTGTCCGCCGCGCTGGCCGCCTGGCGCAACCGCTGGGACAACCGGCTCGGCGCCGCCGGCGTGCAGCTGCACTGGCACCTGGACGACAGCATCGACGGGCTGCAGCTCGACAGCGATGTGCTGCTGCAGATCATGCGCATCCTGCAGGAGGCCGCGACCAATGTCGTCAAGCATGCACAGGCGCACAACCTGCACGTGCAGGCCCGGCTGGTGCAGCGGAACGAACAGACCTGGCTGCGCATCGTCGCGCGCGACGACGGGTGCGGACTGCCCCGAGGGGACACCCTGCGCAGCCAGCGTGGCTTGCGCAACATGGGGCACCGCGCGGCGCAGATCGGCGCGCAGCTCGACGTGGCCAACAACGGCGGCGACGCCCAGGGCGGATGCCAGGTGTTGCTCGCGTTGCGCATCCAGCCGCCACCCGAGCGCCCGGAGCGCCGGCGCCACGCCCGCAGCCCGGAGCCCGCGGCGGCGGCGACGACACCCGACGCCCTCAGCTGACCAGGCCGCGCCGGGCGGCTTCGACCGCGGCCTCGGCGCGCGAGGAGATGTCGAGCTTGCGGTAGATGTCGCGCACGTAGCTGGTCACGGTGTGCGCACTGATGCCCAGCAAGCCGGCGGCCTCCGGAACCTTGTAGCCCTTGCCGATCAGGCGCAGCACGTCGACCTCGCGTTCGGTCAGCTGGCGCTGCGGTTCATCGGCGTCGGCATCTGCCGGTGGCGGACGTCCCATGGGCGCCGATCGCCCCGCGGCGTCGGGCAGGTCGCGGAAATGCTGCAGCAGGCGCAGCGCGATCGACGGCGACAGGGCCGGCTCGCCGAGCCGGATGCGTTGCAGCTGCGACACGACGACCGTGCTGGGCTGGGACTTCAGGATGTAGCCGGTGGCACCGGCGCGCAGCGCGGGGAACACATGCGTGTCGTTGTCGTGGATCGTGGCCACGATGACCGCCGCGCCCGGCCGGGCCGCGACCAGTTCGCTGATCAGTTCTTCGCTGTTGCCGTCGGGCAGGCCCCAGTCGACCAGGGCCAGGCCATAGGCGAACTCGGCCATGCGTTCGCGCGCATGCGCCAGCGACGCTGCGGTGTCGACCTGGCGCACCTCCGGCAAGGCGCGCGGCAGCAACTCGGCCAGCCACTGGCGCGGTTCGTCCAGGTCCTCGACGATCAGCGCACGCGCAAACAGGGCCTCTGTCGGTGTGTGGGCACTGCTCATGGTGCGAAATCGCCGTACATGGGGCGCTGGCGCCTATTTCTGCATGTCGCCGAGCTTGCAACCCTTGGACAGGAACATCGTGGTCAGGTGTTCCTTGCGGCCTTGCGCCTGTTGCGCCAGCACCGCACCTTGTTGCGCCTGCAACGCCGCCTGCTGTTGGGCCACGGCTTGTTGCTGGGCGTTGGCCGTGGCGGCCTGCTGCGCCGCGCCACCGAGCAGGCCGCCGAGCAGGGAGCCGCCGCCGAATCCGGCAAATCCGCTGCGCACGGCGCCATGGGCGATGGCCGTCTGGGCCACGGCCCCGGCCACCTGGGCGCCGACATTGGCGTTGTTGGCATCGGTGGCCGCCGCGACCGGCGCAGCGGATGGCTGCGATGCCCGCGCCACCACGGCGTCCATCTGCACGGTCTCGTTGTAGATCTGCTGGCAGCTCAGGTCGTTGTCGGTCATGCGCACCCGCTCGATGGTTTGCGCCTGCGCGACGGCAGCGGGCAGCAACAGCATGGCGGCGGCAACAGCCCAGGCCGACGAGCGGCCGGGAAAGACAGTGGACTTCACGGAAGAATCCTTGAAAGAGGTCGAACAACGGCGGGCCGAACGCGACCACGCCACCGTCGGTGCGGGCGCACCGAAGGGGCGAAGATACCACCGCAACCGACAACGCGGAACCCCCTGTGACGGGGGGTGGCCTGCCAAGGGCTACGGGCTCTCGGCGATGGCCTTGGCAAGGTAGTCGATCTGCCGCTGCAGGTCGGTTTCGGTGTCGGCAAACCGCTGCGCGATGTCGGCGAACGCGTGTTGCACCTCGATCAGCGCATCCACGACATCGGGCGCGAACTGGCCGCCACGCTCCTGGAACAGGCGCTGCATGGCCGTGTCGTGCGGGATGCCGGCACGGTAGACCCGGTTGCTGGTCAAGGCATCGTAGGCGTCGGCCACGGCCATCACCTGGGCCTCCAGCGCAATCGCGTCGCCGGCGAGCCCCTGCGGATATCCCTGGCCATCCCAGCGCTCATGATGGCTGTAGGCGATGTCACGCGCCATGGCGAGAAACGCCGACGGCGCACCGGCACTGCGCTGGATCTGCGTGATGATGTCGCGCCCGATCGCGGCGTGGCTGCGCACGATCTCGATTTCCTCCGGTGTCAACGCGCCGGGCTTGAGCAGGATGCGATCGGGCACCGCGCTGTTGCCGATGTCGTGCAAGGCGCTGGCGCGCACCAGCGCCTCGAGGGCATCGTCCGCCCACACGCGGGCATAGGGCTCGGCCTGGCACAGTTGGCGCGCCAGCGCCCGCACGAAGAGCTGGATGCGGTGGATATGGTGACCGGCCTCGCCGGGCTCGGCGGTCGTGGCCAGCGCCTGCACCAGGGCATGGGTCAGGCCGGCCTGCGGCTCCGATGCGCCGGACGCGGCCGACGACCCGAGCAGGGGCTCGGCCAGCGTGCCGTGGGACAAGGGATCTGAAGAACTCAAGGCGACTCTCCGCGTGATGGGCCTGCCTGATGTTACGACGAGTGGCGGTGCCACCGGGCGGCGGCTGTTGCGATGTCAGGCCGGCGACGCCGACGCCGTTGCTTCGGCGCCGCGGGGCCGCAGCGGCAGCCGGTAGATCCAGACCGGCCGGCCATCGGGCAGGTCGAGCCGGTGATCCGGATGGACGTCGCGCGCCTCGAATTCCAGGCTGACCAGCCAGCTGCCCGGCGCCATCTCGGCCGACGCCTTGGCCACGGCCCGCGGCATGCTCTCGGGCCGCTGGAACAGGTACACCAGCGCATAGGACCGCCAGGGCAGCTGCCAGATGTCGCCGTGGCGAACCTGGGCCCAGGGGCATCGCAAGGCACAGACGATGCGCAGCGGCCAGCTCCATTCGATCCCGTGCAGCCGCGCCTGTGGATAGGCCGCACGCAGGGCGCACAATCCGTGCCCCAGGCCGCAGCCGGCGTCGAGCACGGCGGCATCCGGCGGCAGCGCCACCCGGGCCGGCAGCTCGGCCAGTGCATCGGCTGGCGTCGGGAACAGGGGCGCATCGCGCCAGGCCTTGACCGGATAGATCAGCAGCGCGGCCAGCAGCAACACCAGCCAGGCCCAGCCGGGAACAATGGCCGCACCGCTGACGAACATCGCGACCGGAAACCCCGCCGCGACAATGATGCGCCGCCACCAGCGGGTCGCGGCCAGGCTCAGCAGCAGGCCGGCCAGCGCCGCCAGCAGCAGCGCGGGCGCGGGCGCCAGGCCCAGCCGCTCGCCCAGCCGGTAGACCAGCCAGCACAGCACCCAGACCAGCACCGCCGGCAGGGGCCAGGGCAGGCGCGGCAGCATCGGACGCGGCGCCGCTCAGCGACTGGCGTCGTGGCTGAGCTTGTCGATCAGGCCGTTCAGTTCCTCCAGCGAGCCGAACTGGATCGCGACCTCGCCGAGCTCAAGCATCCGACCTCCACGCTTGACGCGTTTCTTGATCCGCACCTCGACATCGGCGGTCAGCAGGTCGGACAACTCCTCCTCGACCCGGCGCAGGTCGCGCGACTTTTCCTTCTTGGGTTTGGGCGATGTCAGTGCGAATTCCGCCGAGAGCTTCTTCACCAGTGCCTCGGCCTCGCGCACCGACATCTTGCGCGCCGCGATCTGGCTGGCGGCGGTGATCTGCGACGAGCGCTCCAGCGCCAGCAGCGCGCGCGCATGGCCCATTTCGAGGTCGCCGGCCATCAGCATGGTCTGCACCGGATCGGCCAGCTGCAGCAGGCGCAACAGATTGCTGGCTGCGCTGCGCGATCGACCCACGGCCTGCGCCGCCTGCTCGTGGGTGAGCCCAAACTCCTTCACCAGGCGTTGCAGGCCTTGGGCTTCTTCGAGCGGGTTGAGGTCTTCCCGCTGCATGTTCTCGATCAGGCCCATGGCGGCGGCGGCCTCGTCGCCGACGTCGCGCACCAGCACTGGCACGGTGTCCAGACCGGCCAGCCGGGCGGCCCGGAAGCGCCGTTCGCCAGCGATGATCTCGTACACCGGCCGGTCGCCGCGGGTCACCGCGTCGACGTCGGCGCCGCCGTCCTGCGCACGCAGGCGCTGCAGGCCGTCGGCCGCGCCCAGGCGTCGCACCAGGATGGGCTGCATGATGCCCTGGGCCTTGATCGATTCGGCCAGCTCGTACAAGGCGCCCTCGTCCATGCGGGTGCGCGGCTGGTACTGGCCCGGCACCATGTCCGTCAGCAGCAGGCTGGCGGGCTGGCCCTGGCCTGCCTGCGTATCGGCGTCGCCGGCCTCGGCCTGGGCCGCGGGCCCGAGCAGGGCTTCCAGGCCACGACCCAATCCCTTGAATTTCTTGGTCACCATGACGCGTCCTCCTCCTCGTGTGGTGTCATTGCGGCGGCGGTCGCGCGGCCGCCGTCTGCGCACCGCTGGCGCGGCACAGCTCCAGCAGGCGGTCGTGGCCATCGGGCCAGTCGCCCAGGCCGCTGTCGGCGTTGATATGGCCGGCGTTGCCGTAGTCGACGAATTGCGAGCCCCAGTTGGCGGCGAAATGGCGCGCCCGGTCGATCCGGCAATAGGGGTCGTCCTGGCTACCGATCAATACGCTGGGAAACGGCAGCGTCTGCAGCACCACCGGCGACCAGCTGGCCAGCACGGCGGCCACGGCCTCGGTCTGCGGGTCGCCGGGCGCCACCAGCAGGGCTGCCCGGATGCGGTGGGCCAGGCCCGAATGCGCGGCCCAGGCCGCCACCAGCTGGCAACCCAGGCTGTGCGCCACCAGCACGATGCGCGCCGGCGCGTCCGGTGCGCGGTCCTGCTCGTGCTCCAGCACGACGTCCTGCAGCCGTGCGACCCAGTCCCCGCGCAAGGGGTGCATCCAGTCGTGTTGCTCGACGCGGACATACCCATGGCGCCGCTCCCAGCGGCTTTGCCAGTGGTCGGGCCCGGAGTTCTGCCATCCGGGCAGCAACAGAATCGTGGGGTCAGGCATACGCTATTGAATAGATAGCACTAGAGATCGGACCGCATGACCACTGGCCCGCGGTCACAGCGATGCGATCCGCGTCACCATCTCCTCGGCGAAGGCCACGTAGGCCAGCGCACCCTTGGACGCGGGGTCGAACACCACGCCGGGCACGCCGTAGCTGGGTGCTTCGGCCAGCCGCACGTTGCGCGGAATCACGGTGTCGAACACTTTCTCGGCGAAATGCGCCTTGAGCTGGTCGCTGACCTGCTGCTGCAAGGTGATGCGCGGGTCGAACATGACCCGCAGCAGGCCGATCACGGCCAGGTCCTTGTTCATGTTGGCGCGCACCTGGCGGATGGTGTTGACCAGGTCGGTCAGGCCCTCGAGCGCGAAATATTCGCACTGCATCGGCACGATCACGCCATGCGCGCAACTCAGTCCATTGAGCGTGAGCATCGACAGGGACGGCGGGCAATCGATCAGCACGAAGTCGTAGTCGGCCTCGACCTCGGCCAGCGCGGTCTTGAGCCGGCGTTCGCGCCGCTCGACGCCGACCAGTTCGACCTCGGCACCGGCCAGGTCGCGGTTGGCTCCCAGCACCGCATAACCGCAACCGGCGGACTCGAGCTTGTCGCTGCGCACCTGCGCCTGCGAGATCGGCGTGGAGCCAAGCAGGACGTCGTAGATGCTGTCCGTGAGCTGGCGCTTGTCGACGCCCGAACCCATGGTGGCATTGCCCTGGGGATCGAGGTCGATCATCAGTACCCGCTGCCCGACCTTGGCCAGTCCGGCTGCCAGGTTGACCGTCGTGGTGGTCTTGCCGACCCCCCCTTTTTGATTGGCGATGCAGAAGATCCTGGCCATCCGTTCCGTCCTGTGTTTCGAGCGCCGGCCTGCCGGGTTCAGTTGCCCACAGCCAGCTTGACGCCGAAACCGACCAGGAACAGGCCCGCCAGTTTGTTCAGCACACGCGACACGATCGGGTTGGCGCGCATGCGTGCGGCCAGGAAATGGGTCATCAAGGTCATCGTCAACCCATAGAGGAACGTCAGCGCCGCGACCGTGACCGCCATCACAGCAAAGGTCACCAGGCCCTGGTGCCGCGCCGGATCGACGAACAGCGGGAAGAACGCCATGTAGAACACGATGGCCTTGGGGTTGAGCAAGGTGATCAGAAAGGACTGGCGCACGTAGTGCCCGGTACGAATATGCAGCACCGGCGTGTCGCCGGCGCGCGCAAACCACATACGCAAGCCCAGCCAGGCCAGATAGGCCGCGCCCAGCCACTGCACCGCATGGAATGCCGCCGGATACGCCGCCAGCAGCGCGGCGACGCCGGCCACCGCCATCCAGATCAGCACCTGGTCACCCAGGATCACACCCCAGGTCGCCGCCAGCCCGCCCCGGATGCCGCCCTTGCCAGTGGACGTGATCAAGGCCAGGTTGCCCGGACCGGGAACCAGCAGGAACACGATGATGGCGATGACGAATGCGCCATAGTCGGCGATGCCAAACATGGGGGAACTCCTTGGAGTGGGGCGTTCGAGTTTACTGCCTTCCCCCCGCCACGGATATGCCCGGCGCCGGACTCAGGTGCCGGACGGTTCGGGCTCGAGCCAGACGATGCAGCGCTGGGCGTCGAGGCCCGGCACCTGCAGTTGTTCCACGTGAAACACCCGCACCGTATCCGGCAAGGCCGCGATCTCGTCGGCGGGATGCTGTCCCTTCATGGCCATCCAGCAAGCGCCCGGCGCCAACAGAGGCGCGGTCCACGCCACGAAGTCGGAGATGGAGGCGAAGGCGCGGGAACACACGACGTCGAATCGGCCGGGCATGCGCTCCACCCGGGCATGGACCGACTCCAGGTTCCCCAGCACGAGGCTGGCGGCGGATTGCCGGATGAAGGCCGACTTCTTGGCGACCGCGTCGACGCAGGTCACGTGGATGTCCGGGCAGCAGATGGCGATGACCACCCCTGGCAGCCCGCCGCCCGAACCGACGTCCAGCAGGCGGGCCCCGGCGGACGGGCCCCGCGCCAGCAGGGTCCGGCGCAACGGGCCGATCGCGGCCAGGCTGTCGAGCAGATGGTGACGCAGCATCGGCAGCGGCTCCCGCACCGCCGTCAGGTTGTAGACCCGGTTCCACTTCTGCAGCAGTTCGAGATACGTCAGCAAGGCCTCGACCTGCGCTTCGTCCAGCGCCAGTCCCAGTGTGGCGGCGCCTTCGCGCAAGGTGGCCGACAGCGTGGGGTCGCTCAAACCGGCACCTGTTCGGACGGCGCGGCTTGCTTCGCGTCGGGCCTGCCGGCGTTCTTGCCCAGCAACTCGGCGCGGTGTTTCTTCAGATGGATCAGCAGCAGCGAGATCGATGCCGGCGTGATGCCCGAGAGACGCGAAGCCAGTCCCAGCGTCTGCGGCCGGTGGCGGCTCAGGATCTGCCGTGCCTCGAAACTCAGCGCCGCAACCTGCAGGTAATCCAGTTCCGGCGGCAGCACAAGGTTCTCATAGACCTCGGCCCGTTCGACCTCGTCCTTCTGGCGCTGGATATAGCCGCTGTAACGCGCCATGATCTCCACCTGCTCGATAACCGAGCGCCCGAACAGGACCTCCGGCGTACCGGCCGCCCCTCCCTGCGCAGCGTCCGGCTCTTCCCAGACCAGGTCTTGCGGCGCGAACTTCCCGCCGTTCAGCGTCATCAGAGAACGGTAGCTGACGTCGGGCCGACGCAGTAGTTCGGCCAGGCAATATTCATGGTCCATGGCCTTGCCCAGGACCCGTTCGGCCTCGGCCGGTGCGACGGTACGCGGGCTGACCCAGGTGGAACGCAGGCGTTGTGTTTCACGTGAAACAGCGTCGCGCTTGCGGCAGAAGGCATCCCACCGGGCATCATCGACCAGGCCCAGCCGGCGCCCGGTTTCGGTCAGCCGCAGGTCGGCGTTGTCCTCGCGCAGCTGCAGCCGGAACTCGGCACGGCTGGTGAACATACGGTAGGGCTCGGTCACTCCCTTGGTGATCAGGTCGTCGACCAACACCCCCAGGTAGGCTTCGTCGCGCCGCGGCACCCACGGCGCCTCGTCCCGGCACATCAGCGCGGCGTTGAGTCCGGCAAACAGACCCTGGGCCGCGGCCTCCTCGTAGCCGGTGGTGCCGTTGATCTGCCCGGCAAAGAACAGGCCGGCGATGGCACGGGTCTCGAAACTGGTCTTGAGCGCGCGCGGATCGAAATAGTCGTATTCGATGGCATAGCCCGGGCGCAGGATGTGTGCGTTCTCCAGCCCGACCATCGACCGCACGAGTTCATATTGCACGTCGAACGGCAGGCTGGTCGAGATGCCGTTCGGATACACCTCATGCGTCGTCAAGCCCTCGGGCTCGAGAAAGATCTGGTGACTGGTCTTGTCGGCGAAACGGTGGATCTTGTCCTCCACGCTCGGGCAATACCGTGGCCCGACCCCTTCGATCTGGCCGGTGAACATCGGGCTGCGATCGAGACCGGAGCGGATGATGTCGTGGGTGCGTTCATTGGTATGCGTGATCCAGCACGACACCTGTTGCGGATGTTGCTCTGCCGAACCCATGAAGCCGAACACCGGCAGGCGGTCGCCGGCCCCCCCCGGCATGCCGTCGCCCGGTTGCTCCAGGCACTTGCTGAAATCGATGCTGCGTCCGTCGAGCCGGGGCGGCGTGCCGGTCTTGAGCCGGCCCTGCGGCAGCTGGAGTTCCTTGAGCCGCGCCGACAGGCTCATCGCCGGCGGATCGCCGGCCCGGCCGGCCGCATAGTGGTTCATGCCGACATGGATCTTGCCGTCCAGGAAAGTGCCAGCCGTCAGCACCACGGTACGGCTGCGAAAACGGATGCCGACCTGCGTCACCGCGCCGACGACCCGGTCGCCTTCGACCATCAGGTCGTCCACCGCCTGCTGGAACAACCACAGGTTGGGCTGGTTCTCGAGCCTGCGCCGGATCGCCGCCTTGTACAGGATGCGGTCAGCCTGGGCCCGGGTCGCGCGCACCGCCGGTCCCTTGCTCGAATTGAGAATGCGGAACTGGATGCCACCCTCGTCGGTCGCCGCGGCCATTGCGCCGCCCAATGCATCGACCTCCTTGACCAGGTGACCCTTGCCGATACCGCCGATCGATGGATTGCAGCTCATCTGCCCCAGCGTCTCGATGTTGTGGGTCAGCAGCAAGGTCTTGCTGCCCATGCGCGCGGCCGCCAGCGCGGCCTCGGTGCCGGCATGGCCGCCCCCGACCACGATCACGTCGAATTCCTGTGGATACATCATGGTGTCGATCCCTCTTCCTGCGTCGTCGCCGCGGCCGCCTCCAGGCACTCCGCGGGCAATCCCAATAGTTGTGCGACCTGCGCCAGGCGCCGGTCGGCCGTCACGAACAGATCCACGTTCGCCGCCAGCGCGCTGCCCACGTGCAGGGCATCGGTCACACGCAACGGTTCATGCTCCATCGCCGCAAAGGCGAAGCGCTCGACATGGTCGTCCAGCGGCACCCGCACCATGTCGGCCACGTCCCGCCGCGCGGCCGCCCAGACCCGCTCGAACTCGGCCTCGGACAGGCAGCCGTCGCGCCGGCGCCGCAACAACGCGGCCGCCATCTCGCTCTGGCAATGGGCCGCGACCAGCAGGCCGTCGGCCTGCGCGAACACATCGAGCACCCGCTCGTGCCCGGCCTCGGAGGCATAACGCTTGAGCAGGGCCGAGGCATCGAGCATCACCCGCAAGCCGTTGGCACTGGCCACGGCCAGATCCAGCCCTGCCACAGAAACGGTACGGGCGCGCGCCGGCATATCGCCCGTCATGCCGACACCCGGTCCGGATCGTCCCGCACCGCCTGCGCCAGCGACACGCCGGGCGGCAGCTGCACCGGCGCGAACGGCCGCTTCCAGTTCGGCAGATCGTCGCCCGCCTGCTCGCGCACCGGCACCAGGTCGGCCACGGGTTTGCCGTGGCGCATGATGCGCACCGTCTGGCCCTGTTGCACCAGGTCCAGCGTCGACGACGCATGGGCCCGGAATTCGCTCAATGGGAGAGTGATCATTTTGTACAAAATGGATAATTTTGTACATTTTAGCAGCGCAGCATCGCCGCGCGGCCGTCCCGGCCGGACCCCATCGTCACACAGGGACAAGCGCGGTCTCGCATGAGTTCGGCAGCGCATGTGCTCCAATCACGCCATGAAACTACTCGTATTCGCGGGCAGCACCCGCCAGCAATCCTTCAACCGGCGCCTGGCCGCGGTCGCGGCCGCCATGGGCCGCGACGCGGGCGCCGAGGTCAGCCATCTCGAGCTGGCGGATTTCGACATCCCGATGTACAACGCCGACTTGGAAGCCCGGGGCACACCGGCCGACGTGGTGCGGCTCAAGCAGCTGATGTTCGAGCACCCGGCCTGGATCATTTGCTCGCCGGAATACAACGGCTCCTACACCGCCCTGCTCAAGAACACCATCGACTGGGTGTCGAGCCCGATCAAGTCCGACCCGGACTGGACGGACGGCTTCAAGTCCTTCCGCGGCAAGGTGGTCGGCATGCTCAGCGCGTCCAACGGCGCACTCGGTGGCCTGCGTTCGCAAAGCCACCTGGCCCCCCTGCTGATCAACTCCCAGTGCTGGCTGGCGCCCAAGGCCTTTGCCCTAGGCCGCGCCGCCGACGCATTCGATGCCGACGGACAGCTGCGTGACGAAACCCACCGCAAGAACGTGCGCGGCGTCGTCGACCAGGTGCTGTGGGCCGCGCAGCGGCTGCACGCCGACTGACACCCCTGCGGCCGGCGCGGCAACCCGCCTGGCCGTGCATCGGCCAACCGGCTGTCGCCGAGGCGGTCGCCATGCACGCGGCGCTCCGTCATACTGCGGTTTTACCAGCCGGAGCGCCCCATGCAGATCCCGTCCCTGAAATCATCGGTCAGTGCCGACGAGTGGCAACTGCGCGTCGACCTCGCCGCCGGTTACCGCCTGGTCGCCGCCTATGGCATGAGCGACCTGGTGTTCACCCACATCAGTGCCCGTATTCCCGGCCCCGAGCACCACTTCCTGATCAACCCCTACGGCATGATGTTCGACGAGATCACGGCGAGCAGCCTGGTCAAGGTCGACCAGTCCTGCAACAAGCTCTCGGACTCACCGTTCCCGGTCAACCCGGCCGGATTCACCATCCATAGCGCCATCCACCAGGCGCGCAAGGACGCCGGCTGCGTGCTGCACACCCACACCCGGGCCGGCATCGCGGTCAGCGCCCAGCAGGACGGCGTATTGCCGATCAGCCAGCAGTCGACGTTTGTGCTTGCTTCCCTTGCATACCACGACTATGAAGGGGTTGCGCTGCGCGACGAGGAAAAACCGCGGCTGCAGGCTGACCTGGGCGACAAAACCTTCCTGATGCTGCGCAACCACGGCCTGCTGACGGTCGGAAGGACCATCGCCGACGCCTTCCTGTCCATGTACACCTTCGAGAACACCTGCCGCATCCAGGTCGACGCGCTGGCCGGCGGCAAGGCGTTGACGCCGATCGACCCGCAGATCCTGCAGGGCATGAACGCGGTCATGAAGACCGTCACCGTCGGCCAGGGCGCGGCGCTGGTCTGGCCGGCCTTGTTGCGCAAGCTCGACCGCATGGACCCCGGCTACCGGGACTGAACACCCTCACTTGCCGAACAGGCCCTTGAGTTTCTCGCCGACGGCCTCTCCGACCGACGCGCCGGCGCCGGTACCGACGCCCGGCATCACCAGCGTGCCAATGGCCGCGCCCACCATCGCGCCGCGGGTCAGCGTCACCGTCGGCGCGTCGAGCGTGCCGCCGACCACCAAAGGCACACCCACCGCCTTTCCGACCATCTTCGCCGCCAGATGCACGTTGACGCGACCGGACAAGACACGGCTCGCCGCCACGTTCACGTCGCCGGTGGCACTGAGTGCGCCGGAGCTGGCCGCCAGATTGCTCAGCACGATGGCTGTGCCGCGGGTGCTCACCTGACCGGACAAGCTGTCGAGCCGGGTCTGCCCGCCGCGGCTCAGGCCCACGGTCTGCACCGCCTTGGCCAGGTCGATGCCCTGCACCACCGCGTCGTCAACCGCAAACGTGCTCTGCGACACCAGGGCCTGGGCCAGGCCGGCGGTAGACGCCGCCTTTGCACTCCAGCGCGTGCTGGCGCGCAGGCGACCGCTCAACGGCCCGCTCGCGCCCTTGCGCAATGCGCCGAGTTCCAGGTTGCGGGTCTCGAACTGCCCGCGCAGTGACCACTGCGTCTCCTCGCCCTGCGGCAAGCGGACCGTCATCGGCCCCTCGATGGTGCCGCCCGCATGCGCGATGCGGATATCCCACGACGGCGCCCCCGCGTCGGCTGCGCCGGCTGCCGCCGCCTGGCGCCGCGTCGCCGTGACCCGCGCGCCTTGCAAGGCGCCTGCCGACACCGCCAGGTGCAGGCTCTGCGGCAGGCCTTGCGGGTCGAGTTCGGCGTCGGCACCGAAGGTCGTGGCGTCCCCGCGCAGATTGCGCCAGGTCACGTCCTCGAGCACAATGCGGCGCGCGATCAGCAGCAGCGGCGGGCCAGCCGTGCCCGAGGGCTGCCCGGCACCCGCGCCGTCCTGCGAGCGGCCAGTGCCCCCGTTCATGGCGGCCAGCAATGCGTCGATGCCGCGTTGGGGCAGGTCGGCGCCGCGCACGACCAGACTCGCGACCACGAGCCGGCCCGCCAGCAGTTCATGCAATTGCAGCCGCAATTCGATGCGCTGCGCCGTCAACGGCGCCCCGGTGCGCAACACCAGTTCGTCCACCGCCACCGCCGGTGCCGGCCAGGCATCGACAGTCAATCGCCCCAGTTCCACCGGTACGCCGAGCATGCGCTCGGCCTGCGACTGCACCCGGCTGCGGAAATCGTCCGAGCCGACCCAGCGCTGCAAACCCAGCAGGCCGATCGCCCCGGCCACCACGAGCACCAGCAGCGCCCAGAGCAGGCCGCGTCCCCATCGTTTCATCGCGCCATTGTGCCGCCATGCGCGCTGTGCGGATCACGGTCACAGGGCGTCGATATTTTTTACAGTTGGATGCCCCCACGTTCGGGAGCTTCCCGAAGAGCGTTGAAAACGCGGAAAAACATGGTGGCGGGCACGACATATGCTTGACCCTCGAAACGTGTCGCGAGGAAACAACATGCAACAACAGAAATTTCTCATCGGACTGGTGTTGGCCATGTCCACGTGTATCGCCCAGGCACTTCCGGTCACGACCGAAGACGTGGAAGGCCAGGCTGGCAGCGACGTGACCGTGGTGCTGAGCGACACGGTGGCCGTTCCAGTCGACCCCGTCCTCGATGCCGTGTTTGCCGTCGGCGTCAAGGTGGTGTACGACTCCACCATCCTGACATTCAAAGGCGGCGCGCCTGGGACGATCCGAGGTTTCGACATCTTCGACCCGACGGGGCCCGGTGTCAGCCTGCTGGGTGCGGACCCGACGGATCCCCTGTTTTTCATCGACATGACCGTGCCGACCGCGTCGACCTTGATCCTGTCGCTGGCCTACCCGTTTCCCGAGGGTGCCACCCCCGGCGCCGGCTCCCTGATGGACCTGGTATTCACGATCGACCCGCTGGCCTTGCCCGGCACCACGACCACCGTGGACTTTTCCTGCGACGACTTCTTCGGTTTTTGCGACTACCCGTTCTCACCGGTGAGCTCCACCGTCACCGTGCTGCAGCGCGCGAGCAACCCGATGCCATTGCCCGGAACCCTGCCCCTGCTCGGCGTGGGTGTGGCCGCACTGCTGTGGGCGCGTCGTCGCACGAAATGAGTTGACATTGCGCAAGCGCCGAGTCCCCCGCCCGGCGTAAAAGTTGCAATCAGGATGGGGATGCTTACCGGCCAGGGTGTATCCGCACCCTGGCCGTTTGTCTTGATGCGGGGAGTTGCGTAGCGAGAGGACTGACCATGCCCAAGGATCATGTCACGCGAAAGCCCGTCGCCCAGCGCGACCGGCACAGCACCAGATCGCCGGAGCCGGCACCTCCGGCACGATCCCTCATCGGCCGCCTGGTCGCCGGCGCACTGCAACGCTTCAAGCGCCCGCCAGCCCGGGTCAAGCCCCTGGTGTTCGAGTCGTTCGAGCCCCGGGTCCTGCTGTCCGGCGAGACCGTCGCGCCACGCATCGACGGTTCGCTCGACGTACCCGGCGAGACCGACCGTTACGGCTTCACGCTGAACGACAACGTGCGGGTCGTATTCGATTCGCTGACCAACAACGCCGACATGCGCTGGTCGCTCGAGGGACCGCGCGGCTCCGTCGTCTCGGGCCGCAGTTTCACAGCCAGCGACTCGTACGAGCGCAGTGGCGACGTCGCATTCGACCTGGCCGCCGGCGACTACACGCTGACGGTCGACGGCGTGGCCGACACCACCGGCGACTATGCGTTTCGCCTGATCGATCTTGCGCAGGCCGAAGAACTGACCGTCGGGACCCGGGTCGACGCCACGCTGGAGCCGGCCAACGAGACCGACGCCTACCGATTCAGCGTCGTGGCCGGCCAGCGTTTCTACTTCGACCGTTTCTCCAATACCGGCGACATCTACTGGCGCCTGATCGACCCGTTCGGGCGCACCGTCGTCGACCGGACCCACATGAACAACGACATCGGTGAGCAGACGCTGGCCATCGATGGCAGCTACACCTTGCTGATCGAAGGCCGCGCCTACACCAGCGGCACCGCCAGCTACAGCTTCAACGTCGCACTGATCGACGACGACGCCAGCCAGGCCATGGCGCTCGACGACCTGGTCACCGGACGTATCGACCAGGCGGGCCTGCGCGAACACCACACCTTCACGCTGGCGTCCGACACCCGGGTGTTGTTCGACTCGCTGACCAACGACTACTACCTGACATGGTCCTTGGTCGGCCCGGGCGGCACCCTGATCGCCGACCGGCGCATGCAGTACTCAGACTCGCACGAGATCGGCGGCAACAGCAGCCTGCTGCTGCGCGCCGGCGACTACACCCTGACCGTGGACGGGGAAGGTGATCACACCGGCGACTATGCGTTCCGCCTGCTGGACCTGGCGTCGGCAACGGCCATCGCGGCCGACGCCGTCGTCACCGGAACGCTGGGCGACGCCGGCATCAACGCCAACCAGTTCCGATCGCCCTCCGGAGCGCCGCTGAGTACGCCACCCGCCCCCAACGGCGCCCTGTTGTCCAACGGGGGCAGCCGCTATGTCGCGGTCGCCGACAGCGATGCACTCAAGCCGGAACAACTGACGCTGCAGGCCTGGGTCTACCAGGATCCAGCGCTGCCCACCTGGGGCGGGGTGCTGATGAAGAGCAGCAGCCAGAGTTGGAACGACGGATACGGTCTGACCAACTTCACCGATGGCCGGATCCACTTCTTCGTCAACCAGTACAACACCAACGAGGTCAGCGCCGATCTGGCCGACAACACCTGGACCCATGTCGCCGGCACCTTCGACGGCACGACGCTCAAGCTCTACATCAACGGCGTATTGAGCGCCAGCAAGGACTACGTCGCGACCATCAACCATTCCAGCGCCGAGCTGCGCATCGGATCGGGCTCCGGCGCCAACTACCCCTGGCGCGGCCAGATCGACGAGGCCCAGATCTGGAACGTCGCGCGCAGCGCCGAAGACATCGCGGCCACCTACCAGAACAGCCTGCAGGGCAACGAGGCCGGGCTGGTCGGGTACTGGCGCATGGACGAAACCGACGGCGAGTCATTCATCGACAGTTCGAGCGCCGGCAACGACGGCACGCTGGTCAACCCGCCCGGCCGGGAAACCCACCTCTACCGTTACACCGCCAGCGCCGGCGAACGCCTGTATTTCGACTACCAGAACATCAGCGGCGACAACCTGTCGCTGCGCATCTTCGATCCGGTCGGCAACCTGGTGTACGGGCCCCAGTGGTTCAGCAACGATGTCGACACCTTCACGGCCGCACGCGGCGGCGACTACACGTTCGCGCTCGAAGGACGTATCGGCCACAACAATGCCAGCCACTACCAGTTCGCGCTGCTGTCGATCAACGACAGCTCCGAGGCGCTGGTATTCGACAGCCGGGTCGACGGGGCGTTGACGCAACCCGGCCAGCGCGCCAACTACACCTTCAGCGTCGGAGAAACCCCGCCGTTGCTGCTGTTCGACGCGCTGACGCAAAACAACAACTTCCAGTGGACCCTGGTCGGCCCGGACGGCACGGTGGCCGGTTACCGCGGTTTCTCCCAGGCCGACGGCATCGACTACGGCACGTCCACCCCGCTGCTGATGCTGGCGCCCGGTGACTACACACTGACCGTGCGCGGCATCAACGGCCAGTCCGGCGGCTACGCGTTCCAGCTGCTGAACCTGGCAAGCGCGAGCGCCGGCGCCGACAACCTGATCACGTTCGACACCCAGGTCGACGGCAGCCTGGACCCCGGCAGCCAAACGCGGGTCTACCGCTTCGAGGCCAGCAGCGGCGACAACATCGGCTTTGACCGCATCGCGCTGGGCAACGGCGATCCGTACTGGCGCTTGTTCGATGCCACCGGTTATCAGGTGTTCGGCTCCGCATACTTCAACGACCGAGGCGCGACCCACCTGCGCCTGGGTGGCACCTATTACCTGGTGCTCGAAGGCCGTATCTACAACCCGAACACGGTCGACTACAGCTTCAAGCTCGACTTCATCGACAACACCCCGGTGCCCGAACTCACCGGCACCGAGATCACACTCGACCCCAGCAGCGCGACACTGCCGTCCACGGTGTCCGGCAACCTGGGCGTGGCCGGCGAAGTCGACAATTACGTATTCGACATCGGCGCACCGGCGCGGATCGTATTCGACGGTTTTGCACCCAACAACAACGGCAACTTCCGCTGGGCGCTGATCGGCCCGCGCGGCACCGAGATCGGCGACCGCGGCATCTACTACTCGGAGTCGCATGAACTCGGCAGCACCAACCCGGTCATCGACCTGCCGGTGGCCGGCCGTCACCAGATCCAGATCTGGGGTTACGGCAACACGACCGGCGACTACAGCTTCCGCGTGCTGGACATCGCGACGGCCACGCCGATCACACCCGGCGACGACATCAGCAGCAGCCTCGCCTCCAACGAAACCGACATCTACCGCTTCGACGCGGTGGCTGGTGAGCGGCTGTTCTTCAACCATCTCACGCAGAATCCAACACACGATGACTACGTCACCTGGCGGCTGATCGACCCTCACGGGCGACAGGTCTGGGGGCCGGTCAATTTCCGCTCCGACGTCGACGTGACGACGCTGAGCCGCAGCGGCAGCTACACGCTGCTGGTCGAGAACCGGATCTGGCACTCGAACGCGTACGACTACAGCTTCAACATCCAGCCGGTGCCCGAAGACCCCGCCCCGGTGGCACTGGTGCCGGGTCAGGAGATCGTTGGCAACCTCGAGGCCGCCGGGCAGAAAAACACCTATACCTTCGAGCTCGCCAGCGAGGACCTGTATTATTTCGACAGCCTCACCGACAAGGCGATCGGCTGGACCTTGACCGGCCCCGATGGCGTGGTCCTCAGCCGTACGCTGCAGAACGCCGATTCCTACGAATTCAGCCATGCCAATCCGGTGCTTCGCCTGGGCCCCGGGAGCTACACACTGGAACTCGACGGCAGCGGCGACACCGCCGGCGAATACCGCTTCCGAATCTTCGCGCTGGCCGAGGCGGCGGTCGACTTCATTCCAGGCACGGTCATCGACGCCACGCTCGACAGTGCGCGTGAAACCCATGTCTACCGGTTCGACGCGCTCGCCGGTGCACGCTACTACCTCGACCACATCAGCTACCGCGGTTATTACGACGCCACCTACCGGCTGATCGATGCGCAGGGCAACCAGGTCTGGGGCGGCTACGACTGGCCGAACGACCGGGAGATCGGCAACTTTGCGGCGGGCGGCAACCACTACCTGCTGGTCGAGGGGCGCATCGTCAACACCGTCGCGACCAGCAACTACAGCTTCAACCTGCACCAGCTCGTCGACATCAGCGCATCCCTGACGGTGGGCGAGACCATCAGCGGCACGTTCGACCAACCGGGTCAACGCGCCATCTACCGTTTCAGCCTCACCGAGGCACGCCAGCTGCTGTTCGACGCACTGGCGCCGAACAACGCCAACCCGGACATCTACTGGTCGCTGAGCGGTCCGCGCGGCACCGAAATCGGCAGCCGCCGCTTTTATGGCTCGGAGTCCCATGAACTGGGCGGCACCAGTCCCCTGCTCGACCTGATCGCGGGCGACTACACGCTGACACTGGACCCCCCCGACACGCAGTCCGGCAGCTTCCGCTTCCGGCTGCTCGACATCGCCAATGCCACCCACTTCGACGGCAACACAACGGTCGAAGGCACGCTCGACCCGTCGAACACGACCGCCATCTACAGCTTCGACGCCACCACCGGCACGCGGTATTACCTCGACCAGCAAGGCCTGAACGTCAGCACCGACCGCCTCAGCTGGCGCCTGTTCGACCCGATGGGCAACCAGGTGTTCGGGCCGCTGCATTTCAACGACGTCGACCTGTTCACCGTGCCGCAGGATGGGCGCTACACGCTGATCGTCGAAGGCCGGATCTGGGAGACCCAATACGCCTCGACCATCGACTACAACTTCCGGCTGCTGGAGATCACCGACGACTTCGCCGACATCGTACCCGGCGAGTCGTACGGCCTGGTACAGAACTTCCGGCCCGGCCCGCTGGGCCAGGCGCTGGACCTCGACAGCCTGCGCCATGGCCAGGTGCCCGACAGCGACGACATCGACCAGACCGGATCGCTGACGCTGGAGGCCTGGTTCAAGGTCGACGCCTATGCCAGCACCTGGCAGGCGCTGTTCTACAAGGGCAACGGCAACAGCAATCAGCGCACCTACACCTTGTGGCTGAACAACAACGGCTACCTGCACCTGTCCAGCGGCGCCAACGCGAACAACACCATCAGCACCGCGGCCGGATCCATCGTCACGAATCGGTGGTACCACGTGGCCGCGGTGCTCGACCGCGACAGCGACACCGGGCAGATGAAGATCTACATCGACGGAGTCGAGGCGGCCAGCGGCGCCTTGAACAAGACGCCTGCGAGCTCCAACGACAACGCCTTGTTCATCGGTCGATCGCCCGAAGGCAATCCAAACTTTCTGGGCCAGGTCGACGACATCCGCTTGTGGAACACGGTGCGCACCGCGCAGCAGATCATCGACCACAAGGACCAGCCGCTGACCGGCAACGAAGACGGCCTGGTGCTGTACCTGAAAGCGGACGAGGCCGAAGGCAACACGCTGGCGGACACGACCGGGCGCGGCAACGATGGAACGGTCGAACACGTCTGGGCAAACACCGCCGGCGTGGTTGCGGGCAGCATCGACTATGGCCAGTCCGACTACTACCGGTTCACGCTCGCCGACGACACCCGCCTGTATTTCGACTCGCTGACCGACCACTACAACCTGCGCTGGTATCTCAGCGGCCCGCGCGGCAGCGTGGTGTCGGACCGGCCGTTCCAGCAAAGCGACTCGCAGAACGGCCTGAGCGTGCTCGACCTGGTCGCCGGCGACTACACGCTGCGGGTCGACGGCAGCGGCGATGCGTCGGGCGACTACGGTTTCCGGCTGCTCGACCTCGGTGACGCGGTTGCGCTCGAACGCAACACCGTCATCAGCGGCGAACTCACGCCGGCCACCGTCACCAACGCCTACCAGTTCAGCGCCGACGCCGGCGAACGCCTGTATTTCGACATGGTCTCCGCCAGCGGCGGTTATCCGTTCTGGCGCCTGCTCGACCCCTGGGGCCGCAGCTTGTGGGGCGCGAATTACCTTCCGTCCGACGACGTACAGTTGCGCACGCTGCCCTACGACGGCAACTACACGCTGCTGATCGAAGGCCGCCGCGACAGCGGCAACGGCACGTCGAGTTACGCGTTCGAGGTGCGTGCGGTGCAGGACCAGACGATCGCGATCACGCCCGACGGCGTCGTCGGCATGCCTGAACCCTGGGGCGAGGGAGCATTCAGCGGCGCACTGCACTTCAATGGCCTGCAGTCGGCACAGATCGCGCACGATGCCGCACTCGACCTGACCGAGACCGTCACGATCGAGACCTGGGTCAGGGTCGACCGTTTCGACACCACCTGGACCCCGCTGATCTACAAAGGCGATCCGGACGACGCGTCGGCGCGCACCTACTCGTTGTGGCTGCATTCCAATGGAACGGTGTTGTTCTCCACCGGCGACGGTGGTGCCCAGAGCACGCAAACCGCCGCCGGCGCCGTCACCGCCGGCCAGTGGCACCACGTCGCCGCGGTCATGGACCGCAACGCGGGCACGGCGCGGGTGCTGGTCGACGGCGTGCAACTGGCGGCCATGACCAACCTGCGCAAGAACCCGGCCAGCAGCAACACCAACCCGGTGTACCTCGGAACCGCCGTCGAGTCCGTGTCCGGCCATGCCAACCTGGTCGGCAGCCTGGACGAGGTGCGCATCTGGAACATCGCGCGCGACAACACGGACATCGTGGCCACGATGGGCGCACCCCTCACAGGCATCGAAACCGGCCTGGTCGCCTACCTCCAGGCGGACGACGCCAGCGGCAACACGGCGGCCGATGCCTCCGGCAACAACCACGCCGCGACACTTGCCGGTGTCGTCGAGCCGGTCGTCATCGGCAGCATCGACCATGTCGGCCAGGTCGTGCACTACACGTTCTCGCTGACCGAAGAGCACACGCGCCTGTACCTCGACGCCTTGACCGACAGCTCCAACGTACGCTGGACGCTGACCGGGCCCCGCGGCACCCTGGTCAGCGGCCGTCACTTCCAGCAGAGCGATTCCGTCGACGGCCTGTCGATGTTCGACCTCGTCGCCGGCGACTACACGCTGACCATCGACGGCCACCAGGACTTCACCGGCGAATTCCGCTTCCGGCTGCTCGACCTGTCACAGGCCACGGCGCTGACGCCCGGCACACCGGTCACGGGCCAGCTCTCGCCAGCCAACCAGACCGACGCGTGGCAATTCACCGCGACCGCGGGCGAACGCTTCTTCTTCGACCGCCAGGCCGAGACCGCCGGCAACGCCTGGTGGCGGCTGATCGACCCGTATGGCCGGGTCGTCTGGGGCGCGACCGATTTCGGCACCGACGGCGGCCTGCGCACACTGGAACTGGCAGGCACCTACACGCTGCTGATCGAAGGGCGGCGCAATTCGATCGGCAGCAACAACTACACGTTCAACGTGCAGCGGGTGGCCGACGGCAGCAGCGCACTGGAACCGGGCCAGGTCATCTCCGGCGGCATCGACCACCCTGGTCAGGTCCAGCTGCACACCTTCACGCTGGCCGCCGACAGCCTGCTTTTGTTCGACTCCTTGACCAACAGCACCAGCTTCAAGTGGTCGCTGACCGGCCCGCACGGCCTTGTCGTCTCGCCACGCAATTTTGCCGACAGCGACTCGAACGACTTCAGCGCCAATCCGGTGCTGGACCTGGTCGCCGGCGACTACACGCTGCTGGTGGACGGCGACAACGACACCACCGGCGACTACAGCTTCGTATTGCACGACCTCTCGGCCGCGCGGCTGATCGCCATCGGCGACACCGTCGTCGGCGACGCGGCCTCGGACACGGCGCTCGACCCGGGCAACGTCACCCACGTGTTCCGCTTCGACGCCGGCGCGCGCCAACGCCTGCAACTCGACCTGCAGAGCGAGAGCCGCAATACCGCCTACTGGCGCCTCGTCAATCCGTACGCCGGCGTGGTGTTCGGCCCTGGTGCCACCGACGATGTGGTGTTCACGACGCCGTTCGACGGCAGTTACTACCTGCTGCTCGAAGGCCGCGTCAGCGAGGGCACACCGATCGACTACCGCTTCGCCCTGCTCGACACCGGCGTGCCCGATGGCGCAAACCCCACGACACAGGGCTTCGACGGCGAAGCAGGCCTGCCGTACGTGCTGAACAACGCCAGCGGCGCGGCCGCACAGGTGATGCACGACGGCTACTTCCCGACGACACTGCTGGACAACAACACCGGCGGCGACGCGACGATCTTCACCGGCAAGCCCGACGACAACTATCTCGGCCTGGGCAGCGGCACAGTGACCTACGACCTGGGCGAGTACCGGGTCATCGAAGGCGGTGGCATCGGCGACTTCAACGTCTACGAAGTCGACTCCGGCGGCCAGGAGTTCGCACAGCTGCGTGTCGAGGTCAGCCTGGACGGCACGAACTTCGTCGATGTCACCGCCCACACCAACGTGCCGGTGCCGCTGGGCGGCGACACCACGCATGGCAGTACGACGTTCGCGCGGTCCTTCAGCCTGACCGGTTCCGGCCTGTCCGAAGCGCGGTACATCCGGCTCATCGGCACCAGCAGCAGCGGGCCCGGCGGCAGCAACGGTTTCGACCTCGACGCCATCGGCCTGGTGCATTACCGCACGCCCGCTGGCGAGACAACGCACAACCAGTTCCTGCGCCTGGTCTCCGGCGACAACAGCTCGACCAACAACATCGCCGGTTTCAACAGCACCGCAGCCGGTTACTACGACACGGTCGACGTCGGGTTCCGCTTCCGCATCACGCCCGAGAGCGGCCGTGGAGACGGTTTCGGCTTCGCGCTGCTCGACGCCGACACCTGGGGCAGCTCGGGCCTGCCGCCGGCATTCGCGCAGGAACCCAACCTGGCCGGCAGCCTGGGTGTCGGATTCGACACCACCAGCAACGGCGAGGTCAGCAACAACCACCTGTCGGTGCATTTCAACGGCAGCAAGCTGGCCGACTTCGCGATCGACATCGGCAGCCTGGACCTGGCCGACGGCCAGTTCCACGACGTCGAAATCACGCTGACCCGCGTCGCCGGCGGCGCCGGACTTACGGTGCGTCTGGAGTCCGTCCCGGGTACCGTGCTGACACCGGTCGAGGACTTCTTCATCAGCGGCCTGGAGCTCAAGCAAAGCCGACTCGCGTTCGGCGCTTCCAACAGCAGCCAGCGGGCGAGCCAGGACATCGACGCGGTGCGCATGGAAGCCAGCCCGGGGACGCCGGAGGTGTTGCCAACGATCGCACTGGACCCAGGCACCTCCAACCCGGTATCCGGCACGCTGAGCAGCAGTACCGAGGTGGACCGTTATACGTTCACGCTGGGCGCAAGCACACGTGTCTACTTCGACGCGCAGAGCAACAACAGCAGCCTGCGCTGGACGCTGACCGGTCCGCGCGGCAGCGTCGTATCCGGCCGCCAGTTCACCTCCAGCGACAGTGTCGACAACCTGTCGGTATTCGACCTGGTGGCGGGTGACTATGTGTTGTCCATCCACGGCACCGCGGCCAGCTACCAGTTCCAGCTGCTCGACCTGGCGAGCGCCGCCGACCTGCCGCTGGGCGACGTGGTCGATGGCGCTCTCAACCCGGCCAACGAGACCGACCTCTACCAGTTCCAGGCCCTCGCCGGCGAGCAGTATTACTTCGACCGCATCGGCGAAAGCGGCGGCAACACCTACTGGCGGCTGCTCGATCCGTTCGGACGCGAGGTCTTCGGCAGCAGGGACTTCAACGTCGACGCCGGCCTGTTCACGCTGGCCTTCGACGGCAGCTACACGCTGATGATGGAAGGGCGCTACAACGCCAGCGGCACCGGCAGCTACAGCTTCCGCGTCGACAGGATCGAGCAACAGTCGCACGGCCTGACACTCGGCGAGACCGTCGACGCGAACCTGCCACACACGGCGGCGGCGCAGGTCTATACCTTCACACTGGACCAGGCCACGCAGATCTACCTGGACACGCTGAGCAGCGACAACCAGACCTACTACGTCCTGTGGAGCCTCGAGGGCCCGCAGGGAAGCGTGGCCGCGAACCAGCGGCTGCGTGCGTCCGACTCGTATGACGGCACCAGCATCTACGACCTGGCTGCCGGCGACTACCAGTTGCGTTTCATCGGCGAAAACGAATTCAACGGTCCGTTCAGCTTCCGGCTGCTCGACCTGGGCCAGGGCACCGACATCGTGCCCGGCGCGCAGGTGGACGCCACACTGAACCCGGCCAACCAGACCCTGGTCTACCATTTCGACGCCGTGGCCGGCGAACGATTCTGGTTCGACCGCCTGGCGCGCAGCGGCGGCGACGTCTACTGGCGCCTGCTCGACCCGAACGGCCAGCCAGTCTGGGGCCCGACCTACTTCGACTACGACTACCAGATCGGCACCCAAACGCTGGTCCAGACCGGACGCTACACCTTGCTGGTCGAAGGCCGCTACTACACCAGTGGCAGCGTCGATGTCAGCTTTCGCGTGCAGCCGGTGGTCGACGAACAGCTCAGCCTGGAGCTGAACACCCGCACCAGCGGGGCGGTTGACCATCCGGGTCAACGCGACCTGTACCGCTTCACGCTGACCGAGACGAAACGGGTCTACTTCGACAGCCAGAGCGCCGACTACTACCTGCGCTGGTCCCTGTCCGGTCCACAAGGCACGCTGGTGTCGAACCAGCCGCTGCGCGACAGCGACTCGGTGGACAACCTGTTCCTGCTCGAGCTGATCCCCGGCGACTACACACTGGCGCTGTATGGCGACAACGACACCACCGGCAACTATGCGTTCCGCCTGCTCGACCTCGCCAGCGCGACCCGGATCGACACCGGCACACCGATCAGCGGCACGCTCAATCCGGCGGTGCAGAGCAACGCCTACCAGTTCGATGCGCAGGCCGGCGACCGCTTCTTCTTCGATCGCACCGCGGTCGAGAACTACTGGACCTACTGGCGGCTGCTCGACCCGTTCGGCCGCACCGTGTGGGGCCCGACCCACATGTACAACAACAGCAGCGGCGACGTCGATGTCGCGACACTGGCCTTCGGCGGCACCTACACGCTGCTGGTCGAGGGCCGCTACAACGCGGGGCAAGGCCTGAACGCCTATACCTTCAACGTGTCGCCCTCGCCAGTGTCCGAGAAGATCATCATCTCCGGACTGGGCACCGTGCCCGGACCGGATCTGGTGGTCGACGACCTCGTTGTCACGCCGGTCGGCGGTACGATGGCCGCCGGCGGCCAGGTGCAACTGAGCTGGGTCGTTCGCAACGATGGCAGCGAACCGGCGCAAGGCCCGTGGCTGGACCGGGTGCTGGTGCGCAACCTGGACCGCAGCAACGAGCTCATCGTCAACCTGCTGGTCGACTATGACGACCTGGGCGACGACGCGAACGCGCCGCTGCTGCCGGGCGAGACCCGCGCGCGCCACGCATGGATCACGCTGCCGGCGGGCAACCGGGGTGCGGGCAACCTGCGTTTCGAGATCGGCACCGACGTGACCAACACCGTGGCCGAGCCCGGCGTGGCCGAACTGAACAACAGCACGACGCTGGCCCGGCTGTCCGAACTCACGCCGTATCCGGACCTGCAGGTCGACAACCTGTCCGTCGACCCCGGCAATGGCTGGGTTGCCGGCTCCACCGTGACGCTGCAATGGCGCGTCAACAACACCGGCACGGCGCCGGTGGACGGCGCGTGGACCGACAGCATCCTGGTGCGCAACCTGTCGACCGGCGCCACCGTGTTGTCCACCACGCTGCGTTACATCCCGTCCGCCGGCGAATCGCTGGACGTGGGTGACAGCCGCACGCGCAGCTTCGACTTCACCTGGCCCGGCGGCCTGTCGGGCGCGGGCCAGTTCGAGTTCGTCATCGGCACCGACAGCGCCACCGAGATCTTCGAGAGCAACGCGCAAGACAACGCCGAGAGCAACAACACCGCGCGTATCACCGCCACCTCGGCGCCGGACCTGGTGGTGCGGAACCTGCGCGTGCAGCCGGGCGGCGGCGCCACGCAGGCCCAGGCCGGCGGCATGGTCTCGGTGTTGTGGGACGACGTCAACCTGGGCCTGTCGGCGACGCCGGCGAGCTGGAACGACCGCCTGGTCGTCACCAACATCGACACCGGCGAGACGCTGCTGAACATCGCGCTGCTGTATGACATCGCGCTGGCCGGCAATGCAGCGCTGGCGCCGAACGCCAGCCTGGCGCGGTCGCACAGCTTCCAGTTGCCCGACGGCCTGCGCGGTGCCGGGTCCATCCGGGTCCAGCTGTTCGCCGACCAGAACACCAACGGACAAGGCACACTGGCCGAGTTCACCGACCAGGGCGCCAGCGGCGAGAGCAACAACAGCGCCAGCGTCGACTTCACCGCGGCCGAGAATCTGTATGCCGACCTGGTGGTCGGCCAGTTCTCCGCGCCGTTGACCGGGCGCGGCGGCGAGACCATCCGGGTCGACTGGACGGTGGCGAACCAGGGCGGCGTGCCGACGTCGGGCAACTGGGTCGACCACCTCATCCTGTCGACCAACACCACCATCGGCGACGCCGACGACGTGGTGCTGGCCACCATCGCGCGCAGCGGTGCCCTGGCCGTCGGCGCCGACTACACGGCCGGTGCGGACGCCACCTTGCCGCTGTACCTGGACGGCGACTTCTACCTGTCGGTCGTCGCCGATGCACAACAGCAGGTGCTCGAACCCGACACCCGCGCCGACAACACGGCCACGCCCGAGGCCATCACCCTCTCCGCACCACGTGCCGACCTGCGCGTGGACGTCGTCGATGCGCCCGCCAGCGCCAGCGGCGGCGAAGTCATCACGCTGGCCTGGCGGGTGCGCAATGCCGGCGATGCGACAACCGACGCAGGCCAGTGGAAGGACTATGTCTACCTGTCCAGCGACACCGTGCTCGACGCCGGCGACACCAGGCTGGCCGAGGCCACGCGCACCGGCGCCGTCGCGCAAGGCGCCAGCTACACGCTGAGCGCCAATATCTTCGCGCCCAACAACATCACCGGCAACTACTACTTCCTGGTGCATGCCGACGCCGAGAACCAGGTGTTCGAAGCCACGCTGGACGGCAACAACACCGGCGCCAGCGCCCCGGTGGCGCTGAGCCCGGCGCCGGTTGCCGACCTGCAGGTCAGCGCCGTCATCACGCCGGACGGCGGCGTGGCCGGCGACAAGCGCGTCGTGTCGTGGACGGTGACCAACGCCGGCGACGCACGCGCCGCCGGCACCTGGTCGGACCGCATCTACCTGACGAAGACCGGCGCGCTCACCGGTGCCATCCTGGTCGGCACGGTGACCACCGGCCACAACCTGGCGGCCGGTACCTCCTACGACGCATCGGTCGAGATCACGCTGCCCAGCGTTGCCGACGACAGCTACCGGGTGCTGGTGGTGACCGACGCGGCGAACCAGGTCTACGAGGTGCCGCACGAGGACAACAACCAGGGCCTGGGCAACGTCGACCTGCACATCGTGCATCCGGACCTGCGCGCCGATGCGCTGCGTATCGGCGCCGCGGCCGTCTCGGGCAACACCGTGCAGCTGGAATGGGACATCAGCAACGCCGGCACCAGCCCGGTCACCGGCAGCTGGACCGACCGCATCTACCTCTCGCGCGACGGCGTGGTTGGCAGCGGCGACGTGTTGCTGCTCGAGCGCAGCGTGACCCGCACGCTGGACGTCGGCGCCATGTACACCGAGACCGGCAGTTTCGTGTTGCCGATCGACGCCACCGGCGACTACCAGGTCATCGTGGTCACCGATGCCGGCTCCGACATCGCCGAACTGTTCTTCGAAGCCAACAACACGGCCGCCGCGCCGTTGTCGGTCGACCTCGCGCCGTACGCGGACCTGGCGACCAGCGCCGTGGTCGCGCCCGAGATCACGATCGACGACCCGGCGCGCATCACCGTCGCCTGGACCGTCACCAACGTCGGCAACGGCGCCGGTGTCACACACAGCTGGACCGACGCCATCGTCGCCTCGCGCGATGCGATCGCCGGCAACGGCGACGACATCGTGCTGGCGCGATTCGCCCATGACGGCGCGCTGGCCGAGAACGAAAGTTATACCCGCAGCGAAACCTTCTACCTGCCCGCGGCCTTCGAAGGCCGATACACCTTGTTCGTGCGCGCCGACGCCGACGGCCAGGTGTTCGAGAACGGCCTGGAGACCAACAACACCGCATCGCCCGACCATGTGTTCGACGTGATGAAGATCCCTTACGCGGACCTGGTCATCGACAGCGTGACACCGGCCGATGGCGCGCAGAGTGGCCGCCCGCTGGAAGTCACCTGGATGGTGCGCAACCAGGGCATCGGCCTGACCGACATCGACAGCTGGAGCGACCGGGTCTACCTGTCGCCCAACGCCGACGGCAGCGGCCGGCAGTTCATGGGGTACTTCAACCACATCGGCTTCCTGGCACCGAACGGCGACTACACCCGAACCGGCACCATCCATCTGCCCAACGGCATCTCCGGCACCTGGTACGCCATCGTCGAGACCAGCGGCCCGTTCGAGTTCGTCTACACGACGAACAACCAGCGCATCTCCGACCCGTTCCAGGTCGCGCTGTCGCCGGCACCCGACCTGGTCGTCACCGACATCGTGTCGCCGCAAGTCGCGCCGGAAGGTTCGGCCATCGACGTGTCCTGGACCGTGCTCAACCAGGGCCAGGGGGACGCCGAAGGCACCTGGACCGACACCATCTACCTGCGCAAGGCCGGCGAGACCGGAGCCGGCACCGCGATCGGCAGCTACAGCTACCAGGGACCGCTGGAGGCCGGCAAGTCGTACAGCCGGCGCGAGCAGGTGGTGTTGCCGATCCACACCAGCGACCACTACGAGATCCTGGTCGTCACCGACAACGGCAACAAGGTCTATGAACACGACCAGGAAAACAACAACCAGTCGCTCGACGACACGCAGATCTCGGTCTCGGTATTGCCACGGCCCGACCTGCAGGTCGACGAGATCATCGGCCCGGACGTGGTCGACGCCGGCGGCACCGCGTCGATCGAGTTCGTCGTCATCAACCAGGGTCCGGTCGCGACCAACGTGCCGAACTGGACCGACCGGGTCTACCTGTCGCTGGACAACAAGATCACCGGCGACGACATCCTGGTCAGCTCGCTGACCAACGGCGCCGCGCTCGACACCAGCGAGCAGTACCGCAGCCTGTCGAGCACGTTCAAGATCCCCGAGCGTTTCCGCGGCGACGTCTACATCATCGTCTCCACCGACCATGGCAACGCGGTCGACGAATGGCCGAACGACAGCAACAACATCCGGCTCAAGCAGATCTACGTCAACCCGTGGCCGTTCGCCGACCTGGTCGTGCACGACGTCAAGACGCCAGCCCAGGCCTTCGAGGGCAACCAGGTCGAGGTGCGCTACACCGTCACCAACCGCGGTAGCGGGCCGACCGACATCGGCAGCTGGACCGAACAGATCTGGCTGACCAAGGACAAGAACCGGCCCCATCCGGGGCAAGGCGACATCCTGCTGAGCTCGTTCACGTACAGCGGCGGCGCGCTGGTCGTCGGCCAGGGCTACGACCGCATCATGACGGTCAACCTGCCCGATACCTTGGTCTCCGGCGAGTACTACATCACGCCCTGGGTCGATCCCTATGCACAGGTACTGGAAGACACGCTGGCCATCAACGTCAACCCGGATGATCCGAACGAATTCAACAACAACAACTACAAGGCCGGTGGCGGCGACCTGATCGGCTCGCCGCACATCAAGCTGATCGGCACTCCGCCGGCCGTGGCGCCACGGCCCGACATCGTGGTCGACAGCGTCTCTGCGGACACCTTCGCGTGGGCCGGAGAATCCTTCACCTTCTCGTGGACCGTCACCAACCAGGGGCCCGGCGCCACCACCAGCGGCTGGAGCGACCGCATCTACCTCAGTGACAACCCGTTCTACGGCGCGATCGGCGCCCATCAGTTCGGACTGGGCAGTTTCAACGCGCCTGGCCCGCTGGCCTCCGGCGCGTCCTATACCAACACCCAGACCATCGTGCTAGAACCCTCGGCCAAGGGCATGTACCTGCACGTGGTCAGCGACGGCCCGGGCAACGACCTGGACACCAGCAATCACCGCGCCAGCACCGCCACCGAGGTGCGCGACCGCATCCCCGACCTGGTGATCACCGACGTCACGCCGGCCGCCTCCGTGTTCTCGGGCGAGAAGACGACGATCCGCTACACCGTGCTCAACGACAGCGACCAGCCGATCTGGGACCGCACCGGCTACTGGACCGACCGGATCTACCTGTCCAAGGATCCCGAGTGGATTCCGCTGCAGGACCGTGTCACGCTACTCAAGACCGTGGTGCACAGCAACGTCCAGCCGCTGGGTGCGCACCAGAGCATCACGCGCGACGTCGAGGTCGACTTGCCCGCCGGCATTGGCGGCGACTACTTCCTGTACCTGTTCACCAATGTGTCCGGACGCGGCATTCCTGGCACCCAGCCGTGGCCGGTCGAGCAGGGCGACGGCGTGTTCTCGGTCGGCAACACGGACGAGCGCTTCTACAAGAACGCCTACGAATACGCACTCAACAACGGTTTCCAGAAAGCCTTGCCCATCGTCTACCGCGAGCCCGACCTGCAGGTGACCGACCTGATCGTGCCCGACTCGGCCGCCGCCGGTTCGACCATCGCCGTGACCTTCACCGTGACCAATGTCGGCAACCGCGAGACCCGCGAGTCGTCGTGGATCGACCGCATCTACCTCTCGCACGACGCCTCGCTCGACAGCCTGGACGCCCAGGTCGCGTCGAAGGCGGCCTATGACGCCATCCTGGCGAAATACGGCCGCGAGGACGGCAAGCTCAGGCCCGGCGAGTCCTATACCGCGACGGTCGACGTCAACCTGCCGTATGACCTGAGCGGCGAATACCAGCTGCTGGCGTTCACCGACTCCGGCATCACGTCGAGCTGGAACGCCCCGACCAGCTCGATCTCGCCACGCCTGCGCGGGCTCGACCCGAACACCAATGGCAACGGACTGGTGCGCGAGTTCCAGGGCGAAGGCAACAACATCACGGTCAAGGCGATCACGGTCGTCCCGTACGTGCCGCCGGACCTGCAGGTCACCGCCCTGGACGCCAGCGAAGGCGCGATCCGCGGCCAGGACTTCACCATCAGCTATACGGTCAGCAACCTGGGCGGCGACACGCCGATCCAGGAGGCCAAATGGGACGACCTGGTCTACCTCTCGCGCGACGCCTTCCTCGACACCCGGGCCGACCGCTTCATCGGCAGCATCACGCACGACGGCGGCCTGGCCTCCGGCGAGAGCTACGACGTCACGCGGAGCTACAAGGTGCCGACCGACCTGCCGACCGAGGCCTATTACGTCTTCGTCGTGTCCGACCCGACGCGTTACAGCGCCTCGGGCAGCGTGTACGAGGCCAACGAGCGCAACAACGATCGCGCCAGCGACGTGCCGATGGTGATCGAGCTGCCGCCCCCGACCGACCTGGTCGTGACCGCGGTCCAGGTGCCGCCGGACGTGCGCGCCGGCAAGCCGATCAGCCTGTCGTGGACCGTGAAGAACAACACCGACCTGCTGCCCGACGACGAGCAGCAGGCGGCCAGCGGCACCTGGACCGACACCGTGTACCTGTCCGAGGACGCGGTCTGGGACATCGGCGACCGGCCGCTGGGACGCGCCACGTTCACCGGCACCCTGCTGGCCGGCGAAGAATACACGCTGAGCCTGGACACGCTCATGCCGGCGGCGACGCCCGGTCACTACCGGGTCATCGTGCGCACCGACATCTTCAACCAGGTGCACGAGGGCGTGCGCGAGGTCAACAACCGTACCGCGTCGGCATCGACAATGGAGATCAGCGTCGACGAGCTGGTGATCGGCGCGCCGCTGGCCACCCAGCTGCAAAGCGGGCAGGAGACGCTGTACAAGATCAGCGTGCCGCAGGACCAGACGCTGCGCGTGACGCTGAGCGCCGGCGACAACACCAGCGCCAACGAGATCTTCCTGCGCCACGACAAGGTGCCGACCTCGGCCGCGTTCGATGCCACCTACACCGGTCCGCTCTCGAGCAGCCTGACGGCCCTGGTGCCGTCGACCGAGCCCGGCACCTACTACCTGCTGGTGCGCAACTTCAACGCACCGGCCGGCGGCACCAGCATCACGCTGCTGGCCGAACTGTTGCCGCTGGTCATCACCGACGTGTCGACCGACACCGGCGGCGACAGCAAACACGTGACCACGACGATCCGCGGCGCGCAGTTCCATGAAGACGCCATCGTCAAGCTGGTGCGCCCGGGCATTGCCGAATACGAGCCGCTGGTGTGGGAAGTCGTCGACAGCAGCAGGATCATCGCCAGCTTCGACCTCACCGACGCACCCCACGGCCTGTACGACCTCAAGGTCATCAATCCGGACGGCAGCGTCGCCATCCTGCCCTACCGCTTCCTGGTCGAGCGCGCGATCGAACCCGAGGTCACGATCGGCATTGGCGGCCCGCGTGTCATCCTGGCCGGCGACCAGGCACTGTATTCGGTGGCGCTGCAGGGCATCTCCAACCTGGATACGCCGTACACGTATTTCGAGGTCGGCGTGCCGCAGCTGCTGTTCAACCCCATCGTCTACGGCCTGCCCTACCTGGAGTTCTACACCAACGTGCGTGGCGATCCGGAAGGCGCCGAAGGCTCGGCGAATGCCGGCGTGCCCTGGGTCGAGATGGAGTCGATCACCAACACCATCGGCCAGTTGTCGACCAACGGCTTCTTGTACGACCAGCCGGCCGACGGGTTCAGCGGCTTCAGCCTGAACCTGACGACCTATCCCGGCCTCAAGGAGATGCACGAGAAGGCCTTCGACGCGTTCCGCAGCAAGATGGCCAGTTATTTCCCCGAACTCGACGAACTGCTCGACGGCGGTCCGAACGCGCTCGACGACTGGTGGAGTGCCGTGCAGGACAAGGCCGAAGAGCTGCAACCCGGGCTGGGCGCGGCCATGGCCCAGTTGCCGTTCATGGACCTGTACAACCAGAACGAGGCCGTGCCCGACGACTGCGTCGTGCCCTTCATTCCGTTCCGCTTCCACATCTACGCCACCGCCACGTCGATGACGCGCGCCGAATACGTGGCATTCCAGAGCCAGCAGATCCGCGACCTGCGCACGGCCATCCTGGAATCCGACGACGCGCCCGGCGCACTGGTGGCGCTGGCCGCCGACGAGCAGAGTTTCGTCGACCTGTACCTGGCGGCGCTGGAAGAGGCCGAGCTGCTGCGCCCCGAAGGCGACACGCCGCCGATCCGCACCCAGCAGCACATCGTCAGCCTGATGACGGTGATCGCCTCCGGCATCCTGTTCGGCCCGGCCGGCCAGGAGATCCGCTCCGATGGCGACCTGCTCGGCTTCTTCGACCAGCTGCGCGCACTGTACGGCCACGAGCAGAACCGGCTGGCCGACATCGAATACTGGGATGAACGCGCCAGCGACTGCTACACCGGCGAAGTGCCGGTGCCGGCGATCCCCGAATTCATCAACTACGACATGGGCCTGTCCACCCCGACGCATTTCGAGGCGTTCCGGGTCTACGTGCCGTGGATGCCGTTCGAGGATCGTGGTGCCGGCCTGCCGCCCGAATTCCAGATCAACGGGCCGGCCGCGGTGGGCGGCGACGAATTCGTCACGCTGGACTTCAGCCAGTACCTGAGCGGCACCGCCAGCCAGGGCCGGCTCGCATCCATCACCGGTCCACAGACCTTCGACACCCAGGGCTGGCTGCCGGTCGACCAGGCACTGCCCTATACCGTCAACTTCGAGAACAGCAGTGCATCGTCGCGCTACGTCAACGAAATACGCGTGGTCACGCAGCTCGACCCGGATCTCGATCCGCGCAGCTTCTCGCTCGGCGACATCCGCGTGGGCGACATCACGATCGACATCCCCGACGGCCGCACCAACTTCCAGGGCGAGTTCGACTTCGTCGCCACGCGCGGCTTCCTGTTGCGGGTGTCGGCCGGTGTCGACCTGTACCAGGATCCGGCCGCGGTGTCGTGGCTGATCCAGGCCATCGACCCGCTGACCGGCGAGGTGTTGCAGGACACCACGCGTGGCCTGCTCAAGCCGAACGACGCCTTCGGCAACGGTGCCGGTTTTGTCGCTTTCACGGCCCAGGCGCGCAACACCGACGAGCTGACCTTCCCGATCGACTATCCGCAGGACAAGCGACCCGACGGCATCGTCCAGGCCAGCGCCCGGGTGTTGTTCGACACCCAGGCGCCGGAAGACACGCTGGTGCTGGAGCAGCGCATCGACAAGGCCGCGCCGGTGACCACGCTGGAGGTGGCGCGTATTGCCGGCTCCGACAGCTACACCGTCACATGGAACAGCGTGGATGCCGGCAATATGTCCGGCTTCAAGCACCTGACACTGTATGTCGCCACCGACGGCGGCGACTTCCGGATCTGGCAGCGCCAGATCCCGGCGGCCAGCGGCGAACTGGTCTTTGTCGGCCAGGCCGGCCGCAGCTACGAATTCCTGGCACTGGCCACCGACGTCGCCGGCAACCGCGAACGCCCGGCCGCCGGCATCAACGCCCAGGCGGACGGCAGCAACGTCAACCTCGGCGCCTTGCCGCAGGTCGTCGGCACGACGCCGCCAAATTTCGGCATCGCGCCCGAGCCGGAACCGACACCGTCGACGAATCCGTTGTTCGCGCAGGCCGCGCAGAACATTCCCAATGCCGACCCGTTCACGCGGCCGAGTGAATTCGACGCGGTGTTGCGCCCGTTCATCGCCGAGGCCTTCGCCACTGGCATCACGCAAAGCCATGGCGAGATCGGTCCGATGGCCATCGTCGAGACCCCCGAAGGCGACATCCTGATCTCGGGCGGCAGCAACCGCGGCCAGATTTTCCGCTTCGGCCACGACGGCGGCGAAGCCGCCGCGGTGCCCTGGGCCAGCCTGGACGAGCCGGTGTTCAACATGGCCTTCGACAGCGAAGGCCGGTTGTGGGCCACCACCGGCGGCGGCGCCTTGCTGCAGCTCGACGCGGCCACCGGCGCCATCGTCAACCGCTTCGGCGACGGGCTCACGATCGCACTGGCCGTGGAGCCGGACACCGATCGCCTCTATGTCTCGAGCAACAGCGGCATCGAGATCTTCGACCCGGCCACCGGCTTGTTCACCCACTACAGCCGGGACGAAAACCTGCGCGTGGGCAGCCTGGCCTTCGACAACCAGGGCCATCTGTGGGCCGTGACCTGGCCGGACCGGCGCCAGGTGGTGAAGTTCACCGAGTTCCGGCGCGCCGAGATCCAGCTGAGCTTCGACTCCGACATCGACTCGATCGCGTTCGGCCAGGCCGGCACCACGCTGGCCGACCTGATGTTCGTCTCGCACAACAGCGGCCCGGTCACCCGCACCGGCGCCGCCGGCGCCGAGACCGAACTGACCATGGTCGACGTGGCCACGCTGCAGCGTATCGCGCTGGCCAGTGGCGGCAGCCGCGGCGACGTCGTGCACACCACGCGCGACGGCCGCGTGCTGATCAGCCAGTCGCACCAGGTCGACGTGCTCAACCCGGTGTTCGCGCCGTCGGTCGTATACACCTACCCGCCGAACGACGCGGTATTGCCGCTGCCGTTGCCCTTCATCACCGTGAGCTTCGACCAGGACATGTTCGCCGGTGATGCCGCGCTGGCGGGCAGCGTGCTGAACCCGGACAACTACCGGCTGGTCGGCGACAACCTGGGCGCGATCACGCTGCAGGAGGTCGTCTACGACAACGACAACCGCAGTGCGCTGCTGGTCTACGGCAGCCTGCTGCCGGACACCTACACGCTGACGCTGGACGACAACCTGAGCAGCGTCTACGGCCAGCAGCTGCTGGCCGACCATGTGACCCGGTTCCAGGCGCTGAGCGACCTGACCGCCTACCTGGACGTGCAGTTCGGCCTGACCCGGTTCGACCGCCAGCTTGGCACCTTGTCGTACGACGTCTCGATCACCAATACCGGCGACACCGACCTTATCCTGCCGGCGCTGATGGTGCTCGATCCGCGCGACGGCTACTCAGGCGTGCCGCAGGGCACGACCGGCGGCCAGTCCGATGACGGACGCTGGTTCATCGACCTGGCCGACAACCTGCCCGCCGGTGGCCGCCTGGCGCCCGGGGAATCGACGACCGGGCGCACCGTGTCGGTGGCCACGCCGGACGGCCGGCGCGTCAATTTCTCCACCGTCATCACGGCCGGCACCGCGCTGAACCGGGCACCGGAATTCGTCTCGGTGCCGCCGACCCAGGCCCGCGTCGGCGAGCCGTTCGCCTATCCGTCGCAGGCCGTCGACCCGGACGGGCACGAGGTCTACTACTTCCTGCTCTCCGGCCCCGACGGCATGGAGATGGACAACCTGAGCGGCGCGCTGAGCTGGACACCCGATGCAACCAGCACGAACACGGTCGCGGTCGTGATCCAGGCCTTCGACACCCGCGGCGCGGTGGCGCTGCAGCGTTTTGTGCTCGATGTCGACCAGGGCAACCAGGCGCCGGAATTCCGCGCCGCACCGACCACCATCGAAGGCCGCGAGGGCCGCACGATGGAGTTCTCGCTGGTCGTCACCGACCCGGACCAGGACCAGCTGACGATCTGGGCCGACAACCTGCCCCCGGGCGCGACCTTCAACCCGGCCACCCGGCTGTTCAGCTGGACGCCGGACTTCGACCATGCCGGCACGTATCCCGACGTGCGCTTCCACGCCAGCGACGGCATCGTCGTCAGCCAGGTTTCCGTGACCGTGCTGGTGGCCAAGGGTTACCGCGAGCCGACCCTGGTCAAGCCGGTCGACCGCACCGTGCTCGAGGGCGATCCGGTGCGTTTCTACCTGCAGGCCAGCGGCGACGCGACCGCGACCTTGCGCTACAGCAGCGACGACCTGCCCTGGGGCGCCTTCCTGCATCCGGAGACCGGCCTGTTCACCTGGACTCCGTCGTACATCCAGCAAGGCGACTACACGATTCCGTTCACGGTCAGCGATGGCACGGTCACGAAGACCGTACGCACCACCTTCACCGTGGACAACGCCAACGGGCGGCCGGTGTTCGACCCGATGGACGGCTGGCAGATCTACGAAGGCCAGCCGCTGCTGATCAAGGCGTACGCCTGGGACCCGGACAACCCGTTCTACGAGCCGGCATTCCGCGACGTCGACGGCAATGTGGTCGCCACCAGCAACTATCCGCAGACGGTCGCCGTCAGCGCCTCCAACCTGCCGGACGGCGCCATCTTCGACGCCGAGACCTGGGACCTGGTCTGGACACCCGACCACACCCAGGCCGGCGACTATGTCGTGAGCTTCACGGCGCTGGACAACGGCGACGGCACCGGCACTGCGCTGGGTACGACGATCACGGTGCCGATCCGGGTGCTCAACATCAACCGACCGCCACAACCCGAGGAGGTGCCCAACACCACGGTACAGAAAGGCGCCGTGGTCGAGATCACGCTGCGCGCGTCCGACCCCGAGGGCAACCCGCTGGCCTTGTCGATCGCCAACGAGCAGCCCGGTTTCCCGGTGCCCGGCTTCCTGGACTTCACCGACCATGGTGACGGCACCGGCACGCTGCGCATGCAGCCCGGGGTCGGTGATCGTGGCGACCATGTGATCCGTTTCACCGCCACCGACGACGGCGACGGCGACCCGGATGCCGTGCAAAGCGCCAGCTACGTGTTCATCGTCTCGGCCGAAAGCCTGAACGAACCGCCGGTGCTGGCCCACATGGGGGATGTGGTGGCCGTGATCGGGCAGGCCATGCAGATCCCGGTGCGTGTCTCCGACATGGACCAGGACAACCTGACGTACGCAATCGCCGGCCTGCCGGCCGGCGCCACCATCGCGCCGACGGCCGTGTATGGCCAGGCCATGGTCAGCTGGACGCCGACGGCAGCCGACATTGGCAGCTACGACAATGTCACGGTCACCGTGACCGACAGTGGCAACGGTGGCCTGACGGCTGCGATGCAGGACAGCGCGACGTTCCGCGTCGTCGTGCGCAACAGCAACAACGCGCCGGTGTTGCTGCCCGTCGGCGACCAGGCCACGACCGAGGGCGACACCCTGGTGATCCAGTTGCGCGGCCAGGACAGCGACGGCGACGCGCTGAGTTACGGTGTGCAGAACCTGCCGTTCGGCGCCAGCTTCGATGCAGCCACCGGCCGGTTCAGCTGGACGCCGGCGCGCAACCAGGCCGGCAACCACGACATGGTGTTCAGCGTCACCGACGGCCATGGCAGCAGCCAGGAGTCGGTGCGTATCGTCGTGGCCAACAACAACCAGCTGCCGGTCTTCGTGCCGATGATTCCGCAGCTGGCGCGCGAGAACGCCGAGATCGCCTTCACCGTCGTGGCCGCCGATCCGGACGCCGACCCGATCCTGCTGCAAGCCGTCAGCGGCATGCCGGACGGCGCCTTGTTCGTGCCCAAGACCGGCAACTTCAGCTGGACACCGACCTTCGATCAGGCCGGCGACCATGTGATCCGGTTCGTCGCGGTCGATCCTTCCGGCATCGCGGTCGAATACGACGTGACCATCAAGGTCGCCAACGTGAACCGGGCGCCGGTGCTGCAGGAGTCCGACCACACCTTCCTGATCGGCGAGGAGAAATCCTTCTTCGTCGACGCAACCGATCCGGACACGGGCACCACGCTGAGCTTCAGCGCGATCGACCTGCCCGAGGGCGCCACCCTGGACGCCACCACCGGCGAATTCCGCTGGACGCCCGGCCCGGGACAGGCCGGGGACTATGTCGTCATCCTGCGCGCCGACGACGGCCAGGCCTTGACGCGCCAGACCATCGTGCTGCGCGCCAGCCTGCTGCCGGTGCCACCGACGGTGCACGTGGAACTGACACCGAGCTTCCCGGCCATCCCCGGCCAGAAAGTGCTGCTGCACCCGATCGCCGACAGTTTCGCCGACATCGTCAGCCTGCAGCTGTTCGTGAACGGCCAGCCGGTCGCACTCGACGCCACCGGGCGTGCGACCGTGATCGCGGGACAACCCGGCAAGACGGAGGTGCGCGCCGTGGCCATCGATGCCGACGGCGAACAAAGCGAATTCGTCACCACGTTCAAGGTGCGCGACCCGCTCGACAAGACGGCGCCCGTCGTGAGCCTGGACGGCCTGGACACCGGCACCCGCCTGATCGCGCCGGCCCCGATCCGCGGCAGCGTGCAGGACGGCAACCTCGACACCTGGAGCCTGGCGATCGCGCGCCTGGGCAGCGACGACTTCGCCGTGCTGGCGCAAGGCGACGCCAGCATCCATGGCGAACTCGCCGACTTCGACCCGCGCCGCCTGGCCGACGGCTTCTACCAGCTGCGGCTGAGCGCACGCGACATCGGCGGGCGCATCACCACCCTCGTGCGCCAGGTGGAAGTCGACAGCGCCGACAAGCTGGGTCGTTACCAGCGCAGCGACGTCGACCTCGACGTCGCCCTCGGCGGCGCCACGTTCGCGCTGACGCGGTTGTACGACAGCCTGGACGCCGGCCAGCAAGGCGCATTCGGCTGGGGCTGGGCGCTGCGCGGCAGCGACGTGCGCATCGAGACCAACGTGCCGGCGACCGGCCGCGAACATCTCGGCGTGTTCTCCGCGCTGTCCGATGCCACGCGCCTGTATCTGACGCTGCCCAGCGGCGAACGCGCCGGCTTCACGTTTGCGCCCATCGCGCAGACTGTCGGCAACGTGACCTTCCACCGGCCCGCCTGGGTCGCCGACGACGGCCACGGCTGGGTGCTCGATTCCGTGGCCAGCCTGCTGACCCGCGCCGGCGACAAGTACTACGAGGCTGCGACCGGGCGACCCTACAACCCGGCCAGCAGTGCCTTTGCCGGCCATGACTACCGACTGACCGCGCCGGACGGCACCGTCTACCACCTGGACACGCACCAGGGCGTGAAACGCATCGACACCACCGGCGGTCAGCGCCTGTATGTCAGCGACAACGGCATCACGGCCGAATCCGGCGCCACGCTGCAGTTCGTGCGCGACGCGCAGGACCGCATCAGCCGCGTCAGCGCGCCCGACGGCACGACCATCACCTATGTCTACGATGGCGACGGCAACCTGTCGGCGGTGCGCAACCTGTCCACCGGACTGGGTTACCGCTACGCCTATGAGGACGGACTGCTGACCAGCGTGGTCGCGATCGGCCAGCCCGGCTTCGCGATCGACTACCAGGCCGACGGATCGGTGCGGCAACTGCCCATCGCCGGCGACCTGGGCGGCGCGGCCGACTTCCGCGCGCAGCCGGTGACGGGTACGCTCGCCGGCGGCCAGGACGACATCTACACCTTCAGCGTGCGCGAGAGCGAGATCGCCAGCGCCGCCGGCGGCCAGCTGATCCTGCGCGTGGCGGTCAGCGGCGGCGGCGCGGCGACGGTGGGCGGCCTTCAGGCCTTGTCGGTCGAGCACTACGGCGACACCACGGTGGCGCTGTACGCCTTCACGCAGCAAAGCCTGTACCAGTTGCGTGTGCGCGGCGACGGCGCCTACACGTTGCGCCTGTCGGTGGCCGGCGACCTGAACATGGATGGCCTGGTCGACGGACTGGACAGTGCGCAGATCCAGGCTCCGGGTGCCGACGCCGACATCACCGGCGACGGCGTCACCGACCGCAGCGATCGGCAGGTGCTGTTCGCCAACTACGGCTTCACGATGAACGTCGGACCGCAACTGGCGGCCGAGCTGCCGGACGTATTCACGCACGAGGACCTGCGCGTGCGCATCGCGCTGGACGACGTTGCCGCCGACCCGGACGGCGACCCGGTGTTCTACCGCATCGTCTCGAGCAGCAACGGCACGACCACGCTGTCGGCCGACGGGCGCTTCGCGATCTTCACGCCGGACGCCGGCTTCAGCGGCAACGCCGAGCTGCAGCTCAGCGCCGACGATGGCTTCAATGCCTCGCCCATCGCCACGCTGGCGGTCACCGTCAGCGACGCGCCCCTGCTGAGCCTGGAGTTCGACGCGCGGCGCCTGCTGGGCGAGGTCGGCAGTACGCGCACGGTCCAGGTCTACGGCGACTTCGCCGACCAGCAGGACGTGTTGCTGCCGTTCGACTATGTCGACGTGATGACGCTGCACCCGGACATCGCGACCATCAGCGAGCAAGGACTGCTGACGGCGCTGGCCAACGGGCACAGCGTGTTGCTGGCCTCGCGCGGCGCGGTCACCGCCGCCACCGTGATCGGTGTCGGCAAGCCCGATGTCAACGACTACCAGAAGCACACGTCCTGGCTGTACGGCATCGACGCCTACCCGGACACCGTGACCATCCTGCCCGACGGCGGCAGCCGCCAGATCATCGTGAGCCTGGGCGAGACCGGGCGCATCTACATCACCGAAGCGGCCGACGGCACGCTGTATTTCTCCGGCAACACCGACGTGGTCACGGTCGGCGCCAATGGCCTGATCGAGGCGGCGGGCGAAGGCAGCACAAACGTGACCGTGATCAACGGTTATGGCGAGGAGGTCATCCAGGCCCAGGTGCAACCCCCGGTGAGCACCACTGGCGAGGCGGCGCTCGACACACAGGGCGGCATCGTCACCAACGCCGACGGCGTGATGGTCGCCATCGGCGCCGGTGGCCTCGATGCGCCTGCGACCGTCAAGGTCACGACCGTGCTCGAGGACGACCTGTCGCTGGCCCTGCCCAGCAACCAGGAGACCGGCGAGACCACGTTCAACTACCTGGGCGCATTCGACCTCGAGGTCGAGGGCGGCAACCTGACCGGGCCGATCCAGATCGCGGTGCCGGTCAACGGCGGCTACACGCCAGGCGAGACGGTGTATTTCTTCCAGAAGACGAACCAGCCGGTCGGGCCGAATGGCGAACGCATCGATGTGTGGACCATCATGGACTCCGGCACCGTCGGCGAAGACGGCATGGCGCGCACCGCGTCGCCGCCGTTCCCGGGCTTGTCCAACCGCGGCTCGGTGCTGATCGCGCGCTCGGCCCAGCCGCTGGGCATCATCCGCATCGACATGGGCCATGTGTTCGGCGTCATGGCGGCCATGATCGGCACGCTGGGCATCTGCGCCACCGGCGGCCTGGCTGGCGCTGTCGTCGGCGTCGGCCTGGCCGGCTTGTACGCCGGGCTGCTGGTACTGCCGATCGCCTACCAGGCGGTCAACATCAAGATCTGGCGCGAGTGGGCCGGCAACGTGCAGGGTTTCGACCTCGATGTGAACATGCCCGCCGGCGCGCCTTTCCTCAACGTGCTGGCCGACGTGCCGCCGGTTCCGAGCATCCCCAACTTCACCGAGCCGTTGATCACCAACCTGCAGACCACGATCTCGGCGGACGGCGAGGTCACGCTGGAGATCACCGGCCTGAATTTCACGCATGCGACCGAGTCGCCCGGCCAGTCCATCCTGGACACCCGGGTCGGTTTCGTCATGGGCGGATACACCGAATACGTCGAGGGCGGCGACTACACCAGCGCCGACGCGGCGGCCGGCACGATCACGCTCACAGTCCCGCGATCCGTGTTGCTGGGCATGAGCGACATCGTCGTCGAACGGCCCGTCGTCGAGCCGCTGAGCGGCTCCGAGAGCTGGGTCGCGTCGATCGGCACCTCGCGCGTCGACAACAAGGGTGGCTACGGCTTCGTGGGCCGGCAGAACGAGCTGGCCATCATCGACACCGCGCGGCCGGATGAACCGCTGCAGGTGGAAACCATCACCAAGGTGCTCGAGTTGACCAGCAACGGCGCCAGCGTGGGCAGCGTGCTCGATACCGTCGCGACCAAGGACTTCTCGCGCGTGTTCGTCGCGACGAACAAGGGCATCAGCGTCGTCGACGCATTCACGCTGCAGCAGTTCGACACCGACCTGTCGACCCCGGGCATCGACAGCATCGATATCCCCGGCGGCGTCACCGCGCTGGCCATCGACACCGCCGAGCGTTACCTGTACGCCGCCGGCCTGGGCAAGATCTACGTGATCGACCTGAAGATGTCCTCGGACGACTTCCACCGGGTGGCGCAGGTCATCACGGTCGATGCGCCGGACCAGGGCCGGATCAACGACCTGGTCGTCAACGCCGACGGCACGCGGCTGTTCGCCGCCGTGCCGGTGACCTCCATGTTCGGTGTCAACGGCTGGGTGCAGGGGCAGAACCAGCCCGGCCATCTGGTGGTCATCAACGTCGACGAGAACGACAGGCCCGCGCCCGATGCCGCCAGCAGCAACAAATGGCGCGAGGTGATCGGCACCTTCGACACCGGCATCGAGACCTATGGCCTGGCGGCCTCGACCGACCCGACACTGCTGATGGTGACCTCGAGGCTGCAGCTGCAAAAGGGCTTGCAGGCGATCAAGATCACGAACAACTCGGCGCTGGGCTTCGACGTCAAGCTCACGACCATCGACCTCAAGCTCAACAAGGAGCATGTGTTCGTCAAATATTTCGGCGGAGGCTTCTTCGGCAGCGGCTTCGCATCGCGCGCGACGGGCCAGGTCCATGACCTGGACGTGCGCAATGCATCGGCTGTCGTGATCGCACCCGACCTGAGTTATGCGTTCGTGACCGACTGGTACCTGCCGCGCATGTATTACCACAGCGACTACGTGCTGGCATTCGACATCGAGGACCTGCACCAGACCGGCTCCAAGATCGGCCTGATCAAGGACCCGTTCAATCTGAAGAACCTGCCCGACAGCGGCACCATCGTGGGCGCGACCTCGCCGATCCCGATGTCCTTCCTCAGCGAAGTCGCCCTGGACGCGACCGGCAAGAAGTTGTATGCCAACTTCCGCGGCGCCGGCAACGTCGCGGTCTACGACGTCGAGGGCATGATCGCGCGCTCCGAGTCCTCGTTGTCGTATGCCGGTCCGCTGGAGTGGGACCGTTTCCCGCTCGACCACAACTGGGCCGACCTGGCCAGCGGCACCAGCATCAATCTGGCGCCGATCGACATCGAGCGCTACAGCCGCGGCCTGTCGCTGCAATCGATCAACATCCTGAACCTGATCGCGCCCAGCGGCTTCATCGACACCACCGGCACCGGCAGCGACGCCCTGGTGTTCGAGTGGGAGGTCGACGTGGACCTGCTCGGCGGCAACCCGGGCGACATCTATACGACACGCCTGGTCGTGAGTTCGCAGGCGCCGGGCAACGGCCTGTGGCCCGACGACGACTGGCGCGAGCGGCCCGAAGACGGCGTACTGAGCTACCTGGGCGCCGACTTCGTCAACGATCCGGATCTGGCGGACGGCGACGACACCAACCCGGGCCGTATCCTGACCAGTCCGATCTCGCTCAAGGTCGGCAAGAAATACAAGGCCACGGCCGGTGCGGGCGGCATCACGTTCTCGCTGGTGGGCGACGCGGACAACACCAAACGCACCATCGTCGAGCTCGACGCCACCGTGCGCAAGGCGCTGACCGCCGGACAGCTGTACCACTGGGGCGTGTACCTGGAACACAGTGGCGAGGCCACCAACACCTTCCAGGCCGGCACCTTCCGTGCACAGGCCGTGGACGGCACGGGGACCTACAGCGGCGTGACCGTGCTCACGCACGGCTTCCAGCTCAGCCTGTCTTCCTCGTTCAACAACCAGGGGCAATTCAAGCAGCCCGAGGCCTTCATGGAGATGGCCGACATGATCGTCGAGGCCGCCGGCGGCGGCGTGGTGCTGGCCTACGACAAGTTGTCCGGCCTGTGGGTCGACCGTTCGGTGTGGAACGGATACGGCGAGCCGCCCGCCTACGCGCTGGCCGCCAATCGCATCCAGGCCGGCAAGGCCGTGGTGCTGGTGTCCGACTGGCATGTCGAATCGGACATCAGCGACTCGGGCTTCTCGGAGGCCGCCGCCGATGCCTTGTATGCGTCCCTGATCGACCTGGACAAGGAGGTCGGCGGCATCCTGAGCTCGCCGCTGCACTTCATCGGTCACAGCCGCGGCACCGTCGTCAACAGCGAGATCATCCAGCGCCTGGGCGCCAACGACAAGGTCACCTCGGGCATCCACATGACGACGCTGGACCCGCACGACTTCGACCAGAAGTCGCTCGACGTGCCGCTGGGCACGGCACTGGAGAAGGTGCAGCAGTTGCTGACGCTGGCGCAGGCCGGCTACGTCGTGGGCGGCGTCGTCGCGCCGGCCACCGCGCCGGCGGCCATCATCGCGATCACGCGGCTGCAGAACATCAAGTCCAAGATCCAGTGGGCCCAGGAGAAAGCGGCCCTGCTCGGCATCGCGCTGAACATCCCCTACGGCGACTTCAAGGACCCGGACGTGCAGATCTGGGACAACGTGAGTTTTGCCGACAACTACTACCAGACGGCGGCCTACGAACCCACCAGCGCCGGTCCGATCGTCACGGCGACACCGAACGGCCGTCCGCTCGATCCCACGCCGAGCGCGGTGCCGGGTGACCCGTCCGCGCCCAAGATCTACAACCAGGGCGATTCGGCCGCCGACATCGACATGCTGCTGGACTCGATCGCGGGCTTCGGCTTCGAGGACTTCTCGTTCCTGGGCGGCCTGCCCAGCGGTTTCGGCGGCCCGCACAGCCGGGTCTGGCAGTGGTATGCCGGCACCATCGACACCGGCGTGCTCGAGTTCCAGGACATGCCGATCTGGCGCAGCGCCGGCGACCAGGGCCTGGCCACCGAGATCCTGAGCGTGCTCCCGCTGCCCAACTCGCACTACAGCGACCAGGCCTGGTACGCCAGCAATCCCTACCGCATCGTCGGCGGCAGCGGCCGCAACCTGTACACCCAGAACCCGAGCAACGTGGCAACCGACATCCACGAAGGCATTACGGTAGGCTGGTATTTCAGCGCGCTCGGCGGCGGCAGCGACTACCGGCCCGACCGCAACGGGCCGACCACGCCCTACACGACCGACAACACCGAGGTCAACAAACCGGCCGAGCCGGTGCCCACGGTGTTCAACGGCGACTTCGAGAATGGCCTGCGGCAATCGCTATACGTGCGCGTGACCGATTCCGCCAACAACGGTCGTTTCCCGTTCTCGTACGAATTGCCCGGCTGGTCCTTCCATGGCGGCGAGGGTTATTCCGTCAACAACGGTTTCCAGGTCGGCGACTTCTCCTTGCCCGACGTCGACTTCACCGGCCTGTTCGTGTTCGAGACCAATCCGAGCCAGCTGGTGGTCGACTTCTTCAAGAAGACCGCGGAGTTCGTCGCCGGCAAGGCGGTGGAGATGCTGGCCGCGCATGTCAAGTTCCAAGCCTTCGGCATTCCCAAGCCGCCCGGCACGCCGGGAGCGCCCGAGACCAGCGAACCCGGTTATGCCGACCTGTACAACCAGTTCTGGGGACCGGACACGCTGGGCGCCGACATCCTGGACAGCGCCGGCAAGTTGTACAGCCTGTTCGAGGGCCTGGTCGCGCAATACGCCGGCTCGGTCGTCGGCGGCGTATCGATCGCCGACTTCAAGCTCGCCGACCTGTTCGAACTCGATCCGGCGAAGAAGGCGGCGGTGCCCGTCAACGTGTCGCAGTTCAAGGACTTCCTGGTCGGCGCCGTCGAGGCCTTGCTCAAGTCGGCCTGGAGCCCGAAGAGCGACTACGCGCTGCTGATGGGCGGCGCCAACATCCTGAAGGACCTGGTCTTTGCGGCCGGCTCGCCGTGGATTCCGCCGGCACTGGCCGACGTGACCGAATCGATCAGCGACGCGATCATCGACACGCTGGTGAACTTCGACACCATCACCCACAACCGGATGCATATCCCGGACGACCAGCCCTACCTGGCGTTCGAGGTGCTGGCACCGTTCATGTTCACCGACGACGGCACGATCACCGTCACCTTCCAGGGCGCGGGCTCCGACGCCGGCCTGGCGCCGGTGTCGATCGAGGTCAAGCTGGACCGCCAGGGCTTCATGAAGAAACAGGTGTATTCGGTCGAAGTGCCCGACGAATACAAGAACACGACCGCGACGATCTCGTTCAAGAAGGACCGTTCCGAAGGCAAGACCGGCCTGCCGTGGACGGTGGCCGATGCCGGGGTCGACCTGGCCTCGAGCTTCAGCCAGCTGATCTTCCTGGACGACATCCGGCTGACCAAGAGCGCCATCGACATCTCGGTGGACTCCCCGATCGACGAGGACGGCACGGCCACGGCGACCTTCACGCTGCTGGGCACGCTCGATGCGGCGCAAGCAACGGTGCTGGACGTGGGCTGGGGCGACGGCACCAGCCAGACGGTGACGCTGGGCGCCGGCGTCACCTCCACCACGCTGTCGCATGCGTATCCCGACGACAACCCGAGCGGCACCACGCAGGACAACTACACCATCAGCGCCAACTCCAATAACACCGTGGCCGGAGGATCGGAGACGCTGGTGGTGCGCAACGTGGCCCCGTCGTTCACGATGCTGAGCCTCAGCAGCCAGAACATCATGGAGGCCGACGAGGTCACCTTGAGCGGCCACTTCACCGACATCGGCACCCAGGACACGTTCACCGTCGTCATCGACTGGGGCGACGGCGAGACCACGACGCTGAGCAACCTGGGCAACGACAGCGGGTCGGGCATCGACATCGAGGCCACCCACGTGTACGCGGACGACCATCCCGACACGGGCACGCCCGAGGACGAGCTGCAGGTCACGGTCACGGTGCGCGACGACGACACCGGCGAGGATGTGGTCACGTTCCCGATGCACGTGGCCAACGTGGCACCGGTGTTCGAGAGCCTGGCGCTGAGCGAGACCGACATCGACGAGGGCGACACGGTCACGATCGAAGGCGCCTTCTTCGACCCGGGCCTCAAGGACACGTACACCCTCGAGATCGACTGGGGCGACGGCACGGTGGAGTCGTTCGAGATCGCGGCGCAACCCACCGGCCATGGCAGCTTCAGCCATGAACACGAATACACCGACGACGACCCGGACACCGGCACGGAATTCGACGTCCTCGACGTCAAGGTCACGCTGATCGACGACGACACCGGCGAAGCCACGCAGACGCTGCCGATCACGGTCAACAACGTCGCACCCGAATTCGGCTCCGTCACCGTGTCGCCCGATCCGCTGGACGAAGGCAGCGAGGTCACGCTCGAGGGTGACTTCACCGACCCGGGCAAGGGCGACACGTTCATGATCGAGGTCGACTGGGGCGACGGCAGCACCGAGACCTTCGACCTCGATGCCGTGGGCAGCTTCAGCGACGGCAACGGCCAGTTCAGCCTGTCCCACACCTACGTCGACGACGAAGATCCGGGCGAAGACGACGTCTACGAGATCACCTACAAGCTGATCGACGACGACACCGGCGAGGTCGAAGGCAGCGACCCGATCACGGTCAACAACCTGTCACCCACAGTGGAAAACCTGTCGCTCGACAACAGCGTGATCGACGAGGGCGACAGCGTCACGCTGAGCATGGACCTGGACGACCTCGGCCTCGACGACGAGCTGACCGTCGAGATCGACTGGGGTGACGGAACGGCACCCGATACCTACCAGGTCGGCACCGCACCGCTGGGTTTCGATGCCAGTCACCAGTATGTCGACGACGACCCGAGCGGCACCGGCAGCGACAACTACACGATCACCGTCACCGTCGCGGACGACGACGGTGACACGGTCCAGGCGACGACCCAGGTCACGGTGAACAACGTCGCGCCGATGAACCTGGACGCCGGACCGAACTTCACCGTATTGCTGGACCAGCTCACCGGCATGGCCAGTCCGTTACTCAACGTGCTGTTCGACGATACCGGCAGCCTCGATACCCATACCTTCTCCTGGACCACCATCCTGGCGCCAGCGTTCGGCAACAACAGCAGCGGGTCGACACAGAGCTTCACGCCGTTGCTGAACCAGCCCGGAACCTGGACCTTCCGTGTCGAGGTCGAGGACGACGACGGCGACAGCGCCAGCACCAGCGTCAGCATCCTGGCCGTGCCCGACATCGTCAGCCCACCCAGCTTCCCGCCGGTGGCGCCGGACCCGTTCGACGAAGGCACCACCGTCAGCATGGATGTCTTCCTGTCGAGCAGCTTCAATGCCGGCGACTACAAGTACAAGGTCGACTGGGGCGACGGCACGATCGAGAACGTGAACGCCGTCACCGGTACACAGATCCTGACCCACGTATACGAAGACGACCCGCCGCCAGGCGAGATCGACCAGTACACGGCGACGGTGCAGCTGGTCAACACGCAGTTTTCGCAGTCGTTCAACGTGCACGGCGTGCACAGCCAGGTCTTCCTGGTCGAGAACGTCGAGCCGGCGCCGACCTTCAGCTGGCAGTCGCTCGGCGGCGGCCTGGTGCAGTTCGACGCGCAGATCAACGATCCCGGTGCGCTCGACACCCACACCATCGAGTGGAACATGGGCGGCACCATCGTCACCGGCACGCTGACACCCCAGTTCAGCTTCACCGGGCCGGCCACGGTCAGCCTGACGGTGACCGACGACGATGGAGGTGTCGGCTCCACGAGCCAGTTCCTGCCCAGCCCGGTGACCGGCAGCCTGCCAGCCCTGCCCGAGGCCACGCAGATGATCCTGGATCCGGCCGCCATTGCCATGCAGCGCGATGCGGTGGCGGACCTGTGGCGCAAGGTCGGCGCCGATGCCGTTGGTCTGCTGGACACGATCCGCATCGCCGTCGCCGACCTGCCGGGAGCGGAGCTGGCGAGCACCGTTCTCGGACCGCAGCCGATGATCACAGTCGACTACAACGCCGCCGGCATGGGCTGGTATGTCGACGCCGATCCGGCCAGCACCGAAACCTTCGCGGGCATGGACCTGGTCACCGTGCTGGCGCACGAATTCGGCCATGTGCTGGGCCTGCACCATGTCGGCGCCGATGCGGCGGGCGGCAACAGCGTCATGAGCGCCTTCCTCGACGCCGGCACGCGGCGCCTGCCCACGGCGGGCGACCTGGCATTCACCGTGTCCGACCCCGGCGTCACCGGCATCGCGGCACTGGTCGGTGCCGGCATCGTCAACGGCAACTTCTCCGAGGCCGACCCCGCGGCCGCCGACTTCGGCTGGTCGCGCACCGGCCAGGCCGGCGTCGTCGACGGCGAAGCCGTGTTGACCGAGGATGCGGTCTTCATGTCCGGCTTCACCCAGGCGTTCCTGATTCCCGACGACGCGTTGCGCCTGAGCTTCACCATCGTCGCGCTGGACCTGGTGTCCAACGGCGGCGGCATTTCGGGCGACGCCTTCGAGTTCGCGCTGCTCGACGCGGCCGGCGCCAGCCTGGTCGGCCTGGCGCCGATCAGCCTGACCGACGCGGCGCTGAACATCCAGACCGGTGGTGCGGCCTATGCGTCGGACCGGGTCCGGATCGACGGGCAGCTGCACGCGGCCGGTGGCCTGCTGGACCTGGGCGCACCGATCCAGGTCGACGTCGACCTCACCGGCATCGCCGCCGGCACGGCCACCACGCTGTACCTCGACCTGCTGGGCCTGGGCCGGCTGCAGAGCCGGGCCGTCATCGACGACGTGCGCATCGTGACCGGCGACGGCAGCAACACGGCGCCCAGCGCCGGCGACGACAACACGGCCGTCGACGAAGACGACAGCGTGGTCATCGACGTGCTGGCCAACGACCAGGATGCGGAGAACGATCCGCTGACGACCCGCATCATTGCCGGGCCCGAACACGGCGGCCTGGAATTGCTGGCCGACGGCAGCTACCGCTACACGCCGCAGGCCGACTTCCATGGCGACGATCAGTTCAGCTACGTCGCCAGCGACGGCGTGTTCGACAGCGCCACGGCCACGGTGACGATCACGGTGCGGCCGGTCAACGACACGCCAACGCTGGATCCGCTGGACGACGTCGACCTCGACGAAGGCCAGGCGCTGGACGTGCAGGCCATCGCCGACGACGTGGACGGCGACGCGCTGACGTTCGAGCTGACGCTTGCACCCGACGGCGCCAGCATCGACGACAACGGCCGTATCCAGTGGACTGCTCTCGACGGCGATGCAACTGCGCTGTTCACCGTGCGCGTCAGCGACCCGTCCGGTGCCCAGGCCACGCGCAGCTTCACCGCCCACGTGGCCAACGTGGCGCCGACACTGGGCCTGGCCGGACCGCCGGTAGCCCACCAGGGGTTGGCCTACACCGTGCTGCTCGACCACGCCGACCCGGGCGACGACACCATCACCGAATGGGTCATCGACTGGGGCGACGGCACCGAAAGCACCGTGGCCGGCGATGCGACGCAGGCCAGCCATGTCTACGACGCACCGCAAGTCGGCACCACACGTATCCAGGCGCTGGCGCGCGACGAAGACGGCAACTGGGCCGGCCCGATGCTCGACATCGACGTGGTCGCGATGCCGCTGCAGGTGCTGAGCTTCACACCCGAATGCGATGGCTTCAGCGTGCGTTTCAACCAGGCCTTCGAGCCGGGCCCGCTCAACCTCTACGGCCCGGGCCGCCTGCCGGGCGATGTGGTGCTGCACGGTGCGGCCAGCGGCAACATCGAAGGTTCGCTGCTGATCGACGCCGACGGCATGGGGTTCAGTTTCCTCAAGACCGGCACGCCGCTGCGCGCGGATGAATACACCGTGACCATCAGGAGCGGAGCGCAAGCGCTGACCAGCGCCAGCGGCGACCTCGACGGCGACAAGGATGGAACACCCGGCGGCGACTTCACGGCCGTCTACAGCGTCAATCCGCCCACGCAGATCAAGCTCGGCCTGCCCGATTTCATGCGCGGGCCGGGCCAGCCGGTCAACGTGCCGGTGCTGCCGCAAGGCGGCCTGCCGGTCACGCTGACCAGCGACGGCGACGTGCGCAGCCTGCAGTTCGAGATCCGTTACGACCCGGCGCTGCTGCAGATCCTGCAAGCCAGCGGCGGCCGCGACCTGCCCGCGGGCGCGACACTGGACGTGGATCTCGCACAGCCCGGACTGGCACGCATTGCGATCGCCAGCCCGACGCTGCTGCCCGCGGGCGCGCTGCAACTCGTCACGCTCGCGGCGACGGTTCCGTTCGACGCCACCTACAAGTCCATGCACCGCGTCGACATCGCCGCGGTCACGATCAACGGCGCGCTGGTCGAATGCGCCGACGACGACGCCCTGCATATCGTGGGCTACCTCGGCGATGCCAACGGCAACATGACGTACGAGCTCGACGACGTGCAGCAGATCCAGCGCATGGCCATCCGCTACAGCACCGGCTTCTCCGCCTGGGACGACATCAGCCCGCTGATCATCGCCGACATCGACAACAACGGATATGTCACCACACTCGACGCGTCGCGGGTCTACCAGGAACTCGCGGGTCATGACAGCCCGCTGATCCCCGACATCCCGAGCCCGGAGGCCTTCCGCCTCGCAGCCGAACAACGCAGCGCCCAGCCGGCATCGTCTCCCGCACCGGCGACCGCCGAGCCAGACACCGCCGCGGACAACACGACCACCGGTGCACAGGCCCCGTCGCCCGACGGCACATCGACGCCGCAGGTGCGATTCAACAGCGGCCTGCTGGACTTCGGTATCGGCACACCGGTGACCAACAACAACTGGCTGGTCAGCTGGGTCGCGGGCAGCAGCAGGCCCGCGGGCAACGACTGGAAAGTGTCATTGCCATGAGCCGTCAGGCCGCTGCAGGGCGAATCGTTCCGTGGCACGAAACGCGCAGCGTGGTCCCGTGACACAAAGTCCATCGCGCATGGTCCATTCGGGTGGTATGCAAGGAACTATTTCATGCTCATAATGTTTTGATCAATTTCCGCGTCCGCGATCCTTCGGCCTCCAACCGTCACGTTCGTGCTGCGCCCATCCCCATCGACGAACACGCTCCTTCACACGGGTGTGCCAAGAAGAAAAAGGAACGGCCGTGCATCCAGCATCCAAATCCCCCCGGCTCGACAACCGCGTGCCCCCACTACGCAATCGATTGGCGTCGTGGATCACGCAAACCTTTGGCGGGGGCCTGACGGCAGGGACACACAGACCGGCACGACGCGGCACGCTGGAGTTCGAGAACCTCGAAGCCCGCGTCCTGCTGTCCGACACGCCGCTGTACACGGCCGCGCTGGCCGCCGGCCCGGTCGACCTGACACTGCGTACCGGAGCACAGAACGATGCCGCGGTGTTCAACGTCGTCGACACCATCGGTGGCGGCACGCTGGCCAGCATTGCGCTGGCCGACCTGAGCGCGGGCGCTCCGGTGCAGGTCATCGGGTCCGCATTCGGCGACCGGTTCCGGCTCGACATCGACCCCGACGTGCTGGGCCCCGACCTGTGGGAGCTGATCCAGCTCGATGGCGGCGGCGGCAGCGACCAGCTCGAGGGCACGAGCGGAGACCTCGACTGGACCCTGTCTGGCGCCGACAGCGGCATTGTGGCCGGCATCGGATTCCAGAACATCGCATCGCTGATGGGTGCGTCGGGCGACGACAACTTCATCGTGCAGGACGGCGCCAGCCTGACCGGAGCACTCGATGGCGGCGACGGCGACAACAGCTTGCTCGGCCCCGACACGCTCAACGACTGGCAAATCACCGGCCAGGATGCCGGCACGCTGGGCAGCCTGGGCTTCACGCGCATCGCCAACCTGATCGGCGGCAACCAGGACGACCACTTCGTGCTGGACCTCACGGGCAGCATCACCGGCCTGATCGACGGCGGCGCCGACAACGACACCGCGGCGCCGGTCGACACACTCGACTACACCGCGTTCCTCACCGGTGTCGACGTCGACCTCGTGGCCGGCAGCGCCACGGGTGTGGCGGCGATTGCGCGCATCGACCAGGTGCGCGGCGGCAGTGGCAGCGGCGACCGCGTCAGCGGCCCGGCCACGGCCCATGTGCAGTGGAACATCACCGGCGCCAACCAGGTCCGCACCCAGAACATGTTGTTCACCGGCTTCGAGCATCTGCGCGGTGCCGACGACAACAGCGACATCTTCATCTTCGAGGGTGCCGGCAGCATCAGCGGCACGGTCGCGGGCGGCAGCGGCGGCTCGGACGGCATGGTGTTCCATGACCCGGCCAGCAGCACCCAGGGCACGGCCTTCAACCCCGCGGGAGCCGACAGCGCGGGCAGCGCCAACCTGTACGGCAAGACCGTCGACTACACCGGCATGGACCGTCAGGAGATCCTCTCCGGCGACGATGCCAACCGGGTCGTGCGCGGCACCTTGTTCAACGACACCATCACGCTGCGCGACGCCGACCTGTCGGCCACCGGCATGATGGAGATCAGCTACGGCGACCTGAGCCTGTTCGACCTGCTCAGCGGCATCACCAGCAGCAGCCTGACCTTCGCCAACCCGCTGGCCTCGCTGACCATCGAGGGCCTGCTCGGTCACGACGTGATCACCGTCGAATCGCTGGACAGCGCGTTCGCGGCCGACCTGCTGCTGTACGGCAACCAGGCCGGCGCACCGCCGGTGGTGTGGGACCTGGACTCCGACGAAGTCCACTTCAACGGCAACATCTCCACCGGTGGCGGTTACCTGGAAGCGTTCGCCGAGACCATCACGGTCGCGGCCGGCGTCACGCTTTCCACCCGCGATCCGGTCGGCGACGCGAACGACATCGTCTTTCGTGCACGGCGCTTTGGCAGTGCCGAACTCGAAAACCTCTCGCCGGTCTTCGGCACCAACCGCAAGGTGTCGATCGACGTCGGCGCCGGTGCCACGCTGGACGGCGGCAGCATCTACCTGATCGCGCAGGCCGAAGACCGCAGCTTCGCCGACCTGGTGGGCGCCAGCAACCTGGTCGACAACTTCCTCATCTCGCCGCTGGCCGACAAGGTTGCCGGCCTGTTCGCATTGCCGGTCAAGGTGCTGGTCAAGATGTCCGAGGCCAGCGTCGTCGTCGGCAGCGGTGCCAGCCTGCTGGGCGACGGCGCCATCGGCGTCTATGCCACGGCATCGGCGGACGCCACCGGCACCGCCTTCGGCAGCCTGTTCAGCATCGGCTACAGCCACGCGACGACCAAGGCCACGGTCGACATCCAGTCCAATGCCGTCATCAGCGCCGGCAATGCCATCGTCATCACCTCGGACGCCTCCTCCACGGCCGACATCGAGGCCAAGACCGAACGCGAGGCCAAGGCCACGCCCAACCCGGGCTCGTCCCAGGTCGGCCTGGCACTGGCCGTGGCCGACGCCAGCCTCACGTCGCATGTCACGGTGGCCTCGGGCGCGAGCATCAGCGCCGGCAAGACCGCCAACATCGGTGCCGCCGGCACCTCCGAAGCCGAGGCCATCGCCGAATCGGGCCTGTTCGCCAACGGCAAGGCCGCGCTCGCCTTCGGCATCGAGTTCTCCACCGCCGACGTCCAGACCACGGTCAACGGAACGGTCACCTCGCGCATGGACAACGGCTCGATGGTCAAGATCGAGATCGACCCCACCGTCGACGACGAAAGCAAGACCGGCTTCGTCGACACGGCGCTCGACATGATCCACGTCGGTGCGCATGCGCTCGAGACCGAGGACACCATCGTCTACAGCAACCGGCGCGGCAACAGCATCGGCGGGCTGGTCGATGGCCAGGAATACGTGGTGATCCGTCTGGCCGACGACCTGTCGACCGCGCGCGACGAGTCCGAATGGATCCAGCTCGCGCTGACCGAACAGAAGGCCATCGACGGCGATGCGATCGACCTCAAGGCCGATACCGCCGGCGTGCCGATCGCCACCAACAACAAGGGCTTCACCGGCGCCGATGTCAACGGCAACTCCAACACCATCGTGCTGGCCAACCCCGCCTTCACCGGCGCCGGCACGGTGGACTTCTCGCTGCTCGGCCAGACCTTCGAACTCGGCCAGGCCGTCGTCTACCACCAGGGCACCGAGGCCATTGCCGGCCTGGAGAACGGCGCGACCTACTACATCATCACCGGCACCGACGAGTACAACCTGGATGGCGACCAGCGTTTCGTCGGCGAGCAGGTGGTGCAACTGGCCGAGTCCGAGAACGAGGCGCGCGCCGGCATCGCGATCGACATCGGCGCCGTGGCCGCGGGCGCCAGCGGATTCAGCCTGTCCGCCACCCATGTGCTGGACTCCGGCTTCTCCACCGGCATCGGCGTGCAGGCCAGCCTGGACGCCTCCGACAAGGCCTCGGGCGGCGCCGGGCTGAGCTCCGAAGACCGCAACGACGGCCCCAAGACCAAGTGGCAGAAGTTCGAGGCGGCCAAGGAGAAGATCAACCCCAATGTCACCGACAAGATCTTCCAGGCGCTGACCAAGGACTACCGCGACAACTCCGACAAGACCGGCTCGGGCTCGGCCGGCAGTCTCAGCGTGGCCGGCGGCCTGGCCGTGGTCTACACCGATCACACGGTCACGGCCACCGTCGGGCTCGATGCCGAACTCAAGTCCAACGAAGACCTGGAGGTCACCGCCGGCATCAGCCAGACCTACCAGCTCACCGCCGAGTCCGACACCGAGCCGCAGGAGAACGCCAACGGCAGCAGCTCCGGCGAAAGCGCACCCAACACGGTCAGCGTGGCGGTGTCGGTGGGCGTGATGAACAACACGGCCACGGCCACGGTCGCCTCGGGCGCCGAGCTCGACGCCTTGCGCGCCACACGTGTCATCTCGAACATCACCTATCCGTTCCTGACCCGCCCGGACGCCTTCGTGCCCACCACGGCCGGCGAGTTCCTCGATGCCGTGCAGGCCGAGGGTTACCAGGCGATCGACAAGTACCTGGACGGTTATTTCGGCATCCAGTCGGGCCTGTTCAACAGCTGGACCCGCAGCACGGCCACGGCCGACAACGTCGGTATTGCCGGCTCGGTCACGGTGCTGGTGATCAACAACAGCTCCAAGGCCATCGTGGAGCCGATGGTGCGCATCAACCAGGATGTGAATTGGCGCGACAACGCCGTCAATCCGCATGGCAACCAGGCGGCGCTGCGCGACGACGGCCTGGGAGGCGAACAAGTGGTCTCGGTCGAAGCGACGACCTACATGCAGACCATCAACATGACCGGCATCTTCGCGTTCAACCTGCCGGCCGCCACGCTCGATCCGTTCAGCCCGGACTTCGACCGCAAGCTGGCCATCAAACCGGTCGGCTCGAGCGGCGAAAAAGGCGGCTTCGGCGGCGCGATCTTCATCAGCGTGCTGGGCAACACCACCCATGCCACGGTCGGCGACGGCGCGCACGTGTACAGCGGCAGCGACGGCGGCTTCAACATCAAGGCCGAAGAGGCCATCACCGGCTTCGCGTTCAACCAGGCCGGCGGCGAAGGCGGCAAATACGCGATCGGCGGCACCGTGTCCTGGGTCTCGCAGACCAGCGACACGCTGGCCCAGCTCAGCGGCCTGGCCTTCGTGACCGGGCGCAATGCGCGTATCTATGCCGGCAGCCTGGAGACCCAGATCGCCTGGAACGGCGGTATCGCCAAGGGTGAAGGACTGGGCGTGGGCGTGTCCATCGCCATCCACCAGGTCGAGCGCACGACCCGCGCCGTCATCGGCGATGCGCAGCGCCGCAGCGGCGCGGCGGATCCGCGCGCCGACGTGCAGATCGACGTCTCCGACGCGGTCGACGTCAAGGCCATCGTGACCGGGCGTATCCTGACCTTCGGCATGGCCGGCGCCTTCTCCAGCAGCGAGCCGCAGGAACCCGTGCCGGCCGACACGCCGCTCAAGGCGCAGAAGATCCTGGGCGTCGATGCCGAACCGCCTCCCACCGGCATCAGCGTGGCCGCCGCGGTGGCCATCAACCGCATCAACGACACGACGCAGGCCTCCATCGTCGATGCCGGCCACATCGAGGCCTCCGGCGTCAACGTGGACGCCGACGACCAGCTGTTCCAGCTCGCCATCACCGGCGGCGCCGCCGTGGTCAAGACCAGCGAGAACAACTCCAAGTCGCTGGCCGGCGCCTTCAGCTACAACGAGATCGGCGCCACCACGCTGGCTTATGTGCTCGACACCCACGTCACGACCACCGACGCGATGCAGCTCGGCGCGCGCCGCAGCGGCGACCTGGTCAGCATCAGCGCCGGCGGCGCGTTCACCAACGGCGACGACGGCATCGCGATCGCCGGCTCGTTCTCGCTGAACATGGTCTACAACGACACCCAGGCCTACCTGGACGGCGTCGACGCCGACATCGGCGGCAACCTGACGGTCAGGACCTCGGACAACGCCCGCATCATCGCCGTCGGCGGCGGCGTGGCCTACGGCGGCAAGGCCGGTGTCGGCCTGGGCGTGGGCGCCAACATCCTGGGTTCGGACGCGCGGCCCACCATCACCCGTTCCTACATCCAGAACGGCAGCATCGGCATCGGCGGCAACACGCTGGAAGTCTCGGCCATCAACGACAACCCCGACAGCGACCCGCGCATCTTCGCGTTCGGCGCCGGTGTCGGCGTCAGCGGCAAGGACGGCAAGGTCGGCCTGGGCGCGATGTTGTCGGTCAACCTGACCACCAACAAGACCGAGGCCTGGATCAAGAGCGCCAGCGTCACCGAAAAATCCGGCAATGGCACAGCCACCAACACGACGGTCAGGGCCGTGGACGACTCCGGCATCGTCGCCGTCGCCGGCGCGGTCGGTGTGTCCTCGAGCAACGCGATCGGCGCGGCCATCGGCTACAACGAGATCGACAACGATGTCTCCGCCTACCTGGACAACGTCGCGCTGACCAGCGACGGCGCCTTGACCATCGAGGCGACCTCGGACGCCGAGATCGGCGGGGTCGCCATCGGCGTGGCCGCCACCACCGGCGGCTCCGGCAAGCTGGCCGGCGCCGGCTCGTTGCTGATCAACCAGATCAGCAACACGATGAACGCCTACATCGTCGACACCGTGGGCGCCAAGGATGCGATCAGTGTCGGCGGCGACATCACGGTGACTGCGGCCGACAACTCCGTGATCGTCTCCATCGCCGGCGGCATCGCGGTCTCGCCCACCGGCAAGACCGCCATCGGCGCGGCCGTGAGCTTCAACGTCATCACCAACCAGGTGCGCGCCTATGTCGAGGACGCCACGCTCGACGCGCGCAACGCCGGCTCGAGCATCCGGCTGTCGGCGACCTCCAGCGCCACGCTGGTGTCGGTCGCCATGGGCGTGGGCGGCGGCGGCGTGTCGTTCGCGCTGGGCGGCTCGCTGACCGTCAACTCGATCGCCAACAGCGTCGATGCGCACATCCGCAACAGCGCCAGCGTCAAGGCCGGCCGCGACGTGTCGGTGCGCGCGACCGAATCCGACACCCTGGTCACCGTGGCCGGCGGTTTTGCGGCCGCCACCAGCGGCGGCGGCAACGCCGTGGGCGCCGCCATCGCCTACAACTACATCGGCGGCAGCTTCGACGTCGCCAACCCGGAGGTCGTGAACCGCGACTCCACGGCCACCGACCAGATCACCGCCTATATCGACAACGCCCAGGTGGTCGCCGGCCGCGACGTCGTCGTCGTGGCCGGTTACCAGGCACCGGCCGGCGCGGTTCCGGCCAGCGTGCAGGTGTGGGACGAGAGCGAACGCATCGATCTGCCCGAAGACGCGGATTCGCACCTGGTCAGCGTCACCGTCGGCGGCGCTGCCGCCGACCAGTTCGCGCTCGGCGGATCGGTGTCGATGAACATCGTCGCGCACGACATCACGGCCTACATCAGCGGCACGCGCTCCATCACCGCCGAAGGCAGCGTGCTGGTATCGGCGCTCGACGACCTGACCATGACCAACGTGGCCGGCGGCGTGGCACTGGGCCAGAACGCCGTGGGCGCGGGCGTGGCGCTGCAGGTCGACAAGAGCCAGGTCGCCGCCTATGTCGGCGCCGGCGCGGTCGTCGATGCCAAGGGCAACGGCGCCGGGCTGCTCGCCCCCACCGGCACGCAATCGGCGTCAGGCGTGGCGCAGACCAGCGCGATCAAGGGCCTGGCGGTCACCGCCGTGGCCTTCGAGAACATCCATACCGTCGCCGTCGGTGGCGCGGCCGCGGCGCGCGCCTCGGTGGCCGGCTCGGCCGCCGTCACGGTGCTGGCACGCAGCACCACGGCCTCGATCGCCGAGAACGCCCGCATCAACCAGGGCACGGTGGGCGAACACGTCGACCAGGGCGTGCTGGTTCTGGCCTCCGACCGCACCAACCATGTCGGCGTGGCCGGCTCGGTCGCGCTTGGCGGCACGGCCGGCATCGGCGCCGGTGTCGACACCGGCGTCTTCGTCAAGAACACCAAGGCCTGGATCGCCAGCGGCGCGCGCGTCGATGCGCAATCCGACGTGCGCCTGCAGGCCTGGTCGGACGAGACCATCGTCTCGGTGGCGGCCGCCGGTGGCGGCGGGCTCGATGTCGGCATCGCCGGTGCGATCGACGTCTACGTGCTGGACATCACGACGCAGGCCTACATCGAAGGCGGCAAGACGGTGGATTCGGTGGCCTACTCGGCGGCGATGGTGGCCGCCGGCGGCAACGTGCAGGTCGCGGCCGAAGACGCCAACGAGATCGACATCGTCAGCGGCAGCATCGCCGCCGGCGGCACGGCCGGCATCGGTGGTGCCGCAGCCGTTCCGGTCGTGACCAAGAATACCCAGGCCTGGATCGGCAATGGTGCGTCGGTCGACGCCAAGGCGCAGCACGCCGGCATCGACGTGCGTGACGGCACGGTCACGATCGGCTCGGGGGCCTATGGCGGCACGGCCGACGGACAGGTCAGCCCGGTCGACATCGCCAACGACGACGTCACCGACGCGCAGCTCACCGCGCAGCGCATTGCCACGCCCGGCACGCGCCAAAACTTCACCGGGGTCGCGGTGACCGCCGTGAACCGCGACGACATCGCCGCCTACAGCGTCGGCGCCGGATTCGCCGGCACCACGGCAGTCCAGGTCTCGGCCTCGGTCAACGTGATGCACAGCACCACGCAGGCCTATATCGCCGACAACGCGCGCATCAACCAGGACGACACGGGCGAAAACGCCGCCCAGTCGGTGCTGGTCGCCGCCGCCAACGACTACCAGCATCTGGGCGTCGCCGGCGGCCTGTCGATCGCGGGCAACGTCGCCGTCACCCCTGGCGCGCTGGTCAATGTCGTCACCAACTCCACCAAGGCCTGGGTCGGCAAGTCAGCGCAGGTCGACGCGATGCGCGACGTCGAGGTCCGGGCCCAGGCGGCCGAAGACGTGTTGTCGATCAGCATCTCGGTGGCCGGCTCGGGCACGGTCAGCGTGGCCGGCGCGGTCTCGGTGTTCGTGCTGAACAACACCACCCATGCCTTCGTCGACGACGGCGCCATGGTCACGGCCACCGGCAACCTGCTGGTCACGGCCGTCGATGCCACCGACCTGGACGTGGTCGCCGGTGCCGTGGGCATCGGTCTGACCGGCGGGGGCGTCGGCGCCAGCATCGGCGTGAACGTCGTCAACAAGGACACGCGCGCCTGGATAGCCAGCGCCAGCATCGACGCCAAGGGCCAGTCCTCGGCGATGACGGTGTACGACGGCACGCTCAGCGACGCCGGCGTGTTCGGCCTGAGCACCGCGGCGCACAACGTGCGCGGCGTGGCGGTGAACGCGCAGTCCAGCGAGAACCTGGTCGCCGTCTCGGCCGCCGGTGCTGGCGGCGCGAACTTCGGGGTGGCCGGCTCCATCACCGTCAACGTGCTGGATTCCGACACCCGCGCCTTCATCGCGGCCGGTGCCAACGTCAACGTGGACGCCACCGGTGCGCATGCGAACCAGGACGTGCACGTGGCCGCGCTCAACGACCTGACCATGCGCGTCGTCGACGGCACCGTGGCCGGTGGCGCCTTCGGCGGCGTGTCCGGCGGCGTGGACGTGGGCATCGTGCGCAACGACACCACCGCCTTCATCGCCGGCAACGACGTGCGCGCCCGGCGCGACATCGCGGTCAGCGCGCTGGCCGACCGGGACGTCGGCTCCTATGTCGTCAGCGCCGCCGGCGGTGCGGTCGGCGTGGGCGCCGCCATCGCGGTGTATGCGCTGGGCGGCAACCTGACCGGCAGCTACGCCTACGACACCAACAACGACGGCACCGGCGAAGACCAGAACGTGCTGGTGGGCCGGGACAGCAACGGCAACCAGACCGGCACCGTCGCCGGCCTGGCGGACTCGCAATCGCAGGCCTCCAGCGTGTCCAGCCTGCTGGGCAATCTGTCGGGTGCCGGCGGTTCGCAACTGGGCGCCGGCGACCAGCGCAGCGCCGCCAGCGCAGCGCAGACTTCGTTCGACGACGGCACGCCCGACAACGCGGCCAGCGGCGCCATCGGCGCCAGCGTGGCCGACAGCGCATCGGTGGCCGAGGTCACGGTGCCACGCGGCACGAATGCCTTCATCGCGCGCAATGCCAATGTCGACGCGGGCCGCCATGTCGATCTCGACGCCCGCGAGCGGGTGCAGCTGACCATGGTCGGTGGCGGCCTGGGCGTCGGCGGCGCCGGCATTGGCGCCGGCATCGCGATCCTGAACCTGGGCGAACAGGTCCAGGCCTTCATCGGTTCGGGCGCCATCGTGCGTGCCGCCAGCGTCGACGGCAGCGGCGACGTGACACTGGACGCGCGGCTCAAGGCCGACCTGTCGGTGCTCGGCGTCACCGGCGGCCTGGGCGGCAGCTTCGGCGTCGCCGGTGCGGTCGCCGTCGTGACCGACAACAGCGACGTGCGCGCCTTCCTGGAAGACCGCACCGACACCGCCACCGGCGTGCGCATCCTGGGCGCCGACCAGGTGCGCATCACCGCCGAACGCGGCGTTGCCATCCATGTCTCCACGGTCGGCGCCGCGGGCGGCATCATCGGCGGCCTGGGCGCGGCCGTGGTCGTCGCCGAGGCCAACGGCAACACCCAGGCCCACGTGGGCAACTACGCGCAGATCGGGCTCGAGGGCGCAGCGCCGGGCGTGACCAACGTCACGGTCCAGGCCACCAGCACCGCCAGCATCGGTTCGTTCGGCTCCAGCGCCATCACCGCGGCGGCCATGGCGGTGGGCGGCACCGGCGCACTGGCGGCCGGCATCGTCGTCGCCACCATCGACGTGAACACCGAGGCCAGCATCGGCGACGACGCGCAGGTCCTCGCCAGCGGCACGGTCGCGGTGGATGCCGCCTCCACACTGCACATCGACGTCGACGCCGACGGCGGCGCACTGGGCGCCATCGCCGTCGGCGCGATGTTCGGTTATGCCAAGGTGGGCAGCGGCAACGAACGGGGCAAGACCCGCGCCTGGCTGGGTGCCCGCAGCACCGTCGTCTCCGGCGGCCTCGTGGTGTCGGCCCGCAACGACACCGACGCCGACGTGGCGCTGGTGGCGGCCAACGGCGGCGCCATCGCCGGTGGCGGCGGCGAAGCCGAGGTCACGATCGCGTCCAAGGTCGAGGCCGGCATCGGCAACGATGCGGTCGTCACCTCCAGCGGCGACGTCACCATCGAGGCGCTGACGCTCGACGCCGATGCCCATGCCGCCGCGCGCGGCGGCTCCGGGGGTGCCATTGCGGTCAGCATCTTCAAGTCCACGGCCACCAACAACGGCAGCACCACGGCCTCGGTCGGCGACGGCGCGCAGATCCGCTCCGCCGGGTTCACGCTCAAGTCCGACTCCCACGATCGTGCGGAAACCGACCTGTTCACGCTGGGCATCGGCCTGGGCGCGGGCGCCGTCGGCAACTCGACGGCCAACGGCAATGCCACCACAAGCACCACGTTCGGCGCCGCCGCAACGCTGGCGGCCACCGGCACCGTGACGATCCTGGCCAAGTCCGACCAGACCGCCGAGGCCGACGCCGACAGTATCTCGGGCGGCGGCATCGCGGTCGGCCTGATCGAGACCCATGCCAACCTGACCCACGACACCCAGACCCATATACGGGCAGGCGCGCAGATGGCCACCACCGGCAACTTCACGGTGCGCAGCGACAGCACCAGCCATGCCGATGCCGATTCCGACGGCGGCAGCGGAGCCCTGATCGACATCGCCAAGTCCGAGGCCCATGCCACGATCTCGGACACGGTACGCACCGACGTCGGCGATGGCGCCAGCCTGAGCGCCGGCGGCGCGATGCAGGTCGACGCGCTGCGCTCGACCGAACTCGACGTCATCGCCGAAGTCGACGCCGGCGGGCTTGGCGCCAACACGACGACGATCGCCAAGGGCATGGTCAACGGCACCACCACCACGGTGGACATTGGCTCGGCCGACATCGCTGGCCAGACGCTGACCGTGCTGGCGCGCACGCGCGCACTTGACGCCAGCGTGATCGCACGCAGCGAAGCCAGCGCCGCCGGCGCCGACTCGGATGCCACGGCCGAACTCGACGCGCGCTCGGATGCCACCACCAAGGTCCGCAACGGGGCCAACCTGTACGGCCGCGACATGCTCACGCTCGGCGCCTACCAGGACACGCTGGCCACCGCGGCCACGGTCACGGCCATCACCAACGGCCTGGGTGGCGACACCGACCCGGAAGGCCACAACACGCTGCGCGCCGACACGCTGGTGGACGCCGATGCCGGCGCCACGCTGCGCACCCGCAATCTGCTGGTCGAGGCCAACACCGCGCCCAGCCCGACCTACACGCTGACCCTGGTCAAGGAGGGCGCGCTGATCGACTTCGGCAGCGAAGCCGGCACCAGCTCCCTGACGCTGAATCAGACCATCGAGTTCGACGCCACCGTCGTCATGCTCGGCGCGCCCAGCCCGGAGCTGGTGATCGACGCCGACGGCAATGTCACCAGCCAGATCAACATCGGCTTCCACAAGGTGGGCAACGACATCGTCGTCGACGACATCGCCAACACCGGCGCCTTGTCGGGCAGCATCGTGTTCCGGATCAACCCGGTGAGTTACGTCCGGACCGTCGACGCCCCCGGGGTATCGGGCTCGGGCAGCTCGTCGTCGGTCATCCGCGGCGCGCCCACGTTCGAGTTCGTGACCGGCTACGAAAGCGTCACGATCGCCAACGCGTCGGCGGGTGACCTGCACATCAACGCCATCGACGTGATCAACCGCTCGGGCAACTTCAGCTCGAGCATCACCGTCAACGTCGCCAGCAAGAGCGGCTTCGCGCCGATCACCCGCACCGTCACCGGTGCCACCGACCTGCGCATCGACGCCAGCGGCGGCGGCAACGTCGTGCTGAACGCGCGGGTGGCCAACCCCTACGGCAGCAGCCTGATCCGCAGCGGCGACGGCGACATCGTGTCCGCCGAGGATACGGCGCGCCTGGATGGCGACTCCGTGACGCTCGAAGCCGACGGCGGCGCCGTCGGCACGCAGGAAGCGCCGATCCGCATCGACTCCAACCGGTTCTCGGCCAGCGCGGCCAACGGCATCGCGGTGCTGGAAGTGAGCGGCAACCTGAACGTGGAGCGAGCCGTCTCCCTGTCGGGCAGCATCGCGCTCACCGCGGCCGGTTCGATTCTCGACGTCAATACTGCAGCGGGTGCGGACATCAGCGCACCCGACATCATCCTCGACGCCGTCGGCGGCAGCATCGGCACGGCGGCCAACCCGCTGGAGATCGACGTATCCGGCTCCAGCCTGCACGCGAGCGCCCAGGGCGACGTCATCATCACCGATGTACTGGGCGCGATGGGGATCGCCAAGGTCACGTCGGTGGCGGGCAACATCGACCTGCGCGTGCTCGACCACGCGGCCGGATCGGATCCGGTCGGCGAAGACATGCTGCTCGGCGCCGCCGCGGTGATCCGCGCACTGGCCGGCAACATCGCCCTGTCCGCAGGCGACGATTTCCGCGCGGCCGCCGGCAGCCTGATCCAGGCCGGCGGCACGGTGACACTGGCCGTCGACGTCGGCGACGCCGACCAGAACATCGGTGCAGACGTGGACCTGCAAGGCGTGATCCGCGCAGCGTCGGTCTCCATCACCGGCGGCAACGACAACGACGTCTTCAGCCTGGTCGGCACCGCCGCGCGCACCAGCGTGGACGGCGCCGGTGGCGACGATGTGTTCCATGTCGGCAGCCAGGCCACGCCAGGCAGCAATGCCGGCGGCGTGCTTGACGGTTTCGTGCAGCGGCTGACCATCGTCGGCGGCGCCGACGGCCATGACCGCCTGCGGGTCGACGACAGCGGCGACGGTGGCGCCAACAGCGGCAACCTGAGCGCTGCGGACATCACCGGCTTCGGCATGGGCGAGGGCATCGTCTACACGGGTGTGGAACAGCTCGACCTGACACTGGGCACGAAGGCCGACACGGTCACCGTGACCTCGACCCACGCCGGCACCACGACCACGGTCCACCTGGGCGATGAAGACGACCTGCTGACGCTGGGCGCCAGCGGCAGCGGCCTGGGCGCGATAGCCGGCCTGTTGTACATCGACGGTGGCGAGGGCACGGACCGCTTCCGGGCCGTGGACGCCGACGACAGCGCCAACAATGCGGGTGCGCTCGGGACCACACGGCTGACCGGCCTGGGCATGGGTTCCGCCGACCAGACCGAGATCGACGAGAGCCGGGGTGTCGACTACCGCGGTTTCGAGGCCCTCGACCTGCAGCTCGGCAGCGGCAACGACATGCTGACCATCACCGGCATCAACCAGGCGACGACGGTGCATGCGGGCGCCGGCAACGACCGGATCGCCGCGGGTGGCATCGGCGTCGGCGACAGCCTGTCGGACATCGCGGCCAGCCTGCGCCTGAGCGGCGGTGGCCAGGCCGACGACCGTCTGCAACTGGCCAGCGGCGTCCAGAGCTTCCTGGAGCTCGATCGCGGCGCGGACGGCCACGGCAAGGTCACCGGTTTCAGCGGCGACGTGGACTTCACCGGATTCAGCATGCTCGAGGTGTTCCTCGGTGACTCCGGCGACACGGTCAAGGTGCACGATACCGCGACGATGACGGCCTTGTATCTGGGCGACGGCGGCGACCAGCTCGAGATCGACAACAACCGCCACGTGCTGACGGCCGAACTGGGCAAGGGCGCCGATACCGCGACCATCCGCAACGCCGGCGCGGAGATTGCCGTGTCGAACCTGGCGCAGGACGAGGATGGCGACACGCTGATCATCGACCTGTCCGCGACGACGGCGCAAGGCAACGGCACGCTGGGTGGTGCCGGCCACGCCGGCGTGCTCAGCGGCATGACGCTCGGGGCCATCGGCTTCGAGGGCATCGGGCAATTGCAGGTGAAGCTGGGCAGTGGCAACGACCGCCTCGCGATCGACCACAACATGGACAACACCACGGTGGCCGTCGGCGGTGGCGCGGGCGACGACCATTTCACCGTCCTGACGCTGGGCTCCACGATCACCAGCCTGACCGGCGACACCGGTGAGGACACGGTCACCGTGCGGATCGACGACGCACCGTCCGTCCCCGACCAGTTCGCCAGCCTGCGCCTGGGCGTGGAGGAACTGGTCATCGACAACAGCCTGAACGCGACGGCCGTGCACTGGACCGTCACCGACGGCGCGGCGGTGGAGGCCGATGCCGGCAGCGGCCGCCTGTACGTGTTGTCGGCCGAAGGAGCGCAACACATCCGCATCCTCGGCGGCAGTGCCGACGACGCGCTGGACGTGGTCAGCAGCATCGGCAGCGACGTGCAGGGCCAGGTCGACGGCAACCGTGTGGAACTCACCGCCGGACAGGTCGTGCTGGTGCCGGTCACCGCGCAGACCCAGGCCAACTTCGACACGGCGATGGACTTCGACGGCCTGGTCGGCGGCAGCAGCACCCGGTACTGGGAAGACGGCTTCAGCCTGGTCAGCAATGCGGCGATCGGCCAGGACAGCCAGGTCAGCCCGGCCGCGCGCGGCGCCGGCACCGGCAACACCTTCCGCCTGTTCCGCGATGCCGACAACAACGGCGTCAGCGATGGCGTGTTCGCCCTCGGAGCGATGTCGCTGGCCTCCTATACCGGCAACGCGCACAGCGTGACCTTCAGCGCCACGACGGCCAACGGGTCATCGGTGAGCCAGACCTTCACCGCCTCGGGCACCGACCCGGCCACCGGCAAGCCGGTGTTCCAGCGATTCGTGTTCGACCCCGTGAAGTTCGCGGCGGTCACCGAGGTGCGCTGGACCGGCGGCACGGCGCTGATGGACACCATCGAGCTCGCATCGACCACTTATTACGGCGCCGCCGGCGCGAGCCCCGTCTCGGTCGAGACCGTCACGTTGTCCGGCTCCATGCTGTTCGACACCACCAATGCCAGGATCATCTCCGACAACAACCGGAACCGGCAACTCGACAACTACGAGATCGTCTACTACGGCAACGCGAGCACGTATTACTACTACCTGAACGGCAACTACCTGCCGTTGGCCAACCCTGGCGTGCGCTTCACGGCCACGCAATCCGGCGGCGTCACCTCGTTCCAGTTCGCCGGCAACCTCAACGTTTCCGGCAACACCTACGTCTCGGCGATCGGAGGCAACGGCCTGTCGATCCAGGTCGCGAACGACGTGACGATCTCCAGTGCGGCCACCTTCAATTTCTCGGCAACCGGCCGCACCTCGGGTGCCGGCGGCGGCACCGGCGGCACCGGCGGCCTGGGCGGTTCGGGTGGCGACGGCGGCACCGGCGGCACCGGCGGCGGCAATTCGGGCACCACCAGCGACGGCGGCGCCGGCGGCAGTGGTGCGGACGGATTCACCGGCTACTACGGCAGTTCCGGCAAGGACGGCGCCGTGGGCGGTTATGGCGGCACCGGCACCAGCGGTGACTACGGTCGCGCCGGCTCGGCCGGAGGCTCCGGCGTCAACAGCGGCGGCAGCGGCGGTGCCGGGGGCGCCTACTACTACAACGCCGGCTCGTCTGTCAGTGGCGGCACGCGCGGCGCGGCGGGCGACGGCAAGTCCGGCGGCGCGCCCGGCGACTTCGCCACAGGCGGCACCGGCACGGCCGGGGGCAGTGGCGGCGGCGACAACAACAGCAGTACGCGCTCCGTCTACGACGGCGGCATCGGCAACTCGGGCAGTGGCGGCAATTCCGGCCGCGCCGGCCTGAACACCGGCAGTGGAGAGTCGATCTCCGGTGGCGGTGGTGGCGGCGGCGGCCAGGGTGGCGGCGGCGGTTCCGGTGGCGGCGGCGGTGGCGGCGGCGGCTCCGGCGGCGGCGGCGGCGGTGGCGGCTCCGGATCCTACGTCGCCGTCGTCTATCCGGTCGGCCTGTACGGCGGCAGCGGTGGCCAAGGAGGCCACGGCGGCCGGGGCGGCGACGGCGGCGATGGTGCGGACGGCACGCGTGGCGGCGACGGCGGCGGCGGCGGTGGTGCCTTCGAACTGGTGGCGCGCGGCCGGGTCACCGTGGTGTCCAGCGCGACGTTCGCCGCTGCCGGTGACGACGGCACGGCGGCATCGAACCCGGGCAGCCCGGGCGGCGCGGGTAGCAAGAACGCCAGCCTGAACTCGGGCAAGACCAACGGCAGCGCCGGCGAAGACGGTGGCCTGATCGACGGCGGCACGGGTGGCAATGGCGGCTCCGGCGGCCAGGGCGGCGACGGCGGACGTGGCGGTTACGGCGGCAAGGGCGGCACCGGCGGCGGTGGCGCCGGCGGCACGATCAAGATCTCCGGCACCACGGTACGCGCGTCCGGCGCGACGATCGATGTCTCCGGTGGTTCGGGCGTCTATACCGGCCAGGAAGGACGCCTGATCCTGGGCTCCAATACCAGCCTGTCCGGGCAGGAACCCGCGGGCCAGGACACGGCCAGGACGGTGGGCCGATATGCAGGTACGCGGGCCGACAACGTCTACATCTCGGACGTGGCATCCAACCCGACCCTGGACGACACCGCGACCATCGCCGGCCTGGCCGGCGGCGCCGACCTGTTCGGCCTGCTCAGCGGCGTCACCGAGTTCTCGCTCGCCAGCATCCTGGGCACGGTGCCCGACAACGCGCTGGCGGCCGTGATCCGGCTCGACGTCGGCCCCGGCGCCTACAACGACAACTACACCGGCATGGACATGCTGCTGTTCGTCAACCTCAGCGGCGGCAATCTGTCCACCCCGCGCATCGGTGTCGGCCTGTCCGGCAGCGCCGACGCATCGATCCTGCGCGACTTGCAGATCGACGGTGTCGGCAGCCTGCGCAACCTCGGCTCGCTGGGTGCGGGCCAGGTCTGGGCCACCTTGATTCCCGACACCACCGTGACGGTCAACGCCACGGTGGCCGGCTCCATCAGCGGCCTGAACGGCAAGACCATGATCGACAACCAGGTCGAGTTCATCCGCGCGGTGCGCAGCGACGTAGCCAGCGCCGAACTCGCGGGCATGGACGCGGTGGCGGTCAGCCCCGACGGCCGCCATCTGTACGCGGTGAGCGGCAGCGACGGCGCGCTGGTCGTCATCAATGCGGACGACCTGAGCCAGCGCCAGCTGTTCAAGGACGGCTTCGACGGCATCACCCGCCTGGCGGGCGCATCCGACGTTGCCGTCAGCGCGGATGGCAGCAAGGTGTTCGTCACCAGCCATGACGACAAGGCCCTGCTGACGTTCACGCGCAACCAGGTCACGGGCGACCTCGGCGGTACACCGACCATCGACTACTACACCGGCTTCGACGCACACGACACCGTGGCCGTCAACGACGCCGGCACCCGTGTCTACAGCGGCGGCGCCAGTTATGTCTTCGCCAACCATCTGGACGACGCCGCCACGCCGGACTTCCACAGCGTGGCGGCCATCGGCGGGGTCGCCGAGCTGGCCGTCAGCCGCGACGGCACGCTGGTCTACGCCAGCACCCAGGGCGGCGACGCGCTGGTCGTGTTCAGCGCCGACCTGGGCAGCCGCACCGTGATCGACACCGCCGGCCTGGGCCTGCACGGCATCAGCGGCCTGGCGGTCAGCGCGGACGACCGCCATGTGTACGCGGCGCTCGCCGGCAGCGACCAGGTGGCGGTGTTCGCCCGCAGCGGCACGACGCTGACGCTGGTATCGACCGTCAACAACAACGTCGACGGCGTGCGTGGCATCGACGGCGCCACGGCGCTGGTATTTGGCGCCGACAACCGCTACCTGTTCGTGACCGGAAGCGCCGAGAACGCCGTCGCGGTGTTCGAGCGCGATGCCGCCGACGGCAGCCTGCACTTCCTGCAGGTGGTGCGCAATGGGGTCGGCGGCGTGGCCGGCCTGCTGAGGCCCGCCACCGTGACCGCCGATGCCCACGGCGTGTACATCGGCAACCTGGGCCAGAACGGCTTTGCGGGCGGCATCGTCAAGTTCGACCAGCAGACGCTGGCCGGCAATACGGTGCAGGACCAAGGCTTGCTGGACGTCGCCATTGGCAGCATCTTCGTGCTCGACGACGCCTTCGGCGATGGCCAGGCCACGCTGGCGCAATGGAGCGTGTTCAACAACAGCCTGGCGGGGCGTTCCATCACCCCGCTGCTGCTCGAGGCCGATGGCTCGGGCTGGCGCATCGTCACCGTGGGCGCCACGCGCACCATCGATGCCAGTGGCGCGCAGACCTTCGACTTCGGCGCCGCGGCCGGCGCCGACCTGCAGACCAGCGGGCGTTATTTCGGCTGGAAGGACGGCAGCGCGGCGGGCGCCAACAACGCCGGTGCCATCGAATACCGCAACGGCGGCGACGCCCACGTGTTCTGGCTGGGCGGACAAGGCGCGGTCGTCCCGGGCAACCAGTACGCCACCGTACAACGGCTCAACCGCAGTTACGCCGTGCAGGCCAGTGCGGCACCGCAGCCGGTGCAATACGACGTGGCGTTCAGCAGCATCGCCGAACTCGGGGTGCGCCTGGGCGCCGGCAACGACACCTTGACACTGACCCGCTCGCCGAGCCTGGACGTCGCCCGGGTCGCGCTCGACACCGGCGATGGGGACGACCTCGTCAACCTGCCCGACCTGGCGGCGATCACCACGGTGCAACTCGGCCGCGGCGAGGACGAGGCCCAGCTCAGTTCGCTGCGTGCCGGCACCGACGTCACCGTGCGTGGTGGCGACGATGCCGACCGGATCACGATCAGCCGCAGCGGCGGCGCCAGCCGCACCGAGATCTTCGGCGATGCCGGCCCCGACACCGTGCGTATCGCCGGCACCGGCATTCCGCTGTCGGCCTCGACCATCGTGCACGGCAGCTTCAACGACACGGCCCCGCATGACGTGCTGCAATACGATCCGGCCGGCTGGACCGTCAACCCGTTCGCGCCAGGACAATCGTCCGGCACGCTGCAGTCCGGAGCCCTGGTGTTCACCGGCAGTTTCCCGTTGACGTTTTTCGCGCAATACGGCCTGGTGCAATACGACACCTTCGAGAGCGTGCAGGTCATCGCGGCACCGGTCATCTCGCTGACCCCGCCCGCAGCCTTCAACGAAGGCGGCTCGGTCCACCTGGTTGCCAGCGTGTCGCCACTGGGCAGCACCAACAGCCTGGACGGCCCGCTGGCCTGGGACATCGACGGCGACGGCCAGTACGGCGAAGTCGTCGGCACTGACGTGATACTCGACTGGAACCAGCTCAGGGCGCTGGGCATCGACGACGACGGTGTATTCCAGATCGGCGCGCGCGCCATCAACGGCGACGGTTTCGAAAGCACCGCCTTCACGACACTGACCATCGGCAATACCGCGCCCACCATCGCGCTGAGCGCCAGCACCAGCGTGGCCACCGACGCCCCGTTCCAGATCGGCTTCACCGCCACCGACCCGGGCAACGACCGGGTCACGGCCTGGGAGATCGACTGGACCGGCGACGGCTCGCAGGTCGAGCGCTTCGGCAGCACCACGCGTTCCGCAAGCCATGTGTTCGACGAGCCGGGTACCTATACCGTGACCGTGCGCGCCACCGACGAAGATACGACCAGCGTTGCCACCCATGTCGTCAACGTGACCGTGTCCGCGACCGAGGTGTCGGCAGGGGGTCCGTATCGCATCCGCGAAGGCGAGGACTTGATACTGACAGCCGTCGTGGCAGGTACGCCCGACACCATCCAGTGGGATGTCAATGGCGATCTCTTCGTCGACGCGACCACCACCGACACCACGCTGGTGCTGAGCTGGTCCGATCTGCAGGCCCTGTTCGGCCCGCCCATCGATGGCGACGGCTCGTTCGCGGTCCGCCTGCAGGCAACGTATGCCAATGGCGCGGTGGCGGTGTCCAACCCGACCACGCTCACGGTCGACAATGCAGCCCCGACCGTCGACGCCATCAGTGTGAGCGCGGTCCGCGAAGGCGAGGCGGCCGTGATCCGTTTCAGCAACGCCGTCGACCCGTCGACCGCCGATACCGACGCCGGCTTCAGCTATTCCGTGTCGCTGCAGACACCGCTGGGCACCTACCAGGACACGGTGCAGTCCGTCGACGCCATCGTCGACATGACGATTCCGGCCGACATGATCGCCGACGACGGCGACTACACCGTGCGGGTGCGCATCACCGACAAGGACGGCGGTTTCACCGAGCAACAGCTGACACTGACCGTGCTGGAGCAGGCCCCGACCTTGACCGTGGACGGCGCCGCCTCGGTGCTCGAGGGCGCCGACTACCGGCTCGATTTCCGCGCCGACGACCCGGGCATGGATACCGTCGACGAATGGATCGTCGACTGGGGCGACGGTGTCGTCGACCGCTTCGCCGGCACCGCCGATACAGCCACGCACCGCTTCGTCGACGACGGCGCGCGCACCGTGCGCGTGACCGCACGCGACGAAGACGGCAGCTACCACGTCGACAAGGCAGTGAGCGTCAGCAATGTCGCCGCCCAGCTGCTGGACCTGCAGGCCAGCGACACGGACGAGGGTGGGGTGGCGCAGCTCAGCGGACGTATCGTCGATCCGGGCCTGAACGACAGTTTCACGCTGGACATCGACTGGGGCGACGGACAGACCGAGAGCGTGGCCTTCGCCGCCGGCGCGACCGTGTTCTCGATCGGCCATACCTATGTGGACGACGATCCGAGCGGAACCGCGGCCGACGGCTACACCGTTTCCGCGACACTGCGCGACGACGACTCCGGCAGCGACAGCGCTGACGCGCAGCTCACGGTCGACAACCTCGCCCCGACCGTGGAGATCGCGCTCGATGCCGTGAACGTCGTCGAAGGCGCCCTGGTGCGGGTCAGCGGCAACATCGTCGACCAGGGCCTGGCCGACACCCACAGTGTGATGATCGACTGGGGTGACGGCAGCAGCTCGGTGGCCGAGGTCGACCAGCTTGCGCACACCTTCAGTGCCAGCCACCGTTACGCCGACGACAACCCGAGCGGCACACCGAGCGACGACTACACCATCACGGCGATGGTGACTGACGACGATGGCGGCCAGGGACAGGCGCAGGCCGTGGTCCGCATCGACAACGCAGCACCGATCATCACCGGCATCGTGCTGGGTGAGGTCGACGACGGCACCACGTCCACGGTCACGCTGACCGGCAGCCTGGCCGACATTGGCCAACACGACACCCATGTCGTGACCGTGACCTGGGGCGACGGCAGCAGCGAGTCCGTGGCGGTCGACGCGCAGACGCGCAGCTTCGTCGCACAACACCTGTTCGCCATCGACCAGGTGCCGGGCTACCGCATCCAGGTCAGCGCCCAGGACGACGATGGTGGCGTCTCCGCCACCGTCAGCGCCGACACACGCGGCTACCTGGCCAACCGGGCTCCGGCCGCGGCCACCTATGCCATCACCTTGTTCGAGGGCGAATCGGTGACACTGGACCTGTTCGCTGACAACCCCGATCCGGACGGCGACCCGATCCAGTTGTTCATCGTCGAACCGCCCGCCCACGGCAGTCTGCGCGCGATCGGCAACGGCCAGGTCATCTACCAGACCGAGCCCGGATTCAACGGCCCGGACAGCTTCCGCTACCGGCTCAGCGACGGCCAGAGCGGCTCGAACCTGGCCACGGTCAGCTTCGAAGTGCTGCCGGTCAACAGCGTGCCGCTGGCGCGCGACGACGCCTACCAGGGTGACGAGGACGCCGACATCGTCGGCAACGTGGTGGACAACGACAGCGACGGCGATGGCGATGCCTTGACCGTGACCCTGGTCGATGGCCCGCAACACGGCTCGCTGCAACTCGATGCCGACGGCGGCTTCACCTACACGCCCGACGCCGACTTCCATGGCAGCGACAGCTTCAGCTACTACGTCAGCGATGACTTCTCCGACAGCGGCGCGGCAACGGTGACGCTGACCATCGACCCGGTCAACGATGCGCCCACCGCGGCCGACGACGATGCCGTCGCGGTCGACGAGGACGGCGTGTTGACGGTCGCCCCGGCCGATGGCGTGCTGGGCAACGACGGCGACATCGATGGGGACGCATTGACGGCCTCGCTGGTCACGGGCCCGTCCCACGGCACGCTCGATCTCGATGCCGACGGCGGCTGGCGCTACACACCCGATGCCAACTTCCACGGCCAGGACAGCTTCACCTATGTCGCCAACGACGGCAAGCTCGACAGCAACGTTGCCACGGTGGCCATCACCGTGCGCCCGGTCAACGACGCGCCCACCGCCGCCGATGACGCCACCTATGCGGTCGACGAAGACAACATGTTGACGGTCACCCCGGCCGATGGCGTGCTGGACAACGACGACGACATCGATGGCGACACCCTGACGGCCTCGCTGGTCAGCGGTCCGTCCAACGGCACGCTGGAACTCGATGCCGACGGCGGTTTGCGCTACACGCCGAACGCCAACTTCAATGGCCAGGACAGCTTCACCTATGTCGCCAACGACGGCGAGCTCGACAGCGCGCTGGCCACGGTGACGATCACCGTGCACCCGGTCAACGACGCTCCCACGGCAGAAGACGACAACGCCTATGCCGTGGACGAGGACGGCGTATTGACGGTTGCCCCGGCCGATGGCGTGCTGGACAACGACGGCGACATCGACGGTGACGCGCTGACGGCCATGCTGGTGAACGGCCCCGCCCATGGCCAGTTGCAGCTCGCGGCCGACGGGAGCTTCACCTACACGCCCGATGCCAACTACCACGGCCAGGACAGCTTCACCTATGTGGCCAACGATGGTGCTCTCGACAGCGCGCTGGCCACGGTGACGCTCACCGTGCGCCCGGTCAACGACGCGCCAGGCGCGGACGACGACGCCTACGCGGTCAACGAAGGCGATACGCTGACGGTCGCCGCCGATGGCGTGCTGGGCAACGACGATGACGTCGATGGCGACACCCTGACGGCCTCGCTGGTCAGCGGTCCGTCCAACGGCACGCTGGAACTCGATGCCGACGGCGGTTTCCGCTACACGCCGAACGCCAACTTCAATGGCCAGGACAGCTTCACCTATGTCGCCAACGACGGCGATCTCGACAGCGCGCTGGCCACGGTGACGATCACCGTGCGCGCGGTCAACAGCGATCCGCTGCTGGCCCAGCCCGACGATGTCTTCCTGGACGAGGGCCAGGCGCTGGTGCTCGACCTGGTGGCCACTGACGACGATGGCGACACCATCCGCTACAGCCTGGACCTGGCGCCGGACGGCGCCGCGATCGACGATCAGGGGCGTCTGACCTGGACCGCCACCGATGGCGACGATGCCTACGCCTTCACGGTCCGGGTCAGCGACGACTTCGGCGGCAGCAGTACGCGCAGCTTCACCGCCAACGTGCGCAACGTCGCGCCGACCCTCGGCCTGGCCGGCCCCGCCGTGGCGCACCAGGGCCAGGCCTATACGGTCTTGCTCGCCCACCAGGACCCTGGCGACGACACGGTAACCGAATGGGTCATCGACTGGGGCGACGGCAGCGAAAGCACCGTGGCCGGCGACGCCACGCAGGCCAGCCATGTCTACGACACCCGGCTGGGCACGACCCGCATCCAGGCGCTGGCACGCGACGAGGACGGCAACTGGTCCGGCCCCGTGCTCGACATCGAGGTGGTGGCCCTGCCGCTGCAGGTCGCGAGTTTCGTGTCCTCGCAGTCGGGCTTCAGCGTGCGTTTCAACCAGGCCTTCGACCCCGGCCCGATCAACCTGTACGGCGCCGGACGCCTGCCCGGCGACATTTTGGTGCAAGGCCCCGGCGGTGCCCTGGTCGAAGGCTCGCTGGTATTCGACGACGACGGACACGGCCTGCGATTCCTCAAGACCGGCGCGGGCCTGGCCGCGGGCGACTACACCGTGACGCTCAAGAGCGGCGCGGCAGCCTTCACCAGCAGCCGCGGCGACCTTGATGGCAACGCCGACGGCAGCACGGGCGACGACTACGTGAACGCGTTCAGCATCGCCGCCGTTGCGCCGACGACACTGTCTCTGCCGGACTTCATGCGCGGCCCCGGCCAGGCCGTCCATGTGCCCAGCGCGACCGCCGGCGGCCTGCCACTGACCCTGAGCAGCCCGGGCGACGTGCAGGACCTGCAGTTCGAGATCCACTACGACCCGGCACTGCTCGACATCAGCGCCGTGCTGGCCGGCAACGACCTTCCGACAAGCGCCACGCTGACCGTCGACCTGGCAGGCACCCCGGGTGTGGTGCGCGTGACGATCCACAACGACACCCCGCTGGCGGCCGGCAACCTGCAACTGCTGAACCTGACCGCCATGGTGCCGTTCGACGCGCCGGCCCAGGCGCGCCAGGTGCTCGACATCCGCAACGTCGTGATCAACGGCGACGCCGCACCCGGGGCCGATGACGACGGCCTGCAGGTCGTCGGCTACTTCGGCGACGCCAACGGCAACAACGTCTACGACATCGAAGACGTGCAGCTGATCCAGCGCATGGCCATCCGCTACAGCACCGGCTTCGCGGCCTGGGACGACATCAGCCCGCTGATCATTGCCGACATCGACGGCAACGGCTACGTCACCACCCGAGACGCATCCTGGGTGTACCAGGCGGTGGCCGGCTACGCCAACCCGCTGATTCCCGCCATGCCGAGTGCAGAAGCGTTCGCGCAGGCGGCCGCGCTGCGCAGCAGTGCGCCAGCGACATCGTCGGCCGACACGTCACCGGCGGCGGACGACGCGCCCGCAGGCGGCACCGACACCCCGACCTCGGACGCCGACAGCCCGTCAACGCCGCAGGTGCGCTTCAACAGCGGCTTGCTGGACTTCGGCATCGGCGCGCCGGTGAACCAGGCCGACAACTGGCAGGTCAGCTGGGTCGCCGGTTCGAGCAAACCCGCAGGGAACGACTGGAAGGTAATATTGCCGTGACTGGCCGGTTCATGCGCTGGTCCCCCGTTCCCGGGGCTTGCGATGCCCAGGCTTAGCTGGTGAAATGGATTGACTGTCTTGCAACCGAACAACAGAGGAACGACAACTATGGCGACTGAGAAGGAACCCACCAAGAAGGCCGCAGCGGCCGCTGCCCCGGCAGCACCCGCCGCCAGCGGCGCCGCCGGCCCCCGCGTGAAGTGGAATGTCGAGCACCTCAAGAGTTCCTATGTGAATTTCGCCAATGCCAACTCCACGCGCGAGGAAGTGGTACTGAACTTCGGCCTGAACACCAGTTGGGACCGCAGCCAGCCGGAGGTCGAGATCGAACTGGCCCACCGCATCGTCATGAGCCCGTTTGCCGCCAAGCGCCTGTCGGAACTGCTGGCCAAGCTGATGACCGAGTACGAATCGCGGCACGGCGTGCTCAAGTAGGCCCGATGCCCGAGAACGTCGCCGCGGCACGCCCGTGCGACGTGCCGGCGGTATGCCCGCGCGCAGCGGTGCCCCGGAGTCGGATACGCTCCGACCATTGTTACAACCGCCAGGACCCAGACGATGCTGTCGCGACATGAGCCTTCCACGCCCGAGGCGGCGAACGAGCCGGCGGCGGCGGCCGCCGGCCGCTCCGTCGCCACCGACCCCTGGGCGGCGCTGGCGCAGGCACGCACGGCCGAGCAACTGTGCCAGGCCTGGTTGCCGGTGCTGTGCAGCATGTTGCCCCATGCGCGCAGCGGCGTCATCCTGCTGCAGGATACCGACGGCAGTTATGCCCCGGTTGCGATCTGGCCGGGCCAGACCGACCTGAGCCACCTCGGCGATGTGGCCCAGGAAGCCCTGGTCAAGGGGCAAGGCGTGGTGCGCCGCGACGCCGGCGAACCGACCCAGTTCGCCTATCCGCTCGACGGCGGGGGCCGGCTGTTCGGCGCCGTGGTGCTGGAGCTGCAGACCGAGGCCGACGACGCGCTGAGCCAGGCCATGCGGATGCTGCACTGGGGCGTGGGCTGGCTGATGGACCTGCACAACCGGCGCCAACTCGGTGTGCAGGAGTCACGCCTGGAGCGCTCGAGTTTCCTGTTCGACCTGGCGCTGGCGGCGCTGGCCGAGACCGATTCGCACAAGGCGTCGCTGGCCATCGTGAACCGGCTGGCACAACAATTCGGCTGCCACCAGGTGCAACTTGGCCTGGAAAAAGGCAAGACGGTGCAGGTCAGCGCGGTCTCGCACTCGGCCACCTTCGACGAGAAGACCAACCTGGTCAACCTGGCTGCGTTGGCCATGAACGAAGCATTCGACCAGCGCGCCACCGTGGTCGTGCCCGAACCCGAAGAGGGCGCCAGCCTGATCACCGCGGCGCTGCGCCACTATGGCGGCGAAAGCGGCAGCGCGGCCTTGTGCGCCGTGCCGCTGGAGGCCGCCGACCGGGTGGTGGCCGTCTGGCTGCTCGAGCGCGACACCCCTTTCACGCGCGACGAATGCGAGGCGCTGGAGACCCTGGCGCTGACCATGGCCCCGATCCTCGAGCTCAAGCTGACCGCCGAAGAAAGCCTGCTGCGGCACAGCCGGCGCAGCTGGCAGACGCTGCTGCGCCGAACCACCGACACCTCGCGTCCGGGCATCAAGCTGCTGGTACTGCTCGGAGCGCTGCTGATCGTGTTCCTGGCGCTGTACCCGGCCGATCACCGCGTCGCCTCGCAGGCCGTCGTCGAAGGTGCGATCCAGCGTGTCGCCGTGGCGCCGTTCCAGGGTTATATCCGGCAGGCACCCGCGCGCGCCGGAGACATCGTGCAAAAGGGCCAGGTGCTGGCCGTGCTGGAGGACAAGGACCTGCGGCTGGAGCGGGTGCGCTGGGAATCCGAACTCGAGGTCGCCGTGCGCAAGGAACGCGAGGCCATGGCCAAGGCCGACCGGGTCGCGCTGCGGCTGGCCTCGGCCCAGGCCAACCAGGCCCGGGCCCAGCTCGACCTGACGCTGGAGAAACTCAGCCGCGTCGAGGTCGTGGCGCCCTTCGACGGCGTCGTCGTGCGCGGCGACCTGTCGCAGGAACTCGGCTCGCCGGTCGAACAGGGCAAGGTCTTGTTCGAACTCGCGCCGCTGGACGCCTGGCGCGTGATCCTCAAGGTCGACGAACGCGACATCGCCTGGGTCAAGCTCGGCGAACCCGGCGAACTGGTGCTGACCAGCCTGCCCGGCCAGGCCTATCCACTGACCGTCAAGCGCATCACGCCGGTCTCCGTGGCCGAAGACGGCCGCAACTATTTCCGCGTCGAGGCCGAGTTGTCCGACAAGGCCGAACAAGGCCCGGTCCCGATGCGCCCGGGCATGGAAGGCGTGGCCAAGGTCAACGCCGGCCAACGCAGCCTGTTGTGGATCTGGACCCACCGCTTCACCGACTGGCTGCGCCTCAAGGCATGGGAATGGATGTTGTGATGGGCGAGTCAGGCTCCGGCGGGCGGGCATTGACAATGCGTCGCGTCGTGGTGCGCGGGCTGCGAAGACCCGCGGGGCCCCTGCGTGGCGCTTCGGTGCGGCGGTCGGGCGCTGAACGCGCCGACTGCCCTGCGGTGCTCGCTCTTGCGCCTGCATCGCGCAACTCACTGCGCGCCCTGCGGGCGCTCCGTTCAAACAAGCGCGATGAGAATGATGACGAACGCGCTTCGCGCGAGGCGCAAGACCTGCGCTCCTCGGCGCCGCACAGGCGCGCCACGCAGGGGCCCCGCGGGCCTTCGCAGCCAGGACTGTGGTTGGCGCAGCGCCCGATGAGGGTCCGGACTTCGAGTAGCGGCGCAACGATCACCACTGGCTCAGCGTCGCGGCAGGCGGGAATCGGCGCAGGCGACTTGTGGGGCGCCGAGGAGCGCAGCGGGCAGGGCGGCGCGCGCAGCGCGCTTCGTGATCATTCTCATCGCGCCTGTCTGAACGGAGAGAGCGAAGCGAACGCAGTGAGTTGCGCGATGCGCCTTGCCCGCGAGCACCGCAGGGCAGTCGGCGCGTTCAGCGCCCGACCGCCCCACCAGGCGCCTGCGCCGATTCCCGCCTGCCGCGACGCGTGCGAACACCCAAGGTCTTTCCGCATGGCACAAAGACTCGCACGGCATCCACACGAACAGCTCCATCGCATGGATGCAGTGCGCGTTGCAATTCGCACCCGGCGTACCAGGCCCCTGACATGACCGCCGAAACCAGCGCCCTGCTGTCGACCAACTGGTATCGGGTCGAGCACCTCAAGCCGCGGCTGCGGGGCCATGTGCGCATTCACCGGCACGCCTACCGTGGCGCCGTCTGGTATGTGATGGAAGACCGGATTGCCGGCAAGTACCACCGCTTCAATCCGGCTTCGCACCAGGTCATCAGCCTGATGGACGGCAAACGCACCATGGAGGCGATCTGGAAGCGGCTGACGGCCCAGCTCGCGGACGACACGCCGGCGCAGGAAGAGGTGATCAAGCTGTTGGGCCAGCTGCACGGCTCGGACCTGGTGCAGTGCGACGTGGATCCGGACGTGGCCGAACTGTTCGAGCGCCGCACCAAGGAAAAACGCCGCAAGTTCATGAGCCGTTTCATGAACCCGATCTCGCTGCGCTTTCCGCTGTGGGACCCGGACCGGGTGCTGGTCAAGCTGGTCGCCTGGATGCGTCCGCTGCTCGGCGGCTGGGGCCTGGCGATCTGGCTGGCCGTGGTGTTGCCGGCCCTGGCGCTGGTGCCGTCGTACTGGCCCGACCTGACCGAGAATTTCGGCGAGCAGATGCTGGCGTTCGACAACCTGCTCATCATGGCAGTGGTGTTCCCGCTGATCAAGGCCTGCCACGAGATGGGCCACGGCATTGCGACCCGCATGCGTGGCGGCGAGGTGCACGAGATGGGCATCATGCTGCTGGTGTTCTTCCCGATCCCGTACGTCGAGGCATCGAGCTCGTCGGCCTTCGTCAAGAAGACCGACCGCATGCTGGTGGGCGCCGCCGGCATGCTGACCGAGCTGTTCATCGCGGCGCTGGCCTTCTACCTGTGGATCATCCTCGAACCCGGACTGGCTCGCTCGCTGACCTACAACGCCATCGTGCTGGCCAGCGTGACCACGCTGCTGTTCAACGCCAATCCGCTGCTGCGGTACGACGGTTATTACGTGCTGGCCGACTGGGTCGAGATCCCCAACCTGGGCAGCCGCGCCAACAAGCACTGGCAATACCTGGCCGAGCGTTACCTGTTCGGTGTCAAGCAGGCCGAGCCGCCACCGGCCACGCCCGGCGAACGACGCTGGTTCCTGGCGTATGCGCCGCTGGCCTTCGCCTACCGCATGTTCGTGTTGTTCGGCATCGCGATCTTCGTCGCGCAGCAGTACTTCTTCGTCGGGGTCGTGCTGGCGTTGTGGGGAATAATCGCCAGCCTGGGCGTGCCGATCTACAAGGGGATCGCCGCGGTGCTCAACGGGCCGCAATATGCCGCGCGCAGCCTGCGGGTACGCACCGTGCTGTTTGCCACCATCGGCATCGTCGTGTTGCTGCTGTTCATCGTGCCGCTGCCCCGCCACACCCATGCCGAAGGCGTGGTCTGGTTGCCCGAGCAGGCCTTGCTGCGCGCCGGCGGCAGCGGCTTCATCACCGAGGTCTCGGCGCGCAGCTTCGATCCCATCGCGCCCGGACAACTCGTGCTGCAAAGCCACGACCCGGCGCTGAACTCGGGCATTGCGGCGCAACGCGCCAAGCTCGAGGAGGCCAAAGCGCGCTACGACGCCGCGTGGGGCGTGCAGCCGGCCCAGGCCGGGCAACTCGAGGAAGACATGCGGCGCGAACAGGCGGCGCTCGACCGGCTGCTCGACGAGGCCGCGCAGCTCTCGCTGCGCGCCTCGGCCGGCGGTACGCTGCTGATCGAAAAACCGCAGGACATGCCCGGGCGCTTCGTCAAGAAGGGCGAGGTGCTGGGTTACGTGGTCGGCGAATACACGCCCCTGGTACGCGTGGTCGTCAGCCAGTCACAGGTCGACCTGGTGCGGGCGGCGACGCGTGACGTCGAGATCCGGATGCCGCAGGACATCGCCGCGGTGCATGCGGCGCAGCTGGTGCGCGAAGTGCCCAAGGCCGGCAAGGAACTGCCCAGCCCGGCACTCGGCCAGGCGGGCGGCGGCGTGATCGCGATGGATCCGCGCAACGACAAGGGCACGACCTCGCTCGAATCCGTGTTCGAATTCGAGCTCCAGCTGCCACGCGACGTGCCGGCCGACTTCATCGGCAGCCGGGTCCACGTGCGTTTCGCGCATCCCAGCGAGCCGGTCGGCGTGCGCATCTGGCAATCCATCCGTCGCCTGTTCCTGTCGCAGTTCCATGTCTAGCCTGGCACAGGTCGAACGGGCACACAGCGTCTATCCGGAGCGGCTCGATCGCAAGGAGAACGCGCTCGACGGCTGGACGCGCAGGGTCGTCGGCGGAGCCTGGCATGCAGTGCGCCCGTTGCGCATGCGTCTGGCCGCGCTGGCCAGCGCGGCGACACGCCAGGCGCAGGAAGTCAACGGCCTGTCGGATGACGCGATCCGCCAGGAGATGCGCCGCGTCGCTCGCGCCGCGCTCGACGAACCGGTGGCCACGGCGCGCGCCTTCGCGCTGGTACGCGAGGCCTGTGCACGCAGCCTGGGCAAGCGCCCGTTCGACGTACAACTGATGGGTGCGGCCGCCTTGTTCGCCGGCAAGCTGGCGGAGATGCAGACCGGCGAAGGCAAGACACTGACCGCCGCACTGGCCGCCTGCATCGCCGGCGTGGCCGGACTGCCGGTGCACGTGGTGACGGTCAACGACTACCTGGCCGAACGCGACGCGCGGGAGATGGGCCCGCTGTACGCCTTCTTCGGCCTGACGACCGGCGTCATCATCACCGGGCTGTCGCTTCCGCAACGGTCCGCGGCCTATGCCTGCCATGTGACCTACTGCACCAACAAGGAGCTGGTGTTCGACTACCTGAAGGACCGGGTCACCGCCGGCGGACGCGCCAGCCGCGCCCAGCTGCGGCTGCGTTCGCATGTCGGACCGGGCCAGGGCAACAACGCCTTGCTGCTGCGCGGCCTGCATTTCGCGATCGTCGACGAGGCCGACAGCGTGCTGATCGACGAGGCACGCACGCCGCTGATCCTGGCCGAGAAGGGCGAGAGCCCCGGCGATCCGACGCTGTACAGCACCGCCCTGGAACTGGCCAGCCAGCTCGAGGCTGGCCGCGACTTCGAACTGATCATCGCGCGGCGCGAACTGCACCTGTCGCATGCCGGCCGCGCACGGCTGGCCGACATGTGCGCCGACCTCGGCCCGGCCTGGACGGCGGCGCACGGGCGCGAACACATGGTGTCGCAGGCCTTGCGCGCATTGCAGCTGTTCCACCGCGACCAGCACTACCTGGTGGCCGAGGACAAGGTGCACATCATCGACGAATACACCGGCCGCATCCTGCCCGGTCGCACCTGGGAGCAGGGCCTGCACCAGCTGATCGAGACCAAGGAGGGTTGCCCGCTGTCCGAGCACAACCGCACGCTGGCGCGCATCACCTACCAGCGCTTCTTCCGCCGCTACCTGCGGCTGTCGGGCATGACCGGCACCGCGCACGAGGTGCGGCGCGAGATCTGGGCCGTCTATGCGCTCGAGACCATCGCCATCCCCACCAACCGGCCGTGCATCCGCACCATGGCGCCGACACGCTGCTGCGCCACGGAAGACGAGAAATGGCGCGTGGTGGCGCGCGAGGCGCGGCGCCAGAGCGACGCCGGGCGTCCGGTACTCATCGGCTCGCGTTCGGTCGAGGCATCCGAACACCTGTCCGAAGCCCTGACCCGCGCCGGCGTCGAGCACCGGGTGCTCAATGCGCGCCAGGATGCCGGCGAGGCCGATGTCGTGGCCCAGGCCGGCCAGGCCGGTGTCGTCACCGTGGCCACCAACATGGCCGGACGCGGCACCGACATCCACCTGGGCGACGGCGTGGCCGCGGCCGGAGGCCTGCATGTGATCCTGACCGAGTTCCACGACTCGCCGCGCATCGACCGCCAGCTGATCGGGCGGTGTGCGCGCCAGGGCGACCCGGGCAGCGCGGTGGCCATCGTCGCGCTCGACGACACGGTGCTGCGCGAACACGGCGGCCAGTTGCACCGGTTGCTGGCGCAGCTGTTCCCGAACGGCCCGACGGCGTTCTGGGTCGAACGGCTGCGCCACCATGTGCAGCGCCGCGCCCAGGCCATCCATGCGCGCACCCGCCGCGATACCCTCAAGCAGGACCAGAACCTCGATACCATGTTGGCATTCGCCGGAAACCAGATATGAGCCTCCCACCGATCACTTCCGCCGCTCTCGCACTGGCCTGCCTCGTGGCGGCCGCCCCGGCCCGGGCCGTTGACGGCGAATTCCAGTGCCTGATCGAACCCTACCGCCGGATCGAGATCCGCAGCGCCGTCGAAGCGCTGATCGACAAGGTCCATGTGCAGCGCGGCAGCGTGGTGCGCAAGGGCCAGCGCCTGGTCGAACTGCAGTCCGATGTCGAGCGCGCCGCGCTGGACTCGGCCAAGTTCCGTGCCGTGATGGAAGGCAGCATGCGTTCGGCCGAGGCACGGGTCGACTATGCGCGCGACAAGCTGCGCCGGCGCGAGGAGCTGAGCCGGCAGAATTTCGTTTCCTCGCAGGAGCGCGACGACGCCGCGGCCGAGATGCGTGTGGCCCAGGCCGAGTTGCTCGAGGCGCGCGACAACCGCCAGCTCTCGGTGCTCGAGAGCAAGCGCCTGGAGGAACTGCTGCGCCAGCGCACCCTGATCAGCCCTTTCGACGGCGTCGTGACCGAGGTCGAACAACATCCCGGCGAACTGGCGCAGACCGGCGAGGGCGCACGCCCCATTCTCACGATGGCGCAGATCCATCCGCTGCGCGTCGAGGTCGTGTTGCCAGTGGCCTTGTACAACCAGATCAAGGCCGGGGCCGCGGCGGAAATCGAGGCCGAGGCGCCGACCAAGGGCAAATACAAGGCCACCGTGCAGATCGTCGACAAGGTCGTCGATTCGGCCAGCGGCACCTTCGGCGTGCGGCTCGAACTGCCCAACCCGGCGGGCAACATGCCGGCCGGCGTCAAATGCAAGGTACGCTTTCGCTGAGCACACACCTGCCGGTTCGCGAGCACGGGTGGCGCGTTGCCATTGCAATTGGCACGAGGCACCCCATGTAGGATCGATGACCTCCTTGTTCGAACCCGTCCAGGCCGGCAGCCTGCACCTGTCCAACCGCGTCGTGATGGCGCCGCTGACCCGCAATCGCGCGCCCGGCGCCATCCCCAACGGCCTGATGGCCACGTATTACCGCCAGCGTGCCAGCGCCGGTTTGATCGTCACCGAAGCCACCGCCATCAGCCACCAGGGCCAGGGTTATTCCGACGTGCCCGGCATCTGGAGCCCGGAGCAGGTCGCGGCCTGGAAAAAGGTCACCGACGCTGTGCACGCCGAAGGCGGCAAGATCGTCGTGCAGCTCTGGCATGTGGGCCGGGTCTCGCACGTAGACCTGCAACCGGACGGACAGGCGCCGGTCGCACCGTCGGCCATCGCGGCCAAGACCCGCACGGTGCTGATCCAGGACGGCGTGCCGGCCTTCGTGCCGACCTCCGAACCGCGTGCACTGCGGCTCGACGAGTTGCCCGGCATCGTTACCGACTACCGCCATGCTGCGCGTTGCGCCATCGAGGCCGGTTTCGACGGAGTCGAGGTGCATGGCGCCAACGGCTACCTGCTCGACCAGTTCCTGCGCAGCAGCTCCAATCACCGCACGGATGCCTACGGCGGCTCGATCGAGAACCGTGCACGCCTGCTGGTCGAAGTGATGCAGGCCGTGACCGACGAGATCGGTGGCGGACGCGTCGGCCTGCGCCTGTCGCCGGTGACGCCGGCCAACGATGTGTTCGACGACCAGCCGCAGGCGCTGTTCGCGCACGTGATGGATCGCCTGGGCCCGTTGCAACTGGCGTACCTGCACCTGATCGAAGGCGCGACCGGCGGTGCGCGCGACCATGTGCAGGGCGACACGCCGCTGGACTACAGCGCGTTGCGCGAGCGCTACCGCGCCGCCGGTGGCACCGGCGCCTGGATGGTCAACAATGGCTACGACCGGCCGCTGGCCGAGCAGTCGCTGGCCCAGGGTGCCGACTTGGTGGCTTTCGGCCGCCTGTTCATCGCCAACCCGGACCTGCCCCGGCGCCTGCGCGAAGGAGCCGAGCTGAACACGCCGGACCGCGCGACCTTTTACGGCGGCTCCGCCGCGGGTTATACGGACTATCCGGCACTGGCCGCGGCCTGAAGCCGCCCGCGCGGCTTCAACGGGTGGAGCCGAGCCCGATCGGTTCGGGCGCGATCATGACGATACGGGTGAACAAGCGGTCGTACAGCGGGTCGCGCGGGTACTTGCCGGTGAGCGGGTCGCAGTTGGTGGCGAAGGCCGCGTCCAGCTCGGCCCAGTCCTGCGCACTGAGCGCCTTCTCGGCCGCCGGAAGAATTTCCTTTTCTTCCAGGTGCATGTGCTCGAGGTAAAAGCTCACATAGCTGCGCGCGGCGGCCTCGAAGGCCGCGCGGCGCGAATCGCCCAGCAACTCCCAGGCCAGCAGCAGGTGCTGCAGTTCGCGCACGGCACCTTCGCCGCGCGCGTGGTCTCTTTCCAGTTGCGCGATCGCCTCGCCGGTCTGCGGTGCGGCGCGCACCACCTTGGGAAACAGCAACTCGGACTCCTTGGGATGGTGCAGGCGTTCGGGAAACTCGTCGATGTAGAACAACATCGCGCGCAACACGTCGAAGAACTGGTCGGTGGAGTCGCCGGGACCGCGCTCCACCATCATGACCAGGGACCGCAACATCGCGGCCAGCGCGCCATGTTCGTCACGGATGATGCGGATACTTTCGTGTGTCATGACGGCCTCTCTTCCTTGGTCCAACAACTACAGCAACACAGCCAAGCTTCGCATCCGCCGGCGGCCGGAGAATTGATCCATGTCAGGTTTCGGCCAGACACCGGCATCCGGGCGCCGGACGGGCCATGGTACAAACGGCGTCCGCCCGTGCGTGGGCGAGCCCTGGAGTGTGTTGCGTGAAACTGAAGATGGCCAAGAATTCACTGTTCGCGATCCTGTTGCGATCGCCGTGGTGGATCAGTTTCACCGTCGTGGCCGTGTTCGCGCTGGCCTCGGCGGCCCTGCTGCCCCCGCAATACGTGGTGTTCGGCCTGATGGGCGCGATTCCGTTCTTCGTCATCGGGTGCATCGCGGCCTGGCGCCAGATGCAGGCGCCCAGCGCACGCACCGTCGAGCACACGCTCGAGCGGGTCGCAGCCATGCCGTGGCGCGAGTTCCGCGACACGCTCGAGCAGGCCTACCAGGCGCAGGGTTTCACCGTGACCCGGCTCGACGGGCAGGCCGCCGACCTGCAACTCACGCGCGGCGCACAGACCACGCTGGTGGCCGCCCGGCGCTGGAAGGCCGCCAGCCACGGCGTGGAGCCGCTGCGCGCGCTGGACAAGGCGCGCCAGGCCCGCGACGCCAGCCACGGCGTCTATGTCACGCTGGCCGAGGTCAACGACGCGACCCGGCGCTTCGCCGAGAAAAACACCATCGCGCTGGTCAACGGGGTCGGCCTGGTGCAGCTGCTGGGCAAGCGGCCCTGAGCCGGGCCGTCGCGGCCGCGGACCGGCCGAACTTTACACAAGCTTGTCCTTTGCGCATGCGGCGGAAACATCTGCCGCGCACACTGGTCCTCAACCCGAAGCCCATCACCGGGCCCGGGTCGCAAACCACTGAAAGGACTGTCACATGAAATCGATCTTCAAACCCCTGCTCATCTCCGCCGTGCTGGCCTCATCGGCCGCACTGGTCCAGGCCCAGACCGCGCCCGCCGGCCAGGGCATGATGCACGCCAGCGCCCGCGGCGAACACGGCCGCATGGATCCGGCCAAGATGCACGAGCGCATGGCCACCCGCATGGCCGAACTCAAGGCCAAGCTGAACCTGAACGCGGCACAGGAAGGCGGCTGGAACGAATACACGGCCGCGATGCAACCGCCGGCCAACCACAAGCGCATGGGCCGCGACGAGCGCAAGAAGATGCGCGAGGAAATGCAGGCCATGACGACACCGCAACGCCTGGACCGCATGGCCGCCATGAAGGCCGAGCGTGATGCGCACATGCAGCAACGCATGCAGGCCACGCGCAACTTCTATGACCTGCTGAGCACCGAGCAACAGAAGGTATTCGACGCGAACACCATGATGGGCGGCGCACACGGCGAGCGTGGCGGCAAAGGCGGCAAGGGCGGCCATCGTCACGGCTGATGACCCGACCGGCCGCGCGCGACTTGCCTGCCTGCGCGCGGCCCGGTTTCAGGCGAGCATCTTCTGCAGCTCGCCGCTGGTCAGCAACTTCTCGACATCGTCGGCACCGCCCACCAGCGTGCCCTTGACGAACACCATCGGGAAGGTCGGCCAGCCGGTCCACATCTTGAGCGCATTGCGACTGCGCCAGGTGTTGAAATAATTTCCGTATTCCAGGTAGTGGTACTGCACTCCGGCGGCGTCCAGCAACTTGCGCGCCTTCTTCGGCATCGGATTCATCGCCATGCCCACGACCACCACCGGATGCGCGGCGACTGCCGCCTGAACCTCGCGCACCAGTTCCTGCCGGTTGCTGGCCACCGTGTCGCGAATCGCGGGGTGGATCTGGGACTCGTCGAGAATCGGTCGTGCCATGAAAAATCTCCGGCTGCTGCAAAGCCCGCATTATGGAGTGGCGCGTCATGCGTACACTTGGATGCAACGTGGCCACGCCCGCAACCATGACCGCCGTCCCACCCAACCCTGCTCCGAACCCCAACGCCGTGGTCGCCATCCGCACCGTGCCATTGCTGGCGCCATGGCATTGGCTGGCACTGGGCTGGCGTGACCTGACCCGCGGCGGCTGGCTCAGCCTGCTGCACGGCGCCGCGCTGGCCGTCTTCGGCCTGTTGCTGCTGCTGCTCGGCCACCAGCGGTTCTGGTTGCTGGCAGGCGCCTTCTCCGGTTTCCTGGTCGTGGCGCCGGTTCTGGCCACCAGCCTGTATGCGATCAGCCGGGCGCTGGCGCACGGCCGCTCGGTGCGGCTGCAGCTGCTGGTCGACACCTGGCTGAGCTGGCAAGGCTCGCGCATATCCGAGCGCGGCGGCTACTGGTGCATGGTGCGTTTCGGCCTGTTGCTGGCGCTGGCCGGCACCGGCTGGGTCATGACCTCGGCCGCGCTGATCACGCTGATGGCCCCCGCCCCGGTGAACGCCCCGATCGACTTCCTGCGCCTGGTGGTGCTGGCACGGGACAACTACCTGTTCGAAATCTGGTTGCTGATGGGCGGCGTGCTGGCGGCGCCGATATTCGCCTCCAGTGTCGTGTCCATGCCGCTGCTGCTCGATCGGCGCATCAGCGTCCTGCCCGCCGTGCTGGCGAGCTGGCGAGTGGTGCTTGCCAATCCGGCACCGATGGCGTTGTGGGCCATGCTGATCATGTTGCTGGTTTTGCTCGGGTTCGCCACCGGCCTGATCGGCCTGGTGGTGCTGGTGCCGCTGCTGGGTCATGCCAGCTGGCATGCCTATGCCGCGCTGGTCGATGCCAGCCCCTTGCCGGAGCGCCCGCTGGGCCATTGAGGGCCGGCCGGGACCACGCACATGTTCGGTTATTCGGAAGAACAGATCGCATCCTTCGGCCTGACCTTCGGCCTGGGTGCGTTCATGCTCTACATGCTGTTCATCGTCGGGCAACTGGCGTGGGAATCCAAGGCCGGCAAGTTCGGCGCCTTCGTGATCTTCCTGGGCCTGGCATTCGGCATGGTCGGCTTCGTGGCCAAGTACCTGATCCAGTGGATGCTGGGCATCGATTGATGCGCGGCCGGGCCCGGCCGCGACTTCACATCAACCCATCACCCGGATGCCGATCCACATGCCATGCAGCCACAGGGCGAACCCGGCCCAGGCCAGCGTTCCCAGCACCACCGTGACCAGGGTCGGCACGGCGCGACCGGGCGCGTAGCGCAGCGCGGCGGCACGATCACGCCGGCGCGCGGACGAGAAATCGAGCACCGCCCAGACCAGGAAGGAACCGAACAGCACCACATGGGCCAGGTTGCCATTGGCCAGCAGATGGGCCAGTGCCCAGGTCTTGACCGCCAGCACCATCGGATGGTGGACCCAGGACTTGACATGGTTGCCCGGCACATAGGCCGCCACCAGCAGCACGAACGCCAGCCAGGTCAGCAACCAGGCCAGGTGGCGCATGCCCGTGGGCGGGCTCCACAGCATCGTCGGCATCATCCGGGCCTGCGAGAAGCCCCACAGGATCAGGCCGAAGCCCACCAGCGACACGACCGAATACACACCCTTCCAGGGCCCTTCGCCAATGCGCGCCATGGTGCGGCTGCGCCAGTCGTCGGCGACGATGCGCACCGAGTGCACGCCCAGAAACAGCACCAGCCCCAGGATCAGATATGCCATGGTGATTCACCTCCGTTCGATTGCGTGACGTGCCGCGCGCAAGCCCGGCCCGGCGGGTTCATGCGCCCAGCACCCGGTTCTTGCCGGCGCGCTTGGCCATGTACATGGCCTTGTCGGCGCGCTTGAGCGCAGAAGCGCGGTCTTCGTCCGGCTCCAGTTGCGCCACGCCGGCACTGAAGGTGATCAGCAACCTGTCGGAGCCGGTCAGGAAGAACTGCTTGGTCAGCTCGCGCTGCAGGCGCATCATGGCGTCGATGCCGCTGTCGAGCGGGGTGTCGGGCATCAGGATGACGAACTCCTCGCCGCCGAAACGCGCCAGCGTGTCCTGCGGGCGCATGCAGTCGCGCGCCACCTTGGCCAGGTGCGACAAGGCCTGGTCACCCGTGTCATGGCCGCGCTCGTCGTTGATGCGCTTGAAATTGTCGATGTCGAGCATGGCCAGGCTCAGCGGCGCGTCCTTGCGCCGCACCGCAGCCAGTTCGCGGTCCAGGGCCTCCTCCAGGCCCTTGCGATTGAGCGCGCCGGTCAGGGGGTCGTGCCGCACCTGGGCGCTGACGCGGTCGAGCTCCCGGTGCAGCTTGACCAGTTCGGCCTCGGTCTCCTGCGCCCGATCGCGCATGCCTTGCAGCTCGTCACGGGCGGCCAGCGACTGCTGGGCAATGGCACGTGTCGCGCTCACGACCTGCTTGAGCACCGGCGTGAGTTCGGCCAGGCTCTTGGCCTGCTCGATCAGGCCGGCGTTCTGCTCCATCTCGTTGCCGAAGCTGTCGGTGGAATGGCTCATCGCCGCCAGCCGCTCGATGAACACGCGCAGCATCTGGCGCATTTCCTCCTGCGCCTCGAGCGCCCGGCCCTTGGCCTCGGACTGCTTGAGGATGACATCGCGCAGTCGCCGTTCGACATCGTCCAGCCGGCGCAGCGTCAACGGCGGCGTGGCCGCCTGCATCAGCGCCTCGACCTGGCCCTTGAGCCAGCTGTCGTCCTGGCTGAGTTCGGCGATGTTTTCCATGATCAGCTGCAGCAGGTGCAGCAGGGTGGCCCGGATCTCGGCCTGGTCCTCGGCCGCGAACGACACCCGGTGGGTGTAGGTCGACAGCAGCTTCTTGACCTGCATCACGTCGGCGTCCGGCGCGCGCAGTGCCTGGATCACCTCGCTAGTCTGCTCGGAAAAGCGGGCATCGTCATTGCCCAGCGCGGGGCGGGTGAACTCGATCAGGCGCGCGATCTGTTCCAGGAACTCCCGGGTCAGCCCGGGTGCGCCGGGTGCGGCAGCAGGGGCTTCGGGCCTGGGTGACGGGGCGGCCGACACCGCATGGCCATTGCCATTGGCGGTGCCGCCAGAACCGGACGATTCGAAGTTCTCGCGCGGCGTGAACGCCCCGTAGGCGACCAGCGCATCCTGCACGCCGCGCCAGTTCATCTGCGACACCGCGTATTCCAGCAGGGCACGCTGCTTCTGCTGGCCCGGCGTGCGGGTCGGCAAGGACTGAGCGATCTTGCGCAGCTCCTCCAGCGGAAACGGCGGCTCGTTGGGCAGGCGACCGATCTCGTTGAACACCGAGCGGTAATTCGCCGGTGTGGGCGCCATCTTGCGTGCGATCAGTTGCTTGAGCGTCTCGCGCGCCAGCTCGGGCACCGTCTTGTCGACCATAAAACGCAAACCTTTATCGTTGGGGCGTGATGCCGAGAAACCGCTGAACCTCTGCCACCGAACGCGGCGCATCCTCCAGTTGCGGAACATGGCCCAGGCCCTCCAGCACCACGAGTTGCGCTCCAGGAATATCCTGCGCAAACCGCCGCGCGGACTGCAAGGGAATCAAACGATCGCGCTCGCCCCACAAGACCAGCGTCGGAATCCGCAAGTCGCGAATCCGCCGCGATTCATCAGGCTCGGACAAGGCCAGGCGCTGCACCAGCGCCCGCCGGTTGCCCGCGCGAACTGCCATATCGTAATACCGGTCGATGACGTCGGCGCTGACCTGGTCCGGATCGCCGAATACATTGCGCAGGCTCGAACGCACCAGCCCCCGCGGAAACACCCATTCGAGCAGGTGGTTGGCCGGCCAGCTGCGTGCCAGGCGAAAACCCACGGGCACGTCCTGCGGCGGCACCGGATACCCGGCGGCATCGACCAGCACCAGTTGCCGCACACGCTGTGGCTGCGCATAGGCGGTCTGCCAGGCGATCTGCCCGCCCAGGGAATTGCCGCCGAGCACGAAGGTCTGCACACCCAGGGTGTCCAGCACAGCCAGCACGAATCGCACATAGGCGTCGATCGAGTAGTCCGCCTGCGGATCCGGTCCGGTCAGGCCGAAACCGGGCAGGTCGAAACGGATCACGCGGCGTTGCCCGCGCAAGGCGGCGCTCCAGCCGTCCCAGGTATGCAGGCTGTCCGAGGTGCCGTGCAGCAGCACGATGGGAGCGGGATCGTCGCGCGGGCCTTCGTCGCGCAGATGCACCAGCATGGTGCCCACTGGAACAAACTGCGACGGCGCTTGTGCCCAGCGCGACACCAGCGCGGAGACCGGTTGGTCGGGCGCCCAGACCGCGACGATGCCGGCGAGCAGGAAAAACACCAGCCCTGCCAGCAACAACAACAGGGACCGGATCAACAGGCGCATCGCCGCACTGTACCCGCCAACGCGGGTGAAGTCTGCCTATTCGGGTTCGAATTCGGAACGCGGCCAGTGCGACAGGCACAGGAACGAGCCCAGCGTGCGCCGTTCGGCTTCGGTCAGGGGGCCGGGGCCGCGCGCGCTTTGGCGACACTGCTCGAAGCGTTGCGTCACGCGGTCGTAGACCGCATCGCGGTTGCAAACCTCGATCAGCTGCCCGGTCTGCGGCCATTCAATCCGGGCATCGTCGGCCACCACGACCAGCACGTCGAGCTCCAGGTTGTCGAAAAACCCCTTCTGGCGCACGCGCTTGTCCAGGAAGGCCTTGAGCAGCAGGGCCTGCACATAGGCGCGCGTGATCGGCGAGCCGAGCACCAGTTCTCGGCCGCCGTCGTCCACGGACGTCCAGTTGCCGTCGTCGTCGATCAGCACCCGTCCGCTGATGTCTTCGCGTTCGATCACCAGCATGCCATGGGCATGCAGCAGCAGATGGTCGATGCGCGCCATCGATCCGCCCGAGCGGATGCGCAGGCCATTGAGCACGTCGACGGTGTCGCTGCGCCGGTAGTACCGGCGCAGGTAATAGGCCATGCGGTCGGCCGAGATCCGGGCCGCAAATGCCTGTTCGTCTCCACCATGAAAAGGGTCGAGCTCTTTCAGAATCATCTTCGCAAGAACCTCCCTGCGGTTCGTCCCGGTACGAAGCCTGCGTGCGCTCCGGCCGGGATCATGGTTGTGCCTATCGCGGCGCCGAGCGGATCAGCGGGCGGTGCAGGGATCGCAGGAAATCCCCGAGCCGACGCCGCTCCGCCGATGTCAGGACGCCCGCGGCTGTCGCGGCCCGCCGACACTGGAGAATACGCTGGTTCACGCGTTCATGGACCTGGTCGGTCTTGCAGACCTCGGGCAGGAAACCCATGGTCGGCCAGACGATCCTGTCGGTATCGGGCACCGCGACCAGGACATCGAGTTCGATACTATCGAAAAAACCCTTCTGCTTGACGTATTTGTCGAGAAAGGCTTTCAGCGACAAGGCCCGCAGATAGGCCCGGGTGATCGGCGAGCGGATCTCCACGGCTTCGTCGCCGCGCCAGCGTATCCACTGGCCGTCGTCCTTGATCTGCACCCGCTCGGGCAGGCTCTCGCGCTCGATGACCAGCAGGCCGAACGGATGCAGCAGGAGATGGTCGATCTGGGTCACGACCGTGCCGGAGTTCACGCGCAGGTAGTTGAGCACGTCGACCTCTTCGCTCTTGCCGAAATACCGGCGCAGATGGTAGGCCATGCGGTCCTGCGCGATGCGGTGGGCGATCTCGTCCTGGCTTCCGCCAAGAAAAGGGTCCAACTCCTTGAGAATCATGATCCGCGCGATTCCTCTCGCTTTTTTCTCCGACATGTTAACTGGATCGACACGGCCGCCCCCCGCACATTCGACCCTCCCGGAACCCACTGTGCGGACAAGGTGTCGACGGCACGCCGGATGCCGGCTGTGTCGGCGACCACGCCTGGGCTGCTCGCAATTTCAGGCCGGCGATGCGCGCATCGCCCTGCGGCTGCGCACCGCCTGCGCCAGCTCCTGCAGCAAGGGCAGCGTCTGCTCGATGCTGATGCAGGCGTCGGTCACCGAGACCCCGTGCGCCAGCGCAGTGCCTGCGACGATGTCCTGACGGCCTTCGCGCAGGTTGCTCTCGACCATCACGCCGATGATGCGGGCGTCACCCGCGGCGACCTGCTGCGCGACGTCGTGCGCCACCGCAATCTGCCGCTCGTATTGCTTGCTGCTGTTGGCATGCGAGACATCGACCATGACCTGCTCGCGCAGCCCGGCGGCCTTCAGCAGCGCGCAGGCCGCGGCGATGTCGGCCGCGCTGTAGTTGGGGTTCTTGCCGCCGCGCAGGATGACGTGGCAGTCCTGGTTGCCGCGGGTCTCGAACACCGCGGCCTGGCCCATCTTGGTCATGCCCATGAAGGCATGCATCGCCGAGGCGGCCTGGATCGCGTCGCTGGCCACCTTGACGCCCCCGTCGGTGCCGTTCTTGAAACCGACCGGACAGCTCAGGCCGGAGGCCAGCTGGCGATGGCTCTGGCTCTCGGTGGTGCGCGCACCGATGGCGCCCCAGCTCACCAGGTCGGAGATGAACTGCGGGCTGAGCAGGTCGAGGAACTCGGTTCCCAGCGGCAGGCCCAGCGCCAGCAACTCGAGCAGCAGGCGGCGCGCCATCTGCAGGCCTTCGTTGATCGCGAACGTGCCGTCCAGGTGCGGGTCGTTGATGTAGCCCTTCCAGCCGACCGTGGTGCGCGGCTTCTCGAAATAGACGCGCATCACGACCAGCAGGTCGGCCGACAAAGCGTCTGCCTGCTGCCTGAGCCAGCGGCCGTATTCCAGTGCCTGGTCGTGGTCGTGGATGGAACAGGGACCGACCACGACCACGAGCCGGTCGTCCTGGCCGTGCAACACGCGGGAAATCGCCAAGCGGCTCTGCTCGACCAGGGCCAGCGCCTGGTCGGGCACCGGCAGCCATTCCTGCAGCAGGGCCGGCGTGATCAAGGGGCGCACCGCGCCGATGCGGGTGTCGTCGATCCGCGTCGCATCCTGGGTCGACAGGGCGGGCGCGGCTGTCTGGGCAGCGGTGGCGGAGGTCATCCGCGGATTGTCCTCATTTTGAAGATGGCGTCCAGCCCGCCCGAGGGGTTGCGGCTTGCGCTCTAATCAGGCATTGCGCACGCACCTCGACCGCCGTTTCCTTGAACCGCCCATCCCGCCACACCGACACAGCTGACGCCACTGACGCAGCACCACCGGTGCTGTCCAGCCTGCTGCATGCCCGGCCGGCCCAGGCACCGGTGACCGTGACCCTGCTGGCGATCAATATCCTGGTGTTCCTGGCCATGCTGCTCAACGGTGGCAGCCTGTGGCACGGCAGCACGGCCGTGCCTCTGGAATGGGGCGCCAACTTCGGGCCCGCCACCCAGGACGGCCAGTGGTGGCGGCTGGGCAGTGCCTTGTTCCTGCACTTCGGCGTCATTCACCTGGCGCTCAACATGTGGGCACTGTGGGACGTCGGCCGGCTGATCGAGCAACTTTTCGGCCGCTGGCGCTTCATCGCGCTGTACCTGGGCAGCGGCGTCATCGGCAACCTGCTGTCGCTGGCCATCCAGGGCAACCAGGCCGTGTCGGGCGGAGCCTCGGGCGCCATCTTCAGCCTGTACGGCGCATTGCTGGTGTTCTTGCTGCGCGAACGCCGCCAGGTCGATCCGGGCGAGTTCCGCTGGTTGTTCGGCGCCGCCAGTGCCTTCATCGTGCTGGCGCTGGTGATGGGTTCGCTGGTGCCCGGCATCGACAACGCCGCCCACCTCGGCGGCCTGGTCGCCGGCGCCTTGTGGGGCCTGGTGCTGGCCCGCCGCTGGACCCACCGCAGCCCGCATCCGCGGGCCACGCGCGCCATCGCCGCCGCGGTGCTGGTCGCCGCCACCACGGCCCTGGTCGTGAACATCCCGGCGCCCAGCTACCGGCTGGGCGAGGAACTGCGCGCCCGCCAGGCCATCAGCCAGTTCCTGCAGCAGGACCAGCGCATCAGCCAGCAGTGGGAAACCATCCTCGGCCAGGGGCAGAAGGACAAGCTCAGCTTCGACCAGCTGGCCGGCCGCATCGACGACACGGTCACCACGCCGTACCAGCAGAGCTTCGAACAACTCTCCGGCCTGCACCTGGATGCCGCCGCGCCCTCGGCACCGGCACTCGAGGCGCTGCGCGCCTACGCGGCCCGGCGCACCGACGCCTCGCAAGCCATGGCCGAGGGCCTGCGCGACCGCGATGCGGAGAAGTTCCGCAAGGCGCTGGAGTCGGCGCGGCAGGCGCCGGAATGGGTGCGGGGGACCGTTGGCGCTGCGTCGGACGATGGGACAGGTGCGGCGGTCCCACCCGGTGCCACGCCTGGGCAGTAGAAGGACGACGCCGGGATCGACCGGCCCGGCCGCCCCGGTTCGGACACCACCGCAGCGCTGACCCGCGCATGGCGCCCCGCGTCAGGGGCGCCTGGCACACGAAGGTCGACCGGTGTATCCGCAACCGTGGATGCGCGGGCGCACACCGGAACGATGGCTGCCGGGCACCGGCAGCCGATACGGGTTGGGCATGGGCAGGCGGGCCGGTTGACACGCCGCCGCCCACGCCATCAGGCCATCACATCGCGCACATGAAGCTGGACGCGCGCTCGACATCACCACCCGTGTACCGCGCCACGAGCGGATACGGGCACAAGGGCCGCGTGCGGTTGGCGGACCACGTCACCGGCACATCGCCATTCGCCCCCGCGGGGTTGCCGGCGCCACGGGCCGTGGCTTCGATGCGATCCGGTGCGACACCGCTTTCAACCCAGGCCACCAGTGCGTCAAGACCATCGAACTGGTCGGTCGACGGGCCGCTGCCGCTATGTCCCATGCCCGGCACGCGGAACAGGCGCACCGCGTCGGCAATCACGCCGCCCACGCGCTGGTTCGCCTCGTTGAACCACCGCGTCGTGTCATCGACCGAGAAAACGCCGTCGGACAAGCCATGCACCACGATCATCTTGGCGCCGCGTTCACGCAGCGTGTCCAGGTTGGTCGGGTTGAGCGGCGTCATGAACGACATGGCGCTCTCGGTATAGATGCCGCTGGTGGCGAAGATCTTCGGCGCGTCGACGTCGAAATCAAAGTTCAGCGCGAAATCCAGCGTGTTGGCAAGTGCCGTGGTGCTCATGGGTGGCGTCGTGAAAATATGGGCGACCGCGACCGGATCCCGGCCACCACGCACGGAGTTGCGGAATTTCCATGAAGCCCAGCCGTCGTGCACGATGCCGGGGTCGTAGGGCCAGCCGGAGTAGAGCGGCTGTCCCGCGCTGTTGCGCGCGCCGGCAAACACATTGGCTATCACCGTCTTCTGGGCAGCGCTCAGGCAGGTGCCGTCACGTGGCCCCAGGCATGTCGGTACATCGCGGGCGAGATTGAATGCGGTGCGACAGGCTTCCACGTCCTGCACCAGACCATCGGCAGCGCCGTCCAGTGCATCGCACTTGGCAAGGATGGCCTGGGAAATCAGGCTGCGCTCGTTCTGGGGCAGAGCCGATTCCAGATCGAAGTTCGGAGCCACGCCGGTCGTCGTGGCCACCGTGGCCCATTGCTGCGCGCCATACAGTTGCGCAACGGCCGCCTTTGGCAGATTGAACCCGGGCGAGATCGCCAGGAACCCGTCGTACTCGGTCGCGTACCGGGATGCGGCAACCATCGTGTGACGCCCGCCATTGGACGTTCCGCCGATGTAGGAACGGTCGGGCCCACGGCCATACGCCGCCGCGATCAAGGCCTTGGCCATCGGGGTCAATGTACCGACGGCCTGGTAACCATAGTCCAGCCGGGCCTGGGGATCGACACCGAACAGCGGGTTCTGCGCATTGGTGTGGCCGGCGTCCGAACTGATGACGGCAAACCCCTTCTGCAGTCCGTTCTCGATCACGCGACCGAAACTGCCATCGGCCGTGGCGACCCGGCCGTCGATGCCGCCATTGCCCTGGTACAGAAAACGACCGCTCCAGGCCGTGGGCATGCGCATCTCGAAGCCGATGGCATAGGTATCGCCATCGACGGTGCTGACGCGCTGGTTCATGTGGCCGGTCACCAGGCAGTGTTCGCCCACCGGCTGACCGGCATTATTCAGCGTCCCGGCGGCAACCACGCTGGCGGCCGTGATCGTCGTGTTCGCAAAGGTGAAGCCGGTCGCGAGGCTGGCGCAACTCGCCAGGGTACCCGCCGTTGCCGCACCCAACTGCGGCAACGGGTTGTCGCCGCCGCCACATGCCGACAGTAGCGAAACAAACAGCGCGACCGGAACGGACCGCACGAGGCTCGAGGTCATGGAACGTCTCCAATAGTTAATGAAATGTATTAATAAGATATCCCAAGAGACTTTGGCGATGCAAGCGAACCTAGGGTAAACCTCTAGCCGTTTCGTTTGCATCGGGCTGCGGCACGAACCAGGCCAGATCTTCCTTCGTCCCCTTGAAGATCGAAAAATCGGCTGTTTGCGGGTGAGCGACGCGGCATCGCCCTGCCGAAAGGACGCGCCCACCGACGGGCAGCGGAACAACTGTCGTCAGGCCGGCTAATTACTTCACCAGATTAATTACAAGAGTCGATATTCCCCTCAGCGAGCCCACCGCGGCAGGCACACCGACCTGACACGCAGGGCCGCCCGCCAGCGCTGATGGCGCGCCGGCAGCGGTCACAATCAGGTTCATGAAGCGCAGCAAACCGGCATCTGACGACATCACGCCCGAAGGCGGTCTCGAAGAAGGTGGCATCCATGAGCTGCTGGGTTACCAGCTGGCTCAGGCAACCATCGTCACGACCCGGGCATTCAACGCTGTCGTCGGCGAACCGCTGAACCTGCGGCCAGTGGAGTTCACCATCCTGCAGCTCGTGCACGAGAACGCACCGGTCACCGCCACCAAGCTGTCGCAAGCGCTGGCGGTCACGCGCCCGGGCATCACCGTCTGGCTGGATCGACTGGAGAAACGCGGCCTGCTCGAGCGCGAACGCAACAAGACCGATCGACGCACGCAGAACCTGCGCGCCACGGTCCAGGGCAAGGAGCTCGTCAACTCCGCGCTGGCGGAGTTGCGCAAGGCCGAACTGGCCACGGTGCAGCACCTGAGCGAAGGCGAACGCCGCATGCTGCTGGAACTGCTGCATAAGTTCGCGTTGTCACGCGCGCACTGAAGGACCCGCCCGCGATACGGACCGCTTCACGGGCGGGCGGGCTGGCACCCCGGCGACCTTATTGCCGCTGGTACCCGATCGCCGCCAGCATCCGGCCCCAACCCGCATGCGATTCCCGGATGGTCCGGCTGAACTCCGCGGGGTCGGACCACTGCACCTCGACGCCGCCATGGCGGAAGTCGTCCTGCACCTTGGGCGTCTGCGTCACGGTGCGCAGCGATTCGGCAATGCGGCTGACCGTCGCCGCTGGAATGCCGGCGGGGCCGATGACGCCGAGCGCGGTGTCCAGGTCCATGCCGGCAACACCGAGCTCGGTCATGGTCGGCAGATCCGGGAACAACGCACTGCGCTTCGGCGCCACGACGGCAAGCAGGCCGATCTGCCCCGTCCGGGCCAAGGCCATCGCGGCCGACGAGGACGCGAATTGCAGATGCACGCGTCCGGCGATGAAGTCCTTGGCGACATCGTTGGCGCCCTTGTAGGGCACATGCACCATCTCGATGCCGGCCTGGCGCCCCAGCATCTGGCCGAACACATGGGCCGACGTGCCGGCACCCTGGGACACGTAGTTGAGTTCACCCTTGTGCTTCCTGGCGTAGGCCACGAATTCCTGCATGGTCGAGGACGGAATCGACTTGTGCACGGCCAGCACCGTCGGCCCCAGCGCGCATTGCGCCACCGGCGTGAAATCGCGAAACGGGTCGTATTTGATGGCCAGCACGGTGTGCGGCAACTGCGCCAGCGTCGAGGCCGGCGTGTACATCAGGGTATGGCCGTCGGGCTCCGCCTTGGCCAGTTCAGTGGCGGCAATCATGGTCCCGGCCCCGGGGCGGTTCTCCACGACCACCGGCACGCCCAGCAGCGGCGACAGCATCTGCCCGATCAGCCGGGCCTGCACGTCGGTACCACCGCCCGCCGGATACCCCACCATCAGCCGGATCGGCTTGCCGGGAACGGGAAAGCCCGGCGTCTGGGCGGCAACAGGCCTTGCCACCACCAGCGGTGATGCCACCAGGCCGGCGACGAACCGCCGGCGATGCATACGGGTCATGTCTGTCTCCTTCGGTTGAGAAACACGGATATGCAGCGACGAGCCCGCAGGCTGTCAGACGGCGTCGAGCAGGGCTTCGGGCACGTCCATCACGGTGGCACGTCGCATGTCGCGTCGTTGAGTGAGGTCATACCGACGCCCGCGATGCAGGGTGCACCGGTTGTCCCACATGACGAGGTCACCGACCTGCCACCGGTGCGCATAGACGAACTCCCGCTGCGTCGCATGCTCGAGCAGGTCGGCCAGGAACATGCGACCTTCGGCGATCGGCCACCCATCGATGTGCGTCGCGTGCACACCCACGAACAGCACCTTGCGCCCGGACCCCGGATGCGTATGCACCAGCGGCCATGACACCGGCGGCATGGTCTTCTTCTGGTCCTCCGTATAGGCTTCATCACCGAGCAGCAACCGGGTGTGCAACGCAAAATGCTCGGCGCTCAGATCCTGGATCTCGTCGCGGGTGCGCTGCGGCAGCGCGTCGTAGGCTGCGCGCAGATCGGCAAACTCGGTGTTGCCGCCCGCGTCGGGGATGGCCACGGCATGCAGCATCGAATAAGCGGCTCGGGGGTCCTGGAACGAACTGTCGCTGTGCCAGAGTTGATTGGCAAAGCCGGACAGCGCCTTGGTCGTCCCGCGATCGGCAATCCTGCCATCGGCGTTCAGGTTGGATATGTCGATCAGCCGCTCATCGTCCATCCGCTCGGGGCGTTTGAAGATGCGTTTGAGGCCGATGTCCAGCGGGCCGAAGGCCAGGGCAAACGCCGCCTGCTGCGCCTGGCTCAAAGGCTGGTTGCGCCACACGAGTACCGCGTACTGGTTCATGGCTGCATTGATGGCCTTGCGCTGCTCCGGCGTGGGCGCCTGCGTGAGGTCGATCCCGCTCGCTTCGGCAGCAAACAGCGGGTGAAGGGGTTTCAGTTGCAATGTCATTCAAGGGGTTCCGTCAGCACCGGGCCAATGACTCAGTCGATCCTGATATTGCCGTCGGCGATGACCTTGGACCACTTCTGCATCTCCGATGCAATGAACGCATCGAACTGTTCGGGACTGGAGCCCACCGGCGCGAGCGCCATGTCCTGCAAGCGCGCGCGTATGTCGGGCATGCGCAATACCGTGGCCGTGTCCGCGGCGATCTTGCGCACGATGGCATCCGGCGTGCCGGCGGGCGCGATGAATCCCAACAGCGAACTGGCGACGAATCCCGGCAAGGTCTCATTCACGGTCGGATACTGGCTCTCGTATCCAGCCACCCGCTTGTCGCCAAAGGTCGCAATCATCTTCATGCGATTGGCCTTGACGTACGGCATGACCGACAGGAAGGGATCGGTCATCATGTCGATGCGCCCGGCGATCAACTCCGTGTGTGCAGGTGCACTGCCCTTGAACGGCGAATACAGGATGTCCACCTTCTCGTTCTTCTTCAGCAACTCCATGGCAAGATGGGTGGTGCCACCCGCACCCGCATTGCCATAACTGAGCTTGCCCGGATTGCGCCTGGCATAGGCAATCATTTCCTGCACGGTGTTGAAGGGCGCGTCGGCCCGTGCCACCAGGGCCAGTTGCATGTCTGCGATCTGCGTGACGCCCCGGATGTCCTTTTGCGTGTCGTAGGGCAAGGAGCTGCGCAGGGACGGATTGACGGTGAAGGCCGCATTCACCAATCCGATGACATGACCGTCGGCAGGTGCCCTGGCGACGAAATCGACACCGATGACGGTTCCCGCCCCTGGCTTGTAGTCGATGATGACGGTCTGGCCCCAGATGTCCTGCAGCTTCTGCGCGATCAACCGGCCAACGGTATCCGTCGGGCCTCCGGCCGTGAACGGAATGATGATCTTCACCGGTCCCTTGGGAAACTCCTGCGCATGCGCGAGCCGCGGCGCGGCGAGAAGAAGCGGGAGCGTCATCATGGCGGCCAGCGTCAGGCGCCGGGTGAAGCGAAGGGTTTGTCGCATGGTCTTTCGTGAAAATGGAACGCGGTTCTGAAATACTATGCGGCGCACGGAACACGGATCAAGCCATTTCCACAAGCGGCCGACAGGTGTTCCATTTTTTGACCGAGAGGCACGCATCAGGTGAAACAGTCGGAGCAATCCAGGGACGAAGTCAGCGCACTTGCACGCGGACTGACGCTGGTGCGCGAAGTGGCGCAGGCCGCATCACCACTGAGCAATCGCGACCTGGTCACCCGCACCGGCATTCCCAAGGCCACGGTTTCCCGGCTGACCGCCACACTGGTCACGGCGGAATACCTGCGCCAGCATCCCCACAGCGAGCGGTTCAGCCTGGGGCCGGCGGTGCTCGACCTGAACAACGCATATCTGCGCAACTTCGACCTGCGCGCCCATGCACGGCCGCATCTGGCCGAGCTGGCCGACTTCGGCGGCGTGACGGTTCACCTGTGCGTGCCGGACGCACTGGACATGCTGGTCATCGATACGGTGCGACCCCGGACCGCGGTGTTGCTGTCACACATGGACGTTGGCGCGCGCATGGCGATGGCCACGTCCGCCGCCGGCCGCGCGTATCTGAGTGTGCTCTCGACCAGCGAGCGCCAGCGCATGCTCGAGCAGATCAGGCACGCCAGTGCCCGCCAATGGCGATCGCTGCGTTCGCGCATCGCCACCGCGCTGGAGCACCATGCCTCGCATGGGTATTGTTCTTCGTTCGGCGAGTGGAACCCGCACATCCACGCCCTGGGCGTGGGGCTGCAGGGGCCGCGTGGCGACCGATACGCCATCAGCTGCGGCGGAGCCGCCAGCGTGCTGGGTGTGGAGCACATGCGGCGCCATGTGGCACCGCGGATGCTGGCGGTCGCGCATGCCATTGCGCGCGACATCGGTACGGCACCCTGACGCCGCAGGTGTCAGAACACGTCGTGCCACACCGTGTGGAAGATGTTCACGAAGTCGCGTTCGGTGACCGACATCGGTCGGTAGCGGTTGCGCACCACGCGCACCTCCATCTGCTCCTCAGACTGGAACGGGCGCACCTCCAGGCCTGAAAGCAGCCCGCCGGCAATGGATACCTGGTCGACCACGGCGATGCCGACGCCCGCCTGTGCGAACCAGCAGGCGGTGGTCGAACTGGTGCAGTCGAGTTCCAGATGGATCTCGGCCACCGCTGCGCCGAAGGCACGGCGCAGCGTCTGGCCGAACGGCGTCGATGCGGGCGACGAGATCACGCGCTCGCCCGCCAGGTCGCGTGCGGTGATGCGCTTCTTGCGCGCCAGGCGATGGTCACTGCGCATGACGCAGGCCAGCCGGCAACGGTAGCTGCGGATGGTTGCCAGGTTGGGGTGGTCGTGCGGGCCCAGCACAATCCCCAGGTGGGACTCGCGCTGCAGCAGCTGCTGGTTCACGACATCGGGCGCGACCACGCGCACCCGGCATTGCAGGCGCGGAATCGTGGCGTACAACTCCGCGACCGAACGCGACACCAGATACGGCGCCAGGCTCGCGGTGCACACCAGGCGCAACGCAGCCTGCTGCGGCCGGCCCAGCGCGCGGCTGACATCGCGCACCGCCTCCACGCCGATCCAGAGCCGGTCGATCTCCTCGTACAGCTGCTGCGCCTCCGGCGTGGGAATGAGCCGGCCGCGCACGCGCTCGAACAGCACCAGCCCGCTCGCCTTGCCGGCCTGGGCCAGCACCTTGCTGATCGCCGGTGCCGAGACATGCAGGAGGTCCGCGGCGCTGCTGACGCCACCAGAGAGCATCACCGCACGAAACACTTCCATCTGCCGCAGATTCATGGCCGGATTCTAGTTAACCTGCGGTTCACACCGGGCGCAATCTTTTCATTTGACCCTCTTCCATCATTCTGTGAACATGCGGCCGCACCACCCCAGCAACGTCGCTCAACGATCGCGGCGCAGGAGACACCCTTTGAGCGCTTCCCCCACACCCACTCCCGCCAACGTGACGGCCATCGGACTGGCGCAGGCCCCCGGCAATGGCATGCAATACCGCAACGTCGGAACCTCCGGGCTGCGTGCCTCGGCGATCGGCGTCGGCTGTTATCCGTTCGGTGGTTTCCTGGATGCCGCGCGCTCGCTGGCGGTCGTGCATGCCGCGCTGGATCTCGGCATCAACTACTTCGACACCGCCAACAGCTATGGTGTGGGCAAGTCGGAAGCGTTTCTCGGCGCGGCGCTCGAAGGCGGTCTTCGCCACGACGCCATCATCGCCACCAAGTTCGGCAACCGGATGGCGCCGGGGCCCAACGACGTGGGCGCATCGCGCGCCTCGATCATCCGTGCCTGCGAGGCCAGCCTGCGGCGCCTGAAGACCGACTACATCGACCTGTACCAGTTGCACTGGCCGGATCGCCGCACACCCATCGAGGAGACACTGCGCGCCCTCGACGACCTGGTGCGCGCCGGCAAGGTCCGCTATATCGGGGCGTCGAACCTGTTCGAGTGGGAACTCTGCGCCGCACACCACATCGCCGAAGCCCATGGGCTGCACCGCTTCATCTCGGCGCAGGATTTCTACAACCTGCTGTATCGGGATATCGAGAAGCGGATGGAACCGTTCTGCGTCCAGTACGGCATCGGCATGACCTCCTACTTTCCCCTGGCCGGCGGCTTGCTCACCGGCGTTTATCAGCGTGACGTGCCGGCACCGCAGGGAACCCGCGCCGCCTCCAGCCCTTCGACCGCGACCTGGCAGACGCCGCGCAACTGGGATGTGCAGGAACAGCTGGCCGCATTCGCGCGTGAACGCGGCTGGACGCTGCCGCAGATGTCGCTGGCGTGGCTGCTGTCGCGACCGGCCATGTTCACGGTGATCGCCGGCGCAGACGATCCGGCCCAATTGCGTGACAACGTGGGCGCGCTCGACATCCGCTTCACGCAGGACGACCTGACCGAGATCGACCGCATCACGCTGGTGGACGAAGACCGCAGCGTCGCACCGGTGTACCGCAACCTGCGACCGGAAAAGGTCCACGAACATGCGTCGCGCCAACGCGCGCTCACCCAACGCGGCGAGCCGTGACAACGCGACGCCGAGCCTTCGCCGATCGGCACACCGCCATCAATCGCATGGCATCGTCGCCCGCCAGCGTTAACCCCAGGCTAATGAGCAGCACGATCTTTTCAATTGCCAGTGGGCCGGGCGCTCCGAATAATGGTTTTGAGCGGGACGCCTCTGTTCCTGCCAGTCGCCCAGCGACGACACAAGACCAGGAGACACACGCATGACCGACATTCGCAAACGGCGGCTGAGCACCGCCATCGCCATGGCACCCCTTGCCGCCCTCGGATTCCCCGCGCTGGTGCGCGCCCAGGACAAGACCCTCTCGGTGGTACTGACCGTACCGGCCGGCACGTCGCTCGACAACATCGGTCGCACACTGGCAGAAAAAATGCGCGTCAGCCTCGGCCGCCCCGTGATCGTCGAAGCCCGGCCCGGTGGCGGGGGCGCCGTCGGCGTGCAGCACATCAAGAACGGACCCGACGACGGCTCCGTGCTGCTGCTGGCGCCGACCTCGCAGATCTCGATGCACGCCATGTTCGCCAGCACGCCGAGCTTCGAGCCGGAGAAAGACCTCAGCCCGGTGTGCGAGGTGGCTGCCTCACCGCACACCATCACGGTGAACACGGCCATGGGCGTCAACACCTTCGCGGCGTATGTCGAGCACATGCGCAAGCATCCGGAGTTGCAGTCCATCGGAACCCCCAGCCTGGCCGGCCTTGCGACCCTGATGATCTACCAGATGAGCAAGTCGCTGAACCTCAATTTCCAGCACGTCCCCTATCGCGGCGGTCAGCCCCTGCTGGTGGACCTGCTGGGCAACCAGGTGCCGGCAGCGGGATCGGTGATGGCGGACTATCTGCCCGAGCAGCGCAACGGCCGCCTGCGCATCCTGGCCCATGCCAGCAACGAACGTTCGCCGCTGGCGCCCGACATCCCGACCTTCAAGGAGCTGGGCTACCCGTTCTACGAGGCGCGCACCACCTTTGGCTATTTCGCCAAAAAAGGCACACCGCCCGACTTGCTGGCGGAATACGGCCGACACCTGACCGATGCCCTGCGCATGCCGGACGTGGTGGCCAAGCTCAATGGCCTGGGACTGTCCCAGATCGGCGGCACGCCCGCGGAATACGCCCAGGTGGTGCGCAGCCACGCGACCCAGTGGGGTCCCCTCATCAAGGAGTCCGGCATCAAGATCAACTGACCGGTGCACGATGCACCGGACCGGCAGGGAGCAGGCCCTGGCCCAGGCCATGGGCCTGTTCGCAGTCACCACAACGGATCGTTCAATTTACGTGCGGCAGCCGGTATAGAAGCAGGGGCTCCGCACAAGCGGAGCCCATGTGAGCACTCTTCTTCAGACCGCGTCGTCACCGCAACCCGACGCAGCGCCCCCGGCCGAGTTGCCGCCGCTCGTCGATGCCTGCGCACTGGAAGCCTACCCCGGCGAAACCATGGAGCGCCGCATTGCACACGGCGACTTCGATGCGCAGGGCAAGGCCGTGCAGGTGCTCAACCCGCGGGGCACGCCGCCGGCCATCACGCTGCGGCCCATGGCGCCACGGCCGACCAGCCTCGACGGCCGCACCGTGTACCTGGTGGATGTGCGCTTCATGAACGGCAAGTCGTTCCTGGAAGAGGTCCAGCGCGAGCTGGCCGCACGTTTGCCCCAGGTGCGCACCGTGGTGCGGCAAAAGCGCGGGGGTTACACCGAGGACGACCCCGAACTGTGGCGCGAGATCGAGGCACAGGCCGGCGTGGTGGTCATGGCGATCGGCCATTGCAGCACCTGTGCGCCCGCCGTGGCCGTGCATTGCATGAACCTGGAGGAACGCGGCATACCCACGGCTCCGCTGGTGACCACGGCCTTTCCGGATCTGGTCCGGGCGGTGAGCCGCAAGGCCGGCATGCCGCGCCTGCGCTTCACCTTCGTACCGCACCCGGTCAGCGGCAAGACGGCACCGCAGTTGCGCGACTATGTGCGCGGGCCCGACCCCCTGACCGGCGAGACCGTGATCGACGGCATCCTGCGCGCGCTCACCGCCGCGCTGGCACCCGAAGAGTCGGAACAGGGACAATTGCAGCGACCCGTGCCCCGGCTGCTGGGCGCGGCCAGCGAGGACGATCTGCACACGCTGTTCCGCGATGCCTGGTGGACCGACGGTTTGCCCGTGGTGCTGCCAACGCCCGAGCGCGTTGCCGCCATGCTCACGGGCACGCGCCGCGCGCCGGACGAAGTGATCGGCCGCATGCGCCCGACGCAGACACAGGAAGACTGGAGCTACACCGTCGAACAGGTCGCCGTGAACGCCGTGATGGCGGGCGCCCAGCCGGAACACCTGCCGGTGATCCTGGCGCTGGCCGCCAGCCAGCAGACCGCGCTGCACAGCTCGACCAGCAACTTCGCGTCCATGGTGGTTGTCAACGGCCCGATCCGCCACGAGATCCGGATGAACTCCGGCGTCGGCGCGCTGGGCCCGTTCAACCACGCCAATGCCGCGATCGGCCGGGCCTGGTCGCTGCTGTCACGCAACCTCGGCGGCGGCGCGATTCCGGGCGTGACCTACCTCGGCACGCAGGGCAATCCGCTGAACTACAACACCATCTGCTTCGCCGAAAATGAAGAACGCAGCCCGTGGGAGCCGTTTCACGTGCAGAAGGGATTCGAACGCAACCAGAGCACGATCAGCATCTTCCGGGGCCGCACCTACAGCCACATGCTGGAGATCCGCCAGAAGACCTGGCGCCAGCAGCTGCTCAACATGGTCGGCGGCTTCACACCGGTGCCCGGTACCGGCCTCACGCTGCTGGTGGAACCACTGGTGGCGCGCGCGCTCAAGGAGCGCGAAGGCTTTGCAACCAAGCAACAGCTGGCACAGTGGTTTCACGACAACTCCACGCTGCCCTACGAGACATACTGGGACTACCAGCTCGTCGTCAACTACATCGAGCCGCTGGCGCGCAAGGGCGCGGAGCCCTTCGCGTCATACCTGGCGCAACCACCGGACTCACAGGTGCCACGATTCGCGGATCCCGAGAAGATCAGCACCGTGGTCGTCGGCGGCGAGAAGAATGCCTACTGGTTTGCGTCGGACTTCTTTCATTTGACGACCTTGTCGGTGGACGACTGGCGTTGAAGCGTGGGCACGGGCCGGTCACGATCGCCAGTGGTCAGGTTTGCGTCGGGGTGAGACTTGGCATGGGCGCGATGATCCCCACAGCGTGCGCCCTCACCGTCGGCCTGCGTGAATTGCTGCAAGTGGGGCAGCAGCGTCAGCAACCCGGCAGCGGCCTCAGGCCCACTGCAGGCAACGCATGCCCAGCGTACCGCGCTGGAAACCCTCGAACACGGTGGCGGGAGGGCTGCTGCCGCCCGCGCCCAGCGCATAGAGAAACGGCCAGTAGTGGTCGGGCGTCGGCACCGCCATGCGTGCCTCGCGATCCAGGGACTCGTAGGCAAGCAAGGCCTTTTCGTCGCCCGCGGCCAGCGCGGACTTGACGGCCCGGTCGAAGTTCTGAGCCCAGGGGCGTGATGCAGCCAGGCCATCGGGGAAGTCTTCGGTCGCGCGCAGGTTGTGCACCAGGTTGCCACTGCCGACGACGAGCACCCCCATCTCGCGCAGTGCGGCCAGTTCCCGTCCCACGGCGTGGTGGAATGCTGCTGGCTTGTCGTGGTCGATGGAGACCTGGAACACCGGCACCGACGCGTCCGGGTACAGGTGGTGCAACACCGACCAGGTTCCATGGTCCAGGCCCCACTTGTCGGTGGTGATGGCGGCGTTAGAACGGATCAGGGCGGCTGTCCGACGGGCCAGCTCCGGGTGCCCCTTGGCCGGATACTGCATCTGCTGAAGTTCGTCCGGAAAGCCCTGGAAGTCATGGATGGTGGGCGGCGCCTCGTGCGCCGTCACCCCGGTCACGCCACGGGACAACCAATGGGCCGACACAACCAGCACTGCCGTCGGTTTCGGCAGACGACGGCCCCAGCGACGCAGGGTCTGGGTGAACGCGTTGTCCGATATCGCGTTCATGGGGCTGCCATGCCCGATGAACAGCACGGGCAACCTGCCGGGCCTGGCGGCGGGAGATTTCGCCTGCTGGGCGGCGGCGAGCTTGCCCAGGGCCGCCAGCGACGCCCCAATGGCGGCGTGACGCAAGAATGTACGACGGGGTTTTTGCATATGCGGGGTCAGGGCAGCGCAGGGAGCCAGGTGAAATTGACCCAGGACGGAGCCTTGCATCCGCCGTTGGTTCCCGGAACTTTGTCTGTAGCGGCCAGGCCTCGTGCCGCTTGCCCGATCGGCTCGGGCAAGGCCTGGGCACCTGCGGCTTGCTCGCGAACAAACAGGGTTTTTCGAAGCATGTGGGAATTTCTTTCGGATTTACACCTCGCTTGCGCGACCATAGATTGGCAATGCCACGGCAACAGCTGATTCGCAGGATGTGTCCACCCCGGTCATCTGTGCCGCCAGGACACCCTTGCATCCACACTCCGGAAAGGTCAACCATGCACAAGCATTTCTCCTCTGCACACCGTTATCCCCGCAACAGCCCACATGCCGCCGGCAGGGTCGTCGCCCTGGCGCTCATCGCCAATGGAGAAGTCAAGCCGTCTGAATGGGCCGCACTCGAATCGCAGCAAGTGCACGAACAACTCGGCCTGACAAGACAGGAATGGCATGAGGTCGTTGGCGATCTGTATGTCGACCTTGCCAGCGCGGCCCGGTCGCTGGCCGGCGGCCTGGTCGATCAACAGGTGATCGCGCAGGTGCTGGCAGATATCGACGACCCGACGCTGCAAAGACGTGTCATAGGCCTGTGCATGGCCGTCATCCATGCCGACCGGCAACTCGACGACGGAGAGTCTGCCGTCTTGCGCACCGCCATCGATCGCTGGGACCTGCACCCCGAAGATCAGGAGGTCATCGAACCCCTGCTCTACGGACGAGACTTTCAGGTCATGCCACGCGGCACAGGCTGGTGCTAGCTAAACCTTGCTCGGCTCGATCAACACAAGCAATCAAACGTCAATATTCCCCGCCCGCAACGCATTCGTCTCAATGAAGTCCCGCCGCGGCTCGACCTCGTCGCCCATCAACATCGTGAACACCCGATCGGCCTCGATCGCATCGTCGATCTGCACGCGCAGCAAGCGGCGCACGGTCGGATCCATCGTGGTTTCCCACAGCTGCATCGGGTTCATCTCGCCCAGGCCCTTGTAGCGCTGGCGCGAGGTGGCGCTTTCGGCCTGGCTGATCAGCCAGGCCATGGCTTCGCGGAAGTCGCCGACCGAGGCTTCCTTCTGGCGCTCGCCTTCGCCGCGGGTGACCCTGGCGCCTTCGCTGAGCAGGCCACGGAAGGTGTTGGCGGCTTCGGCCAGAGCGGCGTAGTCGGCGCCGTGCACGAAGTCCTGTGTCAGCACGCTGCTCTTGACGTTGCCGTGATGGCGGCGGCTGATGCGCAGAATGGGCTTGTCGGTGCGCACATCGAACTCGCCGGCCACTTCGGCGTCGGGCAGGTGGTCCTGCAAGGACTTGGCGGACAACTCGGCATCGGCCACGGTGTCGAGGTTGAGCACCACGCCGTCGGCAACCGCGCGCAAGGCTTCGGCATCCATGAAATTCTGCAAGCGCGCGATGACGGCCTGCGCCACCTGGTGCTTGCGTGCCAGCGTGGCCAGGGTGTCGCCGGTGATCTCGGTGTTGTTCGGGCCACCGGTGTGCACCGACGCGTTGATCAGGGCGATTCGCATCAGGTAACTGTCGAGCGCGCCGGCGTCCTTGAGGTACAACTCTTCCTTGCCCGACTTGACCTTGTACAGCGGCGGTTGCGCGATGTAGATGTGGCCGCGTTCGACCAGCTCGGGCATCTGGCGGTAGAAGAAGGTCAGCAGCAGCGTGCGGATGTGCGCGCCGTCCACGTCGGCGTCGGTCATGATGATGATGCGGTGGTAACGCAGCTTGGCCACGTCGAAGTCATCGTTGCCGGTGCTGCCGCCGGCCTTGCCGATGCCGGTACCCAATGCGGTTATCAGCGTCAGGATCTCGTTGCTGGTCAGAAGCTTCTCGTAACGTGCCTTTTCGACGTTCAGGATCTTTCCGCGCAGCGGCAGGATGGCCTGGAACTTGCGGTCGCGGCCCTGCTTGGCGGAGCCGCCGGCGGAGTCACCCTCGACGATGTAGATCTCGCACAAGGCCGGGTCTTTTTCCTGGCAGTCGGCCAGCTTGCCGGGCAGGCCCATGCCGTCGAGCACGCCCTTGCGCCGCGTCATGTCGCGTGCCTTGCGCGCCGCCTCGCGGGCACGTGCGGCTTCGATGATCTTGCCGACGATGAGCTTGGCGTCGGTCGGACGCTCCTGCAGGTAGTCGTTGAGCAGCTTGCTGACGATGTCTTCGACCGGGCCACGCACCTCGCTGCTGACGAGTTTGTCCTTGGTCTGGCTGCTGAACTTGGGTTCGGGCACCTTGACGCTGAGCACGCAGCACAGGCCCTCGCGCATGTCGTCGCCGGTGACCTCGACCTTGGCCTTCTTGGCCATTTCGTTATCGTCGATGTATTTGTTGATGACGCGGGTCATCGCCGCGCGCAGGCCGGTCAGGTGGGTGCCGCCATCACGCTGCGGGATGTTGTTGGTGAAACACAGCACCTGTTCGTTGTAGCCACTGTTCCACTGCATCGCCACCTCGACACCGATGTTGGTGTTCTGGTCGCTCTGGCGGTCGCCGCTGGCGTGGAACACGTTCGGGTTCAGGATGGTCTTGCCCTTGTTGATGAAGTCGACGAATCCGCGTACGCCACCGGCGCCGGAAAAGTCGTCTTCCTTGCCGGAGCGCTCGTCCTTCAGGCGGATCTTGACGCCGTTGTTGAGAAAACTCAGTTCGCGCAGCCGCTTGCTCAGGATCTCGTAGTGGAAGTCCGCGTTCTGCTGGAAGATTTCCTCGTCCGGCAGGAAATGCACCTCGGTGCCGCGTTTCTCGGTCTCGCCGATCACCTTCATCGGCGAGGTCTCGACACCGTCGACGACTTCAATGATGCGGTTCTGCACCACGCCCTTGGAAAACTCCATCACGTGCACCTTGCCGTTGCGGCGCACGGTCAGGCGCAGCATCTTGCTCAGCGCGTTGACGCAACTCACGCCCACGCCGTGCAGGCCGCCCGAGACCTTGTAGCTGTTCTGGTTGAACTTGCCGCCGGCATGCAGTTCGGTCAGCGCAATTTCTGCCGCCGAACGCTTGGGTTCGTGCTTGTCGTCCATCTTCACGCCGGTCGGGATGCCACGGCCGTTGTCGACCACGCTGACCGAATTGTCTGAATGGATGGTGACCAGGATGTCGTCGCAATGGCCGGCCAGCGACTCGTCGATGGAGTTGTCGACGACTTCGAACACCAGGTGGTGCAAGCCGGTCCCGTCCGAGGTGTCGCCGATGTACATGCCCGGGCGCTTGCGTACCGCCTCCAGCCCCTCCAGGATCTGGATCGCACCCTCGCCGTAAGCCGCCGACGCGCCCGACTGGTTGCTGTCGATCGTGGGCTGGTAGTTCGAGCTCTCGACTGACTTGCCAGTGTTGTTGTTGTTGTCTTCGTCGCCGCCACTGGCTGCCGGGGTCTGGTCTGCCTGGGGATTCGGCTTGTTTTCTTCAGTCATGTCTGGCTATCTCTGAACAATTCGTGTCACTCATGAAACGCCGAACCCGCGTGTGTGGCGGGTTCAAGCGTGCGTGCGAGCGCCTGTGCGAAAGGCGTCGCGTCAGATGCGCATCGGCATCACGACGTATTTGAAGGTGGTGTTGTCGGGTATCGTGAACAGAGCCGAGCTGTTGCCATCGGACAGTTCCAGCTTGACCATCTCCTGGCTCATGTTGCTGAGCGCGTCGATCAGGTAGGTCACGTTGAAACCAATTTCGATGCTGTCGCCCGCGTAGTCGATGTCGAGCTCGTCGATCGCCTCTTCCTGCTCGGCGTTGTTGGATGCCACTCGCAAGGTACCCGGGTCGATGTTCAGCCGCACGCCCTTGAACTTGTCGCTGGTCAGGATGGCGGTGCGCTGCAAGGTCGCCAGCAAGGCCTGGCGGCCCAGCGTGATGCTGTTCTTGTGGTTCTTCGGGATCACGCGGTTGTAGTCGGGAAACTTGCCCTCGACCAGCTTGGTCACGAATTCCATGCCGCCGAATGCGAACTTGGCCTGGTTGGATGCAAACTGCATCTCGATGGCCCCTTCGGCGTCGCTGAGCAGGCGCTGCAGTTCGATCACGGTCTTGCGCGGCAGGATCACCTCCTGGCGCGGCACCTCGGCTTCGAGCGTGACCGATGCAAATGCCAGGCGGTGGCCATCGGTGGCCACCAGGCTCAGCTGCTTGCCTTCGGCCACGAACAGGATGCCGTTGAGGTAATAGCGGATGTCGTGCACCGCCATCGCGAACGCCACCTGGCCGAGCAGGTCCTTGAGCGTCTTTTGCGGCACGCTGAACAGCGGGCCGAAACCGGGCGCTTCCTGCACCAGCGGAAAGTCTTCGGCCGGCAGGGTCTGCAGCGTGAACTTGCTCTTGCCACCCTTGAGGATGACCTTGTTCTGGCTCGACTCCAGTGCCACGGTCTGGTCGGCGGGCATGGTCCGCAGGATGTCGATCAGCTTGCGTGCACCGATGGTCGTCGTGAAGTTGCCCTTGTCGCCACCGAGTTCGGCCGCGGTGCGGATCTGGATCTCCAGGTCGCTGGTGGTGAATTGCAATTCGCCATCGGTCTTGCGGATGAGCACGTTGGCCAGGATCGGCAGGGTATGGCGGCGCTCCACGATGCCAGACACGGATTGCAGGACGGACAGTATCTTTTCCTGCGTTGTCTTCAATACGATCATGTCAACCTCTTCCTCGATTTATAGATAGATATAAGTAGTAGTAGTAGCTAAGGGTGGCACCTGGCTGTGGACAGAGGCATTTTCCCCTTTTTTATCAAGCACTTGGAAAGTGTTGAACGGTGTGCGCAACCGTGCTTCGGCGGTGCGTGCCGATTGGGTACAACTTGGTGCTTGCGGCCGACGCTGTGGATAACTGCAAGCTTGTGCGCGAACTATCCCCAGCTTTGTCAAGCGGCCGAAATACAGCATGGAAGGCATGACCAGGTCAGCCTTTGAGCGTTTGTTCAAGGACATGCAGCTGCTGGTTGAGCTCGGTGAGTTGCTGCCGTTCGGCGCTGATCTTGCGCACGGCATGGAGCACGGTGGTGTGGTCGCGCCCGCCGAACAGTTCGCCGATCTCCGGCAGGCTTTTCTGGGTGAGTTCCTTGGCCAGGTACATCGCGATCTGCCGCGGCTTGGCGATGCTGGCCGGCCGTTTCTTGGAATACATGTCGGCGACCTTGATCTTGTAGTAGTCGGCGACGGTCTTCTGGATGTTCTCGACCGAGATCTGGCGGTTCTGGATCGACAGCAGGTCGCGCAGGGCTTCGCGTGCCAGCGCGATCGAGATGTCTTTCTGGTTGAAGCGCGAATAGGCCAGGATCTTGCGCAGCGCACCCTCGAGTTCGCGCACGTTGGAGCGCACGTTCTTGGCGACGAAGAAAGCGACCTCCTCCGGCATCTCGGACAATTCGGCACGTGCCTTGTTGATCAGGATGGCCACCCGCATCTCGAGTTCCGGGGGCTCGATGGCCACGGTGAGGCCGGAATCGAAACGCGAGACCAGGCGCTCGTGGATGTCGGTCAGGCCCTTGGGATAGGTGTCGCTGGTCATCACGATGTGCGACTTCTTGGCCAGCAGGGCTTCGAACGCGTTGAAGAACTCTTCCTGGGTCCGTTCCTTGTTGGCGAAGAACTGGACGTCATCGATGAGTAACAGATCCAGCGAATGGTAATGGTTCTTGAACTCGTCGAAGGTCTTGCGCTGGTACGCCTTAACCACATCCGAGACGAACTGCTCGGCATGGATGTAGAGAACCTTGGCGCCGGGCTTGTTCACCAGCAGCCGGTTGCCGATGGCGTGCATCAGGTGGGTCTTGCCGAGCCCGACACCGCCGTAGATGAACAAGGGGTTGTACAGGTGGCCGGGCATGTCCGATACATGCATGGCCGCGGCGCGGGCCATGCGGTTGGCCGATCCTTCGACCAGCGTCTCGAAACTCAGTACCGAATTGAGGCGGTTGCGCAGGCCGGCGGGCGCGGCGTCTTCGCCCAGATCGGCAGGTTCCTCGATCGGCATTTTCCCGTTGACCGATGGAACGAAGACCGACTTGGCTTGTGGTTCCCGCGGAGCAAGCGCTAACTCGAGCGACACATGCTGACCCGCAATCTTTTCCAGCCGGGCGGAGATGCGTGCACTGTATTGGGCCCGGATCCAGTCCAGCTTGAACCGGTTGCCGACGAAGATCGTGACCTTGGACATGTCGCCGGCAACCACGGCCGACAGGGGCTTGATCCAGGTGTTGAACTGCTGTTCCGGCAGTTCCTGCGCCAGTTGTTCAATGCAGGTCTGCCAGACGTCGTGTGTGGTCTCCTGGCGGTTGCCAGATGCGCTTGTCGCGTGTTGCCCCTCGGTCATCGTTGTTGTTCTTCTCTGTGGATAGTTGCCTTGCAAGGCGACCGGCGATTGTAGTTTGTCAAGAATTTATCCACAAGCTCGGTGACGCATCTGCGGGGCCGCAACCGGGTTCCAGTGTTACGCACTGAAAGCCGCGCAAGCGCTTGCCGGTGTTGAGAAAAATGGTGATAATCGCGGGTTCCCCGGAAACCGGGCTGCAGGCCGATCCCTGGGACGGCACCTCAACAGGATTATTGTCATGAAACGCACATACCAACCTTCCAAGATCCGCCGGGCGCGTACCCATGGTTTTCTGGTTCGCATGAAGACCCGTGGCGGCAGGGCTGTCATCAATGCCCGTCGTGCCAAGGGACGCAAGCGTCTCGCGGTCTGACCTGCATCACTGACTGATTCCTCCCGGCAGACGTCTGCAGCGTCGTGCAGCGCCTCAAGACGCACAGCCAGTTCCAGGCTGTGCTCGCTGGCCAGCGTATCGCCAGCACGGCGCACTTTGTTCTGCATCTGCGTGGCTTGACGGACATCGGTTTGCGACCTGCTTCGCAGCACGCGCAGGCTCCCGGCCTTGACGCCGCACCGTCCGCATCGCCACGCGAATCCGTGATGGGCGCGATGGTGCCCAAGCGCTGGGCGAAACGGGCGGTCACACGCAACATGATCAAGCGCCAGATATACAGTGTGGGAGCGATGGCCGCATCGGCCCTCCCCTGCGCTGCCTATGTGGTGCGATTGCGCTCGGGTTTCGACCGCGCGCATTTCGTCAGCGCAACATCCGTGGTCTTGAAACGACAGGTGCGCCAGGAACTGGTCGCGCTGTTCGCACACGCACAATCGCACCAGACCGACCGCACGCCAGCTGTGGCGTCCCGCGCATGATCAAGGCATTGCTGATCGGCCTGGTGCGGGGCTACCGCCTGTTGCTCAGCCCCTGGCTCGGCAGCGCCTGCCGGTTCGAGCCGAGTTGTTCGGCCTATTCCCTGCAAGCCTTGCAGGAACACGGAGCCGCGGCCGGCAGTTACCTTACAGTGGCGCGTCTGGTGCGATGCCATCCCTGGTGCGCTGGCGGCAACGATCCGGTGCCCACAGTCGCTCCGCGGCTGTTCAGTGGCCTGATCACACCGAATCCTCACAAGAAGAATTTATGAACGATATCCGCCGCACCATTTTGTGGGTGATTTTTGGCTTTTCGATGGTCCTGTTGTGGGACCGATGGCAGGTCCACAACGGCAATCCGGCGACCTTCCTGCCGACCGCTCCGCGCCCGGCACAGACCGCCAGCGCGCCGGCGGCCAATGGCATTCCCAGTGCGGTGCCGGCGCCGGTTGCCGGCGGCAACAATGCAGTGCCCGGTCCCGTGGCCGTGCCCGGTGGCGCAGCTGCTTCAGCGGCGCCCGTGGCGGCAGGATCGGGAAGTGCCCAAGGGGAACACGTGGTGGTTCGCACCGACGTGATGGAACTGACCTTCGATACCCAGGGTGGATCGCTGGTGCGGGCCGCATTCCCCAAGCACAAGGACATGGAAGATCGCAGCAAGCCCTTCGTGCTGCTCGATGAATCGCGCGAACGCGTCTACGTGGCGCAGACCGGCCTGATCGGCAACGTGGCCGGCATCGAATACCCGACCCACAAGACTGTGATGAGCTTCAGCGGCGAGCGCGAACTCAAGGACGGCGAAAACGAACTGGTCGTCAGTTTCACCTCTCCATCGGTCGGCGGGGCGACCCTGGTCAAGACCTACACCCTGCGCCGCGGTGCCTACGACATCGCGGTGCGCCATGCGATCACCAACACCGGAACCGAGCCGGTTACGCCGCAGCTGTATCTGCAGCTGGTGCGCGACGGCAACAAGCCCAAGGGCGAATCGTCGTTCTATTTCACGTTCACCGGCCCGGCGGTGTACACCGACGCCAAGAAGTTCCAGAAGATCGACTTTGCCGACATCAAGAAGGGCAAGGCCGAATATCCGCAGACGTCCTCGGATGGATACGTGGCGATGGTCCAGCACTATTTCGCCACGGCCTGGTTGTTGCCCGAGGGCATGCCCCGCACGATTTCGATGGATGCGGTGGACATCGGCTCGGCGGTGCCTGATTGCTGCTATCGCGCCACGCAGATCGCGCCGATGGAAGCCATTGCCCCAGGGGCCAGCAAGGCGGTCGATGCCAAGCTCTTCGTCGGACCGCAGGAAGAGAAGAAGCTCGAAGCGCTCGCGCCCGGACTGGAACTGGTCAAGGACTACGGCTGGCTGACCATCCTGGCCAAGCCGCTGTACTGGTTGCTCGACAAGATCCACAGCATCCTGGGCAACTGGGGTTGGTCCATCATGGGCCTGGTGCTGCTGCTCAAGATCATGTTCTACTGGCTCAACGCCAAGGCCTACAGCAGCATGGCCAAGATGAAGGCGATCAATCCGCGCATCACCGAGATGCGTGAACGCCTCAAGGACAGCCCGCAGCAGATGCAGCAGGAGATGATGAAGATCTACCGCGAGGAGAAGGTCAATCCGATGGGAGGCTGTTTCCCCATCATGATCCAGATCCCGGTCTTCATTGCCTTGTACTGGGTGTTGTTGTCCAGTGTCGAAATGCGCAATGCGCCGTGGGCCATGTGGATCACCGACCTGTCGTCGCCCGATCCGTATTTCATCCTGCCGATCTTCATGACGCTGACGACGCTGTTGCAGACGGCGCTCAATCCGGCGCCGCCGGATCCGATGCAGGCCAAGCTGATGTGGTTCATGCCGCTGATCTTCTCGGTCATGTTCTTCTTCTTCCCGGCCGGCCTGGTGTTGTACTGGATCACCAACAACGTGTTGTCGATCGCGCAGCAGTGGCTCATCAACACCCGCATGGGTGTGCCGCCGCAGTTCAACCTGCCGAAATTCCGTTGACCCGCCAGGCCCGCAAGCCAGCGGGCTGACCGATCCAGCATGTCGCCGCACCGGCCCGAACCCATCGTCGCGATCGCGACAGCGCCGGGTCGCGGCGCGGTCGGCATCGTGCGTGCATCGGGCGCCGATCTGTCGTCGCTGATGCAGGCCATGTGCGGCCGGGCATTGCGCCCGCGCGAGGCGACCTACCTGCCCTTCCTCGATGCGCAGGGTCAGGCCATCGACCAGGGCCTGGCGCTGTTTTTCCCGGCACCGCATTCGTTCACCGGCGAAGACGTGCTCGAGCTGCAGGCGCATGGCGGCTCGGTGGTTCTGCAGATGCTGCTGGCGCGTTGCCTGCAGGCCGGACAGTCCATCGGTCTGCGGTTGGCGAAGCCGGGCGAATTCACGCAACGCGCATTTCTCAATGACAAGATGGATCTGGCGCAGGCCGAGGCGGTGGCCGACCTGATCGATGCCAGCACCGAAACCGCGGCGCGCAGCGCGGTGCGTTCCTTGTCGGGCGATTTCTCGGCCGCCGTGCATGGTGTGCGTGATGCCTTGATCGACATGCGCATGCTGATCGAGGCAACGCTGGATTTTCCGGAAGAGGAGATCGACATCCTGCGCCGGGCCGACGTCCAGGGCCGCCTGGCGCAGTTGCGCGACGCGATTGCCGCCATCGGGCGCAATGCGCGCCAGGGCGTTTTGCTGCGCGAAGGCATCAAGGTGGTGATCGCCGGCCAGCCCAATGCGGGCAAGTCATCACTGCTCAACGCACTGGCCGGCGCCGAGCTGGCGATCGTCTCGCCGATCGCCGGCACGACCCGCGACAAGATCCAGCAGACGATCCAGATCGAAGGGGTGCCGCTGCATGTGATCGACACGGCCGGCCTGCGCGAGAGCGGTGACGAAGTCGAGCAGATGGGCGTGGCCCGGGCCTGGGGAGAAATCGATGGCGCCGATGTGGTGTTGTTCCTGCATGACCTGACACGATTGCCGGCACCGGGAACCAGGCCTGCACCCGAATCCGACGCGGCCGCCTATTTGGCGGCAGACGCACGTATCGGTGCCGACCTGGCAACGCGGTTGTCGTCGCAGGTCCCGGTCATCGACGTCTGGAACAAGATCGACCTGGCCGATGGCGCCCGGCCGGCCGATACCGAGCGCGCGGTCTGCCTGTCGGCCCGCACCGGCGACGGGCTTGCGCACCTGCGCCAGTGTCTGCTGCAGCTCGCGGGTTGGAACACCGTGCCCGAGGGTGTCTACATGGCCCGTGAGCGGCATGTGCAGGCGCTGCAACGGGTGGACCACCATGTGGCGCAGGCCGCTGATCAGGTGGCCGAGGCTTCGCCCGCGCTCGACCTGGTGGCGGAGGAACTGCGCTTGGCGCAAAATGCATTGGGAGAGATCACCGGAGCTTTCGGTGCCGACGACCTTCTGGGAGTCATTTTTTCACGTTTCTGTATTGGAAAATAATGTGTCGCCGTTGCCGTGCGCGTTGTGCGGCTGACCGGGCGATCACGGCCAGAGTCAATGGTGTTGCCACATGAGTACTGCCCCTGCCCCCTACGCCAAGGCGGACATCCAGATCCTGCTCAAGGCCATTGCCAGCGATACGACCGATACCACGCTGGCCCATGGAATCACCTCTGCGCAATGGGATGTGCTGGCGGCCTACATGCAGCCGATGGACGTCGCTGCCGGGCGCATCCTGATCTCGCAGGGCGCTGAGGACCGCACCCTGTATTTTGTCGAGTCGGGCATGCTGACGGTGCATTTCGAGGATGCAACCGGCAAGATCCGGCTGGCAGCGGTAGGTGCCGGATCGGTCGTCGGCGAGGGTGGCTTTTTCTCTCGCATGGCGCGCAGCGCGACGGTGCAGGCCGGCAGTGCGTGCCGGTTGTGGACCTTGAGCCCGATGCGCTTTTCCGAACTCGCCAACCGCCAGCCGAATGTCGCACTCGCATTGGCCATGGCCCTGGGCGCCATCATGGCGCGTCGCCTGGTGAGCAATCGCAGGCGTATTGCGGTGACCTGAGGCGCCGGGGTTCCCCGTGGGTCCGCGGCGCCGCCGCGCAGTGTCAGTGGCCTTCGAAATCGATCAGGGTGAACAATTCCAGGCCCGAGGCGCGCAACTTGGCCGAGCCCCCGAGTTCGGGCAGGTCGACGATCGCGGCGCCTTCCATCACGCTGGCACCGAGTTTCTCCAGCAGCTTCTTGCCGGCCATCATCGTGCCGCCGGTGGCGATCAGGTCGTCGATGAGCAGCACCCGGTCACCGCCCTTGACGGCATCGGTGTGCAGTTCCACGGTGGCGCTGCCGTATTCGAGTTCGTAGGTCTCCTCCACCGTCGTGAACGGCAGCTTGCCCTTCTTTCGGATCGGCACGAACCCCACGTTGAGTTCGTAGGCCACGACCGAACCCAGGATGAAACCACGCGCATCCAGCCCGGCGACCACGTCGGGCCGTTGCCGTGCATCCATGTAGCGGTGCACGAAGGCATCGATCAGGACCCGGAATACCTTGGCATCCTGCAGCAGCGGCGTGATGTCGCGGAACTGGACACCCGGCGCCGGCCAGTCGGGCACGGTGCGGATATGGTTGCGCAGGTATTGGGCGACGCTCAGGCCATGCATGTCAGGGTGGTTCACAAGCGTTCTTTGTCGTGAAGGGCAAGGTCGTCATTGTGCCTGCAGCAGCTTCTGTTCGGCGATGGACAGGTTCTCGGGAATGCCGGACAACACCAGGGTGTCGCCGTCCTCGAGCTCGGTATCGTCCTGCACTTCCATCGAACGGCCATTGTTGCGCCGCAGGTTGACGACGCGCACACCCAGCGCGTGCAAGGCCAGGTGACCCAGCGGCTTGCCGATCGACTTGGCGCCCAGTGGCAGCGTGAAGGTCGCCAGCCGCTCGTTGCGCATGTCGTCGACCGTATCGTCGTCGGCGCCGTGGAAATAACCCCGCAACAGGTTGTAGCGGGCGTCGCGCTGGTTCTGTACCACCCGGATCACCCGGCGCATCGGCACGCCCACCAGTGCAAGCGCATGGCTGGCGAGCATCAGCGAGCCCTCGATGGCCTCGGGAACCACTTCGGCGGCGCCGGCCTCCTGCAGCCGCTCCAGGTCGTGGTCATCGCGGGTGCGGATGATGACCGGCACGTGAGGTGCATGCGCGCGTGCATGGTCGAGCACCTTGAGTGCGCCATGGGTTTCGACATAGGTCACGACGACGGCACTGGCGCGCGAGAGGCCGGCGGCCATCAGTGCCTGCAGCCGCACCGCGTCGCCGAACACCACCGAATCGCCCGCGGCCGCCGCCTGGCGCACCCGGTCCGGGTCGAGGTCGAGTGCCATGTAGGGGATGCCCTCGCCCTCCAGCATGCGGGCCAGGTTCTGGCCACAGCGACCGTAGCCGCAGATGATCACATGCTTGTTGGAGTTGATCGACTTGCGCGCGATGGTGGTCATCTGCAGCGACTGCTGCAGCCAGTCGCTCGAGACCAGCTTCATCACGATGCGGTTGCTGTACATGATGATGAACGGCGTGGCCAGCATCGACAGCACCATGCTGGCCAGGATCGGGTTGAGCAGTGCCGGCGGCACCAGGTCGTTGCGCTGCGCCAGCGTCAGCAGCACGAAGCCGAATTCGCCCGCCTGCGCGAGGTACAGGCCGGTACGCAGGGAAATGCCCCAGGACGAGCCCAGCCCCTTGGCCAGCAGGGTCACCAGCACCGCCTTGAACAACACCGGCACCGTCACCAGCAGCAATACCAGCGGCCAGCGTTCGAGCACCAGGCGCCAGTCCAGCAGCATGCCGATGCTGATGAAGAACAGGCCCAGCAACACGTCGTGGAAGGGCCGGATGTCGGTTTCCACCTGGTGCTTGTATTCGGTCTCCGATATCAGCATGCCGGCGATGAACGCCCCCAGCGCCAGGCTCAGACCGGCCATCTCGGTCATCCACGCCAGGCCCAGCGTGATGAGCAGCAGGTTGAGCACGAACAACTCGTCGCTCTTGCGACGCGCCACCAGCGTCAGCCACCAGCGCATCACGTGCTGGCCGCCGACCAGCAGCACCGTGATCAGCACGGTCGCCTTCAGGGCCGCCAGGCCAAGCGCAAACCCCAGATTCTCGCCGGCAGCGCCCAGTGCGGGAATCAACACCAGCATCGGGACCACCGCCAGATCCTGGAACAGCAGGACACCCATCACCCGCTTGCCGTGTTCGGACTCGAGTTCGAGCCGCTCCACCATCAGCTTGACGACGATGGCGGTGCTGCTCATCGCCAGCGCACTGGACAAGGCCAGCGCCGTTTGCCAGGACATGCCCCAGAACCGGGGCATGAGGTAGGCCATGAACAGCATCGATGCGGTGCCCAGCAGCATCGTCAGCGAGACCTGGAACAAGCCCAGTCCGAACACATGGGAGCGCATCGAACGCAGCTTGGCCAGATTGAATTCCAGGCCGATGACGAACATCAGGAACACCACCCCGAACTCGCCCAGATGGCGTACTGCTTCCGAGTTTTCCGCCAGCGCAAGCGCGTTCGGCCCGATGACCACACCCACCGCCAGGTAACCGAGCATCGGGGGCAGCTTGAGCGACCGGCACACGACCACTCCCAGTACCGCGGCCAGCAGGTAGACCAGAGTGAGTTCGAGTGCGCCCATTGTCTGATACTAGCAAGAGAAGTGCCCGACCCGTCGATAAAATCGGGCCATGACCGACACCGCAATGACCATCCCCGTATTCGATGCGGAGCAGGCCTTGCGTTTGGCGCGCGAGACCTTCGACATCGAAATGCAGGCGCTGGCCGGGTTGCGCGATCGGGTCGGGCCGGCGTTCGTGCAGGCCGTGCAGGCCATGTTGGGGGTGCGCGGCCGTGTCGTCGTGATGGGCATGGGCAAGAGCGGCCACATCGGTCGCAAGATGGCGGCCACGCTGGCATCGACCGGCACGGCGGCATTGTTCGTGCACACGGGCGAGGCGATCCATGGCGACCTGGGCATGGTCCGCGCCGAGGACCTGCTGGTGGCGATCTCCAACAGCGGCGAGTCCGACGAGCTGGCCGCGATCCTGCCGGTGGTCAAGCGACTCGGAACGCCAGTGATCGCGATGACCGGCAGGCTCGACTCGACGCTGGCGCGTCACGCCGACATGGTGCTCGATTGCGGCGTCGAAAAGGAGGCCTGTCCGCTGAACTTGGCTCCCACGGCCAGCTCGACCGCGCAGATGGCGATGGGCGACGCCCTGGCCATGGCCTTGCTCGATGCCCGGGGATTCAAGGCCGAGGATTTTGCACGTTCGCACCCGGGCGGCGCCCTCGGACGGCGGCTGCTGACGCACGTGCGCGACGTGATGCGTAGTGGCGATGCCTTGCCGCGCGTGGCGCCGCAGGCCGGGCTGACCGAGGTCATGCGCGAGATGAGCCGCAAGGGCCTGGGGGCGGTGGCCATCGTCGATGAAGGCCAACGCTTGCACGGCATCTTCACCGATGGCGATCTGCGCCGCCTGGTGGAGAAAGGCGCGGACCTGCGCGTGGCGACCGCGCAGGAGGTGATGAGCCGTGCGCCCCGGACCATCGCGCCCCATGCACTGGCGGTGGACGCCGCGCATCTGATGGAGCTGCACCGCATCACCAGCGTGCTGGTGGTCGACGACGCGGGCGCCTTGTGCGGCGCGCTCAACAGCAACGACCTGATGCGGGCCAAGGTCATCTGATGCAGCCAGTCGTGCGCCACCCGGCCGAGCTGCTGCTCAAGGCGCAGGGCATTCGCGTGGCGTTCTTCGACGTGGATGGCGTGTTGACCGATGGCGGCCTGTATTTTTCAGCCGATGGCGAGACGCTCAAGCGGTTCCACGTGCTCGACGGCTATGGCCTGGGCCTGTTGCGGTCCTCGGGCGTCGTGCCGGTCGTCATCACCGGGCGAGACTCCCGGCCGTTGCGGGTGCGGCTCAAGGCCCTGGGCATCGACGAGGTGCACTGCGGGGTCAAGGACAAGGCACAGGTGGCTCAGCAACGCCTGCAGGCCTTGCAGCTGTCCTGGGAGCAGGCGGCCGTGATCGGCGACGATTGGCCGGACCTTCCATTGATGCGCCGGTGCCGCTTCTCGGCGGCGCCGCCCGATGCCCACACGGAAGTCCTGGCCGCGGTCGACTTCGTGACCACGCGCCGTGGCGGTCACGGCGCGGTGCGCGAATTCTGTGACCTGCTGCTGATCGCGGCGGGCCGGTATGCACAGCACTTGCAGGACGCCCAGCCATGATCCACCTGTTGCTGGCCATCTGGGATCGCCTGTCGATCTACCTGCCCATCGCCGTCATGGGCTTGATGGCGTTGGGTACCTACTGGCTGGTGCAGAACTCGCCCAAGCCGGCCGCGCAGGTGGTCGAGCGGCCGGTCCGCCATGAACCCGACTATTTCATGAAGGACTTCTCGGTGACCACCTTCGTCGAGTCCGGGCGGCTCAAGAGCGAAGTTTTCGGGGTCGCGGGCCGGCATTTTCCGGATACCGATCTGCTCGAGATCGACCGGATCCGCATTCGCAGCTACGACGACCAGGGGCGGCTCACGACGGCCACCGCCAACCGTGCGCTGACGGACGGCGATGCCGTCGTGGTGGAATTGTTCGGCAATGCGGTGCTGGTGCGCGAGGCGCAGCCGGACAAGGACGGCAACATCGTGCCGCGCATCGAGTTTCGCGGTGAATACCTGCATACCAACACCGAGACCGAACGCGTGACCTCCAACAAGCCGGTGCAGTTGCGGCGCGGCAACGACGTATTTGTCGGTGACACCATGGATTTCGACAACGTCAACCAGATCATGGTGATGCAGGGCCGGGTCAAGGGACTGATCAATCCCAAGCAACCGTCTGCGGCTGCGACCAAACCCTAGGGCGCGTGTGCCAGCCAGGCTGATCTTCATCACCGGCGCCTCCAGCGGCATTGGACAGGCCCTGGCGCTGCGTTTCTACCAGGACGGCCATACGCTGGCGTTGGTCGCGCGACGGGGCGATGCGATCGCGCAGTGGGCAAAGCAGGCACAACTGGATCCGCTGCGATGGCGTGCCTACCTGGCCGACGTGTCCGATATCGACAGCATCGTCGCGGCCGGGCAGGAATGCATCCGGGTTCAGGGATTGCCCGACGTCGTGGTTGCCAACGCCGGCGTCAGTATCGGCATGGATACGGCACAGCGGGCCGATCTCGACGTGATGGCACGACTGCTGGCCGTCAACAACGTCGGCATGGCCGCGACATTCCATCCCTTCATCGACGCCATGCGCAACCGGGGCTCGGGAGCGCTGGTGGGTATCGGCAGCGTCAACGGCATCCGCGGTTTTCCGGGTCACGGCGCCTATTGCGCCAGCAAGGCCGCGGTGATCGCTTATTGCGAGTCCTTGCGAGGCGAGTTGCGCTCCTCAGGGGTGCGGGTGGTGACCTTGTGCCCGGGGTATGTCGATACGCCGTTGACGCAAGGCAACCGGTATTCGATGCCGTTCCTGATTCCGGCGGACCGGTTTGCCGACGCCGCGTTCCGCGCCATCGAGGCGGGTGTCAGCTATACGGTCATTCCGTGGCAGATGGGGGTCGTGGCCAAGTTATTGCGCGTCTTGCCCAACCGCGTCTTCGATGCGGTGTTTGCCGGTCGGCCGCGCAAGCGCCGCAGCGATGGGTCGTGACAGGGACGTAGGCGAACAACCCGTGGACCCGTAACGGGCGGACAAAAGAAAAGGGGCCGAAAGGCCCCTTTTGGTATTGCCAGGCTTCATGGATGCATGAAACCTCGCCGTGTATCAGTAGCTGCTGCGACCACCGCCGTAGCCGCCGCCACCGCTGCGGCCACCGCCGCCGCCGTAACCGCCACCGCCACCGCTGCGACCACCGCCGCCGCCGTAACCACCACCACCGCCGCCGCCGAAGCCACCGCTACGGGGGGGACGCGGCTCCATCGGGCGCGCTTCGTTGACAACCAGGCCACGACCACCGACCTGCTGGCCGTTCATGGCGCTGATGGCCGTCTGGGCCTCAGCATCGCTGCCCATTTCGACAAAGCCGAAACCCTTCGAACGGCCGGTGTCACGCTCCATCATGACTTTGGCGCTGGAGACGCTGCCGTGGGCCGAAAAGGCTTGCTGGAGGTCTTCGTCGCGGAAGGAATAGGGCAGGTTGCCCACGTAAAGTTTGTTGCCCATCAAGGACTCCTGAAAATGACTCAAAAAGCGATGGAGTCCGATAACCGCAATCAACAAACCAATGAAGAATAAAGCAGACGCGAAAACTGACAATCACCGCAAACTAGCATCGCCATTCTTTTGGCGATACCGGGCGAATTATGCGCCAACTTAAAAATATTGCAAATTATTTGTGAAGTGGCTTGCGGGCCGTGAATTCCTTGTCTGGCGCGGCCTCGCGGGGGGTCAGCGCCCGGGTGTCGGGGGCTCGTCCGACGTGTAGTTGCGCCACTGCCGCATCGCGTTTCGCATGGTCAGCAGCTGGCGCTCGAAGTTCGGGCAGGTCTTGCAGGCCATCAGGTGCAGCCGCACCCGGACCCGGTCGCTCAGGCTGATCAGGCGATCTTCATTGGCGATCAGCAGGGCTGCCGCCTCCTTGCATGTGGGCATGAAGGGCATCGCGGTTTTCATCGGGATTGCGGCCGGGCTCCAAACCAGTTCAGTTCCAGGCACTCGCGCAACCGCAAGCGCGCACGGTGCAGCGTGACATAAAGATTAGTCGCCGACAGGCCCAGTTCCTTACAGATATCGTCGCTCGAGAGTTCGAGCCACTCGCGCATCAGGAATACACGGCCCATGGCGGGCGGCATCTTTTCCGTACAGGCCTCCAGTACGGCAAAGAACTGCTGCGACTGCAGGTCCTGTTCCGGGTTGCCCCAGTTCGCTGGCGGCTGTGCGAAATGGCCGTTGGCCTTGAATACCAGTGCGTCGAGCTCGTCGTTCGCATGGCCCGCGTCCGGGTCGGTCTCGAGCACGACGGTTCGCGCATGGAGCCGGAAGATGTCGATCACCTTGTGCTTGAGGATGCCGACCAGCCAGGTCTTGAGCTGCGATCGATTGCCGAAGGCCTGCGGCTTGGACAAGGCCGCAACGATGGTTTCCGAGACCGCGTCTTCGGCCCAGCTCTCGTTGCGCAGTTGCAGCCGGGCGAATTTCAGCAGGTAGTCGCGGTGCGCGACCAGTTGTTGCTCGAAAGGCGATTCGGGTTCCGGCGGCATGGTAGCGAGGCATTGTAGGAGCTGGCTTTCGGCCGGCCGGCGTTCCTGCCACGCCGTCCCCCGCGCGGCGTCACCAGTTCACTTCACGTTCCGGCGTGGCGCCGATCCGATGGATCGACAGGTCGGCGCCGTCGTATTCCTCCTCCTGGCTCAGCCGCAGGCCCACGCTTGCCTTGAGCAGGCCGTAGACCAGGAAGCCACACATGACGGCCCAGGCGAGGCCCAACGCGGTCCCCAGCAACTGGGCGGTCAACGACACGCCGCCGAGTCCGCCCAGCGCGGTGCTGCCGAACAGGCCGGCGGCCAGCCCGCCCCAGGTGCCGCACAGCCCGTGCAAGGGCCAGACACCGAGCACGTCATCGATCTTCCACTTGTTCTGCGTCAACGTGAACATCGATACGAAGATGGCGCCGGCCACTCCACCGACCACCAGCGCACCAAGCGGGTGCATCAAGTCCGACCCGGCGCACACGGCCACGAGCCCGGCCAGCGGTCCGTTGTGGATGAATCCCGGATCGTTCTTGCCCACGGCCAGCGCGACCAGCGTGCCGCCGACCATCGCCATCAATGAATTGACCGCTACCAGGCCCGAGATCTTGTCGATCGTCTGCGCGCTCATGACGTTGAAGCCGAACCAGCCCACGGTCAGGATCCAGGCGCCCAGCGCCAGGAACGGGATGTTCGATGGCGGATGCGCACTGATCGAGCCGTCCTTGCGATACCGGTTGGCGCGCGCGCCGAGCAGCAGCACCGCCGGCAGTGCCAGCCAGCCGCCGACGGCGTGCACGACGATGGAGCCGGCAAAGTCATGGAACTCGGATCCGGTCGCGGCCTTGATCCAGGCCTGGATGCCGAACATCTGGTTCCACGCGACGCCTTCGAACATCGGATAGACCACGCCGACGATGACGGCCGTGGCGATCAGCTGTGGCCAGAAGCGGGCCCGCTCGGCGATACCGCCCGAGATGATGGCCGGGATCGCGGCGGCAAACGTCAACAGGAAAAAGAACTTGACCAGGTCGTAGCCGTTGCGCTCGGCCAGCTGCTGCGCGCCGACCAGGAAGCCAGTGCCGTAGGCAATCGTGTAGCCGACCAGGAAATAGACCACGGTCGAGACCGAGAAGTCGACCAGGATCTTCACCAGGGCGTTGACCTGGTTCTTCTTGCGCACCGTGCCCAGTTCGAGAAATGCGAATCCGGCGTGCATGGCCAGGACCATGATGCCTCCCAACAAGATGAACAGGGCGTCTGAGCCCTGTTTTAGTGCTTCCATGGTGTCCCCGGAGTTGTTGTTGCCTGAAATTGGTGCGTAAATACGCGTGCACGCGCCGTCGCACCAAAACCAAGCAATAACTGCGCCAGTGTGGGTTGTGCTGCGCCACAAGCGTGCGTCGGGCGCACGCTGGCCCATCGCTGCGGGACGGGCCTATACTCGGGTCTTGTGCCGATTTGCTACAGCTTGCGGGCACCGGGGTCCTGGAACCCCGAAAATCAGCTAAAGACGGCACACCGATCCCGGCCCCGCTTTTAGCGTCGCCGGGATTTTTCATGCTTGTTTCGCCTTCCACACACCATTTCGCCGATCCGCTGCCGCTGCGCAGCGGGGGATCGATCCGGGCCTACGACCTGTGTTACGAGACCTACGGCACACTCAACGCCGATCGCTCCAATGCGGTGCTGGTCGCCCATGCACTCAATGCCTCGCATCACCTGGCGGGCCATTACGCCGGCCAGGACAAGTCGGAAGGCTGGTGGGACAACATGATCGGGCCGGGCAAGCCGGTGGACACCAACCGCTTCTTCGTCATCGGCGTGAACAACCTGGGCTCGTGTTTTGGCTCCACCGGGCCGATGCATGTGAATCCGGATACGGGCCGCGTCTATGGCGCCGATTTCCCGGTCGTGACGGTCGAGGACTGGGTCGACGCGCAGGCCCGGTTGCTGGACGTGTTGGGCATCGAGACGCTGGCCGCGGTCATGGGAGGCAGCCTGGGCGGCATGCAGGCGCTGAGCTGGTCGCTGCAGTACCCGCAACGGGTGCGTCATGCGGTGGTGATTGCCAGCGCACCGAACCTGACGGCCGAGAACATCGCTTTCAACGAGGTGGCGCGCAGGGCCATCGTCACCGATCCGGATTTCAACAATGGCCACTTCTATGCCCAGGACGGCCGGTCCGAGACCAAGCCCAAGCGCGGACTGCGCATCGCCCGGATGATCGGCCACATCACCTATCTCAGCAACGACGTCATGAACGCCAAGTTCGGCCGTGCGTTGCGCCAGGCGCTGATGACTGGCGTCGACGAGGCCGGTGACGCCGGCTTGCCCGGCGCCGGCGGTTACCGCTACAGCACGCAGGAAGTGGAATTCCAGATCGAGAGTTACCTGCGCTACCAGGGCGACAAGTTCGCCGAATATTTCGACGCCAACACCTACCTGCTGATCACGCGGGCGCTGGACTACTTCGATCCGGCGCGCGCATACGATGGCGATCTGAGCCAGGCGCTGGCGCGCGCGAGCGCGCGTTTCCTGCTTGTGAGCTTCACCACCGACTGGCGGTTCTCGCCCGCGCGCAGCCGCGAACTCGTCAAGGCGCTGCTGGACAACCGGCGCGACGTCAGTTACGCCGAGATCGATGCGCCGCACGGCCACGACGCCTTCCTGCTCGACGACCCGCGATACACGGGCCTGGTCCGCTCGTATTTCGAGCGTATTGCCGTGACCGAGACCCAGGGGGTGGAGCATGAGTGACCTGGCCACGATGGAGGCGGTCGCACGCCTGGTGCCCGAGGGCTCGCGCGTGCTCGACCTGGGCTGCGGCGATGGTGCCCTGCTGGACCATCTGCAGGCGAGCCGGTCGTGCAGCGGCTACGGCATCGAGATCGACGATGCCAACGTATTGGCCTGCGTGCGCCGTGGCGTCAACGTGATCCAGCTCAACCTGGACGAAGGCCTGGCGATCTTCGAGGACGCCAGTTTCGACGTGGTGCTGCATATCGACACGCTGCAGCACCTGCGCAACACCGAGGTCGTGTTGCAGGAGACGGCGCGCGTCGGGCGCATCGGCATCGTCGCGTTTCCCAATTTTGCGCATTGGCCGAACCGCCTGAGCATCGCGCGCGGGCGCATGCCGGTCACGCGCCGCCTGCCCTACCAGTGGTACGACACGCCGAACATCCGCGTCGGCACCTTCGCCGACTTCGAGTTGCTGGCGCTGCGCAACGGCTTGCGGATCCAGGACAAGTTCGGCCTGCAGGACGGGCGCACGGTGCGTGCGTTGCCGAACCTGCTGGCCGGCACGGCCGTGTTCAAGTTCAGCCGCTGAAAACGCGGCCGGCCGCGCCAGCGCGGATCAGCGTACCAGCGCTGGCATCTTGGGATCGAACTTCCAGCCCGGAACCAGGTATTGCATGGCGCGCGCGTCGTCGCGTGCGCCCAGCCCGTGCTGCAGGTAGAGCTGGTGGGCCTTGTCCACCTCGGCCATGTCGAGCGTCACGCCCAGCCCGGGGCTTGTCGGCACGGTGATGGTGCCACCACGGATCTGCAGCGGATCGGTCGTGATGCGCTGACCGTCCTGCCAGATCCAGTGCGTGTCGATCGCGGTCACCTGGCCCGGCGCGGCCGCCGCAACATGGGTGAACATGGCCAGCGACACGTCGAAATGGTTGTTGGAGTGGGACCCCCAGGTCAGCCCCCAGGCCTGGCACATCTGGGCCACCCGCACCGAGCCCTGCAGGGTCCAGAAATGGGGGTCGGCCAACGGAATGTCGACCGACTGAAGCGCCAGCGTGTGCGCCATCTCGCGCCAGTCGGTCGCGATCATGTTGGTGGCGGTGCGCAGACCGGTGGCGCGGCGGAACTCGGCCATCACCTCGCGGCCCGAATACACGCCTTCGGCGCCACACGGGTCCTCGGCATACGCCAGCACGCCATGGCGGTCGCGGCACAGCCGGATCGCGTCGCGCAGCAGCCAGCCCCCGTTGGGATCGAGCGTGATGCGGGCCTGCGGGAAGCGTTCGTGCAGCGCCACGATGGCCTCCATCTCCTCTTCGCCGCGCAGCACGCCGCCCTTGAGCTTGAAATCCCGGAAGCCGTAACGTGCGAAACTGGCCTCGGCCAGCCGTACGATGGCCTGCGGGTCGAGCGCGGCTTCATGCCGCAGTCGGCACCAGTCGTCGGGCGTGTCGGGTTCGCTGGCATACGGCAGGTCGGTCTTGTTGCGGTCGCCGACATAGAACAGGTAGCCGAGCACGTCCACCACCGCGCGTTGCTGGCCTTCGCCCAGCAGCGCCGCCACCGGCACCTGCAGGTGCTGGCCGAGCAGGTCCAGCAGAGCGCTTTCGACCGCGGTGACCGCGTGGATGGCCACGCGCAGGTCGAAGGTCTGGTTGCCGCGGCCGGCGTTGTCGCGCTCGGCGAAGGCCTGGCGCAGGCGGTTGAGGGTCCGGTTCCAGTCGCCGACGCTGTGGCCGACCACCAGCGATTGCGCGTCTTCCAGCGTCTGGCGGATCTTCTCGCCCCCGGGCACCTCGCCGACGCCGGTGTGGCCATCGCTGTCGGTCAGGATGACCAGGTTGCGGGTGAAGAACGGCGCATGGGCGCCGCTGAGATTGAGCAGCATGCCGTCGCGTCCGGCAATCGGAATCACGCGCAAGTGGGTGACACGGGGAGTATGGCGCGGCACGGTGGCGGCGTCAGGCTGGGTCGAGGTCATGGTTGGTGCGTTCAGTTTGGCGAGAGGGAGATGGAATTGATCAGTCATCGTATGACTGATCGTCAGGACGTGGCTGGCGTTCGGCGGTCGCCGGGTTCAGGAGGGACGGGCGTCGCTGCCGGGCTCCGCGGATTGCGTGCGACGCAGCCGTTCGCGGCTGTTGCTCAGGTGGGTGCGCATGGCGGCGCGGGCCGCATCGGCATCCCGGTTGCGGATGGCCGCAAAGATGTTCTCATGCTCGCCGTTGACACGTTGCAGATAACTCAGACGGCCCTCGGGTGCATGCCGTGGCGTATTGACCCGGGTGCGCGGGATGATCATCGCGCCCAGGTAGGTCATCAGGTCGGTGAAATGCCGGTTGCCGGTCGCGCGTGCCACCTCCATGTGGAACTGGAAATCGGGTGGTACCGCGTCCGAGTCCTGCTGGATCGAGCTCTGGAAGGCGTCGAGCGCCGCCTGCATCGCGGCCAGATGCTCATCGTTGCGTCGCTGGGCCGCCAGCCCGGCCGCCTCCGTCTCCAGGCTGATGCGCAGTTCCAGCACCGCGATCACGTCGGCGACGGTGGCGAAATCCTGGCTGGAAATCCGGAAGTTGCTCGCCGGCTCGGGCGGGCTGACGAAGGTCCCGATGCCGTGGCGGGTCTCGACCAGGCCCGAGGCCTGCAATCGGGACAGGGCCTCGCGCACCACGGTGCGGCTGACGTCGAAGCGATGCATGATCTCGGCCTCGGTCGGCAGCTTGTTGCCTACCGGTAACTGGCCGGCGCGGATCTCGGCCTCCAGCGTACCGACGATTTCCAGTACCAGGCCGCGCGGGCGGCGCCGCGCCGCGGCTGGGGTATTCGCGCCGGACGGCTGCATGGAAGTGCTTGGGGTTTTCACGGAGTCCATCAAAAAATGCTTGACAGCCCTAAAGTCGGTGTTGACAATTTCAGTTGTCAGACAACATATGACTGACAAGAATCGATGATGCGGCGACTTTAGCAAACCTGCCGCAAATGTCCAGCCGACATGCCGTGAAACCCGCTTGCGCCACAACCCGAGGTCTGCGCGATGACGATCCAGAGCCACGAACGAATCCTGATGACCGGCGCGGCCGGCAACCTGGGCCGCGAAATGCGCGACCGGCTCAAGGCCAATTGCGCGGTGTTGCGACTGTCGGACCGGCTGGCATTCGGCGAAGCGCGGCCCGGCGAGGAGGTGCAGCTGGCAGACCTGGCTGACGCACAGGCGGTCTCCGCCCTGGTGCAGGGTGTCGACGCCATCGTGCATTTCGGCGGCATTTCCGTCGAGGGTCCGTTTGATCCCATCCTGGCCGCCAACATCGTCGGCATCGTGAATCTGTACGAGGCCGCGCGCAAGCACGGTGTGCGGCGTGTCGTGTTCGCCAGCTCCAACCATGTGACCGGCTTCTATCGCCAGAGCGAGACCATCGGCGTCGATGCCGCGCCGCGCCCCGACGGTTTCTACGGCCTGAGCAAGGCCTTTGGCGAAGACGTCGCCCGTTTCTATTTCGACCGCTACGGCATCGAAACCGCCTGTGTGCGCATCGGCTCGTCCTTTCCCGAGCCCCGGGACCGGCGCATGCTGGCCACCTGGATGAGTTTCGACGACCTGCACCGGCTCATCACCGCGTGCCTGACGACGCCGGTGCTGGGCTGGAGCGTCATCTACGGCATGTCCGACAACGCGGTCACCTGGTGGGACAACACCGGCGCCCGTCATATCGGCTACAAGCCGCAGGACAGCTCCGACGTGTTCCGCGACGCCGTGTACGCGCGCACCAACGCCCCCGATCTCGCCGACCCTGCGGTGCAGTTCCAGGGCGGCGCCTTCGTCAGCATGGGGCCGTTCGAATGAAGGCGACGCAGGCCAGTACCGAGGCACGGGTCGTCTCCCGCACCCGCGACGCCGTCGGCGAATCGCCGGTCTGGGACGCCCGCGCCCAGGCCCTGTATTGGGTCGACATCGAGGGGCGCCATGTCCGCCGGCTCGACTGGGCCAGTGGACAGCAGCAGACCTGGAACACGCCCGAGCGTGTCGGATGTATCGCCCTGGCCGACGACGGCATCGTCGTGGCGGCGATGGAGACCGGTGTCTATGCGCTGCGCCTGGGCCAGGCGCCCGCGGTCGAGGCCACGCGGCTCGCCGCGGTCACGCACCCGATGCCCAATATGCGTTTCAACGACGGGCGATGCGACGCCAGTGGCCGCTTCTGGATCAGCACCATGTGCATGGACATGTCGCTGGCCGCGCCGGTCGGCGCCTGGTATTGCCTCGATGAACGTGGCCTGAGCCCGGCCCATTGCGAGGGCCTGGTCACGCCCAACGGGCTGGCGTTCAGCCCGGACGACCGGACGATGTATTTTTCCGACTCGCACCCCAGCGTGCAGAAGATCTGGGCCTTCGAGTTCGACCTCGCGCAGGGCCGTATCGGCGCCGGACGCGAATTCCTGGACATGACCCACCTGCCGGGCCGGCCGGATGGTGCGGCGGTCGACAGCGAGGGCTGCTACTGGATCTGCGGCAACGACGCGGGCGTCGTGCTGCGTGTCGATCCCCACGGCGAGGTGTTGTCGTCGGTGGCGGTTCCGGTGGCCAAGCCCTCGATGTGTGCCTTCGGCGGGCCGCGGCTCGACACCTTGTTCGTCACCTCCATCTGCCCGAACGGCGTCTCGGCCGGCCTGTGCGGCGCCGTGTTCGCCATCGATGTGGGCGTGCCGGGCCGCCCCGAACCCCGTTTCACGCGTTTTCCGTCAGCCGGTGCCTGACGCATTTTTCTTCCCAGCACCTTGCCATTCCCAACCCTTGTTCCAACCCTCAGGAGACAAACATGATTGTGCGTAGAACCCTTGTTGCAGCCACCCTGGCCGCTGCCACCTTGTCCGTGTCGATGCACGCCAGCGCCCAGACGGTGCTCAAGGCCGCCGACGTGCACCCGCCGGGATACCCGACCGTGGTCGCAACCGAGAACATGGGCAAGAAATTCGAAGCCGCCACCAACGGCAAATACAAGATGCAGATGTTCCCCAGCAGCGTGCTGGGTGACGAGAAGACGATGATCGAGCAGACGCAGATCGGCGCGATCCACATCCTGCGCACCTCGCTCGGCCCGCTGGGCTCGGTCGTGCCGGACGTCAACGTGTTCAACATGCCGTTCGTGTTCCGCAACGAAGCCCATATGCGTGCGGTCATCGACGGCCCGATCGGCCAGGAGATCCTGGACAAGATCAGCGCCAGCCCGGCACGCCTGGTGGCACTGGCCTGGCAGGACGGCGGCTCGCGCAGCGTCTACACCAAGAAGCCGGTACGCAGCCCCGCCGACCTCAAGGGCCAGAAGATCCGCATGATGGGCAACCCTTTGTTCATCGACACGATGAACGCCCTGGGCGGCAACGGTATCGCCATGGGTTACCCCGAGGTCTACAGCGCCTTGCAGACCGGCGTGATCGACGGCGCCGAGAACAACCCACCCAGCATGTTCACGGCCAACCACTACACGACCGGCGCCAAGTACTACGCGCAGACCAACCACCTGATCATTCCCGAGCTGGTCGTGATGTCCAAGGTCGCCTACGACAAACTCACCCCGGCCGAGCAGACGCTGATCAAGAAGCTGGGGCGTGAAGCCCAGATGGAACAACGCGTGTTGTGGGACAAGAGCGTGGCCGACTACAGCGCCAAGCTCAAGGCCGCCGGCGTCGAGTTCATCGAGGTCGACCAGAAACCCTTCTTTGATGCCACCGCGCCGGTGCGGGCCAAGTACGGCGCGCCTTACGCCGACCTGATGGCCCGGATCGCGGCCGTCAAGTAAACGCCCCACCAGCGGTCCATCCGGGATGCCCGCGGGCGTGCCGGGTGGATGCGTTCGCCCTGCCATCCCCTGTCCCTTTCCCTTGGCGCCGCTGGTCGGCCATTCGTCCATGAAGAATGCGATTCTCTCGGCACTCGACGGTGTCTACCTGGCATGTATCTGGATAGCCGGCATGTCCATCTTCGTCATGAGCATCATCATCCCGATCGGTGTCTTCGCGCGTTATGTGCTGGGGTTCGGCGCCCAATGGCCGGAGCCGATCGCGATTCTGCTGATGGTGATCTTCACCTTCGTCGGCGCGGCGGCGGCCTATCGGGCCGGCGCCCACATCGCGGTGGCCATGTTGACCGATCGCCTGCCCACCAACCTGCGTGCGGCGTGTCGATGGCTGGTCCACCTGCTGATGCTGGTGGTCAGCCTGTTCATGCTCATCTACGGCACCAAGCTGTGCCTCGAGACCATGGGCCAGACCATCACCTCGCTACCCTGGATGCCGGTGGGCGCGACCTACGCGCCGGTACCGATCGGCGGCCTGCTGACCTTGTTCTTCGTGCTGGAGAACCTGGTGTTCGGCACCCAGCATGATCGCGCCGTGGTCGTGTTCGACCATGTCACCGACACGGCGGAGGCCTGACCATGGATGCATTCGTCCTGCTGGGCAGCTTCGCGCTGCTGGTGGCCATCGGCATGCCGGTGGCGTATTCCCTGGGCCTGGCGGCGCTGGTCGGCGCCGTGTGGATCGAGCTGCCGATCGACGCGGTGATGATCCAGATCGCCAGTGGCGTCAACAAGTTCTCGTTGCTGGCCATCCCGTTCTTCGTGCTGGCCGGCGCCATCATGGCCGAGGGCGGCATGTCGCGCCGGCTGGTCGCCTTCGCCGGTGTGCTGGTCGGGTTCGTGCGCGGTGGCCTGTCGCTGGTCAACATCCTGGCCTCGACCTTCTTCGGCGCGATCTCCGGATCGTCGGTGGCCGACACCGCTTCCATCGGTTCGGTCATGGTTCCCGAGATGGTCAAGAAAGGCTACCCGCGCGACTTCGCCACCGCATTGACCGTCAGCGGATCGATCCAGGCCACGCTGATTCCCCCGAGCCACAATGCGGTCATCTATTCGATGGCGGCCGGCGGCTCGATCTCGATCGCCGCGTTGTTCATGGCCGGCGTATTGCCCGGTCTGCTGCTGGGCCTGACCCTGGCCGGTTATTGCCTGTACGTCGCCAAGAAGCGCAACTTCCCGGTCGGCGAATCCATGCCGCTGCGCCAGGCCCTGCGTATTGCGGCCGACGCCCTGTGGGGCCTGGCCACGATGGTGATCATCCTCGGCGGCATCCTGTCCGGCGTGTTCACCGCCACCGAGTCCGCGTCGATCGCGGTGTTGTGGGCGTTCTTCGTGACCATGTTCATCTACCGCGACTACCGCTGGCGCGACCTGCCCAAGCTGGTGCATCGCACCGTCAAGACGGTGTCCATCGTCATGATCCTGATCGGTTTCGCTGCCAGCTTCGGCTACATCATGACCCTGATGCAGATCCCGCTGAAGATCACCACGGCGCTGACCAGCTTCACCGACAACCGCTACACCATCCTGCTGCTGATCAACTTCCTGCTGCTCGGTCTGGGCACGCTGATGGACATGGCCGCGCTGCTGCTGATCCTCACGCCCATTCTGCTGCCGGTGGTGCAGTCGGTGGGCATCGATCCGGTGCATTTCGGCATGATCATGATCGTCAATCTCGGCATGGGCCTGATCACGCCGCCGGTGGGCTCGGTGCTGTTCGTCGGCAGCGCGGTCGGCAAGTTGCCGATCGAGCAGGTGGTCAAGGCCTTGCTGCCGTTCTTCGGCCTGCTGGTCATCGTGCTCGGCATCGTGACCTATGTGCCGGAACTGTCCCTGTGGCTGCCGCGTCTGGTGGGTGTGTGATGTTGCCCGAGGTGCTGGTCACGCATCCGCGTCATCGTCTGGCGAGTTACTTCGGCGACGAGGCGCTCGCACGGCTGCGGGGCATTGCACAGGTGCGGCTCAATCCGACCGACGACGACCTCGCCGGCGCGGCCCTGGTGGCCGCCGCGCGCGGCTGCCAGGCGGTGATCGCCTACCGGCAGACGCCGGTCGACGCGGCCACCTGTGCCGGCCTGGATGACGTGCGCGCCATCGTGCGCTGCGCGGTCGACATCCGCACCATCGACGTGGCCTGCGCCAGTGCCCACGGCATCCTGGTGACGCAGGCCAGTGCCGGCTTCATGGCGTCGGTGTCCGAATGGATCGTCGGCGTCATGATCGACCTGGGCCGGCACATCACGGCCGCAGCGCTCGACTACCGCGCCCACGGGGCCGCCCAGCCACGCATGGGGCGCGAGTTGCGCGGCGCCACGCTGGGCATCATCGGATACGGGCGCATCGCCCGCCACTTGTGCCCGGTGGCCCGTGCGCTGGGCATGCAGGTGCTGGTGTCCGATCCGTTCGTCACGGTCGACGTGCCGGGTGTGACGCAGCTGCCGATGGCCGACCTGCTGCGGCGCAGCGACTACACGGTGTGCCTGGCACCGGCCAATGCCGAGACCGAGAACCTGATGGATGCGCGCGCCTTCGCGACGATGCGCCCGGGCAGCTTCTTCATCAATGCCGGGCGTGGCAACCTGGTCGACGAGCCGGCCTTGTTGCAGGCGCTCGACAGCGGGCACCTGGCCGGCGCCGCGCTCGACGTCGGGCGCGCCGAAGACCAGATGCCCTCGCCCGCACTGGCGCGTCATCCGCGGGTGATCGCCACACCCCACGTCGGCGGCCTGACGCCACCGGCCATCGAACACCAGGCGCTGGAAACCGTGGCGCAGACCGCGGATATCCTGCAGGGCCGCATTCCGCCTGGCGCCGTCAACGCCGATGCCGCCTCGCGCATGCGCGAGGCCGGCCTGTCGGCAACCCATGGCGGCGCGGCGGATGCGAGCCGGCGCCGAACAGCCCACCTTCCTTGACCCACAGAAAGCACCGCATGAACCCCCAAGACCTCAAGACCATCCTCAGTTCCGGCCTGCTGTCGTTCCCGCTCACCGATTTCGATGAACAGGGCGACTTCCGGCCCAAGACCTATGTCGAGCGGCTGGAGTGGCTGGCCCCGTATGGCGCAACCGCCCTGTTCGCGGCCGGCGGCACCGGCGAGTTCTTTTCGCTGACCGGCGATGAATACCCGGCCATCATCAAGACCGCGGTCGACACCTGCCGCGGCAAGGTGCCGATCATTGCCGGCGCCGGCGGCCCGACCCGCTTCGCGATCGCGTGCGCGCAGGAGGCGGAACGCCTGGGCGCGCATGGCATCCTGTTGATGCCGCACTACCTGACCGAAGCCGGCCAGGAAGGCCTGATCGCCCACGTGGAGGCGGTGTGCAGGAGCGTCAAGTTCGGTGTCGTCGTCTACAACCGCAACGTCTGCAAACTCACGCCCGATTCGCTGGCGATGCTCGCCGACCGGTGCCCGAACCTGATCGGTTTCAAGGACGGTGTCGGTGAGATCGAGAACATGGTGGCGATCTACCAGCGCATGGGCGATCGTTTCTCCTACCTGGGTGGCCTGCCCACGGCCGAGGTCTATGCGGCGGCCTACAAGGCGCTGGGCACGCCGGTGTATTCGTCGGCCGTGTTCAACTTCATTCCGAAGACGGCGGTGGATTTCTACAACGCCGTGGCCTCCGACGACATGGCGACCCAGCACCGCCTGCTGAAGGATTTCTTCATGCCCTACCTGGCGATCCGCAACCGCATGGCCGGTTATGCCGTGAGTATCGTCAAGGCCGGCGCGAAGATCGTCGGCCATGACGCCGGCCCGGTCCGCCCACCGCTGACCGACCTCAAGCCGGCCGAGATGGAGCAACTCGCCGCGCTGATCAAGACGCTGGGCCCGCAATAAGACCGCGCGCCGGATGAACAACACTGCCGCCGCGCCATTCGACGTCGCCGTGGTCGGCGCCGGTCTCGGGTCGGCGCCGCATTTCGCGGCGCTGGCCGACCTGCGCGCGCGTTACCCCTGGACCTGGCTCTGTGCCCGCGACGCGCAGCGGCTGCAGGCGGTGGCCGTGCCAGACGGCGTGCGCCGTACGACCCTTTTGCAGGACGTGCTGGACGATCCGCGTGTTGGTGCCGTTCTGGTGCTCACGCCGCCCGGTGCCCACCTGGACGTGGCGCGCCAGGTGGCCGATGCCGGCAAGCACGTGCTGGTGGAAAAACCGCTCGAACGCGACCTGCGGCGGGCCGGCGAACTGGTGGCGCATTGCGAGGCGCGCGGAGTGAAGCTGGCGGTGATGTTGCAGCACCGGATGCGCAGCGGCGCATTGCGCCTGGCGCAGCTGCTGCGTGACGGCGCGCTTGGCGCCATCACCAGTGCCGGCATGCAGGTACGCTGGTGGCGACCGCAGAGTTATTACGACGAGCCCGGGCGCGGCACGATGGCGCGTGACGGTGGCGGCGTGTTGCTGACCCAGGCCATCCACACCCTCGACCTGCTGCTGGCCCTGATCGGGCCGCCGCAACGCGTGAGCGGCGTGGTATCGACCAGCGTGGTCCATGCGATGGAGTGCGAAGACTGCGCCAGTGCGATGCTGCATTACGACGGCGGCAGGGTGGCCGTGCTGCAGGCCACGACCGCGGCGTATCCGGGTTACCCGGAGCGCATCGAGATCAATGGTGCACTGGGCACGGCGACGCTGGAGTCGGGCCGGCTGCAGGTGGCCTATGTGGACGGGCACCGGGAGAACGTCGATGCCGAAGGCGGCGGCGGCGGTGGCGCCGACCCGATGGCCTTCCACCATGGCCCGCACCGCGCCGTGTTGCGCGATTTTCTCGACGCGGTGCAGGACGATCGGCCGCCGACGGTGACCGGCCGCAGCGCATTGGCCGCGCAGGAGGTGATCGAGGCCATCATCGCGTCGTCGGCCGCAGGGGGTGCGCCGGTCGCGCTTGCGTCGCCGGCGCCGTGAACGTACCCTGTGCCCGTTCCCTTTCCTGATCACAACCCACAACTTACGGACGTACGACCATGACCACACCCCAACACGACAACTACATCAACGGCCAATGGGTGGCGGGCGACAAATACAGCCCCAACGTCAACCCGTCGAACACCGCCGACGTGCTGGGCCTGTACACGCAGGCCAGCGCCGAGCAGCTCGACCAGGCGGTGCAGGCCGCGCGCGCGGCGTTTCCGGCCTGGTCGGTATCCGGTATCCAGGCCCGCGCCGATGCGCTGGACAAGATCGGCAACGAGATCCTGGCGCGGCGCGAGGAACTCGGCACCTTGCTGGCGCGCGAGGAAGGCAAGACCCGGCCCGAGGGCATCGGCGAGGCCGCACGCGCGGGCAACATCTTCAAGTTCTTCGCGGGTGAATGCCTGCGCCTGGCCGGCGAGACGCTGGCATCGGTGCGTCCGGGCATCGGCATCGAGGTCACCCGCGAACCCTTGGGCGTGATCGGCTTGATCACGCCGTGGAACTTCCCGATCGCCATTCCGGCCTGGAAAGTCGCGCCGGCGCTGGCCTATGGCAACTGCGTCGTGCTCAAGCCGGCCGACCTGGTGCCGGGCTGCGCCTGGGCGCTGGCCGACATCATCAGCCGCAGCGGCATTCCGGCCGGCGTGTTCAACCTGGTCATGGGCCGGGGCAGCGTGGTCGGCGATGCGCTGGTCAACCATGCCGGCATCGACGCCATCAGCTTCACCGGCTCGCAGTCCGTGGGCGGGCGTATTGCGCAGCAATGCGCGGCCAACCTGAAGAAGGTGCAGCTCGAGATGGGCGGCAAGAATCCGCAGGTGGTGCTGGACGACGCCGACCTCGGGCAGGCGGTCGAGTTGTGCGTACAAAGCGCGTTTTTCTCGACCGGCCAGCGCTGCACCGCGTCGAGCCGGCTCATCGTCACCGAAGGCATTTATCCGAAGTTCATCGAGGCCATGCAGGCGCGCATGGCCGCGCTCAAGGTGGGTGATGCCTTGCAGGCCGGTATCGACATCGGGCCGGTGTCGTCGCAGTCGCAGCTGGCGCAGGATGCGGACTACGTCAGCATCGGTCAGCAGGAAGGCGGCACCTTGCTGATGGGCGGCGAGCGCCTGTCCCGCGATGCCGACGGGTTCTACATGGCGCCGGCGCTGTTCACCGACACCACGATGGACATGCGCATCAACCGCGAGGAGGTGTTCGGGCCGGTGGCCAGCATCATCCGGGTCAAGGACTACGAGGCGGCGCTGGCCGTGGCCAACGACACGCCGTTCGGCCTGTCGGCCGGCATCGCCACGACCTCGCTCAAGTACGCCACGCATTTCAAGCGCCACAGCCAGGCCGGCATGGTGATGGTCAACCTGCCCACGGCCGGTGTCGACTACCACGTGCCGTTCGGCGGTCGCAAGGGCTCGAGTTACGGCCCGCGCGAGCAGGGCCGTTACGCGCAGGAGTTTTTCACCACCGTCAAGACGGCCTACACACTGGCCTGAGTCCGCGCGCGGGGCTGCCGGGGCCTGGCTGACCCCGGCCTCGTACGTCCATCGTCATTCCTCTCACGAACTGCACCCATGTCCGACACTCCGCCGCCGCCACCCCGGCCCCACCGCATCGCCATGCATGCCGATGACAACGTGGCCATCGTCGCCAACGACGGCGGCCTGCCGGCCGGTACCGTGTTCGCCGACGGACTCACGCTGCGCGACAAGGTGCCCCAAGGCCACAAGCTCAGCCTGGTCGACATCGCCCAGGGTGCGCCGGTGCGGCGCTACAACGTCGTCATCGGCACGGCGCTGCGCGACATTCCCGCCGGCAGCTGGGTGCACGAGCGACTGCTGCAGATGCCGCAAGCCCGCTCGCTCGAAGGCCTGCCGATGGCTACCGCGCGCGCGCAGCCGCTGCCGCCGCTGGACGGCCACAGCTTCGAGGGTTTCCGCAATGCCGACGGCTCGGTGGGCACGCGCAACATCCTGGCGATCACGACCACGGTGCAGTGTGTTGCCGGCGTCGTCGACTTCGCGGTGCGGCGCATCAAGGACGAACTGCTGCCCCGGTTCCCGAACGTCGACGATGTCGTGGGCCTGGAGCACGGCTACGGCTGCGGCGTGGCGATCGATGCGCCCGACGCCGTCATTCCGATCCGAACCTTGCGCAACATCAGCCTGAACCCGAACTTCGGCGGCGAGGTCATGGTGGTCAGCCTGGGCTGCGAGAAGCTGCAACCCGAGCGGCTGCTGCCCAGCGGCGTGATCCCGATCCGTGACCAGCGCGGCGAGCCCGAGCAGCCGCTGGACGTGGTCTGCCTGCAGGACGCCGGCCATGTCGGCTTCATGTCGATGATCGACTCCATCGTGCGCCAGGCGCAGCTGCACCTGGAGCGGCTGAACCGACGCACGCGCCAGACCTGCCCGGCCTCCGAGCTGGTGGTGGGCGTGCAGTGTGGCGGCAGCGATGCGTTCTCGGGCGTCACGGCCAACCCGGCCGTCGGTTTCGCGACCGACCTGCTGGTGCGCGCCGGCGCCACCGTGATGTTCTCGGAGGTCACCGAGGTGCGCGACGGCATCGACCAGCTCACCGCGCGCGCGGTGAACCCCGAGGTGGCCCAGGCCATGGTGCGCGAGATGGACTGGTACGACCGCTACCTGGAGCGCGGCCAGGTCGACCGCAGCGCCAACACCACCCCTGGCAACAAGGCCGGCGGCCTGTCGAACATCGTCGAGAAGGCCATGGGTTCGATCATCAAGTCCGGCAGCGCGCCCATCGTGGGCGTGGTGCCGCCGGGCGAACGCGCCACGCAAAAAGGCCTGCTGTACGCGGCCACGCCGGCGAGCGACTTCATCTGTGGCACGCTGCAGCTGGCCGCGGGCATGAACCTGCACATCTTCACCACCGGGCGCGGCACGCCGTACGGGCTGGCCCCGGTGCCGGTGATCAAGGTCGCGACCCGCAGCGACCTGGCGCGCCGCTGGCACGACCTGATGGACCTGGACGCCGGTCGCATCGCCACCGGCGAGATGACGATCGAGCAGATGGGCTGGGAGCTGTTCCAGCTGATGCTCGACGTGGCCAGCGGCAGGAAGAAGACCTGGGCCGAACACTGGAAGCTGCACAACGCCCTGGTGTTGTTCAATCCGGCCCCGGTGACCTGACGCCTGCCCGGCACCCCCGTCATGCCCACGCACGATCCCGTGCGCCGAACCTGCGGCGCAACGGCCCCGCGGGCCGCGTCCGCATGCCGCGGGTGCGTGCCGCGCCGAAGCCGGCCTTCGCTTGTTTCCCCCTGTCCCGTCGTTCCCCCACCCCTCAACTCCAGGAGACTGGTTCATGCACCGTAGACATCTTGTTGCCCTCTCGATGGGCGTTGCCGCGGCGTTCGCCGCCGCGCCCTTGGCCGCGCTGGCGCAGTCCGACTATCCGAACAAGCCGATCAAGATCATCGTGACCTTTCCGCCCGGCGGCACCAGCGACGTGATGGCGCGCATGGTGGCCGACGAACTGGGCAAGCTGCTCAAGCAGCCTGTGGTCGTCGAGAACATCGGCGGCGCGGGCGGCATCGTCGGCACCGAGCGGGCGGCCCGCATGGCGCCCGACGGCTACACGCTGGTGCAGACCGGCGTGGGCCAGAACGCAGTGGCGCATGGCCTGGATCCGAACCTCAAGTACAACTCGCTGACCGATTTCATTCCCATCACCCAGGTGCATTCCGGGCCCAACGTGCTGGTGGTGCATCCGGACACGCCGTTCAAATCGGTCAAGGACGTGGTGGCCTACGCCAAGGCCAACCCGGGCAAGCTCGACTACGGCTTCACGCATGCGGCGTCCGGCCACATGGCAATGGAATTGTTCAAGCAGACGGCCGGCATCTACATGACCGGCATCCCGTACCGCGGTGGCGGCCCCATGCTCAGCGACCTGCTCGGCGGCCAGATCCCGATGATGTTCATCAACCAGGACGCGGCGCTGCCGCACGTGCGCGCGGGCAAGATGCGTGCGCTGGCCGTGAGCAGCGCGCAGCGCAACCCGCTGTACCCGGACGTGCCGACCATCGCCGAATCCGGCTACAAGGGCTTCGAGGCCTTGTCGTGGTCCGGCCTGTCGGCGATCAAGGGCACGCCGCAGCCCATCGTGGACAAGCTCGAGGCGGCGATGGTGCAGGTGATGCAGTCCGACGCCGTGCGCCAGCGCATGGGCTCGGTCGGTTTCGTGATCCCGCCGCTGGGCGCCAAGCCCTATGCGAGCTTCATGAAGTCGGAACTCGAGACCTGGAGCAAGGTGATCAAGGTCGCCGGCATCAAGCCGCAATAAGCGGCAGGCGGGGCGGCAACGGCAACGGCGCGCGCGGGCCTCATCAGGCCAGCACGCAGGCGCGTTCGTCGTCGCCCAGCGGCTCGATCCACTGCAGCTGCCGCTCCAGCACCTCGAGCGTGGCCTCGGAGGCGTCCTGGCCGCCGGCCTGGCGCGCGGTGATGCGCCGGCGCAGTTCGTCGGTGTCCGCCTGCGGCGCGAGGATGGCGAAACCGGCGCCGCAGGCGCCGGCCAGCGCGCGGAAGTCGTCGCGTTCGCTGCGCCGCAAAAAGGCCGCATCGACGATCACCGACCAGCCCGCGTGCAGCAGCAGCCGGGCGGTGTCCTGAAGGTGGGCGTAGGTGCGCTGGTGCGCGCTGGCGTCGTAGATGCCGGCATTGACGCCCGCGCCGCTGCGCTGGTTGCGCTGCAGGCCGAACAGGCGCCGGCGCTCCACGTCCGAACGCAGGCGCAAGGTGCGGGCGTGGGCGTCGTCGTCGCTTTGCAGCAGCCGGTTCGACGCGAACGTCTTGCCGCAACCGGCCAGGCCATGGGTGATGATCAGCCGCGGCGTGCGCGGCGCCACCAGCTGCTCGGCCTGGGCCACGTACACCAGGGCCTCGTCGAACGAGGCCGCGTCGTCGCCGTGGCCCGGCGCCTGCGCGTGTTGCTGGCGTGCGCGGATCGCCGCCACCTTGGCCCGCACCAGGGCCCGGTACACCGCGTAGAACGGCAGCAGCCGGGCCGCGGCATAGTCGCCGCTGCGGCTGAGCAGCTCGTCGACGAACCAGTTCGCCAGGCCGCCCTGGCCGTGGTCGAGCAGGTCGACCCAGGTGAACGCGATCTCGTTGGCCACGTCGATCCAGCGCAGCTCCTCGTTGAATTCCAGGCAATCGAACATGCGCACCCGGCCGTCGATCAGCACCATGTTGGCCAGGTGCAGGTCGCCGTGGCATTCGCGCACCTGGCCGGCGCGCTGGCGTGCCCGCATCAGCGCGGCCAGCGCCTGGTGCTGCTGCTGCGTCCATGTGCGCAGCGCGTCCAGGCGGCGCAGCGTTTCGGCGGCCGGCGGCATCAGCGAGAGCAGGTCGTGGAAGTTGTCGAGCGCCGGTGCCAGCACCTGGGCCGGCGAACCGAAGCGCCCGGCTTCGTCCACCGCGGCCTGCCGGTGGAACGCGGCCACGCTCTCGGCCAGCTCGCTCATGTGCGCGGCGGTCAATGCGCCGCGCGCGGCCACCCGGTCCAGCCCGTCGGCCTCGTCGAAACGCAGCATCTGCACTGCGTATTCGACCACCGGGCCGGCGTCATCGGCGTCATCGGCGTTTCGGCCGCCCACGCGCAGGCCGTGGCCGGGAACGTCGTGGATGGCGACCACGCCCAGGTAGATGTCGGGTGCGAAACGCCGGTTCAGCCGCAGTTCGTCTTCGCAATACCGCTTGCGCAGGGCCAGCGTGCTGAAGTCCAGGAACGGCAGTTTGACCGGCTTCTTGATCTTGTAGGCATGCTGGCCGGCCAGCAGCACCCAGGAAATATGGGTTTCGACCAGCCGCACGGGCGGCTGCACCGCGCCGCCGGGGTAGGCCTGCGCCTGCAGCAGGCCGTGCAGCGCGGCGGGCAGCGTCGTGGTGGTGGTGGTCGTGTCCGGGGTGGGCGGGGTGCCGGCAGGGGAGGCGCTCATGCCTGCCATGGTGCCAGATGCCGGGCGCGCCGCGACTGACCTGGCGCAGCCCATGGCCGGTTGCGCTGCCGGCCGGGGCCCGCGCGGGCAGTTTGCATCGCCGTTGTCTGCAGGCACAATGACTTTTCTCCCTGCATTTCACACCCCCCCCGTTTGGCTGCAACCCACTCGAATGACGCTCGCCCCATGACCCAAGCGCCCCCCTTTGACTACGACAAGGCCTTTTCCCGCAACATCGGCTGGATCACCCGGGACGAACAGGCCCGGCTGCGCACCGCACGGGTCGCCATCGCGGGGCTGGGCGGCGTGGGCGGCGCCCACCTGCTGACGCTGGCCCGGCTGGGCGTGAGCCGCTTCGTCATCTCGGACTTCGACGAATTCGACGTGCACAACATGAACCGCCAGGCCGGGGCCTTCATGTCGAACATGGGCCAGTCCAAACTCGCCACCATGGCCCGCATGGCGCTGGACATCAACCCCGAGATCGATCTGCGCCAGTTCCCCAAGGGAGTCCAGCCCGACAACGTCGATGATTTTCTGGACGGCGTCGACGTCTACGTGGACGGGCTCGACTTCTTCGCGCTGCCGGCGCGCCGCATGGTGTTTGCCAAGTGCCGCGAAAAAGGCATTGCGGTGCTGACCGCCGCGCCGCTCGGCGTGGGCGTGGCCCTGCTGTATTTCTCGCCCACCGGCATGAGCGCGGAAGAGTACTTCAAGTGGGAAGGCCACGACGTGCAGGAGCAATACGCCCGCTTCATCGCCGGCCTGTCACCGGCCATGATGCAGCGCAACTACCTCGTCGCACCCGAGGCCGTGAACTTCCAGGAAAAACGCGGCCCGTCCACCGTGATGGCCTGCGACATGTGCGCCGGCGTCATGGGCGCGTCGGTGATGAAACTGCTGCTCGGCCGGGGCGCATTACGCGCCGCGCCCTGGGGCATGCATTTCGACGTCTACCACCAGAAACTCAAGTTCACCTGGCGGCCGTGGGGGAACTCGAATCCGTTGCAGCAGTTGTTGTTGATGTTTATCCGGCCGCGGTTGAAGGGGGGGAAATAGGGCCGGACGTGGCTTTGCCCATGGATTGACGGCGTGCCGGCATCGCGCGGCGACATCGCGACCTGTATACGGCGGCGCCGATGGATGCGCTGCGCAGACGTCAATGCAGCAGCACGTTCAAACCCGGCCGGAGCTCGGATTCCTCGATGTAGCCGATGGCGCCGGGCGTGGACGTCACGAATCGGATGATGTCGCTGCTCCTGCTCATTTCCCGGGGCGGGGCGCCCTTGCCGATATAACGGCGAACCGTCCAGTAAGCTGTGTATTTGTCCTCGTCCTGGTTCAGGAACACCTGCAGGAACCGATTGCGAACGGATGTGCCCGCAGGGGCGTTGATGGCCGTGATCGGCACGCCGTCCACTTCGATGACCCGCCCCGTGTAGATGCGGGTGACGATCGTGGCATCAAGGCGCTTGACGGTCGGGTGGCCGATCACGACAACGCCATCGGCGGCCCGTGCACCGGACATCGACGCCGCCAACAACAGCAGCAGCAACAAAACCGTCCGATGGCGCATCGCGGGCATGATCACGAGCGTCAGAAGACCAGGCTGTAGGACAGAGATATCACGTTGATACTCTGGTTGCGGATATTGCTGCCGGGCGGCGCATCCACGAGGCTCGAAACCTGGCCGATACGGACCCGCATCCATTCGGCCTTTATCTTGCTGGTGGGGGAGAGAGCATAGGACGTGCCGATGGACCACGAAGACTGGTCGTACACCAAAATTGAGTCCGCACCGGCTCGCTGCGACGCGTTTATCTGTGCCGCGCCTGAAACCGACGCAGGCACTCTGTTTGCATTGACCCTCTCATGGAGGGTCAGTGGTCCAGAAGAAGACTTCAGATAGGCGTACGCGAGATATGGAGTCCAACGGTCCATCTTTCTCAATACTGCAGCATATCCACGGGTTGATTGAGTGGAAAGATCAGTATCAGTAACCAGGCTGCGTGCAATCTCTGCAATGACCCTATAGCCGGAACCAAGCTGGAGATCGGTTCCTAGCGTCAGCGTACGGTAACTGTAGCGATCGATTGTCGGAATTCCTGGTCCAGGAAGCATCGAGTTGACTTGGTAATAGCCAACTCCTGGTGCGATGGACACGTATGGATATGTTGCGGGGTAGGAGGAAGCAGCGTTTTGTTCGTTGACGGTGACTTTGCTATAACCGACTTTGTAGGTTGTTTCCGCGCTCTTATGGGTCAATACGAGACCACCTCCTTCTACACCCAGTTGACGAAAAATCGCAGTTGGTCCTTGATTTGGAGGCATTCCGTCTCGTATCCAAAACCGCACATCCAAGTCCGAGGTTCCCCAGTACCCGTCTAGCGTCAACTCCCCGCGGTTCATCTCCCATGTCTTGCTTGCTGACAACCCGACAAAGTCATTGCTAGGTGAAATGGAGTACATCTCCATGGGCAATCGGGCGAATTCGTAGGTTGTTCCTACGTTGTAGGTTTGAGAGTACAGATATAGAGGAATTCTTTGCTTGCCCACTCGAACCAACCAATCATTTGTTGGCCGCCACGAGACAAACGCCCAGGCGATCGTGCCATCGAACTGATCGTCGTGATTGGACGATGGCGACGCGAGAGCCTGGACCGTGGCGCCCACGCTGGGTGAGAACACCGCATCCAACTGGACGCCAGCCACTGAGTCGCGCCTGAACGTGCCGTTGTCGTCGACGAATCGCTGGTATCTGTAGGACTTGTCGGATTTGGCAAACCCGAGCGTGCCGAATCCGGACAAGGAAAAATCCGTTGCACCAGCGGTGGCCGGCCATCCCAGTACCAGTGCCGCGAGAACGGCAACAAAGGCGACAGTGATCAAGGTGCGGGTTCGTGGCGCGACCACACGCCATCCAGAGCATGTGCGCGTCATGGCATGGCTTCTTCGGGGATGCGACGTCGCCATGCCGGGCAATGGGAGTCTGGTTCGATCAGCCGGAGCCATTTCTGCACGATTCCCTTTCGTGTCTGTTCGACGATCGGCATATTGTGTTGGAGCGTCGTGTTCGCAGTTTAGAAACATTGGCGGGGAATCGCGGCAAAACTCTGCCGTGTCTCGCGAGCTGGCGTTGACATGTTGGCAGGAGGCAACACACGCATGCTTGCTCAGCGTGAGATGCCGATGGTCTTCAGCTTGCTCAATGCACTGTCGAAATCGAAATTTTCCATGTCGCTCGAAATCTCCTGGATGACCTGAATTCCGATGATCTCGGTCATTTCGGCCTTGCGTGCCTGCCACAATGATCTGGCGTCGTTGTCTCCTTGTGACAGCAGGGCGCGCAGCCGTTCCAGCCACTGAACGTCCTTTTCAAGCGCGATCGCCGTAAACCGTCCTTCGGTCAATGCTGATGGCCGGCCGGATCGCTCATTGAGCTGCCCGTTGCCTTCGTTTGCATGTTCACGCAAGTTGGCAAACAACCTGGCCAACGCAAGCCTGATCTCTGCCAGACTTCGTATCTCATCGGCATGGTTGCCGGACGCCAGCGCTGCTTCAAGCGCCGTGGCCTGATCGTGAACCCGCATCGCTCCGAGGGTCGCACACAGCCCCTTGAGCGTATGGGCCGTCCGTTGTGCCCCGTCCCGGTCGCCGGCGTTCAGCATGGCCTGCATGGAGGGACAAAACGCGGAAAAATCCCCTTCGAAGCGGCGCAGCAATTGCAGATACAGGTTTGCGTTTCCGCCGGTGTGGCGCAGTCCGATCGCTGTGTCGAGACCGAACGCACAGGGGAGATCTGGCGGCGCTTGTGCCGGCCCGGATTCGCTTCGGGGGGCGGACGGCGTTGTCGGCCCCGGTCGCGCGTCGGCGTTGACCAGATAGCCGGCCAGCGTTTCGTACAACTTCGCCGGCTCGATGGGCTTGCTGATGTGAGCGTTCATGCCCAGCACCTGGCAGCGCTGGCGCTCATCCGGCATTGCATGAGCGGTCATCGCGATGATGGGCAAGTCGAGGTGGCGTTCGTCCAGCCGCAGCTGTCGTGTCGCTTCGTACCCGTCCATCACCGGCATCTGCAGGTCCATCAGCACCACACCATAATGATCCGGACCATGGGCAATGATCTTGTCGATGCCTTCCTGGCCATTGTTGGCCACCTCCACGTCGACGCCGCGTGCCACCAGAAGCTCGGCAGCCAGTTGCTGGTTGATCGGGTTGTCTTCCACCAGCAGCACCCGCAGCCCGGTCAGATCCGGAACGGCGATCTTTTCCCGTGCAACGGGCGACACGCCTTCCGCACTGCCGACCAATACTCGGATCAGGTCGCGCAGCGATTCCGGCAGGATCGGTTTGGGCAGGAAGTGCTGCACTCCGAGAGTCTTGGCGGCGTTGTGCAGCTGGTCCGAGTCGTATGCGGACACTACGACGGCCAGCGGCGCGGGTTTGTCGCCTCCATCGCGCTCCAGCAGCCGCGCCAGCATGCCTGCCCCGTCCAGGCGTGGCATGACCCAATCGACCAGTAGCAGGTCGTAGGGACGGCTCACGGCAAGTGACTGCTCGATCATGGCGAGGGCCGTGTCTCCGTCGTCCGCGCAATCGATGCCGCCGGGATATGTGGCACCGACGCCCAGAGCCCGGAGAAGGTCCGCCAAGGCCAGGAGGGCATCGGGTTGGTCATCCACGACCAGTACGCGCATGCCATCGGCATGTGGCATCGGGGTGGCCGGTGGTGCGGGCGGTGTGGTCGTTGGAAAACGGGCCGTGAAGTGGAAGCTCGAGCCCTCGGATGGAACACTCTCGACCCATATCTTCCCACCCATCAATTCGACGATCCGCTTGGAGATCGTCAATCCCAGTCCGGTACCGCCGTACTTGCGGGTCGTGGAGCCGTCCGCCTGCGTGAATTCCTGGAACAGGCGCTCGATCTGTTCCGGCGTCATGCCGATGCCGGTATCGCGCACGGTAAATTGAAGCGTGACGCCGTTCGCATCCGCGGCGTTGATCTGCATCAGCAGCTTCACGTAGCCGTGGTGCGTGAACTTCACCGCATTCGACAACAGATTGGTCAGAACCTGCCCGAGTCGCAACGGGTCACCCATCATCGCGCCGCTTTCGCCAAGCAATCGCGGATCGGTCACGTCGAACAGCAGTTCGATGTCTTTTTCATGCGCGCGCTGGCGCAGCAATGACAGGGACTGCCCCGCCACATCTTCGATCCTGAAACGGCCGATCTCAAGGTCGAGCTTGCCTGCCTCGACCTTGGAAAAGTCCAGGATGTCGTTCACGACACCCAGCAGAGATCGTGCTGCTTCATGGATCTTGTTCACATAGTCGTATTGCCGGGAGTCGAGGTCCGTCTTGAGCGCAAGATGCGACATGCCCAGAATGGCGTTCATTGGCGTGCGTATCTCATGGCTCATGTTGGCCAGGAATCGGGATTTCGCAAGCGTGGCTTCTTCGGCCTGCTCGCGCGCCAGCTCCAGTTCCGCCTGGACCTCCCCACGGCGTCCGATGTCGTCCTCGATGGCCTGTGCCATGGTGTCCACTGTCCGACCCAATGCGTTCAATTCATCGAAACCGTTCAATGCGAGGGTGCGGGTTGCGTAGTCGCCCTCGGCAAGGCGATCGGCACTCTGGCCCAATTGGTGGATCGGCACCAGGACCTTGCGCCGGATCACCCGCAAGGCGAGTACGGCCAGGACAATTGTGCCGCCCATGCTGAACAACGAGAGCAGTATCCAGCGCTCCAGTGCGCGTTCGGCCGACGCGACTTCCGCCTGCGTCCGGTCGTCCGTCGTTGCCATGAGCACGCTGACCGCGCGCGACTGATTGGCCTTGAGCGTGTTGTACATGGCGCTGTGCACCATTTGGTTTGCAATGTCCAGGCGGGGCAGTCCGTCCGACACGAACTCGCCAGAATCCGGATTAAGCAAGCCCTGCGTCGCGGCAAAAGCCGTCTGCTCGACCTTGCTCAATGCAGCTGTAGCCCGGAAGACCTGGTCCAGGGCGGTGAGCTCGGCAGCACCGAATCCCTGCGATTTCATCAGCTCCACAACCGATCGCTTGGCGCCACTGGCGGGAATCGCGTGCCGGGTTCGGCCCGCGATCACCGCATCCCAATAGGAGATCGGATTGGCCTGTTCGGGTCGCGTCTTCGTTCCCTCTCGTACACCGAGGATGTCGTAGTAATACAGCAGATAGCGTGCTTCCCCGGTGCTGGTATAGGCACGAACCAGTCGCGCCAGCTGTTCGGTCTCCTGCTGTAACTCGGTAGACAGTCGCAGCGCGCGTTCGCGGTGGTCACGGGCTGAATCAACCTCGTCGTAGGAACGCTTGATCAGGACCAGAAACATCGCGTTCGCGGCCAAGGCCAGCAATACGATGACAAAGAACCAGATCGAGACCCTTTGCAGCTTCATCGCATCGATCGCTCACTCAGGCTTGGGTGTCATCCGTTGGCCCGCGGCGTGGCGAAACGGCATAGACGGCTACCGGATTGCGAAACCCCTTCAGTTGCATGTTGCCGACAAAGTCGCTGCACACACGGTCAGACACAAAACCATGGACGCGTTGCGACACCAGGACCTGTCCGCCAGCGGCCTCGCTGCAAAGCCGCGCCGCGAGGTTGGTCACGTTTCCGATCACACCGTAGTCGCGTCGACCTTCGAATCCGATCGCTCCGATGGTGGCAAAACCCTGGGCCACGCCGATGCCCAATGACAATTCGTATCCGCGCCGGTGCCAGTCGCTTTTCAGTTCGGTGAACCGGGCCTGCATGCCGATGGCCATGTCCACCGCTACCAGTGCCGGGTTGTCGATCTCGACCGGGTCGTTGAAGTAGATCATCATGCCGTCGCCGGCGAAGTGTTCCAGCGAGCCGCCATGCGACATCACCAACGCCCCCATGGCTTCATGGTATTGGCGGATAACCTGCATCACGTCTTCCGGGTCCGATGTCTCGGTGAAGGCCGTGAACCCGCGCAGGTCGACAAATGCCGCGGCCACCTCACGGCGGTGGCTCTTGAGCGGGTCGTCGGTGCCGCCGGACAACATCAGGTCCACGACTGATGGCGAGAAATATCGCTTGAGCCGGCCCAGGCGTTCGACCTGGGCCACGCCTTCGGCGATGCGTTGCTCCAGCGTGTGATTGAGTTCGGACAGCGCGGAAGTCTGCTGCTCGAGCCGCGTCACCAGCCGCTCGCGTTCGCGCGATTGCCGCGCCATCGCCAGATGGGTCCGGATGCGCGCCAGCACGATGCCCGGCCGGATCGGCTTGGTGACATAGTCGACACCACCCAGTTGCAGGCCCAGCGTCTCGTCCTCGACCGCTCCCATCGCCGACAGGAAGATGATCGGAATGTCCCGCGTGCGGGGATCGCCCTTGATGCGCCGGCACACGTCGTAGCCGCTCAGGCCGGGCATCATCACGTCGAGCAGGATCAGGTCGGGTGGCTCGGTGCCCAGTACCAGCGCAATCGCCCGTTCGCCGTTGATCGCCACCCGGGTGCGGTAATGCGGCTGCAGCAGCTCGACCATCAGCGCCAGGTTGGTCGGCGTGTCGTCGACGATCAGGATGCTTGCGGCGGCAGCGTTCGAATCCGGCACCAGACACTCCCCCATGACACTTGCTTGATTGCTTGTTATGTGTGGGTCATCACCGTCCGGCGCGGCGGCTGTTGGGCTGCCGGTGCCGGGTGGTGTCTTGTTCGTCGTGTTGCGCTTGCCGCCTCCCCTGGCGGCCCAGCGAAAACATTATCCCGGCATCCGCCTCGTTGTGGTGCGGCAATTGCACCCTTGCGCCCGGCCGTGTTTCATCGGGCAGCGGCCACCGGCGCGCCGGCTTAAGAAGAATTTAGCGATCCGGTAGCTGATTCTTAACAACGTGGGTCTGCCCGCGTTCTTACGCTATCCCCCGTCGCCCGGCAATCCCCGCTCCGGGTGGTCCCGACCGGCACTTTCGCCCGGCGCCCCTGCATCATGTCGTACACCGCTGCTCCGCATCATCGTTCCGTCGCCCAGGCATTGGCGCGCGCCAGGCGCTTGGTCGTGCGGGTGCAGGCCGGTGCGCTGCTGGTGTTGATGCTGCTGTTGGTGGTGGTCGCGTCGCCGGCGCGCGGCGAGGTCACCGAGCGGTCCGCCACGACCTTCGCCACCGCGCCTGACACCCCGTTGCCGCAGCGCTTGAGCGAGACCGGGCTGTTGTATGGCGCCGACGGCGTGCCGGGCCGGGTGGTGGGTGCCGACACCTTGCCGTTTTCGCCGCAATACCCGTTGTGGTCCGACGGCGCGAGCAAGCGGCGCTGGATCCGGCTGCCGCCGGGCACGTTCATCGATGCGTCCGACCCGGACGCCTGGCGCTTCCCGGTCGGCACCCGTTTGTGGAAGGAATTTGCGCACGCCGGCCGCCCGATCGAGACCCGCTTCATCGAACGCCTGGCCGACGGCCGGTGGCGCTTTGCCACCTATGTCTGGAACCTGCAGGGCACGGACGCCCTGCTCGCGCCCGAACGCGGTGTGCGCGCCCTGCCGGCGCCGGGTGCACCCGGCGGCCTGTACGCCGTGCCGTCGCGCGCCGATTGCCGGGCCTGCCACGAGGGCGGCCCGTCGCCGGTGCTGGGTTTCGGCGCCCTGCAGCTGTCGCCGGAGCGCGACCCGCAGGTGCCACACGCCGAGACGCCGCCGCCCGGCCACACCGACCTGGCCGACCTGCAGGCGCGCGGCCTGCTGCGGCTCTTGCCGGCCACGGTGGCGCAGACGACGCCACGCATCGCCGCCGCCAGCGCCGTGGCCCGCAGCGCGCTCGGTTACCTGCACGCCAACTGCGGGCACTGCCACAACCACACCGGCCCGCTGGCGGCGATGGACATGGCCTTGTTGCAGTCGGTCGCAGACGCGGCTGGCAGCGCCCGGCGCACCTGGGCCTCGGTGTACGGCAAGACCAGCCGCTTCCGCTCCGACCGCGGCGACCGGGGCGACGACGCCGAGGCGCAACGCATCGCACCCGGCCGCGTCGACGACAGCACCTTGCTGCAGCGCATGGCTTCGCCCCATGTGATGAGCCGCATGCCGCCCATGGGGGTTTCGGTCGTCGACGTCGCCGGCCTGCAACTGATCCGCCAATGGATTCTGGACCACGAACTTTCTTCACCCCTCAAGGAGCACACACCGTGAAAACGCAGCCATCGCAACTTCATCACCACCACCTGCACCACGGCGGGCACGGCCGCCGAAAGCGGGCGACCCTGCTGGCCGCGGCGGGCACCGCAGGTTTCCTGCTGCTGGCCGGCGCCACCCCGGCCCTGGCGCAATCGGCGGTGGGCAAGTCGGCAGCCCAGGCCGCCAGCATGTCCAAGGACGAGCTGGTCGCGCGCGGCAAATACATCGTCTCGACCTCGGGTTGCCACGATTGCCATACGCCGTGGCACATTGGCCCCAACGGGCCCGAGCCGGACATGCGCCGCGCCTTGTCCGGCCATCCCCAGGCCATGGTGATGCCGCCGGCGCCCAAGCTGCCCGAAGGTCCGTGGCTGGTGGTCACCGCCGCTACCAACACCGCCTTCGCCGGCCCCTGGGGCGTGACCTTCACCGCCAACCTGACGCCGGACGGCGAGTCCGGGCTGGGCAAGTGGACCGCCAAGGACTTCATCGTGACCATCCGCACCGGACTGCGCATGGGCCGCGGCCGCGAGATCCTGCCGCCCATGCCGTACCCGGTCTACAACAACATGACCGACGCCGACCTGACGGCGGTGTTCACCTACCTGCAGTCGATCCCGGCGATCCCGAACAAGGTGCCGGAGCCGCGCCCGCCCGCCGCGCCGATGGCCGGCAAGTCCTGACGCCGCCGTGGCATCCCCCGAATGGGTGATGTCACAAGCGGCTGCCAGCGGCGCAACATGCGGGAACACACAGGCGGAGGTGTTCCATGGATCCGGAAGGTCGACTGGTAAGGGACATCTACGCGGCCGCGCTGGACGCGACGCCCTGGCAAGGCGTCGTCTCGCAGGCGGCCGACCTGTTGCACGCGACGAGCGCATTCCTGTTCACGCCCTTCCAGCCGCCGGCCGCCGGCGGCTTCAAGGTGTGCCACAAGATGCCGGAGTCCGTGATGGACCGCTACCTGTGCGAGGTGGCCGACGTCGACGTCTGGTACCACGCGCTGCTGCAGCGCCACACCCATCTCGCCACCGGCACCACCTACCGCACCCGCGACCTGGTGCCGGATACGCAGACCCGGCGCTCGCGCATGCATGCCGACTACCTGGTTCCCTGCGACATCGGGCATTGCCTGGGCGCCATCGTCAACGACGGCAGCACGGGCGACATCCCGGTCACGCCGCTGAGCGTGTACCGGCCGTATGGCTCGCCGGATTTTTCCGCTGGCGAAGAGGCCTGCCTGCGGCGCATCCAGCCCCACCTGTCACAGGCCCTGCTGGTGCGCAACCGCCTGCGTACGGCCACCGACAACTGGGGTTCGGTGGCCATCGAGCGCGTGGCCAGCGCGGTGGTGGTGTTGTCCAGGGAGCGGCGGGTGCTGCTGGCCAACCCTGCCGCCGAGACGCTGTTTGCGTCCACCGCACCGCCGCTGGTGCGCCAGGGCCATCTGGTCGCGGACGATCCCGCACAGGCCGCCGCGCTGGCCAAGGCCCTGGTGTCGTGCAGCAACTACCGCTTCGACGCCCGGTTCACGTTGTCGATCCGCCTGGCCGGCGCGCCCGGCAGCGGCGTCGTCATCCGGCTGGCGCCGCCGCCGGCGCGTACACCCAAGGCCGACCAGGCCGCGGCCGTCGGCTTTCTCGTGCGCGAAGGCCGCGCCGCCGTCGACCCGCGTGCGATGTTGTGCGCGCTCTACCAGCTGACCCCGGCGGAAACCGCCTTGGTCATGGCCTTGTTCGAAGGCGCCACGCCCGAGTCGTACGGTGCGCAGCGGCAGGTGGCGCAGTCCACGCTCAAGACACAGATGCGCGCGGTGTACGACAAGACCGGCGTGCACAAGCAGTCGGGCCTGATGCGCCTGGTGATGTCGATCGCGCACTGAGCACGCGGCCCTCGGCCGCCTCAGGCGCGAAACAGCCGGGTGTCGCGCACCGGGTCGTCGTGCCGCTGCACGCCCGCGCCGGCACCGGCCACCGGGATCGACGCGCCGGCGCGCGCGAACAAGGGCAGGCTGGCCCACGACACGGCCACGGTGTGGGTCTGGCCCGCGGCGAAGCGCTCGCCGGTGTGGAAGTCGAACCAGGCCTGCGGACCGGCCGGCAGATACACGTGGCGCTGCGTCGCACCCCGCTCGACCACCGGGGCGACCAGCAGGTCGCGGCCCAGCATGAAGTCGTCGCCGTCGGCGAAGCAGTCTGCGTCATCCGGGAAGTCGTAGAACGTCGGCCGGATGATCGGTTCATGGTGGCCGCTGGCGCGCTCGAACAGCGACCACAGGTAAGGCATCAGGCTGTAGCGCAGCCGGATCGCTTGCGCCACGTGTTCGGTCACCTGCGGATGCAGCCAGGGCACATTGTTGGTTCCGTCCGCCTTCCAGGAATTCATCACCATGCGCGGGTTCAGGCAACACGCCTGCACCCAGCGCAGGAACAACTCGGCATCCGGCGACGGGCCGGCGAAGCCGCCGACGTCGTGGCCGACGTTGAACAGGCCCGACAGCGACATCTGCAGTCCGGTGCGGATGTTCCAGCGCAACGTGTCCCAGCTGGTGGTGTTGTCGCCGCTCCAGCTCTGGGCGTAACGCTGGATGCCCGGCGGACCGGCACGGCTGACGCTGAACGGTGTGGCGTCGGGCGCATGTTGCCGCTGCGCCTCGACGCTGGCGCGGGTCATCAGCAGGCCGTGCAGGGGGCGGGCGCGGTGCATCGGGATCGGTTGACCGAAGCCGTCGCACAACGCGTCGTCATCGAGGATGGCGTATTCGTTGTTGTCGTTCCAGCCCGTGTCGATGCCATGGTCCAGCACCTGCTCGCGCAGGTTCTTCTGCCACCACGCAATCGTGCCGGCATGGGTGAAGTCGAGGTGGGCGCCCATGCCGTCCCAGAACGGCTCGAGCACCGGCCGGCCTTGCGCGTCGTGGATGAAGCCGCCGTGCGATTGCACCTGCGCAAAGGCGGGGTGGTCGTCGAGCAGGCAGGGCTTGATGTTGGCCACCACCTGCATGCCGCTGGCGTGGAAGCGGGCATTGAGCGTCTTCGGCTGCGGGAACTTGTCGTGGTTCCAGGTGAACACATAACGCCGCTTGCCGCGCGACGAATATCCCGAACCGTAGTGGAATGCCGAGCACGGAATGCCTTCGCGTTCGATGCGTTCGATGAAGCCGTCGAGCTGCTGCTGCGCATCGGGCGCGTCGGCCAGGCCCATGGCGGTCTGCGCGTATCCGAGCGACCAGCGCGGTGGCAGCGCGGTGCCGCCGATCAATGCGACAAAACGCGCGATCACCTCGGCGGGCGTGTTGCCGGCGATGACGTAATAGTCCAGGTCGCCGTCGTCGATCTCGACATGGCGGTACAGGCCGTGGTAGTTGTCGTGTTCGCAGCCGAGATCGAAGGTGCAGGCGGCCAGCGTATCGTAATACAGGCCGCACCAGGCACCTTGGCTGCTGCGGCTGAGCACGAATGGCCAGTGCTTGTACAGCGGGTCGCCGCTGCGCGGGTCGTACCCCAGCGCGTCCATGGCCAGCGTGCGCAGGCGGCGGCCATGCAGGTCCAGCGGCCCGGTCTTGTCGCCCAGGCCGTAGTACCGGTCGCCGGGCTCGCGGCGCAGGTAGTGGCGCACGGTCCCCAGGCGGCGGCTGCGCATGTAGGCGGCGCTGGCGCGGTCCTCGAGCATGGGGCGGCCCTGCGCGTCGCTCCAGCGCAAGGCCAGCGCACCGGCGCCCAGCGTCACGGACATGGCGTCGGTGCGCAGCATGACGGCGCCGTCGTCATGGTGTTGCACCTGTGCCTGCGGGCAACCAAAGCCGCTGCGGTCGTCGCGCTCGCGACCCTGCCACGGCACGTCCTGCCCGGCCTGCGGGGCGATGGCCCAGGTGCGGGGCTCACGGTAGCCGTCCGCGGGTTGCAGGCGCACCCGCGCCAGCGCGGGCTCCAGGATCTCGAGTTGCAGCCGGGCACCGCCGTGCAGCGCGATCGTCATGCCGTGCGCGTCGGCCCGGGACGGGCCTTGTGGTTGCAGTGTCTTCATGGTCGGTGGCTCTAAACGCGGGTAGCGGCGCGCGTGCGGTCAAGGCTTCGCGGCCGCGCCGACGCCGTCCAGCCGCAGGCCCTGCGCATCGAACCAGTGCAGGTGTTCCAGCGGCATGCCGATGCCCACGCTGTCACCGCCGCGGATCGTCGTCTGGCCGCCGCAGACCACCTCGAACGGCGTGTCGACTCCGACATGGCCGTGCAGCAGGCTGGTCGAGCCCAGTTGTTCGACCTGGTCCACCTGCATGCGGATCGGGCCCGGTTCGGAGACCACCGCGTGTTCGGGCCGCAGGCCGATCGTGTGTGTGCCCGGCGGCGGGGTGGGGGCGCCGTCCGGGTGGTTGGCGCCGGTCACCAGCTCCGCCGGCAGGAAGTTCATGCGCGGGCTGCCGATGAAGCCGGCAACAAACGTGTTGACCGGGTGGTTGTACAGCTCCAGCGGTGCGCCGACCTGCTCCACCCGGCCGGCCCGCAACACGACGATCTTGTCGGCCATGGTCATCGCCTCGACCTGGTCGTGGGTCACGTAGACCATGGTGGCCTTGAGCCGGGCATGCAGGTCGCGGATCTCGGCGCGCATGGATACACGCAGTTCGGCGTCCAGGTTGGACAGCGGCTCGTCAAACAGGAACAGCTTGGGTTCGCGCACGATGGCGCGGCCGATCGCCACCCGCTGGCGCTGGCCGCCCGAGAGTTGTGTGGGTTTGCGCTGCAGCAACGCATCGAGCCGCAGCAGCTTGGCGGCGGCCTGCACCTTGGACTCGATCTGTGCCCGGGGTTCGCCGGCGTTCTCGAGCCCGAACGCCATGTTGTCGTACACGCTCATGTGCGGGTACAGGGCGTAGGACTGGAACACCATGGCGCAGCCCCGGTGCGCGGCCGATACGTCGTTGACCACCTGCCCGTCGATGCGCACCTCGCCGCTGGTCGGCGACTCCAGGCCGGCGATCACGCGCAGCAACGTCGACTTGCCGCAACCCGAGGGCCCGACGAACACGACGAACTGGCCGTCGTCGACCTGCAGGTCGATGCCGTGCAGGATGGTGGTCTGGTCAAACGACTTGACGATTCGTGCGAGTTCGAGGGTGGCCACGCTAAGGTCCTGGTCGGGAGGCAGCTGTCATTTCACGCCGGCGCTGGCGATGCCGGTGGTGATGTATTTCTGCAGGAAGGCAAACACCAGCGTGATCGGGATCAGCGTGATCACGGTCATCGCCAGCAGGTAGTGCCACTGGGTGTTGAGTTCGCCCTGGAAGGCATTGAGTGCCAGTTGCAGCGTGAAGAACTCGGAACGCGAAAGCACGATCAGCGGCAGCAGGAAGTCGTTCCAGCGCCACATCACCGAGAAGATCGCCAGCACCGCCAGCGCCGGCGCGGCCAGCGGCAGGATGATCTTCCAGTAGATGCGCCATTCGCTGGCATGGTCCATGCGCGCGGCCTCGAGCAGTTCGTCCGGAATCGTCAGCATGTACTGGCGCAGCAGGAACACGCCGGTGGGCGTGGCGATGGCCGGCAGGATGACGCCCCACAGGCTGTTGAGCAGTCCGACCGTGTTGATGACCAGGAACACCGGCACCAGGATGATGGTGGGCGGGATCATCAGCGTGGCGATGATCAGCAGGAACACCGTCTTCTGGCCGCGGAACCGGTACTTGGACAGCGCGAACGCCGCCATCGAGTTGATCAGCAGCGTCAGTAACGTGGCCACGACCGTGATGAACACACTGTTCCACAGGTAGAGCCCGAAGCTGAACTTGCCGAAGATCTCGGTGTAGTTCGACAGCGCGAACTGCAGCTCGTTGATCGGCGTGCGGTCGTTGATGTTGACGCGCACCTGCCGCTCGGGGTCGGCCGGGTCGACCATGGTGGCCATGATGCCGATGCGCCGCACCTGGGCCATGGGCCGGACCTCGCCCTTGTCGTCGCGGGTCAGGAACAGCGGCAGCGGCTTGTCGTGCCCCGCCACCTGCACCGACTTCTGCGTATAGGGCAGGAAGGTCGGCGGAAACTGGCTGATCGCCGCTTCCGACTTGAACGACGACATCACCAGCCAAAGCACCGGCGCGAACATCGTGAACAGGCCGAGCGCCAGATAGGCGTAGCTCAGCCAGTCGGTCCAGTCCATGCGGCCACGGCCGTGGGTGCGGGTGAGGAAATCCTTCATCGCGCCTTCTCACCGGCTTCGGATGCGCGGGTCAGGCGCAGCTGGATCAGCGTCAGCAACACCAGGCCCAGCGCCAGCACCAGCGAGGCCGCAGCCGCCAGCCCGTACAGGTGGATCTGCTCGGCAAAACCGGTCTGGTAGATGAATTGCACGATGAAGGTCGTGGCCGACCCCGGGCCGCCGCCGGTGAGCACGAACACCTCGTCGAAGATCTGCACAGCGCGGATCATCGCCAGCACCAGCACGACGATCAGGTTGGGCATCAGCAGCGGCAAGGTGATGCGGCGCAAGGTGCGCCAGGGCGAAGCGCCGTCCATTTCGGCCGCTTCGTACATGTCTTTCGGGATCGCCTGCAGGCCGGCCAGCAGGATCAGCGTATAGAAACCCATGTGAGCCCAGATGGACACGAACACGACCCAGAAGAATGCCCACGACGACGTGGTCAACCAGTCGATGGGTTGTGCGCCCATGCCCACGAGCGCGGCGTTGAACACGCCCTGGCTTTGCAGCAGCCATTTCCAGATCAGCGCCACCACCACCGGCGACAGCAGCACCGGATAGAAAAACACGCCACGCCAGAAGCCGCGCCCGATGATCTTGCGGTTGAGCACCAGCGCGGTGACCAGCGACAACACCACCATCAGCACCACCTGGATCAGGCTGAATTGCACCGTGTTGAAGATGGCGCGCCAGAACACGTCCTTGCGGCAGGTCGTGATGTCGAGATAGTCACGGCATTCGAACAGGATGCCGAAGTTCTCGCCGCCCGTGTAGGGGCGGTCGAACGGCATCAGGTTGACGCCGCCGGTGGTCGCATAGACCAGGTTGATCGCGATCGGCAGAAAGGTGAACAGGCCGAACACGAGCAGGTTCGGCGCCACGAACAACCAGCCCAGCCGGGCCAGTCCGAGCCGCCGCTGGGCAAACCGGAACAGCGGCTCGAACAGGTTGAAGAACAGGCCCGCGAGGCGCGACAGCAGGGACACGGGTACGGGCCTGGTCGTCGAACGCTGGCCGGCCTATTTGGTGGCCTGCTTGACCGCGTCGGCCGCATCGGCCGCGATCTTGGTCATCGCCTCGTCGGTGCTCATCTCGCCGACGATGGCCTGCGTGACGCGGGTCACGGTGGGCAGCATGATGGCGCGGTTGAACTTGTAGCCCTGGAACTGGTAGGCCACCGGCGACAGGTTGGCCACGCCGGAGCTGAATACCGACAACGCAGCCTGCGCCTGCGGCGTCGCGCCGGGGTATTTCACGCCCTTCCTGGCCAGCCCGGCATGGGCCGGGATGTTGTTGGTCTTGCCGGTGAACTCGGCATACTGGGCTTCCTGCGCGAGGAAGTCCAGGAACATGCCGACATCCTTGGGTGACTTGCTGGTCTTGAGCGCGACCCAGGCCGCGCCGCCCGGAATGCCGGAACAGGCCGCGGGCCCGCAGGGGTTGGGCACCGCGACCCAGTCGAAGGCATTGCCGATGTCCTTCTGCAGCCGGTTGATCTGCCACGAGCCGGACAACACCATCGCCACGCGCGCGTTCTTGAACTCGCCGATGGAGTCGGCATAACTCGAGCCGCCGCTGCCGGCCCAGACCTCCTTGAGCATCGCGCCGTCCTTGTGCCAGCCGACGAACTTGGAGACCGCGGCCTTGTAGCCGTCGTCGATGACGATGTCGCCCTTGGCGTCGAACAGCTTGGCGCCGTAGCTGATCGCCGGGCCGGCGAAGCGGTGGCCGGAACGGTCCCAGGCCATCGCGGCGGGCAGCTGGTTGGCCTTGGCCACCTTGCGCGTGGCATCGACCCATTCGTCCCAGGTGGCTTTCGGGCCGGGCATCGGCACCTTGGCCTGCTCGAACAAGGTCTTGTTGACGTACGGGCCGGTCATCGTCAGCTGCGACATGAAGCCGTAGAAGCCGGTGTCGCCGGGGCTGGGGCGCAGCCAGGGCAAGGTGGCGCCGAAATTGGCCTCCCAGTAGGACTTGTCCTTGACGTGTGCACTGATGTCCAGGTAATACTTCGACAGACCGCCCAGATCGGTGACGCGGGCGATGTCGGGGCCCTGGCCGGCGGCCAGCTGCACCGGCAGCTGTTCGACGATGGTCTTGTAAGGAACGACGTCCACGACGACCTTGGTGCCGGCGTTGGCGGCTTCGAAACGTTTGGCCTGCTCGGCCACGACATCGCATTCGACGCCGTCCTGGTAACACATGACGCGAATCTCCGCGCCATGCACGGCGGCGGGCAGGACGAACATCGCGGCGACGAGTGCGCCAACGGGATGATGGAGGATACGGGTTACCATGGTGTCGACCTTCATGAGAGTGGAAGAATGCGTCCGCCATCCTAGGTGAAATCGGCCGACGCGCGCCTATCGTTTGTACCGACCCGGTCATATGGATGACCCCCTTGACATCATGGTGCTTCCCGCCGGCGCCGACTGGCCCGACCCCTTGCTGAGCCTGTCCGGACAACGCGTCGACGATGCCGCGGCATGGCCGCCGCGGCGCCGCGAAATCATCGATCGTCTGTTGCCGCTGGTGTACGGCGCATGGCCGCCCATGCCGGCATCGACGCGACTGGTCTGCCTGCACGATGCGCCGCTGCGCCGATGGCCGGGCGCCCGTCTGTTGACCTGCCGTGTCGAGCCCGATGCGATGCCCAGCTTCCTGCTGCGCCTGTTCATGCCCGAAGCGACCGGGCCACTGCCGGTCGTCGTCAGCGGCGATGCCTGCTGGCACTACGCCGACGACGCGGTGCTGGCACTGTTGCTGTCGCGCGGATATGTCTTTGCCGAATTCAACCGGGTCGAGGTTGCGCCGGACCCCGGCCCGCCGTCATCCGGTCCGGGGCAGGTGCCGCGGGCCGTGGCTCGGCACGCCACGCTGGCGGCGTGGGCCTGGGCCTTCCACCGGGTGGTCGACGTGTTGTGCACGCTGGACGGGATTGACCCGCGAGCCATCGTCGTCGTCGGCCATTCCCGTGGCGGCAAGGCCGCGCTGCTGGCCGGCGCGACCGACGAACGCGTCGCGCTGACCAGCGCCAACAATTCCGGTGCCGGCGGTGGCGGCAGCTGGCGCCACCAGGGGCCGGGCGCGGAGACGCTGGCCGATCTGATGCGTGTGTTCGGCCACTGGTTCGACGCGGGCCTGCAGGCCTACGCGGGGCGCGAGCGGGAACTGCCGTTCGACCAGCATCTGCTCAAGGCCCTGGTCGCGCCGCGCGCGTTGTTGACCACCGAGGCGCTGGACGACTACTGGGCCAATCCGCAGGGCAGCTGGCAAAGCCACCGGGCGGCGCAATGCGTGTTCGATCTGCTCGGCGCGGCCGGGCGGTCGGACATCGTGTTTCGTGCGGGCGGCCACGAACACCGACTGGCGGACTGGCAGTGCCTGCTGGACTTCAGCGACGCATGGCTGCGGGAACAGCTGCAGCGCCGGCCGGTGTCGGTCGACCCGTTTCCCGGTTTGCCGCCTCCCGCGTTCGGCCCGGAGGCCTGACGGGAGCTGCCGGCCTGCCCGGCGCCGTGCGGCCAGTCCGCCGCTCAGACCCTGGAGAGCGCCGCGCCGATGGCGCGGTAGGCGGTGCGAACCTGTTGTTCGACCTCGCTCTCCAGCGGGCTCAGCGGGGCACGCACGTTGAGCCAGGCGTCGTCGCCGGTCTGCTCGGCCAGCATGGTCTTGTAGACGTTGACGAACGCCAGGCCCGGGCGCAGCGACAGCAATGCGAGCAGGTCCAGCACCAGCTGTTCGTCCTGCGGACTCACCTGGTCCGGGTGGGCGATGATGCGTGCCATCAGCGCCGGCGCGATGTTGGCCAGGCCGTTGATCGAGCCACTGCCGCCGGCACGCATGATCTCGGCCACATATTGTTCGGCGCCGCTGAGAATGGCCAGCTGCGGGAACGCCCTGGCCAGTGCCAGGCCGTGTTCCAGGCTGCCGCTGCTGTCCTTGACGCCGATGACCTGGCCGGGATGGCGCTCGGCCAGCGTGCGGATGCTGTTGTGGGTGAACACGACGCTGGACAGGCCGGGGATGTGGTACAGCAGCATCTTGAGCCGCGGGTCGCCGATGCCGTCCACGACGGTCGTCACCGAGGCCATGATGCCCGCATCGGGTGGCTGGCGGAAATAGAACGGCGGCATGAACAGCTGGCGCATGCAACCCTGGGCGATCGCATGCTGTCCGAGATCGATGGCGTCGGCGAGCGCGCTGCAGGTGGTCGTGACCACGATCTGGTCTGGCCGGATGCCGTGGGCGATCATGTGTTCGAGCAGGCCCTTGCGTTCGGCATTGGTGAATGCCGGGCCTTCGCTGGTGGTGCCGAACAACGTGATGCCGTCGCTGCCCTGGGCCAGCAGGTGTCGGGCGTGTGCCAGCGCACGGGGCGTGTCGAGCGTTCCATCGGCGGCGACGGGTGTCAGCATGGCCGGCCACAGGCCGGAGATATCGGGGTTCACGGGGTTTTCCTTCGTGCAGGGGTGGATCGGATGCTGCGTGTTGCCGCAGCCCGGCCCGCCGCGCTGTGGGCCGGCACCGGCTCCAGCGGGAAGTCGAGCACGCGGTCGCGGGCGCTACGGATATGGGCCTCGAGCAATGCGGTTGCGGCGACGGCGTCGCGCTGGCGCAGCGCGGAGATGAAACGCATGTGTTCTTCCATCGCCGGTATCAGTCGGCCGGGAGTGATCACGCTGGAGTCGAGTCGGATCAGCCGGATGCGAAGGCTGTTGACCCGGTAGATCTCGGAGACGATCTCGTTGCCCAGGGCATCGACCATGCGATCGTGCAGCCCCCAGTCGACCGCCTGGGCGTCGTCGAGCAACTGGCCATCGACCGGCGTCGCACTGGCGCGGCGCAGGATGTCGCGGTGGCCGTCCTCGATCTGCGCGAGTTCCTCGTCGCTGGCGGTGTGCACGAAGTGGCGTATCGCCTCGAGCTCGATCATCGAGCGGACCTGGAATGCGTTGCGGATCAGCTTGAGATCGACATGCGCGATCTGCAGTCCGCGCTGGGGCACGGTGCGGATCAGGCCGGCCGCCTCCAGCCGCGGGATCATCTCGCGTACCGCTCCCAGCGGCATGTCGAGCAGCGTCATCAACTCGCGCTGCGAGATGAACTGCCCGCTGCGGATGCCGCCGCTGAGGATCTGTTGCGTGAACCCCTGGTAGGCACGGGCACGCTGGCTGGTGCCTTCGGCCGGCGCCGCAGCCGCCGGACGTGCGCCGGTCCTGCGTCGGACGGTCATGGACGCACGACGCCTTTCTTGAGCAGGATGTTGCCGAAGACGCGGCGTTCGCCGGTGGCGACGATGGCGAAAGCCGCGGCGGCGCGCTGGTAGAAGGCGAAACGCTCGAGCGGCTGCGACACCGCGCAGCCATGGCGTTGCAAGGTCGCGTTGAACTCCTGCACGACTTCCGGCACGCTGGTCGGATCCGACACCACCTGCATCGTGAACGCGGCCTGGTCGACGAAGTCGTCCAGCGGCATCAGCGCGAGCACGGCGTCGAGCAGCTGCGGTGCGTCGGCGCCGCTCAGGGGCACGAGCCGGCGGGCGTGTGTTGCGGCCGGAAAGTTGGCGTCGGCCAGCACGATTTCGTCGCCGTGGCCCATGCTCGCCAATACATGCAGCAGATCGGGTGACAACAACGGGGACAGGCCTTTGAGCATGGCGGGTGGATACCTTCAGAACGCAGGGACCACACGATGCGTGCGCCACCGACTGACATGTTAGTAATGCTATCAGATCTCCGCTCCGGCCGTCAATTGTGATGCCGTTCGCGCCAGTGGCTGCCGGCTGGCCCCGCCATGGCCCGTTCGGGTCATGGCGTCGCGCCTCGGATGTCACGGGCATGTCACCGTGCCGGCGGATCATGGCCGTCGTCAGATCCACCCGACTTCCCAACCCTGGAGAAATGCCATGATCCGCCTGAACCCCCTCGCCGCAGCCCTGTCGCTGGCGCTCGCGAGCCAGTGTGCAATCGCCGCCACGTCCGCCTTCGGCAACTTCACGCCGCTTGCCAGCTCCGTGCCGGCCGGCGCCTTGCCCGAAGAGGCGCCCTTGCAGCTGGGCAGTCCGAAGTTCTCGCAGTTGTCGATCGCCGACCGCAGCACCCAGCTCGCCAATGGCCAGTTCAACAGCGGCAACTGGGACATGATCGATACCAACCGCACCGGTGCCGATGCCGGCCGTTACCTGTATACCGTGTTCGAGACCGGCCAGGCCGGCATCCAGCGCTACGACCGCCAGACCGGCAACATGGTCACGATGTGGGCGTCGCCGGCGGCCGCGCCAGCGCTCAACAGCACCCGTTCATTCGACGCTTCACGCTGGACGCCGTTCGGGACCTACCTGACGGCCGAGGAGTCCTGGGGCAGCCAGCCGCAGCCGTATGGCCGGCTGTTCGAGCTGACCAACCCGACCGAGGCCAATGGCATCGGCAACGTGGTGCACCGCAATGCCGTGGCCCGCGTATCGCACGAAGGCCTGGCCTTCGACAAGAACAACAACCTGTATTACATCGACGAGCTCAATGGAGGCAGCATTTACCGTTACAGCTCGGCCACGCCCAACAATGGCGCCACCTATTTCAACGGCGGGGTCAATTCGGTGCTGCGCGTCGGCGACGGCAACACGCCGAACGCGACCGGCGCGTTCAGCTGGGTGGCCTTCACCGACGCCAGCGGCGCCGCCTTGCCCGGCGCCGTGAGCATCACCGATCCGAATGGCGTGACATCGGTGGACGGGCGCGCCAGCACCAACGTGGCAGCCTACAAGGGCACCGATTACCAGCGTCCGGAAGACCTCGAGATCCAGACGCTGGCCAACGGCGACCAGATCCTGTATGTGGCCACGACGACCACCCACGAGGTGTATTCGATGAACCTGGCCACGGGCATGATGAACACCTTCGTCAGCCGCAGCACGATCGACCTGGCAACCGGGCTGGCCGTGGGCAATGCCTTTACCAATCCCGACAACCTGGCCATCGATGCCGACGGCAACATCTACATCATCGAGGACCAGCCGGGCGGCATGGCCGACATCTGGTTCGCCAGCGACGTCGACCGTGACGGCGTCGCCGAGTCCGTCGCCCGCTGGGCCAGTCTGTCGACGATCGGCGCCGAGCCAACCGGTCTGTACTTCGATGTGACCGATCCGAATGTCGCGTTTCTCAACGTGCAGCACCCGGCCAGTGGCGTCGACCGGATGATCCAGATCACCGCGGCAGTGCCCGAGCCCGAGACCTACGCGATGATGCTGGCCGGACTGGGCCTGCTCGGCACGATTGCGCGGCGGCGTCGCCGTCGGGTTTGACGAAGTCCCGGCCGCGTGCCCGTGATGGGCTGCGGCCTGGCGGTGGCCGGCGAAACGCAGCTGCGCATGGCCTAAGATGCGCAGTTTTGAGGAGACCCCCATGAAAATCGAAACCATCGCCGTGCACGGCGGCTACACCCCGGACCCGACCACGAAGGCGGTCGCGGTGCCGATCTACCAGACGGTGGCCTACGCGTTCGACAACACGCAACACGGCGCCGATCTGTTCGACCTGAAGGTGCCGGGCAACATCTACACCCGGATCATGAATCCGACCAACGCCGTGCTCGAAGCCCGGGTCGCGGAGATGGAAGGCGGCATCGGCGGCCTGGCGGTGGCCTCGGGCATGGCGGCCATCACCTATGCAATCCAGACCATCGCCGAGGCAGGCGACAACATCGTGTCGGCCTCGACCTTGTATGGCGGCACCTACAACCTGCTGGCCCATACCTTGCCCCAGATGGGCATCGAGACCCGGTTCGCCGACTACCGCGATCCGGCTTCGTTTGCCAAGCTGATCGACGACAAGACCAAGGCCGTGTTCTGCGAATCGGTCGGCAACCCGCTGGGCAACATCACCGACCTCAAGGCGCTGGCCAAGGTGGCCCACGACGCCGGCGTGCCGCTGATCGTCGACAACACCGTGCCCAGCCCCTACCTGTGCCGGCCGTTCGAACACGGCGCCGACATCGTCGTGCATTCGCTGACCAAATACCTCGGTGGCCACGGCACGTCCATCGGCGGCATGATCGTGGACTCCGGCAAGTTCCCCTGGGCCGAGCACAAGACCCGTTTCAAGCGCCTCAACGAGCCGGACGTCAGTTACCACGGCGTTGTCTACACCGAGGCCCTCGGCCCGGCGGCCTATATCGGCCGCGCCCGCGTGGTGCCGCTGCGCAACATGGGCGCGGCGCTGAGCCCGATGAACGCGTTCCAGATCCTGCAAGGCATCGAGACGCTGGCGCTGCGCATGGACCGGATCTGCGACAACGCGCTGAGCGTGGCGAGTTTCCTCAAGTCGCATGCCAAGGTCGGCTGGGTCAACTACGCCGGTCTGAGTGACCATCCCGACCACGGCCTGGTCAAGACGCTGATGGGCGGGCGGGCCTCGGGCATCATCAGTTTCGGTCTCAAGGCCAAGGACGGGCGCGAGGCCGGGGCCCGGTTCCAGGACGCACTCAAGCTGTTCACCCGGCTCGTCAACATCGGCGACGCCAAGTCGCTGGCCTGCCACCCCGCGTCGACGACGCACCGCCAGCTGGGCGCCGATGAACTCGCCAAGGCCGGTGTGCAGGAGGACATGGTGCGCCTGTCGATCGGCATCGAGCACATCGACGACCTGCTCGAAGACCTGAGCCAGGCGCTGGCCGGCACCTGAAAGCCCCAGCCCGGATCTGGCCCGCGGATCGTGTTGTTCGCCGGCCACGGCGCGCGCCGGAGCCGGTGGTAAGCTGACATCCAGGGCCGGCGGCACATGGTGTGTGGCCGGCCTGTGCAACAGCATGTCGGCGGCCGAGCCGACCCGACCCGGGGGCCGAGTGTATGGAAGTATTGACGGACTGGAGCGCGGTACTGGGCAGCGCGTTCACGCAGTTCGCCGCCCGCGCCGGGCAGTACCTGCCGAGCCTGCTGGGCGCCTTCGTGTTGTTGCTGGTCGGCTGGTTCGTGGCGCGCGTGATGCGTTCGCTGGCCGTGCGCGCCGCCGTGGGCGTCGACCGTGTGCTGGCGCGCCTGACCGCGTCGGGCGGCACCGAGCGGGCGAAGCTGCCGCAATCGTCGGCCCGCGTGCTGGGCAGCCTGGTGTTCTGGCTGATCCTGCTGTTCTTCATCACTGCGGCCACCCAGGTCCTGGGCCTGAACGCCTTCACCGCGTGGCTGGCGGGTGTCGTCAACTATGTGCCCACGCTGTTCTCGGGCGCACTGATCATCGGTGCCGGTTTCCTGCTCAGCCGGCTGGCACGCGATCTGGTGGTGGCCACCTCGTCGGTGTCCGGGTCGCGCCAGCGCGAACTGCTCGGACGCACCGTGCAGGCGGTGATCCTGGTCACCGCCTTGCTGGTGGGGGCCGACCAGATCGGCATCAAGGTGACCTTCCTGGTCATCATCGCGGCCATCGCCGGCGGCTCGGTGGTGGTATCGGTCGCACTGGCCCTGAGCCTGGGCGCGCGGACCTATGTTGCCAACCTGATCGGTGGCCACCACCTGCGCCACAGCTTCTCGGTTGGCCAGACGGTGCGCATGGGCGGTTTCGAAGGACGCATTCTGGATTTGACGCCGGTCGCGGTCGTGCTGGAGACCGAGGAGGGTCGCGTCACCCTGCCGGCCAAGGTCTACGGCGAGGAGGCCATCGTGCTGCGCATCGGGGAGAAAACCTGATGGCGCGCAGCGAACGACTGTCGTTCGCCTTTCTGGAGTCGCATCCGGTCGATGCGGCCCGGGTGCTCGAGCGCCTCGCGCCACAGAACGTCTCGGCCCTGTTGTCGGACGCACCGCTGCGTCTGGCGGCGCCCGTGTTGCGCCTGATGTTGCCGCCGTTCGTGGCGCGCTGCCTGGAGCCACTGGACGACGAGGCCGTGTCCGGATTGTTGCGCGGCATGGGCCCGCAGGCCGGTGTGGCGGTGCTGCACTACCTGCCGGAGGCCCGGCGCCATGCGCTGCTGGCGCAGCTTCCCACCGGCATGGGCATGGCCTTTCGGCTGCTGCTCGGTTATCCGGAGGACACGGTCGGGGCCTGGATGGATCCGCGTGTCGTCGTGCTCGCCGGCGACACGCCGGCCGAGTCGGCGTTGCGGCGGCTGCGCGAGGCCCAGGGCGAGATCGACACCATGGTGTTCGTCGTCGGCACCGGCCAGCGCCTGCTGGGTCAGGTCGAGCTGCCCGAGCTGCTGCGGGCTACGCCCGATACCGTGTTGTCGCAGCTGATGCGCAAGGTCCGGTTCACGCTGCCGGCGCGGGCGTCGATCCATGGCATCGCCGATCACGCGGGCTGGGACGACTTCCAGATGTTGCCGGTGATCGAGCGCGACGACCGCTTCGTCGGTGCGCTTGATCGTGGCGTGATGGCGCGGGCCGTCGTGCGCGACCATCGGGTCCAGCCCCAGGCCGGCCTGGGCGACATGTTCGCCAACCTCGCGGGCGGTTATTGGCTGGGTGTGTCCAGCCTGATCGCGCTCGCGGTCGAGATGTTGCCGGTGGCGGCACCCTTGCCCGATGGAGAAAGCCATGAACAACCGTCGTGACGCCGACAACGCCGTCGAAGCCCTCAACCTGCGCTATCTGCTGGATTACCCGGGCGAGGCTGCGCGGCAACTCGAACGCATGGACGCACAGGAGGTCGCCGACCTGCTGTCGCAGCAGCCCGCCCATGCGGTGGTGCCGGTGTGGGAGCAACTGAGCTCCGACGTCGAGCAGGCGGTGATCGGCCTGCTGCCCGACGCGCTGGTGCGCCATATCGTCTCCGAGCTCGAGCCGGCGCTGGCGGTGGCGTTGCTGGTGCGGCTCGAGCCTGGGCAGCGCCAGCATTGCCTGGCCCTGCTCGATCCGCAGGTTGGCGCGGAACTGGCCAAGCTGATGGACTATCCCGCCGACTCGGCTGGCCAGTTGATGGATCCACGGGTCGTGGTGCTGCGCTCCGAACTGACGGCGCAGGAGGCCTTGACCCGCTTGCGTGCGCTCAAGCGGCGCGACGTGCACGAGTTCTTCCTGATCGACGACGACGGCCGGCTCGAAGGCCGGGTGCAGATCCAGCAGTTGGCGCTGGCCGAACCCGCGGAGTTGCTGGGCACGATGCGCCACCGTATCGCCGCCGTGGTCAACGACATCGCACCGCGCGAGGAGGTGGTCGAACTGCTCGAGCGTAGCGACATCACCGATTTGCCGGTGGTGGACTTCTCCGGCCGGCTGGTCGGCGTGATCCGGCAGTCGGCGCTGGTCTCGGCGATGCAGGAAGAGGCCAGCCTGGACATCCAGACCATGGTCGGTGTGAGCAAGGATGAACGGGCGCTGTCACCGGCCCGTTTTGCGGTCGTCAAGCGCCTCCCCTGGCTGCAGATCAACCTGCTGACCGCCTTTCTGGCCGCCGCAGTGGTGGGTCTGTTCGAGGACACGATCGCCAAGTTCACCGCACTGGCGGTGTTGCTGCCTGTCGTTGCGGGCCAGTCCGGCAACGCCGGCGCGCAGGCGCTGGCGGTCACGATGCGTGGCCTGGCGCTGCGCGAGATCAGCCTGCGCCACTGGCCCAAGGTCGTGATCAAGGAGGTCAGCGTGGGCTTCACCAACGGCATCGCCATCGCGGCGACCACGGCCATCGGCGTGTATGTCTGGAGCCGATCGGTCGGCCTGGTGCTGGTCATCGTCTCGGCGATGATCATCTCGATGGTGGCTGCCGGTTTTGCCGGCGCGCTGGTGCCGATCACGCTGAGCCGGCTGGGCCAGGATCCGGCGCAGTCCTCGTCGATCATCCTGACCACCGTCACCGACATCGTCGGTTTCTTCTCCTTCCTGGGAATCGCCACCGTGCTGTCGGGCATGCTGGTGGCCTCCTGACGTCTTCTTCTTGCCATTGCAGCGCATCCATGGACTCTCCGCGTGAAACACCTCCAGCGCAACCACTGATCGCCTGCGTCGGCCATTGCGCCATCGACCATGTGTTCCAGATCGACAGCTTTCCGGAACGCGCGACGAAGACGCCGGCGCATCGCTACGAAAGTGTCGGTGGCGGCATGGCCGCCAACGCCGCCCTCGCCTGTGCACGGCTCGGCGCGCGGGTGCGTTTCGTCGGCGCGGTCGGCCCGGACGATGCCGGACGCATGGTGCGCCGCCAACTGGAGGCCGAAGGCATCGACCTGACCCATCTGCAGGAGGTGCCGGGCACCCATACCTCGGCCTCGGCCATCATCGTCGATCGACAGGGCGAACGGCATATCTTCAACCACCGGGGCAACGCGCTGGCGGGTGCGCGCCTGCCCGCCGATGCGGTGTTCGACGATTGCGACGCGGTGCTGGTCGATCCGCGCTGGCCCGGTGGTGCCCGGGCTGCGCTGATGTGGGCGCGCGCCCATGGGCGCCTGTCGGTCTTCGATGCCGACGTCGCGCCGCAGCATGACCTGGCCGCGCTGGTGCCGCTGGCGGCCTGGGCGGTGTTCTCCGAGCCCGGCCTGGCGGCATGGTCGGGGCCGGTCGCGCAGGAAGAGGCGTTGCTGCGGGCGATCTACCTGGGGGCCGGTTGCGCGGCCGTGACCCTGGGCGCACACGGCGTGGTGCTGGTGACGGACGGTCGCAGGCAGCGTATTCCGGCATTCCCGGTGCAAGCGATCGACACTACCGGTGCCGGCGACGTGTTCCACGGTGCGCTGACGCTGGCCCTGGCCCGTGGCATGCAGAGTGGCGAAGCCTGTGCCTATGCAAGTGCGGCCGCGGCACTCAAGTGCACCCAGGCCGACGGCATCCGTGGTGCGCCGACCGCACAGGCCTTGGAAGACTTCCTGCGCGAGCGACACGGATGAAACGCAGAGCCCTGGACATGATCTTCCATCCCATGACCCATGGCCTGCGACTGGGCCTGGGCTGTGCCCCGCTGGGCAACCTGTTCGCCGCGATCGATGACGATGCGGCGCTGGCCCTGATACGCGGAGCCTGGGACTCGGGCTGTCGCAGCTTCGATACCGCGCCGCATTATGGCAATGGCCTGAGCGAACATCGGCTGGGCCAGGGCTTGCGCGGGCGCGACCGGGACAGCTTTACGTTGTCGTCGAAGGTTGGCCGGCTGCTACGGCCCGATGCGTCGGCGCCGCGCGCGCAAAACGGCTACGTCGACGTGTTGCCGTTCGTGCAGGCATGGGATTATTCGGCGCGTGGCGTGCGTCGCAGCGTCGAGGACAGCCTGCAGCGTCTGGGGCTGGCCCGGCTGGACGTCGCGTACGTGCACGACTGCGACGCCGGTGTGCACGGCCCGGATTATCCGCGCGTGTTGCGCCAGGTGGTTGAAGAGGCCTTGCCCGAATTGCACCGCATGCGTGACGAGGGCTTGCTGCGCCACGTCGGCCTGGGTGTCAACGACGTGCAGGTGTGCCTGGACGTGCTGGCGCGGGCCGAGCTGGACTGCCTGCTGCTGGCCGGTCGCTACAGCCTGGTGGATCACACCGCCCTGGCCGAGTTGCTGCCCGTGTGCGAACAGCGCGGCGTGCGTATTGCGTTGGGCGGCGTGTTCAACTCGGGCATCCTGGCCACCGGTGTGCGGGGCAGTGCCGGCGCGCCACCCCGGTTCAACTATGACCGGGCGCCGCAGCACTGGATCGACCGGGTGGCGGCGGTCGAGGATGCCTGTGCCCGGCATGCGGTGCCGCTGCGGGCGGCGGCGCTGCAGTTCCCGCTGGCCCATCCGGCGGTCGACATCGTCTTGCTCGGCCCGCAGGACCTGTCGCAATGGGACGACGGCGTCGCGATGCTCGGGCATGCCGTGCCGCAGGCCTTCTGGCAGGCTTTGCACGCCGCCGGGCTGGTGCCGCCAGCCGCGCCGCTGCCGGCACCGGTCGGCCGTTGATCGCCGCTGTCATGCCTGCGGCCTGCCGGTGGCCACTTTTGCCAGGAACCGGCGCGGGGCCCTCGCGGACTTGATACGATGGGGGAAATTCCACCAGGATCTTCCATGAATGCACCGCTGCACCAGGAAATACCGCCATCCGTGCTGAACGACGCCCAGGCTCTGGATCACGCGAGCGCGCAATGGGACAACGACATCCTGGCCCGCCTGCAGGACTACATCCAGGTGCCTGCCAAGTCGCCCGGCTTCGATGCGGCCTGGGCCGAGCATGGCCATATCGAGACGGTCCTGCGCTCGGCCGCCGACTGGGTCCAGGCGCAGAAGGTCGCCGGGCTGCGCCTGGAGATCGTGCGCATCGATGGCCGAACCCCCGTGCTGTTCTTCGAACTCGATGCGACGCGGCCCGACTCCACCCAGACCGTGCTGATGTACGGCCACCTGGACAAGCAGCCCGAATTCAGTGGTTGGCGCAACGACCTGGGGCCCTGGACGCCCAAGTACGAAGACGGCAAGCTGTACGGGCGCGGCGGTGCCGACGACGGTTACGCGGTCTATGCCAGCATCGCTGCGGTGCAGGCGCTCAAGGCGCAGGGCGTGCCGCATCCCCGCATCGTCGGCCTGATCGAGACCTGCGAGGAAAGCGGCTCCTACGACCTGTTGCCGTATGTCGACGCGTTGCGGCCGCGCCTGGGCGATGTTGCCTTGGTCGTGTGCCTGGACTCCGGCGCCGGCAACTACGACCAGCTGTGGCTGACAACCAGCCTGCGCGGCATGGCCAGCGGCACGCTCAAGGTCGAGGTGCTGACCGAAGGCATCCATTCCGGCGATGCTTCGGGTCTGGTGCCGTCGAGTTTCCGCATCATGCGCCAGGTGCTGGACCGCCTCGAGGACAGCGCCACCGGCCGCCTGTTGCCGGCCAGTTTCCATTGCGAGGTGCCGGCGGACCGGCTGGCGCAAGCGCAGGCCACTGCGGCCATCCTGGGCGACGAGGTGACGCGGCGTTTCCCCTGGGCGCATTACGACTGCGAGGGGTCGCGGACCTTCGTGTTGCCCACCACCACCGACCCGGTCCAGGCGCTGATCAACCGCACCTGGACGCCGACGCTCAGCGTCACCGGCGCCGAGGGTTTTCCGTCGCTGGAGGATGCCGGCAACGTGTTGCGGCCCTACACCGCATTCAAGCTCAGCCTGCGCCTGCCGCCGCTGGTCGACGCCGCGCAGGCGGTGCAGGAGATGAAGGCCTTGCTGGAAGACAACGCCCCGTACCAGGCCCGGGTCACGTTCGAGAGCCATGGCGGCGCCACCGGCTGGAATGCGCCGGCGATGACGCCCTGGTTCGAACAGGCCCTGCATGCCGCATCCCGGGCGCAGTTCGGCGCGCCGTGCGGCACCATCGGCCAGGGTGGCACGATTCCGTTGATGAACATGCTCGAGCGCGGTTTTCCGACGGCGCAGATGATGGTCTGCGGCGTGCTCGGCCCCAAGAGCAATGCGCACGGGCCGAACGAGTTCCTGCATGTGCCGTTTGCCAAGAAGCTCACGGCCGCCGTGGCCAGGGTCATCGTCAGCCTGCCGTGAGGCCAGCGCGCGTGAACGGCATGCCCCGGGACCGCAGGTCGGACATCGCGCCGTCGCTGTGGCCGGACGGGAACGGATCGCAGGTGCACCATGGCTGAGACCAATTTCAGCCCGCTGACCGCACGCGACGGTACCAATCTGGTCGTGATGGACTGGCCCCTCAAGAAGGCGCCCGTGCGTGGCGTGGTGCTGATCGTCCACGGCCTGGGTGAACATGCGTGGCGCTACGATCACGTGGCCGCGCGGCTCAACGACTGGGGCTTTGCGGTACGGGCCTACGACCAGTACGGCCATGGCGAGTCCATGGGCCAGCGCGGGGCCTTGCCCTCCGACGACCGGCTGCTGCAGGACCTGGCCGAGGTGGTCGACGAGTCGCGGGCGCGCATGCACGATTCGACGCCGCTGATCGTGCTGGGCCACAGCATGGGCGGCCTCGTGGCGGCGCAATTCGTCGCCCAGGGGCTGCGGACGATCGAGGGGCTGGTGTTGTCCTCACCGGCGCTGGACGCGGGGCTCAGTGGCGTGCAGAAACTGCTGGTGGCCGTGTTGCCGAAGATCGCGCCGAACCTGCGAGTGGGCAATGGGCTCAATGCCGACTACCTTTCGCACGATCCGGCGGTTGTGGCGCGCTACAAGGCCGACCCGCTGGTGCACGACCGGATCTCGGCGCGCCTGGCGCGTTTCATTGCCGATGGCGGGCCGCAGGTCGTGGCTGCGGCGCCCGCGTGGAGCCTGCCGACCCTGCTGATGTATGCAGGCGACGACCGGCTGGTGGATCCGTCCGGCAGCCGTGCCTTCGCCGCACAGGCGCCGAAGGCCGTTGTGACCTCACGGTGCTTCGAGCCGCTGTACCACGAGATCTTCAACGAGGCAGTGCCCGACAACGAGCAGGTGTTCGCACAACTGCGGTCCTGGCTGGACGAACACTTCTGAACGGGCGTACGCCCGTTCCGATCAGGGCTTGTTGCCGAGCAGGCCGCCCAGCATGCCCATCAGCTCATTGCTGCTGCCCAGGCCACCGGCTGGCGCCTGGCCTTGCGGGGTCAGCTTGTCGATCAGCCCTGGCAGGACCTGCGAGACCTGGCTGGCGGCGTCCGATGGCTGGGTGCCGAGTTTCGATGCCAGCATGGACAACGCGTCCCCGCCCAGGACCTGTTCGATCTGCGGGCCGGACACCGGCAGGTTCTCGCCGCTGCCGATCCAGGACTGGATCAGCTCGCCAAGTCCAGCCTGTTGAAACCGCGCCAGCAGGCCACCGAGACCGCCCACCGGTCCGTCGTTGCCGAGCATGGCGACAAGCGCCTGCACGACCTTCGGATTGCTCGCCAATGTGCCCAGCAGTCCACCGAGTCCTCCCGTGCCGGCTACCTTGTCGGTGCCGCCCTGCACTGCGCCGAGTACCGAATCCAATAGTCCCATGGTCTACCTCCCTTTTCGCTGGTCAATGGTCACTGGCTTACAACGCGGGCTCGCGACGGGTCGCTACCCGCCATGCCAGCCAGCCCAGTGCGGCGGCGGTCAGCGCAACCGGCACCAGGGAACCGAGGTTCAACAGTCGCCAGCCCTGGGTCGTGACCAGTGCGCCGGAGGCGAACGAGGTCACCGCCATCACGGCGAACACGCAGAAATTGATGGCGGCCTGTGCGCGGTCCTTTTCCTCGGGGCGGTAGGACTTGAGCGACAGCGTGGTGCTGCCGGTGAACAGGAAATTCCAACCGATCCCCAGCAGAAACAGCGCGATCACGAACTGGTGCAGTTCGACGCCGGACAAGGCGATGACGATGCACAACAGGTTGAGCACCACGCCGACCGCCATGATCTGCAGCGTGCCGAAGCGCCGGATCAGGTGGCCGGTGAAGAAGCCCGGCGCGAACATGCCGATGACATGCCACTGCAGCACGAAGGCGGTGTCCTCGAACGGCAGTTCGCAGACCTGCATGGCCAGCGGCGTGGCCGCCATCAGCAGGTTCATGACGCCATAGCCGAGCGCGGCGCCCAGCGTCGAGACGATGAAGATCGGCTGGCGCATGATGAGCGACAGTGGCCGGCCCTTCGGGTCGCCGGCGACCTTGGGCGGCACTGGGGGAAACTGCATGCGCGCCATCAACACCATCGAGATCACCGCCACGACGGCCAGCGCCAGATAGGCGCCGACGAACGGGGTTTCCGTCAAGGTCTTGGTCCGGGTTGCGATGTTCGGCCCGATCACGGCGCCGACCAGGCCGCCGGCGAGCACCAGCGAGATGGCTTTTTCCCGGTAGCTCGGCTCGGACAACTCGGCGGCTGCGAACCGGTACAGCTGGCCGTTGGCGTTGTAATAACCCGCCACGATTGTGGCCGCCACCAGCAGCCAGAAGCTGTGTGCCATTACGGCATAGGCACAGGCCAGCGCGGACACCAGCGCCACGGCCAGGCCGATCTGGAACGACACCTTGCGTCCCCAGGCACTTTGCGTGCGGGCGACCAGCGGCGTGCTCAAGGCACCGCCGACCACGTAGGCCATCACCGGCAACGTGGCCATCCAGCCCAGCGGCGCCAGGCTCAGCCCGATCAGGCCGTTGATGGCGATGAAGATGATGTTGTTCGTCAGCAGCAAGGCCTGACAGATCGCCAGCAGCCAGAGGTTACGGTTCATGCGAGCAGTGTAAGTGCCGCCAGCGCGGCGGTTTCCGAGCGCAGCGTGCGTGCGCCCAGCGACACCGCGCGGTGTCCGGCGGCGATGGCCTGAGTCTCTTCGGCCGCACTCAGGCCGCCTTCGGGGCCGCACAGGAACACGATGTCGACAGCCACCGCACCCGCGCCGGCGCGCCAATGCGCCAGCGGCTCGGAGCCGGGCCGCAGGGACAGGACCAGCGCCGCCGCACCATGCCCGGATGGTTCGGCGGGGCGGCGCATCCATTGCGCCAGCGTCATGGGTGCGTGCACCCGGGCCACCTGGTTGCGGCCGCATTGTTCGCAGGCGGAGATGGCGATGCTTTGCCAGTGCGAGAGCTTCTTCAGGCTGCGTTGCGCGTCCAGGCGCACGACGCTGCGTTCGGTCATCAAGGGCTGAATGCTCGCCGCGCCGAGCTCGGTGGCCTTTTCGACCAGCCAGTCCATGCGTTCATTGGCAGGGATACCGATGGCCAGATGCAGGCGATGCGGGGTCTCGCGCTCCACCGGGTCGTGTGCCCCGACCTGCACCTGCACCGATTGGCGCCCCATCGCGGTCACGGTGGCGGCAAACTCCCCGCCCGGCGGCGTTCCGTCCGGATGCCCGAACAAGGTGATGGCTGCGCCCGGTTGCAGCCGCAGCACCTGCACGTGGCGTGCCGCCGCGGCCGGCAGGTCCAGTGTCATGCCGCTGCTCAGCGGCACGGGGCAATGAAAGCGGGGTCCGCCCGGCACGGTGGTCAACGCGCGGGTCGCGGGCGCATGCTACATCCGGCCGTAGGCAAAGCCGCTGCGCTCCTCGATGCCTTCAACCTGGTCGACCAGGCGCAGGAGCGGCTTGAGTTCGCGATAACGCGCGGCGGTGGCACGGATGTACTGGATGAAGCGGGGGGTGTCGGCCAGGTATTGGGGTTTGCCATCGCGCAGTGTCAGCCGGGCGAAGATGCCGGCCACCTTGAGATGGCGCTGCAGGCCCATCCATTCGACGCCGCGGTAGAAGGCGCCAAAGTCCGCGCCCACGGGCAGCTCGGCGGCGCGGGCCTTTTCCCAGTAGCGGATGGTCACGTCGAGCACGAACTCCTCGTCCCAGCTCAGGAACGCGTCACGCATCAGGCTGGCGATGTCGTAGGTGATCGGCCCGAACACGGCATCCTGGAAATCGAGCACGCCCAGGACCGGATGCGCCCCGGCCGTGCCGTCGCCTGGCGGCGGCATCATCAGGTTGCGCGGCATGAAATCCCGGTGGACGTAGACGCCGGGCCAGGACAGGTTCTCGCGCACGATCTGTGCGAACGTGGACGCCAGCGTGTCCAGCATGCGGGTGTCGGGCACGACGCCCCGATGCTGCTGCAGGTACCACTGCGGAAAAAGCCCGAGCTCGCGTTGCAGCAAGGCCTCGTCGTAGTCCGGCAACACGCCGGGCCGCGACGCGCGTTGCCAGTCGACCAGTGCGTCGACCGCCCCCAGGTAAAGCCCCAGATTGGCGTGCGCGTGGTCCTGGTCGATCGCCTGCAACATGGTCTTGCGACCCAGGTCGCTGAGCAGCAGGAATCCGTGGGTGCGATCCCAGGCCAGCACCTGCGGCACCCGCAGGCCGGCGGCGGCCATCAGCTCCGCGACATGGACAAAAGGTTCGCAGTTTTCCTTGTCGGGCGGCGCATCCATGATGATGCGGGTTTCGCCCGCGCCGTCGATGCGCAGGTAGCGGCGGAAACTGGCGTCGGCCGACGCCAGGCGCACGCTGGCCGGATCGAGGCCATGCCCCGGAGCGACTTCGCCGAGCCAGTGCATGAATGCCGCGTGCCGCTGCGGATCGGCCCAGGTCACCGTGGTGTCGTGCTCAGGCGCCGGATTGGACCGGCGGTCGGGGATGGCGGTTTCGCTCATGGATAATCCATTCTACAAAGCCGCCGTCCGGCGGCCCCGCCTGCCTGCCTGATTCCGCCATCGCCTGATCTTCCATACCCCGACCACCCGATGTTTCGCATGTTGTCCGTTACCGAATCCAGGCCAGCCGTTCAGGCCCGGTGCTGGTTGCGCAAGCAGGTGCTGGTCGTCGGCGCCGGTGTCTGCCTGGTCGGACCGGTCGCATGGGCGCAGGCCCCTTCGCAGCCGGACCTTGCGCCGCTGCAGCTCAAAAGCAGCCGGTTGCTGCGCGACGCCATCCCGCCGCAGGATCGCGACACGCAGCCGACCTTCGTGACGGGTGACCGCATGTCCTCGCGCACCGACCTGGAGACGGTCATCGAGGGGCAGGCGGAACTGCGGCGTGGCGACCTGGTGATCCGTGCCGATCGGCTCGAGTATTACCAGCCGGACGATCTTGCGACGGCACGCGGCAATGTGCGCATCAACCGTGCTGGCGACGTGTACGAGGGCCCCGAGCTCCAGCTCAAGGTCGAGTCGTTCGAGGGCTTCTTTCGCAACCCCCGCTACCAGTTGCTGAAGAACCAGGGCCATGGCGAGGCCGAACGTGTCGATTTCATCGACGAGAAACGCGCCGTGGTGCGCAATGCCACCTACACGACCTGCCGGCGCGAGCCCGGGCCGAGCTGGTTGCCGGACTGGATCATCCGCGCCGCGAGCATCAGCATCGACAACGAGGAAGATGTCGGCGAGGCCGAGGCCGCGGTGCTCAGTTTCAAGGGTGTGCCGCTGCTGCCGGTGCCCGCGTTCACGTTCCCGTTGAGCAATCGTCGAAAGTCCGGCGTTTTGCCGCCCACGTTCGGCATCGACAGCGTCAATGGCGTCGAGGTGTCGGTTCCGTATTACTGGAACATCGCGCCGAATCGCGATGCCACCTTGACGCCCTCGCTGATGAGCCGGCGGGGCGTCGACCTCGGCGCCGAGTTCCGGTACCTGGAGGCGAACTACTCCGGTCAGGCCAAGCTCAACTACATGCCGAGCGACACCTTGCGCGACATGAGCCGCTGGGGTTATTCGCTGACGCACACGGGTGTCATCGACACTGGCTTGCGCTCCGTGGGCAATGTCAATGCGTCGTTGTCGATGAACCGGGTCAGCGACGACAACTACTGGCGCGATTTCACGCGCGTCAGTCCCGGTCTGACGCAGCGGCTGCTGCAGAACGACCTGAACCTGTCATGGGCGAGCGGCAACTTCTCGACCAGCCTGCGGGTGCTCAAGTGGCAGACGCTGCAGGACGTGGACTCGCCGATCACGCCGCCGTACGACCGGTTGCCGCAACTCGCGATGCGGTATGCGCGCCTGAACCTGAACGGCTTCGACCTTTCGGTCGATGCCGACATGACCCAGTTCGAGTCCGATCGGACCTTGACGCTGCAGCCCAATGCCCGGCGAGTTTTCTCCCAGCTGGAGGTTTCGCGGCCGTGGGTCTGGCCGTCGGGCTACATCACGCCGAAGTTGCGCCTGCACACGACCAACTACCAGTTCGACACCGCGCTGACCAACGGCGCGAGATCGGCCACGCGCACGCTTCCCACCTTCAGTCTCGACAGCGGCCTGGTGTTCGAGCGCGATACCCGCTTGTTCGGGCGCGCGTTCCGCCAGACACTCGAGCCCCGCGCGTTTTATGTCTATACCCCGTATCGAGACCAGAGCGCACTGCCCAATTACGACAGCGGCGCCAACGACTTCAACTTCGCCACCATCTATACCGACAACGCCTTCGCCGGCAACGACCGCATCTCGGACAGCAACCTGCTGACGCTCGGCCTGTCGACGCGCCTGATCGATCCCGATTCTGGGGCCGAGGCCGCGCGGTTCGGCATCGCGCAACGCCTGCGGTTCAGCGACCAGCGCGTCACCCTGCCAGGCGGCACGACGGTGGACAAGGGATTCAGCGATGTGCTGGTTGGTGCGACCCTGAACCTCGATCCACGCTGGACCTTCGACTCGACCGTGCAGTTCGACATGGATACCAAGAGATCGGTACGATCGACCATCGGCGGGCGATACAGCCCTGGCAACTACCGTGTCGTCAGTGCCGCCTATCGCCTGCAACGGGGCACCAGCGAGCAACTCGACGTCGCCTGGCAATGGCCGCTCAATGATCTGTGGGGTGATCGTGGCCAGGATCTCGGGCCGGGCCAGGGCCAGGGGGCCGGCCGCTGGTATTCCGTGGGCCGCATGAACTTCAGTCTGCGCGACGGCAAGCTGGTGGATACCGTGCTCGGCTTCGAATACGACGGCGGTTGCTGGCTGGGTCGTGTCGTGCTCGACCGCCTGCAGACCGGGTCTTCGACAGCCAACAACCGCATCCTGTTCCAGCTGGAGTTTGTCGGGTTCTCCCGGCTGGGCTCCAATCCGCTGGACACGCTCAAGCAGAACATCCCGCGTTACCAGTTTCTGCGAGAGACCAGCACCAGCGCCGGTCGCTTCAGCAATTACGATTGATCACGATGACACTTCGCCTTTCGCGCATTTTCTGGGCCGCCCTGTTGGGTTGCGGCATGTTGTCGGCGCAGGCACAGGGAATCCGCCTGCCGGGCAATGCGGGCACGGTGACCAGCCCCGGCTCCGGTGCCCAGCGTGCCTCCGACTACATCGTGGCCATCGTCAATACCGAACCGATCACGAACCTGCAGGTGCGCCAGGAAATGCAGCGCCTCGGCCAGGAGCTGGCGCAGCGGCAGGAGGCCGTGCCATCGACGGCCGAGCTGGCGGAGCGCGCATTGGAGCGGCTCATCACCGAGCGCAGCCAGATCCAGTATGCGCGCGAGGTCGGTATCAAGATCGAGGACTACGCACTTGACGAGGCCGTGCAATCGGTGGCGCGCCAGAATCAGGTGGATGTCGAGGAGTTGCATCGTCGACTCGCCGAGGAGGGTATCTCGCGCAGCCAGTTTCGCAACACGCTGCGCGACCAGATGGTGCTGTCGCGGGTGCGCGAACGTGAGGTGGCCCAGCGGGTCCGGGTATCGGAGCTCGAGATCGACCAGTACCTCCTGGACCAGCAGCGGGCCAGCGGCAGCAACCTGGCCGAGGTGAACATCGCGCATATCCTGCTCGAATTGCCTGAGTCCGCCAGCGCGGATCAGCTGTCGGCCGCGCGTGCGCAGGCGGAGCAGATCATGGCGCGGGTGCGCGCGGGCGAGGATTTCTCCGCGTTGGCGCGCAGCCTGTCCAAGGCGCCCGATGCGGCCGAGGGCGGACTGTTCGGCATGCGTGCGGTCGATCGGTACCCGCAGCTCTTCATCGATGCCGTGCGGACGCTGGAGCCGGGCGCCATGACGACGGTGCGGTCCGGCGCGGGTCTTCACGTGCTCAGGTTGATCGACAAGCGCCTGGCCGGCGCGCCGGAAACCTCGGTCGAGCAGACCCGGGTGAGCCATATTCTGCTGCGGCCGACCGCATCCATGGACGAGCAGGCGGCCATTGCGCGGCTGCAGGAGTTCCGTCGCCGGATCCTGGCGGGCGAGGCGAGTTTCGAGGCGCTGGCCAAGGAATATTCGCAAGACGGCAGTGCGAGTCAGGGCGGCGACCTGGGTTGGGCGTCGGCGGGCCGCTTCGTGCCCGAGTTCGACGCCGCCGTCGCGGCACTCGCGCCCAAGGAAATCGGTCCGCCGCTGGTGTCGCGATTCGGCGTGCACCTGATCCGCGTGGACGGGCGCCGGACGGTCGAACTCAGTGTGCGCGAACAACGCGAGTCGGTACGCGCCTTGTTGCGTGAGAAGAAGCTGGAAGAGGCCTACCAGAGCTGGAGTCGCGAATTGCGCTCGCGCGCGTACGTCGACCTGCGCGAGCCTCCGAGCTGATGCAGGCCAAGGTGCGTGGGACCTCTCAGCCTTCGGCGGGCCGCGCGACCGCTGGCGGACGGGTCAAGGCTGGGGCAGACGGGGTCGCAGGCCATCATGCACCGCGCAAGAGATTCGGCCAGCATTTCCTGGTCGACCATACGATCATCGATGCGATCGTGCGGCTGATTGCGCCCGAGCCGGGCCAGGTCATGGTGGAAATCGGTCCGGGCCTTGGCGCGATGACCCAACCCTTGGTCGAACGGCTGGGCCACCTGGCCGTGATCGAGCTCGATCGGGACCTGGCGGCCCGGATGCGTGCGCGGGCGGACCTGAGCGTCGTACAGGCGGATGTGCTGACGGTCGATTTCACGGCGTTGCGGGACACGCTCCAGGCGGGGACCTCATCATCAGCCGCGGGGCCGGCGCCGCGCCGTCTGCGCGTCGTCGGCAACTTGCCGTACAACATCTCGACGCCGATACTGTTCCATCTGCTCGACCATGTCGATGCGATCGAGGATCAGCACTTCATGCTGCAAAAGGAGGTTGTCGATCGCATGGTTGCGGCGCCCGACAGCGCCGCCTATGGACGCTTGAGCGTGATGCTGCAATGGCGCTATGCGATGGACGATGTGCTGCAGGTGCCGCCCGAGAGTTTCTCGCCCCCGCCGCGCGTCGACAGCTCGGTGGTCAGCATGCGGCCGCGGGTCGATGCACCGCCGGTGGACGTGGACCTGCTGAGCACCATTGTGCAGGTCGCCTTCAGCCAACGCCGCAAGCTGATGCGCCATACACTGGGTCGATGGCTGGATGCGCGCGGCTACACGGGTGCGTTCGATCTGCAGCGCCGGGCACAGGAGGTTCCGGTGCACGAGTTTCTGGCGTTGGCCGCCAGCGCATGAAAAAAAGCCCGTCGCGCGAACGACGGGCTTTTTCCCGGACAATGCCGGCAGCTGCTGCCCGGTCAGGCTGTCGCCAGCCAGTACTCCGCATTGAATGGGCTGCTCATGCGCAGCGCCAGGGGCGAGACGTCCAACAGCTTGTCCGTTGGCATCTTCTCGCCGGTCTCGGTCGTCAGGTTGATACCCGACAGCGACTGATTCGCGTGTACATCGCTCTTTGCCTCGTTAGCCCGTTCCGCTTGGCTGGTTTGTGCGGAACGGGCTACAGAAAAGAATAGAAACATCGGAACGGGACCTTTCGGTCGCTCCAGTAGTCGGCGGCATCGCGGAAGATGTCGAGCAACTGCTCGCGGGCTTCCTTGTCGAACTTCGCGTTCGCGGGAATGTGTTCAAGCACGGCGACAAATCCCGGCTGCGGGCCGGACTTGTGAACCGGGTCGGTCATGCTGTCGTACAAGGCATCGAAGTTCTTGCCGACATGCGAGGGCAGCGTGAATTGTTGCCCAATCATGTCCAGCACCTCTTGCTTGGACTGCGCGTTGGCCAGGTTGGCATAGAGGAAATGATGCCCCAGGCTTTGCGCGGCATCTTGCAGGTCCTGAACCCGGAAGGCCCGGATCGATTGCACGATATTGCTGCGCACGCCCCGAAGCGGCGCTTCGGCTTCTTGCCGAGGCTGCATATCCATCCCCGTTTCGTTCTCGATATAAGACATATAAGTAGTTCCAACAAAAACCTATGGCACGATCCGGCGAAAACTCGCGTAGTGATCGGCGGTGTAGTAGCAGGCGTCTGGCTCCCGCGGCTTGCCACCACACACGATCCGCCGGGTGCCACGATGGCTCAACCCCGGCGTAGCTACGGTGTACTCACGGTAATAACCCCGGCTCTTGATCGGAAGCAAACGTTCGCGATTTCCGAATACCGTTCCGTCCTTCTCATAAGGAAACGGACCCCCTCGAATGATCAGTCCATAAGTCTGACCGCCCTGGGCCGGCATTTCGGCAATTGAGATCGTCGATGTGTCGTCGGGCGTGACAACTGGTGCTCTTGCACATACAAGGCCCGTGACAGACGCCGCAGCAAGTATTAAGCCAGTGAGTACTAACTTGAAACTTCTGACAGCCCCCATGCATTTACGCTCCAGAACCGCGGGTTTACCCCTAAATCACTCGAGACGTAGTGTCGCCTATCCCATCCGAAAATGCAAGGGCCTGCACAAAAAATGGGCATCTTGTGCAACGCAGCAAGATGATGGAAGTCAGTACCTGCTTTTGCGTTGACGGTTATCGATTGGCGTTGGCGTCAGCCACGGTCAATGCGGTCATGTTGACGATGCGCCTCACCGTGGTGCTGGCCGTCAACACATGCACCGGACTGGCGGCCCCGAGAAGCACCGGGCCGATCGCGATATTGCCGCCTGCGGCGGTCTTGAGCAGGTTGTACGCAATATTGGCCGCATCGATATTGGGAAGCACCAGCAGATTGGCATTTCCGACCAGGGTGCTGTTGGGCATCAGTCGGGCGCGCGCAGCGCCGTCCAGGGCCAGGTCGCCGTGCATTTCGCCGTCCACCTCCAGCCACGGCGCCTGCGCGCGCAGGATCTCCAGTGTTTGCCGCATCTTGACGGCGCTGGGCAGGTTGCTGCTGCCGAAGTTGGAATGCGACAACAACGCCACCTTGGGCTGCAGTCCGAAGCGAACCATCTCCTCGGCCGCCATGACGGTGATTTCAGACAGTTCCTGCGGCGTCGGATCGGTGTTCACATGGGTGTCGACCAGGAAGATCAGCCGGTCCGGCAGCATCAGGCCGTTCATGCAGGCGTAGATCGGTACATCCTGCGGCGTGCTGGGACTGCCGCCCTTGCGCTTGCCGATGACCTGGTCGATATAGGCCAGATGCATCGTCGTCGTGCCCCAGGTGCCGCAGATCATGCCGTCGACATCACCCTTGTGCAGCAACATCGCGCCGATCAGCGTGAGGCGCCTGCGCATTTCGATCTTGGCCATCTGCATGGTGACACCCATGCGCTCCGTCATGGCCAGGTAGGTCTGCCAGAAGTCACGGTAACGTGCATCATGTTCGACGTTGACCACGTCATAGTCGAGCTCCTCGCGCAGGCGAAGCCCGAATTTTTCGATGCGTTGCGCAATGATGGCGGGCCGCCCGATCAGTGTCGGCCGAGCCAGACCTTCGTCGACGACGATCTGGCATGCCCGCAGGATGCGTTCCTCTTCGCCCTCGCAATAGGCGACCCGCTTGCGCTGCGCATTCTTGGCTGCGGCGAAGATCGGTCGCATGGTGTTGCCGGATGCATAGACAAAGCTCTGCAGTCGATCGCGGTAGGCCTGGAGATCGGCGATCGGGCGCAATGCGACCCCGCTGTCTGCAGCCGCCTGCGCCACAGCCGGCGCAATCTTCATCATCAGCCGGGGATCGAACGGCTTGGGGATCAGGTAGTCGGGACCGAACGCCAGCTTCTGCCCGGCATAAGCCGCGGCCACCACTTCACTCTGTTCCGCCCGAGCCAGATCCGCGATCGCATGCACAGCCGCGATCTCCATCTCGTCGGTGATCGTCGATGCGCCAGCATCGAGGGCGCCCCGAAAGATGTAGGGGAAACACAGGACGTTGTTGACCTGGTTCGGGTAGTCGGTACGGCCGGTGGCCATGATGGCGTCGTCGCGCACCAGCTTCACGTCTTCCGGCGAAATTTCCGGGTTCGGGTTCGCCAGCGCGAATATCAATGGCTTGGCGGCCATCTTGCGGACCATGTCGGGCTTGAGTACGCCACCGGCAGACAGGCCCAGGAAGATGTCGGCGCCATCGATCACCTCGGTCAGCGTGCGGGCCGAGGTCTTCTGCGCGAACACGACCTTGTCGTCGTCCATCAGCTCGGTGCGGCCTTCGTACACGACGCCGGCAAGGTCGGTCACGAAGATGTTTTCGCGTGGCATGCCCAGCTTGAGCAGCAGGTTCAGGCAGGCCAATGCCGCGGCGCCGGCACCCGAGGCCACGAGCTTGACGCTGTGCAAGTCCTTGCCAACGACTTTCAGGCCGTTGAGCATGGCCGCACCGACCACGATGGCCGTGCCATGCTGGTCGTCATGGAACACCGGGATCTTCATCCTGTCGCGCAGCTTGCGTTCAACGTAGAAGCAGTCCGGCGCCTTGATGTCTTCCAGGTTGATGCCGCCGAACGTGGGTTCGAGAGCGGCGATGATGTCCACCAGCTTGTCCAGGTCCTGCTTCTCGTTGACCTCGATGTCGAACACATCGATGCCGGCGAACTTCTTGAACAGGACCGCCTTGCCCTCCATCACCGGCTTGGCCGCCAGCGGACCAATGTCGCCCAGCCCAAGCACGGCGGTGCCGTTGGTCACGACCGCGACCAGGTTGCCCCGACTGGTGTATTTGAAGGCGTTGTTCGGGTCGTTGACGATCTCCTCGCAGGCGGCGGCAACGCCCGGGGAATAGGCCAGCGCCAGATCGCGCTGGTTCGACAATTGCTTGGTGGCGGCAATCGCGATTTTTCCCGGCGTAGGGAATTCGTGGTACTCCAGTGCCGACTTGCGCAGCTGCGCGCGAACCTCGTCGGAACCGGGGGTGTTCTCTGGCATGTGAAGTCTCCTGCCGCAAGCGGCGTGGCGCGACCGATGCGACAGTACATCGGCTCCGTGCCAATGGGTGAAATTGTAGGCTGCGGCTACAGCAGCGTCGTCGTCTGTCCGAGCGGCTGTGGGCGGCCGTACAGGAAACCCTGGACGATGTCGCACGACTGCGCGCTCAGGAACATGCTTTGCTGCCGGGTCTCGACCCCTTCGGCGACCACCTCGATACCCAGCTCATGCGCCAACGCTATCGTTGCGCGCACGATGGCGGCGTCATCGGCGTCGGTGGCGATGTCCTGCACGAAGGAGCGGTCTATCTTGAGCTCGTCGATCGGGAACCGTTTGAGGTAGGCCAAGGAGGAATATCCGGTTCCGAAATCATCGACCGCGATGCGCACGCCCAGCGCCTTGATTTCTTCGAGCAGTTCGATCACCTGCGCGGCATCGGTCATGGCCGTTGTCTCGGTGATCTCCAGCTTGAGCAGCGACGGCGCGATGCCGGTGTCTGCCAGCGCGCGTCGCACGACGTCGACGATGTTGCGATTGATGCACTGGCGTGCGGACACGTTGACGGCCACCGGCATCGCCTGCCGTCCGTCGGCTACCCAGCGCGCGATGTCGCGGGCGACACGTTGCATCACCCAGGCCCCGATCTCGACGATCAATCCCGACTCCTCGGCCACGCCGATGAAGTCCGCGGGCTGCACCAGGGTTTCGGGGCTTCGGCGCCACCGCAGCAAAGCCTCGAAACCGACCAGCGTCCCGCCGTCGAGTCGGAACTGCGGTTGGTAGTGCATCTCGAACAGGCCCTCGCGCAGGGCATGGCGCAACTCGACCTCCAGTGACAGCCGCTCACGGGTCCAGATCTTGAGATCGGTCGAGTAGAACTGGAAGCCGGTATCCGGATGCGATTTGGCGCGGTACATCGCGGTGTCGGCCTTGGCCAGCAGGTCCTCGATCTCGATGCCATCCTGGGGCGCCAATGCGATGCCCACGCTACAGGAGCTGGCCAGTCGCAGATCGCGGATCTCGACGTCCTCGCCCAGTGCCGCCACCAGTTTGGCCGCAGCGGCGGCGATGGCCGATTCGCCCGAGATGTCCTCCATCACGACGATGAACTCATCGCCACCCCAACGGGCGACGAAATCCGTGCTCCGACAGATGGCGACGAGGCGTTGCGCGGTGACGCAAAGCACCTCGTCGCCATGGCTGTGTCCCAGGCTGTCGTTGATGCGCTTGAACCGGTCCAGGTCGATGAACAGGATGGCGATCGTGCTGTGCAGGCGTTGTGCACGCGCCAGGGCCAGTGCCAGTCGTTGTTGCAATTGCACCCGGTTCGGCAGTCCGGTCAACGCGTCATGTGTGGCGGCATGGCGCAACTGGTCGGCGCTGGCCACGCTGTCCGTGATGTCGGACAGCACGACGACAGCACCTTCGATCCGGTTGCTTGCATCGCGCAAAGGGCTGACGCTGGCGCGCAAGACACGCCCGGCCGAATCCTGGCTCTGGGCCAGGCGCAGCTGGTGCGTCGGGAAGACTCCCTGGTCGCGATGCAGGCACTCGCCAATGGCAGCCTCGAGCAAAGCCATGCCGTCGTCTTCCAGGGCCACGACCTGCGACAAGGGGTGTCCGACCAGCGCCCCGTTGGCGATCTGGCGCAGGGCGACCGGGTTGACGTAACGGATGATGCATCGGGCGTTGACCGTGATCACGCCGTCGCCGATGGCTTCCAGCGTGGCCAGCGCGTGTTGACGGTTGCGTGCCAGCCGTCGTCGGCTGTCACGCAACAGCAGCACCATCCACACGCTGGCGGCCAGCGCCAGCGCCAGCACCGCGGCAAAGGGTGCAATCCAGATCTGCAGCAGATACAGGGCCCCCGCGCTGGTGACCAAGGGCAACAGGTTATGGAGGACGATCCATCCCGTGCGCGGCATGCGCCCGCGCGTCGGCCACCAGGCGACGGGGACGACGAATGCCAGCGCGACCAGGGCCGTCAACCAGGGCGCGGACGGCGTGATCAGGTAGCCGCCACGCAGCGCCTCGTATGCCTGCGCATGCAACTGCACCGCGGGCAGATGCGATCGATCCCCGGCCAGAGGCGAGGCCAGTTCGCCTCCGAGCCCGGACGCCGACACGCCGATCAGCACCGGCCGTCCGCGCAAGGTTTCGAGCACCTGTGGCGCCAGCAAGACCCGGGACAGTCCGATCGGCGGCGGCATTGACATGTGCGGCAACAAGACCTCATGGTCGCGGCGCCAGGTTGGAGGCGCCTGCACGGCTGCGGAACGGGGTCCGGTCGCGCGCCGCCCGGGCAGGCGACCCGGCACGGCCGCGGGTGCAGCCTGCTCGAGCAAGGCCAGGGCCAAGGCCGGATGGCGGGCCTGGCCGGCGCCGGCGCGCAGGTAGATCCGGCGCACCTGGCCGTCGCTGTCGATTTCGGCATCCACATGACCCAGCCGCGCGGCAGCCTCACGCAGCACCGGAATCGGAAGGCCGTCCGCCATGGCGCCATCGACGCCGAGCGCCGGTGCCAGGGCCAGCACCACGCCACCGTGACGCTGCGCCGCCTGCGCCAGGGCTGCGTCGGCATCGGCACTTGCGTCGGCTTCGGTGAACAGGATGTTCATGCCCACCGTGGCCACGCCGGCTTCGCGCAGGGTGTCGAGCACCCGGGCATGGACCGTTCGGGGCCAGGGCCACCGCCCGACGGCGGCCAGGGTCTCATCGTCGATGGCCAGCACGACCACGGCACCGGCACCGGCTCCGGCCCGATGTGACGGCGCAGCCAGGTCGTACGCCATCAGGTCCAGCCGCGTCACGAACGTGGGCCGGGTCGCCGTCAAGATGGCCAGTACCAGCAGCGCGACCCACAGCGGGGCATGGGTCGACAGGTTTCGCATCCAGCGACGGCGAACGCTCTGCGGCGCGCCGGTCGCTGGGGCGGTGGAACTCATAGGCCCAGCAGAATCAGGGCCGGCAGCACGATCAGCAAGGCGCGCCATGGTGAAGGTTCGGGTGCGGGCGGGGGCGGCTCGGGAACCACGAAGAGTTGCGGCCGGCTCCAGGGACCGGTAAAACCATCCTGGCTGGTCGTGCGGATGCGCAAGTGGTAGGTGCCGGGTGTCAGCGCATGCAGCAGGTGTTGTGGCTCGTTCGAGCGCACGTCGACCACCGGCTGGGAGAAGTCGTCGCGGGTGGCCACCTGCAGCTCATAACCGGTGGCGTGCGGTACGGCCGGCCAACGGATGGTGACCTGCCCGGACTGGACCTGCACCGGCGCGGCCTCAGGCGCCGGCGGCACCACCCGGAACGACTGTGTGTCACCCCACGGGCCCTGGCGGTCACTGGCCGGAACCACGGAGGCGACCCTCCAGTGATAAAGGCCCGGTGCCAGGTCGGTGGCGAGCGCGCCGATCTGCGCTTCGGTTGCCGATTGCGCGACCAAGGGCGCACCCTCGGTCGATGGGTCCTGGCGTATTTCGAGCCGGTAGTGCCAGCCGGGATCGGGAATGGTCCATTGGAATTGCGGACGTGGCGTGGCAACGACGGCGTCGGGCGCCGGCCGGACCAGGATCGGGGCCTGCGGGCGTGCATGGACCCGGATCGTGCGTTCCGCGACGACGCCTTCGAGGCCGTCGGCGTCGGTGGCGCGCACGCGCAGCACGAAATCACCGTCTTCGATATCCGTGATGCGGATCCGCGCCTGTGGAATGAGCTCATCGGACAACAGGGTTTCGAAACGTGTATCCGGTGCCACCTGGCTCCGGTAGGCGACCGCGCCGGGAACCGGCGCCAGGGGCCAGTTGACCGGCAGCCGTTCCAGCCGTTCGGGCAGTCCGGACAGGTCCGGGGCGGCCAGCAGTGACCGTGGCGGTTCCGGGGCCCGTCCGACCTGGGCAATCGTGCCAAATCCGGCGTTGGCCCGAACACCGCCGGCCGCGTTGTCGACCTGGACGGCGCCGTCCAGCACTTCCGTCCAGGCGGTCTGGTCGTCGGCATGGACCCGGAACCGGGTGCCGCGTACGGCAGCCACGGCGGCCGGCGTGCGGATCTCGAACCGCGTCGCGGGCGCGCGGTGCAGAGGCGTGACCATGTTCTCCAGTCCGCCGCGGATCAGTTCGAGTTCGACCATGAAACCGCCGTCGAGCAGCCGCCGGTCCGACTGCACCAGGCGCAGCTCCGAGGCCTGGCGCATCATGACCCGCGAGCCGTCGTCGAATTCCAGCAACACGCTGGATCCGGGGCCGGTACGCAGTTGCGCGCGGGTCGGCAGTTCTTCGCCGGCGACGGCCGCCCGCACGGGTTTGCCCGACTGCTCCACCATGGCTTGACCGTGCGCCGCCAATACACGGATGCGTGTCGACTGGAGCTTGAGCCACGGGGCCGGAATACGCAGTTGCGTGCCGGGCGGTACCCTGCGGTCATTCGTGATGCGGTTCAGCCGGGTCAGTTGCTGCGCGAACGACGTGTCCTTCAGATAACGCTGGGCGATGTTCCAGGGGTGATCGCCAACCTGCACCGTGTAGACGAATTCGTCGACGGCATGGACGCTGGCGCTCGTGAGGATCGAGGTGGCGACAGCCAGGTGGTACAGGCGCGGGGTCAGTGGCTTGCTGGACATGGCGGGCGATGGTCAGACGAAGCCGCGGGGAGGTAGTGCGCGGGAGCGTTGCAGCCAGTTTTCCGGCGCATAGGTCGCCCGGGCATCGGTGGCGTGCAGGGTATAGGCATGGCGGGAATGTGCCGATCGATTCGGTCCGCTGTAGTGTGGCAGCAGGCCATGGAACACCACCAAAGTGCCCGCCGGCACTTCCAGCGGTTGCGCCTCGTGCAGATTCGGCCAGGGCGTGGCATCCAGTGGCGTGATCGCGGCCGCATCGCCGCTGCGCACGAATTGCTCTCGCAAGGGTCCCCGATGGCCGCCGGGCTGCACCCACAGGCACCCATTGCCCTGGTGGGCATCCTCGAGTGCGAACCAGAATGTCGTCACGCTGATCGGCGTGGTGACAAAGAAACTCGCGTCCTGGTGCCAGCGCACCTCGCCACCGATGGCCGGCTGCTTGAAGATGTACATCGACTGCCACACCAGCGGCCGCAGCAATCCGACGGCGTGCGCGACGGTTGCCAGGTCGCTCCCATGCGAGAACCGGTCGAACACCGGATCGAGATCATGCATGGCGTGGCCGATCTTGTTGATCGACAGTGCCTTGTCCTGCCTGAGTCGTCCGTTCGCATCGAGTGCCTCCTCTTCGAGGAAGCAGCGTATCGTCTGCGCCGATCCCAGGAAATAGTCGTTGACCCTGCGTTGCTGCTCCTGGGTGCTGAATACGGCCTGTTCTCCGTCCGGCTCATACATGTCGACCAGTTCGCGGGCTCTTTGGCGGATCGATGCGATCTGCGCCGCATTCCTGAATCCCGGAAGGACGACGAAGCCTTGTCCGGTAAAGGTCTGCTGCAGCTCGCTGGACATGGCACCGTCGTATCGGGCTACGCTCGCATCAAGGCTTCGATTTCCGCGCCGTCGACCGGCACCGCGCGGGTGATCAGCTCGCAGCCATCGTCGGTGACGATGGCATCGTCTTCGATGCGGATGCCGATGTTGTGGAAATGCTCGGGAACCCCTGGCGCGGGACGGATGTAGATGCCGGGTTCGATCGTCAGTACCATGCCGGGGCGCAGGATGCGGGCCGGCCGATTCACGATGGTCTCGCCGCTGAGCGCGTCCTTGCGTTCGCTGGTCTGGCCCAATTCGCCGGGTTCGAGGTAGCCGCCGCAATCGTGTACGTCCATGCCCAGCCAGTGGCCGGTGCGATGCATGTAGAACTGGAAATAGCTGCGCTTGTCGATCACGTCCTGCAAGGTACCGACCTTCTGGCGATCGAGCAAGCCCAGGTCCAGCATGCCCTGGGCCAGCACCTTCACGCTGGCGTCGTGCGGGTCGGTGAAGCGGGCGCCGGCCCGGGTGGCGTCCACGGCGGCCTGCTGGCTGGCCAGCACCAGGTCGTACAGCTCACGCTGGGGCCCGGTGAACCGGCCGTTGGCGGGGAACGTGCGGGTGATGTCGCTCGCGTAACCGTCGAGTTCGCAGCCGGCGTCGATCAATACCAGCTCGCCGTCGCGGATCGGTGCAGCGTCGGCGCGGTAATGCAATACGCAGGCATTGGCACCGGCAGCCACGATGGAGCCATAGGCCGGGTATTGCGAGCCGTGGCGGCGGAACTCGTGCAGCAGTTCGGCGTCCAGGTGGTACTCGCGCACGTCCTGGCCCTCGCGCAACATGCGGGCCGACAGCTGCATGGCCCGGATGTGCGCGCCGGCACTGATGCGGGCGGCGCGGCGCATGGTGTCCTGTTCGCTGGGGTCCTTGATCAGCCGCATCTCGTCGAGCAGGCTGCACAGGTCGCGTTGCTGGTCCGGACACAAGGCGCCGAAACGCACCCGCGCGCGCAGGCTGGACAACCATTGGTCGATCCGCGTCTCCAGGCCGGGATGGATGCCGAACGGATACCAGACTACCTCGCGACCGTCGATCAACCGGGGCAACTGTGCATCGAGTTCGGCGACGGAAAACGCCGCGTCCACGCCCAGGTGCGCCGGCGCGTCCGCGGGGCCGAGCCGGTAACCGTCCCAGATTTCGCGCTCCATGTCCTTGGGTTGGCAGAACAGCGTGCTCTTGCCATCCCCGGTAATGACTAGCCAGGCCTGCGGCTCGGAGAATCCGGTCAGGTAGTAAAAATAGCTGTCGTGCCGGAACAGATAGTCGCTGTCGCGGTTGCGCTGGCGCTCGGGCGCCGTGGGGACGATGGCAATGCCGCGGGGGCCGAGTTGTGCGGCCAGTGCCGCCCGGCGCCCGGCATGAATGGAAAGAGTCATGGTGTGTGCGATTGCGTATATATCTGCTGCGACTGCCTCAATTGGGCCAACCGTTGCGGCGTGCCGACATCGGTCCAACGGCCAGTGTAAAGCTGGGCACTGACCTTGCCCTCACGAACTGCCGTACGCAACATCGGAGCCAGCGCTGCCCGGGTGCCACCAGGATTGCCCGGCGGCACGGCGCAGTACGGTGGCGCAAACAAGGCGTGACGAAACAGCCCGATGGTGCTGTAGGTGTGGCGCAACGCACCGTCATTTTGCGCCAGGCCACTGGCGGCCAACGCAAAATCGCCTGTCGGATTGTGTGATGGATTGGGTACCAGCCACAGATGCGCCAAGGCACTGCTGGCACGGAACCGCTGCAGATCGAAGTTGGAGAATTCGAAATCAGGGGCATAGATGTCGCCAGCAACGACCCAGAACGGGTCTGCCAGGTGCGGCAATGCACGGGCGATACCGCCCGCGGTTTCCAACGCTGCCCCGAAGTCATGTCCTTCATGCGAATAGATGACGCGCATCGGGATGGTCGCAGTGGCTTGCCGATCGGTGGTCAATTGCACGACGCCGGCCGGAAATCGGGCCTCGATCATGTCGCCCAGCCAGGCGGTATTGATGACAGCAGTGTCGAACCCCCCGCGCACCAAGGCTTCCATGGTCCACTGCATCAATGGCTTGCCTCCCAACTCGAGCAGTGGCTTTGGGCAGTGATCGGTCAACGGTCGCATGCGCTCGCCACGTCCGGCGGCCAACACGATGGCGTCTGCCAACAAGGGTTGTGAAGTCACGTTGATCGATGGGTTGGCACGCTGAAAAGCAGCGCAGTTGACTGCATTGTCATGCTAGCCGCAGTCCTTGACGGCGGAGCAAGCCGCTTCCATGCAATTCGATCAGATCATGAAAAAGGCGCCAATATTGGCGCCTTGTTCGTGCTTGCGCTACCAAGGGTAGACGCGACGCAGCAAAAAGCGGTGGCTCAGGCCGTTGTGTTGCGACGGCGACGAATCACGGCCAAGCCGGCCAAAGCCGCGCCCATCAAAGCCAGCGAACCCGGTTCCGGAACGCCGGTGCCCGGGTCCGGCGGTGTCGTCACGGTGCCGGCCAGGGTCAACAATTTGAAGTAGTCATTGCCATTCGTGCAAGAGTAGTTGCTGCCTGGCTTGTTGCAGCTGGTGTTCGCACCGGTGTACCCGCTGTTGTAGGCACTCACCAACCACCAGCTGGAGGTCAGGTTGCCGCTGTTGACCGCGTATGGGTTGCCCGTGGACATGTTGGCGTAGTTGCCAACCAACTCCCAGCCACCAGCTGACGTGAGACCGGCAATCGTCTTGCCCGCGAGTTGGGTCGACAGATTGGGTGCGGTTGCACCGGTCCAGCGAAGCAGGCTGAAGTCGGAGTCACCACTCCACCAACCTGCGGTCAAGCCTGTCAGCGCGATCGAAGATGCGCCGAAGTCAAACGCGATCAATTCGACGCGACCATTGTTGTCAATGGCATGGTCCGGGGAGGTCGATTCACCACCAGCACCCAGGCCACCGCTCCAGTCGGTCAATGCGGCGGTGACGAAGGTGGAGCCGGAGCTGCTGGTGCTGACCGCAAACGCCGAGCCCTTCAGCAACGGAGCGCCGGGATCCGATCCGGACTGCGCAGCACAATTGCCCGCCAGTACTTCAGACTGGGAGCACAGGCTTCCGGCTTCGCCGAACGTCCAAGTCGATACCGCGGATGCGCCAAAACTTGCGCTGGCCAACGCCACCCCGGCTAGCAAGTGCAGTGCGGTGTTCATTGTTGTTTTACTCAGCGTCATGGTACTCATCCTCAATCTAGGTCAAAGGTCGCTATGCAGCCAACCGTGTCGAGAGTCAAGCCAGTTCCGTGCCAGTTCAAATTTGTCATTTGTTTTCAATAACTTGAGCCGTCAATACGATATTCGACTGTAGCTTGTGTAAGGGGATCCGACACTGATTCGAGCCCTTGGTGCCGACCGTTTTCGGCACGCTCGTCGCGTTGAGCCGACCGTGCGCGGCTCGAGGACGGTTGTCGGCTTGCGTGATCCCTGCGTCTTCGCGGCCCTGGTCCATTGGATCGATTGGTGCAAATCGCCATCGAGCCGCTCCCGATCAGGCACGCAGAATGCCAAACGATAAAATCGCGATTTCCCCAATTGACACGGCAGCCGGTGCAAGACGTTTGTCATCGGCCCAGTCCTGCATTCTCCCAAGTATGACAACTCTCAATCAAATGGCCAACGCAATCCGTGCGCTGGCAATGGACGCCGTGCAACAAGCCAACTCCGGCCATCCCGGAGCGCCCATGGGCATGGCGGAGATGGCGGTGGCCTTGTGGGGGCCGAAGTCGGCGGACGGCGCGCTTGCCGGTCACCTGAAGCACAACCCCGGCAACCCGCACTGGTTCGACCGCGACCGTTTCGTGTTGTCCAACGGTCATGCCTCGATGCTGCTGTATTCCTTGCTGCACCTCAGCGGGTATGCCTTGCCGATGGACGAGTTGAAGAATTTCCGCCAGCTGCACAGCAAGACACCGGGCCATCCGGAGTCCGGCCTGACTCCCGGAGTGGAGACCACGACCGGACCGCTGGGCCAGGGTTTTGCCAATGCCGTGGGCATGGCACTGGCCGAAAAGCTGCTCGCCAGCGAGTTCAACCGCGAAGACCATGCCATCGTCGACCACCACACCTATGTGTTCATGGGCGACGGCTGCATGATGGAAGGAGTCAGCCATGAGGCGGCGGCCTTGGCCGGTGCCTGGAAGCTGAACAAGCTGGTGGCGCTGTACGACGACAACGGCATTTCGATCGACGGGCAGGTCGCGCCCTGGTTCGTCGACAACACGGCCTTGCGTTTCGTGGCTTATGGCTGGAACGTCGTCGGTCCGATCGAGGGGCATGACACGGCGGCGGTGTCCAAGGCGATCGCCGAGGCACGCACCCAGAACGAACGCCCGACCCTGATCATGTGCAAGACACGGATCGGCCAGGGCAGTCCGAACCGGGCCAACACAGCCAAGGCCCATGGCGAGCCGCTGGGTGCCGAGGAAATCGCGCTGGTGCGCGAGCAACTGGGCTGGAACGAGCCGCCGTTCGTGGTGCCGCAGGACATCTATGCAGCCTGGGATGCGAAGGCCGCAGGCGAAGCGGCCGAGTCGCAATGGGAGCAGCGCCTTGCCGCTTACCGGGCCGCGCATCCGGAACTGGCCCTGGAGCTGGAACGCCGCATGCGCGGCGACCTGCCGCGCGTGTTCACGCAGACGGCGGTGGACACCGTGATTGCCGCGCACGAGAAGGCGGAAACCGTTGCCAGCCGCAAGGCCTCGCAACTCGCACTGGAGGCGTTCACCGCCGCAATGCCGGAGATGCTGGGCGGCTCGGCCGACCTGACCGGTTCGAACCTGACGAACACCAGGAGCACGCCGAGCCTGCGTTTCGACGTACAGGGCCAGGTTGCACAGACGCCCGACGCGAACGGCACGCTGCACGGCGGCCGCCACATCAACTACGGGGTGCGCGAGTTCGGCATGGCGGCCATCATGAATGGCGTGGCGCTGCACGGGGGCTACATTCCCTACGGTGGCACCTTCCTGACCTTCAGCGACTACAGCCGCAACGCGATCCGCATGGCGGCGCTGATGAAGCTGCGCGTGGTGCATGTGTTCACGCACGACAGCATCGGTCTTGGCGAAGACGGCCCGACCCACCAGTCGATCGAACACGCGGCGTCGCTGCGCCTGATTCCGAACCTGGATGTCTGGCGTCCGGCCGACACTGCCGAGACGGCGGTGGCCTGGGCGGTCGCGTTGCAGAACCGGTCCATGCCGACGGCGCTGCTGCTCAGCCGTCAGGGCATCAGTTATGCACCCAAGGGCCATTGCGCCGCCGCGCCGGATGCGGCCGGCCTCGATGCCATCAACAAGGGTGCCTACGTGCTGGCCGAACCCACGGAAGTGGGTCTGCGCAAGAAGGCGCAGGCGGTGATCATCGCCACCGGCTCCGAGGTGCAGCTGGCGCTCAAGGCGCAGGAGCTGCTGGCCGCGCGCAAGATTGCGGTGCGCGTGGTGTCCATGCCCAGCACTACCACGTTCGACCGGCAGTCGGTCGCCTACAAGAAGCAGGTGCTGCCCGCCGGCCTGCCGCGAATTGCGGTGGAGATGGGTGTCACGGACGGCTGGTGGAAATACGGCTGCGCGGCGGTCGTGGGCATCGACACCTATGGCGAGTCGGCGCCGGCGCCGGTGTTGTTCAAGCATTTCGGCTTCACGCCGGAGAACGTCGCCGCCACGGTGCAGAAGGTGCTGGCCAGGCGCTGATCCGTGCCAGGACGGATCGACAACGGATTCATCGAGTTTCAACCAACGGAGGTACAGGGTATGGCTATCAAGATTGGCATCAACGGCTTCGGCCGGATCGGTCGCATGGTGTTTCGTGCGGCGGTGCAGAACTTCAACGATATCGAAGTGGTGGGCATCAATGACCTGCTCGAGCCCGACTACCTGGCCTACATGCTGCAGTACGACTCGGTGCATGGCCGCTTCAAGGGCGACGTGGCGGTGGACGGCAACACGCTGGTGGTCAATGGCCGCAAGATCCGCCTGACCGCGGTCAAGGATCCGGCCGAGCTCAAGTGGGGCGAGGTCGGCGCCGACATCGTGATCGAATCCACCGGATTGTTCCTGACCAAGGAGACGGCGCAGAAACACATCGCAGCCGGCGCGAAGAAGGTCATCATGTCCGCGCCCAGCAAGGACGACACGCCGATGTTTGTGTTCGGCGTCAACGACAAGACCTACAAGGGCGAGGCCATCATCTCCAACGCCTCGTGCACCACCAACTGCCTGGCCCCGGTCGCCAAGGTGCTGCACGACAACTGGGGTGTCAAGCGCGGCCTGATGACCACCGTGCACGCCACCACCGCAACCCAGAAAACGGTCGACGGCCCGTCGAACAAGGACTGGCGCGGCGGCCGCGGCATCCTGGAGAACATCATTCCGTCGAGCACCGGTGCGGCCAAGGCCGTGGGTGTGGTGATTCCCGAGCTGAACAAGAAACTCACCGGCATGTCGTTCCGCGTGCCGACCTCCGACGTGTCGGTAGTGGACCTGACCGTCGAGTTGTCCAAGGAAGCCACGTACGCCGAGATCTGCGCTGCGATGAAAAAGGCGTCGGAAGGCAGCATGAAGGGCGTGATGGGTTATACCGAGCAGAAGGTGGTGTCGACCGACTTCCGCGGCGAGAGCTGCACGTCGGTGTTCGACGCCGATGCCGGCATGGCGCTGGACGGCACTTTCGTCAAGGTCGTGTCCTGGTACGACAACGAGTGGGGTTATTCCTGCAAGGTGCTGGAGATGGCGCGGGTCGTCGCCGGCCAATAGCTGCTGGGCGATTCCATGGCGCTCCCGGGGGAGCGGGCGCGCCACGGAATTTCGCTTGAGTGACAGAACAGGTCGCATTCACTGATCTGTCGGTAGCGTGGGACGGCCGCACAATACGGCCAACACCGACCCACCGCAGCCCTCCCCCGTGATCCATCCCGACGCTGCGCGTGGCATTCGATTCCTGTGCGCGGGGGTGTTCGTCTTTTCGCTGCAGGACGCGGTCGTCAAGCAGGTCAGTGGCGACTATCCGCTGACGCTGGTGATGACGATCCGCTCCATCGTCGCGATCCCGATCCTGCTTGTCATGGTGCAACTCGAGGCGGGTTGGCGCGCGATCTTCACGCCGCATTTCCGCTCGCTGGTGTCGCGCGCCGGCCTCATGTTCGGGGCCTACACCACCTACTACATGGCGTTTCCGGCAATGAACCTGGCCTACGCCGTCGCCCTGTATTTCACGGTGCCGCTGTTCGTCACGGCGCTGGCCGGGCCGTTCCTGGGCGAGCAGATCGGGTTCAAGGTCTGGGCCGCGCTGACGGTCGGGTTCGGCGGCGTGCTGGTGATCCTGCAGCCCGGCAGTGGATTGTTCCAATGGGCGGCGTTGCTGTCGCTGGTGTCGGCATTGTTGTACGCCACCTCGATGTTGATGGCCCGGCGCATCGGGGTCGCGCAGCCAGCGTCGGTCATGACCTTCTACCAGAACGGTGTCTTCCTGGCCGGCGCATTGCTCATCGCCGGTGGCACCCATTGGATGGGCATCAAGGATGCGGGCCATCCCAGCCTTTCGTTCCTGGTCCGGCCCTGGACCTGGCCGACCGGGGGTGACTTCCTGTTGATTGCGTCCTGCGGCGTCATCGCGTCGGCCGGCATGTTGCTGCTGACCCATGCCTACCGCATCAGCCCGGCCAACCTGGTGACGCCGTTCGAATACACCGGCATCCTGTGGGCGCCGTTGTGGGGATTCCTGTTCTTCGGCGAGGTGCCGCTGCTGACGACGGTGACCGGAGCGGTGTTGATTGCCGTGGCGGGCATGTTCGCGTTGCGCGAGGCGCGAAAATGATCATCGACCCCAACAAGACGATGGAAACACGAACATGGATGTGATGAAGCAGATTCGCAGTGCGTTTGCCCGGCGCGGCGGTGAAGGATATGGCGAAGGTGTCAGCCAGCTGGAGCACGCGATCCAGTGTGCGGCGTTCGCCGAGCGCGATGGCGCCAGTGATGCGTTGGTCGCTGCCGCCTACCTGCACGACATCGGCCATCTGCTGCACGACCTGCCGCAGGACATCGCCGATCGTGGCATCGATACCCAGCATGAGTCGACCGGTTCGGCATGGTTGTCGCAGTATTTCGGGCCGGAACTGACCGAGCCGGTGCGTATGCACGTCGCAGCCAAGCGTTACCTGGCGGCGACCGAGCCGGGTTATTACGACCTGTTGTCGGATGCCTCGAAGTTGTCGCTCACCCTGCAGGGCGGACCGATGTCGCCCGAACAGGTGCAGGCGTTCGAGGCAGAGCCGTTTTTCGCCGACGCCATCCGGCTGCGGCGCTGGGACGAGGAAGGCAAGATCGTCGGCTTCGAGGGGCCTTCGCCGGCGCATTTCGAAGCCATCGTCGCCGGTTGCCTGAGGGCTGGCTGACGGCGTTTGGCGCCAGCGGACCGTCCCGCGCGATGGCGGCCGGGTCGTCCGGCCAGGCCGGTCGATCAGTCCAGCAGTTCGGCCGGCGGAACGTGGTCGTAGCCGAGATCACGCGCCACGGCGGCGTACGTGACCTTGCCCTGGGCCACGTTCAGGCCACGGCGCAGGTGTTCGTCGTCCCGCAGTGCCTGTTTCCAGCCCTTGTCGGCCAGGGCGAGGGCATGGCCGATGGTCGCGTTGTTCAGCGCGAAGGTCGAGGTCCGGGCCACGGCGCCCGGCATGTTGGCCACGCAATAATGCACCACGCCGTCGACGACGAAGGTCGGGTTGTCATGGGTGGTGGCATGCGAGGTCTCGAAGCAGCCGCCCTGGTCGATTGCCACGTCGACGACGACGGCGCCTTTCTTCATCGCCCCGATCATCTTTTTCGTGACGAGTTTGGGCGCGGCGGCACCGGGGATCAGTACGCCGCCGACCACGACCTCCGCATCCAGCACCGCGTCCTCCAGGCTTTGCGCCGTCGAATACACGGTCTGGATCCGGTTGCTGAACACCAGGTCGAGTTGCCTGAGCCGGTCGACGTTCTTGTCCAGCACGGTCACGCGGGCACCCATGCCGACGGCGACCTGCAATGCGTTCGATCCCACCACCCCGGCGCCGATGATGACGACATGGGCGGCGGGCACACCGGGAACACCGCCGAGCAGCACCCCCATCCCGCCCTTGGACTTCTCCAGATGTGCCGCGCCCGCCTGCACCGCCATCCGGCCAGCGACTTCGCTCATCGGCGCCAGCAGCGGCAGGCCGCCACCGGGTCCGGTGATGGTTTCGTAGGCGATGCAGATCGCACCGGATTCGACCAGTGCTTTGGTCTGTTCCGGGTCGGGGGCCAGGTGCAGGTAGGTGTACAGGATCTGGCCGGGGCGCAGCATCGCGCATTCGTGCGGTTGCGGTTCCTTGACCTTGACGATCATGTCGGCCTGGGCGAACACAGACTCGGCATCCGACGCGATGCCGGCGCCCACCGCACCATAGTGCGCATCCGACAGACCGATGGCAGCGCCGGCTCCGGCCTGCACCAGCACCTGATGCCCGTGTGAAACCAGCTCCCGCACACTGGCAGGTGTCAGGCCAACCCGGTATTCGTGGTTCTTGATTTCCTTTGGAAGGCCAATTCGCATACGAGATACCCCCTTGGAAAATGGCAGCGCTACAAGGATCCGGTCATGCGCCGTCGCAGTAGCAGACTGTTTCGTCAACCGCGATCATGTGCCTGGATGTACCGTCACAGTCCCGTATGCAGGGTGTCACGATGTCAGCGGAGCGATGACGACAGTGCCTTGGCCTCGGCCAGGCTTTCAAAGGCCACTCCCGAATTGATCGCGGATTCGAGTTCCGAGCGCGCTTCGCTGGTCCGCCCGGTCTTGGCCAGTACCGCGGCGAGATGGTAGCGGATCTCCGGGTTGCCGGGTGCACGCAGGCGCGCGTCACGCAGCAACTGCAGGGCGCGATCCGTTTGCCCGTTCTGGAACAGAGCCCATCCCAGGGTGTCGGTCACCAATGCACTGCCCGGGGCACTGGCCAGTGCCGCTTCAGCGGTCTTGACCGCTCCCGGGTCTTTCAGTCGCAACTGCACATTGGCAAGATTGTTGAGCAGTTCCGCATCTTTGGGTTCGATCTTGAGCGCCGTCTCGTAAGCCGCCTTTGCGGCGGAGAAATTCCCGGCGCGGGCTTGGCCGTCGGCCAGTGCCTTGTGCACGGTCAGGTCCCGCGGATGCGTCTTGAGCCACTGTTCTGCCAGTTGGAGAGCAGGCCTGGCATCGCTCTGCATCGACATGGCGTAGAACAACTTGAGCAAGGACGTGCTGGAAGCGTCGATCCTGTGCGCTTGTCGATAGGCCTCGACCGCGGCTCCTGTTTGTCCGCTTGTCATCGCGATATCGCCGAGCAAGGCATGGCCGATCGCCAGCCTGGGGTGCGCCGCAAGAATATCGCGTGCGCGCTTTTCGGCCTTGGCCCGCTCCCCCTGGCGTAGTTCGATTTCGGTCATCAGCGCCAGGGCCGGCAGGAAGTTCGGCCGGCTGGACAAGGCCTTGTCCAGGCTGTAGGCCGCGCCGGCGAGGTTATTGGCGGACAACTGCAGCGTGGCGATCTGTACTTGAAGCGGCGCGTTGTATTCGGCGAATCGGGTCGCACCTGTCAAGGTGCTCTTGGCGCCGACCGAGTCACCGATGGCCAGCTGCGCGCGGCTGTAGGTCAGCATCACGTTCATGTTGTCCGGCGCCTTTCCTGAGGCCATCTTGGCAGCGTCCAGCGCCTCGCTTGCGCGACCATGGCGCAGATGGAATTCGACCAGTGCGAGGTCTGCACGGACATCCCGCCCAGTGCCTGCATCGCGCGCTTTTTCGAGCCACCGCCGGGCCTCCGCCTGGGCGCCTTTTCGTTCTGCGATGACCGACAGCTCGTACATCGCTTCGCCCAGCCGCGCGTCCGTCGACAGCAGCGCGTTGAGCCGTTGGGTTGCGGCATCGTAGGCCTTGGCGGCAATGTCCAGTCGGGCCACGTTCAGCTTGGCCTGCGTCATGTTGCTGTCGATGGCAATCGCGCTCTCGAATGCTGCGCGCGCGGCCGCGGCATTGCCCGAACGACCGTGGGCCATGCCGAGCAAGTTGTGGAACAACGCGTTGGACTTGTTGAGCTTGACCAGTTGCTCCGCGACCGGCACGGCCTTGCGAGGCAATCCGTTGCGCAGATACAGCTGCACCAGCGCGACCGCCGCCTGGGTTTGCCGCGGATCCTTCTTGTAGGCAGCTTCCAGCTCGACCAGTCCGCTGGCGTCTTGTCCGTCTCCGACCAGGCTCAGGCCCAGTGCCGTACGAAAGGCCGGGTCGTCCTTCGACTGCAGTGCTTCCTGCATCAGTGCCGTGGCCTTGGCATTGCGGCCCAGACTCATATGGGCGGAGGCGAGCAGTGTCAAGGCCTGGCCATCGCCAGGTTGGGCACGCAGATAGGTCTCCAGCACGTTGACCGCCTGCGTGGCATTGCCGTCGGCGAGGTAGATGCGGGCCAGCAGCTTGGATGCCGGGCTGTTGTTCTGGACCCGCTGGAAGGCTTCCAGATACTGTTTGGCCTTCTCTCCCTGGCTCAGTCCGAAATGCGCCAGGCCGTTGAGCATCAGCAGCTGCGGCCGATAACGAATAAAGTCGATCGGAACCGGATCGAGCAGGTTCGTGACCTCCTTGAGCGCCAGCTGCGATGCTTCGTTGTCGCCATCGCGCTCCGCCAGCAAGGCGCGCAGATAGGCGCCGCGCGGCTCGCGCGGCGCAACGCGCTTGAGTTCGGTGGCGTCCTTGGCGGCGTCGGCGAAGCGGCCCTGGTCGATCAGGATGCCCAGGCGGGCGACGCGAGCCTCGACGTGGGTATCGTCGGCCTTGATCGCGCGGTCGTATGCGGCCACTGCATCCGCGAGATTTCCCTGGACATGGGCGATCGATCCTTTCTGGTACCACGCCTGGGCGGAGTCCGGTGCCAGCGCCAGTGCCTTTTCGCAGGCCTCGACGGCCTCACTGAACTGGCGCGAGCGGATGCGGATCGGCACTTCAGCCAGCCAGACATCCGGCTCCTGGCGATCGATGACTCGAGCCTCCTCGATGGCCTTGAGCGCATTGGCGGGTTCGCCAAGATCGCTGAATACGGAGGCTCGCAACAGCTGAAGTTCGAGCTGCACGCGGGGCGGCAGTCCGGCGGGACGGAATGTCTCCTGTTCCAGTATCAGCTTGTGTTTGCCCTGGGCCATATAGGACTGGCCCAGCATGACCACCAGCTCTGCCCGATTCACGCCCAGTCTCAGCGCTTCATTCAAGGCGACTTCTGCCGCAACCACGTCGCCGTTGCGCATCAAGGCCTTGCCCAGCAGCAGCTGAACGGGCAGCATCTTCGGGTCGATCTGCAGCGCGTTCTTGAGTTGGATGATCGCGCCGGGCATGTCGTTCTTGTCGAAACGCACCAGGGCGTCTTCGTAATAGCCGGCGGCCTTGGTGTTGCTCTGGGCGAATGCGCAGGTACTGGCCATGAGCAGCGAGCAGGACAACGCAACAGCGTGCATCGCATGGCGTTGCATGCGGCCGAGAGAAGAAAGAGGTGTTGTCATGGCGCGCTGGACATCGCAGATCGGAACAAGATGTCATCGTAGCGCAAGGCTGCGAACAAGCGGCCTGCAACCCGCCATGGGGATGGGGAATGGTCGCCTTTCCCGTTCGGAACGGGCATCGTTCACGCTGCGGGCTCGCAGACCCGGTCTGCAAGAACGTGTCCGCGCCGGCCCGGTACCCAGGCCCGGCGCCGTTTGTCGATCCGGGACGTCGAACGGCGAGGGCCCTACCGGTTGCTGGGAAAACTGAACACCGCCCCCTCCCGAACCCCCGCCGAAGGCCATCTCTGCGTGATCGTCTTGCGCTTCGTATAAAACCGCACCGCATCCGGCCCGTAGGCGTGAAGGTCGCCGAACAAGGACCGTTTCCAGCCGCCGAACGAGTGGTAGGCCACCGGCACCGGCAGCGGCACGTTGACGCCGACCATGCCGACCAGGATGTTGTCGCTGAAGTAGCGTGCCGCCTCGCCGTCGCGGGTGAAGATGCAGGTGCCGTTGCCGTATTCGTGCCTGTCGATGAGCTCCATGGCTTCCTGCAGCGTCTTGACGCGCACGATGCCGAGCACCGGGCCGAAGATCTCGTCCTGGTAGATCGACATGCCGGGCTTGACGTTGTCGAACAGGCAGGGGCCGAGGAAATAACCTTCCTCGTGCCCGGCCGGCACCTTGACGCCGCGGCCGTCGACCAGCAGCTTGGCGCCTTCCTTGACGCCCTGGTCCACATAACCCACGACCTTCTCGAAATGCGGCTTGGTGACCAGTGGACCCATGTCGTTCGACGCGTCCTTGCCCGGGCCGACCTTCATCTTGGCGATCTCGGTCTTCAGGCCGGCGATCATGGCGTCTGCCGTTTCGTCGCCCACGGCCACGATCAGCGGCACCGCCATGCAGCGTTCGCCGCAGGAGCCGTAAGCCGCACCCATCATCGCGCTGACCGCATTGGCGACGTCGGCGTCCGGCATCACGACGGCATGGTTCTTGGCTCCGCCCAGGGCCTGGACCCGCTTGCCGTTGGCACAGCCGGTGGCGTAGACGTATTCGGCAATCGGCGTCGAGCCGACAAAACTCACCGCGGCGATACGCTTGTCGGCCAGCAGCGCGTCGACGGCTTCCTTGTCGCCGTTGACCACGTTGAGCACGCCAGGGGGCAGGCCGGCCTCGAGTGCCAGCTGGGCCACCATCAGCGCGCTCGACGGGTCGCGCTCGGACGGCTTGAGGATGAAGGTGTTGCCGCAGACCACCGCCATCGGCCACATCCACAGCGGCACCATGATCGGGAAGTTGAACGGCGTGATGCCGGCGGTCACGCCCAGCGGCTGGAATTCGCTCCAGGAGTCGATGGACGGGCCGACGTTCTTGCTGTGTTCGCCCTTGAGCAGTTCCGGCGCGTAGCTGGCGTATTCGACGTTCTCGATGCCGCGCTGCAATTCACCGAGCGCATCGCCGACGACCTTGCCGTGTTCGGCGGTCAGCAGCGCGCACAGCTGGTCGGCATGCTCCTCGAGCAGCTGCTTGAGCTTGGACATTACCCGCGCGCGCTTGAGCGGCGGCGTCGCGCGCCAGGCCGGATACGCCGCCTGGCTCGAGGCGATCGCCTGCTCCAGCGTGGCGGCATCGGCCAGCAGCAGGCGTTTTTCCGCCTTGCCGGTGGCCGGGTTGAACACGTCCTGGGAGCGGCTGCCGCCGGAGACGAGCTTGCCGTCGATCAGGTGGCCGATGGTCGGCATCGTGGTGCTGCTGGCGCCGGCCGTCTGCAGGAAAGGGTCGTTGTACATGGTGGTGATTTCCGTGAATATGAAGAGTCGGGTTTGATTGTCAGTCGGTCTCGCGCAGTGCGTCGCCCAGCGCGTTGATCAGGCTGTCGATCTCGGACTTCTCGACGATGAACGGTGGCGCCAGCTGGATGGTGTCGCCGCCATAACGCACGTAGAAGCCTTTTTCCAGGCACTTCATCGCGATCTGGTACGGGCGCTTGGCCGGTTCGCCGGGTGCGGCGTCGATCGTGAAACCGGCGGCCAGGCCGTAGTTGCGGATATCGGCCACGTGCTTGACGCCTTTGAGGCTGTGCACCGCCTGCTCGAAATACGGGGCCAGGCCCTTGACCCGGCCGATCATGTCTTCCTTGACCAGCACGTCGAGCGCAGCCACGCCGGCGGCGCATGCCACCGGATGGGCGGAGTAGGTGTAGCCATGCACGAACTCGAGCATGTAGTCGGGCCCGCCGGCCGCCATGAAGGTGTCGTAAATCTCTTTTGTGGCCACGACCGCGCCCAGCGGCTGCGTGCCATTGGTGATCTGCTTGGCGGCGTTCAGGATGTCGGGTGTCACGCCGAATGCCGCCGAGCCGGTGAATGCGCCGCAGCGGCCGAAGCCGGTAATGACCTCGTCGAAGATCAGCAGGATGTTGTGCGCGGTGCAGATCTCGCGCAGGCGCTGCAGGTAACCCACCGGCGGGATGATCACGCCGGCCGAGCCCGACATCGGCTCGACGATCACCGCGGCGATATTGGATGCGTCGTGCAGGTTGATCACCCGCAGCAGGTCGTTTGCCAGCTCGGCACCGGTGGCCGGCATGCCGCGCGTGAACTCGTTGCCTGCCAGCAGGGTGTGCGGGAGGTGATCCGCTTCCACCGCCTGGCCATAGGCCTTGCGATTGGCCACGATGCCGCCCACCGAGATACCGCCGAAGTTCACGCCGTGGTAACCCTTCTCGCGGCCGATGAAGCGGGTCTTGCTGGCCTGGCCCTTGGCGCGCCAGTAGGCACGTGCCATTTTCAGCGAGGTGTCGGCGCATTCGGAACCCGAGCCGGTGAAGAACACGTAGTCCAGGCCGTCGGGCGTGAGCTCCTTGATCTTGTTGGCCAGCTCGAACGACAGCGGGTGCCCGTACTGGAATGCCGGCGAATAGTCGAGTTTGCCGATCTGCCGGCTCACCGCTTCGGTGATCTCCGGCCGTGCGTGACCCAGGCCGCAGCACCACAGGCCGGACAGGCCGTCGAAGATCTTGCGGCCGTGGGCGTCGGTGTAATAACAGCCTTCGGCGCTGACCATCATGCGCGGATTGGCCTTGAAGTCGCGGTTGCCGGTGTACGGCATCCAGTGGGGCTCCAGCCATGCGGCATCGAGGCGGGGCGCGGGGGACAGGTGTTGGGCGTCGTTCAGGTTCATGGCGGTGGCTCCGGGAAGATACCGGGATGGCAGGTGGTGAAAGCGGAATTGTGGCCGGCTCTGTTACTCTTATGAATGACTAAATATCACCATTCAGTTGCCGGAATATGCAAGTAAAGAGTCACGCGGTGCTGGGCCAGCTCGGCGACATGGACCTGCGGCTGTTGCGGGTGTTCAAGACGGTGGTGGATTGCGGCGGCATGGCGGCGGCGGAACTCGAGCTCAATATCGGGACCTCGACCATCAGCCGCCATGTCAAGGACCTCGAGACCCGGCTGGCCATGACCTTGTGCCGGCGCGGTCGGGGCGGTTTTTCGCTGACCGCCGAGGGCGAGCAGATTTATGCCGAAACCTTGCGCCTGCTGGCGTCCACCGAGGCGTTTCGTGCCAGCGTGGACGAGATCCACCGCCGCCTGGGCGGCCAGCTCCACGTGGCCGTGTTCGACAAGACCGCGACCAATCCCGCCGCCCGCATCGGAGCGGCGATCGCGCTGTTCTGTGCCCAGGCCCCGGACGTGGCGCTGAATCTGCATGTGGCGCCGATCAATGCCATCGAGCGCGGCGTCATCGACGGCCAGTTCCAGGTCGGTGTGATTCCCGGCCATCGCCGCTCCGACAGCCTGGCCTACGACGCCTTGTTCGACGAAACCATGCTGCTCTACTGCGGTGCCGACCATGCCTTGTTCAAGGCCCAGGACACCACAATGGGGTGGGATGCACTGGCACGGTACCGTTTTGCCGGCCTGGGGTATCACTCCCCCAACATGGAGATCACGCAGCAGATGCGGCTGGCGCGCCAGGCCACGGCATTCGACCAGGAGGCGATCGCGACGCTGATCCTGTCGGGGCAGTTCCTGGGTTTCCTGCCCGACCACTATGCGGCCGGCTTCGTCCGGCAGCGGCAGATGCGGGCGCTGCGCCCGGAGCTGTTTCGGTATGTGTGCCAGTTCCTGGCCATCGTGCGGCGCTCGCCGGAACCGTCGCGCGCCGCCCGGGTGTTCCAGGCATGTTTGTTGCAGGCGCACACCGGCATCGACGCGCAGCGCCAGGGGGCGGGTTCCTACGGGTAAATCCTGCGTGTCGATCGCAGGGACGCGCGTATGCTGGAGAGTCAGTTCCTCGGATGCCTTTGCCCCGCGTCTTATGTAGACTGTTTTTTGTAAATTGTTGACAATCAGAATGAATGTCGTGACACTGCGCCCGGAGGCATCCGTGTAACCAACATGTCACCGACTGTTCATACAGTGTGTAACCCGTGCCGGATCGTTCGGCAGACCAAGTCCCAACTGGAAAAAGGAGTTCTCACCATGTTCAAACCCACTGTCCGCAAACTGCTGCAAGGTGCAGCGGTACTTGCGGTCTCCGCATTGATGGCCGTTCCGGCACAGGCGCAGAAGACCAAGCTCACGGTGTACACGGCACTGGAAAACGACCAGCTGGGCGCATACAAGCAGGCCTTCGAGGCGGCCAACAGCGATGTCGAGATCGCCTGGGTGCGTGACTCCACCGGCGTCATCACCGCCCGGCTGCTGGCCGAGAAGGACAATCCCCGCGCCGACGTGATCTGGGGCCTGGGCGCTTCGAGCATCGCCTTGTTCGACTCCATGGGCATGTTGCAGCCTTACACGCCCAAGGGGGTGGACCAGATCAAGCCGGCCTTCCGCAGCGACAAGAACCCGACCACCTGGACCGGCATGGACGCCTGGCTGGCGGTGATGTGTTTCAACACCATCGAAGGCGGCAAGAAGAACATGCCCAAGCCGACCAGCTGGGCCGATCTGACCAAGCCGGTCTACAAGGATTCCATCGTCATGCCCAACCCGGCGTCCTCGGGCACCGGTTACCAGGCGGTCTATGCCTGGCTGCAGATCATGGGCGAGAAGGCCGGCTGGGAGTTCATGGACAAGCTGCACCAGAACGTCGCCGTCTACACCCACTCCGGTTCGGCGCCCTGCGTGCAGGCGGCCAAGGGCGAGCGCGTGATCGGCATCGGATTCGACATGCGCGGCGCCAAGGAGAAAACCGCCGGCGCACCGATCGACATCATCCTGGCCAAGGAAGGCGCACCCTGGGACATGGAAGCGACCGCCATCGTCAAGGGCACGAAGAACCTGGCCGCGGCGCAGAAGGTGGCCGACTTCGCCGTCAGCAAGGGTGCCTACGAGCTGTATGGCAAGTACTACGCCATCGTCGGCTACCCCGGCATGAACCCGGCGCCGCCGAACTATCCGCCCAGCGCCGATGACGCCATGGTCAAGATCGACCTGGCCAAGATGGGCAACGATCGCGCCCGCATCCTGGCCGAGTGGACCAAGCGTTACGACGGCAAGTCGGCCCCCAAATAAGCAGCCTGGCTTCACCGCCGCCAACCGGAGATCAGCAAGGCGGTAGCGACGCCCGGCATCCGCGCCGGGCGTCCATCGCCCGCGCGTGACCATGCACGAACAAGACGCCAGCACGGACAAGTCCCCCTATCTGCGCATCGAACGCCTGCGCAAGCAGTTCGGCAATTTCTGGGCATTGAAAGACATTTCGCTGCAGGTCTATCCTGGCGAGTTCGTCTGTTTCCTCGGCCCGTCGGGCTGCGGCAAGACCACCTTGCTGCGCGCCATCGCCGGGCTGGACATCCAGACGTCGGGTCGCATCTACCAGGCCGACAAGGACATCTCCAACCTGCCGGCGTCGCAGCGCGACTTCGGCATCGTGTTCCAGTCGTACGCCTTGTTCCCGAACCTGACCGTGGCCGACAACGTCGGTTACGGCCTGGTCAGCCGGCGCATGCCCAAGGTCGAGATCGCCACCCGGGTGGCCGACCTGCTGCGCCTGGTCGGCCTGCCCGACTCCGGTCCCAAATATCCGGCACAACTCTCCGGCGGCATGCAGCAACGCGTGGCGCTGGCTCGGGCACTGGCCTTGTCGCCGGGCCTGTTGCTGCTCGACGAACCGCTCAGCGCGCTGGACGCGCGGGTGCGTGCCTATCTGCGGCTCGAGATCCGCCATCTGCACAAACGCCTGGGCGTGACCACCATCATGGTCACGCACGACCAGGAAGAAGCACTGACCATGGCTGACCGCATCGTCGTCATGAACCAGGGCGTGATCGAGCAGGTCGGTACCCCGCTGGAGGTCTATCGCGAGCCTACCAGTGCCTTTGTCGCCGACTTCGTCGGCAAGACCAACCTGCTGCCCGGCATCGTCGTCAAGCCGGGCCTGGTCCGCCACGGCGCCATGGACCTGAGCTGCGACGTGGACATCAAGCCCGGACCGGGCAGCGACGTCACACTGGCCATCCGTCCGGAGGACGTGGTGGTGCGCAATGTCGACGCCAGCGCCGACAACACCTTCGCCGTGCGCGTTGCCGAGATGGAATTCCTCGGCTCCTTCTGCCGCGTCGGCCTGAGCCTGAACGGAGACGACAAGCCGGCCCTGCTGGCCGACTTCTCCATCAATACCGTGCGCGACCTGTCCATCGCCGAGGGCATGCAGATGCTGGTGGGTGTGCCGAGCGAACGCATCCGGGTGTTCCCGGGCGCGCCCAAGCTGCCGTGAACACGGCCGCGACGACGGGCGACGCGGCAGTCGAGCTGCCGCCGACACGACGCCGACTGGACCGCGACGACTGGCTGATGCGCGGCGGCATCTGCCTGATGATCGGCTGGCTCGGGCTCACGCTGATCCTGCCGCTGTGGTGGTTGTTGTCCAAGAGCTTCCAGGATCGCGACGGCAACTTCGTCGGCCTGGCGAACTACGTCGAATATTTCTCGACGCCGGCACTGTTTGCCTCGGTCTGGAACAGCCTGTTCATCGCCGTCGTTTCGACCGCCATCGTGTTGCCGCTGGCTTTCACCTATGCCTATGCGCTGCAGCGCAGCTGCATGCGCTGGAAGGGCCTGTTCCAGGCGCTGGCGCTGATTCCCATCCTGGCGCCGTCGCTGCTGCCGGCGATCTCGCTGATCTACCTGTTCGGCAACCAGGGGTTCCTCAAGGAATGGATCTTCGGCGTCGAGATCTACGGCCCGGTCGGCATCGTCATCTCGCAGGTGTTCTATTGCTTCCCGCATGCGCTGATGATCCTGCTGGCGGCGCTGTCGATGGCGGACTCGCGACTGTACGAAGCCGCCGACGCGCTGGGTGCGTCGAAGACGCGGATGTTCTTCACGGTCACGCTGCCGGGCGCCAAATATGGCGTCATCAGCGCGGGTTTCGTCGTGTTCACGCTGGTGATGACCGACTTCGGCATCGCCAAGGTGATCGGCGGGCGGTTCAACGTGCTGGCTACCGACATCTTCAAGCAGGTCATCGGCCAGCAGAACTTCGAGATGGGTGCGGTGGTCGGCTTCGTATTGCTGATCCCGGCCGTCGTCGCGTTTTTTGCCGACCGCATCATCCAGGGCCGGCAGGTGGCGCTGCTGTCCGCGCGTGCCGTGCCGCTGATCCCCAAGCCCGACTCCGGCCGGGACAACGGCCTGTTCGTCTTTTGCGCGGTGGTCGGCGGACTGATCTTCGTGTTGCTGGCAATGGCGGTCTGGGCCTCGTTCGTCACGCGTTGGCCGTACAACCTGGCGCTCACGCTGAAGAACTACGCCTTCGGCGACTTCGACACCAACGGCTGGTCCGCCTATTACAACTCGGTCGAGATGGCGGCCTGGACCGCGGCCATCGGCACCGTCATCATCTTCGTCGGGGCCTACCTGCTCGAGAAGACACGCGGCTTCGCAGCGGGGCGGGCCCTGGCGCAGTTCATGGCCATGTTGCCGATGGCCGTGCCCGGCCTGGTGCTGGGCCTGGCCTACATCTTCTTCTTCAATGCCCGGGGCAATCCGTTCGGCTTCATCTACGCGACCATGGCCATCCTGGTGGTCAACTCCATCACCCATTTCTACACCGTGAGCCACCTGACGGCGAGTACCGCGCTCAAGCAGATGGACCACGAGTTCGAGGCGGTCTCGGCGTCGCTCAAGGTGTCGTTGTTGCGCACCATGACGCGGGTGTCGGTGCCGGTCTGCCTGCCGGCGGTGCTCGACATCAGCATCTATCTCTTCGTCAACGCGATGACGACCGTCTCGGCGGTCATCTTCCTGTATTCGACCGAGACCAAGCTTGCCGCCGTGACCATCATCAACATGGACGAATCCGGCTTCACCGCCGCCGCCGCGGCCATGGCGGTGGCCATCGTCGCGACATCGGCCAGCGTCAAGATCGTGCACCTGCTGATCACGCGCCGACTCAACCGCCGGACACAGGCCTGGCGCCAGCGCTGAGCGCGGACGTGCCGTCCGGCGCCACGCAACGGTGGGCGCCACGACGCGCCGACGATGCGGCGTGGTCCTACCCGGTCGCTTCCTCGATTCCTGCCTGCGTGCCTGCAAGCGAATGGCATGATGGGGGTCCCCTTCACACCCGGCTTTCGACCCATGGTGACACCCCGAATCCTGCTGGCCCGTCGAGCGGTTCCGATGCGATGAATGCCACCTCCGCCGTGATGCAGCAGGCGACACTGGGCGCGCATGGGCTGGCGATGATCGTCTTTGCGATCGTCGTCTTTGCCGTGTTCATCTGGGACCGCTGGCCGATCGCGACCGTGAGCCTGTTCGTGTTGGCGGCGATTCCCCTCGGTTTCGTGCTCGCGCCGCTCGCCGATGCCCAGGGGCCGGTCGATCCGACGCGTTTTTTCCTTGGCCTGGGCCATCCCGCCCTGGTGGCGATCTGCGCCTTGATGGTGCTCGGGCAGGCGTTGGTCGTCACCGGCGCACTCGAGCCCGTCGCGCGCCGCCTGTCGACCTGGGTCACGCAGCGCCCGCGGCTCGCCCTGCTGGCGGTGTTGCTGGGCGCGGCCAGCGTCAGCGGCCTGATCAACGACACGCCGGTGGTGGTGTTGCTGATCCCGTTGATCCTCGCTGCGGCTGCGCGGGCTCGTGTGGCCGCAGGCGCCATGTTGCTGCCCATGAACTACGCCGTGTTGATGGGTGGCATGGCCACGTCCATCGGAACGTCCACCAACCTCATCGTTGTTGCGCTGGCCGCCGGCCTGGGCGTGACCGGCCTGGGCATGTTCAGCTTCACCGGCATCGTCGCGGTGGCCGCGGTGCCTGCGATGGCCTACCTGTGGCTGGTCGCGCCACGTCTGCTGGCCCATGTGCAACCCCGCGCAGAACAACTCTCGGAGCAGGTGTTCGACGCCGAGCTGAGCATCACCGAAGACAGCTCCTTCGAAGGCCAGACGCTGGGCGAGGCGTTCGGCGCCAGCGGCAACCGCCTGCAGCTGGTCGAATTGCGCCGCAACAAGCTGTCCATCGTCAAGCTGCCGTCGGTCACCCTGCGCGCCGGCGACATCCTGGTGGTGCAGGGAACGGCGCGTGACCTGAAGGAGCTCGAGGCGACGCTGGATGCGCCCTTGCACAGCCTGCGCGAGCAGGACGACGCGGCGGGTCAGCACCAGGGCGGCGATGCGAGCGATGCGCAGCACGATGACGCCGCGGACGACGGCGCGGCCGAACGCTCCGAGGCCGTGCCGTCGGCCATGGTGGCACAGCTGGTCGTTGTCAACGAATCGCCGCTGGTGCGCCGAACCGTGCGCCAGGAGCGGCTGGCCGAGCGATACGGCGTAATCGTCGTGGGCCTGCGACCCCGCACCAAACCCGAGGGCTGGGAACGCCAGAGCCTGGCCGACCGCATGGTCCGGGGCGGCGACATCCTGCTGCTGCAGGGCAAGAACGAGGACATCGCGCGCGTGCAGCGCGACGGCTACGGCTTGCTGCTCGATGCCCGCTATACCTTGCCGCGCCAGGAGAAGGCCTGGATCGCACTGGCCGTGATGGCCACCGTGGTCGTGCTGGCGGCGACCAAGACCCTGCCGATCGCGCTGGCCGCACTGGCAGGCGTGATCGTGTTGCTGCTGGCACGGTGCGTGTCCTGGGACGACGTCGCGCAGTCCCTGTCGGTCAAGGTCATCCTGCTCGTGGCCTCCAGCCTGGCGCTGGGCGACGCCCTGAGCGTGACCGGCGCCACGGCCTGGGGTGCGCAGCAGCTGGCCGGCCTGACCGACATCCTGGGGCCGAACTGGCTGCTGGTGCTGCTGATGGGCCTGATGGGGCTGTTGACGAACTTCGTGTCCAACAATGCGGCGGCCGCCATCGGCACGCCGCTGGGCGTCGAGCTGGCGCGCTCGCTGGGTGTGAACCCGGAACCGTTCGTGCTGGCCGTGTTGTTCGGCTGCAACCTGTGTTATCTCACGCCCATGGGTTACCAGACCAACCTGCTGGTGATGAACGCCGGCGGCTACCGGTTCGGCGACTTCGTGCGGGTCGGCACGCCGTTGTTCCTGATCATGTGGGCGGGGCTGTCGTATGGCCTGATCCTGCAATACGGACTGTAGCCGGCACCCGCCGTCACAGGTTGCTCAGCCGCGCCTGCCGGCGCTCGCCCCAGATCTCCAGCTGCGCCGCCGTGCCGCGATGGTCCCGCTGTGCGGCAGCGCCCCGAACATAACCCATGGCGACACAGGCGCCGGCCTTCGGGCTCCAGCCCGCCGACGTCAGCTCGCCGACCGGTGCGCCATCGAGCACGATGGTCTCTCCGCCCCAGGCATAGTCATCGGGGTCGTCCAGCACGATGCGCACCAGGCGCTTGCGCAGCGGCTCACCCTGCTTCTGGCGCAAGGCCTGCTGGCCGATGAACGGCACGGCCTTGTCCATCTGCACGGCGAACATCATGCCTGCTTCCAGCGGCGTCTCGTCCGGGCCGATCTCGGCGCCCCAGGCGCGACGGTTCATCTCGATGCGCAATGCGTCCAGCGCGTAATACCCGGCGTCGGTGAGCCCCAGGTCCCGGCCGGCGTCGGTCAGCGCCTGGTAGACATGGCGCGTCATCTCCACCGGCACGTACAACTCGTAGCCGGGTCCGCCGACATAACTCATGCGCGCCGCGCGCACCCGCGCGAACCCCAGGTCGATCAGCCTGGTCCACGAGAACCTCAATGGGTCGCTGCCGAAGGCGTCGCCGCTGACGCGTGCGAGCAGCACATCCGCGTTCGGGCCCATGATCGACAAGGTGCAATACAACGCCGACAGGTCGGTCAGGATGGCGTGTTCCGTCGGCGCGATGTGGCGCGAGATCCAGTCGAAATCGCGCGTCGTCTGGGCGGAGCCGGTGACGATCAGGAAGCGGTCGCCGAATCGGTCCGGCTTCTGCCGGATGATGGTCAGGTCGCTCTCGAAACCTCCGCGCTCGTTGAGCATCGCGGTGTAGATCATCTTGTCGATCGGCACGTCGATGTCGTTGGCGCACAGCCGCTGCAGTACCGCCTGCGCCGCGTGGCCCTTGAGTTCCAGCTTGGAGAACGAACTCTGGTCGTAGACGGCGACGGCCTCGCGCGTGGCCCGTTGTTCGGCGATCACCCATGGCAACCAATGGGGCTTGCCCAGCGTGTGCATGGGCGCCGCCGCGCCGTTGGGTCGGAAATAGTTGACCCGCTCCCAACCGTTCTTGCTGCCGAACTCCGCGCCCTTGGCGGCCAATGTGTCGTACAGCGGCGAGGTGCGCAGCGGCCGCGCAGTCTCCAGTTCCTGGCGTGGCCAGCGCATCGCGTAGTGCAGGCCCAGCGTCTCGGCGGTGCGTTCGAACAAGGCCTTGCGGTTGCCGGTGAAGGCGGCAAAGCGCCGGATGTCGACGTCCCACAGGTCGGTGCTCGGTTCACCCTGGATGATCCATTCCGCGATCAGCCGGCCGGCGCCGCCCGAGTTCGCGATCCCGGCCGAGTTGAAACCGGCGCAGACGAAATAGTTGCGCAACTCAGGCGCCTCGCCGAGGATGAAGTTGCCGTCCGGCGTGAAACTTTCCGGGCCGTTGAGCAGCATCTTGATCTCGGCCGTCTCCAGGCAGGGCGTGCGGTGGATGGCGTTGGTCATCAGCGGCTCGAACTGGTCCCAGTCCTCGCCCAGCAGCTCGAACTGGAAGGTCGCCGGAATCGGGTCCACCTTCCATGGCTTGGCGACCGGCTCGAAGCCGCCCATCACGATGCCGCCGACCTCTTCCTTGTAGTAGATGAAGCCGTCCGGGTCGCGCACCACCGGCATCGATGGCGTGACGCCGGCTATCTTGCCGGTCACGACGTAGAAGTGCTCGGCCGAATACAGCGGCACGTTGACGCCAGCCAGGCGGCCGAACTGGCGCGCCCACTGGCCGGCGCAGTTGACGACGACCTGACAGCGGATCTCGCCCTGCGTCGTGCGCACGCCGACCGCACGGCCGTTCTCGATCAGCACGCCGGTGACCTCGATGCCCTCGTGCATCTTCACGCCGCGATTGCGCGCACCCTTGGCCAGCGACATGCACAGGTCGGCCGGATTCGCCTTGCCGTCGCCCGGCAGCCAGATGCCGCCTTGCAGATCGTCGGTGCGCATGATGGGCACACGTTCGGCGATCTCCATGCGGTCGATCAGGTGGCATTCGACGCCGAAGCTGTTGGCCATGGCCACCTGCTTTTTCAGCACCTGCATGCGTTCGGGTGTCTTTGCCACGTTGACGCTGCCGCAGGGTTTCCAGCCGGTGGCAAGGCCGGTCTCGGCCTCGAGCGTGCTGTACAGCTCGATGCCGTATTTGCTCATCGCCGTCATGTTGCGGTTGGGCCGCATCTGGCCCACCAGGCCGGCGGCATGCCAGGTGGTTCCGCTGGTCAGCTTGCCCTGCTCGAGCAGCACGACGTCGGTCCGGCCCATCTTCGCGAGGTGGTAGGCGGTGGAGCAACCGGCGATGCCGCCGCCGACGATGACGATTTCAGCCTGTGTGGGCAGATCCATGATGCAATCCTTTTCAACAATGGCGGCCGGCGCTGCGCGTCAGCCCAGCCGCAGCGCCATCACGCCGGAGACGATCACGCAGGTGCCCACCGCGCGGCGCAGCGTGAACACTTCCTTCAGGAACCAGACGCCAAGCAAGGCGGCGAACAACACCGAGGTTTCGCGCAAGGCGGCCACCGTGGCCACCGGTGCCTGGGTCATCGCCCACAAGGCCACGGCATACGAGCCGATCGACGCCGCGGCGCCACCCAGGCCGATCGGCCAACGCCGGCGGATATAGGCTCCGACCGCCCATTGGCGGCGCGCGAACACGATCAGCGCAAACGGCCAGCCGTCGATCAGGAACAGCGTGGCGACATACGGCATGGCGCTGCCGGTGGCGCGCACACCCAGTGCGTCGACGACGGTGTAGCTGGCGATGATGACGGCGTTGACCAATGCAAACTGCAGCGCGCGCGGCTTGTCGAAGGCGTGTTTCGTCAGACCCAGCGTCAAAACGCCCAGGCACACGCCGACCACGCCGATCCAGGCCAGTGGCGACAAGGTCTCGCCCAGCGTGATCGATGCCGACAATGCCACCAGCAGCGGGGCCGAACCGCGCATCAGCGGATAGGTCAGGCCCAGGTCGCCATGCCGGTAGGCGCCGGACAGCGCGACGTAATAACCGATGTGGATGACGATGGATGCCGCGATGAAGGGCCAGGCCTCGGGCGGCGGCCAGCCGAACCACCAGACCAATGGAATCGCCAGGAACGAGGCCAGCAGGTTGATCAGCGCGGTGTCCAGCGCCTTGTCGGTGCTGGACTTGACCAGCGCGTTCCAGCTCGCGTGCAGGAAGGCGCCGAACAACACGGCCAGCACCACCGGCCAGGTCAGTTCCACGGCGGCTGGCCTCCGGGTCCGGGGCTGGCGACAGGGCCCACGGTATCAGGCCCAGGGCAAGGAATAGGTCTTGATGTTGGTGAAGCTCTTGATCGCTTCCTGCACACCTTCCTTGTAGCCCAGGCCGGAGTCCTTGATGCCGCCGAACGGCGTCAGTTCGAGCCGGTAGCCGGGCACCTCGCGCACGTTGACCGAGCCGACCTCGAGTTCGCTGACGAAGCGGGTGATGTAGTCGAGCCGGTTCGTGCAGACACCGCTGGACAGGCCGTAGGCCGTGCCGTTGGAGATGCGGATCGCCTCGTCGATGTCCTTGAAGCGGATGATCGGCGAGACCGGCCCGAAGGTCTCCTCCTTGACCAGCAACATCTCGGGCCGCACCCGGTCGACCACCGTGGGCGCGTACAAGGCACCGCGCCTTTCGTTGCCGACCAGCAGCCTGGCGCCTTGCGCGACGGCGTCGTTGACCCGCGACTCGAAGAACATGGCGGCCGGCTCGTCGATGACCGTGCCCATGTCCATGGACTTGTCGCTCGGGTCCCCATGGCGCCAGGCGCGGGTCTTGGCCACGACCTGCTCGACGAAGGTGTCGGCCACCGCTTCGTGCACCAGCATGCGCTTGACCGCGGTGCAGCGCTGGCCGGAATTCTTGTACGAGCCGGCCACCGCCAGCGACGAGGCTTCGTCGAGGTCGGCGTCCTCCATCACGATCAGCGGGTCGTTGCCGCCGAGCTCGAGCACCATGCGCCTGTAGCCGGCCTTCGATGCGATATATTTGCCGATCGCCACGCCGCCGGTGAAGGTGATCAGGTCCACGTGTTCGTTCGTGATCAGTTCGTCGGCGATCTCGCGCGGGTCGCCGGTGACGACGTTGAACATCTCGGGCGGCAGGCCGGCCTCGTACAACATGTCGGCCAGCAGTATGGCGGAGAACGGCACCTTCTCGGACGGCTTGAGCACCATGCGGTTGTTCGTCACGATGCTCGGGATCACCTTGTGCGCGACCTGGTTCATCGGATGGTTGAACGGCGTGATCGCGCAGATGACACCCAGCAGCGGCGAGCGTTGCGTGAACACGCGGCGCTTCTTGCCGTGGTGGGTCAGGTCACAGCTGAAGATCTGACCGTCGTCCTTGAGCACCTCGTTGGCGCCGAACAGGAAAACGTCGCTGACGCGGCCGGCCTCGTAGATCGCGTCCTTCATGCACAACCCGGACTCGGCCGAGATCAACGCCGCGACTTCGTCGAGGCGCCGGGTCGCGATCGCGGCGGCCTTGTTCAGGATCGCGGCGCGCTCGAACCGGGTCAGGGTCGGCCGATACGCGTGCGCCCCGGCGAAGACGGAGCGCACCTCCTCCAGCGTGGCCTTGGGCACGGTGCCGATGGGCGCGCCCGTGTAGGGGTTGGTCACGGTGATTGCGCGTTCGCCGCAGCGCTCGGCACCGACCTTGGCGCCGGCCAGCCGCATCGCGTTGAGTCGGTGGTCGAGGATGAACTGGTCGATCATGCTGCGCTCCTGCGGGAGTTATTGCGCGAAGTTCAGCGCCAGGTCGAAGGCGTCGAAATTGCGGAAGCGGCGGTTGTGGTCGAGCTCCGGCATGGCGCGGTTCAGGATCAGCGGCACGCGTTGCTCGCTGATGCCGCCGTGCGAACGCAGCGGCACCTCCAGCGCCGACAGGTCGTGGCGTGCGGCGCTGGTGCCGATCACGGTGAAGCGTTCGGACACCACGACGAGGTCGCCGATGCGGTCGGCCGGCAGCTCGAAACGCTCGGCCGCCTGCTCGCGGGTGAGCACGACTTCCATGCCCTTCACGGCAGCGAGCCGCTCGCAGGCTGCGGCCACGTCGCAGTCCTTGGGCAGGTAGACGGTGGCGAACGAGCCCAGTGCGCCGTGGTGCACGACATACGGGTCGGTGATCGGCAGGATCACGCGCGCCGCCTTCTCGCCGAGCCAGGCGTCGAACCAGTCCTGCAGGTAGATCACGTCGGGCGTGCCGTCCATCGCCGCCTTGGCGTTCATGCCGTGGTCGGCGGTGAGCGCGATCACGCAACCCATGTCGTCGAGCTGTCCCAGGTAACCGTCCATCATTGCGTAGAACGCGTTCGCGCCGGGTGTGCCGGGCGCGTGCTTGTGCTGGATGTAGTCGGTGGTGGACAGGTACATCACGTCGGGGCGCTTCGTTTCCATGAGCTTGACGCCGGCGGCGAACACGAACTCCGACAGCTCGGCGCTGTAGACGTCGGGCACCGGCTTGCCGACCAGCTCGACCACGCCCTCGATGCCGTTCTCGGCCAGCGTGACCTGGTCGGCCTTCTCGGACGAGAAGCAGATGCCTTTCATCTTGTGGCCGAGCAAGGCGCGCAGCTTGTCCTTGGCGGTGATCACCGCCACCGACTTGCCGGCGTCGGCCAGCGCCGCGAGCAGCGTCGGTGCGCGCAGCCACTTGGCGTCGTTCATCATGACCTCGGTGCCGGTTGCGGTGTCGTACAGGTAGTTGCCGCAGATGCCGTGCACGCTGGGCGGCGCGCCGGTGACGATGGACAGGTTGTTCGGATTCGTGAAACTGGGCACGACGCACTCGGCGATCAGGCCAGAGCCCTTGGCCAGCGTCTTCTTGAGCCAGGGCATGTGGCCTGTGGCCACGGCCTGGGCCAGGTAGTCGGGTTCGCAGCCGTCGACGCAGACGACGACGGTGGGTGCGGTGGGGAGCTGGTAGCTGCGGTTGTTGACGTTCAACATGGGGATGGCACTTTCAGGACGGGGTGGACGGGGACTCGGCGCCATGGCGCTGCTCCTCGTTTTCGATGGTGCGTGTGCGGCTGTTCATCGCATGCTCGAACAGGGCGCGGCCGGCGGTGTCGGGGTTGCCGGACTTGATGGCTTCGAGGATCTCCCAATGCGCGTGGGCCGACACCGGCAACACATTGCGGCCGGCCAGGTTCAGGCGGCGGAACAGCGAGATCTCCTTGACCAGCTTGCGGTAGATCGTCGCCAGCTTGCGGTTGCCGGCCATGTCGACGAGACGGTCGTGGAACTGCAGGTTCAGCAGGTGATAGGTATGCGAGTCGGTGGCCTTGACCGCGTCTTCCATCGCGTGCACCAGGGATTCGATCTCCTGCTGTTGCGCCGGCGTCATCGTGCCGGCCAGGCGCCGGCCGACCAGCTCTTCCATCGTCGCGCGCAACTCGAAGATCTCGAGCGCTTCGTCGAGCGGGATGTCGCGCACGAACACGCCGCGGTTCTTCTCGGTGCGGACCAGACCGGCTTCGTCGAGCATGCGAAAGGCCTCGCGCACCGGCCCGCGCGAGACGCCGAGCTTGAGCGCGAGCGCGGCTTCGTTGAGCTTGTCGCCGGGGGCGTATTCGCCGGCCAGGATGGCGCGTTCGACCTCCTGCTGAACGGCCATCGTCAATGAACTCGACTGCAGCAGCGCAATCGTGGGGGATGGGAGCGGGGTCGTGGACATGGCGTGTGCGTGAACGGGCATGACGGATTGAAGCACAAAATCATCAATTGTCAACAATTTACAAAAAACAATTGACAAGTCAGAAGGCCCAATCGGACAATCCGGCGCAGGCTGTGCCGATCCATGGGCAGCCACGCCAAGCCTCTACTGTCTCACCAATGAAGGACCCGCCCATGGACAGGGACAAGATTCTTCTCACGCCCGGCCCCTTGACGACGACGCTGCGCACCAAGCTCGCGATGTTGCGCGACTGGGGCTCGTGGGATGCCGACTTCAATGCCGTTACCGCCGGCCTGCGCCGCAGCCTGTTGCAGATCGTGCAGGGCACGGACTCGCATGTGGTGGTGCCGTTGCAGGGCAGCGGCACATTCAGTGTCGAGGCCGCGGTGGCCACCGTCGTTCCCCGCGACGGCCACGTGCTGGTGCTCGACAACGGCGCGTATTGCAAACGCGCCGCCCGGCTGACGACGATGATGGGGCGGCGCTGCTCCGTGCTGGCCTTCGACGAGGCGCAACCGGTGTCGGCCGACGCGCTCGACGACAAGCTGCAGTCCGACGCCAGCATCAGCCACGTGGTGCTGATCCATTGTGAAACCGGCGCCGGCGTGCTCAACCCGCTGCAGGCGGTGGCCGAGGTCTGCGAGAAACACGGCAAGGGATTGATCGTCGACGCCATGAGTTCATTCGGCGCGCTGGAGATCGATGCGCGCAAGACCCGTTTCGATGCGCTGGTCGCGGCCAGCGGCAAGTGCCTCGAAGGCGTGCCGGGCATGGGTTTCGTGTTCATCCGCAAGGCCGTCCTCGATGCCTGTGCCGGCAACAGCCAGTCGCTGGCCATGGACCTGCACGACCAGTACGTGTACATGGAAAAAACGACGCAATGGCGCTTCACGCCGCCGACCCATGTGGTGGTGGCACTGGCCGAGGCGGTCCGGCAGTTCGAGGAGGAAGGCGGGCAGCCGGCGCGGCTGGAGCGATACACGGCCAACTACGAGGTGCTGGTGCAGGGCATGGCGGCACTGGGCTTCAAGCCGTTCCTGGACCCGGCGGTGCAGGCGCCGATCATCGTGACCTTCCACGCACCCGACCATCCCGCCTACCAGTTCAAGGCCTTCTACGAGGCGGCCAAGCGCCACGGTTTCATCCTGTACCCGGGCAAGCTGACGCAGATCGAGACCTTTCGCGTCGGTTGCATCGGTGCGATCGGGCCGGACGAGATGCGCCAGGCGGTGCAGGCGGTGGGGCTGGCGATGCGGGAGATGGGAATCCCGTGCACGGACTGATCGTTCCGGCTGCATCGGCTCCGACGGTTGCACCGCGCCTCACCAACGAAGCGCTGTGAATCAAGGCCCCCGGCCGCACAACCGGTTCCCGGGGGTCGCGGATGCACGGTCCATCGGTACTTGCTGGAACTGCGCTGGGTTCGCGGCGGTGCCCAAGTAGCCGTTGCTTGGCGACCGGGATTTGGCGACGTCCAATGCGGTGGATCCGTTATGGAGCCAAATTGCCATTGACTTGCCCGCTTGTTGGATTCAAAATTCCGGTCGGATGTGATTTGGAGCTGAACCATGGCCAACCTGTCAGTCAAGGACGTGCCGGAGCAGTGGGCGCAGGCGCTGCGCGAGCGGGCCGCGCGCAATCACCGATCGCTGCAAGGCGAGCTGATGTTTCTGATCGAGCAAGCGGTGAAAAGCGGCGACACCGGCGGGCCATCGTTGGATAACCCGGGCAGCCGCGAGGTCAGAGTGGTGGGGTTCGACCGCCGCGGCCAGCCCATCGTCCGGCAAGGCTGGAAGTCCGTGGACCAGGTCGTTGCCGAACTCAATGCGAAATACCCTGATCCGATCCCGGACCAACTCTCCAGCATCGACATCATCCGGCAGGACAGGGACACCCGGTGAGTGTGTCCCAGCACATCTTCGTCGCCGAACCACCGGCACACTATCTTGCGCGGCCACCTTTGGTCATTGACTGCAGTGCGTTGGCCGGCATTGTTTTTCGCGAGCCGTGGATGGCCGAAGCGGAACAACGCATCCTGGGCCGAGCCTTGCATGCCCCCGACCTGTTGCAAGCCGAAATGGCCAGCGTTGCCGCCAGGAAATTACGTCGTGGCGAATCCCATGTTGCAGATGGATTGGCGCAGATCGCGGAAATGCAGATCGATCTGCACCGCATCGATATCCATGCGGTTGCCGTCATGGCCGTCCGCTACCAGTTGTCCGCATATGACGCGGCCTATCTGTGGCTCGCTGCCGATCTGAAGGCTCCTTTGGCCACGTTTGACGAAAAGCTCGCGACGGCCGCCAAATCCCATCTGGCAGGCCTGACCTGAACGCCGAGCGATGAATGCCGGTACCCGCGCGCTCACCGTCGGCGCCTTCTCCACCCTGGTGCTGATCGCCCTGATGATGGGCGCCAACCACGTTGCGGCGCGCATCGCTTTCAACAACGGCGTTGACGTGGCCACGGCCGTGGTGTTTCGCAGTGTCGTCACCACGCTGGTCATCGTCGTGTTGCTGTTGCTGCAGAGGGTGCCGGTCAAATTCAACGCGCGCCATCGGCGCTACCTGCCGCTGATCGGCCTGCTGGTGGGTATACAAAGCCTGTGCCTGTATTCGGCGGTGGCGCGGTTGCCGGTGGCGCTGGCGCTGCTGGCGTTCAACACCTACCCGCTATGGACGGCCTTGTGGGCGGCGCTGATCTACCGCCGGCCGCCCGAGCGCGCGGTGCTGCTGGCGATGCCGGTGATCCTGTTCGGCCTGGCGTTGGCGCTCGACGTGCTGGGCGCGGCTTCGGGCCTGGGCGCGGCCGACCAGTGGAGCCGCATCGGCGTGGGCGTGGCGTTCGCACTGGCGGCCGCGGCCACGTTTGGCGCGGCACTGGTGTTCACGCAGCACGAGGCGGCTGATGTCGATGGCCGGGTGCGCACCGCCACCACGCTGGGCCTGGCTGGCGTGATCGCTCTGGCCAGCGTCACCGTGCAGGGGGGCTTTCATTTTCCGCAGGCGCCGGCCGGCTGGTGGGGGCTGGCGGCGCTGACCTTCCTGTACGGCACCGCCTTCACCATCATGTTCACCGTATTGCCGCGCCTGGGCGTGGTCGGCAACTCTGCCATCATGAACGTCGAGCCGGTGTTTGCGCTGGTGCTGGCCTGGCTGATCCTGGGGCAGGCGATCGCGCCGGTGCAGGTGGCGGGGGCCTTGCTCGTCGTGGGCGCGGTGATGGTGCTGGGCATGCGCAGAAGGGTCTGAGCGCGCGGTTTCTTGCGTCAGAATGTGCGCTGGCATGGGGGCATGCAGCTGTTGCCGGCGGTCGGGATGAGCGGACGAATCTCAAAGGAGCGACATGGCTACGAAGAGCAAGCAGGGCGGCGAGACACATCCCGCGATCAAGGCAGTCCAACTGTCCGGCACTTCCAAGGTCAAGGTCGCGGTCAGCGACATCGACGGCGTGTTGCGCGGCAAGTACCTGCACATCGACAAGTTCCTCGGCGCGGCGCAAGCCTATCCGGCCGGCGGCTTCGGCTTTTGCGACGTGGTGCTGGGTTGGGACATGATGGATGTCACCTACGACAACACCACCGCCACCGGCTGGCAACACGGTTTCCCGGATGCGCTGGCCCGGCTCGACCTGAACACCGCGCGCACCATTCCGTGGGACGCGAACACGCCGTTTTTCCTCGGCGACTTCGTCAACGCCGACGGCACGCCGCACGCCCAGTGCCCGCGCCAGGCCTTGAAGCGTGTGCTCAAGCGGGCCGAGAAGATGGGTTTCCAGGTCATGACCGGCATGGAGTTCGAGTGGTTCAACTTTCTGGAGACACCCGAGACCTGGGCCGCCAAGAACGGCGTCGCGCCGCAGACGCTGACGCCGGGCATGTTCGGTTATTCGCTGCTGCGCATGAACCAGCACCGCGACTTCTTCAACGCGTTGATGGACCAGATGCTGGCCTTCAAGGTGCCGATCGAGGGGCTGCACACCGAGACCGGCCCGGGCGTGTACGAGGCCGCCATCGGGTTCAGCGAGGCGCTGGAGCAGGCGGACCGGGCCATCCTGTTCAAGACCGGCACCAAGGAGATCGGCGCGCGGTACGGCATCATGCCCAGCTTCATGGCCAAGCCGCACCAGACCATGCCCGGCTGCAGCGGACATATCCACCAAAGTCTGTCGGATGGCAAGACGAACCTGTTCTACGACGCCAAGGCGCCGCGCAGAATGAGCAAGTTGTTCGAGAGTTACCTCGCCGGTCAGGTCGCCTGCATGATGGAATTCGCGCCGATGATCTGGCCCACGATCAACAGCTACAAGCGCCTGGTCGACGGCTACTGGGCGCCGGTCAAGCCGACTTGGGGTATCGACAATCGCACCGCGAGCTTTCGCGTCATTGCCGGCAGTCCGAAGGCGACCCGGCTCGAGACGCGTTGCCCGGGCGCCGACGTCAACCCTTACCTGGCGATGGCGGCCGTCATCGCCGCCGGGCTGCATGGCGTCGAAAAAGGCCTGAAACTGACGGCGCCGCCAATCACCGGCACCAACGTCGGCGGCGAGAACATCCCGCGCGCGCCGCGCACCCTGGTCGAGACCAACCGCAATTTCCTGCAGTCGACAATAACCCGCGACTGGCTCGGCGACGGCTTCGTCGAACACTTCGCCGCCACCCGCGACTGGGAGTGGCGCCAGTGGCTGGATGCCGTCACCGACTGGGAGATGAAGCGGTATTTCGAGATAATCTGAGCCTGGTTGCCGTACTGCTATGGCGAAGCGATCGGGTGCCGACAACGCCACCTTGTCGGATGTACGGATGTTCAGCGCGAGTGCCGGGCCAACGAGACAAATGGAGTCTGACCCCAATTGCGTGACACCCGATGGTGTGACCCCGTTTGCCAGTGAGGCCCCCGCGTATTTGTCTCCTCTGTTTTCGCGAACGGTCGCGCCGCATTCCCTGCGGCCGATGAAATTGGAATCTGACCCCGATTGACTACCATGACCATCACCCAATTTTCCTTTCCCACACCCATCCAGTTCGGCGCCGGTGCGCGCAAGCGGGTCGGTGCGCACCTGATGGAACAGGGTTGCAAGCGCCCATTGATCGTCACCGACAAGGCGCTGGCGGCGTTGCCGGTGCTGGCCGAGTTCCGCAGCCATCTGGGCGGTCTTGATGTCGCCGTGTTCTCCGGTGTGTTCGGCAACCCGACCTGCAGCCAGGTCATGGATGGCGCGGCGGCGTTCAAGGCCCACGACGCCGACTGCGTGATCGGTTTCGGTGGTGGCGCGGCGCTCGACGTGGCCAAGATCGTCGGTGTCGCGGCCACGCATGTGGGCGACATCCTGGAATATGTCTGGGACCATCCGCAGGTGCGTGCCATCACGAATCCGCTGCCGTATTTCGTTGCGTTGCCGACCACGTCGGGCACCGGCTCCGAGGTGGGGCGCTCCAGCGTCGTCAGCGAGAACGACACGCACCTCAAGCGGGTCGTGTTCAGCCCGAAGATCCTGGCCAAGACGGTGTTTGCCGATCCGGAACTGACGTTCGGCCTGCCGCCGCATGTGACGGCAGCCACCGGCATGGACGCGCTGACGCACAACATCGAGAGTTATTTGTCGCCGGCCTATCACCCGCTGTGCGACGGCATCGCGCTCGAGGGCACGCGCATCGCGGCGCGCGCGCTGCTCACCGCCGTCAAGGAGCCGACCAACCTGCAGGCCCGCTCCGACATGATGATGGCCTCGATGATGGGTGCGATCGCATTCCAGAAGGACCTGGGCGCGGTGCATTCCTGTGCCCATGCGCTCGGTGCGGTCTGTGACCTGCACCATGGGCTGGCCAATGCATTGATGATCGATACCGTCCTGGCATGGAACATGGATGCCGTGCCGGCCAAGTTCGATGAACTCGCGCATGTGTGTGGCGTCGCCGGTGGCGCCAAGGCCTTCGTGCCCTGGTTGCGCGAGCTCAAGGCCAGCATCGGCATCGAGGGTCCGCTGTCCCGGCATGGTGTGAAGCTGGAGCAGTTGCCGCGCCTGGTCGAGATCGCCACCGCCGACATCTGCCACCAGACCAACCCCCGGCCGTGTACCGCGGCGGACTTCGAGGCGCTGTTCAAGGCAGCGATATGACCGTGGAGCGCACCGCGAAAGACCGTCCCAGGATCGGCGTCAGCGCCTGCTTCTTCTACCCGGACCCGGCCCGCGCCGCGTTCGCGCGCAAGACGCTGAACTATGTCGAGCAGTCGGTGCCGCACTGGATCATGTCCGGCGGCGCCTTGCCGGTGATGATTCCCTCGCCCACCGGCGACACCGCGCGGGGAGACATTGGATTCTCCGACTATGCGCAGTGGCTCGACGGCCTGGTGCTGCACGGCGGCGCCGACCTGTGGCCCGGCAGTTACGGCGAGACGCCGCTGCAGGAGGCCTGGAAGGGCGACGCCAACCGCGACAGCTACGAGATCGCGCTGGTCAAGGCCTTTGTCGACGCGGGCAAGCCGGTGTTCGGCATCTGCCGCGGACTGCAGCTGATCAACGTCGCGTTTGGCGGCAGCCTGTACCAGGACATCGGCACGCAACACCCCCAGGCGCTGGTGCACCGGGATGCCGAGGTCTACGACCTGAACTTCCACCCGGTCGAGCTGGTCCCCGGTTCCCGGCTGGCGCAACTGCTGCCCGGCGAGAACCGCCACACCATCAACAGCGTGCACCACCAGGGCATCAGGCAGCTGGCCAAGGATTTCGTCGTCGAGGCGCGGTGCCCGGACGACGGCATGATCGAAGCCATCCGTTGCACCGCCGGCCCCTGGGTCGCCGGTGTTCAATGGCACCCGGAGTTCCACAAGGAAGAACACGGCACGTTGAACGACGCGCCCATCCTGCAGGACTTTCTCGCGGCGGCGCTCGCCACCCGTACAGGTTGAACCCATCCCATGCCCCAACTGACCATCCACAATCCCGCCACCGGCGCCGTCATCACCCAGGTGTCGGCCGATGATGCGACATCGGTCGCGGCCAAGGCCCGCGCCGCGCGCGCCGTGCAACCGGCCTGGGCGGCGCAGCCGATCGCCGAACGCCGCGCCTGCATCGTGCACTTCCGCGCCAGCATCGTCGAGCAGCTCGATGCGCTGGCCGCCGTGATGACGCTTGAAACCGGCAAGCCGATCGCGATGTCGCGCAACGAGCTGAACGGCCTGCTCGGACGCATCGACTTCTTCCTGGACCAGAGCGCCGCCGCGGTGGCGACCGAGACCGTGTTCGAGGACGCCGGCATGCGCGAGCAGATCGAACACATCCCGCTGGGCGTGGTGGCCAATATCTCGGCCTGGAACTACCCCTGGTTCGTCGGCTGCAACGTCATCATCCCGGCGCTGCTGACTGGCAACACCGTGTTGTACAAGCCGTCCGAATACGCCGCGCTGACCGGCCTGGAGATCGGCCGCTTGTTGCACGAGGCCGGCGTGCCGCGCGAGGTGTTCTCGGTGCTGGTGGGTGGTGGCGAGGTCGGTGCGGCCCTGCTCGAGCAGCCCATCGACGGCCTGTTCTTCACCGGCTCGCACGCCACCGGCCAGCGTATTGCGCAGGTGCTCGGTCCGCGCCTGGTCAAGCTGCAACTCGAACTCGGCGGCAAGGACCCGACCTACGTCTGCGATGACGCCGACCCCAGGCTGGCGGCCGCTTCGCTGGCCGACGGCGCGATGTACAACACCGGCCAGAGCTGCTGCTCGGTCGAGCGCATCTACGTGCACGAGAAGATCCACGATGCGTTCGTCGCGGCTTTCGTGGATACCGTGCGCGGCTTCGCCGTCGGCGACCCGACGCGCGACGACACCTACATCGGCGCCATCACGCGCGCGCCGCAGCTCGACGTGTTCGATGCCCAGGTCGCCGACGCCAGGGTCAAGGGCGCGACGCTGCTGTGCGGCGGCGAGCGCCTTCCCGGCCCCGGCAACGGGTATGCGCCCACCGTCTTCGCCAACGTCGACCACAGCATGGAACTGATGCGCGAGGAGACTTTCGGGCCGCTGATCGGCATCCAGAAGGTCGCCGACGACGAGGAGGCGGTGCGGCTGATGAACGACACCCGGTACGGCCTGACCGCCGGCGTCTACACGCCCGACGAAAGCCGGGCCCGCACCCTGCTGGCGCAGGTGCGCGCCGGCAGCGTGTACTGGAACTGCTGCGACCGCGTCAGCCCGCGCCTGCCCTGGAGCGGCGTTGGCGACTCCGGTGTGGGCCTGACCTTGTCGACCTACGGCATCCAGACCTTCACCCGGCCCAAGGCATGGCATCTGCGCAAGGCATGAGACATGCTGTGTCAAGGCCCTGCTGCGGCGAGGTGCAACACGCAGGCCTGCGCGTGAGCCCGCCGGGCCGTCCCACGGGCGAATACCGCAGCGCGCGGCACGGTGGCCTCGTGATGCGCCCGCCGGGCCCGGTGCCGAGGTGCGGCACGTGACCGGCGCGTCCTTGCCGCGGCTGGCGTTGTTCGACCTCGACCACACGCTGTTGCTGGGCGACAGCGACGTGTTGTGGTGCGACTTCCTGATGGACCTCGGCGAGCTCGACCGCGCGGTCTTTGCTGCGCGCAGCGCCGACATCGAGGCACGGTACAAGGCCGGCACGGTCGATGCCGCCGAGTTCGCGCAGTTCTACCTGTCCACGCTCAAGGGCCGTACCCCTGCGCAATGGGAGCCGCTGCGCCAGCAGTTCCTGCGCGAGCAGGTGGTGCCGCGCATTCCCCCCGCGGCGCGCGAGCTCGTGCAGGAACACCAGCGCCGCGGCGACCTCGTCGTGCTGACCACGGCCACCAACCGCTTCCTGACCACGCTGACCGCCGAGCACCTGGGCATTGCCGACGTGATCGCCACCGAACCCGAACTGGTCGACGGGGTTTTCAGCGGCGGCACCACCGGTGTGCTCAATATGCGCTCCGGCAAGGTCACGCGACTGCACGACTGGCTCGCGCAACGCGGCCGGCAGTTGGCGCAGTTCGACAGCACGGCCTACAGTGACTCGATCAACGACCTGCCCCTGCTCGAGGCGGCCAACCATGCCGTGGTGGTGCATGCGGATGCCAGGCTGGCGGCGATCGCCGCCGCGCGGGGTTGGCGTACCATGAACCTGTCGGGCGGGACGCCCGGCGCAACGGGAACTCCATGAACAACGATTTCTTCAAGGATCGCCACGTGTTGGTGGTCGGTGGCAGCAGCGGCATTGGCGCCGGTATCGGCGCCACCTTTCATGCCCAGGGCGCCCGGGTGACTGTCACTGGTGCCACCGCCGCCGAGGTCGAACGAGCCCGCGCCGCGCCCGAACTGGCGGGTATTGCGGTCATGCCGCTGGACGTGCGCGACGATGCCGCGGTCAAGCAGGCCATCGGCGGCCTGGCGCAACTGGACGTGCTGGTCAACTGCGCCGGTGTCATCCGCCGCGGCGAGGAACTCGACCCCGCCGTGTTCGCACAGGTGCTCGACATCAACCTCAACGGCTCCATGCGCTGCTGCGCGGCCGCGCGCGAATTGCTCAAGGCGTCCCAGGGCTGCATCATCAACACCGCGTCGATGCTGAGCTTCTTCGGCGGCGGCCTGGTACCGGCCTATTCGGCCAGCAAGGGTGGCGTGGCCCAGCTGACCAAGTCGCTGGCCATCGCATATGCGGCCGACGGCATCCGTGTCAATGCGCTGGCGCCGGGCTGGATCGCCACCCCGCTGACCGAGGCGCTGCAGCAGGACGCCGCACGCAGCGGGCCCATCCTGGCCCGTACGCCCATGGGCCGCTGGGGCACGCCCGACGACGTGGCCGGCGCCGCATTGTTCCTGGCCTCGCCCTGGGCGGGTTTTGTTACCGGCACCGTGTTGCCGGTCGACGGCGGCTACCTGATCACCTGATACAGCGAGGACCCAGCACCATGATCATCCAGCAAGCCGGCATCCAGCCGGAAATCGCGGTCCAGGCCGTACCCGACGACGAACGCGTCTGGGTCCCCCAGGCCCCCGACGTCTGGTTCCGCCCGTTGTTGCTCAATACCGTCACCGGCAGCTGGTGCAACCTGCTGCGGGTGCGCAAGTCCGGCGTGTTGTCGCGCCACATCCACCCGTCCTGGGTCACCGGCTACGTGATCAAAGGCGCCTGGCGTTACCTGGAGCACGACTGGGTCGCCTCGCAGGGCTCCTTCGTCTACGAGCCGCCGGGCGAGATCCACACGCTGGTGGTGGACGAGGTCAGCGGATCGACCGAGATGATCACGCTGTTCAATATCCACGGCGCCATGGTCTATCTCGATGCCGACGGCAATCAGAGCGGTTACGAAGACGTGTTCAGCAAGATCGCGATGTGCCGCGCCCACTATGCCGAAAACGGCCTGGGTGCGGAATACCTGGATCAGTTCATCCGCTGACGGAAGCCGGACCAGCAGCGGGCGCAACACCCGCTGCCCGGTGGCATCAGCTCAGGTGCTTGCCGATCAACCCCGCCATCTCGAACATCGTGATCTGCGGCTTGCCGAACACCGGCAGCAGCTTGGCATCGGCGTTGATGGCACGCTTGTTCTGCGCGTCCTGCAGCTGGTGGGCCTTGATGTAGTCCCACAACTTCTTGACCACCTCGGTGCGCGCGACGAGCCCGTTGCCGATCACTGCCGCCAGGGCGGGGCTCGGCTGCAAGGTGCCGGCTGCAGGCGTTTTCCGGGCCGCGGCCTTCTTGGCCGGGGCCTTCTTCGCCGCTACGGCCTTTTTCGCCGCGGGGCGCTTGGCCGGGGCCTTGGCGGCGGCCTTCTTGGCCGCGGCCGGTGACCCGGTCTTTGCCGCCGCACCCGCGGGCACCTTGCGGGGCGGGAACTTGGAGGGTGCGAACTCGAAGCCGACCTTGCCCGCTTCCGGGTCCCAGGCCAGCATGGCCTTGAACGGGCGGCGCGTGCGCATCGAGACGAACTTGTCGAGCATGTCGGTCTTGCCCTCGGCCAGCAGCTTGCTCATCTGCTCGCGGGTGACCGGTTGCTGCAGGATGATCTGGCCGGTCTTGAAATCGCAACTGGGTGTGGGTTGCGCGTCGGTGGGGACTGACTTCTCGCACACGTAGTTCTTGCCATGGTCGTAGACGGCGGCACCGCACTTGGGGCAGGCCCCGAGCGACGCCTTGCCGGCAAAGTCGACCAGTTCGCCGGTTTCCTCGCCCTTCTTGTCGTCGCCGAAGTCGAACTCGAGCTTGTAGTTCTTTGCCTCGTCGTCGTACTTGATCACCATCTCGGCGGTGAACGGCCAGCCGGCCTTGGAGCGGAAACCTTCCAGCGGGCCGATCTTGCGGTCGCGCAGGAACTGCTCGACCTCGGCCACTTCGAAGGTGCGCCCGGCCGGTGTCTTGCCGAACGAGAAGCCGCAGCCCTCGCCGGAGCCGGATTTTCCCGTGCAGGCATAACGCCGGTAGTTTTCCTTGACGACGCCGCCGCAGTTCGGGCACGGCGCCTGCAAGGTGGCGTAGTCGCCGGGAATCGTGTCGCGGTCGTATTCCTTGGCCTTCTTCACCATGCGTTCGGTCATGGCCGCGATCTCGGCCATGAAACTGGCGCGGCTGAGCTTGCCGTGCTCCATCTGGGCCAGCTTGTATTCCCACTCGCCGGTGAGTTCGGCGCGCGAGAGCTCCTCCACGCCCAGCCCGCGCAACAGCGTCATGAGCTGGAACGCCTTGGCGGTCGGTATCAGTTCGCGGCCTTCGCGCAGGATGTATTTCTCGACGATCAGGCCCTCGATGATGCTCGAGCGGGTCGCCGGCGTACCCAGGCCTTTCTCGTGCATCGCGGCGCGCAGTTCGTCATCCTCGATGGTCTTGCCTGCGCCCTCCATGGCGCCGAGCAGCGTGGCCTCCGAATACCGCGGCGGCGGACGAGTCTGCAGGCCCTTGGCATTGACGGACTCGGCCAGCACCTGCTCGCCCGGCTGCACCGGCACCAGGGTGGCGGCGTTCTTGTCGTCGCCGTCCTTGGACTCGTCTTGCGCCTCCTTGCCGTAGATCGCCAGCCAGCCCGGCTTGACCAAGACCTTGCCTTCGGTCTTGAAACTGTGGCCTTCGCACAACGAGATCCGCGTCGTGACCTGGTATTCGGCACTCGGAAAAAACACCGCCATGAAGCGGCGCACGACCAGGTCGTAGATCTTCTGCTCGGCCTCGCTCAGGCCCTGGGCCGGCTGCAGCGTGGGGATGATCGCAAAGTGGTCGCTCACCTTGGCATTGTCGAAGATACGCTTGTTGGGCTTGATGTAGTTGCCCTTGAGCGCGGTGGCCGCATGCGGGGCCAGGTGCTTCATCGGGCTCTTGGCCAGCATCTCGAAGGTCTCGCGCACCACCGGCAGGTAGTCCTCGGGCAAGGCGCGCGAATCGGTCCGCGGGTAGGTCAAGGCCTTGTGGCGTTCGTACAGGCTTTGCGCGATCGACAAGGTGGTCTTGGCGCTGTAGCCGAACTTGCCGTTGGCCTCGCGTTGCAGCGAGGTCAGGTCGAACAGCAGCGGGCTGGCCTGGGTCGTGGGTTTGCTTTCCTCGGTGACGGTGGCCTTCTTGCCACGGACCGCATCGGCAATGGCCTGGGCCTCGGCCTGGGTCCAGAGCCGGTCGGCCTTGAGCTCGGGATCGGTCTCTTCGACATTGCCCGCCGCGAGATTGGCGGCGGCCTTCTTCCACTTGGGGTCGAACCACTTGGCGTCGTACAGGCCGGCCTGGGCCTGGAAGCTGGCGTGGATCTCCCAGTAGTCGCGGCTGACGAACTTGCGGATCTTTTCCTCGCGCTCGACCACCACCGACAGGGTCGGCGTCTGCACCCGTCCGACCGTTGTCAGGAAGAAACCGCCGTCGCGCGAGTTGAACGCCGTCATCGCGCGCGTGCCGTTGATGCCCACCAGCCAGTCGGCCTCGGAGCGGCAACGGGCGGCATCGGCCAGCGGCAGCATTTGCTCGTCGCTGCGCAAATCGGCAAAGCCGTCGCGGATCGCCTGCGGCGTCATCGACTGCAACCACAGGCGACGCACCGGATGCTTGACACGGCTGTATTGCTGGATGAGACGGAAGATGAGTTCACCCTCGCGCCCGGCGTCGCAGGCATTGATGAAGGCGCCCACATCCTTGCGCTTGGCCAGGCGGACGATGGCGTTGAGCCGGCTCTTGGTCTTGTCCATCGGCTTGATGTCGAAATGCGGCGGGATCACCGGCAGGTTCGCAAAACTCCACTTGCCGCGCTTGATGTCGAACTCTTCCGGCGCCTGGATCTCGACCAGGTGGCCGACGGCGCTGGACACCACGTATTTCTCGTTCTCGAAGTGATCCTCGTGTTTGTCGAACTTGCCCGCCACGGGCGTGAGCGCCCGCACGATGTCCTGGGCGACGGACGGTTTCTCGGCAATGACTAGGGTTTTCATCTGACTACAATCCAATGTCTCGCGTGCGCACACGCGCACACACATACGTGCGCGCACATGCGCGCGCCCATACGAGTTCACATTACCAAATTTTCAGCCGTGCCCGCCAAATCCCCCAAAGAGTCGTCGGCCAAGCAGCGCCGCATCAAGACCCGCCGCTCCGGCGTGCATGGTAAGGGTGTCTTTGCCGTGCAGCCGATTCCCGAGGGGGAAACCATCATCGAATATGTGGGCGAGATCATCTCGTGGAAGGAGGCGCAGCGACGCCATCCCCACGATCCGAAGGATCCGAACCACACGTTCTATTTCCACGTCGACGAGAAGCGGGTCATCGACGCCAAGGTGGACGGAAACTCGTCGCGCTGGATCAACCACTCGTGTGATCCCAACTGCGAGGCCGACGAAGTCGACGGCCGAGTCTTCATCAAGGCGCTTCGCAACATCGCCGCCGGCGAAGAGCTCAACTACGACTATGGCCTGATCATCGACGAGCCCTATACCAGGAAGCTCAAGGCCGAATACCCTTGCTGGTGTGGCGCCAAAAGCTGCCGGGGAACCCTGCTCGCGCCCAAGCGGCGCGGGCGTTGAACCGACGCGGCCCGGCCGTGCCGGCGATGGCCTTGCACTGGCCCGTCCCGGAACTGCAGCAGGCCTTGCGGGCCAGCCTGCCCGACTGCGCCGTCGAGGTGCTGGCCAGCGTGGATTCCACCAATACAGAACTGATGCGGCGCGCACGCGCCGCCAGCCTCGTGCCCACGTTGCTGGTGGCCGAGCGACAGACCGCCGGCCGGGGACGGCTGGGCCGCAACTGGCACAGCCATGCGGATGGCCCCGCGGACGGCCGGTCGCCGGCACCGGGCGCCTTGCCATCGTTGACCTTCTCCTTCGGCATGCCATTGGCGCCGCTCGACTGGTCCGGCCTGTCGCTGGCCGTCGGTGTCGGTGTCGCGCGGGCGCTGCATCCGGCGCTGGGGCTGAAGTGGCCGAACGACCTCTGGTTCCAGGACCGCAAGCTGGCCGGCATCCTGATCGAGACCGCCGCCGCGTCCACCGGCGCCGACGGCAGTCGCTTCGTCGTGGTCGGTGTCGGCATCAACATCGCGCCGCGTGATCCGGCAGGCCTGTCCACCGCGCCCGCGTGCCTGCGGGAACTGCTGCCCGAACTCGACGCGCCCGCGGTGCTGGCGCGCGTGGCTCCACCGCTGGTGCAGGCGCTGCGCCTGTTCGAGGCCCAGGGGTTCGCGGCGTTCCACGCGGAATTCGACCGGCGGGACGTGTTGCGCGGGCGTGTCGTGCAACTGAGCGATGGCCTCACCGGAACCGCCGGCGGAGTCGACGGCCGCGGCGCCTTGCTGGTGCATACTTCCGCCGGTATGAAGCTCGTGAACAGTGCCGAAGTCAGCGTGCGCCCGGTGCCAGCGCGGCATGGCGACCACTGAGGCGCGACGGTGCTGCGCCTGCTCGTCCTGTTGCTGGTCCTGCTCAACGCGGCCTATTACGCATGGTCGCACGACATGTTGCGCGCCTACGGCTTCGGGCCCGTGCGCCAGGCCGAGCCGCAGCGCCTGAACCAGCAGATTCGCCCCGAGGCACTGATCATCGTGTCCACAGGCGCGCCGCGTCCGGCCGAGGCACAGGCCCGCGCGTTGCCGCCCGAAGCGACGGCGTCCTGCCTGCAGGCCGGCCTGTTCGACGACTCGCAGGCCACCGCGCTGCGCCAGGCCGCGCAGGCCGTGTTGCCTGCGGGTTCCTGGTCGTTGAACGAGGTGCTGGTGCCCCCGCGCTGGATCGTCTACATGGGCAAATATGCCGATGCCCCGGCTCTGGCCCGCAAGCGCGCCGAACTTGCGGCGCTGAACGTGCGTGCCGACGCGGTGTCCAGCCCCGCGCTGGAGCCGGGCCTGTCGCTGGGGACGTTTGAGTCCGAGGAGCGCGCCGCCACCGAACTCGCGGCATTGGTCAAGCGCGGTGTGCGCACCGCCCAGGTGGTGCAGGAAGCGGCCGAGTCGCGCGCCAGCATGTTGCGCATCACGCCGGTGGACGACGCGGTGCGGTCCCGGCTCGACGAGTTGCAGCCGGTGCTGGCGGGGCGGTCGCTGCGGCCCTGCCCGTAGCGGGCCGGGCTGGCAGCACGGGCGCCGCGCGGCTCAGTACTGCACCCGCGCGAAGCGGCTTTTCTGCGCGGCCTCGCGCGCCTGCCCCAGCGTGTGGATGCCCTTGTCCGCCAACAGCGGCACCAGCTTGAGAAACACCTCGGCCGTCACGATGGCGTCGGCCAGCGCGGTGTGCCGGCCGACGACTTGAACACCCAGGCGTTGTGCCAGTGCCTCGAGTCCGTGCGACTCCTGCTGCGGATGGACAAGGTCGGACAGCAGCAAGGTATCGAGCACCGGCTGGTCGAACACCACGCCACTGGCGGCCTCCTTGAGCTGCAGGAAACGCATGTCGAAAGCCGCGTTGTGCGCCACCAGCACGGTATCCTGGGCATAGGCGTGGAAGGCGCCCAGCACGGTGCGGATGTCGGGTTGTCCGTGCAGCATGTCGGGCGTGATGCCATGGATTTTCGTCGAGGTCACCGGCACCGTGCGCCGGGGATCGACCAGCTGCTCGAAACCCTCGTGGTGCAGCAGCCTGCCGTTGACGATACGCGTGGCGCCGATCTGGATGATCTCGTCACCCCTGGACGGGTCGAGGCCAGTGGTTTCGGTATCGAACACGGTATAGGACAGGTCGTCGAGCCGGCGGTCCTGCAGGTCGCGCGCCATGTCCGATGCCTTGAACAGGTCGAAGTCGTAGAAGGTCGGTCGGTGGTCCTCGGGCGAGAGTGTCGGCACCGCTGCGGCCCGCCGCGCGTCGCGGGCGCTCGCCCCGCCCAGTGGCAGCAGGATGCGGAACCAGGCCTCGTGGCGTGCGCGGTTGCGTTCGAACCAGAATGCGCCGCCATGGCGGTCCACCACGTCGCGCACCGTCAGCGGCGTCGATTCGCCACCGATGCGGATCGGGTCCAGTTCCCAGGCCATCACCGTCTCGGTGCTCATCGCGGTTCCTTGCCAGACCAGGTCAAGCTGTGCGTGTGGCCCCTCGGCCGCCAGGCGCACCGTGAACCGGCGCACGGCGAATTCCTGGGCCAGGCGCTCGGCGAGGTAGGCCAGCGCCTGCATCAGCGAGAAGCTCTCGACGCGCAGCCACAGGTCGGGGTCGACCGGCGTGTTCGACACCTGCAACCCCTCGATGGCATGGATGCGCCGCGCCACCACGGCGACCAGGTCGGCGGCCAGCATGTCCTCCATCGGCCAGCGTGTCTTGAGGTTCTTCGACGCCGTCTGCGCCAGCTGCTGCACCCGTTCGCTCATGGCCGCGGATTCTTCCCGCACGACGGCCAGGAAGCGTTCGCGCATCGGCGCGTCCAGGTCGGGGAACTCGAGCATTTCCAGTGCCGCCTGCAGGTTGGCCAGGGAGCTGCGGCTGCCCTCGGTCATCGCGTGCAACAGCTGGTCGCGCAGCGACTGTTGTTCGAAGTCGCGCGTCAGGTTCTCGAGCAGCAGCACGAAACCGCTGAGCGGCGCCGCGGCGGCGGATGGCGCGGCGTCGTCGCCGGCGGTCGGTTCGTCGCGCACCGCGGCCACCTGCACCCGCAGCAGTTGCCCGGAGCGGGTGGTGGTGACGAATTGCGCCGACGCGTTGGCGGCGCCGCGGTCGAGCCGACGGCGAATGGTGTCCAGCGCATGCGCCACCAGCTTGGGATCGAACACGGCATAGATCGAGCGGCCGAGCCCGATGGCTCCCGCACCGTCGGCCAGGGCCGGCTGCGGCGCCAGCGCCTGGTACTGCAGCCGGGCGCGGTTGTTGTACAGCAGGATGCGCCCGTCGAGGTTGCAGACCACCACGCTTTGCTGCAGCTCGGCCATCAGGGCGGCCAGGCGCCGGCGTTCCTGCTCGACGTTGCGACTGGCCTCGCGCACCTGCTGCGCCATGTCGTCGCGCAACTGGTCGCGCTGGCTCGACAAGCTGTCGATGACGCCGGCGAGCGCGCGGACCTCGGCCGCCCCTTCGCGCGGCAGTGGTTCACGCGTCTGGCCGCCGATGCGGATGCGCACATGGTCCTGCAGCCGCGCCGGCGCCTCGACGTGATCGCGAAACAGCTGGCGCGTCCAGCGCGCCAGCAAGGCGCTCGCGATCAGCCAGGCCAGCACGGCCAGCGCGACCAGTGTCTCGAGCGCCGGTGCGACCGCGGCGCGCGTGTCTTCGGGCATGGCCGACCAGGCGACGGCCGCCAGCAGGACGCTCCAGGCACCCAGCACCAGTGCCGGCGCCAGCAGGGCCAGCCAGCGGCGCGCCTTCAGTGGCATGGGTCGGCCTGGGTGCGACGGATGGCGACCGGGGATCGGGGCGTGGCCACCGGTCTCATGCGGCCTTGCCCTCCAGCAGTTCACGCACCCGGGCCACGAGGTCGCGGGTCGAGAAGGGCTTGGTGACATAGGCATTCGCGCCGAGCGCGAGCCCCTTGGCCACGTCGGTCTCGCGGCCCTTGGCAGTGAGCATGACGATGCGCACGTCGCGCAGGCGATCCTGCGCGCGCACATGCTGGCAGACCTCCAGCCCGGTCTTGCCGGGCATCATCACGTCGAGCAGGACCAGGTCCGGTGGATCGGCTTCGATGGCAGCGATCGCCTGCAGGCCGTCGCGCGCGACGGCGACGTCGAAGCCTTCGCGCTGCATCAGGTATTCGAGCGAGATCAGGATGTTGGGTTCGTCGTCGACGATCAGTATCTTGTGTGCCATGGCAACATGCCTCATTGCGGTTCGGGAGTGCCGCGGCCGGGTGGCGCGGCGCTTGCAGGCATAGCAGCGGGATCGCCCGATGCCATCGTATTCCACGGCAGTTCGAACACCAAGCAGGCGCCGGGGCCGGCGTCGGCATCGACCCAGATGCGGCCGCCGAAGTGCTCGATGATCTGGCGGCTGATCGGCAGCCCGAGGCCGGTGCCCTGCGGACGGAAGCCGTCATCCTGGATCTGGTGAAAACGCTCGAAGATCAGCGAGTGCTGCGACGGCGCGATACCGGGTCCGTTGTCATGCACGCGGACCCGTGCGCCGTCCCGGCTGGTCGTCAGCGTGACCTGCACCCGGCCGGTCCGTTCGGGCACGTACTTGGAGGCGTTGGTCAGCAGGTTGAGCACCACCTGGGTCAGCCGGTCCGGGTCGGCGCGCAACACCACCGGATGGTCGGGCACGGACAGCTCGACCCGGGCGCCGCGTTCGTGGAACACCTCGGCTGTGGTCTGGACCGCCTGTTCGAGCAGCTGCACCAGGTCGACATCGGTGTTGTGCCACTGCGCGTGGCCGGACTCGATCTTGGCCAGGTCCAGCACCTGGTTGACGAGCCGGCTCAGGCGCTCGGTCTCGGTGACGATGATGCCGATGAACTGCTGGCGTTGGGCCAGCGCCATGTCGGGGTCGTCGGCCATCAGTTCGGCCAGTGCGCGGATCGAGGTCAGCGGCGTGCGCAATTCGTGCGTGACCGAGGACATGAAGTCGTCCTTGAGCCGGTCCAGGCTCTTGAGCTGGGCATTGGCCGCGCGCAGCTCCGAGGTCGCCCGCTCCAGCGAGGCCGACTTTTGTTCGAGCTCGATCGAATGGGCCCGCAGCTGGCTGGCCTCGTCCAGGATCTGCATGACGTCTTCGAGCACCAGGGCGTCCTCGTCGGCGACCGAGGCGACCATGACCCGCGCCGACGCACTGCCGATGGCGCCGGCCAGCGCGATCTCGACATGGCGCACGAGTTGCGCATCCGGCACGATCAGCTCGATGCGCTGCGCGCCGGTGCGGCGGGCATAGTCGGCGAACAAGGCCTGGGTGCGCGCCGGGCCGAGGAATCGCGCAGCCAGTTCGACCAGGTCCTGCACCCGCGCCCGGCCGCGCCAGAACACCGGCTCGCGGTTCCGGTTGCGCTTGAACACCTCGACGAACAGCAGCGCCTGGCTGGCCTCGGCCGGCGCCGGGCCGCGCCACAACGACAGGCCGACATAGGCGGCAAGGTTGACCGTCAGGCTCCAGAACAACGAATGGGTCAGGTTGTCCAGGCCACCCAGGCCCAGCAACTGCTCGGGCTTGAGCCAGGCGATGCCCCACGGCCCGTATTGCAGGAAATCGGTCGACCACCAGCCGGACTTGGCGATCGACGGCAACATCAGGGTGTAGGCCCATAACGCGAACCCCAGCAACAGCCCGGCCATCGCACCGAGCCGGGTGCCGCCGCGCCAGTACATGCCGCCGAACAGCGAAGGCGCGAATTGCGCGACCGCCGCGAAGCTGATCAGGCCGATGCTCACCAGGGCATAGGCCTCGCCGGCCAGGTGGAAATAGCTGTAGCCCAGCAGCATGACCACGAAGATCGCGCCGCGCCGGATGCCCAGCAGCAGTCCGGTCAGGTTGCCGGCGGCGCGCGTGCCGAATCGGCGGGTGCGCAGCAGCAAGGGCATGACGAGGTCGTTGCAGACCATGCTGGAGACGGCGATGGTCTCGACGATCACCATGCCGGTGGCAGCCGACAGGCCGCCGACAAATACCAGCAGTGCGAGTGCCGGCTGGCCGTGGGCCAGCGGCAACGACAGGATGAAGGCCTCCGGGTCCATGGAGCCCGGGCCGAACAGCAGCAGGCCGCCGAGGGCCACCGGCAACACGAACAGGTTGATCAGCAGCAGGTAGGCCGGGAACACCCATGCCGCGCGGCGCAGGTGCGACTCGTTGACGTTCTCCACCACCATGATCTGGAACTGGCGGGGCAGCAACACGACCGACAGCATTGCCAGCAGCGTGAGCGAGAACCACTGGCCGTAGGCGAACGGCGGCTCGATCACCAGCAGTCTTGCCAGTTCGGGCACGGCGCTGGCGCGTGCGAAGATGTCGGCCATGCCGTCGAACAGGCCGTAGGTGACGAACACGCCGACCGCCAGGAAGGCCAGCAGCTTGACCAGCGACTCGAACGCGATCGCCGCCACCATGCCTTCGTGGCGCTCCGATGTGTCGAGCCGGCGTGCGCCGAACACCACGGTGAAGCCGGCCAGCGCCAGCGCGAAATACAGCGTGCTGTCGTTCCACCACGCGCCTTGTTCGGCCATGGGCTGGCCCAGCGGCGTGGTCATGACCGCATACCCGACCGACACGGCCTTGAGCTGCAGCGCGATGTAGGGAATGATGCCCACCACCGTGATCAGCGTGACCAGCCCCGCCAGCAGCGGGCTCTTGCCGTAGCGGCTGCCGATGAAGTCGGCGATCGAGGTGATGCGGTAACTCTTGGCGATACGCAGCATCTTGCGCACCACCAGCCATGCGAGCACCATGGCCAGCGTGGGCCCCAGGTAGATCGGCAGGAACCAGATGCCGGCGCTGGCCGCGCGCCCAACGCTGCCGAAATACGTCCACGCGGTGCAATACACCGCCATCGACAAGGCGTAGACCCAGGCGTTGCCGATCAGCGAACGTCCTTGCGCAGCGCGGCGGTCGCCCAGGCTGGCCACTGCGAATAGCAGCAGCAGGTAGGCGAAGGAAGCGCCGACGACCAGGGGGGCTGACAACATGGCGTATGCCTGCAGGCGGCGGCTGTCAGTCGCCCGCGTGTTCCAGCAGCCAGGCCATGGTCGCGATCAGGGCCGCCCACAGGCCGAACAGCGCGGTCGGGAACAGCGGCAGGCCGAATACCGTGGCATGCGGGCTCCACAACGACAGCAGCGGATAGTTCAGTGCCATCAGTGCCGCAAAAAACAGCGCGATCAGCCGTTGCTGGCCCCGGGTCCGGATCATGTCGCCTCCTCGCTCGTTGTTCGTTCCTGGGGCCCGGGCGCACGTCGTTGTGCGTCATCGCACCGCATGCCGGCCCGCCCGACAGGATACGTCCGGGGTCTTACCGAAGCCTTACCCGGTGTTGTGGCCCTCGCCCGAGCCGACCGAGGTGTCGAATCGCACCACGATTCGGCAGCCCGGCGGATCGAGACGGCTGTCGGTGTCCTCGATGCTGACCATGGCGCGGTGCAACTGGGCGATTTCGAGCACGATCGGCAGGCCCAGGCCCGAGCCGTCGACACCGCTGCCCAGCACGCGGTAGAACGGCTTGAACACCATCTCGCGTTCCGCCGGCGCGATGCCGGGCCCGGAATCCTCGACCTGCAGCAGCAGCACCTTGCCGAACGGATCGGCCAGCACCCGGGCCGTCACCACGCCGGGATGCTCCGGGCTCGAGGGTGTGTAGTGGATGGCGTTGTCCAGCAGGTTGCGGATCAGTTCAGACAACAAGGTCGCATTGCCGTCGACCACGACGCCCTTGGCGCCCGGGGGCTCGCCTTCGTAGCCCAGGTCGATGGCCTTGTCGTTGGCGCGGGTCAGGCAGTCCTGCACCGCCGCGACCGTCAGTTCAGCCAGGTCGCAGGGTTGTCGCGCCATGGCCGTGCTGCTGCCCTCGGCGCGCGCCAGCGCGAGCAACTGGTTGACGGTGTGGGTGGCGCGTATGCTGGCGTTGCCGATCTGGCGCAGCGAGAGCTTGAACTCCTCGGCACTGACACCTTCGCGTTGTGCCAGATCGGCCTGCATGCGCAGGCCGGCCAGTGGCGTCTTGAGCTGGTGCGCGGCGTCGGCCAGGAAACGTTTCTGGTGTTCGATCGACTTGGTCAGGCGCTGCAGCAGGTCGTTGACCGACGACACCAGGGGCGCGACCTCCTGCGGCACCGACCGGTCGTCCAGCGGACTGAGGTCGTCCGGCTTGCGGGCGCGGATGCGTTCCTCGAGCCGGTTCAGCGGCTTGATGGCATAAGCCAGGCCGAGCCAGACCAGCAGCACGGCCAGCGGCAGGATGATGAATTGCTGCAGCATCACGCCCTTGACGATCTCGGTGGCCAGCACGGCGCGCTTGTCCAGCGTCTCGGCCACCTGTACCAGTACCGGCCGGCCCATGGGCAGGTCGACCTCGAGCCACTTGTAGGCCACGCGCAAGCCGTCGCCCTGGTAGTCGTCGTCGCGCAGCCGCACTTGGCCGAAGAACGGCGACTCGTCCGGCGGCGGCAGCGGCAGGTTGCGCTCTCCGCCGAGCAACTCGCCGCGCGCGCCGATGACCTGGTAGTAGATGGTGTCCGATTCGCTGGCGCGCAGCAGCTTGCGCGCCGGCATCGGCATGTCGAAATGCAGTTGTCCGTCGCGGGTATGCACCAGTGCCGCGATTTCGCCGACGTTGATCTCCAGCCCCTGATCGAAGGGCTTGCCGGCAGCGCTCTGTGCGACGAACCAGGTCAGCACCAGGCTGATCGGCCACAACAGCAGCAGCGGCGTCAGCATCCAGTCCAGGATTTCGCCGAACAGCGAACGCTGTTCGCGCTGGAACAGTTTCACGTTGCCGTGGATGGGCGCGTCGCGGTCGGGGCGGTCGTGGTGGCCGGCTCGCCGGGTAGCAGCTTGAGGCAATACCCCAGGCCACGCACAGTCGCGATGCGGATCGGGCCTTTCTCGATCTTCTTGCGCAGCCGGTGCACGTAGACCTCGATCGCGTTGTTGCTGACCTCGTCGCCCCATTCGCAGAGATGCTCGACCAGCTGGTCCTTGCTGACCATGCGTCCGGCGCGCTGCAGCAGCACTTCGAGCAGGCCGAGTTCGCGTGCCGACAGGTCGACCATCTGGCCGTCGATCGTCGCCACGCGGCCGGACTGGTCGTAGACCAGCGGGCCGTGGCGGATGTTGTCGCAGGCGCCGCCCATGCGCCGGCGCAGCAGCGCGCGGACCCGCGCCTCGAGTTCCTGCAGGCTGAACGGCTTGGCCATGTAGTCGTCGGCGCCGAAGTCCAGGCCCTTGACCCGTTCCTCGATGCTGTCTGCGGCGGTCAGGATCAGCACCGGCACGGTCGAGCCGCGCGCGCGCAGCTTGCGCAGCACTTCCAGGCCATGCATCTTCGGCAGGCCCAGGTCCAGGATCAGCAGGTCGAATTCCTTGTTGGTCATCAGCGCGGCGTCGGCCTCGCTGCCGGTGGCCACATGGTCGACGGCGGCGCCAGTGCCGCGCAAGGCGCGGAGCAGGCCGTCGGCCAGGACGCCATCGTCTTCGGCAATCAGGATACGCATGGATGTCTCCTCCTGCGGGGCGGGCCGCTGTCGGTTGCCGGTCGGTGCCGGTTCGCAATCGATTCTAGGCGCCGCGGCGACGCGGGCCCAGGCCCGTGGCCCGTGCCGAGCGTCAGGCGACATAGGCCTCCAGGCCCAGCAGCACGACGGTGGCGACCTCCGGGCCGACCGCCAGCCGGAATTCGGCCTCGGCCTGCTCGACCGCCTGCCGGTAGGCGTCCAGCCATTGCCGTCCGTTGTCGGTGAACACGATCCGCACGCCCCGTGCGTCGCGCGGGTCGGGCTGGCGTTCAACCAGGCCCCAGGCCGCGCACTGGTCCACCAGCTTGCCCATGGCCTGCTTGGTGATGCCGGCCTGGCGCGCGAGTTCGGTCAACCCGCTGCCGTCTTCGGCGAGGTGGCGCGTAATCTGAATGTGGGATGCGCCGAGCTTGCCGCGTGCCGCAAGATGCGACAAGGACAGCGCGAGTTCGGCGTTGCGGGCCATCAGGGCGAGCACGCGAGCGTCGAAGCGCAGGCGGGCCAGTTCGGCCAGGCGGCCCAGGTGGGCCTGGCGCCAGACGGCGGAGCGGGGTGTTGCCTGCATCCGGATTATCGTAAATCAAATTGACTAAAAAAACTGTTCTCGAAATCCAATGAACTGATCTAAACTACTGTGCAAGCATCCAGCCTGTTGTTAACATCAGATGCAAACTCTTTCCAAGCCCTTGTTTTAAAAAGGAATTCCCATGGACGCCCCCGTCAAGAACCTCTCTCCCGCCAACAGCGAAAAAGCCAAGGCCCTGCAAGTGGCGCTGGCCCAGATCGAAAAGCAGTTCGGCAAGGGCACCATCATGCGCCTGGGTGAAGGCGAGGTCATCGAGGACATCCAGGTCGTCTCGACCGGATCGCTGGGGCTGGACATCGCGCTGGGCGTCGGCGGCCTGCCGCGCGGCCGGGTGATCGAAATCTACGGCCCGGAGTCGTCCGGCAAGACCACGCTGACGCTGCAGGCCATCGCCGAGATGCAGAAGACCGGCGGCCAGTGCGCCTTCGTCGACGCCGAGCACGCGCTCGACATCCAGTACGCGCAGAAACTCGGCGTCAACCTGCAGGACCTGCTGATCAGCCAGCCCGACACCGGCGAGCAGGCGCTCGAGATCGTCGACTCGCTGGTGCGCTCGGGTGCGGTCGACCTGATCGTCGTCGACTCGGTGGCGGCGCTCACGCCCAAGGCCGAACTCGAGGGCGAGATGGGCGACTCCCTGCCCGGCCTGCAGGCCCGGCTGATGAGCCAGGCGCTGCGCAAGCTGACGGCCCACATCAAGAAGACCAATTGCATGGTCATCTTCATCAACCAGATCCGGATGAAGATCGGCGTCATGTTCGGCAGCCCCGAGACCACCACCGGCGGCAATGCGCTCAAGTTCTACGCCTCGGTGCGCCTGGACATCCGCCGCACCGGCACGATCAAGAAGGGCGACGAGTCGATCGGCAACGAGACCAAGGTCAAGATCGTCAAGAACAAGGTTGCGCCGCCGTTCAAGACCGCCGAGTTCGACATCCTGTTCGGCGAAGGCATCAGCCGCCACGGCGAGATCATCGACATGGGCGTGAACGCCCAGATCCTGGACAAGTCCGGCGCCTGGTATGCCTACAACGGCGAGAAGATCGGCCAGGGGCGCGACAACGCACGCGAGTTCCTGCGCGAGAACCCGGAGCTGGCGCGCGAGATCGAGAACAAGGTGCGCGAGTCGCTGGGCATCCCGCTGCTGCCTGAGCGTGTCGACGGTGGTGGCGGCAAACCTGCCAAGGGCAAGAAGGCGGACGCCGCGGCCTGACGACGATGCCGCTGCCGCCACCCTCGCTCAAGGGTCGCGCGTTGCGCCTGCTCTCCACGCGCGAGCACTCCCGCACCGAGCTCGAGCGCAAGCTGCGCCGGCACGAGGTCGAGCCCGGGCAGCTGTGCAAGGTGCTCGACGACCTGCAGGCCAAGGGATTCATCGACGCACAACGTGTCGTCGAGTCCGTCGTGCACCAGCGTGCCGCCAAGCTGGGCGTGGCCCGCATTCGGCAGGAACTGCAACACAAGGGGGTTGCGGGTGACGAGGCGGCCGCGGCGCTGGCCGCGTTGCAGACCACCGAGCTCGCGCGGGCTCGCCAGGTGTGGCGCAAGAAGTTCGGCTCGCGCGCAGGCGATGCCGAAGCGCCCGGGGCACCGGATGCCGCGCAGCGGGCACGTCAGTTGCGTTTCCTGGCCTCGCGCGGCTTCTCGGGCGACACGATACGCCGCGTGGTGTCCGGCGCAGACGAAATGCTCGACGAGACGTCCGACGCGTCGGGCGCCTGACGCAGCGGCGCGACGCTTCGCCTGCCGGCAGGTTTCGACGCGTAGCGGCGTTTGCCGGCGTGAGGTGTCCGGCGCGCCGGCTGCTAAAGGCCGAGCATCAACTTGAGGTTCTGCACCGCCGCGCCGCTGGCGCCCTTGCCCAGGTTGTCCAGGCGCGCGATCAGCACCGCATGGGCGAACCCGTCCTTGCCGGCGTCATTGGCGAACACGCGCAGTTCCATCTTGTTGGTGTCCACCAGCGCCAGCGCGTCGAGCTTGCCGTCCTCGGGGGCTGGTTCGACCGTGACCCACTCGCTGCCGGCATAGTGGCGGGCCAGCGCATCGTGCAGGTCGCGCGCCGACGGCTTGCCCGGCAGCGTATCCAGGTGCAGTGGCATCTGCACCAGCATGCCTTGGCGGAAGTTGCCCACCGACGGAACGAACAAGGGGCGCCGCGTCAATCCGGTATGGCGCATGATCTCGGGCACGTGCTTGTGCTTGAGGCCGAGTCCGTACAGTTCGTAGGCAGGCGCACTTCCGGCCTCGTAGGCCTCGATCATCGTGCGGCCGCCGCCGGAATAACCGCTGACTGACGGCAGGCACAACGGATAGTCGGCCGGCAACACGCCGGCATCGAGCAGCGGGCGGATCAGCGCGATGGCGCCGGTGGCATAACAGCCGGGGTTGCTGACGCGGTCGGCCTTGGCGACCGCGTCGCGCTGGCCGGCGGCCAGTTCCGGGAAACCGAATACCCAGTCCGGGGCTGTGCGATGCGCCGTGGAGGCGTCGATGATGCGCGGTCCGGGCTTGCCGGAACGCTTGGCGATGTCGTCGATCATGGCCACTGACTCGCGGGCCGCGTCATCGTGCAGGCACAGGATGACCAGGTCGACCTGTGCCATCAGCGTGCGTTTGGCATCCGGGTCCTTGCGCAACTCCGGCGCGATGCTGACCATCTCGACACCCTGCATCGCCTGCAGGCGTTCGCGGATCTGCAGTCCCGTGGTGCCGGCTTCGCCGTCAATGAATACTGTCGCCATCGCGGGCCCTTTCGTTTTTGGCTGTACGTGCCGCAATCGCGCTACGTATTTCTCGCAGCGATTGCCGCATTGCACCATGATACATTTGACGGCTTCGGTGTCCACTATGGGCTGGCAACCGGACGGGTCTGCCAGCGCCGTGGGTTTGTTCCTATCCCGAGAGAAACCTCATGAAGATTCACGAGTACCAAGGCAAGGAAATCTTGCGCAAATTCGGTGTGCCGGTGCCGCGCGGCATTGCAGCATTCACGGTTCAGGAGGCGGTCGAGGCGGCGCAGAAGCTCGGTGGTCCGGTGTGGGTGGTCAAGGCCCAGATTCATGCGGGTGGCCGCGGCAAGGGCGGTGGCGTCAAGCTGGCGCGCTCCATCGATGAAGTCAAGACGCTGGCTGGCGAGATCCTGGGCATGCAGCTGGTCACGCATCAGACCGGCCCCGAAGGCCAGAAGGTCCGCCGCCTGCTGATCGAGGACGGCGCCGACATCAAGAAGGAATATTACGTCTCGGTCGTGACCGACCGGGCCACGCAGCGCGTCGCGCTGATGGCCTCGTCCGAAGGCGGCATGGACATCGAAGAGGTGGCGCACGCAACGCCGGAGAAGATCCTCAAGGTGTTCGTCGACCCGGCTGCCGGCCTGACCGACGCGCAGGCGACCGAGCTGGCCAATGGCATCGGGGTGCCGGCCGGCTCCGTCGCGCAATGTGTCGATGTGCTCAAGAAGCTCTATCAGTGCTACATGGACACCGACGCCTCGCTGGTCGAGATCAATCCGCTGATCCTCGAAGGCGGCGGCGGCATCAAGGCGCTCGACGCCAAGTTCAACTTCGACTCCAACGCCTTGTTCCGTCAGCCCGAGATCGTGGCCTACCGCGACCTGGACGAGGAAGACCCGGCCGAGGTCGAGGCCAGCAAGTTCGACCTGGCCTACATCAGCCTGGACGGCACGATCGGCTGCCTGGTCAATGGCGCCGGCCTGGCGATGGCGACCATGGACACCATCAAGTTGTACGGCGCCGAGCCGGCCAACTTCCTGGACGTGGGTGGCGGCGCCACCCCCGAGAAGGTCACCGAGGCCTTCAAGATCATGCTCAAGAACGACAAGGTCAAGGCGATCCTGGTCAACATCTTCGGCGGCATCATGAAATGCGACACGATTGCCACCGGTGTCATCACCGCCTGCCGCGCGACCAACCTCAACGTGCCGCTGGTGGTGCGCATGAAGGGCACGAACGAAGAACTCGGCAAGAAGATGCTGGCCGAGTCCGGGCTGCCGATCATCAGCGCGGACACCATGGCCGAAGCGGCCGAAAAAGTCGTCGCCGCGGTCAAGTAATTCCCTAAACCGGTCAACCAACGAGAGACCCGGGCGCGCGACAGCAGGCGATCCGCCGGCAACCGAGCGACCGCAGGTCAAGGAGTTCAAGTGAGCATTCTGATCAACAAAGACACCAAGGTCATCACGCAGGGCATCACCGGCAAGACCGGTCAGTTCCACACCGAGAAGTGCCAGGAATACGCGAACGGCAAGAACTGCTTCGTGGCCGGCGTGCATCCGAAGAAGGCCGGTGAGTCGGTCTTCGGCATTCCGATCTTCGGCTCGGTCAAGGATGCCGCGGCCCAGACCGGCGCCACGGTGTCGGTCATCTATGTGCCGCCCGCGGGTGCGGCGGCCGCCATCTGGGAAGCCGTGGAGGCCGACCTGGACCTGGCGATCTGCATCACCGAAGGCATTCCGGTGCGCGACATGCTTGAGGTGCGCAACAAGATGAAGGCGCGTGTGGCGGCCGGTGGCAAGAACACCTTGCTGCTGGGCCCGAACTGCCCCGGCCTGATCACGCCCGAAGAGATCAAGATCGGCATCATGCCGGGCCATATCCATCGCAAGGGCCGCATCGGCGTCGTGTCGCGCTCGGGTACGCTGACCTATGAAGCCGTCGCGCAGTTGACCGACATCGGCCTGGGTCAGTCCAGCGCCGTGGGTATCGGCGGTGACCCGATCAACGGACTCAAGCACATCGACGTGATGAAGGCGTTCAACGACGATCCGGACACCGACGCCGTGATCATGATCGGCGAGATCGGCGGGCCCGACGAAGCCGAGGCGGCGCGCTGGTGCAAGGACAACATGAAGAAGCCGGTGGTCGGTTTCATCGCCGGTGTCACGGCTCCGGCCGGCAAGCGCATGGGCCATGCGGGCGCCCTGATCTCGGGCGGGGATGACACCGCCAATGCCAAGCTGGCGATCATGGAGGAGTGCGGATTCAAGATCACGCGCAACCCTTCGGAGATGGGCAAGCTGCTGAAGTCGGTCCTGTAAAGCATCCTCGGTCGCTCGCTGCGCCGCCTGCCAGGGGCCGGGCCGCGCCACGTCGTGGTGCAGGCAGGCCAGCTGGCTTTTGAGTCATTGAAGGACCATCGTGGAAGAATTCCTCACCGCCCATTTCTGGATTGCCGTCGGTCAGATCATCATGATCGACATCCTGCTCGGTGGCGACAACGCCGTCGTCATCGCGCTGGCGTGTCGCAAGCTGCCGCCCGAGCAGCGTACCAAGGGCATCCTGTGGGGTACGGCGGGCGCGATCTTCCTGCGCGTCGTGCTGATCGCCTTTGCGCTGACGCTGTTGCAGGTGCCCTACCTCAAGCTCGTCGGAGCCGCGCTGCTCATCTGGATCGGCGTCAAGCTGCTTGCGCCCCAGGACGAGGATGAACATTCCAACATCGAAGGCAGCGACCGCCTGTGGGCGGCGGTCAAGACCGTCATCGTCGCCGATCTGGTGATGAGCGTGGACAACGTGATCGCGATCGCGGGCGCAGCCACCGGCGCCGGCGAGCAGCATCAGCTGCCGCTGGTGATCTTCGGCCTGCTGGTGAGCGTGCCCATCATCATCTGGGGCAGCCAGATGGTGCTCAAGCTGATGGACCGCTTCCCGATCATCATCACCATCGGCGGCATGTTGCTTGGCTGGATCGCGGGCACGATGGCGCATACCGATCCTGCCGTGGTCGAATGGCTGCCGCAGACCAAGACCTGGTATTACGGCCTGGGCATTGCCGGCGCCCTGCTGGTCTACCTGGCGGGCGTGGTGATGCGCGGACGCGCGAAAGAGGCGGCCTGAACCCGCCGGTTCGACGGCACGGTCCCGGCCAGCCACCGTCAGGACCGATCTCCGATGCCGTGGCCGAATGTGCAAAAAAACGACAAGAGTGTGTCAACATGTCTCTTGTCTGCACCGGCATGGTCTGCTAACGTTGCCTACTCTCATTGGGGGATGTGGGCTCGCTCGGGCAGGTTCCGGGTCACATGCGCCATGCTAGCGGGAACCAAATAACCGGGTGGGTTGGAACGTGGCAACAAAATCTTCTTCTAAAAGTGCTCAGTTCTGGCGCGCCGACTGGTTTGCAGGCCTTGCGGTGGTGGTCGCGGTCCTGCTGCTCAACCAGGTCACCGACCTGATCGGCACGCTGGAGCGCCGCTTCTACGATTTCGGCAGCACCAGCACCTCCCGTGTTCCGTCAGACCGGATCGCCATCATTGCCATCGACGACCAGAGCATTGCGAACATCGGCCGCTGGCCCTGGTCGCGCGACATCCACGCCCGACTGATCGACCAGTTGTCGGCGGCCAAGGCCAAGACCATCGTCGAGACCGTGTTCTTCATCGAGCCGCAGGTGGACCGCGGGCTGAGTTTCATCCGCCAGATGAAGTCGCTGCTGCCGGCGGGTGCGGATGCGTCCAATACGCCGCTGGCACGGGTGATCGCCGAAGCCGAGCTCGCGCTCGATACCGACGCCGTCCTGGCTGCCAGCATGCGTAACGCCGGCAACGTGCTGGTGCCCTCGGTATTCGCCCTCGGCGAGCCGCAGGGCAATCCGGACAAGCCGTTGCCGGAGTTCATGCGCAAGAGCGCGATCCCGGCGCAACCCGGTTTTGCGATCCCGGCGATCAGCGGCCAGGTTCCCATCGAGCAGATCGGCGCGGCGGCGGCCGGCGTCGCCCACCTCAACCAGATCCAGGACGTCGACGGCTCGGTTCGCCTGGAGCCGCTGCTGGTGGACTACTACGGCAGTGCCGTGCCGTCCATGGCCTTGCTGGCGGCGGCCAAGAGCCTGAACCTGGGGCCATCCGACGTCACGCTCAACACCGGGGAGTCGGTGCAGATCGGCCGCCTGCGCGTCAAGACGGACGAAGGCGCGCTGATGCTGCCGCAGTTCTACAAGGGCCGCGACGGCCGGCCGGCGTTTGCGGTCGACTCCTTCTACGACGTGCTCAACGGCAAGATTCCCGCGGCCAAGTATGCCGACAAGATCGTCATCATCGGTGCCACGGCGGCCGGCGTCGGTGTGCAGTTTCCGGTGCCCGGCAGTGCCGGCCTGTCGCCTGCCGAGACCATTGCGCACATCACCTCGAGCATCCTGAGCGAGCACTTCATCGTCCAGCCCGGCTGGGGTGTCTGGGCCACGCTGGGCGTGTTCCTGCTGGTGGCAGCCTATGTCATCGCCGTGTTGCCTCGCCTGTCGGCCGGTACCGCGGCCATCGTGACGCTGGTGCTGTTCGTCGCCCTGCTCGGAACCGAGTTCGGCTTGCTGTCGGGCAATGCGACCTGGATCAAGCTCGTGTTTCCCGCCATGCTGCTGGCCATCGGCCACCTGGCGCTGACGACCAAACGTTTCCTGGTCACCGAGGCGGGCAAGCTCAAGTCGGACGAGGAGTCGGCCGAGACCAACCGCATGATGGGCCTGGCATTGCAGGGCCAGGGCCAGCTCGACGCCGCCTTCGATCGTTTCCGCCGGGTGCCGTTCGGCGACGCGGTGATGGGCAACCTGTACAGCCTGGCTCTGGACTTCGAACGCAAGCGCCAGTTCAACAAGGCGGAGGCGGTCTACCAGCACATGGCCACCTACGACAAGGACTACAAGGACCTGCAGGCCAAGCTCAACCGGGCCAAGAACCTGTCCGAGACCGTCATGCTCGGCGGCGGCGGTTCGCACCCCGGCGGCACCATGCTGCTCGACGGCGGCTCGGTCGAGAAACCCATGCTGGGGCGCTACCAGGTCGACAAGGAACTGGGCAAGGGCGCGATGGGTGTGGTCTACCTCGGCAAGGATCCGAAGATCGGCCGTGTTGTCGCGATCAAGACCATGGCCCTGTCCCAGGAGTTCTCGGGGGACGACCTGGTCGATGCGCGCGAACGTTTCTTCCGCGAGGCCGAAACGGCAGGCCGGTTGCAGCACCAGAACATCGTCACCATCTTCGATGCGGGCGAGGAACACGACCTGGCCTATATCGCGATGGAGTTCCTCAAGGGCAAGGACCTGCTGGACTTCTGCAAGGACGGCAACCTGCTGCCGGTGCCGCGGGTGTTGTCGATCGTGGCGCGGGTCGCGGAGGCGCTGGCCTATGCGCACAAGCAGAACGTGGTGCACCGCGACATCAAGCCGGCCAACATCATGTACGAGCACGACTCCGATACGGTGAAGGTCACCGACTTCGGTATTGCGCGCATCACCGACTCGAGCAAGACCAAGACCGGCCTGGTGCTGGGTACGCCGAGCTTCATGTCGCCGGAACAACTGGCCGGCAAGAAGGTCGACGGCCGCTCCGACCTGTATTCGCTGGGCGTGATGCTGTTCCAGATGCTGACCGGCGTGTTGCCGTTCCGCGGCGACTCCATGGCCGAGCTCATGTACAAGATCGCCAACGAAGAGGCGCCGGACCTGCGCACCATCCGCGCCGAGCTGCCCGAAAGCCTGGCCAACCTCGTGGCACTGGCCATGGCCAAGCGGCCGGAGACGCGTTACCAGGACGGCGACCAGTTCGCCGCGGACCTGCGCTCGGTGCTGGCCGAAATGGGCGGCAACGGCGGTGGCGGATCGGGCTCGGCCGTGTCGGCGACCGGGCGCATGCCGTCCGCGGCGTCCACCGGCGGCCATGAAAAAACGGCGGTGCTGGCCACGTCCGCGGTCGCGGCCTCGGCCGCGTTCGAGAAGACGGCCGTGCACCACGCGCAGACGACCCGACCTGCGGACGACCGGTTCGAGAAAACCGCGGTGCACCAGTCGCCCCATGCGGCTGCGTCGGGCGAAGCCTTCGAGAAGACCGTCGTGCATCGCACGCAGGCGCCGCAGCCGTCCGATGATGGGTTCGAGAAGACCGCGGTGCATCATCAGCCGCGTCGGGATGACAAGCCCGGGCCTGCTTCGGGCCCGACGGTGCCGGATGTCGAGATCTGACCCGACATCATGATGCACTACACGTTTCATTCGCGGACGGATCCAGGCCGGGCCAGGGACAACAACGAGGATGCCGTGGCCGTCGACGAGGCATCGCGCGTGGGGGTGCTGGCCGATGGCATGGGCGGGTACAACGCCGGCGAGATCGCCAGTGGCATGGCCACTGCCTTCATCAAGTCGGAGATGGCGCGCTGGCTCAGTGAAACCGGCAAACATGCCAAGGTCAAGGAGATCCGCCGGGCGCTGGAGATCTGCGTCGACAACGCGAACCGGTCCATCTTCAATGCGTCGGGCTCCAACCCCCAGTACTCCGGCATGGGCACGACGCTGGTTGTTGGCGTGTTCCACGAGAACACGCTGATCCTCGGCCATATCGGCGACTCGCGTTGTTATCGCCTGCGTGGCGGCGTGCTGAGTCAGATCACCAAGGACCATTCGCTGCTGCAGGAGCAGATCGACGCGGGCCTGATCACGCAGGAGCAGGCCGTGGGCTCGTCGATCAAGAACCTGGTCACGCGCGCGCTGGGTGTCGAGGACGTGGTCATGATGGAGATCAACGAGCACGCGGTCGAAGTCGGCGACTGTTATCTGATGTGCTCGGATGGTTTGTCAGACATGGTTGACGATGCCGAAATTGCCAGTATCCTCGGGGGGCCCGTGCCGATGGACCAGAAGGCAGACATCCTGATTGCGGTCGCAAACGAACATGGCGGCCGAGACAATATCTCGGTGTTGCTGGTCCAGGCAGAGCCTGCGACCGAGAAGCGTGGCCTGATCTCCAGACTGTTGGGAAAATAGTAAGCTCATGTGTAATATGAAAATCTGCCCTGGAAATAGGAGTCGGTCATGCCGAAAATGATCGTATCGATCGATGGTGTCGTCATCAAGGAGGTCCAGCTCACGAAGGACCGGACGACCCTGGGCCGTCGACCGTACAACGATGTGGTGATCGACAACCTGGCCATCAGCGGGGAACATGCGGTGTTCCAGATGGCCGGTAGTGACGTCTTCATCGAAGACCTCAACAGTACCAACGGCACCTATGTCAATGGCAAGGCCGTCAAGAAGCAGCAGCTGCACAACGGCGATACCGTCGAGGTCGGCAAGTACAAGATCAAGTTTGTCGGTGAAGCCACGGGTGAAGGATTCGAGAAGACCATGATGGTCAAGTCGGGTCCGGGTGGGCTGGCTGCGCCGCCGTCGTCGGGATTTGGCGGACCGGCTTCGGTGTCCGGTCCGGCGTCGGTCTCGGGCGGCCCGGCAACCCGCCCATCGGCACCGGTTGCCGGCGGCTCCACCGCGCAGGCATCGATCAAGGTGCTGTCGGGCGCCGCAGCCGGGCGTGAGGTCCCGCTGACCAAGGTGGTCACCACGATCGGCAAGCCGGGCGTGGCCGTCGCCGCGATCACCAAGCGCCAGCATGGCTATGTGGTGCACCACGTCGAAGGCGTCGGCAACCCATCGCTCAATGGCGCACCGATAGGCACCGATCCGGTGTCGCTCAAGAATGGCGACCTGATCGAACTGGCCGGGACGCAGATGCAATTCGTGCAGGGTTGAGGGCCGGGTCGCTTGACGAACTCCTTGGCGGCGCACTGGCCTGCTGGATGATTCCGCCATGGGTGCACTTCTCAAGCACTGGCCCCGGATCGTCGTCACGCTGCTCCCCCTGATCTTCGCGCTGCTGCATGCGGCGGGCGCGGTGCGACTCGGGGTGCTGGAGCGGCTGGACAACATCATCTACGACTCCCGCCTGCGTGCAACCATGCCACGCACGCTCGACGATCGCGTGGTCATCGTCGACATCGACGAGAAAAGCCTGTCCGAGGTGGGGCGGTGGCCCTGGGGCCGCAACCGGCTGGCCGAGCTGACGAACGAACTGTTCGACCGCCAGAAGATCGCGTTGCTGGGTTTCGACATCGTGTTCGCCGAAGCCGACGAGAGCTCCGGCCTGAAGCGGCTGCGCGAGCTGGCGCAGAACGAATTGCGTGACCAGCCCGGTTTCGTCGACAAGTTGCGCCAGATGGAGAGCTCGCTGGACTACGACGCGATGTTCGCCAAGGCGCTCGAAGGACGGGCCGTGGTGCTCGGTTATTACCTCACTGGCGATCGCGATGGCCATACCTCGGGCGTGTTGCCCGAGCCGGTCATGGACAAGTCGGCGCTGCAGGGGCGGCCGATCAAGTTCACGACCTGGGACGGTTACGGCTCCAACATCGCGCCGATCGCCAAGGCCGCGCCGATCGCCGGTCACTTCAACCCGATTCCCGAGAGCGACGGCGTCGTGCGTTCGCTGCCGCTGATTGCCGACTACCAGGGCAAGTACTACGAATCCTTGTCGCTGGCAATGTTCCGGCTGCTGGCAGGGCTGCCCACGGTCGCGCCCGGATTCCCCAAGGAGCGCATGCTGGCGCGCACCTACCAGGGTCTCGAAAGCATCCAGCTCAAGCTGGGCGGCAAGACGCTGGCGATTCCGGTGGATGAACAAGTGTCAGCCCTGATCCCGTTCCGCGGACTGGGCGGCCCCAAGGGCGGCTCGTTCCGTTATGTGTCGGCGGCCAGCCTGCTGGACAAGTCGATTCCGCCCGAGTCCTTGCGCGACAAGATCGTGCTGGTGGGCACGACGGCGCCTGGATTGCAGGATCTGCGGGTCACCCCGGTGAGCGAGGTGTATCCGGGCGTCGAGGCGCACGCCAATGTCATCTCGGGCCTGCTCGACGGCAAGACGCTGGTCAAGCCCGACTATGCGGTCGGCTACGAGGTCGTCGTGCTGCTGGTGTCCGGCCTGATCCTGGCCTTTGCGCTGCCGCTGGTCACGGCCACGCGGGCCGTGATCCTGAGCGTGCTGGTGCTGGCGGCCGTGGCCGGACTCAACCTGTGGCTGTACCTGGGCTCGGGGCTGGTGTTGCCGCTGGCCAGTGCCCTGGTCATGGGCGTGACCGCCTTTGCACTGAACATGAGTTATGGCTATTTCGTCGAAAGCCGGTCCAAGCGTGAACTGGCGCAACTGTTCGGCACCTACGTGCCGCCCGAACTCGTCGACGAGATGGTCAAGGACCCGGACAGCTACAGCATGGAGGCGACGAACCGCGAAATGACGGTGATGTTCTGCGACATGCGGGGCTTCACCAAGATGTCCGAACAGATGGAGCCGCTGCAGTTGCAGGCGCTGCTCAACGGGGTCTTCACCCGGCTGACCGGCATCATCCGCGCGAACCGCGGGACGATCGACAAATACATGGGCGACTGCGTGATGGCGTTCTGGGGGGCGCCGGTCGAGACCTCGGACCACGCCCATCTGGCCGTCAAGTCGGCGATGGAGATGGCCAACGCGGTACGCGGTATCAACGAGGAACACCGGGCCAAGGGCATACCGGAGATCGGCATCGGCATCGGGGTCAATACCGGCAACATGTGTGTCGGCGACATGGGCTCCAACATCCGCAAGAGTTATACCGTCATCGGCGACGCCGTGAACCTCGGCTCGCGGCTCGAGGGCCTGTCCAAGATCTATGGCGTGGACACCGTGGTCAGCGACTCCGCGCGCAAGCTGGCGCCGGCGTTCGGCTGGCAGGAGCTGGATCTGGTCCGGGTCAAGGGCAAGGACCAGGCCGTCGCGATCTTCTGGCCGGTGGCGCCGAACAACCGCATCGGTGCGGAGACGGAGGCCGAACTCAAGGCCTGGGCATCCTTTCTGAAGGCCTACCGGGCCCAGGACTGGGACCAATGCGATCTGCTGATGATGAATTTGCTGCGCATGAATGCCAAAAAATACCTTTACCACCTCTACTCCGAACGTGTAGCCTCAATGCGGCTGCTTCCGTTTGACCTCGAGTGGGACGGTGCGACCAATTTCGAAACGAAATAAGGGCCGCCATGAAAGTGCGTGTGCTGGGCTGTTCCGGCGCCATCGCCAAGGACTGCCGGACCACGTCCTTTCTGATCGACAGCGATGTGCTGATCGACGCCGGCACCGGCGTGGGCGATCTTTCCCTCGAGGAAATGCGCCGCATCGAACATGTCTTCCTGACGCACTCCCATCTCGACCACGTCGCGGCGCTGCCGCTGATGGTCGATGCCGTCGCCTCCCGGCGTCGCCAGCCCTTGAAGATCCATGCGCTGGCCGGAACCATCCAGGCGCTCAAGGCGCATATCTTCAACGACGTCATCTGGCCCGATTTCAGCCGCATCCCGTCACCGGAGGCGCCCTTCATCAGCTTCCACGAGATCGAGACCGGCCAGACGCTGGAGATCAACCGCAAGCTGCTCGAGGTGTTGCCGGCGGTTCACACGGTGCCGGCGGTCGGTTATGCTGTGACGGCAGGCAGTGGTTGCTGGGTGTTTTCCGGCGACACCGAACGCAACCCTGCGTTCTGGGAGCGGGTCAACCAGCTCAACGTGGCGATGCTGGTCATCGAGACGGCGTTCAGCAACCGTGAAAAGGACCTGGCCAAGCTCAGTCTGCATCTGTCGCCCGGCGTGCTGGCCGACGAACTGGACAATATCCGCAACGACCAGCGTTACCCGATCTACATCACCCACACCAAGCCGGCGGAAACCGATCTGATCATGGCCGAGATCCAGAAATTCGACGAAACGTCCATTTCCGGGCCCAACGTGACCCATGACATCCGCTGGTTGCGCGCCGGCCAGGAGTTCGACCTGTGACCCGCCTGCTGCCCGCCACCATGCCGTTGGGCGCCAACCGGCGCGGGGAGTCGCGACCATGAGCGCGGTGCTCAAACCCGGCACGGGCGGTCGTTCGTCGGAGCAGGATTTCTTCGAAAGCCAGAAGCTGCCGCCGGACAAGCGCGGCATCACCTTCGAGGCCTTGTTCTACAAGCAGCTGCACCATGTCACAGCGCGGATCCATGACACCGAGAACCTGGACCAGATCATGCTGGATACCAGCCAGGACATCTGCAAGCTGCTCAATGCGGACCGCCTCACGCTGTATGCGGTCAACGAGGACCGCACCGCCATCGTCTCCAAGGTCAAGACCGGCCTGAACAGCAGCCGCGATCTCAAGCTGCCGATCTCGCCGCAGAGCCTGGCGGGTTACGTGGCGTTCAGCAAGCAGCAGCTCAACCTGGCCGACGTCTACGACGACGACACGCTCAAGCAGATCCATCCGTCGCTGAACTTCCTCAAGGAGGTCGACAAGCGTTCGGGCTACCGCACGCGCCAGATGCTGGTGGCGCCCATCCTCGATGGCGATGTGCTGCATGGCGTGTTGCAGATCATCAACAACAAGAGCGACCAGCCCTTCGGCGCGCTTGAGGTCGAAGGTGTCGCCCAGCTGTGCAAGACCCTGGCCACGGCGATTCGCCAGCGCATGCAGAAAGCCAGCGACGCAGCACGCCACAAGGCCACCAAGTTCGACGGCCTGGTGGCTGATGGCGTGGTCTCCGAGGCCGAGCTCGAGCAATGCCTGGTCGATGCCCGCAGCGAGGGCCTGGCCGTCGAGCAGGTGCTGATCAGCAAGTTCAAGGTCAAGCCGGCCCAGATAGGCCCTTCGCTGGCCCGCTTCTTCGGCGTGCCCTACGAGCCGTTCAACGCCGGGCGGATCCGCTCCGAAGCCTTGCACGGCCCGCTCAAGCGCGAGTTCATCGAGGAGCAGGGCTGGATTCCGCTTGAGGAATCGCCCGATGGCCTGGTCATCATGTGCGTCGATCCGGAGGCCGTGCGGGGCGCCCGAGTCGTGCCGCAGGTGTTTCCGCGCATCGCCAAGTTCGCCTACCGCGTCACCACGCTGACCGAGTTCCAGGACACACTGGCCCAGCTGTACGGCGCTGGTGTCGAGGGCGGCTCGATCGACCAGTTGCTGGCCGACATGGATGGCGGGCCGATCGACGATGGCCACAACGACGACTCGCTGGAGTCGGCAGCCGCCGACAACGAACTGGTCAAGTTCGTCAACAAGGTCATCATCGACGCCTACAACCAGAAGGTGTCCGACATCCACATCGAGCCGATGCCGGGCAAGCTCAAGACCGGCATCCGGTTCCGCATCGATGGCTCGCTGGTGCCTTACATCGAGGTGCCGGCGCATTTCCGCCAGGCCATGGTCACCCGGCTCAAGATCATGTGCGACCTCGACATCTCCGAGCGCCGCAAGCCGCAGGACGGCAAGATCAAGTTCAAGAAATACGGCCCGCTGGACATCGAGCTGCGGGTGGCCACGATTCCGTCGGCCGGCGGCGTCGAAGACGTCGTGATGCGGATCCTGGCCGCCGGCGAACCGATCCCGCTGGAAAAGCTGGGCCTGACGCCTCACAACAAGGCCCGGCTCGAGGCCACGGTCAGCAAACCCTACGGCCTGTTCTATGTTTGCGGCCCGACCGGTTCGGGCAAGACGACGACGCTGCATTCCATCCTGAAGTTCCTGAACACGCCGGACACCAAGATCTGGACCGCGGAGGATCCGGTCGAGATCACGCAGAAGGGCCTGCGCCAGGTGCAGATCAACAAGAAGGCCGGCATCGACTTTGCGCTGGTCATGCGCGCCTTCCTGCGCGCCGACCCGGACATCATCATGGTCGGCGAGTCGCGCGACAAGGAAACCGTCTCCATGGGTGTCGAGGCGTCTCTGACCGGGCACCTGGTGTTCTCGACCCTGCACACCAACTCCGCGCCGGAGTCCATCACCCGGCTGATGGACATGGGAATGGACCCGTTCAATTTCGCCGACGCCTTGCTGGGCATCCTGGCGCAGCGCCTGGCCAAGAAGCTCTGCGACTGCAAGGAGGCCTACCTGCCCGACGCTGACGAGTTGCGCCTGTTCGTGGCCGAATACGCCGAGGAGCTGCGCCATTCGAAGTCCTGGCAGGCCGACTATGCCGGCGAGGCCCGCAAGCTGGTCGAGAACTGGGTCAATCACTATGGCGAGAACGGACAGCTCAAGCTGTATCGAGCGGTGGGTTGCGACAAATGTGGCGGCACCGGCTACAAGGGGCGGATCGGCCTGCACGAGCTGCTGGTGTCCGACGATGCGGTCAAGAAGCTGATCCAGGAGCGCGCCCGCGTCGCCGAGCTGTTTTCCCAGGCCGTCGAAGGCGGCATGCGCACGTTGAAGATGGACGGCATGGAGAAGATCCTGATGGGCCTGACGGACATCAAGATGGTCCGGCAGGTCTGCATCAAGTGACATTTATGGCATGACATTTTTGTCATGCGATGCCTGTCAAAGTCGTCGGATATGGGTATCCGCGACGTTTTGCGACCATTTCTGTCGCAAAACTCCCTGAAAACCGCGTTTCCGAGCCTGGCACAGAACGTGCTGATAGAGCTCCGTCAGTTTTCAGTGCTTGTCGTGCCAGTCATCTCAACCCAAGGAGTTATCAAATGAAGCGTTCCATGCAAAAAGGTTTTACCCTCATCGAATTGATGATCGTTGTCGCGATCATCGGTATCCTGGCCGCCGTGGCCCTGCCGGCGTACCAGGACTACACGGTCCGCGCCAAGGTGTCGGAAGTGATCCTGGCGGCCTCTTCGGCCAAGGTTGCTGTTGCTGAAGCCGCCCAAGCCAACGGCGACATGGGCAGCATCACGGTTGCTCCGCAGGCATCCAAGTACGTTTCGACGGTTGAGTACAGCGGTTCGGGTATCAGCGGTACCATTCTGGCGGTTGCCCAGGGCGACAACGCCATTACCGGCAAGGGCGTGATGTTCACCGGCGCTCTGGCTGCCAACGGCCAAGTCGTCTGGACCTGCGCGGCCAGCAACATTGCCAGCGCCCCGGCCATGGATGCCAAGTACTTGCCGGCAAGCTGCAAGTAAATCTGCGATTGTTGCCTCAGGCAAGAAGGGCCCCGTCAGGGGCCTTTTTTCTTCCTGCAGGTGAAAGCGCCCGTCACACTTCCATCTTCGTCGCTCCGGCCTTCGCTTCAACAGCTCATCCACCGTGCAACAACACATGAAGTCTGCCTTGTGGCCCGTGATGTGGGCCCTGATGCTGCAATTCGCATGGTTGTTGCCCAACCACTATCCGCCCTGGACCGCATTCCACCAGGACGCCTGGAGTGCGGCCGTGCTGCTGGTGGGTGCCGGTGTCGTGGTGGTGCTGCGTCCCGCGGCTACACCGGTGTTTGGCGTCACCCTGCTGGCTGGCCTGCTGGCGGTTGTGCCGGGTCTGCAATGGGCCGCCGGCCTGATCCGTTCAGCCGGTAATGCCTGGGTCAGCAGCGCATATCTGCTGGGCTTCGCTCTGGCCATCGTCGTGGGTACCCGTTGGGAGCGGGCCCGCGCAGGGCACTTGGCAGACTACCTGTTCCTGGCCATCTTCATCGCGGCCATCCTGTCGGTTGCATTGCAGTTCAACCAGTGGCTGGGCATGGACCGGCTCGACATGTGGGCCATGGGCGGCTGGTATGGTCGGCCCTATGCGAACTTCGGCCAACCCAATCAATTGGCCACTTTCCTCTTGTGGGGGGTGCTGGCCTTGGCGTGGGCACATGTTCGTGGCCTGGTACGCGGTTGGATTGCCTGTGCCGCGGCGCTGTATCTTCTGTTCGGCATCGCGCTGACAGCGTCGCGCGCCGCCTGGGTCGGCGTGGCCGTGATCGTGGCACTGAGTTGGTACTGGCGGGCCCTGTGGCCGGATCGGCGCGCACCCTGGGCGGTGACGGCATTGGGTCTGTACTTCATTGTCTGTGTCATGTCGACGACCTGGCTCAGCGTGGAACTGGTGGGCGCCACCACGGCCTACTCCGCCGAAATCGCACGCAAGACCGGCGAAGCTCGCCCCGCGATTTGGGCGATGTTCATCGATGCTGCGACCCGGCACCCGTGGTTCGGCTACGGCATCAACCAGGTGGGCCAGGCACAACTCGAGGCCGCTCTGGATCACCGGCCGATGCATATTTATTTCGCCCATGCGCACAACCTGTTCCTGGATCTGGTCTTGTGGCTGGGGATTCCGTTGGGACTGGCTGTCGGTGGCTGGTTGTCATGGTGGGCCTGGCGCCGGTTTCGTGCGGTTGCGAGCGCGGAAAACGCGGTGCTGGTTCTGTTCCTGCTCGTTGTGGCCAATCACGCGATGCTGGAGCTGCCGCTGAACTACGCCTATTTCCTGTTGCCAGTGGGCATGGTGATCGGCATGTTGGAGGCACGCCTGGGTGCACACGCAGTCTTCACGCTGGGTCGGCCAGCGCTGGCGGGTATCTGGATGGCGGCGGCACTGATGTTGTCGCTGATCGTGCATGATTACCTCAGGGTCGAGACGGCGTTTCGTTCCCTGCGGTTCGAATGGGCCAACATCAAGACGGCGCCCGCCGAGCCTCCCGACCTGATCGTCCTCGACCAATGGGTCGACTTCGTGCGACTGGTGCGTTTCGAGCCGCGTGCCGGCATGACGGACAAGGAGTTGCAATGGGTGCGGGACGTGGCGTCGGCCAATGCCTATCCCGGTCTGTACCAGAAGCTTGGCGCGGCATTGGCACTCAACGACCGTCCGCAGGAAGCTGCGTTGTGGATGCGCCGCATGTGCCACGTGCGCCCTCTGGTGCAGTGCGAGGCGGTGCAGCAGATGTGGAAGGTTCAGGCACAGCAGTCAGCTTCGATCGCAGCCGTGCCCTGGCTGCGCTGAAGCCGCCTTGGCCGGAGCGTGCGATTGATTGCCGTGTCGTCGCAGTCGTTGGCACCAGCGATCGGCACGGCCGCGCTGGTACTCGCATGGGTCTGGCCATTTGCTGGCGGACCGTCGCCGGCCACGTTGCCTTGGCTGGTGTCGGCGGCCTGCTTGTCCGTGTGGGTGCTCGTCGCACAGTGGCGCCGGGTAGACGTGGCACATTGCGCGGCATGGGCGTGGTTGATTGCAGCCCTCTTGAGCAGTGCGATCGGTTTGTTGCAGTTCTTTGGTGTCAGTGGTTCGTTCAAGCCATGGGTCAACGTGACAGGGCTGGGCGATGCGTTTGGCAACTTGCGCCAGCGCAACCAGTTCGCCACACTGATCGGCATCGGGCTGGCGGTTCTCTTGTGGGGTCCCGTGGCCCGGTGGCGCCTGGGCGGTCGCGGTGCCGCGTCCATCGGCAGGGCCTTGCCTGTGGCATTGCCGCTTTTGCTGGCAGTAGCATTGCTGGCAACTGCTGACGCCATATCTTCGTCACGCACCGGCTTGTTGCAGCTGGTGGTGCTGGTATTGCTGGCAATGTGTTGGCGCACGCAGGCGGTCCCGGGCATGGCACTGCGCCTTGGGCTGGCCGTCTCGGTTTACGCGGGCGCATCGGTCATGCTGCCGCTGCTGGCTGGGCTGGATCCGTGGAGCAGCGGCATAGCAGGGCGCTTCGGTGATACAGACAGGGTCTGTGGAAGTCGTCGCCTGCTGTGGGCCAATGTATTGCAGCTGATCGCCCAGAAACCTTGGGGTGGTTGGGGCTGGGGCGAACTCGACTATGCCCACTTCATCAACGTGTATACGGGCGCGCGGTTTTGCGACATCCTGGACAACGCGCATAACCTGCCGCTGCACTTGGCGGTCGAACTTGGCGTGCCGGTCGCGTTGCTGGCATGTGCGTTGATCGCATGGCTGGTGTTGCGGGCCCGGCCATGGCAGGAGACGGATGACGGCCGGCGTCTGGCCTGGTCTGTGCTGGCCCTTGTCGGCCTGCACAGCCTGCTCGAGTACCCGTTGTGGTACGGGCCGTTCCAAATCGCGGTCGTGCTTGCCGCCTGGATCTTGTGGCGTAGGTCGCCGTCGGCAGACAGTGGCCAACCGATGGCTGACACTTGCGGCAGCGTGTCGACCGCCATGGTGACCAGCGGCCGTGTGTTGGCCGTCGCAGCGTTGCTGGCCGTCGCTTATGCCGCCTGGCAGTACCACCGCGTCAGCCAGGTCTACCTGGCGCCGGCCCTGCGCGCGCCGGCGTACCGGGACAACACGCTGGCCAAGGTCCAGGACTCCTGGTTGTTCCGCAACCAGATCCGGTTTGCCGCGCTGACATTGACCGGCGTCACCCCGGACAACGCGGCGTCGATCAACCGCAGCGCGCATGCCTTGTTGCACTTCTCGCCCGAGGCCCGGGTAGTGCAGAAACTGATCGACAGTGCGCTGGTGCTGGGCGACACGGACCAAGCCGTGTTCTACATGCGCCGCATGCGGATCGCGTATCCGAAGGAGTATGCACACTGGCGCGAGACCCGCGAGCCCGTGGCGGAGCTGCCGGCGATCGACCCGTGACGGGTCGTCGATGTCGGCCACCAGCGACTCACCCCGCGATGAAACTCCCCGACTGCCCGCCGTGTTTCTGCAAGAGCTTGATGTCGCTCATCGTCATGCCGCGGTCCACCGCCTTGCACATGTCGTAGATGGTGAGCAGCGCGATCTGGACGGCGGCCAGGGCTTCCATCTCGACGCCGGTCGGCCCGACCGTCTCGACGGTGGCGCGGCAGATGATGTTGGCCGGGTGGGTGGCGTCGGCCTGCACGGTCTCGAATTCGAGGGCCACGCGCGTGAGCGCCAGGGGATGGCACAGCGGGATCAGGTCGCTGGTTTTCTTGGCCGCCTGGATGCCGGCGATGCGCGCTATACCCAACACGTCGCCTTTCTTGGCGGTGCCGGATTCGATGATGGCCAGGGTTGCCGCATGCATGTCGATGCGGCCGCCGGCGACCGCGATGCGGTGCGTGCTGGTCTTGCTCGCAACGTCGACCATGTGGGCTTGGCCGTGTGCGTCAAAATGGGTCAGGGTGTTCATGCCGGTTTCGGATAACGCTGGTGATAGATATCGCGGTCGCGGACCGCCGGCCGGAAGCATTTGGATACCTTCGATTGACGAACCATTGACCCGCGTACTGCATCATACGTCCATGCCTTTGATGAATCATGCTCGCTCGCGTGGCGGCCGCACGGCCTCCTTGCACGTGCGTCGCGCTCTCGTCGCACTGGTGCTGACGTCGCTGGTCGTGTCGGCGCCGCAGGCCCAGACCGGTTCCGTCACGTCGTCCGGGACGCGGGCCAACAGCAGCAGCTTGCCGGTCATGGGAGACGGCAGCGAGATGACGGCCAGCGCCGAGCGGCGCCTGGGCGACCGTATTGCGCGCGAGATCTTCCGCGACCCGGACTACATCGACGACCCGGTGCTGGCCGATTATGTCGACGCGATCTGGCAGCCCCTGCTCAAGGCCGCATACCAGCGCGGCGAGATGTCCGACGAACTGCGACAGCGGTTCGCCTGGCAGATCATGATGGGGCGCGACCGCAGCGTGAATGCGTTCGCGTTGCCCGGCGGCTACCTGGGCCTGCACATGGGCCTGATCGCCGTCGTGACCAGCCGCGACGAGCTCGCCTCGGTGCTGGCGCATGAACTCAGCCACGTGACGCAGCGCCATATCTCGCGCCTGACGACCCAGCAGAACGCGCAGACGCCGTGGATCATCGGCGCCATGATTCTCAGCGCGATGGCGGCGTCCAAGAACACCGATGCGGCCAACGCGCTGCTGGCGGGCGGTCAGGCCCTGGCGATGCAGAACCAGCTCAATTTCTCGCGCGACATGGAGCGCGAGGCCGACCGGGTCGGATTCGGCCTGATGGCCGATTCCGGTTTCGCGCCCGCGGGATTTGCGTCGATGTTCGAGAAACTGCAGGCCGCCTCGCGCCTGAACGACAACGGCGCCTTTCCCTACCTGCGCAGCCATCCGCTGACGTCCGAGCGTATTGCCGACGTCCAGGGCCGGCTGCCGTTGGGCGCCGGCGGCACGAGCCCGCCATTGCTGATGGACCATGCCATGGCCAGCGCCCGTGCGCGCGTGCTGGCCAACCCGGCGATCGACTCCCTGCGCGACATGGTCGCCCAGGCCCAGGTAGCCAGGCTGGCCGAGCAATCACCTGCGGCGCAGGCCGGCGTGTTGTACGCCGCAACACTGGCTGCGGCGCAGATGCGCGATTTCCCGGCGGCCAAGGGTTTGCTGGCGCGACTGCAGGCACTTTCGGCAACGGGGGACGCGCCGGCGCAGCGGTTGTCCCGCCTGCTGGCGATCGAGCTTGCATTGTTGTCGGACCAGCCGGCGCCCGAGATCGTGCCGAACGGACGCGCCGAGTTGCTGCTGATGTCCCGCGTCTGGATCCGCGAGGGCCAGGCGGCGCAGGCTGCCAGCGGCCTGCAGTCCTGGGTTGCGCTGCACCCGCGCGATGCCGGTGCGTGGCAGATGCTGGGTCGCGCCAATACGGCGCAGGGCCAGGTGCTGCGGGCGATCCGTGCCGAAGCCGAGGCGCAGGTCGCACTGATGGACTACGCCGCCGCCGTCGACCGGTTCAAGGCCGCGCAGGGCCTGGCGCGCAGCACGCCGGGGGTGGACCATATCGAGGCGTCGATCATCGACACCCGCACCCGCCAGGTGCAGTCATTGCTGCGGGAACAAGCCCTCGAGCGCTGACTGGATCACCAGGCTGAGCACCGAGTAGATCAGCGAGCCGATGAGCGCGGCGCCGAATCCGTCGACCTGGAAGCCGTCCAGCACCCCGGAGGCGGACCAGAACATCAATGCGTTGATGACGAACAGGAACAGCCCCAGCGTGACCACCGTGACCGGCAGGGTCAGCACCACCAGAATCGGCCGCACGACCGTATTGAGCAGCCCGATCACGAAGGCGGCGATCAGCGCGCTGCCGAAACTGCTGACGGCCACGCCGCCGTAGATGTAGGCGACTGCCAGCAGCGCGCAGGCGCTGAGAAGCCATTTGACGATCAGTTTCATGGTTGGGCAGCATACCATCGCCGCGTGAGCGCGCCGTGGCAAGATCCGGGTTCCCATGACAGGCATTCACATCACCGACATCGAGTCGGCCATCAACCACTGGCGCGAGCGCAAGCCGTCGCCGGACGGCATCACGCTGGCGCATGAGGTCCGTGCACTGGCCGAGGTCTACGCGCAGATGGTCTACCACCGCGAGTCGCTGGCCGACGAGTTCACGTTTCCGCGCGAGGCCTTCGCGGCTTGGCTGGCCTGGTACGAGACCACGCCGGACACGCCGTGTATCGCCATCTGCTCGACCAGCCAGGGGGATGCGACCTGCAAGGGATGCGGACGCAGTTTCGAGGAGGTGCAGTACTGGACCGAGATGCGTCCGGCGGAAAAACGCGCCACCTGGCGGCGCATCACGCAGGAGGGCACGTCCTGGCGATTCAACCGCTACGCCGAGCGCGCGCGCGAGCGTCAGCCGGTCCGGTGATCGGTCGCCGGTGCCGTCGCCTGCAGCCGCGCCTGCAGGCGCTCGCGGACCTGGGGCCACTCCGAATCGATGATGCTGTAGCGCACCGAGTTGCGCTTGCGGCCATCGGGCATGATGCGCTCGTGGCGCACCACGCCTTCGCGCACGGCACCGAGTCGTTCGATGGCGCGTTGCGAACGTTCGTTCAGCACGTCGGTGGTGAATTGCACCCGTACACAGGCCATGGCGTCGAAGGCCTGCGTCAGCAGCAACAACTTGGCCTGCGTATTGGCCCGTGTGCCTTGCCACGTGGCCGACAACCAGGTGTGACCGATCTCCAGCTTGCGGTTGATGCGGTCGATCTTCCAGAAACGGGTGGAGCCGATCACGGCGTTGCCGCGGGCGTCGACGATGGCAAACGGCCAGACGGTGCCGGCCGCGAGGCCTTGCAATGCCGTGGCCAGGTAGGCCTTGACGGTCGCGGCCGATGGCACGACCGTGAAGGGCAGGTTCCACAGGGCGCCGTCGCTGGCGGCCGCCACCAGCGCGGGGCCGTCGTCCGGCGCCAGCGGACGCAGGAGGATCGATGGGCTCGCCAGCACCGGAATCTGCTCGGCCATGGGACGATGCCTATTTCCAGCGCAGCGGCGTGATTTCGACGGCGCTGCGGTCGTCGGCCAGCATCAGGCTGCCGTCCTGCACGGTGGCCTGCAGCTGCATGCTGCGTTGTGCCAGCACCTGCAGGCCCTGCGCGGCTTCGCTCGGCATCCGGAACACGCTGAGGTTGCGCAAGCGGGTGAGCTTGTTCTCGATGCCCTTCCACCACACCTCGGCGGCATGGCTGAAGCAGTAGAGCACCACGGCGTCGGCCTTGGCGCAAGCCTTGGCCAGCGGCTTGTCCTCGGGCTGGCCGACCTCGATCCACAGGCGGGTCTGGCCGGTGAAGTCGCGCAGCCAGACGTCGGGCTCGTCCGGGTCGGACAGGCCGGCGCCGAAGGCCAGCGTGCCGTCGCCGTTGCAGACTGATTGCAGCGTATGGGCCTGCAGCGCCAATGCCGCCAGCCGCACCATCATGCGTTCGTCGGTCTCGCTCGGATGGCGGGCCAGCGTCAGCGGGTGGTCGGCGTAATAGGCGTGGTCGATGTCGGCGATCTGCAGGTGGGCCCGGAACACCGTGGATTTGAGTGCCATGCGGACCGTCCGGGGTTCAGGCGCGGCGCGCCAGTTCGGCCGCCTTGCCGGTATAGCTGGCCGGTGTCATGGCCAGCAGACGGTCCTTGTCGTCCTGCGGGATCTCCAGCTTGGCGATGAATCCCTGCATCAGCTCGCGCGTCATCGGCGCGCCGCGGGTGAAGTTCTTGAGCTGCTCGTAGGGCTGGGGCAGGCCGTAGCGCCGCATCACGGTCTGGATCGGTTCGGCCAATACTTCCCAGGACGCATCCAGGTCGGCGGCGATGGCCGGCTTGTTGATCTCGAGCTTGTTGAGCCCGGCGGCCAGCGATTCGTAGGCCAGCAACGCATAACCGAGCGCCACGCCCATGTTGCGCAACACGGTGGAATCGGTCAGGTCGCGTTGCCAGCGGCTGATCGGCAACTTCTCGCTCAGGTGGCGCAACAAGGCATTGGACAGGCCCAGGTTGCCTTCGGCATTTTCGAAGTCGATCGGGTTGACCTTGTGCGGCATCGTGCTCGAGCCAACCTCGCCCTTGCGCAGCTTCTGTTTGAAATACCCCAGGCTGACATAACCCCAGACGTCGCGCGACCAGTCGATCAGGATGGTGTTGGCACGGGCGACGGCGTCGAACAATTCGGCCATGTAGTCGTGCGGCTCGATCTGGATGCTGTAGGGCTGGAAAGTCAGGCCCAGGCCCCAGGTCTGCACGCCGGTCTCGGCGGTGGGCTCCGGGGATTCGATGACGGCGCGGCTGAAGGCTTCCCAGTCGAAGTCGGGCCAGGCCGACAGGTGGGCGTTGTAGTTGCCGACGGCGCCGTTCATCTTGGCCAGGATCTTGACACCCGAGATGCGGTCGCAGGCGGTCTGCAGCCGCATCACCACATTGGCGATCTCCTTGCCCACGGTGGTGGGGCTGGCGGTCTGGCCGTGGGTGCGGCTGAGCATCGGCACGTCGGCGTAGGCGCCGGCCATTTCGCGCAGCTTGAGCAGCAGCCGGTCGAGCGCCGGCAGCAGCACGATGTTGCGTGCGGCGCGCAGCTGCAAGGCATGGCTGGTGTTGTTGATGTCTTCGCTGGTACAGGCAAAGTGCACGAATTCGCCGGCTTTCTGCAGTTCCGGGCGCGACTCGAACTTGCCCTTGATCCAGTATTCGACCGCCTTCACATCGTGATTGGTGGTCTTCTCGATCTCCTTGATGGCCTGGGCATCGGCCTCGCCGAAATTCTTGACCAGCTTGAGCAAGTAAGTACGGGCTCCGGAGCTCAGCGGCTTGAACTCTTTGAAACCGGCATCGCTCAGATGCACGAACCAGGCGACTTCCACCTGCACCCGGCGCCGCATGTAGCCCAGCTCGCTCATCAGCGGGCGCAGCGGTTCGAGTTTGGCGGCATAACGGCCGTCCAGCGGCGACAAGGCGGAAACGGGAGAGAAAGTCATCCGGCGATTGTAGGTGGGCACATCGGGTACGCCGGCCCGTATCGGAGTGCCATGGTGGTGGCTAGAATGCCCCACACACCCGGAATTGCCCAGCCATGAAACTCATCGGATCATCGTCTAGCCCCTATGTCCGCAAGGTGCGCATCACCATGGCGGAGAAAAAGCTGGACTACCAATACGTGACCGACAACGTCTGGTCATCCGAGACCCGGATCGGGGATTCCAACCCGCTGGGCAAGGTGCCATGCCTGGTGATGGAGGGTGCCGAAGCGCTGTTCGATTCCCGCGTCATCGTCGAGTATCTCGACACCTTGTCGCCGGTGGGCAAGCTGATCCCGCCCAACGGGCGCGAACGGGCCGAAGTCAAGACCTGGGAAGCGCTGGCCGACGGCGTGCTCGATGCCGCCATCCTGGCGCGACTGGAAGCCACCTGGGACGGCCGCAGCAAGGCGCAGCGCAGCCAGGAATGGATCGATCGCCAACTCGGCAAGGTACAGGCCAGCGTCAAGGCCATGTCGCGTGGCCTGGCCGACAAGCCGTTTTGCGCCGGCATCCACCTGAGCCTGGCCGACATCGCAGTCGGATGTGCGCTGGGTTACCTGGATTTCCGCTTCCCCGACATCGCGTGGCGTAGCGAACATCCCAACCTGGCCCGGCTGCAGGACAAGCTGATGCTGCGCGCCAGCTTCGCCGACACGGTACCGTCCTGAGCCGGTACTCGCCCGGCGCGCCGGTCAACCGTTGACGCGTCGGCGCAACCAGCGCATCACTGCGCCGATCAGCGGCATCTTCTGGTACAGGCCATGGGCCGCATCCCAGTAGTCCTGGTGGTGCGTGATGCGTCCCCGGGTGTCGTGCCGCAGATGACTGGCGCCGGGCACACTCTGGTCCACCTGCCTGCGAAACGCGCGAAACCGGAACCGGAATTCCCACAACAACACGGTCTGCTCGCCCTGCACGACCGATCCAGTCACGACGAAGTGCGGCTGCTCGAGGGTGGCGAACATGTGGCGAAAGACCTGCTCGATCGCATCAATGCCCTGTACCGCGTTGAACGGGTCGGCGAAATGTGCGTCGGCGCTGTAAATGGTGCGCAGCTCGCCGATGGTCGACTCCGTCAGCGTCTCGAACACCCGGATCACCTGATCCAGTTCCACCTTCGGCTGCAGGTCATGGGGTGTTGGCATGGCGTCAGCCGCGGTCGATCCGGCCGACCAGCGTGAAATACAGCCGGTAGGGCAGCAGCGACAGCAGTTTGAGCCCGAGCGTGAAGCGCTTCGGGAAATGGATCTCGAAGGCGCCGCGCTCCCATCCCTTGACGATGTATTGCGCGGCCTGCTCCGGTGTCAGCAAGGCGGGCATGTGGAAGCTGTTCTGTGCCGTCAGCGGTGTTTCGACAAAGCCGGGATTGATGATGGACACGCCGACCCCCTTGTTGCGCAGGCCCAGGTACAGGGTCTGCGCCAGGTTGATCAATGCCGCCTTGGTCGGACCATACGCCAGGCTGCGGGGCAGCCCGCCGTAGCCCGCCACGCTGCCGACCAGGCTGACGAAGGGCTTGCGCGCGCGTTCGCCCAGCAGGTGCGGCAACACCGCATCGAGCAGCGTCAGTGCACCGGTGTAGTTGATGTCGACGTGGCGCACCATGTCGTCCAGGTCGATGGCATCCGGGTCCATGGCCGTGTAGTGTCCGGCGCAATAGACCATGCCGTCGAGGCCGCCGTCGCGCGCGATCGCCTGCATGGCCGTGCGCACCGCGTCACGGTCGGTCACGTCCAGCGGCATGGCGCGTGCGCCGTCGTGTTCAGCCACGAACTGCTCCAGCGTGTCGGTGCTGCGGGCCGACACGATGACGCGTGCGCCGCGAGCATGCAGCAGGCTCGCGGTGGCGCGGCCGATACCGGTCGACGCTCCGACCAGCCACACGGTCCTGCCGTGCCAGTCGCGGATGGCGGGGTTCAGCGGCATCGGTTCGGTCCCGTCGGTGTCGGTCGCATGGTCGGTATTAGCATGGCGCGCATCAGCGTTTCCTGAAGGCGAGCGTGACCTCGCCCAGGCGGATGCCGAACTTGCTCATTTCGGCCTTGTTGAGCATGACCGTGTCATCCATCAGGTACATCCAGTCGTCGAATTGCACCTCGATCACCCGTCCGTCTACCGGCAGGGCCATGGTGTACGACCAGTTCAGCGTATTGCCACGCGCCACGCCACGGGCCTGTCCGACGATGTCGCCGGCGGTTCCGGTGTAGCGGCCGTCGGCCAGGCGGGTGATGCGCCAGACACGGTTTTCCTTCGTGCCATCGGAGTAGGTGAAGTCCTCGTCCAGCACACCCTGGTCGCCGGACCAGCGGCATTGGATGACGACGGTGAAACGCCGCACCACCTTGCCGCCGCGGTCGGTGAATATGCCGTAGCCGTCGATCGTGCCGTTGAAATAACTGCGCAGATCGAGCGCCGGCCGTTCGGATGCGTAGTCCTGGATGTCCGGCGCGGCGCATCCGGCCAGGGCCAGCACGCTGGCGGCCGCGACCGAGGTGCCGGCCCGCAGGAAGCGGCGTCGGGGTGGCCTCACGGCGGCAGCGGTGGGGTGTGTCATGCGGGCTCTCCCTTCACGGTCCATTGGTGCTGGTGCCGGTACAACAAGGCCGCAGCCCCGAGCTTGAGCACGCAGGGCAGCAGGCAGTAGGCGATCGTCAGTGCGCCCAGGGCCGACGCGTCGCGCGCGCCGGGTGTGTAGCCGAACAGCGCCAGCAGCGGCAAGGCCAGGCCGGCGGCCAAGGCCAGGTTGAGTTTGGTGGCGAAGTTCCACCAGCCGAAGTAGGCGCCTTCGGCGCTGCCACGATGACCGGCCTGGCCGATCAGACCGGCCAGCATGGCACCAGGCAAGGCCAGGTCGGTGCCCAGCGCGATGCCCGAGGCCGCACATACCAGCAGGAAGGCGACGGTGTCGCCGCTGCCCAGCGTCGCGGCCCAGACAAAAGCGGCCACGGCCAGCACCATGCCGCACATCCAGGTGCGCGCCAGGCCGATACGTCCGACCAGCGTCAACCACAGCGGCATGGAGGCGGCGGCGCAGACGAAATAGGTACCGAGGAAAGCCGGCTCCATGCTGCGCGGCGCGAGCAGGCGGTCCTGCACGAAGAACAGCACCAGCGTGGCCGGAATCGCGCTGGCGATGCCGTTGAGCACGAACACCCCCAGCAGGCGCCGGAAGTCAGGGCGGCGCAACGGCAGCCACAGGTCGGTGGCCTGCGCCGACGGCCGGGTGCGCGGCCGCATGGCGCGGGTCCACGCCATCCAGCCGATCGCCAGGCAGGCGCAGAACAGCACCCAGGTCAGCGGCAGGCCGAGCAGGGTCGGCGCCACCGACGCCAGCACCACCCCCAGCAAGGCCAGGCCTTCGCGCCAGGCCACGATGCGGCTGCGCCGGGCCTCGTCGCCGCCGAGCATGGCGCCCCAGGACTGGTGCGCCACGCTCAAGGCGCTGTAGGCCGCGTAGGTCAGCACCAGGAAACCCCCGGCCCATGCCGCCAGGCCGACCGGGTCACGGGTGGCGGGGAAGAACAACAGGCCGAAACCGGCGGCCAGTACAACCGCCGCCAGGGCACCCATCGCCAGGACCCGGCCTGGCGAGTGCGCGAACAGGCGGTCGCACCAGCGGCCGATCACCGGGTCGATGAAGGCATCGAACAGGCGCGCGCCCAGCAGGATGAGGCCCAGCGTAGCCAACGGCATGCCGAAACTCGTTGCATAGTGGTTGGGCAGGATCACATACAAGGGCAGGGCAACGAAGGCCAGTGGCAGGCCGAGCGCGCCGTACGACAGGCCTTGGCCCGTCGTGATCGGCGCGTGTTCTTCGTTGACGCGGCCCGGCGGGGAATTAGCGAGACCTTCGTGCTGCGCACTCCGGTGTTCCCCCTTGGGGCGGCCCGGCGGGGGACTAGCGAGGCCTTCGTGCTGTGCACTCCGGTATTCCCCCTTGGGGCGGCCCGGCGGGTTCATGATCCGCCCTTTCCGGACAACAAGGCCGTGCGCATCGCTGGCTCGGAGGTGTCGCTGCCCAGCCAGATGCCGAAAAACAGACGCGCGAAGGCCGGGTCCGGGATGCTGCCGGTCTGCCGGCCGTTGGTCAGGAATACGGCGCCTTCGCCCGGTTGGTTGACACCGGTGATCCGGTCGCCGGCGCGTACATCCGGGAACGCGTTGCGCAGCCATTGGCGCCACAACGCGCGGCGCTCCGGCGTCGCGCCCGACTGGCGCGACATTTCGTCGACCGATCGCTCGGTGATGGCAGCGTTGGTGAAGTTGCGCAGGTACTGAAGATGCAGGGCAAAACGATGCCGCTCGAACTCCCGGGGATCGAAGCCGGGCAAGACCCACAGGCTGGCGTCGTAGACCGAGAAGCCCCAGTAGGTGAAGCGGGTGCTGCCCGACAACACGGCCGATGGCAGTGCGGTCCGGACCTCCGCAGGTGCGACGCTGGCCCGGGCGCCCGAGCCGGCGCCGAACACCATGGTGGCGACCGCCAGCAGGGCCTGGCGCCGGTGCACGCCCCGCGGCGTCACCGCGGCGCCGGCGGGCATGGGGCGGCCGGCGCCGAGCGGGCGGTCCGTATCCGTCATGGCTTGGCCAGCGTGAACTGCACCAGATCGGTGTTGGCCATGTCGAATGCGGCTTCGCAGTAGGCCAGGTAGAACTCCCAGATCCGCATGAAGCGGGCATCGAAGCCCAGGCGTGCGATCTCGTCGCGGTGGGCCAGGAACTCATGGCGCCAGCGTCGCAGTGTCTCGGCATAGTCCCGGCCGAACGCGAATGCGTCGACCACTGTCAGACCCGCGGCCGCGGCTTCACGCCGGAACTCGCGCGGACACGGCAGGCAACCGCCCGGGAAGATGTATTGCTGGATGAAGTCGCTCGAGCGGATGTAGCGGTCGAACAAGGCATCGTCGATGACGATGCTCTGGATGCAGGCCCGCCCGCCAGGCTTGAGCAGCCTGTTCACGCTCTGGAAATACGTGGGCCAGAAGTCGCGTCCCACCGCCTCCACCATTTCGATCGAACAGATGGCATCGAAAGGGCCGTCGTCGATGTCGCGGTAGTCCTGCAGCCGCAGATCGACGGCAGCCGCCGTGTTGCCGGGACGCGCGAGACCGGCCATGCGCTCGCGCGCAAACGCCAGTTGTTCGGTGCTCAAAGTCACGCCGCTCACGCTGGCGCCGAACTCGGTACTGGCCATTTCCGCCAGCGCGCCCCAGCCGCAACCGATCTCCAGCACCCGGTCGCCCGCCTGTACGCCCGCCATGCGCAAGGCTCGGCGCACCTTGGCATTCTGCGCGTCGCGCATGCTGCGGCTGTAGTCCCCTTCGAACCATGCCGACGAATAGTTCATCGTGTCGTCCAGCCACAGGCTGTAGAACGCGTTGCCCAGATCGTAGTGCGCGTGGATGTTCTTGCGGCTGTTGGCGCGCGTGTTGCGGTTGAGCCAGTGCCGCATGCGGTGCAGGGTGCGCCCGGCCCAGCTGCCGTAGATCACGTCCTCAAGCTCGTTGCGGTTGCGGATGAACAGTCGCAGCAGGTCGGTGAGGTTGGGCGTGCTCCAGTCGCCGGCGATGTAACTCTCGGCAAAACCGATGTCGCCGGACTTGAGCGTGGCGGCGCACATGTTCCAGTTGCGCAGCGCGATCATCGCGTCGCCCTTGTCCCGGGTGGCCTGGCCGAACACCCGGATCGTTCCGTCGGGCAACTGCACCGTGAGGCTGCCGTGGCGCAGGCGCTCGAGCAGCTTGAGGGCGCTGCGCGCGGCAGCGGGGGCATGGTGCAGGGCGGTCGGGTAGCGCAGGGTACTGGTATTCATGGCGGTTTTCGTCGGTGGTGGTCTCAGGCGGGCGGATGTTCCTGTCGGGTCACGGCTGCACCGGGGGGGGCGGGCTTGGTCACGAACCCCACCCGCTTGAGCCACAAGCGCGCGGCCTGCAGGTGGATGCGTCCGATCACGCCCAGCGTCATCGCCGGGTGGCGCCACAGGGCCCGGCGCATCGAGCGGGGCGATACCGGCGTCAACGTACCGCTGACACTGGTCTGCAACACGGCGCCGTCGGCGTCGTCGTAGTCGATACGCGCCACGCAGCGCTCGCCGTCGGGCCGCATGCTGCGCATGAAGCGGAAGCGGTAACGTCCTTCGACGTGCAGGAACGGCGAGACATGGAACTGCTTGCGCGCATCGAGTTGTGCGCCCCAGCGCGGCTGGTCGAGCAGGTAGCAGTGGCGTTCGCCGAAGGTGTTGTTGACTTCGCACACGATGGCACGCAAGGCGCCGCCCTGGTCGTGCGGCGCGCGGTGGCAGAACCAGAAGCTGACCGGCTTGAAGGTGTACCCGAGGACCCGCGGGTAACACTGCAGCCAGACCTCGCCGCTGGCGTCGTCGATGCCTTCGCGGTGCAGCAGTTCGTCCAGCCAGCCCAACGCGCCGCCACGGGACAGCGCCCGGCCGTCACCATGGTCGGTGTCGAAGAAGCTCAGGGCGGCACGGCGGTTGCGCGCCAGGCCGGTCTGCGCCGCGGCATGGGTCGGATCCTGCATTGCGCGCATCGGCAACATCAGGAAATAGCCTGGGTAGGCGAAGGCGTTGCGTGCGGGCCGCAACCGCGTGTGGCGCACCTCGCCGAAGCCGATCATCGGCAACACCGGCGCTGCAACCGCCGGCGCCACGGCGCCCAGCGGTCGTGCCGCCGTGTCCGGCGTCACGCGAACACCTCCTCGGTCTGGCGGTGTTGGCGCCGCGGCTCGGGCGCGGACAACAGCCGTTGCGCGACGTCGAGCCCGGCCTTGAGTCCGTCCTCGTGAAAGCCATAACCCATCCATGCGCCGCAGAAATAGGTGTCGCGCACCCCTTGCAATGCGCCGACTCGAGCCTGTGCCGCGACGGCCGGCCGGTCGAACACCGGGTGCGCATAGGCGTACGCGCCCAGCACGTGCTGGGCCGCGATCGGGCGGATCGGGTTGAGCGACACGACCACCGGCTGCTTCCACGGCAGTGGCTGCAGCCGGTTGAGCAGGTAGTGCAGGCAGACCGTGTCCTCGCCGTCCGGGCCCGCGCCCTGACCCCCGGCGGACTCGTAGTTCCACGCCGCCCAGGCGCGTTGCCGGCGCGGCAGCACTGACACATCGGTGTGCAGCACCGCGCGGTTCGGGTGGTAACGAATCGCACCGAGCGTGTCGCGTTCCTCGGGGCTGGCATCGGCCAGCAGGGCCAGCGACTGGTCGCTGTGCGTGGCCAGCACCACCTTGTCGAAACGCTCGTCGCCATGGTCGGTACGGATCGTGACACCGGCGCCGGGGCCATGGCGCCGCACGGAACGCACCGGCGTATTCAGCCGCTTGTCGTGGATGCGCTCCAGTATCTTGTCCACGTAGTGCCGAGCGCCGCCGGTCACGGTCCACCATTGCGGGCGGTTGCTGACCTGGTTCAGGCCGTGGTTGTGGCAGAAGCGGATCATCGTCGACACCGGGAACTGCAGCATCTGCGCCTTGGGACAACTCCAGATGCAGGCCACCATGGGCATGAAATACCAGTCGCAGAAAGCTGTGCCGAAGGCCTGCTCGCGCAGGAACTCGCCCAGCGGCTGCTGCAACTGTGCCTCGGAGCCTTCGCGTGCGATGCGTTGGGTCAGGGCGTTGAACCGGGCCAGGTCGCGCAACATGCCCAGGAACCGCGGGCTGAACAGGTTGCGCCGCTGCGAGAACACGCTGCCCAGCGTGCTGCCGCTCCACTCCAGCGTGCGGCCCTGGGCCGTGTCGCGGGCCTGGACCGAGAACGACATGTCGGACGGGCTGGTCTGCACGCCCAGCTCCGCCAGCAGCGCGATCAGGTTCGGGTACGTGCGCTCGTTGAAGACCAGGAAACCCGTGTCCACGCCATGGCGCACGATGCGCCCGTCCACCGGCAGGTCGACGTCGACCGTATGGGTATGGCCGCCGAAGTAATCGCCAGCCTCGTAGAGGGTCAAGTCCGCGTGCGCATGCAGGCGGTGGGCAACGGACAGGCCGGCGATGCCGGAGCCGACGATGGCCACTCTCATGGATAACTCCTCGAGCGTGGCCGGGCAGACAAAGTTGCTGCGAAGCGTCCCGGGGACAACAAGGGGGAGGAGGAGAACGACCCCGGGCTTGCATCGAAGCGGGATCCGCTCCGATGGCTTCGCAGCAGGAAAACGGACGAGGGCGACGGCGCAAGCGCCCACCATGCGCGATGGACTCCCTGCCATGCGGACAAGTTCCCCGGCGCGCGGGGGGGCTGGACTGGGCCGGCGGAGATCGCGAAATTACTCATGAGACAAATTATAGACTGATTAGTAATTTGTAGACTAATCGGTCATTTCGATGTCGATAACCCGTCGCAGCATGGGGACTTCGATGGGCGCCGGTTCGGCCCGGTGCCGGGGAGTGGCCGCCGGTGTCCGGGGCGACCACTGCGGGGTGCAGGATGGCCGGAAACGCGCTTGTCATGATGGGCGCACTAAAATTGCGCCCATCTGTCGTCTATGGACAAGCTCCGCTTCATAAGGACCTCATGCTGTACCCCGAATTGTTCAAACAACTGGAATCCGTGCGCTGGGACATGGCGCGCGATATTCCATGGGACAGCTTCGATGCGAAAAAGCTTACCGACGAGCAGGCCCGCACGATCAAGTTCAACGCCATCACGGAATGGGCGGCCTTGCCGGCGACCGAGATGTTCCTGCGCGACAACCGCCACGACAGCGACTTCTCGGCCTTCATGTCGATCTGGTTCTTCGAGGAGCAGAAACATTCGCTGGTGCTGATGGAGTACCTGCGCCGCTTCCGCCCCGACCTGGCCCCCACCGAGGCCGAGCTGCACGACGTGCGCTTCGAGTTCGATCCGGCACCGGCGCTCGAGACACTGATGCTGCATTTCTGCGGCGAGATCCGTCTCAACCATTGGTATCGCCGCGCCAGCCAATGGCATACCGAGCCGGTCATCAAGCACATCTACACCAAGCTCAGCCAGGACGAGGCCCGCCATGGCGGCGCCTATCTCAAGTACATGAAACAGGCGATCGGCCGGTTCGGCCTGGAAGCCAAGGGCGCATTTGCCAAGGTCGGCGTGCTGATGGCCAGCGCACGGCGCACCGCGCAGGCCATGCATCCGACCAACCTGCATGTGAACAAGGCGCTGTTTCCCAAGGACACGGTGCAGAGCCGGGTACCGGATCCGCTGTGGCTCGAGCACTGGCTGGACCAGCAGATCAAGTTCGACGCGAGCTGGGAGACACGGGTCGTCGAGCGTATCCTGCACAACCTGAGCCTGTTGTTCAATCGCAGTTTTGCGACCGTACAGGAGCTCAACAAGTACCGCAAGGAAATCAGCCGCGAGAGCGCGCGGCAGGCGACGGCCGACGCCTTACCAGGTTCGGCCTGACGCGGTCGGGCCGGCGGTCAGAGCCAGCATCCGGTCGAGCTGGATCTTGACCTTGCATTCGCCCGGCGCAACGCCGCCGACGATGCGGCATTCCCGTGTGCTGGTGTCGCGGATCGCATGTTCTCCGGTCGCGATGCCGTCCGGGTTGACCAGCACCGCGACCCGCGGCATCGTGGTGTTGGCGCCGCGCCGCACCACGACACCGATTTCCTGGTTGGCCAGTCGGACCATGGTTCCGGGCGAATACACCCCCACCGCCTTGATCAGCGCCGCCCCGGCCTCGTCGGTGGCACGTTGCTCGTCGAAATAGATCGCCTGCATCGCCGCGGCAGCCGAGTCGGGCCGCCGCGACGCACGCGGCGACAGATGGGCGGCGAACTTGTCGGCGCGTTGCAGCAAGCGCGCCATGCGCTGGGCGCGGCTGCGTGAACCCAGTTCGCCGGGGCCGGTATTGTGGTGATCGCGCACCGCCTCCAGGCAATCGGCGTCGCGCAGTCCGAATCCGCGCAGCAGCGCCTCGGAGCGGCTGGCGTGTTGGTCGATCAGGTCGCGCTGCGCCGGCGTCGGAGGATCGTTCTGCGCCGCCAGCCGGTCCTGGATGTCGGTCATCGAGATGTTCATCGTCAGCGCCGCCTTGCACACGCTGTCTTCCATCTCCGGGGGCCAACCCAGCACGTCGCGCGCCGCCAGGCCGCAGATCACGCTGACCAGCATCGAATGGGTTGCACTGTAGAGCTGGATCTCGCTGCCGGCCAGGTGGAACAGTGCGAACAAGGCGCCGTCCGGATTGCGCTGCGATTGCTGGCTCAGGCGCGACTGCAGCCGCTCGAGCGCGTCGACGAAATGTTCGCCGTCGAGGTCGCGCAGCAATCGGTTGCCCTGCACCTGCAGGTCGAGCCAGTCGAGTTCGTCCCCGAGCGTGCGGTAGCGTGGCTGCGTCAGCTCGCCGGTGGTGAGCTGGGCCTGGGCGATCTTGCCCAGCGGGCGTTCGTCACGCACGAGTTCGTGCAACTTGCCGACAAAGGCCTTCTGGTGCCGTTCGGATTCGGACACATCGACAAAGAAGCCCTTGCCGCGCCCACGCACGGCTTCGAGATCGTCGCGCGTCACGATGACGTATCCCTTGCGCGCCAGCAGCGCACCGGTCTCGTCGCGCAGTGAGAACGGCAGCGGTTGTCCGATGACGATGGACTCGTGGGTGACTTGGACCAGGTTCATGACGGTGATGGATCGAGCGAAGTCGACACGACAACACGGCGACGGCCATGCAGCATACCGCCAATGCCGATCGGCGATCGGCTTCGACGAGGCCCGAACACCCCGCATTTTCGATCTTCGGCTCGAGCGGGGGCGGGGGGGTTCACGCCGTCACGGCCGGGGTTTGCCGAAGGCCGCATGCCACAAGGCCAGCACCGCATCGCGGTGGGAATCGAGTTCGCCGGCCGGCACCTGCGTCGTCTCCTCGTTCAGCCGTGCGTGGTGCTGTACCTTGCGCAAGGCGCGGTAGGCCTGCGCGGCGGCGGTGCCGATGCCATCGGGCAGCAGGCCGGCGGCCTGGGCGCGCTGCAGCAGCGCGATGTTGCCGGCGTTGGTCACCAGTTCCTCGTGGTGCGCGGCCTGCGACAGCACCAGGTATTGCACGACGAACTCCACGTCGACCATGCCGCCCGGGCTGTGCTTGACGTCGAACCGGCCTTCGCGCACCGGATGGGCGGCGCGCACTTTCTCGCGCATCGCGACGATCTCATCGCGCAGCTTGTCGGCGTCGCGGGGCGCGGTAACGACCCCCCGGCGGATGGCGTCGAATCGGGCGCGCATGGTGTTGTCGCCAAGCACGAATCGCGCGCGCGTCATGGCCTGGTGTTCCCAGGTCCAGGCGGTATTGCTGCCGCGTTTTTCCTGGTAGGCGGCGAAGGCTTCGAAGCTGGTGACCAGCAAGCCGGAGTTGCCGTTCGGGCGCAGCGCGGTGTCGATCTCGTACAGGTCGCCTTCGCCGGTCTTGACGGTGAGCCAGTTGATCAGCTTGCGCACGAAGGTTGCGTAGATCTCGGCCGCGTTCTCGTCGTCGTCCTCGTAGACGAAGACGATGTCCAGGTCGCTGCCATACCCCAGCTCCATGCCGCCGAGCTTGCCGTACGCGATGACGGCCAGCTGGGCGGTGTCGCGGTGCCGGTTGCGCAGCCGGCTCCAGCACCAGCGCGAGGTCACGCGCAGGATGGACAGCGCCAGCGCGCTGAGATCGTCGGCGACCTGTTCGACCGTCAACACCCCTTCGACATCGCGCGCCAGCGTGCGGAACACCTCGGCATGGTGGGCGCGGCGCAGCAGGTTGAGCAAGGTCTCGTCGTCGTCCTCTTCGGTGATGTGCAGGGCATTGCGGCGTTGTTCGAGCTCGTTCTCGAATTCGGCCGGCTGGAACCGCTCGGCCAGCATCGCCTGATTGGCCAGCTCGTCGATCACGCCCGGGTGCAGCAACAGGTAACGTGCGGGCCACTTGGCATTGCCCAGCAGACGCAGCAGCCGTTGATGCACCGCCGGGCGTTCGAGCAGCAAGGCCAGGTAACTTTCGCGGCGCAGCAGCGGTTCGATCCAGTCGGCCAGCCGCACGCCGGCCTCCTCGGTGATCGTGGTCTCGGCGATCCAGGTCACGGTGCGGCTGATGAGCCGGAACAGCCGCACCCGCGATTCGTCGCGCAAGGCCATGAAGCGCGGGTTGTCGCGCCAGCTCGCGACACGTTCGCGCAGTCCCTTGGGCAGCGTCTCCAGGAAATCCTCGAACCCGGTCGGCGTGGTCAGCGCCGAACCGGCCCCGTTGCAGGACTTGCAGTCCGGCTTGCCGCCGCCGAGCAAGGCGTCGAACTCGTGGGCGACGAATTCCCGGTGCCGGTCGAGCTCGGCCAGGAAGGCGCCGGCCGATGCATGGCCCATGGCGTGGGCGATCCAGTGCAGGTCGTCGTCGCGCGTGGGCAGGACATGGGTCTGCATGTCATCGAGGTACTGGATGCGGTGCTCGAGCTGGCGCAGGAACAGGTAGGCGGCCGACAAGGCGTCGACCGTCTCCTGCGACATCAGGCCCGCGCGCATCAGGCGCGGCAGCGCGTCGAGTGTGGCACGGGTGCGCAGTTCGGGGAACTGGCCGCCGCGCACCACCTGCAGCAGTTGCACGATGAACTCGATCTCGCGAATGCCGCCGCGCGACAACTTGACGTCGTTGGTGCGTTCCGGGCGGCCGGAGCTGCGCCGCGCCGCGTGTTCGCGGATCTGCCGGTGCAACACCCGCAGCGAATCGAACACGTTGTAGTCGAGGTAGCGCCGGAACACGAAGGGCAGGACCGTCGGGCGCAGGTTGCCGGCCGAGCCCTCGTCGACACAACGGGTCGGCGCGACGACGCGGCTCTTGAGCCAGGCGAAACGCTCCCACTCCCTGCCCTGGACATGGAAATATTCCTCCAGCGCACCGAGCGAGATCGCCGGTGGACCGGAGTTGCCGTTGGGCCGCAACGCCAGGTCGACCCGGAACACGAAGCCGTGTTCGGTGGTGTCGCCCACGATCGCATACACGGCGCGTACGGCCTTGCCGAAATATTCCTGGTTCGAGATCCGGCCGCGACCTTGCCCGGTGCCTGCAGTCTCGCCGTCCTGGTCGTAGACATAGATGAGGTCGATGTCGCTGGAGACGTTGAGTTCGCGCGCGCCGAGCTTGCCCATGCCCACGATCCAGATCTGCGCCCGCTGGCCGTCGGCGCCCATGGGTGCGCCATGCTGCGCGTCGAGCTGGCCCAGCACGTGGTTGCAGGCCGTATCGAGCGCGAACTCGGCCAGTTCGGTCATCGCCAGCGTGACCTGCTGCACGCTGGCCTGGCCGTCGCAGTCCAGGGTCATCAGGCGTTCGAGCACCACCTGGCGCACGATGCGCAGTGCCGATCCGAGGTCGGCGCCGTTGTCGGTCAGGTTCCCGAACAGGGATTCGCAGGCGGCGCGCGATGGCATGCCCGCAGCGAGCAGCGCGCGCTCGGCCTCGTAGCGCCGGCGTATGCGCTGGCCGAAGCGGGAATATTCCGACAACGCGGGCGATACCACCAAGGCGGCGTTGCCGGACGGATTCTGCGCCTGTACGGCAACGGCCCCGAGGCCACCTTCTTCAAGCTTGGCGGTCATAATTCCTGTGTCGATCGCGCACGCACGATGAATGAACTGACGCCAGCAACCTCTCCCACACGGCTTCTGAGAAGCCTGGCGTTCGTGGCACGCTGGCTTCTGGCTCTGTTGTTGCTGGCATGGTTGCTTCTCGCGGCGTCATGGGGCACCCTGCATCTGGTGATTGTGCCGCGAATCGGCGAGCTGCGTCCGCAGCTGGAGGCGGCCGCCACCCGGATGGCCGGCATGCCGGTGCGCATCGAATCGATCACCGCGTACTCCACCAGCCTGCTGCCTGCATTCGAGCTCGGCAATGTCCGGCTGCTCGACGCGCAAGGCCGCGAGGCACTGCGGCTGCCCCGCATCCTGGTCTCGCTGTCGCCGCGGGCACTGCTCAAGCGCACCTTCGACCAGGTCCTGGTCGACAGTCCCGTGCTCGACGTGCGGCGCACGGCCGACGGACGGATCCGGGTGGCGGGCCTGGACGTGGCCCAGGGCCAGGGCGCGGAGCCGGACGACGCCATGCTCGACCGCATCTTCTCGCAGCCGGAATTCGTCATCCGCGGCGGTTCGGTGGTCTGGACCGACGAGATGCGCGACATGCCGCCACTGGCGTTGCAGTCGGTCGACATGGTGTTACGCAACCGCTCGCGGGTGCATGAAATCCGACTGGATGCGACGCCGCCGGCAAGCTGGGGCGATCGTTTCCAGGTCATGGCACGGTTCGAGCAGCCGTTTCTGTCGGTGGGCAACGGGCGCTGGCAGGATTGGACGGGTCAGGTGTATGCCGATTTTGCGCGGGTCGATGTGGCGCGGCTCAAGCAATATGCGGATCCGGGAGTGGACATCGACCAGGGGCGGGGCGCCCTGCGTGCCTGGCTCGACGTCGAGCGTGGCCGGCTGAGCGGGGTTACCGCCGACCTGTCGCTGGGCCAGGTCGCCGTGCGGCTGGCCCCCGACCTGCAGCCGCTGCAGCTGGCCACGATATCGGGCCGCCTGAGTGGCCGCCTGGGCGACGAGACGCGGGAATTCGCCACGCGCGACCTGGCCTTCCAGACGCAGGACGGCATCCGCTGGCCCGGCGGCAACCTGAGCCTGAAGCAGACGCTGGCAAACGCCCAAAGGCCGGCTTCGGGCGACCTGCAAGCCGATCAGCTGGACCTGTCCGCACTGGCGCAGATCGCCACCCGGCTGCCGCTCGACGCCCAGTGGCACCAGGCGCTGGCGCGGCACCGTCCGTCCGGCCTGGTCGAGTCGGTCCGGGTGCAGTGGCAACAACCGGGCGCGGGCAAGGCGGCGACCTATCAGGCCGACGGACGCGTGCAACGCCTGTCGTTGCGCTCGGTGCCTGACACCAGCGGGGCGCCGGCGGGTTCGACCCGGTCGATCGGCACACCCGGCGTCCAGGGCCTGGGCCTGGTGTTCTCGCTCAACGAATCCGGCGGCAAGGCGAGCCTGGAGATGACCGACGGAGGTGTCGACCTGCCGGGTATCTTCCAGGAGGCGCTGGTGCCGTTCAAGCGCCTGTCCGGCGACCTGAGCTGGCAGGTGCGCGGCGACGCCATGCAGGTGCAGCTGTCCCGTCTGCAGTTCAGCAATGCCGACACGGAGGGTGCGCTCGAGCTCCAGTGGCAAACCAGCGATCCGGCGCGTTCGCAAAGCCGCTCGCGCTTCCCCGGACTGCTGGACATGCAGGGTCGGTTGAGCCGGGCCAATGGCGCGCGTGTGTTCCGCTACCTTCCGCTGGTGATGGAGCCCGAGGCGCGCAACTATGTACGCGACGCGGTGCAGGCCGGCACGGCCTCGGACGTGCGTTTCAAGGTCAAGGGCGACCTGTGGGACGTGCCGTTCCCCGATGGAACCGAGGGCGAATTTCTGATCACCGCGCAGGTCAGCGGCGCGACGCTGGCCTATGTCCCGCGCAGCCTGCAGTCGGCCGACAGCCGCCCCTGGCCGGTCGCAACCCGCCTGTCCGGCGAACTGGTGATCGATCGCCAGAGCCTGAAAGTGCGGGGCGCCCGTGCCAGTCTGGCGGGTTCGCCGGGACTGCAGATCACCCGCGCCGATGCCGTCATCGCCGACCTGGCGAACAGCGTCGTCGCGGTCGATCTCGAGGCCCGCGGTCCGCTGCCCGAATGGCTGGGGTTTGTGAACAGCTCTCCGGTGGGCGAGCTGACCGACCAGGCGCTGGCCCGTGTCGTTGCCACCGGTGCGGCCGAGTTGCGGCTCAAGCTCGAGGTGCCGGTGGACGCGGTTGACCGCACCCGGGTGCAGGGCAGCGTGCAGCTGCAAGGCAACGATCTGCAGATCGCGCCCGACCTGCCCCGGCTGGCGCGTGCGCGCGGCATGGTGGGTTTCACCGAGGGTGGCTTCAGTGTCACCGGGGTGCAGGCCGGCATGCTCGGCGGCGAGGTGCGTATCGACGGCGGATCGCAGGCCGGCGCCGGTGCGCCGGCCATGTTGTTTCGCCTGAAGGGTACGGCCAGCGCCGAGGGCCTGCGCCAGGCTCGCGCCTGGGGCATGGTGCCGCGCCTGGCCCGGCAACTATCGGGCAGCGCGAGCTACGACGCCAGCGTCGGGCTGCGCGGGGGGGAGCCCGAGATCACGATCACCAGTTCGCTGGTGGGCATGGCGCTGAACCTGCCGGCACCCCTGGGCAAGCCGGCCGACCAGGCCCTGGCACTGCGGCTGGAGTCGTCGCCGCTGCAGGCCGATGCCGCGGATGGCTCCGGGCGGCCTCGGGACCAGCTGGTGCTTGAACTCGGGCGCGTCGTCTCGGTCCGTTACCAGCGTGACACCTCCGGGGCGCAGCCGCGGGTGTTGCGTGGCGCCATCGTCGTGGGCCAGGGTGACGCCGATGCCGCCGCGCTGCCGCGCGACGGGGTCACCGCGCTGGTGCGCGTCGATACCGTGGACGTGGATGCGTTGGAGCGCCTGGCGGCCCAGGTCGTTGGCGATGGCCCGGCCTCCGTCGGGCCGACAGGCGCCGCCCAGGCGTATTGGCCAACCAGCCTCGCCGTGCGTGCAGGCTCCTTTACGGCCGGGGGCCGTACGCTGAGCGACCTGGTTGCCGGCGGCTCGCGTGACGGCGCGGTGTGGCGGGTCAATCTCGATGCGCGCGAACTCAACGGGTATGCCGAATACCGGCCTCCCGCCAACCAGGGCGCGGGCCGGCTGTATGCGCGGCTGTCCCGGCTGACGCTGGCGCCGTCGGTGGCCAGCGATGTCGAGAGCCTGCTCGACGAGCAGCCCCAGTCCATTCCCGCGCTCGACATCGTGGTCGAGGAGCTCGACCTGCGGGGCCGCAAGCTTGGCCGGGTGGAGGTCGATGCGGTCAATCGCGCGGTGGCGGGCAGCGGTGCGTCCGGCCGCGAATGGCGGCTGAACCGCTTCGACGTGATATCGCCGGAGGCGGTGTTCCGCGCCACCGGCAACTGGGTGCCACTGCAGGCGCAGTCGGCAACGGCCTCGTCGCGACGGCGCACCGTGATGAACTTCCAGCTCGACATCCAGAACGCGGGCGGGCTGCTGGCGCGGTTCGGCATGCAGGACCTGGTGCGACGGGGCAAGGGGCAGATGCAGGGCCAGGTGGCCTGGGTCGGCTCGCCGTTGTCGCTGGACTATGCGACGCTGGCCGGCAACTTCAACGTCAACGTCGAGAACGGACAGTTCCTCAAGGCCGATCCGGGCCTGGCCAAGTTGCTGGGGGTGCTCAGCCTGCAATCGCTGCCACGGCGCCTGGTGCTCGATTTCCGCGACGTGTTCAGCGAAGGTTTCGTGTTCGATTTTTTTCGCGGCGACGTGCGCATCGACCAGGGAGTCGCCTACTCGAGCAACCTGCAGATGAAGGGGGTCAACGCCGCGGTGCTGATGGAAGGCCAGGCCGACCTGTACCGCGAGACCCAGGACATCCGGGTGGTCGTGGTGCCGGAGATCAACGCCGGTACCGCGTCGCTGATTGCTGCGGCGATCAATCCCGCGGTCGGGCTGGGCTCGTTCCTGGCACAGTTCGTGTTGCGCAAGCCGCTGATGGAGGCCGCCACGCAGGAGTTCCACATCGACGGGAGCTGGGTCGAACCCCGCATCCAGCGCGTGGGCGGCAAGTCCTCCGGAGATGGCAAGACCGATCCCGCGCCGGCCACGGCGCCCGCCCGATGAAAGGACGAACGACATGAGAGTTGCCACCGTGCAGATGGTCTCTGCCACCGGGCTGCAGGCCAACCTCGATCGCGCCGGCGAGCTGCTGGCGCAGGCAGCGGCTGCGGGTGCCGAGCTGGCGGTGTTGCCGGAGTACTTCTGCCTGCTGGGGCATCGCGACAAGGACAAGCTGGGCATCCGCGAACCGTTTGGCGATGGACCGATCCAGCGGTTCCTGTCCGATGCCGCGCGCCGTCTGGACCTGTGGATCGTCGGCGGAACCCTGCCACTGACCATCGAGTCCGGATCGCCGCAGGATCGCGAGCAACGCGTCACCAACAGCTCGTTGGCGTTCGGCCCCGACGGCGCCTGCGTGCGGCGCTACGACAAGATCCACCTGTTCAAGTTCGACAACGGCAAGGAGCGCTTCGACGAGTCCAGGGTCCTGTTGCGCGGCACCGAGCCGGTGACGTTCAGCCTGCCCTCGCGCGACGGCCACATCTGGACCGTGGGCATGAGCGTGTGTTACGACCTGCGATTCCCGGAGCTGTACCGGGGCCATGCCCGCGCCGGCGCCGACCTGCTGCTGGTGCCCAGCGCCTTCACCTGGACCACGGGCCAGGCGCACTGGGAGTTGCTGTTGCGTGCGCGGGCGGTCGAGAACCTGGCCTATGTGGCCGCGCCCGCCCAGGGCGGCCTGCACGAGAACGGTCGCCGCACCTGGGGTCACAGCATGGTGGTCGACCCCTGGGGCGAGATCCTGTGCCAGCGGGACGAAGGCGATGGCGTCGATGTCGCCGATCTCACGCACGCGCGCTTGGCGCAGGTGCGGCTGCAACTACCGGCCCTGGAGCACCGGGTGTTATGAGAGCAGGCCGGCCCTTGCCAAGGCGCATCGCACCGTGGACGGCACGGCCGCTCGTCCCGAGAGCCGGTTGACGTAGGAGCACGCATATGAACGCTGCGTCCGGCAGGCCGGGCGAATCTTCGTCCGCGACACGGCGCTGGGTCCTGTGGGGAGCGTTGGTGGTGCTGGTGGCGGCTTTGCTGGTGACCCTGGTCTGGCTGGCGGGACGCTACGAGGCCGGTCGCCTGCAGGACCGCATCGAGCGCGACGCGGTGGAAGTGGTCGCCGATATCCGCGGCGGCATGACGCGCAATGTGCAGAGCCTGCAAGCCCTGCCGCGGTTCGATCCGCAGTACAGCGACCCCTGGACCTTGCGCGCCGGTGCGCTGTTGCGCGCGCGGCGCGAGATGTTGCGCATCGAACTGCGCGATGCCCGCCTGCAGTTGCAGGCTGCGGTGGACTCGGACCTGCGCGCGGCGGTGTTCGACGCCCCGCAGCGGGAGCAACTGGCCAGCGAGGTCGAGGCGGCCTGCCAGCAGGCGCGCAGCGCGCGCGGCCCGATCTACGCCACCAGCCCGTTCCGTGTCGCCGTCAACGGGCAACGCCAACAATTGCTCGAGTTGTGTCTGCCGCTGGGCGGCGCAGGGGAAACCTATCTGGTCGTGACCTACGCGCTGGGCGAGATCCTCAACGAGATGGTGGCCGAGCCGTTCGCCCGCGCCTATGACGTGGCGTTCTCGGATCTCGATGGCACGCGGGTGGCCTTCCACGGCGTCACGCGCAGCGGCAACCGCACGTTCAGCGCCCAGATTGGACTCGACCTGCCCGGTTATGCACTGGTGCTGCGGCTCGACAGCTGGCGCGGGACACCGGCCCTGTTCCCGAACTTCCTGACCGCCATGGTGGTGGCGATGGCGATCGGCCTGGTCGTGGTGCTGGTATTCCTGGGGCGCGACATGCGCCGGCGCCTGCGCGCCGAGCATGAGCTCGCGGACGCGCTGGCGTTTCGCAAGGCCATGGAGGACTCCCTGGTCACCGGCCTGCGGGCGCGCGATCTCGATGGCCGCACCACCTATGTCAATCCGGCGTTCTGCCAGATGGTGGGGTTCAGCGCCCAGGAGCTGATACAGGCCGGCACCGCCGTGCCGTATTGGCCGGTGGAGCAGTACGACGAATACCAGGAACGGCTGCAGTCGCGGCTGCAGGGGCGCCAGCCGCCGCGCGAAGGTTTCGAGTCGGTGTTCGTGCGCAAGGACGGTTCCCGGTTCCCGGTGCTGATCATCGAGGCGCCGCTGATCAATGCGCAGGGCACGCAGACCGGCTGGATGACCGCCTTCCTCGACATCAGCGAGCAGCGCCGCATCGAGGAGATGTCGCGGGCCTCGCGCGAGCGGCTGCAGGCCACGGCGCGGCTGGCCACGATCGGCGAGATGGCGTCGCTGCTGAGCCACGAGCTGAACCAGCCGCTGGCGGCGATTGCCAGTTACGCCAACGGCTCGATCAACATGCTGCATAACGCCTTGCCCGCTGCGGCATCACCCCTCGACGGCGACGCCGCGGTGTTGCCGCTGGAAGAGACGCGGCTGGTCGAGGAGGGCCTGCACCATATCGCGGACCAGGCCCAGCGTGCCGGCAAGATCATCAAGAGCGTGCACGACTTCGTGCGCCGTCGCGAGCGGCTGCGCGAGGTGGTGCCGGTGCGTGACCTGTTCGACGCGATCCTGCCGCTGATCGAGCTGCAGGCGCGCAAGGTGGGCGTGCGTTGCCATGTGCGTGCGGCGGACGACTTGCCCAGCCTGTTGTGCGATCGCACCATGGTCGAGCAGGTGTTGCTGAACCTGGCGCGCAACGCGATGCAGGCGATGGATCAGGTGTCCCATGCGCAACGGCAACTGGTGTTGCAGGCCCGGCGCGCGCCGTCGAGCGAACGCACCGCCCACGCCCAGGGCTGGCTCGAGTTGTCGGTGACCGACACCGGCACCGGCATCCCGCCCGAGGTATCCGAGAAGCTGTTCACGCCGTTCTTCACCACCAAGGATGAAGGCATGGGGCTGGGCCTGAGCCTGTGCCGCACCGTGGTCGAGCAACACGGCGGATTCCTGGCCTACGGGCCGAACCAGCCGCAAGGCATGGTGTTCCGGTTCACGCTGCCGCTGGCGCCGGTGTCCGGTGCGACGGCCGCGGACCTGGGCGCCGCTGGCGAAGCGGCCGGTGCGGCCGCGCTGGCAACGCCATAAGACAATACGGCCATGCAACCGACCCATGATGCGACGGTCTTCATCGTCGACGACGATGCCAGCGTGCGCTCCGGCCTGGCCTGGCTGCTGCGTTCGCGCGGCCTGCCGAGCCAGGCCTTCGACGGCGCCCAGGCCTTCGACGCCATGCTGGCCGCGGGTTACCGCCAGACACACGCCTGTTGCCTGCTGCTCGACGTGCGCATGCCGGTCATGAGCGGGCTGGCCCTGTTCGAACGCATGGTCGAGCGCGGCCTGTGCCAGGCGATGCCGGTGATCTTCCTGACCGGGCATGCCGACCTGCCGACCGCGGTCGATGCGGTCAAGCGCGGCGCGTTCGACTTCTGCGAGAAACCGGTCTCCGACAACGCCCTGGTCGATCGCATCGAACTGGCGCTGGCGCAGTCGGCGCGGGTGCTGCAACACCAGGCGCAGCGCGAGGCGATCGAGCGCATGCTGGCTGGATTGACCGAGCGCGAACACGCGGTCATGCGCCTGATGCTCGACGGCCTGCCGAACAAGCTGATCGCCGACCAGCTCCAGATCAGCGTGCGCACGGTCGAGGTCCACCGGGCGCGGGTGTTCGACAAGATGAAGGTCAAGTCCGCGGTCGAACTGGCCAATGCGCTGCAGACACGCTGAGAGCCGGCGCCCTCGCTGCGCGAGCCGTGCATGGCGCCGCGTCAGCGGGCCGGGCCGGACGGCGGCGTGTCGCCGTCGCGGGACGGTGGTGGCAGGGCCCTGGCTTCGTCGGCCTCGGGCGGTTCGCCGCCCTTGCGCCCCGAGAACATGGTCCACCAGACGATGAGCACCAGCAGCAGCAGCGCCACCAGAGCTTCAAGCAAAATAAGGACCATGTTCCAACTCCTGCGCCGTGGCGCGTTTGCACTCGCCTGTGTCGGCATTGTAGAAATGCTGGTGGCCTGCGCGACGCCATTGCCCGACCCGGCGGCTCCGGTGACGCCGTCGAGGACGGCAGCCGTGCCGTCATCCATGCCCGCGGTATCGCCCTTGCCGCCGCTATCGGCGCCGATCGCCGACGATGTCGCGGAGTTGCCGCCGGTTCGGCAGCAGGCCCGCAGCCGCTGGATACCGGTGCGCTGGGCCGAATTGCCCGGTTGGTCCGAGGATGCGCTGCACGAGGCCTGGAATGCCTGGCTCAAGAGCTGCGAGCGGCCCGGCCCGGTATTTGCCGCCTTGTGCCCGGATGTGCGCTTGCTCAGCCTGGCGTCGCGCGAGCAGCAGCAGCGCTGGATGATGCAGCGCCTGCAGCCGTACCGGATCGAACCCTTGTCCGGCGCTGCCGGCGACGGCCTGCTGACGGCGTATTACGAACCGGTGCTGCAGGCCTCGCGCCAGCGTCAGGGCGAGTTCGACGTTCCGCTGTACCGCCCGCCGGAGCGGCTTGCCGCGCGCAAGCCCTGGTTCACGCGCAAGGAAATGGAGACCCTGCCCGAGGCCAAGGCGGCCCTGCGCGGGCAGGAGATCGCATGGCTGGCCGATCCGGTCGACGCCTTGTTGTTGCAGATCCAGGGCTCGGGACGGCTGCAGATGCGCGAACCCGACGGCCAGCAGCGCATGGTGCGCCTGGCCTATGCCGCGACCAACGATCAACCATATGGCAGCGTCGGACGCTGGTTGCTCGACCAGCAGCAGGTGCGCGAAGCCTCGTGGCCGTCGATCCGCAACTGGGTGACACTCAATCCGCAGCGGGTCAACGAGATGTTGTGGAGCAACCCGCGCACCGTGTTCTTCCGCGAGGAGCCCTTGTCCGAGTTCGACTCCAGCTTCGGTCCGCGCGGCGCCCAGGGCGTGCCGCTGACGCCGGGACGATCGATTGCCGTCGACCCCGGCAGCATTCCGTATGGAACGCCGGTATGGTTGTCCACCAGCGGCCCGGTGCTGAAGCTGCAGCGCCTGGTGCTGGCGCAGGACACCGGCAGCGCCATCGTCGGCGCGGTGCGGGCCGACTATTTCGTCGGCTGGGGCGACCAGGCCGGCGAGATCGCCGGGCGGCTCAAGCAACCCTTGCAGTTGTGGGCCTTGTGGCCCAAGCCCTGAGCCGGGCGCCGATCCCGCGCTGGCGTCAGCGCCGGCGGGCCGGTCCCCGGGCTGGCGCCGCGCCGGATCGGGCCGCTCCCGCGCGCGCACCGAGATGTCCCAGCGGCAGGCGGCTGCTGGCCTTGACCTCACCGAGCGAGAAGCTGGTGCGCAGGTCCTTCACGTTGGGCAGCGCGATCAGCCGCTCCTGCGCGAAACGCGAAAAGCTGTCCAGGTCCTGTTCGACGACCTGCAGCTCGAACGATCCGTCGCCACTGATGTAGTGGCAGGCCACGACCTGCGGCAGGGCTGCGATGGCTTGCTCGAGTTCGCGGATGCTGGTGGCGGCATTGCGTTCGGCGAACAGCCGCACGAAGGCCATCACGCCCAGGCCGATCTTGCGGCGGTTGATCTCGGCGCGGTAACCGACGATGAATCCGCCTTCTTCCAGCGCGCGCACGCGGCGCCAGCACGGGGCCGCGCTCAGGCCCACCCGCTGCGCAAGTTCTGCGTTGGTGAGCCGGCCATCGGCCTGCAACTCATGCAGGATGGCGATGTCGAACTTGTCGAGTGTTTCCATGAATGACCAAATCGAGAAAGATTCTTTCTTATCGTAGTCCAAAACGGGCATGGAAAGAAAAGACATATCGGCACATCGGTCCTACACTTTGTCGGCACCCTGAACCGTCCCCATCGCAAGGAGTCCTGCCCGCCATGAATGCGCCGCTACCCGAACACATCCGCAAGGCTCTGGAAACCGTCACGCTGGACGACAAGTATTCGCTCGACTACGGCCGCGCCTTCATGAGCGGCGTGCAGGCGCTGGTCAAGCTGCCGATGCTGCAGCGCCAGCGCGATGCGCTGGCCGGCAAGAACACGGCCGGTTTCATCAGCGGCTACCGGGGTTCGCCTCTGGGGGGTTATGACCAGGCGCTGGTCAAGGCGGCGAAGTACCTCAAGGCGCAGAACATCGTGTTCCAGCCCGGGGTCAACGAGGAACTGGCGGCCACGGCCTTGTGGGGCACGCAGCAACTGGGATTTGCACCGCCGGGAACCAACCGTTTTGATGGCGTGTTCGGCATCTGGTATGGCAAGGGTCCGGGCGTGGACCGCACCTCGGACGTGTTCAAGCATGCCAACATGGCGGGCACCACGCCCTGGGGCGGCGTGATCGCCGTGGCCGGCGACGACCATGTGTCCAAGAGTTCGACCGCCGCCCACCAGAGCGACCATATCTTCAAGGCCTGCGGGCTGCCGGTGTTTTTCCCGGCCAACGTGCAGGAGATCCTCGACCTGGGCATCCATGCGTTCGCGATGAGCCGCTTCTCGGGTGTCTGGGCCGGCATGAAGACGATCCAGGAGATCGTCGAATCCAGTGCCACCGCGATGATCGACCCGGAGCGGGTGCAGATCGTGATGCCGACCGACTTCGAAATGCCTGCCGGCGGCGTGCACATCCGCTGGCCGGACCACGCGCTGGAACAGGAAGCGCGGCTGTTCGACACCAAGTGGTACGCGGCGCTGGCCTATATCCGGGCCAATCGGCTGAACTACAACGCCATCGAAGGCCCGAACGACCGCTTCGGCATCATCGCCAGCGGCAAGGCCTACAACGACACGCGCCAGGCGCTGATCGACCTGGGGCTGGACGACGCGACCTGCCGGCGCATCGGCATCCGCCTGCACAAGGTCGGCGTGGTCTGGCCGCTGGAGGCGCAGCTGACGCGCGACTTCGCCACCGGACTGCAGGAGATCCTGGTGGTCGAGGAAAAGCGCCAGGTCATCGAATACCAGCTCAAGGAAGAGCTCTACAACTGGCGCGCCGACGTGCGGCCCAATATCTACGGCAAGTTCAACGAAGTCGAAGGCGATTTCTCGGGTGGCGAATGGTCGATGCCCAACCCCAGCGCCAACACGCTGCTGCGCGCCAAGGCCGACCTGTCACCGGCGTTGATCGCCCATGCGATCGCGCAACGCGTCAAGAAAATGGGACTGGACGCCGACATGCAGGCCCGAATCGACGCGCAGATGGCCATTCTGCAGGCCAAGGAACAGGCGATGCAGGTGCTCGAGCTCGGGGGCGTCAAGGGCGCCGACCGCCAGCCGTGGTTCTGTTCGGGTTGCCCGCACAACACCAGCACCAAGGTGCCGGAGGGTTCGCGCGCGATGGCCGGCATCGGTTGCCACTTCATGGCCACCTGGATGGACCGTGCCACCATCGGTTTCACGCAGATGGGCGGCGAAGGCGTGCCCTGGGTCGGCCAGCAGCCGTTCAGTACCGACCAGCACATGTTCGCCAACCTGGGCGACGGCACGTATTTCCACAGCGGCCTGCTGGCGGTGCGCCAGAGCATCGCCGCCAGCGTCAACATCACCTACAAGATCCTGTACAACGACGCGGTCGCGATGACCGGCGGCCAGCAGGTCGGCGAGCGGCCCGAAGGCCACTCGGTGGTGCAGATCGCACAGTCGATGAAGGCCGAAGGCGCGGTCCGGATCGTCGTCGTCACCGACGAGCCCGAAAAATATGCCGGCGTCAAGCTGGTCGACGGCGTGGACGTCAAGCACCGCGACCTGCTCGACGCAATCCAGCGCGAGTTCCGCGAGATCAAGGGCACGACCGTCATCATCTACGACCAGACATGCGCCACCGAGAAACGGCGCCGGCGCAAGCGCGGCACCATGGTGGACCCGGCCAAGCGCGTGGTCATCAACGAACTGGTCTGCGAAGGTTGTGGTGACTGCGGCGTACAGTCGAACTGCATGAGCGTCGAGCCGCTGGAGACCGAGTTCGGCCGCAAGCGCCAGATCAACCAGTCGACCTGCAACAAGGACATGTCCTGTCTCAAGGGTTTCTGCCCCAGCTTCATCACCGTCGAAGGCGGGCAGCTGAAGAAGAAGGCCAAGGACAAGGCGGTGTCCCCATTCGAGATGGGTCCGCTGCCCGAGCCGACACCGATTGCGCTGGACGCGTCAATCGGGCAGGTCTGGGGCATCATCGTCGCCGGTGTCGGCGGCACGGGAGTCATCACCATCGGCCAGTTGCTGGGCATGGCGGCGCACATCGAGGGCAAGGGCATCGTCACGCAGGATGCGGCCGGGCTGGCGCAGAAGGGCGGCGCGACCTGGAGCCATGTGCTGATCGGCGAGCGCCAGCAGGACATCCGCACCACCCGTGTCAGCATGGCCGCGGCCGACCTGATCATCGGCTGCGACCCGCTGGTGGCCGCCGGCAAGGAAACCATGCTGCGCATGCGCGAAGGCCGCACCCACGTGGCGCTCAATTCGCACAGCACGCCGACCGCAGCGTTCGTGCGCGACGGCAACTGGCAGAACCCGGCCGATGCCTGCGCGGCCGAGATCGCGCAGGCGGTGGGCGTCGACGGGGTGGGCACCTTCAACGCCGATGCCGCCGCCACCAAGCTGATGGGCGACAGCATCTATACCAACCCGATGATGCTGGGTTACGCCTGGCAAAAGGGCTGGATTCCGCTGGGCCGCGATTCCCTGATTCGCGCCATCGAACTCAACGCGGTGCAGGTCGACAACAACAAGGCCGCCTTCGAATGGGGCCGCCGCGCTGCACACGACTGGGCCAGCGTGGAGAAGCTGCTGACGCCGGCACAGGTGCTGCAGTTCAAGAAACGCGACACGCTGGACGACATCGTCAGCCGTCGGGTTGCTTTCCTGACCGATTACCAGAATGCCGCCTACGCGGCGCAATACAAGGCGTTCGTCGACAAGGTGCAAGCCGCCGAAAGCAAGCTGGACAAGACGCTGCTGACCGAAAGCGTGGCGCGTTACCTGTTCAAGCTGATGGCCTACAAGGATGAATACGAGGTGGCGCGCCTGCATGCCGATACCGCGTTCCTGGACAAGGTGGGCGCGATGTTCGAAGGCGACTTCACGCTGAACTACCACCTGGCGCCGCCGTTGCTGGCCAAGCGCAACGAAAAAGGCGAGCTGCAGAAGCAGAAGTTCGGGCCGAAGATGTTGACCGGCTTTCGCCTGCTGGCGAAGCTCAAGGGCCTGCGCGGCACGGCACTGGACATCTTCGGGCGCAGCGAGGAACGCAGGACCGAGCGCGCCTTGATCGGCGAGTACCGTGACAGCATCGACGAGGTCCTGGGCACGCTCACGGCCGACAAGCATGGCCTGGCGGTCGAGATCGCGCGCCTGCCCGAGAAAATCAAGGGGTACGGCCATGTGAAGGAGCGCAACCTGGCGGCCGCGCGCAGCCAGTGGCAGGCGCTCATGCAGCAGTGGCGTACGCCGGCACCGGCTGTGTCGTCGGTTCAGCGGGCGGTCGGCGGCGCCTGATCGGAGCGCTGGCGCGCTCGTCGTGCCGGGTCGACGGCGCAGCGGGACGCGGCGCCCGACCTGCAGCGCCGACCCATCACAGCCGGTAGATCTGCCCGAACTTGGCTTCCAGGTAATCCAGCAGGGGTTCGGGCGTCGGCGCCTGGCCGCAGGCGCGTTCGATCACCTCGGCTGGACGGTACAAAGCGCCATGCTGGTGCACACGTTCGCGCAACCAGTCGGTGGCCGGCCGGGTCACGCCACGGGCCAGGCTGGTATCGAGGTCCGGCAGGTCCTTGCGCAGCGCGGCATGCAGGCAACCCGCATAGACGTTGCCCAGCGTGTAGGTCGGGAAATAACCGAACAGGCCGACCGACCAGTGCACGTCCTGCAGCATGCCGTGGGACGGGCGGTCGACCGCCAGGCCGAAGTCCTGCTCGAAACGTTCGTTCCACGCCTGCTCCAGGTCGCGCGGCGCGAGCGAGCCCTCGATCAGCGCGCGTTCCAGGTCGAAACGCATCATGATGTGCAGGTTGTAGTGGATCTCGTCGGCCTCGGTGCGAATGAAGCCGGAGCGCACCCGGTTGACGGTGGCGTAGAAGTCGTCGGCTCCGCCGGCCGCGAACCCGTCGCCATGGACCTGCATGCGACTGCACAACCACTGGGTGAAGGGGCGCGAGCGGCCGAACTGGTTCTCGTAGATGCGGCTCTGGCTCTCGTGCACCCCCATGGAGGCGCCCTGGCCCAGCGGCGTCGATCGATGCGCGGGGTCGACGCCTTGTTCGTAACACCCGTGGCCGGTCTCGTGGATGGTCGAATACAGGCAGTTGAACAGGTCGTTCTCGTCCACGCGGGTCGTGATGCGCACATCGTCGCCCGAACCGGACGAAAACGGGTGCACCGCCAGATCGAGCCGGCCGCGATTCCAGTCGTAGCCGAAGGCGTCGGCCACTTCGCGCGCCAGCGCCAACTGAGCGGCCTGCGGAAATCGGCCGTGCAAGGCATCGGGCTGGTACGCCGCCCCCAGCACGCGTTCTCGCAGCGCGACCAGGCGCGGACGCATCCGATCGAACATCGTGGCGATGCCGGTTGCGGTGGCGCCGGGCTCGTAGTCGTCGAGCAGCGCGTCATAGGCGTCGGCGCCGAAGCCGCTGTCCGACAGGGCCTGGCCGGCTTCGCGCTTGAGTGCCAGCACCTGTTCGAGAGTCGGCAGGAAATGGGCGACGTCGTCCCGGGCCCGGGCCTGCGCCCAGATGCCCTGGGCGACCGAGGTGGTGCGGGCGATGGCCGTTGCCAGCGTGGGCGGGATGCAGGCGTTCCTGCGATGGCTGCGGCCGATCAGTTCCAGCGCCCGTCGACCGGCCGCGTCCGTCGGGCGGGACTGTTCCAGCCAGTCGGCGATACGCGGATCGGTACGGCGCGCATGCAGCACCGCTTCGATGGCCGCCATTTCGTCGCCCCGCTGCGTGGCGGCGCCGCGTGGCATCATGGTTTCCTGGTCCCAGCCCATGCGGCCGGCGATCTGCGCCAGCGCCTCGGTGTCGCGCGAGAAGGCCATCAGTTCTTCGAATGCGGTCATGGTCTTGCCTCGGTGCCGTTGCGCGATGGTGGGTCAGGTGTCGAGCCGCAGCGCCACGTCGGCGCCCAGCGTGTTGCTGACGGTGCAGATGTCCTTGGTGCGTCGCAGCAGTTCCTGCTCCCGCGTGACATCGACCGGGCTTGCGGCGCGCACGACGACATCGAATCGTCCGAACCGGTTCGGCAGGTCGGTGGCCTTGGTCGCCGTGGCCGACACGTTCAACGCGCCCAGCTCCAGCTGCATCTGCTCGGCCGCCATGCGCATCGAGATGGCGATGCAGTTGGCCAGCGCCGCCAGCATCAGGTCTGACGGGGACATGGCGTCGGAGGCGGGCGCCAAAGCCCCGGCGGCGCGGTGGCCGGCCTCGGTCTCGAAGGTCAGGGCGCCGGCGTCGCTCGACTGGACGGTCAACGGGCCATAGGTCTTGGGTTTGAACTTGACGTGCATGATGCGAATGGTGGTTGGTGCGACGGGTGGTGCTGTGGCGTCTACATCAGCAGGTCGGGCAGGAAAGTGGCGATTGACGGGAAGATCGTCAGGATGACAACCGCCAGCAGCAGCATGACCCAGTAGGGCGCCGCGGCCATTGCCGATTGGCCGAGCGACACCTCGCCCTTGGTCAGCACCGTGAGCACCGACAGATTCAGGCCGACCGGCGGCGTCACCTGGCCGATCTCGATCAGGATGGTGATGATGACGCCGAGCCAGATCGGGTCGAAGCCGAGCTGGGTCATCAAAGGGAACACGATCGGCAAGGTCATCACCATCAGCGAGAGCCCGTCGAAGAAGCAGCCCAACACCAGGTAGACGATGACCACGATCATCAGCACCGTGTATTTGTCCAGCCCGCCGGCGAGCACCGATTCCAGGATGGCCTGGGGCGCGCCGAGCACGCTGGCGGACTGGCTCAGCACGGTCGCGCCCAGCACCACGAAGCCGATGGAGGAGAACAGGAGCACCGAACGCATGACGCTGTCCGCCAGCTTGCGTGGCGTCAGGTCGCCCCATACGAAGGCGATGATGGCCGCCACCACGACCCCCACCCCTGCCGACTCCGTGGGCGTGGCATAACCGAACGCGATGCTGCCGATGATCGCGACGATCAGCGCGACCACCGGCCAGATCTGCAGCAGTCCCGCCAGGATCGTGAGCAATGGTGTGCGTGTGTTGTCCTTCGGGTACAGCGTCGGATTGCGCAGGCATGCGAACAGGATGTAGCCCATGAACAGGGCCGCCACCATTACACCGGGCGCGATACCGGAGATGAAGAGCCGGCCGATCGAGGTCTCGGTCAACGCGCCGTAGATCAGGAACGACAGGCTGGGCGGAATGAGCAGGCCCAGCGTGCCGCCGCCGGCCAGGCTGCCCACCACCGCCGCCTTGTTGTAGCCGCGCTCGACCATCTCCGGGTAGGCCACCGAACCGACCGCGGCTGCGGTCGACAGGCTCGAGCCGCTGACCGCGCCGAACAACGAACACACGGCGATGTTCGTGTGCAGCAGGCCGCCGGGCACCCGTGCGAATACCGGCCGGAAGGCGCTGTACGCGCGCTGGCTGATGCCGCTGTGCAGCAGGATCTCGCCGAGCAGGATGAACAGCGGAATTGCGCTGAGCGTGAACGAATTGAATACGTTCCAGATCGCGTTGACCGCCAGCGACGTGGCGCCGTTGGCGAAGAAATGCAGCAGCAGCAGGCCGGTCAGGCCCAATGCCGCCCCCAGCGCCGCGCCGCTGGTGGCGGTCAGCACCAGCAGGGAACCGAATGCCGTCAGGAACATGGATGAAGGTCCGAGCGGCAGTGCCGCACACGGGTGTCAGGTGGCATCGCGGGCCTGATCATGGGGCGTGTTGTTGTCGGAGCCGGTGATGGCGCGCACCAGCACCAGCAATGCGCACAGCGCCACCGACAGCGGCAGCACCGCCATCCACGGCCCCAGGCGCAGGCTGGCGGCCTCGGACTTGATGTTGCGCTTGAATGCGAATTCCAGCCAGGGGATTGCGTCCACCAGAAACCAGCCGCAGAAGGCCAGCATGACAAGCGCGGCAAACAGTGCCAGTGCGGTACGCCCGCGTGCCGGCAGGAAATTGGCCAGGAAGGTGACCCGGACATGGCTGGCCTGCGCCGTGACCATGGGCAGGGCCAGGAACAGCGAGGTGCTCAGCAACAGGCCGACCAGTTCCTCGGTGTAGTACAGCGGCGAACCCGCCACGCGGCGCATCACCACGCTGACCACGATGATGCCCACGATCATGAACAGCGACGAAGCCGCCAGCACGGCGCACAGCCGCGATGCATGGACCAGCAGCCGTTCCAGCCGCGTCGCAAGCGCGAGAAACACCGTGTCGGTCCGTCGCCCGGGCGGGGGTCAGCGGCCCATGGCCTTGAGCACCCGCTCGCGGTAGCCCGGCGCCTTGCCGCCGGCGTCGGCCGACAGGTCGGCCCAGGTGGACGACATCGCGTCCAGGAACTGCTTGCGGTCGGCGTCCGAGAAATCGCCCAGCCAGGTCAGGCCTTTTTTCTTCAGCTCTTCGCGTGCCGCGAGCTCGCGCTGGTGATCGGCAGAGTATTCGTTGGTGCGGTTCCAGGTGTCTTCGGCCGCCTTGCTGATGGCGGCACGCTGGGACTGCGGCAGTGCATTCCACTTGGTGGTTGCAATGCCCAGGGCGTACGGCGCCGACGGCATCGGGTACAGGAAGGCGCCGTACTTGGCCACTTCATGCATGTTCACGGTGTGGGCATACAGCGCCGGATAGACCGCGCAATCGACGACGCCGGTCTTCATCGCGACATACATGTCGGCCTGGCCGATGATCTGCGCGGCCACGCCCAGGCGCTTGAAGGCTGCCACCTGCTCCTTGGCCCACACCCGCAACTTGCGGGTCTTCAGGTCTGCCAGCGACTTCACGGGCTGGTCGCGGCAGAAGATGGACGCCTCCAACATCGGGATCGCCATGTAGCCGACGGCGGTGATGCCCCAGTCCTTCAGTTCGTCGTCGTAGATCTGGCGCACCACCGGCAAGGCGCGCTTGAGTTCGTCGACGTTGCCGATCGCGCCCTGGACCAGCGCCAGTCCCAGTGCCGGCGCATCGCGCGACACATAGTTGGACCAGATCAGGCTCATGTCGACCGCGCCCTTGGGCAGGACCTGCAACACGTCGGCATCCTTGATGCCCAGCGAGCCGCCGTTGTACATCTTGATGGTCACCGCGCCGCCGCTGTTCTTTCCGACCTCCTCGGCAAACCGGTTCAGTTCGCGGGTCTCCGGGCGTGATTCCGGCAGCGGGTTGTTGAAGCGCAATTCGGCCGCGTGCGCGGCCAGGGCCAGACAGCCCGATGCCAGCAAGGCCGCGACACAACGATGGACCTTGATTTTCATGATGGTCTCCTGGCGTGGTAGAAAAGCAAGCTGGGTCCGCGCGGGTCGGTCCCGATGAAGAAAAATGGGTGGGCCAATGGTATCTCCGATCGATCGCAGTGAAGTCGCCGTGAGCCTGGGCACCGACCTGTCCGTGCCGGCCGAACGGGTCTGGGCCCTGATCCGTGATTTCGACGCCATGCCGGCGTGGAACGCGTCGGTACGGCAGTCCCGCATCGAGGACGGGCCGGCGGATCGGCCCGGTTGCCGCCGCGTGCTGGTGTTCGACGACGGCGGCACCTGGACGCACGAGCTGACCGGCCTCTCGGATGCCGACATGCGGCTGCAATACCGCATTGTTGCGACGCCCCAGCCGATGCGGATTCCGGTCTGGAATTACCGCGCCGCGATCCAGGTCTTGGCGGATCCCGCCGGGGCGGGCTGCCGTGTGCAGTGGGATGCCTGGTTCGAAACCATGCATCCCGACGAGATGCAATCGCGCGCGCGGCAGGTTTTCGCGCTCGGGTTCGATGGGCTGCGACGGTATTTCGTCGCCTGAGTGACAACCCGGCCGGGCTGCGGCGCTCCGGGACGGCGTCAGTCCGGGGATGGCGTCGACGCGGTGTCCGGCGGCGGCTCCAGCACGATGGGCTGGCCGTGCGGCGTGCGTTCGGCCGCGTCCGCCCAGGCGTGCTCGAGCGCATGCAACTGGTCTGCCGTGGCAATGCCGCGCGCGATCATCAGTTGCTCCAGCGCGTCCATCCAGTGACGGTAATAACCGCTGCCGTCGTCCGGGTCGCCGACGACTCGGGCCTGCCGGATGTGCGCGGCCAGCGCCTGCGCCCATTCGACCCAGGTGAACACGCCTTTCTGATGCAGCATCAGCGTCAGCGCAAAGGCATGGGCCTGCCACGGTGCGCTGAAATGCCGTTCGCTCGCAGGGTCTGTCGGCAGTGGCAAGCCGGCGCCATCGGCGGCGCATGCGGCGGCCACCTCGGCCAGGGTCATGTGCAGCGCGCTCACTGCACGACCCTCCGCGTTGGGCGTTGCGGGATTCGCGCTTGGGAATGGCCCGGCGCGCTCACGCAGGCAACTCCAGATACGGCTCCCAGGCGTCGACGCTGACCTGCACGGTGGCATCGGCCTCGGGGCCCCACAGGTCGCGTGCGGCGAAAACCACCGTGTACAACCATTGCGGCTGCTCCGGGAACGGCGGCAGCGGCTGGCTGGCGTGCACGTCGGCAAACACATGGGCGCCGTGGACCAGCACGATGGTGCCGGTGTGCCCGCGCACATAACGCGGCAATCGGGTATGGCCGATCGGGTGCATGTTGCGCGCCCGCACCTGCTGGCCCACCGCGAAACGGGCCGGGGCCGGCGCGGGACGGTCGGTCGGCGCGCCACGCGCGAGCGCGGCATCGACGGCCTCGGCCCGCAACACGCGGGCCACCGGCCGGGCCGGCGTGCGCATCCGGCCATCCTGCAGTTCCTCGGTATCGGCCAGGCCGCGCTCGCGCATCAACTGCTCCATCGCGCGCAGCCAGATCGCGTAATAACTGCTGCCCAGATAGACCGCGGGCGGCAGGGACTCGCGCGCCGAACGGCTCAGGTCGATATTCCATTGCCCGGTGGCACCCATGGCCAGTGTCAGCGCCAAGGCACGGCGCTCCCAGTCGGCGTGGAACAGCGGTTCCTGCGCCTCGGCGACCACCGGTCCGAAGCCCTGCAGGCCGCCCATGTCGTGTACCCCGTTCATTGGTGCCGCCGCGTCAGTCGGGGTTGCCGTCGGCGGCGCCGCCAGGCTCGCGCGCCAGCCCGGTGCCGATCATCGCGTCGCGGGTGACCAGCGCCGCCAGCTGTTGCGGATCCAGGCCTTCGGCGCCCGCGGGCATCATCGGAATGACCAGGTAACGCACTTCGGCCGTCGAGTCCCAGACCCGGATCCGGGTCGACGGCGGCAGCTGCACGCCGAAGTCGGCGAGCACGCCGCGCGGGTCGAGCACTGCCTTGGACCGGTAGGGCGCACTCTTGTACCAGACCGGCGGCAGGCCGAGCACCGGCCAGGGGTAACAACTGCACAGGGTGCACACGACCATGTTGTGTTCTTCCGGCGTGTTGGCCACGGCCACCATGTGTTCGCCCTGGCGCCCGCCGTAACCCATCGAAGCGATGGCCGCGGTCGCGTCCTGCATCAGCCATTGCCGGAATCCGGCGTCGACCCAGGAACGCGCGACGACGGCCGCGCCGTTGTGGGGCCCGACCCGGGTTTCGTAGGTCTCGATGATGCGGTCCAGCGCCGCGGGGTCGACGTAGCCCTTGCGCGTGAGCAGGGTTTCGAGGGCGCGCACGCGCAAGTCCATCTCGTCCAGATGGGAATGCGCGTGGTCATGGTCATGGTCATGGTCATGGTCGTGCGGGTGCTGCATGTGATGTTCCCGAGTCGAGGCGACCCCGACAACCCCTCGATCCACGGCCTTGGGGGTGGCCCTTACAATGCCGGGTTGTCTGCCAGACACGACGCCGCCGTGCGTCGGACCCTACAACCGCATTGATCGGAGTCGCCTGTGTTCATATCTTCCGCATTCGCCCAAACCGCCCCGGCCGCTGCCGGTGGAGACATGCAGTCATCGCTGATGAGCATGCTGCCGCTGGTGCTGATGTTCGTCGTGCTTTATTTTGTCATGATTCGCCCGCAGATGAAGAAGCAGAAAGAGCACCGGGCCATGGTGGAAGCCCTGGCCAAGGGCGACGAAGTCGTCACATCGGGTGGCGTTCTGGGCAAAGTGTCCAAGCTCGGTGACAGCTACCTGGGGGTCGAGATCTCCAATGGTGTCGAGGTCCAGATCCAGCGCGGTGCCGTCGTCCAGGTGCTGCCCAAGGGCACGATCAAGTAAGTCCGCAACCCGCGTTCCGGCCTGCGCGGCCGGGACTGCACGGCCCCGTTCGCCCCGAGAAGCGCCATGAATATGCCCCCACGCCCACCACGTTCGTTGTCCGCGCCTCGGCCCGAGGTCGCGACCCCTCGTCCAGTCCGACCCCGCGCAGCCAGCGCCAGTGTTGCCGTCCGCGGCCCTGTGGCGGTCGCCGGCGTCCTCGCAATGGCAGGGTGGTACTGACATGAACCGATATCCGATCTGGAAATACGTGGTCATCGTGATCGCGATGCTGGTGGGGGCCCTGTACACCCTGCCCAACTTCTTCGGCGAGGCGCCTGCCGTGCAGGTGTCGCCGGGCAAGGCCACCGTCAAGGTCGACACCGGCACCCAGCGCCGGGTCGAGGACGCGCTCAAGGCCGCGGGCATTGCGCCGGCGGCGATCACGTTTGACGGCAATTCGATCAAGGTGCGGCTCGACACCGGCGATGAGCAGCTCAAGGCCAAGGACGCGATCCAGCGGGCGCTGATTCCCGATCCCTCCGATCCGCCGTACGTGGTTGCGTTGAACCTGCTGTCGCGTTCGCCGTCCTGGCTGTCGGCCATCGGTGCGGCGCCAATGTACCTGGGCTTGGACCTGCGCGGCGGCGTGCATTTCATGCTGCAGGTCGACATGGAGGCTGCGTTGACGCGCAAAGTCGACTCCCTGTCGGGCGATCTGCGTACCGCCTTGCGCGAGAAGAACGTGCGCCACAGCGGCATCAGCCGCAACGGGCAGACCATCGAGGTGATGTTCCGCGATGCGGCCACGCGCGAAGCGGCCAAGAACGTCATCGCCGACCAGTTTGTCGAACTCAAGACCGTCGACGCGCCCGCGGGCGACGAATTCAAGCTGACCGCGCGCATCGACGAGGCCGCAGCGCGCACGATCCAGGAGCAGGCGCTCAAGCAGAACATGGTCACCCTGCACAACCGGATCAACGAACTCGGCGTGGCCGAGCCGGTCATCCAGCAACAGGGGCTGGACCGCATCGTCGTACAGCTGCCGGGCGTGCAGGACACGGCCAAGGCCAAGGACATCCTGGGCCGCACGGCCACGCTCGAGGTGCGGCTGGTCGACGAAAGCCCGGAGGGCCAGGCGGCCGAAGCCGGGACCGGGCCGGTGCCGTTCGGCTCCGAACGTTTCCTCGAGCGCAACAGCCGGCCGGTGATCGTCAAGAAGCAGGTCATCCTGACCGGTGAGAACCTTACCGATGCGCAACCCGGCTTCGACAACCAGACCCAGGAAGCCGCCGTGCACCTCAACCTGGATGCCAAGGGCTCGCGCATCTTCCGTGACGTCACGCGGGAGAACATCGGCAAGCGCATGGCCATCCTGCTGTTCGAGAAGGGCAAGGGCGAGGTCGTCACGGCGCCGGTGATCCGCAGCGAGATCGGTGGCGGACGGGTGCAGATTTCCGGTCGCATGACGACCACCGAAGCCCACGACACTGCGCTGCTGCTGCGCGCCGGTTCGCTGGCCGCGCCGATGGAGATCATCGAGGAGCGCACCATCGGCCCGAGCCTGGGGGCCGAGAACATTGCCAAGGGCTTCAACAGCGTCACCTGGGGTTTCCTGGTGATCGCGGCCTTCATGTGCATCTACTACATGATGTTCGGCATCTTCTCGAGCATCGCGCTGGGGGTCAACCTGCTGCTGCTGGTGGCGGTGCTGTCGATGCTGCAGGCCACGCTGACGCTGCCTGGCATGGCGGCGATGGCACTGGCGCTGGGCATGGCAATCGACTCCAACGTGCTGATCAACGAACGCGTGCGCGAGGAGTTGCGCGGCGGGGCCTCGCCCCAGGCCGCCATCAATGCCGGATACGAACGCGCGTGGGGCACGATCTTCGACTCCAACGTCACGACGCTGATCGCCGGCGTGGCCTTGCTGATCTTCGGCTCCGGACCGGTGCGCGGTTTCGCCGTCGTGCATTGCATCGGCATCCTGACCAGCATGTTCTCGGCCGTTTTCTTCTCGCGCGGCCTGGTCAACTTCTGGTACGGGCGGGTGAAAAAACTCAAGACCGTGTCGATCGGGACCGTATGGCGCCCGGATGGCGCATCGAACGTTGCCCGGTCCGGGCAAGGGAGCTGAGCCATGGAATTCTTCAAGTTTCGCCGTGACATCCCGTTCATGCGGTATGCGCTGGCGCTCAACGTGGTGTCCGTCGTGACCTTCGTGCTGGCGGTGTTCTTCCTGTTCAGCCGCGGCCTGCACCTGTCGGTGGAATTCACCGGCGGCACCGTGATGGAGGTCGGATATTCGCAGCCGGCCGACGTGCCCCAGGTGCGCTCGGTCATTGCCGGTCTCGGCTACACCGACATCCAGGTGCAGAACTTCGGGACGGCGCAGGACGTCATCATCCGGCTGCCGGCGCAAAAAGGCGTCAGCTCCGCGCAACAGAGCGAAGTGGCATTCGCCGCGCTCAAGGCCGCCGACCCGGGGGCGACCCTGCGCCGGCAGGAGTTCGTCGGCCCGCAGGTGGGCGAGGAACTGGTGACCGACGGCCTCAAGGCCCTGGCCATGGTGGTCGTCGGTATCATGATCTACTTGGCGGTGCGTTTCGAATGGAAGTTCGCCGTGGCCGCCATCGTGGCCAACCTGCACGATGTGATCATCATCCTGGGCTTCTTCGCCTTCTTCCAGTGGGAGTTCTCGCTCGCGGTGCTGGCCGCGGTGCTGGCGGTGCTGGGTTATTCTGTCAATGAGTCGGTCGTGATATTCGACCGGATCCGCGAAAATTTCCGCCGATACCGGAAGATGGACACGGTCGAGATCATCAACAACGCGATCACGTCCACGATCAGTCGTACTATCATTACCCACGGCTCTACCCAGATCATGGTCCTGTCAATGCTCCTATTCGGTGGTCCAACGCTGTTCTACTTTGCGCTGGCGCTGACCATCGGGATCTGCTTCGGCATCTACTCGTCGGTGTTTGTCGGTGCTGCCGTCGCGATGTGGCTGGGCATCCGGCGCGAAGACATGGTCAAGCCAGGCGTGCAGAAAGGGCTCGATCCCAACGACCCGAACGCCGGGGCCATCGTGTGACCGGAAACTGACTCCATGGTCACCGCGTCCTTCTCCAGTCAACGCCGACGCCTGGCGGGCGAGATCCGCCAGCAGTTCGTTGCCGACGCGGTGCAGGCCATGGCGGACATCGTGCCTGCCGTGCACGAAAGTCTGCGGGCCTTGATGGACGAGGCGGCGCCGTCGCGCGAGATGCAGGCGCGCCGTGACGCCTGGACCTTCTACCAGCGCAACAAGGACAAGTGGCGCGAAGCCACCTCGAGTGCATGGAAGGAGGCCCTGGTGCCTGCGGCGGTGCCCCCGAAAGATGACTCAGCCGATTTCGGCGGTTTGTCGCTGGTGGGCAACGACGTGGTCGAAAACAAGATCCTTGCGTCGCGCCTGGTGCTGCGGGTCATGGACAAGGTCAGCTCCGAACTCGACGACCTGCGCCTGCGCATTCGTTACCTCGAGGACTCCGACGATCTCGACCGCCAGGACATCCTGCGGCCGGACGTGCTGGTGCTGATACTGGTGGAGGAGTGGGCTGCCAGCGGCATGCCGGCGGGAAGCTGGCCGATGGTCAACGACGCCGTGCAGACGCTGCTGTCCGAACGTCTCAAGAATGCGTACCGCAAGGGCAATCAATCGCTGATCGACAAGGGCGTGATGCCGACCATCGATCTCAAGGACCGGGTCAAGCGAGCCGTGCCTTCGTCGTCCGCGCCCAAGGCCTTCCCGAGTACGCGTCTGGCGTCCGACATGGGCGATCCGCAGAGCGGATATCCGGCCAGCGGGTCGGGTCATGGCGCCGACCCCATGCGTTCCGCCGGTTATTCGCCTTCGGGCGGGGGGTACCAGCGCGAGCCCGCGGCCAGTGGCGGTTTCGGAAACAGCTACCGTGGCGAGTCCGGCGCCGGCGCGCACGAGCAGGGTTTCGCCACGAGCGGCCCGCAACACGGCGGATTCATCCCGGCCAGCGGCGCGCGCCCGGTCAGCGGCGTGACCCATGACGAGACCCGGATGATGACGTCGACCACGCCGCTGGCGCGGGCGCGCAGCCGGGCGCAGGGTGTGCTGGGTCAGCTCAAACGCATGCTCGTCGGCCGGATCGGGCCGGAGTTCGAGGGCACCTCCTACGGGCCGGCGTCGCCGGCGTTGGCGGCGGCCCTGGTGCCGCGCGGGCGCGGCGAGGGCGTCGCGGTGGCCTTCGGCGACTCGGCGACGGTGATGGAGGACTACAGCCCGGCGGGCGTGGCGCAGGTCGCCGGCCGGCTGCGCCAACAGACCGCCGACCTCAAGAACAAGGCCGAGACCAAGGGCGAGAAGGCGACGATCGAGATCGTCGCGCTGATGTTCCAGGCCATTCTGCAGGAAGACCGCATCCCGTCGGCGATCCGGGTCTGGTTCGCGCGGCTGCAGATGCCGGTGTTGCGGGTGGCGCTGGCCGAGCCCGATTTCTTCGGTTCCGCCAATCATCCGGCGCGCCAGTTGATCGACCGCATGGGCTCGTGCGTGATGGGTTTCGACGCCAGCGGCATCCAGGGCGGCCCGCTCGAGAAAGAGATCAAGCGCATCGTGCAGGTGATCGAGCAATATCCCGAGACTGGCAAGCGGGTCTACGAACTGGTGTATGCCGAGTTCCAGAAATTCCTGCAGAAGTTCCTGGCCGGCAGCGGGGCCACGCAAAAGGTCGCCAGCGTCGCGCAGCAGGTCGAGCAGAAGGAGACGCTGACGATCCAGTACACGATCGAGATGCGCAACATGCTCAAGGACATCCCGGTGCGCGAGGAGATCCGGACCTTTCTGTTCAAGGTATGGGCCGAGGTGCTGGCGGTTGCCGCCGTGCGCAAGGGGCCGCAACACGCGGAAACGCTCGAGCTCAAGCGCTCCTCGTCGGACCTGGTATGGGCCGCCAGTGCCAAGCCCGACCGGGCCGACCGGGCGCGCGTGATCCAGAACCTGCCCAAGCTGCTGCAACGGCTGCGCGCCGGCATGACCCTGCTGGGCATGGCGCCGAGCCAGCAGGATCTGCACATCAAGACGGTCAGCGACACGCTGGCCGACGCCTTCCTGTCCAAGACCGACGCCATTCCCGCGGCGCAGATCGAGGCGCTGGCCAAACGGCTGGCCAACCTGGAAGACTTCGTCAGTGAAGACGGCATGGGCGATCTGCCACTCGACGCCGAGAGCATCGAACTGATGCTCGGCATCGACCCGGCGACCATCGACGTCGTGGCCAATGGCGGCTCCAAGCCCAGCAATGCGATGCTGGCCTGGGCCAACGAGCTCGAACTGGGTTCATGGTTCACGCTCGACCACAACAACCGGGTCGTCAAGGTGCAGTTTGCCTGGCGTAGCGAACGCAAGCAGCTGAACCTCTTCGCGTCGGCGGACGGCCACAGCTACCTGATCCAGGCCGGCCGCCTGGCCGCCTACCTGCAGGCCGGCCTTTTGTTGCCGCAGGAAGAAGAAGCCTTGACGGTGCGCGCCACGCGCGATGCGCTGGCCAAGCTCGAGGCGAATCCGGAGCGCCTGCTCGGCTGATGGCCCGGCGCCGGTGCGCCGGCGTGTTCCGTTGGATTCAGTGGGCGAGCCGTTCGCGGGCGTCGTCGCACAGTTCGTCGAGCACCAGCGCGTCAGGTTCCTCGCCGAAACTCCAGTAGACCATCAGCACGATGATCTTGAGGTCTTCCAGGCTCAGCTCGTCGGAGCCGCAGGCCATGGCCCGGTCGACGACGATCTCGCGCATGTGGGCTGGAAATTGCGCCGCGTCTTCGAGGAAGCGGATGAATCCCAGGCACTGCGCGCCGAGCCGGTTCTGTTCCAACGTCGAGAACACCCGCATGCTGGCCGGGGTCTCGATCGCACCGGAACGTGGCAAGGCCAGGGCGTTCGTGTGGTCGGCGTCGATCTCCGATGGTGGGCGTTCGGTGTTGCGTGTGGCCTGGCGCAGCCCGGTGAGCCAGTGCAGCGCGTCCTTGATCTCCTGCGACTCGAACCCGACTGCGTGGAGCTTGCGCTCGAGCAGGTTCCATTGGGGGCATGCATCACCACGCCAGTAATGCTCGTAGACGAAAACCAGCACTTCAAACATGTGCCCAATATAGCGCACATCCCGCACTGCCCCCGCGGCGTGTGCCCGCGATGGCGATGGCCGTGTTCAGGTGCCGGCGATCCGCTGGAACAGGCCACCCGGCAGGCGGCCCACCTGGCCGGCGAGTTCGAGCGCCATCAGTTGCGCCTGCAGCCGGGGCGTGTCGATGCCCGTGCGGGCCTGCAGCGCGTCCAGACTGGCCGGTTCGTGGCCCAGCGCCTGCAGCAGCGCGGGGTCGGTTCCCGGCGGCAGCGCCTGTTGCGGTCCGGTCGTGGTCGCCGGTGCGGGTGAGGCACCGGCCGGGCGGGGCGAGCCGTGCCCGGGCAGTTCCTCGAGCACGTCCTGCGCCGACTCCACCAGCTTGGCGCCCTGGCGGATCAGCGCATGGCAGCCGCGAGACTGCGGGGAATGGATGGATCCGGGGATCGCGAAAACCTCCTTGCCCTGTTCCGCCGCCAGGCGCGCCGTGATCAGCGAGCCGGACTGCAATGCGGCCTCGACCACCAGCGTGCCTTGCGACAGGCCGGAGATGAGCCGATTGCGGCGTGGAAAATTCGCCGCGATCGGCGGCGTGCCGATCGGATATTCGCTGATCAGCAGGCCATGGCGCGCAATACGCCGCGCCAGCGCCAGATGGCGTTTCGGGTAGACCCGGTCCAGGCCGGTTCCGACCACCGCCACGGTGGCAGGGCCGTCACCGGTGTCGTCATCGTCGCGCGCATCGAGTGCGCCGGCATGGGCCGCACCGTCGATGCCCAGCGCCAGTCCCGACACCACGGTCAGGCCTGCCTGCGCCAGCGCCTGTGCGAACCGGCGGGCGTTGTCCGCACCCTGGTGGGTCGGGTTGCGGCTGCCGACGATGGCCAGACAGCGTCCCAGTCCCAGTGCGGGGCTTGTGGCCTGCGGGCCAGGGGATCCGCCGTGTGCGCCCGGTGCCGGCGCTAGGGAGAGCCATCGGGCGGCGCCGTGCACGTACAGCATGGGTGGAGGGTCTTCGATGGCGAGCAGCGCCGCCGGGTAACGCGGGTCGGCCAGCGTGATCACGGCCCTGGCCATGCCCGGTGTGCCTTCGTCGTCCGCCGGGTGCAACCAGTCCCAGGTGGCCTGCCATTGCATGTCGAGATCGGCCGGCGGTTGCGCCAGCGCATGGGCCACATGTGGACCGACAACCTCGCGCCAGGCGGCGGCGGGCTGCGCGAAGATGTGCGCCGGCAGTCCGAAGCGCGCCAGCAGCAGGCGGGCCGTCTCGCTGCCGACGCCGGGCGTGAGCATCAGGCGCAGCCAGTACGCGAGTTCGTCACGATCCATGCGCAGGCTCGGGGCGTGCCGGCGGGCGGTGGCTGGCGCTCAGGCCCGGGTTCGGTGCCGTATCCGGCTGGTCCGCCGGCAGGTCAGAGGGGGCTGATCAGCCGATCGCCGATGTTGACCGCCGACCGGATGTCCAGCACCAGTGCATACGAGACCCGGTCGAAGGTCCGGAACACCATCAGCAGGCCGTTGCGTTCGTCCGGCAGCTTGAGCATGGGGCGGGTGGAGTCGGTCTTGTCGACGACCCGCGCGCCGTCCTTGAGGATGGCCATCACGTGGCCGGGCTCGATGCCGTCGCGTTTGCCCAGGCTGATCGCGACGACCTGGTTCTGCGCGGCGTTGACGACCGCACTGCCATAGACGGAGACAACCCGGCCCAATACGCCGGCCGCCGGTGCACGCGGGGCGTAGCTGAGCAACTCGCGGGGCGGCTCGGGCAGCAGCCGGTCGCCGATCAGCATTTCTTCCTTGGCCGACACGATGTCGATGGTCGCCGGCGTGATCTCGGTGCCGGTGTCGCCATTGGCGCGGGTGACTTCGCTGGTGGTTTCGCTACGCGCCAGCAAGGCCTTGCCGACGTATTGCGCCTCGTAGCCCAGGATTTCGCCGGTGGACGGATCCTTGAGTGCGGTGGCATTGCGGAACACCCGGAATTCCTGCTGCTTGCCCGGCGCGTCGAGCATCGGGTTGCCGTTCTGGCCGCGCGCATAGGCGCGGTCGCCGCGGGTCAACAACACCCGGCCCTCCTGGGCCGCGACGATGCGCGGTGCATTGGACAGGCCGTCCGCGTCGACGACGATGGGCTCGGCCAGGAAGGGTTCGATCAGGCTGGCCTTGATCGCCGGCAACGCGGTGCTGTCGAGCACCTCGTAGCGGGTCCGCGGCGAAACCCGGATCGTTTCGGTGGGAATGGCGTCGACGCCATCGCCGCCGCTGCCCGCCATGCGCAACATGGCGCGACCGTCCTTGCGCTCGAGCACCAGGCGTTGCCCGGGGTAGATCAGGTGCGGGTTGCGGATGTCGGACATGTTCATGCCCCACAACTCCGGCCAGCGCCACGGGCTCTTGAGGAACAGGCCGGAGATGGCCCACAAGGTATCGCCCGTCTTGACCAGGTAGCTGTCGGGCGCGTTGGCCGCAATCTCGCTGAGCGGCACGCCGGCTTGCGCGACCTGGTTCGCGGTCGCGCGCTGGCCCGACGTGATCGGGTAGTTCTGGGCCCAGGCCGGTTGCGCAAGCCACGTGGCCAGGGCCATGCCCAGGAGGCTGAGGGTGCGTTTGGAATTGATCGACAATTTCGTGGTCATTGCTTGCTGCATCATGGTGGCCCCGTCAGGCTTCCCGGCCAGTGCCACGGCAAAGGAGCCGGGTCGGGAGCATCTTGATAAATCACGCACGATTTTGCGCTCAAGTCCTTGATTGGGCAACGTTTTCTGTCGTGGCTGCGCGAACTCGTACGCTAAATTAGCGAAAATAGCGACATCTTTGAAGAGAATCCATGTCTTTGTTACCCATTCTTTGTTATCCCGATCCCCGCCTGCACAAGGTCGCCAAGCCGGTGCAGGCCGTCGACGCACGCATCAAGACGCTGATCGCGGACATGTTCGAGACCATGTACGACGCCAAGGGCATCGGCCTGGCGGCGACCCAGGTCGACGTGCATGAACGGCTGATTGTGATCGATACGTCCGAGCAGCGCGACCAGCCGCTGGTGCTGATCAATCCCGAGATCGTCTGGACCAGCGCCGACAAACATGTCAACGAGGAAGGCTGCCTGTCGGTGCCCGGCATCTACGACGGGGTCGAACGTTTCGATGCCGTGCGCGTGAGCGCGCTCGACGGCGACGGCGCGGCCCGCACCATCGAGGCGCAAGGCATGCTGGCCGTGTGTGTCCAGCACGAGATGGATCATCTGCTGGGCAAGGTGTTCGTCGAATATCTGTCACCGCTCAAGCGCGACCGCATCAAGACCAAGATGCGCAAGCTGCAGCGCGCGGAGCGCTCTTGAGACTGATCTTCGCCGGCACGCCGGAGTTTGCCGCGGTGGCCTTGCGCCGGCTCCACGAGGCCGGCCACCAGATCGCACTCGTGCTGACCCAGCCGGACCGGCCCGCCGGGCGTGGCATGCGGCTGCAGGCGTCGGCGGTCAAGTCCCTGGCCGGCGAGCTGGGGGTGCCCGTGTGCCAGCCCCGCAGCCTGCGCCTGGACGGTCGTTTTCCCGACGATGCCGCCGCGGCGCGCCAGGCGATGGCCGATGCGCGGGCCGACGCCATGGTGGTGGCCGCCTATGGCTTGATCCTGCCGCAGTGGGTGCTTGACCTGATGGCGCAGCGGGGCCCGCACGGCGGTGCCGCGCTGGGCTGCCTGAACATCCATGCGTCCCTGTTGCCGCGCTGGCGCGGCGCCGCGCCGATCCACCGCGCCATCGAGGCCGGTGATGCGCAGACCGGGGTCTGCATCATGCAGATGGACGCGGGCCTCGATACCGGTGGCGTGCTGCTGCGCGAAGCGGTCGCGATCGCGCATCACGGCGCGCAGGCGGACACCACCGGCACGCTGCACGACCGGCTGGCGGCGCTCGGCGGCGACCTGATCGTGCGCGTATTGGCGCAGGCGGCCTCGGGCACGCTGGTGGCGACCGCGCAGCCGGCCGATGGCGTCTGTTACGCCGAGAAGGTCAGCAAGGCGCAGGCCCGGATCGACTGGAACGCCGGCGCCGACCGGATCGAGCGCAGCATCCGCGCCTTCGATCCCAACCCGGGCGCCTGGACCACGCTGGGACCGGACGTGATCAAGGTGTGGCGTGCGTCGCCCCACCCTGGGCCCGAGCCGTCGCACGCAGCGCCGGGCACCGTGCTGGCGGCGGACGATGCCGGCATCGTGGTGGCCTGCGGATCCGGTGTGCTGCGGCTGACGGCCTTGCAACGGGCCGGCGGCAAGCGGCTGGCGGTGGCCGACTTCCTGCGCGGCCAGCCGGTGGAGCCCGGCGTGCGGCTGGGTCAGGACGGCGATCACTGATGTTCCTGTTGCGCGACCACTACCGCCACCCGGAATTCCGGATCGGCCTGCGGGACTTCATTCGTACCGCCCCGGGCATCGCCGCCTGGGGCCTGATGACCGGCGTGGCCATGGTCAAGTCCGGCATCGGACTGGTCGAGTCGGTGCTGATGGCGCTGATCGTCTTCGCTGGCAGTTCCCAGTTGGCGGCGATCCCGCTGATCCTGGCCGGTGCGCCGTTGTGGGTCATCTGGGCCACCGCCTTCTGCGTGAACCTGCGTTTCGTCGTGTTCAGCCTGCACCTGCACCACTACATGTCACATCTGCCGACATGGCAGCGCGTGGTGTCCGGATATTTCACCGCCGACCTGAGTTACGTGATGTTCGTGCGGCGTTATCCCCATCCGGCCCTTGACGCCGATGGCAAGCTGGCCGAACAGGCCTACCTGGCGGGCAGCAATCTGATGAACTGGGGCGCCTGGATCACCGCGAGCCTGGTCGGCGTGGCGCTGGCCAATTTCATCCCGCAGGCCTGGGGCCTGGGTTTTGCCGGCATCCTGTGCCTGATCGGCATCCTGTGCTCGCTGGCCACGACGCGCCTGCGCATCCTGTCTGCCGCGGTGGCCGGTGCGGTCGGCGTGGCCGCCTTCGCATTGCCCCTGAAGCTCAACATCATCGCCGCCATCGGCGCGGCCGTGCTGCTGTGCCTGACGATGGAGAAGCTGCAGCCGCCGCACGCCCGGGAGGTGCGGACATGAGACACCCTGTGTCAATCCCCCGCCGTTTTGAGCAGGTTCTGCAGACCTCGATGTTGGGAGGGGTCGTCCAGTGAGCGCGATCGACTGGCACACCGTGCTGATCGTCGTGGGCCTGGCGGTGGTGACGGTGCTGACGCGCTGCTTCTTCCTGTTCTCCAATCGCACCTGGACGCTGCCGCACTGGGCGCAACGCGGCCTGCAATATGCGCCGATCGCCGCGCTTGCCGCGGTCGTCGTGCCCGAGGTCGTGATGGCGCAGGACGCCCTGGTGGACACCTGGCGCGACGCGCGCCTGTATGCCGCCGTCGTGGGGGCAGTCGCGTATTTCTGGCGCAAGGACGTGTTGTTCACCATCGTCGCCGGCATGCTGGTCTACCTGCCCTTGCACCTGAGCCTGGGCTGGTAGCTCGCTGGCGGGCCTGCTCACGGTGTCCGACGCCAGCATGCACGGGCGCGGCTTAAGCCCGCCTTATGTCCTGCGGCCGGGCACGGACTCCACCGCCGGTGCAGCCTTGCTCGCATATGCTTGGGGCCATGCGGATCCTGGTGGTGGAAGACGATACGGCGATTGCCGATGCCTTGCAGGTATCGCTCAAGCTGGCCGGCCATGCGGTGGACATCTGCACCACGCTGGCGCAGGCCTGGTCGGCATTACGCGTCGAACCATTCGACGCGATGTTGCTCGACCTCGGACTGCCCGACGGTGACGGCGTGCAGTTGTTGGCCCGGGTGCGCGCCGGTGCGCACAGCGCAGCAGGCGCGGGACTGCCGCGATCCGACATGCCGGTGCTGATCATGACCGCCCGCGACGGTGTCGACCAGCGCGTGGCCGGACTCGACGGCGGTGCCGACGACTACCTGGTCAAGCCCTTCGACCCACAGGAGCTGCTGGCCCGTATCCGGGCCATGACACGCCGCAGTGCCGGTCGCGCCCGCGCCGTGCTGCAATGCCGCGATCTCGAGATCGACCCGGCGGCACGCACGGTGACGCAGGCCGGGCTGCCGGTGGCGCTGGGCGCCAAGGAGTTCGCCCTGTTGCAGACCCTGGTCGAGGCCAGCCCGCAGGTCCTGTCCAAAACACGGCTGGAGGCGGCGCTGTACGGGTTTGGCGAAGCGCTCGAGAGCAATGCGATCGAAGTGCATGTGCATCATCTGCGACGCAAGCTCGGCGCGGACCTGATTCTCACCATGCGCGGCGTCGGATATTTCGTGCCGCGGGACCAGCCGGCGTGACGCAGCCCAGCCTGGCGCGCCATCTGTGGCGCTGGACCCTGGCAGCACTGGCGGCGGCCTGGCTGGCGTTGATGCTGGCATCGTATTTCGCCGGCATGCACGAGGCGGGCGAGATCACCGACGGCCACCTGGCGTCGGCGGCCCATGTGTTGCTGCAGCTGCCGGCCATCGGCGCCGGTGCCGCCGGTGCGGCCAGCGGCCTCGACGCGGACGACGGCGCGACGCCATCCGGACGCCACCTCAAGCTGGCCAGCAGCGTGGCGGTGCTGGTCTGGGAAAGCGGCGTGCTGGTTTCCGATACCCGACCGCCGTCCCAGCGCGGCAGCGTGGACTTCCCGCCGGGTTATGCCACCACGGTGCTTCGCCAGGGGGCGGACCAGGCGCCCCGGCGCTGGCGCAGTTTTTCTGCCGAGCGTGCGGACGGGTCCCGCAAGGTGACGACGATGATCGATCTCGATCAGCCGACGCGCATCGTGCGCGAGGTGACATTCACGATCGCGCGTCCCTCACTGGTCGTGTTGCCGCTGGTGGCGCTGTTGTTGTGGTGGGCCATCCGGCGGGGCCTGCGCCCCTTGAACGCCTTGTCGGACCGGGTCGCCGCGCTGAAGTTGCACGGGTCCGAGCGGCTGGACGCTTCCCACGGGTATGCGGAGTTCGCCAGCACGGTGGCGGCGATCAACGGCTTGGTCACCCGGCTGCAGTCGCAGGCCGCGGCGGAGCGGGCCTTTGCCTCGGACGTGGCGCACGAACTGCGTACGCCGCTGGCGGCCATCGCGCTGCAGGCCGACGTGGCGGCCCAGCATCCCGATGCGGCGAGCCGCGCCCGGGCGCTGGAGCGGCTGCAGCAGGAGGCGCTGCGCGCGGGGCAGATCCTGGCCCAGCTGCTGGATCTGGCGCGGGCACAGCGTCCCGACCAGGCGGCGCTGCAGGACGTATGCCTCGACACGCTGGCCGCCGACGTGATGGCCGGCTTCGCCCAGGCCAGCGTGGACAGCGACCATGCACTGGAGCTGCGTTGTGGCGAAGCACCGGTGCGTGTGCCGGGCAATGCCTTGTTGCTCGAGTTGGCCTTGCGCAACCTGATCGACAACGCGATCGGCCACACCCCGGCCGGCACCCAGGTCGTGGTGGAGGTCTGCCGCACCGGTGGCGGCCAGGCACGGCTGGCGGTATGTGACAGCGGCGCGGGCGCCGCCGCCGCCGCGCCGGCGCCGGTCGACACCGAACGTGATCACCTGGGCCTGGGGCTGCGCCTGGTGGAGCGTATTGCCGCGTTGCATGGCGCGCGGCTGGTGCGTGACGCCGGCCCGGCGCCGACCACCCACTGTTTTGCGATGGAATGGAAATCCGATGTCGTTTCCGAAACCGCACGCGCCTGACGGGCGTGCTGGGCCGCGTGCCTGGCGGCCGCGGACCCTGATCCTGCTGGTCAGCGTCTGGCTGGCGCTGGCCGGCAATCTGCCGCTCTGGCGCACGATCTGGCCTCTGCCCGAACTGGCGGGATGGCGCGGAACCGTATTCGCCGCCGGCATGGTGGTCTGGATCGCCGCCGCGCTGACGATGCTGCTCAGCCTGCTGGCCTGGAAGGGGCTTCTCAAGCCGGTGGTGGCGCTGCTGCTGGTCACGGCGGCGGCCAGCAGTTATTTCATGCTGCAATACGGCGTCGTGATCGACGCGACGATGATGGCCAACGTGGCCAATACCGACGTGCGCGAGGCACGCGACCTGTTGTCCTGGCCCTTGCTGCTGAACATCGTGTTCATCGCCGTGCTGCCGGGCTGGTGGTTGCTGCGACGGCCACTGGCGATGCGCCGCTTCGGCGTGCAGGCTGTGCGCAACCTGGGTGGCGCGGCCCTGGCACTGCTGGTGTTGCTGGGCGTGACGCTGCTGGCATTCCAGGATCTGGCATCGTTGATGCGCAACCACAAGCAGGTACGGTACCTCGTCAACCCGCTCAACACCGTGTATGCCAGCGGCAAGCTGGCGTTCGACCACGGCTCCAAGGCCAGCCGCCCGCTGGAGGCCATCGGACTGGACGCGCGCCTGGGGCCGACCCACGCGGCCGGGCAACGCCCGCCGCTGGTCGTGCTGGTGGTGGGCGAGACGGCGCGTGCCGCGAATTTCTCGCTCGGCGGCTACGCGCGCAAGACCAATCCGGAACTCGAAAAACTCGCCGCCCAGGGGCCGGCGCTGACCTACTACAGCGCGGTGCGTTCCTGCGGCACCAACACCCAGGCTTCGTTGCCGTGCATGTTCTCGCACCTGGGCAAGGAGGCATTCGAGTCCACGCGCCAGCCATACGAGAACCTGCTCGACGTATTGCAGCGCGCCGGGCTGGCGGTGGTGTGGATCGACAACCAGTCCGGTTGCAAGGGTTTGTGCGATCGGGTCGGGAAGGTCGACACCTTCAGACAGAAGACACCGGGCCTGTGCACCCAGGACGAATGTTTCGACGAGATCCTGCTGGCCGATCTCGACGCGCGTATCGCAGCCCTCGATCCGGTGCGCCGCGACCGTGGCGTGGTGCTGGTGCTGCACCAGATGGGCAGCCACGGGCCGGCCTACTACAAGCGCGTGCCGCCGGCGTTCAAGACCTTCATGCCCGAATGCGCCAGCAACGTGCTGCAGGAATGCCCGCGCACGGACGTCGTGAACGCGTACGACAACACCCTGGTCTACACCGATCATGTGCTGGCCGGCCTGGCGCGCTGGCTGGAGGGCCAGGCCGCGCACGGCGGACGGGACACGGCTCTGGTGTATGTGTCCGATCACGGCGAATCGCTGGGCGAGAACAACCTGTACCTGCACGGGTTGCCGTATGCGCTGGCGCCCGACACCCAGACCCATGTACCCATGCTCAGCTGGGTCTCGGAGCCGATGGCGCGGCGCCTGGTCCTGCGCCGGGAATGCCTGCGCGAGAACGCGGCGGCGCCGCTGTCGCACGACAACCTGTTCCATGCCATGCTCGGTCTGCTCGACGTGCAGACGGCGTTGTATCGCAGGGAACTGGACTGGTTCGCGTCCTGCCGTTGAGCCGCGGATGGCCGTCGTCGAACGGAACCTACAATTTGTCCATCTCGACTGTTGGGAAGAGCGATCCATGGAATTCATCCGTTTCTCCGATCTGTGTGCCAAGGGCGAAGTCGCCGGCAAGCGGGTCTTCATCCGGGCCGACCTCAACGTGCCGATGGACGACAGCGGCAAGATCACCGAAGACACGCGTATCCGCGCCTCGGTGGCCTGCATCACGATGGCGCTCGAGGCCGGTGCGGCGGTGATGGTCACTTCGCACCTGGGCCGCCCCAGCGAGGGCTGTTTTTCGCCGTCCGATTCGCTGGCGCCGGTGGCGCAGCGCCTCGGTGAACTGCTCAAACGTGAAGTACCACTGGTGTCCGACTGGGTCGACGGCTTCAAGCTCGACGGGCGCGCGCTCGAGCCGGGCCAACTGGTGATGCTCGAGAACTGCCGCATCAACGTCGGCGAGAAGAAGAACAACGAGTCGCTGGCGCGCAAGATGGCCGAGCTGTGCGACATCTTCGTGCACGATGCCTTCGGCACTGCGCACCGCGCCGAGGCCAGCACCTATGGCATCGCGCAGTTCGCGCCGGTGGCCTGTGCCGGCCCGCTGCTGGCGGCCGAGATCGACGCCATCGGCAAGGCGCTGAAGAATCCGAAACGCCCGCTGGTGGCCATCGTCGCCGGCTCCAAGGTGTCGACCAAGCTGACCATCCTCAAGGCCCTGGCCGACAACGTCGACCAGCTCATCGTCGGCGGCGGCATTGCCAACACCTTCATGCTCGCGGCCGGCCTGCAGATCGGCAAGAGCCTGGCCGAGCCGGACCTGCTGGACGAGGCCAAGGCCGTCATCCTGTCGATGACCGCGCGGGGTGCGGCCGTACCGATCCCGACCGACGTGGTCACGGCCAAGGAGTTCAAGTCCGATGCCAAGGCCACGGTCAAGGCCGCGGCCGACGTGCAGGGCGACGACATGATCCTGGACATCGGCCCGCAGACCGCCCAGCAACTGGCCGAGCAACTGGAGTCGGCCGGCACCATCGTGTGGAACGGCCCGGTCGGGGTGTTCGAGTTTCCCGCCTTCGAGGCCGGCACCAAACGTATCGCCAAGGCGATCGCCGAGAGCGACGCCTATTCGCTGGCCGGTGGCGGCGACACGCTGGCGGCGATCGCCAAATACGGCATCGAGAAGAAGATCGACTACATCTCCACCGGCGGTGGTGCCTTTCTCGAAGTGCTCGAAGGCAAGACCTTGCCGGCGTTCGAGATCCTGGCGCGCCGCGCCAAGGCCTGAACGCGCCCGGCGTGCGCGCCCGGGCGCCGCGCACGACCGACCGGTAACCGGGTGGTAACCGTTTCGATGGGAGAATCGCGCGAAACTTACGGAGACCGCACCATGGCCATTCGCCGCGCCACCAAGATCGTCGCCACCCTCGGGCCGGCTTCCAGTGACCCCGACATGCTCGAGCAGATGATCCGCGCCGGGGTCAACGTGGTGCGGCTCAATTTCAGCCACGGTACGGCGCAGGACCATGTCAACCGGGCGCAACTGGTGCGCGAGGCCGCGACCCGGGCCGGACGCGAGGTGGCCATCATGGCCGACCTGCAAGGCCCCAAGATCCGCGTCGGCAAGTTCGCCGAGGGCAAGGTCGTGCTCAAGGCCGGCGCCGGTTTCGTGCTGGACGCTTCGCGCACCGAACCCGGTGACGTGGATGCGGTCGGCCTGGACTACAAGTCCCTGCCGCGCGAAGTCCGGGCCGGCGACACCTTGTTGCTCAACGACGGCCTGATCGTGCTCACCGTCGACGCGATCCGGGGTGACGCGGTGCACACCACGGTCAAGATCGGCGGGGAGCTGTCCAACAACAAGGGCATCAACAAGCTCGGCGGCGGCCTGACCGCGCCGGCGCTCACGGCCAAGGACATGGACGACATTCGCACCGCGATGGGCTTGAAGGCCGACTACGTGGCGGTGAGTTTCCCCAAGAACGCGACCGATATGGAGATGGCGCGCCAGCTGTGCAGCGTAGCCGCGGCCGACATGAATCACCGGCCGGGGCTGATCGCCAAGATCGAGCGCGCCGAGGCGATTCCGAAGCTGCTGGAAATCCTGCTGGCCAGCGACGGCATCATGGTCGCGCGCGGCGACCTGGCGGTCGAGGTCGGCAATGCGGCGGTGCCGGCGCTGCAGAAACGCATGATCAAGCTGGCGCGCGAACACGACAAGGTGGTCATCACCGCGACCCAGATGATGGAGTCGATGATCACCAACCCGGTGCCCACCCGCGCCGAGGTCAGCGACGTGGCCAATGCCGTACTCGACGGAACGGATGCGGTGATGTTGTCGGCCGAGACGGCCGCCGGCAAGTATCCGCTGGAGACGGTGGTCGAGATGGCCAAGATCTGCCATGCGGCCGAGTCGCACGAGATCGTCAATTTCGAGGCCGATTTCATGGGCAAGACCTTCGGTCGCATCGACCAGTCGATCGCGATGGGCGCCCTGTTCACGGCCTACCACATGGGCGCCAAGGCCATCGTCGCCTTGACCGACAGTGGTTCGACCGCGTTGTGGATGAGCCGCCACCTGATCCAGATTCCGATCTACGCGCTGACCCCGCGCGTGGCCACGCAGCGCAAGATGGCCTTGTACCGCAACGTGCGTCCACTGCTGATGGACAACAACCTCGAGCGCGACACCGCGCTGGTCGAGGCCGAGACCCACCTCAAGACGCGCAATATCGTGCAAAGCGGCGATGTCTACGCCATCACCTGCGGCGAGCCGATGGGCGCGCCCGGCGGCACCAACATGCTCAAGATCTGTCGCGTGGCCTGAGCGGCAACACGCCAGGGTTGGCACTCAGGGATGCGGGGCGGCCGGTGTCGGCTGCAGCGACTGCTGTGCGCGTGGCATGACGAGCCGGACCACGGCCCATCCGCAGGCGGTACCCAGTACCGCACCAGCGGCGACATCGAACGGGAAATGCAGGCCCAGGCTGATCCGGCTCCATGCGATCAGCGTGGCCATGGCCAGTGCGGCCCAGGCCCCGATGCGGCGCGGCGTCTGCATCGCCACCGCGACGGCGAACGCAAACGCCACGCTGGCATGGCTGCTGGGGAATCCGGCCGAGCCGGCATGCGGCAGCCAGGCCGTTCCCAGGCCGAGCATGAAGGGCCGCGGCATCGGCAGCAGGGCCTTGATGCCGCGGGCGCACAGCCATGCCAGCACCATGGCCAGCAATACGCGGACCACGGCGATCCGCACCCGGGACCCGGCCGCCAGCAGTGCGCCAACACACGCGGCCACCAGCCACTGCGGCAGTGTTTCGGAGGCGAAGCGGGCCAGCGTCAGCACCCATGCCGCGGAGCTCGCCGAGGCATTGATCCAGAGGAACACGGCGGAGTCGAGTTCGAACATGGTGCCTGCCGGGTCAGTCGTGGTTCGCGCGGAGCAGGGCATGGCGCAACGGGCGTCGCAGCGACATGGCATGGTGGGCCAGGGATGCGACGGCCCAGCTGATCCAGCCAGTCCACAGGGTATGGCTGAGGTAATGCGCTCCGCGCACCTGCTGCGCCAGGCCGAGGGTCATGGCGGCGATCAGTGTCGTGGCCAGCCAGAGGCGCGCGTGGCGGGGGACGGCCCGGCGGAGCCAGAAATAACCCGGCAGGAAGCAGAACGCCGCGGAGGCATGGCCGGCCGGGAAACAATGGCCGGCACCGCCGTCCCGCACGCCCCAGCTCCAGTGCGAAACGTATGACGCCTGGCCGCCGAATTCGGCGAGATCCCAGGGGCAGCTGGTGGTGTCGATGGTCTTGAAGCCGGAGATCACCAGCAGGATCAGCATGGCGGTGACGAACATGCCCGCCCGTTCGCGACGGCTGAGCCGGCGTAACACGCCGAAGGGCCACCAGATGGCGAGCAGCAGCACCAGTTGCAGGGCCCAGGCGACACGGCGCGCGCCTTCGTGCAGTACCGTGGACCAGAACCAGTGGTCGCGCAAGGCGAATCCGGTGGGGGAGCCGAACCAGTGCGCCATCACCAGGTCCAGGCCGGACAGATCCCAGACCGCGATCAATGCGAACAAGGCGGCGGTCGTGACCAGCGTCTGACGCCAGGGGCGTTCGTGGCGGGCGGTGGCGGGAAGCTCGGGAACGTGTACAGGCAACATGCGCGCAGTGTCCGGGTCGAGCCTTAACAGCCGATTAAGGCCGAGGCTTTCGGGTGCCCGCGCTAAAATTTACCGGGTTACGGGTCGGTTACGGGTTTGCGCCCGGTCGTTCCGCCCGCCTTCAGGCTTCGTCAACTCAGGGGGATTCCTACCATGGCACTCGTTTCGATGCGTGAGTTGCTGGACCATGCCGCCGCCAATGGCTACGGCATTCCGGCTTTCAATGTGAACAACCTGGAGCAGGTGCAGGCCGTCATGGCTGCCGCGGAAGAAGTCGGTGCGCCGGTCATCCTGCAGGCCAGTGCCGGCGCGCGCAAGTACGCCGGCGAGGCCTTCATCAAGCACCTGATCGCCGCAGCGGTCGAGGCCTATCCGAAGATCCCGCTGGTCATGCACCAGGACCATGGCCAGAGTCCGGACGTGTGCAAGGGCGCGATCGACCTGGGTTTCAGCTCGGTCATGATGGACGGCTCGCTCGAGGCCGATGGCAAGACCATCGCCAGCTACGACTACAACGTCGAGGTCACGCGCAAGGTCGTCGACATGGCCCATGCCACCGGCGTCACCGTCGAAGGCGAACTGGGCTGCCTGGGTTCGCTCGAGACCATGCGCGGCGACAAGGAGGACGGCCACGGCACCGACTCCACGATGACACGCGACCAGCTGCTGACCGACCCGGAACAGGCCGCCGACTTCGTGCGCCGCACCCAGCTCGACGCGCTGGCGATCGCCATCGGTACCAGCCATGGCGCCTACAAGTTCACCCGCAAACCCACCGGTGACATTTTGGCCATCGAACGCATCCAGGAGATCCACCGCCGCCTGCCCAACACCCACCTGGTGATGCACGGCTCGTCGTCGGTGCCGCAGGACCTGCTGGAGATCATCCGCCAGTACGGCGGCAACATGAAGGAAACCTACGGCGTGCCGGTCGAGGAGATCCAGAAGGCGATCCAGTTCGGCGTGCGCAAGGTCAACATCGACACCGATGTGCGCCTGGCGATGACCGGCGCGGTGCGCAAGTACATGGCCGAGAACCCGGAGAAGTTCGACCCGCGCGACTGGCTCAAGCCAGCGCGCGAGGCGGCCAAGCAGGTCTGCAAGCAGCGTTACCTGCAGTTCGGCTGCGAAGGCCAGGGCAGCAAGATCAAGGGCAACAACCTGACATTCGTGGCTGGGCAATACGCGCGCGGCGAACTGGCACAGGTCGTCCAGTAAGGCTGGGGCGGCCCCCGGTTCGGCACGCCGAACGGCAGGGGCGCCGGCGGCCCGTCATGGCCCGCGGCCCGTTGGCGGCGCGGGTGCGGGCCCTAGAATCGGCACATGTCCGACGCCGCATCCGCCCTGCACACCTCCGCCATCCAGTCCCTGCCGTTGCTCGCGCGCGGCAAGGTGCGCGACAACTACGCGGTCGGCGACGACCGCATCCTGATGGTCGCCAGCGATCGCCTGAGCGCGTTCGACGTCATCCTCGACCAGCCGATTCCCGGCAAGGGCGCACTGCTGACGCAGATGGCGCTGTTCTGGTTCGACAAGCTTGGCGCGATCTGCCCGAACCACCTGACCGGCGACGCACCGGAGTCGGTGGTCACCGCGGCCGAGCGGGCCCAGGTGCAGGGTCGCGCAATGCTGGTGCAACGCCTGCGTCCGCTGCCGGTCGAGGCCGTGGTGCGGGGTTATCTGGCGGGCAGTGGCTGGAAGGAATACCAGCACAACCAGCAGGTCTGCGGCGTCGCCCTGCCGGCCGGCCTGCGCAATGCGTCGAAGCTGCCGGCGCCGATCTACACCCCGGCCGCCAAGGCGGCGGTGGGCGATCACGACGAAAACATCACCTACGAGCGCACGGTCCTGATGATCGGGCCGGAACTGGCCGCGCAGATGCGCGACACCAGCATCGCGCTCTACCAGGCCGGCGCGCAGATCGCGCTGGCCAAGGGCATCATCATTGCCGATACCAAGTTCGAGTTCGGCCTCGACGCGCAAGGCCGCATGGTGCTGATGGACGAGGTGATGACGCCCGATTCGTCGCGGTTCTGGCCGCTCGAGGCCTATGCCGAAGGCAGCAATCCGCCGAGTTACGACAAGCAGTTCGTGCGCGACTGGCTCGAGCAGGTGCGGATCGACGGCCAGCCCTGGAACAAGCGTCCACCGGCCCCGCAGGTGCCGGCCGACGTGATCGCGGCCACGGCCGCGAAATACCGCGAGGCGCTGGAGCGGCTGACCCGGCCCTGAGCGCGTAGTCGTTTCGTGGGGGGCGGCTACGCGGCGCTGGCATGGGCGCGCGACGGGCCTCGCGCATCGGCGTGTCGTCACACGCCATGCACGCCATACGACAGCGTCCTCAGCTCAGCACGACACTGCTCAGGCGCCGGCGGTAGGTCGCCACGACCGGATCGACCGGCGGCACCTGTCCGTCGGCCACCTTGACCGGTGGCGGCTCGATGATGTCCAGGATGGCCACGAAGGTCTTGCGTGCGAGTTCCTCGTTCCAGGACTTGTCGCGCATCAGGATTTCGAGCAGCTCGTCCATTGCCGCCGTCCACTGCTGTGCGGACATCAGCAGCCGTGCCTTGCCGAAGCGGGCGTCGAAGTCGCGTTTGTTGGCCGCGATCTTCGCGTCAAAACCGGCCAGGGATGCATCAGGCGCGCCTTGCTCGGCGGCAAAGTCGAGGGCGTCGATCCAGCGCTGCAGCGAGTCGATGCGCCGTGCCAGCGCCATGCGCGGCAGTGCCGGCTCCAGTGCCTTGCGGGCCTCGTCCAGCTCGCCGTCCAGCAGCAGCAGCTTGACATAGGCGAAACGCGCATCGTCATCCTCGGGTTTCTGCAACACCGCCTGGTGCAGGGTCTCCCGCTGCGCTTGCGGGTCGTTGTCGGCCGGTGCGTCGGATACCGACTCGCCGGTGACTTCGGCCTCGAACACGTCAGCCGGCGGCAGGTGCTTGTCCAGGAAGCTCTTGAGCTGGCCTTCGGGCACGGCACCCATGAAGCCGTCCACCGGCTTGCCGCCGGACATCAGCACGCAGGTCGGTATGCTGCGGATGCCGAAGGCTTGGCTGAGTTCCTGTTCCTGGTCGGAGTCGATCTTGACCAGCTTGAAGCGGCCCTTGTAGTCGTTCTCGAGTTTTTCCAGCAGCGGGCCGATCACCTTGCAGGGGCCGCACCAGGGGGCCCAGAAGTCGACCAGCACCGGTGTGTCCATGGAGGCTTCGATGACTTCGGCTTCGAAATTGGCGGCGGTAACGTTGATCATTGTGGTTTCACCAGGGATAGGGTGGGACAAACAGGGGGACTGACTAAAATCGGGCTGCAGGCCGCAGGCCCCGCGCCCGCATCACCGCACCAAGGGCCATTCACCCCTGCCCGCCAATCACCATGAACATTCAAATCGGCGTCGTCATGGGTTCCAGTTCCGACTGGGACACCATGCAACACGCAGTCCAGATTCTCCAACAGTTTGACATAGGCCACGAAGCGCGGGTGGTATCGGCGCACCGGATGCCCGATGACATGTTCCGTTATGCCGAATCGGCGCGTGGCCGAGGCCTGAAGGCCATCATTGCCGGTGCCGGCGGGGCTGCCCATCTGCCGGGCATGCTGGCTGCCAAGACCTGCGTACCGGTGCTCGGCGTGCCGGTGGCCAGCAAACACCTGTCGGGTGTCGACTCGCTGCACAGCATCGTGCAGATGCCCAAGGGTATTCCGGTGGCCACGTTCGCGATCGGTGCCGCCGGCGCAGCCAATGCGGCCCTGTTCGCGGTGGCGTTGCTGGCGGGCGAGGACCCGGAACTCCATGCGCGGCTGCAGGCCTTCCGCGCTGAGCAGACGGAGGCGGCGCGTGCCATGGTCGTGCCTCCGACGACGGCGGCGCTGATGCCGGAACCGGGCCGGACGCCATGACGCAGCAGGCGGTATTGCCCGGCACCACGGCCAACGGGCAGCAGACCACGCTCGGCGTGATGGGCGGCGGCCAGCTCGGTCGCATGTTCGTGCAGGCGGCGCAGCGCATGGGGTACTTCACCGCCGTGCTCGACCCCGATCCGGCCAGCCCGGCCGGCCTGGTCAGCCACTATCACGTGCAGGCCGACTATCTGGACGAGCAGGCGCTGGCCCAGATGATGCAGCGCTGCGCGGCCATCACGACCGAGTTCGAGAACGTGCCGGCGGGTGCGATGTTCACGCTGGGCGCGCACCGGCCGGTCGCGCCGTCGGCCCAGTGCCTGGCGATCGCGCAGGACCGCATCCGCGAGAAGGCGCATTTCCGCGCCTGCGGTGTGCCCACCGCGCCGTATGCGGTGATCACGACGGCCGAGCAACTGGCGGCGGTCGACGAGGCGCTGTTGCCGGGCATTCTCAAGACGGCCCAGCTCGGCTACGACGGCAAGGGCCAGGTCCGGGTCGCCGACCGCGCCGATCTGGCGGCGGCGTGGGAGCAGCTGCGCGGCGTGCCCTGCGTGCTGGAGCGCCGACTCGACCTGCACAGCGAATGTTCCGTCATCGTCGCACGGGGCTGGGACGGTGCCATGGTGACCTTCCCGGTGCAGCGCAACCTGCACGTGGCCGGGATCCTGGCGATGACCGAGGTCTTCGACGGCAACCTGCCAGCAAAGCTGGCCGAACAGGCCCGCACGTCGGCCTGTGCCATTGCCCGGGAACTGGAGTACGTCGGCGTGTTGTGTGTCGAGTTCTTCGTCGTGGCCGATGCGTCGGTGCCGGGCGGCTCGGCCCTGCTGGTCAACGAGATCGCGCCACGGCCGCACAACAGCGGGCACTACACGCTGGACGCCTGCGACCATTCGCAGTTCGACCTGCAGGTGCACGCCCTGGCCGGCCTGCCCTTGCCCGCGCCGCGCCAGCACAGCCCGGCGGTGATGCTGAACCTGCTCGGCGACCTGTGGTTCGCCCGTCCGGGCGAGCCGCAGCCGGCCGATGCGCAGCCGCGCACGCCGGACTGGGAGTCGGTGCTGGCCTTGCCCGGTGCGCACCTGCATCTGTATGGCAAGCTGCGGGCCAGCCGCGGCCGCAAGATGGGCCACCTGACCCTGACCGGGGCCACGCAGCAGCAGGTCCGCGAGACCGCGCAACAGGCCGCACGGATGCTGGGTATCGCGCTGGCATGACGGTGGCGGCGACGAGGGCAGTGCCATGCCGGTGATGGACGGGCAGGCTGCCGAGGCGATCGCGGCTGCGGCGCAGGCCTTGCAGGCGGGTGAACTCGTCGGCTTGCCGACCGAGACGGTGTACGGCCTGGCGGCCGACGCCGGCAACGACGCGGCGGTGGCGAAGATCTTCGCCGCCAAGGGACGCCCGAGCGAACACCCGTTGATCGTGCACGTGGATGATGCCGGCCGGGGCTTTGACGGCGCTGCGGTCTTTGCGCAGCGCATTCCGGCCGCCGCGCAGGCAATGATGCACGCCTTCTGGCCGGGGCCATTGACCCTGATCCTGCCCCGCCGCGCCGAGGTCGGCCGCGCGGCCGCCGGCGGCCAGGACTCGATCGGCCTGCGCTGCCCTTCGCATCCGGTGGCGCAGGCTGTGTTGCATGCGTGCCGCCAGCGCGGCGTGATGGGGCTGGCCGCGCCCAGTGCGAACCAGTTCGGCCGCGTCAGCCCGACCACCGCGGCGCATGTGCAGCGCGAGTTCGGTCCCGACCTGCTGGTGCTCGACGGCGGCGCCTGCGACGTCGGCATCGAGTCGACCATCGTCGATTGCACGCGCAGCGCGCCGGTGCTGCTGCGGCCGGGGGCGATCACGCGCGAGCAACTCGAGCAGGCCTGCGGGCAACCGGTGCGGCTCGCGCAGGACGCGCAAGACGACCAGCCGGCGCCGCGGGCATCGGGAACCTTGCTGGCCCATTACGCGCCCAAGGCCAAGGTGCGCCTGATGCATGCCGCAGCCTTGCAGACGGCGCTCGACATGCTGGGTGGCGATGTGAAGCCATCCGATGCGGGCCCGGTGATCGCGACCTATGCGCGTACGGTGGTGCGCAGCCGCTCCAGCGGTGTGTTGTCGCGGCGCATGCCGGACGACGCGGCCAGCACGGCGCGGCAACTGTTTGCGGTATTGCGGGACTTCGACGACCAGGGTGTCAAGCTGATCTGGGTCGAGGAGCCACCCGAAGGCGCAGCCTGGGACGGCGTGCGCGACCGCCTGCAACGCGCGTCGGCCGCAGGTTGACCGGCGCGCGCGGCTTGCGCGTCAGGCCGTCTTGCGCAGGCGCCGGCTGGCAGCCAGTCCGACCAGGGCCAGGCCGAGCAAGGCCAGGCTGTCGGGCTCGGGAACCTGGGTGGCCGGCTCCGGCTGGGGCCGGCGGCCGGTGATCATGTCCTGCGCGTTGGGCGCCTCCAGCACCATCGTGAAAGCCTGGTTCAGCGAAGCGCTGCCCGGCACCGCCTGCAGGAAGGCGTTCAGGTAGTTGGTGGTGGCGGTCTCCAGGCTCCAGGCCTTGAAGCTGCCCGTGGTGATGTTCCAGTCGGTGTCGTAGAGGCTCTCCCAGATGCCGACCTGGATCGCGGCGCCCTGATTGCGGTTGACCGGGTGCAGCCAGGCGTAAGGGTCGTAGCTGCCGTTGCCGCTCATGACGGTGTTGACCGCACCCAGGAAATCCAGCGTGCGTGCGATGGCGCCGCCGAAGTTGACTTCGTAGTTGACGACCCAGTTGCTGTTGATGCTTTCGTAAACGTCATAACAGTACATCAGCAGATCGTTCGTGTTGTCGACGAAGATGCCGGGCGTCACGCCCACGATGCTGCTGGCGGTTCCCTGGAAGCGGCCGGCGGCGACATAGTCGGTCGTGCTGCCGCCGCCCGACGGGAACTGGATATGGACCGGGTCGGAACCCGAGCCATTGAAGATCGGGTTGTCGAAGACCACCTGGACGGTGGCGGCCTGGGAGGCCGAGGCGACACCGGCCAGGGCCAGGGTCAAGAGTGCTTTTTTCAGAAGAGTCATTGTTGGTCCAACGAGTGATGCCTGAAATAAGCACGAACCGGGCCAGGCCCTAAGTGCTTGAATTCGTGGACTATTCCACGGATTCCTTGTTGCTGCGCAGCAAGGGGTGTCGGAAATGACGACATGGGTGTCGGAAATGGCTACACATGTTTGCGAGGCCGCGTCCCGGTCACCGGCAGATGCCGCATCGACCCATGCGTGTTCCGCTCGGGCGCAGCGAACCGGTCGGCTCGCGGCGCCCGGAGGTGTTCACTCGTCGCGGATGGTCCAGTCGAGCAGCGCGTCGAATGCCGCCCGGCTGGCGTAGGCATTCGCATGGTTGGTCATCGCAACCAGCACGTAACGACGCCCGCTGTTCGCGTGCACGTAGCCGGCAATCGCCACCACGTCGCGCAGGCTGCCGGTCTTGAGATGCGCGCTGCCGGCGGCCCGCGAACGGTTGCGGCGCATGGTGCCGTCGACACCGGCGATCGGCAGCGAGGACATCAGCTCGGGCATCCACGGCGACTGCCATGCCACCTGCAGCATGCGCGCCAGCGCCAAGGCGCTGACCCGGGCACCGCGCGACAGTCCGGCGCCGTTGTCCAGCAGGGGTGGCTCCAGCGTGCCGAAGCGTTCGCGCCACCAGACACGTGCAACCTCGCGCGAGGCCTCGAACGATGCCGCTGCAGCGGATGGCGCGCCACCCACCGCGTCCTGGCCGTTCGGGCGACGGGTCGGCAGACTCAGGCTCAGGAACAGCTGCTGGGCCATGACGTTGTTGCTGTACTTGTTGATGTCGCGGATCACCTCGGCCAGCGTCGGCGAGCCGAACTCGAGCACGGCTGACGTAACGCCGGCGGGAACGCGTCCGTCGCGGACCGTGCCCCCGAGCTGGCCGCCAACCTCGCGCCACATGCCTTCGACGGCCCGTCCGGCGAAACCCGCCGGATCGGGCAGGGCGATCGGCCATACCCGCTCCTGGCAGGCGGCCGGGAAGCTGCCGGCAAAGCGGACTCGCGTCGGATCCGAGAAGTCGGCGCGCAGGTTGCCACGATAGTCGCCGCAATCGCCGCCGGACAGCGGCACCGATGGCGGGATGGTCACGCCCGCCAGCGGCGGGTTGACGTGGATCCGCGCCAGGTTGTTCGGGCGATCGACGACAAAGGTCATGACGACCGACTTGTAGTTGAGCAGCAACGCGTCGGGCGCGGCGTTGTAGGGTCGCAGCGGCTCGCCGTCGAAGCCGCCCGGATCGATGGGGGCCAACGCGAACGCACTGCGGTCGAGCACGATGTCGCCGGCGATGCGCTCGATGCCCAGGCCGCGGATGCGACGCATCAGCAGCCACAGGCGCTCGGCCACCAGCGTCGGGTCGCCCTGGCCCTGGAGATACAGGTTGCCGGTCAGGACACCATCGCGCACCGGCGCGTCGACGAAGACCGGCGTACGCCAGCTGTAGGCCGGCCCGAGCAGGTCCAGCGCGGCATAGGTGCTGACCAGCTTCATCACCGAGGCCGGGTTCATCGCGAGCTCGGCCCGGTGGCTGGCACGTGCCGGGCGGTCTCCCTGCGCATCCACGACCAGGAAAGACACCGCGTCGAGCGGCAATTTGGCGCGCACGAGCGCCGCCTCGACCTCGGCGGGCAGGCCCTGGGCGTGGGCCGCCGTACCCAGCAGGCATGTCGCGGCCAGCCACCGAACCGCGCGGATGGCCGGGCCGACCAAACGCATCGTACGCATCCGGGGGGATCGATCGGGGGCGGGGGGTGGCATGGCGCCAGTCTACCGTGCGGCTGTCCGATGCAGCACGCGTGCCGGCAGGCCGGGGCGTCGATCCGGACCCGGCGCCGCACCGTGGCCGGTGCATCCGGGATAATCCCCCGATGCGCCCGATCCCGTCCCTGTCTCCCCGCGCGATCGGCATCTCGGCCGCGTTGGTGACGGTCGTGATCTGGACCTCGTTCATCGTGATCGCCCGTGCAACGGCGGATCCGTCGCGTGGCGGAGCACTCAATCCCTTCGATATCGCGTTCGCACGCCTGCTTGGCGCCGGGGCCGTGCTGTTGCCCGTGGGCTGGTTCCTGGTCCGGCGCGACCGCGCGCGTGGCCAGCACGTGTCGTCGATGTTCGGCTTCTCGCCGCTGCCGATCCGTACCACGGCGACGGTCGGCGTGTTTGGCGGTCTGCTGTACGCAATGCTGGCCTATAGCGGTTTCGTCTTCGCGCCTGCCGGCCATGCGGCCGTATTGATGCCCGGCAGCCTGCCGTTGTGGACGGCCTTGCTGGCCCTGGCCTTCCTGGGTTCTCGCATTTCGCGCTCACGCGCCATCGGTCTGGTGCTGATCGTCCTGGGCGACCTGATGGTGGGCGGGTCGAGCCTGCTGCGGGGCTTCGATGGAGGCGAAGTCTGGAAGGGGGACCTGCTGTTCATGACGGCGGCGCTGTGCTGGTCCTGTTATGGCGTGCTGGCGCGTCATTTCCTGCTCGACGCGGTGCGCGCCACCGTCGCGGTCACCGTGTTCGCGTTTTTCATCTACGTGCCGGTCTACGGTGCGTTGCTGCTGCTGCAATGGGTGCCGGGTCGCTTCCTGGACGCGCCGCTGGGGCAGGTGCTGTTCCAGATGGCGTTCCAGGGAGTCGGCTCGGTTGTCATATCGGGCATTTCCTTCACCAAGATGATCCAGCACTTCGGCCCGGTGCGCTCGACCATCATGACCTCGGTGGTTCCGGGCCTGGCGGCGTTGTCGGCGGTGTTGCTGCTGGGCGAGCCCATGGGTTGGAACCTGGCGCTGGGCCTGGCGCTGGTGACGATGGGCATCGTATTTGGCGTGCGCATGGGTCCATCGCCACCGGTTGTGCCGGCCCCCGTGCTCGTCGGGACACCGGCCAGCCGTTCCGAGTCCTGAGACAGGAAAGGGTAGACCATGCAATTGCTTGCCCTGGATACCAGCACCGACCGCATGTCGGTGGCCGTGGGTCGGTCAATCGATGGTCGCCAGCAGGTCTGGTCGGACGAGGCCGAAGGCGGGGCGCAGGCGTCGAGTCGGCTGATTCCGATGATCCGCGCGCAGATGGCCCGGGCCGGCCTCGCTTTTTCCGCGCTCGATGCCATCGTGTTCGGTCGTGGTCCGGGTGCGTTCACCGGTTTGCGTACGGCTTGTGCGGTTGCCCAGGGGCTGGCACTGGGGGCTTGGACCGACGCACCGGGTGCCCCCCGATCGGTGCCGGTGCTGCCGATCGATTCCCTGATGGCCGTGGCCGAACAGGCTCGGATCACGCACGGCGGATCGCAGCAGCCCTGGGATGTGCTGGCGATGCTGGACGCTCGCATGGATGAAGTCTATTGGGGCAGTTACCGCTGGAATGGAGGCCACTGGCAGGTGCTGGCGGCACCGGCGCTGGCGCGGCCGCGGGAGGTGCCGTTCATCGCCGGCCAGGTGCTGGCCGGCAACGTATTCACGACCTATGGCGACCGTTTGCCGGCTGCGTCGGTCGGCGCGCCGCAGATCGCCGCGTTGCCGCTGGCCAGCGCCATGCTGGGCCTGGCTCCGACGCTGCTGGCCCAGGGCCAGGGCGTCGACCCGGCGCTGGCCTTGCCCCTGTATATCCGCGACAAGGTCGCCTCCACGACCGCCGAACGGGCCGCCGCCAAGGCCGCCGAGGCGCAGCCCGCATCATGAGCGCCGTCCCGCGCGCCCCCGAGGCGCAGTTCGAACCGATGGCGAGTGCGCACCTGCCACAGGTCCTGCGTATCGAACGGGAGGCGTACGCCCATCCCTGGTCGGAGACGAACTTCCTTGATGCGATCAGTGCCGGTTACCAGGCGCAGATGCTGGTGGCCGACGGCACGGTGCTGGGTTATTTCATCGCGATGAAAGGTGTCGACGAAGTCCACCTGCTCAACATCACGGTTGCGCCGGCCTTCCAGGGGCAGGGCTGGGCCCGCCTGATGCTCGATGCCCTGACCTTGTGGTCGCGTGGCCAGGGGGCCCAATGGGTGTGGCTCGAGGTGCGGGTCGGCAACCCGCGCGCGATCAAGGTCTACCAGAGCCACGGCTTTCGCCGCGTCGGCCATCGCAAGGCGTATTACCCGGCCGCCAACGGTGCGCGGGAAGATGCCATCGTCATGAGCCTGAAGTTATGAATCCGCCGCCGCACGATCCCATTGCCGGCAACGGCGTGTCGCCGGCCGGGCTGCAGCTGGATGCGCGCCGGCGCGCCATGCTGGCGGAGATGAAGATACCGATGTGGTGGCCGCAGGCCGCCGCGGAATCGGAGCCGGAGGCGGTCCACGCCGCCGATGGGCCGCACGCCTCCGTGTCGACGCCGGTTGCGGCGCCGGCTTCGGCGCCTGCCGCCCCCGTCGTCTCGGCGCCCCCGGCACGGCCGCGCGTCGCGGCTCACGATGCCGCGCCCGCCGCCTTTGCACCCTCATCCGCTTCGGCACCGGTGGCCGACGGCGCGGTCGAACACCTGGACTGGGCGCAACTGCGCGACACCATTCAGGCCTGCAGCGCCTGCGGCCTGTGCGCCGGTCGCAAGGCGCCGGTGTTCGTGGCCGATCCGCTGCCGTCCCAGGCCGACTGGCTGATCGTCGGCGAGCCGCCTGACGAACACGAGGAACGTGCCGGCGCGCCCTTCGTCGGCAGCACCGGTCAGTTGCTGGACAACATGTTGCAAGCCGTGCAGCTGCGCCGCGATGGTCAGGGCCGCGGCGGTGCGCGCCTGACGCCGGTCGTCAAGTGCCGTCCGGCCGCCGTGCGCAACCCGACTCCCCAGGAGCTCGCGCAATGCGCCGTCTACCTGGAACGCGAGATCGCGCTGACCCAGCCACGGGTCATTGTCGCGATGGGCCGTTTCGCCGCCCTGTCGCTGCTCGGGCGTGACCATCCGGAGCTGCTGAAGCTGCCGTTCGGACAGGTGCGCGGCAAGGTCTACCGGCGCGACGGCATTGCCGTCGTCGTCACCTACCATCCGTCGAAGCTGCTGCGCGCACCGCCGCAAAAGGCCCAGGCCTGGGCCGACCTGTGCCTGGCGCGTGCGCAAGCCCTTTCACCTTCATCGCCGACACCATGAATTTCATCGACCAACTCGCCGACGCCGGCAGCCGCAATACCTCCATGTTGTGTGTCGGACTCGATCCCGAACCGGCGCGTTTTCCCGGAGCCCTGCGCGGCGACGCCGGCCGCATCTACGACTTCTGCGCCGCCATCGTCGACGCCACCGCCGACCTGGCCATGGCCTTCAAGCCGCAGATCGCCTATTTCGCCGCGCACCGGGCGGAGGCACAGCTCGAACAACTGATGGCCCACATGCGCCGCGCGGCGCCGCATGTGCCGGTCATCCTGGATGCCAAGCGCGGCGACATCGGTTCGACCGCGGAGCAGTATGCGATCGAGGCGTTCGAGCGTTATGGTGCGGACGCGGTGACCTTGTCGCCGTTCATGGGCTTCGACTCGGTGCAGCCGTACCTGAAACACCACGGCAAGGGGGCGTTCCTGTTGTGCCGCACCTCGAACCCGGGTGGTGACGACCTGCAGAACCAGCGCCTGGCCAGCGTCGACGGCCAGCCGCTGCTGTACGAACATATCGCGCGGCTGGCGCAGGGGCCGTGGAATACCAATGGCCAGCTCGGGCTGGTCGTGGGCGCGACCTATCCGGCCGAGATCGCGCGTGTGCGGGAACTGGCTCCGACGGTGCCCTTGCTGATTCCGGGTGTTGGTGCGCAGGGCGGCGATGCTGCGGCGACGGTGCGCGCCGGCTGGCGTGGCGGCCAGGATGGTCGCGCGACCGGACCCATCGTCGTCAACTCCTCGCGATCCATTCTGTATGCGTCGTCGGGCGCGGACTTTGCCGATGCCGCGCGTGCCGAGGCGCGGCGCACGCGAGACGCGTTGCAGGCCGCACGCGGCTGATGTGGCGCCCAGGGTGAATGCGCCACGGGCAACAGGGCGGTTGCGCCATATGATGGGTCAAGATTCCCGGCGCGGTGCCAGCAGGCCGCATCCGTGTGGTTGAATCAGGAGCATTGGCATCATGCAAAAAGAACAGTCCAGCGTGTTTCCGGACAGCGTGCAGTGGGACGGCGACGGCACCAGCAGGATCCCGTTCGGCGTCTATACCAGCGAACAACTGCACCGGCGCGAACTCGACCGCTTCTTCTACCGCAGTCACTGGAGTTATGTGGCCCTGGAGGCCGAGATCCCGAACGCGGGCGACTTCAAGCGCACCGTGGTCGGCGAACGCTCGGTCATCGTCGTGCGCGACAAGGACGGCTCGGTCAAGGTCGTGGAGAACGTCTGCGCGCACCGCGGCATGCAGTTCTGCCGCGAGCGCCACGGCAATCGCCAGGAGTTCATCTGCCCCTACCACCAGTGGAGCTACACGCTGGCGGGCGACCTGCAGGGCGTGCCGTTTCGCCGCGGCGTGCGCCAGGACGGCAAGGTCAATGGCGGCATGCCGGCGGACTTCAAGCTGGAGGACAACGGCCTGACCCGGCTCAAGGTCGCGTGCCGTGGCGGTGTGGTGTTCGCGTCGTTCGACCACGGTGTCGAATCGCTCGAAGACTACCTCGGCCCCGAGATCCTGCGTTATTTCGACCGCCTGTTCAACGGCCGCAAGCTCAGGATCCTGGGCTACAACCGCCAGCGGATTCCGGGCAACTGGAAGCTGATGCAGGAGAACATCAAGGATCCGTACCACCCGGGCCTGCTGCACACCTGGTTCGTCACGTTCGGGCTCTGGCGCGCCGATAACAAGTCCGAGCTGAAGATGGACCGGCACCACCGCCATGCGGCGATGATCTCCACGCGCGGCCAGTCGGGCAAGGCCGACCAGGTCACGCAGGTCTCGAGCTTCAAGGAGAGCATGCATCTGCACGACGACCGTTTCCTGGATATCGTGCCCGAGGCCTGGTGGGGCGGCCCGAGTGCGGTGATGACGACCTTGTTCCCCAGCGTGATCCTGCAGCAGCAGGTCAACAGCGTGTCGACGCGGCACATCCAGCCCGATGGCCACGGCGCGTTCAACTTCGAGTGGACGCATTTCGGCTTCGAGGACGACGACGACGCCATGACCCGGCGCCGCCTGCGCCAGGCCAACCTGTTCGGCCCGGCCGGTTTCGTGTCGGCCGATGATGGCGAGGTGATCGAGTTCAGCCAGCGCGGTTTCGACAGCAAGCCGGTGCACCGTGCGCTGGCCGAGCTCGGTGGACGCGAGGTCGGCAACACCGACCACATGGTGACCGAGACGCTGATCCGCGGCATGTACCGCTACTGGCGCGAAGTGATGGAAAAGGACGACGAGCCCGGAGGCGAAGCATGACAGCCGCGATCGACCCGCAGACCTACACGGAGTTGAGCCAGCTGCTGGCCGAATACGCCGCCGTGGTCGACGCCGCCGACTGGGACGCCTGGTGCGAGTTGTTCACCGACGACTGCGTCTACAAGCTGATCCCGCGTGAGAACTTCGACCGCGGCCTTCCGCTCGCGACGATGGATTTCGAGAGCAAGGGCATGCTCAGGGACCGAGCCTATGCGATTCGCGAGACCTTGTTCCATGACCCGTATTACCAGCGCCACGTCGTGGGCGCGCCGCGGCTGCTGGACGTGGCGCCGGATCGCATCGTCTGCGAATCGAACTACGCGGTATTCCGCACCAAGCTCTCGGAGCTGACCCAGGTGTTCAACGTCGGGCGTTACCTGGACACGGTGGTGCGCACTGCGGATGGATGGAAATACGCGTCCAAGCTATGTATCTACGACAGTGAGATGATTCCGAATTCGATCATCTATCCGGTATAGGACCTACCGGCGCACGTCCGTCCTGCGCCGGCGCCCCCACCAGTGCACCAGGGCACCGCCGGACAGCAGCATGGCCAGTGCACTCGGTTCCGGCACCATGGACACGTTGTCGAGGCTGCCGATGTCGGCGCCACTTTGGTACTCGGCGCGAATCCTCAGGCCGGTGAGGTTGGACAGCACGGAGGCAAACTGCGCCTCGCTGGCCACGGCGCCATTCAGCGTGTCGATGTGCCAGGCACCGGCGGACAGCGGAACCGCATAGGAGGTCCAGCCGCCGTTGGCAGGATTCGTCGCCAGGTCATAGGCCAGTGTCAGCCCCGCGCCTTGAAGAATGACGTCTTCGTCGTTGAACTGATTGGCGCCGCCTGGATAGACCTGCCGCAGGTCGAACGTGAGCATCGTACCTGCGGCGAAGCTCTTGTTGCCCAGATACATGTCGGGCGCCACGAAGTACGTGACGCCGCCCGTGGTCCGGTCGTCGATGAAGACATGGCCACCGGGATTGCCGCCGACCGCACTCCATTGGAGATCACCGGCCGCGTCGCCAGTCGCGGACCAAGCCTGCGTGCCGGAGTCGAATGTGCTGAGTGCCCCATGGGCGGACAACGAGGTCACGGCGGCCGCCAGCGCGGCAAGGGTCGATACGGTACTGACAAGTCGCTTCATCTGCATGCCTCCAACGAGAACGGGAACGGGTGACCCGGCCAGGGGCACCCTGCTGTCACCATTCTGGCATACGGACACGATGGCACTTCAATGCGGCGCGCGCGCGGGCGCCGTGCTGCCACTGTCGCGCATCTTCCCCACTACCCGGAAACACCACCACATCCCGAACAGTCCGAACGCGATCACGCCCAGCCCGTATCCCGCCAGCGCTCCCTTCGCCCCGAACCAGGACTGCCCGAGCCAGACGAAAGGGATCACGCCCAGTGTCGAACGACCCCAGTTCAACGCGGTCGAGTAGAACGCGAAACCGAGGTTGTTGAACGCGGCATTGGCGACGAACAAGGCACCGTTGAACAGGAAGCTGCCGGCCACAAAGATGCAGAAGAACACGATCAGTTCGCGTGCCAGGCCCTGCGACTGGAACAGGTCGGCGATCTGGTTCGCGCCCAGCGCCATCAGAACCCAGACGACCAGCGCGTACACCAGCGTGACCTTGAGCGCGTCGCCGATGGTCGAGGTGACGCGGTCGAAGCGTTCGGCGCCGAAGTTCTGGCCGACGATGGGGCCGATGGCGCCCGAGAGCGCGAACAACACGCCAAACGCGACCGGGATGATGCGCTGGATCACGGTCCAGCCGGCGATGGCTTCGTCGCCGTAACTCGAGATGGCCTCGGTCACGAAGGCATTGCCCACCGGGGTCGCGATCTGGGTCAGCACGGCGGGCATGGCGATCGCCATGAACGGTGCGAGTTCGCGCAGCACCAGCGCAGTGCGGGGCCGGGCCACCAGCTTGTGGACGCGCCACAGGCCGTGCAGGCCGATCACGACCATGGCCACGCGCACGATGATGGTGGCAATCGCCACGCCGTGCAGTTCCAGCCCCAGCCCCAGGATCAGCAGCGGGTCCATGACCAGCGCCGTGGCGGCCGCGCCCAGCGTGACGTACATCGCGCGCCTGGCGTCGCCGGTGGCGCGCAGCAGGCCCGACAGGCACATGCCGACGCCCAGCAAGGGCCACGACGGAAGAATGATGCGCATCAGCGTCGCGGCGCGTTCGGCCGTCTGCCCGCGCGCGCCCAGCAACTCCATGGCCGGGTCGATCAGCGGATAACAGGCCAGGGCCAGCAACGCCATGCAGGTGCCGACGATGATCAGCGACGCCCCGGCGATCTGGCGTGCCTGCGCGGGTTGGCCGCGCCCAAGCGCGCGCGCCGTCAACGCGGTTGCCGCGATCGACAGGCCGATCGACATCGACGTGGCCAGGAACAGCAGCGTGGTCGCGTACCCGAGCGCGGCGGTCAACTCGGGTTGTCGCAGCAGCGTGATGTAGAACAGGTTCAGCGCATCGACTGCGAACACCGCCACCAGGCCGATCGAGCCGGCGGCAGTCATGCGGATCACATGGCCCAGCGTCGAACCGGTGACGAGACGGCCTTGGGATGCAGCAGCGCCGTCAGCGGGTTTTTGCATGGAGTGGGTGCGGCGGGCAGGACGTGGGCCCGGCCCGAGTGTGGCCGGACGCGGCGTTCAGCCGCGCACTTCCCCGTTGCCCAGCACCACGTATTTCAGCGACGTGAGGCCTTCGATGCCGACGGGGCCGCGGGCATGGAACTTGTCGGTGCTGATGCCGATTTCGGCGCCCAGCCCGTATTCGAAGCCGTCGGCGAAGCGGGTGCTAGTGTTGACCATCACGCTGGCCGAGTCGACCTCGCGCAGGAAGCGCTGCGCATGCATGTGGTCGCGCGTGAGGATGGCGTCGGTGTGGTGGCTGCCGTAGTGGTTGATGTGCGCGATGGCGGCGTCCAGCCCGTCGACGATCTTGATGCTGATGATGGGCGCCAGGTACTCGGTCGACCAGTCCTGCTCGGTGGCCTCGACCAGTTGCGCGCCGGGCACGCCCGACAGCAAGGTGCGGCTGTCCGGGCACACGCGCATCTCGACGCCTTTCTCGGCGTAGATCGCGCCGATCCGGGGCAGGAACTCGGCTGCCACGGCGCGGGCCACCAGCAGGCTTTCGCTGGCGTTGCAGGGGCTGTATTTCTGGGTCTTGGCGTTGTCGGCCACCGTGACCGCCATCGCGACATCGCAGGGATCGTCGACATAGACATGGCAGTTGCCGTCCAGGTGCTTGAGCACCGGCACCTTGGCATCGCGGCTGATGCGTTCGATCAGGCCCTTGCCGCCGCGCGGAATGGCCATGTCCACGTAGTGCGGCATGGTGATGAGTTCGCCCACCACGGCCCGGTCGGTGATCTGCACCAGCTGCACGCCATCGGGCGGCAGGCCGCTGGACTGCAGCGCCTGCTGCACCAGCCGGGCCAGCGCCTTGTTCGATTCGATCGCCTCCGAGCCGCCGCGCAGGATGCAGGCATTGCCGCTCTTGATGGCCAGGCTGGCGGCTTCGATGGTCACGTTGGGGCGGCTTTCGAACACCATTGCGAACACGCCGATCGGCACCCGCATCTGGCCGACGCGAATGCCGCTGGGTTGCTGCACCATGCCGCTGATCTGGCCGATCACGTCGGGCATGGCCGCCAGCTGTTCGCAGCCCTGGGCCACCGTTTCGAGCACCTTGGGTGTGAGCCGCAGCCGGTCGACCATGGGCGCCGACAGGCCGGCGGCGGTGGCGCGTTCGAGGTCCAGGGTGTTGGCGGCCTGCAGCGCCGCCGTGTCCTGGCGCAGCAGCCCGGCCAGCGTGCGCAGGCAACGGTTGCGTTGCGCAGCCTCGGCCCTGGCCATCGCGCTCGAGGCGGTGCGAGCCTGCAGGCCCAGGGTCTGGCTGTATTCGGCGATGTTGACGGCGTTCATGGGCGGATTTTCTCACGCCGGTCGGGGCGACGCCGGCTAGCGTGGCCGTATCCCGGCGGCCGCGCACGGGTTCGGCCAGGCGCGACGGTGATACGCGGTTCAGCGCGCCGCGCAGGCTCCGCACAGTCCCATCGCCAGGCGGTGCAGCGCCTGCCACGGGTCGGTTGGCCAGTCGGGCTGCTTCAGGCCCTTGACGATGCCGTCGACCCGGTGCGCCTGCAGCAGCAGGTCGGCCAGCAGCGTGGCGTCCAGGCGCGGCAGTACCCGCTCGAACAGGCGTTCGCGCACCCCCCACACGCGTTGCTCGCGCAGCGCCATCGGCATCGGGCGGCCATCACCCATGGCATCGCGCACCCGCTTGAGCGCGCGGATGTCCTCGGACAGGCTGTAGTGCACCAGCACCGGCGCCTCGCCCTCGGCCTGCAGTCCGCCGAGCATGCGCAGCACGCGGGCCTGCTGCCCGGCCAGCACCGCCTCGCTGAGCTTGAACACGTCGTACCGCGCCACGTTGAGCACGGCGCGTTCGATGTCTTCGAAACCCAGTTCACCCTGTGGGTACAACAACGCCAGCTTCTGGATCTCCTGGTGCGCCGCCAGCAGGTTTCCTTCGACCCGGTCGGCGAAGAACTGCAGGCTGCGCTGGCCCTCGACGCCGGGCTTGACGCGCTGGTCCTGCTGCGCCAGGCGTTGTGCCAGCCATTGCGGCAAGGCGCTGCGTTCGATCGGTTCGATCGCGATCGATACGCCGTGCCGCTCCAGCGCACCGAACCAGGCGCCGCTGCGGGTGGCCTTGTCCAGCCGGGGCAGGATCACGAGGGTCAGCAGGTCGTCGTTGCCCTGACCCTGCTCGCACAGTTGCTGGATCGCGGCACTGCCGTCCTTGCCGGGCTTGCCCGTCGGGATGCGGATTTCGACGATCTGCTTGTCGGCGAACAGGCTCAGTGAACCACCGGCGGCCAGCACCTCGCTCCAGTCGAAATGGGCTCCGGCCACGGTATGCGCGGTGCGCTCGGTGAAACCGGCGGCACGGGCCGCGGCGCGGATGGTGTCGGCCGCCTCCTGGATCAGCAGCGGCTCGTCGCCGTGCAAGGTGTACAGGCCGCGCAGGCCCCGGCTCAGGTGCTGGGCGAGTTGGCCGGCGGCGAGCTGCATGGTCTTTTGCGGGGGCGCGGCGCCTGCGCCGTTCGCGTCAGAGCGACTTGACCGCCGCCAGGCGGCGGATCAGCTGCTGCACGATGTCCGATTGCATGTCCCGGTACATCAGGCCCTCCTCGGCCTCCTTGGCCAGCACGGCGGACTCGTTGAAGCTGATGTCGCGATTGAGCAGCAGTTCGGTGGCCGGAATCAACTCCTTGCCTTGCGGCGTGCGCAGGCGGAATCGCAGCCGACTGCGCAACTGGAATTCGGTGACCTGGCCCGAGGTGTTGACACCCACGACGGTTTTCTCGCGTGCCTCGGAGAGAATGTCGAGCACCGCATCGGCGCTTTTCTGCTGGGCGGGATCCGTGACCAGGCTCAGGCTGTCGATCGCGGCCAGGTTGCGCTTGAGCTCGTTGCCCACCGGGGAATGTTCCCCCGCGTTCACGTACAGGGAACGGAACGCCAGTTCGGGTGCGCCGCGCAGCTTGAAGCCGCAACCGACCAGGACCGGGGCCGCGCATGCGGCAAGCAGCAGGCGGCGTTGCATCATGTGACGACGTTGACGAGGCGCCCGGGCACCACGATCACCTTGCGCGGCTTGGCGCCCTGGGCGTGGCTGGCGAACACCTCGCTGTTGACGGCGGCCTGTTCGATCGCCTGGCGGCTGGCGCTGGCGGGTACCCGGATCGCTCCGCGCAATTTGCCGTTGATCTGCAGCACCAGTTCGAGTTCATCCTGCTTGAGCGCAGCCGCATCGACCTCGGGCCAGGGCGCATCGAGCAGTTCGCCATGCCGGCGTACATAACCGAGTGCGTCCCACAAGGCCTGGGTGACATGCGGCGTGACCGGGTACAGGGAACGCAGCAGGATGCCGAAACATTCGCGCAGCGCCACGGTCTCGCCGGTTCCGCCGTCGGACTTGAAGTCTTCCAGCGCGTTGAGCATCTTCATCGCGCCCGAGACCACGGTGTTGTACTGCATGCGCTGGTAGTCGTAGTCCACCTGCTTGAACACGCCGTGGATCTCGCGCCGCAGGTCGGCGGCGGCCCTGCCGTAGGTGGTGTCAGGCGCGCTGGCCACCGGCATGTCGGCCAGCTTGAGGCCGAAGTTCCAGACCCGGCGCAGGAAGCGGTAGGAACCTTCCACGGCCGCGTCGTTCCACTCCAGCGTGGCCTCGGGCGGCGCGGTGAACATGGTGTACAGGCGCGCGGTGTCGGCGCCGTATTTCTCGATCAGGTCCTGCGGGTCCACGCCGTTGTTCTTGCTCTTGCTCATCGTGCCCACGCCTTCGTAGGTCACGGCCGAGCCGTCGCTCTTGCGCTTGGCGCCGATCACCTTGCCGGCGTCGTCGTGGATGTCCTCGACCTCCTGGGGCCAGAAATATTCGATGCCGCCGCCCGGGTTCTTGCGTGAATAGATGTGGTTGAGCACCATGCCCTGGGTCAGCAGTTTCGTGAATGGCTCGTCGACGTCGAGCAGGCCGAGGTCGCGCATGACCTTGGTCCAGAACCGCGCATACAGCAGGTGCAGGATGGCGTGTTCGATGCCGCCGATGTACTGGTCCATCGGCATCCAGTATTTCGCACCGTCGGCCACCATGGCCTGGTCGTTGTGCGGGTCGCAATAACGCATGAAATACCAGGAGCTGTCGACGAAGGTGTCCATGGTGTCGGTCTCGCGCCGCGCCGGCTTGCCGCAGACCGGGCAGGTCACGCCGGCATGGAAACCCTCGTGGTGGTTCAGCGGGTTGCCGGAGCCGTCGGGAATGCAGTCCTGCGGCAGCACCACCGGCAGGTCTTTCTCCGGCACCGGCACCGCGCCGTGTTCGTCGCAATGGATGATCGGTATCGGCGTGCCCCAGTAGCGCTGGCGGCTCACGCCCCAGTCGCGCAGCCGCCAGGTCGTCATCTTCTCGCCCAGGCCGCGGGTGTGCAGCGCATGGGCGATGGCGTCGACGGCCTGTGGATACGTCAGGCCGCTGAAGCTGTCGGAGTTGATGGTCACGCCGCGCTGCTTGTCGCTGTACCAGTCCTGCCAGTTGTCGTAGTCGTACTCGTAACCGTCGATCAGCACCACCTCGGCGATCGGGATGCCGTATTTCTTGGCGAAGATGAAGTCGCGTTCGTCGTGCGCCGGCACGCCCATGACGGCTCCGTCGCCGTAGCCCATCAGCACGTAGTTGCCAACCCAGACCTCGATCTGCTGCCCGTTCAAGGGGTGCGTCACGAACAGCCCGGTGCGCTTGCCCTCCTTCTCGCGCAGTGCCAGTTCGGCCTCGGTGGTGCCACCGCGCCTGCATTCCTCGAGAAATGCGGTCAGTTCGGGATTGCCCGCCGCCGCATGGGTGGCCAGCGGATGCTCGGGTGCCACCGCACAGAAGGTCACCCCCATGATGGTGTCGGCACGGGTGGTGAACACGTACATGCGCCCGCCGCCGATCAGTGCGCCGCTGGCGTCGCGGATGTCGTGCGTGAATGCGAACCGCACGCCTTCGCTGCGGCCGATCCAGTTCTCCTGCATCAGCTTGACGCGTTCCGGCCAGCCGGGCAGGTGGTGCTGCACCTGCTCCAGCAGTTCGTCGGCGTAATCGGTGATCTTGAGGTAATAACCCGGGATCTCGCGTTTTTCGACCGGTGCGCCGGTGCGCCAGCCCTTGCCGTCGATGACCTGCTCGTTGGCCAGCACAGTCTGGTCCACCGGGTCCCAGTTCACGACCTGGGTCTTGCGGTAGGCGATGCCCTTTTCCAGCATCTTCAGGAACAGCCACTGGTTCCATTTGTAGTAGCTCGCGTCGCAGGTGGCGACCTCGCGGCTCCAGTCGATGGCCAGCCCCAGCGCCTGCATCTGCTTTTTCATGTAGGCGATGTTGTCGTGGGTCCACTGTGCCGGGGGCACGCCGGCCTTCATCGCCGCGTTCTCGGCCGGCAGGCCGAAGGCGTCCCAACCCATCGGCATCAGCACGTTGTAGCCCTTCATGCGCAGCTGGCGCGTGAGCATGTCGTTGATGGTGTAGTTGCGCACATGGCCCATGTGCAGCTTGCCGCTGGGATACGGCAGCATGGAGCAGGCGTAGAACTTCTTGCGCGCGGCGTCTTCGGTGACGCGGTACGCGTCGCGGCCGATCCAGTGCGCCTGGGAGGCGGCCTCGACTTCGAGGTGGTTGTATTTGTCGTGCATGGGAATCGATGGACGGCGCGAGTGCCGCTGCAGGTCGATTCTAGGTGTTCATGCGATTCGGTTCCGCCGCCGGCCGGGGGCGCCGGGCCGGGTCAGGGTCCGGGCTTGTCCGGTTCGGCGACAAATCCGATGCGTCCCAGGCCGGCCTGTTGCGCCACGCCCATGATCTCCACCACGCGGCCATACGGCACGGAGGCGTCGGCGCGCAGCTGCAGCTCGGTGTCTGGATCGGCGCTGGCAATGGCGGCCAGTTGCGCCGCCAGTTCAGGGCCCGAGACCGGCTTGTCGTTCAGGAAGGCCTGGCCGGACTTGTCGACGCTGAGCATCACCGCCGCCGGCGGGTTGCCGGCGCTGGCGGCGTCGGTCCGGGGCAGGTCGAGCCGGATCGAGCTGGCCAGCAGCGGTGCGGTGATGATGAAGATCACCACCAGCACCAGCATCACGTCGATCAGCGGCGTCATGTTGATCTCGCTCATCGGCTTGCTGCCGGCGCTGCGTTCCAGGCGGCCGAAAGCCATGGCGTTCAATCCCGGGCCGGCGCGGCCCCGTCCAGGCCGGGGTGGAGCAGCAATTCGCGCAGGTCGCGCGCGAATCCCTCGAGATCGGCCTCGATGCGGCCGATCTGGCGGCCCAGCACGTTGTAGGCCAGCACGGCCGGGATCGCCACCGCCAGTCCGGCGGCCGTCATGATCAGGGCCTCGCCCACCGGCCCGGAGATCCTGTCGATCGTGACCTGGCCGGCTTGGGAGATCGACAGCAGCGCATGGTAGATACCCCAGACCGTGCCCAGCAGTCCGACGAAGGGCGCGGTGGCGCCGACCGTGGCCAGCAGCACCTGGCCGAACTGCAGCTTGTGCAGTACCGCGTGCAGTTGCTGGCGCAACAGGCGCGTCAACTGCTGGGAGCGATCGCCGGCATGCGCCAGCGTACCACTGCCCGGCGTATGCGTGGCGGTGATCAGCGGCACCACCAGGGCCTCGCGATCGAAGGCCTGGGCCTTGCGTTGGCCGTCCTGCAGGTCGTCCGCCTGCCAGAACGCCAGCAGACTGCGCCCGACGTCGCGGCTGGCGCGGCGCAGCAGCCATGATTTCCACAGGATGACGAACCAGCTGCTGATCGACATCAGCAGCAGCAGCACGACCACCAGGTTGCTGACCACGTCGCCCTGGGACAGGATCTGGATCAGGCCCATGGGGTGTGCTCCGTCACATTGCGCGCGCGCGCCGGGCCCGTGTCTGCGAGGCCGGCGGTCGTCATCGGGCCGCGGCCGCGTCGGTCCCGGCCAGTCCCAGTACGTCGAACATGTCGAACAGGCCGCGCTGCTGGCCGGCCAGGAAACGCACGGCACGCAGGCTGCCCTGCGCGTAGGTCTCGCGGCTCGAGGACTTGTGCGAAATCTCGATGCGCTCGCCGGTGCCTGCGAACAGCACCGTGTGGTCGCCGACGATGTCGCCGCCGCGGATGGTGGCAAAACCGATCGAGGAAGGGTCGCGTTCGCCGGTCACGCCTTCACGCGCATAGACCGCACACTCCTTGAGGTTGCGACCGGTGGCCTGGGCGATGACCTCGCCCATCTTGAGCGCGGTGCCCGAGGGCGCGTCGACCTTGTGGCGGTGATGGGCTTCGATGATCTCGATGTCGTATCCGGTGGCCATGGCGCGCCCGGCCAGCTCCAGCAGCTTGAGCGTGACGTTCACGCCCACGCTCATGTTGGGCGCCATCATGATGGCGATGTCACGCGCACATGCGGCGATGGTGTCCTTCTGCGCGTCGGAAAACCCGGTGGTGCCGATCACCGCCTGTACGCCGAGCGAGCGGCAGGCGGCCAGGTGGGCCAGCGTACCGTCGGGGCGGGTGAAGTCGATCAATACGTCGCAGCCGGCCAGGCCCGTGGCCAGGTCGTCGGTGACGGTGACGCCGCAGGGGTGACCGGAGAACGCGCCGGCGTCCTGGCCGATGGCCGGGCTGCCGGTGATGTCGAGTGCGCCGCCGAGTTCACAGTCGTCGCTGGCGCGCACCGCCTCGATCAACATGTGGCCCATGCGGCCGGATGCCCCGGCAATGCAGACCTTGCGCTTGCGTTCGCTCGCCATGCGTCGGAATCAGGGTATCGCCGGCTCGAGAGGCGGGTAACTGGCAGGCAACGGCGGCACGGCCCGGGCCGGTGTGGCCGCGGTGTCGGACGCCGGCCGCTTGCTCGCCTGTGCGAATGCCTTGAGGGCTTCCTCGCTGGCCTCGAGCTCCGGCACCTTGGCCGACTTGCGCTGGTTGTCGAGCGAGGCTACGAACTCGGCTTCGGTGGGCATCGGGTCGGCCTCGAAACGCTCGACCACGTCGTCCTTGAAATACACGGTGAGCCTGCGCAGCTGGGGCTCCTCGCCTTTGCGGCGGAAGCTGAACACGTAGTCCCAGCGGTTGGCGTGGAACACGCTTTGCAGCAGTGGCGTGCCCAGCAGGTCGCGCACCGATTGCCGCGGCAGGCCCGCACGCAGGATGTCCACCTGTTCGCGGGTGATCACGTTGCCCTGTACCACGTCGATCTGGTAGGGTGTCACGATGCTTGCCAGGCGGTTGCTCGCGCCGTCGAAGCTCGAGCACGCTGCAAGACCGGCACCGATGGCCAGGAGCAGCAGGGACTTCAGAACGGGAGTGGCGTGCATGGATCAGGGGGGCGATATGATCGGTTCATTGTAGCCGCTGCTCCTGAGCCAGCGTGCCATCCCCGGAGGTTGACCATGGCCATCGCCAACATCGATGAACTCAAGAGTACCGGGCTCAAGGCCACGGTGCCGCGGCTGAAGATACTCGAGATTTTCCAGAAAGGCGAGCAGCGCCACATGACGGCGGAAGACGTCTACCGGGCACTGCTGGACGACAACTCGGACGTCGGCCTGGCGACCGTCTACCGCGTGTTGACGCAGTTCGAGCAGGCCGGCCTGCTCAGCCGCAGTCACTTCGAAAGCGGCAAGGCCGTATATGAGCTCGACGAAGGCAAGCACCACGACCATCTGGTGTGCCTGGACTGCGGACGTGTCGAGGAGTTCTACGATGCGGAAATTGAAAAGCGCCAGCAGGCGGTCGCCAAGGCCAAGGGTTTTGCCATTGCGGACCACGCCTTGAGCCTGTACGCGCACTGCACCAAGGCCCCGTGTCCAAACCGGCCGGCCAGCAGCCGCAATACCGGCAGCTGAGCGGGCCTGCCGGCCTCAGGCGCCGGAACGCGCCGGTTGCTTGACTTCCATCGCCTTGCGGTGGCGCTCTACGAATTCCTGGTAGGTGTCGATGCCGCGCAGCTTGAGGATGGTGCTGCGTACCGCGGCCTCGACCAGCACCGCAATGTTGCGCCCGGCCACCACCTGTACCACGACCTTGAGCACCGGAATGCCGAGGATGTCCTGGGTCAGCGGTTCGTAGGGGATGCGTTCGTATTCGCGCTCCAGCGTCTCGCGGCGCACCAGATGCACGATCAGCTTGAGGCGGATCTTGCGGCGCACCGCGGTCTCGCCGAAGATGGCGCGGATGTCGAGCAAGCCGATGCCGCGCACCTCGAGCAGGTTCTGCAGCAGATCCGGACAGCGCCCTTCGATCGTGGTCTGGTTGATGCGGTACAGGTCGACGGCGTCGTCGGCCACCAGGCCATTGCCGCGTGAGATCAGTTCCAGGCCGAGTTCGCTCTTGCCCAGCCCGGATTCCCCGGTGATCAGCACACCCAGGCCCAGGATGTCCATCAGCACGCCGTGCATCGATGCGCGCTCGGCGAAATGCTTGGACAGGTAGGCGCGCAACACGTCGATCACGAAGGCCGACGAGGCCTGGGTCGCGAACATCGGGATCTGGGCGCGTTCGCACAAGGACAACAAGGCTTCGGGCGGCTCCTGGCCGTCGGCCAGCACCAGTGCGGGCGGCTCCAGCGTGACGATGCGCGAGATGCGGCGGGCGCAGTCCTCGTGCGTTGCGTTGGTCAGGTAGGCGATCTCGCGTTCGCCCAGGATCTGGACCCGGTAGGGATGGATGTAGTTGAGGTAACCGACCAGGTCGGCGCCCGAACTGGCGGCCTGCACGGCGACCTCGTCGAAACGGCGTTCGGAGGCACCGAGACCGGCGACCCATTGCCATTTCAGGTAGCCGCGGAACTCCTCGAACAGGACGTCGGCGCTGACGACGGTGGGCTTCATGGCGAATCAGCCCGGGTAGCAGATCAGGCCAGCTGGGCCGACTGCCACTGCGAAATCATGTCGTGCAACTGTGCGGCGTCGGTGCAGTTGCTCATCTTCTCGCGCAGATCCGCGTCGCTGAGCAGTTCCGCGATCTCGGACAGGATCTCCAGGTGTTTCTGGGTCGCGGCCTCGGGTACCAGCAGGAAGATCAGCAGTCTGACGGCCTGGTCGTCCGGAGCGTCGAAGCCGATCGCGGTCTCCATCTGGAATACCGCGGCCATCGGGGCTTTCAAGCCCTTGATGCGCCCGTGCGGGATCGCCACGCCGTGGCCAAGACCGGTGGAGCCCAGGCGTTCGCGCGAGAACAGGCTGTCGGTGACCAGGGCCCGGCTCAGGCCATGCAGGCTCTCGAACAACAGGCCGGCTTCTTCGAAGACGCGCTTCTTGCTGGTGGCATCGACACGCACAAGTACTTGTGCTGGAGGCAGGATGGACGCAAGTCGATTCATAGTGGGATGCAGATTATGCACACAAAAAAAACCGCCCGGCACTCGGGCGGTATGGGTCGCCGATGCAGGGGGGACCTTACATCAGGCGTTTGGGCGCCTCGTGGTGGTGATCCTGCAGGCGATCCTTGTGGCGCGCGACCTGCCGGTCGAGCTTGTCGACCAGGTCGTCGACAGCGGCATACAGGTCGGCATGGGAACTTTCAGCGAACATGTCGCTGCCCTTGACATGGATATTGCATTCAGCGCGTTGCCTTCGCTCCTTTTCCTTGAGTTTCTCCACGGTCAGTAGGACCTTGACGTCCACGACGGCGTCGAAGTGGCGGGTGATTCGATCGAGCTTGGTCGTTACATAGTTGCGCAGGGCCGGTGTAACTTCGAGGTGGTGACCGCTGATCGTCAAGTTCATGGATGTCCTCCTGTATCGCTCGCCTGAAAATGGCCGCGGCGCTGCGCTGCAGGCCGCGACGGAAGGCAGGACACGGCCCTTTGCGTTTCTCCTGCCAGTCGATTCACTATGCCCGCGAAAGGCCGCAAAAGCAAGTCGGCACTGCAGGTGCAGGGCCTTTTCCGTGCCGGCCGTGCACGCGGCTTGCGATAACGCAGGGGCGGGCCCCGGTCATGCAATAGACTGTCATCAGTTACCAAATGTGTAGATGAGCCTGGACACCATCATCCATGCCGGTTTGCGTCAATACGATCGGCCCACGGTGGGTCTGGTATTGATGGGTGGCGGCGCGCGTACCGCCTACCAGGTCGGTGTCCTGCGCGCGCTCGCCGGGATGCTGCAGGCGCGTGCGGATGCGCCCCGCGGTTTTCCGTTCCAGGTGCTGGTGGGTACGTCGGCGGGCGCCATCAATGCGGCCTTCCTGGCCAGCCGTGCCATGCAGGGCTTGCAGGCATTCGAGCAGCTTGCGCAGTTCTGGCGCCGACTGCGCTCGTCGGATGTGTTCGACCTCAATGTGCCGACCTGGGTGCGGTTCAGCCGCATCGCGGTCGCGCTCAGCCTGTCGCGCCATGCGCAGGCCAACGGCGCCATGATGGACAACGCGCCGCTTCGCGAGACCTTGCGCAAGGGCATCTTGCTCGATGGCATCGGTGATGCGCTGCGCTCCAACACCATCGATGCCCTGGCCGTGACCGGCTCGAGCTACACCAGCGGCGTGCACTGGACCTTCTGCCACACGGCCAGCCGTGGCGAGTTCCATGGCTGGTCCCGGCCCGGCCGGCGCGCCGAGTACCAACCGCTGACCATCGACCACCTGATGGCGTCCAGTGCGATCCCGTTTCTGTTCCCGGCCACCGCGCTGCAGGTGGACGGCCGCAACGAGTTCTTCGGTGATGGCTCGATGCGACAGGTCACGCCGCTGTCGCCGGCGATGCACCTGGGCGCGCGTCGCATCCTGGTGGTCGGCGTGGGCCAGCCCGAGCGATCGGGCCTGGGCGGCACCGGCTCCAAGGCGCAGGCACGGGGTCCGACGCTGGGCAGCATGGCCGGCCACGTGATGGCCAGCGTGTTCCACGATACCCTGCAGGCCGATGTCGAGCAGACCGCACGCGTGACCCAGACCATCAATCGCCTGCCGGCGGCAGCCGCCAGCGCGCTGCCGTTCAAGGCGGTGGATGTGCTGGCCGTCGCGCCGACGCAGTCGCTGGACGCGCTGGCGCAGAAGTTCACCAGCGAGCTGCCGGCGGCGATCCGCCACGCCATGGGCGCGCTCGGCGTGCTCAAGGGCAGCGGCGGCACGCTGGCCAGTTACCTGCTGTTCGAGCCGCGTTTCGTGCAGTCCCTGATGGCCCTGGGCGAGCACGATGCGCTGGCCTTGAAGGACGAGTTGCTCGAACTGGTGCTGGGTGCCTGAACCCGGCGCGGTGCGATAATTTCCGGCCCTGACCACGGGTCGACCCGCGGGCCTTGCGGCATCGCCGGCCGGTCGTGATTTCCCCCATTTTCCTCAGCCGTTCCAGATCACCGGGGTCGACCATGCTCAATGTCTTTTCGCTCGTCAATGGTCGCCTCTACCAGGAAGAGATCGCCTCGCTCGAGGAGTTGTCGCGCTTCCATCCGGTGTGGGTCGACCTGGATTCTCCGACAGAGCAGGAACTGCAGTGGGTCGAGGCGTATTACGGCCTGGCGGTCCCGGCCAACGCGATGGACGAGGACATCGAGGAGTCCGCGCGTTTCTATTCGGAGGAGAACGGCGACCTCAACATCCGCAGCGACTTCCTGATCGCCAGCGGCGACGAGCCGCGCACAGTGCGGGTGGCCTTCATCCTGAACCTGGCCAACGACGCGGTGCGCAGCAAGGGCATCCTGTTCTCGATCCACGAGGAAGACGTGCCGGTGTTCCGCCTGCTGCGCATGCGCGCGCGGCGCGCGCCGGGCCTGATCGAGGACGGCAAGGAAGTGCTGCTCAAGCTGTTCGATGCCGATGCCGAATATTCGGCCGACACGCTCGAGGGCATCTACGACGAACTCGAGAAGGCCAGTGGGAAGGTGTTGTCCGGCCAGATGACGGACGAACTGGCCGGCGACGTACTCGGCGCCATCGCGCGCCAGGAGGACATGAACGGGCGCATCCGGCGCAACGCGATGGATACCCGGCGCGCGGTCAGTTTCATGATGCGCTCGAAGATGCTCAATGCCGAGCAGTTCGAGGAGGCGCGCCAGATCCTGCGCGACATCGACTCGCTCGACTCGCACACCACCTTCCTGTTCGACAAGATCAACTTCCTGATGGACGCCACGGTGGGCTTCATCAACATCAACCAGAACAAGATCATCAAGCTGTTCTCGGTGGCCGCCGTCGCCCTGCTGCCGCCCACGCTGGTGGCCAGCGCCTACGGCATGAACTTCCGCTTCATGCCGGAGTTGCAGTGGTCGTTCGGGTATCCGTTTGCGCTGGCGCTGATGGCCGCCAGTGCGATCGCGCCGATGTGGTATTTCCGGCATCGGGGCTGGCTCAACTGAGCCGGCCTGCTGCGCGCCGGCCGTCGCGTGTCGTCAGCGGGCCGCGGCCGACAGTGCCTGCAGGAAACGATCCATGATGCGGCGCGCATAGATCGCCGCCACGTCGTCGATGAACTGCTGGAAATCGACATGGGCCGTATCGTCCGCACGATCCGAGACCGTGCGCACGGCCGCAAACCCAACGCCGTAGTCGTGGCAGACCTGTGCGACCGCGGCGCCTTCCATCTCGATGGCCAGCGCTTCCATGGCCTGTGCACGCAAGGCGTCGCGCACCTGGTGCGAGCTCTGTGCCGTGGCAATGAATCGGTCGCCGCTGGCGATGAGGCCCCGGTGTACCACCGGCGCGGCGGGCTCGCGTCCGATGCCGCCCACGGGCGGCATGTCCCGCATGGCGTCGCGGCTGGCCTGCTCCAGCAGGCCGGTCAGTCGCGCATCGCACGCAAACCGGGTGCGCTGGTACAGGGGAATCTCGAAACGCGGGAACAGCGGCGAGGCGTCCATGTCGTGCTGCACGAAATCGCTGGCCACCACGACGTCGCCCACCTGGACCTGCGGCCCCAGGCCCCCGGCCACGCCGGTGAATACGATCTGCTCCGCGCCGAAGGCTTCGATCAGGGTCGTGGCCGTGGTTGCCGCGGCCACCTTGCCGATGCGCGACAGCGCCAGCACCATCGGCAGGCCATGCAGGTGGCCGACCCAGAACGCCCGTCCGCCGCGCTGCACCTGGCGAGGTTGCGCCAGATGCGCGATCAGTCCCGCCTGCTCCTGTTCGAGTGCGCTGAGAATCGCCGTGGTCGCCATGGGTCCGAGGTCTATGATTTGTCGCGCAACTCGCGGCGCAGGATCTTGCCGACCGGGGTCTTGGGCAGGTCGGCCCGGAACTCCACTATCTTGGGCTGCTTGTAGGCCGTGAGGTTTTCCTTGCACCAGGCGCGTACCTGTGCCTCGGTCAGCGATGGGTTCTTCTTGACGATGATCAGTTTCACCGCCTCGCCGGTCTTGGGGTCGGGGATGCCGACGCAGGCGCATTCCAGCACGCCGGCGAGCTGCGACACGACTTCCTCGATCTCGGTCGGATAGACGTTGAACCCGCTGACCAGCACCATGTCCTTTTTGCGGTCGACGATCCGGAAATAGCCGCGCTCGTCCATCACGCCGATGTCGCCGGTGCGGAAGTAGCCGTCGGAGGTCATGACCTTGGCGGTTTCGTCGGGACGCTGCCAGTAGCCGGCCATGACCTGCGGGCCCTTGATGGCGATCTCGCCCGGTTCGCCCGGCTCGGCATCGACGCCGTCGTCGTCGACCAGTTTCATCCAGGTGTTGGGCAGGGGAACCCCGATCGTTGCGGTGAACTCGGTGGTGTTGGCCGGGTTGCCGCTGGCCGTGGGCGAGGTTTCGCTCAGGCCGTATCCCTCAAGGATCGGCTTGCCGGTCTTTTCCTTCCACAACGCGGCGACCGCACTTTGCACCGCCGTGCCGCCGCCGGTGGCGGCCACCAGGTGGCTCCAGTCGACGGTGTGGAAGTCGGGATGGTTGGCCATGCCGTTGAACAAGGTGTTGACCGCCGGCATCAGGTGGATACGGTGCCTGGACAGCTCCTTGAGCATGCCCGGCATATCGCGCGGGTTGGCGATCAGGATCAGCTTGCCGCCCAGCCGCATCGACAGCATCATGCAGTAGGTGAAGGCAAAGATATGGTACAGCGGCAGTGCGCAGACGATGGTCGGCTGTTCGTTCGACGGAATCGTGTTCATCAGCGGAGCGGCCCAGACCTCGTTCTGCAACACGTTGGCCACCAGGTTGCGGTGCATCAGCACCGCGCCCTTGGACAGGCCCGTGGTGCCGCCGGTGTATTGCAGCACCGCCATGTCGTCACTCTTGATGGCCGGCTTCTTCAGCGTGGCGGGCGTACCGCGCGCGACGGCCTCGTTGAAACGCACCGCGCCGGGCAGGTTGAACGTCGGCACCAGCTTCCTGGCGTGGCGCACCACGTAGTTGACCAAGGTGCCCTTGAGCAGCCCCAGCTGGTCGCCCATGGCGGCGAGCACCACATGCCTGACGGACGTGGCGCCGATGCATTTTTCCAGCGTGGCGGCGAAGTTCTCCAGGATCACGATGGCCTTGGCGCCCGAGTCCTTGAGCTGATGCTCGAGTTCGCGGGCGGTGTACAGCGGGTTCACGTTGACCAGCACCAACCCGGCGCGCAGGATGGCGGTCACCGCGATCAGGTATTGCGGCACGTTGGGCATCATGACCGCCACCCGGTCTCCCTGGGCCAGGCCCAGCGATTGCAGATAGGCACCGAACGCCTCGCTCAGGCTGTCGATCTGCCGGTACGTGATGTCGCGGCCCATGAAGCTGCAGGCCGTGCGCTGCGCATGCGTGCGAAAGCACTCCTCGATCAGTTCGACCAGCGTGGCGTATTGCGCCACGTCGATATCGGCCGGCACCCCGGGAGGGTAGCACTTGAGCCAGATGCGGTCGGTCATTGTGTCGTGTCTCCAATCCATCTGAATCGGGTCGATGCCGCCTGGCGTCAAGACGCCGGCTGATCTGCTTCCCGCCTCGGTTCATCCCTGCCGCGGACCGGACGCCGGCGTGCCCTGGGGCCGCCCAACCCGGCCGTGTGCTTCGCGCCTATTCGATCGCCTTGCCCATTTCCTCGACGATCTTCTTGGCGTCCCCGAACACCATCATGGTCTTGTCCATGTAGAACAGTTCGTTGTCCAACCCGGCGTAACCGGCGGCCATGGAGCGCTTGTTGACGATCACGGTCTTGGCCTTGTAGGCCTCCAGGATCGGCATGCCGTAGATCGGGCTGCCCTTTTGCAGCGCCGCCGGGTTGACCACGTCGTTGGCCCCCAGGATGATGGCCACGTCGGCCTGCCCGAACTCGCCGTTGATGTCCTCCATCTCGAACACCTGGTCGTACGGCACCTCGGCTTCGGCCAGCAACACGTTCATGTGCCCCGGCATGCGCCCGGCCACCGGATGGATCGCGTACTTGACCGTGATGCCCTTGTGCGTGAGTTTCTCGGCCAGTTCCTTGACCGCATGTTGGGCCCGTGCCACCGCCAGCCCGTAGCCGGGCACGATGACCACCGTCTCGGCGTTGCCCAGCACGAAGGCCGCGTCGTCCGCGCTGCCGCTCTTGACCGGCCGTTGCTCCGTGGCGCCGCTGGCCGTGGCCGTCTCGCCGCCGAAGCCGCCCAGGATCACGTTGAAGAACGAGCGGTTCATCGCCTTGCACATGATGTACGACAGGATCGCGCCCGAGCTGCCCACCAGGGAGCCTGCGATGATCAGCATGCTGTTGTTCAGCGAGAAGCCGATGCCGGCCGCGGCCCAGCCCGAATAGCTGTTGAGCATGGACACCACCACCGGCATGTCGGCCCCGCCGATCGGGATGATGATCAGCACGCCCATCACGAAGGCCAGCGCCAGCATCACGAAGAAGGCGGTCCAGTTCTCGGTGGCCATGAACACCAGGCCCAGGCCGATGGTCACCAGGCCCAGGATCAGGTTGAGCTTGTGCTGGCCGGCGAACTGCACCGGAGCGCCCTGGAACAGGCGGAACTTGTATTTGCCCGAGAGCTTGCCGAAGGCGATCACCGAGCCGCTGAACGTGATGGCACCGATGGCCGCGCCCAGGAACAGTTCGAGCCGGTTGCCGGCTGGAATCGCCTGGCCTTTCTCGACGATGCCGAAGGCCCAGGGCTCGGCCACGGCGGCAATGGCGATGAACACCGCAGCCAGGCCGATCATGCTGTGGAAGAACGCCACGAGCTCGGGCATCTGCGTCATCTCGACGGTGCGCGCCCGATAGGCGCCGTAGGCTCCGCCGGCGAGCAGCCCCACCAGCACCCAGACCATGCCCATGCCGAAGTTCTCGGCCAGGTTGGCGATCAGGAACACGGTGGTGATGGCGGCAATGGCCATGCCCACCATGCCGAACAGGTTGCCGCGGATCGAGGTCGTCGGATGGCTCAGGCCCTTGAGCGCCTGGATGAAACACACCGAGGCGACCAGGTACAGCAAGGTGACCAGGTTCATGCTCATTTCAGGGCCCCCACGTTTGTCACTGCGTGTACTGCGCTGCCCCCAGAGGGGGCCATCGCGCCTTGAAGCGGTCCGGCGGCGCTCATTTCAGAGCCCCCACGCTTGTCGCTGCGCGTACTGCGCTGCCCCCCCGAGGGGGCTTTCGCACCTTGGAGCGGTCCGGCGGCGTTCATTTCAGAGCCCCCACGCTTGTCGCTGCGCGTACTGCGCTGCCCCCCCGAGGGGGCTTTCGCACCTTGGAGCGGTCCGGCGGCGCTCATTTGCCTTCTCCCGAGTTGGTAGCTGTCACCTTCTTGTCCTTCTTCTTGAACATCTCCAGCATGCGCCGGGTCACCAGGAAGCCGCCGAAGATGTTCACCGCCGCCAGCGCCACCGCCAGCACGCCCATGCTCTTGCCCAGCGTGGTCTCGGTCAGCGCGGCGGCCAGCATGGCGCCGACGATGACGATGGCCGAGATCGCGTTGGTCACCGCCATCAGCGGCGTGTGCAGCGCGGGGGTCACGGTCCACACCACGTGGTAACCCACGTAGATGGCCAGCACGAAGATGATCAGGTTGGTGATCGTGGGGGATACGAGGTCCATGGTGGGGGTTCTTTCGGATCGTTGTCGTTCGGTGTGTGTCCAGTGCCGGTGGTCCCGGCTTACTTGCGCTTGACTTCGCCGCCTTGCGTCATCAGGCAGGCCGCGACGATGTCGTCTTCCATGTCCACCTTCAGGCCACTGTCCTTGGGCAGGATCAGCTTGAGGAAGTCCAGCACGTTGCGCGCATACAGCGAGGACGCATCGGCCGCCACCAGGGCCGGCAGGTTGGTCTCGCCGATGAGGGTCACGCCGTGCTTGACCACGGTCTTGTCGGCCTCGGACAGCGGGCAGTTGCCGCCGCCATCCGGGCCCTTGCCCGCGGCGATGTCCACGATCACCGAGCCCGGCTTCATGCTGCGGACCATGTCCTCGGTGATCAGCGTGGGCGCGGCGCGCCCGGGGATCAAGGCGGTGGAGATCACCACGTCGGCCAGCGCGACACGCTTGGCAACCTCGATCTTCTGGCGGTCCAGCCAGCTCTGGGGCATGGGCTTGGCATAACCCCCCACGCCCACGGCCGCTTCCTTCTCCTCGTCGGTGTCGTAGGACACCTCGATGAACTTGCCGCCCAGCGACTCGACCTGCTCCTTGACGCTGGGGCGCACGTCCGAGGCCTCGATCACCGCGCCCAGGCGCTTGGCGGTGGCGATCGCCTGCAGCCCGGCCACGCCCACGCCCAGGATCACGACCCGGGCCGCCTTGACGGTGCCCGCGGCGGTCATCAGCATCGGGAAGAAGCGCTGGTACTTGTCGGCGGCCATCATGACCGCCTTGTAGCCGGCGATATTGGCCTGCGAGGACAACACGTCCATGCTCTGCGCGCGCGTGGTGCGCGGGGCGGCCTCGAGCGCGAAGCTGGTCAGCCCGGCGCCGGCCAGGCGCCCCAGCCCCTCGGCATCGAAGGGGTTGAGCATGCCCACCAGGCAACTGCCGGACTTCATCTGCGCCAGCTCGGACTCGGACGGGCTGCGCACCTTGAGCACCAGCTCGCTGCCCAGTGCGCCAGCGGCATCGGTGATCTCGGCGCCGGCGGCCTCGTAGGCGGCATCGGTCACGCTGGCTGCCACACCGGCGCCGGACTGCACGCGCAAGGCGTGGCCCTGTGCCTTGAGTTTCTTGACCGTCTCGGGGGTCACGGCGACACGGGTCTCTCCCGCAATGGTTTCAGCGGGTATGCCAATTTGCATGGCGCGGCTCCTGTTGTTGGGTCGGGGGTCAATGCTTGCCCGAAGCTTACATTAGTTTGCAATCGACTCCGCCCTAGCGCGGGTGGTCCGCGCGGGGCGCCGACCATAATCCGGCATGCCGAATCGATGGAAACCCAACGTCACGGTCGCTGCCGTGATCGAGCGCGCCGGTCGCTACCTGCTGGTCGAGGAGCAGACCTCGCAAGGTCTGCGGCTGAACAATCCGGCCGGCCACCTGGATCCGGGCGAGACGCTGGTACAGGCCTGTCGCCGCGAGACCCTGGAAGAAACCGCCCATGGATTCACGCCGACGGCGCTGGTCGGCGTGTACCTGGCCGGCCCGGATTCGATGCCGTCGGCGGACGCGTCGCCCCGTGCCCGCACCACCTATCTGCGGTTCGCCTTTTGCGGCGAATTGGGCGACCTGGAGCCCGATCGTGCCCTCGACGCGGGCATCGTACGCACCGTGTGGATGGACATCGACGAGATCCGCGCCAGCCGCACACGGCATCGCAGCCCGGTGCTGCTGTACTGCATCGAAGATTACATCGCGGGGGCGCGGTACCCGCTCGACCTGCTGTCCTCGGATCTCGGGCCCGGCGTGCGTAGCGCCTGAATGGCCGGTGGCATGGCCCTGGCCGGGCCGGGTTTTCGACGGCTGGGATAATCCTCCCCGCATGGACAAACAACGAATCGTGGTGGGCTTGAGCGGCGGCGTCGACTCCGCGGTGACGGCGTACCTGCTCAAGCAGCAGGGTCATGAGGTCGTCGGCATCTTCATGAAGAACTGGGAAGACGACGATGACAGCGAATACTGCTCGTCCAACGTCGACTTCGTCGACGCGGCGGCGGTGGCCGACGTGATCGGCATCGAGATCGAACACGTCAACTTCGCCGCCGAATACAAGGACCGGGTGTTTGCCGAATTCCTGCGCGAATACCAGGCGGGCCGTACGCCCAACCCCGACATCCTGTGCAACGCCGAGATCAAGTTCAAGGCCTTCCTGGACCATGCGATGCGCGTGGGCGCCGACCGGATCGCGACCGGTCATTACGCCCGTGTGCGCCAGAACCCGCACAGCGGCCTGTACGAACTGCTCAAGGGGCTGGATCCGGCCAAGGACCAGAGTTATTTCCTGCACCGGCTCGCGCAAGGCCAACTGGCGCGCACGCTGTTTCCGGTCGGCGAACTGCACAAGACCGAGGTGCGACGCATCGCGGCCGAGATCGGCCTGCCGAACGCCAGGAAGAAGGACTCGACCGGCATCTGTTTCATCGGCGAGCGACCGTTCCGGGAGTTTCTCAATCGGTACATCGCCGGCGCGCCGGGGCCGATCAAGGACGAACGGGGCCGGGTGCTGGGCGAGCACGTGGGGCTGAGCTTCTACACCATCGGCCAGCGCCAGGGGCTGGGCATTGGCGGCGTGCGCGACAAGGGCGCGCGGCGGGGCGGCGGCGAGCATGCGCCCTGGTTCGTTGCGCGCAAGGATCTCGACACCAACACCTTGTGGGTGGTGCAGGGACACGACCATCCCTGGTTGCAATACGGTGTGTTGCAGGCGGCCGACAGCAGCTGGATCGCCGGCAAGGCGCCGTCAGGTGGCGCGCTGGCCGCCAAGACCCGGTATCGCCAGACCGACGCGGCTTGCCGGCTGGACATCGGCGGAGACGGCGGCGCCCGCTTCGAGCTGTCTTTCTCGGAGCCCCAATGGGCCGTGACGCCCGGTCAGTCGGCGGTGGTGTACGACGGGGAGGTCTGCCTGGGCGGCGGGGTGATCAGCAGCGCGCAACTGGCGCCGCGGGGTGCGAGCGTCGAGGCCGTCGCGTCAGCCTGAACCCGCTGAACCCGAGCGCCGACGTTGACGGCATGTCCACCACGGACCCTCCGGCGCGAGGGCGTCTGCGGACGCCGTTGTTGCAGCAGCGCCGGGCGACGCGGGCCGACTCAAAACGGAATATCGTCGTCCATGTCGTCGAAGCCGCTCGACGACGCGGGCTTGGCTGCCGCCGCCGGCGCCTGCTGGCGCGGAGCCGGCCGCGAGGGTGGGGTGTTCGAGCGGGCATACCCTTCGTTGTCGCCATCGTGGCTGCCCGGGTCGCCCATGCCTTCGCGGCTGCCCAGCATCTGCATCTCGTTGGCGATGATGTCGGTGGCGTATTTCTCGACGCCGTCCTTGTCGGTGTATTTGCGGGTCTTGATCCGGCCTTCCACGTAGACCGAGCGGCCCTTCTTGAGGTATTGCCCCACGATGTCGGCCAGCTTGCCGAAGAACGTCACCCGGTGCCATTCGGTCTCTTCGACCATGTTGCCGTCCTTGCCCTTGTACCTGCTGCTGGTCGCGATCGTGACATTGGCGACCGGGTCGCCGCTGGGCAGGTAACGGACTTCGGGGTCGCGGCCGAGATTGCCGACCAAAATAACCTTGTTGACGGATGCCATGGTGCTTCTCCAGAACTGTTTGGCCGATTATCGGCGGTTCCGCAAACGGGCTGGACAATAACGCATCCTCCACTTGCGGTAGTGACGATGGCCGGCGCGTCGTCGAACGCCGGCACCCGCCATGCACGACGCCATCGATTTTCCGTTCGACCTGGTCCTGTTCGACCTGGACGGCACGCTGCTCGAGACGGCCCCCGAATTGGCCGACGCCGTCAACGACACCTTGGCCCGCCTGGGGCTGGCGCCGGTGGCGGCGGCACGGGTCCGGGACTGGATCGGCAACGGCGTGCGCGAATTGCTGGTGCAGGCGCTGGCCTGCGCGCACGGGGACACGGCCGACGTCGTCCGTGGCTCGGCACAGGTCGCGCACGCGCTGGAGATCTTCGAACCCCTGTATGCGGCGCGTTGCGGCAGCAACAGCTGGCCGTATCCCGGGGTCGACGTGCTGCTGCGCCAATGGCATGGGCAAGGCATCCGCATGGCGGTGGTCACCAACAAGGACAGCCGTTTCACCGGGCTGCTGCTCGCGCACCATGGCCTGGCGCGCTGGTTCGAACGTGTCATCTCGGGCGACACGATGGCGCGCAAGAAGCCGGCGCCGGACGGCATCCTGGACTGCCTGGCGCATTTCGGCGTGGCCGCCGAACGCGCGTTGTTCATCGGCGACTCGTCGATCGACGTGGCGACGGCGCGCAACGCCGGTATCCCGGTATGGGCCCGCGCCGATGGCTACAACCTGGGGCAACCGATTGCAAAGAGCCAGCCCGATCGCGTGTTCACGGATTTCGCTGCCCTGCTGCGGCCCCGATCCGGCTCGGAGGACGGGCGCCGCGGCCCATAATCGTCGATCGCGCAGGCGCGCCCGGGCCGTTACGGGCCCATACGACCGTTACCAGGAGCCCCGTCGATGGTCCGACCCCGCAAAGTCCTCTTCATCTCCGCCGACCAGTGGCGTGCCGAGTGCCTGTCGGCCGCCGGGCATTCGGTGGTCAAGACGCCCCACCTGGACGCGCTGGCGGCCGACGGCGTGTTGTTCCGCCGCCATTTCAGCGTCACTGCGCCGTGCGGGCCCGCGCGCACCAGCATGCAGACCGGCCTGTACCTGATGAACCACCGCTCGGGCCGCAACGGTACGCCGCTCGATGCGCGCCATACCAACATCGCGCACGAGGTGCGCAAGGCCGGCATGGATCCGATGCTGTTCGGCTACACCGACACCAGCGCCGATCCGCGTGGCCTGCACCCGCAGGATCCGGCGCTGCGGAGTTTCGAGGGGCCTCTGCCCGGTTACCACGTCGGCCTGCTGTTTCCGGAATACATGGCGGACTGGATGAACGACCTGCGCGCCAAGGGGTACCGATTCGAGGGGCGACACGATGTCTACCAGCCGCGCCCGGGCTTCGACAAGCCGCAGGACCGCGGTCATCGCGTCATCCCCACGCTGTTCAAGGCCGAGGACAGCGACACGAACTTCATGGCCGACCAGGTCATCACCTGGCTGGGCGACCATCGCAAGGATGACTGGTTCATGCATTGCGTGTTCCTGCGCCCGCATCCGCCGGTGATCGCGCCCGAACCCTACAACGACCTGTACGACCCGGCCTATGTGGAACTGCCGCGGCGCAAGGCCACGGTCGAAGAGGAGGCACGGCAACACCCGCACCTGGCGCAGTGGATCGAGGCTTTCCGCCGCCCCAACCACTACGACGAGCACAACCCGAACCACCTGATCGACATGCCCGAGCTGGAGCTGCGCCAGATGCGCGCCTGTTATTACGGCATGATGAACGAGGTCGACGACGCCGTCGGCCGCATCGTGGCCCATCTCAAGGCCACCGGCGAATACGACCACACGCTGATCGTCTTCAGCTGCGACCATGGCGAGATGGGCGGCGACCACTACACCTGGGGCAAGGAGCTGTATTTCGACCAGAGCTTCCATATTCCGCTGATCGTGCGCGACCCGCATGCGGCCAGCGACGCTGGCCGGGGCCGGCAGGTCGAAGCCTTCACCGAGTCGGTCGACCTGATGCCGACGATGCTCGACTGGCTGGAACTGGAGACGCCGGCCCAGTGCGACGGCCGCTCCCTGCTGCCGTTCTTGCGCGGCGAAACGCCCACCCGCTGGCGTACCGAGGCCCACATGGAGCTCGATTTCCGCTCCGGCCCGTACAGTGGCCTGGACGCCGAAGCCGCGCTGGGGCTGCTGCCCGACGAATGCCAGCTCGCCATCGTGCGCGGCGAGCGCTGGAAATACGTGTTCTTTGCCGCCTTGCCGCCACTGCTGTTCGATCTGCGGAACGATCCGTTCGAGATGCACGACCTCGCCGGCGATCCGGCGCATCGCGACGTGTTGCTGGAGATGGCGCACAAGATGTTGACCTGGCGCCTGGTGCACCAGGAACATGTGCTGAGCAATCTGCACAACGGCCCGAACGGGGTCGAGGATCGCCGGCGCGTGTTGCGCTGACGTCGAGGCGGGCGCGGCAACAGTATTCCATTGATCTGCGTCAAGTCCGCGTGGTTGCCACGCCGAGTGAGCGTTCGGCCGGCCGGAATCGGGATCAGAATGGACGGGTGTCTTCCCCGGCGCGTGTTCTCGCGTGGCGAGCCAGGTCGGGGCAGGCCGTGCATGAATGGACGTGATGGCAAGCAGCGTGGCTACCGAGTCGGGCGCGATACCGGGGGGTGTCGTGGCGGCCGTGCGCGGCAGCGTCGTGGACGTGTTCTTCGCCGGAGCGCTGCCGCCGATCCGCACCGTGCTGCATGCCGGTGACGACGGCGCGGTGGTGTTGGAGGTCCATGCACAGCTGGACGCGCGCCATGTACGGGCCATCGCGCTGACACCCACGCAGGGCCTGGCCCGCGGCATGCCGGTGCGCGACACCGGCAGCCCGCTGATGGTGCCGGTCGGGCGCGCCGTGTTGTCGCGCATGTTCGATGTCTTCGGCCATGTGATCGACCGGGGCGAGCCGCCGACCGACGTGCGCTGGCGTTCGGTGCACCATGCGCCGCCGCCGCTGGTGCGCCGCTCCACCACATCCGAGATCTTCGAGACCGGCATCAAGGCAATCGACGTGCTGGTGCCGCTCGAGCGGGGCGGCAAGGCCGGCCTGTTCGGCGGCGCCGGCGTCGGCAAGACGGTCTTGCTCAGCGAGCTGATCCACAACATGGTCGGCCACCATGAGGGCGTGAGCATCTTCTGCGGCATCGGCGAACGATCGCGCGAGGGTGAGGAGCTCTACCGCGAGATGCGCGAGGCCGGGGTCTTGCCCAATATGGTGATGATGTTCGCCCAGATGAACGAGTTGCCCGGTGCGCGGTTCCGGGTCGGGCATGCGGCGCTGACGATGGCCGAATATTTCCGCGACGACGAACATCGCGACGTGCTGCTGCTGGTCGACAACATCTTCCGTTTCATCCAGGCCGGATCAGAGGTCTCGGGCCTGATGGGCCAGATGCCCTCGCGCCTGGGTTACCAGCCGACGATGGGCACCGAGCTGTCGGGGCTGCAGGAACGCATCGCCAACACCGACAACGGCGCCATCACCGCGATCGAGGCTGTCTACGTGCCGGCCGACGATTTCACCGATCCGGCCGCGGTGCATACCTTCTCGCACCTCTCGGCGTCCCTGGTGTTGTCGCGCAAGCGCGCCAGCGAGGGCCTGTACCCGGCCATCGATCCGTTGCAGTCGAGCTCGAAGATGGCCACGCCCGGCATCGTCGGCGAACGGCACTATGCGATCGCGCAGGAGATCCGGCGCACGCTGGCCCAGTACAACGAACTCAAGGACATCATCGCGATGCTGGGCCTGGAGCAGCTGTCGCAGCAGGACCGCAACACGGTGGCGCGCGCGCGCCGTCTCGAGCGCTTCCTGACGCAACCTTTTTTCACCACGGAGCAGTTCACGTCGCAACAGGGCAGGCTGGTGCCGCTGCGCGACGCGCTCGACGGCTGCGAGCGCATCCTGCGCGACGAGTTCGCGGACCTGCCGGAGAGCGCGCTGTACATGATCGGCGCCATCGACGAGGCCAGGGCCAAGGCGGCCAGGGAACCCGCACATGCCGATGCAGCTTGAGATCCTGCTGCCGTTCCGGGTCTTCGCCAGCGAGACTGGCGTGCTGCGCATCGTGGCGCAGTCCTTGCAGGGGTCGTTCGGCCTGTTGCCGCGCCGGCGAGACTGCGTCGCGGCCCTGGCACCCGGCATCCTGGTGTACGAGACGCGCGAGGGTGGCGAGCGCTGGGTCGCGGTCGACGAAGGCGTACTGGTCAAGGCGGGGCCGCAGGTGACGGTGTCGGTGCGCAGAGCCATCGCCGGCGACGACCTGCACCGGCTGCGCGCCGCGGTCGACAAGGAGTTCCTGGCCATCGACGAGCAGGAACAGACGGTACGTTCGGCGCTGGTGCGGCTAGAGAGCGGGTTCGTGCGCCGCTTCGTGGACCTGCAACATGGATGACGACGCCGATTCCGAGACGGCTGCCCGCGTGTCGGCACGCCACCCGACGCTGGCCCAGCAGGTCGGTGCCAGTGCCGAGCGCAAGCTCAAGGCGCGCCGGCACCAGTCGCATGGCGTCTGGTTCGGGCTGGGCATGATGGGTCTGATCGGATGGTCCGTCGTCGTGCCCACCTTGCTCGGTGCCGCGCTGGGCATCTGGCTGGACAGGAACCAGCCGGGACAACATTCGTGGACGCTGGCCTTGCTGGTCGGCGGCCTGACGCTCGGTTGCCTGAACGCCTGGCACTGGGTCGACAAGGAAGACAAGGCGATCCGGCGCGAGCAGGAGGAGGACAACGGTGATTGATGCGTGGATGCTGCTGGGCGTGCTGGCCATCGGCATGGTGCTGGGCCTGGTGTTTTTCGGCGGCCTGTGGTGGACCTTGCGCCGGGGACTTGCTTCGGCGCATCCGGTACGCTGGTTCGTGTCCAGCCTGCTGGTGCGGGCCGCCGTGGTGCTCGGTGGCATCTACTGGGTCGGCGCCGGGCAATGGCAGCGGCTGCTGGCCTGCCTGCTCGGGTTCTGGCTGGCGCGGCTGCTGGTGCTGCGTCTCACGCGCGAGCCTGCGCCACCGCGCCCGGAGTCGGAGGTCGCCCATGCACCTTAGCCCGGACGAGATCGTGTTCTGGCAGTTCGGCTTCGTCCGGCTCAATGCCACGATCGTCTTCACCTGGGGCCTGATGCTGCTGCTGGCGCTCGGTTCGTGGCTGGTCACGCGCGGCCTGTCGCACGAGCTGCAGCGTTCGCGCTGGCAGAACCTGCTCGAGATCGTGGTGCTGGGCATCGTGCACCAGATCGAGGACGTCGGCCTCGCCCAGCCCCGGCGCTACCTCGCCTTCCTGGGCAGCCTGTTCCTGTTCGTGGCCGTGGCGGCGCTGTGCACCGTGCTGCCCGGCTACGAGCCGCCCACCGGATCGTTGTCCACGACGGCGGCGTTGGCGCTGTGTGTCTTCGTGGCCGTGCCGTGGTACGGCATCCGCGAGCGTGGCCTGGCCGGTTATCTGCGCGCCTACGCCGAACCAACCGTCGTGATGCTGCCGTTCAACATCATCAGCGAGGTGTCGCGCACCCTGGCGCTGGCGGTGCGCCTGTTCGGCAACATGATGAGCGGCGCGATGATCCTGGCCATCCTGTTGACGATCACGCCGTTCTTCTTTCCGCTCGTCATGACCGCGCTGGGCCTGCTCACCGGCATGGTGCAGGCCTATATCTTCAGCATCCTGGCCGCGGTCTACATCGCCGCGGCAACCCGCGACGGCGCAGCGCCGCCGGCGCCCGCATCCGCCATAGAACCGTAGACAGAAGGAAACCCCATGGACAGCATGACCCTCATTGCGATCGCGTCGATCATCATCGCCGGCTTGACGACCAGCATCGGCTGTATCGCGCCGGCGCTGGCGGAAGGGCGCTCGGTGGCCAATGCGCTGACGGCACTGGCACAACAGCCCGACGCGTCAGCCACGATCACCCGCACCCTGTTCGTCGGCCTGGCGATGATCGAGTCCACCGCGATCTACTGTTTCGTGGTCTCGATGATCCTGGTGTTCGCCAATCCGTTCTGGAACCATTTCATCGCCGCGGCCGCCGGGAAATAGTCCATGCCGATCGATTGGTTCACGGTCACGGCGCAGGCGCTGAACTTCATCGTCCTGGTCTGGCTGCTCAAGCGTTTCCTGTATGGTCCCATCCTGCGGGCCATCGACGCGCGCGAGCACCGGGTCGCGGCCGAACTGGCCGATGCCGCGGCCAAGCAGGCCCAGGCCTTGCGGGAGCGCGACGACTTCGCGCGCAGGAATGCCGATTTCGATCGCCAGCGCGAAGCGCAGCTGGCGCAGCTGCACACACAGGTGACACAGGAGCGCCAGCACCTGCTGGAGCGGGCGCGCGCCGATGCCGCGGCCTGGAGCGCGCGGCGGCTTTCGTCGCTGCACGACGAGGCGACACAGCAGGGCCAGGCGATCCGCGCGCAGGTGCAGCAGGAGGTGTTCGCGATTGCGCGCAAGACGCTGCAGGATCTGGCGTCGCAGGCGCTGGAAGATCGGGTGTGCGCCTTGTTTGCCGAGCGGCTGCGCCACCTCGATGCCGCGCAGCGCAAGACGTTGGCATCGACGCTGGGCGCCAGCGACGCGCCGCTGCAGGTGCGCAGTGCGTTCGTGCTGGAACAGCCGCAGCGCGAGGTCCTCGAAGCGGCGCTGCGCGAGACCCTCGGACAGGACGTGCCGCTGCAATACAGCTGCTCCGAAGTCCTGGTGGGCGGCATCGAATTGCTCGGCGGCGGACACAAGATCGGCTGGAACATCGGCGATTATCTCGATGTAATGGAGCACAACGTCGCGCAGCGGCTGCAGCAACTCACCGAGCCGGGTCCCGACGCAGCCACGGCCGCATCCGGCAAGCCGGCAGCAGGCGAGACGCCAGCCGCGGCGCCGCTGGCAGACCTTGCTGCGCTGGATGATGCGGATCCCGCCGCGCCGCAGGACGCCGCGTCGGCCGCAACCAGAACCTCCCGATGAAAGACGGGACGCAGACGCTCGGTTCTCTGGTCGGCGACGTGTTCGACGCGCTGCGCCAGGAACGTGTGCAGGCTGTGCCGACGATGGAGCCGCGCGAGATCGGCGTCGTGACGTCGGTGGCGACCGGCATCGCGCGGGTCAGTGGCCTGCCGGGTGTCGGCGCGGAGGAACTGCTGCGTTTCGCCGGCGACGTGTACGGCATCGCCTTCGACATCGAGGAGAACCAGATCGGCGTCGTGCTGCTCGGCGACTACTGGCGCTTGCGCACCGGCGACGAAGTGCAACGCACCGGCAGAGTGATGGACGTGGCGGTGGGCGAAGCCCTGCTCGGGCGCGTCATCGATCCGCTGGGCCAGCCGCTCGATGGCCGGCCGGCGGTCGCCAGCACGACCCGCTGGCCGATCGAGCGGCCGGCGACGCCGATCATGGACCGGGCCCCGGTCACCGAGCCGATCCAGACCGGGCTGAAAGTCATCGACGCCCTGATCCCGATTGGTCGCGGCCAGCGCGAGCTGATCCTGGGTGATCGCCAGACCGGCAAGACCGCGGTGGCGATCGACACCATCCTGAACCAGCGCGGAAAGGACGTGTTGTGTGTCTATTGCGCGATCGGCCAGCGCGCGTCGGCGGTGGCCAAGGTCGTGTCGACGCTGCGCGATGCCGGCGCCATGGCGTACACGGTGGTGCTGGTCACCGAGGGCGACGACCCGCCGGGGCTGGCCTATATCGCACCGTATGCGGCCACCAGTATCGCCGAATATTTCATGCAGGCCGGGCGCGACGTGCTGATCGTCTACGACGACCTGACCCACCACGCCCGCGCCTACCGCGAACTGTCGCTGCTGCTGCGCCGCCCGCCGGGGCGTGAGGCCTTTCCGGGCGACATCTTCTACATTCATTCGCGCCTGCTCGAACGGGCGACGCACCTGCGCCCCGAACTCGGCGGCGGCTCGTTGACGGCGCTGCCGATCATCGAAACCGAGGCGCAGGACATGTCGGCCTACATCCCGACCAACCTGATCTCCATCACCGATGGCCAGGTCTACCTGTCGCCGGGCCTGTTCGAGCTTGGCGTGTTGCCGGCGGTCGACGTCGGCCGCTCGGTCTCGCGCGTGGGCGGCAAGGCGCAGCGCGCGGCCTACCGCGCGGTGGCAGGCGACCTCAAGCTCGGCTACGCGCAGTTCGAGGAGCTGGAGACCTTCGCCCGTTTCGGCGCCCGTTTCGACGATGCCACGCGCAAGACGATCGACCACGGCCGGCGCATACGCGCCTGTCTGAAGCAGTCCGAGTCCGCGCCGCTGTCGCTGGGCGCCCAGATCCTCGTGCTGCTGGCGCTGACGCAAGGCCTGTTCGATGCCGTCGAGCTCGACGCCATGAGCCAGGCCGAACGCGCCGTGCGTGACGCTGTCGACCAGATACCGCCGCAGGTCGCCGCACGGCTGACGGGCGCCGGCAAGCTGACACAGGCCGACCGCGATTGCCTGCTGGGCCTGGCGCGCGACGCCCTGGCGCCGCTGGCGGCGCACGGGGATAGCGCGAAGGATGGCGCCGCGCAGCCACGCACGGAGGACCGTGGGGATTCGGACGCCGGCGTCGCTGCGCCGACGCCGGCGTCATGAGCGACGGCCTGGCGCAGTTGCGCCACACCATGGCCAGCGCCGGCGATCTGCAGTCGGTGGTGCGCACCATGAAGGCACTCGCGGCAGCGAGCATCGGCCAATACGAGCAGTCCGTGCGCGCCCTGGCGCAATATCACCACACGGTCGCGCTGGGCCTGGGCGCGTGCCTGCGCGCACAGGCCGCGGCAGCACCGAAGACCGAGGCCGGGCCGCCGCGGCGCACGGTGGCCATTGTGTTTGGCTCCGATCAGGGGCTGGTCGGCCAGTTCAACGAATCGATTGCCAGCCATGTGCAGCGCACGCTGTCCGCAACGCCCGCCCCGGTGTCGGTCTGGGCCGTCGGCGAGCGGGTGCAGGTGCGCCTGCGCGACGCGGGCCTGGACGCGGGGCCGGCCTTGACGGTTCCCCAGTCGGTCAAGGGCATCACGCCGCTGGTAGGCGAGATCCTGCTGCAGGCGGTCCGGCTGACGCAGGCGCAGGAAGCGTCCGAGCTGTTCCTGTTTCACAACCGTCCGGTGTCGGGATCGGTCTGTGAACCGGTGGTCCAGCGTCTGCTGCCGCTCGACGCCCGTTGGCGCGACGCGATGGTCGGCGTGCCCTGGCCGACGCGGAACCCGCCGCAGGTGGTGTGTGGCGGCGGCGTCACCCTGCGCGTGTTGATCGGCGAATACCTGTTCGTGTCCTTGTTCCGGGCCTGTGCCGAGTCACTGGCCAGCGAGAACGCGAGCCGGCTGGCTGCCATGGAACGTGCCGACCGCAATATCTCGGAATTGCAGGGCGACCTGTCGGGTCGCTTCAATCGGTTGCGGCAAAGCCGCATCGACGAGGAATTGTTCGACGTGATCTCCGGCTTCGAGGCGCTGGCATCGGGGGAAGCCGCAGCGCCCTCCGATGCCACCGAGACCGCGCAGGCTCAGACGCGCTCGAACGGTCCGAGGTAGCGCCATTGCCCCGGCGGCAGGCCGGCCAGCGCCAGCCGGCCGATCCGGATGCGCCGCATCGCGACGATGGTCAGGCCCAGCGGCGCGCACATCTGCCGGATCTGGCCCGGATGGCAACCCTTGAGTGCGAAACGCAGGCCGGTGACGTCGCCGACCTGGCGGCTGATGCTGACCTTGGCCGGCAACATGGCGCGGCCGTCCACGACCGGCGCACGGTTGAGCTCGTGCAGGGTTTGCGGCGTGACCGCGCCGGTCACGTCGACGATGACTTCGTGTTCGACCAGTGCCGCGTCCTGCTCCAGCTTGCGTCGCACCGGCCACTCCTGGGTGAACACCAGCAGGCCGGTGGCGTCATGTTCAAGTGGCGTGACACCGGTCTGCCGCGTCCGATGTCGCAGCAGCGGCCGCACGCCGCTGGTGTCGCCAGGCCAATGGTTGGCTGGCGTGAGCAGCTCCACGGCCGCATCGCTGTCGCAGCCGCCGGGTTTGTGCAGCAGCAGGGTCACCGGCAGCACCGGTTGCGGACGTGCCTGCGGGTCGATGACGATGGTCTCGTCGGTCACACGGGTCTGCGGCGTCTCGATCACCGTGCCGTCAACGCGCACCCATCCGCCCTCGATCAGCATCTCGGCTTCACGTCGGGAGCACGGCAGCATTTCGGCCACACGCCGGGCCAGGCGCACGGGTTCGGTCATGAGGGCATACTGGGCATGGAGCCGCCCAGTTTAGGGCTTGTGCGGGCCAGCCGGTCGGCTGATCTGCCGCGGGGCCAGGAGGATGTGATGGAGGGAGTCGTGTCGAAGCCGATGTCGCCCGGGCGGCCGGAGTCGGAGTCGGGGTTGGTCGTGGCCGTCATGGGCGCGGAATGCACGGGCAAGAGTACCTTGGCGGGGCAATTGGCCGCTGCGCTGCAGGGCCGGGGGATTGCGGCCGTGGTGGTTCCCGAGGTGCTGCGCGCGTTCAGCGACCGCCTGGGCCGCACGCCCCTGGCCGGCGAGCAACGGGCGATCGCCGAGCTGCAGACGCAACAGATCGCGCAGGCCGCGGCACGGCACCCGGTGGTGATCGCCGACACCACCGCCTTGATGACCGCCGTCTACAGCGAGCAGGTCTTTGGCGATGGCGGGTTGTATGCCCAGGCCGAACGCGCGCACCGGCTCTGCGCGCTGACGCTGGTGGCCGCTCCGGACCTGCCCTGGCAGAGCGATGGCCACCAGCGCGACGGGCCGGCAGTGCGGCTGGCGGTGGACCGCCTGCTGCGCCGGGCGCTGGATCGGTCCGCAATTGCGTACACGACGGTCTCCGGTACCGGCGCAGCACGTCTGCAGGCCGCGTGGACGGTGGTGCGTTGTGCGATGGCCGCGTTGCCGACCGATCCTGTAGGACACGACCTACAGCTCGGCCCGTGTGCGCCCGATACGCCTACGGCACAATGATCGGCATACTTGCGTCATTATCATGATGCTGTTTCATTGCCTTGCCTGTGACCCGTTGCGCGCCGACATCGCCGGAGCGATTGCCGCACCGCGCTGGGACCCGTACTGAAAAGCCTCTTCTGCCGAGCGTTCGATCACACCATGCCGGTCATACAAGCCTTTATCGTCGAGGACAGCGCGGTCATTCTGGACAGCCTGGTTGCCATGCTCGAGGAAATGGTGCCGGTCAAGGTGGTCGGCACGGCGGACAACGAGGCGACCGCCGTGACGTGGCTGCAGGACCCGGACAAGGCCTGCGACCTGGTCATCGTCGACATCTTCCTCAAGCGCGGCTCGGGCCTGGGGGTGCTCAAGGCGCTGCAGGGGTCGGCGGCCGAGCGCCGTGTCGTGGTGCTGAGCAACTATGCGACGGCCGACATGCGGCGCACCTGCCTGCAGCTGGGCGCCGATCGGGTGTTCGACAAATCCAACGAGATCGACGCCCTGGTGCTGTATTGCCACCGCCTGGCGACCGGCGAGACCGGACCCGGCGTGCTGGCGTGACGACCTTACTGGATGAGCCCGTTCTTCAGCGCGTAGTAAGTCAGGTCGCTGTTCGACGAGAGCTGCATCTTCTCCATGATCCGGGTGCGATACGTGCTGACCGTCTTGACGCTGAGCGACAGCCCGACCGCCAGCTGGCCGATTGTCTCGCCCTTGGCCAGGCGCAGGAACACCTGCAGTTCGCGTTCCGAAAGCTGTTCGTGCGGCGGCCGGTCGTCGCCGCCGGCAAGGTTGTCGGCCAGCCGCTCGGCCACGCCGGCGGTAATGTACTTGCGGCCCCGGACCACGGTACGGATGGCCTGCACCACCTCTTCGGGGTCGCAGTCCTTGTTCAGGTATCCGCTGGCACCCTGGCGCAGCAAGGTGGTGGCGTAATGTTCTTCGGGAAACCCGCTCAGGATCAATACCGGCAGGTCGGGTGCGCGGGCGCGGATCGCGACCAGTGCATCGACGCCGCCGCTGCCGGGCATGGAAAGATCCATCAGGATCACGTCGACCTCGCCCTTGCGCACGATGTCGAGCGCCTCGCGGCCGTTGGACGCTTCCGCGACGACCGAGAAGTCGCTCTGGTCGGAGAAAAACTGGCGCAAGCCGGCGCGGACCATCGAGTGGTCGTCAACGATTGCGATGCGGATCATGCTGTCCTCCTGGTTGAATTCGCCGATGATCCCACAATCCGTTGCATGGATCCGGGCGAAACATGAAGCGTCGGCTGCGTCACAACACCCTGGTTTTCTCGCTGGCCTGCCTGGCCGCGCTGGCCATCATCCTGGTCAGCGAGAGTGCCTACTGGCAATCGGTCGACGGGCTGGACAAGGTGAACTCCCACCGCTCGGCGCAAAACAACATCCAGGCCCTGGTGCAGGGCATCGTCGACGCCGAGACCGGTACCCGGGGCTACCTGCTCACCGGCAGCCCCGACTATCTGCAGCCTTACCGTCAGGCATTGCGACAGGTCGATGCGTCGATGCAACTCATTGACGCGACCTACGGCGCATCGTCGGCGCATGCGCTGCAACTGGAGCAACTGCACGAGCTCACGCGTGCCAAGTTGTCCGAACTGGCACTGACGATTCGCCTGGTCGACGAGGGGCGGACCAAGGCTACGGCCGACATCGTCATGAGCGGCATCGGCAAGGAGAAGATGGATGAACTGCGTGCCGTCGGAGACGCCTTGGTCGCCAGCGAGTCCGGCAATATCGACCGCAGCCGCAACGACGTGTACCGCACCTTGCTGCTGAGCCGCTTCGCCATCATGGCGCTGTGCGCCGCCGGTTTGCTGTCGCTGTTCATGTATCTGCGCCAGACCATTGCGCTCAAGCGCCAGCAACTCGAGCAACAGCGCCTGGTGCAGGCCGAGCGCGATCGCCTGGAGCGTGAGGTCGGCGAGCGCACGGCGCAACTGGTGGAGCTGACGCAGCATATCCAGTCGGCGCGCGAGGATGAACGCCAGCGGCTGGCGCGCAACCTGCACGACGACCTGGGTTCGATGCTGACCTCGGCCAAACTCGACGCCGCGCGCATCAAGTCGCGCATCGCCACCAGCGCGCCGGAGGCCCTGGACCTGCTGGCCCATCTCGTGTCCACGCTCAACAGCGGCATCGCGCTCGGTCGCGGCATCATCGAGGACCTGCGTCCGTCGGCGCTGGGCAACCTGGGACTGGTTCCTGCGCTGGACATCCTGGCGCGCGAATATGCTCAGCAGTCGGGCGTGCAGGTGCATTGCGATCTGGTGCCGGTGACATTGGCGCCTGATGCGGAGTTGACCGTGTACCGGCTGGTCCAGGAGGCCATCACCAATATCGCCAAGTATGCGCAGGCGCGCCAGGTCTGGATCCGGCTGCTGGCCGACGACGGCATGGTCGACGTCTCGGTCCGGGACGATGGCGTCGGTTTCGACCCGCAAGGCAAGCGAAGCTCGGCTTATGGATTGATGGGCATGCGGTATCGTGTCGGGGCCCTCGGGGGCAGCCTGATCCTGGTGTCCAGGCCCGGCCAGGGCGCGTTGATCCGTGCCCGCATTCCTCAGGCCGTCGTGCAGCAGGAAGAGCCCGCCGGCACCTGACGCGCGGGTGGCGGGAATCGGGTCCCCGTGCCGTCAGGCCTGGTCCGGGCCGGGGTCGCGTGCCTCGGGCGCCAGCATCTGCTGCGGGTCGACCCAGCGGTCGAACTGCTCGGCCGTCACGGTGCCGAGCGCCAGGGCTGCCTCCCGCAGGCTGCTGCCGTCGTAGTGGGCCTTCTTGGCAATCTGTGCCGCACGGTCGTAACCGATATGCGGCGCCAGCGCGGTGACCAGCATCAGCGAGCTGTCCAGCGACGCCTGCAGCCGTGGCAGGTTCGGGCGCAGGCCGGCCACGCAATGCGCCGTAAAGCTGCGCATGGCGTCCGACAGCAGGCGCAGGCTGTCGAGCGTGTCGTGGATGATCAGCGGCTTGTAGACGTTGAGCTCGAACTGGCCCTGGCTCGCCGCAAAACCGATCGCGACGTCGTGCCCGAACACCTGTGCGCAGACCATGGTGAGCGCCTCGACCTGGGTCGGATTCACCTTGCCCGGCATGATCGAGCTGCCCGGTTCGTTCTCGGGCAATTGCAGCTCGCCCAGGCCGGCGCGCGGGCCGCTGCCCATCAGGCGGATGTCGTTGCCGATCTTGGTCAGCGCCACGGCGAGCATCCGCAGCGCACCGTGGAACGCGACCAGCGCTTCGTGGCCGGCCATGGCGGCGAACAGGTTGGTCGATTGCACCAGCGGCAGCTGCAGTTCCCGTGCCAGCCGCGCCGCGACCCGCGAGCCGAACTGCGCATGGGTGTTCAAGCCGGTGCCCACCGCCGTGCCGCCGATGGCCAGGGCATGGACGGCTGGCAAGGTCTGCCGGATCTGCTGCTCGCACGACGCAAGCTGCGCCGCATAACCGCCGAATTCCTGGCCCAGCCGGATCGGTGTGGCGTCCTGCAGATGGGTGCGCGCAATCTTGACCGTCTCGTGCCAGGCCGTGGCCTTGTCCGCCAGCGCGACCCGCAGTGCCTCCAGCGCCGGCAATAACGCGTCGGCTGTCTGGCGCGCTACCGCGACATGCATGGCCGTGGGAAACACGTCGTTTGACGACTGTCCCAGGTTGACCTCGTCGTTGGGATGCACGGCCGCGCAGTCCGGCGCGTCGGTGCGCAGCAGCAGGGTCGCCAGACGTGCAACCACCTCGTTCACGTTCATGTTGCTCTGGGTGCCCGACCCCGTCTGCCAGACCGACAGCGGGAAGGCGTCGTCGTGTTCCGCGAGCGCAACGGCACGCGCCGCCTGCGCGATCGCGTGTGCACGGTCGGGCGCCAGTCGGCCCAGTTCCCGATTGACCCCGGCCGCCGCCCATTTGATCCAGGCCAGCGCGTGGATCTGCGCCAACGGCATGCGTTGCTCGCCGATGGCGAAGAAATGCTGGCTGCGTGCGGTCTGGGCTCCCCACAAGGCGTCTGCCGGCACCTCGATGGGGCCGAAGCTGTCGGTTTCGGTACGGGTGGTGCTCATGGTCGTATCTCCGCTACGGGCTGTTCATGCTAATGCAGAAGCGGCCGCCCCGTGTCGACGCCGGGTGGCGCGATGGCCGCCCACGCGCTGGTACGGTGGGTGATGCCGGACTGCGCGCCGACGCGGCTTCGTCCTACGCCGCCGGGCGGCGGCCACCGATGTCGTGTGCGAGAGGCAAAACCTACAGTGGAGCCATGGACAGCGCACACGGTGTGCGTACCACACACCCCAGGAGGAACCCATGACCATTCGAACCACTTTTGCCGCAACCATTGCCGCCGCCGTCCTGCTGACTGCGACCGGTTGTGCGGTCTCGCGCGGCCAGCAGACTGTCGGCGGTTATGTCGACGACGCCGGGATCACGACCCTGGTGAAGAGCCGCATGCTGGAGGACAAGCAGGTGGCCGGCACATCGATTTCCGTCGAAACACTCAACGGCACCGTGATGTTGTCCGGTTTCGCCAAGAACGCCACCGAGAAAGCCGCCGCCGAACGCATCGCGCGGGGTGTCAGCGGCGTCAAGCGTGTCGACAACGAAATCGCGATCCGGCCCTGAGGCCTGTGCGCATCGGTGGACGTGCTTCGCTGCAGAACGTCGCCGGTGGGCCGTGCCAACTCTCGAGGCTGCAGCATCAGCATGAAAAGGACATCACGATGAAAAACTTTGACAAGAGATCCATGACGATGCCGGCACTGGCGCTGGCTGCGGTACTGGGCCTGGCCGGTTGCGCCGGCATGACGACCCAGGAGAAAGGCACGCTGACCGGAGCCACGGTCGGTGGGGTGGTCGGCAACGTGTTGTGCGGCGGGATCGCCTGCACGGGCGCCGGCGCTGCGGTCGGCGGCGTGATCGGCCATGAGGTCACCAAGGGCAAGAAGTAGAACAATGGGAGCGACGGGGGCGAAAGTCCTTGGCGCAGGCACCGTGAGGTGCCTGCGTTTTTTTTTGGTGCGCCCAGCATGGGCGCACTCCTGGAGGTGCAAGTCCTCCCGCGAGCTGGTCACAGTGAGCGAAGTGAAGCGC
>JAPWHR010000040.1 GCA_027214345.1 Comamonadaceae bacterium G21597-S1
CAACTTTGCTCGCACTGTTGGGAGCCCCGGGGCACTGACAAGTTTCAGAGGGAAGAGATTTTTTTACAGCCTCAACGCCGAAACTAAACGGCGGCCCGCTTGCGGGACGTCCGCTTTGAGTGACCAGTTAAAGCGCTGGAATGCGTTTCGACGTAAGCATCCAGCAACCGACGAATCATTCGTTGGTACTGCGTTTCGTTTTTCACCGCTTGTTCCTTGAAGAAGTCAACGCTTCGCTTGCTCAAGGTGATCGTGATCTTTACATCTTCGTCCCGGAAAGCCAATTGATCTGGCGAGGGAAGTAGATCAGGAATAACTCGCGGTTCGCCTATCGGCTCATCCGTGTATTTGATTCTCACGTTCATAGATTACCTTTCCTTTGCGCCAATACCCGGCGCCGAAGATTCTGATCAGGTCAGCACGCAAAGTGAACCGGACCGTCAATATCCCGGCGCCAACCTGGCCGAAGCAAAAATAGCGCTTCTCCTTTGTGCTGTGTGCATGATCTTCGGCGATAACCCGGTTGGGATCTGCGAAGGCGTACTGAGCCAAATCAAACGGGACCCCGTGCTTCGACAAGTTCGCTAAGGCCTTGCTCTCATCCCACTCAAAACTCGACTTCGCCATGCCAGATTGTGCCACGCATATGGAAATTTTGCCATATGCACGTATGGCTACTTTCTGCGCTTTAACGCTGGCGGTGAGCGGATGGCGAAAGGAGGCGCAGCCGACTGTAGCCAATCCGCTCGACCAACCAGTTAAACCTCAGCATTCGGGCGCTCGCCAAATAACCAGTGTTGCCTGCGCGAATCACTGAGTAGACCTTTCGTGCCGAAGAAGAATTCGCCTCAACATAACGACGACCGCGATGGCTGCGCCTAAAACCACAAAAAGCATAGCCCACACTGCCAAAAACAACACTACCTTCTCCTCCAAGGAATTGGGCCAGCCGGTTGTTGCCAGGAAGAGCCAAGCCACACCGGCCAAGAGGAGCGCGGAAAAAGCGGATGCGCCGCGAGCAATACCCCCACGACGCCACGAAAACCGGAGTGCCACCGCGGTTGGAATGACCACAAGGACGGCAGCCACGAAGAGCACAACTACAAAGCCAACGTTCATGGATTTTTGATGAGGTTTAACGTTAGAGTTCACCCGCCTGCGGAGGCGGGCGAAGCCCGCTGTAGCAGGTCGGGTGCAACGACGGGTTAGCGAAGTAATCGGCCCGTTGCCGCAAATCGCGCCGAAGAAACACGTGGCGCTGGAGTTGTGGCATTGTGGAA
>JAPWHR010000041.1 GCA_027214345.1 Comamonadaceae bacterium G21597-S1
GAAGCAACCATCTTGAATGTTTAAGTCAAACGACCATTGCGATCTCGTTGCTCCAGGGGGACCTGGTACGTGCGATCGCGTTCAGGATGACCAGCAGCTTGTGCATGCAGGCCACCAGGGCGACCTTCTTGGGTTTTCCGCTGGCGACCAGCTTGTCATAGAAAGCCTTGAGCACGGGATTGAATCGCGTAGCGACCAGGGCCGCCACATAGAGCACCCGGCGTACGTCGGCGCGTCCACCGAAGATGTGACGCTGGCCACGCAAGGTGCCGGAGTCCCGGTTCATTGGCGCCAGGCCAACGAGCGAGGTGATCTGCTTTCTGTTGAGCTTGCCGAGCTCTGGCAATTGCGCCAGCAGCGTGCTGGCGGTCGTGGGGCCTACCCCTTTGACCGAGGTCAGCAATGCAGCCAGGTCAGCGTGATGCGCGCGGATGTGATCGCGCAACTCGCCGTCCACATCATGCAGCTGCGCAGCAATGGCATCCATGATTTGCAAGATGCTGCGCTTGGCTTTGGGATGTGCCACGCTCAAGCGTTGGCGCTCAGCTACCAGCATCGCCACCAACTGGCGTCGACGCGTCACCAGAGCGGTGAGCTCGCGTTGCTGCTCGTCGGCCAGCGCGCGCGGCTCGTGACCCTGGGCGTCGAGCATGGCAGCAAAGTCACGCAAGGCCAATGCGTCGATGCGATCGGTCTTGGCCAATTTGCCCACGCAACGGGCGAAGTCACGGGCTTGACGCGGGTTGATCACCGACACCCGCAGTCCTGCCGCAGCCAGCGCCAAGGCCAGGTCCTGCTCGTAGCCACCGGTGGCCTCCAGCAGCACCAGACGCGGGGCCAAGGGGCCCAACACCTGACACAACTCGGCATAGCCGGCCTCGTCGTTGCCCAGACGCAAGGTCTGTACCTCACCAGTGACAGCCACTTCAAAACTGCTTTTGGCCACATCAATACCTACATAAACGAGTTCACTCATAAAAGTTCTCCGGCTCCCAGCCTAACGAATGCGAAATGTGTTCGATCAACCATTCGGGATGCAGCAGAACAAAGAGACCACCGCCGTGCGCCTTGTGCTTCGGTACGGGCTCGGGCCCGAAGGAGACTCAAGCTGCACAACGGTGAGTCAACCCGTTCAGCAATCAAGGCCGTAACCAAAGCCTTGACCACTGAAGTTTGAATCAACTTGAAGATATTAGGAGAC
>JAPWHR010000042.1 GCA_027214345.1 Comamonadaceae bacterium G21597-S1
TGCAGCGCAAGCGGGCGTCCACCACAGTCAGCTTCCTGGCAGCGCAATTGCGTGAGTTTGGGTGCCGGTCGGGCCCCGTTCGTGTAGGCCGACAACGACCCATAGCGGGATTACACGTATCGGGAATGGAAGCCCCGTGGCGGCCATCCGCTGTGACCGCCGGTGAGGCGCCGGGTTCGGCGCCGACCAGCCTTCGCCAGCGGGCTCAGCGCGGGCGCCTGCGCGACGCGGCCAAGCCGGCGAGGCCCAGGCCGACCAGCGCCAGCGACATAGGCTCGGGCACCGCTGCGGCTTGCACGACACCGCGGAAGGTTCCCGCCGAGCCAGTGGCTTGATACAGCGAGCCGAATCCAGGCTGGAACGTCAGGAAGCCAGTGGCATCGGTGAAGTCGGCGGAGCCGCCGAAGGGCCCACCCCCACTACCGCCGAAGTTCGTCAGGATGTCCGAACCGCTCAGAGTAAAACGGACCTGGATGTTCGCCAACGGAGTGATGAGGTCGTCGAACGTCACCGACACCCCGCCGATTGTGAAGCTCATGGCCACGTTGCTCAGGCTGGACAAGGCCACCGTAGTGCCGGCGACGGCCGCACCGTCGAAGCTGAAAGTGCCGGTGCCGACAATCGGCGGCGTGAACGTAGGGTCAAAAGTTCCGTCGAACTCGAAGTTGACGATCGCGGCATTTGCCGCTGGGCTCGCTGCGACCAGCGCGGCAACAGCCAGAACACTGCTCAGCCGAAGAAGATTCTTCATTTGGGGGCCTTTCGTTGTTGTGGGTAGAAGCCCGCGTTCGGACTGCAGCGCTAGATAAAGCAAGTCGCGCGCCAGAGCCCTAACATGTTGATTTGACAGCGAACTTTCCGGAGCCTGCAGCAAGAGTGTCAACTGCATCGACAATCGCCAGATGCCCGAGTTCCATGCGGCTAGGGCTCGACGGGTTACGTCGGCAAGCATTCACCATCACGTTGCCGCATAGGAACCCAAGCCAGTTTCCAGAGTATCAGGCAGAGAATCCTGGCCCAGAGTGGACACCAGCTGCCCTTTGCCACCGTCTGCTGATGGTCGGGTGCGGGTTCTCGAGTTGCCGAAGCTGGCGCCACATTGCCGACCTTCCAAGGCATACCTGAACGACTGGTCTGGAGCGGGCAGTTCCGAAAGTCGAACGTCGCCTGCCAGTCT
>JAPWHR010000043.1 GCA_027214345.1 Comamonadaceae bacterium G21597-S1
AAATGGGAAAAGAAAAATTTGCGCGTACCAAGCCACACGTGAACGTGGGCACGATTGGTCACGTGGACCACGGCAAGACGACGCTGACGGCGGCGATCACGACGATCCTGTCGCAGAAGTTCGGCGGTGAAGCCAAGGGTTACGACCAGATCGACGCGGCGCCCGAGGAAAAAGCGCGCGGCATCACGATCAACACCGCACACGTCGAGTACGAGACGGCCAACCGTCACTACGCACACGTCGACTGCCCCGGCCACGCCGACTATGTCAAGAACATGATCACCGGCGCGGCCCAGATGGACGGCGCCATTTTGGTGTGCTCGGCCGCTGACGGCCCGATGCCCCAGACGCGCGAGCACATCCTGCTGGCGCGCCAGGTGGGTGTTCCCTACATCATCGTGTTCCTGAACAAGTGCGACATGGTCGACGACGCCGAACTGCTCGAGCTCGTCGAGATGGAAGTGCGCGAGCTGCTCGACAAGTACGAGTTCCCTGGCGACAAGACCCCGATCATCCACGGCTCGGCCAAGCTGGCCATGGAAGGCGACAAGGGCGATCTGGGCGAGGGCGCCATCATGAAGCTGGCCGAGGCGCTGGACACCTACATCCCGACGCCCGAGCGTGCCGTGGACGGCGCGTTCCTGATGCCGGTGGAAGACGTGTTCTCGATCTCGGGCCGCGGTACCGTGGTGACCGGTCGTGTCGAGCGCGGCATCATCAAGGTTGGCGAGGAGATCGAGATCGTCGGTATCAAGGACACCCAGAAGACCACCTGCACGGGCGTGGAGATGTTCCGCAAGCTGCTGGACCAGGGCCAGGCGGGCGACAACGTGGGTATTTTGCTGCGCGGCACCAAGCGCGAGGACGTGGAGCGCGGCCAGGTGCTGTGCAAGCCCGGTTCGATCAAGCCGCACACGCACTTCACCGGCGAGATCTATGTGTTGTCCAAGGATGAGGGTGGCCGTCACACGCCGTTCTTCAACAACTACCGTCCGCAGTTCTACTTCCGCACGACGGACGTGACCGGCGCGATCGAGTTGCCCGAGGGCAAGGAGATGGTGATGCCGGGCGACAACGTGTCGATCACGGTCAAGCTGATCAACCCGATCGCGATGGAAGA
>JAPWHR010000044.1 GCA_027214345.1 Comamonadaceae bacterium G21597-S1
ATCTGCGAACGAGCGCGCACCAAAGCCGACGCCCAGCCCCTCGTAGACCAACACAAAGCGATGCGTCACCGGGTCGACTCCACGCATCAGATACGTGACAAAGGTTGCATTCGCAGCGCGCGCGGTGTCAGGCGATATCTGGTTGATGATGCCCCGGACCGCCGAACCCACCTTCAACGCCGTAAAGGCCCGCATTCCCAGGGCCGCTGGGTATCGCGGAGCAAGGATGCTGCCAGGCCGAAGAGAGATGGTGCCATCGATTGCACGCACCATGCCTTCATTCATTACAAATGCCAGATCGTCGCCGGCAATTTGACTGCTCAAGCTCATCCGCAACTCATTCTCGTGCTGGATATAGTTGATCGGTCCGGATGCCTGGTCATCGCTGCGGGTAGCGTCCAGACTGACCTTGCCATCGTGCTTGACCATGCGCAGCCGCACCGTGTAGCTCTTGCCCGACGCCACATCTGTATCGACGGAGTCTTCGAATATGTAGGCACCGTCGGGAATCATGTCCCGGACACGCTCGCGAATGATGCGCTCGGTCTCCGAGATCAACTGGGCACACACCGTTGCATACACTTCGGACCCGAAATCCTTGACGATCTCCGAGAGCCGGGCCTGACCCAACCGACAGGAGGCCATCAAGGCCCGCATATCGCCATGAAGCGTGTCAGGAAAGCGGCTGTTGTTCAGAATGACCCGCATCAGCCCATCATCGACCACTTCCGCACGACACAGGCGCACCGGGGGAAGCAACAATCCCTCATGGAAGACCTCAGTTGCCAGCGGCGACAATGTGCCCGCCGCCAGCCCGCCGATGTCGGTGTGGTGGGCCCAGCAGACACTGAACCCAACCAGCGGGCCGTCATCGG
>JAPWHR010000045.1 GCA_027214345.1 Comamonadaceae bacterium G21597-S1
GTTCACGCATTCCCATTGGAAGTCACCTCATCCTTGAAAGAAAAATAGCCATCGTTGCGATGGAACATATCTGTCGGCTGACTGAGCAGGTCATGCCTGAGCTTCGAGGTCGCGTGCTCGTCCACCGTCCGTGTGCCGGCATCCATCACGACGCCGTAATCGCGCCGCGCCCCCTCCAGGGAAACAAAGCCGCACTCGACGTCACGCTGCACCAACTCGACCGGGCGTTCCGCCGGATGCCCCCATCCACCTCCCCCGGTGGTCATGAATCGCACCACATCGCCGCGCCTCAATACAAAGCCGTCACCGACCGTTGAAATCTCCTCCTCCCGCTCCGTCCCGGGATTGATGATCACGCGGCCTTTGCGCCCACCCTGACCACCGTTGACTCCCCACGGCGGAAAGATGGCGCCGTCCATGCGGCGCGCAAAATTGCCCTCTTCACCGAGGAACTCGATATCGCGCACGATGCCAAGCCCGCCGCGCCAGCGGCCAGGGCCTGCGGAATCCACATGCATTCCATAGCGAAGTATCCGGACCGGGAATTCGTTCTCGATGAATTCGATCGGGTAGTTCTTCTGCCCCAGAAAATACACGGCATCGATGCCATCTGCGAACGAGCGCGCACCAAAGCCGACGCCCAGCCCCTCGTAGACCAACACAAAGCGATGCGTCACCGGGTCGA
>JAPWHR010000046.1 GCA_027214345.1 Comamonadaceae bacterium G21597-S1
TTTGGACTGGCTGTTGAGCAGATGCTGGATCCGGCTGGCTTTGCCAGGGGATTGCGCGTAGGCGGAAGTGCTTGAATTGGAGTCATTGAATGGTTGAACTAGTGGTGAAGAGCCCTGCCAACGCGCGGCAAGCGGATGCAATTACGCGCGAGATCGTCAAGGGCAGGCTGCGCTCGTCTCGGGTGGAGATGGAGACGCTGCTGGAGCGGACGGCGATGTCGGCATTCATTCGCGAGAAGAAGGACTATTTCGTCGCGATATATGACGCCGCGGGCAGGCTGGTGTACGGCTCCAACAGTCCGAGCGGAAGTGCAGTCATGGAGTGCATTCTTGAGCGCTACGCCGTCAAGGACATGCTGCACGGAGACATCTACATCTACAACGACCCCTATGTCTCCCGGGGCGGCGTCACACACACGCCCGACATGGTGTTTGCGGCGCCTGTGTTTGCCGATGACGGCCCGCTGGTTGGGTTCAGTGTCTGCTGGGCCCACCACACCGACATCGGCGGGCTGGCGGCGGGCACA
>JAPWHR010000047.1 GCA_027214345.1 Comamonadaceae bacterium G21597-S1
ATCTGCGAACGAGCGCGCACCAAAGCCGACGCCCAGCCCCTCGTAGACCAACACAAAGCGATGCGTCACCGGGTCGATTCCACGTATCAGATACGTGACAAAGGTTGCGCTCGAGGCACGCGCTGTGCCAGGTGATATCTGGTTGACGATCCCCTGAGTCGCTGCCAGGACCTTGCGTGACGTAAAGGCCCGCATTCCCAGGGCTGCCGGGTATCGTGGAGCAAGGATGCTGCCAGGCCGAAGAGAGATGGTGCCATCGATTGCACGCACCATGCCTTCATTCATTACAAACGCCAGATCGTCGCCAGCGAACTGGGTACTCAACATCATTCGCAAGTCATTTGGGTTCGTCACGTAATTGATCGGCCCGGATGCCTGGTCATCGCTGCGGGTAGCGTCCAGACTGACCTTGCCATCGTGCTTGACCATGCGCAGCCGCACCGT
>JAPWHR010000048.1 GCA_027214345.1 Comamonadaceae bacterium G21597-S1
CCGATGACGGCCCGCTGGTTGGGTTCAGTGTCTGCTGGGCCCACCACACCGACATCGGCGGGCTGGCGGCGGGCACACTGTCGCCGCTGGCAACCGAGGTCTTCCATGAGGGATTGTTGCTTCCTCCGGTGCGCCTGTGTCGTGCGGAAGTGGTCGATGATGGGCTGATGCGGGTCATTCTGAACAACAGCCGTTTTCCTGACACGCTTCATGGCGATATGCGGGCCTTGATGGCTTCCTGTCGGTTGGGTCAGGCCCGGCTCTCGGAGATCGTCAAGGATTTCGGGTCCGAAGTGTATGCAACGGTGTGTGC
>JAPWHR010000049.1 GCA_027214345.1 Comamonadaceae bacterium G21597-S1
GTCGACGACCTCCACCTGGCTGGCCCTGCGCAGCACGGTGTCTGGGACAGTCTCGCGCTGTGGTACCCCAGTGATTTGCTCAACGACGTCGTTGAGGGACTCGATGTGCTGGATGTTGACCGTCGAGATGACGTCGATCCCGGCCTCCAGAAGCTCCTCAACGTCCTGCCAACGCTTCTCATTACGGGACCCGGGGGCGTTGGTGTGGGCAAGTTCGTCGACGAGGGCGACGTCAGGGTGCCGGGCCAGCACCTCGTCAAGATCCATCTCCGGTAG
>JAPWHR010000004.1 GCA_027214345.1 Comamonadaceae bacterium G21597-S1
ATGCGACTCGTCGCCGTGGAACAAGCAGCTTGAATGCACCATTACAAATCAACTACTTGGGTGGTGTTTCTTGAGAGGCCGCGCCTGCGAGTGCGTAGCCTGTGAATGCGAGTGTATTGGTCACCTCTTGGCCGATTCCCTTTGGCGGTGCGTAGTTTCTAGCTGCATCTGCGGTTGCGAATTCCACTTCGAAGATTCTTAGTCCTGGGTTGGGTTGCTCGTACACATCGAGTGCTCCGCCGTACACGGTGAACCTTTGCTTCTTCGAGACGCGGGCGGGTAGGGCAAGCAACACTTGGTACTCTGCTTCGTCTAGGTATGCTGAGACCACATGATGGATACCCAAGGCCTCAGGCTGGTACTTCTTGCCGAGTTTGTAGATCGTTGTTTGACCGGATTCCGTGACCTTGCGCAAGCGTAGTCTTGTTCCGTGAATATATCGATCTTCGATTTCGCGCTTCCGCTTAGCGACGCCTTCGAACGACGCTTCCGCTGGGACAAGCCAGCGACGCTCGAACTCGGGCTTCGTGTATGGCGGAGGAGTGGACATGCTTGTTTGCGCGGCCTAACGTGATATCTGGAGCAAAACCCGCTCCATAAAAAGGTGGATGCTCGATAAGCTGTCCATCAAAACCTCCCAAAACCCGCTTGCAGTCTGCATTTCAGCCAAATATACTGTATGAAAACTCAGTTATAAACCCGCACATGAAACCCCGCACCCCGCCGCTGCAGTCGCTTCGCCTGCTCGACCAGGTGCGCGAGCGTATTCGTTACATGCACTATAGCCTCGCCACCGAGAAGGTGTATCTGTATTGGGTGCGTTTTTTTGTCCGGTGGTCGGCTTCCGGCAACGGTGGGCAGATGCGCCATCCGCGCGACATCGATGCCAAGGGGATCGAGGCTTTCCTGACCATGCTGGCCACGCAGCGGCGGGTGTCGGCATCCACCCACAATCAAGCCTTGAGCGCCATCCTGTTCCTGTACCGCGAGGTACTGGCCGTCGATCTGCCCTGGTTGAACAGCATCCACCGGCCCACGCGCAAGCCGCGGATTCCGTCGGTGCTCACGCAGGCCGAGGTGGCGGGACTGCTGGCGCAGATGGACGAAGACGCCCTCACCGCGCTGATCGCCCGGCTGCTGTACGGCACCGGCATGCGGCTGATGGAGGCGATGCGCCTGCGCATCAAGGACGTCGATTTTGCCCGCAAGGTCGTCATCGTGCGCGAGGCCAAGGGCGGCAAGGACCGGGTGGTCATGTTGCCTGCCGCACTTGCGCCGCAGCTGCACCGGCAGCTTCTGGCAGCACGCGCGCAGTGGGAGGCCGACCGCCATTCGCAGCGCGGTGGCGTCGAGCTGCCACATGCGCTCGACGCCAAGTACCCGCGCGCCGGCAAGTCCTGGGCCTGGTTCTGGCTGTTTCCGTCGCCCACGCTGTCGATCGACCCGCGCAGCGGCGTCGAGCGGCGCCACCACCTGTACGAAGACCGGGTGCAACGCGCCCTCAAGAAGGCCGTAACACGCGCCGGCATCGCCAAACCGGTCTCGGTGCACACGCTGCGCCACTCGTTCGCGACGCACCTGCTGCAGTCCGGCACCGACATCCGCACCGTGCAGGAGCTGCTCGGCCACTCGGATGTCAGCACGACGATGATCTACACCCATGTGCTCAAGGTGGCCGCCGGCGGCACGGCCAGTCCGCTGGACAGGCTGCTGCCGGTGGCGCCGTGACGATGGCCAAACCAGCGCTCGCCCGGCAAGGCCCTCACCTGCCGGCGATGTCACCGGCGCGCGCGGGCCGCTCGCCATCACGCCGTGTCGAAGTAGTGCACCCCTGCCAACCCCTTGAAATGCGCATCCTGCGTCCACAGCGTCGCGCCATGCGCCTGGGCCGTCGCATAGATCAGGCTGTCGGCCATCGGCAGTCCGTTGCCTGCCGCGGCGACGGCAATGGCCTGGTCGATGTCGACCACGGTCCCACTGCCCATGTACAGCGCAGCGCGTTGCGCGGCGTCGGCCGACCGCACGCGCGACAGGTACTTGACGACCTCGTACACGGTGATGACCGGCACGATCAACGGCTCGGGTCGCGCCACAGCATGCTCGTACCACGCGGCGCGGGCGCCGCCGCCGAACACCTCGAGCCAGCACGACGAATCCAGCACCAGGGCCGCTGGCAGCGGCAGGCGGCCGGGCGCGCCGGCCATCAGAATCGCTCCGGCTCGTCAGCTATCGCGCTGCCACAGCCCTTGAGTTCGGCCTTGAGCTCGTCCAGCGTCGGCACCGGAACGAGCTCGATCGCCTTGCCATGTTGCCGCACGGCCATGCGCATGCCGGGCTGCAGGCCCATGGCCCGCCGCACGGCGGCCGGAATGACGACCTGGAACTTGGGTGAAACTGTGACGGTTTCCATATCGATATGATTCCGTAATACGATCTCGATCGATCGATTATGTCAGACACCCCCATCCGCCGCATCGCCCACCTCGACATGGACGCGTTCTACGCCTCCGTCGAGCTGCTGCGTTACCCGCAGCTCAAGGGCCTGCCGGTGGTGATCGGCGGCGGGCGCAGCGCGGTGCAGGCGGCGCTGGACAAGCTGGCCGACGACCCGGCCGCGCAGGCCAGCGGCAACCCGCGTGCGCATATTCCGGTGGAGGCGTTCCAGCGCCTGAAGGACTACGTCGGCCGCGGCGTCATCACCACCGCCACCTACCCCGCGCGCCAGTTCGGCATCGGTTCGGCGATGGGGCTGATGAAGGCTGCCAAGTTGTGCCCGCAGGCGATCCAGCTGCCGGTGGACTTCGACGAATACCGGCGCTTCTCGCGCCAGTTCAAGCAGATCATCCTGGACATCGCACCCCAAATGGAAAACCGCGGCGTGGACGAGGTCTACATCGATTTCACCGACGTGCCTGGCGGCCAGCGCGAAGGCGGCCGGGTGCTGGCCCGGCTGATCCAAAAAAACATTCTTGATGCCACCGGCTTGACCTGCTCGGTTGGCGTCGCGCCCAACAAGCTGCTGGCCAAGATGGCCAGCGAGTTCAACAAGCCCAACGGCATCGCCATCGTGCACGAACACGACCTGCAGTCGCTGATCTGGCCGCTGGCCTGCCGCAAGATCAACGGCATCGGCCCCAAGGCCGACGCCAGGCTGCAGGGCTACGGCATCCACACCATCGGCGAGCTGGCGGCAAAAAGCGAGCAGTGGCTGATCGACCATTTCGGCCCGTCCACCGGCAGCTGGATGCACCGCGCCGCCTGGGGACGCGACGACCGGCCGGTGGTCACCGAAAGCGAGCCGGTCTCGATGAGCCGCGAAACCACCTTCGAGCGCGACCTGCATGCGGTGCGCGACAAGGCCGAACTCGGCACCATCTTCACCCGGCTGTGCGAGCAGGTCGCCGCCGACCTGCAGCGCAAGGGGTATGTCGGCCGCACGATCGGCATCAAGCTGCGCTTCGACGACTTCAAGATCGCGACCCGCGACCAGACGCTGGCGCAATACACAGCCGACGCGCGTGCCATCCGCGACGCAGCCGGTCAGTGCCTCAAGCGCGTGCCGCTGCAGCGCCGGCTGCGCCTGCTCGGCGTGCGCGTGGGCTCGCTCGCCAAGGCCGACGAGTTGCCAGCCGTGGCGGGCACGGCCGCCCATGGGGTACGAGAAGCCGGCCCCGCGCAGGGCGACATCTGGACCGGCCAGCTGTTCTGACGCGAACGGTGGCCGGCGCCCCGCCGAATCGCCCCCGCCGCAGCGTTCAGCCCCCATGGGCGTTGACCGGCCACGCGCGAGCATGTCCAATCGAAGCCGCCGCGGATCCGGCATGCACGGGCGGCAAAGTCACCCTGAGCGACGCGCCACCCGGTCGCCGCGCACGTCCCATTCAACTCAACCAAGGAGCACACCATCATGAGCGATACCTATGTCCTGGTCCATGGCGCCTGGCACACCGGCGCCGAACTCGAGCCGGTGGCCGACCACATGCGCAAGGCCGGCCACGTGGTGCATTGCGTGACGCTGGCCGGCAACCGGCCGGGCGACGACCGCAGCACCAGCGGGCTCGACGACGCGATCACGTCGGTCGTCGATTTCCTGGCCAGCAACAACCTGCAGAACGTGCGCCTGGTCGGGCACAGCTACGGCGGCATGGTGATCTCCGGCGTGGCCGACCGGGCGGCGCGGCGCATCCGCCGGCTGGTGTACTGGAATGCCTTCGTGCCCCGGCGCGGGGAATGCCTCAACGACATGGTGCCGCCCAACTTCAAGGGACTGTTCGACTCGCTGGCCAAGGCCAACAACAATGCGGTGGTGCTGCCCGAGATGATCTGGCGCGATGCCTTCATCAACGATGCCGATGCCGCCCTTTCGACCAGGGCCTACCGCATGCTCAACCCGCAGCCCTACCGCACCTTTACCGACAAGATCGCGCTGACGGCCGACGTGGCCGACATGCCGGTGGGCAAGTCCTACGTCAACTTCACCGAGGACGCGGCAATGCCGCACAGCCTGGGCTGGCATCCGCGGCTGTCGGAGCGGCTCGGCCTGTTCCGGCTGGTGCAGGGCCCGGGCAGCCATGAGGTCTGTTTCACCAACCCCGCCCTGCTGGCGCAGAAACTGATCGAAGCCGGGCGCGACTGACCGAAAAGCCCGTCAGCGCGCGCCACCCGGCGCGCGCGGCGTCACTGCCGCGCGGTCCGCACGTTGCGCGGCAAGGCCTTCGGCGTGCTGGTGCGAAACGGGTTGATGTCCAGCCCGCCGCGGCGGGTATACCGCGCGTAGACCGACAGCTTCGCCGGTTTGCACTGGCGCCAGATGTCCATGTAGATGCGCTCCACACACTGCTCGTGGAACTCGTTGTGGTTGCGGAAGCTCACCAGGTACTGCAGCAGCCCGGCCTGGTCGATCTGCGGCCCGCTGTAGCTGATCTGCACACTGCCCCAGTCCGGCTGGCCGGTCACCAGGCAGTTGCTCTTGAGCAGCCGGCTGCTCAGGGTCTCGGTCACCGGCTGGGATGCGAGGTCGGCGCTGAGCAATTCCGGACGGGGCGTGTAGTGCGTGCACTCCACGTCGAGCCGGTCCAGATTCAGGCCGTCGAGCTCGTGCACCGGTTCACGGTCGAACAGATCGGGCGCGATGATGCGCACGCCCACGCCGGCGCCCACCGCCGGCGCACCGCGCCACAAGGCCTCGTTCAGATCGGCGCGCAGGCGTGCCTGCACCTCGTCCACGTCGGAGAACCGGCTGTTGTTGAAACTGCCCAGGTAGAGCTTGAACGACTTGCTCTCGACAATGTTGGGTGTCTCGCATGGCACCGTGAAATGGCCCAGCGCCACCTGCGGCTTGCCGCGCAGGTTCAGCCAGCCCAGCTCGAACGCGGTCCACAGGTCGGCGCCCAGGAACGGCAAGGTGTCGCCGACGCCGATCTCGGCGCGGTTGGGCGCGCGCGCGATCGGGTACAGCAACGTGGCATCGTACTGGTCCGGGTAGGCCGTGGCCTTGCCCAGCTGCGACTGTTCGGGCGTGTACATGGTGTCGGGCGCTCCTTCAGCGGTGCGCCAGCAGGAACGGCGCCATGTGCGGCAGCAGCCGCTCGACCACGCCGGCGGCCAGGTCGTGCCCCATGCCGGCAATGCCGGCGAACCGTGCGCCGGGTATGCGCCGCGCGGTATCCTGCCCGTGCGCGAACGGCACCAGCGGATCGGCCTCGCCATGCAGCACCAGCGTGGGTTTGGCGATTCGCGCGAGTTCCTGTGCCCGGGTCGCATCGGCGGCGATGGCCACCATCTGGCGCATCGTGCCCGACGGATGAAAGCTGCGGTCCACGCCCATCGCGATGCGCTGGCGCAGTTCGGCCTCGTCGGTCGGGAAACCCGGGCTGCCGATGGCCTTGTACAGGCGCACGTAATGCGCCACGATGGCGTCGCGCGAGCTGTCGGCCGGCCGGCTGAACAACACCTTCATCACCCTGGGGTCGGCCTGGGGCAGGTCCCGCGCGCCACTCGAACTCATGATGCTGGTCAGGCTCTGCACCCGGTCCGGTGCGGCCAGCGCGACCCGTTGCGCAATCATGCCGCCCATGCTCACACCCACCACATGGGCCTTGCCCACGCCGAGAGCGTCCAGCACGCCAATCGAATCGAGCGCCATGTCGTGCAGCGTGTAGGGCGCCTTGACCTCCCAGCCCAGCCGGTGCTTGAGCCCGGCCCACAGCAGGTTCGGCGTGCCCAGGTGATCGAAATGCTGCGACAGGCCGATGTCGCGGTTGTCGAAGCGGATCACCCGGTAACCGGCGTCCACCAGCAGCTGCACCACGGCCGGCGGCCAGGCCACCAGTTGCATGCCCAGGCCCATGATCAGCAAAACGACCGGCCGCTCGGCTCCCACTGGTCCGGGACCGGAGTCTTCCACCTCGATGTCGATTCCGTTGGCTCTGACTTTCATGCTGTTCCTGTCTTTGCGTATCTGTCGTGGATGCGATGGGCGGCGCCCGCGGGCGCCGGCAAGCACCACAAACCCTCAATTGGGGGCGTTGCGCCGGAATACCAGCCGCTCGGGCGTCGACGCCGAGCGCACCAGCGCATAACCCTCGGCGTCGAAGCTCTCGAGCTGCTCCACCGTGCGGGCCCGCTGCAACACCACATGGCGCGCCATCAGGCCGCGCGCGCGCTTGGCCAGGAAGCTGATGACCTGGTGCCGCTCGCCGCGTGTCTCCTCGAACACACACTCCACCACCCGGGCCTTCAAGGCCTTGCGGTCGACCGCCCGGAAATACTCCTGCGATGCCAGGTTGACCACCACCGGTTCGGCCTCGCCGGCCAGCCGCCGGTTCAGGTACTGCGCAATGCGCGGCCCCCAGAACTGGTACAGATTGCTGCCCCGCTCGTTCGGCAGGCGGGTCTTCATCTCGAGCCGGTACGGCTGCATCCGGTCCAGCGGACGCAACACGCCGTACAGGCCGCTGAGGATGGCCACATGCTCCTGCATCCAGTCCAGGTCGTCCGGCGACAGCGCGCGCGCCTGCAGCCCGCCGTATACGTCGCCGTCGAACGCCAGCACGGCCGGACGTGACGTCTCCTGCGGCACCGCGCGCCGCCAGGCCTTGTAACGCGCCACGTTGAGCCGCGACAGGTCGTCGCTGAGATCCATCAATTCGGCGATCTGCGCCGGCTTGTACTTGCGCAATTCGCGGATCAGCCGCACCGACTCGGATACGAACAGGGGTTCGCTGTGGGCAACATCGGGCAACGGAGATGCATAGTCCAGCGACTTGGCTGGTGACAGGAGGAGCAGCATGGGGGGAGGAAGACCTTTCGAAGGCGATTATCCCAGCCGGGCCGCGGGGGCGCGCCAGGCACGTACAAGCCCCGCGATCGGGGCCAGGTTCAGACCGTCTGCAACATCGACTCGATCGTCTGCTGCACCGCCAGCGCCTCGTCGAAACCCGGCAGCAGGTGGTCGCGCCCTTCGATCATCGCCACCCACTGCTCGAGTTGGTCGGCCTGGCCGCGGGCGCGCAACACATCGGGCTCGCCCAGCGACTCCTCGCTGCCACCCTTGCGCTGGCCGGTCACGCCGAACCAGTCGCGCAGCGTGAGCACGCCCCACTGGGCGCGCCACACCATGCGGTTGCGCTCGGCCGCGGGCAGGTTCGCATCGACCCGGGCCTTGATGTGCACCGGCACCTCGTCGACACGCAGTTCTGCCTCCAGCGCGGTTTCGGCCCCGACGCCATCGGGTGGATACACCGGTTTGCTGCTCCACACCGCGGCCGGCCCGAGCACCCGCTGCAGCACGAAGATGAAATGCGACAACACCTCGCGCGAGAAACCGCCCTCGGCGCGTTCCGACAACCACGCGCCGGCGGCCATCTGCCAGGGACGCGGCCAGGCGGCAAACGCCAGGTCGATGCGCACGTCGTGCAAGGTCCCCATGGGCAGGGTTGATCCCGCGCCGAAGTTGTGCTGCAGGCAGGCCAGGCCATGGGACGAGGCCAGCGAGAAATTGACGGCGCCACGCAGCTTTTCATCCGCAATGCGCCGCACCAGGCGCCGCGCGGCATCAAAGTCGACCGTCAGGGGTTTCTCGCACAACACGGCCAGCCCGGCATCAAAGGCCAGTGCGCTCAGGCGCATGTGCGGCCCCGGCGGCGTGGCGATGTACAGGCCGTGCAGGCCGGGCGTGGCGATCAGGGCTTCGGCGCTGTCGGCGCTGCGCAGCTGCGGGTGCAGCTGCAGCGCCCGTGCGCAGGTGTCGGGATTGGCGTCCCATGCCATCGTGGCGCGCAGACGCGGATGCGACTGCAGCCGCTCGAGCATGCGATGGCCCATGACACCCAGGCCGACGATTCCGATGTTCAGGCTGTCCGGCATGCAGCCTCCGGGACCGTATCGCGTGCGGCGCCGCCTATCGGAGATCTCCCGCCAACGATGCCAGCGTTTCCGGAGCCATGGACCTGTGCGCCGGGTAGTTCGTATGGTCGCAGCCGAGCTTGACACTGGCGCCGGCCTTGACCGCCGCGCACATGGCCGGCGTCAGCTCGAAGCGCACGAAATGCACGGCCGAGGTCTTCTCGTCGTTCTCGCGGTCGAGGTCTTCGTCGGCAATCGCATACACCCGCGCCATGCCTTCGACCTCGACGAACATGCGGTCCTCGACGCCGATCAGCCGCGCCAGTTCGCGCTTGCGTTCGTTGACGTCCGGGTATTCGATCAGCATGGTCGCCTTCCAGTTGCCGCCGTCCGGCACCAAGGGGGCGTAGGCCTCGATCTCCTGCTGGATGCCTTCTTCCTCGAAGATCTTCTCGATGCGCAGCATCTCCTGGATCTGGTAGCGGATCGTCATCTCGCTCTCGAACTGCAGCGTGATGTGGTCGCCCAGCGCCACCGAACGCAGCTTGCGGTGCGCGATGACCTCGTCCTTGTGCGCCTTGCGGTACTTGCTGTAGGCCTCCAGGCTCATCAGGCTCTCGGGGGTGATGTGTCCGGTCAGTTGCATGAGACTCTCCTGCTTCTGTATTGCGTCTGTCTATTTCAGCCCGTAGGCTTCGCGCACCAGCGTCAGCGGGTGTTTCTGAGGCACCGCGCCGAGCGCGTTGACGTCGAAGCCCTGGGCGATGTGGTGACCGCCGAGCGGGCAGTCGGAGCTGATCACGTCCGGCGTACCGCCGTCCTTGTGATTGGCCATGGCCTTGAACAGCGGCTTGCCGATCTTCATCGCCATCGGATGCGTGGCCTTCTTGACACCGAAGGTGCCGGCATGGCCCGAGCAGCGCTCGTGGGTGTGCACGCTGGTGCCCGGCACCATCTTGAGCATTTCCTCGGTCTTCTTGCCGATGTTCTGCACCCGTCCGTGGCACGGGATCTGGTAACTCACCTTGCCCAGTGCATGCGGGAACTCGGTCTTGAGCAGGCCGTCGCGCTTGCGCGCCATGAAGTACTCGAACGGGTCCCACATCGCGTCCTGCACCAGCCTGACTTCGGCGTCGTCCGGGTACATCAGCGGCAGTTCCTGCTTGAACATCAACGTGCAGCTGGGCACGGCGCTGAGGATGGCGAATCCATCGCGCGCGTATTTCGCGAGCACCGGGATGTTGGCCTCCTTGTTGTCGTTGACCGAATCCAGGTCGCCCAGCTCGAGCTTGGGCATGCCGCAGCATTTTTCCTTCTCGACCAGCACGTAGGGCACTTCGTTATGGTCGAGCAGCTTGAGCAGGTCCAGCCCGATGCCGGGCTCGTTGTAGTTCACGTAGCAGGTGGAATAGATCACCACCTTGCCCGGCGTCTTCTCGCCATCGCGCACCGGATGTTCCCGGCCCTTGGGCGCGGCCGAGCGGAACTTGCGCGTGGCCAGGTCCGGCAACCAGGCGTCCTTGTGCACGCCCAGTCCTTTTTCCATCAGTGCGCGGGCCGGCTTGGTGTGGTTCACGGCGTTGACCGCCTGCACCACGACCGGGATGCCGGCCAGGCTGCCGTGCGTGTCGGTCGAGGCCAGCAGTTGTTCGCCGAAGCCGACCTCGCCCTTCTTGAACTTGATTGCCTTGGCGCGCAGCATCGTGTGCGGGAAATCGACGTTCCACTCGTGCGGCGGCACGTAGGGGCACTTGGTCATGTAGCACAGGTCGCACAGGTAACACTGGTCGACGACCTTCCAGTAGTCCTTCTTGTCGACGCCGTCGACCTCCATCGTGCTGCTTTCGTCGACCAGGTCGAACAAGGTCGGGAACGATCCGCACAGGCTGACGCAGCGCCGGCAACCGTGGCAGATGTCGAAGATGCGTTCAAGCTCCTTGAACGTGGCCTCTTCGTTGTAGTAGTCGGGACCCTTCCAGTCGATCGGGTGCCGGGTCGGGGCTTCCAGATTGCCTTCTTTTGCCATGGTGTCCTCGTCGCTTGTTGTTATTCCGGCCTGACGCAAGCGGTCGGTATGAGACCGCTTGCGTCAACCAGCCACCGCCGGTGGCTGGCACGGGACGCGACCCGGCATGCGCCAGGTCGCGCCGATCGGGATCAGTCCACCAGTTCGGTCAGGGCCTTGGCGTAGCGGTTCGCATGGCTGCGTTCCGCCTTGGCCAGGGTCTCGAACCAGTCGGCGATCTCGTCGTGGCCTTCCTCGCGCGCGGTCTTGGCCATGCCGGGGTACATGTCGGTGTACTCGTGGGTCTCGCCGGCCACGGCGGCCTTGAGGTTGTCACGGGTTGCGCCGATCGGCAGGCCGGTGGCCGGGTCGCCACATTGTTCGAGCCACTCGAGGTGACCATGGGCATGCCCGGTTTCGCCTTCGGCCGTGGAGCGGAACAGGGCGGCCACGTCGTTCTGGCCTTCGATGTCGGCCTTGTTCGCGAAATACAGATAACGGCGGTTGGCCTGCGATTCGCCCGCGAAGGCGGCTTTCAGGTTTTCTTCCGTCTTGGAGCCTTTGAGTGCTGCCATGGAAATCTCCTTGTGGTTGGGGTTGAACACGTCTGCTTCGGGCGCTTGCGCGACTGAAGAGCCTGATAGGGTAGCCGGGGTTCATGACAAGGTCCAATTGGCACCGTCAATGCGGGGAATGCATTTTGTCTATCGATGCACTCCAGTTGATAACTGTTCTCAACTTCACCCGATCCCCCGCTGCCAGCGGGCCATTGCCGGCCGGTCGCGGGTTGTTGCCGATGCGCTGCCGCACATGTTGCGTCATGGTCGGGACTTGGACCGGGCCGCCGGGCCGCCGCACCATCGGAGGTCGAATCCAGGCGTTGACCTGGCGCAATTCCCAACACCCAATCGTTACGATATAGTAAATGCGTTACGGATAGGTAAATCTCAGCCCCCCGTCTTTATTGTTTGTTCCGACACGGAAACCGCCATGGAAACCACAACCCCTGCCACGCCGATGCCGGCAGCCGCCCCGATCCAGCAGTTGCATCACTACGCCTACCGCGCGCGCGACGCCGAGGAAACCCGGCACTTCTACGAAGACATCCTGGGCCTGCCGCTGTACCACATCATCCAGAGCGACCATGTGCCCAGCACCGGCGAATATTGCCCGTACACCCACTTCTTCTTTCGCCTGCACGACGGCTCGTTCATCGCGTTCTTCGATCTCGGTGACGACGAGGCGGCCCTGCCCTCGCCCAACACCCCGGCCTGGGTCAACCACGTGGCGTTTCGCGTTGCATCGGTCGCCGACCTCGAGGCCATGCGCGCGCGGCTGCAGGCACACGGCGTCGAGGTGCTCGGCGTGACCGATCACCATGTGTTCAAGAGCATCTATTTCTTCGACCCCAATGGCGTGCGGCTCGAACTCTCGGCCGACGTGGCCAGCGCCGAGCAGATGGAACGCGAGAGCCACGAAGCGCGCACGCGACTGGACGCCTGGACCGCCCGCAAAGCACAATGGCGCCAGGACCGCGCGCAAGGACTGGCAGCCGGGGCCTTGAAGCCACAGCAGAACGACCGCCCGGAAGTCGCCGCACGGGCCGTGTCACCGCGAACCGCGTGAGGAGCCGCATGAGCACAACGCCCGACAGCACCGTGAGCAAGCCGTACCAGGCCACCGCTTTCACCAACGACTACGAATTCGCCAAAGGCGGCTACGAACTGCCGCAATACCCGTTTGTCGCGCCGCCGGAACTGGGCTCGGCCACCGTCGTGCGCCATCCCATCGTCATCGTCGGCGCCGGCATCACCGGGCTGACCATGGCCTGCGCGCTGGCGCGCCAGGGCATAACAGCTGTGGTGCTGGACGAAGACAACTCGGTCGGCGTCAAGGGCGCCTCGTCGCGCGGCATCTGCTACACGCAGAAGTCGCTGGAGATCTTCCACCGGCTGGGCATCTACGAACGCATCGCGGCCAAGGGCATCCAGTGGAGCGTGGGACGCACCTTCGCCGGCCACGACGAGGTGTATTCCTTCGACCTGCGCCAGCAAAGCAGCTTTCAGCTCTCGGGCCAGCCGCCGTTCATCAACATCCAGCAGTTTTATATCGAGGGTTACCTGGTCGAGCGCATCCACGAGCTCGGGGGCGTCGACCTGCGCTGGAGTTCGCGTGTCACCGGCTTCGCACAGCACGACGGCTTCGCGACGCTGACGGTGGAAACACCCGCCGGCAGCTACCAGCTCGAGGCCGAACATGTGATCGACGCCAGCGGCTCGCACACGCCCTTCCATGCATGGTGCGGCGCCAGCAAGCAGGCGCGCCGCGGCGACGACCGCTGGTGCATCGCCGACGTGCGCTTCAAGAACCTGCCACCGACCGAACGCCACACCTGGATCGAGGCGCCATTCAACGACAACCGCGCTGTGTGGCAACACCTGATGGCCGACGACGTCTGGCGCATCGACTACCAGATGGAGCCCGATGCCGATCCGGCCAAGGTCAGCAGCGAGGCCGAGGTGCGCAAGCGGCTGCAGCGCCAGTTCGGCGCCGACATCGATTGCGAGATCGTCTGGGTCGGGCCGTATGCCTACCGCAGCCAGTGCCTGGACGCGCTGCACATCGGCAGTGTGTATTTCATGGGCGATACCGCCAAGATCGTCAGCCCCTTCGGCGCGCGTGGCGGCAACACCGGCGTGGCCGACGCCGACAACCTGGCCTGGAAGCTCGGTGCGGTGTTGCGCGGGCGTGCCGGACTGGGCCTGCTCGCCAGTTACGACCAGGAACGGCTGGAGGCGGCGCAGCAGAACGTGCGGGTCACCAACCGCACCGCGCGTTTCCTGCGGCCGGCCGATGGCGTCGAGCGCCGGTTCCGCGATGCCGTGATCAGCCTGGCGCGCCAGTATCCGTTCGCGCGCCAACTCGTCAACACCGGGCGCATGGCGGTGGCCAATCCGTACAGCCAGTCGAGCGTGTGCGAGAAGTCTGGCGGCCTGTCGGTGCAGAACGTGTTCTTCCGCTGGCAGGACGGCAGCCAGGGCTGCGTCAACGACCTGTTGCAGTGGGCCGACGGGCATTTGCTGTTGCTGGTGTTCGGCGACCAGTCGCAGCAGGCGCGCCAGCGCCTGGCCAGGCTCACGCGCCAGGCACCGGTGCGATGCGTGCAGGTGCTCGGCCCGGATACCCACACCCAGTCGCGCGAGACGGTGCGCGACCCGCAAGGGCATCTGCAAGGCGCCTGCCATGTCTTCGGCCACGCCTGGGCGCTGGTGCGCCCCGACGCCTATCTCGCCGCGACCGGCGAAGCGGTCGACGGCGCGCTGGTGCAGGCCATCGAACACGCACTGGCCATTGCTTGAACCCTTCACCGGCGACCACCCCATGAAAACCAACCTGAACCTGCAGGATGCAGACACCTTCTACGAGCAGCTGCTCGACGCCCACCAGGGCCTGAGCCCGGAGCAGTCGGAACTGCTCAATGCCCGATTGATCCTGCTGCTGGCCAACCAGATCGGCGACGCGCGGGTGCTGCAGGAATGCCTCGCCGCCGCGCAACTGCCGTCGGCCTGAGCCCCGCGGGACGCGGCAGGCCGCGGCGCGTCCCCTAAAATCCATCGGTCCCGGGCCTGAGGTCCGGGTGCGGCCTCCGCCGGGATGCCGCCTCCCTGCCGGGTGCGCCACGCGCCAGCCGGCACGACCACACCGCCACACCATGACCGACGTTCTGCAACAGCCCGGGCTCGAAAGCCTGTCCAAATCCTTCGAACCCGCCGCGCTCGAGGCCCACTGGGGACCCGAATGGGAGCGTCGCGGATACGCAGTGGCCGGCGCCCGCGGCACCGGCAAGCCGGATCCGCAGGCCGGATCCTTCGCGATCCAGCTGCCGCCGCCCAACGTGACCGGCACGCTGCATATGGGCCATGCGTTCAACCAGACCATCATGGACTCGCTGACGCGTTACCACCGCATGCGCGGCCACAACACGGTCTGGGTGCCCGGCACCGACCATGCCGGCATCGCGACCCAGATCGTCGTCGAACGCCAGTTGCGCGACCAGGGCATCAGCCGCCATGACATGGGCCCCAGCGCGGCCGAGGCGCGCAAGAACTTCGTCGCCCGGGTCTGGGAGTGGAAGGAAAAGTCGGGCAACACCATCACCACACAGATGCGCCGCATGGGCGACAGCGTGGACTGGAGCCGCGAATATTTCACGATGGACGAGAAGTTGTCGACCGTCGTCACCGACACCTTCGTACGCCTGTACGAGCAGGGCCTGATCTACCGCGGCAAGCGCCTGGTCAGTTGGGATCCGGTGCTGAAATCTGCCGTGTCGGATTTAGAAGTAGAGAGCGAGGAAGAAGATGGCCATTTGTGGCACATCCGATACCCGATTGAAGGTAGCGACGAATCCCTAGTTGTGGCCACCACTCGGCCCGAAACCATGCTTGGTGACACTGCAGTAATGGTTCACCCTGATGACGGTCGGTATGCACACTTGAGAGGAAAACAGGTTCGTTTGCCCATATCGGGGCGATTGATACCCGTAATTGCTGACGAACATGTAGATCAGAATTTCGGTACAGGAGTGGTCAAGGTCACACCGGCACACGACCAAAACGACTATCAAGTCGCTCAAAGGCATAAGTTGCCAATGCTGACGATCTTCGACCTTGACGCGACAGTAAGCGCACAACCGTTTCTCTGGATGCAGCCCGGTAGCTCATTCGCTCTGCCAAACGGAGACGTGTTGCTCCAACAGAGTGGTGAGCACCAAAAGGGATTCAATGGCGAAGGAGCAGTCGACACTGGAGTCGGCGAGCGACGCAACGACCTTTGTCCTGAAGGCTATGCTGGTCTTGATAGATTTATTGCCCGCAACAAGATCGTCGAACAACTTAATGAGCTCGGCCTGCTGGTCGAGACCAAGAAGCACCGGCTGATGGTGCCGCGCTGCGCCCGCACCGGCCAGGTCATTGAACCCATGCTGACCGACCAGTGGTTCGTCGCCATGTCCAAGGTCAGCCCGCAGGACCCGACCGGCAAATCCATCGCCCAGAAGGCGATCGACGCGGTCGAGAGCGGCGCCGTGCGCTTCGTGCCCGAGAACTGGGTCAATACCTACAACCAGTGGATGGGCAACATCCAGGACTGGTGCATCAGCCGCCAGCTGTGGTGGGGCCACCAGATCCCGGCCTGGTACGGAGACGGCGGCGAGTTGTTCGTGGCCCGCGACGAAGCAGGCGCGCGCGCGGCGGCCGACAGGGCAGGTTACACCGGCGCGCTCAAGCGCGACGACGACGTGCTCGACACCTGGTATTCGTCCGCGCTGGTCCCGTTCTCGACCATGGGCTGGCCCGAGGCGGCCGCCGCCCCCGCGACCGCCGGTCAACCGTCCGACTACGACCTTTACCTGCCGTCCACCGTCCTGGTGACCGGCTACGACATCATCTTCTTCTGGGTCGCCCGGATGATCATGATGACGACGCATTTCACCGGCCGCGTGCCGTTCCGCGACGTCTACATCCACGGCCTGGTGCGCGACGCCCATGGCCAGAAGATGAGCAAGTCGGAGGGCAACGTGCTCGACCCGGTGGACCTGATCGACGGCATCACGCTCGAGCCGCTGCTGGCCAAGCGTTCGGAAGGCCTGCGCAAGCCCGAGACCGCACCCACGGTGCGCAAGAACACGCAGAAGGAGTTCCCGGACGGCATTCCGGCCTTCGGCGCCGATGCGCTGCGTTTCACCTTCGCCGCGCTGGCCACGCTGGGGCGCAACATCAACTTCGACACCAAACGCTGCGAGGGTTACCGCAACTTCTGCAACAAGTTGTGGAATGCCACCCGGTTTGTGCTGATGAACTGCGAGGGCCGGGACTGCGGCCTGAAGGAACACACCGCCGCCGAATGCACGCCGGGCGGCGAACAGGCCGCCTACCTGGAGTTCAGCCAGAGCGACCGCTGGATCACGTCAGTGCTGCAGCAGGTCGAAGCCGACGTGGCCAAGGGCTTCGAGGAATACCGGCTCGACAACGTGGCCAACCGCATCTACCAGTTCGTCTGGGACGAGTTCTGCGACTGGTACCTGGAAATCGCCAAGGTGCAGATCAACACCGGCAACGATGCGGCCAAACGCGCCACCCGGCGCACGCTGATCCGCGTACTCGAGACCATCCTGCGGCTGGCGCATCCGGTGATCCCGTTCATCACCGAAGAACTTTGGCAGAAGGTGGCGCCGGTGGCGGGCCGCGCAGGCGACTCGGTCAGCGTTGCGACCTATCCGGTCAGCCAGCCAGAGCGCATCGACCCGGCCGCCATCGCCTACGTGGCCCGGTTGAAATCGCTGGTGGACGCCTGCCGCAACCTGCGCGGCGAGATGGGCGTGTCGCCCGCCACCCGGCTGCCGCTGTTCGTGCTGGCCGGCGACGCCGCGGAGGCGCAGTTCCAGCGCTCGTCGGCGCCGGTGTTGCAGGCACTGGCCAAGCTGAACGAAGTGCGGGTGTTCGACGACGAGGCGAGCTGGGCGGCAGCCGCCAAGGCCGCACCGGTGGCTGTGGTCGGCGCTGCGCGCGTGTGCCTGTACATGGAAGTCGACGTGGCCGCCGAAAAGGCGCGCCTGGGCAAGGAGACCACCCGGCTCGAAGGCGAGATTGCCAAGGCCCAGGGCAAGTTGTCGAACCAGGCCTTCGTGGCCAAGGCGCCGGCGGCGGTGATTGCGCAGGAACGCGAGCGCGTGGCCAATTTCGAGGCCACACTGGCCAAGTTGCGCGAGCAGCTGCAGCGCCTGGGCTGAAGCGCCCCGGGCAATGCGCGCCGGGCACCGCCCGGCGGTCGCGCCGCGCTCAGCGCCGGCGCATCAGGTGGATGAACTCCGAGCCTTCGGTTTGCTGCTCCAGCAACTCGTTGCCGGTCTGCTTGGCGAAGGCCTGGAAGTCGCGCACCGAACCGGCATCGGTGGACACGACCTTGACCGTCTGCCCGCTTTGCAGGCCGCTCAGGGCCTTCTTGGCCTTGAGGATGGGCAGCGGACAGTTCAGGCCGCGGGCGTCGACTTCAATATCTGCAGCTTGCATCGTGTCTCCTGCACAGGTTCATCGGGATGGCGTCGATCTTATCCGCAGGTCCGGGCGACTGCGCGCGCTCAGCGCCTGCTCCATTCGACGAACTGCGGCTCAAGCCCGCGCGAGCGCAGCCACTGGGCCAGCGCATAACCGGTGCCGGCCGGCCAGCAGCGCACGTCCTCGAGCCGGTACAGCTTGTAGTCGACCAGCTCCGGCGAGAGCTGCACCGTGCCGCTGCATTGGGCATGGTAGGCGATGATGACCTGGTTCATGCGCTGGAAATCGTAGACACCGATCAGCGCCAGCGCGTCGGTCTGCAGCGCGGTCTCTTCCGCGATCTCGCGCCGTATGCCGTCCTCGGGCGTTTCGCCGGCCTCCATGAAGCCGGTGATCAAGGCATAGGCCTTGGCGGTCCAGGCCGCGTTGCGCGCCAGCAGGACCTTGCCCTCGTATTCGATCACCGCGGCCAGCACCGGCACCGGATTGTTCCAGTGGGTGAAGCCGCAGGCGGCGCAGCGCAGCCGCTGCTTGTGGCCGCCGTCCTCCAGCTGCGCGATCAGTGCGAGTTCAGTGGCGCACTGCGGACAGTAGCGATATGGCTGCGGCTGCATCGTGCCTTCAGTCTTGCACGGCGCTGCGCGCCACGCACAGCCCATGCAAGGTCCAGCGCCCGCGCAGCAGGCAAATCGGGGCCCCCGCGGAACTGGCTCTGCCAGGCCGTAGGGGGCTCCCCCCAGTGGGGGGTTCGGCCGGTCTACACGAAGTGAGACCGGACAGACGGGGGGCGTCTTTCACTTCAGGCCGGAAACACGCCGGTGGACAGGTAGCGATCGCCCCGGTCGCAGACGACGAAGACAATGGTTGCGTTCTTCTCGCGTGCGCTGATCTGCTGCGCGACCCAGCAGGCACCGGCCGCGGAGATGCCGGCGAAGATACCCTCCTCGCGCGCCAGGCGCCGCGCCATGTCTTCGGCGTCCGCCTGGCTCACGTAGACCAGTTCGTCGACCGTGGACGGGTCGTAGATCTTGGGCAGGTATTCCTGCGGCCACTTGCGGATGCCCGGGATGCGGGAACCCTCGGCCGGCTGCGCACCGATGATGCGCACCTTCGGGCTTTTTTCCTTCATGAAGCGCGACACGCCGGTGATGGTGCCAGTCGTGCCCATGGCGCTGACGAAATGCGTGATCGAACCCTTGGTGTCGGCCCAGATCTCCGGTCCGGTGGTCTCGTAGTGGATGCGCGGGTTGTCCGGGTTGGCGAACTGGTCGAGCACCAGGCCCTTGCCGGATTTCTGCATCTGCTCGGCCAGGTCGCGCGCATATTCCATGCCGCCGCTCTTGGGCGTGAGGATGAGTTCGGCGCCGTAGGCCTTCATCGTCTGCACCCGCTCGATCGACAGGTCCTCCGGCATGATCAGCACCATGTGGTAACCCTTGATCGCCGCCGCCATGGCCAGCGCAATGCCGGTATTGCCCGATGTGGCCTCGATCAGCGTGTCGCCGGGCTTGATGTCGCCCCGCTCCTGCGCCCGCTGGATCATCGACACGGCGGGCCGGTCCTTGACCGATCCAGCCGGGTTGTTGCCCTCGAGCTTGCCCAGCACGACATTGCCGCGGGACTTGTTCTCTTCGGCGCCGATGCGCTGCAATGCCACCATCGGCGTCTTGCCGATGGTGTCTTCGATGGTGGGATATTTCATGCCCCGCACTGTGCCATAATTTCGCCCTTGTTCTGACTCCGTTGCCGGAGTGGTGAAATTGGTAGACGCACGGGACTCAAAATCCCGCGGGGTAAAACCCGTGCCGGTTCGATTCCGGCCTCCGGCACCATCGCGATCCCGCCCGCGCGCGGCGGCAGTCGCACCTCCCCCGCCTCCTGTTTTTGCCCCGCGACCGCGCACGTGCGCGCCGGCCGCCGCGGGCTCCTCAGGTGTTCGCGCAGGCCACGTCGACGATGCGGCTGACGGTCGAGTTCGGTGGCACGCCATTCCAGCTCATCGGGCCGTGTTCGGAGTGCAGCATCGGCCCCTGGCCCATCGGGCGCCCGTGGTCGGACGAGAAAATGCGGCGAATGCGCCGGCCGACGCAATCGACCTCGATCTGGTCCTTGGACGAGCGCACCATCAGGGACTGGCTGGCCTGCATGGCCTTGTGGTTGCGCAGCACCCAGATCATCACGTTGTCGCCCACGCGCGGCGACTTCTTCGAATCGATGTAGAACACCGATTGCTGGCTGGACGAGACCCGGACCCAGTCGGCCCGGGCCTGCCAGGACGCCAGCGCCAGCGCGATGGCTGTCACAGCCGCCGCGGCCCGGCGCATCGAGACAGCTCGTGGCCAGGGCCGGATGTTGCATGGCTTGTCGTTCATCTTCATCCCTGCATCATGCCCGCGCCCGCGCATCGCGGCTTGACGCAGCACAGGCAACCGTATTGTGCGGCCGAAAACGTGACAAAGTTCGCGTGGTGGTGGTGCGGGCAACGCCGGTTCCAGAGCAAGCCGCCGGGTTATGGCCGCGTCGGCTTGCCAAGCCGGCGGTTTGGGCGCATCGTGCAGGATGGCATCTGCCGTGCACGGGAGACCACCATGTTCCAGCCCCGCCGTGTTCCATTGCGCATCGCCTGCATCCGCTCGCTCCTGCCGGTGTTACTGATCGGCGCGATGTCGCTGGCGCAGGCCGATACCGCCACCGCCGAACCGACCGCACGCCCGAGCGGCATCGCCGCCTATGCACGGGCCCATGCCGCCGTGGTCGGGCTGCGCACCACGGTCGGCGACGATGCCCGCTCCGCAGAGTCACTGGGCAGGCAACGCTCGGGCTCGGGCGTGCTCATCGGCAAGGATGGTCTGATCCTGACCATCGGCTACCTGATGATGGAGGCCGAGCAGATCCAGATCGTCACGCACGACAACAAGACCCTGCCGGCCAAGGCCGTGGCCTATGACCTGGCCACCGGCTTCGGCCTGGTGCGCACTTTGCTGCCGCTCGAGGGCCCGGAGCCGGTCGGCTTCGGGACGCTGGACGAACTGCGCAGCGGCGAGCCCTTGATGGCGGTCTCCGGCGCCCAGCCCGACGATGCGCACGGCGATGTCGCCATGGTCTACCTGGTCGGCAAACGTGCGTTCTCCGGCTACTGGGAATACCACATCGAATCGGCGGCGTTCACCAGCCCGCCGATCGCCAACCACTCGGGCGCGGGCTTGTTCAACCAGCGCGGCGAACTCGTTGGTATCGGCAGCCTGCTGGTGGGCGACGCCATGGGTCCGGGACGGCGCCTGCCCGGCAACATGTTTGTGCCGGTCGACCTGCTCAAGCCGGTGCTTGACGAAATGGAGCAGACCGGCAGCAGCACAACCAGTCGCCGGCCCTGGCTGGGTGTGTCGTCGACCGAGCAGTCCGGCCGGATCCAGATCATCCGGGTCAACAAGGACAGCCCTGCCCAGCAGGCCGGGCTGCAGCCCGGCGACCTGGTGCTGGCCGTCGACGGCACGACGGTCGCCACGCTGGAGGCGTTCTACAAGAAGTTGTGGGCCCGCAGCGATCCGGATGGAGAGGTCACGCTGACGGTGCTGCAGGGCGCGGAACTCAAGACCATCCGCATCCGCGCCATGGACCGCATGCGTACCATGGTCAAGCCCTCGGGGATCTGACGCGACGCACCGGGCTGCCGTTTGCCGAACGCCGGTTCAGCCGCGTTGCAGTCCGTCGGCCACGGTGGGGTAGCGCAGGCGCAACTTCAACTCCCGCTTGAGCCGGGTGTTGTCCATCCGGCGCGATTCACGCATGAAACTGAGCAGTCCCAGCGGCAGTTCCTTCGCCGCGGCATCGCGCGCAATACGCGGCGGACGCGGCAATCCGTACCGGTCGGCAGCCAGGTCGAAATAGTCACCCATGCGCAGCCGTGTGTCGTCGTTGACGTTGTAGATGCGCTGCGGCCGTGCGCGCCACAACGCCGCGATGCAGGCCCGTGCGAGATCGTCGGCATGGATGTGGTTGGTGAACACGTCGTCCTGCGCGCGCAACACCGCGGTGCCGGCCAGCAGGCGCTTGCGCGGGGTTCCACCCTCGCGGTCTTCGGCATAGATGCCGGGCACCCGCAGGATGCTGGTCCGCACGAAGGCGGAACGGCCCAGGAAACGCACGGCCGTTTCAGCATCGAAACGCCTGCGGGCGCGCGGTGTGTCTGCACGCGGCATGCGGGTCTCTGCCACCATCTCGCCATTGCAGTCACCGTACACGCCGCTGGTCGACGCATACACCAGCGACTGCGGCGCCGATCGCAGGCGCAGCATGCGCGCAAGCGCACGGGTGCGGGCGTCCATCCAGCCCTCGGCCGGCGGCGGCGCCAGGTGCAGCACGCGATCGGCGATGCCGGCAAGGCGGCGCAGGCTCGGTGGGCGGTCCAGATCACCGCGCAGCACATGCACGCCACGTGCGCGCAACTCGCTGGCGCGGGCACCGCTGGCGCTGAGCACGGTCAGCTGCATCCGCCCCTGCAATTGCTGCACGACACGCATGCCAATGTCGCCGCAACCCACGAGCAGCAGCCGGGGACGCCTGAAACGCGCCGGCAAGGCGCCCATGGGATTCATGTTTGAAGGCAAAATCAACGGTTCCACAGTTTGCGACTTCCCGAGGATACCGAACCGATGACCTTCCAGATTTCGATCTTGCCCAGCGGGCGCACGTTCACCGTCAACGAGGGCGAAGCCATGCTCAGCGCCGGCATCCGCCAGGGTATCGGACTGCCCTATGGCTGCAAGGACGGGGCCTGCGGTTCCTGCAAATGCAAGAAGATCGAAGGCACGGTCGTGCACGGAGCGCACCAGAGCAAGGCACTGAGCGACGAGGAAGAAGCCAACGGTTACGTGCTGACCTGCTGCGGTGTGCCCCAGAGCGACGTGGTGCTCGAGTCGCGCCAGGTGACCGAGGCCGGCGCGTTCCCGATCCGCAAGATGCCGGCCCGCGTTGCATCACTCGCGCGCGCGTCGCACGACGTGATGGTCATTCAGTTGCAACTGCCGGCCAACGATCCCTTCGTCTACCACGCGGGCCAATACATCGAGTTCATCATGCGCGACGGCAACCGGCGCAGCTATTCCATGGGCAACGCACGGCACAACGGCCCGGGCGTCGAACTGCACATCCGGCACATGCCCGGCGGCAAGTTCACCGATCATGTGTTCTCCAACATGAAGGAGAAGGAGATCCAGCGCATCGAAGGACCGTTCGGCAGCTTCTACCTGCGCGAGGACTCCGACAAACCCATGGTGCTGCTCGCATCGGGCACCGGTTTCGCGCCCATCAAGGCCTTGATCGAACACATGCAGTTCCAGGGCATCACCCGTCCCGCCACCCTGTACTGGGGCGGTCGCCGCCCGGAAGATCTGTACATGAACGCCTGGGTCGAGGAAAAGCTGCGCGAGATGCCCAACCTGCGCTACGTGCCGGTGATCTCCAACGCCACGCCCGAAGATGCCTGGACCGGCCGGACCGGCTTCGTGCACAAGGCGGTGCTCGAGGATTTCCCGGATCTCTCCGGCTACCAGGTCTATGCCTGCGGCGCGCCCATCGTCGTGGACTCGGCCCGCCTCGAATACAGCGAACTCGCCGGCCTGCCCGAGGACGAGTTCTATGCTGACTCGTTCATCACCGAAGCCGACAAGGCGCACGAGTGACGCATGGGCCGGCCACGGCGGTGGCCCTTGCCGCATACGGCCGCCGACGGACCGCACGGATCGCCCGTGGCCTGATGCAAAATCGGCGCATGAAAAAAACCCCCTCCTCCCTCTTCGCACTCGTCGGCATCGCGGCCCTGGTCGCATCGCTGGCGATGACCCCGCTGACCGCGTCGGCCCAATCCAAGACGACCCGCATCGTCGTTCCCTACGGCCCCGGTGGTCCCATCGACGTGACGTCACGGGTGCTTGCTGAAGCCGTCCGGGACAACCTGGGCACCGTGATCGTCGAGAACAAGCCCGGCGGCGGCGGCAACATCGGCGTCGACCTGGTTGCCAAGTCGGCTCCCGATGGCACGACGATCGGCATCGCCGCCGTGGCCACGCATGCCATCAACCCCTGGCTGTACAGCAAGATGCCGTTTGACGCAGCCAAGGACTTCGCGCCGATCACGCAACTGGTGCGGGTTCCCAACGTGCTGGTGCTCAATGCCGACGCCGCCAAGCGCCTGAACATCAACAGCCTGGGCGACCTGATCAAATACGCCAGGGCCAATCCCGGCAAGCTCAACTACGGCTCCGGCGGCAATGGCAGCGGCGGCCACCTGGCCGGCGAGATGTTCAAGGCGCAGGCCGGCATCTTCGCCGTGCACATTCCCTACAACGGCGGCAACCCGGCCCAGCTCGCACTGCTGTCGGGCCAGGTCGACTTCAACTTCGACAACCTGGCCACCGCCTCGGCCAACATCAAGGCGGGCAAGCTCAAGGCACTGGCGGTCACGACGACCAAGCGCAGCGCCGTGTTGCCCGATGTGCCGGCCGTCGCCGAAACCCTGCCCGGCTTCGAGGTCGATACCTGGTGGGGCCTGGTGGTGCCGGCCGCCACGCCCAAGGACGTGGTGACCAAGCTCAATCAGGCCTTTGTCGCCGCGTTGAACAACGCCGAGGTCAAGGCGCGTTTCTCCACGCTGATGGCCGAACCGGTGCCCACCACGCCCGAACAGTTCGGCAGCTTCATGAACGCCGAACGCGCCAAGTACGAAAAGGTCGTCAAGGCCTCAGGCGCCAAGGTCGACTGAACGACGCCGGGCCGGGCCACCCGTGGACGCCACAATCGGCCGGCCGGAGAAACTCAGCTCGATGCGGTTGCGGCCGTTCTCGTGCCGGTAACGGAACGCGTCGGCCAGCCGGAACACCATCAACAGGCCCAGGCCGCCCGGCGGCCGCTGTTCCATCGGATTGGCGGTGCGCAGCAAGGCCTCGTCGATCCGTGCAACCGGATCGAACGGCGCAAAGGCGTCTTCGTACCGCAGGTGCAGCGCGTCGTCGCTGACCCGTGCCGCCAGCCAGACCGAGTCGAGCGGCCGTTGCCGGGCCTTTCCGTGCACGATCGAGTTGGTCAGCAGTTCCTCGAGTGCCGTCTCGGCCCGCAAGCGCGCGGCGGCGTCACAGGCCGGGACGGTCGCCTGCAGATGCGCGGCCATTGCATCCAGGGATTCCAGGGATGCGGGAAAGCGGTATAGTGGGTCGTCAGGCATCTGATGAGAATTAGAACAGCCAATCGGAGGTACGGCAAATGAACTACCGCACATATGTCGCGTTCGCCACCGCCGTGTTGCTGGCGCACATGCCGGCAAGGGCGGCCGAGGAAGCCGGCATGGTCAAGGTGAGCAAGGGCCAGGTTTCCGTGCAGCGCGGCGACCAGCCGCTGCCGGCACCGGTGGGCACCCGCATCTACAGCAACGATCGCGTCACCACCGGGCCCGACGGCGCGGTCGGCATCACGCTGCGCGACAACACCCTGCTGTCGGCCGGCCCCAACTCGACGGTCGACCTCACCAAGTTCAGTTTCGACAGCACCACACATGCCGGCAGCATCGACGCGACGGTGCGGCGCGGTACGTTGTCGGTGATCTCCGGCAAGATCGCCAAGGCCACGCCCGAGGCGGTGCGCTTCTCGGCTCCCGGCATGACACTGGGCGTACGCGGCACCAGCTTCGTCATCGATGCCGGCCCCTGACCCGCCACCATGCTGCTGTTTGTCGCCGGTCTGGCCACGATCCTGTACCTGGGCCTGAATGCCGAACCCGGCAGCACCGTCGTGCTGCTGCCAGATGCCGATGGCGGCGCGGGTGCGCTGGAACTGCGCGCCGCATCCGACCAGCAGCGGCTCGATACCCCCTTCGCCAGCGCCACCAGCAATGCCCGCGGCGTTTTCGTCACCGCCGTCCAGGACGCCGACACGGTACGCCAGCGGTATGCGCAGACGCTCGATGCGCGACCCGGCAACCCGGTGTCCTTCACGCTGCTGTTCGAGTTCGGATCGGCACAGGACGTCTCGCCCGACTTCCAGCCCGTGCTGAAACAGCTGATGGCCCTGGTGTCCGACTACCCGGCTCCCGAGATCACGGTCATCGGCCATACCGACCGGGTCGGCACGCTGCTGGACAACGACCGGCTGTCACTGCAGCGTGCGCAGACCGTGCGCGGTTGGCTGATCCAGGCCGGCGTCGATCCGGCGATGATCACCGTCGCGGGCCGCGGCGAACGCGAACCCGCCGTGGCCACGGCCGACGAGGTCGCACAGGCGGAAAACCGGCGCGTCGAGATCAACCTGCGCTGAGCCGCACCACCGTGCGCCTCGAGCCTGCCTGCCGCGCGTCCCGGGCGGGCCCATGCCAGTGCACCACCAGGATGGCCAGATCATCGGAGGCCTCCGCTCCGGCCACGAACCGCCCCACATCCTCGCGCAGGCTGCGCACGATGGCATCGGCCCCGCCATCGCCGGCCAGGGCCAGTGCACGGCGCATGCGCGTGCTGCCGTAGAGTTCCCCGTCCGCGTTGGCCGCCTCGGTGATGCCGTCGGTGACCATGCACAGGCATTCGCCCGGGGCAAGTTCCAGGCGCTGCAGCGTGTAGCTGAAATCGTCGAGCACGCACAGCGGCGGCCCCCCCGCCTCGGCCGGCGCGACGATCTGCCGCGGCTCCTGCTGCGCGGCCAGCCGCCACGGCGCATCGTGACCGGCATTGACCAGTTCCAGCTCGCCGGTCTCGACATCGAGCACACCAAGCAGCATGGTGACGAACAAGGTCTCGACGTTGCCGCTCGACAGGTCCCGGTTGGCCGCCGACACGATCTCCGCCGGCCCCCCCGGCAGCCGGGTCGCGAAGCTGCGCGACAGCGTCCGCGTGACCGCCATGAACAGGCTGGCCGGCACCCCCTTGCCGGATACGTCGCCGATCAGGAAACACAAGCGCCGGTCGTCGATCATGAAGAAATCGAACAGGTCGCCGCCGACCTCGCGCGCCGGCTCGATCAGCGCGCTGACCGCAAAACGGGTCTCGCCCGGAAACGCGGTGCCGGCGTCCGGCAACGAACCGAGCTGGATCCGTCGCGCCGCCTCCATCTCGCCAGCCAGCCGCGCGGCCTGCTCTCGCAAGGCATGTTCGGCGGCGGCCAGGCGCCGGTTGTCGCGCTGCACTTCGAGCGTCGAACTCGACACCAGGCTGGCCAGCACACCGGCGAACGCGATCGACATGCCGGCACCATCGAACAACCAACCGTGCGCGTGGAACAGCCAGAAACCGCCCGCCAGCGCGGCGGCGCAGACCAGCGCCACCCACCAGCCGACCCGGCGCGGGCGCCGCTGGCCCTGCGCGTCGACACGGGCCAGTGCCCGCGGCACCAGCAGGATCATCAGGCCGCCCAGGCCCAGCAGCAGGCCCAGTTCGGCGTAGGCCATCCACCACGGCCGCAGCAACATGCGGCCGTCGAGCATGCTCTCGAGCAGCTGGGCCTGGATCTCGATGCCGGCCACGCTTTCGCCCAGCGGCGTCACGCGCCGGTCGTTCAGGCCCGAACCGGTCAGGCCGATCAGCACCAGCTTGCTGGCCAGCGCATCGCCGGCGACCCGGCCCGCCAGCAGGTCGATGGCCGAGATGTTGCGCGACTGCGCGCCTTCGGCCTCGGGTGCGAAATGCAGCCAGACGTCGCCGCCGGCCTGGGTTGGCACCGTCAGGTCGGCCACGGCCAGCGCGCGGATGCCATGCCGGTCGACGATGATGTCGATCGCCGGGCTGGCGGTCGCCACGCGCAGCATCTCCATCGCCAGCGACGGCGCGGGCACCTGGCCGACCGCCGAGGCCAGCGGCATGCGACGCACGACGGCGTCGTCACGCACCGACACCAGGGCCTGGCCATGGGCCGCAGACTGCAGCTGCGGCAGGCTGGCCAGCACCTGGGGATACCGATCCAGATACGGCAGCGCATCGCCGCCACGCACCCGCATCGGCGCGATCTGCAATCCGTCCGAGGTGCCGAACGTCGCGAAGTTGAACCCGGCCGCACCCAGCACCGTCGGCGCCGCATGCAGCGACCGGGCCAACTGCACATCGTGCGGGGGCAGGCGCCGCAAGGCGTCGGCCAATGCCGACTGCTCCGGTGCCAGCCGCGCGGCCACCCGTTCGGGCGAGGTCTGGTCGGCCTCCGGCATGTAGATGTCCAGGCCGATGGCGGCCGGCTGGTAACGCGCAATGGTGTCGATCAGCTCGGCCAGCTGGCTGCGGGGCCAGGGCCATTGGCCGACCACCTTGAGGCTGTTCTCGTCGATGCCGACCACCGCCACCGTCTGCGCCCGGCGTTGCCGCGGCAGCACCCGCTGATACGCATCGAACAGCAACTGCTGCACGCCGGCTGCAGGCCGGCTGAGCAGATGCAAGGCGGTATCGGCCTCGTCCCGGGTTTCGGCCACGCGCAGGCTGTGGATCCCGATCAGCAGCGCGAACAGCAGCAGCATCATGAACGCCGCCATGCGGCCGCGCCGATACAGGAAGATGCGGCCGAACCATGCGTCGGGTGTCTCCCGGTCCTGCGGGAGCGGCTCCGGCGCCGGGCCGCGGGTCACAGGCTCAGCTCGAGACCATCCCAGGCCGAGAGCACCTCCAGCACATGGCCGTCCTCGCGCGTGATCTGTTCGAAACGCCGGGTCTCCTCGAGGATCTGCGCGATCTGGCTGTCGGAATACGCGGGCTCGTGGTGGAACATGACCAGACGCCGGGCCCGTGCCGCCTGGCACAACTCGACGCCGACGATGTTGCTGGAGTGGCCCCAGTCGGCCTTGACCGAAATGGCGTCGGCCAGCGAATACATGGCATCGAACACCACCGCGTCGGCGCGGTCGAAGAACGCGATGAAGCCAGCACGTTCGTCCTCGTCCTCGAGCCGGTGTTCGGAGTCGGTGGAGTACACCAGGCTCTTGCCCGCACGCTCGAAGCGCCAGCCATAGGAGTCGCCCGCGTGACGCTGCGGGTGCGCAACCACACGTGTGCCGTCGACGTCGAACGGCACGCCCGGTGTCGCCGTCCGGAACTCGAAGTCGGCGGAGAACTGCTCGAAACGCACCGGGAACGACGGTTCGGCCTGCTGGCGTCGCAGCGCGAATTCGGCGTGCGGATGGCAGCTGTGCACCACGATGCGATTGCCCGCGATGTAGACCGGCGTGAAGAACGGCAGGCCCATGATGTGGTCCCAGTGCAGGTGGGACAGGAACACGTGGTAGGTCTGGGGCACCTGCGGGCCGAACCGCGCCAGCATCTGCTGGCCCAGCGCACGCACGCCCGTGCCCAGGTCGAGCACCACATGCTCGCGGCCGCCGGTCTCGATCTGCAGGCAGGCCGAATGCCCGCCGAAGGTGCCGGCGACATCGAACCCCAGGGCATCGACATAGGTCTCGATCGCCGCCGGGTCGGCCAGGTCGATGCCGGCGGCGCCCTGCAGCGCGCGCACGATCTTGGCCCGCACGTCCGGCGCGGTCAACGACACCGGGATCGAACCACGCGTACCCCAGCAGCGCAGCTTCATGGGGCCAGCTCGGCCGCCGCGGCAGCCACGTCGGGGAACACGGACAACACCAGGTTGAAGTGGCTCACCTGGAACACCTCGGTGACGATCGGCGTCAACGCGGCGATCGCGATGCGGCCCTGCTGCGCCTTGACCTGCTTGGCCGCGAGCAACAACACGCGCAGGCCGACGCTGCTGATGTACACGACGCCGGAGAAGTCGAGCACCAACGGAGAACCGTCGGGCGTGCAGTCGGCCAGGTGCGGCGCCAGCGCAGCCTCGAAATCCTTGGCCTGGGAGTGGTCCAGTCGCCCGCGCACCTGCAGCACCCGGATCGCACCCACATTGGCAGCCGACACTTCCATGCACACCTCGCCCTGTTGGAACCGGATTGCAGTATAGCCACGACGGCCCGGCGGCAGGGCCAGGCGAGCCGGCCGTTTATAGTCAACCCATGTTCACCCGCATGCCAACGACACCATGAAAACCAAAGCCGCCGTCGCGTGGAAGGCCGCCACGCCCCTGACCATCGAAACCGTCGACCTCGAAGGTCCGAAGTTCGGCGAAGTGCTGGTCGAGATCAAGGCCACCGGCATCTGCCACACCGACTACTACACCTTGTCCGGCGCCGACCCGGAAGGCCTGTTCCCCGCCATCCTGGGCCACGAAGGCGCCGGCATCGTCGTGGACGTGGGCCCCGGCGTGACCGGGCTCAAGAAAGGCGACCATGTCATTCCGCTGTACACGCCGGAGTGCCGCCAGTGCAAGTTCTGCCTGTCGCGCAAGACCAACCTGTGCCAGCTGATCCGCGGCACCCAGGGCAAAGGCCTGATGCCGGACGCCACCAGCCGCTTCAGCCTGGATGGCAAGCCCATCCTGCACTACATGGGGACTTCCACCTTCAGCAACTACACCGTCGTGCCCGAGATCGCGCTGGCGAAGATCCGCGACGACGCACCGTTCGACAAGGTCTGCTACATCGGATGCGGCGTCACGACCGGCATCGGCGCGGTGCTGTTCACGGCCAAGGTCGAGGCTGGCGCCAATGTCGTCGTGTTCGGCCTGGGAGGCATCGGCCTGAACGTGATCCAGGGCGCGAAGATGGTCGGCGCCGACAAGATCATCGGCGTGGACATCAACCCCGCACGCGAAGCCATGGCACGCCAGTTCGGCATGACGCATTTCATCAATCCGAAGGACCTGGAAGCGGCCGGTGAAAACGTGGTCGACCGCATCGTCCAGCTCACTGACGGCGGGGCGGACTACAGCTTCGAGTGCATCGGCAACACGAAAATCATGCGCCAGGCGCTGGAATGCACCCACAAGGGCTGGGGCCGCAGCATCATCATCGGCGTGGCCGAAGCCGGTGCCGAGATCAGCACGCGGCCGTTTCAGCTGGTGACCGGGCGCAAGTGGGAAGGCTCGGCATTTGGGGGCGCACGCGGGCGCTCGGATGTGCCGCGCATCGTGGACTGGTACATGGACGGCAAGATCAACATCGACGATCTGATCACCCACACCATGCCGCTGGAGGACATCAACAAGGGTTTCGACCTGATGAAACGCGGCGAGTCCATCCGCGGCGTGGTCCTGTTCTGACAGCCGTGCGGCCGCCGCCGACGGCCGCACGCTGGCACCGGCGCAACGGGCCGGCGACGATGCCTACTGCGGGCCGGGGCCACGACCGGCAATGTGCCGGAACGTGATGCGACCCTTGGTCATGTCGTAGGGCGACAGCTCGATCGACACCTTGTCGCCGGCGATGATGCGGATGTGATGCTTGCGCATCTTGCCGCCGGTGTAGGCCACCAGCTGGTGGCCGTTGTCCAGCGTGACGCGGAACCGCGAATCCGGCAACACCTCGGTCACCAGACCACTCATTTCAATCAGCTCTTCCTTGGCCATGGCCAATACTCCCGTGGATTTCCAACAAACTGGTCGTGCGACCGCCATCGGGAGCTGCGCGCAAGCGCAGCCCGGTGAGGATGCGCCGGCCGCCCGGTGTGGTGCACTGGCCGAACAGGCCTGGCACATGCCATGCAAGCACCGGATCGCGCTTGCATGCGCGGATCGTCGAGCCGTCCCGTGCCGGGCCGGATGCGCCTGTCGCAGCCGGCCGCCGAACCTTCGAGTATATAGCCTGGCCCTGGCAGACCCGTGGGGTACTCGCCACCGGGCCCGACGTGCGCTCAGCCGCGGCCCGCGGCGGCCATCGCCTTGGCCATCTCGTTCTGGCCCTGTCCGCTGCCGGATTCGGGCACCATCTCGCCCTGGCGATCGCGCACCGCATCGAGACGCTGCGCCAGTTGCTCCGCGGCGTCGTCCTGCGCACCGATCCAGACGCCTTGCGTCAGCGTGATGTGAGCCGCCTCGAAGGTTCCGGCCCCGGCACACAGGATGGTGCGATTGGGCGCCTGCTCCGATGCCATGACCAGCATCGCCGGCGAAACCGCCCGGGGTTCGAGCGCACGCAGCACCTCCTCGGGCATCAGGCCTTCGGTCATGCGCGTGGCCGCGGTCGGCGCCAGGCAATTGACCCGGATGTCGTATTTGGCCCCTTCAAGCGCCAGCGTCTGCATCAGCCCTACCAGCGCCATCTTGGCCGCGCCGTAGTTGGACTGCCCGAAATTGCCGTACAGCCCCGACGATGAGGTGGTCATCACGACGCGCCCGTATTTCTGCGCCATCATGATCGGCCAGACCGCCTTGGTGCAATACACGGCACCCATCAGGTGGACCTCGAGCACGAGCCGGAAATCGTCGATCTCCATCTTGGCGAAGGTCTTGTCGCGCAGGATGCCGGCATTGTTGACCAGGATGTCGACACGGCCCCAGGCGTCCATCGCCTGCTGCACCATGGCCTGGACCGCATCGACATCGGTCACCGATGCGCGGTTGGCAATGGCCTCGCCGCCGGCTGCCTTGATTTTGGCAACGACGGCCTGCGCGGCGGTTTCCGAGCCACCGCTGCCGTCGCGCGCACCGCCCAGGTCGTTGACCAGGACCTTGGCACCCCGTGCCGCGAGCGCCAGTGCATGTTGTTCTCCCAGTCCTCCACCCGCGCCCGTGACGATGGCGACGCGCCCGTTGAAATCCAATGTCATGTCCATGTTTCCCGGTTGGTTGCAATGCGGCGCTCGACTCTGGTACCGTGCGCCGGTCAACCAGCAACTTTAAAGCACCCACGGGCCGCCGCATGGAACTGAATCTCGAAGTCGTGCAGGCGCCGCCGCGTGCGGCGGCAAGCGTCGTCATGGTGCGCGACACGGCCCGGGGGCTGGAGGTGTTCCTGATCCGGCGCCACGACCGGTCCACCGTCCTGGCCGGGGTCCATGTGTTTCCGGGAGGCAAGATCGACCCGCACGACCTGTCGCACGACAGCCGCGCGCTGCTCGCGCCGCTGACACAGGGCCTGGCTGCATGCCTGAACGAGAACGACCTGGACCCGCAGACCGCCGCCAGCGTGTACCTGGCCGCCATCCGCGAGACCTTCGAGGAGTCCGGCGTGTTGCTGGCGCGCGGCGCCCTCGCCGATCACGCCGCGCAGGTCACCGCGCTGGTGCGCGCGGGCCTGCGTTTCGACCAGGCCGTGGCCCGACTGGCACTGTGGCTCGATCCCGCCGAACTGCTGCCCTGGTCGCGCTGGATCACGCCGCGCCTGCCCATGGTCGGCAACCAGCGTTTCGACACCCGCTTTTTCATCGCGCCGCTACCGCCGGGACAGACGGCACGGCACGACAACCTGGAAGCGAGCGACAGCGTCTGGCTGCGCCCGCGTGATGCGCTGCAGTCGTACTGGAACGGTACGATCGCGCTGGCGCCACCACAGATCATGACGCTGGCCCACCTGTCGCACTATTCGACAGTCGCGCAAGTACTGGCCGCGGGACGTGCCCGACCGCCGGCGTTGATCGAACCCGAACCGATCGATGCGGGCGGCGACCGAGTCGTCTGCTACCCCGGCGACGAACGGCATTCCAGTGCGACGCGGGTCATGCCCGGGCCGACACGGCTGTCCTATCGGCACCGGCGATTCGAGCCGATGGGCGGTTTCGACGGGCTGTTCACACCGACGACGGGCATCTGAGCCGCGCGAGGCCGCCGCAGGCGCTCACGGCCCGTAGTCGATCGGCAGGGTATATCCCGGGGCCGCGTGCCAGGCCCAGTAAGTGTCGACCAGCCTGCCGGTGACGGCGCCCGGAGCCCCGTTCCCGATGGCCTGCCCGTCCACCCGTGTGACCGGCAACACGCCACCGCCCGACGTGGACAGGAACACCTCGTCCGCGGTGCGCAACTCCTGCTCCGTGACCGGCCGCTCCTGCAACGCGATCCCGAGCGTGCGTGCCATCTCGATCACGGTGCGCCGGGTGATGCCTTCGAGCATGCCGGCGTCCGGCGTCGCGACGACACCGTCCTTGACGCAGAACACATTGAATCCCGGCCCCTCGACCACGTGGCCGGCCCCGTCGACCAGCACCACCGTATCGGCGCCGGCATCGAGGGCGCCGAACAGCCCCATGGTCAGGTCGTTCCAGTGGTAGTTCTTCGCCTTGGGATCGACCGAACGTGCGGGGATGCGCTGCACGTCGCTGATCATCAGGTGCAATCCCGATGCGCGCTGCTGCTCGTTGGCCAGCCAGACATACGGCACCGCGAACGCGTAGAACCTGTTGACCGCCTGCCGGGGGTCGCGTGAGCCCCAGGGCGGCTGCCCGCGGGTGCAGATCATCTCGACGTAGGCGGAGCGCAGGCCGCTGAGCCGCACACAACGCGACAACACCCGGGTGATCTGCGCCGGGCTGAGGCCCGGGTTCAGGCGCCATCGGCTGCAGCTCTTCAGAAATCGTTCCAGGTGCGCATCGAGCCGGAAGAACGCACCCTCCCACACGGTCACGACATCGTAGGTCGCGTCCGAACGCAGGAAACCCCAGTCCGTGATCGGAATCGACGCCTGCGCGATCGGCACGTATTGACCCGCGACATACGCCACTCCATCCCCGAACTGCGCCGATGTGACCATGCTGCCCTCCATGAATAGACCAGACCCATCCCGCATTATGCGGACCTGCGCGGCGACCGCCCCCTGGCGATCGCGGGATGCGAGCGGGCCGCCGTGCCGCAGCAGCTCCGAAAAACGATAAATATTGCCTTTGACCTGTCACACGGCGGGCCTAGACTGAATCTCCAAGCCAACCAGAACGCATGGCGTTCACGATCATCCGGGGGTTTGCCACCATGTCCAGCCGTCCGACACTGCCGCGCCCAGCGCTTCAGTCGCCCTTGCATACCACTGCCCAGTCGGTGCTGGTCACCGCGAGCCTGCTGCTGATGCTCACCTGGCTCGGCGCCTGGGTGTTCGAGCTGCGCCAGCCACTGGTGCTGGCGGCGACGCTGGCCATCGTCATGCTCGGCCTGCTGGCCATCGGCATGCGCATGGTCCGTCCCGAGGGCATGCGCCGGCCGCTGCCGACGCACAAGAACGTGCCCACGGAATTCCAGGCCGACCCCACTGTGGCGCCGGACGACTCTGTCGCGCTGCGGGGCAAGGGCTGGAGCCTGGACGTGTTCGCGCACATCGACGCACGGCGGTTCGCAGCCGTCTGCGAAACCTGGTTCGCGTGGGCCGGCTTCGACACCCGGCACGAAACCCACCGGACCGCGGAAGGCGTCGACATCTGGCTGCACGCGGCACGGCTGCCGGGCCCGGTGGCCATCGTGCGTTGCAGGCATGCACTGGACAAGCCGGTCGGCCTGCAGGAACTGCGCGAATTCCAGGGGGTGGTGTCATCCTGCCCGCAAGCGCACGGCACGTTCACGACCACCTCCACCTACACGCCGGAGGCCCTGCAATTCGCCCGGGAGAACGGTATCGAGGTGGTCGACGGCCGTGGCCTGCTGCGCCGCATCCTCACGCGCACGCGCCAGAGCCAGCAGGCCTTGCTGGCGGTGGCCTACCACGGCCACTAGACACCGGTTGCCGGCCGCGCCACGTGCGCGTGGATTGCGAGCGCCGCACAATGCGCTACGATGCGGGTCAACCCCCGTGCAACGACCCATCGGAGCGTCCATGACCATCACCGTCCACATCGAACTCGGCTACGAATTCAGTGTCAAGGCACCCGCGGCCGAAGTCTTCGAGGTCTTGTCGGACGTGCCGACGTCGGCCAGCCATTTCCCCAAGGTTGACCAGTTGGTCGATCTTGGCAACAACACCTACCGCTGGGAGATGGAAAAGATCGGTCTGGCGCAGGTCAACCTGCAAACGGTCTATGCGTCCAAATACACGTCGAACAAGTCCAAGGGCACCGTGACGTGGACACCCGTCAAGGGCGAAGGCAACGCCCTGGTCTCCGGCAGCTGGAAGATCACCGACAAGAAGAAGTCCACCGACCTGGTGCTCAAGATCGAGGGCGACCTCACCCTGCCGCTGCCGGGCCTGATGAAGATGGTGATTGCGCCGGTCGTCGAGGGGGAATTCGAGAAAATGGTCGAGAAATACATCGACAACCTGACCAAGCGCTTCGGCGGCGAAGCCTGACGGGCAGCGAAACCGCCGGCTCCGCGGCCGTGCGCAGCGTCAGGGCAGCCCGACGTGCGGCAACGACCCCGTCACGACAAGGTGCGCTTGAGCCGAATCTCCTCGACCCGCCGGGCGCCGCGGGCCACCGTGCGCAGCGAAGGCATGTCGCGCTTGAAACCGGCCAGCTCATGGAAGCGCAAGGCACGCTCGCTGGCCAGCTCGATCCAGATCGACACATGGCTGCAGCCCTCGTCGATCAAGGCCTCGCGTGCGGCGTCCCACAAGGCCAGTCCGACGCCTTGCCCATGATGCTTGCCGAACACGTGAATGGCCCAGATCTCCCCGGTCGTCGGCGGGGTACGGGGATCGCGGCTGCGGTCGTAGCCGACAAATCCGATCACCGCGTCGCCGGCAACGGCCACATGCAGCAAGGGCTCGCCGAATTCGATCGCCTCCTTCCAGAAGACCAGGCGCTTGGCGGCATCGGCGGGCGCATGGCCCAGCGCAGCGGCAGTCTCGGATTCAATCTGCGTGATGGAGGCGGCGTCGGAATCAATGGCCGGGCGGATCTGGAATGCAGTCATGGGTCGGTCAGCGCGATCGTGCGAAAGGTTGCGAAAATGGCACCATTGTCGCCGCAGTGCGCGGGCGGCCCTCGCGCTGCACCTGCTCCGGCGCATCCGACGCGCGCGTCATGAGCCCACCCGTGTTCGGACCCGGTTGCCCGTGGTTCGACCTGCACAGCCGTTTTCCGCCCAACATCGACTGGTGCGAGGAAAAGCTGTGCGGGCTGGTCGTGACACCGTTCAATAGCTGGTCCAACCTCGGCTACCTGGTGGTCGCCGTGGCGATGGGCCTGCTGGCACGGCGCACCAACCGGCCAGCGCTGCGACTGTTCGCGCCAGCAACCGTGCTCACCGGCCTGGGCTCCTTCTTCTACCACCAGAGCCTGAACCTGTTCAGCCAGCTGCTGGACTTCATGGGCATGTACACGTTCTGCGTCCTGCTGCTGATGGCCAACCTGCAGCGCATGGGCCGCTGGCCGGACGGCGGCGCCGCGCTCCCCACCTACGGTCTGGCCGTAGTCGCCCTGACCGCGCTCAGCGCCGCGAGTTTCCAGCTGGGCCTGCCGGCGCAGTGGTACGTCGCCATCCTGATCGTGCTGATCGTCGGCACCGAGCTGGCCCAGGCCGCCCGCTCGCGGCGGTTCTTCTGGGCCAGCGTGTCGACCATGGCGCTCGCCGCCGTGTTGTCGGCGCTCGACCTGACACGCACCGTCTGTGATCCCGGCAACCACTGGCTGCAACTCCACGGCCTGTGGCACCTGCTGTCGGCGGCCGCGATCGGGCTGGCATTCCTGCATCTGCGCCTGGCATGGAACGAGCCGATGCAGGAGCCGCGGCCGCGCGCTGCGCACGACATTCACGCTTGAGTCCGTTACCGCCTGCGGCCATAATGCACGATTGGCATGGACTGCGGCTGCCGTACGACCGATCCGCCAGAACCCGAAACCAACACCATCCGACAAACTACCGAGGCAACCATGCATTTGATCAAATCGACGTTGACGCTGGCCGCCGTGCTCGCCCTGTGGGGCTGCGCGAACATGCCGGGTGCCGGACCGCAGAAAGACAAGACCTATTACCTGACGATCCTGCACACCAACGACCACCACGGCCGTTTCTGGAAGAACGGCGATGGCGAATACGGCATGGCGGCGCGCAAGACACTGATCGACCAGATCCGCGGCGAGGTCTCCCTGGCCGGTGGCCATACCCTGCTGCTCGATGGCGGCGACGTGAACACCGGCGTCCCGGAGTCCGACCTGCAGGACGCCGTGCCTGACTTCAAGGGCATGGACCTGCTCCGCTACGACGCCATGGCCGTGGGCAACCATGAGTTCGACAAGCCCTTGTCGGTGCTCCGCTCGCAACGCGCCATGGTCCAGTTCCCGATGCTGGCCGCCAACATCTACGAAGGCGGCAAGCGCATGTTCGAGCCCTACAAGGTGTTCGACATCGATGGCCTGCGCGTCGGCGTGATGGGCCTGACCACCGAGGACACGCGCAAGATGGTCAGCCCGGAGAACATCAAGGGCATCGAATTCCGCAACGTCATCACCGAAGCGCGCCAGGTGGTGCCGGAGTTGCGCGGCAAGGCCGACATCGTCATCGCCGCCACCCACATGGGCCATTACGAAAACGGCAATCACGGCACACAATCCGAAGGCGACGTCGAAATGGCGCGCGCGGTCAAGGGCATCGACCTCATCGTCGGTGGCCACACCCAGAACCCGGTCTGCATGAAGGCGGAAAACGTTGTCGACAAGGCCTATGTGCCGGGCGCCGACTGCAAGCCCGATCGCCAGAACGGCGCCTGGATCGTGCAGGCGCACGAATGGGGCAAATACGTGGGACGCGCCGACTTCGAATACCGCAACGGCGAGTTCAAGCTCGTCAAGTACGCCCTGATCCCGGTCAACCTGATGAAATCGGTCAAGGGGGCGGATGGCAAGTCCAGCAAGGTGCCCTACACCGAGCTGATCGCCGAAGACAAGGACATGCTGGCACTGCTCAAGCCCTACCAGGACTTCGGGCAGCAGAAGCTGCTGGTCGAGATCGGCTCCACCGACGGCAAGCTCGAGGGTGACCGTGCCGTCGTGCGCAGCAAGCCGGCGTCGATGGCGGTGCTGATCGGCCAGGCCATGATGGACAAGACCAAGGCCGACTTCGCCGTCGTCAACGCCGGCGGCGTGCGCGACTCGTTTGCGCCAGGCAAGCTGACCTACAAGGACGTGCTCAAGGTCCAGCCCTTCGGCAACACCACGGTGACGGTCGACCTCAGCGGCAAGGAGGTCATGGACTACCTCAACGCGGTAGCCAGGATGAGCGTCGGCTCGGGCGCGTTCGCACAGTTTGCCGGCATCCGGCTGGTGATCACCGGCGGCACCGTGACCAGCGCCACGATCAACGGGGCACCGCTGGACAACAACAAGACCTACCGCATGGTGGTCAACAAGTTCAGCGCGGAAGGCGGCGACGGTTATCCCAAGCTGACCGGCCACAAGAGTTATGTCGACACCGGCTACGTCGATGCCGACGTGCTGCGTGCCTACGTGAGCGCCAAGAGCCCGCTCAAGGCGGCGGACTACGAGCCCGGCGACGCCGTCGTTCGTCGCTGAACCCCGGAGCGGGCAATCCGCGCCCCCGGCCCGCCGGGTGGGGGGCGCTGGTCGCTCCCCGGTGCGCCGTCATCGTTTTTCGAGGAGAACTCCATGCCCAAGGGCCAGCAACGCAGCAACAAGGAAATGAAGAAGCCCAAAAAGGATACGTCGCCGCCCAAGCCGGTATCGGCCGACGCGGTCCGACCGACCATCACGACCGTGGTCCCGGTCCGCGGCAAGGTCAAGAAATAGGACCCGGCGTGGTCCTCCCAGCCTCTTGCCCCGCCGACAGGCGGACTCCAGGCCGCAACGGCAGCCTGCGCATGTCGACACCATGAACCTGGCGCGCCGCCCCGCCCATCCGATGGCCGACGTACCGACGCACGAAACCCATCCGGATCCGGCCCGCGATCCGGACAGCCCTCCCGCCGGGCGGCAGCTCCAGGACGCACCGCCCTTGCATGGCACCGAACCGGCGCAGATGCTGCGCGACATCTCGGCCATGGTGCAACAGCACGATGATGCGCAGGACCCGGCGCCGATCCGCAGCGGCAGCTCCTACGAACTGCCGCACATGATCGAGGACCTGCGCAAGTACCAGGCCGAGCTCGAAATCCAGAACAAGGCACTGCGCTTCAGCCAGCGGGCGGCCGAAGGCGCTTCCGAGCGATTCCTGACGCTGTTCTCCAGTGTGCCATTGGCGCTGATGGTCGTGGACGAAAACGGCCTCGTGCTCGAGAGCAATGCCATGGCATTGAAGCTGTTCCGTCCGCAGGAACACGACCCGCCACTGACCTTCCTGTTGCCGCTGGTCAGCCAGGCGCACGTGCAGAAGATCGTCGACTCCTTCGCCACCGCCAAGTCGACCGGAACGGCGGAGACCAGCGAGGTGATGTTCCAGGCGGGCTCGAGCGGCAGCTTCGCCGGCGACCTGCATGTCGCACGCATCGACAACACGCCCGACGAGCTCGCCCACTTCATCTGCGCCATCATTGACCAGGGACCGCTGCTGGCCGAACGCCGCGCCCTGCAGGAGAGCGCGGCCGAGCTGCGCCGGCGCAACGAAGAGCTGCACCTGAGCGAAAACCGCCTGGCGGCCATCATCAACTCGTCGCTGGACGCGATCATCTGCGTGGACGCCAACCGCAGCATCACGATCTTCAATCCCGCCGCCGCCGCGCTGTTCCAGTGCCCGTCCGACCAGGCGCTGGGAAGTCCGCTCGAACGTTTCCTGCCCGATGCGGTCGAGACACTCGCATACAACCAACTGTCGTCCCATGCCCAGCTCGGCGAGATGGAAGGCCGCACCAGCGGCGGCAAGGCGCTGGCGGTCGAGGTCAGCGTGTCCTTCGAGCGCAGGCTCGATGGCGACATCATCACCGTGTTTGCGCGCGACCTGACGGCGCGCAAGAAGATCGAAACCCAGCGCAACGTGCTGGAAACGCAATTGCGCGAGTCGCAGAAGATGCAGGCCGTGGGCACCATGGCCGGCGGCATCGCGCACGATTTCAACAACATCCTCAGCGCCATCCTGGGCAATGTCGAGCTGGCCAAGCAGGATGCCGGCGACGACTCGCCGGCGCTGACCAGCCTGCTCGAGATCGAGAAGGCCGGGCGCCGCGCGCGCGACCTGGTGCGGCAGATCCTGACCTTCAGCCGCAACGAGACCACCCTGCGCAGCACCATCCACCTCAACGAGGTCGTGCACGAGACGGCCCGGCTGCTCAAGGTCACGCTGCCACCCTCGATCGACCTGGTGGTGCGCATCGACCAGAACGTGCCACCGGTCATGGCCGATGCCACGCAGGTCGAGCAGGCCCTGCTGAACCTGTGCACGAATGCGATGCACGCGATCGGCAACCACAAGGGCACGATCAGCGTCAAACTGGGCAGCACCTACTCGATGCCGCTCAAGAAGGAGCGCCGCGGCACATCGCGCGGCCACCACGTGACGCTGGCCGTACGCGACACCGGCACCGGCATCGATCCGGAGACGATGGAGCGCATCTTCGAACCCTTCTTCACGACCAAGCCGGTCGGCCAGGGCACCGGCCTGGGACTGGCGGTCGTTCATGGCATCATGCGCACCCACCAGGGCTCGGTCGGCGTGCAGAGCACGCCCGGCAAGGGCAGCGTTTTCACGCTGTATTTCCCGCCGGCCAAGTCGCCGGCAGCGGCAGCTCCGTCCGCGCCGCCGCTGCCGAGCACCGTGCAAGGCAATGGCAAGCACGTGATGTACGTCGACGACGACGAGGCGCTGGTGTTCCTGGTCGAACGGGTGCTGACCCGCAAGGGCTTCCGTGTCAGCTCGTTCTCCGACCCCCGCCTGGCATCGGTCGCGCTGCGCGAACGGGCCCAGGAATTCGACCTGCTGGTGACCGACTACAACATGCCGGGTTTCTGCGGCGTGGACCTGCTGCGCGAAGCGCGCGATGTGCGGCCCGAGTTGCCGGTGGCACTGGCATCGGGTTATGTCACGGCCGAGATCGAACAACAGGCCTTTGCCGAGGGCGCGGGTGCGCTGATCCACAAACCCAACGACGTCGAGGAGTTGTGCGACATCGTGCAGAAGCTGGTACACGGCGACAAGCCGGACTGACGCCGTCGTGCAGGTGGCCGTGCTCCACGCCGACGCCGACGTGCTGGTGCTGGACAAACCCGCCGGGATGCTCAGCGTGCCTGGCCGCGGCATAGACAAACAGGATTGCCTGAGTACGCGCGTGCAACAACAATTCCCGGACGCACGCATCGTGCATCGGCTCGACATGGCCACGTCCGGACTGATGCTGATGGCCCGCGGCGCACAGGCCCAGAGCATGCTGGGTCGCGCGTTCGCCGAACGCCAGGTGCACAAGCGTTACCAGGCCGTGGTGCATGGGGTGCCGCAAGCGGCTCCCGACGTATGGAACTCGATCGACCTGCCCATCGTGGTCGACTGGCCGAACCGCCCGCGCCGCGTCATCGACCACCAAACCGGCAAACCCAGCCTGACGCGCTGGCAGGTGCTCGGGCCGGCCGGCGGAGGGCGGACGCGGCTCGCGCTCGAACCCGTGACCGGACGCTCGCACCAGCTGCGGGTCCACCTGCACGCCATCGGCCATCCCATCGTCGGCGACGCACTGTATGGCGAAACGACGGCACCGGCCGATGCCGACCGCCTGATGCTGCACGCGACGCAGATCGGTTTCCCGCATCCGGGCAGCGGCCAGGCCCTGCAATTCGCAAGTCCGGCGCCGTTCTGAGCCGCCGCGCCCCCGCACGCGCCGGGACGCCACGGGACAGCAGCGACGCCACCGGCCGGTCAACCGGGCCGCGACGGCAACTCGAAACACGCCTCCAGCCCGGGTTCGGCATTGCGGAACCGCAATGGGGATCCATGGGCCTGGACCACCAGCCGCGCCAGGTGCAGGCCCAGGCCGACGCCACCGGTCTCGCGCTGGCGTGCCTCGTCGGTGCGATAGAACGCCTCGCCGAGGTGCGCGAGCTGCGACGGCGCGACACCCGGCCCGTGGTCACGCACCCGCACCTGCACACCCGAGCCGTGACGCCGGATCGACAGCACCGGCGGCTGCGCCTGCCCGCCATGGCGAACGGCGTTGTCCATCAGGTTGCGCAAGGCCAGGCGCAGGCGGGACGGGTCGGCGTCCACTGGCGGCAGTCCGGCCGGAATGTCTTGTTGCACGCCCGCCAGCTCCGGATGCCGTTGCGTCAACGCCTCGACCAGTGCTTGCAAGTCCACCGCCTCGCGGTGCAGGGCCGCGTGCGATCCGGACAGGCGTTCACCCTCGAGCAGGTCGCCGATCAGGTCGCGCATCAATGCCAGGTCGCGCAACAACGCATCGCGGCTGGGGAGGGTCTCGTCCGACTCGGGCAACAGCTCGGTGTTCAGCCGGGCGCGCGTCAACGGCGAGCGCAGTTCATGGCTCATCGCCAGCAGCAAGGCACGCTTGCCGTCCAGCATATGCCGCAGGTCGGCGGCCATGGTGTTGATCTGGTCGGCCAGGTCGCCCAGCTCGTCACGCCGGCGCACATGGATCGGCGCATCGAATTCGCCGTGTCCGAATCGCTGCACACCGACACGGATGTCGTCGATCGGGCGCAGCAGCCGGCGCACGTACAGGTAGGCCAGGCCGATCACCAGCAAAACCGCCAGCAGCGAGGTCATGCCGAACACCCGCGGCTGGCTGCGCCACGACAGGTCGCCCAGGCCCAGCACGATACGATGCCCGTCGGGCGTCTGGCGCTCCAGCAGGCGCGGCGACTCGTCGTGCCAGCGGCCGTCGCCATGGCCCCATTCGCGATCGTCCTGGTCCGGATGGGAGCGCCACTGCACCAAGGGGCCGTCGATGCGCACCGACACCGGCAGGCGTCGCGTCAATGCTGCCGCCCGCTCGATGCTCGGCGGCGTGCCGATGTCGGCCACCAGGCGGTCGATGTAGTCGGCCACCAGCGGCGCCACCGCAAGCCGCCAGCCCGCGTCGATCGCGCGCTGCGTCGCGGCCAGGAAAATCAGCGACAAGCCCAGCGCCAGCAGCAGGAACACGACGACCAGGCGCACGCGCAGCGAATGGCGCAGCGCCGTACGTGCACGCCGATGCCAGGGACGCCGGTGCGACTCAGGCACGGCCCAGGGCCAGCGCATAACCGGCGTTGCGCACGGTGCGGATGCAATCGAGCGGGTCGAGCTTCTTGCGCAAGCGGCTCACCAGGATGTCCACGGCCCGGGTGTAGATGTCCGCATCGTGGCCGCGCAGATGGTTCAGGATGTCGTCGCGCGACACTACCTTGCCGCTGTCGCGCGCCAGCAGGGCCAGCAGCGCGAACTCGGTGCTGGTCAGCACCACCGGCTCGCCCTGGCGCAACACGCCGTGCGTGTCCAGGTCCAGTTCCAGCCCGTCGAACTGCAGGCGCCGGGCGCCGCCGCCCGTGCCGCGCTGGCGCCGCAGGATGGTCTGGATACGCGCCACCAGTTCGCGCGGCTCGAAGGGCTTGGGCAGGTAGTCGTCGGCGCCCAGTTCGAGCCCGACGACCCGGTCCGTCAATTCACCGCGGGCGGTCAGCATGATGATCGGGATGTCGCTCTCGGCGCGGATCGTGCGGCACAACGCGAACCCATCCATCTCGGGCAACATCACATCGAGGATGGCCGCGTCGAACCGGCCCGAACGCAGCAGCGCCAGGCCTTCGCTGGGGCGGCCCGCCGTGGCCAGGTCCAGCTCGAAACGCCGGAAATACTGGGTCAGCGGCGGACCCAGCCCGGCATCGTCGTCGATCAGCAGGATCCTGGACATGCGGCATTGTCACACCGGTGGCGGCCTGTCCTGCGCTCAGCCGTGGCCGAACCAGCGGTGGCGCTTCTGCAGATGGTCGCGCAGCTTCTGTTGTTGCTCCGGACGCAGCGCGTCGAAGAACGCGGCCGTGGCGTCCAGCACGGCCGGCGCCTTGGCCTGGACGGCACCGGTCTTCTCTTCAAGGATCGCCTGTGCGCGGGCTCGATCGAAGGTCGGCCCGCTGACCAGCGCCTGCAACTCGGCGCGCGGCTCGGTCGTCGAGCCCACCAGGGCCAGTCGCTGCTCGCGCAGCCGCTCGCCCAGCTGCACCAGCCGCTCGCGCTGGGCCGCATCGAGTTCCAGTTCGCTGCTGACCCGCTCGATCATCTTCTGTGTGTATTTGCTCTCGTATTCGCCGCCCGCGCGATGGTGGTCGTAGCGGTGGCTGCAGGCCCCGATGCCGCCGAGCACGATGCCGGCACCGAACAGTCCGATCAGGCTGCGTTTGATCCATGGTTTCATGATGGTTTCCTTGCGTTGGGGTTGAACATGGCCTTATCGTGCCGGGGGTGCCCGCCGGAGTCCTTTCAGCGCGGTTTCCCTGTGTTTCGTTTTGTTTCGCCTGACCGGCCGACGACATCCCGACCCCGCGCGGGGAACTCCCGCGGGGTATCGGGCGTCGTACCGACATCACTGCGAAAGCCCGTCATGCCCGTCATGCCCGTCAGCCTTGCCCCGTCCCGCCTGACCCGGCGGGCCGTCACCGCCGCCTGCATCGCACTGCCCGCCATCTGGATCGGCGCACGCGCGCAAAACCCTGCGCGGCGGATCACCCCCCGCCAGACCGAAGGCCCGTTCTATCCACTGCAGATGCCCCGCGACCAGGATTTCAACCTGCTCGAGAACGGTGCGTTGCGGTATGCACAAGGACAGCCGACCTGGCTCGAGGGCAGTGTCAGCGATCCCGCCGGTGCACCGGTCGCCGGTGCCCGGGTGGAGATCTGGCAATGCGACGCCGACGGACACTATGACCACCCCGGCGACGGCGCGCGCTCCGACCGGTCGTTCCAGGGCTTTGGCGCCGTGCTGGCCGACGCCGAGGGGCGATACCGGTTCCGCACCATCCGGCCGGTGGCCTACAGCGGCCGCACCCCGCACATCCACGTCAAGGTCCGGCTCGGCGCGCGCGAGTTGCTGACCACGCAGCTGTATGTACAGGGCGACTCCGGCAATGCCCGGGACTTCCTGTGGCGCAGCCTGCAGGAGGCCGACCGCCAGGCCCTGACGGTGGCGTTCGAACCGGTGTCGGACGGCCTGCGGGCCCGGTTTCCGATCGTCGTGGCAGCCTGAACCGGCGCGCGGACCCCACCACCCGCCTGCGCGATCGGCCAGGTGGGCAATGCGGCTCTTGTTGACGCAAGTCAATTCGGCGACGCCACGCAGGCCTTGCAATGGGGCACACTCGGCAGTCTGGACCATTCATTGCAGGAGAAATACCCATGAGCCGAGAAGTCGTCGTCGTCAGTGCCGTGCGCACCGCCATCGGAACCTTCGGAGGCGGCCTGAAGGACGTGCCGCCATGCACGCTGGCCGCCAGCGTGGTGCGCGAATCCCTGTCGCGGGCCCAGGTCGAGGGCGAACAGGTCGGCCATGTGGTGTTCGGCCACGTCGTCAACACCGAGCCCCGCGACATGTACCTGTCGCGGGTAGCCGCGCTGGACGGCGGCTGCGGCCAGGGCACGCCGGCCTTCAACGTCAACCGCCTGTGCGGCTCGGGCCTGCAGGCCATCGTGTCGGCGGCGCAGGCCATCGCACTGGGCGACACCGACATCGCCATCGGCGGCGGCGCCGAGAACATGAGTCGCGCGCCGTATGCCAGCCTGACCAGCCGCTGGGGCAACCGCATGGGCGACGCCAAGATGGTCGACATGATGGTGGGCGCCTTGCACGACCCGTTCCACAACATCCACATGGGCGTGACGGCAGAGAACGTAGCGGCCAAGATGGGGATCAGCCGCGAGGATCAGGACGCGCTGGCCGTGGAAAGCCACAACCGGGCCGAACGCGCGACCCAGGCCGGGTACTTCAAGGAGCAGATCCTGCCCATCGTGCAGAAGACGCGCAAGGGCGACGTCAGCTTCGATACCGACGAACACTTCCGCGCCGGCTGCACGGCGGCCGACCTGGCCAAGCTCAAGCCCGTGTTCCTGAAGGAAAACGGCACCGTCACGGCCGGCAATGCGTCGGGCATCAACGACGCGGCCGCCGCCGTGGTGCTGATGGAACGCGCCGTGGCCGAAAAACGCGGGCTCAAACCCATGGCCCGCCTGGTGGCCTATGCCCATGCCGGCGTCGACCCGAAATACATGGGTATCGGACCGGTGCCGGCGACCCAGAAGGTGCTCGAGAAGGCCGGACTGACGATCAAGGACCTGGACGTGATCGAGGCCAACGAGGCCTTCGCCGCACAGGCCTGTGCCGTCATCCGCGACCTGGGACTGGACCCCGCCAAGGTCAATCCCAACGGCTCAGGCATTTCGCTCGGACATCCGATCGGCGCGACCGGCGCTCTGATCACCGTCAAGGCCTTGTACGAGTTGCAGCGCATCGGAGGCCGATATGCGCTGGTGACGATGTGCATCGGCGGTGGCCAGGGTATCGCGGCGGTGTTCGAACGGGTCGCCTGACGCGTCGGCTCGCGAGGCTAGTGCCACGCAGGTCCGTCATGACATCGCAACGGCACTGGAACCTGGGCGCCAAGCTGGCGCTGGTCGCCGTGCCGTTCATGCTGCTGGCCGTGATGACCATCGGCGTAACCTTGTGGGTATCGTGGCAGCTCGAAGGAGGTGCCGCGGCGGTCAACGAGGCCGGTCGCATGCGCATGCAAGCCTACCGCATGTCCTTGTCGATCAGCACCGGCCAGCCGCAACGCCTGCGTCTGCAGGCAATGGAGTTTGCCCGTGGCCTCGAGACCCTGCGCGTCGGGGACCCGGAACGCCCCTTGTTCGTCCCGTGGGATGACACGGTGCGCGCGCGGTACGCCACGGTGCAACGGGAATGGGGCGAGTACCGCGAGCGCTGGATCACCGGCGGCGCCAGCGACATGCGGTCGCTGCAGGAAGAAACCGGCCGCTTCGTGGCGGCCATCGACACCTGGGTGCAGAGCATCGAGGCCCATATGTCGCGCTGGACGGCACTGTTGCACCTGGCCCAGCTGTTCACGATGGCGCTGGCCGTCGTCGGCACCATGGTGCTGGTCTATGTCGGCTATCTGTTCGTGCTCGAACCGTTGGGGCTGCTCAAGCAGGCGATCGGCCGCATCCAGGGCGGCGACTTTTCCGCACGGGTGAATCGCGTCAGCAGCGACGAGTTCGGCACGCTGGCGGACGGCTTCAACGGCATGGCGGCGCACGTACAGTCCATGTACCTGACGCTGGAGGCGCGCGTGGCGGAGAAGACGGCCGAACTGCAGGAGAAACGCGAGCGCCTCGAGGCGCTGTACAGCGTCACCAGCCTGGTGGCCAAGTCCAGCCAACTGCAAGAGCTGACGAACGGATTCGTGCAGCGCCTGCGGAACATTGCCCATGCCGACGCGGTCGCGCTGCGCTGGTCCGACGAAACCAATGCCCGCTACCTGATGCTGGCCTCGGAGGGGCTCCCGGCCAGCATGATCGAGGCTGAACACTGCGTCCATGCGGGCGACTGCCACTGCGGTGCGGTGGACGCCCCGCCCGGCCTGCGCGTGATTCCGATCCGCACCATGGCACCCGCGCGCATGCAGCATTGCCACGCCGCCGGCTTCGAGACCATCGTGTCGATCCCGATCCGGCTGCACGACCGACTGATGGGCGAGGTCGACCTGTTCTTCCATGCGCTGCATGGCGTCTCGCCATCCGACCGCTCGCTGCTCGAGGCCCTCACCGCCCACCTGGCCGCGGCCATGGAGAACATCCGGCTGCACGCACTCGAACGCGAATCGGCCGTGGCCCAGGAACGCGGCTTCATCGCCCGGGAACTGCACGACTCGATCGCGCAGTCGCTGGCCTTCCTCAAGATCCAGGTGCAGTTGATGAAGGATGCGCTGGCCCGCCAGGATCCGGCACAGGCGCAAGCCGTGTTGCAGGAGATCGACACCGGCGTGCGCGAGAGTTATGCCGACGTGCGCGAGTTGCTGGTGCATTTCCGCACCCGGACCAATGCCGAGGACATCGAACCGGCACTCAAGACCACGCTGCGCAAGTTCGAGCTGCAAAGCCACGTGACCACGCACCTGCACATTGAAGGCAATGGCATGCCGCTGGCGCCGGATGAGCAGGTGCAGGTCCTGCACATCGTGCAGGAAGCCTTGTCCAATGTGCGCAAGCATGCGCAGGCGCGCCAGGTCTGGCTCGATGTGCGCCAGCGGCCCGGCTGGCGCTTCGAGATCCGCGACGATGGACATGGATTCGACAGTGCCAGCGGCGGCCATGACGAAACCCATGTCGGGATGCGCATCATGCGCGAACGCGCCGAGCGCATCGGCGGCGAGCTCGAGGTGCACAGCAGCCCCGGCCGCGGCACCTCGGTGATTCTGAGCTTGCCCGCGGCCCCGGTGTCGCCGCCCCGCTCCGGCACCGCCGCGAACCGGGCCGCCGTGCCGGCCTGACCCGCCCATCCCGTACGCACGCACATGTCCGAACAGGCTCCCCGCGCCATCCGCATCCTGGTCGTCGATGACCACACCTTGTTCCGGCGCGGCCTGACCGCCCTGCTGTCGCGCACGCCGCACCACCAGGTCGTGGGCGACGCGGCCGACGCCGGACAGGCGCAGCGTCGCGCCGGCGAGCTGCGGCCCGACCTGATCCTGCTGGACAACCATCTGGGCGGGGTCGACGGAGTTGACGCGATCCCGGCCCTGAAGGAGGCAGCGCCCGGTGCACGCATCCTGATGCTCACCGTCAGCGAGGACAGCGACGACCTGGCCACGGCATTGCGCCATGGCGCCGACGGCTACCTGCTCAAGACCATGGAGGGCGATGCACTGAGCAATGCCATCGACCGCGCCATGGGTGGTGAGAACGTGATCGCACCCGAGATGACCGGCAAGCTGGTGTCCGCCTATCGCAGCGCCAGCAACGGCCAGCCGACCGCAGCCGCCGCTGCGCAGCCGGCCTCGCCACTGGAGTCGCTGACACCGCGCGAGATGGACATCCTGCGCGCGATCACGGCCGGCGCCAGCAACAAGGAGATCGCACGCCAGCTGTCGATCGCCGAGACCACGGTGAAGATCCACGTCCAGCACATCCTGCGCAAGCTCGATGTGAGTACGCGGGTGCACGCTGCCGTAATGGCCTCCGAGAGCGGTCTGCTTTGATCCAGATCAAACGCGGGCCAATCAGAGCCCGCAGTAGTTCGTCAGAACGAGGTCGCAGGCCCGGCGTGTAGTTCGTTTCCCTTGCCCGCACACACCGTCGGAAGGATGGTCTGCGCGGCATGCCCCACCTACAGTGACGGCATGCAACAAGGAGAGATCACATGACCCGCAAAGGACAGGCCTTGTCGGTGCTGATCGTCAGCACACTGGCCTTCACCGTCTGCTTCATGGTGTGGATGATGTTCGCCGTCATCGGCATTCCGCTGAAGAAGACCCTTGGACTCAACGCCACCGAATTCGGCCTGCTGACCGCGATGCCGGTGCTCACCGGCGCCTTGTCCCGCGTGCCGCTGGGCATCTGGACCGACAAATACGGCGGGCGCATCGTGATGGCCATCCTGATGGCCGTGACCGTTCCGGCGATCTGGCTGATGGCCTACGCCACGCAGTTCTGGCATTTCCTGGTCATCGGCCTGTTCGTCGGCCTGGCCGGCGGCTCGTTCTCGGTCGGAACGCCGTATGTCGCGCGCTGGTTCCCGAAGGCCAACCAGGGTTTCGCGATGGGCGTGTACGGCGCCGGCAACTCGGGCGCCGCCGTCAACAAGTTCGTCGCCCCCGCCATCCTGGTCGCCTTCGGCTGGACCATGGTACCGCAGGTGTATGCCGCCATCATGCTGGGCACGCTGGTGCTGTTCTGGTTCTTCAGCTACAGCGACCCGGCGCATCGGGTGCCGTCGCACGTGACATTCGCCGACCAGCTCAAGATGCTCAAGAACCCGAAGGTGCTCAAGTACTGCCAGTACTACAGCATCGTGTTCGGCGGCTACGTGGCGCTGAGCCTGTGGATGGTGCAGTATTACGTCGGCGAATACGGCATGGACATCCGCGCCGCCGCCCTGCTCGCAGCCTGCTTTGCGCTGCCTGGCGGCGTATTGCGCGCGGTCGGCGGCTGGTTGTCGGACAAATACAGCGCCCACGCCGTCACCTGGTGGGTGATGTGGGTGAGCTGGATCTGCCTGTTCCTGCTGTCCTACCCGCAGACCGACTTCACGATCCAGACTGTCGACGGACCCGCCACGTTCCACATCGGCCTGAACGTCTACGCCTTCACGTTCCTGATGTTCATCCTGGGCATTTCCTGGGCCTTCGGCAAGGCCAGCGTGTTCAAGTACATCAGCGACGAGTTCCCCGACAACATCGGCACCGTCAGCGGCATCGTCGGCCTGGCCGGCGGCCTGGGCGGCTTCATCCTGCCCATCATGTTCGGCGCGCTGATGGACCTCACCGGCATCCGCTCGAGCGCCTTCATGCTGATGTACGGCGTGGTCTGGGTCTCGCTGATCTGGATGTACTGGACCGAGGTGCGTCGCACCGAGCTGATGGGCAAGAACGCCACCGAATTCGCCCTCAACGGCTGAACCACGAGAACCACCATGACGACTGCAAGCAACACCCCCGCGGCGGTCCCCGCCGCCAACAGCGGGGCCGACATCGCCGACTGGCGCCCGGAAGACGAATCCTTCTGGGAGAGCACCGGCAAGAAGATCGCCTACCGCAACCTCTGGATCTCAATCCCTGCGCTGTTGTGCGGCTTCGCGGTCTGGGGCATGTGGGGCATCATCACCGTGCAGATGATGAACCTGGGCTTTCCGTTCAGCCAGGCCGAACTGTTCACGCTGACCGCGATCGCCGGCATCTCGGGCGCGACGATGCGTATTCCCGCCTCGTTCCTGATCCGGCTGGCCGGCGGACGCAACACGATCTTTCTCACCACGTCGATGCTGCTGGCGCCGGCCATCGGCACCGGCATCGTGCTGCAGCATCCGGAATGGCCGTTATGGTCGTTCCAGCTGATGGCCTTGTGGTCGGGCGTGGGCGGTGGCAACTTCGCCAGCTCGATGTCCAACATCAGCACCTTCTTCCCGAAACGCCTGCAGGGCACGGGCCTGGGCCTCAATGCCGGCCTGGGCAACTTCGGCGTCACGACGATGCAGATCGTGATTCCGCTGGTGATGACGGTGGGCCTGTTCGGCGCCTTTGGCGGCGAGCCGATGGTGCTGGCCAAGGACAGCGGCTGGATCTTCGGCAAGATCCCCGCCGGCACCCAGACCTGGATCCAGAACGCCGGGCTGGCCTGGGTGTTGTCGCTGGTGCCGCTGGGCGCCTTGTGCTGGTTCGGCATGAACAACCTCAAGACCGTGTCGCCGGCCACCGGCGGGCCGCTCACGGCCTTCGCCAAGATCACCTACCTGTACACGCTGGCCTTCATCCCGACCATCGTGATGCTGTATTTCTACCTGCCGGCACCGACCGGGCTGGGGCTGCTGAGCATCTGGGTCGCGATTCCGCTGGACATCATCGCCGCGGTCACGGTGATGAAGCTGGCCGCCTTCGGCGCGATGAAGGAACAGGTCAAGACGCAGTTCGCCATCTTCAGCAACAAGCACACCTGGTCCATGACCATCCTGTACATCGTCACCTTCGGCTCTTTCATCGGCTTCTCGATGGCCTTGCCGCTGTCGATGAAGGTGATTTTCGGCATCAGCCACGTGCGTGACGCCGCCGGCGTGCTGCAACACACGCTGAACAACCCGAACGCGCCGGCCGTACTCGCCTATGCCTGGATCGGTCCCTTCGTCGGCGCGTTGATCCGGCCGGTCGGCGGCTGGATCTCGGACAAGGTCGGCGGCTCCATCGTCACGCAGTGGATCTCGGCCGTCATGGTCGTGGCCTCGGTGGCCGTGGGCTGGGTCATGCTGCAGGCCTACCAGTCGGCCACCCCGGAGCAGTATTTCCTGCCCTTCATGCTGCTGTTCATCGTGTTGTTCGCAGCCAGCGGCATCGGCAACGGATCGACCTTCCGCACCATCGGCGTGATCTTCGACCGCCAGCAGGCCGGTCCGGTGCTGGGCTGGACTTCGGCCGTCGCCGCCTACGGTGCCTTCGTCGCCCCGGTGATCATCGGCGAGCAGATCAAGGCCGGCACGCCGCAGATGGCGATGTACGGCTTCGCCGTCTTCTACGCCTTGTGCCTGGTGCTGAACTGGTGGTTCTACCTGCGCAAGAACGCCTACGTGAAGAACCCCTGAACACGGCCCGCGCCACCGAACCGCATCTCCCCCGCTTTCCAAGGAGTCCCTGATGAGCCATTTCCTCGATCGACTGACCTATTTCTCGCAGCCACGCGAGAACTTCGCCGGTGACCACGGTGTCACCACCGGCGAAGACCGTACCTGGGAGGACGCCTACCGCAACCGCTGGGCGCACGACAAGATCGTGCGCTCCACCCATGGCGTGAACTGCACCGGTTCGTGTTCGTGGAAGATCTACGTCAAGGGCGGCATCGTGACCTGGGAGACCCAGCAAACCGACTACCCGCGCACCCGCTGGGACATGCCCAACCACGAGCCGCGCGGCTGCGCACGCGGGGCCAGCTACAGCTGGTACCTGTACAGCGCGAACCGGGTCAAGTACCCGATGGTGCGCGGTCGGCTGCTCAAGACCTGGCGCGCGGCGCGGCTCACGCTCGAGCCGGTCGACGCCTGGGCATCCATCGTCGAGGACAACGCCAAGCGGCGCGACTACCAGAGCATCCGAGGCCTGGGCGGCATGGTGCGCTCGAGCTGGGACGAGGTCAACGAGATCATCGCCGCGGCCAACGTCTACACGATCAAGAAACACGGGCCGGACCGGGTCATCGGCTTCTCACCGATCCCGGCCATGTCCATGGTCAGCTACGCGGCCGGCAGTCGTTACCTGAGCCTGATCGGTGGCGTGTGCATGAGTTTCTACGACTGGTACTGCGACCTGCCGCCGAGCAGCCCGCAGGTCTGGGGCGAACAGACCGACGTGCCGGAATCGGCCGACTGGTACAACTCGACCTACATCATCGCCTGGGGCTCCAACGTGCCGCAGACCCGCACGCCGGACGCCCACTTCTTCACCGAGGTGCGTTACAAGGGCGCCAAGACGGTGGCGGTCACGCCCGACTATTCCGAGGTCGCCAAGCTGTCCGACATCTGGATGAACCCCAAGCAGGGCACCGACGCCGCCGTGGCGATGGCCATGGGCCATGTCATCCTCAAGGAGTTCTATTTCCCCGAGAAGGGCGAGCGCAGCAGCTATTTCGACGACTACGTGCGTCGCTACACCGACATGCCGATGCTGGTCATGCTCAAGGAGCACCAGCAACCCGACGGCACGACCATCATGGTGCCGGACCGCTACGTGCGTGCGTCGGACTTCAATGGCAAACTCGGCCAGGCCAACAATCCCGAGTGGAAGACGGTGGCCTTCGACGACAGCGGCAAGGTCGTGTTGCCCAACGGGGCCATTGGTTTCCGCTGGGGCCCCGACGGCCGCGCCGACGCCGGCCAGTGGAACCTGGAGTCCAGGGAAGCGCGCCACGGCAACGACGTCCGGTTGCGCCTGTCGGTGATGGAGGGGGACCAGGCCGGCATGGAAACCGCCAAGGTCGGCTTCCCCTACTTCGGCGGCATCGCGACACCGAACTTCTCGCACAACGACAGCGGCGACGCCGCGAAGGACGTGCTGGTGCGAACCGTGCCGGTGGCGCGCATATCCCTGGGCAAGGAAGGCGAGCAACGCGAGGCGCTGGTGGCCACGGTGTTCGACCTGCAGGTCGCCAACTACGGCGTCGCGCGCGGCCTTCCCGGCGAGATGGCGGCGAAGGATTTCGACGACGACACGCCGTACACGCCGGCCTGGCAGGAAAAGATCACCGGCACGCCGCGCAAGCAGCTGATCACGGTGGCGCGCCAGTTCGCCGAGAACGCCGACAAGACGCATGGAAAATCCATGGTCATCATCGGCGCGGCGATGAACCACTGGTACCACAGCGACATGAACTACCGCGGCATCATCAACATGCTGATGATGTGCGGCTGCATCGGGCAAAGTGGTGGCGGCTGGGCGCACTACGTGGGCCAGGAGAAGCTGCGCCCGCAGACCGGCTGGACCGCGCTGGCATTCGCACTCGACTGGATCCGCCCGCCGCGCCAGCAGAACAGCACCAGCTTCTTCTACGCCCACACCGACCAGTGGCGCTACGAGAAGCTGACGATGGAGGAAGTGGTCTCGCCGCTGGCCGACAAGAAGCTGTACGGCGGCAGCATGATCGACTACAACGTGCGCGCCGAACGCATGGGCTGGCTGCCGTCGGCGCCGCAGCTGCAGACGAATCCGATGCAGGTGGTGCGCGACGCCGCTGCCGCCGGCATGGACGCGAAGGACTACGCGGTCAAGTCGCTCAAGGACGGCTCGCTCAAGATGAGCTGCACCGACCCGGACCACCCGGCCAACTGGCCACGCAACATGTTCATCTGGCGCTCCAATTTGCTGGGCTCCAGCGGCAAGGGGCATGAATACTTCCTCAAGCACCTGCTGGGCACCAGCCACGGCGTGCAGGGCAAGGACCTGGGCCAGGACGAAGCGAAACCGACCGAAGTCGTCTGGCACGACAAGGCGCCCGAAGGCAAGCTCGACCTGCTGGTTACGCTGGACTTCCGCATGAGCACGACCTGCCTGTATTCGGACATCGTGTTGCCCACCGCGACCTGGTACGAGAAAAACGACCTCAACACCAGCGACATGCATCCGTTCATCCATCCGCTGTCGACCGCGGTCGATCCGGCCTGGCAGTCGCGCAGCGACTGGGACATCTACAAGGGCTTCGCGAAGAAGTTCAGCGAGATCTGCGTCGGCCACCTGGGCGTCGAGAAGGAACTGGTTCTGACCCCGCTGATGCACGACTCGCCGGCCGAGCTGGCGCAGCCGTTCGATGTCAAGGACTGGAAGAAGGGCGAGGTCGACCTGATCCCCGGCAAGACAGGTCCTCAGATGACGGTGGTCGAACGCGACTACCCGAACGTGTACAAGCGATTCACGGCCCTCGGCCCGCTGATGAACAAGGTCGGCAACGGCGGCAAGGGCATCGCCTGGAACACGCAGACCGAGGTCAAGCAACTCGGCGAGCTCAGCGGCCTGGTCAAGGCCGAAGGCGTCACCTGCGGCATGCCGAGAATCGAGACCGACATCGATGCGGCCGAAGTCATCCTGCAACTGGCGCCGGAGACCAACGGCCATGTCGCCGTCAAGGCCTGGGAGGCACTGAGCAAGCAGACCGGGCGCGACCACACCCATCTGGCGATCCACCGCGAGGACGAGAAGATCCGCTTCCGCGACATCCAGGCCCAGCCACGCAAGATCATCTCCAGCCCGACCTGGAGCGGCATCGAGAGCGAGACGGTGTCGTACAACGCCGGCTACACCAACGTGCACGAGTTGATCCCCTGGCGCACGCTGACCGGACGCCAGCAGTTCTACCTCGATCATCCGTGGATGCTGGCCTTCGGCGAAGGGTTCACGAGTTACCGTCCGCCGGTGGACCTCAAGACCACGGCCGGTATCCACAACATCAAGCCCAACGGCAACAAGGAGATCGCGCTCAACTTCATCACGCCGCACCAGAAGTGGGGCATCCACTCCACCTACACCGACAACCTGATGATGCTCACGCTCAGCCGCGGCGGCCCCTGCGTCTGGATGAGCGAGGACGACGCGAAAAGCGCCGGCATCGAGGACAACGACTGGATCGAGCTGTTCAACATCAACGGCGCCATTGCGGCACGTGCGGTGGTCAGCCAGCGCGTCAAGCCGGGCATGGTGATGATGTACCACGCACAGGAAAAGATCGTCAACACACCGGGTTCGGAGATCACCGGCGCGCGTGGAGGCATCCACAACTCGGTGACCCGCATCGTGCTCAAGCCCACGCACATGATCGGTGGTTACGCGCAGTTCAGCTACGGCTTCAACTACTACGGAACCATCGGCACCAACCGCGACGAGTTCGTCGTCGTGCGCAAGATGAAGAAGATCGACTGGCTCGATACGCCGGTCGGCGAGGAACTGGTACGACCGACCCAAGCCCACGGAGAAAACGTATGAAGATCAGAGCCCAAATCGGCATGGTGCTGAACCTGGACAAGTGCATCGGTTGCCACACCTGTTCGGTCACCTGCAAGAACGTCTGGACCAGCCGCCCCGGCATGGAATACGCCTGGTTCAACAACGTCGAGACCAAGCCCGGCATCGGTTACCCCAAGGAATGGGAGAACCAGGACAAGTGGAACGGCGGCTGGGTGCGCAAGTCAAACGGCAGCATCGAGTTGCGCCAGGGGGCCAAGTGGAAGCTGCTGATGCGGATCTTCGCCAATCCCAACCTGCCGCAGATCGACGACTACTACGAACCCTTCACCTTCGACTACGCCCACCTGCAGGCGGCGCCCGAGATGAAGGCCACGCCGACGGCGCGCCCGCGCAGCCTGATCACCGGCCAGCAGATGGACAAGATCGTCTGGGGTCCGAACTGGGAGGAGATCCTGGGCGGCGAGTTCTCCAAGCGCAACAAGGACCGCAACTTCGACGACATCCAGAAGGACATCTACGGCCAGTTCGAGAACACCTTCATGATGTACCTGCCGCGGCTGTGCGAACACTGCCTGAACCCGGCCTGCGTCGCGTCCTGTCCGTCGGGCTCGATCTACAAGCGCGAGGAAGACGGCATCGTGCTGATCGACCAGGACAAGTGCCGCGGCTGGCGCATGTGCGTGTCGGGCTGCCCGTACAAGAAGATCTACTACAACTGGAAAAGCGGCAAGGCCGAGAAATGCATCTTCTGCTATCCGCGCATCGAGGCCGGCCAGCCCACCGTGTGTTCGGAAACCTGCGTCGGTCGCATCCGTTACCTGGGCGTGCTGCTGTACGACGCGGACCGCATCCAGGAAGCGGCCAACGTCGAACACGACCGTGACCTGTACAACGCGCAGCTCGACATCTTCCTGGATCCATTTGACCCGAAGATCATCGAACAGGCCCGCATCGACGGCATTCCCGACCAGTGGATGGAAGCCGCGCGCAACAGCCCGGTCTACAAGATGGCCGTGCAGTGGCGCGTCGCCCTGCCGCTGCACCCGGAATACCGCACGCTGCCGATGGTCTGGTACGTGCCGCCGCTGTCTCCGATCTCGGCTGCAGCCAATGCCGGCCACATCGGCGCCAACGGCCAGATACCGGATGTCAACCAGCTGCGCATCCCGGTCAAGTACCTGGCCAACCTGCTGACGGCCGGCGACACGGTGCCGGTGGTGCGCGCGTTGGAGCGCATGCTCGCGATGCGGGCCTTCCAGCGCGAGAAACATGTCGAGCAGAACATCAATACGTCGGTACTCGATCAGGTCGGACTCTCCACGGCCGAGGTCGAGGAGATGTACCAGGTGATGGCAATCGCCAACTACGAAGACCGTTTCGTGATCCCGACCACGCACCGCGAATACGCCGAGAACACGTTCAACGTGCGCGGCGGCTGCGGCTTCAGCTTCGGCAACGGCTGCTCGGAAGGGACCGGCGAGGTCAGCCTGTTCGGCAGCGAGAAGAAACGCACCATCCCGATCCGGGCGGAGGTATGAACATGTTCGGTTCCAACAAACCCGTCGCGGCCGCCCGCACCCTGCGCACGCTGGCAGTGCTGCTCGGGTATCCCGACTCCGGGCTGCGCCAGGCCCTGCCCCAGATGCGCGACGTGCTGCGCGCCGAGCAGGCCTTGTCCGCGCCCCGCCTGGGCGAGATCGAAGCCCTGCTGACCCTGCTTGCGCGGCGCGACATCCTGGACAACGAGGCGGAATACGTTGCGCTTTTCGACCGCGGACGCGCAACCTCGCTGCACCTGTTCGAACATGTGCACGGCGACTCGCGCGACCGGGGTCCGGCCATGATCGACCTGGCCCAGACCTACGAAAAAGCCGGGCTCTACCTGGCCGAAGGCGAACTGCCCGACTACCTGCCGGTGGTACTGGAATTCGTGTCGACCCAGCCCCCGAAGGAGGCACAGGCCTTCCTGGCCGAGATGGCGCATATCTTCAACGCCATCTTCGCCGCGCTGCAGAAGCACGAAAGTCCGTATGCCAGCGTACTGGGCGCATTGCTGGAGCTGGCCGGCGAGAAGGCGCAGGCCGTCACCGTGCCGAAGGAAGACGACCTCGACGAGAGCTGGGCCGAACCCCCGGTGTTCGACGGCTGCTCGACCAAGGGCCAGGCGCGGCCCGGAGAAGAACAGACCATACAGATTGTCCGGCGCAAGGGCGCCGCCATGCATGAAGGAGCCCCATCATGAGCAGCATCCAGACCTACCTGCACAATTTCGCGTTCAACGTCTACCCCTACGTCTGCCTGGCGGTGTTCCTGATGGGCAGCCTGGCGCGTTTTGACCGCGACCAGTACACGTGGAAGAGCGATTCCTCGCAGATGTTGCGCACCGGCACGCTGCGCTGGGGCAGCAACCTGTTCCACGCCGGCATCCTGTTCCTGTTTTTCGGCCACTTCGTCGGCCTGCTGACGCCGCACTGGGTCTACGAGCCCTTCATCACCCCCGGCCAGAAGCAGATGATTGCCGTCACGGCCGGCGGCATCGCCGGCGCCATCTGCTTCGTCGGCCTGAGCCTGTTGCTGCACCGCCGGCTGTTCGACCCGCGCATCCGGTTGACCAGCCACCGCACCGACATCGCCATCCTGCTGATCCTGTGGGTGCAACTGGTGCTGGGCCTGGTCACGCTGCCGTTCTCGTTTGCACACAACGACGGCAATGTCATGTTGCTGTTGTCGGAATGGGCGCAACGCATCGTGACCTTCCGTCCCGATGCATCCTTGCTGGTCGCCGTGGACTGGCCGTTCAAGCTGCACCTGGTGCTGGGCATGACCATCTTCCTGCTGTTCCCGTTCAGCCGGCTGGTCCATGTCTGGAGCGGATTTGCCACCGTGGCCTACCTGTTCCGTCCGCACCAGATGGTGCGCAGCCGCCGCCTGAACGTGCCCGCGGGGCACAACCAGCCGCGCCAGCCTGGCGCCGGCGTCTGAACCGTGAACCGAAAGGGCAAACCGATGACCGACTTCACATCCCCCACGGCCCTGCCAACGGCATCCGCCAATGCGCCAGTCGCCGCCATCAACGGCGTCGCGCTGCATGCCGCGGGTGCGGCGCCCACCGCCGAGGAGCTGCGCCAGCGCGCCTGCACCGAATTGCTGCGCCAGGCAGCGCAGGCCGCCGGCTTGCTGTCGCCGGACGACACGGTCGGCGAAGACGGCATCGTCAGCGAAGCCGCCAGCGATGCCATCGACCAGCTGATCGAACAGCAGGTCGTGGTGCCCGAGCCGACGGAGCAGGCCTGCGAGCGCCATTACCTGGCCCATGCGGCAAGTTACCGCACCGGCGAGAAGGTGCATGCGCGCCATATCCTGTTCGCGCTGACCCAGGGCATGGACGTCGTGAAGCTGCGCGATCGCGCCGAAGCCTGCCTGCTCGACGTGCGTTGCCACGACGGCAGCAGCAGCGAGGGTTTCGCCCGCTCGGCGCGCGAGTTCTCCAACTGCCCGAGCGGCGCCGACGGCGGCGACCTGGGCTGGCTCACGCGTGACGCGGTCGCGCCCGAGCTGGCACGCGAGCTGTTCGCGCAGACCCAGATCGGCGTATTGCCGCGCCTGGTGCACAGCCGCTTCGGCCTGCATGTGGTCGAGATCCTGGGGCGCGAACCGGGCCAGGACCAGCCGTTCACCGCCGTGCGGGGCGCGGTTGCGATGGCCTTGCGACAACACAGCTTCGTCACCGCGCTGCGCCAGTATCTGCAGTTGCTGGCCGGCCAGGCCCGTGTCGTGGGTGTCGACCTGGAGGCGGCCGACACGCCCCTGGTCCAGTGAACCGGCGGCGACCGCGACCGGTGCACCGGTCCGGTCGCTTGACCGGAATCAAACCTCGCCGCACCGATGCCGGACACAATGACGATCGAATACCTTATCCGTGCGAGGAGACCGACCATGACCGATGACACCATGCCCGCCAGCCAGGACGCACCGATTGCGAACTTCTCGCAGTGCCATGTCGGCATCATCGGCCACCTTGACGCGCTCGGCGAATTGCCGGCCCTGATGGAGCCGGCGCAACGCGCGCGCAAGGTGGCGGCCGACATGCTGGCCTTCTTCGATGCGGTGATCCTGGAACACCATGGCGAAGAGGAGCGCGAACTGTTTCCCGCCGTCATGCAAAGCGCCGCCAAGGGCCGGGAGCACGAACACGTCAGGACCATGGTCGAGCGGCTGACGACGGAGCACCGGCAGATCGAAGCATGGTGGTCGCGCATCAAGCCCCAGCTCCGGCAGATCGCCAAGGGGCACGACACCACGCTCGACGCGGTGGCGGTGCAGCAGCTGGTCAAGGAATACCACGCGCACGCCCGCTACGAAGAGACCGAGTTCCTGCCGCTGTCGCAGACCATCCTGGGCCGCAACGCCAACCACATGGCCGCACTGGGCATGTCGCTGCACATGCGCCACACCAGGCCGGTACCCGGCTACATCTGATCGGCGCAGGCGCCCCTGCGGGCCGGCGCGCCGTCGCCGACGAACGGTTCATGCACAATCGGCGGCTGTCGCATGTCATGCGGCTGGCCACCTTCCGCGACACCCTGCCCATGAGAAAGCCCCAACTGCCCGTCTGGTTGCGCGGCATCTTCCTGATCCTGTCGCTGATCGGCCTGGGCCTGCTGGTCAAGCAGGCCGGCCTGGAGCACCTGTTCGAACGCGAATGGATCAACGCCAATGTGCGCGGCCACGGCTACCAGGGGTTCGGCGTGTTTCTCGCCGCCGGTGCCGTGATCACCGCGCTCGGCTTGCCGCGGCAGATCGTCGCCTTCTTCGGTGGCTACGTGTTCGGCGTGCTCAGCGGCACCGTACTCAGTGCGGTCGCCACGCTCGGCGGTTGCATGCTGGCGTTCTACTATTCCCGGTGGTTCGGTCGGGCCGTGGTGCGGCGCATCTTCCCCGACAAGCTCCGGCGTTTCGACGACTTCATCCGCGGCGACCCGTTCACGATGACGCTGCTGATCCGGCTGTTGCCGGTGGGCAGCAACTTGATCACCAACCTGGTCGGAGGGGTATCGAGCATCAAGACCACGCCGTTCTTCGCCGGCAGTTTCGTCGGTTATCTGCCGCAGGCGCTGATCTTCGCCCTGGCCGGCAGCGGACTGACCGTCGACTCGCGCTGGCGCATTGCCAGCTCGATCGTCCTGTTCGTGCTCGCCGGCCTGCTGGCACTGCCGCTGTACCGGCGCATGCGCCACGGCCGGTCGCTGGACGACACACTGGACGAGGCCGACGCCGACGCCACCTCCCGCCCCTGACGCCGCCGCGATCGAGCGCGGCAAGGCACGAATCCTGCTAATGATCGTCATCGCGGTGGAAGATGCACCAGGATGTGCCTATGCGCATCTTGCATGGTGCGTCCGAGTAAACCCCGATGTAACAAAAACGTGAAGACGATACAGTCATCCGCAGGACGTATGTGCCGCAGCCGGTCGTGGCCGACTGCGATGTGTGTCCATCTATATTGAATTGGAGGAACCTCAATGAAATCAAGCAAACTGCAACTCGCCGCCGTCGCGCTGGCTGCCTTCGGGGCGATGTTGGCTGCTCCAGCCGCCCACGCGGGCAAGACGCTGGATGCGATCAAGTCGCGAGGACAGGTCGTGTGTGGCGTCAACACCGGCCTGGCCGGATTTGCCGCGGCCGACTCGACCGGCAAATGGTCCGGCCTGGACGTCGACGTGTGCAAGGCACTGGCCGCCGCGACGCTGGGCGACGCCGAGAAGGTCAAGTATGTTCCGCTGACCGCCCAGCAACGCTTCACCGCGCTGCAGTCCGGCGAGATCGACGTGCTGGCGCGCAACACCACGTTCACGCTGTCGCGCGACGCATCGCTCGGACTGTCGATGACGGTCGTGAACTACTACGACGGCCAGGGCTTCATGGTGCCCACGCGCACCAAGATGAAGAGCGCCAAGCAGCTCAAGGGCCAGACCGTGTGCGTGCAGTCCGGCACCACGACCGAAAAGAACCTGACCGACTACTCCAAGGCCAACAACCTGAACATCAAGCCGGTTGTGTTCGAGAAGGTCGAGGCCGCCACCAGCGCCTACTTCTCGGGTCGTTGCATCGCGTACACGACGGATGCCTCCGGCCTGTCCTCGGTCCGCACCAAGGAGGCGAAGGACCCCAAGGAACACATGATCCTGCCCGAGCTGATCTCCAAGGAACCGCTCGGCCCGATGGTGCGCCGGGGTGACGACGAATGGTTCGCGATCGTCAAGTGGGTCATGTACGGCATGATGGAAGCCGAAGAATACGGCGTCACGCAGGCCAACGTCGACCAGATGAAGGCCTCCAGCGACGATCCGGTGGTGCAGCGCCTGCTCGGCGGTGGCAACGAAGACACCGGCAAGCTGCTGGGCCTGGACAAGGACTGGCTGGCACGCGTGATCAAGTCGGTCGGCAACTACGGTGAGAGCTACGACCGCAACCTGGGCCCGAAGACGGCCCTGAACCTGCCCCGCGGTCTCAACAACCTGTGGAACAAGGGCGGGTTGATGTATCCGTACCCGGCGCGCTGATCGACCGCTCGATCCGTGCAAGACGCTGCTGCCGGAACGCATTCTGCGCCTCGGCAGCAGCTTTTTTTTGTTCGCGCGTCTGCGCGCGAAGCATGAGAAGCAGTGCCCATGACGGATAAAGCCCCCACGAAGAAGAACCGGTGGTCCTGGCGCAGCCAGGCGTTCCGCGGCGTCATCTACCAGATCCTGGCCATCGGTGTCGTGGCCCTGGCCGTGTGGTTCCTGGCCAGGAACACGATGATCAACATGCAGGCCCGCGGCATCCAGAGCGGCTTCGATTTCCTCGGCGATCCGGCCGGCTTCGATATCGGCGAGAGCCTGTTCTCGTTCGATTCTGCCGCCCCCTACTGGAAAGCCTATCTGGTCGGCATCGTCAACACCCTGCGTGTGGCGGTTCTCGGCATCATTCTCACGACCATCCTGGGCACGCTGATCGGCGTCGGCCGCTTTTCGCGCAACGCGCTGGTGCGCGGCCTGTGTTATGCCTATGTCGAGATGTTCCGCAACGTCCCCATCCTGCTGCAGTTGCTGATGTGGTACTTGCTGCTCACCGAGACCCTTCCCTATGTGCAGGACGCCGTGGTGCTGGGCCCGATGTTCCTGGCCAAGGGCGGACTGATCTTTCCCAAGCCGATCTGGGAGATCGGCCATCTGTGGGGTGCGCTTGGCCTGGTTGCAGGTGCGGTGCTGGGTTTTGCCTATCGCAACTGGGCCTATCGCCGTTTCGAGGCGACCGGGCAGTTGCGCAGCATGTTCTGGGTTCCGCTGGCGATCTGCATCGTCACCGGCGTGCTGGCCTGGTGGGCCGGCGGCGCCCCCCTGGATTTCGAGTTCCCGATCAAGGGCGACTTCTCCATCGAGCGCGGCGGTGCATTGACGCCAGAGTTCCTGGCTGTGTTGCTCGGTCTGACGATGTATACGGCGGCATTCGTGGCCGAAGTGGTGCGCTCGGGCATCCAGTCGGTGTCGGCCGGCCAAGGCGAAGCGGCCGCGGCACTGGGACTGCACCCGCGCCAGGTGATGCGCCTGGTGACGCTGCCGCAGGCGCTGCGCGTGATCATTCCGCCGGTCACGAACCAGTACCTGAACCTGACCAAGAACTCATCGCTGGCCGTGGCCATCGGTTATCCCGACGTGGTGTCGATCGCCAACACCTCGCTGAACCAGACCGGCCGCGCCGTCGAGGCCATCGCCATCGTGATGCTGGTCTACCTGACGACGTCCCTGTCCACGTCCTTGCTGATGAACTGGTACAACGCCCGCGCGGCAATCCAGGAACGCTGATCGGACCGACACCATGAGCGCACAAACGTTTGAACCGATCGCGCCGCGACCGGCGCCCGTCTCGACCGAAGGCCCGGTCGCCTGGATCCGTATCAACCTGTTCGGCGACTGGAAGACCGGCGTGATGACGATCGTCGTGCTGGCCGCGTTGCTGGCGGTCCTGCCGCCGTTCTTCAGCTGGGCCGTCATCCGGGCGGCCTGGCTGCCCGACTATGACGCCTGCCGCGTCGATGGTGCGGGCGCCTGCTGGGGTGTCGTGGCCGAGAAATACCGCATCATCCTGTTCGGGCGTTATCCGTACGAAGACCAGTGGCGACCCTTGCTGGCGACCATCCTGATGCTGGCGCTGCTGGTGGGCAGCTGCACCCGCGCCTTCTGGAAATCCTGGCTGCTGCCGGCCTGGATCGTGATGCTGGCCATCTTCTTCACGCTGATGTACGGCAACGTGATGGGCCTGGAAAAGGTCGAGACCGATCGCTGGGGCGGACTTCCGCTGACCATCATGTTGTCGGTGCTGTCGATGATGATGGCGTTTCCGATCGGCATGGTGGTGGCGCTGGGCCGGCGCTCGAGCCTGCCGGCGATTCGCACGGTCTGCACCATCTACGTGGAACTGATCCGGGGCGTGCCGCTGATCTCCGTGCTGTTCATGGCCTCGTTCATGTTCCCGCTGTTCATGCCGGTCGGCATGTCGATCGACGTGCTCGTGCGGGTGATCATCGGGATCACGCTGTTCGCCGCGGCCTACATGGCCGAGGTCATCCGCGGCGGCCTGCAGGCCATCCCCAAGGGGCAGATCGAGGCCGCCGCGACGCTGGGCCTGTCGTACTGGCAGACCCAATACAAGATCGTGCTGCCGCAGGCGCTGGCCATGGTCGTTCCCAGCATCATGAACAACTTCATCAGCCTGTTCAAGGACACCTCGCTGGTGACCATCGTCAGCCTGTACGAACTCACCGGTGCACTCGGCATGGCGCTGAACTCCGACGCCAACTGGCGGCCGTTCAAGATCGAGGGTTACCTGTTCATCGCCCTGATCTATTTCGCCTTCTGCTTCTCGATGTCCCGCTACAGTGTCTGGGTCGAGAAGCAGGTCAACAAGGGCAAGGCCCGATAGGCACCGCCAACCCAGGCGCCGCTCCATCACCCGTATCCGGACCCACACCATGGCAGAACCCATCATCATCTTCGACAAACTCAACAAGTGGTATGGCAACAACTTCCACGTGTTGCGCGACATCGACCTGCAGGTCGCGCTCGGCGAGCGCATCGTCATCTGCGGCCCGTCGGGCTCGGGCAAGTCGACGCTGATCCGCTGCATCAACCGGCTCGAGGAACACCAGGAAGGCCGGCTGGTCGTCGACGGCGTCGAGCTGTCCGACGACGTCAAGGCGGTCGACGACGTGCGCAAGAAGGTCGGCATGGTGTTCCAGCAGTTCAACCTGTTCCCGCACCTGACCGTGCTCGAGAACCTGACGCTCTCGCCGATGTGGGTCGGCAAGATGCCCAAGAAGGACGCCGAGGCCAAGGCCATGGCCCAGCTCGAGCGGGTGCGCATCGCCGAGCAGGCGAAGAAATACCCGTTGCAGCTCTCGGGCGGACAACAACAACGCGTGGCGATTGCCCGGGCCCTGTGCCTGACGCCCAAGATCATGCTGTTCGACGAGCCCACGTCGGCGCTCGACCCGGAGATGATCAAGGAGGTGCTCGACGTCATGGTCGAGATGGCCGATCAGGGCATCACCATGCTGTGCGTGACGCACGAGATGGGATTTGCCAAGGCCGTGGCCGACCGGGTGATCTTCATGGACCAGGGCCAGATCGTCGAGCAGAACACGCCCACCGAGTTCTTCAACAACCCGCAGAACGAGCGCAGCAAGGACTTCCTGTCCAAGATCCTGGGACACTGACGGCGCTGCGGCGCCGCAACCCCCCAGCCGCACCGGCCCGCCACGGCACGCCTGCGCGCCACCGGACCGACACCATGCCCAAGGCCATCGCTCTCCTGCGCAGCGGCGCGATGCGGTCCGCCCGGCTGCTCGTGATCGCCACCGCCCTGACCGTGGCACCGGCCTCGGCCTTCGACCTGCAAGGCCACCGCGGCGCGCGCGGCCTGATGCCCGAGAACACGCTGGCCGGCTTCGCGCATGCGCTGCGGCTGGGCGTGAGCACGCTGGAACTCGATGTCGCCATCACCGCCGACGGCGTGCCGGTGGTCTCGCACGACCCGGCCTTGAATCCGGCCTTGACCCGCGATGCGACCGGCCGCTGGCTGCCCGGGCCCGGCCCGCTGATCCGCTCGCTGAGCCTGCAGCAATTGCAGGCCTACGACGTCGGCCGGCTCGATCCCGCCAGCCCCTATGCCCGCGCTTTTCCAGCACAGCAGGCGCGGGACGGCCAGTCCGTTCCGACGCTGGCGTCGGTGTTTGCGCTGGTCCGGCGCCTGGGTGCCGATCATGTGAACTTCAACATCGAGACCAAGATCTTCCCGCACCGGAGCGACGACACGCCCGATGTCGCGCCTTTCGTCGACAGCGTGCTGGCGGCCGTGCGCGCTGCCGACATGGTCCAGCGTGTGAGCATCCAGAGTTTCGACTGGCGCAGCCTGCGCCGGGTCCAGCAGCGCGAGCCGGCCATCGCAACCGCCTACCTGACGACCGAATCGGCGGGTTTCAACAATGTGCGCGACCGCGCATGGACCGCCGGCATGGACTGGCAGACACATCCGTCGACGGCCCACATGGTGCGCGCCAGTGGCGGCGCGATCTGGTCACCGAACGCGCGCCAGATCGATGCCGCTGCCGTCACGGCGGCACGCGCGCTCGGATTGAAGGTGATTCCCTGGACCGTCAACGACGCCGCCGACATGGACCGCCTGATCGGCTGGGGTGTGGACGGTATCATCACCGACTATCCGGATCGCCTGCGCGCAGCCATGCAACGCGCCGGCCTTGCGCTTCCTCCGTCCATCCCTCCCTGAACTCCCCGACCCCGGTGCCGCCACTTCTGTATCTGCTGGCGGCCTGCAACCTGGTGATCGGCACCGGCGCGTTCAGCCTGGCCGGTATCCTGCAGCCGGTGGCGCGGTCGCTGCAGGTCAGCCTCGGAGCCGCCGGCCAGTCCATGACCGCCTACGCCGTGGCCTGCGCGGTATTGGCGCCGATGGTGCTGCTGGGCACCGGCCGCTGGCAACGCAAGGCCGCGTTGCAGCTGGCCCTGGTGCTGTTCGCCGGCGGAATGCTGCTGTGCGCCTGGGCCCCCGACCTGCCGACCCTGCTGCTGGGAAGGGTGATGATGGGTACCGGCGCCGTGTTCACACCGATCGCCGCCAGCATCGCCGTGGCCATCGTGGAGCCGGCCTTGCGCGGAAAGGCCTTGTCCGTGACCTTCCTGGGCATGAGCCTGAGTTACGTGATCGGCCTGCCGCTGGGGGCCTGGCTGGGCCTGCGGTACGGTTGGCGCGTGCCGACGCTGGCCATTGCCGCCTGCACGCTGCTGATGCTGGTCCTGGTGTCACAGCGGATGCCGCGTCGTGTCGATGCGCCGGGGGCCACGCTGCGTGGCCTGGGCGAGGTGTTGCTGCATGGCGAGGTGGTGCGCAGCCTGGGCCTGACGCTGATGTATTTCAGCGCCGTCTTCACCGTGTTCTCGTATTCCGGTCCGGTGTTCCAGGCGCTCAACCCGATGAGCCCGGAGCGCTTGTCGCTGACCTTGATGCTGATCGGCGTAGCGGGTGTCGCCGGCACGCTGAGCGGCGGCTGGGCGAACGACCGCTTCGGGCCGATGCGCACCCTGCGCTGGCAACTCGCCGTGTTGTCGCTGATGATGCTGCTGGCGCCACAGACGGGTGGGTGTTACGCGGGAATGATGGCCGTGTTCATGGTCTGGGCCACCGCCGGCTTCGGCATGATGGCCCCGACGCAGGCGCGACTGGCCCGTGTCTCCCTGCACCAGGCGCCGGTGCTGTTCAGCCTGAACACGTCGATGCTGTATTTCGGCACCGCCTTGGGTGCCGCGATCGGCGGTGCCGCCGGCATCGGTCTCGGGTTCGAGCGCCTGCCCTGGGTCGGACTGGGTTTCGCGCTGCTGGGCGGACTCACGTTCTGGCGCGGCGCGCGCCGTTGAACGCCCGGCCGTCGCGGGTCTGTGGGGGCTTTACCCGCGCGCTGGCGGCACGCGCATCGTGCGCACGGCAATGCCCCTTTGCACCATGCACCATCCATCGTGCCACGCCGAATCTGGTACCCTCATCGGGAACACCCGCAACCAAACAGGAGTCATTGCGATGGACAACGAACATACCGAGCTCAACCAGCAGCAACAGCTGGTCACCGACATGAAATCGGTGATCGCCGACGCCGAGGACATGTTGCAGGCAACGGCAGACCAGGCGGGCGAGAAGGTCGCCACCATGCGAGCGCGCATCCAGGAACGGCTGCACGGAGCCAGGCAGCGTCTGGGCGAGGCCGAGGCCGCACTGATGGCCAAGACCCGGGCCGCCGCGCGCGCCACCGACACCTATGTGCACGAGTCGCCCTGGACCGCCGTCGGCATTGCGGCCGGCGTCGGCCTGCTGGTCGGCCTGATCATCGGTCGCCGCTGATTTCCCCGCACCATCCAGTGCCGGGGGGCGACGACACCATGCCAGCGCAGGGAGCACGCGAAGGTCTTCTGGCCAGTTTGCAGAACCTGTCCATCACGCTGATGGCGATGCTGCAGACCCGCGTCGAGTTGCTGGGCAACGAGGTCGAGGTCGAGAAGCTGCGCATCATGCGCATGTTGCTGCTGGCGCAGGCCTTGATGTTCACCGCCACCATTGCCGCGCTGCTATTGGTGGCGCTGCTCACCCTGTGGCTGTGGGAGTTGCGACTGGGCGTGCTGGGCGTGTTCACGGTCGGATTCGCAGTCTGCGCCGTGCTCGCCTACCGGGCGCTGATGCAGATGGCACGGCGCGACGACTCTCCGTTCGCGGCCAGCCTGGGCGAATTGCGCGAAGACCTTCAGCGCCTGCGAGAAGCGTCCGGACATGCAAGAACGTCTGATTGAACTGCAGTTGCGGCGCGGGCGGCTGCTTGAGCGGATCGCCCAACAACGCCGGACACTGGCCGTGCAGACACGACCGGTCACCCGGGCCTTGCATGTCGGCGACCGGCTGGTCGACGGGTTCGACCGCTGCAAGTGGTTCGCGCTGCAGTACCCGCTGACGGTCACGGCGGTGGTCGGCGCGCTGGTGATCCTGCGTCCGGCCACGGCGATGCGCTGGGCCCGCCGGGGTTTCATCGCCTGGCGCACCTGGGGTGCGGTGCGCACCGCGCTGCCGGGTTTCCTGTCCCGATTCCTCTGATTCCCGCAGCGTGCCGCCATCGCGCCCGTGGCGCGCATGGCTGCACGCTCACTGCGGCGCGGTACCGCGATAACGGCTCACGTCGAGTTCACGCACCGGATCGGCCCGATTGCCCCACGCCGAACGGATATGGGTCAATACGGCGGCCACCGAACGGTCGTCGAGTTCGAGCTTGTAGGGCGGCATGCCGAACGGGCGCGGATGGCCTTGCGTGGCGGGCGCGAATCCGCCGTGCAACACGACCTGCACCAGGTTTGCGGTATTGGCCATCGTCACCGCGCGGTTGCCGGCCAGCGCCGGATAGGCACCGGCCACGCCCTGGCCGTTGTCACCATGGCAGCTTGCACATTGCTTGTCGTAGATGTCGGCACCCATGGCCGAGCCCGTGGCCACGGCAGCGTTGCGCTCCGGGAGCGGCGGCTCCTTGTCCTGCGACAGCGACTGGAGGTAGACCGCGATCGCGCGCAGGTCAGGCTCGGTCAGGTGCTGGGTGCTGTGCAGCACGACCTCGGCCATCGGGCCGATGACACTGGCCGATCCGGAAACGCCGGTCTGCAACAACTGAACGATGGCCTCGATGGTCCAGTCGCCCAGCCCCGCCTCGGACGCCCGCACCAAGGACGGCGCATACCAATTCTGCATCGGCATCGGTCCGCCCGAGAGGTCCAGGCGATCGTCTACCGCACCGAGCAGGTTGCGTGTCGTGTGGCAGGTACTGCAATGGCCCAGTCCGCGCACCAGATAGGCGCCCCGGTTCCAATCGGCATCACGGGCCGGATCGCCCTGGAAAACCGTCGGCTTGAAATACAGCGTGCGCCACGCCGCCAGTGCCAGCTGCGAGTCGTACGGCCAACGCAAGGCATGCGGGCGGTTGGGCTGGCGCACCGCCGGCAGGCTGCGCAGGTAGGCGAACAAGGCGTCGGCATCGTCCTGGCTGACCTGGGTGAAGCTGGTATACGGGAAAGCCGGCACCAGCAGGCGTCCGTCCTTGGAGCGACCCTCGTGCATGGCGCGCCAGAAGTCGACCGAGGTCCAGGTACCGATGCCGGTTTCCCGGTCCGGCGTCAGGTTGCTCGAATACACCGTTCCGAACGGTGTCTCGATCGCCCGCCCGCCGGCGTACGGCGCGCCACCGGTCGGCGTGTGGCACAACATGCAGTTGCCCGCGCGCGCCAGGTAGGCGCCTTGCGCGATCCGGCTTGCGTTCGGCTGCGGCGCAGCACCGGGCAACGACGCGGGTGCCTGCGACGGACCGGCACGCCACCACCACAGGCCGGCGGCCACCACCAGCGCCACGAGCACGATAAACACGGCGCCGCGACTGCGCCGACTCATCGGGACGGCCCTGCGAGTTCCGGCGCGCTGCCGCACGCGGGTCGCGCGCGCGCACCCTGGGCATCGAGCGCGCCGGCGGCAACCGCATGGGTGTTGGCGGGCAGGGCTTGCGCGGCCAGCCAGCTGCTGATGGCGGCAACCTCGTCGACCGTCAGGCTGCGCGCCACCTGCGCCATGCAATCGGGCGCGCCCGCATGGCGCTGCCCGGTCTTCCAGGCTCCGAGCTGCGCGTTGATGTAGTCGCGCGGCAAGCCGAGCAGGCCGGGCACATGGGGCAACACTCCGGTCAGCGCGGCGCCGTGGCACGCGGTGCATGCAGCCAGCCTGCGTTGCGGATCGCCCTGCTCGATCAACGCCTGCGCCACCCTGGCGGACTGCACCGACAGGTTCGATGCCGCCGGCGGCGGGTACGGCAACTCGAGTGCGGAAAAATGCTGCGCGATCTCGCGCAGGTAATCGTCACTGAGAACAGTGACCATGCCGGTCATCAGGGCATAGGAACGCCGCCCGTCCCGGAAATTGCGCAGCTGGTTGAACAGATACCCCGCCGGCTTGCCGGCGATGCGCGGGAAGTAGACATTGCCCTCGGCCCGGCCGTCCTTGCCGTGGCAGCCGGTACAGGCCAGCATGCGCTGCGCCATCGAATCCTCGAACGGCGCGGCACCGGCGGCCGGGCCCAGTACCAGCAGCCACGCGCCCAGGCCGATGCACCGGGCCAGACGCCCCAGCCACGCCCGGCCATGGCCCCGGCTCAGGGTCAGGATCTGCCGGGAGCCCGTCGCGGGACGCCCGCCCGACAAGGGCACGGCGTCACTTCTTGCGTGCACGTCCCTCACCTGCCGAGCTGGCTTGCGCCAGTCCTTCGGACATGCCGATCAACACACCGCTGACCAGCGCGGTATAACTGTCCATCATGGCCTGCGCCGCCTTCATGCTGCTGGCGCGGCTGTCGCGCATCGCGCTGCGCGATTGCGCCATCAGCTGCTCGAGGGCTTCGCTGGCCGTGTTGCCGGTCCCGGTGCCGCTGAGCTTCATCGACGACAACACTTGCTGCCACGGCCCCTGCAACGGCCCGCTGGTGTCCTTGACGGCCTTGCCGACCGCATCGAAGAACACGTCCTCCATCTTCTCGATATTGGCCAGCGCGGTCTTCATCTGCTTGCCCTGCATGTCCACGCCCTGGGCGGCGAACTGCTCGAGCGCCTTGCGATTGGCCTGCACCGCCTGCAGCAAGGCGGCGTCCATGCCGGCGAACGCCTTGCCCAGCATGGCCTCGATGTCCTGCGGACCGGCCGGGTTCAGCGCGGCACCGGCGGAACTGGCCTGCGTCATGGTCTTGATCACCTTGCGGATGTTCTCCATGGTCAGCTCGCGGCCCTGCAAGGCCTTGAGCGTGGCTTCGCCGACCGCCTTGCGCAAGGCCTCGCCCTGCTTGGCCGTGGCTTGCGAGAACATGTTGATGATGGCGTCCTGGTCGATTCCCGACTTGATCATGGCTGTCTCCTGTTCAGGGTTGTGGCAATTGCCAAGGAATGGATATGCCGCTCCATTATGGGCCCGGTCCGTGCCGCGTCGCCGCCGCGCGCGCACTCAGGCCGCCGCCATGCGCGCCACAGGCCGTTCGCGGATCGGCAGGTGCAGCAGGGCTGCCGCGACCGCCAGCGCAATGTCGATGATCCAGACGATGTCGTACTGTCCGGTGGCCTCGAACACCTGGCCCCCGAGCCAGGCACCGAAGAAGCCGCCGACCTGGTGCGTCAGCATCACCAGGCCGAACAAGGTCGCCATGTTGGACAGGCCGAAGAACTTCACCACCAGCCCGGCCGTCGGCGGCACCGTGGACAGGAAGGTCAGGCCCATGACCGCGGCGAACACCAGCACCACCGGGCCGGTCTTGGGCGCCAGCAGGAACAGCAACACGGCCAGTGCGCGCACTGCGTAGATCAGCGAGAGCAACGACTTCATGCGCCAGCGCCCGATGGCCCAGCCGATGGCCACACTGCCCACCACGTTGAACAGGCCGAGCAATGCCAGCGACCATGCGCCGAACGCCACCGGCAGGCCGCAAGCCGCGATCACGCCCGGCAGGTGGGTGGCCAGGAAGGCCACGTGGAAGCCGCAGACGAAGAAGCCCGCCGCCAGCAACAGGTAGGAACGGTCACGCAGCGCAGTACGGATCGCCGCGCCGGTACCGATCGCCGCCTTCCCCGGATCCGACATCTGCCGCGCATGGCCGCGCAGCACGAACGCGGCCGGCAAGGCCAGCAACACGCACACGGCCATCACCTGCATCGCATTGGCCCAGCCCATGCCCACCAGCAAGGCTCCGGCTAGCGGCGCCATCAGGAACTGGCCCATCGACCCGCCAGCGTTCACGATGCCGCTGGCCAGGCCGCGCCGCTCAGGCGCCACCAGGCGGCTGCTCGCGGCCATCAGTACGGCGGGCCCCGCCATGCCCGCGCCCCCCGCGGCCAGGATGCCGATGGCCAGGATCAGGCCGGCGGTGCTGGTCATCCATGGTGTGAGAAAGGTGCCCAGCGTCACCAGCAGTACGCCCGCCAGCAGCACTCGGCCGGTGCCGACCCGATCGGCCATGATGCCGGCAAAGGGCTGCGTCACCCCCCAGAACAGCTGGCCGAAGGCGAACGCCAGGCTGATCTGGGCCAGACCCAGTCCGGTGGCCGTGTTCAATGGCCCGAGGAACAGCCCCATGGTCTGGCGCACACCCATGGTCAATGCGAAGGTGCCGGCAGCGGCCAGCAGCACCAGCCAGAATGCGTGACCGGTCGATGCGGCCGGGGTCGAGGAAGTGTCAGTTGTCATCGGAATCTTTCGCTGCGGCCGTTATTGCAAGGCCCGCCATGGCCTGGTTCAGTTGCAGGTGCAATGCGGCCACCTGGCTCTCGCCCAGGCGCCGATTGAGTTCCAGTTGCACGGCCTTCCAGTGGCGTTGAGCCTGCTGGTGTTTCTCGCGCCCGCTGTCGGTCGCCGACACGCTGCGGCTGCGCGCATCGTCGCCGGCCCCGACCGCGACCCAGCCGGCCGCCTGCAAGAGCTGCAGGTTGCGCGTCAACGTCGAGGGCTGCATCTTCATGGCACGCGCCAGCGCACCCGGACGGATGGGACCCAGTCGCACCACGTGCGACAGCAGCGAATACTGCGTGGTCTTGAGACCGGACTTGCCCAGCTCGGCGTCGTAGAGCTGGTCCAGCTGGCGTACCAGCTGGTGCAGCAACAGGTTGGTGCAGCCACGCGGCTTGACGGTGACGGACGCCGGCGTGGCGGGGGGTCGGGACGCATTCATCAAATGATTGTAGCTACAATCATTGCATCTACAACAACCCAGGCCGATGACCATGCCCGATTCCACCACCCCGATGTCTTCCGATGCGCTGCTGGCCCAGTGGCTGGCCGATGAACAGCGCGTCGGCGCCCTGCTCGACGCCGGCGTCGGCTGCGGCGTCGCGACGCCGCAACAGGTGGCCGGCAAGACCGGCCTGGAAGTGATGCAGGCCATGCTGCGCGGCGAGCTGCCATATCCGCCGATAGCCCGGACCCTGGACTTCATGATCCTGGATGTGGGCCCCGGCACCGCGACGTTCCAGGGCAGGCCCAGGTTCGAACATTACAACCCGCTGGGCAGCGTGCACGGCGGATGGTTCGCGACCTTGCTCGACTCGGCACTGGGCTGCGCGGTGCACACCACGATGCCGCCCGGGCGCGGCTACACCACGGCCGAACTCAGCGTCAATCTGGTGCGTGCCATCACCACCGACCTGCCGCGGGTCCGCGCCGAAGGCCGCGTTGTCCACAGCGGGCGCCAGCTTGCCACCGCCGAAGCCCGCCTGGTCGGGCCGGATGGCAAGCTGTATGCACATGCCACCACCACCTGCCTGGTGTTCGAGTTGCCGGGGGCTCCGCGCAAATAGGGTCTGCGGCAAGACGATGCCGCGGCGCAAACCGCCCGCAGCCAGGGTCGCGCCAAGACGCCTGCGGCTCGCGCCGACAAGCGCATCGGCAGGCAAGACCGCATCAGCCATCGGCCTGCGGGCGGCGTGCCACAATTTGCGGCTGCGCCGGGCGCGCCGATCGGTGCCATCCTGCCGCTCGCTGCCCGGCCATCCCTCAACCGCCCCACCACCACTACACCATGCGAATCCTCCACACCATGCTGCGCGTCGGCGACCTGCAACGCTCGATCGATTTCTACACCAAGGTCCTGGGCATGCAACTGCTGCGCACCTCGGAGAACAAGGAATACAAATACACGCTGGCCTTCGTCGGTTACGGCTCCAATCCGGACCACGCCGAGCTGGAGCTGACCTACAACCACGGTGTCGACTCGTACGACATGGGCACGGCCTACGGTCACATCGCGCTGCAGGTCGATGACGCGTACGCCGCCTGCGAACGGATCAAGGCGGCCGGCGGCAACGTCACCCGCGAAGCCGGTCCGGTCAAGGGCGGCACCACAGTGATCGCCTTCGTCACCGATCCGGACGGCTACAAGGTCGAGCTGATCCAGCGCTGAAGCCGGCAACCATGGCATCGAAAGGCCTGGACGCGCGCGGCGCGTGGCTGGTGTTCGGTGCGGCGGCCATCTGGAGCTTCGGCGGCGCAATCGCGAGGTTCCTGCAGGTCACCGACAGCTGGACCATCATCTTCTGGCGCTCCTTGTGTGCCGCCGTATTTCTGCTGGGCTTCATGTTCTGGCGCGACGGCGTGCGTGGCACGGCCCGGCTGTTCCGGGACATGGGCTGGGCCGGCATCGGCGTCGGCCTGTGTTTCGCCACCGCGTCCACGTCCTTCATCGTCGCCTTGTCGTACACGACGGTGGCCAACATCCTGCTGATGCAGGCCGGCGCCCCGTTGTTCGCCGCGCTGATGATGTTCCTGCTGTTCCGCGAACGGGTCGGGGCCGGCACCTGGATCGCGATCGCCGCGGTGATGGCCGGCATCGCCGTGATGGTGTCGGACTCGCTCGACGGCAGCGTGTCGCCGGTCGGAGACGGCCTGGCGCTGCTGATCGCACTGGCCTTCGCCAGCGCGACCGTGCTCACGCGCCGCAATGCCCATGTCCGCATGATGCCGGCGGTCTGCCTGGGCACGCTGATCACGCTGGTTGCGGGCCTAGTGCTGGCCGGCAACCTGCGGGTGGGCGCAACCGACGCCGTCTGGCTGTTCGTGTTCGGCGCACTGAACCTGGCGCTGGGCATGATGTGTTTCGTCACCGGCGTGCGCCTGCTGCCGGCGGCCGTGGCCGCGCTGATCGGCACCGCCGAACCGGTACTCGGCCCGGTCTGGGTCTGGCTGGTGCACGGCGAGGTGCCAGTCGGCCGGACCCTGCTCGGCGGCGCCATCGTGATCGCGGCCTTGCTCGCGCATCTGGGCTGGCAGATGCAGCAGTCGCGGCAACCGCGTATCGTGCCGATGGCGGAGTGAGCGGGGTAGGCGCTGCGCCGCCGCCGTGTTCAGGCCCTCGATCAGCACGATCACATCGGGCGGCAGTATCACCCGGCCGCGGTGCTTGCCGGCATTGCCTTGCGCGCCGATCAGCCTGGCGCGTCGTCCCCCGCAGTCGACGCGCCAGCACCGGGACGCTTCGCGCCACGACGCCCCTCGGCGGCCCGAGGCTTGCCGCGCTTTGACGTCCGGTCCGTCGCGCCGTAGATCTCGAAGATCTGATCCCGCATCCATTGGCTGCCGGCGTCGGCATCGAAGCGGCTGTCCCAGCACACGATGTGCTTGTAACTCGGCAGCACGAACGGCAAGGGCTGCACATGCAACACGTCCTCGTGCACCTGCGCCACGCGCCAGGGCATCACGGCCGCGCAGTCGCCCTGCCCCAGCAGGTCGACGATCTGGCCGAAGCTGCTGACCGCGATCTGCGTATGCCGCCGGTGACCGGTCCGCGCCAGCGCTCCGTCGATCAGGTCTTCAAGCGTCGACGTGCCGTAACCCAGAAAGATCTGCGGCGTCGCGCAGAAATCGTCCAGCGTCGCAAGCGTCCCGGCTCGCGGATGATCGCGCCGCATCGCATACACGTAGTGGTCCTCGTACAACTCGGCCACCTCGAGGTCACGCGGCAACTGGATGCGCGCCACCACGCCCAGATCGAGTTCGCCCTTGTGAAGCCGGTCGCGCAAGGACCAGACACCGGGCGGCTCCCACACGATGCGGACCCGCGAACCCGATGCCAGCAGCCGCCGACTCAGCTCCGGCAGCAGCCGATGGCTGGCATGGTCCGAACCCGCGATGCGGAAGATGCGATCGGACGCGGCCGGATCGAATCCGTGCTGCGGCGCCAGCAAGGTCGCGATGTCGGCCAGCACCCGGTCGACCAGGGGCGCGAGCGCCAGCGCGCGTGCGGTCGGCTCCATGCCATGGGCCGTGCGGGTGAACAACGGGTCGCCGAAAGTGTCGCGCAAGCGGTTCAGCGACGCGCTGACCGCGGGTTGGCTCAGGAACAGGCGCGCCGCCGCGCGGGACACGCTGCGCTCCTGCGCCAGCGCCTCGAATGCTCGCAACATGCCGACGTCAAGGCTGCGGATATCACGATTGGCCATAACTCATATCCATAATTTCGACTTGTCTCCTTGCGATCGCCTGCAGCATCATTTCCTTGCCTTGCATCAATATACGGAGACAACATGACGATCAACAAACGCCATTTCATCATGGGCCTGGCCGCCACGGCGGCAACACCGTTGCTGGCACAGACACCGGACTATCCCACCCGGACGATTCGCATCGTGCCATTCGGCACCGGTGGCGGGCCGATCGCCATCGTGGCGCGCGCCTACGAGTCCGCCCTGACCAAACGCTGGGGGCAACCGGTGATCGTCGACGCCAAGCCAGGCGCGGCGGGCATCCTGTCCACGGACTTCGTCGCCAAGGCGCCGCCGGACGGCTACACCATCCTGCTGACGCTGTCGCTGACCCACACCACGGTGCCCCTGCTGCAAAAGGTCCCGTACGACCCGATCGCCGACTTCCAGCCGCTGACCCAGATCGCCACCGGTGGCCCGATGCTGGTCGTTCCGGCCGGCAATCCCGCCAACAACCTGAAGGAGTTCGTGACCTGGGCCAAGGCCAAGGGACGCGTGACCTACGGCACCTGGGGCACCGGATCGTCGGCCCACCTGTCGGGCGAGTTGTTCAAGCGCCAGACCGGCGCACCGCTGGACCACGTTGCCTACAAGGGCGAGGCCGCGGCCCACCTGGACATGTATGGTGGCGTGCTGGACGTGGCCTGGGCGAACCCGGCCACGGCCAAGGCCAGCCTCGACGGCGGCAAGATCAAGATCCTCGGCATCACCGGCTCGCGCAGGGTCAGCGTGTTGCCGCAGGTGCCGACCTTCACGGAACAAGGCTTCGACGGCTTCGCGCTCGACAGCTGGCTCGGATTCATGGGGCCGGCCCGGATGCCGCGACCGGTCGTCGACAAGCTGGTGACGGCCCTGCGCGAGATCACGCAGACCGCGGAGGTGCGCGAACGCCTGCAGGCCCTGGGCTTCGAGCCCCTGGGCAATACGCCCGACGAATTTGCAACGGTCCAGAAGTCGGAACTCCCGCAGTGGGCGGCGCTGGTCAAGGCAGCCGGCGTGAGCGTTAATTGAACACACTCCACATGCATCCGACATCGACCGCCACCGAACGCCGCACCATCGCCATCGTGCCCGACAGCGGCACCGCCTACGGACGGCCCGCACGCACGCACCGCGCCGAACTGACCGAGGTCAGCGCGGGCACGCCGATGGGCGAGTTGCTGCGCCGCTACTGGCACCCGGTCGCGCTGGTGAGCGACGCCACCGACACCCCGCGCAAGTTGCGGGTGCTCGGCGAAGACCTGATCCTGTTCCGCGACAAACGCGGACGACCCGGCCTGGTCTACCCCCACTGCGCACACCGCGGTACCTCGCTGTATTACGGCAAGGTCGAGGAACAGGGCATCCGCTGCTGCTACCACGGCTGGCTGTTCGATGTGCAAGGCCGCTGCGTCGATCAGCCCTGCGAGCCGGAGCGCGGGCGCGCGCGCGACAAGGTACGCCAGCCCTGGTATCCGGTGCAGGAGCAATACGGCCTGATCTGGGCCTACATGGGCCCGCCCGACAAGAAGCCGGTGCTGCCACGTTACGAATGCCTGGAGACGCTGGACGAAGGCGAAATCCTGGAGACCAATGCCAACAGCCTGGGCGGCGGCGGGCCGGTCATCATTCCGTGCAACTGGCTGCAGCACTACGAGAACCTGGTCGACCCGTTCCATGTGGTGATCCTGCACTCGTCGTTCAGCGGCACCCAGTTCGTCGAACAGATGGCGATCCAGCCGGACGTGCGCTGGGAGTACGGCGACCATGGCGTGCGCACCATCTCGCTGCGTCCGCAGCCCGACGGCAAGACGCTGCGCCGCATCAGCGAGGCCGGCCTGCCGACCCTGCGCGTGATTCCCGACCCGCGCGTGCAGCAATACGGTCGGGTCGAATCCCTGGGATGGATACTGCCGATCGACGACCATCACTTCCGCATCTACGTAGTCGGCCGCGTACGCACGGCGGGCGCCTTGTCGGAAATGCGCACCCGCATGAACGGCAAGTTGTGGGAAGACATGACGGAAGAGGAACACCAGCGCTACCCCAACGATGTCGAGGCCATGGTCAGCCAGGGCGCGATTGCCGGCCATTCGGAAGAACACCTGGCCACGACGGACCGCGGCATCGTGATGCTGCGGCGCCTGCTGCAGCAGCAACTCGACGCCTTGCGCGAAGGCCGTGATCCGCTGGGCGTGAGCTTCGATGCGGATGCGCCGCCGGTACGGTTCGCCGCCGGCAACTACCGGGAGGGTTGAGGCGCATGGAGCCGGAGTTCTCGGTCAAGCTGGCCCGTTCCGGCCGTGTGATACCGGTGTACCCACACCAGTCCGTGCTCGAGGCGCTGCAGGATGACGGCGTGTTGATCCCCACGTCCTGCCACCAGGGTGTCTGCGGGACCTGCCTGACCACGGTGCTCGAGGGCGAACCCGCGCACTGGGACCTGTTTCTGACGCCGCAGGAGCAGGAGGCCAACGACCGCTTCCTGCCTTGTTGCTCGCGCTCCAACAGCGCGTTGCTGGTGCTCGATCTGTAGCGTACCCGGCGCGTCCGACGGATGTGCCGGACATCCATCCGCGCCGGGGCCGGTCGGTGCATGCTGGACAGACACAACGACCTGCATTCCGTTCAGCCGGCGTTCACGCAGCCGGCTGCACCATACGCTCCATCCCAACCCCCGGAGTCCCTCCATGCAACGCGTCGTAATTCTGCTCCCCCTGCTGGCCGCCACCACGCTGGCCGCGCAGGCCGAGACCTTCGTCGACACCGCCCGTGTACGTGACGTGCAGGCGCAGTACACCAGCGTCACTGTTCCGCGCCAGGAATGCACGACCCACTGGATCAACGAGGATCACCGCGTCGAGGCACCGCGCAACTACGGCGGCGCCATTGTCGGCGGGCTGGCCGGTGCGGTGCTGGGCAACCAGGTCGGCAAAGGCCACGGGCGTGAAGCCGCGACCGCGCTCGGAGCCGTCGTCGGCGCCTTCACCGGCGACCGCGTCGCCGGACGCGGGCATGGCGATCGATATGAAACCGTGCCCCGCCAGGTGCAGACCTGCCAGACCATCAACGAGGTGCAGCAACAGCTGAACGGCTACCAGGTCACGTACGACTATCGCGGTCAGACCTACACGGCCCTGCTGCCGGAGCACCCCGGGCGCAGCCTGCAGGTGCGGGTGTCCGTCGCTCCGCTGCTCCATCAGGGCCGGTAGTACGATGCCGGCATGAGCACCATCGCCTCCCGTGTCCGGATACGCAACACCTGCCGTGCGCTCGCCGGCTGCGCGATGGTGCTGGCCTTGTCGATGCCGGCCTGGGCCGAGGTCAGCCGTGACCAGGCGGCGGCCGCGGCCCAGCGCCAGACCGGCGGACGCGTGTTGTCGGTCGAGAAGACCGAGTCCGGCCGCGGCGCGGCATGGCGCGTCAAGGTGGTGACCCCCAAGGGCGAGGTGCGGGTGGTGTTCGTTGACGCCGGCAACACGCGCGGCCGCCAGCCGTAGTCCGACCCGCCATGCGCCTGCTGCTGATCGAGGACGAGGCTCCGCTGCGGCTGACACTGGCGCGCCGGCTCGAAGCCGACGGTTACCGCGTCGACCAGGCGGCCGACGGTGAAGACGGCCTGTACCAGGCGCGCGAATACCCGGTGGACCTGGCCATCGTCGACCTGGGCCTGCCCAAGGTCAACGGCCTGAGCATCGTGCAGCGCCTGCGCGCCGACGGCCGCACGCTGCCCATCCTGATCCTGACCGCCCGGGGTGGCTGGCAGGACAAGGTCACCGGGCTGGAGGCCGGCGCCGACGACTACCTGGTCAAGCCCTTCGAATACCCGGAGCTCGCGGCGCGCGTCAAGGCACTGCTGCGCCGCGCCTCGCAGGCTGCGACCGATGTGTTGACGCTGGGTCCGCTGGCGATCGACGTGGCTGCGCAGCAGGTCCGGCGCGATGGCACGCTGGTCGAGCTGACGACCTTCGAATACCGGGTGCTCGAATACCTGGTGCGGGCGCGTCCGCGCATCGTCGGCAAGCAGGAGCTCTCCGACTACCTCTATCCGCACGACGACGACCGCGACAGCAACGTGCTCGAGGTCTTGGTCGGCCGGCTGCGGCGCAAGCTCGATCCGACCGGCAACATGCTGCCGATCGAAACCGTGCGCGGACGCGGATATCGGTTCACCCTGACATGAGCCCCCGGTGTCCGGCGCTTTCCGCCCGGGTGCGTCGCAGGTGCCGCGCATGACGGCACGCCTGTTGCAGCACCTGCCGGGCCGGTCGATCCGCGCCCGCCTGATCCTGGGCGCAACGCTGGTGCTGCTCGCCTTTGTCGCAGCCGCCGGATGGGCCGTGCAGCGCGCCCACACCGACAGCGTGCGCGCGGCGCACTACGCCCAGCTGCAGGGCACGGTCTACCTGTTGCTGGCCGGCGCAGAGGTCGATGCCGACGGCGTGCTGGAGATGCCCGCATCGTTTCCCGAGCCGCGCCTGTCGCTGCCCGGTTCGGGTTTGTATGCCAGCGTCCGTAACCTGGCGCGCGACACCGCCTGGCGCTCGGCTTCCACGGTCAACGTCGACCCCCCATTTCTGCTGGATGCCGCGGTCGGCCAATGGCGGCTCGCAACGCCCGCGGCCAACGGGCGGGACTACCTGGCCGTGGCCTACGGCGTGCGCTGGATCGTCGGTACGCAGGCTACGGTGCTGCAGATCTCGGTGCTCGAGGACGCCGCCGCGTTCCAGCGCGAAGTGGCCGTCTTCGCCCGCACCTTGTGGACCTGGCTCGGCGGCACCGGGCTGTTGCTGCTGCTGTCGCAGGCCGCGCTGCTGCAATGGGGTCTGGCGCCGCTGCGCCGCGTCGCGCTCGAGATCCGGCGCATCGAACGCGGTGAACAGGCCGAGGTGCAGCAGCAATACCCGAGCGAGATCACGGCACTCACCGACAACCTCAACACCCTGATCCGCCAGGAACGGGTGCGCCAGACCCGCTTCAAGGAGGCCTTGAGTTACCTGGCCCACAGCCTGAAGACACCGCTGTCGGTGTTGCGCAATGCGGCCGACGAACCCGAGCCGCAGCTGCGCTCGACCGTCGTGCAGCAGGTGCGTCGCATGGACGACATCGTGCAGCACCAGCTGGGCCGCGCCGGCGCCGGTGGCACCGCGCGATTCGCCCCCTACCTGCGGCTGGCGCCCATCGTGCAACGCGTGCGTGATGCGCTGGCCAAGGTCCATGCCGGCAAGGCCCTGGTGTTCACGCTGGACTGCCCGGACGCGCTGGAGTGGCGCATCGACGAAGGCGACGCCTTCGAGTTGCTGGGCAATGTGATGGACAACGCGGCCAAGTGGGCGGCCCGTCGGGTCGACGTGCGACTGTCACGCGATGTACAGGGGCTGGCGATCCGCGTCGACGACGACGGACCGGGTTTCCCCGACGACACGGCGGCGGTGCTGCGGCTGCATGTGCGCGGTGACGAACAGGTCCCCGGCCATGGCGTGGGCCTGGCCGTGGTCGACGACCTGGTGACCAGCCACCAGGGAAGCCTGGTGCTGGGCCGCTCCGGCTGGGGCGGGGCGCGGGTCGAGGTCGTGTTGCCCCCGCCGTAGCGGCCACGGCCGCGGCGCACGGTGGCCGGGTCGCACAACGCAAAGAATCGTTTTCGTTCAGCCCGGGTTCAGTGAGCCGGCAGCACCATCGAGGCACCACCAACCAAGGAGCCTTGACCATGTTGTCCACCCCGCTGTCCCGCAAGTTCGCCGTCGCCACCGCACTGGCCGTCGCCGCGTGGGGCGCTGCAACCAGTGCGCAGGCACGCACCAACGTTGTCGTCTCGATCGGCGTCCACGTGCCTGGAGTCCATGTGCAGACCGTACCGGTCCATGTGCCGCCACGCCACGTGTATGTCCAGCCGCGACCCGTGTTCGTGCAACCGTCGCCGATTTACGTCCAGCCGCGCCCGATCTACGTCCAGCCGCGCCCGGTCTTCATCCGGCCGCCGGCCCACGGCCACCACCACCGCAAGCTGCGACACAGCTGGCGCCAGACCCAATGGGAACCTGCCCATCCGCACGGCCACCGGGGCCCGAAGGGCCATGGCGGGAAACACGGCGGGAAACACGGCGGACACCGGAACTGAGCCCCGGACCACGACACGGTCGACGCGGCGTAGTCCGTTCGACCCACTCGGGGCGCCAAGGTCTTGCGAGCCATCGCGATTTGTGCACAATGGCCGCAAGCTTGTCGTTCGGGTGACGCGAAATGCAGCCCCCGGCGCTCCGGCATCCGGTCGCCAGCCAACGACAAGGCCATGGCCCCTTTTTGCGGGTCGTCCCATCTGACGCCATGCCGGCGCCTTGTCGCACGTTCCCCTCGTGGCCTGTCACGTTGCGCCCGGCCGGCATCAGCCGCCGCCATCGCATGCACCCGGGAGAATCACCGTGCCACCTCGACTCCGAAGCCTTGCCATCGCCGCACTCGTCGGCGCCACCTGCACCGTATCGCATGCCAGCCTGCACAGCCGCGCCGGCGGCGCCGCGGTGTTCGACACCGAACTCGACCTGACCTGGATCGTTGACCCCCACCTGGCCGCCGTCGAGAACTTCGGCGTGACCGGCATCACCGCCATCCCGATCCCGAGCCTGCCCGGCATCCACACGGCCACCATGCGCTGGGACACCGCCATGGCCTGGCTCGACGCGATGAATGCGCACCAGGGCAGCGGCTACCTCGGCGTGAACAGCTGGCGCCTGCCCGCCACCCTGCAACCCGACGCCAGCTGCTCGAACACCACGCCCACGTTGTCCGGCATCGTGCTGGCCACCGGCTCGGGCTGCATCGGCAGCGAGATGGGGCATCTGCGCACGGTCGAGGGCATCTCGATCGCGTCGGTCCCCAACGACCCGCCATTCACCAATCTGGGCGGCGTCAGCTACTGGTCGGGTACCGAGGTGCCGGTCGCCGCGGCCGGGAACGCGGCTTTCGTCTATGCGTTCAATGGCAACGGCGTGCAGGGCGTGGCGGACAAGTCCGCCCTTCACGGCGCCTGGGCCGTGGCCCAGGGCGACGTGTTGTCGCCGGTGCCGGCACCGGCGGCGGTATGGATGTTCGGGGCCGGCCTGCTGGCGCTGCTGGGCCAGCGCAGGGTTCGGCAGGCGGTGACGCGCTGATCCGCGGCCATGCCCCGACGTCGGACGGGGCACGGCACCCGGCCTCAGTTCCAGTTGTCGATCTTCAGGTCATGGGGCGACGGCCGGCCCTTGCCGGTCTCGACGAAGTCCTTCAGGCTCAGCATGAAGGTCGCCCACTTGGTGCTGCAGTGCGCGGTGAACTCGACCTGCTCGCGCCAGTTCTCGTGCCGGAACAACACGATGGTGTAGTCGCCGTCGCGCGACAGGCTGAACACCGCGTCGGTGCCGATCCATTCGTCCGGGCCGGCGTCGAAGCGCCAGCGCACCAGGCGCTCGGGCTCCATCGCGGTCACCGTCATGCCCATCGCGCCCAGCAGCTCGCCGTCGGGCTTGCTGAACGCCACCTTCAGGCTGCCACCGGGTTCGCTCGCGCCGCTCGTCTCCTGCGACCACCAACCCGCCACGCCTTCGGTCGTGGCGACCGCGGCATAGACCTGCGCCAGCGGCGCCTTGATTCCGACCTTGTGAACGATGTCGACCATGATGGGTACCTCCGTTGTGTTCAGCTGTCTTTAGTCGCTGTCCGACCCGGGGCGGCGCACGGCGCGGACCGTGCCGCTGTCGCCGCCACCGGCATAAAAGAGATCCGCGCCGTCGGACTCGAGCCCGCTCACGCCGGTGCCCTTGGGCATTGCCAAACGCTCGAGCACCGCGCCGCTGTCCGGGTCGATGCGCCGGATCTCGCTGTCGTCCCCTTCCCAGGTGCCGTGCCACAACGCGCCGTCGACCCAGGTCACGCCGGTGACGAAGCGGTTGGACTCGATGGTGCGCAGGACCGCGCCGGTGGCGGGGTCGACCCGATGGATCTTGCGGTCGCGGTACTGGCCCACCCACAGGCTGCCTTCGGCCCAGGTCAGTCCCGAGTCGCCACCGTTGCCAGGCGCCGGAATCGACCGCAGCACGGCGCCGCTGGCAGGGTCGATGGTGTCGATGCGCGACTCGGTGATCTGGTAGAGGTGCGTGCCGTCGAACGCCGTACCGGCGTCGCAGGCGCAGTCCAGGCTACGCGCCGGCGTGGCGCTGGCGGGATCGAAGGCGAGCAGCCGCTCGCCGGTGGCCACCCAGACCCGACGTCCGTCGAAGGTCACGCCATGCGCCGTCGTGGCGCCGGGGAACGGCCCGTATTCGCGCACGATCTGGGCCGGGCGAACCGGTGTCCCGGCACGGTCCGCCATCGCGTTGCTTTTGTTCATCGCTGGCTCCTGTGGGGCGCCGGGAATCGGCGCCGTGGGAGAACTTTAGGCGAACGGCAGCGCAGCGGGGAGTAACAAGATTGTCGTGAAACCGGCCAGCGGTGGCGACAACCAGCGCCGCGCCCGTGTCTGCCCGATGCCGCGTACCCGCCCCTCGGCCTCGAGTTCGGCCAATGCACGCTGTACCGTGCGCTGGCTGGCACCGAGCGCCATCGCCAGCGCCGAGGTCGACCAGGGCGTGCCGTCGGACAACAAGGCCATCAGCGACGCCTGTTCGCCATCGATCGGCGGCGCCAGCACGACGACGCTCCGATCGCCGAGCGGTCTCAGCGCGAAGCCGCGCGCGGTCGCGTCGACACGCGCCAACGCCCGCACGACGGCGCGCAGGCGCCCGATCTCCACCCGCAGCCGCGCGCGATGCGTTTCGTCGCCCGCGCGGGTGCGGAACACCCGCGCGATCAATGCCTGGCGATCGACGTCGCCCGGCCAGACCTCGGCCAGCATGCACAGCAGCGCGAACAGCACCGGCCGGCGCGCCAGCGCGACCGAAGGTCCGCGCACGGCATCCGGCGCAGCGTCGACCGTCGCCTCGCCGCGGCCGTCGGCCGATGCGGCAACGAGCCTGTGCCGGCAGGCATCGACCACCAGCGCCCCCGATGCCAGCACCGCCGCCACCTCCCGCAGCCGCAGCGTCGTGGCCACGCCGGCAGCCACCTGCCGGGCCGCCGGCCGTTCCAGCAACGCCTGCATGTCGGCAACCTCCGCCTGCAGCGCCGGCACGCCCGCGCGCCGGGCCGCGTGCTGCGCACGGTCCAGCGCCGCGTGCGCGGCTCCGATGTGCAACGCGCGCAGCGCCAGCTCGGCCCTGGTCAGCGCGGCCACGGCCGCCAGCGTCGGCGGCATGCCGTCGGTGTCGATATCCGCCACGGTGCGGCCGGCCTCATCCAGCCGGCCGAGCAACAACCAGCGACGGGCTGCGATCAGCCACCCCTGCGCGGCATTGGCGCGGTCGCCATGCGCGTGCAGCGTGTCGGCCGCCGCGAGCAAGGCGCGCGGCGAGCCCTGGATCTCCCGCATCGCCAGCGCCACCTCGGCATCGGCGACGATGCACCGCGCACGCGACACGGCCTCGCGTGTGCCGAAGGCCCGCGCCGCGCGTTGCAGCAGGACGCGGGCCCGCGGGTGTTCGCCCAGCTGCGCCATGGCAATGCCGCGCAAGGCCAGCGCCGGCGGATCCTCGCGCAAGGCGACCCGATCGAGGGCGCCCAGGGCATCACCCGCGGCGAGCGCGCGTGCGGCGGCGGCGATCAGGGAGTCCATGGCGCGATGCTAGCCCCAAGCGCGGGTCACGGCCCCGGGCGTCCGCGCGGCCCGCCATCGTCGGGTGCCGGCGTGCCCGCTGCGCCACACGCAGATCCGTTCTAGGCGACACTCGGGGTCTGACGAGGAGGTGCGTGATGGCGAATCGTCCGACCGGCAAACCCGGTCATGCGGCATGTGTCCTGGCCTGGGCCGCGCTGGCGCTGGCACCCGTCGATTCCGCCCGCGCGGACACGGCGCGCCCCGATGTGTCCGATCCCGGACAGTTCCGATGCCAGGGCCGCAACCCGTTCTCCGGCGCGCCCGACGGGCCCGTCGAAAAACAGGACGAGAGCGGGTATTGGCCCTACGCGGCCTTTTTCGTCGATCCGGTGCTGGGCACACCCACCATCGTCTACGGCCCGCGCTTTCGCACACTCGACCCCTTGATGCAGGCCTTCATCCGCCGCCACGAATGCCAGCATGCCAACGGCGTGCGCGACGAGATCACCGCCAATTGCATGGCGCTGGTGCACATGCGGGCACAAGGCCTGACCACACGGCAGGAGGCCCATCTGCAACACTGGCACCAGGCCGAGGGACGACTGGACCCGCAATACGGCGGCAGCGGAGCCATGTTCTGGGAGCGCACGCTGCGGTGCGCCGCAGGCCTGCGCTGACATCCGTCACGCGCCTGTGCCCCACCCAGGCCATCGAGCGGCCTACCGGCCTGCGTGCTCCGGCTCGACCCGGCACGGACGTTGCGGTTCATCGGCCCGCCGCCATCCCCGCCTCCGCCACCAACCAGTCCCGCAAAGCCACCGCCTCCGCCCGCAACTTGCCCCGCCGTGACGCAACGATGTAGATCGGTTGGTCCGTCGTCACCGCCTGCGGCACCGGCCGCACCAGCAGGCCTTGGCCAATCAGCGGCTCCACGAGGTGTCGCCAGCCCAGCGCCACGCCCTGACCTTCGATGGCCGCCTGCAACACGACCGAATAATCGTTGAAGCGGAACAGCCGGGTGCGGCGCCCGAGCGCTACACCGAAACGCGCCAACCAGCCGGACCAGCCCAGGCGCGGGCGATACCGCTCCTCCAGGTGCAGCAGGCTGGCCCGCGTCAGCGCCTGCACGTCCGCGATGGCGCCGTGCTCGTGCAGATAGGCCGGGCTGCAGACCGGGAAAATTTCCTCGTCGACGAAATGCCAGCGCTGATGCTGCGGGAATTCGCCGGTGCCCAGCGTGATCGCCAGGTCGATGCGTTCGCGGCCCAGGTCGAGGTCGGTATCGGTCGTGATGCAACGCAACTCGATGTCCGGATGCTGCTGCTTGAAGCGGGCGATCCGCGGCAGCAGCCACCAGGTCGCGGTGGCGGTAGACACCGCCAGCGTCACCTGCGGGCCGCCGGCCATGGCCCGCACTTCGCTCAAGGCCTGGTCGATCAGCGTCAGGCCGAGCTGCGCCTGCTCCATCAGGTAGCGACCCGCCTCGGTGGTCTCGACGCCCTTGTGGCGCCGCGCGAACAGCGCCACGCCCAGTTCGCTCTCGAGTTCGCGCATCGCGTGGCTGATGGCCGGCTGGCTGATCGACAGTTCCTCGGCCGCGCGCGTGAAGCTGCCGGTGCGGGCGGCCGCCTCGAACGTAATCAGGTTCGCCATCGCCGGCAGCTGGAATCGTCTGGCCATGAGCCAATCTTATGGCAAAGATGAAAACGCGTGCCGATCACAAACCTCTCGATTCTTTTTACGATGGGCGCGAATCGGCAGATCCGCTGCCACCGACCAGGCCCCACGACATGAGTGACACTGATACCAAACGGCACCGCCGCGGCGGCCGCGAGCGGCGCGACCCGAACGCCAAGCCGGCGGCGCCGCCCTACATCCGGCGCAACATCCCGACCTACGACATCATGGGCGAGGAGAACCTGCAAAAGATCGAGGCCGCGGCGGATCGTATCCTGGCCGAGGTCGGCATCGACATCCGCGACGACGACGCCTGCCTGGCGTTGTTCCGCAAGGCCGGCGCGAAGATCGACGGCATGCGGGTGCGTTTCGAGCCCGGCCATCTGCGCGAGATCCTCAAGACCGCGCCGAAGGAATTCACCCAGCACGCGCGCAACCCGGCGCGTTCGGTGCAGATCGGCGGCAACAACGTGGTGTTCGCCCCCGCCTACGGTTCGCCGTTCGTGATGGACCTGGACCGGGGCCGTCGCTACGGCACGCTGGAGGATTTCCGGAACTTCATCAAGCTCGCCTACGACTGTCCCTGGCTGCACCATTCGGGCGGCACGGTCTGCGAGCCGACCGACGTGCCGGTGAACAAGCGCCACCTGGACATGGTTTATGCCCACATGCGGTACTCCGACAAGGCCTACATGGGCTCTATCACGTCGGAGCAACGCGCCGAGGACTCGGTCGCGATGAGCCGGCTGCTGTTTGGCGAGCGCTTCGTCGACCAGAACTGCGTCGTGCTGGGCAACGTCAACGTCAACTCGCCGCTGCTGTGGGACGGCACCATGACCACGGCGGCGCGAGCCTATGCCCGCGCCAACCAGGCCGCCGTGATCGTGCCCTTCATCCTGGGCGGCGCGATGGGGCCGGTCACCAATGCCGGCGCGATCGCGCAGTCGCTGGCCGAGACCATGGTCGGCTGCGCCATCACCCAGCTCGAACGCCCCGGCGCACCGGTGGTGTTCGGCAACTTCCTGTCCAGCATGTCGCTGCGCTCGGGCTCGCCCACGTTCGGCACGCCCGAGCCGGCGATCGGCTCCATGGTGATCGGCCAGCTCGCGCGCCGGCTCGGCCTGCCGCTGCGCTGCGCCGGCTCGTTCACCACCTCCAAGCTGCCCGACGGCCAGGCGATGCAGGAGAGCGTGATGTCGATGTTGTCGGCCGTGCATTGTGGCGCCAACTTCATCCTGCATTCGGCCGGTTTCCTGGACGGCCTGCTGTCGATGAGTTACGAGAAGTTCATGATGGACGCCGACTTCTGCGGCGCGCTGCACAGCTACCTGGCCGGCGTGACCGTCGACGACAACACGCTGGCGATCGACGCGTTCAAGGAGGTCGGCCCCGGCAGCCATTTCCTCGGTTGCGCCCACACCATGGCCAACTACACGACCGCGTTCTTCGACTCGACGATCGCCGATGACCGGCCCTGGGAGACCTGGAGCGAAGATGGCGCGCGCGACAGCGCCCAGCGCGCCAACACGCGCTGGAAAACCGCGCTGGCCGAATACCAGGCGCCGCCGATGGACGCGGCGGTGGACGAGGCACTGCGCGACTTCGTGGACCGCAAGAAGGCCTCGATGGCGGACCAGTGGTATTGACCTGCCGCGGCAAGCCCAGCACCATGCACCCGACCGCCTGATCCGCCGTTCACGCCCAAACGCCTCCCGGAAGACCCCGATGTCGCCCCACAACGACCCCCTGCTGCAACCGTTCCAGCTCCGGCACCTGCGGCTCAAGAACCGCATCATCGTCACCGCCCACGAACCGGCATACCCGGAAGACGGCATGCCCAAGGCGCGTTACCGCGCCTACCAGGTCGAACGCGCCAAGGGCGGCGTCGCGATGACGATGACGGCCGGCTCGGCCGCGGTGTCGCGCGACAGCCCGCCGGTGTTCAACAACATCCTGGCCTACCAGGACGAGGTCGTGCCCTGGATGCGCGACATGACCGACGCGATCCACGAACACGGTTGCGCGGTGATGATCCAGCTCACCCACCTGGGCCGGCGCACGACCTGGTCCAAGGCCGACTGGCTCCCGGTGGTCGCGCCGTCGCACGAACGCGAGGCCGCGCACCGCGCATTCCCGAAGAAGATGGAGGACTGGGACATCGCGCGCATCATCCAGGACTATGTCGACGCCACCGAACGCATGGTCGCCGCCGGCGTCGACGGCGTCGAGTTCGAGGCCTACGGCCACCTGATGGAGCAGTTCTGGTCGCCGCTGACGAACACGCTCGATGCGCCGTATGGCGGCAGCCTGGAAAACCGGGTGCGTTTCGCCTTCGACGTGTTGCGCGCGGTACGCAAACGCGTCGGCGACAAACCCATCCTCGGCCTGCGTTATTCGGCCGACGACACATTGTCCGGCGGCTTTTCGGCACAGGACGGCATCGCGGTCTCGCAGATGCTCAAGGACAGCGGCCTGGTCGACTACCTCAACATCGTGCGCGGCCACATCGACACCGACCCCGGCCTGACCGACCTGATCCCGGTGCAAGGCATGCCCAGCGCCCCGCACCTGGACTTCGCCGGCGAGATCCGCGCCGCCACCGGCTTCCCGACCTTCCACGCTGCCCGCATCCAGGACGTCACCACGGCGCGCCATGCGATTGCCTCGGGCAAGCTCGACATGGTCGGCATGACACGCGCCCACCTGACCGACCCGCACATCGTGCGCAAGATCATGGCCGGCCAGGAGGACCAGATCCGCCCCTGCGTCGGCGCGAACTTCTGCCTGGACCGCATCTACGCGGGCGGCGAAGCCTATTGCATCCACAACCCGGCCAGCGGACGCGAACTGACGATGCCACACACCGTCGCGCCGGCCGCGGTCACACGCAAGGTGGTGGTCGTCGGCGCCGGACCCGCGGGGTTGGAGGCAGCGCGTGTCGCGGCCGCACGTGGCCATGCGGTGACGGTGTTCGAAGCCGCGCCCAAGGCCGGTGGCCAGATCCGGCTGACCGCACAAAGCCCGCGCCGGCGCGAGATGATCGGCATCGTCGACTGGCGCCTGGCCCGCTGCGAAGAAGCTGGCGTCGTGTTCCGATTCAACACGCTGGCCGATGCGGATGCGGTGCTGGCCGAAAAGCCCGACGTCGTCATCATCGCCACCGGCGGATTGCCGCACACCGAGGTCTTGTCGGTCGGCAACGATCTGGTCGTATCCAGCTGGGACATCCTGTCGGGCGACGCCAAGCCGGGGCGCAACGTGCTGCTGTTCGACGACGCCGGCGACCATCCCGCGTTGCAGGCGGCCGAGGTCATTGCGCACAGCGGCGCCCGCATCGAGGTGATGACACCCGACCGCAGCTTCGCGCCCGAGGTCATGGCGATGAACCTGGTGCCCTACATGCGCAGCCTGCAGAAACACGACGTGACCTTCACGGTCACGTTCCGGCTGGAGTCGGTGCAACACGACGGCGACGGACTGCTGGCCGTTGTGGGCAGCGACTACGGCGGTGTGCGCAAGGAACGCCGGGTCGACCAGGTCGTCGTCAACCACGGCACGCGGCCGTTGGACGAACTGTATTTCGAGCTCAAGCCACGCTCGCACAACCAGGGTGCGGTCGACTACCCGGCGTTGATCGCCGGCCAGCCGCAGGCCCTGCCGGCGGCCGGCAGCGGCGCGTTCGTGGTGTTCCGCGTCGGCGACGCGGTGTCGGCGCGCAATACCCATGCCGCCATCTACGACGCGTTGCGGCTGGTGAAAGACCTGTGACGCCGCCGCCACGTCCGGCATCATCACCGGGCAGACACACGCCGCCCATGCACGCAGGCCCACGATGACCCAGGCCTTCCCCCACCTGTTCCAGCCGCTGCAACTGCGCCACCAGCAGTTGCGCAACCGCATCGTGTTCGGCGCCCACACCGCCAACATGGCCGAACAAGGCATTCCCGGCGCGCGGCACCTGGGTTATTACCTCGAACGCGCCAAGGGTGGTGCGGCGATGATCGTCGTCGAGCCGGTGCCGGTGCATGCGAGTGCGGTGCTGACCCGCGGCAACATGCGCCATTCGAGTGACGCCATCATCGAGCCCTTGCGCCGCATCACCGACGCCTGCCACGCCGAAGGCGCGGTGATGCTGCAGCAACTCTACCACGTCGGGCAACACGGGGACTTCGACAATTCGTATTCGGCGCATTGGTCGCCGAGCGGCCTGCCGTCGTACCATGATGCCGACGGCAGCCATGCGATGCAGGAGTCGGAGATCAAGGAGATCATCGACGGCTTCGTCGCGGCCGCCATGCGTGCGCAACAAGCGGGTTTCGACGGCGTCGAGTTGTTCGGCGCCTACAACGGCCTGATCGAGCAGTTCTGGTTGCCGTGGTCGAACCGGCGCGACGACCGTTGGGGTGGATCGCTCGAGAACCGGATGCGCTTCACGCGCGAGATCATCGAACGCACGCGCGGCCGGGTCGGCGAAGACTTCATCATCGGACTGAACGCCAGTGTCGACAGCGGCGTCGAGATCGCACTCACGATCGATGGCTTGTGCGAGGTGGCGCAGTGGCTCGACCATCGCCAGCTGATCGACTACATCAGCTGCGGTACCGGCGGTTATTTCAACTTCGCCGAACTGATGCCGACCTTCCAGTTCGCCGACAAACTCGGCGCGCCACTGGCCGAGGCCCTGAAAAAGGCCGTCACGCATGCCAGGGTCCAGGCCGAGAGCCATATCCGCACGCCCGAGAACGCCAACTATGTGGTGGCGTCGGGGCAGGCCGACATGGTCAGCATCGTGCGTGGCCAGATCGCCGATCCGCAGCTGGCCAACAAGGCCCGCGCCGGGCAGGCCGACCGGGTGCGTGGCTGCATCTCGTGCAACCAGATGTGCTGGGGCCGGCGCTCGCGCGACTACTGGATCTCCTGCCTGGTCAACCCCTCGGCCGGGCGCGAGTTCGAATGGGGTGGCGACCGCTTCACGCAGGCCGATCGGCCGCGCCACATCCTGGTCGTCGGCGGCGGCCCGGCCGGACTGGAAGCCGCGCGCGTCGCCGCCGAATGCGGCCACCACGTCACGCTGGCCGAGGCCGGCCCCCGGCTCGGCGGCGCGTTCCGGCTGGCCGGGCTGCAACCCCGGCGCACGCAGATTCTGGAGCTGATCGACTGGTACGAACGCGAATTGGCGCGGCTTGGGGTCGCGCTGCGCCTGAACACCCCGATCGATGCCGACGACGTCCCGGCGTTCGCGGCCGATGCCGTCGTCGTCGCCACCGGGTCCTTGCCCGACGGCACTGGCTTCCAGCGCCAATTGCCGCAGCAGGCCGTGTTGCCCGGCGTCGACCAGCCCAATGTCTGGTCGATCGAGGACGTGATGGGCAAACGGGCACAACCGGGCCGGCGTGTCCTGCTGATCGACGACACCGGCGACTGGCGTGGCGGCGGCACGGCCTGGCAGCTGGCCGAACAGGGCCACCAGGTCACCATTGTCAGTGGCTGGCCGCTGATCGGTTACTGGATCCAGCGCACCGCCGGCGACGGACAACTGCGTGCACGCTTGTCGCGCCTGGGTGCGCGCTGGATCACCGAGGCGGTTGTTACCCAGTGGCACGGCGATGGCGCCGAGGTGCGTTCGCTGCTCGACGGCCACGAACACCGTGTCGATGCCGACACCCTGGTGCTGGCCACGACCAATGTGGCGCAGACCGCGCTGGCCGATGCCTTGCGCGCCACGGTGGGCGAACTGCATGTGATCGGCGACGCCAGCGCGGCCCGGCTCGCCGTGCACGCGATCTACGAGGCGCGTGTGCTGGCGCGTTGCCTGTAGCGCCCGCACCCCGAAGATCCGCCGCGATGGCCATGCGCTTCATCGACGCCCGCCAGGTCGCGCAGGCCTGCGACTACCCCGGCCTGGTCGCCCATCTGCGCGCCGCCCATCGCCAGCCCCCTGCGGCGGTGGAACGGATCTTGATGCAGCAACGCTCCGGAGCCGGCGCGGACGATGCGGTGCTGGTCTGGCCCGCCTGGCAGCCGGGCCAGCACCTGGGTGTCAAGGTCGTCACGATGTTTCCGGGCAACCGAACCGTGCCGGCGGTCCAGGGGGTCTACCTGCTGTTCGGCGGCAACGACGGCTCGCCGCAGGCGGTCATCGACGGCACGGAACTCACCTACTGGAAAACCGCCGCCGACTCGGCTCTGGGCGCCGACCTGCTGGCGCGGCCGGATGCGCGCAAGCTGCTGATGGTCGGCGCCGGCGCGCTGGCGCCGCACCTGATCCGCGCCTACCAGGCGATCCGGCCGCGGCTGCGGCAGGTGCGGGTCTGGAATCGCAGCGCCGACAAGGCGCGGGCCGTGGCCGGCGCCGTGAACGGCACGCCGGCCGCGATGGCGAGCGACCTGGAAGCGGCGGTGCGGCAGGCCGACATCGTCTGCTGCGCCACCGGCAGCCATGCGCCGCTGGTCCACGGTGACTGGTTGCGGCCCGGTACCCACCTGGACCTGATCGGCGGCTTCACGCCCGCCATGCGCGAGGCCGACGACGCCGCGGTGCGCCGCGCCCGCATCTTCGTCGACAGCCGCTGGTTCACCGTCGACCACGTGGGCGACCTGACCCAGCCCATCGCCAGCGGCGCGATCACGCGCGACGCCGTGCGGGGCGACCTGTTCGACCTGTGTGGTGGCCGGGTCGCGGGGCGCACCACCGACGACGAGATCACGCTGTTCAAATCCGGCGGTGGCGCCCACCTGGACCTGATGACGGCGCAATACATCGCACGCGCCGTCGGCTAGACCTGTGCGCACGCCAGGGGTCCGCACACCAGGTCGGCCATGTCGTGCGCTGGGACGACGCCATGACGGCGATGGCCGAACGCGGCGTGCGCTGCGTGCGCTGCGTGCCCGAGACCGGCGCGGGCTGCGCCTTGGCGCGCCAATGGACCATGCGGCTTTCCGGCATCGCGGCGCGTGCGGCCGACGCGTTCCACGGCGTGGCGGCGGAGTGCGACCGGGTGGCGCGGCACGCGGCGGATTGACCGGCCCTCAGGCCGGTGCCGCGAGCCAGCGCAGCAGTTCGCGGGCCACCGCCTGCGGCCGCTCCATCGGCGCCATGTGGCCGGCGTGCTCGAACACCGCCAGGCGCGCGCCAGGAATCAGCGCCCGCATGGCTTCATGCTGGGCCAACGGCGCCCAGTTGTCCTGCCGCCCGCAGGCCACCAGCGCCGGAACGTGGATGGAACCCAGCACCGCACTCGCATCGGGCCGCTGCAACAAGGCCTGGATCTGACGCGCAAAGGTGAAGGCGCTCTTGCGCGCGAACATCGCAACGATGGCGTCGATCAGCGTCGCGTCGGCCAGCCGCGCCGGAAGCACCATGCCCTGCACCCAGTTGCGCGCCATTGCCTGTACGCCGTGTTCGCGCGCGAGCTCGAGCAAGGCCTGCCGCTTGCGGGCTTCCGCAATGCCGGCCGCACCGGACGCACGCGCCTGATACCCGGTGTCGAGCAGGGCGATGCGGCTGACACGGCCGGGCGCCTGGCGCAACAGCTCCAGCGCAACCCGCGCACCCATCGAATGGCCGGCCAGTGCGAAACGTTCGGGCGCGTGCCGCAATACGCCGCTCGCCATCGCCGCGAGATCGTCTTCGGCGCCCGGCTCGAGCACCTGGCATTCCCGCACGGCCGCGAGTTCGGATATGACCGGTTGCCAGACGGCGCGGTCGCACATCAGACCGGGAATCAGCAGCAGCGGTTCAGGCGACACGCCGCGCTCCCGGAACAGGCACGGCGCCGCCGATGGCGGGGCGTTGTGGGCACCCGGCCAGGGCCGGGGAAGGGGAATCGCAAGGCATGCAAGGACACGGGAAGCGGCGGACGAACGGCGATTATCATGGCCGCGTCGACGCTCGCTTATAGTCCATCCGGTCGACCCGCCCTGCCCCCCCGATGCCCCGAACCCGCCCCTCGAAGACCCCGCCACCGACGCCATCCGACGACCGGCCGGCACCCGCCGACGCGCCGATTCCGCTGCAGTCCGAACCCGGCCACCTGATCCGTCGTGCGCACCAGCTGGCGGTGTCGCTGTTCCGCGATGCGCATGGCAGCCAGGTCACGCCGGTGCAATACGCCATCCTGTGCGCGCTGCACGACAACCCCGGCATCGACCAGGTCACGCTGGCCGACCGCGTGGCGCTGGACACCTCGACCACCGCCGACATCGCCACCCGGCTCGAGGCCAAGGGATGGATCGCACGCGCCTTGTTGCCGCGGCGCCAGCGCAGCCTGAGCCTGACGCCGGACGGCGAAGCCGTGCTCGCCGAGATGCGGCCGCGCGTGGCGCCGATGTACCACAGGCTGCTCGCGCCGCTGGAGCCCGCCGAGCAGCAGGAATTGCTGCGCCTGCTGCGCAAGCTCGTCCAGATCGACGGAAGATAAAAACGCCCCCCGTCTGTCCGGTATCACTGCGTGTAAACCGGCCGAACCCCCCACTGGGGGGCGGGCCGCTCGCTTCGGAGCGGCCGGGCGCGGCGGCCTCTGGATGGAAGGACGCCCCTATCTGTCCGGTCGCGCTGGCCGGAATCGGCGGAAGCCGATTTCGCAGGCAAGCGGGGCAAGCACCCGACCGCGGGTTAACCCCAGGAAATTTCACTTGAAAGCCTGTGCGTCATTCCGTACAATGATTCTGATTCAGCATACTGAATGATGTTCACAAGACGACCCGGCCGCGGCGCAATAGTCGCGGCGGTATCCCACCGCAAGGAGAGTTCCGATGACCTTCCCGCTCAACACCTGGTACGTGGCCTGCTCGGCCGATGAACTCGGCGACAAACCCCTCGGCCGCACGATCTGCAACCAGGCCATCGTGTTCTACCGCGCCGGCGAGGGGCAGGTCGCGGCACTCGAGGACTTCTGCCCGCACCGCGGCGCGCCGCTGTCGCTGGGCAAGGTCTGCGACGGCAAGCTGGTGTGCGGCTACCACGGGCTCGAGATGGGTTGCGACGGCAAGACCGTCGCCATGCCTGGCCAGCGGGTGCGCGGCTTCCCGGCGATCCGCAGTTATCCGGTGCAGGAGCGTTACGGTTTCATCTGGATCTGGCCGGGCGATCCGCAGCAGGCCGACGCCGCGACCATCCCTACACTGGAGTGGCACGACAACGCCGAATGGGCGTACGGCGGCGGCCTCTACCATGTCAAGGCCGACTACCGGCTGATGGTCGACAACCTGATGGACCTGACGCACGAAACCTATGTACACGCCAGCAGCATCGGCCAGCCGGAGATCGACGAGACACCGTGCAAGACCACGGTCGACGGCGACACGGTCCGCACCAGCCGCTTCATGGAGAACATCACCGCACCGCCGTTCTGGAAAGCCGCGCTGCGCGGCAACCACCTGGCCGACGACGTGCCGGTCGACCGCTGGCAGATCTGCCGCTTCACGCCGCCGAGCCACGTCATGATCGAGGTCGGCGTCGCACATGCCGGCCACGGCGGTTACGACGCGCCCGCCGAGCACAAGGTCTACAGCGTCGTGGTCGACTTCATCACGCCCGAGACCGACACCAGCATGTGGTACTTCTGGGGCATGGCGCGCAAGTTCAAGCCCGAAGACGCCGAGCTCACGGCGCAGATCCGCGAGGGCCAGGGCAAGATCTTCGCCGAGGACCTGCAGATGCTCGAGCGCCAGCAGCGCAACATCCTGGCCCATCCCGAGCGCAGGCTGCTGAGCCTGAACATCGACGCCGGCGGCGTGCAGTCGCGCCGCATCATCTCGCGCATCGTCGCGGCCGAACAGGCGGCGGCCGCGGGCGCGCCGGCATGAGCGCGCCGGGCCGCGCCCAAGCGCGAATCCCGCAGCGCGTTGCGCGCAGGGTCATCCAGTGAGCGCGCCGGACACCCCGCTGCAGGTGCGGGTCGCGCGCAAGCAGATCGAGGCCGACGGCATCTGCAGCCTGGAGCTCGCGCCGGTGTCGGGAACCCTGCCCCCGTTCACGGCCGGTGCCCACATCGATGTGGAACTGCCCGCGCACGGCGGCACGCTGGTGCGCCAGTATTCACTGTGCAACGACCCGCACGGGGCGCGGCACTACCAGATCGCCGTGTTGCGCGAGTCCGCCTCCCGCGGCGGCTCGCAGGCGGTGCACGACACGGTGGCCGAGGGCGACCTGCTGCACGTGAGTGCGCCGCGCAACCACTTCCCGTTGGCTGCCGACGCGCCGTTCCACCTGCTGCTGGCCGGCGGCATCGGCATCACGCCGCTGCTGGCGATGGCGGAACACCTGTCGCACATCGGCGCGTCGTATGCGCTGCACGCCGCGAGCCGCTCTCGTGCACAAGCGCCGTTCCTCGAACGCATCGCAGGCTCCGGCCTTGCCGGCCACGCACAGCACTACTTCAGCTCCGGCGACGGCGCCCGGCGGCTGGACATCGACGCCACGCTGCGCGCCGCGCCGCCCGGCAGCCACCTTTACGTATGCGGACCGCAGCGTTTCATCGACGCGGCCCTGGACACGGCGCATGCCCTGGCATGGCCCGAGGCGCGGCTGCACCGGGAATATTTCGCCGCGGAGCCGGTCGCCACCGCCGGCGACGGCGGATTCGAGCTCGAGATCGCCAGCAGCGGCAAGGTGATCGCCGTGTTGCCGCAGCAGACGGCGCTGCAAGCGCTGAACGAGGCTGGCCTGGATATTCCGAGTTCCTGCGAACAAGGGGTATGCGGTACCTGCCTGACCGGCGTGAAGAGCGGGCAACCCGAGCACCGCGACCTCTACCTCACCGACGAGGAAAAGGCGGCCAACGACCAGTTCCTGCCCTGCTGCTCGCGCGCGCGCAGCGAGCGGCTGGTGCTCGACCTGTAGCGCCCGGCACGCCGCGGCGAACCGCACCCCACCGGCGCACAAGCGCCACATGCAGGTGCATGCCCGCCCGTCCTCGGTGCAACTCCATGGCGCGAAAGCTCTATAGCTCCAGTGCCATTGACGATGTCGGAAATGCGCTCCTAGAATGCGCCGATGCCCCATTCCCCCGGCCCCATCGTCGTGCGTTACCAGGCGGCCAGCAGCAGCTCGGCTCCCAAACACGCGCGCCTGCGCCAGGCCATCATCGACGCCGTCGAAGCCGGGGAGCTGCCGGCGGGCTCCCGGCTGGCCGGTGAACGCGAACTCAGCATCAAGCTCGGGCTGAGCCTGGGCACGACCCAGAAAGCGCTCGGCCGGCTGATGGACGAAGGTTTCCTGGTGCGCCGCCAGGGCCATGGCACTTTTGTGGGCAGCACGCGCCAGCCGATCGCCGGCTCCTGGCATTTCCGTTTCTTCGGACCCGAAGGCGGCCGGGAACTGCCGGTGTTCGCCACCGTGCTCGAGCGCCGGCTGGAACCACTGGACGGCCCGTGGTCGGCCGTGCTCGGCCCCGACCCCAAGGGTTACGTGATGCTGCGTCGCTCCCTGGACGTCGGCGGCAAGTTCACCTGCACCAGCCGCATCTACCTGCCGGCGACCCGGTTCGCACGGCTATTGCGCACGGCGGCCAAGCGCCTGACCGACACCAACCTGAAGGCGGTGCTGGCCCAGGACTTCGCCGCGCCCACGCTGCAGTCCGACGGCCTGGCCAACATGGCACCGATCGACGCCGAAGACGCCGCGATCATCGGCGTGCCGCCCGGCACCATGGGCATGCAGGTCCGCATCACCGCGCGCAGCTTCGGACGCCAGCCGATCAGCTTCCAGACCATGCTGGTGCCGCCGACTCCCTATGCGCTGAAGTTCGACTTCAACCCGCCGGACACCGACCCGGCGGCGGCCTGACGGCCGGCGCGCCCGCTTTCCATTCTTCGACTCGCAACCCACGGACGACCATGCGCAACAACGCCTTCCATTCCACCTACCTGCAAGACCGTGTCGGCCACGCCACCATCAGCCCCACCACGCCGGTCGAGGCCGGCGCCTTCACGTCGCTGACCCTGGTCTATACCGCCGGTTATTTCGGCATCGACGACACCGGCAGCCTGAAGATCGTGCACCGCTTTGCCAGCGACATGGGCAAGATCCAGTTCACCGACCCGAAGGGCTGGAACTACGTCACGGCCGAAGCCAGCAACGGCGCCGTGCTCGAGCTGCGTTACGACCAGAAAGGCAACATCCGCCCCTGGGACAAGACCTTGTCGATCCGGGTGCAGCGCGGTTTCCTGCGCGAGGGCGACACCATCACCGTGCGCATCGGCGACACGCGCCAGGGCTCCCCTGGCATCCGGGTGCAGACCTTCACCGAGCCGACCTTCGAGTTCAAGGTACTGGTCGACGCCTTCGCCACCTACAACTTCGTCGAACTGCCCGAACAACCGTTCATCCCGGTGGTGGCCGGCCCGGCCGTGTTGTACAAGGCCGTGTTGCCGACCGGGCGCCGGGTCGGCCAGCCGTTCATCTTCGGCTTCAAGGGCGAAGACAAGTGGGGCAACCCCAGCCACCAGGTCAGCGGCCGCTTCACGCTGGAGCCGTCGATGCCGGTGCGCGGCCTGCCCGCGACCATCGACGTGCAGGCCGGCAGCCTGTCCTCGGTGATCGACTCGCTGCAGGTCGAACAGGCCGGCGAATTGCACATCACCGTGCGTGATGCAAGCGGCACGGTCGTGTGCCGGTCGAACCCGTTGCGCATCGCCGACACCGACGACCTGCAGCCGTTCTGGGCCGACCTGCACGGCCAGTCCGAGGAGACCATCGGCACCAACTCGGCGCGCGAGCTGATGGTGTTCGCGCGCGACCAGGCCTTCCTGGACGCGATGAGCCATCAGGGCAACGACTTCCAGATCACGACACCGTTCTGGAACGAGCTCAACCGCCTGAGCGCCGAGTTCAACGAAGACGGCCGGTTCATCATGTTCCCGGGTTACGAATGGTCGGGCAATACCGGCCTGGGCGGCGACCGCAATGTGTTGTACCGCGACGAAGGACGCCAGATCCACCGCTCCCACCATGCGCTGGTCGAGGACCTCGCCGACGTGGACACCGACGCCAACAGCGCCGCCGACCTGTTCAAGGCGCTGGCCGACGAAAACTGCGTGGTGTTCGCGCACATCGGCGGCCGGTATGCCGACATCAAGGTCGCCCACGACGGGCGCATCGAACGCGCGATCGAGATCCACTCCGACTGGGGCACCTTCGAGTGGCTGCTGGCCGATGCCTTCGAGCAGGGTTACCGGGTCGGCATCCTGGCCAACTCCGACGGCCACAAGGGTCGGCACGGCGCCAGCCATCCGGGTGCCTCGTTGTTCGGCGCCTACGGCGGCCTGTCCTGCCTGCTGGCGACCGAACTCACGCGCGACGGCCTGTTCGACGCCTTGCGCCGGCGCCACCACTACGCCACCACCGGTTGCCGCGCCTACCTCGACACCCGGGTGGTGTTCGATGCGCCGGCCGACCTGTACGGCGACGACCCCAACATGGGCGGCACCGTCAGCGCCCAGGTGAACGAGGCGCGCATGGGCGACATCCTGCGCTGCGGCGACGACGCCGTGACCTTCACCATCGACGTGTCGGCCGCCGCGCCGATCGAGCGCATCGAGATCCGCAACCGCATGCAGGTGCTCGAGACCTGGCGTCCCTACACCGCCGAGCAACTGGGACGGCGCATCCGCATCATCTGGGAAGGCTCCGAATATCGCGGCCGCGGGCGCCAGAGTGTCTGGGACGGCACGGCCACGCTGAGCGACAACCGCATCGAATCGGCCACACCGATCAACCTGTGGAACATCGACAAGCCGCTCAAGCAGCCGTCGCCGCAGCAACTTGCCTGGTCCGCGCTGACCACGGGCGGCTTCGGCGGCGCCGATGTGCTGCTCGCCGACGCCCGCCAGGGACGGCTGAAGATCGACACCGGCCTGGTCCAGGCCGACATCGCGCTGGCCGACGTCGGCCTGCAGGACACGGTGCTCGAGACCGGTGGCGGCATCGCGCGCCGGATGCGCCTGTTCCGCCTGCCGGACGACAACCCGACGCACACCGCCCGGCTGAGCCGGCGCATCAGCCGCGACCGCGCCGGCGAGGACGCCTTGTATGTCTGCATCACGCTGGCCGACGGGCACCGCATCTGGTCGAGCCCGACCTACCTGATGCGCTGAAGCTCTGCGCCTGGCACGCAGCTTGCACCGACCGGAATCACCGTTTTCCCTTCCCCGCGACACGCGGTTCAACCCTTGAAAAGGATTCCCATGAAAACCACCCGCTCCCGGTTCCTGGCTGCGATGGCCTTCGCGCTGGCCGCTGCACCGTTCGCCAGCGCAACCGCACAATCGGCTTATCCGACCAAGTCGATCCGCCTGATCGTGCCGCTGGCCGCCGGCAGCACGGCCGACATCCTGTCGCGCACCATCGGCGCGGAACTGTCCAAGGCCCTGGGCCAAACCGTGGTGGTGGACAACAAGCCCGGTGCCGGCGGCACCATCGCGATGGCCGAACTGGCGCGTGCGCCGGCCGACGGCTACACCATCGAATTCGCCTCCCAGGGCACGCTGGTGTTCAACCAGGCGCTGTATTCCAAGCCCGGTTACGACTCGCTGAAGGACTTCGCGCCCATCATCCTGGTCGGCGGTGTGTCCAACGTCATGATCGTGCCGCCCAACAGCCCGTCCAAGACCGTGGCCGACGTGGTCGCCGCGGCCAAGGCGAAACCCGGTGGCATGACCTTCTCCTCCGGCGGCAGTGGTACCAGCCACCATCTGTCCGGCGTGTTGTTCGGGCAACTGACCGGCAACAACCTGCTGCACGTGCCGTACAAGGGCGCGCCGCAGGGCATCCTGGCCGTCATGAGCGGCGAGGTCGACATGGGTTTCTTCAACACCCCCACCGTGATCAACCAGATCAAGGAAGGCAAGCTCAAGGGCCTGGCCGTGACCAGCACCACCACCTCGCCGCTGATGCCGCAACTGCCGACGATGGACGGCACCGTCAAGGGTTACGAGGTCAACACCTGGTTCGGCTTCGTCGCACCGGCCGGCACGCCCGCCGAGATCGTCACCCGGCTCAACGCCGAGATCGGCAAGATCATGGAGCAGCCCGCCACGAAGGAAAAACTCGCGGCCCAGGGTTTCGACCTGGCGCCGGTGGCACCGCCCGCCGCCATGACCAAACTGATCCAGGACGACCTGGTCAAGTGGCCCCCCATCATCAAGGCCGCCGGCGCCAAGGTCGACTGAGCACGGGGTGAACGGGCTCGGTTGCAGCTGAGCCATCGCGGGTCGGCGATGGCATGATGGCACCCCGTCATGCGGGAGTACCGTCCCGAGCGCCGGCAAGACGGTTGCCGGGCGGTGCGCGCCATGCCAGGCCTGCCCGCGGCGGACCTGCAAGAATGCGTGCACGCGGTATTGTTCGACCGCATGCAACCGGAGTCCGACCCCCATGTCCCGCATCACGTTCACGGCCGCGCGTCCCAGTGGCACCCAGGCCCTGGCGGTCGAATACTCCGACGGCTACCAGGTCACGTACAGCCTGATGTGGCTGCTCGACAGTTGCCCCGAGGGTTTCCATGCGCAGACCGGCGAACGTGCCTTCGACCTGTTGTCGGTGCCGGATGCGCCCCTGCTGCATGCCGTGCAGGTCCTGGCCGACGGACGGCTGGAACTGCAATGGGAACACGACGGGCCGGCCAGCCACTTCGCCCCCGAATGGCTGGCGGCCCACCGACCCGGCGTGCCGCGCACGGACGCGGCCGCCGTGGAGTACAGCTACTGGAAAGCCGCGGCCCTCAAGGACGGCCCGGCGCGCCATGACGCCGCGGCCATCCTGAATGACGACGCGGCTTTGATGGCCTGGCTGGTGGACACCAAGCGTGACGGCCTGACCATCGTCCAGGGCATCGAGGGCACGGGCGAAGCCAGCATGGCGATCGCCCGGCGCATCGGTTTCTTGCGCGAGACCAATTTCGGCCAGACCTTCGAGGTCGTCAACAAGGCCGATCCGAACAACCTGGCCTACACGTCGCTGGCGCTGGCGCTGCACACCGACCTCACGAACCAGGAAACCCCGCCGGGCTACCAGTTCCTGCACTGCATCACCAACGACGCGCAAGGCGGCGGATCGGTATTCGCCGACGGTTTCGCGATGGCCCAGGTGCTGCGCGACAGCGACCCGCAGGCGTTCGACATGTTGGCCACGACGCTGATCCCCTGCCGCTTCTTCGACCGCGAATACGATATCCGCATCCACAAGCCGGTGATCACGCTGGACCATGCGCTCGCGATCCAGGAGATCCGCTTCAACGCCCATCTGGTCGACCTGATCGACCTGCCGCTGGAGACCGTCGACGCCTGGTACCGGGCCTACCGCGCCTTCATGCGACTGACACGCGACCCGGCGTTTCGCCTGAGCTTCCGGATGGCGCCCGGCGAGATGACGGCGTTCGACAACCGGCGCATCCTGCACGGGCGCGAGGCCTTCAACCCGGCCACCGGCAACCGGCACCTGCACGGCTGCTACGTGGACCGGGTCGAATTCGACAGCCGCATGCGCATGCTCGCCGCCCGCGGTTGACGACAGCCGCAACATGGAAGTCGCCACACTGGTGCTGCTGTTTGCCGGGGGTCTGCTGTCCGGCGCGATCACGGCGATTGCCGGCGGCGGCAGCTTTCTGACCTTTCCGATGCTGCTGGCGGCGGGCCTGCCGCCGCTGGCCGCCAACGTCACGAACTGGATCGCGCTGATGCCGGGCAATTTCATGGCGCTGGCGGCGTACCGCAGCGAACTGGCCGCGATGCGCCACGATGTCGGGCCCAACCTGATGGTGGCATTCGCCGGCGGGCTGGCCGGCGGCCTGCTGCTGCTGTGGACCGGCGAGGTGCGCTTCGAGAAGGCCGTGCCCTGGCTGATGCTGACGGCCACCCTGTTCTTCGCGTTCGGCGAATGGGTCAAGAAGCGCCTGCACGCCTGGCGCCAGCCGGACCGGCCCATGCCGCGGCGCGCCATCCTGGCGTTCGAATTCGTGTTGATGGTCTACGGCGGTTATTTCGGCGCCGGCCTGGGCATCGTATTGCTGGCCGCGCTGGCCATGGCTGGCGAAGCGTCGATCCACCGGGCCAACGCCAAGAAGAACCTGATGGTGGCCGCGCTGAGCGTCGCCGGCATGATCGTGTTCCTGCCCTCGGGCGTCGTGGTCTGGGCCTACGCGGTCCCGATCCTGATCGCCTCGGGCCTGGGCGGCTACGGCGCCGTCTACCTGGTGCGCCGGGTGCCGCAACACGTGTTGCGGCTGGCGGTGCTGGCATGGGCCATCGTGCTGACCGGCGTGATGTTCTGGAAATACGGTTGAGTCGGACGCGTCAAGCGGCCCCGCCAGCGGACAAGGCCTCGCGCAGCGCCTGCACCAGCGCATGGACAGCCCCCGTCCTGGGGTGGGACTTGCGTATGGCCGCATGCCAGCGCACCGACAGGCCACTGCGCGTGACGCGGATCAGCCGCAGTTCCGGATCGTCGATGGCCGCCGGCAGCGCCCAGCGGCTGAGCACGCTGACGCCCCGGTTCACGCGCACCATCTCGATCACGGCCTCGGTCAGGCCGACCTGCAGGAAACGCGCCGGTTCCACGCGGGCGGGCCGGAACAGGCGTTCGTACTCCAGGCCGGGCTCCGGCGTGCTGCTCGACGTGACGTAGGTCTGGCTGGCCAGGTCGCGGGCGGTGACGAAGGCCTTGGACGCCAGCGAATGGGCCGACGACACCAGCGCCACCATCTCGTCTTCGAACAGCAGCTGCGAGGACACGTCGGCGCGTGCCACCTTGCCGGGGACGATGTCGATGTCGATGCGCCCGTCGAGCAAGGCCTGCAGCGGCGGCCCCGCAGCGCCGGGCACCAGTTCGACCTCGACCTGCGGATGGCTGCGCCCGAACCGATCGAGCACCCGCGGCAACCAGCGGAAATTGCCGCTGTTGCGTGATCCAACCCGGACGATCTCGCGCACGCCGGCGGCCAGCTTGCGGCAATCGCTCTCGGCCGCTTCCAGTTCCCGAAGAATGCGGCGGGCGCCGTCCAGCAGGCGCTCACCGGCCGCGGTCCAGCGCAGGCGGCGGCCCTCGCGCTCGAACAACGCCGCGCCGGCGCGACGCTCGAGTTCCTGCAGGCGATACGTCATGGCCGGCTGGGTCAGGTGCAGCAGACGCGCCGCCTGCTGCACCCCACCCGCGGACGCCAGCGCCACCAGCGCGGCCAGGTGATCGATGTTCAGGCGGGGTCGCATCATGGCTTCCAATATATCAGCGCTTTCTATGCAAGGCACATGCACTATCGATTGGCCAGCGGCGCGTCGATTGCCTACCATGGCATTTCGTTCAAGCCCCCGAAAGATGAGCCCATGACCCTCGCACACGACGCCATCCACTGGGACTGCAACTTGCAGTCCGCGCTGCCCGGCCTGTGGCTGGACGCGCACGCCGGCGACGCGGCGCTGGCGCTTGCGACGACCCGCGCGTTGCGGCAACACGGCTTTGCGCTGGTGCGCGGCCTCGATCCGGATCCGGAACGCGCCGAGCGCGAACGTGTCGCGCCGCGGCTGAACCGCTTCGGCGCGGCACTCGGCACCATCATCCGGCAGAACCGCCAGGGATCGCTGCTCGAGGACATCCGCGACTTCAGCGACACCGATGCCTTCGACAACCGGGGTTACCGCTCGCCGGGCGAGTTGTCGCTGCACACCGACCCACCGTCGATGCTGGTGCTGCATTGCCTGCGGCCCGCGCGCAGCGGGGGCGACAACACGCTGGTGAACGTACAGGCCATCCACGGCCACATGGCGCGCCACCATCCGGAGTTGCTGCGTGAACTGGAGCGCGGGTTCCGCTACTGGATACCGTCGGAGACCGAAGCCGGCGCCGGCGAAGCCTCGCCCTGGCGGCGGCCGGTGCTGATGGTGCGCGAAGGCCTGGTCAGCTGCGTGTATTACCGGCCGTATATCGAAATGGCGGCACAAGCCGCTGGCGAGCCGCTGTCGCCGCTGGCCGTGCGGGCGCTCGACACCTACGACGGCCTGGCCGGCGACGCCCGGTTCCAGATCCAGCTGCGGCTGGCCGCCGGCGACACGATGGTGTTGCACAACCGGGCCGTGCTCCATGCCCGTGGCGCCTACGAGGACTGGCCCGATGCGGCGCGGCGACGCCACTTGCTGCGTCTGTGGATCGACGCCCCCGCGATCCGGCCGGCGCAGCCCGAACACGAACTGGGCGACTTCTTCGCCGAACCGGCAACGGTATGAACCGTCGGCACCGACCGGCGAGGTCGCCCGGACGTGTTGCAGCGGGCCTCAGCCGCGGGGCAAGCCCGCGGCCTCGCGCGCCAGTTGCGTGATGCGCGCCCAGTCGCCCTGGGCCAGCGCATCGGCCGGCACCAGCCAGGAGCCGCCGACACACACGACATTGGGCAAGGCCAGGAACTCGGCCGCGTTCGATGGCGACACGCCACCCGTCGGGCAGAAACGCACGTCGCCGAACGGTCCGCTCCAGGCCTTGAGCATTGCGGTCCCGCCGGCCTGCAGCGCCGGGAAGAACTTCAGTTCGCTCAAGCCGTCTTCCTGCGCCATCATGATCTCGCTGCCGGTGGCCACGCCCGGCAGCAGCGGCAGGCCCAGGTCGCGGCAGGCCTGACCGACCGCGGACGTATAACCCGGGCTGACCGCGAAACGTGCACCCGCGGCCGCGGCGGCCTTGGCGTCCGCCGGGTTGCGCACGGTACCGGCGCCGAGCACGGCCTCGGGCACGTCGCGGGCGATCGCCTCCATGCAGGCCAGCGCCTGCGCGGTGCGCAGCGTGACCTCCAGCATGCGAATGCCGCCGGCCACCAGCGCACGCGCCATCGGCACCGCATGCGCGACGTCGTGCAACACGATGACCGGGATCACCGGCGCATCCTGCATCACCTGCAGGGCCGTCAGTCGTTGGTCGTCTACAGCCATGAACATGCTCCTTCTTCCGCCGTCGTCACATTGCGCCGCATGCCGGCGAACAGTTCGCGCCCCAAGCCCCGTCCGTTGGCCTGCGCCTGCTCCGGTGGCATCTCGGCCACCGGGCGTTCGGCCCACTCCTGCGGGTCGACCAGGGCCTGCAGCATACCGGCATCGGCATCGAGCCGGACCCGGTCGCCGTCGCGCAGCCGCGCCAGCGGCCCGCCGGCCGCCGCTTCCGGAGACACATGGATGGCGGCCGGCACCTTGCCGGAGGCGCCGCTCATGCGCCCGTCGGTCACCAGCGCGACCTTGAACCCCTTGCCCTGCAGCACCGCCAGCGGCGGCGTGAGCTTGTGCAATTCGGGCATGCCGTTGGCCTGCGGGCCCTGCCAGCGCACCACGCACACCACGTCGCGCTCGAGTTCGCCCGCGGCGAAGGCCTGGTGCAGCGCCTCCTGCGAATCGAAGACGCGGGCCTCGGCTTCGACCACATGCCGGTCGTCCGGCACGGCCGAGACCTTGATCACGCTGCGGCCCAGGTTGCCTTGCAGCAGTTGCAGGCCGCCGGTGGCGGCAAACGGGCTGCTGGCCGGGCGCACGACGCTGTCGTCGCCAGTGGCGCCCGGATCCTGCCAGGCCAGCGCCTCGCCCTGCGCCCGCGGTATGCGCGTGAAGGCGTCGATGCCCTCGGCGCGCACCGTGGCCACGTCGGCGTGCAGCAGGCCGGCGTCGCGCAATTCACGCAACACGTAACCCGGCCCGCCGGCGGCCTGGAACGCATTCACGTCCGCCGTGCCATTGGGATAGACGCGGGTCAGCAATGGCACGACGCTCGAGAGCGCAGCGAAATCGTCCCAGTCGATGACGATGCCGGCCGCGCGCGCCACCGCCACCCAGTGGATCAGGTGGTTGGTCGAGCCGCCGGTGGCCAGCAAGGCCACCATGGCGTTGACGATGCAGCGCTCGTCGACCAGCTCGCCGATGGGCGGGCAGCGCCAGCCCTCGGAGGGCGCCGGCTGGCCGGCGTCCAGGGCACTGGCCTTGCCCAGCACGGTGCGCATGGCTTCGCGCGTCAATTCCTCGCGCAAGGCCTGGCCCGGGTTGACGAAGGCCGTGCCCGGCACGTGCAGGCCCATGGCTTCGAGCAGCATCTGGTTGCTGTTGGCGGTGCCGTAGAAGGTGCAGGTGCCCATGCCATGGTAGGCCTGCGACTCGGCCTGCAGCAGTTCGGCGCGCCCGACCAGGCCTTGCGCGGCCTGCTCGCGCACCTTGCTCTTGGCCGTGTTGGACAGGCCCGAGGTCATCGGCCCGGCCGGTACGAACACCATGGGCAGGTGGCCGAAATGCAGCGCACCGATCAGCAGCCCGGGCACGATCTTGTCGCACACGCCGAGCATCAGCGCACCGTCGAACATGTCGTGCGTCAACGCGACCGCGGTCGCCATCGCGATCGCGTCGCGCGAGAACAGGCTCAACTCCATGCCCGGCGTACCCTGCGTGACGCCGTCGCACATGGCCGGCACGCCGCCCGCCACCTGGGCGGTCGCCCCCAGTCGCCGCGCTTCGGCCTTGAGCAGATCCGGGTAGTGCTGCAGCGGCGCGTGCGCCGACAACATGTCGTTGTAGGCGGTGACGATGCCGATGTTCGGTGCCCGCTGCGCCACCACCGGAATCCGCGGCTTGCCGGTGGGCATGGCCAACGCCTTGTCATCGTCGGGCATGGCGGCCAGCGCATGCGCCACGTTGGCGCATCCCATGCGTTCGGTGCCGGGGGGACGGTTGGCCGCGGCCGCGATCTGCTGCAGATAAGCACTGCGCGTGGCCGTGCTGCGCTGGCGGATACGCGCCGTCACGGTTTCGAGTTGGGGGTGAAGTTTCATGATTTTTGGTAACTTAGTTACTAACCGCATCCTAAACCGGATCGGCCCGCCGTGCCAGCCCCCGCGTTACGAACCGGTTACCAAACCCGCTGTCGCAAGGCCTCGATGCTGGCACTGTCCTTGCAAGCCATGCGGCAAGCTCCACTTGCGCACGGGGTCTTCGCAGCTGCGGCTACAGTGCCAGCAATCGATCGAACCACATGCCATCCATCGCCACCTCGCCTCCCGCACCGAACTATCCACCGGCCGTGCGCGACCCGGTCCCGCTGCTGCACCGCGCGCTGCGCGAGTGGGGTGGCCGGGACGACCTGTGGGTGTTCGCTTATGCGTCTCTGATCTGGCGGCCGGACTTCGATGTGGCCGAGCAGCGGCTGGCACGGGTGCACGGCTGGCACCGGGCGCTGCAGATGTGGAGCCGGGTCAACCGCGGCACACCCGAGCTGCCCGGCCTGGTGTTCGCGTTGTTGTCCGGGGGCAGCTGCCACGGCGCGGTGCTGCGGGTGCCACGCACGGACGGCGAGGCCGTGCTGCACCGCCTGTGGGACCGCGAAATGATGACCGGTGTCTACGACCCGCGCTGGCTGCGGTGCCACAGCGACGCCGGCCCGGTGCGTGCGCTCGCGTTCACGCTCTCGCGCAAGAGCCCCAACTTCACCGGCGAACTCAGCGCGCCGCAATACCGCACCATCTTCACACATGCGCGCGGGCGTTACGGCACCACGCTGGACTATGCCCGCCAGACCCTGCACTGCCTGCGTGATCGCGGCATCCACGACCCGGCGCTGCATCGGTTGCTGGCCCACGCCCGCGACCACGGGCATTGATTGACCCACCGCAGGCCGCGTCGCCACCGACATTCCTATACTGACGGCATGACCAACATCGCCGACCTGCGCAAGAGTTACGAACGGGCCGAACTCAGCGAGGATGCCTCTCACGCCGACCCGCTGCAGCAGTTCGCGCAATGGCTGCAGGAAGCCATCGCCGCCCAGGTACCCGAACCCAACGCGATGACGCTGGCCACCGTCGACCACCAGTTGCGTCCCAGCACCCGCGTGGTGCTGATCAAGGGTTACGACGCGCGCGGCATCGTCTGGTACACCAACTACGACAGCCGCAAGGGCCAGGACCTGGCCGGCAACCCGTATGCGGCGCTGCAGTTCCACTGGGTCGAACTCGAACGCACGGTACGCATCGAGGGCCGGGTCGAAAAAACCAGTGCCGAGGAAAGCGACGCATATTTCCACAGCCGCCCGCTCGATTCGCGCATCGGCGCCTGGGCCTCGCCCCAGTCGCAGGTCATCGCGAACCGCGGCGTGCTGGTGGCCAACGCGGCCAAATACGGCGCCCAATTCCTGCTCAAGCCGCCGCGCCCGCCGCATTGGGGTGGCTACCGGCTGGTGCCCGACAGCTGGCAGTTCTGGCAGGGCCGCAAGAGCCGGCTGCACGACCGGCTGCGTTACACCGCCGGCGACGACGGCCAGTGGTTGCGCGAACGACTGGCGCCTTGACACGTCGGCCGGCCGACCGCCCCGCCGCCACCCTTGCGCCCCGGGCACGTGTCAGCCGCCCAGCAGCAACACCGCGAGCGAGACGGTGACCGCCGACAACGCCGTCGACACCGCGATGCTGGCGGTGATCGTCTCCTGGGCCACGCCGTAGCGCTGCGAAAACAGGAAGGCATTGGCACCGACCGGCAACGCGGCCATCACGATCATCACCGCCAGCGGCTGGCCGGACATGCCGAACAGCCAACCCAGCACACCGGCCAGCAGCGGCACCAGCAGGTTCTTCAACAGGCTGATCGCCAACGCCCCGCGCAGATACCGGCCCACATAGGACGACGCCAGCGACACCCCGACCAGCATCAGCGCCAGCGGGCCGAAGGCCATGCCCAGCCAGGACATCGGCGTGTCGATCCAAGCCGGCATCACCAGGCCGGTTTGCGCGAACAGCAAACCGGCGATGATGGGCAAGGGCACCGGATGGATCAAGGCCTTGCGCAAGGAGCGCAGCGCCACCAGCCACAGGCGGGCGGCGACCTCCGGGCGCGCGGCGGCCAGGTCCCGTGCCTCGGCAAATTCCAACACCACTGTGGCTGTGGTCAGCAGCATCAGCGAATGCAGCGGGATCAGCGTGAACAGGGTCACCAGCCCGGTGTCGCCCCAGACCAGGCTGATCAGCGGAATGCCGATCAACACTGAATTGCCGTAGGTCGCGGCCATCGCCACGACGCCGCCACGCCGGTTTACGCCCTGCACGCCCAACACGCCGCCGAACACCAGGGCCAGCGCCAGCGCATACACCAGAGCCGGCAGCAGGTCGAGTTGCTCGACATGGACCCGGCTCATGGAGCGGAACAACAGGATGGGCGTCAACACCATGAACGCCAGCGTCGACAGCCGCCGCACCATGCCCGGCCCCAGCCAGCGCGCCCGACCGATCCCCAGGCCCAGCAGGATCAGCGCCATCACGGGCAACAGGGCGGACAGGACGACATGGTTCATGCAGGCGGGGATGGTACATGCGGGCCGGCAGGCTTCGGGCCCCGGACCAGCGGCCAGGCTCGGCGCCCGCGCGCGATCCGCGGTCGCTTCCCACGGCATACGGCGCGCCGTCGACGATGGCTGATGCCCGGCATCGGCGGTACAGTCGGCGGGTTATGGACATCGCTCCTCCGATGCCGGTCGACCTCACTGCCCCCGCCGCCGCCGAACTGCGCCATTACCGTGGCGACCACGGTCGGCATGCGCACGCCCATGCGCAGCTGCTGTTCGGCGTCGGCGGTTGCCTGGACGTGGAGGTGGGCGGGCACCTGATGCGTGTCGACGCCGTAACGGGACTGATCGTGCCCGCCGGCGCATTCCACGGCTCTGCCTCGCGCGACGGCGCCGACGTGTGGGTGGTCGACGCCCCGGCCGCCCGGGAATTCGACCGGGTGCGGCCGCTGGCGCTGGCCGGTGGCCGGCCCGACGGCATGTCGACGGCCCAATGGCTGGAACTGGCCCGCACGGCGCGCCGGGCAGCGCCGCGACGCCGGCTCGACCCCGCACGGCTCGAACGTGCGGTGGCCGCCGCGCTGCACGAGGACTGGCCCGCCGACCGCATGGCGGCGCTGTTCGCGCTGTCGGTGCCACAGTTTCATGCGCGCTGGCGCCAGCTGACCGGCCAGGCGCCCCAGGCCTGGCTGCGCGAGCGCCGCCTGGACGAAGCACAGCGCCTGCTGCGCGCCGGCTGGCCCGGCGACACGGTGGCGGCCCAGGTGGGTTACGCCAGTGCCAGCGCGCTGCTGTACGCGTTGCGCCGCGAACGCGGCGTGGGTGCACGGGCCTTGCGCGGCGCCTGAGCCACGACAAGAGTCTCTCGACATTCGCCGGCCTGCGCCGCGCGACGATCACGCCATGCTTGTTCATGTTCCATCGATACGCGGCGTAGCCATGGTGGTGGCCGCAGCCATGCTCTGGGGTACCACCGGCACGGCGCAGAGCTTCGCGCCGCCGCAACTCTCGTCCTACTGGGTCGGCGCCTTGCGGTTGGCCGTGGCCACGTTGTTCTTCTGGCCCATGGTGTGGGCCAGCGACCGCCCGGCCCTGGCGGCCCGCGCGCTGCGCGACATGCCCTGGCGCGGCATCACGCTCGCAGCAGCCTGCATGTGTATCTACAACCTGGCGTTCTTCGCGGGGCTGCGCGCCACCGGCGTGGCCATCGGCACGGCACTGGCGCTGGGCAGCGGCCCGGTCTGGGCCGGCCTGCTGCAGGCGGCCCTCACCCGCGTGTTGCCAACGCCCGCCTGGTGGCTGGGCACGGGCGTGGCCGTGGCCGGCGTGGTGGCCATGGCCACCGCCGAAGGGACGGCCGCGCAGGTCTCGTGGACCGGCGTGGCCCTGTGCCTGCTGGCCGGCCTGTCGTATGCCACCTACGCCATCCAGAACCAGCGCATGGTCAGCGGCGCGTCACCGGCGGCGGTGACGGCCACCGTGTTCACGCTGGCCGCCGTGCTGGCCGTCCCCGGCGCGGCGCTGCTGTCCGGTGCGCCGCAGCTGCGCGGCGACGACGTCGCCATCCTCGTGTGGCTGGGCGTGGTGAGCACCGGCATCGCCTACCTGCTGTTCAGCCATGCGCTGCGCCTGATCTCGGCTGCCACCGGCGTGGTGCTGGCACTGGTCGAACCCGTGACCGCATTCGTGCTGGCCGTCGTGATCGTCGGCGAGCAACCCGGCTGGGCCGGGGTGCTGGGGCTGGCGGCGGTGCTGGCGGGGCTCGTCGTGGTGGTGCGTAGTGAGCTGCGCGGCCGGAGGAAGGCGAGGTCGGATCCCGGATTGTCGTCGCGGGGGGTTCGGGTGGGTCCCGGTTGATGGTGCTGGGGCCTTGCATCTGCCGTTGATGGCGAGCCGCCCCAGAGGATGATCGATGCCGCCCCAGTTGGCCACGAGCACCATCGTCCAGAGCAGACTGCGCTGTACCGCGTGAACGCGGCACGCGGCACGCGGCACGCGGCACGCGGCACGCGGCACGCGGCACGCGGCATGGCAGCGATGGTCTCTCACCCTTCCGACGCGAACAACGGGGCCACATCGCGCGCGGCGAACTTCGGGCCCCGGGCGAACACGTCCAGTCCGGAACGCTGAATTGCCGGCCTGTGCCGTGACGGCCTGACGCACGCATTGCAGCGGACGTTGCGTCGGTCCGCGCGGCACCATGCCCCAGCGGGAGCACGCCGGAACCGCCCTGACCATGTGCAATACATGGTCAAGGCGGTCCGCAATGCTGGTGAAGCCACGGCTGCACAGACTTCTGCCATCGCTTGAACGCGGTGACTCGGACTCAGATGCACACCTCCTCGCCGGAGATCCCCATGAACAAGAAGTGCGACCCGCGGATCAGGACCGCTTGGGATGACTCAAACCGGCAATGTGACTTCGAATTGAATCCACCGCATCACGCGGACAGTTGCCGTCCTGATCATTTGATCGCGTTGCGGCCGAGCCAAGTGATCACACCGCAGGCGGTTGCAGCAAAGCTCCCGCCTGCAGCAGCTCAATTGCCGTCGTGATGATGGTCGTCGTCGCTCTCCCCGACCTCGACAAGGCCATCCTCGATGGCCTCGCCGGGACCCGGATTCGGGCGTACGCCGTTGGCCGGAACGACGACAATCTCAGCCAGGGCGGGATCGAAGGTCAGCAGCATGGGATCGCGCGCCAATTCGCGCACGATGGCGTGACTGGCGTGATAGCCGATCTTCTGGATGTAGCCGCCACTCTTGGTGCCGATACCTCCGCGCAGTTCGAGCAGGACCGAGCCGGCACCGAGCAATCCGTATGCATTACGTGAGATGCCGGGCTCCGTACCGCCGTTGTACCGCGTCAAGGTGGCGTACGGGTATTGCGCCAGGGTTTGAGCTATCAGTACGACCACGCGTTTTGCCATCTCCTGGCCGGCGAGAAAACGCGGCAGCGCGCCGGGCTCGACCGCCTCCAGACGCTGCGCGGTGGAGAGTGCCGTCGGCCACAACGTCGAGCCCGTGACCATCTTGCCATCATGGACGGGCGTGCCCTGATGGTGCATGTCCAGTGCGACGACGGGCTTGTACTTGTCGGCCAGCCAGCGCACGTTTCGCGCTTCGGGCACAGGGTTGCCCACGGCGATGTCAGCCAATGTGTAGTCCGGTCCGGGGATGTTGATCTCGCAACTGGTGACGCCGGTGGTGATGTTGGGATAGTTCGGGTTGTCCAGCGGGCACTCTGGGCGGAACGCGTGATACCGGTTAATGTCATAACCACGGCCGCGCTGGTAGAACGCCGGGACTGGGCCTGTGACGAACCGGGGATCGTAGTTTTGACGCCATGGTGTCACGCGGCCTTGCGAGTCGGTGATTGGCGTTCCGTCGGCATTGACACCATCAAAACCGTCGACGTTGACGCGCGGCATGATGATCACGGTCAGCGCGTTGCGGATCGCGCGGCTCTCCATCGAGTTGTTGGCCAGCGTGCGCGCCAGGTTGATCGCCGAGTCGCTGGTCTCCATCTCGTTGCCGTGTTGTTGCGCGATGATGAGCACGGACGTCGGGCCAGTACCCACAACGACGTAGGGCACCTCCCGGCCAGTATTGCTCTTCCAGGGCGCCATGTGCAGCTTCATCGCGCCTTGGCTCGTATGCGCACTGCTGGTCAGTGCGGCCAGCAGCTGCTGGTAGGTGCGAAGTGAAGCGATGCTGTCGTTGCTGCCGTAAGGACCGGCAGGGATCGAAGTCTGCGCACCGGCGGGTGCCGTTGCCAGCACTGCAGCGCAGGCCGCAGCGACGAAAAGGGGCTTCCATTTCACGATTCAATTCTCCAGTGTGGTTGATTTTTTTTCGGAGGCCAGGGTAGCTGCCGAAACCGAACTTATTCTCGCTGCCGCGATCTGCGGTACCCCATGATTGACCGCATTGTCAGAAGGCGACACGCGAGATTACTTCGGTCGAGCCTGCCAGTCAATGCAACAGGACCTGTGACACCTCAGCGCCATCGGGCGCGTGAGCGTCGGTAGCGGCCCGATGACGCGGCCCGCGCATCACCAAAAACGACATGATGTCCTGGTCGCACCGATCAGCGGCCTGGTTCACTGGGGCCTGGTTCGACCACGTCGGGTTGCAGGACAAAGCGGCCACGCTCTCGATGGCAGGAGCGAGAACGAGATGCGAGGAACCCGATCGCCGCAGCCTCATGGGCCGGATCGGCCATCGCAGCAATGAACCCCTCGTAACCTGGCGCGCAGCCGGAGTCCATCGGCGGCGTCGCAGCCCCCCCGTCGACGCTGGAGGGCCGTTTCACCCGCCAGTCCGGCGCGCAGGTCTTCTCCAGCTTGATGCGGTGATCACGGTGATCGCCGAAGTCGCAGACGTGCGCAGCGTTCGACCGCCGAGCAGCGCCGGGGCCAGACGGACGCCGCTTCTCGCGCGCAAAGACCTTGCAGAGGTCACCGCCATGCCGCAGCCCGGGTCGGCACCCGTGCATGTGCCGCGACTTTCCGTTATCCTATTCCGATTGAGGCTGCGCAGCCCGATGGAGTTACCCGGGCCATGCTTCGAGTCCGACGCGAATATCAATCCTGGGTCGCCAATGAGTCCCTCGAGGACTACGCGCTGCGTTATTCCGCGAGTTCGTACCGCCGTTGGTCGCCGGGCTTGGTGTGCAACACCGCAATCGGCGGCATCTCCTTCCTCGCGCTTGAAGCCATCGGCGCCACCATTACCCTGAATTTCGGATTCCTGAACGCGCTTGTTGCCGTACTGGTCGTCTCGCTGATCATCTTTCTGGTCAGCCTGCCGATTGCCTACTGGTGCAGCATCGCCAACGTCGACATCGACCTGTTGACCCGTGGCGCCGGCTTCGGATATATCGGATCGGCCATCACGTCAATCATCTATGCATCGTTCACGCTGATCTTCTTCGCGCTCGAGACCGCGATCTGGGCCCAGGCACTGCAGGTAGCGATCGGGCTGAATATCGTTGTCGGCTATCTGGTGTGTTCTTTGGTGATCATTCCGATCGTCTTCTTCGGTGTCACCGCAATCAATCAGCTACAGGCCTGGAGCCAGCCGATCTGGGTTGCCATGCTGGTCGCGCCCTTCGGTTTCATTCTCTACAAGGATCCGCAGGTCTTGTCGGCGTGGGTTGCCTTCGAGGGCGGCAATCCGGGCGGCGGGTTCAACATCCTGATGTTCGGCGCGGCCTCCGGTATCTTGTTCTCGCTGGTCGCCCAAATCGGCGAGCAAGCCGACTACCTGCGTTTCCTGCCCGATCGCACACCTGCCAACCGGCTCTCCTGGTGGGCGGCGATGTTGGTGGCCGGACCCGGATGGATTGTCATCGGAGCGCTGAAGATTCTGGCCGGCAGTCTGCTCGCGGTCCTCGCGCTACGTGCCGGCAGCAACGCGTCGGAGGCGGTCGAGCCGATTCACATGTTCGTTCGTGCCTACCAACTTGTTGTGGACAGCCCGGCTACAGCGCTGGTTCTGGCGACCGTTTTCGTGACCATTTCGCAGGTCAAGATCAACGTCACAAACGCCTATAGCGGATCGCTGGCCATGTCGAACTGTTTCGTCCGGCTGGGACACTTCCACCCCGGGCGCGTCGTCTGGCTGGTGTTCAACGTACTGATCGCCTTGTTGCTGTCCCTGCTCGGAATTTTCGAGACACTGGAAACCGTGTTGTCCGTTTACTCGACGGTTGCAATTGCATGGATAGGCGCCATGGTTGCAGATCTCCTCGTGCTCAAACGCACGGGCATCAGCCCGCCCTATATCGAATTCAAACGCGCCCACCTCTACAACATCAATCCAGTCGGGTGTGGTGCCACCTTCATCGCGTCGGTGATCGCCATCATCGCCTATGCGGGAGTTTTTGGCCCGGTCGTCCAGTCCTTGTTCGGCTTCGTTTCGCTGGCCGCAGCCTTCTTTTCCGCCATCGTGATTGCCTATGCAACGCGCGGGCGCTACTACATTGCCCGAAGCGGCGAGCAGTACCGGAACAAGCCGCCAATGACGCTGGTCGAATGCTGCATCTGCGAGCGCGAATACGAGGCACCCGACATGGCGCATTGTCCTTTCTACAAGGGCCCGATCTGCTCCTTGTGTTGCGGTCTCGAATTGCACTGTCGCGACTTCTGCAAACGCCCGGACGCGGACTCCGACCATGCGTCCGAGTCGAGTCAGACGGGTCTGCGCTTTCGTCCTCATGTGCGGCGACGCGTCGGGCGGTTCCTGGCGCTGCTCGGCGTCGCAGCGGTCCTGCTGGGTGCGGCCTTCCTGCTAACCTACCGCTTCATGGAATTACACGCCGTGCCAGCGGACTCCCAACTCGACAACGTCCTGCTGCGCCTGTACGTCGGCACGCTGGTGGTGGCATCGATGGGATGCTGGTGGATCGTGTTGTCACATGAGAGCCAGGAGCAGACCGAGCGTGAGTTGCTGGATTCGATGCGCCACCTGGAACACACTCAACAAAGCCTGGTCGAATCCGAGAAGCTCGCTTCGCTGGGCGGGCTCGTGGCGGGCGTGGCACACGAGATCAATACCCCTGTCGGCATCATCGTCAGTGCGGCCTCGTATCTGAGTGACCGCACGCATCTGGCCCAATCGTTGGTCGGTACCAGCCGGTTCGATCCGACCACCCAGCAGAGATATCTGCGTGACGCCGCCGAGTCGGCACGGCTGCTGACATCCAACGCAGAGCGCGTCGCGCGGCTGGTGCTGAACTTCAAACGGCTGGCCGTCGACGGCATCAGCGAGACGCGGCGAACCTTCGACCTCCGGGAGCATTTCCTCGAGGTTATCGACGCATTGCACCCCAGGCTCGAAGAGAACAAGATTGAAACCTCCATCGAGGTTCCCCACGGCATCCAGATGGACAGCTACCCGGTTTCACTGGCGCAAGTCTTGACCAACCTGACGATCAATTCGATACAGCACGCCTTCGTGCCTTCGGAATCGAAGCGAATCACCATCCGCGCCGTACTGCGTGATCACGACGAGGTCCGCGTGGACTATTGCGACAACGGAAAAGGCATCGATCCCGATCTGCGGTCCAAGATATTCGACCCCTTCTTCACCACCAGCCGAAAGTTCGGTGGAAGCGGGCTCGGCCTGTACATCGTCAACCAGCTCATAACGCGGCAACTGCACGGTTCAATTGCGCTGGAACTTGCGGCCGGCAGAAGCACCTGTTTCGTGATGCATTTTCCAAGGATCGCCAGAAATCCACCGGATGTCGGCCGGATCCTGGCCGACACCCCGAGGACCGTCGTTGATGAACCCTGAATCCCAAGCCGCCGTACAGGCCCGCACCGAGCGCTGGAAGGTCCTGCTGGTCGACGACGAGCCGGCCGTCCACGAAGTATCTCGGCTGGTGCTGGCCGACATATGCTTCGAAGGTCGGGAAGTCGAACTGCTCAGCGCAAGCTCCGCGGCCGAAGCGCGTGAAGTCTTGTCCCGCAACACCGACATCGCGCTGGTGCTGCTCGACGTGGTCATGGAGACCGACGATGCAGGCATGGCGCTGGTGCAATTCATTCGCGGGCACTGCGGGGCGAGAGAGACCCAGATCGTCGTACGCACGGGCCAGCCCGGAATGGCGCCCGAGCGGGATGTCGTGCTGCGATACGAAATCAATGGCTATGTCCTGAAGACGGAGTTGAGCGCGCAGCGGCTGCACTCCATCGTCATCTCGGCGCTAAGAAACTATCGACATGCGCGGTCCCTGCGTAGCGTACTGGGGCCCGATGCGGGGCTCTCGCAACTTGCGCGGCGATCAGATGCAGCCCCGGGCGCGCTGGCACTGGAACTGGCAGGCTTGAACGAGAACGAATCGGTCTTGATGCAGGCGCAGCCCGAGATCGTGCTGGCGTCGAACATGGTCAGTGGCATAGAGCTCGTGCCGCAATGGAAAACAAGTCTGGGCCTGCTGTCGGCTGCCAGGATTTGCGACGCCATGCAGGAGGGTCCAACGCAGACAAGGATCATGCGATGGATGCTTTCTCAGGCGATCTTCTGGGCCCGTTCCTGGCGAACCAGTGCGGAAGAACCGATCAGGGTTTCCATTCCCATTGTCGGGCAATGCCTGGCTTCCCGTGGAGCATTGACAGCCGTCATCGATGCACTCGACGAGGCCGACCTGCCCCGCGGATCGCTCGACTTTCTGGTCAACGAGGGGACGTGGCTCGGTGGCCATCCCGATTTGAAAGCCGCGGTTGCAGCCCTGCACGAAATGGGCGTGACCTTCACCCTGACCGATTTCGGAGCGCAGCGGATTGCACTACAGCGTCTGAACCAGCTGGTACCAGACCGATTGAAGATTCATCGCCTGTTCGTAAGAGAGCTCGCAAACGATCCCGATCGACTTGCATTGGCGCGCTCACTGATCGCCCTGGCCCATACACTCAAAATCGAAGCCATCGCCGACGGAATCTCTTGCGACAGCGATGCTCAGTTTTTCAAATGGGAAGGCTGCCAACTGGCACAGGGCGACGCTCTCGCGCCGGCTTGCGCACCTGCAGATGTGACGGAGTTCCTGCGCCACGGCAAAACGTCGGCACACTGACCCAGACCGCGGCCATTGCGGCGCGACGGGTCAATCAGCCGCAGCCAGGATGTGCGCAACCGAAGCCGCAGGCAGTGCGCCAGGAACCCCGGGCGCCCGGCCGACCACCACCGGACGCCAGGCCCAGCAGGTCACCTCCCGCAAGGTACGGGGCCGTAAGTGAACGTCTGGATGGTGCGGCGCAGATGGGGCAAGTCTGCGCATCGCCCGATTCGGACATCGGACGGAAACGACGAAATCCGCCACACTTTTCGCAGTTGTAATCATAAAGAGGCATATTCGCGTGTCCCGGTGATTCAAGTCAGTTCTGGCAAAAACGTGTGGCTCACCCTTCGGCGATCAACTCATCATTCCGCTGAGCAGCAAATATCCGGGAAGCCAACCGGTCAGGATCCCTGTGACGAAAGTGACCGCTCCAACAAATTTGGCGATCGGCTTCTGGCCCGCGAGCAGAAGGAAATACAGAAACCACAAGAACGCCCAAGCAGCCCAGCACAATCCCAACCAGAACCCCCATGTCGTCGTTGCACCCTGAAAGGTTTCAATGGTCACGGGAATGGCGGTGATCGCAACGAACAAGCTGAACCATCCCAGGCCACGCCCGTCTGCCCCGTTGTAACGATTCAATGCGACCCAGAAATAGGTAAAGGTGAACAGCAGCAGCATCCCGCCTGCCTTGATGGAGCCCAGGTCAGCTCCCGCGCCAAACACGAGTTGGAGCGCGATCAGCAATGTGATTCCACCCACAAAGACGTCGATCACGGCAATTTCCTTGTCGCCGATCCGACCCAGAAGCCACAGGCCGTTCAGGCACAACACGGCACCCACGTAAAACAGAGACAGTCCTAACATTGCAAGTTTCCTCGATGAATTATTGGAATCAGAACGGACCCGGTCCGCCAAGCTGAAGGCTCCGGGTCCGCCTGAACTGCTTGCAGGTAAATCTCGATACGCCTTCAGTTGGACGCTTTCGGAACCTGCAATCCCTGTTTCACCTGGTGAGGGGCACCTTTGGCAGACGGTCGAATGTCGAAGTCGAAGATTGCACGCGGGATGTAGATGGTCGAACACGCATTCGGAATGTCCACCACGCCGGACAGGCGGCCCTCCACCGGCGCGGAGCCCAGGATCATGTAGGCCTGGATGTCCGTATAGCCGAACTTCATCATGTAATCGATGGCGTGGTTGCAAGCATTCATGTAGGCCAGCCACGAATCCAGATAACGCTGCTTGCCATTGCTCTCGACCGAGACCCCGGAGAAGGCGATCCACTCGGAGTACTGCGGATCACGATTGCCAGGCATGAACATGGCGTTTTCCTTGATTCCGTACTTCTCCATGCCGCCCTTGATCAGGTCGACGTGCAGGTCCATGAAGCCCCCCATCTCGATGGCACCGCAGAAGGTGATCTCGCCGTCACCTTGCGAGAAATGCAGGTCGCCGAACGACAACTTCGCTCCGGGTACGAAGACCGGGTAGAAGACCCGGCTTCCAGCGGTCAGATTCTTGATGTCCTGGTTACCACCGTTCTCGCGGGGCGGGGCTGTGCGGGCGGCCTCGCTGGCGATGCGGTCGAACTCGGCACCTTTGAGCGAGCCGAGGATCGCGCTGTCGGCCAGCGGTGGCAGCGCCAGTGGCGGGACGCGCATCGGGTCGGTGGCGATCAACGCCTTCTCGCGCTTCGTCCACTTCGCCAGCAGCTCAGCCGACGGAGCGGTCCCCATCAAACCGGGATGATGGATGCCGGTATAGGAAACTTCCGGGATATGGCGCGAGGTGGCGACGTCTCCGCGGAAATCCCATATGACTTTGTAGGCGTCCGGAAAACGTTCGGTGAGGAAGCCGCCTCCGTTGTCGCGTGCAAAGACACCGGTATACCCCCAACCCATGCCGGCATAGTCGCCGGAATCTTCCTGATCACAGGCATCGATCTCGAGGATGTCGACAATCAGCAGGTCACCTGGCTCGGCGCCCTCGACGTGGAACGGGCCAGACAACACATGGACGCCGGGAAGCGGAGCATTGCGAAGATCGTTCGCCGAGTCGTCGTTCTTGATGGCACCGTCGAACCACTCGCGAATATCGGCACGGAAGACTTCGCCCGGCTTGATCGTGACTGCGGCAGGAATGTCAGGATGCCAACGGTTGTGTCCGACAATTTTCTGGTCCTTGAATTTCTTGGTGTTGTCTATCGGGAAAAGATTCTTGGGCATATGAGACCTCTTTCATTCGTTGATTGATTGGCACTGCGACAAGTGCGGGATGTCTATTCAGGGGTTGCTCGATATCCATCTCCTTTCATGCGTTCGGTCAATGCCCGTCGAGACGTGGGCATCCGGATTGCACGGCCATCTGGCGTCGAAGCAGCATCACCGCCCAGGGAGAATCACCAGGGGACCTGCCCGGTTGACCGCCATCGGCGTCCATTGACCCGACCTCAGTCATGGCCTCGGCAGAGAGCGCAAGGCGGGGGTCATCCGGACAGTCCGGTTGGCTGCGCGCCCTGGCGGAAGCGAACTGACCACCTCTGGTTCGAATCGGCTCTTTTGCGCGCGGTCGATCGCTGCATTCCATCCGCGCTGGGACGTCGATCGCAGCATGGGCATCGAAAAGACACGCGTCGACTCGCGGCTGCAAACCGGGCACGGAACGGTCGCAGGGGCCGTTCCAATCGGCCGCATCACCTCGAACTCGCCGTCTTCGTCACATCGGTATTCGAATATCGCCATCGTGCGTCTCCTTTCAAGCTATGGAGACTGCATGCTGCTGCGATTTCGCTATGGGCGAATCACGTTCAACGATGATTCTGTCTACCCAAAATGGGTGAGATACGCTTCACCCATCCGGATGCGAGTCGGTTCAGATCGAGGTCTACGAAGGGCACCCTGGCGCATGTGGCGCAGCGGTTGGCGTCGGCAGCGTCACGCCGAGCGGCGCATGGATGGCCGCGATGGTTTATCGACCGCATCCCGGGTCAAACCAGAGGACAGCGCTGCGTCAGTCGGTCACGATATCCAGCGACGACTGACGGGGCCAGGAATGCGCGCACCATCTTGCCAATGAATGCGCGGCTGCGCGATGGCCCCGTGCCCACGCCTTGCCATGTCAAAGGCCATCGGAAGGCAAAGACGCTCGGATCCGGCGGCTACGGAGCACGGCGTCACACCGGATGCAATGGTGCGAAACGCGAAGAAGAGAAGGTCGACGTGTGCTAGGTGAAGACGTCGGTCAGGACTGTGGCGAACAGATTCCCGCATGCAGATGGACCAAAGCCATCTGCCCATGGGTGTCGGTCTTCTGGAAAATCTGCTTCAAGTGGCTACGAACCGTGTTTTCAGACACATTCAAGGACCGCGCGATCGTGGGCAACGGTTGGCCGGCGAAGACCAGTGAGCTGACCTTGGCCTGCGCCGCCGTCAATTCGTACTGATGCGCAAACGCGCAGGTATTCGGATCGTGCAGTGCATGGCGGCCCCGAACGGTCAGGACGACCAGACCTTGCCGCGCACCGATCTCGCGCATGAAAACCTGGCCCACAGAACGCGCCACGACGACGACGGGCGGTGCCGGCGGCGTACAGGCCAGCGTCAGCACACTCGGCGAAACATGCGAGGGGCCACCTTGCGCCACCTGAGCGATTGTCTGTCGCAGCAGACGTTGATCGGCAGGACTCACGGCGACCAGGCCTGAGCCGTCCATGCGCAGTCCCAGGCCGCCATCGAGCAAAAAATCCGCTGCGGGATTGCGATAGACCGCTTGCCCCTCGGCAGTGACGATCAACACCGGGTTCGCGTCGTGGTCGCTCAGCGCAAGCAAGCCGCGTGCGAGGTCATCTGCCTCCTGCCAGCGCCAGTGGCTCTCGAGCGATAGCGTGATATGGCCCAGCAAGAGCTTCATTCCAGCCTTTTCACGCGCGCCGAACTGCCCCTGATTCTCCGCCCGATAGGCCGAAACAAAACAGGCCCCACGCGCTCCTTGAGCCACCACACCGCACAACCGGTGCAGTAGGTGCCGCGGTCGCAGAAACTCACGGTAGAAATCGGTACGTCGCAGGTCCTTGTTGCTGATCAGGTCCTCGCCCGACATGACCCTGCCAGGCACATAGTCTTCGCTCGACAGAAACCAGGGGTTGCGCGCAGAAAACGCCACCATATCCTGACTGAACGACGCGCTGCCTGTAGATTCGAACATGGCCGAATCGGAGCCTGTGGTGAATTCGTGGTGGCCCAGAGTGACGACGCTGGCATCCAGGTACTCGCATACCTGTTCCAACGCGGCGGGCCATTCGTCGACGTTCACGCCTGCCGCAGAGATCGATCGCAAAAGCGACATCCGCGGAGGAGAAAATTCATCGAGCAAACATCGTCCTCCCCATCATGTCGTGTGAAAGCACTGCTGCGCAGCGACCGTCACGCAAGGCCCTGCCCCGCGATAACTCATCGGTCCAACGAACGCGTTTGAACTCTCGCATTTTCAATATCTGAGTCCGACTGTCAAGTGTGGCCGCCACGCGTGCCGGCTAGGAGCAGCCAGCTCGGCTCAGGCATGTGCCAGTGCTTGCCACTGCTGCACGGTGCCGCCCGTTCTGAGCCTGCCCGGACCGCGGGTGTCGAGGGTCTCCCATCACGCCAGAGGTACCCTCTCATCCTCGGTTGCGCTGGATGATCCTGCCGTTGTCTCTGGCCGTTTCGACGACAAGCCGACACGGCCGATGCGGGTTGCGCCATGAACTCGGCTTGCGGTCCGGTTGGCAATACCCACAGGACCCGACTTGAGCAGGATGCTTCAACAACACCAGCGGATCGGGTATCGTGTCCTCACCACGCACTGTCCCCGGACACCGCCATGGCCGACCCCTCCCCCCTGCCCCCTGCCCTGATCGCCGCCCTCATCGCTGCCGGCACATCGCTGCTGGTGGCCGTGATCAGCGCCTTTGCCGCATTCCTGGCGCAGAAGCGTTCGATCGAGAACCAGGCCGAGTTGCAGCGTTACCAGGCGGATCTCAAGCGCCTGCAGGCGGAACTCGACGATCGGCGTGCGGAGCGTGATGCGCGGCGGGACTATGAATACGAGGCGCTCAAGCGCATGTACCAGGAGTGTTCGCCGCTGCTGTTCGTGCTGGTCGAGCAGGCGGGTTCCGCCTGTGGGCGCATCCAGGGGCTGGCGCACACGGCGGCGCAGGGCAATCTCGACGGACCGGAGTCATGGCTGACGGCCCGGCGTTATCGTTATTACCGGCTGTCGACCGAATACCGCCTGCTGGCGCCGCTGGCCACCCTCAAGCTTCTGCAGCATCGATTGACGCAGTTCGACCTGTCGCTCGAACCCGGGATCCGGCTCATGTACGGCCTGGCGCGCCACGCAGGCCGGGTGATCGGCGACGACTTCGATCTCGCGCAGGCGGGCGCAACGCCGCTCGCCTACGAGCCGCACCATGCAGATGCGCATTCGCTGATGCAGACGCAGCCGGCCGTCTACTGGCAACAAGGTGTTCCGCGCGGCATTCTGGACAACGCGATCGAATCGTTGCTGGTGCGCGAAAGCGGGGCCGCGCCGCGCGTCATGAGTTTCCTGGAGTTCGAACACGCGCGGACGCAGCAGGACGGGCCCACCCGGAACGCGTTCGAACGTATTGCCTATCTGGTGGTCGACTTCCATCCCCGCAGCCGGCCGGTGTTCTGGCGCGTGCTGCTGGCCACGGCCGGCATCTACCGCGCATTGATCCGGGTGGCCGACCGCAACACGCAGGACATCGCGTCGCTGAGCGCCGTGGAGCTGCTGGCGACAGTCGATTCCGAGCGGGCCAGCTTCGACTGGCGCGCAGGCAACAGCAACAACGCCGACGAGAGCCGGGCCATCGAACAGGCACACGCGGCGGTGTCCACCTACCTGAACCAGACCGTGGCGCCGACGGTTGCGCGCGACCTTGCAGCGATGGCACAACAGGCCAAGCAGGGTGGCCGAGGGCGCTGAACGGTCATTCGTGTCGCACACGGGCCATTCGGCCATGCATCGGGCAAGGCCGTGCACGGGGCCTGTCGCAGCCCTGGCCCGCCCCTCCCCCGGTCACATCGACGGATCGATCAGTACCTTCGCGCCGGTATTGCGCTGGCCATAGAAGGCAATCGCGTCGGCGCTCAGCGCGCCGGCCAGCGACACCGTGCGCGCATAGTGGCTGGCGAACGTGGTCTTGAGTTCGGCCGCCACGCGTTCGCGCAGCGCCTGGGTCGCGGCGGGCCCGATCTTGTTCAGGAACGGGAACAGCAGCCAGCCACCCACGCTCCAGGCCATGCCGAAGGTGCGCCGGATCTCGGTCGGGCGCGTGTCCAGGCCGCCATACAGGTAGACCTGCTTGTGCACCGCGGAGCCGTAACGGCTGTATTCCTTGGCGTTGCGGTTGATGGCGGCCTCCATGCACTGCAGGATCTGCCCGGCCAGGGTGCCGCCGCCCGTGGCGTCGAAAGCGATGGTGGCGCCGGTGCTTGCCAGCGCGTCGGTCAGCGCGTCCATGAATCCGGGCGCACTGCTGTCGCACACGTATTTCGCGCCGATGCCGCGCAGCAATGCCGCCTGTTCGGGCTTGCGCACGATGTTGACCAGCTCGATGCCGTCCTTCTGGCAGATCCGGTTGAGCATCTGGCCCAGGTTGCTGGCGGCGGCGGTGTGCACCAGGGCAGTGTGGCCCTCGCGTTTCATGGTCTCGACCATGCCCAGCGCGGTCAGCGGGTTGACAAAACACGATGCGCCTTCGGCCGCCGTGGTGCCGGCCGGCAGCGGCAGGCACTGCGCCGCGGGCATGGCCCGGTACTGCGCGTACATGGCCCCGCCGATGGCAGCCACCGTGCGGCCCAGCAAGGCCTGCGCGGCCGGCGAGGTGCCGGCGCCCACGACCAGGCCGGCGCCTTCGTTGCCCACCGGCATGCTCTGGCCCAGCCGTGCGGCCAGGCCGGGCATGGCGCGTTCGGGAATACGGGCGGTCACCACCGGCCGGTCGGCACTGCCGGACACCTGCACGGTGGACAGGTCCGCCGGGCCGAACAGCAGGCCGATGTCCGAAGGGTTGATCGGTGTCGCCTGCACCTGGATCAACACCTCGTCAGGCCCCGGAACGGGTACGGGCGTGGGCTCCAGGCTGAGCTGCAGGTTGCCGTCGGCCTGTACGAGCGAGCGCAGTTGCAGCGCGGTGGACGGGATGGATGGGTTCATGGGATCTTGACTTTCGATGGTGGTTGCCGGACCGCGCTCGGGCGGGTTGGCGATTGACGTTTGGCGGTTGGCGTGGCAGTCACGCGGCCGGGCCGTGGCCTGTCGCTCGCCAGCGGCCCCCATTGTGCGTGCGTTTCGCCACGACCCATTGTGAGCGGATCATGGCTCTCTCGGGGTGCGGGTAACCGCTATTCCCGCTGGAGCGCGCCAGTGGCCACCCTCGTCGCGCCGTCCGGGCCTGTCGAGGCGCATCGTCAGGCCGCGACGCGATGCATTGCTGCCGGCACCGGCAGCGGGTCGTTCGGCAGGCGGCGTCTCGCGTCAGGGCCTCCGCGAGCGGCGCCGGCCGGCCACCATGCCGATCATGCCGATGCCCGCCAGCATCATCAGCACGGCGGAAGGCTCGGGCACCAGGGCGACGTTCTGCGCGGTGATCGCATACTGATTCCCGACCTCGGGATCTCCCGTATAGAAACGGAACGACATCCTGTTCTCGTTATTGCCGTCGATCCTGAACAGGTCGGGATTCGGCGCGGTCATGGGCAAGGTCACGTGCGCGGCCAGCCCGTCGGGATTCCCGTTCGGCAGGTTGTCGTACAGGCTGAAGTCGAAGAAATAGGCCTCGGGTTGCACCGGCGGCGCGACCAGGCTCGGGCCGTTGAAGGTGTCGACGTAGGCCGAGACCCTATCCTCGACCCCGTTGGCGAAGACCAGGACCGAGTCGTTGGTCAGTGACATCGAGGAGTAGCCGGCGGGATCCCAGTTCCAGGTCGACGCACCGATCGAGACGGACATCGCGGTCAGGAACCCGTCGAAAAAGGCGGTGCCGCCGAAAATGCCGGAAGGTGGGGTGGTTTCGTCGTACACGAAATCGACACGCATCGTCTGGCCCATGAAACCCAGGCCGCTGTCCGCGTCGATGATGCCCTGGTAGCTGCCGCTGGCTGCGTGGGCAACTGGCAGGCCCAGCGACGAACCCAGCAGCGCGGCCACGATGTGTCGGACAGCGATCCGGTTGGCATGATGGTTCATGGTCTCTCTCCTTGGTTGTCGGCTTGTGACTGCCGCCTTGACGCACACACCCGCTCCGATGCAAGCATCATTCGTTCCTCTCAGGCAAGCTCTTGTTTCCATGCGCATTTTTCAAACCGAAGCACCGTCACGGTCGAAGAATGCAAACAATCTCGACACCTGAGCACGAAGACAAGTGGCCTCCCATGTCATCGGGGTATCGGCTCTGTCAGAGCGCCGCGCCGATCGCTGGTGTCATCGTAATGAAAGCGGCGAACGCCGTCCAGCGCCACGCGACGGTCGGCCAATCGGCCGGACGCCGGGCCGCCGCATGCCAGCCCATGGCAGGCACGCGCCGATGGCGGGCAGCGTGGCGCACGCTCCGTTATAGTGGGCGCCGCCCCCGGCCGCCCCGGCCTTTCCGCCCCCCGACACGCACGCCCGCACCATGCCCGACACCGTCTCCACCACCGCCCTGCGCCTGCATTGTTTCCGCGCCCTGGAACCCGGCCCCCGCCTGATCGTCACCGGTGCCGTACATGGCAACGAGGTCTGCGGCAGCCAGGCCATCGAACGCGTCGCGCGCGAGTTCGACAGCGGCGCACTGGTATTGCAACGTGGCAGCCTGACGCTGCTGCCGGTGACCAACCCGCTGGCCTATGAGCGCGGCCAGCGCAACGGCGATCGCAACCTCAACCGCAACCTGTACCCGAGCGACGAGCCGCAGGACTACGAAGACCGCATCGCCAACCTGCTGTGCCCGCTGCTGGCGGAACACGACGTGCTGCTCGACCTGCACTCCTTCCACGCCCCGGGCGAGCCCTTCCTGATGCTGGGGCCGCAGGACAACACGGGTACGCTCGAGCCTTTTGCCCACGCGGCCCGCGAACAGGCGCTGGCGCTGCGGCTGGGCCCGCGACGCATCGTCGAAGGCTGGCTCGAGACCTATGCCGACGGCGTGCGCCGGCGCCTGGCGCGCACGCCCGCGCAGGACCGCGCCGGCCTGTTGTCGACCGATCCGCGTTACGGCGTGGGCACGACCGAATACATGCGCAGCCAGGGCGGTTATGCGTTGACGCTGGAATGCGGGCAACACCAGGACCCGGCCGCGCCCGAAGTGGCCTGGCGCGCCATCCACCGCACGCTGGCCCATCTGCAGCTGATCGATGCCCCGGCGCCGGAGCCGGTGGCCCGACCCCAGCTGCTGCGGCTTGCCATGGTGGTCGACAAACACCACGCAGACGATCGTTTCGTCAAGACCTGGTCGAGTTACGACCCGGTCGCCCGTGGCGAGACCATCGGCATGCGCCACGACGGCACGCCGGTGCAGGCGCGGGACGACGGATTCATCGTGTTTCCGAATGCGGGCGCCTCGGCAGGCAACGAGTGGTTCTATTTCGCCCAGCCTGGCAGCCGCGACCTGGGCGCCTGAGCCGGCCCCATGCCCCGGCCCGGATCGGGCAACCTCCGTACTGGGTAAAGCTTCGGTAAAAGACGGCAGCGGTGATTGTTCGTTCGGCGGTGATCCGCTACATTACTAACCGATCAGTCATTAACTTGCCCCACCGCCGTGCCCCAGCCAGACCCCGGACCCACCGACCATCCCCGCCCGTCCCGACGCAAGGAAGCGCGGCCGGGCGAGTTGCTGGCCGCCGCACTCGACCTGTTCGTCGAAAAGGGGTATGCGGCAACCCGGGTCGAGGAAGTCGCGCGCCGCGCGGGGGTGTCCAAAGGCACGTTGTTCCTGTATTTCGCCAGCAAGGAGGAACTGTTCAAGGCGGTGGTACGCGAGAACATCTCCGGCCGCTTCGGGCAGTGGAGCGACGAAGTCGACGCCTTCCCCGGCTCCTGCGCCGACCTGCTGCGCCATGCGATGCAGGTCTGGTGGGCACACGTCGGCGACACCAAGGCCTCGGGTATTTCCAAACTGATCATGAGCGAAGCCAGCAATTTTCCGGAACTTGCCGTCTTTTACACCCATGAAGTGATAGAACCCGGCAACCAGCTGATCCGCCGCATCCTGCAGCGCGGCGTGCAGCGCGGCGAGTTCCGGCCGCTGGACCTGCAATACGGCGTGCACACGGTGCTAGCGCCGATGCTGTACCTGCTGGTCTGGAAACATTCGCTGGCCGACTGCACGTCGAACGTGGCGCCGCTGGTACCGCAGGACTATCTGGCCGCGCAGATCGACACCTTGCTCAACGGCCTGCGCACCCCGTCGACAACCCCGGGCTCCCCATCATGACATCACGCACCCGGTCACGCCTGTGGAAGTGGCTGCTCACCTTGCTGGTGATCGGCGCTCTGGCGGTCGGCGCCAGCCGCATCGTCGGCCAGCGCAAGGCGCAGCAACAACAGGCCGAACAAGCGGCGGCACGTGTCGAATCGGTGATCGAACTCGTGCCGGCCGACCTGGCCCAGGTACAGGAACGTGAACTGAGCCAGCGCCTGGCCGTGTCGGGCACACTCAAGGCGACACGCTCGGCCATCATCAAGGCCCGCGTGGCCGGCGAACTGCAGGACCTGAACCTGCGCGAAGGCGACATGGTCCAGGCCGGCCAGGTGGTGGCGCGGGTCGATGCCACCGACACCGAGGCCCGGCTACGCCAGGCCCGCCAGCAGGCCGAAGCCGCCAAATCCCAGGTCGAGATCGCGCAGCGCAGCTACGACAACAACCGCACGCTGGTCGAAAAAGGCTTCATCTCCAAGTTCGCACTCGACTCCGCCAGTGCCAGCCTGGCCACCGCCCAGGCGAACTACCAGGCGGCGGTCGCCGGCATCGACGTGATCTCCAAGCAGGTCCAGGACACCGTGCTGCGCGCGCCGATCACCGGCCAGGTCGCACAACGCCTGGCACAGAACGGCGAGCGCATCGGCGTCGACGGCCGGGTGCTGGAACTGGTCGACATCCGCCAGCTCGAACTCGAGGCCAGCCTGGCCGCGGCCGACTCGCCGCTGCTGCGGCTGGGCCAGGTCGCCGAGCTGCAGATCGAAGGCAGCGACGCGCCGGTGCGCGCCACCGTGGTGCGCATCAACCCCACGGTCATGGCTGGCAGCCGCTCGGTGCTGGCCTACCTGGCACTGGCGCCCACGCAAGGCCTGCGCCAGGGCCTGTTCGCCCAGGGCTCGCTGGTCGTGGGCAGCCGCAGCAGCCTGGCGCTGCCAGTCAGCGCCGTGCGCAACGACCGGCCGCGTCCCTACGTACAAATCGTGCGCGACAACAAGGTCGTGCACCAGAACGTGGACCTGGGCGCGCAGGGGCAGTTCGACGGGCAGTGGATGGTCGCGGTCGATGGCTTGGCGGCCGGCACGACGGTGATCGCCGGCTCGGTCGGGCGGCTGCGCGAGGGCACGGCGGTCAAGCTCGCCGCAAGCCCGCTGTAGGCGCGCCGGTACCCGCCCATGTGGTTCACCCGCGTCAGCCTGCAGAACCCGGTCTTCGCGACCATGGTCATGCTGGCCCTGGTCGTGCTGGGGCTGTTTTCCTACCAGCGGCTGCAGATCGACCAGTTTCCCAACATCGATTTTCCGGTGGTCGTGGTCATCACCGAATACCCGGGCGCGGCGCCCGAGATCGTCGAGAGCGAGGTCACCAAGAAGGTCGAGGAAGGTGTCAATGCGATCGCCGGCATCAATGCGCTGACCTCGCGCAGCTACGAAGGCCAGTCGGTGGTCATCATCGAGTTCGGCCTGCACATCGACGGGCGCAAGGCCGCCGACGACGTGCGCGAGAAGATCTCCGCCGTCAAGCCGCTGTTGCGCACCGAGGTCAAGGAGCCGCGGGTGCTGCGCTTCGATCCGGCCGCGCGCGCGGTCTGGTCAGTGGCGGTGTTGCCCGACAGCCGCGCCGCCGGGGGCTCGGCGCCGACCCGTGCCATGAGCGCGGTCGAGCTGACCAACTGGGCCGAGCAGACGCTCAAGAAGCGCCTGGAGAATGTGCGCGGCGTGGGTTCGGTCACCGTCGTGGGCGGCACCAAGCGCGAGATCAATCTGTTCCTGGACCCGCGCGCGCTCGAGGCTTATGGGCTGACGCCGGACCAGGTGGTGGCCGCCGTGCGCAGCGAAAACCAGGATCTGCCGATGGGTGCGATCCGTTCACGCGAACAGGAACGCGTGGTCCAGATCGATGCACGCATCGAGCGTCCGCAGGACTTCGGCCGCATCATCGTCGCGCGCCGCAACGGGGCCCCGGTGCGGCTCGAGCAACTGGCCCAGGTGGTCGACGGCGCGCAGGAGATCGACTCGCTGGCGCTGTACAACGGCGAACGCACGCTGCTGCTGACGGTGCAGAAGTCGCAGGACGAGAACACCATTGCCGTCGTCGATGGCCTCACGGCTGCGCTCGACCAGGTGCAGGCGCAGTTGCCCCCCGGCCTGCGGCTTGAACCCATCATGGACGGCTCGCGCCAGATCCGGGTCTCGGTGGCCAACGTGCGCCAGACGCTGATCGAGGGCGCCATCCTGACGGTGCTGATCGTGTTCCTGTTCCTGAACTCCTGGCGCTCGACCGTGATCACCGGGCTGACGCTGCCGATCGCCATCATCGGCACCTTCCTGTTCATGAACCTGTTCGGTTTCACGATCAACATGATCACGCTGATGGCACTGTCGCTGTGCGTGGGCCTGCTGATCGACGACGCCATCGTGGTGCGGGAGAACATCGTGCGCCACGTGCAGATGGGCAAGGATCCGTTCCGCGCCTCGCTCGACGGCACGCAGGAGATCGGGCTGGCCGTGCTGGCCACCACCTTGTCCATCGTCGCCGTGTTCCTGCCGATCGGCTTCATGGGCGGCATCATCGGCAAGTTCTTCCACGAGTTCGGCCTGACCATCGTCGCGGCGGTGCTGATCTCGATGTTCGTCAGTTTCACGCTGGACCCGATGTTGTCGTCGATCTGGCACGACCCCAGCATCGAGGCCCACGGCGCGCGCCACGCGCCGCGCTCGCTCTACGACAAGACCATCGGCCGCGTCACCGGCGCCTTCGACCGCGGCACCGACATGCTGATCGACGGCTACCAGTCCATCCTGCGCTGGGCGCTGGCCCACCGCCTGTCCACGCTGGCGATCGCGCTGGCCATCTTCATCGGCAGCGTCGTGATGGTGCCGATGCTGGGAACCGAGTTCGTGCCCAAGGCAGACTTCTCCGAGACCACGCTCGACTTCCACACTCCGGTGGGTTCCTCGCTCGAAGTGACCGAAGCCAAGGCGCGCCAGGTCGAAGCCATCGTGCGGGCGATGCCCGAGGTGCGCTATACGCTGGTGACCATCAACACCGGCAACGCCCAGGGCAAGATGTACGCGTCGGTCTACGTGCGGCTGGTCGACCGCAAGGACCGCACGCGCAGCGTGGACGCGATGTCGGCACTGCTGCGCGAGCGGCTGCGCCAGGTCGCAGGCATCACCGTCACCCACGTCGGGCTGCTCGACTCGGTGGGCGGCGAAAAGCAGGTGCGCTTCTCGATCCAGGGCCCGGACCAGGCCGAACTCGAGCGCATCACGGTGCAGGTGCTCGACCGGATCCGCGCCATCCCCGGCCTGGTCGACCTGGACTCCAGCGTCAAGCCCAACAAGCCCACGCTGGACGTGCAGGTGCGCCGCGACGTCGCCTCCGACCTCGGGCTGAGCATCAGCCAGCTCGGCGGCGCGCTGCGCACCATGGTGGCCGGCCAGACGGTGGGCAACTGGCGCGCCAGCGACGACCAGACCTACGACGTCAACGTGCGCCTGCGCAGCGATGCCCGCAATGCCTTGCAGGACCTTGAGCGGTTGCCGTTCACGGTGGGCAGCAATCCGGACGGCAGCATGCGCATCGTGCGCCTGAACCAGCTGGCCGAGATCCGCGAGACCACCAGCCCGAACCAGATCAACCGGCGCGACCTCACGCGCGAGGTCAGCGTGACCGCCAACGTCTTTGGCCGCTCCGCCGGCGAGGTGTCCGAGAGTATCCGCACGATCATGGACAGCGTCGCCATGCCGCCGGGCTACCGCTACCAGTTCGGCGGCTCGACCAAGAACATGGCCGAGGCCTTCGGCTACGCAATCTCGGCGCTGGTGATGGCCATCATCTTCATCTACATGATCCTGGCCAGCCAGTTCAAGAGTTTCCTGCAACCGCTGGCGCTGATGACCTCGCTGCCGCTGACGCTGATCGGCGTGGTGCTGGCCCTGATGATGTTCGGCTCGACCCTGTCGATGTTCTCGGTCATCGGCGTCGTGATGCTGATGGGCCTGGTGACCAAGAACGCCATCCTGCTGGTCGATTTCGCGATCCGCGCGCGCCGCGACACGGTCGGGGACGACGGCCGCACCATCCCCGGGCTGGGGCGCAACGAGGCCCTGTTGCTGGCGGCCAAGGTGCGGCTGCGGCCGATCCTGATGACCACGCTGGCCATGGTGTTCGGCATGGTGCCGCTGGCCTTTGCGCTGACCGAAGGCTCGGAGATGCGTGCACCCATGGGTCAGGCGGTCATCGGCGGCGTCATCACCTCGTCGCTGCTGACGCTGGTGGTGGTTCCGGTGGCCTATTGTTATATGGACGATCTGGCCCAGTGGGGCCGTCGCTTGCTCGGCATCAAGGCGGTGGCGGCACAAGCCCCTAAAATCGACAGCCTGACCTGAACCCCGAGAGAGCGCCATGCACGCAGCGATGAACCTGGAACAAGCCCGTTTCAACATGATTGAGCAACAGATCCGTCCCTGGGAGGTGCTCGACGCCCATGTGCTGCATCTGCTGTCGGTGGTCCGGCGCGAAGATTTCGTGCCCGCGGCGCACAAGGCGCTGGCCTTTGCCGACATGGAAATTCCGCTGCCGGCGGGCCAGTGCATGCTGGCACCCCGTGTCGAGGCGCGCATGTTGCAGGACCTGGGCGTACAGAAACACGAGAAGGTGCTGGAAGTCGGCGCCGGTTCCGGCTACATGGCGGCGCTGCTGGCGCACCGGGCCCAGCGTGTCATCACGCTCGAAATCCACGAGGAGCTGGTCGCGCTGGCGCGGGCCAACCTGCAGCTGGCCGGCGTGCACAACGCCGAGGTCCGCCACCACGACGGCGCCAACCATGTCCCGGTCGAGGCGCCATTCGATGTCATCGTACTCAGCGGCTCGGTCGCCGAGATCCCGCGCTCGCTGCTCGGCCATCTGAAGATCGGCGGCCGCCTGGGCGCCATCGTCGGCGAAGAGCCGATGATGCGTGCCCATTTCGTGACCCGGGTCGGCGAGTCCGAATTCCGTACCATCCAGCCCTGGGACACGGTCGCGCAGCGCCTGGAGAACTTCCCCGAGCCCTCGCGTTTTCGCTTCTGACCCGCATCGCTGGTCGCGCCGCAACTGCCCACCATGATCGAACAAATCCGACCCCTTGAACTGTCCACCTGGTTGAGCCGGCACCGCGGCGCCGTGTCGCCCGTGGTGCTCGACGTGCGCGAGCCGGCCGAATGGCGCACCGCCAGCGTCCAGCCTGGCGATTTCACGCTGCTGAACATGTCCATGGGTACCGTGCCGGCCCGGTTGCGCGAACTCGATCCCGAGACCCCCATTGCCTGCCTGTGCCACCACGGCGGACGCAGCATGCAAGTCGCCCAGTTCCTGGTGAACCAGGGCTTTGCGCAGGTGGCCAACATTGCCGGCGGCATCGACGCATGGGCAGTGGAACTCGACGGCAGCATCCCGCGTTACTGAGCGCGGCACAACGAACAACCTGGACCCACCCCATGCACGACCAACCGACGCTCCGTTCGCACATCACCCGGATCCGCACCCTTTCCGTCGCCATGATGCTGGGCGGATTGCTGGCGCTGCCTGCCGGGGCGCAAAGCCTGGTCGAGCTGTTCGAGTCGGCGCGGGCCTACGACGCGGCGTTCCAGTCGGCCAAGTCGCAATACGAGGCCACGGTGGCGCGGGCCGAGCAGTCGCGCGCCGGGTTGTTGCCGACCGTGGGGCTTGCCGCATCGATCTCCCGCACCTCGCTGGACGCCAACGTACCCGGGCCCACGCCGGCCTTTGGTTCGCAAGGCGCCACGATCAGCGCCTCCCATCCGCTGTACCGCCCCGTCAACAAGCTGACTTACGAGCAAGGCCAGAAATCCGTCGTGGCCGGGCAGGCCCAGCTGCAACTCGCCGAGCAGGACCTGATCGTGCGGGTCAGCCAGGCCTATTTCGACGTGCTGGCGGCACAGGATGCCGTGACCTTCGTCGACGCCCAGAAGACGGCGGTCGCCGAGCAACTGGCCGCGGCCAAGCGCAATTTCGAGGTCGGCACCAGCACCATCACCGACACCCGCGAGGCCCAGGCGCGTTACGACCTGGTGATCGCGCAGGAGATCGCCGCGGCCAACGACCTGCTGGTCAAGCGCATGGCGCTGGACCGCCTGGTCGGCAAGGACGGAACCGCGCCCAAGCCGCTGGCACCGCCGGTGACCCTGCCGCCACTGCAGGCCAACAATGTCGAGGATTGGGTCAACCAGGCCATCGACAACCATCCGCAGCTGCGCCAGGCGACGCTGGCGCTGGAAGTGGCCCAGCTCGAAACCCGCAAGGCCCAGGCCGGCGAGAAGCCGACGCTGGACCTCAACGGCAGCTTTGCGATGACGCACAACGACGGCACCTCCACGTCGCGGCTCGACAGCCGCACCAATGTCGCGACGGTCGCGCTGTCGTTCAACATGCCGCTGTTCTCGGGCTACGCGATCCAGAACCGGATCAAGGAGGCGCTGGCGCTCGAGGACAAGGCGCGGACCGACCTGGAAGCGGCCCGGCGCACTGTGTCGCAGGCCACGCGGGCCGCTTATTTCGGCGTATTGTCCGGCCAGGGCCAGGCCAAGGCGCTCGAGGCAGCCGAGGCGTCGAGCCTGAGTGCACTGGACGCCAACAAGCTGGGTTACCAGGTCGGCGTGCGCATCAACATCGACGTGCTCAATGCACAAAGCCAGCTCTACCAGACCAAGCGCGACCTGGCCCGTGCGCGTTACGATGTGCTGGTGGGCGGCCTGCGGCTGCGCCAGGCCAACGGCAGCCTGACGGAGCAGGACCTGCTGCCGATCAACGCAATACTGGTCAAGTAGGCGGCGCGGGCCCGCCAGGCGGGCCGGACACGGGCCGTGCGGTGCCGCCGCAGCCCGGCGTGCGGTGCGATGGCGCCGCGGCATTGAACATCGAACAAGGATTCCAGCACCATGCAGACCGTCAACGTGTTGTGCATCAAGTGGGGCCGCAAGTACGGCCCCGAATACGTGAACCGGCTGCACAGCATGGTGCGCCGCCACCTCAAGCGTCCGTTTCGCTTCATCTGCCTGAGTGACGACGGCCAGGGCGTGGATCCGGACATCGACGTGCGCCCGATCCCGCAGGTGGGTTTCGACGAGTTCGACAGCCGCAAGCCGTGGTCGTTCGGCCATGGCTGGCTCAAGCTCACCAGTTTCGCCGACCCGCTGTACGACCTGCAGGGACCCACGCTGTTCCTGGACCTGGACATCGTCATCGTCGACGACATCGACTGCTTCTTCGACCATCCCGGCACGTTCTGCGTGATCAAGGAATGGGACAAGCAGGACGGCACCGGCAACACTTCGGTCTACCGCTACACGATCGGCGCGCACCAGGATGCGCTGGAGCACCTGAAGAACGGTTATCCGGGTTCGATCGCCGACGTGCGCAACGAGCAGGAATACATCACCCAGTACCTGGGCCGCCAGGGCAAGGTGCAGTACTGGCCCGAGGGCTGGTGCGTCAGCTTCAAGCGCCACTGCGTGCCGCGCGGCCTGATGAGCTGGCTCAAGCCGCCGACCATCCCCGCCGGCGCCAGGATCATCGCCTTCCATGGCAAGCCGAACCCGCCCGACGCCATTGCCGGCGTGAGCGGCAAATGGTATCGCCGGGTGCCACCGACGGCCTGGGTGGCCGAACACTGGCGGTAGGATGAAGGACGCCCCCCGTCTGTCCGGTCGCACTGCGTGTCGACCGGCCGAACCCCCCACTGGGGGGCGGCCCCTACGGCCTGGCGGAGCCAGTTCCGTGGGGGCCCCGACCCGCCTGTTCCGCAGTTGCTCGACCTTTCATGGGCTGTTCGTGGCGCGCGGCGCCGTGGGAAACGGATGAGACAGGCGTACAGCCTGCTGCTGGCCGCCGCCACCCTGCCGATGCTGGCCTACCTGTGGTGGCGCGGCCGCGCCGACCCGCGTTATCGCCAGCGCTGGGGTGAACGGTTCGGCCATGCCGGCGCGGACGCGGCGCGCGCCGGTGTCGTCGTGGTGCACTGCGGCTCGGTCGGCGAGGTGCTGGCCGCGCGCCCGCTGATCGAGGCCCTGCTGGCCGATGCCCGCTGGGGCCGGCCGCTCGTGACCTGCACCACGCCCACCGGCAGCGGCCAGATCCGCAGCAGCTTCGGCACGCGGGTCGACCATGTGTATTTCCCGCTCGACCTGACACGCGCCGTGCGCCGCTTCCTGTACCTGTGGCGGCCGCGCCTGGTGATCCTGCTCGAGCGCGAGTTGTGGCCGAATTTCCTGCACACGGCCCAAGGCCAGGGCGTGCCGGTCGTGGTGGCCAATGCGCGCCTGTCGGAAGGATCGGCGGCCGGCTACCGGCGCTGGCGCTCCATCATGCAACCGGCCATCGCCACGCTGCGCCTGGTGTGCTGCGACGATCCGACCACCGCCGGACGCTTCACCACCCTCGGCGCCTCGCCTCAGCGCGTGGCGGTCACCGGCAACCTCAAGTCGGACCTGCGGCTTGATCCGGCGTTGCCCGAACGGGTGGCCAGCATGCGCACGGCGCTGGGCGAACGGCCGGTGCTGACCGCTGGCAGTACCCATGCGGGCGAGGACGAGGCCCTGATCGACGCACTGCGCCAGCAGCTGGCGCAGGCGCCGAACACCTTGCTGATCCTGGTACCCCGCCATCCGGAACGTTTCGACGCCGTGGCCGCGCTGCTGGAGCGGGCCGGCCTGCGCTACGTGCGCCGCAGCGCCGATCGCCTGCCCGATGCAGACACCCAGGTGCTGCTCGGCGACACCATGGGCGAGCTGATGCTCTGGTACGGCGTGGCCGACGCCTGTTTCGTCGGCGGCAGCCTGATCCCGCGCGGCGGCCACAACCCGCTCGAGGTGATGGCGCTGGACAAGCCGCTGATCACTGGCCGGCACACCCACAATTTCGCGCAGATGATCGCCACGCTACGGGCGGCGCAGGCAGTGCGCGAGGTCGACGACGCGACCGGCGTGTTCCGATGCCTCGAGGAGTTCCGCCACGATCCGGGCGCCCGCGCGGTGCAGGTCGCCTGCGCGCGCCAGGTGTTCGATGCCATGACCGGTGCCACGGCCCGCACGCTCGCACTGCTCGAGCCGTTCGCGCGCCATCGCGCGGTGCCGGCGGCACCGCTGCAGTCGCGTCACGGCGCGACGACCATATGGGTCGATCCGGAGCGCTTCGACGCGGCCCGCGGCGAGTTGTTCGACGCCGCGTGGTGGCAACGCCAGGGCGCCAGCCAGGACCGCAGCGCCGGACGCGGCCGCGTGCGCGAGGTGCACGACGCGGCGGGCCAGGGCTACTTGCTGCGCCACTACTACCGCGGCGGACTGATGGCACGCCTGATCCGCGATCGTTTCCTGGCCCGGCCGCTGGCACGCAGCCGGGCCATGGCCGAGTTCCTGCTGCTCGGGCAACTGCGCGCCCGCGACCTGCCGGTGCCGCAGGCTTGCGCGGCCCGCCATGTGCGCCGCGGCCTGTTCTACAGCGCGGACATCCTGGTGGCACTGATCCCGGACGCCACGGACGTGGCGCGGCTGCTGCACCACGAACGCGCGCTGAGCACGCCACAGTGGCAACGTCTCGGTCGCGCCGTGCGCCAGCTGCACGAGGAGCAGGTGTTCCACTCCGATCTGAATTGCCATAACCTGATGCTCGATGCCAGGGGCAAGGCCTGGATCGTCGACTTCGACAAATGCGGCTTCCGTGCCGGCGACGACTGGAAGGCCGACAACCTGGCGCGGCTGCTGCGTTCGCTGCGCAAGGAATTGCGCCTCAACCCCGGCCTGCGCTGGTCCGAGGCCGACTGGCCGCTGTTCGTCGCCGGCTACGACTCGCCGCCGCAGCCGGGCGACTGAACGGCCGTGCCGTCGGGCGCGGCCGTTACCATCTGCATTGACGCATGCTGGAACCGGACCGAGGTCCGACCGGGGCGCACCCGCCCCAAGGAGAAGCCATGACCAAGCCCGTCCACCTGCTGGTGGCCACCGACCTGACCGCCTTGTCCCGCCATGCGGCCCATCGCGCGGCAATGCTGGCGCAACAGACGCAGGCCACGCTGGAACTGCTGCACGTGCTCGAGACCCCGGCGCTGGCGGAATTGCGCCGCCTGCTGGGCAGTTCCGAGGCCGACATGGAACAACGCGTCGAGACGCAGGGCCGCGAGGCGATGCAACAACTCGCCGACGAGATCGAGCAGCAACACGGCATCCACGCCCATTGGCATGTGACCCCCGGACGTGTGCCCGGCGCCATCCTCGAACAGGCGGACCGGAGCGACGCCGGCATGCTGGTCGTGGGGGCCAGCAGCGCCGCCATGCTGCGGCAATGGTTGCTGGGGGCGACCGCCGACCGCTTGTTGCGCGCATCGACACGGCCGATCCTGTTCGTGCGCCAGCCACCGTACGAGCCCTACCGCCGGGTGCTGGTGCCGGTGGATTTCTCGCCCTGCGCCGCGGCCGCGCTCGCCCATGCCCGCGCCATCGCCCCCGCCGCACAGGTTCTGCTGATGCACGTCTGTGCGCTGGCCTACGAGGGCAAGATGCGTTTTGCCGGTGTTGCCGACACCACCGTCATGCAATACCGGCAGCAGTCCCGACGCGACGCCCAGGCCCAGCTCCAGTCCCTGGCCGATGCCGCCGGTCTGGCAAGCCCGCAATGGACGGGGGTCGTGACCCAGGGCGACCCGGGGCGCGACATCCTGACGCAGCAGGTCGAACTCGACGCCGACCTCATCGTGCTGGGCAAACAGGGTGCCGACACGACACGGGAACTGCTGCTGGGCAGCGTGACCCAGCAGGTGCTGGGCCAGGCCCATTGCGACCTGCTCGTGACCCCATGCTGAAGAAGCCGGCACCAGCGGCGGCGGCACCCGTGCCCGCCCGCGCCCGCCGTCCCCGGCGTGCCACGATCAAGACCATCGATCTCGCGCTGCAGGGCGGCGGCTCCCACGGCGCGTTCACCTGGGGTGTGCTGGACCGGCTGCTGGAGGAGGAATGGCTGGAGATCGCCGCCATCAGCGGCACCAGCGCCGGCGCGATGAATGCGGTGGCACTGGCGGCGGGCCTGATGGACGGTGGCCGCACCGGCGCGCAACGGGTGTTGCGCGCGTTCTGGCGTCGGGTCGCGGAGTTGTCACCGTTCCACCACTGGCAGGTCGGCCCGCTGGCGGCGGTGTCCGCTCCGATCGGCGCCTGGTGGAACCCCTGGATGGAACCGCTGGCCCGGGTCGCGGCGCAGTGGAGTGGCCAGTTCTCGCCGTACCAGCTCAATCCGCTGAACCTCCATCCGCTGCGCAACGTGCTGGCGGCCACCGTCGACTTCGACCGGGTCCGGCATTGCACCAAGTCGCAGCTGTTCATCGCTGCCACGCAGGTGCGCACCGGCGCCTTGCGCGTGTTCGCGCAGCGCGACCTCAACGCCGACGTGGTGCTGGCCTCGGCCTGCCTGCCCCTGCTGTTCCAGGCGGTGGAGATCGACGGCGAGGCCTACTGGGACGGCGGTTATGCCGGCAACCCGTCGCTGATGCCGCTGATCACCGACGGCCCCGCCGACGACCTGCTGCTGGTGCAGATCAATCCGATCGAACGCGCCGAACTGCCGACCCGGGCCGACGACATCCTCGACCGCATCAACGAGGTCACCTTCAACTCCAGCCTGCTCAAGGAACTGCGGCTGATCGCGTTGCTGCAACAACTCGTGGCCGGCCAGCGCCGCAGCGGCCATGCCGATGGCGAACGCCTGTTCCAACGCATTCGCGCGCTGCGCGTGCACCTGCTCGATGGCGGCGAGGCGCTGGGCCCACTGGGCGCGTCGAGCAAGACCAACACGCAATGGACCTTCCTCACCCGGCTGCATGCGCTGGGCCGCGCCAGTGCCGAACACTGGCTTGCCGAACACGGCAACACCATCGGCCTGCGCAGCAGCTTCGACCCGGCCACCGTGCTGCGCATGTGACCACGCGCAAACAAGGGGTGTTTAGTGCACGGACACCAGCCCTTGTGGCGCCGGAATGGTTATGCTGTCGCATGTTGGGCGCCGAGAGGCCGCCAGCACGTTGTCAACCAAGACCAAGGAGCATCCATGTCCAATGAGGGATACCACGAGCCGATCAACGAACTGAGCGACGAGACGCGTGACATGCACCGTGCCATCGTGTCGCTGATGGAAGAACTCGAAGCCGTCGACTGGTACAACCAGCGCGCCGACGCCTGCAAGGACCCCGAGCTGCGTTCCATCCTGAAGCACAACCGCGACGAGGAAAAGGAACACGCCGCGATGGTGCTGGAGTGGATTCGGCGCCGCGATCCCAAGTTCGACCACGAGTTGCGCGACTGGATGTTCACCGACAAGAAACTCGACCACCATTGAGCACCCCACGTCGTCCGGCACATCCGGCCGACACCCTTGACACCTAACCCGAAGGCCATTTCGGTGGCCCCCCTACCTCCAGGAAAACCATGATGACTGCAACTGCGAAATCCAAGTCCTCCTCCACCGTGGCCGCGGCCGCCGATGCCGTGGTACAGGCCGCCGGCACCGCCGCCGACGCCGTGAAGCTCGAAGCCGAGACCGTCGCCATCAAGGCGTCCAGCGCGGGTGGCAGCGCCAAGACGGCGGCCAAGCGCGCGGCCAAGCGTGCCGGATCCAGCGCCAAGTCCGGCAAGCAGGATGCCCGGCAACTGGTGAACAAGGCCAAGGGCGAGGCCGAATCGCTGGCCAAGCAGGTGCGCAGGAAGGTCGTCGAGACCGAGAAGGCCGCCGAAGCCAAGATCAAGTCGGTGCGCAAGAAGGTGGTTGCCACCGAGAAGGCGGCCGAAGCCAAGATCAAGTCGGTGAACAAGCAGATCGCCAGCGCGGTCAAGGAAGCCAAGCGCGAAGCATCGAAGGTGGCCAAGTCGGCCCAGAAGAAACTCGCCAGCATCACCAAGACCATCGACAAGGCGACCCGGGACGCGAAGAAAGCCGTCAAGCGCAAGACCACCCAGGCGCGCAAGTCGGTCGACGCCGTGGCCAGCGACACCCGCAAGGCCGTCGAACGCAAGACCACGCAGGTCGCCAAGTCGCTGGACGCGGCGGCACAGTCCGCCAAGCGCTCGGCCGCCGGACGCAAGGGTGCGGCCACCCGCGCCGCCAAGGCCCCGGCAGCCAAGAAGGCCGCGGTGAAGAAGGCTGCGGTGAAGAAGACCGCCGCCAGGAAGCCCGCGACGAAAAAGTCCGCTGCGAAGAAGGCCGCCGCCAAATAGGCTGCGGCCCGCACCTGGGCTGGTCGGCCCAGGTGCGGGAATCAGGTCACGGCGGGGAAGTCGTCGACCTGTATCACCTTGTCGGCCGCCAGCAGGTAGGCCAGTGCGGCCGCCGGATCGCGCGAGCGGCCGGCGGCCTGTTCCAGCGATTCGGTGCGGCGCAGCACCTGGTTGAGTTCGGGCAGTTCGTCACCCACCGCGTCCGCCAGTTCCAGCGCCAGCATCAGGTCGCGCAGGCCACCATCGGCGGGCACGCCGATATCCGGGCACAGGCGCTGCACCAGTGCCCGGTTCTCGCGCAACGAGTCCGACAGCGCGATCAGGTCCTTGTCGCGCAAGGGCGCAAGGGGGTTGGTTCCCCGCAGCAGCAGCGGGGCGACGATGCGCAGCCCACGTGACGGCAGGTTGGCCACCAGGTCGCGCAAACTGGCGGCGGCCCGATCGAGTTGCACCCGGATCGCCGCGCGCGCGAATGGCAGCATGGCCGCATCGGCCTCCACCTGGTAACGCCACACGGACGCACTGGCCATGTACAGGTGCGACAACACGTCGCCCAGGCGTGCCGACAACAACTCCATGCGCTTGAGCCGCCCGCCGAGCAGGCCCATCGCCAGGTCGGCCATCAGCGCGTATTTGGCCGATACCCGCGCGATCAGGCGCGCTTCGTCGGCCAGCTCCGGCGGCGGCGTGCCAAGCGCAGGCGGATGCCTCAGGCAGGCACCCAGGTTGCGCAGCACATGGCCCCCATGCCCGAGCAGTGCCGCCCCCAGCGCGGGCGCGTCGCGCGATTGCACGGCATTCATCTCGGCCAGCACAAACGGGTGGCAGCGCAAGGCTCCCTGGCCGAAGATGATCAGCGCCCGGGTCAGGATGTTGGCGCCTTCGACCGTGATCGCGATCGGCGCGTGGCGGTAGGCCACGCCGAGCAGGTTCTTCGGCCCGGCGATGATGCCCTTGCCGCCCAGGATGTCCATGCCGTCGTTGATCGCGCGCCGGCCCGCCTCGGTCAGGTGCACCTTCAGGATGGCGCTGGCCACGCTGGGCCGCTCGCCCTGGTCCAGCACCGCCGCTGTGTAGCGCCGCGCGGCATCGCTGGCATAGAGTTCCACCGCCATGCGTGCGATGCGCTCGGCCACCGCATGGAAACGGCTGATCTGCAGGCCGAACTGTTCGCGGATGCGACCATATCCGACCGTCACGAACACTGACGTCTGCTGCAGCGCGGCGCCCAGTGCCGGCAGCGAGATGGCGCGGCCCGCGGCAAGGCTTTCCATCAGCATGCGCCAGCCCTGGCCCACCATGGGCTCGCCGCCGATCACCCAGTCCATCGGTACGAACACGTCCTTGCCGCGGATCGGGCCGTTCATGAAGGCCGAATGCATGGGCCGGTGGCGGCTGCCGATGTCCATGCCCTCGGTGGGCACGGGCAGCAACGCGCAGGTGATGCCCAGCGCGCGTTCCCCTTCGGGCCGGGTGGGGTCGACGGCGTGGAACGCCAGCCCGACCACCGTGGCCACCGGCGCCAGCGTGATGTAGCGCTTGTCGAACTGCACCAGGAAGCCGCGCACCGGCTTTCCGTCGATGACACGTTCGGTCAGCACGCCCCGGTCGGGAATCGATGCGGCATCGGAGCCGGCGTACGGCGAGGTCAGGCCGAAACACGGGAGGTCCCGGCCGTCGGCCAGGCGTGGCAGGTAATGCTGCTTCTGGGCGTCGGTGCCGTAGTGCTGCAGCAACTCGCCCGGCCCCAGCGAATTGGGCACCATCACCGTGACCGCCGCCGCCACGTTGACGGTGGCGATCCGGGTCACCACGGCCGCGTGCGCGAAATGCCCGAAGCCCAGGCCGCCAAATTCCGACGGGATGATCATGCCGAAGAAACGCTTGTCGCGCAGGAACTGCCAGACCGCGGGCGGCAGGTCCCGCGCCTGGTCGATCGCGTAGTCGTCGAGCATCGCAACCAAGGTACGCACCTCATTGTCCAGGAAGGACTGCTCGGCCGGGGTCAGGTGGTTGGCGCCGGTGGCGGCGAGCACGTCGAAATCCGGGCGGCCGGCAAACAGCTGGCCTTCGAATCCGACCGTGCCGGCCTCCAGTGCAACCCGTTCGGTGTCGCCCATCGGCGGCAAGGCCTTGCCAAAGGGTTTCATCGCCAGGCGGCCGATCCAGTTCGACAACGGCATAAGGGTCTCCTCATATCAGTTTTCCATGGCGCCGTGCGCCACCCACGAGGCATGAAAGCTCAAGGGGCCGCCGCGCACGGCCGCTCCGAAGCGGCCGGCCCGCCCCCCAGTGGGGGGTTCGGCCGGTTTACACGCAGTGAAACCGGACAGACGGGGGGCGTCTTTCATCTCAGATGACCTCCAGTTCGGCATTGAGCGCGCCGGCGGCCTTGATCGCCTGCAGGATGGCCAGCAGGTCCTGCGGCGTGGCGCCCAGGACGTTGAGCGCACGCACCACGTCGGCGAGCTGCGGCGATGGCGGGATCTGCATCAGGATGCCGGGTTCCTGCGTGATCTTGATGTTCGCCTGTTCGCCCACGACCGTCTGCCCTTGCGACAGCGGATTGGGCTGGCTGACCACCGGCGTGCTGCTGATCGTGATCGACAGGTTGCCGTGCGCGATCGCGCAGGCCCCGAGCGTGACCGATTGGTTCAGCACGATGGATCCGGTGCGTGCGTTGATCACCACCTTGGCCGAGGGCACCGACTCTTCCAGCGAGAGTTCCTCCATCTCGGCGATGAAGCTGACACGGGCGTTGGGATCGACGGGTGCGCGAACCTCGACCGTGCGGCCGTCCAGCGCGCGGGCATAACCCTGCCCGAAGCGGCGGTTGACGGCCTGCGCCACGCGCTGGGCGGTCTGGAAGTCGGAGGCGCTGAGACCCAGCGATACCGTGTCGCCTTGCAGCAGCGGCGTCGGCACCGTGCGTTCGACCTGGCCGCCGCCCGGAATGCGCCCGGCGCTCAGGTGATTGATCTGCACCCGGCTGCCGCCAGCCGAGGCGCCGGCGCCGCCGACGATCAGGTTGCCCTGGGCCAGCGCGTAGACCTCGCCGTCGACACCGCGCAGCGGCGTGGTGATCAGCGTGCCGCCCTTGAGCGACTTGGCATTGCCCAGCGAGGACACGTTCACGTCCATCGCCTGGCCGGGCCGGGCGAACGCGGGCAGCTGCGCCGTGACCAGCACGGCCGCCACGTTCTTGAGCTGCAACTGCGATGCGCTGGCCGCCGGCAGCGTGATGCCCAGCTGCTGCAGGTAGTTGTTCATGCCCTGCGAGGTGTAGGGCATCTGCGTGGTCTGGTCGCCGGTGCCGTCCAGGCCCACGACGAGGCCGAATCCGGTCAGCTGGTTGGTGCGCACGCCCTCGATGGCGGCCACCTCCTTGATGCGCACCGCCGATGCCGGGGTGGCGCACAGCAGCGCCAGGATGGCCAGCGCCGCGATGACCAGCGGGCCGCGCAGTGCGCGCATGATGGGTTGTCGGTGCATGGTCATGGCCTCAGAACGGAATCATGGCCATGAAGAAACGCGCAATCCAGCCCACGGTCTGGGCCTCGTTCTGCGCGCCGCGGCCACGCGACTCGATGCGGGCGTTGGCCACCTGGGTGGAGCTGACCGTGCCGCCGGCCGCGATCGAGCGCGGGTCGACGGTGCCGGAGAATCGCAACACGTCGACGTTCTGGTTCACGCCGATCTGCTTGTCGCCGGCCAGCACCAGATGGCCGTTGGGCAACACGTCGACGACGGTGGTCGTGATCGTGCCAGAGAACCGGTTCGCGCTTTCGGTCGCGCCGGCACCGGCGAAGTCGTTGTTGGTGGACGAGTTGAGCGACAACTTGCCCAGCGAGGTCGCATTGGCGAACGGAAATGCCGACACGCCGGCGTCCATCGACGAGGTGCGGCTCGAGGTCGAGGTCGACTTCTGGCTGGCGGTGACGGTTTCGGTGATCAGGATGGTCACTACGTCGCCGACCAGGCGGGCGCGGTAGTCCTCGAACGGCGGGCGGTAGCTGGTGTTGTGGAACAGGCTGCCGGTGACCGGCCGCGGCTCGGCGGCCCGTACGACGACGGGTGACGGCGGTTGCGCGAAGTCCACCCGTTCGGTCTTGGGCAACGATTCGCAGCCGCTGGCCAAAAGGGCCAGCAGCGCGGCACCGAGGCTGGTGCGAAGGAGCGAGAGCAATGGCATCACAGCTGACCGAGTTTCTGCAGCATCTGGTCCGAGGTCTGGATGGCCTTGGAATTCATCTCGTAGGCACGCTGGGTCTGGATCATCGTGATCAGCTCCTGCACCACGTTGACGTTCGAGGTTTCCAGGAAGCCCTGCGTGACCGTGCCGATGCCGTTGGTGCCCGGCGTGCCGGTATTGGGCTGGCCCGAGGCCGGGCTCTCGGCGAACAGGTTCTGGCCGAGCGGCTCCAGGCCGGCCGGATTGATGAAGCTGGCCAGGATGATGTTGCCGATCTGCTGCGGTTGCGGGGTGCCGGGAATGGTCGCCGTCACGGTTCCGTCGGTGGCGATCGAGATGTTCTTGGCATTGGCGGGAACGGTCACGCCGTTGGCCACCACCAGGCCGCCGGCGGTGACCAACTGGCCCTGGTTGTCGACCTGGAACGAGCCGTCGCGCGTGTAGGCGTTGGAGCCGTCGGGCAAGGTGATCTGGAAGAAGCCGTTGCCCTGGATCGCCACGTCCAGGTTGTTCGACGTCTGCTGGATCGTGCCCTGGGCGAACGAGCGGCTTGTGGCGACGGTGCGCACGCCCAGGCCCAGGTGCAGCCCGGTGGGCAGCTGGGACTGGTCCGAGGTGTTCGAGCCGACCTGGCGCAGGTTCTGGTACATCAGGTCCTCGAACACGGCCTGGGCGCGCTTGTAGCCGGTGGTGGAGACGTTGGCCAGGTTGTGCGAGATCACATCGAGCTGGGTCTGCTGGGCCTCCATGCCGGTCTTCGATATCCAGAGTGAATTGATCATGGTGGTTTCCTCGGGGGTTCAGTGGCGCGGGGCCGGGGTCAGCCTTGCAGACTCAGCAGCTGGCCGGCCGATCGGTCGTTCGATTCCGCCGTCTGCACGAGGCGCATCTGCATCTCGAACTGGCGGGCGGTCTGGATCATGCCGACCATGGTTTCGATCGGGCTCACGTTGGAGCCTTCGAGCGCGCCGCTTTGCAGGCGCGCCAGCGGGTCGTGCGGCAACGGCGCGGTGTCGGCGGTGCGGAACAGGCCGTCGTCGCTGCGCTTGAGCGGATCGTCGGCTGTCGGTGTCACCATCTTGAGGCGGCCGACGACGACCGTGGGCTGGCCGGCGGTCTTGGAGCTGATGTCGCCATTGGGCGCGACCGAGATCTCGCCACCGGCGGGCAGCGCCAGCGGCGCACTGCCGTCGGAGAACACGGTCAGGCCGTTGACGGTCTGCAAGGTGCCGTCGGGTCCGATCTGCAGCGATCCGGCGCGGGTGTAACCTTCGGTGCCGTCCAGTCCCTGCACGGCAAACCAGGCATTGCCGGTGGCGCGCACGTCGAGCGGCCGGCCGGTGGTCTGCGACGGGCCGGGCGCTTCCAGGTGTCCGGACGTGGCCTCGAGCGCGAATACGCGGGTGGTCGATCCGTCGCCACGCAAGGGTACGGCGCGGTAGGTCGAGAGCTCGGCGCGAAAGCCGTTGGTCGAGGCGTTCGCCAGGTTGTTGGACAACACGGACTGCCGGTGCGCGGCTGCGGTGGCGCCGGTCATCGCGGTGTAGACGAGTCGATCCATGGCGGGGCCTCTTCAGTGTGTCGGTGCGTGATCGCGATCAGCGCAGCTGGGTCAGGGTGGACAGGACCTGGTCCTGGGTCTTGATGGTCTGGGCGTTGGCCTGGTAGGTGCGCTGTGCCGTCATCATGTTGACGAGCTCGGAGGTCAGGTCGATGTTCGATTCCTCGAGTGCGCCGGCGCGCAGTTCGCCGAACTTGCCCACGCCGGGCGCGCCGACGATGGGCTGGCCGGACGCCACGGTCTCCACCCAATTGCCGTTCTCGCTCGGGCGCAGGCCCTGCACGTTGCGGAAGTCGGCCAGCGCGATCTGGCCTGTGGCCTGGGTCTGGCCATTGGAGTAACGCGCGGAGATCACGCCGTTGTCGCCGATGGACAACGCGACGAAGTCGCCAGGGGCGTAGCCGTCCTGCGTCAGGTCGGTGACGGCGAAGGCGGTCGCGTACTGCGTGGTCTTGGTCAGGTCCAGCGCGGCGGAGAAGCTGCCGATGTTGGGGTTGGGTGAGGTGATCGACAGGGTGGGGGAGGCCGGCACGCTGCTGGCGAGTTGCCCGTTGGTGTCGAACGTCAGGGTTGCGGCCAGCGACGCGGTGGCGGTGGCGTCCGACGTCGGGTCGGTATACACCTGCCAGGTGTCGTCGGCGACCTTGCGCATGTACAGCGAGGCCGGAATCGCCGAACCCTGCGAGTCGTAGACGTTGAGCGAGGTGCCGTAGGTGGTCAGCGGCACGTTCGGGGCCGACGCGTTCCACACCGGCGCACTGGCGTTGAGGTTGAGTTCGGCGGCCATTGACGTGGTGGCCCGGGCGGGGATCGGGCTGCCGGTGGGAATGCGCATCGGCTGCAGCGTGCTGCTGGTGGCCACGCCGTCGACCGTGGTCGGGTAACCCATCAGCTTGGCCGAGGCGTTGGTGACGATGTTGCCCTCGGTGTCGAGCTTGAAGGTGCCGGCGCGGGTATAGGCCATGCTGCCGTCGGTCAGCGTGACGGGAAAAAATCCGGCGCCGTTGATCGCGATGTCCAGCGCGCTGCCGGTGACGTTGACGCTGCCCTGGGTGAACTGCTGCGACACCGTGGAGACCTCGACGCCGATGCCTTCGGTACGGCCGTTGGCGGCGATCGTCGATGCGGCGACGATCTCGGAGAACTCGGCACGCGCGACCTTGGCGCCGATGGTGTTGGCGTTGGCGATGTTGTTGCCGATCACGTCGAGGTTGCGGCTGGCGGCGTTCAGTCCTGAGAGTCCGGTTTGGAATGACATGGTGTGGTTCCTGGGGTGAGGCGAATGCGGGAGGCGTGGAAAGCGGGTGATGCGACGGGAAACTAGAAGATCGACCGGACGGCGTCGTAACCGACGTTGCCCAGTCCGCGCAGCTGCACCAGCATGGCGCCGTTGTCCGAGCCGACAGACACGACGTTGTCCTGCACCAGGGTGCGGTGGGTCACGACCGTGCTGCCCTTGGTGGCCGTGACCCGGAAGCTCAGGCCTTCGGCGGTGGTGTGGGACTGCGCGTCCCACTCGAATGGCTGGCGGCCCGCCGGCAATGCGCCGAGGTTGAAGCTCTCCATGACCTGGCCGCCGGCGGACAGGATGTCGACCACGACCTTGTCGGCGGGCAGGTCCAGGTCGACGGCGCCCGCGGCCTTGCCGTCGTGGATGGCCAGCCGGTTGCCTTCGATCATCACGTCACGTCCGACCAGCGAGCTCGACTGCAGGGCCTGCATCGCGGCCAGCTGCCCGGCCAGGCCGGACAGGGACTGGTTGACCTTCTCGATGCTCGAGACGGTCGAGATCTGAGCCATCTGCGAGGTCATCTGCGCGTTGTCCAGCGGATTCATCGGATCCTGGTTGGCCAGTTGCGCCACCAGCAACTTGAGGAAGCGGTCTTCCGACAGGTCCGCTTTCGTGCCTGCCGCACTGGTGCTGGTGGTGGCGCTGGTGCTGCCGCTGACGGCGGTGGTGGTGGTCATGGTGGTGTTCCGGACGGAATGCGGGGTTTACTGGCCCATCTGCAGCGTCTTGAGCAGCAGCGACTTGGCGGTGTTCATGACTTCGACGTTGTTCTGGTACGAGCGCGAGGCCGAGATCATGTTGACCATCTCCTCGACGGTGTTGACATTGGACTGGTTCACGTAGCCCTGGGCGTCGGCCAGCGGGTGCGTGGGGTTGTGCACCTTGCGCATCGGCTCGTTGCTCTCGATCACTTCGCGCACCTTGACGCCGGCCGATGCATCCGAGCCCATGGGCACGGTCTCGAACACCACCTGGCGCGCCTTGTAGGCCTGGCCGTCGGGGCCCGCGACCGCGTCGGCGTTGGCCATGTTGCTGGCGACCACGTTGAGGCGCTGCGACTGCGCGCTGACCGCGCTGCCGCTGACGCCGAAGATGGAAAACATGGACATGGATGGCCTCCTGGGAGCGTGGGATCGGTCTGGCGCGGCTCTATTGGCCCTGGATGGCGCTCAAGATCGTGCGCGAATAGCCGTTGATGAACCGCAGGGTGGATTCGTAGCGCACGGCGTTGTCGACGAAATTGGCGCGTTCGCGGTCCAGGTCGACCGTGTTGTTGTCCATGGCCGGTTGGGTCTGCACCGTATAACCCAGCTCGGCGGGCGTCCCGTCGATGTGCCCGTTGGCACCGGGCAGTGCGAAATGGGCCGGATGGGCGCGCGGCGTGCCGTTGGTGCTGGGAGCCAGCCGGGGCTGGCCGCCGGTGGCCTCGGCCATGGCCTGCTTGAAGTCGATGTCGCGCGCCACGTAGCCCGGGGTGTCCGCATTGGCAATGTTGCTGGCAATGACACGCTGGCGCTCGGAGCGCACGCCCAGCGCGGTGGCCTGGAAATCCAATCCGGCGGTCAACTGGGCAAACATGGATGCGATCCTCCTGGGATGTCGATAGGGGCGGTACCCCGGACCGAAGCCGAGGCGTGAAACGATTATGAAAATTCTTGAGGCCGGCGATGGCTGGAATAAAGGCTGTTTCTGCCATCACTTGACGGCTTTGTCCGCCGCGCAGACGCCTAGAGTTGCAGCATGTCGTGGAGTCTGTCGTGATGCCCTCAATGCCCCGTTGCCCGATGCCCGAACCTGTCGCCGTGCCCCTGTCCGCATGGCGCTGCCGGTTGCTGGCCGCGGTCGTCGTGAGCGCAGCCGCGCCCATGGCCGCCGCCCAGACCGGCCAGGACCAGGCCGCCCTGATCGCAGAGCAGAGCCAGGCCTGGCTGGACCAGGCGGTGCTGGCCGCCCGCCCCACGGGCGCTGCACCGCTGCGCATGGTGGTGCAGGTCGGCGCGCTGGACAGCCGCTTGAACCTGGCGCCGTGCGCCCAGGTCGAACCTTACCTGCCGCCGGGTGTGCGGCTCTGGGGCAAGACCCGGGTCGGCCTGCGCTGCGTCGACGGCGTCGCGCGCTGGAACGTCTTCCTGCCGGTGCAGGTGCAGGCCTTCGGCCCGACCTGGGTCATGCGGTCGGATGTGTCTTCCGGTTCGGTCCTGGCGCTGGACGACGCGGTCCAGGCCGAGGTGGACTGGGCGCAAGAGAATGCGTCAGTGCTCGCCGACCCCGATATGTGGGTCGGGCAGACCGCGACCCGGGCCCTGCGTACCGGCCAGGTTTTGCGTCACGGCATGGTCAAGCCATCCCAGGTGTTCCAGGCCGGATCCATGGTCCGTATCGTGGCCCAGGGCTCCGGATTCACGGTCAGGGCCAATGGCCAGGCCCTGTCGGACGGCGTGGTCGGCGAGATGGCCCGGGTGCGCATCGACAATGGCCGCATACTGTCCGGCGTGGTGCTGGATATGCGAACAGTACGGGTCAACCTGTGATTCACCCCGGGCGGTGCAGGTATGCCTCAAGTTTTTCAATCCCCGGCCGATAGGTATCGTAGGATGCTGTGTCTGTCACAGCCGTGGGGATCATCATGAAAATCGGCCAGCCAAACGACCATTCCATTGCCAGCACGCATAACAGCCAGTCGGCTGCGGTGAAGGCCAGCCCGGAGGCCGCCAATGCGGTACGCAACGAGCGCAAGACGCCCGGCGTCGATGTGAAGGTGTCCGCGCTGGCGCAAGGCCTGGACAAGGCGGGTGCGGCCGGAGCCGATGTGGACATGGAAAAGGTCGAGGCCGTGCGCCAGGCCATTGCCAACAAGACCTATGCCGTCAATCCCGAGGCCATTGCCGAGAAACTGCTGGCCAACGCCCGGGAGATGTTGCAGCGTTCGTCGTCCTGAGCGCACCCGGCCGCAGACCCCGCCTGACCCGAACCGGACCCTTTCTTCCCCCCATGGCATTCATCGCGGCCCATTCCGAGATCCACCACGCACTGGAACAGGCCGAGCGCAGCGTCGCGGCCACCGGGCAGGCCCTGCTGCAAGGCCTGCCGGAGCAGGTCCGGGTGGCGGCCCGCGAACTGCACGACAGCGCGCATGCGCTGGCACTGGCCTTGCGGGGCATCGATGGCGGTGCCGGCCTGGCCCAGGCGGTACGCGATCGGCTGATGGGCGTGGCACGCGACATTGCGATGCAACGCGAGGCCTTGCTGCGTCGCTCGGCCATGGTTGAACGCTCCCTGCAGTCGCTGGTGCCGCAGCAGGGCCAGGCCAGTACCTATACCGGCGCCCTGGGCCGTTATGGCGGCCCTGCGGCCGCGGCCAGCGCGTTCCGTCGTTTCTGACGTTTTGGGCGTGTCGTCGTCCCGGCGCGGCCGGGTCGGCACGCAGACAGGTGTGATCGCGAACAGCGGCCACGCCTGTCGGCGCGTGGTCAGTGTCCGCGCATCTTCGCCCGCAGCCGGGCCACGGACTGGCTGTGCAGCTGGCAGACCCGCGATTCGGTCACGCCCAGCACCGCGGCGATTTCCTTCAGGTTCATGTCCTGCTCGTAATACATGCTCATCACGAACTGCTCGCGTTCGGGCAGGTTCTTGATGGCCGCCACCAGCGCGACACGCAGGCGCTGGTCGCCCAGCACCGCCATCGGGTCGGCACCATCGTCGGCCACGTCGTGGTGTTCGAGGAAACCCTCCTCACCGTCGGATCCGCGCGACATGTCCTCCAGGTAGACCAGTTGGGTGCCTCGCACCTTGCCCAGCAGCGTCTGGTAGTCGGACAGGCTCAGACCGAGTTCCTGCGCAATCTCGGATTCCAGCGGCGCGCGGCCGAGCTGGTGTTCGAGCCGGCGCAGTGCCTGCTCGATGTCCTTCTGGCTCTTGCGCGAACCGCGCGACATCCAGTCGTTCTCGCGCAATTCGTCGAGCATGGCTCCGCGGATGCGCTGGGTGGCGAAGGTCTCGAACTGCACGCCTTGCGATGCTTCGTAACGTGACAGGGCTTCCGACAACCCGATCAATCCCACCTGGATCAGGTCGTCGACCTGCACACTGGCCGGCAGCTTGGCCATCATGTGGTGCGCAAGCTTGCGTACCAACGGCTGGTACTGGCGGATCAGGGCATTGCGGTCGAGCTGCCCCTTGGCGGTGTACATCAATAACTCTCCCGTGGAGACCGGAGGGGCCGATCGTGCTCTGGGTGGGGCTTCATGGTAGCGCAAGTCGAATCCGTCCGATCGTTGTGGTCGTGGGCCGTGGGGGGGTGATGGTGGTAGCGCTCAGGCCGTGGCCGGGGTCGCCAGGCTGCCGTGGGATTCGGGCGCCAGGAACAGGAATCCGAGGTCGGTGGTCTTGGGGTCGAACGCCGACTTGCCGCTCACGCGCATGGAGCTGCGTACCAGCTCGGTGGCGTCCGCGGCATCCCAGTCGTGCGGTACCTTTTGTCCGTTGGTGACGCCGCGCAGCACGAGCTGGTGGCGGATCGCCACATCGAGCGCCGGCCCGAGCTTGACCGCCTCGTCGATCTTGGAGAGCACCGTCGGTTGTGCCTCGACCGACTTGAATGCGGCCACCACGTCGTCCAGCGTATCGCCATGGGCGCCGGCGTTGAGCACCAGCAGCCGGCGCACGTCGGGCAGGTCGAGCACGTCGAGCGCGTCGTTCTTGCGCGGGTCGCGCGGTGCCAGTCCGGTGGTGTCGATCAGCACCATCTTCTTGGCCGCGAACAGGCCAAGCAGGTCTTGCAGTGCGGCGCGATCGTGGGCCAGGTGGGCCACCAGGCCCAGGCCGCGCGCGTGCTCACGCAATTGCGCATGGGCGCCGACGCGCTGCGTGTCGAGCGTGATCAGGCCGACGCTGGCCGGGCCGTGCACCTCGGCACACAGGCCGGCGAGCTTGGCTGCGGTGGTCGTCTTGCCGACGCCGGTGGCGCCCACCAGCGCATAGATGCCGCCTTCCTGGTAGATTGGAAGTTCATGATCCGCCGTGTGGATGTTGCGCCGGATGGCTTCCATCATCCACTGCATGGCTTCCGGCGCCGCCATGGTCTCGGGCATGCGCTCGAGAATGGCGCGCGACAAGGCCGGCGAATAACCGGCGCGCAGCAGCTTGAGCATCAGGTTGGCCTGGATCGGGTTCTGGCGCGCCTGGCCGAGCCAGGCGAAGGTGTTGAAACGCTCCTCGATCAGGTCGCGCATGGACTGCAGTTCGTCGGCGATGCTGCGCGCGCCGACAGCTTGCGCCGGCGACGCCGACGCTGCGGGGGCGGCGGCTGCCGGTGCCGGCGGGACGTTGATCTGCATGCGCGGGCGTGGCGCGGGAGCCGGCGCCGGAGCAGGGGTCTGCGCGCGCAGGCCGACCTCCTCGATCGCCACCGGTGTTTCGGTCTGGCGCCGGCGCAGCATGCGTTCGCGCACATAGTCCTGGAACGACAACGTGCTCATGGCCAGCTGCGCCGTGTCCTGCTGCACCTGCTGGTGCGAGGCGGGAAGCGCCCGTCCGGGTGCCACCTTTTCCGAGACGACCGGTGGCGCCGCGCGCTCCTGCGGCGCCGCGGGACGCGCGCGGGGCTCCAGGGCGCCGACGCTGTCCTCGGTCGTGGCCATGACCTCGACACCGAGGGCGGTCTGGCGGTTGGACAGGATCAGCGTGCCGTCGCCGAAGGCCATGCGGGCCTTGGCCAGCGCTTCGCGCGAGGTCGCGCCGGTGAATCGTTGGATGTTCATGTGGCTGCACCTCGCAGGATCGGTCCGATGCGGATCGTATGGGTTTCAGGTATTTCGCTGTGCGCCAGCACCTGCAGGCGCGGCGCGACGCGGCGAACCAGGCGTGCAATGGCGCTGCGGATCGGGTCCGGTACCAGCAGGCAGGCCGGTACGCCGGTCTCCTCCTGCTTGAGCGCCACCTCGGCTGCGGTACGGGTGAACATGTCGGCCACGCCCGGGTCGAGTGCCGGTCCGTTGCTGTTGCCCAGCGCCTGCACCAGCAAGCGCTCGAGCGCAGGGTCGATGGCGATCACGTTGAGCTCGCGCGTGGGACCGTAGATCTGCTGCACGATGGCGGGGGACAGGGCGACACGGATGCGCTTGGCCAGCTCTGCCGGGTCGGTGGTGTTGACCGCGTGTTCGGCCAGCGATTCGACGATGGTGCGGATGTCGCGGATGTGCACGCCTTCGTCGAGCAGCAACTGCAGGACTTTCTGGAACACGGCGATGGAGACCATTTTCGGAACCACTTCCTCGATCAGTTTGGGAGCCAGCTTGGCCACGTGGTCCACCAGCTGCTGGGTCTCGGTTCGGCTGAGCAGGCGCGAGGCCTGCACCTGCATCAAGTGTGACAAATGCGTGGCCATCACGGTCTCGGAATCAACAACGGTAAAGCCGGCCATTTGCGCCGCTTCCTTCTGCCGGTCGTCGATCCAGTGTGCCGGCAGCCCGAAAGCCGGATCGGTGGTGGCGGTTCCGATCAGCGGCGTCGTGATGCCGCCCGGATTGATCGCCAGGAACATGCCCGGGAAGGCCTCGCCTTCGCCGACGATGACGCCGCGCAGCGTGATGCGGTAGCCGCTGGGTTTGAGTTCGAGGTTGTCGCGGACATGCACGGCCGGTGGCAGGAAGCCGACCTCCTGCGCGAACTTCTTGCGCACGCCCTTGATGCGGTTGAGCAGGTCGCCCTGGCGGGTCTTGTCGACCAGCGCGATGAGCCGGTATCCCAGCTCGAGTCCGAGCTGGTCTACCGGTTGCAGGTCGTCCCAGCTGGCCTCGCCATCGCCGGCCGGCGCGGCGTCGGCTGCCGCCACCTCCGGTTCGGCCGGCGGCGGCTTGTGCGCCAGGATCCATGAGCCATAGGCCAGGACGGCGGCGATCGACAGGAACACCGTGTGCGGCATGCCCGGGATCGCGCCCAGCACGCCCAGGATGGTGGCGGCGATGCCCAGCACGCGCGGCGAGATGAACATCTGCTGCACGATCTGGCGGCCCAGGTCGTGTTCCTTGCCCACGCGCGTGACCACCATGGCCGCCGCGACCGAGATCAGCAGGCCCGGGATCTGCGCCACCAGGGCGTCGCCGACCGCCAGCAGGACGTAGGTGTCGGCCGCCTGGCCAGCGCTCAGGCCGTGCTGCAGCATGCCGATGGCGAAACCGCCGATCAGGTTGATCAGCAGGATCAGGATGCCGGCCACGGCGTCGCCGCGCACGAACTTGGAGGCGCCGTCCATGGAGCCGTAGAAGTCGGCCTCTTCGGACACCTCGGCGCGCCGGCGCTTGGCTTCCTTTTCGTCGATGGTGCCGGCGTTGAGGTCGGCGTCCACGGCCATCTGCTTGCCCGGCATGGCGTCGAGGGCGAATCGCGCCGACACCTCGGCGATGCGTTCGGCACCCTTGGTGATGACGACGAAGTTGATCACCACCAGGATCAGGAACACGATCAGGCCGACCCCGAAGTTTCCGCCGATCAGGAAATGGCCGAAGGCCTCGATCACCGCGCCGGCGGCGCCGGGGCCGGAGTGGCCTTCCATCAGCACCACGCGCGTGGACGCGACGTTCAGCGACAGGCGCAGCAGGGTCGTGAGCAGCAGCACGGCGGGGAAGGCCGCGAAGTCCAGGGGGCGCAGCATGTAGGCGGCCACCATCATCACCATCAGCGCGATCGCGATGTTGACGGTGAAGAACACGTCCAGCAACGCCGGCGGCAGCGGCAGCACCATCATCGCCAGCACGGCGATCACCAGGATCGGCGCGGCCGCACCCTTGGCGAAGCTCGTGTACGGGCCCAGCGAGCGCTGCAGGCTGCTCAGCATGGGATTCATGGCCGTGCCGTCGCGGCCGTGGTGCGGCGCAGCGGATCGAGTTCGGCCGGAACGTCCGGTTCGGGCGGATCACCGGGCATCGGCGCCTCGCCGCGCAGCGCGGCCTTGAGCCGGTACACGTAGGCCAGCACCTGGGCGACCGCGGTGTACAAGGTGGTCGGAATGTCCTGGCCGATCTCGGCGTTGGCATACAACGCGCGCGCCAGCATCGGCGACTGCAGCACCGGAATGGAATGCGAGCGGGCCAGGTCGCGGATGCGCATGGCCAGCAGGTCGGCGCCCTTGGAGATCACCTGGGGCGCGCTCATGGTCTTGTCGTCATAGCGGATCGCCACGGCGTAGTGCGTCGGGTTCATGACCACGAAGTCGGCCTTGGGCACGGCCGCGACACTGCCGCTCTGGGACAACTCGCGCTGGCGCTGGCGCAGGCGTCCCTTGACATGCGGATTGCCGTCGGACTCCTTGTGCTCCTGCTTGAATTCCTGGTGCGACATCTTGAGCCGCGACTTGTGCAGGAACTTCTGCAGCGGCACGTCGATGGCGGCCACGACCAGCATCAGCATCAGCATGAAACCCATGCCGGTGGTCAACCAGTCGCCCATGTACTGCAGCGCAGCCACCGAGGGTTGCATCACCAGCGAGGCGACCGGCTGGATCGTGCGCGCCAGGTAGATGATGCCGATGGTGGCCAGCACGATGACGATGGCCAGCATCTTGCCCACCTCGGTCAGCTTGTCCTTGGTGAACATGCGCCCGAATCCCTTGAGCGGATTGATGCGGCTGAGGTCGGGCATGATGGGTTTGGTCGAGCGGACCCAGCCGCCGACCGAGATGTTGCTCAGCACCACGGCGGTCATGACGATGGAGGCGAACAGGACGCAACCCATCAGGCTGGACAAGGACATATCCTGCAGGCGGCTGAGCATGTCCTGGGGCTCGCGCACCGCGGCCGCGTCGAACGAGAGCTGGCGGGCCATGTGCAACTGGAGCCGGTCCAGCATCAGGGGCGCGAGTGCCACCACGGCAACCGCACCGACCCCGAGCACCGCGAGGTGCGAGAGGTACTGGGACCGGGTTACCTGCCCGTCTTCGACCGCCTTGCGCAGCTTGCGCTCGGTGGCTGGCAGGTTGCGGTCCTGGCTGTTCGATTCCATGGTGCGTGGGAAGTGACGTTCCCACGATTGTCATCAGTCGATGCGCGAACTAAAGCCCGAAAAGCCGGTCGTTGACCGGTCACTTCGGCTGGCGCCGGCGCCCGCCCGCCGCGCGGGCGCGTTCAGCCCGGATGCAGGCCCAGTTTCTTGAGGATGTGGATCACCTTTTCCTCGAGCACGGCCTTGGTGAAGGGCTTGACCACGTAGCCGGCGGCGCCGAGCTGGGCGGCCAGCAGGATGTCTTCCTTGCGTGCCTCGGCGGTGACCATCAGCACCGGTATGTGCTTGAGGTTGGCGTCTTTCTTGACCTCGGCGAGCATCTGCAGGCCGTTGACGTTCGGCATGTTGATGTCGCACACGACGAAGTCGAACTTGCTGCTGCGCAGTTTCGTCAGCGCGGCCTGGCCGTCTTCGGCTTCCTCGGTTTCGGTGAAGCCGCTGTCCTTGAGCAGATTGCACACGATCCGCCGCATGGTCGAGAAGTCGTCGACCACCAGGAAGCGGAGTTCAGATGCCATGGAGCGGGATTCGGGGATGCACGGTCGTGCATTATCGCCGTAGCGGCGGGATGGTTCCCGTTCAGCGGCCGGGCGCGGAAGCGGCCGGCCGGGCCGCGGGCGTGATGATTTCGACCGGCGTGCGTTTGCCACCGAGCAGCCGTTCCTCGGCCTCCTTGGTCATCACCAGGATGCTGATGCGGCGATTGACCGGGGCAAACGGCTGGTCGGGCTCGAGCAGGTTGCTCGAGGCCATGCCGGTGACCCGTGCCAGCTTGTCGTCCGGCATGCCGGCGGCGACCAGTTCGCGGCGCGAGGCATTCGCCCGGTCGGACGACAGTTCCCAGTTGCTGTAGCCGCGTTCGCCGCTGCCGTAGGGGCTGCGGTCGGTATGGCCGTCCAGGCTGATCTTGTTCTCGACCCCGTTGAGGGCTGAGCCGATCTCGCGCAGGATGTCGCGCATGTAGACCTTCACCAGCGCGCTGCCGACGTCGAACATCGGCCGGTTCTGGTCGTCGACGATCTGGATCTGGAGTCCGTCGGGCGTGATCTCGAGCCGGATCTGGGCCTTGAACTCGGCCAGCTTGGGGTTGTTGGCGATGACCGAGCTGATCTTGTCGCTGAGCGCGGCCAGCCGGCGCGAATCCTGCCGGGCCAGTTCCGCCTTCATCGCGTCGGCAGCCGCCTTGCGGGCGATCGGATCGTTCGGGTCGCCGGTGCGATTCTGGCCGCTGACCTTGGTCAGGTCGGCGCCACCCCCCTGGATCACGCTGTCGCTGGCACCGGCACCGCTACCGCCGAGCATCGAGACCTTCAACGGGGACGAGAAATAGTCCGACAAGCCCTTCTTGTCGCCTTCGGACGTGGAGCCCAGCAGCCACATCAGCAGGAAGAAGGCCATCATGGCGGTCACGAAGTCGGCGTAGGCGATCTTCCAGGCTCCGCCATGCGTGGCATGGCCGGCCTTCTTGACCCGCTTGATGATGATCGGCTGGAGCTTCTTGGCGTCGGTGGCCATGTCGTGGGAGCGGCTATTCGGCCGTCATTGTCGCCGCTGCGTCATTTCTTGCCACGCACGTGGGCTTCGAGCTCGATGAAGCTCGGGCGTTCCGTGGAGAACAACACCTTGCGACCGAACTCGATCGCGGTGGCCGGGTTGTAGCCTTGCATGCTGGCCAGCAAGGTGGTCTTGATGCACTGCAACTCCTTGCTGGCATCTTCGGACTTCTGCTCCAGCAAGCCCCCGAGTGGCTCGACCACGGCGTACGCCAGCAAGATGCCCAGGAAGGTTCCGACCAGCGCCGATGCGATCATGCCGCCCAGCACCGCCGGTGGCTGCCCGACCGAACCCATGGTGTTGACCACCCCCAGCACCGCGGCCACGATGCCGAATGCCGGCAGGCCGCCGGCCAGCCGGGCGATGGCGGCGATCGGCGCGTGGGCCTCCTGGTGGTGGGTGTCGATCTCGCTGTCCATCAACGACTCGATCTCGTGCGCATTGAGGTTGCCCGAGACCATCATGCGCAGGTAGTCGGTCATGAACTCGACCACATGGTGGTCCCCGCCCACGGTCGGGTACTTGTTGAATATCTCGGACTCGCCCGGGGTTTCGACGTCCTTCTCGATGGCCATCAGACCTTCCTTGCGGGCCTTTTGCAGGATGTCGTAGAGCAGCGCCATCAGCTCGAGGTAGCGTGTCTTCGTGTATTTGGAGCTCTTGAGGGCCTGCGGTATCAGCGCGATCGTGGCCTTGAGCACCTTGGGCTGGTTGTTGACCACGAAGGCGCCCAGGGCGGCGCCCAGGATGGTGATCAATTCGAATGGCAACGCGGTCAGGATGACGCCGATGTTGCCGCCGTGGAAGATGTAGACGCCAAAGATGCACCCCATGGCGACGACGTAGCCGATGATTACTAGCATGTGTGCGGGGCAGGTACGGGATGCATCGCCGATGGGTCAACATCGGCACGGTATGGTGATGGCCCATTCTATGTAACTGCGTGGGGCCCAAAACGCGAAAAGGGCCTCGAATGAGGCCCTTAATGCGGGTTTCACGGTGTCCGCTCCGCGCCGGCGCGCTGCCGTCAATGCAGCAGGATGCCGCCGGCGGCGGTACTTTTGCCCGCCCGTGCCGGTGGTTCGCACAGTCCGCAGACGAAGTGCCGGGCGTTCTCGTAGGGCTCCGTCACGAAATGGCCGCCGCAGCGCGAGCAGCGCGTCATGGTCAGCATCTGGTTGTTGACGAACTTGACCAGGCGCCAGGCTCGCGTGATCGACAGCAGGGGTTCGACGGCGCAACAGGTGATCTGTTCGGTGTACAGCTTGTAGGCCTTCATGACCGCGTCGATGTCCTCCAGCGCGCTGACCTTGCACAGGTACTCGTAGGTGTTGAGGAACAACGAGGCGTGGATGTTGGGTTGCCAGGTCAGGAACCAGTCGGTGGAGAAGGGCAACTGCCCCTTCGACGGCGAGCGCCCGGCCACTTCCTTGTACAACCGCAGCAGCCGCTCGTAGGACAGACTGGTCTCGCTTTCGAGCACCTGCAGACGGGCGCCCAGCTCGATCAATGCGACCGCGCGGCTGATCTCGCGCGATTCGTTCAGAACACTTTTGCTTGCCATGGTGTTGCGCTTCTCCTGGTCGGTGATTGCGTGTCAGGGAAACCCTACAAGGTCTCTGCGAAGCGACCCGACATCAGGATGCTGGCATGCAGCCGGCTGGTGGCGTCGTTGTTGACCTTGCTGGTGGTGTGATTGGTCAGCAGGTTCCAGACGATGTCGTCGTCGACGCGGAATCGACACAGCAGCATGTTTCCCGATGCGATCTTGAGAATCTGCGCCGGCGACAGGTCCGCGATCAGGTCGGCCGACTCCTCCGACATGCCCAGGCGGAACAGCGCCTCTGCGCGGTCGGAGCGAATCAGGTTCTGGGCGAGCATCAGGTATGTCAGATTGGCTTCGCGGATCTCGGCAAGTATCTGGTCGTTGGTCATGAAGGTGTCCTCTCTGTGTCGCGACATCGCTGTGCATCGCATGGGGCGATTCTGAACATTGGTCCAAAAACTTGAATCGGCAAACGGATGTGTCTCTTGTCAGGTTTTGTGACCTTGATGTAAGGGTATTGCGGAGGCGGACGACGCGCCTTCGGGAATTGCGCGTGAAACAGCGGGCTTTTCGGTTGATCGCGGCCAGGCATCGGACCTATGCTCTTGCGTGTCCTGTTGCGCGGCAATCCGTGGATGGGAGCGCTCCGATATCCGGCCTGCCAGAATGAACCGCACCATGACCCTCCCCCCGCACACCGAAGCGGCATCGGCCGAATCCCCCGGCGCCGACGGACTGCATGTGCTGCTGGCCCGTGCGGTCGGCCAGGCCATGGAGCTGGCCGTGGCCAGCCACCGGGCGGGCGACCTGCCCGCGGCTCGGCAGATGTATCAGTCGGTACTGGAGCTGGCACCCGATCAGTCCGATGCCCACCACAACCTGGCGGCGCTGGACCATCAGTCGGGCGACGCCGCGGCCGGCTTGCCGCACTTTCGCCGGGCGCTGGAGATCGATCCGGGCAACGATACCTACTGGAGCAGCCTGTTCGAGGCCTTGCTCGACGCGGGCGCGCTGGACGAGGCGATCGCCTTGCTGGAGCAACGCGCACGCGGCGGCATGGCGGCCGCCGAGCTGGACGAGCGGGTCGCACGTGTGGTGGAGTTGCGCCGGGCTGGCTTGAGCCCGCGAGCGACGCCTGCGGCACAGCGGGCGAGCGACAAGCAGGTGCGCGTGATCAAGGACCTGTTCCGTCGCGAGCAACTCGACGAGGTGGTCACGCGCGCGGGTGCGCTGACGCGGCGCCACCCAGGCGATCCGTTCGGCTGGAAGGCGCTGGGCGCAGCGCTGGTGAACCTGGACCGCAAGGACGATGCGCTGGCGCCACTGGCGCGTGCCGTGGCGCTGGCGCCCGGGGACGTCAGCGCGCTGAGCAACTTTGCGTTCGCGTTGCAGAACCGGGGCCGTCCGGTCGAGGCGCAATGCCTTCTGCAGCTCGCCTTGACGATACAGCCGGATTTCGCCTCGGCGCTGGTCAACATGGGGGCCACCATGTTGAGTCAGAACCGGTATCCGGAGGCCGCCGCCTTCTATCGGCGGGGCCTGGAGGTCGAGCCGGGCTACGTTCCGGCCTACAGCCACCTGGCGCAGGTTGACGAGGAGCAGGGGCGGCTGGTGGACGCGGCCGAAGGTTACCGTCGCACGCTGGACCTGCTGGCGCAAGGCCCGGCGCAGCAGGCCGGCGTGCGCACGGACACCACGCAGGCCAATGCCCACCAGGGGCTCAGCAACGTGATGGCCAAGCTGGCCGATTTCGGCGGTGTGGTGGCGCAGTCCGATGCCGCGCTGGCGCTGTTGCCGCAGGACCGCGTGTTGTGGGAGAAGCGCCTGTATGCGTTCTCCTACCATCCCGACCTCGCCGTGGACGACATCTTTGGCGAGTTCGTGCGCTGGGGCGACTTGCATCCCCGTCCGGCGACCGATTTCTCGCGGCACGACCGCACGCCGGGGCGGCGGCTCAAGGTGGCCTATGTGTCGCCGGATTTCCGCCGCCATACGTCGCGGTTCTATTTCCATCCCCTGTTCGCCAACCACGACCATGCGCAGCTCGAGTTGTTCGCCTATTCGAACGTGCGCGCCGAAGATGCCTTCACGCGCAAGTTCCGGCAATGCTTCGACCACTGGCGCGACATCCGCGACCGCAGCGACGAAGAGGTGGCGCAGATGGCGCGCGACGACGGCATCGACATCCTGGTCGACTGCTGCAACCACATGCGCGACGACCGGCTGGGCGTGTTCGCGCTCAAACCCGCGCCCGTGCAGGTGACCTGGCTGGGGGCGGCCTGGACCACGGGTCTCGCCGCGGTCGACTACGTGCTGTACGACCAGTACCTCGCGCCTCCCGAGACCATCGCGCGCGAGACCATCGTGCGCCTGCCGCACTGCTTCGCCGCCTACGATCCGCTGGCCGCCTCCGATGCGCCCCGTCCGCCGCCGTGCCTGCGCAACGGTTACGTGACGTTCGCCTATTCGGGGCGCACCGAGCGGCTCAACCATCACACGTTCCGCGTCTGGGGCGAGATCCTGCGCCGCATGCCCGATGCCCGGCTGGTGCTGGACTTCAAGCATTTCACGGATCCGCGCAACCAGGCGTATTTCGTGCGCCTGATGCGCGAGCAGGGCGTCGACACGGACCGGGTCGACATGCGCAACAGCAGCAACATCTTCACCGGCCTGCACGACTTCGACATCGTGCTCGACAGCTTTCCGCACAGCGGCGGCACCATGCTGGTCGACGCCTTGTGGATGGGGGTGCCGACACTCACGCTGGCGGGGCGCCCGCCGCTGGGGCGCATCGGGTCGACCTTCATGATGAACCTCGGCCTGCCCGAGTGGATCGCGCAGGACGAAGCCGGCTTCGTCGACAAGGCGGTGGCGTTCGCCAGCGACCCCCAGGCACTGGCCCGCCTGCGTGCCGGCATGCGCGAACGCATGCTGAACTCGCCGTTCATGGACGGCCCGGGGTTCTCGCGCGCCGTCGAGTGGGCCTTTCGCGCCATGTGGACCCGGTATTGCCAGGGCTTGCCTGCCCAGGCCATCGACGTGCCGTCCCAAGCGCGAGCCGCGTGATGGCGGCCGGGCGTCCCGCCGGTGGCCTGCGCGATCGGCCGCAGCGGCCGTGTACCGAGCCGCCCGCCGCTTTCGGTGCACACTTGCAGGTTTCACCATCGGAGCCGTTTCTTGCCTGATCTGGACCTGTCACCCACGCCGCTGCCGGGCGTCATGTTGGTACGCCGGCGACCGCATTCGGACGACCGCGGCAGTTTTGCCCGTCTGTTCTGTGCCGATGCGCTGGCCCCGGCCGGGTGGAAGGGGCCGATCGCCCAGATCAACCACAGCCGGACCACGGCACGTGGCGCGGTGCGCGGATTGCACTACCAGCATGCCCCTGCGGCGGAGATGAAGCTGGTCAGCTGCGTGCAGGGCCAGGTGTGGGACGTCGCGGTGGATCTGCGCCGCGATTCCCCGACCTTTCTGCGCTGGCATGCCCAGATCCTGTCGCCCGAGCTTGCGGTCGCGATGCTGATTCCACCGGGTTGCGCGCATGGGTTCCAGGCCTTGAGCGACGACGTGCAACTGATCTATTGCCATTCCATGCCCTATGCGCCGCAGCACCAGGGTGGCGTGTCCGCGGCCGACCCGCGCCTGGCCATCGCCTGGCCCCTGCCGATCGCCAGGATGTCGGAGCGCGACGCGTCACTGCCGCCGCTCGAGGATGGTTTTGCGGGGCTCGCTCCATGAAGTGCCGGCACTGCGGCGCCGCGCTCGATCTCGCGATGCTGGATCTCGGCCACGCGCCGCCGTCCAATGCGTTCCTCGATGCGGATCGCCTGCGCGCGCCCGAGGCCTGGTATCCGCTGCGGGTGCTGGTCTGCCAGAGCTGCTGGCTGGTGCAGACGCAGGAACATGACGCGGACAGCGCGTTGTTCGGCGACGACTATGCGTATTTCAGCAGTTATTCGAGCTCCTGGCTGAACCATGCCCGGACCTACGTCGCGTCCATGATCGAGCGGCTGCGACTGGGGCCGCAACACCGGGTGGTGGAGGTCGCCGCCAACGACGGCTACCTGCTGCAATACGTGCAGCAGGCCGGCGTGCCGTGTTACGGCGTGGAGCCCACCGCCGGCACGGCGGCTGTGGCGCTGGGCAAGGGGCTGGAAGTCGTGCAGGCGTTCTTCGGCGTCGAACTGGCGCGCCGGCTGCGCGAGCAGGGGCGTCAGGCGGACCTGATGGTGGCCAACAACGTGCTGGCCCATGTGCCGGACATCAACGACTTCGTGGCCGGATTCGCCGAATTGCTCCAGCCCGATGGTGTGGCCACGTTCGAGTTTGCGCACCTGTTGCAGATGGTTCAGGGGTGCCAGTTCGACACCGCGTACCACGAGCACTTCTATTACCTGTCGTTGACGGCGGTCGAGCGGATCTTCGCTGCCAACGGCCTGGTGGTGACGGATGTGCAGAACCTGCCGACCCATGGCGGCAGCCTGCGCGTGTTTGCGCAACGCAGCGATACCGGCCGAGCCGTTCGCTGTCCGGCCGTGGACGCATTGCTGGCGCACGAGCAGGCGATGGGCATCCAGGATCCGGCGTTCTACGCCGATTTCCAGTGCCAGGCCATCCGCATCAAGCACGAGTTGCTGGCCTACCTGCTGCAATGCAGGCGCGACGGTATTTCGGTCGCCGCCTATGGCGCGGCGGCCAAGGGCAACACGTTGCTGAACTTCGCCGGCGTGCGCGCCGACCTGCTGCCGTTCGTCGTGGACCGCAGCCCGTCCAAGCAGGGGCGTTATCTGCCGGGCAGCCGCATACCGGTACTCGATGAGTCCGCCCTGGAGACGTACCGGCCGGATCGGATCCTGATCCTGCCCTGGAACCTGCAGCCCGAGCTGGTGCGCCAGCTGGCCTATGCCCGAAAATGGGGTGCCCGGCTCGTCACCGCGGTGCCGCGACTCGAAGAGCTGGCATGATCGGACGAGGAAGGCGGCGGGCGGTCCGTTGCCGCCATACGGATGGGAGCTGTCGTCATGGCTGAGCGTATCCCCTATACCCGGCCGTCGGTCACCGCGCGCGAGTCCGGTTATGTGACGGACGCCGCCGTCAATGGGTGGGGCGCGCATTGCTACGACTACATCGAACGCTTCGAGGCGGCCTTCCGCGAACACCTGGGCAGCCGGTTCGCCGTCGCCACCTCGAGCTGCACCGGCGCCATGCATCTGGGGCTGGCCGCGCTGGGCATCGGGCCCGGTGACGAGGTGATCCTGGCCGACAGCAATTGGATCGCCACGGTCGCGCCGGTCGTGCATCTCGGCGCACAACCGGTCTTCGTCGACATCCTGCCCGACAGCTGGTGCCTGGATCCGGACAAGGTCCGCCAGGCCATCACGCCGCGGACCCGGGCCATCATCGCCGTGCACCTGTACGGCAACGTGTGCGACATGGATCGCCTGCTGGCGATCGGCAACGAATACGGCATCGCGGTGATCGAGGACGCGGCCGAGGCCGTCGGCTCGCGCCACCGGGGACGGGCAGCCGGTTCGCTGGGGGCGTTCGGCACCTTTTCGTTCCACGGCACGAAGACTGTCTCGACCGGCGAAGGCGGCATGTTCGTCACGGACGATGCCGCGCTGCATGAGACGGTGCTGACCCTGTCCAACCACGGCCGCGCGCGCGCGCAGACGCGGCAGTTCTGGCCCGATCGCGTGGGTTTCAAGTACAAGATGTCGAACCTGCAGGCCGCGATGGGCTGCGCGCAGATCGAGCGGATCGACGAGCTGGTGGCCCGCAAGCGCGCGGTCTTCGACCACTATGCCCGCCAGCTCGAGGGACTTGCCGGGCTTTCGCTCAATCCGGAACCGACCGGCATGGTCAATGGCTACTGGATGCCGACCGTGGTGTTCGATCGGGAGACCGGCGTGACGCGGGAGTCTCTGTGTGCGGCCTTCGGCCACGCCAACATCGATGCGCGGGTGTTTTTCCATCCCCTGTCCGGATTGCCGATGTTCGAGGACCGGCGCGGCAATACCTGGGCCTGGGACATCCCCACCCGGGCCATCAACCTGCCGAGTTTTCACGACATGACGCAGCCGCAGCAGGAGCGGGTCGTCGACGTGGTGCGCCAGGTCCTGAAAGCGAGTTGACACGATGTTGGATTTCGATGGCATCCGGAACTACTGGGATACCCGTGCTTCGGGCGACAGCAGCGCCCAATCGACGACCCAGGACGTCTACCTGCGCGAGATCGAATACCGCGTGTTGTCCGAACGCGTCGGCCGCTTGCGGCCTTCGCGTGTGGCCGACGTGGGTTGTGGCGACGGCCGCACGACGCTGCGCCTGGCCGCCGGTTGCGCGGACGTGACCTTCGAGGGCTACGACTATGCGGCGTCGATGATCGACAACGCCCGCGCCAGCGGCACGGCCGCGTCGGCAGCCAACGTCCGATTTGCGCAGCGCGACATCATGGACGGCCTTCCCGAGCGATTCGACCTGGTCTACACCACCCGATGCCTGATCAACCTGCCGTCATGGGACATGCAGATGGCTGCGATGCGCCATATCCATGCCGGGCTCGCTGACGGCGGAACGTACCTGATGGTCGAGAACTTCCAGGAAGGCCACGACAACTTCAACGCGGTGCGGCGGGCCTATGGACTGCCCGAGATCGCGGTGCGGTCGCACAACTTCTTCTTTCAGCGCCCGCGGCTGATCGATTTCATGGCGCCGCTGTTCGAGCTGCAGGAGGAACTGAACATCAGCAGCACCTATTACCTGACCAGCCGGGTGGTCTACGCGCGGATCTGCGCGGACCAGGGCGCGACGCCTGACTATTTCGACGACCATCATCGCCTGGCCGCGGGCCTGCCCTTTGCCGGCGAGTTCGGCCCGGTGCGCCTGCTCGTGTTCCAGAAGAAGGCACCGGAGGCGGGGCGATGAGCCATGACGACGTGGTGCGGCGCAATATCGCGGCACTGGGACAGGACACGGCGCTGCAGTCACGCTCGATCGACTGGGTGCGCGACAGCGCGGCCCATGGGTATTCGTACAACTTCTCCTGGATGGGCCGGCCCATCATCCAGTACCCCCAGGACATGGTGGCGATGCAGGAGATCATCTGGTCGGTGCAGCCGGACCTGGTGATCGAGACCGGCATCGCGCATGGCGGCTCGCTGGTCTATTACGCGGCGCTGCTGGAGCTCAACGCGGCCTGCGGGGGGCCGCAGGATGCGGCGGTGCTGGGCATCGACATCGAGATTCGTCCCCACAACCGGGCCGCCATCGAGGCGCATCCGCTGTTTCGCCGCATGGCGCTGATCGAAGGCTCCAGCGTGGACCCGGTCATTGTCGATGCCGTGTGCCGGCGCGCGCGCCAGGCCCGCCGTGTGCTGGTGTGCCTGGACAGCAACCATGCACATGCGCACGTGCTGGCCGAACTCGAGGCATATGCGCCGCTGGTGTCGGTCGGCAGTTATTGCGTGGTGTTCGACACCATCGTCGAGGATCTGCCCAAGACCCTGTATCCGCAGCGGCCGTGGGGGCCGGGTGACAACCCGCGCACGGCGGTGCGGCAGTTTCTTGACTCACATGCCGAATTCGAGGTGGACCGGCGCATCGACCACAAGCTGCTGATCAGCGTGGCGCCGGGAGGGTACCTGCGGCGGGTCCGTTGAACGGCGGCCGGGGCCGCCGACGCGCGTCAGTTCTGCAGCAATGCCAGGACCTGTTGCGGCAACTGGTTGGCCTGGGCCACCATGGCGGTGCCGGCCTGTTGCAGGATCTGGGCCCGGGCCAGGTTGGCCGTTTCCTGCGCGAAGTCGGCGTCCAGGATGCGCGAACGCGACGCCGACAGGTTTTCGGAGGTGACCTGCAGGTTGGCGATGGAAGTCTCGAAGCGCGATTGCAGCGCGCCGAGCCGGGCGCGCTCGCCGTTGATGAAACCCAGCGCCGAGTCGACCGTCTTGAGCGCCTGGGTCGCCTTGGCAAAGGTCGTCACGTCCAGGTCCGAAACCTTGTTCAGCGTCGAACCACCATCCACCGCCAGGTTGGTCGTCGTCACGTCGACGGCGAACGACTTGTCCGAGTCCAGCGTGATGTAGCCGACGACGGTCGATGTCGCGGCCGTCGCGTCGGCCGTCAGCGTGACCGGCGCGCCCGAGGCGGCGCCGTTGCTGCCGAGTTTCTGCACCGCGATGTCGCCGGCGTTCGGTACCGCGGTGTCGGCCACCGAGATGTCGTTGCCGGTGGCGTTGGTCAATACGACGGCCGTGCCGGTGGAGTTGAGCGAGGCGGTGATGCCGGTTTTCGACGATTGGTCGTTGATGGCCGTCACGGCCGTGGCCAGGCCGTCGGTGGTCGTCGCCGAGGCAATGGTGAACGCGACGGCCTGGGGCGCCACGTTGTCCGATTGCAGCGTCAGGTTGTAGGCGCCGGCGGCCGCAAAGGTCAGGCTCAGCTCGGTACGCGCCGTAGCCACGACACCGGTCACCGGTGCGGCCAGGTTGATCTTGTCGGTATTGGCCTTGGCCGTGCTGTTGACGTCCACCGTGATCGTGGCGCTGCCCAGCGTGCCGTTGACGATCATCGTTCCGGCCACGGTTGTGTTCGCGCCCGGAGCCGCCAGCACCGCTGCGCCGCCCGCAGCCTGCAACTGGTTATTGCCGTAGACGTTGGTGCGCATGTTGGCCGTGGTCGCCGTGATGGTCTGGTTGGCGTTGGCGCCGACCTGGAACTGCTGCGTGCCGAAGGTGCCGTCGAGCAGGCGCTGGCCGTTGAACTCGGTCGTCTGCGCGATGCGGTCAAGTTCGGTGACCAGTTGGGTCACTTCCTGCTGCAGTGCCTGGCGGTCGCTGGCGCTGTTCGTGGCGTTGGCCGACTGGACGGCCAGTTCGCGTACCCGCTGCAGGATATTGCCGGCGCCGCTCATCGCGCCTTCCGTGGTCTGGGCCAGCGAGATACCGTCGTTGGCGTTGCGCGCGGCCTGGTTCAGGCCCCTGATCTGGGTCGTGAAACGCTCGGAGATGGCCAGGCCGGCGGCATCGTCCTTGGCGCTGTTGATGCGCAGGCCCGAGGACAGGCGCTGGATCGAGGTCGTCAGGGACGCTGCGCTGGTGCTCAGGTTGCGCTGAGTCGTCAGTGAATTGATATTGGTATTGATGACGGAAGCCATGGAATTCTCCTGGTGGCGCCGGCGCATCGGAAGGTCGGGAAAGCCTCCGGATGCCGGCAAGACGGGACCGTTGGGAGAATTGTGGGCACTTGAAGATTGACTGTAAGCCGGATAAAGCTGCCAAAAATCACCCAGTTTTTCGGTTTCACCCTCAAGTTTTCGTTCCGGCACCCGAAATTTCATGCAACGGGTTGCTTGAAGGGCTCGTGGTTCGGGGCTTCCGGTCAACGGCGTCCCGGGCATTGCAGCCAGCTTCGTTCTGGCGATCAGGCTGGCAGCAATGCCGGAAAACAGTCAGCTTTTTGTGGAGTAACACTATGGCCTCAACCATCAATACCAATATCAATTCGATCACGGCACAGCGCAACCTGGCGATGAGCTCGTCCTCGCTGACGACCTCGATCCAGCGCCTGTCCTCGGGCCTGCGCATCAACAGCGCCAAGGACGATGCCGCCGGTCTGGCAATCTCCGAGCGTTTCACCTCCCAGGTGCGTGGTCTGAATCAAGCCGTGCGCAATGCCAACGACGGCATCTCGCTGGCCCAGACGGCTGAGGGCGCGCTCAAGGCGTCCGGCGACATCCTGCAGCGGGTACGCGAACTGGCGGTGCAATCGGCCAACGCGACCAACAGCGCCAGCGACCGCCAGGCACTGCAGGCCGAGGTGGGCCAGTTGATCTCCGAACTCGACCGCATCTCGCAGACCACCGAATTCAACGGTACCAAGCTGCTCGACGGCGCCTTCGGCACGCAGCAGTTCCAGGTCGGTGCCAACGCCAACCAGACCATCGTCGCGGCGACGGCCAACCTGCGTACCAATGTGTACGGCAACAACCAGGTCAATGCCGCCGGTGCGGCATCGGTGCTGGCCGCCCACGGCGCCAATGCCACGACCTCCGGCGCGGTGTCGATCAACGGCCCGCTGGGTACGGCTTCGGTGACGACCGTGCTCAACGCCAGCGCCAAGTCGACGGCCGACCAGATCAACGCCCAGGTGTCGACTACCGGCGTCAAGGCCACGGCACGCTCGGACGTGTCGCTGACCTTCGCCGCCGCCGGCGCCTATACGATCACGCTGCAGTCGGACAACACGTCGGCACAGACGATCGCGTTCTCGCTGTCCGCCGCCGGCACCGCCGATGGCCTGTCGGCTGCCGTGTCCGCCATCAACGACCAGTCCTCCAAGACCGGCGTGACAGCGGCGCTCAACAGCACCGGCACCACGGTGATCCTGACCAACGCCAGCGGCAACGACATCACCGTCGGTGACACCACGATCACCAACGCCGGCAACGTGTCGTACCAGAAGCTCGATGCCGCGGGCGCCGCCAGCGGCGCCGCTGTCGTGCTGACCGCCGACGCCACGGCCGCCACTGCGACGTCCGCCGGCTACATCACGCTGGATTCGGAGAAGTCGTTCGCGGTGACCTCGGCATCGACCGCGATCACGACGGCGTCGTCGACGCTCAAGAAGGTGTCGGACCTGGACATCACGACCTTCGCCAAGGCCACCGATGCCCTCAAGACCGTCGACTCGGCGATCGCCTTCATCAGCGGATCGCGGGCCAGCCTGGGTGCCTTGCAGTCGCGCTTCGAGACCGCGATCAGCAACCTGCAGGTGACGTCCGAGAACCTGCAGGCCTCGCGTTCGCGCATCCTGGACGCCGACTTCGCGCAGGAAACCGCCAACCTGTCGCGCGCCCAGATCCTGCAGCAGGCTGGCACGGCGATGGTGGCCCAGGCCAACCAGTTGCCGCAGGGTGTGCTGGCCCTGCTGCGATAAGACGCGAAGCACGACCCGCCCGCCAGGGCGGGTCGGTTTGCATGAAGCATCGGCAGGTCCTGTGACCCGGCGGCGGATCCGAATGATCCGCCGCCGTTTCGCGTTTTGGCGAACCGTGGATGTGAGGCGAAGTTACATGTGCATTTCGTTGGATTGGAATCGACGCGGACCCGGATAATGTGCATCGAGGCCCCTTGAAGGGCAAAGGAGAGAACCATGGCGACCATATCTTCACCTGGCATCGGCAGCGGACTGGACATCAAGTCCATCGTGTCGCAGCTGGTGGCTCTCGAGAAGCAGCCGCTGACCCAATTGCAGGTGCAGGCGGCGACGGTCCAGACGCGGATCTCCGCGTTCGGCCAGATCAAGTCGCTGGTTTCCACCTTGTCCGATGCGGCCACGCGCCTGGGCAGCCTGACGACCTTCAATGCCGTCACGGCCGCGTCGTCCAACACCGACACGGTGTCGGCCACGGCCATCGGCGGCACCGCGGTCAACAGCTTCTCCGTCAAGGTCGAAAACCTGGCCAAGGCTCAGGCCACGGCATCCGCCGCCTTGTTGCCGGTGGGCGGCGCCCTGGGAGCCGGCACCTTGCGCCTGCAACTGGGCGAATGGACCATCGTGCCCAGTTCGTTCACGCCGCAGTCCGGCGGCGGTCAGGTCGATATCGTCGTCAGTGCGACCGACACGGTCAGCGACGTGGCCAGCAAGATCAATGGCGCCGGCGCCGGCGTGACCGCGACCGTGCTCAATGATGCGTCCGGAGAGCGGCTGTTGCTGCGCTCGAACAGTACCGGCGTTGCCGCGGGTTTCGAGCTGAGCATCGTCAGCGACGATGATGGCGACCCGGCGGATGCCGCCGGCTTGTCGCGCCTGGTCAACGGTTCCTCGATCCAGTATGCCGAGGATGCCCGGATGCTGATCAACACGATTCCGGTCACCTCGTCGACCAACAAGTTCGAGAACGTGGTGTCCGGCGTCACGCTGACGGCCAAGGCGGTCAGCGCGGACGCGGCCGAGGTCACGGTTACCAAGGACCGCTCGGCGCTGACCCAGGCGATCGACAGCTTCGTGTCCGCGTACAACGCGGTCAACCAGGCGATCAACGAACAGACCAAATACGATCCCTCATCCAAGGAGGCGGGCCTGCTGCAGGGCGATGCGACCGCGATCGGTCTGCAGAACGCCTTGCGCGGCATTCTGCAGTCGGCCACCAGCGGCTCGGCATACGAGCGGCTGGCCGATGTCGGCATCACCCAGCAACTCGGCGGCGATCTGGCCGTGGACAGCGCCAAGCTCGACGCAGCCATCAACAACGGCGATGAACTCAAGAACCTGCTGCGCATCGACAACGGCAACGCGCTGACCAATGGCGTGGCCTCCAAGTTCTCGGCGTTCGCCAAGGGCTTGCTGGCCACCGACGGCCTGTTCAGCAGCAAGGATGCGTCACTAAAGCGTTCGCTCGAACGCAATGCCGATGACCAGGCGCGGCTCACCGACAAGGTGGCCCGCGTGGAGGCTGCGCTCAATCGCCGCTACAGCGCCCTGGATGTGCAGCTCAGCAGCCTCAATGCGCTCAACGCTTACGTGACGCAGCAGGTGACGCTGTGGAACCAGTCGTCGTCGTCGAACTGAGCGCATGGTGGTTGAACTGGAGGGCAAAGACACTGCTTTTCTTCACAGGTCGGACTTGATTTGCCCCGTGTCGTGCCGATAAAGAGAACATAACTTCAAAGGAAGGTGCACATGTTTTCCCAGATGGGTCCACGGTCAGCCAATGCCTACAAGAAAATCGGTGTGGAAACCAGCGTCAGTCACGCGAGTGCCCACGACCTGGTCGACATGTTGTTCGACGGCCTGCTGGTGGCCGTGCGTTCGGCCAAGGCGGCACTGGATGCCGGCGACGTCAAGACCAAGTGCGCCAACATCGTCACGGCCGTGCGCATCCTGGAAGAAGGGCTCAAGGGCGCACTGAACACGGAGCAAGGCGGCGCCCTGGCAAGCAATCTGCTGGAGTTGTACGACTACTGCGTGTTGCGCCTGACCCAGGCCAACGCGCGCAACGACCCGGCGGCACTGGAAGAGGTGCTGCGCCTGATGGAGCCGGTCGCCAGCGGCTGGAAACAAATGGGGCAGGCCGCCGAGGCGCAGCCCGCTCCTCGCCTGCGGGCCGCCTGAGTCAAGCCCGGAACCATGATGCACAACACCTTGATCGACTATTACCGGGCCCTGGAAGCCGCCAGCCTCAGTATGCTGGAGGCGGCCAGGAGCGATGACTGGGATGGCGTTGTCCGGCTCGAGGGCACCTGCGCGGTGTTGATCGAGCAGTTGCGATTCGCCTCCACGACGCAGGAACTGCCGAGCGAGCAACGGGCCGAGAAATCCGGCATCATGCGGCGCATCCTGGCCAACGATGCCCAGATCCGTTATCTTGCCGAACCCTGGATGGTGCACTTCGAGAAGAAGCTCGAAGGTCTGCAGCACATGCTGCACTGAACGCGGATGGCCGGCCGGATGTCTGCCTGTGGTGGTCGCCTGCGCCCGGGGTGCAGGTCAGACCTGCATGTTCATGATGTCGGTGTAGGCCTGCACCATGCGGTTGCGCACGTGCAGCGTCGCCTGAAAGCCGATCTGGGCCTTCTGGATCGCGACCATGGTGTCCTCCAGGCTGACGGTCGGATTCTCCATCTGCACTTCGCGTTGCATCTGCCGGGACTGATTCTGTGCCGCGCTGACCTCGTGCAGCGCGCTTTTCATCGCACCGGTGAAGCCGCCCCCGGTGCCGGCCACGGCTGTCTCGGACGCCGGGCGTTGCAGCGCCGGCGGGCGTATCGCCGCGGGCATGGTGGTGGGGGGCAGGCGTAGATCCATTGTGTCCTCCGTGGACGCTCCAGGTGATGCAGCAATGCTAGTGGCCGGGCGTGGGTCAAAATAGCCGAAATGGCGGGTGATTGCCGGTTTTATCGGCCCAATGTTCCGGGCAGGGCGGTTCAATAATGAATCCCGATGTGGCTGCGACCTCGCGCCACGCTGTTTCCGGATCGTTCGATGACCGCCGTTGCCACTGTTGCTGCCCCCAGCCCCACCCTGACCGAGCGCCTTGGCGCCCTGGAGTCGGGGCAGCGCATGCGCATGGCAATCGGGGCGCTGTTGCTGGTGGCGGTGGTGGTCGGCGGCATCGTCCTCGGCAACCGGCCGGACTACCGGGTCCTGTACGCCAACCTGGCGGACAAGGACGGCGGGGCCATCGTGGCCCAGCTGTCCCAGATGAATATCCCCTACAAGCACGCCGATGGCGGCTCGGCCATCCTGGTGCCGGCCGATCGGGTGCACGACGTCCGCCTGCGGCTGGCTTCCCAGGGCCTGCCCAAGGGTTCGGTGGTCGGGTTCGAGATGATGGAGTCGAACCGGTTCGGCATGACACAGTTCCAGGAGCGGCTGACCTTCCAGCGCGGACTCGAAGGCGAGCTGACGCGTTCCATCCAGGCCTTGTCGTCGGTGCAGAGCGCGCGCGTGCACCTGGCGCTGCCGAACCAGAATGGCTTCTTCCGCGAGCAGCAGAAGCCATCGGCCTCGGTGCTGGTCAGCCTGTACGCCGGCCGCACGCTGGACCGCGCGCAACTGGCCGGTATCGTGCACCTGGTATCGTCCAGCGTGCCGGAGATGGCAACGTCGGCCGTCAGCGTGCTCGACGACACCGGCAAGCTGCTGTCCGAGCCGGCCGATGGCAGTGGCGTGGGACGCGGGGTGGACGCGGAGCAACTGCAATACACGCAACAACTCGAACAGACCTTCACCCGCCGCATCCTGGACATCCTCGAGCCCATTGTCGGCAAGGGCAACGTGCGGGCACAGGTCACGGCCGACGTGGATTTCACGCAGACCGAATCCACGTCCGAATCGCATCGGCCCAACCAGACGCCGGATTCCGGCGCCGTGCGCAGCCAGCAACTGATCGAGACCGGACCGGGCGCCGGCGGCCCCGCGGCGCCGTCGGGCGTGCCCGGTGCGGTCACCAACCAGCCGCCGGGCAACGCCACCGCGCCGATCAACGGCCCGGCGCAGACGCTGGCAGCCGCCGGTGCGCCGGGTGCGGGTGCCCAGGGGGCGCTGGCCGGTGGCAAACGCGAATCGACCATCAACTACGAAGTCGACAAGACGATCCGGGTGGTGCGGGCGAGCACCGGGCAGGTCAAGCGTCTGAGTGCGGCCGTGGTGGTCAATCACCAGCCGTCCACCGACGACAAGGGTGTCGTGACCAGCGTGGCGCTGACCGCGGAGCAGATCGAGAAGATGACCGCGCTGGTGCGCGAGACCATCGGCTTCAGCCAGGAGCGGGGCGACTCGGTCAACCTGATGAATGCCCCGTTTGCGGTGCAGAAGGCCCCGCAGTCCGATCTGCCGTTGTGGCAGCAGCCGGAGATGCACGACCTGGCGCGCAGCCTGGCATGGCCGATCGGCGTGGTGCTGCTGGTTGCGCTGCTGCTGTTCGGCCTGGTGCGCCCGGGGCTCAAGGCCATGGCTAAGCCGCCGCCGGAGCCCGAGGCTGACCGCGAGGAGTCGGCGCAACTCGACGCGCTGGTTGCCGACGACACCGAGCGCCCGCCGCTGCTGACCAACAGCGCCACCGACGAGGCGCAGGCCGGCCCGACGGAGGCCCAGCTGCGGCTCGAAGGTGCCCGCAAGCTGGCGCGCGAGAATCCGGTGGCGGTCGCCAACATCGTCAAGGAATGGATGGGCAGCGAGGCCCCGGCCTGACGCCCTTCTGGTAAAACACGATCATGGCTGACGAAGGACTCCAGGATGCGGCGGTACTGCTGATGTCGCTCGGCGAAGCCGAGGCGGCCGAGGTATTCAAGCATCTCTCGCCCAAGGAAGTGCAAAAGCTCGGAGAGGCGATTGCACGGACCAAGGGCATCACCCGCGACCGGGTCGACAGCGTGGTGCAGAAGTTCACCGACCTGGCGGCCTCGCAAAGCCTGTTGGTGGCCGATTCCGGCGACTATGTGCGCAACGTGCTGCGGCGCGCGCTCGGCGACGACAAGGCCACCTTGCTGATCGATCGCATCCTGCAGGGCGGCGACGTCTCCGGCATCGAAAGCCTGAAGTGGATGGATGCGCTGTCGGTGGCGGAGCTGCTGCGCAGCGAACATCCGCAGATCGTCGCCGCCATCATGGTCCATCTCGATGTCGACCATGCGTCCGAGATTCTCAAGCTGTTCACCGAACGCCAGCGCAACGAGGTGATGCTGCGCATTGCCACGATGGAGGGTATCCAGCCCACGGCGCTCAAGGACCTCAACGAGGTGCTGTTCCAGGTGCTGCAAGGCACGGACAAGGTCCGCAAGTCCTCGCTCGGCGGCGTCAAGGCCGCGGCCGAGATGATCAACCTGATGGGCGCCAACGTGGAAGGCACGGTGATCGAGTCGATCCGCGGCCACGATCCGGATCTGGCGCAGAAGATCATGGACAAGATGTTCGTGTTCGATGACCTGATCAAGCTCGATAACAAGGCAATCCAGACCGTTCTGAAGGAAGTGGCCTCCGACACCCTGATCTCCGCGCTCAAGGGGGCACAGCCCGAGCTCAAGGAGAAGATCCTGTCCAACATGTCGTCGCGGGCCGCCGAGACCCTGCGCGAGGATCTGGAGTCGCGAGGTCCGATGCGCCTGTCCGAGGTCGAGGCGCAGCAGAAAGAGATCCTCAAGACGGTGCGACGCCTGGCCGACGAAGGGCAGATCGTCGTCGGCGGCGGTGGTGCCGACGACGCCATGGTCTGAGGCTCGGGTTTCGCATGCGCCACCTGTCCCGTTTCATTCCCGGCGAAGAGATCGATGCCGTCGCGCGCTGGGATTTCGGCGATGTCGATGCCGACCTGCTGCAGATCGAGGCAGATGACCGGGCGCGCGCCGAGGCCGAGGCGCAGCAGCGCCAGGCCGAACGCGATGCACAAAGGGACGAGCAGGTGCGCCAGCAGGCCTATGCGGAGGGGTTCGCACAGGGCCAGGCCACAGCCACCTTGCGCGCGCAGCAGCAACACGAGGAATATGTCGAGAACCAGGGCCGCGACGCCGCCCGTCGTTACGGACAGCTGCTGGAGGTCGCGCGCGACCAGCTGGTGGCGACCGAACAGGTGATGGCCCAGGGCGTGCTCGAACTGGCCTGTGTGCTCGCGCGCCAGGTGTTGCGCCATGAGTTGTCCGTCAATCCCAATGCCTTGCAGCCGGTGATCCGCGAAGGCCTGCAGATGCTGGCCGACGACACCAAGGCCGCCGTGGTACGGCTGCATCCGGTCGATCTGGACATGTTGCAGGAGGTGGTGCAGTCGGAGTTCGCGGCGCTGCAGCTGACCTTGACCGCCGACGCGTCGATCGAGCCCGGCGGATGCGTGATCACCGCGGCCGGCGCGGTCGTCGATGCCAGCCTGGAGACCCGCTGGCGTCGCGCCATTGCCAAGCTCGGCCTGGAGGTGCAGTGGGATGACTGACGACATCGCCACCGTCGACGCGCCCGATGGGCCTGATATGCCCGACGCGCCGGGCGCGGCCTGGGAGCGGATGTTCGGCGACGCCTGCGAGCGCCTGCGCGCCGGCACGTGCCTGGAGCGGCGCGGCACGTTGACGCGGCTGACCGGGTTGGTGCTCGAGGCCAGCGGCCTGCGTGTTCCGGTGGGCAGCCAATGCCTGGTCAAGTCCGCGGAGATGAAGCCGGTGCTGGCCGAGGTGGTCGGATTCTCCGATGACCGGGCCTTCCTGATGCCCGCCGGCGACATGCATGGACTCTCCAGCGGCGCCAGCGTGGTGCCGTCGTTGGCCTTCGTTCCGGCACCACAACTGGGCCGGGCGACGCAACTGCCATCGGAATTCGACGCCGGCCGCCTGCGCCTGCCATTGGGGGACGGCCTGCTGGGACGGGTCGTCGACGCGCAGGGCCACCCGATGGACCGCATGGGGCCGATATCCGATGTGGTCTCGCGCACGCTGGACCGCGAACCGGTCAACGCCATGGATCGCGCGCCGGTGCGCGACGTGCTCGACACCGGCGTACGGGCCATCAATGCCCTGCTGACGATCGGACGCGGCCAGCGCATCGGATTGTTCTCCGGCTCGGGCGTCGGCAAGAGCGTGTTGCTGGGCATGATGGCGCGTTACACCACGGCCGACGTGATCGTGGTGGGCCTGATCGGCGAGCGCGGACGGGAGGTCAAGGAGTTCATCGAGGACATCCTGGGCGAGCAGGGGCGCGCCCGTTCGGTCGTCGTGGCGGCTCCGGCTGACGCCCCGCCGATGCTGCGCATGCAGGGCGCCTCGTATGCGACGGCGATCGCCGAGAACTTCCGCGACCAGGGCAAGCATGTGTTGCTGCTGATGGATTCGCTGACGCGGTACGCGATGGCGCAGCGCGAGATTGCGCTGGCCATCGGCGAGCCGCCGGCGACCAAGGGTTATCCGCCCTCGTGTTTCGCCAAGCTGCCGCAGTTGGTGGAGCGCAGCGGCAACGGGCTGCACGGTGTCGGTTCGATCACCGCGTTCTACACGGTGCTGGCTGAAGGCGACGATCAGCAGGATCCGATCGCCGATGCGGCGCGGGCCATCCTCGATGGCCACATCGTGTTGTCGCGGGCCCTGGCCGAGTCCGGCCACTACCCGGCCATCGACATCATGCAATCGGCGTCGCGCGTGATGCACAACGTGGTGTCGCGGGAGCACTTCGAGCTGGCACGTCGTTTCCGCGCCGTCAGCGCCCGTTACGACAAGGGCCGCGATCTGGTGCAGATCGGCGCTTATGTCGCCGGCTCGGACCCGACGATGGACCAGGCCATTTCCCTGCATCCGTCGATGGAGACCTTCCTGCAGCAACACATGCACGAGGGCGCCACGTTGTCGGACAGCACGGCGTCGATGGCCAGGATCATGGAAGGTGCGGCCTGATGCGGGCCCTGGTGTTGCCGTCGGCGTCATCGATCGGCCATCGGCCCGACGGCGGCCGACATGCGCGGCCATGCGCCGCGAGCCGGCCCGGAGGCGGCGCATGACCGGCATCGGTGGATGGACGGTGGCGGTCGAACTGGCCACCCGCAAGCGCGACGAGGCCGGGCAGGCGCTGGCGCAGGTGCTGCGACGCCATGACCATGCCTTGCAGCAGCTCGATCAGTTGTCGAGTTATGCGGCCGATACGCAGGGCCGCTGGTCGGTATCGGCGCAGACCCACACGTCGCCGCAGATCGTGGGCCACTACTACCAGTTCATGGCCCGGCTCGACCAGACGATCGAACTGCAGCAGGGCGTGATCGACGAAGCCCATCGCCAGTGCCTGGCCGCCCGCAAGGTGCTGATGGAAGCCGAGGTCTATCTGGCCAGCCTCCAGCGCCTGCTTGAGAAGCGACGCCAGGAATACGCGCGGCTCGCCGCCCGGCGCGAGCAGAAGCAGACCGACGAATTCGCCAGCCGTCGCCGAACGGCGGCCCCCGACACACGCCAGGACAAGCCATGAACATCGATGCCCCTGTTGCCCCGGCCTCGCCGACTTCCGTGCAAAAACACGGGGGCGCCGCCGCCCGCAATCGCGCGCCGGACGACGCCCCAGGCGCCGCCTCGTTCCTGTCGCTGCTCCGGGCACAGGAAACGCCGGTGACCGATCCGGCCGTGGCCACGGATGCGGCCGATGCCGTCGTACAACCCGAGCAGCCCGGCGCCGACGACGCCACGGCATTGCCGCAATCCAGCGTATTGCCGGCTGCGCCGGTACCTGCGGCTGCGCCGCAGGCCGGATCCACCCCAGCCAGTGCGCAGTCTGGCTCTGGCGCCGCCGACGCGGCGAGCCCGATCGAACTTGCGGCCGACGCAGCGGCCGATCGTGCTGCCGCGCTGGACGACGCGGACCCTGCCCAGGCCGCCGCGCTGAAGGCGGCGAGCGCAACGAGCCGCAGCGCTGGCGCGGTGGCGGTCGGGGAAGCCGATGCGCAAGCCCGGCAGCAGACCGCGGAGGCGCTTGCCTCCGCGCGTGATGCCGCTGCACGGGTGGAGCCTTCTGCCAAGGATGCCGAGGCGACGCAATGGCGCACCCAGATGCCGTCGCCGGCGGGGCCGTCGGCGACCGCTGTCGTGTCGATGTTCGAGGCCGGCCTTGTCGGCGTGCGCGCCGGGCCCGGTGCACGCGCCCACGAGCGCGGCGCCGCGCGGGTGAACGCGTCCGAGGCGGCGGGTGCCGGTTTTGTCCCATGGTCCGACGCGACGCCGGGCAGCAGTGCGCCGCAGACGTCCAGCCCGGTCTATGCGCCGACCGTGGGGGCGCCGGTGTTGTCCGCGGCGTTGGCGCAGAAGATGCATTACTGGGTGGCCGGCGGGGTGCAGAGCGCCGAGCTGCAACTGGACGCCTTTGGCGGCGGAGCGGTCGACGTGCGTATCGCGGTCAAGGGCGACGAAGCCTTTGTCGAGTTTCGCTCCGACCAGGCGCAGGCGCGCAAGCTGCTGCTCGACGCCATGCCGCAGCTCAAGGAACTGCTCGCCGGTGAGGGATTGATGCTGTCGGGCGGCTTCGTCGGCGGCTCGGGACAGGATTCGTCCGCCGGTGCGCGATCCGGGCGGTCGGCCGGCATGCGCACGGCATCCGCGCCGGTGCAGGAGGTTGCGGGCCGGTTGGACGCGCCCGCGCTCAAGGTCTCGGGCCAGTCGATCGACCTGTTCGTGTGACGGTTCCCGCCCGGCGAGCCGACGGGATTGCCATGAAATACCACCCTTTATCCGGCCATCACCGCGGGGAGGGTGCAGAATAATCGACTTTGCACCCGTATCGAGGATGAACTGTGGCCACCAAACCTGCTGAAGCTGCCGCCGCGCCACCGAAGAGCAAGAAACTGCTGCTGATCGTGGTGGCCATCGTGCTGTTCGTTGTGTTGGCGGTCCTTGGCACGATCATGTATGTCAACAAGCAACGCGCCGCCGCCGAGTTCGGTGACACGGAAGCGCCCGCTGCCGCCCGGCAGGTGGAGGTCGGGCCGCCAACGTATCTGCCGCTGGACAACATGGTGGTCAACCTGGCCGACCCGGGCGGCGAACGGGTTGCCCAGATCGGCATCACGCTCGAGTTGCAGAATGCCGCCGCGATGGACCGGGTCAAGCAATACCTGCCGACCATCCGCAGCAGCATCCTGCTGCTGGTGTCGCAACGGACGTCGGAAGACCTGCTGAAGATCGAAGGCAAGGAGAAGCTGGCCCATGACATCCTGCGCGAGGCATCGGATCCGTTTGGCGGCATCGAGGAAGACGAAGCCGATGCTTCCGAGAACGGCAACCGGCGCAGCACGCGCAAGCGCCGGCGCGGACCGGTGGATCAGCCGATCCAGCGTGTGTTGTTCTCCAGTTTCATCGTCCAGTAGGCGCGTGGGCGGTATCGACCATGACTGAATCGTTTCTGTCCCAGGAAGAAGTCGACGCCCTGCTCGAGGGTGTCACCGGCGAGAGCCAGAAGGAAGTCGAGCAGGCGGCGCAGAAGGGTGAAGTCCGGCCGTACGACATCTCGAGTCAGGAGCGCATCGTCCGGGGTCGCATGCCGACCATGGAGATCGTCAACGAGCGATTCGCGCGCAATCTGCGTCTGGGTCTGTTCAACCTGATCCGCCGCACGCCCGAGGTGTCGATCGGATCGATCGCGGTGCAGCGCTTCGGCGCTTTCCTGCGTGAACTGTCGGTACCGACGAACTTCAACATCATGGCGGTGCGTCCGCTGCGCGGCAACTGCCTGATCGTCTGCGAGCCGGCGTTGATCTTCGGCGTCATCGACACCTTGTATGGCGGCACCGGCAAGTTCCAGACCCGTATCGAGGGGCGCGATTTCTCGGCCACCGAGCATCGCGTCATCGCTCGCCTGATCAAGGTCGTGGCCGAGGAGTACAAGAAGGCCTGGAAGGGCATCTATCCGATCGACCTGGAGTACCAGCGCTCCGAGATGCAGCCGCAGTTCGCCAACGTGGCCACCCCCAGCGAGGTGGTCATCTGCACGGCGTTCCAGCTCGAGATCGGCGAAGTCGCCGGCGCGGTGCACTTCTGCATGCCGTACGCGACGCTGGAGCCGATCCGTGACGTGTTGTATTCGTCGACGCAAGGCGACTCGATGGAGGTCGACCGGCGCTGGGTCAACGTGCTGACGCAGGAGATCCAGGCCGTCGAGATCACGATGGTGGCTGAACTGGCGCGCACCCGGGCCACGGTCGAGCAGTTGCTGGCCATGAAGAAGGGTGATTTCATCGAACTCGACCGGGCGCCGCGCATCCAGGCCTCGGTCGATGGTGTGCCGATGTTCGAGTGCCAGTACGGCACGCACAACGCCAAATACGCAATCCGGATCGAGAAGAGCCTGAGGGGCTTCGACCTGGACTGGATGGGAGAAAGACATGGCAACTGACGATCCGCAAGAGACAGGCGCCCCGCAAGGCAACGGCCTGCCGGGTGACGGCGAAGGCGACTGGGCCGAGGCGCTGGTCGATCCGAAGGACGACGGCTCGGCGCACGACGAGGCGGGTGGCGTGTTGTCGGGTGATTCGACCCGGCCGCTGCATGGAGCCGGCGCCGGCTCCGATGCGCCGGTCAACGACATCAACATGGTGCTGGACATCCCGGTGCAGCTGTCGGTGGAACTGGGCCGCACCCGGGTGTCGATCAAGCACATCCTGCAACTGGGCCAGGGTTCGGTGGTGGAGCTTGACGCGCTTGCGGGCGAGCCCATGGACGTGCTGGTCAATGGTTATCTGATTGCGCAAGGCGAGGTGGTGGTGGTGAACGACAAGTTCGGCATCCGGCTCACCGATGTGGTGACCCCGTCCGAGCGCTTGCGCCGCATCAACAAGGCCTGATGTCCCCGATGACGCAGACGCTGCTCACGGTCGCCGCCTTCGTGCTGCTGCTGGCCATGGTGCCCATGGGCATCAAGTGGCTGCAGGCGCGTTCGGTCGTGTCCGGGCCTGCGGCGGGTGCCGCGAACCGGGTGTTGTCCGTTGTTGCGGTGGGACCGCAACAACGCGTGGTCACGGTCGAGGTCGGCCCCGCGGATGCCCGCGTCTGCCTGGTACTGGGAGTGACCGCGCAATCGGTCGCCTGTCTGCACACCTTGCCGGCGCAGCCGGCGGCGCCACGCTTCGACCTGGATGCACGGGCGCGGCAGCAGCCCCTGGCACCGACGGCTGCACAGTCCTGAAGGGGTGTATCGCGTGTCGGTTCTTCATCCATTGCGGGGCCTGCATGGCGCGGGTGTCCACGCCCGGCACGTCGCGCTGCTGCTTGCCGGCCTGATGCTCCATGGCCTGGCCGCGGCGCAGCAGCAGGCCGGCCAGTTGCCGCTGCTGGTGGGCAGCGGGCCTGGCGGCACCAGCTTTTCGGTGCCGATCCAGACCCTGCTGTTCTTCACCGCCTTGTCGTTCCTGCCGGCGGTGCTGCTCATGATGACCGGTTTCACGCGGATCGTCATCGTGTTGTCCTTGTTGCGCCAGGCCCTGGGCACGCAGTCGTCGCCGCCGAACCAGGTGATCATCGGCCTGTCGCTGTTCCTGACGGTATTCGTGATGGGCCCGACGCTGGACCGGGTCTACGAAGAAGCCTATCTGCCGTACAGCCGCAATACGATGCCGTTCGAGCAGGCACTGGACAAGGCCGAGGCGCCGATGCGCCAGTTCATGGCCAAGCAGACCCGGCAATCGGACCTGGCCCTGTTCGTCCGCCTGGCCAAGCTCGATGCCGGTTCGACGGCCGAGACGGTCCCGATGCGCGTGCTGGTGCCCGCGTTTGTCACCAGCGAACTCAAGTCGGCGTTCCAGATCGGGTTCATGATCTTCATTCCGTTCCTGGTGATCGACATCGTCGTGGCCAGTGTGCTGATGTCGTTGGGCATGATGATGTTGTCGCCGGTGCTGGTGGCGCTGCCGTTCAAGCTGATGTTGTTCGTGCTGGCCGATGGCTGGAACCTGCTGGTCGGTTCGCTGGCTGCGAGCTTCGCGGTATGAGTCGCCGGGCCGTTCCACCGGCGAATCGTCGTGCAGCGCGCGGTGCGACGGGCCGTACCGTGCGCATGCGGGAGCTGATCCGATGAACGCGCAGATGGTATTGACGATGGGGCAGGACGCCTTGTTGACGCTGCTGATGGTGTCGGCGCCCATCCTGGGAATCGTGTTGCTGGTGGGACTGGTGATCAGCCTGTTCCAGGCGATCACGCAGATCAACGAAGCCACGCTGACCTTCATTCCCAAGCTGGTGGCCGCCATGCTGGCACTGGCGATCGCCGGTCCCTGGATGCTCAGCATGCTGGTGGATTTCATCCGGCGCACCATCGAGACGATTCCCGGCTCGTTGATCTGACACGCGGTGGACGAGCTGCCCACGCCCGCGCGACCGTGATCTCGATTTCCGAAGCGCAGATCATCGAATGGCTGTCACCCATTCTGTGGCCGTTTCTGCGTGTGCTGGCGGTTTTCACGGCGGCGCCGATCTTCTCGTCGCGCGCGTTTCCGATCCGCGCCCGCATCGGCCTGGCATTCCTGGTGGCGTATGCGGCGCAGGCCAGCATGCCCGACCAGCCGATCATCGACATCAATGGGCCCCAGGCCCTGGGGGCGGTGGTGCAGCAGGTCGGGATCGGTCTGGCCATCGGGTTTGCCGCGCGCTTGATGTTCGGCGCCTTCGAACTGGCTGGCCAGATCGTCGGTTTCCAGATGGGCCTGGGGTTTGCGGCGTTCTTCGATCCGTCCACCAGTGCCCAGTCCAGCGCGATGGGGCGTTTCTACAACAACATGGCGGTGCTGCTGTTCATCGTGATGAATGGACACCTGATGGTGTTGATGGCGGTGATGAACAGCTTCGCGGCATTTCCGATCGACCAGAACTTCCTGGTGGCTCTCAAGGAGCTCGGAATGTACCGGCTGGGAGCCGACCTGTTCGCCAGCGCATTCTGGATCTCGCTTCCGGTGGTCGCGATGCTGATGTTCGCCAATCTGGCGCTGGGCATCGTCTCGCGGGTGGCCCCGCAGATGAATATCTATGCGATCGGGTTCCCGATCACCTTGTCGGTGGGCTTGATCGGTGTTGCCGTTGCCCTTCCGATGCTGGAGCAGCCGTTCTCGGCGTTGCTGCAGCGCATGATGGACCTGTTCAACCGCTGAGGCGACGTTTTCAGACCATGTTGTTGCGGATGGCGTAGACCGTCAGTTCCGCATTGTTGGACAGCTTGAGCTTTTCGAGCACCCGTGATCGGTAGACGCTGACCGTCTTGGGGCTGAGCATCAGCTCGGTCGCGATATCCGACAGGCGCTTGCCGGACGCGATCTTGAGCAGCGTCTGCATCTCACGCTCCGACAGGCTTGCGTGCAGGACCTCGTTGGTGGGCGCGTGCAGATTGTCGACCAGCATCTGGGCGACGGCCGGACTGACGTACTTCTTGCCTTGCGCAACGGTGCGCACCGCTTCCACCAGTTCGCTCGGGTCACCGGCCTTGTTCACATACCCTTGCGCGCCTGCGCGCAGGCAGCGGATGGCGTACTGATCCTCCGGATACATGGAGACGATCAGCACGCCGACCTGGATGTCGGAGTCCTTCAGGCTGCTCAGAACTTCCAGGCCACCGCGGCCTGGCAGGCTGAGGTCGAGCACCAGGACGTCGCACGGCGTGCTGCGCAACACGTCCCGCACTTCGGCGTAGCTGCCGGCCTCGCCGACGACCTGGATGTCGACCGCGTCGGACAGCGTGTCGCGGATGCCGCGGCGTACCACGGCATGGTCATCACATAGTATTGCGCGGATCATTCTGGATTTTCCTTGCTTCCCGATGCACTTGTGTCCAGGGGGACGGACAGGATGATGGACGTGCCATGTCCGGCACGGGTGCTGACATCGAGCCAGCCGCCGACCGACTTGGCGCGTTCCTGCAGGCCCTTGAGTCCGTAGGCCTTGGGTTTGCCCTGCTCGCTGGTCGAGATGCCCTGGCCGTTGTCGCTGATCTCCAGCGTCAGCACGTTGCCGCTGTCAGTCAGGTCGATTGTGACCAGATCGCAGCGCGCGTGTTTGGCGATGTTGGTCAATGCTTCCTGGGCCGTGCGGTAGGCGGTCAACTGCACGGACTTGGGCAACTCGTGACGCGGTGGGCCGGTGCGCAGGACGGTCCGGATGCCGGTGCGGCGTTCGAAGCCGTTTGCCAGCCAATCCACTGCCGCCGTCAGACCCTGGTCCAGGATGGCCGGGCGCAGATTCATCATGATGCGCTGGCTTGCGCCCAAGGCATGTTGCAGCATTTCGGTTGCGGCTGTCACGTGCCCCAGCGTGACCGGGTCGGACAGGTGTCGTCCGATCCAGGCCAGGTCGAGCTTGGCCGCTGCCAGCGAACCGCCGATGTCGTCGTGGATCTCGCGGGCGATTGATGCACGCTCTTGTTCGATCGTGGCCTGCAGGTGCTCGGCAAATTCGGCCAGCCGGCGTTCGGAAATGGCCAGTTCGGCGTCGGCGCGATCCTTGGCCAGGCGCGTCTGCTGCAGTTCGATCGCGCGCAGCACGACTGGGGTGAGCTTGCCCAGGTCGTCCTTCTGCAGATAGTCGCTCATGCCGAGCTTGATGGCTGCCACCGCGGCAGACTCGCCGATCGCGCCGGACAGCAGGATGAACGGCGGTGCGCTGGCATGGGACTTCAGGCTCTCCCATGCGTCGATGGCGGTGAAGCCCCGGAGCCGATAGTCGGCCACGATCGCGTCGTAGCTGGTGGTGCTGGTCGCGCGCTGGAAATCGGCAAGGGTCTCCACATGGTCGATGGAGAAGTCCAGGCCGGATCGCCCCAATGCGCGTCGCACCAGGGCGTGGTCAACGGCCGAATCTTCCAGATGCAAGATCCGGATGGCGCTGTTGGGAGTCTCGTCGTACATGCGGGGCGCGTGGGTCCTGTTCGCAAGGCGCGGCGCTGAAATGGTCAGCACTGAGGACCGGCAGATCGGCAATCCCTGGGTCGCATCAGAGCAACCACCTGGCGGCGGATTCCTGATAACCTTGTTATGTGCAAATTCTAGTGCCAAGGTCCGGTGTGGTGCGCCGTGCAACACCTTGTTGCGCGGCAGGGGCACGATCTTGCACCTATCGTGCGATTGTTGGCATTGCGGGGGCAGTGGTGCCCCTTGATCGTCCTGTCTCCGCGTGCACCGCGGTGCGTCCATGATGCAGCCCGACAGCCTGTTCCTCGACGAAGCCTTCGCCAGCCTGGATGCGATGGATCTGGACGTGGGGCGATTCGACGTCGATCCCGATGCGGTCAACGCGGTGTTCCGCCGGGCCCATTCCGTCAAGGGCGGGGCCGCCGCGTTCGGACTGGAAGCCGTGGCCGAGTTGATGCACCAGGTGGAGTCGGTGCTCGATGGCATTCGCAAGTCCGGTGTTGCTCCGGACAGTGCCACCTCGGATCTGCTGCGTGAGGCCGTGGGTGCCGCACGTGAGATGTTGGCGGGGGGCTCGCCGTTGCAGGACCCTCGCGTGCAGGCGCTGATGCAGCGACTGCGCCGGCAACAGGATGATGCAGGAGCCCTTCGCGGGGGGCGTGTGCGGCGGATCGTGATCCGTTCGCCCGAGACCGAGGTCGTCTTCGCGGCGGTGACCGGGCTGTTTGCCGATATTGCCGGCCTGGGGGAACTGCTGTCGGTCGAGAACGCCAACGCAGACGAGCAGGTCTTCACGGTGCGAACGGCGGCAGGCGACGATGAACTGCGGGATTTGCTGGCCATGCACATGGACCTGCGCTGTGTGACGATTGGCGGTTCGACCGGGTTGCCGGTGAGAGCACGGGCAACAATGGCCTCCCCGGCCGCAGAACCTCGGGACATGCCGGCCGACACACGGGCGACCGTGCGGGTGGATGCGTCGGAGTTGCGTCGCCTCGTGCTGTTGGCCCGGGATCTGGCTCAGGACATCGCCAGCCACGCAGAGGGCGCTCGCGGCCGCGACGGATCAGAGGCGGACCAGAACGGCAAGGCGGGTGTCGGACATTGGCGCAGCGCTGCAGGTAGCCTGCACCAAGGCCTGGAGAGCCTGGCCAGTGCGCCGATGTCGATGGTGTTCGAGCACGTTACGGCCCAGATCCGGCGCCTGTCGGAACGGCTGGGCAAGCAGTTCACGCTGGAAGCGCGGGGCGACGAAGTCCGTATCGATCGGCTCGTGTTGCAGCGCCTGTCGGATCCGCTGATGCATCTGGTGCGCAATGCGTGCGACCATGGCATCGAGCGTTCCGATCAACGGCTGGCGCTGGGCAAGCCGGTGCAGGGGCGGATCGCCATTTCGGCCTGGATCGAGGACGGCTGGCTCCGGATCGCGGTGCGCGACGACGGGCAAGGGCTGTCGCGCGAACAGGTGATGCTGGCTGCTCGTCAGCGCGGTGTTCCGGTGGCCGCCGATATGGATGACGACCAAGTATGGCCGCTGGTATTTGCGCCGGGCCTGACGACGGCCGCTGGCGTCAGCGACGTCTCCGGTCGTGGCGTCGGCATGGATGCGGTGCGACGCCAGGTCGTTGCCTTGGGCGGAGACGTGACCATCGCGTCGGTTGCCGGGCAGGGCGCATGTGTGACGATGGCGATTCCGCTGGGCAGCGTCTGTCCCTCGCAATCGGTGGCCTGATCTAGGGCCTGTTAACACAATCCGCGAAGCCCGTCGGCGACCAGCACGAAGCTGAGAAAGCCCAAGAACATCGCGTCGAGTTTCTCGAACCGCGAGAAGATGCGCCGGTAGCCCTTCAAGCGTCGGAACAGACGCTCGACTTCGTTCCGGCGCTTGTACATCTCGCGGTCGTATTCCCACGGATCGAGCCGCGTCTTTGTGGGTGGCACCACCGGAATGAAGCCCAGATCAAGTGCCAACTGACGTGTCTCATTGCCCTCGTAGGCCCGATCCATCAACAGGTGCACCGGTCTACTGGCATGGCCCAAGCTGGCGAGCAGTCGCCGTCCTTCGGGAGCATCGTGCGCCTGCCCAGGCGACAGGCTAAACGTCACGGCCGTTCGAGCATCCGCGGCAACCATATGAATCTTGGTATTCCATCCACCTCTGGATTTGCCGATGGCTTGTGGTCCTTTTTTTTTAGGGCGCCCGTGCCATCCGGATGCACCTTGATGCTGGTGGAGTCCAGCGAAACAGACTCGATCTTGATGCGAACGACCTGTTCGCGCTGCAGTTCTTCGAACATCTTGTCCAACACACCTGACTTGGTCCAACGGCGCATGCGTGTGTAGATTGTGTGCCAGTTGCCAAATCGCTTGGGCAAGCCGCGCCACTTGCAGCCGTGTTCGGCCACGTACAGCATTGCATTGACGACTTGCAAATTGGTCATGCTGACGTTGCCTCGCTGCTTGGGCAGGCAATGCTCGACGAGGGCAAATTGTTCGGGGGTGATCTCCATACACGGCAGTGTCACCGATCCAATACATGGAGTCAATTAGTGTTAACACGCCCTAGCCGGATTTGGCCTGGCGCGCCGACAGTTCGTCCCATCGCTGCAGGAGTTGCATCAGGGCCTCTTCGATTTCCGCATCGCGCGCGTGCAAGGCGACGGCGCGCGTCGCATCGCGCTGGTACAACGAGCCGTCTTCCAGTTCGGCTCGCAGTTGCTGCTGTTCATGCTCGAGGCCGTCGATCGCTTCGGGTATCCCGTCGAGTTCCCGTTGCTCCTTGAAGCTCAGTTTCGGGGTGTTTGGTCGCTCGGGCTTGCCGGGTGTCCGCGTGGAGGGCGAATGCGCGGTCGAAGTATCTTCGCGTGATCCGCGCTCCCTGGGCACGTGTGCCTCGACGGGCTGGCGGATTGCCCGCGAGCGCTTGGACTGCAACAACCAGTCCTGCACGCCGCCTTCGTACTCGCGCCAATGACCGTCGCCCTCGAATGCGATCGTGCTGGTGACGACGTTGTCGAGAAAGCTGCGGTCATGGCTCACCAGAAAAACCGTTCCGTCGTAGTTGCCGAGCAGGTCTTCGAGCAATTCGAGCGTGTCGATGTCCAGGTCGTTGGTCGGTTCGTCCAAGACCAATACGTTGGCCGGTCGTGCAAACAGCCGGGCCAGCAACAGTCGATTGCGCTCGCCGCCGGACAACGATCGCACAGGCGAATGCGACCGGGCCGGTGAGAACAGGAAATCGGAGAGGTAGCTCTTGACATGTTTACGTTGATTGCCGATCTCGACCCATTCGCTGCCCGGACTGATGAAGTCCTCCAGTGTGGCGTCGAGGTCCAGCGCATTGCGCATCTGGTCGAAATACGCGACCTGCAGGTTGCTCCCTTGCCGCACGGTTCCACCCGATGGTTTCAGTTGACCGAGGATCAGTTTGAGAAGGCTGGTCTTGCCGGCGCCGTTAGGGCCGATCAGTCCTACCTTGTCCCCACGCAGGATGGTTGCGCTGAAACCCCTGACGATCCCCTTGTCGCCAAAACGCAGTGACGCGTTCGCGAGTTCCGCGACGACTTTCCCGCCCATGGCCCCGGCGGCGACATCCATCTTGACGCTGCCGACCGCTTCGCGTCGGGCTGCCCTCCGGGAACGCAACTGCTCCAGGCGATTGATGCGGCTCTGGCTGCGGGTGCGGCGGGCCTCGACACCTTTGCGAATCCAGACTTCTTCCTGGGCCAGCAATTTGTCGGCCTTGGCGTTGAGAGTGGTTTCCTGCGCGAGTTGCTCCTGCTTCTGCGCCAGATACGCGGCGAAGTTGCCTGGGTAGGACAGCAATGTGCCTCGGTCGAGTTCCACGATACGCGTTGCCACGCGATCCAGGAAGCTGCGGTCGTGGGTGATGGTGACGATGCTGCCATTGAACCCGAGCAGCAGGTCTTCCAGCCACTCGATCGCGTCGAGGTCGAGGTGGTTAGTGGGTTCGTCGAGCAGCAATACGGAGGGTTGCGTTACCAGGGCTTGCGCCAAGGCGACACGTTTGCGCGTCCCGCCGGACAGCACCTCCACGCGGGCGGATGGGTCGAGGTGCAGTCGTTGCAATGTCTCGTTGACCCTTTGCTCCCAATTCCAGCCATCCTGCTGTTCAATGGCGTCCTGCAGGGTGTCGAGGTCGCCGACACCTGCGGTGTAGGCATCCACCAGCGCCTTGACCGGTGCGAGCCCGATGCAGGTCGCTTCGAATACGGTTTCATGCCCTGACAGGGCGGGTTCCTGGGCCACATGGGCCAGGCGAAGCCCTTGCTGCATCTGGAGCACCCCATCGTCGGGCGTCTCCATGCCAGCCAGGATTCGCAGCAGAGAGGACTTTCCAGTCCCATTGCGACCTATCAGGCCGACCCGCTCCTTGGTTTCCAGCGAAAAGTTGGTGTGGTCAAGCAGTGCCACATGGCCAAAGGCCAGTTGCGCGTCGGTGAGGGTGATCAAAGCCATACGGAGGCGATTATCCCGGTCCCAATCCATTGGGCCTCGACAGGCTTGTTGAGCCGGAACTCCTGTGTGGCGTTGCATGAGGTCTCTTGTCTGACTGGATGGGTATCGCTTGAACCCTTTGTGTCGAGCGAGCGTGAGGCGGCTGATGTCGACCGCGACCAGCGGCGCGCGGTGTCCGAGGCACGGAGCCGAGGCCGCCGCACTGCCTGACGGCGCGGACGACTCCAATCGGTTTTCGGGCGGCTGGTTGCCGAAGACGCCGCATCACTTAACCCGCAGTCCGTGCCCGGCTTCGCTGGGCCTGCCTCTGGGCCATGGGAGGAGCGGGACGTCGTCAAGTGCGTACGCAGGGCGTGCCGGCCTGGCATGTATGGCCGATCGTTTCATCCGGCGCATGTGATGAGCAACATTGGCATCGGCTGCGGTTTTGCCGTCGTCGATTCCATTGTGGGGCGTTGCGCCCAGAGTCCAGCAATGATCCTGTTCCCTTGATGGCGCCCCGTGACAGGCTCGGTTGGTCGCGCCTGTCAATATCCGCACCCGGAACCCCCTGCCTTGCCGCCATAGGAATGGGCCTGCTGCGCTGTGCGACGGATCGCCAACAGAAAGGCCTCGAATCGAATGAAAAAAACGACAAGGCTTCCAGCCCTTCACGGGAATTGTTGTATAGTTCTCGACCCGGCTGATCTTGCGGCAGTCATGCTGCCCATGGTCAGCGCTTCAGCAAGAAAAATTCTTGATGTTGGTAATGGGAGTCTCAGAATTCGGTATAGAATTTGAGGCTTCGCTGGAAACGGCGAGTGGTGATGCGGTGAAAGCTGCCAGCCTTCAGAAATTTTTTCCGAAGGTTGACGAAGTCGAAAAAACTGTGTCATAATTCAAGGCTTCGCTGATCGCGGCGAAGTTAGCAAGTAAGCGGATAGTGAGCTTGCGGATCTTTAAGAATTTACAGCCGATAAGCGTGGGCGTTTGAAGGCGATTGCCAAGTTCTTCGGAACCGAGTCTTAATTGGCTCGCAAACGCTCATGAGAATAGAAGTGAAGTTCACTTCAATTCCGTTTTTATGAGTTGCTCGAGAAGTCGAGCGAAAAATTCAAGATCGAACTATAGAGTTTGATCCTGGCTCAGATTGAACGCTGGCGGCATGCCTTACACATGCAAGTCGAACGGCAGCACGGGAGCAATCCTGGTGGCGAGTGGCGAACGGGTGAGTAATATATCGGAACGTGCCCAGTCGTGGGGGATAACGTAGCGAAAGCTACGCTAATACCGCATACGATCTATGGATGAAAGCGGGGGATCGCAAGACCTCGCGCGATTGGAGCGGCCGATATCAGATTAGGTAGTTGGTGGGGTAAAAGCTTACCAAGCCTGCGATCTGTAGCTGGTCTGAGAGGACGACCAGCCACACTGGAACTGAGACACGGTCCAGACTCCTACGGGAGGCAGCAGTGGGGAATTTTGGACAATGGGCGCAAGCCTGATCCAGCAATGCCGCGTGCAGGATGAAGGCCTTCGGGTTGTAAACTGCTTTTGTACGGAACGAAACGGCTCTCTCTAATACAGGGGGCTAATGACGGTACCGTAAGAATAAGCACCGGCTAACTACGTGCCAGCAGCCGCGGTAATACGTAGGGTGCGAGCGTTAATCGGAATTACTGGGCGTAAAGCGTGCGCAGGCGGTTATGTAAGACAGATGTGAAATCCCCGGGCTCAACCTGGGACCTGCATTTGTGACTGCATAGCTAGAGTACGGTAGAGGGGGATGGAATTCCGCGTGTAGCAGTGAAATGCGTAGATATGCGGAGGAACACCGATGGCGAAGGCAATCCCCTGGACCTGTACTGACGCTCATGCACGAAAGCGTGGGGAGCAAACAGGATTAGATACCCTGGTAGTCCACGCCCTAAACGATGTCAACTGGTTGTTGGGTCTTCACTGACTCAGTAACGAAGCTAACGCGTGAAGTTGACCGCCTGGGGAGTACGGCCGCAAGGTTGAAACTCAAAGGAATTGACGGGGACCCGCACAAGCGGTGGATGATGTGGTTTAATTCGATGCAACGCGAAAAACCTTACCCACCTTTGACATGTACGGAACTTGCCAGAGATGGCTTGGTGCTCGAAAGAGAGCCGTAACACAGGTGCTGCATGGCTGTCGTCAGCTCGTGTCGTGAGATGTTGGGTTAAGTCCCGCAACGAGCGCAACCCTTGTCATTAGTTGCTACATTTAGTTGGGCACTCTAATGAGACTGCCGGTGACAAACCGGAGGAAGGTGGGGATGACGTCAAGTCCTCATGGCCCTTATAGGTGGGGCTACACACGTCATACAATGGCTGGTACAAAGGGTTGCCAACCCGCGAGGGGGAGCTAATCCCACAAAGCCAGTCGTAGTCCGGATCGCAGTCTGCAACTCGACTGCGTGAAGTCGGAATCGCTAGTAATCGTGGATCAGAATGTCACGGTGAATACGTTCCCGGGTCTTGTACACACCGCCCGTCACACCATGGGAGCGGGTTCTGCCAGAAGTAGTTAGCCTAACCGCAAGGAGGGCGATTACCACGGCAGGGTTCGTGACTGGGGTGAAGTCGTAACAAGGTAGCCGTATCGGAAGGTGCGGCTGGATCACCTCCTTTCTGGAAACTGCAATCTAGCTCAAACGCTCACACTTATCGGTTGTTGGAAGGTTGTCGCCAACGCGCTTGTCGAGAGATGAGCGGTAGCGACCGGCTTGGGTCTGTAGCTCAGTTGGTTAGAGCACCGTCTTGATAAGGCGGGGGTCGTTGGTTCGAGACCAACCAGACCCACCATCCCGTCCATGCAACATTGGTTTATTGGGGGTGTAGCTCAGCTGGGAGAGCGGCTGCTTTGCAAGCAGTAGGTAGCGGGTTCGAGTCCTGTCACCTCCACCAATTTCCGGCAACTGCTTGTCAACACCAAAGGAGCTTTGCGCTTTGCGTTGAGGTTTCTTTGTTGTTGATCAGGTTATCCTGGTCAATCGGCTGTTCTTTAAAAATTCATAGAGTTTAATCAGCGTTGTTGGCGGAAAGTGCACATTCGTAAAGGTTTAGTGCATACCGTGCCGCCAACGACAAATTTGATTGCGTCAAAATGAATATCAAACTTCACGTTTGAAATTCGAATACTCCAAACGCAAGTTTGGAGACGGCATAACGCGTTTGGTGAAAGACCAGACAACATTCCTTGAAACTCTTTGCTTTCGAAAGAAAGATCAAAGTTATAGGGTCAAGTGAATAAGAGCATGTGGTGGATGCCTTGGCAATGATAGGCGACGAAGGACGTGATAGCCTGCGATAAGCTTCGGGGAGCTGGCAAATTAGCTTTGATCCGGAGATTTCCGAATGGGGAAACCCACCGAAAGGTATCGCATACTGAATTCATAGGTATGCGAGGCGAACCGGGTGAACTGAAACATCTCAGTAGCTCGAGGAAAAGACATCAACCGAGATTCCGAAAGTAGTGGCGAGCGAAATCGGAGAAGCCTGTTAGTGATAGCACGACTCTTAACGGAACGGTCTGGAAAGGCCGGCCATAGCAGGTGATAGCCCTGTACGTGAAAAGTGACGTGTGGTACTGAGCTGACGAAAAGTAGGGCGGGGCACGAGAAACCTTGTCTGAATATGGGGGGACCATCCTCCAAGGCTAAATACTCATCATTGACCGATAGTGAACTAGTACCGTGAGGGAAAGGCGAAAAGAACCCCGGGAGGGGAGTGAAATAGATCCTGAAACCGCATGCTTACAAAAAGTAGGAGCCCGCAAGGGTGACTGCGTACCTTTTGTATAATGGGTCAGCGACTTACATTCAGTGGCAAGCTTAACCGAATAGGGAAGGCGTAGGGAAACCGAGTCCGAACAGGGCGATTCAGTCGCTGGGTGTAGACCCGAAACCAAGTGATCTATCCATGGCCAGGATGAAGGTGCCGTAACAGGTACTGGAGGTCCGAACCGACTAGTGTTGCAAAACTAGCGGATGAGCTGTGGATAGGGGTGAAAGGCTAAACAAACTTGGAAATAGCTGGTTCTCTCCGAAAACTATTTAGGTAGTGCCTCAAGTATTACCGTTGGGGGTAGAGCACTGTTTTGGCTAGGGGGTCATGGCGACTTACCAAACCAATGCAAACTCCGAATACCGACGAGTACAGCTTGGGAGACAGAGCACCGGGTGCTAACGTCCGGACTCAAGAGGGAAACAACCCAGACCGCCAGCTAAGGTCCCTAAAATTGGCTAAGTGGGAAACGAAGTGGGAAGGCTAAAACAGTCAGGATGTTGGCTTAGAAGCAGCCATCATTTAAAGAAAGCGTAATAGCTCACTGATCGAGTCGTCCTGCGCGGAAGATGTAACGGGGCTAAGCCAGTTACCGAAGCTGCGGATTTGCAATTTATTGCAAGTGGTAGGAGAGCGTTCTGTAAGCCTGTGAAGGTGCGTTGTAAAGCGTGCTGGAGGTATCAGAAGTGCGAATGCTGACATGAGTAGCGTTAAAGGGGGTGAAAAGCCCCCTCGCCGTAAGCGCAAGGTTTTCTACGCAACGTTCATCGGCGTAGAGTGAGTCGGCCCCTAAGGTGAGGCAGAGATGCGTAACTGATGGGAAACAGGTCAATATTCCTGTACCGATGTGTAGTGCGATGTGGGGACGGATCTTAATAGGTCATCCGGGTGTTGGATATCCCGGTTTATCTGGATGTAGGCGATGGGTAGGCAAATCCGCCCGTCATATACCGAGGCCAGAGATCGAGCAAGCTTGCTTGTGAAGTGACTGAACGAGGTTCCAGGAAAAGCCACTAAGCTTCAGCTGCACACGACCGTACCGCAAACCGACACTGGTGCGCGAGATGAGTATTCTAAGGCGCTTGAGAGAACTCAGGAGAAGGAACTCGGCAAATTGACACCGTAACTTCGGAAGAAGGTGTGCCCTATTAGTGTGAAGTGAACAACGGAGCATGAATGGGTTGCAAAAAATCGGTGGCTGCGACTGTTTATTAAAAACACAGCACTCTGCAAACACGAAAGTGGACGTATAGGGTGTGACGCCTGCCCGGTGCTGGAAGATTAAATGATGGGGTGCAAGCTCTTGATTGAAGTCCCAGTAAACGGCGGCCGTAACTATAACGGTCCTAAGGTAGCGAAATTCCTTGTCGGGTAAGTTCCGACCTGCACGAATGGCGTAACGATGGCCACACTGTCTCCTCCTGAGACTCAGCGAAGTTGAAATGTTTGTGATGATGCAATCTCCCCGCGGAAAGACGGAAAGACCCCATGAACCTTTACTGTAGCTTTGTATTGGACTTTGAACAGATCTGTGTAGGATAGGTGGGAGGCTTTGAAGCGGTGCCGCTAGGTATCGTGGAGCCAACGTTGAAATACCACCCTGGTGTGTTTGAGGTTCTAACCTAGGTCCATTATCTGGATCGGGGACCGTGCATGGTAGGCAGTTTGACTGGGGCGGTCTCCTCCCAAAGCGTAACGGAGGAGTTCGAAGGTACGCTAGTTACGGTCGGACATCGTGACGATAGTGCAATGGCATAAGCGTGCTTAACTGCGAGACTGACAAGTCGAGCAGATGCGAAAGCAGGACATAGTGATCCGGTGGTTCTGTATGGAAGGGCCATCGCTCAACGGATAAAAGGTACTCTGGGGATAACAGGCTGATACCGCCCAAGAGTTCATATCGACGGCGGTGTTTGGCACCTCGATGTCGGCTCATCTCATCCTGGGGCTGTAGCCGGTCCCAAGGGTATGGCTGTTCGCCATTTAAAGAGGTACGTGAGCTGGGTTTAAAACGTCGTGAGACAGTTTGGTCCCTATCTTCCGTGGGCGCTGCAGATTTGAGGAAGCCTGCTCCTAGTACGAGAGGACCGGAGTGGACACACCTCTGGTGTATCGGTTGTCACGCCAGTGGCATTGCCGAGTAGCTAAGTGTGGAAGAGATAAACGCTGAAAGCATCTAAGCGTGAAACTCGTTTCAAGATGAGATCTGCCGGGGCCTTGAGCCCCCTGAAGAGTCGTTCTAGACCAGGACGTTGATAGGCAGGGTGTGGAAGCGCAGTAATGCGTTAAGCTAACCTGTACTAATTGCTCGTGCGGCTTGACCCTATAACTTTGATATCGAATCAAGGTTGTTATGCCAGGTGACGCAGTCAATATTGACCGATGAATATCGGCAGCTGATAAACTCTATGAATTCGTTGTCTTGACACCGTCAAGATGACAACAAGTTATGCCTGATGACCATAGCGAGGTGGTCCCACTCCTTCCCATCCCGAACAGGACAGTGAAACGCCTCCGCGCCGATGATAGTGCGGATTCCCGTGTGAAAGTAGGTCATCGTCAGGCTATTAACCCAAGAATCGCCCAGCCGAAAGGTTGGGCGATTTTTTTGTCAAGTGCAAGATCTTGGCCGGATTTGCCGGGTGGGTCGCCATATTGGTGGCTTGACCTCGCCAGCCTTCAGAAATTTTTTCCGAAGGTTGACGAAGTCGAAAAAACTGTGTCATAATTCAAGGCTTCGCTGATCGCGGCGAAGTTAGCAAGTAAGCGGATAGTGAGCTTGCGGATCTTTAAGAATTTACAGCCGATAAGCGTGGGCGTTTGAAGGCGATTGCCAAGTTCTTCGGAACCGAGTCTTAATTGGCTCGCAAACGCTCATGAGAATAGAAGTGAAGTTCACTTCAATTCCGTTTTTATGAGTTGCTCGAGAAGTCGAGCGAAAAATTCAAGATCGAACTATAGAGTTTGATCCTGGCTCAGATTGAACGCTGGCGGCATGCCTTACACATGCAAGTCGAACGGCAGCACGGGAGCAATCCTGGTGGCGAGTGGCGAACGGGTGAGTAATATATCGGAACGTGCCCAGTCGTGGGGGATAACGTAGCGAAAGCTACGCTAATACCGCATACGATCTATGGATGAAAGCGGGGGATCGCAAGACCTCGCGCGATTGGAGCGGCCGATATCAGATTAGGTAGTTGGTGGGGTAAAAGCTTACCAAGCCTGCGATCTGTAGCTGGTCTGAGAGGACGACCAGCCACACTGGAACTGAGACACGGTCCAGACTCCTACGGGAGGCAGCAGTGGGGAATTTTGGACAATGGGCGCAAGCCTGATCCAGCAATGCCGCGTGCAGGATGAAGGCCTTCGGGTTGTAAACTGCTTTTGTACGGAACGAAACGGCTCTCTCTAATACAGGGGGCTAATGACGGTACCGTAAGAATAAGCACCGGCTAACTACGTGCCAGCAGCCGCGGTAATACGTAGGGTGCGAGCGTTAATCGGAATTACTGGGCGTAAAGCGTGCGCAGGCGGTTATGTAAGACAGATGTGAAATCCCCGGGCTCAACCTGGGACCTGCATTTGTGACTGCATAGCTAGAGTACGGTAGAGGGGGATGGAATTCCGCGTGTAGCAGTGAAATGCGTAGATATGCGGAGGAACACCGATGGCGAAGGCAATCCCCTGGACCTGTACTGACGCTCATGCACGAAAGCGTGGGGAGCAAACAGGATTAGATACCCTGGTAGTCCACGCCCTAAACGATGTCAACTGGTTGTTGGGTCTTCACTGACTCAGTAACGAAGCTAACGCGTGAAGTTGACCGCCTGGGGAGTACGGCCGCAAGGTTGAAACTCAAAGGAATTGACGGGGACCCGCACAAGCGGTGGATGATGTGGTTTAATTCGATGCAACGCGAAAAACCTTACCCACCTTTGACATGTACGGAACTTGCCAGAGATGGCTTGGTGCTCGAAAGAGAGCCGTAACACAGGTGCTGCATGGCTGTCGTCAGCTCGTGTCGTGAGATGTTGGGTTAAGTCCCGCAACGAGCGCAACCCTTGTCATTAGTTGCTACATTTAGTTGGGCACTCTAATGAGACTGCCGGTGACAAACCGGAGGAAGGTGGGGATGACGTCAAGTCCTCATGGCCCTTATAGGTGGGGCTACACACGTCATACAATGGCTGGTACAAAGGGTTGCCAACCCGCGAGGGGGAGCTAATCCCACAAAGCCAGTCGTAGTCCGGATCGCAGTCTGCAACTCGACTGCGTGAAGTCGGAATCGCTAGTAATCGTGGATCAGAATGTCACGGTGAATACGTTCCCGGGTCTTGTACACACCGCCCGTCACACCATGGGAGCGGGTTCTGCCAGAAGTAGTTAGCCTAACCGCAAGGAGGGCGATTACCACGGCAGGGTTCGTGACTGGGGTGAAGTCGTAACAAGGTAGCCGTATCGGAAGGTGCGGCTGGATCACCTCCTTTCTGGAAACTGCAATCTAGCTCAAACGCTCACACTTATCGGTTGTTGGAAGGTTGTCGCCAACGCGCTTGTCGAGAGATGAGCGGTAGCGACCGGCTTGGGTCTGTAGCTCAGTTGGTTAGAGCACCGTCTTGATAAGGCGGGGGTCGTTGGTTCGAGACCAACCAGACCCACCATCCCGTCCATGCAACATTGGTTTATTGGGGGTGTAGCTCAGCTGGGAGAGCGGCTGCTTTGCAAGCAGTAGGTAGCGGGTTCGAGTCCTGTCACCTCCACCAATTTCCGGCAACTGCTTGTCAACACCAAAGGAGCTTTGCGCTTTGCGTTGAGGTTTCTTTGTTGTTGATCAGGTTATCCTGGTCAATCGGCTGTTCTTTAAAAATTCATAGAGTTTAATCAGCGTTGTTGGCGGAAAGTGCACATTCGTAAAGGTTTAGTGCATACCGTGCCGCCAACGACAAATTTGATTGCGTCAAAATGAATATCAAACTTCACGTTTGAAATTCGAATACTCCAAACGCAAGTTTGGAGACGGCATAACGCGTTTGGTGAAAGACCAGACAACATTCCTTGAAACTCTTTGCTTTCGAAAGAAAGATCAAAGTTATAGGGTCAAGTGAATAAGAGCATGTGGTGGATGCCTTGGCAATGATAGGCGACGAAGGACGTGATAGCCTGCGATAAGCTTCGGGGAGCTGGCAAATTAGCTTTGATCCGGAGATTTCCGAATGGGGAAACCCACCGAAAGGTATCGCATACTGAATTCATAGGTATGCGAGGCGAACCGGGTGAACTGAAACATCTCAGTAGCTCGAGGAAAAGACATCAACCGAGATTCCGAAAGTAGTGGCGAGCGAAATCGGAGAAGCCTGTTAGTGATAGCACGACTCTTAACGGAACGGTCTGGAAAGGCCGGCCATAGCAGGTGATAGCCCTGTACGTGAAAAGTGACGTGTGGTACTGAGCTGACGAAAAGTAGGGCGGGGCACGAGAAACCTTGTCTGAATATGGGGGGACCATCCTCCAAGGCTAAATACTCATCATTGACCGATAGTGAACTAGTACCGTGAGGGAAAGGCGAAAAGAACCCCGGGAGGGGAGTGAAATAGATCCTGAAACCGCATGCTTACAAAAAGTAGGAGCCCGCAAGGGTGACTGCGTACCTTTTGTATAATGGGTCAGCGACTTACATTCAGTGGCAAGCTTAACCGAATAGGGAAGGCGTAGGGAAACCGAGTCCGAACAGGGCGATTCAGTCGCTGGGTGTAGACCCGAAACCAAGTGATCTATCCATGGCCAGGATGAAGGTGCCGTAACAGGTACTGGAGGTCCGAACCGACTAGTGTTGCAAAACTAGCGGATGAGCTGTGGATAGGGGTGAAAGGCTAAACAAACTTGGAAATAGCTGGTTCTCTCCGAAAACTATTTAGGTAGTGCCTCAAGTATTACCGTTGGGGGTAGAGCACTGTTTTGGCTAGGGGGTCATGGCGACTTACCAAACCAATGCAAACTCCGAATACCGACGAGTACAGCTTGGGAGACAGAGCACCGGGTGCTAACGTCCGGACTCAAGAGGGAAACAACCCAGACCGCCAGCTAAGGTCCCTAAAATTGGCTAAGTGGGAAACGAAGTGGGAAGGCTAAAACAGTCAGGATGTTGGCTTAGAAGCAGCCATCATTTAAAGAAAGCGTAATAGCTCACTGATCGAGTCGTCCTGCGCGGAAGATGTAACGGGGCTAAGCCAGTTACCGAAGCTGCGGATTTGCAATTTATTGCAAGTGGTAGGAGAGCGTTCTGTAAGCCTGTGAAGGTGCGTTGTAAAGCGTGCTGGAGGTATCAGAAGTGCGAATGCTGACATGAGTAGCGTTAAAGGGGGTGAAAAGCCCCCTCGCCGTAAGCGCAAGGTTTTCTACGCAACGTTCATCGGCGTAGAGTGAGTCGGCCCCTAAGGTGAGGCAGAGATGCGTAACTGATGGGAAACAGGTCAATATTCCTGTACCGATGTGTAGTGCGATGTGGGGACGGATCTTAATAGGTCATCCGGGTGTTGGATATCCCGGTTTATCTGGATGTAGGCGATGGGTAGGCAAATCCGCCCGTCATATACCGAGGCCAGAGATCGAGCAAGCTTGCTTGTGAAGTGACTGAACGAGGTTCCAGGAAAAGCCACTAAGCTTCAGCTGCACACGACCGTACCGCAAACCGACACTGGTGCGCGAGATGAGTATTCTAAGGCGCTTGAGAGAACTCAGGAGAAGGAACTCGGCAAATTGACACCGTAACTTCGGAAGAAGGTGTGCCCTATTAGTGTGAAGTGAACAACGGAGCATGAATGGGTTGCAAAAAATCGGTGGCTGCGACTGTTTATTAAAAACACAGCACTCTGCAAACACGAAAGTGGACGTATAGGGTGTGACGCCTGCCCGGTGCTGGAAGATTAAATGATGGGGTGCAAGCTCTTGATTGAAGTCCCAGTAAACGGCGGCCGTAACTATAACGGTCCTAAGGTAGCGAAATTCCTTGTCGGGTAAGTTCCGACCTGCACGAATGGCGTAACGATGGCCACACTGTCTCCTCCTGAGACTCAGCGAAGTTGAAATGTTTGTGATGATGCAATCTCCCCGCGGAAAGACGGAAAGACCCCATGAACCTTTACTGTAGCTTTGTATTGGACTTTGAACAGATCTGTGTAGGATAGGTGGGAGGCTTTGAAGCGGTGCCGCTAGGTATCGTGGAGCCAACGTTGAAATACCACCCTGGTGTGTTTGAGGTTCTAACCTAGGTCCATTATCTGGATCGGGGACCGTGCATGGTAGGCAGTTTGACTGGGGCGGTCTCCTCCCAAAGCGTAACGGAGGAGTTCGAAGGTACGCTAGTTACGGTCGGACATCGTGACGATAGTGCAATGGCATAAGCGTGCTTAACTGCGAGACTGACAAGTCGAGCAGATGCGAAAGCAGGACATAGTGATCCGGTGGTTCTGTATGGAAGGGCCATCGCTCAACGGATAAAAGGTACTCTGGGGATAACAGGCTGATACCGCCCAAGAGTTCATATCGACGGCGGTGTTTGGCACCTCGATGTCGGCTCATCTCATCCTGGGGCTGTAGCCGGTCCCAAGGGTATGGCTGTTCGCCATTTAAAGAGGTACGTGAGCTGGGTTTAAAACGTCGTGAGACAGTTTGGTCCCTATCTTCCGTGGGCGCTGCAGATTTGAGGAAGCCTGCTCCTAGTACGAGAGGACCGGAGTGGACACACCTCTGGTGTATCGGTTGTCACGCCAGTGGCATTGCCGAGTAGCTAAGTGTGGAAGAGATAAACGCTGAAAGCATCTAAGCGTGAAACTCGTTTCAAGATGAGATCTGCCGGGGCCTTGAGCCCCCTGAAGAGTCGTTCTAGACCAGGACGTTGATAGGCAGGGTGTGGAAGCGCAGTAATGCGTTAAGCTAACCTGTACTAATTGCTCGTGCGGCTTGACCCTATAACTTTGATATCGAATCAAGGTTGTTATGCCAGGTGACGCAGTCAATATTGACCGATGAATATCGGCAGCTGATAAACTCTATGAATTCGTTGTCTTGACACCGTCAAGATGACAACAAGTTATGCCTGATGACCATAGCGAGGTGGTCCCACTCCTTCCCATCCCGAACAGGACAGTGAAACGCCTCCGCGCCGATGATAGTGCGGATTCCCGTGTGAAAGTAGGTCATCGTCAGGCTATTAACCCAAGAATCGCCCAGCCGAAAGGTTGGGCGATTTTTTTTTCCTTGAATACTATCGTGGTCGATCGGCATTGACTCCGCTCGGAAACTGACTCAATCTGGGAAGTACGGCGTCGCGCAGCAATTGCTGAGCATTCAGATCTTGATTGAACAATGCATCCATCAGCCCTGCCTCGCGCGTTTCGATCAGTCGCAGGAATCCGTCAGTTCCGCCATCCTGCTTCGCAAGCCGCGCAAACGTGTCGAATCCCGTTTCTAGGAATTTCTGCAATTCATGCAGGCCGGCGGCATGTGCAGGTCGTCGCATCATCTTGAGCAACAGTCGCAGGCCGGCCGTTCGGGTCAAACGGTCGAGATCTCGCCCTAGCGCCAGCACCATTTCCAGCTGGGCTTCTCTATCCTGTCGCCTACCCACAGCTCTCCACGCGAACACGTAGGTCTCGACCGCAGAAGCGTGCTCCGGGGCCGCCATCCAGACGCGTCCCATAGATTGATCCAACTGCTCGGTCAGCACATGCAATCGCGCAAGTGCCACTGCCGTCGCGATGGCCTGTTGAGGAAGCAGTCGTTCGATCGCTCCAGCGATCCTCGCAAATTGGGCGTCCCTCCTTGAGTAGTCGACAAGGCCGTACAACTCATCCAGAAAGAACTTTGCCGCCGCCCGATAGGGGCCTGAATCGATCAGGTCTTGGTAGCTGTGACGAAATCGAACAGACTGGTACTCCTTGACAGCATCGACCGCGGCTGCGAGCCGCGGGTCGGCCGCCGTGGTCCGGCGCAAACGGTCAACCTCGGACACTGAATCGCGGATGAACTTGGCTGCATCCATGGCTAGGCTGAGTCTAGCTGTTCGGCAGCGACTCGCTTTCATGGAAACCTGCGGCCGCTCAGTGCAATACGCAAGGCGTGGCCCCTCATCCTGTTCGAAAAGCAAGGTCGGACAAAATGTGGTCGTTCTCGCTTACCAACCATCCATATGCTTGCTCGTTACCTGCGAGGAATGATTGTCCTGTTATTCGGAGTCTCGGCGCTTGCGTCGCTCGGCCTCTGGATATGGGCGCCATGGTTGGCGGCTCTCCCGGGTCTGCTATTACTGTCAGGCCTTTGCTCCGTACTGGCGATGCAGTGCGTTGCCGCCGCGTACTGCAATCGCCGCGACCCGGCTCCACCGGCATCCTTGCCGCTGCTGTTCAAGGCTTGGCTCCATGAGATCGGAGCGGCGGGCAAGGTGTTTCTCTGGTGGCAGCCTTTCCGCTCGAATCGCTTTCCAGACCAGCCGTTGGCTTCGACGACCGCGGGTCGGCAACGCGGCATCGTCTTTGCCCATGGATTTCTCTGCAACCGCGGAGTCTGGAATGCCTGGTACCCACGCCTGCAGCACGACGGTATTCCATTTGAGGCGCTCAATCTCGAGCCGCCCTTCGCATCGATCGACGCTTACGCCTCGCTGATTGACGGGGCGGTAACGCGTATGCGCGACAACACAGGCATGAATCCGTTGGTCGTATGTCACAGCATGGGGGGACTTGCGGCCCGCGCCTGGATGAGGGCCAAAGGGCCCGATGCTCAGGTTCATCGCGTCATCACCATTGGCTCGCCTCACCGAGGAACCCGGCTTGGCCATTGGACCCCTCAACTGCCGGTGATCGCGAATGCCCATCAAATGCGCCTGGATAGCGATTGGCTGCGCGCTCTGGTCAGTGTGGAAGCCGCAGACCTGCGACGAAAGTTTGTCTGCTTCTATTCCAATTGCGACAATATCGTATTTCCCGCCACCAGTGCAACCTTGCCGGATGCCGACAATCGTCATGTCCCCGGCGTGCCGCATCTGGCCCTGGCATTGGACAGCCGGGTGGTCGGCCAGGTCTTGGCGCTGTTGTAGAGCCTGTCACTCAAAGCGGACCTCCACCGCCGCACCGGGCCGAGTCCAGCGGCCGCGTTACCACCGTCAAACCGTCACGACAGGTGTTGGGGCGATGCCCCTAAAACTTCTCGTTGTTTGTGCCAAAGGTGAATCTCGATGTAGGGGAAAACCCTTATATTTATCGCATGAACACGAAGACAGATGCCGTCCGAGAGCGCGTCGATGCAACCAGAGTTGACCAAGTAACCGAAACTGGGCTCAAAAATGAAACCAGGGTCGCCCCACCGATCATTCCGATCCGATCATTGGGGGAGCATCATCGCGAGCAGATCCTGTCCCACTTGCTCGAACTGGACGAACACGATCGGTACCTGCGTTTTGGCTTCATCGCCAAGGATGAACATATCGCTCGGTATGTCGAAGGGCTCAACTTCGAGTTCGACGAAGTGTTCGGCGTCACGAACCGTAAGTTGGCCTTGATCGCCGTGGCGCACCTCGCCTATTCGCCAGACGATCGGCGACGCAACTGTGCGGAGTTCGGCGTTTCAGTAGCAAAGGGCGCGCGTGGCAGGGGTTATGGAGCACGGCTGTTCGAGCGCGCGGCCATGGACGCGCGCAACAATGGTGTTTCCCTGATGTTCATTCACGCCTTGAGTGAAAACTCAGCAATGCTGGGTATTGCACGCAAGGCTGGCGCTGTGCTGGAACGCCATGGCTCCGAGACGGAGGCCTATCTTCGCCTGCCTCCTGCATCGCTCAACAGTCACATGACGGAGATCGTCGAAGACCACTATGCGCAACTCGACTATCGGCTCAAGGCGCAGTCGAAGCAGTTTCACAATATGCTCGCCGCGATCAAGGCCTTGCATCACAGCTGGCCAATGGGCGGCACCAAGCGCCCAGACTGAGCCCGCCGACCTGGACCCGTTCACCAGGGACCTGGACGCAGGTGCGTCGCCGACGTGCCACCATGGGAGTTTGTCCCGAGGCTCGCCAATCCGGTATCCTTGAGGGTCCCCAACTACAGTGCCACGGCAGTGTCCGAACCCTATCCTGAACGTCCCTTCCCCGAAAGAGAAGACAAGCGTTCGTTTCTGCAGAAGCTTGCGGAGTTCATTCATCCAGGGCCAGACTCGACGGAAGAGTTGATCGCCGCCCTGGCGGATGCCGAAGAGAACAACGTCATCGGGACCGAATCGAGGGTCATGCTGGAAGGGGTGATTCGCATGGCGGACATGTCCGCTGGCGACGTGATGGTCCCTGCGACGCGGATGGACCTGCTCAACATCGACTCGTCAATCGACGACCTGCTCAACGTCGTCATCGAGACGGCGCACTCGCGTTTTCCGGTCTTCGACGGCGACCGCGAAAACATCATCGGCATCTTGATGGCCAAGGACCTGCTCAAGTTGCAGCGTGCGCCGGAGTTCAGCGTCCGCGCCTTGTTGCGGCCTGCCGTTTTCGTCCCCGAGAGCAAGGGCCTGAACGATTTGTTGCGCGACTTCCGTGGCAATCGCAACCACCTGGCGATCGTGATCGATGAGTTCGGCCGGGTGGCCGGGCTGATCACGATCGAGGACGTGCTCGAGCAGATCGTCGGAGAAATCGAGGACGAGTTCGATATCGAGGAAGACGAAGGGGATATCTTCGGCCTGGCCGATCGTACCTACCGTGTCAGTGGCGACACCTCCATTGAACGGGTCGAGGACGCGTTCGGAGTCAAGTTCGCCGATGGCAACGAGACACTCGACTTCGACACCATCGGTGGCCTGATCGCCCATGAGATGGGCCATGTCCCGCGGCGCGGCGAGCACCACACCCGTTCCGGCCTGCATTTTGTTGTCCTGCACACCAAGGGCGGGGCGGTGAAGTGGTTCAAGGTGTCCGCACAGGAACCTTGATCCTCGCTCCCTTACTTGCCCTTGCGGCCGGTCTGTTGCACGCGGCCGCGCTGGCAGCCCCGTGGGACAACCAGCCCCATGGCTGGATGCAACTGCTGGCGCTGGCCGTGTTGGCGGCGCTGCTCCGATCCTCCCCATCCGCGCGGCAGGGTGCTGTCCTGGCCTGGATCTTTTCTACCAGCTGGCTGTGCGGAACATTCTGGTGGATGTTTGTGGCCATGTCGGTCTACGCCGGCTTGCCAACTACGCTTTCGGCGTTCGCCGTCTTCTGTCTGGGCGCCGTGTTGTCCGGCTACTATGCCTTGGCCGGTGCCATCTTTGTAGCGCTGCAACCCCGCAGTCCGAGTGGTGCCGCTTTGCTGTTTGCCGCCGTGTGGCTGTTTGCCGAGTTGGCTCGTGGCGTCTGGTTCACGGGTTTTGGCTGGGGCGCGGCAGCTTATGCCCACATCGACGGTCTGGCCCGTTTCGCCCGCTATGTCGGCGCGTATGGCGTCGTGTTCCTGGTCGCATTGATCGCCTCCCTGGTCGCGTTCTGGGTGCTGGCGCGCAATCGGCGCGCGCACGCGTGGATGCCCTTGGGTGCGGCGGCACTGGCGTCCATCATGGCTTGGCTGCCTGGTGCGTATACGAAGACCAACGGAGACCTGCAAGTGGCCTTGCTGCAGGGAAACATCGCGCAAGACGTCAAGTTCCAGCCCGGCACCGGTGTGGCCGATGCCCTGCGCTGGTATGGAGAACAACTCGCGGCCGCCACTGCCTCGCTGGTCGTCGCGCCCGAGACCGCCATCCCGCTGTTGCCGCAGGACCTGCCGCCCGGCTACTGGAAGGAAATACAGGGCCTCTATGCGCGGCGCGAGCAGGCGGCCCTGTTCGGGATCCCCTTGCAAGGCGCCGATGGCGGTTACACCAACTCAGTTGTCGGATTCAAACCCGGGCCGATGGCGCCGGGTGACAACGCCGCCTACCGGTACGACAAGCACCACCTGGTTCCCTTTGGTGAGTTCATCCCGCCGTTCTTTCGCTGGTTCACCGACATGATGAACATCCCTCTTGGAGATTTCGACCGAGGGGCCCTCGGACCACCATCGTTCGCCTGGCAGGGCCAGCGCCTGGCTCCGAATATCTGCTACGAGGATCTCTTCGGCGAGGAGCTGGTGCAGCGCTTCACGGATCCGGCCACGTCCCCAACCATCTTCGTCAACGTCAGCAATATCGGCTGGTTCGGCAATACGGTGGCCATCGACCAGCACCTGAACATCTCGCGCATGCGCGCGCTGGAGTTCGAGCGTCCGTTCATTCGCGCGACCAACACCGGCGATACGGTGATCATCGACCATGAGGCCCGCGTGACGCACGCCTTGCCGCGCCATACCCGCGGCGTGTTGCTGGGACAGGTCCAGGGGCGCACAGGCATCACACCTTACGCGTGGTGGGCCTCGCGGTTCGGCCTGTGGCCATTGTGGGTGCTGGTCGCGATGGTCGTGGCGGGCGCTGTCACCGCCAGGCGCAGCCCGCCTGCGCGCGCGCCGTAAAATCGAGCGCCGGCACCGGTGGAATCGGCATGCCGCAACATGCCTGCGGCCTGGCCTGCGACCATCGACGATGGTGGGGCGGCCAGGAGCGTACCCGACCTGCTGCCATTTCCTTGCGAGACCCGATGCTCACTTTCCAACAAATCATCCTGAAACTACAGTCGTATTGGGACGCACAGGGCTGCGTCCTGATCCAGCCCTATGACATGGAGGTCGGCGCCGGCACGTCCCACACGGCCACCTTCCTGCGCGCGATAGGCCCGGAGCCCTGGAAGGCCGCCTACGTGCAACCGAGCCGGCGCCCCAAGGACGGCCGTTATGGCGACAACCCGAATCGCCTGCAGCATTATTACCAGTACCAGGTGGTGATGAAGCCGGCGCCATCGAACATCCTGGACCTGTATCTGGGGTCGCTCAAGGCGCTGGGCCTCGACCTGCAGCACAACGACATCCGCTTTGTCGAGGACGACTGGGAAAATCCCACGCTGGGCGCCTGGGGCCTGGGCTGGGAAGTCTGGCTCAACGGCATGGAGGTGACCCAGTTCACCTATTTCCAGCAGGTCGGCGGGATCGACTGCAAGCCGGTCACCGGCGAGATCACCTATGGCCTGGAGCGGTTGGCCATGTACCTGCAGAACGTGGACAACATCTATGCGTTGCAGTGGACCGAAGGCACGAGCTATGGCGACGTCTATCTGCAGAACGAGCGTGAACAGTCCGCGTACAACTTCGAGCACAGCGACGTGGATTTCCTGCTGACCGCCTTTGCCGCGCACGAGAAGCAGGCGACGCACCTGGTGCAGGAGCAACTCGCGTTGCCGGCATATGAGCAGGTGCTCAAGGCTGCGCACAGCTTCAACCTGCTCGATGCGCGTGGCGCGATCAGCGTGACCGAACGTGCGGCGTACATGGGTCGCATCCGCCACCTGGCACGCATGGTGGCGCAGGCCTACTTCGACAGCCGCGAGCGACTCGGGTTTCCGCTGGCGCCGCCGCAATGGACCGAGCAGATGACGAAAAAGGCGGCCTGACGTGACGGAACCGACAATGATTTCCCGCGAGAACCTGCTGGTCGAGTTGCTGGTCGAGGAGTTGCCGCCCAAGGCGCTCGAAAACCTCGGAAATGCCTTCGGTCGCACCCTGGCGCAAGAGTTGCACAGCCAGGGCCTGGTGGCGGACGCATCTGCGCACACCACCTTCGCATCGCCGCGCAGGCTGGCGGTCCATGTGCGTGATGTCGCCACGGTCGCCCCGGATGTGCCGGAGTCGAAGAAGCTGATGCCGGTCAAGGTGGCGTTCGACACCCAGGGCAAACCGAGCGTCGCCTTGACCAAGAAGGCGCAAGCCATGGGGCCGCGTTGTGCGGACTTGCTGCAGACCTGGCCTGACGGCCAGGACGGTGCCGACCGGCTGTTCGTGCAGCGCGATGGCAAGGACGAGTTCCTGTACTACGCCAGCGTGTTGCCAGGCGCGGACATACGCGCCGGGCTGCAGCGCGCATTGCAGACTGCGATCGAGCGCCTGCCGATTCCCAAGGTCATGACCTACCAGTTGCAGGACAACTGCGCGCTGCCCGGGTGGAGCAGCGTGAGTTTCGTGCGGCCGGCGCACGGGGTGGTCGCATTGCATGGTGCGACCGTCGTGCCGGTGCAGGCGCTCGGCCTGCAGTCGGGCAACACGACCATCGGGCATCGTTTCGAGGCCGCCAGGCATCCGGTCGTGATCGCCCATGCGGATGCCTATGCCGAGACGCTGGAACGCGATGGAGCCGTCATCGCCGGGTTTGCCGCACGCCGCGCCGAGATCGTGCGTCAATTGGGAGCCGCCTGCGAACGCCTGGGCGGCGGCGTCCATGCCGTCGACGATCCGGCCTTGCTGGACGAGGTCACGGCGCTGGTGGAGCGGCCCAACGTGCTGGTGTGCAGCTTCGATGAGCAATTCCTCGAAGTGCCGCAGGAATGCCTGATCCTGACGATGAAGGCGAACCAGAAATACTTCCCGCTGCTGGACGCGTCGCATCGCCTGACGAACCGATTTCTGGTGGTCAGCAACATATCGCCGAGCGACACCAGCGCTGTCGTCGGCGGGAACGAACGTGTTGTGCGGCCGCGGCTGGCCGATGCGCGTTTCTTTTTCGACCAGGATCGCAAGCGCAGCCTGATGTCCCGCGTCGAAGGCCTCTCGCGGGTGGTCTACCACAACAAGCTCGGATCGCAGGGCGAGCGCATGCAGCGAGTGCGCTCGATCGCGGACGCTCTGGCCGGCGAACTGGGTGATCGCGATCTGCTGGCAGATGTCGACATGGCCGCACAACTGGCCAAGACCGACCTGCTGACCGACATGGTCGGCGAGTTCCCTGAATTACAGGGCATCATGGGCGGTTATTACGCGCGCCATGATGGCATGGGGGATGCGGTTGCAATGGCGATCGAGGACCACTACAAACCCCGTTTCGCCGGCGACGCATTGCCGCGTACCACGGTCGGCCTGGTGTTGGCACTGGCCGACAAGCTCGAGACCCTGGTGGGCATGTTCGGCATCGGCAACCTGCCCACCGGGGACAAGGATCCGTTTGCGCTGCGCCGCCATGCGCTGGGGGTGGTGCGCATGTTGGTCGAGCGGGCCTTGCCTTTGGCGCCGGTACGCCTGGTTGAGATGGGCTTTGCGGCTTTCCCCCCGGGCTTGCTCAAGGATGTCGCGGAGCCGCTCGGCCAGTTCCTGGTGGAGCGGCTCAAGGGTTACCTGCGCGATGGTGGACACACCGGTGCCGAAGTCGACGCCGCCATCCATGCGCAAGGCATGGCGCACTGGGCCGAGTTGCCGCTGCGCCTGTCCGCGGTACGCGCCTTCGCCGCGTTGCCCGAGGCGCCCGCCCTGGCGGCGGCGAACAAGCGCATCGGCAACATCCTGAAGAAGGTGTCGCCGGTGGATCCGCATGTCAGTGAGGTGTTGCTGCGTGAACCCGCCGAACAGGCCTTGCATGCGGCCATGTTGCAGTGTGCCCCGCAGGCCGAGGCGCAGTTTGCCGACAAGGACTACACCGCATCGTTGCAGACGCTCGCCGCCTTGCGGGCACCGGTCGACGCATTCTTCGAACAGGTCATGGTCAATGCGCCGGAGATGGACTTGCGGCTCAATCGCCTGGGCCTGTTGCAGGCGCTGCACAACGCCATGAACCGTGTCGCCGACCTGTCGCGGCTGGATGGCCAGGGATGATGAACTTCAAGCTGGTCATCCTGGATCGGGATGGAACCATCGGTGAAGTCGGTGCCGATCAGGCCGATGCCGAGCACGGCTGGCAGCCGCTGCCGGGTGCGATGGAAGCCATCGCCAGGCTCAACCACGGAGGCTGGCATGTCGTCATTGCCGCCAACTATGGCGATCTCGGCCGAGGCGCGGTGGAGATGGCGGCCATCAATGCGCAGCAAGGGAGCATGAACAAGTTGCTGGCCGCCGTGGGCGCCCGAGTCGATGCCGTGTTCTTCTGCCCCCATGCCCCGGATGAAGGTTGTCGCTGCCGAAAACCGCAGCCGGGCCTGTTCGAGCAGATCCGCGAGCGCTTTGGCATCGAACTGTCGGGCACGCCGGCGGTCGGAGATGCAGTCGAGGACCTGGTTGCTGCGGCGGCCACGGGTTGCGAGCCGCACCTGGTCCTGACCGGGCAGGGTGCACCGTACCGTGGCCGGGCGCTGCCGTCGACGTTTCCGGCGCAGACACGCGTGCATGCGGATCTCGCGGCGTTCGCCGAATACCTCGTCGAGCGCGACGCGGTCCCGACCGCCACGGCAAACTGAGTGCCTGTCGTCCCAACCCGAGCAGGAGTTCCGGTGCGCGTACTGGCTTTTTTCCGATCCTTGCTGCACATGGTGTGGATGCTGGTCACGGTCATCCCGTGGGGCATCATCATGCTGGTGGCATCCTTGTGGGTTGGTGGCACGGGCCTGTGGTGGATGGCCGTACGGTGGTTGCGCTGGTCCGTTGCCGGCGCCCGGGTGCTGTTGGGCATCGAGGTGCGGGTCAGTGGCATGGAACATCTCCCGGACGGGGCAACCAGTCCGGCGATCCTGCTGGTCAAGCACCAGTCGACGTTCGAGACCTTCCTGTTGCCCACCCTGATGCCGCATCCGCTGGCCTACGTATTCAAGAAGGAGCTGCTGCGGGTGCCCTTCTTTGGCTGGGCCATGGGCCGGTTGGACATGATCCACATCGATCGCGAACAGCGGGCCAAGGCCTTCGGCAAGGTGGTGGCGCAAGGCAAGAAGCTGCTGGCGCGCGGCACCTGGATCATCATGTTTCCGGAAGGCACGCGTATCGCGCGCGGCCACAAGGGGATCTACAAGTCCGGCGGTACGCGCCTGGCCATCGAAACCGGCGCGCCGGTCATTCCGATCGCCGTGAGTTCAGCAAAGTGCTGGCCGCGCAAGGCGTTCATCAAGATGCCGGGCACGGTGGACGTTTCCATCGGCAGGCCCATTCCCAGCGAGGGCCGAAAGCCGGACGAATTGATGCGCGAGGTCGAGGCCTGGATCGAGGCCGAAATGCATCGGCTCGATCCCCAGGCCTATCGCTGACACACTCCCGCGTGCTAGAACCGGCCACCATGCGAGCCTTGCTGCAATACACCCTGGACTTGTTCGCGCCGGACGACGGGCCCGAACCGGCACCCGTGGCCACCGGTGCGCAGCCGTCGACGCTGCACGCGGTGGCGATCTTCCGGCATCCGCGCGCGAACCGGGAGGTCCGTCTGTGCGGAAGCCTCGTCGGCTACGAGTTCAAGCGGGGCAAGCGCCGCACCATCGGATTCTCGGTCGGGGCCGATGGCCTGGTCGTGCACGCGCCCAAATGGGTCACCGTGTCGGATGTGCAGCAGGCGCTGGACGAGAAGGCGTCCTGGATCGTGCGCAAGCTGGTCGAGGCACGTGATCGCCAGGCACGCATGCATGCCAACCGCATCGAGTGGCGCGATGGTGCCCAGTTTCCCTTCCTGGGCAACCCGATGCGCATCGTGCTCGATTCGTCGCACGCTGGTTCCGGCGCGGGTGCGATTGCGGGTGCGCAGGATGCGGCGCTTGGCCCGGATGTGGTCAGCGACCTGCGCCTGGGCCTGCCGCACCATGCGACCGAACAACAGATCCGCGATTCCGTGCAGGCCTGGCTGATGCGCCAGGCCCGGCGCGTGTTCTCCGAGCGGCTCGACCACTACGCACCCCGTTTGCAGGTGCAGTGGCGCAAGCTCTCGCTCAGCAGTGCCGGCACGCGCTGGGGCAGCGCCCGTGCAGACGGATCGATCCGCCTGCACTGGCGCCTGATCCATTTCCGCATGGACGTGATCGACTATGTGGTGGCGCATGAACTGAGCCACCTGCGCGTGATGGATCACAGCCCGCGGTTCTGGGATACGGTGCGTTCGGTAATGCCCGACTACCAGGCGCTGCGCGGCCAGCTCAAGGACGAGTCGATTCCCTTGTGGAACTGAGGCCGCGGCGCGGCGTCAGCTGCGCGGTGCGAACCGGTACACCCCGTCCGCGTCGAGGCTTCGCTGCAGCCGGCCCTGGTACCACAGCGCATGCAGGTGGGCGACCGCTTCACCCATGGCAAAGGTCTTCTGGTGCAGGTCCAGCGGACGTTTGAACATCACGGGCAGGATGTCGGCCGCGCAGCTGGGACGCTCGCTGCAGGTCTGCATCACTTCATCGAGGCGGTCACGGTGGTGGTCCTGCAACTGGCCGATCCGCACGTGCAGGCCGGTGAAGGGTTTGCCGTGTGACGGCAGTGTCAAGGTGTCTTCGGGCAGCTCGCGAAAACGCGCGATCGAATCCAGGAAGAGCTTGAGCGAATTGGCCTCCGGTTCGACTTCGTAGACGCTGACATTGGTCGAGATGCGTGGCAACATCATGTCGCCACCGATCAGCAGTTTCAGCGCATCGCAATACAACGCGATGTGCTCGGGCGCGTGGCCGTAACCGCTGATGCAGCGCCAGCTCCGGTCGCCGATGGTCAATACGTCGCCGTCCGACATGCGGCGGTACTGGCGCGGCACGCTGGGCACCAGGCTGGGGAAGTAGCGGGTGCGGGCCTTGATCTGCTCCACCGAGGCCGGGTCGTTCAATCCATGCGACGCGAAATAGTCGGCCGCGGCCTCGCCGCCGAACGCTGATGGTCCCAGCGCCCCCAGCCGGGCCATGTGGTAGTCGGTGGCGCTGATCCACAGTCGGACGTTCCAGCGTTGGCACAACCAGTCGGCCAGGCCGATATGGTCGGGATGCATGTGGGTCACGATGACGCGCAGGATCGGCAGTCCGTCGAGTTCGTTCGCAAACACCTGCTCCCACTGCGCGCGGGACTCGTCGCGCGCGATGCAGCAGTCGACCACGCTCCAGCCTTGACGGCCGTCGATCTCGTCGCGCAACAACCACAGGTTGATATGGTTCAGCGCGAACGGCAGCGACATCCGGATCCAGTGCACGCCAGGCGCAACCTCCATCGTGCGGCCCGGCTCGGGCATGGCGTCCCCCAGGGGGTAGTTCAGCTGGTTTTCGAGTTCGTTCATGGCATCGGTTATAAATTGACGTTTACGTAAACGTCAGTTGTAATCCGCCATTGTAGGAACAGGCGGTGCGCACAGCTGTCGCCTGTGTATCCCGGGGCATGTGCCCTTACTGGAGAGCGTCACGACCATGGCCACCCAATTCACCATCAGCGACCTTGCGCAAGAGTTCGACCTGACGACACGGGCGATCCGCTTCTATGAAGACATGGGCCTGCTGCAACCGCAGCGTGTCGGTCCCGGCGGTCGGAGCCGGGTCTACAGCGCGCGTGACCGCACCCGGCTCAAGTTGACCCTGCGCGCCAAGCGACTGGGCCTGTCGCTGACGGAAGCGCGCGAGATCATCGACATGTACGACAGCCCGCGCGACACCGGACCGCAGTTGCGCAAGTTCCTGAACGTGCTGGCAGCCCACCGGCTGGCACTGGAGGAGCAGATGGCCGATCTCGTGGCCAACCTCGATGAGGTCCGGGAGCACGAACGGGAGGCGAAGGCCTTGCTGGCCAAGGCCGACAAGCGCAGCGCCGTCGGATGACACCGATTGCCTGTTGTCCCGGATGACTTTTTCCATCGGTTGATCCATAATTGACGTTTACGTAAACGTCAATCCACCGCCATCACGCATCCTCATCCATGACGCCTGCCGACGCCACCGAGAATCCCACGCACCCCGACCTGCATCGACGGGTGCTCGCTAGCTTCGAACGCCAGGGCATGATGCGGCATCTGGGCGCGCGGTTGCTGGACGTGGGACCGGGTATCTGCGAACTGGTGTTGCCGTATTCCGACAAGGTGACGCAACAACAAGGCGGATTCCATGGCGGCGCCATGGGGGCGCTGGCGGATATCGCCGGCGGTTATGCCGCGTTGACGGTGGCCCCGCACGACATGGAGGTGACGACGGTGGAGTACAAGATCAACTTCCTGGCCGCGATGCGCCAAGGGGAGTTGCGGGCCATCGGACGGGTCGTGCGTGCCGGCAAGCGCATCATCGTGACGACTGCGACGGTGGTGCACCATGGCGAAGACGGGCGGCAGACTGACTGCGCGCTGATGCAGCAAACCCTGGTTCCGGTGCCCAAGACCTACTGACGACCGAACCCGGCCCCATCCCATCAAGATTCATCAGGAGACAACCATGAACACATTGCCCGGACTCGATTTCCAGCTGGGTGAAGACATTGATGCACTGCGCGACGCCGTGCGCGCCTTCGCGCAGGCGGAGATCGCGCCCCGCGCTGCCGAGATCGACCGCAGCGACCAATTCCCGATGGACCTGTGGCGCAAGATGGGCGACCTGGGCGTGCTCGGCATCACGGTCGGCGAAGAATATGGCGGCGCCGGCATGGGTTACCTCGCTCACATGATCGCGATGGAGGAAATCAGTCGCGCCTCGGCTTCGGTGGGACTGAGCTACGGCGCCCACAGCAATCTGTGCGTCAACCAGATCCGGCGCAACGGCACCGATGCCCAGCGCCAGAAGTACCTGCCCCGGCTCATCAGCGGCGAACATGTCGGAGCCTTGGCGATGAGCGAATCGGGTGCCGGCAGCGACGTCATCTCGATGAAGCTCAAGGCCGAGGACAAGGGCGGTTATTACCTGCTCAACGGCAGCAAGTTCTGGATCACGAATGGCCCGGATGCCGACACCCTGGTGGTCTATGCCAAGACCGAGCCGGAGCTCGGTGCGCGCGGCGTCACCGCGTTCCTGATCGAAAAAGGCATGAAGGGCTTCTCGATCGCGCAAAAGCTCGACAAGCTCGGCATGCGCGGCAGCCACACCGGCGAACTCGTGTTCGACAATGTCGAGGTGCCGCAGGAAAACATCCTGGGCGGCCTCAACAGCGGGGCGAAGGTGCTGATGAGCGGGCTGGACTACGAGCGCGCCGTCTTGTCGGCCGGTCCGATCGGCATCATGCAGGCGGTGATGGACAACGTGGTGCCGTACATCCACGACCGCAAGCAGTTCGGCCAGAGCATCGGCGAATTCCAGCTGGTGCAGGGCAAGGTCGCCGACATGTACACCGTGTTGCAGGCCGGACGCGCCTACTGCTACACCGTGGGCAAGAACCTCGACGCCCTGGGCAGCGACCATGTGCGCCAGGTTCGCAAGGACTGCGCGTCGGTGATCCTGTGGTGCGCCGAAAAGGCCACCTGGATGGCGGGTGAAGGCATCCAGCTGTTCGGTGGCAATGGCTACATCAACGAATATCCGCTCGGCCGCCTGTGGCGCGACGCCAAACTCTACGAGATCGGTGCCGGCACCAGCGAGATCCGCCGTATGCTGATCGGACGCGAGCTCTACAACGAAACCGTCTGACGGTCCGGCGCAGGCACAATCGTTCCATGACCACACCAACCCTCGACGAACTGTTCGCCCACAACCGGGAATGGGCGGCCCGGATGGAGACCGAACGGCCGGGATTCTTCACCAGCCTGAAGGCCCAGCAGCAGCCCAAGTACATGTGGATCGGCTGCTCCGACAGCCGGGTGCCGGCGAACCAGATCACCGGCCTGGAGCCGGGTGAAGTGTTCGTGCACCGCAACGTCGCCAATGTCGTCGTGCACTCCGATCTCAACGCCTTGTCGACGATACAGTTCGCGGTCGAACGGCTCAAGGTCGAACACGTGATCGTCGTGGGCCACTACGGCTGCGGCGGCGTGCAGGCCGCACTGGAGAACATCCGCATCGGCCTGGCCGACAACTGGTTGCGCCATGTGCAGGATGTGCGCGACCGCCATGTCAGCCTGCTCGAACATACGCCGGCCGAGTTGCGCCATGACGTCTTGTGCGAGCTCAACGTGATCGAACAGGTGGTCAACGTCGCCCATACCACGGTGGTGCGCGACGCCTGGTCCCGCGGCCAGAAGCTGACCCTGCATGGCTGGGTCTACGGGCTGAAGGACGGCCTGCTCAAGGACCTGCACATGTCGGTGCCTGGCGTCGATTGGCTGGACGGCTTGTACCGGGTGGCCGTCGCCCGTGTATCCGAGGTCGACCGGGCCTGAACGGGCCATCCAGGAGCCCGCGCCATGTTTCCCCAACGCCTCGACTCGACGGTCGCCTATGGCATCGCCAAGGCGATGATGGACGGATTCAACCGCCACTATCGCCTCTTCCGCACCGAGTCGGCGCGGGCCAAGCATCGCTTCGAGACCGCCGATTGGCACGGGCAGCAGCGCGCGCAGCGCGAACGCATCGAGTTCTACGACCTGCGCGTGCGCGAGTGTTCGCGCCGGCTCGAGCGCGAATTCAAGGCCGGCAAGCAGCCGATGGAGGTGTGGCAGCAGGTCAAGCTGCACTACATCGGCCTGCTGGTCGACCATCACCAGCCCGAACTGGCCGAGACCTTCTTCAACTCGGTGACGACCAAGATCCTGCACCGCAGCTACTTCCAGAACGATTTCATCTTCGTGCGGCCGGCGGTCAGTACCGAATACATCGAGAACGACGAGCCCGAGGCACTGCCGACCTATCGTTCGTATTACCCGTCCCAGAGCAATTTGCAGCAGGTGATCGCGCAAATCATCGACGACTTCGACCTGCGGCGCCCGTTCGAGAACCTGCAGCGCGACAGCGGATTCGTGGCGCAGGCCATGCACCGGCGCCTGGGCGACGTGACCCTGCGCGCGAACTTCCAGTTGCAGGTGTTGTCCGGGCTGTTTATCCGCAACAAGGGCGCGTACATCGTCGGCAAAATCATCAATGGCTTCACCGAAGAGCCGTTCGCGCTGCCGCTGTTGCACAACAAGGCCGCCAAGCTGGTGATCGACGCCGCGTTGTTCGGCGAGGCCGACATGCTGATCCTGTTCAGCTTCGCGCGCGCCTATTTCATGGTCGACATGGAGGTGCCGAGCGCCTTCGTGCAGTTCCTGCGCAGCATGATGCCGCGCAAGCCGCGCAACGAACTCTACAACGCGCTGGGGCTGCAGAAGCAGGGCAAGAACCTGTTCTATCGCGATTTCCTGCACCACCTGCGCCACTCGACCGACAAGTTCCGCATCGCCCCCGGCATCAAGGGCATGGTGATGCTGGTGTTCGACCTGCCATCGTTCCCGTATGTGTTCAAGGTCATCAAGGACTACTACCCGCCGCAGAAGGACACGACACGCGAGCAGATCAAGGGCAAGTACCTGCTGGTCAAGCAGCACGACCGCGTCGGTCGCATGGCGGACACGCTGGAATACAGCGGCGTCGCGTTCCCGCGCGCGCGTTTCGACGACGAGCTGATCGCCGAGATCGAGAAGTTCGCGCCCAGCCAGCTGGAGATCAGCGATCGTGACGGCGACGGCCAGATCGAGGTCATCCTGCAGCACGTGTACATCGAGCGGCGCATGATCCCGCTCAACATCTACCTGCAGGAGGCGTTCGACCTCAGCCAGGGCTGCGCGCCGGACGATCCGGCCGCGCTGCGTGCGCGCGAGCAGATCGAGCGCGGCGTGGTCGAGTATGGCAATGCGATCAAGGACCTGGTGGCTGCCAACATCTTTCCCGGCGACATGTTGTGGAAGAACTTCGGCATCACCCGCCACGGCAAGGTCGTGTTCTACGACTATGACGAGATCGAATACATCACCGACTGCAACTTCCGCCGCGTGCCCGAGCCGCGGACCGAGGAAGAGGAGATGAGCGGCGAGATCTGGTACACGGTGGGTCCGAAGGACGTGTTCCCGGAGACCTTCGGCCCGTTCCTGCTCGGCAATCCGGCGGTGCGCGAGGTGTTCATGCGCCACCATGGCGATCTGCTGGAGGCCGACTTCTGGCAGGGACACAAGGAACGCATCGCCCAGGGCCATGTCTTCGACGTGTTCCCGTACGACCAGGAAAAACGATTCATCACGACCGCCGAAGAAACCGAGCTGGGCTGACCACCGGCGCGGGGGTCGATTCCGTTGAACCATTGTTGAAGGAGAAGCAGACATGTCCACATCCCAGGCAGAAACCATCGTCATCGTCGCAGCCGCCCGCACACCCATGGGCAGTTTCCAGAGCGACTTCAGCGCGTTGAGCGCGCACGACCTCGGGGGCGCAGCCATTGCCGCCGCGATGCAGCGTTCCGGCGTTGCGCCCGAGCAGGTCGGCGAGGTGTTGTTCGGCAACTGTCTGATGGCCGGCCAGGGCCAGGCGCCGGCACGCCAGGCCGCGCTCAAGGGCGGCCTGCCGATGAGTGCCGGCGCCGTCACCTTGTCCAAGATGTGCGGCTCCGGTATGCGCGCCGCCATGTTCGCGCACGACATGCTGCTTGCGGGCAGCCACGACGTCATCGTCGCCGGCGGCATGGAGAGCATGACGAATGCGCCTTACCTGCTGCTCAAGGGCCGCGGTGGCATGCGCATCGGGCACGACAAGGTCTACGACCACATGATGCTCGACGGCCTGGAGGACGCCTACGAGCCCGGCCGGGCCATGGGCACGTTCGGCGAGGACTGCGCTGCCAAGTACAACTTCACGCGCGAGGCCCAGGATGCGTTCGCGACCACGTCGGTGCAACGCGCCAAGGCCGCCACGGAGTCGGGCGCCTTTGCCGCCGAGATCACGCCGGTGACCGTGAAGGACCGCTCGGGCGAGAAGCGGATCTCCATCGACGAAGGCCCGGGCCGGGTCAAGCTCGACAAGATTCCCACGCTCAAGCCGGCGTTCAAGAAAGACGGCACCATCACCGCGGCCTCGAGCTCGTCGATCAACGACGGTGCCGCGGCGCTGGTGATGATGCGCGCGTCGACCGCGGCGAAACTCGGCGCCAAGCCGCTGGCGCGTATCGTCTCGCACGCCATGCACGCACAGGAGCCGAACTGGTTCACCACGGCGCCGGTCGGTGCGACGAAGAAGGCACTGGCCATGGCCGGCTGGAAGGTCGAGGATGTCGATCTGTGGGAAGTCAACGAGGCTTTCGCCGTCGTGCCCATGGCGCTGATGGCCGAACTCGGCCTGTCGCACGACATCGTCAACGTGAACGGCGGTGCCTGTGCGCTGGGCCACCCGATCGGCGCCAGCGGCGCACGCATCATGGTCACGCTGATGCACGCCCTGCAGGCGCGTGGCAAGAAACGTGGCCTGGCCACCTTGTGCATCGGTGGCGGCGAAGCCACGGCGGTGGCGCTCGAACTGCTCTGAGGACCACATCCGTGCCCGATCCCGCCCACGTGTACAGGAGGCTGCCATGCTGCTGACCCAGGACCAGGAAATGGTGCGCGACGCGGTACGCGCGTTCGCGCAGGAGCAACTGTGGCCGAATGCGCCGCGCTGGGACAAGGAGCATCAGTTCCCCACGGAGGCGCACCAGGGCCTGGCGGAACTCGGCGCCTATGGCATCTGCGTGCCCGAGGAATTTGGCGGCGCCAACCTCGACTACCTGACGCTGGCCCTGGTGCTCGAGGAGATTGCCGCCGGCGATGGCGGCACCAGCACCGCGATCAGCGTGACCAATTGCCCGGTCAATGCGATCCTGATGGCCTATGGCAATGCCGAGCAGAAGAAGACCTGGTTGACGCCGCTGGCACAAGGCAAGTTGCTCGGCGGCTTTGCCCTGACCGAACCGCATGTCGGCTCCGACGCGTCGGCGTTGCGCGCCACGGCCGTGCGCGACGGCGACAGCTATGTGCTCAACGGGGTCAAGCAGTTCATCACCAGTGGCAAGAACGGGCAGGTGATCATCGTCATCGCGGTCACCGACAAGGGAGCGGGCAAGAAGGGCATGAGCGCCTTCCTGGTACCGACCGATGCTCCCGGCTACCAGGTTGCGCGGCTCGAGGACAAGCTGGGCCAGCACAGCAGCGACACCGCGCAGATCAACCTGGACAACTGCCGGATACCGGTCGAGAACCGGATCGGCGTGGAAGGCGAGGGTTATCGGATTGCGCTCGGTGGCCTGGAGGGCGGCCGTATCGGCATCGCGGCGCAAAGTGTCGGCATGGCCCGCAGCGCGTTCGAGTTTGCGCTCGACTATGCCAAGCAGCGCGAGAGTTTCGGCCAGCCGCTGTTCAGTCACCAGGCGGTCGGATTCCGGCTGGCCGAATGCGCGACCCGCATCGAGGCGGCGCGGCAATTGATCTGGCATGCGGCCAGCCTGCGCGATGCCGGCAAACCCTGCCTGAAGGAAGCGGCGATGGCCAAGCTGTTCGCCAGTGAGATGGCCGAGCAGGTCTGTTCGGCGGCCATCCAGACGCTGGGCGGTTATGGTTATGTCGGCGACTTCCCGCTCGAGCGCATCTACCGCGATGTGCGGGTCTGCCAGATCTATGAAGGCACGAGCGACGTGCAGAAAATCCTGATCCAGCGCGCGCTGGCCTGAAACAAGCGGCAAGCCGGGCGCCGGCACTCGCAGCACCGTGGAGACAAGACATGCCGATCACCAAGGGTTACCGACAACTCGTCGACGAGGCCATGGCCGAGGTCACGACCTACAGCGTCGAGCAGGTGCGCGCACGGCTCGACGATTCGCGGCTGCAGATCGTCGATATCCGCGACATCCGTGAACTGGGCGAGGGCACGATCGTCGGCGCCTTGCATGCGCCGCGCGGCATGCTCGAGTTCTGGGTCGATCCCGCCTCGCCGTACCACAAGCCGGCGTTCGCCGACGAATCCCGCGAGTTCGTGTTGTTCTGCGGTGCCGGCTGGCGCAGCGCCCTGGCCGCCAAGGCCTTGCAGGACATGGGCATGACGAACGTGGCCCACATCGACGGCGGCTGGGCCGACTGGACGAAGGCCGGCGCACCGACCGAATCGCTCGAAGCCAACAAGGCGCGACGCAAAGGCAAGGCGTGATCGCCGCCCACCCGAAGCAAGACAGGAAACCCGTGCATGAAATTTGAAGCCGTATTGTTCGATTGCGATGGTGTGCTGGTCGACTCCGAACCCATCACCAATCGCGTGTTGCGCGAGATGCTGGGTGAGCTGGGCTGGGAGCTGACGCAGGACGAATGCATGCGCCATTTCGTCGGCAAGGCACTCAAGGAGGAACTGAGCATCATCGCGGCCAACACCGGGCGCACCGTCGATGGCGCCTGGTTGTCCGATTTCCAGTTGCGTCGCAATGCGGCGCTGATGGAGCAGCTCGAGCCGATTCCGAACATCCATGACGCCGTGCATCGCATCCACGCCCACCACGACGCCCGGATCGCCTGCGCGTCCGGTGCGGACCGGATCAAGGTCGAGATGCAGCTGCGCAAGGTGGGGCTGATGGACTACTTCGACGGGCGCATCTTCAGCGGCTACGAGACTCCGCGCTCCAAGCCGTTCCCCGACGTATACCTGGCCGCGGCACGCGCGCTCAATGCCGATCCGCGCCGCTGCGCCGTCGTCGAGGACACGGTCACCGGCGTCACGGCCGGCGTGGCGGCCGGGGCCACTGTCTTTGCCTACCTGCCACACGGTGACGATGCCGCGCTGCGCAAAGCGGGTGCGGTCGAGATCTTCTCCGACATGGCTGACCTGCCGCTGCTGATGCACTGAAGGCGGCCACCCCACGACAAACCGGACGCTGACGACCCATGCCGATACTTGAATCCAGACTCAATCCGCGCGCGAGCGATTTCCAGCTCAACGCCCAGTCCATGCGCGCACTCGTGTCAGACCTGCAAGCCCAGGTCGCCAAGGCCCAGAACGGCGGCGGCGACGCCGCGCGGGCCAAACATACGGCGCGCGGCAAGCTACTGCCGCGCGAACGGGTGCAGATGCTGCTGGACCCGGGCACGCCGTTCCTGGAGCTGAGCCCGCTCGCGGCACTGGGCATGTACCCGGACCGTGACGGCAGCGACAGCGCGCCCTGTGCGGGCCTGATCGCCGGCATCGGCCGTGTCAGCGGGGTCGACTGCATGATCGTGTGCAACGACGCAACGGTCAAAGGCGGCACCTACTACCCGCTGACGGTCAAGAAGCATCTGCGGGCACAGGAGATTGCGCAGCAGAACCATCTGCCCTGCATCTATCTGGTCGACTCCGGCGGCGCCAACCTGCCGAACCAGGACGAGGTGTTTCCGGACCGCGACCATTTCGGCCGCATCTTCTTCAACCAGGCCAACCTCAGCGCACAGGGTATTGCCCAGATCGCGGTGGTCATGGGCAGTTGCACGGCCGGCGGCGCCTATGTCCCGGCCATGAGCGACGAGAGCATCATCGTGCGCAACCAGGGCACCATCTTCCTGGGCGGTCCGCCGCTGGTCAAGGCCGCCACCGGCGAGGTCGTCAGCGCGGAAGACCTCGGCGGTGGAGACGTGCACACCCGGTTGTCCGGTGTCGTGGATCACCTGGCCGAGAACGACATGCATGCCTTGCAGATCGCGCGCAACACGATGCGCAATCTCAACCGAGCCAAGCGCAAGACCCTGGTGCAGACCACGCCGTTGGCACCGCGTTTCGATGCGCAGGAGTTGTACGGCGTGATCCCGGTCGACACCCGCAAGCCCTTCGACGTGCGCGAGATCATCGCGCGCATCGTCGACGGCTCCGAGTTCGACGAGTTCAAGGCGCGTTACGGTACGACCCTGGTGTGCGGCTTCGCGCACATCGAGGGCATGCCGGTGGGCATCATCGCCAACAACGGCATCCTGTTCAGCGAGTCGGCCCTCAAGGGCACGCACTTCATCGAACTGTGCTGCCAGCGCAAGGTGCCGCTGGTGTTCCTGCAGAACATCACCGGTTTCATGGTCGGGCGCAAATACGAGAACGAGGGTATTGCGCGCAACGGCGCCAAGATGGTGACCGCGGTGGCGACCGCGGCGGTGCCGAAGTTCACCATCATCATCGGCGGCAGTTTCGGGGCCGGCAACTACGGCATGTGCGGCCGCGCATTCTCGCCGCGCTTTCTGTGGATGTGGCCGAACGCGCGCATCTCCGTCATGGGCGGCGAGCAGGCCGCCTCGGTGCTGGCCACCGTGCGTCGCGACGGCATCGAAGGCCGCGGCGACAGCTGGAGCATGGAGGAGGAAGAGGCCTTCAAGGCGCCGATCCGCAACCAGTACGAAGAACAGGGCCATCCCTACTTCGCCACCGCGCGCCTGTGGGACGATGGCGTCATCGACCCGGCCGACACCCGCCGTGTGCTCGCGCTGGGCCTGAGCGCGTCGCTCAACGCGCCGATCCCCGAGACGAAGTTCGGCCTGTTCCGGATGTAGGCATGGTGGCCCATGCAAGCCTGGCTCGATCATCTGTTGTCCGTGTTGCAGCCCGCCGGCGCGGCACTGGCGCAGGGCGCGCAAGGCATGGACATGCCGGCCTTGCTGGCGCTGGCCGCCGCGCTGGGCTGGGCCAGCGGCTTGCGCCTGTACGCGGTGTTGTTCATGCTCGGCATGTCCGGCGCGATGGGATGGCTGGTCCTGCCCCACAGCCTGCAGGTGCTGCAGCATCCGCTGATGCTGGCGGCCAGCGGCTGCATGGTGTTCATCGAGTTCTTTGCCGACAAGATCCCGGGGCTCGACAGCCTGTGGGACCTGGTGCATTCGGTCATTCGGATCCCGGGCGGTGCGTTGCTGGCGGCCGGCGTATTCGGGGTCGACAACGGCACCATGGCCGCGGTGGCCGGCCTGCTGGGTGGCACGCTGGCGGCCAGTTCCTTTGCCACCAAGGCCACCACGCGCGCAGCCGTCAACACCTCGCCCGAGCCGTTCTCCAACATCGGCGTGAGCCTGGTCGAGGACGGCCTGGTGGTGGGCGCCTTGTGGCTGGCGACGCAGCACCCGTTCCTGTTCGGCATTGCGCTGGTCGTGGCGCTGTTCCTGATGGCCTGGCTGCTGATCACGCTGATTGCCTTCCTGAAGGCGGTGTTCCGCCGCATCCGGGCCTGGTTCGCGCCAGCGCCCGCACACTGAGGTTTTAACCATGTTCTCCAAGATCCTGATTGCCAATCGCGGCGAGATCGCCTGCCGTGTCGCCGCCACCGCCCGGCGCATGGGCATCCGCACCGTCGCCGTGTATTCGGATGCGGATGCCGGCGCCAAACACGTGGCGGCCTGTGACGAATCGGTGCATGTGGGCGGCAGTGCGCCCAAGGACAGCTACCTGCGCTGGCAAGCGATCCTGGAAGCTGCCAAGGCCACCGGCGCGCAGGCCGTGCACCCCGGTTATGGTTTCCTGAGCGAGAACGAGGCGTTCGCACAGGCCTGCGCCGATGCCGGTCTGGTCTTTATCGGCCCGCCGCCGTCGGCCATCAAGGCCATGGGCCTGAAGGCCGAGTCCAAGCAGTTGATGGAAGCCGCCGGTGTGCCGCTGGTGCCGGGTTACCACGCCGCGGCGCAGGAGCCGGAGCTGCTGCGCGCCGAGGCGGACCGCATCGGGTATCCGGTGCTGATCAAGGCCAGTGCCGGTGGTGGTGGCAAGGGCATGCGCATCGTCGAACGGGCCGCGGACTTTGATTCCGCATTGGCATCGTGCAAGCGCGAGGCCATCAACAGCTTTGGCGACGATGCGGTGCTGATCGAGAAATACGTGCAGCGTCCGCGCCATATCGAGATCCAGGTGTTCGGTGACAGCCACGGCAACTACGTGCATTTGTTCGAGCGCGACTGCTCGGTGCAGCGCCGGCACCAGAAGGTGCTGGAAGAGGCCCCGGCGCCGGGCATGACGGAAGCCATGCGCGCCGAGATGGGCGCTGCCGCGGTGGCTGCGGCGCGTGCCGTGGACTATGTCGGCGCCGGGACGGTCGAGTTCATCGTCGAGCAGCGCCCTGATGGCTCCATGGCGTTTTTCTTCATGGAGATGAACACCCGGCTGCAGGTGGAGCATCCGGTGACCGAGGCGATCACCGGGCAGGACCTGGTCGAGTGGCAACTGCGGGTCGCCAGCGGCGAGACCCTGCCGCTGACCCAGCAGCAGTTGCGCATCCAGGGCCATGCCATCGAGGCCCGCATCTGTGCCGAGAACCCGGACAACCAGTTCCTGCCCGCCACCGGCAGCCTGCAGGTCTATCGCAAGCCCGCGGCGACGAGTTTTGCGCGCGCCGATGGCGCCGTGGCGGTGCGTATCGACGACGGCGTGCGCGAAGGTGATGCGATCTCGCCGTTCTACGACTCCATGGTCGCCAAGCTGATCGTCGTCGGCGCCGACCGGGCCCAGGCACTGGCGCGGCTCGATGCCGCCCTGGCACAGACCCACATCGTCGGGCTCCACACCAATGTGCAGTTCCTGCGTTATGTGGCACGCAGCCCGTCGTTCGTCGACGCCAACCTGGATACCGCGCTGATTCCGCGCGAGGAGGCTGTATTGTTCCGGCAGGAGCCGGTCGGCCTGGCTGTGGCCGTGGCCGCCTCCATCGCCGAGCGCCTGATCGCGGAGCGGAGGCTGGAGCAGGCCGACCCGTTCAGTCGCCGCGACGGCTGGCGCGCGTTCGGTGTCGCAACGCGCCGTTTCGGGTTCGAGTTCCAGGGCGAGTCGGTCGAGGCGCGGCTCACCTACCGGCATGATGGCGCCATGCAGCTGCAGGTGGGTGCCGTCGATACTGCATTGGCGTTCGACGCGCTCGATGGCGCCATCGACCTGCGGTATGCGGGTCAGCGCCATGTGGTCCGGGTCTATCGTCTGGGTGAACAGGTGCATGTGTTCGCGCCCCATGGCGCGACCCGCATCCTGGACGTCGACTTGCTGGACCACGCCGGTGATGCACATGGCGAGGCCGGTCGCCTGACCGCGCCGATGCCGGGCAAGGTGTTGTCGTTCACGGTCAAGGTCGGCGACAAGGTCAGCAAGGGCCAGGCGCTGGCGGTGATGGAGGCCATGAAGATGGAACACACGATCGCCGCGCCGGCCGATGGCACGGTGGCCGAAATCCTGTACGCGCCAGGGGACCAGGTCGGCGAGGGCGCCGAATTGTTGACAATGGCGGCATGACGATGCGTGTGGTGTTCTGTGATCCGAGTTGCGAACCCGAGCCCTGGCTGGAGGCCTTGCGACGGCATCTGCCGCAAGCGCGTGTCGAGGCCTGGGCCGACGGCGTCGAGCCGGCCGACTACGGGGTTGCGTGGGCGCCGCCGCAGGCCTTCATCGACCAGCAGCCGCGGCTCAAGGCCTTGTTCAATGTCGGAGCGGGGGTCGACAAGCTGATGCGGCTGCGCCTGTCCGGGCATGTGCCCGTGGTTCGGCTGGACGATGCCGGCATGGCCGCGCAGATGGCGGAATACGTCTGCCACGCCGTGATCCGCCACTACCGGGAGTTCGCCGCGTACGAGGCGCAGGCGGCACAAGGGGCATGGGTGCGGCGACCCGCGCGGCCGCGTGCGCAATTCCCCGTCGGCGTCCTGGGGCTGGGCGTGCTGGGGTCCCGCGTCGCGCAGGCATTGCGCCAGTTCGACTTTCCGGTCCGGGGCTGGAGCCGCAGCGCTCGTTCGCTCGAGGGTGTGCAGTGTTTTGCCGGCGATGCCCAGATGGGCGACTTTCTTGCGCACAGCCGCGTACTGGTCTGCCTGTTGCCGCTGACCGACGATACCCGCGACCTGCTCGGCCGCGAGCGACTGCTGCAACTGCCGCAAGGGGCCTGCCTGATCAACGTGGCGCGCGGCGAGCACGTAGTCGACGACGACCTGCTGGCGCTGCTCGACGACGGACACCTGTCGGGCGCCACGCTCGACGTGTTTCGCACCGAACCCTTGCCGCCGGAACATGTATTCTGGCGCCATCCGAAGATCTCGGTCACGCCCCACGTCTCGGCCCAGACCCTGCGCGAGGAAAGCATTGCGCAGATCGCAGGCAAGATCCTGGCCTTCGAACGCGGCGAGCCAGTTGCAGGTATGGTCGACCTGCAGCGCGGATATTGAGCGCGCCACGAGCGGCGCCATTCACCTCTTGCTAGGAACTGCCATGAAGATGCCCCCCAAGGTCAAGCTGGTCGAGGTCGGCCCGCGTGACGGCTTGCAGAACGAGAAACTGACGGTGCCGGCCGAGATCAAGGTCGCTCTGGTGCACCGGCTGCAGGAGGCCGGCCTGCGCGAGATCGAGGTCACCAGTTATGTCAGCCCCAAGTGGGTGCCGCAGATGGCCGACAACGCGCAGGTCATGTCCGGCATCGAGCGCCGCCCCGGTGTGCGGTATTCGGTGCTGACGCCCAACCTCAAGGGTTTCGAGGCCGCGATCGCACTGGACAAGGCCTTCTGGCCGGACGAAATCGTCGTGTTTGGCGCTGCCAGCGAAGCCTTCAGCCAGCGCAACATCAACTGTTCGATCGCCGAGAGCATCGAGCGCTTCCGGCCGGTGGTCGAGGCGGCACGCTCCGCCGGCATCTTCGTGCGGGGCGCCATGTCCTGCGCCGTAGGGTGTCCCTACGAAGGCGAGGTGGCACCCGAGCGGGTCGCGATGCTCGCCGGGCTGATGAAGAACATCGGCGTGCAACATGTCGGCGTGGCCGACACGATCGGCGTCGGCACGCCGTTCAAGGTGCAGCGGGCACTCGAGGCCACGTTGCAGCACTACGCCATCGACGACGTTTCCGGCCATTTTCACGATACCTACGGGCAAGCCTTGTCCAATACGCTGGCGTTCATGGAGCTCGGCGTGTGGCAGTTCGACACCTCCATTTCGGGTCTGGGTGGCTGCCCGTATGCCAAGGGGGCGACCGGCAACGTGGCGACCGAGGACGTGGTCTACATGTTGCACGGCATGGGCATCGAGACCGGCATCGACATGGACAAGCTGCTCGATGCCGGCATGTTCATCAACGAATTCCTGCAACGCAAGTCCGGCTCCCGCGCCGCCCGTGCGTTGTTGAGCAAGCGGGAGTCCTGATGCCTGCGGTCCGGTCCCGATTTTGCGTGCCCTGCCTTTCGTGAGATGACGACCATGTGTGGATCCGAAGTTATTCCCCTGCCTGAGGCCGTGCGGCGCGTGGTCGACGTGTTGCACTCGCGCCAGCATCCCCATGCGCCGGTCATGCTCGATGCCGCCGCGCGTACCGCGCAACAAGCGGCCGACGCGTTGGGTGTGGCGCTGGGGCAGATCGCCAAGAGCATCATCTTCCGGCGCAAGCCCGACGACGTGGCTGTGCTGGTCGTCACCTCCGGCGATCGCCGGGTCCATGAGGGGCTGGTGGCGGCGCTGGTCTGCAGCGAGGGCCTCAGCAAGCTCGGGCGAGCCGATGCGGAGTTCGTCAAGGCTCGCACCGGTTTTTCCATCGGTGGCGTGGCGCCGCTGGCCCATGCCAGCGACTGCGTGACGCTGATCGACCGGCAGTTGTTCCGTTTCGACGAAATCTGGGCCGCTGCGGGCCATCCGCACGCGGTGTTCAAGCTCACCCCGCAGCAGTTGCAGCAGCTGACGGGTGCGCCGGTCGCCGATGTGGTGGAGCCCGTGGGGGTTGCAGCGTCGTGAATACCGCCGATACGCTGTCGGCGCTGGCCGAACTGGCGCAGGATCCGGCCCACCTCGTGCCGTCCCCCTGTGTGTCGGTCTGCCGCATGGACCCGGCCTCCGGCCTGTGCAGCGGCTGCCTGCGCACGATCGACGAAATCGTCGCCTGGGGCCGGATGGACGAACCGGCAAAGCGGAAGGTCTGGGCCGGCATCGTGCAGCGTGTGGCGTTGCGGGCGGCGTGACGGCAGCCAGGGACACACCATGAAGCAGATCGACTTCTTTTTCGACTTCATCTCGCCCTACGCCTATCTCGCCTTCGAGCGCCTGCCCGAAGCGCTGATGGGCCACAGCTACGCCATGCGCTACAAGCCCGTCCTGTTCGCGGCATTGCTGCGCCGGCACGGGCAGCTCGGTCCAGCCGAGATCGCGCCCAAGCGGGACTGGACCTACCGTCAGGTGGGATGGCTGGCTCATCAACATGCGATCGACTTGCGCCTGCCCGCGGCCCATCCGTTCAATCCCTTGCCGCTGTTGCGCCTGGCGCTGGCCGGCGCCGGGCCCGACGGCCTGCCGAGCCGGTTCGTGACGGAGACGATCTTCCACCATGTGTGGCGCAGCGGCCTCGACGCCGTCGACGGCCCGCGCTTGCAGGCCCTGGCCGGCCACCTGGCGCCGGCGCGGGACCCGGGTGGCGAAGACGTGAAGGCGCAGCTCAAGGCGCTGACCGACGAGGCCGTGACGCTGGGGTTGTTCGGTGTGCCGACGCTGGTCGTTGATGGTCGGCTGTTCTGGGGACTCGACGCCTTGCCGATGCTGGCCGCCTACCTGGCTGGTGATGCCTGGTTCGACGGTCCGCAATGGGACGCCGCCGCGACATTGCCGGTGGGAATCCGTCGGCCGGACTGAGCCATGTCGGCTGCGTGGCGGCGGCCACCGACAGCGCAGCCGATGCGCGGCGAGACGCGGCATTTCGTGTGTCATCACGGCCTCGGGTGCGCAGGACTTGCCAAAACCGCGCAAGAAGATGACCATCGATGCAGTGCGGCCGGCCGAACCGCCGTCATGCGCGGCCGTCGCCTAACCTGCCGTATGCATGTGTATCGCGCAGTGGCGGGCTTCCGGTCGCGCGGCCATGTGTTGCCCTGTGCGGGCGGGGGCCGGCGAGACCGCCAGACCAGAAGACAGGAGATTGAATGAACGTGGAACTGCTGATCGACTCCGGCCTGCGGGCCTGCCGCAATCCGGCAGCCGCCCCCGCGGCCGAGCCGTACGGGAGCGCACGCGCGCAAGTCCTCTCGCAGGCCGGGTTCGACGCCGCCGAGCGCGAGATCCGGCAATGGCCCGGATACCGCGCCACGCCGCTGCGCAGGCTGCCGGCGCTGGCGCGGCAACTCGGCGTTGCCGCGGTGCTGTACAAGGACGAGGGCGCGCGGTTCGCGCTCAAGAGTTTCAAGGCGCTCGGCGGGGCCTACGCGGTCTACCGCCTGCTGGAGCAGGCCATCATGGCGCACAACGGCGGCCAGCCGGTGTCGGTGGCCGACGTGCTCGCGGGGCGCTGGCGCGATGTTGCCCGGCAAATCACCGTGACCTGTGCCACCGACGGCAACCATGGACGCTCGGTGGCCTGGGGCGCACAGATGTTCGGCTGCCGCTGCGTGATCTACATCCATGCCACGGTCAGCGAAGGCCGGCGTGCGGCCATCGCCCGCTATGGCGCCGAGGTGGTGCGTGTGCCGGGCAACTACGACGACTCGGTGCGCCATGCCGACAGCCAGGCCAAGGCGAACGGCTGGACCGTCGTCAGCGATACGACCTACGCGGGTTACCGCGATATCCCGATCGATGTCATGCACGGTTATGGCGTGATGTCGCGCGAAGTCATAGCCGACCTGGGCGATACGCCGCCCACCCACGTCTTCGTGCAGGCCGGGGTGGGTGCATTTGCCGCGTCGGTGGCGGCCGCGTTCTGGCTGGCGTGGGGCAATCGCCGTCCCCGGCTGGTCGTGGTCGAGCCGATCGAAGCCGACTGCCATCTACGCAGCGCGCAGGCGGGTGCTCCGGTAGCGGTCACCGGCGCACTGGATACCATCATGGCGGGGCTGGCCTGCGGTGAGGTGTCGCCGGCCGCATGGGAAATCGTGTCCGGCGCGGCCCGTGCGTTCGTCGCGCTCGACGACCGATATGCGCTGGACGCGGTACGCTTGTTTGCGAACCCGCAAGGCGGCGATCCGGTCATCGTGTCGGGAGAGACCGGCGCGGTCGGGTTGGCTGCACTGCTGGCGGCACGTGAACACGAGGCGCTGCGCACCCTGCTGGAGATCGACGCTGCGTCGCGCATCCTGCTGCTGGGCAGCGAAGGCGACACCGATCCCGACATCTACAAGAGCATCACCGGGCGCAGTGCCGCCGAGGTGCTGGCGTGAGCCGCCGGGCCGCTCCCAAGGCGAACAGCCCCGCAGCGCGTAGCGCGGAGGGTAGTCCAGTGAGCCGCCGGGCCGCTCCCAAGGCGAACAGCCCCGCAGCGCGTAGCGCGGAGGGTAGTCCAGTGAACCGCCGGGCCGCTCCCGAAGCGAACAGCCCCGCAGCGCGGAGGGTCGTCCCGTGAACCTGCCGGACCTGCGTGTCGACGGCCGCCGGCTGCTGGCGCGCATCGACGCGCTGGCGCGGATCGGCGCCATCGACGGTGGGGGCAGCTGCCGGCTGGCGTTGACCGATGACGATGGGCGCGGGCGCGACCAGGTCGTGGCCTGGATGCGCGAGCAGGGCCTGGTCGTATCGGTCGACGCGATCGGCAACCTGTTCGGCGTACGCGGCGGCACCGACGACCTGCCGCCGGTGATGACCGGCTCGCATATCGACACCGTGCGCACCGGCGGCCGCTACGACGGCATCCTCGGCGTGTTGGCCGGTCTGGAGGTGATGCAGGTGCTGGACGATGCCGGTGTCCGTACCCGCCGGCCGCTGGTGGTCGGCGTTTTCACCAACGAGGAGGGTGCGCGGTTCGCGCCCGACATGTTGGGCTCCCTGGTGTACGTTGGTGGCATGCCGCTGGCGCAGGCGCTTGATGCCCGGGCCATCGATGGTCCTCGCCTGGGTGACGAGTTGCAGCGTATCGGATATGCCGGTGCGGCGCCTGTCGGCGCGTTGCGTCCGGCAGCATTCGTCGAATTGCATATCGAGCAGGGGCCGGTACTCGACCTCGATGGTGTGACGATCGGGGCGGTCGAAGACCTGCAGGGCATTTCCTGGCAGGAACTGACCATCACCGGGCAGTCCAACCATGCCGGCACGACGCCGATGCGCATGCGCCACGACGCGGGGTATGCGGCCTGTGCCGTGGCCACCTTTGTGCGCAGGATGGCGCGCGAGATGGGGGCGGGGCAGGTGGCCACCGTCGGCAACATCCAGCTGCATCCGAACCTGATCAACGTGATCGCGGCCCGCGCCACGCTGACGGTGGACTTGCGCAATACCGACGAGACGCTGCTCAAGAGGGCCGAGGCCTGGCTGGCCGAGTTCCTGGCCACGCTGGCCCGGGACGAGGGCGTCGAGATCGGTTCACGTGTGCTGGCCCGGTTCGAGCCGGTGGTGTTCGACGCGGCGGTGGTGCGGCGCATCGAGACAGTCGCCGGGCGGCTCGATCTGCGTCATCGGCGCATGACCTCGGGAGCGGGACACGATGCCCAGATGCTGGCACGCATCTGTCCCGCGGCGATGATTTTCGTGCCCAGCGTCAAGGGCATCAGCCACAACCCGGCCGAGCATACGCAGCCGGACGACCTGTGCGCCGGCGCCAACGTGTTGTTGCAGACACTGGTCGAACTGGCCAACGACAAGGAGGTGTGAACCGTGAGCCGAATCGTCACCGTCGCCGCAGCCCAGCTGGGCCCGATTGCCCGTTCCGAGAGCCGATCCCAGGTCGTGCAGCGCATGCTGGCATTGATGCGGCAGGCCCGCCACCATGGCTGCGACCTGATCGTTTTTCCTGAGCTGGCGCTGACCACGTTCTTTCCGCGCTGGTATTTCGAGGACCAGTCCGATGTCGACGCCTTTTTCGAGCGCGAGATGCCCGGACCCGAGACGCAGCCCCTGTTCGATGCGGCGCGCGAACTGGGCATGGGGTTCACGCTGGGTTATGCCGAACTCACGCAGAACGAAGACGGGCGCACGCGCCACTTCAACACCGCGATCACCGTCGACAAGACCGGACGCATCGTCGGCAAATACCGCAAGATCCATCTGCCCGGGCACCGGGAGCATGAACCCTGGCGCGCCTTCCAGCACCTGGAGAAGCGTTATTTCGAGACCGGCAACCTGGAGTTCAACGTGTTCCGCTCGTTCGGCGGCGTGCTGGGCATGGCTATCTGCAACGACCGGCGCTGGCCCGAGACCTACCGGGTCATGGGACTGCAGGGCGTCGAGATGATCCTGATCGGCTACAACACGCCGGTGCACAATCCGCCGGCGCCCGAACACGACGCCTTGTCGAACTTCCACAACGAACTGGTGATGCAGTCCGGTGCCTACCAGAACGGCAGCTGGGTCGTCGGCGTGGCCAAGGCTGGTACCGAGGAAGGCGTGCCGCAGATCGGCAACTCCATCATCGTTGCGCCGTCGGGCGAGATCGTCGCGGCCTGCAGCACGCTGGGTGACGAACTCGCGATTGCGCGGTGCGACCTCGACCTGACCGCGTCCTACAAGAACACCACCTTCAATTTCGCGAAACACCGCGAGCCGCAGGCCTACGGGCTGATCGTCGAGCGCAAGGGCGCGGTGCCGCCGCCGCTCTGAGTCCGGCCCGGTGCACGGTCTCTTGCAATGGGCGGCAGTGCCCCCAGTTGCAGGACATCATGAAAACCACCCATCCAACCCCTTCCAGGGCCGACCCGACCTCGACCCGGGTCCTGGCGGCGCTACTCGAGCGGCTGGAGCGCAGCTCGACCGCGGTCGATGCGCAGCAATACCGGTCCGTCGTGCGCCGGCTGGCCGATGCACTTGGCCAGGCCGAACCCGGCGCGGCGCTGGATGCCGTGCTGGCCGAGTTCCCGGCCGCCAGTCAGCTGTACGAGAACCTGCAATACGCGCACGCCGGCCTGTGCCGGTCGCCGCTCGATCCGGCACTGGCGGCCGAGATGCAGGCCCGGCAGTGGATCAGCCAGGCCCAGGCGCGCACCTGATCCCTTGACCGGTGGGGTGCGCGGGGCACTGACGCCGGCGGCACCGGCACCGGGCCCGCGCGGGGCTGGTTACCATCGTTGCTTCAGCAGGAAGCACCATGGACCACCGAATCGCCGTCATCGCCACCTTGCCCGCCATGGTGCGGGCCCAGCTCGAACCCTCCTTGCCCGACTGGGTGCAGCCGCGCTGGTTCTCCAGCCGCGAACAGGCGTATGCGTTGGCGCCTGGCGCGGAAATCGGCTGGCTCGACATGCCGGACACGGATGCGATGACGCAGGCCATCACCTTGGCCACCGACATGCGCTGGCTCAGTTCGCTGATCGCCGGCATGGACGGCCTTCCGTTGCCGCTGCTGCACCAGCGCGGCGTCATGGTCACCAACGGCGTGGGCATCAATGCGATCACGATCGCCGAGTACGTGGTGATGGCCATGCTGACGATCGCCAAGGGTTATCGCACCGTGGTCCAGGCGCAGTTGCGCCATGAATGGCTCAAGGATTCACCCGGCAAGGTCGAACTGGCCGGTAGCCGTGCCTTGATGCTCGGTTACGGCGGCATCGGGCAACTGGTGGAGCCGCGCCTGCACGCCATGGGGGTCGAGGTCACCGTCGTACGTCGCACGCCGGGCGGGGCCGCCCACACGCTGGGCCCGGATGCCTGGCGCGAGCGCCTGGGCGATTTCGATTGGGTGATCCTGGCGGTGCCCGGCACGGCCGAGACCCGGCACCTGATTGGCGCACCGGAACTGGCGCGAATGAAGTCCGGTGCCGTGCTGATCAACGTGGCGCGCGGCAGCGTGGTGGATCAGGACGCCCTGGTCGAGGCCCTGCAACAGCGGCGCATCGGTGCCGCGTTCCTGGATGTGACCGAACCCGAACCCCTGCCGCCGGAGCATGTGTTGTGGAGCCTGGACAACGCCCATATCTCGATGCATTTGTCCGGACGCGCGCAGGACCGCATGTTCGAGCGGGCCGCGCAGCGCTTTCTGGACAACCTGGCGCGGTACCGCGCCGGCGAGCCGCTGCAGTTCCAGGTCGATCTGCAGCGCGGATACTGAACGGCGGCGCGTCGGTGCGCCGGGTTCAATACGATTCGCGCTGCCTGCGCTGCACCCGCGTGGAGGCCCAGATCGCGACGCCCGACAGCGCGATGCAGCCGACAATGACGGCGCCGTAACTGCCGGTCACGTCGAATACGGCACCGGCGGCCACCGGTCCGAGCAGGTTGCCCAGCGCCGCGCCGCTGTACAACGAGCCGATGATGCCGGCCACGGCGCGCGCGCCGAACATGTCCATGCACAAGGCCGGCAGCAATGACACGATGCCGCCGTAGCTCAGGCCGAACCAGAGCGCGAACACGAGCAGAGCCGTGTATCCGCCGGCGCCGAACCACAGCAGGTAGGACGCCGCCATCGACACCTGCATCAGCACCAGTGTCATCGCGCGGCCGAAACGGTCGGCCAGTGCGCCGATGGCAAAACGCCCGACCAGGCTGCCGATGCCGATCATGCCCACCAGGCCGACCGCCTGTGCCTCGGCAATACCCATGTCGCGCGCGGCCGCCGACACGTGGGCGAACGGGATGAACATGGTGGGTCCGCAGGCCAGCGCGACCAGGTACAACCACCAGAAACCGCGGTCATGCAAGGCCTCGCGCAGGCTGGCACCGGGTGGCGTGGCTCCGACTTGCGAGACTGCCGTCGGCGCGCGCCGCAGCAGCCAGGCCGCGCCCAGTCCCAGTAGCAGCACGCCCACGGCCAGTATCCGCAAGGCGTCGCGCCACTGCAGCCAGGCGATTGCCGCCGCCGCGAGCAAGGGCACGACCAGCGTGCCGGCACCGATGCCCGCACTGGCAATACCGGCGGCCAGGCCGCGACGGCGGGTGAACCAGGGTTGCACGCAGGCGATCGATGGCGTGTACACCAGCGCAATGCCCACGCCGATGCCTGCGCCATAGGCCAGGTACACGGTGGCCATGGACTGCGCAAAGCTGGTCGCCAGCAGACCGCCCGCAATGAAGACAATGCCCAGACAACAGACGGCGCGCGGCCCGAACCGGTCGGCCAGCATGCCGCCACCGATGCCCAACGTGAAATACAACAGTCCCGACAGGCCGAAGACCAGGGCCACATCCGCGCGCTGCGCGGCGAATTCCGCCGCAAAGGATTCGAACAGGGCCGCAAACGAATAGGCGATGCCGAAGATCACCGCCAGGCAGGTGAACGCGGCCCAGACGACGACCCAGGCGTAGGCTGGTTCAGGGGCGTCGTTGGCGGAGTTCATGCGCGGGCCAGTCTAGCAGCAGGCCAAGGTGCCGGTGGCGGCGTCATGGGCCGCCTCGGGTCTGATCCGGGGCAGCCAGGATTGATGCCGATAATCGTCGCTTGTGTCCGACGCCTTGCGCACCGGTGCGGCCGACCGGCGCGACGCCGCCGGCAACAGCTTCGACAGGAAGGGAATCCCGTGCAGGAACTGCAGATCTTGTTCACCAAATTCTTATACGAGATCATGGGCGTGGCCGTGGTGCTGCTGGTGGCATTGCTGGTGTCGCAGGCGCTCAAGCGCCTGGTCAACGTGTTGCGTGACCTCAAGCATGTGTCGCCGATGATCGCGACCCGGTTGCATGCGGTGCGGCGCTGGGTCATCACGCTGCTGACCGTGCTGGTGGTGCTGGAGGCCCTGGGCATCTTCAAGGGGGCCTGGGCGCTGCTGTCGACGATGCTGGCCGCACTGGCACTGGGCTTCGTCGCGGCCTGGAGTGTGCTGAGCAATGCGACGGCGGCGATGCTGATCCTGATCTTCCGGCCGTTCCGGGTCGGCGACGAGGTCGAACTGCTCGAGTTGACCAATGGTTATCCGCTCGGCGGGCGCGTGCTCGACATGAACCTGCTGTACACCACACTCGAGGTGGCCGAAGACGATGCAGTCGGCCCGCAGGAACCACCGGTGGACGGCGCACCGCGGCTCGTGACGGCGCCTCGCGAAGCGGCGCCGCCGGATCACCCTCCGCGGCTGGTCCGGGTGCCCAACAACATGTTCTTCCAGCGCCCGGTGCGCACCCGGTCCAGTTATGCGACGGGCAGCAAGGCACCGTTTTTCGGGCACCCGCGCTGACGGTGTCAGCCGTGGCGGACCAGGGTGGTTGCCAGCACGTAGCGGTCGCCGGGATAGAACGTCCGGGTCACCAGCACCAGCGCGCGGCCCGGGTCACGGTACTGGCGGGTGACCTTCAGGCCGGGCGACGGATCGGCCACGTCCAGCTGCTGTGCCAGCGGGCCTGAAATGGCGCAGGCGAAGACCTTTTGATCGACCGAGACGATCCGTCTCCCATACGTCGACTCGATGAGATCGCAGAGCAGCTGGTCCGGGTGTTGCGCCGCCAGGCGCTCGATGCCGGCGTAATGGAGGTCGACGAAGGCGTCGGTCCAGCCCAGGGTGGTCGGAGCACCGCCTTCACGCCGGGTCATCGCGATGTGCAGCCAGCGCGAGCCGGCGGCACAACCCAGTTCCCGCGCGGTGGCGATGTCCAGCACCTGCTCCGTGCTGGATTCGATCGTGCGTGTCGCGGTCCTGGCCAGGCTGACAAGGTCTTCGAGCGTCGACAGCGATTGCGTGAAAGCGCCCATGGCCGGCGGGCTTTCGACCACGGTGCCGCGGTTGCGGCGACGCGAGACCAGGCCCATGTCCTGCAACTGCTTCAGTGCGCCGCGGATCGTGTTGCGGCTGGCCCCGTAATGCTCCATCAGCAGCATTTCCGCCGGCAGGACCGAACCCACCGGAAACGCGCCAGACCTGATTTTCTGCAGCAGGTCTTCCGCAATGCGCTGGTAGAAGGGGACTGGCACGGTATGAGCTCGAGCGAAGGCTCGAATCAGTCTAACAGTGGCGCTGTCGCCGGCCCACCGGCTCGCCGCGCCGCCACCGGTTGACAAGCCGGGACGACCGGATCGACAATAAATACCAACATAACTATCAGTAGAACATAACCGCGATGGACCGGCTTGTGCAACCGGGATTGCCGCGCCGATCGAACATGTCATCGCAAACGCTTTTCGACAGGATCTGGGATGAACACGTGGTCCGGGTCAAGTCGGACGGAACCACGGTTCTTTATGTCGATCGCCATTTCCTGCACGAGGCGACCAGCGCGCAAGCCTTCCAGGGACTGCGCACCGCCGGTATCGCGCCCTGGCGCCACCGGGCCAACCTGGCGATGCCCGATCACTGCGTTCCCACCACGGCGGCAGCGCCGGCACAGGCCGATCCCGTTGGGCAGTTGCAGATCGACACCTTGTCCGCCCATTGCCGCGCGTTCTCCATTCCGGTGTTCGAGATGCATGATCCGCGGCAAGGCATCGTGCACGTGGCTGGGCCGGAGCAGGGCGCTACGCTGCCGGGCATGACCATCGTGTGCGGCGACAGCCATACCAGCACCCATGGTGCCTTTGCGGCCATCGCCCACGGCATCGGTACGTCGGAGGTCGAGCATGTGCTGGCCACGCAGACGCTGCTCACGCACAAGCCCCGGTCGATGCGGGTCACGTTTTCCGGCGTCCTGCCGCCCGGTGTGGGCGCCAAGGACATGGCGCTGGCCATGATCGCCCGGATCGGCACCGCCGGGGCCACCGGCCATGCCATCGAATATGCCGGCGCGGCGGTGCGCGGCCTGTCCATGGAGGCGCGCATGACGCTGTGCAACATGTCGATCGAGGCCGGCGCCCGCTGCGGTCTGGTCGCCGTTGACGACACGACATTGGCCTATCTGAAGGGCCGGCCGATGGCGCCGTCCGGACCGGCATGGGACGCGGCGACCGCGCACTGGCGCACGCTGGCGTCGGACGCCGATGCCCGGTTCGATGCCGAGGTCACGGTCCCGGTCGACGCACTGCGGCCCATGGTCACCTGGGGCACGTCGCCGGAGATGGCGACCACGATCGATGGTGCGGTGCCCGACCCCGCGGAGCAGGCGGACCCGGCGCGGCGCGCCAGCATGCAGCGCGCACTGGCCTACATGGGCCTGCGCCCGGGTACCCGGATGCGGGACATCGAACTGGACGTGATCTTCATCGGCTCGTGCACCAATGCCCGGATCGAAGACCTGCGGATCGCCGCCGACATCGTCCGCAACCAGCGTGTCTCGCCCCGCATCACCCGCGCGCTGGTCGTGCCGGGCTCGGGCCTGGTCAAGCGCCAGGCCGAAGCCGAAGGCCTCGATCGCGTGTTCCGCGATGCGGGCTTCGAGTGGCGCGGTCCGGGCTGCTCCATGTGTGTCGGCATGAACGCCGACCATCTCGGATCCGGCCAGCGCTGCGCGTCCACGTCCAACCGCAACTTCGAGGATCGCCAAGGGGTGGGCGGGCGCACCCACCTGGTCAGTCCGGCGATGGCCGCCGCTGCGGCCATCGCAGGGCGTTTTGTCGACGTGCAGGCCAACACCGGCCGTGCAGGCGCGCCATGGGCCGGCGCCGCCGCCCTTGCCGCAGGCAAGGGTCGGCGGGCCGCCCAGGCCCGCCACGACAGCCCCTGAATACGGAGACACCGCATGCACATCGTCGACATTCGCGAGACCAGCGTCCCGCTGCAAGGCGACATCGCCAACGCCCTGGTCAATTTCTCCGAGCACACGGTATCGCTGGTCGCCGTCGAGAGCGACGTGATCCGCAACGGCCGGGCCGTCACCGGCATCGCCTTCAACTCCATCGGGCGTTTTGCGCAACCCGGCTTGCTGCGCGAGCGATTCATCCCCCGCATCATGGCGTGCAAGCCTGGTGCACTGCTCGAGGACGATGGCCGCGCGTTTTCGGCCAGCAAGGTCCATCGCGCCGCCATGGCCAATGAGAAGCCGGGTGGACACGGGGATCGCGCCGCGGCCGTGGCGGCCCTGGAGCTCGCCATCTGGGACCTCAACGCCAAGCTGGAGGACGAACCTGCATACCGCACCATCGCCCGCGCAGCCGGACGGTTGCCACAGGTCCAGCCGATTCCCGTTTATGCCGCCGGCGGTTATTACTACCCCGGCGACTCGCTGGGCCGCTTGCGCGGCGAATTGTCGCGTGCCCGCGACCTCGGTTTTGTCGACTACAAGATCAAGATCGGCGGTGCACCGCTTGCGCAGGACCTGCAGCGTGTCGAAGCGGCCGTCGTATTCGCCGGCGGCGGCCGGCATGTGTCCGTGGACGCCAACGGACGCTTCGATCTGGCGGCGGCACTGCAATACGCGGACGCGCTGCGTCCGATGCAACTGCGCTGGCTGGAGGAAATGGGCGACCCGCTGGACTATGCGCTCCATGCCGAACTGTCGCGGCATTACCCCCACGCACTGGCGACCGGCGAGAACCTGTTCTCCACGCCCGACACCGTGAACCTGCTGCGTTTTGCGGGCCTGCGGCCCGGACTGGACATCCTGCAGATGGATGCCGGCCTGAGTTACGGACTGACGGAGTACCTGCAGACGGTGGCGGCGATGGAGGCACACGGCTTCGACCGCAGGCAACTGCTGCCCCACGGGGGCCACCTGATCAACCTGCATATCGTCGCGGGGCTGGGGCTGGGCGGTTGCGAGGTCTATCCGGGCGTGTTCCAGCCCTTTGGCGGTTATGCGGCGGGATGCATGGTGTCGCAGGGCCATGCCCTGCCAACGGCTGCGCCGGGCTTCGGCCTGGAGGAAAAGCCGGAGTTGAAGGAGGTGATCGCAGGCCTGCTGTCGCGGGCGCAACGGGGCGTGTCATGAAGATTGCTGTCGTCGGTTGTGGTGCCATGGGGTCGGTCTATGCCAGCGTCCTGGCCCTGGCTGGACACGAGGTTCTGGCCGTGGATCGGTGGCAGGCCCATGTGGATGCCATCAACCGGCATGGACTTCGGCTCGAAGGGCCGACGGGTGATCGCACCGTGCCGATGCGGGCGGTGCTCGTGGCGCCGAAGGAGCCGGTCGAGCTGGTGATCCTGGCAGTCAAGGCAGCCGATGTCGCGCAAGCGGCCACCAGCGCGCTGCCGCTGATCGGGCCCGACACGCGGGTGTTGACGATCCAGAACGGCATCGGCTCGGCCGACACTGTCAGTGCCGTGGTAGGGGCGGATCGCCTGATGGTCGGCGTCGCCAGCGCCTTCGGTGCGTCGCTGCAAGGCCCAGGCCATGCGCGCCACAACGCCATGCAGGTGGTGCGGTTCGGTGCTTATGCCACGCTGGCGGCCGACCGCGTCGCCGCGGTGGCACAGGTCTGGACCGCCGCCGGCTTCGATGCCCGGGCGGAGAGCGACATCGCCGTCATCCAGTGGGAAAAACTGATCTGCAACGCGGCCTACAGTGCGCCCTGTGCCTTGATGGGCATGACGGTCGGCGCCGTCATGGAAGACGAATATATGGGCCCGGTGAGCCGCGCGGCCGCAACGGAGGCCTGGCAGGTCGCCAAGGCACTGGGCGTGAAGATCACGGTGGAAGACCCGGTCGCGCATGCCCGTGCGTTCGGGGCGCAGGTGTTCAAGGCCAAGCCGTCGGCGCTGCAGGACCACGAGGCCGGCCGCGCGAGCGAGATCGACATCATCAACGGCGCCGTGCCCCGCTACGGCGCGCGGGTCGGCGTGGCCACGCCGGTCAACAGTACCCTGGTCAGCCTGGTCAAGGCCCGGGAACGGTCATGGGTGCGCTGACACGATGCAACCGCTGATCCGCCACCGCGGCCTGGTCGTGCCGATGCCGCGCGCCAACGTCGATACCGACGCGATATTGCCCAAGCAGTTCATGAAGTCCATCGAACGCACCGGATTCGGGGCCCACCTGTTCGACGGGCTGCGCCATCTCGATCCGTGGCAGCCGGGGGCGGACGGCGCCCGCCGCCGGCTGGATCCGGACTTCGTGCTCAACCAGTCCCGGTATGCGGGTGCCTCGATCCTGGTGGCGGGCGAGAACTTCGGATGTGGCTCCAGCCGTGAACATGCACCCTGGGCGCTGGAACAGTTCGGTTTTCGGGTCCTGATCGCGCCCAGCTTCGCGGACATCTTCTTCAACAATTGCTTCAAGAACGGCCTGCTGGCCATCGTCCTGTGCGAATACGACGTGGAGTCCCTGGCGCAGGCTGCGACACGGCTGCCCGGTTACGCGTTGCAGGTCGACCTTCCGCGGCAGACACTGACCATGCCCGATGGCTCCAGCTTGCGTTTCGAGATCCAGCCGCAGCGCAAGGACCTGCTGCTGCGCGGCCTGGACGAAGTCCGGGCAACGCTGGAACTCGCGGCGCATATCCGCGACTTCGAGCAGCGCCATCGGCGCCAGCGGCCGTGGCTGTTTTCAGACGTCGGCGACCCGCATGCCGGTGCCGGTTGATGCGAGAGTATCCGGGCGCCGGCCCGTGCGGGCCTCGATGAAGCCCGCGGCGCAGGGGCCGCCGCCGCCATTGCGTGCCGCCGGTTCAGCGGTTGATCTCGATCTTCACTTCCAGCAGGTCGAGGTTGTCCTGGCGGTCGACATTGATCTTGACGTCGTCGTCGCTGACCTTGACGTATTTGGCCAGCACCGCCAGCAGGTCCTTCTGCAGTTGCGGCAGGAAGTCCGGAATCTCGGTGCCGTTGGCGTTGCGGCCGATCCGCTCGTGCGCGAGGATGAGTTGCAGTCGCTCCTTGGCGAGCGACGATGTCTTGGGTTTGCTCTTGAAAAAGCGCATCAGGTCCATGGGTGTGTTCCTTGGTTGCGTCAGTTCGAGCCGCTGAAGATGCGCTTGAAGAAGCTCTTCTTCGGCGCGTCCGTGAATCGCATCGGAATGGTCTCGCCCAGGAAACGCCCGATGACGTCGCTGTAGGCCTCGCTGACGTCCGCGCCCTTGATGCGGATCGCCGCCAGGCCCTGGTTGGAGGCCTCCAGCACCACCTCGGACTCGGGAATCACGCCGATCAGCGGCGTGCGCAGGATCTCGTTGATGTCCTCGAGCGACAACATCTGTCCGCCCTGGACCCGGTTCGGGTTGTAGCGGGTGATCAGAAGGTGCTCCTTGATCGGCTCCTTGCCTTCGATGGCGCGTTTGGTCTTGCTGCTGAGCATGCCCAGGATGCGGTCGGAGTCGCGAACCGAAGAGACCTCCGGGTTGGTCACGACGATGGCTTCGTCGGCGTAATGCATGGCCATCATCGCGCCGGTCTCGATGCCGGCGGGCGAGTCGCAGACGATGAATTCGAACTCCATGGTCTTGAGTTCCTCGAGCACCCGCTCCACGCCTTCCTGGGTCAGCGCTTCCTTGTCGCGGGTCTGCGACGCCGCCAGAATGTACAGGTTCTCGAGCTGCTTGTCACGAATCAGCGCCTGGCTCAGCTTGGCCTCCTGCTGCACGACATTGATCAGGTCGTACACGACGCGGCGTTCGACGCCCATGATCAGGTCCAGGTTGCGCAAGCCGACGTCGAAGTCGATCACGACGGTCTTGTGACCCCGCATCGCCAGGCCCGACGCAAAACTCGCGCTGGTCGTCGTCTTGCCGACGCCGCCTTTGCCGGAGGTCACCACCACAATCTTCGTCATCTGTCAGTTCCTATCGGTAGGGGCTTGTCGTTGTCATCAGGGAGGCAACGGCAGGCCCGCAGGGTTTGAATGGAGTCGCTCAGCTCTTCAGGGGTTCGATCAGCATCTTGTCGCCATCGAGCCGGACCTGCGCCGGCTTGCCGAGCACGTCGTCGGCCAGCGGCTTGTCGGTCGTGCGGTAGGTTCCGGCGATCGAGATCAGTTCGGGCTCCATGGCCGCGGCAAAAATGCGCGCCTCGGCGTCGCCGTTGGCTCCGGCAATGGCGCGTCCGCGCAAGGGCCCGTAGACATGGATATTGCCATCGGCGATCACCTCGGCGCCGTGGCTGACCAGCCCCAGCACCACCAGGTCACCGCCGCGCGCATAGACCCGCTGGCCCGAGCGCAATGGCCGGTCGATGACGCGTGTCGGTGCGGTCTGTCCCTCGGGCGCCGATGTGGCGGATGCCGCCGGTTCCGGCGCCAGCGTGGCCATCGGGGGTGCCGCAACCGCGGTGTCGCCGAACAGGTCGGCCGTCGCCACGGAGGCGGCCAGCGCCGGAGGTGCGGCCACAGCGTTGGCGGCAGGCACGGATGCCTGCGCCGGGTCCGGCTCGGGCACCGCAGGCCTGGGCCGCGGCCGCGGCTGGACTTCCTCTTCCTCCATCAGGCCGAGCGCCTGCGCCTGCTTGAGCAGCAGACCCTTGGCACCGACGATGCCCACCGCCCGCATCGTGTGCCGGCGCAGCAGATTGATCAGGCGCGTCAGCTCCAGCTTGTCGGCCGTGCCGTCGGCGGTCAGCGCCGCCACGTTGATCAAGACCGGCGCGTTGGTGAACAGGTCGCCGGCACTGGCCACACGGGCCGCCAGATCGGCCTCGATCACCCCCAGGCTGGCTGACCGCAGAACCAGGGACAGACCCTGGATCGAGGCGCTCTTGATGTCGAAGGGCGAGGTCGTGGTTCGGTTCATCGGATGCGGTTGAGGTTGGGGCTCGGGGTCGTGCGGCACAGCCGGTATCGGCCACGGGGGCCGGGCGTTGGCGACCCGGGCGGCTCGTTCCGCCCGTCAGGCCCGCGTCGGCATCGGTGACCACGTCGTGCGCAAGACGCCCGGCATTATCGGCGATGTGCCGCCGCGTTCCGGCCAGGGCACGCAACGAAACGCAACAGGGGGCCGGTGGCGGTGCCTCAACGCTCCAGCAGCGCGCCCAGGGGCCGGAAATCGTCGACCCGGTCGCACACGGCCTTGACGATGAGCAGCACCGGCGTGCCCAGCAGCAGGCCCCAGACGCCCCATAACCAGCCGAAGACCAATACGCCGACGAATACGGCCACCGGGTTGATCCGGCTGGCGCGGCTGGTCAGCCAGGGCGTGAGCAGATGGCCTGACACCGTGTGCAGCGCAATCGAGGTGCCGCCAAGCAACAGGCCCATGTCGACACTGCCGAACTGCACGAAGCCTGCCAGCGCGGAGGCACCGGTCACGACGATGGAGCCGAGGTAGGGGATGAAATTGAGCAGCAGCGCCAGCACGCCCCAGACCGCGGCATGTTCGACCCCGATGGCCCAGTAGGCCAGGCCGGTGGCAATGCCGACGATCACGCTGATCAGTACCTGGACCCGCAGGTAACGCTGCACCTGGTCGGTGATCTCGTCCAGCGCCTGCACCGTGAGCTTGCGGCGGGCGAACGTCGGCCCGGCCAGCGTGACCATCTTGCGGCGGAAGCTGTCGCCGGACGCCAGCAGGAAATAGGTCAGGAACAACACGATGGTGGCCTGTGCCAGCCCGCTCAGCAGCCCCGGCATCTGTTCCAGCAGGTAGTCATGGACATTGAACCGGGGCCGCTCGATCTGCACCCGCGTCACACCGCGCTCCGGCGCCGGAGCGCTCGCCTTGCTGGTCTCGGACGCCGCCCGTTCCAGTTCGGTGGCGGCCTTCTGCACCTTGTCGATCGCGGTTTCCGGCTGGCTGCGTTGGGCGCGAGCCACCTGCCGCATCTTCTGCGCCGCCTGAGGCAGGGATTCGACGAAGGCCGTGGCGTCGTCCTGCAGGCTGACCGCCGTCGCACCCAAGGCGCCCATCAACGCCAGCAGCACCAGGCCGGCGCCGACCCCGCGCGGCACGCGCGCCCGCTCGAGCCGGGTCACGAGCGGCGACAAGGCGTAGCTGAACGTCAGGCCCAGCAGCAATGGCACCAGGATGGCGCGGGCCCAGTGCAACATGAAGACACCGGCCAGAATGGCCAGCACCACCAGCGAGGCGCTGCGGACGTCGACCGGGAGCTGCACGAGGCTGCGCGCCGTGTCGCCGTCAGGCGCGGACGGTGGTGGTGCGACGGGGTCGGGCGTGCTGCGGGAAACCATGACAGAGCCTACATCAGCCGGCGCAGGACGTCTTCGTCCTCGTGTCGGAAAACATGCCGCCTGCGGCTCGGCCGATGCCGCAAGCGGCGGCGCGGCGCCGTCGCGCCGCGGGTCAGTCCCGGCTGGGCGGTACGCGGCGCGGATCGCCCTGGCGCTCGAGCATCCAGCCCGGGTATTCCCGCGGCAGGGCGCTGACCGCGTCCAGCGCCTGCAGGTCTTCCGCGTCGAGTTGCACCTTGACCGAGCCCAGGTTGTCGCTGAGTTGTGCCGACGTCTTCGCACCCATGATGACGGTGGTCACGCTGGACTGTGCGAGCAACCAGGCCAGCGCAACCTGGGGCACGGTGGCGCCGTGGCGCCGGGCAATACCTTCCATCACCCCCACGCAGCGGAACGCGCGTTCCTTGTCGACGAACGGGAAGTCGAAACTCGCCCGGCGCGAGCCGTCCGGGCCGGTGCCGTCGGCCTTGTATTTGCCGCTGAGCAGGCCGCCCGCCAGCGGGCTCCAGACCATCAGGCCCAGCTGCTGGTCCCGCAGCAACGGCACCACCTCGCGTTCCAGGTCGCGTCCGGCCACGGTGTAGTAGGCCTGCACGCTCTGGAAGCGGGCCAGCTTGCGCTGGTCCGAGATGCCCAGGCCCTTCATGATCTGCCAGGCCGCCATGTTGCACAGGCCGATGTAGCGCACCTTGCCGCTGCGCACCATGTCGTCGAGCGTGTCGAGCACCTCGTCGAGCGGTGTCAGCGGATCGTAGCCGTGCAACTGGTACAGGTCGATATGGTCGAGCTGCAGTCGCGCGAGACTGGCATCGAGCTGGTGCATCAGGTGGTAGCGGGACTGCCCGCCGGCGTTGACCACCTTGTCCTTCATGGTGCCGTAGGCCTTGGTGGCGATCACCACTTCGTCGCGCGGCAGCCCGAGCTGCTTGATGGCGGCGCCGGTGATGGTCTCGGCAGCGCCGAAGCCATAGATATTGGCGGTATCGAAGAAGTTGACGCCGGCATCGAAAGCCTGCTTGACCAGCGCGGTCGAGGCGGCTTGATCCAGGTCGCCGATGATCTTCCACATGCCGGCGGCGCCGCCGAAGGTCATCGTGCCCATGCACAGCTCGGATACGTACAGGCCGGTGCGGCCCAGAAGACGGTATTTCATCGTGGTGTCCCTACGGGTTGGGTTTGCATGCAACAGGCATCCTAACAAGCTCGCACGACGGAGGTGCGCGTGCCGCGCCGAGACCGGCCGGGGTGGGGCGTGGCGCCGGCCAGGGCGGGTCGCCTGGTCGATGGCCTCCGGTCGGGCTGCAGTTCGACCGCCGCGGGCACGATAACCCCGGGCGAGCCGGGTTCCGGGTCGCTATCTAGAATGTTCGGCCTACTGCAGAAAGCACCCCCCACCATGTCCCAGGGAACCATCCGCATCCGCGGAGCGCGCCAGCACAACCTCAAAAACCTCGACCTGGACATCCGCACCGGCGAGTTGACCGTGGTCACCGGGCCCAGCGGGTCGGGCAAGTCGAGCCTGGTGTTCGACACCTTGTTCGCGGAGGGGCAGCGCCGTTACGTCGAAACCTTCTCGGCCTATGCGCGCCAGTTCCTGGACCGCATGGACAAACCGGCCGTGGACAAGGTCGAGGGTGTGCCGCCGGCCATTGCCATCGACCAGACCAATCCGGTGCGTTCCTCGCGCTCGACGGTCGGCACGATGACCGAGCTCAACGACCATCTCAAGCTGCTGTTCGCCCGGGCGGGCCAGCTGTTCGACAAGGCGACGGCGCAGCCGGTGCGCCATGACAGCCCCGAGACGATTTTTGCGCAACTGCAGGCGCTGGCCGCGGATGGCGACCCCCGGCTGGTGGTGACGTTTCCGGTGGAGTTGCCGGTCGACACCACGGCCGAGGAGATCACACAGTGGCTGTCGGTCAGCGGTTACACGCGAGTGCAGGCCGAGCGCGAGGTCGAGGTCACGCTGCCCGGTCCGGATGCGTCGCCCGGTGCGGCCAAGAAGTCCAAGTCCAAGGCAAAGGCCAAGGGCGACGCGGCTGGGCCGGTGCGGCGCAAGCTGCTCGACGTGGTGGCCGACCGGTTCCGGCTCGGCAAAGCCGAGCGCGCACGCGTGCTCGAGGCGATCGAAGTCGCGCTCAAGCGCGGCAGCGGGCGCATCAGCGTGTATGCGCTGGGCGAAGACGATGCGCCGCCGCGCATCTGGAAATTCTCGACCGGCCTGCATTGCCCGGACAGCGACCTGCGGTATGCCGACCCGATCGCGTCGGCGTTCTCGTTTAATTCCGCCGTCGGTGCCTGTGAGGCCTGCCGGGGGTTCGGACGCGTCATCGGGGTCGACTACGGCCTGGTGATACCAAACGAAAAACTGACCCTGCGCGCGGGCGCCATCAAGCCGATGCAGACGCCGGCCTGGCAGGAGTGCCAGGACGACCTGATGCGCCACGCCGAAGATGCCGGCATTCCGCGCGACACGCCGTGGAACAAGCTCAGCGCGGAACACAAGGACTGGGTCATCAACGGCTCGCCGCACTGGAACGGCAAGTGGAACCAGCACTGGTTCGGCGTGCGGCGGTTCTTCGAATACCTGGAGACCAAGGCCTACAAGATGCACATCCGGGTGTTGCTGTCCAAGTACCGCAGCTACACCCCCTGTCCCCGTTGCGCCGGCGCACGGCTCAAGACCGAAAGCCTGCTGTGGCGCATCGGCGGCAAGGCCGACGCCGACGCGGTGATGGCGCCGCAGCAGCGGTTCATGCCGACCGGCGTGTCCTGGTCGCGCGAGCAACTCGAGGACTTGCCGGGCCTGTGCCTGCACGACCTGATGCTGCTGCCGATCGATCGCTTGCGACAGTTCTTCGATCGACTGTCCGAAGCGCGGCGTGACGCGCAGGCCTCCGAGGGGACGCCGGCGGTGCACGACCAGGCCGAGAACAAGGCGCTCAAGCTGCTGTTCGAGGAGATCACGACGCGCCTGCGTTATCTGGTCGAGGTCGGCATCGGCTACCTGAGCCTGGACAGGCAGAGCCGCACCTTGTCGGGCGGCGAGGTGCAACGCATCAACCTGACGACGGCGCTCGGCACCTCGCTGGTGAACACCTTGTTCGTGCTCGACGAGCCCAGCATCGGCCTGCATCCGCGCGACATGCACCGCATCATCCTGGCGATGCAGCGCCTGCGCGACGCCGGCAATACGCTGGTCGTGGTCGAGCATGACCCGGCGCTGATGCTGGCCGCCGACCGCATGATCGATATGGGGCCGGGCCCGGGCGAACGGGGCGGGCAGATCGTGTTCGACGGTTCGACCCAGGACCTGCGCGGGGCCGACACCTTGACAGGAGCTTACCTGGGCGGCCGCAAGCAGGTCGGCATGGGTTTCCAGCGCCCGGTGGCGGCCAACACGCCGCGGCTAGTCCTCGAAGGCGTCACCGAACACAACCTCAAGAACGTCAGCGTGGAGATTCCGCTGCAGCGACTGGTCTGCGTGACCGGAGTCAGCGGCTCGGGCAAGTCGACGCTGGTGCAGGACGTGCTGGCACCGGCGCTGATGCGGCATTTCGGCCGTTCCACCGAGTCGCCGGGCGCGCACGAACGCCTGCTCGGGGCCGAGTTGCTGGCCGACGTGGTGTTTGTCGACCAGTCCCCGATCGGCAAGACGGCGCGCTCCAATCCGGTCAGTTATGTCGGCGCCTGGGACGCGATCCGCGAGTTGTTCGCGAACGCGCCGCTGTCGCGCCAGCGCGGCTACACCGCCTCGAAGTTCAGCTTCAACAGCGGCGACGGGCGATGCCCGACCTGCGGCGGCTCGGGTTTCGAGCACGTCGAGATGCAGTTCCTCAGCGACGTGTACCTGCGCTGCCCGGACTGCGACGGCAAGCGGTACCGGCCCGAGGTGCTGGAGGTGCGCATCGAGCGACCGGTGTTGTCGGCACCGGCCGCCAGTGCCCCGCCCGTGACGCTGGGCCATGCGCGTGCGGCAGGCGCCGCAAGCAACGACATGGTGGCCAACCCGACCCTGGTACGGCGCACGCCGCCCGTGGTCAGCCGGTTCGTCAGCCTGAGCGTGGCCGACGTGCTGAACCTGACGGTCAGCGAGGCGGCCAGCATCTTTGCCGGCGACCGCGACGTGATCCGCGCGCTGCAGCCCATCGTCGATGTCGGCCTCGAATACGTCAAGCTTGGCCAGCCGGTGCCGACCTTGTCCGGCGGCGAGGCGCAGCGACTCAAGCTGGCCGGTTTCCTGGCGCAGGCTGCGCGCGACGGCAGTTCGAGCCGCCAGCCGGTGGCGCGCAACGGCAGCCTGTTCATGTTCGACGAGCCCACCACCGGACTGCATTTCGACGACATCGCCAAGCTGATGCGGGCACTGCGCAAGCTGCTCGACGCCGGGCATTCGCTGCTGGTGATCGAGCACAACCTCGATGTGATCCGGGCCAGTGACTGGCTGCTCGACCTCGGGCCCGAAGGGGGAGACGCCGGCGGCGAAGTGGTGGCCGTCGGAACGCCGAACGACCTGCGGCAACACCCGCGATCGCACACCGGCAAGGCGCTGCGCGACTATGACGCCAGCGTGGGCCTGGGCGCGCATGCCGCACAGGAGGCGCAGGCGGTGATCGCGCGCGCTGGAACCCATGCCCGGCCCGGCGCAAGGGCGGTGGTCGACGCGATCCAGATCGTCAATGCCAAGGAGCACAACCTCAAGTCCTTGTCGGTCGACATTCCGCGCGACCGCTTCAACGTGATCACCGGCGTCAGCGGCTCGGGCAAGTCGACGCTGGCGTTCGACATCCTGTTCAACGAAGGCCAGCGCCGCTACCTGGAGTCGCTCAACGCCTATGCGCGCAGCATCGTGCAGCCGGCGGGACGCCCCGAGGTCGACGCGGTGTACGGCATTCCGCCGACGGTGGCGATCGAGCAGCGCCTGTCGCGTGGCGGTCGCAAGTCGACCGTGGGCACCGCGACCGAGGTCTGGCATTTCCTGCGCCTGCTGTACGTCAAGCTCGGCGTACAGCACTGCATCCACGACGGCGCGGCGGTCGCGCCGCAGACGCCGGACAGCATCGCCGCGCAGCTGATGCGCCAGTTCCGCGGGCAGCATGTCGGCCTGCTGGCGCCGCTGGTGGTCAACCGCAAGGGCGTCTATACCGAGCTGGCCGACTGGGCGCGTCCGAGGGGCTTCACGCATCTGCGGGTCGACGGGCAGTTCCTGCCGACCACCGGCTTCCCGCGCATCGACCGCTTCAAGGAACACACCATCGAATTGCCGGTCGTCAGCCTGGACGTGTCGGCTGACAACGAGGCCTTGCTGCGCGAGATGCTGGCGCGCGCGCTCGAACACGGCAAGGGTGTCGTGCATGTGCTCGGCGACATGGCTGGACTGCGCGAGGCGATGCTGGCCGGCACCGCCACCGATGCGATCGGCAGCTTGCAGGTGTTTTCCACCAAGCGTGCCTGCCCGGTGTGCAGCACCAGCTACGCCGAACTCGATCCGCGGCTGTTCTCCTACAACAGCAAGCACGGCTGGTGCCCGGAGTGTGTGGGCACCGGCGTGCGCCTGACGCGCGAGCAGCGCAAGGCGCTGGACGATTCAGCCAGAGACGACAAGGAATCAGGGCGCGAGCAGACCTTTGGCGAGGTCGAACTGGACGACGTGGCCGACGATGCCTGTCCGGCCTGCCAGGGAACGCGGCTGAACCCGACGGCACGCGCGGTGCGTTTCGGCGCGCAAGGCACGACCCATGCCGGCATCGGCATCACCGAACTGGCGCGCATGAGCGTGACCGAGATCCGGCGCTGGGTCGAGGCGATGCAGGCCGACCAGCGGCTCAGCCCGCGCGAGAACGACATCGCGCGCGACCTGGTGCCGGAGATCCGCAGCCGGCTGCTGTTCCTCGAGGAGGTCGGCCTGGGTTATCTGACACTGGACCGCGGCGCGCCCACGCTCAGCGGCGGCGAAGCGCAGCGCATCCGGCTCGCGGCGCAGCTGGGCAGCAACCTGCAAGGCGTGTGCTACGTGCTCGACGAGCCGACCATCGGCCTGCATGCGCGTGACAACCAGATCCTGCTGGCGGCGCTCAAGAGCCTGAGCGACAAGGGCAATACGTTGGTCGTTGTCGAGCATGACGAAGACACGATCCGGCACGCCGACCACGTGATCGACATCGGACCGGGCGCGGGCAAACGCGGCGGCACGCTGGTGGTCGAGGGCGACGTGGCCACCGTGATGGCGTCGCAGGCTTCGCAGACCGGGCGCTACCTGCTGCATGCGATGCGCCATCCGGTCAAGCCGCGACGCCCGGTGGTACGCGACGATGCGTCGATGCCCTGGATGCAGCTGCGCAACGCCCGTCTGCACAACCTGCGCGGCGTGGACCTCGACGTGCCGCTGTCGCGCCTGGTCGCGATCACCGGTGTCAGCGGTTCGGGCAAGTCGACGCTGGCGCGGGACGTGTTGCTGGCCAATGTGCAGCGGGCCGTGGCCCGCAACAGCACGCGCGCCGGGCGCGAGGCCCTGGCCGGCGGCGAGGCGATCGCATGGACCGGTTGTGACGGCGTCGACGGCTACGCGGTGGTGGACCGTGTGCTCGAGGTCGACCAGACGCCGATCGGCAAGACGCCGCGCAGCTGTCCGGCGACCTACATCGGTTTCTGGGACATCATCCGCAAGCTGTTCGCCGACACGCTGGAGGCCCGGGCCCGCGGATACGCGGCGAACCGGTTCAGCTTCAATACCGGCGAGGGGCGCTGCCCGTCGTGCGAAGGGCAGGGCATCCGAACCGTGGCGATGAGTTTCCTGCCCGACGTGAAGGTCCTGTGCGAGACTTGCCGCGGCACCCGGTTCAATCCGGAGACGCTGGCCGTGACCTGGCGCGGCAAGAACATCGGCGACGTATTGCAGATGGAGGTGGACGAGGCGGTGGAGTTCTTCGCCGCCATGCCGTCGATCAGCCATCCGCTGCAACTGCTCAAGGACGTCGGACTGGGATACCTGACGCTGGGCCAGCCGTCGCCCACGCTCAGCGGCGGCGAGGCGCAGCGCATCAAGCTGGTGACCGAGCTGTCCAAGGTGCGCGACGACATCACGCGCCGGGGCCAGAAGGCGCCGCATACGCTGTATGTGCTGGACGAACCCACGGTCGGCCTGCACATGGCCGATGTCGAGAAATTGATCCGCGTGTTGCACCGGCTGGTCGACGGGGGCCACAGCGTCATCGTCATCGAACACGACCTGGACGTGATCGCCGAGGCGGACTGGGTCATCGACCTGGGGCCGGACGGCGGCGACGCCGGCGGCAACGTCGTGGCGCAGGCGACACCGGAGGCGGTCGTCGAACAAGGCTCGCATACCGGCAAGGCGCTGGCGCCGGTGCTGGCGCGATGAGCCGCAACCACAGGCCTGTCCGATGATCACGTTCTTCAACCACAAGCATGTGTTGCATCAGGGCCGGCAGGAGATGTTCCGTGGCCAGATGGTGCCCTGTTTCGAGCTCGCGGCCCGTGCCGATCATGTATTGTCGGAGCTGACCGGCCGCAAGCTGGGGCCGGTGCAGGCACCGCCGGCATTCGACGACGCGGTGCTGGAGCGGATCCACACGCCCGAATACCTGCACTTCCTGCGCCATGCCTGGGCCGATTGGGTGGCGCTTGATCCCGCCAACGTGGACCGGGACGCCTTGCCCTCGGTCTGGCCCAACCATGGGCTGCGCAAGGATCGCGTGCCGACCAACTTTGCGGCTCGCATGGGGCTGTATGCGTTCGACACCGGATCGCCCTTGACCAGCGGTACCTGGGAGGCCGCGCGCGAGGGCGCCGGCTGTGCGCTGGCGGCGGCGCGCAACGTGGCCGAAGGTGCGCGCGCTGCATTCGCGCTGAGCCGTCCGCCCGGGCATCATGCCGGGGCCGATTTCTTTGGCGGATACTGCTTCCTGAACAACGCCGCGCTGGCGGCGCAGGCCTTGCGTGACCACGGGCTCGAGAGGGTCGCCGTGCTCGATGTCGACTACCACCATGGCAACGGCACCCAGGCCATCTTCTACGAGCGGGCGGACGTGCTGGTGACCAGCATCCACGGCGATCCCCAGACCGAATATCCGTTCTTCCTGGGGCATTCCGACGAGACCGGCCTCGGGGCGGGGGCAGGCTACAACTTCAACATGCCGCTACCCCGGGGCAGTGGTTTTGACGTCTGGCGCGAGGCCCTGCGGTTCATGTTGCGGCGGGTTGCGGATTACCGCCCGCAGGCGCTGGTCGTGTCGCTGGGGCTGGACTCGTTCGAGGGTGATCCGATTTCCGGCTTCCGGCTCAGGAGTCCCGACTATTTCACCGTCGGAGGCGATATCGCCCGGGCCGGCTTGCCGACCGTGTTCGTGTTCGAGGGCGGTTATGCGGTTGCCCAGCTGGGCATGAACGCCGTCAACGTACTCGAAGGGTTCGAGCGACGGGCGGCGTGATGGCGCCGGCACGGCGTCTCGGTCCTTCGCGCCGGCGACATGTGTATGCTCTGGGCCACTCATGTTGAGGAAATACTTCGCCCCGCTTGTCAGGAACCGTTTCGGCTTCCCGCTGATCCTGGCGGGCGCGCTGGTGATTCTGGTCGTCAACGAGGCAACCTACCGGATGGCCCTGGGTACGCTCGATTGGGGCATCCAGCTGACCGATGCCCGCATCGCCGCCGGCCGTTCGCTGCAACTGCTCACCGATGCGGAAACGGCACAACGCGGCTACCTGCTGACCGACAACAAGGCCTATCTGGAGCGCTACCACCAAGCGGTCGCCCAGTTGCCGGCCGTGCTCGATCCCACGTTGGAGTTCCTGCGTGCGCGCGAGGGCGCCGCGCAACAGGACGCCGATCGCCTGAAGCTGACGGTGGCGCAGCGCCTGGCTGAACTCTCGGAGGCGGTCGCATTGAAGAACGGGGGGCAGCCGGAGGCGGCGATCGCCGTGGTGGAGTCCGGTGCCGGCAAGAGCCGGATGGACGCGATCCGCGTATCGTTCGAGACGGCGCTGGACAACGCCGCGCACATGCAAAGCGGCGCGCGCATCTCCCTGTACCAGTCGCTGTTCGTGAACCGCATCGCGGTGATGAGCCTGACCTTCCTGGCCGTGCTCGGCCTGTATCTGTTCCTCAAGCAGCTGCGCGAGCAATCGCGCGAACGCAAGCAATACGCCGAGCAGCTCGAACGCGAGGTCGAGTCCCAGACCGACGACCTGCGTGCCTTGGCGACCTACGTGATGTCGGTGCGCGAGGACGAACGCCAGCGCCTGGCGCGCGAACTGCATGACGAGCTCGGCGGCCTGCTCACGGCGGCAAAACTCGACCTGGCCCGCATGCGCCGGGGTGGCGCCTTGCCGACGGACCTCGCCGAGCGGATACAGAAGGTCAACGACAGGCTGAATGAAGGAATCTCGCTCAAACGGCGCATCATCGAGGACCTGCGTCCGTCCGCGCTCGATCAGCTCGGGTTGACCGCCAGCCTGCGGGCCTTGTGCCAGGATGCGGCGGAAGGGCTGGGCATCGAGGTCGAACAGGCGCTGCAGGAGGTCGATCTGGCGCCCGATGTCAACCTGACGCTGTACCGCCTGGTGCAGGAGTCGTTGACCAACATCCGCAAGTACGCGCAAGCGCGCCGGGTCGTGGTCCGCCTGGAGCAGCCGCGGCAGGGCGCGGTGCAGGTATCGGTCCAGGACGACGGCGTCGGCTTCAATGTGCGCTCGGCGTCGGTCGGCCGCCACGGCCTGGCGGGCATGCGGTACCGCGTCGAGGCCCACGGCGGCAGCATGCAGATCAACTCCAGCCCCGGCAAGGGCACGATGGTCAGTGCGTTTCTTCCGTCGGCGTCGACGTGAGGCTGGCGCTACAACAGATCGCAGCGGCCCAGCAAGGCCCGAAGCGTGTCGGGCAGTCGGCCGTCGGATTGCGACTTCGCGACCTCGGTCATCGTGTCCAGCACGTCGGGCGTGGCCCATCCGGCCTTCCATCCGGCCAGGGGCCAAGGGCGATGGTCCGTTTCGATGTCCTGCATGGCCAGCAGCATGGGTTCGGCCATGCGCGCGTCGGAGCGAAGCTGCAATACCACCGCGTCGACGGCATCACGCACGCCAACCAGCAGGTGGGCGACCCGCTCGCCGTCCGATATGATGGCGCCGTCGATGCCGGCGGCCCCCCTGAGCGCGCGGGTCTCCTGGAACAGTTTGCCGATGGCAACTGCGTCGATGCGCAGCGCACACACGCACAGGATGGTACGGATGATCATGATGGGGTTTCGAGTGGCTGGTGCCGTGGCTGACATGGCCCGATTGTTCGCGCGGACGCAGCTGGCTGCAGCCTCATTTGACGTACGTTGCACCATGGTCCCGCGCCTGGGCTGAGCCAGGGAGCCCCGCTTGTCGACGGTTCGCTGTTCCGAATGCCCGCTGCGAGACGTGGCGATGTTCGCGCCCATCGCCGATGCCCACCGTTCCATGGTCGAGGCCCTGCGACTGCCGCAGCAACACAAGCCGGCCGGCACCACCCTGATTGCCGAGGGGCAGGACGAGGCACCCCTGTTCACGCTGTTCTCAGGCTGGGCCTACCGATTCAAGACGCTGCGGGACGGACGCCGCCAAGTGCTGAACTTCCTGTTGCCAGGGGATTTTGTCGGTTTGCAGGAGAAGGTGGCCGACGCCTCGTTGCACGGGGTCGAAGCGCTGACCGATGTCTGGTTGTGCCCGTTCCGGCGCGACGCCGTGTGGCAGATTCATCGCGAAGCGCCGGAACTGGGCTATTCGATCACCTGGTTGGCGGCACACGAAGAAGCCCTGCTCGACGAGAACCTGGTGTCGGTGGGCCGTCGCAGTGCGGCGGAGCGGATCGCAACCCTGTTGCTGGTGCTGTACAAGCGCGCCGCGGCCCTGCTCGATCCAGCGCCGCGGGAGGGCATCGTGTTTCCACTGACCCAGCAGCTGATCGCCGATGCCATGGGGCTGTCGCTGGCGCATACCCACCGGACCTTGCGTCTGCTCGAGCGGGCCGGACTACACCGCATTCGCGACGGCCGCCTGCAGATCGTCAACCCGAAGGCGCTGGAGCGGCTGGCCGATGTCTGGGACGACGGCCGCCCCGCGATTCGCCCGCTGGTGTAGCCCTGGTGCTGCCGTGCGCGCCGCAGTCGCCGGGCGGCTGCGTCAGCGCACGGGCAGCGGCCGGACCCGGCGGGTTCGCCACAGACCCAGGCAACCCAGGCCGGCGACGATGGCCAGCAATGCCGAGAAACCGGCGACCGGGGACCATTGCAGCAGGAATCCCGACGCGGCGGAAGCAGCCATGCTGCCGAATGTGTAGGTAAGCACTAACACGGCCGTGCTGTTGACCAGGGTCACGCCCGTTTCGCGTGCGCCGATGTCGATCATGGCCAAGGTGTAGAGGCTGCCGCCGGCGCCACCCCAGAGGAACACGACCGGCCAAGCCAGCCAGCCGATCTGCGCCACCATGGGCAGTGCGATGGTGGCCGCCAGCGTGACGCCCGCCAGGACCAGCATGCATTGCCTGCGGCCGGCGGCCTGGTCGGCGAAGCGGTCCGCCACCAGCCCGACCGGAAACATCATCAGGGCACTGCCCAGGCCGCTGGCGGCGACCAGCAAGGCAGCGGACGCGGCGGTCAGCCCGAGCGCCAACCCGTACAGCGGCAGGATGGAAGTCACGCCGCTTTCGAAGAAACCGCCGATGAATCCGGCCATCATGATGACCGGGTGTTGCACCAGCGCATGCCAGACGCCGCGGATGCCGACAGGAGAGGTCCTGGCGTCGGCGGCGGGCGGCATCTCCGGCACCAGGAAGGTCCAGAGCAGCCCGGCGAAGATGAACCCGATCGCCACCCACAACGCGGTGATGCTGGTCGGTCCGACCCAGACCAGTATCGCCGGGCCGATGACGAAGGTGGTGCCGACCATGGTCTCGAACAGGCCGACATATCGACCGCGCTGACCCGGCGGAGCGAATTCGGCCACCACCGCCTCGGCCAGCACCCAGCGCAGGCCGGACGCCGCGCCGGCCAGCAGTTCGAGCATGAACCACAAGGCCAGGTCGTCCGTGAGCGCGAATCCCAGCGACGCCAGGGCGGGAACAGCAGCCGCCAGCCACAGGGCCGGGCGGCGTCCCAACTGCTGTGCAACCCAGGAACTGAACGGCGTGAACAGAAAGATGCCGGCCCAGCCGCAGGCCGCGAACAGGCCGGCGACAGTGCTGGAGACGTCGGCGCCCTTGAGCCGCAATAGCAGCAGCGGCAGCAGCATGAAATAACCGATCAGCTCCAGGAAGGTGGAGCCAAAGATGGCGGCCAGGCCGAGGCGGGCGTGGGGCAGGGGCTGGCGCGACGTCACGGTGTGGTCCCGCTTCAGGCTGGACGGTGGCTCGCCGTGCGCGGCTCCAGCAACAGCGTGGCCATTTCGCCAAATCCGGCGCCGCGCTCGTAACGGCTCACATAATGCGGCAAATGGGTCAAATCAGACAGGAACCGGCGAATATTGGCGACGCCGACACTGTTGGAGAAAGCCTCGAACATGAGCTGGTCGTTCGTGGAGTCGCCGACATAGACCCACCGGTGGCGTTCGGCGTCAAGATCCCGTCCATACAGTTCGCGCACGATCCAGCGCGCACCTTCGAGCTTGTTGTGCCCGCCATACCAGGCATTGACATGGATGCTGCTGACGGTGGCCGACATGCCTTCGGACTGCATGATGCTCACCACCCGCGCGATATCGGATGCGGACAGGTGGGCGAATTCGCTGTGATCGATGGCGATATCGGTCTCCCGGCCCGCCGAGTCCTGGGCCAGCGTGCTGCCGGGCACTTCGCGCAACACCCGCTGCGCGACCTGCTGCATGCGGGCGAAGTTGGCGCGGCGGGTGGCTTCGTCCTGCTGGTACAGGCGGCGTACCCCGACCGGGACTTGGCCATGTGGCGAATGCGCCATGTCGCGTACCAGCGCAACCGAGCCGTTTTCCGGCACGATGGCGTCGACCGGCCAGCTGCGGGCGAACGGCAGGCTCCAGCCCACCGGGCGCCCGGTGATCGCGATCACATGCAAGCCGGCGTCCTTCAGGCGGCCCAGGGCTGCCAAGGCTTCGTCTGTAATTGCGCCATCAGTCGTCAACGTGTCGTCAATATCAGTGAAAACACCGAAGATCTGGCGCCTGTCGGCTTCAGGCCACTGTTCGAGCGGTTGCATGGCCTTGTCGTCGGTCATCCAGCAGCCTGCAGTGCGAGGCCTGCGTGTTCGCGCAACGGATGGAAGTGGATCTTCGGAAACCGTTCCTGGGCCAGGCGCACGTCGTAGGGCGAGGTGGTCAGGTATGCCAGCGTGTCGGCGGCGTCGCGTGCCATCCGGGCCGGGTAGGCTTCGACGAAGGCACGCAGTTCCTGCGGGGTGTCGGCGGTGATCCAGCGCGCTCCCACGTATTGGCAGGACTCGAGCCGGATGTCGGCGTCGTATTCACCCTTGAGCCGGTGTTGCACCACCTCGAACTGCAGTTGGCCGACGGCACCGAGCAGCATCGGGCCTCCGATCTCGGGGCGAAACACCTGGATTGCGCCTTCTTCTCCCAGTTGCGCCAAACCTTGCTGCAACTGCTTGGTTCTCAGCGGATTTTTCAGGATCACGGTCTGGAACAGCTCGGGCGCGAAGAACGGCAGGCCGGTGAACTGCAGCACGACCGAGCCGTCGGTGATGCTGTCGCCGAGCTGGACGCCGCCGTGGGTGGTGAAACCCACGATGTCGCCGGCAAAGGCCTCCTCCACCGCTTCACGGCGCTGGCTCATGAAGGTCACGACGCTGGTCGGACGCAATTCCTTGCCAGTGCGCTGCACCTTGAGCTTCATGCCCGGCGTGTATTTGCCGGAGCAGATGCGCACGAAGGCGATGCGGTCGCGGTGCGACGGATCCATGTTGGCCTGCACCTTGAACACCACGCCGGAAAACGCGGTTTGTTGCGGTTCGACCGTCGTGACCACCGGCGCGGCGCTGGCGCCGGCCTTGGGCGGCAACACCGAGCTGATGCGCGGCTGCGGCGGCGGCGCGAGGTCGACCAGGGCGTCGAGCACTTCCATGACACCGAAGTTGTTGACGCCGGAGCCGAAGAACACCGGCGTCTGGTGACCAGCCAGGAATTCGTCGCGATCGAATGCCGGCGATGCGCCGCTGACCAGTTCCATGTTGGCCTGTGCTTGCTCGAAGTCATGGCCGAAGCGGCGCTGCAAGGTTTCGAGTTCGGCCAATGGGATGGTGTCGAAATCCTGTGGACGGCGGTCCTGGCCGGCCTGGAATACGGTCATGGCATCGGTGCGCAAGTTGACGATTCCGGCGAAATGTTTGCCCTGGCCGACCGGCCAGGTCAGCGGCACGCAGGACATGCGCAACTCGCGCTCGATCTCATCGAGCAGTTCCAGCGGCTCACGTACCTCGCGGTCCATCTTGTTGACGAAGGTGATGATCGGGGTATTGCGCTGACGGCAGACCTCGATCAGGCGCCGGGTCTGGGCCTCGACGCCGTTGGCGGCGTCGATGACCATCAGCGCCGCATCCACGGCGGTCAATACGCGGTAGGTGTCTTCCGAGAAGTCCTTGTGACCGGGGGTGTCGAGCAGGTTGATGACATGGTCGCGGTAGACCATCTGCATCACCGAACTAGCCACGGAAATGCCGCGTTGCTTCTCGATCTCCATCCAGTCGCTGGTGGCGTGGCGGCTGGCCTTGCGCGCCTTGACCGAGCCAGCGATCTGGATCGCGCCCGAGAACAACAGCAGCTTTTCGGTCAGCGTGGTCTTGCCCGCGTCGGGGTGGGAGATGATGGCAAAGGTGCGGCGGCGCCGTGTTTCGGCCTGGTAGGACATGTCGTGTTGTGCGTGTGGGGACTGCGGCGGCGACGCCCGCGTTCGGGCTCTTTGTGCGCGGGCACGGCCGTGCCGGGTCGGGAAAAGGTTAGAATTATCGCCTTCCGAGGAGCGTTGCAGTTCACGTCGATGTGAACGAGGCTCGGACAGCATGGCCAGGACTCTCCGGTTCCGGCCATCGCCCCAACGGCGCTCACCCACTGGTCTGTGCGGTGAGCCTTCCCCCCAAGATTGCCCCACAGCCAGTGCTTGTTTGCCTACAACCATTGGAGTGAAGCATGAGCGCCGTATTGACACCGATTCAGAACCAGGACCATGAGATTGCCGACCTGAGCCTGGCCGCATGGGGCCGCAAGGAACTGACCATTGCGCAGACCGAGATGCCCGGCCTGATGGCGATCCGCGAGGAATACGCCAAGGCGCAGCCGCTCAAGGGTGCGCGTATCGCGGGCTCCTTGCACATGACGATCCAGACCGGCGTGCTGGTCGAGACCTTGCAGGCACTCGGCGCCCAGGTGCGCTGGGCCTCGTGCAACATTTTCTCCACCCAGGACCATGCCGCCGCGGCGCTGGTGGCGGCCGGCACGCCGGTGTTCGCCTACAAGGGTGAGTCGCTGGCCGACTACTGGGACTACACACACCGGATCTTCGAATTCGGCTCCAAGGGGTCGAAGGCGGAAGGCCCGAACATGATCCTGGACGACGGTGGCGACGCCACCTTGCTCATGCACCTGGGCGCGCAGGCCGAGAAGGACATCAAGGTACTGGCCAAGCCGTCCAGCGAGGAGGAAACCTGCCTGTTCGCCGCCATCCGGGCCAAGCTCAAGCAGGATCCGACCTGGTACAGCCGTCGGCTCAAGCACATCATCGGCGTGACCGAAGAAACGACAACCGGCGTGTTGCGGCTCAACGAGATGTCGGCCAAGGGAACCTTGTCGCTGCGCGCGATCAATGTCAACGATTCGGTGACCAAGTCCAAGTTCGACAACCTGTACGGCTGCCGCGAGTCGCTGGTGGACGCGATCAAGCGTGCCACCGATGTGATGATCGCCGGCAAGGTTGCCGTGGTCGCCGGATACGGTGACGTGGGCAAGGGTTGCGCTCAGGCGCTGCGCGCGCTCAGCGCCCAGGTCTGGGTGACCGAGATCGACCCGATCAACGCGCTGCAGGCGGCGATGGAAGGTTACAAGGTCGTGACGATGGAATATGCCGCCGACAAGGCCGACATCTTCGTGACCGCGACCGGCAACAAGAACGTCATCACCTACAAGCACATGGAGACGATGAAGGATCAGGCCATCGTCTGCAACATCGGCCACTTCGACAACGAGATCGACGTCGCGTCGCTGTCCAAGTGCAAGTGGGAAGAGATCAAACCGCAGGTCGACCATGTGATCTTTCCGGCCAAGGGCAAGAAACCGTCCAAGCGCATCATCCTGCTGGCCAAGGGCCGACTGGTGAACCTGGGTTGCGGCACCGGCCACCCCAGCTTCGTGATGTCGTCGAGCTTCGCGAACCAGACGATTGCCCAGATCGAGTTGTTCACCAAGCCCAAGGCCTACAAGGCCGGCAAGGTCTATGTGTTGCCGAAACACCTGGACGAGAAGGTGGCGCGCCTGCACCTGATGAAGGTCGGCGCAATGCTCAGCGAGCTGACCGACGAGCAGGCCAAGTACATCGGCGTGGACAAGGCCGGCCCGTACAAGTCGGCAACCTACCGTTATTGAACCTGTCGTCGGCGCTGCCGCTGGCCAGTGATGGCCTGAAGCGGTTGCTCCGACGTTCAGGCATTCGACGTTTCCCTGGTCGGGGCCCTGTGGGTTCCGTCAGCGGGGCGCGCATCACTATTCGTCACCGGATCGGAGCCCCATGCGGATCGACCAACTGCTGGTTCAACGCGGCCTGGCGGGCACGCGCTCGCAGGCGCAGCGGCTGATTGCCGACGGCGTGCGGTGGCGGCTCGGCGAGGACTGGCGTCGCGTGGGCAAGAACGGCGACGACGTCGCGCCCGATGCGGAGATTGAACTGCTGGACGATGCGCAGGCGCGGTACGTGTCGCGCGGGGGCCTCAAGCTCGCGGGGGCGCTGGCGCATTGCGGCTTGTCGGTGGCCGATGCCTTGTGCCTGGACCTGGGCCAGTCGACCGGTGGCTTCACCGATTGCCTGCTGCAGGCCGGGGCGCGGCATGTCGTCGGCGTAGACGTGGGCAGTGGCCAGCTCGACCTGCGCCTGCGCGGCGATGCGCGGGTGGGCTGCCTGGAGCAGATCAATGCGCGGAACCTGACCGCCAGCGACGTGTTGCCCGGTTTGCCGGCGGCCGACCAGGACGGCGCATTCGACGGGTTCGACCTGATCGTCGGCGACCTGGCCTTCATCTCGCAGACCCTGGTGTTGCCGGCGGCCGTGCCCTTGCTCAAGGCGGGCGGTTTCGTGCTGATGCTGGTCAAGCCGCAGTTCGAGTTGCAGCCAGGTCAGGTTGGAAAGGGCGGCATCGTGACCGATCGCAGCCTGTACGCGGTGGTCGAGCAGCGGGTACGTGCGGCACACCAGGCGCTGGGCCTGTGTGTCGTCGACTATTTTTCGTCGTCCATCCAGGGGGGTGACGGCAACCAAGAATTTTTCATCCATTCAACCCGTGCACAGGAGTGAACGCCATGCATGAAACCCAACTGCCGATCAGCCTGGAATTCTTTCCGGGCAAGACGGCTGAAGGCGCGGAGAAGATCCGTACGGTCCGACAGGCCTTGTATGCATTGAAGCCCGAGTTCTGCTCGGTGACCTATGGTGCCGGCGGCTCCACGCAGGAAGGCACTTTCGGCGCCATTGCCGAGATCATGGCCGAGGGCGTCGAGGCCGCGCCGCATTTTTCCTGCGTGGGCGCCACCAAGGCCAGTGTCCGCGAGCAGATCGCGATGCTGCAGGCCAAGGGCGTGCGGCGCATCGTGGCGCTGCGCGGCGATGCACCCAGCCCGTATGGAACCGAGGGCGAATTCCGCCATGCGTCGGACCTGGTCGAATTCATCCGGGACGAGACCGGCGACCACTTCTTCCTGGAAGTGGCGGCGTATCCGGAGACCCATCCACGGGCGCGCAGCCCGGAACATGACCTGCATGCCTTCGCGATGAAGGTCAAGAGCGGAGCCAACTCGGCCATCACCCAGTATTTCTACAACCCGGACGCGTATTTCCGCTTCGTCGACGATGCGCGGCACATGGGTGTCAACGTGCCGATCGTGCCCGGCATCATGCCGATCACCAATGCCAGCCAGCTGATGCGTTTCTCGGACATGTGCGGCGCGGAGATACCACGCTGGATCAAGCTTCGGCTGCTGGCCTACCGCGACGATATCGCGTCTATCCGGGCGTTCGGCCTGGACGTGGTGACCGGGTTGTGCGAAAAACTGCGCGCCGGTGGTGCGCCGGCGCTGCATTTTTACACCATGAACCAAAGTGCCCCGACGCTGGAGATCTGCCGGCGACTGGCGCTCTGAGGGTTGCTCCGCATACGGTCGCGCGTGCGGCCGGGCGCGGGGAACCACCGTGGGGAGCGGCTAAGATAGGCACCGATTCAGACTACCAGGCTCGCAACCATGAAGATTCTTGTGACCGGCGCCGCCGGATTCATCGGCATGACGGCAACGCTCCGACTGCTCGAGCGTGGTGATGAGGTCGTCGGACTGGACAACCTCAACGACTATTACGATGTGTCGCTCAAGCAAAGCCGACTCGACCGGCTCACGCCCCACCCGAACTTTCGCTTCATCAAGGGCGACGTGGCCGACCGCGAAGGCATCGCCAAGCTGTTCTCCGTCGAGAAGTTTGATCGGGTGATCCATCTGGCGGCGCAGGCCGGCGTGCGGTATTCGCTGCAGAACCCGCATGCGTACATCGACAGCAACGTGGTCGGGTTCATGAACATCCTGGAGGCCTGCCGGCACAACCAGGTCGGGCATCTGGTATATGCGTCGAGCTCCAGCGTGTACGGAGGCAACACCCGCATGCCGTTCTCCGAACACGACAGCGTCGACCACCCGGTCAGCATGTATGCGGCGACCAAGAAGGCCAACGAGCTGATGGCGCATACTTACAGCCATCTGTTCGGCCTGCCGACCACCGGACTGCGTTTCTTCACCGTGTACGGGCCCTGGGGACGGCCGGACATGGCGCTGTTCCTGTTCACCAAGGCGATCCTCGAAGGGCGCGCCATCGATGTCTTCAACGAAGGCAACATGCAGCGCGATTTCACCTATATCGACGATATCGTCGAAGGCGTCTTGCGTGTGCTTGACCGTCCGGCGACGGCGAATGCGTCCTACGACCCCTTGCAGGCCGACCCGGCCACCAGCAACGTGCCGTATCGTGTGTTCAACATCGGCAACAACAATCCGGTGCCGTTGCTCGACTTCATCGGCTGCATCGAGGAGGCGTTGGGGCGCAAGGCCGAGAAAAACCTGCTGCCACTGCAGGATGGCGACGTGCCGGCCACTTATGCGAACACCGACGCCTTGCGGTACTGGGTCGGTTTCGTGCCGGCCACGCCGGTCAAGACCGGCATCGGCCGGTTTGTCGAGTGGTACCGGGACTATTACAAGGTCTGAGCGGGCAAGACACCGCCTTGGCGCAGGTGCAGAATCAGCCCTGCAGCGGCGGCTTCGCACAATTCCAGCACCCGGTCGAAGCCTTGCGGGCCGCCGAAGTATGGGTCCGGCACCTCGCGCAGGGCCAGTTGCGGCGCGAACGCCAGGAACAGATGCAACTTTCCACGGTGTTCGTCGGGACAGACCTTGTGCAGGTCATCCAGGTTGGACTGGTCCATCGCGAGGATCAGGTCGAAACGCGTGAAATCGTCCGGCTTGACGCGGCGGGATCGCTTTTTGCCGACCGGGTAATCGCGTTTGAGCAGGGCGGCCTTGGTCCGCGGATCGGGAGGCTCGCTGAAACGTCCGGCCTGCGTACCGGCGGACTCGAACGAGACCCGGCCAGCCAGGCCCGCCTGCGTGGCCAGGTGTGTCCCCACCATCTGCGCCATTGGCGAGCGGCAGATGTTGGCGGTGCATACCATCAGAATCTGGGTCATGGAATGGGGTGGCCGCGAGAGCGTTGTGCGTTGTCGATCCGGCAAGCTTGCCACAGTGCGCCGTCAGGCGGTGGCGGTCGATGTCAGGTCTGGCGATCGAGTTCCTGCTGCATGGTCGCGGCCAGGCGTGCGAACAGCACCAGCTTCTTCTGGGTTTCGCGGTAACGCTCGGCAATTCGGGCCGACACCGCCAGCAGGAACTTGGCTCCCATGGCCGGTTGCTCCTCGATCAGGGATTCGAGCGCATCGCGCGTGAGCACGGCGCACTGGATGTCGGTGCTGGCAGTACACGACGCCGATCGAGGACCGGTATCGAGCAAACCCATCTCTCCGATCAGGCTGCCCGGACCCAGCACCGTCACAGTGACCGGCTTGGTACGACTGACCGTGATGTTTTCGACCAGCACCTCGCCGTCGAGCAGCAGAACCATGAAGCCGGTGTTGACGGCATCACCCTCGGTGATGAAGGTCTCGCCAGCGGGGACGGTCTCCGGGTGCATGTAGCTGACGACGATCTTGGCCTCGATCAGGCTCAGGGTCATCAGGGCGCTGGGTGCGATCAATAATTGTGCCGCACGGTCACGGCTGCTGAGCTGGGGCTGGCGGGGAAGTGGCAGCGGGTCGGTCGCAGCAAAGGGAGTGTCGTCCCGGCCATGTTCATGGTGCGCAAGCTCATCGTCACGGCCTTTGCCCATGTCCAGCGTGTCTTGCCGTGATGATGCCATTGCCTTTTTTACCTTTGCCGCGCCGTACCCATGACCAACCTTGTTCGCTGCGCATGGTACTCCAGCGACGGCCCCGAGGCCAGCCACGGTACGCCGAAGCCGGTTCAGAGGAGCGCCGGTGGAATCGCCGCCGGCATGCTCTGCGCGATCACAGATCGACGGGGGGCCCGATGTCGGCGCCACCGGCGAGCGGGCCAAGTCCTTCGTGTCTGGAATGCGCAATCGTCGCGGTACAACCGCGCATTTGTTGGCCGCTTGTGCCCTAGGCGATGCCAAAGGGGTTTGGCCCTGAGCCTTATGCCGCCATAATCATTGCCGCGGTGGCCGATTTTTTGTTTGTCTGTTTGTTTGTTGCCCGGGTCAAGATGCTCGCATGGGCGTTCGATCGGCGCGACGGTGGGTGAACGAGCCGATCGGTCTGCACATGGAAGGTATCTGGAGGCGTGGAAGATGGCGGATGAAGTAGCGGAAGAGTCAGCCGAAGTCAACTCCGAGCTGCCAGCCGAGGAGGTGATCAAGACCGGGCCGGTGGCGGTGTTGTCCCAGGTCGAGAAGACCTACCAGCTCGACAGCGTCAGCGTGCCCGTGATCAAGGGCGTGAACATCCTGGTGCGCCACGCCTGCTTCACCGTCCTGCTCGGGCCGTCCGGCAGCGGCAAGACAACGCTGCTCAATATGATCGGCTGCATCGATCGCCCGGACAAGGGCGAGATCGTCGTCGCCGATACCAAGGTCGCGGAACTCAATGACGACGAGTTATCGGATTTTCGGGCCAGGAACATCGGCTTCATCTTCCAGAACTTCAATCTGCTGCCGGTGCTCAGCGCCTACGAGAACATCGAGTACCCGTTGCTGCTGGCGGGCGCGTCTGCGAAGAAACGAGGCACCCGCGTCCCGCGCCTGCTCGAAGCCGTGGGCCTGAGCGACCGGGCAAAAAACCTGCCCGGGCAACTGTCTGGCGGTCAACGGCAACGCGTGGCGATTGCCCGCGCGCTGGCGCGCAAGCCGAAACTCGTGATTGCCGATGAACCCACAGCGAATCTGGACAGCCAGACGGGGGCGGCGATTCTGAACCTGATGCGGCGGCTGGTGGAGCGGTACGAGATATCGTTTCTGTTCTCGTCCCACGACCCGGAGGTGATCAAGGCGGCGGACGATATTATTTATCTGAAGGATGGCTTGATTCAGAAGATCCAGCGCAAGGGATTTGGGGAATCGTCATGATGATGACGTTCAACCTGGCGTTGCGGAATCTGTTGAGGAATCGGCGGAGGTCGTTGGCGACGTTGCTTGGTATGGCGATTGGCTCGTCGGCAATCCTTTTGTTCGGGGGATTCAAGGTAAACATAGGTCATGAAATGCAGACGACGCATGTCCAGAAAGATGGGCATTTGCAGATTCAACATCGAGACTTTTATCTATACGGTAGCGGCAATCCAATCGCGTACGGGATTTCGAATTATCAGAACTTGTTAGCAGCCATTAATGGCGACGAAATTCTGCGAGATCTGGTTCTCGTCGCGACGCCTGCTTTGCAGTTTGGTGGTATTGCCGGCAATTACTCTGCAAGCGTATCCAGAACGGTCATTGGCCATGGGTATGTGGCTGAGGACATCAATCGAATGCGGCAATGGAATGACTTTGGCCTACGTAGCAAGGCGCCTTTGAGTGCGATGGAAGGATCCTCGCCAGACGCCGCTGTCGTTGGAACAGGAGTTGCTCGAGTTCTGCAATTGTGTGATGCCCTAAAAATTGATCAATGTCCAAAGCCAGTGCAGCAGGCAAAGTCTGATGGTGAAGCTATGCCCGATGACATCGCTCAATTGGGGATGCTTGAAAAGCCTCCTGCAGGGACGTCTGGCCCTTCTGGTGCGCCGAAAATAGAAGTATTGGTTGTAAATGCGAGAGGTGCGCCGAATGTTGCATCACTTCAGGTTATTCGAGCAGAGGACCAAGGTATCAAGGAGCTCGACGAAGTATCGATGATCATGCATCTCGAGCGGTTGCAGCAACTCGTCTATGGAAGGTCAACTCCTAAGGCCACCTCCATAATGCTGCAATTACGGCGTTCCGAACAGATGCCTGTAGCGCGAGCTAGACTACAGCCAATCTTGGATCGATTCTCTGTAGACCAGCCATTGACTATATTGGACTTTCAGGAACTGAATCCTTTTTTTGTTCAAACGATGCTGATGTTCGATACGATTTTTGGCTTCGTATTTTTGCTCATTGGCAGCATAGTGCTTTTTACCGTCAGCAATACGATGAATACGACCGTCGTGGAACGAACGGTTGAGATAGGCACGTTGCGTGCAATTGGCTTGCGAAGAGGAGGTATCTTGCGACTGTTTGTCTTGGAAGGGGCGCTTCTCGGAGTGTTTGGAGCAGTACTTGGTGCAGTGCTGGCGCTGGTGCTGTCCGTTGCCATAAATCACTCTGGTATGACTTGGCTTCCTCCTGCGAGTGTTGCTCCGTTGCCATTTACGATTTCCGTTTGGGGTCAAAACTCGATGATTTTTGGCACCACGTTTGGATTGATTGTTATTGCGACGCTTTCGGCATGGTGGCCAGCCTATCGAGCAGCGCGTCTTGACGTGGTAGACGCGCTACGCCATGTATGACAACGGTTGACGACGCCATGATGAACATACTTAAATTCGCATTTGCTGTATTGGTCTTTGGTGCTGGGAGTGTTTGTGCGGCACCCACTGCTGATGAGATTCTCGCCGCCAGTGATGCGATCAGAAATCCGGGCCGCTCTTTCAGTGTGACGGTCACGTTGACGGACTTTCAGAAGGGTCGCCAAGTCGATACCAGCACGCTCCAAAGTTACTCAAGACTGCAAGTGGATGGTCAGTATTCGAGCCTGGTCAGATTCGTGTTGCCAGCGCGTGATTTAGGGAAGTTAATGTTGAAAAATGGCAGCGACATGTGGTTTTATGATCCTACAAACAAGGCAAGTGTTCGCCTATCTCCTCAGCAGCGTTTACTTGGACAGGCTTCTAACGGAGATGTGGCGACGGTCAATCTCGGGAAGGACTATCGCCCGACGTTGTTGGGGGAAGAGGAGGTCCAAAATGGTGAGCGTCAAGTGCGAAAGGCCTATAAACTGGGGCTGGTCGCAACGTCACCGGATGTCACATACGCAAGCATTGAGATGTGGGTTGACATTGAGAATAGCAGACCTATCAAGGCTCGATTTTTCGCCGAATCATCCAAGCTGCTGAAAACTGTTTACTATAGAAAGTTTCAATCGCAATTGGGGGCGGATCGACCTACCGAGTCAGTAATCATTGATGGACTTGACCCGCAGGCCGTGACTCTGATGCGTTTTTCGGATTACGCGGCACGCAATATCCCTGAAACCTGGATGCAGCGTGATTATTTACCGCGATTCCAACCCAATTGAGGCGCTTGAGATGACGAATAACGTATTAATTGATTCTGGTTTACGAGCGCTTGTAGCGTCACTTTTGATTTTCTCAGCAGTCAATGCGGTGGCGCAGATCGATGCATTGAGCCTAGAAAGTGCGCCTGTCGAGGTTGTTGAAGAAACAGACCCATCGAGCAGCACCAAGTTATTTGTTGAAGGGGCTGTTGGAAATGCGATTCAGCGGCATGGCGCCTCTCAAGTGGATATAGGGCGCATCTCTCTTGACTTAACCTACTCTAGGCGAGTTGGTACTGGGATGCGCCTATTCTTTTCGGATCGGTTAGATATCGTTCGTCCGAAAGGCATGAGCGCTAACGGGACAGTTAATAGCTTGCGTGAGGCGTATTTGAGTTGGCAGCCAACAGGGTCGACGGTGGTCTTCGATATTGGGCGTATCAATTTGCGCAATGGGCCAGCATATGGCTACAACCCGACTGATTTTTTTCGGGATGGAAGTCTACGAATTCTGACGAGTGCCGACCCGTTTGTGCTGCGGCAGAATCGAATTGGTTCCGTAATGGCGCGTGGCCAGAAAATATGGGATGGAGGTTCTTTGTCTTTTGCCTACTCTCCGAAATTATCAACGCGACCGGGAACGGATGGATGGAGTTTGGATCTTGGGTCGACAAACAACCGTGACCGAGTGTTAGTTACTTTGGGGACTCGTTTATCTGAAAGCCTGAACTCGCAGGTGTTTTTATATAAAGAGGAAAGCTTGCCGACGTCCATCGGAGCGAACTTGACTGCGTTGTTGTCGGATGCAGCAACAGGGCATTTGGAGTGGACCCATGGACGTGAACCGGAGTTATTGAGTCGCGCAGTTGCCATGGCGCCGCTGCGAGAAGCTACGCGTAGCCGCTTCGCTGGGGGTGTTACGTATACAACTCTAGGAAAAACATCCATTACAGCCGAGTACCAGTACAACGGTTTCGGGTTAGATAAATCTGCGTGGAATGGATTGACGGTCACGCCTGGTGCACAACTTGCATACTTGCGAGAGGCGTTGCGTCGACAGGAGTTGGCGCCGAGACAAGCTTTTTTGTTGTACTTGACCCAAAAGGATATCTGGCTCAAGGACTTAGACTTGACCGCCTATCTACGTGTAAACTTGGAGGATAGGAGCAAATTGGCTTGGTTCGAGTTGCGGCGCCACTGGGCCAATTTTGATCTTAGCTTGCAGCTTCAACAAAATATTGGAGGGGCTAATAGTGAATTCGGTGTTTTGGCGGATCGACGTTTGATTCAAGTTTTAGGGACATTTTATTTCTAGTAACGTGCAGTCTACTTTTATTGGCTATGAGTCAATGAATCGACCCGAGTTCCCTAGACACTTTTGAGCCGTTGGAAATGACGTTGTTCGAACTCTACCGGAGAAATATTCTCGGCAGTGCCGTGGCGCCGCTTTGGGTTGTAGAACATCTCGATGTAATTGAACACATCAGCCTTGGCGTCACTGCGGGTTGGATAGATCTGACGGCGAACGCGTTCGCGCTTGAGCAACTGGAAGAAGCTTTCAGCCACGGCGTTGTCGTGGCAGTTGCCTCGCCCGTTCATGCTGCTGACCAGGTTGTGGTCGCGCAGAAAGTCTTGCCAGTCATGACTGGTGAATTGACTTCTTTGATCCGAATGTACGGTGACCGGTTCCTTGGGCCGTCGTCGCCACAAGGCCATCAGCAAGGCATCGAGTATCAGGTTGGTATCAATGCGGTTGCCCATTGACCATCCGACCACCTGTCGAGAGAACAGATCCACGACCACTGCCAAGTACAACCAGCCCTCATGGGTACGGATGTACGTGATGTCGGTCACCCACGCTTTATTGGGTTTGGCTACAATGAACTGGCGCTGCAGGTGGTTTGGGGCCACGACTGCGGGCTTGCCGCCATATTTCCCAGGTCGGCGCCGGTAACCCGTCTGTGAGCGTAGCCCTTCCATCTTGAGTAATCGAGCTACGCGGTGTTTGCCGCAGCACTCGCCCAGGTCACGCATGTCCAGCGTTAGTTTGCGGCCACGCTGCAAGGCTATGACGTTCGCTACTTGGAGGCCGACACCGAGTTCGCCCGCTACGCGTTGGCCAACACCGCAGAGCGCACCGATTTGCTCAAGGGCTGGGTCGCACCGGACTTGCGCGTCCTCGACGACCTGTTCTTGGCCAGGCGCATCAGCGAGCATGCCGCCGAGGTTCTGCAGGCCATCGTGCACCAACGCTACAAGCTGCGCCGGCCCATTGTCGTGACATCCAACCGGGTGGTGCAGGACCGGGGCAAATACCTGGGTGACGTCACCATGGCCAGCACCATCTTGGACCGCCTCATGCACCGCTGCGCGATGCTGGAGTTCGAGGGCAAGAGCTACCGGCTCAAGGAGGCCGCTGCTCGCATCGCAGTCACCCCAGAGTCGTAATAGTCCGGGCGTCCTGCCTGGGGGAACTTAGGGTGGCCACGGGTGTGAGATTTGCACTGGCCATCGGGGATCCGCAAAAGCATCGCCAAGCCGAGCTGGGACGAATTGCACGTTTGGCTCCAACTCGAACGCCAGCGGTTGCCCGACGGAACGACCACAGCCAAGGCGATCGACTACACCCTACGACGATGGGAAGCATTGACCCGCTGTCTGCAAGACGGCAACGTGACCGTGGACAACAACCATATCGAAAATTTGATGCGTCCGTGGGCCATGGGCAGAAAGACATGGTTGTTCGCTGGCAGCGAGATGGGTGGTGAGCGCGCCGCCACCATGATGAGCTCGCTCCAATCGGCAAAGCTCAATGGGTACGAACCGTTGGCTTACCTCACGGACATCTTGACGAGACTATCGTCCTATCCGAACAATCGGATCGAGGAACTGTCCCCCATCGCCGGACTCTGCAGGATTGAGCGTCGGCGTCCAAGGGGTGCCACTGCCAGACGGTTACCCTTGTGGTGTCCTTTGACGCGCTACGGGTCAAGATCCGTGTAGCTACGGCTACGGATTCTGGGGCGATTCGGGTGAATAGCCGATCTGAAAGCGTCAGAACTCACTATTACGGGCTGTCGATTTTTTTTACGCTTAAAACTCGGCAATTGATGTGATCCCCTTAAGTCATTGATGTCATTGAACATTTTTGACTGGCACGAACCATGCTTACTGTTTGGTGTGGCTCCCAGAGCCTCATGGCCTTGATTCCAATGTTTAACTTCTTAGGAGAGTGATTATGAAAAAGACCTTGCTGTCGCTGGCCATGACGGCCACGATTGGATTGTTCAGTTCAGCAGCTACGGCTGCCTTCCTTCCGTGGACTATCGACGATACGGTTGTCCCGGGTGAGGCTGGTGCAGGCGCCGTGCACGTCGTCAATAACCTAACTGGTAAGTACAGTGAATTGCTCGGCTTTACAGGGCCCGGAGCGTTTTCTGCGTCTGCGATCGGTCAGTTTACAAGTTATGCGTTTGACGGGACTCCTGTCGATTCGCTGTTGGGGGGGCCATTGGCGTTCGCACCTAGCTACAATTTGTATGCAAGGTTTGTGGCTACGGGCGTGGCAACATCGGCGACGACATTCATAGGTACGGGTGGCAAGCTTGAGCTTTATTTGGACGCCGCTCGCGACACGGTGTTTTCTGCGCCGGGTGGTGCTGGCTTCACCAGCTTTACAGACTATGCGTCTGCCACGGCGGGGTTGGGTGATGATATTCTGATCGGTTCAAGCACCACGAGTTGGGGTACGGGGGATTTGATTGGGCCTCCTGGTGCCTTTGATATTTTCTTTGATGATTTCGCCTTGACTGCCTTTGGTAAGACTTACTGGACTAGTCCTGATCCGTTCCACCTCCGCATTCAGACTAATGGTGATATTGATGGTGTGACCGGCCTTGGTGGTCCTGGGCCGTATCAGATCACTGGCGACTTCAGTGCTGGCTTTGTGGTCCCTGAGCCGGGTAGCTTGGCTTTGCTGGGATTGGCTCTGGCTGGGCTGGGCTTCACGCAGCGTCGCAAAATGGTCAAATAACTACCGGTAGGCATAGAAACTTCACTCTATTCTCATCAAGCCCACTTCGGTGGGCTTTTTGTCTTCTCGGGTGGAGGGCGTCCATCCCATCGCTCACCGCACCGTAAGGGCGGTGGCGGTCAAACGCGCAACGAGATCTGCATTCCCGCTACCGTTGCGCTCGATGCAGGGCCGACATTTGTCGACATCCGCATCGAACTTCGCCGCGGTGCGGTTGCAATCTGCGTGGCCTGGCCGGTGGCTGCTGGCCGGCGTGCCGGCGATTGCGCAGCCTGGATGTGCGATGTGCTCGAGCGACTGCCGATAAGGCAGGCCGGCCGAGTTGCATACTTGCTCCCGCATCGCTGGCAACTGCAGGCCGACCTCCATGCTTGATCGCCTAGCAGCGGCCAGTCGTCAAGATGGGCTGGCCGTACGAACACGGTGCGGCCGCCCGATGTAGCCGGAGCCTAGATGCCATCTGCTGTTCAATCCATAATGGTCGACTCAATCCCAGTGTTTTTGTCCTTTGGGGTCTGGGTGTCGCGCATCCACGCCCAAGCTCAATTCGCTGCCACTTCCGAATGAAGTGGTACCTATCTCCTGCTCGGGCAAAGGCCTGAACGCCAATTGAGGGATGTGAACTAGTTGCAGCTTTGGTACAAGTCTGTAGTTGTGCCGTCCGGAAACGGGGCCTAACCGATCAATTGCGCTATATTCTGCAAGTCTGATAACGGCTTGCGCTCGTTTTGTGAAGGAATTGGTGATGATGTCGATCAACGGAACTGGTCAGAAGATGTTGCGTGGACTGATTGCGCTTGTTGCCGGGGTGGCATTGGTTGGGTGCGCGAGCGACCCCAAATATCCGCCGGCGCCAACAACTGCAGCTGCCCCTGACTACAACTACATTGTTGGCCCAGGCGACAGTCTTAACATCATCGTTTGGCGCAACCCGGAGTTGTCGATGTCTGTGCCGGTGCGACCCGACGGCAAGGTCACGACGCCTCTTGTCGATGAGCTGGTTGCCCAGGGCAAGAACTCCAGCGAAATTGCGCGTGATGTCGAGAAGGCGTTGAGCAAATATGTGCGCGACCCCATCGTCACGGTGATCGTCACGAGCTTCGTTGGGCCATACAGCGAGCAGATCCGAGTCGTGGGTGAAGCGGCCAAGCCACAGTTTCTGCCGTACAAGCAAAAGATGACCTTGCTCGACGTGATGATCGCCGTAGGCGGCCTGACGGATTTCGCCGATGGAAATGCCGCGTCAATCCTGCGGGCGGCGGAGGGTGACAAGCGTTATGCCGTGCGCATCAAGGACCTGATCAAGCGTGGAGACCTTTCTGCAAACGTCGAAATGCGGCCCGGTGACGTTCTGGTGATTCCTCAGGGTTGGTTCTGATCGCCTTTCGGCGAGATTGGTGTCGTGGCTGGCTCGCTGCGGCATGTGTAATAGTGGGTTAGGCCTGATGGATCAAAACTGATGGAAGAGCTTCTAGGTCAAGTTGTCTCGGTCGCGAAAGGCATGTGGCGCCATCGCTGGCCGGCGCTCGCCGTGTCGTGGTTCATCGGCATCATTGGCATCGTGGTGGTATTGGCCGTGCCGGACAGGTACGAGGCGTCCGCCCGCATTTTCGTGGACACACAATCCATTCTGAAGCCGTTGATGTCCGGTCTGGCGGTGCAGCCCAATGTGGAGCAGCAAGTGGTCATGCTCAGTCGTACCTTGATCAGCAGGCCGAATGTCGAAAAGCTGATTCGCATGGCGGACCTGGATCTTGGAAGTACCTCCAAGGCCGAACAGGAAAACCTGATCGAGAAGTTGACCAAGGGCTTGCAGATCCGCAATACGGGCAGGGACAACCTCTATACGCTTGCCTATCAGGACGTCAATCCCGACCGCGCAAAACGCGTCGTGCAGTCCCTGGTTTCAATCTTTGTGGAATCCAGCCTCGGCGCCACGCGCAAGGACTCCGACGCAGCGAAGAAGTTCATCGATGAACAGATCAAGAGTTATGTCGTCAAGCTCGAAGAGGCGGAGTCACGCCTGAAGGAGTTTCGCCTGCGCAACATGGAGTTGCAGGGGGCGGATGGGCAGGACATGGCGGGCAAGGCTGCTGCGATCGCCGCGCAACTAAGCCAGGCCAAGTTGGAACTTCGTGAAGCCGAAAAGGCGCGTGATTCGGCAAAACGCCAGATCGAAGAGCAGAAGTCCCAGTCGTCGAATATCACGTCCCGCAGCATTCTCCAGGAGTCGGCGATCAATGTCTCGACGCCTGAACTGGACTCTCGCATTTCGGCGTTGAAGCAGAATCTCGATGGATTGCTGCAGCGATTCACAGAGCGCCATCCCGATGTCGTGAATGCGCGTCGTCTGATCAAGGACCTGGAAGAGCAAAAGAAGAAGGAAATGGCGGAACTGCGCAAGACCGCCATGGCCAACCCCGTTGCTCCCGCAGGCCCGAACCAGAGTCTGATCACCCAGGAACTGGGTCGCATGCTGGCCGGGTCCGAGGTGCAGGTCGCTGCTTTGGGGGCCAGGGTCGGCGAATACGAAACCCGATTGCGCCGTGCCCAGGAATTGCTGAAGACAGCGCCGCAGATCGAGGCCGAATTTGCGCAACTGAATCGCGACTACGGGATCCACAAGAAGAATTACGAAGACCTGGTTGCGCGTCGTGAATCGGCATCCTTGTCCGGCGAGTTGGAGGGGTCGTCTGGGTCGGTTGATTTCCGATTGATCGACCCTCCACGCGCCTCGCAGAAGCCGGTGGCGCCGAATCGCTTGTTGTTGTTGCCGTTGGCCTTGGTCGCGGCCTTGGGTGCGGGGCTGGGCCTGGCGTTCGTGCTGAGCCAGTTGCGGGCCGTGTTCTTCGATGCACGTGCCGTTCGCAACACCATCGGCCTGCCGATCCTCGGGGTCGTGACACTGGTGCGTTCGGAGGCAGCACGTGCGCGGGAGAGCCGTAGCCTGAAGAAGTTCGGTTTGGCGTCCAGTGGTTTGCTGGGAATGTTTATTGCGGCCGTGGTTGTTCTGACCGTGCTCGCCAACCGGGCAGGGTGATCGTTGATGAGCAATCTGATTGAACAGGCGACACAACGGCTGGCCCAGTTGCGTCGCGCAGGCGTCGACATGCCGGAGCCTGCGCCAAAGCCGGCTCCCGCACCGGCGGCGGCACGAGAGCCGGCCCGAGGCGTCGAACCCTCCGTCCCGCCGGCGCCACCGAAGGTGCGAACGGCCACGTCGCGCCGGGTCGAACTGGATATGGATGCGCTGGCGGCCGTCGGAATCGTGACGCCGAATGCACCCCGATCGCAGATCGCAGACCAATACCGCGTGATCAAGCGGCCGCTCATCGGCAATGCCATGGGCAAGGGCGCGACCGCGATCGAGAATGGCAACCTGATCATGGTGACGAGTTCCGTACCGGGTGAGGGAAAAAGTTTTACCGCGATCAACCTGGCGATCAGCATTGCTGCGGAACTGGACAATACCGTGATGCTGGTGGACGCCGATGTTGCGCGCCCGTCCGTATTGCGTGTGCTGGGACTTCCTCCCGGCCCCGGCTTGCTCGACCTGCTGCAGGACGAGACCGCCGACTTGTCGACGATGTTGCTCAAGACCAATATCGACACGCTGAGCATTCTGCCCAGCGGCACGCCACATGATCGCGCAACCGAGATGTTGGCCAGTGATGCCATGACGCGGCTGGTCGAGGACATGGGAAAACGATATCCGGACCGGATCATCGTGTTCGATTCCCCGCCGCTGCTGCTGACGACGGAAGCCAGGGTGCTGGCGACCCACATGGGCCAGATCGTCATGGTGATCCATGCCGAAAAGACGCTCCGCTCCGATGTCGAGGACGCCTTGCACGCCATCGAACAGTGCCCGGTCAAGCTGTTGTTGCTCAATCAGGTCCGCACCAATGCCGGTGGTGGATATGGTTATGGCTACAAGTACGGGTACGGCTATGGTTACGGTGACAAGGCTGTCTGAATGCTTGTGTTCGAATCCCGGATCATCGTATTGACGCAGCCGTCGTTGCCGAAGGCAATGACCGGCATGCTGGGCGTGGCTGCATGGCTCGCCTTGGCGCCTGCAACCACGGTGGCCCAGGAGGCCGGCACGAATGCGCCGCGTTGGTCGGTGGTGCCGCGCGTCTCGGTGACCGAGCGGTTTACGGATAACGTTTCCCTCAGCAGCACGGGCAAGAAGTCCGAACTGGTCACGACCGTCCGGCCTGGCATCAGCATTCGCAGCAACGCCGGCCGTCTGAAGGGCAGCTTCGACTATTCGCTGAACGAGATCATGTACGCGCGAGGGAGTTCGGCGCGGCAGTCGCAGAATTCGTTGAATTCCGCGTTCTCGCTGGAGGCCGTGGACGGGTTTGCCTTCGTTGATTTCAGCGGGACCATTTCGCAGCAATCCGTTTCCGCCTTCGGAACACAGTCGACGGACGGCTCTTCACTCAATGGCAACTCGACGGAAACCTCCACCTTCCGGCTCTCGCCTTATCTCAAAGGAAACTTCGCCGGTATCGCCGATTACGTAGTCCGTTATGGGTGGACGAACTCCAACTCGGACGCCGCCAGCACCTCGGACATACGAACCACTGATGCGTCGATCAATCTCAGCGGTGCGGTGCGTGGCGGGCCGCTCGGGTGGAGTGCCGGATGGAGCAGCCAGGATGTCAAGTACAGCCTGGGTCGTTCGATTCAGTCCGACCGACTCAACGGGGCATTGACTTATGCCTTCAATCCGCAAGTCAGCGGCTCCTTGCTGGTATCGCGCGAGTCAAACAACTACACTTCTGCTGCGAAGCAGACCTATGGGTCTGCCGGCCTGGGGCTGAACTGGCGCTTGTCGGATCGAACCACGATTGCCGCACAAATCGAGAACCGGTCGTTCGGCCAATCGCACAACATCAGCATTTCGCATCGCACGCCCCGTACGGCGTGGCGTTTCACCGACGTCCGCGATGTGGCGAACTCGCCGGCGCAGTCCGGGGTCACCACGCTGGGGTCGCTGAGTGACCTTCTGTTCAGCCAGTTTTCATCGCTGGAGCCCGATCCGCTGAAGCGCGCGGAACTGGTCAGCCGTTTCATGCAGGACAACGGCCTGAGTGCTGATACGCAGGTGATCAGCAACTTCCTGACGTCCACCGTCTCGCTGCAGCGGCGTCAGGAAGCGTCGTTCGCGTTGCTGGGCGTACGCGACACCATCACGTTCATCATGAATCGTGGCTCCAACAGTTCCCTGGGTACGTTCGTGACGGCCGTGGACGACCTGTCGACGAATACAGTTGTGCACCAGAGCGGCTTCAGCATGTTGTATGCGCATCGTTTGACGCCGGACATGTCGATGAATGTCCTCGTGTCTCGTCAAAGCACGTCGGGCAATGGCGGCGCATCTGGTACCACGCTGCGGGCGCTGGACCTCAGCGTGTCCAGTCGACTGGGCCGCAACATGAGTGCCAGCGTCGGCGCGCGGCGGGTGTTCTTCGACAGTGCGACCAATCCGTACACGGAAACTGCGTTGACGGGTAACCTGAATGTGCAGTTCTGATTCATGTACGAAGCTTTTTATGGGCTGACCAGCAAGCCTTTCCAACTCAATCCTGATCCCAGCTTCTACTTCGGTAGCAAGCAGCACCGACGTGCCAAGGCATACCTGGAGTATGGCCTTTTGCGCAACGAAGGTTTCATCGTCATCACCGGCGAGATCGGCGCCGGCAAGACCACCATCGTGCGCGGTCTGCTCGACAGCATGGACCCCAATACGGTCACTGCCGCGAACCTGGTGAGTACCCAGCTGGATGCCGAGGACACCTTGCGCATGGTCGGCGCCGCGTTTGGCGTGCGTGTCAAGGACGTGTCCAAGGCCGACCTGCTGATGACCATCGAGGCCTTCCTCGTCACGCAGGTCAGCGAAGGCAAGCGCAGCCTGCTGATCGTCGACGAAGCGCAAAACCTGACGCCGCGGGCCGTCGAAGAACTCCGGATGTTGTCGAATTTCCAATTCGGCAAGCAGGCGTTGCTGCAGACCTTCCTGGTCGGCCAACCCGAGTTTCGCGAGATCCTGCAGCACCCGAACATGCAGCAGTTGCGGCAGCGGGTCACCGCGACCTGTCACATCGGCCCGCTGGACGTCGAGGAAACACGGGGATACATCGAGCACCGCCTCAAGTGCGCCGGCGGCACGGGCAAGCCGGAATTCGGCGACGGGGTCTTCGAGGCGATCTTCAAGGCCACAGGCGGCATTCCCCGGCGCATCAATTCGGTGTGCGACCGGCTGCTCCTGCTGGGATTTCTGGGGGACAAGGAGCGCCTGACTCTGGAGGATGTCGACGAGGTCGTCAACGAGTTGCATGAAGAAGGTGGTGCAGGGGCTCCGCGGCTGGTCTCGGTCCGGGCGCCACTGGAGCATGCGTCGCATATGGGTGAGGTTGACGAACGAGTCGATATCGATCTGGCCAAACTCCAGCAGGGCATCGCACCATTCGCAGACAGTCTGTCCGGCCAGTTGTCCAACCTCAGTGCCGAGCATCACGGTGACCGGCTCCAGCGCCTCGAGCGCAGTCTGATGCGACTCGAGCGAGTCAACCTCGAAATCCTGTCGATGTTGCAGAAGATGGTCGCCGCCGTGCGGCGCTGAAGGGACGTTCTGCATGATGCCTTCCGCCATCACCAACGCACTGACCATCGATGTCGAGGACTATTTCCAGGTCTCGGCATTTGCGCCGCACATCGCACGCTCCAGCTGGGACAGCTGCGAATGCCGTGTGGAGCGTAATGTGGGGCGTATCCTGGATTTGCTGGCCGAGCGGCAGACGCGAGCCACATTCTTCACCCTGGGCTGGATTGCCGAGCGGTATCCCCAGTTGATCCGGCGCATTGTCGAGGAGGGTCATGAACTGGCCAGTCACGGTTACGGGCACGAGCGAGCCAGTGACCTCAGCGAGGCGGCATTCACGTGGGACATCACCCGGTCCAAGGCCTTGCTCGAAGACCTGTGTGGCGTCGAGGTTCTGGGATACCGGGCGCCGAGTTTTTCCATCGGCGAGGGAAATCTGTGGGCATTCGATTGCCTGTTGAGGGCCGGGTACCGCTACAGCTCCAGCATCTATCCGATCCGCCACGATCACTACGGCATGCCGGACTCCCCCCGTTTCGCCCATGAGGTCCGGCCGGGGCTGCTGGAAGTGCCGATCACCACGCTGCGCATGCTCAATCGAAACCTGCCGTCCAGTGGCGGTGGTTATTTCCGCCTGTTGCCGTATCCCTTGTCGCGCTGGATGCTTGCCCGCGTCAACCGCGACGATGCGCAGGCCGGTGTGTTCTATTTCCATCCGTGGGAGATCGACGTGGACCAACCGCGGATTGCCGGCATCGGTGCCAAGACGCGGTTCAGGCACTACGTCAACATCCATCGCATGGAATCACGTCTGGGTCGGTTGCTGGGGGATTTCGCCTGGGGGCGCATGGACGAGATCTTTCTGTCCCGGAGCCCGCGCACGCCCGAGCCAGCCGCTGCGACGGTCGTTGCGTGAGTGTGCGGTGATGGACGTCCAGCGTTTGATGCCGGGGGACACAGCGAATGCGCGGCTGTGGGACGCATTCGTCCAGACGTGCCCGCAAGCGACCTTCTTCCATCGGTCCGGCTGGCAGCAGGTGATCGCGGAGGTGTTCCGGCACCACACCTATTTCCTGTTTGCACGTGAAGGCGAGACCATCAAGGGCGTATTGCCCCTGGCCCATGTCAACAGCCGCCTGTTCGGCAACGCGCTGGTGGGTCTGCCGTTTGCCGTCTACGGTGGCGTTGCAGCGGATGGCGTCGAGGCGGCAGATGCGTTGGAGTCACACGCCCAGGTGCTGGCCCAGCGCTTGCGTGTTCAACACCTCGAGTTGCGCAACATGGACCGCCGACACGCGGACTGGCCGACACAGGACTTGTACGTGACCTTTCGCAAGGACTTGCTGCCGCAGGAAGAGGCCAACATGCTGGCGATCCCACGCAAGCAGCGGGCCATGGTTCGCAAAGGCATCAAGAACGGCCTCGCCAGTGCGATCGACGACACCGTAGACGCTTTTTTCGCGTTGTACGCCGACAATGTCCACCGCCACGGAACGCCCGCTTTGCCCAAGTCCTACTTCCGGACCTTGCAGCAGGTATTCGGCCCGGATTGCGAGGTGCTGACCGTGCGCGCGCCGGATGGACGGCCGCTCAGCAGCGTGCTGAGCTTCTACTTTCGAGACGAGGTGCTTCCGTATTACGCGGGTGATGACACGTCGGCGCGCGAACTGGCCGCCAACGACTTCAAGTACTGGGAATTGATGCGGCGCGCCTGTGCCCGTGGCATCAAGGTGTTCGATTACGGCCGCAGCAAGCAGGGCACGGGCTCGTTTGCGTTCAAGAAGAACTGGGGGTTCGAGCCGCGGCCCCTGCACTACCAGTATTGCCTGTACCAGCGTGATGCGATACCGCAGAACAACCCGTCGAACGCCAAGTACAAGCTGCTGATCGCCACGTGGCGACGCATGCCGATCGGCCTTGCCAACTGGCTGGGGCCGTTCATCGTGCGCAGTCTGGGGTGAAAGCTCATGGCAAACATCCTGTACCTTGTGCATCGCCTACCGTACCCGCCGAACAAAGGGGACAAGGTTCGCTCGTACCATTTGCTGAAGCATCTGGCAGCCAGGCACAAGGTTTTCCTTGGCACGTTCGTTGACGATCCTGAGGACATGGCCTTCGTGGAAACCGTGCGGGCCATTTGCGAAGACATGCATGTGTCGCCTCTCAATCCCATGTGGGCGCGGCTGATCAGTACATTGGCTCTGCTCGACGGCCGACCTATGACCTTGGCTTATTACTCCGACCGGGCCATGCGAGCCTGGGTTGGCAGAATCTGTGTTGAGCATCAGATTGACGCGGTGGTGGTTTTCTCGTCCGCGATGGGTCAATACGCAGAAATTGTCGCGACTTCTGAAGCTTGCCCGTTGCTGGTGGACTTCGTGGACGTTGATTCCTCGAAGTGGGCGCAGTATGCATCGAAGCACCGATGGCCCCTTTCGTGGATTTATACGAGGGAAGGGGCTCGTTTGCTTGAATACGAGCGTCGCCTGGCCTCGCACTCGCGTCAATCGTTCTTCGTAACGGACAACGAGGTTGCATTGTTTAATCGACTCGCACCTGAGTGCGCGAACGAGGTTCTGACAGTCGGGAATGGCGTGGACGCCGACTTTTTTTCGCCAGATGAAGGACGATCCAATCCCTTTGGAGCAGGCGAAAGCGCGATCGTATTTACTGGCGCGATGGACTACTGGCCAAACATCGATGCTGCGACCTGGTTTGCTACCGAAATGCTACCGCAACTCCGCCAATGGGATGACGCCTTGCGACTGTATATCGTGGGGAGGAGCCCGCCGCAAGAGGTGCTGGCCTTGGCTTCCGATGGGGTCACTGTGACCGGAACAGTTGCGGATGTTCGGCCATACCTGCAATTCGCCACGGTTGTCGTGGCGCCCATGCGGGTAGCACGGGGGGTGCAGAACAAGGTGCTCGAGGCTATGGCGATGGGCCGGCCGGTCATTGCGGCTACCGAATGTGTCGACGCGATAGCTGCGCGCAGTGGAGAGGAGTTGATCGCTGCGCAGTCAGAGCAGGAGTACGTCGACGAAGTAAAACGAATAGTGACGTCGGTCGAATACGCGAATTGCATTGGCGCTGCAGGCCGCGCTTGTGTTCTCGAACGCTTTAGTTGGGACGCGCATCTTTCGCGGATAGACCGATTCCTGCCTGCACGAACTGACCCCGAGATGGACATTAGGGGAACCCATGCCCCAGCCTGAACGTCAAATGTCAGGCGCTCGCTTGCGTGCAAGTGTTGACGGCCGCGTGGCTGGTAGCAGCAACGCGTCAGCCTGGCGCGCGGCGCTGTTGCCCTTGTTTATCCTGATCATTCTGATCATCACCTTGTATCGTGATACTGCGATGGCGATGATCACGATCTGGTACCGATCGGAAACCTTCACGCACGGATTCGTTGTCTTGCCAATCTCTATGTGGTTGATCTGGCGTCGCCGATCCGCGTTGGCGGCCCTGTCGCCGCGTCCTAATCTCTACTTCGTCATCGTCTTTGGTGGATTGGCGCTGACGTGGCTGCTTGGCGATTTGGTCGCGGTTAATTCGGTCACTCAGTTTGCCCTTGTCGCGATGATGGTCGCTTCGGTTCCTGCGGTCCTGGGCTTCTCGGTGGCGACCTCAATCGCCTTCCCACTGGCCTTCATGTTTTTTGCCGTACCCATCGGGGAATTCGTCATGCCCCAGCTGATGGACTGGACAGCCGACTTCACGATCCTGGCATTGCGCCTGTCCGGAATTCCGGTATACCGGGAAGGACTGAACTTCGTGATTCCGACCGGCAACTGGTCGGTCGTCGAGGCTTGCAGTGGTGTCCGGTACCTGATCGCGTCGCTGACCGTCGGCACCTTGTATGCCTACCTGAATTACCAATCCACGCGGCGCAGGCTGTTGTTCGTGCTGGTGTCGATCCTGGTTCCCGTGGTTGCCAACTGGCTGCGTGCCTACATGATCGTGATGCTGGGGCATTTGTCGGGAAACACCATTGCGGTCGGAGCCGACCACCTGATCTACGGCTGGGTCTTCTTCGGCGTGGTGATTCTGCTGATGTTCATGATTGGTGCGCGATGGTCGGAACCGGAATACGGCGCGGCGACGTCGGATCCCGCGCAGACCATATCGAACGCCAGCGGCCGGCAGCCGTCGACAGCCGGGTTCTGGCTGATGGCGCTGCTGTTCGCTGCCATGGCCGCCATGCCGATGTTTGCCAAACACATGCTCGATCCGGCGGCAGGCGATGACGCGCCGCAACTGGTCCTGCCCGATACGAACCTGCCGCCGTGGCAAGCGGCCGATGCGGGTGCGTTCGGCTTCAAGCCGCACTTCCTGAACCCGTCGGCGGAATCGAATCGCCTGTACGCCAGTGGCGACAAGACCGTAGGCGTCTATCTGGCCTTCTACCGCGGCCAGAACTACGAACGCAAGCTGGTGACGTCGACCAACGTGCTGGTCCCCTCCAGTGACAAGGCATGGAGCCAGGTGGAGCATGGTGCCGCTTCCGTCGATTTCGGTGGCGGCCTGCGGTCCGTGCGTTTTGCCGAATTGCGGCGCATGGGCGCGGCCCCCGCCGAGGCGCCAGAGCGGCTGCTGGCATGGCAGATCTACTGGATCCACGGCCATCTCACCAGCAGCGACTACCTGGCGAAAGTTTATAGTGCCGCCTATCAGTTGCTGGGCCGAGGGGACGATTCGGCGGTGTTGGTTTTCTATACGCCGATCCAGGGCAGCGGGGACGCACGGGAAACGCTGGCGTCCTTTGTGGCATCCCACTATGGGCGGATCGACGAGGTGCTGGAGGCCGCGGCCGCCGGTGGTCGCAAGTAACGCAATACACAGATTTCAGGAGCTTGAATCATGACAGTGGCGGCAGTGATCGGGTTGGGATACGTCGGACTTCCCTTGGTCGTGGAGTTCGGCAAGCACATGCGAACCATCGGATTCGATATCGCCGAATCCAAGGTGGAGTCGTGCCAGCGTGGCGTCGATCCTTCTCGCGAACTCGCGGATGAAGACATGGCCTTGGCGACGCAGGCCGTCTATACGTCCGATCCGTCCATGCTGGCCGAGGCCGACATCATCATCGTGGCGGTCCCGACACCGGTCGATGGCGCCCATATTCCGGATTTCCGGCCCCTGATCGGCTCGAGTACCAGCGTCGGGCGGCACATGAAAAAGGGCGTGACGGTCGTCTACGAGTCCACCGTCTACCCCGGCGCGACCGAGGAGGTGTGTATCCCGGTGCTCGAGCGTGAATCCGGCATGACCTGGAAAAAGGACTTTTTTGTCGGATATTCGCCCGAACGCATCAATCCCGGCGACAAGGAGCACACGCTGACGAAGATCCTGAAGATCGTCTCCGGCGACACGCCCGAAACGCTGGAGCGAGTGGCCAAACTGTACGAGCAGATCATCGTGCCAGGGGTGCACAGGGCCTCCAGCATCAAGGCAGCCGAGGCCGCCAAGGTGATCGAGAACACCCAGCGCGACCTGAACATCGCCTTGATGAACGAGTTGTCCATCATCTTCGACAAGCTCGGCATCGACACCACCGAAGTTCTCGAGGCCGCCGGTACCAAGTGGAATTTCCTGAAGTTCAAGCCAGGCCTGGTGGGTGGTCACTGCATCGGCGTGGACCCCTATTACCTGACGCACAAGGCCGAGATGCTCGGGTACAACCCGCAGGTGATCCTGGCCGGCCGCCGCATCAACGACGGCATGGGCAAGTTCATTGCCGAGCAGACCATCAAGCACATGATTGCCGGCGGCAGTTATGTCAAGGGGGCCAAGGTCATCGTCATGGGCTTGACCTTCAAGGAAAACTGCGGCGACCTGCGCAATTCCAAGGTGATCGACATCATCCAGGAATTGCGGAGTTACGGCGTAGATGTGTACGTGACCGATCCGCAAGCCGAGGCGGACGAGGCGCAACACGAATACGGCGTCCAACTGGTGGCATGGGATGACCTGCCGCGCGCCGACGGCATCGTCGCGGCTGTCGCGCACCAGGAGTTTGCCGCCTTGTCCATGGAAGACTTCGGTAAGAAACTGGTCAAAGGTGGGGCCTTCATCGACGTCAAGGCGGCGTTCGATGCCAAGGCCATTCAGGAATGCGGCTACAAGTTGTGGCGCCTGTAGGTTCTGGCGCTCCGCCACGCATGCGCGCAACAGGTCTTTTGCGTCTGATTGCCGCCGACTGCGGCACAACGTGCCGCGACAGGTGTGGGAATGGCCGCCGCTGACCCGCGGCCGCTGGTCGCGCATGTGATGCACCGGTTCGACACCGGCGGGTTGGAGAACGGCATCGTCAACCTGATCAACCACATGCCCGAGGACCGGTACCGGCACGCGGTGGTGGCACTGACCGAGGTGACGGATTTCCGTCACCGCATCCGGCGCCCGGACGTGGAGTTCGTGTCGCTGCACAAGCCAGCCGGTCAGGGCCTGTGGCAATACCCGCGCTGGTATCGCCTGTTTCGGCAGATGCGTCCGGACATCGTGCATACCCGCAACCTGGCTGCGCTGGAGTGCCAGCTGCCGGCCTGGGCTGCACGGGTGCCCGTGCGTATCCATGGCGAGCATGGTCGCGACGTCGGCGACCTGGACGGAAGCAACAAGACCTATCAGCGTGTGCGGCGTTTCTACAAGCCGTACGTGCACCACTACCTGGCGCTCTCGCGGGATCTAGCCGACTATCTGATCCAGCGGGTCGGCGTGCCTTCCGAGCGCATCACGCAGGTTTACAACGGTGTCGATACCGACACGTTCCGGCCGTCGCCAACGGGTCCGCAGGCCATCGACGGATGTCCGTTCGACCCGTCGCGCCACTGGATCGTCGGCACCGTCGGGCGCATGCAGGCGGTCAAGGACCAGGTGATGCTGGCTCGGGCCTTCGTGCATGCCGTCGAGTTGGCGCCGGCGTTGCGCGAACGGCTACGCCTGGTCATGGTCGGGGACGGGCCGCTGCGCCCGCAGGTCATGTCGGTTCTGCACGCCGCTGGCCTGACCGACCTGGCCTGGTTGCCGGGTGAACGCAGTGATGTCGCCGCCATCATGCGCGGCCTGCACGCATTCGCTTTGCCGTCGCTCGCCGAAGGCATCTCCAATACCATCCTGGAGGCGATGGCCAGTGGCCTGCCGGTGATCGCCACCGACGTCGGCGGCAACGCGGACCTGGTGGTCAAGGGCCAGACCGGCGACATCGTCGCGGCGGCCGACCCCTTGGCGATGGCGCAGAGAATCATGTATCTTGCGCAGGCGCCCGATCGGGCGCGCGTCATGGGCGCAGCGGGTCGGCAACGGGTCGAGGCGTCGTTCAGCATGCAGGCCATGGTCAAGAATTACCAGTACGTCTACGACATGCAACTGCAGCGTATCCGTAGCCGCTGACAGAACAAGGCAAACCATGTGCGGAATCACCGGAATCTTCGACACCCGCGGCGCAAGTGACATCGACCGCGCAGCCTTGCAGCGCATGAACGACTCGCAATGGCATCGCGGGCCGGACGAAGGCAGCCTGCATATCGAGCCGGGTGTCGGCCTGGGCCACCGCCGACTGTCCATCATCGACATCGCGACCGGGCAACAGCCCCTGTTCAACGAAGACGGGTCCGTCGTGGTTGTCTTCAACGGCGAGATCTACAACTTTCAGCAATTGATTCCCGAATTGCAGGCGCTCGGGCATGTGTTCCACACCAAGAGCGACACCGAGGTGATCGTGCACGCCTGGGAGTCGTGGGGAGAGGACTGCGTCAAGCGATTTCGAGGCATGTTCGCGTTTGCCTTGTGGGACCGCAACCGGCAGACGTTCTTCATGGCGCGGGACCGGCTGGGCGTCAAGCCGCTTTACTATGCATTGCTTGACAGTGGAATGCTGTTGTTTGGTTCTGAGCTCAAGTCGATCATGGCGCATGGCGGTCTTCGCCGCCAAATGGACCCGTTGGCTGTTGAGGAGTATTTCGCGCTCGGTTATGTAGCCGAACCGCGCACCATCTTCAAGCAAGCCATGAAAATGGCGCCTGGTCACTCCCTGTCCATGCGCCGGGGCGAGCTCGTCCGTGATCCGGTTGCGTACTGGGATGTTCAGTTCACGCTGGACAATACGATTTCAGAGGAAGACGCGCAGTCGGAACTGATTGAGCGATTGCGGGAATCGGTGCGACTGCGCATGATCGCCGAGGTGCCGTTGGGGGCGTTTCTGTCCGGAGGTGTGGACAGCAGCGCCGTCGTTGCCTTGATGGCGGGTGAGTCGTCCAGCCCTGTCAATACCTGCTCGATCGGCTTCGATGATCCTGCATTCAATGAATCGGCGTTCGCGCAGACCGTTGCCGACCGCTACAAGACCAACCACAGGCTGGAGGTTGTCCAGAGCGATGACTTTGACCTTATCGATACCTTGGCGCGCCTCTACGATGAACCCTATGCCGACAGCTCGGCCATTCCCACCTACCGTGTCTGCCAGCTGGCACGCAAGCACGTGACGGTGGCGCTTTCCGGTGATGGCGGGGACGAGTCGTTCGGGGGCTACCGGCGCTATCGACTACACCTGATGGAGGAGCGCATGCGCTCGGCAATGCCATTCGGCGTGCGTCGCGCGGTGTTTGGAACGTTGGGTAAGTTATATCCAAAGGCGGATTGGGCGCCTCGCATGTTCAGGGCGAAGACGACGTTTGAAGGAATAGCGCGAAGTTCTGTCGATGCCTACCTGCATTCGGTGTCGATATTGCGCGACCCTATGCGCAACCGGCTTTTCAGCTCCGGTTTCAAGTCTGAACTGGCTGGGTACCATGTTCGAGAAGTGTTTGCGCGCCATGCGGCCAAGGCCGGGACCAACGACCCCCTGGCGCTGATCCAGTACCTCGACTACAAGACCTACCTGGTTGGTGACATCAATACGAAAGTCGATCGGGCCAGCATGGCCCACTCCCTCGAAGTCCGGGAGCCCTTGATGGACCATGATCTGGTCGATTGGCTGGGAACCTTGCCCAGTAGCCACAAGATTCGTGGGCAAGAGGGCAAGTTCATGTTCAAGAAATCGATGGAAGCGTATCTGCCGCACGAGGTGCTGTATCGACCCAAGATGGGGTTTGCCGTGCCGCTCGCGCGGTGGTTCAGAGGGCCATTGCGCCAGAGGGTCCGCGATGCGGTGCTGGGGGATCGACTTTTGCAGACGGGCTGGTTCAATCCGGCATACCTCAAGAGTCTTGTCGAGCGTCATCAGTCGGGTGCGAATGACTTCAGCGCCCCACTATGGACGTTGTTGATGTTTGACGCGTTTCTCCGCAATGCTGAAACGCAGGCGGGGACACGATCCGAGGTCGTTCATGTTTAGCAGGACTGAAGATTGATGGCCAAGAATACGGACCAGTTTCAGCAGCACATCCACGTATTCAGAGGCATTGCGATCATTCTGATCGTCTGTGCCCATACTGTTCCGTCTCTGGATTGGTCGAAGAGCCTCTTGCTGGGCAGCTTCCTGAACGCGATTGCCAATCAGAGCTCCATTTTCTTCTTCTTCATTGCAGGGTACTTGTTCCAGTATCTAAGTAAGGGCTTTGTTTTTTCGCGCTACCTGAAGCAAAAGCTGCGCACTGTCATTTTTCCCTACCTGTTGTTGTCGATTCCAGCAATAGTCGTGTTCACCCTGATGACGCAGCGCGTCGGCATGTGGTCATGGTTCTACGAATTGCCAATTTGGGGCCAGACGGGTCTCTTTCTTCTGACGGGCAAGCACCTGGCTCCTTTGTGGTTTGTTCCGACCATCTCGCTCTTCTATCTGGCGGCTCCGCTCTTCCTTTTCGTTGACCGACGCTTTCCGTTGGCCTATTGGTTGATCGTGCCGCTCCTGGTCTTGTCCGGCTACCTTGGCCGAGGCGGACCGCTGGGACCGTTAAACTTCGCGCAATACCTGCTCCCGTTTTATCTGCTTGGTATGGTCTGCTGCCACTACAAAGATCGGTCACTGCAGTTGATTGGGCGATTTTGGCCGCTTTTGGCTTTGATTGCGATGGGGTCGCTGTTCGGGCGAGCGCTCGATTGGCCGTCGCCACCGTTTTGGCAAGTGCCGTTCAAACTGTGCATGGTTCTGTTGTTGACGTGGTTGTTATGGAAGTACCACCATGTTTTCGGATCAAGTCTGGACTACATTGCAGATATCAGCTTTGGTATCTTTTTCATTCATGCGTACTTCATCATTGCTTTGAAGTTGATCGCTGTGTACCTGGTATCAGGAGAAATATACAAAGGCGTTGACACAACCGTGTTTGATGGCGGATTGCTGATGTACTTTTCTTATGTTGCAGTTGTACTCCTTGTGTCGGTTGCCGTCATCTGGCTGACCAAGAAGGTCTTCAAGAAAAACAGTCGAATGCCGATTGGTGCATGACATGCGGATACTGCATTTGCTCGACCACTCCATTCCTCTGCATAGTGGCTACACGTTCAGAACGCTTTCCATTCTGAAGGAGCAAAGAAGACTTGGCTGGGAGACTTTCCACCTGACCAGTCCGAAGCAACTGGGTTGCGTCGTACCCGAGGAACTTGTCGACGACTGGCACTTCTATCGAACACCGATCGGAGCCGGCCTGTTGTCGAAGTTGCCTGTCGTGTCGCACTGGAGCCAGATCGAATCGGTGACGACTCGGCTGCTCGAAGTGGTAGACGTGGTCAAGCCCGATATCCTGCATGCCCATTCGCCCGTATTGAACGCAATTCCTGCGCTGCGAGCAGGTCGTCGCCTGGGTATACCCGTGGCCTACGAGGTTCGGGCATTTTGGGAGGATGCCGCGGTCGATCACGGGTCCACAGCCGAAGGCAGCCCACGCTATCGTCTGACGCGCGCGCTTGAAACCTACGCGTTGCGGAGGTCGGACCATGTCTTTACGATATGCGAAGGACTGCGCCGCGACATTGTCGAACGCGGGATTGCGCCTGCCAAGGTGACCGTCATTCCCAACGCGGTCGATGTAGACGCTTTCAGCACCGACGGGGAGCGCGATCCGATACTGGCAGAGCAGCTGGGAGTTGCCGGTGCGACCGTGCTCGGTTTTGTCGGGTCGTTCTACGCGTACGAGGGTCTCGATCTGCTGCTGGACGCGCTCCCCGCCATTCTCTCCATGCTGCCGGACGTCCGTGTGCTGCTGGTCGGGGGAGGCCCCCAGGATGCGGCGCTCAAGGCGCAGGCGGCGCGGCTGGGATTGGCGGACAAGGTTATCTTAGTGGGCCGTGTGCCACACGCTGAAGTGCAGCGTTACTACAACCTGATCGACATATTGACCTATCCGCGACATCGGATGCGCTTGACCGAACTCGTCACACCACTCAAACCCCTGGAGGCGATGGCGCAAGGGCGCCTGGTCATTGCTTCCGATGTCGGGGGGCACAAGGAACTCATCAAGGACGGTGAAACCGGCATTCTGTTCGCGGCCGGTAGTTCTACCGCATTGTCCGAGGCCGTCGTCCGCTTGATTGCCGATAGACAGGCCTGGACAAACATGCGTCAGGCGGCACGCGCATTTGTCGAGACAGAACGCACCTGGAAAAGTTCGGTTGCGCGGTATCAGGATGTCTATGCGTCTCTGTTGAAGGCGCGCTGATGCGTTTTTCAGGTATCCGGGTTGGCCTTGTCGGGCCTCTACCGCCCCCATCGGGCGGTATGGCAAATCAGACCCGGCAGTTGGCCGAACTGCTGGAACGTGACGGTGCGCGGGTCACGATGGTGCAAACGAACCGACCTTATTGGCCACTCTGGGTGTCCGGCTTGCCTGTTCTTCGAGCGTGGTTCAGGCTGGTCCCCTATTTCTGGTTGTTGTGGAAGGCCATCGGCAAGAGCGACGTCGTACACGTCATGGCCAACTCCGGCTGGTCATGGCATCTGTTCGCAGCACCGGCCATATGGATATCGCGCGTGCGCGGCGTCGCCGTCGTCGTGAACTACCGAGGGGGGGAGGCTGCAGCTTTCCTCGCGAAGACGCAGCGTATCGTCAGGGTTTCCATGCGGCGTGTGGCGCTGCTGGTAGTTCCTTCGGCGTTCCTCCAGCAGGTCTTCGCCGGCTTCGGCATGCAGGCGTCCCTGCTGCCAAACATCGTCGATCTTTCGCGATTCCATCCCCGGCCTGCCAGAACGACGGATGCCATGCATCTGGTGGTGGCTCGCAATCTGGAGCCGCTGTATGACAACGCAACGGCGTTGCGTGCGTTTCAGATCATCAAGTCAGACTTTGCCCACGCACGCATGACGATCGCCGGCAGTGGGCCGGAAGAAGCGCGCCTGCGCGAACTGGCCCACAGCCTCGATGTCAGCGACGCAGTCACCTTCGCCGGGCGTCTCGATCGCGAGGCCATGGCCAGTCTCTACAGAACGGCCGACCTGATGATCAACCCGAGCCTGGCAGACAACATGCCCAACTCGGTCCTCGAGTCCCTGGCAAGCGGCGTTCCTGTAGTTTCGACCAATGTGGGGGGAGTCCCTTTCATGGTCAGGCATGGTGAAACCGCATTGCTGGTGGAGCCTTCCAGCCCCTCGGCGATGGCCCATGCATGTATTCGGGTCCTGCGGGACGATGCATTGTGGTCGCGCCTGTCGTTGGCAGGGCAGGTCGAAGTGGAACGCTACACTTGGAGCCGTGTGGCGCCCCTGCTGTTGGCGGCTTATCAAAAAGCCATGGGTCGTGACTGACCGCGGCACCACGCAATTGACATGAGCCTGTACTCCAAAGCGATTTCCAGCCTGCTTTTCCCCGTCCACGAGAGGCTGAAAGGCCATGACAGCGTGGCTGTGCGCAAGCAAATGGAAAAGGATCAATGGCTGCCCGGTTCCGAGCTTCGCGCATTGCAGGTGCAACGGCTGCGCACATTTCTCATCGATGTGGGCACCCATGTGCCCTATTACCGTGACCTGTTTCGCGAGACGGGGTTCGACCCCCATGCGGTCGCTGGCGTCGACGATCTGTGTCGCCTTCCCTTCTTGACCAAGGCAGTAATTCGCGCGAATACCGAGGCGCTCAAACACACCGATGCGAAACACCTGTCGCGTTTCAACACCGGTGGGTCTTCGGGTGAGCCGCTGGTTTTCTACATCGGCAAGCGGCGCATCAGCCATGACGTGGCCGCCAAGTGGCGCGCGACCCGATGGTGGGGAGTGGACATTGGCGACCCCGAGGTTGTTGTGTGGGGTTCACCGATCGAACTGGGCAAGCAGGATCGAATCAAGCAATGGCGCGACAAACTGCTGCGCACACAGCTGTTGCCGGCATTCGAGATGTCGACGGCCAAACTGGACCAGTTCATCGCGACCATCCGATCCGCCCGACCTCCGATGTTGTTTGGTTACCCGTCTGCGCTCAGCCTCATCGCGCGTCACGCACGGGAACAGGGCATCAGGATGTCGGATCTCGGGATCAAGGTTGCATTCGTGACGTCGGAGCGGCTCTACGACGAGCAGCGAGAAATCATCGGCAGCGTATTCGGATGCACCGTGGCAAACGGGTATGGTGGCCGAGACGCCGGCTTCATTGCCCATCAGTGCCCATCGGGTGGCATGCACATTACGGCCGATGACCTGCTCGTCGAAATTGTCAATGAGGCGGGAGAGGTGCAACCCGTCGGGAGCGCTGGTGAGATCGTGGTCACGCATCTAGCCACCAACGAGTTCCCGTTCATCCGGTACCGAACGGGCGACATTGGCACACTGGACACTGCTGCATGCGCCTGCGGTCGTTCCCTGCCGTTGCTCAAAGAGATCCAGGGCCGCAGCACAGATTTCGTGATTGCTGCAGATGGCACTGTCATGCATGGCCTCGCATTGATTTACATCCTGCGCGATCTCAGTGGTGTCAAGTCATTCAAGGTAATCCAGGAGTCACGCGAACGGACGCGAGTCCTGTTGGTCACCGATGCATCGTTTCATCGCGACTCTGTCGATGTTGTCGTCCGCGGGTTCCAGGGGCGACTCGGTTCTGGCGTGCAGATCGATGTCGACCTGGTCGACGAAATCCCCGCAGAAAAGTCCGGAAAGTTCCGGTATGTGATCAGCCATGCGTGACCTTCTCATCATCGCCATTTGCTTTGCGGGCGTGATCGCGAGCCTGAAGCGCCCCTGGATCGGCATCATGTTGTGGACATGGTTGAGCATCATGAATCCACACCGCTATGCCTATGGCATGGCACACAGCGCGCCACTGGCTGCCGCAGCAGCAGGAGCGGTTGTCATAGGGCTGCTGATGACGAAGGAACGAGAGTCACCGTTCAAGGGCGCACCTGTCACGTTTTTTACCATGTTCGTGGTGTGGATCACGCTGTCGTGGCTGGCCGGTCTGGACGTCTCCGGAGACTACCCCCAGTGGAAGAAGGTCATGAAGATCGACGTGATGATTCTGCTTGCGCTGATGCTGCTGCACAGCAAGAAACACATCATGGCCCTGGTTTGGGTATGCGTTGGGTCACTGGCGTTGCTGGGAATCAAAGGCGGAATCTTCACGCTGACGACCGGCGGTGGCGGCAGAGTCTGGGGCCCGCCAGGCTCCTTCATCGAAGACAACAACGAGTTCGCGTTGGCGCTGGTGATGACGATTCCCCTGCTTCGTTTTCTGCAAATGCAACTCACGAAGTCCTGGCAGCGGCACGCCATGACGGCAACGATGTTGTTGTGCGCCACCGCAGCTTTGGGAAGTCAGTCTCGCGGCGCCTTGCTGGCGATTTCCGCAATGGCACTCACATTGTGGTGGCGCGGCAAGAGAAAGCTCGGCATGGCAATTGCGTTGGGCTTCGTCGGGGTATCGCTGATATCGTTCATGCCCGACACTTGGTCGGATCGAATGGCAACGATCGAGACCTATCAGGAAGATCGGTCGGCAATGGGGCGTATCAGTGCCTGGTGGACGGCGTGGCGCATTGCCCAGCATTACCCGTTTGGTGTTGGCTTCAACGCGTTCAGGGCGGAGTTGTTTGCTGCGTACTCCCCTTACCCCGATTTCGTGCATGCGGCGCACAGCATCTATTTCCAGGTACTGGGGCATCACGGATATGTGGGCTTGCTGATTTTCCTGGCCATTTGGATTTCGACATGGCGGTCATGCAACTGGCTGCGTTCGCAGAAGAACATCGATCCCCGGGTGAAATGGACGGCAGACCTGGGCGCGATGTGTCAGGTGTCTCTTATTGGTTACGCGGTTGGCGGCGCGTTCTTGAGCCTGGCCTACTTCGACTTGCCGTACAACATCATGGTCATGATCGTCTTGACCCGCGTGTGGGTGACCCAGCAAAAGTGGAAAGTCGAGCCAGCCGTGAGCGCTGGAAGCTGGCTCATCCCAGGATTGGCGCCACCCGTCAAGAACGCTTAGCCTATGTTGAAGCAGGTTTTCCAGTGGCTCTCACCTTCGGGCGCGCGCGCGCGCTTGTCGGTGCTCATATTTCATAGAGTGCTCCCGTCCCCCGACCCGCTCTTTCCTGATGAAATAGATGCAAGGCGCTTCGACGAAATTTGCGGCTGGGTAGGTGAATTGTGCAACGTGCTGCCACTGGATCACGCGGTCCTCCGTCTGCAGGCCGGAACTTTGCCTGCACGAGCGGCATGCATCACGTTTGACGACGGTTATGGCGACAATTATCAGGTCGCATTGCCCATCTTGAAGCGCCATGGCTTGAGCGCGACGTTCTTTGTGTCCACCGGTTATCTGGACGGTGGCTGCATGTGGAACGATGCCGTCATCGAGGCTGTCCGGCGCACGCATCTCTCTTCATTGGATCTTGACGACTTGATTCCGGAGGGAGCGGTCAACCTGCCCGTAGCAAGCGTGGCGGACAAGGCGGCTGCCATTGACTACATCATCAAGCAACTCAAGTACCGGCCCGATCGGGAGAGGGCAGCCTTGATCACACAAGTCGCAGGTCGCGCTGCGATCCGATTGCCGACGGACTTGATGATGACCTCGCAGGAGGTTCGTGCCATGCGCAGCGCAGGCATGTTGATCGGCGCGCACACGGTTTCACATCCCATATTGGCGGCACTGGATGCGGATGCTGCCCGTTTTGAGATGCAGCAGAGCAAGAAAGCACTGGAGAACCTCCTGGGCGAGCGGGTTGCTTTCTTCGCGTACCCGAACGGGAAACCGGTGGCGGACTACAGTAGTGAAACCGTTGCGATTGTTCGTGACGTTGGATTCGACGCGGCACTCAGCACGCGATGGGCTGCCGCGCGAGCAGACACGGATCTCTATCAGATTCCCCGGTTCACGCCGTGGGACCGAAGTCCTGCACGCTTCGGTATGCGGCTGATTGCGAATCTGCGGGCTGGCCACACATAGAACCAGTCCGGCGGAGCCTGTCACCTGGACTGCGCCAGCTCCTTTGCTGCTGCTGTCATGGCGATCCGGACTCCGAGCGCATTCAAGTGACCGTCATAGGGCCCCACGTCGAACTTCAAGGGGGATGACTTGTAGTGCTGGACAAACAGTGGCTCCAGATCGATGACTGTTGCGCCCATGGCGCGCGCCGCCTGAATAAAGCGTGTCCGTTCCGGGTCTACGGCGACATTGCCCGCATAAACGGCGCTGCGATCGCAGTCCACCACGAAGATGAGCCGGCCCTTTCCAAGATAGGGCTTGACCCGGTCAAAGAACAACTGGGTAACGGCATGGGATGACGCAAGCGTATCGCGTGCGGGCGTAGTTCGTACATCCCCCTGCGTTCGGGGGGAGCCCGGGTCACTCGAAAATACCGATCGGGTCAGCTGGGCGAGTTCGGCGACCAGTGCCGCAGGATCCAGCTTCAACTGACTGATGAGGTATTGGGCCAACGCGCTGTTACGGAGAAGTCGCTTGGCCAGGTCGGGCGCTGCCTTGATCTGCAACTCGGGTTGCAAGGTCGCCGCGTCAATGCACGGTCCGTGGACATTCCCCGATCCGCAAATCGACTGGCGGACATCGCTGCGTTCCATCAAGATCACAAAGTTCTCCGTCTCGAACTGCTGATGTACGAGTCGGATGCGTTCCGCATAATCCAGCAATGCGGATCCGGGTGCCCCCAAAGTGAATACCGTCCTGGATCGAAGTTGCGACTCCAGCTGTGCGCCAGGGCGGTCATTTGGCTCGAGCATGGACGCTTCAACAAAGCTGTCCCCAATCAGCGCCACAGACTGAGAGTCACGAACAAAGTCGTTGGCCGAAACGAATCCGTAGTTGTTGGATTCCAGGTGCTGCGCATTGCGCAGATCCCATCCGGTCGCCATCGTCCACCGGTGGTGAGGCGGGTAGCTCAGAATGACCGGGTCAACGTAGTAGCCCGAGGCCGTTGACGTGGAAACGGGCAACACGCGAAACAGGATCTCCAATGCCAGGGCGAAACACCCGACGCCAAGTGACCATTGAAAAAGTACGCGCCCCATAGGTCAGAAGTTGAAGTAGATGAACGCGCTGACCGAATCACGCAAGGTATTGACGGTCAGCAAAAAAATCACCGATGCGCATACAGCGCCACTCAATACGGCGTTTGCTCCCAGGCGGCGGTTGCAATGCCGCAGCAAAGACTCTCCGATGCGATTGGAGTTGGGCGCAAGACACGCGATTGCCGTCAAGGCGACGCACCAAAATACGCCGGTCGAAAGGGCCAGGCCATCATTCCACAGGAACGTGGCCACATCTGCGTGGTCACCTGGGCTCACCATACCCAGCAGAATGTGCCCCGCGCCGGTCAAGGTCTCGGCTCGGAACAGCACCCAGGCAGTGACGACTGCCAGCATGGTCAACAGCCAGGCAAGCAGAGAGAAGGCGCGGCTACGATCGAGCCGCGCGCGCAGAGTCGGGCCGCAAATGACCCGGAATCCGTGGTTGATGCCGAGATACAGACCATGCAGGAGGCCCCAGAGCACGAATGACCAGCTGGCACCGTGCCACAGGCCACCCAGGACCATCGTCGTGATCAGGTTGCTGTATCGCCTGACGGTACCCTTGCGATTCCCGCCGAGCGCTATGTACAGATAGTCCCGAAGAAACTGCGACAAGGTCATGTGCCATCTGCGCCAGAACTCGCTGATGTTGACGGCCTTGTAAGGCGAGTTGAAGTTGTACGGAAGCCGGACATTGAACATCCATGACAAGCCGATGGCCATGTCGGAGTACCCGGAAAAATCGAAATAGAGCTGCAAGGTGTAGGCGATGGCGCCAATCCATGCTTCCAGAAAGACAGGTGAGCCTCCTGCATCCGCGGCGTGGAAAATGGCGTCGGCATAAGGGCTTATTCCGTCTGCCAGCACCACTTTCTTGAACATTCCAATTGCAAATATCGCAAGGCCCGCAGTGAAGTTGCCACCGTGGAACTTGTAGGTCGATGCATCTTTGAACTGTGGCATCATCTGAGCGTGGTGCAGTACAGGCCCAGCAATCAGATGCGGAAAATAAGTGACGAAAAGGCCGTAGTGGACGAACTTGTACTCCCGTACACCTTTGCGCCAGGTGTCGACAAGAAACGCAATCTGCGTGAAAGTGAAAAACGAAATGCCGATCGGCAGGATCACTTTCCCGATATTCCATTCGAAGCCCAGTGCGGCATTCAAGTTGTCAATGAAGAAGTTCGCGTATTTGAAATAGGCCAGCAGCAACAGGTCTGCCGCTACACCCGTGATCATCAGGCGGCGGGCCCATTGCTGGTCGGATGGTCCCTGCCGGTCGGCCAGTCGTGCGATACCTACGCCAAACAGGTAGTTTCCGCCGATCGAGGCCAGAAGCAGCAGAGTGAACTCTGGCATCCAGTAGCCATAGAAGAAAACCGACGCCAGAAACAACCAGGCCGCAGCAGCGACATGACTTGCGCGTGCAATAGCAAAAAACCCGACAAGGGTTATCGGCAGAAACAGGCAGATGAAGGACGCAGTGGTGAACAGCACGGTATGTCCGCGGCAATTCAGCCTTCAATCTTGAAATCCGGCGCGTGATTCGCCAGCCATTGCTCCAGCATCATCAGTATCCACACCATTTCACCAAAATAGCCGGGATGTTCCGCGAGTTTTTGTCCCATCAACGTGGCGATGAAGTCGGGTCTGACAACACCTCGGGCGGCCAGGCTCTCGAGCGATTCCGTGGCAAGCTGGCGCAGCGCTGGCGTCTCATGTGCCCAGACGCCGAACGGCAAGCCGAAGCCCTGTTTCTTTTTCGTGATGATCTCGTCGGGCAGAAAGCCGCGCAGCGCTTCCTTGAAGAACCAGCGCAATTTCAGGCCCTTGAGTTTGTATTCGGTGGGCAAGCGCAGCGAGAAGTCCAGCAAACGGGTGTCCAGTAGCGGAAAGCCCACCGATATGCCGGCGAAACCGACCGCACTGTTGACCTTGGGCAGGTCGCTCTCGGCCAATGTGAATCGCCAGTCAAAAGCCAGTTCCCGATTGAGCAGGCTGCAAGCGTCAGGGGCCTGCCACACCTGTCGATGCAACTGAAGTGGCGCCGTGGTATCGACCTGCGCCAGCATGGCCGGGGTCAGCACTTCGGCGGGGCCCAGCCGCATGATGAGGTTGTACATCTGCAGCCGATCCGGCATCGGCGTGCGTGCCTGCTCCACGTAACTGTTTGCCTTGCGCGTCAGCGGTACGGCGGCCGCTGCGCGTGTACTCAGCAGCGGTTCCAGCAGGTTGTGCTGCAGGATACCGGGGACGTTTTCGTACCAGCTGAACACCCGCTGCTTCGCGTAACGCGAATTGCCGCCGAAGAGCTCGTCGCCACCGTCGCCCGCCAAAAGCTTGCTGACGCCATCGTCGCGGGCCATCTTCGCGCAGAAGTAGGCGGGCAGGGCAGATGAGTTGCCAAATGGCTGGTCGAAATGGGCCGCCATCGAAGGAATGCTTCCGACCAGGTCGGCCGGCGTCACATAATATTCATGGTGTTCCGTGTTGAAGTGCTTGGCCGCGATACGGGCAAACTCCATCTCGTCGTATCCCTGCGCGTGAAATCCGATCGAGTACGTGGCAGCGGGCTGGCTGTTGGCCAGGCCCGCCATGCCGGCGACGGTAGAGCTATCGGTGCCGCCGCTCAGGAAGCACCCGACCTTGTTGCCGTCGAATTGCGCGCGCACCGCGTCTTGCAGGAGTTGTCTGAACTCATCCTTGAGGGTGTCGAAGGTGGCAGTCTGTTGCTCTTGAAATCGAGGTTCCCAATAGGGCTTGACGGTGAGTTGCCCCGACTTGAACTCGGCAAAATGCCCGGGTGGCAGCCGATGGATGCCCTTGAATATGGTGCGCGGCGACGGGATACAGTGAAAGTAGAGGTAATCGAAGATGGCCTGTGGTTCGATCGGTGTCGACGCGTCGGCCAGTTCGTCGGCCCGGGCGGCAAAAGTCAGTCGACCCTTGTCGATTCGGTAACACAATGAGCATGTCGCAAACCGATCGACGGCGAGAAAACAGTCTTCACCAGCCTGATACAGGCCAATCGCAAACGCACCGCTGACAGCCCGCGCCGCAACCTCGGGTTTTGCCTTCAGCGCTTCGCGCCAGGCGGCAATACTGCCTTGTTGATCGGCGATCTCTGCCAACTGCGCGTCCGCGAATACCGGAGAACCATAGGAGAGGGAAGCGTCGATCGAAGACATAGAGCAGTAAGGGCTTATCGTGTGGGAGCTGAGACTGTACTTTGTTGCGCCCCTGGATTATGCGGGGTACCCCGAAACGCGCGGGTGCTGCGAGGGTGCACGTATTCACGATCTGGTGTCATTTCGGCCTCGGTGGCGTCGGCGAGCGGCATAAGCTTGCCGATCAATTCCGAGTCGCTTCGCAATCGCAGGTCGAACGCATCTGCCTGCGCGAAATCCTGGGCCTGTGCATGCAGGTTGTTTCGGTAGTCGCCAGCGCCTGCTGACTCAAGAGTCCCAGTGCCCAGCAGCAGATTGTTGCGCGCGACGATCGTGTCCGCGCCACCCGCAACGCGCAAATACACGCCCCCTGTTGCCAGCGGGTTGAGCAAGGTGTTGTGGATCAGTTGGAGTTCGTTGCGCGGCCATTTGAGGCCTTCGGCACCAAACGAAATCAGATGCGCGTTTTCGGTTTCCGGATTCTGCCCGATCAGATTGCCGACGACATGGGCTACACCGCCATTGGGAAACTCCAGTTCGTAACTCGCCGTGCCACCGGGTTCGTCGATGAGCCGGTTATAAAAGATGCGGTTCATGCGTGCCCGGGACTTGAGCAGGTGCCCGACATGTGCGTGGTGAAAATAGCTGCCGACCACCGTCAGGCGGGCGATCTGGCCCGCGTACAGGTTGTGGTTGTGTCCGTCGGGTCGGAGGTTATGGGCGAACTCGCAGTCTTCCACCATCAACGAAGTGCCGGGGTCGTTGTTTGTCAACAGCCCCATTTCGTTGAATCGAAAGCTGCAGTCCTTCACATGCAATGAGCCTCTGTCCAGTCGAATACCGGCGCCGTTTCGGCTGGGTACGCGGCAGCCTTCGAAGTCGAAGCCCTCTACCCGCATGCCGTTCGCACGAACGACCCAGATTCCCTTGCCTTCGGCCGCCGCGCCGTGCGCAACCAGCCGGGCTCGACCACGCGGAGCGCGCAAAGTCACGTTGTCGTGCAGCCATACTGCAACATCCGCATGGTAGTTTCCCGGGTCTACTTCGATCGTGGTCCCGGGGCGGGCGATTCTGGCGGCGTCGGCAAGGGTTCGCGTTTCTCTCGATGGCCCCACGTGAAGAACAGGCGTTGCCAGGCCAGCTGCGTCGGACGCACTGGCGCGGCAGTCGCTATATTTGACCAGTCCGGTGCTCGCAAGTGCGATTCCAGCCTTCGTGAACACGCGCCTGTCGATCATGCGGCTCTTGCTTGTGCGCAATAGTCCTGGAGTTTCATTGAGCCAGCTGAATTGCCGTAAACCATGTCCATGACAAACAACGAAGATAGCAGATTGGTGGGTGATGGCGGGTCACGGTCGTTCTCGCCTGCGTTGATCTGGTTGGGCTACGTCGTATTCGTTGTTTATGGCAGCCTGGTCCCGCTCGAATTTCGTTCGATGTCGCTTGCCGATGCGTGGGCTGCATTTCAGAAGACGCCGTATCTGTCGCTCGGCATCAACGCGCGTGCGGATTGGGTCGCAAACGGCGTGCTCTATTTCCCTCTGGGTTTTCTGACCGCGTTCGTTCTGTCGAACAGATTCAGGTCATTCAATCCTGTTGTCGCATACACCGTCGCTGGATTGTTCGCGGTGACGCTGGCCGTATCTGTGGAGTTCGTCCAGCTCTTCTTCCCTCCACGCACCGTTTCGCTGAACGACATTTTTGCCGAATGCGCGGGCTTTGCAGTCGGAATGGTTTGCGCCATGTTGTTCTCGAACTGGGCTGCGGCCGTGCTGGCGTCGTTTGCCAAAGAGACGCAGTGGCTCACATTGCGCGTGCTGCAAGCATATGCCTTGGGGTATCTGGTCTTTGCGTTCTTCCCGTTCGACCTGTTGCTGTCGCTGGCGGAGATGCAGGCCAAGATCGGCTCTTCGAGTTGGGGCTGGTTCCTGGCAGATGGTGCGAGAAGCCTTGGCCTGGTTGTGTTGCAAGCTGCGGCTGAAGCCGTATTGACCGTCCCCTTGGGGATGCTGCTGGTTCAACGCGCCCGCCAGCGCAGAGCCAAAGGTAGCCTCGGGTTGGCCGCGGCGCTGGCCATCGGTCTGCTGATCGGCGTGGCGATCGAGTTCGCCCAGTTCTTCATCGCGTCAGGAATTTCTCAGGGCGTGTCCGTTGTGACGAGGATGCTGGGGTTTGCGGGGGGCTGCGCTCTTGGCCAATGGCATGGGCGGCCGCTGGCCAGCGATGTGGCGGGCGTTGTTCGGCGGTGGCGCTTTCCATTGGTGATCGCCTATGCGCTGTTCCTGATGGTGGCCTCCGGATGGTTCACCAAGGATTGGCAAGGACTTGATGCCGCCTTGCAAGCAGCAGGGCGGGTCAACCTGATTCCCTTTTATTACCACTACTTCACCAGCGAATCCAGGGCCCTGTTCAGCTTTGCGGCGATTGGCCTGGCGTATTCCCCGGTTCCCATACTGGTCTGGGCCTGCAAGCGGCAGCCGGGTATCGCGGCGGCAGTGTCATCGGGTATCGCGGCCATCATCGAAGCGGGCAAGCTGTTTCTGGTCGCCGGCCGGCCAGACCCGACCAACATCCTGTTGGCACTTGCAGTCGGCTGGTTTGGTGCGAAGATACTTTCGCGATTGTTTCCGTTGCAAGCAGCGCCGCAAGCTGCCGTCAATGCAGGGGTTTCAGACATTCAGCGAACATCGTCAACCAGTACCCTGATTCTGCTGTTCGCAGTCTTGGTGCCAGTGCTGTTCTGGCTCGTGAATTTCCCGACGATGACGGTATGGGTCGGGCTGGCATTGCTGGGTTGCGGCGTGCTGGTCTGGCATCGCCCGGTACTGATTCTTGCGATTTCCGCTGGCGCCTTGCCGGCCTTTGACCTCGCTCCATGGAGTGGGCGGTTTTTCCTTGACGAGTTCGATGCGCTGCTTTTTGTCATGGTGTCCATCGGGCTGATTCGCGTGACGGCAATGCGCCAGCCGCATCGGTCGTCGGGCGATTTCCTGATCAGGTTTGCCGCTGCCGCAGTGATTGCCAGTCTTGCGATCAGTGCCGCGCGTGGGATGACGCCATGGGTTGCGCTGGATGCAAACGCGTTCAGCAATTACTACAGCCCCTACAACGCGCTGCGTATCTTCAAGGGTGCGGTGTGGGCCTGTCTCTTGTACGTGCTGGCAAGACGGCTGTCGGCACAAGGGCATGACGTGCGTCGTCCGTTCGCATGGGGCATGGTCGCGGGGCTGGCAGCGACTGTGGTGTGGGTGTTGTGGGAGCGGGCCGCATTCAGTGGTCTGTGGAACTACGCGGCAGGTTACCGTGTCACAGGACCGTTTTCGTCGATCCACATCGGCGGCGCTTATATCGAGTGTTTTATTGCCGTATCCGTGCCCTTCCTGATGGTTCTGATGGCCGAGTCGCGAACCTGGCTGATGCGGGTTGCGGGGGCAGCGCTCCTGCTGGGCGCCACCTATGCGGTGATGGTGACCTATTCGCGCAACGGATACTTCGCATATGCCGTCGCGGTGGCCATTGCATCCTGGGCTGTACTCAGGACCACCCGAAGCACGGTACGAAGCACCATCGGGTTTGCCGCGCTGGCGCTAGCCATGGTGCTGGTTGCACTGCCGATCTATCGGGGAGACTTCGCGCAGGCGCGGGTCGCAAGACTGCAAGCGGACCTGAACCTGCGCCAGACGCACTGGGCAGAAGCGCTGGACATGCGCGATGCCAGCTGGGCAACCACGGCATTCGGGATGGGCCTGGGCAAGTTCCCCATAACCTCTTATTGGCACAGCGGCTCGCAACCGAGAGCGGCAACCTACCAGTTCGTCAGTGAAGCGGACAACACCTATCTGCGCCTGGGCGCGGGCGATTCCATGTACTTTGAACAGCTCGTGCGGGTCGATTCCGGGAAGCGGTACACCTTGTCCGTCGACGTACGCTCGAGCCAGCCGAAGGCGGTATTGACGGTGCCGATCTGCGAAAAATGGATGTTGGCGTCGTACTCGTGCATATGGCTCTCGCTCGACGTGGAAAGCAGTGATGGCGTCTGGCGAACGGTGACGAAGGAATTTGACGCGACCGCACTCCCTTCGCACCCCTGGTATGCATCACGCCCCATCAAGCTGGCCTTGTATTACGCCATACCCAACTCGACGATCGACATTGATAACCTACGGCTGGTGGACGCCAGCGGAGAGAGCGTATTGCAAAACGGCGATTTCCAGCGCGGGATGGACCACTGGTTCTTCTCCACGGACGGCCACTTGCAGTGGCACATCAAAAGCCTGCTCCTGGGAGTTCTGTTTGACCAGGGCTGGTTCGGGTTGATTGCGATCGCCGGGCTGTTGCTGGTGGCAAGTGCCAATGCCGCACGTCGGGCCCATCGTGGCGATCTATTGGCTGGCGCTGCGCTTGCGGCGACCCTGGGTTTCCTGGTGACTGCGGTATTCGATACGCTGATTGATACGCCTCGGTTCTTGATGCTGTTGTTGATGCTGTTCGGTCTTTCCGCATTCTCAAGGCCAACGTCCAGAGTTGCGCAATCGTGAATGCGCGATGGATTATCTACACCCATCTGATCAAGGCGCGTTCGATCAGGTTGGCTTGTTTCGTCTCAGCATTGCGAGATTTTCGAGCAGGTAAGTTTCTGCGCCAGGGGGTTTTCTCATCAACCACCACACCGCCCACACCGAGATACTGTAAGTCGCTGCGCCCGCCAGCATCTTCAGCACCAGCATCTCCAGCGTTGACGCAAAGGCTCCAAACGAGCCGATGAACGAAATGCAACCTGCCATGAGCGCGACCCCAAGCGAGGGTCGCAAGACGCTGCGTACCATGTCCGCTGGTTTCAGCACCGGGACCACGCGCATGAGAATTACCAGAAACACGACGACCGACAACAAAGCGACGCCAAGCCGAACTTGAGCGATAGACAATGCACCAGCGCTTGGCAGCACCCAAAACAACAAAGCCGCGAAAACAAGTACTTGAGCCCAAGCATAACCCGCCAGCAGTTTCACGTGGCCGAGGGTCAGCAACATGTAGCTGGCGCTGGCCAGAATGGCACCAGCCATTGCGCCCAAGGCAATGACTTCGACAAATGGTATGGCCATCTCCCATTTCGCGCCCAATAAAACCAATACAGCTTCGGGCGCGACCATTGCCATGCCGACTCCTGCCGGCAAGGCCACCAACACCTGTATTCCCTGGGCCAGCAAAAAAACGCGCTTCAGTTCTTCAAGGTCACTCTTTACGCGCACGAAGGCCGGGAACAGCACGCGGTTGATCGGCGCCAGCAACTCCGTTGTTGGCATCGAACTGATTTCGTCCGCCAACGAATAAGCGCCCATCACGGCTGCGGACTCACGCCCTCCGACGACAAATTGATGCAGCTTGGCTTCCAGGTAGCCGCCAAGACCCCTGACCAGCATCCATTGCGAAACACCAAATATCTCCCTGAAACGTTCCAGACTCAAGCTTGGTCGCATAGGGTGCATACGGTAGCTGTTGGCCACACCGACTACGCCCCCGACAACGGTTCCAATGACCAGTGCCCAGTAGCTGTGCATCAGCCAGGCCGCGATCATCGTCGCGAGGAAGCCTGCGAGGCGCTTCCAGAACATGAGGATGAAATCCTGAGCGAAACGCATCTCTTTCTGGAAATTGACTGTGCCAATATTCTCGAATGCGCCAAGCAGGAAACAGGCGCCAAGCACCTGAATCACAGGTACAACACGCAGTTCCTTGAAATAGGCGCCGGCATAGGGAGCAGCGACAAAAACGACCAATGCCGACACTGACGCCTGTATCAGTCGCAGAGTCCAGGCGGTGTCATAGTGGCGTTGCGTCGGAGTTGGATTCTGAATGAGCGCTATATGAACGCCGAGATTCAGAAACACGTCGGCAAGCGCTATGACCAAAGATGCCATGGCGATGATGCCGAAGTCCTCCGGCACCAGGAGCCGGGCCAGTATCAGGGTACTGACCACCCCTATGGCGCGGTCGAACCAGCGCATGGCAATGCTCAGCATCGCGCTTTTTACAACCCCGGTCATGAGCAATGCATGAGGTTCTTTTTTGTCATGTGATCTGAAATTGCCAGCCGAAAAAGGTGTCCCAACAACTATTCCTGAAGAACGATCAATGCTAACCGGTCGTGCAAGGTGCAACTGAAGTGACTAGTTGTGATATTTGTGTTGAGCAGTGGACAATAGGGTTTCTGCGGTGATTCCAACATCATGATTGGGCAGACACGATGACGCGAAGTGCAATCGTTCCTTATGGTGTTGTTCGAATGTCAGACTTGAGGCATTGGCTGGAATTGGAATCAGCATGAAGAACATTGACAAGTGGCAACCTAGTAAGTTCGTCTATAAGAACGAAAGGCTCATCGCGTCTAGAGACACGGCCGAAGTCGGACTAGGCTCAAGGCTGGCTGCGGACCTGGTCGCCAGGGCGTATGGGCTGCATCTCCGCAACCATGCGAGAGGACGGTTGCTGGATCTGGGGTGTGGGAAAGCTCCTCTTTACCATGTATATCGCGATAGTATCGTCGAAAACATCTGCGTAGACTGGAAGAATACCAGTCACAAAAATGACTATCTGGATTTGGAGGCTGATCTAACCAAGCATTTGCCATTCGATGATGGAGAATTTGATACGATTTTGCTTTCCGATGTTCTGGAGCACATACCAGAGCCAGAATTGCTGTGGTGTGAAATGGCACGGGTATTGTCAATCAACGGAAAGATTATTATGAACGTTCCGTTTTGTTACTGGCTTCATGAGCAGCCGTACGACTATTACCGATATACAGAGCATGCATTGCGCCGATTTGCGGCTAGGTCTGGCATGAGTGTTGTGATGCTTTGTTCAATCGGCGGAGCTCCCGAAATAATAGCAGATGTTTTTGCCAAGAACCTTCTTCGCGCCGGTCGAACTGGTCGTGCTGCTTCTCTATTTGTGCAATGGGCAACATTTAAAATTATCGACACCAAACTGGGCAAGAAGATCTCAGATGCTACCAAAGACTCGTTTCCGCTAGGCTATTTTCTTGTTGCCCAGAAGCGAGCTCCTGGTGATCCGGCTATTTGAGTTGAGTAAATTGACTAGACAGGACGCTGTGTATTGGGAGATGTTCTTTCTGGGCGAGCTCGCGATCAGCGAATCATCTGCTGAATCATCGTGGCCGCAATCCTGTCTAGTTATATAATAAGCATGATATGGCAAATTGCATTATTTGTAATTGAGCCTCGATGTTTGTCTGTGACCGGAGGGCGGACGATATTGCTAGATTCTATCGTCAGCGATTGGTTTGTGATTTGTCGCCTGGCAACGATTATGTTGACGATTCGATTTGCCTTTGTATTCGATGTCAGTTGTTGTTTTCTAGGCCGCCGAAAGCTGGGAGTGCAAGTTTTTATTCGAAGGTAACTCAGTTGCCAAGTTATTGTGAAAGCTTCCGTTGGAAACGGGGTGAACTCCGTAATTATATTGGTGGTACACCCGCGCCTATTGGTATTCTTGAAATTGACTGCGGTGCAGGTAATTTTCTGAGCTTCATTGCAACACTTTCGAATGTAAATGTCATCGGATTGGATGCCTACATGCCTACATGCCTACATGCCTACATGCCTACATGCCTACATGCCTACATGCCTACATGCCTACATGCCTTCTGTCGAGAGAACCTTGGGTTGTGGCTCTATCGCGCATTGCCTGAGCGTCGACGAGTTTGCGGCTCCGTTTCCAGAGACCAGAGACGAAGTTCGATCTGATTTGTTTGTTCCATTGCCTGGAACACGTCGAATCACCACTATTATTCATGAAGGCCGCGCTTTCTGTGTTGGCTCCAGGGTGCGAAATTATTATAAGTGTGCCCTATTCGATGTTATCTTCTGAGGGGAAATCGATGGCCCCGATGAATTTGCCGCCGCATCATCTTCCCCAATAGAGTGGAAAGGCGTTAGAGGCTCTCGGCGAATCGATTGACAAAAAGGTTTGGGATCGTACTGAAAGCTCGAAAGTGACACTGATGGCCCCTTTTTGCTTCTATGTGTGTCTGCGAAAGCTCGGCTAGCGAGGTAAGGGTGATGAAGTTATTGCCGGCGATATTGACTTTGCTATTTATAAATCCGAAATGCTATGGAAAAAAATGATGCCTCGTTGACGAAAGTGGCATTTGTTCTGCCGTGGAGTCCTGCGAATCAGGGTGGTGTGACGGGCGTTGTTCAAAGATTGATGGAGCATTGGGCCAGCGAATTCAAGCAAACACCAATATTATTGGTGAATGATTGGAATGCGCGCCACGTTCAAGTTGAGACTGACGCAACATACGCGCGATTTGACGTTTTGGGGCGATTTAGTTTCATGGGGTTGGCTAAGGGACTATTTCTTGCTCTTCCTGCTGTCTTCCGGTTGGCTCGATTTCTTCGTTTCAATGGAATTGGTGTGATTAATTTTCATTATCCAGGCAATGCTCCATTGATTATTGCGTTGATGAAGTCGTTTCGATTATATTCTGGCAAACTTGTTCTCTCCTATCATGGGACAGATGTTAGAGATTCAATGAGTGGTTTGGAGTATATGGCGCGTGCCTATATATTGCGATCTGCTGATGCGATAGTTGCTTGCTCAAAGGGGTTGGCTGGACGCATCTCTGAGACATTTGAGATACCCCTTGAAAGGGTGACCGTGATTTATAACGGCGTGGATGGAGGAATCTTTCATCCCTTGGCACCGCCGGTCGATCAGTTGGAGGGGAAGCTTCCCCATAGTTTTATTGTGTCCGTTGGCTCTTACATCTCAAGAAAAGGACACGATATTACGTTAAAGGCATTTGCCTTGATTGCGGAACAGTTTCCAGATTTGTGCATTTGCTTCGCTGGCGCCGATGGCCCGTCTCGTACGGAGCTAGTTGATCGAGCATCTGTGCTCGGGATATCTTCGCGAGTATATTTCTTTGTCGATCTACCGCCAAGGGCTGTTGCCTATCTAGTATCAAAGGCTAGTTTGCTTGTGCAAGCATCCCACGCCGAATCATTTCCATTGTCATTGCTGGAGGCCGCGGCAGTTGGAGTCAGTATTGTGGCTAGTGATATTTCCGGGCACGATGAAATCATCGTTGACGGTCATTCCGGTACGTTGTTTGAGGCGGGCAATGTTGATGCATGCGCCAGAAGCATGGTGGCCCGATTGTTAAGTCCAGAAGTTGCCGGAGCAATGTCGGCAAAGCTCCGCGATGAAGTATTGTGTCAATTGACTTGGACTCATTGCGCGCGACATTATCAGACTGTCTTTGAGGGTTGATCGTTGATGTGTGTTGGCTCCTGGTTGCTGCATGCGTTAGCGCTGCGGGGTCAATGCCGCGGCTCCGACGACTTCATGATTATTTCTCTGAGAGGATCTTGGGGTGATGCCTGATCCTTTATTTAACTCCATGTGAGTTTAGGATTGACACGAGATCATCATTTTTCCGACCATTTGAACGCCTCGGGAATTCCCTCGGACTTTAGGATCGCCGCTCCCATTTCCGATGAGCCTGCGACCGACAAATGACTTTGGTCAATGTATCTTGGCTTGTTGTCCAAAGTCAGTTGCGCACATCTGTTCTCGGGGCACAAGAAGCCGTTTCCATCGAAATAACGCGCATTGCGAATCTGTGCTGTGAGTGCCCGCAGTCGTTGGTTGACGTCAGTCACGTCGGATGTCAGTGGCACATCGCTCACGTCGCAGTGCCTGAGTGGAACGCGAAGGGCCTTCTCCCGGCAGCGTCGATCAAAAGTTGAAATGATGGGCGCGTTCCCGATGAGCACCACAGTCTGACCACGGGACTGAAGGTGCAGAATGAGACGTTCCAGATCATCCATGAACGCGGCAGATCGGCTGACGTACGAGGCCCAGGCCGCCGCCAGAATCACGGTCCGATAGGTGGCGAAGTGATTTCGGACGAGTTCGGAGGATGCAATGCAGTCGCTGGCCCGGCGCGCGTCGACATAGGGTGTCGGATCGGTGAGCAATGGCGGGCAAGCGCCGACGGCAACATTGCGAAACTGGAAACCCGCATGGTCTGCAAACGCCTTGACCATGGGCACGTAGTGCGCGGCATTCGAGTCACCCCACAAAATGACCTCCGAGCTGTTGGCTTCAGGGCTTCCCAGTACACACTTCGGGTTTGCCAGGTCAGCTTCTTCCAGCCGCTGCCGCTGACAGACCCAATCGTGCGTGAAGGCTGGACGCGTCAGCTCCTTGACTGCGGCGAGTTGGCTCAAATAGGTGTCGGATGCCAGGGGGACGCCGATGCGATGTGCATAAATCACGACCAAGGCGGGCAAGACGACTGCAGCAGCTGGAAGCGCAAATTGACGGCGGAACACGGCTGCAAATGCCAGAGTGGTGCTGCGCGTCGGGCGCTCCACCCATTCAAGACTGATCCAGGCAAGCAGAAGTGTCGCAGCAATGAGGGCAAGGCAGGCCACGAGCCCGGGTTCGCCATAGCCATACCGAAAAAATGCGAAGAGCGGCCAATGCCAGAGATAGGCCGAGTACGACAATGTGCCGACAAACACCATGGGCCGTGATGCCAGGCCGGGGATGGAACGATGCCGGTTTTCGCCGGCGATGATCAGCAGTGCGGCTCCCACGGTCGGTGCCAGCGCCGACCATCCGGGAAACGGGTCCTCGGCATTGATCGCGAACAGGCAGACACCCACGACTGTCAGCCCTGTCCACCCCGCGACACGTGCCGCTACCGGGCTCAGCCGCCAAGGTGTGATGACGGCCGCCACACCTGCGATGGCGCCAACGACCAATTCACCCATGCGGGTTGGCAACATGTAGTACGCGAACGAGGCGTCGGTCGGAAATGTCCGCGCCGCAAGTTCGAATGACATGCCGGCCAGAATGGCCATCAGCGCGAGGAGTGCAACCGGCCGTATCCAACGAACGCCCCACATCAGAATCAATGGCCAGATCAGGTAAAACTGTTCTTCAACGCCGAGGGACCACAAATGCAGCAACGGGATTTCTGCGCTGCTGTTGGCAAAGTAGCCTGTATCCAGGTCACGCCAGAAGTGGATATTGGCCATGGATGCGATGGACCAGACGGCAGATTTCGCGACCGCCCGGGCATCTTCCGGCGTCATGAAGAACAACGACACGACCAATGTCGCTGCCACAACGGTCAGCATCATCGGAACGATCCGACGGATGCGCCGTCGATAGAACTCGATCAACGAAAAGCGGCGTTCCGTGACTTCCGACGCAATGTGCTTGGAGATCAGGTAGCCGGAGATCACAAAGAAGATGTCGACCCCGAGGAATCCTCCGGGCAATAACGTATCCTTGGCGTGATAGATGATGACCGAAAGCACCGCTATGGCCCGCAGTCCATCGATATCGGGTCGGTAGGTATGTGCTTTGGCGACGTCGCTCATGGTGGGGCCGTTGGTTTGCAGCCAGAAGTGATCAGGCGCTCAGTGCCGTAACAGCGGATTCAGACGGTCCCCGCAGGCGGTGGTTTCGGAGTGCGTTGTTTTTGCCAGATATCATGAAGTCGAATTGTCAAATGCCCCGGACCACCGTCCGAACCCATGCGAAACAGCTGTGAAGTTATACCTGACCTTCGATGTCGAAATATGGTGCGACGGATGGCACGATCTGGACGGCAGATTCCCCGCCAGTTTCGATCGTTACGTGTACGGTCGCTCCAGCAGTGGCGATTTTGCCTTGCCGAAAACCCTGGAGATCCTGAAACGACATGGCTTGAAGGCTGTCTTTTTCGTGGAGCCCTTGTTTGCCGCCCGATTCGGGGTCGAGTTCCTGGCCAGGATCGTGGCGATCATCCAGGCCGATGGCCATGACGTTCAACTGCATCTGCACGCCGAGTGGACAGACGAAATCAGACCTTTGGTGTTTCCGGGGCCGCCACAGAAGCGCCAGCATTTGTCGTATTACTCGCTGGAGGAGCAGATCACGCTCCTGACGCTGGGGCGCGATTTGTTGGCCCAAGCGGGTTGCGACTCCATTAAGGCGTTTCGAGCCGGAAGTTTTGCATGCAATCGCGACACTTTCCGGGCGCTCCGCGCGGTCGGCATCCTCATTGACAGCAGCCTGCATGAGATTCTGCCTGACAGCGGCATCGACATGCGGGGGACGTTCGACTTTCTGCGCCCGCTGGTGCTGGACCAAGTTGTCATATTGCCGCTCACGGTGTTTCGCGATGGCATCGGAAAACTCCGGCCAGCGCAGGTCGGTGCGTGCGGATTCGAGGAAATCCGAGATGCGATTCTCTCTGCGGCTGCAGCCAACACCCAGCATTTTGTCGTGCTGTCGCACAATTTCGAAATGCTCAAGCAACGCAGCAGCGAGCCCGATCGCCTGGTGGTGGCTCGATTCGAACGCCTGTGTGCCTTCCTGGCGCAGCAGGCCGGGCGGATCGAGGTGAGCACTTTCTCGAACGGGTCCGTTGACATCGAAGAGGGCGCGGCGTTGTCGCCGTTGCCGTTTGCGGGGTTTCCGGCGACGATGCGACGCATAGGCGAGCAGGCTGTGCGGCGGGTTGTTGGGTAGCGGCGACAGTGAATCGTCCGTTTTCGGTCTATCTGGATCTGGTGCGGTTTGTTGCAGCCGTGCTGGTCTACCTGTGGCATTCGAATCAACGGTTTTTGACTGCCGACGTATTGCCTGCAAGCAACTACGGGCACAGCTCCGTCATCGTGTTCTTCGTCTTGTCGGGTTTCGTCATCGCGTTCGTGACCGACACAAAAGAGAAAACGTGGCCTTCGTTCACTGCAAGTCGGTTCTCGCGTGTGTATTCCGTCGCTGTACCGACACTGATCGTGACACTGGTCCTGGACGCCGTCGGAAGAGTCCTCGCACCGGAAATCTATGACTACCCGTTCGACCATTTCCTGATCCGCTTGGCCAGTGGCCTGCTGATGGCCAATGAAGTGTGGTTTGTCTCGATCACCACGTTCTCGAACGTGCCGTATTGGTCTATTTGCTACGAGTGGTGGTATTACGTCACCTTTGCCATGGTGATGTTCCTTCCTGCGCGGATCGGCGTCTACGCGGCCATTCTGACGATGGTTGTGATTGGCCCCAAGCTGATCCTGCTAGCACCGGTCTGGTGGCTGGGTGTCCTGCTTTATCGTTGGCGGCGATTGAACGATCTGTCCCCGGCTGTGTCCTGGTTTCTGGTTGTTTTTTCATGGGTTGGCATCATCGCGTATCACGCGTATGGAGTTGCCGATATTTTTGGAGATTGGTTCAGTGGGCACATCGGCGCCGACTGGTACCGGTCGCTGACGTTCTCGAAGTGGTTTCTTGCCGACTATCTTCTTGCGGTGTTGGTATTTGCAAACTTTGCAGGCACCCGCAACGTCGTTGCACACGGGGGAGCCGCGTTGATCGCTGTTCAGAAGCCTGTGCGCTTCTTTGCCAATTACACTTTCACGTTGTACTTGCTGCACCAGCCGTTGTTTCTCTTCTGGTCGGCGGTTGTACGTGGCGATCCCCAGAAAATCTGGTACTGGACCATAGTGACTCTGCTTACGGTGGCGGCGGTCGGGCTTCTGGGCATCATTACCGAACATCGCAGGTACTGGCTTCGTTCGCGTCTTCTGCCCGTGTTTGATCGCTGGCAGTCCGCTGGTCGGGCCTCGATCTCATGAGCACTCAGGTGAACTATCCATGATGAAAACGAAAACCGGCGTCGACGACCTGCTCCATCTGGAGCGCCTCGACGCGATCAGATCTTCGCTGGCGACCACACGCCTTGAAATGACACTGCCCGAAGCCCAGAAGCTCACCCGGCACATGCAGGCGTTGGCCCCGAATATGCACGTGCTGAAACTGGGTGTGATTCACACGTACACCAGTGAATTGCTGAACCCTTGGTTCGCGTTGGAGTCAGCGCTTCAGGGGCTGGAGGTCACTGCATACCATGCCCCGTACGGAGCGACCATTCAGGAAGCCCAGATCGGTTCCGGTCTGGCGGCCCACAAGCCCGATATCACCTTGTTGCTACTGCAGAGAGAGGACTTGCATCCCGATCTGGCCAGGCCCTTGGCGCAATGGAGTTCGGTTGAGCAAGACGAACTCCGAGTCCAGGTTGTTGCCAGGTTGGAAACTTTGATCAGCCGGTTGCGGGCGCTGGAGGTCGGGGAAATCGTGTTGTCGATATTGCCATCCCCACAGGAGCGTGGCATGGGATTGTGTGATGCGCAACTGGCATGTTCAGAGAGTACGTGGTGGGCCCGGCTCAAGGCGGACATTGCCCAGATGCTTAGAGACAAAGTCCCTTCCTCGTTGCTTCTGGACCTGGATGAGGTCTTGTTCGACCTCGGCCGTGATCGCTTTTTCGACAAACGCTTGTGGTACTCAGCCCGGTTCCCGTTCACGGCGCGAGCTGCACGCGAAGTCGCACGCAAGCTTGCGGCTATCGGTGCCGTACTGAGGTTGCCGAAAGCCAAGGTGATTGTTCTGGACGCCGACAATACCCTGTGGGGCGGCATTGTCGGAGAAGACGGCATGGACGGGATTGCGTTGGGCCCAGACTATCCAGGCAATCTGTTCGTCGCTTTTCAGCGACGAATTCTTGACTACCAGCAGCGCGGCTTTATTCTGGCGCTTTGCAGCAAGAACAATGCGGAAGATCTTGATCAGGTTCTCAGGGAGCATCCGCATCAGTTGCTGCGAGATGCGCATTTCGCAGCGCGTCGCGTCAACTGGTTGCCCAAGCCCGAGAACCTGAAGTCGCTGGCCGATGAGCTCAATCTGGGTCTGGATTCTTTCATTTTTGTCGACGACAGCGACCACGAGTGTGCTGCCGTTCGCCAGCAGCTGAGCCAGGTCGAAGTGATCCAGACGCCCTCTCGCCCTATCGATGTGCCGACCTGCCTCGATCACGTGGCCAGACTGGAAATACTCTCGCTGACAGCGGAGGATTCGGCCAAGACCGACATGTATGCCCAGGAACGTATGCGACGCGAACTCAAAACCAGAATTGAAGAGACTGGCGTAGGCATCGACGACTATCTGGCGTCACTGGAAATGAAGATGCAGGTGAGCGTTGACAACGCTGCGCACGTTGCCAGGTTGAGTCAGATGACTCTGAAGACCAACCAATTCAATTTGACGACCCGCCGGTATCAGGAGCAGCAAGTCCGAGAATTTATTGCCGACAAGAGCTGGTTGGTTGCCGATTTTTCGTTGACAGATATTTTTGGCAACAGCGGCGTTGTCGGCTTGGCCATATTCAATCTGAACAAAGCTCCTGAGGCAGAACTCGACACCTTCTTGATGTCGTGTCGTGTCATTGGTCGTCAGGCGGAAGCCGCATTCCTGCAATGCTTGTGCAGACATCTGGCAACGCAAGGATTTACCCAACTGGTGGCGGACTTCCTTCCAACGGCAAAAAACGCGTTGGCGAGCAGTTTTCTGCAGGACCAGGGATTTGCAACACGTGATGATGGCCGATACGTGCGCAGCCTGGTCGGCTCGAGCCTCTCGTCGAATCCAGCGATTCCGATCAAGGTAACGTTGGAAATATAATTTTTCAGACGCGTGACAGGTTGTTTCTTCTGGATATCAGGGCCGAACCAACTTCATCCCAAACCGGCATTTACTGAGCGCCAAGTTCAGTCTCACGAATGACAATATTTGAACAATTGCAAGAGGTCATGGCCACCACATTGAACGTGGCGCCACAAAAGATCACTGACAGCACGACCGATGAAGACCTGCCTTCATGGGATTCACTGGGCCATGTCAATCTGATGTTGGCGCTGGAGCAGACATTTGGTGTCTATCTGGATGTCGAAGACTTCCCCACGCTCAATTCGGTCCAGGCCATCATGGCCTATCTGAAGGACCACGCTGACAACTGAGTCGCGGCTATTGTATGAGCCCACTAGAAGCTGTTTCAGGATTGGCTCTGCGGTACTTGAGCCCGGGTAGGATGCAGGCGTTGCGGTCCGCATACCTCACGGGTCGGGCGAAACTGCATCCGCTGATGCGAATGGTTCACGGAACGTTTGATGTCGCGGATTTGAGGTCGCACATCTTCCAGACCGTGGGATCGGACTTCGAGATCCTGATGGTTCACAGTTCTGTAAACCACATGGTGCCGATGTATTCCGGCAGTGCGCTGGACCTGGTGAAGATGCTGATGGACTACTGCGGCCCCACGAAGACGCTGGTCATGCCCGCCTTCTACTTTGGAGATCCGCGCATTGGTGGGGCGTATGCCACTTTCTTGAAGCAGCCGACCTTCAACCTGAAGCGCATGCCATCGCAAATGGGTTTGGCAACCGAATTGTTTCGCCGTATGCCGGGCGTAGTCCAGAGCCGACACCCCGTATACCGTGTGTCGGCATATGGGCCACTTGCGCGCGAACTGGTAGAGGGCCATGAACGGACGGAAATCCCCAGTGGCGTTGGTTCGCCCTTCGACTTCATGGCGCATCGGGATACCTGCATTCTTGGAATTGGCAAGACGTTTCAGGTCTTGACGCAGGCCCACCATGTCGAAGGCGTCATGGGCGACGCGTTCCCGGTCCCTCGGGGGGCCGGCGATGGACTCGAAGTCACGGTGATCGACGGTGATGTCCAGGTGAAGGCTCGGCTGAGTGCCCGTGGGCCTTTGTGGGAGTTCGATATCTGGAAGCTGCGGCAAATCATGTCCGAGGAGCGGTTGAGGGAGTGGCGGTTTCATCATGTGCCCATGTTCACGACGCGTGCCGCCGATGTGACTTCTGATCTGATGGCCGCTGCGCGGCTAGGCAAAACACTGTACGTCAGGCCCGCGTGATGGCAACGCGAGACATTGGCAGCCGCGTCTTCACGCTGGATGATCAGTTGCTTTTTGCGCAGTTCTCCGGCGATGTCAATCCGATGCATGTGGATCCCGACGTTGCGCGGCGCCTGATGACCGGCAGGCCAGTGGTGCATGGGATGCATCTGTTGCTGACGGCGCTCGAATACTGGCAAAGCGATCCATTGCTCGCCTTGTCCGCGGTGAGTTGCCAGTTCGACAGCCCCGTCAGCGTCGGCGACCCGGTGGTAGTCACTCAGCACGAGCTGGACGACCATCACCATGAAATCTCCGTGCTGGTCGACGGGTTGGTTTGTGCCCGCATCGGTCTGACGTTGGCAATACTTGCGTCGGACGCGCGTCAGGGGAGCGGGACGCAATCGGGCGTTGATTCGAAGCCAGTGGCCTCGATGCCGTTGACCTCACCCCTGGATATTGCCCCGGAAGATCATGTGGGCAAGACGTATGCGATTGGGCATCGAGCCGTGCCCGAAGAATGGTTGCCCAAGGCGCGAGCGCATTTGGGGCAGGCTGGATTTCACGGGGTTATCTGTTGCTCGTACTTCGTGGGCATGGTGTGTCCGGGCATGCATTCGGTTTTTTCTTCACTGGCTGTTGCGGTCTCGGCAGAGGGTACAGCGCGAGACACCACCGTTTTTTCGGTTCAGAAGTACGACGCACGATTTGGTCTGTTCCAGATTGCTGCAACCGGCGGCATCGCTGGTAGCCTGAGGGCGTTTGTACGCGCAAGGCCGAAGCGGCAAAGCGGATTGTGCGACCTGGTTCGTCACGTCGCTCAAGACGAGTTTGCGGGCACCCGTGCCTTGATCGTTGGTGGGTCACGCGGTTTGGGAGAAGTCACGGCCAAGCTGATAGCCGCCGGGGGCGGCCGCGTGGACATCTCTTATGCGAGCGGCGAGCAGGATGCCAGGAGAATTGCTGACGAGATCAACGCGTTCGGAGCATCAGCCTGCCAGGCCTGGCGGCTGGATCTCATGAACGATTCCATGGCCTCGATCGACATTCCCTGGAGCGATCTCGATGCCGTGTATTTCTTTGCGACGCCGAAAATATTCAGAAGAAAATCCGAGTTGTTCGAGAAGGCCTTGTTTCAGCAGTTCTTCGATTTCTACGTGGACAGGTTTTATGGGTTGTGTTCTTTTCTGGAGCGCGCGGTGACCAGTGGCATTGTCAGGGTTTATCTGCCGTCGACAGTCGCGATCGATGAGCGCCCAAAAGGGCTCGCGGAATACGCCATGGCAAAGGCCGCTGCAGAGCTTCTCTCGCAAGACATCAATCGAAGCTTCAAGCATGTCGTTGTGACCACCACACGACTCCCGCGTCTGGACACGGATCAGACATCGACAATCATCAAAGTGCCGTCAGAATCGAATGTGCGGACGCTGTTGCCAATCGTTCGAGAAATGCAGACCTCTTCAGATTAGAAGACCCGCAAAAAGGCAGTCTGGCTGTGCCCGGGTTGCTACGGCGTCGCCTTGGTAGTGCCAGGGGGAGGGGCCTTGTCGGCGGGCTCTTTCCACTGTCCCGCTTTCTGCAACAGATCCTGTAGAGTCGTTCGTTGAAAGCCCAAGGCAGTTGACTTGTGAGCCTGCACTAGCGCCCGCTCGTATTCTTTCAGGTCGAAATATACCAATCCGATATTGAAATGCGTAAAGGCGTTGTCGCCGGCCGCTGACGCAGCAATTTCGAGTTGCTCGATCGCATCTGGTTTGCGATCACGGGACGCGAGATACGTTGCAAAGATCATTCGAACGATGAGGTCATCCGGCTGAAAGCGCAAAGCCCGATTGAACCAGCAGTCGATTGAGTAGTCCGAGCCCATCGGTCGATCTGTCTTGAGCCGGTCAACCAGTTTGACCATCGCCATCAACGCGCGATGGTGATTCGGTGAGGCCCTCAATGTGTAATTCAGTTCGGCACCCAGTGAGCCCGAGTTGCCTCGAACCAGACCTTCAATGTTGGGAGTGAAGTGGTACGCCTCGACGACGTGGAGTTTCCCTGTCCGTTCTGTTCGGTAGTCATACGGACCATAGGAATTTGCAAGTGAACCGCAGTTGGACGCGTCGGTTTGCGCGTAGGCCACTTGCGCGGCTCCGAATGCCGCCCACATCGCAAACGCGATCAATTGACGCAGTGTCGGCAACCTGTTCAGCCCGGTCCGGACTATGGATGCACCGCGCGAGGGCCTGGTGCCCGCACTGTCACCAACGACGAATGGAGTCGACAGGCGCATGTTGCTTTCAACGCCGAACGTGGCAGATATTAGTGTCATTTCACGCTGGCAGTATCAAAGATTCACTATCCGAGGTCAATCCTGCAGGGAACCCTATAAGTCAATGGCGACTTGTTCGGAATACAGGTAATCGATGTCGTTCTCTTGTAGCGTCGCGCTCAAAAATACCTTGCGGTTGAAGCCTGCGCGCACGACCGAGGGCCATGGCAGTAGCGGCAACATGCGAACTTCGGTTTGCGTAAACAGGATGCCACGCAGAAGGAGAAAGGTGGCGAAATCCCGAAAGTGCCGTGCAAACACGTCGCGATCCGCAATGTACAACACGCTTGCCGTGGCAAACCTTTTGAATCGACCGAGCTTGTAGACGACATGGCAGTAGTGGCCATTCGACCCAAGCACCACATGTTGCAAATGCGCGAACCCGAGATGATCCCGATACGCTTTCAAGGCGGTTCCCGTCAGCGCCAATTCGATCTGTTGTGGGTCGGCGAGAACATGGCGGTGTTTGTAAAACAGGGTTGGCAGATTCAGCGTGGTCGCCTGTCTTTCGTCGAGCTCCTTGAACTTGAAGAATTTGAGCGTGTTGCCAACCACTTTGGTAGGAGAGAAGTCCGTAAAGTGGTGACCCGCCTGGCCAATGACCGCCATTGCCAGTTTCATGCTTTGCGGCCGATAGGCGTCCAGCACGCACCAACTGGTGATGTTGCAGAACTTCTCTGCATTTCCTTGAATGATGCGGTCCGAATAATAAGCGCCGATGCCGCCAACCACCTTGCCGGCATCGCTGCGCAGAACGAAGCCGAAGTTTGGAGGGTTCTCCATCCACTGATGGCGCAGGCAGGTTTCCCAGTCCTGGGCTGAGCGTTTCACCGGCATGTTTTCGTGCAGGAACTGGCAGAATTCCGGCAACATGGCGTCGCTGATGGGTTCAATGGTGGTTTTTGCCATTTTCGAGGGCGTCAATCGCTACCAGCCTTGTAGCCACGACAGCGCGCGTTGAACCACGTCATCGCGTTGTGCCGCGGAAGAAAACGTATGGTCGCTCAGCGCCAAGTCGTGGCGTGTGGTGGGTTTGGCGGCGAACTGTTGCTTCCATTGCGGCGACTCCGCTACCATTGCGTCGAATTCGCGCGCGATCAGGTCACGCCCGCTCAACACCAGCATCACCGGGCCATTCAGCTGGGCCAGGCCAGCCAGCATTCTCTGTGGCAGTGGGAGCTCCCGCGAGATGCGGGCGCCGATTGCTTTCGTGGTGGCTGGCGTGCTTTCAGTGGCCCGGCTTGCCGATTGGCGGACCAGTTTCATGGCCGAGCCGATGGATGCAACCACGTTGAAATCCAGCCGCAGGACTTTCTTCCAGAAGCTCGGTTGCATCAATCGTTTCGCGTAGTAGTGACGCAAGATGGCCTTGGCTTCGCCCGATTCGGTCCGGACCCATGGGTTCAGCAGAACGGCAGCTTTGATGCGACTATCGCGTCCTGCATAAAACAAGATGGCTGACGCTGCATCGCATTCTCCCCACAACACAATTTCGTCCATCTCGGGGACTTCCTCGTGAAAGCGGTCGACGGCGGCCTGGATGTCATCGTCGACGTCCTCGAATCCCTGGAAACCGCCATGGGCGTCGCCCATTCCGCGATAGTCAAACCGGAACACGGGGAAGCCCTCATCGCAAAGCCGGCGCGACCACAGCGTGAGCTGGCGATGCCCGCCCGCCCGGTATTGCGGCCCGCCCCCGACAACCATCAGCACGCCCCTTTTGCGCGGTTTGTCCGGGCTATGCAGTATGCCGACCAGCCCGGCGCCGCCACACGAAAAGTTGATGGCGCTTTCCGTCATGGGCTTGCGAGCTGGTTCTGAAACCATGCTGTGGTGGTTTCAATCACGGCCGGCGCGGTCACGCGCTCATGTAACTGCCAGAATGCCGGCCCTTCGACCGTCCGGGCGTCGACCTGCATGCCCTCGTCTTGCCATGTCGACACGACTGCCTGGCTTGCAGGTGCCAGCGTAGCGCCAGCAGCGGCCGCGACTTCCATCCACAGGGTGCGTGTTGCAAGGACCGGTGCATGCCTGGCAAGCCTGGCGCCGTCAATGGCCAGCGCCAGCTCAGGGTGGATCTCGTAACCGGCAACCTCGACAGACACGCCTTGCCCCAATTGCTGGCGCATTGATGCCGTTGTTTCTTTCGGCAGGTCGGCCCGGTCGAGTAAAGCGGCCATGCGGACTCGCAGGAATTGCGTCAGGTGGATCTTGCCGTCGGTCACCGGTTGCCACAGGATCACGGCGATGCCCGTGGCCTGCAGCCGATGGAGCACTTCGGTGACCAGGATCGCGCCAAGGCGTATCCCCATGATCGCGCGGCACTCACCTGGCTGCTTGTCGAGCCAGTGAAAGGCGGCTTCCAGATCCTGCAACCACAGTTCCCAGCGAGCGTCACCGAATTCGCCTTCGCTGTCGCCCGTGCCATGCGGGTCGACAACCAGAACGCCGTACCCGAGTTTTGCCAGTTCCAGCGCCTGCAGCGTCATCATGCTGCGGCAGCGATTCATTTCCTCGTTGAATGGCGGAACCAGCAACACCTGCCCATGGGCCGACGCCGATTGCGCGGGGCCATGGTGGGCGGCAAAAATGCGACCGGAGGGCGCATCCAGGAAGAGTCCCCTTACCGCACAGTCTTGCGAAGTGCCTTGGCCGCTCATCGGCTATTTCTGTCCCTTGCGCATGAGCAGAAAATCGGCCATGGCATCCATGCTGCCGAGGTTGTCGATGGTGAAGTCCTCGGCCGCCACTCGAAAATCGTAGGTCGACTCGAACCATCCGATCAGGTCAAGCAGGCCTGCGGAGTCGATCAGACCGGTTGCCGGAATGATCTCGTCATTTTCAAGTTCGGAGGCGTCGCAGCCCAGTTGATCGGCAATCTCCATGATCTTGCGTTTGATCGATGCGACGATGTCTTGTTTGTCTAGTTTCACTTTGCATCTTTCTGATAGTTGGCCTTGGATCGATTACCCACATCGGGGCGCGACAGCTTCTTGAGCATCCCAGCAACCTCGCTGCCATTGATGACGCGATGGTCGTAGCTTGCGCCGAGCACCCCGACGCCGTCTTCCGCCATCGTATGGGCCACCATGATGCAGGTCTGGGGCGAAAGAATGGGAATGTGCCGGCTGACTTTCCAGCGCGCCATGCTGGAAAAACCGATGGTTGCGCCCTGGGTTTCGGACGCCGTCAGCCGGTGCCCGGACGCACGACGCTGCAACTCGATCAAGGCGTTGACAAATTCGAGCTCTCTGTTGGACAAGGCATTGCGCAGCACCGTTAGGTACAGCACGTCGCCCGCTTGAACCGTGAACCCGAGGTTGACGGCGGCATACTCGAAACGCTTGCCGTCGATGATGGTCGCGTTGAGTTTCGGTTTGTCGGCTGCCAGTTGTGCCAGTCGCCATGCCATCAATGGCAGCAACGGGCCCAGCAACAGGCCGTTCTCCTGTTTGAACGCATCGGCGTACGTGTCCCAGGGCGCCGGGTCGTACGACACTTCCACATATCCTGGAACGGCAACATCGCGGTGCCAGGTCACGGTGGCCAGCATGCCGCGTTCTTCGCTCTTCAATGGCACGAGTTGGCCATCGATGTCCGGCGCGCGTTCGGTGGCCGGGGGCTGTTTGCTGGCCGGTGTCCTTGCATCACCGGCATGGCCGGCCAGGAAACGTTCGACATCAGCAACGCTGAGGCGATCCCCGCTGGCAGGGACCGTGGCTGCGTCCAGACCATGTTGCGCAAGCAGTGCGCGTGCCTTGGCTGTCGGCATCACGGAGGCGGAACCCCGTGTCGATTTCTCGTCTTTGGTTGCCGGGACGACTTCGTCGGCGGTGGCTCCCAGCCAGATCAGGACATTGCCGACCGTGACCGTGTCTTCGACACTGCCGATCACCGCCAGCACAAACCCGTCCGAGGGCGCCTCGATTTCGACGACCGCCTTGTCGGTCTCGACCTGCGCCAGGATGGCGCCTTTGGATACCTTTGCACCAACGGCAATCGACACGGCGACCAGCTTGACTTCATCGTCGTTGTTGTTGACCCGTGGTACGTGGATCGCAATTGGCATATCGGAGTTTCTCTCAGATGAAATGGCTCAGAACAAGCTGGTCGCCTTGTCGACGATCGTCTGGTCGTCCAGCAGCTGGTCTTTTTCCAGACTCCGCGCAGAGGCGATCGGTATCGGTGGCAAGCCCAATCGAGCCATGGTGCCGCTGAAGCCCGCTTCTGCCAGGGTGGCCATCAACTCAGCGCTGAATCCGAATTCGTGATGGGATTCTTCGACAATGATGATTCTGGGCCGGGTCATCAGAAGGGGCACCAGGGTGTCCCTGGGCAAGGGCGCGAGCAGGCTGGGCGCAACCACTTCGACCGAGATTTCCTCTTCCGCTTCCAGCCGGTTGGCCGCGCGCTCAACATGGGGAAGCATTCCGCCATAGGTGACCAAGGTCACGTCCGGGGCGCTGGCACCGCGACGCACCGTCGGAAAGAGGTCGGCGCCATGGTCTTGCGTACTGGGCGCAACCACCTGATAGTCCAGAGCGGTTTGCGCTTCCCCGTACAAGAGCTTGTGCTCGAGAAAGACAACGGGATTCGGCCAGCGCGTGACCGCATCGACGAGCAATTGCCCCACGTTGTGCCGATGGCTGCCGTAGACCACCGTGAGGCCGGGGACCGATATCAGCAGGTTCTCAGGGCTTTGACTGTGTGTTGGCCCGTATCCTCGGCGGCCGCCGCACGGGGTGCGAACGACGAGCGGAACCTCGCAGTCGGGAAACATGCCCGGAAACTTGACGGCATGGTTGTAGAGCTGATCCATGCAGAGCGTCAGGAAGTCTGCAAACATGATCTCGACGACGGGCCGCCGTCCTGCCATAGCCAAGCCGATTCCAGCCCCGGTAATTCCCGCTTCACTGATGGGGGTCGATATGACGCGACCGGGAAACTCGCTGGAGAGTCCGGCCGTGACCTTGAATGCTCCGCCATACGGGTCATGCAGGTCCTCGCCCAGCACAATCACGTCGCCGCTTTCGGCCAGCAAGGTGCGCAATGCCGCGTTCAGGGCGACGCGTACGCTCTGGGCCTGCGCGGGCTGGTCTGACACGATTGCGGGTGTCGTTGCCCGCAACGCATGTGTTGGGGCCGGATCAAAACGTGATTCCGGTGATGCCAGGGCAATCGCCTCGGTCGCCTCCAGGAAGTCCCGATTCGCGCGTTCGATGCGACTGCGTGTTGCATCGTCCAGTTTTCGGCCCAGGGCGCTGAGTGGGTCGCGCTGTGCAATCGATTGTTTTTCATGGTCTTCGCGCAAGTCGTCGCCCTTGCTGTGCGGGCCCAGCCTGCAGGTGTCGATGACGAGCATGCCCGGGCCGCCACCATCACGCATCTGCTGGACCACCTGGTCTACCGAATGCGCGAAATCGTCGGCCGAGTCATCAAGCCGCCATGTGCGCAGCCCAAACGCAGCTCCGCGCCCTTCAATACTGCCTTTGACGGTATCTTTGGTGTTTGTCGTTTGGGCGATCCCGTTGTTTTCAACGACGTACAAAACGGCAGTTTTCCACACGGCCGCCAGATTCATGCTTTCGTACAACATGCCTTCCCCGAGCGTGCCGTCGCCGACCATGATGGCCACAACACCTTTGCTGCCACTGCGTTGCATGTCCAGCGCCATGCCACAGCCGATACCGGTCATGCCAGCCTGCACACCGTTGCTGTGGAAGTTGCGATACGCGATATGCTGGCTGCCGCCGTATCCGCCACACACGCCATCCTGGCGCCCCATGATTTCGGCAATCAGGCCCAGCGCGTTGCCCGAATAGCTCAGGAAGTGGCCATGATTGCGGTGGTTGGACAACACCACGTCGTCCGGGTTCGAAAGGGCTCTTACCACCGCCATCTGGCAGATTTCCTGGCCCAGGCAGGTATGGGTCGTACCGGACAACAGGCCACGGCTGAACAGATCGAGGATCAATTCCTCAGTCGAGCGAACAAAATGCCCGAAGGCGTAGAGAGCCTCATCACTCAAGCCAATTTCGGGCTTGCCATGTGCATCGAACACGAAGCCGGGGTGCTTCTCGGTAGTCTGTTTCGTCATGCCTGTCGCGCTAGATTGTCAAATCGGGGGCTGTCTGAACGCAATGCGCCAGCGCCTGCGGGCGTCATCGCGAATCCCAGTGCCTGGGTCATGGGTTTTCAAGCTTGCCTCGGACAAAGGCCAGCAGAGTCCCAAAGGTTTCGAAGATGGAGCCGTCAATTTCGTCGTCATCCACCGTGAAGCCAAGCCGGTCTTCGAATGCGGTCAGGACACTGACGACGCCCATGGAGTCCATTTCGGGCAACGCACCCAGCAACGGGGTATCGTCGTCGAACGATGCAACGCGATTGCCGAGATTCAGTGTGTTGTCAAGTAACAACAATAGTTCGCTTCTGGTATCCATAGGGTGCGTCTGATTCAAATCGATGGCGGTTTTCCTGCGGTATTGTCGCGGAAACTCATTTGCTAACATTAGACAAGAAGATCAGCATGCTTACAGGTTGCCAATGTCTCGCAAGGTTCTGATCATCGCCTACCATTTTCCCCCGGTGCGGGGCAGCAGCGGAATTCAAAGAACGCTGAAGTTCGCAACCTATTTGCGCGATCATGGTTGGGAACCGTTGGTGTTGACGGTGACGCCGCGCGCTTACGAGCAAGTCAGCGATGATCAGATGGGTGAGATTCCGGAAGGCACTATTGTCGAGCGGGCCTTCGCGTTGAATACGGCGCAGCATCTGTCCATCGGGGGGCGGTATCCGGGGTGGATGGCACAACCGGACCGATGGGTCAGTTGGTGGCCTTTCGGGGTGAGGCGAGGAATGCAGATGATTCGCGAACATCGACCGGTCGCCATCCTGTCGACCTATCCCATCTCGACTGCGCACTTGATCGGATTGACCTTGCGCCGACTCAGTGGGTTACCCTGGATCGCCGATTGCCGCGATTCCATGACCGAGCCCGGGTACCCGGAGAACCCGCTCACCTGGCGAACGAATCGCCGCCTGGAGCAGGCGATGGTGAAGCACAGTTCGGCTGCAGTGTTCACCACCGAGGGTACTTTGAAGATGTACTCCGACCGGTATCCCGAGGTGCCCGCCTCGCGTTGGACGGTCATTGAGAACGGATTCGATGAAGAGAACTTCCAGCATGCCGAGCAGGGGTTCACGCGTGAACGCCTGGGCCCGGCAGGACAATTGACACTGGTTCACAGTGGTGTTCTCTACCCCAAGGAGCGCGATCCTAGGCCGTTTTTCGCGGCTGTGAAGGAACTGAAAATCACAGCGGAGATCTCGGCGGCGAACCTAAAAATCCGGCTCAGAGCGCCGGGTAGCCTGGAACTCTATCAATCGATGTTGAAGACTTTCGAGCTGGAAGACATGGTTGAACTAGCGCCACCAGTCAGCTATCGGGAGGCCTTGCAGGAGATGTTGTGTGCTGACGGTCTTCTGCTGTTCCAGGCGGCCATGTGCAACCATCAGATCCCGGCCAAGCTGTACGAGTATTTCCGTGCCGGTCGACCCATTCTGGCATTGACAGATGTGACCGGAAACACGGCGCAGGCCCTGCGAGCCGCTGGTTCCTTGTCCATCGTGAATATCGCCGATCAAGCGGATATCTCGGGCGGGCTTCGGGACTTCCTTGCATCGCTGCGAAACGGGTCTGCGTCGGGCGTCCCCCTCGATGTCGCAAGTCTCAATTCGAGGCGTTCCCGTGCAAGCGAACTGGCGAAGCTGCTGGATCGGGTAACCAAACAATCGTGATGCCTGGTGCAAGAAATGCATGCCGGGCTTGGCGAAGGAGGGCGGCTTCGACCAGTGTCAACGCCCGATGGAGACGTAGTCGATCCCGTGTTCGCGCATGAACGCGGGATCGTATATGTTTCGGCCATCCACGATGAGCGGCGTGGTCAGCATCTTGCCAATTTGCTGCAAGTCCGCACTCCGAAACTCCTTCCACTCCGTCACAATCAGCAGCGCATCTGCTCCTTCCAAGGCGTCCATCGCCATGTCGGTATACCGCAACCGCGGCTCGTCACCATATATCCGTTTCGCCTCCTTCATCGCCACCGGATCATAGGCCGTCACCGTCGCCCCCGCCGCAAACAGGTCCGCCAGCAAGGTCCGGCTCGGCGCATCGCGCATGTCGTCGGTATCCGGCTTGAATGCCAGTCCCCACAACGCGAAATGCCTGCCGGTGAGGTCATCGCCGAAATGCGCCTTGACCTTGTTGCCCATCACATGTTTCTGGGCGTCGTTGGCCGCCTCCACCGCGCCAAGCACCTTGAGGTCGATGCCGGCCTTGTCGGATGCGGTCTTGATCAGCGCCTTGACATCCTTGGGAAAACACGAGCCGCCATAACCGGCGCCCGGATACAGGAAGCTGTATCCAATCCGCGGATCCGATCCGATGCCCTGGCGCACCATCTCGATGTCGGCGCCCAGCTTTTCGGCCAGGTTGGCCAGCTCGTTCATGAAGCTGATGCGGGTGGCCAGCATGGCGTTGGCCGCGTATTTCGTCAGTTCGGCGCTGCGCACGTCGGTGACGATCAGGCGTTCATGGTTGCGCTGGAAGGGCGCATACAGCGCGCGCATCAGGTGGATGGCACGTTCGTCACTGGCCCCGACGACGATGCGATCCGGACGCATGAAGTCCTCGACTGCCGCACCTTCCTTGAGGAATTCCGGGTTGGAGACCACGCTGAACGGCGTTTCGACGCCGCGCGCGGCCAGTTCCTCGGCGATCGCGGCCTGGACCAGATCGGCGGTACCGACCGGCACGGTGCTCTTGTCGACGACGACCTTGTAGTCCGTCATCAGGCGGCCGATCGTGCGCGCCGCCGCCAGCACGTATTTCAGGTCGGCCGAGCCGTCTTCGTCCGGCGGCGTGCCGACGGCAATGAACTGGATCGTGCCGTGGTGCGCGGCCCGCTCGACGTCGGTCGTGAAATGCAGCCGGCCCGCGGCGACGTTGCGCCTGACCATCTCCAGCAAGCCGGGCTCGTGGATCGGGATGCCGCCATCTTTCAGGATCTGGATCTTCTGCGCGTCCAGGTCCAGGCACAACACATCGTTGCCCACCTCGGCCATGCAGGCGCCGCTGACCAGCCCCACATAACCTGTCCCGATAACCGTGATCTTCATGTTGTATCAACTCCCCGAGCGAACTCAGTCTTCCAGCTTGGCGTCGACGAATTCCGTCAGGGACCCCACCGTCGCGAAGGTCGCGCCATCGATGTCATCGTCGTCGACCACGATACCGAGTTGTTCCTCCAGGCTGGTGATCAGTGTCACCACGGCCATGGAGTCGAGTTCGGGAATGGCGCCCAGCAGTGCAGTGTCGGGGCCAAATGCACTGGCGCGGCCGCCCAGGCTCAAGACTTCATCAAGTATGCGCAAAATTTCCTGTTGGGTGTTCAATTCTCGCTCCGGTAGGGCAAAGTCACGTTTTCCGGCATTCTAGGGGCCGGAGGTGGACGGGCCGTGTGCGATACTTTTCAGGCGTCGCCCGCCGGGTGAGAGGCGCGTGCCCGCTTCCTGCACTTCATGACCGAATCCACTCTGCTGCCGCAACTGATTGCCGTGTCCGCCGCGAGACGCCCGCAGGCTCTGGCCTTGACCATGGGCGGCGACAGCATGAGCTACGCCCAACTGGCCGACGCCGTGACCCGTTTCTCCAGCGGCCTTGTCTCCCTGGGCCTGTGCCGCGGCGAACGTGTCGCCATCTATCTCGAAAAACGCTTCGAGACCGTCATCGCCAGTTTCGGCGCGCCGGCGGCCGGCGGCGTGTTCGTGCCGGTCAACCCCTTGCTCAAGCCCGAACAGGTGGCGTTCATCCTGCAGGACTGCAATGTGCGGGTGCTGCTGACATCGCCCGACCGCCTGGCGCTGCTGCGCGACACCCTGGCCCATTGCCCGGATCTGCGCCATGTCGTGGTCACCGAGCCCGCCACCGGCCGGCTGCCGGATCTTCCGGCCCTGCACCATGCGTTGCCGGTGGTGCGCTGGTCAGACCTGCTGGACAGCGCGCCGGCCCCTGGGCACCGGGTCATCGACACCGACATGGCGGCCATCCTGTACACCTCCGGCAGCACCGGCAAGCCCAAGGGTGTGGTGTTGTCGCACCGCAACATGGTCGCTGGCGCCAAGAGCGTGGCCTCCTATCTGGAGAACCACAGCGACGACACCTTGCTTGCGGCCCTGCCGCTGTCGTTCGACGCCGGCTTCAGCCAGTTGACGACGGCCTTTCACACCGGGGCCCGAGTCGTACTGCTCAACTACCTGATGCCGCGCGACGTGCTCAAGGCGATGGAGCGCGAGAAGGTCACCGGCCTGACGGCCGTGCCGCCGCTGTATATCCAGCTGACCCAACTGCAGTGGCCGGCTGGCATCGACGCGAACCTGCGTTATTTCGCCAATACCGGTGGGCGCATGCCGCGTGAAACCCTGAACGCCCTGCGTGAGCGCGTGCCGAGCGCCAAGCCATTCCTGATGTATGGCCTGACCGAGGCATTCCGATCCACCTACCTGCCGCCCGAAGAGGTCGACCGCCGGCCCGATTCGATCGGCAAGGCCATTCCGAACGCCGAAATCCTGGTCCTGCGCGACGACGGCTCGCCGTGTGGCCCCAACGAGCCCGGCGAGCTGGTGCACCGCGGCGCGCTGGTCGGCCAGGGTTACTGGAACGACGCGGCCAAGACCGCCGAGCGTTACAAGCTGCTGGCCGCGGGTTCTCCGGGGCGCGAGGCCGGCCTGCAACTGCCTGAATACGCGGTGTTCTCCGGTGACACGGTGCGCATGGACGAAGACGGTTTCCTGTACTTCATCGGCCGGCGCGACGAAATGATGAAAACCTCCGGCTACCGGGTCAGCCCGACCGAAGTCGAGGAGATCCTCTACGCCACCAAGCTGGTGGGCGAATGTGTCGCCTTCGGCGTCGACCATCCCGCGCTGGGCCAGGCCATCCAGGTCATCGCGACCTTGCCCGAGGCGGGGCAGGGCGCCACGGTCGACGCCGATCCGGCGGCGGCGTTGCTGGCGCAATGCAAGGCCCGCATGCCCGCCTACATGGTGCCCGCGGGTATCGCGTTCGTCAACGGCCCCTTGCCCCGCAACCCGAACGGCAAGATCGATCGCAAGACCTTGTCGACCGAATGGATCGCCCGCCATGGCGGTTGACCACACACCCGATCGCATGACCCAGCCGCCAGCCCGAACCTTGCCCGTCCATGCGCCGCTGGAGCAGTTTCCCGTGCATGCGGGCGAATTGCGGGTCGGTGGCCAGCCCCTGAGCCTGCTGGCCGAGCGGGTCGGCCAGACCCCCTTCTACGCTTACGACCGCCAGGCCCTGCGCAACCGCGTCGCCAGTCTGCGCAAGGCCTTGCCGCCGGCGATCAAGCTGCATTACGCGATGAAGGCCAACCCGATGCCGGCGGTGGTCGGCTTCATGGCCGGTCTGGTCGACGGCATCGACGTGGCCTCGGGTGGAGAGCTCAAGGTGGCGCTGGACGCCGGCGCCGATCCGCAGGAGGTCAGTTTCGCCGGACCTGGCAAGCGCGTGCCGGAACTGCGCCAGGCCGTCGCGTCCCGGGTGCTGGTCAACGTCGAGTCGCCGCGCGAGGTCGTGGAATTGCAGCGGATCTCGCAGGAACTGGGCCTGCCGGCGCGCGTGGCGGTGCGGGTGAACCCGGATTTCGAGCTCAAGGGTTCGGGCATGAAGATGGGCGGAGGCCCCAAGCAGTTCGGCGTCGACGTGGAGCAGATGCCCCAATTGCTGGCGGATATCGGGCGGGCCGGCCTGGACTTCGAAGGGTTTCATCTGTTCGCGGGTTCGCAGAACCTGCGGCCCGAGTCGATCTGCGAGGCCCAGCAAAAATCCTATGAACTGGCCTTGCGCCTGGCCGCCGATGCGCCCGCGCCGATCCGCTTCCTGAACCTGGGTGGCGGATTCGGCGTGCCGTATTTCCCTGGCGAGCAGCGGCTCGACCTGGCCCCGATCGGCGAGAACCTGGCGCAATTGCTTGCGCGGGCCGGCACCGAGATGCCCCAGGCCAGTTTCGTCATCGAGCTGGGGCGTTACCTGGTGGCCGAGGCCGGCATCTACGTGACCCGCATCGTCGACCGCAAGGTCTCGCGTGGCCATGTGTTCCTGGTCACCGATGGCGGGCTCAATCACCATCTGTCCGCGTCCGGCAATTTCGGCCAGGTTGTGCGCAAGAACTATCCGGTCACGATCGGCAATCGGGCCGACGCGGGCCCGGCCGAGACGGTGTCGGTGGTCGGCCCGCTGTGCACACCGCTCGATCTGCTGGCTGACCGCATGGCCTTGCCGCCGGCCCAGGTGGGCGATCTTGTCGTGGTCTACCAGTCCGGCGCCTATGGTGCCAGTGCGAGCCCGCAGGCCTTTCTGGGGCATGCGCCCTGTACGGAGGTGCTGGTATAACCCGCGCAGTGCGGGCAGACACGGCGGCTGTCGAGTCGCCACAGAGTCCCGCCGCGCCGTGTGCGTCAGGCCCGGTTCAGGCTGGCTGCGTACGGTACGTGGCTGCGCCGGTGGGGGCCACCGCGCGCCGTGTAGTATCGGCGGTCAGCGCAATAGTCGTGGAGGCAACGGCGGCAGCCCCGGTCGTTGCAAGGAGAGCCATCGTGGCGTATCCGCAACAAGGGGCACGAGCATGATCAAGATATTCAACCATTACATCCACAAGCGAACCGTGCTGCAGTTGCTGCTGGACTTCGGGTTGATTCTGGGTACCGTTCTGCTTGCGACCGGCTGGCACATGCCGGACCTGGTCCGTGCCGCGTCCGCGGCCTTGCCGTCGGCCGTCTTGCTGGCCATTGCCGCGCTCACCATCAATGCGGCGCTCGGGTTCTACCAGCGGGTGCACAACCGTTCCGTGGCGCAGTCGCGGGCCCGCGCGATGTTGTCCCTGTGCCTGATTCTCCCGCTGGCCTACCTGATCCTGCGGGTCTTGCCGCTGGGGCTCGAGGACCAGGATTTTGTTTCCCTGTCGGTGGTCGGCGGTGTGTTGCTGATGTTGATCCACCGTGTGCATGTGGGCCATTCGAGCGCGCAGTCGATGATGCGCCAGCGGGTGCTGGTGTTCGGCACCGGCACGCGCGCCAAGCTCGTGGGCCGGACGCTGCAGAAGTCCGACCCGCATGTCGACCTGGTCGGTTATTACGCCAGCCCGAACGAGGCGGTGGCCGAGGTCTCGGCCTGGGGCATCCTGTCGCCGAACACGTCCTTGACGGACATCGTCATGGAGCAGCAGGTCGATGAAATCGTGGTGGCGCTGGCCGAACGCCGCGGTGGCAGCATGCCGCTGCGGGAACTGCTGGACTGCAAGTTGCAAGGCGTGCGGGTCGTCGACATGGCGACCCACTTCGAAAAGACACTGGGCCAGATCCGGCTCGATTCGGTGTCGGCCGGCTGGCTGATCTTCGGCGACGGGTTCAGCCAGGGCTGGGTGCGCACGGTGGTCAAGCGGCTGTTCGATATTGTGTTCGCCAGCATCCTGATCGTGCTGGCCTCGCCCGTCATGCTGCTGGCGGCCATTGCGATCCTGATCGAGAGTGGCGGTCCCATCCTGTACCTGCAGGAGCGGGTCGGGCTCAACGGCCGCTTGTTCAACGTCATCAAGTTCCGCAGCATGCGCACCGACGCCGAGATCGACGGCCAGCCCCGCTGGGCCACGGCCCAGGACGACCGGGTGACGCGGGTCGGACGGATCCTGCGCAAGCTGCGCATCGACGAATTGCCCCAGTTGTTCAGCGTACTCAGTGGCGACATGAGCCTGGTCGGCCCGCGCCCGGAGCGCCCGTATTTCGTCGACAAGCTGACCCAGGAGCTGCCCTATTTCGCCGTGCGGCAAAGTGTCAAGCCCGGTGTCACCGGTTGGGCGCAGGTCCGGTACCACTATGGTGCCTCGGTCGAGGACGCGGCCGAAAAGCTGCAATACGACCTGTACTACGTCAAGAACCACACGCTGTTCCTGGATCTGGTGATCCTGTTCGAAACCGTGGGCGTGGTGCTCATGGCCAAGGGCGCGCATTGACGCTGCGGCACGGGAACCGCATCACCGTCCCTCCATGGATTTCGACAACCTGGTTCTGACCGGCTGGAGCTATGGGCTGGCAGGCCTGGCGTATGCCGTGCTCACGGTTGCGCTGCTGCGGCGCGGATACGGCACGGCGCCGCGGGAACCGGCGCGGCTCAGCATGCTGGTGGCTGCAGGGGCCAGCATGGTGTGGGGGGTGTTGCTGCTGGCCTTCCTGTACCTGGCTTATCCCGGCCTGCTGGTGCTGGCCAGCGTGGCGGACATTGCACGGTACGCCGGATGGTTCGTTTTCCTGCTGGTGTTGTTGCAACAGAACAGGCCCGATTCCGGGTCCCTGTACCTGGTGTGGTTGAAGCGGGCGGCCGTGGTCTCGGTGGTCTGCGCCGCGGGGACGCAACTGGCGGCATTGCTGGGCCTGGCCAATCCGAACGATCTGCGCAAGATCGTGCTGTTCGTGACCATGGCCTTGCCGGTGATCGCGATGGTGTTGCTCGAGCAGTTATTCCGCAATGTGCCGCAGGACGCCCGCTGGAACATCAAGCCGCTGGCACTGGGACTGGCCTGCGGCTTCCTGTTCGACCTGTATCTGTACTCCGAAGCGGTGCTGTTCAGCGCCATCGACGCGGACGCGTTCAGCATCCGTGGAGCGGTCCATGCCATGGTGGTTCCGTTCCTGCTGCTGTCGACCTCGCGCCAAAGCAACTGGTTGTCGAACATCCAGATCTCGCGCAAGGCGGCGTTCCATTCTGCCACCCTGATGATCGCCGGCTTCTACCTGGTCTTCGTGTCGGCCGTCGGGTATTACGTGCGTTACTTCGGTGGCGAGTGGGGCCGTGCGTTGCAACTCGGCCTCGGGGTGCTGGCGTTGGTGGTGTTGATGGTGCTGGCCGTGTCCGGTTCGATGCGGGCCCGGTTGCGCGTCTTCCTGGGCAAGCATTTCTTTCGGTACCGGTACGACTACCGCGAGGAGTGGCTGCGTTTCACCCAGACCTTGTCGGCGCAGAATTCGCCCCAGGACATGGGGAACCAGGTCATTCGTGGCCTGGCCGACATGCTGGAGAGCCCGGGTGGCAGCCTGTGGCTGAAAACCCGTGGCGAAAACGTCTACCGGCAGAACGCCCGCTGGAACGCACCCGCCTGCACGGTGCCGGAAGGCGAAGATTCCTCGTTGTGCGATTTCCTGCAAACCAGCGGCTGGGTGGTCAACCTCGAGGAGTACCGCTCCTTCCCGCGGCGATATGGCCGTCTGGTGCTGCCCACCTGGCTGCAGGAAACGCCCCAGGCCTGGCTGGTCGTGCCCTTGCACGTGGGTGACAACATGATCGGTTTCGTGATCCTGTCCAGTGCGCGGGCGCCGATGGACGTGAACTGGGAGGTCAATGACCTGCTCAAGACCGCCGGGCGCCAGGCCGCCAGCTTCCTGGCGCAGATGCAGGCCACCGAGGCCTTGCTCGAGGTGCGCAAGTTCGACGCCTTCAACCGCATGTCGGCCTTTGTGGTGCACGACCTGAAGAACGTCGTGACCCAGCTCTCGCTCATGATGAAAAACGCCCGCCGCCTGGCGGACAACCCCGAGTTCCGCGAAGACATGCTGATGACGGTCGACAATGCGCTGGACCGCATGCGCCAGCTGATGCTGCAGCTGCGCGAAGGCGCCACGCCGCCCGGGACGGCATTCGGCGTCGAGCTCGAGGCCATCGCCCGGCGTATCGCCGCGTCGGCCCGGGAGCGCGGGCGCGAGCTCGAGCTCGACATCGCAACCCCGGTGGAGACCCGTGGCCACGCCGACCGCCTGGAGCGCATCATCGGGCACATGGTGCAGAACGCGTTCGACGCCACACCGACGCAAGGCCGGGTATGGCTCAAGCTCGAGCGCAGCAGTGGCCAGGCCCTGATCGAAGTCGGCGACACCGGACACGGCATGTCCGAGGAGTTCATCCGCGAGCGCCTGTTCAAGCCCTTCCAGACGACGAAACAGGCCGGAATGGGCATTGGCGCATATGAAAGCTACCAGTACGTGCAAGAATTGGGCGGAAAGATCACGGTGGAAAGCCAGGTCAACCAGGGCACCATCGTGACCGTGCTGCTGCCTCTGTTCGAGTCCCAGCGGCATTCCGACCTGCAACCGCTCGAGACCCCATGACTTCAGAAAAAAATCGTGCATTGCTGATCGTCGAGGACGATCTGGCATTGCAAAAGCAGATCAAATGGTCGCTCGACCGATTCGAGTCCGTCACGGCCCACGACCGCGAAACCGCGCTGGTGCAGGCGCGGCGCCACCAGCCTGCCGTGGTGACGATGGACCTCGGCTTGCCGCCGGATCCCGATTCCGTCTCCGAAGGTTTCAAGTGTCTCGAGCAGTTGCTGTCGATCGACGGCGACATGAAGATCATCGTGCTCACGGGCCAGAACGACCGCGCCAACGCCTTGCGCGCGGTGGCCATGGGCGCCTACGACTTCTTTGCCAAGCCATTCGAACCCGAACTGCTCAACCTGACGGTGGAGCGCGCATTCCGCCTGGCCGAATTGCAGGCCGAAAACAAGCGCCTGCAGTTGATGCACCAGCCCGACGCCTTGTCGGGCCTGACCACCCGCGATCCGGGCATGTTGCGCGTGTGCCGCACGATCGAAAAAGTCGCCAGCAGCAATGCAACCGTGCTGTTGCTGGGCGAGAGCGGCACCGGCAAGGAGCTGCTGGCCCGCGGTCTGCACGAGGCCTCGCAGCGCAAGGCCGGCAAGTTCGTTGCCATCAACTGCGCCGCCATCCCCGAGAACCTGCTCGAGAGCGAACTCTTCGGTTACGAGAAGGGTGCGTTCACCGGCGCGGCCAAGATGACGCTGGGCAAGATCGAGACCGCCAGCGGCGGCACGCTGATGCTCGACGAGATCGGCGACCTGCCGTTCTCGCTGCAGGCCAAGTTGCTGCGGTTCCTGCAGGAGCGCACCATCGAGCGCATCGGCGGGCGCCAGGAGATCCCGGTCGACGTGCGCATCGTGTGTGCCACGCACCAGGACCTGATGGCCTTGACCAAAGAAGGCAAGTTCCGCGAGGACCTGTATTACCGTCTGGCCGAGATCGTCGTCGACATTCCGCCGCTGCGCGACCGTGTCGGCGATGCCGCCTTGCTGGCCCATGCGTTTGCGCGGCGTTTTGCCCAGGAACAAAACCGCGGCACACTGACTCTGAGTGAAGATGCGGTGCGCGCCATCGAACGGCACAAGTGGCCGGGCAACATCCGCGAGTTGGAGAACTGTATCAAGCGGGCCTCCATCATGGCCGACGGCAACCAGATCTCGCGCGAGGATGTCGGGCTCGAGCTGCCGCAGTCCGAGGAGGTTTTCGATACGCTCGATCTGCGCACGATTCGTGACAATGCCGAGAAAAACGCCATCGTTGCCGCGCTCGGGCGTGTCAATGGCAATATGGTCAAGGCCGCCGAGTTGCTGGGCATCAGCCGGCCGACACTGTACGACCTGATGCACAGGCTCGGGCTGAAGTGACGCCGGCATCCGGCACAAGACAAAGACAGGGACACCATGAACACATCCACCACCACCCGTTTTCCGCGCAAGCGCATTGCTGCATCGGTGCTGCTGGTCCTCGCGCTGGCTGCCTGCAGCGGCGAAAAGCCCGAGACCATGGTTGCCTCCGCGCGCGACTACATGGCCAAGAACGACTTCAAGTCGGCCGTGATCCAGGTCAAGAACGCGTTGCAGGAGAATCCCGAACTGCCGGAAGCCCGCTATATCCTGGGACTGGCCCTGCTCAAGACCGGCGATCCGGTCGGTGCCGAGACGGAACTGCGCAAGGCGCGTTCGCTGGGGCACTCGGACGACAAGGTTGTTCCGCCGCTGGCACATGCCATGTTGATGCAGGGCAAGACCAAGAACGTGGTCGAGGATTTCGCCGCCGTGCAGTTGGCGGCCCCGGAGGCCATCGCCGAATTCCAGACCGCCCTGGCGGCTGCATACGCAGCGCAGGGATCGGTCGAACGCGCCCGCAAGGCGCTGGCAACGGCGCTGGAGGTCGATCCGGCCTATGCGCCGGCCTTGTTGATCCAGGCGGGTGACCTGGCCCGCGAGGCCAGGTTCGACGAGGCGCTGGCCATCACCGATGGCATCCTGGCCAAAGACGACAAGAATGCCGAGGCCTGGAAACTCAAGGGTGATCTGCTGCAGATCGGCAAGAACCAGTCGGAGGAGGCGACGCAAGCCTACCGCAAGGCCATCGAGATCCAGCCGAACTACGTGCTGGCGCATGCCGCCATCCTGACGCACCTTTTCAAGCAGGGTGACCTCGACAAGGCCGGTCAGCAATTGGCCGAACTCACGAAGGTCGCGCCGAACTACCCGCAGACACGGTATTTCGAAACCTTGCTGGCGTTCCAGAAAAAAGACTTCAAGCGCGCACGCGAATTGTCGCAGCAGCTTGTGAAGGTTGCGCCGAACACGACGCAGGCCCTGGTGCTGGCGGCGGCGATCGAGATGCAGTCCAATGCAATCGTGCAGGCCGAGACCTACCTCACCAAGGCCTTGCAGGGCGCGCCGAACTTCGCGCTCGCGCGACAGATGCTGACCTCCGCCTACTTGCGCAGCGGCCAGCCGGAAAAGGCGCTGTCGACTCTGGAGCCTGCGCTCAAGGAGGGCAATCCGGATTCCAAGACCCATGCGCTGGCCGGCGAGGTCTATCTGCAGAACGGCGACATCAAGAAGGCCGAGGAATATTTCACCAAAGCGACGAAGCAGGATCCTGAAAATGCCCGCTCGCGCACGGCCCTGGCGCTGACCCATCTGGCCGGCGGCAAGGATGCCGGCTTTGGCGAGCTGCAGGCGGTTGCCGCCTCCGACAGCGGCGTGACCGCCGATCTCGCCTTGATCAGCGTGCATCTGCGCCGCGGCGAATTCGACAAGGCCCTGGCCGCCATCGCAGCGCTCGAGAAAAAGCAACCCGGAAAACCGTTGACATCGAACCTGCGCGGTCGCACCTTGCTGGCCAAGAAGGATCTGGCGGGTGCGCGCAAGGCGTTCGAACAATCGCTTGCGCTGGATCCGGTCTACTTTCCGTCGGTTGCGAGCCTGGCAGCGCTCGACCTAGGAGAGAACAACATCGACGCGGCACGCAAGCGTTTCGATGCTGTGCTGGCCAAGAATCCGCAGCATCCTCAGGCATTGATGGCATTGGCGGAACTGCGTGCGCGCGAGGGTGGCTCGAAGGCGGATGTCGTGGAGCTGATCAACAAGGCGGTCTCGGCCAATCCGACGGAGAAAGTGCCGCGCATACTGCTGATCGACCTGTATCTGCGTTCGCGGGATTACAAGCTTGCCCTGTCGGCGGCGCAGAATGCCGTCGCGGCGATCCCGGACAATGCCGAATTGGTCGATGCTCTGGGACGGGCGCAACTGGCGTCCGGTGACAGCAACCAGGCGCTCATCAGCTACAACAAGGTCGCGGCCCTGGTGCCGAACTCGCCGTTGCCGTACATGCGTATGGCCGAGCTGCACATGCAGGCCAAGGACAAGACCGCGGCGGCGCAGAGCCTGCGCAAGGCGCTCGAGGTCAAGCCGGATCATCTGGATGCCCAGCGGGGATTGATTCTGCTGGCCATGGATGCCAGGAAATATCCGGATGCGGTCGCCATCGCCCGTACCATCCAGAAACAGCGGCCCCAGAGCGGCCTGGGCTACCAGTTCGAAGGTGATGTGGCTGCCATGCAGAAGAACTGGGCCGCGGCGTCCGACGCCTACCGTGCCGGACTCAAGCAGGGCGCCTTCCCTGAACTGGCCGCGAAGTTGCATTCGGTTCTTCTCACCAGTGGCAAGACGGACGACGCCGTCAAATTTGCGGCGAGCTGGTCCAGGGACAACCCGAAAGAGCCCATCTTTCCGCTGTACCTGGCCAACCAGGCCATGACCCGCGGCGATTTCGCCGCGGCGGAAAAGATCTATCGTGACGTGATCCAGGCCGCGCCGAACAACGCGGTTGCCTACAACAACCTGGCCTGGGTCACCGGCAAACTCAACAAGGACGGTGCGGTTGCGCTGGCCGAGAAGGCCATCGCCCTGGTACCCAATCAACCGGCCTACATGGACACCCTTGCCATGCTGCTGTCCGACAAGAACGACTACACCAAGGCACTGGAGTGGCAGAACAAGGCGGTCGCCCTGCAACCGCAGAATCCGAACTACCGGCTCAACCTCGCCAAGATCCACATCAAGGGCGGCAAGAAAGACCTTGCGCGCAAGGAACTCGACGAGCTGACCAAGCTGGGTGACAAGTTCGCGGCGCACAAGGAAGTCGCCGACCTGATCAAGTCGCTTTGAGCCTCGCTGCCAGACACCGCGACGACCGTGTGCCTGCAACCGTGCCGGGACTCATGATGCACTCCGGTTCGGCTTCGATGGGGCGTACGCCGGGCGGCGTTGCCGGCCGCCGCCAGGTGGTCATTTTCGGCGCGGTCGCCGCCGCGCTGCTCCTGGCCGGTCCTCGTGTCCGCGCCGATCTCCCCGACACGGTGGCTCGCATCAAGCCTTCGGTCGTCGTCGTCGGCACCTTTCGCGCAACCGACAGCCCGCGTTTTCGCATGCGCGGCACCGGCTTCGTCGTGGCCGACGGCAATCATGCCGTCACCAACGCCCATGTGTTGCCCGAGGCCACCGAGAACATGGCCGGCATGACGGTCGTGGTGCAGGTGCGCCGACCGGACGGCGATCTGTCGATGCGACAGGCCACCGTGTTGCAGGTCGACCGGGTCCATGACCTTGCGCTGGTGCGTTTCGAGGGCGCGGCGGCGCCGGCGATGCAGGTCGGTGATTCGACCGCGGTGCGCGAAGGGCAGGCCGTGGCCTTCATGGGGTTTCCGATCGGCGGCGCGTTGGGTTTTTCCACCGTCACCCACCGTGCGCTGGTCTCCTCGATCACGCCAGCCGCGATGCCCACGCCGACGGCACGTCAGCTCAATGCAGCGACGATCCGCAGCGTGCGCGCCGGCGCCTTCGACATCTTCCAGCTCGATGGTACGGCCTATCCGGGCAACAGCGGCGGCCCCCTGTTCGATCCGGACTCCGGCGTGGTGCTCGGGGTCGTCAACATGGTGTTCATCAAGGGCTCGCGCGAGTCGGCGCTGAGCCAGCCCTCGGGCATCAGCTACGCGATTCCGTCCCGGTTCGTTGCCGAATTGATCGAAGACGGGCTGCGCAAGTAGGCGCGCAGGAGGCGATCAGTCCTCCAGAAACCGCGTCGCGTTCTCCAGATCCTCGTGCGTGATGCCGGTGTTCAATGCGCCGACGAACTTGCGCCAGGCCAGGTCGGGTTCGGCCAGCGTGAAGCCGTAGAAGATCTTGCCGCCGGAGGCCCGGCCGCGCACGGCCATGGCGCGGACCGTCGATTGCTCGTTGTTGCCGAGTTGGACCGTCGCGTCGCCCCAGACCCGGATCGGTATCTCCGACTCGGCATGGGCGAGAAACCCGAAGATCGACAGTTCCACCACGCGCAGGCTGGTGACCAGCGGCTTGTTGTCTTCGGTCTGCACTAGGAAGTTGCCCGGGCACTTGAGCGAATACCGCTGGTGCTGGCGCAAGTGCTTGCCGCTCTTGGGCGGGTCGGTCATCTTGGGCAGCATCTTCTGGTGCTGGGGCTGGTCGTAGATCGCGTGCAGCAGCATCTTCTCGCGGTTGGTCAGGTTTTCGAACACCTGGGTGCGCTGGTTGAAGAAGTAGTCCAGCAATTCGGTGGTCATCACCGGGTCGTTGGTCGTGTGGTAGCGCCGCTGCGGCAGCTGGATGTTGGGCAGTTCGGTGCGCACGAAATAGTCGTACAGGTTTCTGCGGCGCGGCTTCTTGCCGTAGGTGTCCTGGTACTTGCGTGGCGCGGTACGCAGGTCCAGCGTTGCGCCCACGGCGGGCGCCCCGTTGGCGAAGTCGTAGTTGTCGACCTTGTTCTCGGCCAGCCGCCTGAACAACAACAGTGACTCGTACATCTCGATGCGGTTGGGGTTGACCGCGATCACCAGGTGCCGTGTGTCGAAGAAGGTCGTGCAGTACTCGTACATGAACTTCATCAGCGGGAACAGGATGGCACCACCGGTCTTGCGAAAATCCGGGTGCACCGCCAGCGCCGACACTTCGGCGATCTTGCCTCCGCGCGCGCGCACCGCCTTCAGGTCGAAGATGGCCTGCAGCGGAAAACCGAACACGCTCTCGCGGATCAGCGACAAGGTGCCCACCACCTCGCCGTCGAACTTGGCGCACAAGGTGGTCGTGGTCGGCAAGGCGTGGTAGATGGTCGCGCGCAGGCCCGACGGCGCCGGTTTCATGAAGCCGCTGCTGACGTAGGCGTCGTGCAACAGCTTGAAGCAGGACTCGAGTTCCTCCTGGGTCTCCGCAATCTTGAGCACCAGGCGTTTGTCGGGCGCGGGGTCGCAGTCGACGAAAGAGCGGAAGATGGCGAAGCGCACCGAGCGCGGGAACAACGAAAACACCTTGCGCAGGCCTTCGCGCCACGCCTTGCGGATATTGGCCAGCAGCGACCGCTTTTTCACATGTGTCTCCTCGCCACGTGCCGGTTCGTGCCCGTCGGGCGCACGCCCAGGCGGCCGACCGCATCAGCGACCGTACATATCCTCGAACCGCACGATGTCGTCTTCTCCCAGATAGGTTCCCGACTGCACCTCGATCATCTCCAGTTGCACGCGCCCCGGGTTCTCGAGCCGATGGGTCGTACCCAATGGAATATAGGTCGATTCGTTTTCGGACACCAGAAAGCTCTCGTCGCCCCGCGTCACCCTGGCCGTGCCACTGACGACGATCCAGTGCTCGGCGCGATGATGGTGCATCTGCAGCGACAGGGTACCACCAGGCTTGACCACGATGCGCTTGACCTGGAACCGGGCGCCGGCGTCGACGCTGTCGTACCAGCCCCAGGGACGGAACACCTTGCGGTGGGTCTGTCCCTCGAGCCGTCCGCCTTTCTTGAGCGCGTCGACCACCTTCTTCACGTCCTGGGTGTGGTCCTTGTGCGCCACCAGCACGGCATCGGGCGTCTCCACGACCACCAGGTCGCTCACGCCCACGCAGGCCACGAGCCGGTTGTCCGACAGCGCCAGCGTGTTGCGGCAATCGTGCAGCATCACGTCGCCCTGGCCCACGTTGCCGTCGGCGTCCTTGGGCAATACCTTCCACAACGCGTCCCAGGCGCCCACGTCGGACCAACCGGCCTGCAGCGGAATCACGACGCCGGTCGGCAGTCCGGCCACCGCATCGGCGCGCTCGCGGCCGCTGGTGGTGATGCGTTCCATCACCGCATAGTCGATGGAGTCCGACGGACAGGCCGCAAACGCCTCCTTGTCCACCCGCGCGAAATCGCCATCGCGCGTCACGCCGTGCCAGGCCTGTTCGCAGGCCCCCAGGATGTCGGCGCGGCAGCGGCCGATCGCCGACAGCCACACCGACGCGCGCAGCATGAAAATGCCGCTGTTCCACAGGTAGGAGCCTTCGTCCAGATAGGCCTGCGCGGTCTTCAGGTCGGGCTTTTCGACGAAGCGGGCGATCAGCCGGGCCGAAGACGAGGCCGCGCCGTCACCGCCGTCGCCGGGCACACCGGCGCCACTCTGGATATAACCGTAGCCGGTCTCCGGCGCATCCGGCGTGATGCCGAAGGTCACGACCATTCCTTGCGCCGCCAACCGGGCACCCTGGCGCACCGCGATGCAATAGGCCTCGGTGTCCAGGATCACGTGATCGGCCGGCATGACCAGCAACACCGGGTCGGTGGCATCGTCGGCCTGCGCGGCCAGCGCGGCCAGCGTCAGGGCCGGCGCGGTGTTGCGGCCGGTGGGTTCGAGCACGATGGTGCCCGGCTTGCCCATCAGGCGCAGTTGCTCGGCAATCACGAAGCGGTATTCCTCGTTGCACACCACCATCGGCGACGCCAGTTCGGCGCCGATGCCGTCGGTGCGGCGCACGGTGGCCTGCAACAGCGAGTCTTCACCGATGAGTGGCAACAACTGCTTGGGATATTTCTCGCGCGACAGCGGCCACAGACGCGTGCCCGAGCCGCCAGACAGGATGACCGGCTGCACCCGTGCAGCGGTCGGCGCAGGTGTGTGCGCAGTCACCATGAGTCGTTCCTCGAATCAGTCATATCAACCACGGGCATCGCCCCAACGCAGCTCGGCCGTCTCGTCGCCCTGGTACAGGGTCTTGCCGAAGCGGTTCACGCAATATTCGGGCGACGCAATCATGTCCTCGAAACACATGCCGGCGCCGATGCGCGTGTATTCGAACAGAATGCTGCGCCGCACCGTGGCCCCGGCGCGCAAGGTCGAGCCATGCCCGATCCAGGCCGGCCCGACGATGCTGGCGCCCGGCTCGATACACACGCTCGAACCGATGTACACCGGCCCCTGGATGTCGACCTCGTCCCACGGTATGCGGGTGTTGATACCCACCCAGACGCCTGGACGCACCTCGCGCCCGGGCATGTTCATCTGCGCCACGTCGCCCCGCAGCACCCGTTGCAGCACCGACCAGTAGTCGCTGACCCGGCCGATGTCGATCCAGTTGAAGAAGCGGCTCTGCGCAAAAAACGGCAGGCCCTCCGCCACCAGGCTGGGGAACAGCTGCGAGCCGATGTCGTACACCTGCCCGGTCGGAATCCGTTCGAGCGCGGCCGGCTCGAAGATGTAGATGCCGGTACTGGCCAGCGTGGAGCGCGCCTCGGCGGGTTCGGGTTTTTCCTGGAAAGACTGGACCCGCCCGGCCTTGTCGGCCACGACGATGCCGTAGTTCTTCACGTCTTCCAGCGGCACGTTGAGTGTCACCACGCTGGCGATGGCGCCTTGCTGGCGGTGCTGGTGCAGCGCCGCGCCGATGTCCAGGTCGATCAGCGCATCGCCGCACAAAACGATGGTGGTCTCGTCGAAGAAGCCGCTGAAATCCTGGATCTTGCGCATGCCGCCAGCCGAGCCGAGCGGCCGGGGCACGATGTCGCCATGGGCGCGAACGCCTTCGTAGGAGTAGCCGATCTGCACACCCCAGCGGTGGCCATCGCCGAAATACTGCTCGATCTTGTCGTTGTGGAAAGCCACGTTGACCATGATCTCGTCCACGCCGTACTTGGCCAGATGCTCGATCAGGGACTCCATCACCGGCTTGCCCAGGATGGGCACCATGGCCTTGGGAAGGTCATTGGTCAGCGGGCGCACCCGTGTGCCCTGGCCCGCGGCCAGAATCATTCCTTTAGCCATGCGGCCATCCCCCTTGCCATGGTGTATCTTGTTTCATGCGTTCGATGTGTCCGAGCGGTACCCTTGCGGATTGCCGCTTTGCCAGCGCCAGGCATCCTGGCACATGGCCTGCAGGTCGCGTTCGGCGCGCCAGCCCAGCAGCTGCGCCGCCTGGGCCGGGTCAGCGTAACACGCGGCGATGTCGCCGGCACGTCGGCCCGCGATCTGGTACGGCACCGGCCGCCCGCTGGCCTGCTCGAATGCGCGCAACATGTCCAGCACGCTGTAGCCGGTGCCCGTGCCCAGGTTGATGGCCCGGCATTCGGCATGCTGGCGCAAGCGCTCGAGTGCCTTGAGGTGCCCCAGCGCCAGGTCGACCACATGGATGTAGTCGCGTACGCCGGTGCCGTCGGGTGTGGCGTAGTCGTTGCCCCATACGTTGACGTGTGTGCGTGCGCCCACCGCCACCTGCGCCACGTAGGGCAGCAGGTTGTTGGGCGTGCCTTGCGGGTCTTCGCCGATCAGGCCGCTGGCGTGGGCCCCCACCGGGTTGAAATAACGCAGGATGGAAATGCGCCAGTCGGCGTCGCTGCGGTGCAGGTCGCGCAACATGTTCTCGATCACCAGTTTGCTCGTGCCGTACGGGTTGGTGGCCGATAGCGGATGGTCTTCCTGCAGGGGCAGGCGTTGCGGATCGCCGTAGACCGTGGCCGACGAGCTGAACACCAGCGTCTTCACGCCGCAGGCCTGCATGGCCTGCAGCAGGCTGACCGTGCCACCCACGTTGTTGTCGTAATAGGCCAGCGGGTTCTCCACCGATTCGCCCACCGCCTTGAGGCCGGCGAAATGGATCACCGCCTGCGCGCCGCTGCTGCGCAGCGCCTGCTCCATGGCGGCGCGGTCCCGGATGTCGGCCCGGATCACCGTCAGCGTCTTGCCGGTGATGCGTTCGACCCGGAGCAGCGACTCGGCCTGGCTGTTGCAGAAGTTGTCGACAACCGTGACCGCCTGCCCGGCTTGCAGCAGTTCGACGCAGGTGTGGCTGCCGATGTAGCCTGCGCCGCCGGTGACCAGGATCATGCCGTGGCCGCTGTTGCTGCTGGCGGGCCCAGGTACGCCGCCAGGATGTCGACGATACGCGTGGCGGCCTGGCCGTCCCACAACTGCGGACGGCGCCCTGCCTTGCCTTCGCCGCGCAGTACCTTGCGCACCTCGGACACGATCACCTGCGGGTCGGTGCCCGCCAGAACATTGGTGCCTTCGTCCACGGTGATCGGCCGCTCGGTGTTCTCGCGTATCGTGACGCAGGGCACACCCAGCGCCGTCGTTTCTTCCTGCATGCCGCCGCTGTCGGTCAGCACCACGGCCGCGTCCTTCCACAGGTGCAGAAACGCCATGTAGGCCTGCGGCCCCACCAGCGTGATGTTCGGCCCCAGGTCGATGCCGAATTTCGCCAGGTTGCCGCGGGTGCGCGGATGCACCGGAAAGATCAGCGGCAATTCCTGCGCGATCTCCTTCAGCGCGCCAGCAATACGCGTCATCATCGCGGCGTCGTCGACATTGCTCGGGCGGTGCAGCGTGACCACGCCGTAACGCCCCCCCAGGGCCGTGCGCTCCTTCTTGAATGCGCTGGTCTCGAAACCAGCCGTGTCGGCCGCGGCCAGCTTGTCGGCCTGGTACAACACGTTGTCGACCATCACGTGACCGACATAGTGGATGCTGTCGTGCGCATGTCCTTCGCGCTGCAGATGGGCCACGCCGCTGGGCTCGGTCACGAAGAACCAGTCCGAAATGCTGTCGGTGACCAGGCGGTTGATCTCCTCGGGCATGGCGCGGTCACCGCTGCGCAGGCCGGCTTCGACGTGGGCCACCGGAATATGCAGCTTCTTGGCCACAATGGAGCAGGCCAGCGTCGAATTCACGTCACCCACCACCAGCACCGCGTCGGGCGGCTCCTTCTGGCACAACTCCTCGAACGCCACCATGATCTTGGCCGTCTGCTGGGCATGGCTGCCGCCGCCGGCTCCCATGAACACGTCGGGCTGCGGAATGCCCAGCTCCTCGAAGAACACGTCGTTCATCTCCCGGTCGTAGTGCTGGCCGGTATGGATGATCTTGAAGGCCAGGCCGCCATGGGCCTGGATCGCCCGCACGATGGGCGCGATCTTCATGAAGTTGGGCCGCGCACCGGCGACGAGGTAGACGGTTTTCATGGCCTCGATATTACCCGCGCGTCATGACGGAAATCCCGGGCGGCGCCCCCTGGAAGCGGGGGTAGGGCGGCAATTCTGCCGGTCGTGACGGATTTCCCGCCACCGAACCGCGCCAGAGCCGCAGAATCTTCATACGCTGATCTGGGTGCCGTAGTGCTTGTCCAGCCACTGGCGGTAGCCGCCACTTTGCACGTTGCTCACCCAGTCCTGGTGCTCCAGGTACCACGCCACCGTCTTGCGGATGCCGGTGGCAAAGGTCTCGGCCGGCTTCCAGCCCAGTTCCTGCTCGATCTTGCGCGCGTCGATGGCGTAGCGCCGGTCATGGCCGGGCCGGTCCGTCACGAAACTGATCTGCTCCTTGTAGGGCTTGCCATCGGCGCGCGGGCGCAACTCGTCGAGAAGGGCGCATACCGTATGCACGATGTCCAGATTCGGCATCTCGTTCCAGCCGCCCACGTTGTAGGTCTCGCCCAGGCGGCCGGCCTCGAGCACCCGCCGGATCGCCGTGCAGTGGTCGGTCACGTACAGCCAGTCGCGGATCTGTTGTCCGTCGCCGTACACCGGCAGGGGCTTGCCGGCCAGGGCGTTGACGATCATCAGCGGGATCAGCTTTTCGGGGAACTGGTACGGGCCGTAGTTGTTCGAGCAGTTCGTGGTCAGCACCGGCAGGCCGTAGGTGTGGTGGTAGGCGCGCACCAGGTGGTCGCTGGCCGCCTTGGAGGCCGAATACGGGCTGTTGGGCTCCACGCGATGCGACTCGGTGAAGGCCGGCGCGCCGGGTGGCAACGAGCCATAGACCTCGTCGGTCGACACATGCAGCACCCGGAACGCTGCGCGCGATGCCGCGTCCATGTGCACCCAATGCGCGCGCACCGATTCCAGCAGGTGAAAGGTGCCCACGATATTGGTCTGGATGAAGTCGCCCGGGCCATGGATGGAGCGGTCCACATGGGATTCGGCCGCGAAATTGACGATGGCGCGCGGCTTGTGCAGCGCCAGCAAGGTGTCGACCATGGGGCCGTCCTTGATGTCGCCCTGCACGAACACATGGCGCGGGTCGGTCTGCAGCGCGGCGAGGTTCTGCAGATTGCCGGCGTAGGTGAGCAGGTCGAGGTTGACGACGGTTTCGTCCGACTGGGCCAGCCAGTCGATCACGAAGTTGCTGCCGATGAAGCCGGCTCCGCCGGTAACGAGAATGGTCATGGTGTGTCTTGAGGGAAAGAGTTTGCCGTTGTCCGAGGGCCTGCCAGGTCAGGCGCGTGACCTCTGATTGTGTCAGGGCCGTCGCGTTCACCTCCGTGGCTTTCAGGGCCGCCGCGCGAACGGGCTACTGTCTGGCCTGGGCGCGAAAGCTCATCTGGTAGGTCAACAACTCTCGAATCGGCGCCAGTCTTTGAAGTTGGCGCGGCATGCGATTCAGTGCCCGGTTGAGCAAACCGCCGCCTTGGTCTCGCCAACGCAGTGAGAAAACCTCGTCCCGCGTATCGAGGCCAAGATCGCGCATCATGGCCTGGGCATCGGCGAAGGTGAACCAGCGCAGGTGCGTACGGTCGAACAGGCCACGGTCGCGAGTTGGAAACCGTCCCTGGATGAAGATGCTCCAGAACGCGGAAACATGGCGCACGTTGGGCAGGCTGATGATCACGCACCCACCCGGTGCAAGGTGCTGCATGGCACACGCCAGGACCTGTCGCGGATGCAGCAGGTGTTCGAGCACATCGGCAAAAATGATGCAGTCGAATATCTGGCCCTGCAGCGCCGATTGCCAATCCAGCAGGTTGACATCGGCATGGATGACCTGGTCGAGGCACTGGGCCGCAGCATCGGCAAAACCCGGGTCGAACTCGATGCCACAGACCAATCGCTCGTTGGCCACCGACTTCAGGTAATGCCCCAACGCGCCATTGCTGCAACCGACATCCAGGATACGCCGTGCGCTCGGCGGAACGAGGTGAACGATGTCCGACCTTACAGACGTATAGGATTGTTGGCGCGCGTCATTTTCCATCGGGGCTTCCTGTTGTCACTGCGCGTTCAGACCGATGCGGTTCGGTTTCCGCCGTGTGGCACACCGTTGCCATCAGCTGTATCAGTCGTCGGGCCTGCGCTGCCTGCGAGTATTGATCAATCACCGAGCGCCTGGCCTGCTGCCCGATCTGGGCACGAGCCGCCGGGTCGCGAAGCACGCTCAGGCAGTGGAGCCAGTCGCTGCGGGAACGCGCGAGAAACGCGTTCTTCCCATGATCGACCACCGGCTCATACGCGGGGATGGGTGTGGCAATCACCGGCAATGCGACTGCCATCTTCAGCGTCAACCGGTTCTCGGACTTGATTTGCCAGGCGGGAACCGTTTGGTTTCCGACCGCGCCAGCGCTGGTATCGATCGGCAGGATCCCGATGTCGGCGCCTTTCATGGCGTCGTAGACCGACTCGGGTCCCCACGGGTGCGTCGAGATGCGGCGGTCCGCAAGAAACCGCAGAAAACCATTGCGGTCGCGCCAGTGACCCATCTTGCGCATGGTCCAGCGGGAGTCGCGGAAGCGTTTGAGCCATGCGTTTTCGGGCGGGTAGCGGCCGATGATGCTGACATGCAGCCACTCGGGCGGTGACATGAGAACGGGCAACTGCCGCAGGCTGGCAGAAGTCACCAGAACGGCGCGCAAGGGTGACGTGGGTGACCCTGCATGGTTGCCCCACTCGGATTTCACATGTTCAGGGTGTTCCAGCCCATCGTGCACAACATGGACTTTGTGCCGTGTGTCGGCCGGGCACAGGCTCTTGAGGTACTCGGTCACGACGATGGTCAGGTCCGACAGGCGCACCATGTGGGGATCGATATGGTCGCAGACTCCGTATACGGTCCGGATGCCAGCGTCCGCCAATGCCCGAAGGCAGGCATACACACTGGCACCGCCGACCTTCTGGAAATAGACCGCGTCGAACTTCTGAGCGATCAAGCGGGTGGCCAGGCCGTCGATATCGGGCTGTTCGGCGGAGTCTGCGGGCTCATGAACGATATGGGCGTCGATTCCGGCCGCCTGCAGGAACGGCAACATGTTGAGCACCGCGATCCGGGTGCTGGGTTGCGGGTTGCGCCTGTTCGACAGCAGCACAAACCCCCATTGGGGCTTGTGCGCCAGCGAGGGTTCGGCCGTGGGCCCGCCCCCCGATTCTGGCGGTCGCATGGATCCGGTAACGCATGTCGGCGTGTCTTGCACGTTGGAAGGGCTTTCTTGGCTGGAGTTCTTGCCTCGCTTCGAGTGTAGGAGCGCAAGCATCGAAAATTTGACCTGTCGTCCCATCTGCCAGCCCGCCGGGCGTGAAAATTGCGGCAATGGCTGGAAGTGTCGGCCTCGAGACATCGCAATTCCCGGCCAGGATGGACCAGAATGGCATCGACCAACACCCCGGCGCCGGACGCCGCCACATCATGAGCCTGCACCTGCGCACCCAACGCTGGACTTCCGTCGCCCTGCTCGTGGCGGCCATCATTCTGCTCGTCATCGTCGCGTCGATCGGGCTGGTCAGCCTGACCTACCACGACCTCGTGCTGGGCGGACGCTGGGCCTTGCACAGCGAATGGCTGCACGGTGCCGACATCCAGTCCCGTGCCGCGGCGCTGGGCCAGCTGGGCGACTATTTCGGCGGCACGCTGAATCCCATCCTGAGCTTTTGCGGTTTTCTCGTGTTGCTGGTCACCGTGGTGTTGCAGCGCCGCCAGCTGGAGGAGGGCACGCGGCAACTGGAGCAGGCCACTCGGGCCATCGACCTGGAGGCCTTCGTGCGGGTCAGCGACACGCTCAACGCACCCGGGGGCCTGGCCGCGCGCGAACACATGCTGGGCATGGCGCGTGATGGCCGCACAGCGCTGCCGCCGGACCAATGGGCCGCGGCCGACCTGCAGGCCGCACACACGGTGGCGCGGCAGTTCGACCTGGTGGGCGTGCTGATCGAAGGGCGGTTGTTCGATGCCAACCTGTTCCTGCGCAGCTGGCACCACGCCGTGGTCGCTGGCTGGGAGGCCTGCGAGCCGTGGGTGCGCCACCATCGCGCGCAGTCGGGCGACGGCGGCTTCATGCGGCATTTCGAGGAGTTGTGCGTTTTGGCGCGGCCGTGCCGGCCGGTGGTGCCGGAGCGGTTGGGGGTCACGCTCGCGGATGCGGCTGCGCGCGATACGTAGACGGCCGGGGCCATCCGCATCGCCATAACCAGGGGCGACCGGAAAGGCCGTCAGCCGCCGCGCACCATCGCCATCACCTGGGCTGCATTCAGCGTGCCGGCCTTGTGCCGGATCTGCGGCAGGTATTGGGTCTGCATTTGCCGCGCCGGCGCCAGCAGGCCCTGGTAGGTTTCGCGCAGCAGCGCGGTGCTCATGACGCGGCCGCCCGCGTAGTAGCGCCGTGCCAGGTGCCCCAGCGCATACGTGGTGGCAAACGACATCGCCATGCTCGCGCCGGCCCGCCCGACACCGCGGCCAGCCTTGCCCGCCACCTTGCCGAGCAGGCCGCCGAGCAACTTGCGGCCGAACTGCTCCAGGTATTGCGAGGTCAGGCCGACCCCGGCCGCGGCGATGAACTCGCGCACATGGCCCTGGTCGAGGTTGACGCCATGGGCCTTGCCGATGCCGTAGACCATGCGCACCTGTAGCGGAATGATGGCCATCGACGCCCAGGACTGCGGCAGCAATTCCAGTGCACCGTTGAGGATGGCGTAGTTCAGGATCGAACGCTCCAGCGCGGCGTCGTCGACCGCCACGTTCTGGCGTTCCGGCGGCGGCGGCGGCGGCGCCGGCACAGGCGGCGCTGCCGGCATGGTGTCTTGTGCGGCAGCGGCGGTCGACCTGGCCAGAGCGGATGCCCCATGCGCGGCGTAGGTGGCGGCGACCACGGACCCCACGCCCGCTACCGGGCCTGCCGGCGCGGTCGATGTGGCGCCAGCGGGGGAAGGCGCGTCAACCTCCCGTGTCTCGACATCGAGCGCTGCGAGGGTGGCGTCGGCCTGCCGGTCGAAGTCGGCGGTCTGCGCGGGATCGAGCGACAGCCGCTGCCGCAGGCCGTCCAGGAACTGTCGCTCCGCGTCGCTGAGGCTGCCGTCGGCCTCGCAGACGCATACCGCCATCTCATAGGCGAGCTGGCGCTGGTCCCCTGTTGTCAGGCCAGCGGCGGCCGACGACAGGTTGACCCGCTTGAGCAGGACGTCCTGGTATACGCCGGCCAGGTGCGCGGAGCCCGCCTCGCTGGCGAGCATCTCCGCTATGCGGCGAATCTCGGTGCGCTCGGCCTCGGCCTTGTTGCCATCGGCAAAAGCGGCCATCAGGGCTATGCTCAAAAGGGACTCTTGTTGTTCGGGGGTCATGGATGTGTTTGCGCTCTCGTGGCGGGGTTGCGAGCGCACCATCTTAGGATTCACGGGGCGGTGTATGGCGGCCAGGCGCCGCTTTTCACCGCTCGGTGCAGGGGCTTGACGCCCAGTGACCCTGCCCCGATCGGGGCGGCTTAAGACTTGCTGCCCTTGACGACCAGCGTGCCGATCACGGCCAGGGAAACCAGCATCATCATGCCCATGTTGGCCTGATCCGACGCGTCCTTCGCCTCGGCGATGGCCATCGCTTTCGACTCTGCCGCAGGTATGGCCATGCGCGTGTGTGTCGTTGGCGGCGCATAGGCCACGCTTCGTGCCCAGACGCCTGCGGGCGAGCCGGCGGCGGCGACGATCCGTGCCGGTCGTTGTGTTGACGGTTCAACTGGCGGCATGTTGGTGCCGCTGGCAGCGGTGGCTACCAGCAGCACAAGCCATACGCCTGAACGGACGACGATGGTCGACATGACACCTCCCCTCCAGCCTTGTGTGACTGCATTTGCGCTGACAAGACGCAATACTTGTGCCAAATCCAGACAGGTTGCCGGCATGCCGCGCCAGAGCTCGGTTCTCCGGGCTTGACCCGGGTCCCGGCTTGGCAGAAGTCGCGCGTGCGTTCACACGACAGATCAATATTCTGCTTGATATCTGTGCAGTCGATCGATGATGGTGCGGCGCAGCATTCTTTCGGTGCCTGGGCCTGGGCCTGGCCGTAGGTTCATTGCGTTGCCAATGCTTTGCGATCGAAAATCACCGCCTCGTACCAACAACAAGCGCGGAGGACACCATGCCAAGATTTCTGGTCATATTTAGCTTCTGGGTCATCGCCACCTGCCATTCAATTGGGGCAGCCCGTGAAGTTGGTCCGCTCGCGCCTCCCACAGGTAGCCTGGGGCAGGTTCAAATCGCTGTGATGCAGCCTTTTGGCCAGAGTTTCACCGCCACGAGCGCGACTATCACCTCCATTGCGCTGCAGTTTGTGAATATGAATATGGACTTCGAGATGGCACAGGATCTGTTCGTTGACCTGCGGCTGTACGACGGCGCCGATTTCTCGGCCCCACTGTTGGCGACATCACGTGTTAACGTCGATTCGATTATTGGCAGCACGCGTTCGTTGGAAGGTCCGGTGTACTTTCCATTGGGCAATGTCTCGGCCTCGGTTGGTTCTATTTACAGTTTCGAAGTGCAAACGGCAACTGCGCGGTACGGCGTTTATTGGCCAGGTACGGACACCTACGATGGCGGAAGCGCAATCTTTTTCGGGGCGCCCATCGATGCCGATCTCCATTTCGCTGTGATGGGCGCCGTCCCAGAACCAATTGCTGCATCGTTAATGCTGCTTGGTGTACCTGTGCTGGCAACCGTGATCCGCCGGCGCAGGCGTCAATGGAACGAACTCAAACTGAGTCGTGGTTGAGCCCATCTTTAGGGGCGACGACTCGGCGGCAAAGGCCGGGTATCAACTCTGCGGTATCACGACAACGCATCAGCCAATGGGCGACCTGCCAAATCCTTGGCCGACAATACCGGAAGTTCTCCCGTCAACGGCCAGTCGATCGCCAATGTCGGATCGTTCCAGGCGATGCACCGCTCGTGCTCCGGTGCATAGTAATCCGTTGTCTTGTACAGAAAATCAGCGGACTCGGACAACACCAGGAAACCATGCGCCAGCCCGGGCGGCACCCACAACTGCCGCTTGTTCGACGCGCTGAGAACTTCGCCGGCCCATATGCCGTAGGTCGGCGAATCCGGCCGGATATCCACCGCCACATCGAAGACCTCGCCAGAGACGACACGAACCAGTTTGCCCTGGGGCTGGACCGCCTGATAGTGCAAACCACGCAGCACATTGCGGGCCGAGCGCGAATGGTTGTCCTGCACGAACTGCAGTTCGAGCCCGGTTGCCTCGTTGAAGGCACGTTGATTGAAGCTTTCCAGAAAGAAGCCTCTTTCGTCACCAAACACGCGTGGCTCGATCAGCAGCACGTCTGCGATGACGCAAGGGGTGATTTTCATATTCAGTACACCTTTTCCTGCAGCAGCCGCAACAGATACTGCCCGTAGCCGGATTTCGCAAGTGGCCGGGCCAGCGCTTCGAGTTGACCATCGTCGATCCAGCGGCTGCGCCAGGCTACTTCTTCCGGTGCTGCCACCTTGAGCCCTTGCCGGCTTTCGATGGTCTGGATGAACTGGCTCGCCTCCATCATCGATTCATGGGTGCCGGTGTCGAGCCAGGCATAACCTCGGCCCATGGTTTGTACGTCGAGCTGGCCTTGCTGCAGATACAACTGGTTCAGGTCGGTGATCTCCAGTTCGCCGCGAGCCGAGGGCTTGACCTGCTTGGCCAGCTCCACCACGCGATGGTCGTAGAAATACAGGCCGGTGACCGCATAACGGGACTTCGGCTTAGCCGGCTTTTCGGCCAGGCTGATGGCGCGGCCCTGGTCGTCGAATTCGACCACCCCATACCGCTCGGGGTCTTGCACCGCATAGGCAAACACCGTTGCGCCCTCTGCCCGGGCGTTGGCAGATTTGAGAAGTTTGGCGAAGTCGTGCCCGTAAAAGATGTTGTCGCCCAGTACCAGTGCACATGGCGAACCGTCGAGGAATTTTTCACCTATCAGAAATGCCTGGGCCAATCCATCGGGCGAAGGCTGCACCGCGTATTCCAGCCGGATTCCCCACTGACTCCCGTCACCCAGCAATTGCTCGAAGCGCGGGGTGTCCTGCGGCGTCGAAATCACCAGGATGTCCCGAATGCCGGCCAGCAACAGCGTCGTCAGCGGGTAATAGATCATGGGTTTGTCGTAGATCGGCAGCAACTGCTTGCTGACGACCTGCGTGGCGGGGTAGAGCCGTGTGCCGGATCCACCCGCCAGGATGATGCCCTTGCGGGCGACGGTTTGCGCAGTGGTTGTGGTCTGGTTCATGGTGCCTTGTGCGGAGTGATTTCATGAAGCATGCGCGCGGCATGCACTTGCCAGTGCGGCAGTTGTAGCTTGAACGCCGATTGCAGCTTTGCGGTCAACAACCGCGAATTCAAAGGCCTGCGCGCTGGCGTCGGGTAGCTGGCCGTCTTGATCGGCGCCACCTGGTCGGGACCGGCCTTGAGCGTCCAACCCAGGGCGCGCGCCTGCGCAAGCACGAAACATGCATAAGCGTGCCAGCTGGTTTCGCCTCCTGCCACGCAGTGGTAGACCCCGGCCAGTTCCGGCCGATCCATGGCGGCCCGCAAAGCATGGGCGGTGACGTCGGCCAGCATCTCGGCCGACGTCGGTGCGCCGATCTGGTCGTCGATGACGGTCAGTGCATCGCGCTCACCGGCCAGTCGCAACATGGTCTTGGCAAAGTTGCCGCCGCGGGCCGCATACACCCAGCTGGTCCGAAACGTCAGGTGGCGAGGGCACCGGGCCACGGCCAGTTCGCCTTCCAGCTTGGTCTGCCCGTATACGCTCAGCGGTGCCTTGGCCTCGTCCTCGGTCCATGGCTGGTTGCCACTGCCGTCGAACACATAGTCGGTCGAATAATGCACCAGCCAGGCGCCCAGCCTGCGCGCTTCATCGGCCAGCACGCCTGGCGCCAATGCGTTGAGCGTCCGCGCCAGCTCGGGTTCGGATTCGGCCTTGTCGACCGCCGTGTGCGCTGCGGCATTGACGATCACGTCGGGCGCTACACGACGCACAGACTCGGCCAGTCCTGCCAGGTTGGAGAAGTCGCCGCACAAGCCGTCGGGGTTGGCCGCAGAGTCGAAGTCCAGCGCGACCAGATCACCCAGCACCGCCAGGCTGCGTTGCAATTCCCATCCTACCTGGCCGCCACGGCCTAACAACAGAATCTTCATGCGTCTACCTTCTCGCCATAGTGTTGACTCAGCCATTCTCGATAGGCACCGCTTTGCACATTGGTGACCCAGTCCTGGTTATCCAGATACCACAACACCGTCATGCGGATGCCGGTGTCAAAACTCTCGGTGGGCTTCCAGCCCAACGCGTGTTCCATTTTGCGGGCGTCTATCGCATAGCGCCGATCGTGCCCAGGTCGATCAGCGACGAAACTGATCTGCTCGCTATAGAGTTTGCCGTCCTTGCGTGGACGAAGCTCGTCGAGCAGGGTACACACGGTAAGCACAATGTCCAAGTTGGGCATCTCGTTCCAGCCGCCGATGTTATAGGTTTCCCCCAATCTGCCGGCTTCGAGCACTCTGCGAATCGCACTGCAATGGTCTTTGACATACAGCCAATCCCGGATCTGCTGGCCGTCGCCATATACCGGCAAAGGTTTGCCAGCCAGCGCGTTGACGATCATCAGCGGGATCAGCTTCTCGGGGAAGTGGAACGGCCCGTAGTTGTTCGAGCAGTTGGTCGTGAGGACTGGCAGACCGTAGGTGTGGTGATAAGCGCGCACCAGATGGTCGCTGGCGGCTTTGGACGCCGAATACGGGCTGTTGGGTTCATAACGATGCGTTTCGGTAAAGGCCGCGTCGCCACAAGCCAGCGAGCCATAGACCTCGTCGGTGGAGACATGCAGAAACCGGAATGCCGCTTTCGTGTCGGCATCCAGATGTGACCAGTAGGCCCGCGCTGACTCCAGCAAGTTGAAGGTGCCGACGATATTGGTCTGAATGAAATCCCCGGGCCCGCGGATGGAGCGGTCCACATGCGACTCAGCTGCAAAATTGACGATGGCGCGTGGCTTGTGCAATGCCAGCATCGAATCCATCATGGCGCCATCGCCGATGTCGCCATGCACGAAGACATGCCGCGGATCAGCGTTCAGGGAGGCCAGGTTCTGCAGGTTGCCGGCGTAGGTCAGCTTGTCCACATTGACGATGGTTTCGTCGGACTGGGCCAACCAGTCGAGCACGAAGTTGCTGCCGATGAAGCCGGCACCGCCGGTGATCAGAATGGTCATTTACGTCTTCCCTGCTTTTCGATTTGCATTAGCCATGCCTGGCTTGGCTGGCAACACCGCGATTTCAAGTTGGCGCTACCTATTTCCACGAATATGTTGATCGCACGGTAGGCCATGGCCGGGCTCGTGTCCACAGCCAATCACATGAACCCAAGGTCGCGTTGTGAGAGGTTCCAATGCGCCAGATTCGGCAGCACAGTAAGCAGATCCGTTTCACTGATGCCAAACCACTTGCCCAGCGTCGCGGCGTACTGATCTACCGACGTGCTCGGTATTAGCCGTCCCTGGCCGGCATCGTCGGGGCCGTTGTTGGCGATCTCCGGCGCGCTACCGTAGTAACGACCACCGGCGACAGCGTCGCCCATCACGAAATGCGTGCTGCCCCATCCATGATCTGATCCGCTGGCGCCGGTAATGGTGCGGCCGAATTCCGATGCCGTAAATGTCGTCACCTTGTCTGCCACACCCAACTCTACTGTCGACTTGTAAAAGGCGTCCATGGCACCAGCCAATTGCGCGAGCAGGGCCGGGTGCTTGTCGGCGAGTTCATTGTGATTGTCGAACCCGCCCATGGACACAAAGAACACTTGGCGCTGAACTCCTAGTTCAGCAGCTGAGCCGATCATCCGAGCCACCATCTTGAGTTGGCCGCCCAGGTTGTTGTTGTCGGGATAGGATGCAACCAGCGTTGGGCCTGCAGCCAGCGCGGTAGTCAGCGCGTCGCCGGCAGACAAGGCACGGGCCATGACCTGCGCATACTGGTCCTCTAACAGGTGGCTGCTGGACGCCACGGCCAGCGCTCGTAGAGTCGCAGAGCAAGCAGTAGAGCCGAACAATGGACTCTTGATCGCATCCAGCGCGACCGGTCCGCGCGGCGAGACCTGGTATTGCACTGAGCTGGAACCTGAAAGGAAAACCGCATTACCTGACACGTTGACGCAGGTAAGACTGGCGTTGCCGTTACCCGATTCCAGCAGGTCGCCCATTCGTCCACCCCATCCGGCCACCCCGGGGTCGGTGGCGGACGATTGCCATACTGACTGTTGGTCGTTGTGCGAAAACAGCTTGGGAGGAAGCGAAACGGACCGGGCGATGTACTGCGCCTTACTGGTCGGTTCTACCAATGCTCCTACATTCAGCAATACTGCGAGCTTCTGGCTACCGAACAAGGGGTGCAGTGTTGCCAGTTCGGGTGCCAGTGCGTACTCGTATCCGCCTGCCACAGCAGACAGCGGTGTCAATGCTGTGCCGGCCAATGCGCTGCGGCTGTAGGCAAATGTGGGGCGCATGGCCTGATAGGCTGCATGGCTTGCGGTATCGAAAGGAACCAATGTATTCGTATTGTCGTTGCCACCGTGCAGGAATATGCACACGAGTGCCTTGTAGTCTGTGGCCGTCGCGGCGGCAGCCTCTCCAAACGCAGCCAGGTTCAACGCCCAGGGCGCAGCGGCGCCGACCATGGAAAGAACAGAGGCGCGTTGCAGGAATGCGCGACGAGACGCGCTTGCTGTCATTGTGTGCCTCTCATTTCTGCACAATGAACTCGGGCGATGCTAGAACAAGCATCAGCGCAGCATGGATGCGAGCCAGTCGGCGGGCTTCCGTTCCGGTTGGCATGGTTTGCAGTGCGCCCACAATGGCCGCAGCACTGGCAGGCTCGAGTTGGTTCGCGGCCAACACCAGGTTGATTTCGTCGAACAACGCCTGGGCATCGTCCGCAATTGCGTGTAACGCGCTGTAGTCCGGCGTGATGTCTCCCAGGCGTCCTGCCACTGCACGTTGCATGAAATTGAGATAACCGATCACGGACGATTCGTTGGCAATCTGAAATTCAGGAGCGACCAATGACGCATCGGCAATGGCGGTGTTGGTCGGCACATACCCCGGTTGAAAAAAGTTGAACACCGACGGTGCGCGCAGCGGGCTCTGACCCAATGCACGCGCCGGATCGGATGTATCTCCGACCGGCCAGGTGCCGCCGGGAGATGTGGCGCTAAACGCACGTGCCCAAGCCGTGAATCGCAAGATCGGCTCGCGTAGTTTTCCAAAACTGGTTCCCGCTCCGACCGTGTCGTCGCGAGCCTCGACGTCGAGCAGCAGGGCACGTACCACCGCGGCCAGGTTACCCCGTACGCCGAAACCATCGTCCTCGAAAACCATGGCGATGCGGCGCACATAGGCCGGGCTCGGGTTGCTCGTGACCAGACGTTGTATCAGCTGGCGGCAGAAGAATGGCGCCACGTTGGCATGAGTGAACAGTGCATCCAGCGCCAATGTCAGGCTCTGCGTAGCCGACGTGCCGGCGGGGATCGTTGTGTCGAGGAAGGACTTTGCGCCGGACTCGTAACGGCTCGCGACCTGTGTCATGGGCCGCCGCACATAGTCGGGTGTGACTCCGCCAACAGCTGCTGAAGCGCCAGCGTAGTCGAAATCCCATCCGGTAAACACCCTCGCCAGGCCGGTGATGTCATTCTGGTCGTAGGTCTCTATGGCCCGCCCGGCATTCAACTGGGGTGTGCCGTCGCGATCCAGCTCGACCAGCCCGATCGTGAACAGCTGCATCAACTCGCGTGCGTAGTTTTCGTCCGGCAGCGCGCCGCTGGTGAGATTGGCCTTGGCATTGCCCCGATAGGTCAGGAACCCACCCATTGCGGGACTCAGCGTGATCGCTTGCAATAGGGCCCGGTAGTTGCCAAAGGCATGCTCGTCCAGTATGTCCAGATAGGCGCTGGCAGCAAACTGTTGCCAATGACCAGCACTCATGCCGTCGATGGCCGCGACAAATATCTCGGAAAGCGCCAGAACCATGCGTTGGCGCAAGGTATCCGGTGATGCCAGAAGTTTGCTCCAAGCTGCCGCATCGAAGCCCGCCTGGTTGGTCTTGAAAGCGATCGCGTCGAACCCACCAGCAATCAGATGATCCCACCGGTTGCTGCTGGCGGGCTGAGCCATCTGATCGTCTATCCAGCCGGCAAACCCAAGGGCAACCACTTGCTGCAATTGCGCTTTGTCTGCGCCCATGGAGGCCTGCGCCAGAAAGCGCGACGCCTGGGATAGGGTCGGGCGTGCAGGGACTGGCATAGGCGCCGAGGAAACACCTGATGGTGTGGGCCCGGATTGATTGGAGTCACTACCTCCTCCACCACACGCAGCCAAACCTATTGAGACACCAACGGCAACCGGATAAGAAGGTAGTGCAAGTCCACTTGTTGACGATTCTGATGAAGGCTTATCGAGGTCGATTGGGACGGCATTGAACGCCGCAATTGTCATTAGCGAATTCCTTGTACTCTGTCATTCGACATGCCTGTTCAACGGAAGATTCTTGCAGATTGCTATGTCGGTAGCGCGATGCATGCACGCACTTGTATCTAGATCTCGTGCATTCATCACTATTCTTAAGATCCCGCGGAATACGTTTCCGCGATAGCGAACGAAAATTTTGGGCAAATGGTCTTCCGACTGCGCAAAACGACTCGCTTATGGGCGTTGTCAACTCCCCGGAATGGGGGGTATGGCTAGATTCAACATCAATTGCTATTGCGATCTGGCTATCGTCGTGCACAATGAAACTGCTGCAGCGCACAATTGGTGACGAGTTGTTCGAGATGGCCGTACGTGCCATCAGTCCGGTGACTGCCAGATATTCCGGCGATGGTCAGTAGGGACTGCGCCTGCGATGTCGATGCATACCCGGCGCAAAGTCTTGTATTTCAAGTCTTGCCATGTTGGTGTGCGCTTGGCCAATAGTTATTCTTGTGCTTTGTGGAGTCGTGGCAAACATGATGTTCAATGCTGCTCATATCGGAATCGCGAAACGAGCCTTCTGGCGGCTCCTGATCGTATGGGGCCTGCAAATCACGATGGCGAGTGGTGTGTTTGCCGCCGAGGTGATTGGCTTGAATGCCCGGCCAGCAAACGCTACCTGTGTGGCGCCGGCCCGCCCGCCGCAATCAACACCCGTGGCGCTGAACCTGATAAACAGGCCGGGGTTCTTGCCGACCGCTTTGGTGCAATCGCCACAGACCGCGTCCATCTTTTACATGCTGGATCGATATGGTCGAATCTTCCGTTACCAACGAAATGGCGTGCAAGTGCAGCGACTCAATCAGTTTGCGGATACGAAAGACAGATCAGTCACCGCGTTCAACGGCACGCCTTATGGTGAGCTGGGTTTGTTGGGCATGGCTTTGCACCCGGGTTTTGCTCAGAATGGCAAGGTGTATCTTTACTACAGCGCGCTAGGCACTACGGGGACACCTGTGGAAGCGCGTCTTTCCAGATTCTTCAGTCGCGACGGAGGTGTGACTCTGGACATGGCGTCCGAGGAGGTGCTGATCCGGATGCCGAGGACGACGCAATACCATTGGGGCGGCACATTAGGTTTTGGTGCGGATGGTTACCTTTACGCGGCATTTGGTGATGGCGGAACACCGTCGGCAAATGCCCAGGATCTGTCAAACCTGTTTGGAAAGATGATCCGAATCGGAGTCGATGCACCGTCTGGATACACGATCCCTGCCGATAACCCATTCCGGCTGGTGGCAGGTGCGAGACCTGAGATTTATGCCTATGGGTTTCGGAACCCTTGGAAGTGGTCTTTCGATGCGGCTACAGGTGATCTCTGGGAAGGTGATGTAGGCGCCAACAATTGGGAAGAAATCAATCTGGTCCACAAAGGAGGCAATTACGGGTGGCCTGTGCGTGAAGGCGCCCATTGCACCGGGCAACTGCCGTGTACGAGCAATGGATTGATTGACCCGATTTTTGAGTATGCGCATGAGGCCGGCGAGGCAGGTGCAGCAATCATTGGTGGATATATCTATCGAGGCACGCAGTTGCCTGCGTTGCAGGGTGTCTATATTTTTGCGGACACACGGGGTATGGTCTATGCGCTGCGCTATGACAGTGCAGGCAAGCCAATGGCTGAATTGATTGCTGAAGGTACATCGCAGGTCAGCACTTTTGGGCAAGATGCAGCAGGGGAACTCGTGGTGGCGATCGGCGGAAATGTTTTGGCGCTGTCGCCGCCGACCGATGGCGGGGTCATCAGCACTTTCCCCGAGCGTTTGTCGCAGACGGGTTGCATGAGTCCATCAGACCCTTCGAAGCCGATACCGGCGTTGATCCCATATGACGTCAATTCCCCGCTGTGGTCGGATGGTGCTACCAAAGATCGGTGGTTCACGATACCTGACGGTTCCACGATCCGGCGCCTGAGCGATGGCGATTTCGAGCTGCCAATTGGCTCCGTCACAGTCAAGACATTCAAGGTGCAGGGTAAGCTGGTAGAGACACGGTTGTTTGTTCGGCACGACGATGGTGAATGGGCTGGCTACAGCTACGAATGGAACGACGCCCAGACAGATGCATTCCTTTTGCCGGCAGGAAAGCAAAAAATGGTGGGAGGCCAACGTTGGACATTCCCTAGCCGGAGTCAATGCTTGTCCTGCCACACAGAGGTGGCTGGCCGGACATTGGGTCTGGAGACCGCTCAGCTGAATCGTGATTTGCTCTACCCGGCTACGAATCGTGTGGCGAATCAGATGGCTACTCTCAGCGGCATTGGCATGTTCGAATTTCCGTTGAATGTGCCGGCAGCTACATTGGATCGGCTTGCCGAACCATCCAATGTTCATCTGGGGTTGGATGTACGTGCGAGGTCTTATCTGCACGCCAATTGCTCTATGTGCCACCGCCCCAATGGACCCGGCCAGGGGCCGGAGGACTTCCGGTACTCGTTGCCGACAACCAGCGTAGGCGCGACACCCAACATAGGCGCTGTCAACGTAGTTCCGACCCAGAGCACTTTCGGAATTCCCGACGCGCGCCTCATCGCTCCGGGCAAGCCCGAGAAATCAATTGTTCATCATCGAATGCAGATATTGGATCTGGGTCGCATGCCCCCTTTGGGAACGGCTGCTATTGATACCTCCGGTCTGGCGCTGATCGGCCAATGGATTCAATCCGGGCTAGGCATGGGCTCGGCAGATACCGATGGCGATGGTTTCGCCGACAATGTCGACAACTGCAAGAACACTAGCAATCCGAACCAATTGAACAGCGATGGTGATGCCTATGGCAATCTGTGTGATGCAGATTTCAACAACGATGGTTATGTCAACAGTCTCGATTTGGGCATGTTGCGCAATGCAATGGGTAGTGCCAGGGGGCAACCAGCATTCAACGCCAACGTCGATATGAACGGTGATGGGCTAGTTAATGCGCTGGATCTGGGTCTGTTTCGTGCACGCTTTGGTAAACCCGTTGGTGATCAATAGACATCTTTCAAATATGGAAACTGGGAGTAGTCAATATGAATTCAATGACCAAATTTGGCCGTGTGGCGATGGCGTCTGCTTTGTGGCTGGCCACAATTGGGTTGCCTGCCCACGCCGCTTCGGTAGAACTGGTGGGGCCGGCAACATCAACAGTCAAGGTTGGCGACACGTTCATGGTGTCGGTCAAAGGCTTTGACTTCGCCGGCCTCGATGGTGGTGGTGCCGACCTCAGTTTTGCCTCGGGGCTGGTGGAATTGCTGAGCGTCGCGGTAGACCCTGCCTGGGACTTTTTCAGTGCACCAGGCGACATCGACAACACGGCAGGCACTCTGACAGGGCTTAGCTTCAATGTCTGGGGACCTAAGTCAGGTAATTTCGACATTGCTTCTTTGACATTTCGCGCCAAGGCCGCCGGCATCGCCGATATTGACCTTTTGCCTAGTGTCATCTGGCCGTTCGGTCTGGGCGGGGACATTGTGGATGTGGGCTTGGTCGGAACGCAGGTACAGATTGCCAGTAGCGTTCCCGAACCTGCTGTTTGGGCTATGTTGCTGGCAGGTGTCGCGGTCATTGGCGTGCGAAGGGCCGGGAAACGCACCTAAATCGAAGCGCTTTCCAGTGGGCGGCCACTCGCCAACAAGATCTGTGTCCCAGTGATCCGCGATTTGTTGCGCGCTCAGGAATCGCGGCTTGGGGGCGTGAATCGCTTCAATAGCTGTTCGTACTGGTCTAGTACGGCGGGCCAAGTGAATAAGTCATTGAATCTTTCTGTTCCATGTTTCCGAAGTTGCAGCATTTGACCCTTGTCTGCCAGTATTTCATCCATTCTTTGAGCGAAGTTTTGAGCATTCGAGAAGTACACAGCGCCATCAGACGCCACCCATCGATTGAACCGGTTGTCATGTGCGATAACAGCGTTGCCGGCACCCAAAGCCTCTACTAGAGACGGGTTCGTTCCGCCCACTTGGTGCCCATGTATATAGGCAACGCAATGGAAACGCAGCGCCTGCACCACATTCTTGTCATAGATCGCTCCTACAAAGAGGACTTCGGAGCTGGCCGCTGCCTTGACGGCACGATGGTAGGCGTTCGTATCCTCATAGTTGCCCAACACCACGAGCTGCACTCCCCGTGGCCTGGCAGAGAAACCCTGCACTATTTCCAGAAGTGAGTTCTCCGGTTCTGCGCGGGCGATTACTGTCATGAACGTGCCAGGCGACAGGCCCAAAGCATGTAATGACTCGACATCGGCATGATCCAGTGCGTCCGCGCCATACGGAATCATCGTGATCTTGTCGCCTTTGACGCGCGTTTCAAGATGCTTCTTGATCTGCGGGTGATCGGCGACCAAGTGATTGCCAAGCCAGCATCCAGCCCAGTCGTTCAGCCAGAACCAGGTCTTCGCAACAGGCCCCCACTTGGCCCTTGACCACTCTATGCCGTCCATATTGATCAGGTTGGGGATACGTTTGATACGCAGGAGTGCGCAGAAAACCGCGGTGTTGTACCCAAGGACCAAACACAGATCCCGGTGTTTCGCCGCATGCGTCGTGGCGCGCCAGTCGAAAACGATCGTGCCTTTGGGGCCTTGTTGGGCAACCGGGATATGTATTCGCTCCACACCTTGCCATGTGTCACCAAATAAAGGGCCAGTACCTTCTTCCTGGCAGTACACAATGACACGCCAACCATGGGCTGCCAGATGAAGCGAAAGATATTCGGCGAATGTTTCAAAACCGCCATGCGCTGCGGGAACGCCCCGAGTGCCGAGGATGCGGAGGGTTCTCACACCTTGGGGAACTTTCTGCATGGTTGGAGGTTGTAGTCCAGCTTGATGAGCAGTCATGAGGCAATCATTGCCCGGATCTCATCGCGTAATGCCTCGATTCGATCAATGGAGAATGTCGCACGGGCAGCAGTTCGGTCGACCGGGTGCATGTTTGGATTGCTTAGCGCCTGTACGATCTCCCTGGCAAAAGACGAAGCGTCATCGACGATGATGAGTTGGTCTTTAACGATATCTGGCAACCCACTTGCACCTTGTTTGGTACTGACGATAGGCGCGTCAGTCATCAGCATGTCCAGGATCTTTACCATCACTCCGCTGCCCGTTCGCACGGGATTTACCAGCACGCGCGCTGAGTCCAGCACAGATCCAGCATCTGGCACGTTTTCCAGTAAGTCGGCGCAACGGGACTTTGCGACGATCTGGCGAATGTGATCTGTAGGGTGAGATCCCACGATCGTTATGCGTGTTTCGGGTCTGATCATCAATAAGATCGGCGCAACTTCAGTAAGCAAGAACTCAACTCCCCGGACGTTGTTCGGGGTTGACAGATTGCCAAGAAAGACGATGTCTCTGAGTGGTGACGTTGAGTCACTGAATGGATTTCCTGAAATTGCGCGTTCTGGCAATGGTGGCAAACAACTGATACGTTCTATGCCCAAAGTTCGCCAGAAAAGCATGTCATCGGTAGAGATGTCATAGACATGCCTGGCATTCCTCATCAGCCGCGTTTCGTAACCCTTCAGACCAATGCAGGCCAACGACCACGAGATCCGTTTTGACAGCGCTCGGGCGGCCTTTGCCTGACGCGCCATGTAAAGATGTTCGATGTTGTGAGAACGATAAAAATAAGGCACACCAACAGCATAGGCGACGCGCTCGCCTGCCAGGCCGGGGTATGGCCCTTCAATCCATATTGCATCGGGATCGAAGGCGCGCACAGCCTTCATCAATGCAGGCATCTGCGTTGATGTCAGCCTCCTCGCCAACACATGCGACGGCCAAAGTGGCAACATGGCAATCCTCTTGAGTGGCTCAAGTCCGCCTTGATGCAAAGGAAAAATGTGCAAATCCTCAACGATGGAGCAAATGACCGACAAGTCCTCAGTTGATGGCGGGATGCTGTCGGAGTTCTGCCAACAGACGAGTTGCAATTTGGAGCCAAGGGCTTTGAGCGCGACAAGGCGACGCCATATGTCCGCTCTGCCACCGCGATGTGCGGGAAACGGAACGTCAAATGCGAATACGGTCAGCTTCAGTGGATTGTCAATGGAACTGGAAGTCAACGCGGGCCGCCTCCGGAGAATGCCGCGACAAGGCCACGCCCTACAGCAATAGCCTTGTCGGGCTTGCCCTTCAATGCGAATTTCGCGCCTTCCCATGCAAGGGACAGGATGACGACGGGTGTCAACAACGCGTAGTGGCGCATCGTGAACATCAGCTTCGCACGGTACAAATAGAACAGCGACACGGTAGAACCTCCTGACGGTGATGTGCCGATGGAAGCGCCATGCTTATGGAAGACAAATGAGCGTGGTGCGTATCCAAGCGAAAAATCCGCCTTGCGCCCTCGCAATGCCCAATCCTGCTCTTCGGAATACAGGAAATACGTTTCATCCATCAAGCCGACCGTATCGATGAATCGCTTCGTGACCAGCATCGACGCACCGATAACGTATGCAGTGGCTCGCTCAACGTCGTGGGGTTGCAACGGGATGGATTCAATACTCGAGAACGCCCCGATGGCTCTGGATCGGCCGCGCCAGGGCTGATAGGATGCCCCCCCGAATGCCTGCACCTTCGTGCGTTGATCAAAATAGATCAATGACGATCCGCAGATGCCAATATTGGGATCATCATGGACACGCGCGACGAGTTCGGTCAATGCATTCTCATCGACCACGGTGTCATTGTTGAGAATCCATACGAGATCCATATCTTGTCTCGCCATCGCATACCGCACTCCAACATTCATGCCGCCGGCATAGCCCAAGTTTCCGCCCGTATGAATCAAAGTCACCTTTGCGCAGTGGCCCTTGAGCTTCGCACTATCGTGCGCCGATGGCACATCAAGCTCCCGGAAAAACGGGATGGCTCCAGATGTGGGTTGTTGCATGGCCCACTCTCGGATGGCATGCAATGATGCCTCTTGTGACGCGTTGTCACAGATCACCAGCTCCGTATTGGAATGGGTCAAACGAAGCAGGGAGTCGACACAAGCGCAAGTGTCGGCGGCACCGTTCCAGTTCAGGACAATTACATACACCTTGGGCATGTTCATGCATGCACCGTTACGGAGTCAAAGACCGCCACCACACCACGACGATATGCGGTCAGTGAAAACATGTCGATCTGACGTTGCCTGCCAGCCATACCCATTCGCCGGCGAAGCTCAGGCGAACGCAAGAGCTTGCTGAGCGCCTCGGCCAAAGCGGTCGGGGAGTTGGGCGCCACCAACAGTCCGGTAGATTCGTGGGCGACTATTTCGCGGAGGCCACCATGTGCGGCCGCCACCACGGGCAGGCCTGCCGCCATGGCCTCAATCGCGACACGTCCAAATGGTTCTGGCTCTTTGGAGGGTACAACCGCCAGGTCGGCCTTGGCATAGTAGTCGCCGATCTCCCTTGTGAACTCGACGATGTGTGCGCATCCTCGCAACGGAGATGCGTCTATACGTTCCCGCAGTTGAGTCATCCATTCTGGTTGGCCTGGTGGTGGTCCGCCAACAAAGGTCACAGAGAACTTGGACTCGCCCGCAGCAAAGACAGCTTCCAGTGCATCCAGCAACAGATCTTGTCCCTTCCATGCGTTGACACGGCCAACCATCAAAATATTAGGAGTGGCGACGACTTCTGGACCGCTCGCGTCCGCCTGCGTTTCCTTGTCTTGGTTCCCGACGTTTCCGGGTGAATCAACGCCGTTCCACACGACCTGATGAAAAGTCGGAACCGGATTCCCTGCGCTGATCCATTCCGCTGTTTCATGGGAGTTGCAAATGACTTTGGTTGACAAATGCTTCACGGCAGCCTGGAATAACCTGGATACCAGCGGAGGCTTCCTTATGATTTCGCGAATGTGCCAAATGTGCGGCTTTCCATGAAGCTTCGCCCACAATGCACCTGCAAAGACGGCTACCGTGTTGGAGTAGACGACGTCGATGTTGCGGCCTGAAACGACGCGACTGATGCCACGCAAAGCACTTATCAGTTCTAATGGCAGGCCTGCAAGCCCGAGTATCGAGAATTGCTTGCGGCTGATCTTGATGACGCCAGTGATATGCACCTCAACGCCACCGTTCTCGAGTTCTGCGCGTAATGGACCATCGTTTGGCAAGCAAACAACAAACTCGGTGTCATGCCGATCGGTGCCCACCATCAAATCGAGAAGGGATCGATCCGACCCATATAACTCAGCCGACTGGTGGACTACTAATACACGTTGCGTCACCTGGATATGCCCTATTTGGATATGTTACGAGCGGGGGCATTACCAGACGAGTCGGAAAAAACCTCCTTGACGGTGTCCAGCATCACCGTGCCGTTCTTGCGAGTAGGTTCAATGAAGGACCCTTCGCCAAATTCGTTCCAACAACAAATAACACCAAATCCACGGGTCAGAGGCGAAAACTCTCGGATCGCCTTGCGACCAGCCAACAAGTGGGTCTTGAACTCCTCTGGAGTGGACATGGAGTTGTCGTGTAATGGATCCTTGCTGCCGCCCCACGGTCGCCTATCCCAGCCGGAGGACATTGGAACAAAATATGGAAGTTTTGCATCCGCGAGCATCCACTGCCAGTGATCACGGTATCCTTGATCCAGTTCCAGATAGGAATGACTTTGCTTGTGGCCACCGGCGTAGGCAAATCTGCCTGGCCCATGGTAGTTGTACGCACTGAACGCGTCGTACCCTGTTGCCACACCTTTCGAATGTTGAACGGCAATGGGACTGTTTGCGCCGGCGCCGCCTACAAAAAAGATCCCAGGTAGCCCATCTTTCTTGGCAATGCTTTGTGCGACTGCTAGCAAAGTCGCCGAGGTGGACCCGAAAGCTTTGGCCCGCTGCTCCAGTTGGCTTGTGGAGAAAATGAAAACGACAGGCTTTTCGTCGATAGTCAAGTATTCCTTGGTTCGAAAATAGTACAACCAGAATCGCACCATCTTCTCAAACTCTTCCTGTGTTCTCGGGATCGCCGTATGGTTGGCCCACATAATGCTGAGTCGGATCTTCTTTCGGCTAGGCGCCTTGAAATAGGTATCTATTGTGTGAGACTTCAATACTCCCAGTTGTGGGTGCCAGTACCAGTCGAGTATGAGAAAGTCGATTCCCGCGCTCGACATCCATGAAAGCTGTTGCTCGATTACATCAATATTGCCATCATCATAATGGCCCAGCAGGGGTTCTCGGTCAGGGTAGTCTTTCAAAGCGGCCCACGGTTCTGGTGAAACGTTGCTAATGACGCTATTTTTCCAGCCTGGGTAATAGAAAACTCCAATCTGACTTTCGCCGCCGGCGGCCAATCGGTTCAGCAGAATATAGGTCAGAAAAAGAAAGAAAACAGATCGCATCAACATAAGAAATGCTGAAATTCATTTGGCATGAGAAATGTGTGGCGCAGGCGTTGGCGAAGAAGTTTTGCTAGAAAAGTCAGATCAGCTAGATGTCGAAAGCTTGACTTTCGCATTCCATTGTTTCTGGCTTTTCTCTGACCTATTGCTCAGATGGGGAATTGTTGCTGTGATCAGAAGCCAGAACATTGTCATATTATTCGGAATGGATAATATCGTAAACGTCACCGCAATTGCTGCAACGCTTGCCACACAAGCTCCCACGAACAAGCCTTCTGGTCCAGACTCGGCTACTGAAAATCTGATGCCCTTGATAAAGAATGCGATGATCAGAATAATCAACAGGCCTAGCCCAACATAGCCGCTGTCAATGGCAAGGGATAGAAAATAATTGTCAATGGTCGATACACCAGCTGAGTTTGAGAAACCGGCCTTGGTTACAGCCATGCCTTGACCGAAGCCCCATAAAGGGCTGTCTTGCAGTGCTGCAATGCCTAGGCGAAGCATGTCTAGTCGAATATTCGTGCTGCCCGCTTCCTGCGCTGTCCGCCCAAGCGCCAGTTCTTCCAAGAGGTAATAACCAATTCCGATCGCTCCGATCATGGCTGGTACCATCAGGATCGCAAAGGCTCTTGATACTTTTCCGTGCGTAATTGCACGCAACCACAACACGATTCCAATCGATGCAATGGCGGCCGCGACACTGACGATTCCTGCCCTGGACGCTGATTGAACGATCGCTGCAAATGCGATCGGCAGAGTCAAAATGGCGAGCAGTCGCCAGACCTTGCTGGTTTCACGCAAAATCGAGTAGACAACGATGGGGACCGCGGCCGCGATATATTGCGCGAAGACAATCGGATGATTGAATGTGGCTTGTGCTCTGTATTGCCCACCTCGAAACTTCTCAAGGGCAATGTTCGCTAGATTTCCTTCCAGTTCTGCATTATCGCCAGCGCTTGCGAATCCAACGAACATGTTGTGTTGGGTGAGTGCTTCAGCTACTCCTAAGGCGCCGGTGACTAGTGCACACAGAACGATGATGCGCATCAACCATTTTTGACCGCCATCGATAGAGCAGAGGCAATAGCCAAACAACAAATAGCTCGTGAGATAGATGAGCTCTCGAACATAGATAACGACTGAATATGCTGGCTGATCACCCAGCAGTGAGGCAAGAAGGCGCCAGCTGAGCCAGAGGCTCGCCAGCATGACCAGCCATCGAGAGCTTGCGACTTGGTGGCTGACTCTTTGCGAGAAGCCAGGCGAGTAGATTAGTAGTACGACAACGGTGTACAACGCTGCCATGGTGGAAAATGTGAAAGCACTTATGCTTGGCAAGCCTGGATAGTGAAGGTAGATATACCTAGGCCACAGGATTGAGAGTGCGGTCAGTAATAGTAGACCGGTGAAGATTAGGCTCTCAGGGAATGCGTTCTTGGGCGAGCGGAAAGCCCAGGCAAGCAGGATGGAAACCGAACCAAAGACGATGATGGCCAATCGCGCCATGAATCCGGTTGGAAAAATTGCGGCACCTAGGCCCAGCGCGGCCGCAGCAAATACAAAACCAAGCACGATGCCGGCATTTGCGGTGGTGCTAGTCCTAGTCTGACCTGGTTTCATTGTGTAATCGATTCAGGCGGCGTTGGAGATGAGCGCCGCCTTCAGATTCTTGCCCACTACTTCTGAATACACGCCAAGACGCTTTTGCGCCAGTAACATGCCACGCTGGACTTGTATGGCCAGTTGGTCCTTGTTCTTGTAGCCATCTGCAATGAGTCGCTGCACGGCGGCATTGCCTTGTGTCTTGCAATCAATGGAATGTTCGTAACCTATGGAACCAAACAGCCCAGCAAATTTTCGGCTGTAAGCCATCGGTATGACGGGCACACCTGCAGAAAACGCTGCGACGCAGGAGTGCATGCGCGCGCCCACAAAGAAGTCGAGGCCAGCGATATAGCCCTTCGCAACAGATGGCTGCGAGAATCTCGGCGCGAGCTTGATGCCTGGATACTCCTGTGCGAGCTTCTCTGCGATAGCGAAGTCGTCTTCTACCGGCGATTCGGGAACGATAACGTGCGGGACAAGATGTAGTTCAACAGTTGGATCAGCCAAGAATGTGTTGATTATTTGCCTTACTGTGGAGGGATAGTCAATGTTCAGTTCAAACTGGTTGGCTCCGGTGTAGCCGCCATTGAACAGCAGAGCAGATACATTGATTCCGACCCGTGTCTTCTTGACTGCCTCAAACGTCTGCTTTTGGTATGGCAGCGTGAATGCAACATCGATTGCCTCGCGGCAGTTTTCAGTTATCTGCAGGCTTCTTAGGTACTCTGACGAAAGATGATCGCGCGCGAAGATGGTTTTGCAGCGGCGCATCACCTGTTTTGCCAATAGTCTGGATAGCCGGCCGTTGAATGGGCCGATCGTCTGGGGAGCCAGAATCAGTGGCTTACCCAATGAGCAGACGATATTCTTGCTCAGCCAGTAGTAGAAGAACCGCTTGAACCCATAGATGTCGGCAAAGCTGTCACCCTCACCGATATCCACTACAAGATCGCAACGTCTGATCTGATCTCTGAATCCGCCCCGCAGAATGCGGGCTTGTCGAACCTCGATAGCATGTCCACCCGCCTCTAGCTTGCCGACAAGGGCGGGAGGCGCCGACCTAGTACCGGTCCCTAAAACAATGAAGCGAACGGTCTGACCAATCGCTTCCGCGGCTTCGCGGATGATCGCGATGTTGGACTCTGTCAGCGCACCAACGCCAAGATTGCCTGAAGACAGGGAATGCCATAACAACCCGACTGTGATCATGCACTGGCTCCAACGATTCTGGTCAATTTCTTGATATATGAATTCACTGTGCTTCCACTACAGCACGACGTAGCGTGCCCCAACAATTGCGCAACCAGTGCACCGGTGAGGTGCCCAGGGATGCCTTCAGCAAACGAAGCCTGCGGTAGCGTGGAGCAATGCCCCGGGCCAAACGGGTTGCTATCACTCGGCCAAGCACGACGCGTTTTCTGTCGGCCTGGTAGGGCTGCATCTTTTCGATCTGCGCTGTTTCGAGAGGCTCGACCAATATTGCCCGATTGTGAGCGGCTGTCTTCAGCAATTCACTTCCGGCTTTGGTGCGGGCAAGGACAAGGCTTCGGCCGTCGCGTTCAGCAAAGTCAGGATAGCCGTCTTGGCCATACCAGGCGTCAGCGCAAGTGATGTCGGCAAATTCGCCTGTACCATCCGGGCAGATTTTGCACCTGAACTGCAGGTGTTTGTTGAGAATGGTCCCCCACGATGTGTTGTAGTCCATCTCGAAGGATTGCCCGTCATCCTGAACCGCTCGGGCCATGCCAGGCCAGCCGTCGCCTCGATAGCGGAAACTCACCAAGCGCTTGGGTTCGGCGCCGAGCTTGCGAATGACTTCCCTCGTGCCATGTGAACTGGGAACGCCTGCACACATGAACGACAGCATGTACTTGACGGCCGTATCGACCGCCGGATTGATGCGAGCGTATTGGCGAAGCGCTGCGACATCACAGGGTTTTCCGACAAAGGCAAATTTCTCGCCTGTTGACAGCAACTCATGGAGAGATTGCAGTGGCGCCGACGGTGCATAACGTGACCCCGCGGCGCGGATCACGTCTTCATGCGAGCGGCTGATTTGCAGCGTATTCGCGAGTGGGTCTTTCCCGTCGACCGCAATCTGGGCAATGAAGTCCACCTTGCCAGAGTCCAGCAGATAACAAGCTAGGGCAGAGATAGCACCGCCTGAAGAAGCCTGCTTCCTGATGGCAGTGTCCACCGCATGACCAGTCTGGACCGACTCTACGGGCCCCCATAGCGGATGGTAATTCTGTACATCTGCGCTATGTGCCAAGGTCAAACCCGGGCAGACTTGTGAGATGGTACGGCTTGTTTCAACAGACAATGGTTGGGACACCACTGGCCGAACAAATCCGGAACGATTCATTCGCATTGCGACCTGGCCCGGTGGCGCAATGGAGGCGCATAAGCCACATCCGGTGCAAAGACCATTGGTGGTTACAGTTTCAATGATGTTGCGCTGAGTTCTCATTGTGGGACGTGCTGAGTTCGTTTGGGCGTGTCGTCGTGGCTCAGTGCACTTGCACGAAGGGAATGAAGGCAAGCGGGCATAGCAGTGCCAGGCCCGCGTTGAGTCTGGACAAACTCACCACCGGTTGGATCGCACGGAAATAGATCAACGCGAGCATCAGGTTTCCGATGGTCAGGGCCCATATCCAGCCTAGATTCCCGAACCTTGGTACCAAGACAGCGGCACTGATCAGGATCACGATCCAGTGTCCCAGATTGACTTTTGCACGAAGCGCCTGTTTGCCAGCAGCCGTCAATAACAGCCCAAAGCCTGACGCGACGAACCGAACGAAGAACAGCAGTCCAAACCAGGGCATTAGATGTGCCAATGCCATGAAATTCTCTCCGAACAGCAATTGCACCAACGGTTTGGCCGTAATCGCGAGAAGTAGCCCGACGGCAGCCCCTGAGCCAAAAAAGACAGTTTCTACTCTTTCGGCAATGTGCTGAATCTCTGCGGTACGTCCCATTGCGCGGGAGACTCTGGGAATGAAGACGTTTCCCAGGACCTTTGCGATCTGACTGCCCCCCAGAAACACCCGCATGCCCGCCTGATGCAGTCCAACAGCAACTGGGCCCAGGAAATAGTTGAGAACGACACTGTCGATTTGACCGATCAGGCCTTGCAGACCGAAGTCGATTGCATAGTGCCCCCCGTGCTTGAGGCGATACACGGCGCGGTGCAGCGGCGCAGGCCTCAACGCCGAAAAGTACTGTCGTTGATTAGACCATGTCATCAGCAAGACAAGACACCTGGAGGCAAGGAGCCCAAACGCCGCCATCAACACACTGGTCTGATAAGTTACGGCCCCCGCCACGATGACAAACTGGCTGACCGACGCGACTGTTGCCATTCGTGTTTCTGCCGAAAAGCGGTTGGTCACTCGGTATCCGACGTTGAGGAAGTCGGAGGTCGAATCGAGCAACATTGCCAGCAGCAGAAGCAAGAACACCCAGCGAGTCTCGCTTGGCAAGAATGGTATTGCGCAAAGGGCTCCTGCGAGAATGACTGCTGATAGCAAGACCTTCGATGCAAAGACCTCATTGACAACAGTCCCGGCTGCGCCGGGGCTGTGACCGATTTCTCTCAAGAGGTACGTCGTGAAGCCGTAATTTGCGACTGTGGCGAGTAGGGTGGCTATTGACAGCCACAACATCAGAATGCCGAATGGCTCCAGTCCAAGCAGTCGCGCCAAGATCACGAACGTCAACAGACCGGAGACAAGTCTGACCGCCGTGCTCGTTCCCATGAAGAGGATATCGCTTACAACTGCCATCGGGAGGCCGGCATGTGTCGAGGCCGATCGGCTCGTTTTGATGACTGGCGATTAACCGGCAATACCGGCTAAACGCAAACGAGAGTCAGCGGAAAGCGTAGCGATCAGATCACGCGAAAACCCAGCCTGTATTTCAAAGCTGGTGTCAGAGTCTGTGGATATCGTGGAGATTCGGAAAATCAGGCCGTCTGGAATCTGCCCTCGAAACCCATACTTCAGTTGCGCGATTTTTGTATCCAGGCCTCCGTACACGACTTGATCACCCAATGTTGTCCAGTACGTGACGGGCTCTGACCTGTTGCCCAAGGTGGTCATGAGTCGCTTGACCGGGATACTGCCAAAGTCGGTTTCTAGCATTCCTTTTCTGTTCCACAGGACCTGGAATCCTTGCGCCGGATAACAAACCTCCGGATAGTGCAACGCGACGCCATCACTTTGGCTAGCACCGTATGCAATCGAAAGCATTACAACGATGCCTTGGCGATTGATGTAGCTTCGCGTCAGTGTCTGCGTGTAGAGCTTATTGAGCAATTCCGTTTGTTGTGGATTGATGACTTGGGCACCAGACGCTGGCAATTCTCGCCACTGTTTGAATTCCCTTGGAATCAGTTCTTCCAGTTCCACTTTGGGGCGTAAATCGGCAATCACGACGGTGGGACGCAAGCCCCATGCCAAAGCGGCCGCGAGCAACATCATCGCCAACATCAGAATGAGCCTGACAGGGTATCGCGAAACTGTCATGAGACAGCCTCGCGATCAGCCCGCCAGTGTTCAATCGACTGCAAGACGGTGTCAAAGCCAATGATCAACAACAATGCGCTCAAGAACAGCACCATCCCGGCGAAACCATGCAGGAATCCTTGTCCAGCTTCGTCTCCAAAATGGTAGGTGATCAAGCTAAGAGCCATTACCCGAATCACATTGGCGGTGAACGAGATTGGGATGATCAGTATGGCCAATGTGATGTTACGGAACGCTGAGTCGCGGCGCACAAGATTAAGATAAAGTAAGCCGAGTGCCTCCAGCGTCAAGAGGGTATGTAAGCCGGCACATGCGTCGGCCACGAGCAACATGTACTGGCCTATTTGCAGAATCACGCCGTTTCTGCCTATGGGATACCCGGCCCAGAAGAGAACGACCTCCGCAACATAGGATACAGCCATCTTCATCGGCAGGGTCACCGTGTCGACGATAACGCTTGGGAGTGGCACCATAAACAGCATGAAGAACAAGGCAAACCACTGCGCCTTCACCGCAGTGACGCCTCGCGTCAAGAGTGCAATGCCAATCAGGAGCCAGATCGCGGATCCTATTTCGAACAGCAAAATATCTTGCGATCGCCCCAGCGCATACAGTAGCAGCGCGAATACGAAGAAGATCCATCCTGACCAATGCGCCGGTTCCCCTTCGCTCGCCGCCACCATCGCCGGCCAATTCCGATAAATCAGCCAGATGGAAATGCCCAGCACAATGGGCCCATGCATCTGTTCGTCCTGGCTCCAGATTCCGTTGAAGAGGTCCACCAGACTGGGCACATACAACACCAGAAGGCCGGCGATGATCGGCAGCCACTGCATCAAGTCGGCACGCCATTGGTCTGGGGTGCGGCCGGCGGCTTGTGGCAATGATGAAGTGGTAGGCGTGTTCACGGCAATTGCAGCTTTAAGCCGACGCAAGTCGTCAGGATGCCACTGACGCGTTTCGCGCATGTGACGCGCTCCGCGGCAACATCTGCCTGCAACAATGCGGATGCCACGAGAAAGACGCTGCCACCTTTCGGCAGTATGGCAAGACTAATACGACAGGTATTCATGAACAACAAATTGCCGGTGTCGATGCAGGCTGTGCAGCGGGTACTCCGCCTGGTTGCGTTGGCCGCTGCGATTGCATTGCCTGCAGGCTTGTTTTACGGCGGCGCGCAGCCCTACGCCGTAGGTTTGATACCCTCGCCGTGGGATAAGTTCGCCCATGTGGCGGTCTTCGCCATTCTGGCCTCGGCTGCGGCCTACGCCAGCGGTTGGCGCGGCGCCCGTATGTGGTGGCTGGGTTTTGCAGTGGCCGTGCTGGTGGGCGCGGCCGACGAATGGCACCAAGCCACGCTGCCAGGGCGTGCCGCTGGCTGGGACGATCTTGCCGCCGATGCCGTGGGCGCGGCACTGGGCGCCACAGCGCTGCTGCATTGGCGCCACAGGGTCCACCGTTGGCTGGCCGAGGAAGTGGTCAGTCGTCATTGAGGATGGAGCCCACCAGCACCACACCGCCGTCCTGCAGGCGCCGGCTCAATTGGGCGGCTTCGGGTACCCGCGTCTGGTTTTTGCGTGTCACCAGCACCGCGGCGCCCGCGGCAGCCGAAATGATCTCGGCATCGGCATAGTCGCCACCCGCCGGCGTGTCGACGATGACCACGTCGAAATTGTCTGCCGCAGCCTTGAGCAGCGTGCCGAAAGCGGCACGCCCCAGCAGTTCCTGCGGGTTCGGCGGTACGGCACCGGCGGGCAACACCATCAGGTCGTCGATGCCATGCACCGGCAAGGCCGCCTCCAGCCCGGCGCGGTCCGCCAGGATGCCGGACAGGCCGGCGCTCTTGCCCAGGCCGAACAGCTGGTGCTGGCGTGCATTGCGCAGGTTGGCGTCGATCAGCAGCGTACGCTGGCCCTGCTGCGAAAAAACGATGGCCAGGTTGGCGGCAACAAAACTGCGGCCTTCGCCGCGGCCCGGGCTGACCATGGCCACCACCTTGTGGGCGTTCTCGTTGTTGAACCAGCGCAGCATCAGCTGGCTGCGCACCGCGCGCAGGTTCTCGCCAACGCGGCTGAACGGCTTGTACGCGGCCACCAGCTCGGGGCTGCGGCTGGTGTCGTTGTCCAGCAGATACGAATAGTCGAACTGCTGCGACAAAGCGAAGTCGATGTCTTCGCGCTTGAGCAGCTTGAGCGCGAGCGCGGCGTCGCCGAACTGGGTGTTGTCTTTCTGCGCCTTTTCCAGGATGCGCTGCGCGTTTTCTGCGCTCAGGCGCCCGGTCGAGACCAGGATGTCGCCGATGGTCCGGGCAACGGCGCCGGCGGACTTGGCGGGGGTGTCGGCCATGGTGTTCATGCACGTGCTCCGGAAAGGGCCGCGGGGCCGCTGGATGGGTTCTTGTTGTTGCCGCCGGAGCGCTTGAGCGAGCGGCCGGCCGAGGCGATGGAGCCCAGCACCGGCAGGTCCAGGGACTCGCTCAGGTCGTCGGCCGAACGCACCTTGCGGTTGGCCAGCTCCAGCATCAGCGCCAGGCCCACACCCAGCAGCGTGCCCAGGAAGATGGACACCAGCACGTTGAGCAAAATGCGCGGGCGCGAGGGCTCGATCGGCGCCGCAGCCGCGTTGAGCACGGCAATATTGGTCTGGCTGTTCTGGCTTTCGATATTGGTCTGTGCGGCGCGCTGGCTGATGGTCTCGAAAGCGCGTTGGGCAATGTCGATGTCGTTGCGCAACACGCGCAGTTCGTCGCGTTGCTTGTTCAGTTCCAGTACACGGGCCTTCTGGGTGGCCAGCGCCTTCTTGAGCTGTTCTTCACGCTGGCGGCTGACCTGGTAGGTGGTGTCGATCGAGCTGGTGATCTTGCGCGTCTCGGCCGCCAATTGGCTGCGCAGCGATTCCAGTTCCGACTCGGTGCGCAATGTCTGCGGGTGATTCTTGCCGAGGATGACGTTGCCTTCCTGCAGCTTGGCCTCGAGCCGGGCGATGTCGGCCTTGAGGCCGTTGATCAGCGGGCTTTGCATGACCTCGGCGACGGTGTCGGCCTTGGCGTTCTGGCGCTTGCTCTGGCTGTCGGTGGTCTGGGCCTGGATCTGCGTCAGCTGGCTCGAGGTTTCGTTGAGCTTGGCCGTTTCGTAGTCCAGCCGTTCGTCGGCAGAAACCAGGCCGTTGGCCTGCTGGTAGCTCGAGAGCGCGGCCAGCGCCTGGTCCAGCCGCTCGCGCGCGGCCTTGCTCTGCTCGTCGAAGAAACTCGCATACTGGCGTGCCGGCGCCAGTTTCAGGTCGAGGTTGACGTCCAGGTAAGACTGCGCAAATGCGTTCGCTACCGCGGCGGCAAAGTCCGGGTCGGGGCCGGTGTAGCTGATGTTGATCACATTGCTTTCACGCGAGGGTTTCACTTCCAGGTTTTTCTGCAGCAGGGCCGACAACCACAGCAGCAGCTGCCCCTTGCCCTCGGTCTCGTCCTGCCATTGCTGGCGGATGACCGCGCTTTCTTCCATGCGCAGCAGCTTGACCACCCGTTGCGCGACCCGGTCGCTGGTGATGATGTCGATCTGCGTCGCCATGTAGCCGGGCGCGATCATGCCGGGCAACATCTGGCCGGTGACCGGGTCGGGCGAACGCACGTCCAGCACCATGGCCGCATTGGCCGTGTATTGTTTCGGTATGACCATGCTGACGCCGACGGTGACGAGCACCGTCACCAGCAGCGTGAGCAGCGCGACGAACCAGCGCGCGCGCAGGATGAGCAGGAATTGTTGCAGTGTCATGGTGGTGTCGTGCTCGTGGTTCTCAGAACAGGCGCTCGTTGACGTAGATCACGTCGTTGGGCATCACGCGGTCGGTCAGCTCGGGCGTGATCTGTTCGATCGTGCCGTTGGCGCCCTGCCGATGCAGTCGCAGCTTCTTCTCGGTGCCGCGGCCGGTGGGGCCGCCGCCCTGGGCCAGCGCCTGCATCACCGTCATGCCGCGTTCGATGCGGAACGAGCCGGGGCGTTGCGCCTCGCCGTAGATGTAGAACACGGGTGCGCGGTGCACATACAAGGTGTCGCCCCCGCGCAGGATGATGTCGTCCTCCGGCTTGTTGTTCAGGTAGATCGCGGGAATGTCGATGATGCGGCGGAACTCCTTGCCGTCGCGATCGCCGCTGACGATGACGAAATCGTCGCCCCCCGGCGTGGCACCGCCGGCGGTGGCCAGCATGTCCGACAGCCGGGTGTTGGCCGTCTCGAGCGGAAAACGCCCCGGCCGGTTCACCTGGCCCAGCACCGACACCTGGTTGCCGCGGATCTGCAGCAGCACGATGGTGACCTGGGGTTGGCGGATGAAGCCGCCTTTTTGCAGCGCATCGGCAATCTTCCTCTCGGCGGCCGCAACCGAAATGCCGCCGAGCTCGACCGCGCCGATCAGCGGGTAGGTGATGGAGCCGCTCTCCGACACCCGTGTCTCGATGGTCAGGTCGGGGTTCTGGAACACCTGGATCCGGATCGTGTCGCCCGCCGCCAGCGGATAGTCGGGTTTGGCCTGGGCCATCGCTCCCCAGCTGACGACGGTGAGCAAAGCTGCAAGCAGCAGATGCGGTAGTCTGAAAATGCTCATCAGGGTCATGGATGGGTCCGGTTGGGAGTGGCAGGTCGGGTCGGTGTCTTATGCAGAAATCGGGCCAGCAGGCAATACGGAGCTTCTATTTGAGGCCCTTGATGCCTTTTTCGATCACGGCCCGGGTCTTGTCGTCAACGGCGGGATTGACGTCGGCCGGGGAGACCGGCGGGGGCGCGGTCGCGGCTGCCGGCGCCGGCGCCGGCGCCGGTGCCGGTGCGGCCGGCGCAGCAGCCTCGGTCGTCGAGATCGCCCCTGTGGGCGGCGCGCCGGCTGCGGCACCGGCGCTGCCCGGCTGGAAATCGCCCATGTAGGTCACGGTGGTGTTGGCGCGCAGGTCCTTGATGGCCTTGCTCACGGCCTCAGCGCCACGCTGGTTGGCCAGGAACTGCTGGATACGCGGCAGCGCGGCAGATTCGCTCACCGGGGCAGACTGCGATGACGCAACCCGCAACACGGTGAAGCCCTGCGCATTGCTGATGACCGTGGTCTGCCCGTCCTTGAGCGCGGCCACCGTCTTGAGCAGCTCCAGCGGGATCTGCTCGGCCGCCCGGGTGGCGCTGTTGCCGCCGAAACGCAGGTTGCGGCCCTTGAGCCAGGCGGCGACCTCGTCCATCGACTTGCCGGCTGCAACCTGGGCCTTGACCTGCTCGGCCACATCGGCGCCGGCCGCGGGCACCAGGATCTCCTGCAGGTTGTAAATGCGGCGTTCGGAGAACAATGCCGGGTTGTCGTTGAAATATTTCTGCGCCTCTTCGGTCGTCGGTTTGGGCAGGCCGCCGGCCACCCGCTGCACGTAGGCACGCGCCAGCACTTCGCGGCGGGCCGCTTCGAGTTGCGAGACGACCTCCGGGGAGCGGTCGAGCTTGTTTTCCACGGCCTGGTCCACGGCCAGTTGCTGGTCGATCAGTTTCTCCAGCACCTCCTGGCGCAGGCGTTGCGCGTTCTCGGGGGTGACGTTGGCGGTGTTGGTGCGGCTGAGCACGAAGTTGATCTGGTGGACGGATATCTCTTCCGAGCCGACCTTGGCGGCAACCTGGGTGGCGGGCTTGCTGCCGCCCTTGTCACCGCAGGCCGCCAGGGCCACGGCCATCAGCACGAAGGTGGCCCAGCGTGCGGCGCGCGGCAGGGGCGATGGGGCGGTGGGGCGATGTGACAGGCGGGTCATGGAAGGGCTCTTTGACGATAGACGGTGGTGATTCTGCGGCATGGGTATGACACCTCTGTCAATAGGTGAATTGCGCGCTGACGTTGATGGCATTGCTGTTGAACCCGAAACCCGGCGCTGTCGACGAGCGCCGTGAGTTCTGCAAGGACGCGCTCAGCAACAGGAAGCGGTAGGGTTCCCAGTTGATGGAGACGCTGGCATCGTTGCTGGTGTCGCGGCGCTGCGCCGAGACGAAACCGGCGGGTGTGCCCCTGAAGTCGCGGATGGCGTGTTCCAGTGTCAGGCGTACCGTGGTCTTGGGGCTGATCTGCCACACGGGGCCGATGGAGAAACGATCGGTCTGCGTGAAGTTGAAGTCCGCCGTTTCGAAGCTGCTCAGCTCGCGTGTCCAAGCCGCTTCGACACCGGTCTTGCCGGAATAGGCCCAGTTGACGCGGGCCGAGCCCAGGAAATCGCTGTAGTTGCGTTGCGGGTAGTTCGGGTGGCTGCGGCTGCGGTGCCCCAATGTGAACTCGGCGCGGGTATCGCGGCTGATCGCCCAGGTGGCGGTCAGCAGGTTGTCGGTCTGGGTGAAATCGGTGTCGAAAAGGCCGGCATTGGGAATGGTGCGGCGCGTGGTGTAGGTGCCGTCGGTGGTGCGGATGCGGTAACCCGCCGAGCTGCCCGAGGGCATGACGTATTGCACGCCTGCGTGCAAGGACTGGCTGCGCGAGTCGGCTTCGCCGGTGATCGGCTCGCTGTTGCTGCGCGACGAACGCGACAACCCGCCCTTGAGCCGCCAGCGCGCATCGAGTTCGTAGGTCGCATCGAAATCGGTGGCGTCATCGGTGCGCAGGTTGCGCCGGTTGAAGCCCTGGAAGTCGTTGAAGCTGTTCAGCGACTGGTCACGCGTGGCGCGCAGCACGCCGTACAGGTGCGGCGTGTAACTCCAGTTCCAGGCCGCTCGGTAGTTCTTGGCCAGGAAACTCAGGTAGTCGAAGTTCTGGTATTTGTAATCCGTCACCCGCACGTCAAGCTCGATCCGTTGCAGGCTGTAGTTGCGCTGATAGCTGGCGCCCAGCGACGTGACGGTGATGGTCTCGGCCGCGGAAGACCGGCCGATCAGCGGTGTCGTGTCGATGCCTGATGGCAACCGAAACAGGTTGCTGTCGCGCAACTGGCCCAGCGACGCCGAAAAACGCAGGTCGTCCGCGCCTTCCGCCCATGCGCTCGCCGCCGCGCCCAGCGACAGGGCGAGCACGATCAGGCGTTGACAACGGCGAACAGGCATGTGGCGGCAGACAGGCGGTGGCGGCTGGGGGTTTCAATGGGCTTTCTCGTCCTTGAGCACCAGCCGGATGGTCTTGAGGATGATGTGCAGATCCAGGCGCAAGGACCAATTGCGCAGATAGTCCAGATCGTAGTCGATCCGGCCCTGCATTTTGTCGAGTGTGTTGGTCTCGCCACGGTAACCGTTGACCTGCGCCCAGCCGGTGATGCCGGGGCGTACCTTGTGGCGCACCATGTAGCCCTTGATCAGCTTGCGGTAGAGCTCGTTGTGGGCGATGGCGTGGGGCCGCGGCCCGACGATGCTCATGCGGCCCTGCAAAACGTTGATGAACTGCGGCAATTCGTCGATGGAGGTGCGCCGCATGAAGGCGCCCAGCGGCGTGATGCGGGAGTCGTTTTTTTCGGCCTGCTTGATGGTCGGGCCGTCTTCGGTGACGGTCATGGAGCGGAACTTGTAGACCACGATTTCTTCGCCGTCCAGGCCGTAGCGACGCTGCTTGAAGATGACCGGGCCGGGGGATGTGAGCTTGACCGCCAGCGCAAAGGCCAGCAGGATCGGGGCGATCAGCAGCAGGATCAGCGTGGCCAGCACGATGTCGCTGGCGCGCTTGACCAGCCCGTCGGCGCCCCGGAACGGTGTTTCGCAGACGGAGATGACCGGCATGCCGAACACCGTGCCGCTGTGGCCCTGGATCAGGTCGGTGAAGAACATGTCGGGCACGAAATAGATGGATGCCGTGGTGTCCTTGAGGTCGTCGAGCACCTGCAGGATGCGCGGCTGCGACGCCATGGGCAGCGACAGGTAGATCAGCTGCACATGCTGGTCCTTGGCGATGGCGGCCAGGTCGTCGAGTTTGCCCAGCAGCCGGTTTTCGCCCAGTGGCCCGAGCCGGCTGACGTCGCGGCTGTCGATGAAGCCGACGAGGTCGATGCGCGAATATGGCGCCTCGCGTATGCGCGTGGCCAATGCTGCGCCTTGTTCGTTCATGCCGACGATGATGGCGCGCTGGTTGGGCCCTTGCAGCTTGATCACCAGCGGCGCGACCGAACGCAGCAGCAGGTGCATGCCGAATTCGGCCACGGGGGCCGCCCACAACCAGGTCACGAGCATGTCCTGGGTGAATTCCCGGACATAGCCGGTGGCCACGCCCATGGCAAACATCAACCCGGCCACCCACAGCCAGTTGAGCACGATATCGAGCACCACCCGGCCGATGGTCGACTGCACGTGCGACTGGCCCGGGAAGGTCAGGGCGAACACCAGCACCGAGAGAATCAGCACTGGCGGCGGCAGGCGGCCGTCGAACTCGTACAACGCGATGGCCCACAACGAGAACACCAGCGCGCTGGGGCCGATCAGCGATTCGATCGTGCCCAGGATGTTGTCGCGGCTGATCGGGGCTTGCGATGAGCGCTTGATCAGGTTCGAGGCAGAGGGCAAGGCGGCTTCAGACTTGGACATTGCTGGCGGACGGCCGGTATTTGCTGACAGCCTGGGCCCGGTTGGTCACGTCGAGTTTCTTGAATACGCGTTGCATGTGATTCTTGACCGTGAACGCGCTGATGTCGAGGATCATCGCGATCTCCGGGTTGGTCTTTCCGCGGGCCACCCAGTGCAGCACCTCGGATTCGCGTTCGGTCAGGTTGTAGTCGGGCTCGGCGACGGGCACGACCAGGTCGGCCGAGCGGCGCCGGTGCTGGTTCTGGTGCGGCAGGTGGGTGACCTGGCGCAGCGCGGTGTCGATATAGGGCAGCACGACGGCGATGGCGCTGCGTTCCACAGAACTGAAGGCCTCGCGGGTGCTGAAGCCGACATACAGGCAGTGGTGGCTGCCCCGTTCGTCGACGATGCCGTGCACGATGGCGCTGCGCATGGTCTGCAAGGCGTCGCCCACGGCATGTTTCAGATCGCTGTCGCCGAGCAGGAAGCCGGTCTGGTTGTTGTTCAGCGAAAACGGCTTGCGGCCGAACTCGGTCCAGCGCGCGTGCAGCTTGCACATCAGTGGCGTGATGGTTTGCACGTCGGAATCGCGCGACCGTACGCCGTCGAGTGTCGAGATGACGTCGTGTTGCAGTGCGCCCTGGACGAAGTTACCCCAGGATGCGATCAGGATGTCGTGCGGCAGATAACGCTGCATGTCGCCTTGCAACCAGGCCAGCATGTCGAAATGCGTGCGCACATCCACCGATTGCGTCACGACGCGGTGGTAGTGATGCAATTCGTCAGCGGTCAAGGTCGGCAGGAACGTCATCGATTCGGGTGAATGGCGCTGGGTCAGGCTCGATAAAGCGGATGTTTCCCTCTCTGGGTTCCATGCAGCAGTTGAACCGATCAACATGCGACGACCCTCGGAGGCGGGCGCAGACCCGCACTGGAAATTCATTTTATGGAGCAAGCATGACGCGTACGCAATACCCGACTGTCGCGTCAGTATCGGCTGGTCAAAGCGTGATTTACTTCACGCAACCCGCGTGCCAAAAAAAAAGGGATCGCCATGCAATCCCTTTTTGCGGAGGCCTGTTGCCCCGGAGGCGATCAGTCCTGCTTCTTGGCCTTGTTGCGGCGCACCGCAATGGCACCCATCACACCCAGGCCAGCCAGCAGCATGGCGTAGCTTTCGGGTTCGGGGATGGGGGCAGCCGCGACGCTCAGCGCGCCGCTGTAGGCGGCACCCAGGCTGACGCCAGGGGTCACAAAGCCAGTCACGTTGAAGAAATAGCTGCCGGCCGGGGTCAGCACGCTGGAGAAGGCCATGCTGCTGGCCGTGCCGGAGGCAACGGCATAAGTGGCTGTCGCCGCACCCGGGGTACCTGCATACAAGGTAGCGCCGGTGAACGAGGCACCGGTGATGCCGGGAATGGAGAAGTCGATCACGCTACCGCCTGTCAAGCCCGCAGTAGCCAACGTGAACGTGAAGTTGTCGTCGAAGGTCGTCAAGCCTGCGCCGGCGTGAAATGCATTGAACGAGGTTGGTGCGCCGGACGCGCTGATGACTCCCAAAGCGTAGTCGGCAGCGTGAGCGCCAAAGCCGGCGCCAGCCAAGACGGCCAGAGCAACTGCGCGTTTGGTGAAGGTGATCGATTTCATTGTTTTCCCCTGAATGAATGGCAATTGGACGTTAACGGGACAAGGCCGCCAGCAAGACTGGGATCGATTATGTTGCGCTGCAACCAACCGACCTATAGCCCGTTCGGACTAGTCTAAGTACAGCCTCGCATGAAGGTGTGAAGTTTTACCGGCAAGCGATGCTTTCACTCCTCGTTACATGTTCCCTGGCCCGTGCTGGCCGGTGCCTCGTTCCGGGCGCTTACTGCAGGCGGCATCAACCGCCGGACTCCATGGCAAATTGCGCATGCCGGTCCTGCCCCAGCAGGGCGACCAACTGCGGCAAGGCCGCCTGCAGCGCCGCCTTGAGCGTATGGGGCGGGTTGATGACGAACATGCCACTGGCCGGCAGCCCCGGGCGGGTTTCCTCGCCGGTGGTGCTGGTCAGGATCTTGCTGGACTTGACGGTCAGGGCGGCGTTGAGCCAGGGTTTGCCGGCCTTGTTGGCCAGAGTCTTGAGCTTGCGGGGCAGGTCGTGGGCCTCGGGCCGGGGGATGATGGGGTACCAGACGGCATACGTGCCGGTGGCGAATCGGGCCAGCGCGTCGGCCATCGTGGCACTGACCCGCTGATAGTCCATCTTCATCTCGTAGCTCGGGTCGCACAGCACCAGAGCGCGGCGCTGGGGTGGCGGCAGGAATTTCTTCAGCGCCTCGAAGCCGTCTTCGCGCAACACGGCGACCTGCCGGCCGGCTTCCAGCTGTGCGACGTTGGCCGACAAGGTCTTCGCGTCGGTCGGATGCAGCTCGAACAGCTTCAGTTTGTCGCGTTCGCGCAACAGTTGCTGGATGATGAACGGCGATCCGGGGTAGATCTTCAGGCTGCCCTTGGCATTGAATCCGCGCACCAGGTCGAGGTAGTCCTGCAGCACGGGGGCCAGCTCGGCGGGCGCCGGGTCGGGGGCCTTGTTGGCCTTGGTCGGGGCCGTCGCCGTGGCGCCGGCATCCGGGTTCGCGAGCCGCATGAAGCCTTGCCCTGCCTCGCCGCTGGTCTTGGCATAGTCGCCGTCCAGGCGGTACAGCCCGGCGCCGGCGTGGGTGTCGAACACCGCCATCGGCGCGTCCTTCTGGGTCAGGTGCCGCAGGACGGCAATCAGCACCGTGTGTTTGAGCACGTCGGCGTGGTTTCCGGCGTGAAAGGCGTGTCGGTAGCTGAACATGCGTGAATAGTAACCCGCGCGGGCGATTGCCTTTATATAATGGCGGGCTTCGCAGCGCTTGCGTGCTTCCGCGGCGAAGTCAGGGCTACCCCGTCATTTCGGCGGGCGGTCGCCTTGAAACCCTACCTAAGAGACTCCCACCAGAGGAGAACCCGACCGTAGAAAAGAGGCACCGCCAGTGGCTACGCGACAGTAGCCCGACAAACCAACTGTAGAGAAGTAACTCATGAAAACGTTCAGCGCAAAAGCAGCTGACGTGACGCACGAGTGGTTTGTGATTGACGCGACCGACAAGGTCCTCGGACGAGTAGCCAGCGAAGTTGCTCTCCGTTTGCGCGGCAAACACAAGGCCATTTATACGCCTCACGTCGATACCGGTGACTACATCGTCATCATCAACGCAGCCAAGCTGCGTGTCACCGGCGCCAAGCCGCTCGACAAGATGTACTACAGCCATTCCGGCTATCCCGGTGGCATCTCGTCCGTCAACTTCCGCGACATGCAGTCCCGTTTCCCGGGCCGCGCACTCGAGAAGGCCGTCAAGGGCATGTTGCCCAAGGGCCCGCTCGGCTACGCCATGATCAAGAAGCTCAAGGTGTACGGCGGTGCAGAGCACCCGCACACCGCCCAGCAGCCCAAAGCGTTGGAAATTTAAGGAGCCTTGAGAATGATTGGTGAATGGAACAATGGCACGGGCCGTCGCAAATCCAGCGTCGCGCGCGTGTTTCTGAAAAAAGGCTCGGGCAAGATCACGGTCAACGGCAAGGACATCCAGGAGTTCTTCGGCCGCGAAACCTCGATCATGATCTGCAAGCAGCCGCTGCACCTGACCAACCATGTCGAAACCTTCGACATCATGGTCAACGTGGCCGGCGGCGGCGAATCCGGTCAGGCTGGCGCAACCCGCCACGGCATCACCCGTGCCCTGATCGACTACGACGAGACCCTCAAGAGCGAGCTGTCCAAGGCTGGCTTCGTCACCCGCGACGCGCGCGAAGTGGAACGCAAGAAGGTCGGCCTGCACTCCGCACGCCGCCGCAAGCAGTTCTCCAAGCGCTGATCCGGCCTGCCGCGATGGCACCACGCAGCTCCTTCCCGGGAAAACCACCCTGGTCGGGGCTGGGGGTGCAGTCGCAGCGGCAGGTGGTGGCTGCAGACCTTGTGCGGCCCGAACCCGAAAACCGTCCTTGCGACGGTTTTTTGCATTCTGAACCACACCCATGCGATTTCGCCTGCTGCGCCGCCGCCTGACCGTCAGCGCGCCCCGCATGGCGGTGCGCAGTGCCTTGCCGTGGCCGTTTCGCTGGGCCATGCTGGCCGTGGTGTTCGGGTTCTGCGCGGCGATCGCGTTGTGGGCCTTCGAGTTCGGCAAGGAGATTGCCGGTGTCAGCGGCCCGTCCGACGAACTGACGGCCAGCCTGCGCGTCGAACTCGAAAAGGCGCAGCGCGAGCGCGATGAGGCCCGCTCGATCGCCAACACCTCGCAGACCTTGCTGACGGCCGGCCGCGCTGCGCAAGAGCAACTGATTGCCCAGAACCGGCAACTCGAGCAGGAGATCCTGAGCCTGCGCGACGACCTGGGTTTCTTCGAGAAGCTGATCCCGATGTCCGGCGTCGAGAGCATCGCCGTGCGGGGCCTGCAGGCCGAACTGGGCGAAGACGGGCGTCTGAAATGGCGGGTGCTGCTGATCCAGCCGCAAAAGACCAAGGCCGAGTTCAAGGGCACGCTCGAGTTCAAGCTCACCGGCCTGCAATCGGGCAAACCTTGGCAGATGGCCGATCCGGAAAAAGAGGTCGACATCCGCTTCACCCAGTTCGGCCGCTTCCAGGGTTTCCTGGAATTGCCCGCCCAGGTGGTGGTCAAGTCGGTGTCGGTGCGGGTCATGGAAGGCAACAAGGTCAAGGCGACGGAAACCGTCAAGCTGTAACGACAACAGGCAAGCAACACGAGGAGTCAACAACATGTTCAACAAACGCAAGCAACCCCCGATCAAGAGCCTGATCGCCCACGGCAGTGAAATCGCCGGCAATTTCACGTTCCGCGACGGTCTGCGCATCGATGGCGCCGTGGTCGGCGACATCCATGCGCACGAGGGCCAGTCCAGCATCCTGGTGATCTCCGAATCCGCCTCGGTGACCGGCGCCATCCATGCCGACCACATCATCGTCAGCGGCCATGTCAACGGGCCGGTGCATGCCGCCCTGATGCTGGAGTTGCAGCCCAAGGCCCGCATCGAGGGCGACGTGTATTACCGTGCGCTGGAAATGCACCAGGGCGCGACGATCTCCGGCCAGATGCATCCGATCGGCGCCGACGAGGCAAAGCCCACACTGAAATTGGCGGCAAACAACAAGTAGACCCCGCCTGTCGTCGGCATTGGGTTAGCATCGAAACAGTTTTCTCATTTAACCGGAGTTGCCCATGAGCGCCGTAGCCGAATCCCTGCCGACCGAAATGCCCGAGCCGATCCTGTTCACCGAGAGCGCGGCAGCCAAGGTGGCGGACCTGATCGCCGAAGAGGGCAACCCTGATCTCAAACTGCGCGTATTCGTGCAGGGCGGCGGTTGCTCGGGCTTCCAGTACGGCTTCACCTTCGACGAGGTCACCAACGAAGACGACACGACCATGACCAAGAACGGCGTATCGTTGCTGATCGACGCCATGAGTTATCAGTACCTGGTCGGCGCCGAGATCGACTACAAGGAAGACCTGCAGGGCGCCCAGTTCGTCATCAAGAACCCGAACGCCACCACCACCTGCGGTTGCGGTTCGAGCTTCTCGACCTGATCGCAGCAACGATCCGGCACCCGCCCTGCGGCGTGCGTCAGCGGGGGTAGATCGCCCCCAGTACACGGGCGCCTTGGGCGCCCGTGACGCTTTTGAGGCTGCCGGTTTCCCGCAACATGGCCTTGTATGCCAGCCACGCAAAGGCCGTGGCCTCGACCTGCAGCGGCGGCAGGCCATGGTCGGCCGACGACTGCACCCGCGCCGCGGGCAAGGCGTGCTGCAGGCGCCGCATCAGGCTCGGGTTCAGGGCGCCGCCCCCACACACGACCAGCAGGTCGGTTTGCGGCGCATGGCGCAGCACCGCCTCGGCGATTGTGCGGGCCGTGAAGGCGCACAAGGTGGCTTGCACGTCGGCCGCAGCCAGTTCGGCATGCTCGGCCAGGTGCGCCGACAACCAGTCGGGGTTGAACAGGTCGCGCCCGGTGCTCTTGGGCGGGGCCTTGGCCAGAAACGGTTCGGCCATCAGCCGACCGAGCAGCGGCGCGTGTACCGCGCCGGTATCGGCCCAGGCGCCGTCACGGTCGAAGGCTTGCCCGGTGTGGCGCTGGCACCAGAAATCCATCAGCGCATTGCCGGGGCCGCAGTCGAAACCCAGCAGCGGTGCCGGTACGCCGTCGTCGGCTGAGGCCGGCAACACCGTCAGGTTCGAGATGCCGCCGACATTGAGGATGCAGGCCTGGCGCGACAAGCGACCGAACACCTCGCGATGGAAGGCCGGCACCAGCGGGGCGCCCTGGCCGCCGGCCGCAAGGTCGCGGCTGCGGAAGTCGGCGACCACGTCGATTCCAGTGAGCTCGGCCAGCAGGGCCGGGTTGTTGAGCTGCACCGTATACCCGGTGCCGTCGAATTCCTGCGGGCGGTGGCGCACCGTCTGCCCGTGTGCGCCGATGGCGGTGACGTCCTGCGGCTGGACGTTCACGGTAGCCAGCAAGCTGCGCACCACCTGGGCATAGGTGCGCACCAGGGTATTGGCGGCCAGCGCCGCACGATGGATTTCGTTGTCGCCGGGGCGGTTGAGCGAGAGCAGATCCGCGGCAAATGCGGGGTCGAACGGCGCGTAGCCGTGTTGCAGCACCACGGGAGCCGCGCGCGAGAAATCGACCAGCACGCCGTCGACGCCGTCGAGCGAGGTGCCCGACATCAGGCCGATGAACAGGGGTTTGCCCATGCGGGGCCGGCGCGGGGCCGATTATTCGATGCTGACCTGGCCGATGGTCGCGGCCGCCGCCAGTTGCACCCGGGCCATCGATGCCTCGCGTGTGAATGCGGCCTTGGCACCGGCCGATACCGGAATGGCTTCGCTGTTCTGCGCAATGGTCAGTGGATCGACGTGGACGCCCTTGACCCGGAACTCGAAATGCAGATGGGGCCCGGTCGCCCAGCCGGTAGAGCCGACGGCGCCGATCTTCTGGCCTTGTTCGACCCGTTCGCCGCGCTTGACGAAGATCCGGCTCATGTGCGCGTAGACCGTCGTGTTCTGGTTGCGGTGGGCGACATGGACGACGTTGCCGTAACCGTTCTGCCAGCCGGCGAACTCGACCACGCCGTCGCCGACAGTGCGGATCGGGGTGCCGGTGGGTGATGCGTAGTCGACGCCCAGGTGCCGGCGCCATTCCTTCTTGATCGGGTGGAAACGCATCTTGAAGCCGCTCGAGACGCGGGAGAACTCCATCGGCGAGGCCAGGAAGCTGCGTCGCATGCTCTGGCCGTCGAGCGTGTAGTAGCCGCCCTTGAGGTCGGGTTCCTTGAACCACATGGCCTGCAGTGTCTTGCCGTTGTTGACGAATTCGGTGGTCAGCACACGCCCGCTGCGCAGCGGCTCGCCGTCGCCTTCGAGCGTTTCGTAGACGATGGAGAAGCGGTCGCCCTTGCGCAAGGCGCGGTGAAAGTCGATGTCGCCGGAGAAGATCTCGGCGACCTGGATGGCGATGGAGTCGGGGATGCGGGCTTCGTCCGTGGCGGCAAACAGCGAAGACTGAATGACGCCGCTGACCAGGCGCGAAGACGCCACCAGCGGCGCGGTTTCGGTGCTGGAGACGAAGCCGCTGTCAGTCTTCTCGACCACCAGGCGCTTGAAGGTGCCGTTGTCGTCCGGGGCCCAGCGCGCCGTCAGGCGCAGCAGGCGGTTGTCGTCGGTGGCTTCGACCCGCACGTTGCGCCCGGCGCGGCCCAGCAGGGCCTGGCGCGCCATCGTGTCCTTGCGCAGATGCGCGGCGGCCTCGGGATCGGTGATGCCCAGGCGCTTGAGCAGGCTGTCGGCGCTGTCGCTGGAGCGGGTCAGGTCGGAGCGATACAGGCGCAGCGTGTGTTCGGCCAGCTCCTCGATCTGGGACTGCAGCGGCAACGACTCGACCGATTCGGTGACCTGGGAGACTTCAAGTTCGGAGGCGTCCGGCGCCAGCGACGCGATGGACAAGGAGCCGGCCCCGAGCAGCATGGCTGCGACGACTGCCGTGAGCCGCCGCGGGTGTTGCGCTATCGCGCGGCCTGCAGCGGTGCAGATTGCGCCCGCTACGGCAAGAGGTCCGTGAGTCAATTCGGGATTCCCAACGTATCGTGTTGTCAGCGACGACCAGGCACCACTGCGGTATTGTGTTCCTGGTGCGACATAGAATCGAGCGCCAGAAGAAGCCGGTATTGTATCGGCGCACCTTTGAAGTGCAAGTCAAAAAGCGACATGAACGTAACCACCCAGCCTGACTTTCCGGTGACCGATGAGGTCCGCGCAGCGCTCGCCGTCAGCCTGCGTGGCTGCGACGAATTGATCCCGCAAGAAGACTGGGTCCGCAAGCTGGCGCGCTCGCAGGCCACCGGCACGCCGCTGCGCATCAAGCTCGGGCTGGATCCGACCGCGCCCGACATCCACATCGGCCACACCGTGGTGCTCAACAAGATGCGCCAGCTGCAGGATCTCGGCCATACCGTGATCTTCCTGATCGGCGACTTCACCAGCATGATCGGCGACCCGTCGGGCCGCAATTCGACCCGTCCGCCGCTGACCCGCGAGCAGATCGAGGCCAACGCCCAGACCTATTACCAGCAGGCCTCGATGGTGCTCGATCCCGCGCGCACCGAAATTCGTTACAACAGCGAATGGAGCGATCCGCTGGGAGCGCGCGGCATGATCGAGTTGGCCGCCCGTTACACGGTGGCGCGCATGATGGAGCGCGACGACTTCGCCAAGCGCTTCAAGGACGGGCGCTCGATCAGCGTGCACGAGTTCCTGTACCCGTTGATGCAGGGTTACGACAGCGTGGCGCTCAAGTCCGACCTGGAACTGGGTGGCACCGACCAGAAGTTCAACCTGCTGGTGGGGCGCCACCTGCAATCCGAATACGGCCAGGAGCCGCAGTGCATCCTGACCATGCCCTTGCTCGAGGGCCTGGACGGCGTGGACAAGATGTCCAAGAGCAAGAACAACTACATCGGCATCACCGAGGACGCCAACACCATGTTCGCCAAGGTGCTGAGCATCTCCGACGTGCTGATGTGGCGCTGGTACACCTTGCTGAGTTTCCGCACCGAGGCCGAGATTGCCGCGCTCAAGGCCGAGGTCGAAGGCGGCCGCAACCCGAAGGACGCCAAGGTGGCGCTGGCCCGCGAGATCACCACGCGGTTCCACTCGGCAGCCGCGGCCGATGCGGCCGAGCGCGACTTCGCGAACCGCGCGCAGGGCGGCATCCCCGACGACATCCTCAAACTGAGCCTGCCGCTCGAGGACGGCGCGCCGGTGGCCATCGGCAAGCTGCTCAAGCTCGCCGGACTCACGGCCTCGAGCGGCGAGGGCAACCGGCTGATCGACGGCGGCGGCGTGCGGGTGGACTCGCAGCCCGTCTCCGACAAGGGGCTCAAGCTCGGTGCCGGGACCTATGTGGTGCAGGTCGGCAAACGCAAGTTCGTGCGGGTGACGCTGGCCTGAGCCGGCGCCCCCGCCGCCGCGGCTGTCGCAACGATGTGTTGCTCGGTCGGTCCGTCGGTCAACCGGACCGTCAGTCCAGCAGCTGGCCGCAGGCACGGTCTCGGCCTTGCGCCTTGGCCGCGTACAACTGCTGGTCCGCCGTTTGCAGCAAGTCGCTGGCGTCGCCCCTGCCGGCCGATGGCCGGGTACTGCACACGCCCAGGCTGACCGTGACGACCTGCGTGCCGCCGGCTTCGGCGTGTGGCAATGCCAGGGCGCAGATGGCCTCGCCCAGCTGGCGCGCGCAGTGCATCGCGCCGTCGAGATCGGTGTCCGGCAATATGCAGGCGAATTCCTCGCCACCGTAGCGGGCGACCAGGTCGGCGGGCCGCCGCGCGTTCTGCTGCAAGGACTGTCCGATCGTGCGCAGGCACTGGTCTCCCGACAGGTGCCCGTACCGGTCGTTGTAGCGCTTGAAGTGGTCGACGTCGAGCAGCACGACGCTCAGCGTCGTGCCCTGGCGCATGGCCCGGCTCCATTCCTGCGTCAGCCGCTCGTCGAAGTGCCGCCGGTTGGCCACGCCGGTGAGCCCGTCGACGTACACCCAGCGGCGCAGCAGATCCGATTGGGCCTTGAGCGTCAGGTGCGTCTTGACCCGGGCGCGCACGATGGCTGGATTGATCGGCTTGGAGATGAAGTCGACGGCTCCGGCTTCCAGGCCCCGGGTCTCGGCCGCTTCGTCGTTCTGGGCGGTGACGAAGATCACCGGGATGTCCCGCGTCAATGCGTCGGCCTTGAGGGTCTCGCACAATGCGTAGCCATCAATGTCCGGCATCATGATGTCGAGCAGGATCAGGTCGGGTGCTTGCTTCTCGCACACCTCCAGCGCCGCCCTGGCATTGAGGGCCATCAGCACCTGGTGATCCTGGCTGAACGCCCGGTACAGGGTCTGGATGTTCGCGCTCTGGTCATCGACGATCAGCAGCACGGGCAGGCGCTCGCCGGTGGTATGGCCGGTATCGGTCAATGGCGAAAGGGTGGTCACAGGCAAGCTTGGCGTCATGGTGTCGGTGTGTCTCGCCACGCCTGGCACAGTCGCAGCGCGGCATCGAAGTCGAGTGTTTGGACCGCCGATTCCAGCGTCTGCAACCGGGTCATGGTGTCGGGGTCCAGACGCAGGCGCATGATGGCTGCCATCGTATCGGTGGCCGCCATGTCCGATTGCTGCAGCTGCTCGGCCAGTTCCCGGTGCAGGCGGCGCAGCTGCATCATGCCGTCAGCGCCTTCGTCGTCATTGTCGGGCGCAGGCGTCGGCATTTCGTGCGCCATGGCGTCGCGCAAGGAACGCAGGCCGTCCAGGCTGACCGTGATGGCCTGCAGCGCCGGGGCGATCGTCCGTGTGATCGCCTCGGGCGTACTAACCTCGGCCAGCGATTGCTCGCAGTCTGCCAACGTGGCGGCAAGATGATGGGCGCCCATCGTCGCGACGGCGCCGCGCAGCGCGTGCAGTTGCTGGCGCGCTGCGTCCGCGTCGGCAACGTCGGCCGCCGCCCGCAGGCGGTCAGGGGTCGTGAGCAGATCCGCCTCGATGCCTCCGATCAGCTGGCGGTACAGGCGCAGGTCGCCCGCCAGGCGCCGCAACGCGGCTTCCGCGTCGATGCCGGCCTGCGCTGCCGCTGCGGTGATCGCCCGCGGCAATGGGGGCGGAGCATCCGGTTGCGGCTTCCGGGGTCGTTCCTCCGGTTCGGAAGGTTGCACGCGTCCGACGTGCTGTTGCAGCACCTGCACCAGATGGTCGATGTCGAAAGGCTTGCCGATATGCTCGTCCATGCCGGCGGCCAGGCAGACTTCGCGATCGGTGGCCATGGCGTTGGCCGTCATCGCGATGATGGGCAGCGACACCTGTCCGAGTGTGTTGCGGATCCGGCCGGTCGCGGTGAGACCGTCCATCACCGGCATCTGCAGGTCCATCAGCACGGCGTCGAATGCCGATCGGGCGCCGGCCACGGCCTGCACCGCCGCCGCGCCGTCGCTGACGATCTCCACCTTCGCGCCTTCGTCCTCGAGCAGTTCGCGTGCCACCATCTGGTTGGTGGGGTTGTCCTCCGCGACCAGTAGCCGCATGCCGGCCAGCCTGCGCGCGGGGCGTGGCGGCGACGGGAGCATCTGCGGCTCTGGTTGCCGGCCGGAGGCTCGGAACCGGTATACGGTGTCCCGCATCAGGGATGCCGTCACCGGTTTGACCAGCACGCCGTCGAAGGCCTGCGCCAGGCGCTGGCCGCGCTGCGCCAGTGTCTCGCGGCCATGCGGTGTCACCATCAGGATCAGCGTCAGCCTGGGAACCGGCAGGGCGCGAATCTGCCGGCAGGCCTGCCAAGCGTCCGTGTCCGGCATGTCCGAGTCCATCAGCACGACCTGCCAGGGTTGTCCGGCCGCCGCCGCCTCCGTGATCCGCTGGAATGCGTGCTCGAAACCGGTCGCCACGTCGACCGTCCAGCCCTGCGCGATGGCGAGCTCGCGCAGCAGGCTGCGCGCCGTCGCGTTGTCGTCCACCACGAGCACCCGCAGTGGTTCCGGCAATGCGGCGGGCGGGTTGCCTGCCGGCGCCTGTGTCGGCACCGTCAGCGGCACAGGCAGGGTGATGGTGAAATAGAAGCGGCTGCCCTGGTTCGGCGCGCTGTCGAGTTCAAGTTCCCCGCCCATCATGCCGACCAGGCGGCTGCTGATGGCCAGTCCCAGCCCGGTTCCGCCGAACCGGCGTGTCGTCGATGCCTCGGCCTGGGAAAACCCGCTGAAGATATGTTCGTGCAAATCGCTCGCCACGCCGATACCCGAATCGCGCACGGCGAACGCCAGCGTGACCGTGTCGGCGTCGCGTGACTGAATCTTGACCGATACGACGACCTCGCCCCGTTCGGTGAACTTGATCGCGTTGCCGCCCAGGTTGATCAGTACCTGCTGCAGCCGCAACATGTCGCCTTCGACGTACGACGGCAATGCGGCGTCGATGTCGAACAGCAGTTCGACCGGCTTGCGGCCCAGGTTGGCGGCCAGGATGACGGCCAGGTCGTGCATCAACTGGTCGATCTGGAACACCCGGGTTTCGAGCGCCAGCTTGCCGGACTCCACCTTGGAAATGTCGAGAATGTCATTGAGCAGGTCCAGCAGCGAACGTGCCGCTGTCTCCGTCTTGAGCGCGTAATCGGCCTGCCGTTCGTCCAGCTGCGTTCGGCGCAACAGGGTCAGCAGCCCCAGGATGGCGTTCATCGGCGTGCGAATCTCGTGGCTCATGTTGGCCAGGAACTGGCTCTTGGCGCGTGAGCCCGCCTGGGCTGCCTCGGCGGCGTTGACCTGTTCGGTGATGTCGATGCGAAAGCCCACCGTATGGCCATCGGGCAAGCGGCGTTCCACGACCCGCAGACTGCGTCCATCGTGCGTGACCTGTACCTGCTCGGAGTGGTCCCGCTGGTGCAGGGCCAGCCGCTCGGCAACCCATGCTTCTTCGCGGCTGCCGGCCTGCGGGAAATGGCCATGCCGCACTGCCAGGCGCAGCAGTTCCTCGAAGCGGATGCCGGGCACCACCTGTTGCGCCAGGTCGCCATGCCACTCCCGGTACTTGTCGTTGCAGAACACCAGTCGGTCGTCCGGGTCGTACAGGACGACGGCTGCATCGATGGCCAGCCGCATCAGCCGGTCGGCCCGGCGCACTTCGGCTGCGGCACGTTTGGCCAGTGTCACGTCGACGGCCAATGCGACAAAGCCATGGACCACGCCGTCGCGAAGGTCCGGCACCAGATGCACCATGGAATGCGTGGTCTGCCCGTCCGGTTGGCGCGTTTCGCTCTCGTAGCTCTGTACCCGGCCATCGAGCGCCTCGGCCACGTGCGGCCCCATGCTGGCCATCCTTTCCGGCCCGAGCAGCTCCGCGAAGCTATGTCCGATGCGGTCTTGCGCGGAACCGCCGAAAAAGTCGTAGGTTGCCTGGTTGGCGAACTTCAGCCGCTGGTGGCGGTCAAAATAGGCCAGCCGCCCGCCCATGTTCTCGATGACCAGGCGCATCAGGCTTTCGTTCTCGCGCAGCGCCAGCTCGGCCTGCTTGCGCTGGCTGATGTCCAGGTGGATGCCGGCCACCACCAATGGGTGGCCGTCGGCGGAACGCTCGAGCAGGCGGCCACGCTCCAGCACCCAGACCCAGTGACCGTCTTTGTGCAGGACGCGGCTTTCGCGTTCGTATCCTGCTGTCTCCCCGTTGAAATGCTGGTGCAGCAGCACCACGGCGCGTGCACGGTCATCCGGATGCACCAGTTCGTGCCAGGTCGCGATCCGGGTGAAATCCAGCTCGTCGAGCGCGTAGCCGGCGATCGCTGCGCTGCGCGCGTTGACCCGCATCTGCCCGGTGGCCATGTTCCACTCCCAGGTCCCCGCATTGGTGCCCTCGATGATGTTGGCCAGCGTGCTGCGTTCGCGCGCCAGTTCCTGTTCGGCCAGCTTGCTGGCCGTGATGTCGATACGCATCGAGATGTATTTCTCGATGGATCCGTCGGCCCGGCTGAAGGGCGTGATGAAGGTCAGGACCCAATGCAGGCTGCCGTCCTTGGCCCGGTTGCAGACCTCGGCGCGCCAGGGCGTACCGGTCGAGATGGAGTCCCACATGTTCTTCCAGAACACCTCTCCATGCACGCCGGAGCCCAGGATGCGGTGGTTCTGCCCCAGCAATTCGTCGCGGTGGTAGCCCGTGATGGCGCAGAACGCGTCGTTCACCGCCGAGATGCGTCCGTCGGCGTCGGCCTCGGACACGATGGCGTGCATGTCGAGCATGTTGAGCAAGGCCTGGTTGTCGCGCACGACCGCCTGCAATTGCTGTTGTGCCAGTCGCTGTTCGGTGACGTCGTTGCCGATCTCCATGAAACCCGTCAACTGGCCCTGGGCATCGCGCAAGGGCCGCAATTCGGTGTCGACCCAGTACTCGCGGCCATCCTTGCCGCGGTTGCGCATCTCGACCCGACAGCCGACGCCGTCGCGTACCGATTCTGCCAACTGCTCGCGCGCGTGTGCCGCCATGCTGCCACTCCACAGCAGGTCACTCGGCCGCTGGCCCAGTACCTCGGCGTCCTCGTATCCGGTGGCGCGTGTGAATCCCTCGTTGATCCAGACGATTCTTTGGTCCACGTCCTGGATGCTTACCGCGTTCGACGTGTGCCGCACCACCTGGGCCAGCCGGTCGAGGTTCCGGGTCATGCCGTGCGCCAGGGCCTCGGCCCGGCGCCGGCCCGAGGCCTGCTGCCACACCAGCAGCGACAACAAGGTGCTGACCAGCGAGCCGCCGAGAAACAGCAGCCACGACGGCAACTGGTCGATCTCGGCGTCGAATGCCGGCGTGCTGCGCATCCGCAGCGTCATGTCGCGGTGCGAGATCGACAACGCCCGCGTGGTGCTGAGATAGGGTGGCTCGACCACCGCCGGTCGTTCCGTGTCGAGTTGCCCCACATGCACGGGCGCATCCATGTTCGCGGTGTCGAACAATTCGAACTCCAACCGCCCGGCCAGTACGTCGTGAATGCCGTCGAGCAACTCCGACAGCACAATCGGCGCATACAGCAATCCCAGCAACGCCTGCCGGCGTTCGTCCGGCGTCGTGGGACTGGTCCCGTTGCGGAACAGGGGAACGTAGAGCAGTGCACCCGACGAGCGCTTGTTGTCCTGGACCAGCACGATGTGGCCCGACAGCGTCGGCTGGCCGGTTTCGATGGCCCGTTCGGCGCCGCGCCGGCGCACCGGCTCGGAGCCGACGTCCAGGCCGAGCGCACCCGCATTCGGCCCGGCGGGCTCGATCAAACGGATCACGTAGAGGTCATCGTGGTCCTTCTCGGCCAGCTGGCGAACGGCGAAGCCCGGCGCGTCGTCCGCCCGCTCGCGCGCGATGAAGCCGTCCAGTTCGGGACGGGGCACGCGCTCGATCAGGCCGAAGCCGCGGACGCCCGGAAATTCCGTCTTGAGATTGCGGGACTCGACATAGGCCCGGAACTGGGCACGGTTGATTCGATCGTTCGCCGCATACATGCCCTTGGCGCCATTGAGTCCGTAGATCGTGAGGCCGAAACGCAGCGTGATGGCCTCGACCACGCGATTGGCGGCACGGTCGAACTCCTCGTGCGCACGCGTGTCGATCTCCCGGTGCAGCCGGTAGGCGCCGGCGCCCGATATGGCAATGCCCAGTACCAGCACACCCAGAGCCAGACCCCATTCCGAGCGCCATCGATTGTCCAGCCAGGCCATGTGTGTTTCGATCCTCGTGTCGTGCGCCCTGGCATGTGCTTCTGCGCAGCGCCAAGGACAATGCCAACGGCATTATCAGGGTCTGGCCGCCGGGCGCGACCGGGGCATGCGAATCCTTTACATAGCGGCGATGCCGGCGCGAACGGGTGGCGCCATCGCCGACAATGGCCGCATGCGAATGCCGTCCAGCGATTTCCTGACACCCGAGCGCCTGTTGCGCATCTCGGTCGTGGTCGCGCTGGTGACGATCGTGCTCAAGACGCTGGCCTGGTACGTGACCGATTCGGTCGGCCTGCTGTCCGATGCGATGGAGTCGTTCGTCAACCTGGCCAGCGCCTTGTTCGCGCTGACGATGGTGACGATCGCCAGGCGCCCGGCCGACGACGACCATCCGTACGGGCACCACAAGGCCGAATATTTCTCGTCCGGATTCGAGGGCCTGCTGATCATCGGCGCGGCCGGCGGCATCATCTGGGCCGCGATTCACCGCTTCTTCGATCCGCAGCCGCTGACCTCGGTCGGCTGGGGCCTGTCGCTGTCCATCGTCAGTTCGGTCTTCAATGGCCTGCTGGCCTGGGTCATGTTCGACGCCGCACGCAAGCACCGCTCGATCGCGCTGGAGGCCGACGGCAAGCACCTGATGACCGACGTCTGGACCTCGGTCGGCGTCGTCGTCGGCATCGGACTGGTCGCCGTCACGGACTGGTTGTGGCTCGACCCGCTGGTGGCGATCGGGGTGGCGGTCAACATCCTGCGCGAGGGTTTCCACCTGGTGTGGCGCTCGTCGCAGGGGTTGATGGACGAGGCGCTGGAGCCCGAGCTGCAGCAGCAGATCGAGGCCACGCTCAAGGAGTTCGACCACCACACGATCCGTTTCGATCATGTCAGCACCCGGCGCTCGGGCCAGCGGCGCTTCGTCGACCTGCACATGCACATGCCGGCCAGCTGGACGCTGGGCCGTGCCGCGGCGCTGCGCACGAGTGTGGAGCAGGCCTTGATGAGCGCCGTGCCGGGGCTGCGTGCCAGCATCCAGCTGTTGCCCAGCGACGTGGAAGCCCATTTCGACGACGAGAGGGACTTGATTTGATTGCCGTGTTGCAACGGGTGAGCCAGGCCAGCGTGACGGTCGACGGCGACGTGATCGGCCGTATCGGCGCCGGATTGCTGGTGTTGTTGTGCGCCGAGCCGCAGGACACCGAGCGCCATGCCGACCGAATGTTGGCCAAGATCCTGAAGCTGCGCATCTTCAACGACGAGGCCGGCAAGATGAACCGCAGCGTGCAGGACGTGCAGGGCGGCCTGCTGGTGGTGAGCCAGTTCACGCTGGCGGCGGACACGTCGGGCGGCAACCGGCCGGGTTTCACCAAGGCCGCGCCGCCCGCGCTCGGCCTGCGCCTGTACCAGTATTTCCTCGATCAGGCCCGCGCCTTGCACCCGGTGGTACAGAACGGCAAATTCGGCGCCGAGATGCAGGTGGCGCTGGTCAACGACGGGCCGATCACGATACCGTTGCGCATCGAATAATCGGCCCGACGGCCGTGGTCATGCGTAAGGGTCGTCGAACCCCAGGCGCGCCAGCACCTGCGTCTCGCGCGCCTCCATGGCCGTCGCGTCGGCGGCGCTGGTCTCGTGGTCCCAGCCTTGCGCGTGCAGGCTGCCGTGCACGATCAGATGGGCATAGTGGGCCTGCAGCGTGCGGCCCTGTTCGCGTGCCTCGCGTGCGACCACCGGCGCGCAGAGCACCAGGTCGGCGCTCAGCGGCTCCTCGTCGCCATAGTCGAACGTGAGCACGTTGGTCGCATAGTCCTTGTGCCGGTAGTCGCGGTTCAGCGCCCGGCCTTCCACCGCGTCGACGATACGCACCGTGATCTGCGCGTCGCACTCGAGCGCATGGCGGATCCAGCGTGCGACCTTGGATCGCGGCAACGCCGCGCGGTGTTCGGCTGCGTCCGTATCGAGTGCGAACTGCAGCGACAGGGCCAGTTGGGGCAACATGGAGCGCGACCCCGCGGTCAGCTCGCGCGTTTGCGCGCCGACGTCCGGGCTGGTGGTGGCGGCGCTGCGTCGCCATCGCGGTTGTCCCGATCGTCCCGCTCGCCGCGGCGCATGTCGTAGGCATCGACGATACGTGCCACCAGCGGATGGCGCACCACGTCGGCGCTGGTGAGCCGGGTGATGGCGATGCCCTTGACCCGGCGCAGCACCCGTTCGGCGTCGATCAGGCCGCTGAGCTGGGACTTGGGCAGGTCGATCTGGCTGACGTCGCCGGTGACCACGGCCTTGGCGCCGAAACCGATGCGGGTCAGGAACATCTTCATCTGCTCGGGCGTGGTGTTCTGCGCCTCGTCCAGGATCACGAAGGCGTTGTTCAGCGTGCGTCCGCGCATGAAGGCCAGTGGCGCGATTTCGATCGCCTGGCGCTCGAACGCCTTTTGCACCGCGTCGAAACCCATCAGGTCGTACAAGGCATCGTACAGCGGGCGCAGGTAGGGGTCGATCTTCTGGTTCAGGTCGCCGGGCAGGAAGCCCAGCCGCTCGCCGGCCTCGACGGCCGGGCGCGTCAGCACGATGCGTTGCACCGCGCTGCGCTGCAGCGCATCGACCGCGCAGGCCACGGCCAGGTAGGTCTTGCCGGTGCCGGCCGGGCCGATGCCAAAGGTCACGTCGTGGCCGGTGATGTTGTCCAGGTAGGTCGCCTGGTTCGGGGTGCGGGGCTTGAGGTCGGCGCGCCGGGTCTGCAGGCCGGGTGCCTCGGCGTCGTTCATGCGGCTGTCGCCGGCCAGCATCAGCTGCACCGTGGCCGCGTCGATCGGGCGATCCGCCATCTCGTACAGCGCCTGCAGCATCTCCATGCCGCGCCGGGCCTTCTCCTTGGGGCCGTCGACCTTGAACTGCTCGTGCCGGTGCGCGATGCTGACCTGCAGCGCGGTCTCGATGGTGCGCAGATGCTCGTCCATCGGGCCGCACAGGTTGGTCATGCGCGTGTTGTTGGGCGGCGAGAAGATATGGCGGAGGATCACATTGATAATTCCGGCGTGGGAACCGCGGTGGTGCCCGTGACTGGGAAGGACAGGACCCCCGATGATAGGCAAGTTGACCGGCTCCCTGGGCGAGAAGAACCCGCCGCAGGTTCTGGTGGAGTGTGGCGGCGTGGGTTACGAGGTGTTCGTGCCGATGAGCACCTATTACAACCTGCCCGGGCGCGGGGAGCCGGTCAGCCTGCTGACCCACTTCGTGGTGCGCGAGGATGCGCAGATCCTGTACGGCTTCGGCAGCGCACCCGAGCGCGAGGCGTTCCGGCAGCTGATCAAGATCTCCGGCGTCGGCCCGCGCACGGCGCTGGCGGTGTTGTCGGGCATGACGGTGTCCGATCTCGCGCATGCGGTGACCGGCCAGGAGCCGGGTCGGCTGGTCAAGGTGCCGGGCATCGGCAAGAAGATCGCCGAGCGGCTGCTGCTCGAGCTCAAGGGCAAGCTCGGCGCCGACATCGGCGCGCCGGCCGCGCCGGGTGACGATGCGCAGGCCGACATCCTGCAGGCCCTGGTGGCGCTGGGTTACAGCGACAAGGAGGCGGCGCAGGCACTCAAGTCGCTGCCCGCGGGCGTGGGCGTGAGCGACGGCATCAAGCTCGCGCTCAAGTCGCTGTCGCGCGGATGAGCTGAAGGATGCCCCCCGTCTGTCCGGCTTCACTGCGTGTAAACCGGCCGAACCCCACACTGGGGGGCGGGCCGGCCGCTTCGGAGCGGCCGTGCGCGGCGGCCTCTGGAGGAAGGACGCCCCCCGTCTGTCCGGCTTCACTTCGTGCAAGCTCGCCGAAGCCCCCACTGGGGGCGCCCCTACGGCCTGGCAGAGCCAGTTCCGTGGGGCCTGCTTGCCTGATTGACGGCCCCGGGCGAAGACAAGCGGTCAGCGTGCCTCGCGCACCACCCGACCGTTGATCGGCTGCACCGGCCGGGCGTTGTTGGGGAACTGCTGGGCGAACAACCGCAGCTGTTCGTGGCTGATGGTCACCGGTTGTTTGAGCACCATCCACAACACGTCTTCGGTGCACGGCGGTGTCGTCAGCGAACCCATGAACTGGTAATACAGCGGGTCCTTGGGCAGCAGGCCGGTCAGGTCGACCGAACCGCGCGGAAACGGCACCCGGTCGTCCTTGCCCAGCGGCATGTAGGTCCACAGATGGTGGATGACCGGATTGGCCTCGCCCGGCTCCAGCAATACGGCGACCACCGCCAGCTGGCCCAGGTGGTTGCGGTGCACCAGGTGTGCCACCATGGCATACGTCCGGAAATTGATCTGCTCCTCGGCCGGATGGTGGAAATGCATCTGGATCAGGTGAAAACGCGTGCCCCGCACGATGATGCCGTTGTCGCCGTTCATGTCGACCTGCACCGTGTGCCCGTTGTTGACGATGGTGGCATTGCTGGGGCCATAGGCGAACTGGATCGCTTCGGCCGGGCCACGCAGCGTGATCGACTCGTCGATGTTGATCGGCGACTGGCGCTGGCCGGTGGCGCAGGTGGCGTATTCGGGCTTGAGCATGCCCCAGGCCTGCGGGCCGTTGATGCCGTGGTAGGCCCAGTGCGCCTCGCCGACCGGCCGGGCCGGGTCCACAATTTCTTCCATCGGCGGCGGCCGTCCGGCCAGTTCGGCCGCGCGGGCCCGGATGTACTGGCGACTGGCCCGCGGATTGACCGGCCGCTTGGACGGCATCGCCGCCGAACCGGCCGCGGCGCTGCCGCTGCCAGCGCCGACCGTCAGTTCCTTGTCGCGGGCGACGCCGCCTGCGAGCGCGCGTCGCACCTGGTCGCCGATCTCCTTGGGTGTGGGCGCGGCCGGGGCCTGTTCCTGCGCGATGACGGTTGCGGGCACGAGCATGGCGATGACGGCCAGCACCAGCGCAAGAACGTTTCGAGGCGTCATCCGGTGCGCGGCGGGCAGGGGGGAGCAATACGGCATGGGTTGGGTATCGGCAACAAGCGGCGGGTACTTGAGCAGGATGCCTGCCGCGCAGTGCGGCACGGGGCGCGCAGTATAGTCAGAGATCCCCGTTTCCGGGCCATCAAGCGCCGCGTGCCTCGTGACCATCCAGACCGACGATTTTTCCGACGCGCCCGTTCGACGGGTGTTGTCGGCTTCGACCGCCTCGCCCAACGAGGAAGTGATCGAACGCGCGCTGCGACCCAAGCTGCTGGACGACTACGTCGGGCAGGCCAAGATCCGTGAGCAGCTCGAGATCTTCGTCGGCGCCGCGCGCAAGCGCACCGAAGCGCTGGACCATGTGTTGTTGTTCGGCCCGCCCGGATTGGGCAAGACGACCTTGTCGCACATCATCGCGCACGAGCTGGGCGTCAACCTGCGCCAGACCAGCGGGCCGGTGCTCGAGAAACCCAAGGACCTGGCCGCGTTGCTGACCAACCTCGAGAAGAACGACGTCCTGTTCATCGACGAGATCCACCGGCTCTCGCCCGTGGTCGAGGAAATCCTGTATCCCGCCCTGGAAGACTACAAGATCGACATCATGATCGGCGAAGGGCCGGCGGCGCGTTCGATCAAGCTCGACCTGCAGCCGTTCACGCTGGTCGGCGCGACCACGCGCGCCGGCATGTTGACCAACCCCTTGCGCGACCGCTTCGGCATCGTCGCGCGGCTGGAGTTCTACACCGCCGACGAACTGGCGCTGATCGTGCGGCGCAGCGCCGGGCTGCTCAAGGTGCCGATCGACGACGACGGAGGTTTCGAGATCGCACGGCGTTCGCGCGGTACGCCGCGCATCGCCAACCGCCTGCTGCGCCGGGTGCGCGACTATGCCGAGGTCAAGGGCAGCGGCGCGATCACGCTGGACATGGCCAACCGCGCGCTGGCCATGCTCGACGTCGACCCGCAGGGCTTCGACGTGATGGACCGCAAGCTGCTCGAGGCCGTGGTGCTGCGTTTCGACGGCGGGCCGGTCGGGCTGGACAACATCGCCTCGAGCATCGGCGAGGAGCGCGAGACGATCGAGGACGTGATCGAGCCCTACCTGATACAGCAGGGCTTCCTGCAACGCACGCCGCGCGGACGCATCGCCACGCTGGCCGCGTACCGCCATCTCGGCGTGGCCCCGCCGAGCGGCGCCGGCGGTGCCGACATGTTCGGCAACTGATCGGCGAGGCCGTGTCGTGAAACGCTGGCTCCGGGTTCTGCTGGTTGCGTTCGTGCTGGTGCTGGCCGCGGGGGCCGTCCTGCTGTGGATGCTGCGCCCGGTCGAGGTCGACGTGGTCGAGTTGCGCCATGCGCCGCTGGTGCGCACCTTGCAGTTCGCCGCCCGTGTCGAGACCTTGTCGCGCGTCGACGTCGGCAGCACCGTGACCGGTCGGGTCGAGAAGGTCCTGGCGCGCGAGGGCGACTCGGTGCGCGAAGGCGCCACGCTGGTGGAACTGGAGTCGGCCGAGTTGCGTGCGACGCTGGCGCAGGCGCAGGCCTCGCGTGCACAGGCGCAGGCGCGGCTGGCCGGCCTGCGCAGCACCGGGCGGGGTTCGGCCCAGGCGGCCGTGACCCAGGCGCAGGCGGCGCTGGATGCGGCGCAGTCGGAATTCGCGCGGGTACAGCAACTGGTGGCACAGGGTTTCCTGAGCGCATCGCGGCTGGACGAGGCGCGCCGCGCGCGCGACGTGGCCGCCGCACAACTGGCCACCGCCCGGACCCAGGTCCAGGCGGTCGGCGAGGCCGGCACCGAGGTGGTGCAGGCGCAGGCCCAGCTGTCGCTGGCGCAGGCCAGCATCGACGCCGCGCTGGCCCGGCTGGCGCAGACCCGCCTGCGCGCACCCGCCGACGCGGTGGTGCTGGCGCGCGCGGTCGAGCCGGGGCAGATCGTGCAACCGGGCAAGGCCTTGCTGACACTGGCGCTCGACGGCCCGACCCGGCTCAGCGCCCAGGTCGACGAACGGTTCCTGGACCAGCTGGCGATCGACCAGCCGGCGTCGGTGCTGGCCGACGCCTATCCGGGACGGCGTTTTGCCGCCAGGGTCTTGTCGATCTCGCCGGCGGTGGACCCGCAACGCGGCGCGATCGAGGTCACGTTTGCGCTGCAGGGCGAGGCGCCCGCCTTCTTGCGCGAGGACATGACGCTGTCGATCGAGGTCGAGACCGGCCGGCGCAACCGTGCGCTGGTGCTGCCCATTGCCGCGCTGATCCGCACCGCCGACGCCAACATCGCGCGTGTGCGCGTGATCGAGGACGGCCGCATCGAGGAGCGCGACGTGGGCCTGGGGCTGCGCACGCTGGGCGCGGCCGAGGTACGGCTGGGCCTGGAGGAGGGTGACGAGGTCGTGCTCGACATGCGGCTGCCGCTGGGGCAACGGGTGCGCGCCCGTTTCGTCGAGCCCGACCTGCATGGCGCCTCCGCCGCTGCCGGCGCGGGCAACGGCGCCGCGCAGCTGACCAACATGATGGGGCGCTGAGCCCATGGGCATGAGAAAACGCCAGGCCGTTCCCAGGTTTTCTCGCACCCCCTCGGGGGGCCTGGCGAAGCCAGGGTTGGGGGCAATCTCCGCCTGGCTCGGTTTCGAAACCCGTGTTGCGGTGCGTTTCCTGCGCGAAGGGCGCCTGCAGACGGTGCTGATCATGGTCGGCGTCGCTGCCGGGGTGGCGGTCATCGCCTATATCTCGGCGCTGGTGACCGGCTTGCAGCAGAACACCTTCGACAAGACGCTCGGCGGGCAGGCGCACGTGACGCTGCAGTCGCCCGACGACGCCGTCGCGTCGGCGCGGCGCAAGGAGCCCGGCACCGTCGTGCTCAGCGACGTGCAGGCCAAGGCCCAGCGGCTGCGCTCGGTGTCGAACTGGCAGTCAATGCTGCCGTTGCTGGAGAACTGGCCGGGCGTGGCCGCGGTGTCGCCCATCGTCGCCGGTGGCGGCCTGGCGATCCGCGGCGAGGCGACGCAGTCGGTGGCCTTGTCCGGCGTGGATCTGGATCGTTACGACCGGGTGGTGCGCCTGCGCGAAAAGGTCGTGGCCGGCACGGCCCGGCTCGAGCCTGGCGAAGGCATCATCGGCATCGAGCTGGCGTCCGACCTGGGCCTGCGGCCGGGGGACCGGCTGACGTTGCTCACCGGCGCGGTCAGCGAGACGGTGCGCGTGACCGCGCTGGTCGACCTGGGCGTGCGCGAGCTGAACCGGCGCACCGTCATCGTGCCGCTGCGGCTGGCGCAAAGCCTGCTCGGCCTGCCGGGCGGCGCGACCAGCCTGGACCTCGCGCTGGTCGACGTCTGGGGTGCCAAGGACATGGCGGCCGACCTGCGGCGCCAGTTCCCATACCAGGTCGAGAGCTGGCAGGAGACCAACGCGCAGCTGGTGTCGGCGCTCAACGCGCAGTCGGTCAGCACCGGGCTGATCCGGCTCATCGTGTTGATCGTTGTGGTGCTGGGCATTGCCAGCGTGCTGGTGGTGTCGGTGGTGCAGAAACGCCGCGAGATCGGCATCCTGCGGGCCATGGGCGCGACCCGCGGCCAGATGGTGCGCGTGTTCCTGGTGCAGGGCGGTATCGTCGGCGCCGTCGGTTCGGTGCTGGGGCTGGCATTGGCGCTGCTGATGATCTTCCTGTTCACCACCTTCGTGCGCGGCGCGGACGGGCAGCCGCTGTTCGCGATCACGCTGCCGGCGTCGCTGGCCGTGCAGGTGGCATTGATCGCCAGCGTGTGCGGCGTGCTGGCCGCGATCGCGCCGGCGCGCCGGGCCGCGGCCATGGACCCTGCGCAGGCGATCCGGATATGAAGATGTACGCCCCCCGTCTGTCCGGCTTCACTGCGTGTAAGCCGGCCGAACCCCCCACTGGGGGGCGCCCCCAGCGGCCTGGCAGAGCCAGTTCCGCGGGGGCCTGGGCCCAGCTGTTGCGCGGCCGATGGACTTTGCATGGGGCTCGGTTGGCGCGCCGCGCCGGGGAGCGCTGACACCATGGCCGATGCGCGCGTTGGCGATCCTGAACCGGGCCGCCTGATCGAGCTGGCGGACGTGCACAAGTCGTACAACGTCGGCCTGCCGAGCGAGGCCGAGGTCTTGCACGGGCTGTCGCTGACGATCGACCGCGGCGAATTCGTCGCGCTGATCGGGCCCTCGGGGTCGGGCAAGAGCACCTTGCTCAATATCGTCGGCCTGCTCGAGCGCATGACGGCGGGCAGCTACTGCATCGACGGCACGGCGGTGGGCTCGCTGGATGACCGGGCACTGACGCTGCTGCGGCGCGACACGCTGGGTTTCGTGTTCCAGTTCCACCACCTGCTGCCGGCCTTCACCGCGCTGGAGAACGTCACGATGCCGGGCCTGATCCGTGATGGCTTCGTCAGTCGCCAGCAACGCGAGCGTGCGCGCGAGCTGCTCGCCGCCGTCGGCCTGGCCAAGGCCATGGACAAGCGTCCGTCCGAGTTGTCGGGCGGCATGCAACAACGCGTGGCGATCGCCCGTGCGCTGGTGTTCGATCCGCCGGTGGTGCTGGCCGACGAGCCGACCGGCAATCTGGACACCGCGTCGTCGGACGAGGTGTTCCAGCAATTGCGGCGCATGCACCGCGAGCGCTCCACCTCGTTCGTCATCGTGACCCACGACCCGCGCCTGGCGGCGCGTTGTGACCGGGTGGTGGAACTCGTCGATGGTGCGATCGCGCGCGACGAGGCAGCATCACGGCCGCCCGTCCATTCAACCGCTTAGTTGCCGCTGACTACCATCATCCTTTCAGTCGTTTCGCCGTATCGGGTAGCGGTGGGTTCGGGATACCTTGTCGAAGCGACGTTTCGATCCGCCGGTCGGTAGCCCGGCACATCTACCTTGCGATGATCATGCGAGCGTGGTCTTGTCCCGTGCCCCCTTGCGCCGGCGAGTGGCACGATGCGTAGCCAGACTCAGCGTTGCAAGGGCCAGGCTGAACAAGGCCAGCGAGCCTGGTTCGGGCACTTGCGGCGGTGCGCAAGTGGGATCCGTCGGCGGGCAGATCACGGCGGCGCCGATGAAGAACTGCTCGTATCCATTGTTAAGCGCGGTACCAAATCCATTGGCCAGGTCGCAAGACATCCAGGGATTCAATGTCGGGTCCGTAGTATTGCGACAGCCCAGTCGGACATCCACATGCATGGTGTGAGACGCAAGTTCCGCATCGGTCAGTCCCGCAAACAAACCACCCAATGCCGCGTTCAATTCGGGAAACAGGATGGTGTACGCCACATGATCCGCGCCCAGATTGTGGTTGATTGCTGAAGACACCGTACCGCCTGGGGAGGCAGGGGCTGACCCGCATGGGACCGGCACCGGCACTGGTAGCGCGGGACCGGTCTCGACACAGATCGCGCCGCCGGCGAGAACAAAGTCGGTGCTGCCGGCGGCCGTGTTGGTGGGGTTTCCAGCCCCAAAGCCTGCGTCATAGGCAGTCGGATCCCCAAGAAAAACGCCCCCCCCACCTTGCGACACCAAGTTGTAGGCTCCGCCCATATTGGAAAGCTCGTAAGCGGATCCGACATTCGCGCCAGCCGCATCGGTGATCCAGACGCGCGCCCAAGCAGCCAGATTCTGATTCGATGCGTCACCGGAGTTGACCTGGTTGTTGTTGAAAAACACCGCCATCTGCTCGCCGGCAAGGAAACTTCTCAACGCCAGCAGCGATGTATCCCAGGTATTGGCGCCGTTGTTGGCGACGGTGCCGTCGGTGCCACGGGAGTTGCTGGGGTCGGCGTAGAAATACGTTGCGCCGCTAACACCGGAGGGTGTGTCGTAGGCCCGGTCCATACCGTCGAAGTTCGTCGTCACCGGACCGCCGTTGGATCCTGTTCCGAGTACCGTCAGCGACGAAATCTGGCCCGGCGTCGACGGAATCGCGAATGGCCCGTTGTTCGTGTTGTAGCCGAACTGGTAGTTGGCCACCGGCATCGAATAGGACAAGGCGTCGCCGTATTGCACGTAGCCCAAACCGGTCAGGTTGACCAGGGGGCCAGCGTGTGACGCCAAACCGAATGCCGCTGAAAGAATTGCGCCAATAACACGTTTCATGCTGATCTCCTCGGTTCGATCGAATTTGACATGTTGAAACTCTTGCCAACCGTGAAAAATAAGCATTTTTCGAGCCACGCCGAGAATATTCAACGAAATCACAGGTGTTGACTTAGGGCGCCGTTTCTGGCGGCAGGGCGGTGTAAATATTTTCGACAAATCTCCGAAATTTTCGGCTGCGGCACGATCACCACGGGAATACGATTCGGGTGACGGCGCGGGATTGATTGTGCAGCGTGGTGATTCGGTCTGGCCGCGCAAGGTGTCGGCGGCCGGCGTCTAGCCAGGCCACCATCGGCATACCCCGATCGGGAAAAGGTGCATGGCGCTCCGACGCGTGTTCCGGTTGACCGAAAGGCGCCAACCCACGGCCCGCGCCCATCGCAGCAGGGCGAGGCAATTGGTCGTGCGGGTGGTCGCCGATCCGACAGGAGTCGATGTGCGGCAGCGCTAAGTCGGTTTGTGACCCGTGGTAGACGCTTGGTCGCGTCAACCACGGGTCAAGCTCGTCGCCAAGGCTGTCGGAAGGCAACCCCCCGGACCCATGCCGCGCGAAACGCCTCGGTCGACGCGGGCAACGGGTCCGGGCGCGGCGTTCGCGCGCCTGCTCGGCCTGCCGGGCGGCGCGACCAGCCTGGACCTCGCGCTGGTCGACGTCTGGGGTGCCAAGGACATGGCGGCCGACCTGCGGCGCCAGTTCCCATACCAGGTCGAGAGCTGGCAGGAGACCAACGCGCAGCTGGTGTCGGCGCTCAACGCGCAGTCGGTCAGCACCGGGCTGATCCGGCTCATCGTGTTGATCGTTGTGGTGCTGGGCATTGCCAGCGTGCTGGTGGTGTCGGTGGTGCAGAAACGCCGCGAGATCGGCATCCTGCGGGCCATGGGCGCGACCCGCGGCCAGATGGTGCGCGTGTTCCTGGTGCAGGGCGGTATCGTCGGCGCCGTCGGTTCGGTGCTGGGGCTGGCATTGGCGCTGCTGATGATCTTCCTGTTCACCACCTTCGTGCGCGGCGCGGACGGGCAGCCGCTGTTCGCGATCACGCTGCCGGCGTCGCTGGCCGTGCAGGTGGCATTGATCGCCAGCGTGTGCGGCGTGCTGGCCGCGATCGCGCCGGCGCGCCGGGCCGCGGCCATGGACCCTGCGCAGGCGATCCGGATATGAAGATGTACGCCCCCCGTCTGTCCGGCTTCACTGCGTGTAAGCCGGCCGAACCCCCCACTGGGGGGCGCCCCCAGCGGCCTGGCAGAGCCAGTTCCGCGGGGGCCTGGGCCCAGCTGTTGCGCGGCCGATGGACTTTGCATGGGGCTCGGTTGGCGCGCCGCGCCGGGGAGCGCTGACACCATGGCCGATGCGCGCGTTGGCGATCCTGAACCGGGCCGCCTGATCGAGCTGGCGGACGTGCACAAGTCGTACAACGTCGGCCTGCCGAGCGAGGCCGAGGTCTTGCACGGGCTGTCGCTGACGATCGACCGCGGCGAATTCGTCGCGCTGATCGGGCCCTCGGGGTCGGGCAAGAGCACCTTGCTCAATATCGTCGGCCTGCTCGAGCGCATGACGGCGGGCAGCTACTGCATCGACGGCACGGCGGTGGGCTCGCTGGATGACCGGGCACTGACGCTGCTGCGGCGCGACACGCTGGGTTTCGTGTTCCAGTTCCACCACCTGCTGCCGGCCTTCACCGCGCTGGAGAACGTCACGATGCCGGGCCTGATCCGTGATGGCTTCGTCAGTCGCCAGCAACGCGAGCGTGCGCGCGAGCTGCTCGCCGCCGTCGGCCTGGCCAAGGCCATGGACAAGCGTCCGTCCGAGTTGTCGGGCGGCATGCAACAACGCGTGGCGATCGCCCGTGCGCTGGTGTTCGATCCGCCGGTGGTGCTGGCCGACGAGCCGACCGGCAATCTGGACACCGCGTCGTCGGACGAGGTGTTCCAGCAATTGCGGCGCATGCACCGCGAGCGCTCCACCTCGTTCGTCATCGTGACCCACGACCCGCGCCTGGCGGCGCGTTGCGACCGGGTGGTGGAACTCGTCGATGGTGCGATCGCGCGGGACGAGCGGGACGAGCGGGATGTGGCCGATGACGGCCGGCCCGGGCCCGTCTAGCAGGCGCCAAGGCAGGCAAGCTGGCAGTCAAGCCGATGGCGAGCAGGTATCGCATGGCCCGATGCTAAGACCGCGTCGATGCGGCCCGCCGCCCGGCTCAGGGTGTCGGTCGACCAGGGCCCTGGATGCCGGTGGCGCGCGCCGACAGGTAGGCATACAGGTCCACCAGATGTGCACGCACGCTGGGTTCGCCGTCCATGGCGGGCATGTCCAAAGGGTATTCCTGGCGCCGGATGATCCGGTCGACCAGCGCATCAAGCGCCGCGCCATCGCCGCGCGCCTGCGTCGTGGCCTGGCTCCAGTCGTAACGCTGGAGCACCACGCTGACGAACTGGCGCGATCCCATGTCGCGCACCCGCGGCAGCAGATCCGGGCCATTGGCCGTGCCGGTGGCGGCCGGTCCGTGGCAGGCCCCGCACTTGTTCTGGAACACGCGCCAGCCGAGGTAGGTCGAACCCGGCGGCTCCGCCATGCGGGCGACCTCTTGTGATGCGCGGCGGTTCTCCAGTTCGACGGCACAACCTCCCGCCAGCAGCAACGACAGCAGGGCTGCACCGGCCCAAAGGCGGCGCCCGTGCTGCCACGCGGGGACGCGCGCACCGGCTGTTTCGGGCTGCGCGTCCGGTCCGGGGCCGCCGTGTCGTTGTCGTGGGGTCATGGGTGCACCTCGTGCGGTGGATTCGAAAACAGGGCGCGTCGTGCGCCCGACCGGAATCGGTGCGGGGCCGGCGCATGGTCGAATCATTGTGCGTGGGCGAATGGCGACGGGATTTGTCACAGGTCAAGGCTGCGCCGTTGAATCTGCACGGAGTTGCCTGCAGATGCCAGCCGATGGAATGCTATCGGCGGGTGAACGGGAGGAAACCCGCAACGACGTGCCGGTGCGCGTCGAACTGCCGGGCCTGGACAAGGACGATTGCGAGATCACCATCGACGGCAACATGCTCCATGCGCGGGGCGAAAAACGCTTCGAGCGCGAGACCAGCGACAGCACCTGCCACGTCATGGAGCGTGCCTAAGGATCGTTCCAGCGCGGCCTGCGGCCAGGCGCGCGGCCGTGGCTCAGGTGTGCCCGTGCAGACCGGCGTGCGCCGAGGCAGCGTCGCGCTCGGTGGTGCACGCTGCGGCAGCGGTCGCCGCATGCCCGGGCGCGTGCAGCACGATCAGCATCTGCGCCAGGTAATACGTGCCCAGGATCCACAGGCTGGCCAGCGGTACCGGCATCAGGAAACGGTTGATCGCGATCAGCGTATCGCTGAGCATGAACACGCAGGCGCCGACGGCCACCCAGGTGGAGGCCCGGTCCTGCAGCACCGTGGCGCGGCCGATCGCCTGCGCGGCCATCAGGCTGATCACCACAACATAGGCGCTCACCGCCGCCTTCAGGCCGGCATCGCCCAGCGTGTTCCAGAACAGTGCCAGCATCGCGCCGCCGGTGGCCAGCGCGAGCACCAGTGCGGGCCGGTTGGGAAACCAGGCCTGCTGCCGTCGAAACAGCGCGATGTAGCACAGGTGCGCCAGCAGGAACGCGGCCAGGCCGGGGATGAACAGGTTGCCGGGCACCATCAGCAGGACGTCGCCGGCCATCGATGCCAGCAGCGCGGCGACCAGCAGCCCATGGCCCGATCCGGCGGAGCCTCCCCGGCGCAGCACCAGCAGTATGGCCACGGCCATCGTCAGCGGCTTGAACAGGTAATGGAGCTGCTGCAGGCCCAGCGTGGCGCTGGCGGTGGCCAGCGTCGCACAGGTGAGCATCAGCGCGGCCCACACGCCCAGGCGCGACTGCAGCACGGCGCCCAGTGCCCAGAAGATGGCCAGCAGTGCCGCCCCCCAGACCGCCACCGCCGTGCCGTCGAGCGTGTGTGCGAACCACAGCAGCGCGGCAACACCGCCGAGCAGCAGCACGAATCCGGTGCCGACGAACGCCATGGCCGCCGGCGCCACCGGCGGATCGTAGAGCTGGACCTGGGCCAGGTCGAAAGCCGGCTTCGGCCAGCGCGCGGCCACGTCGGCCGGCCGCCAGCCGGGCGGCTTGAACCATACGCGCAGCTTGTCGAGCCAGTTGCGGGCACGCCAGCTGTCCTGCGCCAGCTGCGCGTAGACCTCGGCATTGGCCCACAACGGGTCCCAGCTGCGCAAGCCGGCGCGGGTGCCGTAGACGCAGGGCTCGTCTTCTTCGCGGAAGCTGCCGAACATCCGGTCCCACAGGATCAGGATGCCGCCGTAGTTCTTGTCCAGGTACGGGTCGTTGACGGCATGGTGGACCCGGTGGTTGCTCGGCGAGCAGAACACCCGGTCGAACCAGCCGAGCTTGCGCACCAGCTCGGTATGCACCCAGAACTGGTACAGCAGGTCGATCAGCGCGACGATGCCGAAGATCAGCGGCGGTACGCCGGCCACGGCCATCGGCAGGTAGAACACCCAGCCCATCAAGGCACCGCTGCTGGTCTGGCGCAACGCGGTCGACAGGTTGTATTGCTGGCTCTGGTGGTGCACCACGTGGGCGGCCCAGAACACGGCCACCTCATGGCCGGCGCGGTGCAGCCAGTAGTAGCAGAAATCGTAGAACACCAGCGCCAGCACGACGCCGTACCAGGTGCTCCAGAAGGCGAGATCCGGAAACAGCGCAACGCGGTCGTAGACCGCGGTGTAGATGCCCACCGCCAGCAGCTTGGTGAACAGGCCGCTGAGCTGGCTCAGTCCACCCAGGCTCAGGCTGTTGATCGCGTCGCTGAACCGGTAGGCCGCGATGCCCCGGTGGCGCGACCAGGCGAATTCGCCCAGCATCATCAGCAGGAAGACCGGGATCGCGAGAACAATGACCTGGCTGGCTGTCATGGTGGCTCCGGTTCGGTGCTTGCGTGTTCAGGTTGTCGATTCGTCGCACCACTCCTGCCCGAGGTGGCGCGTGTCCGACCAGCCGACCAGGCTCAGCCCTTGTGGTGTCCACAATAACCGATTGATGCTGGCGTTGGCCAGCTCCCAGGTGCGTGGCGCGTCCACCGTCTGGCGCGTGGCGATGCGGTACATCATGTCGAGCACACCGCCATGGGCCACCAGCACGATCTGTTCGCCCAGATGGCGGTGCGCGAGTTCGTCCGTGGCGGCCCGCACCCGCTCGCCCAGCGTGAGCAGCGTCTCGCCCCCCGGCGGTGCCCAGGACGCATCGCGGGCACGCCAGCGCGCCGTGTCCTGCGGGAACGCCTGTTCGAGTTCGGTAAAAGTCTTGCCCTCGAACGCGCCGAAGCCGCGTTCGCGCAACCGCGCATCGGTGCCGACCTCGATGCCGCAGGCCAGCGCGATGCTGCGCGCGGTCTGGTAGGCGCGTGCCAGGTCGCTGCTGTAGATCGCCGCGACGGCTTCCTCGCTGTCGGCCAGCTGGCGCGCGGCCCGATCCGCCTGCCAGCGGCCCTTGTCGTTGAGCGGTACGTCGCGCATGCCCTGGATGCGGCCGCCGGCATTCCAGTCGGTCTCGCCATGGCGCACGGCGATGATGCGGGTGGTTTCCATGGGGCGATTCTAGGAGGCGGACTGCGCATCGCCTGGGCGCGGAGCTTGCGCGAATCGCCAGGAGGAAATCTCCTGCGCTGCTCGTTCGACCCCGGTTCGGAGCGATTCGAGTTGCGCGACGGATTTTCCTGTGTGGATATACACGGCTACGAGGGCCCCGAGCACCTCGTCTTGCGCGCCGCGCAGCAGCGCGGCGGCCGCGCCCACGCCAGCGATTCCTTCTGACTGCCCCTGCGCGGAGTCGACACGGCGCAAGGCTTCCAGGCTGGCACGCAGTGCCGCCGGGTCGGTGATGGTCTTCGCGGTGCGCTTTTCCAGCGGCTTGGCGAGCAGTTGCCGCACCAGGTTTGCCGGTTGGTGCGCGAGCAGCAGGCGCTGCGACACGCCGATGTGCAGCGGCACGCGTGTACCGATGCGTGACATCACACGCGCCTCCAGGCCCGTGTCTGCCACGGCAACCGTCAGCGCATCGTGACCGTCGAGCACGACCAGCTTGACGGTCTCTCCGACGCTGAGCGCCAGCCGTTGCATCACCGGGCGGGCCAGTTCGACCAGATCCCGTGGCGGCGGCGCCTGCCCGGCCAGCAAGCCCAGTGCCGGGCCCAGCCGGTACAGGCCTGGCTGTTCGTCGGCCAGTTGCACGAAGTCCCTGGCCAGCAGCACCTTCAGGATGCGGTACAGCGTGGCGCGGGGTGTGCGGGTCTGCGCGGCCAGGGCCTGAACGCCGAGTCCCTCGGTTGTGCTGCCGATCGCGTGGAGGATGTCGATCGTACGTTCGACGGCGGGTGCCGACGAGTCCTTGGTGCTGGGTTGACGGTTCATGGGTGCGTGTTATATTGAATCACAGACGATATCAGTCTCATATTTGATACTTTAACAGAGGAGCTACATCCATGGCAACTACGGATACCGCCGGTGCCCCGTCCCGTTCCCCGGGCATGATGAACGTGGACCGCCTGACCGCGCAGCGCGAGGCGAAGGCGGTCGGTGACATCGGAATGGAAACCAGCGAATTGCTGGCGCGTTACGAAAAACTGCAGGCCGCGGTCGTGTGCGACGTGATGCGCGAACACTGCCTGATGGACCAGGCGTTTCCCGGGCACCTGCTGCCCTTGCGTGCCGAACGCACGGTTGCCGGCATCGCGTTCACGATCAAGAGTGCCCCCAACACGATCATTTCCGGGGAACTGGATTTCCGCGGCCGCATGCTCGACGACCTGCACGCGGACGCGTTCGTCATATGGGACACCTCGGGTGACGAACGCGCCACCTTGTGGGGTGGGGTCATGACGGCCACCGTCAGCCGCAAGGGCGTGCGTGCGGCGTTGGTCGATGGCGGCATTCGGGATACGTCGCAGATCCTGGAGAAGGACTTCCCGGTCTACTACCGGTTTCGCAGTCCCAATGGTGCGCTGGGTCGGACCATGATCACCCACTACCAGATTCCCGTGCAGATCGGCGATGTCTTCGTACGGCCCGGCGACGTGATCCTGGGTGATGCCGACGGCGCGGTCGCGGTGCCGCGGCAGATCGCCGTGGAGGTGCTGCTGCGCGCGGAAGAAGTCGTCGCCAACGAGAAAAAGATCTTCGCGTGGGTCGAAGAAGGGCAATCGATCGAGGAGATCACCCGCAAGGGCGGCTATTTCTGAGCAGCCCGGCCATCCCGTTCATCCATCCATTTCTACAAAGAGGACACAACATGAATCGAACCCTGAAGCAACTCGTGCGCCTGACCGGCGCAGTGGCTCTGACCGGCCTGTTCGCGGCGTCTGGCGCGTGGAGCCAGACCGACGCATGGCCCAACCGGCCCGTCAAGATCCTGGTCGGATTTCCCGCCGGCGGTGCTTCGGACGTGATGGCGCGATTGATCGGCAATAAGCTCAGCCCGGCACTCGGCGTGCCGGTGGTCATCGAAAATCGTCCCGGTGCCGCCGGAACGCTGGCGGCGTCCGTGACCGCGCGGGCCCCTGCCGATGGCTACACCTTGTTGCTCGCATCGCCGACTGCCGTCACGCTGGCCCCATCGACCATGGCGGGCAAGATCAACTACGACCCCGCCAAGGACCTCGCGCCGATCAGCATGGTGGCCAAGTACCCCTTGTTCCTGGTCGCGCGGCCAGGGCTGGGCGTCAAGAACATGGCCGAACTGGTGCAAAAGGCCAAGGCTGCCCCTGGCAAGATCAATTTTGCGTCATTTGGTACCGTGACCAGTGGCGGGCTTGCCGTCGAGCAACTCAAGTTAAAGGCCGGGATCGATGTCCTGCATGTCCCGTTCAATGGCAGTGCACCCGCCCTGCAGGCATTGATGGGGGACAACGTGGACCTGATGTTCGATACCGCAGTAACCGCCATGCCCAACATGCGTAGCGGCCGACTGGTCGGCCTTGCCGTGTCCAGTCCGAGTCGCAGTCCGATGGCTCCCGATCTCGCTCCGGTTGCCGACACCGTGGCCGGTTTCGAGGCCGACAGCTGGAACGGACTGATGGCGCCGGCGGGAACACCGGTGGCCGTGATTGCACGCATCCAGGGTGCTATCGCGAAATTCGTGCACGACAAGGACATGGTGGAACGATTCGCGACCATGGGCGCCGACCCGGTCGGCAACAGCACGGCCGATTTCGCGCAGTTCCTCAAGGCCGAGACGGCGCAATATGCGCGGATCGTCAAGGAGGCGAACATCAAGGTCGAGTAATCGGGCCCCGACGGCCTCTGGCGCCGTCGCGGGTTCGGCCGGCCGATGGCCTCAGCGTGGAATCTCGACCTCGACCCGCCGCATCCCCTGCGGCGGATTCGGAAACCCGCGCAGCGCCGCCTCGAACATGGCCGGCAACACGGCTGCGTCGTCGCTCCAGCGCCCGTCGTGGTTGGCCCGGCTCTCGAACACCAGCTGGCCGTCGGACAACCGGCGTACCAGCAACTGGACCTCGCGCCGGTAATACGGCGAGTCGACCTGCAGTGCGACCATGGGCACGTGCACGACGGTGCCGGCGGGGGTGACGACCACGCCGTGGCGCATGCCGCCCCAGTAGGGCGGATCATCCCAGGGCGCACGCGGGTCGCGCGCCACGCGCATGTCGTAGGAAACGCTGTAGCGTGCCGCCGCGTCGTCGCGCAGCATGCCGACCTGGGCCAGCGCGTCCTGCACGATCGCCTCCAGGCGGTCCTGGAGCTCGCCGCGCGCCTGTTGCGACGGCATGCGCTCGAAGCGGTAGGTCATCGGCGGGGTCACACCCGGGCCGGTGGTGTAGGCATGCACGTCCGAGTCGACGATGCGCATGCCGGAGCAGCCTGCAAGCAGCACCAGCAGGGCCAGCAGCGCCGTGTGTCGCAGTAGCATCATCATGCGTGGTCGAGCCATGGCCGTGTGTCCCTTTTTCGGTTACCCGTTGCCCGACCCGCCACCGGCGGGCTCAGCTGTCGAAGCGCACCACCTGCATCGACGGCAGTCCGGGCGAGGGAAATTCCTCGGTGTCGAAGGCCTTGTCGCCGTCCGCATCGGGCGTCCCGGTGGCTGTCAGACCCCTGAAATCATGGCGGGTTCCGTCCATCAGGTGAGAAGGCACGACATTCTGCAGCGCCGTGAACATGCTCTCGATCCGGCCCGGATGGTGTTTTTCCCAGTCCTGCAGCATGGCCGCGACCTGCTTGCGCTGCAGGTTGACCTGGCTGCCGCACAGGGTGCAGGGGATGATCGGGTACTGGCGGTAGGCTGCCCAGCGCACCAGGTCCTTCTCGGCCACCAGCGCCATCGGGCGGATCACGACATGCCTGCCGTCGTCGCTGACCAGTTTGGGCGGCATGCCCTTGAGCTTGCCACCGAAGAACATATTCAGGAAAAACGTCTGCAGGATGTCGTCGCGGTGGTGGCCCAGCGCGATCTTGGTGGCGCCGAGTTCGTCCGCCACCCGATACAGGATGCCGCGGCGCAGCCGGCTGCACAGGCTGCACAGGGTCTTGCCCTCGGGGATCAGCCGCTTGACGATGGAATAGGTGTCCTGGTTCTCGATGTGGAACGGCACGCCGCGCTCGCTCAGGTACTGCGGCAACACGTGTTCCGGAAAGCCGGGTTGCTTCTGGTCGAGGTTGACGGCGATCAGCTCGAAACGCACCGGCGCGCGTGCCTGCAGCTTCTGCAGGATGTCGAGCATGGCGTAACTGTCCTTGCCGCCGCTGACGCACACCATGACCTTGTCGCCTTCCTCGATCATGTTGTAGTCGACGATGGCCTGGCCGACCAGGCGGCACAGGCGCTTCTCGCGCTTGTGGTGCTCGCGCTCGATCTTCAGGCGCGCGCCCGCGGCGGCCGCCTCGGCGTGGCCTGCCGGCAGCGGCGCGGCGTCCGGTTCCACCCAGGGGGTCGTTTCCGTCACCATTGCCCCGACTCCACGCGAATCGCCACTTCGCAGTCGTCGAAGATCTCCAGCTTGGCGATCTTCACTCGCACGCCCTGCACGCCGGGGATCTGCATCAGCCGGCGCGACAACTTGCCGATCAGCGTTTCGAGCAGGTTCACGTGTTGCGCCGTGCATTCGTCGATGATGATCTGGCGGATCTTGCGGTAGTCGAGCACGTGGTTGATCTCGTCGTCTTCGGGATGCAGGTCCTGGGCGCCGAGGTTGAGCTCGGCATCGACCTGGATCGGTTGCGGACCGGTCTTCTCGAAGTCCAGGATGCCCAGGTTGGCGGCGAACCGCAGGCCGGTCAGCGTCAGGATCTGGGTGCCACGGGTTTTGGTCATGGTGGTGCGAGGGTCCGGGGGGAGGGGAGCGCTGTGCGCGTTCACATCAGCGAAAAATCGCGGTCGAAACGCATCAGGTGCTGGCCGCCGTCGACCAGCAGCGAGGTGCCGGTGAGCGAGCGGTTCTCCAGGGCAAAACGCACCGTCGCGGCCACGTCGGCCGGTGTCGATGATTGGTCGAGCAGCGCCATCTTGTGGCGCTCGCGGAACGCGTCGTCGCTGAGCAGCTTGCTGGTCAGGGTCAGGCCGGGCGCGACGCCGACGACCCGAACCAGCGGCGCCAGCGCCATGGCCAGCATGGTGTTGGCCGCCTCCAGCGCCGCCTTGGACAAGGTGTAGCTCAGGAAGTCCGGGTTCTGGTTCCACAACTTCTGGTCCAGCAGGTTGATGACCGCACCCATCAGCGGCGGCACGGGCGCCAGCGACGGTGTGTCGTCGGGGTCCGTGTCGACGGGCCGGTCGGTTGGCGCTGCCGCTGCGCCTTCGGCCTGCGGCTCGGCTTGCTCCGGCGACGGCTCGGCGGCGGCCAGGGCCGCGCGGCGCTCGCCGATATGGGCGTGCAAGGCCTGGGCCAGCAGGATCGCGGCGCCGGCGTTGCTGCGCATGTGTTTTTCCATCGCCGCAAAACCGAAGCTCTGGGCGGTGTCGTGTTCGAACGTCGAGGCGCTGTTGACCACCGCATCGACATGCCCGAAATGCTGGATCACGGCCGGCAACAGGCGGCGCACCGCCGTTTCGTTGGCCAGGTTGGCGCGGAAGGACTCGCTCTTGCCCGACAACTGCGCGCATTGCGCGGTGGTGCGGTGGGCGTCTTCGACCGAGTCGCGGTAGTGCACCGCCACCTGCCAGCCGTCACGCGCCAATGCCAGTGCGATCTCCCGCCCCAGGCGCTTGGCCGAGCCGGTGACGAGGACAACACGGGCGGGGGCGGCAGCGGGCATTCGGGGACAATCCGGAAGATGGTGACACCCCCGAGTTTAACGAGCGACCTGCAGGCCCATGTGGCGCAGGTGATCACCGACAGCGGCGGCTGGATCGGTTTCGACCGTTTCATGGCGCTGGCCCTGTACGCCCCGGGGCTCGGTTATTACGTGCGCGGCGACAGCCAGATCGGCCAATTGCCGGGCGCGGCGGCCGCGCCGGCCAGCGATTTCGCGACCGCGCCCGTCATCTCCCCGTTGTTCGGCCGTGCACTGGCGGTGCAGGTCGGCGAGGCGCTGCACCACAGCGGGACCGACACGGTCTGGGAGTTCGGCGCCGGCACCGGCGCGATGGCGGCGCAGCTGCTCGAGGTCCTGGGCGACCAGGTGCGGCGCTACGTCATCGTCGACCTCTCGGGCAGCCTGCAACAACGCCAGCGCACGACGCTGGCGCGCTTCGCCGACAAGCTCGCATGGGCCACGCAACTGCCCGAGACGCTGCGCGGCGTCGTGGTCGGCAACGAAGTGCTCGATGCGATGCCGGTGCGCCTGCTGGTGCGCACCGCGGGCCGCTGGCATGAACGGGGCGTGGTGATCGCGCCCCACGGGCAGCTCGGATGGGGCGATCGGCTTACCGACCTGCGCCCGCCGGTGGCGATCGACGGCGACCATGACTACCTGACCGAGATCCATCCGCAGGCCGAGGCCTTCATGGGCACGCTGGTCGACCGCCTGGCGCAGGGCGCGGTGTTCCTGATCGACTACGGATTCGGCGAGCGCGAGTATTACCACCCGCAACGCAGCATGGGTACCGTGATGTGCCACCAGCTGCACCGGGCCGATGGCAACCCGCTGCTCGACGTGGGCGCCAAGGACATCACCGCGCACGTGAACTTCACCGGCATCGCGCTCGCGGCGCAGCAGGCGGCCGATCAGGCCGGCGTGGCCGGGCACTGGCACTTGCTGGGATATGCCAGCCAGGCGCGTTTCCTGCTCAACTGCGGCCTGGCGGGCATGATGGAGTCGGCCAGCCTGCCCGAGCGCAGTATGGCCAACAAGCTGCTGATGGAACACGAGATGGGCGAACTGTTCAAGGTGATCGGGTTCTGCCGCGGTACGCCGTGGGACGCGATCGGCTTCGTGCACGGCGACCGCAGCCATAACTTGTGAGGCACCGCCCATGATCCGCTGGCTGATCGTCGTGTTCCTGGTGCTGTTCCTGATCAACTGGTTCACGCCGGCCTTGCGCAAGCTCGGATTCGGCCGCCTGCCGGGCGATTTCCGGTTCAAGCTGTTCGGCCGCGATTTCCACCTGCCGGTGACCACGACGGTGCTGATCAGCATGCTGGCGGCGCTGGTGTCGCGCGTTTTGTGATGCAGCAGCCGACCCTGGTGGCGCCGCGCATGGCCTTGCTGGCCCTGGTCTACGGCGCCTTCATCAGCCTGGGCCTGCCGGACGGCGTGTTCGGCGTGGCCTGGCCGCCGATGCGCACCGATCTGGGCGCGTCGCTGGCCGCCGCGGGCTGGGTGACGATGATCATGACCTCGGCGTCGGCTGCATCGGGTTTTGCCAGCGGCTGGGTGCTGGCGCGGCTGGGGACGGGCCGGGTGGTGGCCATCAGCGGCCTGCTCACCGCGCTGGCCATGCTCGGTTTCAGCCTGGCGCCGGCTTTCGGCTGGATCCTGTTGCTGACAGTGCCGCTGGGCCTGGGTGCGGGCGCGGTCGACGCCGGGCTCAACCATTTCGTGGCCCGCCACTACAGCGCGCGCCACATGAGCTGGTTGCATGGCTGCTGGGGCATCGGCGCAACCCTGGGGCCGATGCTCATGGGTGCGGCCCTGGCGGGCGGCATCGGCTGGCAGGGAGGGTATCGGGCCATCGGCCTGTTGCAGCTGGCACTGGCGTGCGTGTTCGTCGCGAGCCTGTCGATGTGGGCGCGTGAACCGGCGCCATCGCATGACGGCGGCCCGGTCGGCACGCCGTCGCGGCCCGGCATCACACCCCCGGCCTGGGCGCCCTGGCTGGCGGCCTCGTTGTACCTGGTCTATGCCACCATCGAGGTTGGCAGCGGCCTGTGGGCCGCCAGCATTCTGGTCGACGGCCGCGGCATGGCGCCGGCGGATGCGGGGGTCTGGGTCGCGGGTTATTTCGGCGCCATCATGGCCGGGCGGTTCGCGATCGGCCTGGTGGCGGTGCGCCTGGGCAACCGGGCCCTGGTACGCGCCGGCATCCTGACTGCGCTGGTGGGGGCGACGCTCGTGGCCATGCGCGGCGTGCCGAACGGGGTGGCGCTGGTCGGCCTGATGTTGCTCGGCCTGGGGTGCGCGCCGATCTACCCGTCGCTGATGCACGAGGCGACACGGCGATTCGATGCCGACACGGCGCGCCGCGTGATCGGGCGCCAGGTTGCGTTTTCCTATGTCGGTTGTGCGCTCGGCCCAGCCGCGCTGGGCCTGCTCGCCGCGGGGCTGGGCTTGTGGGCGGTGATGCCGGCGGTCTGTCTGGCCTTGCTGGTGCTGCTGGCCATGACGTCGCGCCTGGACCGGGTGACCTGACCCGGTGCGGTGCGGTTCGGTCCGTTTCGTTGCGGGCATGCAAAGTGCATGTCCTCGGCTTGAAGCCGCCGGATCCGACCCCAGTTGCATCGTACCGGTGCGCCGTGGCCGTCGGTGCTGCGCAGGGCGGCAACACCACGACGACACGAACCGGTACTCAGGAAAAAGGACCATGACGAGCCCCGCACACATTGTTTGCCCGCATTGCCACACCACGAACCGGGTGGCAACGGACGACCTGCACAACGAGCCCGATTGCGGGCGATGCCACCAGCCGCTGTTCACCGCGCATTCGACCGCGCTGGACGTGGACGCCTTCGAGCGCCACATCGGGCGCAACGACATCCCGGTGCTGGTGGACTTCTGGGCCCCGTGGTGCGGCCCCTGCCGCCAGATGGCGCCGGCGTTCGAACAGGCCGCATCCCAGCTGGAGCCCACAGTGCGCCTGGCCAAGGTCAATACCGAAGAGGTGCAAGGGCTGGGCCAGCGTTTCAACATCCGCAGCATCCCGACGCTGGCGCTGTTCAGGAATGGACGCGAAGTGGCCCGCCAGGCCGGCGCCATGGGCGCGGCCGACATCGTGCGCTGGACGCGGGCGCATCTGGGCTGACGCGGCACCGCGCTGCTGGGCGGCACGTTGCGGTACGGCACCTCGATGGCACCCGCTGCGGCAGCACCGGCCGGTCCAACCGCGCCGGCGCAGAAGCGGGCAACCGGGCCAGCACAGGAGCGGGCCCGGGCTCGACCTCACGCGCCGCAGTCGGACGCAAGGTCGCGGGGTGTCAGCGTGACACGGTCCGGGCGCGGCGCCGCGCGATGCCGCCGACCGTCAGCAGGCCGGCCAGCATCAGTGCCCAGACTTCGGGCTCGGGCACCGCTGCAGCGATGACGGTGCCACCGGTGGCGGCACTGAAGCTGAAACTCTGGATCCGGTAACTCTCGGCCTGTGCCGAAAACACTGCGTTGTCGAACACCGCCGGTGCCAAGGCGGCCAAGCTGTTGTCGGCCTGGCGTTCCTGGAAGAAGGTATTGATGTTGAACTGGCCGCTGGCGCCGAAGGCGTTCGGGTCGGTCGTGCCCAGGAAACGGAACTCGGCGTTCAGGTTGGACAGGTCCAATGGCTGGCCGCCCTTGAAGATCACCAGGTCGGTCAGGAACCCGCCGGTGCCGTCGCTCTCGACCTCCAGGATCATCTTGCTGCCGGCCAGCGCGGTGAAGGAACCGTCGATTTCAAGCGTTCCGGGCGAGTTGCCGGGCGCAAAGATGCCGTGGTTCACGACGTTGCCATTGATCGTGCCGCTGCCGCCGAGGAAGCCATTGGTTCCCACCACGATGTTCGAGGCCGTCAAGGCGCTGTTGATCAGCACCACCGTGCCGGTGCCGCCGTCGACATCGCCGGTGTCGGTCTTGTTGCGTCCGATCCCGACCCATCCGGCGGTGATGCTGGAGTTTTCGCTGACCAGCAGTGTGCCGTCTCCACCCTTGTGGCTGGCCACGATCAGGTTGCCATCGCCGACGTTGACGCTGCTGCCGCCACGCACCCGCATCAGGCCGCTGCCGTCGCGCCCGATCCGTACGACGCCCAGGCCGGGTTCGGCCTGGACGTTGATCTGCGAGCCACCGCTCAAGGTGAGGCTGCCGTCGCCCATCGGGCGCGTGCCGGTGCCACCCAGATAGACGCCGGCGCCGCTCGATCCGTTGTTGACCAGATTGACGACGCCACCATTGTTCACGGTGGCGACACCGATGCCGCTGCCGTCTCCGACGACGAGGTAGGCGCCCGACCGGTTGCCACCGGTCTGCTGCCCCTGGAACTGCAGTGTGGCGTTGTCCACCTTGAGAACGCCGGCGCCGCCGCTGCTGCCCACCTGGGCCCCGATGGCGCTGACCTTGCCCTGATCGGTCACGTTGAGCTGCCCGAAGCTCTGCGGCCCCCAGCCGATGCTCAGGCCGGTGTCGTAACCTGTCATGCGGATTTCCGAACCCAGGCCCGCGACGGTCGCAATCCCTTTGCCACCGGGCGTCGCGGCATTCGTGCCGCCGATATACAGGCTGGTATAGCGCGGATCGGCCACCGTGGGGATGGCCTGGCCGTCGATCAGCAGCTTGCCGCCCTCGTAGATATTCAACTCGCCGCTGCCGTCGCGGCCGACCCGCATGAACGGGTTGAAGGCTTCACCCGGTCCGCCACCGGCCAGAACCGATCGCGCTGATATCGAAACGACGGAGCCAGCACCCATGATGCTCAATCGGCCGAACGAGCCGGGGTCACGACCCAGGTCGATGGTCGGACCGCCATCACTCCGCACCGTGGCCGACACCGACAACGCGCCGCCGTTGCGTACCGTCACGTTGCCGGTGCCGTTGCGGCCGATGACGGTGTAGGCGACAAACGGCAGCGTCGCGCCGCCGCCGCGTGCCTCCGGGCTGACCGTGCCGGTCACCGATACCAGCGAACCGACGCCGTCGACGAGCAGGTCACCGAAAGAGCCGTCGCGGCCGACGGACAGGGATTGCGAGCCGGTGACCTGGGCGCCGTCGAGCACCGACAGTGCCGCGCTGCCCAGGCGCCGGCCGACCTGCAGATAGGTGCTGTCGCCGCTGAACGTGACACGGGAACCGGTGCCACTGACCAGCATGTCGGTACGACCGCCGCCGGCGGTGAGGTTGATGCCACCGCCGTTGGTGGCGCCTTGCGGGCCGATGACCTCGAGCGCGCCGCCGTTGGTCACGTTCAGGGACGCCAGCGCGTTGCGGTGGTTGGCCGTACCGATGGAGGCCCCCCCTTCGCTGACAACGCCATTGCTGTGGTTGACGACATTACCCCCGGTCACCACCCAACGCGAACCGGCGCCGCTGACGTTCACCTCTCCGATATTGCGTTCGTGGCCGGTGGCATGGGTGTCCCAATGGTCGGTGGCGATGGTGGCTCTATCGGTGCTCAGCAATGCGCCGCCGGTGACGTTGACCGTGCCCCGCACCGTGCCGCCCGGCACGCCGTAGGTGACCTGGGCGTTGGCACCGATATTGATGCCGGGATGCGCGACGAACAGGCTGTTGCCGATCAGCACCTGGGTGCCCGTGCCGTCGATGTTCATGGTGGCGGTGTCGCCTGCCGCGCCACCGACGAAGGTATCGCAGTAGTGGAACGGCAGCAGGCAGGGCGTCGGGTTGAGGCGGGTCGTGAGAACTGCTCCCTGGTTCACGGTGAGCTGGCCGATGCCAAAGTCGCCGACCAACAGGCGTTGGATCTGGCCATTGCTGGCACCATCACCGACCAGCTCGACCCGGGTACCGCTGCCGGTGATCAACCCGTTGCCCACGCCGGTACCCGAAAGGCCGAACGAGATCCGCGCAAGCTGCAGGAAACTGCCTGCGTCGACCAGCAGGCTGCCGGTGCCGGGCGAGCCAATCCATGCCGCCGTCGTGGGCAATACGGTATTGCCCGGACCCAGTACGAGGCCGTCGCTGATGCCGACACTGCCGGTGGTGCCGACGCCAGCCGATGCCGGGGCCAGGTACAGGCAACTCAGGATGGCGGCCAGGGCTACCGGCCGCAGGAGGGGGCGTGCAATACGGCTGGGCATGTTTACTCCCGATGTGCGGATGGGAGCCCAGTGTTGCCATTGACCGGCGTCGGCGCATCGACCTTTCGGGGGATGTGGCGACAGGCGCGGCGCGCCAGGTCCGGTTCGACGTCTTGTTACCATCCGGCAGAACTACCGGTCACCGCAACAACGATGCCAGCCAGCGATATGCGCACCCTCCCGTCCGAAGCGCCTGTTGGCGCAGGCGCTGCCGTGGAACACCGCCCCTGGGGTTGGTTCCAGACTGTGTGCGTGCAGCCCGGCTACAAGGTCAAGCGTATCGGCGTGGCGCCGGGCCGGCAGATCAGCCTGCAGCGGCACCGCCACCGGTCCGAACACTGGGTCGTGGCCTGTGGCATCGCCACCGTCACCGTTGGTGATGTCGTGGCCGACCTGCCGGTCGGCCGCCATGTCGACATTGCGGTCGGGGCGATACACCGGCTGGCAAACCGGACCGCGCAGGACATGGAAATCGTCGAGCTGCAATTCGGCGAGCGGCTGGACGAAGACGATATCGAGCGCCTGCTCGACGACTTTGGTCGTGCCTGAGCCGGTGGCAACCAGGATGACAACGATGCACACGGGCACTGCCGGCACGGACCGGGTCCGCCAGCTGGTGTTCATCACCCATCCCAACGTCGTGATCAGCGCCGACGTTCCGGTGCCGCGCTGGCCCTTGTCCGAACGGGGCCGGGAGCGGATGCGGCTGGGTTTGCGCCAGCCCTGGATCGCCGACGTGAGCGCCATCTATTGCAGCGATGAACAAAAGGCGATCGACACCGCCGCCATCGTCGCGCAGCACCGCGGTTTGCCGGTGCACGAACGGGCGGCGCTGGGCGAGAACGATCGCTCGGCCACCGGTTTCCTGCCGCCGCCGGAGTTCGAACGCATGGCCGACGCGTTTTTTGCGCGGCCCGAAACGTCGGCGCGGGGCTGGGAACGGGCAATCGATGCCCAGCGCCGCATCGTCGCGGCGGTGCAGGCTGTCGTGGATGCGGACACCAGCGAGGGCCTGATCGCCATCGTCTCGCACGGCGCCGTCGGCACCTTGCTGTATTGCCATCTGGCGGGCGAGCCGATCGACCGCCGTCGGGACCAGCCGGCCAACGGCGGCGGCAATTTCTTCCGGTTTTCGATGACGCCGCCGCGCGTCCAGGACTGGTGGCAGGCGGTCGATGCCGCGGCCACCACGATGCCGGCCGAGACCGTGGCTCCGGCCACCGAGACCGCCAACCCGACCCCGCAGTGAACCGGTCCATGCCATCCGATCCGCCAATTCGCCCTGCGTCGGTGTTCGACGGCATGGCCGGGGTGCGGGCCTGTGTCGACGTGGGCGGGACCAAGGTGGCGGTCAGCGTGGCCGACGCCCGGGGCTTGCGCGGCCGGGTGGTCGAACCCACGGCCAAGACGGGCGGCAACGATGCGCTGGGTCTTCAGGTGTTGCGCATGATCGACGCCAGCTGCGCCGACGCCGGGGTGTCGCCGCCGGACGTCACGGCCGTGGGGGTTTCCGCCTGCGGTCCATTCCTGATCCGCGGCGGCTGTGTCGAACTGGCGGCCCCGAACATCTGCGGTGGCCTGGCCGGCACGGGGCGCGGCCTGCCCAACGACTGGACCAGCGCGGTGCTCGAGGCGCCGCTGCGTGCGGCGTTTCCGAACGTGCACGTGACCAATGATGCGATCGCCGCGCTGGTGGCCGAGCGCCGCTGGGGCTCGCTGCAAGGCCTGGATCACTGCGCCTACGTGACCTGGAGCACCGGCATCGGCGTCGGCCTGTGTGTCGACGGCCATGTGCTGCATGGCAAGAACGGCAACGCCGGCCACGCCGGCCACATGTTCGTCGACGGCAACGACGACGCCTTGTGCGGCTGCGGCAATATCGGCGACGTCGAAGGCCAGGTGGCCGGCAATGCGCTGGCGCGCCGCTTCGCGTCGGTCGGTTATTCCGACGCGGCGGCCTTGCTGGTCGCGGCGCAGGCGGGCGACCCGCGGGCCGTGGACATCGTCGCCGCCGTCTGCCGGGTCATGGGTCGCGCACTGTACAACCTCGTGGCCACGCTGGACCTGCAACGGATCAGCCTGGGCGGCAGCGTGTTCTGGCATCACCGCGAATACCTGCTGCCCCGGCTGCAGTCGCATGTCACCGCCAGCTTGCCGGCGCTGACCGCCGGCGTGGAACTGGTCGAGGCCGGGCTCGGGGACAGGCTGGGCGACTACGCGGCACTGGCCCTGGTGGCCTGAATCGCGAGCCGGCGTCCGGCGCCGCGATCGTCAGGGGACGACCCAGGCTCCGGAGCGCTCGGACGCGAACAGGGCATCGATGACCCGCATGTTGGCCACCGCGTCGTCGACGCCCCAGGGCAGCGGTGCCTGGGTCCGGATCGCCTGCGAGAACGCGTCACCCTGCAGGCCGTACTGGTCGCATGGGGCCATGGTGGTCGTGACGATGCCGCTGCCGTCGAGCGCCGAACCGTCGTCGGCCAGCACCTCGGTGCTCTTGCCGGCCGGTGCATTGAACGGGATGCGCACCTCGATGCGTTTCTTGTCGCCGACCACCTGGACCCGCTGGTACGGCACGCACTGGGTCGACGCGGTGAAGACCAGCCGCCGGCCATCGCCGAAGTCCAGCAGTGCGCTGACGGTGCGGTCGGTGCCGAACTGCGGGTCGCGGTCGAACAGTGCGATCACCCGTTCGGGTTCGCAGCCGTACAGGTACCGCGCGGTCACCACGGCATAACAGCCGATGTCGTACAAGGCGCCGCCGCCCTGGTGCACATGGTTGCGGATGTTGTCCGGGTTGTTGTTGAAATACGAGAACCAGGTCTGGATCGAGCGCACCGCGCCGAGTTCGCCGGAGCGCAGCCGTGCGCGCACGTGTTCCCATTGCGGATGAAAACGCACCATGAAGGCTTCCATGATGTGCACCCGCGACGCGACTTCGCGCAGTTGCACGGCCTGGGCCGCGTCCAGCGACAACGGCTTTTCACACAACACATGTTTGCCGGCGCGTGCGGCCTGCAGCGTCAGCGGCACGTGCAGGTCGTTGGGCAAGGGGTTGTAGATGGCCTCGATCTGCGGATCGGCCAGCAGGGCTTCGTAGCTGCCGTAGGCCTGGTCAATGCCAAGCGCGTTGGCGGTGGCTTGTGCCCGTTCGAGCGAACGCGAGGCGATGGCGCGAATGTCGCAGTGGTGTGCCGCCTGCATCGCGGGGATGACCTTTTCGCGGGCGATCTTGGCGCAACCCAGCACGCCCCAGACGACCTTCTTCATGGTGGCTCCTTGTTTTGCGCCGCGGCAACGGGCAGCGGGTCGCTACCGCCGTGCCGTGGACGCCGGTTCATATTGTGAGTCCGGCAAGGAGGCGCAGCGCTGGCTCGCGGTGCCGGTCAGCCCCAGGGGTGTTTGCAGCGTTGTGCCTCGAGCCGGTAAATGGCCTGTTGCACATCATCCAGCGTCCGGTCCGCATCGGTCAATGCCATGTGAAAACGGTCCGCGGCGGCCTGCACTGCATCGGGTGCGATGCCTTCGATCAGCAGGATCCAGTTCGGGATGTGGGTTTCCTGGTTGCGCGCCTTCTTCTCGGCGGTCTCGATCCGGCTGCCGCTGTCGTCCGCCCGGCACAGATGGACGCCGACGATGCCCGGTGCATCGGCCAGTGGCGGCAGGATCTGGTGGCGCAGCAGCGTCGCAACGGCATCGGCCGTGCCCTGCGGCAGGTCGAAGCGCAGCGTGAGCATGGTGCCGCCCTGGCCGACGCCGGCGCTGTACAACACGCGGCAGATCGCGCGCGTGACGTTGCGAAACGACTGCACCGCCTCGCGTGTCCATGGCGTGGGGGCGTTGAGCCGGTTCAGGTAGTCCTGGCCGGACAACACCTCGGGGCTGTCGGCTTCGTACAGGTTGAAATACTCCGGTGTGCCAGTGACCGCGATGTAGCGCCGGCCGCGCCGGAAGCCCGGTATGCCGACCCGCTCGGGCATGTGCTCGTGGTTGTGCCAGGCGTAGAAGACGTCCTTGCCTTGCGGCAGCAGGTCGTGCCAGATCGTCACCGCGCCGTGTCCGTACAGGCTCATGGGGATCTCCTCGTTGTCCCGGTGATGGACCGCACTGCGCTGCAGCGTGTCCGGGCGGATGCGGGCGGCCTGCGGGGCATCAGTCGGACCCGGTCACGGGCAGGTTGTCGTGCGGCCAGACCAGCGCCAGCGTGCCGGCGGCCTGCAGCAGCAGCGCATGGAACTCGGCGTCGCGCTCAGGCCCCATGCGTACCAGCGGGCCGGCGATGCTCATCGTGCCGAGCACGCGCTGGTCGTGTTGCGCGCGCACGACGACGGCGATCGCCTTGACGCCGGGCTCGGCTTCCTCGATGGCCAGGCCGTAACCACGCTTGCGGCAGGTGGCCAGGTCGCGCAGCAGGGACTCGGTGTCGCGCAGCGCTTGCGGCCCCACGAGTTGCCCTGGCCGGGCAGGCAGCCCCAGCCCGCCCGCGGTGGCGATGCGCGTCGCGCTGGCGTCGTCCAGCGTGGACAACCAGATCTTGCCGTTGGCGGTGGTGTGCAGCGGCAGCCGGCCATTGAGCGACGGCTGGTACATCAGGCCGGTCGGCGCACCCTGCGACGACGCGAGCCAATGCAGCGCCTCGTCCTGCAGCACCGTGAGCCGCACCAGTTCGCGGCACCGCTTGGCGACTTCGTCCAGGATCGGCTGCGCGATGCCAGGCAGGCCGGTTGCGCGCAGGTACTGCTGCCCCAGCAGGGCCAGCTTGAGCGTGAGCCGGTAACGCTCGGTGTCGTGGTCCTGCTCGACCCAGCCCAGGGCCTGCAACTCGGCCAGCAGGCGGTGCACCGCGCCCTTGGGCTGCTCGAGCGCAGCGGCGATGTCGGACAACCTGCGCCATTGCGAATCGACCGAGAGCAACTCCAGCACTTCCAGGCAGCGGTTGAGAAGGCCCTTGACGAGTCTCATGGCCGGAAGGTCGGGGCAGGGCGGGGATATGCCGGACTGCAATGCGAGCGTTTCATATGTCGTCGCATTGTAATGGAACATCGTTCCATTAATGTGCTACCATGAATTCGAGGTTGAACACATGCAGGACGACACCATGCCGAACTACCCGGGCCCGTTGCGGCTCGACGAGGCGCGTTCGCTGTTCGGCCTGGTTGCCCTGTCCGATGCCGCCTTCACCCGCGACGGACCGCGCGCCGACGTCGAATACCGCGACCTGGGGCTGGCCGCCAGCACGCAGGGGCGTATCGGCGCGCGCCACATCCGGGCCATTGCGCCGTTCGACAAGGAGACCGGCTGGCACTGGCACGACATGAGCGGCCACTTCAACTACGTGCTGCGTGGCTGGATTCGCTTTCGCTTCGCCGGCATCGACGACGAGGTCACCGTGCACGCCGGTGCCTGCCTGTCGCAGCCCGGCGGCGTTCCGCACAACGTGGTGGCCCGGTCGGACGATCTCGAGCTGATCGAGATCAACATGCCGGCGGTATTCGGCACCCAGGACCTCGGCCCCACTGCCGTGGCAGGTGCATGAGCGCGCCCGGCCGTTCCCAAGCGCGAATCGCGCAGCGCGCAGCGCGGAGGGTAGTTCAGTGAGCGCGCCGACGGCGGCTGCGGCGGCACCGGCGCCGCGCAACGCCTTCACCCGCTGGTTGCGTCAGCGCATGGGCGCCCTGTTGCTGGCACTGGGCCTGCTGTTGCTGTGGGAGGTCGCGGTGCGGGTGCTCGGCGTCAAGGAATACCTGCTGCCGCCGCCCACGAAAATCTGGCTGGAGTTCTCCAAGCGCATGCCGACCGTGATGGACGGCGCCTGGGTCACGACGCAGGAAATCCTGGGTGGCTACCTGATGGCGGTGCTGGTGAGCATTCCGTTCGCGCTGGCTGTCACCTATTCGCGTTTCATGGAGAACGCGGTGTACCCGGTGGTCGTGTTCCTGCAGATCGTGCCCAAGATCGCGATTGCGCCGCTGTTCATCATCTGGTTCGGCTTCGGCTATACGCCCAAGCTGCTCATCGTCTTTCTGTTGTCGTTCTTTCCGATCGTCGTGTCCAGCATTGCCGGTTTCAAGGCGGTCGATCCGGAGATCGCCGACTTTGCGCGTACCACCGGTGCCAGCGGCTGGAAGCTGTTCGCCAAGATCCGGCTGCCGCAGGCCTTGCCCGATATCTTCACCGGCATGAAGGTCGGCGCGGCCCTGTCCGCCACGGCGGCCATCGTGGCCGAATTCGTCGCCTCCGACCGCGGCCTGGGTTACCTGCTGCTGCAATACAACGGCAACCTCGACACGCCGATGGTGTTCGCCGTGATCTTCCTGCTCAGCTTCATCGGCCTGGCGGTCTATTACACGGTCGAATTCATCGAACGCATCACGATTCCCTGGCATACGTCGCAGAACCAGCTCAACAGCACGACGTTGTGAGGTTTTTTTGGTAGGGCGAAAACTGACGAGGAGACATTCATGCGCATCATTCATCTGCTTCTGGCGGCCACCTTGGCCGTCTCCGCCAGCCTGGCCTCGGCCCAGGACGCCGTCTCGCTGCGGCTGAACTGGTACCTGGGCGGCCTGCACGTGCCGTATTACTACGGCAAGGACATGGGCTTCTTCAAGCAGGAAGGCATCGACCTGACGATCAACGAAGGCCGTGGCTCCGGCAACACGGTGCAGGTGGTGGCGGCGGGATCCGACACCTTCGGCATGGCCGATTCGTCGAGTCTGATCACGACCGCATCCAAGGGGGCGGAGGTCAAGTCGGTGATGTCGCTGCTCAACTCCACCGGCTTCTCGGTGGTGTCGCTGGCCTCGACCGGAATCAAGACGCCCAAGGATCTCGAAGGCAAGTCGTTCGCAGTCTCGCCCGGCGATCCGCTCGGTCAACTGTTCCGTGCACTGGCCGCGCACAACAAGCTGGACATGAACAAGATCCGCTTCGTGCAGGTCGATCCCGCGGCCAAGGTGGTGTCCGTGCTCGAGAAGAAAGTCGACGCCCTGCTCGGCGGCGCCGACGACCAGTACTTTCTGATCAAGTACAAGGGCCAGGAGCCGGCCGCCCTGCGGTATGCCGATCACGGGGCCAACATCGTCGGCATGACCATCCTGACCACGACCAGCACGATCAAGAACAAGCCCGACCTGGTGCGCCGCTTCGTCAAGGCGTCGGTGCGGTCCTGGGAAGAGGCGAAGAAGAACCCGCAGGCGGCCGTCGATGCCGCGATGAAGGTCAAGCCCGACCTGAACCGGCAGTCCACGCTCGACCAGATGATGGTCGACTTCGAACTGCTCGACTCGCCCAACTCCAAGGGGCGCATCGGAATGGGCGCGCAGGCCGACTGGGAGCAGACCATCAGCCTGCTCAAGCAGTACCGCGATCTCGACACCAAGGAGCCGTGGACCACCTTCCACACCAACGAGTTCCTGCCCAAGTGAGTGTGTTGCCGCAGCAGCACGACTCCGCCCCGCCGGCTTCGGTGACCGATCCGCGCGTTGCGGGCGGATCGGTCCATATCGCCATCCGCGACCTGCGACAGACGTTCGAGCGTGCCGGCATGGTCACCCATGCGCTGGACGGACTCGATCTCGAGGTGTGCGCCGGCGAGCTGGTGGCCGTGGTCGGTCCATCGGGCTGCGGCAAGAGCACGATGCTGCGCATCGTGGCCGGCCTGTTGCCGTTCTCGTCCGGCGTGGTGCAAGTGGCCGGCCGCGACGTGACCGGCCCGCAGACCGATCTGGGCATCGTGTTCCAGAGTCCGGTGCTGCTGGACTGGCGCAACGTGCTCGACAACGTGCTGATCCAGCTCGAACTGCGCGGGCTGGACGCCAACCAGTACCGCGACCGGGCCAGGCAACTGCTGGCCGACGTCGGCCTCGGCGACTTCCAGGACCGGCGGCCGCGCGAGCTGTCGGGCGGCATGCGCCAGCGGGTGGCCATCGTGCGCGCGCTGATCCACGATCCGACCTTGTTGATGATGGACGAGCCGTTCGGCGCGCTGGACGCGCTGACGCGGGAACAGATGCGCATCGACCTCGAGAAATTGTGGCTGCGCCAGCGCCATACGCTGATCTTCGTCACGCACGGCATCTCCGAGGCGGTCGCGCTGGCGGACCGGGTCGTCGTGATGACGCCGCGACCGGGCCGGATCGAGAAGATCATCCCGATCGAGCTCGAGCGGCCACGCAACCAGGCCGTGGTCGGCAGCGCCCGCTTCACCGAATATTGCGACGAGATCACCGAGTGTTTCATGCGCAACGGGGTGATCCGGTATTGACTGGCAAGGAGACTCCCCATGCACCACAGACCCTTCACCGGCGTGATCGCCGCCCCGATGTTGCCGATGGTTGATGGCGGCGACATCGACTGGCCGACGCTGGAGCGTTATATCGACTGGATCGCCGCGCAGCAGCCGGCGGGTATCGTCATGAATGTCGACGCCTCCGAAGTGATCGCGCTCGACGACGACGAACAGCTGCGCATCATCCGTGTCTGCCGCAGTGTCGTGGATGGCCGCGTGCCGCTGTTCTCGGGCGTGGTCGCCGGCTCGACGCGGGCCGCGGCGAGCAAGGCCGCGCGACTGCGCGATGCGGGCGCGCAGGGCCTGACGGTGTTCCCGCCGTTTCCCACCTTCAGCGGCGCGCCGGTGCCCAGCGAGATGATCGTGCGTTTCCACCGAGCCATTGCGCAGGCGGCGGACCTGCCCATGGTCTGTTTCCAGTTTCCCAAGGGCTGGGGGCCGGACTACACGCCCGAGATCCTGCGGGCCATGGCCGAGATACCGCAGCTTGTGGCAATCAAGGAGGCCAGTTTCGACGTCGGCCAGACGCTGCAGACCATCGAGGTTGCACGTGGTTTGAAGCATCCGATCGGCGTGCTCACCGGCAGCGATACCTTCATTTTCGAGGCCATGCTGATGGGCTGCAATGGAGCCCTGATCGGTTTTGCCGGCACGGCCACGCGCGAACTCGTGGCCATGCACCATGCCGTGCATGTCGGTGAGCTGGCCGCGGCGCGTGCCATCTGGGACCAGCTTGGTCCGATCGCCCGGTATTGCTGGCGCTTGCCGATCCGCGACTTCCGACCGCGCATGAAGGAGGTGTTGCGCCTGCAAGGCCTGTTTCCGTCGGCGGCCTGCCGCGAACCGCAACTGGGCATCGAGGCCGACGAACGACGCGCGATTGCGCAGCTGTGCCGGGCACAGGGCCTGATCGCGCACGAACGGCCGTAGCGGCCGGCCGTCGCCACGCGCGACGGCCGCCAGCCGGGCGCAGGCGTGTCGCTTGCGCGGCGGCCGAGGGACATCGCACGCCGCCGCGGCACGGGTCGACGCCGCTTGCGAGAATGCGCGTTGTCATCACCGTACAGGAATCCGCATGAGTGCCTTGTTCTCGCCCTTCGCCCTGCGCAGCGTCCGGTTGCCCAACCGTATCGTCGTCTCGCCGATGTGCCAGTATTCCGCCGTCGATGGCCAGGCCCAGCCCTGGCACCTGATGCATCTGGGCCAGCTGGCGCTGTCGGGGGCCGGCATGTTGTGCATCGAGGCCACCGCGGTCGAGTCCGAGGGCCGCATCACGCCCGGCGACCTGGGGCTGTGGAACGATGCGACCGAGGCGGCCCTGGGCGGCGTGCTGGAGTCGATCCGTCGCTACAGCGCCATGCCCGTCATCGTGCAGCTCGGCCATGCCGGCTGCAAGGCCTCGAGCCGGGAGCCCTGGAACGGCGGCCAGCAGATACCGGTGGACGATGGCGGCTGGCTGGCGCACGCGCCGTCCGCCGTGCCGATCCGCGATGGCGAGACGGCGCCGCTGGCGCTGGACGCCGCCGGCCTGCAGCGGATCCGCGATGCGTTCGCGGCCAGCGCCCGCCGCGCGGCCCGGCTCGGCCTGGACGGCATCGAATTGCATGCCGCGCATGGCTACTTGCTGCACGCGTTCCTGTCGCCGATTGCCAACCGGCGTGACGACGCCTACGGCGGTTCGCTGGAGAACCGGATGCGGTTCCCGCTCGAGGTGTTCGACGCCGTGCGCGGCGCGTTTCCCGAGGACAAGCCGGTCGGCGTGCGGGTCTCGGCCACGGACTGGATCGACGGTGGCTGGGACATCGAGCAGACACTGGTTTTTGTGCGCCAGCTCCAGGCGCGTGGCGTCGACTGGATCGACGCTTCCAGCGGCGGCATCTCGCCGGCGCAGAAGATCACGCTGGGCCCCGGTTACCAGGTGCCGTTCGCGCAACGGATCCGCGAGGAAACCGGCGTCGCGACGATCGCCGTCGGCCTGATCACCGAACCGTCCCAGGCACAGGCCATCGTCGCCAGCGGCCAGGCCGATCTGGTGGCGATCGCGCGCGGCATCATCTTCGACGCGCGCTGGCCCTGGCATGCGGCGGCCGAACTCGGCGGCCAGGTCACGGCGCCGCCGCAATACTGGCGCTCGCCGCCGCGCGAACACGCCGACCTGTTCGGCAAGACGGTGCTGGGCATGCGCTGAGGCCCTTCGCCCGGCCCGCGGCGCCGTCAGGCTGCGCTGACGGCGGCCACCGCCTCGACCCGTGCGGCATGGATGGCCGCGCCGACGGCCGGCCCGCTCCGGCCGGCGGCCAGCTCCCGGCGCGCGATCGCGTCGGTGGGAACCGCCTGCGCCGCCGCCAGTGCCGTGTGCAGGCGGCGCAGCGGCGGGTATACATCGGCGCCGATGCGCGCGTCGACGATGGCGCCGATGGCGCAGACCTGCAGCAGTTCGTGGAACCGTGCCGGCTTGCGCAGGGCGTCGCAGCGTTCGATCAGCGCGACCAGGCCGGCCGCGTCACGGTCGCCGCTGTCGTCGATGGCGGCGCTCTCGCGTGCGGCCAGCAGCGCGAGGTCGCGGCAGCCGTTGGGTGCGCGCAGGCGCGCACACATGGCTGCGATGCGGGACGTGTCCGCCACGGCGCGGCACAGGCTGGCGAAACGCACGCTCAGCGGCGCCTGTTCGCAGGCGGCTTCGTCGACCAGCCGGGCGCCGAGTTGCATCGCCGATCCGGCCTCGGCCGGCGCGTCCGCCAGTTCGGGCAGCAGGTGGGCCAGCGCGTCGCAATCGGCCAGCACCTGCAGCATGCGCGAGGGCGTGTCCTCCATCAGGCCGCGTGCCAGTTCCTGCCAGACCCGTTCGGCCACCAGCGCATCGACCTCGCCGTTGGCCACCATGGAGCGCATCAGCGCCAGGGTTTCGTCCGCGACGCGGAAAGCGTCGAAGCGGGCGGCGAAACGCGCCACCCGCAATATGCGCACGGGATCGTCGTGGAAGGCGTCGGTGACATGGCGCAACACGCGCCGCTGCAGGTCGCGCTGGCCGTGGTAGGGATCGTCCAGCGTGACGGTTGCGGGGTCGAAGCTGCCGTCGGCGGCGAGTTGCTGGCGGGAGACCGCGATCGCGTTGATCGTCAGGTCGCGCCGGGCCAGGTCCTGCTCCAGCGTGACGTCGGGCGCGGCATGGACCGTGAAACCCTTGTAGCCTGGCGCCGAGTTGCGTTCGGTGCGCGCCAGCGCGTATTCCTCCTTGCTGGCCGGGTGCAGGAACACCGGGAAATCCTTGCCCACGGGCACGAAGCCGCGGTCCACCAGCTGCTGCGGGGACGCGCCGACGACGACCCAGTCCCGGTCCTTGACCGGCAGGCCCAGCAAGGTGTCGCGTACCGCGCCGCCGACCAGGTAAATTTCCATGGGCACGAGTGTAGGTGCCGCGCGTCGGCCGGCGACCGGGCTGTCGCGCTCAGCGGGCGAGTCGGTACGGCTCCTCGAAATCGAGGAAGTCCTTCTCCTGCAAGGCGCCTTCGATCCAGGCCGCGACACCGGGCAAGGCCTCGACCCGGCGCATGTAGGCCGTGATGGGTTCCGGCACTGGCAACGCGAACCGGGTCAGGCGCATCACCACCGGCGCGAACATCGCATCGGCGATCGAGAACGGGCCGAACAACATCGGGCCCTTGTGTTCGTCCAGCAACTCGGTCCACATGGCGACGATGCGCGCGACATCGGCCCGCACACCCGGCTGGTCGCGCCAGATCAGTGCGCCTGCCTGCGCCAGGCTGGCCTCGATGTTCATGCCGCAGGCGCCGCGCAGGTTCTGGAAGCCCGCGTGCATTTCGGCGCAGACGCTGCGGGCCCGGGCGCGGGCACGGGCGTCTTGCGGCCACAGATGGCGATCGGGGAACTTTTCGGCCAGGTATTCGGCAATCGCCAGGGTGTCCCAGACCGCGAGGCCGTCGTCGACGAGCAACGGCACCTTGCCGGTCGGGCTCAGCGCGCCGATGGTCCGCTTGAACTGCGAATCGGCCGCGAAGGAATCGAATCGGACCACCACTTCCTCGAACGGGATGGCGGCCTGCGTGAGCAGCACCCAGGGCCGCATGGACCAGGACGAGTAGTTCTTGTTGCCGATGTAGAGCGTGAGCATGGAGGACTCCTTGGATGGGAACGGCCGGCGGCCGGTGTGCCGTGGAAACGGTCTGGCGCCGTGCGGAAATCAAACTCGGATGCTAGCGGCAAATGGCGGCGGGATCGATGCGTTCTGTCGCGCGCATTGATGCGCCAGCCGCAGCGATCAGCCGCGCCGTGGGCGTGGGCGGCGATGGTGGCATCATGTTCACCGGGTACGAGCGGGCGACTGCCGCGCTGGAGCGGCCGGCCCTGCCTGTTATCGTCTGGAGCAGCGGTGCGCGGCGGCAAGTCGCCTGGCTGGCGGACCGATCGAGCAGCTTGAAGCAAACATGAACACGATCCACGCGTTGACCCACATCCTGCGCACGTGCCGCACGATTGCCGTCGTCGGCCTGTCCGCCGAATGGCACCGTCCCAGTTATTTCGCCAGCAAATACATGCAGTCGCACGGCTACACCGTCGTGCCGGTGAACCCGCGTTATGCCGGCGGCGAGATCCTCGGCCAGCGGGTGTATGGCGATCTGGCCGAGATCCCGTTTGCGGTCGACATGGTCGATGTGTTCCGGCGCACCGAGGACGCGCTGCCGATCGCGCGCCAGGCGGTGGCGATCGGGGCCCGGTGCCTGTGGCAGCAGATCGGCGTCGTCAACCTGGACGCGGACCAGCTGGCGCGCGAGAGCGGGCTGGCCTCGGTCATGGACCGCTGCGTCAAGATCGAACACGCGCGCCTGTTCGGCGGCCTGAACTGGGTCGGCGTCAACACCCGGGTCATCTCGGCCAAGCGGCGCGCCTGAAAGGCGACGAGGAGATCGACACCATGGCGGACCATGTATTCCAATCCGAGACCCTGGCCATCCACGCCGGCCAGGTGCCCGACAGCGCGACCGGAGCCCGCGCGCTGCCGATCTACCAGACCAGCAGCTTCGTGTTCGACAGCGCCGACCACGCCGCCAGCCTGTTCAACCTGCAGACCTTCGGCAACGTCTATTCGCGGCTGAGCAATCCCACCGTCGCGGCGCTCGAGGAGCGGGTCGCCGCGCTCGAGGGCGGGCGCGCCGGGCTGGCTTCGGCCAGCGGCATGGCGGCCGAGGCGATGGCCTTGATGACCATCCTGCAGCAGGGCGACCATGTGGTGGCCGGCGGCGCCTTGTACGGCGGCAGCGTGACGATGCTGGCGGTCAACCTGAAACGTTTCGGCATCGAGACGAGCTTCGTCGACGCGACCGACCCGCAGGCCTTTGCCGCCGCGATGCGGCCGAACACCCGTGCGGTGTTCGCCGAGAGCCTGGGCAACCCCAGCCTGGTGGTGCTCGACATCGCCGCCGTCGCCGAGGTCGCCCATGCGCACGGCGTGCCGTTGATCGTCGACAACACCGTGCCGTCGCCGTTCCTGTGCAACCCTCTGGCTCTGGGCGCCGACATCGTCGTGCATTCGGCCACCAAGTACCTCGGCGGCCACGGCACGACGCTGGCCGGCATGATGGTCGAAAGCGGCCGGTTCCCGTGGGACAACGGCAAGTTCCCCGGCATGACCGAACCTTCGCCCGGGTACCATGGCGTCAAGTTCTACGAAACCTTCGGCGACTTCGCCTATTGCATGCGCGCACGCATGGAGGTGCTGCGCGTCTACGGTTCGACACTGTCGCCGTTCTCGGCCTGGCAGATCCTGCAGGGTGTCGAGAGCCTGCACGTGCGCATGGAGCGGCACTGCGCCAATGCGCGCACGGTGGCGCAATACCTGAAGGAAGATCCGCGCGTGGGCTGGGTCAACTACCCCGGCCTGGCCGACCATCCGCAGCACGACCTGGTACGCAGGCAGATGCGCAGCGTCGACGGCGCGCCCGGCACGTCGGGCCTGCTGGCCTTCGGCGTCAAGGGCGGGCTCGAGGCCGGCGTGCGTTTCATCGAGGCGGCGCAGTTCATGAGCCACCTGGCCAACATCGGCGACACGCGCACGCTGATCATCCATCCGGCGTCGACGACACACCGTCAGCTCGACGCCCGGCAGCAGCTCGAGGCCGGCGTGATGCCCGACATGATCCGCATGTCGGTGGGCATCGAACATGTCGACGATATCCTGTGGGATATTGACCAGGCGCTGGACGCCTGCACCCGCGTTGCGTGACACTGGGGGCTGGCTGGCGCGTTGCCGGCCGGCAATACACCCGGGTTGAAAACACGATGACGACGACGAACGAAACACCTTGCCTGCTCAGCAGCCGCGATGAACGCGGCGTCTGCACGTTGACGTTGAACCGCCCGGCGGCGTTCAATGCCTTGTCGGAGGAGCTGCTGTCGGCGCTGCAGCAGGCGTTTGCGCAGATGGCCGAAGACGGCTCGGTGCGTGTCGTCGTGTTGCAGGCCGCCGGCAAGGCATTTTGCGCCGGCCACGACCTCAAGCAGATGCGCGCGGCGCCGTCGCTGGAGTATTACCAGAAGTTGTTCCACCAGTGCAGCGACATGATGATGGCGCTGCAACACCTGCCGGTGCCGGTGATCGCCAAGGTGCAGGGCATGGCGACCGCTGCCGGCTGCCAGCTGGTGGCCATGTGCGACATGGCAGCGGCCTCGCGCGATGCGCGGTTCGCCGTCAGCGGCGTCAACTTCGGCCTGTTCTGCTCCACCCCGAGCGTGGCCTTGTCGCGCAACATCGGGCGCAAGGCGGCGTTCGAGATGCTGGTGACCGGCGAGTTCATCGGCGCCGATGCCGCGATGGCGCGTGGCCTCGTCAACAGCGTGACCGCACCCGAGCAGCTCGACGCCGTCGTGGAGCGGTGGGTTCAGGCGATACTCTCGAAGCCGCGGATCGCGCTGGCACTGGGCAAGTCGCTGTTCTACCGGCAACTCGAAAAAGGCATTGCCGCCGCCTACACCGACGCGGCCCAGACCATGGCCTGCAACATGATGGACGAGACCGCGCTGGAAGGGGTGCAGGCCTTCGTCGAGAAGCGACGTCCGGAATGGCGCGACTGATGGTTTGATCGACGGATTTCCCGCAGTTTCAACGACAAGGAGCATTCATGAGCAAAGCGATTCGCATCGAGCACAACGGCGGACCCGAAGTCCTGCAACTGATCGACGTGCAGGTCGGCGACCCGGGCCCGGGCGAGATCCGCATCCGGCACAAGGCGGTCGGCCTGAACTTCATCGACGTCTACCAGCGCGACGGGTTGTACAAATTGCCGATGCCGTTGCACCTGGGCATGGAGGCCTCGGGCATCGTCGAGGCGGTGGGCGAGGGCGTGAGCCACCTGAAGGTGGGCGACCGCGCCGCCTATGCCAGCCAGCCACCGGGCAGTTATTGCGAGCTGCGCGTGATGCCGGCCAAGTGTGTCTGCAAGTTGCCCGATGCCATCGATTTCGACACCGGCGCGGCGATGATGCTCAAGGGCCTGACCGCGCAATACCTGCTCAAGCGGACCTTGCCGGTGCAGGGCCTGCAGGCCGGCGACCCTATCCTGTTCCACGCCGCCGCCGGCGGTGTCGGCCTGATCGCGACGCAGTGGGCCAAGGCGCTGGGCTACCAGCTAATCGGCACCGCCGGCAGCGACGCCAAGTGCAAACTCGCGCTGGAGCACGGCGCCGCGCACATGATCAACTACAACACCGAGGATTTCGAGGCCCGCGTCAAGGAGATCACCGGCGGCAAGGGCGTCAAGGTGGTCTACGACTCGGTGGGCAAGGACACCTGGGAAAAATCGCTGAACTGCCTGGCGCCGTTCGGCCTGATGGCGTGTTTTGGCAATGCGTCGGGCCCGGCACCGGCCTTCGCACCCGCCATGCTGGCGGCCAAGGGTTCGATCTACGTGACACGCCAGACGCTGTTCACGCACATCGCCACGCGCGAGACCACGCAGGAGATGGCCGACCAGCTGTTCGACGTGGTGACCAGCGGCAAGGTCAAGATCCGCATCGACCAGCGGTATCCACTGGAGCAGGTCCAGCAGGCGCATCGGGACCTGGAGGCGCGCAAGACGACCGGCTGCACCATCCTGACGCTGTAGTCGGGAACGTTGTCCGCGCATGGGGGCGCGGCGACGGGCAGCGACCGCGGCAGGCCCGTGGTGCGCGCGGCCCGCGCCGCCCGCCGGTGATGGCGCGCGTTTGATCCATCGCAGCCGCGTTACCGCGGTTTCGGGTACAACAGGCCGTTGATCGCCATGGGAGCCCCCACATGTACTACATCGCCGAAACCGACAAACCCTTCGAGCAGGCCGCCCAGGACCTGGATGCCGCCGTCAAGCGCAACGGCTTCGGTGTGCTGCACGTGCACGACCTCGGCGCGACGCTGCGCAGCAAAGGCATCGACTTCGCCGAACAGTGCCGGGTGTTCGAGGTCTGCAACCCGGCGCAGGCTGCCAAGGTGCTGGCCTCCGACATGCGGCTGAACATGGCCTTGCCGTGCCGCATCTCGGTCTATACCGAAAAGGGCACGACGCGCATCGGCCTGATCACGCCGGTCAAGATGTTGTCGTCGTTGTCCCAGGATCCGGAGCTGGCTGCGGTGGCCCGCGAGGTCGAGGACAAGACCATACGGATGATCGACGAAGCAAAGTGATCCCGCGCAGCCGGCGCGGCGCCGGCGCGCGTCGGTCGCCACCGTGCTGGTCGGCCGGGATGTCCCTGACGACGGCGCGGTTTGATTTTTCATTCGATATTTCCGTAATAATCGAAACATGGAAGAAAAAGAAGCCGTCACCGCATTGGCCGCGCTGGCCCAGGACATGCGCCTGCGCATCTTTCGCGCGCTGGTCGGCGCCGGTCCGCAAGGCGTGACGCCGGGTGCCTTGTCCGCCATGCTGGACGTACCAGCCTCGACCTTGTCGTTCCACCTGAAGGAATTGATGCATGCCGGCCTCGCACTGCAGGAGCGCGACGGCCGCAGCCTGATCTACCGTCCGGCGGTCGATGTCATGAACGCCTTGCTCCAGTACCTCACCGCACATTGTTGCCAGGGCGCGGCATGCGAGCTCGATGCCTCCTCCCACCATACCCATTGTTGACCGTCTACCAGGAGAACCCGCGATGAAACGATTCCATGTGCATGTCCATGTCGACGATCTTGCCGTCAGCGTCGGCTTCTATTCCAGGCTCTTCGCCGCGGCGCCAACCCGGCTCGAGGCGGACTATGCGAAATGGATGCTGGACGACCCGCGACTGAACTTCGCGATTTCCGCCCGCGGCCACGCGGCCGGTGTCGATCACCTGGGTTTCCAGACCGACGATGCGGTCGAACTGGCCGAACTCAAGCAACGCGCCGAGGCTGCCGACATGGCCTTGCTTGACGAAGGCGCGACCAGCTGCTGTTATGCGCGCAGCGAAAAACACTGGGTCACCGATCCGCAAGGCATTGCCTGGGAGCAGTTCCACACCATGGGCGACATCGCGGTGTTCGGCGAGCCCAAGGCCCTGGCTGCCGCGACGACCCAGCCCGCCGGCGCTTGTTGCTCCGCGGCGCCGTCCCCGGCCGGCAGCAAGGCTTCGTCATGTTGCTGAGCGCGGCCGTACGCGCGCGGATTGCGTGCCTGTTCAAGCGGCTGCGCGAGCCGGCTCCGCCGTGCAGCGCCGCCTGCCGGCGTCCGTCCCTGCCGACCTGGCTGCGCCTGCCAGGCTGCGGGCCGATCTGCTGCTGGGGCTGAGCCCTGCACCGGTGGCCGGCCGCCGGTGCGAACACATGCACGGCGACGGCCGTCGAAGTCGACGCCGCGATGAGCGCCGTGCCGCCTTCACGAGACAAGTATGGATGCTACAGGGGTATTGCGATGGGTTTGTTCGAACGTTTCCTGACCGTCTGGGTCGGCCTGGGCATCCTGGCCGGTGTCGCGCTGGGCCTGTGGTTGCCCGGCCTGTTCCAGACCATTGCCGACATCGAGCTGGCGCACGTCAACCTCGTGGTGGCCGTATTCATCTGGGTCATGATCTACCCGATGATGATCCAGATCGATCTGGCCGCGGTCAAGGATGTCGGCAAGCGACCGCGTGGCCTGGTGCTGACCCTGGTCATCAACTGGTTGGTCAAGCCGTTCACGATGGCGGCGCTGGCGGTGCTGTTTTTTCAATACGTGTTCGCGCCCTGGGTCGATCCACAGTCGGCCAGCGAATACATCGCCGGCATGATCCTGCTCGGCGTGGCACCGTGCACCGCGATGGTCTTCGTCTGGAGCCAGCTGACCAAAGGCGACCCGAACTACACGCTGGTGCAGGTGTCGGTCAACGACCTGATCATGGTGTTTGCGTTCGCCCCGATCGCCGCCTTTCTGCTGGGCGTGACCGACGTCACCGTGCCCTGGGAGACGCTGCTGCTGTCCACCGTGTTGTACGTGGTGTTGCCGCTGGTGGCCGGCGTGCTGACCCGCAAGGCCTGGATGGCCCGGGGCGGCGCGCAGCGTCTCGCGCAGGGCGTGGCCGCGCTCAAGCCCTGGTCCGTCGTCGGCCTGATCGCCACCGTGGTGCTGTTGTTCGGATTCCAGGCCGAGACGCTGATCGCCAAGCCCTTGATCATTCTGCTGATCGCCGTGCCGCTGGTGCTGCAGAGTTACGGCATCTTCGCCATCGCCTACGTGGCGGCGCGTCGCATGAAGCTGCCGCATGATATCGCCGCGCCGGCGTGTTTGATCGGGACGTCCAACTTCTTCGAACTGGCCGTGGCCGTGGCCATCTCGTTGTTCGGCCTGCATTCGGGTGCCGCGCTCGCAACGGTGGTCGGCGTGCTGGTCGAGGTTCCGGTGATGTTGTCTCTGGTGGCTTTTGCGAACCGGACGCGGCACTGGTTTGCGGCTTGACGCTGAACGATGACGATGTTTCCCCCGTGACGTCGGCATGGTGATGCGGTGGGCGTTTTTCGTCGATTTCCTTGGTGCAACAACCGTGGCCTGTCAGGGGTCCTGGATGCTGGTTCCGGCGTAACGACGGTGGTGGGCCAGGCGAGGCGGGTGGGGGGCTCCGTTCATGTCCTCCTCGATGGGCTTCGCCCATCGATTCCCCCTTTACTTCACTACGCCCCCCACCCACCTCGCCTGGCCTGGGCGGCGGTCGTGGTTCTCGGCGTGCAGGCAATGTCGCAGGATCAGGACGGTGGGGTGCTCTGCG
>JAPWHR010000050.1 GCA_027214345.1 Comamonadaceae bacterium G21597-S1
CAACTTTGCTCGCACTGTTGGGAGCCCCGGGGCACTGACAAGTTTCAGAGGGAAGAGATTTTTTTACAGCCTCAACGTTCGAGCTAAGCGGGCGGCAACGGCAGGACGCCAGGGCCCGGTTGGCGAAAATGTACCGCGTACCGCCGACCGGGCCCTGGTGGCCTGCCGTTGGCGCTCCGCTTGAGCGAGGGGTTAGCGAAGTAATCGGCCCGTTGCCGCAAATCGCGCCGAAGAAACACGTGGCGCTGGAGTTGTGGCATTGTGGAA
>JAPWHR010000051.1 GCA_027214345.1 Comamonadaceae bacterium G21597-S1
GAGGAGGATGTCTCTCTGGGCGGCGTACAGGGTACGTGGGTCGGGCTGAGATGCGGCCCAGGTGACGTGGTCGGCGTCGTAGAGGAGCACCCCCAGGTAGCGCAGTCGTCCAACGCAAGTTTCCGAGCACACTGTTGGCTGTCCGACTTCCAGCCGTGGATAGCACAGTGTGCATTTCTCGGCTTTGCCGCTGTGATGGTTGAAGAACACCTTCTTATACGGGCAGCCGGACACACACATGCGCCAGCCGCGACAATGGTCCTGGT
>JAPWHR010000052.1 GCA_027214345.1 Comamonadaceae bacterium G21597-S1
CGTTGAAGCCGAGCCCGAGTCCCTCGATGAACGACCGTGAGACGTCGACCCAATCGGTGTCGGGTTCGGCGGCCAGATGGGCCGACCACGTGCCGGTCGCGCCCGAGAACTTGGCGAGATACTCACCCGCGTCGATCTGCGCCGCGACCCGCTCCAGCCGCCACGCGAACACGGCGAGCTCCTTGCCCATCGTCGAGGGCGTCGCCGGCTGTCCGTGCGTGCGCGAGAGCATCGCCGCATCGCGGTGCTCCGCCGCCAGCGTCTTC
>JAPWHR010000053.1 GCA_027214345.1 Comamonadaceae bacterium G21597-S1
GCGCGGTCGGCGCCGAGCATGTCGCCCGCTGCGATCCGGTAGAGCAGGGCATAGCCGATCTGTCCGCCGGCCCCGGTGATCGTGATGGTCGTTGCAGCAGCCATGCGCCGAGCATATTGCCCGTGTCTCGCGAACCTCCCGGTCGGCGGGCGAATCGGGATGTACCGTGATCGCATGATCTTCGACACCTGCGGGGGTATCGGGCGACCCGGCCCGGTCGTCGTGGATGCGCCGCGGAGCGCGACATGAGCGCCCCACCGCACCTC
>JAPWHR010000054.1 GCA_027214345.1 Comamonadaceae bacterium G21597-S1
CATTACATGACCGCAATGTGACGTTTTGATGACAGGCCGGGGCTTTCGCCGAACTTTCCGCGGAGCGATTTTCGCTTGCCCGCCCGGCGTCCCCGCCGTATAAACGCGAGCCGCCCGGCAGCACCTTGGTCTCGCGCCTTCCTATGTCCCAAACCCTTGAGCTGACTCGAAATCTCATCGCGCGCAGGTCGGTCACGCCGGCCGATGAAGGCTGCCAGGCGCTGATGATGTCCCGTCTCGAGGCAGCGGGGTTCACGGTGGAAC
>JAPWHR010000055.1 GCA_027214345.1 Comamonadaceae bacterium G21597-S1
TCCTCGAACTCCTCGAACAGGATGCGCACCGCGTGCTGCAGCTCGCGGCGCTTGCGGTCGGGCAGGTGGGCGCGCCGTTCGGTGGCCATCGCGATCTGATCGTTCAAGGCAGCCCTCCCCTACCTTAGGGATCGGGTTCGCTGAACCCCAGCGCCATCGGCAGGTTGATGTCAAAGCGATGGCCTGCTGCGGCTGCCTGAACTTGTCCGCTGGGATCGAGGATTCGGATTGCCGAATGTGCGTCAGGAACCCTTACGA
>JAPWHR010000056.1 GCA_027214345.1 Comamonadaceae bacterium G21597-S1
GGCAACAATGCTGTTAGAGGGGCTTAAGGATTTCACCAGCTCTTTGTTATTGCGGAACAACGAGGCGTAGTCTTTATAAAACAGTGCGGCGACCAGCAAAATCAGTAGTACAGAAACCAGAATATTGGCTCCACGGAAAAGAACACTGCGCAGACGCGAGGTGGCAGGTTTGATTTTTATCCAGCAGGCAATCAGCGCAGCAAGCACGCCGCTGAATCCCAGCGTTAATAACATTTGCGGTGTCATCAGC
>JAPWHR010000057.1 GCA_027214345.1 Comamonadaceae bacterium G21597-S1
GGATAAGGGCTTCAAAACTGGCATCGGTAATCTGAGACAAGAGGGCGGATACAAGCAATGTAACGCCCATCATTACAAAGGCCATACCGACTGCCAGGAGCATGATCCGTCCGATCTGCCTGAAGGAGTAACCGGAAAAACGAGCCCCAAGAGCGCTGCCGAGGGTCAGCTGCAGGATTATTTTTACAAGATCATAAGGTTCGTTATCAATCAAACCGGTTGTATGGACGATCGCACTGATTAACAG
>JAPWHR010000005.1:0-53772 GCA_027214345.1 Comamonadaceae bacterium G21597-S1
CCGACAGATATGTTCCATCGCAACGATGGCTATTTTTCTTTCAAGGATGAGGTGACTTCCAATGGGAATGCGTGAACTGCTGCTGGGTATCGATATTGGTGGAACATTCACCGATCTGGTTCTGGTGGATTCTTCGACCGGACAGATGTTCGTGGACAAAGTGCCCTCGAGCCCGGAAGATCCCTCCATTGCTTTCTTTCAGGGTCTGGAGCGGGTTCTGCGCCAGGCCGAAGCATCGACGGACCAGTTGAAGCAGGTCATTCACGGATCGACCGTTGCAACGAACGCGATCCTGGAGGGAAAAGGTGCCCGCGCAGGCATGGTCACCACCGCGGGGTTCAGGCACGTACTGGAGATTGCCCGGCACGAAATCCCCCGTTCCGCGAGCATGAACAGCTGGGTCAAGCCGCACAAGCCGATTTCGCCGGACAGGATCGTCGAGGTCGGCGAGCGAACGGAGAAGGACGGCAGCATCAGCAAAGCGCTGGACGAAGCAAGCACCCGCGTTGCACTTCAGACTCTGTTGGACAAAGGCGTTGAATCCATCGCGATCTGCCTTCTGCATTCGTATGCGAATTCCGAGAACGAGCGCAAGGTGTCCGAGATTCTGCGGGCGATGGCGCCAGGTTTGCAGGTCAGCCTGTCTTCGGAGATTCTTCCGGTTTTTCGGGAATATGAACGTTCGATGGCGACGGTGCTGAACGCCTACCTGCAGCCCAAAGTCAGCCATTACATCAGTGCGTTGCAGCGCGGCGTGGCCGAGCGCCAGTTGCACGCCCCCTTGATGATCATGAAGTCGGACGGTGGCGTGGTGAGCGCCGCGGAGGCGGCACGCGAACCGGTACAGATGGTCATGTCGGGGCCGGCGGCGGGCGTGGTGGGCGCGCTCTTCAGCGGTGAGAGCATTGGCGTGGCCGACTTGATCACGTTCGACATGGGTGGCACCAGTACGGATGTCTGCCTGATCGACGGAGGAAAGCCTGCCAAGACCTCCGAAGGCAGCATTGACATCTTTCCCATCGCAATCCCCATGCTGGACATCCATACCATCGGGGCTGGCGGTGGCAGCATTGCGCAGGTTACGCCCTCCGGGGCACTGAATGTAGGCCCCGGCAGTGCAGGGGCCCGACCGGGCCCGGTCTGTTATGGTCGCGGCGGCAAGCTCCCGACTGTGAGTGACGCCAATCTTGTGCTGGGTCGTTTGCCGAACTCGCTGCTCAATGGAGGCATGACACTGGACCTGAAATCGGCACGCCAGGCGATCGCCAGTCAGATCGCCGAGCCGATGGGATTGACCATTGAAGCGGCAGCCGAGGGCATACTCGAAATTGTCAACAACCACATGATGGGTGCGGTGCGGGTGATTTCGGTCGAACGGGGTTTCGACCCGCAGGACTTCACGCTGGTGTCGTTTGGTGGGGCAGGGGGTTTGCATGCCGGCAGTGTCGCCGCTTTGACTGGCAGCCGCACCGTCCTGGTTCCACCGCGTCCGGGCGTGCTGTGTGCACTGGGGTTGCTGGGTTCCAAGGTGACGGTCAGCCATGCGCGAACCTGCATGCAGAAGCCTCCCCACATCAACTACGACCTGGTGGCCAGCGTGTTCGCTGACCTGACCAAAAAGGCTGTCTCCTGGCTCGATGAGAACAAGGTTCCGGACCAGGCGCGCCAAGTGCGCTGGGCGGCCGATCTGCGGTACGCGCACCAAGGCTTCGAGATCGAAGTGGATGGTGCGCCCACCTCGGACATCCAGAGCTTGATCAGTGATTTTTTTTATCGATTCCATCAGCGCCACGAACAGCTATACCGACACAAGTCGATGGAGACGCCGGTAGAGATCATCAACCTGCGCGTCACGGCCAGTGGCGAGTTGATCCGCCTCGAAGCGCCCCGGCAGCCTGGTGGGAATCAACTGTCCGATGCCTTGGTGGAAAGACGGCCGGTCCACTTCCGCGAAACAGGTTGGATCGACTGCCCATGTTACGAACGCAGCCGATTGCCTGTCGACCAGGTCATCACCGGCCCAGCCATCATCCAGCAAATGGACGCAACCACAGTCCTTTTTCCAGGCCACACCATGCGGCAGGATGGGTTCGGCAACATTCTGATGACGATTGCGCCGTAATGCGTGGCGGTTTTCGGCCAAGTCCAGCCTTGGACCCTGCACCGACAAGTCAGCGTGGCATAACCAACATGAGCAAACGCGGAGCGACGAAACGATGAAACTCTTCCATCCAGACAGCATGCAGCAGGTGGTCCTCACTTGCCTGCTGATGCCGGTTGCACCATAAGGGAAGCAATATGTTGCGATTCCTCATCCAGCGATTGCTTTCGGTAGTGCCAACTTTTCTGGGCTTGTTGGCACTGATGTTCGTGTTGATTCAAGTCATCCCCGCGGATCCGGCCATTGCCCTTGCTGGCGAGAATGCGACACTCGAACAAATACAAGAAGTTCGAGTGCTTTATGGATTGGACAAGTCGCTCCCGGAGCAGTTTGTACAGTACGTGAAGCAAGTGGCGCAGCTTGACTTCGGGGTCAGCATCTATTCGCAGCGGCCAGTGGTTGAGGACATGGTTCGGCGCATTCCGGCAACGCTTGAACTGACTTTCCTCGGGTTGCTCCTTGGCGGTACGCTGGGAATCGTCCTTGGCACCCTTGCCGCGGAATACCACAACCGGATGCCCGACTTCGTCATCCGCGTACTCTCGGTCGCCGGAATCGGAATCGCCTCCTTCTGGCTGGCGATTCTCCTTCAACTCGGCCTTGCGATGCAACTTGGCTGGTTCCCCGTAAGCGGGCGCCTCAGCGCGGACGTAGCGCAACCGCCCTTGCAGACCGGTTTCATGCTCGTAGACGCTTTGCTCGCCGGAAACGGCCGAGCTTTTCGAGACGCTGCTTGGCACCTGGTTCTACCGGTCGCGACGCTGTCCGTGCCGGTGGTGGCGACCGTCGCCCGATTCACCCGAGCGGCGATGCTCGAGGCACTGCAGCAGGACTTCGTAACCTATGAACGTGCAGTGGGCTATCCGCGCTATCGCATTCTGTGGATCTATGCATTTCGCCCTTCGTTGACCGCTCCGATCACGCAGATTGGGCTGTTGTTCGGTGCTGTCATCGCGGGCAGTGTGGTGGTCGAATCGATCTTCCAGTGGCCCGGTCTTGGCACCTATCTGTCTCAAGCGATATTTGCCGCGGACTACAAACCTATGCTGGCGGTCATTTTGCTGGTCGGGGCAGTCTACATGCTGATCAACGTGGCGGTAGACGTGATCCTCGCCTTGCTAGACCCGCGTGTGAAGGAGCGCATGTAATGTTGATCATTCGCAAGTTTCTGCATGACATCCCCGCTGCCGTCGGGCTTTTGATCGTCTTCATGGTGTGTGTGGTCGCGGCGTTCGGTCCGATGTTTGTGCCTTATCCCGATGACGCGTTTGCGATCAACGTGCTTTCGCGCTTGCAGCCGCCCTCCGCAGAGCATATTTTCGGCACCGACAACCTGGGTCGGGACGTCTTTACCCGTGTCATCCTCGGGACGCGATCGGCATTGATCACAGGCCTCATTGTTGTCATTGCAGCCTTGCTGATCGGAGTCACCCTCGGATTGATCGCGGGCTATTCGAACAGTGTTCCTTCACATGTGATCATGCGTGTGACCGACGTTTTCCTGAGTATTCCCCAACTGCTGTTGGCCCTTGCAATCGCGCAACTGCTCGGCGCAGGCAAGGCGAGCGCAATGATTGCGCTGACCGCGGCATATTGGCCATTCTTTGCGCGGATCGTGTATGCGGATACCCGGCGCCTCAAAAGCTCCTTGTTCGTTGACGCGTTGCATAGCTTGGGCGCCGGTCGTTGGCGGATCATGTTCCTGCACATTTTGCCGAACTCGCTGTCGTCAATCATTGTTCGCGCGACGGTCGGGCTCGGATTCACGATCCTGGTGGCCGCAACATTGGCGTTCCTGGGTATCGGCGCGGCGCCGCCGGACCCCGATTGGGGTCTGGCCATTGCTCAAGCCCGGCTTTACCTTCCCACTGCGTGGTGGTTCTCCCTTTTCCCGGGCATCGCAATTTTTCTGACCGTTCTGGGATTCAACTTGATCGGCGACGGGTTGCGCGACCTGGTCGATCCACGTCTGCGGCGATCACGTTAATCAGGGAATCAAACAGTGAACTTACTTGAAATATCGAACTTGAAGCTGTCGATACGCACCGATGAGGGCGTCGCCAAGATTCTTGATTTCGTCGACATGGAGGTTCCCAGCGGGAAGATAGTCGGAATTGTTGGTGAGTCGGGATGCGGCAAGTCGACGATTCTCAAATCTGTGCTGGGGATCTTGCCTCGGAACGCGATCGTCGAGCGCGGGAGCATCCTGTTCGATCAAACGGCGATCCTCGAGCTCGATGAGAAGACGCTCGCCAATACCATTCGGGGCTCTCGCATCGGCTTCATCCCCCAGGATCCGTATCTCGCCCTGAATCCGGTCTTCAAGGTCGGCAAACAATTGATGGAGATCATGCGCTGGCATCGTGGGCGGTCGAATGGCTCCGGTCAGCCGAAGGGCTCGGACAGCTCCGACCGTGAACACTTGATCGAACTGCTTGGAAAAATGCAGATCCCGGATCCTGAAGCCGCACTGGAACGCTATCCCCACCAGTTTTCCGGGGGGCAGCGTCAGCGTTTGCTTATCGCGGGGGCGTTGTCTTGCAAGCCGTCCTTGATCGTCGCCGACGAACCGACCACGGCCCTGGATGTCACCACCCAGCGCGAGATTCTCGACCTTCTGGAGCAAGTGGTCCAAGACTTTGGCGTTTCGCTGTTGATTGTCACCCATGACCTCGGTGTGGTCACCCGGATCTGTGATGAAGTCGTCGTCATGTATGCCGGTCAGACCGTCGAATCGGGGCCAACGGCCGTGGTCCTGAATGAACCCCTGCATCCGTACACGACTGCACTGATCAATTGCCATCCGGATCGAGCGGTTGGTTTGCAGGGCATAGCGGGTACGGTACCGACGCTGATCGATCCGCCGTCCGGATGCCGCTTCCGAACCCGCTGCAGCCTGGCGCGCGATGCCTGCTCCACACGACCGCCCGAGCTCAAGCAAATCAAGCCGCGGCATCGCGTCAATTGCCTGCTCACCGATAGCGGCGCCACGCAACCTGTCAGCGAAACATAGACGCAACCATGAATCCGATTCTTTCTGTCGAAGGCCTCGAGGTAACTTTTCCTGGGCGGAAACGCTGGTTTCGCAGTCCTGCCAAGGGCTTGAGAGCTGTGGCCGGTGTAAACCTGACGCTCGCCGCCGGGGAAATACTGGGAGTGGTGGGCGAGTCCGGGTCTGGAAAGACGACACTCGCACGTGCCATCCTGGGGCTTCAGCAAGAGAGTGGTGGACGCATTGCACTCAATGGCAAAGAAGTAACCGGGCTTCCTATCCAGCGGGCGCGTATCGACCGGCAGGACGTGCAGTACATGCACCAGGACGCAGGGGCATCATTGGATCCCTGGTGGAGCATCGGAGGCGCACTGCACGAGGCGCTAGTTGTTCACGGCGTGCGCGATCGTGCCCAGCGCGATGAGCGTATCGACGCCATGTTGGGGGCGGTTGGTCTCGATCCATCGGTCAAGCGTCGATTCCCCCACGAGTTGTCTGGTGGACAACTCAAGCGGGTGGCGCTGGCGAGAATTGTCATGCTCAAACCCAAGGTCGTTGTGCTTGATGAGCCGACCGCCGGTCTGGACATGTCGGTCCAGTCGTTGGTCTTGAGCCTGTTGCTCGAATTGCGGACCCGGTTCGACCTGAGTTATATCCTGATCACGCACGATCTCTCGGTGGTGCGTCGCGTCTGCGATCGGGCCGCAGTCATGTACCTTGGCAAGATCGTCGAGGTGCAACCAGCGGCCGAGTTGTTCTCCGAGCCACGCCATCCCTACACGCGGCTCCTTTTGTCGTCTATTCCTTCCCTGGATGGCGCACGCAGTTCGTCTACACCACTGGTTGCGATAACTGGCGCGGTCGGAGCAGGGGCAGGTTGTGCCTTTCGGCCACGGTGTGAGCTAGCGCATGCAGAGTGCGACCGATCCGAGCCCGTGTTGCGCAGGGTCGGCGAGGGGACGGTAGCTTGTCATGCCATGAAGGTGGGGTTCCACCCTGTGGCTGAGATTGCAATCCATCCGAATGAGCTCGTGGTGAATGGTTGACGTTGAAGAGACCCTTGACGTCGGCATGCGAGGACCGGGCCTCGAGTCTGGTCTCAATTTGTACGTCAAGCGTCAGACGCTTGGCCGTTTTGCGTTCTCACGCGAAGGACCGCCATGCATCCGGGCAAGCTTGTAGCTTGCCCGGAGCACCTGCTCTATTTGACGCCGAACACTTCCCTCGCCATGGTTAGGCGTGCAAGGACTGATTCATCGAGTTCTGCACCCAGACCTGGCAGCATCGGCACATTGGAGTGGCCGTTCTTCAGTTCCAGCGGCTTGTTCTGCACCAGCGGGTCCTCATCTACTACCGGCATCCCCATGACAAACTCAGCTCCGAAGATGTGGTTCGGCACCGCTGCGCACAGGTGAGCCCCGGCGATTGCCTCCATATAGACGCCGTTGGCAGTCCCGGCGCAATTGACGCTGCGCCCGGCTGCATCGGCTATGGCTGCAATTTCACGGCCGCGCCTGAAGCCGCCAGACTTGATGAATTTGTGCGCGAGCACATCGAAGGCCTCTCCCGCCGTGAGGGCAAGCGCGTCCGCAGTGCTGTATACCGACTCGTCGGCCATGATCGCGCAGCCGCGCGCCCGGCTGCGTAGTACGGCGGTGTCGCGCACTGCACGCACGGGCAACGGCTGTTCGAAGTAGGTGATGCCCACGTCGGCCAGCCTCTCCAGTAGCAGCGTGGCAGACAGCAGGTCATAACTGGTGTTGGCGTCCATTCCCAGCTTCACATGCTGGCCTACATGTTGGCGAATGCGGGTGACCGCGCGCACGTCATCGTCGAGCCTGTGCGAAGGGCCGACCTTGACGCAAAGGTAGGGTACTTGCAGGCGCTCTATGGCTGTGGCTGCTTCCCTGATCATGGTCTCTTCGTCTGCCAGACCAATCGACCACTCCATCGGAATCTGATCGCGGCAAGCGCCGCCCAGCAGCGTGTGCACCGGCACTCCGACGGCGCGGCCTATCAAGTCGTGCAGCGCCATGTCCAGCAGTGCCTGTGGCACCGGGTTGTCCGGCAGCATCGTTTCGCATTGCCGAAGTATCGCCACGCATCTCGTCGCGTCCTGACCGATCAGCTTGGGCGCGTAGAAATCGCGCAAAGCTGCATAGGTGCCTGCTGCTGTGTCCCCCTGGTATGGGTTGGCAGGTCGCAGCTGGCTCCACCCAAACAGGCCACCGGCACGCACACGCACCAGCACCGGCTTGCCCACCGGGCTGTTCTTGTCGCCGAATGCGAGAGCCCCGGTGGGGATACGCCGTTTCAGTCTCGGCGTCGTATCCAGCAATACCACCTCGATTTCATCAATGCGCAGACCGCTCAATTGCTTTTGGCCTTGGCGGCCGTCGTAGTTCAACTCAGTCATTGGTTTTCTCCTGTTTCGATAGGGCTTCGGTATGCAGCGGTTGATCGGATCTGCCGGCAATCATGAGGCAACCCGCCCACAAGCAAATCGCGTCATCACGTTGATGTTGCCGGTTGCCGCAATCGGTACGTTGACCCGGATTGGCATTCTTGAGGTAGCGCTCTGATGATCGTGCGAAAGCTGAGGCACTGCCGCCAGCTGCGACGGCCGCAGCTTTGCAAGAAATGCAATGCGAAACTTCTCTCCTGCGAATGGTCATGATTGAGGCTACTGTAGTGTGGGTATGCATCGTGATGCAGCAATAACCGCACCAGGCCCAGTTTGCCGAAGCCGACCTTCAGACCGGGCGTTATTATGTTTGCGCCCACGCCTCGACCACATCGACTACGCCACTGCCGGCCGAACGAGTTTGCGAGCGTATGGATGGTGAACCGGTAAACAGCAAAGTGTTGCCGGGGCAGACACCGCATGTACGGATTGGGGGCACTTCTGTGCATTCAGGTGCCTCGGCGGCCGGCTGATTCACGCTTGCGCAGCAGGGCATCTTGCCCTGGGCGGTATCCCGGTGTGGCATAGTTTTTGCTCTGTGTTATCGCGTCTGCGCTTGACGCGAGACGCACGAATGCCGAAACAACTGGGTCAGGCGGGGAGATATAAGTTGATGCACACCACAAACATAATGCACTGCGAGCGCGACGGGGCGGTTCAGATTCTGCGTCTGTCCGATCATGAGACGCGCAATTCGCTCTCCAATGAAATGCGCAATGCGTTGTCGCAGGCACTTCAGGACGCTCAGGCGGACGACCAGGTGCGTGTCGTGTATCTCACCGGGAGCCAGGGAGTGTTCTGCTCCGGTGGGAACCTCGAGACACTGAGCAATATTGAATCCTCGTGGGAGGTGCACAGGCGCTTTTGCAGACTCGGCGCGTGGCTGTTGCCACTCATTCGATTTCCCAAGCCAGTTATTGTCGGTCTGAATGGTGCTGCGGTCGGCGGAGGAATCGGACTTGCCCTTGCGGGTGACGTGGTCGTTGCTGCAGAAGGCGCGAAGCTCGTCTCCACGTTCTTCAAGCTCGGTGTTGTGCCCGATGTAGCTACCATGTACATGCTACCGCGCCTGTTGGGCATGGCACGGGCGAAGAGCTTCGTCATCGGCAACGGCACCATTGATGCTTCCAAGGGGCATGCTCTGGGCTTGTTTGACGAGGTTGTTCCTAACGAACGCATCTACGAGGCTGGTTTGGAAAGAGCGAAGGAAATTGCGATGGGGCCGGTTCGCGCCATGAGCCTGGCCAAGCAGGTTATGGGACGCAGCTTTGAAACTGACCTGGAAGGCATGTTCATGTACGAGGATCTGGCACAGTCACTGGCGATGTCCCTTGGCGGAGAGTTTCAAGAAGGAGTGTCGGCATTCTTCGAGCGGCGCAAGCCGGTATTCTTCGCAGAGGCGGCAGCCGATGTGGTCGCCGAAATCAGGGACCGCAAGCATGTCTGAGCACTTACGATTCGATATCAACGAAAAGGTCGCAACCATCCGCATAGATCGTCCCGAAAAGCTCAACGCTTTCACGGATGACATGTTGCTCGCCTGGGTTGACGCGCTCGAAGAATGCCGATCCAGTGATGCGGTGAATGTGATCGTCATCACCGGAACAGGCGGTGCCTTCACGACCGGGGGCGACACAACGGGATTTGCCAAGAGCGCGGCTTCGACGTCGGCAGGCATCAGGCACCGCCTCACTGACTTCATTCATCGTTTGCCGCTGAAGCTCGATGAAATCGACAAGCCGGTGATCGCGGCCTTGAATGGCATCGCCACTGGCGGTGGCCTGGACATAGCCTTGATGTGCGACATGCGATATGCGGCGCAGAGCGCGCGCTTCGCGGAAACCTATGCGAGCCTTGCGCTGATACCCGGTCTTGGCGGTGCATACTTGCTGCCAAGACTTATTGGTACACCTCGCGCCCGGGAGTTGCTCTGGAGTGCTGACTTCATCGATGCGCAGGAGGCGGAGCGAATCGGACTGGTGAATCGAGTCTACCCGGACGACGAGTTGATGGACCGGACGTATGAATACGCTGGCCGGATAGCAAACGCATCCCCGCTCGCCATACGGCTGATCAAACGCATGACGAGGCAGGACGCCCACACCGATCTGCGTGCTGCACTGGACCTCGCCGCTTCCAACATGTCCGTCGTCCGCGGTGGAGAGGATCACGACGAGGCCCTGCGCGCATTGAAAGAACGAAGGCCGCCGCAATTCAAGGGAAAGTAACCGCAGCGTCGGCCGAACGGGTCGGCGCCTTGTGGCGTCAACTATTAGCAGGCATTTTTACGAGGATTCAAATATGCACACACCAGTAATGAAGATGTTCGGATTGGAGGCGCCGATCTTTGCCTTTTCGCATTGCCGTGACGTTGTTGCCGCGGTAAGCCGAAGTGGCGGAATGGGTACGCTCGGCACCTCGCATTTCACCGCGGATCAACTTGAACTCGAGCTCAAATGGCTGGACCAGCATTGCGATGGCAAACCCTACGGAGTCGACGTATTGTTCCCGTCCAAACAACCCAAGGAATTCGAGAATCTTACGCCGGAGACGGTCAATGAGTACCTGCCGAATGAGCATCGGGAGTTTGTAAAGGCCTTGTTGCGCAAGTACGACGTCCCCGAGCTTTCCAAAGAGCAAAGCGACGAGATGATGCGCGAATACATGTCAGATTTGACACGCACCCACCGCGAAGCCGAGAAGCGTCTGGAGGTTGTGTATCGGCATCCCCTGGCCCGCATGATCGTCAGCGCCTTGGGCACTCCTCCTCCCCATGTGATTGAGCGCGCCCACTCCTTGGGACTTAAAGTCGCAGGCCTTATCGGTCATCCGAAGCACGCGAAGAACCAGGCCGAGGCCGGCGTTGACATCATAGTCGCGCAGGGCTGGGAGGCCGCCGGTCACACCGGAGAGCTTTCGACATTGGTGCTGGTTCCCGAAGTCGTGGACCTCGTCTCGCCAGTCCCTGTGCTCGCCGCTGGCGGCATTGGCAACGGCAGGCAGCTCGCCGCTGCCCTTGCTCTTGGCGCGCAAGGCGCGTGGACTGGCACAGTGTGGCTTGGAACTGCCGAGAGCGAAGTCTCCCCCGAGGTCAAGAAAAAGTTGTTTGCTGCGACCTCCAGCGATACGCTGCGGTCCCGATGCGGAACCGGGAAGCCAGCGCGTCGGCTTCGTTCTGCGTGGGTGGAGGCGTGGGAGGCGGAAGATGCGCCCAAAGCGCTGCGGATGCCGCTGCAGTCGATGCTGGTGAACGAGGCACTGGAGCGGATCGTACGCTTTCGCTCGGACGCACTGCTCTCCTATCCAGCCGGCCAGGTGGTCGGGCAACTTCGCGAGGAAACCACCGTCAGGCAAGTCGTCTACGACATGCTCTCGGAACTGTCAAACACGATGGACCGCCTGAACAACGCAGTGGAGAACTGAGGTGGTACACATTGCAGTTCCCCTGCAGGAACGAACCATTGGTCAGGTTGTCACGCGGCAAGCCGAATTGATGGGTGACAAGGTCTTTCTCACCTTTACCCCTGATGGGCGAACCTTCACATACCGTCAGCTTGACCTGCTCTCGAACCGGCTCGCCAACGGACTGATGGCACACGGCGTGGAACAAGGTGCGCACGTGGCGGTCATGATGGAAAACTCCCCGGAGCAGCTGCTGCTTTTCTTGGCGCTTGGCAAGGTAGGTGCCGTGGTGGTTCCAATCAACACCGCTGCACGAGGCGCTCAGCTGCGCCATCTTGTGGAGCTATCCGACGCAAGCTTTCTGGTGGTCGATGCGTCGCTGCAGGAATCGAACATCGCAGACGGGCAGCCACCACCGCCGGCAGTCAAGTGCATCGTTATTGCGGGGGAGGATCCGACGGCGCCAGGCAAGGCTATTCCGGGCGTCAACCGCGTCCCCTTTGCCGATCTCGAGCAGCATAGCGACGCCCCGATAGCGGTCAGGGCTCGCTTTCGCGACCTCGCCTTTCTTTCCTACACCTCGGGCACCACCGGACCGTCAAAGCTGAACATGTTCCCGCACGCCCACTGCCTCGGCTATGCGGCAAACAATGCACAGGAGCACGACTATCGACCCGAAGATATCGCCTACGTGTGCTTGCCCATGTTTCACGTCAGCGCCTTGTTCGGGGTAACCCTTGCCGCGATGTTGGCAGGCTCCAGCATCGTGATGACCCGGCGCTTTTCAATGAGCCGTTTCTGGAGTGACATACGCGATTACAAGATCACGCTGGTCAATGCGCTGGGCGCCATGTCTGATTTCATCATGAATCAACCACCTTCGCCCGAAGATCGCACGCATTCCGTGCGTCTTTGCCGTATGGTTCCCGTCCCGCGTTACGGAAGCGAATTCGAGGCACGTTTTGGGGTGAAGTTGGTGAGCGGTTACGGCCTCTCGGACTTTGGGCAGATCACGGCGTTCACTGCGCAGGATCCGCGAGACAAACTCGGCTCAGCGGGTCGGCCACGCCGGGGCATCGAAATGCGCATCGTGGATGATGATGATCTGGATGTTCCTGCGGGCGAACCGGGCGAGATCATCGTGCGCAGCAACAACATGTGGAATACCTCTCTGGGCTACTACAAGATGCCGGAAGCGACGCTCGCGGCACTTGGAAACTTGTGGTTCCATACGGGTGACCGTGGACGCCTGGACGCAGACGGGTACCTCTATTTCGTTGGCCGCAAGAAGGATGCAATCCGGCGTCGTGGTGAGAACATCTCCTGCGTCGAGGTAGAACAGGTCATTGCAAAGCATCCAGCTGTTGGGGAAGTCGCGGTCTATCCGGTTCAGGCCGAAATGAGCGAGGAAGAGGTTGCGGCGAGTATCGTCGCCAAGCCTGGCCATACTGTCACCGAGCTGGAAATAGTCGAGTACTGTCGCCAGAACATGGCCTATTACATGGTGCCTCGGTTCATCCGACTTGTGGACGATCTTCCCCGCACCCTCAGTCATCGGGTCCAGAAGTTTCTGTTGGTAGAGCAGGCGCAAAGAGACCTGTCTTCTTTGTTTGACCGCGAAGCTGCCGGTATTGTCCTTCGGCGAGAGTCTGCAAGGGTCTGAACGACCATGGGGCCACTTCACGGTCTTCGGGTCATAGAGTTCCAGGGCAGCGGCCCTGGGCCATTTGCAGGCATGATGCTCGCCGACATGGGCGCGGACGTGCTGTTGCTGGAACGCGCCGGTCCACCGAACATGGGAAAGTACGGGGAGCGACGCTTTGAGACCATGATGCGGGGTAAACGCTCCGTCACGTTGGACCTCAAGGCAGACGGGGCCGCCGAGGCTGTGCTGGAGCTTGTCGGTCATGCCCATGCCCTTGTCGACCCTTATCGGCCCCGTACGCTCGAGCGGCGAGGCCTTGGCCCAAGCGCATGCCTCGCCCGCAATCCAGCGCTCATTTACGGACGCATGACAGGATGGGGGCAGTCGGGTCCGCGCGCGGCCACTGCAGGGCACGACATCAACTACATTGCCTTGTCGGGCGTTCTCAACGCGATCGGTCGTGCCGGCGAACCGCCTACGGTACCTCTGAATCTCATCGGCGATATGGGCGGCGGCGGCATGCTGCTGGCCTTTGGAATCGCATGCGGCCTCATAGAAGCATCGCGCACCGGCCGCGGTCAAGTGGTGGATGCGGCGATGTTCGAGGGTGCGTCACTCCTCGGAACGCTTTTCCGCGGAATGATGGCGTCAGGCCGCTGGAAGGATGTCAGGGGCGAAAACCATCTGGACGGTTCAGCCCCGTGGTACACGTCCTATGAAACAGCCGATGGCTACTTCATGGCAGTTGGCGCCAACGAGGACGGTTTCTACCAGCTGCTGCTCGAGGGGCTGGATCTGGACAAGAACGCGGTTCCTGATCGCAAGGATCGGCTGCGGTGGCCGCAGATAAGAGCGATCTTCACACAAGCATTCAAGACGCGAACGAGATCGCAATGGCGTGCTGTGTTTGACCATTCAGATGCATGCGTAACGCCGGTTCTATCTTTCGCCGAAGCAAGTGTGGACGCCCATGCGATTGCCCGTGAGTCGTTCATCGACGTCAACGGAATCGTCCAGCCATCGCCTGCCCCGCGCTTTTCGCGCAACGCTGCCGACATGCCCGCGAAGCCGCCGCTGCGAGGCGAAGGCGGCCAGCAAGCGCTCCGTGACTGGGGATTCGATACGGAATCCATCGATGCGCTTCGACGCCAGGGCGTCGACTTCATGTCGGATGACGAACTCGCGCAATACCGCGACAGTCCCGTGTCGGCGGACAGCCCTCCCACCAGGCAGGAAAAGTAAACAGGCCTCGTCAAGAGTAGGTGGCGCCGCCGGTTGCGCTCAATGTCGCCCCGGTTACATGGCTGGAGGCATTGGAGACCAGAAAAGCTGCGACGTCGGCGATATTTTCTGGTTTAGCCAAGCCAAATGGCGCTTGCGCAACGATTTTCTGGTAGACCTTTTGCCTGATCGGATTCAGATTTCCGCTTTCAAAGCGCTGGTGGATGGGCGTGTCCTCGACAAGTGTGACGCTTAAGGTATTCACGCGGACAAGAGACCGGGAGAGCTCCTTGGCCATGACCTTGGCTGCCATGATCAGCCCCGCCGAGTGCAGCGCTACCGTGGTCTGCCCCGGAGTCGGGAAGCGCCCTCCTTCCGAGGTGATGAACAGGATGGCACCGCATTTGCGCTCCAACATGTGAGGCAAGACTGCATGCACAGGGTTCAGCTTGATTCGGATCGTTCGAGCGACCTGCTCCGCCACCGCACTCGGATCGATGTCGGAAAAAATGCCTTGAGCCGCAGTTGACGCGCCGGCGCTGGCCACCATGATGTCCACGCGGCCGAAGTGCGCAATCGCCCGGCTTACCATGTCGCGCGCCTGAACCCCGTCTTCGATGTCAGCGCCAAAATAGACTGCCTCCCCACCGGCGCCTTTGATCAGCCGCACCAACTCACCACCCGCCACCATATTACGGCCCGTGACGACAATGCCAGCGCCATCCGCGGCCAATTTGAGAGCGACCGCACGGCCCAGGCCCGCTGTCGCTCCTGTGACAATGGCAATCTGGCCAAGTAGCCCGTCCTTCTGATAGCTCATTGCGATTGCTCCGGATCCGACGCGCACGAACGCAGGACTGATTGGCGAGGCACGATATCAGCTCCCCCTGAACACTGGTTTTCGGTGTTCTGCATTGGCCTTCACCCCTTCCCTGAAATCCTCGGTGCTCCGAAGCCGACCTTGCTCTCGCATTGTTTCAGAAGCTGCTGCCCGGATGCGCTCGACGAGCCCGGCCCTCATCATGTGGCGGGTCGAGGCGACCGCGAGGGGCGCACAGTCAGCCATCTCATGGGCCATGTCAATCGCCGTCTGCCGTACATGCTCCCTCGGGACCACGACATTGGCAAGCCCCGACGCGAGCGCCTCCAGTCCCCGGACAGTACGTCCGGTATAGAACATCAGTTCAGCTTTGTTCCTTCCGATCAGCTCTGGCAGAGTCACCAACAACGCAAATCCCGGATTCACGCCGAGCCGGGTAAAACTCGCTGCGAACTTCGCCTCGGGGCAGGTCACGCGGAAGTCGGCGGTGAGGGCGAGGCCAAGGCCACCCCCGATGGCGGCGCCATGTACCGCCGCGACAATCGGCTTTCTGGTGGAAAAGAGGCGGACCGCCTCCTCGTAGACACTCTTGACCCTTCCAGTGGCAAAGGCCTCTCCACCATCCGCACTGAAGTTTCCTCCCGCACAGAATGCCTTGCCTTCAGCCGCGAGCACAACGGCCCGGCACGTCTGCTGGCAGTCGAGTTCCTCGAGTGCATCCGCGAGTTGCTCGACGAGCGCCATGTCAAGAAAGTTATAGGGAGGGCGGTTGATCGTGACGATAGCCACGAAGCCCTGCTGTCGCACGTCCAAGTTCATCTTTGCTTCCGCTTGTGCGCGGGGTGATGCACATGTTTCCTAGCGCACGATGCCAGCCGACTTGATGAGGTCTTTCATCAATGGAATTTCGCTCTTGATCTTTGCGGCAAGTTCCTGGGGACCTCCGAAGGCGGCCGTCATTCCATTTGCCATCAAGTCTTGTTTCACCGTCGGCGACTCGAGCACGCTTCGGATGGCTTTCTGGAGCACGTCCACGATGGGCGCTGGCGTGCCAGCCGGGGCCATGACGCAGTACCATGCGACCAGATCGAATCCAGGGTATCCCTGTTCAGCCAGAGTGGGCACCTCGGGAGCGATCGGACTACGGTTCGGCGAAGTGACCGCCAGTACATTCAACCTTCCCGCCTCCGCGAGCTTCATTGCGGTGGAGGTGCCGAAGAACATTGGCAAGTGCCCGGCCACCACATCCGACGCTGCAGGCCCCCCGCCCTTGTACGCCACGTGCGTCATAGGCAGCTGCTTGCGCGCCTTCATCAATTCGCCGGCCAGATGCATGACCGTCCCGGTACCGCCAGAGCCGAAAGAACCGTACGTTCTTGCATCGGAGACGATCAGCCGCTCAAGCTCAGCGACTGTCTTCGCGGGAATTTTTGGATTGACAAACAGGAACTCGGGCGAAGTGGCAACCATCGCAACCGGCGAGAGATCCGTTTCCGGGTTGTATGGCAACGCTGAACCAAAAAGGGTGACATTCGTGGTTAGCGGGGCGCCGAACCCCACTAGCAAGGTGTAGCCGTCCGGCCGAGCCTTTGCGACCGAGTCCGTTCCGATGTTTCCGCCGGCGCCAGGCTTGTTTTCCACCACCACCGAGGTCCCCAGTTCGATCGCGAGTTTTCCAGCCAACAGCCGCGCAAGGTAGTCGGTGCCACCCCCGGGCGGTACCGGTACGATCATTGTGATTGGGCGAGCTGGATACTGCTGCGCCATTGCGCTTGCCGCCATTGTTGCGCCGATGAGAATACTGGCGCACAGTTGATAAAGAGAACGTTTCATGTGTGTCTCCGGTTGTTAGGCCAATAAGGGCGCTCTTGTTCTTCAAGAACCCTGCTGTGCCTAAGCCGAGCAAAGAGCATGCCAGTGCAGGATGGTCGCCAGCCGAGTCGCGTCGCCTGGCTGCTGCAGGAAGACCAGCGCCAGTGAGGCGAAGTCACGCGCTGCTGCGCTTCGCCATGTGAGCACGTGCCATGCCGTCACAATGCACACACGTGTCTTTCGGCAATACATTTTTTTGGCTCTGTTGAGCCATGCCGACATAGCCAGGGCTCTCCGCGCTTCCCGGATGGTTGGCCGGCACTGCTGCCGCCGGGTAACGTCTATTCGGACAGAGGCTGTCCGCCGGGCGGCCGGTAATGTGCCGGCCACAGGCGCTGCACAATCGCTCGCTCGCGGCCGTATGCGTAGCAGCTGTCGATGCGCACGGGCTCGCCCTTTGCGTTGACCGCAGCTGCGTTTCTTTCGGAGTTCAGCGCGCGGATGCCCTGCAGCGCCGTGGTGGCCAGCGGGATCAGCATCTCCATCAGGTGCGTGCAACCTGCCGCGCCGCGCAGCCGCTCCTTCACAATGGCCGACCAGCCTCTCCCGATGCGCTCGCCCACCAGCCCCGAGAGCGTTCCCTCCGCTTCCTTGCAAATCCCGAAAGGCGTCACGTGCGATGCCGCCTGGATTTCCCTCACCATGAGGTCGCCGTCGATCGTTACACGGAGCCAGAAGTCGTGCAGCGCCTGACCTGCCGGCGTGGACTCCGTCGCGCTGAAGCGACGGAACTCGAAGGGCTTGCGGTCCACAAGGTGGGACTCCACGTCGTATCGCCCGTCCTCGCGCGCGTACGCGCGCATGTCGATGAAGCGGTGATGGAGTTCGCGGCGCGCGCCGGGGTCGGACAATGCCATTTTCCTGGACCTCTCGCTCCTTCAGGCCCGAGGCCGACGCTTATACATCAGGGTGGCCTTCATCTCCTGCACCACCGTGCCGTGCTGGTTCACGCACTGGCGCTGGAAGCTGATCACGCCGCGGTCGGGTTTGCTGGACTCCTTCTTCTCCACCACGGTCTGCACCAGGCGAACCGTATCGCCGTGCTTGACGGGCGCGAGCATGCGCCAATTGTCGATGCCCAACAGGCTGATCAGCGTGCCGTCATTGACGCCGCTTGCGTACTGCAGACCACCCATGATTGCATAGACCAGAGGGCCGTGGGCGATGGGTTCGCCAAACGGCGTGGTCTTGCAATACTCGAAGTTGGTGTGCACCTCGTTGAAATCGCCCGACAAGCAGGCGAAGTTCACGATGTCGGTCGATGTGATCGTACGCGCCGGAGTCACGATCTCCTGACCCACTTCGAAATCCTCGAAGTAGCGCCCGCGTGGCTTGATGTCGATGTTCATTGGTTTTCCCTCGTTACTTGTCATTGGCAAAAATCATCGTGCAGTGTGACGACAGGATCCCGCCTTCGTTGTGCACCAGCGCCACCTCGGCGCCCTGCACCTGACGCTCGCCCAGCCCGCCACGTAGCTGGCGCACGGCCTCCACGATCCCGAACAGTCCGCCCGCAGCGCCCGCATGCGCATGGGAGAGCATGCCGCCGTGCGTATTGACGGGTATGCTTGCGCCGATCTTCGTGTGCCCTTCCGCCCAGAGGGCGCCGCCCTCGCCGTGTTCGCACAGCCCGAGTTCCTCGGCCTCGATGATGGGGACGATGCTGAAGCAGTCGTACAACTCGGCGAAGTCCATATCCTTGGGTCCGAGTCCGGCCATCTCGTAGGCGATGCGTCCCGATTCGGTCGCGCCGAACTGGGTGAGGCTGGGCGCACACATCAGGTGCTCGTGCGTGTGGTATTCACCAATGCCCTGCAGGTACACGGGCTTGCACTTCAGGTCGCGCGCGCGCTCGGCCGACGTCACGATGAAGGCGCCGCCGGCGTCGGAGATCAGGCAGCAGTCCAGCATGCCCAGCGGGTCGGCGATGGGCTTGGCCTGCAGTACGTCATGAAGGGTGATGGGCTTTTTCATGTGAGCGTTGGGATGCAGCAGCGCGTGTTCCCGCGTTGTCACCGCCACCTGGGCCATCTGCTCGCGCGTCGTTCCGTACTCGTGCATGTGGCGCTGCGCGATCATTGCGTAGAAGCCAGGGATCGACGTGCCATACGGCTGCTCGAAGTACGGGTGGCCCACAGCCATGAGTGCAGCCACGGCGGCATCGCGCCCCAGGCCTGTCGCGCGGTTTTCACCTGCGCACACCAGCACCGTTTCCGCCTGACCCAAGGCAATTGCCTCGGCCGCGTGTTTGAGCATGATGGCCGGGCTCGCCCCCCCGCTGATCACCGAGGCGTTGAAACGCGGCTTCACGCCCAGGTATTCGCACATCACCGAACCGAGCATGAAATAGGGCTCGGTGAACGAATAGGCCGTGAGCACGCCATCGATGTCCGACACCTGGAGGCCCGAATCGTCCAGCGCACGTTTGGCCGCCTGTGCGTTCAGGCCCAGTCCGGACATATGCGGTACGCGCCCAATGTCCGACTCACCCACGCCGACGATGGCGATCTTGTTCTTGAGGGAAGTGGGCTTTTTCATGCGGCCTCCCTGGCGATGCGCGTGAACTGCGGGACCATTGCCCCGCCTTCGCGTTCCTCGAATGTCACCTTCACCCGGTCACCGATCTTCACCTCGAGCGCGTCGTCACCCAGTACGTTGGTCACCATGCGCGGCCCTTCGTCCAGGTCGATGAGCGCGACCACGTAGGGTGCGCGCGAACCGAAAGTCGCAAGCGGCACGCGACGGATGATCGTGTAGCTGTGCACAGTGCCCGTGCCGCTCGCATCCACCCACTCGAGCTGGTCCGACCAGCAAGTGGGGCAAAGGTGCCGCGGCATGAAGTGCAGTTCACCGCAAGCCTTGCACTTGCGGATGATCAGGCGGCGCTCGCGAGCTGCGGCCCAATAGGGCTGGGAGTCGCCATTGGCGACGGGGGAGGGAAGTAGGGGTTCCATGGAGGGTCCTGTTCAGTCAATGGGTTGGCACAGCTGGTGCAGCGGTAGGCAAATGTTCGCGGTGCGTTCGCTCCTTTACGGGCAAAGGTTCGTCGCAAGTCGCGCCAGGTTCAGGGTGTGGTCGGCTTTCCCGCAGGCGCCAGTAGTTTCGGCTCACCAGGGGCGGGGGTTCCGACGCGCCATGCGCGGCGCGGACCAACTGAAGGCATTTACGCAACAGGGCCATCGCTAAAGTACCGCGGTAAGCTCAGGCACGGCGGCGAACAGGTCCGCTTCCAGGCCATAGTCGGCCACCGAGAAGATTGGCGCTTCCGCATCCTTGTTGATGGCAACGATCACTTTGGAATCCTTCATGCCCGCAAGATGCTGGATGGCGCCGCTGATGCCGCACGCGATGTACAACTGCGGCGCGACGATCTTGCCGGTCTGCCCCACCTGGAGGTCGTTGGCCGCATAGCCCGCATCCACGGCCGCACGGCTGGCGCCGATGGCCGCGCCGAGCTTGTCCGCGAGCGGGGTAAGGATCTCGCCGAACTTTTCGCTCGACCCCATGGCCCGCCCGCCGGCCACCACGATCTTGGCCACCGTCAGTTCCGGTCGGTCTGACTTCACGATCTCCTGGCTGACGAATCGGCTCTGGCGGTTGTCCGCAGCGGCGGGCACGTCCTGCACCGCCGCGGTTCCGCCTGTCACCGGTGCTGCGTCGAATGCCGTCGTTCGGACCGTCAGCACCTTGACCGGCTCCCGGCACAGCACGGTCGCAACAGCATTCCCCGCATAGATCGGACGCTCGAACGTGTCCGGCGCGATAATGGCGATCACCTCGGAGACCGGCGCAACGTCGAGTCTCGCCGCCACCCGCGGGGCGATGTTCTTGCCCGAGGCGGTGGCAGCGAAGACAATATGCGTATAGTCTTTCGCCAACGCGACAACCTGTGCCGCAATGTTCTCCGCGAGGCCATGTTCGAAATGCGCGGCGTCAGCCTTCAGCACTTTGCCCACGCCGGCGATTCGGGCGGCCGCTTCAGCGGCTTTGGATGCGCCGCTTCCGGCGACGAGCATGTGGACTTCCGCGTCGCACAGCGTTGCCGCGCTGACGGCATGGAGTGTCGCGTTCCTCAGGGTGACGTTATCGTGTTCGGCAATGACAAGTACGGCCATCAAATCACCTTCGCTTCATCCTTCAACTTCTGCACAAGAGTCGCGACGTCCGGCACCTTGATGCCGGCACTGCGCTTGAGCGGCTCGACGACCTTCAAGGTCTTCAGGCGTGGCTTGACGTCAACGTTCAGATCCTCAGGCTTGATGACGTCCAGTTGCTTCTTCTTCGCCTTCATGATGTTGGGCAGCGTCACGTAGCGCGGCTCGTTCAGGCGCAGGTCGGTGGTGATGACGGCCGGAATCGAGATACAAATTGTCTCCAGCCCGCCATCGACTTCGCGCGTGATGTTCGCTCTGCCGTCGGCCACTTCGACTTTCGAAGCGAACGTGGCCTGCGGCAGGTCGGCCAGGGCTGCCAGCATCTGGCCGGTCTGGCTGGCGTCGTCATCGATCGCCTGCTTGCCCAGGATCACCAGGCCGGGCTGCTCTTTGTCGACCAGGGCCTTGAGCAGCTTGGCAACTGCGAACGGCTGCAGCTCTTGATCCGTTTGCACAAGGATGCCGCGGTCGGCGCCGATAGCCATCGCGGTACGCAGCGTTTCCTGGCACTGCGTCACGCCGCAAGACACGGCGATCACCTCCGTCGCCACGCCTCTCTCCTTCAGCCGCACCGCCTCTTCGACCGCGATCTCGTCGAAGGGGTTCATGCTCATCTTCACGTTCGCGATTTCGACACCCGTGTTGTCCGATTTGACCCGGATCTTGACGTTGTAGTCCACCACCCGCTTGACTGCGACGAGTATCTTCATACCGAGGCCTCCCTTGCCTTGGCGACTTGCGCGCGGCGCGCAGGCGCATACGCTTCCTGGCCCAGCGCCCTGTAGAGCGCGAGCGTGACGTCATGGTGTTCCGCAAGACCGGTGCGTTCGAGCAGCGAAATTGGCCCTTCCGGATACCCCAGACCCAGGCACAGTGTCTTGTCCATGTCCTGCGCACTTGCGAGCTGCTCGTCGAGGCGGCGCAGCGCGGCATTCAGGTAGGGCCGGATCAGCCGGTCGACGATTCGGCCCGGGAAGTCGCCACACACCGCAACTTTGAGCCCGACCGCTTCGAAAGCCGCGCGCGCCGCCGCGATCGCGGAGTCGCGCGTCGTGGGCTGGCGCACCAGTTCCACCAGCGGGCCCGGGTCAGCGCTGCCGAGCCGGAAGCGCGCGAAACCCACCACATTCGATCCTTCCTGTCCCTTTTGCTCTCCGGTATGCACGCCCAGACACTCCTGGCCCAGTTCGATGGCGACAAACGGGCATGCCCCTAGCTCATCGGCCCTGCGGAAGGCCGCTGCGGCGTCCCTGCCGACGAAGACGCGCGATGCGCCGTTGGCATCCGCTTTCTCGCTGAAGGCGTGCGGCGCCGGGAACGAGCGGCTGTCGCCGGCTTGAATAATCCGATAGGTGTTCATCGCATCAGGCTCCATACATCTTGCTGTCCGTGTACTTGTGGAAGCCGCGCCCGGCCTTCCTCCCGAGCCAGCCGGCTGCGATCATTCGCCTGACCAGCGGCGGACATGCTGCCCGCGGCTCGTTCGTGATGCCGTGCATCGCTTCGCACAGCAGCTTCTGCGTGTCCATGCCAATGAGGTCGAGCAGTTCCATCGGGCCCATGGCATAACCCATGGCCGTCTTGATCGCCAGGTCGATATCGGCCGGCTCCGCGACCCCTTGCTCCACCAGTCGGATGGCATCGTTGTTGAAAGGGATGAGGAAATAGTTCAGCACGAAACCCGGGGTGTCCTGGGTGCGCACCGGCTTCTGGCCGAGCGCTTCGCACACGGCCCAGGCCAGGGAAAAGGTGTCCTCGCTCGTGACCAGGCCGGGCGACACCTCGACAAGCTTCATCAGCTGCGCCGGAAGGCAGAAGTGCATGCCCACGAAGCGATCCGGGCGGCCCGATCCGCCGGCAATTTCCGTGATACTGATCGTGGACGTGTTGCTGGCGAAAATGGCCTCTGGCCGGCAGATTGCATTCAACTTACCGAACAGGTCATGCTTGACCGGCAGGCTCTCGAACACCGCTTCGATCACGAGGTCGCAGTCGGCGAGGTCTTCCAGGCGGGTGGTGCCGTGCCACTGCCCCATGATCTCTGGCAGTTTTTCGATGGCCAGTTTTCCGCGCTCCACGCTCTTGCGCAGAAACCCCTCCGTCTGGGAACGTGCGCTGTCCAGCGCGTCCTGCCGCAAGTCGAAGACGCGTGTGCGCAAGCCCGCGCGCGCGCAGACAATGGCGATGCCGGCACCCATGGTGCCTGCGCCAGCCACACCGATAGTCTTGATCTCTTTCATGTTGCTCCTTCTAGCCGATTCAGCGCCGCAGAAAGCTGCGCCCGATGAGCTGGCGATGGACCTGATTGGTCCCTTCCCAGATCTGCGTGATCTTGGCGTCACGCATGAGGCGCTCGACGCGAAAGTCTTTGCAGTAACCATAGCCGCCGAGCAGTTGCACGGCATCCGTCGTGACGCGCATCGCCAGGTCGGTGGCGCGCAGCTTCAGCAGTGACGCCTCGATGCCAAAATCATCGGCACCAGCATCGACCCAGCTTGCCACCTGCCACAACCAGCTCTCCACCAGTGCGAGTTCCGATGCCAGATCGGCCACCATGAACTGAATGCCCTGGAATTCCAGGATCTTGCGCCCCGATTGCTTGCGTTCATTGATGTAGGCGATCGAATCCTCGAACGCGCCGCGCGCAATTCCGAGCGCATGAGCCGCGACGCTCGGGCGCGACTTGTTCAGCGACGCGAACAGGATCTTCAGGCCGTCTCCGGGATTGCCCAGCAGGTTGGCGCGCGGCACGCGGCAACCATCGAAGGCGAGCGTCGCGGTACTCGAGGCGCGCGTTCCCATCTTGTCCTCCAGGCGCACCACCGAGAGGCCGGGAGTCCCCTTCTCCAGGACCAGAACCGAGATGCTCTCCTTTGCGCCCGCGATGCCTTCCCACTTGCCAAACAGGAGGTACAGGTCTGCCACGTCGCCGTTGGTGATGAAGGTCTTGCCGCCGTTGATGACGATCTCGTCACCTGCCTCGCGGAACGACGTGCGCATGCCCGTCGCGTCCGAGCCCGCACCGGGTTCGGTGATCGCGAGCGCGCCAAGGCCGCCTTCGGCGATCCGCGGCAGCAGGCGCAGCTTCTGCTCCTCGGTACCCCAGTCGATCAGGGGCTTCATCCCGTGGTAGTTGGTGGCCCAGATGATCCCGGTGGCGGCGCATGCCTGGCTGATCTCCCTCGCACAGGCGAGATAAGCGGTGTAGGACATCGGCGCGCCGCCGTAGGGTTCCGGCACGAACATCGCGTTGAGGCCCAGCGCATTGATGGCCTTCACGTTTTCCCAGGGGAATTCGGCCGTGCGGTCGACGTGCTCCGCCCGCGGCGCGATGCGTTCGCGCGCCATCTGACGCACGCTGTGCAGCAGCATGCGTTCCTCGTCGTTGAGGGTGATGCGCGAGTCGAGTGTTTCAAGAATATTCATCATGGCCCATCAGTGCGCGATGCCTTGCCCGCCGTCGATATAGATCGTCTCGCCACTCAGGAACCCGCCGGCGGGCCCGAAAATGGAGGCCACCAGTGCGCCCACATCGGCAGCGGTTCCCGGCTCTTTGCCGGGAATGCGCTTATCGAGGTAGGCGCGCAAGGGACCACCGGGGGCCATGGCATCGGCGTTGAGATCAGTCACGATGTAGCCAGGAGCGACGTCGATGACGCGAATACCCTTGCTCGCCCATTCGACAGCGAGGACGCGCGTGATCGCGCCGACCGCCGCCTTGCTGGCGCAATAGGCAAGGTTGCGCTTGACGCCAAGCTTGTCGAAGAAGGAGCCGATGTTGACGATCGAGCCACCGCCCGCCGCCACCAGATGCGGATAGGCGCACTGGCATGCCGCAATCACCGACGTAGCGTTGGTGTCCATCACCTCGTGCCAGTGTTCAAGCGGAAAATCCGCAGAGGCGCCGTCTATATGCACCCCGGCGTTGTTCACGAGGCCCTTGATGCGCCAGCCGTCGGCCTTCAAGGTATTGAAGACCGCGGCGAGCGCCTGCGGTTGAGTCACGTCCGCCGTCATGGGAAGCCATCGCGCCGCGATTTCTGCAGGCGCCTCGGCACAGGCAGGCTTGGCGCCCGAGCGCGACAGGCACGCGACGTGCCGGCCCTCCTGGGCCAGTGCCAGCGCAATGGCCGCGCCGATGCCGCGGCTTGCGCCGGTGACCACGATGCACTCGCGGCCGGCAGGTGTTGCTTGATCACTCATCGCGGAACTCCGCCTTTCTTTTTTCCATGAAGGCCTGCATGCCTTCCTCTGCGTCCCGGGTGCGGTAAGCCAGCGTCGACAAATCCGCCTCGACGCGCAGGCCCTCGTGCAGCGGCACGTCCAGTGCGCGCTGGATCGCCTCGCGCGCGAACTGCAGCGCGCGCAGTCCGTGGCCTGTGAACTCGCGCGCATACGCCTTCGCTGCCTCCAGGCCGGGCGCCTGGACGAGCCGGTTCACCAGGCCCATTGCCAGAGCTTCCTCGGCAGCTACCGTGCGTCCGGTCATGACCATTTCGAGCGCACGTCCGACGCCGACCAGCCGCGGGAGACGCTGCGTGCCGCCATACCCGGGGATCAGCCCCAGCTTGACTTCGGGCAATCCGAACTTCGCGTTGGGCAGCGCCAGCCGCAACGTGCAGGCAAGCGCGAGTTCGCAGCCCCCGCCGAATGCGTAACCGTTGACCAGCGCGATCGAGGGGATGGACAGCCGATCCAGCTTTGCGAAAACGGCCTGCCCGAGTTCTGCGCCTTGGCGCTGTGCGGCCAGGCTGCGGTTCTGAAGTTCCTTGATGTCGGCACCCGCGCAGAAGGCCTTCTCGCCCTCTCCCGTGATGATCAATGCGCGCGCGCGCGAGGCGCCGGCAACGTCGATGTACTTGCCGATCTCGCCGATCAGCTCGAAGCTCAGCGCATTGAGGGCTGCCGGCCGCCGCAGCGTGAGGACGGCAAATTCGTCTTCGTGGGTCAACTCGATCATGCGACACCGTTGTAACGAATGGATTCAGGCCGGAGGCGGCCGCTCGAGACCCATTGCACGAGTTCGCGCTTGAGAATCTTGCCGCTGGCCGTCATTGGGAATTCGGTGACCACCGCGAAAAACTCGGGCATGTCAAACCTGGAAAGGCCCTGGCCGGCAAGGTGCTGCAGGATCTCCTGCGGATTCGGAGCTTCAGCATGGCAGATGAGCGCCAGGCAGACCTTTTCGCCCAACCGCTCGTCGGCGACGCCGAACGCGGCCGCCTTCTTCACTGCCGGGTGGCGGTGGGCATACTCCTCGATGTGCGCCGGGTGGATGTTGTGGCCGCCCCGGATGATGAGGTCCTTTTTGCGTCCGACAATCTGCAAGTTGCCTTGCGGGTCGAACCGCCCGAGGTCTCCGCTCAGGAACCAGCCGCTGCTGTTGAAGGAGTTCTCGGTCGCGGACTGGTTGTTGAAGTAGCCCAGCATCAGCACGCCACCCCGGCCTCCGATCTCCCCCACCTCTCCTGGGGCGGCCGCGAGATCGGGGTTTTCCGGATCCCACAAGCGCACTTCGTAGCCTTTGCAGGCCTTGCCGCAGGTGCTCGTGATGACGTCCACGGAGTCGGACGGCTTGGTGTACTGGTGCGAGCCGTTCTCGGTCATGCCGTAGACATTCTGCGGCGTCGCACCCAAGGACAGCAGCCGCCGGCCGATTTCCGTCGGGATCGGCGCGCCGGCCATGTAGAACACTTTTACGGCGCCCAATTGCTGCAGTTGCCGCTTGTCGACTTCATGCAGGAGGTCAATGGCGTGCGTCGGCACGCCCATGACGTAGGTTGCGCCCGTCGTGACGATCCAGTCGAGGGCGGTGATCCCGGCGGACGGGTCGTGCATGGCGAGCTCGCAGCCCGCGACAAGCGCCTGCTCCAGCGCGACCGTCCCGATGTGGTGGCTCATGGGACTCAGGGTCAGCAGGACGGCCTTTTCGTCGTGCCCCCAGTCGGCGACCATGGCACGTCCGTTGGACAGGAGCGTATTGTCGCTGTGCATCACGCCTTTGGGCGTGCCCGTCGTGCCGCTGGTGAACGCGAGATACACGATCTGGTCCGGGCGCGTGCTGACGGGCGGTGCCGCGACACTGGTATGCGTAACCATCGGCATGGGTTGGCTGCTGGCCGGCAGGTCGGCGTCAGCCATACGCAGCGAGGGCAGTGCATAGACACGCTTCATGTGGGCCAGGTCCGAAGCCCGCGCGAAGATGTCGGCGGTTTCTGCGTCCGACCCATAACCGGGCTGCGCGAAAAGGGCCCGGCATTCGATGCGCGTGAGCAACGCGGCGATCTCCGAAACCGTGTAGTTCTGGTGCAGGGACGGATTGCACACATAGCCGTTGCGCGAGCATGCAAGCAGGATCACCACGCTCTCGAGGCGGTTGGGCAGCCAGATCGAGACGCGGTCGCCCCGGCGCAGCCCGGCCTCGTGCAGGTCCGCGGCCAAGGCATCGACCCACCCTACCAGCGCGCTCCAGGTCAGGCGCCTGGACGGGTCTCGTACCGCATGGGCGTTACCACGTTCCGTGGCATGCCAACGCGCGAGCGAGTAAAGCGTGTCCGTCTGCCAGATGCCCGATAGATAGTTTTCCCGGGCTATCGATGGATCATGCAGCGTCAATAGGTGCGACATGAAGGGATCTTTCCGCGCTTTTCTGGTTACTTGCCGAATTTCGAGCTGTCCGGTGCGCGGCGCTCGGCGAACGCTGCGGCCAGCTCGTGGTGCTCTTCGGTCTCGAGGTAGCCGCGCAGCAGCAGGTCATGGGAAACCCGTGACAGCCCCGCCACGCCGCCATGGCGTGCCAGGAAGGCGCCTTTGATGGACGCCAGCGCGAACGAACCCCGGTCCGCGATCTCCAGCGCGATCTTGCTAGTGAAGTCCTTCAACTCGGCATCCGGCACGACATGGTTGACCAGGCCCCATTCCAGCGCCTCGCGGGCGGTCAGCTTGGGATTGCGGTACCACATCTCCTTCGCGCGCTTCTTGCCGATCAGGTCCTCCAGGTACCATGTGCCGTAGCCGGCATCGAAGCTGCCCATCATCGGGCCGACCTGGCGGAACACGGCGCTTTCCTTGGCGATGGTGATGTCGCACACCACCTGGAGCACGTTGCCTCCGCCCACCGCGAAGCCATTGACCATCGCGATCACGGGCTTTTGCAGCTTGTCGATCACTTCATACATCTCCACCGTGGGGATCGTGCCCTCGTACATCAGGTTGTCCGGCAGGCCGTCCTTGCGTCCGCCGATGCAGAAGAACTTGTCACCTGCGCCGGTAATGACGATCACGCGGGTGCGCGTCTCACGCCGGATCTCGTTGATGCAGTCACGGATCTCCAGGCACATCTTCGGCGTGAACATGTTGCCATCGTGCGGGCGATTGAGGGTGATGGTGCCAATGGGGCCGTCTTCGCTGTAGATGATTTCTTCGAAAGCCATGATGTTCCTCTTCAGATGATGCGCTGCGCGCGCAGTTGTCCGAGCTCGGCCGCGTCGCACGCCAGCCATTCGCCCAGGATGTGATCGGTATGTTCGCCCAATGCCGGCGGCGGCGTGCCTGTGCCCTCCGTGTGGCCATCGAAGCGGATGCCCAGGCCCACCTGCGGCACCGTGCCGCCAACGCCATCGCAGCGGTAAAGGAAGCCCGACTCGTAGAGGGCCCGGTCGCGCGCGAGTTCGTCCACCCGCTGGATCGGCCCTGCCGGCACGCGTGCCCGAGACAGCAGATCCAGCCAGTGCGCGCGCGGCTTCGTCTTCAGAGTTGCGGCGATGCGCTCCACGATCTCGACGCGGCTCGCTCGGCGATCGGCATTGGTGGCATACGCTGCTTCGGCAGCCACGGCGGGTTGGCCGATGGCCTCCCAGAATCGCTTCCAGATGGCGTCGTTGCCCAGCCCAAGCGTCATGGGCTCGTCGCCCGTCTCGAATACCTGGTAAATCGCGATTACGCTGTCGCGCCCGCCGGAGCGTCGCATGAGGTCCCCCGAACCGAGGTAGGGCATGAGCCTGGGTGACATGAAGCGCGACATGCTCTCGACCATCGACACGTCGATGTCGCAGCCCTTGCCGTCACGCTCGCGGCGCAGCAGGGCCGCCACGATGGCCATGGCGGCGTCGCTGCCGGCCAGCATGTCGGCCGCGGGCGTGCCCACCTTTTGTGGGGGCGTGTCGGCCTCGCCGGTCAGGTCCATCACGCCAGAATAGCCTTCGGCGATCAGGTCGTAGCACGGCAGGTCGGCACGGCCGCCCCGCAGGCCGAAGCCCGTGATCGACAGATGGATCAGCCTCGGGTTGAACGCACGCAATGTCTGCGAGTCCAGTGCCAGTTTCTTCTGGGCGCGCGCGACCAGGTTCAGCAGGATCACATCGCATTGCGCAACGAGCTTGTACAGCAGCTCCCGGCCCGCCAGCGTGGCAATGTCGAGTGTGAGGCTTTGCTTTCCACGGTTCACGCTCATGAACCAAAGCGACTCGCCGTGCAGAAAGGGCGGACCCCAGGCGCGAGCGTCGTCGCCGGTACGGGGCTTCTCGACCTTGACCACGGTCGCTCCCATGTCGGCCAGCAGCTGGCCGGCATACGGCCCGGCGATGGAGGTGGTGAGATCCAGGACTTTCACGCCGGCCAGCAGGTCGAGCGCGGGGGCGAACCTTTCAGGCAGGGCGTGCAAGGGCAGTTGTTCGGGCGCGGGCATTGCGAGCTGGTGTGCAAGCTGCGTGCCACCGTGTCCAGGCGATCCGGTATGCACTTATTAGTATTGATGCCGCCTGTTCGTGGGCGCGCCGCCGATCGGTCGCCCGACCAGTGTCCTTGTCGAAGACAGTAGTCTGCCGCGCGCGGCAGTATCATGGCTGCAATGAAGACACAAAAGCAGAGGCTTTTCGCCGGGATCAGTAACTCCCTTCGGGGCATTCTGGTGCTGGGCACCGACGGGAAGGCCTTGGTCGCCACCGGCATCGCCGAACAGCCCGAACTGGCGACCAAGCTGGTGAGCGGATGGCAAGTGGCGCGCGGCCGGCAGCGCCGCCTTTTCGCGCTCGAAGGCCCCGATGGGGCGACGATTGTTGTCGTTGCATTGCCCGCTGCCGATGCGACGGTTCTGGTCGCCATGGAAAGAGAGGGCCGCGATGCGCTGTTCGAATTCGTCGGCTCCGTCGATTTCGCGGCCGACATCCTCAGTCACTTTCTGACCAATCCGTTCGAGGCCCTTGGCGTTGTGGATTCGCAGGGAATCCTGCGTTACATGAGCCCCGTGCATGAGCGCTTCTTCGGTCTCAAGCCCGGTGGCGGAGTGGGTAGCCACGTCACCGAGGTGCTAGAGAACACGCGCCTGCACCACGTGGTTGAGACTGGGAAGGCCGAGATCGGCCTTTTGCAGGAGATGCGGGGCGTAACACGGGTGGTGACGCGCCACCCGATCCGCAATGCCGCAGGGGAGATGGTAGGGGCGATCGGACAGCTCATGTTCAAGGGCCCGGAGCAACTGCAGGCACTTTCAAGTGAGGTGCTCAAGCTCAAGTCCGAAGTCGCGTATTACCGCCGGGAGCTGAGCGACCTGCGCAACCGCAGTTACGGCCTGGACCAGATGGTCGGCGAGAGCCCGGCAATGCAGCGGCTGAAGCAGCAGATCGTGAAGGTCGCGCCGCTGGACGTCCCGGTGCTGCTGACCGGCGAGAGCGGCACGGGCAAGGAGCTGGCTGCGCACGCCATCCACAAGCTGAGCCAGCGTCGGGACGCGACGATGGTGATGGTGAATGCGGCCGCCCTTCCCATCACGCTGGTGGAAAGCGAACTCTTCGGCTATGAGGCTGGTTCATTCACTGGCGCGGAGCGCAAGGGCCGTAAGGGCAAGATCGAGCAAGCCCACGGCGGCTCGCTGTTCTTCGACGAAATCGGCGACATGCCGGCCGACGTGCAGGTCAAGTTGCTTCGCGTGCTGCAGGACGGGTCTTTCCAGCGCGTCGGCGGTACGGAAGAGCGGCACTCCGACTTCCGGCTGATCAGCGCGAGCAACCGCGACTTCGAGGCGATGATCGCGGACGGCTCATTCCGCCTCGACCTCTTCTACCGCATTGGCGGCGTGACCATACGCCTGCCGTCCCTGCGCGAACGCATCGAGGACATTCCGCTCCTGGCCAACCTGGCGCTGGACCAGTTCGCGCAGCGGCAACGCCAACGGCCCAGAAAGCTGTCGCCGGCGGCAGTCGATTTTCTGATGGCCCAGCGCTGGCCCGGCAACGTACGTCAGCTCATGCATAAGGTGGAGCGTTCGGCGATCTTCTGTGAATCGGACCTGATAGAGCCCACGGACTTCGGCATCATGGATTCGGAGCCGCTGGGACTACGGGAGCTGCCGGGCTCCGATCCGGTTCATGGCGCCAGGTCGCCTGCAGCCGAGGCCGGACCCGGCGAATCGCTGCGCGTGAGCAATGCCGTGGAACAAGTGGAGGAACAGATGATTCGCCAGGCCATGGCACGCCACAGCGGCAACAAGAAACGTGTGGCGGCGGAGTTGGGAATCTCTCGCTCGTACCTGTACAAGCGCCTCGGACAGATGGGGTTGGGCACCGAAGGCGAAGGCTGACCGTTCAGCCAGGTAACAGCGTAGCATTTCCTTCGCCCAGCAATGGCGCGGCACCTGTCGCGGCGCGCCGGAACTCAGGCGAGATTGGCAGTGGCAACGCAGGAATCTCGACACTGCCATCGGCGTTGGAGACCTTCCCCTCGAACACGCGGCGTGCCCGAAAATGCGGCGACTGCGCCGCATCTTCCAGCGACTTGACTACCGTGACGCAGGCGTCCACGCCTTCAAACCGCTGCGCCCACGCATCGGCCGTGCTCGCGGCGATGATTCGCGCAACCGCATCCCGCGTCGCCCGCGGGTCGGTTGCATCGTCAAGCAGCTGGGGGGCATCGATCACCCGCAGGAAGTTCTCCCAGAACTTTTGCTCGATCGGTGCAGCGGCGAGGTATCTGCCATCCGAAGTGCGATACACCTGATAGCGCGCCTTGCCGCCGGTGACCAGATCACCGCCGGGCTGCGGCCATTGTCCCGATCCGAAGCCTTTGCCAAGACCCCAGTATGCGAACGTGAAGAGGTTGTCCGCCATGGCGATGTCGAGGAACCGGCCTTGGCCATCCTGGTCGCGAGCGCGTAGCGCGAGAAGAATGTTCATCATCGCCGGGTAGGCGCCGCCTGCGATGTCCGCCAACAGCGCGTTTGGCAGTGCAGGGGAGCCGTCCGAGCCCGCTGTCAGCGCGAGCATGCCGGCCTCCGCCTGGTAGTTGAGATCGTGCGCGGCCACGTTGGCCAGCGGTCCGCCTTGTCCCCAGCCAGTGATCGCGCAATAGATGAGTCGCGGGTTCAGCGCGCGCATCGCTTCCCATCCGAGTCCGAGCCGGTCCATGACGCCGGGGCGAAACTGCTCGATGAGCACATCGGCGCCGCGCACGAGTGCGACGGCTTCATCCCTGGCAGCCGGGTCCTTCAGGTCGAGCGCGACGGAGCGCTTGCCCTGGTTGAGCAGCGCGAAGTTCACGCCGTCCGGCCCGAATGTGGGCTTGTAGGATCGCATCTCGTCGCCGCGACCCAGACGCTCGATCTTGATGACCTCCGCGCCGGTCTGGGCGAGCAGGTGCCCGCACAATGGCCCGGGCAACAGCGTGCTGAAGTCGATGACACGGACACCGGCAAGCGGAAGCGTATTGGTTGATGGAATTGTCATGGCTGCCCAGCACGCAAGCTTCATGCCTGAATGCGGTCGGCAGCCCGGTCGAAGCCCGGGCGCTGTCTCCGTTCCGCGTGGGTGGATGCGTGTGCCCTCTGTGCCAATATGACATGCTGCACCTGGCTCCGACAAATCAGTGATCAACAAGGTGGTTATGTCCAAGATTGTTGACGACGACAATACGTGACCGGTGGATCCACACCCGATCAAATTGGCGGCCACGCGTCTGTGCGCGGCCGCCACCGACCTGACCGCAAGGCGGGATCAGGCGTCGCTGCGCACCTGAAAGCGGATGGGCAAGCGCTTCGGACCGCTGATGAAAGCCGACTCCAGCCAAACCGGATCGCCAGCCAATTCGACCGATGCAATGCGAGACAGGAACTGCTTGAAGAATGTCCCGATCTCCAGTCGCGCCAGGTGCTGCCCAAGGCACACGTGTACCCCGTGTCCCATTGCAGTGTGCGGATTCGGTTGGCGGTCGACCCGGAAGACCATCGGATCCTCGAACACATCTTCGTCACGGCAGCCCGAAGGAAATGCGACCATCACCGAGTCGCCTGCCTTGATTTGGCGACCCCGTAACTCGAGGTCCTTGGTGGCGGTTCGGAAGAAGTGCTTCACCGGGGCCACCCAGCGGATCATTTCTTCGGTTGCTGTTTTCAGGACTTCCGGGTTGTCGCGCAGCTTCTGCATCTCCTGGGGATGCTCGATCAGGGCAAGCAGGCCGCCGGAAATGGATGCTGCGGTCGTATCGTGACCGGCAGTTGCTACCGTAACGCAGTAGGAAAGCGCCTCGAAATCCCCGATCGGCTCATCCTTGATGCGTGCATTGGCGATCTTGCTCAGGAGGTCGTCTCGAGGCTGGCGCCGCCGGTCTTCCAGCAGTGGGCGAAAGTAGTCGAAGAATTGCTTGATGGTTTCCGTCTGCTCCTGGGCTCCGTGCTCGTTCTGGACGTCCTTGTCAGCCGGGGCGAAGAGCAGTTCCGTGAGATGCAGAAGCTTGCTTTCCTCCCCTGCGGGAACCCCCAGCAGCGTCATGATCACGCGCAGCGGATACCAGCGCGAGATTTCGCGCACGAAGTCGCATTCGGGTCCCCTGTCGATCAGGCGCTGAACGAACTCCACTGCGATGCCTTCGGTCTGCGCGGCCAGCCTCTCCACGTTGGGCCTCAGGAAGTCCTTCTGCAAGATGTTGCGGTACAGGCGGTGCTCCTCACCGTCCATGGCGTTCATCGATCGCATCAGTTCTTTGCCGCTTGCTCCCTTGCGAGCCGCGTGGATGCGCTCCTCCGCCTCGATGGTCTTCATGGAGATCCGCGACGCGCAGCTGAACGCGTCGGTACGTCGTTCAACCTCGACGATGTCCGCGTGCTTGGTGACCAGCCAGAAGGGACGGATGCCGTCGGGCTCGGTCCAGTGCACAGGATCTTCCCGGCGCAGCTGCGCCATCAGTTCATAGTACTTCTGCGGAACGCGATACGTATTGGGGTCAGCGAAAATGTTGTCGAGTGATTTCATCGATATCTATATTGGTTGTACTTTGCAGGGCCAGTCAGCCATGCGCTCCAAGCGCGCATTGGCGCGGAAGCCCTGGCTTCAGACAGGTGCTGATCAAGAGGGATGCATCAATCCACCTTCACCCCAACTCGCTTGATAACGTCGCCCCATATAACGATTTCGGACTTGATATAAGCGTCAAATGCCTGGGGTGTCGATGCGATCGGTTCGAGGGTCTGGGCTTTGAGCTTCGCCCGAATATCGGGCAAGGCCAGGATCCGGCTGAACTCCTTGTGAAGCGTGGCCACAATCTCAGGCGAAGTTCCGGCCCGTACGACCAAGCCGTGCCATCCGATGGCGAGGAATCCGGGGAACCCGCTTTCCGCCACGGTGGGCAGGTCTGGGAAGTCTTCCATGCGTTGAGGGCCGGCGACGGCCAGCGCCTTGAGCTTGCCCGCTCTCACGTACGACATCTCTCGCTGCGTAAACATTGCCACCTGCACGTGCCCCGCCAGAAGGTCCTGCAGTGCCGGGGCGGTACCTTTGTAGGGCACATGGACCGCTTCGAACCCACCGCGAAACTTCAGCAGCTCCATGGCCAAGTGCGCGATCTGCCCCGAACCCGTGGATCCATAACTGATGCCGCCCGGTTTGCTCTTCGCCAGTGCGATGAGCTGTGGCAATGTGTTCGCCGGGACGGAAGGGTGGGCGAGTAGAACGACGCCGTTATTACCCTGGACCGTCTGGGTTATGGGAGTGAAGTCCTTGAGTGTGTCGTACGACAGATTCGGGTAGATATTCAGGTTGGTGGTGTGGCTACCGGTCACCATTAGTATCGTGTGCCCGTCTGGTTCCGACCTGGCCACCAGCTCGGTGCCAATGGTTCCGCCTGCGCCGCCCCGGTTCTCGACGACCATCGGTTGGCCGAGGGCGAACTTCTCGCTGAGAAGCCGCGCCACGAAGTCGGTGCCGCCGCCCGGGGGGAAAGGAACAATGAACCGAACCGGACGGCTCGGATACGCCTGCGCGGACACGATCTGGCTGCTTGACGTACCAAAGCCAAACGTCAATGCCCCCGCAAGATTTGAAAACTTACGCCTGCTGATTGTCATGGTTCTGCCTCAATTGATAAACTGGTTAGCACCGGTCGCAGCAAGATCATTGCCGCCAAGTCGCGCAGCACGGAACAGCCCGCTGGGTCCGCCAGGAAAGGTCTGGGCATGGGCTCTGGCCGCTCAATGGCACCGGTCCGGAATTATTAGGAGAGTGGCATCACTCGGTCAACGCACCTGGTTGCGGCAATTCAAGGCGGCATGCCGCGACTGGCAAGGCAAGGTGTTGATTTCAGAGAGAATTTCCGTTCGGATCACGGATGCAATATGTGCTGCTACCGTGTCGAGCCGGCACGGAGATTCACTACGATCCATCGCATGCTGTGTGGAATGGAAATCTTGGAGTCGGAGTCCTGACACACACCTGGGCTGCCAATCCGACCGGCGCATCACAGTGAACAAATCATGAGAAGCCCGCCGTAGCAGGCCGAGAGCGCATACAAGACCTCTTTTCCTGTCATGTGCAAGCTGGTTGCCGACACGGGCGTGACGCTCGATTGAGGCCAGGCGTCCAATGCAGTCTGGCGCCGGCCGGACCTGCAACGCCGTTCCATGCGTCCGGGTCCAGCCGCAAGTCCTGGATTGTGTCTCTAGCGTTCCGAAGCAGCGCGCTGCAGTTCACTGAAGGAAAGGTCCTTGTCCACCCGGATATCCGGCGGCAAACCCAGCACCCGTTCGGCGATGATATTGCGCAGTACTTCATCGGTTCCACCGGCAATCCGTTGGCCTGGGGCATAGAGCATGGCTTGCTGAAACCAGCCCTGCATCGGCACAAGTTCAGGGTCCATCACTGCACCAGCCATGCCTGCCAAGTCCATTCCGAAGGAAGCGATCTCCTGAAGCTTGGCGGCGCCGACCACTTTGCTGATCGAAGCTTCCGGCCCGGGCGCCTGCCCCTTGGAAAGCGCAGTGATGGTGCGAAAGCGCGTGTATTTCAGGCCTTGGCTCTTCACGAACCAGTCGGCCAGGCGCTCCCGCACGGCGGCATTGTCCAGTGCCGGTGCGTCATCGATCTCGAGCTGGCGCACGAATTCGAGCACGTCTTCGGTATCCGGCCCGGGAGACTGGCTCGCCGCCAGCCGCTCGTTCATCAGTGTGGTCATGGCGACCTTCCATCCGCCGCCCACCGGCCCGAGGCGCTGCACGTCTGGCACCCTGACGTCGGCAAAGAACACTTCGCAGAAGTGGGACGTGCCTGCAATCTGCCGGATGCGGCGGACCTCGATGCCAGGTGACTTCATGTCGATGAAGAAGAACGTCAGCCCGGCATGCTTGGGTACTGTCGGGTCCGTTCGCGTCACCACGATGCCGAAATCCGAGAAATGGGCGCCCGATGTCCATATCTTCTGGCCGTTGATGACCCAGTCCGTGCCATCCCGCCTCGCCGTGGTTCGCAACCCCGCCAAATCCGATCCGGCCGATGGCTCGGAGAAGAGCTGACACCAGATTTCCTCTCCGCGCAGTGCCGGTCCGACGTGGCGCTCGAGCTGAGCCGGCCTTGCGTAGGCCATCATGGTGGGGATGCACATTCCGAGCCCGATGTCGAACACACCACGCGGAACGTTGTAGTTCGCCTCTTCCTGGTGGTAGATCACCTGCTGGATCGGCAATCCGCCCCGCCCCCCCCAGCGCTCGTCCCAGGTTATTCCGGCAAACCGGGCGGCGGCCTTCTTCGCCTGCCATTCCTTCGCCCTTCGAAGCGCGTCCGGCCCCTCCGGATATCGGCTGCGCGACTGCATCTGGTTGTTCGACTTGCGCGAGGCATTCTTCTCCAAGAAGAGATGTACCTCAAGCCGAAAATCCGCCTCTGCATCGGTATCGTTGAAATCCATGCTGGTCCTCAATGAGAGACGGGCGCGCCAGCATTTGCCAGGTGGGTGACCAGCCGATCTTTCCAGTAGGCCGCGCTTCCCAACTCCAGCGCAAGCGACTTGGCGCGACGATAGTAGAGGTGGCAATCGAGTTCCCAGGTAAACCCCATGCCTCCGTGCACCTGGATGTTCTCCTTGGCAGCCAAATGATAGGCGTCGATGGACGAGACCCGCGCAGCCGCAGCCGCGAGGGGCAACTCCGGCGCTTCGCTGGATAGCGCCCACACGCCAAAGTAGCAGTTGGACCGGGCCAGTTCCGTGGCAATGTAGACATCGGCAAGCTTGTGCTTGATGGCCTGAAACGAGCCGATCGGTCGCCCGAAGGCATAGCGCTCCTTGGCGTAGGCCGTCGCCATCTCCAGGCATGCCGTGGCGCCGCCGATCTGCTCGAACGCGAGCAGCGCCGCCGCGCGCTCCAGCAACTGCTCTACCGCGCTCCAGCCAGCGCGGCCTGCGGCTAGGCGCTCAGCCGGCGCATCCGCGAACTCGACCCGGCTGTGACCACGGGTCGGATCAATGGTTTCCAGCGCCGTGCGCTGCACCTCACTGCCGGTGAGATCCACCAGATACAGGCCGGGAATCCCATCGGCGTCGCGCGCGACCACCACGGCAAAATCCGCGACATTGCCGCCAGCTACCGGCCACTTCGTGCCACGCAGGCGGCCATCCTTCACGTGGGCTCGCACTGCCGTCAAACGCGGATTGCCAATACCTTCGGCGAGCGCGAAGGTGCCGATCGCCTCACCGCTTACCAGGCGCGGCAGCCATACCGCCTTCTGCCCATCGCTGCCATGGCGGAGGATCGCCTCGGTGACCAGGTAGACGGACGAGGCGAACGGCACTGGTGCAACGACGCGACCGAGTTCTTCTGCCAGTACGCACAGACCCTCGTACCCGAGGCCGTAGCCGCCGTAGGCTTCGGGCACAGTTGCACCGAGCCAGCCCATCGCTGCGATCTGCTGCCACAGCGGCAGGTCGAAATGCGCCGGCTCTTCCAGCACCCTTCTCGCAACGGCAGGCGGCGCCTGTTTGCTCAGGAACCGGCGCGCCTGGCCGCGCAGCAACTTCACCTCGTCGGAGAAGTCAAAGTTCATCGCCTCTTATCCTCGATACCTTCATGTGCAGCATCATCGTGCCGCGGTTGAACCAGTGGGTGGCTCACTGCGACCTTGGGCCAGTACCGATCGCGCAGCGCTTTCTTATAGAGCTTGCCGGTGGGCAGGCGCGGCAAGGCGTCGGTGAACTCAATGGAGCGTGGGATCATGTAGCGCGCCAACTTGCCACGCAGGAAGGTGAGCAGTTCCTCAGCCAGGGCGCCTGAAGGCGCTACGCCATTGGCGGGCTCGATGACCGCCTTCACCTCCTCGCCCATTTCCGGGTTCGGCACGCCGATCACCGCGACGTCCGCCACGCTTGGGTGCAGAGCGAGCGCGTCTTCGATAGCCTGTGGATAGATATTGACGCCACCGGAGATGATCATGAACGACTGTCGGTCAGTCAGGTACAGATAGCCTTCGGCATCGACATGGCCGATATCACCCACCGACGTCCAGGTGGGGTGCCTTGGGTGCTGGGCGGCGCGGGTCTTATCCGGATCGTTGTGGTAGTTGAACGGCAGCTGCTCGCGTTCGAAGTAGATCAGACCAGTTTCGCCGGGCGGCAGCTCTTCACCGGCCTCATTGCAGATATGCAGCACACCTGTTACTGCGCGCCCGACGGAGCCGGGATGCGCCAGCCATTCGGGCGTGCTGATCGATGTCTCGCCGGAACCTTCAGACGCGGCATAGAATTCATGCAGGATGGGTCCCCACCATGCAATGATCTGCTGCTTGACCTCCACGGGACAAGGAGCGGCGGCGTGAATTGCGACGCGCTGGCTCGACAAGTCATAAGCAAGGCGTTCGGTCTCGGGAAGCCTGAGCAAGCGAATGAGCATGGTCGGAACCCATTGACTGTGGGTCACCCGATACCGATCGACCAACGCAAGCGCGTCTTTGGCATCGAACTGCTCCATGAAAATCACCGTGCCGCCGCTGAACTGGACGTTGATCGAATAGCCCAGCGGGGCTGCATGGTAGAGCGGCGCCGGCGAAAGGTAGACGGTATCCTGGTCGATCTCGTAGCGCTGCATGCGCTTGCGATGAGCCGGCGACAACCCCTCGCTGACCAGGTTCACCGGTTGCGCCTTGACGATGCCCTTGGGACGACCGGTTGTGCCTGAGCTGTAGAACATGACTACGCCAAACCACTCTTGGTTCAGGCGCTCCGGCGGCTGCGGCGCAATTGCTGCCTCGTAGCTCTCCCAGCCGTCGATGGTACCGTCGATCATCAGTCGCCGGCGGCAAGCGGGTAATTTGTCCGTCAGTTCGGATGCCAGCTCGCGCATGGCGTACGAGCTGACCATCACTTGCGCACTGCTGTCATCGACGATGTAGGCAACTTCGCCGACACTGGCGAAACGATTGACCGGCGTCAGCAGAAGGCCGGAACGCAGGGCTGCCCAGCAGAGCTCGAAGAAGCGGACATTGTTTTCCAGCAGCACCGCAATATGGTCGCCGCGCCGCAGGCCGAGCGCGTAGAGGAACTGCGCAAAGCGGTTGGAGCGTTCCTCGAGCTCCCGGTAGGTCACCCATTTTCCGGTGGCACCATTGATGACCGCCGGCTTATCCGGCGTAAGCATGGCGTAATCGCCGAGATAGCGTGGTGTTTCCATTCCGTTCTGTATCCTTTGGGCACCTTCGGTGCCTGGTCTGGTGGTGCCTGCGTGCCAGGAATTGCAATCGGCCGCATCCGCTTTCACGGAGCGCCCTCCCGATGCATCGGATTGCTGGACCGCATCAAGGCAGTTCGTTGGAAAGCACCAGCGTGGCCGCCGCGGTGAACATGCCTCCGACGCCCTGAACCACGCTGGTCCGCACCTTGTCGACCTGCCGAAACGCTTCCCGGCGCAACTGCCTGACTGCCTCCTGGATCGCAAACATGCCGTACATCCCGGTATGCGTGTACAGGATTCCGCCGCCGTTCGTATTGAGCGGCAGGCGCCCGCCGGGACGCGTGTGTCCGGCGATGATGAAGGCTCCCGCCTCGCCGCGTTCAACGAACCCGAGGTCCTCGAGACCATACAAGGGCAGATGCGCGAAGGCGTCGTAGATCATCAGATGATCCACATCGCCTGGTCGGATGCCGGCCTCGGCGAAAGCCGCACTGCTGGACAGCCGGAAAGCCTTCGAAGAGGTCATGTCATCCATCATCGAGACGATGGGGCTGTCGCATGCCTCGCCCGAGCCAAGCAGGTACACAGGGGAGTCGGCGCGACGCAGATCGCGTGCGCGCTCGGCCGAGGTCACAACCAGCGCGCCGCCGCCGTCCGTCACCACGCAGCATTCGAGCTTGTGGAAGGGATAGGCGATCATGGGCGATGCCATCACGTCGGCCACCGTCAGCAGCCTGTTCCGACTTGCGCGCGGATTGCCGTTGGCCCAGTGACTCTGGGCCACCACCACCTCCGCCAATTGCTCGTGCGTGGTGCCCGTCTCATGCATATAGCGCAGCGCGGGCAGCGTGAACATGTTGGGCGGCGCCGAGACCCCATAGGGCAGCTCGAACTGCCCACTGATGGAGTACGGAGCCCGCCGGCTGGGGATGGCCCCAACGCGCGATCGTCCGGACTCACCGTGCAGCACCAGAACGGTGGAACAAAGTCCGGCACGGATGGCCGCCGCGGCATGGCGCACATGGATCAGGAAGGAGCAACCGCCCACAGAGGTGCCGTCGTACCACTTGGGTGTCACGCCCAGATAGTGCGCCATGGCAATCGGCGATTCCACTGCGCTCGTGATCCCGTCCACATCGGCCAGTGTCAGGCCAGCGTCGGCCAGGGCGCGGTGTGCGGCATCCGCCCGCAGGTCGAGCTCCGACAGGTGAGGCAGCGAACCAAGCTCGGTTTCGGCAGCCCCGGCAATGGCAATAACTGCTTTGGTCATGATGGGACTCCGGACGCGTTGATCGCTCGGAACAGGGGCAGCACCGCGTCGCCTCTCGTTTCGAAGACGACTTCGAGGGGCATGTCGAGCGTCAGCGCATCCGGGCTGGCTGCAATGCCCACCAGGTTCGACAGCATGGTCGGCCCCTCGTGCAGCTTCACAACCGCAATGACATAGGGGGCCTCGTTCTCCCACCCGGGCGCGGCAATATGGCTGATGACATACGAATGTAGGCGTGCGCGGCCGCTGGCCCGGACCCACGTCAGCGCATCGGCGCCGCAAGCCGGACAGCGGAAGCGGGGATACAGATGATGGGCGCCACAGGCGCTGCAGCGCTGGAGCCGCAACTCCCCCGCGCGCGTGCCGTCCCAGAACGGCTGCGTGATCGGCGTGGGGACGGGAATCGCCTTGGGTCGCAGTGAGGTCTTTGCATTCATTGCTCTTGTTCCATCCGGCTCTTCATCAATCCCTGGTCGATCACGACCTGCCCTGCGCCATTGAGTGTGCGAAAGCGCACGCCTTCGGGCTCTTGCCAGGCCTGAACGGACAAGTTTTCGCCCGGCGAGACCGGCCGTGTGAAGCGCGCGGACATCGACCGCATCCTGGCGGGGTCGCTGCCGCAAAACGCATGGAGGAGAACGCGTCCGGTGCTGCCGTAGGTACATAGGCCATGCAGGATCGGGCGGGCAAATCCCCCGCGGGCGGCAAACGCCGGATCGCTGTGCAAGGGATTGCGATCCCCGCTGAGCCGGTACAGAAGGGCCTGATCGGGCCGCGTGCCCGCGGTCAGCACGACATCCGGAGCCCGGTCGGGCATCGACGCGGCGCGCGCCGACTTGCGTTCGCCGCCAAAGCCACCTTCACCGCCAATGAAGGCCGACGCTGTGGTGCTGATCAGCAGCTCTCCCGTGACGGCGTCGACCGCGCTTGACTCGGTGGTGACCAGCGCGCCGGCACCCTTATCTTCGATCGCCACGACGCGGCTGCTGACATGGACACGTCCTTCCACCGGCAAGGGGAGATGCAGCACGAAAGCCTGCTCGGCATGGAACGCACGACTGCGATCGATCGGGCCGAGATCTGCACGGATGCCGGCGTTGTGCACGATCACGACGGCGTACGTGGGCAGCAGGCGCTGGTTGATGCCGGCCGAATTCTCCGTGGTGAACTCCAGCTCCTTGAGGGGATCGTCCTGGCCGGCTCCGACCCCCAGCGCATAGAGCAGCGCATCGCGCTGGGTCCAGCGCACCTCCACAGGTCCACCTTCGCGCCCCAGGGCGCCTCTATCGAGCGCCATGGTCTAGGCTCCTGCAGGCGCGGCGGGGATCTCGCCGCTGGTATTTGCGTTGGGCGCGGCGCGGCGTACCAGATCCGGGATCAGCGCCCCCAGTTCCTCGGCCTGCCAGCGCCCCTCCTTCTCGATTCGCGGGCCGGAATGCCAGCCTTCGGCGACCGTGATGCGCCCGCCACGTACACCGAAGACCCGTCCAGTGATCCCGCTCGATTGCTCGCTGCCGAGCCATGCGATCAGAGGCGCCACGTTGGCAGCGGCGAGGGCATCGAGGCCGCCGCCGGCATCATTGTTCGCCCCTCCATATTTCCGCGTGAAGAGCTCCTCGGTCAGCCGACTCACGGCGGCCGGGTAGATGGCATTTGCCGTCACGCCGTACCGCTCCAGTTCGCGCGAGACGATCACCGTCATCGCCGCGATCCCCGCCTTCGCCGCGCCGTAGTTGCTCTGCCCCGCGTTGCAGAACAAACCAGAGGAGGAACTCGTGTTGATCAGGCGGGCCGCACGCGACCGACCAGCCTTGCTTTCATCCCGCCAGTAGACCGCCGCATGGCGCGACGGCGCGAAGGTCCCGCGCAGGTGAACGCGGATCACCGCGTCCCAGTCTTCCGGTTCCATGTTGACCAATGTTCGGTCGCGCAGGTTGCCGGCGTTGTTGACGAGCACGTCCAGGCCGCCAAACTCGGAAATGGCAGTCTGGATCATGCGCCGCGCGCCATCCCAGTCCGCGACGTCGTCCGTGTTGACCACCGCCTGCCCCCCCATTGCGCGGATTTCGTTCACCACGTCGTGGGCAGGGCCCTGGTCCGCGCCGGATCCGTCAGCGCGCGCGCCGAGGTCGTTTACCACGACTTTCGCGCCCTGGCGCGCAAACTCCAGCGCGTACTCCCGGCCAAGACCACGTCCTGCGCCCGTGATGACCACGACGCGCTCCGTGCATAGCTTCTGCATTACGTTCTCCTTGCTTTCAAAAAAAAGCGCCAGGCGCGCGGCGCCTTCGGGCGTCCCTGCGAGCGCTTGGCTGCGCGGACACTCGGCGCGAATCACGGTCACCGCCTGGCGGTCGAAGCAACGAAACCTCCGCGCTTCGGCGCGTCCCGCCGGGTGCCTTGTCTTGAGATGGAGTATCGTCAGCCGAGGTTCACGGGTCAACGCGGCGCGGCGCGGCCAGCGGGAGGTAAGACGTTGATTTAAAACAGGAAATTTCCTTCCGTTCATGAATGCGATATTCGCCTGCGTCGCCTTGCGGCCGGCCTGGAGATTCACCTAAGATTCTTCAAATCTGCATCGAAAGGAAATCGTGGAATGTGCGAAACAGAGTCCAGAGTCCGGCTCCCGGTGAAATCGCCATGAAGAGGCTTAGCTCCGTGGAAATCCGGCATCCCATCGGTCCGCATGGCCGGCTTCAACAAGGACTGCGATGAATCGAGACGCCGAGAAGTTCGCCGCTTACCCCATGACGATCGGCGGACGGAGCGTTCATGGCGCAGCCACGGTCCCGGTGGTCGATCCGGCGACGGAACAGGTGTTCGCCGAAGTGCCGGACGCCAGCCCGGAACAACTCGACCAAGCCGTGCGGGCTGCACGGGAGGCCCTTTCCGCCTGGTCGAGCCGTGCGTGGCAGGAACGACAGGCGCTGCTACGGGAGATCGCCAGGATCCACATAACGCACCAGGAGGAGTTGTCTGCGCTGCTCACACGTGAGCAAGGCAAGCCGCTCGCCCGTGCGCGGAAGGAGCTTGCCACGGCGGCGCACTGGTATGCCGAGACCGCCGGCATGTCGCTTCCCGACGAGGTGCTGCAGGACGAGCCTGGGGCCTACGTGACCGTGCGACGGGTGCCCGTTGGCGTGGTGGGCGCAATGGTGCCGTGGAACTACCCCGTGGTGCTCGCGGCCTGGAAGATCGCTCCGGCACTGCTTGCGGGCAACACCATGGTACTCAAGCCGTCGCCCTTCACGCCGCTGACGACGCTTCGCATCGGCGAGTTGCTGCGCGACGTGCTGCCCCCGGGGGTGCTCAACATCGTCAGCGGCGGTGACGCGCTCGGGCCGCGGATGTCGGAGCACCCTGGTGTGGACAAGCTATCCTTCACCGGCTCTTCAGAGACGGGGCGCCTGGTGATGCGCAGCGCATCGAGCAGCCTGAAGCGGTTGACGCTCGAACTCGGCGGAAACGACGCGGCCATCGTGATGCCCGACGTCGATGTCGATGCAGTGGCGCGCACGCTCTTTTGGGGCGCCTTTGTCAACTGTGGGCAGATCTGCATCGCAGCGAAGCGCGTCTACATCCATGCAGCCATCTATGATCGTATGGCGGCTGCTTTCGTCGAATTGGCGCGTACTACCCGCATGGGGCCGGGAGGCGAAGAAGGGGTGGAACTCGGGCCCGTGCAGAATCGCCGACAGTTCGACCGACTGCTTGATCTGCTGCAGGATTGTCGGCGCCAGGGCTTGAAGCTGCTGTGCGGCGGGGAGCCTGCACCCGGGCCCGGGCTTTTCTTCCCCGTCACGCTGGTGGACAACCCGCCAGACCATGCGCGCATTGTCAACGAAGAGCCGTTCGGCCCCATCCTGCCCCTACTGAAGTTCGATGATATCGACGACGTGGTGGATCGCGCCAATGCCTCGCAATACGGATTGGCGGGGTCGGTGTGGTGCCGCGACGAGGCGCAAGGACTCGCGATCGCGAAGCGGCTGCAAACCGGGACCGTATGGATCAACGAGATCCAGGCGGCCTCGCCTCACAAGCCGATGGCCGGTCACAAGCAGTCCGGCCTCGGCGTGGAAAACGGCCGCGACGGCTTGCTTTCGTACACGCAGCCGCAAACCATCTCGATCAGGCGCACCGCCTGATTTCCGCTCGATAACCACCGAAGAATTCCATGCAACTCAAGGACAAAGTAATACTCGTCACCGGGGCGGCCAGCGGGATTGGCCGCCAGACCTGCCTCACGCTCGCGGCTCACGGAGCCCGCGTCTATGCGGGCGACATCGATCGCGAAGGCGCAGCAGAGACCTGCAACCGCATCGAATCCGCGGGCGGCCACGCTTCCTTTTTCCAGCTCGACGTGACGCAGCAGGACGCATGGCGTGACGCGATGCAGGCGATCGACCGGAAGGAGAGCAGACTCGACGGGCTCGTAAACAGCGCCGGTCTGATGGTCGTGGCACCGTTCCAGGAGACCGGGTTCGAGCTCTATCGGCGCCAGCAGACTGTCAATGTCGACAGCGTGTGGCTCGGCTGCCAGGCGGCGCAACCCCTGCTGGCGCATGCCGCCGCCGCTTCAGGGGGCGCGGCAATCGTCAACCTGTCGTCAATCCTGGGCCTGAAGGGCGGCAGCATGCATGCGGCCTATTGCACCTCGAAAGGGGCGGTACGCTTGCTGACGAAGGCGCTCGCCGTCGAACTGGGCAAACTTCAGATCCGGGTCAACTCGGTGCATCCGGGTCTTGTCGAAACACCGCTGGGGTTGGGATCCCTGCGCGACATGATCAAACACGGCGCGCCGCTGCCAACGCTCGATGCAGGCGTGAACATGATCGCTAAACGCACGCCAATGGGCCGGGCGGCACAGCCGCTGGACGTGGCCAATGTGATTGCCTTTCTGTGCGCCGACGAGTCGCGGTATGTCACCGGCACCGAATTGACGGTGGACGGCGGCTTCAGTGCCCACTGATTCGCATGCTTTCGGATTGCGACACAGGGACATGTGCGAAGCCCTGCGCTGCAACGAGGGAAGGGCGTAACTGTCCAGATTCCGAATCGGGCTGCTGACGACTCGCCCCCCAGGTTGCAAGGATGGACCGACAGAGCAATAGCATGGCAAGGCAGATCGAGCCGGAAGCGCCCAGTGACCGGTATCGGTTGATAGATCACTTCTTCCCGCGAAGACCGCTTGAAGGCCCAGGTGGCCGGTGTGTCTCTTCTTTTACGCCACACTGGTCGGCCACCGGCGTCATCGCCTCGCTGAAGTTCTTGGAAGAGCGCTGCGCGCGGCCGCCAAAGGCAATGGTCTTGGCTGCCGTCAGCTCGGCGCGTCACCCGCAGACTTCGCGAAGGCGGAAAGGTGATGGTGGGTGTCACCAAACTGTGACTCGATGACCATGTTCCGCAAGACGTAGTGGCCGACCGCACACTCCATGGTCATCCCAATGGCACCATGTAGCTGGATCGCTTGCTGGCCGACGAAACGTGAGGATCTTCCAATGTGGGCCTTCGCGGCGGAAATCGCGCGCGAGCGCACGGCAGGATCGGGTTGATCGGACATCGTGGCGGCATACATCGCCATGCTACTGGACAGCTCCAGCGCCAGGAACATATCGACTGCCCGATGCTGCAACGCCTGAAAACTTCCGAGCGCAACGCCGAACTGCTTTCTGGTCTTCAGGTAGTCCAGCGTCATGTCTTGCAGGGCGCGCATGGCGCCAACGGATTCGGCGGTCAGGGCCGCTACCGCGATATCGGCCACGTGCTGAATTGTGGAGAATCCGCCGCCTACCGCGCCGAGCACGCTCTCGTTTGCGACTTCGACCTGGTCGAATACGATGTCGGCCGCTGCTGAACCATCCTGTGTGCGGTACGGTTTGACTGTCACTCCGGCGGCTTCCCGGTCGACAAGGAACAGACTGATGCCGTCCGGTTCAGGCGACAGACCGGATGTCCTCGCGGAGACCACCAGCGTCCTGGCCGTGGCGCCATGCAGAACGCCGACCTTGTGACCGCTGAGGTGCCAGCCCGCCGTGCGGGCGCGAACGGCAGTTGCATTGACTGCTGCCAGGTCGTACCGCGACTGCGGCTCCGAGTGCGCGAACGCCATCAGCAGCTCGCCGCGCACGATCGCTGGTAAGAGGTCCCCCTGTTGCGCTGCCGATCCGGCGAGCCGCACGGCATTGCCGGCGAGAACGACGGTCGACAGAAACGGCTCCAACACCAGGAACTTCCCAAGCTGTTCCATCACGATCATGGTCTCGACGCCACTTCCACCTGCGCCACCGTGTGCCACTTCGAAAGGGAGCCCCAGCAAACCCAATTCCGCGAAGTGCCGCCAGATCTTCGCGCTCCAGCCCTGCGCGCCGCCTGCGTGTTCGGCCCGCTGTGCGAAGCTGTACTCCTTGTTCAGAAAGCGTTCCAGGCTGTCCCGCAGCATTTCCTGCTGTTCTTCCAGATTGACGTTCATGATGATTTCCTCTGTGGCGGGCTTAGAGGCCGAGCACCGATTTGGCAATGATGTTCCGCTGAACCTCGTTGGTGCCGCCGTATATCGTTGTTGCGCGACTAAACAAGTACTTGGGAGCAATGGTGGCGGCCCATTCCGGTCCGATGGTTGCGTCAGTCTGTCCCAGCAGATATTCCGTCTGCCGCGGAAGAATATGCGGACCGGCGACATCGAGCAGAAGTTCGGCCGTGGCCTGTTGCAGATCCGAGCCTTTCAACTTGAGTACCGACATTTTTGGGTCCTGTTTCGAACTTGTCGACTGCCGCGTAGCGTCGCCGAGGACCCGCAGATTCGTGATTTCCAGCGCCAGGAGTTCTATTTCCAGACTGGCCGTGCGTTCACGGAACTGCGATGTGTCAGCCAGCGTGTTGCCATCGACGCGGACGCGACGGGCCATCTCCCTGGCATGGCGCAGTCGCGCCTTGGACAGCCCGATGCGGGCACCGAGCAGTCGTTCATTGCCCAGCAGGAATTTCGCATAGTCCCAGCCCCGGTTCTCCTCACCGATCAGGTTGGCTGTGGGCACCCGTACCTGGTCCAGGAACACCTCGTTCACGCTATGGGAACCGTCGATTGTGACGATCGGCTTGACCGTGATCCCTGGGCTCTTCATGTCGATCAGCAGATAGCTGATGCCGCGCTGCTTCTTGGCGGTCGGATCTGTGCGCACGAGGCAGAACATCCAGTCCGCTCGGTGTGCCGACGTGGTCCAGATTTTCTGGCCAGTGACGATGTATTCGTCTCCGTCCCGCACCGCCCGTGTCTGCAGGCTGGCGAGGTCGGACCCCGCGTTGGGCTCGGAGAATCCCTGGCAGAACCAGAAGTCCAGGTTCGCGATTCGGGGCAGGAAGTATTCCTTCTGCTGCTGCGTTCCGAACTGAATGAGCACCGGGCCGACCATCGCGACATTCATGGATACCGGTTCAGGTGCCCACGCTGCATACATCTCCTCCTTGAAGATGTATTGGCGCACCGGCTCCCAGCCGGTTCCACCCCATTCCTGCGGCCAAAGAGGAACCGCCCAGCCCTTTTTGTTCAGGATGCGCTGCCAGCCGACGATATCCTCGCGTTCCAGCATCTGGCCGTTTTGCATCTTGCTGCGGATCGCCGGGGAAAGCGAAGACCGGATGAACGATCTCACTTCTTCGCGAAACTGGGTTTCTTCGGCTGTGTAGTTCAGGTCCATGGTATTTCTTTGGGGACGTTCGTTCACCAGGTGTGGGCCAGGGACGCCGATATCGGTACGACGACTGCTGCCACGAACAGGGGTATCGGCCTGCGGCCGGAATGACCGTTGGTGAATGGCAGTCGAAGGTTCATGCGCGTCTGGCGGTGGGAAGTGCTCTTTGGGGGGAGAGAATATCGGCTCTGCAGTTCTCGGTCAAAGCGGGGTGCACCCTTCGTTTGGCGCAACCCGTTGATTTGCCAGCGGAAACCCCCTGCAATCATGAGTGCGATATGTGCGCACAAGGGGTGCGTGTGTCTTGCGCCCTGCGGGAAGTGTCGCTTACGATCGATCCAGTCTACGTGGCTTGGTCGCGTGAAAGCACTTTTTGGGGATGAGTTCATGCAGGCAGAAAGTTGTCCGAGCAACGCGATGAGGACCCGTATCACCGAGATGCTTGGCATTCGTTATCCGATCATCCAGGGGGGCATGCAATGGGTGGGAACCGCTGAGATGGCTTCGGCGGTCTCCAATGCGGGCGGGCTTGGCATCCTTGGGGCTTTGACGCAGCCGACGGTCGAGCACTTGGCGCGCGAGATCGAGCGTTGCCATGGCATGACGCAACGCCCGTTCGGCGTAAACGTCACGATGCTGCGTACCGTGAACCCGCCGCCCTACGAGCGCATCTTCCGTACCATCGTCGATGGCGGTGTGCGGATCGTCGAGACGGCCGGCAACGTACCGGAGGAGGTATTCCGCGGTCTCAAGGAAAGTGGCGTGCTGATCCTGCACAAGTGCACGTCCGTGCGGCATGGCCTCGCAGCCCAGCGGCGCGGTGTCGACGTCATCAGTATTGACGGTTTCGAGTGCGCGGGCCATCCGGGAGAAGACGACGTCCCGGGGCTTGTTCTGATTCCAGCGGCCGTGCGAGCCCTGAGCATTCCAATCATTGCGTCCGGTGGCATCGCCGACGGACGGGGGCTGGCCGCCGCGCTGTCACTCGGTGCCGATGGCGTGAACATGGGGACGCGTTTCGTACTGACGCAGGAGGCGCCGGTGCACGAGAGTGTGAAGCAGGCACTGCTGCGAGCGACCGAGCGGGACACGCGCGTGATCATGCGCAACCTCAAGAACAGCGCGCGGGTATTCGCCAACGCCATTGCCGAGGAAGTGATTGACGTCGAAAGACGACGTGGCACCCAGTTGGTGTACGAGGACATTCAGCCGCTCGTGGCTGGCGCACGTGGCCGGCAGGCTCTCCAGTCCGGAGAGGTGGACGCGGGCCTCGTCTGGGCTGGAATGGCGCTCGGGCTCATTGACGACATTCCAAGCTGCGACGAACTCATCGAACGCATGGTGCGCGAGTGCCGCTCTCACCTGAGCCGGGCGCTGGCGTGCTTCCTGCCCGAGGCTTGCTTGGACTGAGCGGCTGCTCGCGTGGCCTAGCCTCGATGGAGCAACTGCAGATGCATTGCTGCAAAAGTACCAGCCTTGGCGACCCAGCGAGGCGTGCATTTCAACCGATAAAGGACCAACCAAAGTGAGCATCAAACGAAAGGCATGCATTGTCGGTGCCTATGAGCACCCAACACGCCATGCACCGGACATTTCGCTGGCGCAGCTTCATGCGGACGTCGCCTTCGGCGCGCTGCGGGATGCCGGCCTGCACAAGAACGACGTGGATGGCTACTTCTGCGACAGCGATGCGCCCGGCATGGGCGGGACGTCGCTCATCGAATACATGGGGCTGCACCCGCGGCACATGGACACGACCGAGACCGGCGGCTCCTCATACTTGGTGCACGTCTCGCACGCCGCGCAGGCGATCGCCGCGGGAAAGTGCAATGTCGCGCTGATCACGATGGCAGGTCGCCCGCGCACGGCTGGCATGGCGACGGGCACCGCATTGCGGCGTTATGAATTCGACGATCCGTCTGCCCAGTTCGAGCAGCCCTACCGGCCGGTCATCGCGAATCTCTATGCGATGTGCGCCAAGCGACACATGTACGAATTCGGTACCACCAGTGAACAGCTCGCCTGGATCCGGGTGGCCGCCGCACACCACGCGCAATTCAACCCGAATGCCCTGCGCAGGGAGACGGTCACGGTTGAACAGGTACTGGCGTCACCGATGATTGCGGACCCGCTGCACAAGCTCGATTGCTGCGTGATCAGCGATGGCGGCGGTGCGCTCATCGTCGCGCGGCCAGAGGTTGCGCGTGATCTCAGGGTGCCGCGAGTCACCGTACTCGGTGCTGGCGAGGCGGCGGGCACCACGAATGGCGGTCGAATCGATCTGACCACTTCCGCCGCCTCGCTGTCAGGGCCGGCAGCGTTCAAGGAGGCCGGTCTCAATCCGCGCGATATCAAGTACGCATCCATCTACGACAGCTTCACCATCAGCGTGCTGATCGCACTGGAGGATCTCGGCTTCTGCAAGAAGGGCGAGGGCGGTGCCTTCGTGCAGGACGGCGGCCTGATCTCCGGTCGTGGCGCCTTGCCCTTCAACACGGACGGTGGAGGCCTGTGCAATAACCACCCTGGTAACCGCGGCGGGATGACGAAGGTGATCGAGGCGGTGCGCCAACTGCGTGGCACCGCGAACCCCGAGGTGCAGGTGCCGGGCTGCGACTTCGCCCTGGCGCACGGCACCGGCGGACGCATGAGCACACGCCACGGCAGCGCCACCTTGGTCCTCGGCAGGGAGTGAACACGACATGAGCAATACCAACAACATCCCCGCACCCCAGGCCACAGCCGAGACGGGTCCCTTCTGGGCCGCGGCCGCCGAGGGCCGGCTCCTGCTGCGCCGCTGCCGAGACTGCTCCGCAGTCCATTACTACCCGCGCCCGAACTGCCCCTTCTGTGGCGGCGAGACGGACTGGGTCGAAAGCTCCGGCCGGGGGGAAGTCTATTCGTACAGCCTGATGCTCCGTGCGGATCCGCCTTACGTTATCGCCTTTGTCCGGCTCGAGGAGGGCATTGCAATGATGACGAATATTGTTGACTGTGAACCCTCGGCCATCGTGATCGGCATGAAGGTGAAGGTGGTTTATCGCCCCACCAGTGACGGCGCACCCGTACCGATGTTCGCTCCGATATGAGTGTCTTCGGTTCATCAGTGGAACCTGTTGTGGGTCATTGCTGACCCGGGAAGTTCGCCAAGGACGTGACATGCACGGCTTCAGTGAATCTGGGCGCCACTATCCACCCTCCCTGACTATGTCGTGTATTTTGCAGTCGGTAGCGTGTTGCGCTGCAATAGGTGGGTTCTGCCAGACATGACCATTGACTTCTTGCACCTGCGCCAAAGTGTGGGAAGGAGTCAGGCATGAACGTCGTAATCAGCAGCCAGGTGGTTCTGGCGCGAGCCCCGGAAGGACCACCTGGCCCCCTATTGGATCGCTTGTAGAATCGTTACGTGCCCTGGGATACGTCGCAAGTTCGGCACTTCGGCAAGTTTGGATTGCTGCAGGTTCCGGCCGGTCGCTTGGCCAGCAATGATTTGCACTCGGAGGCATCTCGTCCGTTCAGTCGGTCCGGTCATGCGCTTAGCAACTGGGGCGCTCCAGTTTCGTGACGGGTTTGCCACCGAGATGCTGCGCAAGGCAGCTTCACTTGACGCGATCGGCGACCGGGCCCGTCTTCAACGACCGATATCCTTGCTTTTCCCCCGCGTCGGCAGCGCTTTACGTGGTCAAAAAATGTATCGCCGAGCGACATGTTGTGCATTGCGACGACACTACACATGAAGACCACATTCAGCAGCGCGTTGCTTCGCCTCGCTGGCGATGGTCCCCCTGCGGCAGCCAACCGACGAGACGCGCCTGGCGACCTTCTTGCGCTGGCATGTTCTTTGCTTTCCTTGTCAAAGCAGTGGGCTACCGGCTTGGGTGCCGGCCCGTGGAACTGCTGCGATATCTGGATGTAAAACCCCTTGTCGGCCCTTCCGACGCACTGGAGACACTGTGAATATGAAATTTACCCGCCGCAGATTTTCGGCGCTGGCCGGCACCGCCGGACTCCTGGGTCCGATGGTCTCCATGACCGCCCTGGCCCAGAGTTTCCCGAGCCGTGCCGTGCATCTGATCGTTCCGAACCCGCCTGGCGGGGGCACGGATTTTATCGCCCGTTTGCTCGCCCCCAAGCTTTCCCAGGACTTTGGCCAGCCGGTGGTGATCGAGAACAAGCCAGGTGTCAGTGGCAACGTGGCCGCCCAGTTCGTAGTCAATGCGGCCCCTGATGGCCATACCGTCCTGATGGTGACGGGCAGTTACACGGTGAATCCGACCCTGTTGCCGTCGCTGGGTTACGACCCGATGAATGACTTGAAGCCCATTACGCAGGCAATCCTGATCTCCTCGGTTGTAGTTGCGCATCCGTCCGTCGCAGCCAACAACGTGAAGGAACTCATCGCGCTGTCCAAAGGCTCACCCAAGGGCCTCAATGCGGCCCTCACGGGCTCGGGTCAAGGATCGCATCTACTCTTTGAACAGCTCATACAAAGTGCCGGTCTGAACGCCACGCTCGTGCCCTATAGCGGCTCCGGCGCCGCAGTGAACGCACTTCTTGGAGGGCACGTCGACCTCGGCAGCCTGCCGGCCAGTGTAGCCCTGCAGCACATCAAGGCCGGCAAGTTGAAGGCGCTCGCCGTTACGGGGCCTGCGCGCAACGCGTTGCTGCCCGACCTGCCGACGGTCCGCGAAAGCGGATTCGACATCGAAGTGACCACGTGGCACGGATTCCTGGTGCCCGGACGGACTCCGGACGCCGTCGTTTCCCAGCTCCATGCAGCCTTCGTTCGAGCGCTGGCACTGCCGGACGTCAACTCCCGGATCGTTGCCGACGGTCTAGATGTAGTTGGGTCCACGCCGCAGCAGTTCGGCGCGGTGATCAGGGCTGAAACCAAGAAGTGGGGCGACCTCATCAGGAACTCGAAGATAAAGACGCAATGAGGAGCGGACGCAGCCCCGCGAAACGCTTGGAGGCATGAACCCCTGAACGTGCTTGCACGCGACAGCGGGAATGGGATGCAGGGGGCCTACAGCGGCGCCGGTGCGTCCGGGTGGTGGGCGGACGTTCCGTTTCGCCGGCTATCCCGCAGCGGGGGGGGGGGGGGGGGGGGGGGGGCCCCCGGCGGGGGGGGGGGGGGGGGGGGGGGGGCCGGGGCGCCCGCCGGGGGGGG
>JAPWHR010000005.1:53782-388644 GCA_027214345.1 Comamonadaceae bacterium G21597-S1
CCGCGCGCCGCCCCCGGCCCCCGCGCGGCGCCGCCGCGGCGCGGCCCCCCGGGGCCCGCGGCCCGCCGCCCCCCCGCCCCCGCCCCCGCCCCCCCCCCCCCGCCGCCGGGATCACCTCCAGCATTGACGACCTGTGTAACGCATATTCGAATCACGGATCATTTACTTACGACGTCTCGATGTGACAACGTTGGGACACTACTGGAAATAGGGATATCGACATGAATAGCAGCGACAACAGACCAGAGGGTGACGGACCGGGTAGCCTATTGGGAGGCAAGGTTGTCATCGTCACCGGAGCCGGCGGTGGCATCGGACGTGATTTCGCGCTGGCGATGGCAGCGGCCGGAGCCAAGGTGGTGGTCAACGACATCGGTGTTTCCGTGCACGGAGAAGGCGGTGACGAGGGACCCGCTCACGCCGTGATGCAGGAAATCCGGGATGCCGGGGGCGAAGCGATTGCCAACACCGACAGCGTGGCGGACTGGGATTCGGCGCACCGCATCGTGGCGGCAGCCATCGATCACTTCGGACGCATTGATGCGGTGGTCAACAATGCGGGCATTCTTCGAGACCGCTTCTTCTTCAATATGAGCCTGGACGAGTGGCGTTCGGTGATCGACGTACACCTGAACGGCACCTTTTACGTCTCGAGGGCTGCGGCGGGGTTTTTTCGGGAGCAGAAATCGGGCGCCTACATTCATCTGACCTCGACTTCCGGACTCGTCGGCAACATGGGACAGGCGAACTACGCGGCTGCCAAGAACGGTATCGCGGCCCTTTCGAAATCCATCGCCATGGACATGCACCGCTACGGGGTGAGTTCCAATTGCATCGCGCCGTTTGCGTTCAGTCGCATGGTGGGGTCCCAGCCGACAGACCGTCCCGAAATAGCGCGCAAGGTGGAGCGCGTCAAGCGCATGGAGACGCGCAAGATTCCGCCGCTTGGCGTATATCTGGCAGCGCAGCCAGGCGTCGAAGTGACCGGCCAGATCTTCGCTGTACGGGCCAATGAAATATTCCTCATGAGTCAGAGTCGCCCCGTTCGTTCGGTCCACCGATCGGAGGGCTGGACGCCAGAGTCGGTGGCGGAACACGCTATCCCGGCACTGCGTTCCGGTTTCTACGGCCTGGATCGCAGCTCGGATGTGTTCTGTTGGGATCCGATCTAGGAAGGCCTTGCGACATGGCCATCGAATATGAGAAGCTGAAGGCGTGGGTATTCCCGGACGTCGAGCAAACCTACACGACGCGGGACACGATCCTGTATGCACTCGGCCTTGGCTTTGGCGCGGACCCGATGAATCAGGATCAGCTCAGGTTCGTCTACGAGCATGACATGCAAGTCGTGCCCACGATGCCCGTTGTCTTGGCGCGACCGGCTGGGATGTGGCCGAAGAATCCTGAAACCGGCATCAATTGGAAGAAGATGGTCGCTGGGGAGCAGGATCTGTTGATTCATCATCCTCTGCCCGCAGAAGGCACTGTCATCAGCCAAATGTCGATCACGGAAATTCTCGACAAGGGGGCCGACAAGGGGGCCGTCCTCTACTACACGCGCAAGTTGATGGACAAACACACCGGCATGCATTACTCGTCGGTGAACGGCTCACTTTTCCTGAGAGGAGACGGCGGCTTTGGCGGGCCGGTGGGACCGTCGCCGAAGCCAAACCTGACACCCGAACGCGCCCCTGATCTCGAGTGCAGCATCCAGACAATGCCACAACAAGCCTTGATTTACCGACTGAGCGGCGACTACAACCCTTTGCATGCAGACCCCGAATTCGCTGCAGCCGCCGGGTACGCTCGCCCCATCTTGCACGGACTGTGCAGTTTCGGCATCGCAGGTCACGCTCTGCTGCGTGCGCTGTGTGGGTACCGCGTTGGCTGCATCAAGCGCATCGCTGCGCGATTTTCCTCGCCGGTTTTTCCGGGCGAAACGATCTGCACCCAGATTTGGAGGGATGGAGATAACCGGGCCGCTTTTCGCAGCGTTGTTCCCGAACGCAAAGCAGTCGTGGTCAGCAATGGCCTCGTCGAGATCACGAATAACCAACCGCGCTGAAGAAGCCCATGGAACCCATCCAAACCGCCATCGAGAACGGAGTCGCCGTTCTGACGCTGAACAATCCCTCCCGGATGAACGCACTGTCTTTGGGTATGACGGACAGGTTGCTGATCCTGTTGCAGGAGATCGCGCAAGATAGTTCGGTCGGTGTCGTCGTCCTCACCGGAGCAGGTCGCGGTTTTTGCGCGGGGGGTGATGTGAAGGCGATGGCCGAGGGCGGGTCCAGTTTGCCTGAAGCAGCCGTCGCCAGACTGCGAGCGCGTGCCGAAGTGTCGCGCCTGCTCCATGAAATTCCAAAAATCACCATTGCAATGGTCAACGGACCCGCAGCTGGCGCTGGATTGTCACTCGCACTCGCATGCGACATGCGGATCGCGGGCGCTAGTGCCCGCTTCTCGACTTCCTTTGTGAAGGTTGGATTATCCGGAGATTTCGGCTGTTCCTACTTCCTCAAGAACCTTGTCGGAAGCGCGAGAGCCAGGGAGCTTTTCTTCTCCGGCGAAATGGTCGACGCGGAGCGTGCGTTGACACTCGGGATGGTCAACCGGGTGGTGGCAGACGAAAACCTCGCCAGCGAGACACTCGCCTATGCCCAGCGCCTGGCCCAGGGCCCGCGTATCGCCTACGGGCACATGAAGCGTGCGCTCAATGCCGCGGATAGCGCGACGCTGGCCGAGGTGCTGGACATCGAGTGCTTTGGTCAGGTGCGCTGCCGCAATACGGACGATCACAAGGAAGCGGCACGGGCTTTCGTCGAGCGCCGCCCCCCCGTGTTCAACGGTAGCTGAGCTCGTGCCGCAGAAGGAGCATGCCATGGTTGAAGACCAGGACACCTGCTCGCCGACTCGCGGCCGCAGGCCCAGGGCCGAGCGGGTAGTGAAGTCCGCGGCACGGGCGCTCGAGGTGATCGAGTTCCTTGCCGGGATCGATCACTGTCCCACATTGATGGAGATCGCGCGGGAACTGGACATTCCGCAATCGAGCGCTTCCATGCTCATGGGAAGCCTGACGTCCTTGGGCTACATCGCATACGACCGCCATGCGAGAACGTATCAAGCGGCGGCCAGGATTGCCCTGGCCGGCTCGATCTTCGCACAGCGGTTGTTCGGCGGCGCGCAGGTGCTGCAGATCATGCAGGAATTGCACGACGCTACCGGTCATCTCGTCCTGCTGGCGGCGCCAAACAGGCTCAACGTGCGCATTCTCCGTGCCATCGGCGAACACGCAAGACAACCGATTCACCAATATGCGGGGGCCTTGAGGCCGCTGGCAACCACCGCCTCCGGAAAGCTCTTTCTTTCGACGTTGCCGACCCACGAGGTGCGCTCAGTGATCCAGCGTCTCAGTGAGGATGAGGCAGGACCGACGCTCTGGAAGATGCGTGAATGGTTCGATGAACTAGAGGTCATCCGCGGACGCGGGTTCGCCACGTCCCTGTTGCCCGACAGGCATTTAGGCTCCATTGCGATGTTGATGCCAACCGAAGAACATGCCCCACTGACCGCCATCGTTGTTGCCGGGGAGCGCGCGCGTATTGCCGATCACGAGACTGGCCACGCGCAAGCCATCTTCGCTGCCATTCGCCGACACGCCCCAAATGACCATGGTTCTCCCCGGGCTCAGCCGTGGATGCGACAAATGGCTTGTTGAATGGCCACTGAAGCGCGTGAGATAAAGCATTCATGCGGTGCACAGGCGCCGGCATCGTGGGCGCCGTGGTCGCGTCAGGGCGAGGGCGCGGTGGAGCGCTGTCGCAGCGACCTTCGAGGTGACCGAACTCGCGCATGTAGCGCAGGCGTCCGCAGGTCGGAACAGGCGTTTATCACGCATGCGATATGCGCGTTGCGATGCCAGTCGGATGTCAAGATCCGGGGGTGGCCTGCTAACATAAATTTTCGGCTGACAACATCCATTGTTGTCAGCTCGTGTCGCATAGGAGCTCGTCTTGAACCGCACCAACCTCACAGCACTGTTTCAACCTAGCTCGATCGCCGTCATTGGTGCTTCCTCCGACAAGCTGAAGCCGGGTGGGCGCACTTTCCGGTATCTCGCCGAGCGATTTGGAGGAAAGCTTTTCGCCGTCAACGCGCGAGGCGTTGAGTCGGAACGCGACGGGGTTTATGTCTCCGTGGCTTCGTTGCCGTACGCGCCCGATCTCGCGGTCATCGCGGTGCCCGCGTCGGCTGTCGTTGGCGAGGTTGAGGCTTGCAGCAAAAAGGGAGTGAAGGTGGTTGTCGTGTACACCTCCGGCTTCGGCGAGTTGGGTGAAGCCGGTCGGCGCGAACAGGAGCGGCTCGCCGAAATCGCCGCTTCTTCGGGCATGCGGATTCTTGGGCCCAATTGCATGGGTGCCTTCAACCTGCACATGCATTCATACACCACCTTCACCTCCACCTTGGGTCATGCAGAGTGGCCGAAGGCCGGCAATATCGGAATCGCCAGCCAGAGCGGGGCGGTTGCCTCTCACCTCCTGTCGATGGTGCGCGACGCCGGATTCGGGGTGAGTTGCTGGGTCGCCACGGGCAACGAAGCCGATATCGATATCGCCGATTGCATTGCGTATCTCGCGGACGACCCTCAGACGAGCGTCATCGCCGGCTATCTCGAGGGCTGTCGGGACGGTGCGAGGCTGATCGAAGCACTCGAGCGAGCCCGCGTTCGTCGCAAGCCCGTGATTGTGATGAAGGTGGGCCGGTCTATGGAAGGTGCCGCCGCTGCCGCGTCCCACACCGGCGCGCTCGCCGGCTCCGATGAAATCTACCAAACCGTCTTTGAACGCCACGGCGTATGCCGGGCGAACTCGTACGAGGAATTTCTGGACCTGGTCGTTGCGTGCAGCCGGGGGGGCTTTCCGAAAGGGCGCAATCTCGGCATCGCCAGCATTTCCGGAGGCGCCGGCGTCATGATTGCCGATTACGCGGGAGAGGCGGGTTTGAGGGTGCCCGCACTGACCGAATCGACGCAGGCCCGCTTCAAGGAGGCAGTGCCCATCGCGGGGGTACGGAATCCCGTGGATATCACGGCCAAGGTGGTCACGAGTCCCGAGTTGCTGGGATTGTTTCTCGATGGTCTGCTGGCCGAGGTACACATCGACTGTGCAGTGCTCTACCTCTCCAACATGGGACGCAACGCTCCGCTGTTCACGCGAATGCGCGAGGCCATCAGGAGCCTGCCAGCACGACATGCCGGCAAGTTGATCGCCGTGGTGGCGACCTTGCCGCAGCAGGCCAGACAGCAACTGGAGGAGGATGGCTACCTGTTGTACGAAGATCCGCTGCGGGCTGTCCGAACGCTGGCGCATCTCGCGCAGATCGCCAGTTCTTTCGACGCACCCGAGCGCAGACCGATGGCTGCCAGCGCGCACAGATTCGCGTGCCAACCCTCGGGGAATGAATGGGCGGCGCTGCAGGCGCTGCGCGCCGCGGGGATTCCGGTGGTCGAGTCGTGCCTGGTCACTTCCGCCCAGGACGCGGCTGCAGCCGCGTCCCGGTTGAACGGACCCGTGGCCCTGAAGATTGCTTCGGCGGATATCGCGCACAAGTCCGAAATTGGCGGTGTCATGCTGGGTGTCCGGAGCCCGGCTGCAGCCGCCACCGCGTTCGACCAGCTGATGGAGCGCGTGCGCGGCGCAGCGCCTGCCGCACGAATCGATGGCGTGCTGGTGGCACCGATGGTCGCTGGCGGCGTGGAAGTCATACTCGGTACCAAGCGCGACCCGGTTTTCGGGCCGGTCGTCATGTTCGGAATTGGCGGGATATTCGTCGAGATCTTCCAAGACGTCACCTTCCGCGTCGCACCCATTGATAATGAGGAGGCTGGCCGCATGATTCGCGAGATCAAGTCGTTTCCGATCCTGGCCGGTGCACGCGGTCGGCAGGCGGTCGATCTGGACGCGCTGGCCAGCGCGCTGTCAACGCTGTCGCATGTTGCCGCTGCCAATATCGATCGAATTGACAGCATCGAGATCAACCCTTTCATCGCTCTGCCCGTGGGTGGCGTCGCGGTCGATGGGCTCATCGTGGCGGCCTGATCGCCGAGGACATCCAACGGCGAGGCACGGAAATCGCGGTGCCGGCAGGGGCGGTCCAATGGCCTCACTTCGACGACCAACCCTGCCGCAAAGCCCGTGAAAATAGACTATCGAAGCGCTTGAAGCAGTAATGCTTAGTCCTAACTTTTCGCCCTTGGAAACGTAAGTCCGCGTCCCGCCTGAAGATTTCGTTCGCGGGGTGGGCGGCTACTGGGTACAAGCCAGGTGGAGCGCGAGCAGCCCGAAGGCTTTGGCCTGTATCGGTGTGGGTCGGGTGGTCAGCACGATCTTGGTGTTCGGGCTGACGTGGGTGTGGGTGATGTTGTAGGCCAGCGTACCCAGGTCCTTGAACAGCGTCCTGACTTACTTTCCGCAGGTCGCCCGACGCATTTGGCCCCGGGCCCTGAGTGGCTGGACCACCCGCTCAAAGGTGACTGGCATGACCACCGCGAGTGTCACATCGGGGGTGACTTTTTGCTGATCTACCGGCTGGAGGGCACCACCATCATCTTCGTGCGTGCCGGCTCACATTCCGAACTGTTCGAGGATTGAGCCGTGGGCGTTGAATCACTTCCCAACTTCACCCAACCTGCCCGCCAGCGCTGGGGTTCCATACTGGGAAAGTGCGCTGTATGCGACGGTGATGTGGCCCGGTTGATCGAGGGCGCGTAGCCCGGTCAGGCATCAGCCCCTTTCACCACTGCGCGCTGCGCCGTCCAGTCCTTCGGCAGCCGATCGGGTTCATGGACCGGCCGGCGAACGCGTCTTGAAAGGTGCGATGATTTGGGCCTAATTCTGGGCCTAATTCGGGGAACGCAGGGGCATCAATTTGGCCTCGTCCCTCTGAAAAGGGGCATTCAGGGGATTGTCGGGTAGCTAAGAGCTTGGGTTCGAGCCCCATCAGCCACCCCAGTTAAAGACCTGAAGCCCGCCGTTCGCAAGGATGGCGGGCTTCAGGTTTTTTTGCGTCGCAACGTCACCCGGCGCGATCCGGCGATCCGGCCTGCCGATAACGTAACCGGGGCGACCATCAGCTGACGGCGTTGCCCTGACACGGGGCAGCAAGCAGGCATCCAATCCGTTCGCGTTCGCTGTCGGGCAGCTGTCGGTTACATTTGGCTGCGCAGGACCCGATCCATGGTGCCGGCGGCAGGGCCTGCCGATGTATACCCCGACCTGAATCGATGCTCCCTTGCGTATGCAGGTGCGACGGCATGTCGCATGCGGGTTCATGGTTTGTTCGGCCGGAGGATTGATCGTGCTGCAAGGATTCTGTCGAGCGTGTCACTGGTGTCGCCACGGATCCGCGAGTCCGGGGTGGTGACCCCCGGTCCGACGCCGCGGCCGGGGTGCGCATGAGTCCGGCGCCTGCCGATCGCGCATTCCCGGTGGCGCATGGCAGCGACGCGATGCTGTCGCTCCGGCAACAAGCCGATTCCGGTCCGTATCAGGACGCGTTGCGCGCACTGTTCGGCAGCCCGTTCCGACCGGCGCAATTCGATGACGGGCACTGGCCCGCGACCCTGTTGTCGGATCTGTGTGCCGATGCGTTGCAGGCCGGCATCGAGGTCGAACATGTCGGGGAACTGATCCGTCTGCGCAACCTGCATCCGGATGGTCCGGAGGTCCTGCACTGGCCGTGGCCGATGCGGGTCTATACGCTGGGGCGGTTTTCCTTGGTCAGGCATGGCAAGGCTGTGACGTTTTCCGGCAAGTCGCCCCGCAAGTCGCTCGAGTTGCTGCAGGCGTTGATCGCCCTGGGCGGGCGCGAAGTCCATGTCTCGCAATTGATGCACGCCTTGTGGAGCGAGTCCGACGGCCGGGACTTGCGCAAACTGTTCGACAACACGCTGCACCGGCTGCGCCTGATACTCGCGCATGAGGAGGTGATCCTGTTGCGCGATGGCAAGTTGACGCTGGACATCCGACACTGCTGGGTCGACGCCTGGGCTTTCGACTCCATTGCCAGCCGCCTGTGCAACGGCGAGACGGTTCCGCAGCGACTGGTCCATGAGGCGTGGCGCCTCTATCAGGGCCACTTCCTGCAGCGCGACGCGCAGGAAGCATGGCTGCTCCCGTATGCCGAGCGACTGCGCAGCCGCTTCCATCGCCTGATACTGGTGCAGGGCGAACGGCTGGAACTGGCCAGCCAATGGGAGGCCGCCTGCGAAATGTACACGCATGCGATCGAGATCGACAGCCTGGCCGAGGTCCTGTACCGGCGGCTCATGACGTGCCTGCTGCACCTGGGCGAGTTTGCCGAGGTCGTGCGTGTCTACCGCCGTTGTCGCGATCTCCTGTCCATTGTTCTGGGCGTCAAGCCGTCGCTCGAGACCGAGGCGATACGGTTGCGGGTGGAGAACCGATAGACCGCGCAAGCGCTGCGCCGCCCCTTGCCTGTCAAGCACGACGCCAGCGGCTTGTATGCTGGATCCATGCCAATTGCGCGATAACTAGGTCATTACTAGGACGGCACCGTCGTGCATGCGCCTAGAATTTTTCCGAACTTGGGCTTATCGCGAGCATGGTTGCCTTGGCTTGACCTGAATGGATCTGTCTGCCGTGCAGCGTCTCAGGTTTTCAGCACCCGTACGCTTGCCTTCGGCCATCCACGCTTTGGCAAGTCGTTCGGGAGCGCATCGTGAAAAAACCAGTCCAAGGCCGCGGCCGCACGTTCAAGGTATCCGCGGTGTACCGCTTGTTGCGGGACGCCATCGTCGGCTGGGGTGCGGGACGCGGGCAAGCCGGCGATCGACCGGTGGCCAAGCCGCGGCGCGAATCCCTGATCCTCGAGGGGCTGGAGCCGCGCCTGCTGCTCTCGGCCGATCCGGTCACCACACTCGCCGGCGGTGTCCTGCAGGCGACGCTGACCGATGGGGCAGACACCGTCCTGATCGAGCAGGCTGGTACCTCCGCCAACGGCGGTGTCATCATCCGGCTCACCGTGAACGGCACGCTTGCGTCGTATGGCGACAGCAGCACGGGTGTCACGCACGTGCAGATCCAGGGCCTTTCGGGTGACGACCGGTTCAAGCTGAATTCACCTCTCGGCGCCACGCTGTCGATCGACGGCGGCGACGGCCTGGACACGCTCGCCGGCGCCGATGGGGCCAACGCCTGGACACTGGCCGGTGTCGGCGCGGGCACGATCAACGGGGCAGTCTTCAGCGGGATCGAGAACCTCGTGGGCGGCAGTGCGGCCGATGTCTTCACCCTGAGCGCGGGCGGCGTGCTGGCGGGCACGATGGACGGCGGCGCCGGTGTCGACAGCCTGGTGGGCCCCGATGCCCGCAGTGCCTGGGTCCTGGAAGGGGCGCCCGGCAGCGGTACCCTGAATGGCCGCGCGTTCGCCGGGTTCGAGAACCTGGCAGGCGGCAGCGGCGACGACGTGTTCAAGATCCAGCCGGGCGCCAGCCTCGCCGGATTGCTGGACGGCGGAGGCGGCAGCAACGCCATCGTCGGCGCGGACAGCGCCAATACCTGGCGCATCGCTGCCGGTGCCAATCAAGGAAACCTGAACAGCGATGCGGTGGTGTTCCGCGCCATCCAGAACCTGATCGGCGGCACCCGCAACGACACGTTCGTCTTCGAGGCCGGCGCGCGCATCGATGGCATCCTCGACGCGGGCCGTGACGCCGACCACGACGGCGACGGCATGATCGCCCCGGATGAACTGGCGGTGGACACGGTCGATTACGCGCTCTACGCGACACCGGTCACGGTCGATATCGGCACCGGAAAAACCAGTGGCACGGCCGGATACGCCAACGTCGACGTGTTCGTCGGCGCAGCGTCCGCAGGCGATACGGTCAAGGGTCCTTCCAGCGCCAGCGTGGTCTGGACCGTCGACGGGCCGGACGCGGTGTCCGTGAGCGGCGTGGCGTTCGCCGGATTCGAACACCTGCTCGGCGCCGACAACAACACCGACGTGTTCCTGATCGAGGGCGGCGGCAGCTGGTCCGGGACCGTGCATGGTGGCGCCGGCGGCAGCGACGGACTGGTCTTCGTGGATCCGGATGACGCCGGCGTATCGGATGCCTTCAATCCCGCCGGTGCAGACAGTTCGGGTATCGCCACCGCATTCGCGAAATCGATCGCCTATTCCGGGCTCGATCGCATCGACTATTTCAACGCCGCTGATCCGTTCAACGTCGTCGTCACAGGCACGATCTTCAATGACGCGATTCGCGTGTTTGCCGACCTGGGGGGCCTGAAGATCGAGTATGTGGGCGATCCGGGCAAGACCATCGCGCTCGACGCGCTGCAGGTGGCGCAGCTGCAGTCGCTGCGCATCGACGGCATCGAGGGGGCCGACACCATCACGGTGGAGTCGCTGCCGGACGGGTTCGCCGGCAGCCTGCTGCTGTACGGGAACCGGCTGCAACGCAGCGACCTGATCTATCCGGCCATGCCCGAGGACGATCTGTATGCGGACTCGGTCATCTTCAGCGGCGACATCGCGCTCGACTATCTGGAGGTGTTCGCCGACCACATCCAGGTCCAGGACAACGTGCACATCGCCACCGGCGACAGCGGCATCTTCTTTCGCTCGCGCATGCTCGGTGTATCGACGCTGGAGAACCTGTTGCCGGTTTTTGTCACGTCCCGGTCGGTGTCGGTGGATATCGGCGAAAACGCCGTGCTCGAGGGCGGAAGCATCTATTTCGTGTTGCAGGCAGAAGACAAGAGCTTCTCCGACACCATCGGTGTCGGCCAGGAGGTGTCCAATTTCATCATCGAGCCGCTCAGCGACTTCCTGGGCAGTACGCTGGCCTTGCCGGTGAAGTTGCTGGTCAAGGAGTCGTCGGCCAGTATTACGTTGCAGCAGGGTTCCCGGTTTCTCAGCAGCGGGACCATCGGCATGTATGCCACCGCCACCGCCGACGCCTCGGGCGTGGCTGCCGGCAGTGTGATCAGCGTCGGTTATGGCCAGGCCAGCGCCACGGCGACGATCGACGTCCAGAGCGGCGTGGTCATCGATGCTGCCGCGGCGGTGGTCATCACGTCGACCGCCACCGCGACCGCGGACATCAGCGCATCGGCCTCGCGCTCCGGCATCCTGTTTGCCGACGTGGGTGTTGGCGGCGGGGTGCTGGAGGACAACAGTCCGCCGTTGGCCCTGGCCATCGGCGTGGCCAATGCCAGCGTGACGTCCCGTGTCACCGTTGCCCACGGCGCGGCGATCACGGCCGGCAAGACCGCCAACGTCACGGCCGGGGGCGACATCAGCACGGCCGCCAATGGTGAGGCCGGACTCGACGAGAACGGCGTCGCCGGCCTGGCGTTCGGAATACAGATCTCGAACGCCGATATCCACACCCTCGTCGAGGGCAGCATCACCGCACGCATGGAGCCCGGCGCGGTCGTGAAGCTCGAGATCGACCCCCTGGTGGCCAAGTCCGACTACACCAGCGACCAGACGGTGTTCGGCCTCAAGAGCGGCAAGACGGTCGAACTGACGGCCGATGTCGCGGGCAGTGACTTGCCCGCCGGCACGGTGATGAAATACATCGGCCCCTCGATAGCCGATACGGTGCTGCTGGCAGCACAGGATTTCACCGATGCCGCATTGTGGGAGGTGTCCACTCCGAGCTTCGGTTATGTCGACTACGACACCGACCGCATCTTCCTCGGAGACACGGCCCTGGTCACCGAAGACGTCATCACCTATACCAACCGACGCGGCACCAGTGTCGGCGGCCTGGTGGACGGCACCGCCTATTTCGTGATTGCGGACCTGGACCACGCGGGTTACTTCTGGCTGGCCGAGACCGAGACACAGGCCATCCGTGCCAGCCTCGGCTACCTTGCGAACAACGTGGTTCCGTTGAGCAAGGCCGGCTGGCCGACGACCGAGAACAATGACCGTCCCTTCGACGGCACGAACGTCGATGCCGACGCCAACACGATTGCGTTGCAGCGGGTGGCTGCTGTCAACAACACGTTCGAACTGGGCCAGGCGGTGGTCTTTCACGCGCCCAGCTTCGCATTCACGTCGGGCGATGTCCTGAACAATGCGATTCACATCGCAGCACATGGCCTGGCCACCGGAGACCGGGTGAGCTACGACGGCGTCGGCATTCCCGCCGCCGCCGGTGTGCCATCGCTCGAAGACGGCGGCATCTACTACGTGACCGTGGTGGATGCGGATCGCATCAGGCTGTCCTTGGTGCCTGGCGGAGCGGCTCTCGTGCTGCAGCCCGACAAGAGCACGGCGGGCAAGGCCGCGGTCCAGCACAAGCTGGTTCGCGCGATCGACGGCCTCGTCGACGGCGGCACCTATTACGTGGCCGCGTCCACCGGCCAGACCAACCTGCAGGGCGATACCCGTTTCACGGAAACGCAGGTGATCGGCCTGGCCGAGTCCGAGAACGAGGCACGCGCCGGCGTCTTGATCGATATCGGTCCGGTCACCGGCAGCGGCTATGCGCTGTCTGCCAAGCATGTGCTCGATTCGGGCTTCGCCACCGGCATCGGCGTCGTCGCCACGCTCGATGCCGAGAACAACGCCTCGTCGAATGTCGGCCTGGCCGAAGCCGGCGACACGACGTTGTGGTCGCTGTTCACCGACGCGCTCGACACGACCCCGGGCAACGTGGCCGAAGCGGTGACGACCGCGGCGTTCCTGCAGGCGGCCGGCAGCATGCCTTCGCTTGGCGCGAGTCCTGTCTCGGTGGGCCTGGGCCTGACGATCAGTGTCGTCAACCATTCCGTGCTGACCGATGTTGCGAGCTCGGCCGTGCTGCGGTCCAACGAGGACCTCGAAGTCAAGGCGCTCATCAGCGAGAACTACAGCCTGGGCGCGGAGAGCAACTCCGAATCCGCAGCCGCCGTGGGTGTCAGCGTGTCGATCAATGTCGCCAACATCAGCAACACGGCCATCGCGACCGTTCATTCGGACATGCTCGCCGGTGTGCAGCAGGCCGCCACGCTCGATGCATTGCGCGCCACGCGTGTCATCTCGGAAGTGGCCTACCCATTCCTCACCCGTCCCGATGAATACATCCCGTTGTCGTGGGGCGAACTGGTCGACAGTATCCGCTCCGAGGGGCCGGAAGCGATCACCAAGTATCTGACCGGCACCTTCGGCGCCAAGGAAGCCTTCTTCAACAGCTGGGCGGCGAGCACGTCCGAGGCCGAGTCGGTGAGCATCGCGGCCTCGGTGAACGTCATCGTCGAAAACAATGTGTCCCAGGCCATCGTCGAGGCCGGCGTTCGCATCAATCAGGACCTGTCCTGGCACGAGCCGGGTGCTGCCAATGCGCATGGCAACCAGGCTGCAAACCAGGGCGACGGCAAGGGCGAGGAGGTGGTGTCGATCGAAGCCACCAACTACGCGCAACTGATCAACATGACCGGCATTTTTTCCTTGCCCGGCCTGGAGATCGATCCGCTGGCGCTGGCCGGGGAGTTCAAGGGCCCGAGCGCATTCGGTGGGCAGGGCGGTCAGAAAGGCGGCGCAGGCGGCTCGGTGTTCGTCAGCACCCGCAACAACACCACGCACGCCGTCATTCAGGACGGCGCCGCGGTCTACAGCGGCGCGGACGGCGGATTCAACATGAAGGCCGAGGAGGCCATGCTGAACGTGAACCTGGTGCAGTCGGGCGCCTCGGGCGGGGATTTCGTGCTGGCCGGTTCGATTGCGACCACGGTGCACCACAGCGACACGCTGGTGCAACTGGGCGCCACGACGCGCGTGACGGGGCGCGATGCGCGGCTGTATGCCGGCGACCTGACCACCAACGTCAACTGGGTGGGTGGTATTGCCACCGGCGAGACCCTGGGAGTCGGTTTCTCCATCGCGGTCAACGAGTTCAACCGCAAGACCCGGGCCGTCATCGGGGATCCGGACACGATCGGTCTGGTGGCCGGTCCTGGGGCGGGCGCCAGCACCATCGACGTATCCGGGGTGGTGGATGTACTGGCCAAGGACGAAGGCGAACTGTGGGCGTTCGCCATCGCAGGCGCGGGAGCGGTCACCGACAAGGACGGCCGTGGCCTTGCCATTGCGGGCGTCGCTGCGGCTGGCTTCAACAAGATCGACTCCGAGGTGCTTGCGTCGGTGCGAGGCGGCGTGATCGAAGCCGGCGGCGGACTGCACGTGACGGCCGTCGACAGCACGAAGATCGTCGGTGTGTCCGGTGGCGGGGCACTCGCAGCGGCCTCGGGCGCCGGGGGGGGCGGTGGCTCGCAGATCGCCTTGGCCGTGGGGCTGGCCCTGGCGCACAACACGGTCGACAGCGACGTGACGGCATCGATCACGGACAGTGTGGTCGGTGGTGATGGCGACGTCGTCGTACACGCTTCGAACAACGGCGCGGTCACCGGTTCGGCGGTGGCCGTGGCGGTATCCGCCGCCTTCGGGCAGAACGGATTTGCCGTCAGTGGCGGCGGCGCCGAATCGACGAACGTGGTTGCTGCGCGCACCAATGCGTTCATCGTCGACAGTGCGATCGGCGTTGCGGGCGGTCCGGTCGGCGACGTGGATATAGCCGCGACCAATACCGCGAACGTCAACGCTTTCATCGGTTCGTTCGCCCTGGCAGCCGGCGGCGGCTTCAGCGCCGGTGCGGGCGTGGCGATCGGCGTGAGTGTCGCGCGCAACTTCATCGGCTGGAATCCCGGTGGCGACGACAGCGTCGTGCCGGACTACGAGTCGAACCAGCCGCCCCTCACCCGTTTGGAGACGGGCAAGAAGGTCCTGGTGTCCGATGGTGCATTGGCGGGGGACATCTACGAATACATCGGCGACACCCAGACCGTGGTCGATGATCCCGGCACACTGGACTACGTGGAGGGCATCTACCTGCAGTCGCAGCAATACCGGGATCCGGCCCTGTGGAAACACGTCAACGCCAGCACCAACACCGACCAGGTGCGGGCCTTCCTCGCGGACTCCAGCGTGGTTTCCGTGGGCGACGTGACACTTCATGCCAGTGATACCAGCCGCATCGACGCCACCGTTCTCGCGATCGCGGTGGGCATCGGCGGTGGGGGCGACGTGGGCGTGGGCGTCAGCGGCGCCGGGGTCTATGCGGAAAACCGGATCAAGACCGATGTTGCCGCCTTCATCGATGGCGACGGCGACCTCCTGGCCTCGGACGGCATCACGGCTGGCAGCGTGCGGTTGTCCGCCATCGATTCGTCCAGCATCAACGCCGTGGCGGGTGCCGGTGCGTTGGCCGCCGGGTTTGGCGGCACGGCGGGCATCGCGGCGGCGATCGGGCTGTCGCTGGCGTTCAACGAGATCGACAACGACGTCTCCGCATCGATCCGCAACGCCGACCAGGGCGTCACGGCGACCACCGGCGGAGTCACCATTTCGGCCGTGACGCAGGGCCAGCACCTGTTCGATCTGGCCGTGGGCGGCCTGCTGAGCGCCGCCAGCCTGGACGATGCGGCCAAGGCCGATTCGCTGGCCGAGGTGACATTCGACACGGACAGCCACACCGTGGGCAGCGACAAGCAGGACGTGCGCCAGGGTGACACCGTCATGGTGCTGCAGGGTTACGACGCCGGCAAGGGCGTGGCCGGCAGCATCTACCGTTATCTTCCCGACACCACCGGCATTCAGAACCCGCTTGACCTCGGGAGCCAGAATTACCTCGACACGACACGGTGGCAACTTGTCGAGGCGCCGAAAGCCGACGCCCACTCGGATCGCCTGATCCTGGAGGCCCTGCGAGCGGCATTTGCCAACCAGGGCGAAGACCTGGCTGTGTTCGACACCGTGGCGCCCGCGGCCCCGTTCACCACCGCCGACGGCATCCAGGCCATGGGCGAGGGTTCTTCGGTTCAGTTGGCGCAGGACTATGCCTTGGGCGGCATGGCCGGCCGGGTGTATCGCTACTACGGGGCCAGCGGCGACGTCGACCTGGGAGCGCAGAACTACACCGATACGTCGAAATGGATCCTGGCGGACAAGCTCAAGGTCTCGACGCTGGTGCCAGGCCAGAGCTGGACGCTGGTGGCGCCTGATGGTGCGACCTACGCGCTCGAACTGACCGATGCCGGCACCATCAGTGTCAATCGCAACTCGATCAATGCGGTCTCGGTGGCGGCTTCGGTCGCGGTGGGGCTTGCCGGCCAGGTCGGGGTCGCGGTCAGCGGCGCCGGCGCCGTGGCACAGAACGTGATCCTGTCCCGGGCCAACGCCTTTGGCCAGGACAGCATCATCGACAGCGTCGGCGACGTCACGCTCAGCGCCACCAGCACGTCGACCATTTCGTCGGCCGTGGTGGCCTTGTCGGCCGCCGTGGGGGTGGGCGGAGGTGTTGCGGGTGTCGGTGCGTCCATCGGCGTGGCGGTGGCGCGCAACTTCATCGGATGGACACCCGGTGCCGGTGTCGAGACGCCGGCGCAGGTTCGGGCCTACCTGATGGATTCGAGCGTCATGACGGATGGCGCGCTGACGCACACCGCGATTGCCGGGCTTACGATCCGCTCGGTGGTGGTGTCGGGCTCGGTGGCCGTTGGTGGCGGCACGTGGGCGGGCGTTGCCGCCAGTGGTGCCGGCGTATTCGCCGAGAACAAGATCGGCGTCGACGTCAAGGCCTTCATCGATGGCGACCGCAGCAGCGGTGTCACCGGTATCGCGGCAGACCGCATCACGCTGACGGCAAGCGACGATTCCAGCATCCGCGCAGTGGCCGCCGCCGTGTCGGTCGGCCTTGCGGGTGGTTTCGTCGGTGCGTCGGTGTCGGTGGGGGTATCGCTTGCGCGCAACACGATCACGAGCGATGTCGATGCCTACATCGTCGATGCCGACGGCGTCGACAGCGACGCCAACGACTTTGGCGTGACGGCGACAACGGCAGGAGGCATCACCCTTTCTGCGACCGAAGTGGCCCGCATCAGCGCGGTGTCGGCCGCAGCATCCCTGGCCGCCGCCGGCGGCGCGGTCGGTGTCGGCATCAGTGGTGCCGGCGCCGACGCCCACAACGTCATCCTGACCGGTACCCATGCCTATGTGCAGAACAGTACGGTCAGCAGCGCCGGCAAGGTGGACATCGACGCCAGCAACGCGGCCTCCATCGGTGCAACCATCGTGGGTGTGTCGGTGGGCGTGGGTGGCGGCGTCGTGGGCGTGGCCGGTTCGATCGGTGTGACCGTCGCGCGCAATTACATTGGTTATGGCACGGACGAAGATGTGGTGTCCGACTACACCACCGCGGACAACCCGGGTTTCATCGCCAGCGGCAAGACCGTCAAGATTGCCGCCGGTGCCAACGCGGGCAACATTTACCAATACATCGGCACGGCGAACCTGCTCCGGCCGGACGGCGATGCCACCTGGCTGACACGCATCGACTACTCCGACATCACGCGTTGGGAACTGGTCAACCTGGAACGACGCGCGGCCCAGGTTCAAGCCTTTGTTCTCGACTCGCACGTGAACGCTGCCGGCGCGCTGACGCTCGATGCGGTTTCTGACCAGGAGATCCAGGCAACCGTCATTGCTGCGTCGGTTGCATTGTCGGGTGGGGCAATCGCCGGTTCGATCAGCGGCGCCGGGGCCGGCGCCGAGAACCGCATTGCGACGCAGGTGCAGGCGTTCATCCAGGGCGACAAGGGCGATCGTGGCATCCGTGCAGCCAGTGTCGCGCTCGACGCCGGCGACACATCCCGCATCGAGTCGCTGACGGGCGCGATATCCGTGGCGGCGTCGTTCGGCCTGGGGGCTGCCTCGTTGTCCATCGGTGTGGGTATCGCCCACAACACGGTCGACAACGACGTTGCCAGCTTCGTCAAGGATGTCGATGCCGGTGTGACCACCACTACCGGCAATATCACCATCTCGGCACATGAGAGTGCCACGATCGACGCCGCGGCGTTTGCGGCCGCTGCCGCGGTGGGGGTCGGCGGTGTCGGTGCCGGTATCAGTGGCGCAGGTGTATACGCCGGCAACACCATTCTCGGCAGCGTCGACGCCTACGTCGACAACAGCGTGCTGACGAGCGCGGGCGATGTCGTCCTGGTTGCGGACAATACCGCCGGCATCCAGGCACAGACGCTGGGCATCGCGGTTGCGGTGGGCGCCGGGATTCTCCAGGGCGCGGCCTTGTCGATCGGTGCAGCCATCGCGGAAAACACCATCGGTTCCGGCGTGCACGCCTATCTGCACGATACCCGTGTTGACGCGGCCGGAGACCTGAGTGTCACGGCGACGGCCGACCAGAGCATCGATGCCGCCGTCACCGCCGTTTCCGTGGCGGTCTCTTCTGGCGTCTACGGCGGGGGGCTCAGCGGCGCGGGCGCCAGTGCGGTCAACCACGTGTCGGCGGAAGTCCAGGCCTATGTCGACGGCAGCGATCCCGGCGCGGACGGGATCGGCCCCATGGGCATCGGAGCCGGCAGCGTCACGCTGCGGGCACAGGACCTGTCGTCGATCGACGCCGATGTAGCGGCGGTCTCGGTCGCTGTGAGTTTTGCCTTGGGTGGGGGCGCGATTGCGGTCGGCATTTCCACCGCTTCCAACACGATCGACAACGTCGTCGAAGCATACGCCACGTCGGCACGGATCGACGCCACACGGGGGGATCTGGTCATCACGGCGGTCGAGGATGCGACCATCACGAGCGAGGCGACGGCCGCGTCGGTGGCTGTGACCTCGATCGTCGCCGCGGCTGGCAGTGGAGCTCAGACCAGGGCCACCATCGACACCACGACCAGGGCCTACGCCGACCCGGTCGAACTGGACGTGGCGGGAGCTGTGCGCATCAATGCACTGTCCACCTCCAGCGCGACGGGCGCGGCATCCGGCACGGCGGTGGCCGTCGCCGCGATTCCGATTGCGGGCGCCGTCTCCAAGGCGACGGTCGTGGTCAGCCCGACCGTGGAGAGCCGTATCGGCGGGTATCCGGATGGCAGGCGGGTACTGGCGCAGGGGAATATCGAGGTCATGTCGACGCTGGGTGCCACCGGCTCCGCAACGGCCATCGGCGACGCCAGGGCAATCGGCTTCGGCGTGGCCGTTGGCGAGACATCCGCCACGGCGTCGATCGTGCCCACCGTCTCGAGTACCGTCAGCGGTGGACATGTCGTCTCGGCGGGTGGCGGCCTGGACGTCAGGGCCGTCAGCACCGAACATGCCAACGCGGACGCGCGGGCCGCGGCCGGTGCCGGGCTGGTCGGAGCCAGCGGTGCCGCGGCAAACGCCATCGTCACGCCCACGCTGGATGCGCACATCGGCGGCGCCACCGTGATCGACGTCGCCGGCGCCGTCGTGGTCGAGGCCAACGACAGCCCGGAAGGCGATGCCACCAACAACGTATCGGGCAGCGGTTTTGTCGGTACCGCCGGATCCTTGTCGCTGGTGACGGTGACGCCGACGGTGCGGGCCAGCATCGGCAGCGGCACGCAGGTCCATGCGGGAGCAGTCGCGGTCAGCGCAGTTTCAAAGGCCATACCGTCCCTGGAACTGATCAACGGCTTGCCGACCTATGCCATCACCGGCGTCGACGCCGACAACGACCTGATCGCCGTTGCCAACCATCAGTTGAGCACCGGCGACGTCATCGAATACCAGAGCGGGAACGACAACCAGTTGATCGGCGGCCTCGCGCAGTCCTATGTCGCCAATCCCAACATCATCGACGACGCGACGGGCAACCCGGTCACGACGGAGCGTCAATACGGCGTGCTCAATGTCGCGCTGGCGTCCGACCCGACCCAGGTCGATCCGGATCGGATCGCGCTGGGCGCCGAGTTCAGCGGTGCCGACATCGATGCGGACGGCGAAATCATCCGCTTTGCGGCGCCACACAAGCTGCTCGACGGCGACCGGGTCGTCTACCGACCCGGTGACCCGACCTTGACCATCCCCGGCCTGGCCGCCGGGGCGTCCTACACCGTGCGGGTGATCGACGCGAACCGGATCCAGCTGGTGGCGCCGGGAGAGCTCAACCCGTTCCTGGTGGGCAACGTCGCAGGCGATGGCATCACCATCAACGACGCCAACACGTTCGCCGATCACCAGGCCGTGACCTACCATGCGCCGCCGCAGCAGACCTTCTCCAGCGGGCAGGTCGACGTCGTGCTCGGCACCGACGTCAATGGAAACCCGGAGCTCACGGATGCCCCGGACCTGGACAACATCCGCTTCTACGACGAGGCAGGCGACGATCGGGCGCATGGTTTCGCGCACGGCGAACGGGTCGTGTACGGCGTGACGGGCGGCAGCGTCATCGGTGGACTGGTCGACGGCACGACCTACCGGGTTCTGGGTGTCGATGCGTCGTCGCTGCGCCTGGCACCGACCCTCACGACCAGCGTCACGTTCACGCGGGCCGTCGGCGGCGGCACACCGGCCCAGGCCTTCATGACCGGCGCCGACTGGGCTGCGTTCGGCTTTGCGGCGGGCCAATCCTTCACGATCTCGGGTGGCGGAGCCAACAACGGCAGCTATACGGTCGCCGGCGTCGACGGCAACACGCTGCGCATCAGCACCGACTTCGCGTCCGCCGGGGTATTCACGAAAACCGTGGACGGCGACACCGCGATCGCGCTGTCGCCCGACAAGACCGGCACCGCTGTCCACAGCCTCGTGCGGCCGGGCGATCAGGCCTTTGCCAACCTGGTCGATGGCCAGACCTATTACATCCTGAATCCGACCTCCGGCAGCTACCAGCTGACGACCAGCGCCACAGGCACCACCGCCGTGACGCTGGGTGGCGCGGGCCTGAGCGGTACCGCGCAGCACTGGATCGGTACGGAAAGCATCGACCTCTCGGCGGGAAGCGGGAGCCAGCAGCTGCGTATCGACCTTACGTCGTCGACGTTGCCCGCCGCATCCCAGAAGATCGTCGGCGCCGGGGGGGTATCGCTGGTCGAGCGCCTGCCGCTGGTGGGCGATGGCGTGTCGACGGCGAGTGCCATCGGGTCCGGCAACGGCTTCGTCGGTGCGGGCAACAACCGCTCGGAAGTGCGCATCTCGGCGGACGTCACGGCCACCGTGGCGTCGACGTCCCTGTCGACAACCCGGGTCGCGGGTTCGCTCATCGCCACCGGCGACGTGTCCGTTCATGCGGATTCGCTGACGAATGCCAATACCAGGGCCAGCAACTCCGCTGGCGGTTTCGTCGGCGCGGGTACGTCCGGAGGGACCATCGACCAGGCCAGCGCGACCACCGCTACCATCGCGGCAGGCGCGAATGTCGGCGCCGACGGCGACGTGACCGTGCGTGCCACGTCGTTGCATGTCACGCGGGGCTTCAGCCAGGCGCTGGCGGGCGGCTTTGCGGCCGACGTGCATGCCAACATGGACTCGACGGTCCATTACGAGACCCAGGCAGACCTGCGCAGCGGTGCGAAAGTCGTTGCCGGCGGCCATGTCGACGTCTCGGCCATCGGCAATCTCGACGGCCTGACCCGGACCTACGCGGACGGCCGCGGATTCGGTGGCGGCGGTTATGCCAATACCAACTTCACCGTGACCGACGGCAGCCGCAGCACGGTGACGATCGGGGACAACGCCATCGTGATGGCGGACACGCTGGCGCTGCGCGCATTGACGACCCAGATGAAGCTGCGCACCGAGGCCAGCGGTGTGGGCGCAGGTTTTGTCGCGGTGTCGAAGAACAACTCGAACCTCACCGTGGATGCCCTGAACACGGTGCTGATCGGCAGTGGCGCAAACCTCTCGGGTTACAAGGGCGTCGACATCGCAGCCAGGTTCACCGGTGTGAATACCTTTGCGTATTCGCAGACCAAGGTCATGGGCGTCTTCGGCTACCTGGAGTCCAATCCGCGTAACCTGACGAGCCTGGTGTCGGGTGTGGTCGCCGATCCGCGCACCCTGGTGCCGCGGGCCCAGGTCACCGCGGGTCCGCGCGACGTGCTCGATGGAGATCTCCAACATCCGGTCGGCGACACCGGGGCGCTCAACTACCTGGCGCTGCATGTCGATACCACGAACCAGATCATCCGGATCGACCGGGATGCGGACATCGGCCGGTATGCGCTGGCCGCGGGCGGTGACAACGGCGAACTGAAAGACAACCAGACCCGCACGGTGAACTGGAACGCCGACGTACACATCCTGGGCCAGAGTCCGGAACTCGTCATCGGCGCCAACGGCGAAATCCTCAAGGCGGTCAACGTCAGCGTAAGGACCGCGGCCAACGCCCAGCAGACCAGTGGCACGATCGCGGCCGGGGAAACAGAGGTCTTTGTCAACGACCTGCGAAACAGCAGTTCGGGCCAGGTCTATTTCAACGACGCCGGTGATGCCGTCGGTGCCGGAACGGTGTCCATCAGCGGTAGCGGCAGTACCTGGGACTTCAGCGACACCTATCGCCAGGTGCTGATCACCAACCATTCGAACAAGACGCTCAGGATCAACAACATCGACGTCGTCAACACGGTGGCGAATCCGCTGGTCGACCTGAACGGCAGGAACGTTTCGCTGACTTTCGCGGTCGACCGCGTGGTGACGCCGACCCTGGTGCAGATCCTGAACCTGAGCACGACCGACGTGATCCTGAACGGAACCATCAACGATCCGATCGGCTCGACCGTGATTCGCAACAGCGGCGGCGCCATCACGGCCGCCCGTGCGCGCGATGCCGCGGAGGCCGGCAGCGGCCGTGTGTCGCTGGTCACCACGGCGATTCTCGATCTCCAGACGCCGGCGTCCGACATCGGCAGCGCTGCGGTGCGGGTCAACGTCGACATGGTCTACGGCGACAGCGCCTTGCCTGCCACCCACTTCCGTACCACCGACGTGGCCGACCTGGCCGATGCGGTGTTCCTCGGATCCGGTTCCCTGTTCGACGGCCAACTGGTGCGGTACGAGACCGGCGGTGCGGCGATCGGTGGCCTGGTCGACGGCAACTACTACGTTGTGCTGCGCGCCGGCAACGGCGCCAGCATCCAGCTGGCGACCCGCGACGCCGACGGCATCTTGCACACGGTGGCGCTGGATCCGTCGACCGCGGCACCGGCGACGATGCATGTGTTGACCCCGGCCCAACAGGTGGTCGGTGTCGCGGCTGGGGACATCTACCTCGACCTCAAGGCGCGTCTGCGCGCCGAAGCAGCGGTCGAATCCGTCACCGCCACCGTGGATTCGTTGCGCGCCGGCGGCACGATCGACCTGCTGCTGCAGGATTCGGTCCAGGAGTACGGGGCCAGCGCCTCCGCGGGCGTGCGCGTGACGACCTTGAACGAGACCACGGTTCCGCTGCCCTCGACCAGCAGGGACAGGAACTTCGCCAGTTTCTTCCGCCCGGACGGCGGTGCGGCACGTTTCCAGGACCTCGGCGCCTTCGGCGGGACCACGGCCACGCCGCGCGATACCGTGTACGACTTCCGCGACCTCGACACCGCGGGCAACCGCACCGTGGCCGGGTTGATCGCCGGGAATACGAACGGCAACATCATCGTCACGGCGCGCCAGTCGAAACCCGCCGACATCCAGATCAGCGTCGTCGGCATCACCGACATCCTCGGCAGCGGCCACATCGACGTGTTGACCAATGGCAGCATCGTGCTGGCCGAGTTGGCGGGCGACATGCGTGTGGGCGACATCCATTCCACCGCCGACGACGTGACCTTGACGGCCCCCGCATCGATTGTCGACGCGCTGGCCGACTCCGCCGCGGACGTCACCGGCGTGAACATCACCTTGAGCGCGCTGGGTGGCCGCATCGGCAGTGCGGGCAACTTCCTCGAAACCGATCTGCTCGACACGGTGAGCGGCGTTGCCAGAGCGGGCGTGCTGCGTGCCGATGCGCAGCAAGACATCTTCATCGAGGAGACCACGGGCGACCTGCGGGTGCACCATGTGGCGTCGGCCGATGGCAACGCGACGCTGGTGGCCCGCAATGGTTCGATTCTCGACGGCCACGACGACGTCGATGCTGCGGCGGCGGATGGCCGTTTCCGGGACGCCGACGGCCGCATACGCGATGCCGTCAACGTCAGCGCCTTGCATATTGCCCTCGACGCCCGTGGCGGCGGCAGCATCGGCCTGGCCGGTGACGACCTGGATCTGGACTCCCGTAGCGGCGGTCATCTGTTCGCCCAGGCGGCACAGAATGTGTACATCACAGAGGCCGATGGTGCACTCGAGGTGCTGGCGGCCAGGGCGCTGGGCGGCGACCTGCGCCTGACCGTGCCCGACACCAGCGCCATCGATACCGAGAACCTGGTACTGTTGGCCAGTGGCCTTGCCCGGGTGAACGAAGGCGGCGACACGGTGGTGTCGATCGGGGAAATTGCCGCGTTCGCGACCGTCGCGTTGTGGATCGGCGACAACGTGAACACGTCGGCCCACAGCCGCATCGTGGCAGGTTCCGGCATCTCCCTGCGTGGCGATACGCGCCGCGTTGGCAAGACCGACGAGGTCGACGCAACCGAGGTCGACGACGGTCATGGCACGCAGATGGATTTGCGCGGAACCATCGGCTTCATCGACGCGCCCGCGTCGGTGACCGTGGTCAACCTGACGGACAAGGCCTTCACCGGGATATTCGGCCACGACGACGTCGACAGCTTCACGTTCAACCAGACCCGGCTCGATGCCAATACCACGGTGCACGGCAGCTGGAAGACGAGCGGCGAGACGCTGCTGGCACACGACGGCGAAGACCGCTTCATCGTGAACCAGCTCGCGTCGATGCATGTCGACCGTCATGGCATCGGCGACACCCTGACGCTGGACGGCCAGAGCGATACCGACTATTACGAGATCCAGACCGCCGGCAGCCAGTCGGCCGATCCGCAGAACTACGTCGTCAATGTCCTGGACACCGGCGCCAAGGACAACGGCGTCGACGAGTTGAAGATCCTCGGCTTCGACAGCGGCGCCAATGGCATCGGCCGGGCCGCCGACGACATCTTCCTGCTGCGCGCCATGACCGGCATTCCGTCGGAGGCGAGCGAGTCGCCGGCCTTCGTGGCCCTGCTGCACGGCACACTCGAGCAAGCCATGGCCGGCACGTCGCCGGCGCAGGTGGAGCGCATCAACTACGACGCCAATCTCAACGGCCGACTGAGTGTGTACGGCTTGGGTGGCAACGACTACTTCGCGGTGGACGACACCAGCACCATCGCCACGCTGGACGGCGGCGCGGGCGACGACAGTTTCCAGATCGGGCAACTCTTCGGCAGCCAGCGCAGCCTGGGCGCCAACCTGGCCTCCAGCGACGTGTTCGGCACCGTGGCCACGACGCGCGGATACCTCAGCCGCGGCAACAGTGCGCCACTGGTGGCCGACGGCGGCAGCGGCAACGACGTGTTCCAGGTCTACAGCAACCAGGCCGCGTTGCGCCTCGAAGGCAATAGTGGAGACGATCTGTTCGTCGTGCGTGCATTCGCGCTGGCCGAAACCCATGCCGACGGCAGCATCGTGACCGATGCCGCCGGCGTGGCCGTCCGAAAGGCGGGCAGTTCGACGGCCGCCACCGAGGTTCTCAACGGTGGCGAGGGCAACGACTACATCCAGTACAACATCAACGCGCCGGTCTCCATCGACGGTGGCACCGGCTTCGACAAGGTGGTGGTGCTGGGTACCGAGTTCGGCGACAACTTCGTCATCACGGACCAGGGGGTGTTCGGCGCGGGACTGAACGTCAGCTACGCCAACATCGAATTGCTGGAAGTCGACGGTCTCGAAGGCGACGACCATTTCACCATCCAGAGCACGCCGTTCGGCGTGGCCACGCGGGTCATCGGCGGGCTGGGCAACGACATCTTCAATGTGGCCGGCGATGTGACCGATGTGGTGACCACGCAGGAGCTCGAAGGCCAGAGCGGCGTCATCAACCACGAAGCCTCGTCCGTCGGAGACCTCGGTTATGACGGTCTGCTGGTGCCGGGCATCAACCTCAACGTGGCCGGACTTCCCGGTGGCGGCAATGGCGGCCTGTTCGGTGGCAACGTCATCATCGACGAGTCCGACGGCATGAGCCAGGTGCGGGAGACAGCCACCGGCGAATGGGGCACGGTGGACAGTTATACGCTGCGCCTGGCAGTGCCGGTGGCGGCGGGTACCCGGGTCTACGTCACCGTCAGCGCGGCACGTTCGTCGCAGGAAGAGCAGGATGCGGCCGGCAAGGGCGATTCGGTGCTGGTGTCCACCGATCTCGATTTCGTGCGCGACGTGGTTCGCAACGGTGATCCCGTGACCGAGCGCAACCGAGCCGTCGTGCTGGTGTTCGACTCGACGAACTGGAATGTCGCGCAGACCGTGCATGTGGCGGCCGCCAACGACGGCCAGGAGGAGGGCAAACGCGTGGTGGCGGTCAGCCACGCGGTGCAGGTGGCCGTCATCGATGCAGCGGCAGCGAGCGCCGCCGACCAGCAGGCCACGATCGCCAGCTACCACGGCGTCAAGGTCAGAAATGTGCTGGTCACGGTCATCGACAACGATGCCGCCGGCATCGTGCTCACCGAGAACCGCAAGGACGCGTACGACAATGGCACGCTGGTGCTCGAAGGCGCCGCGCCGTACGGCATCACGGACAGCTACACCATCGCGCTGACCAAGGCGCCTGTGGCTGCCGTGACGATCGCACTCGACTACGACCGCGCGCAGCTGCAGCTCTCCCACGACAGCGTGACGTTCGATGCGAGCAACTGGGACACGCCCGTCACGATCACGGTCACGGCGGTGGACGACACGCTGCGTGAAGACCAGAAGCTCTCGCTGATCCGGCACCTGGTCAGCGCCAGCACCGACTCCTCCTACTTCGCGGCCGGCGCGAGCACCGTCAGCGAGACGCTGGCCGTGACCGTGGCCGACGACGACGTGCCGGGTGTGCTGGTGCGGCAGAGCAATGGCAGTACCCAGGTCGCAGCGGGTGTGTCACCGGTGAGCGACACCTATACGGTGCGGCTCAATGCAGCGCCCACCGGCACCGTGACCATCGTCCCGCACGACGATGGAACGACCACGGCGTCCGCCGTGAGCTTCGACGCGGGCAACTGGTGGTTGCCGCAAGTTGTCACCGTAACGGCCGTCCCCATCACCGATCCCGCTTCTGCCTTGTTGCATCCCGGCATCAAGGCGTTCGCGGTGCAGCCGCACCTGCTGTCCGACATCAAGGGCACGCTGGAAATCGAGGGTGGCGTCGGGGCCACGGTGTATCCGCTCATCCCGGCGGTGATGCTGCCCGGGGAGACCAACGCGCCGATACTGGGCATCGCGGTGCAGCCCCCGGAAAGCCAATCCATCGACATTCTCAATGTGTTCGACGATTCCAGTCTGGAAGACAAGCAGGGAGAGTTGACCGCGACGCAGCTGACCGGCCTGAACCTGGCTGCGGGTCTGCACTTCGATCACGTGGCACATGGCGAGGTCGCCGATTTCGCGGCGGGCATCACGTATGGCAGGAACGGCCAGTCGAACATCGAGGTGTTCAACCTGCTGCTGGGTTCGGGCAACGACGACCTCACGGTCCGCAGCACCCTGCAGACGTCCGCCGACCATGGTGGCTTGAGCGTGATCCACGGTGGCGGCAATCTTGACGTGCAGGCTGCGGTGGCGGGTGCCTATACCGGCACCATCGACGGTGACCGCATCACGATCCTCGGCGGCGGTGGCCCGACCTCGCCGCTGGTGGTGTATGGCGATACGTCCCAGGATGCCGCCTGGTATGCCGGTCGTCCGTATGCAGCGGATACGGCCGATACCCTGGTCCTGGGGCCTAACCCGTTGCAGACAGGGGTGTTCTACCGGATGCCGCGTGCCAACCCCTTCGATCGTGACGGCAACGACGTGATCGACGCGCACCTGGCATCCCCGGATCGCGGCGCGTGGGGCGACGACGCGCTGGGCATCGTGATCTACGGCGGCGGCGGCGACGACACCATCATCGGCAGCCAGCTGGGCGACGTGCTGACCGGCGGCTCCGGCGACGACAGGATCTTCGGCCAGGACGGCGATGACCAGATCTACGGTGACTCCGGCATCAATATCGACATCATCAGCCGGATCCTGTCGGTGCCGACGACGGACGCACCACGTCCGTCCAACGACAACCCCGACTCCAACCGGGACACGCTCGTGGCGGGCAGGGACACGATCCAGGGTGATGGCGGCGACGACATCATCTTCGGCGACCACGGCATCGTGCAGCAGTTGCTGCCCGCAGCGCAGAAGATCCTCAACGTGCGCAGGGTGACGGACATCCGCACCGACCAGCCGGCCAATGGCGCCAACGACGTGATCCAGGGCAACGACGGACGTGACCGGATCTTCGGCGGCAATGGTGCCGACACCATTGGCGGTGGGGCCGGATCGGACGTGATCTTCGGCGACCACGGGCACATGAGTTATGTGTCCGGCGACTATTTCGGCCAGTCGGATACCGATCTCTCGACGCTGGACCTGATCGAAAGCGTCGACACGCTGGCCGCCTGGGGCGGCAACGACACCATCACCGACGACGCCAGCGACGACATCATCCTGGGCGGCCAGGGTGACGACACCATCGACGCCGGCGCTGGCCAGAACATCGTGTTCGGCGACCACGGGCTGTTGCGCGGCGTGGACAGCGGCGCCAACACGCCGGTGAACGACGCCAACATCCCCGTCGTCACCCAGGTCGACGACGACTACCAGATGCAGGTGCTGGGCCTGGTGAGCTCCATCGACTGGGGATCGACCAACGGCGCAGCCAATGTGTTTGGCAACGGCAACGACACCATCACCACCGGCGTCGGGCGGGACATGGTCTTCGGCGGCGGCGGCGACGATCGCATCAACGCGTTCGCCAGCGCCGGTGGCACGGCTGCGATGGACGGCAACAACATCGTCTTCGGCGACCATGGCCAGGTGGACTACCTGGCGCAGGAGCTCGACCAGAACAATGCCGTCGACAACCCGGTGCGCAGCAACGACATCGACCGGGTGTGGTCCGTCGCCACCGCGCTCGGCGGCAACGACACCATACGGACCGGCCACCGCAACGACATCGTCATTGGCGGCTTCGGGGACGACGACATCGATACCGGCAACGGCTACAACATCGCCCTGGGGGACAGCGGTCGCCTGACGGCCGACGACCGGGACTGGGACAACCGCGCCCAGATCGTGTTCGCGGTGCACGATTTCATTGTCTGCAGGATCGAAACCTGGAGCGACGGGGACTTCTCCGATGGCGGCGCGGACACGATCACCGGCAGCAACCTCAACGACCTGATCTTCGGTGGCTCCGGCGGGGACACCATTTATGCGGGAGCCGGTGACGACCTGGTGTTCGGTGACCAGGGCATGGTGGAATGCGCCAACGGCATGCCGTTCGTGCCCGAGATCAGTCTGCGGCCGGTGTGCGTGAACCTCGGGGGCTTCCTGTCGTTCAGTGCCACCCATACGACGAGCCTGGTGGGCAGCGGCGACGATGTCATCTTCGGCCAGGACGGCGATGACGTCATCATGGGCCAGCAGGGCAAGGACACCCTGTACGGCGGCAACGGTGACGACATCCTGATCGGCGGCAGCAACGTCGCCGGTGCGCTCGACAGCGACGATCGCATCGACGGCGGCGCCGGCAACGATGCCATCGCCGGCGACAACGCCGACATCTGCTACCGGCCGGACGCGATGGATGCGCGTTTCCGTGTGTTGTCCGGTACCCAGATCTACTACGTCGCCGGCGCAGCCGATGCGCCGGACGCCGCGACGCTGACGGCAAGCCAGTTCGGGGCGGCGCACAGCCTGGTGACATCGGCGATGCAACAGGACCCGCGTGGCGGCTCGCAATACCGCATCATGCTGCTCGACCATGTCCAGAACGATGGACTTCTCGGTACCGACACGCTGGCAAGCACCCCGGCCGACCGCTACGGCAACGACTACATTGCCGGAGGCGGGGGCGCGGACGAGATCTTCGGCCAACTGGGCAACGACGTGATCCAGGGTGACGGCACCATCGGTGTCGCCGCGGGCAGCACGGCAGCGCAACTGGCTGCGGCCCAGTTGAGCCTGGGCCTGGCCACCGGCGGCAACTACCAGTTGCCCTTGGGTTTCACCACCTTCGGCGGCAATCGCGGCAGCGTCGCGATGGCGCAGGCGGATTTCGACTTCAGCGCCGACGCACAGCGCGACCTGTCCATTCTTGCCAGCTTCGAGGGCAGTGGCGACGGTGACGACTACATCGAGGGCAACGGCGGGAACGACGTGGTCTTCGGCAACCTGGGTCAGGACGACATTGTCGGCGGCAGCTCCGACCTCTTCGGCCTGGTTCTTCGCAGCCAGCGGCCGGACGGCGGCGACCTGCTGTTCGGTGGCGCCGGTACCGACGTCGCGCGCAATCACGTCGGCGATGCGAACATCGACGCCAACGGCGTGATCACCGTGCAGACGGATGGCCATGCGCTGGACGCCGACACCATCATCGGCGACAACGGTCGCATCCTGAGATTGGTCGGCGTCAACGGTGCCGCGCGTGGCACGGACGCGGTCAATGCCACGGATGCCGGTGCCAGCGGGGTCGCCAGCACCGGCGGCCTGCTCAACTACAACTATGACAACGAAGCGATCGGCAGCGGACCCGGCTACCACCGCATCGTGGTACGTGCCGTCGACATGCTGGACTACACGCAAGGGGGTGTCCATACCAGCCTCGAGGCCTTGAAGGACCGCGGCGGCGCTGACGAGATCCATGGCGAATCCGGGGACGATTTCATCTATGGCCAGTCCGGCAACGACGTGTTGTTCGGCGAGGGCCAGAGCGACGACCTGATCGGCGGGACCGGGAACGACTGGATCAGCGGCGGCACCGGAGACGACGGGATCATCGGTGATGACGGTCGCTTCATGACCAGCCGCAACAGCCTCAGCGGCGTGGCGGGTCATGCGGGGTATCTGCTCAGCCTGGGCGAGGCCCTCAACGGTGTAGCCCCGCTGCTGGCCGACAACGGCGACACCAGGACCTTCAACGGCAACATGCTGAATGAAGCCATTGCCACGCCGGGCAATATCCAGCAGGCGACGATCCATGTCTCGGGAGCCTTGAAGAAGGCCGTGAATCTCACGCCGTTCAGCGTCGATCCGAACTGGAACGGTTCCTACGACGAGTTCGTCGGCTCCGGACCCAAGCAGAACGACCCGTTCGCGTTCGCAGACGAGGCCCACTACTCCGACGACATCATCTTCGGCGGCCTGGGCAGCGACTGGCTGCACGGGGGCTCGGGCGACGACGCCATTCTGGGTGGGGAGGCCTTGGGCGAGGCATACACGCAGATCTACGACGACCAGGGTGCGCTGGCGGGTGTTGCGCGCAGCGACTACCTGCGCCCGTACAACCCGGGCGACGTGCTGCGGTTCAATCCGGTCGACGTGGACGGATGGCACTACGACCGTTCCCGTCGTGCCGGCGAGTTTGCGCTGTATGACGAATACGATCCGCTGCGCAAGATCACGCTCAATGCCGACGGCACGGCCAACAAGAGCGACGCCGGCGCGCTGCCATGGTTCCTGAACTTTTCCACCCAGGAGGGCGAATATGTGCCGGCCGGCCTCAATCCCAAGCCGGTGGGCCAAACCGCCGACGGTTATCCCCAGGCCTGGGACGACGGCTCCGACCGCATCTTCGGTGATACCGGCAATGACTGGCTGGTGGGCGGCACCGGCCGTGACGACATCTACGGGGGGTTCGGCAACGACCTGCTCAATGCCGACGACAACCAGGACACCAACCTGCTGCGCAACGACCAGCCCGATACCCAGCCCAGCTACGAAGACCGCGCCTTCGGCGGAGCCGGTCGCGACGTCCTGATTGCCAACACCGGAGGCGACCGCCTGATCGACTGGGTCGGCGAGTTCAACAGCTATCTGGTGCCGTTTGCACCGTTCGGCATGGCGACGGTGAGTCGCACGCTGCAACCGCAACTGGCCGAATTCCTGTACGCGCTCAGCGACAGCGACGGCGCCGACCCGACACGCGCCGCCGATACCGGCAGCGCGGCGATCCGCAACGGCGAGCCGGAAGGTGAGCTGGGCGTGATCCGCCAGAAGGACTTCGCCTGGCATGACCAGACCGGCGCGCCGACCGACCCGCAAGCGGGCAATATCCCCGGCGGCAAGCGGGATGTGCTGCGTACGGCCAACTTCAATGATGGCAGTTTGCAGGCGCTGGCACCCGACAGCGGCACATGGAGCGTCTCCGCCGGCAGCCTGCAGGTGGCGGCGACCTCGGCACATGCCGACGCGGTGGCTGTCTACCAGGTGGGCGATGCTCTGCCTGGCTACTTCGAAGTGCAGGCCAGCGTCAAGGCGCTCAAGCCGACGGCCGGCTGGGGTGCCAACGGATTCATCGTCTTCGATTACATCAGTGATACCAACTTCAAGTTCGCCGGCATCGACGTGGCCACGAACAAGCTGGTGATGGGGCATCGCAATGCCGCAGGCTGGGTCTACGATCAGCAACTGTCTGTCAAGGGCGGGCTGAAGAACGACACCTGGTACAACCTGATGGTGTCGGTCAACGGCCTGACCGCGACACTGGTGCTCGACAACGGCACTTCGCTGAGCCATAGCTACGCCCCGACCGTGGTCGACGGCTGGAGCTACGGGCTGAACTGGGGCCTGGTGGGGTTCGGCTCCAACAATGCGCGCGGGGCTGTGGACAACATCACGGTCCAGGTCGTGCCTGCTGCAACCACGGTTGTCCGAACCGACCACTTCGGCGGCCCGGACAGCGCCTTGTTCAGCGGCGGCAACGCTGTCAGCGGTGGCAGTTTCACGCTCGCGAACGGCCGTTATGCCGGCGTACCGACCGGCGGCGCCACGGTGGTCAGCCTGGCCAACATCGACGGCATCACCAACCTGGCCGCCACCGCGGTGCTCGATCTCGGTGCAACGCTCAACACCACGGGACGGGCCGGTTTCGTATTCGATCACTACAGTGACACCGACTACAAGTGGGTGGCCATCGACGTGCAGACGCGCCAGGTCCTGATCGGTCACCGTCAAGGCAATGCCTGGACCATCGACGCCGCGGTTGGCAAGAACACGCTGGCGGCGGGCACGAACGTCACGCTGGGCGTCTCGCTGCGTGGGTCCACGGTGAGCGTGACCCTGGACGGTCAAGCCGTGCTGGGTTTTGTCTATCACGCAGTGACGATCGACGGCCGGTTCGGCGTGTTCGCCAAGGCCGGCTCGGTGTTCATCGACACCATGACCGTCAAGACCGACGATGCCTCGGTCTCGGTGGGCAGCGGTACGCACACCTTGATGGCTGCAGGGCCGAATGCCGGGACTGGCGCGGATGCGTCCACGCTGACCATGGGCGAGTTGCAGCCCGTGCTCGACGAGGCCTTGCTGCGCTGGTCGCTGCGGGCCGATGACGGATTCATGCAGGCGCTGGGCCGGGTCGACGTGCAGATCGTCGATTTGCCGGGCCTGGCGTTGGGTGAGTACCTCGACGGCGTGGTCTACCTGGATATCAACGCTGCCGGCCATGGCTGGTTCGTCGATCCGACGCCCCGGGACGACCGTGAATTCGCACCGGTCGACGGCCAACTCGCTGCGCAACACGGCGTGGCGGTACAGCGCATGGACCTGCTCAGCGTGCTCGCCCACGAACTGGGGCATGCCGGCGGTCTGGAGCATACGGACAGCGGCGTCATGGCCACGGTGCTGCATGCCGGCGTGCGTACCGTGGGCACCACCCCTGGCGCCCGTGGCGGCGCAGCCGCGAACACGGATGTGCGGCCAGATGCGAGCCAGGCTGGCGATGCCGTGGAGGTGTTCGATCCGGCCCCATTCACCTCAGGGTCGACGGCTGGCGCCCCGGCGAGCGATGCAGCCACCGCGCCGGTCATCAACTGGGCGGGCCAGCCAGCCGAGCAGGGGTGGCGCGTGTCGACCATGGCTGCCCGGCCGGACTGGCACGGCGACTTTTTCATCCACCTGGGCCAGACGGCCGCCGAACGCAATCCGACCGCGGGCCTGCGGATCCAGGTTCCTGTTGCCGGCAAGATAACGCCGACGCTGGCGAAACGATGAGGTCCTGGCGTCCGGTGGGTTGATGCGTCCCTGGCCGGCTGCAGGCCCGTGCACCGGAGCCGGCTGCGGACAGGGCTGAAGTGCCAGGTATCAGGCCCCAACTGCCTGGAAAACGCATCCCGGCGAGCTTTCAGCCGCTCCAGCGGGTGCGGTTCTGGGCGTTGGCTTTTCGCAGGTCGACAAGAAGCGTGACCACCGTCTGCGTCAGATGGAACCGCGAGAACCGCGGTTGGCTTCCGCTTCCGCCGACGCGCTGATGGCCGGAATCGCCGTGTTGCCTCCCGAACAGGTCCCTGCCGGGCGGCACGCAGTACCATGCTCGCTGTCCGGTGCCCCGGATCGCCGAGCTTGCGCACCGGCGACTGTGGCGCGTCCAGTCAGCCCGTCCAGTTCCAGGAGCCCTGAATCCATGTCCCAGCGATCGCAGCAACGATCCGACTATCGTCACTTCCAGGTCATCCCGACCCGCTGGATGGACAACGATATCTACGGCCACGTCAATAACGTGCACTACTACAGCTACTTCGACACCGCGGTGAACCAGTTCCTGATCGAACGCGGCGTGCTCGACATCCACCACGGCGAAGTGGTGGGATTCGTCGTCGAGACGGCATGCAGCTACTTCAGGCCGTTGGCGTTTCCAGACCAGGTGCATGCCGGCATCCGCGTTGCGCGGATCGGCAATACCAGCGTGCAGTATGAAGTCGGCCTGTTCCGCAACGACGATGTGCAGATCGCCGCCGCGGGCCGTTTCACGCATGTGTATGTCGAACGCGCCAGCGGCAAACCCGTGCCCGTGCCGGACGCGGTGCGTGCGGTGCTGGCGCCGTTGCAGGTTCAACCACCCTCTGCGGCGTAGTTCGCTGCGCCGATCGGTGGACGAGGGTGCCTAGCGGTATCGCACGCCCTGGCGGTCCAGTTCCCGGTGCAGCTGGCCGACGTCGATCCGCTCCAGCGGCGTCCGGTGGCGGATCGACAGTGCGGCGGCAATGCCCGCGCCTTGCCCGGCCACCGCGCAGCAGGCCATGTTGCGCGTCGCCGCATGGGCGATCCGGTCGCCACCGATCGCGCGCCCGGCGACCAGCAGGTTGCTGACGCCCTTGGGCAACATGCAGCGGTAGGGCACGTGCATGTAGCGACCGGTGGTGGGCAGGATCAGCACGCCGTAGCCGTCGATGAATTCCGGATAAATGCCCACCGAGTCGTCGAACCGGGCCTGCTCGCGCACGTCGTGTTCGGTCATGTTGTATGCCGCATCGATCTTGCGCGTATCGCGGATGCCGATGGTCATGCCGAAGTTGCGCAGCCGCGCGCCAGCGCAGCCGGGCGTGTAGCGCCGCAAAGCTTCCACGGCCAGCATCGCCTGTCTGCGGCCTTCGATTTCGAAACGCGTCATGCTGTCCGGGTCGGTGCCGTCGCATCCGGCCAGGTGCACGAGGTTCATGTAGGTGAGTTCGCCTGTGTCGTGCATCGCACCCCAGGTGCCGGCGATGGTGTTCAGGTGCGCGGGAATCACGCCGTCGCGGATGGCCTGCGCAAACGGCTTCTTGAGAAAGGGCGAGAACATCGCGTCTTCCTTGCCGGAGGTCTCGATGACCCATTCGCCCGTGCCCCAGTCCCGATAGGTCTGCGGGTCCTGGTGCACGCCGGCCATGAAGGCCTTCTTGTCGACGCCGGCCAGGTGGAACATGACCGAGGCGGCCTGCATCTGTTCGACGGGCGTCGTGTATGTCGGTGCGCCTGCGCGGTACGCGATGTCGGCATCGCCGGTGGCGTCGATCACGCGCTGCGCGCAGATGGCTTCACGCCCGGCCTTGGACTCGACGATGATGCCGGTGATCGCGTCGCCATCCAAGATGGGTGCGACGAACATCCGGTGCAACATCGGATGGATGCCGGCCTCTTGCACCAGGGCGTCTGCGACGAGCTTGAATCCTTCGGAATCGATCTCGTAGGACAGGGACTGCGATTCCGGCACCGCCGCACCCATGGCCTTGGCCCGTTCCTCGAATTCACGCCCGATGCCGTCGGCCTCGACCGTCTGCGCGTGCCGGTACCAGGCGAATCCCTCCACGCCCACCACCGTCAGGTTGCCACCGAAGCAGCCGAATCGTTCCACCAACGTCACCTGGACGCCGGCACGCGCCGCCGCCAGCGCGGCAGCCAGGCCGCCCGGACCCGAGCCGACGACCAGCAACTCGGTCGTGTGGATGATGTCGATGTCGCGGGCAGGTTCCCGCAGGGTGGCTCTGGGTCGGCTCATGCGGAAACTCCCGATCGTGAGGGCGGCGCGGTGTCGTAGCGACGGCGTCGCCGGGTTGTTGCGGCTGCCCATTGTGGCGCCGGAGAGCGGCTCGCGCAGGTCCGCGCCAGCGGATGTGCGTCCAACTGTTGCAATGCCGTGCGTTCAGCGGCCAACTGTGTGAAACTCGACGCATTCGGTGTGACCCATCCATGCTTGTGTTTGCGGGGTCGCGTGGAGACGAAGATACGATGGTCGATGGAAAAAAATCGAAGCCGGACATGCCGGCAAAGGCCGGTTCCCTGCAGCGAACTGCGTCCGGATTGACCCGGCCGGGCGAGCTCTATCTGCCTGGCGATGCGCTGCCCCTGCCCGAGGTTGTCGAGAAGGACACCGACTCGGTCTGGGCCCTGTGGTCCGATACGGTCGAGGGCGAAACCCGTCCCGTTGCCGACAGGGACTTCAAGGAGACCATGCCGCTGGACCTCGATGCCATGGAGCCGACCCAGTTGATGGGTTTGCCGGAGTCGGACGAGGAAGACCGCAAGCGCCGCCGTTGACGGCCGGTCGGCCCCGCGGGGTCGGGCCCGACGCCGCCCTCAGTTGACCATCACCAGCTTGCCCATGACACCGCGCGAGCCCATGTGGGCATAGGCGGCCTTGAGCTCGGACATCGGCATCGTGCGGTCGATCACCGGTTTGATTTTTCCTTCGCCGTACCAGGTGGCGAGTGTCTGCATCATGGCGGCGTTGGCCTTCGGTTCGCGCCGGGCATAGTCACCCCAGAACACGCCGACGATGGAAGCACCCTTGAGCAAGGCCAGGTTCAGGGGCAATGCAGGGATCGGGCCGGCGGCAAATCCGACCACCAGGTAACGTCCACGCCAGCCGATGGAGCGGAACGCCGGCTCGGCCAGGTCGCCGCCCACCGGGTCGTAGATCACGTCCGGGCCCTTGCCTTCGGTGAGTGCCTTGAGCGCTTCGCGCAGGTTCTCGCGCTGGTAATTGATCGTCGCATCGGCGCCGATGCGCGAGCACAGGGCACATTTCTCGTCGGTCGACGCCGCGGCGATCACGCGCGCACCGGCCTGCTTGGCGATCTGGATGGCCGCCGTGCCGACACCGCCCGCTGCGCCCAGCACCAGCACTGTCTCGCCAGCCTGCAGCGCGGCCCGGTCGATCAAGGCGTGGTAGGAGGTGGCGTAGATCATGATGAACGCGGCCGCGTCGACGAAGGGAAATCCCGCCGGCAGCGGCATGCACAGATGGGCCTTGGCGATGGTGTGGGTGCCGAAACCGCCGGTGCCCGACAGACAGGCGATGTTCTGGCCGACCGTCAGGTGGCGTACGCCTTCCCCCACGGCCTGCACCGTCCCCGCGTATTCGGAGCCCGGGACAAACGGCAGCTCGGGCTTGATCTGGTATTTGTTCTGCACGATCAGCAGGTCCGGGAAGTTCAGGCTCGCGGCCTTGATCTCGACCAGGACTTCTCCCGGCCCGGGTACCGGGGTGGGCAGCTCTTTCCAGTTCAGCGCGTCAATGCCGGTGGGGTTGTCGCAGATCCAGGCGTGCATCAGTTTTTCTCCTTGGTGTTCGGGTTGGGCAAATCATACGGGCTCGATCCCGATGGCCCGTCGCCGTGGCGACCCGGACACCTAGAATCGGGTACCACGCCCACGAACCATGAAAATCCTCATTTCCAACGACGACGGATACCAGGCGCCCGGCATCGTCGCCTTGTACGACGCGCTCAAGGACCTCGCCGACGTCGAGGTTGTCGCCCCCGAACTCAACAACAGCGCCAAATCGAACGCCCTCACGCTCCATGGTCCGTTGACCGTGACCACGGCGGCCAACGGCTTTCGATACGTGAACGGAACACCGGCCGATTGCGTGCACATTGCGCTGACCGGCCTGCTGGGTTATCGGCCCGACCTGGTGGTCTCGGGCATCAACAACGGCGCCAACATGGGCGACGACACGATCTATTCCGGAACCGTGGGTGCGGCGATGGAGGGCTTCCTGTTCGGGGTTCCGGCGATCGCGTTCTCGCAGGTCGAGAAAGGCTGGGAGCATCTGGATGCCGCCCAGGCCACGGTACGCGCAATGGTGGGACAGATGCTGCAACAGCAGCTGGTCGGCAACAAGCCCTGGCTGCTCAACGTCAACATTCCCAACCTCCCGCTGGACAAGATCAAGCCAATGAAGGTCTGCCGGCTGGGGCGTCGCCATGCGGCCGAACCGGTGATCGTGCAGGACAGCCCTCGTGGCGACAAGATGTACTGGATCGGCAGCGCCGGCGCCGTCAAGGACGATGCCGAAGGCACGGACTTCCATGCCACGGTGCAGGGCCATGTGTCGCTGACGCCGCTCAAGACCGACCTGACCGACCATGAGTTCCTGCGCTACTGGTCGCAGACGGCCGCCGCCATGGGCCGCGCGTCCGCCGATGCGTCATCCACGCCATGAAGCCGCGTCCGTCGTTTCCTGCGCGGCTTGCGCCGCTCGAGTCGACCGGCCCGGCGGGAGCCCGCCGGGCCGCGGCGACGTCCGGCGCCCACGCGCATCCCGGGCGGACATCGGGTGCAGTCGGCGCGAGCCTGCCAACACGGATGGCGACGTCGGCAGTCCAGGAGCGGGACTACGCGGCCGTGCGCCGGGACATGGTTCAACGCCTGACGCGCAGCGGCATTGCCGACGCCACGGTGTTGTCGGCGATGGGGAGCATCGAACGTCACCGGTTCGTCGACAGCGCGTTGCACGCGCAGGCCTACCAGGAAACCAGCCTGCCGATCGGGCTGGGCCAGACGATCTCCAAGCCCGGCGTGGTGGCCCGCATGATCGAATTGCTGCGCCAGGGCGCCAGCGGCCGGCTGGGACGTGTCCTCGAGATCGGAACCGGTTGTGGTTACCAGGCAGCCGTGCTGAGCCTGGTGGCCACTGAGGTCTACAGTGTGGAGCGCCTGCGCGGCCTGCACGAGCGCGCGCGAGAGAACCTGCGCACCATGCGACTGCCCAACGTGCATCTGTTGTTCGGCGATGGCATGGTCGGTTATGCGAAAGGTGCGCCGTACGCCGGCATCATTGCGGCGGCCGGCGGCGGCGACGTGCCCGTGGCATGGACCGAGCAGCTGGCGGTCGGGGGGCGACTGGTGGCACCGGTGGCCGGGCTCAGGGGTGCCGGCCAGGCCATCGTGGTCATCGAGCGTACCCGGCAAGGGTTGGAGCAGACGCTGCACGAGGCCGTGCATTTTGTGCCTTTAAAATCGGGCGTTGCGTGAAGGGAAGGCGAATGATGGGAATTTCAGGCCGGGGCATGGGACAGCTGGTCATGCTGTGTTCGGTGGTGGTGGTGCTGGCAGCGTGCGGCACGCGTACGGTGCACCGGGCACCCGTCGCGGAGAGCGCGCCGGTCACCAGTGTCGAAGCCGGCGCCGTCGTTGCACCGGCGGCGCAGCAGCCTCCGGGCTTCGAGAACGCCGGCAAGGCGGGTTATTACACCGTCAAGCCGGGCGACACCATGATCCGGATCGGCATGGAGACGGGCCAGAGCTGGCGTGACATCGCGCGCTGGAACGGGTTGACGAATCCCAATGTGATCGAGGTCGGACAGGTGCTGCGGGTGACGCCACCCGTTGCGTCCACTGTGCCGGCGGCGACCGTCCTGGCGGGTGCAAAACCCGCCGCCGGCGCGAGTGCGCCGGTGGCGGCGGGCTCCACCGGCACAGCCGCGCCGGCTCCGGCGACCCCCTCCGGGGTCACCACGACGGCCGTGGCGCCGGCAACGGTCACGGCGACCGCCGTGCCGCCCGCCCAGGGCGGGGCGGCCGCCGCGCCTGCGGAGGACGAGGTCTCGCTCATCTGGCCGGCATCGGGTACCGTGATCAGCGGCTTCGACGAGGTCAAGAACAAGGGTGTGGATATCGGCGGCGCTGCGGGCGACCCGGTGGTGGCTGCGGCCGATGGCCGGGTGGTCTATGTCGGGTCGAGCCTGCGGGGTTACGGCAACCTGATCATCCTCAAGCACAACAACACCTACCTGACCGCGTACGCGCACAACCAGGCCTTGCTCGTCAAGGAGGACCAGACCGTGCGCAAGGGGCAGAAGATCGCCGAGATGGGCAACAGCGACGCAGACCGGATCAAGCTGCATTTCGAAGTGCGTCGCCAGGGCAAGCCGGTCGATCCGGCGAAGTACCTGCCGCCGCGCTGAGCCGGGCCGCCGCCATGGCCTGGCCGGTGCTGGTCTTCGACATCGAGTCGATTCCCGATATCGCCGGTCTGCGCGCCTTGCGCGGTGCGGGCGCCGAGCTGACCGACGCCCAGGTCCATGCGGCCTGGGTCGAGGAGCGCAAGGAGAAGGGCCAGAGCGATTTCATGCCGCTGCATCTGCAGCGCATCCTGGTCATCAGCGCCGTGTTCCGCAATGCCGACGGCCTGCGCATCCATTCCTTCGTCGACCGCGACGGCCTGTCCGAAGGCAAGGTGATCCAGACGTTCTTCAACACGCTCGAGAAACACACGCCGCAGCTCGTGAGCTGGAACGGTGGCGGATTCGACCTGCCGGTGCTGCATTACCGCGGCCTGCAGCATGGCGTGGTCGCCGACAAGTACTGGGATATGGGCGAGGATGATCGCGAGTTCAAGTGGAACAACTACATCAGCCGTTACCACATGCGCCACCTGGACCTGATGGACCTGCTGGCGATGTACCAGCCCAAGAACAACGCACCGCTGGACGCCATGGCCAAGCTGTGCGGCTTCCCCGGAAAACTCGGCATGGACGGCTCGGCGGTCTATCCGGCCTATCTCGACGGCAGGCTCGAGGAGATCCGGCAGTATTGCGAGACCGACGTGATGAACACCTACCTGATGTATTGCCGTTTCCAGAAGATGCGGGGTGGCCTGCTGGAGCAGGAATACGAGCAGGAGATTCGCATGGTCAAGGACACGCTGGCGGCGCTTGTGCCGAACGAGCCCCACTGGAACGAATACCTGCAGGCCTGGGGCTGAGCAGGGGTGCGCAGCATGAGAAGACGCAAGACGCAACCGGCGCCGCCGCAACTGCTGGACGAGCCGTTGCAGATCGAATCGCTGGACATGGAGGCCAACGGCATTGCCCATCGCCAGGACGGCAAGGTGGTGTTCGTCGAGGGCGCGTTGCCGTTCGAGACCGTCAGCGTGCAGATCCATCGCAGCAAGGCGAGTTTCGACAAGGCCACGGTCACCACCATTCACCGGGAGTCCTCGCAGCGCGTGACGCCCGGATGCCCGCATTTCGGGCTGCATGCCGGAGCCTGTGGCGGCTGCAAGATGCAGCACATGCACGCCGACGCTCAGGTCGCGGTCAAGCAGCGGGTGCTGGAGGACAATCTGTGGCATCTCGGCAAGGTGCGGCCCGACCATCTGCTGCGGCCGATGCACGGTCCGACCTGGGGCTACCGATACCGGGGCCGCCTGTCGGTGCGGTACGTGCGCAAGAAGGCCACGGTGCTGGTCGGTTTCCACGAGCGCAAGAGCGGCTACGTGGCCGACATGCAGCAATGCCGGGTGCTGCCACCGGCGGTCAGTGCCTTGCTGATGCCGCTGCGCGCCTTGATCGGGGACATGCAGGCGCGCGAGACCTGTCCGCAGATCGAACTTGCGGTGGGCGACGACGGACCGGTGCAGATCGTGGCCATGGTCCTGCGCCACATGGAGTTGCTGTCGGATGGCGACAAGGCGCTGTTGCGTGCCTTTGCCACACGGCATTCGGACATGCAGGCTGACCGCCAGCGGGTGATCCAGTGGTGGCTGCAACCCGGAGGTCCGGATTCGGTGGCCTTGCTCGACGAGGCGGGCCCCGAACTGGCCTACCGGCTGCCCGAATTCGGCATCCACATGCCGTTCCGTCCGACCGACTTCACCCAGGTCAATCCGCATGTCAACGGCGTGCTGGTGGGTTTTGCGGTGCGCCAGTTGGCCGTGCAGCCGCACGAGCGCGTGATCGACTGGTTTTGTGGCCTGGGCAATTTCACCTTGCCGCTGGCGACCCGGGCGGCGGCGGTGCTGGGGGTCGAAGGCAGCCCGGCGCTGGTGCAGCGGGCACAGGATAACGCGCAGCGCAACCAGGGTCTGCGCGGCCCCGGCCAGGCGCTGGCGCCGTTGCGCTTCGTGGCCAGGAACCTGTTCGAGATGACGGCGCAGATGCTGCTGGACGACGGAGCCGCGCACAAGTGGCTACTCGACCCGCCACGCGAAGGGGCGTATGCGCTGGTACGGGCGCTGGCGGCCCTGCATGCCGGGATGGCGGGAACGAGCTTGGCGCCGATGGATGCGGCGGATTCCGATGCCGTCCTGGAGCCGGTCAGGCCGGGGCCGCAATGGATCTTTCCGCAGCGTATCGTCTATGTCAGCTGCAACCCGGCGACGCTGGCACGCGATGCCGCCGTATTGGTGCAACAGGCGGGTTACCGTTGCAGTGCGGCCGGCGTCGTCAACATGTTTCCGCACACGGCGCACGTCGAGAGCATGGCGGTGTTCGAACGTATCGGTTGAGGCTGCTGCTGCCAGTGGCAGGCGCCGCAGCCGCGCCGCTGCGAACCGGCTTCAGCGCGAGGGTTCGCGCGGTGCCGCGCGCTGGCCGGTCCTGGCCTGCGGCTCGTCCCGCATCACGTCGTCGGACGACAGCGGCGGCGCGGCCAGGGTCGCCGGCGCGCCTTCGATCTTGTTCTCGCGCATGTACTGGTCCATCTCCTTCCAGCCTTCGAAGATCGCGGTCTTGGAGACGCGTTCATTGAGCCGGTAGCAGTCCTCGATGCCGCGCAGCGCATGGCGGCAGGCCGCGCCGATGGCGCGCGCGTCGGCTTCCCGCTGTGCGATGCGCGGGTCCGGGCCGAGACCCAGCAGGTCGCAGCCGGCGAGCAGCAGGCTCAGGGCGAGAACGGACAACAGACGCGGGGAGATGGACACGGAATCAGACCTTTGCCCGGATTATCGGCAGTTTGGCCCGCGGACTGAAGCGCAGGCAGCGGGGGCGGGGCGAAAAAAAGGCCCCTTGCGGGGCCTTCGGGCGGGGTGGGATGCGGATCAGTCGCTGCTGCCGCCACCGATGCCGAGCAGGATCAGCAGGCTCTGGAACACGTTGTAGATGCTCAGGTACAGGCCCAGCGTGGCACTGATGTAGTTGGTCTCGCCGCCATCGATGATGCGCTTGAGGTCGTACAGCATGAAGGCACTGAAGATGCCGATGGCCATCACCGAGATCGCCAGCATGCCGGCCGAGGAAGCGACGAACACGTTGATGATGGCGGCAACCATCAGCACGACGGCACCGACCGTCAGCCACTTGCCCATGCCGCTCAGGTCACGCTTGATCACCGTGGCCAGGCTGGCCATGACGAAGAACACGCCGGCCGTGCCGCCGAACGCCATCATGATGAGGTCGGCGCCGTTTTTGAATCCCAGCACCATCGCGATCAGCCGGGACAACATCAGCCCCATGAAGAAGGTGAAGGCCAGCAGCACCGGCACGCCGGCAGCCGAGTTCTTGGTCTTCTCGATGGCGAACATGAAGCCGAAGGCTCCACCCAGGAAGATCATCAGGCCCATGCCGCCGCTGATGGCGGCGGTGATGCCGGTGCTCACGCCGATCCAGGCGCCCAGCACCGTCGGCAACATGCTCAGGGCCAGCAGCCAATAGGTATTGCGCAACACCTTGTTACGTTGCTGCGCGGACACGCCATGCCCATATGCCTGGCCATGGTTGATTGTCTGTACGCGGTCGTTCATGTATCGGACTCCTGTTGTTGCTACCGAGGGTAGATGCGGATCATTCTAGGTTAGTTCAAGTGCGGGGCCGCACTGACGCCAATTTGCCCGCTGCCGATGCGGGTATCGGGCCGGCTGCGGCCGCATGCCGCCTGGCCGGCCGGCTCGGCGGGGCCGCGGGACCAGCGGTTATGCTCGGGCCACGTGCCGCAACGGCGCTGCCAATCGCTACAACCAACCAGTCTGGAACAGCATGAAAACCAAACCATTCCTCGAACTCGCCGACGTCCAGCGCATGGCGGCCGCGGCCGAAGCCCACGCCAAGAGCCACCAGTGGCCGGTGTGCATCGCCATCGTCGACGACGGCGGGCACCTGCTGCACCTGCAGCGCCTCGACGGCGCCGCCGCGACCGCCAGTTATATCGCCACCAGCAAGGCCAATACCGCAGCGCTGGGGCGCCGCGAAAGCAAGGTCTACGAAGATATCGTCAACGGCGGCCGTACGGCTTTCCTGAGTGCACCGATGCTGCAGGGTTTCCTGGAGGGAGGCGTGCCGATCATGATCGACGGTCAATGCGTGGGCGCCATCGGTGTCAGCGGCGTCAAGTCGTCGGAAGACGCCGAGGTGGCCAAGGCCGGCATCGCGGCGCTGGGCGCCTGACGGCGCTCACGCCCTGCATCACTTGGTCAGAATCAGTTTGCCCTGGCGGGTGGCCTGCAGGCGGTAGACGGATCCGCCGTGCGTGATGGCCACGCTGCTGTGACCGCGCAGCAGTGCCGCGCTGTCGAATTGCGGCATGCTGTCGGCAGCGGGGAGGTCCGACGGGCGCGGGCTTGTGTCGGCGGGCGGGCCCTGCGTTGGGGTGGCGGGGCGACGCGTGTTGACGGCCTCGTCGGGCAGGGGAAGGTCCTTGTGCGAGGCTGTCATGGCGATGCGGGTTCGGTCACGAAGCCGATGGTTCGCAGGCCGGCACGTTGCACCATTGCCATCGCCATAGCGACGCGTTCGTAACGCACGGCCTTGTCGCCGCTGATTTGCAGTTCGGGTTGCGGTGACTGTGCGGCCGCCTGTGCAAGGCGTTGCGCGAGTTCGGTCTCGCCGACCGCCGCGTCGTCCCAGAAAAATTGCCCTTGCGCGTCGACGGCCAGCCGAATCGACTGCGGCGGCGCCAGCAAGGGCTGGTTGCTGGCGCGCGGCAATTCAACCGTGACCGCGTGCCGCATCACCGGGACGGTGACGATGAAGATGATGAGCAGCACCAGCATGATGTCGACGAAGGGCGTCATGTTGATCTCGTTCATGACCTCGTCGGTGTCGTCCTGCGTTCCGAATGCCATCGTGGTGTCCTGTCGTTTGCGGCTGCGGGAGTCGCTGGTTATTCCAAGTCGTGCGGATGCCGGCGCCTCAGGCGGATGCCGACGGCGATGGCGTGGCAAGACCAGCACCGGCCATCTTCACGCGGGCGCCGGTCACGAAATACGCATGCAGGTCGTGCGCAAAACGATTGAGCTTGCCGACGACCGACTTGTTGCCCCGCACCAGCGCGTTGTAGCCGAGTACGGCCGGGATGGCCACGGCCAGGCCCAGCGCCGTCATGATCAGCGCCTCGCCGATCGGGCCCGATACCTTGTCGATGCTGGCCTGGCCGCTGGCGCTGATGCCCATGAGCGCGTGGTAGATGCCCCAGACGGTTCCGAACAGGCCCACGAACGGTGCTGTCGAGCCGACCGATGCCAATACGGCCAGACCCGACTGCAGGCGCGCCACGTTGTCGTCGACGGCATTGCGCAGGCACCGGGTGACCCAGTCGCTGATGTCCAGCGTGTCGTGCAACTGGGCGCGTGTATTGCTGTGGTGGGCGGTCGCGTCGCGTCCTTCCTCGGCCAGCGAACGGAACGGGTTGTCGCGGGTCGGCCCGAGGCTGGCCAGGCCCTGGGCGAGGTCGGTGCTGTGCCAGAACGACTCTGCGCGCGACGCCAGTCGCTTGACGCGCAGCACGCCGATGGCCTTGACCGCGATGACGGTCCATGAGGCCAAGGACATCATGAGCAGCAGCACCACGACGAGCCGGGTGACGGCGTCGCCTTGTTCCCAAAGATTGACGAGTCCGAATGTTGTTTGCATGAAAGCTCCTGCGCCGCCAGCGTGGCGGCATTTTTCCTGGGTTACTGGATCGCGAAGGTGATGGGTACGGTGAACCACATCGACTGGGCCACGCCGGCGCGTTTGCCGGGCACGAAACGCCAGGTCAATACGGTCGACACGGCCGCGTTGTCGAGTCGGAAGAAGCCGCTCGACGTCTGGACCCTGGCCTCGCGGGCCAGTCCCTGGTCGCTGACGAGCACGTCGACCAGGACGGTTCCTTGTTCGCGCAGCCGCACGCTGATCGGGGGATAGCGGGGACGCGGGTTCTGCAGGTACTGCGCGTCGCTGGACGGCAGCTCGATCGGTGCCGGAGCCGGGCGCGCCGGCGCAGCGGCGGCAATCGCGGTGGCGGCTGCCGGCGCGGGCGCTGGATCCACCGCGGTGCCGGGGGCGACGGCCTTGCCGCTGGCGTGCGCGGCAGTCGCCACCGGCACGGCCGGCGTCGTCGTGGCTTCGGTCACGACGGGCAGCGGTGCCGGTGCTGGCGTCGGTGCGGGCATCGGCGTCGGCTTTGGCGGCGTGGGGGTCGGTGGTGCCGGTTTCGGCATTGCCGACGTGCGGGCCACCGGCTTGGGCCGGGCCGGCACCGGGCGCGGCTTGGCCGCGGGCGGCGTCGGCCTGGGTACGGTCGCCTGTTGTGTCACCGGCGGGGGCGGCACCGGCGCGATCGGCCGCGGAGGCTCCACCAGGCGGGCCAGCATCTGCACCGGCACCACAACGTCGGGCTTGCGGGACGCCAACCCGGCGTGCAGGGCCCACAGCGCTGCCGCATGCAGGGCCAGCACGCATGCGGCGATCGCGACCACGCTACGTCCCTTGAGCATCATGGGAGCCTCGCCGGCAGGCACCTGCGCGCGTGCGTGCGGGCACGAAGTCGATGGTGGCAGTGAAACAGGAGGACGCGCCGAACCATGGTCCGATGGTAAGTGGCGGGAGATGGAACGGGCCAGTGCGTGTCATCGTGGTTGGTAGTATAAATGAGAATGAATCGCATTCGTGATGTATGGGCCTATGCCATGCGACGCTCAACGGACATGTTGGCCGGTTCTGGATCGCAGCAGGGCCGGATTGGCATCCGACACCTGCGCGCATCCGGACAAGGCCATGGCAATCTCGAGTTCGTCGCGCAGCAGTTTCAGCACGTGGGCGACTCCAACGGCGCCGGCATTGACCAGGCCGTGGATGACCGGTCGGCCGATCAGCACCGCGCTAGCGCCCAGCGCCAGGGCCTTGAGCACGTCGGTGCCGCGCCGGATGCCGCCGTCGACGAGAATCGGCAGCGCGCCTTCGAGTGCCTGTGCGACGGCTGGCAGCGCACAGGCGCTCGGCCAGGCCGTATCGAGCGTGCGCCCACCGTGGTTGGACACGATGATGCCCGCCACGCCCATGTCGCGCGCCAGCAGGGCGTCGTCCGGGTGCAGGATGCCCTTGACCAGCACCGGCAGGCGTGTCTGCTGCAGCAACCAGGCGACATCGTCCCAGCGCGGCGCCTGCTGCATCAGCCCGGCGCACAAGGCGCCGGGCGGGACCGCCTGCCCGTGCACCGCGCTGCGCCGCAACCGGGTCAGGTTGACCGCCGACACGCCGTCGGGCAGGCGGAAACCGAACCGCCGCTCCTGGTCGCGCGCGCCGTGCACCGGCGCATCGACGGTCAGCACCAGGGCCTGGAATCCGGTGTCCTCGGCCTGCTGCACCAGCGCGCGGACGAATCCGCGGTCCTGCTGCAGGTAGAGCTGGAACCACAGCGGGCCTGCGGTGGCACTCTGGCCCATGGCGTGCGCGACCGCCTCCATCGGCACACTGGCCTGCATGCTCAGCACCATGCCGGCGCCTTGCGCCGCCGCCGCGTGTGCCGCCGCCAGTTCGCCGTCGGCGTGGGCCATGCGCTGGTAGGCGACCGGGGCCAACAGGATCGGGTGCTGCAGTGTGCGACCGAGCAGGCTCTGGCGCGTATGGCCGGCGCGCAGGTCGCGCAGCACGCGCGGCACCAGTTGCCAGTCCTGCCAGGCAGCTGCATTCGCATCCAGCGTGATCTGGTCGGCTGCGGCGCCATCGAAATAGGCCTTGGCGTTGGCGTCCATGTATTGCGCGGCGTGCCGCGCGTGGTCCGCCAAACTGACGATGCCTTGCGGCAAGGCGTCGACCGATGGCGTGCGCCAGCGATGGGGCGCGGGCGCAGCGGCGCGCGGCGCTTCGCCGTGCATCTGCTCGGACTGCGGGTATGCGTCGCTCATGGTGCGGCCCACATGCGCAGCAGGTTGTGGTAGGTGCCGGTCAGTGCCACGCTGGTCGCGTCGTCGCCGTGGCGACTGCGCAGCGACAGGATGGACATGTCCAGGTCGTGCAGCAAGTCGCGTTGGGCATCGTCGCGCACCATGCTCTCGATCCAGAAGAACACCGCCAGGCGCTGGCCACGTGTGACCGGTGTCACCTGGTGCACGCTGTTGCCGGAATACAGCACCATGTGGCCCGCCGGCAACTTGATGCTGCGCTGCGCCAGTCCGGTGCCGATCAGCAATGCGCCGCCGTCATAGGCGTCGGGATCGTTCAGGAAGACCGTGGCCGAGAGATCGGTGCGCAAGGCCTGACCGTGCTCGCCGGACAGGCGTATGGCGTTGTCGACATGCGCGCCGTAATGGTTGCGTTGCCCGCCGTAGCGGTTGACATGCGGGGGAAACACACGCCGGGGCAAGGCCATCGAGAAGAAGGCCGTTGACCGGTCGAGTGCGCGCATTACGCAGTCGCGGATGGCACGCGCGGCATCGCAGTCGCGCGGCAGTTGCTCGTTGTTCTTGACCTGTGCCGCCTGCCCGCCGGCGCTGGTGCGTCCATCCTGCCATGGCGCATCGGCCAGGCGGCGTGCAATGTCCCGCAACTCCTGTGCTTGCAGCAGTTCGGGTATCTGGTAGAGGCAGGTCATCGGCGTGGGGGTCAGGCAGTCAGGCGGGCGGTCCGGGTTCAGAACTGGGCGGTCAGCGTCACCTGCAGGTTGCGGCCGGCACCTGGAACATAGTGGCCGGAGTACAGGGCATCGGCATACAACTTGTCGCCGACGTTGCTCAGGTTGGCCTTGAGCGTGAGTCGCTCGTTGATCAGGTACTCGGCCATCAGGTCCACCGTGGCATAACCCGGCGCCGACCATCCCGGATTGCGGTTCGGCGTCTGCGAGCTGCGGAAGTTGATGCCGCCACCCAGCCGCAACTGGGGCGTGACCTGGTAGGTCGTCCAGATCGTGCCGCTGTGTTTGGGCGTGAGCCATGGACGTTCGCCCTGGCGTTCGCCGGAGCCGGCGGTCGGCGCCGCGACGTCGATGTTCGCCACCGGTTGCCAGACGTAGGAGACATAGACCTCCCACCGGTCGGTCAGGCGCCCGCTCAGGTCGACTTCGAGGCCGGACGTGTGGCGCTTGCCGGACAGCAGCAGGGCGGTTGCGGCGTTGTCCGGGTCGGTGTTGCGTTCGTTGGTCTTGGTCGAGCGGAACAAGGCCAGTCGGGTGCTGAATCGCTTGTCGGCACTGTCGATCTTGGCACCGAGCTCGACGTTGACGCTCGCCTCGGGCGGCGTATTGGCGCTCAAGGCGTTGTAGGAGTAGGTGTCGCCCGAGGTGTTGAACGAGGTGCCGTAGGACAGGTGGAAGGAATGCCGGTCCGTCGGCTGGTACAACACGCCCGCGCGCTGGCTCCAGTCCGAGATGGTCTGCTGGTACGAGGTGACACCGCCGGTGTTGAGGTTGAAGTTGTCGTACTCACCCTTCATGTGGTCGTAGCGCAGGCCGCCCAGCAACTTCCAGTGCGGCGCGATCTGGACCAGGTCCTGCACGTAGACGCCCCAGCCGGTGGATTGGAATCGGTTGTTGACGCCGAGCACGCGCTGGCCTTCGTCGACCCAGGCGCCGTCGTTCGGCGCGCCGACCGTGGTCTGGGGCTTGGTGATGTTGACGCCGCCCTGCGCGGCGCTCAGGGGGGCGAACACCGTCTTGCGTTCACGCGCGATGTCCACGCCGGCCGTGAGTTCATGGCGCAGTCCGTAGGCGTCGAACTTGCGGCTCAGGTCACTTTGCACATACAGGCTGTCGAAGTCCTGGATCTTGTTGTGGGTGCCCCGGTTGAGCACGGTGGCGTCCGAGAGGTTGTCGGCCGTGACGGTGGCCGGATTCGCCAGTGGATTGTTCGCGCTCGGATTGGTCCCGGCGAACCGGATCGCGCCGGAGCGCTGGTCGCGGGCGTAACTTCCGCGGCGGACCTGGGTGCGCAGTTCGCCGTCGTCCTGGAATCGGTGCGTGTGGCTGAACGTGGCATAGGTGGCCGTCCCGTCGTTGCGGTCGCTGGCCAGGCCGTAGTAGGCTGTCGGGTCGAGCCGGGTATTGATCGATGTCTTCGACACCGGTTCGCCGGCGCCCGGGCGCACCCATGGCAGGCCGTAGTTGATGCCGTTGCGGTTGTCCAGGTGGTACAGCGACGCCGAGAACTCGTCCGCCGTTCCGATGCCCCAGCGGTAGTTCGCCGCCAGGCCGCGCTTGTCGATGCTCGCGCCGGCGCCGTTGTTGTCGGCGGTCGTGGCCATAACGTTGATGCGCAAGCCGGCGTTTTCGCCGGTGTGCAGGTTGAAGTCGCCGGTGATGCGCCGGTAGTCGTGGCTGCCCAGCGTGGTGCTGATCTCGTGACGATCCATCGTGCGGCCGGTCTTGCTGACCTGGTTGACTGCGCCGCCGGTCGAACCGCGGCCGAACAACATCGAGGCCGATCCGCGCAACACCTCGACGCGGTCGTTGGCGAAGGTGTCGCGCTCGTAGAACGCCGGGTCGCGCATGCCGTCGACAAAGATGTCGCCCGTGCCGGCAAGCGAGAAGCCGCGCAGGCGGATGTCTTCCTCGCCGCCTTCGGCTGCCAGGAAGGTGATGCCGGCGGTGTTGTGCAGCACGTCCTTGAGCGTGTCCAGGTTGCGGTCGTCGATCAGCTTCTCGGTCACGACGGTGACCGACTGTGGAATGTCGCGCAGCGCCTGTTGCCCCTTGCCGATGCGTGTCGTGGTGGCCTGGATCGTGTCTTTGCCCTCGGGTTCGACCGCCTTTTCGAGCACGGTCACGGTTGGCAGCACCTTGGCGCCTGTGGCCTGCTGGGCGGCCGCCTGCATGCTGCCGGCCAGCAGCATGGCGCCGATTGGAAGCAGGGCGGCGTGCCGGTGATCGCCCTCGGAATGCCGGGGTGCGGCCGGCCGGGTCGTCGTGCGGGATGGGGATGTGCGAAGTGCCATGGTCGTAGTGCCTTTTTTGCGGGTTGAGCAAGGTTGGCTGGCTACGCCCGTGGGGTATCACGGGACTGGCTGGCTGGGTGAAGATTGCGAGAACGATTGTATCTTAATGCAAATCATTCTCAGTTAATCATCCGGATGCCAACCATGGTTGTCGCCTTATGGAATCCGGGGCGCCAGTTCGCAGCGCGACGCAGGCATGGCGCCACTGCGGCAAAGGCGTGCGGTGGATGCTGCCGTCGTTCCGTGGCCTGGCATGCCCGCCGCGGCGTGGGCGAGTGCCGGGCGCCGCGCCATGGGGGATGAACCGGTCGGGTTGCGATGGCGTGGCCCGGCGCCGGGCCGCCGACCTTCAATAACTCAGCCGCTCGGGCCGGATCTCCTGCAGGATGGTGGTGGCGATCTCCTCGATCGATTTGGTCGTGGTGGACAACCAGCGGATGCCGCTGCGCCGCATCATCGCTTCGCCCTCGGCCACTTCCATGCGGCAGTTCTCGAGCGACGCGTATTTCGAGTTCGGCCGCCGTTCGTTGCGGATCTCGCTCAGCCGCTCCGGCGTGATCGTCAGGCCGAACAGCTTGGCACGGTGCGGTACCAGCGCCGACGGCAGTTGCTGGCGCTCGAAGTCTTCGGGAATCAACGGATAGTTGGACGCCTTCAGGCCGTACTGCATCGCCAGGTAGAGCGAGGTCGGAGTCTTGCCGCTGCGGCTCACGCCGACCAGGATCACGTCCGACGACTCCAGGTCGCGGTTGGACTGGCCATCGTCGTGGGCGAGCGAGAAATTGATGGCTTCGATCCGGTCCTGGTATTCCTTGCTCTTGCTGGCGTCGCTGAAGCGGCCCACGCGGTGGCTGGACTTGAGTTGCAGTTCGGTTTCCAGCGGATGCACGAAGGTGCCGAACATGTCGAGCAACATGCCCTGGCAGCCCTGGCGCAGGATGTTGAGGATCTCCATGTTGACCAGTGTCGTGAACACGATCGGCTTGTTGCCGTCGGTGGCCGCGGTGTGGTTGATCTGGCGAATGGTCTGGTAGGCCTTGTCGGCCGTGTCGATGAATGGCAGCCGGACATGGCGGGCCTTGAGTTCGAACTGGGCCAGGATGGCATTGCCGAAGGTCTCGGCGGTAATGCCGGTGCCGTCGGAGATGAAGAATACGGTGCGATTGGGCATGGGGCAGGCGTCCTGGCGCAGTCGCCGGCCGGCCGGCCGGAAGTTCTGCGCACCAGATCGCACTCTACAATGTTTGCGACACCCCCCGATTCAAGACACCATGCCCGATCCGGCCTGCGCGCGCACGAAACCCGACTGGGCTTGCCCCGGCCGCGGCATGGCACACGGTGGCTGCCGCAGCGACGCTGCCGCAGGGCCGACCCCGATTTTCACAACCTCCGGAGTTTTCCCATGTCTGCACTTTTTGGACCGACCGCCCTGGTCGTACCGTTTGAGAACCTGAGAATGGGCGACGTCGAGTCGGTCGGCGGCAAGAATGCCAGCCTCGGCGAGATGATTGCCCACCTGCCCACCGGCGTGAATGTCCCCACGGGGTTCGCCACCACGGCACACGCGTTTCGCAACTTCCTGGCGCACGACGGACTCAGCGACCGGATCAAGACCCGGCTCGACGCGCTCGATGTCGACGACGTGCGTGCGCTCGCGCAGGCCGGTGCCCAGATCCGCGAGATGGTCGAGTCGCAGCCGTTCCCGGCCGACCTGGAGCAGGCGATCCGCGACGCCTTTGCCACGCTGAGCCAGGGCACGCCGGATCTGTCGTTCGCCGTGCGCTCGTCGGCCACCGCGGAAGACCTGCCCGATGCCTCGTTTGCCGGGCAGCAGGAGACCTTTCTGAACGTCGAGGGCATCGACGACATCCTGCACAAGATCAAGGTGGTGTTCGCGTCGCTGTACAACGACCGCGCGATCAGCTACCGGGTGCACAAGGGGTTTGCGCACGAGCATGTGGCACTGAGCGCGGGCATCCAGCGCATGGTGCGCTCCGACCTCGGCGCGGCCGGCGTGATGTTCACCATCGACACCGAATCCGGCTTCGAGGACCTGGTGTTCATCACGTCCAGTTATGGCTTGGGCGAGACGGTGGTGCAGGGTGCCGTCAATCCGGACGAGTTCTATGTGCACAAGCCGATGCTGCGTGCCGGCAAGCGTGCCATCGTGCGGCGCAGCCTGGGCTCCAAGCTGATCCAGATGCAATTTGCCACCGCGGCGGAGAAGGCTGCGGACAAGAAGCTGGTCAAGACCACCGATGTCCCCACCGAACTGCGCAATCGTTATTCGCTGACCGATGCCGACGTGGAGCAGCTGGCACGGTACGCGCTGGTGATCGAGGAACACTACGGCCGCGCGATGGACATCGAATGGGGCAAGGACGGCAAGGACGGACAGCTGTACATCCTGCAGGCCCGGCCGGAGACGGTCAAGAGCCAGAGCGCGGGCAAGGCCGAGTACCGCTACAAGCTCAAGGGCAAGGGGACGGTATTGGTCGAGGGCCGCGCGATCGGGCAGAAGATCGGTACCGGGCCGGTGCGCCTGGTGCACAACCTTTCCGAGATGGACAAGGTGCAGGCCGGCGACGTGCTGGTCACCGACATGACCGATCCGAACTGGGAGCCGGTAATGAAACGCGCGTCGGCCATTGTCACCAACCGCGGCGGACGAACCTGCCATGCGGCCATCATCGCGCGCGAGCTCGGCATTCCGGCTGTCGTGGGATGCGGCGACGCGACCGATCAGCTCAAGGAGGGCGTGCTGGTCACCGTGAGTTGCGCAGAAGGCGACACCGGTTTCGTCTACGACGGCCTGCTCGAGACCGAGGTGCAGCAGGTCGAACGCGGCGCCATGCCCGAAGTGCCGGTCAAGATCATGATGAACGTCGGCAATCCGCAGCTGGCGTTCGACTTCTGCCAGTTGCCCAACGCCGGTGTCGGCCTCGCGCGCCTGGAGTTCATCATCAACAACAACATCGGCGTGCATCCCAAGGCCATCCTGGACTATCCGGCGGTCGACGCCGACCTGAAAAAGGCGGTTGAGTCGGTTGCGCGTGGCCATGCGTCGCCACGCGCGTTCTACGTCGACCGGGTCGCCGAGGGCGTGGCGACGATCGCCGCCGCGTTCTGGCCCAAGCCGGTCATCGTGCGCATGTCCGACTTCAAGAGCAACGAGTACCGCACCCTGATCGGTGGCAGCCGTTACGAGCCGGACGAGGAAAACCCCATGCTCGGCTTCCGGGGCGCGGCGCGTTACATCAGCGCCGATTTCGGCGAGGCCTTCGCGATGGAGTGCGAGGCGATGCTGCGGGTGCGCCGCGACATGGGCCTGACCAACGTGCAGCTGATGGTGCCGTTCGTGCGGACGCTCGAACAGGCGCGCAAGGTCACCGAGCTGCTGGCCCGCCACGGACTGAGTCGGGGCGACGGGGCGCAGGCTGATGGCGAGGGTGGACTCAAGATCATCATGATGTGCGAGGTGCCCAGCAACGCCATCCTGGCCAGCGAGTTCCTGCAGTACTTCGACGGCTTCTCGATCGGATCGAACGACCTGACACAGCTCACGCTGGGGCTGGACCGCGATTCGGGGCTGGAACTGCTGGCGGCCGATTTCGACGAGCGCGATCCGGCGGTCAAGGCGCTGATCCACATGGCCATCCAGGCCTGTCGCGCGCAGGGTAAATACGTCGGCATTTGCGGACAGGGGCCCAGCGACCATCCGGACTTCGCGGCCTGGTTGCGCGACGAAGGCATCAACTCGATCTCGCTCAATCCGGATACGGTCATCGACACCTGGCGTCGCCTGGCCGCTTGACGGAGCCGTGCGGGTGCCGGCGGACCTGAGGGTCTGACCCCGGCATCGGGGTCTTCCCTAGGGTTGCGGTGCCTGCGACGGCTTTGTAAGTGGAGGGTAAGGCCGTTCTTCACAATGGCGGGATGCACTTCCGAGGGCCTGCATGCTTCTTGTCGTCACAGCGCTCAAGCTGATCACCGAGACGGCCCTGATGGTCCTGCTGGGCCAGTGGCTGCTCGGTGTGCTCGCCGGTGCCCGGCGCGACGGCAACCTCGCTTACCAGCTGTTGCAGATGGCCGGCCGTCCCTTCGTCGCCGTGGCGCGTAGGTTGTCGCCGCGCTGGGTCGTCGATCGGCACCTGCCGCTGGTTGCTGCGCTGATGCTCGCCTTCGCCTGGCTGGCGTTGACCTTTTTCAAGATCAACCTGTGCCTGCAGGTCGGCATTGCCTCATGCCGGTAGCGGCGCGCCTGCAATACCGCTGGCACCAGATGCTGGCGCTGGCCTGCCTGGCCTGCGGGCGCAGCCAAGCGGCCCTGCGGCGTTTCGGCGCCATGCTGGCCTGTGCGCCGGGCGACCGACACGCCTTGGCCAGCCGCGCCCATCTGCTGGCGCAAGCGGGCCACACCGCGGCGGCCGTTTCGGATCTGCGTGCCCTCACGGCCTCGCACGCAGGCGATGCCGCGGCCTGGTTCAACCTGGGTTTCCTGCTGCACTCGATGGGCGACGATCGTCAGGCCGAGGCTGCGTTCCTGCGCGCGCTGGATCTCGATGCCACGCTCGATCGCGCCTGGTACGGACTGGCATTGCTCCATATCCGTGCGCGCCGGTTCGACGACGCGGCGCTGGCATTGCAGCGCAATACCCGCCTGCAGCCGATGAGCCCGTTCGGCTGGTACCAGCTGGCCCGGGTGCAGCTCGACCGCCGCCGGCCCGACGAGGCATTGAAGATCATCCGGCATCTCAAGGGCTTCGAGCCCCGGGTGGCGGCGCAACTGGAGCGGGAAACCGGCCTGCATGCCCAGCCGCTCGCCTGATCCGCAGTCGCGGCGCCCGCAACCGTTGCCGGCCATCGCCGCGTGGGGGCTGGCGCCATGGGCGTGACGCGTCGCCAGCGCGCCTATTGGCGCAAGAACCTGATCGTCACGGCAAGCCTGCTGGCGGTCTGGTTCGTCGTGACCTTCGTGGTCAGCTTCTTCGCCCGGGAGCTGAGTTTCAGCTTCTTCGGTTGGCCGTTCAGTTTCTGGATGGGCGCGCAGGGCGCGTTGCTGGTGTATGGCGCCATCATCTGGTTCTACGCGCGCTACATGGACAAGCTCGACGCGCAATACGCGATGCAAGAGGACGAGGAGGCATGAACCCGGCCGAGCGCTCCGTGGCGCAGGCCGGCCCTGCGGGCGACGCTGCGCCGAGCCAGGCAGCGTTCAAGCGGGGGGTCGACCGGGTCTTCTGGTGGTATGTGGCGGGTTTTCTGAGCTTCGTGGTCTTCATGGCCGTGCTTGAGCAGCTCGGCCTGCCGCGGCGCTGGGTCGGTTCGATCTTCCTGCTGGCCACGATCGGTCTGTATGCCACCATCGGCGTGCTCAGTCGCACCCATGACGCGGTCGAGTATTACGTTGCCGGTCGGCGCGTGCCGGCCATCTACAACGGCATGGCCACCGGCGCGGACTGGATGTCGGCCGCGTCCTTCATCGGCCTGGGTGGCACCTTGTACATCGCCGGCTACGGTGGCCTGGCCTTCATCATGGGCTGGACCGGCGGGTATTGCCTGGTCGCCTTGTTCCTGGCCCCGTATCTGCGCAAGTTCGGCCAGTTCACGGTGCCCGACTTCCTCGGCGACCGGTATGGCGGCAACCTGCCGCGTTTTCTGGGCATCGCGGCCGCCATCCTGTGTTCGTTCACCTACGTCGTGGCGCAGATCTCCGGCGTGGGGCTCATCACCTCGCACCTGACCGGCGTGCAGTTCGAGCTGGGCATCTTCCTGGGGCTCGGCGGCATCCTGGTGTGTTCGTTTCTCGGCGGCATGCGTGCCGTCACCTGGACCCAGGTCGCGCAGTACGTCATCCTGATCGTGGCCTATCTGGTCCCCGTCATCTGGCTATCGGTGAAGCAGACCGGCATTCCGGTGCCGCAGCTGGTCTATGGCTACCAGCTGGAGAAGGTGACGGCCGTGGAGCAGCAGTTGCAGGACGATCCCGGCGAACGCGCAGTACGCGCCGTGTTCCAGCAGCGCTCGCGCGAACTGGCCGGCAAGCTCGAGGATCCGGCAACGGCGCTGGCGGCGGAAAGGGTGGCGGCCAAGGTGCGCCTGGATCGTCTCAAACTCGTTGGCGGCTCCGGCTCCGCGGCCGACGTTGCGGCGGCCGAGAAGGCGATGTCGGCTTTGCCCACCGATGCCGAGGCGGCGCGCGAGGCATGGGCGGCAGCCAAGGCGCGGGCGGACATGAAATCGCTGCCGCTCAACGGCATGGTTCCGCATGCACAGACCTTCACCGGCGACCCGGCCGGCAATGTCGGCGCGCAGGAGGCCTACAACATCGCCCGTCGCAATTTTCTGGCCCTGATCTTCTGCCTGATGGTGGGCACGGCCGCGTTGCCGCACATCCTGATGCGCTATTACACGGTGCCCAGCGTCAAGGAGGCGCGGGCTTCGGTGAGCTGGTCGCTGCTGTTCATCTTCCTGCTGTACTTCACGGCGCCAGCGTTGGCCGTGCTGGTCAAGTTCGAGATCTTCACCCTGGTCGTCGGCACGCCGTTCGACCAGTTGCCGCAGTGGATCATGTCCTGGAACAAGGTCGATCCTTCGTTGTTGTCGGTGAGCGACATCAACCAGGACGGCATCCTGCAGCTCAACGAGATGAGCATCAGCGGCGACATCATGGTGCTGGCCATGCCGGAGATCGGCGGCATGCCTTATGTCGTGTCCGCGCTGGTGGCGGCCGGCGGCCTGGCGGCTGCGCTGTCGACCGCCGATGGTCTGCTGCTGACCGTGGCCAATGCGCTGAGCCACGACCTCTACTACAAGATGATCGATCCCAATGCGTCGACGGCCCGCCGCGTGGCGTTGTCCAAGATGCTGTTGCTGGTCGTGGCCCTCGCGGCCTCCTATGTCGCGTCCCAGCGGCCGGCGGACATCCTGTTCCTGGTGTCGGCCGCGTTCTCGTTCGCCGCGGCCGCCTTCTTTCCGGCGCTGACGCTGGGCATTTTCTGGGGGCGGGCCACCGGCGTGGCGGCGTCGCTGGGCATGGTCGCGGGGCTGGGAACGACGGCCTACTACATGGTCATGACCCAGCCCTGGCTGCGTGCCACCTTCGGCATCACCGCGCCGGTGCAACTGTGGTGGGACATCCAGCCGATCTCGGCCGGGCTGTTCGGCGTGCCAGTGGGTTTTGCGGTCATCGTGCTGGTCAGCCTGCTCACGCCACGGCCGGGGCCGCCCATCGAACGGCTGGTGCAGTACATCCGTTATCCCAACCTCAAGGGCGACTGATCCGGTGCCCGGGGCGGCTGGCTGGACCAGCCGGGCTTTTCTCGTCTATACTCGTGGGCTTTCCCTTACCACACCCTGTCTGGACGCCGGGGGTGGTTTTACCGGCCCGGTTGCGGGCCATCCACAAGGAGTATCGATGCGTCATTACGAGATCATCCTCATGATCCATCCGGATCAGAGCGAGCAGGTTCCGGCCATGCTGGAGCGCTACAAGACCATGATCACTGCCGGCGGCGGCAGGATCCATCGGGTGGAAGACTGGGGTCGTCGCCAGTTGGTCTACATGATCAACAAGCTGGCCAAGGCCCATTACCTGTGCGTCAACATCGAGGCCGACCAAGCCGTGATGTCGGAACTCGAGCACGCATTCAAGTTCAATGACGCGGTCTTGCGCCATCTGACCGTGTTGCGCAAGAAGGCCGATACCGCCCCGTCGGCGATGATGAAGACGGTGGAACGTGAAGACGCGCGCAAGGCCCAGCAGGCCGAGATGCACGCCAACGACCGCTGATACCCGCGTGGGGTGAACGAGGTCGCCAACAGCCTGACCCTGTCTGCCAGTATTGCCGAGCGTGACGCGATGCGTTACACGCCGGCGGGAATACCGGCCCTGAACCTGAAGCTCGAGCATGCCTCCAGCGTCCAGGAAGCAGGGCAGACCCGGCAGGTCAAGGCAGAGATGAAGGCCGTGGCGTTTGGCGCAAATGCCGAGCGGCTGGCCCATCAGGCGATCGGCAGCAGCTGGCGATTCACCGGCTTCGTGGCATCACCCCGCAACGGAAAACACGTCGTTTTTCACATACAGGAATTTCTGCAAGAACCATCCATGTTTTCACGCCAGGACGATCCGGCCCAGCACGCCTGAGCCCGTATCCCTCCTGCCACCCGAAGGACATCACCATGCCAGCACCGAAACGTTTCAACAAAGACAAGCGCCCCAAGCGCCCGGCCCAGAACCTGCTGTTCAAGCGCAAGCGCTTTTGCCGCTTCACCGTGACCGGCGTCGAAGAGATCGACTACAAGGACATCGACACCTTGCGCGATTTCATTGCCGAGAACGGCAAGATCATTCCCGCGCGCCTGACCGGCACCCGTGCCATCTTCCAGCGTCAACTCAACACCGCGATCAAGCGCGCACGCTTTCTGGCCATGTTGCCGTACAGCGACCAGCATCGCATCTAAGGGGCAACCAACATGCAAATCATTCTGCTCGACAAGGTCGTGAACCTTGGCAACCTGGGTGAAATCGTCAAGGTCAAGGACGGTTATGCCCGCAACTTCCTGATCCCGACCGGCCGCGCCCGTCGCGCCACGGCTGCGGCCAAGGAAGAGTTCGAAGCCAAGCGCGCCGAACTGGAAAAGATCGCCGCTGCCAAGCTGGCCGAGGCACAGGCCGTCGGAGAAAAACTCTCTGGCATCACCTGCAAGCTGACGCAAAAGGCCGGTGTCGATGGACGCCTGTTCGGCTCCGTCACCAATGCCGACGTTGCCGAAGAGCTGAACAAGCTCGGTTACAAGGTCGTCAAGTCCCAGGTGCGCATGCCCTCCGGCCCGATCAAGACCACCGGTGACAGCACCGTCAGCGTGGCCTTGCATACTGACGTGACGGTCGAGATCGCGGTCGCGGTCTACGGCGAGACGGCCTGATCGACGGCAACGTCCGTCCAGGTCTGCGGTCGGCTGTCGCAGCCGGCCGCGCCCCTGAAAACAAGCCACCGCGGCGCGAGTCGTGGTGGCTTTTTCGTTTGTGTGCACCGCTTGGCCGGCGATGCACACAGCTTGTGCACAGCTTTCTCCTGACTTGTCCCCAGCTTCACCTCTCGACGCTGCGCGCGTCCGGGCTTAGCATCTACACATCCTGAACCAGCCGATGTCCGCCGTACTTTCTTCATTCGACAACGACAGCGACGACCGTGCCGTAGCGCAGTTGCGCATCCCGCCCCATTCGCTCGAAGGGGAGTCCAGCGTGCTGGGTGGCCTGTTGCTGGACAACGGTGCCTGGGACCGGGTCGCCGACCTGCTCACCGACGCCGACTTCTACCGCTACGAGCACCGGCTGGTCTATGCCTCCATCGGTACGCTGATCAATGCCACCAAGCCGGCGGACGTGATCACGGTCTACGAACACCTGCAGAGCCAGGGCAAGGCCGAGGAAATCGGGGGGCTGGCCTATCTGAACTCGCTGGCGCAATACGTGCCCAGTGCCGGCAACATCCGCCGGTATGCCGAGATCGTGCGCGAACGCTCCATCCTGCGCAAGCTGGTCAGTGCCAGCGACGAGATCGCCACCAACGCGTTCAATCCCAAGGGCCGGCCGGTGTCGGACATCGTCGACGAGGCCGAGCGCAAGATCTTCCAGATCGGAGAGCAGGGTTCGCGCATGAAGCAGGGCTTCCAGGCCATGGATTCACTGGTCGTCGACCTGCTCGACCGGGTGCAGGAGATGGCCGACAACCCGAACGACGTGACAGGCGTCCCGACGGGTTTCTACGACCTGGACCGCATGACCGCGGGTCTGCAGGCCGGCGACCTGGTGGTGCTGGCGGCGCGTCCGTCCATGGGCAAGACCGCGTTCGCGATCAACATCGCGGAGCACGTGGCGCTCAACGAGGGCCTGCCGGTGGCCGTGTTCTCGATGGAGATGGGTGCTGCCCAGCTGGCGGTGCGTATCGTCGGCTCCATCGGCCGCATCGACCAGAGCCATCTGCGCACCGGCAAGCTCAGCGACGAGGAGTGGCCGCGCCTGACCGAGGCGATCGAGAAGCTGCGCAGCATCTCGCTGCACATCGACGAGACGGCCGGCCTCAAGACCAGCGAGTTACGCGCCAATGCCCGGCGCCTGTCGCGCCAGTGCGGGCAACTCGGCCTGATCGTGGTCGATTACCTGCAGTTGATGAGCGGCTCGACCGGCTCCGACGAGAACCGTGCCACCGAACTCGGCGAGATCTCGCGGGGCCTGAAGATGCTGGCCAAGGAGCTGAAATGTCCGGTGATCGCGTTGTCGCAGCTCAACCGCAGCGTCGAACAGCGTCCCGACAAGCGCCCGATGATGAGCGACCTGCGTGAATCGGGCGCCATCGAGCAGGACGCCGACATCATCATGTTCATCTACCGCGACGAGTACTACACCAAGGAAGCCTGCAAGGAGCCGGGTGTTGCCGAGATCATCATCGCCAAGCAGCGTAACGGCCCCACAGGCGTCGTCAAGCTCGCCTTCCTGCGCGCCATCACGAAATTCGAAAGCCTCGCCAGCGGCGCCAACGGGGATTTCTGAGACCTTGTGTGCCAGACCAAGAAATGGCGCAGCCATTTTTGCTCTGGCACCAACATTTCGTGGCTGTCCGGCTGTTCACCTTGTGTGCCAGACCAAGAAATGGCGCAGCCATTTTTGCTCTGGCACCAACATTTCATCACAACACTTCGCTGGCGAAGTCGGCCAGGCGGGAGCGTTCCCCCCGGGCCAGCGTGATATGGCCGCTGTGCGGCCAGCCCTTGAACTTGTCGACCGCGAAGGTCAGGCCGGAAGAACCTTCGGTCAGGTACGGTGTGTCGATCTGCGCCAGGTTGCCCATGCAGATGATCTTGGTTCCCGGCCCGGCGCGGGTGATCAGGGTCTTCATCTGCTTGGGCGTGAGGTTCTGCGCCTCGTCGATGATGACGTATTTGTTCAGAAAGGTACGGCCCCGCATGAAGTTCATGCTCTTGACCTTGATCCGGCTGCGGATCAGCTCGCTGGTCGCCGCACGCCCCCATTCGCCCGCGCCGGTGTCGGTCTTGCCCAGCACCTCCAGGTTGTCGTCCAGTGCCCCCATCCACGGGCCCATCTTTTCTTCTTCGGTGCCGGGCAGGAAGCCGATGTCCTCGCCGACGCTGACCGTGGCCCGGGTCACGATGATCTCGGTATAACGACGGTCGTCGAGCACCTGTGTCAACCCCGAGGCCAGCGCCATCAGCGTTTTGCCGGTGCCGGCCGTTCCCGTCAGCGTGACGAAGTCCACCTCCGGATCCATCAGCAGGTTCATCGCGAAGTTCTGCTCCCGGTTGCGGGTGGTCACACCCCAGACCGCATTCTTGAGGTGGGTGTAGTCCTTCAGCGTCTTGAGTACCGCGGTCTTGCCGCGGATCTCGGTGACCCGGGCGTACAGGCTGGGTTCGCCCGGTGACTCGAAATAGACGAACTGGTTGATCATCAGGCTCGGTACCACCGGCCCGTTGATCCGATAGAAGGTGTGGACGCCTTGTTGCCAGCTTTCGACTGTCTGGCCGTGCGTGGCCCAGAAATCGGACGGCAAGGCCTGCGCGCCGGAATACAGCAGGTCGCCATCGGCCAGCGTCTTGTCGTTCTGATAGTCGTCGGTGGCCAGGCCAAGCGCTCGCGCCTTGACGCGCATGTTGATGTCCTTGGATACCAGCACGACATCGCGCGCCTTGCGTTCGTCGCCGGTCTTGCTTTGCTGGGCCGCCCGTTGCTGCCGTCCCAGCGCCTCGACCACCCCCAGGATCTGGTTGTCGGCCTTGCCCTGGGGCAGGCTGGTCGGGAGCGAAAAGTCCAGTGTCTGGGTCTGGAAGAACAGTTTGCCGCCAGCGTCGCTGTGGCCGGTGCTGTCCAGCGGCAAGCCGGCGCCGATGTCCGCGCCGTCGGCGCCTGCCAGTGCGTCGAGCCAACGGCTGGTCTGGCGCGCGTTGCGGGCGACTTCGGTCATGCCCTTCTTGTGTGCGTCGAGTTCCTCGAGCACGATCATCGGCAGGAAGATGTCGTGTTCCTCGAAACGGAACAGGCACATCGGATCGTGCAGCAGCACGTTGGTGTCGAGCACGAACAGCTTGGGTTTGCCCATGGCCTTGCGGCGCCGCGTCCGCGGCGCGGTCTCGGGGGCGGCGCCGGCCGATGCTGCTTCAGCGACCGGGACGCTGTGCAAGGCGCGCGCCACCGGTTTGGCGGGGGGCCGGGCATGCTGACGGGCGGTTGTCGTCGGTTCGTCGGAAGGCGTCACGGCCATGCCGATGTCCGGGACGGTCTCGCGGATGCCCGGGGTGGTGCCGGCGGTCTTGCGTCTGGCTCTGGAAACGCTGTTGGCGGTGGCCTCAAATGCCTTGCTGGTCAGCAGAGCAGCACGTTTGGTGGGAGCGGGTGGCAGTGGCATGGTCCTGGGTACTCACGGAAGGGAAGGTTGTCGGCGCCGGAGGATCGCTCCGCACGCAGCCCACAAACAAGAAAGCCGCCCTGGACCAAGGCGGCTTCGTTGCGGAAACGGTTGCTGAACTCCGATGCATGGCCCATTATGCATGAGCCGTATGGGGGGGTTACCGGGGTGGGTCAGGCAGATTTCTTCAGCGCCTTCACGGCCTTGAGCACTTCGTCGACATGGCCGGGAACCTTGAGTCCTCGCCATTCTTCCTTGAGCACGCCATCGGCACCGATCAGGAACGTGCTGCGCTCGATGCCCTTGACCTTCTTGCCATACATGATCTTGTTCTTGACCACGCCGAACATGTGGCACATCTTCTCTTCGGTGTCGGCAATCAGTTCGAACGGCAGTTCCAGCTTGAGCTTGAAATCGTCGTGCGACTTCATGTTGTCGCGCGAGACGCCAAACACCGTTGCGCCGGCCTTCACGAAATCCTTGTACTTGTCGCGGAACTGCATGGCCTCGGTGGTACAGCCGGGCGTGTTGTCCTTGGGATAGAAATACAGCACCATCGTGGCGCCCAGGTGACTGGTGTTGGTCACCTTCACACCGTTGGTGGCGACGGCTTCGAATTCGGGGAGGGGTTTGTTGACAACGATCGCCATAAGGTGCTTGGGTCTTCTCGTGCTGGATGTGTCAGGGTCAGGCGCCGGGCCTGCAGGCCCGCTCGCGTGTGGAGCAGATGCAGGGGGCGGAGCGCCTCGACCGAAGTCCGGTATTTTAACCGCAAAACACCCGCAAGAAACCTCAATGCGACTGAACTTCGATCAACAGTGCCACTGCGACCTTGCGTCCTTCGCCGGCCAGGATGTTGTAGGTGCGGCATGCGGCCTGGGTATCCATGGTCTCCAGGCCGATGCGGCGCTCCATCAGCGGCGCCAGCCAGGCGGGCTGCGGGAACCGGATCCGGCCGCCGCTGCCGAAGATCACCAGCTCGGTGCCGAGCTCGGCCAGCTGCTGGAAATGCGCGGCGCCCAGGTCGGAAAAATGCTGGCATTGCCAGGCCAAGCGCTGGCCGTCCGAGCCGATGATCACGCTGTGCGCAATGCGCTCGCCGTCGACGGCGATCCAGCCATCGCCGTAGCTGGAGATGGTCTGGACAGAGGATTGATCGGGGTGGAGTTTCATCGGGCGGCGGTGGGCGCAACTGTGGTCAAATTATAGGTTTCCCGCTGTACAGGCCCGCGCGCCCGACACTCCCATGAAGACGATTCGCAAATCGACCAAGCTTGACAACGTCTGCTACGACATCCGTGGTCCGATCCTTGAGTGCGCCCAGCGCATGGAGGACGAAGGCCACAAGATCATCAAGCTCAACATCGGCAACCTGGCCGTGTTCGGCTTCGATTCGCCCGAGGAGATCCAGCAGGACATGATCCGTAACCTGCCGAACTCGTCCGGGTATTCGGACAGCAAGGGCATCTTCGCCGCGCGCAAGGCGGTCATGCACTACACCCAGCAACAAGGCATCGCGGGCGTGACGCTCGACGACATCTACTTGGGCAACGGTGCCTCGGAGCTGATCGTGATGGCCAGCAACGCCTTGCTCAACGATGGCGACGAGATGCTGATCCCGTCGCCGGACTATCCGTTGTGGACGGCCGCCGTCGTGTTGTCCGGCGGGGTGCCGGTGCATTACCGTTGCGATGAGTCGCGGGGCTGGATGCCCGACCTGGCTGACATCCGCGCCAAGGTCACGCCCCGCACCAAGGGCATCGTCGTGATCAACCCGAACAATCCGACCGGTGCCTTGTATTCGGACGATCTGCTGCGCGGCATCATCGAGATCGCGCGCGAGTTCGGCCTGGCCATCTTCGCCGACGAGGTCTACGACAAGATCCTGTACGACGGCGCACAACACACGGCCATGGGTTCGCTCAGCGACGACGTGCTGACGCTGACCTTCAACAGCCTGAGCAAGAGTTACCGTTCCTGCGGCTATCGCGCCGGATGGATGGTGGTGTCCGGCGACAAGTTCGTGGCCAAGGACTACATCGACGGCCTGAACATGATGTCCAACCTGCGGCTGTGTCCGAACGTGCCGGGGCAATGGGCAATCCAGACCGCACTCGGGGGCTACCAGAGCATCAACGACCTGATCGCCGACGGCGGGCGCTTGCGGCGCCAGCGCGACCTGGCCTACGAGCTCATCACCGCGATCCCGGGCGTGAGCTGCGTGAAGCCGCAGGCCGCGCTGTACATGTTCCCCCGGCTCGACCCCGAGATCTACCCGATCCGCGACGACCAGGAGTTCATCCTCGAGTTGTTGCAGGAGACCAAGGTCATGCTGGTGCAGGGGACCGGATTCAACTGGGCAGACCCCGACCATTTCCGCATCGTGTTCCTGCCGCACGAGGACGACCTGCGCGAGGCGATCGGCCGCATCGCCCGATTCCTCGAGCATTACCGCCATCGCCATGCGGACGAACGTGCCCGCGCGGCCGCATCCGCGTCGGCATCCGTGAAACTGGTGGCTGCCCGGGCCTGAGCCGCGGGGCCGGCAACGCGCTGCTTTCCATCGCATCAACCAAGAAGACTATTGCATGAAATCGATCCAAGTGGGCCTGCTGGGCATAGGAACCGTCGGCAGTGGCACCTACAGTGTGCTCAAGCGCAACCAGGCCGAGATCCGCCGTCGGGCGGGACGGGGCATCGACATCACGATGGTGGCCGACCTCGACGTCGAGCGGGCCCGCTCGCTGGTCGGCGAGGACGTGACGGTCGTGGGCGACGCGCGTGCGGTGATCGCCAACCCCGACATCGACATCGTGATCGAACTCATCGGCGGCTACGGCATCGCGCGCCAACTGGTGATGGAGGCCATTGCTGCCGGCAAGCACGTGGTCACGGCCAACAAGGCGCTGCTGGCCGTGCACGGCACCGAGATCTTCGCCGCCGCCCATGCCAAGGGGGTGATGGTGGCATTCGAGGCAGCCGTGGCCGGCGGCATCCCGATCATCAAGGCCTTGCGGGAGGGACTCACCGCCAACAGCATCCAGTGGATCGCCGGCATCATCAACGGCACGACGAACTTCATCCTCAGCGAGATGCGCAACAAGGGCCTGGACTTCGACGTCGTGCTCAAGGAAGCACAACGCCTCGGGTATGCGGAGGCCGATCCCACCTTCGACATCGAAGGTGTCGATGCGGCGCACAAGATCACGCTGATGTCGGCCATCGCTTTTGGTGTGCCGGTGCAGTTCGACAAGGCGCATGTCGAAGGCATCACCGCGCTGAGCGCGCAGGACATCCGGTATGCGGAGCAGCTGGGTTATCGCATCAAGCTGCTGGGCATCACCAAGCGCAGCATCGACGGCAAGACCGGTGCGCCGCGCGGCATCGAGTTGCGGGTGCATCCGAGCCTGGTGCCGAGCAAGCGCCTGATCGCCAACGTCGAAGGCGCGATGAATGCGGTGGTGGTGCAGGGCGATGCCGTGGGAACGACGCTGTATTACGGCAAGGGCGCCGGCAGTGAACCGACGGCCAGCGCGGTGATCGCCGACCTGGTCGACGTGACCCGCCTGCACACGGCCGATCCCGCACACCGCGTGCCGCACCTGGCCTTCCACCCGGGCGCGCCGGGCGACGACCTGCCGGTGTTGCCCATGGCCGACGTGGTGACCAGCTACTACCTGCGTCTGCGCGTGGCCGACCAGGCGGGCGTATTGTCCAGGGTCACCGGCATTCTGGCCGATGCCGACATCAGCATCGACGCGATGCTGCAGCGCGAGGCCGACGAGATCGCCGCCGATGCCAGCGGATCGCAGATCGAACAGACCGACATCATCATCCTGACGCACGACACCCGCGAAGGCACGATGAACGACGCGGTGGCCCGCATGCAGGCGCTGCCCAGCGTGTTGCAGCCGATCACGCGCATCCGCAAGGAGGAGCTGGCCTGATGCAGTATGTCTCCACCCGTGGCCATGCCAGCGGCCAGCGTTTCTGCGACATCCTGCTCGAGGGCCTGGCGCCCGATGGCGGCCTGTACCTGCCCGAACACTATCCGCAGGTCGACGATGCCACGCTGACGCGCTGGCGGGCCTTGCCGTACACCGAGCTGGCGTTCGAAATCCTGTCGCTGTACATCGACGACATTCCGCCAGCCGACCTGCGCGCGCTGTGCGCGCGCACCTACACGCCGGCCGTGTTCGGGACCGAGGCGATCGTGCCGCTGCGGGTGCTCGACCCTGCCCAGGCCACCGTAGCCCCGCTGTATCTCGAAGCCTTGTCCAATGGCCCGACGCTGGCGTTCAAGGACATGGCGATGCAGCTGCTGGGCAACCTGTTCGAATACGAACTGGCGCGCCGCGGCGAGACGCTCAACATCCTGGGGGCCACCAGCGGCGACACCGGCAGCGCAGCCGAATACGCGATGCGCGGCAAGCGCGGCGTGTCGGTGTTCATGACCAGTCCCGCCGGACGCATGAGCCCGTTCCAGCAGGCACAGATGTTCAGCCTGATGGACGAGAACATCCACAACATCGCCATCGAAGGGGTGTTCGACGACTGCCAGGACCTGGTCAAGGCGGTGTCGAACGACCTGGACTTCAAGCGCCGCTACCGTATCGGTACCGTCAACTCGATCAACTGGGCGCGGCTGGTGGCGCAGGTGGTGTATTACTTCGCCGGTTATTTCCAGGCCACGCGCTCAAATGACCAGCCGGTGCGTTTCACGGTGCCCTCGGGCAACTTCGGCAATGTCTGCGCCGGCCATGTCGCGCGCATGATGGGCCTGCCGATCGACATGCTGGTCGTGGCCACCAACGAGAACGACGTACTGGACGAGTTCTTCCGTACCGGTGTCTATCGCGTGCGCAGCAGTGCCGACACCCACGAGACATCCAGTCCGTCGATGGACATCTCCAAGGCGTCGAACTTCGAGCGTTTCGTGTTCGACCTGCTGGGCCGCGACGCCGCGCAGGTCCGCGAACTGTTCAGCAGCCGGCTTGGCCGCGAGGGGGTCTTCGACCTCGGCGCCCACCCGGCGTTTGCCCAGGCGGCGGCAAGTTACGGATTCGCCAGCGGCCGCAGCACCCATGCGGACCGTCTCGCGACGATCCGCGCATGCTGGAACGATCGCCAGCAGATGGTCGACACCCATACCGCCGACGGCATCAAGGTCGCGCGCGAACACCTGCACCCGCAATACCCGATGATCGTGCTCGAGACCGCCTTGCCGATCAAGTTTGCCGCCACCATCGTCGAAGCCCTGGGACGCGAGCCGCTGCGGCCCGCGGCCTTCGAGGGCATCGAGAACCTGCCCAAACGGGTCGTGACCCTGCCGCCCGACCTCGAAGCCATCAAGGCCTTCATCGTCGCCCGCTGCCAGGGCGTGCCGGCCGCCGTGGCCTGATCACATCCGCCGAAACCTTCGGAGCCGCTGCCCATGACGACGCCCCGCCCGCCCTTGTTGCCGCTCGATGACGCGCTGGCGCGGCTGCTCGCGTCGGTCACGCCGCTGGCGCAGGTGCAGGCGGTGTCCACGTTCGATGCCGACGGTCGTGTGCTGGCGCAGGATGTGGTGTCCGGTCTGCAGGTGCCGCCGCAGGACAACAGTTCGATGGACGGTTATGCGCTGGCCTGCGCCGGCCTGACCGGTGCCGGCGCCGTGCTCGCGGTGACCCAGCGCATTGCCGCCGGATCGTCCGGCCAGCCGCTGCTGCCGGGTGAGGCTGCTCGCATCTTCACCGGCGCCCCGATTCCGCCCGGCGCCGATGCGGTCGTGATGCAGGAGGACTGCACCGTCGTCGCCGAGGCCGCGCCCGACCAGCCGGCACGCGTGCGGGTCGAGGTCGTCCCGCAACCGGGCCAGTGGATCCGCCGTGCCGGCGAGGACGTGACCCGTTCGGCGGTGGTGTTGCCGCGCGGCATGCGCCTGTCTCCGGCCGGCCTGGGCATGGCCGCGGCCGTGGGCCTGGACGCATTGCAGGTGGTGCGGCCTCCCCGCGTGGCGCTGTTCTCCACGGGCGATGAGCTGGTGATGCCCGGCGAAGTGGCGCCGGCCGACATGCGACCGGGCGCGATCTACAACTCCAACCGATTCTTCCTGCGGGCCATGCTGCAACGCCTCGGATGCACGGTCAGCGACCTGGGCATCGTGCCCGACCGGCGCGACGCCACCGTCGATGCCCTGCGCGACGCGTCGCGCGAGCACGATCTGATCCTGACCAGCGGTGGTGTCTCCGTCGGCGAGGAAGACCATATCCGACCGGCCGTGCAATCGCTGGGCGGACTCGACCTGTGGCAGATCGCGATCAAGCCGGGCAAGCCCTTTGCGTATGGCCATGTCGGCGAGGCCCGGTTCATCGGCTTGCCAGGCAATCCGGTGTCGAGCTTCGTCACCTTTGCGCTGCTGGTGCGGCCTTTCCTGCTGCGCCTGCAAGGCGTCGCCGACGTGGCTCCGGTGACGGTGTCCGCACGCGCCGATTTCGACTGGCCGCGGGCCGACAGGCGGCGCGAGTTCCTGCGGGTGCGGCGCAATGCCGAGGGCGGGCTCGACCTGTTCCCCAACCAGAGTTCGGGCGTGTTGACCTCGGCGGTCTGGGGCGACGGCCTGGTCGACAATCCGCCCGGGCAGACCGTCGCGCGCGGCGACACCGTTCGATTCATCGCCTTGTCCGACCTGCTGTCCTGAGCCATGACCATCAACGTCACGCTGCGTTTTTTTGCCGGCATTCGCGAGGCCGTCGGCCACGGCAGCGAAACCTTTGCCACCGACGCCGGCGACGCGGCCGCCTTGCGCGATGCCCTGATCGCCCGCGGCGAACCTTACGCCGGTGCGCTGGCCCGCGGCAAGCCGGTGCGGATCGCGGTGGACCAGCACATGGGCGACGAGTCCCGCGTGCTGCACGACGGTGCCGAGGTGGCGTTTTTCCCGCCGGTCACCGGCGGCTGAGCCGGTCGGCGCGACCGGTTCACCGATACCCGCCTCACGAGGCTTCCGGCAGCTGCTGCATCGACGGCGCCAGCGGCAATTGCCGCATGGCTGCCAAATGGCGCGCCGAACAGCCTGTCATCGGCGCGCGCAGCGCCCCGTCGATGGCGCCGAGCGACGCCAGCATGGCCTTGACAGGCGCCGGGTTGGGTTCGGCGAAGACCGCCTCGATCCACGGCACCAGGGTCAGCCACAGGTCCCGCACGTTACCGCAGTCGCCGGCGCGCAGGCGTCGGATCAGTTGCACGAACGCCGGAGTCAGCAGATGCGCACTGGCCGCGATCGCGCCGGTGCCGCCCTGCGCGACGGTGGCGAACATCTGAAGGTCGTCGCCGGCGAGCACCTGCAGCTTGCCCTGGGCGATCAGGGCCAATGTCTTGGCGGCATCCGCGCCGCAGTCCTTGATCGCCCGGATGCCGGGGTGGCAGGCCAGTTCCAGCAGGGTTTCGCGATCCAGGGGCACACCGGTGCGCGCGGGAATGTCATAGATGATCAGCGGCACCCGCGACGCGTCGGCCAGGGAGCGGAACCAGTGCAGCAGACCGGCCTGGGACGGCCGGATGTAGTGCGGCGCCGGCACCAGCAGTCCGGCGATCGGCCGGCTCGCCAGTTCCCGGACCCAGTCGAGGGCCTGCGTCAGGTGGTAGTCCGACATGCCCATGACCACCGGGCAACCGTCGGCCGCCTGCAGCGTGGTGTCCAGCACCGCCAGTTGTTCGGCCTTGTCCAACGCGGCGGCTTCACCGGTGGAGCCGCAGGCGACGAAACCGGAAACGCCGTCGGCACACAGGCGCCGGACGAGTTGGTCCAGTGCCGCATGGTCGACCGCGCCGGCGCGAAAGGGGGTGATGAGGGGAATCCACAAGCCCGAAAAATCGGTGTCCGTGGTCGTGGAGGGGGTATGAGTGGCTTGCACGCGCATTTCCTTTGTGGCAGTCAAGGACCGATGGAAACCATCCATCGGATGCGCGTACGGGGGGCCGGCCGGGTCTGCGTCGGTTCCATCACTCATCCGAGGACGGAACCGCAGCTCCGGTCAGATGAGCATGGGTTTCTTCGATTTCTTGCCGGCGGCCGGCACAAGCGCCGTCACCTGCGGCGACGGTTCGTGGCGACGGTTCCAGCTGGAAATCATCGGCCGATGATAACGCGCCCGAACCGTCGCCGGTGCCACAATGGCGCCATGGCATTGCAGCGTGTTTCCATCCAGACCTCCGATTTCAACCTGGCCGATGAGGTCGCCGCCTTGCGCGCCGGCGACAACGCGGTCGGGGCCGTGTGCTCGTTTGTCGGCACGGTGCGCGACCGCAATGATGGCGCGCAGGTGTCAACGCTGGAACTCGAGCACTATCCCGGCATGACCGAGAAGGCCATCGAGGCCATGCTCGACGAGGCGCATCGACGATTCGACATCCTGGGGAGTCGGGTCATCCATCGGGTCGGCGTGCTGCAGCCGCTGGACCAGATCGTGCTCGTTGCCGTCACGTCGGCGCATCGCGGCGAGAGCTTCCAGGCCTGCGAGTTCATCATGGACTATCTCAAGACCCAGGCTCCGTTCTGGAAGAAGGAGCAGACGCCCCAGGGTGCGCGCTGGGTCGACGCGCGGGTGGCCGACGATGCCGCGCTGCGGCGCTGGGGCATCGACGCGTCCAACGGCTGATCCGGCAGCTTGCGACCTGCGCGCAGCATCCATTCCCGCGTCAAACTCCAGGCGGATGGGCCGACGACCTGCGGTGCAGGAAACTGCGGACTGCGCCTGGGTCTGTCGCGGCGATATCTCTAGGGGTTTTCCCTTGTGTCGCGTATTCGCGCCACGCCGGGTGCCCGAAATCAGTTCACTGTAAGAAAGCGCTTTCACAATCAGCAACACATTGCCGTGGAAGGTCCGCGGCAGGTGTTCGCGCAGCAGCGCAAGCCGCTGTTCCTGTTAGCTGAAAACAAGGAGACTTCATGAAGGACGACGACAGCAGTCACGCCTACTGGAAAGCCACGCTCAGTCTGTTGACCCGGATTCTCATCATCTGGTTTGCCGTGTCCTTCGGGGCCGGTATCCTGTTTGCGGACTGGCTCAACAACATCAAGCTCGGTGGTTATCCGCTCGGCTTCTGGTTTGCGCACCAGGGCTCCATCTACATCTTCATCGCGCTGATCTTCTATTACGCCAAGAAGATGAACGAGATCGATCGTCGGTTCGACGTACACGAGGACTGAGCCATGGAACTGCAAACAACCATCTACATATTTGTCGGTCTGAGCTTCTCGCTCTACATCGGCATCGCGATCTGGGCACGCGCCGGGTCGACCAGCGAGTTCTATGCAGCCGGCGGCAGCGTGCACCCTGTCATGAACGGCATGGCGACCGCCGCCGACTGGATGTCCGCAGCGTCCTTCATCTCGATGGCCGGCCTGATCTCCAACATGGGATACGGCGGTGGCCTGTTCCTGATGGGCTGGACCGGCGGCTACGTGCTGCTGGCCATGCTGCTGGCGCCGTACCTGCGCAAGTTCGGCAAGTTCACGGTGCCGCAGTTCATCGGCGACCGCTTCTACTCGAAGTCGGCCAGCACGGTGGCGGTGATCTGTCTGCTGACCGCGTCCATCACGTACATCATCGGCCAGATGACCGGCGTCGGCGTGGCGTTCTCGCGTTTCCTGGGCGTCTCGAGCGAGGTCGGCATCTATGTCGGCATGGCCATCGTGTTCGCGTATGCGGTGTTCGGCGGCATGAAGGGCATCACCTACACGCAGGTCGCGCAATACATCGTGCTGATCCTGGCGTATACGATTCCCGCCATCTTCATCTCGCTGCAATTGACGGGCAACCCGCTGCCGCAACTGGGCCTGGGCTCCAGCCTCGTCGGACAGGATGTCTCGTTGCTGGCCAAGCTCGACCAGGTCGTCACCGACCTGGGCTTCGGCAAATACACGACGTCGCTGCCGGGCAGCACGCTGAACATGTTCATGTACACCTTGTCGCTGATGATCGGAACCGCGGGCCTGCCGCACGTCATCATGCGATTCTTCACCGTGCCATCGGTCAAGGACGCCCGTTCTTCCGCTGGCTGGGCGCTGGTGTTCATCGCCATCCTGTACACGACGGCACCGGCCGTGGCCGCCATGGCCAAGACCAACCTGATCCGCACCGTCACGCCGGGCGTGGTGATGGAACACACCAACGTGTTCGACAAGGACGTGGCGATCAAGTACGACGAGCGTCCGGACTGGATGAAGCGCTGGGAAAAAACCGGCCTGCTCAAGTTCGAGGACAAGAACGGCGACGGTCGCATCCAGTACTACAACGACGGCAACAAGAACGCCGAGTTCCAGGCCAAGGCGGCGGGCGCCGGCTGGAAAGGCAATGAGCTCAGTGTCAATGCCGACATCATCGTGCTGGCCAATCCCGAGATTGCGCTGTTGCCCAACTGGGTGATCGCGCTGGTCGCCGCCGGTGGCCTGGCGGCAGCCTTGTCGACGGCTGCGGGACTGCTGATGGCGATCTCGTCGGCCGTGTCACATGACCTGGTCAAGGGCATCTTCGCGCCGAACATCAGCGAGAAGGGCGAACTGCTGGCGGGCAAAGTCTCGATGGCGATCGCCATCGTGATCTCCGGCTGGCTGGGCCTGAATCCGCCAGGGTTCGCGGCCGGTACCGTGGCGCTGGCCTTCGGTATTGCCGCCAGTTCCCTGTTCCCGGCCATCATGATGGGCATCTTCAGCAAGAAGATGAACAAGGAAGGTGCGATGGCCGGCATGCTGGCGGGCCTGTTCATCACGCTGTTCTACGTGTTTGCACACAAGGGCCTGTTCTTCATCAAGGGTACCGAGTACCTGGACCTGATCGGCGGCCCCAACAGCTTCCTGGGCATCACGCCGGAAGCCTTCGGTGCGGTCGGCGCGATCGTGAACTTCGTGGTTGCCTTCCTGGTCGACAAGGTGACCAAGGAGCCGCCGGAGCACATCCAGGCCATGGTCGAGGCGGTGCGGATTCCGCGCGGCTCGCGGGCCGTCGACGGCGCGCACTGAGCACGCCGCTCCCATTGCAAGCCCGCCCTGCGACAATCGCAGGATGGGCTCGCACACAGGCCCTGCCGGCCACGCTGGCAGGGCTTTTTTCATTCAACAGCTCCGGCGACGCACGTGGCCGGATGCGAGGAGCTACCGATGGTTTTTGACGTCAGCGTTGCGTTGACATGGGTGCTGTACCTGGCCCTGTTCCCGATGGCGTTTTTCTGGCTGCGCAGGGCCTGGCGTATCCTGGTCAAGCGCGACTTCTCGGAAGTGGCGCTCAAGCGCGGCCAGTCCCCGGCGGATCCGGAAAAGTTCGCGCCGTACGAGATGGTCGTGAACCTGGTTGCCGGCGTGGTGGCCGTGGCCGTGATCGTTGCGGTGGCGCTGGGCCAGCTCGACTACAACACCTGGACCGCGATCGCGGGCTCCACGATCTGGTGCAAGTTCTTTGCCAGTTATGCCTTGTCGCGCCACGCCCATTCGAACTGGGCGCGCCGCAAGACCTGAGTCAGGCGGGCGGCTGCCCCCGTGCGGCCGCGGTGACGCCGCTGCCGGTCAGTTCAGGTAACCCGGCGGTGGCGCAGCTGGCGCAGCGGGTGCCGCCTGCGATTCGGGGGGCCGGTTTTCGCGCCACTGCGATGCCACCACGGCACGCTCGAGCAGGTGCAGGAAGGCGTGGGTCAGGGTTTCGGACAAGGCCAGTTCGAACTGTCGGGCCTGCGGCGCGCCGCCGAGTTTTTCGCTGCACTTGAGTCGTAGCGCGCCGGCCGCGAGGGTCGCGATGTTGACCTCGGTGATCAGCAAGGGTGTCTCGAACAGGGGCGCGCTGGCCTGGGGCGCCTGGTAAGGGGTCGAGAAGTCCGCGCCGCGGATGGTTTCGCTGCGGTTGAAGTCGGCCATGGCCTTCTTCGTGACCGGGTCTGCGTTCGCCAGGTGGGTCGTGGCCGGGCCGCCACGCCGTGCCGCAGCTTCGGTCGTGAGCCGTTCGAGCAACGGCGCCAGTCCCAGCGTCAGCCGGCGTGTGAACCAGAACTGCAGTTCCCGCTCCTCGGAGGTGTTGACGCGCACCAGGATCCGGTCCTGTTCGGGCTGGTAGCTGATCGACATCTGGCGTACGTGCATGACTGGATTCTAGGAGCCTGGGTCAGCCGGCCTCGCCGGCTGGTGCGAGCGGCGTCGGCTTTGGGGGGCGGCGCGGCGTACGGGGCGCCACGCACAAGCCCCATGTTCGGACCCGGATTGATCCAGATCAGCTTGCAGCCGCACCGTGTCCCTTGAAATCCGGTGCAATTGCCTAAGCTGTTGGGCAGTATTCCACAAGGATTTCCCATGCGTATCGACAAACTGACCACAAAATTCCAGGAAGCCCTGGCCGAGGCCCAGACCCTCGCGCTGGGCAATGACCATGCCTACATCGAGCCGGCCCATGTGCTGGTGGCCATGTTGCGCCAGCAAGACGGGCCCAAGGCCCTGCTGCAACGCGCCGGCGCCAACGTGCCCGGCCTGCTGGCCGGTGCCGAGGTGGCGATGAAACGCCTGCCGCAGGTGCAGGGCCAGGAACAGGTGCAGGTCGGCCGCGACATGGTCACGTTGCTGCAGGCTGCCGAGAAGGAGTCGATCAAACGCGGCGACCAGTTCGTCGCCGGCGAGTTGTTCCTGCTCGCGCTGACCGACAACAAGGGTGACATCGGCAAGCTGGTGCGCGACAACGGCTTGAGCCGCAAGGCGCTCGAGGCTGCGATCGAGGCGGTGCGTGGTGGCCAGAACGTCGACAGCGCCGATGCCGAGGACCAGCGCGAGGCGCTGAAGAAATACACCATCGACCTGACCGAACGGGCCCGCCTGGGCAAGCTCGACCCGGTCATCGGGCGCGATGACGAGATCCGCCGCGCCATCCAGGTGCTGCAGCGGCGCACCAAGAACAACCCGGTGCTGATCGGCGAACCCGGCGTCGGCAAGACCGCCATCGTCGAAGGCCTGGCCCAGCGCATCGTCGCTGGCGAGGTGCCCGAGTCGCTCAAGGGCAAACGCGTCTTGTCGCTCGACATGGCCGCACTGCTGGCCGGCGCCAAGTTCCGCGGCGAGTTCGAGGAGCGGCTCAAGAACGTGCTCAAGGACCTGGCCAAGGACGAGGGCCAGACCGTGGTTTTCATCGACGAGCTGCACACCATGGTGGGCGCCGGCAAGGCCGAGGGCGCGATGGACGCCGGCAACATGCTCAAGCCGGCACTGGCGCGCGGCGAGCTGCACTGCGTGGGTGCGACGACGCTGGACGAATACCGAAAATACATCGAGAAAGACGCCGCGCTCGAGCGCCGGTTCCAGAAGATCCTGGTCGGCGAGCCGAGCGTGGAGGCGACCATCGCCATCCTGCGCGGCCTGCAGGAGAAATACGAGGTGCACCACGGCGTGGACATCACCGACCCGGCGATCGTCGCCGCGGCCGAACTCAGCCACCGCTACATCACCGATCGGTTCCTGCCCGACAAGGCGATCGACCTGATCGACGAGGCGGCGGCCAAGATCAAGATCGAGATCGACTCCAAGCCCGAGGTCATGGACCGGCTTGACCGGCGGCTGATCCAGCTGCAGATCGAACGCGAGGCGGTGCGGCGCGAGAAGGACGAAGCCTCGCAGAAGCGCTTCGAGCTGATCGAGGTCGAGATCGCCAAGCTGCAGAAAGAGATCGCCGACATGGACGAGATCTGGAAAGCGGAGAAAGCCCAGGCGCAGGGCAGCGCCCATGTACGCGAAGACATCGACAAGCTGCGCCAGCAGATCGACGAGCTCACGCGCAAGGGCGACTACAACAAGGTCGCAGAGTTGCAATACGGCAAGTTGCCGGAACTCGAGCGCCAGCTCAAGGAAGCGCAGGACAAGGAGTCCAGCAAGGGCAAGGGCGAAGGCGAAGCCCCGCGGTTGTTGCGCACCCAGGTCGGCGCCGAGGAGATCGCCGAGGTCGTGGCGCGTGCCACCGGCATTCCGGTCTCCAAGCTGATGCAGGGCGAACGCGAGAAGCTGCTGCTGATGGAAGACCGCATTCACCAGCGCGTGGTCGGCCAGAGCGAGGCCATCACCGCGGTGGCCAATGCGATCCGGCGTTCGCGCGCAGGTCTCGGTGACCCGAACCGTCCGACCGGCTCGTTCCTGTTCCTGGGCCCGACCGGCGTCGGCAAGACCGAGTTGTGCAAGGCGCTGGCGAATTTCCTGTTCGACTCCGAGGACCACCTGATCCGCATCGACATGAGCGAGTTCATGGAGAAACACTCGGTGGCGCGGCTGATCGGTGCGCCGCCCGGCTACGTCGGTTACGACGAAGGTGGCTACCTGACCGAGGCGGTGCGGCGCAAGCCCTATGCGGTGCTTTTGCTCGACGAGGTCGAGAAGGCGCATCCGGACGTGTTCAACGTGCTCTTGCAGGTGCTCGACGACGGCCGACTGACCGACGGCCAGGGCCGCACCGTGGACTTCAAGAACACCGTCATCGTCATGACCAGCAATATCGGCTCGCAGCTGATTCAGAGCATGGTCGGACAGGACAGCGACGAGATCAAGGAAGCGGTGACCGGCGAACTGAAGAATTACTTCCGGCCGGAGTTCCTGAACCGGATCGACGAGACCGTCGTTTTCCATGCGCTGGACGCGAAACACATCGAGGCGATCGCGGCGATCCAGGTGGCGGTGTTGCAGCAGCGGCTGGCCCGCATGGACCTGACGCTGGAGGTTTCACCAGCCGCTCTGGCCGAACTGGCCAAGGTCGGTTTCGATCCGGTGTTCGGTGCCCGTCCGCTCAAGCGGGCGATCCAGCAACGTATCGAGAACCCGCTGTCGAAGTTGCTGCTCGAAGGCAAGTTCGCGCCCAAGTCGGTGATCGCGGTCGACGTCGACCCGATCCAGGCGCCGGGTCAGTTCAGCTTTGCGGGATCGGCTGCCTGACGAAACGCGAAGTCCGGCTTCGACAACCCGGCGCCGGCAACGGCGCCGGCGTCAGCGGCCGGACGAGCGGGTCAGCAACAGCGTGAGCAGGGCGCCGATGCCGGCAGCGATCAGCACCGACTGCATCGGCTTTTGCCGGATGTAGGCCTGCGCCTGTTGCTGCATCGGACCGGCCCGGCTGCGAATCGCGCGGGCCGCCTCACGGGCCCGCTCGGCGCCTTCCGCCAGCAAGGCATCGGCATTCGCGCTGGCGCGGGACAATGCGAACGGCATGTCCTCGCGCAACTGGTCCAGCCCGCGATGGACCTTGTCGGCCGCGATGTCGGTGGCGCGCTGGGTCGCGCTGATCGCCTTGTCCGCCTGTGTCGCGACACCGGCCGACAGGTTCGACACGGTCGACGCAAAGGCGGGGTTGGTATCGGTGGAATCGTTCGTAGCCATGGTGCTGCCTTTCAACTTTCAGTGGACGGCGATCGGGACCGGTCGGCGAACCCATCGAACGGCAGGCTCGCGGGTTGCCGTGCGTGCCTGATGGTGCCGAGTCCATCGCCATGATGATCACCGTGACACTGTATCCGCCTTGTGCCGGCGCGGCCAGCCGCTGCCGGCCTGTCGCCGTGTAGGCGTTTGCCCACAGCTGCGCCGGTCGACGGCGCTACCATCGGATCGATATGAACACAGCACATTCCATGACCGATGCCGCACCGGTTCCCGACGGGTTTTGCCCGGCGCGGATCCACGGGGACTTCATTGCCTTCAATGGTCCGCTGTACGCCCGCCTGACGGGCGACACGATCCAGCTCGGGTTTCGCGTCGAGCAGCGCCATACGAACCCGCTGGGCATCTGCCATGGCGGCATGCTGGCGACCTTCGTCGACATGCTGGTGCCATGTACCGCCATGTACGAGCCGGGTCGGGAGCGGCGTTTCCTGCCCACGATCAGCCTGCAGATCGATTATCTCGGCCCGTCGCCGTTGGGAGCCTGGGTACAGGGCGAGGCGCAGATCCTGCGCACCACCCGCAACATGGTGTTCGGCCAGGGCCTGGTCAGCGCCGATGGCGCGCCCGCGTTGCGCTTCAGTGGCATCTTCAAGCTGGGCCAGGCCTGGGGCGAGGCGGCTGACAACGATCCGCTGCGGATTCGCGGGTCGGCCTGAGTCCGGCCGCCGGCCGCAGCTGCCTTATCCGCGCTGGCGTTGCGCGGGGCGAATCCGCAGCACCGACAGCGCCAGCAGACTGATCACGCAGAACGCCGCGCCGGCGTGAAACGTGGCGCTGGCACCCCAGGTGTCCCACAGCAACCCGGCCAGTACGCTGGCCAGCAGCATGGCCAGCCCGCTGACCAGGTTGAAGAACCCGAACGCGGTGCCTCGCAACGACGCCGGCGCGGTGTCGGCGACCATGGTCGCCAGCAAACCCTGGGTCATGCCCATGTGGATGCCCCACAGGGCGATGCCGGCCATCAGGTTCGCGATGCCGGCGTCGCGGGCCAGCGCCAGGTCGGCCAGCAGCAGCACCAGCAGGCCCAGGGCCAGCAGCGCCCGGTGCGAGACCCGGTCCGACCACGCGCCGAACGGATAGGCGCTCGCCGCATAGACGATGTTCATGGCCACCATCACCAGCGGGACCAGCGCCAGCGTGATGCCGCTCTGTTCGGCCCGCAACACCAGGAACGCCTCGCTGAAGCGGGCCATCGTGAACAAGGCCCCGATCGACACCACCGCCCAGTAAGCACCCGGCAGCCGGCGCAGCATGTCGCGCCGGATCGGATTCGTGCGGACCTGCTGACTGACCGGGCGTGGCGGCTCCTTCAGGCCGAACCACAACAAGGCCACGGCCATGAACCCCGGAATCACCGCGACCCAGAACACCGCCCGGAAGTCGTTCGCCCACAGCAGCATCAGGCCGACCGCGAGCAGGGGACCGAGGAACGCGCCGACCGTGTCCAGCGACTGGCGCAAGCCGAATGCCGCGCCGCGCAACTCCGCGGGCGCGATGTCGGCCACCAGCGCGTCGCGGGGCGCACCCCGGATGCCCTTGCCGATCCGGTCGATCAGGCGCGCGCCGACCAGCAGCCCGATGCCGCCGGCGAGCGCGAACAAGGGTTTGCTCAAGGCACCCAGCCCGTAGCCGAGTACCGCCAGTCCCTTGCGCCGTCCGAGGTAGTCGCTCAAGGCGCCCGAGAACACCTTGACCACCAGTGCCGTGGACTCCGCCAGTCCCTCGATGATGCCGACCGCCAGCACGCTGGTGCCCAGCGCCGTGACCATGAACAACGGCAACAGGCTGTGGATCATTTCGGACGAGATGTCCATCAGCATGCTGACCAGGCCGAGCAGCCAGATGCCGGCAGGCAATTTGGGCAAGGTGCGGGATGGAGTTGCGATGGGCATGGGCAGCGCGGCCGGCGCGCGTGAGGCAGTTGGCGGGATGCCGACGATTATTGTCCGGTTGCCGCGATGGATCGGCGCGGTTCTTCACTACCATGTCGGCATGACCACGAGCAGCCTCGCATCCGCCGATGCCGTGCCCCTGCGCCAGGACGCCGCCATCATCGGCATGGTCGGCCTGGCGCATGCCAGCTCGCATTTTGCGCACCTGCTGCTTCCGGTGATGTTCCCGGTGTTCCTGCGGGAGTTCGGCCTGAATTATTCCGAGCTCGGGTTGCTGATGTCGGTGTTTTTCGTGGTCTCCGGCGTTGGCCAGGCCGGCAGCGGTTTCCTGGTCGATCGGCTGGGAGCCCGGCCGGTGCTGTTCGGCTCGCTGGTGTTGTTCATGGGCGCCTGTGTGCTGGCGTCGAGCGCCACCGGCTACGGCGCCCTGGTGCTGGTCGCGGCGCTGGCCGGCCTGGGCAATGCGCCGTTCCATCCGGTCGATTTCACGATCATGAACCAGCGGGTGTCGGCGCCCCGCCTGGGTTATGCCTTCAGCGTGCACGGCATCACCGGCAACCTGGGTTGGGCCGCCACCCCGGTGTTTTTTGCGTCGTTCACCGGCCTGTTCGACTGGCGCATGGCCTACCTGGCGGCCGCGCTGATGTATGCCGGCATCCTGCTGCTGCTGGTGCTGCAGCGCGACAGGTTCCGCACCGTCGTCGTGCGGCGCGCCGCCGACGGTGCAGCCGAGCACGACCTGGCGTTCCTGAAGCTGCCGGTGGTCTGGTGGTGCTTTGCGTTTTTCCTGCTTTCGACCATGACCCTGGCCGTGGTCCAGAGTTTTGCCGTGTCGTTGCTGCAGGCCATGCACCAGGTCAGCTTCCAGGACGCGACGGCCACCTTGACCGCCTACATGTTGTGCGGTGCGACCGGCATCCTCGTCGGTGGTGTCGTGGCCACCCGGATCGCGGACAGCGGGCGGGTCGTGGCCGCGTGCATGGGGATCGCCGCCTTGTTGCTCGGCCTGTGCGGAACCGGGCTGTTCGGCGCGACCGGCACCATGGTCGTATTGGCGGCCACGGGTTTTGCAGTCGGCATGGGAGGCCCGTCGCGCGACATGATGATCAAGAAAGGCACACCCCAGGGCGCCACCGGTCGGGTCTACGGCATCGTGTACTCCGGGTTGGATGTCGGCTTCGCGATTTCGCCGGTGGTCTTCGGCATGTTCATGGACCGGGGGTGGTTCAGCCAGACCTTTTATGGCGCCGCACTCATCCTGCTGCTGGCCGTCGGCGCCGCGCTGGGGGTTGGCCGGCGCACGGCCAGGCGGCTGCAGCCGGCATGAGACACCCTGTGTCAACCCCCCGCCGTTTTGAGCAGGTTCTGCAGACCTCGATGTTGGGAGGGGTCGTACGGTTTGCGCTCGACCCATGCGCGCGCCGGGCCGCTCCCTAGCGCGAATCCCGCAGCGCGCAGGGTAGTTCAGTGAGGCTGCCGGGCCCGTCATCGGCGAGAATCGCGGAATGACCGAAAAAATCGCTGGCCATCTTCTCGTTGAATGCCTTGTGGCCCAGGGCGTCACCCATGCCTTCGGCGTGCCCGGCGAGAGTTATCTCGCCGCACTCGACGGATTCCACCTGCACGAGGACGCCATCGAGTTCGTGATCTGCCGCCAGGAGGGCGGCGCCGCGTTCATGGCCGAGGCCCACGGCAAGCTGACCGGGCGCCCCGGGGTGTGTTTCGTGACCCGCGGCCCGGGAGCAACCAACGCCTCGATCGGTGTGCACACGGCCTTCCAGGATTCGACCCCGATGGTGCTGTTCGTTGGCGACGTGGCCAGCGAGACCCGCGATCGCGAGGCGTTCCAGGAGGTGGACTTCTGCAGTTTCTTCGGCCCCAGCACCAAGGGCATGGCCAAGCGGGTCGAACGCATCGACGATGCGCGCCGGATTCCCGAATACGTCGCACGGGCCTTTGCGACCGCCATGAACGGGCGTCCCGGCCCGGTGGTGCTGGTCCTGCCCGAGGACATGCTGGCGCAGGCCTTGCCCAACGATCCGTCCCTGCAGGCGCTGCCTCGTGTCGAGACGGTTCAGGCGGGATGCGATCCGCGCCAGGCCGATGCGCTCGGCGACCTGTTGCGAGCCAGCCAGCGCCCGCTGGTGATCGCCGGTGGCAGCGGCTGGACCCCCGAGGGCGCGCAGGCGCTCGCGCGTCTTGCCGAGCGATGGCAGCTTCCGGTGGCCAACGCGTTCCGCTTCCAGGACACCTTCGACAACCACCACGCCTTGTATGCCGGAGAGGTCGGCATCGGCATCAATCCGAAACTCGCTGCGCGCGTGCGCGAGGCCGACCTGATCATCGCGTTCGGGCCGCGACTGGGCGAGATGACGACAGGCGGCTACACACTGATGCCCGTCCCGTGCCTGCCGCAGAAGCTGGTGCACATCCATGCCGGCGCCGACGAGTTGAACCGCGTCTACCAGGCCGACCTGGCGATCAACGCCGGCATGCAGGCGGCCGTCGCGGCGCTCGAGCGCCTGGACCCTCCCGCCGTCGTGCCCTGGGCCGCCTGGGCGCAGGCCTGCCACGCCGACTACGAGGCGAACCTGCAGCCGCAGACCCTGCCGGGCGACATCGACATGGCGGCCATCGTCGGCCTGCTGCAAAAGCACCTGCCGGCCGATGCCGTGCTCACCAACGGCGCAGGCAACTTCGCCAGCTGGACCCACCGGTTCTTCCGTCACCATGGCCTGGCCAAAGGCCACAAGACTCAGCTGGCGCCCACGGTCGGCGCCATGGGTTACGGCGTGCCGGCGGGCATCGCCGCGGCCATCACGACCGGCCGCATCGCATTGACCATGGCCGGTGACGGCGACTTCATGATGAACGGGCAGGAACTGGCGACCGCCGTGCAATACGGCGCCAAGAGCATCATCGTATTGCTCAACAACGGCATGTTCGGCACGATCCGCATGCACCAGGAGCGGGAATATCCCAACCGTCGCGCCGGCACGGCGTTGCGTAATCCGGACTTCGCCGCATTGGCGCAGGCATACGGTTATGTCGGTGTGAAGATCGGCAAGACAGCCGAGTTCGAGTCCCAGTTGCTGGCCGCGCTCGAGCGCAAGCAAGGCACGCTGATCGAGATCGCTCTCGACCCCGAAGTGATCACCACCCGCGGCACGCTCAGCGCCATCACGCAATCTGCTCTGAACAAGCGCTGACCGCCACACGCCGATCCGGCGCTGGCGCGCAGCCCCTCGCCGACGGGAGCCCCCCGTTCGGCAGGCCCGTGCCGGCACCGGGCGATCCCGCGTGCCGTAGCGCGCCATCCGACACCTGTTCGAAACCCCATGACCGCATCGACCCCAGACACCGAACCCACCGCGCCTACGCAACGTACGGAGCGCAACAAGGGCCGCAAGCCTGTCCGCCATTCCGAGGCCATGCCGGTGCTCGAGCAACTCGCCACGCTGTACCCGCAATTGTTCGGCGCCCGGTTCCTGCCGCTCAAGCGCGGCATCTTCCAGGACCTGATGCAGGCCCATCCGCAGCTGCTGGATCCGACCAGCCTGAAGGCCGCGCTGGCCTTGCACACCCGCTCCACCCGGTATCTGGTGACGGTGGCCGAAGGGCTCCAGCGGCACGACCTGTCCGGTGAGCCGGTCGAGCCCATGGCACCCGAGCATGTGCATCACGCGCTGCTCGAAGTCTTCCGCCGGCGCCAGTCCCGCAGCCAGGACGACCTGACCCCGACCCTGCGCCGCCGCATCCGGCAGGCCTTCGAACGCTCCGGGTTGAGCCCCGAGGCGTATGCAAGTCTGGTGCGCGGGCGCGACGAGCGGGCCAACGCGTTGCTCGACGAGGCCTTGCAGGAGGCACGGGCCACCGAGGCCAGGGACGAAGCGCTGCTGCGCGCATTCGAATCCGGAGCCCGTTCGGTGCCGGAGTTTGCCGACATGTACGGCATGGCGGTGGCCGACGTCGAGCAGGCGTTGGCACGCGCGCGGCGGGTGCATGCCAGGCTGGCTGCGCCGTCGGCCGCGTGAGCGTGCATGCGGGGGCGTGATGGCGGCGCAACCGTCCCCGATCGGCCAGGTCGACGACCTGTGCTTTTCCCACCCGCAGCGCGCGCTGTTCGCGCACTGGAGCGCCCGCTTCCCGGCCGGGCTGAGCCTGTTGCAAGGCGAGGAGAGTAGCGGCAAGACCAGCTTGCTGTGCCTGCTCGACGGCACGCTGGTGGCCGATGGCGGCAGTTTGCAGGTCGCGGGCGTGCACTGGCACCAGGACCCGGAGCGTTACCGTGCCCAGGTCTTTCGCACCGATCCGCAATCGGAGTTGCCGCAACAACTGAGCGCGTTGCAGTGGCTCGACGCGGTGCGTCTGCGTTACCCCACGTTCGATGCGGACGGCGTTCCGGCCTGGATCGAGCGCCTGTCGCTGCGCGAGCACCAGCACAAGCCGATGGTCATGTTGTCCACCGGTTCGCGCCGCAAGGTCTGGCTGGTCGCCGCGTTCGCCAGCGGCGCAGCCTTGACGCTGCTCGACCAGCCGTTTGCGGCGCTGGACAAGTCGTCGATCCTGGCGGTGTGCGATCTGTTGCGTGACGCCGCTCGGCGCGGAGACCGGGCCTGGGTGCTGGCCGACTACGAAGCGCCGCGAGACCTGGCACTGGTGCAGACCATCACGCTCGACTGACGACGTGGTCCGCTGCAGGCGCGGCCGCCAGGGGGCGCGTGGACAAGAAAAAAGGGCCGACGACGGTCGGCCCTTTGATGTGAACGCAGGTGCTTATTTCAGGTGCTTGCCAATCAGGCCGGCCATCTCGAACATCGAGACCTGCATCTTGCCGAACACTTCCTTGAGCTTGGCGTCGGCATTGATCATGCGCTTGTTGACTGCGTCCTGCAGCTTGTTCTTCTTGATGTAGGCCCACAGCTTGCTGACCACTTCGGTACGCGGCAGCGGAGCGGGCCCGACAACGGCGGCCAATGCGGCGCTGGGTGTCAGTGCCTTCATGAAGGCGGCGTTGACGGCGCGCTTCTTTGCGGGGGCCTTCTTGGCTGCGGCTTTCTTGGCCGGAGCGGCCTTCTTGGCCACGACTTTCTTTGCCGGAGCGGCCTTCTTGGCCGGGGCAGCTTTCTTCGCTGCTACTTTTTTCGCCGGTGCTGCCTTTTTTGCGGGTGCAGCTTTCTTGGCGGCGGCCTTTTTGGCCGGGGCTTTTTTTGCAGTTGCCATGATTGATTGTCCTTCTGGAAGTTGATTAATCACCAGTGAAGAACTGCTTCTTCTCCGGCACTGCGGATGCTACTGGAGAAAAAACCGGTTTCCAAGCGAAAACGCATCTTTTTCACTCTGGCGTGTTGTTTTTTCATGCGTCGGGAAACGCGGGTTTTCACTCGAGAAATGCGCTGCATCGGCACCTTGCCGTGTCATGCGCGGATGCATGCGTGCACGCGGTGCCCGCACCGGGCCGGCGCATCGGCGCGCGCGGTGCTTCGCGCGATGCTGCAGCTTGCCGCGTTAACATGCCGCGAGCGTTGACGAATTGCCTGTTCAGGAAGGAACCCAGACGATGTCCCAGCCCATCCCCGTGTGTGACCTGTGCGATGCGCACAAGGCCGATACCAGCGGCGCCTTTCGTGTATTGCCGCCGGTTTTTCGCGCGTTCGGCGGCGCCCCGCGTTTCAGCGGCCCGGTCAGCACGGTGCGTTGCTTCGAGGACAACACGCTGGTCAAGGCGGCCGTGGACGGCCCGGGGCAGGGGCGGGTGCTGGTGGTCGACGGCGGTGCCTCGTTGCGCCGTGCGTTGATGGGCGGCAACCTCGGCGCGGCCGCGGCGCGCAATGGATGGGCGGGTGTGGTGATCGACGGCTGCGTGCGCGACGTGGCCGAACTGGCGCCATTGCCCATCGGTATCCTGGCGCTGGCGCCGATGCCCATGCCACCGCGCAAGCAGGACCAGGGCGAAGCCGACGTGGCGGTGCTGATCCAGGGCGTGTGGGTCCGGCCGGGCGACTGGTTGTACGCCGACGAGGACGGCGTCGTGGTGCACGCGGGCGCGTTGTCCTAGGACCGTCCCGAACGCGCTGGCCCGCTAGCGGCGGGGCGCAGCCGCCGATACGCACTCGGCGAGAGTCCGACGTGGCGCCGGAATGCACGGGTGAACGCGCTGTGATCGGCAAAGCCGCAGTCGGCGGCAACGTGGGCGATCGGGCCGTCGGCTTCGAGTTGCCGCATCGCCACCTCCAGCCGCAGCGACAACAACCACCGGCTCGGCGCGAGCTGCAGCAATGCCGTCAGGTGACGCTCGAGTTGCGCCACCGACAAGCCCGCATGCCGCGCCAGCTCGCGTACCGTGATCGGATCGGTGCAGTGTTCGCGGGCATGTTGCAGGCTGCTGGCGAGCCGCTGGTAGACCGGGTGTTGGGTGGACGGGCTCTTGAGGTCGCGCGAGATGCCGGCCACACCCCGGATGCGACCGTCCTCGGTCAACGCATGCTTGACCGTCAGGCACCAGCCCGCCTGGTGGTTGGGAAACAGATGGCGTTCGAGTTCGTTGACCACGCTGTGACCGGTGCGCAATACACGTTCGTCCTGCTGGGCATAGTTGCCGCCCAGGGGTTCGGGGAAAACCTCGCTGGTCGTCTTGCCCAGCAGCTGATCGAGCCGCTCCAGCCCCAGCCGCTCGAGCAGCGTGCGGTTGCCGTGTGTGTAGCGGCCTGCGGTGTCCTTGCAGAAGAACACCACGTCGGGCAACTGGTCGAACAAGGCGAAGCAGGCGGCGCTGAGCTGCATGGCGCCATTGTGCCGAAATCGGCATGGCGCGCGTCGACGGGACTCTAGCCGCGCGGGCGAAGCAACCGGACAATGTGCCGATGGAAAAAATCATCTGTCTCGATTCGCACACCGGCGGCGAACCCACGCGGCTGGTGTTGTCGGGTTTCCCCGATATGGCGCAGCTGCCCTTGCCGCAGGTCGTGCAGCAAATGCGGACACGGCACGACCGCTACCGCGCGGCCACCGTGTGCGAGCCGCGCGGCAGCGATGTCGTCGTCGGCGCTGTGTTGTTGCCCCCGCGCGCGGCCGGCTCGCTGGCCTCGGTGGTGTTCTTCAACAACGTGGGTTATCTCGGCATGTGTGGCCACGGCACGATCGGCGTGATGGCGACCCTCGAGCACCTGGGACGGGTGTCGCCCGGGCGTTATGCGCTCGATACGCCGGTGGGCACGGTTGCGGTGCACCTGCGCGGCCAGGGCTTGGTCGAGATCGACAACGTCGCGGCCTACCGGTACCGCCAGGGTGTGCCGCTGCAGGTGCCGGGCGTCGGCCTGGTGCGCGGCGACGTGGCCTGGGGCGGCAACTGGTTCTTCCTGTGTGATGCTGGCGGCGTCGACATCACGCTCGCGCAGGTCGATGCCCTGACCGAACGCGCGTGGGCGATCCGCCAGGCGCTGGAGGCGGCTGGTGTCACCGGCGCTGACGGTGCCGTGATCGACCATGTCGAGCTCATGTCGGCGCCCCATGACGCGGCCAACCATGGCCGCAACTTCGTGTTGTGTCCCGGGCGTGCCTACGATCGCTCGCCGTGCGGCACCGGCACCAGCGCCAAGCTGGCATGCCTGGCCGCCGACGGCCAACTTGCGCCCGGCGCACCCTGGCGCCAGGAAAGCGTGCTCGGCAGCGTATTCGAAGCCCGTTATCGCCTCGACGGCGATCGTGTGATGCCATCCATCGCGGGCCAGGCCCATGTGTGCGCCGAGACCACGCTGCTGATCGACCCGGCCGACCCGTATGCCTGGGGCGTCGCGCCAGCTTGAGCGGGCGGCCCGGCGATGTTTCCACCCACTGTCCACCAACCGAGGAACTGACAATGACCACTTTCTGGCACGGCGTCCTGCCGGCGATCACCACCCCTTTCAAACCCGATGGCTCCGTTGACCATGATTTCCTGGGCCGCCATGTCGAGCAGATGATGCAGGCCGGCTGCACCGGCATCGTGCCGCTGGGTTCGCTGGGCGAGACCGCGACCCTGAGCCTGGAGGAAAAGCGGGCGGTGCTGCAGACCGTCGTGGCTGCCGTCGACGGCCGCGGTGCGGTGGTGCCGGGCGTGGCCGCGCTGTCGACCGCCGATGCCGTGCGCTTCGCCCACCTGGCGCATGCGCTGGGTTGCTCCGCACTGATGGTGTTGCCGCCTTATGTGTATTCCACCGACTGGCACGAGATGAAGGCGCATGTGGCGGCGGTGATCGGCGCCACCGAGCTGCCGTGCATGTTGTACAACAACCCGGTGGCCTACAAGACCGACTTCACCGCGCTGCACATGCAGGAGCTGGCGCACGAGCACGCGAACTTCGTCGCGGTCAAGGAGTCCAGCGCCGACGTGCGCCGCATTGCCGCGATCCGCGCGCTGATGGGTGAGCGGCTGCATATCCTCATGGGTGTCGACGACCTGATCGTCGAGGGTGTGGCCGCCGGCGCCACCGGCTGGATCGCCGGCCTGGTCAATGCGTTTCCGCGCGAGTCGGTCGTGTTGTTCGAGCTGGCCCGCACCGGCCGCGTCGCGGAGGCCACGCCGCTGTACCACTGGTTCCTGCCCCTGTTGCGCATGGACGTCGTGCCCAAGTTCGTGCAGCTGATCAAGCTGGTGCAAGCCAAGGTCGGCATGGGCAGCGCGGTCGTACGTGCGCCGCGGCTTCAACTGGTGGGCGAGGAACTCGCTCACGCCGAACGCCAGATCGCGCAGTCGCTGGCGACCCGGCCGGCATTCCCGACCTTGTGATTCGCGGCCCCGTCGAGCCGGCCGCGGATCACACACACACGGACATCTGGCCATGACGATGCGGTTGGATAGCGAGGTCATCGTGGTCGGTGCCGGCCTGGTTGGCGCAGCCTGTGCGGCACGGCTGGCGCTGGAGGGGCGCGAGGTCCTGCTGCTCGACATGCAAGCGCCCGGACTTGGCGCGAGCTTCGGCAATGCCGGCCATGTGGCCACCGAGCAACTGATTCCGCTGGCGAATCCCCGCGTCATTCGCGACAGCTGGCGCTACCTGCTCGCGGCCGACAGCCCGCTCGTGCTGCGGATGGCGTATCTGCTGCCGATCCTGCCCTGGCTCGCCCGTTTCGTGCTGGCCGCCCGGCCGAGCGCGCTGGCGCGCGGCGTGGCCGCGCTGATGGCCTTGCAGCGCACGTCGCGCGATGACCTGCGCGAGTTGCTGCTGGCGTGCGATCTCGGTCCCTTGCTGGCGCTCGACGGATACCTGCGGGTCTGGGAGAGCGACGCCGGTGCACGGGCGGCCCGCCGGCAGGCTGCGGAAGTTGCCGCGCACGGCATACGCAGCGACCTGATGTCGGCACAGGCGGTCCATGCCGAAGCGCCAGCGCTCAGCGCCGACGTGTCCGGCGGCTTGTGTTTTCCCGATACCGGCCATGTGTCCGATCCGCATGCGGTATGCAGCGGACTGGTGACGGCCATGCAACGCCGGTCCGGCCGGGTCCAGTGCGCCCGGGTGCTCGAGTTGTACCAGGAGGGCAAGGGTCCGGTGCGGCTGACGCAGTCGCATGGTCCGGCCCTGCACGCACGCCAGGTGCTGGTGTGTGCCGGAGCCTGGTCGCGGCCGCTGGCGCGCAGCCTGGGGTACCGGGTGCCGCTGGACACCGAGCGCGGCTACCACATCACCGTACCCTGGCCCGGTGCCGGCGAACCCGGCGCCGGTGCGATCGCGATGCGCCGGCCGATCGCATCGACCGAACGCAGCGTCATCATGACGCCGATGTCGGTCGGCCTGCGCATGACCGGCACGGTGGAATTCGGCGGCATGCACCTGCCGCCCGACCCGCGGCGGTATGCACTGCTGCGCCGGCAGATGCAGGCGCTGGTGCCGGGCTTGCACACGGGTGCCGCCAGTACCTGGATGGGTTTTCGTCCGTCCTTGCCCGACCACCTGCCGGTGATGGGGGCGGCGCCGCGGCATCGCGGGGTGTTTTTTGCCTTCGGCCACCAGCACCTGGGTCTGACCCTGAGTGGCGTCACCGCCCGCATCATGAACGCGCTGATGCAGGAGCGGCCGAGCGGCATCGACGTGTCGGCCTATCGCATCGACCGCTTCTAGCCGGCCGTCACCGGCGACCGACGGCCGGGCGTCCGGGCCGGGCAAGCCTCCGTCAGCGGTGGTTCCAGGTCAGGAAGACCCCGAACAGCGCAATGGCAAAGGCCAGCAGCTGCAGGCCGGTCATGGTTTCGCCCAGTGCCAGCACGCCGACCAGCGCTGCCGAGATCGGCAGCATCACGGTGAAGATGCCGCCCTGGGCCGCGGGCAGGTGGCGTGTGCCGGTCATCCACAGCCATACCGTGCCCATGCTGGCGGCCAGTGCGTAGAACACCAGCAGCACCCAGATGCCGGGACCAACTGCGGCGAACTCGAATTGCAGTGCCAAGGCCAGCCCGAACGGCGTCATCAGCACGAAACCCCACAGGTTGATCAGCGAGGAAATGCGTTTGGGGCCAAGCGTGCCGGTCAGTTTCTTGCCGATCACCGCATAACCGCCTTCGCAGACCACGGCGCCGAACACCAGCAGGTTGCCGAGCCAGGCCGTGGGCGGGGTCGGCGTGTCCGCGGCGGAACGGGCGGCGAAAAAGTCGGCACGCGCCAGCGCCAGCACGACCAGGCCCAGCACCGCGCAACATGCGGCGGCCCACATGCGTCGGCTGATGCGTTCGCCCAGGAACAGCCAGCTCATCAGCGCGATGACGGCCGGAATGCCGGCCAGGATCACGCCGGCCGAGACCGCGCTGGTCATGCTGACGCCGTACAACATGCAGATCGAGAACAGGAAGTTGCCGACGAAGGATTCCAGGAACAGCAGGCGCCGGGTCTGCGGCGTCAGCGGCGCCTCGTCGGCGGGCTTGCGCAACCACGGCAACATGGCGATGGCGGCGATGCCGAACCGCATCCAGGCCAGCAGGAACACCGGCAAGGCGGCCACCAGCGGCTTGGACAGGGCGACATAACTGCCGGTCAGCGACATGCTCAGCGCCAGGCAGCCATAAGCGATCAGGCGGCTGGGCTGGGGGCGCATCGTGAGGTTGTGGTTGGATGGGTTCGTAAGAGCGCCCACCCGGCCCGTCAGCCGACGACGGCCAAGGCATGGGAACAGGCAGAATGTGAGCGATTGTCCGTGACAAACCGGTCCTTGCCGGTGTCGCGGTGCACAACATTCGACAAGGAGCGACATGGCGATCGGAGATTTCGCGTACGCAATGGATGGCAACCGGTTCCTGGCGGCAGGGGCCCTGGAGCAACAGCCCTTTGCCGTGGTCGGCATTCCCTTCGATGGTGCGGTGACGAACCGCCCCGGGGCACGATTCGGGCCGTCGGGGATCCGCCGCGCCAGCCTGATGTTGTGCGACGGCATGCATCCGTATTTCGGTGTCTCGCCGCTGGAGCATCTCGGTGACGGCCTGGACCTGCGGCTGCCCAATGCGTCGGCGCTGGCGCAGGTGCGCGCGGTCGTCGAGCAACAGGCGGGTCGGCTGATGGCGGCGCACCACTGCGTATTCCTGGGGGGCGACCATTCGGTGACGCTGCCGCTGCTGCGCGCGGCGCACCGGCGCCACGGACCCTTGGCGCTGGTGCATTTCGATGCCCACTGTGACACCTGGCACGACCATTTCGGCGAGCCGTCCGGACACGGCACCTGGACCTGGGAGGCGATCAACGAAGGTCTGGTCAGCGCAGCGCACGTGGTACAGATCGGTCTGCGATCGTCCGGCGAACGCGCGGCGCGTGAATATGTGGCGGACCAGGGCGGCCTGATCTTCACGGCCCGGGCCTTGCGCGGCAAGGACGGCGATCAGCTCGGCGCCATCATCGGGCAGATCCGCGAACGCCTGGGCGACCGGCCGTGTTACCTGACGCTGGACATCGATTGCCTGGATCCGGCCTTTGCGCCGGGCACCGGCACACCGGAGCCCGGCGGCATGACGAGCTCGCAGGTCATGACCTTCCTGGAGGAACTGGCCGGGCTGAACATGGTGGGCATGGACTGTGTCGAGGTTGCGCCGGCCTACGACCATGCCGAACTCAGCAGCCAGGCGGCCGCAGCCTTCGTCTGGACCTACCTGAGCGGCCAGGTGGCCCGGCGCCAGGGCGGGGCGTCCACGCCGACGGGGCGCTGAGTATGGGCCTGTGGCGTACCGCGATCCTGGACTCGGACACGCAGCTGAACCAGCGCAGTTATTACGAGGCCAGCTGCAGCCGCTCCGACGAGCCGCCGTTGCAGGAGTCCATCGATGCCGACGTGCTGGTGGTTGGCGCTGGTTTCACCGGCCTGTCGGCGGCGATCGAGCTGGCGCGGGGTGGCCTGCAGGTGGTGGTGCTGGAGGCGGACCGGATCTGCAGCGGCGCGTCCGGTCGCAACGGCGGGCAGGCCATCGTCGGCTTTGCCAGCGGCCAGCAGGCCTTCGAGCAGCAGCTCGGGCCGGCCGACGCTCGGCGCGCGTGGGACATGTCGCTGGAGGCGCTGGACCTGATCGACAGTCGTATCGCCGAGTTCGGCATCGACTGCGACCGTCGCCTGGGTTACCTGTACGTGGCGGACTCGCCCCGCAAGGCGCGTGCACTGGAACAGGAGATGCAGCGCACCGAGCGCGACTACGGACTGAGCTGCGAGATGGTGCATGGTGATGCGGTGCGCTCGTTCATCGGCAGCGACCGGTATTGCGCCGCCGCCTACGAGGGCCGCAGCGGCCATCTGCATCCGCTCAAGTACGGCCTGGGTCTGGCGCGCGCGGCCCGGCAGCTGGGCGTGCGCATCTTCGAGCGATCGGCCGTGCGCAGTCTGGAACGGGGGGCACATTTGCGCGCCATCTGCGACCGGGGCCAGGTGCGGGCCCGATTCGTGGTGCTGGCAGGCAACTGTGCGCTGGCGGAGTACGGCCCCGGAGTGGCGGCCGAGATCCGGCCCCGGATCATGCCGGTGGGCACCTACATGGTGGCCACGGCGCCGCTGACGCAGGCCAGGTGCGCGCAGTTGATCGCCCGCGACGCCGCGGTCTGCGACAACAACTTCGCGCTCGACTATTTCCGCTGCAGCGCCGACCACCGGCTGCTGTTTGGCGGGCGCGTCAGTTATACGACGATGACGCCGCGCGACCTGGAAACCGCGATGCGCCAGCGGGTGGAACGGGCGTTCCCGGAACTGGCGAGCGTCCCGATCGAATTCGTCTGGGGCGGATTCGTCGACATCAGCATGAACCGCATGCCCGATTTCGGGCGCCTGGACGACAACCTGTATTACCTGCAGGGCTTCAGCGGCCACGGCGTGGCGCTGACCGGCCTGGCCGGACGGCTGGTTGCCGAGGCGGTGGCCGGGCAGGCGCAGCGGTTCGACCTGTTCGCCCGCCTGCGCCACCGCGCCTTTCCCGGCGGGCCGTGGCTGCGCACACCCAGCCTGGCGCTGGCGATGTGGTACCAGCAACTGCGCGATCTGATCTAGTACCGCCGCCTGGCGCAGGCCACGCAAATTTCGCTGTGCCGGCTCCGATGGCAGGGGTCGGCGCAGGCACAATGGCAACCATGACAATGGCGGGTTTCGATCATGGTTGAGTCGCAGTGCCTGGTGTGGTTGCCGGTCGATCACCGGCTGCTGGGTGCGCAAGGCCGGCAAATGCCGTATGTCGTGGTCGGCGACAAATACGCGCGGGCCGTGAAACACGGTGCGCAGGCGCAGCCGGTGTTGTTCCCGATGGCCGATCCGGCCCGCATCGGGGAGTTGCTGGCGGTGGTCGACGGTGTGATGCTGACCGGGTCGCCGTCCAACATCCATCCCTCGCATTTCGACGAGGAGGTGGCCGACCTGGATCTGCCGCTCGATCCGGCGCGTGACGCGCTGACGCTCGCGCTGGTGCGCGCCAGTGTCGATGCCGGCGTGCCGCTGCTGGGCCTGTGCCGCGGTTTTCAGGAGATCAACGTCGCCATGGGCGGTTCGCTGCACCAGCAGGTGCAGAACCTGCCCGGCATGATGGACCACCGCGAGCCCGACGGCCAGCCGCCGGAGGTGATGTACGCGCGGCGGCATGCGGTGCATCTGGAGCCGGATTCGGCTTTTGCCCGGTGGGCCGGTGGCACGCAGGCGCAGGTGAATTCCCTGCACAGCCAGGGCGTGAACCGGCTGGCGCCGGGCCTGCGGGCGCTGGGGCGTGCGCCGGACGGATTGGTCGAGGCGTTTGCGGTCGAGGGTGCCAAAGCTTTCGCTTATGCCGTGCAGTGGCATCCGGAATGGGATTTCGGCAGCGGCGGACTCGACGGCGCCATCTTTGCGGCTTTTGGTGAATCCTGCCGCGTGCGACGGCAGGCGCGACTCGACCCGGCGACATGCGGCAACAAGAATGATCCATGGAGAACATGATGCGTGATGAAAAACCGATGAGTTTCAACGACCTCGAGCAATGGCTCAACGAGCGCCGGGTGACGGAGGTCGAATGCCTGGTGCCCGACCTGACCGGTGTGGCGCGGGGCAAGATCCTGCCGCGGGCCAAGTTCACCGAGGACCGCGGCATGCGGCTGCCGCAGGCGGTGGTGGCCATGGGCGTGACGGGGGAGTTTCCCGAGAGCGGCCCGTATTACGACGTGATCGATCCGACCGACAAGGACATGCAGTTGCGGCCTGACCCGTCCACCCGCCGTCTCGTGCCCTGGGCGTCGGACCCGACCGCGCAGGTGATCCACGATTGTTTCGACCACACCGGCAAACTGGTGCCGTTCGCGCCGCGCAGCGTGCTGCGCCGGGTGTGCGACCTGTTCGCCGCCGATGGCCTGGAGCCGATCGTCGCGCCCGAACTCGAGTTCTACCTGACGGCCCGCAACACCGATCCGAACACGCTGCTGCGCCCACCCATCGGTCGCAGCGGGCGTGCCGAGACTTCGCGCCAAGCCTACAGCATCGACGCCGTCAACGAGTTCGACCCCTTGTTCGAGGAGATCTACGACTACTGCGACAAGATGGAACTGAACGTGGACACGCTGATCCACGAAATCGGCGCCGGGCAGATGGAGATCAATTTCTTCCATGCCTCGCCGCTGGGCCTGGCCGACGAGGTGTTCTTCTTCAAGCGCACGGTGCGCGAGGCGGCGATGCGCCAGGACATGTATGCCACTTTCATGGCCAAGCCCATCGAGGGCGAACCCGGCAGCTCGATGCACGTGCACCAGAGCCTGGTTGACAAGCAGACCGGCAAGAACATCTTCAGCAACCCGGACGGCACGCCGTCGCAGGCCTTCATGCACTACATCGGCGGCCTGCAGCGCTACGTGCCGGCGGCCATGGTGCTGGTGGCACCCTACGTGAACAGCTACCGGCGGCTGTCGCGCAACACCGCCGCACCGATCAACATCGAGTGGGGTTACGACAACCGCACCGTCGGCATCCGTTCGCCGATCTCGTCGGCACAAGCCCGCAGGGTCGAGAACCGGGTCATCGGCGCAGACGCCAACCCGTACGTGGCTCTGGCGATGACGCTGGCGTGTGGTTACCTGGGCATGAAGAACAAGATCCAGCCCAAGGCCGAAATGAAGGGTGATGCCTATCTGTCGCCGTATTCGCTGCCGCGCAGCCTGGGCGAGGCGCTGGACTGGCTGCGCCGCGAGTCCGACCTGCACGAAGTGCTGGGCAAGGAGTTCATCACGGTCTACACCGAGATCAAGGAACTCGAGTTCGACGAGTTCATGAAGGTCATCTCGCCATGGGAGCGTGAGCATCTGTTGCTGCACGTCTGAGCCCGGGCCCATGCAACGAAAGGAATCCGCAATTGAACAGCAACGTCGACACCCGCAGGATCCAGCAACTGGACAGCGATCATTTCCTGCATCCGTTCACTGACTTCAAGGACTTGTCGAGCCGCGGCTCGCGCGTGATCGTGCGCGGCGAGGGCATCTACGTCTGGGACTCCGAAGGCAGCCGGATGCTCGATGCCATGAGCGGCTTGTGGTGCGTGAACGTCGGTTATGGCCGCCGCGAGCTGGCCGATGCGGCGCACCGGCAGATGATGACGCTGCCGTTCTACAACAGCTTTTTCCAGACCACCAATGTGCCGGCCACGATGCTGGCGGCCAAGCTGGCCGAACTGGCGCCGCGTGTGGGCGAGCGCCGCTTCGACCATGTGTTCTATTCGTCCAGCGGCAGCGAGAGCAATGACTCCAATGTGCGCATGGTGCGCCGCTACTGGGATCTGCTTGGGCAACCCCAGCGCAAGGTGATCATCAGCCGCCAGAATGCCTACCACGGCAGCACCATGGCCGGTGCGTCGCTGGGCGGCATGAGCGGCATGCACGCGCAGGGTGATCTGCCGATTCCGAACATCGAACACATCGAACAGCCGTATTTCTTCGAGCTGGCCCGCGATGGCGAGACCCGCGACGAGTTCGGCGTGCGCGCCGCGCGCTGGCTCGAGGCAAAGATTCTTGCGGTCGGGCCGGACAAGGTCGCGGCCTTCATCGCCGAGCCGGTGCAGGGGGCCGGCGGGGTGATCATCCCGCCCGACACTTACTGGCCCGAGATCCAGCGCATCGTCGACCAATACGGCATCCTGCTGATCAGCGACGAGGTGATCTGCGCGTTCGGCCGGCTGGGCCACTGGTTCGCCTACGAGAAATTCGGCTACAAGCCGGACCTGGTGACCTTCGCCAAGGCGGTCACCAGCGGTTATGTGCCGCTGGGTGGCGTCATGGTGGGCGACCGCGTGGCGCAGGTGCTGATCGACAAGGGCGGCGAATTCAACCACGGGTATACCTACAGCGGGCATCCGGTGGCATGCGCCGTGGCGCTGGAGAACATCGCCATCATGGAGCGCGAGCAGTTGCCGGACAAGGTACGCGGGGAACTGGGCGCCTATTTCGCCCGTCGGTTCGCCGAACTGGGCGAACATCCGCTGGTCGCCGCGGCGGAGGCCTGCGGATTCGTCGCCGGCCTGATCCTGGTCAAGGACAAGAAGAACAAGACCCTGTTCGACGAGAACGCCGGTGTGGGCATGATCTGCCGCACGCATTGTTTCAACAACGGTGTGATCATGCGGGCCGTGGGCGACCGGATGATCATCGCGCCGCCGCTGGTGATGACCACCGGCGAGATCGACGAGATGATCGGACTGATCCGGCAGGCCCTGGACCTGACACGGAAGGATATCCAGACCCAGGGATTGGCATGAATGTTGCAAGCCATTTTTGAAGGGGTGCTGGCGCTGGATTACCCGCAGTGACGGGCCGGCCCGCGCTTCTATAATTTCCTCGATACGCGCTGTCGGCTGCCCGGCGGCGCATTTTGCATACCACGGCAGACTTTTTCAACGGAGAAGCAAGAGTCATGAAACTCTCGAACAAGGTCATTGGCGCTTTCGCGCTGTCCGCCATCATGCTGGCCGCGTGCGGCAAGAAGGAAGAAGCGCCGGCTCCCGCGCCGGCTCCGGTGGCCGCCGCTCCGGCTGCCGCTCCGGCACCGCCGCCAGAGCCGGAGGAGGAGAAAGTCCTCAATATCTACAACTGGCCCGACTACATTCCCGAAGGCATGATTGCCGCGTTCGAGAAGGAGTCCGGTATCAAGGTCAACTACGACACCTTCGAGACCAACGAGGCCTTGCATGCCAAGCTGGTGGCCGGCAACTCCGGTTACGACATCGTCGTGCCCGGCACGGTGTTCGCCAAGCCGCAGATCGAAGGCGGACTGATGCAGGCGCTGGACAAGTCCAAGATCCCGAACCTGGCCAACCTCGATCCTGCCATTCTCAAGACGTTGACCAAGGCCGATCCCGACAACAAGCATCTGGTGCCGTGGGCCTGGGGCTTCACCACCGTGGGGATCAACAAGACCAAGGCCGAGAAGGCGTTGGGCAAGATGCCGATGCCTGAAAACGCCTGGGACCTGGTGTTCGACCCGAAATACACCAGCAAGCTCAAGTCCTGCGGCATCGCCTACCTGGATTCGCCCACCGAGATCATTCCGGTGGCCTTGCACTACATCGGCAAGGACGCGTATTCCAACGATCCGGCCGACTATGCGGCGGCCGCCGAGATGCTGGCCAAGGTGCGCAAGGACGTTCGGCTGTTCAGCTCGACCATGATCGACGACATTTCCAGCGGCAAGGCCTGCGTGGCGATCGGCTGGTCGGGCGACATCAACATCGCCGCCGAGCGGGCCAAGGAGAACAAGTCCAAGGACGTGATCGAGGCCATGTTGCCCAGTACCGGTGCGTTGATCTTCTTTGACACCATGGGCATCACCAAGGACGCCAAGCATCCGAAGAACGCGCATGCGTTCATCGACTTCTACCTGCGCGCCGAGAACGCGGCTGCGATGGCCAACGACATGACCTATCCGACCGGCAACCTGGCCGCCATGGACAAGATCAAGCCGGAGATTGCCGGCAACAAGACGATCTTCGTCGAGTCGGCCTACCTGGAGAAGATGATCCCGCCGGGCAGCTTCACCAACGAAGCCCGGGAAGCCATGGCCAACGCCTACAACGGGTTCAAGAAGGGCAAGTAAGGCACACGTCTCGAGTGTCGCGGGCTGTTTGTACCTGGTATGAACAGCCCGTTTTTTTTGGGGTGGCGCATGACCGGAGCAGGATCGATCGATGGCAAACAATGACCCGGTGGAAGGGTTTCTCGTCACCGAGAAGCTGGTGAAGCGGTTCGACGAGGCACTCGCGGTGGACGATGTGTCATTGTCGATCGGGCGTGGCGAGATCTTCGCGCTGCTGGGCAGTTCGGGTTGCGGCAAGTCGACGCTGCTGCGCATGCTTGCGGGATTCGAAAAGCCGACCGCCGGCCGGGTCTTGCTCGGCGGCCAGGACGTGGCGCAGTTTCCGCCCTACGACCGGCCGATGAACATGATGTTCCAGTCGTATGCCTTGTTTCCCCATCTGGACATCTGGGAGAACGTGGCCTTCGGCCTCAAGCGCGAAGGCCTGCCCAAGGCCGAGGTCAAGCAACGAGTCGGCGAGATGCTCGACCTGGTGCAACTGGGCCCCTTCGCCAGGCGCAAGCCGCACCAGCTCTCCGGCGGCCAGCAGCAGCGGGTGGCGCTGGCACGCAGCCTGGCCAAGCGACCCAAGCTGCTGCTGCTCGACGAACCGCTGGGCGCGCTGGACAAGAAGCTGCGCGAACAAACGCAGTTCGAGCTGGTGAACATCATCGAGAAGGTCGAGGTGACCTGCGTGATGGTGACGCATGACCAGGAAGAAGCCATGACCATGGCCAACCGGATTGCGATCATGAGCAAGGGCAGGGTGCTGCAGGTCGGCTCACCCGAAGAGGTGTATGAACATCCGGCGAACCGGTTCGTGGCTGACTTCATCGGCAACGTCAACCTGTTCGAAGGCCGGCTCAGCGTGGACGAGGCCGACCGCTGCGCCGCGACGACCGGCATCGGCGAGATCCACATCGGCCACGGTGTCAGCGGAACCCTGAACATGCGCATGGCGGTGGCCGTGCGGCCCGAGAAGATGCAGATCGGCAAGAGCCGGCCGGCGGCGGACAAGAACGTGTTCACCGGCAAGGTCAAGGAGATCGCTTACTTCGGCTCCTACAACACCTATATCGTGGCCGCCAGCGACGGCTCGCAGGTCCGGGTCACCGAGTCCAACACCTCCCGCCACGAGCACAGCGGCATCACCTGGGGCGACGACGTATATTTTTGGTGGAACGACGACGCCGGCGTCGTGTTGCGCGACTGAGCCGGGCACGCACCATGGCCAAGTTCTCCCTGCCGATGCCTGGTCGCCGATTCGTCATCGGCGTGCCGTACGTGTGGTTGTTCGTGTTCTTCCTGCTGCCGTTCCTGATCCTGCTGTACATCAGCTTCGTGGACATGGGCAACGACATCCATCCGTTCAAGCCGATCTGGGATACCGAGACCGGCGTGCTCAAGCTCAAGTACGAGAACTACTGGTCGATCTTCCGCCGCGGCGAAGACGGTGCGCTGTTCGACACCATCTACATCGAAGCCTACCTGCGCTCGATCTGGTATGCCTTGTGCACGGCCTTGTTGTGCCTGGTGATCGGTTATCCGTTTTCGTACTTCATCGCCCGCTCCCGGCCCAGCGTGCGCCCCGCGCTGCTGATGATGGTGATGCTGCCATTCTGGACCTCGTTCCTGCTGCGGGTCTACGCCTGGAAAGGCATCCTGGCAGACCAGGGCATCGTCAACCAGGCAATGATGTGGCTGGGCATCACCGACGAGCCGATCTTCATGCTCTACACCAACGTGTCGATGCTGGTGGGCATGACCTATGTCTACCTGCCGTTCATGATCCTGCCGCTGTATGCCAATCTGGTGAAGATGGACTTCCGGCTGCTCGAGGCAGCCTACGACCTCGGCGCATCGCCGTTCAAGGCGTTCTGGCTGGTGACCGTGCCGCTGTCGCGCTCGGGTATCGTCGCGGGCTTCATGCTGGTGTTCATTCCGTCGGTGGGCGAGTTCGTGATCCCGTCGCTGCTCGGCGGCCCCGAGAACATCATGATCGGCCGCGTGGTCTGGGACGAGATGTTCACCAGCAACAACTGGCCTCGTGCCACCGCGCTGGCGGTGATCATGATCGCGTTCATCGTGGTGCCGCTCGCGATCTACTACCACTACACCGGCGAATCCGCCGACAACCGCAAGTAGGGGCCGCGATGACATCCCTGTTGCACAAGCATGTCGGCAAGCTCTGGCTGGGCATCGTGTTCCTGTTCCTGTACGTGCCGCTTTTTTTCATGATGTTGTTCTCGTTCAACGACACACGGCAGGACGCACGCTTCACCGGTTTCTCGTTGTGCTGGTACGAGGCGCTCACACGGGATTCGCGCATCGTCGATGGTTTCTGGCTCTCGGTGAAGGTTGCTACCGTGACCGGCGTGTTGTCGGCCGTGCTGGGCACGTTCGCCGCATTCGTGCTGGTGCGTTACCGGCGCTTTCCCGGTCGCACCGTGTTCTCGGGCATGGTCAATGCGCCGCTGGTGATGCCCGAGGTCGTCATCGGCCTGTCGCTGCTGCTGCTGATGGTGGGCGCGCAGGACTTTCTCGGCTGGCCGCCGCGCGGCATGTTGACCATCATCATGGGCCACACCTTGCTGGGCATGGCCTACGCGATGGTCGTGATCCAGTCGCGCCTGATGGAAATGGACCGCTCGATCGAGGAGGCCGCGATGGATCTGGGGGCGCGGCCGTACCAGGTGTTTTTCCTGATCACCCTGCCCAATATCGCGCAGGCCATCCTGGCGGCCTTCCTGTTGTCGTTCACGCTGTCGTTCGACGATGTGGTGATCTCGGAGTTTCTGTCCGGCCCGGGAGTCAACACCTTGCCGCAGGTGATCTTCGGGTATGCGCGGCGCGGCATCAACCCGACCATCTATGCGGCAGCGACGTTGTTGATCGTCACGGTCACGACGGTCATCATCGCCTACAGCGTCTGGGTAGCTCGCCAGACGCGCCGGCGCGAGCGCGAAATCGCCGCGGCCATGCGCGCGGAGACGGTCGCTCTGCGCTGAGCGCCACGAGTCCCGCTAGCGCCGCCGGCGTCTGAGCCGGTGGACGTCGAATCCATCCCGATTCCCGCAGGCGAGCCTGGGCCGAACGTCTGGGTCATGCCGCCGCACCCGTGTTCCGTACGCGCGCTTGCATGATGCTGGCAATGCTTTCATCATGCGGGATTCAGCGATGCTGCGGCGCGTCAAAATTTGCCGTTATGAGGGAAATGCTTTCTTAATGCGAAAGACATGTGCAAGCTATTGATTTTCAACGGAAAGTTTTTACTCTTGTATAAGACATAAGATGAACGAAACTCTTATATAAGACTTAGAATAATTTCAAGCGCAGTGAGGGTGGATGGTCTGCAGCCCGCGTCAGCAGGCCCTTTCGTGCCCCAGCGGCAGTCATTGTTTTTTTTGTTCATTCATCAACCAAGGAGTAGTTCCATGCCACAAAGCCTCTCTGAGCAACTCAGCCGTGCCCAGCAAATCGAAGCCCTGGAAAAAGACTGGGCCACCAACCCGCGCTGGAAGGGGGTCGAGCGCGGCTACAGCGCAGCCGACGTGGTCCGCCTGCGCGGATCCTTCCCGATCGAGCATACGCTGGCGCGCCGTGGCGCCGAGAAGTTGTGGAACCTGCTGCACACCGAGCCCTATATCAATTGCCTGGGTGCACTGACCGGTGGTCAGGCCATGCAGCAGGTCAAGGCCGGCATCAAGGCCATCTACCTGTCGGGCTGGCAGGTCGCTGCCGACAACAACTCCTACGCATCGATGTATCCCGACCAGTCGCTGTATCCGGTCGATTCGGTGCCGACCGTGGTCGAGCGCATCAACAATACCTTCCGCCGCGCCGACGAGATCCAGCACTCCAAGGGTATCGATGCCGGTGACGATGGCTACATCGACAACTTCGCGCCCATCGTCGCCGACGCCGAGGCCGGTTTCGGTGGCGTACTCAACGCCTTCGAGCTGATGAAGGCCATGATCAAGGCCGGTGCCGCCGGCGTGCACTGGGAAGACCAGCTCGCCTCGGTCAAGAAATGCGGCCACATGGGTGGCAAGGTGCTGGTGCCGACAGCCGAGGCCTGCCAGAAGCTGATCGCCGCTCGCATGGCCGCCGACGTGGCGGGCGTGCCTTCGCTGGTGATCGCCCGCACCGACGCGGAAGCCGCCGACCTGTTGACCAGCGACTACGACGAGAACGACAAGCCCTTCATCACCGGCGAGCGCACGGCCGAAGGTTTCTACAAGACGCGCAAGGGCATCGACCAGGCGATCTCGCGCGCCATTGCCTACGCCCGTTACGCCGACCTGGTCTGGTGCGAGACCGGCACGCCGGACCTGGAGTTCGCGAAGAAGTTCGCCGACGCCGTGCACAAGGTGCATCCGGGCAAGATGCTGGCCTACAACTGCTCGCCCTCGTTCAACTGGAAGAAGAACCTGGACGACGCGACCATCGCCAAGTTCCAGCGCGAACTCGGCGCCATGGGCTACAAGTACCAGTTCATCACCCTGGCCGGCATTCACTCCATGTGGTACAACATGTTCGACTTGGCGCAGGACTACGTGAAGCGCGGCATGTCGGCCTATGTCGAGAAGGTGCAGGAGCCCGAATTCGGCGCACGCGAGCGGGGGTACACCTTCGTGTCGCACCAGCAGGAAGTCGGCACCGGTTATTTCGACGAGGTGACGACGGTCATCCAGGGCGGCAAGTCCAGCGTCACGGCGCTGACCGGATCCACCGAGGAAGAGCAGTTCCACTGAGTTGGCTGAGTACCGGATGGCCCTGGGTTACACTCGGGCCATCTTCAACCCGGATGTAAGAACGAGAAAGGCATTGTTGGTTATGACACCGCGAACTACCACCGCCGGTCATTCATAACTCACGGGGCCTTGTCCGCGCGCCTCGTGCGCCCGGCATATTGTTTCCCTCATCCCCAGAAAAGCGCGGCTCGTTCCGCGCTTTTTTGTTGCGCCCAGCACACTCAACCGAACCATGATCAACATCACATTGCCCGATGGCTCCCAGCGAGAATTTCCCGGCCCGGTGACGGTCGCCGATGTGGCCGCGTCGATCGGCTCCGGCCTGGCCAAGGCCGCATTGGCCGGCAAGATCGACGGCAAGGTCGTCGACACCAGCTACCGCATCGAGGCCGACAGTGCCTTGTCCATCATCACCGCCAAGGACGCCGACGGCCTCGAGGTGATCCGCCATTCCACGGCCCACCTGCTGGCGTATGCCGTCAAGGAGCTGTTTCCCGAAGCCCAGGTCACGATCGGCCCGGTGATCGAAAACGGCTTCTATTACGACTTCGCGTACAAGCGTCCGTTCGGTCCCGACGACCTGGTCGCGATCGAGAAGAAGATGGGCGAACTCGCTGCCAAGGACGAGCCGGTGACCCGGCGCGTCTTGCCGCGGGATGAGGCGGTGGCCTATTTCAAGAGTATCGGCGAAGCCTACAAGGCCGAGATCATTGCCAGCATTCCGGCCGATCAGGACGTGTCGCTGTACCGCGAGGGCACGTTCGAAGACCTGTGCCGGGGCCCGCACGTGCCCAGCACCGGCAAGCTCAAGCATTTCAAGCTGATGAAGGTGGCCGGCGCCTATTGGCGCGGAGACCACCGCAACGAGATGCTGCAACGTGTCTACGGCACGGCCTGGGCCAGCAAGGACGAACTGCAGCAATACCTGACGATGCTGGCGGAAGCCGAGAAGCGCGACCACCGCAAACTCGGCCGCGAGCTCGACCTGTTCCACATCGACGATCACGCCCCCGGACTGGTGTTCTGGCATCCGAAGGGCTGGACCTTGTGGCAAGGTGTCGAGCAATACATGCGCAAGGTGTATCGCGACAACGGTTACCAGGAGGTCAAGGGCCCGCAGATCATCGACAAGACCTTGTGGGAAAAAACGGGCCACTGGGACAAATACCGCGAGAACATGTTCGTCACCGAGTCGGAGAAGCGCGAATACGCGCTCAAGCCGATGAACTGCCCGGGCCACATCCTGATCTTCAAGCAGGGCATCAAGAGTTACCGCGACCTGCCGTTGCGGTATGGCGAGTTCGGCCAATGTCACCGCAACGAACCTTCGGGCGGGTTGCACGGCATCATGCGGGTGCGTGGCTTCACGCAGGACGACGGCCATATCTTCTGCACCGAAGACCAGATCCTGCAGGAGTGCGTCGACTACACGGCGCTGCTGCAAAAGGTCTACAAGGACTTCGGCTTCACCGACATCATCTACAAGATCGCCACGCGACCCGAGAAACGCATAGGCTCGGACGCCGTCTGGGACACGGCCGAGGCTGCGCTGATCGAGAGCCTGCGCGCTTCGGGCTGCGAGTTCGAGATCTCGCCGGGCGAGGGTGCGTTCTACGGGCCCAAGATCGAATACACGCTGAAGGACGCGATCGGTCGGCAATGGCAATGCGGCACGATGCAGGTCGACTTCTCGATGCCCGAGCGCCTGGACGCGGAATACGTGGGCGAAGACGGTGCCCGCCATCGCCCGGTCATGCTGCACCGGGCCATCGTCGGCAGCCTGGAGCGCTTCATCGGCATCCTGATCGAGGAGAGTGCCGGCGCGTTGCCGACCTGGCTCGCACCGGTGCAGGTGTCCTTGCTCAACATCACCGACGCGCAGGCCGAATATGCGCGCGATGTGGCCAAAATGCTGCAGAAACAGGGCATAAGGGTGCAGTTGGACCTCCGTAACGAGAAGATCACGTATAAAATACGGGAGCATTCGTTGCAAAAGCCGCCCTTCATCCTTGTCGTTGGTGACAAGGAGATGGCGGCTGGCGCCGTTGCAGTGCGAGCCCGGGGCAATGTTGACCTCGGCGTGATGTCCCAGCAGGCTTTCCTGGAAAAGGTTCTTGCCGACATCGCTCACTGACCCGTTGTGGGGCACCACGGCGGCTTCAGTGCCGTTCGTGGTGTCGCGGCAATGGCTGTCTTTGGCAGCAAACCACTGAAAAGGAATGAACCATCGCTACTGAATATCGTGACCGTCGTCACCGCGAAGAACGCAAGCACCGCCTGAACCGGGAGATCATGTCCCCGGAAGTCCGACTCTCCGGCCCCGAAAACGAACCCTTGGGTATCGTCAGCCTCCAGGATGCACTCCGTATGGCTGGGGAGCACGATGTCGACCTGGTTGAAATTTCCCCCACGGCGAATCCGCCGGTCTGTCGCTTGATGGACTACGGGAAGTTCAAGTACCAGGAGCAGAAGAAGGCGGCGGAAGCCAAAGCCAAGCAGACGGTCATCGAGATCAAGGAAGTCAAGTTTCGTCCGGGTACCGACGACGGCGACTACAACATCAAGATGCGCAACATCAAGCGGTTTCTCGCTGATGGCGACAAATGCAAGATCACGCTGCGGTATCGCGGCCGCGAGATCACGCACCAGGAAATCGGGATGGCGTTGCTCAACCGTATCCGTGCCGAGCTGGGTGAAACCATCGTCGTGGAGCAGTTTCCGAAGCTGGAAGGGCGCCAGATGATCATGATGATCGCACCGAGCAAGAAGAAGCCGGCGCCCAAGGCGGCTGCCGACGCTCCTGCAACGGCGACGTCGTAAGCTGGAATCGAGATTGCGTCCGACGGGTTTGGTCACCCGTCGGGTGGCAAGGTTGGCGGGTAGAACCGCCGGCCAGTGGTGAGCCATCAACTCGCCACACAAGTGGTGAGCCATCAACTCGCCACACAAGTGGCTCGGGGCCAACAAGGCTGCAATTGTTTGCAGACGCCTCACGAGCACAAAGTAGAAGGAGCATTTCAATGCCCAAGATGAAGACCAAGAGCAGCGCGAAAAAACGTTTCCGCGTTCGTCCCGGTGGCACCGTCAAGCGCGGTCAAGCCTTCAAACGTCACATCCTGACCAAGAAGACCACCAAGAACAAGCGCCAACTCCGGGGCGCAACCGCTGTCCATGAGACCAATATGGGTCACATGGCGCAGATGTTGCCCGGTTTCGGTATCTGATTCACGACGAACAAGGAGTAACACATGCCTCGCGTCAAACGTGGTGTAACGGCTCGCGCCCGCCACAAGAAAGTTCTCGCCCTCGCCAAGGGCTTCCGCGGTCGCCGCGGCAACGTCTTCCGCGTTGCCAAGCAAGCGGTGATGAAGGCAGGCCAATACGCCTACCGTGATCGCCGTACCAAGAAACGCGTGTTCCGCCAGTTGTGGATCGCCCGTATCAACGCCGCTGCGCGTTCATGCGGCATGACCTACAGCCAGTTCGCCAACGGTCTGAAGAAGGCCGGTATCGAGATCGACCGCAAGGTTCTGTCCGATATCGCGGTGCACGACATGCCGGCGTTCGCCGGTATCGTGGAGCAAGTCAAGGCCAAGCTGGCTGCTTGACCGGCAGAATCGCGTGTCGGCGGCGCAAGCGGCCGGCACCGACTCAGCATGCGGGGGCTAGGGCTTTGACCAGCGCTAGCCCCCGTTCTTTTTCGTGAACCTCATTCTTCCTCGACCATGACCGCATTGAACGCCATTGTTGACGCCGCCACGGCTGCATTTGCCGCCGCCAGGGCGCCCGCCGAACTGGAGAACGCCAAGGCGCAGTTCCTGGGCAAGTCCGGTCGCATCACCGAACTCATGAAAGGCCTGGCCGCCTTGCCGGTCGACGAGAAAAAAGCCCAGGGGGCGCAGATCAACCTCGCCAAGCAGGCGATCGAGGCCGCGTTGCAGGCACGACGCGAGGCGCTGGCCGAAGCGGAACTGCAGTTGCAGTTGCAGGCCGAGGCGCTCGACGTCAGCCTGCCGGGCCGCCGGCGCGGTGGTGGCGGCCTGCACCCGATCGCGATGACGATGGAGCGTATCGAGGCCATCTTCGGCTCCATGGGTTTCGACGTGGCCGATGGCCCCGAGATCGAGACCGACTGGTACAGCTTCACCGCCCTGAACAATCCCGAGAACCATCCGGCCCGCTCGATGCAGGACACCTTCTACGTCGACATGAAGGACGCCGAAGGCCGCTGGCTCAACCTGCGCCCGCACACCTCGCCGATGCAGATTCGTTACGCGCAGGCCCACGCGGCCCGCTACGCCGACGTCATCGCCCGGGGCGAGTCCATGCCCGACATCCGCGTCATTGCCCCAGGCCGCACCTACCGCGTCGACAGCGATGCCACCCATTCGCCCATGTTCCACCAGGTCGAAGGCCTGTGGGTTGGCGAGAACGTCAGCTTCAAGGACCTCAAGGCGGTCTACCTCGACTTCATCCAGGCCTTCTTCGAGACCCGCGACCTGCAGATCCGGTTCCGGCCCAGTTATTTCCCGTTCACCGAACCCAGCGCCGAGATCGACATCCAGTTCGGCAGCGGGCCGCTCAAGGGCCGCTGGCTCGAGGTGTCCGGCTCCGGCCAGGTGCACCCGCAGGTGATCCGCAACATGGGGCTCGACCCGGAGCGCCACATCGGTTTCGCCTTCGGCACCGGCATCGACCGGCTGACCATGCTGCGTTACGGCGTCGACGACCTGCGCCTGTTCTTCGACGGCGACCTGCGGTTCCTGTCCCAATTCCAGCAAGCCTGATCGATCGCGCCGACGATCGACAAGTCGACAACAAGCAAGCAAGCAACAGCACGAGCGAGCCCGAATCCATGCAATTCCCCGAATCCTGGTTGCGTACCTTTTGCAACCCTGCACTGAACACGCGTGAACTGGCCGATACGCTGACGATGGCCGGCCTGGAGATCGAAGACGTCCAGCCGGTCGCACCACCCTTCAGCCAGATCGTCGTGGGCGAGATCAAGGAGGCCGTGCAGCACCCGAACGCCGACCGCCTGCGGGTGTGCAAGGTCGACGTGGGGCAGGGCGAACTGCTCGACATCGTCTGCGGCGCGCCAAACGCGCGTGTCGGCATCAAGGTGCCGTGTGCCATGGTCGGCGCCGTGTTGCCGCCCGGAGCCGACGGCAAGCCGTTCCAGATCAAGGTTGGCAAGTTGCGCGGTGTCGAGAGCCACGGCATGTTGTGCTCGGCCAAGGAGCTGCAACTGTCCGACGACCATGGCGGCCTGCTCGAACTGGCCGCCGACGCCCCGCTGGGCCAGAACGTGCGCGAGACGCTGCGGCTCGACGACGCGCTGCTCACCGTCAAGCTCACACCCAACCTGGCGCATTGCCTGAGCGTCTATGGCGTGGCGCGCGAGGCCGCGGCGCTGACCGGCGCCGCGCTGCGCCTGCCGGGTTTCCCGCCGGTAGAGACCGGCTGCGACGACACGCTGCCGGTGACCATCAGCGCGCCCGACCTGTGTGGCCGCTTCACCGGCCGCATCGTGCGCAACCTGAACCCGCGGGCCGCGACGCCGGCCTGGATGGTCGAGCGCCTGGCGCGTTGCGGCCAGCGCAGCGTCAATGCGCTGGTCGATATCTCGAACTACGTGATGTTCGAATTCGGCCGACCCTCGCACATCTTCGACCTCGACAAGATCCACGGTGGCCTGGACGTGCGCTGGGGCAAGGCGGGCGAGCAACTCAAGCTGCTCAACGGCAACACCGTGACGGTGGACGAGCAGGTCGGCGTGATCGCCGACGAACGCGAGGTCGAGTCGCTGGCCGGCATCATGGGCGGTGACGCGACAGCCGTGTCCGACGATACGCGCAACGTCTATGTCGAGGCCGCCTTCTGGTGGCCGCAGGCGGTGGCCGGGCGCTCGCGCCGGTTCAACTTCACCACCGATGCCGGCCACCGCTTCGAGCGCGGCGTCGACCCGAGCCAGACCGTCGAGCATGTCGAGCGCATCACGCAACTGATCATCGACATCTGCGGCACCCGGGAAACCGTCTGCGGCCCGATCGACGACCAGCAGGTCAACATGCCCAAGCCCCAGCCAGTGACGCTGCGTGTGGCCCGTGCGGCCAAGGTCATCGGCATGCCGCTGACCCTCGAAGCCTGCGAAGACGCGTTGTCGCGCCTGGGCCTGGCGCCCACCGGCGACGCCGCCGCCGGCACCTTGACCGTGCTGCCGCCGTCGTATCGCTTCGACCTGCTGATCGAAGAGGACCTGATCGAGGAAGTCGCGCGCATGATCGGTTACGACGCCTTGCCGACCACGCCACCACAAGGCCCGATCACCGCCTTCATCCGGCCCGAGGCCCGGCGCAGCGCCTTCGGCGTGCGGCGGCAGCTGGCCGCCCTGGGCTACCAGGAGACCATCAACTACAGCTTCGTCGAGGCGCGGTGGGAGCGCGAGCTCGCCGGCAATGCCGATCCCGTCAAGCTGCTCAACCCGATTGCCAGCCAGATGAGCGTGATGCGCTCGTCCCTGCTCGGTTCCCTGCTGCAGGTCGTCAAGTTCAACCAGGACCGCCGTGCCGACCGGGTGCGGGTGTTCGAACTCGGCCGTGTCTATGAACGTGACGCCGCCGTCGTCGACGGCCCGGCCGCAGTGGCCGGCCTGCGCCAGCCCATGCGTCTGGCCGCCATGGCCATGGGTGGTGCCGACATGCTGCAATGGTCGGGCAAGGAGCGCCAGGGCGACTTCTTCGACGCCAAGGGGGATGTCGAAGCCTTGCTCGCTCCGCGCCAGGCGCAGTTCGTTGCGGCCGAACACCCGGCCATGCATCCGGGCCGCTGCGCGCGCGTGTCGCTCGACGGCCGCGACATCGGCTTTGTGGGCGAACTGCACCCCCGCTGGCGCCAGGCCTACGAGCTGGCCAGCGCGCCGGTGATGTTCGAACTCGATCTCGACGCCGTGCTGCAGCGCCCGGTCCCGGAGTTCCGGCCGGTGGCCAAGCACCAGCCGGTCGAACGCGACATCGCCGTGCTGGTTGCCGAGCAGGTCAGCCACGCGGCCCTGATGGCCGCCGTGCACGCGGCGCCCACCAAGGGCTTGTTGCGCAGCGCCACCTTGTTCGACGTCTACCGCCCCAAGGCTGCGATCACGGCAACGGCGTCTGACGCAGCGCAAGGTGTTGCAAGCACGCCGACAAAGGCTGAAAAAAGCCTGGCCGTTCGCTTGACGCTCAACAATGACGCCACTACCCTGACCGATGAGGAGATCGAGCAGGCCGTGCAGGCGGTGCTGGCCCAGCTGGCCACCGACCTGGGCGCACGCCAGCGCGCATAGGCGGCAAAGCCTCGTCGCAGCTGCCGGCTCGCCGGCGCCCACCGACTGACGAACAACAAGAGGACAACCACGATGGAACTCGCGATTGAAAGCCTGGAGACCCCGGCATTGACCAAGGCCCAGCTGGCCGAACTGCTGTTCGAACAGATCGGTCTGAACAAGCGGGAATCCAAGGACATGATCGACGCGTTCTTCGACCTGATCTCCAGCAGCCTGGTCGACGGCTCCGACGTCAAGATCTCCGGCTTCGGCAACTTCCAGATCCGCACCAAGGCGCCGCGCCCGGGCCGCAACCCGCGCACGGGCGAGGCGATCCCGATCCGTGCGCGCCGGGTCGTCACCTTCCATGCCAGCCACAAGCTCAAGGAGCAGATCCAGGATGCGGGGCAACCGCAGCCCGTGGTGTTGGACAACGGCGACGACAACGATTCCGAAATCGACCTGGACGACGTGCAAATCGCACGATAAGCCACACGGCGCAAGTATTTCTGCCGCGCCTTGCCGCTGACGCTATGCATGGCGCGCGTCTTAGAGTAACCTCGAAGCTTTGCCGCCTACAGCTTTGATTTCAATGGGGAAAAATCTCCCGTCGATTCCCGCCAAACGTTATTTCACCATCGGGGAGGTGGGAGACCTGTGTGGCGTCAAACCCCACGTGCTGCGGTACTGGGAGCAGGAATTCACCCAGCTGCGGCCCATGAAACGCCGTGGCAACCGGCGTTATTACCAGCACCACGAAGTGCTGATGATCCGGCGCATCCGCGACCTGCTGTACGACCAGGGCTTCACCATCAGCGGCGCGCGCAACAAGATGCAGGAGATCCTGCAAAACGAACGCGACCGGCGCAAGAACGGCGAGGTGCTGCTCGACGGCGTCGAGGTCATCGAAACCTCCGATTCGGACCTCGATGACTTTACCGAAAGCGAACTCGAGGCCGAACAGGCCGTGCCCGCATCGGGCCAGTGGCTGATGGTGCGCCGCGAGTTGTCCGAAATCCGCGACCTGCTGACCCCGTCATATTGATCCCGCGAAAATGGCCCTCGGCGCAGGGCTATAATCGCCGTCTTCGGTGTGTGGCGCAGCCTGGTAGCGCACTTGCATGGGGTGCAAGGGGTCGAAGGTTCGAATCCTTTCACACCGACCAACAGACAGTCCAAAGGCCTTCAGGGAGCGATTCCTGAAGGCCTTTTTGCTTTCGGCTTTGTCAGCCGGGAACAGGCCGCGGAGAATTGCAAGTGGAAACGCGTGTGGGACGCAATGCAGGTGTTTGCATGGATCACAAGCTCGGAATCGCGCCAGCGACCCTGGCAGGTTATTGTGAGCGGCATCATGTCCGGCGGCTTTCGTTGTTTGGTTCCCGGCTCAAGGGTACGGCGCGTCCCGACAGTGATGTCGACCTGCTGATCGAGTTGGAGCCGACTCACATCCCGGTACTGCTGGGTATTGCCGCGATGGAGATCGGGCTCTCTCAGTTGATGGGAGGACGCAAGGTGGACTTGCGCACTGCGGGCGACTTGTCGCGCTACTTCCGGGAGGAGGCTGTTCAGGCGGCTGAACTGCAATATGCGCGCTGAAGACCTGGTTCGCATTCGGCACATGAATGACGCGGCGGAAAACGCTGCGGCGTTTGTCGCCAATCGACCGCTGCCTGCACCGATACAACCGGCACTACCGTGACTTCGCCAGACTCTGCTCCAGCGTCGCTGCCGACAGCTCACCGAGCCGCGAAGCCACCATCTCGCCCTGGGCATTGAAGAACAGCGTCGTCGGGTAACCCTGCTGCTTGAAGGCCGCACTGGCCGCGCGCTTGTCGTCGATCAGCATGTTGGCCATGTCGAGCTGCCGCGCGTGCAGCCAGCGTGCGACCTGCGCGGCCTGTTCCCCCTGGTTGATGAACACGAAGTTCACGTGGCCTTCATGCTGGCGCTGCGCGTGCAGCAGCATCGGCATCTCGCGCACGCAGGGCGGGCACCAGGTGGCCCACAGGTTCACCACCGTCGGTTTGCCGGCGAAGTCGGCCAGTTGCACCGTGCGCCCGTCGAGCGTGGCGAGCTGCATTGCCGGCAAGGGCTGTGTGGGCCCGGGCCGCAGGGCCAGCCAGCCGATGCCCAGCGCAAACACCGCGGTGCCGGCCAGCAGGCCGCGTTGCAGTGCCTTGCGCAGCGAAGGGTCCTTCTGGTAGCGGTGAAACGCATAAAGCCACGCACCGGCCAGTCCGGCCGTGGCGTTCCAGCCGCCGTCGCGGATGTCGACGATGCTCAGCGGCGACGCGAAATACAGTGTCTTGTATTCGAGCACGAAGGCCAGGCGCGCCACCACCGCGCCGATCAGCAGCGCGTTCCACAAGCTGCTCTCGACATCGACGCCGGTGCGTCTGCCCATAAGGCGGCCCACGAGCATGCTGGTGCCCGCGCCGGCAACAACCAGCAGCAAGGCGTAGGGCAGTAACAACGGGCCGAGGGTGAGGGCGCTGGTCATGTCAGGTGGATGGCATCACGCGGGAATGGTTCAATTCGACGGGCATCACGGGCAAGGTGGTGGAAACGCCCCGGCACGCCGCCGACCGCTGGACGGCAATGCCGCTGCGCCAACCCGCCGCTGCGCCAGCACCTACTGCAGCGGCGTGCCCTCGCTGCGGCTGCCCATCTCCAGAATGGTATCCGGTGCCACATGCCCGAACGCGACGGCCAGGAGGGCGGCGAAATACTGGTCGGCCAGATCCAGTGCCCCGCACACGGTGCGCTCGATCATCGTGGTGCTGATCATGGCGTCGTTCTCGAGCACCGCGCGGGCACGAACCTCGCCGTTGTGCAGGTCGAGGTCGAAGCTGGCAAAAGCCGAACGGCGATTGATCCGGATCAGGGCCTCGGAAACGGCCGCTCGTCGGGCCTGGGGCACGAAAACCGGCAAGGTCGCAAATACCTGCAGGCGCGCCCGTTCCGACGCCGGCGCAACATCGACGATCACGCGCACCGAGCCATCCTTGAGCCGCAGCATGAACCAGAAATACGCCTCCGCCTGGTCCGACGAGTGGTTCCAGCCCTGCTCGGTCAGGAAGTCCGAGACGACCTGGAACTGCGTGTTGTCCACTGGACCGGGAGCGGGGAGATCCGCCACCACGGTAACCGGCTTGTTCTTTGCCATGATCACACTCCGTTGTTGAGCTTCGATGATGGCGTCGTCGGGGCTCGTGGCGTGAGCCTGGTCAAACCGCAGCCTGGCGTGACAGGCGCTGCCGGGCCGGGCGGTTACCCACGCGCGGACGGCGCCAGTGCGGGCGGAGGCTCACCCGGTGAGCCTGCCGCGCTGATCGGCCGTCCAGCAAAAGCAGACGGGAACGGCCACACCCGGCCTCATGCTGCGAGCGTGGGCGCAGCGATGATCAGAACTTGCACTATCATTTGTAGCAATAAATTACAACATCGACAGGGGGGAACAATCGCATGAGTGAAGCGGTGCGCCTGTATCAATACAGGGGTTTGCTCAATGACCGAACTGCGGTACCGGCAGCCGAGCTGATGCACCGGCTCGAGATCTCGGCCGCCACACTCAAGCGCGACCTGGCCAAGCTGCGCGACCAGCTGCACGTGCCCATCCGTTACGACCGCGACCAGGGCGGCTACCTGCTGGACAAGACCTCGCCCAACGCCGAACTGCCCGGCCTGTGGTTCAACCAGGATGAGATCCTGGCGCTGGTGACCATCCAGCAGCTGCTCAGCCAGTTGGAGCCCGGCCTGCTGGGCGACAAGCTCAAGCCGCTGCAGGAACGCCTGTCCGAACTGATGCACAAACACGGTCTGAGCGACAAGGACATCGCCAAACGCATTCGTATCGTGCATGCCGGCAAACGCCGCGTGAAGGCCGAAAAATTCGAAGCCGTGGCCGCCGCCACGATGGCGCGCAAGCGCCTGAAGATCCACCACTACAACCGCCAGAGCGGCCAGACCGTCGAGCGCGAAGTCTCGCCCCAGCGCCTGGTGCATTACCGCGACAACTGGTACCTCGACGCCTGGTGCCATCTGCGCGACGACCTGCGCAACTTCAGCATCGACGCCATCGCCCAGCTCGAGGTGCTGGACACCAGCGCCAAGGAAGCCTCGGTGCGCAGCATCGACGAGGCGCTGGGGGCGGGGTACGGGATTTTTGGGGGCACACCCAAGGCCTGGGCGGTGCTCAGGTTCACCAAGGAGCGCGCGCGGTGGGTGGAACGGGAGACCTGGCATCCGATGCAGGAGTCGCGCACCGAGGAGGACGGGAGTTATGTGTTGTCGGTTCCTTACTCCGACGATCGGGAGATCTTGGGGGACATCATGCGGTTTGGGGGGGATGTGCAGGTGTTGGAGCCCGCTGCATTGAGGAGCAAGGTGCAGAGGGGGTTTTTGGAGGGGGTGGGGAGGTATGTGTGAACATCACATTTTGACTGGCCGTACCTGACCAACTTCTGCCAGGCCGGATTTGGACAGCGTAGGGTGCGGCGGTGCGAAATGCCCGGTACGGTCCAATCCTGAACTCTCCCGCATTGAGAGTTCGGTGGAATGCAATATTGCTCGCGCAGCTGTCAATGCGATCAGCGCCCCGGTCGATCGTTTGTACATAGCTGAACGCAACGAAAAGAGAGACGATGAAACAGACGAGACCGGCAGACCAATCCCAAATCAAGTGGATCTCCGACTTTGTTTGGAACATCGCTGACGACCGTTTGCGCGACGTATAGACCCGGCAACTGGGAACGACACTGGACGCGCAGACACTTCTTCTATGGCGTGCAACGGCTTCAACCATTCGCCGGATTGTCAATGCGGCTGGGGCGGCGTTTGGTATGGCAGTCTGGGTGCCGGTGGCGCCACGATCGAAGACGACTCCTGGTTGTTTAGGTCCCCACTGGATCGTGAACGACGTGTCGGGCGTCAGCGCGAAACCTGGACCGAATGGGCAACTGGCGACGTAAACCCCAACGCGACATGCCCGGTTTGTGGCACGCCTGTTTACTATTACCAATCACTTTATGGAGGACGCGTCTTCTTTGATGAGTTGGGGCCACCTTGGCCGAAGCATCCTTGTACCGACAACGGTACATATCGGGCAGCGGAGCCGATTTCGCGCGCGGGATCAAATCCTCGCTCTGTTCTTCAAGGGTGGATGGCCAGCGGTTGGGAGTCATTGGTCAACTTGAACATTTCCCGGGTCGAGAACGAGAAAGGCCTGTTCGTGGTCGAGGAGTATTCGTGCCAGTACCGCGCCCTTGGCTCTCCTCTGTGTGTGGGCCGGCGTTTGTACTTCGCCGCCGCGCAGGTGGTCTCTGCCTCTGCCGTCCGGATCAAGAAAGTTGCGCCAGGGCAGTTCCTGATTTCTATTTTGGACTATGAAGAACGGCGTGACGAATGGACCGGTTGGGAAGGTTTTGCTTTCGTCAAGCTCGATGCATTACGTGCCAGCCAGAGTTATTGCATGCGCCTGCCGTTGGGCATTCGCAGCGCGCAGGTGACGAGGGGCGACCTTGTCGAACGTTTGAGAACGCTTTTGCTTGGGGGGGGTGGATTCGAGGCAGGTGCTTGAACTGGCCAACCTGTTAATAAGCCATTGCGTGACGTTTCGACGCGTATTTCAACTTAGAGGCATCAATGTTGCCGGCCGATTGGCGATAAAGACGGAGATCACGGCGATGATGAACGAGGTGTTCAAACGAAGACTCCCTGCGACATGCCTACAGGGCATCAATCAGGCGCTCGTGGGCATCGTCTTGGAAGACCGTTGACTGGCTCTTTTGGTGGGCACCGCAGGCGACCGATGATTGACTTGTATTTCGTCTCGGTTGCTGGTCATAGCGTGGCAAGTTCTTGCCCGGTCAAACCGAAAACACCACACTCATCGGCGCACTACCCTGATGCGACTCATAAGTCGCCCGCCCGTAGTAGACAAACGGCGCAGCCTTGCCGCCAGACAACTTTCCGTCGCGTACGAAAAGATGGATGTCGATCCCCCGCGCGGCGTGGTGGATGATCTCCTGCCCGCGCATACTTTCGGGTGTGGTCGCATTCTGGCTTTGCCAGTGGAAGTGATGCTCGTCGATCCAGTGGTCCAGGTAGCGGTGTTCGGCCGACTTGCCCTGCTTGTTCAGCGTGACCAGTAGCACATGGGCCTTCTTGTCCTTGAGGTTGACGTGGCCCACGTTCCAGTTGCCTGGGTTGAACGTTTCGCCGAGAAGCGTTGGTATGTCTTCGCGCATGAAGAGCTGGCCGACCGCGAGATCCAACGGGTCGATCACGGCGCGAAGGCGCGCCAATGTTCGCATGTTGTCTTTTGCAGGTAGATCCTCATAGGCGGGGTTATTGGCCTTGAGCACGTATTGGCCAGCCTTGTTCTTGGTCACGACGCGCAGCAGGTATTGGTTGTCGCCACCACCTCCGTCGTCTTGCCGCTCTATCGCCACGACGGAGCCCGTAATGGACCCGGCCCGCGCCGGGCTGATCAATTCGAGCAGCAGGTGATCACCATCACGCACCGGGTTCTTGCCACCGTCCATCGAATTGCCGCTGGCGCGGGCGATGAAGTGGCGGGCTGGATCGAGTTGGCCATAGGCAATCGGCAATGCGCGGTGTTCTTCGGAGTCGGTGCGGCCGGTCTTGAAGTGTCCGCACGCAATTTTCAGGTTCGGGAAATAGGGTAATTCGACCCTGTCGCGCGTTCTGGCGGGGAACGGTATGACGTTGTTTCCGGTTGCTGCTGGTTCCAGGCGGGTTTCGTATGCGGCAAGTCGGTAGTCGACGAGTTCCTGAAGCATGGCCGATAACGCGGGAACATGTTCCGGCGACACGTGTTGAACGAGCGAGAACGCGTTTTCGCTGACCTTGAAAAAACGCTCGGCGTTTGCCGGGCGATTGCCACCAATCCACGCATTGATCGGGTTGTCTTGCCAATACCGTTGCCACGCAGGGGCGTCACCGGAAATCCCCTGCATGTCGGCGGAGAGGTCGGCCAACAGGGGTTGGCGCCGATCGAGTATGGCGCGTGAATGCTGGCAGAGCTGCTCCACCGGCGTGGGTTGGCGCAGGCCATCGAGTTCTAGCAAGGCTTCCAGCAGCACCATCTTGAAGCTCTTGGTCAAGTTGGTGGTCTCGACTTCGCGCAGCAAGCCCTGTAACGCCGACGCCACGGCCGATTCCGCCTCGGTGAGGTCGCCCATCTTGCGAACCAGCTCGAACCAATGGCCAGTTTGCTGGCGCATCGCCTGAACGCTGCTGCCGGCTCGGTAGAACTCGCTGAGGGTGGGGCGATGGCCCAGCACGTCGCGCAGCGCCTCGTAGTCTTTTTGTGGCCCGCTGCTGTCCAGTGATTTGAGAAACTCGATGATCGCCAAGTCGTAATTGAGGTAGCAGCCTGCGGGCAGGGTTTGCGTTTTCGCCTCGACACGCCGCGCGAACGCTGCCAGCGCCTGGTACGTGGAGCCGACGCCGAACAGCGCCTGCGGTTTGTGCAGAAAACTCTGGTGGTTGCCAATGAAGTCCATCACTACCAGGTGCTGCTTGCCTTCGCAGCGGCGCAGGCCGCGCCCCAATTGCTGCAGAAACAGAATCTTGGATTCGGTGGGGCGCAATAACATGACCGTGTCGATACTGGGTAGGTCGACGCCCTCGTTGAAGAGGTCGACCGAGAACACGATCTGTAGCGTGCCGGCCTCCAGCCGTTCCAGGGCCTGGGCGCGTCCAAGCGCAGAGCCGGCATAGACAGCTGCAGCGACTACGCCAGCGCGGTTGAACTGGTCCGCCATGTAGTCTGCGTGCCGAATCGATACGCAAAACGCCAGCGTGCGCTGCTGCGCCTTGCTTCTCCACTCGCGCAGCGCGTGCCGAGCGCGGGCCAGGGTCGCCAGTTTGTTGGACAACTGCTCGGGGTCGAAGCGGCCATTGCGCCAAGGTACTTCGTCATAGTCGACCGAGTCGTCGGCAATGCCATAGTAGTGAAACGGTGCCAGCAAGCCGGCCTGGATGCCGTCGAACAGATTGCAGTTGTAGACCAGGTTGTCGTCGCACAACGACAAGATGTCGGACTGGTCTGTCCGGTCGGGTGTCGCGGTGAGGCCCAGCAGAAAGGACGGAGCGAAGTGCGTCAGCAATCGTCTGTAGGTGGTCGCAGCGGCGTGGTGGAATTCGTCGATGACGACGTAGTCGAAGTGTTGTGGAGCAAAGCGCTCCAGGTGGGCCGACTTCGCCAAGGTCTGCACCGATGCGCAGAGGACGTCGACTTCGGCGTCGCGGCTGCGGCCCATGAAGTAACCGACGCGGGCTTGCGGCCGAATGCGCAGGAATGTGGCAGCAGCCTGGCTCAGTATCTCTTCCCGGTGCGCGACGAACAACACGCGGCGCGCGCCCATGCGCACGGCATCGAACGCGGCAAGCCAGGTCTTGCCCAAACCCGTAGCCAGTACGACCAGCCCGCGGCGGTAGCCGCTGTCGCGCGTTGCCGACAACGCCGCCAAGGCCTTCACTTGGACTGTGGTCGGAATCGGCGGGGCTTCGTGTTCATGGATTCCCGGCGCGACGGATCGGGTAGGAGGTTCGCGGCGCTGTTCGTACGCGTCGATCCATGCGTCCGACAGCGGCAATGCCCTAGGATGTCCGAACAGCTCTTCGAATTGCCGTATGGCCTCCAGGAAACCCAGGTCATCCGGGTAGACGACCCGATAGTTCCACTCCAGCCCATCTTGCAACGCTTGTCGACTGATGTTGCTCGAGCCGATGAACGCTGTCCCGGTAACGATGCCGCCGTTATGCCGCGTCGCGAAGATATAGGCCTTGAGGTGGAAGCTGCTGTCTTTCGTCGTGTATACGCGCACTTCAGCCCCACGCTCCTGGAGCAACATCAGGAGCCGAAGCGCCTGGGGGTCGGTGATGTCGAGATAGTCGCTGGTGAGGATGCGCAGCCGCCGCGATTCTCCTGCCTCGAGCACCGACTCCAGGTCGGGCAAGAGAAGGCGCAGGCCGGTCGTCTTGACGAACGCGACGCCGAAGTCGACATGTGTGGCTCGCGTGAATGCTTCGGACAGGTAGGGCAAGAAGTGGTCGTCGCCACCTGTCACCAGCTTTCTGGTCAAAGCGTGCGCCCGGGTCGCCAGCGTATTGGTCCAGCGCTCGGCACGGTCCGGCCGTTGGTCGTTCGTAAGCCAGACGTCGACGCTTTGCAGGTCTTGCAAGCCCTCGAACCATTGGCGCACTATGGCTTCATCGGCATCCGTGAATCGCCGTCCCCCTTGGAGCCGTTCCCCGGTGCCGTGCTTGAAGCTGGCGTAGAAGACACCGCCTGGGCGCAGCGCGCTCCACAAGCGCGCAAATACACCGGGCAGTTTGGCCGCTGGCACATGCAACAGGCTCGCGCAGCACCATATCGCATCGTATTGCGCAACCTCGTCCACGTCTTCGAACCGGCGTACGGCCACTTCGAAGCCGCAGTAATCGGATGCGATTCTTGCAAGCTCGGCGGCCGCATCGAATGCGGTGACACAGAAGCCAAGATCGGCGAACGCCTTTGCGTCGCGGCCCGAGCCGCAGCCTGCATCCAAGATGCTGGCGCCCGGCTGTATCCCGGCCAGGAACCGCTGATAGATCGGCGTCATGTCGACGTCGACCGTCGACCGGGCGAATTCGGCTGCAAATTGGTTGTAGTAGCGTGCGGACTCGTCCACGGTTGCTGGATATTGGCTAAAGGGAGGTTATGGGCGGGATCGGTTAGGGTAGTGGCGACTAGGGCGTTCTCGGTTCACTCGCACGATCGCACGCGTTGGGTCCAACGAAGCGCTTGAACGTTGCCGCACCCGGATTTCGAACCTAAAACGCGGCCTGGTGCTCGCGACAATACTGCAGGCCGCCAAACCGCTTGGTGTTGTTCCAACAGAATTTGCCTTCCGGGAAGCTGATCTTGATGCCACACGTCGCGCAAATCAGTTTCTTGGCCGGCTCGGCCGACGCAGCGACAGGTGCCGATTCCGCGCGAACATGGGCGGCACTGGCCTTCGACGGCTTAGCGGGAACCGACGAGATCGGTTGCTTTGGTTGCATGAAATCCGGCAGGTGCAATTGATCGGCGGGCCGATGCTGCCGAATCAGCTTTTGGGCACACTCCTTGACCGTGTCGACGCTGCGCAGATTCATTGCGAGTTTGAAGACCGAACCGACGCGGTGGCTGCTGACGAATTGATCGTGCCAACTGGGAAACTGGTCTGCCTTGATGACGTCGCGTGTGTCGTGCAGTTTCGAGGGAGGCCGCTGAATGACCGCCTTCGGATGGAGCATGACGACGTGGTGAAAGTCCGGGGTCTTCTGCGTCCTGCCCACGATGTCCAACCGCTCCAGCAGTTTGGCCAGGATACGTTCATGCCGTCGGCTCTGCTCCATGGGGGAGGGAATGCCGAACCGGCAATCGTCGTATTCGACCGTGTATTCGCCGAGTTCGTTGATGACCAAGTTACCGGCGTAGTTCTTGGTTTCGATCAGGTACATGCCCAGTGCCCGGTTGATGACCAGGTGGTCGATCTGGGCGACCTCTCCGTCCACCACGAGGCGCAGGTCGTGCATGAGCGCCAGGTTCTCGGTGTCCCCCAAGTAGTTGTCGAGGTAGTGCGCCGAATCCTGCTCGCCCTTGATGCCCTTGCGCGTTCGCACCAGTTCTTCGCGCAGCCACTTCTTTTGACGGAAGTCCAGCAGCGTTGATCGTTGCAGGTCCTCAAGCAATGCCAATCGCTTCGACTTGTCGTCGGCTGATTTCAGGATCACTCCATTCCTCCCAATTTTTTACGCCGATTCTGACACGCTCGAAGGTTTTTGGATGGACGCCGAATCGCTTCTGGCTTCGACTCACGGTGCGTCAGCAAATGGACGCTTCCATGTAGTATTCGATCCGTTAGCCGACTTTGGAGGGCTGTACCGCCTCGCCCCTTGCCAAGATATGTTGACCCGTTCGCCGAATCTCCTCAGGCAATTGTTTCCGCTACACGATCACCAGCCGATGCTGGGCGATTGGCCGCGCGCGGTGTAATCGAGCGGCATCCTCGGGTCAGAGACGATGACCGACGCGGCCGGCCCCAACTCCGAACAACCCGCACCCATGCTGCGGGACCTCCTGCTGATGGAGTTGAGAAACGGCCCGCCGCGCAAACTGGCCGCGCTGGCTGTGGCCCTAGGGGCCGACCGCAACGAGGTGCAGCGCTGCCTGACCCACGATCTTGCAGGCGAGGTTCAGCAAGGGGCGGACTACAAGTGGCGCCTGGTCGAGGCTGAACGCGCGCGCTCGCCGCTACGCTCGACCGGGCCGGGCTCTGAACTGGCCCGGCTGTGCGGCTACTTCCTCGCCTGCATCGGGCAGGACATGGACGAAGGGGCGAGCACATTCGCACGCAGTGACAGGGGGCCGCCATCGTATGCCGAGTTGCCGTGCTTGCCATGGATCGGAGCGTCGGACAACTGGTTTGCCGAGCCTCGTGTCGCCGCCTTGTTAGCGAAGGTGCGTGGCGACCAGCGCAAGCTCGTGGCATGGGTGGGGTATCCGGTGCGCCTGCGCCACCATCGCACCGCCAGCTGGGAAGGGTACTTCGTCGAACCCATTCTGTTGTGGCGGATCGATTCCGCGCAGCACGATCCTGCATTGCCGCGCATCGACGAAGACGTGCCCATGCTCAATGGCAAGTTCCTGCGTACCGTCGCCATGGGGGATGGTTCCCAACTGGCCGAGGAGGCAGCCCGGCTAACTGAAGAACTCGGTTTGAACCTTCCCCTTGCGGAGTTGCCGGATGCCGAGGAGTTGGTAGACCGCCTGGTGCGCATTCGGCCGGAGTGGGATTGGCGCGAGGCGATGGATCCACGGCATTGCTCTGCAACTCCTGCGTTGTCGGCCCTGGACGAGCAAGGCATCTACAACCGGGCGATCGTGGTGCCGGGGGAGCGTTCACCCTACACGAGCGGCCTGGAGTCGGAGCTCAAGGCCTTGGCGGAGGTGCCGGAATCCGCGCTCTCGCGCACCGCACTTGGCAAGTGGTTGGCCGGCGGCATCGCGTACACAGATGAAGAATCCGCGGACGAACCATTGATCGAGGCGCTGCCGATGAACTCGGAGCAGCGGGCGGCCGTCCGTTCGGCACTGTCGTCGCCGCACACCGTTGTAACCGGGCCGCCGGGTACGGGCAAGTCGCAGGTCGTGACCAACTTGTTGATCAACGCGGCCTGGCGGGGCATGAAGGTGTTGTTTGCCAGCAAGAACAACAAGGCCGTCGACGTGGTAGAGGTACGGGTCAATGCTCTGGGCAGCCGTCCAGTGCTGCTGAGGTTGGGGGCGGGTCAATATCAGGAACGGCTGGCGAACTATTTGACCAAGCTCCTGGCAGGCAGCTCGGGCCCGGAGGACCAGGCCAATTACGACGACAGCCTGGCGCGGCACCGGGACCTTACCGACAGGTTGTCCGAGCTTGACCGGATTCAGCAGCAGACGCTCGAAGCCCGCAACACGGCAGATCGGCTCGATGCCGAAGCCAAGCAGGCCCGGCGCATTCTCGGCCGCTTGGCGCCGGCGCTGACCAGGTCAATGGTCGACAAGGCCGAGGCCGACATGGCCATACTGGAAAAGTGCATGGTGCGAGCGAGCCGGGATCTGCAAGGCATCGCCGTACGGCTGGCCTGGTCCATGGTGGTAGGCAGACGGCTGCGAGAGCTGGCGACGGTACTGCGCACCTCAGCAGAGTCGGCCAGGGCGTTGGGGCTGGAGATGCCCCATGTTGCCACCGAAGAGGGGCTTGCCGCGGTGCGTGCGGCGATGGCCGAGTGGAAGGTGCGTATGCGAGCCGCGCGAGACCTGCTTGCCTTCAGGGATGCCGCCGAGTCATTGGAAACAGGGCCGTCGTTCGAGGACATCGCCCGCCAGCGTGCCGGACTGAGCCAGCAGCTGGCACGCAATTCCGTGCGTCTGTGGCGCGACTGGGTGCAACTGGCACCGAGCCGGCTCAGTGCCGAGCAACGCAAGGAAGTCTCCGACTATGTGGCGGTGCTGCAACTGATCACCGGGGGGGACGCCAACGCAGTGCATCGCTCGGTGTGGCAGCGGGCCCGTGCATTGCAGCCCAGGGTCACCGAACAGTTTGCGTGTTGGGCCGTCACCTCGCTGTCCGCACGCGGGCGGGTGCCATTGGAGCCGGGCTACTTCGACCTGGTCGTCATCGATGAGGCCAGCCAGTGCGACATTGCGTCGGCGTTGCCACTGCTCTACCGGGCCAAGCGCAGCGTGATCATCGGCGACCCGCAGCAGTTGCGTCACATCTCCGCATTGAGCCGACCGCGCGACAGCGAACTGCAGCATCGCTACGGGCTGGTGGAGACACGGGTCGGCTGGATGTATTCGGTGGCCTCACTGTACGACGCGGCCGCTGGCATAGTGCCTCATGGTGGGTTGGTGAATCTGCGAGACCATCACCGCTCGCACGCAGACATCATCGGGTTTGCCAATCGCGCGTTTTACGAAGGGCGGCTGCGGGTTGCCACCAATCATCAAAGCTTGCTGCGTCCGCGTCCGGAGGAACCCGGCGTCGTCTGGCAGGACGTGCAGGGCCGGGTGACGCGGCCGGCCTCGGGGAGCGCACGCAATGTGCGCGAAGCCGAGGCGGTGGTAGCGGCACTCGAGGACCTGCTGGTGACACGGGCTTACGGCGGCAGTGTGGGCGTGGTTACACCGTTTCGGGCGCAGGCGCAGCTGTTACAGCAATTGGTGCAGGATTCCGAGCCGCTGGGGCTGGTGAGGGAGAGGAGCCAGTTGCTGGTCGACACGGTGCATCGATTCCAGGGCGACGAGCGCGACGTGATGCTGTTCTCGCCCGTGGTGTCGGCGGGCATGTCTGCGGGAGCACTGGGTTTTGTTCGAAGCAATGGGCATTTGTTCAACGTGGCGATCACGCGGGCGCGGGCACTGCTGCATGTGGTCGGTGATCGTGCGGCGGCCGGCGCGTCCGACGTCGCTTATCTGGCACAGTTTGCGAGTTACGCGACGGAATTGGACGAGTCGACGAATACGCACCAACAGTCGCAGACTGGCCCGATGGGGCCAGAGTACCCACCCGTTGCCCGGCCGGAGCAAGTTTCGGAGTGGGAGCGCGTGTTGTACCGCGCCATGCACGCAGCAGGCATTCGTGCCATCCCACAGTTCACGATCGAACAATACGACCTGGACTTCGCGGTCATCGTCGGAGACCGGCGGCTCGATATCGAGGTAGACGGCGAGCGTTACCACCGCAGCTGGACGGGCGAACTGTGCCTGCGTGACCAGCTTCGCAACCAAAGGCTGCTGGAACTGGGCTGGGACATCCAGCGCTTCTGGGTGTTCCAGGTGCGGGACGATTTGGACGGTTGTGTTCGGCGGGTGGCGGAGTGGGTTGCTGATCAGGCTGCAGGGCCCGTCTGACCCGGTCGGCTCCGCACCAAAATATGCACATGCGCCGACCCATCCCCCACCGGCGCATCTTTCACCTCCAGGTACGGCTGCTTGCGCATCAGCTCCCCGAGCTTGGCGAAGCCGTAGTTGCGGGCATCGAACGAGGGATTGTTCTTCGTGATGTGGCTGCCTACCGGCCCCAGGATCGCCCAGCCGTCGTCCCTGGCGACTGCCTGCAGGGCCGCCAGGATCATGGGGCGCAGCGGCGGGAGTGATGGGCCTGGCTCGGCCTCCTTCTCCTGCGCCGCAGGCGGCACGTCGTTGCGCAGGATCTCGGTGAAGATGAACTTATCGCACGCCGCCTGGAACGCTTCCGGCGTCTTCTGTTCGCCGAAGCCGAACACCGTCAGCCCCGCCTCGCGTATGCGCGTGGCCAACCGCGTGAAATCGCTGTCGGACGACACCAGACAAAACCCGTCCACCTTGCCGTCGTGCAGCACGTCCATTGCGTCGATGATCAGCGCCGCGTCAGTCGCGTTCTTGCCGCTGGTGTAGCTGAACTGCTGCATGGGCTGGATCGCCAGCGCGTGCAGCACGTCCTTCCAGCCCTTGAGGTGAGACTTGGTCCAGTCACCGTACGCGCGCTTGATCGTCGCCGTGCCGTAACGCGACACTTCCGCCAGCAGTTCCTGGATGACGGACGGCTGCGCGTTGTCGGCGTCGATCAGCACCGCCAGTCGGTGGTTATTGTTGTTGTCGTTGGCCATGGTTTTTTTTGTTGACCTCCCTGGGGTGGATCGTAGCCGGGTTGTGGGTGGCAGGGTGCAAGGTCTGTTTCGTCCCCGATTCGCCGCAACCTGCTCATTACTTCCCCGTCACATCGGCCAGCACATAACTCGTGCTCCTCCCGCCGGCATCCGATTTGCGCAACACCCCGCGCGCCAACAGGTCCTGGATGTCGCGCAAGGCGGTGTCCGGCGAACACTTGGCCATGGTTGCCCACTTACTGGTGGTGAGCTTGCCGTCAAGACCGTCGAGCACGCGGTTGAGCAGCCGGGCCTGCCGCTCGTTCATGGGTGTGCTGCCGAAGCGTTGCCAGAATCGCGCCTTGGCCAGGACGGCGTCCAGCTCCTGGTGCGCCTGGTCGACTGCGCGATGCAGGGCACCCAATAACCACGCCAGCCATTCGGTTACGTCGAGCATGTTGCCCTTTTGCGTGCGCTCCAGGATGTCGTAATAGACCTTGCGTTCGCGCTGGATCTGGGCCGACAGGCTGTAGAAGCGGCGCGGGTCCTGCGCTTTGTCGGCGCGCGCCAGCATCAGGTCGCCGATGGCGCGGGCGATGCGGCCATTGCCGTCGTCGAACGGGTGCATGGTGACGAACCACAGGTGTGCCAGGCCGGCCTTGACGAGCAGCGGTTCGTCGGCCGGCGCATCGATCCAGTCGAGGAATCGGAGCATCTCGGCCTCCAGGCGTTCGGCGGGCGGCGCCTCGAAGTGCACGCGTTCGCGGCCGACCGGGCCGGACACCACCTGCATCGGGCCGTTGGCATCATCGCGCCAGTTGCCGACGCGAATCTTGGCCATGCCGGAACGGCCGGTGGGGAACAGCGCCGCATGCCAGGCAATTCGTTCACAGCTTCTCAGGCCAGGCTCACCCGCTGACCCTGTCCACCCCCGCATGGCCGCCCCGCCACTGGACAAACCCGCAGCCCGGCAGGCCTGCGCCGTGAGCCTGGCGCTGCGCATCATTGCACCGTCCCGCCACTATCACCACTCGATGAAGGAGCCGAGCATGTTGTCCCACCTGGCCGATGTTCTTTCTGCCGCCCACGCCGCAGGCGCGTCCGCATCCGCATCCGCATCCGCATCCGCGACGGCAACGGCGACGGCGACCGCGACAGAGGCGGCGGCGTCGACCCGCCCGCAGCCCGCGTTGACCCGCCATGCCGCCATCCGCACCCAGCAGCGCGGCATCCCGCCCTGGTTCCTGGCGCTGCTGCTGGCGCACGGGCGCAGCCGGCACGACGGCCACGGTGCGGTGATCAAGACGGTCGACCGCGCGGCGCGCCAGCGGCTGCAGGCGCTGCTGAGCCGCACCGAATACGCCGCGGCCGAGCGGTATTTCGACGTCTACATGGTGGTGGCCACCGAAGACCAGGCCATCGTCACCGCGGCGCACCGCACCCGGCGCCGGCACCTGCATTGACCGGCGCATGCGCGCGGGCGGGTCGCCCCGGTGGCCGGATGGCCTGCTGCGGCGGGCCGTCCGGTTTCCGTGTTCACCCGATGGGCCGATTGCCGACCCGTCCGTTGCGCGTTCTACGCGTTTGTCCGTTTCCCGCTGTCACCAACCATCCGCTGTCACCAACCAGGAGTCCCGGAAAACCATGAACAACCATGACAAGACCCCCTCCGGCACCGCCGCTCAGCCGGCTGCGCCGTCGAACAACGGCGCCGCGTCCGCCAGCGCGGCGCCGCAACCCACGCTGCAGCTGACCCCGCTGCACGCCGCCATCCCCGCCCAGGGCGGCACCGTCGAGGTGCTGGTGCGGGTGCAGGCGCCGGCTCAGCCGGCGCACGAGCAGGGCGCAGGCGGCCCCCGTGCCCGCATTCCGCTGCGCCTGGCGCTGGTCGTCGACCGCTCCGGCAGCATGTCCGGCGCGCCGCTGGACGAGGCGTTGCGCTGCGTGCAGCACATCGGCGAGCGGCTGCATCCGGCCGACGAACTGGCCGTCGTGTTGTACGACCACGACGTGCAGCTGCCGTTGCCGCTGGCGCGCGCGCCCGGCGCGCGGGTGGTGGCGCAGGCGCTGGCCGGCGTCGAGAGTGGCGGCAGCACCAACCTGTTCGCCGGCTGGGAGGCCGGCGCCGGGCAACTGCGGGACGGCGCCTCCGCCGCGGGCGGCGCGATCTCGCGCGTGGTGTTGTTGTCCGACGGCCAGGCCAACCAGGGCTGGACCGATCCGGCGGTGATCGCCGAGCATTGCCGGCAGTGGCTGGCGTGCGGCGTCAGCACCACCACCGTCGGCCTGGGCCGCGGCTTCAATGAGGAGCTGATGCAGGCCATGGCCAGCGCCGGCGGCGGCCAGCAGTATTACGGCCAGCGTGCGCAAGACCTGTTCGACGCCTTCGACGAGGAGCTGGCCCTGCTGCAGGCGATGCGGCTGCGCCAGCTGCGGGTGCGCCCGGTGGCGAGCCGTGGCGTCATCGTCGAGCCGCTGGGGCGCAGTGGCCTGGTCTCCAACCCCGACGGCTGGCTCGGCCTGCCCGACCTGGCCTGGGCCGCCGAGGCCTGGACGCTGCTGCGCCTGCACGTGCCGGCCCAGGCCCTGGCCGGCATCCGGCCCGGCGCGCCGTTCACCGCGCTGGCCTTGACGCTGCAAGGCGTCGACGCCGACGGCGTGCAACACACCTGGCATGCGGCACCGCTGGCCTTGCCGGTGATGCCGCTGTCCGACCTGGCCGGCGTGCCGGCTGACGAGACGGTGGCGCGCCGGCTGCAGGAGATCGCGTTTGCCGAGTTGAACCTGCAGGTGCGCGAGCTGCTCCAGCAGGGCCGCCGCGCCCAGGCCCAGGCCGCACTGGCCCGCGCCAAGGCCCGATACGCCAGCCACCCCTGGCTGGCCGGCAAGCTCGAGCGCCTGGTCGAACTGGCGGCGCAGGACGTGGAGATGGCGCGCAAGGAGATGCTGTATGCCAGCGGCCGCATCCGGGGGCGGCTGGTGGCGCAGTTCGAATCGGCCGCTCTCGACATGACCGAGGACACGCCGAAGTACCTGCGTCGCAAGGCGGTCGAGGGGCAGGGGCACGCGACGGGGTGACACGATCGTCGACGCAAAGAGGGATGCGCCTGTTGCGTCACCGGCCCACACTGTGGAATGCAAGGGTGGGCGACGCGCGCATCGTGGCACCCGCAGCGCGTTCGAGTCCGATCCGGCTCCATAAGGACCATAATCAGACCGTATTCAGTCTTACTTGGATCGCGGAGCCACACACATGCATTACTCCTCCCAAATCAAGCCGATCAGCTACCTGAAGGCCAATGCCGCCGAGGTCTTGTCACAGCTGGCCCAAAACCGGGAACCACTGGTCATCACGCAAAATGGCGAAGCCAAGGCGGTGTTGCAGGACGTGGCCTCGTTCGAGCAGACCCAGAAAACGTTGGCACTGCTCAAGATCCTGGCGCTGGGCCAGCAGGAGGTGGCCCAAGGCCATGTGAAGCCGGTGGCCGAAGTGGTCGCCCGATTGAGGGCCAAGCGGGGCGAGGGCTGATGCCTGGTGCGCCGGTCCGTTTCGAGGTTCTGCTCACACGAGGCGCCGAACAGGACCTGGAGTCCCTCCATGACTACATCGCGGATTTCGATTGCGTGGCCAATGCCGATCGCGTGCTCGATCGGCTGGTGCAAGCCGTGCAAAGTCTGCAGCGCTTCCCTGAACGAGGCAACTACCCGAAGGAGCTTCTCGAGCTTGGCATCAAGGACTATCGGCAGGTCGCTTTCAAGCCGTACCGCGTGATCTACCGCGTTGCGGGTCAACGCGTCTACATCCATCTCATTGTCGATGGACGAAGGGACATGCGAACGTTGCTGATGCGTCGCTTATTGGGCGCCTGACCCATTAGACTCGTACCCAGCTCCCCTTGCCGGGCGTCCGAGAACGTGATGCGGGCCCGGAGGTTTCCCCGCCCATGCCCCTCGACTTCACCACCCTCGACTCCTTGCGCACCCACCACCCGGCCTGGCGCCTGCTGCGCTCCGACCATGCGCCGCTGGTGGCCAGCTTCCTGCAGCGGGTGTTCGTCGCGCCCAACGTGCGGGTGATGGCGGCGGCCGACCTGGCCGAGGCGCTGGAGGACGAGCTCTATGCACTGCGCCAACTGCTGGGCGACGAAGCCGCTTTCCCCAAGCCGGCACTGGACTACCTGAACGACTGGGCCGCGCCCGACAAGGGCTGGTTGCGCAAGTTCTATCGCAGCGGCACCGACGAAGCGCAGTTCGACCTGACGCCGGCCACCGAGAAGGCCATCGCCTGGCTTGGGCACTTGTCCGAGCGGCAGTTCGTCGGCACCGAGTCGCGCCTGCTGACACTGTTCGACCTGCTCAAGCAGATGAGCGAGGGCAGCGAGGCCGACCCGGCCCGGCGCCTGGCCGAGCTGCACAAGCGGCGCGATGAACTCGACGCCGAGATCGCGCGGGTGGCCGGAGGTGACGTGCCGCTGCTGGACGACACCGCGCTCAAGGACCGTTTCCAGCAGTTCACCCAGGGCGCGCGCGAACTGCTCGCCGATTTCCGCGAGGTGGAGCACAACTTCCGCCAACTCGACCGGCGGGTGCGGGAGCGTATTGCCTTGTGGGAAGGCGGCAAGGGGGCCTTGCTCGAGCAGATCATGGGCGAACGCGACGCAATCGCCGATTCCGACCAGGGCCGCAGTTTCCGCGCCTTTTGGGACTTCCTGCTGTCCAGCCGGCGGCAGGAGGAGCTGACCGAACTGCTCGAACGGGTGTTGCAACTGCCCGCCGTGACTGAGCTGCAGCCCGATGCCCGCACCCGCCGCGTGCATTACGATTGGCTCGAGGCGGGTGAGCACACGCAGCGCACGGTGGCCGCGCTGTCGCAACAGCTGCGCCGTTTCCTGGACGACCAGGCCTGGCTGGAGAATCGCCGCATCATGGATATCCTGCACGGGATCGAAAGCAAGGCGCTGGCGCTGCGCGCGGCGCCGCCGCCCGGCAACGTGATGGAGCTCGACGAGCCGCAGGCGCGCATCGAGCTGCCGATGGAGCGGCCCTTGTACACCCCCGCGCTCGATGCGGCCATCACCGAGCTGCGTGCGGAGCCGGGTGACGACGACGTCGACCCGTCGGCGCTGTTCGAGCAGGTGGTCGTCGACAAGGCGCGCCTGGCGCGCCACATCCGCCATGCGCTGCAGGACAAGGCGCAGATCACGCTGGGCGACCTGGTGCGCGGCCAGCCGCTGCAACATGGCCTGGCCGAGCTGGTGGCGTATCTGCAACTGGGCAGCGACGCTTTCTCCGCCGTCGTGGACGAGGCCACCCCCGAGACCATCCGCTGGCAGGCACTGGCCGCCGATGGACAGCCCACGACCCGCAGCGCGCGCCTGCCGCGCGTGATCTTCATGCATGGAACAACGCCATGATCGGACGAACAGAAGACGATGTCGTGGCAATCCTTGCCGAAGACGCGCCAGGTACCGCCGCACCGGCCCCGGCCGCGGACCTGTCCACGCTGCTGATCGGCCTGCTCAAGGGGGTGCAGTACCGCGACACCGACGAACGCCAATGGGCCACGCTGCTGAACCTGCAGCCGCGGGTGCGCGATTACGTGGCGGTACTGGGCCTGGACCTGGTGCTCGACGAAGCCGAGGGGCATGCATTCCTGAAAAGCCGCCCGGATCCGGCCGAGGGCGATGACGCCGCGCGCCGCCTGCCGCGTCTGGTGGCACGCCGCGCGCTGTCGTTTCCGGTGAGCCTGCTGCTGGCCTTGCTGCGCAAGAAGCTGATCGAGTTCGATGCCAGCGGCAGCGAGACCCGGCTGGTGCTGGGCCGCGACGACATCGTCGACCTGGTGCGCGTGTTCCTGCCCGACAGCTCGAACGAGGCGCGCCTGATCGACCAGATCGACACCACGATCAACAAGGTGGTCGAACTGGGTTTCCTGCACAGGCTCAAGCCCGCCGCGGGCCGTGCGACGGGCCCTGGCAACTACGAGGTGCGGCGCATCCTCAAGGCCTTCGTCGACGCGCAGTGGCTGGCCGAGTTCGATGCGCGCCTGGCCGCATACCAGGCGCATCTGGCCGGCGCGGATGGCAGCGCGCAGGAGAGCGGCGATGCATGACGGCCAGTCGCTCGGGCTCGACTTCCTGGACGACGACGCCTTGTCGGGTTTTCGCCTACTGCGGCTCGAGGTGTTCAACTGGGGCACTTTCGACAGCCGGGTCTGGACGCTCGCGCTGGGCGGCCGCAACGGCCTGCTCACCGGCGACATCGGCTCGGGCAAGTCGACGCTGGTGGACGCCATCACCACCTTGCTGGTGCCGGCCAACCGGGTCGCCTACAACAAGGCCGCCGGCGCCGACAGCCGGGAGCGCAGCTTGCGTTCCTACGTGCTGGGGCACTACAAGTCCGAGCGCAACGACGTCACCGGCACGGCGCGGCCGGTGTCGTTGCGCGATGCCGGCAGTTATTCGGTCATCCTGGGCGTGTTCCACAACGCGGGTTACGACCAGACGGTGAGCCTGGCCCAGGTGTTCTGGATGAAGGCGGCGCAAGCGCAGCCTGCGCGTTTCTTCGTGGCCAGTGAACGGGCGTTGTCGATCGCGTCCGACTTCGCTGGCTTCGGCACCGACATGGCCCAGCTGCGCAAGCAGCTGCGCGGCCAGGGGGCGGAGCTGAGCGACAGCTTCCCGCCCTATGCAGCCTGGTTCCGCCGGCGCTTCGGCATCGAAAACGACCAGGCGCTGGAGCTGTTCCACCAGACGGTGTCGATGAAGTCCGTCGGCAACCTGACCGATTTCGTACGCAGCCATATGCTCGAGCCGTTCGATGTGGTGCCGCGCATCCAGGCCTTGATCGGGCACTTCGACGATCTCGATCGCGCGCACCAGGCGGTGCTCAAGACGAAGCGCCAGGTCGAGCTGCTCATGCCGTTGGTGGCCGACTGCGCCCAGCACGGCACGCTGGCAGGCGAGATCGGCCGGCTGCGCCTGTGCCGGGACCAGTTGCGCATGTTTTTTGCCGGCCTGAAGCTGGGCCTGCTGGACAAGCGGCTGGGCCTGCTGGCCGAAGACTGGCAGCGTGTGCAGGCCCAGGTGCAACGGCTTGAAGCGGCGGATGAAGAACAGGCACGCCAGGCAGACGAGCTCAAGCAGGCCATCGCCGACAACGGCGGCGACCGGCTGGAGCGCCTGGCCGCCGAGATCCGCCAGAAGGAGTCGTTGCGCGATGCGCGCAAGACCAAAGCCGCGCGTTACGCCGAGCTGGCCACTGTGCTGGGCGAACCGGCGGCGACAGATCCTGCGGGCTTCATCACGCAGCGTGGCAAATACCAGGGCTGGCGCGACGAGGCGCGCAACCATGAGGCCGACCTGCAGAACCTGCTCACCGAACACGGCGTGACGCTGCGCCAGGGCAAAGTGGAGCATGACGAACTGACGGGAGAGATCGATAGCCTGCAACGCCGGCGCAGTAACATCGATGACCACCAGATCCGCATCCGCACCGCGTTGTGCAAGGCACTGGGGCTGGAAGCGGACGACATGCCGTTCGCCGGCGAGCTGATACAGGTGCGCGAAGACGAGCGCGACTGGGAGGGGGCGGCGGAGCGATTGTTGCGCGGCTTCGGGCTCGCGCTGCTGGTGCCCGACGCCCATTACAGGGCCGTGGCCGAATGGGTGGATGGCGCGCATCTGCGCGGGCGTCTGGTCTACTTCCATGTGCGCGCGCGCAAGGGCGGCGACACGCCGGAACTGCACCGCGATTCGCTGGTGCGCAAGCTGGCCATCAAGCCCGACTCACAGCACTACGACTGGCTCGAACGCGAGCTTGCGCACCGGTTCGACGTGGCCTGTTGCGCCACGCAGGAGCAGTTCCGCCGCGAGGCCCGCGCCATCACGCGCGCTGGCCAGATCAAGGACCCAGGCGGCCGCCACGAAAAAGACGACCGGCACCGCATCGACGACCGCAGCCGGTATGTGCTGGGCTGGAGCAACAATGCCAAGATCGCAGCCCTGCAGGCCCGGCGGGGGCAGCTCGAGCATCGGCTGGCGGACGTGGGTGGCCGCATCGGCGCGATCCAGAGGGAGCGCGATCAGCTGGCGCGCCGGCTCGACGCCTTGAGCCGGCTGGACGAGTTCACCAGCTTCGACGAACTGGACTGGGCCCGTGTCGTGACCGATATCGCCCAGCTGGCCGACGAGCGGCGCCGGCTGGAATCGGCGTCCGATGTGCTGCAGCAGCTCAACGACAACCTGCGTATGGTGCAGGCCGCGCAGCGGCAGACCCAGGACGAGCTGCAGGGTGCACGCGACAAGCGCTCCCGCATCGCGCAGCGCCGCTCGGACGCCGAGGAGTTGCGCCAGCAGACCGAGGCCGTGCAGGGTGGCGCCGGCATCGAGCCGGCCCTGGCGGACACGCTCGAGGCCATGCGGGCCGAGGCGCTGGGCGAACATCAGCTGACGGTCGAGTCCTGCGACAACCGGGAGCAGGACGTGCGCGGCTGGCTGCAGAACCGCATCGACGCCGAAGACCACAAACTGCGTCGCCTGGCCGAGAAAATCATCAAGGCCATGGCGTCGTTCAAGGACGCGTTCAAGCTGGAGACGGCCGAGTTCGACGCCAGCCTGGAGGCAGCGTTCGAATACGAGAACCTGCTCACGCAGCTCAACCGCGACGACCTGCCGCGTTTCGTTGCCCGGTTCAAGGAACTGCTGAACGTCAACACCATCAACGAGATCGCGAACTTCAACGCGCAACTGGCGCGCGAGCGCGAGACCATCCGGGAACGTATCGCGCAGATCAACCGCTCGCTGGGCGAGATCGACTACAACCCGGGGCGCTACATCGTGCTCGAGTCGCAGCCCAGCCCGGACGCGGAGATCCGTGATTTCCAGCAGGAGCTGCGTGCGTGCACCGAAGGCGCGCTTACCGGTTCCGACGACGCCCAGTACTCGGAGGCCAAGTTCCTGCAGGTCAAGGCCATCATCGACCGATTCCGCGGGCGCGAAGGCCTTTCCGAGCACGACCGGCGCTGGACGGCCAAGGTCACCGACGTGCGCAATTGGTTCCTGTTCGCCGCCAGCGAGCGTTGGAGGGCCGACGACAGCGAGTTCGAGCACTACTCCGACTCCGGCGGCAAGTCGGGCGGGCAGAAGGAGAAGCTCGCCTACACCATCCTGGCCGCCAGTCTGGCTTACCAATTCGGGCTGGAGTGGGGCGAGGTGCGTTCGCGCTCGTTCCGCTTCGTGGTCATCGACGAGGCGTTCGGGCGCGGCTCTGACGAATCCGCGCAGTATGCGTTGACCCTGTTTCGCAAGCTCAACCTGCAGTTGCTGATCGTCACGCCGCTGCAGAAGATCCACATCATCGAGCCGTATGTGTCGGCGGTCGGTTTCGTGCACAACGAGGGCGGCCGGGACTCTCGGTTGCGCAACCTGTCGATCGAGGAGTACCGGGAGCACAAGGCGAGACTGGCACCGGCGGCGATGGAGCCGGCGGTGTGACGGGCGAGGGCAGCTCGTGAACTGGTCCGATCCCGCACAGTTGCGTGCGCAACTCCTGCGTTCCTGGGAGCGCGGCGATCTGCTGCGCGAGGCGCTGGGTGGTCCATCGCGGTTTCCGATGCGGCTGGTGCTCAAGGGGCCGGCGTCCGCGGACATCACGAGCCGGTTCGACGCCGTGCGCAACTGGGCCGCAGCGCTGACTGCCCAGGCCCATCTGCGCCTGGTCTGGCAGGAATTGCGCCATCGCGTGCAGGGTTCGCAGCGACTGCCGGCCGAGGCTTGGGTGGATACGGTGGACGACGCGTTGGCCTGGCTCGGCAAACGACGCGAGTGGGCGCGATTCTGCGCCGTGGTCACGCTGACGCGGCAGCACCAACCACGCTTGCGCGTGTGGCTGGAGAAGCGGCCGCTACAGGCGCTGGAGCTGGCCGATGCCTGGCCACGGCTGCTGTCTGTCGTGGCCTGGTTCGTGGCACATCCACGGCCAGGCATCTACCTGCGCCAGGTCGATTTGCCGGGCATCTCGACCAAGTTCATCGAGGCCCATCGCGGCGTATTGTCCGAACTGCTGGATCTTGCGTTGCCGCCGATCGCTATCGACCCATCGTGTACCGGCGTCACGCAGTTCGCCAACCGTTATGGCTTGCGCGATCGGCCGGCGCGCATTCGTCTGCGGGTGCTCGATCCGCTGGTCACGACGCTGCCCGGGATCGACTGCCCGGATCTCACGCTGGACGCCGCCAGTTTCAGCTGCCTGCGGCTGGAACTGCAGCGGGTGTTCATCACCGAGAACGAGATCAACTTCCTGGCGTTTCCGCCCATGCCGCGCAGCGCCGTGATCTTCGGGGCTGGTTACGGCTGGGACGCGCTGGCCGGCGCCCGATGGCTGGAGGCGTGCCAGCTGCACTACTGGGGCGACATCGACACGCATGGGTTCGCGATCTTGAACCAGCTGCGCAGTCGTTTCGGCAAGGTGCAATCGTTTCTGATGGATCGCGCTACGCTGATGGCGCATGAGGCGCTCTGGGGCAACGAAGACAAGCCGACGTTGTCGGAACTCCCGCGATTGAGTCCCGACGAGCGTGCCTTGTATGACGAGCTGCGCGACAACCGTATCCGCAAGGGCTTGCGGCTGGAACAGGAGCTGGTCGGTTACGAATGGCTGTGCAACGCATTGATGCACTTGGGCAGCCCGTCCCAGCCTGCAGGCGTTCCTACGCCCGTACGCCAGGGCCTTGGCGCGACCTGACCGCTTCGAACCCCGATCAACCGCCCTTGCCCGGCGCCTCGCGCCGCAGCGCCGGCAACCCAACCCCCAACCGCATCGAAGCCGCCGTCACCCCGCGTTACCCGCGCCGCAAGCCGATCGAGGGCGAGGGGCGGGTGCAGGGGTGACGCACAGTGCCAGGCCTGCGTGGCGCTGCAGTTGGCCGATGACCGCAAACAGGTTGCGCGCTTGCGGATTGCCGTCCGGGCCGAACATCCGGATCAGGCTCTTGGGCGACGTGCCCGTCTCGGTTCCGAGTTGCTCGAAGCCGATGGTCGCCTTGATGTAGTCGCGCAAGATGGCCTTGCCAGCGTCCACGTCACCGGCCAGCAGTGCCTCGATGCCTTGCTTGAACAACGCATCCGCAAATGCCGGATCGGCCTGCACCCGGGCCAGGACAGTCTGTTTGAAGTCGCGTGTCAGTGCCATTTGTCACCTCGTCAGGTTCTTGCGGCGTTTGTAGTCGGCCCAATGTGCGTGCGCCGTCCGGATGTCGCGCTGCTGGTGCTTCTTGGTTCCGCCTGCCAGCAGGATGATCACCTTTGCGCCGTCTCGGCCGAAATAGATCCGGTAGCCAGGGCCGAAGTCCATCCGGTATTCGAGCACGCCGGCACCCACTCCCTTTGCCGCAGACAAGTTGCCCATTTCCATCCGTATTACCCCCATCGTGATCCTGGCTGCCGTATTGGCATCGAGATCGGAAAACCAGTCGCCAAACGGGCTGGCGCCTTCTTCATCGATGTATTCGTGAATCTCCAGGATCGCAATTCGGTCACACATATGTTACCTCTGATGTGCGCGCCTATCCATGCCGTCGTCGGCTGGACGAGCGGGGAGGCTGAGATGGCCGACGCGATGCAGTCTGTCCGATGCCGGCACGTGGCACGGGAAGTTCGTCCTCAGGGCGTAGGATGGACCGTGTTGTCGGGTGAGCAAGTCGAGGGTGTCCGGCTCGGGCAGTGCATGGGAGAAAACGATGCGATTGCCCGATTCCGACCACGGGCGCAGTTTCCGCGCCTTTCAGAGAATTGCCGGTTTCCCAATCGTTGGCCGAAAGCGCTTGCGGCTTGGACAAGAGCTGGTCGGTTACGAATGGCTGCGCAAGGTGTTGATGCACTTTGTCAGCCCGTCCCAGCCAGCAGGCGTTCCTACGCCCGTACGCCAGGACCAGGGCTCGACCTGACCGCTTCGAACCCGAATCAGCCGTCTTTGCCCGCCGCCTCGCGCCGCAACGTCGGCAACCCCACCCCCACCGCGTCGAAGCCGCCGTCGACGGCCAGCACCTGGCCGTTCACGTAGCCTGCCGCCTTGCTGCACAGGAACCCGATCGCATCGGCGATCTCGTCCAGCGTGCCGTAGCGGCCGAGCGGAATCGCGTCGTGGTAGTCGGCGCGGATGGCCGGTGTGTGCACCTTCTTGGCCATCTCGGTGTCCACCGGCCCCGGCGCGATCGCGTTGACGCGGATGCCGCGGGTGCCCAGCTCGGCCGCCTGTTGCCGCGTCAGGTGGATCAGCGCCGCCTTGCTCGTGCCGTACGCCACGCGCAGCGTGCTGGCACGCAGGCCGGAGATGGATGCGATGTTGACGATGGCACCGCCGTCGCCGGACTTCAGCATCAACGGCACGCAGGCCTGCGAACACAGGAAGGCGCCGTCCAGGTTGGTCGCAAAGACATGCCGCCATTCCTGGAAGGACGTGTCCCCGATCGTCTTGAAGACGGCAACGCCGGCGTTGTTGACCAGCGCGTCGGCGCGGCCGAAACGCTCGGCGATCTGCGCGAAGGCCGCCTGCACCTGGTCCGGGTTCGATACGTCGCACAGGATGGGCAAGGCGTGCGGCGACGCCGACAGTTCTTGCGCGGTGGTCGTCAGCGTGGCTTCGTCGTTGTCGATCAGAACCACGTCGTGATCGCGCGCCAGAAACCAGTGCGCCGACGCCAGCCCGATGCCGCGGGCGGCGCCCGTGATGATCGCAACCGGCCGTATCGTGGAAGGGGTCATGCTGGCTCCAGGGGTTCAGGTTCAGGGAACGGATCGCGCGCTGCGACCGGATCGGTGGCACCGCGCCCGAGTCGTGCAAGGGCGCGATCCCTGCAGGCGATCACAGGTACACGATGCTCGCGTCGTATTGTGCAAGGGTCGCTGCGCATGACCTCTGCGCTGCGGTCCAGGGACGAGGAGCCGCGGCTTCCACGCATGGTCGGCACTACCGCGCCTTCTGCAGAATCTGTTCCAGCGTCGCCGCCGACAGTTCTCCCAGCCGCGATGCAACCATCTCGCCACTGGCGTTGAAGAACAGCGTGGTCGGGTAACCCTGCTGCTTGAACGCCACGCTGGCCTGGCGCTTGTCGTCGATCAGCATGTTGCCCGGTTGCAGCTGCCGGGCGTGCAGCCAACGCGCAACCTGGGCGCGCTCCTCGCCCTGGTTGATGAAGACGAAATGGATGTCCGCATGCCGGCCAGTGCGGCCGTGGCGTTCCAGCCGCCGTCGCGGATGTTGATGATGCTCAGCGGCGACGAAAAATACAGCGTCTTGTATTCGAGCACGAAGGCCAGCCGCGCCACCACCGCGCCGACCAGCATCGCGTTCCACAACGTGCCCTCGACGTCGACACCGTTGCGTTTGCCCACGCGCCGGCCCACCAGCATGCCGATGCCGGCGGCGGCAAAGACCAGCAACACGGCGTAGGGCAGCAGCAGGGGTCCGAGGGTGAGGGCGTTGTTGGTCATGTCCAATGGATGGTGCCGCGGCCGAAAGGTTCGACACGATCGACGCGCGGCGTCCCCATTGTCCGCTTGCCGCCGGTTCGGGTACCGTCGCCGACGCGGCAGGCGTGCTCCTTGGCGGCACCTACGATCGATCGCGTCTCCGCCCGGGCCCGACGCAACGCCATGCGCCCGGCGCTCGCGCACCCTGCGCGTCGCGCTTCGTCATCGTTGCAGGCACGCCGAAATTCGGGCACGCTAGACACCCACCCAGGAGAGCACATGCAGACCCCATCTCACCAGCCCGACCCCGACTTTCTCGCCCCCGATTTCCAGCTGCCCGCCACCGTTGGCACCACGGTGGCTCGCGACACGGTGCGTGGCCCGAACGGCCCGCTCGATCCGCACGCCGTCACCCGCGCCGCCGACCTGATCGCCGAGGCCGACGCGCTGGTCGTCGCCGCCGGTGCCGGCATGGGCGTCGATTCGGGCCTGCCAGACTTTCGCGGCACCGAGGGTTTCTGGCGCGCGTATCCGGCGCTGGGCCAGGCGCAGGTCGACTTCTACGCCATGGCCAGCCCGCAGGCCTTCATCGACCATCCGGCCCGCGCCTGGGGGTTCTACGGCCATCGGCTCAACCTGTACCGGGCCACGCGGCCACACGCCGGCTTCCAGCTGCTGCAGCGCTGGGGCGCGGCCATGCCGCAGGGGCTGGCCGTGTTCACCAGCAACGTCGACGGGCAGTTCCAGGCGGCCGGCTTCGACCCGGCGCTGGTGCACGAATGCCATGGATCGATCCGGCACTGGCAATGCATGTTGCCGTGTTGCGCGGCGATCTGGCCAGCGGCCGATGCCGCGCTCGACGTGGACGAGGCGTTATGCCTGCTGCGGGGCGCGCCGCCGGCGTGCCCGCACTGCGGCGGCATGGCGCGTCCCAACGTGCTGATGTTCGGCGACGGGCAGTGGTTGTCCGCACGGTCCGACCGACAGGCCGCGGCGCTGGCGCGATTCCTGTCCGCGGCCCGCCGACCGGTCGTGCTCGAGATCGGTGCCGGCACCGCCGTGCCGTCGGTGCGCCACTTCACGGCGCATCTGCTGCGGGCCCACGGGGCGAGGCTGGTGCGCATCAACCCGCGCGAACCGCAGGTGCCTTCGGCGCGGGACGTCGGCCTGGCGGCCGGTGCCGGCGCTGCACTGGCCGCAATCGCGTCACGTATCCAGCGTGGGTAGTCGCGGCCAGTCGGGCCGTTTCGCGGGGGACGCGTCGCAGGTTTGATCTGCCGCAACAAGGTGTGCATCAGCGTCGCGTGGACGCAGGCCCGCGGGTCGAAACGGCTGTATCGCCCTTCCGTGCGGTTGACAGCGCTCCCCGGCGCGTTTAGCTTGGCCGTGTCGACAACAGCCCGCGCGGGCAGCAGGAGCACACGATGGCCACAGTGACCCAGGGTGAAGGCGTCATCCTCGAATACGACGAGCAGGCGTTCGCGGTGTCGCGACCCACCCGGTCCGCGCGACCGGCGGCGCGGCGCGGCGGCCGCTCGTTCGATGCGCAGCCGCAGTTGCTGACACCCGCCACACCGGCCGGTGATGCGGGTGCCGATGACGACAGCCCGGTGCGGCAGCTGGCGGATCGCCTGGTGGCGCGGGGCACGGTCCGGCGGGCGGGCGAAACCCTGGTGCTGGGGGCCGGGCCGGGCGCGCCGACGCGTCGGCGCCGCGCCGCACCGCCGTCCCGGCCGACCCGGTTGACCGTGCCGCTGGCGGCCGACGAGCAGGCCGTGGTCATCGTCGAGGGCGACGGCGTGCTGGCCTGGCGGTTCGGCCACGAGGCACCGGCCAGCGCGCTGGGGCCGGTGCGTCGCAGCGCTCCCCACGCAAGCCGCGCACTGGTGTTCGATCTCGATTTCCCGCCCGTGGGTGCACCCGAGCCGGTGACCGGCGGCGCGGCGCGGCGCGGCTGGTTGCGCGACCGGCTGGTGGCCGGTGCCAAGGCCATCGTGCTGTATTTCGCCGCCGACGTGGCGGTCCGCGGCGCGGTGCATCTGCTCGAGCGCAAGCGGCGCACCGGGCCGGTGATCCTGTCGTCGGCCACCGACGCCACCCAGTGGCGCACGCCCCGCACGTTGGCCGGCCTGAAGCTGCCCCAGGACCGCACGCCGCGGGTGCTGTTGTTCGTGCACGGCACCTTTTCCAGCACCATCGGCGGCTTCGGCGCGCTGACCGGCACGCCCTGGGGCCAGCGCCTGCTGACGGCGGCCATGGGCCGTTACGACGCCGTGATCGGTTTCGACCACCGCTCGCTCGGCGAGTCGCCGCGCGAAAACGCGCAGGCGCTGCTGGACACCTTGCGCACCATGCCCGGCACCGGCCGTACGATCGACGTCGACGCCATCTGCCACAGCCGCGGCGGGCTGGTGCTGCGCACGCTGATCGAACACCTGCTGCCGGGCGCGGGCCTGGATCTGGCCGTGCGCCGCGCGGTGTTCGTCGCGGCCACCAACCAGGGCACCGAGCTGGCGCGGCCCGACAACTGGGAGACGCTGATCGACCTGGTGACCAATCTGGCTTCGGCCACCAGCAAGGCCTTGTCGCTGTTCCCGCAGGCGGCCGCCGCGGCCGTGGTGTTCGATGAGGTGGTCGACAGCGTGGGCGATTTCGTCAAGTACCTGATCAACGTCGCGATTGCCGAGCGCAAGGTGCCCGGTGTCGCGGCCATGGACCCGGGCGGCGACTTCGTGGCCGAACTCAACCAGACGCAGCCGGGGCAGCCGTTGCCAGCCGACATCGCCTGTTATGCCGTGGTGTCCGACTTCCAGGCGCGGCTGTTCGACGATGGCGCCCATATGCCCAAGGAGATGCCGCGCCGGCTCGCCTTCCTGCTGGCCGATGGGGTCGTCGACCGGCTGATGCGTGGTGCAGGCAGTGCGCCGGTGCCCAACGACCTTGTGGTCGACGTGGCGTCGATGACCGGCATCGACCAGGCCGTCGGCGGGTATGTGCGCGACGTGCTCGACTTCGGCCGCAACCCGCTCGTGTACCACACCAACTATTTCGTGCGCCCCGAGACCGCCGGCCGGCTGGCGCAGTGGCTGCATCTGCCGTCGCCGCTCGAAGGGGTCGATCCGCTGTCGCTGGTGGGTGCGCAGCGCCGTTTCATGCGGCTGCGCGCCGACACGCCGCTGGAGCAGGTGCGCGAACGGCTGGCAACCAATGCCGCGCCTTATATCGTGATCTCGCGCCCCGACCCTTCGGCACCCGCGCGGCAGTTGCACTACGCCGCCACCCCCGAGGAATTGTTGAGCTTCACCGCCGACCGACAACCCGACGCGCCCTTGATCGATGCCTTCGACCTGCACGAGACGGCACAGTCGGATCCGCGCGACGCGCAGCAACTGCCGTTCGACGGTGGCAGCGTCGGCATGCCGCACTTGCGTCCGCATGCCCGGCGCGCCGTGGTTGTCAGCGGCAATACGCCGCAAGCCGTGCTCGACGAGCAGTTCGTCGCCATCGATAACGAAGGCTTGGCGGTGATGGCTCTGGGCCTGGAGCCCGCGAGCGGTTCGATGGGGGCGGTGGCGCGCGACGTGCCGAACATGCGGGAAGCTCCGCAGGCCGACGCACCTTATGAAGAGGCACCTTATGAGGAGGAAGGGGCGGAGGAAGCAGAGGCAGACGGTGACGACGGTGCGGCGTCGATGCCCCCGTCGCGGCGCGCCAGGCCGTCGCTGGATCGTGAGTCTTTCCGCGCCGACCAGCCGGTGCGGCGCATGGCAGGAGCCGGGCGCGGGACGCCGGCAAAGAAGGCAGCCACGGCAAGACATCCGGCACCCGCCGGGGCGTCGAGGCCGGCACCGGTCGGGCCGGTGGGCGCGACCCGACCGGCTGCGGCGGCACCGGCCGCCGTGGACACCCGCACCGAGGTGTTTGCCGCCGCCGAGATGCCGCGCGAGACCCCGCTGGGCAAGGATGCGATGGTCACGGTCACCTTGTCGGCCGAGCAGATCGAGGTGGCACTGGGTGCCGCCAGTGCCAAGGGCAAGTTCAAGGTCAGGAAGGATGATCGCATCAGCGTGCAGGTGGTGCCGCGCAGTGGCTTCGACTATTCGAAGGCCGATCCGACCGAAGGCCTCGCACAGGATCTGGACGTGCCTCGCCCGCACGAACCGCTGATCCTCGACTTCTCGCTCACGGCGGTCGAGGAGGGGCCGGCGGAGGTGTCGGTGGCGGTACGCAAGGGCGCCCAGCGGTTGGTGATGATGACCCTCCATGCGCAGGTGATCTCTCCGCATCTGACGCCCGCGCGTGGCGCGGTGGCCAGTGATGCGCCGGTGGTCGAAGGCGCCGAATGCGGTGTCTGCACCACGCTGGAGATCTTCGACCGGCGTAATTCCGGGCAACTGCAATACGAGTTCGTGTTGCGCTCGGTCGGGCCGGGCGGTGTCAACGACCGGTTCCGGTCCGCACCGATGCAGGTCGACGCCCAGGCCTATGTCGAGGCCCGCTACAAGGAGATCGAAGACGCCTGGCTCGGCAGCCAGCGGGCGCTGGACATCTTCAACCAGCGGCTGCAGGACATCGGCGGGCGCATGTTCCGCAGCCTGTTTCCGCCCAAGATGCAGGAGACCTTGTGGCACCTGGCGCAGGCGGGCGAACTCGACAGCATCCTGGTGCACAGCGACGAGCCTTTCCTGCCGTGGGAAGTGGTGTTCCTCGACGACCCCGACGCACCCGCGGCCAGTGGCCACGGCCAGTTCTTCGGCGAGCTGGGCCTGTGCCGCTGGTTGTTCGGCGCCGCGCCGGTGTGCGAGATCGCGGTGCGCCCGGGGCGTTCGCGCTACGTGATTCCGCATTACCCCGACCCGCAGTGGACGCTGGCCAATGCCGAAGGCGCGGAGCAGGACATGCTCAAGTCGGTGCTGGGCGCCAAGGCGGTCAAGCCCATGCATGCCGAGGTGCTGAAGCTGCTGCGCCAGAAAGGCAGCTTCGACATCCTGCATTTCGCCTGCCACGGGCAGGCCGATGCGCAGCAGATCGACTCGGCGGCGCTGATGCTCGAGGGTCAGGTGGTGCAGACGGGCCAGGGTGCGCAATGGAACAAGGAGATGCTGCTGGCGTCCACGGTGGAGCAGGTGGCCGACCTGCGTGGCGCGGACGGCAACCGGCCGCTGGTGATCGTCAACGCCTGCCAGACCGGCCGGCTCGGTTATTCACTGACCGGGTTGGGCGGGTTTGCGACCGCCTTCCTGGGTACCCGCGAAGGCACGGGCGACTCACGCGGCAAGGCCGGGGCCTTCGTCGGTGCCTTGTGGTCGGTTGGCGACGACCCGGCCAGCGGTTTTGTGGCCGAGTTGTATGCCCAACTGCTCGCCGGCAAGACCATGTCGCAGGCCGTCCGCGCAGCGCGCAAGGCCGCGGCGCAGGCGGGCGAGGGGACGTGGCTGGCGTATACGGTGTATGCGCACCCGCATCTGAAGCTCAGGCTTGGCGGATGAATTCGCGCAGCAGTTCGAAGTGGCGCTCGGGCGCGTCGTTGACGATGCCGTGCCCACAGCCGGCGAAACGCTCGAAACGCGTGAGGGCAGGCGGCAGGTGGGCGACGATGGTCTCGGAGAATGCGATCGGCGTGATCGGGTCGCGGTCGCCGGCCATCACCAGGGTCGGGCAGGCCACACGGGCCAGCGCGGTGCGCAAGTCCATGCGGCCCCATTCGCCGGTGGCGAAGTGCTGGTTGACCGGGTCGTGCGCGATGGCGCGCGCCAGCGCCTGCGGCTCGGCGATCGGGCGGGTGTAATACAGCGGGTAACAGACGGCGTTGTAGGCGGCGCGCCGCTCCGGCGTCGGTGTCAGCCAGCGCGCCCGCGCCACTTCGCGGGCCTCTGCACCGCCGATGCGCTCGAAGGCATCGAACACCGCCGGCCAGTCGACCTGCGCCGCAGTGCTCGCCAGTACCAGCTTGCCCGGATGGTCCGGATGCCGTGTCGCGTACGACTGGGCCACGAAACCGCCGAACGACACGCCATAGACGATGGGCTTGGTGATGCCCAGCACGTCGCAGACGCCGCGCACGTCGTCACCCCACTGCGCCAGGTTCCAGCTCGACGGATCGCCCTGGCTGCTGCGGCCGTTGCCGCGGTGGTCGAGGTAGACGACTTGCGCGACATCGGCCAGCTGCGAGAACGCCGGCTTGAACAGGCTGTGGTCCAGCCCCGGCCCGCCATGCAGCAGCACCAGTGTGGGCTTGTCGCGCATCGTGGCGCCGTCGGGTACCGTGCCTGCGCCTTCGATGTCGACATACAACCGGGCGCCGTTGACGGAGAGATGCATGGATGCGGTTCCTGTTTCGGGGGGCGGCGCGCTCGCCGAGGGCCGGGTCGGTCCGGCGCGCGGCTCAGGCGCTCATCGTTTCCGCCCAGGCCAGCGCCTGCAGATGTGCCCAGTTGATCTGCTGGTTGTCCAGTTGCAGTGTCGCGGCCGTGCGTGCAAAGGCTTCGTCGTCGCCACTCTCGCAGGCGACGCACAGTGCGAGCAGCGGCGCCAGCGGGCCGCTTTGGCGCAGCAGCGCGGAGGTCACCGCGTCGGGCAGCGCAATGGCTTCGAGCGCCTTGTCCATCGGCATGCCCAGCATGGTATCGAGCAATGAGAACACGCCGGTCACGAAGGCGTTGTCGCATTGCTCGTCCGGCAGCTTGCACTCGATCGCCAGCAGTTCCATCAGCCGGCCCCGCACGATGGCCGTCGTGCCCACCGCGGGTGGAACGCCGCCCTCGCGCGACGTGGTCAGCAGCAGCGCGGCCCAGCGGAACAGCTTCTTCAGGCCCAGCATCATCACCGCGTGACGGAACGAGGTGATTTCGCTGGTCAGGCCGAAACCCGACGCGTTGATGAAGCGCAGCAGGTTGAACGACAGGCTGGCGTCGTGCTTGAGCACAGCCTCGATCTCCGCAGTGGAGGCCTGCTGGCGTACCAGGTCGATCAGCTGGATGATGACCGCCTGCGACGGGCGGATGCTCTGGCCGGTCACCATGGTCGGCTGCGCGAACCAGTAGCCCTGGAACAGCGTCACGCACAGGTCCTTGCCCAGCTGGTGCTGGGCGGCGCTTTCGACCTTCTCCATGATCAGCCGGGCCTGGGTCTTCTTCTGCGCCAGCGCCACCATGGGTTCGACCCGCTCGGGCTTGACCTGGCGCAGGTCGATCTTGATGAAGTTCGCCAGCGGCAACCAGGACAGGTAGGCGGCGGTGAGCACGGATTGGTTGAACGCGAGCCGCAAGCCCCGCTTGCGCGCATCACGCAGGCCCGACAGGCGGCGTTCGATCTCGCCGGGCTGGTTGCCGGGCACCGGGGGAATCTCCAGCACGATGCGTTCGGGTTGCACCAGTTCCAGGTGCCCGCTGGCCAGGCTGTCGTGAGCGCAGTTGATGAACAGCGTGCGGTTGTCGATCAGTCCGGTGTTGTCGGCCTGCGAGAGCACGTTGAACAACAGCTGCGCATCGCTGGCCGCGTCATGTGCATCCGAGGGCCGGCTGCGGTCGAACAATTCGTAGCCGAACACGGTGCCGGCCTGGTCCACGATCGGCTGGCGCGCAATGGCCGGGCCACCGGAGGCTGGCGTGTCGGGGCGCAGCGGTTGTGGCTCGGTGTCGGCGTTGGAGAAGTCGGTCATGGCGAGGCGAAAAGGGTTGGGGTCATTCTAGGGAGCATCGGTGCACGCCTGCCACAGCGCTTGCGGGGGCGGCCTTGTCATGCCGGCGTGTCCTGTTGCAGCAGGTCCAGTTCGTCCTCGTCGAAGCCGGCGGCGCGCCGCGCCGGCAGGTTGAACGGTCCCCGCAAGCGCGGCGCGCCGTGTTCGCGGGCCAGCGCCGCATAGGTAGCGATCGGATCGAGTCCGCGCTGCGTGCACAGGTGGCGATACCAGTGGTTACCCACCGCGACATGGCCGATCTCGTCGCGCAGGATGATGTCCAGGATGGCGGCGGCCGCATCGTCGCCGGCCGCCGCCAGCCGCGCCCTCATCGGCGGCGACGCGTCCAGGCCACGTGCCTCCAGCGTGCGCGGCACCAGCGCCATGCGTGCCAGCGGGTCGTGGCGGGTCTTTTCGGCCATTTCCCACAAGCCGTTGTGGGCCGGGAAGTCGCCGTAATCGTGGCCCAGCGTCTGCAGGTGCGCACGCAGCAGTTCGAAGTGCAGCGCTTCTTCGCGCGCCACGCCAATCCACTGCCGGTAGAACGCCTCGGGCAGTCCGGCGAAACGCCAGACCACGTCGAGTGCCAGGTCGATGGCATTGAGCTCGATATGCGCCAGCGCATGGATCAGCACGGCTCGGCCGTGCGGCGTGGCGGCCGAACGGCGCTGCAATGCGTTGAACGGCACCAGGGCCGGTTGCTGCGGGCGGCCGGGAATGCCGGCGGGCTCGGCGAGTGTGGCCGCGACGTCCACCGGGCCGCCGGGCGCAAGCCGGCGTGTGCCGGCCGCCTTGGCGCCCGGATCGCAGCACAACAGGAGGTCGCGCGCCTGGGCGCGCAGTTCGAAGCTCATGCCGGCGATTGTCGCCTCGCGGCAAGGCGCAATCGAAGCCGGTGGTGCCGCTGCAGTTCGGGGCGCCAGGGCCTCAGGCCCAGAGCACCGGGCGCCGCGCGCCGTACCAGTTGTCGACCTTGTCCTTGACCTCGTCCTCGATGCGGCTGCGCTTGATCTTCATCGTCGGTGTCAGGCAGCCGTTCTCGATCGACCAGGGTTCGCGTGCAACGACAAGCATCTGCAGCCGCTCGTAGTCGGCCACACCCTCGTTGACACGCTGCAGCAGCGCAGCCATCTCGGTCTCGACCTCGGCGCGTACCGTCGGGTCGGACAGCCTGGGACGGATATGTTCGGCCAGCACCACGATGCCGTAGGCCGAGGCTTGCCCGACGCCCGAGACCATCGAGAGTTCGACCAGCGGGTGCTCGTTGATGCGGTTCTCGATCGGTGCCGGCGCGACGTATTTGCCCTTGGCGGTCTTGAACAGCTCCTTGACGCGACCGGTCACCTTGAGCAGGCCGTCGGGCCGGCGCTCACCCATGTCGCCGGTCTTGAAGAACCCGTCCTCGGTGAAGGACTCGGCGTCCAGGTCGGGGCGCTTGTAATACCCCTTCATCTGGCCCGGCGACTTGATCAGGATCTCGCTGCCCGATCCAATGCGGACCTCGACGCCATCGTAGGGAATGCCGACGTAGCCCGGTGCGTTGTGCTGCTCGGTCGAGTGGTGCGAGAACGCGAAGTCCTCGGTCATGCCGTAACCTTCGAGCAGGTTCAGTCCCAGCTTTCGATACCAGGCGATCAGGTCCGGCGGGATCGGTGCCGACGCGCTTGCCGCCAGGCGGACCTGGTCCAGGCCGAGCCCGGTCAGCACCTTGCGACCGACCAGCTTGCCGATGATGGGCAAGCCGAGCAGGAAGTTGAGCTTTTTCTCCGGCATCTTCGCCAGCACGCCTTGCTGGAACTTGAGCCACAGGCGCGGCACCGACAGGAACAGATTGGGCCGGGCGCGGTTGAGGTCGGCCACGAAGGTGTCGAGCGATTCGGCAAAGTAGATGTGGAGCTGGCCGCTGTGCCAGGCCGGCGAGGCGATCACCGCGCGCTCGTACGAGTGTGCCAGCGGCAGGTAGGACAACACACGCCAGCGGCCGTCGGCCGTCATGCGGCTGGCAAGGTCATCGGTGTAACCCCTGCCGACTGCCGAGACGGCCTTGAACGTGATCATGGCCCCCTTGGGTGTGCCGGTCGAGCCCGAGGTGTAGATGATCATCGCCAGGTCGTCGGCGTCGCGTGTCACGGTGCCGGCCAGCGGTTCGGTCCGCTGGACCAGGTCGTCCCACTGGTTGAAGTCGGTATGGGGCGCCAGCGGCAGTGCGATGCAGGGCAGGTCGGCCGGTACGCCGGTCTTTTGCTGCTCCCAGGTGTCGAGCTTGCCGACGAACAGCAGCCGGGCGTCGCTGTGCTCGAGCACGAAGCGGATCGTCTCCGGGCCTTCGGTCGGGAAGATCGCCACCGTGGTCCCGCCGGCCAGCCAGATCGCGAGTTCGGCCATGAAGAAATGCGCGCAGTTCTTGGACAGGATGGCGATGTGGCTGCCCGGCCCGATGCCGCGGCTTTGCAGGTGCGCCGCCATGCGCCGGGCCTGGTCGACCGTTTCGCCCCAGGTGTAATCGACGACCTTGCCGCCGCCCAGGGGCTGGGTCAGGAACACGGTGTCCTTCTGGTTGACCGCGTGTTGCTGGATTTGCTGCAGTATCAGCGTCTGCTCTGCCATGGTGTCTCCTTGGGTGTGGTTTGTCGACGCTACATCGACAGGGATCCCTCGCGGAATTCCGTCTTGTCGAGCCAGATGTTGACCAGTACCGGCTTGCCGCTGCGTGCCAGCGCGCGTGCCCTTTGCAATGCGTCCGGCAGTTCCTGGAGCCGGCGCACCAGGATGCCTTCGGCGCCGAAACCGGCGGCAACCGCGTGATAGTCCGTGCGCGCCAGCACCGTGCCGACGTCGTCGCCCAGCATCTTGACCTGTTCGCGCGCGATCTGGGTCCAGCCGGCGTCGTTGCCGACAATGGCGATGACCGGAATGCGGTGCCGCACGAAGCTGTCGAATTCGACCAGGCCGTAGCCGCAGGCGCCGTCGCCGAAGATGATCCAGACCTCGGCCTCGGGATGGCAACAGGCCGCGCCCAGTGCGAAGCCGGCGCCGACACCCAGCGTACCGAAGGCGCCAGGGTCGAGCCAGCGCAAGGGGGCGCGTGGATGCAGCACGTATGCGGCCGTGCCGACGAAGTCGCCGCCATCGGCGACCAGCAAGGCCTTGTCGCCGGCCACTTGTTCGACCATGCGCAGCAAGGCGACCGGGTTGACGTGTTCGCCGGCCACGGAAGCCTGTTCGGTGATGCCGGTTTCTCGCTCGGCGTCGCGCGCCTGCAACTGCGCGATCCAGGGTTGCCAGCGTTCGGCGTGTAGTGCGGGAACCGCATCGGCTTGCGCCAGCACGCGCAGGAACTGCCCGACGTCGCCGATCACCGCCACATCGGGTCGGCGATTGAGCCGCGCGTCCCTGGCGCTGCGATTGGCCGCGATCAGTGTCGCGCTGCGGCGGATGTGTTTGCCGTAGTCGAGCCGGAAATCGCAGGGCACACCGGCCAGCACGACGCAGTCGGCCTCGCGCAGCGCGAGCCGGCGCTGGTGCCGCAGCTGCAGCGCATGCTGGCGCCCGAGCAGGCCACGTGCCATGCCCGACAGGTAGACGGGAATACCCAGCTGCCGCACGTCCGCTGCGATCTGCATGGCTTGCGTCGCCTGCGCCAGCGTCTGGCTGCCGATGACCATCAGCGGGCGCTGGGCCTTGGCCAGCGCGGCCCGCGCCTGGCGGACACGCGCCGCGGGCGGTTGCGGCGGCTCGACCGCGCGCACATGGGCCGTGGGCCGTTCGCCGGATCCGGCGAACATCTTCTCGACATGGCGTCCCAGGTACCAGCGCAACATGCGGTCGCCGATGGCCGTGCCCTTGCCGGCGGCGTCGGCATACCACTGGCGGATCGTGGACTCGTCGTACAGCAGGTCCACCGGGCATTCGACAAACACCGGGCCGGGGATGCCGCTGGCCGCCAGCCAGAACGCCTCGTCGACCGCCGGGCCGAGCTCGGCGACGCGGCGGATCTTGAAGAAGCGCTTGACATGGGGCGCCACCAGCGGGCGCTGGTCGATGTCCTGCAAGGCGCCGCGCCCCTGCAAGGCGGTTGGTGCGGCGCCGCCGAGCAGGATCAGCGGCGATTGCGCGAGCTGCGCGTTTTTCAGCGGCGTGATGGTGTTGGTGATGCCTGGCCCTGCGGTGACTGCGGCCACGCCGGGCACGCCGGACAGGCGCGCGGTGGCGTCGGCGGCAAACACGGCCGTGGCTTCGTCGCGCACGTCGACGATGCGGATGCCCCGTGCCCGCGAGGCCGCCAGAATGGGTGAGATATGCCCGCCACACAGCGTGAAGACATGGCGCACGCCATGTGCCTGCAAGGACAGCGCGACGCGGTCTCCGCCGTGCAGGCCTTGCCCTGGTTCGGCCATCGTGTGGGTCTCCTCCGATGTTCGGGGTTTTTATTGTTCCGGCGCGCAGCCGGCTGGCGGGAAGTATGTCAGTGCGACCGGGTTTGGGCAAGCCGGCGCGGCTCAGGCCTGCGCAGGAGCGGGTTTTACAATCGCCGCAACTTCGGAGGAATGTCTTGGCGACCTATGCACTGGGCGAACTGTCCCCTTCCATCGACCCGAGCGCCTGGGTGGCCGACAGCGCCCAGGTGATCGGCAACGTCAGCCTGGCACCGGATGTCAGCATCTGGTTCGGCGCCGTGTTGCGCGGCGACACCGAACACATGCGCATCGGCCGCGGCTCCAACATCCAGGACGGCAGCGTGTTGCATGCCGACATCGGCAAGCCGCTGACGGTGGGCGAAGACGTGACGGTTGGCCACAAGGTGATGCTCCATGGCTGCACCATCGGCGACGGCAGCCTGATCGGCATCGGTGCGGTCGTGCTCAACGGCGCTCGCATCGGCAGGCATTGCCTGGTCGGCGCGGGCGCGCTCGTGACCGAGGGCAAGGAGTTCCCGGACGGCTCGATGATCATCGGTGCGCCCGCCAAGGCGGTCAGGCAACTGACGCCCGAGCAGATCGAAGGCCTGCGGGGCAGCGCGCGGGGTTATGTCGAGAACGCCCGGCGCTTTCGCACGACATTGGCGAAAATCGACTGATTTGCTGCGGGGCTTCAGGGTCCCGCCCACTGCGGGAATCCCTTTTGTCCGAATTGCACAAATTTCTGTTCGAAGGTCTGCCGGTGCGTGGCATCGTGGTGCGGATCACCGACGCCTGGACCGAAATCCTGCGTCGCCGCGCGGCCAACACCCAGACTGGCGCCTACCCGGTCCCGGTGACCGAAATGCTCGGCGAGATGCTGGCGGCGGCCACGCTGATGCAGTCCAACATCAAGTTCGACGGAGCCCTGGTGATGCAGATCATGGGGGATGGCCCGGTCAAGCTGACGGTGGCCGAGATCAAACCCGACCTGAGCCTGCGCGCCACGGCCACCATCACCGGAGACGTCGCCCCCGATGCCGGCCTGAGCGCCATGGTCAACGTGAGCAATGGCGGGCGTTGCGCGATCACGCTCGACCCGCGTGAGCGCCTGCCAGGCCAGCAACCCTACCAGGGCGTGGTGCCGCTGTTCGGCGACCATGGCGAACCGCTGGACAAGCTCAGCGATGTGTTGCAGCACTACATGCTGCAAAGCGAACAACTCGACACCACGCTGGTGCTGGCGGCCAACGACACGATCGCGGCCGGGCTGCTGATCCAGCGCCTGCCGCTGCAGGGCTCCGGCAACCTCGACGCCGAAGGCCGCCGCCTCGACGAGGACCAGATCGGGCGCAACGAAGACTACAACCGCATCGCGACGCTGGCCTCGAGCCTGACGCGCGAGGAACTGCTCTCGCTCGACGTCGACGCGATCCTGCACCGGCTGTTCTGGCAGGAGGACGTGCTGCGGTTCGCGCCGCAGCCGACCGATCCGCGGCCCCACTTCGCCTGCAGCTGCAGTCGCGAGAAGGTGGGCGCGATGATCGTGGGCCTGGGCGAGGAAGAGGCGGCCAGCATCCTGGCCGAGCGCGCCGACATCGAGGTCGGCTGCGAGTTCTGCGGCATGCAGTACCGCTTCGATGCCATCGACGCCGCCCAGCTGTTCCGGCCGGCCAGCCAGACGCCGAGGTCGAGCTCCAGCGCGCACTGACGGTGACTGTGCCACCGGCCGGCCCGCGGCCAGCCGGTGTGTCTATTTCGTGATCTGCACCAGGATCTCGTTCGGCCGCACCATGCCGAGCTCGAAGCGGGCCTTTTCCTCGACCATGTCCATGCCTTCACGCAGGTCGTGCACCTCGGCCTGCAAGCGCTCGTTGCCCTGGCGCGCGCGTTCGTTGAGCGCCTGCTTGTCGCTGAGCTGCTGCGTCAGTGCCGACACGTCGGGAATGCTGCCGCGCCCGTACCACAACTGGCCGTGCAGAATCACCAGCAGGGCCATCAATGCCAGCGGGACGATGCGGTTGCGCATGATGGCAGCGAGGCGATGTCCGTCAGCGCAGGGCGGTGCGAAGGCGGTGGATCAGCGCAGGTTGTAGAAGGCGTCGCGGCCAGGGTAGCTGGCGATCTCGCCGAGATCTTCCTCGATGCGCAGCAGCTGGTTGTATTTGGCCATGCGGTCGGAGCGGCTCAGCGAGCCGGTCTTGATCTGGCCCGCATTGGTACCCACGGCGATATCGGCGATGGTCGAGTCCTCGGTCTCGCCCGAGCGATGGCTGATGACGGCGGTGTAACCGGCGCGCTTGGCCATCTCGATGGCGGCAAAGGTCTCGGTCAAGGTGCCGATCTGGTTGATCTTGATCAGGATCGAGTTGGCGATGCCCTTGTCGATGCCTTCCTTGAGGATCTTGGTGTTGGTGACGAACAGGTCGTCGCCGACGATCTGCACCTTCTTGCCCAGCTTGTCGGTGAGCAGTTTCCAGCCGTCCCAGTCGCCTTCGGCCATGCCGTCCTCGATGCTGATGATCGGGTATTTGTCGACCCAGGTGGCCATGATGTCGGTCCATTCGGCGGACGTGAGCGTCAGGCCTTCGCCTTCGAGCACATAACTGCCGTCCTTGTAGAACTCGGATGCGGCGCAGTCCAGGCCGAGCGCGATCTGTTCGCCGGCCACGAAACCGGCCTTGTCGATGGCCTCCAGGATCATCTGGATCGCGGCCTCGTGGTTGGCGACGTTGGGTGCAAAGCCGCCTTCGTCTCCGACGGCCACGCTGATGCCCTTGTCGTGCAGGATCTTCTTGAGCGCGTGGAACACCTCGGCGCCATACCGCAGTGCCTCGCGGAAGTTCGGCGCGCCGACCGGGATGATCATGAACTCCTGCAGGTCGAGGTTGTTGTTGGCATGGGCGCCGCCGTTGATGACGTTCATCATCGGCACCGGCATCTGCATGCCGCCCATGCCGCCGAAGTAGCGGTACAGCGGCAATCCGGATTCCTCGGCCGCGGCGCGGGCCACGGCCATCGAGACCGCGAGCATGGCGTTGGCGCCCAGGCGCGACTTGTTGTCGGTGCCGTCCAGGTCGATCAGGGTCTTGTCGAGGAAGGCCTGCTCGGAGGCGTCCAGGCCCATCACGGCCTCGGAGATCTCGGTATTGATGAACTCCACCGCCTTGAGCACGCCTTTGCCCAGATAACGCGTCTTGTCGCCGTCGCGCAGCTCGATGGCTTCGCGGGAGCCGGTGGACGCGCCGGACGGAACGGCGGCGCGTCCCATGGTGCCACTCTCGAGCAGCACGTCGCACTCGACGGTCGGGTTGCCGCGCGAGTCCAGGATCTCGCGACCGACGATATCAACAATAGCACTCATCTTTTTATTACCTCAGGATCAAGAAAACGTTGAACAGGGACTTCAGTGGTTGAAGTCCGCCTCCAGCAAGGGGCTGCGCTTGACGACCTGGTCCAGCGCCAGCAGGGTTTCGAGCAATGCGCGCATGTGCTTGAGCGGAACCGCGTTCGGACCGTCGCTCAGTGCCACGGCCGGGTCCGGATGGGTTTCCATGAACAGGCCGGCAATGCCGGCGCCAACCGCCGCACGGGCCAGCACCGGGACCATCTCGCGTTGGCCGCCACTGCTGCCACCCTGGCCGCCGGGAAGCTGCACCGAGTGGGTGGCGTCGAACACCACGGGCGCGCCGGTCTCGCGCATGATGGCCAGCGCACGCATGTCGCTGACCAGGTTGTTGTAGCCGAAGCTGGCGCCGCGTTCGCAGGCCAGGAAGTTGTCCTCGGGCAGGCCTTTCTCGCGCGCGGCCGCACGCGCCTTGTCGATGACGTTCTTCATGTCGCCCGGCGCGAGGAACTGGCCCTTCTTGATGTTGACCGGCTTGCCCGACTGCGCCACGGCGCGGATGAAGTCGGTCTGGCGGCACAGGAAGGCGGGGGTCTGCAACACGTCGACGACCGACGCCACGGCGTCGATCTGGCTGGCGTCGTGCACGTCGGTCAACACCGGTACCTGCAATTCGCGCCGCACCTTGGCCAGGATCTCCAGGCCGTGCTCCATGCCGGGGCCGCGGAAACTGGTGCCCGAGGTGCGGTTGGCCTTGTCGAAGCTGCTCTTGAAGATGAACGGGATGCCCAGCGCGCGCGTCATGTCGCGCAGCTGGCCGGCGACGTCCATCTGCAGCTGCTCGGACTCGATGACGCAGGGGCCGGCGATCAGGAAGATCGGATGCGCCAGGCCGGCATCGAAGCCGCACAACTTCACGCGGGGCTCCCGGTGGCGGGGCGCACACCAGCCATCATGCAACCGCCTTCAGGCTGCGGCGCTGACCCTGATGGTCGAGCGAGGCCTTGATGAAGGCATTGAACAAGGGGTGGCCGTTCCAGGGCGTGGACTTGAATTCGGGGTGGAACTGCACGCCCACGTACCAGGGGTGCACGTCGCGCGGCAGTTCGACGATCTCGGTCAGGTGCTCGCGCTGTGTCTTGGCCGAGATCACCAGGCCTGCCTCGCGCAGCGTGTCGAGGTAATGCACGTTGGCCTCGTAGCGGTGCCGGTGGCGCTCGGTGACGACGTCGCCGTAGATGTCGTGCGCCAGCGTGCCTTTTTCGACGTCGGAGCTTTGCGCACCCAGGCGCATCGTGCCGCCGAGGTCGGAGTTTTCGTCGCGGTTCTTGATCGAGCCGTCGGCATCCTGCCATTCGGTGATCAGCGCGATCACCGGGTGCGGGCTGCTGGGCTCGAACTCGGTGCTGTTGGCATCCTTCAACCCGGCCACGTGGCGGGCGTATTCGATGGTTGCCACCTGCATGCCCAGGCAGATGCCCAGGTAGGGCACCTTGGACTCGCGCGCGAATTGCGCGGTCGCGATCTTGCCCTCGATGCCGCGCTTGCCGAAACCACCGGGCACCAGGATGCCGTCGAAGCGAGCCAGCTGGTTCACGGTATCCACGCTGATGGTCTCGGAGTCGATGTATTCGATGCGTACCTTGACATGGTTCTTCATGCCGGCATGGCGCAGCGCCTCGTTCAGCGACTTGTAGCTGTCGCTGAGGTCGACGTATTTGCCCACCATCGCGATGTTGACCTCGGACTTGGGGTGTTCCGTCTCGTAGACGAGGTCGTCCCAGCGCTTGAGGTTGGCTGGTGGCGTGTTCAGCCGCAGCTTGTCGCAGATCAGGCCGTCCAGGCCTTGTTCGTGCAGCACGCGCGGCACCTTGTAGATGGTGTCGACGTCCCACATCGAGATCACGCCCCAGGCCGGCACGTTGGAGAACAGCGAGATCTTGTCGCGCTCGTCGGGCGGGATGGGGCGATCGGCGCGGCACACCAGTGCGTCGGCCTGGATGCCGATCTCGCGCAGTTGCTTGGCGGTGTGTTGCGTGGGTTTGGTCTTGAGTTCGCCCGCCGCGGCGATCCAGGGCACGTAGGTCAGGTGCACGAAGGCGGTGTTGTTGGGGCCGAGCTTGAGGCTGAGCTGGCGCACCGCCTCGAGGAAGGGCAGGGACTCGATGTCGCCGACCGTGCCGCCGATCTCGACGATGGCCACGTCGACCGCGTCGGGTTCGCCCACACGTGCGCCACGCTTGACGAATTCCTGGATCTCGTTGGTGACGTGCGGGATCACCTGCACCGTCTTGCCCAGGTACAGGCCGCGGCGCTCCTTCTCGAGCACGCTCTTGTAGATCTGGCCGGTGGTGAAGTTGTTGCTGCGCCGCATGCGCGTCTCGACGAAACGTTCGTAGTGGCCGAGGTCGAGGTCGGTCTCGGCGCCGTCGTCGGTGACGAAGACTTCGCCGTGCTGGAACGGCGACATGGTGCCCGGATCCACGTTGAGGTACGGGTCGAGCTTGATCAGAGTGACTTTGAGGCCTCGCGATTCCAGGATCGCAGCGAGGGAGGCTGAGGCGATTCCCTTGCCAAGGGAGGACACGACACCGCCGGTGACGAAGACAAATTTGGTCATGTCAGGGGCGAACCGCAGGGTTCGGTTGGGTGGTAAAGCGGGATTATAGGCGTCTGCTACATTGCGACCATCGCGCTTGATGGCATTTGTGCATGGACTTGAAGAACAAACATCTGGTACTGGGATTGACCGGCGGCATCGCCTGCTACAAGGCGGCCGAGTTGTGCCGGCTGCTGGTCAAGCAGGGCGCGACGGTGCAGGTCGTCATGACAGCCGCGGCCGAACGTTTCATCACGCCGGTGACGATGCAGGCCTTGTCCAACCGCACCGTCTACACCTCGCAGTGGGACGCGCGCGAACCCAACAACATGCCCCACATCAACCTGGGGCGCGAGGCCGACGCGATCGTGATCGCCCCGTGCAGCGCCGATTTCATGGCGCGCCTGGTGCAGGGGCAGTCCGACGAGTTGCTCAGCCTGATGTGCCTGGCCCGGCCGATCGAGCGCGTACCGCTGTTGCTGGCGCCGGCGATGAACCGCGAGATGTGGGCCCATCCCGCCACGCAGCGCAACATGGCGCAGCTCCAGCGCGACGGCACGACCATCCTGGGCGTGGGCAGTGGCGAGCAGGCCTGTGGCGAGACCGGCGATGGCCGCATGCTCGAGCCGGCCGAACTGGTGCACGACCTGATCGCGTTTTTCCAGCCCAAGCGGCTGGTCGGCCAGCATGTGCTGGTCACCGCCGGCCCGACCTACGAGGCCATCGATCCAGTACGTGGCATCACCAACCGCAGCAGCGGCAAGATGGGTTTTGCCGTGGCCCGGGCGGCACAGGAGGCGGGCGCACAGGTGACGCTGGTGGCCGGCCCGGTCGCGCTGCCGACGCCGCGCGGCGTGACGCGCATCGACGTGCGCTCGGCGCAGCAGATGTTCGATGCCACGCTGGCGCAGGCCGCTCAGGCGACGATCTTCATCGCCACCGCCGCGGTTGCCGACTGGCGTCCGGCGGCGGTGGCCGAACACAAGATCAAGAAGGACGGCTCGGGCGCTGCGCCGCAGCTGCAGTTCACCGAGAACCCGGACATCCTGGCCACCGTGGCCCAGTCGCCGCGTGCGCGCAGCGGTGAGCTGCTGTGCGTGGGTTTTGCCGCCGAAAGCCAGGACCTGCTGGCCCATGCGCAGGCCAAGCGCGAGCGCAAGGGCGTGCCGCTGATCGTGGGCAACATCGGACCGGCCGCGTTCGGCCAGGACGACAACGCCTTGTTGCTGGTGAGCGCCGACGGCGCGCGCGAGCTGCCGCGCGCACCCAAGCTGGAGCTGGCACGCGCGCTGGTGCAGACCTGTGCGCAGATGCTGCGCCGCCCGTCATAAACTCGCCATCATCCCTGAGCGCGCGACACGATGCAGATAGACGTCAAGATCCTCGATCCCCGGTTGGAAGACCAGTTGCCCGCGTATGCCACGCCCGGCAGTGCCGGCCTGGACCTGCGTGCCTGCCTGGATGCGCCACTGCTGCTGGCGCCCAACGCATGGCAGCTGGTGCCCACGGGATTCGCCATCCACCTGGCCGACCCTGATTACGCGGCGCTGATCCTGCCGCGCTCCGGCCTGGGTCACAAACACGGCATCGTGCTGGGCAACCTGGTGGGCCTGATCGACAGCGATTACCAGGGCCAGCTGATGGTCAGTGCCTGGAACCGCAGCCCGGAACCGTTCACGATCGAGCCCATGGAGCGCATCGCCCAGCTGGTGGTCGTGCCGGTCGTGCAGGCGCGGTTCAACCGGGTGTCCGAATTCCCGCCCAGCGTGCGCGGCGAGGGCGGATACGGCTCCACCGGCAAGGCCTGAACGGCTGGAACCGGCACGGCCGATCCCGTCCTCACCCTGTCCATCCGCCTGCCATTCTCTCTACAGGATGTCCGCATGAAACGCCTGCTGGCCTTGTTCGTGTTGTTCGCCGCCGTCTTGCCGGTCCGGGCCGATGCGCTGCAGGATCGGTTCGACACCGTCTGGGAATCCTTGTGGTACCAGGGGGGTTCGCCGACCCAAGTCGTTCGCTGGGGCGAGGAAATCCGGGTGCGCATTCGTGGTCGCAACCAGTCCACGCACCGCGGGCGCATCATGCATGCGCTGGGCAAGGTCACGACCCTGGCCGGAGTGCGGCTGCTCGACGTGTCCGAGGCACAGGACGCCGAGAAACGTGCCAACCTGGACGTGCAGATCGTCGACGATCTCGACCTGCCGGACAACCAGGCCTGTTTCGTGCGGGTGCAGGAAATCGAGCGTTCGCTCATCGTCAAGGCCGAACTCAAGATGCGCGACCATGCCGTCTATCAGTGCGTGCTGCACGAGGCCATGCACGCCATCGGCATCTCGGGGCATCCGACCGGCGACACGGTGCTGAGTTATTTCTACCAGCGGGTCGACGCGTTGACGGAACTCGACGAATTGCTGGTGCGGGCCTGGTATTCGGAGCAGATGCGTCCGGGCATGTCGCCGCTGGCGGCCGTGGTCGTGCTGACGAATGCCGTGGTGCGGGCCGTGCCCGCGGGTCCGCAGCAGCAGCGGGCGCGTGTGGCGCAGCGGCAGTTTCTTGCCGAGACGCTGCGTAAGATGGAGGCGTTCGGATCGAACCAGGGTGAAGTGCCGGTGGTGCTGAAGCGCTCCGGCACGGCCTCGAGCGAAATGATCGCGCAGGGCCGCACGCTGATGCAGTTCTACATCGGGGTGACCTATGCCGATGGAGTCATCGCCGACAAGGACATGGTCAAGGCCGTGGACTGGATGGGATATGCCGCGCGCGCCGGACTGCTGCAGGCGCAACTGGTGCTGGGGTATCTCTACGAGCGCGGCGAAGGGGTGGAGGCCAACGCCTCCGAAGCCTATGTCTGGTACAGCATGGCGGCGGCCCAGGACGTTCCTTATGCCGTGGAGTCCGTCAAGCGCGTGGCCTCGGTGATGACGCCCGAGGAGGTCGAGATCGCCCGGGCGCGCATCCCGCCGCCCCGTTGACGCTCAGGCCTCGGGCGGCTGCACCTGGATCTTGAAGAACCCGGTGCCGGCACTGCCGCGGCCGATTTCTTCCTCGGTGGCTTCGCGGACCGACTCGACCTTCATCGACAGCCGCAGCGCAATGCCCGACAGCGGGTGGTTGCCATCGAGCACCACGTGGTCCGGGTACAGGTCGGTGACGGTGTACAGCACGTCTTTCGGTGCCTCGGGGTTGCAGCCCGCAGGCAGCGCGTGGCCTTCGAAGGTCAGGCCTTCCTCGATGTCCGCGGGGAACAGCTGGCGCGGCTCCAGGAACACCAGCCGGTCGTTGAAGTCGCCGAAGGCCTCCTCGGGTTCGAGTTGCAGCTGCACCCGTGCGCCGACCCCGTAACCCTGCAAGGCATCCTCGATCTTCTTGAACAGGTCGTTGCCGCCGATCAGGAATTCGACCACCTCGTCGAGCACGTCGAGTTCCTCGCCCAGGGTGTCCTTGATCGTCCAGGTCAGGCCGACCACGCATTGTTGTGTGATTTCCATAGGAGAATTGTCGCAGTTTGCCATTGCCCCCGGGCCGCCCGGTGCCTGCATTGCAGATCGTGCCGACGCCCTTCATCCAGGACCTTCCCCGCGAACCATGAACATCCATGAACCACTGCCCTTGCTGGGCGGTCTCAGTCCGCATACCTTCATGCGGCGCCACTGGCAGCGCAAGCCGCTGCTGATCCGCCAGGCCATTCCCGGCTTCCGGGCGCCGCTGGATCGGGCCGCCTTGTTCGATCTGGCAGCGCAGCCGCAGGTGCAGTCGCGGCTGGTGGTTGCCGGCGCGTCGGGCAAGAGCGCCGCCGCGTGGACGTTGCGCCAGGGGCCGTTCACGCGGCGCGCCTTGCCGGCGCTCAAGGCTCCGGGCTGGACCCTGCTGGTGCAGGGCGTGGACCTGGCGGCCGAACCGGTGCATGCGTTGCTGAACCGCTTTCGCTTCGTGCCCGATGCCCGGCTCGACGATGTCATGGTCAGTTATGCCAGCCCTGGCGGTGGCGTGGGCCCGCATTTCGACAGCTACGACGTCTTCCTGCTGCAAGCCCATGGGCGGCGCCGCTGGAGCATCGGCCGGCAGAAGGACCTGAGCCTGCAGGAGGGCGTGCCGTTGAAGATCCTGCGCCAATTCGAGCCGGAGGCCAGTTTTGACCTGGAGCCGGGCGACATGTTGTACCTGCCGCCCCGGTATGCGCACGACGGCGTGGCACTGGACGAATGCATGACGTATTCGATCGGCTTCAAGGCGCCGGCCACCGGCGACCTGGCCGCCGAGTTGCTGCAGCGGCTGGCGCAGGACGCGTCCGAGGAGCTCGGTTCGGGCTTGTACCGGGATCCGGGGCAGGGCGCGGTGGCGGATCCGGCGGCGGTGCCGGACACGCTGGCGCAATTTGCCCGCCAGGCACTCGAGCGCGCCATGCGCGACCCGCTGGTGCTGGCGCGCAATCTGGGCGAACATCTGACCGAACCCAAGCCCTGGGTATGGTTCGATGAAGCCGATGGCGCCCGGCTCGACGGCGCCGTGCAACTCGATCGCAGGAGCCGCATGATGTACGACCGCAACCATGTTTTCATCAATGGCGAAAGTTACCGCGCCAGCGGCGCCGATGCGCGGCTGATGCGCCAGCTGGCCGACCAGCGCCGGCTCGACGCGCGCAGTCTGTCCCGTGCCAGCGCCGGTGCGCGGGAGTTGTTGCAGTCCTGGTGCGAAGCGGGGTGGTTGCATGTCTGCTGACAGCCAGGCTCCGTCGCCGCCGCCGGAGCTGGCGGGCGGCCGCTTCTCCGGTCGCGAGGCATTTGCGCAATGCGTGCGCGATGCATTCGCCGTGGCCGCGCGGCAGGGCTGGCGCGAGATGATCCTGTGCGACGCCCGATTCCTGGACTGGCCCTTGCATGAGCGCCAGGTGGTCGACAGCCTGCAGGCCTGGTCGCGTTCCGGGCGCACCTGTACGCTGCTGGCGACGGAATACGACACCGTGATCCGCCAGCATGCCCGCTTTGTCAACTGGCGCAGGACCTGGGGCCACATCATCGACGCCCGTGTCTGCCGGCAGATCGACCCGGCCAATTTCCCGACCCTGTTATGGAGTCCGCACTGGACGTTGCAGTTGCTGGACCCGGTGCGCGGTGCCGGTGTCAGCGGATCCGAACCCGAACGCATCGTGCAGCACAAGGAGTTGCTGCAGGAGCTGATGCAGGTGTCGAGCCCTGGCTTTCCGGCCACGACGCTGGGCCTGTAAATATAGTTGCGTCCGCCTAGGGTTTACCCGGAAATCGTGTGCGATTGTGCATACAATCGCGCCGGGCATCGGGGCGTGAAGTCCTGAATGCCTGGTCGGCCCGAGCATCGGCGCCGGCGAACCATCAACTGTTTCCTGTATTTTCAGGTTTTTTTCATCATGAAGAAGTCTCTCGTCCTGGCAGCGATCGTCGCTGCCGTTGCTCTTGCAGCCTGTGGCAAAAAAGAGGAAGTGCCGGCACCGGCACCGGCCGCCGAGCCGGCGCCTGCCGTCGAAGCGGTCAAGGAAGCCGCCTCCGCCGCTACCGAAGCCACCGCTGCAGCTGCTACCGACGCCGCTTCGGCCGCCGCCGGCGCTGTCGGCGATGCCGCATCGGCTGCCGCTGCCGCTGCCGACGCGGTCAAGAACGCAGCGGACGCCGCTGCCGCCGCTGTCAAGAAGCCCTGAGCGACTTCGGTTTTCCGATTGCCTTCGCACAAAAGCCGCCCAATGGGCGGCTTTTGTATTTGTCGGCGACAACACGAGCCGGTGACGGACGCCTGCCCGTGGCTGCCTGACTCAGGCCGTGATCCAGTCCGTGCCTGACACCGGATCGGCCACGCCGACCTCGTCGCCGGCGCAGCCCAGCACCTCGGCCAGCGCCGCACGGGCCAGATCCGGGCGGTTGTTCTCGCGGCTCAGATGGGCCGCGACGACACACGACAGGCCCGGGTGCCGCAGGGCCGCGGCGATCGTGGCCGACGCGGCGTTCGACAGGTGGCCGTGTGCGCCACCCACGCGCTTCTTCAGGAACGGCGGGTAGGACGATGCGGCCAGCAACGCGGGGTCGTGGTTGCTCTCGAGCAGCAAGGCATGGCAACCGGACAGGTGCCCCAGCACATGGTCGGTGGCGTGACCGAGGTCGGTCAGGATGCCCAGGCTGGTGGCGCCATCGGTGCACCGCAATTGCAGCGGTTCGCGCGCATCGTGCGGAACGGTGAACGGCATCACGGACAGGTCGCCCAGCGCCATCGCAACGCCGTCGCTGGCGTAGCGCAGCAGGTCGTCGAAATCGCCGTCGCGGGCACCGGCATGGGTGCCGCGGCTCATCCAGACCGGTATGCGGTGGCGCAGCGCGAGCTGGCGCGCGCAGCCGATGTGGTCGCTGTGTTCGTGCGTGATGAAGATCGCATCGACGTCGCTGAACGCGAGCCCGGCGAGCGCGAGTCGCTGCTCCATCTGGCGGATGCCCAGGCCGCAGTCGACCAGCAATCGGGTGACGCTGGCCCCGCTGCGGCCCTCGACGACGGTTGCGTTGCCTGAGCTGCCGCTGCCCAGGTTCCTGAAACGCAACATCGCGCCGTCCCGCCTACTTGATGTCGTCGGCGATCACCTTGACGATACGCTGCGCATTGGCCGAATTGTCGGGCGCACCCGCCTCGTTGAGCACGGACACCACGGTGGCGTTGCCCTGCGAGCGGACCACGATCCGGTACTTGATCGGCGGCTTGGCTTTCGGGGTGCTGCCGAACAGGCGACCCAGGAAGCCAGGTTCCTGCTTGTCCGGATTCGGTTCGACGTAACGCACGAAATAGATACCCTGGCTGCGGTCGCGATCCTCGACCGTAAAGCCGGTGCGATCCAGCGACAGGCCGACCCGGCGCCATGCGCGGTCGAAGTTGTCGTCGATCTGCACGACCGGCAGGCCATTGACCTGGGCGATGCGGGCCGGGGGCTCGACCGCGCCGGCGGCGGTGGCGGCCTTGGCCTGTTCCTGAGAGACGCCGAGCTTGATCATCAGCCGGCGCAGGAATTCGGTCTCCAGTTCCGGTTCGGCCGGACGCGGCTGCCAGACGGTCGACGCGTCACCGGTGACGACACCGGAGTTGTTCGACCGGTAGACTTCGATCATGCCGCGATGGGTGATGAAGATTTCGGTCTCGCCGGCCGCATTGCGTTCGAGCCGGGTACGGAAACGGTCGCGTTCGGCCGTCGAGTACAGGGAGTCGAACAACTTGCCCAGCGACTGGCGGATCAGGTCCTGCGGAATCTTGGCCCGGTTCTCGGCCCAGTCGGTTTCCATGATGCCCAGGTTCTTCTGTTCCATCGACAGCAGGAAGCCGTATTCCTGCCAGAAGTCCTTGATCGGGTCCCACAGTACCTCGGGCGGACGCTTGACGACCAACCAGCGCTGGTTGCCGGCCCGTTCGATGCGGACGTCGGCGATCGTGGCCACGGCCACCGGGACCGAAGGCCCGGCCTGGTCCTGCTGGTAACTCGACGCGGTGACCGGTCCGCCGGGCACGGCGTAGCGGTTGTCGCGGCTGAGCTGGGTCAGGTCCGGCGGCACGGCCAGCGAGGGCGCCGTGGAGGCGCTCTTGTAGTCGACCTTGTCCGATTCCAGCACCGAGCAAGCGCCCAGCGCCAGACTCAGGCCCAGCAAGGCCAGTCGTTTAGTAGCATTCACCAGATAGTCCTTCGGGATGGGTTTTGTCAGATCAGGCCGCCCTGGCGCAGCGCGGCTTCCACCACGGGCTCGAACTCCGGCTCCAGTGGTGTCATCGGCAGGCGCATGGCGCTGCCGCACAGGCCCATGCGCTGCATGGCCCATTTCAGGGGAATGGGGTTGGCCTGCACGAACAACTGCTTGTGGACCGGCATCAGGGTGCGCTGGATCTCGATGGCGCGCCGGGCGTCGCCGGCAATGGCCGCAACACACAATTCGTGCATCTGGCGCGGGGCGATGTTGGCGGTGACGCTGACATTGCCCTGGCCGCCGCACAACATCAGGGCCACGGCGGTGGGATCGTCGCCGGAGTACACGGCAAAACCCTTGGGCACGTCGCGGATCAGCCACTGCGCGCGTTCCAGGTTGCCGGTTGCCTCCTTGATGCCAATGATGCCCGGGACCTGAGCCAGACGCACGACGGTGTCGTGCGCCAGGTCGGCCACGCTGCGACCGGGCACGTTGTACAGCACCATCGGCAGGTCGACCGCTTCGGCGATGGCCTTGAAATGCTGGTACAAGCCTGTCTGCGATGGCTTGTTGTAGTAGGGAACGACCTGCAGATGGCAATCGGCGCCGACCTCGTGCGCGAACCGGGTCAGTTCGATGGCCTCGGCGGTGGAATTGGCGCCGCAGCCGGCCATGATGGGCACGCGTTTGCGCGCCTGTTCGACCGCCACGCGGATGATCTCGCAATGTTCCTCGACCGTCACGGTCGGGGATTCTCCGGTGGTACCGACGACACAGATGCAATCGGTTCCCTGCTCGATGTGCCAATCGATCAGCTTGCGCAGCGTCGGATAGTCCACGCTGCCGTCATCGTGCATCGGGGTCACGATGGCCACGATGCTGCCAGTAATGGGTGTCATGTGCACGGTCAGGTTCGGGAAATCCGCATTCTACCCAGACGGGCTGCGGCGGCCGTTACAAGGGGTAGCGCGTCGGCGCCGGCTCCGTGCCGGCGCGCGGCTGCACCGGCAGCGGCTCGCGCACCGCCGCGATCCGCTGCACGAAACGCGGCGGATCGGCCAGGAACCCGTCCTCGTACGCCACGACGCGCAGTTCCTGGCAGGCCCGCAGCAACTCGCCGGGTTGCAGCAGGAAATCCGGGCGCGATGGTTTTCCGACCGAGGCGTTGCCATGGGCAAAGGTCTCGTACAACAGCACGCCGCCCGGCGCCACGCTGCGGACGATGGTCGGCAGCAAAGGGCGCCAGAGGTAGTTCGTGACGATGACCGCGTCGAAGGTCTGCGGCGCCTGCCCCTGCATCAGGGGCCAGGGCTGGTTCTCGATGTCCGCCTGCACGGTCTGCACGCGGGTGTCGCTGCTCTGGGCCCGCAGGTCAGCCATTGCGTCCAGTGCTTCCTGGGAGCGGTCGAGTGCGACGACCGAATGGCCGCGCCCGGCAAACCATCGCACGTGGCGGCCCCGTCCGCATGCCAGGTCGAGCACCGCGCCACCCGCGGGCGCCAGGTGCGACCAGCGCCGGATCCATGGCGAGACCGCTTCGCTGCCGTGGGCCCTGTCGGTCATCGGGAACACGCGTTGCCGCGCACCGTGGGATTCAGAAACATGCCCATACCTGCTGGGACAGTTGCACCATGAAGTCGGGTCGCAGATACAGGGCGAACACCCCCAGCAGCAGGGCCGTGGCCAGGCTCCAGGCCAGCAGTCGGCGCCAGGTCCGGGTCGCCATGCTGCTCATCCTTGCGCGCCAGCCGGCAGCGGGGGCGGTGCGCGACGGATCGCGGCCTCGTTGACCGGCAGGTTGATCAGCGCGGCCAGCACGCCCAGCGCGATCGCGATCAACCAGGCGGTATCGTAGTTGCCGGTCTGGTCGTACAGCAGGCCGCCCATCCAGACCCCCAGGAAGGATCCGACCTGGTGACTGAGAAACACGAAGCCGCTGAGCATCGACAGGTGGGCCACGCCGAAGATCTGCGCCACCGCCGCATTCGTCGCCGGCACGGTGGACAACCACAGCAATCCCATGACACTGGCGAACACGTAGACGCTCATCGGCGTCAGCGGCGCCAGCAGGAAGGCGCTGATGGCGATGGCCCGCGCCAGGTAGATGAAGGCCAGGATGCGGGTCTTGCGCACGCGCTGGCCGAGCACGCCGCTGGCATAGGTGCCGAACACGTTGAACAGGCCGATCAGGGCCAGCGCATAACTGGCGACCTGCGGTGCCAGGCCGTGGTCCTTCAGGTAGCTGGGCAGGTGCACGCCGATGAACACGACCTGGAAGCCGCAGACGAAATAACCGGCCGTCAGCATCTGGAAGCTGGGGTACCGAAACGCTTCGCGGATCGCCTGGGTGATGGACTGTTCCCGCCGCACCAGCTGGCCGCCGCCGAATTCCGGTTCGCGCAGGCCCCAGGCCAGCGGGGCGATGGCCAGCGCCATCAGCCCCAGCACCACCAGGGCGCTTTGCCAGCCCAGCGTGGAGATCAGGAAGCCCTCCACCGGCACCATCAGGAACTGCCCGAAGGAGCCGGCCGCGGCCGCGATGCCCATGGCCCATGAGCGTCGTTCGGCCGGCACGTTGCGGCCGATCACGCCGTAGACGACGGCGTAGGTGGTTCCGGCCTGGGCCACACCGATCAGCACACCGGCGCTGCCGACGAACAGCAGCGGCGTCGACGCATACGCCATGCCCACCAGCCCGAGGGCATAGGCCAGCGCGCCGACGATCAGGACACGCAAGGCGCCGAACCGGTCGGCCACCATGCCGGCAAAGACACCGGCCAGGCCCCAGGCGATGTTCTGGATCGCGATGGCGAACGAAAACGACTGCCGTGTCCAGTCCATCGCCTGCGTCACTGGCTGCAGCCACAGGCCGAATCCGTGGCGAATGCCCATCGACAAGGTGACGATGGCCCCGCCACACAGCAGGACCTGGGCCACGGAGAGGGTTCTGGGCGATGACGGCATGCGGGAAATGTACCGAATCCGGGTGGCCCTGTTGCCGGCGCGGCGACGACCTGTGTTTGCATCCAGTAAAAACGGAATCGTCGGAATACAATGCCCGCCATGGCAAGCAACACCACCAGCCGCACGGGCGGCGAATATTCCGAAGGTTCCATCCGCGTCCTCAAGGGCCTGGAGCCGGTCCGGCAACGTCCGGGCATGTATACGCGCACCGACAATCCGCTGCATGTGCTGCAGGAGGTGCTGGACAACTCCGCCGACGAAGCCCTGGCCGGCCACGGCAAGAAGATCCGGGTCACGCTGCATGCCGATCATTCGGTGACCCTCGAGGACGACGGGCGCGGCATCCCGTTTGGCATGCATCCGGAAGAAAACGCGCCGGTCATGGAACTGGTGTTCACCCGGCTGCACGCGGGCGGCAAGTTCGACAAGGGCAAGGGCGGGGCGTACAGCTTCTCCGGGGGCCTGCACGGCGTCGGGGTCAGCGTCACCAATGCCCTGGCCAAGCGGCTCGAGGTCACGTCCTGCCGCGAAGGCAAGGTGGCCCACATGGCGTTCGCCGGCGGTGACGTCGTCGAGCCCTTGCAGGTGCGCGAGGCCGGAGACGGCGAACGCCGCACCGGCACCGCGGTGCGGGTCTGGCCGGACGGCAAGTATTTCGAGACCACGGCCATCCCCATGGCCGAGTTGTTGCACCTGCTGCGCAGCAAGGCCGTGCTGATGCCCGGCGTGACCGTCACGCTGACCACCGAGAAGACCCGCGAGACCCAGACCTGGTTGTACAAGGGCGGCCTGCGCGACTACCTCACGCAGGCCCTGTCCACCGATCCGGTGATCCCGCTGTTCGAGGGCGAATCCTTCGCCGATGCCGCGCACGAGAGTTTTGCCGAGGGCGAGGGCGCCCAGTGGTGTGTCGCGTTCACCGAAGACGGCGCGCCGCTGCGCGAGAGTTACGTCAACCTGATTCCCACCAGTGCCGGCGGCACCCACGACAGCGGCTTGCGCGACGGCCTGTTCAATGCCGTCAAGAGCTTCATCGAACTGCATGCCTTGTTGCCCAAGGGTGTCAAGCTGCTGCCCGAAGACGTGTTCGCCCGTGCCAGCTACGTTTTGTCGGCCAAGGTGCTCGATCCCCAGTTCCAGGGCCAGATCAAGGAGCGGCTCAATTCGCGCGACGCGGTGCGGCTGGTGTCGGGTTTCGTGCGCCCGGCGCTGGAACTCTGGTTGAACCAGCATGTGGAATACGGCAAGAAGCTGGCCGAACTGGCGATCAAGGCGGCCCAGGTGCGCCAGAAGGCCGGCCAGAAGGTCGAAAAACGCAAGGGCTCCGGCGTGGCCGTGTTGCCGGGCAAGCTGACCGACTGCGAAAGCCGGGACCTGTCGCACAACGAGGTGTTCCTGGTCGAGGGCGATTCGGCCGGGGGCAGCGCCAAGATGGGCCGCGACAAGGAGTCCCAGGCCATCCTGCCGCTGCGCGGCAAGGTGCTCAATACCTGGGAGGTCGAGCGCGACCGCCTGTTCGCGAACAACGAGATCCACGACATTGCGGTGGCGATCGGGGTCGACCCGCATGGGCCGCACGACAGTCCCGACCTGTCCGGCCTGCGGTACGGCAAGATCTGCATCCTGAGCGACGCCGACGTTGACGGATCACATATCCAGGTGCTTTTGCTGACTTTGTTCTTTCGCCATTTCCCGAAACTGGTTGAAAATGGACATGTATTCGTGGCACGTCCGCCATTGTTCCGGGTCGATGCCCCGGCGCGCGGCAAGAAGCCGGCGTCCAAGGCCTATGCCCTGGACGAGGGCGAGCTGACGGCCATCCTGGACAAGCTGCGCAAGGAAGGGGTTCGCGAGAACGCCTGGAGCATCAGCCGATTCAAGGGACTGGGAGAGATGAACGCCGAACAACTGTGGGACACCACGCTCAATCCGGACACCCGCCGGCTGTTGCCGGTGCGCCTGGGTGCGATCGATTTCGGCGCCACCGAGAGCCTGATCACCAAGCTGATGGGCAAGGGCGAAGCGGCTGCGCGGCGCGAACTGATGGAACTGCACGGCGATTCGGTGGAGGTCGACGTCTGATGGCCGGCTGGCGTTTTTCCCCTGTGTGGCAGGTGTCCGGCAAGGCCCGTGGTGTACGCCTGGCTGTGGCCGGTCTGGTGCTGGGCGCCGCCGCGCAGTCCGCCCTGGCCGACGTCTGGGCCTTCGTCGATCCGCAGGGCGTGGCGCATTTCGCCTCCGAGCAGGTCGATGCGCGTTACGAGCTGTTTTTTCGCCAGGCCGAGTCTTTCGATACCCGGCTCGACCCGCCGCCGCCCGAGCGGGTGGTGAGCTCTCCGGTCATGCCGGATCCGCCGCCGCCGCCATCGCGCCTGCTGGCGTTCTTCGACAGCTCGCCGAGCTACAAGTCGGTGCGGCAGATCCTGCAGGACGCCTCGAGCGACCACAACATCGACTACGAGTTGCTGCAGGCGTTGATCGCCACCGAGTCCGGCTTCAATACCAGCGCAGTGTCGCCCAAGGGCGCGATCGGCCTGATGCAGCTGATGCCCGACACCGCGCGCCGTTATGGCGTCGATTCCGACCGCCACGGCCCGCTCGAGCGCAAGCTGACCGACCCGCGCATCAACATCCGGGCGGGCGCGCGTTACCTGCGCGACCTGATCAACATGTTTCCCGGCGAGCTCGAACTGGCGCTGGCCGCCTACAACGCCGGCGAAGGCGCCGTGATGCGTGCCGGCAACCGGATCCCGAACTACAAGGAAACCCAGAACTACGTCAAGAACGTGATGGCCTTGTACGCCGGCCTCAAGCCGCCCGCGCCACCGGCTGCGGCAACGCCCGAGTCGCGGTATCCGCATTCGCGCGTGCGCCCGGCCATCCGGGGTGGCGCGGTGGGCCGTGGCAACCTGCCGGCGCAGATTCCCTCGGTGCCACAGCCGCCTGACGCGGCGACCACCGTTTCCAACTGACCCGCGGCCTGCCGGCCTTGCGAGCATCGGCTTGCAGGGGCCTGCGTGGGCCTGACTTGCAGCACGACCATGACTGACCAAACCACACTCGATCTGGCGCCGGGCGCCGAGCCCGAGGGCGACGATAACCTGAACCTGGCCAACTATGCGCAACGCGCCTATCTCGAATATGCGCTGAGCGTCGTCAAGGGCCGGGCCCTGCCCGATGTCTGCGACGGGCAAAAGCCGGTGCAGCGGCGCATCCTGTATGCGATGCAGCGCATGGGCCTGGGATTCGGCGGCCCCAATGGCAATACCGGCGCGCGGCCGGTCAAGTCGGCGCGGGTTGTCGGCGACGTGCTCGGTCGTTTCCATCCGCATGGCGACCAGGCGGCCTATGACGCGCTGGTGCGCATGGCCCAGGATTTCTCGCAGCGTTATCCGCTGATCGACGGGCAGGGCAACTTCGGCAGCCGCGATGGCGACGGCGCCGCCGCGATGCGTTACACCGAGGCGCGGCTGGCGAAGATCACCAACCTGCTGCTCGACGAGATCGACGAAGGCACGGTCGATTTCGTTCCCAACTACGACGGCTCGACCGAGGAGCCCGGCCAACTGGCGGCGCGGCTGCCGTTCGCGCTGCTCAACGGCGCCAGCGGCATTGCCGTGGGCATGGCCACCGAGATCCCGAGCCACAACCTGCGCGAGATCGCCGCCGCCAGCGTGGCGCTCGTCAAGAACGCGAACCTGCCCGACGACGAGCTGTTCGCGCTGGTGCCCGGTCCGGACTATCCTGGCGGCGGGCAGATCATCAGCAGCGCCTCCGACATCGCGGACGCCTACCGCAGCGGACGTGGCTCGCTCAAGGTGCGTGCGCGCTGGACCATCGAGGACCTCGCGCGCGGCCAGTGGCAGCTCGTGGTCACCGAGCTGCCGCCCAATGTCAGCACGCAACGGGTGCTCGAGGAGATCGAGGAACTCACCAACCCCAAGATCCGCACCGGCAAGAAGGCCTTGTCGCAGGAGCAGACCCAGCTCAAGGCCAGCGTGCTGGCGGTGCTCGACGGGGTGCGCGACGAGTCGAGCAAGGAGGCCGCGGTGCGGCTGGTGCTCGAACCCAAGACCAGCCGCATTTCGCAGCAGGAACTGATCCACACGCTGCTGGCGCACACCAGCCTGGAGACCTCGGCGCAGATCAACCTGACCATGATCGGGCTGGACAAGCGCCCGACGCAGAAGTCGCTGCGCCAGATGCTGCTCGAGTGGATCGCGTTCCGCCAGCAGACCATCGAGCGCCGTTCGCAGCATCGGCTGGCCAAGGTGCTGGACCGTATCCACATCCTCGAGGGTCGCCAGCTGGTGCTGCTCAACATCGACGAGGTGATTGCGATCATCCGCCAGTCGGACGAGCCGCGCCAGGCGCTGATGGAGCGTTTCAACCTGTCCGAGCGCCAGGCCGAGGACATCCTCGAGATCCGGCTGCGCCAGCTGGCACGGCTCGAGGCGATCAAGATCGAGCAGGAGCTCAAGGGCCTGCGCGAGGACCAGAAGAAACTCGAGGAGATCCTGGGCAGCCCGGCGGCGCTGCGCCGGCTGATGGTGCGCGAGATCGAGCAGGACGCCAAGACCTTCGGCGACGAGCGCCGCACGCTGATCCAGGCCGAGAAACGCGCCGTGCTCGAGGTCAAGGTGGTCGACGAGCCGGTGACGGTGGTCGTCAGCACCAAGGGATGGGTACGGGCACGCACCGGCCATGGCCATGACCCGGCGATTTTCACGTTCAAGGCGGGCGATGCCTTGTACGGCACCTTCGAGTGCCGCTCGGTCGATACGCTGCTGGTGTTCGGCAGTAACGGCAGGGTGTATTCCATCGCCGTTTCCACCTTGCCGGGCGCGCGGGGTGATGGACAACCGGTCACGACGATGATCGACCTGGAGACCGGCACCCAGCTGGCGTATTACTTCGCCGGCCCGGCGGTAGCGACGTTGTTGCTCAGCGGCTCGGGGGGGTATGGTTTCATCGCATCGGTCGAGAACATGACTTCACGCCTGAAGGCCGGCAAGGCCTTCGTCAGCTGCGCCGACGGCGAGACGGTCAATGCGCCGTCTCCGGTGGCGGGCGTGGTCGGCACGACTCCGTTGCCGCCGGCCACCCATGTGGCCTGTGCGTCGGTCGGCGGTCGCATCCTGACGTTTCCGATCGAGCAACTCAACACGATGGCCAATGGTGGGCGTGGTCTCAAGTTGATCGACCTGGAGGCCAAGGACACGCTGGCCGGCGCGGCGGCCTATACCCGCAGCGTGCGTATCGAAGGTGTGGGCCGCGGTGGCAAGGCGCGCGAAGAAACGCTGGAGATCCGCAGCCTGAACAATGCCATGGCGGGACGGGGTCGCAAGGGCAAGGCAGCGGACCTGGGGTTCAAGCCGGCGAGCGTGACACGGGTGTTGTGAGTGTGGCTGGCGTTTGCCGGCTGACAATATGGTCCTCGTGGTGATGGTTTCGGCGTGAGGCCTGTGGTGGGCCAGGCGAGGCGGGTGGGGGGCTCCGTTCATGTCCTCCTCGATGGGCTGCGCCCATCGATTCCCCCTAATACGATAGAGCTGTTCCCCCACCCGCCTCGCCTGGCCTGGGCGGCGGTCGTGGTTCTCGGTGAGCAGGCAATGTCGCGGGATCAGGACGGCGGGGTGCTCTGCGCAGCGAAATAAAGGAGGAGCGGCGGGCGCAGCCCGACGCGGGGGACATTCGCGGAGCAGAGTGCCGCGCCGGCCTGATCCGACCGGCGTTGTTCGCTTGACGGGTCTTGGACGGCAACCTGGCAAGGACCGTAGTCGATTGTTTCGGCGTGACGCCTGTGGCGGGCCAGGCGATGCGGGTGGGGGGCTCCGTTCATGTCCTCCTCGATGGGCTGCGCCCATCGATTCCCCCTTCACTTCACTGCGCCCCCCATCCGCATCGCCTGGCCTGGGCGGCGGTCGTGGTTCTCGGCGTGCAGGCAATGTCGCAGGATCAGGACGGTGGGGTGCTCTGCGTAGCGAAATAAAGGAGGAGCGGCGGGCGCAGCCCGACGCGGGGGACATTCGCGGAGCGAGTACCCCGCCGCCCTGATCCCACCGGCGCTGTTCGCCCAACTGGTACCGGACGATCACCGCGGCATTGTTCGCCCGGCTGCCAATGGAAGATCATCGTCGCAGCGCTGCATGGACAGGGGTGCGTGTCGACCTCAGTCCTTCCAGCCTCCACCCAGCGCCTTGTAGACCGCGACCAGGCTTTGTGCCTGCAGCAACTGCAACTGGACTACCGCCTGCCGTACCGCAAAGGTCGCGCGTTGCGCGTCGAGTCGTTCGAAGGCGCTGGCCGTGCCTTGCTCGTAGCGCAGATCCACCAGCGTGAGCCGGCCTTGTTCGGCTTGCGCCTGGGCGACCTGAGCGCGAAGCTGGTCGGCCAATGTCGCGCGGGTGGCCAATGCGTCGGCCACCTCGCGGAATGCGGACTGGATCGTCTTTTCGTACTGGGCCACCGCGATGTCGCGACCGACCTGGGCCGCGTCGAGGTTGGCCTGGTTGCGGCCGCCATCGAAGATCGGAAGAATGATTTGCGGCGCGAACGACCAGCCATACGAGCCGCTGCGGAACAGGCCGCTGAGCTGGTTGCTGGCGGTGCCGATGCTGGTGGTCAGCGTGATGCGCGGATAAAAGGCCGCCCGAGCCGCACCGATGTTGGCATTGGCGGCCAGTAGCTGTTGCTCGGCGGCACGCACGTCGGGTCGGCGCAGCAACACCTCGCTGGGCAGGCCGCCGGGCATGATGCCGACCAGGCCGTGGCGGGTGAGCGACAGGCCTTCGGGCAGGGCGGCACGCTGGGCGTCGGACAGATTCTGGCCGAGCAGCAGGTCCAGCGTATTGGCGTCCAGCGCGCGCTGGCGCTCGAGCTGTGCCAGCGTCACGCGGGCGCCTTCGACCAGGGATTCGGCCTGGCGCAGTTCGAGGCCGGAACTCACGCCGTGTTCGAACGTGAGCCGGGTCAGTCGCAGCGACTCCTCGCGGCTGGCCAGGGTCTCGCGTGTGATCGCCAGCAAGGCGTCGTCGGCCTGCAGGGCGAGGTAGCTGTTGGCCACCGACGCGATCAGGCCGATCTGAACCGTCTTGCGCGCCTCGATCGTGCCCAGCAGCTGTGCCTGGGCCGCCTCGCTCAGATTGCGCAGGCGGCCGAAGAAGTCGGCCTCGAAGCCGGTGATCGTGAAGCCGGCCGTGTAGGTCGTTGTCGAGCCGCCGTTGGCCGTGGACTGGCGCGAGCCGGTGGCGCCGACACCCACCGTAGGGACTTCGTCCGCGCGGCGGACCTGCAACTGGGCGCGCGCCTGTTCCAGGTTCAGCACTGCCACGCGCAGGTCGCGGTTGTTGTCCAGCGCGACCTGGATGAGGTACCGAAGCCGCTCGTCCTGGAAGAAGTCCTGCCAGGCGAGGTCTGGTGCACGGATGCCGGTTTGACCGTCGCTTGCGGCCGCTGCGGCGGAGCCGTTGCCGGGAAACTGCGCGGGCACGGGCGCCTGGGGGCGTTCGTAGGCCGGTATCAGGGCGCCGCAGCCGGTCAGCAGCAGCGCGGCGGCCAAGGTGCCCACGCTCTGGTGGAGCCTGCGCCGATGTACGGGGACTTTGGTCGCGTTCACGACGACCGGCGGGTTGATGGATGGAGTCGGGATCATGCGGACTTGTCCGGTTCGGGAGTTGTGCTCGCGGCGACGGCATCGGGTTCCGGTTCGTGGGCATACATGCGGCGTTGCCGCTCGCTGCCCTTGAAGATGCGCCGCACGACGACGAAGAAAATGGGAACGAAGAATACGGAGAGCAGGGTTGCGGCCAGCATGCCGGACATCACGCCGGTGCCGATCGCGCGCTGGCTGGCCGAGCCGGCGCCGCTGGCGAGCACCAGCGGCAACACGCCCAGGATGAAGGCCATCGAGGTCATGATGATGGGACGGAACCGCAGGTGCGCCGCCTCCAGCACCGCCTCGACCACACCCTTGCCGCGGGCCTGCAGGTCCTTGGCGAACTCGATGATCAGCACCGCGTTCTTGGCGCCCAGGCCGATGATGGTGATCAGGCCGACGTTGAAATACACGTCGTTGGACAGGCCGCGCGCGTTGGCGCCGAGCAGCACGCCGAGCACGCCCAGCGGCACCACCAGGATCACCGCCAGCGGAATGGACCAGCTCTCGTACAGGGCGGCGAGTGCCAGGAAAACCGCCAGCAGCGCGAAGCCGAACAACACGAAGGCCTGTGCGCCGGCCAGGCGCTCTTCGCGCGACTGCCCGGTCCATTCGAAGCCGAAGCCGTTGGGCAGTTGGGCGGCCAGCCGCTCCATCTCGGCCATCGCGGCGCCGCTGCTGTAACCCGGTGCGGCTTCGCCCGAAATGCGCATCGCGGAGTAGCCGTTGTAACGGATGGTCTGCATCGGGCCCACGACCCAGCGCGTGCTGGCGAAACTGGCCAGCGGAACGGCTTGTCCGCGGGTGTTGAGCACGTTGATCGCAAGCAGGTCCGCGGGCTGCATGCGCGCCGGCGCGTCGGCCTGCACGACGACCCGCTGCAGTCGACCGCCGTTCGGGAAGTCGTTGACGTAACTCGAACCCACTGCCGTCGACAAGGCGCTGGTGACCGCCTCGAACGGCACGCCGAGGGCGTTGGCCTTGTCGCGGTCGATGTCGAGTTGCAGCTGCGGTGCGTCTTCCAGTCCGTCCGGGCGCATGCTGGTCAGGATCTTGCTCTGCGACGCCATGCCCAGCAGCTGGTTGCGCGCCGCCAGCAAGGCGTCGTGGCCCAGGCCGGCGCGGTCCTGCAGCCGGAAGCTGAAGCCGGCAGCCGAGCCGAGTTCGGGAATCGGCGGCGGGCTCACCGCGAAGATGAAGGCATCGCGCACCGACATCATGGCGCCGAACACGCGTCCGGCCAGACCCTGGGCCGAGCTGCCGGCGCCGACGCGTTCGCTCCAGTCCTTGAGCGTGACGAAGGCCAGCGCTGCGTTCTGCCCGCTGCCCGAGAAGCTGAAACCCAGCACGCTGACCATGCTTTGCACCTCGGGCTGCTTGAGCACGAAACCCTCGACCTGCTGCATCACGTCGAGCGTGCGGTTCTGCGTCGCGCCCGGCGGCAGCTGCACGTTGACGATGATGTAGCCCTGGTCCTCGGCCGGCAGGAACGAGGTCGGCAGCCGGTTGTACAACACCGCGACGGCCGCGATGATGGCGGCGTAGATGACGAGGTAACGCGCGGCGCGGCGCAACAGGCGCGCGACCACGCCTTCGTAGGTCTTGGCGGTGCGCGAGAAGCCGCGGTTGAACCAGCCGAAGAAGCCGGTCTTGGCATGGTGGTGCCCGGCCTCGACCGGCTTGAGCAGGGTGGCGCAGAGGGCGGGCGTCAGCGACAGCGCCAGGAAGGCCGAGAACGCGATCGCGGTCACCATCACGGCCGAGAACTGGCGGTAGATGTTGCCGACCGAGCCGGCAAAAAACGCCAGCGGCACGAACACCGAGACCAGCACCACGGTGACGCCGACGATGGCGCCCGAGATCTGGCCCATGGCCTTGCGCGTGGCGGCCAGCGGCGACAGGCCTTCCTCGCTCATGATGCGTTCGACGTTCTCGACCACGACGATGGCATCGTCGACGACGATGCCGATCACCAGCACCATGCCGAACATGGTCAGCACGTTGATCGAGAAACCCATGGCCAGCAGCACCGCGAACGTGCCCATCAGCGACACCGGCACGACGATGGTCGGGATGATGGTGTAGCGGATGTTCTGCAGGAACAGGAACATCACCAGGAACACCAGGGCCACGGCCTCCAGCAGGGTCTCGGCCACCTGGCGGATCGAGATGTCGATGAAACGCGAGCTGTCGTAGGGAATGGCCCACTGCACGCCCGGCGGGAAGAACCGCGAGAGTTCCTCCATGCGCGTGCGCACCGCCTGGGCCGTGGCCAGTGCGTTGCCGGTGGGAGAGAGCTGCACGCCGATGCCGGTCGACGGCTTGCCGTTCAGGCGCGCCGACGTGGCGTAACCCTCGGCGCCCAGTTCGATGCGTGCCACGTCGCGCAGGCGCACCGTGGAGCCGTCGGTGTTGGCGCGCAGCACGATGTTGCCGAACTGCTCGGCGCTGCTGAGCTGGCCCTTGACGACGACGGTGGCGAAGATGGTCTGGCCAGCGACATTGGGCAGGTCACCGATGGTGCCGGCCGAGACCTGCGCGTTCTGCGCACGGATGGCCGTCGTCACATCGGCCATCGCCAGATTGAAGCCGACCAGCTTGGCCGGATCGACCCAGATGCGCATGGCGCGCTCGGTGCCGAACAGCTGTGCCTGGCCGACGCCGGGCAGGCGCTGCAGCTCCGGCAACACGGTGCGCGCGGCATAGTCGCCCAGGGCCACCGGGTCCAGGTTCGGGTCGTCGGACGACAGGATGGTGAACAGCAGGAAGTTGTTGCGCGCCTTGTCGACTCGCACCCCCTGCTGCGTCACGCTCGAGGGCAGGCGCGGCGTGGCCCGTGCGAGCCGGTTCTGCACGTCGACCTGTGCCAGGTCGGGATCGGTGCCGGCTTCGAAACTCAGCGTGATCGAACCGCTGCCGTTGGCCTGGCTGGTCGACTCCATGTAGATCAGGCCGGGCGAGCCGTTCATCTCGCGTTCGATGACGCTGATCACGCTGTCTTCCAGCGTACTGGCCGACGCGCCCGGATAGGCGGCCGAGATCACGATCGACGGTGGTGCCACCGGCGGGTACTGGGCGATCGGCAGCTGCGTGATCGCTACGGCGCCCATCACCAGAATGAAGAGTGCAATCACCCACGCAAAGATCGGGCGATTGATGAAAAACTGGGCCATGCTCGCGCCTTTGTCGTGTTGTTGTGGTTGTTCTTGTTATTGGCTGGCCGCCGCCGATGCGGGCGCGGCCGTGGCACTGGCTGGCGCGCCCGGTGCCGCGGCCGTCGCCGGTGCGGCACTGGTCATCGCCGCCGCCTGGCCTTCGCTGCCGCTCCAGGGCCGGGCCTTGACCGGCGCACCGGGCACCATCATTTTCTGGAAGCCTTCGACGATCACCTGCTCCCCGGGCTGCAGGCCGTCCAGCACGATCCACTGGTTATTCTGGTTGGCGCCCAGCTTGACCTGGCGCTTGGCCGGGATACCGTCGGCACCCACCACCAGCACGGTATCGCCCTGGTTCGACCGGGTCACGGCCTGCTGCGGCAGCAACATCGCGGCGGGCACCTCCGCCTGGGCCAGCCGCACCCGTACGTATTGCCCGGGCAACAGCAGTCCATCGGGATTGGGCACTTCGGCGCGCAGCGTCACCTGTCCGGACGTGGCGTCGACGCTGAGGTCCGAGAACAGCAGCCGACCCGCACGCGGCAGCACGGAACCGTCCTCGAGCACGATGCGCACCGCCGTGCCGTCCTTGCCGGCGCCGCGCAGCTGCTTGCTGGCCATGGCCTTGCGCAGGCGCAACACGTCGCCACTGGACTGGGTGAAGTTCACGTAGACCGAACCGGTCTGCTGGATCAATGCCATCTGCGTCGCTTCGACGGCACTGACCAGTGCGCCTTCGGTGACCAGCGACTGGCCGATGCGCCCTGCGATCGGGGCGCGCACCGTGGCGTAGTCGAGGTTGATGCGGGCGGTCTGCACGGCCGCCTTGGCGCTGGCGACATCCGCATCGGCCAGTCGCTGGGCCGATTGCGCATTGCTGTAGTCGAGCTGGCTGATGGCATTGAGTGCGACCAGGGGCTTGTAGCGGTCGGCAATGGCTGTCGTCTGGGCCAGGTTGGCCTGGGCCTTGGCCAGCGCCGCCTGGGCGCTGTCGAGCGCGGCCTGGTAGATGGCCGCATCGATCTGGAACAGCGCCTGGCCCGCCTTGACGTCGCTGCCTTCACGGAACAGCCGCTTGAGCACGACGCCGTTGACCCGTGCGCGCACCTGTGCCACACGCACCGCGCTGACCCGGCCGGGCAACTCGCTCTGCAGCGCCACGTCTTGCGGCTGCAGGGTGACCACGCCGACTTCGGCGGGCGGCATCTTGGGAGGGCCGCCGGCGCCACCGGGCGCCGCATCCTGCTTGGCGCCACAGGCCGCCAGCATCAGTGCCAGCGCCAGCGCAGCGGCCGTGCGGGCGTGGGGAACGCGGGTTCGTTGCGCGCGGGTGCGCAGGTGCAGTGTCGAGGACATGATTTTCTTTCGTGACCGCGGACCGGTGCGAACCGGGCGGCGCGGGCAGGGTTTCGGTGGTTGGGTCTGGCGTCGTTCGCAGTATCGGTTGCCGGGGCAATGGGGGTGATCACGGGGGCCAAAGCCGGACAGCAGCACCGATGTTTGCGGCAGAACAAGTGCGCGAGTATACATACATGCGAGAATGTATGTATGAAGGAGGAGGCAGACCATGGTACGCAAGACCAAGCAAGACGCCCAGGCCACGCGCGCACTGATTCTGGACACTGCGGAGTGCGTGTTCCAGCGCAAGGGCGTGTCCGCGACATCGTTGCAGGAGATCGCGCAGGCGGCCGGCCTGACCCGGGGTGCGATCTACTGGCACTTCCAGAACAAGGCGGACCTGTTCGACGCGATGCTGCAGCGGGTCGTCTTGCCGCTGGAATGCTCGCTGGACCAGCGGGACGCGGACGAAGATACCGATCCGCTGGTCGCGCTGCGTTGCGGCATCGGCGATGTGCTGGCACAACTCATGCGTGACGTCCAGGTGCAGCGGGTGCTGGAAATCGCGATGCACAAGGTCGAATACATCGGCGACATGCATGCGGTGCGCGAGCGCCGCATTGCCTCGCGCGACGCGCACATGATCGACGTGGAGCGCATGCTGGCGCTGGCGGCCCGGCGCGGACAGATCGGAGCGCAACCCTCGCCGCGCGTGGCGGCCACCGGACTGCACGCGCTGATCGACGGCCTGCTGTACAACTGGATGCTCGATCCCAAGGCCTTCGACCTGCAGGTCACCGGACTGCAGGTGCTCGACACCTACGTGCGTGGATTGACCGCGGGCGCGACAGCGCGGTCGGCGCCTGTCAGAATGACGACAAACACCGTTGCGCAATAGGAGAGGAACACCATGACCCATGCTTTCGTCACCACCCGCAAGTCTTTCACGACGCCGTCCGGCAAATCCGCCACGCTGTTTTCGCTGCCCGCGCTGGCACGCAAGTTTCCGAACATCAAGCGGTTGCCGGTTTCGCTGCGTATCGTGCTCGAGTCGGTGCTGCGCAACTGCGACGGCAAGCGGGTGACCCAGGACCATGTCGCCCAGCTCGCGAACTGGGCGCCCCAGGCGGCCCGCAGCGAGGAGATCCCGTTCCTGGTCTCGCGTGTCGTGCTGCAGGATTTCACCGGCGTGCCGCTGCTGGCCGACCTGGCCGCGATGCGCAGCGTGGCGGTGCGCCTGGGCAAGAACCCCAAGCGCATCGAGCCGCTGGTGCCGGTGGACCTGGTCGTCGACCACTCCGTCACCGTCGACCACTACGGCAAGAAGAACTCGCTCGACCTGAACATGAAGATCGAGTTCCAGCGCAACCGCGAGCGCTACGAGTTCATGAAGTGGGGCATGCAGGCCTTCGACACCTTCCGCGTCGTGCCCCCGGGTTTCGGCATCGTGCACCAGGTCAACCTGGAATACCTGGCGCGCGGCGTGCACAAGACGCGTGACGGCGTCGTCTATCCGGACACGCTGGTGGGTACCGACAGCCACACGACGATGATCAACGGCATCGGCGTCGTGGCCTGGGGGGTGGGCGGCATCGAGGCCGAGGCGGCGATGCTGGGCCAGCCGGTGTATTTCCTGACGCCCGACGTGGTCGGCTTCGAGTTGACCGGCCAGTTGCGCGAGGGCGTCACCGCCACCGACCTGGTGCTGACCGTGACCGAGATCCTGCGCCAGCACAAGGTGGTGGGCAAGTTCGTCGAGTTCTTCGGCGAAGGCACGCGCTCGCTGGCATTGCCGGACCGCGCGACGATTGCCAACATGGCACCCGAATACGGTGCAACCATGGGTTTTTTCCCGGTCGACGAGAAGACGCTGGCGTATTTCGAAGGTACCGGCCGCACCAAGGCGGAAATCGAGATGTTCGAGGCCTATTTCAAGGCGCAGGGCCTGTTCGGCATCCCCAAGGCCGGCGACATCGATTATTCGCAGGTGGTCAGGCTCGACCTCGGCTCGGTCACGCCCAGCCTGGCGGGGCCGAAGCGGCCGCAGGACCGGATCGAGCTCGGGCAGGTGGCATCGCAGTTTGCCTCGCTGTTCAGCAAGCCGGCGTCCGAGTCCGGGTTCAACCAGGACGCCGAACGCCTGGCGCAACGGTTTGCTGTGGCGGTCGACGGCAGCGGCCCGCAAGGCGAAGCCAACGTCGAAGCGCCGCCCGGTGCGCCGCGCGACCTGGCCGAGATGGTGGGCAACCGGCCGGCCCTGCAACCGGCGGCGCGCCAGCTGGCGGTGACCGAGGCGCGGCCGCGCGGCAAGCCGGCACTGACGGTGGGCAACGGCGACATCCTGATCGCCGCCATCACCAGCTGTACCAACACCTCGAACCCGAGCGTGTTGCTGGCCGCCGGTCTGTTGGCCAAGAAGGCGGTCGAGGCCGGCCTGAAGGTGCAGCCGCACATCAAGACGTCGTTGGCACCGGGCTCGCGCATCGTCACCGAATACCTGACCGAGACCGGCCTGCTGCCCTACCTCGAGAAACTCGGTTTTGCGCTGGCCGGTTACGGTTGCACCACCTGCATCGGCAATTCCGGCGACCTGACGCCCGAACTCAACAAGCTGATCACCGAGCAGAACCTGGTCTGTGCGTCGGTGTTGTCGGGCAACCGCAACTTCGAGGCGCGTATCCACCCGAACATCAAGGCCAACTTCCTGGCCAGTCCGCCGCTGGTCGTGGCGTACGCGATCGCCGGCACCGTCACGCGCGACTTGATGACCGAGCCGGTCGGCCAGGGCAAGGGCGGGCGCGACGTCTACCTGGGCGACATCTGGCCGAGCAGCGACGAGATCCACGCGCTGCTGCGTTATGCCATGAAGGGCAAGGCCTTCCGCGAGAACTACGGCAAGGTCAAGACCGAGCCGGGGGCGTTGTGGGGCAAGATCAAGGGTGTCGCCGGCCAGGCCTACAGCTGGCCCAAGAGTACCTACATCGCCGAACCGCCGTTTTTTGCCGACTTCGCGATGGCGCCACCGCCCAAGGATGCCGACGTGTCGGTGCGCGGCGCACGTGTGATGGCGCTGTTCGGCGATTCGATCACGACCGACCACATCTCGCCTGCCGGCTCCATCAAGCCGAGTTCGCCGGCGGGCCAGTGGCTCGAGCACAACGGCGTCATGAAAGCCGACTTCAACTCCTATGGCGCGCGGCGCGGCAACCACGACGTCATGATGCGCGGCACCTTTGCCAACGTGCGCATCAAGAACCTGATGTTGCCGCCCGATGCCAGCGGCTCGCGGGAAGAAGGAGGGGTGACCCTGTACCAGCCCTCCGGCGAACGCACGTCGATCTTCGACGCGGCGATGCGCTACATGCAGGCCGGCGTTCCGACCGTGGTGTTTGCCGGCGAGGAATACGGTACCGGCTCGAGCCGCGACTGGGCCGCCAAGGGTACCCAGCTGCTGGGCATCCGCGCCGTCGTGGCACGCAGCTTCGAGCGCATTCACCGCAGCAACCTGGTGGGCATGGGGGTGTTGCCGCTGCAGTTCAAGGGCAAAGATTCCTGGCAGTCGCTGGGGCTCCAGGGTGACGAGCTTGTCGAAGTGCATCCCGACCCGGCGCTGAGGCCGCAAAGTGACGCGACGCTGGTCATCACCTCGGCCGATGGGAAACGGCGCGAGCTGAAGGTGACGCTGCGCATCGACACGCCGATCGAGGTCGACTACTACCGCAACGGTGGCATCCTGCCGTACGTGTTGCGCGACCTGCTGGCTTGACCCCGTAGCCGCGTCAACGCTGGGGTGGCGCCGCCCCGCTGTGCGCGCGTGGGCGATTCAGGCGTCCGTCGCGGGGGCCTGGCGCACGAGCACCTGGCCGGCTCGATTGCCGCGATGCGCGCCCTGGGCCCAGGTCAGCTGGCCATTGACGATCACCGCGTCGATGCCGTGTGCCGGCGTCGCGGGCTGCTCGTAACTGGCGGTATCGCGTATAGCTGCGGCGTCGAACACGACGATGTCGGCATGGTGGCCGACGATCAAGCGACCGCGCTCGTGCAGCCCGAAGTTGCGCGCCGTCAGCCCGGTCATCTTCCAGACCGCCGTCTCCAGCGGGAACAGCCCGATGTCGCGGCTGTAGTGGCCCAACACACGGGGGAAGGTGCCCCACAACCGGGGATGGGGCTTTTCGCCCACCGGAATGCCGTCGGAACCGATCATGGTTTCGTCGAAAGCCAGGATGCGTTGCACGTCCTCCTCGTTCATCATGAAATAGATGGCGCTGCCCGGCTGCAGGCGTTGTGCCGCCGCCGACTTGTCGATGCCCCACTCACGGGCAATGTCGGCCAGATCCCGGCCGGCGCATTCGGGGTGGGGCTCGCTGCTGGCGATCAACACGCGGCCGTCGAGCATGCCGCGGTCGGTGCGGATCATGGTCGAGCCGGCCGTATAGGGATAACAGTCCAGGCCGATGCACTGGTGTTGCATGGCGTCGCGGATGAACGGCAGCGTGACGCTGGAGCGCCCGAAATTCCGGGGCAACTGCACCTTGTGGTGCGACACCACGACCGGAATCCCGAGTGCGCGCCCGATACTGAAGGTTTCCTCCAGCGCCTCCATCACCTTGTCGGCTTCGTCGCGCATGTGGGTCACATACAAGCCCTTGCGCGCGCGCAGTGGCTCGCCGACCGCGATGATTTCCTCGGTCGTGGCCTTGACCGCTGGCGGATAGAACGTGCCGGTGGACATGCCGATGGCGCCGGCCTGCATGGCCTCTTCGACATGGGCCTGCATGGCGGCGATTTCGGCAGCGTCGGCCGGCCGGTCCAGATCGGACATGACCACGGCACGCAGTGTCGAGTGCCCGACCATGGCGGCGACGTTGACCGAGGAGGGGGTTGCACGCAGCGCATCGAGATAGGCCTTGAAACTCGTGAAGCGCCCGTGTACCGGCGCCTCGAGCAGGCCCAGCGGCATCGGCAAGTCCATGTCGTCGCGCAGTGGAGCGGCGCTGATGCCGCAGTTGCCGGCAATGATGGTGGTCACGCCCTGCGAGACCTTGAACGTCATGTCGGCCTGGGACAGGACCGCCTGGTCGTCATGGGTATGGGAGTCGATGAATCCCGGGGCAACGATGCGTCCGCTGGCATCGATGGTGATGTCTGCGGTATGCGCGGCCAGCGGGCCGATGGCGGCAATATGTCCGTCGATGACGCCGATATCGGCGTCGTATCGTGGCGCCTTGCTGCCGTCGATGACGGTGCCGTGGCGGATCAGCAAATCGTAGTGGGTGGGGCTGGAACTCATGCGTTTGTCACCTCGAATGGCGGGCCACCCGACTCGTCGACGTCGCCCGGACGCGCCGAAGTCGTGGGGAGGGTTTGAACACGGACGCAGGGTGCATGGTAGCCGAGCCTTCAACGGGCTCGTGGCAGTCGCCCGGGCTCGTGGGCGACCAGGTCATCGCGGTCCGCCCGAATCCCGCGCCACCGCCGCCGCAAAGCGACGCTGAGCGGGTCATTGGCCCGGCGCATGGAGCGCGCCGCGAGTTCAACGTGACGTTGCGCATCGACCCATCCGATCGATGTCGACGAGGGCCATGGTCGCGGCTTCCTGCCGCATGTCTTGCGGTACCTGCCGGCGTCAAACACCGACCCGTCCGGCCGGGGCCGGTCACAGTGGCTGGGCGCGCAAGACGTCGGCCGTGAACGCATCGGCCGGAAAGAACGACTCGATCATCAATTCCTGCAGCGTCACGTCGTGCGCGGTGCCGAAGATGGTGACGGTGCTGATGAAACCGAGCACGCCGGCCGGCGTGCGCATGCGAAACGGCATCACCACGCCCAAGTGTTCACCGTGCAGGTCCTGCGTGCTGGTCCCCTCCGGCAGCGGATATGTCTCGAGCTCGGCCAGCAGGACGGCCAGCGTGGGGTCAGCGGTGGCGGCCATCTGCTGGCGCAGGCGCTCGAACAGGTGCCTGCGCCACTGCAGCAGGTTTTCGATGCGCGGAGCCACGCCACGGGGATCCAGGCTGATGCGCAGCACGTTCATCGGCGGCGCGAGCAGATCGTCGGGCAAGCCCTGCAGGAACAGCGCCACGGCGCGATTGGCGGCCACGACGTTGTAATGGCGGTCCAGCGCCAGCGCCGGGTACGGCTCATGGCCCCGGAGCACCAGCTCGACCGCGGCGCGGGCGCTGGCCAGTTCCGGATCGTCCAGCGAACGCTCGCGGTACATCGGCGCGTAGCCGGCGGCCACCAGCAGCGTATTGCGTTCGCGCAGCGGTATGTCCAGCCGTTCGGCCAGGCGCAACACCATCTCGCGGCTGGGTTCGGAGCGGCCGGTCTCGACGAAGCTCAGGTGCCGGGTGGACACGTCGGCCTCATGTGCCAGGCCTTGCTGGCTCAGGCGCCGGCGCTGCCGCCAGGTTCGGATGTGGTGGCCGATCGGTGCCGGGGTGCCGCGTGCGGCCGGTGAAAGCAGGTGGTTCATGGCCCGATGGTAGGCGCGAAGGCCGCTCGAATGCATGACCCGGGAGGTAATGGACGATGCGCCGGTGGGGCGGAATCATCGGTGCTTCATCTTTCATCGGAGACACCCATGTTTTTCGCGACTTCTCCCCGATTCCTGCGCACCGTGCTGCTGCTGGACGCGGCGTCGGTGCTGTTCAGCGGCGTGCCACAGGTGCTGGCCACCGCATGGCTGGCGCGCTGGACCGCCCTGGACCCCACGCTGCTGCTGTCCAGCGGCCTGTTCCTGTTCGTCTATTCGGCCTTTGTCGTGTGGATCGGCACGCGCCAGCCGATACCTGCGGCACCGGTGCGGCTTGTCATCGCCGGCAACCTGGCCTGGGGGGTGGGTTGCATGGGCTTGATCGCCATCGCAGCGTCAGGCCTGTCGTCCTGGGGCGTCGCGTATCTGCTGATGCACGTTGTCGCCGTCACGCTACTTGCCGCCCTGCAATGGGCCGGACTGCGGCAAGCGAACGTGGCGTTGCACGCCGCCGGTTGATGCGCCGGCGCTGGCGGGCCCTGCGTCGTCAGTGGATGTCGTCGGCGTCGCGCATCGCCTGTTCGATCGCGTCCACGCCGAAACCCGGGCTGCGTGCCGCCTTGAGCAGCGGTGCTTCCTTGCGCTGCATTTGCCGGATGCAATCGGGCAGCAAGGGCAATGCATCCAGGGGAATCGCGACCGCGCCATGGCGGTCGGCATGCAGCAATGTGTCGTGCTGCACCGGCAGGTCGAATACCTCGACCGGTTCGCCGAAGTCGACGACATGGACATGGGCGTGCGACGGTCCGATGCTGCCGGCCAGGATGGGGAAGGTTGGCGCGAGGTCGCCGAGGTCCCGTACCGAGCCGTTGGTCAACACACCAGCCACGCCCAGCGCCAGGTGCACCGCCGAGTTGACCTCGCCCCAGAACGATCCCGTGCCGGGACGCTGGTCGAGGTCCTGCATCACGACCAGCGTCGGCAGCAGCGGTGAGGTGCTGGCGACGTAGCGGTAATACGCCAGCCGACGCGCGCGCAGCTGTTGCGGCGTGTCGGTGGCCGGCGCCATGGCCCGGATGCGCGCGGTGCGGGCGAAACCCAGCATGGGCGTCATCGGGCAGGGCGCCGCGATCAGCGTGCCGTAGGTGAACCCGTGCGCGCTGCGTCCGCCCGTGGCCAGTTCCAGCGCATTGCAGATGGTCGGCGTATCGACCGATCGCAGTACCTCGATCAGGGATTGCGTCAACATCGCGACGTCAATCCACGCTGATGTTGTTGGCCTTGATCAGTTCGGCGAACTTCACGGTCTCGTCCTTGATGAAGCCCGCAAAGGCTTGCGGTGTCATCGGTTTCGGCACGAAGCCCTGCGCCGCCAGGCGCGCCTTCACCGCGGGTGACTCCAGGATGGTGACGACCTCCTTGTTCAGGTAGTGGACGATGGCCGGCGGTGTGCCGGCCGGAGCCAGCAGGCCGAGCCAGGTCGCGGCAGCGAAGTTGGGCACTCCGGCTTCGGCCAGCGTCGGCAACTCGGGCGCCAGTTCGCTGCGCGTGGTGCTGGTCACCGCCAGCGCCGTGGCCTTGCCGCCCTTGGCAAACGCCAGTGCCGTGGCCATGTTGTCGAACTGCATGTCGATCTGGCTGCCGGCCAGGTCGGTCAGCGACTGGCTCGAGCCCTTGTACGGCACGTGGATGGCCTTGCCGCCGATGCGGTTGAGCATCAGGACGGTGGTCAGGTGCTGTGAGGTTCCGTTGCCACTGGTGCCATAGGACACGGCATCCGGTTTGGCCTTGATCGCGGCAATCAGCTCCTGCACGGTTTTTGCGCCGGACTTGTTGCTGGCCAGCAGCACCAGCGGCGTACTGGCCAGCTGGGTGATGGGTGCGAAGTCGCGCTCGGTGTCGTAGTTCACGCGCTTGAGCAGCGTGGGATTCACGGCCAGCGCCGTTTGCGTGCCCAGCAACAGCGTCGTGCCGTCCGGTTTGGCGCGCGCGACGAATTCGGTGCCGATGCCGCCGCCGGCGCCGGCCTTGTTCTCGACGATGACCGGCGTCCCCCAGCGCTTGGCAAGTTCGTCGGCGATCAGGCGGCCGATGATGTCGGTCGCGCCACCCGGGGCGAACGGCACGACGATGGAGACGCGGCTGTCGCCGGGGTAGTTGGCGGGCTTTTCGGCATTCGCCTGGGCCTGCGCGAACGAAGGCAAGGCGCCGGCGGTGACAAGAGCGGCTGCGAGCAGCGTGAACGCGCGTCTGGCGGCGTGGTGGATCGGCATGTGTGTTCTCCTGGTGTGGTTGGGGGGTTATTCGGCCTGGATGCCGGCTTCCTGGATCACCTTGCTCCATTTGGTGATCTCGGCGCGCTGGAAGGCGGCAAATGCGTCGGCGGTACGGCCATCGGGTTCGACGCCGAAGTTGCGCAGCCGGCCCTGCACTTCAGGCAGGGCGACGATGGCGGCGATCTCCTTGGCCAGCCGGTCGACGACCGCCGCAGGGGTGCCGGCAGGGGCAAACACGCCTTGCCACGACTGCATCTCGAAATTCGGCACACCGCTGGCCGCCAACGGCAGCACGCCGGGCAGGCTGGCCAGCGCCGCCTTGGACGTGACGCCCAGAACCTTGACCTTTTTTGCGTCGATCATCGGCCGCGCTGCCGCGACGGTTTCGAACACCATGTCGATCTGACCACCGACAAGGTCGACCATGGCTTGCGAGCCGCCCTTGTAGGTGATCTGGCGCATGTGCGTGCCGGTGATGGACTGGAACAGCTGGCCCGACAGGTGTTGCGAGGTGCCTGCGCCGGCCGTGCCGTAGGTCAGCGACTCCGGCTTGGCCCTGAGTTCGGCCAGGATGTCCTGCACGGAGTTGAAGCGGCTGCCCGATGGCACCACCAGCGCATTGCTGACCGTGCCCACCATGGCGACCGGCGCGAAATCCTTGACCGGCTCGTAGCCGAGGTTCTTGTTGAAGAACGGGTTGACCGCGTGGGTGGTGATGGTGCCGCCCATGATGGTGTAGCCGTCCGGTGCGGAGCGGGCCACCGCCTGCGTGCCGACGATACCCGAGACGCCGGGCTTGTTCTCGACGACGACCGACTGGCCCAGTCGTTCGCTCAGGTGTTGTGCGACCAGGCGCGCGACGCCGTCCGACACGCCGCCGGGCGAGAACGGCACGACGTATTTGACCGGCTTGGCCGGCCAGGCCGGCTGGGCCTGGGCTGCCCCGGCGAAGGCCGTGGCGGCAGCCAGCGAAGCCAGAGTTGCAAGGAGGATGCGGCGGTTGCTGCGTGGCATGGGTTTGTCTCTTGTCGGTCGTGGTTGATGAGAAATTCTTGCTCGTATTGCATGCGATTGCATGCCGGGATACCAGTCATCACAGCGGAGTTTGGAGACGTTTCTCAATGAGCGATATTGCTGAGTACGATTCGATCCTGAACTCATTTTGCATAACTGGCATTCTGCGTTGCATACGTATGCAACACGTATTCTACCGGAGAATCCGCGCCTTGGCGCCGGTGGTGCGCGTGGTTGGCGCCGGAACCGCGGTTGCCGCGACCGCGGGAAGCCGACCCGGCGCCGTTCGCGGATGCATCATTCGACGCGGTCGGCCGGGCTGGCATCAAAGCGCCGTACCATGCGGCCCATGCCTGAACCACGCCTGCTTGTATCCGGTGCCGGTATCGCCGGCCTGGCCGCGGCGTTGGCCTGTGGCCGTGCGGATCGTCCGGTGCGGGTGATCGAACGGGCCGCGGCATTCGGCGAGGTCGGGGCGGGTATTCAGATCGGGCCGAACGTGACACGTATCCTGCATGGCTGGGGACTGGAGCAGTCGCTGGCGCGGTTGGCGGCGTTCCCCGATCGTTTGCAGGTGCGCAGCGCCATCTCGGGTCGGGAGTTGGCGGCCATGCCGCTGGGCGACGCGATGCGCCGGCGATATGGCGCACCATACGCCACCGTGCATCGCGCCGACCTGCATCGGCTGCTGCTGGACGCGGTGGACGCGCAAGGCGGTGTACAGCTGGACCTCGACAGCGCGTTGCTGGACTTCGAGCAGTCGAGCGATGCCGGCGTGACGGTGACCGTCGCCGGGGGCCGGCAGCTGCAGTCCGACGCACTGCTGGGCGCCGACGGCTTGTGGAGCCCGGTGCGCCGGCAACTGCTGGACGATGGCGATCCGCAGCCGACCGGGCACCTCGCATATCGGGCCTTGTTGCGGCAATCCGATTTGCCCGCCGTGATGCGCAGCGGGCAGGTCACCGCCTGGCTCGGGCCGCAACTCCACGTGGTGCAGTATCCGGTGCGGGGTGGCGAATGGCTCAATCTGGTGGTTGTCGTGCATGGCGCACCGGACTGGTTGCGTGCGGCCAATGCCACGCCGGGCCAGCTGGCGAACTGGAACCAGCACGCGGATCGCGGGCAGTTGCTGGCGGCCCTGGGCACGGTGGCGCTGCCGCTGCGGGCACTGGTCGAAGCCGTGCCGGCCTGGCGCCTGTGGATTCTGTGCGATCGAGCGCCGATGAGCGGGCCGGGCGAACATGGGCGCGGGCGTGTGGTGTTGCTCGGCGACGCCGCGCATCCGATGCGGCCCTATCTGGCACAAGGCGCAGGCATGGCGATCGAGGATGCCCAGGCCATCGCCACGGCGTTGGCGGACCGGGCCCGGCCGGTCGAGGTGGCGCTGGCCGAATTCGCGCGGCTGCGCTGGCCACGCAATCGGCGGGTGCAACGCCGTTCGCGCCGCAACGGCCAGGTGTTCCATGCCAGCGGCCCCGTGCGCTGGGGGCGCGACGCAGCGCTGGCCTTGCTGGGCGCCCGGCTGCTCGAGTTGCCCTGGTTGTACGGCGGCGCAGGCGCTGGCCTCGGCAGCCGTGTCGACGGCACGTGACCGGGGCGCCACTGGCCGGCGTACGGGTCCGCGCCGCAGCAGGCGTTGCCGCCGCTACAGCGGCTTGAACACGAATCCGATGACCAGGCCCTGGTCCGTCACCGTGATGCTGTCGGGCCGCATGCCCAGGCTGTCGGCAAGGGCCAGGTCCTGCGGACGCAACTGGTGCAACACCACTTCCTGCAAGGCCTGCGCGGCCACGGCTGGCCCGTAGGCGTTGAGCAGATCCGACGCCTGGGGCGTCAGGCCCGGCAGTTGCAGATTCCGGAACTGCAGCCGGTGCGCACGTATCGTCCGGTCGGCCGGTTCGTAGCGTAGCGCGAAGTCCACATCGAACCATCCCCGCAGTGAGTGCTCCAGTGCCGGTCCGGCCGCCGCGACGGTCATCTGCGCGCTCACGCGGTTCTGCTGCCGCAACAGGCGCAGCTGTGGCGGCTGGATGTCGAGGTCGACCAGGCCGGGTACGCCGAAACGCATGGGAAAACGCTGCGCCACCGCCTGCTGCAGTTGTTCGGCCGATACGGTGTAGCGGGGTTGGGCCTGGGCGGCCAGCGCCACGGTGCACCCGGCGGCGGCAAGGGCCGGCGCAAGCATGCGCCAGCCATGCCGAGGTGGCGCGTATCCGCGCCGGGCAGTGACAAGCACAAGCGCAAGGCGGCACATGTGCAGCAGCCATTGGGTCGCGCTCCGGGCGAATCCAGCCGTGCGCCGCACACGGGGCGCTCCAGCGCGTCGCCGGGCCCCTGTGGAACAGGGATTCGCTTGAGAGACCATCATGCGCAAACACGATACCACCGTCGCCTGTGTGCAGGTGGCACGCGCCAGTGGCGGCGCCGCCCGGTTCGACTGGCGCAGGACCGGTGACCGGAGGCCTTGGCTGCGGCATGGCGGATACTTGTCGGGCCGGCCCGCGTCGAGCGGTTGCCGGCGGACGCGGTTTCGCGCACACGCGCGGGAACCACCCCATGGCGACGCCGAACGGCGTTCGCCGATCGCAATGCGCTGGAGGCACACTTGAAGAACGACATCACCCGAACCCATACCACGGCCCGCATGAGCAAGATCGTGCGCCATGGAGACCTGGTCTACCTGTGCGGCCAGACATCCAGTGGCACGGACTTCACCGACATGGCCGGCCAGGCCGCTGAAACACTGCGCCGGGTCGACGCGCTTCTGGAAGAGGCCGGCACCGACAAGTCGCGGCTGCTGAGCGCGCTGATCCATATCCGCAGCATGGACGACTTCACTGCGATGAATGCGGTCTGGGATGCCTGGTTGCCGCCAGGGGCCGCGCCCGCGCGCACGACGGTGCAGGCCGCGCTGGCGTCGCCCCAGCTGTTGTTCGAGGTGACCGTGGTCGCGGCAGCCGGTTGACGTTGTTCGATGTCTGCCGAGGGCCAGGCCCCGCAGCCTGAACGCACGATGCCGACCCTGCATCTGATCGAAGGCCCTGTCGGTGCCGGCAAGTCGACCTATGCCGGGAAACTGGCTGCTCGCACCGGGGGCGTGCACGTGGCACTGGACGCATGGTTCGTGCGCCTGTTCAGCCCGGATCGACCGGCCAGCGACGTCATGGCCTGGTATCTTGCGCGCAAGCAGCGCCTGAACGACCACATCTGGCAACACGCGCTGGTCTTGCGGGCGGCCGGTGTGACGCCGATCCTGGAGCTCGGCCTGGTGCAGCGGCAGATGCGCCAGGACGTCTACCGGCGCGCACAGGACGCCGGCGTCGAGATACAGGTCCACCTGCTCGAGGCCTCGCGTGCGCTGCGGCGCGCGCGGGTTGCGCGGCGCAATGCCGACCAGGGGCCGACGTTCTCGATGGTGGTGCCCGACGCGATCTTCGAGATGGCCAGCGACGCATGGGAAGAGCCGGACGAGCAGGAACGGGCTGCGCATCGGATGATTCGCGTCAGCACCGGGGGCTGACCGACCGGCGCGTGCAGCGCGGCGCCGGCGTTGCGCGCGGGCTTCAGGCCGCGGTCACGGCGATGTTCTTGAACTCGCCCGTGGCGATCTTCTTCTGCCAGATCTGCGGCCCGGTGATGTGCGCGCTGGTGCCGCCCGCGTCGACCGCCACCGTTACCGGCATGTCGACCACGTCGAACTCGTAGATCGCCTCCATGCCGAGGTCGGCGAAACCGACCACCTTGGCGGTCTTGATCGCCTTGCTGACCAGGTAGGCGGCGCCGCCCACCGCCATCAGGTAGGCGCTCTTGTGCTTGCGGATCGCCTCGATCGCCTCCGGCCCGCGCTCGGACTTGCCGATCATGCTGATCAGGCCGGTCTGCGCGAGCATCATCTCGGTGAACTTGTCCATGCGGGTGGCCGTGGTCGGGCCGGCCGGGCCGACGGCCTCGTCGCGTACCGGATCGACCGGGCCGACGTAATAGATCGTGCGGTTGGTGAAGTCCACCGGCAGCGGCTCGCCCTTGGCCAGCATGTCCTGGATGCGCTTGTGCGCGGCGTCGCGGCCGGTCAGCATCTTGCCCGACAGCAACAAGGTGTCGCCGGCCTTCCATGTCGCGATCTCGTCCCTGGACAAGGTGTTCAGGTCGACCTTGCGGCTCTTCTGGTAGTCCGGTGTCCATTCCACCTTCGGCCACAGGTCGAGCGAGGGCGGGTCGAGGTAGACCGGGCCCGAACCGTCCATGACGAAATGGGCATGCCGCGTGGCGGCGCAGTTCGGAATCATTGCCACCGGCTTGCTCGCGGCATGGGTCGGGAACATGGCGATCTTGACGTCGAGTACCGTCGTCAGGCCGCCCAGGCCCTGGGCGCCGATGCCCAGCGCGTTGACCTTCTCGTACAGGTCGATGCGCAGCTCCTCGGTCTTGTTCTGCGGGCCGCGCTGCAGCAGGTCGTACATGTCGATGTCGTCCATCAGCGATTGCTTGGCCAGCAGCACCGCGCGTTCGGCCGTGCCGCCGATGCCGATACCCAGCATGCCGGGCGGGCACCAGCCCGCACCCATGGTGGGCACGGTCTTGAGTACCCAGTCCACGACCGAGTCGGACGGGTTGAGCATGACCATCTTGGACTTGTTCTCCGAGCCGCCACCCTTGGCCGCCACCGTGACGTCCAGCGTGTTGCCGGGGACGAGCTCCACGTGCACCACGGCCGGCGTGTTGTCCTTGGTGTTCTTGCGGTCGAACTGCGGGTCGGCCACCACGGACGCGCGCAAGGTGTTGTCGGGATGCAGGTAGCCCCGGCGTACGCCGGCATTGATCGCGTCCTCCAGCGAGCCGGTGAAACCCTCGAGCCGCACGTCCATGCCCAGCTTGAGGAATACGTTGACGATGCCGGTGTCCTGGCAGATTGGCCGGTGGCCGGTCGCGCTCATGCGCGAGTTGGTCAGGATCTGCGCGATCGCGTCCTTGGCCGCCGGGCTCTGCTCGCGCTCGTAGGCGCGGGCGAGGTGGGCGATGTAGTCGGTGGGATGGTAATAACTGATGAACTGCAGCGCGGCTGCAACGGATTCGATGAGGTCGCTCTGGCGGATCGTGGTGCTGGTGGTCGTCATGGGGGCCTGCCGGAAAAAGGAGAGGGCGCACGGTGGTGGAGCTGCGCCACGGGTGCAGGCCGGGGCCCGCCGTCGCGCTCGCCCGCCGTACGGGTGTCGCGCCACCGAGTTTACCGAAGCCCGTGCGCCGTCGAGGGAAATCCCGGATGTCGCGCCTTGTATCATTCCGAGGCCTGTTCACTGCGCCGGATATCCTGACTTCAGGGGGCCGGCCGCAGCCGCGGGCCGCATCGATTACAAGAACATGTTCCAACCGCTTCCCCTCGTTGTCCTGCTGCCCCTGGTGCTGGGCACCACGCTGTGTTTCTGGGCTGGCCGCGTCGATTCGCCGGCGCGCCGCAGCCTGGTCGCCTGGCTGGCCGCGGCCGTCACGGCCGCTGCCTTCGGCATCCTGCTGTCGCAGGCCGGCGCGGTGTTCGACGGGCAGACGCTGCTGTCGGGGACGCCGTGGGCGCCGTCGATCGGGCTGAACGCGAACTTCCGGCTCGACGGCCTGGCGCTGATGTTCGGCCTGCTGATCTCGGGCGTGGGCCTGCTGATCATCCTGTACGCGGCCTATTACCTGCACCACGACGACCCGGCCGGCAAGTTCTTCACCCAGCTGATGTTGTTCATGGCGGCGATGCTGGGCGTGGCCCTGTCCGACAACCTGTTGCTGCTGGTCGTGTTCTGGGAGCTGACCAGCATCTCTTCGTTCCTGCTGGTGGGTTACTGGGGCCACAAGGCGGATGCCCGCGCCGGCGCGCGCATGGCGCTGGCGGTCACGGGTGGTGGGGGCCTGGTGATGCTGGCCGGCATTGTCGTGCTGGGCCAGATCGCCGGCACCTACGACCTGTCGCAGATGCTGACCCGGGGCGACGAGATCAAGGCCCATGCCCTGTACCCGCTGGCGCTGATCCTGATCCTGGTCGGTTGTTTCACCAAGAGCGCGCAACTGCCGTTTCACTTCTGGCTGCCCGAGGCCATGGCGGCGCCCACGCCGGTGTCGGCCTACCTGCATTCGGCCACCATGGTCAAGGCCGGCATCTTCCTGCTGGCGCGGCTGTACCCGGTGCTGGGCGGAACCGGCCTGTTCGAGGCCATCGTGGCCACGGTCGGCCTGGCGACCATGGTGTTCGGCGCCTACGTCGCGGTGTTCCGCCACGACCTCAAGAGCCTGCTGGCGTATTCGACCATCAGCCACCTGGGCCTGATCGTGTTCCTGATCGGCCTGGCCTCGCCACTGTCGGCGGTGGCGGCGATCTTCCACATCCTGAACCATGCGACCTTCAAGGCCTCGCTGTTCATGACGGCCGGCATCATCGACCACGAGACCGGCACACGCGACATCCGCAAGCTCGGCGGCCTGTATCGTTTCCTGCCCTGGACGGGCACGCTGGCGATGATCGCCGCGGCCTCGATGGCCGGCCTGCCGCTGGCCAATGGTTTCCTGTCCAAGGAGATGTTCTTCGCCGCCGCGGTCGAAGGGCAGGCCGACTTCGCGTTCGGCTTCCTGGTGCCGCTGGCGGCCACGTTCGGCGGCGTTTGCTCGGTCGCGTATTCGCTGCGTTTCATCCACGATGTGTTTTTCAACGGCGAGCCGCGTGATTTGGCCAAGCCGCATCCGCACGAACCGCCGCTGTTCATGAAGGCGCCAGTCATGTTGCTGGTAGTCACCTGCATCGTCGTGGGCGTGCTGCCGGCCATCACCTTCGGCCCGATGGTCTACGTGGCGGCCTCGGCCGTGCTCGGCGCACCGCCGCCGGAATACCACCTGGCGATCTGGCACGGCTTCAACATGCCGCTGCTGATGAGTGCCATAGCGCTGCTCGGCGGCATCATCTTCTATTTCGCGCTGCAGAACCGGTTCAACCTGCATCTGCACCATCCCAAGGGCTGGACCGGCCGGCTGCTGTTCACGCAGGGCATCGACGGCCTGTTCGCGTTCGCACGCCGTGCCACGGCGCTGATCGAGAACGGCTCCTTGCAGCGGTATGTCGCCTGGATGATCGCGTCCAGCCTGGTGCTGGCGCTCTGGGCCTGGAACAACGGGCCGGTGGCGCCGGTAGGTGGCGAGCGGGCGTTGTTGCCGGCGGATGCCCCGTCGCTGGTGGCGTGGGCGCTGTTGCTGCTGGCGGGCGCGGCGCTCGTGGTTGGCCACCATGACCGGTTTCGCGCCGTGTTGCTGGTCGGTGCCGTTGGCCTGGTCACCTCGCTGGCGTTCCTGGCCTTGTCCGCGCCCGACCTGGCGCTGACCCAGCTGTCGGTCGAGGTGGTGTCGACCGTGCTGCTGCTGATGGGACTGGCCCTGCTGCCGCGCAAGACGCCGCGTGAATCGTCGCCCAGTCGGTTGTGGCGCGACGCGGCCCTGGCCGTCGCCGGCGGCGGCGGACTGGCCTGGGTGACCTGGCTGATGCTGACCCGCAGCCACGAGTCCATCTCCTGGTATTTCCTGGAGAACTCCGTGCCCAAGGGCGGCGGGTCGAATGCGGTCAACGTGATCCTGGTCGACTTCCGGGGGTACGACACTTTCGGCGAGATCACCGTGCTCGGCATTGCGGCGGTCGGCGTGCTGGCGCTGCTGTCCGGCTGGCGGGTGCGCAAGCCGGCCACCGACGGTGGCGGACGCAGCTGGACTTTCGCGCGGCAACCGCTGATGCTGCGCATGGCCGCGCGCCTGGTGCTGCCGCTGGCGCTGGTGGTGTCGGTCTACATCTTCTGGCGCGGCCACAACCTGCCCGGTGGCGGATTCATCGCCGGCCTGGTGACCGCCGTGGCACTGGTGCTGCAATACATGGCCGGCGGGCAGGGCCGCGCCGACAACGTGCTGCATGCCGGTGGCGGGCGGCGGTATACGCGCTGGGTCGGCATGGGCCTGGGCATCGCATGGTTGACGGGCGTGGGCGCTTTCGCCCTCGGCCGCCCATTCCTGACGAGTGCTGCCGGTCATCCGACTGTTCCCATCCTGGGCGAGTTGCCGCTGGCCACGGCGGCGCTGTTCGACCTGGGCGTCTACATCACCGTGGTCGGCGCAACGATGCTGATGCTGTCGGTGCTGGGCGCCGCCAGCAAGGAGCCGTCGCGATGATGCCGAGCATGGAATTCCTGGTTGCCACCGGCATCGGCTGGACGACCGCCTGCGGCATCTGGCTGATGTTGCGCGGGCGCACGTTTCCCGTGGTGCTGGGCCTGACGGTACTCGGCTACGCGGTCAATGTCTTCATCTTCGCGATGGGACGCATGTGGAGCAACGCACCGCCCATCATCGGTGCCGGCGGCCAGCAGATCGCCGACCCCTTGCCGCAGGCATTGGTGCTCACCGCCATCGTGATCGGCTTCGCGACCACCGGATTCGTCATCGAGCTGGCATTGCGCAGCCGGCACGAGTCCGACACCGACCATGTGGACGGCAAACCCGATGACGGTGCGGAGCCGCGCGCATGACGCTGGGTTTGCTCGACCACCTGCCGGCGCTGGCGGTGCTGCTACCGTCGGCCACGGCCATCGTGCTGCTGCTGCTCGGCGACCATGGCGGCGGTGAACACAATCTGCGCAAGCTGGTGTTGTCCAGCCGCATCTCCATCCTCTCGGCGCTGATCGGACTGGTGATCGCGATCCAGCTGGTCCTGCAGGCGGGCGACGGCAACCTGATGGTCTACCGCATGGGCGAGTGGCCGGCGCCGTTCGGCATCGTGCTGGTGGTGGACCGGCTCTCGGCGATGATGATCCTGCTGACCTCGCTGGTGGCGCTGCCGGTGCTGCTGTATGCCAGCGGCGGCTGGGCCGGGCACGGGCGGTATTTCCATGCCTTGTTCCAGTTCCAGCTGATGGGGCTCAACGGTGCGTTCGCCACTGGCGACCTGTTCAACCTGTTCGTGTTTTTCGAGGTGCTGCTGATCGCCAGCTACGTGCTGATGATGCACGGGCTGGGCCGCGAGCGCCTGCGTGTCGGCGTGCATTACGTGGTGCTCAACCTGGCGGCGTCCGCGATGTTCCTGATCGGTGTGGCGCTGCTGTATGCGCTCACCGGCACGCTGAACATGGCTGACCTGGCGCTGCGGGTCCCGCTGGTCGAGGGCCCGGATGCGGTGGTGCTGCAGGTCGCCGCCCTGGTGCTGCTGGTGGTGTTCGGATTCAAGGCGGCGCTGGTGCCGCTGTCGGTCTGGCTGCCGGCCACGTACGCGGCCTCGAGTGCGCCGGTAGCGGCCTTGTTCGCAATCATGACCAAGGTCGGCGTCTATGCGATCTGGCGCGTGCACGGCGTGATCTTCGGCGATACGGCCGGCGCGTCGGCCAACCTGGTCGAGCCGCTGCTGCTGCCGCTGGCCGTCGTCACCAGTGTGCTGGCGGTGCTGGGCGCGCTGGCGGCGCAGACCTTGCCGCGCCTGGTCGCCTGGCTGACCGTGGCCTCGGTCGGCACCATTCTGATGGCGGTCGGATTGTTCGGCGCCCCAGCCTGGTCGGCGGCGCTGTATTACATGGCGCACAGCACCTTGACCGTAGCCGGCCTGTTCCTGCTCGTCGAACTGGTCGCAGCCCAGCGCGGCGAGGTCGGCGGGCGCATCGAGCCCGCTTCGGCGGTGGCGCAACCCACCATGCTGGGCCTGATGCTGCTGCTGGCGGCCGCCTCCAGCATCGGCCTGCCGCCCCTGCCGGGATTCATCGGCAAGCTGATGCTGCTGCAGGCGTCCATCGGGCATGCCCAGGTGGTCCTGATCTGGTCGGTGGTGTTGCTGGTGGGTTTTGCAACCCTGCTTGGCCTGGCCCGTGCCGGCAGCACCTTGTTCTGGCATGTGCGCAGCGACCTGCCCTCCGGCGCATCGGGCGCCAGCACGCCGCTGGTGGCGGCCACGGGCATGCTGCTGGCACTGAGCGTGGCGATGAGCGTGTTCGCAGCACCGCTGCAACGCTACACGCAGGCGGCGGCCGAACAATTGCTGGACCGCGACGCCTATGCGGCGGCGGTGCTGGGCGAGCAGGGCGGGGCGGCTGCGCGCACCACCCGGCCCTATACCGGTGCGAGGGGAGCTACGCCATGAAGCCCCGCGGCTGGTTCCCCCATCCCGTGTTGTCGGCCTTGCTGGTGCTGGGATGGCTGGCGCTGCAGCAAAGCCTGGCCGTGCCGCAGGTCCTGACCGCGCTGGTGCTGGGCTGGCTGATACCGCGCCTGGTTCACGGATTCATCGGCGAGCGGTTGCATGTGCGCAGCTGGAGCAGCGCCTGGCGGCTGCTGTTCGTCGTGTTGTGGGACATCGTCGTGTCCAACATCACGGTGGCGCGCATCGTGTTGTCGCCGTGGTCCGATCCGCAGCCCGCATGGGTGCCGATCACGCTGGACGTGACGCATCCGACCGCGATCACGCTGCTGGCGACCATCATCACGACGACGCCTGGCACGGTATCGTGCATCGTCGACGAGCAGCGCCGCCTGATCCTGGTCCACGCGCTGGACTGCAGCGACCCGGCCGGCATGGCGCGGGACATCAAGCAGCGGTACGAGAAGCCGCTGGGGGAGATATTCGGATGACGATCCTGCAGATGGCACTGGACTTTGCCACGCTGGCCATTGCGCTGGCGATGGTGTTGTGCGGCATCCGGTTGTTTCGCGGCCCCGACATGCCGGACCGCATCCTGGCCTTCGACACCTTGTACGTCAACGTCGTGGCGTTGGTGATCCTGTTGGGCGTGCGCTGGCAGACGGCAATGATGTTCGAGGCCGCGCTGATCGTGGCCATGCTGGGTTTTGTCGGCACCGTCGCGCTGGCGCGTTATCTCACGCGTGGCGACGTGGTCGAGTAGGGGACAGGAGGAGATGACAATGCACGACTACCCGCTCTGGATCGAATGGCTGGCAGCATTCCTGCTGGTGGTCAGCGGCGTGTTCGCACTGGTGGGCGCGATCGGCCTGCTGCGTTTTCCCGATTTCTTCATGCGCCTGCACGCGCCCACCAAGGCCACGACGCTGGGCGTGGGCGGCGTGTTGCTGGCGAGCATGCTGCTGGGGTTCGCGCGGGGCGAGCCCGCGGTGCACGAACTGCTGATCACGCTGTTCCTGTTCGTCACCGCGCCGGTGTCGGCCAACCTGATGGCGATGGCCGCCTTGCACCTGCAGGTGGCTTCGCGTGCCCAGCCGGTCGAGGAGTCCCGCGCGGCGCAGTGATGTCCGCGAGCGACGCGGCCCTCGCGTCCGGCGGCGCGCAGGTTCGCGGTCGGGAGCGTCAGTGCCCCTTGGCGCCAGCCTTCGGCGGCCCGGCCATCAGCTTGTCGGTCAGCGCAATCGCCATCGCCGAGAGCAGGAACACGATGTGGATGACGGTCTGCCACATCAACACCTTCTCGCTGTAGTTGGCGGCGTTGATGAAGGTCTTGAGCAGGTGGATGGACGAGATCCCGATGATGGCGGTGGCCAGCTTGACCTTGAGTACCGACGCATTGACATGGCTGAGCCATTCCGGCTGGTCCGGGTGCGTCTGCAGGTTCATGCGGCTGACGAAGGTCTCGTAGCCGCCGACGATGACCATGATCAGCAGGTTGGAGATCATGACCACGTCGATCAGGGCCAGCACGACCAGCATCAGCACGGTTTCGTTGAGGGACTTGATTTCGTAGTCGGCCTTGTAGCCGGTACTGGCGATCAGCGCCTGCAGTGCCGCGTCGCTGCCCCATGCCGCCTCGATCAGGTGCACGAGTTCGACCCAGAACTGGAATACGTAGACGGCTTGCGCAGCGATCAGGCCCAGGTACAGCGGCAATTGCAGCCAGCGGCTGGCGAAGATCAGGTTGGACAGGGGACCGATCCCCGCCGGACGGGGTTTCACGGGCTCACTCATGGCATGCAGTCAGGGTTAAAGTACAAGGGCGCATTGTAGGTTCGCGCCCTGGGGCGGACCCGTTCGGAGATCGCGATCCCCGTATCGTCAGTGCCTTGTAAGTGGCTTGCGCGACAGTAGGGGCAGTCAAGGTCAATACCATCAATCAGACGAGGAGATGCACGCATGAGTAATGCAATTCAATCGGTGCTAGTCGAAAACCGGGTGTTCGAGCCCTCCGCCGAGATCGTCAAGGCCGCACGTGTTTCCGGCATGGCGGGTTACGAGGCCCTGTGCGCCGAGGCCGAGAAGGACTACGAAGGTTTCTGGGCCCGCCTGGCCAAGGCGAACCTGGACTGGACCAAGCCGTTCACGCGCACGCTGGACGAGTCCAAGGCCCCGTTCTACCAGTGGTTCAACGACGGCGAACTCAACGCCAGCGCCAACTGCCTCGATCGGCACATGGGCACCGAGGTCGAGAACAAGACTGCGGTGATCTTCGAGTCCGACGACGGCAACGTGACCCGCACCACGTACCGCGAACTGTTGTCCAGGGTCAGCCAGTTTGCCAATGCACTCAAGGCCAAGGGCATTTCCAAGGGTGACCGGGTGCTGGTCTACATGCCGATGACGCTCGAAGGCGTGATCGCCATGCAAGCTTGCGCACGCATCGGCGCCACCCACAGCGTGGTGTTCGGCGGCTTTTCGGCCAAGGCCTTGCAAGAGCGCATCATCGACGCCGGTGCGGTCGCGGTGATCACCGCCAACTACCAGATGCGCGGCGGCAAGGAACTGCCGCTCAAGGCCATTGTGGACGACGGCCTGGCCATGGGCGGTTGCGACACGATCAAGACCATTTTCGTGTTCGAACGCACCAAGACCGCCTGCAACATGGTGGCCGGGCGCGACATCACGTTCGACGAGGCGCTTGCGGGCCAGTCCGACCAATGCCCGCCGGTGGCGGTGCCGGCCGAGCACCCGCTGTTCATCCTGTACACCTCGGGTTCGACCGGCAAACCCAAGGGTGTGCAGCATTCCACCGGCGGCTACCTGTTGTGGGCCAAGCTGACGATGGACTGGACCTTCGACCTCAAACCGGCCGATGTGTTCTGGTGCACCGCCGACATCGGCTGGATCACCGGCCACACCTACGTGGCCTACGGCCCGCTGGCCGCGGGCGCGACCCAGATCATCTTCGAAGGTGTGCCGACCTGGCCCAATGCCGGTCGTTTCTGGCAGATGATCGAAAAACACAAGTGCACGATCTTCTATACCGCACCCACCGCGATCCGCTCGCTGATCAAGGCGGCCGAAGGCGACGAGAAGGTACATCCGGCGCGCTCGGACCTCTCCAGCCTGCGCATCCTGGGTTCGGTCGGCGAGCCGATCAATCCGGAAGCCTGGATGTGGTACTACAAGAACGTCGGCGGCGAACGTTGCCCGGTGGTCGACACCTTCTGGCAGACCGAGACCGGCGGCCACATGATCACGCCGCTGCCCGGCGCGACGCCGATGGTCCCCGGAAGCTGCACCTTGCCGTTGCCCGGCATCATGGCAGCCATCGTCGACGAGGCCGGCAAGGACCTGCCCAACGGCACTGGCGGCATCCTGGTCGTCAAGCGGCCGTGGCCGTCGATGATCCGCACCATCTGGAAGGATCCGGAGCGCTTCAAGGCCAGTTACTTCCCGCCCGAGATGGGCGGCACGATCTATCTGGCCGGTGACGGCGCGGTGCGTAGCGAGGACCGCGGATACTTCCGCATCACCGGGCGCATCGACGACGTGCTCAACGTCTCGGGCCACCGCATGGGCACGATGGAGATCGAGTCCGCGCTGGTGGCCAAGACCGACCTGGTGGCGGAAGCCGCCGTGGTCGGGCGTCCGGACGACCTGACCGGCGAGGCGATCTGCGCCTTCGTCGTGCTCAAGCGCAGCCGGCCCACCGGCGACGAGGCCAAGCAGATCGCAACCGAACTGCGCAACTGGGTGGCCAAGGAGATCGGTCCGATCGCCAAGCCCAAGGACATCCGCTTCGGCGACAACCTGCCCAAGACGCGCAGTGGCAAGATCATGCGCCGCCTGTTGCGCAGCCTGGCCCGTGGCGAGGCGATCACGCAGGACACCTCGACGCTGGAGAACCCCGCCATTCTCGATCAACTGGCCGAGAAGTTGTAGTCGCGCCGGCCTGCCGCGGCCGCCGTGGATCCGGCGGTTGCGGCGCGAGCCGTCAGGGCAGGATACGGCCGACCCGTTCCAGCGTGCCCGCGTGGCGGCGCAACACGATGCCTTCGCCGGAGCGGGTGAACTGATCCGTCAGCGCCGTGATGTTGACCTGGTGCGTCACGACGACCAGCGCGCCCGGTCCGTTCCATTGCTGCAGCAGCGTCCGCGCGGCGGCGGTCTGAGCCGTTGCGTTGTCGCGGTCCTGGAAGAATGAATTGAAGGCCGGCGCCGGCACCACCTGACCAGGGAACGCCAGGTTCGCGGTATCCATGGTGCGGCACCACTGCGAAGCCAGCACCTTGCCCACCACCACGTTCTGTGCGCGCAGGCGCTCGCCGATGCGCCGCGACTGATTGCGGCCGGCGGCGTCGAGGTTGCGCTGGGTGCCGCAGTCGCCGAGGCGGAACGCGGCCGGGTCACCGACGCCGGGCGCTTGGGCATGGCGAAACAGCACGATGCCGCCCGCACGCAATGCGTCCCAGGCCTCCAGCTCTTCGGCAGGCCCTTGTGCACGGGCGTGCAGCGCCGCCATGGCACAACCGGCGGCGGCCACGATGGCAATGCGGCGGGACGGGTTGGGGATGGAGCCTGGTTTCACGTTGCCCGCAGGAATGCGTATGAGGCTTGCATGTGCCGTGTGACCGCCATGGCCCGCGCGAGTTCCCTGCCGGGTTGGCGGCGGCGCAGCGTGGGGCATGAAAAAACCCGCCGGCCGATGCTCGGCGGGCGGGTGGGCAGGGGCGCGGCGCTACGCGCGCCGCCGCTTATTTCAGCGACAGCACCCAGGCTGCGAGTTTCTTGGCTTCGGCTTCATTGACCTGGGTGTTGGCCGGCATCGGCACCGGCCCGTAGACGCCTGAGCCGCCTTTCATGATCTTGACAGCCAGCTTGTCGACGGCGCCGGCCTGGCCGGCGTATTTGGCGGCGACTTCCTTGTAGCTCGGCCCGACCAGCTTCTTCTCGACCGTGTGGCAGCTCATGCAGTTCTTCGCGGAGGCCAGGGCCTGGTCGGCAAATGCCGGTGCGGCGATGGTGGCAGACAGCGCAATCGCCATGCTGGCCCAGGTTGCTTTCATCATGGACTTCCTCTTGGTTGGGTTACAGTTCCTGCGGGCGATTGTAAGTAACGCGCATGGCGCCCCGTGTCAGCAAATGTGTCGAATTTCTGGGAGAGCGTGATGTATTTTCTGGGCCTGGGCCTGATCCTGCTGGCGATGAAGTACCTGGAACTCGGGCCGGTGGCTGCCTGGAGCTGGTGGTGGGTGCTTTCCCCGTTCGCGCTGGCTGTGGCCTGGTGGGCCTGGGCGGACTCGAGTGGCTACACCAAGCGGAAGGCGATGGAGCGCGAGGACGCCCGGCGCAAGGACCGGATCGACCGGAACAAGGAAGCCATCGGGACCGGCCCGCGCAAGCGGCGCTGACAGGCGGGCGTTTCGCGTCGGCCAGCGACCGTGTGCTGGCAGGTCGTTCGTGGCGGTCGTCGACGCCGCGGCGCAGGGGCCGCGGCTGCTCGATCAGTAGTTGTCCAGCACGGCGCCCTTGCTGGCCGATGCCGCATTGAATGCGAACTTGGCCTGCACACCGCGCGTGTAACGTGGCGCGGGTGCCTTCCAGGCTGCGCGACGCCGCGCGAGTTCGGCATCGTCGACATTGAGTTGCAGCAGCAACTGGTGGGCGTCGATGGTGATCGTGTCGCCTTCCTCGATCAGCGCGATGTTCCCGCCCGCGGCTGCCTCCGGTGCCACATGACCGACCACCATGCCCCAGGTGCCGCCCGAAAAGCGGCCGTCGGTGATCAGGCCGACCGACTCGCCCAGACCCTGGCCGACCAGCGCGCCGGTGGGCGCGAGCATTTCCGGCATGCCGGGGCCACCCTTGGGCCCGAGATAACGCAGCACCATCACGTCGCCGGCGACGATCTTGCCGGCCAGGATGGCGGCCAACGCCGATTGCTCGTCGTCAAACACACGCGCGGGACCGGTGATGACCGGGTTCTTCAGGCCGGTGATCTTGGCCACGCAGCCTTCGGGGGAGAGATTGCCCTTGAGAATGGCCAGGTGGCCCTGCGCGTACATCGGCTTGTCGATCGGACGGATCACGTCCTGGTCGGCGCGCGGTACGTCCGGGATGTCCTTGAGCACCTCGGCAATCGTCTGCCCGGTGATGGTCATGCAGTCGCCGTGCAGCAGGCCGGCGGCCAGCAGCGTCTTCATGACCTGCGGAATGCCGCCGGCCTTGTGCAGGTCGACCGCCAGGTACTTGCCGCTGGGCTTGAGGTCGCACAACACCGGCGTGCGCTGGCGAATACGCTCGAAATCGTCGATGCTCCAATCGACGCCGGCCGCGTGGGCGATGGCCAGGAAATGCAGCACCGCGTTGGTCGATCCGCCGGTGGCCATGACGACGGCGACCGCGTTCTCCAGCGCCTTGCGCGTGACGATGTCGCGCGGCTTCAGGCCCAGTCCGATGGCCTTGACCAGCACCTTGGCCGACTCCTTGGCCGAGTTCAGCTTCTCGTCGTGCGGATTGGCCATGGTCGAGGAGTAGGGCAGGGACATGCCCAGCGCCTCGAAGGCCGACGACATGGTGTTGGCGGTATACATGCCGCCACACGAACCGGTCCCCGGAATCGCGCGACGCTCGATCTCGAGCAGGTCCTCGTCGGTCATCTTGCCCGCGGCATTCTGCCCGACGGCCTCGAACACGCTGACGATGTTGAGGTCCTGGCCCTTGTAGTGGCCGGGCAGGATGGTGCCGCCATAGACATAGATGGCCGGCACATTGGCGCGCAACATGCCCATCATGCCGCCGGGCATGTTCTTGTCGCAGCCGCCGACAACGACGACACCGTCCATCCACTGGCCCTGCACGCAGGTCTCGACGCAGTCGGAGATCACCTCGCGGCTGACGAGCGAATATTTCATGCCTTCGGTTCCCATGGCCATGCCGTCGGAGATGGTCGGCGTGCCGAAGATCTGCGCATTGCCGCCGGCCTCCTCGATGCCGGCCACGGCGGCGTCGGCGAGTTTCTGCAGGCCGCTGTTGCACGGCGTGATCGTGCTGTGCCCGTTGGCCACGCCGATCATCGGCTTGTTGAAGTCGTTCTGCTGGTACCCCATCGCGTAATACATGGAGCGGTTGGGGGCGCGCGACTTGCCTTCGGTGATGTTCTTGCTGCGGGTGTTGAGTTCGACGGGCTTGGTTGCCATGGCGTGCTTGTCTCTCGGTCGGGTTGATGGTGTCCGGCAGCCGCACGCGGCGGTCGGCCGCGCGGCATGCATGGGTGCAGACCCGAGAGTATGCGCGCAGAGACTAAGTTGCACTAATATACTTTTGGGTGCTTACTGATTCACATTACATATGAATGACCGTCCCATCGACCTGCGGCTGTGGCGCCAGTTCCTGGCGGTGGCGCAGGAACTGCACTTCGGCCGCGCGGCGCGCTCGCTGCACATGACGCAGCCGCCGCTGACGCAGGGCATCGCCCAACTGGAGTCGCTGCTTGGCGTGTTGTTGTTCGAGCGCACCAAGCGCCAGGTGCGCCTGAGCGTGGCCGGCGCCGCCTTGTTGCCCAAGGTCCTCGACCTGCTGGCGCGCGCCCACGACCTGCCATCGCTGGCGCGCGCGGCCGCCGGTGGCGAGGCCGGTCGCCTGCGGCTGGCCTTCGTGTCCACCGTCGGTTACACCTTGCTGCCGCGCTGGGTGCGCGGATTCCGCGAATCCTTTCCCGGCGTGTTGCTCGACCTGAGCGAGGCCACCGGCGATGTGCAGGCCGAAGCCTTCGAGCGGGGCGACATCGACGCCGGCTTCGTGCTGCATGCGCCCGGATTCGCACCGCCCGGGCGCAGCAGCCTGCGCGTGAGCTCCGAGCCGCTGGCGCTGGCGCTGCCGGCGCGGCATCCGCTGGCGCTGCAGTCGGCGGCACCCCGGCTGCACGAGGCGCTGGCGTGCCCGCTGGTGATCTTTCCCCGGCGCATCGCCCCGTCGCTGCACGATGCGATCTTCGGCCTGTACCACGGCGCCGGCGCGGTGCCGGCGGTGGCCCAGGAGGCCAACCAGATGCAGACCATCGTGAACCTGGTGTCGGCGGGCCTGGGGGTGGCCTGGGTGCCGGAAAGCGTGCGGCAGTTCCAGCGTTCGGGCGTGAGGTACCGGGACGTCCGCGGCCGCGGGCCGGTCGGCGTCGGCACGCGCTGCGACACCAGCCTGGTGTGGCGGGGCGACAACGACAACCCGGCCCTGGCGCGCTTCGTCGCGTATGTGCAGGCACACCCGGATGAGCCCGATCCGATGGTTGCGGGCTGACACGGCCTCGTCCCCGTCCGGCGGCGGGGCATGGCGCGGCGTGCACAATGCGGCGCATGCTGATTCATCCCGATATCGACCCCGTCGCCCTGCAACTGGGCCCGATCGCCGTGCACTGGTACGGCCTGACCTACCTGGCGGCCTTCGGCCTGTTCATGCTGCTGGGGCATCTGCGATTGCGCCACGAACCCTTCGTGTCCCTGGGGGGCGACACCGGCTGGGGCCGCCGGGACGTGGAGGACATCCTGTTCCTGGGCGTGGTGGGCGTCGTGCTCGGCGGGCGGCTGGGGTATTGCCTGTTCTACAAGCCCTTGTATTACCTGGCCCATCCGCTGGAGGTCTTTGCGGTCTGGCAGGGCGGCATGAGTTTCCATGGCGGCTTGCTGGGCGTCATCGCCGCCATGGTCTGGTTCGCACACTCCCGTCGCCGGCCGTTCTGGCAGGTGGCCGATTTCGTCGCGCCCTGCGTGCCGACCGGCCTGGCCGCGGGTCGCATCGGCAACTTCATCAATGGCGAATTGCCGGGCCGCCTGGCCGATCCGGGCCTGCCCTGGGGCATGGTGTTCCGCGGGGCCGGCGACCTGCCGCGTCATCCGTCGCAGATCTACCAGTTCCTGCTCGAAGGCCTGTTGTTGTTCGTGTTGTTGTGGCTGTATGCGCGCAGGCGACGGCCCACCGGACGCGTGGCCGCGGCCTTCCTGGTCGGTTACGGCGTGTTGCGGTTCGTTGCCGAGTTCTTCCGGGAGCCCGATGCGCATCTCGGCCTGTTGTCGCTGGGCATGAGCATGGGCCAGTGGTTGTGTATTCCGATGGTGCTCGCCGGCGCCGCCCTGTGGTGGTGGACGGGCACGCACAGGGCGAAGTGGCCACTGTGACCGGCATCCGCCGCGCGGGCTCCCGCCATCTGCCGGCGGGGCCGGGCGATGTCCCTAGAATCAGGCATCACCCGGAACCGTGCCGGTTCCGAAAGCCCTCATCACTGCGCATGCCACTGACGACCACCGATGTCCAGCCCCAAGCCCTGTTGCGGCGTCGCGGCCGCTTGCCTGCGCCGAGCCTGACCTGGAGCCCGCAAGCATGACGACGTCGAACTGGATTCTGGACAAGGTCAGCCGGCTGATGTCGCAGGTGCAGGCCGAGGCGCAGGCCGAACAGGCCAAGACGACGCCCGGCTCCGGTCCTGCGCGTTCGCTCGACGCGCGGCTCGATGGCGTCGTGCGCAAGGGGGACGAGGCCTTGTCGCCGCGCGAGTTGCGGCGCATCCTGGGCGAGTTGCAGTCCGTCGTCGACAGCCGCGTCAGCGAGGCCGAGGCGGGACGCCGGGCCAGCGTCATTGCGCAGTGGTACGAGAAGGCTTCCGCGCCCGAACGCATCGACTGCATGTTCCTGATGAACGACAAGTTCGCGCACGACCCTCAGACGATGCAGGCCGCGCGCGCCGAATACGAGGCCGCGCAGGGCACGCCCGAGCAGGGCCATGCAGAGATCCGGCTGCGCCAGGCGCTGGAGTCGCCGCGCACCCGCTTGCTGCAGCGTTTCGCCGGGTTTGCCCAGGGCCTGCGTTTTCTGGTGAACCTGCGCGCCGAACTGCTGCCGCTGCTGCGCACCCACAAAGGGCTGGTGGCGCTCGATGCCGAGCTCGAAAGCCTGTTCTCGAACTGGTTCGACGTCGCGTTTCTCGAGCTGCGCCGCATCAGCTGGGATTCGCCGGCATCGCTGATCGAGAAACTGATCCGCTACGAGGCCGTGCACGCGATCCGCAGCTGGGCCGACGTGAAGAACCGCCTGGACAGCGATCGCCGCTGTTACGGATTCTTCCATCCGCACATGCCCGACGAGCCCCTGATCTTCGTCGAGGTGGCCCTGCTCGACCAGATGGCCGACAGCATGGCGCCGCTGCTCGACGAGTCGGCATCGGCCGCCGACCTGGACAAGGCCACGACGGCGATCTTCTATTCGATCAGCAACACCCAGGTCGGATTGCGCGGCGTGAGTTTCGGCGATTCGCTGATCAAGCGTGTCGTCGAGGCCTTGCAGGGCGAGTTTCCGCGGCTCAAGACCTTCGCGACCCTGTCGCCGATTCCGGGCCTGCGCGCCTGGCTGGGTCGCAGCATCGACGCGATGCTGGACAAGGCCGGCGTCAAGGCGCGCCAGCGCCTGGCCCAGGCATTGGCGGTGGAGCCCGATGCGCTCACCGGCGAAGCGGTGCTGGCCGGTTTCGATGCGGCGGCGGAGCTGGACGAGAAGTCGCCGGTGCGCAAGATGCTGCTGCAATGCGCTGCCCAGTACCTGCTGGAGACCGGCAAGGGCGGCCGGTCGGTGGATCCGGTGGCCCGGTTCCACCTGGGCAACGGCGCGCGCATCGAGCGACTCAACTGGATGGCTGACGGTTCGCCCAAGGGTATCAAGCAGTCCTGCGGCCTGATGGTGAACTACCTGTACGACCTCAAGCGACTGGACAAGTACCGCAGCCAGCTCGAGCAGGGCAAGATCCCGACCTCGAGCGCGCTCGACGCGCTGGCGTTCTAGGCACCGGGCACCTCCGGCCTTCATCCAGGACCACACGCACGGTGACTGCAGAAGTACGCATCGAGACCGACGGCGCGCTGGCGGTGGTGACGCTGAGCCAGGGTGCGCGTTTTAATGCCATGTCGCTGGCCATGTGGGAGCAGCTGCGCGCCGCGTTCGCCTCCATCGCCCGGGACCCGGCGCTGCGCTGTGTCGTCGTGCGGGGGGCCGGCGGGCATTTCTGCGCCGGTGGCGACATCGCCGAATACCCGGCATTCCGATTCGACCGGCAGCGCCTGCGTGATTTCCACGAGAACACGGTGTGGGGCGCCTTGCAGGCCATGCTGGACTGCGACCTGCCGGTGCTTGCGCAGATCGACGGCAACTGCATGGGCGCCGGGCTCGAGATCGCCAGCTGTTGCGACATCCGCATCGCCGGCGCGTCGGCGCGTTTCGGCGCGCCGATCGCCCGGCTGGGGTTCCCGATGGCGCCGCGTGAGCTCGACCTGGTGCTGCGTGCAGCCGGTGCGAGCGTGACCCGCGAGCTGCTGCTCGAGGCCCGGGTGCTCGATGCGCAGCGCATGCTGCAACTCGGCTTTCTCAGCCGCTGCGTGCCCGATGCCGACGTGGCCGACGCGCTCGAGCAGGCGCGCCAGCGCATCGTGGCGCTGGCGCCGCAGGCGGCCCGCATGCACAAGCGCATGTTGCGCGTATTGCAGGGCGGTGGGGCGCCGGGCCCGCAAGAGGCCGCGGACGCCATGGCGCGCGACATCCATTGCCGGGACCGGTTGCAGGTGCTGGTGGACCAGGCCTACGACTACGCCGACACGCCCGAGCACCGCGAAGGCATCACCGCATTTCTCGCCAAGCGCAAGCCGCAATTCTGAAACGTCCCCTTGATCCGATCGACACACCCTGTCCTCGCCATGAAGCCTGCTGCCATCTCCACCTCGTCCGACCGCAACCTGTTCGACGCGTTGCGCGATGCTTTCCCGGCCGATCTCGACGCGACCGCGATCGAGACGGATACCGGACTGCGCTACAGCTGGCGCGACCTGGACCGGGCCACCGCGATGATGGCCAACCTGCTGCAGGGCCTGGACCTGCCGCCGGCATCGCGGATCGCGGTGCAGGTCGACAAGTCGGTCGAGGCGGCCATGTTGTACCTGGCTACGCTGCGCGCCGGCCATGTGTTCCTGCCGCTCAATACTGCCTACCAGAGTGCGGAGATGGAGTATTTCATCGGCAATGCCGAACCGTCCGTCGTGGTGTGCAGCCGGCGCAATTTCGGCTGGGTCAGCCAGCTCGCGTTCAAGGCCGGCACCGGCCACGTGTTCACGCTCGACGACGATCGCACCGGCTCCCTGCTCGAGCGCGCCGCTGCCTGTTCCGATTGCCATGCCAGCGTCGCGCGTCACGGCGACGACCTGGCGGCGATCCTGTACACCAGCGGCACGACCGGGCGCAGCAAGGGTGCCATGCTCAGCCATGCGAACCTGCTGAGCAATGCGCTGGTGCTGCGCGCCGCCTGGGGCTGGCGCACGCCCGCCGACGGCGGCGACGTGCTGATCCATTCCCTGCCGATCTTTCACGTGCACGGGCTGTTCGTGGCCCTGCACGGCGCGTTGATCAATGGCAGCCCGCTGTTGTGGCAGTCGCGCTTCGATCCAGCCTGGGTGGTGGCCAACCTGCCGCGCGCGACGGTCTTCATGGGTGTACCCACGATGTATGTCCGCCTGCTGGCCGACCCCGGCCTGAACCCGGAGCAATGCCGCGCGATGCGCCTGTTCATCTCGGGCTCCGCGCCCTTGCTGCTGGACACGTTTGCGCAGTGGCAACAACGCACCGGCCACACCATCCTCGAGCGGTACGGTATGTCCGAGACCATCATGCTGACGTCCAACCCCTGCGACCCCGCGCAGGGCGAGCGACGCGGCGGCACGGTCGGGTTCCCGTTGCCGGGTGTGACCCTGCGCGTGTGTGACGATGCGGCGCAGATGCTGCCGCCAGGGGAGGTGGGCGGCATCCAGGTCAAGGGGCCGAACGTGTTCAACGGGTACTGGCGTATGCCCGAGAAGACGCGCGAAGAGTTCACGGCTGACGGCTTCTTCAAGACCGGCGATGTCGGGCGGATCGACGCCGACGGCTACGTGACCATCGTCGGGCGCAGCAAGGACCTGATCATCAGTGGGGGCTACAACGTCTACCCGGCCGAGGTCGAGGCCTTCATCAACGACATGGCCGGTGTGGCCGAAAGCGCGTTGGTGGGCGTACCGCATCCCGATTTCGGCGAGGTCGGCGTGGCCGTGGTCACGGCCAGGCCCGGCGCCAAGCTCGACGGCCAGGCCATCGTGGCCGAGCTCAAGGCGCGCCTGGCCAACTTCAAGGTGCCCAAGCGCTGTTTCGTCGTCGATGACCTGCCGCGCAACGCCATGGGCAAGGTGCAGAAGAACCTGCTGCGCGAGCAACACAAAAGCCTGTTCACGCCCGGCTGAGGCAGGGCGTTCACAGGCCGGATCCGGCGTCGACCGCGCGGCGCTGCAGGCCGCGAGGCGCGGTGGTTCAGCGCAGCACCAGCACCGGGATGTGCGAGTGCGTCAGCACCAGCTGGGTTTCGCTGCCCAGGAGCAGGCGCTTGACGCCGCGCCGGCCGTGGGACGCCATCACGATCAAATCGCACTTGTGCTTCTTCGCGGTGGCGATGATGGCCTCCGATACCAGGTCGGACTTGACGGTGACACCCTTGGCCTTGACGCCCTTGGCCATCGCCGTCTTCTTGACGCCGTCGACGATGGCCTGCGCTGCGTCGGCCCATTGCTTCTCGATGCGCGCCACTTCGCCGGCCTGCACCGCCATGCCGCCCTCGAAGTAGGTCATGGGATAACGTGCGACGACCTTGAGCACCACGAGTTCGGCGCCGGCCAGCCCGGCCAGGGCGATGGCGCTCGAGACGGCCTTGCGGGATAGATTGGAACCGTCCGTGGCGACAAGAATTCGCTGGTACATGTTGACTCCTCGGGTGTTGTTGACGGTTGAAGAATAGCCGGGTGTCGCCCGGACGCCTTGATGCAGATCAAGACATATCGGCATGTCCCGGTTAAGCTCGGGGCCCATGTCCAGTGCCATTGCGGCGACGCCCGAGCAGACAAGCAACGTATCCCTTGCCGACGTGCGTTCGTCCGCGGGACGGCGCGCGGCCGATCACGAACCCGCGGCCGACGCCATGCAGTTGCTGGACGACCCGCAGGAATGGGCCGCCTTCAGCGGCCCGAGCACGCGCGAGCCGGGTCTGGTCGAGTCGAACCTGGTCGTCGACGGCATCACCTGCGCGGCCTGTGCGGTCACCATCGAGCAGGCCTTGCGCGCCGTGCCCGGCGTGGTCCGTGCCGACGTCAGCGCGGCCTCGCGTCGTGCGACGGTGGCGTGGTCGCCGGATGTCGTCAAGCCTTCAGGCTGGATGGGTGCGATCCGCAAGGCGGGTTATGTTCCACTGCCGGCGAACGACGCCAGCGCGCGCGCCGCACGGCTGCAGGAGAGCCGCACCGCCTTGTGGCGCTGGTTGGTGGCCGGCCTGTGCATGATGCAGGTGATGATGTACGCCTATCCGGCCTATGTCGCCTTGCCCGGCGACCTGAGCATGGAGTCGGAGCGGCTGCTGCGCTGGGCCTCGTGGGTGCTCACCCTGCCGGTGATGCTGTTCTCCTGCGGCCCGTTCTTCCGTTCGGCGCTGCGCGACCTGGTCCTGCGGCGCGTGAGCATGGACCTGCCGGTGGCCATCGCGCTGGTGATCACCTTTGTCGTCAGCACCGCGGGCACCTTCGATCCGGCCGGGGCGTTCGGGCGCGAGGTGTATTTCGATTCCCTGACCATGTTCGTCTTCTTCCTGCTCACCGGGCGCTGGCTCGAACTGCGCCTGCGCGATCGCACCGCCGGCGCGCTGGAGGCGATGGTCAACCGCATGCCCGACGCGGTGCAGCGTCGACGCGCCGACGGCAGCTTCGAGCCGGTCGTCGTGCGCCGACTCGTGGTCGGGGACGTGATCCGCGTATTGCCCGGCGAGGCGATCGCCGCCGATGGCGTGATCACGCAGGGCTCGACCCTGGTGGATCAGGCCTTGCTGACCGGCGAGTCCAAGCCGGTGTCCCGTGCCGTCGGCGCGCCGGTCATCGCCGGCAGCTTCAACCTGGCCGGCGTCATCGAGGTCCGGGTCGAGAAGGCCGGCGCCGACACCCGGTTCGCGGCGGTGCTGGCGCTGGTGCGCAACGCGTCGGCGACCAAGCCACGGCTGGCGCAACTGGCCGATCGCATCGCCAAGCCGTTCCTGATCGTCGTGTTGCTGGCCGCGGCGGCAGCTGCCGGGTACTGGTGGTCGGCCGGTGCGGGCCATGCCTTGATGGTGGCCGTCGCGGTGCTGGTCGTGACCTGTCCGTGTGCCTTGTCGCTGGCCACGCCCACCGCCATGCTCGCCGCCGCCGGCAACTTGGCCCGGGGCGGGGTGCTCGTGCGCCGGCTGCAGGCGCTCGAGACCCTGGCCGCGGTCGACACGGTGGTGTTCGACAAGACCGGGACCCTGACCCGCGACGGCCTGCGGCTGCATGCGGTGCAGGTGCGCGAGGGCCTGTCGCGCGAGCAGGCGCTGGCCATGGCGGCGGCGCTGGCCCGGCAGTCGCTGCATCCGGTGGCGCGCGCGCTGGTGCAGGCGGCGCAACAGCCGGGCCCCGCGCCGAGCTGGCGTGCCGACGCGGTCACCGAGCATGCCGGGCAGGGGATGCAGGGCGATCTGCAGCCCTGCGACGGGACGACACCGGCGCGTTCGGCGCGGCTGGGCAGCAGCCGGTTCTGCGGCCTGCCCGAGGCGGATGATCATGCAGGCTCGACGCACCTGGCCGACGCGTCCGGCTGGCTGGCGAGTTTCGACTTGCACCAGGATGTGCGTGCGGATGCCGCGGACACTGTCGCAGACCTGTTGGCCGACGGTTACCGGGTGCACATGGTCTCGGGCGACCAGCGCGAGGCGGCCTGGCAGGTGGCGCAGCCGCTGGGAATTGCGTCGGTACGGGCCGCTTGCTCGCCGGACGACAAACTTGCGTTCCTGCGGGCGCAACAGGCGCAGGGCCATCGGGTCGCGGTGATCGGCGACGGCCTGAACGACGCCCCGGTGCTGGCCGGTGCCGATGTGTCGTTCGCGATGGGTCACGCCGCTCCGCTGGCGCAATCCCACGCCGATTTCGTCGTGCTGGGCGGGCAACTGCGGCGCATCGGCCAGAGCCTGCAACTGGCGCGTCGGACCATGCGGGTCGTGCGACAGAATCTGGGCTGGGCCCTGGCCTACAACATGGCCTGCATTCCGCTGGCGGTGGTGGGCTGGATTCCGGCCTGGCTGGCGGGGCTGGGCATGGCCGCCAGCTCGTTGCTGGTGGTGGTCAATGCGCTGCGCCTGGCCGGCGGGCTGCAAGAGGGGAACGACTGATGGATATCCTGTACCTGCTCATTCCCTTGTCGGTCGTGCTGGTGTTCTTCATCCTGGCAGGCCTGTGGTGGGCCATCTACCGCGGGCAATTCGAGGATATCGAGCGCGAAGGCGAGCGCATCCTGGAGGAATGACACGATGATTCCGCCCAGGCCAGGCCTTGTTCGATGCATGGCGAGGACCTGCGCAAGCAGGCCGAGTGTTGCTTGTGTGTCAAAACGCAAGTCCCGTTTGATGTTGGTCAAACCCGCTCAGGGTTTGCCAGTGGAAACTTGAACCAGATCAATTTGGAAGACCCGAAAATGCAATTTCCCAATGCGAAGGCCACGTCCTACAACGACACCGTCGTGCGGCAATTCGCCATCATGACCATCGTCTGGGGTGTCGTCGGCATGCTGGTGGGTGTGATCATCGCGGCCCAGCTGACCTGGCCGGAGCTCAATTTCGGCATACCCTGGCTCAGTTACGGCCGGCTCAGGCCGCTGCACACCAACGCGGTGATCTTCGCGTTCGGCGGTTGCGGCCTGTTCGCCACCGCCTATTACGTGGTGCAGCGCACCTGCCAGGTCCGGCTGTTCGGCGACAAGCTGGCGGCGTTCACGTTCTGGGGCTGGCAACTGGTCATCGTGGCTGCGGCCATTTCGCTGCCGATGGGTTTCACCCAGGCCAAGGAATATGCCGAACTCGAATGGCCGATCGACATCCTGATCGCACTGGTCTGGGTGGCGTTCGCGGTGGTTTTCTTCGGCACCATCGGCACGCGCAAGGTGCGCCATATCTACGTGGCCAACTGGTTCTTCGGCGCGTTCATTCTGGCGGTGGCCTTGCTGCACATCGTCAACAGCGCGGCCATCCCGTCGGGCCTGATGAAGTCGTATTCGGCCTACGCCGGTGTGCAGGACGCCATGGTGCAGTGGTGGTACGGCCACAACGCGGTGGGTTTTTTCCTGACCGCCGGCTTCCTGGGCATGATGTATTACTTCATCCCCAAACAGGCCGAGCGCCCCGTGTACAGCTACCGGCTGTCGATCGTGCACTTCTGGGCGCTGATCTTCACCTACATGTGGGCCGGCCCGCACCACCTGCACTACACGGCGCTGCCGGACTGGACGCAGTCGGTGGGCATGGTGTTCTCGCTGATCCTGCTGGCGCCAAGCTGGGGCGGCATGATCAACGGCATCATGACCTTGTCGGGCGCCTGGCACAAGCTGCGTGACGACCCGATCCTGCGTTTCCTGATCGTCTCGCTGTCGTTCTACGGCATGAGCACCTTCGAGGGCCCGATGATGTCGATCAAGACCGTCAACGCCCTGTCGCACTACACCGACTGGACGGTCGGCCACGTGCACTCCGGCGCCCTGGGCTGGGTCGGGCTGGTCACGATGGGCAGCATGTATTACCTGATCCCGCGCCTGTTCGGCCGCAAGCAGATGTACAGCGTCAAGGCGATCGAGATCCATTTCTGGACCGCGACCATCGGCATCGTGATCTATATCGCCGCGATGTGGATCGCCGGCGTGATGCAGGGCCTGATGTGGCGCGCCATCAACCCGGACGGCACGCTGACCTATACCTTCGTCGAATCGGTCAAGGCGACCTATCCGTTCTATTTCCTGCGCCTGATGGGCGGCTTGCTGTACCTCGGCGGCATGCTGATCATGTTGTGGAACACCTGGAAGACCGCCACCGCCGGCAAGGTCGTCACCGTGTCCATTCCCAACGCCGCTGCCCACGCCTGAGGATCCACGATCATGGCAAACCAAGAATCCAAGACTCCGTTGCTCTCGCACGAGCGAGTCGAGACCAACAATTTCCTGATGATCGTGCTGATCCTCGTCGTGCTGGCCGTCGGCGGCCTGGTCGAGATCGTGCCGCTGTTCTTCCAGAAGTCCACGACCGAGCCGATCAAGGGTGTCGAGCCGTATACGCCGCTGCAACTGGCGGGTCGCGACGTCTATATCCGCGAGGGCTGCTACAACTGCCATTCGCAGATGATCCGGCCGTTCCGGGCCGAGACGCTGCGGTATGGCCACTATTCGGTGGCCGGCGAGTCGGTGTACGACCATCCGTTCCAGTGGGGCAGCAAGCGCACCGGCCCGGACCTGGCACGCGTGGGTGGCAAGTACAACGACGAGTGGCATCGCATTCACCTGATCAATCCACGCGACCTGGTGCCGGAGTCCAACATGCCGGCCTATCCCTGGCTCGAAAAGGGCACGATCGATGGCGCAGCCCTGGCGGCGAACATGCGGGCCTTGCGCACCGTGGGTGTTCCCTACACCGATGCGCAGATCGCGGCTGCGGCCGAAGAGGTCAAGGGCAAGACCGAGATGGACGCCACCATCGCCTATCTGCAGGTGCTGGGCCTGGCGCTCAAATAACGCTGGAGAAGAAAAAATGGATATCAACACCTTGCGCTCCATCACCACGGTAGCAGCACTGGTCGTCTTCCTGGGCATCGTCTGGTGGGCCTGGTCCAAGAACCGCAAGAGCGACTTCGAACAGGCGGCCCGGCTGCCTTTCGAACAAGACTGACGAATTGCACGAGGAACGAGCATGAGCGATTTCACCCACGGTTTCTGGTCGCTGTACGTCGCCGGGATCACCATCGTCAGCATCCTGGCCTGCCTGTTGCTGCTGTGGTTCAGCGGCAAGGCCAAGGCCATGACCGCGCACGACAACACCACCGGCCATGTCTGGGACGGCGACCTGCGCGAGATGAACAACCCCTTGCCGCGCTGGTGGGTGTGGCTGTTCGTCATCACCGTCGTCTTTGCGCTGGTCTACCTGGCGCTGTATCCGGGACTGGGTACCTTCAAGGGCAGCCTGGCCTGGTCGTCCACTGGCCAGCATGCCGCGGAGATGCAAAAGGGCGAGGAGGAGATCGCTCCGCTGTATGCACGTTTTGCCGCGATGAAGACCGAAGAGATCGCCCGGGATCCGCAGGCCATGGCGATCGGCGAACGCTTGTTCATGAACAACTGCTCGCAGTGCCACGGCTCGGATGCGCGTGGCAGCAAGGGTTTCCCGAACCTGACCGACAGCGACTGGTTGTATGGCGGCGCCCCGGACAAGATCGTCGAGACGCTGACCAGCGGACGCATGGGCAACATGCCGGCGCTGGGTGCGGCGCTGGGTTCCGCCGACGATGTCAAGAACGTCGCCCAATACGTGCTGAGCCTGTCGGGCAGCCCGCACGACTCGGTGCGCGCCGCGCTGGGCAAGTCCAAGTTCGGTGTCTGCGCCGCCTGCCATGGCAACGACGGCAAGGGCAATCCGGCCGTTGGCGCGCCCAACCTGACCGACGACATCTGGCTGCATGGTTATGGCGAGGCCACGATCATCTCGATGATCAACAACGGCAAGGTCAACCAGATGCCGGCACAGGCCGACAAGCTCAGCCCGGCTCAGATCCAGGTGCTGGCGGCCTATGTGTGGAGCTTCTCCAACAAGACGGCCGTGGCCAGCCAATAGCCGAGTGAGTGACGTTCTTGAGTTCTTCCAAGCCTGATCCTCGCAAGGTTATCCCGATCGTGCCGTCCGCCGAGGCGGGCGCCATCGCGGCCGACCCGGAGATGGTGTCGCTCTACGAGGCGCACACGAAGATCTATCCGCGCAGTGTCTCGGGCCTGTTCTCGAACTGGCGCTGGGCGATGGTCTGGCTGACCCAGCTGGTCTTCTACGGCCTGCCGTGGCTGGACTGGGGGCAACGCCAGGCCGTGTTGTTCGATCTGGGCGCGCGGCGCTTCTACATCTTCAACCTGGTCCTGTACCCGCAGGATTTCATCTATCTCACCGGCTTGCTGGTGATCTCGGCGTTGTCGCTGTTCCTGTTCACGGCGGTGGCCGGGCGCCTGTGGTGCGGCTACGCCTGCCCGCAGACGGTGTACACCGAGATCTTCCTGTGGATCGAGAAGAAGTTCGAAGGGGATCGCTCGGCCCGCATGCGCCGGGATGCCGCGTCGATGTCGGTCGACAAGTTCCTGCGCAAGGGCGGAAAGCACGTGGCCTGGCTGGCGGTGGCGTTCTGGACCGGTTTCACCTTCGTCGGTTATTTCACGCCCATCACCGAACTCGGACGGGAACTGCTCGCGCTGCAGATGACGTCGTGGGAGGTCTTCTGGACCATCTTCTACGGTTTCGCCACCTACGGCAATGCGGGTTTCATGCGCGAACAGGTGTGCAAGCACATGTGCCCGTATGCCCGCTTCCAGAGCGCCATGTTCGACCACGACACGCTGATCGTCACCTATGACGAGGCACGGGGCGAACCGCGCGGCGCGCGTTCGCGCAAGGCCGACCCGGCCACGCTCAACCTGGGTGCCTGTGTCGACTGCACCTTGTGCGTGCAGGTCTGTCCGACCGGCATCGACATCCGCAACGGACTGCAATACGAATGCATCGGTTGTGGCGCTTGCGCCGACGTCTGCGACACGGTGATGGACAAGATGGGTTACGCCCGCGGCCTGGTCAAGTATTCGACACAGAACGCGGTCAAGCAGCACTGGAGCCGCTCGGAGATCCTGCGCCACGTGCTGCGGCCGCGGGTGCTGCTGTACACCGGCATCCTGCTGGCCATCGTGATCGCGATGGCGGTGAGCCTGGTGCTGCGCTCGCCATTCAAGGTCGACGTGGTGCGTGACCGCGGAACCCTGGCGCGCATCGTCTCAGGCGGCAAGATCGAGAACGTGTTCCGGCTGCAGGTGATGAATGCCACCGAAGCGAAGCAGGACTACCGCATATCCGTCACCGGGCTCGACGGCGTCGTGCTGGCATCGGACGAGCAGTTCAGCGTCGAGTCGACCGAATCGCGCTGGATCGCCGTGCGGGTGCAACTGCCGTTCGAGGGCGCGCAACCGGGCTCGCACCCGATCCAGTTCGACATCACCGAGCTTGGCAGCAACAAGCATGTCGGTGAAAAATCCGTGTTCCTGGTTCCGCGTTGAGGAGATTCCCGCATGACACCAACTGATCACACGGCTCCCGCTCCCTGGTGGAAGTTCGGGCATGTCTGGCTCGTCATCGCTGGCCCGGCGCTGGTTGTCGTCGCCGGTTTCGTCACCTTGTACCTGGCCCTGCGGTACCCCGATCCGGTGATCACCGAAGACTATTACCGCAAGGGACTGGAAATCAACCAGACCCTGGCCAATCCGGCCGCAAGCCTGGCGCCGGCGGTGCAAGGACGCAACCACGCACAGACCGGCGTGCCCGTGGCGCCCGCCGTCGACGCGGCCAAACCCTGAGGCCACGACGATGGAGATGGCAGACAACCGGTGGGCCAAGCGCCTGATGTGGGTGGTGTGGCCGGCCTTTCTGGTCGCCGGCGTTCTGGAGATGCTGGTATTTGCCATGGTCGACCCGCAGGACCTGCATTGGGCGGGGCAGCCGCTGGAGCTGTCGCGCCAGGGCATCTACACCGTGGCGTTCTTCGTGTTCTGGGGATTGACGCTGCTGGGCTGCAGCCTGACGGCCCTGCTGGCGATGTCGCCGCAGGAGGTCAACGAGCCGGGCGCGCAGGACCGGGACTGATGGTCGGGTGGCGGTTGGTGCGGTCTCTGGCCGATTCGCACGCGCCACGGCCGGAGCCGGCCGGGACCGGGTCTAGTTGCAGACCTGCGGATTGACCAATTGCTTGAGCGCGTCGGCATTGACGATGCGCACATGCCGCTGCTTGACCTCGACGATGCCTTCTTCGACGAACTTCGAGAAGGTGCGGCTGACGGTCTCGAGCTTGAGGCCGAGGTAGCTGCCGATTTCCTCGCGCGTCATGCGCAGCACGAGTTCGGACTGCGAGAAGCCGCGCGCATGCAGGCGCTGAACGAGGTTCAGCAAGAACGCGGCCAGGCGCTCTTCGGCGCGCATGCTGCCCAGCAGCAGCATCACGCCGTGCTCGCGCACGATCTCGCGGCTCATGATCTTGTGGACATGGCGCTGCAGGCCGGGGATCTCGGTCGACAGTTCCTCGATGCGGTCGAAGGGAAGCAGGCAGACGTCGGCGTCTTCGAGCGCGATGGCATCGCAGGTATGGCGGTCATTGACGATGCCGTCCAGGCCGACCACCTCGCCAGCCATCTGGAAACCGGTGACCTGGTCGCGACCGTCTTCGGACGTGATGCAGGTCTTGAAGAAGCCGGTGCGAATCGCGTACAGGCTGGTGAATTTGTCGCCGCAGCGGAACAGGCTGGTTCCGCGCTTGACGCGGCGCCGGTTCGCGACCAGCCCGTCGACGCGATCGAGCTCTTCCGCCGAAAGCCCCAGCGGCATGCACAGCTCGCGCAGGTTGCAGCTCGAACAGGCGACGCGGATGGTGTTCGAACTCAAGGGCACGATGGGCGTGACCGCGTGGGCATCGTGGGGGGGCGGGGTACCGTGCAACATACTCACTCCTGACATGCATCAATTGTGCGCTACATCTTGAGCAGGGTACTTGATGCATGTCAAGCCACCGTGTCGGGGGGTGAGGCATATTGCGGTCATCCCCGAGATGGACCCATGCCCACAATCGTCACCGCCCCCGTTTCTGCCGAACTGCTGCGCCAGTTCGATGTTTCCGGCCCCCGCTATACGTCGTATCCGACGGCCGACCGTTTCGTCGAGGCGTTCACCGCGCACGACTATGAACGCGCGCTGCAGCAGCGGCGCAGCGGCGCCGCCGCCATGGCCTTGCCGCTGTCACTGTACGTGCACATCCCGTTCTGCGAATCGCTGTGTTATTACTGCGCCTGCAACAAGATCATCACGCGCCATCATGATCGTGCGGCCCCGTATCTGCGGTACCTGCAGCGCGAGGTGGAACTGCATACCGCCTTGCTCGGAACCCGGCAGAAGGTCACGCAGCTGCATCTGGGCGGCGGAACGCCCACCTTCCTGTCCGACGATGAACTCAACGGCCTGATGGACATGTTGCGGAGCAACTTCAGCTTCGTGCCCGGCGGTGAATATGCGATCGAGGTCGACCCGCGCACCATTGACGCCCGCCGACTCGATGCGCTCGCGGCGATGGGTTTCAACCGGCTCAGTTTCGGCGTGCAGGACTTCGATCCGGTCGTGCAGAAGGCCGTGCACCGCATCCAGCCGGCCCGCGACGTGTTCGCGCTGGTGCAGGCCGCGCGTGACAAGGGGTTCGAGTCGATCAACGTCGACCTGATCTACGGCCTGCCGCACCAGACGCCGGCATCCTTCGACCGGACGCTGGAGCAGGTGGCGCAGCTGCGCCCGGACCGCATTGCGCTGTATGCCTATGCCCATCTGCCCGAGCGTTTCAAGCCGCAGCGGCGCATCCATGCCGAGCACCTGCCGCCCGCGGGCGCCAAGGTCGAGATGTTGTCGCGTTCGCTGGCGGCGCTGATCGGCTCGGGTTACGTCTACGTCGGCATGGACCATTTCGCGTTGCCGACCGATCCGCTGGCCGTGGCCAAGCGGCAAGGCCGCCTGCACCGCAACTTCCAGGGCTACAGCACGCAGCCCGACCACGACCTGATCGCGCTCGGCGTGTCGGCGATCGGTCGGGTCGGGGCGACCTACAGCCAGAATGCCAAGACACTTTCGGAATATTGCGACGCGATCGACCATGGTCGTTTCCCTGTCGTGCGCGGGCTGGCACTGGGCCGGGACGACCTGATCCGCCGGGCGGTGATCATGGCCGTGATGTGCCATGGTCATTGCCTGGTCGAATCGATCGAACTGGCCTACCTGGTCGACTTCCGGACCTACTTTGCCGGCGAGCTCGAGCAATTGCAGGTCCTGCAGGAGCAGGGCCTGGTCCAGGTCGACGATACCGGCATCCAGGTCACGGCGACCGGATGGTTCTTCGTGCGCGCCATCGCCATGGTGTTCGACCGCTACCTGCAGACCGACCGTACCCGCGCCAAGTTTTCCCGAATCATTTAAGCTGGCCGGATGCAGAACTCCCTGGCCTTGACCGGCCTGCTGATGGGCCTGGCCGGTGGACCGCATTGCATCGCCATGTGCGGCGCGGCCTGCGCCGGCATCGGCCATGCGTCGGCGCCGCGCGGTACCCGTGCCATGTGGACCTTCCAGCTCGGGCGCGTCGTCGGTTATTCGGCGCTCGGTGCACTTGCGGCGGCGTCGATGCAGGGGCTGGGCTGGTTGACGATCCAGTCCGCGGCACTGCGGCCGGTCTGGACGCTGTTGCACGTAGCCGCCATCGTGCTGGGGCTGGTGTTGTTGTGGCGTGCCGAACAACCGGTCTGGCTGGAACGCGCGGGCAAGGCGATCTGGATGCGTGCCCGTTCCTGGGTCGGCCGCTCCGGTGGCGGCGCGCCGCTGATGCTGGGTACGGTCTGGGCTTTGTTGCCGTGCGGCCTGCTGTATTCGGCCGTGATGGTCGCGGCCATGAGCGCCCGCCCGGCGGACGGCGCACTGGTGATGGCCTTGTTCGCTGTCGGCACCAGCGTGTCGCTGATGGCCGGTCCCTGGTTGTGGCTGCGACTGCGGGGCGCCGGTTCGGGCCAATGGGGGGTGCGACTGGCCGGGTTGGCGCTGGTGCTCAGTTCGTCCTGGGCGGTCTGGATGGGCCTGGCCCACGACGCGGCGCCCTGGTGTTGACGGCAGCGACGGGCGAGGGCTGAACTGCCGAAGAAGCAGTGGGCCCGGCCGTCAGGGTGCCATGCTCCAGTTGATCGATGACAGGTACCACAGGATCAAGGTTGGTATCAGGACGGGCAACGACAAGCCGACGAACGTCAGCAGGGTCAGCAGAAATGTCCCCATGTCGTCGATCCAGATCCGAAGCAATTCGACCAGGTCGACGTCCCAGAAATGTTGTTCCTGTTTCATCTTGTACCTCCGTCCGGCAGGGTTTGCCGAACATCTGTCGCGTCAGGGAAGTTATACACCCATCGCCGCGTCTTGTCGTGCCACCATGCGCGGCAAGGGGTTGATCGGCAGCCCTCCGACCGCGCGCGCACGGCCCGGTCCGGCCCGGTCTAGACAATGTCGATCACATGGATGGCCAGGGCGCCCTTGCGCCGGTCGGCGAAATAGTGCTCCAGCGTTTCCTTGACGGTGCGAAACGCGATCTCGTCCCAGGGGACTTCGGCTTCGGTGAACAGGCGCGCCTCCATGGTTTCGTGTCCCGGGTCGAAATGGTCGGCCAGCAGTCGCGCGGTGTAGAACAGGTGCACCTGGCCCACCCGGGCCACGTTGAGCACCGAGAACAGGCCCTCCATCTCGAACAGCGCACCCGCTTCCTCGACCGTCTCGCGCGCCGCGCCTTCCGACGTGGTCTCGTTGAGTTCCATGAAGCCGGCCGGCAAGGTCCACTTGCCCTTGCGTGGCTCGATGTTGCGCTTGCACAGCAGAACCCGCTCGTCGAGATGGGGCACGGTGCCCACGACGTTGAGCGGGTTCTCGTAGTGGATCAACGCGCATTGGGGGCATACGGCCCGCTCGCGCGTGTCGCCATCGTCCGGGATGCGGTGGACGACGGCGGTGCCGCAGTTGCGACAATGCTTGATCTGGCTGCGCAGCACGCTGGGATCGCCGCGGTCCGGGTCAGGCGATCGTCACGCGGATGCCTTGCAGGCCTTCGACGCTGCCGTCCAGCGTGTCTCCGGCCACCACGGCCGCCACACCTTCGGGCGTGCCGGTGTAGATCAGGTCGCCGGGCCGCAATTCCCAGGCTGCCGACAGGTGTTCGATGGTCTCGGCAATGTTCCAGATCAGCTTGCTCACGTTGCTGTGCTGGCGCTGCTGCCCGTTCACGTCGAGGTGGATCGTGGCCTCGGCGATGGATGGGACTTCAGCGGCCGGCGTGATCGGTCCGATCGGCGCCGAATGGTCGAAGCCCTTGCCGATGCACCACGGCCGGCCCTGCTTCTTCATCTCGCCTTGCAGGTCACGCCGGGTCATGTCCAGCCCGACGGCATAACCGAAGATGTGCTTGTGCGCGTCGGCTGCGGCGATGTTCCTGCCGCCGGTGCCGATGGCCACCACCAGTTCGATCTCGTGGTGCAGGTCATGGGTCAGGCTGGGGTAGGGCATGGTCGCGGTCTGTCCCGGCAGGGCCAGCACCAGCGCATCGGCCGGCTTGAGGAAGAAGAAGGGCGGCTCGCGGCCGGTGAAGCCCATTTCCTTGGCATGCTCCGCATAGTTGCGTCCGACGCAGTAGATGCGGTGCACCGGGAAACGGCTGCTCTGGCCCTGTACCGGTACGCTGATCGGTTCGGCCGGGGGAAAAACGAAACTCATGGTGTCCTCGGTGGAGTTGGCAGGCGGGCGCCGTGGCGCCAGCGGGTTGGGTGGCCGGGCAGCGTGGTTACTGCGACCGTGCCACCAGTTCGAAATGCTCGACGGTCGGCGGGCCGGCGAAGAAGGGGCCGACGATGGCACGCCATTGGGCAAAGGCGGGGGACTCCCGAAAGCCGACGTTGTGGTCTTCCAGCGTGCTCCAGAAAATCTGCAGGATGTAGCGCTCGGGGCTTTCGATGCCGCGGTTGACCTTGAAGCCGTTGAAGCCCTTGGCCTGGCTGATCACGGTGGCCAGTCCGCGCTGGATCGCCTCCTCGAATGCGGCATTCTGGCCGGGCTGGATGCGGATGTCGGCAAGTTCAAGAATCATCGGTGTCTACTCCTGGGAGACGGTTTGGATACGCAGCCGCTCGCAACGGCCGTCGGGGTGGGTGGCGAAACGCCGGGCTTCCTTGCCGTGCACCGGAGCCTCGTCGGGCCACGGCCAGCCGCCGAAGCGGGTACGCTGGTAGTCGGCGAACGCCTGGTGGATCTCGGCCTGGGTGTTCATCACGAACGGACCGTATTGTGCAACCGGTTCGGCGATCGGTTTTCCCTGCAGCAGCAGCAATTGGGTGCGCGCGGGCCCGTTCGCCAGTTCGAGGTCACGCCCGCAGTGCAGGTGGATCGCCGCATGCGCGGTCAGATCCTGGCCCGCGATGGACAGGCTGGAGCCTTCGAAGAAATACAGGCAGCGCTGCGTTCCTTCGCCGCTGGCCGCCGGCAAGATCCAGCGCGCTCCAGGGGCCATCGAGATGGTCCAGATGGCGACGTCGGCCTGCGATTGCGCAGCCCAGGAATCGGGCGGCGGCGCGGGTGGCGTCTGCAGGCCGTCGCCACGCAACGCGCCAGCGACACAGGTCACCGTGGTTGTCGCGCCCGACGGGTCGGTGAACTCGTGGCGCGGGACTTGTTCCGACCAGAACATCTTGAAATGCGGCTCCGCCATCTTGTGGCTCGCCGGCAGGTTGAGCCAGATCTGGAACAACTCGAGCCGGTTCGGAGCGTCACTGCGCAGCAGCGGGAACATCTCGGCATGCACGATGCCGCGCCCGGCCGTGAGCCATTGCACGTCACCGCCACCGAACCGGGCCGAGGCACCGAGCGAGTCTGCATGGTCGATCAGGCCTTCGCGCACGATGGTGACGGTTTCGAATCCGCGGTGCGGGTGGGCCGGGAATCCCGGCACCTGTGTGCCGTGGTACATGCGCCAGCCGTCCTTGCCTGCGAAGTCCTGTCCGATGTCGCGGCCGGCCAGCGACGCGTCCGGGCCCAGCGCGGCATTGCCACGGGGATAACGGTCGTCGTGGTGGACGCAAAACAGGAACGGGTCGATCGTGCCCCAGCGCGGTCCGAGTGGCCCGGTGCTGATGATCGGAGAGGCGGAAGTGGAAGACATGGCAGTGGCACGAAGCTTGTCGGTGATGCCAACGAGTCTACGACCAATTTCGGCCCGCCGGCTTCGAGCCGGGAAAACCCCGGCGTCGGCCACAACATGCGGCCGACCGGGCGCCGCCATGCCGGCGGGCGATGCAGCCGGCCGGTCTTCGGTATGCTCGGGGCTTCGCACAACCGGCCCTTCGGCCGGACGCGCCGGCAGGTCACCGACGTTGCCGGCATCACCGTTCTGTCCATGCAAACCAGTTTCTATCGCGCCGCCCTGGTACTCGGGCTGCTGTCGGCGATCGGTCCCTTCGCCACTGACATGTATCTGCCGGCCTTGCCGGAAATCGGCAGCAGCCTGGGCGCGTCCGCGGCACAGGTTCAGGCCACCTTGATGGTCTTCTTCATCGCCATGGGGGCGGGCCAGATCGTCTACGGGCCGGTGTCCGACATGGTCGGTCGCAGGCCGCCGCTGTTCTTCGGCCTGACGCTGTTCGCCGTGGGCAGCATCGGTTGCGCGCTGGCCGACGACATCGGTTCGCTGGTGCTGTTCCGCTTCCTGCAGGGGCTGGGCGCCTGCGCCGGCGTCGTGGTGCCGCGCGCCGTGGTGCGCGACCTGCATACGGGGCATGATGCGGCACGGCTGATGGCCCTGCTGATGCTGGTGTTCAGCGTCTCGCCGATCCTGGCACCGCTGCTGGGCAGCGTGCTGACGGAGTGGATCGGCTGGCGCAGCGTGTTCTGGACCACCACGGTGCTGGCATTGCTGGGCCTGGCGCTGGTGGCCACCGGGCTGCGGGAGACGCGGCCGGTGGAGCGACGCACCGAGAGCAGCGTGCGGGGCGCGCTGGCCGCGTACCGCGTGGTGTTGCGCGATCGCCATTACCTGGGCCTGGTGCTGATCGGGTCCTTCGGCGTGTCGAGCTTCTTCGTCTACCTGGCGAATTCACCGTTCGTGCTGATCAACGGTTACGGATTGACGCCGAGGCAATACGGCCTCGTGTTCGCCGCCAATGCCATTTCCTTCATCGGGTGTTCGCAGCTGGTCGGGCGCCTGGGCCGGCGCGTGGGTCTGGAGTCGCTGGTACGGCGCGCCGTGATCGGGTATGCCGGCGCGATGGTGTTGTCGTTGCTGCTGAACCTGGCCGGCGTGTCCCGGCTGGATCTGATGCTGTCGCTGCTGTTTGTCGGTTTCGGCTTCCTCGGGCTGGTGATGCCCACCACAGCCGTGCTGGCACTCGACCGCCATGGCGCGATTGCGGGAACGGCGTCGGCCTTGATGGGCACGCTGCAGTTCCTGGTCGGCACAACGATGATGGCGTTGGTCGGGTTGTTCGCCGATGCCAGTGCGCGACCGATGGTGGCCGGCGTCGCACTGTGCGCGGCAATCGTGTGGTTGCTCGCCCGCATCACGCTGGGCGCGCGGCGTCCGGCCTAGCGGCCGGGCACCGCCGCGTCGGTCAGACCCGGCCGGAGACCGACATCACGCGGCGCAGAAAGGCCTTGCGATCCTGTGTGTTGTCGATCTCGTCGGCCAGCAGGTTGAACAACTCCTGTTCGGTGCGGGCACGCGCGGCGGCGCGACGCACGATGGCCTTTGCCACGGCACCGATATGCTGGGCCAGTTCGGATTCGGTGCGTGCCAGCATGACGGCATCGAACACCGGCTGGGATGGATACAGCCCGGTGGGCAGGCTGTGGGTGTGGCTGGGGCGGCTGCGCTCGCTGACCGGGGAGCCGGTACGTTCGGTCGCGGCGCGTCCGTGCTTCTTGACGAAGTCGGCGCGCGCGGCCCCGTCGGCGATGTCGGGGGCCAAAACATCGACCAGTTGCTGCAGCGTTGCAACCTTGCGGGCCGCGGACTTGACGACGATGTTCGCCACCGGACCCAGGTGCGCGGCCAGGTCGGCGGCCATCGCCTGCAGCGCCGCCGGGTCGAAGACTACGGTGGTGCTCGTCGGTGGCGGCATGCCGGGGGCGCCGGTGCGGGGTTGCAGCACGGTCGTGGCATCGCCGAGCAGGGTAGGGTCGGCATCGACCGGCCGGTGTTGCGCCACGGATCGATCGGCCAGCGCCTGCAGCGACTGGCGCCAGGCCGCGACCGTCTGCGGCCGTGCGCGTTCGGAGGGTGCGAGCGCCCAGTCGATGGCCTCGAGCAGGGCCGGCGGGAATCGCTTCGCCTCGGCACTGTGCACCGTTGCCGGCATGGGATCCTGCGGTACACGCGCCGTGGCCTCCAGCGGCTTGTGACCCGTGACCAGCCAGTACAACACGCCGCCGAGCGCATAGATGTCGGTCCACGGGCCCTGGTTGCCGTGGGCATGGTATTGCTCCAGCGGCGCATAACCGGGCGAGACGATGGCGGTGCGCTCGGTGTCGACCGACGCCGCACGCGCCGAGCCGAAGTCAAGCAGCACCGGCGCGCCATCCTGGCGCATGAAGATATTGCCCGGCTTGATGTCGCGGTGCAGGAATCCGGACTGGTGGATGACCTCGACACCACCCAGCAGGGCCAGCGCCAGTTCGGTGACGCTGGCGGTCGACACCGGCCGCCGGGTCTTGATCCATTCGTTGAGCGGTTGTCCGGCGACGAACTCCATGACCATGTAGGCGGTCTGGTTGGCCTCGAAGAATCGCATCACCCGCACGATGTTCGGATGGCGAAACGAGGCCAGCGTGCGCGACTCGTCCAGGAAGCGGTTGCGTCCCCAGGTGAATTTCTCCAGGGTCTGCTCCGAACGCGATCGGATTGAATGATCCTCGCCGCGCATGGCCAGGTCGCCGGGCAGGTATTCCTTGATCGCCACCTGCATGTTCAGGTTGGCGTCGGTGGCCAGGTAGGTCAGGCCGAAACCGCCGACGCCCAAGGTGGAGTCGATGCGGTACTCCTGCAGCTGGTAGCCGCGAGGCAACGCGATGTCGCTGTCCATGACCGCCGCCCCGTGGCCTCAGCGCTCGTCGATCAGGCTGATGGCCTTCTCGAGGCTGCGCCGCATCCGGTTGAAGGCCTTGGCCAGCACCGCCACTTCGTCCTTGCCCGATTCCGGCAGTTCAGGAATGTCGAGTTGGCCGACGCTGATCTTGTTGGCCGCTGCCGACATGGTGCGGATCGGGCGCACGATGAGCATCGACAGCATGATGTTCAGGATCACGAACAACACGGCGAACACGGCCGTGAGCGATGCCATGAACGACAGGAACACGCTGTTGGCCTTCTCGATCGGCACCGACATTGGCACCGAGACGATCTGCGCGCCGATGATCTCGTTGTGCTTCCAGCCGAAGCCGTTGTTGCTGCCGTACAGCTTGACCATCGAGGGCGGTGCCGACTCGGCCGTCGTGTGACAGGCCAGGCAATTCGGGTCCGTGATCTGCAGCGGTCGTGCCAGATACAGCGACGGACCCGTCGGCGTGTCGCGGATGCCGGCGAACTCGACCCGTGTCTGGTTGTTGCGGAAGTCGTTGATGATGTCCGACTCCCAACCCACCGCCCGGTCACGCGGATTGGTCGGGTTCAGCGCGGCTTCCTTGTATGCGTAGTTCGGATATTTCTCGTGTAGTTTGCCCAGGATCTCGGTCGCCGCGTAGGCGGGCACGCTCTGGGGGAAGAATTCCTGGTCCATCGGCCGCAGCCGCGGTCGTACCTGGGACACCGTGTACGAGCGCATGGCCAGTGCCGCTTCCATCATCACGCCCGCGGTGCGCAGCACTTCCTCGCGCGCGTTCTCCTGCAGCAGATGACGCGACACGTAACCCGTGACGGCCAGGCCCAGGGCGAAAACCAGCAGCAACACCAGGTTGAACTTGAGCCGCAATCCCATGGAGGTTTCCTAATGCAGCCTGCCGTGTCGCAGCGATGTCATGGGGCGAGGGGACATCGGCAAAGTATACGCGTGCGCCTGCCGTCATGGCCAGCGTCCACGGCGTGCCGCCGTGCGACGGCATGCTTGTCCGACACCGGCCGCTCAGGTATCGTGCACCCATGATTGATTTGAGCACGCTCAGCATGACGGACATCATCCGCCTGCAGGGCGCCTTGCAGCAGGAACTCACGCGCCGCTTCGAGAGGCCGATGACATTGGGTTTTTCCGACATCGTCGCTTCGACGCCGTATTTCGAACGGTTCGGCGACGCCGCCGGCCGGCAGCTGCAGCAATTGCACATCGACCTGCTGCAACGCTGCCTGCCCCCGCACGGCGGCCGCATCATCGACACCGTCGGCGACGGGGCCTTCCTGGCATTCGCCGATCCCGACGCGGCCATCGCCGCGCTGATCGCGTTCGAACAGAGCGTGACCAGCGAAAACACCGCGCGCGCGCGGGACCACCAGCTCAAGCTGCGCATCGGCGTGCATCACGGGCCGGTGCTGACCGACGGCGACGTGGTCAGCGGCGACTCGGTGAACCTGTGCTCGCGTGTGGCGGCGTCGGCCAGCAGCGGCGAGTTGCGGATCACGCGCGAGGTATTCCAGGAACTGGCGATGGCGCACCGGCTGCAATGCCGTCCGGTCGCGGCGGTCGAGCTCAAGGGGGTCGCGCGGCAGGTCGAAATGCTGGCTTTCGACTGGCGCGACCTGTCGGTGTTCCCGACCCGGATCCGTATCGAGGAGACGCACGAGGAGCTCGAATTGCCGGCACAGGACATCGTCAGTTTCGGCCGCCTGCGCGATCACGAAGGCACGTTGGCCAACGACGTCGTGCTCGCACCGGTCGATCCGGCGCAGGCACGGCAGATCAGCCGCTGGCATTTCGAGTTGCGGCGCTTCGCCGATGGTTATCGCCTGCGCCCGGTGTCCGATGGCGTCACCGAGGTCGATGGGGCCACGGTAGCCAAGGGCAGCGATGTGCCGGTGCGGCCCGGTACCCGGATCCGCGTGGCCCGGGTGTTGACCCTGACCTTGTTGTCACCCCAGCGTGTCCAGGCCGAGGATTCGGCCGCAACCCGGCTGGTGCTGTGAGACGTGCTGCATCGCGCCATGGCGGCGGCGCAATGCAGCATGGTGCCGGTGTGAACCCGGGTGCGGCACGCAGCGCCCCCTTGCGCCGAATGCCGTCCGTTCGACCCCAACCAGGAGCCATCATGATTGCCTTGCGTTCCGTTCTGTTCCTCTCCACCGTGCTGGCCTGCGTTCCCGTGACGGCGGCCGACATCAGCGTCACGATGCAGGCGGCCGGGCCGGCGGGAGCGGGCGCCACGCTGGGCGTGGTCCGCATCGAGCCGTCGCCCCATGGCCTGGTGTTGCGCCCCGCGCTCTCGGGCCTGGCCAGCGGCATGCATGGTTTCCACGTGCATGAGCATCCGACGTGCGCACCCGGCATGCGCGACGGCATGTCGGTGGCGGCACTGGGCGCCGGGGGGCATTTCGATCCCGCCGGTACCGGTCGGCATGGCGAACCCTGGGGCGACGGCCACCTGGGAGACTTGCCGCCCCTGTACGTGGCGGCCGACGGCAGCGCCAGCATGCCGGTGCTGGCACCGCGGTTGACCCTGGCCGACGTGCGAGGGCGCTCGTTGATGGTGCATGCCGGTGGCGACAACCATGCCGACCATCCGCAGCCGCTGGGCGGAGGCGGGGCACGCGTGGCCTGTGGCGTCATTGCGCCCTGATGGCTGGCGTGTCCACCGGGGTGGCGTCATGGTGCGGGTAATCCCCTAAGCCATCGGTTCGGCAAATCCGCGGTACCAACGCAAAATACGAAGCTCGCGTCCGTCTGGACGGTGACGGTCGGGCGAACCTTCCTATATGCATTGGAGACACACATGATCGACACGACTTCGGCGGGGCGGCGGCAATGGAATTCTCGCGGCGAGGGCACGTCGCGGCGGGCGCGTGGCCTGCCGCGCATGGCCGCCCTGGCGTGCTGTGCATTGGCCGCCGTGCTGGCGGCACCGGCCTGGGCGCAGAACGTCACGCTCAAGGCGTCCCACCAGTTTCCGGGCGGCAAGGGCGACGTGCGCGACGAGATGGTGCAGATGATCGCGCGGGAGGTGGCCGCGGCCAAGGTGGGCCTGGAGATCAAGGTGTTCCCGGGCTCGAGCCTGGTCAAGGCCCAGGAGCAGTGGAAGGCGATGCAGACCGGCCAGATCGACATGACCTCGTTTCCGCTCGACTATGCGTCCGGCTTCCATCCGCAGTTCGGCGCCACCCTGATGCCGGGCCTGGTCAAGGGCCATGCCCATGCGCGGCGCATCAACGACTCGGCCTTCATGAAGGACATCAAGGCCATCATCGAACAGGGCGGCGTGCACGTGCTGGCCGATGCCTGGCTGGCCGGCGCCTTCGGCTCCAAGGACAAGTGCATCAAGCGTCCCGAGGACGCGGCCGGCCTCAAGGTCCGCTCGGCCGGATCGACATTCGCGCAGATGTGGGCCGGTGCCGGCGCGTCCATCGTGTCCATCCCCTCGAGCGAGGTCTACAACGCCTTGCAGCAGGGCGTGGCGCAGGCCACTGACACGTCGACCGGCAGCTTCGTGTCGTTTCGCCTGTACGAACAGCTCAAGTGCGTCACCGCGCCCGGCGACAACGCCTTGTGGTTCATGTACGAACCGGTGCTGATCTCGAAGAAGAGCTGGGACAAGCTCAACGATGCCCAGAAGAAGGCCCTGACCGCCGCGTCCAAGAAGGCCGAGGACTATTTCGAGGCCGAATCGAAGAAGCTCGACGACGACATGGTCGCGACCTACAAGAAGAACAACGTCGAAGTCGTCACGCTCAGCGATGCCGACGCCGAGGCCTGGCGCGCCGTGGCGCAGAAGACTTCGTACAAGGCCTTCGCCGAGAAAGTCCCTGGAGGCAAGGAGCTCATCGAGAAGGCACTGAGTGTCAAGTAAGGGGGTGGCACCGCCGGCCTGGGTGGCGGCGGTGCATGCCGTGTCGCGCCTGTTCGGCGTCGTGGCCGCCGGCATGATCGTGGTCTCGATCGGGGTCATCTGCCACATGGTGTTCGTGCGGGCGGTGCTCGGCCATTCCTCGATCTGGCAGACCGAATTCGTGACCTTCGCGCTGGTGGCGGCGACCTTCATCGGTGCGCCCTACATCCTGCTCACGCGCGGCCATGTGGCGGTCGATGTCGTGCCCTTGATGCTGCAGACACCGGGGCGGCGCCTGTTGTGCATCGCCGGCAACCTGGTCGCCCTGGTGTTCTGCGGATTCTTCCTGTATGCCGCCATCCCCTGGTGGTGGGAAACCTGGCAAAGCGGCCAGACCACGCCGTCGATCTGGAAGGCGCGGGTCTGGATTCCCTACCTGTCGGTTCCGGTCGGCCTGACCGTGTTGTGCCTGCAGTTCATCGCCGACACCTTCATGGTCGCCTCGCACCGGTCATTGCCATTCGGCCTGTCGGCGGAGGAGGGGCTGTGAACCGCCGGCGGGATTGCGCCGTACGGCGCGCGCGCATATGGTTGCAGTCGATCGCGCGGTGTCAGGCGCCAGGAGTGTGGCCATGAGCCCGCTGGCGATCGGCCTGCTGATCTTCGTGCTGACCACGGCCTTGCTGGCGACCGGCCTGCCGATCGCATTCGGCTTGGGCGCCGTCGCCTTGTTGTTCATGGTCGTGTTCGATGGCTGGAACAGCGTGCATTTCGTGCCAGAGACCATCTTCGCCGGCCTGTCCGACTTCACGCTGGTCTCGCTGCCGATGTTCATCATCATGGGAGCGGCGGTGGCCTCCTCGCGTGCCGGCAGCGACCTGTACGAGGCGCTGGCGCGCTGGCTGCACCGGGTGCCGGGCTCGCTGGTGATCTCCAACATCGGCGCCTGCGCCCTGTTCTCGGCACTCACCGGCTCGTCGCCGGCGACCTGCGCGGCGATCGGCAAGATGGGCATTCCCGAGATGCGCAAGCGCGGCTACGACGCCGACCTGGCCACCGGCGCCATTGCCGCGGGCGGCACGCTGGGCATCCTGATCCCGCCCTCGATCACGATGATCCTGTACGGCATCGCCTCCGAGACCTCGATCGGGCGGCTGTTCATCGCCGGCATCATTCCCGGCCTGCTGCTGACCGGCCTGTTCATGGCCTGGGCCCTGTTCCTGAGCTGGAAGCGCGGCACCAAGCTGGTGGACGAGGACCGCATCTATTCGATGAAGGAAAAGCTCGAGTTGCTGCCGCGGCTGCTGCCGTTCATCGCCGTCATCGTCGGCGTGGTGTACGCGCTGTATGGCGGCATCGCCACGCCGTCGGAGGCTGCCGGCGTCGGTGCCATGTTGTGCCTGGTCATGGTGATGGTGATCTACCGCGTCTGGCGGCCGATGGAGCTGTGGGCCATCATGCGCGACGGCCTGCGCGAGTCGGGCATGTTGCTGCTGATCATCGGCACCTCGATCCTGTTCGGCTACATGATGTCGTCGCTGCAGGTGACGCAGTCGCTGGCCGAGGCGATCGGCGAGATGCAGGTCAACCGCTGGGTCATCCTGGCGGCCATCAACGTGCTGCTGCTGGTGGCCGGCATGTTCCTGCCGCCGGCGGCGATCATCCTGATGACCACCCCGATCCTGATGCCGGTCATCACCGCGGCCGGCTTCGACCCGATCTGGTTCGGCGTCATCCTGACCATCAACATGGAGCTGGGCCTGATCACGCCGCCCGTGGGGCTGAACCTGTTCGTCATCAACGGCATCACGCCGGACGTGCGCCTGCCCACCATCCTCAAGGGCGCGTTCCCCTTCATGTGCTGCATGGTCCTGGCCATCGTCATCCTGTGCGTGTTCCCGGAGCTGGCAACCTGGTTGCCGAGCAAGGTCATGGGTTGAACGCGGTGCCGGCGACCGCCATGCCACTGGACATCCGGCTCGATGACCTGAGCGATCCGCGGATCGCGGCCTTTCTCGAGCAGCATATCCGCGACATGCGGGCCGTCTCGCCGCCCGAGAGCAAACATGCGCTCGATCTGGCTGGACTGCGCCGGCCCGACATCCGGTTCTGGAGTGCCTGGCTCGACGGCGAGCTGGCGGGTTGCGTGGCTCTGCGCCAGCTCGACGCCCACCACGGGGAGCTCAAGTCCATGCGCACGGCGCCGGCGTTGCGGCGCCAGGGGCTGGCGCGATCCCTGTTGCTGCATGCGATGGCACAGGCGCGAGCGGCCGGCCTGCGGCGCGTGAGCCTGGAGACCGGGTCGATGCCGTTCTTCGCCCCCGCCCGTGCCTTGTATCGCGCCCATGGTTTCGTGCCGTGCGGGCCGTTCGCCGACTACCGCGAAGACCCGAACAGCGTCTTCATGCGCTGCGACCTGGCCGACTGACACGCGGTGCGCGTGGCGCCGACGCGCCGTCATCGCGACGACGACTTCAGCATGTTTGGCTCGGGCGCCGCCACCGCCTGCGGTGGCAGCCACAGTTCGATCACCCCCGGGCGTGCCTGCAGCGAGGCCGGCAGTTCGCGCAGCCGCACGGCATCGGCCTGGCTCACCCAGGGCGCCTGGATGTAGCTGGCGATGGCGCGCGCACAGGCGCGACCGCCGGCATCGTGGATCACCAGCGTCGGCGTCGGCCAGGCCACGGGACGGCGCTGCTGGCGCAGGTCGGCGCTGCGCACCACGTTCTCGATCGGCGCCACCAGCAATGGCACGTCGGGGTCGGCCTGCAGTGCCTGGCGCAGCGCGGTGGCCGGCAAGCGGGTGTTCTCGTCGTAGATCTGCATGTACAGCGTGCTGGTGGCGTCCTGACGGGCGCAGCTCTGCAGTGTCGGCATGGCCGTGGTGTCGGCGCCCGTGGGGGCCGGTGCGACCAGCACCGGGGCCGCGGCGGGCACGGCGGTGCCGGCGGCTGCGGGTGCCGGCGTTGGCGTTGGCGTGGCGGGCTGCGGCGGCTCGGCCGCCGCCACGGTGTCCGCGGCCGGCTCGGTGCCCAGCATCCTGTCCAGTATCGGGAATCGGTCGGCCACCTGCTGCAACACGGCCGCGGTGTCGCTGCGTTGCTCCTCGGGCGAGGCCCCCGGGTGCCAGTAGCTCAGTGCCGTGGTCTGGCTCGGCGGCTTGAGCACCAGCGTGCACAGGCTGCCCTGCACGCGCCGGAACTGGGCCACGCAGGCTTCGCTCGGCGCCGGCACGCGGGCACATTCCTCGGTGATGCGTGCAGCCATGCGTTCGAGCCCGGCCTGCTCGAGCGGGCGCATCGACGGACTGGCGCGCAGCTCGAGCAGCATCGCGGCCTGGGTGATCACGTGTTCGGGCACCTGTGGACAACTGCCGTCGAATGCCTGCAGGCCCTTGGACACCTCGGTGAACAGTTGGCGCGCCTCGGTCTGCTGGTCGATGCGGTTGCGCTGGAGCTGGTCCTGCATCTGCCACAACGACAGCAGCACGGTGCCCGAGGCGCCTACGCCCAGCGTGGTGCCGATCGCCGTGGCGCGCACGTTGCGCCGCCACAGCGGCTCCTTGCGGGCGACCTCGCCGGCCGGCGGCGAAGGCACCAGGCGCGCCGCGATGCGGATCTTGTGCCGCGCCGGCGTGCTCCAGCCCGGCAGCCGGCCCAGCCAGCGCTCGCGCATCGCGCGGCCGAAGTCCTCGCCCAGCCGGTGGTAACTCTCCCACTGCGCCTCGTCGAACGATTGGTCGCCGGTGGACTCGTGCGGGAATCCTGGATGGTTGCGGGCGTAGGCCAGCAGGTCGATGTCCAGCGCGTCGTGCAGGTTGGGCTTGATGACCAGCAAGGTGCCTTCGGGGCGCACCGGGGGGCCTGGCCGGCCGTCGGCCAACGCCGGTCCGGGCCGCTCGCGGTAGCGGATGCGCGCAAGCAGCACGCCGCGGCTGGAATGCACGTTGCCCATGTCCTCGGGCGACAACACGGTGAGATCGGCCGTCTCGCCCGGGAACAGGCTGGCGGCCTCCTCGCGTGTATAGAACTCGATCTCGGCGCCGAAGTCGATGCGGGCCTTGCGCACCAGGTTCTCCAGGTCGCCGAATTCGTAGCGCCCGTCGGCTCCGGCGTCGGACAGGATGATGAAGTCGAGCTCGCGCTTGAGCAGGGCATAGACGCCGGTGTTCTCGAAATGGCCACCGTCGGACAGGTACCACCACGGGCGTTCCACGCCGAAGAAGGTGGCCGACGCCTCGCTGGCCAGCATCATCGGCTTGGGGATCAGCCGCCACGACCATCGGCTGAGCCAGCGTAGCTCGACCCGCTCGCGCGGTGCGCGCATCCAGTGGCCGAGCCGCACGCCCAGGAAATACAGCAGCAACGCCAGGCCACGCGAGGTGTAGGCGCCGGCGCCGGGCGAAGCGGCCGCGCCTGATACCGCGACCCAGCGACCCAGCGTGCCGGCATCGTGGTCGTCCTGCAGCGCGACGAATTCGCGCGGGCCGATCTCGAAGCCGCGCCAGCTGGCCGTGACGGCCGTGCCCTTGCGGTCCGCGTTGAACAGGCCGCTCTTGTCGTCGCGGGTCTGGTTCAGGCAGGTGTTGACCAGGTGGATCGGCCCGCCGCGGGTCTCCGGCCGGTAGTGCTGCAGGCTGGTGTCGTCACCACGCACCACGCGCGTGACATCGGCACGCACGCCGTTTTCGTCGGCCAGGTTGCGCGCCACGTTGCCCACGGCCAGGTAGGCGCGCGTCAGGCGCGCACGGTAGAAGCTGTGCAGCGACGAGGTGTTGGCCATCTGAATGTTGCCGGCCGACAGCAGGATCCAGGCCAGCAACGCGGCCAGCAGCAGGCTGGCGCGCATCCAGGCCGGCACGTTGCGCAGCGCGGCAAAGGTCTCGGGCGCGAACACGAACCACTGCAGCAGCACCATCCAGGCCATCACGAGCACCAGCACGCCGAACAGGCTGCCGATGTCGAGCAGGCGGGGCAGCCATTCGCGTGTGCGCACGTTGGTCTCGGAGGCGATCTTCTGCAGTGGCTGCACCAGGGCCCGCAACACGACGATCAACACGCTGCCGGCGCCGACGCCGCGCCACAACCACTGGTTGCCGGTCTGCAACTCCTCCAGGATCCACCAGCTCAGCCGGTCCAGAGCGCCGATGCCGAGCAAGGCCAGGGTGGCGAGCATGACCCAGCGCAACATGCGCGTCAGCATGTTGCGCATGCGGGCGACCTTGAGTGCGTGGGGGGTCTTGTCCATCGCCAGCCACCCCATGGTCGCGACCTGGCCGATCACCACCGAGCCCAGTGCCAGCGCACCGGCGCCCGGCCAGGTCAGGCTGTGGCGCACGGGGTCGAGCACCCCGTTGGCATACAGGCTGCGCAGCAGGCTGAATGCACCGTAGGCGATACCCAGCACGAAGACCAGGTCGCGCCATCCGAGCCGGGTCGCCGTGGCGGTCGGATCCGGTCCGTCACGCGCCGCCCAGTAACCGGCGATCAGGCCCGGCGCCAGGGCGGTCCACATGGCCAGCGACAGCGCCCACCAGGCGGTATGCCAGGGCGCCCAGGCATGGGGATCGAGCACCTGCAGGCTGTGTTGCCAAAGGTGGGGCAATACGACGACCAGGCCGAGTGCGATGCAGGCGAACATGAACTCGGCGTGGATCGCCAGCCAGGCGCGCAGGTAGGTGACGATGGCCATGCCGATGTCGCGCGAGCCGCCCGGGGTGAGATAACGTCCGTTGCGGCGCAGCCAGCCCAGCACGGGCGAGTGGCTCGACGCCATCAGTTGCCGGGCCCGCTGCTGGCCGTAGGTGGCGACCAGCCGACCGTACATGGCGCCGATGTAGCCGCCGCCGGAGACCGTGGAGAGATAGTCCAGGCGCCCGAACAGGCCGCCCGGCGTGGCGCCGGGTGCCGTCGCGTCGCTGGCGCCCGGGCGGTCCTGCGCCATGGCGCGCATCAGGCCCAGCGCGAAGGTGGCGCTGCGGATACCTCCTCCCGACAGGGCCAGGCCCACGCGCGGCAGTGCCAGCGGATCCGCCTGTGGATCCGCCTGCGGATCCTGCACCGACGCCTCGGCCAGCACCTGGCGCCGGCGCTCGGCCAGCGCGCTGCGCTCGGCCGCCTGCAGCGCTGACCAGGAGTCGGGCAGGCCCGACCATGCAGGCATGTCCTGCGTCGGGGAGGCGCCGGCGTCGGTCGCGGCATCGGTGGCGGCAGTGCTGCTGGGCATGGCGGGTCCCTTGCGTCGCAGGTCCGCATCCCCTTGCAGCGCGCAGCAAGGGGGCCGGACCCTCTGGCGCACCATAACAGGTTCCGGACGGCAATACACATGCCGTACAGTCGATGGCATGAACCGTCTGAGCACATTTCTGAGCGAGCATATCGGGATCGAGTTGTGGGTCGCCTCGCTGATCGCGATCGCGCTGGTCACGGTGGCGCTGAACCAGGTGGCGCAGGTGCTGCTGCGCCATGCGGCCAAGGTCACGTCCCGCACGACGTCGGTCTGGGACGACGCTCTGGTGCAGACGGCGAGCCGTCCGGTGCTCGCCGCGATGTGGGTGATCGGTGCCAGCGTGATGGCCCGGGTCGTGCAGCGCCAGGTGGAGGAGCCGTTCCTGGCCGAGGCCATGGCCTTGCGCGACGTGGCGCTGATCATCTGCGCCGCATGGTTCCTGTGGCGTTTTATCGGCAAGGTGGGGAGCAACATCGTGTCGCTGCGCGAGCAGCGTGGCGAGGACGTGGATCACACCACGGTCGACGCCCTGGGCAAGTTGTCGCGGCTGGTGACGCTGATCGTCGCCATCCTGATGGCCGCGCAGACGCTGGGCTTCCAGATCACCGGCCTGCTCGCGCTCGGCGGCGTCGGCGGCATCGCGGTCGGTTTCGCGGCCAAGGACCTGCTGGCCAACTTCTTCGGCGGCCTGACGATCTACCTGGACCGGCCCTTCTCGGTCGGCGAATGGATCCGCTCGCCGGACAAGAGCCTGGAGGGCACGGTCGAATACATCAGCTGGCGCCATACCCGGATCCGGGCCTTCAACAAGAACCCGATCTACGTGCCCAATGCCGTGTTCACCAGCATCGTGGTGGAGAACCCCTCGCGCATGAGTCACCGCCGCATCAAGGAAACGATCGGCCTGCGGTACGACGATTTCGCCGTGGTGCCGGCGGTCGTGGACGACATCCGCGACATGCTGCGCGAGCATCCCGAGATCGACACGACGCAGACACTGATCGTCAACTTCAACCAGTTCGCCGGCTCGTCGCTGGACCTGATGATCTACACCTTCACCAAGACCACGGTCTGGGTGAAGTACCACGAGGTCAAGCAGGACGTGTTGATCCGGATCGGCCAGATCATCGAGCGCCATGGCGCCGAGATTGCGTTCCCGACCCGCACGCTGCATCTGCACGGCGGCGAGCTGCCGCCCGCGCAGGCGCCCGAGGCCGCAGCGCCGGCGCCGGACAGCCGCGACTAGGCCGCCGCCGCAACACGCCCGGGCCCGCAGGGTTACGGCTGCTGCTGCCGCGCCGCGCGCAGGATGCCGCGTACCGTGTTGCGGCTGTGCGCCCCGAACCGGGCCAGCAACTGCGCCACCTGGCGCTCGAGGTCGGCGCGTTGAGACGGCCCTTGTTTGTCGATGTCGTCCAGCAGGCGGATGCCGGCCTCCTTGACCCCGAAGTCGAACGCCGGATCGGAGACGTAGCCCGCCGGCACCGTGGCCAGGATGGTGCGCACGGTCTGCTCGGCACTCTCGTGGGCTTCGCGCGCCACGGTGTCGCGGGCGTACAGCGGCGACCAGGCCGGATAGGCTGCGTCGCGCCGCGACTCGCGCAAGGCGTTGTCGAGTGGGGTGTCGGTTCCGGCGCGCGCGCTGCGCACCATCGACTCGTTCTGGAATTTCTCGAGCGCGAGATGGCGGTTGGACAGCAGCACGATCAGGTTGTCGCGGTGCTTCGGAAACCCGGCCATGGCCAGCACGTTGGTGCCGATCAGGCCCAGCGTGGAGTCGCCGGGCGAGAGGTCGGCGTGGTAGGGCTGGGTCAGGTCCTGGATGTAGTGCAGTGCCAGTCCGGCAAAACGCCAGCCCCAGTAGTCGTGGCCGGTACGGAATGCGAGCGCGGACAGGCTGCTGTACTGCTGGATGCGCATCAGCGGGTAGGTGCGCTGTATGAACGGCGCGGCCTTGTAGATCAGCCAGTCCTGGTGGTAGAAGCCCATGTGGAACGGCGCCTGCGTCGCGTAATACAGCGCCGGATTGCCGAACGGCAGGGTGCCGAAGCCGTAGCGCTTGCCCCATTCGCTGGGGCTGTCGTCCCACAGGTTGATGTCCAGCCCGTAGTCGGGTTCGTCGGATGCGCTGGCCAGCACGTCCAGCGGCGCGACCGCCTCACCCGGATCGACACGCACGAAGCGCCGCTCGTCGTTGTCCTGCTCGGGCAGGAAGTTCACCGCGTCATGCGGCAGCCGCTGCGCCGGATCCGGCGTACGGCGCAGGTCCGGTTGCAGGTACAACGCGAACCGGCTCAGCGGCGAGATGCGCAAGGCGGCCAGGAACGCCTGCCGCCGCTCGGCATCACTGCGCGACGCGTCGGCGCGAAACACCAGGGTGTCGGCGCGCGGCGCGTAATGCGGCATGTGGGTGCGGGCCCAGGTCTCCTGGCTGGCGAGCAGGTCGGCGATCGGTTTCTCCTGCGCCCGCAGAAACAGTTCCAGCGGCTCGGCGAGCACGGGCGCGGCCTGCGCGAGCTCGGGCATGGTGTCGAACGCACGGTAGGTGGGCAGCGTGTGGTTGCTCCAGGCCCAGGCGCCGGCCTGGGCCAGGGTCAGCGCGGCGGACAGCAGCCATCGGATGGGGTGGTTCATGGTGGCGCTCCGGCGCCGGCGCGGCGCGTCATTCGGACTTGAGTCCGGCCTTGGCCGCGACCGTGGCCCAGCGTTCCTTGTCGCTGCGCAGGTACGGCGTCAGTTCGGCCAGCGTCATCGGACGGATCAAGATGCCTTGCCGGTTGTAGCGCTCGACCACGGCGGCATCGGCCATCACCGATGCAATTGCATCGTGCAACCGGCTCAACACGGGCTGTGGCGTGCCGGCCGGGGCCATGATCACCACCCATCCCGCGTATTCGATGTCGTAGCCGGACTCCTTGAGAGACGGGACGTCGGGCAGTTGCGCCACACGCTGCGGCGTGGTCACGCCGAGCGCGCGCAGCTTGCCGGCCTCGATGTTGCCCTTGGCCGCCGCGACGCTGTCGACCATGGCCTGGATCTGGCCGGCCAGCAGATCCTGGGACGCGGGCCCCGAGCCCTTGTACGGCACGTGCAGCATGTCGATGCCGGCCACCTGCTTGATCAGTTCGCCCAGGAAATGGTTGGTGCTGCCGTTGCCGGCGGAACCATAGTTGATCGTGCCCGGGTGCTGGCGCGCATGGTCGACGAACTCGCGCATCGTCCTGGCCGGCACGGCCGGGTTGACCACCAGCACGGTCGGAAACTGCCCGATCAGCGCCACCGGCGCGAAGTCCTTGACCGGGTCGAACGGCAGCCTGACCCCCAGCGCCGGCGCGAACGCGTGGCTGCTGCCGGTGGCCACCAGCAGCGTGTAGCCGTCGGGCGCCGAGCGCGCGACGAACTCCGATGCGATCACGCCGTTGGCGCCGGGCTTGTTCTCCGGCACGACCGGCTGCTTGAGCACGGCCGCGAGTTTCTCGCCGACCAGCCGCGCGGCGATGTCGGTCCCGCCGCCGGGCGGGAATGGAATCACGAGCCGGATCGCGCGCTCGGGGAAGGCCTGGGCCTGCGCCGGTGTGCCCAGCAGGGGCACGATCAGGCAGGCGCAACACAGCATCAGGAATCTCTTGGGCATGGGGGTCTCCACGATCAGGTCCAGGGGCAGGGTCTGCGGGTGGCGCCGCCGCACCGCGCCTGCGCAGCGCCATTATGTGCGGCTGGAACGCACATCGGGCAGGCGTTCATCCACCGTTGGTGCCATCAGCGCCGGGACCGGGGTCCGTGCCCGGCCGGGGATCAGGCCGCGGCGGCCAGCATGTGTTCCGTGGCCTCCCACAAACGATCGGCCAGCGCGGTGTCCATGATGTGGGGGGCATGACCGGAGATGCGGTTGCCCGGTTCGGCCGGTTCGCCCTGGCGGCAATCCTCCAGGTAGAGGCCACCGTGGCCTGCCAACGCCGGCGACGTGGCCGCCCAGACGCTGGTCGATGCCCCCTGGGCCGGATTCTTGAACAGGTCCAGCGGCGTTCCGTCGTCCTTGAACCAGCCCATGGCACGCATCTCCTCGGTCGGCAGGAATTTCTGCAATCCGGTCATGATGCCGCCCGGGTGCACCGCGTTGGCGGTGATGCCGTGCGCGCCATGGCGCAGGTGCAGGCCGAGCGCGAACAGGGCGTTGGCACTCTTGGCCTGGCCGTAGGCCTTCCACTTGTCGTAGGGGCGGTACTCAAAGTGGATGTCGTCGAGCACGACTGTCGACAGCTTGTGCCCGGACGAACTCAGGCACACCACGCGCGCGTCGCTGCAGGCGTCGGCCGCCGCCTGCAAGGCCGGCAACAGAGCCTGGGTCAGGGCAAAGTGGCCCACGTGGTTGGTCGCGAACTGCAACTCCCATCCGTCGGCGGTGCGGGTCAGCGGACAGGCCATGATGGCGGCGTTGTTCACCAGGATGTGCAGCGGCCTGCCAGCCTGGATCCAGGTGTCGGCGCAGCGCCGCACGCTGGCGAGGCTGGCCAGGTCCAGTTGCAGCACCGCGATCTCGGAATGCGGAAACTGCTGGCGCAGCAAGGTGGCGCTGGCTTCGCCCTGCACCAGGTTGCGCACGGCCAGGGTCACGGACGCTCCGGCCGACGCCAGGGCACGTGATGTCTCCAGGCCCAGGCCGGCCGCGCCGCCGGTCACGATGGCATGGCGGCCCTGCAGCGAGATGCCTTCGAGCACCTCTAGCGCCGTGCTGCGGGCGCCGAACGGCGAAACGATGCGTGTTGCGCCGGCCAGCGGTGGCGGCGACGGGGTGGGGGTGGTAGCGTCCATGGCGAGCCATGATAACGACCCGGTTCTGCCGTGCGCGGGCGGGTGCCTGGCCGTCGCCGCAGGCGCGGGGTCCCTGGCATGCGATTGGCGGCAGACTCCGGGCCGTGTGCTGCGGGATATGAAAGATCGGACCCGCGAGCGCGACTACCCCCGCATGGAGCAAACAAATCCCCGGTCCGGTACCGTGCTCAGCTGGCTCGGCCAATGGCTCGACCAGCACGATCACGCACTGCCAGCGCGCGTGGCCCGCGCGCTGGCCGACCTGGACCGCCGTAGCGAGATCTTGATCGGCTGGGTACAGGCCGCGCTGATCTCCGTACTCGGCGCGTTGTATCTGGTGGCGCCCGGCACCGCTCCGACCGACGCCCGGTTCCATCCGGTGCCGTGGGCGCTCGGCCTGTATGCGGGATTCACCGTGGTGCGGCTGGTGCTGGCCTACCGTGGCCGGCTGAACCTGGTGCTGCGCGTCCTGTCGGTGCTGGTGGACATCGGCATGTTGATGCTCACCATCTGGAGCTTCCACCTGCAGTATGGCCAGCCGGCGGCGTTCTACCTCAAGGCGCCGACCCTGCTGTACGTGTTCATCTTCATCGCGCTGCGTGCATTGACCTTTGCGCCGGCCTATGTGTTGTTCACCGGCCTGGTCGCCGCGGCCGGCTGGCTGGCTCTGTTGTCGTATGCCCTGATGGCCGAAGGCGGCGCGGAACTGGTCACCCACGACTACGTGCAATACATGACGTCGGCCCGCATCCTGATCGGCGGTGAGGTCGATCGCGTGGTTTCGATCCTGATCGTCACGTTGGTGTTGTCGGTGGCGGTGGCACGGGCGCGCCAGTTGCTGTTCAATGCGGTCGGCGATCAGGCCGCGGTCTCGCAGTTGTCGCGTTTCTTTGCACCGGAGGTCGCCCAGCAGTTGTCCGCGGCCGACGAATTGCTGCAGTCGGGTGATGGCGAGCAGCGCCAGAGCGCGGCCATGTTCATCGACCTGCGTGGTTTCACGACCCTGGCCTCGCAGCTGCCGCCGCGCGAACTGATCGACATCCTGCGCGGCTACCAGTCGATCGCGGTCCCCGTCATTCACCGGCACAACGGCAGCATCACGACCTACCTGGGCGACGGCATCATGGTCACGTTCGGCGCAACAAAGGCCTCGAGCCACTATTGCGCCGACGCCATGCGCTGCGGCGAGGCGTTGCTGCAGGCGCTGGCCGACTGGCAGTCGCAACGCCAGGCACAAGGCCTGCCGGCGCCCGGCGTCGGTATCGGCGTCGACAGCGGGACCGTGACCTGCGGCGTGATCGGGGACGAAGGCCGGCTGGAATACGCCATCATCGGCAACCCCGTGAATCGGGCAGCCAAGCTGCAGAACCACACGAAGCGGGCGTCGGTGCGCGGACTGGCCAGCGAAGCGTGCTTCCAGCGCGCCTGCGAGCAGGGTTATGCGCCGCGCGGCGGCGCGCATCGGGTCCTGCCGGACTGCCGCGTCGCGGGTGTCACCGACCCGATGGCGCTGGTGGTGCTGGGCGAGGCAGCGCCGGATGCCGCTGCCCATGCTGCCTCGTGATGCGCCGGCGCGCCGCGACCACGGCAGGCCGGCGTCGCCGCGGCGTCAATCCTTGGGGGGTTCTTCGGCGTCGCCGACGGCAGACGGCGGCTCCGGCTGCGGTGGCCGGGCGGCGATGGCCCGGTTGACGGCCGCTGCTGCGGGCGGCGGTGGTGCCGGGCTCGCCGCGGCGGCAGGACGCGGCGTCTCCGGCTCCGATGTGGCGAGCGGCAACTCCAGCGTGATGGTCGGGGCGCCGGCTTGCGTCGGTGCCAGGGTGGCCGACCGGGTCGCGACCTGCGTCAGCTTGTATCGGTCGTCGATCACGCTGCCGACACGGTATGGCCGGGGATGCTGGCCTTCGATGGAGATCAGCGCAACGCCGCCGGACGTCCGCCCGGCCACGACGCCGAGCAAGCGCATGCGACCGCCCGGGTCCTGTGCCAGGGGGAGCGGCAGGGCCTGTGTTGCACTGGCTGGCGCAGCGTTGGCCGGGCCCAGGGCCCGCGCGAGCATCGGCACGTCGATGGACGGGGTCTCGGCGTTGACCGCGCCGGCCGTGACCGGAGCCTCGGACAGTCCGACGATCTTCAGCAGCCAGTAGGCGGCCGACAGTGCGGCCAGGACCCACAACAGGAAAGCAAGGATGCGTGACGGCCATCGGATGGTCATGGCCGATTATCATCTGCGATCGGCCTGCAGTCCGCCGGCCGCCCCCCAAAATCCAGGTGAGACCCTTATGCATCCGATGTCGTCGATCACAACCGTTCGTCCGCTGGCCGCGCTGCGGCGCGGCTTCACGTTGATCGAGCTGATGGTCGTGCTGGTCATCATCGGCGTACTGGCGGCGCTGATCGTACCCAATGTGCTCGAGCGTGCCGACGACGCGCGCACCATGGCGGCGCGGACCGACGTCAACAACCTGATGCAGGCGCTCAAGCTGTACCGCCTGGACAACCAGCGCTACCCGAGCGCGGAACAGGGCCTGGCGGCGCTGGTCACCAAGCCGACCAGCGGCCCGATCCCGTCGAACTGGAAGCCCTACATCGACAAGTTGCCGAACGACCCGTGGAGCCGTCCTTACCAGTACCTGAATCCGGGCATCCAGGGTGAGGTCGACGTGTTGTCGTTTGGCGCCGACGGGCAGGCTGGTGGCGAGGGCAAGGACGCCGATGTCGGCTCCTGGCAGTAGGCCGGGCCACACCGCGGCCTGGCGCGCGCGGGCCGGATTCACGCTGCTCGAATTGTTGCTGGTACTGGCCATCGTCGCCATGGCCACCGGCGGCGTGGCGTTTTCGATGCGCAACATGGGCCAGAGCCAGCTCGAACGGGAGGCGCAGCGCCTGATCGCCATGCTGGAGGCCGCTCGGGCCCGCTCACGGGCCAGCGGCTTGCCGGTGTACTGGCGCAGCACCGAACAGGGCTTCGAGTTCCTCGGTCTGCCGGTGCCGTCGACCGACGAGCCGCCGGCAGCGCGGTCCGGTCGGGATTTCAGCCCTCGCATGGCCTGGCTGGGCGATGGCGTGTCGGTGCGTGACCCGCAGCTCGTGAGCCTGGGCCCGGAGCCCATCATCGGCCGCCAGCAGATCGTGTTGCAGCAGGACAGCCATGCGGTGTCCATCGCCACCGACGGCCTTCGGGCGTTTTCGGTGCAGGCGCCCGGAGCAGCGGGTGGTGGACCGTGAGCCGGCCGCAGCGGGGGTTCACGCTGATCGAGGTGCTGGTCGCACTGGCCATCGTCGCCATCACGCTGGTGGCCGGCCTCAAGGCGACCATGGCCTTGACCGACAACGCCCAGCGCCAGGCCGACAGCCTGCTGGCCCAGGTGTGCGCCGAGAACGAATTGATACGGCTGCGCCTGTCGCGCCAGACGCCGCCGGTGGGACGCTCCGATTTCGCCTGCGACCAGGCGGGACAGGTATTCCAGGGGCGGCTCGTCGTGGCACCGACGCCCAATCCGATCTTCCGCCGGGTCGACGCCCAGGTGCTGGACGGCGAATACATCGTGTATCGGGTCGCCACGATCGTCGGGAGTTTCCAGTGACGGGCGCAAGGCGCCGCGGCGCCGTCCGGCGTGGGCGGGGCTTCACGCTGGTTGAGATGCTGGTGGCGCTGGCGGTGATGGCCATGCTCGGCCTGATGGCCTGGCGCGGTGTCGATGCCATGGGCCGGGCACAAGACACCACGCGACGCATCAGCGCCGATGTGCAGGCGCTGCAGGCTGGCTTGATCCAGTGGGGCATGGACCTCGACGCGATGGCGCCATCGACACCGATTGCCGCGCTGGACTTCGACGGCCAGGTGTTGCGCATCACGCGCCATTACCCGGTCGACGACCCAGCGGCCGTCGGCGCATTCGCCGGGTCGGGCGGTTTGAGGGTCATCGCCTGGAGCGTGCGGGACGTGGATGGCCGGCGCCAGTGGCTGCGCTGGCAGTCGGCGCTGGTACATACCCGCGCGCAATGGGAGCAGGCCTGGCAACAGGCCGCCTGGTGGGGCCAGAACCCGAGCGAGGCGCTGCGCCGCGGCGAGGTTGTCGTCGTGCCGGCCGACCAGTGGCAGATCTTCTATTTCCGGCGCAACAGCTGGAGCAGCCCTCTGTCCAGCGCCGCCGAGGGCGCGGCGCCGCCCGGCGGGCAGCAGCCGCTGCCGGACGGCGTGCGCCTGGTGTTGTCGCTGTCGGCCGGCTCGGCGATCAGCGGCACCCTGGTGCGGGATTGGGTGCGTCCGACCCTGGGTCCGGGAGGCTCATGAGGCCGGCGCTCGCCACCTCGCGCCACGGCCGCGTCGGTGCACGCCAGCGCGGCGCCGCCGTGTTGCTGGCCATGCTGACGGTCGTGCTGGTGGCCACGCTGGCCGCGACCGCGTTGTGGCAGCAGTGGCGCAGCGTGGAAATCGAGGCGCGGGAACGCGAACGCCTGCAGGCGGGCTGGATTCTGATCGGTGCGCTCGACTGGGCGCGGCTGATCCTGCGCGAGGACGGGCGCAGCGGCGGCCCCGACCATTTGGCCGAACCGTGGAGCATTGCGTTGCACGACACGCGCCTGACCACCTTCCTGGCGCTGGAGCCGGGCAATACCGAACTGGGCGACGACGTTTTTCTGTCCGGGCACATCACGGATGCGCAGGCCCGGCTGAACGTGGGCAACCTGATCGTCGGCAACCGGGTGTCGGAGCGCGACCTGCAGTCCTTCGAGCGCCTGTTCGACAGCCTGGCCATCGACCGTTCCGAACTCGCCACCTTGGTGGCGAACCTGCAACGCACGATCGGCCTGGCCGGGGCGGCGCTGCCCAGCGACGCGCCGCCGGTGCCCATCCTGCCCCAGCGCGTCGGCCAGTTGCGCTGGCTCGGCTTGTCCGCCGATACGGTGCAGCGCCTGGCGCCCCATGTGTCGGTATTGCCGACCCGTACCCAGCTCAACCTGAATACCGCCGATGCGCTGGTGATCGCCGCCCGTATCGAGGGGCTCGATCCTTCGGACGCCCGCAACCTGGTGGCCGCCCGCGCACGGGCGCCGTTCAGGAACCTGGCGGAGGTGTCGCGGCAGTTGCCGCAGGGTGTCGTCGCGCTCAACCCCAGCGAGGTCGGGGTGTCTTCGCGCTACTTCGAGGTCCGGGGGCGCTTGCGCCTGCAGGAGGTCGACGTCACCGAGATCGCGCTGGTGCAGCGCAATGGCATGAGCGTCACGACCGTCTGGCGCGACCGCGAGATCAGCGCTTCCCGCACGTCGGTCGACGTCGGGCGTTGATCGCTGTCATCGCGCTGACTGGGTCGCGCCGCGCGATGTGCGCGCCAGGGCCGAGCGTGCCGGGAGCGGCCCGGCGGCTCATTACAATCCGCCGATGCCGACCCTGATCCTCGCTCTGCCCTCGACAAAGGCCACGGCTGCGACGGAGTTCGACTATGTCCTGTCATCCGATGCGCGGCCGGAGGTGGACCACGGAACGGCGCCGCTGGCGCTGCTGCCGGCCGCCGACACCATCGTGCTGGTGGCTCCGGCCCGCGCGCTGTCCTGGCACCGGGTGCGGGTGCCGCCGGTGGCTGCCGGCCGCCTGCGCGCCGCGCTGGCCGGCGTGCTGGAAGACCACCTGCTGGATGATCCGGCGCAGCTCGCGTTCGCGCTCGTGCCCGGGCACGCCGATGACGGGCAGTCGCTGGTCGTGGCATTCGACAAATCCTGGCTGCAGGCGGCGCTGGAACTGTTCGAACAGGCGCAGCGACCGGTCAGCCGGGTGGTGCCGGCGTTTTTCCCCGATGCGTCGGCCAACCCGACGATCCAGTTGCACGTGACCGGCAACGCGGACGACGCCAGCCTGGTGATCGTCGATGCGCGTGGCGTGACCTGCCTGCCGCTGGCCAGTGCGACAGCGGCCTTCATCGACCGGGCCCTGCCGCAGGTGGAAGGTCCCCTGACCGCGGAGCCGGCCGTGGCCAGCCTGGCTGAACAGGTCCTGGGCCGGCCCGTCACGGTGCAGCCGGCCTCCGAAGTCCTGCGGCAGGCAAGCCACTGCGAATGGGATCTCGCCCAGTTCGAACTCTCGACCCGCGGCGGTGGGCGGCTCGCGCGGCGCTGGCAGCAGCAGGCGCGCCAGTGGCTGTTCGCGCCCGCCTGGCGACCCGCGCGATGGGGGCTGCTGGCACTGGTCGTGGCCCATCTGGTCGGCATGAATGCATGGGCCTGGAGGCTCGACGCCGTGGTGCGCGACAAGCAGCAACGGGTCAATGCCTTGTTGACCCAAGCCTTCCCCGGCGTGCGCACCATTGTCGACGCACCACTGCAGATGCAGCGCGAACTCGCGCGGCTGCGCCAGTCCAGCGGGGGTGTCACGGCCGACGACCTGGAGGCGATGCTGGCGGCTCTGGGCTCGGCCTTGCCCGACGGCGCAATGCCGGCCGGCATTGACTTCGTACCCGGTGAGATCGCGGTGCGCGGACTCGCACTCGCGGGGCCGCAGCACGCAAGCCTGCAGGCCGACCTGCAGAGCCAGGGTTACGCGTTGCAGACCGATGGCGGCCGCCTGATCGTGCGCCGGCAGGGCAGGCCATGACGACGGCAAACACGCTGGCATCGCTGCGCCAGGCCTGGTCGCGCCTGGCGCAGCGCGAGCGGCGACTGGTCGCCCTGGCGCTGGCCGTCGTGCTGGCGGGGCTGTTGTGGTCGCTTGCCGTCGCGCCGGCGCTGGGTGTCCTGCGCACGGCTCCGGTACGCCTGGCCGAACTCGATCGGCAATTGCAGTCCATGCAGGATCTGGCGGCCCAGGCGCGTGCCCTGCAAGGCCGTGCTCCGGTGCCGCGGGACGATGCCGTGCGATCGCTCGAGTCCGCGTTGCAGCAGCGCATGCCCGGGCGCGCGCAACTCAGCCGTGCCGGCGACCGGGTGACGGTGACCCTGTCCGGCGTGCAGCCCCGGATGCTCGCCCAGTGGCTGGGCCAGGTGCGCGACGCCTCGCGGGTGTCGGTGCAACAGGCTCGCCTGACACGTTCGCCGGCCGGCTGGGACGGCAGCGTCGTGCTGCAATTGCCGCCCGAATGAGCCGCTCCGGCATCGGCATGGATCTGCAACGGCCATGGCGTCGTGTCGACGCCGACCCGATTGCGCCGCATGCGTGAATCTCGCTGGGCCTGGCTGGGGGCGATCGCCGGCATCGCCGCGGGGATGCTGGCCTTCGCGCCCGCCGCATGGCTGGCTGCGGCCTTGCACGCGGGAACCGGCGGCCGCGTGCAGGCGGCGCAGCCTCGGGGCACGGTCTGGAATGGCAGTGCGCGCCTGGTCCTGACCGGTGGCGCCGGCAGCCAGGATGCGCGGGTATTGCCGGGGCGCATGGCCTGGCAGCTGCGTCCGACCTGGACGGGGGCGCGGCTGCAGTTGCGAGCCGAGTGTTGCATGACGCGCCCGCTGGGCATGACGCTGGCGCTGCGCTGGGGCGGCGGGTCGCTGGCCTGGGTCGATCACGAAAGCCAATGGCCGGCCCAGGCGCTGGTCGGATGGGGGGCACCCTGGAACACCTTGCAGGCCGAGGGTCGCCTGCTGCTGACGCTGCAGGGCTTGTCATTAGAATGGCTCGCAGGGCGCACACGCGTGGCGGGAAGCCTGTCGCTCGACGCACTGGCGTTGTCGTCGCGTTTGTCCACGCTCAGGCCGATCGGCAGTTACCGCCTGCGCCTGATCGGCAACGGATCGAACGGGCCGCCGGAACTGCAGCTGCAAACGCTCGAGGGCAGCCTGCAGGTGTCCGGCCAGGGACGCTGGACCGGCGCACGCTGGAATTTCCGCGGGCAGGCGAGTGCCTCGGCACAGGATCAAGTGGTGCTGGGCAACTTGCTCAACATCGTCGGGCGCCGGCAAGGTGCGGTATCGATCATTGCGGTGGATTGAATGAAGAGGTTGGCTGGCTTCGATGGCCGGGATTGGGCTGCTATATGAACTGGAATGGCGTCATGGGTCTCGCGGCTTCGGTCGTGCGTGTCGGTGTGTGTTGCCTGTGCCTGGGAGGTGTGGCGTCGGCCCAGAAGCCGGGCGAGCCGATCACGCTCAATTTCGTCGGCGCGGAGATCGAAGCGGTGGCGCGCACCATGGGCGTCATCACCGGCCGCACGGTGGTGGTCGATCCGCGTGTGCGCGGTGTCATCAACCTGAGCAGCGAGAAGCCGCAGTCGCCGGCGGCCGCGTATGCCCAGTTCCTGGCGGCGTTGCGCCTGCAGGGGTACACCGTGGTGGAGTCCAGCGGCATCTACAAGGTGGTGCCGGAGGCCGAAGGCAAGCTGCAGGGCAGCGTCGTCTCGGTGTCGCCCGACAATCCGGCGGGCAACCAGATCGTGACCCAGATCTTCCGGCTCGACCACGAGAGCGCGCTCAACCTGGTGCCGGTGCTGCGGCCGTTGATCAGCCCGAACAACACGATCAACGTCAACCCGGGCAGCAATGCGCTGGTCATTACCGACTATGCCGACAATCTGCGGCGCCTGGGTCGCATCATTGCGGCGATGGACATGCCCAACGCGACCGATGTCGAGGTGATACCGCTCAAACATGCGCTGGCCTCCGACCTCGCGCCGCTGGTGCTGCGCCTGACGCAGACCAGCAGTGGGCCGGCGGTACAGGGCCAGGTCGACAACTCGTTTCGCACCGCCATCATTGCCGAGCCGCGCAGCAATACGCTGATCGTGCGCGCAGCCAATCCGGCCCGGGTCGCACTGGTGCGTTCGCTGGTCGATCGGCTGGACATGCCGACGTCGGACAACGCCTCCGGCAACATCCATGTGGTCTATCTGAAGAACGCCGAAGCGGTGAAACTGGCTGCCACGCTGCGTGCCGCGATGGCCAGCGCCGGTGCGTCGGGCGGCAATGCCGCGGCGATCCGGCCGACGATCGGGGGAGGGGCCGCTGCCGCCGCCGCCGCCGCGGCCGCGGCCGCCGCCGGGGCGTCTTCGTCCCAGGCGGAGACTGGCGGCCAGATCCAGGCCGACCCGGCGACGAATTCGCTGGTGATCACCGCGCCCGAGCCGCAGTACCGGCAGATGCGCGCGGTCATCGACAAGCTCGATGCGCCGCGGGCCCAGGTGTTCGTCGAGTCGTTGATCGCCGAGGTCAATGCCGACAAGGCGGCCGAGTTCGGCATCCAGTGGCAGGGGCCGATCGGCCAGAAGGGCGACGGCAGCATTGGCTTGCTGGGCACCAACTTCAACATCGGCGGCACCAACATCATCTCGCTGGCCACCGGCGCGGTCGACGGCACCTCCGTGCCGTCGTCCGGACTGAACGTGGGCGTGGCCGGCCGTGCCAACGGCGTGTATTTCCTGGGTTTCCTGGCGCGGTTCCTGCAGCGCACCGGCGACGGCAACATCCTGTCGACGCCCAACCTGCTGACGCTGGACAACGAGGAGGCCAAGATCGTGATCGGCCAGAACGTGCCCTTCGTGACCGGCTCCTACACGAACAACAACACCGGCGGCGGCACCGTCAATCCGTTCCAGACCATCGAGCGCAAGGACGTCGGCCTGACACTGCGGGTCAAGCCGCAGATCAGCGAGAACGGCACGATCCGCTTGTCGATCTTCCAGGAGGTCTCCAGCGTGCAAGCCGCATCGGTCAATTCGCCCAACGGACTGATCACCAACAAGCGGTCCATCGAATCCAATGTTGTGGTCGAAGACGGCTCCATCGTCGTGCTGGGCGGCCTGCTGCAGGACGAGTCGGCGCTGAATGAGGAGAAGGTTCCCGGCCTGGGGGACGTACCCTTGTTCGGCAACCTGTTTCGCAGCGAGACGCGGTCGCGGACCAAGACCAATCTGATGGTGTTCATCCGTCCGGTCGTGGTGCGTGACGGCGCGTCGATCGACGCCTTGTCGATGGGACGGTACGAGACCATGCGCGCCGACCAGCAAGCGGTGCAACCCCGCCCAAGCGCCATCTTGCCGAACCTGGGCACGGCGCAGTTGCCGCCGCCACCGGAGAAACCCGCGCCGCGGCCGGCTCCGGTACCGTCGGGCCGGTTCTCGGACCGGTGAGGCGGCCATGCGTTTTCCGCTGCCGTACGCCTTTGCGCGCACGCACCAGTTGCTGCTGGAGGACGATGGCGGCGCGCTGACGCTGGTCGTGCATCCGGGCTCGACGCATGGCGCGCTGAGCGAGGTGCTGCGCAAGTACCCCCAGGCGACGATGGCCGCCATGGACGCGGAGTCCCTGGTGCAGCGCATCAGTGCCGCCTATTCGCAGGGCGAATCCAGTGCAGCGCTGGTTGCCAGCGAGGTGGCGTCGGACGTCGACCTGCAGCGCATGATGCAGGAACTGCCGGCGGTCGAAGACCTGCTCGAGGCCGCCGACGATGCCCCCATCATCCGCCTGCTCAACGCCTTGCTGACCCAGGCCGCGCGCGAGAATGCCAGCGACATCCACATCGAGCCCTACGAGCGCCACAGCAGCGTGCGCTTCCGCGTCGACGGTGCGCTGCGCGAAGTGGTGCAGCCCAATCGTGCCCTGCACGGCGCGCTGATCTCGCGGCTCAAGATCATGGCCGAACTCGACATCTCGGAAAAACGGCTGCCCCAGGACGGCCGCATCAGCCTGCGCATCGGCACGCGGGCCGTCGACGTGCGGGTCAGCACGCTGCCCAGCGCCCAGGGCGAACGTGCCGTGTTGCGCCTGCTCGACAAATCGGGTTCCCGGCTCAATCTCGAGGCGGTGGGCATGGAAGGGCATACCCTGCAACGTTTCGTGCAACTGATCGGCCAGCCGCACGGCATCATCCTGGTGACCGGCCCGACCGGCTCGGGCAAGACGACGACGCTGTACGCGGCACTGAGCCGCCTCGATGCCGCGCACACCAACATCATGACGGTCGAGGATCCGATCGAATACGAGTTGCCGGGCATCGGTCAGACCCAGGTCAATGCCCGCATCGAGCTCAGCTTCGCCACCGCCTTGCGGGCCATCCTGCGCCAGGATCCGGACGTGATCATGATCGGCGAGATCCGTGATTTCGAGACCGCGCAGATCGCGATCCAGGCTTCCCTCACCGGTCACCTGGTGCTGGCCACGCTGCACACCAACGATTCCGCCAGCGCCGTGACCCGGCTCATCGACATGGGCGTGGAGCCGTTCCTGCTCAGCTCCTCGCTGCTCGGCGTGCTGGCCCAACGCCTGGTGCGCAAGTGGTGCCTGCATTGCAAGGGCCGGGGCTGCGAACACTGCGGGCACACCGGCTACGCCGGCCGCACCGGCGTCTACGAGTTGCTGGTGGCCGACGCCGCGATGCGCGACCAGATCCACCGCCAGGCCTCGGAGGCCGAGATCCGGGCCGCGGCCATCGCCGGCGGCATGCGGCTGATGCGCGACGACGGCGAGCGCCTGGTGAGCGCCGGTGTCACCGCGCGCGAGGAAGTGTTGCGCGTGACGCGCGATTGACGCCACCGCACCCGTATCCCCGAGCCATGCCCGCGTATTCGTTCGAAGCCGTCGATGCCCAGGGGACGATGCGCAAGGGCGTCATCGACGCGGAGACCGCGCGCGCCGCGCGCGGTGCCTTGCGCGCCCAGGCCCTGGTGCCGCTGCAGGTGGCGCAGGTGGGGGCGGCGCAACACGACGATGCGCAGGCGGGCGCCGGCGGTGCATCGTCCTGGTGGTCCGGTCGCGTCTTCGGGGCTGCCGCGCTGGCCGTCTGGACCCGCCAGCTCGCTGGCCTGGTGTCGGCCAGCCTGCCGCTCGAGCGGGCCTTGACCGCATTGAGCGAGGAAGCCGACGATCCGCGCCAGCGCAATCTGGTGGCCGCGTTGCGCGCCGAGGTCAACGCCGGCAGCGGCTTTGCGAAGGCGCTGGCGCAACACCCGCGCGAGTTTTCACCGATCTACGTCGCGGTGATCGACGCCGGTGAACACAGCGGCGACCTGGGCATGGTGCTCGAGCGCCTGGCCGACGACCTGGCCGAGCAGCAGCAGCTCAAGTCGCGCCTGGTCGCCGCGGCCCTGTACCCGGCCATCGTGACCCTGATCGCGATCCTGATCGTGACCTTCCTGGTCGCCTACGTGGTGCCGCAGGTCGCCGACGTGTTCGCCGGCACCAAGCAGAGCCTGCCCTGGTTGACCGAGGTGATGCTGGCGGTCAGCGCTCTGGTGCGCGACTACGGTCTGGTGGTGCTGGCGTTGCTGGTGCTGGGCCTGGTCGGGTTCCGTTACGCGCTGCGCAGCGACATGCTGCGCGAGCGCTACGATGCGGCGTTCCTGCGCTTGCCGCTGGTCGGCCGGCTGGCGCGCGGCTACAACGCGGCCCGTTTCGCGAACACGCTGGCCATGCTGGCGGCCGCCGGTGTGCCCATCCTCAAGGCCTTGCAGGCCGCCGCGGAGACGCTGAACAACCGGGCCATGCGCGCCGACGCGCTGGCGGCGCTGGTGCTGGTGCGCGAGGGTGCACCGATCGCGTTGGCACTGGGGCGGCACAAGCGGTTTCCACCGTTGTTGCCGATGTTCGCGCGGCTTGGCGAGCAGACCGGGCAGTTGCCGCAGATGCTGCAACGTGTGGCCGCGCAACTATCGACGGACGTGCAGCGCCGCGCCATGCAGCTGGCCACCATCCTCGAGCCGTTGCTGATCGTGGCCATGGGCCTGGTCGTGATGCTGATTGTGCTGGCGGTGATGCTGCCGATCATCCAGCTCAACACGCTGGTGCGCTGAGGCCGGCGCCGGGCGCGCGGGCCCCTCGTTTTCAGACGGCCTCGGCCTTGGCTGCGCGTTCGATCGCGTCGATCAGGTGTTCGGCCACGACGGACAGCGCCGTCTTGCTGCGCCGTACGATGCCGGTGGAGCGGCTCATCGCCGCATCGCGCACGTCCAGCGCCACAATACCCTGGCCCGCGGGGCCGCGCAGGATGTCGCGGGTGGAGATGCCCAGCAGGTCGCTGTCGCGGATCACCGACAGGATGAACGGCGTGGAATCGGATTCGACCGTGGGTGGCGGCAACTGGTGTCCGCGCGATGCGAACAAGGCGGCCAGGCGCCTGCGCAGCAGCATGTCGGGACCGGCTAGCACCCAACGGGCTTGCGCGAGTGTCTCGATCGACACCTGACGGCGCTGGGCCAGCGGGTGGCCCTGCCGGGCCACGACGACGACTTCGTCGCGCGTCAGTTCGACCGTCTGCAGGCCGGCGACGGCGGGTCCTTCCGGAATGGCCGCGAGCACGAAGTCCAGCGCGCCTTCGCGCAACCGGTTGAACAGGTGGTCGGTCTGGCCGGTCGTGACCTGGATCCGCAGGCTGGGGTCGCGCGCGATGGCCCGGGCGACGACCTTCGGCAGCAGGGGATCGAGCCAGGACGGCCCGGCGCCCAGCCGCACCAGGGTGTCGCGGCGATGGGTCAATGCCGCCACCTCCTGGGCGGCATCGGCCAGTTGGATCTGCACCGCGTTCGCATGGCGCTGCAATGCGATGCCGGCCTCGGTCAGTTCGACGCCGCGCGGACGCCGGCGCAACAGCGGCGCATCGAGTTCGGCCTCGAGCCGGCGCATGCTGCGGGTCAGCCCCGGCTGGGAGACGTTCAGCATCTTCGCCGCCTGGCTCAGGCTGCCCCGTTCGGCGACCGCGAGAAACTGGCGCAATTGGGTCAGGTCCACGATCCATGCTCCATGGTCATTGAGGGTGAAAGATCATGCTGATGCAAGCATGGATCTGCTTGCCTGGATGGTAACGCGGCCCGGCGCTTGCGGCACTAAGGCATGAACTGCAAGTTGCCGCGCTGCACGACGTTTTCCCGGCATCGGAGTGATCGATATATCTATAACTGTGGTGCATGGATTTTGCCTGTCCGTGTCATTGTGCGTCCGATATTGCGTCCCTATACTGCGGCGCATCGGCTCCCGCACCGGTGCCGAGCACGCTCACCATGTCGGGCCACCGGCCCATCAGATGCAACAAAGGACGCACCATGGCCCAAGGCCTTCCAGATCAACTACCGGCCCGCCTGTGCCGGGCCCATCGAGGGGCTTTCGGCGCATGAGACCCTGCAACACCTTGTTCATCCTGTCCGATGAACACCAGCGCGACATCACCGGCTGTTACGGCAACACCCTGGTGAAGACACCGAACCTCGACGCGTTGGCGGCGCGCGGCACCCGTTTCACCCGTGCCTACACGCCGTGTCCCATCTGTGTGCCGGCCCGCACGGCGCTGGCGACCGGACGCCATGTGTTCCAGACGCGTTCGTGGGACAACGCCCATCCCTACCATGGAGAAATCCCGAGCTGGGGCCATCGCCTGATGGATGCCGGCCATGAGGTGGTGTCGATCGGCAAGCTGCATTACCGCGACGCGCAGGATCCGAACGGCTTTTCCGAAGAGATCCTGCCGCTGCATGTGCTCGGCGGCATTGGCGATCTGCTGGGGCTGATCCGCAATCCGCCGGCGCCGCGTGGCAACATGCAGGCACTGGCACGCGACGCCGGGCCGGGTGCGTCGAGCTACACCGACTACGACCGCCAGATCGCGGCCGAGGCCTGTGCCTGGTTGCAGCGCAGGGCGCAGGCGGCGGCCGCATCCGACAAGCCGTGGGTGTTGTTCGTATCGTTCGTGCGGCCACACTTTCCGCTGATTGCGCCGCCGGAGTTCTTCGCGATGTATCCGCCCGAGCAGATGCCGCTGCCGCGCCTGTACGCCAGCGGCGAGCGCCCGACCCACGAGGCGGTGCGGGCCTTGCGCGACTGCATGAACTATGACGATTATTTCGACGAGGCCAAGGCCCGCATCGCCATCGCCGCCTATTACGCGCTGGTGTCCTTCCTGGACGACAACGTCGGCCGTGTGTTGGGCGCGCTGGAGCAGGCCGGCCTGATGGACAACACGCGCATCATCTATACATCGGACCACGGCGACAACCTGGGCAACCACGGCCTGTGGGGCAAGTCGGTGATGTACGAGGAGTCCGCCGCGATTCCGATGATCGTCGCCGGCCCCGACGTGCCGCGCAACGCTGTCAGCCACGGCGCCGTTTCGTTGATCGACTGCTACCGCACCGTGCTCGACGGCGCCGGCGTGCCCCTGCCGCCGCAGGATCTGGTGCTGCCCAGCCGGTCGCTCTGGGAGGCTGCCCACGGTGGCGATCCCCGGCGCGCCGTGTTGTCCGAATACCATGCGGCCGGATCGAACACCGGCACCTACATGATCCGCCTCGGTCGCTGGAAATACATCCATTTCGTCGGTTATGCGCCGCAGCTGTTCGACCTGGAAACCGACCCGTTCGAATCGACCGACCTGGCGGGCCGCGCCGACATGCGCGCGGTGCTGGCCGAGTGCGAGACGGCGTTGCGCGCCACGCTGGATCCGGAGCAGGTTTCCCGCCAGGCCTTCGCCGACCAGAACGCCATGATCGCCGCCCACGGCGGGGAGACGGCGATCCGAGCGCGCGGCGATTTCGGATACACGCCCGCGCCGGGAGAACAGGCGGGTTTTGCCACATGAATCGCGCGCTGGTCGCGATGCGTCCGGTCTGGACCCGCTGCGGCGACGGCTTTTGTTTCGATCACCCATCAGAACCACCACCCAGGAGACACCCATGAAGACACCGACCGCATTCCTGTTGCGACTGATCAGCGTCGCGGCGCTGGTATTGCCCATGGCGCCCACCGCCATGGCCCAGGCCTACCCCACCAAGCCGATACGGCTGATCGTTCCCGACGCGCCCGGCGGGTCGCCCGACGTGCTGGGCCGGCTGCTGGCGCAAAAGCTGGCGGACGGCCTGGGTCAGCAGATCGTGGTGGAGAACCGCCCCGGGGCGGCCGGACTGCTGGCTGCGGAACAGGCGGCGCGTGCGGCGCCCGATGGCTACACCTTGTTCATGAGCACCACGTCGGTGTGGGCGATCCTGCCCAGCGTGAAGAAGAACCTGCCGTACGACGCCGACAACGCCTTCATCCCGATCTCGCGCATCGCCACCGCGTCGAACGTGCTGGTCGTGAACCCGGCGTTGCCGGTCAAGTCGGTGGCCGACCTGGTCAAGCTGGCCAAGGCCAGCCCGGGCAGCATCAACTACGCGTCCGCCGGTATCGCGACACCGGCCCACCTGGCCGGCGAGATGCTGAACCTGCTGGCCGACATCAAGATGACGCACGTGCCGTACAAGGGAGCCGCTCCCGCCTTGCTCGACGTGATCGCCGGCAACGTGCAGGCGATCCTGACCGGGCCGTTGGCGGCCGGCCCGCATATCGCCAACGGCAAGGTCACCGCACTGGCGACCACGGGATCGCAACGCAATCCCTCGTTGCCGGACCTGCCGACGATTGCCGAGACCGTGCCCGGATACGAGATCTCGCAATCCTGGGGCATCACGGTGCCGGCCGGGACTCCGGCGCCCATCGTCAAGCAGCTGGAAGCCGAGATGACGAAAGTGCTGGCGCTGGCCGACGTGCGCGAGCGCATCATGCGCCTGGGCGTGGTTCCGGCCACCGGTGGCGGCCAGGCCTTTGCCGCCTTCATTGCCGCCGAGCGCAAGCGGCTGAGCGATGTGATCAGCAAGGCCGGCATCGTATTGGCAGAATGACGCAGCATGAAGATCACCCGCATCACCACCTACCGCGTGCCGCCGCGCTGGATGTTCGTCAAGATCGAGACCGACGAGGGCATCTCGGGCTGGGGTGAGGCGGTGGTCGAGGGCCGCGCGCGCACGGTCGAGACCGCGGTGCACGAGTTCACGCGCGACCTGATCGGCCAGGATGCCGCCCGCATCAACGATCTGTGGCAGCTGATGTACCGCAGCAACTTCTACCGCGGCGGCCCGATCCTGATGAGCGCCATCGCCGGCATCGACCAGGCCTTGTGGGACATCAAGGGCAAGCATCTTGGCGTGCCGGTGTACGAACTGCTCGGGGGCCGGGTGCGCGACAGGATGAAGGTCTACAGCTGGGTCGGCGGCGACCGGCCGGGCGACATCGTCGAAGGCATGCAGAAGCTGATGGAAGGCGGCTTTGACACCTTCAAGCTCAACGGCACCGAGGAGATGGCCATGCTCGACACGCCGCGCGCGGTGGATGCGGCGATTGCCAAGGTGGCCGGGGTGCGCGATGCGCTGGGCATGCAGGTGAGCTTCGGGCTCGACTTCCACGGCCGGGTCGCAGCGCCCATGGCCAAGGTCTTGCTACGCGAGCTCGAGCCCTACCGGCCGCTGTTCGTCGAGGAGCCGGTGCTGGCCGAGCAGGCCGAGACCTATGCCCGGCTGGCCGAGTTCACGTCGATTCCGCTGGCGGCGGGTGAGCGCATGTATTCGCGCTTCGAATTCAAGCGGGTGTTGCAGGCCGGCGGTATTGCGATCCTGCAACCGGACCTGTCGCATGCCGGCGGCATCACCGAATGCCACAAGATCGCGGGCATGGCCGAGGCCCACGACGTCGCGTTCGCGCCGCATTGCCCGCTCGGCCCGGTGGCGCTGGCGGCCTGCCTGCAGATCGACTTCGTGGCCCACAATGCCGTGCTGCAGGAGCAGAGCATGGGCATCCACTACAACCAGGGTTCGGAACTGCTCGACTACGTGGTCAATCGGCAGGACTTCCGGATCGACCAGGGATATATCCACGCCTTGCCCGGGCCGGGCCTGGGTGTCGAGGTCGACGAGGAACGGGTCGTCGCCGCCAGCCGGAACGCACCCGACTGGCGCAATCCGGTCTGGCGCCACGCCGACGGCAGCATCGCCGAATGGTGATGCGCCGCCGCGTGCGGGCACATGGCCGCCCCGGCTGAGTAAAAAATCAACGGTTTGTCGCAAGGCGCCGGGGGTTCCGGCCGCCATAATCCCGGAGCTCTCGAGGAACCGATATGACCGAAAAAAGCCCCAAGCGCCCGTTGCGCTCCGCCGCCTGGTTCGGCGCCCAGGACAAGAACGGCTTCATGTACCGCAGCTGGATGAAGAACCAGGGCATCCCGGACCACGAGTTCCAGGGCAAGCCCATCATCGGCATCTGCAACACCTGGTCCGAACTGACGCCGTGCAATGCGCATTTCCGCAAGATCGCCGAACACGTCAAGCGCGGCGTGTCGGAGGCGGGCGGTTTTCCGGTCGAGTTTCCGGTGTTCTCGAACGGCGAATCCAATCTGCGGCCGACCGCGATGCTCACGCGCAACCTGGCCAGCATGGACGTGGAGGAGTCGATCCGTGGCAATCCGATGGACGCGGTGGTGTTGCTGGTGGGCTGCGACAAGACCACGCCGGCTTTGCTGATGGGGGCGGCGAGCTGCGACATTCCGACCATCGTCGTGACCGGCGGGCCCATGCTCAACGGCAAGCACGAGGGCCGCGACATCGGCTCCGGAACCGTCGTATGGCAATTGCACGAGGCGGTCAAGGCCGGCAAGATCAGCCTGCACGATTTCATGTCGGCCGAGGCCGGCATGTCGCGCTCCGCCGGCACCTGCAACACCATGGGCACGGCCTCGACGATGGCCTGCATGGCCGAGGCGCTGGGAACGGCCTTGCCGCACAACGCCGCGATTCCGGCCGTGGATGCGCGGCGCTACGTGCTGGCGCACATGTCCGGCATGCGCATTGTCGACATGGTCCGGGAAGACCTGAAGTTGAGCAAAGTGCTGACCCGCGAGGCGTTCGAGAACGCAATCCGCGTCAATGCCGCCATCGGCGGCTCGACCAATGCGGTGATCCATCTCAAGGCGATCGCCGGGCGCATGGGTGTGCCGCTCGAACTGGAGGACTGGACCCGCATCGGCAAAGGCACGCCGACCGTGGTCGACCTGCAGCCTTCGGGCCGTTTCCTGATGGAGGAGTTCTATTACGCCGGTGGCCTGCCGGGCGTGTTGCGCCGGCTCGGCGAGGCCGGGTTGTTGCCGCACAAGCAGGCGCTCACGGTGAACGGCCAGACGCTGTGGGACAACGTCAAGGACGCGCCGATCCACAACGACGAGGTGATCCGCCCGCTGGACAAGCCGCTGGTGGCCGATGGCAGCATGTGCATCTTGCGCGGCAACCTGGCGCCGCGCGGCGCGGTGCTCAAGCCGTCGGCGGCCACGCTGGCGCTGATGCAGCACCGCGGCAAAGCCGTGGTGTTTGAGGATTTCGACGACTACAAGGCGCGTATCGCAGATCCGGACCTGGACGTGGATGCGAACTCGGTCATGGTGCTCAAGAACTGCGGACCCAAGGGCTACCCCGGCATGGCCGAGGTCGGCAACATGGGGCTGCCGCCGAAGTTGCTGGCGCAAGGCGTGACCGACATGGTGCGCATCTCCGATGCCCGCATGAGCGGCACTGCCTACGGCACCGTGGTGCTGCATGTGGCGCCGGAAGCGGCGGCGGGTGGGCCGCTGGCCATCGTGCGCGACGGGGACTGGGTCGTGCTCGATTGCCAGGCCGGTACGCTGGACCTGGAAGTCAGCGACGACGAGATCGCCCGGCGCCAGGCCGCGTGGCAGGCCCGGCCGTCGGCCAAGCTCAAGTCCGGTTACCAGCAGCTGTATATCGACCGGGTGCTGCAGGCCGACGAAGGTTGTGACTTCGACTTCCTGGTCGGCTGCCGCGGATCCGAAGTGCCGAAACACTCGCATTGAGGCCACGCCTGCGACGCCGGCGCAGCCCGGTCGAGGCGGGGGTCAGGTCTCGACGACCTGCAGCCAGTTCCAGCGCGCGCGGTAACTCTGCGCCTTGGCGCGGAACAGTTCGCGGTGGTCGCACAAGGCATTGGGTCGCAACACGCCGCGGTACAACTCTTCGAGTCCGTACGGGGCGTACAGCGAGGCCGGGGCCTCGCTGGCGTCGCGCAGACCGACACAGGTGCAGGGCACCAGGAAACGGTCGATGCCGTCGCGGGCACTGGTGAGTGCAGGGTAGGGGCGGCCGAACCACTGCGGATACCAGGTGTGGACGCGGGCCTGGTTCTTGACCTCGACGGTCACGCCCAGGTCGCGCAGGCAGGCGTCGACCCGTTGGCCGACGGCGGTCTCGGCCTGCTCCGACAGGTCGGAGGCATCGAAATAGAAGATGTCGTAGTCCTTGATCCCGGCCGTGGGCATGCGGCCGGCCTGCAGGTTCCATACGGTCTGGAACAGGCAGCCGGCAACCAGCCAGGCGTCGGGCAGGTCCAGCGACGGCAGCCGCTCGAGAATGGCCCGGTTGTGGTCGTTCTGCAGCGCCTGCCCGATGAAACGCGCCGTCAGTGCCTCAGCGTCGCCCGCCTGCTGCGCGGCGCCGTGTCCCGGCGTCACACCACCTTGGCGATCGACGCGCAGACGTGGTCGATGTTCTGGTCGTTCAGCGCGGCGACACACATGCGCCCGGTGTCGGTGCCATAGACGCCGAACTCGTTGCGCAGGCGCACCATCTGGTCCTTGCTCAGCCCCGAATAACTGAACATGCCGACCTGTTTCGTGATGAAACCCATGTCCTGCTGGACACCGGCGGCCTTGAGGCCGTCGACCAGCTTCTGTCGCATGGACTTGATGCGCACCCGCATCCCGGCCAGTTCTTCCTCCCACAAGGCGCGCAGCTTCGGGTCGGCCATGACCGCGGCGACGACGGCGCCGCCGTGTGTCGGCGGGTTGCTGTAGTTGGTGCGGATCACGATCTTGAGCTGGCTCAGCACCCGGGCGGCCTCGTCCTTGGATTCGCACAACACGCTCAGCGCGCCGACGCGTTCGCCATACAGGCTGAAGCTCTTGGAAAAGCTGGTCGAGACCAGGAAACTCATGCCGGCGGCGACGAATTTCTGGACCGCGGCGCCGTCTTCCTGGATGCCGAAGCCGAAACCCTGGTAGGCCATGTCGAGGAAGGGCGTGAGCTTGCGCGCCTTGCACGCGGCGACGACCTGGTCCCACTGCTCGGCCGTGACGTCGTAGCCGGTCGGGTTGTGGCAGCAGGCATGCAGCACGACGATGGTGCCGGCCGCGGCGGCGTCCAGCGCCGCCAGCATGCCGGCGAAGTTGACCGATCGATTGGCGGCGTCGTAGTACGGATAGGACTTGACCGTGAAGCCGGCATTGGTGAACAGCGCCAGGTGGTTCTCCCAGCTCGGGTCGCTGATCAGCACGGTGGCGTGCGGGCTGAGTTTCTTCAGGAAATCGGCGCCGATCTTCAGGCCGCCGGTGCCGCCGACAGCTTGTACGGTGGCGACACGGCCCGACTGGACGGGTTCGGATTCGGCGCCGAACACCAGCGCCTTGACCGCGGCGTCATAGGCGGCGATGCCGTCGATCGGCAGGTAGCCGCGCGCCTTGGGCGCTTCCATCATCGCCTTTTCGGCCGCCTGCACGCACTGCAGCAGCGGCAGCTTGCCGTTCTCGTCGTAATACACGCCCACGCCCAGGTTGACCTTGGACGGGTTGGTGTCGGCGGCGAATTGTTCGTTCAGACCCAGGATCGGGTCGCGTGGGGCCATTTCTACGGCGGTAAACAAGGACATGGTGGGTTCTTGGCGGTTGGACGATGTTGCAAATCGGGGGAGGGCCGGGCCATCGTATGCGTGTGGCGGGTATCTGCGGTACGCTAGCCGGTTGCCCCTGATTTTAGCCGCCGCTGCGCGCGCGGCCCACCTTGCCATGCCAGCTTCTCCCCTGAGTGTTGTCGATGCCGACGTGACCGACCTTGCCCCGACCGGCGCCACGCCGGCGGCCGGCGAATTCGTGCGATTTCCGGATTCGCCCTTCGAGCTGTTCCAGCCGTATCCCCCCGCCGGCGACCAGCCCGAGGCCATTGCCCGACTGGTCGAAGGGGTCAACGATGGTGAGGTGTTCCAGACCCTGCTCGGCGTGACCGGCTCCGGCAAGACCTTCACCATGGCCAACGTGATCGCGCGGCTGGGACGTCCGGCGATCGTGTTCGCGCCGAACAAGACGCTGGCCGCGCAGCTGTACAGCGAGTTCCGCGAGTTCTTCCCGCGCAACGCCGTCGAATATTTCGTGAGTTATTACGACTACTACCAACCCGAGGCCTACGTGCCGCAGCGCGACCTGTTCATCGAGAAGGACTCGGCGATCAACGAGCATATCGAGCAGATGCGGCTGTCATGTACCAAGAGCGTGCTGGAGCGGCGCGACGTGGTCATCGTCGCCACGGTGTCGGCGATCTACGGTATCGGCCAGCCCGAGGCTTATCACCAGATGGTGATGACGCTGCGCGTGGGTGACCAGTTGGGCCAGCGCGATGTGATCGCGCAGCTGGTGCGCATGCAGTACCAGCGCAACGAGGAGGACTTCTCGCGCGGCAAGTTCCGGGTGCGCGGCGACACCATCGACGTGTTTCCAGCCGAACACAGCGAACTGGCGATCCGCATCGAGCTGTTCGACGACGAGATCGAGACGTTGCAGCTGTTCGACCCGCTGACCGGGCGCATCAAGCAGAAGATTCCGCGATTTACCGTCTATCCGAGCAGCCACTACGTGACGCCGCGCGACCGCGTGCTCGCCGCGGTCGAGACGATCAAGCTGGAACTGGCGGAGCGGCTCAAGCAACTGGTGGCCGACGGCAAGCTGGTCGAGGCGCAGCGGCTCGAGCAGCGCACCCGCTTCGACCTGGAGATGCTCAGCGAGGTCGGACACTGCAAGGGCATCGAGAACTACACCCGCCATCTGTCCGGCGCGGCGCCGGGCGACCCGCCGGCCACGTTGACCGACTATCTGCCCAAGGACGCGGTGATGTTCCTGGACGAGTCGCATGTGCTGATCGGGCAGTTCGGTGCCATGTACAACGGCGACCGCTCGCGCAAGACCACGCTGGTCGAATACGGTTTCCGGCTGCCGAGCGCGCTGGACAACCGGCCGCTCAAGTTCGAGGAATTCGAGGCCCGCATGCGCCAGGCGGTCTTCGTCTCTGCGACGCCGGCGCAATACGAGAAGGACCATGCCGGCCAGGTGGTTGAGCAGCTGGTGCGGCCGACCGGGCTGGTCGACCCGCAGGTCGAGGTGCGGCCGGCCACCCACCAGGTGGACGACGTGCTGCACGAGATCCGGCTGCGCGTGGAGCGTTCGGAGCGGGTGCTGATCACGACGCTGACCAAGCGCATGGCCGAGCAACTCACCGACTACCTGACCGACAACGGTGTCAAGGTGCGCTACCTGCACAGCGACGTCGATACCGTCGAGCGTGTCGAGATCCTGCGCGACCTGCGCCTGGGCACCTTCGATGTACTGGTGGGGATCAACCTGTTGCGCGAGGGGCTGGATATTCCCGAGGTCTCGCTGGTGGCCATCCTGGACGCCGACAAGGAGGGGTTTCTGAGATCCGAGCGCAGCCTGATCCAGACCATCGGCCGGGCGGCGCGTAACCTGGGCGGACGCGCCATCCTGTATGCCGACCGGGTGACCGATTCGATGGAGCGTGCCATCGGCGAGACCAACCGCCGGCGCGAACGCCAGCTGGCCTACAACGAGGCCCATGGCATCACGCCGCGGTCCATCATCAAGAATGTGCGCGACCTGATCGACGGCGTCTACAGCGAGAAGGCCGGACGCGAGCTCGAACGTATGGAGCAGGATGCCATGCAGCGGGCCCAGGTCGAGGAGATGAGCGAGAAGGACGTGGGCCGTGAGATCAAGCGGCTGGAGAAGCTGATGATGGAACATGCGCGCAACCTGGCGTTCGAGCAGGCGGCCCAGGTGCGCGATCAGCTGGCCAACCTCAAGAAACGCGCCTTCGGCGCCGGCGGCAGCGATCCGCTGTCGCCGAGCGCGGCTTGAGGCGGCGCGCTGCGGCGTCGCCGCTCAGGGCCGCGTCTGGCGCGCCGACGCCGGTGTGTCGGGGTTCGCCGAGGCAGGGGTGTCGACCTGCGGATCCGGGCCTCCGGTCGCGTGGCGCCTGAGCAGTCGGCGCATGTGCAGCGAGTCGCCTTGTGCCGCCTGCCACACCAGGCCGGGCGCCAATACGTGACTGCCCCTGGGCAGTTCGTGCAGGGCCAGGTCCACGAGTTCGGCGACCTTGGCGGCCCGCACCGGTTGCTCCGACGCAGGCACCATGAAACGCGTGACACCCAGCATCCAGCCCGCGAGCCGGTCCAGGTGGTGCCGATGTGCTGCCCGGGCGGGTTTCTGGGCGCTGCGCACCAGGATCAGCCGGTCGATCGGCAGTGCGGCCAAGGCGTGTTCGTCCAGGTTGGCCAGGCCGCTCTTGAGCGATTCCGGCAGGCTGCCTTGTTCATGGGGCAATACGACGGCCAGGGTGTGGATGCCACAGTTTGCGAGCCAGGCGCCCAGGGCCGGCAGCTGGTCCGGCCGGGGCGTCCACAGGGCCTTTTCGCGTCCGTAAAACATTCGCGGCGGGTCGAACATCACCACGGCGATGTCGGCGGTCAATCGCGGCCAGCGCCAGAAATCGTCGCGGCCAGGCTCGGCTGGCGGTACGACGTGGAGGTCGACATGACGCATGCCCTGGTGCATCGGCATCGTGGCCAGCACATCGGTATGGCGTGCCCGGTGCATGCCGACCAGGCGACGCACGACGGCATTGCCCAGCACGCCCGTGGCTCCGGCGATCAGCAGACGCGGCAGGTCGGCGGTGCGCGCGGACGGACGTTGCGCGCCGGCAAGGACGTGGTCGGGGGAGATGGACACGTCGTGATGCTAACCAGCCGGCGGCGCAGGGAGTCGGGTCGGTGCGACGGCCGGTGCTGGTGCGCCGGACCCGCACGGCGAGGCGTTACCATCCTGGGTCGGGCAGGTCACGACTTGTTTGTGGGTCGTGGCGATGACGCATTTGGGCCGGCATAGGTCGCATGGGCGTCATTCGCATACGACAGAGCCCTTTTTGTGACTACTCGGTTTACTTACTCGACTAAATCGATAGGTCTTCAGATATACTTGAACTATTCAGTCAACAACCAATCTATCCACGCATGGAGTCCGGAACCGTACAGGCGGTGCTCCAGGTGGGTGGCGTCAGGGGCCCACAAGGCATCCGGACGGGTTCGTCGATGAGTTCAATCCAACTGAAGGAGTTTGCAATGCGTCTTACAACCAAAGGTCGTTTCGCCGTGACCGCAATGATCGATCTGGGTCTGCGCCAGAGCAACGGGCCGGTCACGCTGGCCGCGATCAGTCAGCGCCAGCAAATTTCCTTGTCCTATCTCGAGCAGTTGTTCGGCAAGTTGCGTCGCCACGAACTGGTCGAGTCCACCCGGGGGCCGGGCGGCGGTTATACGCTGGCACGCAAGGCGGCGGACATCACGGTTGCCGACATCATCGTGTCGGTCGATGAGCCGATCGACGCCACCCAGTGCGGCGGCAAGGAAAACTGCCTGGGGGAAGGCGCCCGTTGCATGACGCACGACCTGTGGGCTTCGCTCAACGTGCGCATGGTGGAGTTCCTGGACTCGGTCACGCTGCAGAAACTGGTCGACGAACAACTGGCCAAGGGTTTGCAGATCGAGGACAAGCCCCACGTGAAACGCGCCATCTCGGCCATGCCGGTGACCAAGCCGTTGCGGGTGAACGCGCCCAATTCGGTGTTCGCCCTGGGCAACGCCTTGATGAAGTCCTGAGGCCGTACGGCTGCGGGTCCGCGACCCGCAGCCGCGACCGTGTCGCACCCAGCTGGACCCGTCCCTGAATCAGAAAGTTATTGAAGAGCCCGCCATGGATACCACGCCCCATTTCCCGATCTACATGGACTACAGCGCCACCAATCCCTGCGACGAGCGGGTGGTGGATGCCATGGTGCCGTGGTTGCGCCAGCATTTCGGCAACCCGGCATCGCGCAGCCACGCGTGGGGCTGGGAAGCCGAGGCGGCGGTCGAGACCGCGCGCGGACATGTCGCGGCCCTGATCGGCGCCGACCCGCGCGAAATCGTCTGGACCTCCGGCGCGACCGAGTCCGACAACCTGGCACTCAAGGGCGCGGCAGGGTTCTACAAGAGCAAGGGCAAACACATCATCACGGTCAAGACCGAGCACAAGGCCGTGCTCGATACCTGCCGCGAACTGGAGCGCCAGGGCTTCGAGGTGACCTACCTGGATGTGCAGGAAGACGGCCTCGTCGACCTGGAGGTGTTCAAGGCGGCGATCCGCCCCGACACCATCCTGGCCAGCGTGATGTTCGTCAACAACGAGATCGGCGTGATCCAGGACATCGCCGCGATCGGCACCATCTGCCGCTCCAAGGGCGTGATCTTCCATGTCGACGCCGCGCAGGCCACGGGACGGGTTGCGTTCAACCTGGCCGAACTGCCGGTCGACCTGATGAGCCTGACGGCCCACAAGACCTACGGACCCAAGGGCATTGGCGCGCTGTTCGTGCGGCGCAAGCCGCGGGTGCGCATCGAGGCCCAGATGCACGGAGGCGGCCATGAGCGCGGCATGCGTTCGGGCACCTTGCCGACCCACCAGATCGTCGGCATGGGCGAGGCCTACCGTATCGCCAAGCAAGAGATGGCGCAGGAAAACCTGCGGATCCAGGCCTTGCACGACCGCCTGGTCGCAGGCCTGCAGGGCATCGAGCAGGTCTTCATCAACGGCCATCCGGAAAAGCGCGTGCCGCACAACGTCAACATCAGCTTCAACTATGTCGAAGGCGAGTCGCTGATCATGGGTATCAAGGGCCTGGCGGTATCCAGCGGCTCAGCCTGTACGTCGGCGAGCCTGGAGCCCAGCTACGTGTTGCGCGCGCTTGGCCGCAGCGACGAGCTGGCACACAGCAGCCTGCGCATGACGATCGGCCGCTACACCACGCAGGAAGAGATCGATTACGCGATCGACACGATCAAGAGCAACGTGGCCAAGTTGCGCGATCTCAGTCCGCTGTGGGAGATGTACCAGGACGGCATCGACATCAGCACCATCCAGTGGGCCGCCCACTGACGTATTCGTTCAGAGTTTTGGAGAGTGAGGTAACACCATGGCATATTCCGAAAAAGTCGTAGACCATTACGAAAATCCCCGCAACGTCGGCTCCTTCGACAAGGGCGACGAGGCTGTAGGCACCGGCATGGTGGGTGCGCCCGCCTGCGGCGACGTAATGAAGCTGCAGATCAAGGTCAATGCCCAGACCGGCGTGATCGAGGATGCGCGCTTCAAGACCTATGGCTGCGGTTCGGCCATCGCGTCGTCGTCGCTGGTCACCGAATGGGTCAAGGGCAAGACGCTGGACCAGGCCGCCGCGCTGAAGAACAGCGAGATCGCCGAGGAGCTGGCGCTGCCGCCGGTGAAGATCCACTGCTCGATCCTGGCCGAGGACGCGATCAAGGCCGCGGTCGACGACTACAAGAAGAAACACGCGAACTGACATGGGTGTTTCCTTGTCAGAAGCCGCAGCCCGGCATGTCAATCGTTATCTTGCCAAGCGCGGCAAGGGCGTGGGCGTGCGCTTGGGTGTCAAGACGACCGGCTGTTCGGGCCTGGCCTATACGCTGGAATACGTCGACGAGTTGACCGGCGAAGACGTCGTGTTCGAAGAACATGGCGTGAAGGTGCTGGTCGATCCCAAGAGCATGGCCTACATCGATGGCACGCAGCTCGACTATGTGCGGGAAGGCTTGAACGAAGGGTTTCGGTTCAACAATCCGAACGAACGCGACAAGTGCGGATGCGGCGAGTCGTTCCGGGTATAGGGCTGCGTTGCCAGAGCGATGCGGGGCCATGCCATGTCTGAGACACCGCTGACGCTGTCGGCCTCCGACTTCGAGCTCTTCGGCGTTCCGCAGCGTTTTGCACAGAATCGCAATACGCTCGACGCACGCTGGAAGCAGTTGCAGCGCGAGGCCCATCCGGACCGGTTTGCGGCTCAGGATGCGGCCACGCAGCGCCGTGCCATGCAGTGGTCGGTGCGCATCAACGAGGCCTACCAGCGCCTCAAGGATCCGCTCAAACGGGCGGCCTACCTGTGCGAACTGGCTGGCGCCCCGATCAACGCGCATGACAACACTGCCATGCCGACCGAGTTCCTGATGCAGCAGATGGCCTGGCGCGAAGCGCTCGACGAGGCCCGGGACACGGACCAGGTGCAGGCGTTGCTGGACGAGGTCATGCTCAGTCGGCAGCAGGCGCTGGTGCGCTGCGAGCAACTGCTCGATGAGGCCGGCGATGCCGGGCAGGCGGTCGGCGTCGTGCGTGCATTGATGTTCATCGAACGGTTTAGCGCCGATATCGATGACCGTTTTGAAACCTTGCAGTCGCAAGCCGTTGCACCGGCCCCTGGCCCGGCTGTCGCGGACGGCGGCTGAAGCGGGGCCTGTGGGCCCCAGGTGAGTCATGGCTTTATTGCAGATTTCCGAACCCGGTCAGACCCCGAACCCGCATGAGCGCCGGTTGGCGGTCGGTATCGACCTGGGCACCACCCATTCGCTGGTTGCCGCGGTGCGCAGCGGTTCGGCCGAATGCCTGCCCGACGAGCAGGGCAGGGTCATCCTGCCGTCGGTCGTGCGTTACCTGGCCGATGGCCGGCGCGAGATCGGCGCTGCTGCCATGCAGGCGATGCAGGGTGATCCCCAGAACACGATTGCCTCGGTCAAGCGCTTCATGGGCCGCAACCTGAAGGACGTGGCCGACAGCGGGCGCCTGCCGTACCGCTTCGTCGACAAGCCCGGCATGCTCGCCATCGACACGGCGGCCGGCGAAAAATCTCCGGTCGAGGTCAGTGCCGACATCCTGGCGACGCTGCGTTACCGCGCCGAGGACAGCCTGGGCGACGACCTGGTCGGGGCCGTGATCACCGTGCCGGCGTATTTCGACGACGCGCAGCGCCAGGCCACCAAGGACGCGGCGCGGCTGGCCGGGCTGAACGTGCTGCGCCTGATCAACGAGCCCACCGCGGCCGCAATCGCGTATGGCCTGGACAATGCCAGCGAAGGGGTTTACGCGATCTACGACCTGGGTGGCGGCACGTTCGACATCTCCATCCTGCGGCTGACCCAGGGTGTATTTGAAGTCATTGCGACCGGTGGCGATTCGGCCTTGGGTGGTGATGACTACGATCGCGCGTTGGCGGCCATGGTGCAGCAGCGACACAGCGATCTGGCGATCACGTCAGCGGCCGACAAGACGGCCATGGCCCGCGCCGCACGCGCCTGCAAGGAACAATTGACGGCCGACGACCGCGCGTGGTTCGAAGCCCGACTGCAGGCGGGCGTGGTTCGGGTCGAAGTGACCCGCGAGCAGTTCGCGCAGGCGACCCGCCACCTGACCGAGAGCACCATCGCGTCCGCGCGCAAGGTGCTGCGCGATGCGCGCCTGTCGACGGCCGATGTCAAGGGCGTCGTCATGGTTGGCGGTTCCACCCGAATGCCGCAGGTGCAGGCTTCCGTGGCCGCCTTCTTCGGCCATGAACCGCTGAACAACCTGAACCCGGACGAGGTGGTCGCGCTGGGAGCGGCGATCCAGGCCAATCAGCTGGCCGGCAACAACCCGCAGGGTGACGATCTGTTGCTGCTCGACGTGATCCCCTTGTCGCTGGGCCTCGAGACCATGGGTGGCCTGGTCGAGCGCATCGTGCCGCGCAACCAGACCATCCCCACCGCGATGGCGCAGGACTTCACCACCTTCAAGGATGGCCAGACGGCGCTGGCACTGCACGTGGTGCAGGGCGAGCGGGACATGGTCGCCGACTGCCGCAGCCTGGCGCGCTTCGAATTGCGCGGCATACCTCCGATGACCGCAGGCGCAGCCCGGATCCGGGTGACCTTCACCGTCGACGCCGACGGCCTGCTGCAGGTCGCTGCACGCGAGACGACCAGCGGTGTCGAAGCCAGCATCGAGGTCAAGCCCAGCTACGGGCTGGACGACAGCGCCATTGCCCAGATGCTGCAGGAGAGTTTTTCCACGGCGCAGTCCGACATGCGTGCGCGTGCCATTGCCGAGGCGCGGCTCGATGCCGAACGCATGCTGCTGGCCACCCAGTCCGCACTGGACGCCGATGGCGAACTGCTCGATGCAAGCGAACGCGCCGCCATCGATGCCCTGGTCGAGGCCTTGAAGGCCGTGCGGGAGGCGACTGATCCGGCCCTCGTGGAGGCCGCGACCAAGGCCCTGGCCAACGGCACCGAAGCCTTTGCGGCCCGGCGCATGAACCGCGGCATCCAGCAAGCCCTGTCGGGCAAGAACATCGCGGCCGTCTGAGCGGCCGACAGCCAGAGCCAACCATGCCCACCATCAAGATCCTGCCTCACGCCGAATATTGTCCCGACGGCGCCGAGGTGTCCGCACCGGCCGGTACCTCCATCTGCGAGGCGCTGCTGGAGAACAACATCAACATCGAGCATGCCTGCGACCTCAGCTGCGCCTGCACCACCTGCCACGTCGTGGTGCGCGAGGGATTCGACTCGCTGGGCGAACTCGACGAGAGCGAGGAAGACCTGCTGGACCGGGCCTGGGGGCTGGAGCCGAACTCGCGCCTGAGTTGCCAGGCCATCCTGGCACAGACCGACGTGGTGGTGGAAATCCCGCGGTATTCCATCAACCATGCCAAGGAAAACCACTGACGGGAGCACAGCCATGCGACAGATCTTCCTGGACACCGAGACCACCGGCCTGTCCCCCGACAACGGTGATCGCATCATCGAGATCGGCTGCGTCGAGCTGCTGCACCGCAAGCTCACCGGCAACAACCTGCATTTCTATCTGAATCCGGGGCGCGACAGCCACGAAGATGCCTTGCGCGTGCACGGCATCAGCAACGAGTTCCTGCGCGACAAGCCGCCGTTCTCGGCCATCGTCGACGAACTGCTGGCCTACCTGGCCGGCGCCGAGATCATCATTCACAATGCTCCGTTCGACGTAGCCTTCCTCAACAAGGAACTCGAACTGCTCGGCCGCGGCCCGTTCCCGCCCTGCGTCGGCAGCATCACCGACAGCCTGGCCATGGCCAAGGAACTGTTTCCCGGCAAGCGCAATTCGCTGGACATGTTGTGCGATCGCCTGGAGGTCGACAACTCCGGCCGCACCTTGCACGGCGCCTTGCTCGATGCGGAGCTGCTGGCCGACGTCTACATCAACATGACGCGCGGGCAGGAAGCCCTGCTGATCGATTCCGACGACACGCAGAACGATTCCGGCACGACCGTGGTGGTGGATTTGTCACGTTTCGACCTGCCGGTGCTGCTGGCCAGCGAGGCCGAGCAGGCCGCGCACGACCAGGTCGTGAAGGACCTCGACAAGGCCAGCGGTGGAAAAACCGTCTGGCTGCAGGCGTCGCGGGAGAAGCCGCAGGATGCTGTGGCATAATTCGAGGCTGTTCCGTAAGCGGCAACAGGGCGGTTAGCTCAGGGGTAGAGCACAGCATTCACACTGCTGGGGTCGGAGGTTCGAAGCCTCCACCGCCCACCACCGAATTCAGATGAATCAAGGACTTGCGAGAGATCGCAAGTCCTTTTTCCATTGTGGTGTTTACATTCTTGATCGCGGGCATACGCGTCGCGTCGCGATCGTCGAAGAACTGAATCGGGTCCTAGTCGTACGGTATTTCTTCCGGGTCTTGCTGAGTCTGAATCGCTCGCTGCCGTCGCCCATATTGGAGAAACGTTCCTGCACCGGACTGCACGTGCCTTAGCACGAGATAGTCGTCGAACATGGCTTCGACCACGTACTCGTCGTCGATGGGGCCGGGACCGTCCAACGTCAGGACGCGCCCCCGACCGAACAGCACGATCGAGCTCCGTTCTCCCGCCGATGTCCTGCCGATGAACCGATACGGTGGATTGGCGGGCGCAAGGGCGGCTCGCTGGACGGGCCGGGGCGCGACTGCCACCGGCAATGCGCTGACGACTTCGGGCGTCGCTAAAGCGCTGGGCGCTTGCGGCACCGGAGCGGTCATGAAGGAGATCGTCGCGGGAGAGACCGCCCTGTGCGGCAGAACGCGTACGGGGGGCTCGGTCTTCTGTGCCGGCTTCAGCGCCAGGTAGGCCAGGCTCGCGATCAGGATCGCAATGGCTACGGCCATAGGCGCGGCAAGCCCATGGTTGCGCGCGCCTGCGGTGGCCGTCGCTCCGAGCATCATCACCTTCCGCCTGGCATGAAAGGCCTGCGAGGCGCGAACGACGGCGTGCGCAGGACATGGGTGGTGGGCAGCAGCACCTCGTTTCCTCGCATGTCGCCGGGGAAGGTCACGACCACCGGCGCATCGTGGTCGTGTTCATGCTCGTCGCCATGCTGATCTACCAGCTGGCAGGCCGCAACCCCATCTGCGCCGGTGCGCGCGTGGCAGATCGAATGGGGCGCGCGGTCGAAATAGACGGAAACACCCGATAGCGGCCCCTGGCGGCTCGCGACGCGAACACCTACGATGTCGGCGTTGCGGGATTGCATCGGCTCCGGGCGCACGTCGACCACGCGCCACGCCGGGGGCGCATCGGTGCGTCTGGCCATGTGCTCGCGCGCGCCGGCCAGGACCTGCAACACCTGACCTTGCGAGATGCCGTCGCGCACCGCATCGCACGGCGGCCCGTCATCACCGATGCAGTACCGCGCCAACGGATCCAACCGCAAGATCAGTGTATACAGCTGCGCCAGAACCGCCATCGCGTGTTGGGCGTGACCGACCTCGCTCGTGTCTTCCCCCAGTCGTTGGACCGATACGTGCGACTCCGAGCCCTGGCGAACCTGCACCAGCCGAGCGACAGGCCGCGGCGCGGCGCCCGGCAGCTGGCTTGCCAGCACCGACCATGACTGAGGGCCCTGTTTCCATTGAGCGATGAGAAACGCCGGGTCGCGGGTCGTGACGAGGCTCGATCGTGGAGCCGGCCGGTAGTCCGGCGTCGTGGATGTGCTTGCCGCGGTGCTCGCGCAGGGCATCAGCAGCGCACACGTCGCCGCCAATGCCCCTACCCGACGCGTCAGGGCCACGATCACTGGATTACCGTCCGCCCTACGCGTTGCGGGATTCGCGCTTGGGAGTGACCCGGCGCGCTATTTGCTCTTGCAGTTGCCATTGCTGCACACGAGGGCTGTGGTCTCGGCCGGCAAATCGACGAAGTCCGCGCTCTCTGCCCCTTGGAATGTGGCGACGAGTCTGTCCTTGTGCGGCCGCAGCGGGCGTACCGCGCAAGAGGCCATGCCGTTGGCATCGGTCGTCGCCATGCAGGATGCGCCGGTCTCCGCAACGGACAATTTGACCTTCTGGTTGGGCAGCGGCCCCCAGCCGTTCTGCACCTTGACCTTGACGTTCGTGGGCGTCGGGTCACCGACGAACTCGATGGTGTTGTAGCGCCACACCGGAAGTACCGTCGTTGCATCGAGACGGCTCAGCCAGGCGGCGGAGCACTCGCGCGCGATCACCATCTGTCTTGCGACGCTCTCGTGGCCGTACACGTGCTGGCTCGGTTTGGTGCGCCCGTTGGCAAGGATTTCCCGCATCTTCTGGCCTTCGCCATCCCAGTATATGTGCGGCGTCATGACCCCCTCGACGTTCAAGGCCTTGACCGCAACGTAGGTGCGTTCGATCGAGTCCAGGTAATCCGCGACGGCAGGAATGGAGCTCGCCGACATCGATTGGCCGCCGTTGATCAACACGCGAACGGGCTTGCCGTGGTCCATCACCTCGACCACCGCGGAGGTCGAACCGGCCGTGTGGCCCGGCGTCGGCAGGATCCAGAACGACTTGCCGCCAATCGACATCTGGCGCAACGAATGGTCAGTGGAGTCGATGGGTGTCGGGATGTAGGACTTGGTGTTGTTGGCGTTGTCGGCGGACCCGAGGAAGATCTCGGGGTTCAGGTTGTCCTTCAACCACTTCGCGCCGCCATCATGATCGCCGTGGCCGTGCGTGATGAAGATGCCCTTCAATGGCAAGCTGGCGCTCAGGCCCAGCGACAGCATCGCCGGGTAGTTGTAGGTTTCCACTTCGGACGCATTGTTGCCGCTGTCCACCTGCACCAGACCACCCGGCGTCTTGATCAGGTATTGCCCGACATAGTGATTCCCGACGAACCAGACGTCGTCGAAGATCTGCGTCGTCGGAATTCGATAGGCCGGGTCCGATCCCGACCGGGCCGGGTAATTCCACCCCCTGGAGTTGAGGACGATCTGATTGTTGTCGTCTGGAAGATTGCAGTAGAAGGCGCGCGCATATTCCATCATGAACGGATCGTCGCCCACGTTGCGGGTGGCTGCGTCCCGATGCACGTCGGTTCGTGACTGAGCGGTAACGAGGCCGGTGGTGGCCAGCGCACAAGCGGCCAGCGTTGCGATTGCGACTGACCTGAGATTGAAGTACTTATCGTCCATCGATGTCTCCTTTGATTGTTGGCCCCGTGAGTGTGGCCAAGGGTAGTTTCGCCATCGCAGCCCATCTTGCGTGGCCCCGTATTCAATGCGTTATTAACTTCGAGTTAAGGTAAACGACATTTGTATTGGCCCGACGGCGCTCACGCCAGGGATACACGCGTTTGAAGCCGAAGCATGGTTGAGCGGTCGGCGCCCGCCTTCATTCCGCGGTGGATCTGGGCGTGCTCAGGCGTGTCGCCGCCGATTCAGGCGCCTTGTGCCTTGCGCGAATTTGCCAGACCGCAACGGCTCCGGCGAGTGCCACACCGAGCAGATCGGTCATCAGGCCGCCGGCCACGAGCAGCACTGAACCGGTCAGCAGCAACAGGCAAGGCACCAAGGTCAGTGGCCCGAGAAACCATCGCTGCAAGGCGCCCGCCAGCAGGTATACGCCGATGATGGCGGTGACGGCATAGTGCCCGATCTTCACCCAGTCGTCACCTTGCAGCAGCAAAGACGGGCTGTAGAAAAACATGAACGGCACCAGGAACGCGGCCATGCCATACACGAACGAGGTGACCGACGTTCGCATCGGATCACTGCCGGCAATCGCGGCGCCGGCATACGCGGCCAGTGCCACCGGCGGCGTGATGGCGGAGATGACGGCGTAGTAGAAGACAAACATGTGCGCCACCAGCGGCGAGATGCCGAGCTTGATCAGCCCTGGTGCCACCACCGAAGCGGCCACTGCATATGCTGCGGTGGTGGGCATGCCCATGCCGAGCAGGATCGCGATCAGCATCGCGAACACCAATGCCAGAAACTGGCTGTCACCGGCGATGGCGAGGATCATCGACGAGAATCGCAGCCCGACGCCGGTGAGGCCGATGACGCCTACGATGATGCCCGCGCAGGCGCACACCGCCATCAACTGGATCGTGCCCTTGGCGCCGAGATGCAACGCGTCGAGAATGCGTTTTGGGCCCATGCGTGTTTCGGCATGCAACCAGCTGACGAGCAATGCGCTGATCAGGCCGAGTGTGCCGGCGCGGATCACCGAGTAGCCCGACACCAGACCGCCGATCAGGATGATCAGCGGCGCGAACAGATAGGCGCGCCGCAGCATGGCGCCAACCTGCGGCAACTCGTCGGCGGGCAGGCCGCTCATGTTGAGGCGCTTCGACTCGTTGTCGACCATGAAATACACGGCCAGGAAATACAGCAGTGAAGGCAGCACCGCCGCGACCATGATATCGGCGTATTTGACGCCGGTGATCTCGGCCATGATGAAGGCGCCTGCGCCCATCACCGGCGGCATCAGTTGCCCGCCGGTCGACGCCGCGGCTTCGATCGCCGCCGCACTGCGCGGCGGGTAGCCGACCTTTTTCATCAGCGGGATCGTGAAGGTGCCGGTGGCCGCGACGTTGCCAGCCGAGGTGCCGTTGATCGTGCCCATCAGCGCGCTCGACAATACGGCAACCTTGGCGGGTCCGCCGCGCCGACGCCCGGCCAGGGCAAACGCAAAGTCGATGAAATAGTCACCGACCTTCGAGACCTGCAGGAATGCCGCGAACGTGATGAACAGGATGATGTAGGTCGACGACACCGCGGTTGTCGGGCCGAACACACCCTCCATCGAGTAGACGTAGCTGAAGAGGAACGACAACTCGATACCCTTGTGCTGCAGCACGCCGGGCATCCAGGGGCCAACGACACAGTACAGCAGGAACACGATCGCAATGATCGGTAGCGCGAGGCCGGCACAGCGGCGTGTCAGATCCAGCACCAGCAACGTACCTGCCACGCCGACTGCGACGTCCATCGAGGTCGGCGCCGCACCAGTGCGAAACAGCAGACCATCGAGTTCGACCATGATGTAGACGAAGCACAGGATCGACAACAGCGCCAGCAACCAGTCGTATACCGGCACGCCCTCGCGAGCCGTGCGGGATCCGAAGCGGTACAGCATGAACCCGATGGCTCCGCCGAACGAGACGTGTGCGCTGCGATAGATCAACGGGTCGAGCGGATAGAAGTTCAGCGACCACAGGTGGAACGACGTGAACGACACGCAGGCCCAGAAGAAGAGGTGTCGTTCCCAGGCACGAAGCTGCCGCGTGTTGCCACCGATCTCGGCCAGCTCGGCCGCCTTTGCCGCCTCGGCCGCCAGGGCGGCGTGGAAATCCTTGGATTGGCTCATTGAAGGGGCGCTTTCCGGTTGTTGTCAACCCGCGTGAACCTGCAGGAATGCTCGGCAACGGGTCTCCGCTGCCGAGCAGGTGGCCGCGAGTGCGTCAAAGCGCCGCGGGGTTGAGCGCGATGCCCTTCTCCTTGAAATAGCGCACCGCACCGGGATGGAAGGTGAGGAAGGTGTTTGCCTTCGCGTTGGCGGGAATTGTCTCGACCGACGCCTTGTGGCCTTGAACCATGCGTGGGTTGTTGTCCATCACGGCCTTCGTGATCTCGTAGACCAGGTCATCAGGCAGATCCTTGTGCACGATGAAGAAATTGAACAGGCCCACGGTCTTGTGGTCTTCGGTCAGCGACTTGTAGGTTCCCTTGGGAATGACGGAATCGCTCAGTTCGGGCATGGCCTTCTTCATCGTCTCGATCTGTGCATCGGTGTAGGTGAAGAATGTCGCTGGCTTGCTGGCGTCGATTTCGGAGAAGGCCGAGATCGGCACCCCGGCGCAGAACGCAAACACGTCGATCAGCCCGTCACCGAGCATGCCGCCCATGTCCGATGCGCCGCCGTTGCGAACGTTGACCTTCAGGCCGAGCGCGTTGAACATCTCCGGAAAGTAGGTGCCGCAGGTGCCAGCCTTCGGACCCACGCCTACATTCTTGCCAGCGATATCGGCCACCGACTTGATGCCACTGGACTTCAGCGCAACGAAGTGGAAGGGCGTGTCGTACATCGGGAATGCGGCACGCATGTTGCGCATTTGTCCGTTCGACTTGGCCCAGTCGGTACCATTCCACGCCTGCAGCGCCGGCCCCATCGTGGTCATGCCCAGCTCTGCCTTCTTGCTGTTGACCAGCATCAGGTTGGACACCGGGCCTTGCGACTGCTGGGTGGACACCTGTAGGCCCAGCTTTTCGGTGAGCAAGGTGGCCACGACGCCGCCGTATACGAAGTACGTGCCGCCCACGGAAGCGGTGGCCAAGGTCAGGCTTTGAGGCCACTTGGACTTGTCCTGCGCGATCGCCGTCGAGACGACGGACAGGCACAGCACGGAGGCGGCTGCGAGCTTGAGGAATCGAGATGTGGGTGTCATGATGTCTCCAGTTTGTTGATGAGAGAGAGCGATTCGGTCGCGCAGGCTAGGGCGCTGAAGATGATTCGTGAACCCGTGATTCCACGGAAGCGACGCCGCGAGCCGCTTTGTGCCCAACCAGCGCGAGCTGCCGGCAGACTGCGAGAGTGACTTGGCCTGTGCCGGCTTGTCCGCCGAGGTCGCGTGTGTGCAATGCGGGCGTTGCCGTGACCGTCTCGATCGCCGTCATCAGGCGTGCAGCCGCGGCGTGCTCGCCCAGGTGCTCGAGCAGCATCACACAACTCCAGAACGTGCCGACCGGGTTGGCCAGGCCCTGTCCCATGATGTCGAACGCAGATCCGTGGATGGGCTCGAACATGCTGGGGTAGCGTCGCTCGGGATCGATATTGCCGGTGGGCGCGATGCCCAGGCTGCCGGCGAGCGCGGCTGCCAGGTCGCTGAGGATGTCGGCGTGAAGATTCGTGGCGACGATCGTGTCCAGCGTGGCTGGCCTGTTGACCATGCGCGCCGTCATGGCATCGACCAGTTCCTTGTCCCATTGCACGTCGGGAAAGTCGCGCGCCACCTCGCTGGCGATTTCGTCCCACATCACCATCGCGTGCCGCTGGGCATTGCTCTTCGTGACGACCGTCAGCTGACGGCGCGGCCGCGATTGAGCCAATTTGAAGGCGTAACGCAGGATGCGTTCGACGCCGACACGGGTCATGATCGACATGTCGGTGGCCACCTCGATGGGATGGCCCTGATGGGCACGGCCACCCACGCCTGCGTATTCGCCCTCCGAGTTCTCGCGCACAATGACCCAGTCGAGGTCCTCGGGACGGCAGCGTTTCAGCGGCGCGTCGATGCCGGGCAGGATGCGGGTCGGGCGCACGTTGGCGTACTGGTCGAAGCCCTGGCAGATCTTCAGGCGCAGGCCCCACAACGTGATGTGGTCCGGGATGTCTGGGTCTCCAGCGGAGCCGAACAGGATGGCGTCCTTGTCGCGCAGCGCGTTCAGCCCGTCAGCGGGCATCATCTCGCCGTGCTTGCGGTACCAGTCGCCGCCCCAGTCGAAGGACTCGAACTCGAAAACGAAACCGAAGCCGTCGTCGGACTCGGCCAGAGCCTGCAACACCTGCTGGCCAGCGGGCACGACCTCCTTGCCGATGCCGTCTCCAGGGATGGTGGCAATGCGATAGGTCTTCATGGGGACGCTCCGTAGGTCGGGACACAAGTAAAGTCCCGACTATAGGAACGGAGTCGAGAAACCGACACGGTTCGGCTCAAGGCGGCATTGAGTTCGAGTTAACAATGAAGGGTGAAAATGGCGAAGATCGTACAGTTGCCGGACATCGGTTTCTTCTCGGCGCTATCGCGTGCGGGAAGCCTGACGGGTGCCGGACGGGAGCTTGGCATATCGACCGCGGCGGTCAGCAAGCACCTGGCCCAGATGGAAGAGCGCGTCGGAGTGCCGCTGGTCAACCGCACCACGCGCCGCATGGGCCTGACGCCGGAGGGAGAGTTGTACCTTGAGCACGCACGGCGCGTCATCGGGGAGCTCGATGAACTGGAGCAGGCTCTCGGGCTGGCCAAGGCCGCCCCCAAGGGGCTGCTTCGGGTCAACGCGACATTGGGGTTCGGGCGCAGCCATGTGGCACCGCTGGTGTCCCGCTTCGCCAAGCGGTACCCGGAGGTCGAAGTACAACTGCAATTGACCGTGAACCCACCGCCGCTGACGGACGACGTCTTCGACGTCTGTGTGCGCTTCGGGGTACCCCCCGAGTCGCGGCTGGTGGCCCGTCATCTCGGGGCCAACCGGCGATTGCTGTGCGCGACGCCGGGCTACCTGATGCGCCACGGTACACCGAAGACACCTGACGACCTCGCGCGCCACCAGTGCATCACGATCCGCCAGGGCGATGAGGCTTATGGCGTGTGGCGGTTGCGCGAGCGAAACCGGCATGCGGCGACAAGGTCGGTCAAGGTGCGGGGCGCGTTGTCCACCAACGACGGCGGCATCGCGGTCAGTTGGGCACTCGAGGGTCATGGCATCTTGATGCGCGCCGAGTGGGACATCGAGCGGCACCTGAGGTCCGGCCGACTGGTGCAGGTGCTGCCCCAGTTTGACACGCCGGACGCGGACATCCATGCGGTTTATCCGCAGCGCCACCAGGGCTCGCGTCGGGTGCGGGTATTCGTCGACTTCATTGCAAAGGCCTTTGCCCAACAGGTGGCCGACGACGAGGCGTAGGTCGCGAGCGTCGGTCGCGTATTCTTCGACGCCACCGCATGATCGGCAGCGAACCCGCTGGCGTCGAGGCTTCGAAGCCAATGGGCGCCCGCCGGCCTCACCACGGAATGGCACCGCCCCGGTAATCGATAAACTGCGCTCGGCCGGTGGCTTCGAGCGCGTCGACGGCGTGCAACATGCCGCGCGCCGACGCCAGCGGATCCAGCGCGTCGTCTCCGACGAACGGCCGGCTCAGCGCCGAACGCACCGTGCCCGGCTGCAGCGCTGCCACGACGGCCAGCGGGCGCCGGCGGGCGATCTCGATGGCGGCCGTCTGCAGCAGCATGTTGAGGGCCGCCTTCGATGCCCGGTAGCCATACCAGCCGCCCCTGCGGTTGTCTTCGATGCTGCCCACGCGGGCCGACAACTTGGCCCAGATCACCCGTTCGCCGGTGGCCAGCAGCGGAACAAAATGTTTCATGGCCAGCGCCGGTCCGATGGCGTTGACCTGCATGGCGCGCAGCAGTGCCGGCCCATCGAGTTCGTCGAGCCGCTTTTCGGGGCCCCGGCCGTCGATCGCCAGGGCACCCGTTGCGTCCAGCACCAGGTGCAGCGCGCCCGCAGGCGCAATGGCATCGGCCGCGTGGCGCAGGCTGTCCTCGTCCTCCAGGGCGATGGAGGGCCCGGTGCTGCGCGACAGGCCGATGGCACCGGCGCAACGCGGATCGGCGCGCACGGTCTGCAGGCAGGCGCTGCCCAGGCTGCCGGTGGATCCGAGCACCAGCGCGCGATAACCCTCGCGCAGGCTGTCCATCTCGCACGCGGACGCGCTCGGTGCGGGGATCGATCCGGAGCTTGTCATCGGGCCCATTGTGCGCGCGTCGCGCCGCCGGCGCCGTCGGAAACCCGACGGCAGAGCGGCCCAAAAAGCGGTGCCGGCGCGATATCGGGGAGAATCGTCGTCATGAGCAGTTGTGGTTGCCGATGGTTCCGCTGAGCAAGCTGGGTCGATACGACATCGTGCGCGTGCTGGGCAAGGGCGCGATGGGCACGGTCTACGAGGCGCGCGACCCCAACCTCGAGCGCCGGGTCGCAATCAAGACGATTGCGGTGCATGGTCTCTCGCCCGAGGGCGTGGCCGAATACGAAGCGCGCTTCCGTACCGAAGCACGGTCGGCTGCCCGGCTGCAGCATCCGAACATCGTCAGCGTCTACGACTCGGGTCGCGATGGCGAGACCGCCTACCTGGTGATGGAATACGTCGAAGGCCAGGACCTCAAACACCATCTGGACAACGGGGTTGCGTTCACGCTCGAGCAGACCTTGGGCATCATGCGCGACCTGCTGGCCGCGCTCGCCTATGCGCACGCGCAGAACATCGTGCATCGCGACGTGAAACCGGCCAACCTGATGATCGAGGCCGACGGCCGGGTCAAGCTGACCGACTTCGGCGTAGCCCGTATCCAGGACGCCGCCGACGCCACGCGCACCCGTGGCACGATGGTGGGTACGCTGAAATACATGTCGCCGGAGCAGGTCCAGGGCCAGGCGGTCGACGCGCGGGCAGACCTGTTTTCGGCCGGCATCGTGCTCTACCAGTTGCTGACCGCACGCCAGCCGTTCCGCGGCGATAACGAGTTCGCGATCATTGCGCAAATCGTCGGCGTCGAGCCGCCGCCGCCGTCCTCCTTGCAGCCGGTGCTGCCGCCGGCGATCGACGGCGTGCTCGCGCGTGCCCTGGCCAAGACGCCGCAGCAACGTTTTCCTGGCGCGCGGGCCTTTCACGAGGCGCTGGTGCAGGCCTGTGACAAAGTCCAGGATCTGTCGACGGCGCCGATGCCGCTGGACTCCGGCTCCGGTTCCGGCCCCTGGCGCAGGCGTTCCGCGTCGTCGTCGTCGGGTTCCGGCGGCTCGGTCACGGGTGGATCGGTGCCGACGGTCACGCAGGAGCTCGAACTCGTGTACTGGAAGGATGTACGCGACTCCGACGATCCGCTGGACCTGCAGGGTTTCCTGGACCGGTTCCCGGACGGCATCTACGCCGACCTGGCGCGCAGGCGCCTGCGCAAGCTCGGTGTGGTTTTCCTTGGTGAACAGACGGCGACGCGGGTCGAGCCGCGCGTCGCCGATGCCGAAGCGTCGGCCGCCGGTTCGCCGCCGCGCACCGGGGGCGATGCCACCGACCCGACGGCGGCGCAACACGACGCACGTCGCCGCCGCGCCGTACGCATACGCTCCGCGGTGGTCGCAGCAATCATGCTGGCGGCGGTCGGGCTGGTCTGGATGCAGGCCGGTAACGGCCCTGAGGATCGGTTGGTGGCCGTGGCGCCTCCGGCACCACTGGCTGCGGTGCCCGCGGAACCCGCCGATACGGCATCGGGCACGGCGTCGGCACTCACCCAGACACCACCTCCCGCGGCGCCTGTACCGACAACCGAGTCGGCGCCGAAGTCTCCCATTCCACCTACACCGCCGATCGCGGCGAAGGGTGGGGCGCCCGCAGGCCCGACGCCGGCCGCCGAGCCCGTGGCCAGTGCCAAGAGCCGGCCAGCGTCGGCTCGTGTCGCGGGCTCTCCGGATGCGAGCCCGCCGGCCCGGGCGGCGCCTCCGTCGGCCCCGACCTCCGCGGTTGCGAATGCAGCCGCGGCGGCGGCGAGCGACACGCCGCCTGCGCTGGCCTCCAGCGTTCCCGATCCGGAACAGGCCTGTTCCGGCCGCGTGTTGCTCGGTTACCAGATCTGCATGAACGAACAGTGCGCCAAGCCGATGTATGCGCGCCACGCCGTGTGCGAACAGCGGCGCGCGGCGGAACTGGCGCGCAAGCAGCAGCAGGCGACCCGCAATTGAGCGTGGCTTCCGGTCACGCTTGGGCGGGGGCTCGACGCTGCGCTACGGGCGGCTTATTGCGCGGCCCAGCCGCCGTCCATGTTCCAGGCCACGCCGCGCACGTTGTTGGCGGCCGGCGAGCAGAAGAACACCGCGAGCGCACCGAGCTCTTCCGGTGTCGTGAACTGCATCGACGGTTCCTTCTCGCCCAGCAGCAGCTTGATCGCCTCGTCGTTCGAGACGCCCTGGCTGGCCGCCTTGGCGTCGACCTGCTTTTGCACCAGTGGTGTCAGCACCCAGCCTGGACAGATGGCGTTGCAGGTGATGCCGCTGTTGGCGTTTTCCAGTGCCGTGACCTTGGTCAGGCCGACGATGCCGTGCTTGGCCGCCACATAGGCGGATTTCTCGGCCGACGCCACCAGGCCGTGCACCGACGCAATGTTGATGATGCGCCCCCAGTTCGCCGCCTGCATGGCCGGCAGGGCAAGCCGGGTCGCGTGAAACGCGCTGGACAGGTTGATCGCGATGATTGCATCCCAGCGCTCGGCGGGAAAGTTCTCGATGCGCGCAACATGCTGGATGCCGGCGTTGTTGACCAGGATGTCGATGCGGCCGAACTGTTCGGCGGCCACCCGCATCATGTCTTCGATCTCGGCCGGCTTGCTCATGTCGGCGCCGTGGTAGGCGACCTTGACGCCGTGCCGGGCGATCGCCGCCTTGGGCCCCTCGACGTCGCCGAAACCATTGAGCACGATATTGGCGCCTTGTTCTGCCAGCGCCTGCGCAATACCCAGACCGATGCCACTGGTGGACCCGGTGACCAGTGCCGTTTTTCCTTTGAGCAAGATGAACCTCCAATTCATTTAGGATGTGCCTGAGGCATTATGCTGCCTTGATCCGACCGTCCGATTCGACGACCCGACAACACCCACGCCATGTCCAACACCGAACCCGAACTGCTGTTTGTCCACTGCCCCGACGCGCAGGGCGGCCATCGACTGGCCTATTGGCAATGGGGCGATGCCGCGGCCGGCCATGTGGTGGTCTGCGCCCATGGACTGTCGCGCCAGGGTCGCGACTTCGATGCGCTGGCGCGCAGCCTGTGCGCGCGCAGCACGGATCCGATCCGCATCGTGTGCCCGGACGTGGTCGGCCGCGGCCGCAGCGACTGGCTCAAGGATCCGATGGCTTACCAGATCCCGACCTATGCTGCCGACATGCTGGCCTTGTTGGCGCACCTGGCACCGACCCGGCTCGACTGGGTCGGCACCAGCATGGGTGGGCTGATCGGCATGGTGTTGTGTGGCCAGCCGGATCTTCCGCTGCCGGTGCCGGTGCGCCGACTGGTCCTGAACGACGTCGGTCCGAGCATCCGTTGGGAAGCCCTGGCGCGCATCGGAACCTACCTGGGCCAGACCGGCCGCTTCGCGGACCTGCAACAGGCCGCCGACGCCATGCGCACGATCTCCACCGGCTTCGGCCCCCATACGCCCGAGCAATGGCTGGACCTGTCCCGTGCCATGGTCCGACCGGTCGACGATGGCAGCGGCGCGCTGACTTTGCATTACGACCCGGCGATCGCCGTGCCGTTCCGCACCGTGACGGCCGAATCGGCGGCCCAGGGCGAGGCCGCACTGTGGCAGCTGTACGACGCGATCCGCGCCGAGACCTTGCTTCTGCGCGGTGCCGAGTCGGATCTGTTGTCGCATGACACCGCGCTGGCCATGACCACCCGCGGTCCGCGGGCGCGGCTGGTGGCGTTCCCCGGTGTCGGCCATGCGCCCACGCTGGTTGCATCCGATCAGATCGACTGCGTGGCCGCATTCCTGCTCGGCGCATCGCAGGCGGAGGGCGGATGAAACAAGGCGGAGCGGGCACCAAGGACGCCGCTGCGGTTTCGGTATCTCCGGCATCGGCACCGGCCGATGCGCAACTGGTCGACGTGCTGGTGCGCGCGCGGGCGTTCGCCGAACCCCTGCTCAACGGAGAGACCCTCGACTCCGGCGAAAACACGCTCGAGCATGCCCACGGCGTTGCCGGCATCCTGCGCACGATCGGCGGCTCCGAGCTGATGCAGGCCGCGGTCTACCTGGTCTATGCCTGCGAGCAGCTGACGCGCCCGCAGGAGGCCATCTCCAAGCGTTTCGGCGCCAACCTGGCGGCGCTGGCCATGGAGACCAACAAGCTCGTGCGGGTGCAGCGCCAGGCGCGGACGACCCGTGATGGCGACACCCTGACGGCACCGGCGCCGATGGCCCAGACCGCAGCGGCCCAGGTCGAGAACGTGCGCAAGATGCTGCTCGCGTTCTCGCGCGACCTGCGCGTGGTGATGCTGCGCCTGGCTTCGCGCCTGCAGACCTTGCGCCACTATGCCGCGACCAAGCTGGCGCCGCCGCCGGCGGTGCCGGCAGAGGCCTTGCTGGTGTTCGCGCCACTGGCCAATCGGCTCGGCATCTGGGACCTCAAGTGGGAGATCGAGGACCTGGCGTTCCGCTTCCTGGAGCCGGGCACCTACCGCGACGTGGCGCAACACCTGGACCAGACGCGCGCCCAGCGCGAGCGCGACGTGGAGCAACTGCGGACCCGGCTCGAACGCGAACTGCGTCGCGACGGCATCCATGCGAAGGTGCAGGGCCGGCCCAAGCACATCTACAGCATCGTCAAGAAGATGCGTGGCAAGTCGCTGGACTTCGAGCATGTCTACGACATCTGCGCGTTGCGCGTCATCGTGCCGACCGTGACCGACTGCTATACCGTCCTGAGCGCCGTGCACGGCCGATTCACGCCGGTACCCGAGGAGTTCGACGACTACATCGCCAAGCCCAAGCCCAACGGCTACCGCTCCTTGCACACCGTGGTGCGCGACGACAAGGGGCAACCCATCGAGATCCAGATCCGGACCCAGGAGATGCACGACCATGCCGAACACGGCGTTGCCGCGCACTGGTTGTACAAGGAGGCGGGCGCCAAGGGGTATGCCGGCATCGCGGCGGTCGGGCAATACGACGCCAAGATTGCCGTGCTGCGCCAGTTGCTGGACTGGGAGCGCGAACTCTCCGGCGAGCAGCCGCGCGGCTTGTTCGAAGATCGCATCTACGTGCTGACGCCGCAGGCGGCCATCGTCGAGCTGGTCGAAGGCGCCACGCCGGTCGACTTTGCCTACCACGTGCATACCGAGATGGGCCACCGCTGCCGCGGCGCGCGTGTCGATGGCGCGATGGTGCCGCTCAATACACCGCTGCGCAACGGCCAGACGGTGGAGATCGTCGTGGCCAAGGAGGGGGGGCCGTCGCGCGACTGGCTCAATCCCGATCTGGGTTACCTGGCGGGCCAGCGCGCGCGCGGCAAGGTCCGGGCCTGGTTCAATGCGCGCGCCGTGCACGAGACCGTGGCGCGGGGCCGCGAGGCGGTCGAGAAGGTGTTGCAGCGCGAAGGCAAGACCTCGGTCAACCATGAGGAGCTGGCGCGCGAACTCGGCTTCGATGCGGCCGACGCCTTGTTCGAGGCGGTCGGCAAGGACGAGTTCTCGCTGCGCCAGATCGAGGCCTTGTACCGGCCCGGCGAATCCACGAACCAGGATGCCGACGCCCCGCTGATCAAGGCGCCGACCCAGGAAGACCGCAAGGCCGGCGGCGGCGTGCTGGTCGTGGGGGTCGATTCGCTGATGACCCAGCTCGCGCGTTGCTGCAAGCCTGCGCCGCCCGACCCGATTCTCGGCTTCGTCACACGCGGCAAGGGCGTCAGCGTGCACCGCGCCGACTGCCCCAACGTGCGGGAGTTCCGCGCCCGCAACCCGGAGCGGGTCATCGATGTGCAATGGGGGCAGCCACGGGCCGAGAAGGCGCCGGTCTATCCGGTCGACGTGGTGGTGCAGGCCGTCGACCGCCAGGGCCTGCTGCGCGACCTGTCCGAGGTGTTCCTCAAGGAAAAGATGAACGTGATCGGTGTGCAGTCACAGACCTTGCGCGACATCGCCTGGATGACCTTCACCGTCGAGACGTCCGACGCGATGCGCCTGCAGCAGGTGCTGGGACAACTCGTGATGCTGCCGGGTATCCGCTCGGCGCGGCGGCGCTAGACGCAACGCCGGCATCGACCGTCAGCCGACGGCGGGCGGCGCTGCTGTGCCCCGTCGTGCCAGGCTGCGCCAGGCCACCACGCTGACCACGGCCCAGAAGCCGAAGCGCAGTGCAAGGGCGCCGACCGTGCGCATCTCGTACGCGCCACCCCCGAGCACGTGAAAGCCGAAGGCCGCTGCGATGGCCGCAGTCGCCAGGGCCAGCATGGCGGCCAGCACCACGGCCCAGCGCTGCGTCCGCCACAGCCCGATGCCGGCGGCGACGTAGGCGAACCCGGCCAGGAAGTTGAACCACAGGACATACGGCACGGCATTGCCGACTGCGGCGCGCGCCGCGGCGTCGCCAAACAACGCGCGTGCGCCGCTGGCGATCGTGAGGACGCCGAACGCCAAGCCGACGACGGCCAGGATTCTGACGGATCGAGCGTGTTTCATGGTGGTTTCTCCAAACAAGGGTGGGGTGGGGGTGCCAGGATTCAGAGCTCCAGCCCCTGGCCGGCTTCCTCTTCGGTGCCGCCGTCGCGGATGCGGTACAGGCGCCGGAAGGTGGGAATGATCTTTTCGTCGTGGGTCACCACGATGATGGCGGTGCGGTAGTGCTGCGCCATGTCGCGCAGGATGCGCATCACGCCCAGCGCGCGTTCGGTGTCCAGCGGCGCGGTGGGCTCGTCGGCCAGGATCACCGGGGGCTGGTTGGCCAGCGCGCGGGCGATTGCCACGCGTTGTTGTTCGCCGCCGGAGAGTTGCGTCGGTTCGGCCTGCGCACGGTGGCCCACGCCCAGCGCTTCGAGCAGTTCGCGTGCCCGCTTGCGGGCCTTGCCGTTGGGCTGGCCGGCGAGCATTGGCAACAGCGCGACGTTGTCGGTCACATCGAGGAACGGAATCAGGAACGGAGCCTGGAAGATGAAGCCGATGCTGTCGCGTCGCAGCGCGCGCAGGTCGGACAGCTGCCAGCCGTTGTCGTAGATGGTCCGGTCGCCGAGCTGCATCCGGCCCGCCGTCGGTTCAATGACCGCGCCCAGGCATTTGAGCAGCGTGCTCTTGCCCGAGCCCGACGGGCCGATCAGGCCGACCACTTCGCCCGGCGCCACCTGCATGTTGACGTTCTTCAGCGCGTCGACGGCCGACGCGCCTTCCCCGTAGCGTTTGCTCAGCGCGGAGATGCGGATGCCCAGTTCAGACATGGTGCGCCCTCATCCGATCGCGGCCGCCGGATCGACCCGCAACGCGACCCGGATCGCCAAGGTGCTGGCCAGCGCGCAGACCACCATCACGGCGACCAGGCCGCGCATCGCGTCGCCGGTTTCCAGCAACACGTATTTGGGGAAGATCGGCGCCCACACGGTGGCCGAGATCTTGCCGACGACAAAACCGATCAGGCCCAGGCCCAGCGCCTGCTGCAGGATCATGCTGGCAATGGTGGTGTTGCGCGTGCCGATCAGCTTGAGCACGGCGATCTCGCGCAGCTTGCCCAGCGTCATGGTGTAGATGATGAAGGCCACGATGGCGGCGCTGACGATGGCCAGGATGACCAGGAACATGCCGATCTGGCGCGCCGAGGTCGCGATCAGCTTGGCCACCAGGATCTCCTCCATCTGCGAGCGGCTGTAGGCCTCCAGGTGTTTCCAGCGCCGGATAGGCTCGGCCACCTGCTCCGCGTCGTGGCCGGGCTGCAATTGCACCAGCACCGCGTTGACGTTGCGGTTGGCGGACTGCGCCTGCAGCACCGCGTCGAGCAGGCCCGGCACGCCCGGGCGGTTCAGCGCCGGGTTGGCCGTGGTGCGGGCACGGTCGTTGTGGATGGCATCGTTGTCCTTGAGGAATTGCGCCTCCTGCGCGTCCTGCAGCCCGACAAAGACCATCGGGTCACCGCCGGAGGACACCATGCGTCGGGTCAGGCCGACCACCGTGTATTCGTGGCGGCGGATGTGGATGCGGTCGCCAACCCGGAATCCGGTCTTTTCATCTGCCACGGCTTCGTAGTGGTTGCGCGTGATGTGGCGCCCGGCGATCAGGTAGTCGGGTTGCCCGGGCTGACCCGGCTCCATGCCGACGACCATGGCCCGGATGTCGGTCGCATCGCGGCGCACCTGCATCGTGAAGTAGGTGACATTGGCGGCGCGGGCCACACCGGGAAGGCCCAGGATGGAGCGGTAGACGTCGTCGCGCAGGCTCGACGATTCCGCGTATGGCCCTTGCGTGTCCTTCTGCACCACCCACAGGTCGGCGCCACTGTTCGTCAGCAGCATGCGCGCGTCGTCGACCATGCCACGATAGACGCCGGCCATGGTCAGCGTCACGCCGATCAGCAGGCCCAGTCCGAAACCGGTGAAGACGAATTTGCTCCACGCATGTACGATGTCGCGGCCGGCCAGGCTGATCATGGCTTTTGCGCGACCAGGGAAGGCCGTATCGCGATGCGGCTGCCGGCATCCAGGGTTTTTGCGCTGTAGACCACGACCTGGTCGCCGGAGGCCAGCCCATCCAGCACCTGTATGCGACCGTCCAGGCTGGACTGGCCCAGGCGCAGTTCGACAAACTGAAGGCTGTCGTCCTGCAGCCGCCAGGCGCCGAGCCGCCCGTCGACACGCCGGATCGCCGCGTTGGGAACGACCAGGGCCGATGGCATGGCCGGCAGCGACACGGACACTTCAGCCAGTTCGCCCACCGCCGTGCCCACCGGCAAGGCATCGACGGTGATCTGTGCCATGCGTTCCTCGGTCACGCTGTCCCCTTGCATCTCGACCCGCGCCACGCGGCCGGTCAAGGGTTGCTCCTCCTTCGAACGCAGGACCACCGTGGCGGCCAGGTCGGCTGCCAGGGCTCCCGAACGGGCCTGGTCGAATCGCGCCCGGATCCACAAGCTGGCCGGATCGATCACGCGCAGCACCGCCTGGCCCGCAACGACGGTGGACCCCGGTTCCGCCTCGCGTGACAACACGATGCCGCCCTGCGTGGCCAGCAGGCGGGTGTTGTCACGTTGTTGCAGCAAGCCTGCTCGTTCGGCCTGCAGGCGTTCGCGGTCATGCCGTGCCGCAGCCAGGTTGGCCTGGGCACTGCGCACGCCGGCTTCGGCGGAGGCGAGTTCCTGGCGCTTGCCATCCATGGCGCCGCTGCTGATGAAACCCTGGCGTTCCAGGTCGCCATAACGGCGCAGGTTGGCCGCGGCGAGTTCCCGGCGCGCCTGGGAGTCGGCTTGCTGCGCCTGCACCGCCGCGATCGTGCTGCCCGCGCGTCGCAGCGACGCATCGATGGCGCGCAACCGTTCGTCCAGGTCGATCGGGTCCAGCTCGGCCAGCAGTTGCCCCGGTTCGACCTGGTCGCCGACGTCCACCCGCACGCGCAGCACGCGGGCGGCGCCGGTCGGACCGATCAGGTAGCTGCGCTGCGCCTCGACCACGCCGATGCCGAACAGCGTTGGCGACAGCGTGGCCTCGGACACGGTCGCGACGGTCACCGGCACCGGGGCCAGCGGGCCGGTGCTGCGCATCACGAACACGATTGCGGCGAGCAGCGACACGCCGAGCAGGCCCAGTGACACGGAACGCAGCAAGGAGCGACGCTGCATCATGCTTGCACGCGGATCCCGCGCTCGTAGATGGCGAATACCCGGGGCGCCAGTTCGCGCATCGCGCTGGTCTGTCCGCGAATGACGGACTGCATGGCCAATCCCTGGATCTGGCCCAGGAACATCGTGGCGGCCGCAGCGACATCGAGGTCGGGGCTTGCCTCCCGTGCATCGACCGCCTTGCGCAACAGGTCCTGGACCAGCGTACGGTGCGCCTGCATCAGCGCGCGCGCACGTTGCTTGATCGGTGTGTCGCCGGCCTGCTGGAGTTGGTGCAGTACCAGGCGGGGAACCCCCGGATTCGCGGCGACAAAGGCGACATGGGCGTCGAAGACCGCGCGCAGCGCCGCGCAGGGCGAGGGCGTGGACTGCGCAGCGTCGGTGAGCGTCTGCAGCAACTGCTCGGCGGCCCAGTCCATGGCCGCGAGCCAGACCGCATCCTTGCTGGCGAAGTGCTTGAACAACGCGCCCTGGCTCAGACCGATGGCGGTGGCGAGGTCGGTGGTGGTGATGGCCGCAGGGCTATTGCCGGCGGCCAGACGCAACGCGGCCGCCACGATGGCGCTTTGCCGCTCGTCGGTCGGCTGGCGCAGGTTGTTGATTCGGACTGTTTTCATGTTTGGTAAGTAATTGATTGCTTGCCAGAATTGTGCGCCCGAAGAACTGTCGTCGTCAAGCCGACGTCGGAATCAGGGTTTTGGTGGAGCGACGGTCCGTGCCGGCGCCAGGAAGGCGGTTCCATCCGGCCGGCCGTCCAGGTACAGGGACGCGGTGGCCTCCGGCGATTCGGCCACCAGGCGGCCACGCCGGAACACCTTGAGCCGGGTGGCGCGCAGCCGGATCGCCTCGACCGGATCGCGCGCCTGCAGCAGCACGAAGTCGGCATGGCAACCGGTCGTCAGGCCGTAGTCTTCCAGTTGCAGGACGCGTGCGGCGCTGGTCGTGACCGCGTCGAAGCACTGCTGCATCGCCGCGCGGCTGGTCATCTGGGCCACGTGCAGGCCCATCGAGGCGACCTCGAGCATGTCGCCGCTGCCCAGCGCATACCAGGGGTCCATCACGCAGTCCTGGCCGAATGCGACGTTGACGCCGTGGGCCAGCAGTTCCGGCACGCGGGTCATGCCGCGGCGCCTGGGGTAGTTGTCGTGGCGGCCCTGCAGCGTGATGTTGATCAGCGGGTTGCTGACCACGTGTAGCTGCGCCTCGGCCATCAGGGGCATCAGCTTGGACACGTAGTAATTGTCCATCGAGTGCATCGAGGTCAGGTGCGAGCCGGTGACACGGCCGTGCAGGCCCAGGCGCTGGGTCTCGAAGGCCAGGGTCTCGACATGACGCGACAGCGGGTCGTCGGACTCGTCGCAATGCATGTCGACCAGCTTGCCGCGGCTCGCGGCGATCTCGCAAAGCAACTGGACGCTGGCTGCGCCCTCCGCCATCGTGCGTTCGAAATGAGGGATGCCACCCACCACGTCCACGCCCATGTCCAGCGCCCGCTCCAGGTTGGCCCGTGCACCCGGGCTGCGCAACACGCCGTCCTGCGGGAACGCGACCAGTTGGAGGTCGAGGTACGGGGCGACGCGTTGCTTCACCTCGAGCAGCGCCTCGACCGCCAGCAGTCGCGCGTCGCTGGTGTCGACGTGCGAACGGATGGCAAGCAGGCCGCGGGCCACGGCCCAGTCGCAGTAGGCCAGAGCCCGTTCGATCACGGCCTCCTGGGTCAGTGTCGGCTTGAGTTCGCCCCACAAGGCGATGCCTTCGAGCAAGGTGCCGCTCTGGTTGACCCGCGGCATGCCGTAGCTGAGCGTCGAATCCATGTGGAAATGGGCATCGACGAACGGTGGGCTGACCAGCAAGCCCTGGGCATCGATGGTCTCGCGCGCCGGCGCGTCGATGACGCTCGCCACGTCGACGATGCGGCCGCCCTGCACGGCGATGGCCATCGGGCTGCGGCCGTCGGGCAGCGTGGCGTTGTGCAGCAGCAGGTCGAGCATGGTGTCTTACTCCTATCGGGGTGCGATGCCGCGCGGCGCGATTCGCCTTGGCGGTGGTCGACCGGCGCCGTTTGCGTCGGCCATGGGTCGATGGTAGCGCCGCGGGCCCTGCCGATGTCCGCCCGCGGGCAATTGCTGGTACCGTACGCGGCTGCGGCCACGGCGTGCGTGGTATCGGCGGGCCGGGATCGACCCGCCGCGGCGGGATGGTCGCGCAACGGTTGGCGGGAGAACTTCGATGCAACGTGTCATCTACCGCGTGCTGGCGGTTTTTCTGGCGGCCAGCGGATTGATCGGCGTGGTGTTTCCGATTGGCGCCTTGTTCATGCCCGGCGGCCTCATGCTGCTGCCCGATACCCGTGCCTTCCTGGGGGCCGGTCGTGCGGATGTGGTGCCCACGGTGCGATCGGTGCATTGTTCGCCTGAATCGTTCGGCAGTCGACTGCGCAACGGGCCCATGCGACTGTGGGACTGCCAACTGGTCCTGGGCCCGGCAGCAACGAGATCTGCGTCCGGTTCAGCGCCCGATCCGTATGCCGGCATGACGCAGGAGCAGGCGTGCGCAGAGTTCCAGCGCCGCCTGGATTCACTGGCCGCGCCGACGGTACAGACGCCGGGAGAGTCGGCAACGCTGGGGCGGCGACTGCCATTCGATCGCGGCGGCGAGTTGCCGTCGTTGCGGCGCATGTCGCGCGATGGCGCACCGCCCGAATACGCGACTGTCTGGGGCTGGCGCGAACTTGCATCGCGCTGGTTCGTCTGGGGCGGCCTCGGGCTGTTGATGTTCGCTTGTGGTGCCGCGGCGCTGTACGCGGCGCGTGTGGGCTGGCGGAGGTACTAGGCAGGCCGGGTCGGGCCCCACGCTGCAACGAGCCGGCGCCGGGCGCAAAAAAGCCCCGGCTATCGCGACAGCCGGGGCCTTCGGATCGGTTGCCGCGGACGCAACGACGTGCGCGGCAAGCCTGGCGAAACCGTCTTACCTGGCTGCTTCCCAGACCGCGTGGGTATAACCGTCCTTGCCCGGATCCTTCTTGATCACCGGCGCGCTGCCGCTGGACAGCAGCACCTTGACCGTGCGCTCGTAGGCGGCCGGCTCCAGGTAACCCATCTTTGGCGAGTTGGCGTTGGTGATCAGCTTGGCGACGTTTTCCATCTGGCGTTTCTGCACCTTCTCGGTCGCGCTGCCGGACATGTCGGCAGCCACGACGATCTTGGCCGCACCGGCCGGATCCTTGACGGCTTCGTTCCAGCCCTTGAAGGTGGCCTTGAGGAACTTGGCCATGCGCTTGACGAAGGCCGGGTCCTTCAGGTTGGACTCGAGCACGTACAGGCCGTCTTCCAGCGAGGCCACGCCCTGGTCTTCATAGAAGAAGGTGACCAGGTCGCTTTCCTTGACGCCGGCATCGATCACCTGCCAGTACTCGTTGTAGATCATGGTCGAGATACACGCGGCCTGGTTCTGCAGCAGCGGATCGACGTTGAAGCCCTGCTTCATGATCTTGATGTCGGTGTCGGGCTTGTAGCCGAGCTTGGCCATCCAGTTCAGGAACGGGTATTCATTGCCGCCGAACCACACTCCCAGGGTCTTGCCCTTGAGGTCTTTCGGGCTGGACACGCCGCTGGCCTTCTTGCAGGTCAGCATCATGCCGGAGCGGTTGAACACCTGGGCGATGTTGACCAGCGGCACGCCGGCCTCGCGGGCGGCCAGTGCGTCGGGCATCCAGTTGACGACCACGTCGGCACCCTTGCCGGCGATGACCTGGACCGGCGAGATGTCGGGGCCGCCGGCCTTGATCGTCACATCCAGGCCCTCGGCCTTGTAATACCCCTTGGCCTGGGCCACGTAATAACCGGCGAACTGCGCCTGCGGCAGCCACTTGAGTTGCACGGTCACTTTCTCCTGCGCCGTGGCGGCGAATCCGGTGGCGGCAAGCACGCCTGCCAGCAGGATCTGGGTCAACTTCGAACGTCGGAACATAAACACTCCTTGGGGTTGGGAAAAAGGGGACGGGTGATCAACACGACAGCCTAATCGACGCCGGCATGGACGGCAATCGGTGCTGACGCGAAGTCTTGACATGGCTCATCGGCGGCCCCGGATCGAGGGATGCCAGAACGCGACCTTGCGCTCCAGGCGGCTGAGCAAGGCATAGGCGGTGGACCCGGTCACGGCCGCGACCACGACGGCGGCCCAGACCAGCGTCATGTTCATCTTCAGTGCCTCGGTCGAGATGCGGAAGCCCAGCCCGGTTGTCGGCGAGCCGAAGAACTCGGCCACGATGGCGCCGATCAGCGCCAGGCTTGCGTTCACCTTGAGTGCTGCGAACATGAACGGCACGGCGGACGGCAGGCGCAGCGACCACAAGGTACGCAGGTAGCTGGCGGCGTAACTGTGCATCAGCTCGCGCTCGAGCCGCTGCGAGGCCTGCAGACCGGCCAGCGTGGAGACCAGCATCGGAAAAAAGGTCATCAACACGACCACCGCCGCCTTGGACGGCCATTCGAAGCCGAACCACATGATCGCGATAGGCGCCACGCCCACCAGCGGAATGGCACTGGTCAGCGACGCGATCGGCAGCAGGCCGCGTTGCAGGAAGGGCATGCGGTCGATCGCGATCGCGACCAGGAAACCCAGGCTGCAACCCAGTGCCCATCCCACGAACACCGCCTTGACGACGGTCTGCACGAAGTCGCCGCCCAGCGTGCCCAGGTTCTCCCACAAGGAGGCCACGATCAGCGCCGGCGAGGGCAACAACACCCGCGGCACCTCGGCCGCGACCACCAGCAACTGCCAGAAATAGACGATCCAGATGCCGAACAAGGCTGCCGTCATGCTGGCGTAGAAACCGCTGCCGGTGCCCTGGATCGCCGCCACCCGACGGATGCCGACCGAGGCCAGAATGGCGAGCACGGCGGTGGCGCTCCAGAACGCGATGCCCACCGGCGCCTCGGGCGACGCCAGCGGCGAGAACATCAGCGCCAGCGCGAGCGCAAACGAGATTGCAACCAGCACCGCCGTCGCCTTGCCGTCGGGGGCGTTCGTGACGGCGGCGTTCACTGGACTAGCCTCCGCGCTACGCGCTGCGGGGCGGCTCGCCTTGGGAGCGGCCCGGCGGCTCACGCCTGCCTCCTGCGGCGCAACACCAGGTATTCGAGGCCGGCCATGGCCGCGGTCAGCACCAGGCCCAGCACGGCCGACATCACCAGGGCCGACCAGATCTGGATGGTCTGGCCGTAATACGAGCCGGTCAGCAGCCGTGCACCCAGGCCGGCCTGGGCGCCGGTCGGCAATTCGGCGACCATGGCGCCGACCAGGCTGGCCGCCACGCCGATACGCAGCGCCGGGAACAGGAAGGGCAGCGAGGCTGGCAGACGCAACATCCACAAGGCCTGCCACGGTGTGGCGGCGTAGGTGTGCAGCATCTCGGTTTCGATCACCTGCGGCGAACGCAGCCCCTGCACCATGGCCACGGTGACCGGGAAAAAGGAAAGGTACATGGCAATCACCGCCTTGGGCGCCACGCCGGTCAGGCCGATCGAGCCCAGGATGACCAGCACGATGGGCGCGATCGCCAGTACGGGGACCGACTGCGACGCGACGATCCACGGCAGCAAGGCCCGGTCCAGGGTGCGCGAATGCACGATGGCGATCGACAGCAGCAGCCCGAGTGCGGTGCCCATGACGAACCCCACCAGCGTCGACTCCGCGGTGACGGCCGTGTGGAACAGCAGGTTGCGCGGCGAGCCCAACGGCCAGCCGGTGATGCTGCCCCACAAATCCAGTGCGACCTGGTGCGGCGCCGGCAGCACCGGACGCTCCATGGACCAGGTCGTGGCCACGAGTTGTTGCCAGTCCCACTGCACGTCGGACAGGTCGCGTTCGATCGCGCCCTGGGCATTGAGCGCCACCGCCAGGCCGTACCAGGCCAGCACGATCAGCGCCAGCACGACCGCGATCGGCACGCCCTGGTGGGCCAGCGCCGCGACCCGGCTGTCGGCGCCTTGCTTATTCGTCATGGCCATGGGCCAGCGCCTCGCGCACCTCGTGCGCAACCTGGACGAATTCGGCCGAGTCGCGCATGTCCAGCGTGCGTTCGTCGGGCAGTGGCGAATCGATGACCTTGACGATGCGCCCGGGCCGCGGCGACATGATGACGATGCGGCTGGACAGGTAGACCGCCTCGGCGATCGAGTGGGTCACGAACACGACGGTGCGGCGCTCGCGTTGCCACAGTTGCTGCAGCTGTTCGTTGAGCCGGTCGCGGGTGATCTCGTCCAGCGCGCCGAAGGGCTCGTCCATCATCAGGATGCGTGGCTCGAACGACAAGGCGCGGGCGATCGACACCCGCTGCTGCATGCCGCCCGAGAGTTGCCACGGGTACTTGGATTCGAAGCCGGCCAGGCCTACGCGTTGCAGCTGCTCGCGTGCGATGGATTCGCATTCGGCGGCGCTGCGGCCGTGGATCTGCAGCGGCAGCTTGACATTGCCCAGCACGGTGCGCCACGGGAACAGGCCCGGCGCCTGGAACACGTAACCGTAGGCCCGTGCGAGCCGGGCCTCGTGCGGCGACACGCCATTGACCAGCGCACGGCCCGCGGTGATGTGCTCCAGGTCGGCGATCACGCGCAGCAAGGTGGTCTTGCCGCAGCCCGAGGGGCCGATCAGCGAGACGAACTGCCCCGGCTCGATGGCCAGGTCGACGTTGCTCAGCGCATGCACCGGAGCGTCGCTGTGCGGGTTGTAGATCAACGACGCGTTCTTGACGTCGACGGCCAGGGTTGCTGGATTCGTTTCGGGGGATGCCACGGTCATCACGATTTCTCAAAGGTTCTTGTCAGGCGCCGTACGGCGCAGGCCCGCATATTGTGCCGGTCCAGGCCCCCACCGAACTGGCTCTGCCAGGCCGTAGGGGGCGCCCCCCAGTGGTAGTTCGGCCGGTTTACACGCAGTGAAACCGGACAGACAGGGGGCGTCCTTCCACCAGGGGCCGTCGCGCACGGCCGCTCCGAAGCGGCCGGCCCGCCCCCCAGTGGGGGGGTCGGCCGGTTTACACGCAGTGAAACCGGACAGACGGGGGGCGTCCTTCCACCAGGGGCCGTCGCGCACGGCCGCTCCGAAGCGGTCGGCCCGCCCCCCAGTGGGGGGGTCGGCCGGTTTACACGCAGTGAAATCGGACAGACGGGGGGCGTCCTGCATCCAGGGGCCGCCGCGCACGGCCGCTCCGAAGCGGTCGGCCCGCCCCCCAGTGGGGGGGTCGGCCGGTTTACACGCAGTGAAACCGGACAGACGGGGGGCGTCTTCATCCTAGCGTTCTCCCTTGCGGTACGGTTTCATCAGGGCCTGCGGGTAACTCGCCTTGCGTGCGACCAGCACCAGGGCGGCGATGGACAACACGTACGGCAGCATCAGGTACATCTGGTAGGGCAGGGTGGCGCCGCCCGATTGCTGCAGCCGCAGCTGCAGCGCGTCGAAGAATGCGAACAACACGGCGCCGAGCAAGGCCTTGCCGGGTCGCCAGGACGCGAACACGACCAGCGCGACGCAGATCCAGCCGCGGCCGTTGACCATGTTGAAGAAAAACGCGTTGAAGGCCGACAGGGTCAGGAAGGAGCCGGCAACACCCATCAACGCCGAGCCGGCGACGATGGCCCCGGTGCGCACGGCGGCCACCGACACGCCCTGGCCTTCGGCCGCCTGCGGGTTCTCGCCCACCATGCGTACCGCCAGCCCGACCGGCGTGCGGTACAGCACATAGGCCAGCAACGGCACCATCACCAGGGCCAGCAGCGTCAGCGGCGTTTGCTGGGCCAGTACCGGGATGCCGATCCAGTCCATCTCGGCGAACGGCTCGACCGTCGGCGGTGTCGAGACCTTGGGGAAGCTGACGCGGTAGCCGTAATAACTCAGCGCGGTCGCCAGCAGCGTGATGCCCAGGCCGGAGACATGTTGCGACAGCGCCAGCGACACGGTGAGAAACGCATGCAACAGGCCGAAGACGGCACCGGTCAGCGCGGCGACCAGCACGCCGGTCCACAAGGAGGCGCCCCCGTAGACCGCCAGCCAGCCGGCAAACGCCCCGGCGACCATGATGCCTTCGATGCCCAGATTCAACACGCCGGCGCGTTCGCACAACAACACGCCCAGCGTGCCCAGGATCAGCGGCGTGGCGATGCGCAGCACGGCGATCCAGAACGCCGGTTGCGCCAGCATGTCGAGCACTTCGCTCATGAAGTCACCTCCACGCTGCGCGCTGCGGTGCGAGCTTGCTTGGGGCGGCCCGGCGCAGCGCTCATGGAGAGACCTCCACGCTGCGCGCTGCGGTGCGAGCTTGCTTGGGGCGGCCCGGCGCAGCGCTCACGGAGAGACCTCCGCGCTGCGCGCTGCGGTGCGAGCTTGCTTGGGGCGGCCCGGCGCAGCTCATGCGCGGCGCACCCGGTATTGCGTCAGCAGCGTGGCCACGAGCACCGCGATCAGCGAGGCGGCGACGATGACGTCGGCGATGAAGGTCGGTACTCCGACGGCGCGGCTCATGCTGTCGGCGCCCACCAGCATGCCGGCGACGAATACGCTGGCCGCGACCACGGCCAGCGGGTGCAGGCCGGCCAACATCGCGATGACGATGCCGGTGTAGCCGTAGCCGGGCGACATGTCCAGCGTGACGTAGCTGGTGCGGCCGGCGACCTCGATCGCGCCGGCCAGCCCGGCCAGCGCGCCGGACAACATGGCGACCAGCACCACGGTGCGTGTCACTGGCACGCCGGCGAAGGCGGCCGCGCGGGCATTGGCGCCGATGGCGCGGATGTCGAAACCGAGCACCGTGTAGCGCATCAGCACCCAGACGACGACGGCCAGCGCGCAGGCCCACAACAGCCCGGTGTGCAGGCGCGTCTGCGCAATGAGCTTGGACAGTTCCAGCTCGCCCAGCAGGCCCACGCTTTGCGGCCAACCCATGGCCAGCGGGTCCTTCATCGGGCCGTCGAGCATCATCGAGACGAACAGCAGCACGATGAAATTGAGCAGCAGCGTGGTGACCACTTCGTCGACGCCCAGGCGCGACTTGAGCAGGGCCGGACCCAGCAGCAGCAGCGCACCGGCCAGCGCACTGGCCAGCAGCATCAGCGCGAACAACAGGGCCGGGGGCAGGTCGAAACCGGTGCCGCCGTGCATGCCGCCGACCGCCACGGCAGCCAGCGCGCCGACGTAGAGCTGGCCTTCGGCGCCGATGTTGAACAGCCGGGCCTTGAACGCCACGGTGACGGCCAGGCCGGTGAAGATCAGCGGCACCGCGCGGGTCAGCGTCTCGCTGAGCGCGAACACCGAACCGAAACCGCCCTTGAGCAACAAGGCATAGGTCTCCGTGACCGCTGCGCCGGCCCACCACACCAGTACGGAACTGACGAGCAGCGTGAACACGACCGCGCCGATCGGCGCGAGCACTAGCGCGGCGGTGGAATGGGTGTTGCGTTTTTCCAGCCTCATGCGCCGGCCCCGGTTTCGGCCTTCGCGCCGGCCATGGCCAGTCCGATCGTTTCGCGGCTCCAGTCGGCGGCAGGGCGCGCGGCACTGAGGCGGCCGGCATGCATCACGGCAATGCGGTCGCCCATGGCCATGACCTCGTCCAGGTCGTCCGAGATCAGCAGCACGGCGGCGCCGGCGTCGCGTGCCGCGATCAGTTGCTGCTGCACGAAGGCCACGGCGCCGATGTCCAGGCCCCAGCTGGGCTGGTGGGCGACGATCAGCCGCGGCGTGATGGCCGGGCCCGATGCATCGTTGTCGGGATGCAGCAAGGCGCGCCCGAGGATGAGTTTTTGCATGTTGCCGCCCGACAGCGCACGCGCCGGCGCCAGGGCGCCGGCGCCGCGCACGTCGAAACGCGCGATGACGGTGTCCGCGTGCGCGCGTGCCCGTGCCCGCCGCACCCAGGACCCGCGCGAGAACACCGGGCTGCGCAGGCGTTCGGAGACCACGTTCTCCCATACCGGCAGGTCGCCGACGACGCCGACCGCATGCCGGTCCTCGGGAATGCGTGCCACGCCGAGGGCGACCAGCTGCGACGGCCGGCGCGCCAGCGGCCCCTGCAGCAGGCGCACCGTGCCGCTGCTGGCGGCCCGGGTGCCCGACAACAGTTCGGCCAGCGCCGTCTGTCCGTTGCCGGAGACTCCGGCAATGGCGACGATCTCGCCGGCGCGCAATTCCAGCGACACGTCGTCGAGCCGCTCGCGGCCGGTCCCGGCCGATACCCGGTCCAGCGAACACACCACGTCACCGGCCGCGGCGGCCGGCGGCGCCTGGGGCGTGTCGACGGCATGGCCGACCATCCACAAGGCCAGTTGTTCCTGCGTCGTCGCGTTGGCCTCGGCCTGGGCCACGAGCTTGCCGCCGCGCAGCACCGCGATGCGATCGGATACGCGCAGCACTTCGCCGAGCTTGTGGCTGATGAAGATGATGGACAGGCCTTGCGCGACCATCTGGCCGAGCACCTCGAACAGGGCTTCGCTCTCGCCCGGTGTCAGCACCGCGGTCGGCTCGTCCAGAATCAGGATGCGGGCGCCGCGGTACAAGGCCTTGAGGATCTCGACGCGCTGGCGCTCACCGACCGACAACGAGCCGATCAAGGCGTCCGGATTCACGTCCAGGCCGAACCGTGTCGCCACGTCGGCCAGCCGCTGGCGCGCGGCCCGGTTCCGGGTGAACGGTTGCCACAAGGGCTCCGAACCCATGACGATGTTGTCGAGCACGCTGAGGTTGTCGGCCAGCGTGAAATGCTGGTGCACCATGCCGATGCCTGCATCCAGAGCCGCCTTCGGATTGCCGGGCTCCAGCGGCTTCCCGAAAACCGTGATCCGGCCGGCGTCGGCCACGTAGTGGCCGAACAGGATCGAAACCAGCGTCGACTTGCCGGCGCCGTTTTCTCCCAGCAAGGCGAGCACCTCGCCCGCGTGCAGTTGCAGCGAGATGGCGTCGTTGGCGACCAGATCGCCAAATCGCTTGGTGATCCGATCGAGCTGGAGTACCGGTTCCGTCATGCCTGTGGGTCAAAAAAATGGGACACCCGCCGATGGGGGTGTCCCCTGCAGCATCTGCGGCCTACCTGGCCGTCGACTTGGGCTGGCCGTCGTCCACCTTGACGGTGAATTTTCCGTCCAGGATGGCCTTTTCCTTGGCCTTGACCTTGGCCATCAGGTCGGCAGGCACCTTGGAGGCGAAGGTGCCCAGCGGCGCCAGTTCGGAGCCCTTGTGTTTCATCATCGAATACGGGCCGTAGTCCTCGGCTTTGAAGGTGCCGTCCTTGACCATCTTGATCGCGCGGTCGATGCTGGGCTCCATGTTCCACAGCGCCGAGGCCACGACGGTGTCGGGGTACTGGGGCTGGGTGTCGATGACGTTGCCGATCGCCAGCTTGCCTTTTTCCTTGGCCGCATCGCTGACGCCGAAACGCTCGGCATACAGGATGTCGGCGCCCTTGTCGATCATCGCGAACGCCGCTTCCTTGGCCTTGGGCGGGTCGAACCAGCTGTTGATGAAACTCACGCTGAACTCGACCTTGGGGTTGACCTCCTTGGCGCCCATCATGAAGGCGTTCATCAGGCGGTTGACCTCGGGAATCGGGAAGCCGCCGACCATGCCGATCTTGTGGGTCTTGGTCATGCCGCCGGCAATCATGCCGGTCAGGTAGGCGGGTTCCTGGATGTAGTTGTCGAACACGCTGAAGTTCGGCGCCTGCGGCTTGCCCGACGATCCCAGCAGGAACGAGACCTTGGGGAAGTCCTTGGCCACCTTGCGTGCGGCGGCTTCGACGGCAAAGGCCTCGCCGACGATCAGGCTGTTGCCGCCGGTCGCGTATTCGCGCATCACGCGTTCGTAGTCGGCGTTGGAGACGTTTTCGCTGGCCTTGTATTCGATCTCGCCACGGGCTTCGGCGGCCTTGAGCGCCTTGTGGATGCGGCTGACCCACTGCTGTTCGAACGGCACCGTGTAGATGGCTGCGACCTTGAGCTTGGCCTGGGCCAGGGCCAGGCCGGGTACCAGGGTGGCCAGCGATACGGCCAGCGCGACGGCGTGGCGGCGATTGAGAATGGTCATGGCGGTGTTCCTTCGAGGTTGATCAGCGGTGGACGGAGTTGTGGTTCGGATGGCAGCCGTGGCCGGGCATGGCTGCGTCGATGCCGGGCAAGACGATCTCAGCAAGTTACGTGCCGGCACGCTCGAGCATGGCATGGAGCAACACGTTGCAACCGGCCGTGATGTGTTCGGGCTTGGCGTCCTCGATCTCGTTGTGGCTGATGCCGTCCTTGCAGGGGATGAAGATCATGCCGGCGGGTGCGAGTTGCGCCATGTAGACCGCGTCGTGTCCGGCGCCGGAGACGGCCGGCATGTTGGAATAACCCAGCTTGGCCGCGGCCCGGCCGACGGCGTCGACGCAGTCGGGGTGGAAAGCCTGGGCCGGATAACCCGAGACCTGCTTGATCTCGATCGGCAGTCCGCTTTCCTGGCTCAGTTTCGCGGCAAACGCCTTGACCTCGTCGGCCATGGTGTCCACCAGTGCGTCGGTGGCGTTGCGCAGGTCGATGGAGAACTGGACCCGGCCCGGGATCACGTTGCGGCTGTTCGGGAACACCTGCACCATGCCGACCGTGCCGCGCCCGTGCGGCTTGTGGCGCAGTGCGGCGGCGACGACCTCCTGCATCAGGTGGGTGGCCACCTGCAGCGCGTCCTTGCGCAAGGCCATCGGTGTCGGGCCGGCGTGGGCCTCCATGCCGGTGACGGTACAGTCGAACCAGCGGATGCCGAGCACGCCTTGCACGACACCGATCGTGACGTCATTGTCCTCGAGCACCGGGCCTTGTTCGATATGGGTCTCGAAATACGCACCAATCGGGTGCTGGCCCGGCTCCTCGGTACCGATGTAGCCGATGCGCTCGAGTTCTTCCTTGACCGACTTGCCGGCCGTGTCCTTCGCCGCATACGCATGTTCGAGCGTGAAGGCCTTGGCGAACACGCCCGAGCCCATCATCACCGGCACGAAGCGCGAACCTTCCTCGTTGGTCCAGAACGCGACCTCGATCGGGGCTTCGGTCTCGATGCCGTGGTCGTTGAGCGTGCGCACCACCTCGATGCCGGCCAGCACGCCGTAGTTGCCATCGAACTTGCCGCCGGTGGGCTGGGTGTCAATGTGGCTGCCGGTGACGATGGGCGGCAGCGTATTGTTGCGACCGGCGCGTCGCATGAACGCATTGCCGATCTTGTCGATGGTGACCGTCATGCCGGCGTCGCGCGCCCATTGCAGCACCAGGTCACGCCCTTGCTTGTCCAGGTCGGTCAGCGTCAGGCGGCATACCCCGCCCTTGGGCGTGGCGCCGATCTGCGCCAACTCCATCAGCGAGTTCCACAGGCGCTCGCCATCGATACGCACGGCATCGATGTTCGCGGCGGACGTCTTGGGGTTCATCACGGCTTCGTTCATGGGCTTGTCCTTGTCATGGGGTCGAGGGTGCCAGGGGCAGGGGAGCGCAGTACGCTCAGGCCTTGGCCTTGCGCTTGGCGGCAGGGCGCTTGACGGCGGTGGGCCGGGTCGCCTCGGCGCGTTTGCCGGCCGCGTCGAAGTTGCTGCCGAAGGCCGGGCGCTTGACGTATTGACCAGCGCCTTTCTCGGCGCGCAGCTCGCCCTTCGCGTACACCAGCTTGCCCCGGCTCACGGTGTGGCTCGGAACGCCGCGCACCGTCATGCCTTCGAAGATGTTGTAGTCGCCGCGGCTGTGCTGCGTCTTGACCGACAAGGTCTTGCTGCCTTCGGGGTCCCAGACCACGATGTCGGCATCGGCGCCGGCATTGATGCAGCCCTTGCGCGGATAGATGTTGAACAACTTGGCTGTGTTGGCCGAGGTGACGGCGACGAACTCGCTGGGCGTCAGGCGACCGGTGTTGACGCCCTGGTCCCAGATCACGGCCAGGCGTTCCTCGACGCCGCCGGTGCCGTTCGGGATCTTGCTGAAGTCCATCTTGCCGGCCGCCTTCTGCTCGGCGCAGAACACGCAATGGTCGGTGGCCGTGGTGTGCAGGTTGCCCGACTGCAGGCCGCGCCACAGGAATTCCTGGTTGCCCTTGGGCCGGAACGGCGGGCTCATCACGTGCGCGGCGGCCGCGGTGAAGTCCGGGTTGCGGTAGACCGAGTCGTCGACCACCAGGTGGCCGGCCAGCACCTCGCCGTAGACGCGCTGGCCGCGCGCACGGGCGCGGGCGATGGCTTCGGCCGATTCGATGCACGACACGTGCACGACGTAGATCGGCACGCCGATCACGTCGGCGATCGCGATCGCGCGGTTGGCCGCTTCGGCCTCGACCATCGGCGGGCGCGACAGTGGGTGGCCCTCGGGGCCGGTGATGCCCATTTTCATGACCTCCTGCTGCAGCAGGTAGACCAGCTCGCCGTTCTCGGCATGGACCGTGGGCATGGCGCCGAGTTCGAGCGCGCGCTTGAAGCTGTTCACCAGCGTCTCGTCGTCGCACATGATGGCGTTCTTGTAGGCCATGAAGTGCTTGAAGCTGTTGATGCCTTCGTTCTTGACCAGCTTGCCCATGTCGGCATGCACGCCTTCGCTCCACCAGGTCACGGCGACGTGAAAGCCGTAGTCGGCGGCAGCCTTGTCGGCCCAGCCGCGCCACTGCTGGTAGGCATCCATCAACGGCTGCTGCGGATTGGGAATCACGAAATCGATGATCGATGTGGTGCCGCCGGCCAGTGCGGCCGCGGTGCCGTAGTAGAAGTCGTCGACCGCCACCGTGCCCATGAAGGGCAGCTGCATGTGGGTGTGCGGGTCGATGCCGCCGGGCATCACGTACTGGCCGCTGGCGTCGATGGTCTTGGTGCCGGAGGGCTTGTCGAGCTTGGTGCCGACACTGTGGATGGTGCCGTCGATGCACAACACATCGGCTTTGAACTGGCGGTCTGCGTTGACGACCGTGCCGCCGCGAATCAGGATGGAGCTCATGGGAATGCCTTTGCGTCGGGTTGATTCAGACAAACATCATATGCGTGGCGCGCCGGCTCAGGCCGCGACCCGCATCGGGTTGTTCGGATGGGTGGTCCAGTTGGCGTAGTGGCCCGGCACCGGCTTGCCGGTGCGCTGGTCGGTCTCGCCGGCGGCCAGGGTGCGCATCGTGATCGTCTCGGGCACCGGGCAGACCGACACGCACAAGTTGCAGCCCACGCATTCGGCCTCGTTGATCTCGAAATGGCGCTTGCCGTCCTTGGTGGCAAAGATGGCCTGGTGCGAGGTGTCTTCGCACACCACGTGGCAACGACCACACTGGATGCAGCTGTCCTGGTTGATGACCGCCTTCTCGACATGGTTCATGTTCAGGTTGTTCCAGCCGGTGATGCTGGGAACCGCTTTGCCGACCATCTGCGACACCCGGGTGTAGCCCTGTTGGTCCATGAAGTTGGACAACCCGTCGCACATGTCCTGCACGATGCGAAAGCCGTACACCATGGCCGCGGTGCAGACCTGCACCGTGCCCGCGCCCAGCGCGATGAATTCGGCCGCGTCGTGCCAGGTATGCACGCCGCCGATGCCCGAGATCGGCAAACCGGCGGTTTGCGGGTCGCGCGCGATCTCGGCCACCATGTTGAGTGCGATCGGGCGCACCGCGGTGCCGCAATAACCGCCGTGCGAGCCCTGCTTGCCGACGCTGGGCGACATCGTCATGGTCGCGAGGTCGACGCCCATGATGGAGTTGATGGTGTTGATCAGCGAGACCGCATCGGCACCGCCGGCCTTGGCGGCGCGCGCCGGGTAACGAATGTCGGTGATGTTGGGCGTGAGCTTGACGATCACCGGCAGCTTGGAATAGGTCTTGCACCAGCGTGCGACCATCTCGATGTATTCCGGCACCTGGCCCACCGACGAACCCATGCCGCGCTCGCTCATGCCGTGCGGGCAGCCGAAGTTCAGTTCGATGCCGTCGCAGCCGGTGTCCTCGACCATCGGCAGGATGCGTTTCCATGACGCCTCCTCACATGGCACCATGATGGACACGACCACGGCGCGGTCCGGCCAGGCGCGCTTGACGCGGCGGATCTCGTCCAGGTTGGTCTTGAGCGGTCGGTCCGAGATCAGCTCGATGTTGTTGAAGCCGATCACGCGCCGGTCATTGCCCAGCAGGGCGCCGTAACGCGGTCCGTAGACGTTGACGACATGCGGGTCTTCGCCCACGGTCTTCCAGACCACGCCGCCCCAGCCGGCTTCGAAGGCGCGTACGACGTTGTATTCCTTGTCGGTGGGTGGCGCGGACGCCAGCCAGAACGGGTTGGGGCTCTTGATGCCCAGGAACTCGGTGCTCAGGTCAGCCATGGTGTTTCTCCGTGATCGTATTCGTGCCAGGGTCGCGATGTGCCGTCACTGGGGGTACCCTGCGCGCGATGCGCTGAGGGGCTATGCGCCTTGGGGCGGCCCGGCGGCTCATCAGGCAATCCCTTCGCGCTCCGCGCTGCGAGGTTATTCGCCTTGGGGCGGCCCGGCGGCTCATCAGGCAATCCCTTCGCGCTCCGCGCTGCGAGGTTATTCGCCTTGGAGCGGCCCGGCGGCTCATGTGCTCAGCACCTTGTGCATGGCCAGCGCCGCGCGTTTGCCGTGTTCCACGGCCTCCACGGTCAGGTCGAGGCCGCCGGAGCGGCAGTCGCCTCCGGCCCAGATCCGGGCATGCGAGGTTGCGCCGTCGGCGTCGGTGACGATACGTCCGCCCTGAAGTTCGACCATCGCTCCCAAGGGCTGCGCCACCAGCGACTGGCCGATGGCCTTGAGCACCATGTCGGCCGGCACGGTGAAGTCCTCGCCGGTCTCGACCAGCTTGCCGGCCTGCAGCCGCGTGCGCGCAAACCGCACGCCGGTGACATGGCCATCCTGGGCGAAGATCTCCTTGGGCGTGGCCCAATGCCGCACCTGCACGCCGTTCGTGCGCGCCCAGTCGCGTTCGTGCGCGGACGCCGACATGGCGTCTTCGCCGCGGCGGTAGACGATGCTGACCTCGTCCGCGCCCAGCTTGCGCGACTGCACGGCCGCGTCCACCGCCGTCATGCCGCCACCGATCACGACGACGCGGCGGCCGACCGGTACCTGCGCATAGTCCTTGGCCTGGCGCAACTCGGCGATGAATTCGACCGCGTTGCGCACACCGACGGCTTCGGGCTCCGGGATGCCGATGGTGTTGACGCCGGCCAGCCCCATGCCCAGGAAGACGGCGTCGTAGTCCCGGGTCAATTGCTCCAGCGTGACGTCACGCCCCAGCGCGGTCTTGTTGCGGATGTCGATGCCGCCGATGGACAGCAGCCACTCGACCTCGCGTTGCGCGAAGTCGTCGACCGTCTTGTAGGTGGCCAGGCCATATTCGTTCAGGCCGCCGGGCTTGGCATTGGCATCGAACACCACGACCGTGTGCCCCAGCCGCGCGAGGCCATGGGCACAGGCCAGGCCGGCCGGGCCGGCACCCACGACGGCGACCGTGCGGCCGGTGGCCGCGGCCCGGGTGAACAGCGGCGCGCCCGGATCGGCGAAATAGGCGTCAGTCGCATACCGCTGCAACTGGCCGATCTCGACCGGCTTGTCCTCGTGGGTGTTGCGCACGCAGGCCTCTTCGCACAACACCTCGGTCGGACAGACCCGGGCGCACATGCCGCCCAGCGGGTTGGCACTGAGGATGGCGTGTGCCGAGCCCCGGATGTTGTTGTCGGCGATCCGCTGGATGAAGCTCGGCACGTCGATGCCGGTCGGACAGGCCGCCTGGCAGGGCGCTTCGAAGCAGTAATAACAACGGTCCGCCTCGACCCGGGCCTGGGCCAGCGTCAGCGGCGGATGCGCGTCGCAGAAGTTGCGCGGGTATTGCCCGGCATCGAGGCGACCGGCCCGGATGTCCGGTGGCGCAGTGCGGGAGGTCTCGGTTGAACTCATCGTGTGCCTCGTTGTGGTGCGTTGCGTTTTCAACTCTTACCAACTGGTAAACATTTGGTGCATTTGATCTTCATCGCGGTGCCCCTTCAACTAGGGATTACCCGCTTTCCCGTCTCTGCAAGAGTCGGGCCAGGGTGCGCCGGCAATTGCCGCTACCATGCGCGGCATGGCGATCAAGCGAAAACCGGGACCGGTCAGGGAAAAACGAAGCGACAGCCGGGAACGGCTGGAACAGGAAATCCTCGAAGCGGCCAAACGCCTGTTCGCACAACGTGGTTTCGGAGGCGTGTCACTGGACCACATCGCACGCGAGGTCGGCACCGCCAAGCAGAACCTGCTGTATTACTTCTCGAGCAAGGAAGCCCTGTACCGCCGCGTGTTGCACGGCGTGCTGGACGTGTGGTTGTCGTACATGGCGGCGATCACCGAGAACGCGGACGACCCGGAACGGGCACTGCGCCGCTATATCGCCGGCAAGCTGCGTTTCTCGCGCGAGCATCCGTTCGATTCACGGGTCTATGCCAACGAGGTCATCTCCGGCGCGCCGCTGTTCGCCCAGGAAATCCGCGACCGCGTATTGCCGGCCCTGCAGGCCGATATCGCGGTCTTCAACCAGTGGGCCGAACAAGGCGTGTGCCGCAAGGTGGATGCGGCGCACCTGATGGTGATCCTGTGGTCGTCGACCCAGGCCTATGCGGACTTCGCCAGCCAGATCTGCCTGGTGCTGGGCAAGCCGGAGATGGAGCCCGAGGACTTCGCCGCCGGCGAGCAGCTGCTGGTGGACATGGTGCTGCGCACCGTGTTGCGCGTGCCGGGCCAGGCCCCGCCCTGATCGCGTGTCGGCACCGGCCGATGGCACGCGGTCGCGGCAGCGACTGCTTGTCTCGGCAATGCCGGGCCCTGCGCAGACGGGCCCGATGCTCGACAATGCGAGCCGTTGCCGGAAGTTCGGCTCGAACCTTGGGGGATGCGGTGCAGTTCTTCCGATCGCGATTCGTTGCCGAAGAGAACCAGCGCTTCTATGTCATCACGCAGGCCGCGTACCTGATCGGATTGACCGGTCACACCTTCGCGTACTTCCGGTTTCGGGAATATGGCGTTGTCGAAGCGGCATGGTTCAACCTCGCGTTCAGCATTCCGTGTTTCGCGCTGGCCTTCCTTCTGAATCGGAAGGGACGCCACAACCTGGCGTTCAGCCTGGCCTTCACGGAACTGGTCCTGCACCAGGTGATGACCACGGTTTACCTGGGCTGGGATTTCGGCGCCCATTTCTGGCTCATGTACCTGGCCGGCCTGGTGTTCTTCAACCCTTCATGGAAGCCCAGGCTGCAGCTGACCTTGCTCGGGTTCATCCTTGCCAGCTACGTGTACCTGTTTCTCTACCACCAGCATGGCATCTACCAGATCGCCGATGCGCAGAAGAGCCAGAACAACCTGAGCAGCGCGCTGACGACCATGCTGATCATCTCGCTGCTCATCAACTATTACTCCAGAGCGGCGACAAAGGCCGAGGCCAGACTGAAGGCCGAGAAGGAAAAGACCAGCGCCATGCTCAGGAAGGTCGAGGCCTTGTTCGGTCAACAGGTGTCGGAGGAAATCGCACTGGAACTGATTTCCAACGAGATCGATTTCTCCAGTCGCCAGTACGATGTCAGCGTCTTGTTCCTCGATATTCGCGACTTCACGGTATTTGCCGACGCGCATGAGCCTGCCGTGGTCGCCCGATTCCAGAATACGGTGTTCGGCGAACTGATTCCCATCGTCAAGGCGCACCAGGGCGTGGTGCTGCAGATCCTGGGCGACGGCATCATGGCCGTGTTCGGGGCGCCGGTGGCCGATCCCGCCCATGCGCGCAAAAGCGTGGCGGCGGCGCGGGCCATGCTGGACAGCGTCGCGGCCCTGTCCGACCGAGGGGCGATTCCAACCACCCGGCTGGGCATCGGCATCAACTCCGGGCCGGTCATTGCCGGCAATGTGGGTAACGAGGCACGCAAGTTCTATTCGCTGACCGGCAAGAACGTGATCATTGCCGCTCGCATCGAGCAACTCAACAAGCCGTTCAAGAGCCAGCTGCTGCTGTCGGAAAACACGTTTGCCCAGCTCCACCCCGCACCCGAAGCCGAATTCATCGGCAAGCAGGTCCTCAAGGGAATCGAGGAAGAGGTGGGCGTATATCGGCTGGCCTGACGCGGCGATCCGGGGCCCGTCGATTCACTGCGTGCCGAAGATCCGGTCGCCCGCATCACCCAGGCCGGGCAGGATGTAGCCGTGGTCGTTGAGCTGGCGATCGACGGCCGCGGTGAACACCGGCACGTCGGGATGCGACTTGTACATGGTGTCCAGTCCCTCGGGGCAGGTCAGCAGGCACAGGAACTTGACCGACTTCGGGTGCATGGCCTTGACCTTCTCGATCGCGGCAACGGCCGAGTTGCCGGTGGCCAGCATCGGGTCGACGACGATCACGTCGCGCTCCTGCATGTCCTGCGGCATCTTGAAGTAATACTCCACCGGCTGCAGCGTCTGGGGATCGCGGTACAGGCCGATGTGGCCGACGCGGGCGCCGGGCACCACGCTGAGCATGCCGTCCAGGATGCCGGTGCCGGCCCGCAGGATGGACACCAGCACCAGCTTCTTGCCGTCGATGGTGGTGCCGGACATGGTCTCCAGCGGCGTCTCGATCTCGATCGGCTGGGTCGGCATGTCGCGCGTGACCTCGTAGGCCATCAGCGTGCTGAGTTCGCCCAGCAGGCGCCGAAAGCCGTTGGTACTGGTCTCCTTGCGGCGCATCAGCGTGAGTTTGTGCTGTACCAGGGGATGGTCCACCAGGTGCAGGTTGGGGAATCGGGACAGGTCGGTCATGGGGGGTCCTTGTCGTGTGTATGGGGTGATGTGTTCGGCCCGGCGGCAGCAAGGCAGGTGCGGCTTAGCGCCGCTTGCTCCCGAATATGCCACCGAGCACGCCGCGGATGATCTGGCGGCCGACCTCGCTGCCGATGGCGCTGGCGGCGCTCTTGAACAGCTGTTCGCCGGCGCTCATGCGCCGCCCGCTCTTGCCGCCGCCGATCAGACTGCCCAGCGAACCGAAGAGGCCGCCGTCGTCGTCCGCCGCCGCGCCGGCCTGGTCCTTCGCCGTGCGGGCCATGCTGGCGGCCTGTTCCTTGGCGGTGGTCTCGTCGGCCATCGTGGCCTCGACACGGGCCTTGATGGCTTCGTGCGCCGACGCGCGATCAACAGCCTTCTCGTAGACGCCGGCGACGATGGAGCCGGCGATCAGCGCCTGGCGCTGGGCGTCCGTGATCGGTCCGATCTGGCTGCGGGGTGGCAACACGAACACGCGTTCGGTCACGCCAGGGCGGCCTTTCGCATCCAGGAAACTGACCAGTGCCTCGCCCACGGCCAGCTCGGTGATGGCCTGAGCGATGTCGAGCGCCGGATTCTGGCGCATCGTCTCGGCGGCGGATTTCACGGCCTTCTGGTCCCGCGGCGTGAACGCCCGCAGGGCGTGTTGCACCCGGTTGCCGAGCTGGGCCAGCACCGCGTCTGGAATGTCCAGCGGGTTCTGGGTCACGAAATACACGCCCACGCCCTTGCTGCGCACCAGGCGCACCACCAGCTCGATGCGTTCGACCAGCGCCTTGGGCGCATCGGCGAACAGCAGGTGGGCCTCGTCGAAGAAGAACACCAGCTTGGGCTTGTCCAGGTCGCCGACCTCGGGCAGGTTCTCGAACAACTCGCTGAGCAGCCACAGCAGGAAGGTCGCATACAGCCGTGGCGCGTTCATCAACTGGTCTGCGGCCAGCACGTTGACCACGCCCTTGCCGCTGCCGTCGGTCTGCATGAAATCGGCGATGTTGAGCATGGGCTCGCCGAAGAACTGGTCGCCGCCCTGGCTTTCGATCTGCAACAGGCCGCGCTGGATCGCGCCGATGCTGGCCGCACTGATGTTGCCATAGCTGGTCGTGAACTGCGATGCGTTGTCACCGACGAACTGGCACATGCTGCGCAGGTCCTTCATGTCGAGCAGCAGCAGGCCCTGGTCGTCGGCGATCCTGAACACCAGCTGCAACACGCCGGCCTGGGTGTCGTTGAGGTTGAGCATACGCGCCAGCAGCAACGGGCCCAGGTCGCTGACGGTGGCCCGCACCGGATGGCCCTGCTTGCCGAACACGTCCCACAAGGTGACCGGGAACGGGCAAAAGGCCGGCGTGTCGAGCTTGCGTTCGGCGATGATCCGGCCCAGCTTGTCGCCCAGCGTGCCGGCCTGGGAGATGCCGGTCAGGTCGCCCTTGACGTCGGCCATGAACACCGGAACCCCGGCCGCGGAGAAGGCTTCGGCCAGTGTTTGCAGCGTGATGGTCTTGCCGGTACCGGTGGCGCCGGTGATCAGTCCGTGGCGATTGGCCTTGTCCGGTTGCAGGCAGCACCGGATGGCGTCGCGCTGTGCGATCACGAAGGGTTCGATCATGGAGATTCCCAAAAGTACAATCGTGGCGCAAGGGTAACCAATTTTTTGAAGGAATCCGCGTGGCAGGACACAGCAAATGGGCCAATATTCAGCACCGCAAGGGGCGGCAGGATGAAAAAAGAGGCAAGGTCTGGACCCGTGTCATCCGCGAGATCATGGTGGCTGCCCGTACCGGCGGCGGCGACCTGACGGCAAATCCGCGGCTGCGGTTGGCGGTCGAGAAGGCCAAGGCGGCCAACATGCCGGCCGATACCGTCAAGCGCAACATCGACAAGGCCACCGGCAACCTGGAAGGCGTCAACTACGAGGAGATCCGCTACGAGGGCTACGGCATCGGCGGCGCGGCCATCATCGTCGACACCATGACCGACAACCGGGTGCGCACCGTGGCCGAGGTACGCCATGCCTTCAGCAAGCACGGCGGCAACATGGGCACCGAAGGGTCGGTGGCCTTCCAGTTCAAGCACTGCGGCCAGCTGGTCTATGCGCCCGGCACCGACGAGGAAAAGCTGATGGACGTCGCGCTCGAGGCCGGGGCCGAGGACGTGATCGTCGACGACGACGGTGCCATCGAGGTGCTGAGCGCGCCGGGCGACTTCGAGGCGGTCCAGTCCGCACTGGAGGCGGCCGGCTACAAGGCCGAGGTCGCGGAAGTCACGATGCGGGCTGACAATCCGATCGATCTCGAGGGTGACGATGCCGCCCGGATGCAGAAGCTGCTGGACGTGCTCGAAGACCTCGACGACGTGCAAGCGGTCTACCACAACGCCGCGTTATGAAAGTACTGGTCATTGGCGGCGGCGGCCGCGAACATGCGCTGGCCTGGAAGCTGGCCCAGTCCAGCCGGATCGAGACCGTTTTCGTCGCGCCGGGCAACGGCGGCACGGCGCAGGCCGAACGGATCCGCAACATCGAGATCAACGACCTGGCGCAGTTGTGCGACTGGGCCGTGAATGAGAAGATCGGCCTGACCGTGGTCGGGCCCGAGGTGCCGCTGGCCGCGGGTGTGGTCGATCTGTTCCGCGAACGCGGGCTGCGCATCTTCGGCCCGACCAAGGCCGCGGCACAGCTCGAGAGCTCGAAGGCCTTTTCCAAGGACTTCATGCAGCGCCACAAAATTCCGACGGCCTTGCACATGACCTTCTCCGACCGGGCGCAGGCGCATGCCTTCGTCACGGACCGGGGTGCCCCCATCGTCGTCAAGGCCGATGGCCTGGCGGCCGGCAAGGGCGTGGTCGTCGCCCGCGAGATCGAACAGGCGCACGCGGCCATCGACCGCATGCTGCCCGAAGTCGCCGATCCGCACACCCGGGTCGTCATCGAGCAGTGCCTCGAGGGCGAGGAGGCCAGCTTCATTGTCATGTGCGACGGCAAGAACGTGCTGGCGCTGGCCACCAGCCAGGACCACAAGCGCCTGCTCGACGGCGACCAGGGCCCGAACACCGGGGGCATGGGGGCGTATTCGCCGGCCGCGGTGGTGACGCCGGCCGTGCACGCCAAGGCCATGCGCGAGATCATCCTGCCCACGATCCGCGGCATGGAGAAGGACGGCATCGCCTATACCGGCTTCCTGTACGCCGGGCTGATGATCGACGCCTATGGCCAGCCGCGCACGCTGGAGTTCAACTGCCGGCTCGGCGACCCCGAGACGCAGCCGATCCTGATGCGGCTCAAGACCGACCTGCTCGAGTTGCTGCTGGCGGCCACCGAGACCGGTGACGATCGCAAGCTCGACCAGATCGAATTGCAGTGGGATCGGCGCACGGCGCTGGGCGTGGTGCTCGCCGCCAAGGACTATCCGCAACAACCGCGCACCGACGACCGGGTCCGGGGGCTGCCGCAACCCGGTGCCGACGTGATGGTCTTTCATGCCGGCACCCGTCGCGAAGGCGACGACGTGTTCACCAGTGGCGGGCGGGTGTTGTGCGTGACGGCCCTGGCCGACAACGTGCGTCAGGCGCAGCAGCGCGCCTACGAGGTGGTTCGCGAGATCCAGTTCGATGGCATGCAATACCGTGGCGACATCGGTCATCGTGCCGCCTGAGCGCGCCCGCGGGCGCCACGGCCAACCCGCGCTGCACCATGATGTCCGCTGAGCCAGGCTTGCCGCCGCAGCAGCGCGTGCCAGAGGTGCGCCGGTACCTGCTGGACTTGCAGCAGCGCATCTGCACGGCGATCGCCGCCATCGACGGCTCGCCTTTCCTCGACGATGCCTGGCGCAAGGAGCCGTCCGAGCCGCTGCAAGGCGACGGCCTGACCCGGATCCTGGAGCAGGGCAAGGTGTTCGAACGCGCGGGTTGCGGCTTCTCGCATGTGCGCGGCAAGGCACTGCCGCCATCGGCGACGCAGAACCGGGCCGAACTCGCCGGTGCGCCGTTCGAGGCGCTGGGCGTGTCGCTGGTGTTCCATCCGCGCAATCCGTACGTACCCACGGTCCACATGAATGTGCGCATGCTGGCCGCGTTTCCGGGCACGGACCAGCAGGTCTGCTGGTTCGGCGGCGGCATGGATCTCACGCCGTATTACGGCTTCGATGATGATGCCGTGCATTTCCATGCCACCTGCAAGGCTGCGCTCGAGCCGTTCGGCACCGAGTTGTATCCGCGCTTCAAACAGTGGTGCGACGAATATTTCCATCTCAAGCACCGCCAGGAGCAGCGGGGCGTGGGCGGCATCTTCTTCGACGACTTCAGCGCATCCGATTTCGACGCCGGATTCGCACTGCAGCGCTCGGTCGGCGATGCCTTCCTGCAAGCCTATCTGCCCATCGTCGAGCGACGCGGCTCGATGCCGTTCGGCGAGCGCGAGCGGGAGTTCCAGCTGTACCGGCGCGGACGTTATGTCGAGTTCAACCTGGTATGGGATCGTGGCACCCATTTCGGCCTGCAGTCCGGCGGGCGCACCGAGTCCATCCTGCTGTCGATGCCGCCCCTGGTGCGATGGTCGTACCAGGAGCAGCCGCGACCGGGAACGGCCGAGCATGATCTGGTGCATCGCTTTCTGGTGCGAAGGGACTGGGTTTGACACCAGCGAATGGCGTCGTGCGGCGCCTTGGCGTGTTCGGCGGTGCCTTCGATCCGCCGCATCTGATGCACCGCGTGCTGGTCGAGACTGCGCTGGAACAGTTGCGACTCGACCGCCTGCAGGTCGTACCGACCGGGCAGGCCTGGCACAAGCGCCGGCCGTTGACCGATGCCGCGCATCGGGTGGCGATGACCCATCTGGCGTTCGACGACCTGCCACGGGTGCAGATCGACACACGCGAGATCGCGCGTCTCGGGCCGAGTTATACCGTGGACACCTTGCGCGAATTGCGCGGCGAATGGCCGCAGGCCGAGTTGTTCCTGATCATCGGCCAGGACCAGGCGCAGGCCTTGCCCAGCTGGCATGCCTGGGAGCAGGTCGTGGCGCTCGCTACAATCTGCGTGGCCGGACGTGCCGATCCCACGGCGGCAGCCACCGGGTTCCAGGCGCCTGATGGCCTGCGGCAGCGATTCCTGCAACTGCGCCTGCCCCTGTCCGACACCAGCGCCACCGACATCCGCCACCGCGCCAGCAGCGGCCAGAGTATTGTTCCTCTGGTTGGCGAGCCGGTTGCGCGTTATATTGTTCTTCATCGCCTCTACCAGTCCACTTGATGACCACTGACACCGCCGCCAAACGCAATACCCAGAAGCTTCAGCGAGCCATCGTCGACGGGCTCGAGGACGTCAAGGCCCAGGATATCCAGGTGTTCGACACCGAGCATCTCTCGTCGCTGTTCGAGCGGGTCATCGTGGCTTCGGGCACCTCGAACCGGCAGACCAAGGCCCTGGCCGCCAGTGTGCGCGATGCGGTGCGCGAAGCGGGTTTTCCCAAGCCGCGTATCGAAGGCGAGGCCAATGGCGAATGGATCATCGTCGACTGCGCGCAGGCAGTGGTGCACATCATGCAACCCACGTTCCGCTCCTACTACCACCTCGAGGAGTTGTGGGGCGAGAAACCGGTGCGGCTGAAGTTCGGTGCCAGCAAGCCGGTGGTCGAACCGGCGGCGGCGAAGAAGTCCGCCGCGCCCGCCGCGCCAGCCAAGGCTCCGGCACGCAAGCCAGGCGCCGGCAAGACCGCCGCCGGCGGCACGGCCGCCGGCAAGACCACCCGTACCGCCGCCACCGGCAAGCCTGCCGCCAGGCGGGCGTCGACGCGTGCCGCCGCGCCCGACGCCAGCCGCCCCAAGGCAGCGATCAAGACCGTCGTGGTGGGAAAACCGGCGCGCAAGGCCGCACCGACGGGCAAGCGTGGTGCCGCGGCGGCACCCGCCAGGTCGGCGACCCGCAAGACACCCGCACGCAAGGCATGAACCTGACCAAGGTCATCGCTTGAGCCTGGCACCGTGAAACTGGTCGTCGTCGCCGTCGGCCAGCGCCTGCCGGCGTGGGCCCAGACGGCCTGGGACGACTACGCCAAGCGTTTCCCCCCCGAGTTGCGGCTCGAGCTCAAGGCGGTCAAGACGCAGGCCCGTGCGTCGCAGGCCTTGCCGGCCCTGCTGGCCGCCGAGCGCAGCCGCATCGAGGCCGCGATCAGCCCGGGCAGCCGCATCGTGGTCCTCGACGAACATGGCAGTGCGGTCACCACCATGGCCCTGGCCGCCCGGCTGCGGCAGTGGCAGCTCGACGCCACGGATGTCGCCTTGGTGATCGGCGGGCCGGATGGCCTGGAGCCCGCGTTCAAGCAGGCGGCCCACGAACGGCTGCGCCTGTCGGACCTGACCTTGCCCCATGCCATGGCCCGGGTGTTGCTGGTCGAGCAGTTGTACCGCGCCTGGTCGATCAACGCCAATCATCCCTATCATCGGGAATGACTCGTACCGCCGCGCCTCATCCATGACCCATCTTGTCTACCTGGCCTCGCAAAGCCCGCGCCGCAGCCAGTTGCTCGAGCAACTGGGCGTACGGCACGAACTGCTGCTGCCCGACGCCGACGAAAACGCGGAGGCCCTCGAAACCGTGATGCCGGGCGAAGGACCCGCCGACTATGTCGTGCGCGTGACCGGGCTCAAGCTCGACGCGGCGCTGGCACGACGCCGGCGGCGCGGCCTGCCGCCGGGCCCGGTATTGTGCGCCGACACCACCGTGGCGCTGGGGCGGCGTATCCTGGGCAAACCCGTGGACGCGGCGCAGGCCGCCGACATGTTGCGCCAGCTGGCCGGTCGCAGCCATCGGGTGCTGACCGCCGTGGCGGTCGGCAGCGGGCGCCGGCGCCACGAGGCGCTGAACGTCTCGCAGGTCCGGTTTGCCGCGATGGGGGCTACGGCCGTGCGCGCCTATGTAGACTCGGGCGAGCCGATGGGCAAAGCCGGGGCCTACGCCGTACAGGGCAGGGCGGCGGCCTTCATCCGCGAGATCCGCGGCAGCTACTCTGGCATCATGGGCTTGCCCTTGTTCGAGACCGCCGCCTTGTTGCAGGCGGTGGGACATCCGGTCGGACGCTAGCCAGACCTTCAAACCCATGCCGCCATGCAACAGGACATCCTGATCAACTGGTCGCCGCAGGAAACCCGCGTGGCGGTGGTGGAAAGCGGTGCGGTGCAGGAGTTGCACGTCGAGCGCTCGCTCGAGCGCGGCCTGGTCGGCAATGTCTACCAGGGCAAGGTCGCGCGCGTCCTGCCCGGCATGCAGTCGGCGTTCATCGACATCGGGCTCGAACGCGCCGCGTTCCTGCACGTGGCCGACGTCTGGAACCGCCAACCCGAAGGCGAACCGCCGCAGGTCGCGCGGTCCAGCCAGGCGCAGATCCCGATCGAGCGCCAGGTGTTCGAAGGCCAGGCATTGATGGTGCAGGTCATCAAGGATCCGATCGGTACCAAGGGCGCACGGCTGTCGACCCAGATCAGCGTGGCCGGACGGCTGCTGGTCTTTCTGCCCCAGGACGACCACGTGGGGGTATCGCAGAAGATCGCGCCGACGTTGCGCGACGAACTGCGCCAGCGGTTGCAGACCCTGACCCGCCCGGAAGGCGGCGGATTCATCCTGCGCACCAATGGCGAGGACGCCACCGACGCCGAACTGGCGGACGACATCGCCTACCTGCGCAAGACCTGGGCCGGCATCAAGCAGGCGTCGCTGCGATCGCCACCAGGCAGCCTGCTGCACCAGGACCTGAGCCTGATCCAGCGCGTGTTGCGCGACCTCACGGGCGAATCCACGCAATCGATCCGCGTCGATTCGCGCGAGCAGTTCGACCAGCTGATGGCCTTCGGGCGTGCCTTCATGCCGTCGGCGGTCGGCAAGTTGCAGCACTACAAGGGCGAGCGGCCGATCTTCGACCTGTACGGTGTCGACGAGGAGATCGCGCGGGCCCTGGGTCGCCGCGTCGACCTGAAGTCCGGCGGCTACCTGATCGTCGACCAGACCGAAGCGCTGACGACGATGGACGTCAACACCGGAGGTTATGTCGGCGCCCGTAATTTCGACGACACCATCTTCAAGACCAACCTGGAGGCGGCGCAGGCCATTGCGCGCCAGCTGCGACTGCGTAACCTGGGCGGCATCATCATCGTCGACTTCATCGACATGGTGCGCGAGGACCACCGGGATGCGGTGCTGGCCGAGTTCCGCAAGCAGCTCGGACGCGACCGGGTCAAGACCATGGCCGGCGGCTTCTCCCAACTCGGCCTGGTCGAGATGACACGCAAGCGCACCCGCGAATCGCTCGCGCACATGTTGTGCGAACCCTGTGCGGCCTGCCAGGGCAAGGGCAGCGTCAAGACCGCGCGCAGCGTGGCCTACGATATCCTGCGCGAGATCCTGCGCGAGGCGCGGCAGTTCAATCCGCGCGAGTTCCGCGTCGTGGCCTCGCCACGGGTCATCGAATTGTTCCTGGACGAGGAGAGCCAGCACCTGGCAGGCCTGTGCGAATTCATCGGCAAGACGGTATCACTGCACAGCGAGGCGGCGATGGGGCAGGAACAATACGACATCGTCCTGCTGTGACGCAACGGCGGGCCGGCCCGCACGCGCACCGTTGCGTCGTGTGTGCGGGGCTCAGGCCTTCTTGACCCAGGCGCTGCACCAGGCCTTGCCGGGCACCAGCTTGCCGGCGAACAAGGTGCACGGCGCGGTCGCGTCGCCGGCCTTGCCCTGGTACAGCGCGCAGTTGCTGCATTTCTGGTCGGCGCCGTGTTTCGGGTATTTCTTCGCGTCGGCCTTGGCCGTGTCGACGACATAACCCAGAGCGACCGCCTGCGGATCCTTCACGTCCAGCGTCGCCTGCGCATGGGCGGATTGCAGCAAGGTTGCTCCGGCTCCGGTGGCGGCCACGGTCATCATGAATACACGTCGATTCGAAATCATCATCCATCCTCAGGGTCGGGGGTTGTGTCGGATCGGTTGCCGGGCGTGTGACGTCCGACGGCATCACGCGTTGCGTACGCATGACCGACGGGCACCATGACAACGGCAAGATTCCCGATGCGCGATGACCGCATGTTAGGCTGATCGGCCGCCAGCATGTCTGACCTAGCGCAAGTCCACGCCGGAAAGAACGGACAATGCAGGTCCGGGCACAGGGTTGGATCTGCCTTCCCCGGCCCGATGCAGGAGACCGACACCATGGCCCAACCCCATGCCCGATCCGCCGAGGTCGTCAACCTGATGCCGCTGGCGCATCGACTTGCCGGCGCGCGGACCACCGCCGTTCTCAAGGCGCGCCAACTCGAGGTCGTGCGGCTCGTGTTGCACCGGGGCAAGACCCTGCCCGAGCACCAGGTGCCGGGCGAGATCACGGTGCTGTGCCTCGAAGGGCGCCTGTCGTTCCGCAGTACGGACGGCACGGTCGAACTCGGCCCGATGGACTTCATCCATCTGCACGGCGGCGTGCCGCATGCGCTCACGGCGTTGGAGGATGCCTCCGCACTGCTGACGATCTGCCTGGCGGACCGGGACTGAGGCGCCCGTCCCGCGTTAACGCGCGGGTTTGCGCAGGATCACCAGGGCAATGCCACCGAGCACGGCGGCCGAGGCCCACAGCAGCCGCGCGGTCAGCGGTTCGGCCAGCAGCAGGCTGCCGCCCAGCGCGGCGATCACCGGCACGCTGAGCTGCACCGTGGACGCCGTCGTGGCGCGCAGGTGGCGCAAGGCGGCGTACCAGATCGCGTAACCGATACCGGAGGTCAGCGCGCCCGACGCAATCGCATAGGCGCTGCCAGCCAGGTCCAGCCGGGCTAGTGGCAATGTCGCCAGGCTCAGCACGATCGCTGGCACCGTGGCCCGCATGAAATTACCCGCCGTGACCTGGGTCGGATCGCCCGCACCCTTGCCACGCAGCGAATAGATGCCCCAGGCCACGCCCGAGGCCAGCATCAGCAAGGCGCCGACGAGCGGGGGCGACGACAGGCCCGGCAGCAGCAGCCCGACCAGGCCGGCGCAGGCCAGCATCAACCCGACGGTCTGCGCGGCGCCCAGGCGTTCGCCGCGCCACAGGCCGACCCCGATCATGGTGGCCTGCACGGCGCCGAACAACAGCAGGGCACCGGTCCCGGTCGCCAGGCTCACATAGGCGAATGAGAACGCGGCGGCGTAGACGAACAGGGCGCAGGCCGAGGCCCAGTTGCCGGCCATGGCGGAGGCGGGCCGCGCCCTGTCGCGCATGCGCACGATCCACCACAACACGAGGGCGCCCGAGACGATGCGCAGGCTCGTGAAGCTGGCCGGGTCGATGGCGGTGTCGCGCAGCGCGACGCGGCACAGCAGCGAATTGCCGGCAAAGGCCAGCATGGCGACCAGGGTCACCAGTGCAGGATGCAGGGGACGCATGGATCGTCAGTGGTTGGTGCAAGGTCTGCCGGCGCGGCGGGAGCCCGCACGACGGCAGCGGCCATGGAAATGGCGCAGAATGCCGGGGCCTTTGTCTGGCCCCAAGAAAGGATATGCAGTGATCACGTTTTTCTACAACCTCGCCCCGAATCCGCTCAAGGTCGCCCTGTTTCTCGAGGAGGCCGAACTGGCCTACGAGACGGTGCCGGTGGATACCCGCAAGGGCGAGCAACACAGCGAGAACTATAAGGCCGTCAATCCGAACGCCAAGGTCCCCGCGATCAAGGACGGCGACGTCACGGTGTTCGACAGCAATGCCATCTTGTTGTACCTGGCCGAAAAGACCGGCCGCTTCCTGCCGGAAAACACGCCGCAGCAGCGAGCGCAGTTGTACGCATGGATGATGTTCGTGGCCTCGGGTGTAGGCCCTTTCTCCGGCCAATGCGTGCACTTCCGCCACGCCGCGCCCGAACCCAAGGTCTACGCGCTCAATCGCTACGATTTCGAAGCCTGGCGCCACTGGAACATCGTCAACGACCGCCTGGCCGAGCGACGCTACATGCTCGGCGACACCTACACCATCGTTGACATGGCGGTATGGGGTTGGGCCCGCATGGTGCCGTACATCCTCGGCGGCCCCGAGGCCTGGGAGCAGCTGCCGCACGTCAAGCGCCTGGTCGACGAGATCAATGCCCGGCCCGCGGCCCAACGGGCGGAGGCGCTCAAGACGCGACACACGTTCAAGACCGAAGTCGACGACGAGGCCTTGCGGTCGCTGTTTCCGCAGAACGAGCGCCTGGCCAAGACCGCCTGAGCGGTTGCGGCCCGTTGTCGGATCAGGCGGCAGTGTCCTCGCCGCTGTCGGACGGGCCGCCGAGCCCCAGGTTGTACAGCCGCGCGTACAGGCCGTCGGCGGCCAGCAGTGTCGCGTGATGGCCGGTCTCGACGATGCGGCCGTTGTCCAGCACGACGATGCGGTCAGCGTGCTGCACGGTCGCGAGGCGGTGCGCGATGACCAGCGTGGTGCGTTTCTGCATCAGCCGCTGCAACGCCTCCTGCACCGCGCGTTCGGATTCCGCGTCCAGCGCCGATGTCGCCTCGTCCAGGATCAGTACCGGCGCGTCCTTGTACAGGGCACGGGCAATGGCCAGGCGCTGGCGCTGCCCACCCGAGAGCTGCATCGCATTGTGACCGACGATGGTGTCCAGGCCCTGCGGCAGTTCGTCCATCAGGGTCTGCAGATTGGCCGCGGCCAGGCATTGGGCGACCCGGTCGCGGTCGACGGTCTGTCCCAGCGCGACATTGACCGCGACCGAGTCGTTGAGCATCAGCACATGCTGGCTGACCAGTGCGAACTGCGATCGCAATGAGACCAGGTCCCATTCGCGCAATTCATGTCCGTCGAGGTAGATCGAACCCGCGCTGGGATCGACGAAGCGCGGCAGCAGGTTGACCAGCGTCGACTTGCCCGACCCCGAGGCGCCCACCAGGGCCACCGTCTCGCCGGCCATCACGTCCAGACTGAGATGGTCGAGCGCCGGCACGGCGTCGTCGGAGTAGGACACGCAGGCCTGCTCGAAACGGATCACGCCGGTGGCGCGTTCCATGCGATAGCTGCCGCCGGTCTCGTCGGGCGTACGGGCCATCATGTCCAGGCCCCGTTCCATGGCCGCCAGGCCGCGGGTGATCGGGTTGGCCACCTCGGTCAGGTGCTTGAGCGGCGCGATCAGCATCAGCATCGCGGTGACGAAGGCGACGAAGCCGCCCACCGACGTGGTGTTGTCGGCACTCTGGATCAGTGCCACGGTGATCACCGCCGACAAGGCCACCGCGGCCAGCATCTGCGTCAGCGGGGTCATGGCCGCCGAGGCCGCGGTGGACTTCATCGACAGTCGACGCAAGGCATCGCTGAGGCCGGCAAACCGGTGCGACTGCGCCTGCTGCGCCGCATGCAGCCGGATGTCGCGGTGCGCAAGCACGTTTTCCTCGACCACATAGGCCAGCCGGTCGGTGGCGTCCTGGCTGTTGCGCGTGACCCGGTACAGGCGGCGCGACAGGATGCGCATGACATAGGCCACGGCCGGGAACAGGAACACGACGATCAGGGTCAGCTTCCAGTTCAGGTACATCAGGTAGGCGACCAGGGCGAGCAGGGTCAGGCTGTTGCGCGCCAGGGTCATCAGCGCGCTCACCAGCAACTGCGAGCCGCTTTGCACCTCGTACACGATGGTGTTGGCCAGCGAGCTCGAGGTCTGGCCGGCAAACAGACTCAGCCGGGCGTCGAGCAACTTGTCGAACATGGCCTTGCGCAACACCATCAGGCCGGTGCTGGTAATCTTGGTCATGGCCAGTTGCGCGGTGAAACTGCACAGGCCCCGCACCGCAAACAACAGGATCAACGACACGGGCACGGCCCACAACGGCAGCTGGCCCTCCTGGAAGCCCCGATCGAGCAGGGGTTGCAGCAGAGCCGGGATCAGCGGTTCGGACAGGGCCAGCGCCAGCGTGGCACCGGCCGCGGCGCACCAGACCCACAACGGGCGGCCGAAATACGGCCACAGGCGCATCAGGCGCTTGGCCAGGTTGCCGGCCAGCGCCGCCGTGTCCTGGCCGGGACCCTGCGGATGGCTCACCGGCATGCGCGCAGACCCCACACCACGGCGGTGTGGGCAGGTGCGGCGAAGGGGTTCGTCGGGCTGGAGATCATGGCGGTGCAATTGAGAGGGTTTATTATCGGGGCATCGTCCGCACGCCCCGTGGGCGCCCGTCTGGCGCGCATGCGAGGGCGTTTCGGTCCACCCGCGTGTTAGGCTCATGTCCAAGTCCGGGCCGCCTCCAGGAGCAACTTCCCAACCATGTTTCGTTTCTTGAATTCCCGTCCATTCGACCGTGTCGCGGTGTGCCTGCGCATGCTGGCCGTGATGGGCCTGATGGCCGCATGCATGCCGGCTTCGGCGCAGCTGCGCATCGAAGTCTCCGGCGTCGGACTGACCCAGCTGCCGATTGCGATTGCGCCTTTTCGCGGGCAGGATGCCGCGCCGCAGAAGATCGCTGCCATCGTGCAGGCCGATCTCGAGCGCAGCGGGCAGTTCCGCGGCACCGACCTGGTGGCCACCGAACTCGATGAAGTCACGCGTCCGGAACTGACGGCCTGGCGCCAGAAAGGTGCGGACTCGCTGGTCGCCGGCAGTGTGACCCGGCTGGCCGACGGACGTTACGACGTGCGATTCCGCCTGTGGGATCTGACCCGCGGTCAAGACCTCGGCGGGCAAAGTTATGCGGTCACCGAAGGCGACCTGCGCCAGTCCGCCCATCGTATTGCCGACTTCGTCTATGAGAAGCTGACCGGCGACAAGGGCATCTTCTCGACCCGTATTGCCTACGTGACCAAGGTCGCGCAACGCTACAACCTGTGGATCGCCGACGCCGACGGCGAGAACGCGCAGTCTGCGCTGGCGAGTCCGGAGCCCATCATCTCGCCCGCGTGGTCACCCATGGGTGGACAGCTGGCCTATGTGTCGTTCGAGTCGCGCAAGCCGGTCGTGTATGTGCACGAGATCGCCACCGGCAAGCGGCGCCTGCTGGCCAATTTCCGGGGCTCGAACAGCGCGCCGGCCTGGTCGCCGGACGGGCGCACGCTGGCGGTCACGCTGAGCCGCGACGGCGGCTCGCAGCTGTACCTGATCGATGCGCAGGGCGGCGAACCGCGGCGCCTGTCGCAGTCCTCGAGCATCGACACCGAGCCGATGTTTTCGCCCGATGGCAAGACCATTTATTTCGTCAGCGATCGCGGCGGCTCGCCGCAGATCTATCGCATGGCGGCCACCGGCGGCGGGGTGCAGCGCGTGACCTTTACGGGCAGTTACAACATTTCCCCGTCCATCAGTCCGGACGGCAAATCGCTGGCCTATATTTCTCGTGTGAGTGGCGCCTTCCGTTTGCACGTGATGGACCTTGCCAGCGGCAATGCCACTGCAATCACCGACACGTCGTTCGACGAAAGTCCGAGTTTCGCTCCCAACGGACGCCTCATCATTTACGCCACTTCCGGTCAAGGCCGGGAGCGTCTGACGACCACGACCCTCGATGGACGTGTCAAGACCCGCCTGGCCGGAGCGTCGGGTGAAATTCGCGAGCCTGATTGGGGCCCGCTTCAAAAACAGTGACATCACAAGGAGAACACGGATGAAACGAATTTTTCTGGCCCTGGCGTGCGCCGCTCTGCTGGCAGGTTGTGGCTCGTCGGTCAAGCTGGATGATGTCGCCGTGGAGGACAAGGCCGGGACGCCGGTGGGCGCCCAGGGTGCGGGTGCCGGCGCGGCCGGTGGCGCCACGGCCAGTGGAACGGGGTCCGGAGCGCTGGCCAGTCAAGGCGTGGCACCGGTCGACCTGACCGGTGCGGGGACGAATGCCGCGATCCAGCAAGGCCCGCGCATCATCTACTTCGATTACGACAGCTTCATCATCAAGCCCGAGTTCCAGGCACTGATCGAGACCCATGCCCGATATCTGCGCGCCGACCCGGCCCGCAAGGCCGTGGTCGAAGGTCATACCGACGAGACCGGCGGGCGCGAATACAACCTGGCGCTGGGCCAGAAGCGGGCCGAGGCGGTGCGTCGTGCACTGGCGCTGCTCGGTGTGGCCGATGCCCAGGTGGAGGCCGTGAGTTACGGCAAGGAAAAACCGGCGGTGCAGGGCAGCGATGAGGCCGCGCTGGCGCAAAACCGTCGCGCCGAGATCGTCTACCGATGAACCGCCTCAGCCAACATCGCGCGAGAGGCCGCAACGCGCTGGCGCTGGCCTTGGTGCTGGCCGGTTCGTTGTGGGTGGGGCCTGTGCAGGCCGCGCTGTTCGAAGACACCGAAGCACGCACCGCGATCCTGGAGGCGCGCAAGCGCATCGAGGCCAATCGCATTGCAACCGACGCGGCGATCCAGCGCCTGGTGGAGTCGCACAACGAGCTGCTGCGCAGGTCGACCGAAGAGAACACGCAGTTGCGCCGTTCCTTGCTCGACCTGCAGAACCAGATCGAATCCTTGCGCACCGAGCTGGCGCGCAGCAACGGACAACGCGAGCAGTTCGGCCGCGAATTGTCCGAGTTGCAGCGCGAGCAGAAGGACATGCTGCAACGCCAGCAGGAAATCGCCCGCGGCGTCGAGGAACGGGTGAGCCAGCTCGAGCCGGTCAAGCTGACGGTCGACGGGCGCGAGATCGTGGTCGAGCCGGCCGAACGCCGGGCCTACGACGCGGCGCTGGCGCTGTTTCGCAGCGGGGACTTCCCGGGCGCACAGACGGGATTCCACAGCCTGATCGCACGGTATCCGAAGAGCGGGTATCTGCCCTCGGCATTGTTCTGGCTCGGCAACGCGCAATATGCGACCCGCGACTACAAGGAGGCCATCGTCAACTTCCGGATCATGCTCACGGCCACGCCCGACCATGTGCGGGCGCCGGAAGCGCTGTTGTCGATCGCCAACTGCCAGATCGAACTCAAGGACGTGGCCGGCGCGCGCAAGACACTCGATGAACTCGCGCGCAGCTACCCGCAGTCCGACGCGGCAAAAGCCGGCAAGGAACGCCTTGCGCGTCTGCGCTGAGGTCGCCGCGCCAGCGCCACGCAATCGCACGGCCGCCAGCCGGTCCGACGAACCAAGCCTTGCAGATGACGGAATCGATTGCTGCGGACTCCGACGCGGATCTGGCCCGCCGGTTCGGCGGCATGGAGCGCCTGTTCGGCATTGCCGCGGCGGCACGCATTCGACAGGCACACGTGGCCATCGTCGGCCTCGGCGGTGTCGGCTCGTGGGCCGCCGAGGCGTTGGCACGCAGCGGCGTGGGCGCATTGACGCTGGTCGACCTCGACCATGTCGCCGAATCCAACATCAACCGGCAGGTCCATGCGTTGGACACCACCATCGGTCAGGCCAAAGTGCAGGCGATGCGCGAGCGTATTGCGCTGATCCATCCGGGCTGTGTCGTGCAGGGCGTGGAGGAGTTCGTCGAGCCGGACAACTGGCCTGCCATCCTGCCCAACCCGGTCGATGCCGTCATCGATGCCTGTGACCAGGTGCGGGCCAAGGTCGCGATGGCCGACTGGGCCCGGCGCAGCAAATCGATCTTCATCACCGTGGGTGCGGCCGGAGGCAAACGGCTTGCGCACCAGGTCGACATCGACGACCTGTCGCGCAGCACCCATGATCCCTTGCTTGCGCGCATGCGCAACCTGCTGCGCAAGCACCATGGCGCGCCGGGCGCGGGCCGCACGATGGGCCTGCCGTGTGTGTTCAGCCGCGAGCCGGTACGCGACGTCGACGCCTCGTGCGCCATCGTCGAGTCCGATGGAACACTCAACTGCCATGGATACGGCTCGATGGTCAGCGTCACCGCGACCTTCGGCCAATGCGCCGCAGGCTGGGTGCTCAACACAATTGCAAATCGTGTGTGAGCACAGTCAAAAACACGATTTTTTCTGGTTATAATTTCAGGCTTTGCAGCACGGTACAAACCGCAATGCAAATGAAAAGTGTGGGTCGTTAGCTCAGTTGGTAGAGCAGCGGACTTTTAATCCGTTGGTCGGCAGTTCGAGCCTGCCACGACCTACCAAATGATTCAAGGACTTAGCCCAAAAGGCTAAGTCCTTTTTTCATGGTGCGCCCAGCATGGGCGCACTCCTGGAGGTGCAAGTCCTCCCGCGAGCTGGTCACAGTGAGCGAAGTGAAGCGC
>JAPWHR010000058.1 GCA_027214345.1 Comamonadaceae bacterium G21597-S1
ATGTTGCTCAGGTACGTGAATCTGCGACGGCTCTGACACGATACGCAAAACAGAATAATGTTGCGGTATTTATTGTTGGTCACGTAACAAAAGATGGTACCCTTGCGGGCCCCAAAGTTCTTGAACACATTATCGACTGTTCGGTACTACTCGATGGTGGAACGGATAGCCGATTCCGCACTTTGCGTAGTCATAAAAACCGTTTTGGTGCTGTGAATGAGCTTGGTGTATTTGCAATGAC
>JAPWHR010000059.1 GCA_027214345.1 Comamonadaceae bacterium G21597-S1
CCCCCCCCCCCGCCCCCCCCCCCCCACCCCCCGCCCCGCCCCCCCCCGCCCCCCCGCCCCCCCACCCCCCCCCCCCCCCCCCCCACCCCGCCCCCCCCCCCCCCCGCCCCCCCCCCCCCCCCCCCCCCCCGCGCCCCCCCCCCCCGAGCACCCCCGGCAGCTCGGCCAGGGCCCTCCCCACGCCAAGCGACGCACCACGCCGGTCATGGGCGCCGCACACGCGCCCTTTCTGTTCTGGGA
>JAPWHR010000060.1 GCA_027214345.1 Comamonadaceae bacterium G21597-S1
ACCCTGACCACCATCCTGCGGCAGCTACCAGGTGACGTCGTCGAGCCTCTCGGCGTTGCCGGAGCATCGTTGTGCTCTCACGGGATGTGATGACAACGTGGTGCGTGCCCCGGCACGATCACCTCACAACACCAGACCAGGCAGGTAGTTGGCAGCCTTCGGGTATTCCCGAACAATGTCCTCCACCTTGGCGCACAGCGCCTCGACCTGATCCTGGGCGCCACCAGTGAGATCCAGCGG
>JAPWHR010000061.1 GCA_027214345.1 Comamonadaceae bacterium G21597-S1
CTCTTCGGCAAGCGCCGTATGGACGAGGCGTCGGGAACGCCGGCGTCCTTCGCGGCCGCTTTCTCGGCGCGCGCCGCCTCCCCGCTCGCGGCCAGCGTGCCGTGAACGAAGCCGAGGAGCGCGTCGGTACGCACGTAGATGGGCTTCTTGCCGCTCTCGCATGGCGCGAGGTTCGATTGCACGCCGACGATCTCGCCCGTGTCTTCGTCGATCGCGACATGACCTCCGGCGCCCATGCAC
>JAPWHR010000062.1 GCA_027214345.1 Comamonadaceae bacterium G21597-S1
CTCCCCCGGGCCGGCGCCCCCCCGGCCCCCCGCCCCCCCCGGCCCCCCCCCCCCCGCCCCCCCCGCCGCCCCCCCCCCCCCCCCGCCCCCCCCGCCCCCCCCCCGCCCCCCCCCGCCCCCCCCCCCCCCCCCCACCCCCCCCCCCCCCCCCCCCCCCGGCGCCGCGCCCGGCCCCCCCCCCCCCCCCCACCGCCACCCCCGCCCCGCCGCCCCCCCCCCCCAGCCCCCCCCCGCCC
>JAPWHR010000063.1 GCA_027214345.1 Comamonadaceae bacterium G21597-S1
CCGCTGCGCCATACCCCGGCCTTCGAAGGTGTCGGCGCCACGGTCACGGCCGGGCGCGACGTGCGCGTCGAAGCCAGCGATGGCACGGTCGCGGGGGTCGCGGCCGGTGCGGGTGCCGGAGGCGGCACGGCCGGCGTGGCGGGCTCGTTCGGCGTGGTGCGGCTGCACGACGCGGCAGCGGCCTTCATCGCGTCCGGCGCGCAGGTCGACGCGCTGCGGCGCACCGCCGTGCG
>JAPWHR010000064.1 GCA_027214345.1 Comamonadaceae bacterium G21597-S1
GCCCATGCCCAGCGCAGCTCCGGCCCGCGCGGGGCGCACATTGGCGGCCGGGGGGTGGGGGCTGGGGGGGGGCGGCGGGGTGGGGGGGGGGGGGGGGGGGGGGGGGGGCGGGCGGGGGGGGGGGGGGGGGGGGGCGGGGGGGGGGGGGGGCGCGGGGGGGGGGGGCGGGGGGGGGCGGGGGCCGCGGGGGGGGGGGGGGCGGCGGGGGGGGGGGGGGGGGGCGCCGCGGGCG
>JAPWHR010000065.1 GCA_027214345.1 Comamonadaceae bacterium G21597-S1
GCCATGGCCGGTGGTGCCAGCGGCGCGATGGCCGGTCGCGCGCTGTGGAAGGATAGCCTCTCGTTCAGCGCGGACACCCGCGAGGAGCTGCTCACGGAGCGGGCGCTGCCGCGTCTGCGCGAGCTCGCAGACGCCGGCGACGGCGTCTGAGCGCCGCGTCCGGCGTCGCCCGGCACGAGCACCCGGAGGGAAGACATGGCCACGATGCGCGACGTCGCAGCCCGGGCAGGGG
>JAPWHR010000066.1 GCA_027214345.1 Comamonadaceae bacterium G21597-S1
GGGCCGATGCATTCGAGGGCCCCGGCGACTGCAGGCGGCGGCTGGTCGAAGGGGTCGCTGCGGCGGTTGGGGGCGGGTTCGAGTGGGGCCGGGGGGCGCGGGGGGCGGGGGGGGCGGGGGGGGTGGGGGGGCGGGCGGGGGCCGCCCTGAGCCGCGGAGGAGGGGCGTGGGGGCCCGCCAGTCTGGCCTGACGCTGCGGGCGTCCCCCCCCCCGGGCCCCGGCGCCCGCGG
>JAPWHR010000006.1 GCA_027214345.1 Comamonadaceae bacterium G21597-S1
GATCGCACGTACCAGGTCCCCCTGGAGCAACGAGATCGCAATGGTCGTTTGACTTAAACATTCAAGATGGTTGCTTCTTTCTTTCTCTGGGGTTGATCGCGATTCAGTCGCGCGGCGCCTCGGCCACGTCGATGACGGTATCGGCTACGGCCACGAGCGCGGCGCGGTCGGATACCGCCAGCGCGGCCCGCGCCGCCGTGGCCTGCGCCACGCGGGCCAGCGCGGCGTCGTTGAAGATGCGAAAACCCAGCTCGGGTCGGAAACCATGGATCTCGCGCACGTCGAGCGCCTGCATGAACTGCAGGATCTCGGCGCTGATGACCTGGCCCGGCACCAGGATCGGGAAGCCCGGCGGATAGGGAATGACGAACAGCGCCGACACCAGCTCGCGGCCGGACCGGATCGCCTGCGCCGCGTCGCCCATGTCGATGTATTCGCAGTTCTCGTCGTCGTAGGACAGGAAAAACGCGCTGCGGATATCGCCGTCGCGGGTTTCGGCCCGGCCCTCGACGCTGCGGCCGCGGAACGCGAAGTGGAAACTGGAGAAGTCCGGCAGCGGTGGCTGCTCCAGCGTCAGCGAACGTACCCGCTTGGCGTGGATACGGCGTTCGATCGCGCTCATGTCGGCGATCTGCTGGTCCACGTCGCGCGCGATCTTGACCAGCACCTCGATCAGGTAGGCGATCGACGAGCGCGTGCTGCCGATGTGCGTCATGAACAGCACCGTGTTGCGCGAGGTCTTGTTGATCTGGATGCCGTACTTGTCCATCAGCTGGCGGTTCTTGAACGTGTCGCCGTCCAGGCCGGTGGCGCCGATGGACAAGGTGGCGCGCGACGGGTCGAGCGCGAACTCGTCGGTGCGCCAGGCCATCTCCAGGTTGCTCCAGCCGCTGTCCGGGCTGTAGTAGGACTCGACCGCCGATTCGCGGAACTCCAGCGGCACGATGTCGCTGACACGCAGGAAGCTGAAATATTTCTTCAGCAGCGGGTGCTTGAGCACCTGCTCGCGCAGGCTCATCGCCAGCTCCAGCTGGCGCTGGACCAACTCGTAACCCTCGAGCTCGACCTGGCGCCGGCCCACGTCCAGCGAGGCCAGGATCTGGTAGTTCGGCGAGGTCGAGGTGTGGGTCATGTAGGCCTCGTGGAAGGCCTCCTCGGCCTTGTCCTTGAAGTCCTGGTCCCAGACATGGATCATCGATCCCTGGCGCAGCGAGGTCAGGGTCTTGTGTGTCGAATGGGTCGCATAGACGCGCACCCGCACCTTCTTCGGGTCGGGGAGCAGCCGTGTGGCCAGCACGCGATCATCGTCGTCCCAGGCCGCGTCGTCGAAGGATTCGGCAAAGGCGGCATGCTGCCTTGCATATTCCGGATCGACCATGCGTTCGGCCAGCAGCTTGGCCGTGGCCATGCCGGTGCGCTGGCGGTAGATCGGGTGGCAACGCGCGAACGCGAACCAAGCCTCGTCCCACAGGAAGATCAGGTCCGGCTTGATCGCCAGGCATTCCATCATCACGCGCTCGACGTTGTAGACCAGGCCGTCGAAGGTGCAGTTGGTCAGAAGCACCATGCGCACCCGACTCAACGTGCCGGCCCTGCGGTAGTCGAGCAAGGTCTGCTTGATGTGGCGCAGCGGCACCGCGCCGTACATCGAATACGGGTCCAGCGGGTAGGAGTCCAGGTAGGCCACTTGCGCGCCGGCCAGCACGAGGCCGTAGTGGTGCGACTTGTGGCAATTGCGGTCGACCAGCACGATGTCGTCCGGGCGGATCAGTGCCTGCACGACGATCTTGTTGCAGGTCGAGGTGCCGTTGGTGGCGAAATAGGTGCGCCGCGCGCCGCCGGCGCGCGCCGCATATTCCTGTGCCAGCTTGAGCGGGCCGACCGGATCGAGCAGCGAATCCAGGCCGCCGGAGGTGGCCGAGGTCTCGGCCATGAACAGGTTCATGCCGTAGAACTGCTGCAGGTCGCCGATCCAGTTCGAATTCATGATCGACTTGCCGCGTGCCAGCGGCAACGCATGGAACACGCCGGTGGGTTGCTTGGCGTATTCGCGCAGCGCATGGAAAAACGGCGTGCGGTGGCGTTCGCCGACGCCTTTCATGATCGAGCTGTAGAGCTCGGTGTGGTCTTCCTCGCGGAAGAAGATGCGCTTGAAGATCTCGCCTACGCGCGCGGCCACGTCCTCCACGTCGACGTCGGTCACCAGGTACAGGTCGAGCTCGGGTCGCAGGTGGGCGATCTGCCGGCCCAGCAGCGGGCCGCGTTCGAGTTCCGGAATCTGTTCGATGCTGTCGTCCACGCTCTCCAGGAACCGGCGCAACATGTCGCTGTGGTACATCGAGCGGAACGGAAAACCGTGCCGGATCACGACCGCCTGCAGGTTGAAGTTGACCATCGTGGCCACCAGCGCGTCCTCGAAGCTGGGCACGACGACCACGTCGAAGATGAAGTCGTCGTCGGGCATGCGTTTGCGCTGCACGCGCCGGCGCAATGCGTCTTCCTCGCTGGGCGACATCTCGTCGACGATCAGCACCTCGAAATACGGCCGCGACAACTGCGCCTGGCGTTCGCTGTCGGTCTCGATCTGCGACGGCAGTTCGCCTTCGCCTTCGAGTGTCGAGGTCTCGTGCCGGTAGGTCTGGGCCGCCAGCATGCGGTGGATGCGCCGCGCCGCCTGGTAGGCGCGTGCCAGTTCGCCGCGTTCGATCCAGGTGGCGAGTTCGCCGAAAACCCGGTGGCCGGGGAAGGCCCAGTAACTCTCCACCGGCGCCAGGTCGGTGATGATCTGGCGCACGCGGGCGATGCGCCGCTCGAACTCCGGCTGGTCGCGCGCCAGTGTCGCGAGCCGGCTGAGTTCGTCGACCAGGCTGATCCAGCCGTCGGCGCGCATCTCCCATACGCTGCGGTGACGGGTCATCGAGCCGGAGCGGTTGGCCGCCGGCGTGAAGGTCTCTTTCATGGCTTGTCTCCTTGTCCGCCGGTGCGCGCGATGGCGCCCGGCCCTTCTTGTGTCGCCAGCCCCTGCTGGTCGGTGCTGCGCCGTCAACCCGGCTTGTTCAACGGCCCCAGTGTGTGCAGGAACGCATCCGTGCCGCTGTCCTTGCGGTACACGGTGAAATCCACACGCCGGTCGCGGAAACTTTTCAGCGGCTGGCCGAGGTTGCTGCGCAGGCCGCGTTCGCGTTCCCTGCGCAACTTGTTGAAGTCGACCTCGATCGGCATGATCTCGGCGCCGGCGGCGGCCTGGTGCAGCACGTAGCCCGACGGGTCGACGATGATCGAGCGGCCGACGCCGCCGTCGCCGGCGCCGTTGATGTCGAAGAAATACACCTGGTTGGTCACCGCGGACGCGCGCGTGATCGAGAGTTCGACATCGCGGTCCACGGTGTCGGTGTAGTTGGGGTGCAGGATCACCTCGGCACCCATGGCCACCAGCGTGCGCGTGGTTTCGGGAAACCACTTGTCGTAGCAGATCGAGACGCCGAAACGGCCGGCGCCCGGGACGTCGAAGACGCAGAATTCGTTGCCCGCCTTGATGTCGCGCTCGTAGGGCCGGAACGGAAACATCTTGCGATAGCGGCGGATCACCTCGCCCGTGGGGTCGATCACCGAGCAGGTGTTGTAGACCGCCTCCTCGCCATCGGCTTCGACAACACGCTCGAACAGGGAGCCGGTGATCAGCCACAGGCCGGTTTCCCGCGCCAGGACACACAGGCGCTGCTCGGTCGGGCCGGGCAGGGTTTCGGCTTCGTGGTGCGGCCCCAGGGGCGCGTCCTCGGAGAACATCACCATGCGCACCCAGGGGAAACGCGCCCGGATATGGCGCATGTAGCCACCCATGCGGTCGACGTTGTCGACAAAGGCCACCACATGCATCTGCACGGCCGCGATGCCGAACAATCCGTCGACGGCGCCCGGATGCAGCGGCGCGTGCGCGCCTGCGGCCGGGGTGACGGGGTCCGCGAGCGGCACCGCGCCGATACCGGGGGAAGGATCCATCACGTGTCCAGGCCTCCCAGGCAGATGTATTTGATCTCCATGAACTCGTCCAGCCCGTATTTCGAGCCCTCGCGGCCCAGGCCGGACTGCTTGACGCCGCCGAACGGCGCCTCGGCGGTGGAGATCAGGCCGGTATTGACCCCGACCATGCCGGACTCCAGGCGCTCGGCCACGCGCATGACGCGGCCGACGTCGCGGCTGTAGAAATACGCGGCCAGGCCGAACTCGGTGTCGTTGGCGCGTGTGATGACCTCTTCCTCGGTCTCGAACGAGAATACCGGCGCCAATGGGCCGAAGGTCTCTTCGCTGGCGAACAACATGTCGTTGGTCGCGCCGCCGACCACGGTCGGTTCGAAGAACAGGCCGCCCAGCGCATGGCGCTTGCCGCCCGTGAGCACCGTGCCGCCCTTGGCCTTGGCGTCGGCAATGTGCTCCTCGATCTTGGCCACGGCCTTGTCGTCGATCAGAGGGCCCTGGTTGACGCCGTCATTCACGCCGGGGCCGACCTTGAGCGCCTCGACCTTGGCCACCAGCTTCTTCGTGAAGGCCTCGAGCACACCCTTTTGCACGTAGATGCGGTTGGCGCAGACGCAGGTCTGGCCGGTGTTGCGGTACTTGGAGATCATCGCGCCTTCGACGGCGGCGTCGAGGTCGGCGTCGTCGAACACGATGAAGGGTGCGTTGCCGCCGAGTTCGAGCGAGAGCTTCTTGATGGTGTCGGCGCTTTGGCGCATCAGGGTGCGGCCGACCTCGGTCGAGCCGGTGAACGTGAGCTTGCGCACCAGCGGGTTGCGCGTCATCTCGCCGCCGATCTGGCTGGCAGATCCGGTGAGCACCGACAGCAGGCCCTTGGGCACACCGGCGCGTTCGGCCAGTTCGGCGAACGCCAGCGCGGAAAACGGTGTCTGGGAGGCCGGCTTCACGACCATCGAGCAACCGGCGGCCAGGGCCGGGCCGGCCTTGCGCGTCAGCATGGCGGTGGGGAAGTTCCACGGCGTGATGGCGGCCGTCGTGCCCACGGGCTGCTTGATGGCCAGGAATCGCCGGTCGCCCAGTGGCGCCGGAATCGTGTCGCCATAGGTACGGCGCGCTTCGTCGGCAAACCATTCGATGAACGACGCGGCATAGGCGATTTCGCCCTTGGCTTCGGTCAGCGGCTTGCCCTGCTCGGAGGTCATGATCAAGGCCAGGTCGTCGGTGTTGGCCAGCATCAGGTCGTTGAGCTTGCGCAGGATGGAGGCGCGTTCCTTCGCGGAGACGTCGCGCCAGGCCTTTTGTGCCTTGTCGGCGGCGGCGATGGCGCGTTCGGTTTCCCGGGTGCCGCATGCGGGCACGGTGCCGAGTGGTTCCCCGGTGGCCGGGTTGGTGACCGCAATGGTCTTGCCGTCGTCGGCAGCAATCCATTGGCCGGCCACGTAGGCCTGCTGCTTGAACAGGGAAGGGTCTTTCAGTTTGAGCATGGGTCGATCAGCAGATGTATGGGAGGTTGAACACAAGGACGAGCCGGCATCAGGCCGTCATGGCCTGGCTCAGGATGGCCAGGCCTTCGTCGAGCACCGCATCCTCGATGGTCAGCGGGAACAGGAAGCGGATCACGTTGCCGTAGACGCCGCAGGTCAGCAGCAGCAGGCCGGCGTCCTGCGCACGTTTTTGTACCTGCTTGGTGAAATCGGTGTCGGGCGTGCCGTCGGCCGTGGCAAACTCGACCGCCACCATGCAGCCCAGGCCGCGCACGTCGCTGATGGCCGGCACCTTCGCGCGCAAGGCCTCCAGATGCCGGGTGAGCGTGTTGCCGATCTTTTCGGCGCGTGCTCCGAGTTGTTCCTCGGCGATCACGTCCAGCACTGCCAGCGCCGACGCAACGGCCAGCGGATTGGCTGCGTAGGTGCCGCCCAGGCCGCCCGGCGCCGGCGCGTCCATGATCTCGGCGCGGCCACACACGGCCGACAGCGGCATGCCGCCGGCCAGGCTCTTGGCCATCGTCATGATGTCGGGCACGACGCCGTAGTGCTCCATCGCGAACATCTTGCCGGTGCGTGCGAATCCGGTCTGGATCTCGTCGGCGATCAGCACGATGCCGTGCTGGTCGCACAAGGCTCGCAGCGCGACCATGAAGTCCTTGGGCACGACATAGAAGCCGCCCTCACCCTGGATCGGCTCGACGATGATGGCCGCCACCTGTTCCGGCTCGATGTCGGCCTTGAACAGTTGCCCGATCGCCTTGAGCGCGTCGTCCACCGACACACCATGCAGCGGAATCGGCATCGGCACGTGGTAGACGCCGGCCGGGAACGGCCCGAAACCGGCCTTGTAGGGTTGCACCTTGCCGGTCAGGGCCAGGCCCATCATCGTGCGGCCATGGAAGCCGCCGCCCAGCGCGATCACGCCGGGGCGTTTGGTGTGGGCGCGGGCGATCTTGATCGCGTTCTCGACCGCTTCGGCACCGGTGGTGAAGAAGGCGGTCTTCTTGGCGTGGTCGCCTGGCGTCAGCGCGTTGAGTTTTTCCGCCAGTGCCACCGTGCTTTCGTATGGCACCACCTGGTAGGCGGTGTGCGTGAAACGTTCGAGCTGCGCGGCGATGGCGGCGACGATCTTCGGATGCCGGTGACCGGTGTTGAGCACAGCGATGCCCGAGCCGAAATCGATGTAGCGGCGGCCCTCGACGTCCCACAACTCGGCGTTCAGCGCGCGCTCGGCGTAGATCGGGAAACCGATGCCTACGCCGCGCGGCGTGGCTGCGACCCGGCGCGCATCGATCTGGGCGTTGGACTGGCTGGCGACCGCGGCGACATGCGTTGATTCGTCTTGGGTGTGGGTGTTCATGGTTTCCTCGCAGACGGGGCAAAAGCCGCCCCGGGCTTGTTGTTACAAAACCAGTATAGGACCACATTGGCTCTACCATTGGAACCAATGAGCGCAAGTTAATGGAGCCAATGTATGCCGTATTCCGCCCAGGATCCACCGTCCCGCGGTTCTGCCTTGCCGGACTTCGTGCTACGCCAGTTCGATCGCGGTCATCCGGATTTCGACCATCGCCAGCTGTACGCCATCCTGCAGCGCGGCATCCGCGAATCGGTCTTGGCGGCCGGCAGCCGCCTGCCGCCGTCGCGGATGCTGGCGCAGGCGCTGGGCATCGCGCGCAACACCGTCGTGCATGTGTACGAGCAACTGGCGCTCGAGGGGTATGTGCAGGCCCGGGTCGGTCGCGGCACCTTCGTCGCCGACATGGGGCCGCGCCTGTCGCCGGTGGCGGCGCCCGATGCGGCCCGACAGCCGGCGCCGCCCCGCAAGAACCTGTCGCGCCGTGGCCAGACGCTGGTGGCCGATGCCGGCGCGGCGCGCTTGCAGTGGGGCGCGTTTACGCCGGGCGTGCCCGAGGTGCGGTTGTTCCCGTCCCGTGTCTGGAGTCGCCTGCAGAACCAGCTGTGGCGCGCGCCGACGCCGCAGCATCTCAGTTACGCCACCGGCGGCGGCGATGCCGACCTGCGGGCCAGCCTGGCGGACTATCTGCAGGGTACGCGCGGTGTCGTCTGTACGCCGGAGCAGATCGTCATCACCAGCGGCACCCAGCAGTCGCTGCACCTGGTGGCGCAACTGCTGGCCGATCCGGGCGATACCGTCTGGCTCGAAGATCCGGGTTACTGGGGCGCCCGCAGCGTATTTCGCGCGCTCGGGCTCAAGCCGGTGGGCGTGCCGGTCGACGGCGAAGGTATGGCGCCGTCGTCGCGCGACTTCAGGCATCCGCCACGCATGATGTTCGTGTCGCCTTCGCACCAGTATCCGACCGGGGCCGTCATGAGCCACGGGCGCCGGCGCCAGTTGCTCGACTTTGCGGCCGTGCACGGGGGCTGGGTGATCGAGGACGACTACGACAGCGAATTTCGCTACGGTGCCCGGCCGCTGCCGGCGCTGCAGGGCCTGGACCGGCACGGGCGGGTGATCTACCTGGGCACGTTTTCCAAGACGCTGTATCCGGCGCTGCGCCTGGCCTACCTGGTGTTGCCGAGGGACCTGGCCGAGCCGTTTGCGCGCGCACTCGGGGAGTTGTACCGCGAGGGGCAGTCGCCGCAGCAGGCGGTGCTGGCGCGGTTCATGGCCGAGGGCCACTACACCAGCCATATCCGGCGCATGCGCGGCATCTACGGCGCGCGCCACGATGCGCTGATCCATGCGATCCGGCACCACTTCGGCGGACAACTGCCCGTGGTCGGCGGCGATGCCGGATTGCATCTGGTGCTCGGCCTGCCGGCCGAACTCGACGACCGGGTGGTGGTCGAGCATATTGCCCGCACCAAGGTGGTGGCCCGTCCGCTGTCGCTGTACCACATGCGCCAGCCGGCGCCCGCCAAGGGATTGCTGCTGGGCTACGGCGCGGTGCGTGAGGAGGACATACCTGCGAACTTCGCGCGGCTGGCGCACGCGGTGCAGCAGTTCCTGTGAAGCCTCGGCCCGGTGCGGGCGGTCATTGCAGCCGCTGCAGCTTGTCCGGGTTGCGCACTGCGTACAGGCCGTTGACGCGTCCCGCGGCGTCCAGGCTGAGCGAGACAATGGTGTCGAGGCCGCCCGCGGTCCGGATCGCGATTGCGGGATCGCCGTTGACGCAGCGGATCGTATAGGCCAGTTGTTCATCTGCCCGTTTGCGGGCCAGGCCCAGCATCAGCCGCGCCACCGCGTCCGGCCCCCGGATGATGTTGATCGTTGCTGGCGCCTTGCCGCCGCCATCGGATACGAACTCCACGCCTTCGGCCAGCAGGGCCGTGAGCGGCGCCAGGTTCCCGCTGCTGTTGCTGGCGTCGAACGCCTGTACGAATCGGGCGAGATCGTCCTGGGTCGGTCGAAAGCGGGGCTTGGCTGCCGCCAGCGCGGCGCGAGCCCGTTGTGCCAGCTTGCGGCAGCTCGCCGGCGAATGACCGATGGTCTGCGCGATGTCGGCAAACGACATGTCGTAGATGTCATGCAGGAAATAGGCGGCTCTTTCGGCCGGGCTGAGAGCCTTCAGGCAGGCCATGACCGCATAAGAGATATCGAGCGCCGCCGGGTCGGGTTCGGCCACATCGGCCAGCGGTTCGGGCAACCACTCGCCGACGTAGGTCTCGCGCCGGTGCGTGGCCGAGCGCAACTTGTCGAGTGCGAGCCGGGTCACGATCGTCGTCAGCAGCTTGCCGGCGTGTTGCGGCGCCTCGACCCGGCAATACCGCAGCCAGGCGTCCTGCACCACGTCCTCGGCGTCGGCCGCCGTCTCCAGGTACCGGTACGCCAGGCGCAGCAGGCGCGGGCGTTGCGCCATGAAGGTCGCCAGCCGGTCATCCACGCGCCGTCTCCGCCTGCATCCGTGCCAGCACCGGGCTGCAGGAATTGCCATGTCCCAGTGCGCGCTTGAGCAACGGGAAGAACTGGCCGCCGGTGACCGCGATGGCCAGCGCGTCCACGCCCGCTTCGCCGTAGCGATGCAGGGCCTCGTCGTGGGTGGCGGCGAAACCGTCGGCGCGGGTGATGGCCCCGGCGGCGAAGCGCATGCCCAGGTCGGCGTCGGGCTGCGCGGGGGCGCCGTGCAGCACCGCGGCCAGTTCCGCGGCGCCGATGCCTTCCTCCCGGGCCATGGCCATGACCAGTTCCAGGCAGGAGCCGCAGTCGGCGAGTCGGGTCGCGGTCAGCCTGGCGGCCCAGAAGGCGCTGGCGGGAAGGGGCTTGCGGTGCATGAAAAATGTCGTCGCGAGGCCGTACTTGATCGTCATTGCCAGGTCACGGTCCGCCATCGCGTTGATATAAGCCGCATCGTACTGGTAGCGCCGGCCCATGGCGTCGGCGGCGCGCCGGATGAAGTGGCGGATCATCGGTGAGCCCCCTGGCTGCGGACAGCAAGTGCGATCGCTCCGGGCATCAGGCCGGGAACAACGATGGCGACAAGGTCGCGCATCGTCGTGGACAGCTCCGCGTCGGACAGTTCGGCCAGATGCAGCAACGCGTGACCACCGAGAAACAGCGCAGGCGCCAGCATCAACGAGGCCCGGCCGGGCCCGCGGACCTGCGCGGCCAGCAGCAGGGCCAGTGCGCTGGCCAGGAACGCGATGCCGATGTCGGTCACGAAATGCGCATTGAAAGCACCGGTCGCAGCCACGCCGGGGACCGTCGTGTACCAGGGCTGCGGCGCGAGCACCATGAACAAGCCGTTGGCACCGTGCCAGAGCGCCAGGCTGAAAAGCAGAAATCGTGTCATGCAAGAACCTCCTGCATCCGTGACGGTGCAGCAGCCCGGGTTGTGACAGGATTTCTGCCAATGCCGCGCGACCAGCCGGATCCGGCCGCTCCAGCCGGCGGTTGTCGTCGTGCCCCGGCTCCGGATGTCGACAAGCGCCCTGTTCGGCATCGCAAGTTACATTTTGGCTGCAATGTAAATTGTAAAAACGGCATAATGCGACGCAGACGCAGCATCGGCGCGGCCGGGCAGTCACCGATCCGGTGGCCGCCAGCCCTTGGCCAGCGCCTGGAACACCCCATGCCAGAGACTCCACAACAAGCGCCGCGTTCGCGGCAACCCCGGCGCAACCAGGCACAGCGCAGCCAGGCGACGCAACAGGACCTGATTGCGGCGACCATCAAGGTCGTTGCCGAACACGGCCTGGAAAACGCCTCGGCCTTCGAAATCGCCAAGGCGGCCGGCGTGACGCCGGGCGCCGTGCAACACCATTTCGGAACCAAGAAGGCGCTGATCATGCGCGCGGCAACCGAACTGGTGCATTCCGACGACCACAACGGGAACATGGCGGTATGGCCCAGCCCGTCGCTCCCGTTGCGCGAGCGGGCCGAGGCGGCGATCACCGCTGCCTGGCAGCTGACCTATGGCCGGCCGAGTTACGTCACCATGTGGAGCATCTTCATGGCCTGCCGTACCGACGCCGAACTGCTGCAGCACCTGGCCGTCGAGCGCGAGAACCTGCGTTTGCGCATGGCCGGCGGTTTCCTGCACGCCTTCCCCGAATTGGCCGGTCGCCCGGAGCAGGAAAACTTCGCCAACCTGGTGTTTTCGGCATTGCGCGGCATGGGGGTGCAGGAGATGTTCCAGCCGCCGGCCAGCTTGTGCGCCGGTCAGCGGGCCGAATTGGTCGACCTGCTGGTGTTGCGCTGCGAGCGGGCGCTGGCGTCACGGTCGGGCACCCGCACATCCGCTTCCGCCTCCGCGACGGCTCCGGTGCGCCGGGCCCGGCGCAGCCCGGTGGCCTGACCCGGCCACCACCCACGTCCCTTCTGCTTCTGCCTACGGAAAGACCCCCATGCGCCTGTTTTCCTACCGTGACCGCCCGGTGCACCTGGGCCCGTATCCGCTCGAACGCCTGACCCGCAGCGACGCGGCGTCCGACCTGTCCGGCGTCGCGGCCATGCAGGCCTTGTCGTTCGACGATCCGAACCCCGAGTCGCTGAACCATGCCATGGCCCGTTACATCGGCATGTTCGACCTGGTGCGCGACGGCACGGTCAACGCCGAGCCCGGCGAAGTGCCCGACGACCCGCAGCAGCGCAGCGACCATCTCAAGGCGGCAGGGTATTACTTCGACGCGTCGATGATGGCGATCGGCCGCCTGCCGGCGGCCGCCATCCTGGCCGAACCGATTCGCAACCCGATGGTCAAGGCCATCGGCGAGGAACTGGCGCAAAGCCAGCCCAAGAGCTTTGCCGCCGGCATGGACATGATCCTGGCCGACGTGATGGAGTCGGCGCGTACCGTGCACGGCCCCGTCGACCACCACGACCATGTGGTGCTGATCCTGGTCGAATACCCGCGCGATCCGAAACCCGGCGAGCCCGGTTGCGACTGGATCGTCGGCACCCAGGCCCAGCGCGCCGCGGTGTTGTCGGCGCAGACCGCGGTGTTGCTGTCGACCTATCTGCGCATGCTCGGCCACGAGGCGCGTGCGCACAGCGCGACCTGCAGCGACCTGGACCTGGGCAAGCTGGCCGTGGCCTGCGGCCTGGCCCATGCCGATGGCACCAACCCCTATGTCGGCAGGCGATACGGCCTGGCCGCGGTCAGCACCACGTTCTCGATGGCGCCGGACCGGCCGCTGGCCCCGGCCGCGCAGCAGCAGCGCTGGCAGTCGCATGGGCCGGCCTGGTGGCTGGGCAAGGGCACGCTGAAGAACGCGTTCAACCGCGAGGCCTTCAAGGACCGCGATTTCCGCCAGGGCGCGTATCCGTTCGAGAAACTCAAGCGGGTCGACGAGCCCACGACCTTCATCGACCATGAACGGGTGCCGCGGTTCCCCAAGCGGGCCGACTTCTTCGCCCGCTCCCTGTTCGGCGACCTGGGCAAGGCCGTGCAGGATGCCGCCAAGGGTGGGCACTACGTGCTCAAGAGCCCGATCGGTGCCTGCGCGCGGCGCGCGCTCGGCGCCTTGTTGCTGCTGCAGTTCGGCGAGGCACGCGGGCCGGTGGCGGCCAGCACGCGTGATCCGCAGCGCAATGCCGACAACCTCAAGGCCGCGTCGTATTACATGGGCGTCGATGCGGTCGGCCTGTGCAAGGTGCCCGAATGGGCCTATTACTCGCACGACGCCGGCGGCAACGTCATGCCGGCCTACCACGCCCATGGCGTCAACCTGCTGCTCGACCAGGGCCACGAGACCATGGAAGGGGCCAGCGGCGACGACTGGATCGCGGTGGCGCAGAGCATGCGCGCCTACCTGCGGTTCTCGATGCTCGGCGGCATCATCGGCGAGCAGATCCGCCGGCTGGGGTATTCGGCACGGGTGCACTCGGTGCTCGACGGCGACGTGTTGCAGCCGCCACTGCTGCTGCTCTCCGGCCTGGGCGAGGTCAGCCGCATCGGCGAGGTCATCCTCAATCCCTACCTGGGCCCGCGGCTCAAGAGCGGCACGGTCACCACCGACCTGCCGATGGCCTTCGACAAACCCATCGACTTCGGCCTGCAGACCTTCTGCCAGAACTGCAACAAGTGCGCGCGCGAATGCCCGTCGGGCGCGATCAGCGCCGGTCCCAAGCTGATGTACAACGGCTATGAGATCTGGAAGAGCGATGCCGAGAAATGCACGCGGTACCGCATCACGAATGCGGCCGGCGCGATGTGCGGGCGTTGCATGAAGACCTGTCCGTGGAACCTCGAAGGCCTGTTCGCCGAGAGCGGTTTCCGCTGGCTGGCGATGAACCTGCCGCAAAGCGCGCGCTGGCTGGCCGAACTCGACGACAAGCTCGACAACGGTTCCATCAACCCGGTCAAGAAGTGGTGGTGGGATGTGGAACTCGACCGCAAGACCGGGCGTTACGTGCGCGCCGCCCAGGCCAACCAGCGCGGGCTGCAGAAGGACCTGGTGCTCAAATACGAGGAGCAGAGCCTGGCGGTCTATCCGGCCGACCTGATGCCGTCACCGTATCCGGTGACCCATATCGCCAACCGCGAGGAAGGTATCGAGCGATATCGCAGCATGCTGACGCCGCAGCAGCACAAGGCGCGGATCGCCGCCGGTGACACCGACAACCTGGTGCCGCAGACCCGGCTGCCCGAAGGTGAGCCGCCGGTGTTCCCGGTCGTGTTGCGGCGGCGCGAAGAAATGGCCGAGGGAGTGGCGAAATACGAGTTCGCTGCCCTTGACGGCTCGCCACTGCCGCCGTTCGACGCCGGAGCCCACATCGATATCGTCATCGCACCCGAATACCAGCGTCAGTACAGCCTGGCCGGTGATCCGGCCGATACCAGCAAATACGTGCTGGGCGTGTTACGCGAGCCGGTGGAGTCCGGCGGGCGCGGTGGCTCGCTGCTGATGCACCGCGCGTTCCGCGAAGGGCGCAAGGTGTTCATCACCAAACCGACGAACCACTTTCCGCTGTACGAGGACGGCACGCTGAGCCTGCTGTTCGCCGGCGGCATCGGTGTGACACCGATGATCGCGATGGCGCACCGCCTGCATGCGCTGGGCAAGCCGTTTGCGCTGCACTACAGTGCGGCCAGCCGCAAGACCGCCGGTTTCCTGGACGACCTGGCGCAGATGCCGTGGAAGGACAAGGTGTTCTATCACTTCAAGGACGAAGGTGCGCGCGCCGATCTGCCGGCACTGATGCCGCCCTACGCGGCGGGCGCCCATGTCTACACCTGTGGCGCGCCGCGTTACATGGACGGTGTGTTCGAAGCCGGTGCCGCCAAGGGCTGGCCCGAAGAGGCGCTGCACCGCGAATATTTCAGCGTGCCCGAGGCAGACGCCTGGGTCAACCACGCGTTCACGCTGCGCCTGCGCCAATCGGACAAGGTGATCGAGGTGCCGCCCGATCGCAGCGCCACCGACGTACTGGCACGAGCCGGGATCAAGATCGACACCAAGTGCAGCGATGGCTTGTGCGGTGTGTGTGCCACGCCCTACGACGCCGGCGCATCCGGCGAGGTCGAACACCGCGACTTCGTGCTCAGCCGCAAGGAGCGCGAACACAAGGTCATCCTGTGCTGCTCACGGCCCAAGGAGGCCGGCGGCGAACTGGTGGTGGATCTGTAAGGCGTCCGTGTGCCCGCAGGCGCGCCGGTGCGCACGGCGTTTCGGCAGCACCGGCTCGGGCAGGAGGTGCTCAGCGTCGGCGCGACGTGGACAGATACCGGCGCATGAACTGGCCGATGAAAGCGAGCCCGAGCACCAGCGAGAACCAGCCCACCACCGACGCGCCGGCCATCAGCTCCTGGACGCTGGAGGAGCGGGCGACATACGGCGCGAGCAGGATCACGGCGCCGATCAGCGCGCACAACACGCCCTTGATCAGCAGGTCCTTGTTGGCCTTGTCGTTGGCCAGCCGGTTGGCGGCGTTGTCGGGTTTCTGGGTCGGTGGAGGAGGCAGGGGCATGGTGCAGTGTCGCAGGTCGGGCCGCAACCGGCTCAAGACGGCAGCGGGATGAACTCGATCTCGTCGCCGGGCACCTTCGGGAAACGGCCTTCGCGCCAGTCCTGCTTGGCCTGTTCGATGCGTTCCTTGCGGCTGGAGACGAAATTCCATTCGAGGTAGCGGTGGCCGAGTGGCTCGCCGCCGATGATGGCCACCCGCGCGGCCTCGCGTGCGTGCACCGTGGCACGTGCGCCGCCGCCGCGCAGCACGGCCATGGTATGGGGTTCGACGTCGGTGCTGCCCACGCGCACCCGGCCCTGTGCCACGTAGATCGCGCGTTGCGGCGCCTCGGGAAGCACCAGCGACTGACCCGGCTGCAACTCGGCCTCGACATACAGGGTCTGTGCAAACACCTTGACCGGCGAGGTCGCGCCGTAGGCCTTGCCCATCATCACCCGCAGCGCGACGCCATCGACCGTCAGCGCCGGGATGTCTGCGGCGGGCGTGTGGTGGAACGCGGGATCCGTTTCCTCGTCCGCCTGCGGCAACGCCAGCCACAACTGCAGGCCGTGCAGGCGGCGTTCGAGCCGGGTGGCCTCGGGGCGTTCACGCTCCGAATGCACGATGCCGCGTCCGGCCACCATCAGGTTGATGTCGCCCGGGCGGATCGCCTGCACGCTGCCCAGCGAATCGCGGTGCAGGATCTCGCCTTCGAACAGGTACGACACCGTGGCGAGATTCACGTGCGGGTGCGGGCGCACGTTGGGGCCGGGGCCGGCCGGCAGGGTCACCGGGCCGAAATGGTCGAAGAATACCCAGGGACCGACCGACTTGCGGCCGATGACGGGCAGGCAGCGGCGCACCGAAAAGCCCCCCAGGTCCTTGTCGCGCGGCTGTATCAGTTGCTCGACGACGGCGCATTCGGGCGTATCGGTGGCCCGGCAATCCGGCTCGGTGATGGTCATGGTGCAGGTCTCCTGTTCATGCGGGCTGACGGGGCGACGCCGCAGGGACGCGGCTTGCGCGCGCGGCGTGGCGCGGTCGCGCGACGGCCGGCGCAGCCCCGGCCGGCTTGGGGTATTGTGGTCGATTGCGCATAATCAGTCGAAACACCGTGGGCATGGGCACCATGGCAGCAACAGGAGGATGGGCATGTCGATCAGCGAAGAATTGGGAAAACTGGGTGAACTGCACGAGCGTGGCGTGTTGACGGACGAGGAGTTCGCCCGTGCCAAGTCGCGGCTCATCGGTGCCGACGGAGGCCCGGGCGCGTCGGCATCCGCGTCGACGGGCTCGTCCCGTCCGCCGTTCGTCACCGGTTTCAATGCGCTGCGCCGTAGCACCACTGACCGCTGGCTGGGCGGCGTCTGCGGCGGCATCGCACCGGCGCTGGGCCTGGAGTCCTGGGTTCTTCGCCTGTTGATCGCGGTGTTGACCCTGTTCGGCGGGTTCGGCGTGATCGTCTACCTGCTGCTGTGGATCTTCGTACCGTCGGAGTAGGGCGCGGTCGGACGGACTGGCGCGGAACGTCGCCACCGGGTTTGATCCTGCTCAAGTCCGCCGCGGCGCGCGCGCGCGATGCTCAGGGCCTGTTCCCGTTTCGGAAGTCTGCACATGTACAAGCACATCCTGGTTCCCGTCGACGGCAGTCCCACGTCGAACGCTGGTCTGGCAGAGGCCGTCAAGCTCGCGAAAGGACTCGGGGCCCGGATCCGGCTGCTGCATGTGGTCGATGAAATGCCGATGGCGGTCTCGGCCGAAGGGTTCGGCGGGATGTCGATCGATCTGCTGGGTTTGTTGCGTGAAGCCGGTGAGCAGGTACTTTCGCAGGCCAAGTCCCAGGTGGAAGCGGCCGGCGTGCCGGTCGACGTGGTGCTGGTCGACAGCCTCAGCGGTCGTCTCAGCGATCACGTCACTGCGCAGGCCCGGTCATGGCCGGCCGATCTGATCGTGATCGGCACGCACGGCCGGCGCGGTATCGGCCGCATGGTGCTGGGCAGCGATGCGGAACAAGTGTTGCGGCACGCGCCGGTTCCGGTGTTGCTGTTTCGCATGCCCGCCGCCACGCCGGAACCGGATTCCGCGGCCTGAACGGCAACGCGCCATCGGCCGCCGTCAGCGCGCGAGCACGCGTTGCACGGCCTCGAAGAACGCCTGCGGCTTGTCCGCGTGGACCCAGTGCGCGGCACCGTCGATGACCTCGATCTCGACACGCGGGAACATCGGCCGGAATGCCTGCGTGTCGCCACCGGGCACGTAGTCCGACAAGGCGCCGGCAATCGCCGCGGTCGGCTTGTCGAAGACCCGCTTTTGCAGTTCGGCGGGAAAACCGGTCAGGTCCAGCATCGACGCGGAGATCGCCGCCAGGTTGATGCGCCAGTCGAAATGGTCGTTGCGCGGCACCAGGTTCTGCACCAGGAACGGTGCGACGCTGGCATCGGGCAGCAGCGCCTGCAGCTGGCGCTGCACCTCGCCGCGGCTGGCCGCGGCCATCAGGTCGATGCCGCGCATGGCCTGGGCGTAGCTGCTCAGCGAGTCATGGTAGGAACGCGGCGCGATGTCGACCACGAGCAGTCGATCGACCCGATCGGGAAACGCCAGTGCCAGTGCCATCGCGGTCTTGCCGCCCATGCTGTGGCCCATGATGGTGACGGCGCCCAGGTCATGTTGTTCGATGTAGTGCCGCACGTCGTCCGCCATCTCGGTGTAGGTCATCGTGTCGGCCCACGGCGAGGCACCATGGTTGCGCAGGTCCAGCGCATGCACGGCATATTGGTCGGCCAGCTTGCGCGCCATGCTGCGCCAGTTGGTTGCCGAGCCGAACAGGCCGTGCAGGATCAGCAGCGGCGGGCCGTTGCCGGTGATGTCCGATGCGAGGTTCAATGCCATGCGGCGAGCCTACCAGATGCGGTTCGCGTTCAGTCCGAGCCGGTAGCATCGTCGCCGGTGTGCGCGCGTAATGCGAGGGCTGCCTCGTAAAGCCGGTTGCGCGGCGCACCGGTGATCTCGACCGCCAGCCGCACCGCGCTCTTGAGCGGCATTTCTGCCATCAGCAGCCGCAGCACGCGTTCGCCGTCGTCGGCCGGCTCCGGCATCGGCTGGCCGTGCAGCACCAGCACGAATTCGCCCCGGCTGTGGTGGCTGTCGGCCGCCAGCCAGGGTGCGAACTGCGCCGCGGGCATGGTCGCGATCTGCTCGAACTGCTTGGTCAACTCGCGTCCGATCGTCAGCGGGCGTTCGCCCAGAGGCGCCAGCGCCTGGGCCAGTGCGGCAATGCGGTGTGGTGCCTCGAGCAGCACGACGGGACGGGGCTCGCGGGCCAGGGCTGCGACCCGCGTGGCGCGGTCTCCTGCCTTGGACGGCAGGAAACCGGCGAACACGAAACCATCGTCGCCGGCGGGGGCTTCCAGTCCGGCGACGCTGAGGGCCGCGGTGACGCTGCTGGCGCCGGGAATCGGCACCACCGTCAGGCCCTGGGCCGCCAGCGCCGCGACCAGCCGCGCGCCCGGGTCGCTGATGCCGGGCGTGCCGGCATCGCTGACATAGGCCACGCGTTGTCCCTGGCGCAGGCGCTGCACCACCTGGTCGGTCGCCTCGCGCTCGTTGTGCTGGTGCAGTGCGAGCAGCTGCGCCGCCGGCCGGTCGATGCCGTAGGCACGCAACAGCGACTGGGTATGGCGGGTGTCTTCGCAGGCCACGGTGTCCACCATTTGCAGGACGTGCAGCGCCCGCAGGCCGATATCGGCCAGGTTTCCGATCGGTGTTGCGACAAGATAGAGGCTGGCCTGCGGATAGTTTTGCGAGCCTGCCGCTTCGCGTGCAGACATCAAGGCCGTGGCATAGGTGGTCATCGATGGGTATTTTCGGGGTCAAGGCGGCGCCAGCGGGCCGCAACCGCAACAACAAGCAGTCGGGCGATGCGTTCGAGGACATCGCCTTGCGCCACCTGCAGCGCGCCGGCCTGCGCCTGGAGACGCGCAATTATCGGACGCCGGGGCGCGGCGGCGGAGAAATCGACCTGGTCATGCGCGAGCCGGACGGGACCCTGGTGTTCGTCGAGGTGCGTGCCCGCAGCGGGCTGTCGCACGGGGGTGCCGCGGCCAGCATCGGTGCCGGCAAGCAGCGGCGCATCGTGTTTGCCGCGCGGCACTACCTGTTGCGCAGCCGGTCCGCGCCGCCGTGCCGGTTCGATGTCGTGGCCATCGACGGCCAGGGCCTGACCTGGCTGCGCGCGGCCTTCGACGCGGCCTGAGGCCAGGCCCTTGCGCTACGCGGGAACTGCGGGGCGGCAGGTATCATCCCGGCCATGTTAGAGCAGCGCATCGAACAGCATTTCATCGACAGTGCCGACCTGAAATACCAGACGGCGCAGATCCTGAGCAAGCCGATCGCGGCAGCGGTGCAGGCCTTGCTGGTATGCGTGACCAGCGGCGGCAAGGTGCTGGCCTGCGGCAACGGCGGTTGTGCCGCGCTGGCGCAACACTTCGCCGCCAGTTTTGTCGGGCGTTTCGAGCGTGAACGCCCGGAACTGGCCGCACTGGCGCTGGCCTCGGACAGCGCCGTGCTGACCGGCGCCGCCAACGAGCAGGGTTTTGCCGGCGTGTTCGGACGCCAGGTGCGTGCGCTGGGTGGCCCCGGCGACGTGTTGCTGGTGATGTCGGTGGACGGGAATTGTTCCAATCTGCAACAGGCGATCGCGGCGGCACACGAGCGTGAAATGGTGGTCATCGGGCTGTCCGGACACGGCGGCGGCACCATGGGGCAGATCATGCGTGACACCGACATACATGTCGACGTGCCGCATGAACGAACTGCGCGCATACTGGAGATTCTGATGCTGGTGTTGCACTGCCTGTGTGATGCCGTCGATGCCCAGTTGCTGGGCGAACAAGAGGAAACACGTTGATGAACAAGAATTCTGCAATCAAGTTGTGTGCAACCGTGGTCTGTGCGGCCAGCCTGGGCGGCATGCTCAGCGCCTGCGTGCCGCTGATCGTCGGTGGTGCCGCCGTCGGTGGCGCGCTGGTGGCCACCGACCGGCGCACGTCCGGGGCCCAGCTCGAGGACGAAGGCATCGAGCTGCGTTCCATTGGTCGCATCAACGAAAACCTGGGCTCGCGCGTGCACGTGAACGTCACCAGCTACAACCGCCAGGTGCTGCTGACCGGCGAGGTGCCCAGTGCGTCCGACAAGCAACTGGTCGAGCAGATCGTGTCGCGGGTCGAGAACGTGCGCTCCGTCGCCAACGAGCTCGCGGTGCTGGGCGCATCGTCGTTGACGCAACGTTCTTCCGACGCACTGATCACCGGCAAGGTCAAGGCCGCCATGGTCGATACCAAGGACTTGTTTGCCAACGCCTTCAAGGTCGTGACCGAGCGCGGCGTCGTCTACCTGATGGGTCGGGTCACGCAGCGTGAAGCCGATCGCGCGACCGAGATTGCACGCAGCACCGGCGGCGTGCAGAAGGTGGTGCGGCTGCTCGAGATCATCTCCGAGGAAGAATTGCAGCGTACGCTACCGGCCCCCAAGTCCTGATCGCGGAAGCCCGACGGGCTTTCATCGCCGTCGTCTGCGGCGCGCCACCCTCACGGGATGAAAGTTCCGGTGGCCGCGGAGCAGGCCAGCCCAGGCCCCCACGGAACTGGCCTTGCCAGGCCGTAGGGGGCGCCCCCCAGTGGGGGGTTCGGCCGGTTTACACGCAGTGAAACCGGACAGACGGGGGGCGTCCAACCACCAGAGGCCGCCGCGCCCGGCCGCTCCGAAGCGGCCGGCCCGCCCCCCAGTGGGGGGTTCGGCCGGTCGACACGCAGTGCGACCGGCCAGACGGGGGGCGTCCCTACTTAATCCGCTTGATCAGGCTGGACGTATCCCAGCGCGAGCCGCCGAGCTGCTGCACGTCGGCATAGAACTGGTCGACCAATGCGGTGACCGGCAGGCGCGCGCCGTTGCGCCGCGCTTCGTCGAGCACCAGGCCCAGGTCCTTGCGCATCCAGTCGACGGCGAATCCGAAGTCGAACTGGTCGGCCACCATGGTCTTGCCGCGGTTGTCCATCTGCCAGCTCTGGGCCGCGCCCTTGCCGATCACCTCCAGAACCTGCTCCATGTCGAGTCCGGCCCGTTGACCGAAAGCGATGCCTTCGGACAGTCCCTGGACCAGGCCGGCGATGCAGATCTGGTTGACCATCTTGGCCAGTTGGCCGGCGCCGCTCTCGCCGAGCAGGGTGATGGCGCGGGAAAAAGCCTGGGCCACCGGGGCAATGGAATCGAACGCGGCCTTGTCGCCGCCGCACATGACGGTCAGCACGCCGTTCTGCGCGCCGGCCTGGCCTCCCGATACCGGCGCGTCGATGAAGGCCACGCCCTGCTGCGCGGCAGCCGCGGACAACTCGCGCGCGACGCTGGCCGATGCGGTGGTGTGGTCGACGAAGATGGCGCCCTTGCGCATGCCCGACAAGGCGCCGCCGGACGCGCGGGTGCCGTCGCCCTGGTCGGCGCCGAGCACGACGGCGCGCAGGTCGTCGTCATTGCCGACGCAGCAGAACACGATGTCGCAATCGCGCGCCGCCTCCTGGGGCGTGGGCGCGCTGCCAGCGCCGGCCGCATCGCCGAATTCGTCGCACCAGGCCTTGGCCTTGGCCGGGTTGCGGTTGTACACGGTCACCCGATGGCCGGCGCGCGCGAGATGGCCGGCCATCGGATAACCCATCACGCCCAGTCCCAGGAAGGCGACTTTGCGGCGGGTGGTTTCGGAGTAGGTCTTGGCGTTGATGTTGGACATGGATGAATCGATGTGAGTCGGGTTGGCGTCGCGCAGCCCTAGACGATGGCGAAGTTCTCGGTGCCGGCGCTCAGGTCCTGCGTCTTGCCGCGCTGGCTGTTGAGCTTGATCTGCAGGCGCAGGTCGTTGAGCGAATCGGCGTTGCGCAGGGCGTCCTCGTACGAGATCTCGTTGTTCTCGTAGGCGTCGAACAAGGCCTGGTCGAAGGTCTGCATGCCCAGGTTGCGGCTTTTCTTCATGATCTCCTTGATCTCGGACACGTCGCCCTTGAAGATCAGGTCGGAGATCAGCGGCGTGTTGAGCATGACCTCGACCGCCGCGATGCGGCCCTTGCCGTCCTGCTTGGGAATCAGCCGTTGCGATACCAGGGCCTTGAGGTTGAGCGAGAGGTCCATCAGCAGCTGCGAACGGCGCTCCTCCGGGAAGACGTTGATGATCCGGTCCAGCGCCTGGTTGGCGCTGTTCGCATGCAGCGTGGCCAGGCACAGGTGGCCGGTCTCGGCGAACGCGACCGCGTGTTCCATGGTCTCGCGGTCGCGGATCTCGCCCATCAGGATGACGTCGGGCGCCTGGCGCAAGGTGTTCTTGAGCGCGACCTCCCAGCTGTCCGTATCCAGGCCCACCTCGCGCTGGGTCACGACGCAGTTCTTGTGCATGTGCACGAACTCGACCGGATCCTCGATCGTGATGATGTGGCCCTGGGTCTGCTCGTTGCGCCAGTCGACCATGGCCGCGAGCGTCGTCGACTTGCCCGAGCCGGTGGCCCCGACCAGGATGCACAGGCCGCGCTTGGCCGTGACGATCTCCTTGAGCACCTGCGGCACGCCCAGGCCGTCGATGGTGGGCAGCGCGGCCGGAATGGTCCGCATCACCATGCCGACCTTGCCCTGCTGGATGAAGGCATTCACCCGGAATCGTCCGACGCCGGGCGGGGAGATCGCGAAGTTGCACTCCTTGGTGCGTTCGAACTCGGCGACCTGCTTGTCGTTCATCACCGAGCGTGCCAACGCACGGGTGTGATCGCCGTTGAGCGGCTGGGGCGACACCTTGGTGACCTTGCCGTCGACCTTGATGGCGGGTGGAAAGTCGCCGGTGATGAATAGGTCACTGCCGTTGCGGCTGATCATCAGCCGCAGCAGGTCCGTGATGAATTTGGTGGCCTGGTCGCGTTCCATGTCGTGCTTTCTCCCTGGATGTCATTTTTTTTCGCTGAGCCGCGCACTGACGACGCGCAGCCGCAGCGACAACTTGCGTGCCAGCAAGGCGATCAGGCTGGCGGCCAGGTGCGGACTGGCGGCCATCATGTCGTCCATGCCTTCGGCCGTCAGCACGCCGATCTCGCATTCGCTCATCGTCGTGCAGGCCGAGAAGCGGATTCCGCTGTCGAGCAGCGACATCTCGCCCAGGATCTCGCCGGGCCGCGTCTCGGCCAGCCGCAGGCGTTCGCCCCAGGGCTGGACGCGGTCCACCGCCACCGCTCCCGACAGCAGCACGACCATGAAGTTGCCGTATTCGTCCTGCCGGATGATGTCGCGGTCGGCCGGGACGGTGGCGAAGTCGAAGTGGCGCTCGAGTTCCTGGATCGCCTTGAGGTCCAGGTGACGCATGTAGCGATCCTTGGACCACAGGTTCTGCAGCAGCTTCGTGCCACGGGCGGATTCCAGCCGCTTGGCGTCGACTTCGGCCGCGCGCGCCTCCCACGGCACGAGCAGCGACGCGTCGACACCCAGGCCGGCGAATGCGGTGCTGAACAACACGGAGTCCTGCCTGTCTTCCATCCTGTCGGTTGGCTCCCTGGTCTTGAGAATGTCGAATATGCCCATGGTGGCGCGTTCCAGGCCGTGCTGCCGGGTCAGCCGGGGAAGTTCTCCGGAATCTTGGCCTTGCTGCGCGCTTCGGCGGGACTGATGATGTTGCGCTTGACCAGGTCGGTGAGGTTCTGGTCCAGTGTCTGCATGCCCACGCTGTTGCCGGTCTGGATCGACGAATACATCTGCGCCACCTTGGCCTCGCGGATCAGGTTGCGGATGGCGCTGGTGCCGATCATGATCTCGTGGGCGGCCACACGTCCCTGGCCGTCCTTGGTCTTGCACAGGGTCTGCGAGATCACCGCCTGCAGGGATTCGGACAACATCGCCCGCACCATCTCCTTTTCGTCGGCGGGGAACACGTCGATGATCCGGTCGATGGTCTTGGCCGCGCTCGAGGTGTGCAGCGTGCCGAACACCAGGTGGCCGGTCTCGGCGGCGGTCATTGCCAGCCGGATGGTTTCGAGGTCGCGCATCTCGCCCACCAGGATGCAGTCCGGGTCCTCGCGCAGCGCGGAGCGCAATGCCGCGGCGAAACTCAGGGTCTGCGGCCCGACCTCGCGCTGGTTGACCAGGCACTTCTTGGACTCGTGCACGAACTCGATCGGGTCCTCGACCGTCAGGATGTGGCCGAACTCGGTCTCGTTGAGGTAGTTCACCATCGCGGCCAGCGTCGTCGACTTGCCCGAGCCGGTGGGGCCGGTCACCAGCACCATGCCGCGCGGCTTGAGCGCCAATTCGGCGAAAATCTTCGGCGCGTTGAGTTGCTCCAGCGACAGGATCTTGGACGGAATGGTCCGGAATACCGCCCCGGCGCCGCGGTTGTGGTTGAACGCGTTGACGCGGAACCGCGCCAGGCCTTCGATCTCGAACGAGAAGTCGATCTCCAGGAACTCCTCGTAGTGCTTGCGCTGGGTGTCGTTCATGATGTCGTACACCATGGCGTGCACCGCCTTGTGGTCGAGCGGTTCGACGTTGATGCGTCGTACGTCGCCGTGCACACGGATCATCGGAGGCAATTCGGCAGACAGGTGCAGGTCGGAGGCCTTGTTCTTGACGCTGAACGCAAGCAGCTGGGTGATGTCCACGCTTTCCTCTCGTTGTTTGTTACGCTAGCAGTCAATTATGACCACGATTGAGACCAATCTCCAAGCGGTGCGACAACGCATCGAGGCCGCCTGCGCCGCGGCCGGGCGCGATGCGGCGCAGGTGCAATTGCTGGCCGTGTCCAAGACCTTTCCCGCTGCGGCCGTGTCCGATGCGATTGCCGCCGGCCAGTTGCAGTTCGGCGAGAACTACATCCAGGAGGCCGTGGCCAAGATCGCGTCCCTGCCGCGCGCGGGCATCGTGTGGCACTGCATCGGCCCGGTCCAGAGCAACAAGACGCGGCTGGTGGCCGAACATTTCGACTGGCTGCAGTCGCTCGATCGACTCAAGATCGCGCAGCGCCTGAACGAGCAGCGGCCGCAGGCGATGGCGCCGCTGCAGGTGTGCATCCAGGTCAACACCGACGGCGGACCCAACAAGGCCGGCGTATCGCCCGACGAACTTCCCGACCTTGCGCAGGCGGTCGCGCAGTTGCCGCGGCTGCGCCTGCGCGGCCTGATGACGATTCCCGAGCCGGCGCCCGATTTCGAGACCGCGCGCGCGGTGCACGCGCGCGCCCGACAGTTGTTCGACCGGCTCAACGCCGACGGCATGGGGCTGGACACCTTGTCCATGGGCATGAGTGGCGACCTCGAGGCGGCGATTCATGCCGGCAGCACTATGGTGCGTGTCGGCACGGCGGTGTTCGGCGCGCGCGAGCGGCCGGCGCACTGAGGCATGCGCGTGGTGCCTACTTGCGACCCGCGGCCAGGGGTTTGATCGAGCCGCAATCGGCCGACAGCCACCGCCCCTGGCTCTGCATCGTGAACGGCTCCGTGCGCCCGCCGGTGCTGGTCTTGACGTTCATGCGCGATCGGTAGGCCTGCGGGCTGTCGAACGTGACCTCGCCCTCGCCACTCGAAGGCGGCCGGGTGCAGGAGAACGAGAACTTCATCGTGTTGCCGACCCGCGGCGCGTGTTGCGAGCGGCAGTCGCCTTCCTGCGTGACGATCTCGTTGCGCGCGAGCATCTCCGCCGTCATGCAGACCTTGGCCACCATGCTGCCCGGGCCGCCTGCGCCCAGCGTCACCCCTTGCTTGGCCATCATGTCCTGCATCATCTTGCGTTGCTCGGGGGGCAGGGCGGCCATCTGTTTCTGCGCCTCGGCCATCGCCCTTTCCATCTGGCCGGAGCCGCTTTGCATCGTGCTGGTGAGCTCCCACAGGCCCGGCTGCAGGTTCTGCGCCTGCGCCTGCAGCGCGGCACACAGGGTCAGCAGGCCGGCACACCGGCAGGCCGCGCCGGTCGTCCATCGCATCATGTTGTCTTCTCCTCCTCGAAATGACCGCATTCTGGCAAGCCGCGAGCGCCCGCGCCAGGACATTTGTCGCACTGTGCGCGGCGGCATGGGCCCGTGGGGACGGACCGCGGCGCATGTCACGGCAATCGCAGCCGGGTGCTGTTGACGACTTCCTCCATCACCGCATAGGTCCGGGTCTCGCGCACACCGGGCAATTGCCACAACACGGTGCCGGCAAACTGTCGGTAGGCGTCCATGTCGGCCATGCGGGTCTTGAGCAGGTAGTCGAAGCCGCCGGCAACCATGTGGCATTCCATGATCTCGGTGCGCACCTGCACCGCAGCCTTGAAGGCATCGAACACATTGGGTGTGGTGCGGTCGAGCAGCACCTCGACGAACACCAGCATGCCGCGCCCGAGCTTGTGCGGGTTGAGCCGTGCCTCGTAACCCAGGATGTAGCCGTCGCGGGTCAGTCGTTGCACCCGTGCCAGCACGGCAGTCGGCGACAGCGAGACGTTCTCGGCCAGCTTGAGATTGGAGATGCGCCCGTCCAGCTGCAACTGCTGCAGGATCTTGAGATCGATGCGGTCGAGGTCGGATACGTCGGGGCTCGTCATGACAGGCGATAGGTTTCCAGGTGGATGCTGGTCTCGGAACTGCTGATGCCGCGGATCAGGCGTACCCGCTCCATGACCCGGGACAGTTCGGCCAGATTGGCGGCCCGCAGTTCGGCCAGCAGATCCCAGCGGCCGTTGGTGTCGTGCAAGTTGGCGACGCCGGGCTCACCGAGCAGGCTGGCGATCACGGTGCGGGTCTCGTTGCCTTCGACGGCAATGCCCATCCAGGCCCGGATCTCGTTGGGCTGCGCATCGGGCCGCAGCCGAACCGTGTAGCCGACGATGATGCCGTCGTCCTCCAGCTTGGTGATGCGGTTGCTGACGGTGCCGCGCGAGACACCCAGCTTGCGCGCGAGCACCGCGACGCTGGTGCGGGCATTGGTGCGCAGCAGGGACAACAAGGCGCGGTCGGTGGCGTCCATGTTGCGCATTGTGTCACCCAGCGGTACCGATATGCCATATTTCTGGCGAAAAGCGTGCAGGGTTGGCGATTTACATTGCCGCAGCAGGGCGAGACACTGGTCGTGACCTTTCGGAGACTATCGCCATGACCAACACGACCCATCTTCCCACCCTCTATCTGAGCCCCCCCGACGTGGCCGCCATCCTGCGCCGGCAAGGCATGGCCGAAACCCTGCGCGGCATGCACGACGCGATCCACGCCGACTACCTGCGCTGGCAGGATTTCGACAAGAACGCACGTATCGGTTGCCACTCGGATCTCGGCGTGATCGAACTGATGCCGATCGCGGACGACCGGACCTATGCTTTCAAGTGTGTCAACGGCCACCCAGGCAATGGGCGGTTCGGCCTGCCGACGGTGATGGCGTTCGGCGTCATCGCCCGCGTCGATACCGGAGCGCCGGAGTTCCTCAGCGAGCTGACCCTCACCACGGCGGTCCGCACGGCCGCGATGTCCGCGCTCGCGGCCCGGGCCCTGGCCCGACCCGAGAGTCGGGTCATGGCCCTGATCGGCAACGGCGCGCAAAGCGAATTCCAGGCGCTGGCCTTCCACCATCTGCTGGGTATTGCCGAGATCCGGCTGTACGACACCGACCCGCGGGCGACGGACAAATTGATCGCGAACCTGCGCAACACGGCCGGTCTGCGGCTGCTGCGGTGCGACAACGTCGCCCAGGCGGTGCGCGGAGCCGATATAGTGACCACCGTGACCGCCGACAAGACCCAAGCCACGATCCTGACGCGCGACCTGCTCGAGCCGGGCATGCATGTCAACGCCGTCGGCGGCGACTGTCCCGGCAAGACCGAGCTGCATGCCGACGTGTTGCGCGCGGCCCGGGTGTTTGTCGAATACGAGCCGCAGACCCGCATCGAAGGCGACCTGCAGCAGATGGAGCCGGACTTCGCGGTGACCGAGTTGTGGCAGGTACTGCAAGGCCATCAACCTGGCCGGACCGACGACCGGCAGATCACGGTATTCGATTCGGTGGGCTTTGCGCTGGAGGACTTCTCGGCGCTGCGCTACATGCGCGACTGTGCGCAGCTGCATGGCATCGGCCAGGATCTGGCGCTGATCCCGCGGTTTGCCGACCCCAAGGACCTGTTCGGCCTGATCGGCGCGCTGGCCGGCGGTGTCGATGGCACGCCATCGCCGGTCGCACCCCGGCGCGAACCGGAACTGGTCTGAGCGTGACGCAGCTGTCCCTGCCCCCGGGAGTCGACGGCGTCAGCCTGATCGGCGCACCGACGGATGTCGGTGCCGGCATGCTGGGCGCCCGGATGGGGCCCGAAGCCCTGCGCGTGGCCGGCATTGCGCAGGCCGTGGCGCAATTCGGCATCGACGTGCGCGACTGCGGCAACCTGGCCGGCCCGCCCAATCCCTGGCAGAGCGCGGTGAACGGTTTTCGCCACCTGCCCGAGGTGGTGGCCTGGAACCAGCTGCTGCATGACGCGGTACGGGCGGAACTCGCCGCCGCCCGGCTGCCCATCGTCATGGGCGGCGATCACTGCCTGGGGATCGGCTCGATCAGCGCGGTGGCGCGCCACTGCCGTGAGCGCGGCCGCAAGCTGCGCGTATTGTGGTTCGATGCGCATGCCGATTTCAACACCGCCACGCTGACGCCCAGCGGCAACATCCACGGCATGCCGGTGGCCTGCCTGTGTGGCCACGGCCCGAACGAACTGGTCGAGATTGGCGGCCACGTGCCGGCGCTCAACGCGCGCGACATCCGCCAGATCGGCATCCGCAGCGTGGACGAGGGCGAAAAACGCCTGGTGCATGACATCGGCATCGAGGTGTTCGACATGCGCTACATCGACGAGATGGGCATGCGCCACACGATGGAGATCGCGCTGGCGCTGGTCGACGCCAACACCCACCTGCATGTCAGCCTGGATGTCGACTTCCTCGACCCCGACATCGCGCCCGGCGTGGGAACCACGGTGCGCGGCGGGCCGACCTACCGCGAAGCCCAGCTGTGCATGGAGATGATCGCCGACACCGGCCGGTTGGCCTCGCTCGACCTGGTCGAGCTCAATCCCGCGCTGGACATGCGCAACCAGACGGCCGAGCTGGCCGTCGACCTGGTGGAAAGCCTGTTCGGCAAGAGCACCTTGATGCGCAAGCCGTCGGCCGGGCGCAAATAAGGCCTGTTCGCAGGCGCGACGCGCGCTGCGGACAGGCCCTGGCCGCCGTCGGCGCGGCACGCCGAGGCAGTGATCAAGATGCCGGGCCCGTGGTGACGGGCCCGCCGGGGCGTCAGCCGCCCTGGTGTGCGCGCTTGCCCGGGTTCTTCTTGCTGCGGGTCGCAACGCCGCGCTCGAGGCTGCGTTTCTGGCCGCCGCTCACGGGCATGGTGAAACCCTTGACCATGGTCGGACGGGGGGTGGCTTTGCGCTCGGCTTCGGTGCGAAATTCTTTGGCCATGGAATACTCCGGAAAAATCAGTTCAACCCGCTATTAGGCCACAGTGGCGGGTGCGGGTGCGCGGGACTCAGGCCAGAAGGTCGAAATCCGCCTCTCCGCCCTGCTCGCGCAGGCAGGCGGTGCAGGCGTTGAACTGCCCGGGCAGGGCCTGCCAGTCGATGGCGCGGGCGCAACGGGCTTCGGTCATGACCGTGATCCCTTCTTGCGGGGCGTCCGCGGGCTTCGATCGCCCCCGTAGCGACGGGCCAGTTCGCGCCGCGCCGCGGCCTCGGGCAGCAACGGGTTGCCGCCCAGCCACAACGTGGTGGCGCGCTGGCGCGCGTCCCGCTCCAGCCGCACCGATTCGCCATGGTTGGCGAAGCCGTTGGCCAGTCGGATCGATCCGTGCGCCGTGCCGTCCCGGTCGACGCTGCCGGGTGTGATCTCGCTGGCGTCCTGCAGCGGGTTGGCCAACGCGGGATTGGCCACCAGCACCGTGTCGTCGCCCACGGGCAACAGGTCGAATGCCCCCCACAGGCTGCACCAGCGGCCGTTCCAGAGGGCCAGGCGGCGCGGTGGCGCGCCGTCGCGGGCGAAGCGCGCGAGGATGTGTAGCGCACCCTCGAGCCAGGGGTGTGCCAGGCCGTCGCTGGCATTGGTCAGCACCGACACCGACAACTGCTGCTCAGGCACGACCACGGTGCGTGTGATGTGGCCCTGGAAACCGCCCGAATGTCCGAACCAGTCCCATCCGGCCAACGTGCCCGAGATCGTGCCCAGGCCATACCAGCGCTCCAGGCTGGCGTGCGGGTCGCGCCACTGGCGGCGCGCCATCTCGCGCCGGCTGTCGACCGACAACACACTGGAACGGGCCTGTGGCGACAGGCTGCCGAAGAAGCGTGCCAGGTCGGACGCCGTGCTGACGAAGCCGGTGGCCGAGGCCAGCGCGCGGGTCGGGTTGTCGCCCGGGATCACGACCCGTTGTCCGAGCAGTACATCGCTGCTGTGTCCGCACGCCAGCGGTTTTCCGTCGGCCACCGGGGCATCGGCCACGGTGTCGGCCAGGCCCGACGGCCGCACGATGGCGCGCGTGATCCAGTCGGCGTACGGTTCGCCGGTGATGGTCGCGATGACCATGCCCAGCAGGCCGTAGCCGTGGTTGGAATACTTGAACCGGCTGTTGGGCGGAATCGTCGTGCCGTGCGCCAGGTCGGCGCGGATCGCCGCTTCATCCAGGAACGGGCGACGGTCCTGCCACTGGCCGGCATCGAAACCGTCCCGGACCAATCCCGCGCTGTGCGACAGCAACTGCGACAGCGTGACCCGGGCCACGTCCGGATGCAGTTCGCTCACGAAATCGCCGACCGGCTGGTCCAGCCGCACATGACCGGTCTCGCGCAGCCGCAGCAGGCCCGCGGCCGTGAAGGTCTTGGAATGCGAGGCGACACGGAAGCGGTGTTCGTTCGTGAGCGCCTGCCCGCGCGCGAGGTCGGCATGGCCGAAGGCCTGCGCCAGCACCGGCCGCCCCCGGTGCCAGATCGCGATGGCACAGCCGGGTTGCCGGCTGACCCGCATCTGCCATTCGATCCAGCGCGGGATGTAGTCGAGCGCACCGACGAGCCACCGTTCCGCCATGCCATTGCCTTTCGCTCGCGACACAGCGCCGCGTCCCGGCGTGCACACTATCACAACACCGGACGCGGGCGATTCCGGTCCGCGCGGCGGTGACGGATGCTCAGCCGAACAATCGCTGCGCGTGCAGTCCGAGACCCTGGGCGACGCTGGCGAAGCGATTGCCGTGTGCCTGCCGGGCGCGCGGGAATTGCGCCGCAATGCGCCCGGCCAGTGCGGCCAGGCCGGTCGAGCCACCGGTGAAGTAGACCGCATCGACCTGCTGCGGCGTCACGCCGGCAATGTTTGCGGTCGCGCGGGCAGCGTCGGCGATGCGTTGCAGTTCGCCGTCCAGGCTGGACATCAGCGCTGCCTCGTCGATGTCCACCCGCAGTCCGGATTCGATCTCGGCGAGGTCGACCCGGGTATCGCGCGCTTCGGCGACGGCGATCTTGGCGTTCTCGGCCAGGGCCGTCAGCGCATGGCCCAGCCGGTGGTCCAGCACCGTCATCAGCCGCGCGTGGTGGCGGGGCTCGGCGTAGAACGCCTTCATCGCGCGCAACTCGGCCACGCGGGCCGGCGTATAGACCGTGTTGATCAGGTGCCAGGTGGCCAGGTCGAAATAGACCCGGCTCGGCACTTCGCGCCCGGAGGGGCCGCGGGCCCGGAAGCCGCAACTCGGTAACAGATGCGCCAGTTCGATCTGGCGATCGAAATCGGTGCCGGCGACATGGACGCCATGGTTGGCCAGGATGTCGTCGCGACGATCCAGCCGGGCGCGCCGCCGCGGCCCGACACGCACCAGCGAAAAGTCGGAGGTGCCGCCGCCGATGTCGGCAACCAGCACCAACTGTTCGCGCGTCGCGCCCGATTCGAAATCCAGCGCGGCGGCGATCGGCTCGTACTGGAACTGAACGTCGCGGAACCCGACCGCGTGCGCGGCGGACTGCAGCGCCGACTGCGCCGCGGCATCGCGCTGTGCGTCGTCGTCGACGAAGAACACCGGACGCCCGAGTACCACCTGTTCCGGGGCCTGACCCGCGGCGTGTTGCGCCATGGTGCGCAGATGCTGCAGATAGGCCGTGATCACGTCCAGGTAACGCACGGCGTGGCCGCCGCCGATGTCGGTGGCCTGCTCCAACAGGCTCGAGCCCAGGATGCTTTTCATCGAGCGCATCAGCCGGCCTTCGGTGCCTTCGACATAGGCCGCGATGGCGGCACGGCCATACAGGCGCTGCGGCTCCTGGAACGACGCGAGTCCGTCGACCGCATAAAACACGGCGGTCGGCATGGCGGTGTATCCCGGCTCCAGTTCGACCAGGCGCGCACCGCCGGCATGCACCAGGGCAATGGCGGAATTGGAGGTGCCGAAATCGATGGCGCAGGCGTGGGACATGGTGGTGCCGGGATCGGGGCCGAGCAGGTGCCGCACCGCGCGGTGCGGGCCCAGGCGTGGCATGCAAGGGCGGGCGAAGGCGCGATTCTATCGGGCACGACGCGCGCCACGGTGTCCGCGTGCGGGGGGCGTGTCGCGACCTTGTGTGGGTGAAGATTTGCTGCATGCCATTCGTCAATAGTCCGTTCGGTCTATCCGGTCCGTGAGCGGCCCGCGCAAACGTGGGGGGACAGGTCAATTTGGCGCCGATTTCGTCGCCGAGTACCTTGACATCGCACGCCGTCCATGCGGAACTCGCTCTGTTGCGGAGATGGCTGGTGCGTTCACCGATGGACACGTCCATGCATTCGCGACAGCGTCTTCACACGAGCCCTGTGAACGCGCGGCTTATTGCGATGCGGGCTCTCGGGAGTATCAAAAAAATGGTCAAGTTGCCAGCTTTGCTGCAAGGTCTGTTGCGGCGCGCGGACGCGGGTGCACAATCACAGGCCGGGTCCCGTGCCGGTCCGCGATCGCCGCACCGCAAGACCATGATCTTCGAGAGCCTGGAGCCCCGGCTGCTGCTGTCCGACACGCCGCTGGCGGCCCCCAGTTTTGCGCCGGCGGGCATCATCAACGTGACCGCGCCGCTGACTTCGGGCGACATCAAGGTGGAGACGGTGTACCAGAGCGGAGTACCCGTGCTCCGGGTCTGGGACAACGTTGCCGGCAGTGCACTGGCCCAACTCACGTTCAACCAGAATATCCGGGTCAATATCCAGGGCCGGGACTACCTCGACGACCTGATCACGGTCGACCTGGGTTACGACGACGGGGTTGCCGGCACCAGCCCGCTGACCTCGTACGCGCTGATGGTCGACTTCAACGGTGGCGCCGACGTGCCGCTGTTGACCGACGACAGCTTGCGGGTGCTCAGCAGCGGTCCCGATTTTTATGCCGCCACCAGCCTGTTCCTCGACAGCACCGACGACATCCAGATCGACAGCGCGGTGCAGGTGACGGACAAGCTCAATCTCGCGTCCGAGGAGGCCATCGCCGTCAACGGCGTGTCGCTGACGGCTGCCGACATGTACCTGGGCGTGACCAAGGCGATCACCGACGGCGTCACGCTGATCGACGGGCTCAACCTGCTGGGCAATGCCTCGGGCAGCATCACGCTCGCCGGCGCGACGCTGCAGGCGGCCGATATCGGCGTCATCGTCGCCACCAGCGTCAACGTCAACACGCAGGACGCCAGTTATGCCGGCGACCTGATCAAGATCGCCACCACGCAGACCCAGTCGAATGCCGCCATCACGGTGAGCGGGGCGTCGGTGCTCAATGCCACCGGCGGTGCATTGACGGTGCGTGCCACATCGACCGTCAATGCGAGCACGTTGACGCAACCGGACAGCAGCAGCAACCAGAGCGACCAGGACGCGTCGATCGCACTGAGCTTCATCACCAGCAGCGCCAACGTGAACGTGGGCGGCAGCGCGATGCTCACCGCCACCGGCGCCGTGACCGTGGCCGCCGGCAACACGGTGATTGCCACCACGCGGGCCGATGGCGGTGCCGGTTCTTCCAGCGGTTCGGCCGTGGGCGGCACCGTCGCAGGAACCGTGATCGGCGGCGCTACGCAGGCCACGGTCGGCGGCAGCGCGTCGCTCTCCGGCGCCTCGATCGCCGTGACCGCGGTGTCCAGTCGTACTGTCGACACCCAGGCCCGGTCGACCCAGGGCGGCGCCACCGACGGCGCGACACAGACCACCGGCCAGCAGAAGCTGCAGGAGCAGGACGCCAGTACCAGCGACGGCGACCTCCAACTGGCCGCCGCCGTGGCATTCACCAACATCAGCGGCGACAGCCAGGTGCTGATCTCCACCGGCGGCAGCATGAACGCGACCGGGGCGATCACCATCCAGGCCGGTGCCACGCTGGCCGGCCCCAGCGGCGGCGTCATGACGGTGGCGGATGGCTCCAACACCCAGTCCGGGTCGGTCGGCATCGGGGTCGGCGCCGCGATCAACACGGCCAATGTCGCCAGCCGCGTCCAGTTCTCCGGCGCGACCACGATCGGCGCGGCCGGTGGCGTGCTGGCGCAGGCGACCTTGACCAGTCAACGATTCGGCGCCCAGGCGACGTCCGGTGCCGGTGGCTCGAGTGTCGGCGTGGCGGGTGCGCTGGCCATCAATGCCGGCGTGACCCGGGCCGAGGCCTTGATGAGCGCCACGGCCAATCTCACGCTGACCGGCGGCACGGCGTTCTCGCTGAAATCGCAGACCACGACGACCGACAGCGCCAAGGCCCAGTCCAAGGTCGATGCCGGCGACAACGCGGTTGGTGTCGGCGCCTCGGTGGCGATCAACGTGTCGGACACGATCTCGCGCGCCATCGTCGACGTCGGCGCGCGCCTGTCCGGCGCCGGCGCGGTCACCGTCGACGCGCGTTCGAACAACACCGTCACCACCGAAGCCAAGGGGGGCTCGGCCGGCGGCACGGCGGTCACGCCGGTGGCGGCGATCACGATCGCGACCAGCGACACGCTGGCCGAACTGCGCAGCGCCACGCAGACCTTGTCCGCCGCCGGCCTTACCGTGCTGGCCGACCATGTCGGCACGGCGTCGACCACGGCCGAGGGGGCCGCGAAGGGCTCGAACATCGCGGTCGGTGTATCGCTGGCCCTCGGTTCGGTGGTCGACACCGCGCGTGCGCTGGTGGACCGGTCGGTCACCGTGGGGGGTGCGCTGGCCGTGACGGCGGGCAGTCGCCAGACCAGTACCGCCAGCTCCAAGGCCAGCGCCAAGGGTGGCGAGGAAGACGACGGCTCGCAGGGCGACAAGGTCGACCAGCAGACCGGAGCCCAACGCAGCGCCGGCGACAACCAGGCGGCCAGCAAGGGCGGGCGCGACAGCAGCGCCGCCAAGTCGAATCCGAAGGCGGAGACCGCCAACACCGATTCGGAGAGCGGGTCGGGGTCGAGTCCCATCGCCGTCGCCGGCGCCGTGGCGCTGAACCTGGCGCAAAGCGGGGTGCTGGCCGCCACGGGCGCGAACCGGGTGCTGACCGCCGGTGACACGGTCACCGTGCGGTCCACCGCCAACCTGTCCGCCAGCGCCCATGCCGACGGCTCCGCCGTGGCTGAAGGGGGTGATGCCGGCATCGGCGCGGCCGTCGCGATCAACGTGGCCACCGTCGACAACCAGGCCCGCATCGGCTCGGGCGGCAGCGTCGTTGCCGACGGCCTGACCCTGGAGGCGCTCACCGGAGCGGGTTCCGGCACACCGACGAATGCCCACCAGTTCAGCGCCATCTCCACATCCGGCGCGGGCTCCGATGGCGTCAGTGTCGCCGGCTCGTTCGCGCTCAACGTGGTCGACGTCACCACGGTGGCCAGCCTGCCGGGTTTTGCCTCCACCAACCTCAACGGCGGCGACCTGCGGGTACGCGCCGACAGCAGTACCACAACCGACGCGCAGGCGATTCCCGAGGGTATCGGCGCATCGGGCTCCAGTGTCGGCGTCGGCGCCTCGGTGGCGCTCAACGTGGTCGACACGGTCACCACCGCCACCATCGCCGACGGGGCCACGCTCGACGGCACGATGGCCAACGTCGTGATCCAGGCCATCGGCGCGCACAACGTCAAGACCACAGCCAAGAACGGTGCCGGTGCGGGCGCCTCGGACAGCGGCGACGGCGTGGGCGTGGGGGCCGGCGTGGCGCTGGCCATCGTCTCGCATCACAAGACCGCACACCTGGGCGCGGGCAACGTGCCGACCGACACGCTCAACGCCACCGGCAACGTGACGATACAGGCCGCGCATGCGTCGGCCGCCTTGACCGAGGCCAGCGGCGACGGCGCCGGCGGCAGCGTCGGTGTCGGCGCTTCGGTGGGTATCAACATCCTGTCCGACGACGTGCGGGCACAGGCCCGGCGCAACGTGTCCACCGCGGGCGCAATCACGGTGGAGAGCCAGCTGGCCGCCGGCAGCGTCGACACCGTCAAGGCCAGTGCGCAGGGCAATTCCGAAGATGGCAAGTCGGCCGACAGCGAGGCCGACAACCAGGTCAACAACAACCCGAACAACGGCGGCGACAAGACCGTTCCGAAATCCCAGGACGGCGTCGACGACGGCAATGCCAAGAGCAGTTCCGAGTCCAGCAGCGAATCGCCCGACGTGGGCGTCGCGGCCGCCGTCGGTGTCAACTACGCGGTGGTCGACAACCTGGCCGAGGTCGGAGACGGCGTCTCGCTGGTGTCCACCGGTGGTGCGGTGCGGGTCTCCGCCATTGCCGAACTCGACATGACGACACTGGCCACCGGCCAGGCGACGGATCTGCAGACGGGAACCAATGTCGGCGCCGCGGTCGGCGTGACGGTCGGCGACGTGGACAGCCGCGCCCGGACCGGCACCAATGCCCGGCTGCAAGGCAGCAGCGTCACCGTCGAGGCACGCCAGCCCAATGGGGAACGTTCCGAATTCAAGACATGGTCATTGGCCGCGGGCGCCGCGGACGACTTCGGTTTTGCGGGCTCGGTGTCGGTCAATCGCGTCAGTTATGTGTCCGAGGCCGCAGTCGGTGCCGGCACCGCCCTGGTGGCGACGGGCAATGTCAGCGTCGTTGCCACCAACGACATCGGTTTGCAGACCCTGGCGGGAGGCGCCGGTTTCGGCGAGGACGCCGGTGTCGGTGTCGGTGTGGCGGTGGCCATCGTCAATCCGACCACGCATGCCACGGTGGGTGACAACGCGGTCATCGACGCCGGCGGCGACACCACGGTGCGCGCGCGCACCACGCTCAATCCGATGGCGTTCCCGCTGGGCGACATACCGCTGTTGCCGTCGACGGTCGACGTGATGTCGGTTGCGGCTGGTGGTGGCGTGTCGACCAGCGGAACTGCCGTGGCCGGTTCGGTGGTGGTCAATGTCTTCACCAACGACACGCTGGCCAGCCTGGGGCGCGGCGTGCTGGTGAACCAGAACGCGGCTGCGCAGGCCGGGCAGGACGTGACCATCGACGCCCAGGACCACACCCGCATCGTCAGCGTGGCCGGCGCCCTGGCGGCCTCGTTCGACTCGAGTGGCGTGGCGGCTGGCGCCGGCGTCGATGTCGGCGTGCTGAACAAGAACACGCGCGCCACGGTCGGACGCGGCTCGCTGATCAAGGCCGGGGGCGACATCAACATCACGACCGACAGCGACGAGGACATCATTTCGGTGGCGGCCTCGATCGGTGGCGGCAGCGGGGTCGGCATCTCGGGCTCGTTCAGCGTCTATGTGCTGGGCACCACCACCCGTGCCAGCACCGAAAACGGCTCGAGCATCGCCACGCCGGGCGTCACGCTGGATGCGGGCGACCGCGTCTCGGTGCGTGCGGATGGCCAACTCGACTTCATACCGGTGGCCGGTTCGCTGGCGATCAGCGGCAGCAGCGCCGGCGTGGGCCTGTCCAACACCACGCTGGTGCACAACGACACCGTCGAGGCGCGCATCGGCGATCGGTCCACCGTCGTCGCGCGCGGCTGGGGTGCCAGCGTCGTCGCCCATTCGTCGGAAGACGTCACCTCGGTGGCGGCCGCCGGCTCCGGTGCCAGCAGCGCCGGCGTGGCTGGTTCGGCAGCGGTCAACATCCTCAACGAAACCACGCTGGCGCGCATCGGCAACGGCGTGAGCTTCGATGTGATGCCCAGCGGTCTGTCGCTGCTGCGGCCGGATGTGCTGGTGCAGGCCGACGACACGACCAACCTGATCACGGTGGCGGGCTCGGTCGGCGGCGGCGGCTCGGGCGGCGTCGGCGCCGGCGCGGCCGTGACCAAGACCTCCAAGGTGACCGAAGCATCGATCGGTTCGGCCGCCAGCGGCGACATCCGCGGGGACTTGCAGGTGCTGTCCGACAGCGTCGAAGACGTCGTGTCGATCGCCGCGGCCGCAGGCGCTGGCGGCAGCGTCGGCATCGCCGGTTCCGCGGGCGTGCTGGTGGCCGACGTGGTCACGCGGGCCTTCGTCGGTGACGATCCGTCCGACGCCACCGCCAGCCTGGGTGCCGGCGGACTGCATGTGCGCGGCAGCGGACAGATCTCGGCCAACGACATGCTCGACGTGACCAACATCGTCGGCACCATCGCCGTCGGCGGCGCGGCCGGTGTCGGCGCCGCGGTCGGTGTGCCGGTCGTCACCAAACGGGTCGAATCCTTCGTCGGCGCCGGGCAGAACCTGCGCGTCGACGGCCAGAGCACGCTCGATATCCGCACCGGCGACTTCAGCATCGGTTTCCAGAGTGCGCCCGAGAAGCCGGGCAATGTCGACATCCAGGGCGGCCACAAGCCGACCAAGGCCGATGCCGCGTTCGGCCCGCCCGATGTCGGCCAGCTCACCGACAGTGACCAGGACGGCAATGCCGACGGCATCGTCGACACCAACCACGATGGCGTCGACGATCGCAACGGCGACCCGATGTACGGTGGCGTGCGTGTTGCCAGCCTGGCCACGCAAGGCGGCTTCAGCGGCCTGTCCATCACCGCGACCAACCGCGACAGCGTCAAGAATTTCGCGATGGCCGCCGGTGGCGCCGCCACCGCGGCGGTGTCGGTGGCCGCCGGTGTCAACGTGTTCGGCACCACGACGCGGGCCTACATCGGGGGTGGCGCCGTGGTCAATGGCGACCTCTCCGGCGCGGCCGCGGGCCAGACCGTCAACCTGCGCGCGAGCAACGACTTCTACCACCTGGAGGTCGCCGGTGCGCTGGCCGTGGCCGCCGGTGCCGGCATCTCGCCGGCGGTCGGTGTCTCGGTGATGTCCATGACCACCGAGGCCTTCATCGGCGACGGCGCCACCGTGCGTGCGGCCGACGACGTGCTCGTGCGGGCCCGCACCGCCGAGAACCTGCTGGCGGTCAGCGCGGCGATCGGCGGCGGCGTGGCCGGCGTCGGCGGCGCGGTGACGGTGCCGGTGGTCGACAACACCACGCGCGCCTTCATCGGCAGCAATGCCACGGTCGCCGCTGGTGGCGATGTGGCGATCCTGGCCTCCGACGACAGCAAGATGCTGGTGGTCTCGGGCGCTGGCGGCTTCGGCCTGGTCGGCGTCGGTGCCTCGGTGGGTGTGCTCAGCCTGACCAAGTCGACCAATGCCTACATCGGAGCCAACAGCACGGTCGACGCCAAGGGGTTCGGCAGCGGCGTGGCCGGCGTGCTCGACGGCGGCGCCAACGGCGTGGCCAGTTTCAGCACCACCGCCGCGCACGGCGTGGTGGTGCAGGCAACCTCGGCCGAGGATGTCACGCACCTGGCCATTGCCGCCGGGGGCGGATTCGTCGGCGTGGCCGGCGGCGTGGCGATCACGCTGATCGACAGCGATACCCGCGCCTGGATCGACGCCGGGGCACGCATCAACCGCACGGCGGACAACGCGGGCGCATCCAGCCAGCAGGACGTCACCGTGCGCGCCGGCAACCGCATCGAGACCTTCTCGTTCGCCGGCGGCCTGGCCGGCGGCTTCGTCGGTGTCGGCGGCGCGGTCGACATCGGCAGCATCAAGAACGACACCGCGGCCTTCATCCGCGGCGGGGCCGACGTCGCGGCGCGCGGTGATGTCGTCGTCGGCGCCCATCACCTGGACAAGAATTTCGGCTTCACGCTCGCGCTCGGCGGCGGCGTGGTCGGCATCGGCGCCGCGGTATCCGTGTGGTCGCTCGGCACACCGCTGTCGGCCAACTACCAGAACAGCCAGGGCCAGAACGGCAGCGCCTTCAGCGCCAACGGCGGCAACCAGCAGAACGTGGCGGCCGACCAGGGCGGCAGCATGAACAACCGGGTGGCCAGCCAGATGGGGGGCTACTCCAGCGGCAACACCAACGACAACAAGACCGACGCCAATGAGCGGTTGGCGGGCATCGGCAAGTCGGCGCAGACCAGCCTGAACACCAAGGGTCCGAGCGGCACCAGCCTGCGGGCGCTGATCGCCAGCAATGCCACGCCGGCCGGTACCCAGGCCTACATCGAGGCCGGTGCAACGGTGCGCAGCGGCGGCGGCATCACCGTCGACGCCAAGGACCGCAGCGAGGCGCAGTTCATCGGCGCCGGTGGCGGCGGTGGCCTGGTGGGTGTGGGCGCCACCATCCGCGTGCTCAACCTGGCCAACAATGCACGTGCGTCGGCCGGTGGCAACCTGTACGCCGGCGGGCAGATCCGCGTCAATGGGGAACTGATCGAAAACATCGAGCAGATCTCGGTAGCCTTCGGTGGCGGTTTTGTCGGTCTGGGCGCCTCCGTGTCGGTCATCAACGACAAGAGCACCGCACACGCCTTCATCGCCGACGGCGCGACGATCGACAACGCCTCGTCGATCAACATCACCGCGACCAGCAATCAGACGCTGCATGCCCTGACGACCAGCGTGCAGGGGGGAGCCGCGGCCATCGGGGCCTCGTTCACGCGGATCGCCATCGGCAACGATGCCGCCACCGACACCTATGCCGGTATCGGCAGCAACGTGATGATCGGCCAGGGCAGCGGCAGTGTCGGCAACATCACGATCCAGGCCAAGTCGCGCATTTCGGCCACGCTCGATACCTTTGCGATGGCCGGTGGCATCGTGGGACTGACCTTCAATTTCGCCTATGCCGACATCACGCCCGACGTGCGCGCGACCATCGGCGGCGGCACGCGCATCAACAGCACGGGCGCGATCCGCGTCTTGTCCGGGACCGACCATTACGCGCGCACCGAGGTGTTCGGCCTGAGTGTCGGGGGGCTGGCGGCGGGCCTGAGCCTGGCGCGCTCGAACCTGGACGCGACCGTCTCGGCCGAGGCCGGCGGGCAGATCACCGCCGACAGCATCACGATCGCGGCCGGCCACAATGTCGATCCGCTGACCAACCAGGCGATCCACCAGGCCGCTGGCGGCGGCATCCGCGGTGCCTTCGCGACCGCCGAGGCGCCGGCCGTCGGCCTGGTCACCGCCAATGCGTCGCTGGCCACGGCCACCAGCACGGCCGATGCGGTGGCGGCGGTCAGCGCCGGCGCGGTGTTCAACGTGGCCGGCGCGCTGAGCGTGCGCGCCAACGGCATCAGCCAGTCGATCGCGGTAGGGCGTTCCATCAGCGTCAGCCTGGCCGGCATGGGCCTGCTCAACTCCCGCGCCGTGGCATCGGGCACCAACCGTTCGTCCATCGGTGCCGGCGCGCGTGTCAATGCCGGCACGCTGCTGGTGCAATCCGACGGCATCGACCACGCCGACAGCGACAACGACTCGACCGACATCTCCGGCCTGGGCAACATCGGCTTCAGCTTCTCCAAGGCCGAGGTCAACCCGACGGTGACCGCACGCATCGGCGAGGGCGCCACGGTGGAGGTCACCGGCACGCTGGCGGTGCGCGCCAACAGCATCGCGGACGGCGACGCCAAGGCGCACCGGACCGGCCTGTCGCTGGGACTGGACTTCGGCATGATCAAGGGCGATGCGGTGGTCACGCCCACGGTCTCGGCGACGGTCGACTCCAGCGCCGCCAACCCGACCGTGGTGAACGCCGGCACGATCGACATCCAGGCACGCCATGGTTCGCCGGTGTCGGTGTCCGACGGCACGCTGGCGAGCATCGACACCGGTGCCGACCTGCTCGTGACGGCTGGCGAACATGGCCTGATCACCGGCGACAGCATCCTGTACAGCCCCGAGGGCAATACACCCATTGGCGGCCTGGTGGCTGACCGGACGTACGGCGTGATCGTGTACAACGACACCACCGTCAAGCTGGGTGCGCCGTTCCAGGGCAGCAATGTCGATGACAACCGCGACACGATCCGGTTCGCGTCCCAGCATGGCCTGAGCACCGGCGACCAACTCGAATACGGCTACCTGTTCACCAGCGGCGCCTCCGGTGCGATCGGCGGGCTCAACAACGGTACCAAGTATTACGTGCGTGTCATCGACGCGTTGACGGTCAAGCTCGGCACCTCGCTGGCCCAGGTCACACAGAACCTCAAGAGCTTCCAGCCCGGCGCGGTCGACGCCGCGGCGGATGTCATCACGCTGGCCAGCCACGGCTTCACGACCGGGCAGGCGGTGACCTACCGCGGGCCGCGCTCGGCCACTTTCCAGGGTTTTGCCGTCGACGACGCGGCCGACAAGATCGCCATCGGCGCGGCGCCCAACGGCAACGACTTCGTCACCGGCGACCGGGTCACCTACACGGTGTCCGGCATCGATGGCCGGTCGCCCGTGGCGCTGGGCGGCCTGGGCAACAACGGCAGCTACTACGTGTTCCGGGTCGATGCCGAGACCATCAAGCTGTCGACTTCGGTCATCAAGAACGATGGCACGGACGTGTTCATCAACCTCACGCGCAGCAGCGGCTCCGACCTTTCGCTGCACCGGCTGGTGCGTTTCGGCGAGAAGCCGATCACCGGGCTCGAGGACGGGCGTACCTATTACGTCACGCGTATCGATGCCAACAGCTTCTCGCTGGCGGTGACCGCCGGCGGCGCGACGGTCAACCTCGACACGGCCGGCGTGGCCGGCACGCAGTACATCGGCGTCGAGGGCATCGACCTGTCGGGTAGCGGCGTGACCGGGCAGCACTTCCTGGCCTACGACATTTCGGGCAGCCTGTCGGGCACCCAGCGCCTGGCCGGGGCCGGCGGATTGAGTGCCGCGCCCGATCAGTTCGGCATCGACGGCATCTCGTATGCCAATGGTGCCGGTCCTTCGTTCGCGCTGCTGATCGCCGGTGTCGGCGCCCATGCCGGCGTCGACGTCAAACCCACGCTGCTGGCGGCCACCGGCGAGGGTGCGCGACTCACCGCCAGCGGCGATGTGTCCATCATCGGCACCAGCTACGGCAATGCCGAGGGCTACACCGGCGTGTCGGCCGGCGCCTTCCTGGGCAGCATCGGTTATTCGGACCTGCGCATGAACCTGGACCTGGACACCCAGGCCCGCGTCGGCGTGTCCTCGTCGATCCGCTCGGGCGGCGACATCACGGTCGAGGCCGAAAACCGTCATGTCGCGCAAGGCACCTCGTATGCCGGCGGCGGCGCTGCGGGAATCTCGATCACCGGCGCCGACGCCATCGCCGAGGCGCTGCCGATCACGCTGGCCAACATCGGCGCGGGCGCAGACCTGCATGCCGACGGCGACATCAACATCTATGCCCGCATGGGCGCCAAGGGCACGGTCAAGGCCGACTCCAAGGCGTATGCCGGCCTGGGCTCGGGCGGCGCGGCGGAGGCCTACTGGGCCATCGGCGCGGCCAACAACAACTTCAACTCGGCGGCGCGCGAGACCACGGTCAACCTCGATGCCGACTCCCGGCTGCGGGCCGAGAACAAGCTGACGCTGTATTCGCTGGTCAGCGAGGTCGACGTCAACAGCATCACCAGCGCCTCGGCGGCGTCGGCGTTCTATTCCGACCCGGACGCGGAATCGCGCACGCTGATCACCTCGATCGCGTTGATCACCGCCAAAAGCGGCGCCCAGGCGATCGGCGTGAACGCGCTCGACGCCACCGCCACCCACCGCGACATCACCAACTACGCACGCGCCGGTGCCTATGGCGGCAGTGCCTTCGGCGCGCCCGATGCCGACTCCTGGGCCATCAACCGGCTCAACGCGCGCATCATCACCGACGCCGGCTCGGCGTTCGGCAGCAAGGACGTGGACGTCCAGGCCAACTTCAACCCGCCCTTCTCGCTCAAGTCCATCCAGGAGGCCAAGGGTTTCTCGCTCAACGTGTTCGACGACCGGGGCGATGCGCACCTCGAGAACAGCTACACGCGCCACATCACGTTCAATGGCGACATCATTCTGCTGTCGGCGCCCACGCCCCGGCTGCTCGTCGACGCCGCCGGCAACATCGCCGAGGCCGAGGGGTTGACCGCAGTCGACGAAGGCACACGCATCGTCGTCAACGACATCAGCAACGACGGCAATGCCGGCAAGGCCCGGTTGTCGACGAACACGATGGCGATCAGCATCAACGGCGCCTACACGCCGTTTGGCGGCATCATCGACGGCGACCAGGGCACGGTGATCGTGCGCCACACCTGGGAGACGGTCGACCTGACCAATTTTTCGGGCAAGGACCTGTGGGTCAACGCCATCGACCCGATCGACCGCACCGGCCGGGCCGAGGTCGCGATCGACGTCGACACCAACAACTACCGCTTCGACATCGCGCACGAATACGCACCCACGGCGATCTCGATCGCCAACCTGGGCAGCGCCGGCACCCCGGCGATCGTCATCAACGGCCTGATCGACAACCCGATCGGCACCACGACCATCGTCAACAACCGCGGCGACGTGCTCGGCACGAATACCGGGCTGGTGCGCACCAACAAGGCCAATGTACAGGCGGCCGGCCACATCGGGTTCACGCCGCCGGTGCTGCTGGGGCCGCTGTCGTTCGGCCGGCTCAATCTCGAGCTGGTGCAGAGCGAAGGCCGTGCGACCGGGCTGGACACCAGCAGCGGCGCGTCCCAGGCGCTGCAGGTGCGCGGCCTGGACCGCAATCCGGCGGCCGGCCTGTTCCAGCTCGAGCTTGGCGTGCTCGACGCCGGCGCCGACATCGATCTGCGTATCTTGCCGACCCAGGTGCAGCTGACGATCGCCGATGCGCCCGCGGGTTACCTGGTCGACGTGTCGGAATACCAGCCGACGCTGGACGAGGTCTACGGCGACGGCGACCCCGACAGCAACCCCATCATGCGCACCACGGCCGCTTATGCCGACCACTACAAGCCCGACGGCGGCGGGCCGGTGTTCACCGTGCCGGTCGGCGTGTTCGGCACCGGCACGACGCTGGCCGACAGCCACGTCAATGTCGCGTTGCTCAGGGCTGGCGGCAACATCAACGTGGTGGCCGCTTTCCAGAGCACGCGCATCGACATCACGGCCAACACCAACCTGACCGGGCTGGGCCGTATCGACGTGTTGACCAACGGCAACATCGTGCTGATCGAGACCGAAGGCGACCTGCGCGCCGGATCGATCGTCTCGACGCTGAACAATGTCACGCTGACTGCGGCGGCCGGCATCGTCGATGCCGAGGGCGACGCAGCGGCCGATGTCAGCGGCAACCGTATCGTGCTCACGGCGCTGGCCGGGCCGATCGGCGCCTTCCTGAACGACCTCGAGATCGACAGCGCGTATTCGGCCGCCGGCGACGTGCGGGCGGACGCACCCGGCGACGTCTTCATCCATGAGATGACCGGCAGCCTGGTGGTCGACCAGATCGTGGCCGACGCCGGCGACGTGCGCCTGACCACGCGCGACAGCGCGGCCTCGGGCGAGGACATCGTGGTCGGTGACGGCAAGCTGGTGAGCGCCCTGGCCGGATCCATCACGCTGCAGGCTGGCGATTCGCTGGCACTGTCGGGCAGCGTGCTGGCATTGGCCAACCTGTTCTTCAACGTCGATTTCCGCAATGCCGATCGTGGTTTCGGCACCAGTGCCGTGTCGCTGCGCAATACCAACCTGCGCGGTTCGCGGCTGTTCCTGCGCGGCGACGAAGACGACGACCTGCTCGACGCCGATGGCGTGGAGATCCCCGCGATGGCCTGGGGCCTGGGTGGCAACGACCAGATCTACGGCGGCACGCTGGACGACCAGTTGTACGGGGGCGAAGGTGCCGATTTCATCAGCGGCGGGTCCGGCAACGACCTGATCGTGGCCGGTGGCGGTGTCGGCGACACCTTGCTCGGCGGCGATGGCGACGACGTCATCTATGGTTCGCCGGACGGCGCCGACAACGATCCCGATTTCGACGATGCGATCCGCTTCGGCGATGTCATCGACGGCGGTGCCGGCGACGACGAGATCCACGCGCTCGGCGGCGCCGACGATATCCGTGGCGGCTCGGGCAACGACTGGATCGATGCCGGTGCCGGCAACGACCGGGTGCAGGGCGGCGCCGGTGCCGACCTGATCTACGGACACCTCGGCAACGACCTGATCTACGGTTTTTCGATCAGTGGTGCCGGCGACGACGCGGCCGACGACATCCTGTACGGCGAATGGGGCAACGACACCATCGTCGGCGGCGCCGGCAACGACCTGATCGACGGCGGCTTCGGCAACGACAACCTGTCGGGCAACGGCGGCGACGACATCATTCGCGCCGGACATGGGCTGAACACCTTGTCCGGCGGCGACGGCAATGACCAGCTGTACGGCTCGGACGACGGAGCGGACATCATCTCCGGTGGCACCGGACGCGACCGGATCTGGGGTTACGCCGGCAACGACACGCTGCGCGGCGACGACGGCGACGACATCATCGAAGGCGGAGCTGGCGACGACATCATCGAAGGCGGAGCCGGTGCCGACCTGCTGGTCGGCGGCGACGGAAACGACATCCTGTACGGGCACAGTCTGTCGGCCGTCGGTGACGACAATGCCGTGGACGTGTTGTTCGGCGATCTTGGCGGCGCGGCCAGTGCGCTGGCCGGCCAGGACCGGCTGATCGGCAACGGCGGCAACGACCTGCTGTACGGCGAAGCCGGCGACGATGACATCGCCGGCACGGCCGGATTCCAGCAGCTCGAAACCAGCGGTGGTAGCGGCAACGTGATCGACTTCGGCAATGCCGGCGACACGGCCGGGTTCGTCACGGCGCCGGTGACCACGGCGGCGCCGGCGCTGATGCCGGTCGACTACAGCATGAACCGGGCCGCTGCGGACCTGCCGGACGGGTCGGTGCAGCGTGGGCGCTGGGCCAATCTGGCCGGTGCCGCCAGCGAAGACGGCTTGTCCGGCAGCGGCGGCCTGTCGACCGATCCAGCCGTGGCCATCGGTCCCGATGGATCTGCCTATGCCGCCTGGACCGACACCCGCAGCGGCAATCCACAGATACTGGTCGCGCGCCTGGTCGGCGGGGTCTGGACCGAGCTGGCCGGCAGTGCCGGCGGCAATGCGCTGGGTGCCGGCGTGGCGCCTTCGGTCAACGCGGCGTTTGCGCCGAGCATCGTGATCGATGCCAGCGGTGCACCCGTGGTCGCCTGGACGGCCGACCACGGTGCGGGCCAGAGCGACGTGCGTGCGGCCCGTTTCAACAGCGCCAGCGGCCAGTGGGAGGCGCTGGGCGGGTCGCTGGGCACGGCGGGCCTGTCGGGCACCGGCACGGCCGGCGCGGTCAAGCTGGTCATGCACGGTGGCGGCGTCGTGGCCGTGTGGCTGGACGGCAACGCCGGGTCGCAACGCATCTATGCGCGCCAGTTCAGCGGCGGTGCCTGGGTGCCGGTCGGCACCGGCTCGGCCAGTGGCAATGGCCTGGCCGGCGGCAGTTTCGCCGCCGATGTGCGGGACATCGCCGTGGCCGGCGACGGCAGCCGCATTGCGCTGGCCTGGACCCAGGTCGACAGTGGCACCGGATTGCGCCAGGTCTATCTGCGCGAGTTCAGTGGCGGCGCCTGGAGTGCGATCGGCGGCTCTGCCAGCGGCACCGGCGTCAGCGGCATCGCCGACCCCGCCGTGGCAGGCAGCATCAGCCACAACACCCAGCCCAGCCTGGCGTATTTCGGCGGCCAGTTGTTCGTCGCCTGGCAGGCCTTCGCCGACCAGGGCGCGACCATCGCCGTGGCCCGCTACGACAACACGCCAGCGCGCACGCTGGAGCGGATCGACGTGTTCGGCCAGCCGGGCGTTCCGGCCTCGCCGCAACTCAGTGCCGGTGGCGACGCATTGCGGCTGCTATGGCAGCGCCAGCCACTCGACGATGCACCGACCGATCTGTACGCACTGCGTTACAACGCCGCCAGTGGCCATTTCGTGCAGGAGCTGCTGGGCGAGGCTTCGTCGGGCGGCCTGAGCAAGACCGGTGGCCGTGCGATGCAGCTGGCCCTGGCTACCGACAACAGCGGCCGCAGCACCGTGGTCTGGCAGGATGCGATCACCGGCGAGCCCGAGATCTATGCGCGCGGCATGAGCACGACGGTCGCGCGCAGCTTCAATGCGCTGGGCGACGGCAGCATCCAGGCCATCCTGGACGCCAACGACCTGGGCGCGGGTGATGTGATCGTCGTCTTCGGCACCGTCACCGGCGATGTAGTGGTCGCCGCGCAGGATGCCGGCGTCACGATCTACGGCGCGGCCGGTTCGCAGATCGTCGGCAGCATCACGGTAGCGGCCAACAACGTGTTGCTGCAGCGGCTGCAGGTCAGTGGCGCGGTCAACACGCTGGGCAACATCGCCGGCTTTGCCTTGACCGAATCGACGGTTACCAGCGTCGGCCTGCTCGGTGGCAGCAACGCCCAGGTGACCGCCAACACCGTGACCGGCTCGGTGCTGGTCAGTGGCGCGGTGCAGGGGGCCTTGATCGACCACAACACCGTCGGCGGCACGACCGGCATCAGCGTGCAGGGCACGCCGGGCAACGGCCCGACCAACCTGACGATCAGCCACAACACGATCAACGCCGGTGACACCGGCATTGCGCTCGGCGTCGCGGCGCAGGGCCGCATCCACGACAACCATGTCCGTGCCGGCGCCACCGGACTGGCGATTTCCAACGCCTTCAGCGGGCTGATCGCGGACAACCGGATCCAGGGCAACCAGGTCGGCGTGCGTTACGACGCCGGCGCCGCGTTGTCCGGCAACACGGTGTACGGCAGTGCCATCGGCATCCGTACCACGGTCGCCGGCATGGCCGATGGCCTGGGTTTCGTTGCCGGCTCCGATGTCAACCATGTCGACGCCAACACCACCGGCATCCAGTCGGTCGGCGCGCAGTTCCAGCTCCAGCATGTCTCGGGCGGCACCACCGGTGTCACCGGCAGCGGCATCGTCGGCGGCACGTCGCTGGACCTGGCCAACGTGATCTCCGGCAACACGACCGGCATCTCCGCGTTCGCGGGCACGGTGCAATACAGCCGGATCGCCGACAACACCGTGGGCATCGAGGTCAGCGCCGCGATGAACGGCCTGAAGGTCTGGCACAACGTGATCCACGGCAACGCCGTCGCCGGGTTGCGCATCACCGGTGCCAGTGACATCCGCATCTACCAGAACACCTTCCACGCGGTCACCGGCGACAACATCCGCCTGCAGTCGGGCACATCCAACGTCGAGATCCAGGGCAACATCCTGTGGGCCGAGTCGGGTTACGACATCTACGTGGCGAACGATTCGCAGCGCGGCTTCCACAGCGACTACAACAACCTGTACCAGACCGGCACAGGCAAGCTGGTCTACTGGACCAAGGACTTCATCGACGTGCTCGACTGGCAAGCCGACGTGGCCCGCTACGATCTGCACTCGATCGGCGCCACCGTAGTCAACCCCGGATGGGCGCGGCCGCAGTTCATGGACATGTACCGCGGCGACTACCGGCTGTTCGCCGTGGTGGCCGGCCAGCGCTTCAGCAGCCCCGACGTGGATGCGTCCAATGTGCTGCTCGACCAGAGCACGCCGCCGCACTATGTCAACCTGATCGCCAACAACGGATTCGAGTCCGGCCTCGCCGGCTGGACGGTCAACGCCGGCTCGGCCGTGAAGGCCAGCGCACCCGCGGCCTATCAGGGCAGCCAGTATTTCAGCGCCGGATCATCGGAGCAGGGTTTTGCCGAGCAGAGCATCAACCTGGTCAATGCCGGATTCGCAACGTCCGAGATCGACGGCGGCCTGCTGGACCTGGCCTTCGGCGGGCGGGTGCGCAGCGCCTCCGAGGCGCCGCGCGACGCCGGCACGGTGTCGCTGGTCTTCCTCGACGCCGTCGGCCAGGAGATCCGCCGCCAGGCGGTCAAGGCGCTCAATACCGATGGTCGCTGGGAACTGGTCGGAGACCGGGTCACCGCGCCGACCGGCGCGCGTTTCGCGGTATTGCGCTTCGACGCCGCGCGCAACAGCGGCGGCACGAACGACGCCTGGTTCGATACCGGTTTCGTCGTGCGCGTCAGCGATGCCTACATTCCGGATCTGGGCGCGTATGGCGCCGGCACGCACGAGGCGCCGGCCGATCCGATGCCGCGCATCGAGCTCAAGTTTCCCGACCTGTACACGGACTGGGAGAAAGACGAACCGCTGTCGATCCGCTGGATCACGACCAACAATGCGGCCAACTCGCCGGTGCGCATCGATCTGTTGCAGGACACGCCGGATGGCCCGCAGTTGCTGGTCAACCTGGCGCTGGCCACGCCCGACGATGGCGACTTCATCTGGATCCCGGCCAACAGCGGCATCGACTTCAACACCAAGAACCTGCGCATCCAGGTCTCGCTGAGCCAGAACCCGGCCGTGCTCGATCGCGCGCAGGAAACCTTCAGCGTGCCCGAGGACGGGCAGGACTATTTCGTCGACGACCAGAGCAACACCGGCGACAGCTACACGCCCACCGCGCTGGGCAGCAACCGCAACACCGGCAAGACGCCCGAGGTGCCCAAGCCCAATCCGGTCAACGTGTTCCGTGCCTACGACCTGCAGGCGGGAGACACGCTGTACATCGATACCGGCGACTACCCGATGATCGATCCGATTGGTGTCTCCGGCAGCAACGACGTCAGCCTGCTGGTCGGCCCTGGCATGGGGCGCGACGAAGGGTTCACGATCACCGGCCCCACCGACACCAGCCTGATCGCGCGCCTGTTCCCGGCGATCCCGGGCGACCGCACGCGCGCCTTGATCGACCTGGACGACGCCGACTTCGTGACCGTGCGTCACCTGACCCTGGAAAACGCGCTGCGCGGCGTCTACACCCATGGCGGATCGGACAGTTTCGAAGCCTCGTTCCTGACGGCCACCGGTCATGCACAGGAGGGTTTCCGGATCGAGACCGCGTCGCCGTTCGGCGACTTCGACCATCTTGTGGCGCTGAACAACGGTGCCGGGGGCATCTATGTCAGCGGCACCATCCGGTCGCTGACACACTCCACCGCGTCGGGCAACGTCGGCGACGGCGTGCGTATCGTCGGTGGTGTGCTCGAGGTGTCCGACAACATCGCGCGCAACAATACCGACTGGGGCTTCGAGCTCAGCCAGTCCGGCGACGGCATGGTGGTGCGCAACGAGTCCTCGGCCAACCGCGCCGGCATCTATGCCAGCAACAGCGTCGGCAGCACCACGGTGCGGATCGGTGACACCGACCTGGCCGCCGGCAACGGCAATCGCGTGTTCAACAACCGCGACGGCGGCATCTACGCGTATTACGGCGCGCTGGTGGCCGGCAATACCGTATTCGGACACACCAGCAGCAATGCCTGGGGCATCTACGGCTACAGCAACGTGACGACCGATGCGAACGTGGTGTACGGCAATACCCAGGGCATCTACGGCTGGTACGGCACGATCAACCGCAACCGCGTGTACGCGAATACCAATGACGGCATCCGCGCCGAGAACACCGACCTGTTCGGCAACGTGGTCTACGGCAATGCGGTGGGATTGCGCGTGGCCGACTACTACAACCAGTCGCGCACGGCACGCAGCAACCTGATCTATGGCAACAGCAGCGCCGGCGTGCTGATCGCAGGTTATGGTCTGACTTTCATCAACAACACCGTCTACCAGGTCACCGGGGACGCGGTGCGGGTGGCCGATGCCAGCGGCATCGGGCTGTACAACAACATCCTGGGCACCGATGGCGGGTATGTGCTGAGCGTGGCGTCCAACAGCCAGGTGGGTTTTGCGTCGGACTTCAACCTCTTCCTCGACGGCGGCACGCTGGGCCAGTGGCAGGGCGTGGACCGCAACTCGCTGGCGGCCTGGCGCGGGGCCTCGTTCACCGACGCCAGCAGCCTGGTCGCCGACGCCTTGTTCGTCGATCCGGACGGTGCCGACAATGCTTTGGGTTTCGTCAGTCTGGCGCAGGACGGCCGCGACGACGACTTCCACCTGCGCAGCGCCTACGGCGGCTTCCAGGGCGGCAGCGGCCTGGCGCCGGTGCGTGATGCGGCCAGTAGCCTGCCGGTGTTCATTGCGCCCACGGCGCTGACCAGCACCGGGCAATCGCCGGCGATCGATCGCGGCCGTGCCAGCGATCCGTATGCGAACGAACCGACCGCCAACGGGGGGTACATCAATATCGGCGTCTATGGCAATACCAGCCAGGCCGGCCGCAGCCCCGACCAGTACATCACCATCCTCAACCCCAACGGCGGCGAGCGCATCGGGCAGGACAGCACGGTCGACATCCGCTGGCGCTCGTTCGGTTTCACCGGCAATGTCGACATCGCCTACCGTGGCGGAGCCGCGGCGGACTTCACGGTGCTGGGCAGCAACGAGGCCAACGACGGCAGCTTCAGCTGGCTCGTCGACGCTGCCACGTTCCTGGCGGGAACCGACTACGAGATCCGCATCACGTCGGTGGATGCGCCCGCGGTGCTCGATCTCAGCGACGCGCTGTTCTCGGTCATTGCGCCGATCACCTTCTACTACGTCAATGACAGTTCGCTGGCGGGCGACGAATACACGTCGGCGGTGGGTAGCGACGCCAACGACGGTCTCTCGCCGGACCAGCCCAAGTCGTCGATCCGCGGCATCCTCGATGCTTACGATCTCAAGCCGGGCGATGTGATCCTGGTCGACACCGGCCACTACGTGCTGGGCACGAACATCTTCGTGGCCGCCGACGACAGCGGGGTGACGATTCGCGGCGCCCAGGAGGGCCAGACCATCCTGGACCGAGCGAACAAGAACACGGGGGCGTACGTATTCGAGTTCCAGGGAGCGGACGACGTGACGCTGGAGCGGTTGCATATCACGGGTGGATTGCAGGGTGTGTATGCGAACACGAACGTGGACAGCGACCGGGTGAGCATCATTGACAGCCGGGTGTACGGCAATGCGAACTGGGGTGTGTACGCGCGCACGGGTAACGACGTGTGGGTGGTGTCGGGCAACCTGGTGGAGTACAACGCCTCGGGCGGGGTGAACCTGGAGGGGGTGGATGCGCTGGTCGAGGGCAACGAGGTGGCGCGCAACAACGGCTGGGGCGTGGACGTGGCCGGAGCGCGCGGGCGGGTGCTGGACAACGTGGTGTATGCGAACAGCAACGGTGTGTACACGAACTACAACGGAGGCTGGGCGAACCGCTCGCTGATCGAAGGCAACCGGGTGTTCGACAACAGCACGGGCATCCAGGGCAACTACGACGTGGAGATCCGCGACAACGAGGTGTGGGACAACAGCTCGAACGGGATTGCGGTGTATTACGGTGCGCATGCGCACGACAACCTGTCGTGGGGCAACAGCACGGGGATCTATGCGTACAGCGCGAACAAGGTGTACGACAACCGGGTGTGGGCGAACACGACGGGCATCACGCTGGACTACGGCAACGAGGCGTACGGCAACCGGGTGTACGGCAACAGCGGCACGGGGATGCTGGTGCGCCAGTGGGACAACTGGGTGCACAACAACGTGGTGCAGGCCAATGGCGGAGTGGGGGTGTTGCTCGATGGGGCGTACCGCTCGGGCGTGGGCACGCGGATCGAGAACAACACGGTGGTGGGCACGCTGGCCGATGCGCTGGTGGTGCAGGGCAACAGCAGCAACATCGTGATCCGCAACAACATCCTGGAGCAGCGTGGCAGCGGGTATGCGCTGAACGTGGCGAGCAACAGCCAGCAGGGATTTGCGTCGGACTACAACCTGTTCATGCTGGGGGCGTCGGCCAAGCTGGGGTACTGGGAGGACAGGCCATTCCTGAACCGCACGGACTGGTTCTACGAGATCGGGCAGGACCGCAACAGCGTGACGGCCGATGCGCGGTTCGTGGATGCGGACGGTGCGGACAACGTGGTGGGCTGGGACGGCAGCGCGGTGGCGGGCAGCGTGCGCATCGTGGACGACGGAGACGCGACGTTTGCCACGGTGGGCACGTGGACGACGGTGGGTACGGGCGGCAGCACGAACCCGCGCGGGGGCGATGCGCTCAATGCGCTGGCTGGCGATGGCGCGAGCCAGGCGAGCTGGACCTTCGACGGGTTGACGGCGGGGTATTACCGGGTGTCGGCGAGCTGGCCGTACCAGACGGTGATGAGCAGCGACTCGCTGTTCCGTATCTATGACGGCAACACGGTGGTGGGTGCACAGGAGGTGAACCAGAACTACCGTGCCTCGGCCGGTTTCACCGATGCGGGAAGCATCTGGGAGAACCTGTCGGTGGTGCGCATCAGCGGGGCGAGCCTGCGCGTGGTGCTGGACAACCTGGCCAATGGCAAGGTGATAGCCGATGCGGTGCGCATCGAGCGGCTGGTGGGGGACTTCGGAGCCGATGACGACCTGCATTTGCGCAGTGACTCGCCGGCGATCGACCGTGGTGATCCGAACAGCCCGGCGCTGGGCGAGCCGCGTCCGAACGGCAACCGGGTGGACCTGGGTGCGTACGGCAACACGAGCCAGGCCAATACGAGCCCGGATCCGATGGTGCAGGTGCTCGGCCCCAACGGGCTGGAGAAGCTCGAGGTGGGGGTGCCGGTGACGGTGAGCTGGCGCAGCGCGGGGCTGCTGCCGTACGACAGCGTGTTGCGGCTCGATGCGGGGCAGGACAACCTGGCGGCGCCGGGCAACTGGCTGGGGCAGGTCAGCGGAGACCGCACGGACGGCTACAGCAACTATTACGGCACGATCAACACGAACACGGCCATCGACATGAGTGCGCTGGCGGCGGGCACGCCCGAGGCGATGGTGCGCAGCTATGCGTATGCGCCGGGGGGCACGACCGCGGGGTACCAGATCACGTACCAGGTCGATGCGGCGGACGGTGCGTACCAGGCGGTGCTGTACTTCGTGGAGCCCAGCAACATCGCGGTGGGTGCGCGCAAGTTCGACATCGTGGCCAATGGCACGGTGGTCGCGGCGGACGTGGATGTGCGAGCGCTGGCGGGCAACGTGATCAACAAGGCGGTGGCGCTGACGCTGAACCTGAACGTGAGCGGCGGCCAGGGCTTGAAGCTGGAGTTCGTGAACAAGTCGGCCTCGTACAGCGCGATCGTCAGCGGCATCGAGTTGCGCCAGGCCAATGCCAGCGGGGTGGCCAACCCGGTGCTGAGCCTGCAGGCCTCGATCGACAACGGCGCGAGCTGGACGACGGTGGCCACGGGGCTGACGCTGGACCAGTACGGCAACGGGCAGACGTTGTGGACGCCGGACACCGAGACGGTGGGCAACACGGCGCGGCTGCGCGTGGTGGCCACGATCAACCCGCCCAGTGGAGCGATCACGGTCAGCGACACGAGCGACGAAGGGTTCCTGATCGCCAACGCGGGCACCAGGTACTACGTCAACGACGGTTCGCTGGCGGGTGATGAATACACCACGGCGGTGGGCGACAACGCCAACTCGGGCAAGGACCCGAGTCGTCCGATGGCCAGCCTGGCGGCGTTGCTGCGCGCTTACGACCTGGATGCGGGCGACATCATCTACGTGGACAGCGGCAACTACAGCCTGGCCACCAACATCGTGCTGGCGCAGCAGGACTCGGGCGTCGTCATCCAGGGCGCCCAGTTGCCCGGACACGCCACCGTGCTCGATCGCGGCAATACCAACACGGGGGCGTACGTATTCGAGTTCCAGGGAGCGGACGACGTGACGCTGGAGCGGTTGCATATCACGGGTGGATTGCAGGGTGTGTATGCGAACACGAACGTGGACAGCGACCGGGTGAGCATCATTGACAGCCGGGTGTACGGCAATGCGAACTGGGGTGTGTACGCGCGCACGGGTAACGACGTGTGGGTGGTGTCGGGCAACCTGGTGGAGTACAACGCCTCGGGCGGGGTGAACCTGGAGGGGGTGGATGCGCTGGTCGAGGGCAACGAGGTGGCGCGCAACAACGGCTGGGGCGTGGACGTGGCCGGAGCGCGCGGGCGGGTGCTGGACAACGTGGTGTATGCGAACAGCAACGGTGTGTACACGAACTACAACGGAGGCTGGGCGAACCGCTCGCTGATCGAAGGCAACCGGGTGTTCGACAACAGCACGGGCATCCAGGGCAACTACGACGTGGAGATCCGCGACAACGAGGTGTGGGACAACAGCTCGAACGGGATTGCGGTGTATTACGGTGCGCATGCGCACGACAACCTGTCGTGGGGCAACAGCACGGGGATCTATGCGTACAGCGCGAACAAGGTGTACGACAACCGGGTGTGGGCGAACACGACGGGCATCACGCTGGACTACGGCAACGAGGCGTACGGCAACCGGGTGTACGGCAACAGCGGCACGGGGATGCTGGTGCGCCAGTGGGACAACTGGGTGCACAACAACGTGGTGCAGGCCAATGGCGGAGTGGGGGTGTTGCTCGATGGGGCGTACCGCTCGGGCGTGGGCACGCGGATCGAGAACAACACGGTGGTGGGCACGCTGGCCGATGCGCTGGTGGTGCAGGGCAACAGCAGCAACATCGTGATCCGCAACAACATCCTGGAGCAGCGTGGCAGCGGGTATGCGCTGAACGTGGCGAGCAACAGCCAGCAGGGATTTGCGTCGGACTACAACCTGTTCATGCTGGGGGCGTCGGCCAAGCTGGGGTACTGGGAGGACAGGCCATTCCTGAACCGCACGGACTGGTTCTACGAGATCGGGCAGGACCGCAACAGCGTGACGGCCGATGCGCGGTTCGTGGATGCGGACGGTGCGGACAACGTGGTGGGCTGGGACGGCAGCGCGGTGGCGGGCAGCGTGCGCATCGTGGACGACGGAGACGCGACGTTTGCCACGGTGGGCACGTGGACGACGGTGGGTACGGGCGGCAGCACGAACCCGCGCGGGGGCGATGCGCTCAATGCGCTGGCTGGCGATGGCGCGAGCCAGGCGAGCTGGACCTTCGACGGGTTGACGGCGGGGTATTACCGGGTGTCGGCGAGCTGGCCGTACCAGACGGTGATGAGCAGCGACTCGCTGTTCCGTATCTATGACGGCAACACGGTGGTGGGTGCACAGGAGGTGAACCAGAACTACCGTGCCTCGGCCGGTTTCACCGATGCGGGAAGCATCTGGGAGAACCTGTCGGTGGTGCGCATCAGCGGGGCGAGCCTGCGCGTGGTGCTGGACAACCTGGCCAATGGCAAGGTGATAGCCGATGCGGTGCGCATCGAGCGGCTGGTGGGGGACTTCGGAGCCGATGACGACCTGCATTTGCGCAGTGACTCGCCGGCGATCGACCGTGGTGATCCGAACAGCCCGGCGCTGGGCGAGCCGCGTCCGAACGGCAACCGGGTGGACCTGGGTGCGTACGGCAACACGAGCCAGGCCAATACGAGCCCGGATCCGATGGTGCAGGTGCTCGGCCCCAACGGGCTGGAGAAGCTCGAGGTGGGGGTGCCGGTGACGGTGAGCTGGCGCAGCGCGGGGCTGCTGCCGTACGACAGCGTGTTGCGGCTCGATGCGGGGCAGGACAACCTGGCGGCGCCGGGCAACTGGCTGGGGCAGGTCAGCGGAGACCGCACGGACGGCTACAGCAACTATTACGGCACGATCAACACGAACACGGCCATCGACATGAGTGCGCTGGCGGCGGGCACGCCCGAGGCGATGGTGCGCAGCTATGCGTATGCGCCGGGGGGCACGACCGCGGGGTACCAGATCACGTACCAGGTCGATGCGGCGGACGGTGCGTACCAGGCGGTGCTGTACTTCGTGGAGCCCAGCAACATCGCGGTGGGTGCGCGCAAGTTCGACATCGTGGCCAATGGCACGGTGGTCGCGGCGGACGTGGATGTGCGAGCGCTGGCGGGCAACGTGATCAACAAGGCGGTGGCGCTGACGCTGAACCTGAACGTGAGCGGCGGCCAGGGCTTGAAGCTGGAGTTCGTGAACAAGTCGGCCTCGTACAGCGCGATCGTCAGCGGCATCGAGTTGCGCCAGGCCAATGCCAGCGGGGTGGCCAACCCGGTGCTGAGCCTGCAGGCCTCGATCGACAACGGCGCGAGCTGGACGACGGTGGCCACGGGGCTGACGCTGGACCAGTACGGCAACGGGCAGACGTTGTGGACGCCGGACACCGAGACGGTGGGCAACACGGCGCGGCTGCGCGTGGTGGCCACGATCAACCCGCCCAGTGGAGCGATCACGGTCAGCGACACGAGCGACGAAGGGTTCCTGATCGCCAACGCGGGCACCAGGTACTACGTCAACGACGGTTCGCTGGCGGGTGATGAATACACCACGGCGGTGGGCGACAACGCCAACTCGGGCAAGGACCCGAGTCGTCCGATGGCCAGCCTGGCGGCGTTGCTGCGCGCTTACGACCTGGATGCGGGCGACATCATCTACGTGGACAGCGGCAACTACAGCCTGGCCACCAACATCGTGCTGGCGCAGCAGGACTCGGGCGTCGTCATCCAGGGCGCCCAGTTGCCCGGACACGCCACCGTGCTCGATCGCGGCAATACCAACACCGGGCAGGTCGTGATCGATCTGCGCGGCGCCGACGACGTCACGCTGCGCAACCTTCGCCTGACCGGCGGCAGCTACGGCCTGTGGGCCGACTCCGGCGTCGACAGCGACCGGGTGACGCTGGCTGACAGCCAGGTCTACGGCAACCTGTATCACGGCGTGTACGTCGAATCCAACAGCGCCAGCGAAGACTTCACCGTCACCGGCGGAGCCTTGCACAACAACGGCTACAGCGGGGCCTACCTGCGCGCCGCCGGTGGCCTGATCACCGGCAGCGAGCTGTACGGCAACGGCCAATGGGGTGCCGAGGTCTACTACACGTCGGCAGCCGGCCAGATCACGGTCAGCGGCAACAAGGTGCATGACAACGCGTCGGGTGGTGTGAATGCCAACAACTACGCGCTGGTCAGTGGCAACGAGGTCTACAGCCACCTGGGTTCGGGTGATCGCGGCATCCTGGTCACCAACAATGCCGTGGCGCGCGACAACTTCGTGCACCACAACTACGACGGCATCTATGCCAGTTCCGGCGGCACGGCCGACCACAACGAGGTGTATTTCAACACCCGCTACGGCATCGACCTGTGGAACGGCATCGCCAGTGCCAACCGCGTCTACAGCAACTCGATCGGCGTCAACCAGCAGTATTACTCGTCGATCGAGAACAACGTCATCTACGTCAACACCAATGTCGGCGTGCAGATCGGCAACAGTGCCTACGACACCTCGTTCACGCGCAGCAACACCATCTACCAGCCGGTCGGCGACGCGGTGCTGGTGCAAAGCAATGCCGGCAACACCCACCTGGCGAACAACATCATCCAGGTGAACGCCGGTTATGCGATCAATCTGGCGAGCGCGGCTTCGCTGGTGCAATCCGACTACAACCTGTTCTGGACACCGCAGGCCGGCGGCCGCATCGGTCTGTATGCGGGCGTGCAGCAGGCCACGCTGGCCGCCTGGCGCATCGCCAGCGGCAAGGATGCCGACAGCAAATACGGCGATCCGCTGTTCCTCGACATCGACGGCGCCGACAACATCCTGGGCGAACGCGAGCTGGTGGCCGGCAACGGTTTCGACGACAACTTCGGCCTGCGCGCCAATTCGGCCGCCATTGACGCCGGCAACATGTATTTCGCGCCACCGACCGATATCGACGGTCTGGAGCGCCGCGACGACCCGAGCACCGTCAATACCGGCGACGGGCTGCCGCTGTACGTCGCGACCGCCCAGCCGTTCGACAACTTCCCGCTCACCGGCACCAAGCTGAATTACCGCACCGGCGACGGGGCGACCACCTATACCCTGCCGTTCGCGTTCCCGTTCTACGGCCAGAGCTACACCACCGCCTACATCAACACCAACGGCTTCATCCAGTTCGGCACCAGCACCGGGTCGTCGAGCGGCAACAACAGCAACTCGTTGCAGGGCCTGATCGACCGCATCCGTATCGCGCCGCTATGGGACAACCTGAGCACCTTCTCGTCGAGCGACGCGACCCGCGACCTGTACGCCGACACCTCGGTGGCAGGTCAGGTGACGATCCGCTGGGCCGCGGTGCAAGAGGGAACGGCCAACCCGGTCAACTTCTCGGTGACCCTGTTCCAGGATGGCCGTTTCCGCTTCGACTACGGTCCGAGTGCGAGCGGGCTGACTCCGACCGTCGGCGTGTCGGCCGGCAATGGCCAGACCTACGTGCTGGCGACGTACGACGGCCAGAGCGACCTGTCGTCCGCAGGGCCGCTGGAATGGGCGGCGACCCCGGGGCTGAACTACTACGACATCGGTGCCTACGAATTCCTCGGTGACTCGAACGACACCAACGGTCCGACCGTCACCGCGATCAGCCAGTTGCCCCCCGATGGCGGCACCACGGCCGCGGCGTTCAGCAGCCTGCAGATTGATTTCAGCGAAGCGCTGGACCGCATCAGCGCACGCAGCCCGGCCAACTACGAACTGCTGTACGCCGGTGCCGACGACATCTTCGGCACCGCCGACGACAGCCGCATCGCGATCGATCCGGGTTACTCGTTCCCCGAGACCAACCTGACGCTGCAACTGACCAATGGCGTGCTCGGTGAAGGCAACTACCGCTTGCGCTTGTCCGGTACGCTGGGCATCTTCGACACGGCCGGCAACCTGCTCGATGGCGACGCCAATGGTGTGGCCGGCGGCGACTACGTGCGCAGCTTCACGATCGATCGCAGCGGCAATCAGCCGCCGAACGCGACCGACGCGGTGGTCAGCACCAACGAGGCGACCGGCGTGCTGATCACGCTCGGCGGGACCGATCCGAATGGCGACGCGCTGAGCTTCAGCCTGGTGAGCAACCCGCTGTACGGCGTGCTCAGTGACTTCGATCCGGTGGCGCATACCGTGCGTTACACGCCGAACGCAAACTTCAACGGCACCGACAGCTTCCGTTTCCGGGTCGACGACGGCAACCTCGGCACCGACGACGGCACACTGATCGTCAACGTGTTGCCCGTCAACGCGCGCCCCAGTGGCCAGGACGTGGCGGCCGTCACCGACGAGGACCTCGCGGTGCAGATCCTGCTGCCCGGATTCGACGTGGAGACGGCCCGCGGCAACCTCATCTTCGATCCGGTGCTGCAACCGACCCATGGCAGCCTGATCCTCGGCCCGGGCGGCCTGTGGACCTATACGCCGGATGCCGACTTCAACGGCGTGGACACGTTCACCTATACCGTCACCGACCGCGGCGATCCCGACGGTTCGACCGGCAATGCGCTGGTGTCCACGCCTTCGACAGTGACGATCACGGTGCGGCCGGTGAACGATGCACCCCGCATCGGCACCATCGTGTCGCCAACCGTCGACGAGGGCCAGACGCTGAATTTCGCCGTACCGGGTATCGATCCGGACGGCGACACGCTGAGCTACTCCCTGGTGGGACCGGCCATAGCGGGTGCCTCGATCAACGCCAGCACCGGCATGCTGACCTATGCCGCTGCCGATGGCGCGCTCACCGTGCCGTTCACGGTGCGCGTCAGCGACGGCACCAGCAGCACGGACGCGCAGTTCGACGTCATCGTCGCCAATGTCGCGCCCAGCATCTCGCTGACGGGGGCTTCCAGCGTCGACGTGAATGTTCCCTACACCATCAACTTCTCGGCCACGGACCCGGGCCAGGACACCATCAGCAGCTGGCTGGTGCGCTGGGGTGACGGCACGACGCAGACCCTGGCCGGCAGCGCGACCAGCGCGACGCGCAGCTACAGCAGCGGGGGCAACTTCTCGATCACCGTGACCGCGACCGACGAGGATGGCAACTACACCTCGGCGCCGCTGGCGGTGCGCGCGATCGCGCCGAATCGGCCACCGGTGGTGCCCGCGCTGCAGAGCGGTGCGGTCGACGAAGACCAGTCCGTGTTGCTGACGCTCAGCTACGGCGACCCGGACGGCGACCCGATCACGGTCAGTTTCCCGACCGGGCCCGTGCACGGCGTGCTCAGCGATTTCAATCCCTTGACCCGCCAGGTACGCTACACGCCGACGGCCGACTACAACGGCAGCGACAACTTCCAGCTGCGGGTCGACGACGGGCTGGGCGGTGTCTCCACGGGCACGGTCAGCCTGACCGTGCGGCCGGTCAATGATGCGCCGACGGCGCTGGCAGACGTGTTTGCCGTCACCAGCGGCGAGGTACTGAACGGGCAACTCGCCGGCACGGACCTCGAGACCGTGGCCGGTGCGCTGCAGTTCGCACAGGTCAGCGGGCCCGCACACGGGGTGCTGAGCCTGCTGGCCGACGGCAGCTTCAGCTACACGCCCACGGCCGGTTATGTCGGCTCCGACGCGTTCAGCTTCCAGGTCACCGACAACGGCGACCCGGCCGGCAGCGGCACGGGCAACGGGGCACCGCGCAGTTCGGCGCCGCAGACCGTGACGATCGACGTGTTGCAGTTCAACCGCGATCCTGTCGCGCAGGACGATGGCTTCAGCGTTCACGCCGGCCAGGTGCTGCAGATCGCCGCCCCGGGCCTGCTGGGCAACGACAGCGATGTCGATGGCGACACGCTGGAGCTGATCTCGGTCGACAGCACGGGCCTGCAGGGCACGGTGCAGGCGCTGGCCGATGGCGGCTTCAGCTTCACGCCCGCCGATGGTTTCCTGGGCCAGACCTCCTTCACCTACACCGTCGGCGACGGTGCCGGCGGCACGGCGATCGCCACGGTGACGATCGACGTCGGCAACCTGCCGCCCGAACTGGCGCCGGTCGGGGATCGCACCGTGCTGGCGGGCGAGCTGCTGTCGCTGAACCTGGTCGCGGTGGACCCGGACGGCGTCGATACCTTGACCTACCAGCTGCTGGGAGGCCCTGCCGGTGCCCTGCTCGACAGCGCGACCGGTGCCTTGAGCTGGAGCGCGCCTTATCTGGATGCTGCGACGGTGGTCACCTTCACCGTGGGTGTCGACGACGGCCTGGGCGGCAGCGACCAACGCAGTTTCGATGTCACCGTCGACCCCGCGCTGTTGCAGGTCAGCAGCGTCACCTGGACCGATACGGGTTACCAGCTGCGTTTCAACCGGGCGTTCGATGTCTCGCTGCTGAACTTGTACGACGGACAGGGAGCCAACCGGGGCGCGGCCGACGTCGTGCTGCGCGATGCCGGCAACCAGCCGGTGGTCGGCAGCATCGTCGTCGATGCCGACGCCATGGGATTCACCTTCGTCAAGACCGGCGCGCCGACCGGCAACGGCCTGCTGGCAGCGGGCCTGCACACACTGTCGCTCGACAGCCGTGCCGACGCCTTCGTCGACACGCAGGGTCGCCTGCTCGACGGTGACAACGACGGTGTGGCCGCGGGCGCCTTTGTCGCCAGCGTGAACGTGGCGGCGTCCACGTCGGCGGTCATCGGCATCGGCGAGTTCACGCGTGGTGCCGGCCAGGATGTCAACCTGCCGGCCAGCGGCGCCGGCATCCCGGTGCGTATCGGCAACGCCGCGGGAGCCAGTTCGGCCAGCTTCACCGTGGTGTACGACAACGGCCTGCTCGACATCACCGGTGCCGTCAGCAACCTGCCCGGCGTGACGGTGACCACCGACCTGTCGGTCGCCGGCCGGATCGGCGTCCAGATCACCGGCATCAGCGGCCTGACGAATGCCACGACCGAACTGGTCCACCTGACGGCGAACGTGCCGGCTGGCGCCATCGCGCGGTATGGCCAGGCTCACGTGCTCGACCTGCGCGACGTGGTCATCAACGGCGGTGCCATGCCGGTGCGTGACGACGACGGCCTGCACGTGGCAGGCTACCTGGGCGACGCCACCGGCGACGGCGCTTATGCCGCCGACGACGGACAGGCCGTGCTCGACGTGATGAGCCGCAGCAACACCGGCTTCGGCGCGTATCCGCTGGCCGATCCGGTGGTCGTGGCCGGTGCCTTCGGCAACGGCCGGCTCACGGTGTTCGACGTGCGGCTGATCGGCAGCATGGCGTATGGCGTGGCGCAGACGTACATCCCCGAATTGCCGGTGTTGCCGGCGACCGCGCCGTCCGAGGCGGCTGTCGCTGCGACGCCGCAGCCTGCGGTAGCCCAGGAGCCTGCCGCGGCGCCGGAGCAGCCGTCATCACCTGCCGAGACGCCGCAAGCTGCTGCGGCGCCAACGCCACCGGCGCCGACGGCCGCGACGACAGTGCCTGCATCCGACCCATCGCCGGTCGAAGCAGCGCAGACTCTGCCGCCGGCTCCCGAGCCGGCCGTGGTGGATGTCGACCCGGCCGCCGCGCCGGCGGCATCCACCGAGGCTGCGGATGTCGCTGACCTGCTGGCACCGGAGATGCCCGCACCCGTGAGCAGCATGGATCTGTCGCAATACCAGCCGGCCCTGGACTTCGTCGTCGCCGCGCCGTCCTTGTCCGCGTCGATTGCGGCTCGGCAGGCTGGCGGTGCGAATGCCTGGTCGTCCGCCGGCGACACCGTCGGCATTCCGGCATCGGTCCAGCCGCAGACCGCGCGTGAACGCGACGACCGCCAGGTGACGTCAGGCGCTGCCGGCTCCGACCTGCGCGTGCGTTTCGATCGTCGTGCTCGCCTGGTCGATTCCGCCGAATGGCAGGACGGGCGCCAGAACACCTGGCAGCAGAACTGGGTCAGCGGCCGGGACGCGCATGTGGCGCGCAAGAGCGCCGATTGGCGTGTCGTGGTGTCGCGGGTGTGAACATGTTCCGGCTATGTCAGTATTTCTTACAAGCTGCGGCACGAGAACCGCCGATGCCCGCGAAAACCAGCGATAGTGCGGGTGTGCGAAGCATGGCCTGAAATTTGCATGGTTGCGCAGAACGTGGGAGCGCCGCCGGTACCGGCGCCTGGTCCTCGAGTTCAATATTCCGGAGATCGATCATGAAGACGAACAAGAACAATCATTGGAACCTGGCTGCAGCCCTGTCCCTGGTGGCCGTGCTGGGCCTGTCGGTCCCGGCGGCCCAGGCCGCCGTGTCCATCCCGGAGCCAGCTCTCTCGTCATCGACGGTCGACGCCGCGGCGCTACCGGGCAGCCAGGCGCTGCCATCGTTCGTGTTCAACTTCGATTCGAACTTCGACCTGATCGGGTTCGACGTTACGGTCCAGTTCGATCCGACCAAGCTCAGCTTCAATGCCGCCGCGTCCACGCTGACCTTTGGCGCAACCACGGTCACGTTGCCGGCGGCCCTGATGGCGATGCAGACCGCATTGCCCGATTTCATCTTCAGTCCCGGTCCCGGCAGTTTCGGCACTGCGGTGAACACGGGCGAGTTCAGTTTCAACGGGGCCTATTTCGCGCCGACGAGTTTCTTCCCGGTTCCTGCGGGGAGTTCGGTGACGATGACGGGTGTATTCGACCTGTTGCCGGGATTCGATACGGGCTCGACCCCGGTGCGTGTGTTCGGCAATGCGAGCGATCAGTTCTTCGCCTTCGAAGAGTTCGACATGACGGCCTCGGTCTCCGCCGTGCCCGAGCCCGAGACCTGGCTGATGCTGATCGGCGGCCTGGGCCTGATCGCCAGCCGTGTCCGGCGGCGCGCCAAGGCCCGATAAGCGCATACGTCTTCCCCCAACAACGGCCCGTTTCGGGCCGTTGCTGTTGGCGGGCCATGGTCCGGTGCCGCCAGCGTCGCGGTAACGCCATGACCTGACGGAACACCCGCCCATGCTCGCGCCGGCATACTCGCGCGATGCATACCGGGCCCGATCCAGCCGCATCGTCCGCATCGTCCGCCAAGCGCGACACCGCATTGCGCCTGGCGCTGGTGTTGTCGCTGGGCGCCGCGGTCTCGCTGGGCATCACCCGGTTCGCCTACGGCCTGCTGTTGCCGCCGATGCGCGACGACCTGGGCTGGAGTTATGCGCTGGCCGGCGGCATGAACACCGCGAACGCGGCCGGCTACCTGCTCGGAGCCCTGTGCACACCCATATTGCTGCGCGCCGCGCGCCCGGGCCGGTTGATGATCTGGGGCGCGTTGCTGGCCAGCGTGCTGATGGCCGTCAGCGGTGCCGTGACCGACAGCACGCTCTGGCTGGTCCAGCGTCTTGCCGCCGGCGTGGCCAGCGCCTGCGTGTTCATCACCGGTGGTCTGCTGGCCGCGCGGCTGGGCGCGGCGCATCCGGACCGCGCCGGCTGGCTGATCGGCGTGTATTACGGTGGGACCGGACTGGGCATCAGCTTGTCGGCGCTGGCCGTGCCCGGCGCGATGGCGGCCGCCTCCGGCATGGCGCACCCCTGGGCCATCGCCTGGGTCGTGCTGGCCATCCTGTGTTTTGCCGGTGCTGCCGCGTTGCGCTGGGTCGTGGTCCGGCTCGAGGCGCCGGTGCAGGCGGGCGACGCGCGGCCTGCGGCGTCGGCGACGACGACGGCAGGTGTTGCCGGACCGCAGGTGCCTCTGCGCCGGTTCGGATTCGCGCTCGCCGGCTACGGCATGTTCGGTGTCGGCTACATCGGCTACATGACCTTCATCGTCGCGTTGTTGCGTGAGCAGGGTTTGCCGCCATGGGGCATCACCGGCTTCTATGCCGCGCTGGGCCTGGCGGTGATGGCCTCGCCGCGGCTGTGGGCCGGACTGCTGGACCGTTACCGGGACGGCCGCCCGCTGGCCCTGCTCAATGCGCTGCTGGGCGCGGCCACGCTGGCACCGGCGCTGAGCGCGGCCTGGCCGCTGGTGCTGGCCTCAGGCCTGTTGTTCGGCGCGGTGTTCCTGTCGGTCGTGGCCTCGACCACGGCCTGGGTGCGGCACAACCTGCCCCCCGGGCAGTGGGCACGCGGCATTGGCGCCTTCACCATCGTGTTCGCCGCCGGCCAGATCGTCGGTCCGACGGTCGTGGGCTGGATCGCCGACGGCCCGGGTGGCCTGGAGCGTGGGTTCGCCGTGTCGGCCGTGGCCCTGTGGCTGGGAGCGGCGCTGGCGCTGCGCCAGCGCGACGTCAAGGCACCGTTACACTGATTCGCTCCGGCGCCCTGGCCCGGGGCGCGTGATGCCACGGCAGCCGCCGTGGCGCGCCATGCCGCAAAGGTCCTCGTATCAGCTTCACTTCCTTTTCCCTGCTGCCGACGTTGCAGCGCGCCGCGGCCGGTTCGGGTTATCTCACGCCCACGCCGGTCCAGGCCGCGGTCATTCCCGCGGCATTGAATGGCGCTGACGTGCTGGCAGAGGCGCAGACCGGTTCCGGCAAGACGGTGGCCTTCGCGTTGCCGCTGCTGCAGCAGGTGCAGTCCACGGCGCCCGGCACGCCGCGCCACGTCAAGGCGCTGGTGTTGTTGCCCACGCGCGAGCTGGCGATGCAGGTCGCCACGGTGCTGCGCGACCAGGCGCGTTTCCTGTCCGACCCGCCCCGGCTGGTGGTGGTGTTCGGTGGCGTGTCGGTCAATCCGCAGATGATGCGGCTGCGGGGTGGCGCCGACGTGCTGGTGGCCACGCCGGGTCGCCTGCTCGACCTGGTGGACAAGAACGCGCTCCGGTTGTCGGAGCTGGAAATGCTGGTGCTCGACGAGGCCGACCGCCTGCTAGATGCCGCATTCGCCGACGAACTGGCGCGGGTGCTGGCCCTGGTGCCGCCGCGGCGCCAGACGCTGTTGTTCTCTGCCACGATGCCGCCCGCCGTGCGGCAACTGGCCGATCGGCTGCTGCACGATCCGGTGCGGGTGCAGATCGCCGACACGGCGCAGACCGTGCCCGACATCGTGCAACGGGTGATTGCGGTCGATCCGCCGCGGCGCACCGCGCTGCTGCGCCACCTGATGCAGACGCAGGGCTGGAAGCGGGCCCTGGTGTTCGTCGCCACCCAGCATGCGGCCGAGACGGTGGCCGCCAAGCTGTACGACCATGGCGTCTATGCCACGCCGTTCCACGGTGGCCTGAGCCAGGGTGCGCGCACCCAGGCCATCGACGAGTTGCGCAAAGGGCAGTGGGACGTGGTCGTCACCACCGACCTGGCGGCCCGTGGTCTGGACATCGCCCAGTTGCCCGTGGTCGTCAACTACGACCTGCCGCGGTCGGCGGTCGATTACGTGCACCGCATCGGCCGCACCGGCCGTGCCGGCGCCAGCGGGCTGGCGCTGAGTTTCGTGAGTGCCGGTACCGAAGCCCACATGCGCCTGATCGAGAAGCGGCAGGCACTTCAGCTGTCGCGCGAGGTGGTGGCCGGATTCGAGCCGACCGAAACGGCCGCGCCAGCGGACCGGGCGACGGTTCCGGGCACCGGCGGCATCAAGGGCAAACGCCCGAGCAAGAAGGACAGGCTGCGTGCGCAGGCCGCACGCGATGCGTCGGGCGGCGATGGCGGCAGCGGGCCCGGTTCGGGCCCGTGACACCGTCAGTGGTCGTTGGTCGCCGGGGAAGCCGCAGGGGTGGTCGTGCCGGCACCGTCGTCATGGCCGTGACCGGCCGCGCCATCGGAGGGCGGCGCATCGGCCAGGGTCTCGTCGGTACGGGGCCGCGGTGTCCGGTGACCGGGCTTGGCCAGGATTTCGGCATAGACCTGGCTTGCGCCGTCGCGCGCGGCCGCATCCACCAGGGCGATCAGCTCCGACAACTGCACCGTCTGTGCGTTGTCGGCGTCGCGGCCGAAGCGGCAATCGAAGTCCAGGAAGTCCACGCCTGCGGGCAGAGGGCGTCGGCGTTCGCGCCGCAGGTATTTGCGGATCTCGTGTTTGACCGCGTCGAGAACCCGGTCCGGATGCCGGCCGGGAGCGGTGAGTGCAAAAGTTTTCTTCATGGGTGATGGTAGCGCCGCTACAGTGGGAAGCTGGAACAAAGGGCAAGACAGACGATGGCGCGCAATTCACTCTGGGCAGAAAAGGTGCTGGCGCTGGCGCGCGGCGGCAACCTGGACGCGGCGATCGCGCAGGTCAAGGTCGCGCCCAGCCTGAAGGACCTGCAGGCCTTGCAGGCGGCGCTGATCGTGCACCGGCTGGCCGGACGCTGGCGCAACCTGGACCAGGCCATCACTGACGCACTGGCCCATCTGTCGGCGCCGCGGCTGCACCGCGCGCCCTGACTGCGACCGGGCGGCCATCGCGGGCGCGGTTCCCCCTGACGGCAACGCGCCCATTGCCGCCGACCCGGCGCAGGTCTAGACTGGACGTCGGATCACCAAGGTGCCGTGACGCGCCGACAGGGAGAACCCACCATGCATGTCGTCCTGCGCAGTTTCCTGGTCGCCGCTGGCGTGGCGCTCGGCGCCGTGTCCCCGCTGCCGGCCCAGACCGTCACCGCCAGCTTCGACGACCTGTCGGCCTTGCCCCCGGTCGACGGCTCCACGGGACTGTTCTTCGCCAATGGCGACAGCCTGCTGTACCAGGGCGTGACCTGGGACACGCGCTTCAAGGTGGTCGGTGATGCCTACCGCGTCGATCCGGTCACGCCCGGGCCGCTGTACGGCATCCCGCATTCCGGCCACTATTTCGTCACCAGCGAGTTCGACGACCCACTCAACGACGGCCTGCTGATCACCACGAACCATCTGCTCACCGGCGCCTGGTTCGGGCGCAATGCGTATTACGGCTTCGGGGCCGGTGCCGATCAGGTGACGATCCACGCACTCGGCGGCGACCAGGTGCTGGCGTCGGTGGTGTTCGACCTGCCCGATACCGACCCCGGCCATCCGGCGCCACTGCGGTTCGTCGATACCGGCGGGTTCGCGTCGCTGACGGGCATCACCGCGTATCGCATCGATCGTCGTGCGCTGGGCGACCAGAACGGTCATTGGGTGGCCGACGATTTCAGCTTCGTGCTGGCCTCGCCGGTACCCGAGCCGGTGCCGGCGCTGATGTGGCTGGGTGCGCTGGCGCTGCTCATGCGAAAACGCCGGGCTGCTCCCAGGTTTTCTGGCACCCCCTCGGGGGGCCTGGCGAAGCCAGGGGTGGGGGCGCTCTCTGGCCACCAGCGTCGACGCCGCGGCTGACGTCGCCGGTGCCGGCCTCAGCGGCCGAGCAACTCGAAGTTCAGCAGCCGCGTGGCGATGAAGGTCTCGGCCAGGAAACACAGCAGCGCGAGCAGGAAGCAGCCGACGCCGCTCAGAAAACCGCCCACGGCCCAGCGCGCCCCCAGGAAACCGGTGGTTTCGCCCAGGAACAGCAGGATGATGGTCAGGCCGATCAGGAAGGCGCACAAGGTCAGCAGGGCGATGCAGCCGTTGGCCAGCCGTCCGCGCAGGCGCAGCGTGCCCAGCTCGGCGGCCACGCGTGCAAGCAGCCTGTCGTCCGGCGATTCGCGCGCCTGTTGTTCGACCACGCGGGCCCGGTCGATGATGCGCGCCAGCCGGCCCGCCACGGCGCCGATCATGCCTGCGACCGCCGTCAGCAGGAACACCGGCGCCACGGCCAGCTGGATGCCGTGGGTGATCGTCTCCGGATCAAGAGGGGTGAGCGCCATGGGGGGTCGAGGGGATGCGGGTGGCTCGATTATGCGCAGGCCGATGCGCGGGCGGCGGGACGGAGAAGGTCGTCGCCGGGTGACGGTCGTCTTCGGCCGGCCGTTACCCGCGGGCACGGATCGCGCGTTGACCCGGTTCAGCTGGCCGGCAGTTCCCGTCCCGACGGGGTGCCGGTGCGCTGGAACTGGTGCCAGGCCCGGCGCAGTTGCGTATCGGAACTGAACCCGGACACGACGGCGGCCTGGGTCACGTTGTGGCCGGAATGCAGCGCCGCCTGCGCCACAGCAAGCCGGATGCGGCGCAGGTATTGCAAGGGCGCGATGCCGGCGTGTTCGACGAACAGCCGGTTCAGGTGGCGCGGCGAGGTGCAGGCGATGTCGGCCATGGCCGGCAAGGTCCAGTCGTGCGCGGGCTGGCTGGAGACTGCGTCCTGCACCCGGTGCAGCGCCGGATGCAGGTGGTTGCGGTAGGCCAGGAAGGGCGAGAGTTCCGGGTCCTGCGGTCCGCGTCGCAGCGCCACCACCATGGTCTGTGCGACGCGGGCGGCCAGGGCCTCGCCACAGGTCTGCGCCACCAGGTGCAGCGCCAGGTCGATGCCGGTCGTGATGCCGGCGCTCGAGAGCACAGCGCCGTCGCGGCCGTCGTCGAGCACGAACACCCGGTTGCGCAGCACGTCGCAGGCGGGCTCGATCGCGGCCAGCCGGTCCAGCTCCAGGTGGTGGGTCGTGACCCGTCGCCCGGCCAGCAGGCCGGCGCGGCCGGCGAGCAGGGCGCCGGCGCAGACCGTGATCAGGCGGTTGCCCTGTTGGCCGAAGTCGCCCGCCAGCCGGCGCAGCCAGTGCGTGGCCGCGCGGCTGGCCGCATCGTCCAGGTCGATGGTCTCGTCCGGGCTGCCGACCAGCACCACCCAGCTCGGCGCGGCAAGCGACTCCGGCAGCGGTTCGAGCGCGGCAAGCTGCACGCCGACCGAGCCGGCGGCCTGTGGCTGTGGCCCGACAAAACGCAGCCGGAACCGTGGCGCCCGTCCGTCCCGTTGCAAGGCCTGGTTGGCCAGGCGCAGGGCTTCGGCCGGCCCGGCCCAGTCCAGTACCAGGCTGTGCGGCAGCAGCAGGAACAGGACCTCGACCGGCGGCGCGTCGTCAGGCCGTGGCGAGTGCGTCAGCGTGTTCTTCAAGTGCGTCCTCCACGCTGCAGATGCGGGCGAAACGGTCCTTCAGCACGGCCGCGGTGCGGTCCTTGATGTCCCGTACCCGCAGTGGCGCGCCGCTGGGCAACTGCATGTCGAAGCTCAGCGTGGCGTCCAGCACGAAGTCGACGGCGTAGCCGAGGTCGGACGCATGGCGGGTCGTGGTCTCGCAGCATTGTTCGGTGCGGATGCCGCTGACGATCAGCCGCTGCACGCCATGCTCGACCAGCCAGACATCGAGCCCGGTGCCGACCAGCGCGCTGTGGCGGTGTTTCTGGAACTGGGCGGCGGGCTCGAACGGCAGCAGTTCGGGCAGCGGCCGCACATGGCCGGAGGCGAGTGCGAACGGATTGGACGCGACAGCCGGCCCATCCACATGCAGGATACGCACGACCGGAATGTCGCGCGCCAGGCAGCCGGCGATCAGCGCGTTCTGGGCTTGCACATAGACGCCGAAATCACGGGGATCGAAATACGGGCGATGGCGGAAGGATTCCTGCGCATCGATCACAAGCAGACAACTTTTCATGTTGGGCTCCAGGGGGTTGATGATGCCTCATCTTCGCCTGGAGCAGCGCGCCGCGCGACGCGGCTCTGGACATTTTTCGATCAGAATCGGACATCGTTGCGCGGCAAGGCCGTCGGCCCGCTGGATGCCACGCGACTGGCGTTGTCGCGGCGGCGGACCGGGGTGCGAGCCTGAGCCGCCCGGACTGCCCTCAGCCGGTCGCCCGCAGCAGGCGTCGCGCCAGCACGGCCATGACCACCGCCAGCACCGCGCCGCCCCCCGCGAGCAACCCGGTGGCCAGCGTCACCTGCTGCGGATCGAGCGGCAGGTCGAGTCCGACCGCCTGGCCCACCAGGCCGGCGATCGCCGCGCCGATCGCGCCGCCCAGCGCACCCAGGGTGGGCGCCGAACCGGCAGTCGCGTCCTCCTGTCCCTTTTGCGCGGCGGCCATCACGCGCTGGTTCAGGAACGCATACGAGATCCCGAAGCCGGTGCCGATCACCAGCAGGGACACCGTGATCCAGGCCAGCGGCTGGTCCGGCAAGGCCCACGCCAGGCCGGCCAGGCCGGTGCCGATCAGCAGCGGCCCGGCCTGGATGCACAGGGCCTGCGCGCGGGCCGCCCATGGAGCGACCACCACCGCCGCCAGTGACCACGCCACCGCGTGCACCGCGCCCAGGTAACCGGCCACCGTCGGGCTCTGGCCGCGGTGGAACTGCAGCAGAAAAGGCGTGTACACCGAGATGCACATGTGCGAGAGCGGCATCAGCAGCAGTACCCACAGGCCCAGCGAGACCGGATGCTTCAGGCCCGGGAACACGGTGGGAAAGATGTGGCGGGTGCTGGCCCGGTCCAGGTGCAGCATCAGCGCGATCAGTGCGAAGCCGAACAGCACCAGCACCACGCCCCAGGCGACCGGCTCCAGCCGGTTGGACACCGCGATCGCCATCACGCCCGAGGCCAGCAGCATGAGCCGCAACGCGGGGACGGCGACGGTGTCGCCCGAGCGCACTGGCGCACCGGGCAGGACCCAGCGCACCAGCACCAGCATCGGCAGCGGCAGCAGCGCCGTGCCGACGAAGGCGGCGCGCCAGGACCAGGTCTCGGTGAGCCAGCCTCCGGCCAGCGGCCCGAGAAAAATCGCGAACGCCCAGGTCACGGCCTGGATGCCGAACACACGTGGCAGCAGCCGGATGTCGAACAACTCGCGCACCAGCGCATAACTCAGCGCCACCAGCACGCCTTCGCCGAGGCCTTGCAGCACGCGGCCGACCAGCACCAGCGCGATACCCGGTGCCGCGGCGGCCAGCAGGCCACCGGCCGTGACCACGATGCCGGCCAGTACCAGCGCCGGGCGTGCGCCGAGCCGTGCCTTGAGCAAGGCCATGGAGGCACCGCCCAGGATGGTGGAGACCAGGTAGATGCTGGTGGCCCAGCTCAGGTAGGGTGCGGCGCGCAGGTCGTCGACGACGTTGGGCATCGCGGTGACCACCATGAACCAGACGATGGCGTGCGTGCCCACACCCAGGTTGACCAGCACCAGCGAGGCCAGGTTGCGGCGCTGGAGCAGGGCGGGCGGGGCGTCGTCGACCATCGGCATGGCATGTGCGGGCGCTACGGCAGGGCGCGCACCCACTGCACGATCGTGTCCGCCATCGGTGCCGTCGCCTTGGGTGCGCGGATGTCACCGGCCAGCACATGCTGGCCCGTGCTTTCGCTGTAGTCCACAACGACGGACTTCTTGGTCGCCGCCGGGATGCGCGCGAACACCTCGCGGGTCATCTGCGGGTCGACGGTCTGGTCCTGCTCGCTGTAGAGCAGCAGCAGCGGAGTCTGGAACGCCGCCATGTCGCTGTCGCGCACATGCTCGACCAGCGCCATCATCGGAAACAGGGCCTTGGTCGGGTAACGCGAGGTCCAGGCGTTGGCCTCGCGCGGATCCTGCGGCGCCCAGCCGCGCATCTCGCCCTGCAGCGCGAGTGCGATCTGCTGGCCCCAGGGGCCGTTGATGATTTCCGAGCGCTTGTCGCGCGGGCCGAAGTTGGGCGAGATGAAGACGTGGGCGGCCACCGGGCGGCCTTCGGGACGCAGCGCCAGCCAGGTCGCCAGCGTGGCGCCGGTCGAGACGCTGATCACCAGCACCTTGTCGCCCAACAACTGGCCGATGGCCGCTGCCTCGGTGGTGTCGGCCAGCCAGTCCTGCACCCGGGCCTCGCCCATGGCTTCGGGCGCGGCACGCCCGTGGCCGGTCAGGCGGCTGTGGAACAGGTTGGCGCCCAGCGCCTGTGCGACCTGTTCGGCCAACGGCGCAGTCTCCAGCCGGCTGGCGGAAAAGCCGTGCAGGTAGACCACTGACCACGGCGTGCGTTCGCCTGCCGCGCCATGCCAGACGACACCCTTGGCGGTGCCGGGGCGGATGTCGGTGACAGCTGCTTCCTGCTGCGCGATCCAGCCGTCCAGTTCACCGATCGCGGTCGGCGGGGCGGCGCGTGGCGCCGGCGCGTCCGGGCCGAAGTCGTTGCGCGGGCCGACGACAAAGATACCGGCCAACAAGGCCAGCACGATGGCGGTGTTGCGCAGGTATCGCACGGCACGGCCCCGTCGTGGCGGGCGGGGTGTTGCGGGGTCGGTCGATGGTGTGGTCATGGATGGACAGATGGGGATGGATGCGGGCGCAACATTATCAGCCGCGCCTAGCAGGCGCCGTGGCGCGGGGCACAGCACGGCCCGCCGCGCCGGCGCTTCAGCGCGTGACGTCGGCCGCGCGCGAGCGCGGGATCACGACACCCGGATAGTTCAGCCAGATGTCGAACGGGATCTCGATGTCGGCCACGAAGCGGTCGCCGCGGTACCAGAACATGCCGGCGAGTGCCAGCCGGTCGGCGCCGTCGAAGATGCGCCGCGCCAGTTGCGCCACCGGCGTGGCGAACCCGCAGCCGAGCTGGCGGGCCAGCACCAGGTCGGCGGGCGCCACCGTCATCGTCTGCTGCACGCGTTGCAGGCGCTTGCGTGCGTAGGTGCCCGCGAGCCAGGCGATCTTGTGTTGCTGCTCGCTGCCGGGCGGGAACTTCGCGTGGATCTCGGATGCCACGTAGATCTCGGCCAGGCAGAACGGTTCGCCGTCGAGCACGTGGATCTTGCGGATGAAGTGGTAATGCGGGCAGGTGGGCTGGCCACGCGCCAGCTGCTCGGGCAGCACGACCCGGCTACGTTGCTCGAGGATGTCGAAGCGCAGGTCCTGCGTGCCCGGGTCGTTGATTGCGCTGCGCAGCCGCGACCCCTGGGCTTGCGGCGACGGCTGTTGCGGTACGACAAAGGTGCCGCGGCCGCGCTGGCTGGTGATCAGGCCCTCGGCGATCAGCACGCCATACGCCTGGCGTACGGTGATGCGGGCCAGCCGGTACTGCTCCGCCAGTTGCGCCACCGTGGGCAGCTGGCCGCCGGCGACGAACTCGCCCTGCGCGATCCGGTGCCGCAACACGCTGGCCAGTTGCAGGTATTGCGTGATGCCGGCACCGGGCGCGAGCGGCCGGTCCGCCCGCCGCGCGGTTGCGGCTGCATCGGGCGTTGCGCTGGTACCGGCGGGCGGGGCTGCGCGCGGACGGGGCACCGGTCAGCCGACCTTGATCTGCAGCGCGCGGATGAACGGCACCCACTTGGCGCGTTGCGCCTGCGCATACGCATCGGTCTGCTCGGGCGTCGACGGCCCGAGTGGCTGCGACGCGCCTTGCGCCAGCCGGTCCTTGACCGCTTGCAGCGCCAGCGCCTTGTTCAGCGCGGCATTGATCGTGGCGATCGCTTCGGCCGGCGTGCCGGCCGGTGCGAACAGGCAGTTCCAGGTCGAGGCTTCGTAGTCCGGCAGGCCTTGCTCCGCAAAGGTCGGTACGTCGGGTGCGACCGGACTGCGCTGCTTGCCGGAGACGGCGAGTAGCTGGGCGCGGCCCTGCTGCGCAACCGGGCGCGCCGAGATGAAGCCGTCGAACAGCAGGTCGACGTGGCCGCCGGAGAGGTCGACCAGCGCCGGCCCGTTGCCCTTGTACGGTACGTGCAGCAACTGGATGTCGGCAGCGCGGGCGAAGGCCTCGCCGACCACGTGGCTGATCGAGCCCGGCCCGCCCGAGCCATAGGTGACCTTGCCCGGGTTCGCCTTGGCGTGGGCGATGAGTTCCTTGAGTGTCCTGGGCATCGCGGCGCTGGCCACCAGCACCAGCGGCGTGTGCGCGACCAGGCCGATCGAGCGCAGGTCACGCTCGACGTCGAACGGCAGGTTCTTGTACAGGCCGACGTTCATCACCAGTTGCGAGCTGGTGCCCAGGCCGATGGTGTAGCCGTCGGGTGCGGCCTTGGCGACGACGTCGGTGCCGACCGAGCCGCCACCGCCGGCACGGTTCTCGACCACCACGCTCTGGCCCAGGGACTCACTCATGTGGCGCGCCAGCTCGCGTGCGATCAGGTCGTTGCCGCTGCCGGTGCCGAACGCGACGACCAGCCGGATCGGCTTGGTCGGCCAGGCCTGGGCGCGGGCCTGTGGCGACAGGCCGGGCAGCAGCGTGGCGCCAGCCATGGCGCCCAGTACGGTGCGGCGCGAGAAAGCTTTGCGTGATGTCATGGTGTGTGTCTCCGGGTCAGGGTTGCAAGCAGTGCCGGCGCGACCCGCACCGGCATCGATAACAGGATCTGCGCCATGCCCTTGCCCAGCGGGTCGTTGCGCAGCGAGGCCATGCCGCCGCCGCCCAGCGCCTGTTCGCAGACGAAGTTGACGGCATCGATGCCGGGCACGTCGTAACGCGTGACCGGGCCCTGGACCAGATGCGCCAGCCAGGCGTGGACAGCTTCGGGCGTGAGTTGCGCACGCAGCACCGGCAGCAGTTCCGGAGTGCGGGCGATGACGCCGATGTTGGAGATGTCGCCCTTGTCGCCGCTGCGCGCCCAGGCCAGGCGGATCAGCGGCACTTCGACGGTGTCGGCGGTCGCGGCCGGGTCCGTGTCGCCTGCGCCCGCCGCCGACGGTTGTGGGGCCGAGGCCTGCCCCGGCGGCTGCCCGACGGGGGTGGTGCGGCCGTCGATGGTGTATTGCGCCGTCACCCGGTCCTTGGGCAGCAGAAAGGCGTATTGCCGGATCGACGGCGATGCCGATGCGCGCCCGCCGCCGGCGCCGGTGGTGCCGGGCGACCACGAGGTGCCGGCCGGCGCGACCTCGCGCGCCAGCAGGTCCAGCGCTTCCTTGCGGGCATGGGTGGCGCTCAGCCGCAACACGGCCTCGCGCGTGCCTTGCGCGCGCGCATGCGCTCCGTAGCAGGATTCGGCGCCCAGCACCTCGATGTGCGTGGCGCTGTACGGCGCCAGGCCGTTGCCCGCCAGCAGTTCGGAGGTGCGCTCCACGATGGCCTCGCCGGTGCGCCGCGCCTTGGCCACCGCGTCGATGCCGACGATGGTCAGCTGGGCCGCAATCCGGAAGCCGTCCATGTAGGTTGCACTGACCTTGTAGTGTCCGGTCGGCGGCAGGCCGCGCGCGCCGCGCACGACGACCCGGTCTGGTGCGCCCTGGTGCATGGTCACGTTGGTGAAGTCGCACACCACGTCGGGCAGGATATAACGCGCCGGGTCGCCGATCTCGTAGAGCATCTGCTCGGACACCACGGCCGGTGTGACCAGGCCGCCGGTGCCGGCGGGCTTGGTGACGGCGAACCCGCCGTCGCTGCGGCATTCGGCGATCGGGTAGCCGATGTGCGGCCAGTCTGGCACCGTGTCCCAGTCGGTGAACAGGCCGCCGGTGGCCTGGCAGCCGCACTCCAGGATGTGGCCGGCCAGGCTGCCGCCGGCAAGCTTGTCGTATTCGTCGGCGCGCCAGTCGAAGGCGTGCATCAGCACGCCCAGCGTGACGGCCGAGTCGACGCAGCGCCCGGTGATCACGACCTGCGCGCCGGCGTCCAGCGCAGCCCGGATCGGCAAGGCGCCGAGGTAGGCGTTGGCGGTCAGCAGCTGTTTCGGCAGCGCTGCGCCGCTTTGCAGTTCGCGCACCGGTTCTGATGCGTCGCGCAACTGCGGGACCAGCGGCATCACGTCGTCGCCGTCGACGACGGCGATCTTCAGGTCGACCCCTTGTTCGGCCGCCAATGCGGCCAGCGCCGCGGCGCAGCCATGCGGGTTGACACCGCCGGCATTGCTCACGACACGGATGCCCTTGGCCACGACGTCTTTGAGCACGGCCCTCATCGCCACCGAGACGAAGTCGGTCGCGAAACCCGCCTCCGGTTTCTTGAGCCGCGCGCCGGCCAGGATGGACATGGTCAGCTCGGCCAGGTAGTCGAACACCAGGTAGTCGATCTGGCCGCTGGCCACCAGCTGCGGCGCGCCGACGCTGCTGTCGCCCCAGAAGCCCGAGGCGCCGCCGATGCGCACGATGCGGTCGTCGCGTTTCATCGCGGGGCTCCCGGCGCGTGTTTCATTTTCCGGTCCATTGCGGCTTGCGCTTCTCGCGGAAGGCCAGTTGTCCCTCCTGCGCGTCTTCCGTCAACGCGAACAGCGCGATCTGGCTCTCGGTGAAAGACATCGATTCCTCGAACGCCATCTGCTCGATCGCCGTCATCGTGTACAGGCCGCGCCGGATCGCCGACGGCGACTTGTCGAGGATGCGGCCGAGCAACCAGTCGACTCCTTCGTCCAGGTCCTCGCGCACGTGGTTGACCAGGCCGTGTTCCAGCGCCTGTGCGGCGGTGATGGGTTCGCCGGTGATGCACATCTCGGCCAGCACGCGGCGCGGCAGCAACTTGTCGAGCACGCTGAGCACCTGGGCCGGGAACAGGCCGATCTTGACCTCGGGCAGGCCGAAGATGGCCCTTGGCGTGGCGATGGCCATGTGGCACATGCCCATCACGCCCATGCCGCCGGCCATGCAGGCGCCATTGACGCGGGCGATCAGCGGCACGGTGGAGGCGCGCGCCTGGCGAAACAGGTTGGCGAAACCGGCATGCGGCTCGGAGTAGTCGAACTTGAACGAGGTGCCGGTCTGCAGGTCGGCGCCGGCGCAGAAAGCGCGATCGCCGGCGCCGGTGATGACGATGGCACGGACGGAGCGGTCCTGGTTGGCACGGGTCATTGCGGCGCTCAGACCCTGCAACACGCGGGGGCTGATCGCGTTGCGCCGCTCTTCGCGGTTGATCGTCAGCCACAACACGTCACCGCGTTGTTCTTCCAACAGTTCGGATGGGGTGGTATTGGTCGTGCTCATCGGGTCTCCTCGGGTCGGGGTGGTTTCAGATCAAGGATGGCGGCTGTTGTTCATGCGCGCACCGCGCCGCTGGCCAGCAGCGCGTCGATGCGGGTTTCGCCATAACCGATCTCGCGCAACACGTCGCGGCTGTGTTGGCCCAGGCGTGGCGCCGGCCGGGCCTCGCCCGGGGGCGTGCCGGACCATTCGCTGGGCACGGCCATCTGGCGGATCGTGCCGACGTCAGGGTGTTGCTGGGTGCTGAAGAAGCCGATGTCGTCCAGGTGCGCGTCCGCCAGCAGGCTGTCGAAGGTGTGCATCGGAAACACCGGGATGTCGGTGCCGGCCAGCAGCGCCTGCAGCTCGGCGGTCGTGCGGCGCCCGATTTCGTCGGACACCATCGCATACAAGGCATCGATGTGTTGCGTGCGCGCGCGGATGTCGGCAAAACGCGGGTCGGTCGTGAACAGATCGCCCTGGCCGATGGCCGCGAGAAAGGCGCGCCACTGCACGTCGGTGTAGATCAGGCAACACACATGGCCGTCGCGGGTTGCGTACGGACGGCGCTGCGGCGACAGCAGGCGCGGGTAGCCGAAGTCGCCCTGCGCCGGGACGAAGGTCTGGCCGTACAGGTGGTCGCCCAGCACCTGCGGCACCATGGTCTCGAACATCGGGATGTCGACGCGCTGGCCGCGGCCGCTGCGTTCGCGCCCGTACAAGGCCGAGGCGATGACGCCGAACGCATACAGGCCGACGGAACGGTCGGCGATCGTGATCGGCAGGTAACGCGGGATGTCGCCGCTGGACAGCGCCATGGCCTGCGGCAACGCGCAGGCGGCCTGGATCAGGTCGTCGAACGCGGCGCTGGCGGCATAACGGCCGCGTTGCGAGAAGCCGAACATGCCGGCATAGATCAGGCGCGGGTTGACGGTGGCCAGCGTGTCGTAGTCGAGGCCGAGCCGGGCCATGGCCTGCGGCCGCACGTTGTAGGTCAATACGTCGGCATCACGCACCAGGTCGAGCAAGGCGGCGCGGCCGTCCGGGTGCTTGAGGTCGAGCGCGATGCTGCGCTTGTTGCGGTTCATCGCCAGGAACAGCGGCCCCATCTTGCGCTGGCCCTGCGGGCCGATGGTGCGGATCACGTCGCCATCGGGCGACTCCACCTTGACCACGTCGGCGCCCAGGTCGCCCAGCATCTGGGTGGCCGACGGGCCCATGAAGATGGTGGTGATGTCGATCACGCGCACGCCGCTCAAGGGGCCGCGTTCGCATGCCGTGTCCGGTTCGCTTGTCTGCATCTGGGCTACCATCGGGCCGTGATCTTAAAGTTCTATTTATAGATTCTATGCCACGAATCCTGCCTGCCGGCCAGCGCGTGCTGGTCTCCGAATTCGCCGACAACCCGATGGATGCCGTCGAGCACCACATGGCGCTGCATACGATGCCGGCGCCCGACCCGGCGCAACTGGGCCCGGACGAGGTGGTGGTCGCGGTCCGCAGTGCCGCCGTGAGCTGGGTCGACCTGCTGATGACCAGCGGCCAATACCAGCACATGCCCCGGCCGCCGTATTGCCCGGGCATGGAATACAGCGGCACGGTCGAAGCCGTCGGCGCGGCGGTCGACCCGGCCCGGGTGGCCGTGGGCGACCGCGTGCTGGCCGACTTCATGCAGGTCGGCGCGCGCAGTGGCGGCGCCTACCAGGCGGCGGGCGGATTCGCGTCGTATGCGGTGATCCCGCAGCAGGCGGCCTACCGGATCCCGGACGGTTTCTCGTTCGACGAAGCCTGCTGCCTGCTGGGCAACTACGAAACCGCCTGGCACTGCCTGGTCGCGCGGGGGCAGCTGCGGGCCGGCGAAAGCGTGCTGATCCTGGGCGCCTCGGGTTCGACCGGCATGGCGGCAGTGCAGATGGCCAAGCTGCTCGGTGCCTCCGTCATCGCGGCTGGACGCTCCGACGCCAAACTCTCCGTGGTGCAGGCCCACGGAGCGGACCATGTCGTGAACATCCGCGGCACCGACGCCGATGTCGGCGGCGTGCGGCCGTTCCGCGACGAGGTCAAGGCGCTCACCGGCGGCAAGGGCGTGGACCTGGTCTATGACGCGGTCGGCGGCGCCACCACGCTCGAGGCGATGCGCGCGATGGCCTTTGGCGGCCGCTTGCTGATCGTCGGCTGGACATCGACCCCCGATGTCGCGCGTGGCAAGGGCCAACGCGGCGCGCCGAACGCCAACCAGCTGCCGACCAACATCATGCAGATGAAAGGCCTGACGGTGATGGGTTGCCCGGCGGTGATCGCGGTGGCGCACGACCCGTCGCTGCGCACCGAGCGGTTGGCGCGCATCTGGCAGTGGGTGCGGGAGGGACGCATCCGGCCGCATGTCTCGCACCGCTATCCGCTGGCGCAGTTCAGGGAGGCGATGCGGGCGCGGTGGCAGGGGGACGTGACGGGAGGGTGCGTGTTGCATCCCTGAGGCGGTCCCGATCCGTCATCCCGGTTGGCGGGCCGCTGAAAAAATGGCCATCATCTCGTCCGCCAGCGGAGGCTCGGGCCCGTCGAGCAGGCACGTGAGGCGTTGCGCGGCCGCCGTGTCGATCAGGCCGTCGGTGCAGGCGCGGAACTTGGCAGACATCTCCTGGTCGGTCATCGGCAGCAGCGGCCCGCCGCGGTAACGCAGATCCGCCTCGCGCTCCAGCGTGCGTCCGTCCACCAGCGTGATGCGCACCCGCGAACGGATGCGATCGAAACCCTGGGCATTGATCTGCGCATCGCGGTGCACCCGGACCTTGCGCTGCATCTGCTGGAACGTGTCGGTGGCCACCGTTCCGTCCTCGAAGGCGCGGATCGGCGCATCGCGGAACAGCACCATCATGGTCAGCAGCGCCGGCATGCTGAACTTGGCCTGCAGGCCGTTGGCCGCCAGTGGATACCGGATCGGGTTGATGATGTTGTCGCCGGCGAACAGGTCGATCTGCGCGACCTGGTCGGGCTGGATGTCGTGTTCGATCACGAGCGCGCGCGCGGCGTCCATGGTCTGGTGCGTCAGGATGCCGCTGGGATATGGCTTGATGCTGACGCCGGGATCGACGATGCTCCAGGTTGCGCCGAAACCTTCCGCGGTCTTTGCGGCGTCGAAGCCGCCGGCGGTGACGGCCGGAAATCCCCAGCGGCCGTCGAGTGCATCGGGATCGGCGGTGAATCCCCGGCCCGCCAGCTGCGCGGCCAGCACCCCGTTCTCGCTGGCCCGTCCTACATGCAGCGGCTTGGTCATGGTACCGAAATTGCAGCGGATGCCGGCAGCAAGACTGGCGGCGATGCCGATGGCGTTGCGCACCTGCGCTGCATCGAGTTGCAGCAGGCAGGCCGCCGCCGCCATCGCGCCGAAGGTGCCGACCGTGCCGGACGAATGGTGGCCACGCAGATAGTGTTCGGCCGGCAGCCATTCCGAGATCTTGCATTCGACCTCGAACCCGATCAGGAAGGCCCGCATCAGCGCGTTCCAGCCTACGGCGGCATCGCCACGGGCTGCTACGGCATCGGCCACCACCAGGGCCGCGGTCAGGGGAGGGACGGTCGGATGGGTCAACAGGCCATAGACATGCCGGGGGTCATGGCTGACCTGGGTGTCGTCGAAATCGTGCGCATGGGCCGAGGTGCCCAGAACCCGTGCCGCGGCCGTCGCAGGGACGCGTTGGCCGCCGGCGCCAAGCAGGCGGGACTGCGGTGCGCCGCCCTGTTCGGCTGCGAACGACACCAGCAGGCGGGTCGACGCCTCATGCAGGCCGGCGATATACAGGCCACTGGTATCGAACATGCAACGCCGCGCGATGTCGAGCGCTGCCACGGGCAGGTCCTCGAAACAGGTGTCGACGATGAAACGCGCGCAGCGGGCGGTGAGCGTGCCGTCGGTAGCCGGTGCGAGGACAGGGACGCTCGCGGCGAGTGAATGGTTGATGTGCACGGGGCTCTCCAGAAGGCGGGGTGGTCGACATGACTGCGCCGGGACGGCCGAACCGGCCCGGCGCTCGAATCTGGATGCATGATACATAAAAATGTTGACAGACGACAGATGACAGCCTACAGTTCAAAAAAACGGAACGCATCATGGGCACACAAGACATCAATCCGATCCACCAACACCTGGGCAGCACGCTGGCGAACCTGGTGGCCGATCGACTCGAAGCGATGGTCGTGAACGGTGGCCTGGCCAGTGGCGAGAGGCTCAACGAGGTCGCGCTGGCGGCGGAACTGGGTGTCAGTCGCGGGCCGGTCCGGGAGTCGATCCGCATCCTCGAGCGCAAAGGCCTGGTGACCGTCGTCGCGAACCGCGGGGCCTTCGTACGCAAGGTCGATGTGGAGGACATGGTCGACCTGTACCGCATACGCGCCGCGATCACCGGCCTGGCCTGCGAACTGGCGGCCGAACGTGCCGATCCGCATACGCTGGCGCAATTGCGGGCGCTGGTTGCGTCGATGGGCGAAGCCGCCGAGCACGAACGGCAAGACGACTATTACGAACTCAACCTGGCTTTCCATCAGGCCTTGGTCGTCTCCTCGGGCAGCGCGCGGCTGCAGGCGATCAACGAGCAGCTGGTCGCCCAGGCACATCTGTTCCGGCGCGGGTCGTTGACCCGGGTGACCGACATGCGGCAGTCCAACGAAGAGCATATCCAGATCGTCGAGGCGATCGCGGCGGGTGACGGCGCGCGCGCCAATGCCTTGGGCGGGCGGCATGTGGACGCGGGGCGCGAACGTTTCATGCAGGCGGCGCAGCCGCAGACGCCGGCGGCGCGCGACTGAACCGACAACATCGACCCATCCGATCGCCGCGTTGCACCGGGCGGCGACACCACCCAAGGAGACACACCATGACCCTGTTCAAGCAACTGCTCGGCGCGGCCGCCATCGTGCTGGCGGCCACGACCACACCACCGGTCCGGGCTGCCGACAGTGCCCTGATCGGCGTGCGGACCGAAACCCAGTCGATCGATCCGCATTTTTCGTATGTGGCGCCCAGCAAGGCGGCGGCGCACCACATCTTCGATGCGCTCATCATGCGCGACGCCGATCTGCAGCTGACCCCGGCACTGGCGGTCAGCTGGACCCACAAGGGAGGCAAGGCGTGGGAGATCAAGTTGCGGCCGAACGTGAAATGGCACGACGGCAAGCCATTCACCGCGCAGGACGTGTTGTTCACGTTCGAGCGTGCCGGCAAGGTGCCCAACAGCCCGGCGCCGTTTGGCCAGTTCCTGTCGCAGATCGAAAAGGTGGTCGCATCCGACGACCTGACGCTGCAGATCACCACGCGCAACGAGTCACCGCAACTGCTGTACGACCTCGCCGAAATACCCATCGTGTCCCGCCATGCGGGTTTGAACGCCAGCACCGACGACTACAACAGCGGCAAGGCGGCCATCGGCACCGGCCCGTTCCGGTTCGTTTCCTGGAAACCGGGCGGCGCACTGGAGCTGGAGCGCAACGACGACTACTTCGGCGCCAAGGCAGGCTTCAAACGGCTCAGCGTGGTGTCCATGCCCAACGACGCCTCGCGCATGGCGGCCCTGCTTGCCGGCAGCGTCGACCTGATCGACTCGGTTCCGCCGGACGCGATGCAGACATTGAAGAAGGATGCCCGCTTCGCGGTCTGGCAGATCGAGGACGTCTATGCGACCTACCTGCACATGGACACGAGCCGTGAGAAGACGCCTTTCATCCGCGCCAAGGACGGCAGCGAAATCCGCAATCCGCTGCTCGATCCGCGGGTGCGCCAGGCGTTGTCGCTGGCGATCAATCGGGCAGCCATCATCGACCGGCTGTTGTATGGCATGGGCGTGCCGGCCGGGCAGCTGGCGGCGCCGCGCATGCATGGCTTCAACCCCGCGCTCAAGCCCGCTCCGTTCGACGCCAGGCGGGCACGTGCCTTGCTCGCGGAGGCGGGTTATCCGAACGGCTTCCAGATGACGATCCACGGCCCGAACAACCGTTATGTCGCCGACGCAGCGATCACGCAGGCGGTGGCGCAGATGTTCGAGCAGATCGGCATCTCGATGAAGGTCGAGACCATGCCCTCGAACGTGTTCTTCACCCGCGGTTCGGCGCAGGAGTTCAGCATCTTCTTCATCGCCTGGGGTTCGGCCCAGGGCACGGCGTCGCACGGCCTGCGCGGGGTACTGATGACCTACGACAAGGCCCGGGGCTATGGACCGTCGAACCGGGGACGGTACTCCAACGCCAAAGTCGACGAGTTGACCATCGCATCGATCAACACCTTCAAGCCGGACGAAGCCGCGCGCCTGGCGCGTGAGGCCGCTGCCATCGCCTTCGGTGAGAACGGCATCATTCCGCTGCATTACCAGGTCAATGTCTGGGCCGGCAAGGCTGGTTTGACCTTTGTTCCGCGCAGCGACCAGATGACGCTCGGCCAGGGTCTGGCGCCCAAGAACTGATCCCGCGATCCCACGATGCGTGTCCTCCCGGATGTCCAGGTGCCCCTGCGCGACGGTTGCCGCCTTGGCGCCGATCTCTATCTGCCGCAGGAGCCGGGTCGACACCCCGCCATCCTGGAGCGCACGCCTTATGGCAAGGACCGCACCGACCAGTCGGAAATCGCGCCGGGCCAGGCGCAGCCCCGCAGCCGTCGAGAACTGGCCGAGGCCTTCACGTCGCGCGGCTACGCGCTGGTCGTGCAGGACTGCCGGGGTACCGGCACGTCGGAAGGCCGATTCGAAAAATACGTGAACGAGGCGCGGGATGGCCAGGACAGCATCGCCTGGGTGGCCGCCCAGTCCTGGAGTGACGGGCGGGTCGGCACCATGGGGTTCTCCTACGGATCGGCGGCGCAGCTGGCCACCGCCACACTGGGGTCGCCACACCTGGTTGCCATGTTCCTCGACAGCGGTGGATTTTTCGACGCGCATGGCAGTGGAATTCGCCAGGGCGGGTGTTTCGACCTGAAGCAGGCAACCTGGGCCTACCAGCAAGCGTTGCGCATGGCGCGCGCCCGCGACGATGCCGAGCTGGAGCAGGCGGTCCTGGCGCAATCCTTGTCCGAATGGCTGCGCCGCACGCCCTGGCGCGCCGGTCATTCGCCGGTCGCGGCGCTTCCCGACCTCGAGCGCGAAGTCACGGACGCCTGGAACTCGGAGGTGTTCGGACCCTATTGGAAACGTCCCGGCCTGTATGCGCGGGACGCCGTGCCGACACTGGCCACCGTGCCGATCTTCCTGTTGTCGGCCTGGTTCGATACCTCGCTGCGCAACACCGCCGAGTTGTGGCAGGCACTCGCGCAACACGGTTGCCATGCGCCGCTGGTGATCGGGCCCTGGTGCCATGGCGAACGCCACACGACATGGGCGGGCGAACTGGACTTCGGTCCGCACGCTGCCCTGTCCGCCCTCGGCCTGGGTGCGGACACCCTGGCACTGCGGCTGGACTGGTTCGACACCGTGCTGTGCCGCGACGCGCAGGCGGTGCGGACGGCCGCGGCGCCGGTACGTTATTACCTGATGGGCGGCGGTACAGGTCTGCGCGACAGTAACGGTCGGGTCGACCATGGTGGCGCATGGATGTCCGCGTCCCGCTGGCCACCGACGCAGGCCGGCACAGTCACGCTGCACCTCGCGCCGGACCACCGGTTGCGGGCCGCCGCGCCGGAGCCCGGTGTGCACCGGGTCGTTTGCGACCCGGCCGCGCCGGTACCGACCATCGGAGGCGCGATCAACTCCGGACAACCCGTGATGGCCGGCGGCGCGTTCGACCAGGTGGTGCGGGCCGACCATCCTGGGGCGGCCGGGTACACCGGTCCGCTGGCCCGGCGCGACGACGTGCTGGTCTACGAGACCGAAACACTGACCGACGACGTGTCCGTCGTCGGTGCGGTCCGCGCTCGCCTGTTCGTCCAGACCGACGGGCCGGATGCGGACGTCGCCATCAAGCTGATCGACGTCTATCCGCCGCACGACGCCGATGCCGCCGGGCCGGCCTACAACATCTGTGACGGGATCCTGCGGCTGAGCCACCGCCATGGCGCGGCCGGCGTGCAGCCGATGCGGGCCGGGGAGACTTGCGAGGTGCTGGTCGAGGCCTACCCGACGGCGAACCGATTCCTGGCCGGTCACCGCATCCGGCTGGCGATCGCGGGCTCGAACTTCCCGCATTTCGACATCAATCCGAACACCGATCCTGCGCGGCGCTCGATGGCGCACGCGCGACGCGCGCAGCTGGCAGTGTGCATGGGGCCGGCCACGCCCTCGAGCCTGATGCTCGACGTCCTGCCATGACGGAATTCATCGTGCGCCGCCTGCTGCAGGCCGTGCTGGTCGTGGCGGTCATGTCCCTGCTGGTGTTCGTGGGCGTGTACGCGATCGGAGACCCGGTCGAGTTGCTGATCAACCCCGAAGCCGACCAGGCCACGCGCGACCTGGTGGCCAGCCAGCTCGGCCTCGACCAGCCGGTGTGGCGCCAATACATGATGTTCGTCGGCAATGCGTTGCGCGGCGACCTCGGCCGCTCGTTCGTGTTCAACATCCCGGCCATCGAACTGATCGTGCAGCGCATGCCGGCGACCCTGGAGCTGGCCGCGCTGGCGACGCTGATCGCGTTGGTCCTGGGCGTTCCGCTCGGCCTCTACGCGGGCATGCGGCCGGAGTCGCCGCTCTCGCGGACCATCATGACCGGCTCGATCCTCGGTTTCAGTCTGCCCACGTTCTGGGTCGGATTGCTGCTGATCCTGGTGTTCGCGGTCTGGCTGGGCTGGCTGCCGGCCTTCGGTCGCGGCCGCACCGTGGCCGTGTTCGGGGTCGAATGGAGCGTGTTGACGCTCGACGGCCTGCGCCACATCCTGCTGCCGGCGGCCAACCTGGCGCTGTTCAAGCTGGCGCTGATCATTCGCCTGACGCGGGCCGGCGCGCGCGAGGCGGCATTGCAGGACTACGTACGGTTCGCCCGGGCGCGAGGTATTGCTCCGGCCCGGGTGTTGTTCGTGCACATCCTGCGCAACCTGATGATCCCCCTCGTCACGGTGGCGGGCATCGAGTTCGGCGGTGTCGTCGCGTTCGCCGTCGTCACCGAATCGATCTTCAACTGGCCGGGCATGGGCAAGCTGATCGTCGATTCGATCAACCTGCTGGACCGCCCCGTCATCGTGGCCTACCTGGTCGTCATCGTGTTCTTCTTCGTCCTGATCAACCTGCTGGTCGATCTGCTCTATACCTTGCTCGACCCGCGGGTCCGGCTTTCCGGAGGGGCACGATGAGTGCGGCATCCAGGGTCATCGTGGCGCCCGCAGCGACGGCGCAACCGGTTTCGCGCGGCATGCGACTCGTGCGGGCCTATACGCGCAACCGACTGGCCTTGTTCGGGCTGCTGTTGCTGGTGATGGTGGTGTTGCTGGCGGTCCTGGCGCCCTGGATCGCGCCGCAGAACCCGTACGATCTCAAGCAGTTGTCGCTGATGGACGCGCGCCGGCCGCCGGGGACCGAGTCCATGGCGGGCTTCACGTTCGTGCTCGGGACCGACACGCTCGGGCGGGATATCTGGTCGGGCATCCTGTACGGCTTGCGCATCAGCCTGACGGTGGCGGTGGTCAGTGCGCTGGTGGCGCTGATCATCGGTTCCACGCTGGGGCTGACGGCCGCCTGGCGGGGCGGCCGAATCGATGCGCTGATCATGCGCATCGTCGACCTGCAGATGAGTTTCCCGTCCATCCTGGTGGCCCTGATCCTGCTTGCGGTGCTCGGACGCGGTGTCGACAAGACCATCATTGCGCTGGTGACGGTGCAGTGGGCCTACTACGCCCGCACGATCCGGGCCAGTGCGATGATCGAGCGTGAAAAGGAATACATCGAGGCCGCGTCGTGCATGCGCCTGGGCGCGTGGCGCATCATGACGCGCCACTTGTTGCCCAATTGCCTGCCACCGCTGATGGTCGTCGTCACGGTGCAGATCGCGCACGCGATCTCGCTCGAGGCCACGCTGAGTTTCCTGGGTATCGGACTGCCCGAGACCGAGCCTTCGCTGGGGCTGCTGATCGCCAGCGGTTATGCCCATCTGCTCACCGGTACCTACTGGATCAGCATCTTCCCGGGTATTGCGCTGTTGATAGCGATCTTCGCGATCAACCTGGTGGCCGACCACCTGCGTGACCTGCTCAACCCGAGGCTGGCGCGATGAATGCCGCGGCGCGTGGCGCAGAGGGTCGTCCTGTGAGCACGCAGGCGCTGCTCGCGGTCGACAACCTGTGCACCAGCTTTTTCACCGACGACGGCGAGGTGCGTTCGGTCGACGGGGTGTCGTTGTGCCTGGAGCGCGGGGAAGTGCTCGGCCTGGTGGGTGAGTCAGGCTCGGGAAAGTCGGTCATGGGCCTGTCGCTGATGGGCCTGGTTGACAGCCCCGGGCGCATCGTCGGCGGATCGATCCGGCTCGATGGCGTGGAACTGGTGGGTGCGCCGGAACACGAGTTGCGGCGCCTGCGCGGGCCTCGCATCGGCATGATCTTCCAGGATCCGCTGATGTCGCTGAACCCGGTGCTGCGGATCGAGACCACGCTGATCGAAACCCTGATGGCGCATGAATCGATCAACCACGCGGACGCGCATCGTCGCGCCCTGGCTGCCCTGGCCGACGTCGGGATTCCGTCTCCCGCGCAACGCATGCGCGGTTATCCACACGAGATGTCGGGTGGCATGCGCCAGCGCGTGGCGATCGCCGCCGCCCTGTTGCCGGGCCCGCAACTGCTGATCGCCGACGAGCCGACCACGGCGCTCGACGTGACCATACAGTCGCAGATCCTGCACCTGCTGCAGAACCTGGTGGCGGCGCGTGGCCTGGCGCTGATCATGGTGAGCCATGACCTGAGTGTGGTGGCCAGTCTCGCCGATCGCGTCGCCGTGATGTATGCGGGGCGCATCGTCGAGTCCGGTCCGGTGCGGCGGATCCTGTCGCAACCGGCCCATCCGTATACGCGCGGCCTGATCCGGTCGGCGCCGGTGATGTCGGAGCCTGGAACACCGCTGCCGCAGATCCGGGGCGTGCCACCTTCGCCATTGGCGCGACCCGCTGGATGCGCGTTCGCGCCGCGCTGCGACCGTGCCAGCGCCCGTTGCACGGCCATGCCAGCACTGCAGGAGGTACACGCCGGCCATGCCGTGCGCTGCTGGCATCCCCACCCGCGGACAGGCGCGCCAGGGGAGGTCGCATGAGCACGTCCATGGCGACGCCGGCGCCGCAGGGCGTGGCGCTGGAATTGCACCAGGTCGGCAAGGTCTATGCGCAGGAACCGGATTGGATCGCACGGATGTTGCGCCGCCTGGGCGTAGTCGTGCAGGACTACCGCCTGGTCGCCGTGCATGACGTCAACCTGCAGATCGCTCCGGGCGAGATGCTGGGGCTGGTCGGCGAGTCCGGCTGCGGGAAATCGACCTTGGGGCGTATCGTGTCCGGGTTGCGGGCGCCGTCCAGCGGCGCGGTGCATTACAAGGGCGTGCGGGTCGACGCCGCCGGCACGCGTCTGCCGGCACGCGAACGACTCAAGATCCAGATGGTGTTCCAGGATCCGATGGCTTCGCTCAACCCGCGGCGCCGGGTGGGCGAACTGATCGCCGAGGGCGCGGTCTACCACGGCCTGTGGACCCGATCCGAAGCCGCGCAACGGGTCGCGGACCTTCTGGTCGAGGTCGGCCTTGATCCCAGCCATGCCCGGCGGTACCCGCACCAGTTCTCCGGAGGCCAACGCCAGCGCATCGCGATCGCCCAAGCCTTGTCAGTGAACCCGGACGTGCTGGTCTGCGACGAGCCGGTGGCGGCGCTGGATGTGTCGATCCAGGCCCAGGTGCTCAACCTGTTGATGGAGTTGCGCCGGCGCCGGAACCTGACCTGCCTGTTCATCAGCCACGACCTGGCGGTGATTCGCCATCTCTGCGACCGGGTGGCCGTGATGTACCTGGGTCGTATTGTCGAGATCGCGCCGGCGCGCAGCATCTTCGACGATGCACGGCATCCGTACACCCGGGCATTGCTGGGCGAGATCCTGCGCATCGATGGAGGCCGGCGGCAGTTCACGCCGATCCAGGGTGAATTGCCGTCGCCGCTGCATCCTCCCGGTGGCTGTGCTTTCCATCCACGCTGTGTGAAGGCCAGTGACGTGTGCCGGATCGAGGCGCCGCCGCTGCGGGCGCACGATGGCGCTCGGGCGGTGGCTTGCCATCACCCGGGGTGACCGGGCCGGCGCCAGGTCACACCGGTGCGGCGCGGCGCGTGCCAGGCGGCACGTGGCATCACGCCGTCTGACGCAGCCTGAGCCGAGCCAGCACCGGCGCAAGGGCCTCGAGCTCGCAGGTGCCGGACCAGCTGCATCAGCCTGCGGCCGCGCCATCGGCGCGCCGGCCAGCGCGGGCGTCAGCGAGGCCATCGGATCGCCGGCTGGCGTCGACACTGGCACGCGATGGCGTTGATGCCGGACGCGATGTTGCCCGGGTTCGACGCGTATTCCCGTGGCCGCGAGCGTCCCAGCATGCGGCGTGCGCCCTGCCAGCACGGTGTGCGCTGCCGCGATCCGGCTGCCCGCGAAACCCTGCCGTCGTCTGCGGCTCCCGCCATGGCCGACACTCGGGGCATGAACACTGCCACGCCCGATTCCGCCGCCGTTGCCGGCTTTCGTTTCGACAACAGTTATGCCCGTGCGCTCGAAGGCTTCTTCGTGCCCTGGCAAGCCGCGCAGGTGCCCACGCCGGTGTTGCTCAAGCTCAACCGGGAACTCGCCACCGAGCTCGGCCTGGACGCCGCGACGCTGGAGGGCCCGCTGGGCGCCGCGATCTTCTCGGGCAACCAGGCTCCCGAAGGCGCCACGCCGATCGCCCAGGCCTATGCCGGACACCAGTTCGGCGGCTTCTCGCCCCAGCTGGGCGACGGGCGTGCGTTGTTGCTGGGCGAGGTCATCGACAAGCAAGGCCGGCGGCGCGACATCGCGTTCAAGGGCTCGGGCCGCACGCCGTTCTCGCGCGGCGGCGACGGCAAGGCCGCGCTCGGCCCGGTGCTGCGCGAATACCTGATGGGCGAGGCCATGCATGCGCTGGGCATTCCGACCACCCGCGCGCTGGCGGTGGTCGCCAGCGGCGAACAGGTGTTTCGCGACAGCGGCGCCTTGCCCGGCGCGGTGCTCACCCGCGTGGCGGCTAGCCACCTGCGCGTGGGCACGTTCCAGTTCTTCGCCACCCGCGGCAGCACAGAACAGCTGCGGATGCTGGCCGACTACACGATCGCGCGCCACGATCCGGAACTGGCCGGCCAGCCGCAACCCTACCTGGCCCTGCTGCGCGCCGTCACCGGGCGCCAGGCCGCGCTGATCGCGCGCTGGATGGGCGTGGGTTTCATCCATGGCGTGATGAACACCGACAACATGACCCTCTCAGGCGAGACCATCGACTACGGCCCGTGCGCCTTCATGGATGCCTACGATCCCGGCACCGTGTTCAGCTCCATCGACCGCCAAGGTCGTTATGCCTACGGCAACCAGCCTCCGATTGCGCAGTGGAACCTCGCGCGCCTGGCCGAAACCCTGCTGCCGCTGCTGCACGAGGACGGTGACACCGCCGTGGCCATGGCCACCGAGGTCCTCACGGAATTTGCCACGGTGTACCAGCAGCACTGGTCGGCCGAGCTGGGCCGCAAGCTCGGCCTGGCGGGCGCATTGCCGGACGATCCTGCGTTGGCGAACGACTGGCTGGACCTGCTGCAAGCCCAACAGGTGGACTTCACGCTGGCGTTCCGGCAACTCGCCACATTCGCCGGCAGCGGGGACGGCGCCGCGTTGCAGGCGCTGTTCACCGACACCGCGCCGCTGGACGCGTGGCTCGCCCGCTGGCAGGCGCGAAGTGCCGATGCGCAGGGCGACCCAGCCGTGCGCGCCGATACCATGCGCCTGGCCAACCCACTCTACATCCCGCGCAACCACCTGGTCGAGGCCGCGCTGAGCGCCGCCGTGGAGCAGGGCGACCAGGCGCCGTTCGAGCGTCTGCTCGCGGTGCTGCAGCGGCCATTCGATGCGCGCGACGGGCTGCAGGACTATGCGGTGCCCGCGGCTCCCGGGAGCATGGACGGCTACCGCACGTTCTGCGGTACCTGAGGGACGCAGCGCCGGCGTGGCCGAGCGGTTGTCCGGCTGGCCGCGCAGGTGCGACAGCCGGTACCGCGTGGCCAGGGCATGACAGCCGTGGTCCGGTGACGGCAGGCCCGCTGCCGTGGGCGTCCTCAGTGCGCGCAACCCAGCCGCAACCGCCCCAGCAGTGGCGCGATGGCGTCGCCCTCTTTGCGCAACCGCTGCGCGATGGCTTCGGCAGGCGCCAGCGACGCACCGGCCAGCGCCAGCGTCAGCGAGGCCACCGGTTCGCCGGCCGGCGTGTACAGCGGCACGCCGATGGCGTTGATGCCGGCGGCGATGTCGCCCAGATTCGACGCGTATCCGAGCGCACGCGAGCGCTGCAGCATCTGCCGTGCCGCGCGCCAGCGCGCGGCGCCCAGGCGGCCGATGGTGCGCCGGTTGTGCGCCTCGATCAGCGCCTGCTCGGCGCGCGGCAGGTGGATCAGCATCGCGACGCCGCCGGCGGTCAGGCACAACGGGCGCCGTCCGCCGACGTCGAGCATCAGCGACGGCACCGGCCCCACGCCATCGTGGCGCGCCAGGCAGACCGACTCGACGCCGCTGCGCAACTTCAGGAATACCGTGCCGCGCAGAGCCTGCGCCAACGCCGCCAGTGGCGCCTGCGTGTCACGGCCCAGGTCGTAATACGGCGCGGCGGCCAGGCCCAGCTCAAATGCCAGCGGGCCCAGCGTGTAGTGGCGCGTGCCCGGTACCCGGCTCGCCAAGCCATCGTCGACCAGGGCCTGCAGCAACCGGTGCACCGTGGCCGGGTCCAGCCCGGCATGCTCGGCCAGGTCGCTGAGCCGCCAGCCGATGCGGGTGTGGCTGGCCAGCAGCCGCAGCAGTCCGACCGCCCGGTGCAAGGAGCGGGTGCGTTGGGGGCGCGCATCGGGGGCTGACGGCACGAATTGCATTCTATGAAAAAACCGCCAACGGCCATGCCCCACGCGCAGTCCGTGCTGGCTACGATGGCACGGCGCCTTTTTCCATCGACAAACCACAGAAAGCGAGACACCCGCCATGACCCGTCCCACCGTCTCCCGGCAGCGCCGCCTGCTTGCCGCCATCGTGCTCGCCTGCGCCGTGCCGGCGCTGCACGCCCAGGCCTATCCGACCGGGCCGGTGCGTGTCGTCGTGCCGTTCCCGGCCGGCTCCGGCGTCGACGGTGTCGCGCGCAATGTGATCTCGCGCATGGCCACCGGCCTGGGCCAGCCGATCGTGATCGAGAACCGGGCCGGCGCCGGCGGCACGATCGGCACCGAATTCGTCGCGCGCGCGCCGAACGACGGCTACACCCTGTTGTTCAATGCCACGCAACTGGTCGGGAACCCCGGCATCAGCAACGTGAAGTACGACGCGGTGAAAGACTTCGCTCCGATTTCACTGGTCTCGCGCGTGTCGGTGATTCTGGTGGTTCCGCCCGATTCGCCGGCCAGGAGCGTGCAGGACCTGATCCGGATGGCAAAGGAGAAACCCGGCGCACTGAGTTACGCATCGGGCGGCAACGGCGGCATCGGACACTATTCGGGCGAGCTGTTCAAGTCGCAAGGCGGCAACCTCGACATCGTCCATGTACCTTACAAGAGCGCGGCCGAACAGGTCACCTCGGTCATGACCGGGCAGACGCAACTCGCGTTTCCTGCTCCCCAGATCGCACTGCCGCAGATCAAGGCCGGCAAGTTGCGGGCGTTGGCGGTGACCGGCGTCGCGCGGGCCACTGCGACGCCCGAGTTGCCGACCATGATGGAAGCCATGAATCCCGGTTTTGCGCTGGACGCCTGGTACGGCCTGCTCGCTCCCGCAGGCACACCGGCTCCGGTGATCACGCGGCTGCATGCCGAGTTGATGAAGGTGATGGCCGACCCCACGGTGCGCCAGTCGCTGGAGGCCGGCGCGCAGGACGTGGTGGGCAGCACACCGGCCGAGTTCGCGGCCGTCATTGCCAAGGACCTGAAGGTCTGGACCGACCTGGCCGTGCGGCTCAAGGTGAAGGTCGATTGAACGTGCGCGGGGCAAACGCATGTGCCTGATCGGCGCTCGGGCAGGCTTGGCCGCGTCCTGCCGGGCCGCCGCCTGCGTCCGCATCACCTCGGTGCTGCTTCGGATGGTGTCGCCATGAATATCCGGTCCGTCCGAACGCTGTGTTTTGCGCAGCCGATGGTGCCGATTCATGCCGGCACCTTCGCCGGCATGCAGGAGCTGGTGCTGACCGTGGTCGAGGCCGACGACGGAACCGAAGGGTATTCGTTGGCACGCGCCCATGGTGGCCAGGCAGGTGTGGTGATCGCGAACCAGGTCGAGGCGTCGCTGCGTCCGCTCGTGCTGGGCCGCGACGCGGCCGATCCGGCCGCCGTGTGGGAGTCGTTGGCGGCACTGGAGCCGCCGGGTTACGTCAGCGTGTTCGCGATCAGTGCGCTGGACGTGGCCTTGTGGGACCTGGCGGGGAAATTGCGCGGGCTGCCGGTGGCGCAGCTGTGCGGCGGCCGGCGCAACGCGATGCAGGCCTATGCCAGTTCCTGTCACTACGACACGGTCGATGGGTACATCGGCGACCTGCAGGCTGCGCTGGCATTGGGATTTGCAGCCTACAAGGTTCACCCTTTCTACGACCCGCAGTGCGACATTGCGCTGGCCGCCGCGCTGCGCGAGGCGGCGGGACCCGAGGTGCGCCTGATGCTCGACGCGGCCAAGCGCTACGGCCCGTCGGACGCCTTGCGGGTCGGCGAAGCACTGCAGGCGCTGGCCTACCACTGGTACGAAGAACCCCTGCCGCAGCAGGACTGGGCCGACTACCGTCGACTGCGCGAGGCGCTGGCCATTCCGGTCATCGGCGGCGAGACCTTGCCAGGCCTGCACGGCGCAACCGCCAACGCGCTGGATGCGGGCGCCTTCGATGCGGTGCTGTGCGACGTGTACTGGAAAGGCGGCATCACCGGCTGCCTGAAGACCATGCAGGTCTGCGCCGCGCGCGGCGTCCCGGTGGCTTCGCACCATGGCGCCAGCGCGCTGATGAACCTGGCCAACCTGCACGTGCTCTGCGGCGCCAGCGACGTCGACATGCTCGAGGTGCTGGTGCCGCAAGCGCCGTACCACTATGGCTTGCGCGAGTACCTGCGCGTGGATGCCGATGGCATGGTCCGTCTGCCCGTCGGGCCGGGCCTGGGCGGTCAGCCGGACTGGGCCTATATCGAGGCGCACCGAACGGGTTGAGCGTGTCCCGCCAGAGTTGACGAAACAGTTGCCCTTCGGCGGATCAGGTCTTGTGGCAGCGGTACGAAATCAATCGGGGTCAGATTCCAATTAAATTGCCATCGCGCGTGCCTGTTCCAGCGTCAACCCCAGTCCGAAACCCGGTTCGTCCGACGGTGTCAATCGGCCGTCCTCTGGCGCCGCGGTGCCCGGCGTCAGCCGCACTTCATGCAGCGGCACGCCGGGTGCGGAGCCGACGAAATATTCGCCCATCGTCGCGTTCGGCACGGCCAGCGTGAAATGTTGTCCGTACGCGGTGTTCATGCCCGCGTGCAGCATCACCGGTATGCCGGCGGCCTGCGCGATGCGTGCGATCTTCACGCAGCCGGTCATGCCGCCGGCCCAGCCGATGTCGGGCTGGAACACGTCCAGGCTGCGGCTGACCGCGGCGCTGGCGAACGGTGCCGGCGTGTACCAGTGTTCGCCGCCGGCCAGGCCGTGGCCGGGCAGGCGTTCGCGCAGGCTGCGCACGCCGTCCAGATCGTCCGGCATCAGGCAGTCCTCGATCCAGCGCAAGCGGTGCGGCAGCATGCGCTGCGCGAAGCTGACGGCATAGTCGACGTCGAAGGCCATCCAGCAGTCGACCATCAGGTCGCGTTCGGGGCCGATCGCCGCGCGCGTGTTCTCGATGAACGCCTCGTTGTTGTCCAGACCCCGTATGCCGTCGGCCGGGCCGTACGGACAGGCGATCTTGGTGGCCTGGAAGCCGAGTTCGAGGATCCAGTCGGTGTCGTTGCCGGTGGCATAACAGTCGATGTGGGTGCGCGCCGGCGCGCCCAGCAGGGCGTACACGGGTTGCCCGAGCAACTTGCCCTTGAGATCCCACAAGGCCAGGTCGATGGCGCTGACCGCATAACAGGACAGGCCGCCGGCATACGGCGACGTCATGCCCTGCATCAGGTTCCAGACGTGGTCGGTGTCGGTGCAGGTCTCCCCGAGCAGCAGCGGCGCCAGATGGTCGTTGATGATGGATATCACCGGCGTGCCGTAACGCGTCATGCCCAGGCCCCAGCTGCCGTCGTCGGCCGTCACCAGGCAGGCCACCGACGGCCAGCGCGGGCGCCAGCTCGCGCGCAGGCGCTTGAAGCGCGGGAAATGCGACATCGGGCTGGCAACCTCGGCATCGGCGGTCCAGGCCGGACGTCGTTTGGCCGTGGTCGGCGGGCCGCCGAGCAGGTCGCTGGCGATGGGAAAGGCGTGGATGGATCGGATCTTCATCGTGTCCTGCGTCAGAAGGGACGTTCGATTGTGCCGGTAACCGGGCATGAGCCCATGGCCCTCGCCCGCTTTCGGACTTTGCCAGGCGGCGCCGCGTGCACGTCCGTGCGTCGTGGATACTTTGTGCATGGAATTCGTCAACCTGCCCCTGCTCGCCGTCTCCGGACTGGTATTCGTCAGCGTGCTGGTGGGTCTGTTCTCGGCGCGGATCGGTTTCTCATTCCTGCTGGTATTCCTGTTCGCCGGCATCCTGGCGGGCGAGGACGGCCCGGGCGGGGTCCGCTTCGACGATTACCGGCTGAGTTTCTGGGTCGGCAACCTGGCGCTGGCGGTGATCCTGCTCGATGGCGGCCTGCGCACCGCGTTCGCGACTTTCCGCACCGGGCTGCGGCCGGCCTCGTTGCTGGCCTCGGTCGGTGTCGTGGTCTGCGCAGGCATCACGGCGGTGGCCGGCGTGATCTTCGTCGGGCTCGACTGGCCGACGGCCTTCCTGCTCGGCGCCATCGTCGGCTCGACCGATGCAGCCGCGGTGTTCGCGTTGCTGACCCGCTCTGGTGTGGTGCTCAACGAGCGGGTCGCCGCGACACTGGAGATCGAGTCGGGCGTCAACGATCCGATGGCGGTCTACCTGACGCTGGCCTTCATCGCCGTCATCGGTGCCTACGGCGCCCAGGATGCGCCGTGGGCCACGGTGGCCTGGTCCTTCCTGCAGCAGTTCGGCTGGGGGGCCGTGGTCGGTGTCGCGGGCGGATTTGCGATGGCGCTGCTGCTGCCGCGCCTGGTGTCGCGCGACGCCGGTGGCGGCGTGCTGGCATTGCTGGTTGGCGCGGGCGGCCTGGCGATCTTCGCCGCGGCCGGACTGCTGGGCGGCTCCGGCTTCCTGGCGGTCTACCTGTTCGGGCTGATCCTGGCCAATCGCGCGGTCGACGCCGTGGCGCCCATCCTGATCGTGATGGACGGTTACGCCTGGCTGGCGCAGGCCGGCATGTTCCTGCTGCTGGGCCTGCTGGTGACACCGTCGACCATGCTGGACTACACCGTGCCCGGGCTGGCCGTGGCAGCGACGCTGATCCTGGTGGCGCGGCCGCTGGCGGTCTGGTTGTGCCTGTGGCCGTTCCGGTTCACGCGCAACGAGACCTGGTACATCGCGTGGGTCGGCCTGCGCGGCGCCGTGCCCATCGTGCTGGCATTGTTTCCGCTGATGGCGGGCACGCCGCAGGCCGCCGAGCTGTTCAACATCGCCTTTCTGGTCGTGGTCGCATCCCTGTTGCTGCAGGGCTCGACCATCGGCTGGATGGCGCGCCGGCTGGGCGTGGCGATACCCGAGGCCAGTGACGAGCTGGAACACCGTGCGGTGTTCCGCGATTTCGAGCTGGCCAGCAGCACGCCCATCGGCGCCGTGTGCGAGTTCTACTCCCTGCCGGCACCTGACGCGGCCGATGCGGAGCTGACGCTGGGCAATTGGATGGCGCGCCAGCTGCGCCGGCCGCCGGTGGCCGGCGACAGCGTGGCCTGGGGGGCGGCGACCTTTGTGGTGCGGGAGTTGCAGGACGGGCGTATCTCGCGCGTCGGGCTGGGGCTGGCGTCCTGAGGCGGCCTGTGCCCGCCAGTCGTTAGCGGCGTACGATGGCGGGCACCATGCCCACCATCGGCTACACCTTGTTCGACACCGCGATCGGCACTTGCGGCATCGCCTGGGGACCGTCGGGCCTGACCGGCGTGCAGTTGCCCGAGGAAGATGCCGCGGCAACCCGGGCGCGGATGGAAAGGCGTTTCCCGCAGGTCGCAGAATGTACGCCGTCGGAGCCGGTGCAACACGCGATCGGTCGCATCGTCGACTTGCTTGAAGGCCGGCCGACGCAGCCGGCCGACCTGTCCGACCTGCCGCTGGACATGAGCGGCGTGCCGCCATTCCACCAGCGTGTCTATGCGCTGGCCCGGCAGATGGCGCCGGGCGAGACGACGACCTATGGCGAGATGGCACGACGCCTGGGCGAACCCGGCGCGGCCCGCGCCGTCGGCCAGGCGCTGGGCCACAACCCGTTCGCGCCGGTCGTGCCGTGCCACCGCATCCTGGCCGCCGACGGCCGGTCGGGGGGTTTTTCCGCCAGTGGCGGCGCGCGCACCAAGCTCCGCCTGCTCGAGATCGAAGGCGCGCGGTTCGGCGACGGCCCGGGCCTGTTCGATGCGGAGCCGCAGGGCGGCGCGCCGTGAGCGGGTTCAGCTACCGATGCGCCCGCCGTCGACCTTGGTGATGACGATGGTGGCCGAGCGCGGCCGCTGGCCGGCGCCGTAGCCGGCGTTGGCCGGCCACTGGCTTTCGTATTTCGCCGGGTTCGCAATGTCGGCCATCTTCGTGTTCTCGCCGGGGTGCTGGATGTTGATGAACATCGCGCGACCGTCCGGGCTTTCGCACCAGCCGGTGATCTCCGCACCCCGCGGGCCGACCAGGAAACGCTTGAACGTGGCGCTGCTTTGCGCCTTGCCAGCGTGGGTGTCGACGCGTTTTTCGCTGCCGTCGGCACGTTTGTAGGCGAGCGTCTTCTTGCCGCCGTCGCCGACCTTGCCGGGAATGGCCGCCATCAGCATGCAGTTGGTGACGTCGGTGTAGGCGCCGTCGTCGGTCTGGATCCAGCAAATGCCGGTGGACGGGCTGAACACCAGGCCGTCGGGCGAGGACAGGTCGTTGCTGTCGTCCAGGTTGGACAGGTTGATCGTGCCCTTGTCGGCGCCGGCTTCGGAGGCGAACAGGTAGACGTCCCAGCGGAACGCAGTGGCGTGCGCCTGGCCTTCGGCCATGCGGATGATGTGGCCGTTGACGTTGCCGTTGTTCTTTTTGCTGCCTTTCATGTCCGTGTAGACGCGCGGGTTGGCGGCGTCGGCGGCCATCGCGCCGTCCAGGCTGCGGTTGCTGTTGTTGGTCAGCGTGAAGTAGACCTCGCCGTTTTTCGGGTTGACGCCACCCCATTCCGGGCGGTCCATGCGCGTGGCGCCGACCGCGTCGGCCGCCAGGCGGGTGAAGATGGCGATGTCGGCGTCGCTCTTGAATTCAAAGTCCGGGTTGGCTGCGACGATGGGGTTGCGCATCGACAACTCGAGCCACTCGCCGCTGCCGTCGTCCTTGAACTTGGCCACGTACAGCGTGCCCTGGTCCAGGTACTTGTCGCCCACGGCCAGGCGGTCGGTGGCATGGGCGTCACGCGGGTCCCAGCGGGCCGCGGAGACGAACTTGTAGATGTATTCGCCGCGCGAATCGTCGCCCATGTAGGCGACCACAGGCTGGCCCGCCACCGGCCGCGCGAAGGTCGCATTCTCATGGCCCATGCGACCCAGCGCGGTGCGCTTGCGCAGTGCCTTGGAGCCGTCGTAGGGGTCGATCTCGACGATATAGCCGAAGCCGTTCATCTCGTTGCGGTAGTCGCCCTGTGCCGACGCACCGGTGGCGCTGTTGTTCCAGCGTGCATACATGTCCTGCGCCCCCGCGCTTTCCCAGCCGTGGCGGCTGGCGGCGCCGGCCTTGCGGCCGTAACGCTCGAGCGCGACGACGGACGCATCCTTCTTGCCGCGGCGCTCGTCGTCCTTGGCATCGCGGTGGAAATAGCCGAACCAGTTCTCCTCGCCCGACACATAGGTGGCCCAGGGTGTCTTGCCGGTGCCGCAGTTGTTCAGCGTGCCGCGGGTGCGCGTGCCGTCCGGGCTGTAGCGCGTGACCAGGTGCGCGCTGCCGCGTGCCGGGCCGTGGATATCGACCGGCGTCATCGTCGTGACGCGGCGGTTGAACGGCGAGTCCTTGCGGTACGACCAGCCACCCGTGCCGGCCAGTACCTCGATCACCGACAGGCCGTGGATCATCAGCTCCTTGTCGACCTCGGCGGCCTTGCGGGGCAGGCTGGCGGCGCCGCCGTTGGCATGCAGGAAGAAGGAGGTCAGTTTCTCGTCGGTCGTGGCCTCGTGGTTCATCGCGATCAGCCCTCGGCTGGCGAAACGCTCCGAGGGCTTGCCGGCGGCATCGAGGCCGAACCATTCCATGCCGTCATGGTGGTCGCCGGCGCGCTTGTCGAAATCGGTGTCGGTGCCGTCGTTGCGGAACGCCGCGGCACCGGGCAGGATCGGGTCGCCCAGCGCGTACAGCACCTGCGCGCGGTAACCCGCCGGGACCTGGACCGTGTCGGCCAGGCTCTTGCCGACCGGCGCAAAACCCAGTTCGGTGATCGGGTCGTGCGCGCCGCCGGCGGCACCCGTGGTTGCGCAGCCGGCCAGAGCCAGGCCGCCGAGCGCAGCGCCGGCCGCACCGCCGCGCAGCAGGGTGCGGCGGCTGAGCCGTTGCTGCACGATGACGTCGATGTGCGGATTGGCGGACCGATTGGAGTCCTCGTCGTTGAAAAGCGCGTGTGGGGTGGGGGTGTCGGATGGCATGTGAATGAAACAACAGGTTGGTGACAACAGCGCGAGCATCGGTCATTCCGGTGACGGTTCGATGACAGGTCCGTGCAAGGCCTATGGCAGCTGCTGAGGCAGAATGGCTGCGGGAGGTTTCGTCATGTCGCGCTGGGTCAAGGTCTTGCTGGTGATCGGGGTCGTGGTGGTCCTGCTGGGGCTGGCCGCGTCACTCGTGCTGAGCCTGCCGACCTTCGGCGGGGCGATGGAGGGCGAGCGGCTGGCGCGCATGCAAGGTTCGCCCCACTATGTCGACGGGCGGTTCGAGAACACGCCGCCGTACCGCAGCGACCTTGCCCTGATGCAGAACCTGCGTGACTACATGGGTGGCCAGCAGCGTGAACCCGGGTTCGCGATCCCCGTCTTGCCGCTGGATCCGGCCGCGCTGAAACAGCCGGCGCTGGCGGGCATGCGCGCGATCTGGTTCGGCCACTCCACCGTGCTGGTCGAGATCGACGGCGTGCGCATCCTGACCGACCCGGTGTTGTCGCAGCGTGCCTCGCCGTTCCAGTTCGTCGGTCCCGAGCGCATGCATGCGCCGCCGATCGCCCTCGACCAGCTCGAAGGCATCGATGCCGCCGTGATCTCGCACGACCACTACGACCACCTCGATCGCGACACCGTGCTGCAACTGGCGCGGGGCGGCACGCATTTCTTCGTCGGCCTGGGCATCGGTGCGCATCTGGAGCGCTGGAGCATTCCGCCGGTGCAGATCCACGAGATGGACTGGTGGGACCACACCCGCTTCAAGGGCGTCGAGATCCATGCCACGCCGGCGCGGCATTATTCCGGGCGCAAGAGCATGGACAACTCCACGCTGTGGACTTCCTGGATGATCCGCGGCGCCGGCTATTCCGTCTATTCCAGCGGCGACACCGGATACGGGCCGCACTTCAAGGAAATCCGCGCCCGTCTGGGTGCGCCGGACATGACCCTGATGAAGATCGGCTCCTACGGCAACAGCTGGCTGGACATCCACATGGACCCGGAGTCGGCGGTGCAGGCGCACCTGGACCTCGGCGCGAAGACGCTGCTGCCGGTGCATTGGGCCACGTTCAATTTGTCGTACCACGCATGGGACGAACCCATCGTGCGCGCGCTGGCTGCGGCGCGCGACAAGGGCGTGTTGGTGGTCACGCCGCGGGTGGGGGAGGTGGTGGAGCACGACGCTGCGTTCTTGAATCAGGCGTGGTACCGCCGCTGGCGGTAACGTCGTCTGCCGTCCCAGATGGCGGTCATCGCGACGCCACCCGGGCCAGTTCCCGCAATTGTTCCACCAGCGCGACCAGGCGCGGCCCGAACGTGTTCTCGATCACGTTGCGCGAGGCCAGGGACAGCGGCGCGACGCTGTTGAAAACCAGCAGTTCGCCTTCGACCGAGCGCCCCATGGGTACACCGACTGCGAAGTAGTCCGGATGTTGTTCGCCGTAGCTGCTGCAGAACCCCTTCCTGGAAAACTCGTCCTGTGCCTGCAGCAGCCTGGCGCCGTGTTTCGCCCAGACCGACGGCGTGCGGACCTTGATCTCGTTGAGGATGCTCTCGCGTAATGCAGGCTCGCAGCCCGCAACGAAGGCGTGACCGATCGCGGTGGATGCGATCGGATACCGCAGTCCGATGTCGGATAGCTGCGCGGACCAGTTCGAGTCGGATCGGCTGGTCTCGACGTAGACGATGCTCAGCCTGTCCCGAATGCCCATCGAGACCGACGCATGCAGGGCCTTGGCCAATTCGTTCATCAGTGGCCGTGCGACCTGCCGCATCGTGATGGACGCGAGCAAGGGGTAGGCCAGCGAGATGGATGCAGGGCCGAGCCGGTACTTGCCGGTCGCAGGGTCGCCGCGCAGGTAGCCGAGCTTGACCAGCGTATACGTGAACCGCGAAATCGTCGGTCGCGACAGGTCGGTGCGTCGCGCCAGCTCGCTGTTCCCCAGCACCGGCCTGACCGGCGTGAAGCATCGCAGGATCTGCAGCCCGGCGGCCAGAGTGGTCGCGAACTGCCGGTCGTTGGGTGCGGCCATTGCGCCCACGTCGTATTCGATGTCGGCGGGGTCCTGGTCGGTCTGGTAGGGGTTGGTATAGCCGCGCATGTTGTCTCCTTGTCGTTGGCCTGCAGATCCTGTGCGCCCCGGGAAAACCCGAATCACTCGTTCAACATATTAAAACTGCATTCAACATTTCCGAACTGCAGCACGGGAGTGTCGGCGAGGTCCGCAGAATTTGATCCATGTCATTGATCAACTTCGACGCAGCGCAGATGGAAAACACCGTGGCAGGAACCGATGTCTGGATTTGCCTGGTGTGTGGGTGGACCTATGACGAACAGGCCGGTGACCCGGCATCCGGGCTGGCACCCGGCACGCCGTGGGAACAGGTTCCCTGCGACTGGGTATGCCCCGATTGCGGCGTCGCAAAACACGAGTTCGACATGGTTCGCATCTGATCAGGAGAAGAAGTCCCCATGCTGAGTCAACATGACAACGAGTTGCTTACCCGCACGAACGCCGGCACGGCCATGGGCGACATGCTGCGCCGCTATTGGACGCCGGTGCTGCTGTCGCGCGAACTGCCCGAGCCGGATTGCCCGCCCAAGAAGCTCAAGGTCATGGGCGAAGACCTGCTGGCCTTTCGCGACACGACCGGCAGAGTGGGCCTGGTCGAGCCGGTATGTCCGCATCGTGGCGCGAACCTGTACTACGGACGCAACGAGGAGTGTGGCCTGCGGTGCGTCTTTCACGGCTGGAAGTTCGATGCGACCGGACAGTGTGTCGACATGCCCACTGCCCCCGCCGGGTCTCGATACAAGGACCGCATCCGCATCAAGGCTTATCCGACCTGTGAGGCGGGGGGCTACATCTGGGCCTACATGGGGCGGGACGAGCATCCTCCCGCCATGCCCATGCTGGCCTTTACGCAAGTGCCGGAGACGCACCGCTATGTGTCCAAGAAATGGCAGGACTGCAACTGGCTGCAGTGCCTCGAAGGCGCCGTGGACACGGCCCACTTCTCCTTCCTGCACATGATCCTCGGCACCAAGGATATGGACCAGATGCAGGCCATGGAGCAACTGCGTCATGCGGCGTTGGGCGCCCAGGTCGTGCGCAACGACCGGTTTCGCTGGGTGCGGGACGACGCGACGCCGTCCTTCACCGTCAACGAGATGGACAGCGGACTGGTGATCGGTGCCGCGCGGCGCGCCGATGGCGAGGACCTGTACTGGCGCATCACCCACTATTTGCTTCCGCACCATGCCCTGGCCCCGAGCGCGTTTCCCGGCGAGAACTACCATGGCCAGACATTTGTCCCGGTCACCGATACGAGTTGCTGGATCTATACCTATACGTGGAATCCCGACCGGCCGCTGACGGAGGAAGAGATCGCGCTGGCACAAGGCGGCCACACCGTGCATGCACAGGTGGATGCCCACTATGTGCCGTTGCGCAATATCCGCAACGACTACCTGATCGATCGGGAGGAGCAGAAACACCGCAGCTTCACCGGAATCACCGGCGTCTCCGAACAGGACGCCGCGATCCAGGACAGTCAGGGGCCCATCGCCGATCGCACCCGTGAGCACCTCGGAGCCACCGACGTGGGCATCGTACGACTGCGCAAATTGCTGTTGACACAGGTCAATGCGTCGGCGCACGGTGAGGCGCCGTCTGCGTTGGCGCACCCGAAAGCCTACTGTGTGCATTCGGGCGGCTGGGTCGCCCACCAGTCCCGGTCGCTCGAGGACGTCATGGTCGAGCGCTTCGGCAATGCACATGGCATCTCGTTCCCGTGCAGCGCCGCTGCCCAGGAAAAGCCGGTGTCCGACCGCACCAACTGAAACCACCCCATCGAGGAGACAACTGTGAACTTACAACGCCTTTGGAACACGCTGGCCCATCTCGCCTGTACGGCCGCCATTGCCGTGGGAGGCGCCACGGCAATGGCGCAGACCTACCCGAGCAAGCCCATTAAGCTCGTGATTCCGTATCCGCCGGGAGGCCTGGGCGACACGATGGCGCGGGACCTGGGCAATCAGCTCGCGCAGCGCCTCGGGCAACCAGTGGTCGTCGAGAGCCGGCCCGGTGCAAGCCAGATCATCGGCGCGGACTATGTCGCCAAATCTGCCGGTGATGGCTACACCTTGTTCCTGGCGAGCCTTTCCAACCTCGTGCTCAACGTCGGGTCGCACAAGGCGTTGCCGTATGACCCGGTCAAGGACTTTGCGCCAGTGTCGATGTACTTCTCCACGCCGCTTTACTTGGTGGTCAACCCGAAGTTGCCGGTCAAGAGCGTGACCGAACTGGTGGCCTACGGCAAGGCGAATCCCGGCAAGCTCACCTACGGCTCCATCGGCGCCGGCAGTTCCCTGCATCTGACGGGCGAGATGTTCCAGGCGGCGACCGGCGTCAAGATGCTGCATGTGCCCTACAAGGGCAGCGCGCCGGCGATCACCGACCTGATCGGTGGTCAGATCGACATGTTGTTCGACGGGGGAACCTCGTCATTGCCCCATGTCCGTGACGGCAAGCTGCGTGCGCTGGGTGTCACCAGCGCCCAGCGCGCCAGCGGCACGCCAGACATCCCCAGCATCGCCGAAGCCGGCGTGCCGGGCTTCGACGCCACGTTCTGGTTCGGCATTGTGGCGCCGGCCTCGACACCGCAGCCCATCGTGCAGAGGCTGTCGGCGCAGATCAACGACATCCTCAACCAACCGGCGATGCGCGAGCGCCACAAGGTCAATGGACTGGAACTGGCCGGCAGCACGCCCGAGGAGATGTCAGCACGGATGGCGACCGATCTCGTCAAATGGAGCGCCATCCAGAAGCAGGCCGGCGTGCAGCCGCAGTAAGGCATGCACAACCGGTTCAGGCAGCGGGTAGTGGCCAGACAAGGCCAATACGGGCTGTTCATCGTCTCCAACGCGCTGCAGAACGTGGAGGCGCTGGCAGACAGTGGCTTCGACTTCGTGGTGTTCGATGTCGAGCACTCTCCGAGCGCGACACCGGCGCTTCATGCGCAGCTTGCGGCATTGGCGGGCAGCGGCACAGCCAGCGTCGTGCGGGTCGTCGGGCTCGACCTGGCATCGTTCAAGCACTACCTGGACCTGGGCGTGGATGCCTTGATGGTGCCCAACGTCGAGACACAGGAGCAGGCCCGTGAGGCTGTGCGGTTCACGCGGTATCCCGCCGCCGGGGGTGTTCGCGGCATGGGCGGAACGATGCGTGCAAACCGGTACGGGCGGGACAAGGCGTATTACGCCGCTGCCGTGGAAAACACCTGCGTGCTGGTACAGATCGAGAGTCGCAGGGGCATGGACAACCTGGACGCGATCTGCGCCGTCGACGGTGTTGACCTCGTCTTCTTCGGCCCTGCCGATCTTTCGGCCGACATGGGTTTCATGGCCCAGCCCAGCCACCCGGACGTGGTCGCCGCCATCGAGGCCGGCATCCGTCGCGCCAATGCATGCGGCGTTGCTGCGGGTGTGATGGCGGGCGATGCCGATTGCCAGCGCTATGTCGACGCCGGCGCCACCATGGTCATCCTGGGCTCCGACCTCGGCCTGCTGGTGCGCAGCGCCGACGCGCTGGCGACCAGGTTCGTTACTTCAACTATCGATCCACCATCATCATGACGCATCCGACCCCTTTGCGGGGCCTGGCTCACCTCGCCAGCATGTACCGCATTCGCCTGCTCGAGGAAAAAATCACCGCCCTGCGCAAGCAGCAGATCATCCAGGGATCGATCCACCTGTGCATCGGCCAGGAGAGCATTTACGTCGGCTCCATGGCCGCCCTTACGCCGGACGATCGCGTCTTCAGCACGTACCGGGGCCACGGCTGGGCCATGGCCTGTGGCGTGCCTGCCTACGCCATCCTGGCCGAACTGATGGGGCGCCAGAGTGGCGTGTGCCAGGGGCGCGGGGGATCGGCCATGTTCAGCGCGCCAGACCATGGCTTTTTCGGTGAGAACTCCATTGTCGGGGCCGGGGCGCCGATTGCGTGTGGCGCAGCCCTGTCTGCACGCGTCAAGGGAGAATCCCGCGTCGTGCTGACGGCGTTCGGCGATGGTGCGATGAATCAGGGCGCCATCCACGAGGCGATGAATTTCGCTGCGTATCTGGATCTGCCGGTGCTGTTCGTGTGCGAGAACAACACCTATGCCGAGCTCACCCCAATTGCCGAGACGGTGCGCGATGCCGACCTGTTCAAGCGTGCGACTGCCTACGGCATGCCGGGTGTGCGTATCGACGGCAACGACGTCGACGCGGTGCACGACGCCATCACCCAGTATGCGCGTGAGGCGCGGGCGGGCAAGGGGCCGGCGTTGATCGAAATGATGACGCAGCGCCTGGTCGGCCACTACTACGGTGACATGCAGGGTTATCGACCCAAGGGCGAGTTGACGCAGGCCAAGCAGAACGAACCGATCGTGCGCCTGCTGCAGAAGCTGCGCGACGCCGGCACCGGCCAGGACCAGCTCGACAGCATTCACGCCGAGGCCGTGGCCCATATCGAGGAGGCAGCCACGCAGGCGCTTGCAGCGCCGCCGACGCCTGTCCACTCCGTCAAGGAGCACCTGTATGCATGACGACCTGCGCGCTTCCGCGCAAGCCACGCCGCTGAGTTTTGCCAAGGCAATCAATGCGGCGCTAGGTCGGGCGCTGGCGGAGATGCCCGAGACTATCCTGTACGGAGAGGATCTGGCCAAGCCGGGTGGTGTGTTCGGGGTTACCAGGAACCTGCAGGACCAGGCTGGCAAGGTGCGTGTGTTCGACACCCCCATCAGCGAAACGGCCATGTTGGGTGCAGCGGTCGGCGCTGCCATGACGGGACTGCGTCCGATCGTCGAGATCATGTGGATCGATTTCAGCCTGGTGGCCATGGACCAGATCGTGAACCAGGCGGCCAATGTGCGTTACGTTTCGGCGGGCCGTCTGGGGGCGCCACTGACGATTCGCACCCAGCAGGGCGCGACGCCGGGCTCCTGTGCCCAACATTCCCAGAACCTCGAGGCACTGTATGCACACATTCCTGGATTACGTGTCGGCATACCTGCGACGGCGCAGGATGCCTACTCCATGCTGCTGGCCGCAATCCGGTGCGACGATCCCACCCTGGTGATCGAAAGCCGCGGCCTCTACCATCTGGACGAGCAGCCCGTCTTCCTCGACGGCCCGATCGAGAACGCGGAAGGCGCCCATATCGTGCGTGACGGAAGCGACGTCACGATCGTGACCTGGGGCGCGATGCTGGCGCAGGCACTGGCCGCCGCTGACGAGTTGCTGGTCCATGGCGTGCGCGCCGAGGTGATCAATGCACGCTGGATCGCCCCGTTCGACTGGGCAACCCTGTTCGAGAGCGTGCACCGTACGCGCTGCCTGCTCGTGGTGCACGAAGCCAACGTCAGTGGCGGCTTCGGCGCGGAGATCGCAGCCCGGGTGGGCGTAGAGATGTTCGGCCATCTGGTTGCGCCGGTGGCGCGCGTGGGCGTCGACGACTGTCGCATGCCGGCTGCGCCGCACCTGCAGCAGGTACTGATCCCAGATGCCACGCGCATCGTCGCCCAGGCCCGCAGGCTGGCGCGGATCATGTAATGCGTGACGCTCCCGTGCGACCGTCGGCGGTACCTGCAGCTGCTTGCCGGCGCGCGGCGAGGCGCGGTGCAACGGCATTCGGTGCATGACCATGGACCGGGAAACCGCGCGCGCCATCGAGTGGGACTGTACGCGGGTCCTGCTGCGCTTCTATGATTGCTTCGATCGGTGGGACTACGCGGCCATGGTGGCCTTTTATGCGCCCGATGGTCTCTGGCACCGTGCTGGTCAGGACCTGCGCGGCCGAGCCGCCATCCTCAACGCGCTTGCGCAGCGCGCGCGGACCCAGACGGTGCGCCACGTGTTGACGAACATCCTCGTGACGCCCCTGGATGCCACGCATGCCGAAGCAAGTTGCTACGTGACGGCTTACCGTCATGACGATGGGAAACCCGCCGTCAAGCCACCGATCATTGCGATGCCGGCACTGTTGGTGCAGGTGGCGGCGCAATTGACGCAGGTGCAAGAGGAGTGGCTGATCAGCTGCCAACGGACACAGCGGGTGTTCGAGTTCGGCGCCGGCTCGTAGCACGGCCGTCCTTGGCGCACCGAAATACCCGGCTCGAGCGTGGCTCGGCCGAGCCCCGTACTGGAGCCGGCCGCGTTGGCGTGCACGAACGGATCCGATTCCGTGCCGCCCTTCTGCCGTAACCGGCATCTGCGTCGTTTTGACCAACATCAATGTCGCCACCCCATGGCCGGGCCATGATGGACTGTTTCATCCAACACGAGGACCTGTCCCCATGCCCACCACCCGCTACATCCGCTGGTTCAAGGAACTCTCGCTCGACGACCTGGGGCTGGTCGGGGGCAAGAATGCCTCGCTGGGCGAGATGTTCCAGCAGCTCACGCCGCTGGGCGTGCGGATTCCCGACGGATTCGCGGTCACGGCGAAGGCCTACCGCGATGCGCTCGATGTGGCCGGTGCCTGGCCCGAACTGCATCAGCTGCTCGACAAGCTGGACAAGACCGACACCGATGCCTTGTCGCGTGCCGGCGCCCGGGCGCGCGAGATCGTCTATGGCGCGGGCATGCCTGCGGCCGTCGAGCAGCAGCTGCGCGAAGCCTGGCGCGAGCTCAAGGCCCAGGTCGGCGGCGAGCTGAGCGTGGCGGTGCGCAGCTCGGCAACGGCCGAGGACCTGCCCAACGCCAGTTTCGCCGGCCAACACGACACCTATTTGAACGTGCATGGCGAGGAGATGCTGATCGACGCCGTCAAGCGTTGCCAGGCCTCCTTGTTCACCGACCGCGCGATCTCCTACCGCATCGACAACGGCTTCGACCACTTCAAGGTGTTCCTGTCGGTGGCGGTGATGCAGATGGTGCGCAGCGACCGCGCCTCGGCTGGCGTGATGTTCACCATCGACACCGAGTCCGGCCATCCGGACGTGGTGTTCATCACCGGCGCCTGGGGCCTGGGCGAGAACGTGGTGCAGGGCGCTGTCGACCCGGACGAGTTCTACGTGCACAAGCCCACCTATGCGCTCGGGTATCGCAGCGTGTTGCGCAAGACGCTGGGCGAGAAACAGGTGCACATGGTGTACGCGCCCGGACGCACCCGCGAACCGGTGGTGAACAAGCCCACGCCACGGGCCGACCGCAAGCGGTATTGCCTCAGCGACAAGGACGTGCTGGAGCTGGCCGGCGCGGCGATCAAGATCGAGGACCACTACAGCAAACGCGCCGGCATGCGGCGCGCGATGGACATCGAATGGGCCAAGGACGGCCCGGACGGTGCCTTGTTCATCGTGCAGGCCAGGCCCGAGACGGCGATCTCGCAGCGAAAGGCGATGCAGATCGAGGAATACGTGCTCGACGGCAGCGGCACGGTACGAGCCCAGGGCCGCGCTGTCGGTGCCAAGATCGCCAGCGGCGCGGTGCGCGTCGTCACCGATGGAACCCACTTGTCGGCATTTCGCCCGGGCGAGGTACTGGTGGCCGACACCACGACGCCGGACTGGGAACCGGTCATGAAGACGGCCGCTGCCATCGTCACCAACCGCGGCGGGCGCACCTGCCATGCGGCCATCGTCGCGCGCGAGCTTGGCATTCCGGCGGTGGTGGGGGCCGAACACGCGAGCGAGCTGCTCAAGGACGGTGAGCAGGTCACGGTGTCCTGCGCCGAAGGCGCGGCCGGCAAGGTGTATGCGGGCAAGGTCGCGTTCCACAAGAACGTCACCGACCTGACCGGGCTCAAACGCCCGGCCACCGAGATCATGGTCAACCTGGGCAACCCGGAGCTGGCGTTCCAGATCAGCCAGATGCCGTGTGATGGCGTGGGGCTGGCGCGCATGGAATTCATCATCAACGAACACATCAAGGTGCACCCTATGGCGGTGCTGCATCCGGAGCGTATCCGGGACGTTGCCGAACGCGAGAAGGTGCTGGCCTTGTCCGCCGGTTACCAGGACGGCAGCAGCTACTTCGTCGAACGCCTGGCCGAAGGCGTGGGCACGATTGCGGCCGCGTTCTACCCGCGCCCGGTCATCGTGCGCCTGTCGGACTTCAAGAGCAATGAATACGCGGCGCTGATGGGCGGGCGCGACTTCGAGCCGCACGAAGAAAACCCGATGCTCGGCTTCCGCGGTGCGGCGCGGTACGTGCATCCATCCTATGCCGAAGGTTTCGCGCTCGAGTGCGAGGCCATGCTGCGCGTGCGCGAGACCATGGGCCTGACCAACCTCAAGCTGATGGTGCCGTTCTGCCGCCGGCTCGACGAGGCACGCAAGGTGCTCGATGCCATGGCCGGCCATGGTCTCGTGCGGGGCGAGAACGGCCTGGAGGTCTACGTGATGTGCGAGATCCCGAACAATGTGCTGTTGATCGACGAGTTCGCCGAACTGTTCGACGGTTTCTCGATCGGCTCCAACGACCTGACCCAGCTCACGCTGGGCGTGGACCGCGACAGCGCCATCGTCGCCGAATCCTTCGACGAGCAGGACGAAGGCATGCGCCGCATCCTGAAGATGGCGGTCGAGGGCGCCAAACGCAACCAGCGCCACAGCGGCATCTGCGGCCAGGCGCCGTCGGACCATATCGAGGTTGCGCGGTATCTGGTCGAACTGGGCATCGACAGCATCAGCCTGACGCCGGACCGGGTGTTGAAGACCATGCAGGTGGTGCAGGAGATCGAGGCAGCGCGATCGAATTGACGAAGGTCATGCCGCACCCGCGCTGGGCTTGCCGCTTGCGGGTTTGCACATGCCGATGGATTCGCACGCAAAGGTGTAGATGCGGTCCGTGGCGTCGATGTACCCGTCCACAATCTCGAGCGCGACCCGAACGGCTGCCATGGCCTTCGGATGAACGAAGTCGAACAATACGCGGATCCACTCGGGAGCTTCAGCTGGCGTGTCCAGCAGGTCGATGCAAGCCTGCGTCACCGGCACCGGTTCTCCGGTCTGTACCGGGATGGGGGCTTGCAGGTCCTCTGGGGTGAGGTCCATTTCGGCGGCCAAGGCGCGCAAAGCCGTCGCGGCCTCGGGACTGTCGTCGATCGGCGCGATGCCCGGGAGGTCTGTCGCAGCTTCGGCGTCGAGGTACGGAACACCCAGGTGGGCGAGCACGGCGCTCAATGCGAGTTTGCAAAGCTGCTTGCAGGTCTTGCAGGAGAAGTTCTTCCGCAGTGCGCCGGCTTCCCGCTTGAAGAAGGCGACGGTGACACGGACGGCCGCCTTGCCGGCGCTGATGATGCGGATCGCCAGTTCTTCGGTGCCTTGGGCCAGAGCCAGGAAGCGGAGTTTCACCCGCGCCAGGCGGGAGAGTTCATCCCGTGCTTCGATCGAGAGCGGTTCGAGCCGGACGTCGAGGTCGGCATCACCCGTTGGCGCTTCCATCATCACCACGGCGTGTGTGGCGCCCTCGGGGACGGCATACACATGTTCGAATGCGGCGCTCGCGGTGGCTTCGCCGTCAGCGTTGAAGACCGTCGCGGATCCGTCCGAGATTGCGCTGTGTTTCATGGTTCATTCCCTCCGGCGTCCCGGGTCAGTTCGGTTGGCGCAGCTGACGGACCCCATCGTCAGTCGCCCGCCCCTGGTCGCCATCCATGGCGCTCAAGCCCCTTGTTCATGCAATTGCACGTCGAATCCTTCGGCAGGTGACGGGGCTTCGAAGAGCGACGTGATCTGCAAGAAGGTGGCTTCATCGAGCTCGTGCGACCCTTCCGGGCGTTCCGAGTTGCGTTGGGCGATGCGACGCAGGCAAATCGCGTTGCTGGCGCGGAGGTAATGAAGCGTGTGCGCCGATTGTGCGTGTTGGATGAGGGATCCGAACCATTGGCGGGACCGAGCCGTGTTGGCAGGAAAGTCCAATACCACCGATCGATGGGCCAGCATGTCGACAACCAGGGGCTCCACGACCTGCTTGATGCGGCGGGAATACCTGATGTAGTCGTCAAAGTCGCGCATCTCGTCCGGAAACAGCCGCGCGAGCCAGATGTCTTCGCTGATCAGGACAGCGTCGTGTTGTTTGGCAAGCGTCCTGGACAGGGTGCTTTTCCCTGCCCCGGCCTTGCCACACATGAAATGCAGGCGGGTTCGGCTTGTCATGGCTCGGTCATTTACGGGATGCGTGTGACGTGATGCAACGCGATCGGCAGTCACCATCCATATGGTGCCACAGCAAGGCATCGCGAGCCGTCTGCGGCGCCGGCCCTGCGGCAAGGACCTATGATTCAGTCCGCCGGCATCGGATATTCCGGTGCCGATGACGCGTACCGCTTCCCCCGCCATGCCATTCGCCCTCGACTTGCCGGTCCTCTCCGCCTTTACGCTGCTGTGGCTCGCCATCGTGCCCACACCGGGGCCGAATGCGTTGCTGGTGACGCACGTGGCAGTGACCCGCACGCCGGCGCATCTGGGCTACGCCATTGCGGGCAATGTGACGGGGATTGCCATGCTGGCGGCGCTGGCCCTGATCGGATGGGCGGCGATCCTGCAAGCCTTTCCGTGGTTGCGCGTGGCGGTGCATGTGTTTGGCGGCCTGTATCTGATGTGGCTGGGCGCGCGCCTCGTGCAACGGGCGCGCCATGGTGAACACCTTGCTGCGGTGCCGGATCCCGGTCAAGGCACAGGCGCAGCGAACGCGCCCGAGCTGCAAGACACGTCCGAAGACTACCGCCGTACCGCGCTGCTGGGCATGGCCACGGCCTTGTCGAATGCGCAGGCGATTCTTTTCATCACCTCGATCTTTGCGGTGACGGGCTTGCTGCGTGCCAATGCCGCGACTGCCTGTGCCGCCGTGATCATCATGGTGGGTTGCAACGCGGTGTATCTGGCAGCGCTCGGCTGGTTGTTTCGGCGCGAGCGGATGCGTGCCGGTTATGCGCGTTATCGGCGTGTGCTGGATGGCACGATCGGCAGCCTGTTCCTGCTGTTCGGCGGGCGCTTGTTGTGGCGTGCACTGGTGCGCTGAGTTTTTCCTGTCGGCAACGGGTGTCGACAGGCGTCGCAGTCAAGGCCGTTGGCCCGACCCACCTTGATTCACGTCAGCGCCGCGGCTTGTCGCTGTGCGACACCTCGAACCCATCGGCCACATAGGCCGGGCCTTTCATCAGCCAGACGATCAGGCAGCCGATCGTGACCGTGAGCACCAGCGTCCAGACGAAGATGACCAGGCCGATCATCATGTAGTCGAAGCGCTGGATCTCGCGCGCGAGCGCGGCGGCGGAGTCGGCCGTGAGCCACCAGCGCGCCGACAGCGCGACCAGCGCCGGCAGCAGCGTGCCGGCCAGCCACACGGTCGGCATCAGGCGCAGGATGCGCCATTCCAGGCCGGGCGGGCTGCGCCGGTGACCGGGGAGTTTGCGCAACCAGTTCATGGATTCCATCTTACGCCCGCGGCGCGACCGGTGTCGGGTACCGGGTCATGTGGCTGGTGCATTCGCCTGGCCGCGGCGGCCGGGATCGGCGCGAGGGGGTACAGTCGGCTCCAGCCCGCCGCGCCGCGAACGGCATGATGCCCGCATGCAGGCACGGGTCGAACCAGCCAGTACCACCGGATGCCACCACCGCCACCACCTCCACCCACGAACCAGGCCGCATCGTTCGCCGCCGCCACGCCCCCGCCGTCGGCGTCGTCATCGTCGACGATCCGCGCCGTGCCCTGGATGGCTGGCTGGCTGGGCCTGATGGTCGTGATGGCCATATCCGGCCGGCAGGCCACGCGCGAACTCGATGTTTTCCAGGTGATGGAGGTGCGTTCGCTGATCGGCCTGCTGATGCTTGCGCCGCTGGTGCATGCCGCCGGTGGCCTGCGGGCGATGCGCACCGCGCGGCCCGGCTTGCACCTGGTGCGCAACACCGTGCATTACGGCGCCCAATATGCGTGGCTTTATGCGCTGACCCTGATTCCGCTGGCGCAACTGGTCGCGCTCGAGTTCACGATGCCGATCTGGACCTTGCTGCTGGCCGCGGCGTTCCTGGGCGAGTCGCTCAACCGCTGGAAGGCCGCCGCGGTGGCCCTGGGCGTGATCGGTGTCGTGCTGATCGTGCGTCCGGCCCAGGCCGGCGTCAGTCCGGGGCAGGCGATTGCCCTGGCGGCGGCGGTCGGATTCGCGGTGTCGGTGATCTTTGTCAAGCTGCTCACGCGCACCGAGGACGCGACCCGCATCATGTTCTGGATGCTGATCGTGCAGTCGGTGCTCGGCGCCTGGCCGGCGCTGGCGACCTGGCGCTGGCCGTCGCCGACGGTCTGGGGCTGGCTGGTCGTGATCGCCTTCTGCGGCACCTTCTCGCATTACTGCATGGCCCGCGCGATGCGCCACGCGCAGGCGACGGTGATCGTGCCGATGGATTTCCTGCGCGTGCCGCTTACCGCGCTCGCCGGCTGGGCCATCTACGCCGAGCAGATCGACCTGCTGATGGTGGCGGGCACCGGGCTGATCCTGGCCGGCAACCTGCTGAACCTGCGACGCGTGCCGGCCAGGTCCTGATGTGGGACCGGTCCTGCCAACCGGCTGGCCGGCAATCGGTCGGCTGGTGAATCCAGGATCAACGCTCGTCGGCCGATGCGTTGTTTTTTGTACCCGAGGCCGTTGCCGGCCATGTCGCGCGCAGCAGCGCAGCGCAGCCGGCGCCGGCCAGCGCGCCGCTCAGGTGCGCCGCGTTGACGACGTTGAAACCCCACAGCGGATCGAATGCCATCGGCTGCGACCAGGCCGCTTCCGCCAGCAGCTTGAGCGCCAGCGCCGCCAGCAACACGCCGGATGCGATGCGCGAGCCCGGCCGCCAGGCGTGCACCGCCAGCACCGCCAGCATCGCCATCAGCAGCCCGGACATGCCGGCGTACCAGCTGACCTGCGGCCAGGCTGCCAGCCCCAGCGTGCCCAGCGGCCAGGCCAGCAGGACCGCCAGCGTGGCCGGCCATTGCGCGCGCAGGAACATGCCGAGCACGGCGAGCACCAGCAGGCCGCCGAGGTTGACCAGCAGGTGGGCCGGCGACAGGTGCACCAGGCTGGCGGTCCACAACATCCACGGGTGCTGCGGCCAGGCCGATACGTGCCACACCAGCACCAGCGGGCGTGCGCTGGCCTGTGCGGCCAGGCTGGCCAGGACCAGCGCGCTGCACAGGCCGGTCCATGCCAGGTGACCGTCAGGCCCGCGCAGCGGGGGCTCCTGCCGCGGCGGGGTCGCCGATGGCCGGTGGTGGGGCGTCGTCGCGGCGGCCGGGCCGGCGTTGCAGCCAATGCAGCAGTCGGCGCCAGCCGTTGCCGACGTCGTCGATGTAGGTGAACACCGCCGGCACCACCAGCAGGCTGAGCACGGTGGAGGTGATCAGGCCGCCGATCACGGCGATCGCCATCGGCGAGCGGAAGCTGGCATCGGCCACGCCCAGGCCGAGCGCGATCGGCATCATGCCCGCGCCCATGGCCAGCGTGGTCATGACGATGGGCCGTGCGCGCTTGTGGCAGGCGTCGAGCAGGGCGTCGACGCGCGACAGGCCGTGGTCGCGCCGCGCGACGATGGCGTATTCGACCAGCAGGATGGAGTTCTTGGTCGCGATGCCCATCAGCATGATCAGGCCGATCAGCGACGGCATCGAGAAACTCTTGCCGGCCAGCAACAGCCCGACGAAGGCGCCGCCCAGCGACAGCGGCAAGGCGCACAGGATGGTCACCGGATGCAGGAAGTCCTTGAACAACAGCACCAGCACGATGTAGATGCAGAGCACGCCGGTCAGCATGGCCAGGCCGAAGCTGGCGAACAGTTCGCCCATCACCTCGGCGTCGCCGATCTCGATGATCTTCACGCCGGGCGGCAGCTGCTTGACGGCTGGCAGCTTCTCGACCTGGGCCTTGACGTCGCCCAGCGGCAAGCCGGAGAGTTCGATCTCGAAATTGACGTTGCGCGCCCGGTCGTATCGGTCGATGACGGCCGGCCCGCCGGTCATCTCGAGCGTTGCGACCTGGCCCAGCATGACCGGCCCGCGCGTACCCGGCACCGCCAGACGCTCGAGCAGCGCCAGGTTGCCGCGCGCCGAGTCCTGCAGCCGCACGACGATCGGGACCTGGCGTTGCGACAGGTTGAGCTTGGGCAAGGCGACGTCGTAGTCGCCCAGCGTGGCGATGCGCAAGGTGTCGCCGATCGCGGCACTGCTCACGCCCAGGTCGGCGGCGCGTGCGAAGTCCGGCCGCACGGCGATCTCCGGTCGGATCAGGCTGGCACTGGAGGCCACGCTGCCCAGGCCGGGGATGGTGCGCAAGTCGTTCTCGACCGCCAGCGCGGCCTTTTGCAACGCGACCGGATCGTCGCCGGTCAGCACCAGGATGTATTTCTCGCCCGAGCCGCCCAGGCCGACCTTGCTGCGCGTGCCGGGCAGGCGTTCGAGCGCGGCGCGCATGTTGTTCTCGATGCCCTGCTTGCGCGGCCGGGTGCCGCGTTCGGTCAGCTTCACGGTCAGCGTCGCCTTGCGCACCTCGCCCGAACCCTGGGGCGCGAACGGATCGGCGCCTGCCGTGCCGCCGCCGATCGTCGTGTAGACCCCCTTGACATGTTCGACGCCGGTGACCAGCAGGCGTGCCTGCTCGGCGGCGCGCAGCGTCTGCTGCAGGGTCGATCCCGGCGGCAGTTCCAGGTAGACCTGGGTCTGCGAGTTGTCGTCCGGCGGGATGAAGCCGGTGGGCAGCAGCGGGATCAGCATCACCGAGCCGAAGAAAAACGCCGTGGCGCCGATCATGGTCAGGAGGCGATGCCGCAGGCACCACGCGGCCATGCGCATGTACAGCTTCATCCAGCCCGGCTCCTTGTGCTCGCCCTTGATCGGCTTGAGGATGTAGGCCGCCATCATCGGCGTGAGCATGCGTGCCACGACCAGCGAGGCCACGACGGCCAGCGACGCGGTCCAGCCGAACTGTTTGAAGAACTTGCCGGCCACGCCGCTCATGAAGGCCGTGGGCAGGAACACCGCGACCAGCGTGAAGGTGGTGGCGATCACCGCCAGGCCGATCTCGTCGGCCGCTTCCATTGCGGCCTGGTACGGTGTCTTGCCCATGCGCAGGTGGCGCACGATGTTCTCGACCTCGACGATGGCGTCGTCGACCAGGATGCCGACCACCAGCGACAAGGCCAGCAGCGTGATGACGTTGACGGAAAAACCCAGCAGGTACATGCCGGCGAACGCCGGGATCACCGACAGCGGCAACGCGACCGCCGAGACGAAGGTCGCGCGTACGTTGCGCAGGAACAGCCACACCACCAGCACCGCCAGCACCGCGCCTTCGTACAGCAGGTGCATGGAGCCGGTGTATTCCTCCTGCACCGGTTCGACGAAGTTGAAGGACTCGGTGAGCTCGATGTCCGGATGCGCGGCCTGCAGCTCGGCCAGCGCCTGCTGCACCGCCGCGCCCACCGTGACCTCGCTCTCGCCCTTGCTGCGCGAGACCTCGAAACCCACCACCGGCTGGCCGTCGAGCAGGGCCGCGGCGCGCGGTTCGGCAATGGTGTCGGAGACGGTGGCGACTTCGTCGAGCCGGATGCGCCGGCCGTCGGACAGCGCCAGCTGCAAGGCGCCGAGTTGCTGCGCGGTCTGCACCGTGGCGATGGTGCGCACCGGCTGCTCGCCGCCGCCCACGTCGACACGGCCACCGGCGCTTTCCTGCTGCATCTGGCGCAGCTGGCGCGAGATGTCGGCGGCGGTGGCGCCGAGCGCCTGCAGCTTGAGCGGGTCGAGCGCCACGCGCACCTCGCGGTTGACGCCGCCCACGCGGGTCACGCCGCCGACGCCACGCACCGCCAGCAGCTTGCGCGTGACCTCGTTGTCGACGAACCAGGACAAGGCCTCGTCGTCCATGCCGGCGACGCCGGCGCGCGGGATCGAGCGCACCGTGAAGGCCAGCACCGGTTGCGCCGCCATGTCGAGCTTGTTGACGATCGGGTCGCGCAGGTCGCCGGGCAGGTCGCTGCGCACCTTGCTGACGGCCGAGCGCACGTCGTCGACCGCCTCCTGCACCGGCTTCTCGAGCCGGAATTCGGCGGTGATGGTGACCGAGCCGTCCTGCACCTTGGTGTAGATGTGCTTGAGGCCTTGCACCGAGGCGATCGAGTTCTCGAGCTTGCGCGCGACCTCGGTCTCGAGCTGGGCCGGCGCTGCGCCGGGCAGTTGCGCGCTGACGGTGACGGTGGGCAGGTCGATGTCCGGGAACTGCTGCACCTTCATCGCGTTGAACGACAACACGCCGGCGAAACACAGCAGCACGAACAGCATCACCGCCGGAATCGGATTGCGGATCGACCAGGAAGAAACGTTGAGCATGGTCGAAACCTCAGCGCGATGCCGACGCTACGGGGGCGGCGGCCGCGTTGCCGGCGGCATCGACGACGCGCACCAGGTCGCCTTCGTTCAGGAAACCCGCGCCGGTGGCAACCAGCCGGGCATTGACGTCGAACGCACTGGTGATCTCCACCTGGTCGCCGGCCTGGCGCCCGGTCTGCACCTTGATGCGCGAGACCCGGTTGTCGTCGCCGAGCTTGTAGACGTAGCTGAAGCCGTCGCGCATCACCAGCGTGGTCTGTGGCACCAGCAGCGCGCTGGAGTCGCCCAGTTCGAACGATCCGGATGCGAACATGCCGGGTTTGGCCGGGCCGGACAGGTCCTTGGTCGACGGCAGGTCGACATAGACCAGTGCGGTGCGGGTCTTGTTGTCGACGGTCGGGCCGATGGTGCGGACCTTGCCGCGCACCTCGGCGCCGCTGGCCACCGTGACCAGCACCGGCGTTCCGGGCTTGATGCGGCCGAGTTCGTTCGACGTGACCTCGGCGCGCCATTCCAGCCGCCCCTGGCGGATCATGCGGAAGAGCTCGGTGCCGGCCGGCACGACGGCGCCGATCGTGGCCGAGCGCGACGTGATCACGCCGCGGTCGGGCGCCAGCACCTGCGCGTGCTTGAGTCGCAACTGCTGCACGTCGAGCGCGGCCTTGGCCGCGGCCACACGTGCCTGGGCCGTCTGCTCCAACGTGAGGTACTGGTTGATCTGCTGCGTGCTCAGCGCGCCGGAATCCTTCAGCGTGCGGGCGCGTTCGGCGTTGCCCGCGGCCTCCAGCGCATTGGCCTGGGCTTCCTGCAGCTGGGCGCGTGCGAGCGCGACGTCGGCCTGCACCGTGGCGGCGTCGAAGGTGGCCAGCACCTGGCCGGCGCGCACCACGTCGCCGATGCCGGCGCGCAGCTCGGACAGGCGCAGGCCGTTGGCTTCGGTGCCGACACTGGCCTCCTGCCAGGCGGCGATGCTGCCGTTGGCGCGCAGCTGCATCGGCAGCCGGCCGAGTTGCGGGCGTACCGCGGTGACGGTCAATGCCGGCTTGGCGGTGGCCACCGGCTCAGGTGTTGCCGCCGGCGCCTCGTCGGCGCTGCTGTTGCGGGCCCACAGGGCAATCGCAGCGGCGGCGCCCAAGGCCAACGCGGCAATGACGAAGGTGTTGCGTTTGAAGGTCGAACTCATCGTGTCGTACTCATGGTGCGGTTGTCGGGTGTCGGCGTGCGGCGGGTGGCCGTGCCGTCAGGATTGGCCGGGGGTGGCGGCAGGTCGTGTCCATCCCCCTCCGGCAGCGCGGTACAGGTCGATCCAGGCCTGTATGCGTTCGAGTCGCAGGGCCACCAGCGCGTCGGCTGCGGCCAGGCGGGTGCGGCGGGCGTCCTCGAGTTCGGCCAGGCTGGCCAGGCCGCCCTTGTAACGGGCCTCGGTGGCGTCCTGCCAGGCACGGTAGCCGGCCTCGGCGGTGGTCGCGTCGGCCACGCGCGCCTGGGTGCTTTGCAGCGTGACCAGGGCTTGTTCGACCTCGCGCACCGCCTGGCGCACCTGCGCCCGGTAGAGCGCGACCGACTCCTCGTAACGCGCCTGGGCCGCGCTCACGCCGGCCTCGCGCCGGCCGCCGTCGAACAGCGGCACGCTCAGCGCCAACGGGCCGATCGACCAGGTCGCCATCTCGCCGGAACTGCCGGCGGCGTTGTAGTGCAGCGCGCCGATGGAGCCGGACAGGGCGATGCGGGGGTAACGCTGCGCCTGCGCGCCGCCGAGTTCGGCGCGGGCCGCGGCGATGTCGGCTTGCGCGGCGAAGAGATCGGGCCGTTGGGCCAGCGTGTCGGCCGGCAGCGACGCCACGACCAGTCGCGCGTCGGGCGCCAGCGCCGGGTTGGCCTGTTCCAGGCGTTGCGCCAGCGTGGCTTCGCTCAAGCCGGTCAGCGCCACCAGCGCCTTGATGCCCAGGGTGCACAAGGCACCCTGGCGCAAGGCGCGGCCATTCGCGTCGCTGGCGGCGGCACGCGCCAGTGCAGCCGTGCCGCTGGGCGTGAATCCGGCCTTGAACGTCAGCTCGCTGAGCCGGGCCGTCTCCTGGCGCGACACGGCGTCGGCATGGGCGATGCGGCGCTGCTGCTCGCAGGCGCGCTGATTGAAATACCGGCTGGCGACCTCGGCCGCGACCAGCACCCGCGCGTCATGCCAGGCGGCCTGGGCGCTGTCCAGCCGCGCCTGCGCCGCTTCGCTGGCCAGGCGGTTGGCGCCGAACACGTCGATCTCCCAGGATGCGGCCAGCCCGGCCTGCAGCGTGGTCGTGGGCGGGCTGCCGACGATGGTGTCGGAGCGCGCGGCACTGGCCGAGCCGTCGAGCGAAGGGCCCTGGGCTGCACGGGCCTGGCGCAGTGCCGCGCGGCTCTGGACGACACGCGCATGCGCACTTGCCAGCGACGGGCTGGCCTGTTGCGCGGCGTCCAACAGGTCGACCAGCAGCGGGTCGCCGAGATCCTGCCACCAGCGGGTCAGGTCGCTGAGCGTGCCGTTGTGGGGCAGCGGCGCCTGCCATTGCGGCGGCGCCGTGGATGCCAGCGGGGGCGGCGCGTCGGCGTCGACACGCGGGAGCGCGCAGCCGACCAGAGTCAGGGACGCACAACCGATGATCAGAAGTTCAGAGAGTCGCATGTTGGATGGAGTGCCTGCATGGGACCGGATTGCGCGCGCATGCAGCAGGCAGGCAGGCCAGACCCCTCGGGTACGACGATCCTGGCCAGCGGACGTCGACCTTCCCTTTACCCAGAAGACATTTTTCTTCGGCCCGGCCACCCTACACTTTACCAACATCACATGCCGTGCCGGGGGTGCCTGCCGATGTCCTTGTATTCCATGACGGCTGCCGTCGCGCTCAACCGCTTCGGCCTGGGCGCCCGGCCGGGCGAGATGGCCGCGGTGCGTCCGGACCCGCGCGGCTGGTTGCACGCGCAGCTGCGTCCCGAGACGGCGTTGCCGGCGCCGATGGCGGCGCTGCCGTCGACGCTCGACGACCTCGGTGTGTTTCGCAAATGGACGGCAGAGCTGGCCCGGTTGGCACGCGCGCGGGGCATGGATCCGGCCACGATGCGGTCCGCGCCGACCGAACGGCGCCGGGCGATGGACGCTGGCGCCATGGCCGGGCCCGCAGACAAGGATGCGACCGTGTCGATGCGTGCCTCAGGGCCGGACATGTCCCGCGCCGGTGCCGACGGCCTGTCGGTCGAGGGCAGTTTCAAGCAGGTGTTCGGTCCGCGCCACGCGCGGGCGCTCAAGGCCCGATTCGACGTGGCGGTGGCCACCGAACGGCCGTTCTTCGAACGCCTGGTGCATTTCTGGAGCAACCATTTCGTGGTCTCGGGTGCCAAGCCCGGCGCGATCGCGATGCCGCCGTCGTTCGAGCGCGACGCCATCCGTCCGCACGTGACCGGGCGTTTCGTCGACATGTTGATGGCGTCGACGAAACATCCGGCAATGTTGTTCTATCTCGACAATCTGTTGTCGATCGGGCCGAATTCGGCGCTGGCGCAGGAGAAAACGCCGGGCCGCTCCCAAGGTTTCTCGCACCCCCTCGGGGGGCCTGGCGAAGCCAGGGTTGGGGGCGCTCTCAATCCGTCGCTGCGCCGCCGGCCGGCGCAGCAGGACTTCGCGATCCCGCGCAGCATCGGCCTGAACGAAAACCTGGCGCGCGAGATCCTCGAGTTGCAGACGCTGGGTGCGCGCGGGGGTTACGAGCAGGCCGACGTGAGCAGCCTGGCGCGCATCATCACCGGCTGGACGATTGCGCGCCCGCCCCGGGTGTCGTATGCACGGCTGACGCTGCAGGGCCGGCTCAACGGGCCCGGCCTGTTCGATTTCGATCCCGATGCCCACGAGCCCGGGGCGCATCGGCTGCTCGGCGTGGCGTATGCGCAGCCGGGCGTGGCGCAGGGCGAGGCGGCGCTGCGCGCGCTGGCGGCGCATCCGTCGACGGCGCGTTTCATCGCCACCAAGCTGGCGCGCCATTTCGTCGCCGACGATCCGCCGCCGGAGGTGGTGGAGCGCCTGGCCTCGGTATTCCTGGATACCGACGGCGACCTGGCCCGGGTCTGCGCCGCCCTGGTCGACCTGCCACAAGGCCAGCTGCAGCCGCTGCGCAAGTTCAAGACGCCGCAGGAATTCCTGGTGTCCGCCGCGCGCGGCCTGCCGGGGCTGGAGATCGATGCGACGCGGCTGCAGCGCACGCTGGCCAATCTCGGCCAGGTGGTCTACAACCCGCCCGGCCCCAATGGTTGGCCCGACGTCGAGGCCGAGTGGCTGGGCGCCGACGCGGTGTGGAAACGATTCTTGTGGGCCGGCGAAGCGGCGTCCGCGGCCGCGTCGGGCACCTTGGCGCCGGCGGCGCTGGCGCGCGAACTGCTGGGCGACACCGTGTCGGCTGCGACGCTGCAGGCGATCGAACGCGCCGAGAGCCCGACCCAGGGCCTGACGCTGCTGCTGGCCAGCGCCGAATTCCAGCGGAGGTAGATGGACATGATCGATACATACTCCCCTGCGACCGGCGCCACGTCCGTATCGCCCGCGATGCGGAGCGGCGCCGTGTCACGCCGGCATTTCGTGGGTGCGGTCGCCGGTCTGGCGGCAGCGGGCATGGCGCCACTGCCGGTGCTGGCCGCAGCGCCCACCGAGCGCCGGCTGGTCGTGGTCGTGTTGCGCGGCGGCATGGACGGCCTGTCGGCGGTGCCGGCATGGGGCGATCCGCACTGGATGTCGGCGCGGGGCCCGCTGGCGTTGCCGCCCCCCGGGCGCTGCCGGTGGTGCCTTGCCGCTGGACGGTTTCTTCGGCCTGCATCCCAACCTGCTGCAACTGGCTGCGTTGTATGGCCAGGGCCAGTTGGCGGTGGTCCATGCCACGGCGACGTCCTACCGCGACCGCTCCCACTTCGACGGCCAGAACGTGCTCGAGAGTGGTGCCGAGCAACCGTTTGCGTCCGACAGTGGCTGGCTCAACCGAGCGCTCGCACTGCTGCCGGCGGCGGGCAAGGGGCTGGGCGTGGCGCTGAACAGCCACATGCCGCTGCTGATGCGCGGCGCGGTTCCGGTCACGTCGTGGTCACCGTCGCTGTTGCCGCCGCCGCAACGCGACACCGTCAGCCGGCTGGCCGCCTTGTACCGTGACACCGACCCGGCGATGGCGATGGCCTTCGACAACGCCTTGCGTGGCAACGCGCTGGCACGTAGCGGCCCGCGCACACCGGCCGGCGGCCCGTTTCCGAACATGATGGCCGCGGCCGCGCGTTTCCTGGCCGCGCCGCAAGGTGCGCGGGTTGCGATGTGCGAACTCGGCGGCTGGGACACTCACGTCAACCAGATGGCACCGCTGGGCGCCTTGTCCAGCAACCTGACGCAACTCGACCGCGGCATCGCCGCCTTGCGCGACGGCCTGGGCCCGCTGTGGTCGCAGACGGTCGTACTGGTCATGAGCGAATTCGGCCGCACCGTGGCGCCCAACGGCACCCAGGGCAGCGATCACGGCGTGGGCGGCGCGGCCTTCCTCATCGGCGGCGCGGTCAACGGCGGGCGTGTCATCGCCGACTGGCCGGGCCTGGCGCCGGCGCAACTGCACGAAGGCCGGGACCTGCGGCCGACGACGGATCTGCGGTCGGTGGCGATGGGGGTGTTGCGGGACCACCTGGACATCGCCGAAGACCTGTTGGCGAGGGTGTTTCCTTCGCAGCATCGGATTGCGCCCAACGATGGTCTGGTGCGGTCTTGAATGGTGCTTTCGAGCCTGCTGCGTCCGGTCGGCCTGAGTCACATGCCCCTCACTCGGGCCCCCGAAGCGTCCGCAAGCTGTCGCGCAGGCGATAGTCCGAGTTGAATCGGTCGCCTCTCACGCGCTCACGAACGGTTCACGTTCAGTCTTCCCAATGCGTCAGCGGCAGGTAGCTATTCTTCTCCAATGGCCAACTGACCCTGAGGATCGACTGGTGGCCAGCGGCCATTCTTGACCCGCTGCTCGACCCAGCGGTGCATGGCGGCATGGTCCACGGCGTATTCGCCACGGGCCGACTTCCACACAAGTGCCGGGTTTCGCTCTCGCAGCGATTCCAGTGCGCGCTGCGCCATCTGGGGAGTCACACGGTCCGTTACCCGCTCACGGTCGTACACATAGACCCGTCTGCAAACAGTCCGCCCGCGTCGCAGACGCCCGCGCCACCGCGCCCTAACTTGAGGTTGCAATTTGCAACCTCAAAGCCGCAACCTCCTCGTCCTCCAACTGAAACATGAAGTCCGCCGGAAACCGTTCCAGGATGCGCTGAACCTGCTGATCGAACCGTTTCGTCGTCTCGCCACAAAACGCGGCCAGGTCGGCGTCGAGCACAACCCGCTGCCGCCGAATCAGGAGGATGCGCTGGGCGATCTCGCCAATCGACAGCGGCGCGTCGCTCACCGCCTTGGCCCGCTGCGCGGCTTATTCCGAATCCGGCATATGCTTCGAAAAAGTAAATCGTTCCCTCGCTGGCCATTGCCTCAGACAATCTGGCGCTTTGCGATCCGCGTAGAACCATGAAATCCCTGTCTGTCCTCTTGTCCGGCCTCGCTTTCGCGGCGCTCGGCCATGCCGCCCAACCCCTGCTGTCGCCAGCGGAACTGCAGCCCAAACTCGCCGATCCGAACGTGCGGGTGATCGACATCCGGGAATCCAGGATCTACCTGGCCGATCACATTCCGGGTTCCGTGAACGCGCCCTACATGCACTGGCGCGGCCCGGCCGGCAATCCGGGCGAACTGCCGCCGCTGCCCAAGCTCAAGGAACTGGTGCAGTCCATGGGTTTGAGCCCGTCGGTGCATGCCGTGGTGGTGTCCAGCGGCGCCGACGCGAGCGATTTCGGCGCTGCGGCGCGCGTGTACTGGACACTCAAGGTGCTGGGCCTGAAGGAGTTGTCGGTGCTCAACGGCGGCGTCAAGGCCTGGACCGGCGCCAAGTTGCCGCTGAGCAAGGAAGGCGTGCTGGCACCCACCAGCAGCTACGAACCTCAGCTCGACATGTCGCTGATCGCCACCACGCAGGAGGTGGCGCAACGCGTCAAGTCCGGCGATGCGGTGCTGATCGATGCGCGCCCCGAGCCCTTTTTCTATGGCGAGACCCGCGCGCCGATGGCCAAGGTGCCGGGCACCCTGCCGGGCGCGGTGAACCTGCGCCACGACAAATGGTTCGCGCCAGGCAGTGCGGTGTTCGTGCCGGAGAGCCAGGCGCGCCAGATCGCGGCAACCAGCCCGATCGACCCGGCCAAGCAGACGGTGTCGTTCTGCAACACCGGTCACTGGGCTGCGACCAACTGGTTCGCGATGTCCGAGGTGCTGGGCCAGAAAAACGTCAAGCTCTACCCGACCTCGATGACCGAGTGGTCGCGCGACCCGAACCTGCCGATGGACAACGTGCCCAGCCGCGTCGCGCAGCTGGTCATCGACGCGAAGATCTGGGCCGACAAGACCTTCAAGTGACGGCGGCCGCATCGTGAAGCGCCTTCCCCTGGCGGCCGTGCTGGCCGCCTTTTTCGTGTTTCTCGCCTTGTCCGTGTCGATCCGCCAGGCGGTGCTGCTGCTGGTCGGTGTCGGCATGGGCATGGCGCTGGCCGGCGCCCGGTTCGGTTTCACCACCGGCTGGCGCCAACTGATCGAGCAAAAAGATCCGCAAGGCGTTGCCGGCCAGGTGTTGCTGCTGGCGTTGGCCAGCCTGGCCGCCTTGCCGCTGCTCGGCGTGTTCCCCGAGTTGCATGCCGCGCTCGGGCCGCCCAGCGTCAGCCTGCTGCTGGGCGCCTTCGTGTTCGGGTTGACGATGCAGATCGCCGATGGCTGCGGTTCGGGCGCCTTGTACAAGGCCGGCCTGGGCGTGCCGCTGAACATGGGCATCCTGCCGCTGTTCGCGCTCGGCAGTTTCCTGGGCTCGGTGCATCTGGACCGCTGGCTGGCGCTGGGCCAGATTGAACCCGTGGCTTTGGGTGAACAATTCGGCACCGGCGGCGCGCTGGCGCTGACGCTGGTGTTGCTGGCGCTGACGCTGATGCTGGTACGGGCCTGGGTCGGGCCCGGCCGCCAGTGGATCGCGCGGCGCTGGATCTGGGGTGCGGTGGTGCTGGCGGTGCTGGCCACATTGAACCTGCTGCTGGCCGGCCAGCCCTGGGGCGTCGTGTACGGCTTCGGCCTGTGGGCGGCAAAAGTGTCGATGGGCCTGGGCCTGTTCGATCCGGCGGCCAACATGTTCTGGGGCCAGGAGGGCAATACGCAGCGCCTGACCCAGACCGTGCTGATGGACGTGACGACGATCACCAATGTCGGCATCCTGGGCGGCGCCTTGTGGATTTCGGCCAGGGCAGGTGGTGGCAACGCCGGCAAGCCGCTGGACCGCCAGCAGTGGATCGTCGGCCTCGTGGCCGGTTTCCTGCTGGGCTACAGCTCGCGGTTGGCCTTCGGCTGCAACATCGGCGCCATGCTCAGTGGCATTTCCACCGGCAGCCTGCATGGCTGGTTGTGGGTGCCGCTGGCCTTTGCCGGATCGCTGGTCGGGGTGCGCGTGCGTCGCCACTACCGCTACTGAAGACGGGGACGCACGATGACTGCTTCTTCATCACCTTCATCCCGTCGCCTCTGTCAGATCGTGTTCTGGCTCGGCCTGATGTCCTTCCTGGCCTGGGACTGGTCGACGTCGGCACCGGTGGACCTGCGCCAGGAGCCGCCGTTGATCGCGGCCGGCTCCGGCCAGGTGGTCAGTGGCGGCCATTGCTCGATGGCGAAATAGCCGCGTCGGCCGCGTCGGCCTATTTGATCAGCGCCTGAATCTCGCGGAACAGCGGGTGGTCGGCGCTGCGCAGCCACTCGAACGCCACCATCTCGGTCGTCACCAGTTCGGCGCCGTTGCCGGCCAGCCGGTCGTAGGCGGCGTCGCGGTTGCGCTCGGTGCGTGAGCCGCAGGCGTCGGTGACAACCCAGACCTCGAGTTCTTCTTCGAGCAGCTCGAGCGCCGTCTGCAGCAGGCACACATGGGCTTCGACGCCGGCGATGACGACGGTGTTGCGTACCGGCGCCGCTTCAGGCACTGCCTTTTGCAGGTGTTTGGGCAGGCTGCGCGCATTGCCGCCTTGCGCGGGTTTGCGTGGCGCGGGGCGCAGTGCCTCGAGCAGGCCGTCGCCACACGCGCTGAACGCCATCTTGGGCAACACGCGGGCGCTGGCGTCGGTCAGTGCCGCGGCCAGCGCAGGGTCGCTCGCGCCCAGCTTGGACGGGTTCTGTTCGGTCGCCCAGATCGGAACCTGCAGCGCCTGGGCCATGCGCGCCAGCCGCACGGCGTTGGCCAGCACACTGGCCCCGTCGGCAATGGCCGGCATCAGCCGCGTCTGGTAGTCGACCAGCACCAACTGGCATTCATCGGTATCGAGCAACATCGGGATGTTTCTCCGGTAGGGTGGGTGTGCCGCCGTACTCAGCGGGTGATGATGTCGCGGTGCATCGGCGCCAGTAGAGCCAGCAGCCGGTTCTGGTCGCGGAAGGGAATCTGCCGCGCATCCATCGCGACCTGCAGCACCTCCACCAACGCATTGAAATCCGCCTTGCGGATACCCAGCTCGGCATGCGCTGCTTTCATCGTGTCGCCTTCGTATCGGCACGGTCCCCCGCTGAGCTGGCAGACCTGGTCCCGCAGCTGCTCCTTGAGGTTGGCTGGCTTGGTTTCGGCAAACATCTTGCCGATGCGGGGATCGACCCGCAGGCGCTCCACGAAGTCGTTCATCAACGCGGTAATGCCCGGCACTTCACCCAGCGCGTGGTAGAGCGTGTCGGCCGTTGCGGCGGTTTGTGCCGGGGCCGCGCCGCCGAGCAGAAGAAAGGCGCAGACCATGGGTCGCAAGGCTGCCTGGAGATGTCGGTTCCACACCATGAAGTTGCTCCGATCAGAAAGCCAGCTGGCCGGACAGGTACAGGCCGCGCTGGCGCCGATTGGCGGTGACACCTGGCACGACGCGGCCGAGACGCACCCAGGCCAGCGTCAGTGAGGTGTTCTTGTTCGGCGTCCACGCGATGAACAGGTCAGCCCAGTCGTCCTCGCGCAATGCGTCGCCCAGGCCCGCCGCCGCGCCCAGCGCCTGCAGATTGTCGGGCTTGAACCGGTATTCGGCACCGATGGCGAGATCCCGGCGCAGCAACCAGGCAATGGAGAATTCCGGTTGCAGGCTGTAGCGGTCACGGCCCGGCGCCGCCGAACCGAACCCGAGCAGGCCCGCCTGGTTGGCCCTGGTCGCGCGCAAGGTCGCGTTCATCAGCACGCTGTCGGCCAGAAACAACTTGGTGGCGCTCAGATAGACATCGGTGCCATGGGTCCGTGCACCCAGGAATTGCAGCACCGAAGCCAGCGAGCCGGGTTGCACACGCTTGTACTGAAGGCCGAGCGACAGTTGCGGCCACCAACGGTCGCTGTCGAGCACGGCATCTCCGGCCAGGCGCAGCTTCAGTCCCACCACGTTCAGGCCGATATGCGGGTTCGGTGCAATGCCGAATGGCGCAATACCATTGAGTGCGCTCGCCGGCGCGGCGTCGAAATCCAGGCGCGCAAGCGACAACTCGACCCGTTCATTCCAGCCCAGCGCCACGCCGGCGCTGGTGAGTCCGTAATCCTGCGTGCGAACACGGCTCAGATAGGCAGAGACGCCGGTTTCGCCGGCGGTCGCGTTGCTACCGATGGTGGCCCACGGCGTCAGGCCGCCACCTGCCGTGCCTTCGACGCTGCTGACCCCGCCGGTCAGCCGCAGCTTGCCGGTATCGGCCTGCACCCAGTCGCCTGCCAGGCAGGCCACCGCGGCCAGGGACAGGGCGATCGAGCGGTGAAGCCAGTGGCCCCAGTCTGGAGTCTGCACGCGAATCATGCGCAGAGTATGCCGAAGATTTGTCGCCTCCAGATGCGCCATGCCGGCTTGTTTACGTTGTTGTTCGACAATGATCGCGATGGAGTATTGCATGCTGGTGTAAGCTGTTGCGCCAAGCGGGTGCGGTCGCACCTGTCGCCAGACCTTGCGCCACAACATGCCGAACTTCCATCTCCTTCGCCGAAGCGGCGACCTCGATCGCGCCACGCGGCTGCATCCGTGGTGTCGATGGCTGATCGCCACCATGCCGGCGTGGACGCTGAGCCAGGCGCTGGCAGCAGGCGTGCAGATCGAGGTGCAGGACGGGGGTGGCAAACCACTCGCCGATGCCGTGGTTTTCCTGCAATCGCGCGAAGCGCGTGCGCTGGTCAGGCCGGCGCAAGGCGCGGAAATCGCGCAAAAGGCCAAGGTTTTCGATCCCGCGGTGCTCGTGGTGCCGGTCGGAACGCCGGTCGCGTTCCCCAATCGCGACACGGTACGTCACCATGTCTATTCATTCTCTCCAGCCAAGAGCTTCGAGCTCAAGCTGTACAGCGGCGTGCCGGCCAATCCGGTGTTGTTCGACAAGACCGGTATTGCCGTGCTGGGCTGCAATATCCATGACGCGATGACAGCCTGGGTCGTTGTGGTCGACACGCCATACTACGGCCGCAGCATGGCCGGCGGCACGGTGACGATGACCGATGTGCCGCCCGGCAACTACCGCTTGCGGGTATGGCATCCATCGCTGCCGTTGGGGGTGCCAGCCACTGATCAGGCGTTGCAGGTCGGCTCCGCCGACATCCGGCAGGTGTTCGCGCTTGACGCAGCCAGGGGGCCATGATGCAGCGGGCGCCGGTGCCGTGACGAGCCGCACCCCCGAGCGTGCGGCTGCGGCGGTCGGCACGAACGGCCGGTTGTCCGGCCGCTGGGGTCTGTCCGCTCGCATTGTCGCTTTGTCGCTGCTGTTGCTGCTGCTTGTTCAGGCCGCGGTGTTCAGCGTGGTGCGCATCAGCATCGACCAAAGTGCGCGCCTGCAGGTGGCGCAGGAGTTGCAGGTCGGCGAGCGCGTGTGGCGTCGGTTGCTGGACCAGAACGCCCAGCAGTTGCGCCAGGGAGCGGCGGTGCTGGCCGCGGATTTCGGATTTCGCGCCGCAGTCAGCTCCGGCGACCTCGACACCATCCGGTCCGCATTGGAGAACAACGGCGCGCGCATCGGCGCCACCATCACCGCTCTGATCGACACCCAGCTGGAAATGCGCGCGCTGGGTGAAGGCGCGAATGCCGCCGAGCTCGCTCCGGTGCTCACCGCGCTGACCGGCACCTTGTCTCGCGACGCACAGGCCAGCCAGGTCGCACTGGTGCAAGGGGTACCGCACCAGTTCGTCATGGTGCCGATGAAGGCCCCGGTGCTGGTGGCTTACCTGCTCATGGGGTTTCCGATCAACCAGCGGCTGGTGGACGACATGCGGGCCATCTCCGACATGCATCTGGCATTGCTCAGCGATGACGGCTCTGAACGGGGTCGCATCGTCGCCACCACCTTGTCGCCCGAGGCCGAGCAGGCGCTGCGGGAGCAGGGAGGTGACGTGGCCGAACTGGCCGATCATGACGACCTGCTGATTGCGCGCAGTGTCAAGCTCGACACCGGAAGCGCGGGCAGTGTGCGCGCCTTGCTGCTGCGTTCGCTGAACGACGTGGTGGCGCCGTTTCGCCAGGCGCAGATCGCATTGGCCTGGATCACGGCGATGGGTGTATGCCTGTTCGGCATTGGCAGCGTTTTCACTGCGCGTTGGGTCACGACGCCGCTGCGTTCGCTCGTCGATGCCGCGCAGCGCATGGGCCTGGGCCAATACGATGTGCCGATGGAGCACCAGGACAGGCATGACGAGATCGGAGGCCTGGCCCGCGCCTTCGACCATATGCGCGTCGACATCGGCGTGCAACAGGACGAGATCCGCAAGCTGGCTTACTGGGACCGCCTGACGGGCCTGCCGAACCGGGCCCGGTTCCGGGAAGCGCTGCAGAGTGAGATCGATAGCCAGGGTGCGGTGGCGGAAATGGGGCATGGCACCATCGCGGTCGTCATGCTCGACATCGATCGATTCAAGCATGTCAATGACGTGCTCGGCTATTCATTCGGTGACATGTTGCTGGTGGCGGTGGCCCGGCGGCTGACGCAGCAGGACCTGCGTGCGGGCGACATGGTGGCGCGGCTTGGCGGTGACGAGTTCGCCGTGTTGCTCTCGCCCAGCGATGCGCCCACGGCGCTGGCCGTGGCCGAACGCATCGCCAAGTCGTTCGAGTTGCCGCTGACCTTTGACGACCAGACCGTGGACCTGAGCGCCGGCATCGGCGTGGCCTGCTGGCCCACGCATGCCGACGATGCCGATACCTTGCTCTCACGCGCCGAGGTGGCGATGTACGCGGCCAAGAACCGGACCACCGGCATCCAGCTCTATGACCCCGCACTGGACTCGTCCAGCGGCCTGACCTTGTCGTTGTTGACGGAATTGCGCCAGGCCATCGATCTCGAGGAATTGCGCCTGTTCCTGCAACCCAAGATCCGGCTGAGCGACGACCAGGTCATCGCCGCGGAGGCGCTGGTGCGCTGGCAACACCCGAGTCGGGGGCAGGTGCCGCCGCTGGAGTTCATTCCTTTTGCCGAGCAGACCGGTTTCGTGCGCCTGCTGACTTTGTGGATGTTCGAGCGTGCGGCGCTCGCCAGCCGCGACCTGGTGGCGCAGGGCATGGAGTTGCGACTTTCGGTCAACCTGTCGACACGCGACATGCTTGACATCGAGCTGCCGGCGCGGCTCGACGAAATCCTGCAGCGGACCGGGGCGGAGGCGTCGGCGTTCTGTCTGGAAATCACTGAAAGCGCCATCATGGACGATCCTCAGCGTGCATTGGTGACGCTGGAGAAACTCTCGCAACGCGGTTTCCAGTTATCGATCGACGACTTCGGTACCGGCTACTCCTCATTGGCATATCTCAAGCGATTGCCGGTGGACGAACTCAAGATCGACAAGTCCTTTGTCATGAACATGCAGGAGGACGAAGATGACGCCAAGATCGTGCGCTCGACCATCGACCTGGCCCATAACCTGGGGCTCTCGGTGGTCGCTGAAGGCGTCGAGAATGCGGTGATCCTGGAGCATCTGCGTGCGCTGGCGTGCGACGAGGCGCAAGGGTATTACGTTTCCAAACCGATGCCGGCCGGTGAACTCGCCCCATGGTGCGCCCGCTGGAATGCCCAGGCGCGTGTGATGGTCTGAAAAGCGCCCGGGCGCGGCACCCGCGTTCGTCGGCGGCGTCGCGGGGGGCATGGCAGCGGCCGTGCACCTTGGCGCCAGCCCGGGTCGCCCTGCTGGCCGCTCAGTCGTCGTCGTGGTGCCGCGCGTGCTGGTCGCAACTACCGGTCGAAGCGGCGACGTATTGCTCGTAGATCGCGTTCCGTGCGTCCAGGCGCATGTAGTCGGGTCGCTTGCGGTCGCGCATCTTGCTGAAGTCGATCTGCTTGACCTTGCGCAAGTCCTTGGCCCGGGTCTCGCCGGTTGCGACCCCGATGGTTCCCAGCACCACCGGCGCGTTCGCCGGCCCGGTGGAGGACAACTCGCCGATGATGATCTCGATCGTGCCGCTGGCATGGATCGCGACCTGCACGGTGTTGGGCTCCGTCGTTCCGGCCGCGGGCACGTTCCAGTAGGTCACGACGACACGCTGGTCGGCGGCATCGTGGTAGGCGAACACGCCGCGATCGGTGGCGCTGAAGGCGCCGCTGTCGAGGTTCTTCATCAGCGCGGCGATCGTGAAGCGGTTGCTCAGCAGCAACTGGCCACGCATGAACCACGGGGAGCCGTTTTCGTCGATGCCGCTGTAGGCCGCGGCGGTGCGCGTCGTGACGGCGCCGTCTTCGCTGACGATCAGCGTGCGGACCGGATCGCGCTGGCCCGGAACCCAGAAGGCAAAGTCGGGGTAGCTCAGGTAGACGCTGGCATTGCCGCCCGAGCGCAGCTTGGTCGATCCCTTGTCGTACAGGGGCTGGCCCGACTTGACGCTGACCCGGTAACCGTCATACCCCTGTGGCACGAAACTGATCTTGTCGCCGGGCAGCAGATCGAGCGGATGCTCCTTCTGCTTCAGGCAGCTGCTGGTGAAATCCACCAGGGGATTCTCCTGGCGCTGGAACCCGGTGTCCTTCAGGTACTTGTCGTAACGCTTGTCGCCCTTGAGCGACTGGTTGAAGAACGACACCGCATACCAGTTGGTCAGCCGGGTGATCTCGTTAAGCGACACCTCGGGCTTGAGCGGCATCAGCGGCTGCAGTTCGTTCTTGACCGCGACGATGTCGGACGGGCCGAAAAACACCGACTCCAGCTGCGCATCGCTGATGCCGTCGAACACCGATGCATCGCAATATTCGTAGACACCCGCCTGGCGCGAGCCGGTGTAGGTGAAATAGAAGGTCGAGTCGAAGATGAAGTTGGCGATATCCGAGGGGTCGAGTGCGGTCGGATTGGTGAACACCTGGCCGTTGATGCCGGGCTTGATCGTGAGCATGGAGTTGCGGAAGTCCTGGCACCAGCTCGACTGGTATCCGGCCGTGTGGTGCGCGATGCCGGCGATGTCGGCCAGGTATTTCGCCGGGCTGTTGCTGAACAGGTTGAAGTCGTTGTAGGCGATGCCGGTGTCGTTGCCCAGGAACAGCAGCGGCACCGTGGCCTTCGCATAGTCGGAGGGTTTGAGCAACAGGCCCCAGTTGCTGCCGCCACTCATCAGCGCCGCCTTGACCCGGCTGTCCGGTGCCAGGCCGGCCGAGCCGATGCCGGTGACGGTGGCCAGGCTGGTCTGGCCGCCGAGCGAATAACCCAGCACGCCGATCTTGTCGGCGTCGATGCGTTGGGTGAACGGCATGCCCGTCGTGTCGTCGAGTGTGCCTTGCAGGATGGCGTCGATGACGAATCGCACGTCCCGCGAGCGGGTCGCGATGCCGCCGCTCATGACCGGGTTGGGCCCGATCGCCACGGCGGGAATGTAGTTCTTGAAGAAGCTGCCCTGGTAGTAGGCATCGTTGTTGCCGGTGTGTTCGACCGAAGCCACGACGTAACCGTGGCTGGCCAATGTCTCCAGCGTGTCGGGCATGTTCTTGGTCGACGCGACCAGGTTGCCGTGAGATGCGATGAGCAGCGGGAATGTCGCGGAGGCCAGTGGCGCGTTTTCCGCCACGGGGTTGTACGATCGCGCGCCCAGGGCCGTCAGCGGCGGCAGATCCGGCAGGCCCGGGAACACGGTGCTGCCCGGGTTCTCGTTGTACAGGGGGTTGTTCCACGTATAACGGATGTGCTCCGTGGGCTTGACGCGGGTCGGATACCAGATGTCCAGGCGCAGCGGCCGGGCACTGCCCGATGCGGGCATCGACCCGTTGAGATTGCGTGAGCTGTCGGTGAGGATCACCGAGGTATGGCCGATGCCGTAGGGGCCGGCCTGGTCCGGTGGATAAAACCGGTTGTCCCGGTCATGCTTGTGGTGATGCGACGTTTCGCCGTGGTGCTTGTCCTTGGCGACTGCGGCGCCGGGCGCGCTCAGAAAGGCGCCGACCAGCAATGCACCTGCTGCGGCCGCAAGCATGCGGCGGCTCGACGTGATGTGTTGCATGTTTTCCCCTATTGTTGATTGTTGGATGCCGGATGGCAGGCATGAGGCTCGGGTGTTCCGCAAGACGGATACGCTGGCCATCGCGCAGATGGACCGAGCGGGGAGCCCGGTCCATCCTAGGCGCAATCGTGTTCGCTGACAAGCCTGCGCCGTTTCGGCAGGCGAACGTCATCGTGCGCAGGGCGCCATGGGCACCTGCGCGCAGTCAATGGAACGTCGATGGGTCTGGGGGTGTGGTTCAGTGCTGCGGCGCGCGCCTCACGGCAACGCGCCGGGCCCGCTCAGGCCAGGCCCTTGAGCGCGGCTTCGCCGCCCGGCGTCTTCCTGCAGTCCTCGATGTACTGCCGGATGATGTCGGCAAAACTCTCGTCCGGATGCAGGCCCAGCCGCGCCGCCCGTCTCGCGGTGGCGCCGGTCGGCCAGTTGGCCACCATGCCGGCGATGCGCTCGTCGCGCACGAACTTCACGCGATCGCGCACCGCCTTGCCGGCGACCTGCTCGAGCGCGTCGAGCATGTCGGACACGCGCACGTTGATCGACGGCAGGTTCATGCCGAGCCGGCCGAGGAAGTCTTCCCGGCTGGCCTCGAAGACCTTGATCAGGCCTTCGACCGTCTTGCCGGGCGAGGCCAGCGGATGCGACACGCTGGCGTCGACCGGGCAGATGGCTTCGACACCGGCCAGGGGCTCGCGGATGATGCCCGAGAAAAACGACGAGGCCGCGCCATTGGGCCGGCCCGGGCGCACCGAGACGGTCATCAGCCGCGCGGCGCGGCCGTCGATGAAACCCTTGCGGGTGTAGTCGGACACCAGGTGCTCGCAGATGAGTTTCTGGATGCCGTACGAGGACTGCGGGGCCGGCAAGGTGTCGTCGGCGACCGGCGACGGCATCGGAATGGCCGCGTCGGGGCCGAACACCGCGACCGAACTGGAGAACACGAAACGTGTCGGCTTGCCGCTGGCCTGGCCGCAGGCGCGCAATGCGTCGAGCAAGGCGCGTGTGCTGTCCAGGTTCGAGCGCATGCCGAGTTCGAAGTCCAGTTCGCATTCGCCGGACACCGCCGAGGCCAGGTGGAACACGCCGTCGAAGGCTTCCGTCTTGAGCGCCTCGCATTGCGACAGCAACGGTCCGGTGCGGTCCTGCACGCGCGCGTCGGCGACGAGGTCGGCCGGGGACGCGACCTGGTCCGTCAACACCAGGGTCTTGATGGTCTGGCCGGCGAGCGTGCCGCGTGCGAGCAGGGTGCGGGCCAGGCGGGCGCCGACAAATCCGCCGCCGCCGGTGATCAGCAATTTCATGACTGCAAGTCCTTCGTGGTTCAGGGAGCGGACAGTGTAGTGCGCACCACGGCCGCCGGATCGTTACAGCGCCGGATCGATGATGCCCGGCATGGCGATGAAGCCGGGGCGATGGCGCATGGCGTGGATCCATGTCTGCAGCGCGGGATAACGGCGCAGGTCGAGCCGTGCCTCGCCGGCCAGCGCGGCATACGGAAAACAGGCAATGTCGGCGATGCTGCACGTGTGGCCGGCCAGCCAGGTCTGGCCACGGTAGTGGTGCTCGGCCAGCGTGTCGTCGAGCAGGCGCAGCGCCGCATGGCCTTGTTGTTCGCAGCGCGCGAGGTCGGCCGGCAAGCCGAAGCTGTAGTGCAGGCGTGCGGCGGAGATGCTGCGCGTGAGATCGTCGGCTGTGGACAACCACAGCTGGATGCGGCCGCGGGTCTGCGCGTCGTCGGGGTACCAGTGCCCGTGCGGCGTGTCGTAGCGGCTCGCCAGATACACCAGGCCGGCCTGTGCGTCGCGCAGTACGAAGCCGTCGTCGTCGAGTACCGGCAGCTGGCCCAGCGGGTTGATGTTCTGCACGAATGCGTCCGACTTGTGTGCACGCCCGGGGTGGAAGTCGACCGGTATCCGCTCGAAGGACAGGCCCAGCCAATGCATCAGCAAACGCAACTTGTAGCAGTTGCCCGAGAGTTCGTAGTCGTACAGGCGGATCATGCGGCGGTCGGGGCGTGCACGCCAAAGCGCACATCGCGCTGGCGCAACCAGCGCCGGTAGGTCGCGGCCGTCAGGTCGCAGCGCATGTGGGCCTCCAGTGGCCCGCTCAGCGGCAGCCGGCGCGGACGGTGACTCTCGAGAATGGGCTTGTCCTGGCCGAAGATCAGGTGCTGGAACGCGATCATGTCTGCGTCGGACAACACGTCCTCGAAGTAGACGAGCAGCACGTGGGCGATCACGTGTTCCTCGTCCAGCGGCTGCACGAACAGGCAGATCACGTCTCGCTCGCCATCGCGGTTGGGACAGGATTTGTACAGCGCCGCAGTGAAAGGCTGCATCACGCGGTATTGGTACTGCGCGTCGATGCCGTCCGCGGCCGAAGCCGATGCGCGGGGCTGGAAGAAGTGGCAGTCCGTGGCCCAGATCTCACCGGTGGCCGGGTCGACGTGTGCGCGGTACGGCGCCACCTCGGTATGCGGCACCTTGCCCAGCGTGCCGGTGTGCACGTAGGGGAAATGGCCGATGTCCAGGAAGTTCTCCACCACCCGCAGGCCGGAGGTCGCCACGCCGATGCCGCCGCAGTCGACGATGCGCCGGCCCGGTTGCGCGTATTCGGGCAGGTCGAACAGCTCGGGCGCGGGGGCGTCGCCGGTCTGGACCCAGAGGTATCCGTAGCACGGCCGGATCGGCATGGCGCGGCCGTCGGCGCTGCAGTGCGGCGCCCCGCCGTCGTCCAGCCACAGCAGCAGGTCGTTGCCCAGCAGGCGCGTCGTCACGGGGTGGGCGGGGTCGGTGCCCCGCAGTTGCGTCGCGGAGCCGACGGTCAGCCAGTCGTTGCGCAGGTTGGGGTCGGTGGTGCAGAACGGCATGGGGTCAGCTCCGCGGATGCGCGAGCCGGTCGCGCAGGATGCGCAGGGCATTGAACAGTTCGCCCGTGTTTGCGTCCGATGGTGTCGCCTCGCTGGCCACGTGCAGCAGGCACCAGTCGGTGGCGGCGTCCAGGACCCACAGACGCAACACATGGCCGGCCTTTTGGCCGCGCCACTGGCAAGGGCCTGCCGGTGAGAAACCCTGGGCCGCCAGACCGGTGTCGATCGTGGAGCGCGGTGCCGCCACGGCGATCGAGCGCAGGAACCGGAGTGGAGCCTCGCCCGGCGAATCATCCGCCGGTGAAGCCGTGGCCTCGCCGTCCAGCCTGACCCAGACCATGCCCTGGCGCTCCACGGCGGCATAGGTCTTGACGCAGACCTTGCCCGGCACCGGTTGATGCGGCATGGCCGGAATGGCGACACACCGGCCGCTGCCCTCGGCATATTCCCAGCCATGGTAGGCGCAGGCCAGCCGATCGCCCAGCACCCGACCCAGGCTCAGCGCGACACCGCGATGCGGGCAGCGGTCTTCCCAGGCCTGCACCTGCCCGGTGGCACTGCGCCATAACGCGAGTGCCTGGCCCGCCACGCGGATTGCATGGACCGTGCCTGCGCTCGGCAATGCAGGGGACGGCAGGGCGGGGTGCCAAATGACGGAAGCGCGCATGGCTGGATTGTGTCAGCTCATCGAGTGCGCCGCCCTTGTGGCGAGTCGCAGGCAAGCGTCGCCTGGCCGGCCGCCGGTCAGATGGCGAGGGCGGGTTCCCGGCCCAGTTCCGACGCCAGGTAGTCGACCACGACGCGCATCTTGGGCGGCACGAAGCGGCGCGAGGCATAGGTCACGTAGATCGGCAGATCCGGTGGCGAGAAGTCCCGCAATACCGGAAGCACCCGGCGCGAGGCCACATCGTCGTGGAACAGCCATTCGGGCATCAGCGTGATGCCCAGGCCGCTGATGCAGGCTTCGCGCACGACCTCGGCGCTGTTCGACGCAAAGCTGCCGGTCACGGTGATCGTTTCGTGTGTGTTGTTGGACTGGAAGGTCCAGCGCGGACCGATGATGGGGTTGGAGTAGACGATGCAGTTGTGCGTGATCAGGTCCAGCGGCAGTTGCGGCTCTCCCGCGGCGGCCAGGTAGTCGGGCGAAGCGACCGCGATGCGTGAGGAGCGCCCGACGTGTCGCGCCACGATGTCGCCGCGCGGCTCGCCGAAGCGGATCGCGACGTCCAGGCCGAGCTCGACCAGGTTGTCTTCGATGTCGCTGCTGACGATCTCGATGCGCAGCTGCGGATACCGTGACAACAGGGTGCTGCAGCGACGCACCAGATAACGGCGCGCAAACGCATAGGGGCTGCCCAGGCGCACCAGACCGCTGGGTGTGTCGTTGGCCTTGCCCAGCCGGGCGTCCGCCTCCGCGATGCTGTCCAGGATCTTGCGCGCATCGTGCAGGTAGGCCAGGCCGTCCTCGGTCAGGCGCAGATGGCGCGTCGTACGGTTGAGCAGGCGCACGCCCAGATGGGCTTCGAGCGCGGCAATCTTGCGGCTGATGCTGGGCTGCGTCACACCCAAGGCACGGGCGACGACTGAAAAGCTGCCCGCCTGCGCGACCCGTACAAAGGTGTTGATGCCGTCGATGAAGTCCATGAATGTCGTCGGCGCAGTCGGCGGTCATTGATACGCCGTGCGCATGAGTGTTATCCGGTCGCCGCGTCTTATCAATCCGGGGTGCGCTGCCTACACTGGTTGCGACCCTTGTTTTTGCCATCAGGAATCGATGCTAACCCTTTATCACCACAACATTTCCGTCTGCGCGCAGAAGGTCCGGCTGGCACTGGACGAAAAATCCATCGACTGGACCGGTCGTGAAGTCGACCTGATGAGCCAGGAGCACCTGACACCGGCGTTTCTGAAGATCAATCCGCGCGGTCTGGTTCCGGTGCTCGTGCACGACGATGTGCCGGTGACCGAATCCACGGTCATTCTCGAATACCTCGAGGACGTGTTTCCGGAGCACCGCCTGCGGCCTGCCGAGGCCATTGGGGCGGCGCGCATGCGCATGTGGACCAAGGTGCCGGACGAAGGCCTGCACACGGCCTGCGCTTCGGTGACTTACGCGGCCTCGTTCGCGCACCAGCTGCGCGAGCACCATGATCGGGCGGAGTGGGAGCAGCGGCTGGCGAAGTTGCCCGACCGTGCCCGCGCCGCACGCCAGAAGCTGATCTACGAGCAAGGCTTCAACGCCCCGTTCGTGCGCGACGCCGTGATGCTGCACGACAAGGTCCTGCAGGAGATGGAGCGTGTCCTGGCGGAGCACACCTGGCTCGCTGGCGCCAACTACACACTCGCCGATATTGCGCTGACACCGTATGTCACCCGGCTGGACCGGCTCGGCCTGGAGCGCATGTGGGCGCAGCGGCCCGGCGTGTCCCGCTGGTTCGCGGCGGTGCAGGCGCGTCCGAGTTTCGCTTCGGCCATCACCGCCTTTCGCAGCAATGCCTACGACGACGAGCTGAAAAAGCAGGGTGTCGACGTCTGGCCCCAGGTGCACGCGCTGTTGGTGGCCTGACGCGCAAGGGCATCCGGCCCGGCAATGGTTTCGCGATGGTTTTGTTTCCCCCGTTCCAGGAGTCCCCATGACACGATTCTTCTCCCGCTTCGCAACGGTTCTCTTGCTGGCCAACGCCATGCTCGTCGGCTCCCAGGTGGCCCATGCAGCCCCCGACGAGGTGACCTTCCTGTTGCCGGCGCCGGCGACGCTGCCTGCATTTGCACCGTGGATGCTCGCGCAGCACAACGGTTATTACGCGGCCGAGAACCTGAAGGTGAACTTCGTGGTCGGGCGCGGTGGTGTCGACGTGGCCAAGCAGGTCGGTGCCGGCAATGCCGTGATCGGCGTGGCGCCGGGCGACGCGCCGATGATTCTGCGCGCCAACGGTGTCATGGTGAAGACCGTGGCCATGTTCGGCGCCGGTTCGCTGATGATGATTGCCGTGCATGACGATGGCACTGTCAATCGGGTCCAGGACCTCAAGGGCAAGTCGGCCAGCGTCATTGCCTATACCGATGGCACGTATTACGCGTTGTTGGCCTCGCTGCGCCAGGCAGGCCTGACCAAGCAGGACGTCAACATCGAGGCAGCCGGCCCGGCCGGCGTGTGGCAGCAGTTCGCGGCCAGGCGCGTACAGGCGATGGCTGCGGTTCCCGACTGGGTCGTGATCACGGAACAGTCCGGCGTCAAGGTCAAGCTGCTGCCCGTGGGCGAAACCTTCCAGGGCTTGGCGCAGACCATGGTGGCCTCGGACGAGGCGATCAGGACCCAGCCCCAATTGCTGCGGCGTCTGGTGCGGGCATCCCTGCGCGGCATGCAGGACATCATGCAGGATCCGAAGCGGGCGGCGTCGGCCTATGTGCTGGCCGTGCCATCGTTCAAGGGCAAGCAGGACCAGATCGAGAAGATGTTTGCGCTCTACAAGCAGTATGTGTACGCCGATCAGTCCGTCCTGGGCCAGGTCGACCCGAAGCGGCTCGACACGGTGCAGAAGTTCTACGTCAGCGAGAACATCATTCCCGCAGCCTGGCCGCTGGATGAGCTGCATACGAACGTTTTCGTCGTGACCGAACGCTAGCCGAAACGCAAGCATCCATTGCCATCCCGAGTGCCGGCCTCATGCGCCGGCTTTTTGCGCTGTACATGACCGTCGAGCGCATGGGCTCGCCACGCTCGGGCGTGCCGTGCAGCTGCCGTAGAATCCAAACTTTCTACGGAGCAACCAACACTTGTTTGCATGACGGCGCGTGAACAGCAAATCCTGGCCATCCTGCGCGCTGACCCCTTGATCGCGCAGCAGGCGCTGGCCGATCGGCTCGGCATCAGCCGGGCGGCCGTGGCCGGTCACGTGATGCAGCTCACGCGCAAGGGTTACATCGTCGGCCGCGGCTACGTGCTGGCCCAGCCGCGATTCGTGCTGGCGATCGGCGCGGCCAACATGGACATCACCGGCACCACGGTGCATCCGCTGGTGGCGCAGGATTCGACGCCCGGGCAGGTGCGTTGCGCGCCCGGCGGCGTGGCGCGCAACGTGGCGGAAAACCTGGCGCGGCTGGGCCGCGATACCCGCCTGATCAGTGTGGTCGGCGACGACCTGTATGGCATCTCCTTGCTCGAGAGCACCCGACGCGCCGGCGTCGACGTGCAGCTGTGCCCGGTGTTGCCGGGGCAGGCCACGTCCACCTATCTGTCCTTGCACGGCCCGGATGGCGACATGGCGCTGGCGCTCAACGACATGGCCATTCTGGAGCAGCTCACCCCCGAGCGGCTGAGCGCCAGCGCCGGACTGCTCCGCCATGCCGGGGCGGTGCTGCTCGATTGCAACCTGCCGGAGGCCAGCCTGGCCTGGGCCATCACCCAGGCCGGGGACACCCCCTTGTTTGCCGAACCGGTGTCGGCATTCAAATGCCGTCGGCTGCTGCCCTGGCTGGGGCGGATCCATACGCTCAAGGCCAACCGGCTCGAGGCCCAGGCGCTGACCGGGCAGGCCGTCGACAGCGATGCCGCCGTGGTGGCCGCAGCCCACGGGCTGCTGGCGCGCGGCCTGCGCCAGGTGGTGCTGAGCCTGGGCGCGCGCGGCCTGTACTGGTGTGACCACGCCGGTGCGTGCGGCTGGCAAGCCGCGCTGCCGGTGGCCGCGGTGCATGCGACGGGTGCCGGCGACGCCGTCATGGCCGGGCTGGTGCATGGTTTCCTGGACGGCGCGGCCCTGGGCGATGCCGTCGCGTTTGCCGCCGCCTGTGCGGCCTTGACACTGGCCGCCCCGCAGGCGAACCATCCCAACCTGTCGGTGGCCGGCGTGCAGCAGTTGCTGCACGCGGCCGGCCTGCCTGCGGCCCCGCACAGAGTCGCGGCGCCGGAACCGGCGGCCAGGCCCTGAACAACCTCTTTCACCGGAATCCACACCCCATGCCTTCGAACCCCTACCTGGATATCCATCCCGACGTGGCGCAGGCCCTGGCCGAGCAGCGGCCGGTCGTTGCCCTCGAATCGACCATCATCTCGCATGGTATGCCGTATCCGGCCAACGTAGACACCGCCTTGCGGGTCGAGCAGGAGATCCGTGCCCATGGTGCCGTCCCGGCCACCATCGCGATCCTGGACGGACGGCTCATGGCCGGGCTGACGCCGGCGCAGATCGAGGCACTGGGGCGGGGCGGGCCGACCGTGGCCAAGGCCAGCCGGCGCGACCTGCCGTTCATCGTGACCAGCGGCGCCATGGGAGCGACCACGGTTGCGTCGACCATGATCGTGGCCGCGATGGCCGGCATCCGGGTGTTTGCCACCGGCGGCATCGGTGGCGTGCACCGCGGCGCGCAGCAGAGCTTCGACGTGTCGGCCGACCTGCAGGAACTGGCGCGCACATCGGTCGCCGTGGTCTGCGCCGGCGCCAAGTCCATCCTGGACCTGCCGCTGACGCTGGAATACCTGGAAACCCATGGTGTGCCGGTCATCGGGTACCGGACCCCTACCTTGCCGGCGTTCTTCACCGTCGACAGCGATTGCGCGGTCGATTACCGGCTCGACAGCGCCAGGGAGATCGCCCAAGCCATGCAGGCCAAGTGGGCCATGGGCCTGCAGGGCGGCCTCGTCGTGGCCAATCCGGTGCCGCAGCCGTTTGCCATGCCGCGTGCGCGCATGGACGCGGCGATCGCGCAGGCGCTGCAGGAGGCTGACCGCCAGAAGGTCGGCGGCAAGGAGGTCACGCCGTTCCTGCTGGCGCGGGTGTCGGAGCTGACCGGCGGCGACAGCCTGGCAACCAACATCGAACTGGTGCTCAACAATGCCCGACTGGCCAGTGCCATTGCCGTGCAATATGGGCAGATCGGTGGTTATGATGCGGTCATCGCGAGTCCCGCAATCGTTTGACGCATGTGGCCTTCGGCGTGTGCCGGTGATGCCGCATGGGGAAAGCCCCGATTGCCGCCCCTGTCCGGGCGCCCTAGGCTCGCGGCTGATGAGTCCGCATTCCACCTTCAACCTCGAAAGACCTTCACCATGAAACTCCAGACCCAACTCGGGATTCTTGCCGTCGCGCTGGCCGCGAGCTTCCAAGCCATGGCGGAGCCCGCCATCGTGTACGACCTGGGCGGCAAGTTCGACAAGTCCTTCAACGAGGCGGCCTACAACGGCATGGAGCGCTGGAAGAAGGAGACCGGCAAGAACTACCTCGAATTCGAGGTGTCCAACGAGTCGCAGCGCGAGCAGGCGATCCGCCGCATGGCCGAAAAAGGCGCCAGCCCGATCATCGCGATGAGCTTCAGCCAGGCCTCGGCCATCGAGAAGGTTGCCAAGGAGTTCCCCAAGCTCAAGTTCGCCATCATCGACATGGTGGTCGACCTGCCCAACGTGCAGTCGGTGGTGTTCAAGGAGCAGGAGGGCAGCTTCCTGGTCGGCATGATGGCCGCCATGGCCAGCAAGACCGGCAAGGTCGGATTTGTCGGCGGCATGGACATCCCGTTGATCCGCAAGTTCGAATGCGGCTACGAGCAGGGCGCCAAATACGCCAACCCCAAGGCCGAGGTGTTCCAGAACATGACCGGTACCACGGGCGCGGCCTGGAACGACCCGGCGCGTGGCGGTGAACTCGCCAAGGCCCAGTTCGCCAAGGGGGCCGACGTGATCTTTGCCGCGGCCGGCGGCACCGGCACCGGTGTCTACCAGGCCGCCAAGGACGGCGGCAAACTGGCCATCGGCGTGGACAGCAACCAGAACCACCTGCAGCCCGGCACCATGCTGACCTCGATGCTCAAGCGGGTCGACGTGGCCGTGTACAACGTGTCCAAGAACCACAAGCCCGGCATGTCGGTGCTCGGCCTGAAGGAAGACGGCGTCGGCTACGCGCTCGACAAGCACAACGAGAAACTGGTCACGGCCGACATGAAGAAGAAGGTCGATGCTGCCAAGGCCGACATCATCGCCGGCAAGATCAAGGTCGCCGACTACATGGCCGACAACGCCTGCAAGTATTGATATCCGTCCGGAAATGACGGTGTCATTCCCGTTGCCAGGGATCCGGAAAGGCGGCTGCGCCGCTTTTCCCCGTTGAGGCCATGAAGCTATTGTCTGCGCGGACCGGCCGGGCGTCTGCAGTGCGCGCCGTACCCGCGTGTGGTGGTGTGGCTGCCGCTGCTCACGGCATTCCCCTCCCGGACGCGACGACATCTTCATCACCCCGACGGGCCTGCGTTCCCCGCATTCCTTGAACCAGAGGTCGACCGCCTTGTCCGACGCACCTGCGGTCGAGATGCTGGGCATCAGCAAGCGTTTTGGCCCGGTGCAGGCCAACGCGGATGTGAACCTGACCGTGATGCAGGGCACGGTGCACGGTATCGTCGGCGAGAACGGCGCCGGCAAGAGCACGCTGATGTCGGTGCTCTACGGCTTCTACACCAGCGACAGCGGCTCCATCAAGGTGTTTGGCCAGGCTGCGACGATCCGCAATGCGCACGAGGCGATCGCGCTGGGCATCGGCATGGTGCACCAACACTTCATGCTGGTCGACACCTTGTCCGCGCTCGAGAACGTGATGCTCGGCGCCGAGCCGCATGTGTTGCTGCACAAGGCCGAATCGGTGGTGCGGTCGCGCCTGGCCGAGTTGATGGCCTCGACCGGCCTGAAGGTGGCGCTCGACGCGCTGGTCGGCGACCTGTCGGTCGGTGACCGGCAGCGGCTGGAGATCCTCAAGGCCTTGTACCGCGGCGCCAAGGTGCTGATCCTGGACGAACCAACGGCGGTGTTGACGCCGCAGGAGACCGAGCAGTTGTTCGGCGTGCTCGAACTGCTGCGCGAGCAGGGCACGACCATCCTGCTGATCACGCACAAGCTCAAGGAAGTGATGCGCCTGTGCGACCGGGTCACGGTGATGCGCGCCGGCAAGGTCGTCGAGGAGGTGGCGATCGCCGATGCCACCATCGAGGGGCTGGCCGAGGCCATGGTCGGGCGCAAGGTGCAGATGGGCCGCGTCGGCGACAGTGCCAAGCCGCCGGGCGAGGTGATGCTGCAGGCCCAGGGCATCCATGTGCGCGATGCGATGAACGTGGTGCGCCTGCACGACCTGGCGATCGAACTGCGCGCCGGCGAGATCGTCGGTGTTGCTGGTGTCTCCGGCAACGGGCAGAGCGAATTGCTCGAGGTCCTGTCGGGCCTGCTCGCGCCCTTGCAGGGCAGGATGTCGCTGGCGGGCAATACCTTCGAGGCCGGCCACTGGATCGACCCGCAGACGGCGCGCACACTGGGCGTGGCCCATGTGCCGGAAGACCGCCACGAGCGCGCGATGGTCATGAGTTTCGATGCCTGGGAGTCGGCCGTGCTGGGCTACCAGGGCCTGCCGCAATATTGCCAGCGCGGCTGGATGCAACATCCGCAGATGCGCAAGGCGACCGTCGACATGATGGAGCGGTTCGACGTGCGACCGCGCGATGCGCAGCTGTCGTGCGCGAGCTTTTCCGGCGGCAACCAGCAAAAGCTGGTGCTGGCACGCGAGCTCGGACAGTCGCCCCGGATCCTGCTGGTCGGCCAGCCCACCCGCGGTGTCGACATTGGCGCCATCGAATTCATCTACGGGCAGCTCAGGGCCATGCGGGACGCCGGGTGCGCGGTGCTGGTGGTGTCCAGCGAACTGGACGAGATCCTGGCCTTGTCCGATCGTGTCATCGTGATGAACCAGGGCCGGGTCGCCGGAGAACTGCCGATCGCCGAATGCAACGAGAACACTTTGGGCATGCTGATGATCGGTGGCGGGCACACCGCGGATGCCCTTTCTGCCGGTGGCGCCGCATGAACCCGTCGCGTTCCGCCGCTCCGCGCAAGAGGGCCCCATGACACAGCAGCCGCTGCCACGCTGGGCCGACCTGGTCCTGTTGCCCATCGTCAACCTGGCGATGGCCCTGCTGTTTGCAGGTGTCATGGTCTGGCTGGTGGGGCAGGACCCGCTGGAGGTGATCACCGTGCTGGTGCACGGCGCCTTCGGTACCACGCGCGGCCTGAGTTACACGCTGTATTACGCAACCACCTTCGTGTTCACCGGGCTGGCGGTGGCGGTGGCGTTCCACGGGGGCCTGTTCAACATCGGTGGCGAAGGCCAGGCCATCCTCGGCGGCCTGGGCACCGGTCTGGTCGCGTTGTGGTTGTCGGCGCTGCTGCCGGCCTGGCTGATGTTGCCGCTGATGCTGCTGGTCGGAGCCTTGTTCGGCATGGTCTGGGCGGCGATACCGGGTTACCTGCAGGCCTACCGCGGCAGCCACGTCGTGATCACGACCATCATGTTCAACTTCCTGGCCAGCAGCCTGCTGGTCTACCTGCTGGTCAACCACCTCAAGGTGCCGGGCAACATGTCGGTCGAGAGCGCGTCGTTCGCGGAGTCGGCCAAGCTGCCGAGCATGGCGACCTTCATGGGCTGGCTCGGCATCGAGTGGCCGAACTCGCCGTTCAACACCAGCGTGTTCCTGGCGGTGCTGGCCGCGGTCGGCGTGTATTTCCTGCTCTGGCATACCCGGCTGGGCTACGACCTGCGCGCGACCGGCTCCAGCGCCCGCGCGGCGGCGTATGCCGGCATCAGGCCCAACCACCAGATCATGATGGCCATGGGTGTGTCGGGCGCGCTGGCCGGCATGGTCGGCATGAACGAGATCGCCGGCGTCAACGGGCGCCTGATGCTCGAATACGTCAGCGGCGCGGGTTTCACCGGCATCGCAGTGTCGCTGATGGGGCGCAGCCATCCGTTCGGCATCGTGCTCGCCAGCATCCTGTTCGGCGCGCTGTTCCAGGGCGGTGCCGAGGTCAGCTTCGAGGTACGCGGCTTCAGCCGCGACATGGTCGTGATGTTGCAGGGCTTCATCGTGTTGTTCTCCGGTGCCATGGCCTATGTGCTGGCGCCGGCGGTGGCGCGGGTCGTGCACATGCTGGGAGCAGGCGGCTCCGCGCAGAAGGGAGCGGCCCATGGATGAGGCCATGATCGGTTCGCTGATCGCGTCGACGCTGCGCGTGTCGACGCCACTCATTCTTTGCGCGCTGGCCGGCCTGCTGTCGGAGCGCTCCGGCGTCATCGACATCGGCCTCGAAGGCAAGATGTTGTTCGCCGCGTTTGCGGCCGGCGCCGCCGGTGTCGCGTTCGGCTCCACGGCGATTGCGCTGCTGATCGCCATGGGTGTCACGGTGCTGTTGTCCTGGCTGCACGGTTTTGCCTGCGTCAGCCATCGCGGCGACCAGGTGGTGTCGGGCGTGGCGATCAACATCATTGCCGTGGGCATGACGGCGGTGCTGGGTATCGCCTGGTTTGCGCAAGGCGGCCAGACGCCGCCGGTCAGCAACGAGGTACGCATGCAGGCCCTGATGCCGGGCCTCGTCGACGCCATGCAAGGCATCCCGGTGCTGGGCCAGGTCATCGGCCAGGGCCTGCTCAGCCACAACGCGCTGGTGTATGTGGCCCTGCTGCTGGTGCCCGCTGTGTGGTGGCTGATGTTCCGCACGCGCTTCGGTCTGCGGCTGCGGGCGGTGGGCGAGAACGCCCACATGGTGGACGCGGCCGGCGTGTCGGTCTCGCGCATGCGGTATGCGGCGCTCACGCTCAACGGCCTGTTGTGCGGCCTGGCCGGGAGTTACCTGGTGCTGGCGCAGAACGCAGCCTTCGTGCCCAACATGACGGCCGGGCGTGGCTTCATGGCGCTGGCCGCGCTGATTTTCGGCAAGTGGCATCCGGTCAAGGCGTTCTGGGCCTGCCTGCTGTTCGGTTTTCTCGATGCGGTGGCCATCCGCTTGCAGGGCGTGCCGCTGCCGATCATCGGCCTGGTGCCGGTGCAACTGATCCAGGCGCTGCCGTACCTGCTGACCGTGGTGCTGCTGGCCGGCTTCATCGGGCGCACCGTGGCGCCGCAGGCCCTGGGCCGGCCGTACCTGAAGGAGCGTTGAGCCCATGACCGATACACGGCCACCCGTCACCGACACGCAACGCGACGCGATGCTGGCCGCAGCCACGGCGGCGATGGCGCGTGCACATGCACCGTACTCGAAGTTCCACGTCGGCGCCGCGGTGCTCGATGCGCAGGGTCGCATCCATGCCGGCTGCAATGTCGAGAATGCCGCGTATCCGCAAGGCGTCTGCGCCGAAGCCGGGGCGCTGAGCGCGATGGTGCTGGCCGGTGGCACGCAGGTGCAGGCGGTGCTGGTGGTCGGCCATGGCGACGGGCTGGTCACGCCATGTGGCGGCTGTCGCCAGAAGATCCGGGAGTTCGCCGGGCCCGACACCCCGATCCTGATCGCGAGCCCGCAGCAGGTGCGCGCGCGCTTCACGCTCGACGAACTGTTGCCGCACAGCTTCGGGCCCGAACACCTGGCCTGAACGCGCGGCGACGCGATGACGATGCTGGCCCAGGAAATCATCCGCATCAAGCGCGACGGCGGCGTGCTCGACGCATCGCAGATCGGCGCCTTTGTCGCCGGCCTGGTCGACGGCAGCTGGAGCGAGGGGCAGGCCGCCGCAATGGCGATGGCCGCATTTCTCAATGGGCTGGACACCTCCGAGACGGTGGCGCTGACCCGCGCGATGACCCATTCGGGCAGCACCATGGACTGGGCCGGCGAGAACCTCGGCGGCCCGATCCTGGACAAGCATTCCACCGGCGGCGTCGGCGACAAGGTCAGCCTGATGCTGGCGCCGATGCTGGCCGCCTGCGGCGCCTATGTGCCGATGATCTCCGGGCGCGGCCTGGGACATACCGGTGGCACGCTGGACAAGATGGACAGCATTCCCGGCTACCAGACGGCGCCGACGAACGATGTACTGCGCGCCGCCGTGCGGGGCGCCGGCTGTGCCGTCGTCGGCCAGACCGCCGACCTGGCGCCGGCCGATCGCCGGCTGTACGCGATCCGCGACGTGACCGCCACCGTCGAGTCGATCCCGCTGATCACGGCCAGCATCCTGTCGAAGAAACTCGCGGCCGGGCTGCAGGGCCTGGTGCTCGACGTCAAGACCGGCAACGGAGCCTTTGCCGCCTCCATGGAGATGGCGCAGGCACTGGCGCGCTCACTGGTGTCGGTCGCCAACGGCGCCGGGCTGCCGACACGGGCGCTGATCACCGACATGAACCAGGTGCTCGGTCACAGCTGCGGCAACGTGCTCGAAGTGTGGGAGGCCCTGGAGTTCCTGAGCGGCAAGCGACGCGAATCGCGGTTGCGCGAGATCACCACGGCTTTGTGCGCCGAACTGCTGGTGCTGGGCCGACTGGCGAGCAAGCACGACGACGCGCTCGAACACATCGACCGGGTGCTGGACGACGGCTCTGCGCTGGAGCGATTCGCGCGCATGGTCGCCGCACTGGGCGGGCCGGCGGATTTCGTCGAGCGTCCGGAGCAGTATCTGGTGGCGGCCCCGGTGTCCCACGCGGTGCCGGCCCCGCGCGACGGCTGGGTCGGCAAGGTGGCCACGCGCGACATCGGCCTGCTGGTGATCGAACTCGGCGGCGGCCGCCGCCAGGCTGCGGACCGGATCGACCACCGGGTCGGGTTCAGCGAGGTGCTGCCGCTGGGTGCCCATGTGCGGGCCGGGGATCCCTTGGCCGTCGTGCATGCCGCGGACGATGCCACAGCCCGGGTCATCGCACGCAAGCTCGCGGCCACGATCACGCTGTCGGATGCAGCCGCTGGCGCCCAAGCGCCGCTGATCACCCGGCTTGGCGCCGACTGACGACGTCCGGCCCCGTTGCCGCGCCGGCGACGCGGCGGCAAGAAACATGTGTGTGATATTGGTGCTCGTCGCACCGCAGTTTCTTGCCTCCTGACCGAGCGGCAGGCACCATCGCGTCTCTTCAAACCCATGCCGTTGCGGGGCTGTGGTAATGCCGTCGCTGACAAGGTCAGCGCGACTTTCGCTGGACTACCCGCACAGGCAACCAGAAGCAGACATGAATACCGGACCCTCCCACGGAAACCTAGCCCCGAGCAACCCGACCCTTGGCGAACAGCGTGTGACTGGCGATCCGACGCGTCCGGATGCGCGCCGCGACACGGCCGCCTCGCGTGATGCTGGCCGCGGCGCGACACGACGCCTGGATGTCGTCGTGGTCGGTGCGGGTTTCGGCGGCCTGTACGCAGTCTACAAATATCGTGAGATGGGCCTGCGTGTGCTGGGGCTCGAGATGGGTGGCGATTTCGGCGGAGTCTGGTACTGGAACCGGTACCCGGGCGCGCGGGTGGACCTGCCCAGCCTGGACTACAGCTATGCGTTCTCGCAGGAGATCGAGCAGGAGTGGACCTGGTCGGAGCAGTTCGCCGCCCAACCCGAGCTCCTGGAGTACTTCGCGTTTGTCGCCAAGCGGCTGGACCTGCGCAAGGACTTCCAGTTCAATACCCGCGTCAATGGTGCGACCTGGGACGAGGAGCGCGCGTTGTGGGTGGTGACCACCGATCGTGGAGAGGTCTTCGAGGCCACGTATTGCGTCATGGCCACCGGCCCCCTGTCGGTTCCGAAAGATCCGGAGATTCCGGGTATCGAGCGGTTCAAGGGCCAGTTGCTGCGCGCCGCGCGGTGGCCGCATGAGCCGGTCAGCTTCGAGAACCGGCGGGTCGGCGTGATCGGTACCGGATCGTCCGGAATCCAGATCGTGCAGGAAGTCGGCAAGCAGGCCGGCGAATTGTTCGTCTATCAACGCACGCCGAGCTTCACGATGCCGATGCGCAATGAGGCGCTGGAGCCGGACTACATCGCGGAGATCAAACGTCACTATGCCGGCATGCGCGAGATCGCCCGCAACAGTCCGATTGGCGGGATGCGCCCCCAGTCCAGCCGTGCCTTCTTCAGCGTGACGCCGTCCCAGCGGCGCCAGCTCATGGAGGACGCCTGGAACGCCGGCGGCCTGGTGCTGCTGGGTACCTTTGCCGACCTGCTGGTCAACGAAGAGGCCAATGCCCAGGTCGCGGACTTCGTGCGGGGCAAGATCAGCGAGGTCGTCGAGGACCCCGTAACGGCCGAGAAGCTCAAGCCGCGCGGTTATCCGATCTTCGCCCGCCGCCCCTGCCTGGACACCGGCTACTACGAGACCTTCAACAAGCCCAATGTCCACCTGATGGACTGCCTCACCGATCCGATCGTCGAAATCACCGAGAAGGGTGTGCGAACACAGGCGGGCGAAACCGCGCTCGATGCGCTCATCTTTGCCGCCGGCTATGATGCGCTGACCGGAGCGATGCTGGCATTCGATGTCATCGGTCGCAATGGCCGCACCCTGAAGGAGCACTGGAAGCAGGGCGCACGCTCTTATCTGGGCCACATGATGGAAGGGTTCCCGAACCTGTTCCTGACCACGGGGCCGAACGGGCCCGCGGCCCTCGCCAATATTCCCCGGTTGAGCGAACACGACGTCGACTGGATCGCCGGCCTGATCACGCACATGCGCGACAACGGACTGGCCGCCGTCGAGCCGACCCGGCAGGCGGAAGACGAATGGATGGAACTGGTTCACATGTACTCGCAACGGACCTTGCTGTCCAAGGCCAATACCTGGTACGTCAACGCGAACATCGAGGGCAAGCCGCGAGGCCTCACCTTGTTCACCGGAGGATTCCAGAAATACCGTGAGTTGTGCGAGTCCGCGGTACGGGACGGTCATCGCGGCTTCGTGTTCAAGCCGCTGAAGCGGGCGCTTGCAGCCTGACGGTCATGTCCATGGCCGGGCCGCCGGTGGGCCTGCGTGCCGACGGCGGTCATGCTGCCGGCATGGCATGCGTGGTTGGCGCCCAGGTATCACGCATGCGATTCTTGGTGCGAGCGCCGGCCATCCGCATGGCGACCATCTAGCATGGGCACACCAACCCGTTTTCATCCCACAGCGGTGCATCAGGCACCGGAATTCCCATGAAGAAATATCTGACGATCGCAATGACCAATGCCGCCGAAGGCCGCGAGGCCGACTACAACGACTGGTACGAGAACCAGCATGTCTTCGATGTGCTGGCGATTCCAGGCGTCAAGTCCGCCCAGCGCTTTCGCATGTCGGACCAGTCGCGGCAGCAGCTGGGTTATCGCTACATGGCCCTGTACGAGATCGAGACCGCCGACATCACCGACATCCACAAGGCGATTGCCCAACGCGCGGGCACGGCGGCCATGCCGCGTTCGGACGCGGTCGGCACCGATCGCATGTTCCTGGACTATGAGGTGATTTCGCCGCGGATCACGGCAGAAGAAGCCGAAGCAAAACGTCCCAAGAGCTGACTGCGGCCATGGGGCAGCCGCGCCTGGTGGGCGGCTTCGTCTCGCAGACTGGCACGACACGGCGTGCAGGTCGGCACCAAGGGCCTTCGAGGCCCTTTGTTCTGCCATCCATGCGATACCGCCCGCCACGGATCCCAAAGAAAAAGCGCCGCTGGGACGCGGCGCCTTGCTTTGCGGCTTCCGGCGCAGGGTTCGCGCCGCGGTCATCGGGATCGGCGCCACGCAGGCGCCAGGACCCCGCGGGAGCAGCAGGCCCCCGCCCGTGCCCATCTACTTCTTGAGCAGCTGGCACTGGCTCTGCGCCGCCGGACGCCATGCTTCGCTGGCAGGCACGTTGCGCACCACTTTGTAGTAGTCCCACGGCTCCTTCGATTCCGCGGGTGACTTGACTTCGAGCAGATACATGGGGCGCATCATCTGGCCGTCGTCGCGGCGCATCACGTTCTTCATCTGAAAGTCATTGACGGGCACCGTCCGCATCTTGGCCATCACCGCGGGCCCGTTCGTGCTTCCAGCGGCCTTGACCGCGGTGAGATAGTGCGTCACGGCGCTGTAGACGCCTGACTCGATCAAGGTCGGGATCTTGTTGTCCGAGTACTTGAGGAAACGCTTGTTCCAGGCGCGGGTTTCGTCGTTCATGTCATGGTAGAACGGCGACACCATGCGCAGGCCCTTGGCCTGGTTCAGGCCGATGGCGTGTACATCCTGGATGTTCATCGACAGCGCCGCGAGCTTCTGGCCGCCGGCGAGCACGCCGAACTCGTTGGCCTGCTTGATGATGCTCACGGTGTTGTCACCGGTGGTTCCCAGTGCGATCACGTCGGCCTTGGACGCCTGTGCGCGCAGGATGAAGGCAGAGTAATCCTGCATGGTCAAGGGGAAACGGGACACGCCCAGCACCTTGCCGCCCGCCGCCGCGATGAACTCGGTGGCGTTGTTCTCCAGGGACTTCCCGTAGGCGTTGTCGATTGTCAGGATGTACCAAGTCTTGGCTCCCTCCTGGCTCATGCCATTGATGACCGCGCGCGGCAGCGAATACACATTCCATATGTAGTTGCTGGTGAACTCCGAGCACGAGCTGCCGGTGAGGTCCTCGCTGCCCGGACCGGTCAGGAGCAGGGGAATCTTGTTCTTCTTGGCCAGGTCGACCAGCGCAAACGTGGAGGCCGAAATGGTGTTGGCCACCATGACATTGAGTTTTTCTTCATCCATCCATTGGCGCGCCACGGACAGCGCGACATCGGGCTTGTATTGCTCGTCGCCGGTCAGCAACTCGATCTTCTTGCCCAACACCGAGCCACCAAAATCGTCGATGGCCATTTGTGCAGCTGCGACCACCATCTTGCCTCCGATCTGGTTGCCGCCGAAACTGGTCAGCAGGCCCATCTTGAGCACGGTGTCGTCGGCGGCGGCGGTGACCGCGGCAGGCAGGGTGGCGCCCATGAGGCCGGCTGCCAGCAGGCGGATCAGGGTGCGTCGCGGCTTGGCCACGACAGTGGAGAGTTGCAGCATGTGTCGTCCTTCGTTGTTGATGGGGTACCCGAACCGCTGTACCCGGAATGCACGGCATCCATTGCGATCAATGGACTCGGTCGGGGAAACGGAGCGGTCGCCTCAGCCGGTGACTTTTCCGTTCCAGTTGTTGCTCATGCCCAGGTTGGGCATCAGCGTGTTGACGAGGCCGCCATCGACCACGATGTCGGCGCCGGAGATATAGGCGGCGTCCGGTCCCACGATGAAGGACACGACATTGGCCATGTCTTCCGGATCGGCCACCCGGCGCAACGGAATCTTGGATGCGCGCAAGGCCTTGACCTCGGGGTCGGCAAATACCACGTTGCTGCCATCGGTATGCACCAGTCCCGGCGACAAGGCGTTGACGCGGATACCGTCCGGACCCCATTCGACCGCCAACTGCTTGGCGAACATCAGCGTGGCGGCCTTGCTCGGGCTGTAGGCGCCCAGCGCCGGCGTTGCGTTCGAGCCGGAGATCGACGCGGTGATCAGCATGTTGCCGCGCGTTGCCTTGAGGTACTGGTGCGATGCCTTGGCCAGCAGCCAGGCGCCGCGCGTATGCACGGCGAAGTTGCGATCCCAGTCTTCGAGCTTGAAATCCATGAACGAGTTGCCGACGGCGTAGCCGGCATTCGAGATCACCACGTCGATGGTCTTGAATGCGTCGACCGCCGCGGCGACCATGCGTGCGGGAACCTCGGGGTCGGACATGTCACCGGCGAAGCAGGTGATGTGGTGGCCCTTGGCGCGCAATTCCTCCGCCAGCACTTCCAGCTCGGATGCGTGCTGGTCGGACAGCAACAGGGCGGCGGGCGCCTTGTCGCGCGTGAGGGAGTCCTGCGCCAGTCGGCGCGCGATGGCACGGCCGATGCCGCGTGCCGCTCCCGTGATGATGCAATGCATGGGGTTTCAGTCTCCTGGTTGAACGTGTGACAGTGAAAATATGGATGGGCCGGTTGCGCGAGGCCGGTCAGTCCTGGGCGACCTGTACCAGCACCTTGCCGAAATTCTTGCCCTTGAGCATGCCGATGAAGGCCTGCGGCGCGGCATCGATACCCCGGTGCACGTCTTCCCGGTAGCGCAGCTGACCGGCGCGATGCCAGGCAACGGCTGCGGCATTGAATTCCTCCTGGATGTGCAGGAAATCCGTCAGCACGAATCCGCGCAGCTCCAGCCGCCTGGACAGGATGAGGCGCATCAGTTCGGGCGTGCGATCGGGTCCGGGCGGCGGTTCGGTGGCGCTGTACTGGGAGATCACGCCGCATACCGGCACGCGCGCGAAGTCATTGAGCAGTGGCAGCACCGCGTTCCAGACCGCGCCGCCGACATTCTCGAAGTAGACGTCGATGCCGTCCGGACAGGCCTTGGCCAACGCCAGCGCGAAGTCGGGCGCACGGTGGTCGAGGCAGGTGTCGAAGCCCAGCTCGTCGACGACGAAGCGACACTTCTCGGGACCGCCGGCGATACCGACCGCGCGGGCACCGCGCAGCTTGGCCATCTGGCCCACCAGGGAGCCCACGCCGCCGGACGCAGCGGCCACCACCACGGTCTCCCCGGGCTTGGGCTTGCCGATGTGGAACAGGCCGGCGTAGGCCGTCATGCCGTTGCCGCCGAGCACGCCGAGCATGACAGCGCTCTTGCCCCATTCGGCATCCTGCTTTCGCAAGGCTGTGCCGTCGCAGACCGCATACTGCTGCCAGCCCCCGAGGCCGATCACGATATCGCCAGCGGCGAAGTCGGGGTGGCGCGAGTGCACGACCTCGCCCACGGTGGCGCCGACCATCACGTCGCCCAGCGCCACGGGCGGTGCATACGACTTGGCATCGTTCATGCGCCAGCGCATGTATGGAGCAATGGACAACCAGAGGGTCTTGACCAGCACCTGGCCTTCGCCCGGTTCGGGCATCGGAACGTCCTGCACCTCGAAATTCTCGGGAACCGGGTCGCCGACGGGACGCGACGCCAGCACGATTCTGCGATTGAGGCTCACGCCTTGCCTTCCCGGATCGCCAGCGCCTGGGCATGGGTCATGCGCGGCGTGATCAGTTCGTATTCATAGAAGACGCGGTCCATATCCATGAGTTCGCTGCGCGGCATGCGCGGCGTGTTCGCGCGCGTATTCACTTCATGCTGCATCTTCAGCACGTCGTCGATCTCGTAGATGGCCAGGTAGCGGTAAGGAGACTTGTTGCGGCTGTTGTCGCAGAGCCGGTAGCGCTCGCCCCACTGGATGCCGGGGATGACCAGCGCGTCGACGAGATGTTGCTCGTCGTACCACTTGTTGTATTCCTCGTGGCGTTCGTTGGTCGCATTGGTGAATGCAAGCGAGATGATCTTGGACACGGTGTTCTCCAGTTGATGTGCGTGCGCATGGCGCGACGGGTGGCGGGACTGCGTTTCAAAGCTTAGCAAGGCACGTCGACGATGGGTTCGGAGTGCCGGAAAATCGCGTATGTGATTGGCGATGCCGCGACGGTGTCAGCCGACCGTGGTGCCACCATCGACGGTGATTCCCGCGCCAGTCATATAGGACGCGCGCTCCGACAGCAACCACAGCACCAGTTGCGCGATCTCCGCCGGTGTTCCCATGCGTTTCATCGGTACCTTGTCGACGATGGCGGCGATGCGCTGTGCGCTCAGGTCTTCCGTCATGCCGGTCTCCACGTAACCCGGGCAGACCGCGTTGACGCGTATGCGCTTTGCCGCATATTCGAGCGAGGCGGTCTTGGTCAGCCCCAGCACGCCATGCTTGCTGGCAACATAAGCCGAAGCGGTCGGGATGCCGGTCAGGCCGGCGATGGACGCGGTGTTGACGATGGCGCCACCGTGCCCCTGTTTCTGCATCTGGGCCAGCTCGTACTTCATGCACAGCCAGACGCCGGTCAGGTTGACCGCGATGATGCGGCTCCAGGTCTCCACCGGCATTTCGGCGATGTTCTGCGGCAGTGCGCCGATGCGGCCGGCACCGATGCCGGCGTTGTTGAAGGCACCGTCCAGTCGACCGAACGCGGAGACGGTTCCATCGATCATGTGCATGACGGAGTGTTCGTCCGACACGTCGGCTTGCAGCGCCAGGGCATCGCCGCCGGCGGCGCGGATCATCATGGCCGTCTCGGTGGCAGCGGACAGGGACTGGTCCGCGATCGCGACCCGCGCGCCGGCCTGCGAGAGCAACAGTGCGCTGGCCTTTCCGATGCCGGATCCTCCTCCGGTCACCAGGATGGCCTTGTCGGCCATTTCTTTGTCTTGTTGATGGGCTTGCATGTGGTTCTTCATCCTTGGGGGATGGCCGACTATCGTGCATCCCATGACCAGGCGTGCCCGCCCGCGGATCAATCACATACGCGATTTGTGCGCGCATGCATGCGCAATTCACCTGGCTCCATAAACTTTGCGCTCGAACCCGCCAGTGGCGCGAGCAGCGCCCTTACCCCGAGGAGAGACCATGAATGACCGATCCGTTTGCGCCTGTCTAGCGACAGTGCGTTCCCATGTGTACACCGGCATGCGTACCGCCGCGCTGCTGGCCATGGCCGCTGTGGCGGTGCCCGGCGTGGCGCTGGCCCAGCAGGATACGACGCCGATCAAGCTCGGCCTGTTGACCCCGTTTGGTGGCCAGCAGATCGGCGGCAAGTCTGTCTCCAGCGCGGCCCAGATGGCGATCGACGATTTCGGCGGCAAGCTGCTGGGAAGGCCGATCGAGCTGCTGGTCGGTGATGAGCAGGGAAAGCCCGATGTCGCGCTGGCCATTGCACGCCAATGGATTGACCAGGAAAAGATCACGGCCTTGTTTGCCAACGCCACGTCGGCCACGACCTTCGCCATCTCGGACATCACCAAGCCGGCGAAGATCCCGCTGCAGCTGGTCGGACCCGGCAGCGAGGATTTCACAGGCGTCGCCTGCTCCGAGTTCAGCACCAACTACATCTGGAACGTGTACTCCCTGCCGCGTGCCGTGATCAATGGCGTCAGCCGCGAAGGCGTCAAGACCTGGTATGTCATCACCGTGGACAACGCATTCGGCAAGTCGGCCGAATCCAATGCGCGCGAGTTCATCACAGCCTCCGGCGGCACGGTGGTGGGTTCCGGACGATTCCCGGCATCGATGCAGGACTACTCGTCGGTGCTGTTGCGCGCCCAGGCATCCAAGGCCGATGCGATTGCGCTGGGTACCACCGGCGAGAATAGCGTGAGCCTGATCAAGCAGGCCAACGAGTTCGGCATCATGCAGGCGGGCCAGAAGATGGTCGTGTTGTCGATGAACATCCAGGATGTGCACGCCATCGGCCTGGAACAGGCCAAGGGCCTGAAGATGGTGGCGCCGTTCTACCACGACCTCAATGCCGAGGCCCGAGCCTGGACCGAGCGCTACCTGAAGGTGTCGGGCGGCATCATGCCGACCTTCATGGAGTCCGGTGTCTACAGCAGCATGGAGCACTACCTCAAGGCGGTGCAGGCTGCAGGAACCACGGATGGCCCCGCCGTCATGGCCAAGCTCAAGGCGATTGCACTGAACAACTTCGAGATGAAGAACGTCAGCCGTCGCGACGACGGCCAGATGATGCGCCCGATGTACCTGCTGCAGGTCAAGTCCAAGGCGGAGTCCAAGGCGCCTTGGGACTACTACAAGGTCGAGCGCACCGTCCCGGCGGCCGAGGCCTGGCGTCCTGCGGCGGAGAGCAAGTGCAGGCTGCTCAACAAGTCCTGATCCGTAGTGCCCGTATCGCGAACCCATTCACACTGATCTGAGAACCGGAACCATGGATACCCTCGTTTCAACACCTTTGTTCACGCTGAATCTGGATGTGGCGCTGGATCGCACCCAGGCGATCGGCCAGGTTGCGGACCACAAGCGCATCATCGTGCCCATCAACGGCGGGACGTTTGAAGGCCCGCGCCTGCGTGGCACCGTCCTGCCCGATGGCGCGGACTGGTTGTCCGTGCAGTCGGACGGCTCCTGGAACATCGACGTCCGGGTCACGCTGCGCACCGATGACGAGGCGCTGATCTACATGCGTTACACCGGCGTCACCATACCCAAGCCGGAGATGCTCGAGCGCTTCAAGCAGCGCGAGATACTGCCGTACGACGCCTATTACGCGCGCACCACACCGCGCTTCGAGACCGCGGCGCCGAAGTACCAGTGGCTCAACGGCGTGATCGCCGTTGCCAACGGCATGCGCCTTGAAACCGGCCCCAAGTACCAGGTTTTCGCCATCCTCTGAAGCGCGCCCATGCCTGGCGCCGCGTGCGCCATCCTGTTTTGCCTTCCTGTTCCATCCACTTGCGAGTAAAGCCATGAAACTGCCTTCCTTCCTCACAACCCGACGCGCGTCGATCGCGCACGTCCTGGCGGCCACGCTGCTGTGCGCCGCTTCGGCGCCGACCGTCCTGGCCCAGGACAAGGAGCCGGTCAAGATCGGCGTGCTGACCTATTTCGGTGGCGGGCAGATTGGCGGCGCCACCATCGTCGGCGCTGCGCAGATGGCGGTGGACGACTTCGGTGGCACCGTCAACGGCCGCAAGATCGAGTTGCTGCAGGGCGACACCCAGCGCAAGCCCGATGTGGCGCTGACGATTGCGCGCGAATGGATCGAACGCGAGAAGGTCAGCACCATCATGACCAATGCCATCTCGCCCATCACCCTGGGTCTCGTCGATCTGGTGAAGAAGGCGAAGATCCCCTTGCTGATTGCCGGCCCCGGCAGCGAGGATCTCACGGGCACCGCCTGCTCCGCCTTCAGCACCCAGTTCGTCTGGGACGCCTACTCGCTTCCCCGGGCGGTCATCAACGGCTTTGCGTCGCAAGGCGCCAAGACCTTCTACATCCTCACCACCGACAACGCGTTTGGCAAGTCGCTCGAGGCCAATGTGCGCGAATTCGTCACCGCCACCGGCGGCAAGGTCGTGGGCGTCTCGCGCCATCCCCTGGGCATGCAGGACTACTCGTCGCTGATCCTGACCGCCCAGGCGTCCGGCGCGGACGTGATCGCGTTGGGAACGACTGGCGAGGACATGGTCAACGTGATCAAGCAATCCAACGAATTCGGCGTCATGCAGCAGGGGCAGAAACTGGCCTTGCTCACTGCGTCGATCAATGACATCCACACGCTGGGCCTGAAGACCGCACAAGGCCTGCGCATGGTGTCGCCGTTCTACCATGACCGCAACGACGAGACGCGGGCCTGGAGCAAGCGCTACATGGAGTACCAGAAGACGTCCGTGCCGCCAAGCCACCTCGAAGCAGGGGTGTATACCGCGGTCACCCAGTATCTGCGGCTGGCCAAGGCGACCGGTGGTACCGACGGTGAGAAGATCATGGCCAGGTTCAAGACCACGCCGGTGACCGACTTCGAACTCAAGAACGTGTCGCGCCGCGACGACGGCACGATGCTGCGCCCGATGTACCTGGTTTCGATCAAGACTCCGGCCGAATCCAAGGCGCCCTGGGACTACTACAAGATCGAGAAAGTCGTGCCGCCGGAACAGGCCTGGCGTCCGGCGGCGCAAAGCAAGTGCAGCTTGCTGCGTCCTTGACCATCGCCACAACAACGTCGATACCTGTCGCAACCGAGGATCGGGTCCGCCACGATGACCATCAAGCGTGTCTATGTCGTACACCGCAACGCGGCACTGCAGCACCATGAGTTTGCGCCGCGCTGGAAGCAGCATTCGGAACTGGCGCAGACCTTTCCGGATCTGGTCCACCAGTATCCGAGGTTGGCCTACTGCTGCACGCTCGAACAGGATCCTGGGATACCGGGGGCCTCCCGCCGCTACGACGGCGTCGGCATGTTGTGGCTGCGCAGCGACGACCTGGTGGCGGTCCAGCCGGCCGATCCACGCGTACGGCCGGTGATGCAGGAGGACGAGTTGCGCGTATTCCAGGACAAGATGCTCAACGCCATGATGACGGTCGACGAAGATGTCCGCAAGGACGGACGCGGCGCGCGCTTCGGGCTGATCAGTTTCCTGACATCCAGGCCGGGTCTCGATGCCGAGGCCTTTGCCGGCGCCTGCGTCCGGCATGCCGATGCCATCCTGGCCGCGCCCGAGTTGGCCGCTGCGATCCGGCGTCTCGTGATCGGGCGTGTCATGGGCACGCCGACGTTCGCGAGTGACGGGGTGCTGGAGCTATGGTTCGACAGCGCGCAGGACGCGGTGCGTGCCTGCAATACGGCGGCTTATCGTGCGGTGGTGCTCGATGCACAAGCGGATTTCGCATTGCCAGAACCGCTGACCTTGCTGACGGAGATCGGACACGCCTGGTCGGCCGTCGACGATCCGCATCCCAAACCGTTTCCCTGACCGGATACCGGGCTGCATGCGCAGTGTGGGCCTGCATGGGCAGGCCCACATCCCGCTTGGTGCGCAATCAACCGGCCGATGCGAGGATCACCTGTTCGCGCACGCACAGCGTCGTGGCGCTCTTGGTGAAGCGCGATACGTCCCGGCGAATTTCTTCCTGGCCCTCGGCCGACACATAGAAGTCTTCACCCAGCGACTGCACGGACGCGAAGTGCAGTTCGGCAATACCCGTTACCGTCGGGCAGTCCGGCGCGGTGCCGGCCGTCACCCAGTTCTGCACGTACTGGTTCACGCCCACATGGATACGCGGTACCAACCGGGCATGTTCCGTCCAGTAGCGGCGTCCTTCAGCGTCCGTCAGGTGGTCCTGCCAGCGGCCCAGCGCCATGAACTTGATGTCCACGGGGGTTCCGGCTGCCGGTGCATAGAGCACCTTCTCGTCGACACGGTAACCGTGCACGTGTTCGGCGCGCGCACCAAGACCGTCCAGGCAGGTCGTGTGCCAGTCGGAGCCGGGATCGCCCGCGAACCACAGCTCCGCGCACACGTCGTAGGCGGGGCGCGCTGCGCCGCCCCGTGCGATGAAGGGTGCGATGCGGAATGTCGGCACCACATCGCAGATATTGAGCACGAAGCGCTGCAAGGGCGCCTGCGCCGCACGCAGTGCCGCGGGGTAGTCCCGCGCGAACCATTGCACGAAGTCGGCCAGGCGTTGGTCCGCGCGGGCTCGCGCGAACAGGAAGACCTTACTGGTAGGCAAAGGTCAGTCCGCCATCGACCGAGATCACCGCTCCGGTCACGAACGCGCTTTCCGTGTCGGCCAGGAAAAACGCCGCACGGGCGACATCCTCCGGCTCTCCGATGCGCCGAAGCGGGGTGCGGTCGGCGCGGTTCCGGGCCTTGTCGGGGGGCAGCACGGCAGCGGTGGTGGGCGACCAGGTCGGACCGGGCGCGACCGCATTGACCCGTATCTTCCGCGGGCCCAGTTCCACCGCCGCTGCGCGGGTCAGGCCCAGCACGCCGGACTTGATGCCGCAATAGATCATGGCGTTGTTCAGGCCGAGGAAGGATGCACCCGATGCGATGTTGATGATGGCACCACCGTCGTCACCCATGGCCTGCGCAGCGGCCTGGGTGCCCCAGGTCACACTGGCGAAGCCGGCAGCCATCATGCGCGAGAAGCTGTCTTCCGTGATGGCGGGGATGGCCTCGTAATGCACCCACGCGGCATTGTTGACCATCACGTCGAAGCGGCCGTGTGTCCGCGCAAGGGTCTGCACGGCATCGTGCATGTTGCCGCGTAGGCCGATGTCCAGCACCAGTTCGACGGCTTGCCCGCCGGCTGCGCGGATCTCCTGCACGACGGCGCGGACTCCCGCGCCATCGATGTCGTTGACACCCACGATCATGCCTTCGGCCGCGAAGCGCCTGGCAATGGCCTTGCCGATGCCGACCGCCGCGCCCGTGACCAGGCCCACCTTGCCGGCCATGCGCCGGCCCGCGGCAACGGAAGGCAACAATGTGTCTGTCATCATTCCACCATCTTTCGTGGTCGTCCTGCGACATGGCCACCGTCGACCACGAACTCGGAGCCGGTGCAGTAGGTGCTCTCGTCCGACGCCAGGTACAGCACCAGATAGGCGGCTTCGGCGACGGTGCCGACCCGTTCCAGCGGGATTCCCCGGGTGATCTCCTGCGCGCGTTCGGGGCCCACGCCCTGGCGCACCATGTCGGTGTCGATCAGGCCCGGATGTACGGAATTCACGCGGATGTTGTAGTCCGCCAGTTCCAGCGCCGCTGTCTTGGTCATGCCGCGTACCGCCCATTTGGACGACGTGTATGAAATCGCGCCGGCGCTGCCGATCATGCCGGCGACGGACGAAATGTTGACGATCGAGCCGCCGTTCTTCTTCATCACCGGGATGACCGCGCGCATGCCCAGGAACACGCTGAGCTGGTTGACCTGGAAGATCCGGGTGTAGGCCTCGACCGTGGTATCGACGATGTTGGAGCGGTTGTAGATGCCGGCATTGTTGACCAGCACGTCGAGCTTGCCGAAGCGTTCCATCGTGGCCCGTACCACCTCGCTCCAGCCATGTTCGTCCGCCACATCGAGCGGCAGATAGACGGCATCCTGCAGCCGGGACGCCAGCGCGCGGCCCGCTTCATGGTCCACGTCGGTCACCACCACGCGGGCGCCTTCTTGCGTGAACATTTCCGCCTCCAGCGCACCCTGGCCATGCGCTGCGCCCGTGATCAGGCAAACCTTTCCCGCAAGTCGATTCATGCATGCTCCCAAGCACAGTTGTGATGGGCGATGATGCCGCGCGCCCAAGCCCAGGGTCAATGCGTGGCCGGATGTTCACGGATGTGATTTGGGGCCCGGCGCGCGAGGCTGCGCGTGCGCATGCGTATGCTTGCGCGCTCCGGTGGACCAGGTGTGCTGCGTGCTGCCGAAACAGGAGGACGCCACGCGATGCAACTGCAAATGGACAGGATCGAGGCCAGCCGCGACAAGCTGGGCGAAGGGGCATTGTGGGACAGCCGCACGCAGTGCCTGTACTGGGTCGACAGCGTGCGCAAGCTCGTGCGCAGACTCGCGCCTGGCTCCGGTCAGGTGACGGATTGGGTCGTGCCCGGCCTGGTCGGCAGCGTTGCGCTGATGCGCTCGCAGAAGCAGCTGCTGGCGGCGCTGAACGATGGGTGGTATCTGCTGGATCTGGACACGGGTGCGGTGACGCCGTTCGCCCGGCCGTCCGATCTGCCGCAAGACGCGCGCCTGAACGACGGAAAGACCGATCGGCAGGGCCGCTTTCTGGTCGGCACCATTCTCGAGGACCCCTGGAGCCGCACCGCGGGCGTGAAGTGCGCGGGGATCCTGTACCGGCTCAACGCGGACCGCTCGGTGGAGCAGATCGACGACGACATCCGCCTGTCGAATGCCACCTGTTTCAGTCCCGCGGGCGACAAGATGTATTTCGCGGACTCGCCGGATTGTGAAGTCCGGGTCTATGACTACGATGGCGCCAGCGGCCGGGTTGCTGCGCCCCGAACCTTCATCGATACCAAGCCGCACGGCTCCTTGCCCGATGGCGCCACGGTGGACTCAGATGGCTGCCTCTGGGTGGCGTTGCCACAGATTGCCGCTGTCGGGCAGTTCGATCCGCAGGGCGTATTGATGCGCACCGTGAAGACGCCGTGTCCGCTGCCGACCTGCCCGAGCTTCGGAGGCCCGGATCTCGACGAGCTGTACGTGACATCGCTGCACGACTCGGGCAACGGCCGCTTGTTGTCCCCGCACCCGGACAGCGGCTTCGTGTTCCGGATCACCGGACTCGGCGTGCGCGGCCTGCCCGAAGTGCCCTATGCAGGTTGATGCACACCGGGCCCGATCGACGCGAATATCACATCCGCGATCATTTCGCGCCGTTTTCCGGTTTTCTTGGATCGGTCGGTGTTCCTTGTTAGCCTCGCGGCCTGCTGCTCGTAGACGGGTGGGTCGAGCGTACGCAACTCCCAACGAAGGATGAGGATGACAGAAATCAGCAAACAGGAGCGGCCGGCGTCCGGCGGCATCGGTGGCCCCTCGCCGCGGCCGTTGGCCGGAAAGTCCGCGCTGGTGACAGGCGGCGGGCGTGGCATCGGCAGTGCCATCTGCGAACGGCTGGGTGCGATGGGAGCGCTGGTGGCCGTGGTCTACCGTTCTGACCACCGCTCGGCTCAGGCGACGGTCGACCGTATCCATGCGGCGGGTGGGCAGGCCTTTGCACTGGCCGCCGACATGGGCGCGTTGGCCTGCATCGACGACATGCTGGCCCGATTCGATCGGGAGTTGATGGCCCGCAACGGCGTGGCCCGGTTCGATATCCTGGTCAACAACGCGGGTGTGGCACCCAACGGCACGGTGGAGCAGACCTCCGAGGCGATGTTCGACGAGGTCATCAACGTCAATCTCAAGGGGCCGTTTTTCCTGACCCAGAAGGCGATACCGCGGCTCCGGGATGGCGGGCGCGTGATCAACATCTCGTCGACCGCGGCGATCCGCGGTCGACCTTACCTGGCCATCTATGGCTCCAGCAAGGCCGCACTCAACATGCTGACACTGTCGTTGTCCAATCACCTGGGGCCGCGCGGCATCACGGTCAACGCCATTGCGCCCGGGGCGGTCGAGACCGATATCAACGCCGGTTATGTGGCGGCCAATCCGAACGTATACGCCGATTTTGCCAAGGGCCTGGCCCTGGGTCGGGTCGGACAGCCGAAGGATCTGGCCTCCATCGTGGGGTTCATCGCTTCGGACGATGCGTCATGGATCACCGGGCAGGTGATCTATGTCGACGGCGGCAGTTCTTTCAAATGATCGGAGGCATGCGTGTCTGACGTGATTCTCGAGGCGCGGGGCCTGCGCAAGGCGTTCGGCGGTTTCTACGCCGTCGATGTCGTGAACCTGAAAGTGCGCGAAGGCACCATCCATGCGCTGATCGGTCCCAATGGCGCCGGAAAGACGACCTGCTTCAACCTGTTGAGCAAGTTCCTGCCACCGACCGCGGGCAGCATCCATCTGGCCGGGCGCGACATCACCCGTCGCACTCCGGCCGAGGTGGCGCGACTGGGCATGGTGCGCAGCTTCCAGATCTCGGCGACGTTCCCGACCATGACGGCGCTCGAGAACGTGCGTCTTGCGTTGCAGCGACAGCGCGGCGAGAACTACGATTTCTGGGTCGGCCGCAAGGTGTTGCGGCAGTACGAGGAGCAGGCGCAATCGCTGCTGGCCGACGTGGGCCTGAGCGAACTGGCCGATTCACCGGCCAACCTGCTGTCGTACGGGCACAAGCGGGCGCTGGAACTGGCGACCACGCTGGCACTCGATCCGCGCGTGATGTTGCTCGATGAACCCACGGCCGGCATGACGCAGATGGACGTCGAGCGCATCGTGGCCCTGATCCGGCGCATCCGTGCCGGGCGCACCATCATCGTTGTCGAGCACAACCTCTCGGTTGTCGCGGGCTTGTGCGACATCGTCACGGTGCTGACCCGAGGCACGGTCCTCACCGAAGGGGACTACGAGACCGTCTCGCGGGACCCCGATGTCATTACGGCCTACCTGGGGAGCGAAGATGTCCAATGAAGTGATGTTGAAGGTCGCGCAGCTGCAGGCGTGGTACGACGAAAGTCACGTGCTGCATGGGGTGGACTTCGAAGTGCGGTCCGGCGAGATCGTGACACTGCTGGGGCGCAATGGCGCCGGCAAGAGCACGACGCTCAAATCCATCATGGGCCTGATACCCCGGCGTGCCGGCAGCATTTCCTTCCAGGGGCGCGAGATGATGCAGGCACGGCCAGACCAGATCGGCATGGCTGGTATCGCGTTCTGCCCGGAGGACCGGGGCATCTTCCGTTCGCTGACCGTGACCGAGAACCTGTTGCTGCCCCCTGTCATTGCATCGGGGGGACTGGACCTCGACACGATCTACGCCATGTTTCCCAATCTGAAGGAGCGCGCGAGCAGCCGCGGCACGATGTTGTCCGGCGGCGAGCAGCAGATGCTGGCGATCGCACGCATCCTGCGCACCGGTGCCCGGTTGCTGCTGCTGGACGAACCGACCGAGGGCCTGGCTCCGGTGATCGTGCAGCAGATCGGCCAGATGATCCGCGAGATCAAGAAGCGCGGATTCACCGTGTTGCTGGTGGAACAGAACTTCCGTTTTGCCGCGACGGTGGCCGATCGCCACTACGTGATGGAGCACGGCAAGATCATCGACGAAATCGCCAATGCCGATCTGCCGGCCGAAACCGAAAAGCTGCACGGATACCTGGGTGTCTGAGCTGCGCTAAGAGAGCAAATCCATGTTTACCATCTTCGGCATTCCTTCCCAACTGTTCTACGGCCAACTGATGCTGGGCATCGTGAACGGCGCCTTCTACGCGTTGCTGTCGCTGGGACTGGCCGTGATCTTCGGCATGCTGGGCATTCTGAACTTCGCCCACGGCGCGCTCTACATGCTGGGCGCGTTCGTGGCCTACATCCTGCTGGAATCCTTCCAGATCGGGTATTGGTGGGCACTGTTGATCGCCCCGCTGGTGGTGGCGGCGTTCGGCGCACTGATGGAAACCACGCTGATCCGTCGCATGTACAAGCTGGACCATGTTTATGGCCTGCTGCTGACCTTCGCGTTGGCGATGATCATCCAGGGGGTCGTGCGCCTCGTGTTCAACAACGCCGGCCTGCCCTACCGCATCCCGGAGGAACTGCAGGGCGCGATGAACCTGGGCTTCATGTTCATGCCGTATTACCGGGCCTGGGTGGTGGTGGCGGCGCTGTCCGTATGCCTGGTCACCTGGTTCCTGATCGAGCGCACCTCGCTGGGCGCCAAGTTGCGTGCGGCGACCGAAAACGCGCCACTGGTGCAGAGCTTCGGCGTCAACGTGCCCCGCATGGTGCTGCTGACCTATGCGGGCGGCGCGGGGCTGGCCGCCTTCGCCGGCGTGCTGGCCGCGCCGGTGTATTCGGTCAACGTGAACATGGGGGAGCACTTCATGATCACGGTGTTCGCGATCGTGGTCATCGGTGGCATGGGCTCCATCATGGGCTCGGTTGTTGCCAGTCTGATCCTGGGCATGATCGAAGGCCTCACCAAGCTCTTTTATCCCGAGGCATCGGCGCTCGTGATTTTCATCGTGATGATTTTCGTGCTCCTGACCAAGCCGGCAGGACTCTTTGGACGAGGTAACTGACATGAGCGTTTCATCCCCTTCGCAACGGTCGCCGATGGCGGCGTCGACCGGTTCCCCTGGCGGTCTGCAGATCCTGTCCTTCACGGGCGCGCAAAGCATCGCCTTCCTGATCATGGTTGGCCTGCTCGTGTTGTCTCCCACGGTGGTGTATCCGGTCTTCCTGATGAAGATCCTGTGTTACGCGATCTTTGCCTGCTCGCTGAACCTGATTGCCGGTTATGGCGGCATGATGTCCTTCGGGCATGCGGCCTACTTCGGCATCGGCGCCTACACTGCGGCCTGGTGCACCAAGAACTGGGCCATCACCCCGGAGATCGGCATCCTGCTCGGCGGCGCAACCGGCGCCCTGGCGGGCCTCGTGTTCGGCTGGCTCGCCATCCGACGCCCCGGCATGTTCTTCACCATGGTCACGATGGCCATCGGCCAGGCGGTGTATTTCATCTGCGTGCAGGCACCGTTCACGAACGGCGAGGACGGCATCCAGAAGGTGCCGCGTGGCCAGTTTCTCGGCTTGATCCCGCTGGCTGACAACATGACGATGTACTGGCTGGTGGTGCTGCTGTTCCTGGGCGTCTTCCTGTTCCTGCACCGCCTGACGCAATCCCCGTTCGGCCATGTGCTCAAGTCGATCCGCGACAACGAGCCGCGGGCCACCTCGCTGGGCTACAAGACGCAGAACTTCAAGCTCATCACCTACGTGCTGGCGACCTTTCTCGCCGGTGTCGCCGGATCGACCAAGGCGATCGTGTTCGGCATCGCCACGCTCACCGATGTCGGCTTCAACATGTCCGGCGAGGTGGTGATGATGGCGCTGTTCGGCGGCATGGGCACCATCTTCGGGCCGGTTGTCGGGGCGACGCTGACCGCATCGCTGTCGTATTACCTGTCGCCGTTCGGGGCCTGGATCTACATCGTGCAAGGCACCGTGTTCGCGCTGTGCGTGCTGTTGTTCCGTCGCGGCATCATCGGCGAGATCAACATGCGCTGGAATACCCGGCTCTGAAGGACCGCAAGTTCCGGACGGGCAAGAAAAGGGGGCGCTGCGGCGCCCCCTTTTCTTGCCCTGTGTCGATGCCGTGGAAAGCGGCAGGTGATGACCTTGCGATCGCCTCCGAAAGGTGTCCGCAGGGTGTTGCTCAGTGTTTGGTGAGCAGCGAATCCGCCATCTGCCGGGCCTGCTGGTAGTTGCCCTTGCCACTCTCGCTGCGCGGCATGCCGTCGACCGCGAAGATGCGTTTGGGGATCTTGTAGCCGGCCAGCTTGCCGCGCAGCGCCTGGCGCAGGGTGAACTCATCGAGCGTGATGTCGTTGCGCATGCGCGTCAGCGCCACCACGATATGACCGAAGCTGGCATCCGGTACACCGATCACCATGGCGTCGTCGATGCCGTCGAGCTGCTTGACCGCCTGTTCGACCTCCTCGACGAAGACTTTCTCCCCGCCGGTATTGATCACGAGGTTGCCGCGTCCGATCAGTTCCATGCTGCCGTCTTCATGGCGTCGCGCCCAGTCTCCCGGCACGGCATAACGCTGACCGCCGTGGATCTGGAATGTCTCCCGTGTCTTGACTGGGTCACCGAAGTAACCCTGGGGAATCGGTTCGGGCCGCGCGATCATGCCTTCGCCGGGCTGATCCGGTCCAAGGATCTCGCCGCTGCTGGTGATGAGCACGGTCCGGGGGCCAGGCTGGAAGCGGCCGGTGGGCATTTCGGTGTCTGCCGTGGTCACCGAGTAGCCCAAGCCCGAGGCTTCCGAGGCGCCATAGAGATCGACCAGCTTGAGCTGCGGCAGGTGGCGCAGGAGCTGGCGCTTGTTCTCGATGCTCCACATCAGGCCCGAAGAACTGATGACCTTGAGGGCGTCCAGCGCAAAGGGCTTGCGAGTCTCGTCCAGTACCCGTGCCAACGGCCGAGCGAATACGTCGCCCACGATCAGCAGGCGGGTGGCTTGTTCGCGCGCGGCCACCTGCCACAACTCCTTGGCGTCGAACGTCGTGGAGGGCAGCAGCACCACGGTGCCGCCGGCGAGCAGCTCCGACAGCGTGCTGGTGATGCCCGCCGCATGCATCAGCGGGCACGCGGGAATGACCCGGCCTGGCGCCGTGGTCGTGCGCACCGACTCCAGGTACTGGGCCATGTTCTCGGGCCGCCAGGTCACCAGCGGCGATTCCAGCTGCACTTCACGCACCGTATGGCCGGGCCATATCACGCCCTTGGGTCGGCCCGTCGTGCCGCCCGTGTACATCAGAAAGGCATCTTCGGGCGCGCGCTGGATGTCCAGCGGTGCCCCGTTGCCTTGGGAGGCCAGTTCTTCGAACCGTTGGGCGTTCCGGTGCTCGCCGTCTTCGCAGATCCACAGCACCACCTCGGGCAGGGTTTCCTGGAGCAGCGCGATGTCCCGCGCAAACTCCTTCTGGAATATCACGCAGCGTGCGCCGGAATTGCGCAGGATGTAGGCGACCTCGTCCGCGGTGTAGCGGTAGTTGATGTTGGCCGGCGACAGGCGCGCCTTCAGGCAGCCGATGAACGCTTCGACGTAGGCGGGCTTGTTTCGCATCAGAAACCCGACCCGGTCGCCGCTGCGCAGGCCGGCCGCCAGAAAGGCGCGAGCCAGCCGATTCGTCCGCTGGTCGAAGTCGCCCCATGCGATCGACACGTCGCCTTGCACGATGGCCTGTCGCTCGGGTGGCACCACCGTGGCCACCGCGTCCAGCATATCTCCAAGAATCCAGCGCATGAATATTCCTATGGTTCGGCCTGCAACGCAGGTGCAGCACGCCCGCATGAGGGGGCAAGCGCATGGTAATCACAGCAGTGCCGGCGACCATGCGAAACGCTCCATCGGGGTGCAGATTCACATATGCAATAGCCAGGTCCGCCCATGGGGGTGTGTGATAGTTGCCGCTCCAATATCACATACATGGTAAATGCTGCCATATGTGTGGCAAATCTGTGTGGCAGGCGAAACTATCGCCGTTCACCCAACACAGGGGCGCACAACAGCCCCGAGGCATCCAGAGAGACATGTCATGGCATTAACCACTTCCGTCAAATCGGCCATCCGGGTCATCGAGGTCCTGGAACTGTTCGAGAAGACACGCGAACCGTGTTCCCTCAAGGAGATCATCGATCACCTGCAGTATCCGCAGTCGAGCACGACGATCCTGCTGAAGAACCTGGTGAGCATCGGCTACCTGAATTACGACCGGCAACGCCGGAAATACTTTCCGACCCTGCGCCTGGCCCGGTTGGGGGGCTGGGTGCCCACGGCCTTGTTCGGGAACGGTCGCGTTTTCGACGTCATGAACGATCTCGGCAAGATCACCGGCGACTACATCGGGCTGGGTACCCAGAACGATGTGTATCTGCAGTACATCAAGAACGTCCAGTCCACCTATCCCGTGCATTTCGTGATCCCCGAGGGCAGCATGCGCCTGCTCACGCAGTCGGCGGGCGGCTGGATGCTGCTGGCCGCGCTCGACGAACGCAAGGCCGACTACACCATCCGCCGCGCCAACATTGCGGCCGACCGCGCCGAGGATCGTGTCAATGTGAGCGAGATCATGGCCATGTTGCCGCGTATCCGCGAGCAGGGATACGCCTACGCCGAGAACCGGCCGTTCGTCGGCGCCGCGACCCTGTGTGTTCCGCTGCCGATACGGGTGCAAGGGCAGCCGGTCGTCATGAGCGTCGGTGGCCTGGTCGACCGTATCCGACCACGCAAGAACGAGCTCGTGCGTCTGCTCAAGCGCAGCGCCGAATCGGTGACGGGAGAAGGCGATCCACCGGACCTGAGCATGATGCCGGGTGGCGACTCCCCGCCGACTGGGCTCTCGACGGCTGGCGCGGGCGCAGACGCAGGGGTGGGCGCAGGCGTCGCCGGTCAGGCCGACTCGGCTTCGTCGCAGCACGACCGGTTGGCGCGCAGCTGGTTCAACGCCCTGAGTCGTTATGGCGAACGCGACGGGCTTTCGGCGGGCCGGCATTGATGCGCCGTGCCGCGACGCGGACCCCGGGCCCCGGCGCAGGCGCCTGGACAGGCGCAGGAGCCCGCGCATGACCCGTTATGCCTCCATGGTGCTGGCCAATCCCGTGCCCGGGCGCGAGGATGCGTTCAACGACTGGTACACCCATGTCCACATACCCGACGTGCTGACGATCGACGGCATCGTGGCGGCGACCCGCTACCGGCTGGTGGCACAGCGCGGTGGCGACCCGGCCATCGCCGGTTTTTCCTACCTGACCATCTATGAAATCGAAACCGATGACCTGCGACGGGTCTTCCGTACCCTGGTCGCCCGCATGGGTACCGCGCTGATGCCGATGAGCGACGCCATTGCGCCCGAGCGCGCGTTCTACGACTGGGAGGTGCTGGGCCCGCGTGTGCTCGCCGATCGTGCAGGCGTGGCAGCCGCGGCCGGTGCCCGGGAGCTGCCGGATGCTGCCGTCTCCGAGGAGTCTGCGTGACAAACCCGATCGACCCGCACGCCGGGTTTCGCGCAGAATTGCGCAGCTTCTTCCGGGACAAGGTCCCGGCCGATCTTCGCGCGCGGCTGCGCAGCGGCCTTCGTCCCAACCCTCGTGAGTGGACCGAGTGGCAGGCTGTCATGCACCGGCAAGGCTGGGGAGCACCGACATGGCCGGTGCAATACGGTGGCACCGGCTGGACCGCCGAGCAGTTGTACGTATTCGAGCAAGAGGCTGCGCGCGCCGATGCGCCAGTCCAGTTCCATCAGGGGCTGGAGTTGATCGGCCCGATCCTGTTCACCTATGGCTCCGCCGAACAGAAGGCACGATTTCTGCCACGGATTCTGTCCGGTGAAGACTGGTGGTGCCAGGGGTATTCCGAACCCAATGCCGGATCCGACCTGGCCGCGCTGCGCACCAGCGCGGTCCTGGAAGGCGACCACTATCGCGTGAACGGCCAGAAGTTGTGGACCAGTTTTGCGCGTGAGGCGAGCATGATGTTCTGCCTCGTGCGCACGGATGCCTCGTTGCGCAAGCAGGACGGCATATCGTTGCTGTTGATCGACATGCAGTCGCCGGGCCTGCGTATCCGGCCGATCCGGACGCTGGACGAGCATTATCACGTGAATGAAGTGTTCCTCGACGACGTCATGGTCCCGGCTGCCAACCTGGTCGGAGAGGAGGGCAAGGGCTGGACCTACGGCAAGGTGCTGCTCAAGCGCGAACGCGGCATGACGGCGATTCTCGGCCTGCGCCTGGCGCGCCAGCTGGAGTGGATTGCCGAGCTGGCGGCCCAGACGCCGGCCCAGGGCGGCACCCTGGCGCAAGACCCGGTGTTTGCACACAAGCTGGCGCAGTTGCAGATCGAAGTGATGGCGCTCGACACCATGGGCCAGCGTACCGTGGCCGACGTGATGGCGGGGCTCGACTCGGGATTGCGGGGGTCGATGCTCAAGGTCCGTTGGTCGGAAATCCTGCAGCGCTCGACCGAACTGTGGGTCGAGGTCGTGGGTGATGCTGCCCATGCCTTTGCTCCTTTGGGCGACGCGGCGCAGGTTGATGCGCAGCCCGCGTATCCGATGCCCGGTCCCATGAATGCCTATCTGCATTCGCGCGTGACATCGATCTACGGCGGCGCCAACGAGATTCAACGCAACATCATTGCGCACCGCGCACTTGGACTCTAGGACACCCTCTCGATGCATTTTTCGTTGGACGCAGAACAGCAACAGTTTCAGGAGAGCGCGGCGCGCTTCTTCCGCGACAAGGCCGGCTTCGAACGATGGCGGGCCAGCTGCGAGGTCGGCGTCCCGTTTGACCAGGCCTTGTGGTCCGACATGGCGGAGTTCGGCTGGTTTGCACTCAACCTGCCCGAAGACTGCGGAGGTTTCAATGCCGAGCCGGTCTATACGAACCTTCTGATGGAGCAGGCCGGCCGCGCGTTGTCGCGTGAGCCGCTTGTGGGCACCTGCGTGGTCGCGGCGACGTTGTTGCCGCACATGGCCGAACCCTTGCGCAGCGAACTGGCCGACGCCATCATGGCAGGCAAGGCCGTCGTGGCGCTGGCGCACGGCGAATCGCAGGCGCGCTTCGATCTGGCTGACGTCCAGGTTCGCGCGCAGGCGGTGGGCCAGGGCTTCACGTTGCATGGCCAGAAGTCCCATGTCCCCGACGGCGCGGCGGCCGACTGGTTCATCGTGCCCGCACGCAGCAGCGGCGCGAGCCGCGACCGCGACGGCATCAGCCTGTTCCTGGTGCCAGCCGGCTGCCGCGGCCTGACGCGCCATGGCGTGCGCAGTGCGGATCATCGGCACCATGCGCGGCTGCAGCTGGACGCGACACCGGTGGACATGAATGCCCTGATCGGACAGGTGGGCCACGGACTGGAACTGCTCGAGCTGGCCGTCGACCATGCCATCGTGGCCGGCCTGGCGCAAGCCGTCGGCATCATGGAGGCCTTGCGCGACGCGACCTTGGCCTACCTGAAGACCCGCGAGCAGTTCGGTGTGCCCATCGGCAGCTTTCAGGTGCTGCAACACCGCATGGTCGACATGGAGATCGCCTGCGAAGAGGCGCGTGCCATGTTGTGGCAGGCAAGCTCGCACCTGTTGTCGCCGTCCGCGCAGCGGCGGCGGGCCGTGTCGGCCGCCAAGGTTCGGGTCGGGCAGACATCGTTGTTCGTCGGGCATCAGGCGGTGCAATTGCACGGCGGCATCGGAACCACCGACGAACTCATCGTCAGCCATTACCTCAAGCGGCTGCTCATGCTGGAGTCGAGTTTCGGCCATGCGGACTTCCACCGTCGCCGCTTCATCGACGCCGATGCCGAACTGGCGGCTGCCTGAGGCCTGTGTGGCGTTCCTGCGGCGCCTGGCGACTTCCGATCGGCCCGTGTGGCCCGTTCTTCAACCCATTCCTGGAGCAACATGAACTTCATCAAGACCGAGGTCAAGGACCACATCGCCACCGTCGTGATCGACGCACCACCTGTCAATGCCGTTTCGTTCGAGCTGATGAAGGAGATCATCGCGACCTTCGATGCATTGAGTGAAACGGACGACGTGCGGGTGGCGGTCCTGACCGCGGCGGGAAAGGTCTTCTCGGCCGGTGTCGACATCAAGTCGCGCGTCGGCGCGCAATACCAGCCCGGAGACCGTCTGGCCAATGCCCGCCTGGCGCGTGAGATGAGTTATTGCATGATCGAATGCAAGAAGCCCATCATTGCCGCCGTCAACGGCCCGGCGCTTGGTGCCGGTCTCGGGCTGGCGTCGTCGTGCGACATCCTGGTCTGCTCGGAAACGGCGTCGTTCGGCCTGCCCGAGATCGACGTGGGCCTGATGGGCGGAGGCAAACACGCCATGCGGCTGTTCGGTCATTCGCTGACCCGGCGCATGATGCTTACCGGTTACCGTGTGCCGGCGTCGGAGCTGTACCGTCTGGGTATCGTGGAGGCTGCGTTGCCCGCAGCGGAGTTGATGCCGTACGCGCTGGACATGGCCGCCGTGATTGCCTCCAAGAGCCCGATTGCGAGTCGTACCGCCAAGCACTCGGCCTCGACCATCGAGTCCATGGGCCTGCGCGACGGCTATCGTTTCGAGCAGACGCTGACCGCCGACCTGGGCCGCACCGAGGACTCCAGGGAGTCGATGCGTGCCTTTGCCGAGAAGCGCAAGCCGGTCTTTACGGGGCGATGACCACAGGCATACTTGGCGGGCCGATGCCGGCTGAATCTCGGCGGGCGCATGCGTCGGCATCCTTTCGTCATTGTTCAGGGAGAACATCCATGAAACCCACCGCATCCTTCGCAGCGTCCATCGTGCTTGCCGTACTGGCTGGCAGCCTGCAGGCCCAGACCACGATCGAACCCGCCAAGCCGATACCGCCCAAGACACAAACCGGCAAACTCAATGCGATCACCGACGTGCCCGGCATCGAGGTCGGCAACTTCGAGCAGCGTTTCACCGGCACCACGGTGGTGTTGGCGCCCAAGGGCGCGGTCGGAGGCGTCGACGTGCGCGGATCGGCCCCTGGTACGCGCGAGACCGACCTGCTGGATCCGACCAACCTGGTCGACAAGGTGGATGCGGTGGTGCTGACCGGTGGCAGTGCCTTCGGGCTGGATGCCGCCCACGGCGTGATGTTGTGGCTGGAGGAGAACAAGCGGGGCTGGAATGTCGGCCGGGGCAACGTGGTGCCGATCGTGCCGGCGGCCGTGTTGTACGACCCCGGCCGTTTCGGGCGCGCCTTCAACGACCGGCCCACGCACGCATTCGGACGCAAGGCGGCGGAAAACGCATCCGCCGGCCCGGTGGCGATGGGCAATGTCGGCGCGGGTGCCGGCGCCATCGCGGGCGGCCTCAAGGGTGGCCTGGGCACGGCGAGCACCGACCTGGGCAACGGCGTCATCGTGGGCGCCATCGTCGCGGTGAATCCGGGCGGCTCGACCGTGAATCCGGCCACCGGCGAGTTCTATGCGAAATACCTCGAGGTGGGGGACGAGTTCGGCCCCTTGAAAGCGCCATTCGCCCAGGGCCGGGCCACGGGCGATCTGTTTGCGCTCGGTGCCGGCGAGCCGGTCAAGAACACGACCATCGCCGTGGTCGCGACCAACGTCAAGCTGACCAAGGCCCAGGCCCAGAAGATCGCCGAGATGGCCCAGGACGGCCTGGCCCGTGCGATCCGTCCCGCGCACACCATGTTCGACGGCGACACCGTGTTCGTGCTCGGCACCGGATTGATCGACCTGGACACGCTCAAGCAGGAGGCGTCCTGGGGTTTCACGCCGGCCAACATCAATCTGCTGGGATCCACCGCCGCCGACACGCTCGCACGTGCCATCGTGCGGGCCATGCTGCATGCCGAGACCGTTGGCACGACGCCGAGTTACAAGGACCGGTTTCCGGCGGCTTTCGGCAAGTGATGCCCGGGTGAGCGGCGTGCCGGCGCACTTCGGCGCCGGTTCGCGGCGTTCGACCTGAAGAATACCCAGGCCGGACGCGGATGGCGCGTATGGCTCAGGGCGTCGCCGCCACGTGTTTGTGCAGCCGCACGGCGTCGATCCGGCCTTCGTAATAACCGCCGACCATGCCACCCTGGCGGTAACCCAGGTGCTGGTAGAAGGCGATGGCGTTGACGTTGTCGGCACGGCATTCGAGCCGGATCTCGGTGCTGCCGGCCAGCCGCGCCGAGTGTTCGAGCCAGCGCAACAACTGCTTGCCCATGCCCCGGTGCCGCAGCAGCGGCGAGACGGCCAGCAACACCAGATGGGCGGCACCGTCGTCCGGATACTGCATGATGCCGAAACCCTCGAGGCGCTCGTCCTTCAGCAGCACCGCCACGTTCGTCGACGCGTCGTCGATGGCCTGCGACACCCGCTGCGCCGTCCAGCTCCAGCCCAGGCCGTGCTCGATCCAGTCGCGCGACATGCGGGCGATGGCATGTGCTTCGGCGCGATGCGCCAGGCGGATCGTGGGCGGGGCGGGCATGGGGGAATTGTGGCGGCAAGGGCAGGCAGGCTTGCCTGCGAACAAGCCGCCGTCGGTCCGGATCGCATTCCCGCCGCGCGGGCCTTGCGCCAGCGCCCGCGTGTGCGACACCGATCACTTGCGCAACTGTCGTTGCGTATAGGCCAGGATCCGGTCCTTGAGGCCGGCGCGCGCCGCCGACGCGACCAATGTGGCCAGATCGGCCGCGGCGCCGCAAGCGGCGCGGGGGCGGCGACGGTTTTCGGTTGCGGCATGGATGGCCGCGTGGGTCGTGGCGTCGAGTCGGCGGGCGGCCACGCAGCGCGCGTGCAGGTCGTCGGCAAGCGTGGCGCGCGCCACCCGGCGCTGCGCCAGGCCATGCGTGAGCGCCGCCTCGGCGGGTATCGTCTCGCCGGTCTCGATCCAGCGGTGGGTGACGGCCGCGCCCACGGCCTCGGCCAGGCGCGCCGTCCCCAGCACCAGGCCGAAACCCGCTCCGGGAAAGGCGAACTGCGCGTCGTCGACGATCCAGCGCTCCGAGCAGGCGCAGACGATGTCGGCGCCCGCGCCCATGGTGCGACCATGGGCCAGCGCCAGTGTGGGAAACGGTGCGGTATGGATGGCCTGCAGCATCAGTTCGACCCGTGTGAATCGCGCCAACAGGCTGTCGTCGGTCTCGTGTTCCAGCGATGACAGGTCGAAGCCGGTGCAAAAGTGCTTGCCTTCGCCTGACAGCACCATTAGTCGGGTCGGCTCCTTGCGCGCCAGATGTACGGCCGCGTCGATGTCGGCGACCAGCGCGGCCGACAAGGCGTTGCCTTTGTCCGGACGGTTCAGCCGGATGTGCACGATGCCATCATCGCGGGTGACCTGCACGAGGGTTGGACCCGGGGTCATGGGCGTGCTCATGCCTCGTTCCTGGCCCACAGGTTGGGCACGAGCGTGTTGGAGTAACCCGACACGAACGGTTTTGCGACTCCGGTGTCCGGCGAGTAGGCATGGCGCTCGATGCGGCCGATATTGCCCCCGTACAGATGGATGCTGATCGAGACGCGATCATCGAACGCATTGCGCACCTGATGGATGTCGCCGATGCTCGGTGACACCAGGTCGAGGTCGCCCGGCGCGAGCTGTTCCTCGTTGGCGTCGGCCACGAGTGCCCCGCGGCTGTCGCGGCTGAACCGGCGCGCACATTCCGCGCCCCGCAACATGGCGATGATGCCCCAGACCGTGTGGTCGTGGATCGGCGTCTTCTGTCCCGGTCCCCAGACGAAGCTGACCAGCGAGAAGCGGTCGAGCGGGTCGCCGTACAGCAGGTGCTGCTGGTAGTAGCGGGTATCGGGTACCGCCATGGTGCCGGGCAGCCAATCGTCGTGTGACACCAGTTCGCGCATCAGCGGGGCTGCCTGTTCCAGCAACTGCTCTTCGGCGATGGGCCTCTGCTCGACGAGGCGGGTCATGCGTTGCACGAATTCCAGCAGACGGTTGCCTGACATGACGCTACTCCTTGATCGTCGTCGACGTTGCGCTGTTGGCATATTGCCGGCGAACCGCGTCGGTATGTTGGCCCAGTGCCGGTGGTGGCATGCGGATCGGAAATCCCTGGCCATTGATCCGGATGGGCGATACAAAGGTCCGGGTGGTATCGCCGGTGGGCAGGCTCAGTTCCTGGACCCAGCCCATGTGCCGGGTCTGCACGTCGTCCAGCGCCGCGGCATAGTCATTGATGCGCGCGTGCGGAACGCCCGCGGCCTCGAACGCCGCGATCCAGTGGTCCACCGGCTTGTTGCCGAACGTGGCTTCCAGGATGTCCTTGAGTGCCGCCTGGTTGGCCGCCCGGTCGGTGGTGGTGGCGAACCGGGGGTCGTCCGGCAAGGTGGGCAATTCGACCACGCGGCACACGGCGAGCCAGAGCTTGTGGTTGCCTGCCGCAACGGCGAAATAACCGTCGCGGGCCTTGAACGCCTGGTAGGGCGCATTGCGGGGATGGGCGGAACCCAGCTTGCGCGGGCTGACCCCATTGCCGAAATATTCGCTGGTCTGCAATGCGCCGACACCCAGCGTGCAGCCGAACATCGGTACGTCGATGTGTGCGCCCTTGCCGCCGGCACGGACATGGGCCAGCGCCGCCGCGATCGAGAAAGCGGCGTACAGGCCCGACGCGAAGTCGGACAGCGGCACACCACACTTGACCGGCGGGCCATCGGCTTCGCCGGTCACGCTCATGACGCCGGCGGCGGCCTGTATGGTCAGGTCGAACCCGCCTTCGGTCGCACGCGGGCCACTCTGGCCATAGGCGGAGATCGAGCAATACAGCAGGCGCGGGTGCGCGTCGGCGAAGCTGGCATACCCCAGGCCGAGGCGGTCCATGACGCCGGGGCGGTTGTTCTCGACCACGATGTCGGCGTCCAGGATCAGCCGGCGCGCCAGCGCCACGTCGTCGGCCTGCTTGAGGTCGAGCACGATCGAGCGCTTGTTCCGGTTCAGCGACGCAAAGTTCTCGCTGTAGCCATTGCGCAAGGGAGGCCATTGGCGCAGGCCGTCGCCCGCCGGCGGTTCCACCTTCACGACGTCGGCGCCGAGGTCGGCCAGCAACATGGCAGAAAAAGGGCCGGCGGCCGTCGAGCAGAACTCGATCACGCGGACTCCCGCGAGAGGAAGGTTGGCAGTGGCAGTGGTCATGGTCGTGATGGCATGGGGCTACTCGTCGGCGTGGTTGCATTGCGCGCGCATGGAGGGCGGCGCCGGTCTCTTGCGAACGATATCGTCGAGCCGGCATGGTAACAAGTTCTGCAAAAGACAACTATTGTTCTCAAATGAGGAACCATGATTCGACGCGCCGGGTCAAGCCATCCGAGCCAGGATGCCGAAGGTCGCCCGGTGCCGGCGTCGCGGCGTCAGCCCGGAACGCACCGGCGCATGCCCTGCCCGGTGTTCAGCGCCAGATGGGCAGGGGCCGTCGACCGCCCAGTCGGATCGAGATCTTCTGTGCCGCCTCGATCACCAGCGGCGCAAACTTCTTCAGCTGAGCCGGCTTGAACCGTTCCTTGGGTCCGGACAGTCCGACGGCGGCAATCGTGTTGCCCCTGGCATCGACGATCGGCGCGGCGATGCCGGCCACGTTGATGTTCCATTCGCCACGATTGACGCCATAACCCTGGGCGCGGATCCTGGCCATTTCGTGCAGGAACCTGGCCGGATCGGTGATCGTCAGCGCGGTGCGCGATACCAGGCTCTGTGCCAGATGTTCGAGCGCCGACGGTGTTCGATACGCCAACATCGCCTTGCCGGTCGCCACGCAATGGGCACGTGCCCGCCCGCCGATCTGCGTGTAGGCGCGTACCGGGTTCGGGCTTTCGATCTTGTGCACGTACACCACGTCGTCGCCGTCGAGGACCGACAGGTGGACAGTTTCTCCGGTGCGTTGCAGCAATTCCTCCATGACGTCCTGGCCGTGCAGCTTCAGGTCGAGCTTGGACAACACGGCGGAACCCAGTTCCCACAGCTTGATTGACGCCGCATAGGCGTTGCCGTCTTCCTGGCGGATCACATAGTGACGCTCGGTCAGGGCCTGCAGCAGGCGGTGCACATTACTCTTGGCCAGGTTCAGCGTGGTCGCCATCTCGGTCAGGGTCAACGGCCGGTCGCTATGGGCCAGCAACTCGACGATCTCCAGGCCTTTGAGAAGCGTGTTGTTCATGCGTGTTGGTTGTGCATTGTCGTAGGTCCCGACATGCCGGGCGCCGGGGCTCTCCAGCGGTCCGACGCCCATGGGGTGCCGGCCGTGATGGTCGCCGCACGGCGGGTCATTGCGTGATTGTCACGGAAGCCGACGGTCGTCGCATGTTGCCGCGGGGCAAGCCGTCACGGCGACGTCACCCCCACACCTGCCCCGCCACCCGCATCATGTTCCCGCCCATCACCAGCGCCGCTTCGTCTTCCGTCATGCCGGCGCGTTGCAACGCAGCCGACATCTGCTGCCAGCTTTCGACCGGTGGATAGGCCGAGCGGACCAGCGCGCGATCGTAGCCGGCCGACTTCGGCCACCAGTAGGTGGCGTCGTAGTCGCCGGGCGGGGTGTCGTCGAGGTCCGGCTGGCTGAAGCTGATGTCCAGGCCGATGCCCACGTGTTCCACCCCGACCAAGTCGGCCACGTAGGCGGCATGGCGCGCGACGTCGTCCGCGGTCGGCTGCTGTACGCCGAGAAAGAACGAAACGCCGTTGACGCAGATGACGCCGCCGGTGCCGGCGCAGGCCTTGATCTGTTCGTCCGTGATGTTGCGCCCGTGGTCGACCAGCGCCGCCGGGTTCGCGTGGCTGAAGATCACCGGCGCGCTGGACGCGGCCATGATGTCCAGGCTGCATGTGCGCCCGGTATGCGAGCAGTCCATCAACACGCCGCCGGCGTTGATCGCGGCGACCACCCGATGGCCCAGCGGCGTGAGGCCTTGTTCGGTGTCGTGGCAACCGCCGGCCACGCTGTTGTTGCGGTTGTAGGCCAGGTGCATCTGGTGCACGCCCAGGCTCTTGTACAGCGCCACCATCTCGGGCTGCTCGAGCAGCGGCATCGCGCCCTCCAGGTCGAAGCCGATGCCGATGCAGCCGGCGGCCTTGGCCGCGTCGATGTCCTGCAGCCGGTGCACCAGCCGGTACTTGTCCGGATGGGCGGCGATGGTGGCGCGGAAACCCGCGATCACGGCCATCACCTGCGGCAAGGGATTCATGTCCATGCCGATGTTGATGGACACGTAGTGCACGCCGGCGGCGCGCAGGCGGTCGATCGGCGCAAAGTCCGCCTGCGGGTGCAGCGGCAGGCAGGCGTGGGCTTCCCAGTGGATCATGGCGAGGATTCCATTGCAATGAAAAAGGTGAACACGTGGTCCGGGATCATCACACAAGGCCGCAGGCCGGTCGTGCGCGCGGTCTGGCGAGGGTCAGGCGCGGGCCGCGTCGCGGTTGAATCCACCCGAGGCTTCCATCAGCCTGCGGGTGTAGTCCTGCGTCACGTCATGGGCGGCCAGGTCGCTGGACGACAGCAACTCGACCGTCTGGCCGCGTTGCATCACCATCAGCTTCTCGCACATGTGGGTGACCACCGCGAGGTCGTGGCTGACCATGATGAAGGTCAGGCCACGCCTGCGACGCAGCTCTTCGAGCAGGTTCAGCACCTCGGCCTGTACCGATGCGTCCAGCGCCGAGGTGGGTTCGTCGAGCAGCATGATCTGCGGCTCGAGGATCAGCGCACGCGCGATCGCGATGCGCTGGCGCTGGCCGCCCGAGAGCTGGTGCGGATAACGGAAGCGAAAACCCCGGCCCAGGCCGACTTCGTCGAGCGCCCGTTCGATGCGGGTTTCGGCGTCGCCGATGCCATGGATGGCCAGCGGTTCGGCCAGGATGCGGTCCACGGTCTGGCGCGGATGCAAGGAGCCGTAGGGATCCTGGAACACCATCTGCACGAGACGGCGGAACGGCTTGCTGCCCGGTGGCGGCAACGTCAAGCCGCTGCCGCCCGTCAGCTGCACCGTGCCCGAGGCCAGCGGCGCCAGTCCGCAGATGGCGCGCAGCACGGTGGACTTGCCGGAGCCGGATTCGCCGACGATGCCGAAGCTCTCGCCGGGCTCGACCCGCAGCGTCGTATCGGCCACCGCGACGAAATGGTCGTAGACCACGCGCAGGTTCAGCGCATGCAGGCCGATCGATTCGACCTGCCGTGTATCGAGCGTGGGTTCGATCGTCATAGTGCCCATTCCGGCCGGCGGTCCAGTGTCGGCAAGGGGTGGCGGTCGTCCGCCAGTTTCGGCAGGCAGTTCAGCAGGCCGCGGGTGTAGGGGTGCTTGGCGTCGGCCAGCGCGCCCGAGGACACCTCCTCGACGATCTTGCCGGCATACATCACCAGGATGCGGTCGCAGAAGGTCGACACCAGGCGCAGGTCGTGCGAGATGAAGACCAGGCCCATGCCGCGGTCGGTCACCAGCTTGTCCATGATGGCCAGCACCTGCAGCTGTACCGTCACGTCCAGCGCGGATGTCGGCTCGTCGGCGATCAGCAGTTCGGGGTCGGCGATCAGCATCATCGCGATCATCGCGCGTTGGCCCATGCCGCCCGAGACTTCGTGCGGATACAGTTTGTAGACGCGTTCCGGCTGGTCGATCTGCACCGCCGCCAGCGCCTCGACGGCCTTGTCGCGTGCCTCGCGGCCCGAGATGCGGCGATGCGCGCGCAGCGTCTCCACGATCTGGTCGCCGATGGTCATGACCGGGTTGAGCGAGAACTTCGGGTCCTGCAGCACCATGGCGATACGCCCGCCGCGCAGGTCGCGCCTGTCCCTGGCCGAGCAGGTGAGCAGGTCGGTGCCGTGGAACTCCAGCCGCTTGGCCGTGACCTGGCCTTCGGGGGCGGTCAGGCCCAGGATGGCGCGGCCGGTCTGCGACTTGCCGGAGCCGGACTCGCCGACGATGCCCAGGCGCTCGCGACCGAGCGTGAAAGACACGCCGCGCACGGCTTCGGTCCGACCACCGTCGCGGCTCGGAAAGGACACGCGCAGGTCTTCGACGACCAGCACGGGGCGCGGCAGCGGCACCGAGGACTTGAACGCCGGCTCGATCCGGTCGGTCTCGTCAGCCAGGACCGGCCCGGCCGTCGCCGCGCGCGTCGGTGGTGGTGATGGTGATGGTGATGGTGATGGTGATGGTGATGGTGGCGGCACGTCGGCGTCCGCCACCGGGGGCGCCGGCTCGGCTGCCATGGCTGCCTGCGGATCGTGTCCGGCCGTCACCGGATCGGCTTGCGCCACCGGCGGCTGTCCGGGGTGTGGCTGCAGGCCGTCCGGTGGCGCGTCCGTCGGGGCCGGGTGCTGCAGCAGCCCTTCCGGGTCGGCCTTCTCGACGCCCTTCTTGGCCAGCGCCTTGTCGATGATGCTCATGCCAGGCCTCCGCAGGCTCGCGTTGACGGTCTCATTTCACCCCCTTCGGGTCGAGCGCGTCGCGCAGGCCGTCGCCGAGCAGGTTGAACGCCAGCGACACCAGGAAGATCGCCGCCCCGGGGGCTGCGGCCACCCACCACTGGTCGAGCACGTAGAGCCGGCCGTTGGCGATCAGTGCGCCCCATTCGGGCATCGGCGGCTGCGCGCCCAGGCCGAGGAACCCCAGGCCGGCGGCGGTCAGGATGATGCCGGCCATGTCCAGCGTGACCCGCACGATGACCGAGGATACGCACAGCGGCATGATGTGGCGCAGTACGATGCGCCAGGGCGACGCGCCGATCAGTTGCACCGCGGCGATGTAGTCGGCCTGGCGGATCGTCAGTGTCTCGGCGCGTGCGATGCGTGCGTACGGCGGCCACGAGGTGATGGCGATCGCGATCACCGCGTTTTCGATGCCCGGCCCCAGTGCGGCGACAAAGGCCAGCGCCAGGATCAGGCGCGGAAACGCCAGGAAGATGTCGGTGATGCGCATCAGCGCGGCGTCGACCCAGCCACCGGCATAACCGGCCACGGTGCCGACGATCAGGCCGATCGGCGCGGCCAGCACCGCCACCAGTGCCACCACATACAAGGTGACGCGCGAGCCATGGATGATGCGCGACAGGATGTCGCGCCCCTGGTCGTCGGTGCCGAGCCAGTGCGTGCTCGAGGGTTCGAGCAGCCGTGTCGTGCGCAGGTCGCCTTCGTACGGCGAAAACGGCGCCAGCTGGTTGGCGAAGATCGCCACCAGCACCAGCACCAGCACGATGCCCAGGCCGAGCATGGCCAGCCGGTTGCGGGCGAAGGTGCGCCAGGCGCCATAGGCGCGGCCCAGCGATGCCTGGCGCCGCGATTGCGGTCGCTCGGACATCAGCCAGTCGTGCAGGCTTTCTTTCGGGGCGGATGCGGCGGGGCTGTTCATCGGGTACGGGTCCGCGGGTCGAGCAGTTTGTAGAGCAGGTCCGACAGCAGGTTCAGTCCGATGAAGATCGAACCCACCACGATAGTGCCGCCGAGCACGGCGTTCATGTCGGCGTTCTGCAGCGAATTGGTGATGTACAGGCCCAGGCCAGGCCAGGCGAACACGGTTTCGGTGAGCACCGAGCCCTCGAGCAGGCCGGCGTAGGACAAGGCCACGACGGTGACCAGCGGCACCATGGCATTGCGCAAGGCATGGCGCCAGATGATGCGGGTCTCCGACAGCCCCTTGGCCCGCGCGGCGATCACGTATTCCTGCGCAAGTTCGTTGAGCATGAACGAACGTGTCATGCGGCTGATGTAGGCCAGCGAGAAATATCCGAGCAGGCTGGCCGGCAGGATCAGGTGCGACAACACGTTGCGGAACGCGTCCCACTGGCCCTGGCGCGCGGTGTCCAGCAGCAGGAAGCCGGTCTCCAGCGTGACGGAATATTCGTAGGCGACGTCGATGCGGCCCGGGCCGCCGACCCATCCGAGCCGGGCGTAGAACAACACCAGGCCCATCAGGCCGAGCCAGAAGATCGGCACCGAATAACCGATCAGGCCCATCACCCGCACGATCTGGTCGACCATGCCGCCACGGCGAACGGCCGCCCACACGCCCAGCGGAATGCCGATGCCAGCACCGATGATGATGCCCAGCGTGGCCAGCTCGATGGTGGCCGGGAAGGTGCGCTTGATGTCGGTCATCACCGGGTTGGAGGTCAGCACCGAGGTGCCGAAATCGCCAGTCGCGACCTTCTTCAGGTAGATGCCGAACTGCGTGTACAGGGGCTTGTTCAGCCCCATTTCCTCGCGCACCCGCTCCACCACGTGTTCCGGCGCCCGGTCGCCGACGATGGCCAGCACCGGGTCGATCGGCATCACGCGGCCGATGAAAAAGGTGACCGCGAGCAGACCCAGGTAGGTCAACGCGATGACCCCCAGGAAGTTGACGCCACTCTTGATGGCGCCTGCCAAACGGACGCCGCCCGGACGACCGGGCGGCGATTGCACTTCAGCGTTCAAACCGGAACCGTCAGGCGGGTCTTATTTGCTGACCTTGAACATGTAGGTCGCGTCCGACGTCGGGCCGATCTTGAAATCCTTGACGTCACTGCGGATCGCGGCCGTCTCGATCATCTGGCCGATCATGACGAAGGGGCTGACCTTGCGGTGGTCGGCCTGCAGTTCCAGGTACATGGCCTTGCGCTTGTTGGCATCGCGCTCGAGCACGGCGGCGTCGGCCTTCTTGGTCATCTCGGGGATGTCCCAGGCATTGCGCCAGGCCAGCGGCTTGGACTTGGCGTTGTCGCCGTTGTCCGGGTTGCGGGCGAAGGTGTCCGCATTGGTGTGCGGATCCCAGTAGTCGGCGCCCCACTGGCCAATGTAGATGTCGTGCTGGCGTGCGCGGTACTTGGTCAGCGTCTGCTTGCCGTCGCCGGGCAGGATTTCCATCTCGATGCCGGCGCGCTTGAGCGTCTGCTGGATCGCCTCGGTCATGCCCTGGACCGGCTGCGTCGTGCGCATGTCGATGGTGATCTTGAAGCCGTTCGGATGGCCGGCCTTGGCCAGCAGCGCCTTGGCCTTCTCGACGTCGAGCTTGTACGGCTTGTCGGTGCTGGCACCGAGCAGGCCCACCGGCAGGAAGTTCTGGTGCACGACGCCGATGTTCTTGATCATCGTGGCGCCGATCGCGTCGTAGTCGACCAGCCACTTGAAGGCTTCGCGCACCTCGGGCTTGGACAGGATCGGGTGTTTCTGGTTCAGGCTGAAGTACCAGACCGTGCCCTTGGGTGTGGCCGTGGTCTTGATGTCCTTGTTGCTGGCCAGTGCGTCCAGGTCCTGCGGCTGGAGGTTGCGCGCGATGTCGGCGTCGCCTTTTTCCAGCATCAGGCGCTGGGTGGCCGCTTCCTTGACATGGCGGTAGATGACGCGGGTCAGCTTGGACTTTTCGCCCCAGTAGTTGTCGTTGCGCTCGAGCAGCACGACTTCATTGGCACGCCACTCGCGCAGTTTCATCGGGCCGGAGCCGGCATAGTTGGTCTTGAGCCAGCCATACCCCATGTCGCCGCCCGCCTCCTTGGACATCAGCAATTTCTTGTCGACGATCGACGCGATATTGGCCGTCAGGCAGTTGTAGACAAAGGTCGGCGCGTAGGCCTGGTCGGTCTCGAATGTCAGCGACAACGGGCCGGTCTGCTTGATCTTGTCCTTGACGTTGTCCTTGGTCAGGCCGAACTGGGTCAGGATGAAGGCCGGGGTCTTGTCCAGCAGGACAGCACGTTGCAGCGAATACACCACGTCTTCTGCGGTCAGTGCATTGCCGGAGGCGAATTTCACACCCGGGCGCAGCTCGAACGTATAGGTCTTGCCATCGGCCGACACCGACCACTTGGTGGCCAGGTCGGCCACCAGCTTGGACGGGTCGTTGACGTCGTAACGCAGCAGGCGGTCATAGGAGTTGCCCATCACCTCGCCAGCCGAGATCTCGAACGCCTCGGCCGGGTCCATCGTGATGATGTCGTCGATGGCCCAGGTCACGACCAGCGTGTCCTTGGGCGTGGCGGCCAGCACGCTGGTCGCGGGAAGCGCAAACGCGGTCGCTACCGCCAGCGCCGCTGCGGAACGGATAAACATGGATTTCACGAATAGCTCCTTGGGGGAAAGATAGGGACCCGAACCTCGGGCGGGGATGTTATCGCACGGGATACGGGGACTGCTGTCGCAAGAACAGTGCCCGAAACGCCGCGGTTCGCATCCTCCCGACGGAACCGGTACGAGGCTGCGATTCTGGGCCTGTCGCCGGGCGTGCGCCATCGGGGTTTACCAGTGGGTAAAACGCGCAAAAAATGCATGCGGCAGCGCGCAGGTGGATGCCGGCGTGCACGGGTGCCGTCATGCACCGGCCCGCGTCGCCCGGTCGTGCTCCGCACCGCGCCGGTGCCGGGCGCCGCGGCTCCAGTTCGGTGCGCGGGACGCAGGTTCAGCGTTGCCGCATCCGTACGAACCACTGCGCCAACCGGTCGGCCCATGTCGCGTGGGGCGGCTCCTGGCCCGGTTCGGTTGGCGTGGCCGCATGCGCCAGGTCGATGTCGCCGCCGCCGGGACGGTAGAGGCCGGAGAACATCTCCAGCACACGGCTCCTGACCATGCCGCGCAGCGGGATGTGGGCCATCATGCCGTAGGTGGCCGCACCGCCACGGTCGGCCAGTGACGGGTCGGCGCGCACGGCATCGACCGACGCGCGCAGGTCGCGCAGGTAGTCGTCGATCACCGCCAGGTGCTGCGCGGTGATCATCGCGTGCAGTCCGTCGGGCTTTTGCAGCCGGTTGATCTGCCAGCCCCGCAACTCCATCTGGTCGCCGACCGCGAAGATGTTGACCGCCTTGTCGCGCGCACCGTAGGCCAGCAGCGGGCCGCTGGGCGCGCCCAGCACGCACAACTCGGGCATGGCCTGGACACCGTCGCGCATGCGCGTGAACGCCTGCATCGCGCGCCGCGCCAGATCCTGGTAGCCGGAGCGCCCGAAATACTGCATCGCCGCCCAGGCCGCCGCGTAGGCGCCACCGGGCCGGGTGCCGAGCAATGCGGGCGATGCGAACACGCCCCCGGGCCAGTCGACGTCGACGAACATCTGGTGCCGGAGCAGGTCCATGCTGCGATAGGTGATGGTCGACACGCCCTTGGACGCATAACCGTACTTGTGCAGGTCGGCCGAGATCGAGGTCACGCCCGGCACCCGGTAGTCCCAGGGTGGCAGTTCGATGCCGTTCATCTCCATGAAGGGCAGGATGAAGCCGCCCACGCAAGCGTCCACGTGCAGCGGCACCTTGCGGTCCCGGGCGATGCGCGCCATGGCCTCGACCGGATCGATGGTGCCGTGCGGGTATTCCGGTGCCGACGCCAGCACCATCACCGTGTTGCGGTTGATCAGCTGCGGCAACCGGGACACGTCGGCGCGCAGCTGCCCGTCCAGTTCCAGCCAGCGGATGCGCACGCCGAAATAGGCCGAAGCCTTGACCCAGGCCACGTGGGCGGTGCGCGGCAGCACCATTTCGGGCCGGCGCACGCCGCGCGTGGCGCGTGCCATGTCGCGGTAGGTCTTGACTGCGAGCAGGCAACTCTCGGTGCCGCCGGAGGTGACGACACCACACACCTCGGGCGTGCCATGGTGAAGCTCGGCGGTGCTCGCGATGATGTCGTTCTCGAAGCGCTTGAGGCTCTTGAACGCGGTCGGATTCAGGCCGTTGGCCGAGGCGAACCTCTGGTACGCCTGGCCCTGGAAGGCGTGGTAGGGCTCGTCCAGGTAATAGACCAGGCTCCACAAGCGGCCCTGTCGGTAGGCCGGGTCGTCTGCGCCCATCTGCGCCAGTTCGGACAGGATCTGTTGCGGATCGCGTCCGCTGTCGGGCAGCGTGCCGCTCACCGGACTTCCCCGCGCGCTGCGCGCGTCCGGTCTGTTCGCCTTGGCGCGGCTCGGCGTTTCATGCCGGTTCCCCTACGGCCACGGGCATGGTGCCTTCGCGCAGGCGCCGTGCCAGCAGCGCCGCCAGCACGGAGGCCAGCAGGGCGGCCACGGCGATCGCCGACAGCGCCATGTCGAAGCTGCCAGTGGACGCGACGATGGCGCCCGGCACCATGGAGCCGACGACGCCGCCGATGATCAGACTGGTGCCGTTGTAGGTACCGGTGGCCGCGCCGACGTCGACGTCGCCCGCCAGCTTCTGGATCGTCGCGTGTTCCTGCGCCTGGAATGCGCTCTGGCAGAACACGGCGAGCGCGAACAGCGCGACCATCGGCACCAGTGCCTGCGACGGGATCGCGAACACCAGCGCGACGGCCGCGCCGGCGAAACCGATGCTGGCCAGCAGCACCCGGCGTTGCAGCCGGTCCCCCAGCCAGGCGATGGCCAGCGTGCCGACGACGCCGGCACCGAACACGATGCTCAGCGGCCAGCCCAATGCGGCAAAGTCGATGCCCTTGGCGCGCACGAAGTAGCTCGGCAACCAGCCCAGGATGCCGAACCCGCAGAACGCATTGAGCACGCCCACGCTCACGTACAGCCAGTAGTCGGGCCCACCGCGGTAGATCCGGGGAGCCCCGGAGATCGTGCCGGGCGCCGGTTTGGTGTGGTGCACGAACAGGAGCACCAGCGGCAGGGCAACGAGCAGGCCGGCGGCGCCGACGATGACGAAGGCATTGCGCCATCCCCAGGTCGCGATGATGGGCACGGTGATCAGTGCGCCGGTGGCCGTGGCCACGATGATGCCGACGTTCCAGATGGCATTGGCGCGCGCCCGCACCGCCTGCGGAAACTGGCGCGCGGTGATGACGCCCATCATCGGCACATGGACCGACTCGGCCAGGCCGAGCAGCAGCCGCAGCGCGACCAGCATCGCCAGCGAGCCGCCCAGCGGCCCCATGGCCATGCTGACACAGGAGAATCCGATGATCACCAGCACCAGGCTGCGCTTGGCGCCGAAACGCTCGGCGGCGCCCGACAGCAGCAACTGCGCCAGGCCGTAGCTGAGGAAAAACGCGCCCAGCAGGTACTGGCCGTATGCGCCGACCTGGCGGTCGCTCCAGTGCAGTTCCTGCGCCATGCGCGGCAGCGCGAACGCGATCACGTTGCGGTCGAGGTAATGCACGATGAACGTGACCGCGAAGATCAGCGGCACGTGCCAGGGCAGTCGGGTCGAAGTGGTGTGGTCGCGCATGGGATCCGTCATGCCGGTGGCATGCCAGCACAGAGCATATATGCTTGCCGGCGGCCCTGCGCCGGATGTCGCATGCCGGACGCCGCCGCGCCACCGGGCTGCCGCACAATCGCGCGATGATCGCGATCCATTCCCCCTTGCAGGCGCAGCTCGTATCCTGGCAGGTCCAGCCCGGCGCGTCGGTGCGCGCAGGCGAGCCGCTGGTGATCCTCGAGGCCATGAAGATGGAACACGAGGTACGTGCCAACGTCGGCGGGGTCGTATCCGAATGCTTCGGCCAGCCCGGCGAGATGGTCGACGAAGGCCAGCTGCTGGCGCGTATCGCGCCCGGCCCGGCGCTTGCAGCCGCGTCCGCGGTGCAGACCGACCCCGGGGTTGCGGGCGCCGGCGCGATCCGGGCCGACCTGCAGCGGCTGCGCGATCGCGAGCGCTTCCTGGACGACGACAGCCGCGCGCCGGCCATGGACAAGCGCCATGCGCTGGGCATGCGCAGTGCGCGCGAGAACATCTCCGACCTGTGCGACCCCGGGTCGTTCTCCGAATACGGCGCGCTGGCGGTGGCGGCGCAACACGCGCGGCGCAGCGCGGACGACCTGGTGCGCAACACGCCGGCCGACGGCATGGTGACCGGCATCGGCACCATCAACGCGGCCGAGTTCGGCCCCGAACGCGCCAGTGCCGTGGTGATGTCCTATGACGCGACCGTGCTCGCGGGCACCCAGGGCATGCGCAACCACCAGAAGACCGACCGGCTGCTGGGCATCGCATTGCAGAACCGGCTGCCGGTCGTGTTGTTCGCCGAAGGCGGCGGAGGCCGGCCGGGCGACGTTGACATGCCGATCGTGGCCGGCCTGCATGTGCCGACCTTCGCCCGGTTCGCGCGCCTGAACGGCCAGGTGCCGGTGCTCGGCATCGTCGCCGGACGGTGTTTTGCCGGCAATGCCGCCTTGCTCGGGTGTTGCGACGTGATCATCGCCACCGCGGGCAGCAACATCGGCATGGGCGGGCCGGCGATGGTCGAGGGCGGCGGGCTGGGTGTCTTCCGGCCCGAGCAGATCGGCCCGTCGGACGTGCAGCATGGCAACGGCGTGATCGACATCCTGGTCGACGACGAGGCGCGGGCGGTGGCGGCCGCGCGCCGTTACCTGGGCTTTTTCCAGGGCGCCACGCGCGACTGGCGCGCGCCCGACCCGCTGGTCCTGCGCGACGTGGTGCCGGAGAACCGGCTGCGTGTCTATGACAGCCGCGCCGCGATGGACGGCATCGCCGACGCCGACAGCGTGTTGCCGCTGCGCACCGGTTTCGGCCTGGGCATCCACGTGGCGCTCGCGCGCATCGAAGGCCGCCCGGTGGGGCTGATGGCCAACAACCCCGGCCACCTCGGCGGCGCCATCGATGCGGACGCGGCCGACAAGGCGGCGCGTTTCCTGCAACTGTGCAATGCCCATGGCCTGCCGGTGGTCAGCCTGATCGACACCCCCGGCTTCATGGTCGGCCCGCAGACCGAAGCCACGGCCCAGGTACGCCATGTCAGCCGCATGTTCATCGCCGCGGCCCACCTGCGCGTGCCCTTCGTCAGCGTGGTGTTGCGCAAGGCTTACGGCCTGGGCGCGATGGCCATGGCCGCCGGCGGTTTCCACGCGCCGCTGGCCACGCTGGCCTGGCCCAGCGGCGAATTCGGCGGCATGGGGCTCGAGGGCGCGGTGCGCCTGGGTTACCGCAAGGAGCTCGAGGCCGAACCTGCCGGCGCCGCGCGCGAGGCCTTGTTCCAGCGGCTGGTCGACGAACAATACGACAGGGGCAGTGCCATCAACATGGCGGCCACGCTGGAGATCGACGCGGTGATCGATCCGGCCGAGACCCGCGCGCGCGTGGCGCGTGCGCTCGCCGCCGGCGCGCTCGACGCGCCACGCGGCATGGCGCTCGACAGCTGGTGACCGGCCCGGCCATGGTTGTGCGCGGCCCGTGCCTGGCCGGTGCAACAACCTTGATGCCGCCAGCGTTGCGCCAGTCTGCCAAAATGCCCTTTTGCCCATTCGGAGACTCCCATGCCTGGTTTGTTGCCCCATGTCGACCCCAACGGTCTGCTCGAATATTCGGTCGTCTACACCGACCGTGCGCTCAACCACATGTCCGGGGCTTTCCAGGGCGTGATGAAGGACATCTCCGGCATGCTCAAGGAGGTCTACCACGCGCACAGCGCGGTGATCGTTCCGGGTAGCGGCACCTTCGGCATGGAGGCGGTGGCGCGCCAGTTCGCGCACGACCGCAAGGTGCTGGTGATCCGCAACGGCTGGTTCAGCTACCGCTGGAGCCAGATCTTCGACATGGGCAGGATTCCGTCCGAGCATATCGTGCTCAAGGCGCGCCGCGCGAAACAGGGAGCGCAGGAGCCGTTCGCGCCGGCGCCCATCGACGAGGTCGTGGCCCGCATCCAGGCCGACAAGCCGGCGCTGGTGTTCGCGCCGCACGTGGAGACCGCCAGCGGCATGATCCTGCCCGACGACTACCTGCGCGCGGTGGCCGATGCGGTACATGCCGTTGGCGGCCTGTTCGTGCTCGACTGCATCGCCTCGGGCACGATCTGGGTCGACATGCAGGCCTGCGGCGTCGACGTGCTGGTCAGTGCGCCGCAAAAGGGCTGGAGCAGCTCGCCGTGCTGCGCGATGGTGATGCTCAGCGAGCGCGCCCGCACGCAGATCGATTCCACCACCAGCAGCAGCTTTGCCTGCGACCTGCGCAAGTGGCTGCAGATCATGGAGGCATACGAAGGTGGTGGCCACGCCTACCACGCCACCATGCCCACCGACGCGTTGACCCGCCTGCGCGACGTGATGGTCGAGACCCGGGCCTACGGCTTCGAGCGCGTGCGCAGCGAGCAGCAGGCCCTGGGTGACGCGGTGCGTGCATTGCTGGTCCAGCACGGGTTTGTCAGCGTGGCGGCCGAGGGTTTCCAGGCACCTGGCGTGGTCGTCAGTTACACCGACGATGCCGGCATCCAGTCGGGCAAGAAGTTCGCCGGCCTGGGTTTGCAGACCGCCGCCGGCGTGCCGCTGCAGTGCGACGAAGGCGCCGACTTCCAGAGTTTCCGCATCGGCCTGTTCGGGCTGGAGAAACTGCACGACGTCGAGCGCACGGTGGCCCACCTGGCAAAGGCGCTGGACAAGCTCAAGCCTGCACGCACCGGCACGCCGGAAGCGGCCCTGCAGACCTGAGCGCGACCCGCGTCACGCACCGGGCCGACGAGCCACCCCCATCGACCGATCCTCCATGGAGTCCGCGCTGACGCTCGAATCCCTGCCGCTGTTTCCGCTGGGCACGGTGTTGTTCCCCGGCGGGGTGCTGCCGCTGCGCATCTTCGAGGTGCGTTACCTGGACATGATCGGCAAATGCCATCGGCACGGCGCGCCGTTCGGTGTCGTCGCACTGACCCGGGGCTCGGAAGTGCAGCGCGCGCCGCAGGACGGGCCGACGGGGGAGGCGTATGCCGATGAGGGTTTCTACCCGGTCGGCACGCTGGCCACCATTACGGCGCTGAACAAACCCCAGCCGGGCCTGATGGAGATCCGCTGCGTCGGCACGCAGCGCTTCACGGTCACGCGCCAGGAAAAACTGCGCCACGGCCTGTGGATCGGCGACGTGCAGCAGATGTCCGCCGATCCGGCCGCGGCGGTGCCGCCGGACCTCGAGCCGGTTTCCCGGGCACTGGGCAACCTGATCGACCAGCTGCGCCAGCGCGGTGTGCCCGAGCGGGAACTGCCGATGCAGGCGCCGTTCCAGCTGCAGGACTGCGGCTGGGTCGCCAACCGCTGGTGTGAACTGCTGGGCTTGCCGCTGGAGTTGCAGCAGCGACTGATGGCGCTGGACAACCCGCTGGTGCGCCTGGAACTGGTGGGCGACATCCTGCAGCGCCAGGGCATCGGCATCTGAGGCCTGCGCGATCGGCGGCGCCGGCCGGCACGCCGGGCGCTGCGGGGATAATCCGGGGTTTTGCCTGCCTGGACCCTGATGTGAGATCGCCCGTGCGTCGTGTCGACGCGACCCTTCGCCCGTGCACGACGCCGTCGGCCGGCATGGTGCGCCATGCTTGAACTGCGTGGCGTGGCCTGCGAACGGGGCGGGCGAACCTTGTTCGGGCCGCTCGATTGCCAGGTCGCGGCCGGGCGCCTGTTGCGCGTGCGCGGCGTCAACGGTGCCGGCAAGACCAGCCTGCTGCGCATGGTGTGCGGCCTGTTGCCGGCGGCCGCGGGCCAGGTGTTGTGGCGCGGCGAGCCGATCCGGGACCTGGCCGAACAATTCGGCCGCGAGCTGGTCTACCTGGGCCACGCCGCCGCGCTCAAGGACGACCTCAGCGCAATGGAGAACCTGCAGTCGGCCTGCCTGCTTGGCGGCCTGGTGCTGCCCCGCGCGGCCGCGCTGCAGGCCCTGGCGGCTGCCGGCCTGCCGGGTCGCTGGCGCGCGCTGGCGCGGCAGCTGTCCCAGGGGCAACGTCGGCGCGTGGCACTGGCGCGGCTGGTGGTGTCGCCGGCAACGCCGCTGTGGGTGCTGGACGAGCCCTTCAATGCCCTGGACACCGCGGCCACCGGCTGGTTGTGCGGCCTGTTGCAGGCGCACCTGGAGCGCGGCGGCGTCGTCGTATTGACCAGCCACCAGGACGTGGCGCTCGATGCCCTGGCCGAACGCGTGATTCCGCTCGCATTATGAAAACGCCGGGTCCGACCCCAATGAGCGCCGACGCGCCGGTTGCCGCCGGCATGTGGCAGGCGATGCGCGGCCTGGTCGTGCGCGATCTGCGTCTGGCGCTGCGCCGGCGCGCCGATCCGCTGAGCGTGCTGGTGTTTTTCGTGCTGGTGGCCAGCCTGTTCCCGCTGGGGGTCGGGCCCGAGCCCGACCTGCTGCGCACCATGGGGCCGGGCGTCGTGTTCGTGGCCGCGCTGCTGGCCGCGATGTTGTCGCTCGGGCGCATGTTCGCCGACGACTACCAGGACGGTACGCTGGAGCAGTTGCTGCTCTCGGCCTGCCCGCTGCCGCTGCTGGTGGCGGCCAAGATCGCCGCCCACTGGATCTGTTCCGGCCTGTTGCTGGCCCTGGTGTCGCCCCTGCTGGCCCTGCAGTTCGACCTGGGCTGGCCGGCCACCGGCGTCCTGTTCCTGGCCTTGCTGGTGGTCTCGCCGCTGCTGAGCCTGATCGGCGCGGTGGGCGCCGCGCTGACGGTCGGCGTGCGGGGTGCGGCGGTATTGATGCCCTTGCTGATCCTGCCCTTGTGTGTTCCGGCGCTGATTTTTGGAACGGCGGCCGTCGAAGCGAGTCGAATCGGCATGGAATCCATCGGACATTTCTCGTTGCTGGGCGCCTTTCTGGTGCTGGCCCTGGTCGGCGCCCCCTGGGCCACGGCCACGGCCCTGCGGATTGCGCTGGAATGAGCCGCCGGGCCGCTCCCAAGGCGAATAGCCCCGCAGCGCGCAGCGCGCAGGGGAGTCCGGATACGAGCCGCCGGGCCGATTACCCCAATCCTTTCCACTGCCATGGCGACTAGGGTAAATTCAGAGGCTGTCTATATTTGTCATGACTGATAAACGCGTCAACTGGTTCAAATACGCGGCTCCGCAGACCTTTTATCTGCTGGCGGGCCGGGTCGTGCCGTGGTTTGCCATCGCCGCGATGGTGTTGACCGCCGCCGGCCTGTACCTGGGCCTGTGGGCCGCGCCCACCGATGCGCAGCAGGGCGACGCCTACCGCATCATTTTCGTGCACGTGCCGGCGGCCTGGATGTCGATGGTGGTCTACCTGGCGATGGCATTCTGGGCCGCGATCGGCCTGATCTTCAATTCGCGCCTGTCGTCGATGCTGGCCAATGCGCTGGCGCCCACCGGCGCCTGGATGACCTTCCTGGCCTTGTGGACAGGTGCCTTGTGGGGCAAGCCGACCTGGGGCGCCTGGTGGGTCTGGGACGCCCGGCTCACGTCCGAACTGGTACTGCTGTTCCTGTACATCGGTTACATGGCGCTGCATGCGGCGATCGACGACGTGCGCCGCGCCGACCGTTCGGCGGCGCTGCTGGCCATCGTCGGCGTAGTCAATGTGCCCATCATCTATTTTTCGGTCCAGTGGTGGAACACGCTGCACCAGGGGGCGTCGGTCAGCCTGACGCAGGCCCCGAGCATGGCGCCGCCGATGCTGGTCGGCATGCTGGTGATGAGCCTGGCATTCTGGATGTATTGCATCGCCGTGGCGCTGGTGCGCGTGCGCACCATCATCCTCGAGCGCGAGCGGCATGCGGCCTGGGTGCGCCGGACCCTGGTGGCCGCATGATGGCGCGCGTGAAGGGGTTTGCATGAACTGGTCGAGCTGGTCCGAATTTCTCGCCATGGGCGGGTATGGCTTGTATGTATGGGGGTCGTTCGCGATGTGTGCACTGGTCCTGACGCTGGAGGTCGGCCTGCTGTCGGCGCGCCGGCGCGCGGCCCTGCAGCAGGACGACGCTGAAGCCATCGACAACACAGGAGTGGGCGCATCATGAAACCCCGAGCCAAACGTGCGCTGGCCATCGTGCTGGCCCTGGCCGCGCTGGGCGTGGCCAGTGCGCTGGTGCTGCAGGCCTTCCAGAGCAACCTGGTGTTTTTCTTCAGCCCGACCCAGGTCATGGCCAACGAGGCGCCGCGCGAACGCAACTTCCGTGTCGGCGGCCTGGTCGAGCAGGGCAGCATCGAACGCGATGCGCAGGGCCTGACGGTGCGCTTCAAGGTCACCGACACGGCGCATGCGATCCCGGTCACCTATACCGGACTGTTGCCCGACCTGTTCAAGGAAGGCAAGGGCGTGGTCGCCCAGGGCAAGCTCGGCGCCGACGGCGTGTTCCACGCCGACCAGGTGCTGGCCAAGCACGACGAGAACTACATGCCGCCGGAAGCCGCCGAGGCGTTGAAGAACGCGGCCAACCACAAGGAGCAGTCGACGGCCACGCTGGCCATGCCGCCTGCGGGAACCCGTCCATGATCTACGAACTGGGCCACCTGGCCCTGATCCTCGCGCTGACCATGGCGTTGGCGCAAAGCGTGTTGCCGCTGATCGGTGCACAGACCGGCAATGCCGCCTGGATGGGCCTGGCCCGGCCGTCGGCGCGCGGCCAGTTCCTGTTCGTGCTGATCGCCTACGCCTGCCTGACCCACGCCTTCGTCACCAACGATTTCACGGTGGCGCTGGCGGCCAACCATTCCAACTCGACCTTGCCGCTGCACTACCGCATCACCGCGGTGTGGGGCAACCACGAAGGCTCGATCCTGCTGTGGTCGCTGATCCTGTCCGGCTGGACGCTGGCGGTGTCCATCTTCTCGCGCCAGCTCGATGACCGCATGGTGGCGCGGGTGCTGGGCGTGATGGGCCTGATCAGCTGCGGCTTCATCCTGTTCACGCTGCTCACGTCCAATCCGTTCGAGCGCATGTTCCCGCCGCCCGCCGACGGACGCGACCTCAATCCCCTGTTGCAGGATCCGGGCATGGTGATCCACCCGCCCATGCTGTACATGGGTTATGTCGGTTTCGTCGTCGCGTTCGCGTTTGCGGTCTCGGCGCTGTTGTCCGGCCGGCTGGATGCCGCCTGGGCGCGCTGGTCGCGGCCCTGGACCACGGTGGCCTGGTGTTTCCTGACCGTCGGCATCGCCTTGGGCAGCTTCTGGGCCTATTACGAACTGGGCTGGGGCGGCTGGTGGTTCTGGGATCCGGTCGAAAACGCGTCCTTCATGCCCTGGCTGGTCGGTACCGCGCTGATCCACTCGTTGGCGGTCACCGAGAAACGTGGCGGCTTCAAGATGTGGACCGCGCTGCTGGCCATCCTGGCGTTCTCGCTGTCGCTGCTGGGCACCTTCATCGTGCGTTCGGGCGTGCTCAGTTCGGTCCATGCGTTTGCGACCGATCCGGCGCGAGGCATCTTCATTCTGGGTTTCCTGGCCGTCGTGATCGGCGGTTCGCTGGCCTTGTTCGCCTGGCGCGCGCCGCGGGTCGGGCTGGGCGGGAGTTTCGAGCCCGTGTCGCGCGAGTCCATGCTGCTGGCCAACAACGTGCTGCTGCTGGTGGCGGCGGCGGCGGTGCTGCTGGGCACCTTGTATCCGCTGGTCATCGATGCACTGGGCATGGGCAAGTTGTCGGTCGGCCCGCCGTATTTCGACACCGTGTTCGTGCCGCTGATGACGCCGGCGCTGTTCCTGATGGGCATCGGGCCGATCGCGCGCTGGCGCCAGGCCAGCCTGCCCGACCTGGCCTACCGGCTGCGTTGGGCCTTCGGCGTCAGCGCGGTCAGTGCGATCGCCGCCTTCTTCGCGCTCGGCAAATGGACGCCGATGATCGGCTTGGGGCTGGCGCTGGCCGCCTGGATCGCCAGCACCGCGGTGCTGGCCCTGGTCACCCGGCTGAAGGAGAACAGGTCGCCCAGCTGGAAGCGGCGCTTGCAGGCCCAGCCGGGCAGCTTCTACGGCATGTTGCTGGCGCATTTCGGCGTGGCGGTGTTCATCGTCGGCGTCACCATCGTCAGCGGCTTCGAGAGCGAGAACGACGTGCGTATGGAACCCGGTGACACCGCTTCGGTGGCCGGTTACCAGGTGCGGCTCGACAAGATCGAGGACGTGACCGGCCCCAACTATCAGGCCTCGCGCGCCACGCTCAGCGTCATGCAGGACGGCCGTCTGGTGGCCACCGTGACGCCCGATCGCCGGGTCTACAACGTCAGCCGCTCGCCGATGACCGAGGTCTCGATCGACCGTGGCCTGTTGCGTGACGTGTATATCGCGCTGGGCGATCCGGTCAGCGCGACGGCCTGGAGCGTGCGGCTGCACCACAAGCCGTTCGTCAACTGGATCTGGATCGGCTGCGTGTTGATGGCGCTGGGCGGCTTCCTGGCCGTGATGGACCGGCGTTACCGCAAGGTGCGGGTCCACCAGGCATCGCACCCGGCCGGCGCTCCCGCCGGCGCGAGCGGCGGCGGCGCCGCGCCGGCGGCGCCGGACGTGGCCGCCGCGCGCGTCGAAGGAATGGCCCGATGAAAAAATTCCTGATTCCACTGGCGATTTTCCTGGTGCTGGTCGGCTTCCTGGCCGTGGGCCTGGGGCTCAATCCCCGCGAGGTGCCGTCGCCACTCATCGACAAGCCGGCGCCGGCCTTCAGCCTGCCGCTGCTCGACGCGCCGGAGCAGCAACTCTCGGCCCAGGACCTGCGCGGCAAGGTCTGGATCCTGAACGTCTGGGCGTCCTGGTGTGTCGCCTGCCGCATCGAACATCCGCTGCTGGTCGAGTTCTCCAAGATGGGCATCGTGCCGATGTACGGGCTCAACTACAAGGACAAGCGCGACGACGCCATGGGCTGGCTGAAGAAGTTCGGCGACCCCTACACCCGCTCGCTGTCGGACACGGAAGGACTGGTCGGCATCGATTTCGGCGTCTACGGCGTGCCCGAGACCTTCGTCATCGACAAGCAGGGTGTGATCCGGTTCAAGCAAATCGGTCCGGTCACGCCCGAGGTGCTGCGCGACGAGATCATTCCGCTGGTGAGGAAACTCGGTGCCTGAGCGCATGGTGATGCGGGTGTGGCGCCGCTGCATGCCCGGCCTGGCGGCGCTGGCGCTGGGCTTGTTGGCGCTGGTGGCCCACGGCAAGGAGGCGCAGCCGCTGTCCGACGATCCGCAGCTCGAAGCGCGGGTGCTGACGATCGCCGAGGAACTGCGTTGCCTGGTGTGCCAGAACGAGACCATTGCCGCGTCGCAGGCCGATCTCGCGGTGGACCTGCGCAAGCAGATCCGGCTCAAGTTGCAGGCCGGCCAGTCGCAACGCGAGATCCTCGATTTCATGGTCGAGCGGTATGGCGACTTCGTGTTGTACCGTCCGCCATTCAAGGCCCGCACCTTGCTGCTGTGGCTCGGGCCGTTCCTGTTGCTGGTGATCGCGGCCGTGGTGATGGCGGTCAATGTCCGGCGCCGCCGGCGCACAGCGATGGCGCAGGACTGGAGCGAGGCGCAGCAGCGTCGTGCGCGTGCCCTGCTCGACGAACCCGCGCCGCCGTCCCAATCCTGATGAGGTCCGCCTTCCGCTTATGAGCATGTTCCTGGTCTTCGTGTTGGGCCTGATCGCCCTGGCCCTGGCGATGGTGTTGCCCCCTTTGTTGCGGCGGCGCGCGCCGCCGCAACCGGGTGCGGGCGCGACGCCCGCGGCCCGCCACGCCAACGTGCAGGTGCTGCGCGAACAACTCGCCGCCCTCGATGCCGATCATGCGGCCGGCGTCATCGACGATGCGCAATACCGGCTGGCGCGCACCGAGATCGAACGCCGTGCGCTGGACGAGGAGGAGCAGGATGACGGGCACCGCCCGGTCGTGGCGCGACGCGCGACCGGCACGGCCGTGGTGCTGGCAGTCGTGATTCCGGTGTTTGCGGTGTTGATGTACGCCGCGCTGGGACGGCCGCAGGCCCTCGATCCCGCGTTGGCGGCCGCGCCGCAGGGCGAGGTGACGCTGCCGCAGATCGAGGCCATGGTCGACGGCCTGGCCCGGCGGCTGGAAAGCCAGACCGAGCCCCAGGAGGGCGACCTGCAGGCCTGGACCATGCTGGCCAATTCCTATGCGGTGCTGAACCGTTTCCCCGAGGCCAGCAAGGCCTTCGCCCGTGCGCGTGCCTTGTCGCCGGACAACGCCCAGCTGCTGGCCGACCACGCCGACGTGCTGGCCATGATGCAGGGCCAGAGCGTGGAGGGCGAGCCGGGCCGGCTTGTCATGCGAGCCCTGCAGCTCGAGCCCGACAACCTCAAGGCGCTGACCATGGCCGGCAGCTGGGCCTTCGAGCGCCACGACTACGCCGGCGCCATCAACTACTGGAGCCGGGCCCAGCCGCTGGCGCCCCCGGGCAGCGACTTCGCCGCCGGCCTGGAGAACAGCCTGCAGCAGGCCCGCGCCGCGGCGGCGCAAAGCGGCCAGCTGGCAGCGGGTGCCGACAAGGCTATGCCACAGCGCGCGGCGGGCAACAAGACGGCGTCGAATGCCCCTGCGGCACAGGTCAGCGGCGAAGTCCAGGTCACCGACGTGCTGGCCAAGCGGGTGCGCCCGACCGACACGGTGTTCGTGTTCGCGCGTGCCACCGAAGGCCCGCGCATGCCGCTGGCCATCATCAAGCGCCCGGCGGGCGACCTGCCGTTCACGTTCACGCTCGACGACAGCAGCGCGATGGGGCCGCAGTTCCGGATCTCCGGCGTGCGGCAGGTCATCATCGGTGCCCGGATTTCGCCCTCGGGCGACGCGACGCCGCGCAGCGGCGACCTGACCGGCCAGATCGGCCCGGTCGACGTCGGTTCAGGCAAGCTGGTGCTGATGATCGACGGCGTCGTGCCCTGAGCCGGACCGGGGCATCCTGCACGAGCGCCGGCCTCGCGCGTACCGATTCGCAGCATGACACGGCTCCCACCGTTGACCGCCTTGCGTGCCTTCGACGCCGCGGTGCGCACCGGCAACTTCACGCGCGCTGGCGAATCGCTGCACGTGACCCAGGGCGCGATCAGCCGCCAGATCCGGCAACTGGAGGAGTGGCTGGGCAAGCCGGTCTTCCTGCGCCAGCCGCAGGGCCTGGCGCTGACGCCCGCGGGCAGCCTGCTGGCGCACAGCCTGGAGTCGGCCTTCGGCACGATCCAGGATGCGGTGGAGCAGATCGGCAGCCTGGGCGCGCGCCAGCGCATCTCGGTCAATGTTCCGGAGACCTTTGCCTCGCGCTGGCTCGCACCGCGGCTGGGAACGTTCCGCAGCCGGCACCCCGACATCGACCTGACGATCACGACCAATCCGGTGCCCAATCAGCGGGAGGCAGCGCAATACGATTGCCTGGTGATGTTTCTCGACCAGCCGTGGTCCAAGGGCGCGAGCCGGTTGTTGCGGCAGGAGCACTACGTGGCGGTGGCCAGCCCGCGCCTGTGGCGCAATGGCGAACCACCCGGTCTGGAGTCGGCCACGCTGCTGCATGTGCTGGCCGGTGCCCGGGAGCGCTTGCCGCTTTGGGAGAACTGGCTCGCGTCGCTGGGCATGCGGCATGTCGACCCCCGGCCCGGGATCGCGTTTTCGACCATGGACCAGGCCATCAATGCCGCGTTGGCGGGCGCCGGCGTGGCCATCGTCGATGCACCGATGGTGGTGCATGAACTGAGCGAGCAGCGATTGCGCCGGATCGACGGCCACGAACTCACCGCCACGCATGGATACTGGTTCGTGGAGCCACGCGAGCCGGCGCAGGGAACACCGGCCCACCGCGCGGTCGTGGCCTTGTTCCAGGCCTGGTTGCTCGAGGCCAGCCAGGCGTCGGCGAACTGAGCCGGTTCACCAGGGCGTGCGGCCATCGCCGCCGCGCCACGTCACTGCCGGATCACGACCGCTTCGAGCCCCAGCGCCCGGATCCGCCCGGCCGCCGCATCGGCCTGCGCCTGTGTCGCGAACGGCCCCACACGCACCCGGGTCCGCTGGCCATTGCGCATCTGCAGCGACTCGCTGATGGCGGGGAGCCCCGCTTCCTTGAGCCTGGCGTGGGCCCGCAGCGCGTTGTCCTGCTGCGCGAACAGGCCGACGTTGATCAGGTAGGGACCAGGCTGCGCCACCGGTCGTTTCAATGGTTTTTCGGCACGCGGCGCAGACGCTGCCGGTGTTGCCGCAACCGGAGGTGTGTCCGTACGGACCCGCGCCGCACGGGCCCGCGCGGCAATGGCCGACTGGCTTTCGGCGGCTGCTCGCGCGGCCGGCCCCAGGGCTTGCGGGTCGAAATCGGCCAGTGAGGTGGTCGTGGGTTCAGTCGCCGTTGCTGCCATCGGCGGCGCGTCCGATGCGGGGGCTTCGGAAGCCGGGGCGGTGGGCGCGGACGCTGTGGCCATGGTGATCGGCGCCTGCGCGTGAGACTCGGCCGCGGACGCCGCGGCAACGGGGGTGGCTTCGGATGGCGTCACGGCAGGCGTCGCTGGAGAGGCAATCGCGCCTGGCATCGATTCGGATGTGTTCCCGACCGGCGCGCGCTCGGCCGCCGCGTGGGACGGCTCGGCGTCGGATGCCGGACTTGTCAGGCTGGCAACGTCGCCGCTGACGCGCGGCCACATCCGTACATGCAGATCCGATGGCCACGACGCGATGCCCACCAGCGCCGCCAGTGCCAGGTTGCCGAGCCCGATGGCGAGCAGGCGTGGCCGGGAACTGGATTGGCGCGCCAGCCGCATGCAGGCATCGTCGAGGCTGGTCGTGGCGGCCAGGGCCTGTTCGACCCGCCGGCGGTAGACCCGGTACAGCCAGGCGTTGCCGAAGAAACCCGGCACCAGCAAGGCCATCGTCAGCAGTGCCGCCCACAGGCTCCACTGCATCGATGCGGGCAGGGGCGGGTCGGCCAGCGCCATGCCGGCGGCCAGGGCCAGCGCGGCGGCGACCAGCGCCGCCAGGTACACCACCGCCGGCAACCACAGGGCGCGAAACAGCATCCAGTTCACTGTCATGCCGAATGCGGCCCAGTTCCAGCTCGGGCTGGCGCGACCGTAGGTCTCGAAACGGGTCAGGATCGGCAGGTAGTAGTTGGCGCGTATCGGGCCGATGGCGGCACGATACAAGGCGTCCAGGTGGCTGTCTGGCGACGGGTCGAGTCGCGTGGGTTCGGTGTCGGCCGCGGTGGCGTGATCGTACGTCTCGGGCATGGCGCATTGTGGCACCAGCGCCGATCCGCGGCGGCCGGGTGGAGCGCTGCGGCGACGGCGTTCGTGGTAGCGTGTGCCGGTACGGCTCGCGTAGCCGCCATGCCCCCTGTTGCCATGGAGTTTCGACCATGTTCCATCCCCCATCCTCCACGGTGTTTCGCCTGGCCACCATCGCCGCCACGCTGGCCGGTGCCGCCGCCTTGCTGCTGGGCGTGTATGGCCAGCCGGCACAGGCGCAAGGGCCGATGTCCGCGCCCGCCTGCCAGTGTTCGGCGCCGACCCCGATACCGGGCCTGACGAGCCGGATTGCGCATTGCATGTGCGGCGTGTTGTCGTGTGCCATCGCCGAACCGGAGCAGGGCACACGCAGCAGCCAGATGCAGTGCGTGCGGCAATGAGCGTGTCGCCGCGCGCTTCGCGTCGCGACTGAGCGCCGCGGGCGTGCACGGCCCGAGGGGTGTCACGGCCCTGTCATCGGTGCCCACTAACGTGACGGCTTCCTTCAACCCTGGATGGAGCCGACATGAAAAATGCGTTGACCCTGGCGGTCGCGATCGCCGCTGCCGCACCGGCAATGGCACAGGTGCAGATCACCGAGTGGATGTATTCCGGCAACAGCGGCGAATACATCGAGTTCACCAATCTGGGCGGCAGCGCAGTCAGTTTCGCAGGCTGGGTCTACGACGACGACTCGCGCCATTCCACCGCTGCCGCGGGCGGCTTCGACCTGTCGGCGTTCGGCTTCGTCGGTGCCGGCGAATCGGTGCTCATCACCGAGGACGACGCGGGCAGCTTCCGCGCCAACTGGGGCCTGGCCGCCAGCGTCAAGGTGCTGGGCAACTACACCAACAACATCGGTCGTGGCGACGAGATCAACCTGTTCGATGCCGGCGGCAACCTGGTCGATCGGCTGGCCTATGGCGACCAGGTGTTCGTGGGCACGATTCGCGCCCAGACCGCCGGCGGCACGCCGGTGTCGATCGCCGCGCTCGCTCCGCAGTCGGTGATGCACGGCAACTGGGTGTTGTCGGCGACCACCGACGCCTACGGCTCGGTGATGGCGGCATCGGGCGACGTCGGCAACCCGGGGCAGTTCATCCTGGCGGCGGTACCGGAGCCCGAGACTTATGCCATGCTGCTGGCCGGGCTGGGTGTCATCGGCTCCATCGCCCGGCGCCGGCGCGCGCGGTGAAGCGAGGAGCCGTGACCATGCGATCTCCTCTTGTTTCGATGCGCACCAGCCTGGTCGCGTTGCTGGCCTTCGGCGCCATCGGCGCATCGGCCCAGTCGCTCGGCCTGTCGAACTACCGGTTGACCGGCAACCACGCGCTGGACGCGCTGGGCGGCATGGGCCTGGAGGCCTCCGCCGTCACCTTCGCCCGGGACCGCGGCAGCCTGTTCTTCGTCGGAGACGAAGGCATGGGCATCGTCGAGATCAGCCTGTCCGGCGCCACGCTCGGTTCGATGGCGTTCGACTGGGCCGGCACCGGCAGCACCAACAACGACGCCGAAGGCCTGACCTATCTCGGCGGCGGCCAGTTCGTGCTGGTCGATGAACGCCCGCAACGCGCCTACCGCTTCGACTACCAGAACGGCGGCACGGTGGCGCTGGGCGCCACGCCGTATGCCACGATCAGCAACTATTCGCCGAGCAACATCGGCATCGAAGGCATCAGTTTCGACGCGCGCGACGGCAGCTTCGTCGCCGTCAAGCAGGATGCCGACGGCAATCCGGCGCGCGGGCCGCAGGAGGTGCGCGCGGGTCAGCTGAGCTTCGCGCAGGGGGGCGGCAGCACGTCGATTCCGGTGCTGTTTGATGCCAATCTGCTGGGCCTGGCCAGTTTGTCCGACGTGCAGACCCTGTCGGCCGTGGATCGTTTCCTGGGCACCACGGTGGCCGACCACCTGCTGATCCTGTCGCTGGACTCCAAGGTGCTGGTCGAGGCCACGCGCACCGGCCAGGTGGTCAGCAGCCTGGACATTTCCGGCATCACCAACCAGGCGATCGAAGGCGTCACGATCGACAACCTGGGCAATATCTACCTGGTGGCGGAAGACTCCGGCACGCCGAACTCGCGCCTGTTCGTGCTGACGACGCCGGTGCCGGAGCCGGAAACCTGGGCCATGATGGCGGCCGGTCTGGCCTTGCTGGGTTGGCGCGCGCGGCATCGGCGCCGCAGCTGATGCCGGCCCGCGCCGGCATCAGGCCGTCGCGGCTGGCCGGTCAGGGGCCGGATCCGGATGACCGGCGTCCGCCGGCGCCGGTTCAATCGTCTGTGCCGTCCGGCTCGCCGTGCCACACCGGCAACTGGTCCAGCGGCAGCTTCAGCGCGTCGAGCACGGCCCAGGCCGCGTAGGCGTCGTTGGCCGCATACAGGATCTGGCGGGCCTCGAGCCGGGGGTTGGCCCAGTTCGAGGTCGTCACCCGCTTGGACTTGAGCAGCCGGCGCTCGAACAACAAGGCGATCGCGGCCTTGACGCCGATCGAGCGCGGATAACCCTGGCCGGAGAACACGAAGTCCAGGTCCAGCATCGGCTGGGCGTAGACCTTCAGCAACCGCTTGAGCTGCTTCTGGTCGCTGCGCAGGTCGAACCCGGCCTTGACCACGGCGCGCGCGGTCAGCACCTCGGCAACCAGTTCCGCATTGCCACCATCGTGCATCTGGAACACCCAGGCCTGATCGCCGGTCGCGAACTGGACCACGTCGGGCCCGCGCAGCGGCTCGCCGGCCTTGAACGTGGGCTTGACCTCGGTGTCGAAACCCAGGAACGGCGCGTCCAGCAGCGCGCTGCGCGCCTCGGCCCGTTCGGTGCCGGATTGCGGCAGCTGGATCCGGTCCAACGGCAGCCCGTCGAAGGGCTGGAATTGCAGCACGGTCTCTTTCGGCAGGGGGCGGCGACGGGTGTGTTCGGGCATGGCAGGTGCGCGCCCGTTCGGGGCCGCGGATCCCCCAGTGTAGGGGTTGGTGCAGACGCCGCGGGTCTTGTGGCGCGGGGCTTGCGTGCAACGCCATTGCCGGCGGCGCAATCCCCCGATCATGCTGTCGGCCATCCACCGTTTGCGGGATGCAGGCAGGACCGGTCGGACGTAGCCTGCATCTGCACGGGCGGGATGCCTGCTGCATGCGGGCCCATGGCCCGCATCTTTGTCGTCACCAGGGAGATCATCATGCAACTGTCGATTCCTGCCGTCCGGCTGGCCACTGCGCTGCTGCTCGGCGCCATCGTGTCCGGCGCCGGCGCGCAGACACAGGAGGGCCCGATGGCGCCGGTTATCGGCGACAAATGGACCTACCAGTTCCACAACAAGGGGGATAAGCGCGAGCCCTACCAGTACAGCCACCAGGTCAAGGCCGTTGACGGCCCGTCGGCCTGGATCCTGGGGGAATCCAAGGAACCCAACGCGCGGCGGCCTCGCTACGTCTGGCGCTACGATGTCCCGAAAGGCGAAGTGGTGGAGCTGTTCGAGCCCGACGACGCGGCGCCCCAAGGCGCCGGCAAGCGCGTCGTCGATCGCGCAAAGGTCGATGCATGGCTGCAATTCCCGTTGTCCGTCGGAAAGAAATACACGGTCAAGCGCGCCTGGGACAACGGCCGGGGCTTCGACGAATACACGGCCGAGGTCCAGGCATACGAGAAGGTCAAGGTCGAGGGCGGCGAATTCGACAGCTACCGGATACGCTTCGCCGGCTTCTGGAACCAGCGTGAAGGCGGCAGCTACGCTGGCCGCTCCGAGCACCTGGTCTGGTACGCGCCGGCTGCCAAGACCACGGTCAGGTGGCAATACACGAACCGTACGTCCAACGGCGGCTCCTGGAACGACACGTTGACCGAGCTGGTGAAGTGGGAGCCGGGCGCGGCCAACTGAGCTGCGGGCGCACGGCGTCCCCTTGCCCCGGCACGGCGTTGGACCAGGCCTGGCGCACGCACCGGGGCTTGCACCTATGATGGCGGGTTGATTTGGGCGCGCTCCGGACGGGGCCGACGGTCCGCATCCGGAGCGCGCCCCAGCCCATTCCATGTCCCCTGCCGACCGCGACCCTCTCTTGCACGACACCCATCCCGCCCCCGGAAGCCTGATCAGCATCCGAGGCGCCCGTACGCATAACCTGAAAAATGTCGACCTCGACATTCCGCGCAACCAGCTGGTCGTGATCACCGGCCTGTCGGGATCGGGCAAGTCCAGCCTGGCCTTCGACACCTTGTATGCCGAAGGCCAGCGGCGGTATGTCGAAAGCCTGTCGACGTACGCGCGGCAGTTCCTGCAGCTGATGGACAAGCCCGACGTGGACATGATCGAGGGCCTGAGCCCGGCGATCTCGATCGAGCAGAAGGCCACCAGTCACAACCCGCGCTCGACCGTGGGCACGGTGACCGAGATCCACGACTACCTGCGCCTGCTGTTTGCGCGCGCCGGCACGCCGTATTGCCCGGACCACGACCTGCCGCTGCAGTCGCAGACGGTCAGCCAGATGGTCGACGCGGTGCTGGCCATGCCCGAAGGTACGCGGCTGATGCTGCTGGCGCCGGTGGCGCGCGAGCGCAAGGGCGAGTTCACCGAGCTGTTTGCGCAATTGCAGGCCCAGGGTTACGTGCGTTTTCGTGTCGGCGGCGAGGTGTTCGAGGTCGACCAGCTGCCCAAGCTCAGGAAGACCGAAAAACACAACATCGATGTCGTGATCGACCGCATCCGGGTCCGCGGCGAGTCGGATCCGGCTGCGCGCGACCAGTTGCGCCAGCGCCTGGCCGAGAGTTTCGAGGCGGCACTGGCACTGGCCGACGGTCGGGCCCTGGTGGTCGACCTCGATGCGCCGGTGGCGGCCGACGGCGCGGGGGCGACTCCAGCTGCGGAGCACTATTTCAACGCCCGTTTCGCCTGCCCGGTATGCAGTTACTCCATTGCCGAACTCGAGCCCCGGCTGTTTTCGTTCAATTCGCCGATGGGCGCCTGCCCCTCGTGCGACGGTATCGGCACCATGGAATTCTTCGACCCGGCACGGGTCGTGGGTTTCCCGTCGCTGAGCCTGGCCAGCGGCGCCATCAAGGGCTGGGACCGGCGCAACGCGTATTACTTCGCGATGCTCGAGAGCCTGGCGAAACACTACAAGTTCGACATCGACACCGCCTTCGAGGACCTGCCCGAGGCCACGCGGCGGGCTGTGCTGCACGGTTCGGGCGACGAGGAGATCAAGTTCAGCTACGTGATGGAGTCCGGCGCCTCGCAGGGCAAGAAGATCACGCGCAAACATCCGTTCGAAGGCGTGTTGCCAAATATGGCGCGGCGTTATCGCGAGACCGATTCCACGGTGGTGCGCGAAGACCTGGCGCGTTACCGCAGCACCCAGCCCTGCCCCGACTGCGCCGGCACCCGGTTGCGCCGCGAAGCGCGCCATGTGAAGGTGGGCGAAGGCGCGCAGGCGCGCGCGATCTTCGAGGTGAGCCACAGCACGTTGCGCGAATGCCTGTCGTATTTCCAGTCGCTGCGCATCTCCGGCGCCAAGGGCGAGATCGCCGCCAAGGTGGTGCGCGAAATCGGGCTGCGGCTGAAGTTCCTCAACGACGTCGGGCTCAACTACCTGAGCCTGGACCGCAGTGCGGAGACGCTCAGCGGCGGCGAGTCGCAGCGCATCCGGCTGGCCTCGCAGATCGGCTCCGGACTGACCGGCGTGATGTACGTGCTCGACGAACCCAGCATCGGCCTGCACCAGCGCGACAACGACCGGCTGATCGACACGCTCAAGCATCTGCGCGACATCGGCAACAGCGTGCTGGTGGTCGAGCACGACGAGGACATGATCCGCGCCGCCGACCATGTGATCGACATGGGCGTCGGTGCCGGCATCCATGGCGGGCGTGTCGTGGCCCAGGGGCGCTTCGAGGATGTGCAGGCCAGTGCCGAGTCGCTGACCGGGCAATACCTGGCCGGCACCGTGCGTATCGAGGTGCCGCGACAGCGCACGCCGTGGTTGCCGGTGGTGGCCACGTCCGCATCGCCGGCGGAGAGCCGGACCGGCCGTGGGCGACCGAGTACCGCGGCGCTGGCCTGGGCCGAGCGCCAGGCCGAGCACCGGGCCACGCAGGGCGAGCTGCAGGCGATCCGCGTCGTTCAGGCCCGCGGCCACAACCTGCAAGGCGTGGATGTCGCGTTCCCGGTCGGATTGCTGACCTGCGTCACCGGCGTGTCGGGCTCGGGCAAATCGACGCTGGTCAACGACACCTTGTACGCCGCCGTCGCGCGCCAGCTGTATCGTGCACACGTCGAACCGGCGCCGCACGAGGCGATCGAGGGCATCGAATATTTCGACAAGGTCATCAACGTCGACCAGTCGCCGATCGGACGCACGCCGCGCTCCAACCCGGCCACCTACACCGGCATGTTCACCGGCATCCGCGAGCTGATGTCCGAGATGCCGATGGCGCGCGAGCGGGGTTACGGGCCGGGGCGCTTCAGCTTCAACGTCGCCGGCGGCCGCTGCGAGGCCTGCCAGGGCGACGGCGTGAAAAAGGTCGAGATGCATTTCCTGCCCGACGTGTACGTGCCGTGCGACGTGTGCCGTGGCAAGCGCTACAACCGCGAGACGCTGGAGGTCCAGTACAAGGGGCGCAACATCGCCCAGGTGCTGGACCTGACGGTCGAAGCCGCGTTCCAGTTCTTCGAGAGCGTGCCCACGATCGCGCGCAAGCTGCAGACCCTGCTCGACGTCGGGCTGTCGTACATCAAGCTCGGGCAGTCGGCCACCACGCTCTCGGGCGGCGAGGCGCAACGCGTCAAGCTGGCGCTGGAGCTGTCCAAGCGTGACACCGGCCGCACGCTGTACATCCTCGATGAACCCACGACCGGCCTGCATTTCGCCGACATCGCGATGTTGCTCACGGTGCTGCAGCACCTGCGCGATGCGGGCAACACCATCGTCGTGATCGAACACAACCTGGACGTCATCAAGACCGCCGACTGGATCATCGACATGGGGCCCGAAGGCGGTGCCGGCGGCGGCCGGGTTGTGGGGGAAGGCACACCGGAAGATATCGCGGCGAATCCGGACAGCCATACCGGGGTCTATCTGAAACGGGTGTTGTAGCGGGCATCGCCGGCGCGGGCCGCGGCGTCAGCCGGCGCGCGTCCGGCCCTGGCGCCGGGCCGCAGGGCGCTGGGTGGCCGGGAGCACCGGCTTGTCCGCTTCGATCATCTCGCGCAGGCCTTGTGCCGCGACCGATAACGAATGACCGCGACGCTTGAGCAGGTACAGCCCGCTGTTTCTCAAATCGGCGTCGGATACCAGCACCGCCGCCAGGCCGAGACGCTGGTAGTTGAACAGCGACTGGCCCGCAACAATGGTGACGCCCATGCCGTTGGCGATCAATCCGGCCGCCGTGCTCATGTTGTTCAGCTCGAATCCGGTGTCGCGTATGGCGACCCGACTCAGATGCGGGTACAAGCGTTGCCACAGGTTGCTGCCGCGCAGCAGGTGAATGTAGTTCTCGCCCGCCAGCTGGGCCACCCGGATGCTTTTCTCCTTGGCCAGCGGATGGTCCTGCGGACAGACCAGGTAATGCGGGTCGTCGAACAGCTTGCATACGTCGAACTCCTCGGGCCGCTCGATTTCCCGGTTGAGCGCGAAATCCACCGTGCCGTTGCGCACCAGCTCCAGGATGCGGTCAGAGTAGGTGTCGTGCAGCTGCAACTGGATGCCCGGATGCCTGCGCTGGAAGTTGGCCATGACACGCGGCAACCAGTCGGCCGACGCGCCCGGAGGTGCCGCGATCGCCACCTTGCCCTTCTTGCGATCGGCGTGGTCATGCAGTTCCTGGAACATCAGCGCGATGTCGCGCTCGAGCCGGGTGGCCATCGGAACCAGCAGTTTGCCCTCCGGTGTCAGCGACACGCTGCGTGTACTTCGGTCGAACAGCTTTACGCCGACCTGGGACTCCAGCCGTGCGATCGCCTGGGAGAAGGCGGACTGTGACATGTGCATGCGCGTCGCAGCTTCCGTGAAGTTCCTGCAATGCGCCAGCGCGAGAAAGGATTGAAGCAGGCGTGGGGCGATATTCATTGATGGATCGGGTCAATGATTCCAAAACATTAATTGGACGTGATGAACCACCGATCCTAGACTGCTCTTCGATTCGCAACAAGGAGGCAGACGTGAAGTTCCACTCGACCCGGTGCATGGCCGCATGCGCCTGATGCAAGCGACAACGATCCGGTCCCGCATGCAGGCCTGGACATGAAGGGCGCGCAAACGCCCGTGCTGGTCGGGGTGGGCACCAGCATGCAGCGCGAGCATGACGTCCGTCGGTCGCGCGAGGCCATCGACCTGATGGTGGACGCGGTCCGCAAGACCGCACGGGCGCATGCCGTGCCCGAACTGCTGGCCTCGGTCCAGCGTATCGCTGTTCCGCGCGGACGCTGGAGCTACCGCAACCCCGCGGGCATGATCGCCACCGCCATCGGGGCCCGCGGTGCCACCACGGTGCTGTCGAATGTCGGTGTCCTGCAGCAGACCCTGATCGCGGACACGTGCAACCAGATCGCCTCGGGCGCCATCGATGTCGGCCTGGTCGTCGGAGGCGACGCCGGATACCGGATCCGACGGGCGCAGCGGGCGGGAGAGCCGGTGTCCGAACGGGAAAGCCTGGATGAGCCCGATGTCGAGTTCAAGCCCGGCAGCGAGTTGCGGCATCCAGCCGAATTGCGCGCGGGCTTGCGGATGCCGGTCGGCTTGTACGCGATCTGCGCCAGTGCCTGGCGTGCCGGCAGGGGCCTGGGCGTCGACGCGCACCGCGATGCGATGGCGCGCATGTACGCCCGCTTCACGGAAATTGCGGCTGACAATCCGCATGCCTGGGGGCGTGAACGGCATTCGCCGTCGACGATCCGCAATGCGTCCGACCGCAATCCGATGCATGCGTTTCCCTATACACGGATGCACAGTTCCAACTGGAGTGTGGACCAGGCCTGCGCACTGCTGTTCTGCTCGCAGGCCAGGGCCGAAGCCCTGGGCATCGGTCCCGAGCACTGGATCCATCCGCTTGCCAGCACCGAGTCCAACCACATGGTGTCAGTCTCGGCGCGCGCGGAACTCGGTGCCTGTCCGGGAGCCGGCATCACCGCGCGTGCGGCGCTGGCCGCGGGCGGGCTCACGCCCGGGCAGGTGGACCTGGTCGACTTCTATTCCTGCTTTCCGTTTGCGGTGGAGGTTTATGCGCACGAGGCGGGCTTCTCGACCGGGCGCGACCTGAGTCTCACGGGGGGCATGGCCTTTGCCGGAGGCCCCTACAACAACTACGCGCTGCAGGCGACCTGCCGGATGGCCGAGTTGATGTACGCCGGCGCCGGTCAAACCGGCCTGGTGTCATCGGTCTCGGGCATCGTCACGAAGCAGGCCTTCGGATTGTGGTCGCGTACCCCCGGCCCCCACGCCTATGCGGGCATCGACCTGTCGCAAGCCGTGGCAGCCCGGACGCAGACCCGGGAGGTGCTGGAGGCTTTCGAAGGGCCAGGCCGGGTGGCGGGCTACACCGTGCTGTTCGACAAGGCCGCGGCACCCAAGGGGGTCGTGGTGGTCGACATCGAACACGGCCGCAGGACGGTCGCCGTGACCCATGACCCGGGCCTGGTTGCGGCCATGCAGGCCGAGGCGTTCTGCGGCGTCCCGGTCCGGATCCATGCAGACGGACGCTTTGAAACATCCATGTGAGAAACCCGAACGATGCAAGCAGAAATTGACAAGGCCTGCGCCGCAAGCGCATGCGAGACCGATGATGGATGCGCGCTGGCGCTGGTGCGACGCCTGAGCGCGACGCTGGACGTCGATCCGGCGCGGTGGCGCGATGGAGACGCCTTGCCCAGGGGCTGGCATGTCATCTTCTTCACCGCCGATACGCGGCATGCCGCGTTGCGGCCGGACGGTGTCGCGGGTTTCGGCGTTGCTTTGCCGGACCTGGGCCTGCCGCGCGTCGTATTCGGTGGCCGGCGCGCGAGCTTCCATGGCGACATCCCCATCGGCGCCAGGATGCGCCGCGTCAGTCGGCTGCTGTCGGTCTTGCCCAAGCAGGGCCGTTCCGGGCGGTTTGCCGTGGCGACCGTGCAGCATGAGATCCATGTCGGGGACCGTGCCACGCCCGTCGTCGTGGAACAGCAGGACTACGTGATGCGCGAGGCGGCCGAAGCCGGTGCCGAAGGGGGCCGGGTCGCCGGCGCGGCCAAGCCGGCCGCGCCGTCGGAAACAGGTGCCAAGGCCTTGGCCGGCTGGAGCCGGACGGTCGTGCCCGACGAGATGCTGCTGTTCCGGGTGTCGGCGCTGATGTTCAACACCCATCGCATCCACTACGACCATCCGTATGCGACGCGGCAGGAGGGATATCCCGCGCTGGTCGCGAACGCGTCGGTGTCCTCGCTGCTGCTGCTCGAGTATTTCCGCGCGCAGACGGGTCACGAACCGGCCTCGGTGCGCTTGCGCAACATCGGTCTTGCCTACTGCGGCCAACCCCTGCACCTCCATGTCGTGCCCTCGGATGGCGGCTGGAACATCTGGACCGAGAACGGTGACGGGGCCCGGTTGCTCGAAGGAAGGGTGGACTGAAGCATGAGCGCAACACTGGCCCTGGACGGCATTCGCGTGCTGGATTTCTCGAAGGTGTTGGCGGGCCCGTTGTGCGCGCAATACCTTGGCGACATGGGCGCCGACGTCATCAAGATCGAACCCATCGACGCCGGGGACGATACGCGGCGTTATCCGCCGACGCATCAATGCGCAGACGGCGCGGACGGCACCGTGTTCCTGAGCACGAATCGCAACAAGCGCAGCCTGGCGCTCGACCTGAAATCCGATGCGGGCAAGTCCATCTGCCATCGCCTGGCGACGCAGTGCGACGTGGTGCTGGAGAGTTACGGGCCCGGTGTGGCGGAGCGACTGGGTATCGGGTACGAGGCCATGCGCGCGATCAATCCGCGCATCATCTACTGCAGCATTTCGGGATATGGCAGTGTCGGACCGATGCGCTCGGGCAAGGGATACGACGCGGTATTGCAGGCCTTCTCTGGAATCATGTCCATCACAGGCGAGCCGGGGGGTGGCGCGGTGCGCAGCCCGTTCTCGCCGGTCGACCAGGCGACCGGCATGCATGCGCTGACCGGCATCCTGGCCGCGCTGATCGAGCGTGGCCGCACCGGGCGGGGCGTGCGGGTGGAGGCCAGCCTGTTCGACACCTCGCTGGCGTTCCTGGGCTACATCCTGCAGGGGTTCTGGGCCAATGGGCTAGAGCCGTCGAAGTCCGGTTCCGCCCACGACTCCTTGTGCCCCTACGACGTGTTTTCGACGCGGGACAAACCCATGCTGCTCGGCGTGGCGAACGACACGTTGTGGCGCAAGTTCTGTTCCGTGGCCGGTGCTCCAGGCCTGGCCGACGATGCGCGTTTTTCCTCCAACGCACTGCGCGTGACCCATCGCGGCGAAACGGTGGCGGCCGTCGCGGCCTTGCTGCGCGGGCGCGACCGCGACGACTGGATCGCGGCCTTGTCCGCCGCCGGCATCCCCTGTTCGGCCGTGCATTCGCTGGGCGAGATGGGTGCGCACCGTCATACGGAGGAATCCGGCATGGTGCAGCGTTACGCCCACCCGGCCTACGGCGCCTTGCAGACGGTGGCGCAACCCGTCCGGTTCGATGGACGTCGCAGCACCGTGCAACGCGCGCCGCCCCTGCTCGGGCAACACACCCGGGAGATTCTCTTGCAGGCCGGTTACACGCCGGCCGAACTGGAGGCGTTTCACGCTGACAGGAACATTCGTTTTCATCCGAGCGACATCGGTTCAGCCGATGCGCAATCCACCCGTGCCGTCAATTAGGAGACAAACCATGGCCCGTTACCTTCGAAGAATTCTCTTGCTGCTGATGTCACTCACCTTTGCCGTGACGGCCAGCGCCCAGGACTGGCCGATGGCCAAGCCCTTGCGTATCGTGATCGGCTACGGCCCGGGATCCGCAAGCGACATCTTTGCGCGCCTGCTGGGCGAGCAGTTGTCGAAGAGCCTGGGGCAGACCGTGATCGTGGAGTCGAAGTCCGGTGCCGGCGGCCAGATTGCGGCGGAATACGTGGCGCGGTTGCCGGCGGACGGCTACACGCTGTTCCTGACCACCAACACCACGCATTCGGCCAACCCGTATCTGTTCAAGACGCTGGGCTACGACCCCGTCAAGGATTTCACGCCGATTGCGCGTGTGGGTCTGTTTCCCTTCGTGCTGCTGGTGGACGCCAAGAGCCCGATCCAGACCGTGCAGGACCTGGTCAACCATGCCAAGGCCCATCCGAAGACGGTCAGTTATGCCTACACCAGCAGCACCGGACAGGTGGCTGCGGCGGCGCTCGCCAACAGCATGAAGATGAATGACACGGTGGCCGTGCCCTACAAGTCGTCCCCCGAAGCCATGACCAGCGTGCTTGCCGGCCAGACCACCTTCACCGTGCTGGACTTTGCCAGCAGCCGCAAGCTGGTGCAGGGAGGGCGTCTGCGCGCGGTTGCGGTCACGACCAACGAGCGCACGTCGCTGGGCCCGGATCTGCCGACCATTGCCGAGGCGTCGGGCCTGTCGGACTTCGGCGTGCTGGCCTGGATGGGATTCTTTACCCCCGCCAACCTCCCGGCGCCGATCCAGGAGCGGCTCAGTGCGGAGTTGGTGAAGATCGTTTCCGCGCAGCCCATGCAGGAACGGATCGCGGCGATGGGCGCGGATCCGACGCCGCAAGGCCATGCACAGTTTGCCCCGTTCGTGGTGGACCAGCTGGCGGTGTGGAAGCGGCAGATCGGTATTGCCGGCATGAAGCCCCAATAAGTCCCGGCGCACGATCGCGGCCGCTTGCCGCTGCCGGGCGCGGGAAGTGGCTGCGCCGATGGCGGCCGGAACGCTTGCTTTTTGTCGGCGGGTAGGCGCCGCACCGGGTTTTCGATTAGGCTCGTAGTGTGCCATCGAAGATCGCCACGATGCCTTCGCCTCCCGACAAGTTGCCCCTTGGCCGGCCGTGCCCATGACAACGGAGACGGCCACTCCCTATGCGCTGATCCTGGGCCACGACGCTGGCGTCAGGCGGTTGCTGCACTACTGGGCGCTGGGCCTGGCCCTGTATGTCGTCAGCCTGTCGATGTTGTGGTTCGAGGTCTGGATGGGCGAGGCGCCGCGGCGCGAAGTGATCTGGCTCAGCGCGGCGTCGGTGGGCGGCGCGGCCGTGGCCTATGGGCTGATTCGCGCCAGCGTACGACTGGGCATGACGCCCGCCGTGCTCAACAACCTGCAATGCGTATACGCGATCACCTGCATCATCTGCGCCTATGCCTTGGTCGGGCCGGTGCGCGGGGTGACGCTGAGCATCCTGGTCGTGGTGCTGGTGTTCGGTGGTTTTTCCGCGACGCCGGTGCAGATGCGGGCGTTGTGCGTGTATGCGGTCTCGCTGCTGGGGCTGACGATGCTCTGGAAGACGCAGACCGAGCCTGCCCGTTATCCCTGGACGCAGGAGCTGGCCCATTTCGTCATCGCCGCCACCATGATGACGGCCGCGGCCTACATGGCCGAAATGCTCAGCCGGCTGCGCAGGACACTGAAGCAGCGTGCGCAGGAACTCGCCGAAGCGCTCGATCGCATCAAGGACATGGCGCGGCACGACGAATTGACGCAATTGATCAATCGCCGCCAGATGACCGAGACCTTGCAGCAGGAACTCGCCCGTATCCAGCGTGGCCAGCGCGGCGGCGAGTCGGCCTGCGTGGCCGTGATCGACATCGACCACTTCAAGCGTGTCAACGACACGCTGGGGCACGCCGCCGGCGATGCGGTGTTGCGCAGCTTCGCCCGCCAAGCCCAGGCGGCGATCCGGCGGCACGACACGCTGGCGCGCTGGGGTGGCGAGGAGTTCCTGCTGCTGTTGCCGATGACCGCTCCAAAGGCCGCCAGCGACGTGCTCGAACGCATGCGTCGCCAGGTGCATGATGCGGTGCGCATCGACGCCGATCCGTCCTTGCGCGTCACGTTCTCGGCCGGCCTGGCCCAGGCGGTGGCCGGGGAATCGGTCGACGCCACCATCGAGCGCGCCGACGCCGCGATGTACCGCGCCAAGCGCGACGGCCGCGACCGCGCGGTCTGCGCGCTGCCGGCGGAAACCCGCGACGACGCTGTACAGGCGCAGGCAGGAGCAGAGGGGCGCAGGTCCCGGCCGAGCGCCCCGCTCAGCGCCGGTGCAGCGCCACCTGTGCCCCCGCCGCCAGCAGGCTGAACCCGAGCATCAGCCACCCCAGGTACAAGGCGCCATCCAGTGGCAGCAGGCCGACGGCGTATCCGGCCAGCGCGCCCATCAGTTGTTGCATCAGGCCCGCCACGGCCGCGGCCGAACCGGCCAGGCCCGGCACGACGCTGACGGTGCCCGACAGGCAGGTCGGCGTCAGCAGTCCGTGGCCCACGCCGAGCAGCATCAGCGGCATGGCGAACGCCAGCGGCGCATGCAGGCCGACCATGGCCAGCGCGAGCATGATGGCGACGCCGCCGATGGCCAGCAGTTGCCCGATCATCATCAGCCGGCGTTCGCCGTGGCGGTGGATCAGCGCGCTGGTCAGGAAGTTGCCGCAGATGTACGACATGGGCACCAGCATGATGTACAGGCCCACGCCTTGCGGCCCGACGCCATAGCTGCCCAGCACCACGGGCGCGCCGGCCAGGAAGGCGAAGAAGCCGGCGGTGGTCAGTGCGAGGATCGCCACGTACAGCAGGAACGCCGGCACCCGGACCAGGCGTGCGTAGGCGCTGCGCATGTCGACGAACCAGTGCGTATCGCTGCGTTGCCGGCTGCGGTCGGCCGGCACGCCCCGCCAGGTGGAGACCAGCAGCACGACGGCGATCGCGGCGATCAGCACGAAATTCGATTGCCACCCCAGTCGCACGTGCAACTGGCCGCCGATCAGGGTGCCCAGGGGCGGTGTCATGCCCATGGTCATGCCGACGTAGGCCATGAAGCGGGTGCGCTGCGGGCCCTGGAAGATGTCCTGCACCATCGATCGCCCCACCACCATGCCGGCCGCGCATCCCGCTCCCTGCAGCATGCGCGCCGCCGTCAGAGACGCGATGTCCGACACCAGCGCCGCGAGCACCGACCCGGCGGCGGCCAGCGCCAGGCCGGCCATCAGCACGATCTTGCGCCCATGGCGATCCGACAACGGCCCGTGGACGAGTTGCATGCCGCCGAAGGCCACGACGAAGGCGCTGAATGTCAGTTGCACGCTGGCCTGGTCGGCGCCGAAGATCGCGCCCCACTCCTGCATCGACGGCAGGCAGATGGTCATGGCGAGCAGGCCGAAGGTGATCTGTCCGAGCAGGTTGGTGATCAGCCAGGGGTTGGCGCGAGGATGGCGGGTGTCGTGGGTCAAGGTCGGGGGACGGAGCGCGGGCGAATGGTTGCGCCGCGCCACGTGGTATCGATGGGCTCATGCACGACCGGTTCGAGCCGCGCAACGCCATTGTTGCCGAAGACCGGCGACATCGGGGTGACGGAGGTGACGCCGGGCTGCGGATGTCGGCGCCTTGGCAGTGCTGCCGGGATCGCGCGCCTGTCGGTGCGTGTCAGCAGGCCGGCTGCTAGAAGTCCAGCTTCGCCAGCGTGCGCACCGCGCCGCGGATGCTGGCGGCATCGAAACCGCCGAATCCCATCACCAGAGCCGGCGCGCGCTCCGTCTGCAGGCGAAAACGCGACAGCGCCGCCAGTGCGATACCGGCCTGCTGTGCCTGTGCCGCGACGTGCTGGTCGTCCGTGCCGGGGCGCAGCCACGCCATCGTCTGCAGCCCGGACTGCGCGCGCTCGACCACCAGCCGCCCGGACAGCGCGCTGCGGCAGGCCTCGAGCAACACCTCCTGGCGCTCGCGATACACCGCGCGCATGCGCCGGACATGACGGGCCAGGTGTCCATCGTTGATGAAACGCGCCAGCACCCGCTGCTCCAGCGTGCTGCCATGCCGGCCCGAGATCGCGCGCGCGGCCGTCAGCGGTTCGATCAGGGCGGCCGGGCACACGATGAAGCCGATGCGCAGCGACGGGAACAAGACCTTCGAGAACGTGCCCACGTAGATCACGTTGCGCCCTCCGTCCAGTGCCTGCATCGACGGTATCGGCTTGCCGTCGAACCGGTATTCGCTGTCGTAGTCGTCCTCGATGATCCAGGCGCCGCTGCGCAACGCCCAGTCGATCAATGCCAGCCGGCGCGGCAAGCTCATCGTGATGCCCAGCGGGAACTGCTTGGATGGGCACAGCAGCAAGGCGCGGGGCGCAGGGCCCGCGGGCAGCTTCGTCGGCAGCCGGGCGCCCTGTTCGTCCACCGGCATCGGCACGATGCGGCAGTCGGCGGCGCGCGCCGCCGAATACGCACCCGGAAAACACGGATCCTCCAGTCCGACGGCGTCGCCCGGGCGGGTCAGCACCCGCAGCAACATGTCCATGGCATGTTGTGCACCGGCGGTGATCAGCACGCTGTCGGCGCTGCATTGCGAACCGCGGGCGATCGACACATGGTCGGCAATCGCGCGGCGCAACGAGCGATCGCCCTGGGCATCGCCTTCGCCGAGCAAGGAGCCGATCTGCGCGGCATCGCGCGCGTCGCGCAAGGTACGCGACTGCAGCCGCGCCCAGGTCTCGATCGGAAACAGGTTCAGGTCCGGGTGGTTGACCCGGAACGGAACCGCCGGAATCGAATGGCGCAGCGACTGCGGTACGAAGTCGAGGCGGTTGTGCACGATGGCCGCCTGGTGCTGCGATGCGTCATTGCCTCGCCGGCCCGCGTGCGCCGGCTTTGCGGGCGCGGGCGGCCGCAGCTGCGACACGTAATGCCCCGAGCCGGAGCGGACCTGCAGGTAACCCTCGACCTCCAGTTGCACGTAGGCCTGCAACACGGTGTTGCGGGCAATGCCGAATTGCGATGCCAGTGCGCGGGACGACGCCAGGCGCTGGCCCGGCAGCATCGCTCCAGACAGGATGGCATCGCGCAAGCGCAGGTAGACCTGGCGGTAGATCGGTTGCTCATGGTCGAACGCCGGCGCCGCGGTCGTGTCGGCCGGGGGCCTGGATCGGCTGTGCTTCATGCGCCGGCTCCTGCGAAAAGTGGTTCCATCATTCTTGCAGAAACTGGCACTTGTGGGTGATCCGGTCCCGGACGTACATTCGAAGCGTGCCTAGTGCGCAACCAGCCCGAGTCTGTTGATTTTGAGGAGCGACCCATGAGAAGACTGTTCCGGATATCGATCTGCATGTTGTTGAGTTTCTGGATGGTGTTGGCGTCGGCGCAGACGCCGACGCGCGGCGGCACCCTGCAATCCGTGTTGTGGCCGGAGCCGCCGGGCATCGTGCCGGGGCTGTTCCTGCAGTCGCCCGCGCTGCTGCCGGGCACCAAGATCTTCGAGAGCCTGCTGACCTACGACTTCAAGCTCGAGCCCCAGCCCATGCTGGCCGAGTCGTGGTCGATCTCGCCCGACGGGCGCAAATACACCTTCAAGCTGCGCCGCGACGTGAAGTGGCATGACGGCAAGCCGTTCACGGCCGACGACGTGGTGTTCACGTTCGGCGAATTCCTGGTCGACGTGCACCCCCGTTCCAAGGCCGTGTTCCAGCGCACCAAGGTCGTCAAGCTCGACAGCCACACGGTGGAGTTCCTGCTGGCCGAACCGTTCTCGCCGCTGATCCGCAGCTTCGACACGATCGGCGCGCCGATCCTGCCGGCCCACCTGTACAAGGGCACCGACCTGCGCAAGAACCCGGCGAACAGCACGCCGGTGGGTACCGGCCCGTTCAAGTTCAAGGAATGGAAACGCGGCGAATACATTCACCTGGTGCGCAACGACGCCTACTGGCGCAAGGGCCTGCCGTACCTGGACGAGATCTACTACCGTTTCGTGCCGGATGCCGCCTCGCGTGCGTTGGCGATGGAAGGCCAGCAGTTCCATATCGCGACCCAGAACGACCTGGAACTGATCGACGCGGCGCGACTGGCCAAGCTGCCCTACCTGCAGGCCACCAACAAGGGTTGGGAATGGGGGTCCCCGATCGCCTGGATCGAGCTGAACCTGCGCAAGCCGCCGTACAACGACAAGCGGTTCCGCCAGGCCATCATGCATGCGCTCAACCGCCAGCAGGTGCGCGACAACATCTTCCAGGGCTTTGCCAAGATCGCGACCGGCCCGATCCATTCCGATTCGCCGTTCTACGAGCCGCAGGTACGGAACTACGACTACAACAAGGCCAAGGCCGAAGCGCTGCTCGACGAGATGGGCCTGAAAAAAGGCGCCAACGGCGTGCGCACCACGGTCAAGTTGCTCGGCCTGCCGTACGGCGAGGTCTGGAACCGCGCCGCCGAGAGCACGCGCCAGGCCTTGCGCCAGGTCGGCATCGAGGTCGTGCTCGAGTCCTCGGACGCGGCCGGCTGGGTCGATCGCCTGAAGAACTGGGACTTCGAGATGATCATGACCTATCTCACGACCCTGTCCGACCCCGCGCTGGGCGTCTCGCGCACCTTCCTGACCGACAACCAGCGCAAGGGCGTGCCGTTCACCAACGAATCCGGGTATTCGAATCCCAAGGTCGATGCCTTGTTCAAGGAGGCCGCCTCGACGGTCGACGAGGCGCGGCGCAAGCAGCTGTATTCGGAGGTGCAGAAGATCCTGGTCGAGGATGCGGCCGTGATCTGGCTGGTCGAGTTGCAATGGCCCACGGTCACCAACAAACGCCTGCATGACGCGGTGATCAACGGCCTGGGCCCGAACGGCAACTTCGCCGAAGCCTGGCTCGAAAAAGCCCCCTGATCCCGGCCTGCGCCCATGCGACTGCTCGCCGCCATTGCCGCCTGGTTGCCCCGCGCCATCCTGACACTGGCGGCGATCGGCTTGCTCAACTTCACGCTGATCCGGCTCGCTCCGGGCGACCCGGCCGCCGTCATCGCCGGTGAAAGCGGGGCCGGCGACGCGGCATTCATGGCCGAGATCCGCCGGGACTACGGCCTGGACAAGCCGATGCCGGTGCAGGTCGGTCATTACCTGGCCCGGCTGGCCACGCTGGACCTGGGTGTGAGCTACCGCAACAACCAGCCGGTGATGGACCTGATCACGCAGCGCCTGCCGGCCACGCTGATCCTGACCGGGTCGGCGCTGCTGGTGGCCCTGGTGCTGGGCACGGCGCTGGGCATCCTGTCAGCGCGATCGCGCGGGGGCTGGCTCGACGTGGCCGTGGGTGCCGGTGCCATGTTCTGTTATGCCATGCCGGTGTTCTGGGTCGGGCTGGTGCTGGTGCTGGTGTTCTCCGTCGGCCTGGGGTGGTTCCCGGCCTTCGGCATGGTGGCGCTGATTCCCAAGCAAGGCTTCGCCCATGTGCTGGACGTGGCCTGGCACCTGGTGCTGCCGGCGCTGACGCTGGCCCTGCTGCACATGGCGGTGTATGTGCGACTGGCCCGCGCGTCCACGCTCGAGGTGCTGGACCGGGAGTTCGTGCGCACGGCCCATGCCAAGGGCCTGACAGAGTCGCAGGTGCTGCGCAAGCACGTGCTGCGCAATGCCTTGCTGCCGACGGTGACGATGGCCGGCCTGCAAATTGGCCATCTGCTCGGCGGCGCCGTGGTCATCGAGACCGTGTTCGCGTGGCCGGGCATCGGTCGCCTGGCCTTCGACGCCTTGCTGCAGCGCGACTATGCGGTGATTCTCGGCGTCTTTTTCCTGTCGTCGGTACTAGTCGTGTTCGCCAACCTGGCAACCGATCTGGTGCTGCGCCTGGTCGATCCCCGGATCGGCCGCTGATTCGGATCTTCCCCATGAGTCTTGCGACGATGAACCGAAGCCGTTGGCGTGTCTGGGTGGGCGCCGGCATCCTGCTGGCCATTGGCGTGGTGGCGGTGTTTGCGCCGTGGCTGGCGCCGCACGACCCCTGGGCCCTGCTCGGTCCGCCGATGGCGCCACCGGGCGAGGCCTATCTGCTGGGAACCGACCTGCTGGGCCGCGACCTGCTGTCGGGATTGATCCACGGCGCCCGCGTATCGCTGCTGATCGGCCTGGCCTCGAGTGCCTGCGCCATTCTGATCGGCGGCAGCCTGGGTGCGGTGGCGGGATATTTCGGTGGCCGTGTCGATCATGCAGCCATGCGCATCACCGAGTTCTTCCAGGTGATCCCGTCGTTCCTGTTCGCGATCCTGCTGGTGGCCATCATGACGCCGGGCCTGGAGAGTGTCATCGTCGCCATCGCGCTGGTGACCTGGCCGCCGGTGGCACGGCTGGTGCGGGCCGAGTTCCTGACCTTGCGCAGCCGCGAATTCGTCGAGGCGGCGCGGTCGGTCGGCATCGGGCACTGGCAGATCATCGTGCGCGAGATCCTGCCCAATGCCTTGCCGCCGGTCATCGCGGTCGGATCGCTGATGGTGGCCACCGCCATCCTGACCGAGGCCTCGCTGAGTTTTCTCGGACTGGCTGATCCCAACCTGATCAGCTGGGGCTACATCATCGGTTCCTCGCGGCCGGTGTTCCGCCAGGCCTGGTGGCTCAGCGTGTTGCCGGGGCTGTGCCTGTTCATCACGGTGCTGGCCATCAACCTGTTGTCCGATGGCCTGGGAGACGCCAACAATCCGCTGCTGCGTGCGCGGCAGGCGCGTCCGTCATGAGTGAGCTGCTCGAGATCCGCGATCTGTCGATCGCGTTGCCGGCCGGCGCCGACCGGTCGCTGGCGGTGGAGAACCTCAGCCTGCGCGTGCGCCGCGGTCAGACCCTGTGCGTGGTCGGCGAGTCCGGATCGGGCAAGTCCCTGGCCGCCGCCGCGATCGTGCGCCTGCTGCCCTCGGCCGCGCTGCGCATCACGGCCGGCCAGGTGTTGTTCGACGGCCGCGACACCCTGGCCATGAACACCGACGAGCTGCTCGCGATCCGGGGCGGTCGGATCGGGTATGTGTTCCAGGACCCGCTGTCCTGCCTCAATCCGCTCGAGCGGGTCGGTGTGCAGGTGCGCGAAGTGCTCGACCGCCACGGCTGGCCGGGCGACCGTCACCAGCGCGTGCAGGAGATGCTGGCGGACGTCGGATTGCCCAGTCCCGACACGCTGGTGCACAAGTACCCGTGGCAACTCTCGGGCGGCCAGCGCCAGCGCGTCATGATCGCGATCGCGCTGGCGGCGGATCCGGCGTTGGTCATCGCCGACGAACCGACAACGGCACTGGACGTCACGACGCAGGCGCAGATCCTGCGGCTGTTGCGCGAGATGCAGGCCAAGCGCAATCTGGGCCTGCTGCTGATCACGCACGACTTCGGCGTCGTGTCCGAGATGGCTGACGAGGTTGCGGTGCTCAAGGACGGACGGCTGGTCGAATACGGGCCGCGCGACGCGGTGCTGCGCGACCCGCAGCAAGACTACACCCGGCGCCTGCTGGCCGCGGTGCCACCATTGACGCCGCGTGCGCTGCGCACAGCCGCGGAGCCGCTGCTCGTGGCGACCGGGTTGGGCAAGACCTGGCACACCCGCGGCGGCTTGTGGCGGCGCGGCACGTCCACGCACGCGGTCGCCGATGTCGCGTTGACGGTCGGCCGCGGCGAGACCGTGGCCGTGGTCGGTGAGTCGGGCAGCGGCAAGTCGACGCTGGCGCGATTGCTGGTGCGACTGACCGATGCCGACCACGGCACGGCCCGCCTCGAAGGCCTGGGCGACGACTACCTGGCCTTGCCGGAGCATGCGCTGGCTCCGTTGCGACGGGCGGTGCAGATGGTGTTCCAGGATCCGTTCGCCTCGCTCAATCCGCGCCACACCGTGGGCGAGAGCATCGCGATGGGGCCGATCGCCAACGGCACGCCGCGCGCGCAGGCACTGGACGAGGCGCGTGCGCTGCTGGCTCGCGTCAAGGTCGACCCGAAGGCGGCGGACCGTTATCCGAACGAGTTTTCCGGCGGCCAGCGCCAACGTATCGTGATCGCCCGTGCGCTGGCGATGCATCCGCGCCTGCTGGTGGCCGACGAGCCGGTGTCGGCGCTCGATGTGTCGGTCCAGGCCGAGATCCTCGAGTTGCTCGAGGAGATCCAGGCGCGCGACGGCGTGGGCATGGTGTTCATCACGCACGACCTGCGCGTGGCCTCGCGCATGGCCGACCGCATCCTGGTGATGAGCAAGGGGCGCGTGGTCGAGCAGGGCGACGCCCGCGCCCTCCTGACCGATCCGCAACATCCGTACACGTGCGAACTGCTGGCCGCGGTGCCGCGCATCGAAACGACGCCGGCGGCGCTTGCGCCGATGTCCGGCCACAACTGAACAGAGGAGGAACAGCAATGTCGAAAGAAAAAATGGGCCCATGGCAGGCCGTTGTCGAAGCCTTGAAGCACGAGGGCGTGACCCATGTCTTCGGGTTGCCGGGCAACCCCAAGCATCTGGTGAACGACCTGATGGACCATTCGGACATCGAGTTCGTGCTCATGCGCGACGAGAAGTCGGCTGTGGCCTGCGCCTATGCCTGGGGCCGCCTGACCGGCCAGCCGGGCGTCGTGTTCTCGAACCCGGGGCCGGGCATCACCAACCTGGTGACCGGCCTGCTTGAGGCGACCTGCGGTTCGGTGCCGATGGTGGCGATCGCCAATGGCGTGGTGCAACACCAGGAAGGCATGGGCGCGTTCCAGGAGCTCGATTCCCGCACGCTGATGCGCCCGGTCACCAAGTGGATGGAGCGCGTGGCCGACATCCGGCGTGTACCCTGGGTCATGCGGCGTGCCTTCGCCACCGCGCGCAGCGGGCGGCCGGGCGCGGTCTACGTGGAACTGCCGTCCGACCTGGCCGACCAGCAGTGCGACATGCCGGCGTATGCCGTGGCGCCCGCGGCCAGCCGCTGCCGGCCCGACGCTGAACGGCTGGCCGAGGCCGTGACCCTGTTGCGCCAGGCCCGCCAGCCGGTCATCGTCTGTGGTGCCGGCGCGGTGGTGTCGGGTGCGGCAGACGAAGTTGCCCGGCTGGCTGACCGGCTGGCGGCCGCGGTGATGACCACGCCCGGCGGGCGCGGCATCTATCCGGAAGACGGCCCCCACGCGATGGGGCAGATCGGCCTGTATTTCACGCAGGCCGGCAAGGCCTGGTACGACGACGCCGACGTGCTGCTGGTGCTTGGCTCGCGGCTCGAGGCCTTCAGCACCAACAGCTGGTCGCTGTACCCGAAGAACGCGCGCCTGGTGCAGGTGGACGTGGACCCGATGGCGCTGGACATGAACTGGCGCACGGCGGTGGGCGTGACCGGCGACGTGCGGCTCAGCGTGCGCGACATGCTCGCGGAACTCGACCGGCAAGGCCATGCGCGCGACCCGGCACGGGCCGATCGGCTGGCCGGCGCCAGCCGTGCCTATGTGCAGGCCTGCATCACCGAGGCCCGGGAGCCGCACTTGCCCATCCGCACCCGCCAGGTGCTCGAATCGGTGAACCGCATCTTCGGCCATGACACCATCCTGATGAAGGAGAACGGCGCGGCCGATCTGTGGTGTTATTACTGGCCGTATTACCGGGTGCTGGACGTCGGCGACTGCGTGCCGATGGCCGAGCAGACCGCGATGGGCATGGGCGCCATCGGCGCCATCGGCGCCAAGCTGGCGCGGCCGCACAAGCAGGTCGTGTGTTTCGTCGGCGACGGCGCGATGCAGATGTCCATCGTCGAACTGGCCACGGCCAGCGAGCGGCGCTGCGGCGTGACCTGGGTGGTGCTGAACAACCAGGCCTTCGGCTGGGTACAGTACAACCAGGTCCTGACCAAACGGCCGCTGCGCAACACCGGGTTCGAGGTCGGGTCGGATTTCGCGGCGATCGCCCGCGCCCAGGGTTGCCATGGCATCACGGTCACCGACCCGGCCATGGTCGACGCGGCGGTGCAGGAGGCGCAGCGGCTGAACCAGGAGGGCACCCCCGTGCTGATCGACGTGCGTATCGCCAAACACGACTATTCGGATCATTTCGTCGCCGTGCACCATGAACGCATCGACCACTGAGCCGGTCGGGGTGCACGGTGTCTCGGCCGAGCAGGCGGCGCTGATCCGGCGCTTCCGGGCGGATCCGCTGGCCGCGCCCGATGCGCAGCTGCGCGCCTTCCTGCTGCCGCTGCGCAACCTGCCGGCGGTGGGCAAGCATGCGCTGATGCGCCTGCCGGCGCAGCAGGCCTGGACGCTGGTGCGGCTCGGCGGCCGCGAGGCCCCGGTCGAGATCGTCGGCGGTCGCTGGCGCTCGCGCGCCGATGCCGAATGGGCGGTGTTCCGGGCCCGCTGGCAGGCCGTGTTTGGATGGGATCCGGAGCGCCTCGATGACTGACGTTGTCGGCTACCTGGACCGGTGGACGGCGCAGCCGGGTGGCCGCGTGGCGGTGCACCTGTCCAGCGCCGCGCCCGGAGCCGCCACGGTGACGCTGATCCGCCTGGGGCGTGGCGCGCTGCGGGATGAGCCCGACGGCATCGTATTCGAGACCGTGGACGCCGTGCCCGCGCAGGCGGTGGCGCTGCGCCCGCAGCCGGTTGACGCCGGCTCGTATGCGCAGGTCGATGGACTGGCCGACCTGCCGTTGGCCGATGCCAGCCTGGCCGTGCTGGTGCAACCGTGGCTGGTGTCCGGCGAGGAGCAGGTGATCGTAGCCTTGCAGGGCGCCGATGCGCGGCGGAGCCTGCGGGTGGCGATCGATGGTGATGGTCATGTGGCCCTGCGCGTTGGTGAGGCACAGGCCACGAGCCCGCACCCCGTGTTTGCGCGCCGCTGGAGCCTGTGGCTGCTGCACTGGTGTGCCGGCTCCGTGGAACTGGACATCGTCGACGTGCGCACCAGCCGGCGCAACACGCTGGTGCTGCCGCTGCCGACCGCGCCGCCGGCCTGGCGGACCCTGACGCTGGCCGGCATGGCGCTGCAGGACGGCACGGTCGGTGCGCATTTCGACGGCCGGCTCGAGCGCCCGATGTTGTGGCCATCGGCGGTGTCGAGCGACGCGGCGCTGGACGCGTTGCTGCGCCAACGCGGCCTGCCCGACGGGGCGCTTGCCTGCTGGGATTTCGCACCCCACGAGCAGCAGTCCCTGCTGCCCGACCACGGGCCGTACGGCCTGCACGGCCGGCTCGTGCAAGGCCCCAAGCGCGCGGTGCGCGGCGCACGCTGGAGCGGCTCGGTGTTCGACTGGCGCCAGGCGCCCGAACAATATGCCGCCGCACATTTCCATCGGGACGACCTGACCGACGCCCAGTGGCAGCCCGACGTCTGGATCGAGCTGCCGCCCGACCTGCGTTCGGGTGCGTATGCGGTGCGGATCCAACGCGACGAGGTCGGCGACAACAACAGCCTGACGGGCGGCCTGTGCCGCCTGCCGCTGTTCGTGCGGCCGGCAACCGCGCCATCGCCCGGGAACGCCGTGGTGGCGGTGGTGTTCCCGACCTTCACCTACCTGGCCTATGCGAACGACCGCTGCGCATTGTTCGGGCACAACCCCGAGGTACTGGCCGACCAGGCGATCACGCTCGAGCCCGCCGACGTGTTGTTGTCGCAGCATCCGCAGTGGGGCCTGTCGCTGTACGACACGCATCGTGACGGGGCAGGCGTCAGCACCACGTCGCGCTGGCGTCCCATACCCGGTTTCCAGCCGGACCAGCGCGCCTGGCAGGCCGGTGAAGGTTCGGGACGCTGGAACTATCCGGGCGACCTGTTGCTGGTCGAATGGCTCGAACGCGAAGGCATCGCCTGGCATGCGTTCACCGACGACGACCTGCACGCCCATGGCAGCGCCGTGCTCGCGCCCTATCGCACCGTGCTCACCGGCAACCATCCCGAATACGCGACGACCGCACTGCTCGACGCCTACCGCGGTTTCGTGGCCGGCGGCGGACGCATGGTGTATCTGGGCGGCAACGGTTTTTACTGGAAGGTGGCCTGCCACCCGCAGCACGATGGTGTGCTCGAACTGCGCCGGGCCGAGGACGGCAACCGCAGCTGGGCCGAGGAGCCCGGCGAGTATTACCATGCGTTCGACGGCGGTTATGGGGGCCTGTGGCGCCGCAATGGCGTGGCGCCGCAAAGCTGGCTCGGCGTCGGCTACAGCGGCCAGGGCTTCCGGCGCAGCGTGGGATACGAGCGTACGGCCGAGTCCGACCTGCCGCAGGTCGCATTCGTGTTCGACGGCGTGCCCGCGCGCAGCTTTGGTACGCAGGGCGTGATCGGCGGGGGGTGCGCCGGCGTCGAGGTGGACCGTCAGGACGTGGCTTTGGGCTCCGATCCGCTCGGCATCCGGCTGGCCAGCTCGATGCCGTTCGATGCGACCTATTTCGTGGCCAACGAAGAGTTGCTGGTGTCGCGACCGACGATCAGCGGTCCGTTTTCGCCCGGCCTGCGCGCCGACGTGGTGTTGCAGTCGGCGGCGGGGGGTGGCGCGGTGTTCTGTACCGGATCGATCGCATGGGTCGGTGGCCTGGCCGCCGTCGGCGGCGACCCGCACGTGCAGCGCATCACCCGCAATGTATTGACGCGTTTCCTCGACCCGGCGCCGCTGGAGGTGGAACGCGGGGAGGCCCACTGAAGTGAAAGACGCCCCCCGTCTGTCCGGTTTCACTGCGTGTAAACCGGCCGAACCCCCCACTGGGGGGCGGGCCGGCCGCTTCGGAGCGGCCGTGCGCGGCGGCCCCTTGAACTTTCATGCCTCGTGGGTGGCGCACGGCGCCATGGAAAACTGATATGAACAAGGAGACACGCAGATGCCGACCGTCCTGATCACTGGTTGCGACACCGGACTGGGGCGCGCGTTCGCGCAGCAATATGCCCGTGACGGATGGAACGTCTGGGCCACCTACCGCAACCTGGCCAACAGCATCGCGGACGACCGCATCCGGCACGCGGCGCTGGACGTCACCGCGTTCGCGCAGTTCGACGCCCTGCGCGCGCAGGTGGGCGCCGAGCCGATCGACCTGCTGGTCTCCAACGCCGGCATCGGCCTGGACGTCGGCAAGCTCGGCGAACTCAACTTCGACTACGTGCAGCGCATGTTGTCGGTCAACCTCGTGGGGGCGCTCAAGCTGGTCGAGACCTTCGTCGACAACGTCGCGGCCAGCCAGCTGCGGCGCATCGTGCTGGTGACCAGCCGCATGGGATCGATCGAGTCCAACCTCAGTGGCGGCCACTACGGCTACCGCGCGAGCAAGGCCGGCCTGAACGCGGTCGGGCGCAGCCTGGCCATCGACCTGTACCCGCGCGGCGTGGCGGTGACGATGATCCATCCCGGCTGGGTCAGCACCCAGGGCGGGGGCCCCCAGGCACCGATGGATGCGGACCAGAGCGTCGCGTCGATGCGCGACGTGGTCGCGCGCATGGGCAACCACGAGACCGGCAGCTTCGTCAGCTACGACGGCAGGAGCTTGCCATGGTGAACGACGACGCCGGTTTCGATGCCATCGTCGCGGGCGGACGCGTCATCGATCCGGCCAATGACGTCGATGCGCTGTGCGACATCGGCATCCGCGACGGCCGGGTCGCCGCGCTGGCGCCTGCGCTGCCGCGCCCGCCAGGCGTGACGATCCACGATGCCGGCGGCCTGCTGGTGGTGCCCGGCCTGATCGATCTGCACACCCATGTCTACGCCAAGGCCACCTCGTACGGCGTCGATCCGGACCGGGTGGCGCTGCGCGCCCAGGTTGCCACCATGGTGGATGCGGGCAGTGCGGGAGCGGGCACCTATGCGGGTTTCCATTCCTTCGTGATCGAGCCGGCCCGTACCCGGGTGCTGGCCTTTTTGAACATCTCGTTTCCCGGCATCTTCGCGTTCGACCGCGACGTCATGGTCGGCGAGGCGGCGCACCACACGCTGCTGCACGTGCCGCGCTGCGTGGAGGTCGCGCGTGCGCACGCGGACTCGGTCGTGGGCATCAAGGTGCGCCTGGGTGGTGCCGTCTCCGGCGACCTGGGCCTGCAGGCACTGGACAAAGCCCAGCAGGCGGCGGCCGAACTCGGGCTGCCGGTCATGTGCCACGTCGGTCGCCCGCCGCCGGGCTACGCGGAAATCGTCGATCGCCTGCGACCGGGCGACATCCTGACCCATTGTTTCCGGCCGGCGCCGAACGCGCCGGTGGACGACGCGCGCAAGGTGTTGCCGTCGGTGCGCGCGGCGCGCCGGCGCGGCGTGTTGTTCGACATCGGACACGGCATGGGGGCCTTCGGTTTCGACAGCGCCGAGGCGGCGCTGGCCGACGGATTCGCGCCGGACACGATCTCCAGCGACGTGCACGGCCTCAGCGTCGACGGACCCGCCTACGACCTGTTGCACACGATGAACAAGTTGCTCAACTGCGGCATGCCGGTGCACGACGTGGTGCGCACCGTCACCGTGGCGCCGGCCCGGGCCATCGGGCGGCCACAGCTCGGCCAACTGGCGGTGGGCGCCTGTGCCGACCTCGCGTTGTTCCGGCTGGCGGAGGTGGCGCTGCGTTTCGTCGACGTGACCGGTGCGTACCGCGACAGCGCGCGGCTGCTCAAGCCCGCCGGCATGTTGCGAGCCGGGCGCTGGTGCGATGCACAGCCGCGGCCATGGGAATTCCCGCGCATGGCCGATGGCGGTTGAGCGCGCGGCTGCCGCCCGCCGGATGCGCCGGGCCGGATTTCAACTCAGGAGCAGACCATGACACATTCATCACCATCGACATCGATCCCGCCGACACGGATCGCGATCGCCGGTTTCGGCGCCTGGGGCCAGATGCATGCCAAGGCGATCGCCGCGATCGACGGAGCGCACGTGGCCGCGGTGCTCGCGCGCAGCGACGCGGCGCGCACGGTGGCGCGCGATCTGGTGCCGCAGGCGGCCGTCGTCGACGACCTGGACGCGTTGCTGGCCCTCGAGGGGATCGACGTGGTCAACGTCACCTTGCCCAACCATCTGCATGCGGCCACGGCGGTACGCGCGCTCGATGCCGGCCGGCATGTGTTTCTCGAGAAACCCATGGGTCTGGACCTGGCCGAATGCGATGCGGTGGCGGATGCCGCGCAGCGCAATGCGCGGCAGGTGGCGGTGAACTACGAGTTGCGGGTGTCGCGCCAGTGGGGCCTGGTGCGCGAGCAGATTGCACAGGGTGCGCTGGGCGCGGTGCGCTACCAGCACCTGACGCTGTTCCGCAAGCCGTTTCGCACCGGCGCCGGCGGATGGCGCTACGACCCGGCCCGTGTCGGCTCCTGGGTGCTCGAGGAACTGGTGCATTTCATCGACCTGGTGCTCTGGTATGCCGAGGCTGACGGCATGCCGTGCCGGGTCTCGGCCTTCGGCGGCGATCCGAACCAGCCGTTGGCCGATTTCCAGACCGTGGTGCTGCAATGGCCCAGCGGGGCGACGGCCGTGCTCAGCCAGTGCCTGGGCGGCTTCGAACACCATACCGTGCTCGAGGTGGCCGGCAGCCAGGGCGCCTTGCGCACCTGGTGGAGCGGGGCGATGGATCGCACCACGACACCGAGCTTCGACATGAAGCTGCGCCGCGGCGACACCGATGCGGTGTCGCTCGAGATCCCGCTGTCCGGCGAGGTGTTCGAGCTGGAGGAACATCTGCGCCAGGCGTACACCGGCTTTGCCCAGGGCCGCTCGGTGATGTCGCCGCAGCAGGCGCGTCCCAGCATCGTCGTCGCGCTGGCGGTCGACCGGGCACTGCGCGAAGGGCGCGCCATCGAACTGGCCTGAGCGCGGGCGCGTGCCGCGCGGGCCTCAGCCCAGGCTCGCGTGGATATGCTCGCGCAATCGCGGGTAGATCTGCTGGTTCCACTTGCGCCCGCTGAACACGCCGTAGTGGCCGACGCCGGTCTGGACGTGATGCGTCTTGCGGTACGGGCGGATGTTCGGGCACAGGTCCTGGGCGGCGACGGTCTGCCCGATGGCGCAGATGTCGTCGCGTTCGCCTTCGACCGTCATCAGCGCGGTGCGGCGGATCGCCGCCGGGTCGACGGTGCGCCCGCGGTATTGCAACACGCCGCGCGCCAGGTCACAGGTCTGGAACACCTTTTCCACCGTCTCGAGGTAGAACTCGGCCGGCAGGTCGTTGACGGCCAGGTATTCGTCGTAGAACACGCGGATCGCGTCGGCCTTGTCCAGCTCGCCTTCGACGAGGTACCGATACAGGTCCTTGAAGGCATTCTGGTGCCGTTCCAGGTTCATGCTCATGAAGGCGCCGAGCTGCACGAATCCCGGATAGACCCGGCGCATGCAGCCCTTGTGCGGCAGCGGCACCGTGCTGATCACGTTCTTTTCGAACCACGCGATCGGCTTGCTCGTGGCCAGCGTGTTGACGGCGGTCGGGTTGACGCGGCAATCGACCGGGCCGGCCATCAGCGTCAGGCTGCGCGGTTGGGCCGGGTCGTCGTCTTCGGCCATCAGCGCGGTGGCCGCGAGCGCGGCCACGCAGGGCTGGCACACGGCGACCACATGGGTGCCGGGGCCGATCGCGCGGATGTAGCGCATCATGTGGTCGATGTAGTCATCCAGTCCGAACCCGCCTTCGCGCAGGTGGACGTCGCGCGCGTTGTGCCAGTCCGTGATGTAAACGTCGTGGTCCTGCAGCAAGGTGCGCGTGGTTTCGCGCAGCAGCGTCGCGAAGTGGCCGGACAGCGGGGCCACCAGCAATACCGGCGGCTGCCCGGCGGAGGCGCTGCCGTGCTTGCGGAAATGCAGCAGGCTGCCGAACGGCAGTCGCATCACGGTGTGTTCCGTGACCGCGATCACCTGCTCGCCCACGCACACGCTGTCGATGCCGAAGGCCGGCCGGGAATGCGTCAATCGCATGCGCGAGAACACGTCCATGGACGCCGCCGTCCTGCGCAGCAACGAACCTTCGGTGTTGCCGAGCCAGAACGTGGCGGCGACGCCTTGCGCGAGCAGGCGAAGGGGGGACAGGAGGTCGGACTGTGTCTGGTAGGCCTGGTACAACATGGGATTCCTGATTCTGAACGGTCGATGCGGGACCCGGACCTGTGCCCTGCAGGCAAGTTGCGGGCCAGTACGTGGACCTGTGGCAGGCCATGCTGGCGACTGGCACAAGGCTTGCAAGGCCGAGTGCCATCGACATCCCCCTTCAGGAGAGAACCGTGGCCAAGGCCGTGCTCACCATCAGCAGCAAGAACTACGGCGCCTGGTCGTTGCGGGGCTGGTTGCTGGCCCGGCTGGCCGGCCTGGATTTCACGGAGCACGTGATTCCGCCGGACGACCCGGACATGAAGGCCGAGATGCTGCTGCTGTCGGCCTCGATGCGGGTGCCGTCCCTGCGGCACAACGGCGTCGAGGTCTGGGACACGCTGGCGATCGCCGAATACCTCAACGAGATCAAGCCGCAGGCCAGGCTGCTGCCTGCCGGCGTCAAGGACCGTGCGCATTGCCGCGCGGTGTGCGGCGAGATGCATTCGGGATTCGCGTCCATGCGCGGCGCATTGCCGATGAACATCAAGGCCCGGTTTCCCGGCTTCACCGTCTGGTCGCGCGCGCAGACCGACATCGACCGGGTATTGTCGATCTGGCAGGAATGCCTGACCCGCTACGGCGGGCCCTTCCTGTTCGGCAAGACGCCGACGGTGGCCGATGCCATGTATGCGCCGGTGGTCACGCGGTTCCTGACCTACGACGTGCCCGTCGATGCGCAGGCGGCGGCCTACTGCAAGCACATCATGGCGCTGCCGGCGATGCAGGAATGGGTGACGGCCGCCAAGGCGGAGCCCGACGAGATCGACGAACTGGATGCCGAGTTCTGAGGCGGCCCCGCGGCGCCGACACGCCGCCGGCGGGTGTCAGGCGGCGTTTGCCCGGGGCCAGGGCGTGGGCGCCGGTACCTCGGCGGCCGGCGCCACGTCGATCGACTTGAAGTCCGCCGGCGAGACGATCTCCAGGTATTCCATGTCGGGCGAATAGTCGAACAGGTAATGCCGAACGCCCGGACGCTGGTGCACGCAGTCACCCGCCTCCACCAGCGTCTCCTGGTCCTCGTACATGAAGCGGGCCCAGCCCTTGAGCATGATGACGATCTGGAAGTCCGCCTCATGGCGGTGCCACCCCGTGCCTTGTGCTGGTGCCATGTTGGCCCGAACAAGGTGCGCGATCACCTTGCCATGGGTGGCCTTGGCGATGCCCAGGTCGCGGTACAGGAAAAAGTCGCGCAGACCTCCCGACACATAAGGGGTGTCGTTCGCCTTTACATGGGAAAACTCGGTGCTTGTGGCATCTGTCATGAGAACCTCCGCGTCGGTTGATGGTGCACGGGTCGTGCCCCGCAGTACGGCTAGCAGGTTCTGTTCCAGCGCCGATCGATGCCGATCGCGGAACTTTGCACGTGCACGATGGCGCGAATCGTGTTATTCCTGCTCCCGTGGCGCACGATGCAACCGGGTCGGTCGGCGTCACTCCCTGGCCAGTCCGGGCGTGGTGCGCTCGGCCGTGCGACCCGGCGATTGAAGGAGTCACCATGACACGACTGCAAGGGCAGCTGGCCGCCATCGTCGGCGGTGTCGCGCTCGGATGCGCCCCATCCGCTTCGGCGCAGACCGTCATCGCGCTGGAGAATCCCGGCTTCGAGGCCGATGGGGCGCCGATCGGCGGTTTCCCGGTGCTGGTTCCCCAGGGCTGGAGCTTGTACGACCCGGCGGGCATCGTCGACCAGAACCACAATGCCGTGGGGGTGTTGCGCCCCGAGGGCACGACGTTTTTTGCCGAACCCGTTCCGGAAGGCAACAACGTTGCGCTGATCTACCTCGAGCAGCGCGCCGGCACCATCGTGGCCGGCGACCCGGTCGGGCTGGTCGGCAGCTTCGCCGGCGTGGCGCAGCCTGATACGCGTTATACGTTGACGGTCCAGGTCGGCAACATCGCCTCCGGCACTGGGTTGGGCGGGTACGCCGGATTCGGTTTCTCCGACCTGTCGGGATTTCCGGGCTACCGTGTCGAGTTGCTGGCCGGCGGACAGGTGGTGGCGGTCGATGACAACAGCCTGGGCCTTGCCATCGGCGAAGGGCAGTTCATGGCCACCAGCGTTGCGTGGACGGTCGCGGCCGGCGATGCCCGGGTCGGCAGTGTCTTGGGCGTGCGCCTGGTCAATCTCAACGCGTTCGGCAACCTGGACGAACGTGCGCGCGAGGTCGACTTCGATCAGGTGCAGCTGGTGGCCACGGCCGTGCCCGAACCATCGATGGTCGCGTTGTGGATGGGAGGCCTGGCTGCATGCCTGGTCCTGCGCGGTCGCCGGCGGCTGCGGCCACTCGTCCAGCCGACGGCCACGGACTGATCCCCGCACCACCACGGCGGCGGCCCGCGCCGGCTCTGGCCACAATCGGATGCCAGATGCGTGGCGGTTGCGGCCCGCAGCCTGCGCAATGAAACGGTATCCAGACAGGGGACGACATGGCCAAGGATTTTTCTGCGATGGAGGACAGCAACCGCTCATCCAATCCATCGATCCACGCGGTTTCCGATCCGGCGCGCCGGGTGGTGTTGCGCGGCGGTGCCGCCACGGCCCTGGTGGCACTGCTGGCGCCGATGGCCGGTTGCGCCGTGTCCGCCGGTACGGCGGCGGCGAGCGGCCCCAGGCTGGGCTTCACCGGCATACCGCCCGGTGCCGGCGATACGCTGGTCGTGCCCGAGGGCTACGTGGCCCAGGCGATTGCCGCCTGGGGCGAGCCGATCGGCATTCCCGGCAACATGCCGGCGTTCCGCTTCGATGCGTCGAACAGCGCCGCCGAGCAGGCGGTGCAGATGGGCATGCACCATGACGGCGTCGCGTTTTTTCCGCTGGCGGGGAGTTCTTCGCACGGCCTGATCGCCATCAACCATGAATACACCGACGACGGACTGCTGCACGTGGACGGCTTCAGCGCCATGAACGCCGAGAAGGTCCGCAAGTCGCAGAACGCGCACGGCCTGTCGGTCTACGAAGTCCGGCGCCAGGGCGACGGCTGGCAGATGGTGCGTCCGTCGCGGTATGCGCGGCGCTTCACGATGGACACGCCGTTCATGGTGCAGGGCCCGGCCGCCGGCCACCCGATGATGCGCACGGCGGCCGATCCGGCCGGCCGCACCGTGCGCGGCACGCTGAACAACTGCGCCAGCAGCCAGACGCCATGGGGCACCTACCTGTCGGGTGAAGAGAACTGGATGGGGTATTTCGGTCACGGCGAGACGATCGATGCCCACCAGCGGCGCTGGGGCGCGCGCAAGGATGGCGCCTACCGCTGGGACCGGTTCGATGCGCGTTTCGACGCGGCGAAGAACCCGAACGAACCGAACCGTTTCGGCTGGGTGGTCGAGGTCGACCCGATGGATCCGGCCAGCACCCCGGTCAAGCGCACTGCGCTCGGCCGTGCCGCGCATGAAGGCGCCTGGGTGGCGGTGACCCGCGACGGCCGCGCGGTCGTGTATTCGGGCGAGGACGCGCGGTTCGAATACATCTACCGTTTCGTCAGCCGCGACCGCATCGCGCCGGGCGGCGCCCGGGCCAACCGGGAACTGCTGGACCACGGCGTGTTGTCGGTGGCGCGCTTCGATGCCGACGGCCGTGGCCAATGGATACCGCTGGTGCATGGCCAGGGCCCGCTGACCGCGGCCAACGGTTTCGCCGACCAGGGCGAGGTGCTGATCAAGGCGCGCCAGGCCAGCGACCTGCTTGGCGCCACGAAGATGGACCGGCCCGAGTGGCTGGCGATCGACAAGTCCAGCGGCTGGGTCTATTGCACACTCACCAACAACAGCCAGCGCGGCGGCAACAACCGCCCCGGCGTCGACGCGGCCAATCCGCGCGCCAACAACACCATGGGCCAGATCATCCGCTGGAAGGAGGACGGCGACTTCGACGGCGCCCGGTTCCAGTGGAACCATCTGTTGCTGGCCGGCGACCCGGCCAATGAGCGGCCCGAGGCCCGCGGCAACATCCGGGGCGACATCTTCGGGTGCCCGGACGGCATCGGATTCGATCCGCGCGGCGTGTTGTGGATCCAGACCGACGCCGGTGCCAGCCAGATGAACCAGGGCGAGTTCCGCAACATCGGCAATAACCAGATGCTGGCGTGCGACCCGGCCACCGGCGAGACGCGGCGTTTTCTGACCGCGCCGACCCACAGCGAGGTCACCGGCGTGAGTTTCACGCCGGACGGGCGCACCCTGTTCATCAGCATCCAGCACCCGGGCGAGACGCCGGGCGGACGCAGCGACCCGGCCGAGCCGGATAAATATTCGAACTGGCCGGACTACCGTGCCGACGGGCGGCCGCGGTCGGCGACGGTGGTGATTCGCAAGAAGGATGGCGGGCTGATCGGGACGTGATGTCCTGGCGTGCCTGTCGGCCGCCTGGGCCGGCTCAGCCCTTGGCTACCGTCGCATGCCCCCCGAATCCCTTGCGCATCAGCGACAGCAGCTTGTTGCCGGTGTCGGCCTTGCCCTGGGAGCTGAAACGCGCCATCAACGCGGCGGCGATCACCGGCACCGGCGTGCCCTGGCGGATGGATTCGTCGACCGTCCAGCGGCCTTCGCCGGAGTCGGCGACGACCGGGGCGACGGAGTCCATCGCCGACGGGTCCTGCAGCGCGGTCGTGGTCAGGTCGAGCAGCCAGGAGCGCACGACACTGCCGTGGCGCCAGGTCTCGGCCACGGCGCCCAGGTCGGGCGTGAGCTCCGGCCGGCCGGCCATCAAGGCAAAACCCTCGGCGTAGGCCTGCATCATTCCGTATTCGATGCCGTTGTGGACCATCTTGGTGAAGTGGCCGGCCCCGCTCGGGCCACAATGCAGCCAGCCGCGGTCCGGCGCGGGTGCCAGGGCCCGGAACAGCGGCGTGAGCAGGTCGATCGCCTCTTGCTCGCCACCGGCCATCAGGCAATATCCTTCGGCCAGGCCCCAGACGCCGCCGGACACGCCGCAGTCGACAAAGTCGATGCCGCGGGCCTTCCAGTGCCGGGCGCGCTGCTGCGAGTCCAGGTAGTTGGCGTTGCCGCCGTCGACCAGCACGTCGCCCGGCTGCAACAACGACTCGAGTGCGAGCAGCGTCTGTTCGGTGATGGCGCCGGCGGGCAGCATCAGCCACACCAGGCGCCGGCCCGACTGCGCCTGCACGCTGGCGGCCAGCTCGGCATGCAGTTGCACCCCGGTCTCGCCGGACAAGGCCTCGCGGGCTTCGGCCGACGGGTCGAATCCATGCACGGTCAGGCCGGCGCGCGCCAGGCGCCGCGCCATGTTGGCGCCCATGCGGCCGAGGCCGACGATGGTGGGGGTGGGAAGGTTGGCAGTCGAGGTTGGGTTCATGGTCGGGCCTGCAGGTGCGGTCGGCGGTGGAGTGGCGGGGCGGTGTCGGTGTCGGCGAGGGGGGGTGGAGGCCCTCAGTGTGCCACCGGCCGCTGCGGCCGGATCGCGAACACGAACAGCAGCGAGCCGCAGCCAGCCGTCAGCGCCAATACGGTGAAGCCGGCACGGTAGTTGCCGGTCAGGTCGGCCAGCATGCCGGCCACCATCGGGCCGGCGATCTGGCCCAGCGCAATGATGACGGCCGAAAGACCCAGGATCATGCCGATCGCGTTGCGCCCGAAATAGTCGGCCCGGATCGACTGCATCAGCGGGCCGCGCAGGCCCCAGGCCATGCCGTGCAGCACTGCGAAAGCCGCGACCTGGGCCGGGTGCGTGGCATAGGTCAGCAGCAACAGGCCGACCATGTGGCCGAGCATGCAAACGGCGGCCAGCAGGCGCTTTTCGAACCGGTCCCCGATGGTGGCGCTGAGCACCACACCGCCCACCTGGCCGAAGGTCAGGATCATGATGAAGAACGCGGCCTGCGTGACCGTATAACCCAGGCCTTCCTTCATGTGCGTGATCGCATGCACGTTGACCGCCGTCACCACCAGCAACGCGAAGCCATGGCCGAGCGCGAGCAGCCAGAAGGCGCGGGTGCGCAGCGCCTGGCGGACCGAGAATTCGGCCCGGCTCGCTGGTGCGCTGCCCATGGAACCGACGGTTTGCGCCGGTGCCTCCGGCAGGCCGTCGACCGTATCGCCCTGGTCCTGCGGTCGCCAGCGGATGACGCGCGACAGCGGCAGGCCCAAGACGATGATGATGACGCCCGAGCCGAATGCGGTGGCGCGCCAGCCGTAGGTCGCCATGCTCCAGGCGACCGCCGGTACCGCCACGCCACCCAGTGCCAGGCCCATGCTCATCACGGACAGGGCGCGTGCGCGGTAGCGCTCGAACCACTGGATCAGCGACACGGTGAGCGGAAAATACCCTCCCAGGCTCACGCCCACGGCCATCATCACGGCGCTGGCGTAGAACCCGGCCAGTGTTTCGATCTGGCTCAGCAGCAGAAAGCCGCTGCCGAACACCAGCATGCCGACCTGCAGCATGGCGCGGGGGCCGAAGCGGTCGAGCAGCCAGCCCAGTGCCGGGCCGAGAATGGCGGTTTCGACCGATTGCAGCGCGGCGGCGCCGGACAATGCGGTCTTGCTCCAGCCGCGCTCGTCGGACAACACGGCCACGTAGGCGCCGAACGACTGCATCAGCAATGCCGACTGCAGGAACTGCAGGATGCCGGCAGCGCCGGCCATGCGCCAGCCGTAGAAGATCTTCACGCCAGGAGGGTCACCATCATTGCGCCCGGGTGGAGACGAGGCGGCCGGTCAAGGGATAGGCCGGGTCGGTGAAACCGGGCGTGGACGGGTGGCCTTGCGGCACCAGCGAGTCGACCAGGGCCTCGTCCTGCGCATCGAGCCGGAAATCAACGGCGGGCAGATAGTCCTGCCACTGTGCCAGCGTGCGCGGCCCGGCAATGACCGAGCTCAGCACGCCGTTGGCCAGCACCCAGGCAGTCGCGAACTGTGCCAGCGTGACGCCACGCGCCTGGGCGTGCCCGGCCAGCGTCTGCGCGATCACCAGCGACTCCTGGCGGAACTCGGTCTCCACCATGCGCTTGTCGGCGCGACCGGCCCGTGTCGTCGGGTCGGGCGCCGCGCCGGGCGCATATTTGCCGGTCAACACGCCGCGCGCGATCGGGCTGTACGAGGCCACGCCGATGCCGTGGTGGTGGCAGGCCGGCAGAATCTCGACCTCGGGCATGCGGTTGAGCAGGTTGTAGTAGGGCTGGCAGACCACGGGCTGCGGCACGCCGAGCCGCGCGGCGATATGGACCATCTCGGTGATGCGCCAACCGCGGAAGTTCGACACGCCCCAATATCGGATCTTGCCGCTGCGCACCATGTCGCCCATGGCGCGGATGGCTTCTTCCAGGTCCATGCCGGCGTAGTCGCGGTGCATGTAGTAGATGTCGATGTGGTCGGTCTGCAGCCGGCGCAGGCTGGCCTCGACCTCGCGCATCATCCAGCTGCGCGAATAATGCGCCTCGTTCGGGCGCTGCGACATCGCGTTGCCGAGCTTGGTGGCCAGGATCCAGTCGTGGCGCCGGTCGCGGATCAGTGCACCGGTCATCTCCTCCGAGGCCCCCTTGGTGTAGACGTCGGCGGTGTCGATGAAGTTCACGCCCGCGTCATGGGCATGGGCGACGATGCGCTCGGCTTCATCGCGCGCGGTCTGGTCGCCGAACATCATGGTGCCCAGGCACAGCGCGGACACGCGCAGATTGCTCTTGCCGAGATTGCGGTACTGCATGGTAGGTCTCTCTTTGGTCGGGTGGTCAGGCCAATCTTAACCAAATGGCCGTTGCAGCGTGCGCCCGCTCTTGGAACTAGGCGAGCCGCCCCCACGTCCTAGAATGATTGCGTCGCATCCGCGGCGCCCGTCCGAACACCTACTCCAGCACCCATGGTTCCTCATCTCGTCACCGCACTGACAGGCCCGATCAACGAACTGGAACAACGCGTGCTCGATTCCATGCCGGCGATCGAACGCTGGTTCCGCCTCGAATGGATGGAGCACACGCCGCCGTTCTACAGCTCGGTCGACATCCGCAACGCGGGTTTCAAGCTCGCGCCGGTGGACACCAATCTGTACCCCAGCGGCTGGCAGAACCTGACGCCGGCGATGATGCCGCTGGCCGTGCAGGCCGCGATGGCGGCCATCGAGAAGATCTGCCCCGAGGCGCGCAACCTGCTGATCGTGCCCGAGAACCCGACCAAGGACAGTTTCTACCTGGCGGGCGTGGCCCAGCTGCAGCGCATCTTCCACATGGCCGGCATGAACGTGCGCGTGGGCTCGATCAATCCGGAGATCACCAAGGTCACGACCATCGACCTGCCCAATGGCGAGCAGGTCAAGCTCGAGCCGGTGGTGCGCAGCAAGCGCCGGCTGGGCGTGAAGAATTTCGATCCCTGCACCATCCTGCTCAACAACGACCTGAGCGCCGGCGTGCCCGGCATCCTGGAAGACATCCACGAACAATACCTGCTGCCGCCCCTGCACGCGGGCTGGTTCACGCGGCGCAAGAGCCGGCATTTCCAGAGCTACGAGGAAGTCTCCAAGCGTTTCGGCAAGCTGCTCGGGGTCGACCCCTGGCTGATCAACCCGATGTTCAACAAGTGTGGCGAGGTCGACCTGGGCTCGGACGCCGGCATGGAGTGCCTCAACACCAACGTCGATGCCTTGCTGACCAAGATCCGGCGCAAGTACAAGGAATACGGCATCAACGAGAAACCGTTCGTCGTCGTCAAGGCCGACGACAGCAGCACGGGTTTCGGCGTCATGACGGTGCGCGACGTGAAGGACCTTGCGCGGGTGCGGGCCGACGGCAAGTCGCGCACCCCGGCGCCGCTGGAGGTCATCGTGCAGGAAGGCGTGTTGACCAACGAGCGCATGAACGATGCGGTGGCCGAGCCGGTGGTCTACATGGTGGACCGCTACGTGGTCGGCGGCTTCTACCGCGTACATGCCGGCCGGGCCAGCGACGAAACACTCAATGCGCCGGGCTCCAGCTATGTACCACTGGCGTTCGCCGAGAGTACGCACTTACCCCAGCCGGGGGTTCGCCCGGGCGCCAGCGCGCCGAACCGCTTCTACATGTATGGCGTGATCGGCCGCCTGGCGATGTTGTCAGCCAGCTACGAGCTCGAAGCCACCGATCCGGACGCCGAGGTCTACGACTGACGCGGTAGCGGAAAGGATAGTTGCTGCACCGCAACATCCTGCGCTGATTCCGGCACTTTGGAGTGCCGCCACGCGTCCGGGGCCCGTCTGGCGGGCGCACAATCGGGCCCATCGCATCAAGCAGATCCGACCCGAGTGCAGGGTCGGGCGACCCTGTGTCCGCTTCCAAATCCTCTCTTGCAGCCCTGACGCTCGGCGCCATCGGCGTGGTCTACGGCGACATCGGCACCAGCGTGTTGTATGCGATGAAGGAGGTGTTCAACTCCGGACACGTGCCGTTCACGGTCGAGAACATCTACGGCATCCTGTCGATCTTTTTCTGGACGCTGACCACCATCGTGTCGGTCAAGTACGTGGTGCTCGTGCTGCGGGCCGACAACAACGGCGAAGGCGGGCTGGTCGCGATGCTGGCGCTGGCCTCGCAGGCGGTCAAGGGCAGCCCCCGGCTGCGGCGCGTGCTGCTGACGGTCGGCATCTTCGGCACGGCGCTGTTCTATGGCGACGGCGTGATCACGCCGGCGATCTCGGTGCTGTCGGCGGTCGAAGGCCTCGAGGTGTTGTCCCCCGAGTTCAAGACCTATGTCGTGCCGCTGACGCTGCTGATTCTGTTCGTGTTGTTCGCGGTGCAAAAACGCGGTACGGGCGGCATCGGCGCGTTCTTCGGCCCGATCACGCTGGCCTGGTTCGGCGTGATCGCCTTCCTGGGCGTGATCCATATCGCCCACGACCCGCAGATCCTGCGCGCGATCAGTCCGCACTATGCGCTGCGATTCGTGCTGGACAACCCGCTGGTGAGTTTCATCATCCTGGGCGCCGTGGTGTTGTGCGTCACCGGTGCCGAGGCCTTGTACGCGGACCTCGGCCATTTCGGCAAGCGGCCGATCCGGCTGGCGTGGTTCTCGGTCGTGATGCCGGCGCTGACGCTCAACTATTTCGGCCAGGGCGCGTTGCTGCTGCGCAATCCCGAGGCGGTGCAGAACCCGTTCTACCTGATGGCGCCCGGCTGGGCCCTGATTCCGCTCGTGGTGCTGGCGACAATGGCCACCGTGATCGCGTCGCAGGCCTTGATCACCGGGGCCTTCAGCGTCACCAAGCAGGTGATACAGCTGGGCTACCTGCCGCGGCTGGACATCCAGCACACCAGCGTGCGCGACACCGGCCAGATCTACATGCCGCTGGTGAACTGGGGGCTGTTCGCCGTCATCGTGCTGGCCGTGGTGCTGTTCCGTTCGTCGAGCAACCTGGCGTCCGCCTACGGGGTCGCGGTCTGCACCGACATGCTGATCACGACCATCCTGACGTTCTACGTGATTCGCTACAAGTGGAACTACCCGCTGGCGCTGTGCCTGGCCGCCACCGGCGTGTTTTTCTTCGTCGACTTCGCGTTCTTCGCCTCCAACCTGATGAAGCTGCTCGAAGGCGGCTGGTTCCCGCTGCTGATCGGCGGCCTCATCTTCACGCTGATGATCACCTGGAAGGAAGGCCGGCACCTGCTCAACGAGGCCTTGCGCGCCGATGCGATCGACCTCAAGAGTTTTCTCGAGGCGGTATTCGTCGAACCGCCGGCGCGTGTGCCCGGCACCGCCGTGTTCCTGACCGCCGACACCGGCACCGTACCCAACGCCATGCTGCACAACCTCAAGCACAACAAGGTGCTGCACGAGAACAACCTGTTCGTCACGGTGCGCACGCACGAGTTGCCGTGGATCGGCATGGACCGGCGCATCGAGATCGAGTCGCTGGGCCACCACTGCTGGCAGGTACTGGTCCATTACGGCTTCAAGAACGATCCCGACCTGCCCAAGGCCTTGCAGATGATCCGCGGCCGCGGCTGCGACCTGGAGCCGATGACGACGAGTTATTTCCTCTCGCGCGACACGGTCGTGCCCACCATCGGCAGCGGCATGGCGCAGTGGCGCGAGAAACTGTTTGCGCAGATGCACCGCAATGCGGGCGCCGCAGCTGACTTCCTGCGGCTGCCTAACAACGCGGTGGTCGAGCTGGGATCGAAGATCGAGATCTGAGCGGCCGTTACGGCGTGCCGATCGACGCCTGCCAGAACGCCGTCAGCAGCGTCAGGCCTTCGCAGGGTGCCGGGTTCTCGACGCGTGTCGTCCACAACGACGGATCGTGCAGTGCGAGCCAGCGTGCCTCGTCGTCGACCAGCGTACAACCCATGCGCCAGTCGCCAAATCGGCGTGCGTCGATGCCATGGCAACACAACTCGTAGATCGAATGGTGTAGCGAACTGGAGCGGATACGCGCCATCACTGCGGCGCAGGCTTGCGGCGTTCCTTCCAGGTACTGGAAAAAGGCCAGGCCATTGAACAGCAATACGCCGGTCGCGTCGACTTTTGCGTTGAAGTGGCGTGCGTCGGCCAGCAGATATTGCAGATCGGCGTCGACGATGTCGCGTGACGCGGTGCTGGTATAGGCGATGTACTGAAGCTCGGGCATCGGCGGCGGCAGGCAGGTCGGGAAACGATTGATGATAAGGCCCGCTCCGGCGGGCGTCATCGGCGGCCAATGGGCGCCACGGCACAATGCGGGATGCGTTTCTTCCGCGACCTCAGCCTGTCCGCGTTCACCGCGGGTTTCGTCGCCGTGCTGGTGGGCTTTACCAGTTCGGTGGCGATCGTATTCCAGGCCGCGCTGGCTTTCGGCGCCACGCCGGCCCAGGTCACGTCGTGGATGTGGGCACTGGGTCTGGGCATGGGTCTGTGTACCCTGGTGCCGTCGCTGCTCTGGCGCCAGCCGGTGATGGTGGCCTGGTCGACCCCGGGCGCCGCGGTGCTGGCCACGGCCGGCGCGGCCGGCTCTTACACCATGCACGATGCGGTTGGCGCCTTCATCGTGTCTGCGGCATTGATCACGCTGTTCGGGGTCACCGGCTGGTTCGAGCGCGTGATGCGCCGCATACCGATCGCCATCGCCTCGGCATTGCTGGCCGGCGTGTTGACCCGTTTCGGTCTGCAGGCCTTCGTCGCCGCGCAAAGCGCGCTGGCCCTGGTGTTGCTGATGCTGGCCAGCTACCTGCTCGGGCGCCGACTGGCCCCGCGTTACGCGGTAGTGCTGACCTTGCTGGCCGGCGTGGCGTTTGTCGCGGCCCGGGGCCAGCTGGCCGCAGCCGACATCGCTGCCGGCATGGCCGTGCCGGAGTTCGTGCTGCCGCATTTCAGCTGGGCCGGTGCGATCAGCCTGGCCGTGCCGCTGTTCATTGTCACGATGGCCTCGCAGAACCTGCCTGGCGTCGCGGCGATCCAGGCGGCCGGTTATGGCGGGCCCGGCGGCATTCCGGTGTCGCGGGTGATCTCGATCACCGGTATCGGCACGCTGGTGCTGGCGCCGTTCGGCGCGTTCGCGCTGAACCTCAGTGCGATCACCGCGGCGATCTGCATGGGACGCGAGGCGCACGAGGATCCAGCCAGGCGGTATACGGCCGCCGTGAGCTGCGGCGCGTTGTACGTGCTGATCGGCATCTTCGGCGCCACCGTGACCGGCGTGTTGACCGCTTTCCCGAAGGAACTGGTGGCGGCGATCGCCGGCCTGGCCTTGCTGGGCACGATCGGCAGTTCGTTGGCGGGCGCGCTGCAGGACGAGCGCAACCGCGAGGCCGCGCTGATCACCTTCCTGGTCACGCTCAGCGGCGTCACGCTGATCGGCATCGGCTCGGCATTCTGGGGCGTGGTGGCGGGCGCCCTGGCGATGCTGCTGCAGGACTTCCGCCGGCGCCCGGCTTGAGGCCTTGCCCCTGGGCTCGCCGCGGGCAAGCGCGCGTGGCACCCGGGGTCTTGTCGAGCCGGCACAATAGTGGGCTCGCCGCAGCCGTCCGCCACGCGGGCGCGCGCTGTGTGTTCCATTGTTTCCTGCCGCTGTTGATCCCATGCACATCCTGTTCGTCGCCGACCCTCTCGAGTCCTTCAAGATCTACAAGGACACCAGCTTTTCGATGATGCGCGAACTGCAAAAGCGCGGTCATGCCTTGTCGGCCTGCGAGGTCACCGACATCGCCTGGCGCCAGGGCCAGCCGGTGAATGCCGGTGTGCGCGACATCGTGCTCACGGGCGACCCGCGGCACTGGTTCGATGCCGGGGCCACCGGGCTGGACCGGCGTCGTGCTGCGCTGCGGGACTTCGATGCGATCGTCATGCGCAAGGATCCGCCGTTCGATACCGAGTTCTTCTATGCCACGCACATGCTCGAGCAGGCCGAACGCGAGGGCGCGCGGGTGTTCAACAAGCCGCGCGCGCTGCGCGACCATCCCGAGAAACTCGCGATCCTGGAATTCGCGCAGTTCATCGGCCCGACGCTGGTCACGCGCAATGCGCAGGACGTGCGCCGCTTCCATGCCGAACACCGCGACGTCATCCTCAAGCCGCTCGACGGCATGGGTGGTACCGGCATCTTCCGGGTGCGCGAGGACGGCATGAACCTGGGCGCCATCATCGAGACGCTCAACCGCGATGGCGCGCAGTCGCTGATGGTGCAGAAATACCTGCCCGAGATCGTGCAGGGCGACAAGCGGGTGTTGCTGATCGGCGGCAAGCCGGTGCCGTTTTCGCTGGCACGGATTCCCCAGGGCAGCGAGGTGCGCGGCAACCTGGCGGTGGGCGGCAAAGGCGTGGCCCAGCCGTTGTCGAAACGCGACCGCGAGATCGGCGAGGCGCTCGGACCGGTGCTGGCCGCGCGCGGGCTGCTGCTGGTGGGCGTGGACGTGATCGGCGACTACGTGACCGAGATCAACGTCACCAGCCCGACCTGTTTCCAGGAGATCCACGACCAGGCCGGCTTCGACGTGCCGGCGATGTTCGTCGATGCGCTGGAGGCGGCACTGGCAGATTGAACCCAAGCCAAAGCCCGGCAAGCAGCGCTGCCGGGGCGGGCGGCGCGTGAACCGCTTATTCGGGACGGAAGCCGGCGTCCTTGAGCAACTCGGCGCCTTCCTTGACCTCGGCCGCGATGTAGGCCTTGAACTGCGCCGGACTCTCGGTGACCGGCTCGAATCCGAGGTTGGCCAGCTGTCCGGACTTGGCCAGCTCGAGCGTGGCCGCATTGATCGCGGCGTTGAGCGTGGCAACACGCTCGGGAGGTGTTCCCTTGGGCGCCCAGACACCGTACCACGACTCGTACACGAAGTCGGGCAGGCCGCTTTCCTTGAACGTGGGCAGTTCCGGCGCCAGGCCGCTGCGCCTGGCCGACGAGATCGCCACGGCCTTGACCTTGCCGGCCTTGGCCATCTGCTGCAGCGCGACCATGGAGTCCAGCAGCAGGTCGGTGTGGCTGCCGGCCACGTCCATCAGCGCCGGCTGCGTGCCCTTGTACGGCACGATGGTGAACTTGAGCTGCGCCTGCTTGGCCAGCTTCAGTGTTGCCAGGTGGCTGGGAGCACCCGCAGCCGGAATGCCGGCCGTCCAGCGGCCCGGCTCCTGCTTGACCGCGGCGATCACGTCCGGCAGGCGGGCCTGCGGTCGCGCGTTGGCCAGTACCAGCATCAGCGGCGCGGTGCCAGTGCGCGCCACGGGCTCGAAATCGGTCTGCGGGTCGTAACTCGGCGCACTGAGCACCTGCTTGACCATCACGTGGGTGGCGGCCGAGAACAACAGCGTGTAGCCGTCGGCCGGCGCGGTCTGCACCGCCTTGCCGCCGATCATGCCGCTGGCGCCAGGCTTGTTTTCCACGATCACGGTCATGCCCAGCTGCTTGCGCAACTGGTCGCCGAGCAGCCGCGCGGCTGCGTCGACGCCACCACCGGCGGCAAAGGGCACGACGATCGACAATTTCTTGTCGCGCTCGGGGAAGCTTGCGGCCGTCTGGGCCTGCGCGGGAAGGGCGGCGCACAGCACGGTGGCCAGGAGCCAGTGAATCGTTCGCATGGTTGGTGTCTCCTCGATATCCAGTGAACCAGGGCAGGATGGCGCCCGGTCGCGCCATCCCGGTGGCGGGCGCAGGTTTCAGCGAACCCGGCCCAGGTCGGCGGCGCGCATCGCGTCGGCGATTTCCTGCTCGGCCCCTTCGGCCAGCGGCAGCAGGGGTGAACGCACGGTGGCATGCTCGAGAATCCCACGGGCGACCAGCGCCCATTTCAGCGCCACCGACCCTTCCATGTGCGAGCCGCGGTGGTAGACGTTGGCCGTCACCGGCAGTAGCCGGTCGTGCAGTGCGCGCGCCTTCCTGTAGTCCTTGGCCTTGCCGGCGGCGATCATCTCGACCAGCGGCTCGGGTGCGATGCAACCGTAGCCGACCAGCGCGCCATCGACGTCGAACATCGTGTGCAGCAGGTATTCGTCGTGGCAGGTCAGGATCTGCAGGTCGGGGCGCTGCTGCCGGATGACCGGGATCTCGCGGTCCCAGCGCTTCATGTTGCGCACGCCGTTCTTCATTGCGAACACGCCCGGCTGTGCCGAGATGTCGAGCTGCGTCTGCAGGTCGTAGGTGCACTTGGTCGCATCGGGGTACTGGAACAGGATCAACGGCAGGCCGCTGGCCTCGTGGATCGCCTTGTAGCGGTCCTGCGGCGCGCCCTTCTGATAACCGAAGCGCAGCCAGCCGTGCGACGGGTAGACCAGGCCGGCCTTGGCGCCGGCCTTGACCGCGCGCTTGGCTTCCTCGCAGGCAACCTGCGTGCCTTCCAACGTGATGCCGGCGACGATCGGCAATTTGTCTCCGACCGCTTCGCGAAAGGCCTCGATGACCTTGTATTGCTCGTCGCGTTCGAGGAACGTGCCTTCGCCGGCATGGCCGAGCACCGTCAGGCTCTTGACGCCGGGCACGCTGGCCAGCCAGGAGCCCAGGCGCTGGATCGCCGGGTAGTCGACAGCACCGTCGCGGGTAAAGGGGGTAACAGGGGCCGCGTTGAGGCCGCGCATGTCCAGGGCTTGCATGGAAGTGTCCTTTCGAGTCGGGTTGGGATGGGGTCGATGGGCCAGACTGTAGATTTCGCTGGGTTCTGTGCATAGATAGAATTCAAGGGATTCAGACTTGCCGAATTTGGCAATTCATAGGAGCCTGCCGATGAATCCCTCCGCCGTGCGCCTGTTTCTCGAGGTTGCCGATGCCGGCAGCTTGAACAAGGTGGCGGCGCGGCGCCAGACGGCGCAGTCGCACATCAGCCGCCAGGTCGCCGACTTCGAGGCGCAATGCGGCGGCGCCCTGTTCCGGCGCACCGGGCGGGGCGTGGTGCCGACCGAACTGGGGCTGCGCGCGATGGCCAGGCTGCGGCCGTGGCTGCAGGAGACCGAGCGGCTGGCGGAAGAGCTGCGTGCAGTCTCGGGCGAGATTGCCGGCGAGGTGCGCCTGGGCATCATTCCGTCCGCCGCGCATCCCCTGGTGACGCGGCTGTTCGAGCGGCTGATGCGCGAACACCCGAAGATCCGTCTCGATGTGGCCGAATCGCAGGGCGCCGAGCTCGACGCCAAGCTCGACAGCGGTGCCGTCGACCTTGCCATCCTGTTCCGGTTCCACAAGCCCGGCGGCGACGGCGAGACGCTGCTGTGCGTGGCCAACACCTACCTGGTGTCGGCGCCCGGCGATACGCTGACGCGGGCTCCGACGCTGAACTTCGCGCGTCTGGCGGGGTTGCCACTGGTGCTTCCGCGCCGGCCCAGCCATTGGCGCAATGCGCTGGAGGAGACCGCGCGCGGATTGGGTTTCCGGCTGGACGCGGTGGCGCAAGCGGATTCCCTGACCTTGCAAAAGGAGCTGGTGGCGGCGCGGCCGGGCTTGTATTCGATACTCGGGCCGTATTCCATCGCATCCGAATTGCGCGCCGGACGCTTGCAGGCGAGCCGCCTGGTGCGGCCCGACCTGACGCGCCATGTCACGCTGGCCCTGCCTCGCCAGGGCAAGCTGTCGCCGGCGTGCAAGGTGGTGGCTGCGACGGTGCGCATGCTGGTGGCCGGATGGGGCGATCAGATCACGGAGCCTTGAGTGGCGCCCTGCGTGCGCAGCCTGGGTGGCCCGACGAGCACCCGGAACGGCATCGCCACAGGTGGTGCGCGCGCGTCCAGCGGTGGACCACCCTCGACGCAGCTGGCGAGCAAGCTGCGCGCTGCGCGACCGTCCGGAGCAACCACGGTGCCAGCGTTCGCGCGGTGTGTCGGTCCGGTGCCGGCCGAGCGAGGCCATCGCGGCCGGTTTTAGGGCATGATGGCCGCACCATGACCGGAACCGGGCCCGATCACGCCAACGGCAGCCACGGCGGCGACGTGCAGACGGCGCTGGCCTGCTGGCTGGTCGCGCCGGGCAACGCGCAATTGCGCGAGGAGCCGCTTCCGGCCCCGGGGCCCGGCGACGTCCGGGTGCGCACCGTGCACAGCGGCATCAGCCGCGGAACCGAGTCGCTGGTGTTTCGCGGCGAGGTTCCGCCCAGCGAATATGCGCGCATGCGCGCGCCGTTCCAGGCCGGCGACTTCCCGGCGCCGGTCAAATATGGCTACAGCAATGTCGGTGTCGTGGAGCAGGGCCCCGACGGCGTGCGCGGCCGGCCGGTGTTCTGCCTGTTTCCGCACCAGACGCGGTATGTGGTGCCTTTGCCGGCCGTCCACCTGCTGCCCGACGGGGTGCCGCTGGCGCGGGCCGTGCTGGCGGCCAACATGGAGACCGCCGTCAATGCCTTGTGGGATGCCGCGCCGCGTGTCGGCGACCGCATCACCGTCGTCGGTGGCGGGGCGCTTGGCATGCTCGTGGCCTACCTGGTTGCGCGGATGCCGGGCTGCCAGGTGCAACTGGTCGACGTGCGGGCGACGCGCGCCGCCGTGGCCGAGGTCTTGGGCGTGCCGTTTGCGCTGCCCGAAGATGCGCGCGACGAAGCCGATCTCGTGATCCATGCCAGCGGCCAGGGCGCAGGACTGCAGCGCGCCATGCGGCTGGCCGCGACGGAGGCAACGGTACTGGAACTGAGCTGGTACGGAACCCGGCCCGTCACGCTGGCGCTGGGCGAGGCTTTCCACGCGCGCCGGCTGACACTCAAGAGCTCGCAGGTGGGCCGGCTGGCGCCGGCCCAGCGCGGCCGCTGGGACCATCGCCGCCGTCTCGCACTGGCCTTGTCGCTGCTGGCCGACTCCCGGCTCGATGCGCTGCTCACTGCCAGCGCACCGTTCGAGCAACTGCCGGCCGTGCTGGCGCGCCTGTCCGGCGCCGAGCCGGACGACAACCTGTGTTTTCGCATCGACTACCCCTGACAGGCCACCATGTACACCGTCAACGTCCGCGATCACTTCATGATCGCCCACAGCTTCCAGGGCCCGGTCTTCGGGCCGGCGCAGCGCCTGCACGGCGCGACCTACATCGTCGACCTGGCGCTGCAGCGCGGCGAACTCGACCCCGACGGCATCGTCGTGGACATCGGCCTGGCCACCCAGATGCTGCACGCGGTGCTGGCCGACCTGAACTTCCGCAACCTCGATGACGAGCCGGCGTTCCAGGGCCGCAATACCACGACCGAGTTCATGGCCCGGGTGATCTTCGACCGCGTCGCCGAACGGATCCGTGGCGGCGCGCTCGGCCCGCACGCGCATGGGCTGGACCGGCTGCGCGTGACCTTGCACGAGTCGCACCTGGCATGGGCTGCCTTCGAGGCTGCGCTGACGCCGTGAAACCATGGCCGTGACGGATCCGACCCGGGTGCGGCACATCGTATTCCTGCTGCCCGGCGACCTGAATGCGCTGACCGGCGGTACCTTGTACGACCGCCGCATCATCGACGGACTGCGGCGCAGGGGCTGGCGGGTGGACCTGGTGGCGCTCGCGCCGGGTTTCCCCTGGCCCGACGCGGCGGCGCGCGATGCGGCCGCCGGCCGTGTCGCCGCCCTGCCGGACGGCAGCTGCGTGGTGGCCGATGGCCTGGCCTTCGGCGCCATGCCCGCCATCGCGCAGCAGCATGCGCACCGGTTGCGCTGGGTCGCGCTGGTGCACCATCCACTGGCGCTGGAAACCGGGCTGGATGCGGCGCAGCGCCGGCAGCTGTTCGACAGCGAACGGCACGCGCTGGCGGCGGCCCGTGGCGTCATCGTGACCAGTGTGTCGACCGCCCGCGCACTGGCCGCGTACGACGTGTCTCCCGAACGGGTCCGCGTCGTGCAGCCGGGCACCCGGCCGGTGCTGCGCGCAACGGCACGCGCTGCGCGGCGACGCCAGGCGACGGGCATATCGTTGTTGTGCGTGGCGTCGGTGACGCCGCGCAAGGGGCATGCGGACCTGATCGACGCGCTGGCCGGCCTGCAGGATCGGCACTGGAAGCTGCACTGTGTGGGCAGCCTGGCGCGCGATCCGGCCGCCGTGCACGACCTGCGTGCACGCATCGACGCCCACGGGCTGGGGAGACGCGTGGTGTTGCACGGCGAACTCGGCCACGCCGCGCTGCAGCGCCATTACGCCGTCGCCGACGCCTTCGTGCTGGCGTCGCACCACGAAGGGTATGGCATGGCCCTGGCCGAGGCGCTGGCCCACGGCCTGCCGGTGGTCAGCACCACGGCCGGTGCGATCGCGGACACGGTGCCGGCCAGTGCCGGCATGCTGGTGCCGCCCGCCGACGTGGATGGCTTGCGCATGGCTTTGGCGCGACTGCTCGACGAGCCTGACTGGCGCGCGAGCCTGGCCGCGGGCGCCCGTGCCGCGGCGCAGCAGTTGCCGCGCTGGCCGCAGGCCGTCACGCGTTTTGCCGAGGCGCTCGACGTGCTTGCCGACGGCACGCTGACTCTGGATGGGCGATGACGGCCTTCACGTCCGGCTGGCTGGCGCTGCGCGAACCCTTCGATGTGGCGGCGCGCGACGCGGCCTGGCCGGCATTTGCCGCGCAGTGCGGCGACCTGCGCCGGCGGGCGACGCACGGTGCACGGCCGCTCGCGGTGGTCGACCTGGCCTGCGGCAGCGGCGCCAATGTGCGTGCGCTGGCGCCGAGGATCGGCGGTTGGCAACGTTGGCAATTGCTCGACCACGATCCGGCGCTGCTGACCGAGGTCCCGCGCGCGATGGCCGGCTGGGCCCGGGAACAGGGTTATCGTGTCCAGGCCGGTTCCGGCCCGCGTGACGTGTTGCGCGTCGAGGCGCCGCAGCTGCGCGTCGATCTGGTGCGCTGCTGTGTCGACCTGGCGCGCATGCCCGACACCATGGCGTTTGCGCAGGTGGATCTGGTCACCGCCTCCGCCTTGCTCGATCTGGTCTCGGCGCCATGGCTCGACATGCTGCTCGCGCGCGTGCGCGCCAGTGGTGCGGCATGGTGGTGGGGCTTGAGCGTCGACGGACGCATCGACTGGGACCCGGCGGATCCGGACGATGCGCTGGTGCACCGGTTGTTCGAACAGCACCAGCGACGCGACAAGGGTTTCGGTCCGGCGCTGGGCCCCGACGCCGTGCCGTATCTGCGCCAGCGCCAGGCGGTGGTCGGCTGCACGGTGCTGGAAGCGCGCAGCGACTGGGTCATCGAGGGGGCACGCGCCGGCACCGGCGCGTCGGCCATGCTCGAAGCGCTGGTCGCGGGCATGGCGGATGCGGCGCTGGCGCAACAGCCCGCCGCCGCCGATGCGGTGCGGGCCTGGCAAGCCAGGCGCATGGCGCTTGTACGGCACACCCGGCTGGTGGTCGGGCACCTGGATGTCGCGGGTTTTGCCTGATCGCCGTGCGCCACCGGGTCGACCCAGGGCCGGTCACGTCGCCGTCTGCGGCATGCGCATGTCCAGGTCCCACAACTGATCGCTGCCCAGCGTGTACATGTGGAATACCGGTCGGCGGCAGTCGCCCAGATGGTCCGGGCCCGGGAAGCGCAGTCCGGGGCGGCCGCTGCCGATGATCAGCGGCGCCACCGCCAGATGCAGCCGGTCCAGCGCGCCCTGGGCCAGGAAGCGGGACACGGTCACGCCGCCGCCTTCGACGAACAGCAGGCCCAGTCCACGCGCATGCAAGGCATCGAGCGCGGCCCCGATCCGCGGGGTGCCGTCGCTGCGCAGCAGGTCCGGCACGGCGAGGACCCGTTGCGCGCCGACCAATTGCGTCGCCGCGTCCTGCCACCGCGCATCGCACATCCACCACACCGGCGACTGCGCGTCGGCCAGGCATCGCACGCCGGCAATGCGGCTGGCCAGCTGCAGTTGCGGATCGAACAGGATGCGCGCCGGATTGCGTCCCGGCACATGTCGCACCGTCAACTGCGGATCGTCGATGGCCACGGTGCCCGCCCCGACGATGACCGCGTCGGCGAGCGCGCGCAAGCGGTGCAGATGGGTCAGGATGTCCGGCCCGTTGACAAAACGCGCATCGCCGGTGCGCGTGGCGATACAACCATCGAGGCTTTGCCCCAGCTGCGCGATCACCCAGGGGCGGGTGTCGGTGCGACAGTCCAGCAGGGGCTTGAGCAATGCAAACAGCGCGCGCGCCGGCGCCCCCGTCGCGTCTCCGAGCTGCCATCCTGTGGCGTCGTGGTGGACCAGTCCGGCGTGCGGGGACAGTTGCGCCGGTGCACCGGACCTGCGCGCCTGGGCGATGGCCAGGCAGCCGGCCCACACCCGGTCGATCGGGTCGCCGGCACGGGCCGGCGCGGCGGGAGCGGCAGGGGAATCATCCGGATGCATGGGCAGGCTGTGCGCGCGGGTGCAGCGCCTCGGTCAAGGGACTGTCGCATTCGTCAGGCATTACGGGCGTCGGATCGCGGCCTGCGGCCGGACCCGGCGTCGGGATCAGTATCGCAGACCGGCAGGCGGCTCATGCGTGTCCGTGGCCGCTGCTTCGATCAGGGCGCTGGCGCGCGCCAGGATGGTCTGGCGCATGTCGGCGGAACGGTGCGCATGCAGCGCGATGGGCGCGCCGAAGGCGACCCGGGCCGGCAATGCCTGGTACGGCCGCCAGAGCAGTTGCAGCGCCGCGGCCAGCTTGTTCCGGTTGTCCTCGCCCGTGCGCAGCCGTGTCAGCGGATGGTGCAAGGCCTGCGCCGACACCACCTGGCCCACGATGGCCGGAACGACCCGGGTGCCCGGGACCGCGCGCACCCACAAGGCAAAACTGCTCGACCAGCCGGCCAGTGCGTCGACAGCCGGCCCGGCGCCGACGGCGACCGGGTCGGGTTCGATGGCGCCCGCCGGAAAGGTCAACAAGGCACCGCCCTGGCGCAGGTGCTCGATGCCGGCACGCACCGTCCGCATGCGGGACGGGCCTTGGCCCGATGCGAATATCAGCCGGGACGCGACATGGGGCATGGCGCGCAGGAATGGGCGGTCGAGCGCGATCACGCGCAGGTCGGCGCGCATGTGCAGGCTCGCGAACAGCGCGGTGGTGTCGGTCATGCCGGGGTGGTTCGCCAGCACCAGCAGCGGCCCGTTGGCCGGGATGTGTGCGCTCCCGTCCACCCGCAGGCCACCGGCCAGCCCTTGCATCAGCCAGATGCTGGCCGCGGCCAGCCCGATCGTGTCCACCCGGTCGTCGAATTGCCGCACGGTTCCGGCGAAACGCCGCGCCAGCGGGCGCAGCACGGAATCCAGCCAGGTGCCGCGCGACGTGGCAAGGCCCAGCGCATCGCGCAGGTCCGCCAGGCAGAGATCGACCAGGGGGTCTTCGTCGCGCAAGGGGCCGCGTGTTGCCATGTCGCAGTCGGGGTGCGCGATGCGGGGCTGACGCGCCGGCCCAGGCGCGGTCAGCCGCCGGCGATGGCCCGGGGCGCACCGGCCGCGGGCAGGGCGCACCCCTCGACGAAGGTGATGAACTCGCCCGGCTGCAGCGCGGTCCAGTTTTCGTTCGTGGTCAGCGGCTCGGTCACCACGATGGCCAGCCGGTCCTCCGGGCAGTTGTGCTGGGACAGGTCCATCTTGATGTCATCGTCGCGCAGATGCACCTCGGTGAAAGGATGCTGGCGCACCAGATAGTGCAGCTTGGTGCTGGCATGGGCCCACAAGGCCTGACCGTTGCTGAGCAGGAAGTTGAAGGTGCCGTGGGCGGCGATCTGCGGCACCAGCTCCTGCAGCGTCAGGCTCAGTTCGGCCACGCTGGGCACGCCGGCATGCGACTTGACGATTTCCTGCATCAGCCAGCAAAAGGCCAGCTCGCTGTCGGTGTCACCAACCGGGCGGAAGTTGCCATGCAGTGTGGGCGCATAGTTCTTGAGGTCGCCGTTGTGGGCGAACACCCAGTAGCGGCCCCACAACTCGCGCACGAACGGGTGGGCGTTCTCCAGCGTGATCGAACCCATGGTGGCCTTGCGCACGTGGGCGATCACGTTATGGCTCTTGATCGGGAAACTGCGCAGCATGTGCGCCAGCGGCGAGGTGGCGGCGCTTTCCTTGTCGACGAAGTGCCGGATGCCGCGCCCCGGCTTCTCGCCTTCGCTCTCGAAGAAGGCGATGCCCCAGCCATCGGCATGGTGGTCGGTGGCGCCTCCACGGCGTGCGAACCCGGTGAAACTGAGGGTCAGGCTGGCGGGAAGCCGGCTGTTCATTCCCAATAACTGGCACATGGCGGATCCGAGTGAGGGGCGTTGGGGCGAACATTCGCCCGGCGCGGCCTGCTGACAGTTTAGCGGCGCGGGCCCGTGCGTCGCGGAACTATTGCCCGGATTGTTGTTGCGCCGCCGCATCCGGCGGCGCCCGCAACTGCCAGGCCGCCAGCATGGCCAGTGCGCACAAGGCGGTCAGCATCAGGAACGACTCGTTGAAGGCGGCCAGCCGGGCCGGGCTGCTGGCCACGGTCGACAAATCGTCGCCATGGGCGGCCAGGCGCCATTCCAGCACGATGCCGCACAGGCTGACGCCAGCCGACCCGCCGAGCATGCGCATGAAGTTGATCGCGCTGGCGCCCTGCGCGATCAGGTCCGGGCGCAGCCCGCGCATCGCGCCCAGGTTCAGCGACGGCAGGATGAAGCCCAGTCCGATGCGGCCCAGCACGGTGAATGCGACCACGTACCAGATCGGCGTGCCCAGCGTCACCACCAGGATCAGCGCGAACGACAGCGCCAGCAAGCCCAGGCCCAGGCTGACCATGATATGGGTCGACACCTTGTCCGCCATCCGGCCGGTCAGCCCGATCGTCATCGCCAGCACCAGGCCCGATGGCAGCAGGATGCCGCCCACGAAGGACGCCGACAGCTGCAGGCCCAGTTGCAGGTAGACCGGCAGCAGGTAGGTCGAGCCGAACAAGGCCATGCCGTAGATGAAGGCGACGACGCTGCCCATGGCGAAGCGGGGGTCCGCGAACAAGGCCTGGTTCATCAATGGCGAGCCCTGTTCGCCGCGCGCCATGGCCTGGCTCAACGTGCGCTGGCGTTGGATGAAGCAGGCGATGACGACGACGGCCGCGGCGAACAACGTGAAGGTCGTGGCACCCGCGCCCTGGTGCAGCTGAACCAGGGCGTTGAGCAGGCACATCGTGCCGGCGCCCGCCATCAGCAGGCTCGGCCAGTCCATCGTGGCCGCGCCGCTGCTGGCGGTCACGCCGCCTGGCGCCGAGGTCGGCACGAAACGCGCCGACATCCACAGCGAGACCAGGCAGAACGGCACGACCATGAAGAAGATCGAGCGCCAGCCGAACCAGTCGACCAGCACGCCGCCCAGGCTCGGACCCAGTGCCGGCGCCAGCACCACGCCGGTGCCGAAGATGCCCATGGCACGCCCCTGCTCGTGCGAGCCGAACGCGCGCATGATGACGATGGCCGGGATCGGCTGCACCACGCCGGCGGCCAGCCCCTCGGCGACACGGGCGGCCAGCACCAGTTCGAAGTTGTTGGCGAAGCCGCCGGCCACGCCGCCGAGCAGCAGCAGCCACATGGTTCCGGCATAGGTGCGGCGGTAGCCGAAACGCCCCAGCAACCAGGGCGTGGTCAGCATGGACACGGTCATCGCCATCATGAAGCCGGAGGCCACCCACTGCGCCCGTTCCTGGCCGATCGTGAAATGCGCGCTCAGGTCGGGTACGGCGACGTTGATGATGGTCGAGGACATGATGGCCGCGACCGAGCCGGTCATGACGGCCAGCAGCAACAGCCAGCGATAACGCGCGCCGTAACGCTCGCGCAGCTCGGGCAGGGTGCTGGCGCGACTCATGACGGCTCCCCCGGCGGGCGTGCCGGTCCGGTCGCGGTGCGACGCGGGCGGGCGCGGGCGGGATCCGGTGCGCGGCGCTCCGCGCGCATCGGATCAGCTACGCGGTTCAGACCACAATTTCCCGCCGGTGGCCCAGTTCTCGCGCTTGACGTCGGTGATCAGGATGTCGACCGACTCGGGCGAGCCGCCCAGCACCTCGACCGTGATGCGGGTGATTTCCTGCACCAGCTTCTTCTTCTGCTCGACGGTACGGCCTTCCATCATTTCGATGTGGTAGGTGGGCATGGGATCGGACTCCTTGTGGTTGGACGGGTTGACAGGGGACCGGCGCACGGGCGCGCCAGTGCCGGGACGGTTCGGTGTTCAGGCGGCTCCGGCGACTGGCGTGGTGGCCGCGGGTTCCTGCGGCAGCCAGCTCACGATGAAGGCCGAGCAGCAGGCGATCACCGCCATCGCGATCAGCAGGCTGTCGAAGCCGGCGGACTTCACCGTCGGCCCCAGTGAATATACCGCCAGCGACGCGACGCCGAACGACACGGCCAGTCGCATGCCGGACACCCGCGAGCGGTAGGCGTCGTCGACGTACCGCACCACCATCGCGTCGGTGAACGGGATCGCGCCGAAGATGGTGACCATGAAGCCGACCTGCAGCCAGAACAGCCACCAGCCCTGGGCCTGGGCCGCGAGCAGGAACATCGGGATCTGCAGCAGCACGATCGCCAGGTACAGGCGCTTGATCGCGAAGCGGTCGATCAGCCGACCCATGATCACCTGCGAGAACGCGGCCATGGCGTAGACGGCGGACAACATCACGCCCAGTTGCGCCGGATCCTCGACGATGCCGGTGAAGCGTTCGCGCAGCAGCTGCCCGTTGCCGTTGGTCGTGAAGTTGAACAGCAGGCTGCTGGTGATGGCGGCGAAGGTCATGACCATGAACATGCGCGCCATCTGCGCCTTGTCCAGGCCGACGCGGGCGCGCGTCGTGCGCCGCGCCGGCGACTCGGTCTCGGGCGGCGCCAGGCGCCAGAACAACCAGCCGCAGACCAGCGACACCAGGCCGGGGACCACGAACGCCGCGCGCCAGCCGACATACTTGACCATGAAGCCGGTCAGGATGGCGGCGAAGGCAATACCCATGTTGCCGGCCAGCCCGTTGATGCCGATCGTCAGCCCCGGCTTGGCGGCGTGCTGGAGCAACATCGGAATACCCACCGGATGGTAGATGGCCGAGAACAGCCCCAGCACCGACAGTGCGATGGCCATCTGCCAGGCGTTCTGCACCAGCGCGCACAACAGCGCCGATGCGCCCATGCCGAAGTAGAACACCAGCATCATCGAGCGCCGTCCCCACAGGTCGCCCAGCCGCCCGGCCGGCACCGAGCCCAGGCCGAACATCAGGAAGGCGCCGGCGCTGTAGGGCATGAGGTCTTCCCAGTGCGCGAAACCGAAGTCGACCGCCACGCTGGCCACGGCGGTGGCGAAGATCAGCAGGAACATGTGGTCCAGCGCATGGCCCAGGTTGAGCAGGAGCGAGGTCGCGCGTTGGAGCTGCATGGGGATGGCGGATCGGGGGAGGATGCGGCATTCTCGCGCAAGGCGCCGCGACGCGTGCAGCCAGGCCATCGTGGCGGTGCCGCGGACCGCGGTCCGATCGAGACGCCGCAGGGCAACACCTGCACCATGCCGGTGCGGCGACAATGCCGGCTCCCCCCAACCCTGTCCGACGAATTCCCGACCCGTGCGCCGCCTTCATTCCCCCGCTGTCCGAGCCGAAACCGCTGCCTTGTGGCAACTCGCCTGGCCGATCCTGATCGGCCAGCTGGCCACGATGGGCATGGGAGTGGTCGACGTGGCCATGGCCGGCCACGCGTCTGCACAGGATCTCGCCGGCGTCTCGCTGGGGGTGTCGATCTGGCACCTGGTCATCATCACGCTGATGGGCATCCTGATGGCGGTCAGCCCCATCGTGTCGCAACACGTGGGCGCGCGTGCGTTCCACGAAATCCCCGGCGTCGTGCGCCAGGCCTTGTGGAAGGCCCTGGGCCTGGGCCTGATCGCGATGGTGGTGGCCAACGTGGCCGGACAGTTGTTCAACCACCTCGACATCGAGCCGCAGGTGCGCGAGGTGGCGCGCACGTTCGTATTCGTCATCAGCTTCGCGCTTCCGGCGTTCTGCTGCTACCGCGTGTTGTACGGCTACAGCGCCAGCATGGGCGAGACCAAGCCGATGATGGCGATTGCGTTGCTGGCGCTGGCGCTCAACGTCGTCATCAACTATGCGCTGGTGTTCGGCAACTGGGGTTTTCCGCGCCTGGGCGGCGTCGGTTGTGCCTGGGCCACGCTGCTGTGTGTCTGGTTCGACCTGGTCGCCATCACCTGGTGGATCCGGCGCTCGCCGGTGTATCGCAAGGCGCAGCCGCTCGCGGCGTACGAGCCGCCGCAATGGCCGCAGATCCGCAACCTGCTGCGGATCGGCCTGCCGATCGGCGTGACCTATTTCGCCGAATCGAGCGCCTTCAGCCTGATCGCCTTGCTCGTGGCCGGTTACGGCACCACGCAGGTGGCGGCGCACCAGATTGCGCTGAACTTCTCGGCGCTGGTGTTCATGGTGCCGATGAGCCTGGGCATTGCCTTGTTGACCCGTGTCGGCCAGGCCCTGGGTGCCCAGGACGCGGCGGCCGCGCGATTCCGCGCCTGGCATGGCGTGGGGCTGGCGTTCGGCGTGGCCCTGGTCTCCGCACTGACGATTGCGCTGTTCAACGACCAGATCGCGTCGGCCTATACCAGCGACGCGGCGGTAGCCGCGCTGGCGGCCCATCTGCTGGTGTTCGCCGCCTTGTTCCAGCTGCCGGACGCGGTCCAGGTCTCGACCAGTTGCGCCATCCGAGCCTACAAGGTGACCCGCCCGCCGATGGTGATCCACATGACGGCGTTCTGGGGCATCTGCCTGCCGCTGGGCTGCGTGCTCGGCCTGGCCCCGGCCTGGCTGCCCTGGCGACCGGTCGAGGCGATGGCGGCGCAGGGTTTCTGGATCGCGCTGGTCGTGGGTTTGAGCATTGCGGCCGTAGGGCTGGTATGGTTGCTCCATCGTTTGTCGTTGCAGTGGATGCAGGGCGTGTCACCGCCCCCACTGGCGACAGGCGACCGATGACCCAGGAGGAGGAGCGAGCCCATGACAGAAGGAACGACCGCCCCCCGCTTCGCGGCGGTGCGCGATGCATTCGAACAAAACCTGGCCGATGGCCTGGAGCACGGCGGTGCCGTCGCCGTCTGGCTGGACGGCCAGCCCGTGGTCGACCTGTGGGGCGGCACGCGCGACCTGGCCGACCGCGTGCCCTGGCAGCGGGACACATTGGTCAACGTCTGGTCGGTGGGCAAGGGGGTGGTCGCGCTGGCCGTGGCGATGCTGGTCGAACGCGGCAAGCTCGACTATGCGGCGCCGGTGGCGCACTACTGGCCGGAGTTCGCCGCCAACGGCAAGCAGGACATCACCGTCGACCAGGTGATGTCGCACCAGGCCGGGCTCGACGGCCTGCCGGTGCCGGTGTCCGAGGAACAACGCCAGTCCTGGTACCCGGTGATCGAGGTGCTGCAGTCAATGAAACCCAACTGGCCGCCGGGGAGTGTCTGTGTCTATCACCCCGAGACCTACGGCTACCTGGCGGGCGAACTGGTGCGCCGCGTCGACGGGCGCAGCATCGGCCGCTTCGTGGCGCAGGAGATCTCCGAGCCGCTGGCCGTGTCGTTCTTCTTCGGCCTGCCCGAGTCGCAGGACCATCGGGCGGCGCAGCTGTCGGCATCCGACGAGGCCTATGACTGGGTGCGCCAGGGCGCGGCCAGTGCCTATCCGCATGCGTATCGCAACCGCGAATTTTCCGCCACCGCACCCAACGAACGCGGCTGGCGCGCCGCCGAGATGCCGGCGGGCAACGGCCACAGCGATGCCCGTTCGCTGGCCAAGATCTACGGCGCGCTGGCTGCGGACGGTATCGTCGACGGCCATCAGCTGATCGGGCGCCGTGTTTTGGCGCGCGCGGTGGCCGAGCGTTTCCACGGCGTGGACGCCAGCTCGGGTGCGCCGACCATCTTCGGCGCGGGTTTTCGCATCGGTGCCATCGGCTTCGGCCCGCATGTCGGCGACGGCCACTTCGGTCACACCGGCTGGGGCGGGTCGGTGGCGTTCGCCGATCCGGCGCACCGCCTGGGATTCGCCTACGTGACGAATCGCATGCTGGGTTTCGACAACGGCGTCGACCCGCGCCGCGCGCGGCTGCTCGACGCGGTCTACGCGGCGTTGGTGTAGCCGCGCGCGCCTACCAGCAGCGGCGGCCGGACTGCAGGCTGCGGTGGGCCAGCAGGAAGGTGGCCGCATTCCAGCTCTGGCCGGCCATGCCCCCGGGTGCGAGCGTACGGCCGTGGAACCATTCGGTGAAGCGCCAGCCGTCCCTCGCGTTCACCTGCGCCAGCTGCGCGAGTTGCTGCCAGGCGAGATCGGTGCGCCCGCACTGCGCCAAGGCCATCACCCAGAAACCGCCGACGAAGGGCCAGATGCCGCCGTTGTGGTACTGGTGCACCAGGTTCTGCCGGTGGCGCTCCATGTAGGGTCGCCACAGCGGGTGCTGGCGGTTCAGCGGATGCAGCACCACCCGCACCGGATGCGGCACGTGGGCGTGCGCCGCGAGGATCGTGTCGATGATGCGCCGGCCATGCGTCTTGTTCGCCAGGCCGCACAACACGGACAACACGTTGCCGAACACGTCGCCCTCGTCGCCGGACGACGCCAGGTTGACGAAACTCAGGTACAGGCCCGGATCGCGTCGGCCGCGGCGCGCGTAGTGGCGCAGCAGCCGCGCCCGGTGGTACTCGGGCAGGTCGCGCTGGAACGGGTTGAACAGGTGGTTGAAATGGTGCTGCGTCGCGTCGGCATGGGGTAACGCGAAGCGGCGCTTGACATCGAACCACAAGGCGTTGGTGTAGAGCACGTAACCGGAGCGCGGCATGATGTCGGCCCAGTCGCTGGCCTCGTTCTGCTGCAGCAGCCGGAAATGCTGGTGCTCCTGCGCCAGCAGCCAGGCGATGGCGCGGTCGACCTGCGGCTGCCAGCGCGCGGCCGGCGCGATGCCGAAACGCCGTGCATGGTCGACGCCGATCAACCACCACACGGTGGCGTCGATGCAGCCCAGGTACCAGAAGTCGGCGTCGCGCCCGTCGGGGTCGACGTATTTCGGGATCTGGCCGTTGTCCCCTTGTTCGCGTGCCAGAGCGTCCAGGCTGTCGATCGCGGCCTGTTCCAGCTGGGCGTCGCCGCTGCCGCTCATGGCCAGCACGCAGATCGCGGCGTCGCGGCCGAAGATACGGGTGTAACGCCGCGCCACCGCCGCCTCGGTGCGGCTGGCGGCCAGGATGCCATGCGGGCTGAGGTTGCGCCGCAGCAGCTCCAGGCTGGCGTGCACGCAGGCGTCAATGTCGCCGGCGGCGGTCTCGGGTGGCGGGGAAGCGGAGCTGGAAGCGGTCATCGATGCCGGTACGCGCGCCGCACCGGCGGCAGCGCAAACGGGCATTCTGGCAGAACCGCGATCGGCCTTGGCCGTGCGGCGCGCCGGTTCAGAGCGCGCAGGCCCTCTCCCGCTCCCGCGGCGCGGGCGTCGACCAGGCCGCGTCGTTGGCCGGCGGCAGCGGCAGCGGCAGCTGCAGCACCCGACTCACGCGCAACAGCCGCGCATCGTCCGGATGGCGTCGCACGGCGAATCCGCTGGCGCGCGCCAGGCCCAGCATCGGCAGGTTGTCGCGCAACACGTCGCCGAACAACATGCGCACGCCCTGCGCCTGCGCGGCCGATGCCAGCGCCTGCAGCAGACGGCGCCCGATGCTGCGACCCTGCCAGGCATCGGCCACGGCCAATGCGAACTCGGCCGTGGCCGGTTGCCCGGACTCGCGCACGAAGCGGGCATCACCCACCTGCCGGTGGCCCTGGTCGTCGAAGGTTTCGGCGATCAGCGCGAAATGGTCGTGGTAGTCGATGCGGGTGAAATACTGCACCGTCCTGCACGGCAGTTCCCGCATGCTGATCATGAAGCGCTGGTACCGCGAGTGCTTGCCCATCTGGCGGGTGAAGAAATCGTGTTGCAGTGCTGCATCCTGCGGCAACACCGGCCGCACCGTGAGGGTCTGGCCGCGGCCCAGGGTCCAGCGGTCGATCCACTGGACTGGATATCGGAGGTCGGTCGCTGTTTCCATGGCGGGCTCCTGCTCATTCCATCGCCAGCACCTGCCGGGGCAGCGCACGCCGCGGCGCGCGGCCGATACAGGGGGCGGCCGAGGTGTGGTGCAGTGTCAGGCGCGATGGCTCCAGCGCATAGACGAGGGTGCCGGCGCAGCCCGCGCGTACGAAATGCTGTCCCGGTTCGAGCACGATGTCGCGCGGATCGCCGTCCAACGTGATCCACAGGCTGCCGGCATCGCAGCGGATCTCGCGGGTGGTGTCGGCCAGGCGGATCAGCATGGTTTTTGCCAGTTGCATGCTGCTGGTGTCGGATCGTGTCATCATGCGCTCCTTTGGTGTGCGTCGTGGGAATGACTGTAGGAGCCGGCCCTTCTCCTTTCAAACGGTGATTTGGAATGAATCGCATGCGTCCCGAGAATGTGAATGCCGCAACAGTCCCGACGGACGTGGCTGCGCCGCCGCTCCGGCGCGCGGACATGCCACGGCTCGAACTGCTGCGCAGCTTCGAGGCGGCGTCGCGCCACCTGAGCTTCACCCGCGCGGCCGACGAACTGGCGCTGACCCAGTCGGCCGTCAGCCGCCAGATCGCGCAGATGGAGGAGGGCCTGGGCGTGCCGTTGTTCGAGCGGCGCCACCGCGCCCTGGTGCTGACGCCGGCCGGCGAGGTGATGCAGCGTGCCGTGGTCGATTGCCTGCAGCGGCTGGTCGATGCCACCGCCACGGTGCGTGCCAGCGTCTTGCCGCGCCAGGTCGCGGTGACGACGACACCGGGCTTCGCATCGTTGTGGCTGATTCCGCGGCTGGCGCGCTTCGGTGCCGACCATCCGCAGGTGGACCTGCGGGTGTCGGCCACCTTCGAACTGATGGACCTCGAGCGCAGCCGCATCGACGTGGCGGTGCGTTTCTGCAAGATGACCGACGGCGAGGGCGAGCCGTTGTTCGCGGAGACGGTGTTCCCGGTCTGCGCGCCGCAGCTGCCGCGGCGCGACGTTGCCCGGCCGCTGGCCGAGCCTGCCGATCTGGTGCACCATACGTTACTGGCGATGGACGTGCCCCAGGCCAAGCTGCCGACGGCCGACTGGACGCCATGGCTGCGCATCATGGGTCTGGGCGAGATGCGCAGCCAGAACATGCTGCTGTTCAGCCATTACGGCGACATCGTCGCCGCCGCCGTGGCCGGCCACGGCGTGGCGATCGGCCGCCTGCCGCTGATCGACGAATACCTGGCCGACGGCCGTCTGGTCGCGCCGTTCGAGCGCCGCAACACCTCGGAGCGCGGTTATTTCATCCACACTGCGCGCAGGGCGCAGGACAATGCCGACGCGCTGGACTTCGTGCGCTGGCTTCGCGCCGAGGCGGGGCAGCCGGAGTAGATCGATGTCGCCGGCCGGGACGGGGCGGCGTCAGCCCAGCAACTGCAGGATGTGGTCCCAGTGCGGCTTGTCCACTGGCGTGATGGACAGGCGGTTGCCCCGCCGCAGCAGGATCAGGTCGGCCAGTGCCGGATCGGCACGCAACGCGGGCAGGTCGAGCAATCGGGTCTTGCGCACCGCCTGTACGTCGACCAGCAACCAGCGTGGATCGTCGGTTTTCGATTTCGGATCGTAATAGTCCGACTGCGCGTCGAACTGCGTCGGATCGGGCCGCACGCCCGAGGCCACGCGCGCGATGCCGGCAATGCCCGGCTGCGGGCAACTCGAGTGGTAGAACAATACGCCGTCGCCGATGCGCATGTCGTCGCGCATGAAGTTGCGCGCCTGGTAGTTGCGCACGCCGGTCCAGGGCACGGTCCGTTTCGGAGCGGCCATCGCGTCGTCGATCGAACACTCTTCGGGTTCGGACTTCATCAGCCAGTAGCGGGTCATCAAGGGCTCCATGCCATGTCGCCTCGCATGCGTTCGCTTCCCGGTCCGCGCCGCGCCAGGCGATGCCGTCAGGTCGCCGGCACCTGCTTGTCGGCGGTCTTCGTGTCGAAGTCACCGGCGTCGTGCCGCTCGTGCAACTGGCTCGACGGTTCGCCCCAGGCCCGGTTCACCATGCGCCCGCGCTGGACGGCCGGCCGCGCGGCGATCGCATCGGTCCAGCGCTGCACATTCTTGTATTCCTGCACCTGCAGGAACTCGCCTGCGTTGTACAGCAGCCCCTTGGCCAGGGCGCCGTACCACGGCCAGACCGCGATGTCGGCGATGGTGTACTGGTCGCCGCCCAGGTATTCGGATTGCGCCAGTCGCTTGTCGAGCACGTCGAGCTGGCGCTTGACTTCCATCGCGAAGCGGTTGATCGGGTATTCCATCTTGCTCGGCGCGTACGCATAGAAGTGGCCGAAGCCGCCGCCCAGGTACGGTGCGCTGCCCATCTGCCAGAACAACCACGACAGGCATTCGGCCCGTGCGGCGCGCGCGGTGGGAAGGAAGGCGTTGTCGAACTTCTCGGCCAGGTATTGCAGGATGGCGCCGGATTCGAACACCCGCACCGGCCTCGGCTCGCTGCGGTCCATCAGCGCCGGGATCTTGGAGTTCGGGTTGACGCCGACAAATCCGCTGCCGAACTGGTCGCCCTCGCTGATCTTGATCAGCCAGGCATCGTATTCGGCTCCGGCATGGCCGAGTGCCAGCAGTTCCTCGAGCATCACCGTCACCTTTACGCCATTGGGCGTTGCCAGCGAATACAACTGCAGCGGATGTTTGCCGATCGGCAGCTCCTTGTCATGCGTGGGGCCGGAGATCGGGCGGTTGATGCTGGCGAACTGGCCGCCGCTCTCCTTGTCCCAGGTCCAGATGGCGGGGGGCGTGTAGTTGTCGGTGGCGTCGGTCATGTCGTGGGGGCTCCAATCGTTGTCGGGTTGCGCGGGTGCGGACTCGTGTCGAGGCGCAGTGCCAACGACTGTAATGGAATACGGGGTGACCTCGGGCCGGGCGCGGGTTTGCCGCGACGATGATGCCGCGCACCCGCGCCGCGTGCGCATGCGCATGCGCGGCACGCCTGGGCCGCCGGGTCGTGACCGGGCGCGCATATCATGCGCGCTTGCGGCCAGCTCCCTTCGACACGACACAGGCTCCAGGCACGACACCCATGAAGATCGACACCCACCAGCACTTCTGGTTTTACCACGCGCCCGACTTCCCGTGGATCGACGACAGCATGACCGTGCTGCAGCGCGACTGCATGCCCGGGCACCATGCCGCGGCGATGCAGGCGGCGGGCATCGATGCGGTGGTGGCCGTGCAGGCACGCACACTGGCGGCCGAGACCGATTTTCTGCTGCAGCTGGCCGACCGGCATCCGGAAGTGGCTGGCGTGGTGGGCTGGGCCGATCTGGCCGCAGCCGATCTCGATCGCCGGCTCGACACCTGGTGCGCCCACCCCGCGTTCAAGGGGCTGCGGCATATCCTGCAGGACGAGCCGGACGTGCCGGCCTGGGTCGACGCGCCGGGTATTGCGCATGGCATGCGGGTGTTGCAGCGGCACCAGCGCGTCTACGACGTGCTGGTGTTCGACCACCAGATTGCCGCTGTGGCCGGTTTCTGCGCCCGGCACGACGCGCACTGGCTGGTTATCGACCACGTGGGCAAACCGGCGCTGCGCGATTGGGATGAGGTCGATGGACTGGCCGCGCGTCGCTGGAGCCGCGACCTGCGCGCCATCGCCGCGCTGCCGCACGTGATGTGCAAGCTCTCGGGCGTGGTCACCGAAACCGGCCGGTCCGCACACCAGGGACTGACGTCGAAAGACCGGCAGAACATCCTGGCGTGTTTCGACGAAGCGCTGGCCGCCTTCGGCCCGCAACGGCTGATGTACGGCTCCGACTGGCCGGTGTGCCAGCTGGTGTTGCCGTACGACGTGGTGCACGGCCTGGCGCACCATTGGGCAACATCGCGCCTGAGTCCGCAGGAACAGGATGCGTTCTGGAGCGGCAACGCGATACGATGTTATGGCCTGGATCCGCGGGTGCGCGGGTGACGTGGCAGGCCGCAAGGGGAACATCGGGCTGTCCATGGCCGCGCAAGCGGACAGGCCGATGCTCGACGCGCAGTCATGCGGCTATTCGAACAGGCTGGTCACCGCGCTCGGTCTGCTCGAGTACATCGCCGAATGTCGACATGTTGGCACCCGCCCCTCGGCACCCCCGGATTCATTCGACCTGGATGTTCTGCTTGCGGATGACGTCGGCCCAGCGAACGGTTTCCGATGCAATCGTTGCCGCCAGCTGTTGCGGGCCGCCGGTGCCTGGATCCATGCCCATGGCGGCGAATTTTTCCTGGGTGTCGGCCCGGTCCAGCAAGGCGCGGGTCTGTGCCAGCAGGCTGTCGACGATGGGCTTGGGCGTGCCGGCGGGTGTCATCAGCGCATACCAGGAAACGGCCTCGAACCCGGGCAGGCCTTGCTCGGCGATGGTCGGCACGTCCGGCAGCGCGGGTGAACGTCGCGTGCTGGCGATGCCGATGGCGCGCAGCTTGCCGGCCTTGACATGTTGCAGCACGGTCGGCATCTGGCCGAACATCATCGTCACCTGGCCTCCGAGCAGGTCGTTGACGGCCGGCGCGACACCCTTGTAGGCCACGTGCAGCAGGCGCAGATCAGACGACAAGGCCATCAGTTCGCCGGCCAGGTGGGCCTGGCTGCCCGGGCCGGGAGAGGCAAAACTCAGCGTACCGGGCTTGGTTTTGGCCAGCTCGATCAGGTCCTTGAGCGACTTGACCGGCGACGACGCGTTGACGACCAGCAGGTTCTCGACCGTCGCCAGCATGGCCACGGGCTGCAGCTCGGACGCCTTGTACGGCAGCTTGGCGAACAGCGTGGGGTTGACCGACACGTTGCCGGCCGGGACGATGCCCAGTGTGTAGCCATCAGGCGCGGCCTTGGCTACTGCGTCGACACCGATGTTGCCGGCGGCGCCGGCCTTGTTTGCGACGACGAAAGACTGGCCCATCTTCGCGGTGAGCTCCTGTGCCAGCACGCGCCCGAGCACGTCGGTCGGACCGCCGGCGGGGAACGGCACGATGACCTGGACCGGACGCGCCGGGTAGGGCTGGGCCAGGGCGGCCAACGGGGTGGCCAGGGCCAGCAGCAACAGGGAAAGCAGACGTTTCATGGGTATTCCTCGAAATCAGACAGGGAAGGATGCGGCGCGGCGACCGGCGCCGGCGCGCCGCATCCGGGTGCTGGTGTCATGCAGCTTTCGTGCCACCAGCACCCGGACGCGTTGCAGCCGCCAGGTCATTATGTGCCAACCTGTCTAGTCAAGACTAGTCAATCGACGGCGAAATTGCGGCCGCACGCGGGCGCGGCCAGGTGCCGGTTCGCGGGACCGCCTCACGCGGGGCCGGCAGGGCCCTCCGTCGGAGCCAGCCAGGCCTGCGCCAGCTTCACCCAATACGTCGCCCCGGTCGACAACACCGCATCGTTGAAGTCGTAACCCGCGTTGTGCACCATGCAGCCACCCTGCGAGCCGATGCCGTTGCCGATGTTGACGTAGCAGCCGGGCACCCGTTCCAGGAAAAAGGCGAAGTCCTCGCTGGCACTGACCGGTTCGGCCGCCGCGTTCAGCCCCTCGTCGCCCAGCCAGTCGCGGATCACCTGCTGGCAGAACGCGGTCTCGGCCGGGTGGTTGTTCAACACCGGGTAACGGCGGATGTAGTTCACGTCTGCCGTGGCACCGAACACCGCAGCCTGGGTCTGCGCGATCTCGGTGATCCGCTTTTCCAGCAGGTCGCGCACGTCGGGGCGAAAGGCGCGCACCGTCAGGCGCAACTCGGCGACGCCGGGGATGACGTTGGGCGCGTCGCCGGCGATGAAGGCACCGACCGAGATGATGCCGGTATGCAGTGGGTTGACGTTGCGCGAGACGATGGTTTGCAAGGCCATCACGATGGCGGACGCGGCCACCACGGTGTCGGCCGCATGGTGGGGCATGGCGCCGTGGCCGCCGGTGCCGCGCACGTGGATGATGCAGGTGTCGCCGCTGGCCATGGCATATCCCGGCACGGCCGCGAACTGGCCGGCGGCCAGGCCGGGCATGTTGTGCATGCCGAACATCGCATCGCAGGGGAACAGCTCCAGGAAGCCGTCCTCCAGCATCTTGCGTGCGCCGGCCAGGCCTTCCTCGGCCGGCTGGAACACCAGGTGCAGGATGCCGTCGAAGTTGCGCGTGGCCGCCAGGTGGCGCGCGGCCGACAACAACATCGCGGCGTGGCCGTCGTGGCCGCAGGCGTGCATCTTGCCGAACACCTTGCTGGCCCAGGGTTTGCCGCTGGTCTCTTCGATCGGCAACGCGTCCATGTCGGCACGCAGGCCGATGCGCCGCTCGCTGGTGCCGGCCCGCAGTGTGCCAACGACGCCGGTTCCGCCCAGGCCGCGGTGCACCTCGTAACCCCAGCGCTGCAGCCGCTCGGCCACCAGGTCGGCGGTGGCGAACTCCTCATAGGCCATCTCCGGGTTGGCATGGATCTGGCGGCGAATGTCCACCATCTCGGCTTCGTGGGCACGGATCTCGTCCAGTGCGGGCAAGGCCAGGGGTGCGTTCATGGCGGCGATCTCCTCAAAAAGCCGATTCTGCCCCATGAGCGCCGGCGAACGGCCGTGCGAAAGCCGACTCTCCTACACGCGCAAGGCGTCTCCGACACCTGCGCAACGCGCCATCCGGCGGTGTCGATCCGGCGGCGATCTTCGTAGGCTAGGAGCACTGGTCGGCGTCGACGCCGACACCGTCACATTCACCCTGCACGAAGAAAGGTCCTGATCATGGCAATCGCCCGATGGCACAACGAGGCGCAGGCACAACGGCATGATCGTGACCAGGGTCACGACGGCGTTGCCGCGCGGCCCGATCGTTCACTCAGCGGTGCTGCCCATGCGGCAACTGCACGGCCGGTCGTCGGCTGTCCGAGTTGCGGAGCGCCGACCATCCGTATCTGGCGACGACCGTCGGACCGTTTGCTGAGCGTTTTCGTGCCGGTCAGCCGCCACCGCTGCGAGTCCCATGACTGCCGCTGGGAGGGCAACGTCCGGTCCGTCCGCAGCAAGCGCTCCGGTGCCGCGGGGCGCAACCGGGCAGACGAAGGCCGCGTCGCGAGCGCGGTGCCCGCCTGGTTCATCGTGCACATGGTGTTGGTGGTCGTGGGCATCGTGTTCGTGTTCAGCGCGGCCCACCTCGACTGGATCCGTGCGCCTGCGCAGGACACGGACAATTTCATCGCAGGAGCCGACCGAACCGTGTTCAACCGGCTGCCGGTGCAGAAACCCGATTCCGCAGCGCCCGGGACCGACACCGTGATCACGCCCTGAGCGGGATCACCAGCGGCAGCAATGCCGGCGCCCACGAAAAACCCCGCCGGTTGCCGGCCGGCGGGGTTTTTCGTGGTGCAGGCAGCCGCCCCGATCGGGCTCGGGACGATGCCGTCGTCAATAACGTACTGCGGTACCGTTCTGCACAACGACGCGGTCTCCAACCCGGAGGTCCGCGCCCGGCTCCTGCGTCACGGACACGTTGCCACCGTTGTACAGCCGCACCCCTATGCGCATCAGGTCGTCGGGCCGCTGATTGCGTTTCTGGATCTCGTTTCCGGCATAGGCGCCGCCAGCGGCGCCCAGTACCGTTGCCGCGGTCCGGCCGCTGCCGCCGCCGACCTGGTTGCCCAGGACGCCGCCGATCACGGCACCCGCGATGGCGCCTGCGCCGACGCCGCTCCGGGTTTCTCCTTGCACCAGCTCGATGGACTGGACAACGCCGTATCGGGCATTGGCGGTGTTGCCGGTGCCGGCCGGTTGCGAGGTGGCCGGATAGGTGGGGGTCGAGGCCGTCTGATTCGGCTGCGTGCTGCAGGCGCCGAGGGCCAGCACGGCGGCTGCGACTGCGGCAACGGACACGGAACGGGTTGTGGTCATCATCGTGGTTCTCCCAGGTCGCGGGCCCTGTCGGCCCAGATGTTGAATTGGCACCGTTCATTCTGGGCATCGGGCCTGGACCTGACCATGGGGCGTGACGCCGACTGCGTGTCGGACAGCAGCGCTGCAGGGCTGGCGTCGCGTCCGACAACCACGAACCCGTCGAGCGCGACCGGGCGATCGGATCAGATCGCGATCGTCATGCCGCCGTCGGCCACCAGCGTCTGCCCGGTGATGAAGGCCGAGGCGTCGCTGGCCAGGAAGACCGCCGCGCCGGCGAGGTCCTGCGGCGTGCCCCAGCGTTTCATCGGGGTCCGGTTGCGGATCCACTCGTAACGCGCAGGGTCGGCGCGAAAGGTGGTGTTGATGTCGGTGGCCATGTAGCCGGGCGCGATCGCATTGACGGTGACACCCTTGGCCGCCAGTTCCACCGCCATGCCGCGGGTCAGCCCTTCGAGCCCGGCCTTGGCCGTGATGTAGGCGGTGTTGGTGCCGCGGCTGATGCGGGCGTTGACCGATGAGATCATCACGATGCGGCCCCAGCCGCGCGCCACCATGCCGGCCGCGGCCTTGCGCGACAGGCGGAAACACGCGTCCAGCGCCGAATCGAGCGTGCGGCGCCAGTCTTCGTCGCTGGTGTCCAGAAAATCGCCGCTGGCGCTGGATACGGCGTTGTTGATCAGGATGTCGAGGTGCCCGTGTGTATCGGTGATTGCGTCGATGGCGGCATCCGCGTCGGTGCGCTGGCAGACGTCGAAGGCGGCGATGCTGGCTTGTCCGCCGGCATCGGTGATTTCCTTCTGGCGTGCCTGCAGCAGTTCGCGGTTGCGGCCGTTGAGCACCACGTGTGCACCGGCCTGCGCCAGTCCGAGCGCCATGCCGGCGCCGAGGCCGCGCGATGAGCCGGTGATCAGCGCGACGCGGCCTTGTAATGAAAACGGGTTGCTCATGGGGCGTGTTCCTCCTGTTGGTCCGTCGGGTGATCGGTCGTGCCGGCGTGTCGTGGCGATCGCGGGTGCTTCGTCAGCCGCCCATGAACAGGCCCCCGGTGACCAGCACCGCTTCGCCGGTGATGAAGCTGGCGGCGTCGCTGCACAGGAAGGCGATCAGGCTGGCGACTTCCTCCGGCCGGCCCAGGCGCGCCAGCGGCGTGTTGCGGATGACCTCGTCGGCGCCGGTGGCGAGTTTGCGCGCCACCATCGGCGAGTCGATGACGCCGGGCGACACCGCGTTGACACGCACACGCGGCCCTAGTTCGCGCGCCAGCGTGCGGGTCAGCGACACCAGCGCACCCTTGGTGGCACCGTAGTGGGCGTGTTCCACGCTGCCGCCGGTATGGCCGGACATCGACGACAACAACACGATGGAGCCGCCGTCGGCGAGATGGTCGATGGCGCTGCGCACCAGATGGAACACGCCGTTGAGGTTGACCGTGATCGTGTGCTCCCATTGTGCGGCGGTCATGCCATCCACGCGCTGGTCTTCATAGATGGCCGCGGCCGGCACCAGGTAGTCGAGCCGGCCGAATCGATGGACGCAGGCATCGACCAGGGCCTGCGCATCGGCGGCGACGGCGGCGTCGTAGCCCATCGACAGGGTGCGCGGATCGTCGGCGTCGTCGATGTCGCGCGCCACGGCCTCGGCCGCGTCGGCCCGGATGTCGCCCAGCATCACGGATGCGCCACTGCGCCGGAACAGCGCGGCCGTCGCGCGACCGATGCCGCTGGCCGCGCCGGTGACCAGCACCACACGAGCGCTGAAGTCGAAACGGGCTTGCGCCAGGCCGGTATCGGGCGTTCGCGTGGTGCTAGTCGTGCCGTGTTTGTCGGGAGCCGCTGCCGCCATGGATCGTGTCCTGCGTCGCGCGGTTGGATTCAGCCGGCGAACAGCGGCGCGGCGTCGCTGCAATAACGCGCGACCTTGTCCCGGTCCAGTTCGACGCCCAGGCCGGGCAGGTCGGGGATGTTCAGGAAGCCATCGCCGTCCAGTGCGAAGGGTTGCTGCAGGATGCCGTCCACGTACGGGCTGCCGCCGATGTATTCGACCAGGTCGGAATCGGGGATGGCGCTGGCCAGCTGCAGGTCGGCGGCCAGGCCGAGCGCGGTGTTCCAGCCGTGGCCGATGTACTGGATGCCGAAGTCGTGTGCCGTCCAGGCGATGCGACGCTGTTCGCTGATGCCGCCGACCTTGGTCACGTCGGGTTGCACGATGTCGAACGCGCCGCGTACCAGCCAGGGCAGGAAGGTCTGGCGCCGGGTCAGCACCTCGCCGCCGGCGATCTTGACCGGGCTGGCGCGGCGCAACGTGCAGAAGTCGTCGATGGCGTCGGGCCGCAGCGCCTCCTCGAACCAGCCCACGTCGTATTCGGCCAGCATGTCGGCGGTGCGCAGCGCCCACTTCAGGCCGTGGGGCCAGTAGGCGTCGCTGGCGCCGGCGTCGACCATCAGCTTCGCGTCGGGCCCGGCGGCGTCGCGCGCGGCCCGCACAATGGCGGCGTCGAGCTTGTGGTCCATGGCGCGGCCGAACGGTCCCCAGCCGATCTTGAAGGCCGTGAATCCCAGCTGGCGGTAGGTCGTGATGACGTCGAACATCTCCTTGGGTTGTTCCATCAGCAGCGAGCAATAAGGCTGTACACGCTGGCGGTAACTGCCGCCCAGCAAGCGGCCCACCGGCAGCCCGGTGGCCTTGCCCAGGATGTCCCAGAGCGCAATGTCGATGCCGCTGATGGCATGGGTCAGGCTGCCGCCGCGGCCCATCCAGAACGTGTTCTGGTGCATCTTCTCGCTGACGCGCTCCGGCTCGAGGGCGTTTTCACCGAGGAACAGCGGCTCGAGCACCTTGAGTGCAGCCTGCACCAGGCGCCCGTCGGTGAACACGCTGCCGTAGCCGGTGATGCCGGCGTCGGTGTGCACCGCGATCAGCGCATGGATGGAGTCTTCCGGCTTGATCTCGGCCGACCATCCGCCCTTGGGGCTTTCGCCGGTCAACGCGACGCTGCTGATGGCGCGGATCTTGACGGCCGGCAAACGCGCGGCGGGCATCGGGGGTGAAGCCATGGTGTGTCCTCAGGGTGTGGGTGCATGGCGCCGCGTCTCGGCGCGGCGTTCGGCGATGACTTTCTCCAGGTCGACCTTGTGGATCTCGACGTCGATGTGGTCGCTGATGGCGCGCGCCATGTCGGCGACCTTGCCGGAACGGAATACGCGGATCAGTTCCCAGTGTTCCTCGACGATGGCCGGCATCGGCTTGCCCAGCGCGGACAGGCCGAAGATGATGGTCATCTGGCGCGCCAGCATTTCCCACATGTCGCTGAGCACGGCGTTGCCGGCGTAGCTGCACAGGGTGCGGTGGAAGGTGGTGTCGGCCATGGCGAACCCGAAGACGTCGTTGCGCGCCGCCATCGCCTCCATCTCGTGCACGATGCCTTCGAGTTCGAGCAGGTGCGGGCCGTCGTTGAGCTTGAGCCGGATCGCGCGCGTGGCCGCCGTGGTCTCGAGCGCGACGCGGACCTCGATCAGCTGGTCGATGCGTTCGTGCGTCACCGGCGTCAGGCGGATGCCCTTGTAGGGTTCGTTGACGACGATGCCCTGGCTCTCGAGCACCCGCAACGCTTCGCGTACCGGTACGCGGCTCACGCCGAGTTGCTCGGCCAGGTCGGCCTCGATGATGCGGTCGCCGGGCAGGATCAGGCCTTCCGAGGCGCCGGCCACCAGGGCGTCGATGACCTGGTGCACCAGGGTGCGGGGCTGCAGCTTGATGAAGGCCTGGGGCGAGGCGTGTACCGCCGGGTTCACCAGGTGCAATGCATTCATACGGTTTGTCGCCATGCGTTGATTGTATACAGTTATAAATTATGCTATTCTGAATTTGTGCGCCACAGCGGCATGACCCCGACGTTCTTCAGGCGATCCAGCACGATGGACGTATCACGGCAACCCTACCCGCAGTGCGGGCCCAACCCAAGGAGAAGCGTTCCATGAAACTGACATTCCTGCATCTGGCCCTGGCCACGGCATTGGCGATCGGGTCCGCGGCGCCGGCGCTGGCGCAAAAGAAGGGCGGCGACGTCGTGATCGCCCAGACCCAGGCGCCGCCATCGCTCGATCCGCATGCGACTTCGGCCCAGGCCGCGCGCAACGTCAACCTGCATGTGTTCGAGACCCTGTATGCACGCGACGAGAACGCCCGGCCTGTACCCGACCTGGCCACCGGCGTGACGGTCTCGCCCGACGGATTGACCTACGTCTTCACCTTGCGCGACGGCGTGAAATTCCATAACGGCAAGACCATGGGTCCGGCCGATGTGGTGGCGTCGATCGAGCGTTACCGCAAGGGCGGCGCCTCGGCCAGCCTGATCGGCGCCATCGACAGCGTCAGCGCCAGCGGCGCCAACCAGGTCACGATGAAGCTCAAGTCGGTGCAGTCGACCTTCCTGGGCAATCTGTCGAGCCCGCGCGCGCCGATCGCCATCATGCCGGCCGAGGAAGCCGCCAAGGACATCGGCAAGGCCGCGTCCATCGGCACCGGCCCGTTCAGGTTCGTCGAATACAAGCCCGACAGCCATGTCAAGCTGTCGCGTTTCGACGACTACAAGCCGAATCCCGCCTACAAGGAGCGCGACGGTTTCGGCGGCGCCAAGATCGTCTATGTCGACAGCGTCACGTTCCGCTTCATGCCCGAGGCCGGCGCGCGCGACGCCGCACTGCAGAGCGGCCAGATCCACATGAACGAGGCCGGCGACGGGCCCACCGCCAAGCGGCTGGCCGGCAACCCGAACTTCCAGGTCATCAAGGCCTTGCCGTTCGCGGTGCAGGTGCTCAAGTTCAACCATGCCCTGCCACCGGGCAACGACCTCAACTTCCGGCGCGCCGTGACGCTGGGGATCGACGCCGAGGAGATCATGGGCACGGCCTTCCCGGACATCTACCGCATGGACCAGAGCTGGGTCTATGGCGGGTCCGTGTACCACACCAACCGGCCGCTACTCAAGCAGGACCTGGCCGCGGCCAAGGCCAGCCTGGCCAAGTCGAGCTACAAGGGCGAGAAGTTGACCTTCATCGTCGACAACACACGGCCCAACGTGGACGCGGCCACGGTGTTCCAGCAACAGATGGCGCAGATCGGCGTGAACGTGGAACTCAAGGTCTCCGACTGGCCCACCGCCTCGGGCATCGGCCTCAAGAGCGACCAGGGCTGGAACTTCTGGACCCACGGCTTCGGCATCGAGCCCTTCGAAGGCCCGGTCTCGGCGATGTCGCACTGGACCAAGGGCCAGGGGCAACGGGTCGCCGATCCGATGATCGACGCCTGGTTCGACAAGATCAACAGCGAGATGAACGTCGACGCGCAGAAGAAGATCTTCGCCGACTTCGAGCAGCGCATGGTCGACCAGGCGATCGCGTTGAACCTGGGCAACTACGGCCTGTTCCAGATCGCCTCGACCAAGCTGAAGAACTTCAAGGCCTATCGCATCCCGCGCATGTGGGGCGTGTGGCTCGAATAAGTCGGTCGCCCGCCACGACCGATGCCTGACGGTGTCCCGTGGTCGCCGCGCCCGCGCGCGGCCACGGCGGCATGTTGCCGCGTGTGCTGTGACCTGGCCTCCCGACCGACCACTGATCCATGATCCGTTTCATCCTGCGACGCGTGCTGGCGTCCATACCGGTGCTGCTGCTCGTGTCGCTGATCACCTTCGGCCTGTTGTGGCTGGTGCCCGGCGACCCGGCATCGATGTTCCTGGACGCCGGTGCCACCGCCGAGGCGCTGGACCGGGTCCGGCGTGAACTGGGGCTGGACCAGCCCTTCCTGGTGCGCATGGGCCAGTGGTATGCGCGGCTGCTGCAGGGCGACCTGGGCCAGTCGCTGCTGCTCAACCGCAGCGTCGTCGATGCCATCCTGGAGCGGCTGCCGGTGACCTTGTCGCTGACCGCGTTGGCCTTCGTGGTGTCGGTGCTGCTCGGCGTGGCCGCCGGTGTCGTGGCCGCGGTGCGCCACGGCCGCCTGGCCGACCAGGGCATGATGACACTGGCGCTGATCGGCCTGTCCATCCCCGAGTTCTGGCTCGGCCTGGTACTGATCTGGCTGATCGCGGTGCTGGTGCCGATCTTCCCGGCCGGCGACTACGTGCCTTTCACGCAGGACGCATGGCAATGGGCGCGCCACATCGCCTTGCCGACGTTTTCGCTGGCCTGCGTGCAGATGGGTTTCGTCGCCCGCATGACGCGCTCGAGCATGCTCGAGGTGCTGGGCCAGGACTTCGTGCGCACCGCGCGCGCCAAAGGACTGCCCGAGCCCTATGTCGTGGTGCGCCACGGCCTGCACAACGCCATGGTGCCCATCGTCACCGTGATGGGCATCATGGTCGGTGCCTTGCTCGGCGGCGCGGTCGTCACCGAACAGGTGTTTTCCATCCCCGGACTGGGGCGGCTCATCATCGGCGCGGTGCTCAGCCGCGACTTCCCGGTCATCCAGGGCGGACTGTTGTTCCTGGCCCTGATCTACCTGACGGTCAACCTCGCGGTTGACCTGCTGTATGCGGCCATCGATCCGCGTGTGAGGCTGGAATGAGCAGTACGGGACTCGACGCCGCCATGCCGGCCTCCGCGGCGACCATGCCATCGCGCCGCATGGCCTTTGTGCGCCGCCTGCTGGCGAATCGTTCCTTCACCATGGGCCTGGTGCTGGTCGGCATCGTCGTCGCGCTGGCACTGCTGGCCGACGTGATCGCGCCGTTCGACCCGCTCAAGGGCAACTTCCGCGCCCGCATGGTGCCGCCGGGCGCGGAACACTGGCTGGGTACCGACCATTTCGGGCGCGACATCCTGTCGCGCATCCTGCACGGCGCGCAGGTGTCGCTGCACATCGGCTTCCTGGTCGCCCTGTTCACCGCGCTGGCCGGCGCCGTCATCGGCGCGGCCGCCGGTTATTTCCGGTCCGCCGACGGCCCGCTGATGCGGCTGATGGACGCCTTCATGGCGTTTCCGCCCATCATCCTGGCCATTGCCATCAGTTCCGTGCTGGGTGCCTCCGTGACCAATGTCGTGATCGCGCTGGCGATCGCCGCCACGCCTCACACGGCGCGTGTCGTGCGCGCGTCGGTGATGGTGGTGCGCGAGATGGAATACGTCGAGGCCGCGCGGGCGCTGGGCGCCGGGCACGCGCGTATCCTGCTGCGCCATGTCATGGCCAATGCGATGGCGCCGTTGGTGGTGCGCGTGACCTACGTGTTCGCGATCGCGATCCTGAACGAGGCGGTGTTGTCCTTCATCGGTGTCGGGCCGCCGCCGCCGACACCGACCTTCGGCGCCATCATTGCCAACGGACGCGACTTCATCGTCTCCGCGCCCTGGATCACGGTGGCGCCGGGCATGGCCATCCTGGTCAGTGTGCTGGGCCTGAACATGCTGGGCGACGGGTTGCGCGACGTACTGGACCCGCGCATGGCGGTGACGACCCGATGAACGGCGTCGCAACAACCCATGCGGCTGCCACGCCGGCGCTGCTGCAGGTGTCGCAGCTGACGACCGGCCTGGGCAGGGACGGTGCCGAGATCCTGCGTGCGGTCGACCTGCACCTGGACGCCGGCGAGGTGCTCGGCGTGGTCGGCGAGTCCGGCTCGGGCAAGAGCATGCTGGCGCTGTCCATCATGGGCTTGTTGCCGGCCGGCGTGCAGGTCCATGGCGGCTCCATCGTGCTGCAGGGGCAGGACCTGCTGGCGCCCGATGCCGTGCCGATGCGCACCCTGCGCGGCAAGGACCTGGCGATGATCTTCCAGGAGCCGATGACCTCGCTGAACCCGGTGATGCGGGTCGGCCAGCAGATCGGCGAGGTGTTGCGCTGGCACACGGAGCTGCGTGGCGCCGCGGCGCGCCAGGAGGCGATCGACCTGCTGCAGCGCGTGGAAATGCCCGATGCGCAGCGCCAGGTCGATGCTTATCCGCACGAACTCTCGGGCGGCATGCGTCAGCGCGTGATGATCGCGATGGCGCTGGCGGGCCGGCCCAAGCTGCTGATCGCCGACGAACCGACGACGGCGCTCGACGTGACGATCCAGGCGCAGATCCTGGACCTGATGCGCAAGCTGCAGGCCGACAACGGCATGTCGGTGATGCTGATCACGCACGACCTGGGCGTGATCGCCGAGATGAGCGACCGCGTGGCGGTGATGTACGCCGGCAAGGTGGTCGAGACCGGCGCGGCGCTGGACATTTTCGACCGGCCGGCGCATCCATATACACGCGGCCTGCTGGCGTCGCGCCCGCGCATCGACGCCGGCGCCCAATGGCTCAGCACCATCGACGGCACGGTGCCGGCGCTCGGACAGATGCCGCCAGGATGCAGCTTCGCGCCCCGGTGTCCGCTGGCCCAGCCTGCCTGTGGCGTGGTGCCGGAGCTGCGCACGGTCGGCGCCGGGCACCAGGCCGCGTGTATCACGCCGTTCGCACCGCAGCCGCAACCCGTACCCGAGAAAGAGGCCGCCGCGCCATGACCACACCTGCCGCTGCTCCCCTGATCGAGGCGCGAGGCCTGCGCAAGTATTTCCGCCGCGCGCACGGCTTCCTGGCCAAGCCCGTGCCGCCGCTGCGCGCCGTCGACGGCGTCGACCTGCAGATCGCCGCCGGCGAGACGCTGGGCCTGGTCGGCGAATCCGGCTGCGGCAAGTCCACCACCGGCCGCTTGTTGCTGCGCCTGATCGAACCCAGCGGCGGCAGCATCCTGCACCACGGCCAGGACATCACCACACTGGACGTGGCCGGCATGCGCGCCAAGCGCCGCGCGATGCAGATCGTGTTCCAGGACCCGTATGGTTCGCTCAATCCGCGCATGCGGGTGGACGACATCATCGCCGAGCCGCTGGTGATCCACGGCGTGGGCGATGTGTCCAGTCGCGCGGCGCGGGTGCGCGAGCTGCTGCAGCTGGTCAGCCTGCCCGACAGCGCGCTGAACCGGTATCCGCACGAGTTCTCCGGCGGCCAGCGCCAGCGCATCGGCATTGCACGGGCGCTGGCCCTGGAGCCCGAGTTCATCGTGGCCGACGAGGCGGTCTCCGCGCTCGACGTCTCGGTGCAGGCCCAGGTCATCAACCTGATGCGCGAGTTGCAGCGTGACCTCCAGCTGACCTACCTGTTCATCTCGCACAACCTGGCGGTGGTGCGCAACATCAGCGACCGGGTTGCGGTGATGTACCTGGGGCGCATCGTCGAGGTCGCGCCGGCGCAGCAACTTTTCTCGCGGCCGCGCCACCCGTACACCCAGGCCCTGCTGGCTGCGTTGCCGAGCGAACATCCGTCGCAGCGCCGCACCCGCGCGCTGATCCGCGGCGACATGCCGGACCCGGACACCATCGGTACCGGTTGCCGATTCGCCAGCCGTTGCCCGCATGTACAGCCGCGTTGCCAGGTCGAGGATCCGCAACTGCGCGCCACGCAGGACGACGGCCAGCAGGTGGCCTGCCTGCGCGTCGCCGACGGCAGCCTGCCGGACTGAGCAGGCCCTCATGTCCCCACCCACGCACAAAGGAAAGACCATGTCGAAGAAACCCCGCATCCTGGTGGCCGAATGCATGCAGGAGATCTCGTCGTTCAACCCGCTGCAGTCCGAATACACCAACTTCCATATCGAACACGGCCACGAGATGCTGGTGCAAAAAGGCATCAACACCGGGCTCGGCGGTGCGCTGGCCGTTTTCGACGAGGTGGGCTTCGAACCGGTGCTGACCATCTCCGCGCGCGCAGGCTCGGCCGGACTGTTGTCCCGGCCCGGCTGGAATCGACTGATGGGCGAGGTGATGGAGGCAATCGCGGCCGAGGCCGGCAGCGGGATCGACGGTGTGTATTTTTCGATGCACGGTGCCATGGGCGCCGACGGTGAACTCGATCCGGAAGGTTATCTGCTGGCCGAGACCCGCAAGCTGGTCGGGCCCGACGTGCCCATCGTCATCACCCAGGACCTGCACGGCATCCTGACCGAGCGCATGTTGCGCCAGATCGACGGCCTGGCGATCTATCACACCTACCCGCATGTGGATTTCGCGTCCACCGGTGCGCGCGCCGCGCGTGTGCTGCATCGGCTGGTGACCGACAAGAGTGTGAAACCGACGATCGCGCGTGTGACGATACCGGCGCTGGTGCGGGGCGACGAGCTGATCACCAAGACCGGCTGCTACGGCTCGCTGATCCGCGAGGCGCGCCGGCTCGAACTCGAGGGCACGGCGATGTCGGCCGGCATCATGATCGGCAACCCGTTCACCGACGTACCCGAACTGTGCTGCCAGGTCATCGTGGCCACGGACAACGACGCCGACCTTGCCCAGGCCGAGGCGGTTCGGCTGGCACAGGAGTTCTGGCCGCTGCGCCATCGCATGCAGGGCAAGTTCAGCTCCCTGGAGCGCGCCATCGCACAGGCGCGCTCGATTCCCGGTCCGGTGATCTTCACCGACGCGGCCGACGCCACCTCGTCGGGTGCCACTGGCGACTCCAACCTGATCCTGCGCGGGCTGCAGGAGGCCGGATACACGAAGAAGGTGCTGGCGCAGATCGTTGATGCCGACGCGGCCGCCGCGGCGCACCAGGCAGGCGTCGGTGCCTCTGTGCAGGTGACGCTGGGCGGCCGCATCGATCCGGCGCGCTTCACGCCGATGCCGGTCACGGCCCGGGTACAGCTGCTGTCGGACGGCCATGCTCGGCTGGAGACGATGAAGATCGGCCTGGACGCCGGCCCCACCGCGGTGCTGACCTGGGACAACTTCACCGTCGTGGTGTTCAGCAAGACGCTGAGCCTGTTCGACCGCGCCATGTATTTCGCCAACGGCCTGGATCCGCGGGATTTCGACCTGATCGTCGTGAAGTCGCCGCACACCGAGCACCACATGTACGAGGCCTGGGCCGATTGCAATTTCAATGTCGACGTGCCCGGCGCGACCTCGGCCAACCTGCCCACGCTGGGCCACACGATCTGCGCGCGGCCGATCTATCCGCTCGATGCGGACGTCGGATTCGAGCCGCAGGCCACCGTGTACCGCCGCTGAGCCCGCAGCACGAGGACCCATCATGAAGATCGAAGCCGTCGACTTTTTCTATCTCGCGATGCCCGAGGTCACGCTGGAGGCCGACGGCAGCCAGGACGCCTTGCTGGTGCGGGTGCAGGCCGGCGGCCATGTCGGCTACGGAGAATGCGAAGCGGCACCGTTGCCGTCGATCGCCGCCTTCGTGTGCCCGCAGTCGCATGGCGCCTGCCAGCCGGTCAGCGCCTCGGTGCTCGGGCGATCGCTGGACGATCCACGCGACATCGCCACCATCGCCGCCGAAGTGGCCTACAACAGCATGGACGTGTTGCAGGCCGCGCATACCTTCTCGGGCATCGAGATGGCCTTGTGGGACATCCTGGGCAAGGCGCGCGGCGAGCCGGTGTGGAAGCTGTTGGGCTACACCGGCAACCACGCCAAGACACCGTATGCCTCGTTGCTGTTCGGCGACGATGCGCAGCAGACACTCGCGCGCGCGCGCGACGCGATGACGCGTGGGTTCGCGGCGGTCAAGTTCGGCTGGGGGCCGATCGGGCGTGGCAGCGCCGCCGACGACGCCGCGCACTTCATGGCCGCCCGCGAGGCGATCGGGCCGGACGGTGTGTTGCTGGTCGACGTCGGGCAGATCTTCGTCGACGACGTCGCGCGCGCCGCCGAACGCCTGCAGGCCCTGGAGGCGGCCCGCGTCACCTGGCTGGAGGAGCCCTTCCATGCCAGCGCGCTGGAGGAATACGCCGCGTTGTCGCGCCAGTGCGCGACGGTGCGGCTGGCCGGCGGCGAAGGTGCGCACAACTTCTCGATGGCGCGCCACCTGATCGACTACGGCGGCATCGGCTACGTGCAGATCGACTGTGGCCGCATCGGCGGCATCGGGCCGGCCAAGCAGGTCGCCGACCATGCCGTAGCCAAGGGGGTCACCTACGTCAACCACACCTTCACCTCGCACCTGGCGCTGAGTGCATCGTTGCAGCCGTTTGCCGGCCTGGCCGATCACCGCATCTGCGAATACCCGGCGGCACCGAAGGCGCTGGCGGTGGAACTCACTGGCAACCATATCGAGCGTGACGCCAGCGGGCAGGTCCGCGCGCCGGACGCGCCGGGGCTGGGCATTACGATCGACGCGGCGGCCGTGCGCCGCTACCAGCTCGAGACCGAGCTGCGGGTCGCCGGTAGAACCCTGTACCGCTCGCCCGCATTCGAGGCCTGAACCGACGCGAGCGGGCGCCAGCGCGCGCGGGCCCGGCATGCTCGATGCCGACGCGCTGCCGTTAGTATTGGCGCTTGTCTCGCGGGCCGGTCCGCTCGCGACCTCTGCCCGTCCCCATCACCTCAGGAGTTGCGATGCCTCACTGGTCGACACGTCTTCCCTTGGCCGGCCTGCTGCTGGCGGCGGTGTTCCTCGTCAGCGTGGGCGTGCGCACGCTGGGCGACACCACCACGGCCATGCTGGTGAGCTCGTTCGTGATGTTCGCCGCCTGCCTGGCCAGCGCCGCCCATCTGCTGGGCCTGCGTGCGGCGCTGCTGTTCGCCACGATCGCGATCGTGCTGGGCTGGTTTGCCGAGCAGATGGGTTCGTCATACGGCTGGTTCTTCGGCAGCTACGACTACACCGACGTGCTGGGTCCGCGCGTGGGCGACGTGCCCCTGGTGATTCCGCTGATGTGGTTTGCGCTGACCTACATGGGGTACGTCATCGCCAACCTGATCATCTGGCGTGCACCGGCCGACGGGTCGACGCACCTGGGTGAGGCCATGGCCATGTCGCTGCTGGCGGCCATGGTCGTCACGGCCTACGACCTGGGCGCCGACCCCTACATGGTGTTCGTGCTCAAGGCCTGGATCATGACCAAGAAGGATGGTGCCTGGTTCGGCGAGACGGTGCAGGGATTCGTGGGCTGGATGTTCGTGGCCTTCTGCATCGTGCTGGTGTTCCGCCTGGTGGTGCGCAAGTTGCCGATACGGCCCGCGACCGGCGTCGACCGCCGCCATGCGTTGCTGCCGGTGCTGATCTACGCCGGCCTGATGGCGTTCCAGATCGTCGCCGGCTTCCCGGTCGAGACTCGTTCCATCGCGGTCTTCGCGATGGGTTTTCCGGTCCTGTGTGCGCTGGCCGGCTGGCGCCACTGGAAGACCCACGACGGGACCAACCAGGGTGAGACGGCGTATGCCGACCGGCCCACTGCGCGGAGGGCCGGCTGATGCGCACCACCCGAAGCACCCGCGACTGGGAACTGCTGCTGGACCGCCTGCGGCACCTGGCCGACACACCCGCCGATGACGCGGTGGCAGCCATCGTCGGAGACTGGCAGGTTTTGGCGCCCGATGCCGACGCCCAGGCCTTGCGCGACGCCCACGGCGAACAATGGAAGAAGCTGGGCCAGGCCACAGCCCTGCTGAACACGCTGGGCAGCAACGGCACGCTGGCGACATGGCCGGGCCAGCCGCCGGAGGTCGACGACGACGTGTTCCGGGCGGTGCAGGGTTTCGTCCATGCACAGCAGGCCTTGCCCGGCTGGGCCGACACCGCCAAGCTGCAGCGGGCCGAGACCTTGTTCTACGAATACGGCCCGCTGTCGTGCATCCTGCTGTTCTGCGCCAGCCTGCCGGAGTGCTACGTGTTGCCCGACCTGGCCACGGTGCTGCACCGTGCGGGGCAGCTGGAACAACACACCGAATACCGCATCCGCAGCACGGCGGCGATGATCTTCCCGGTAATGATGCGCGGCGGCCTGTCCGACGCGTCCGGCGCCGGACGCGGCCAGATCCTCAAGGTGCGGCTGATCCACGCCACCATTCGCAACCTGATCCTGCATGGTCATCCGCGCACGGCGTTCGCCGGGCCCGGTGCGACCGCACCCCGGGTGGTGCCGGCCCATCCGGCGCTGGCGGCCGAACCCGGCATGCATGCCGCGATGTTCGCCGGCGGCTGGGACGCGGGCCGCAGCGGCGTGCCGTGCAACCAGGAGGAGCTGGCCTATACGCTGCTGACCTTCAGCTACGTGTTCCTGCGCGGCCTGCGGCGGCTGGGCCTGGGTCTCGATGCGGCCGACGAGGAGGCCTATCTGCACTGCTGGAACGTGGCCGCCAGCGTGCTCGGTGTCGACGACGCGCTGATGGCGCACACCATGGACGAGGCGCAGACCCTGTTCGACTGCATGCAGGCCCGCGCGCGGGGCCCCGCGCCGGTGCCGGATCCGCGCCCGGCGCTCGGACGGGCGCTGGTGAACGCGATGGAGCAGACGATACCGATCGGATGGCTCAAGCCCTTCGCGCCGTTGATGACGCGTTACCTGTGCGGCCGGCGCACCGCCGACCTGGTCGGGATCGACCAGCATGTTTCGGGGTTCTCGCGCGTGTTGTTCGAGCTGGTGATCTCGACGACCCGGCTGATCGACACGCTGGCGCGGAACATCTGGCCGCATTTCTCGTTGTCGCGGCTGCTCACCCGCGTGCTGGGTTACCGCCTGGTCACGCGGCTGCTGATGGACCAGACCCGCTCGTTGCGCCTGCCCACGCAGCTGCTGGGCCAGGCCGACGCCATGCTCGACCACTGGGGCGAGGACGTGCACGCGCCGCGCTGGGTCAATGCGATCGAAGACCGGTTGACCACCTTCGGCAGCTGGCGCGACTGACGGTTCCCGCCTGCGCCGTCAGACCAGCGCGCGGGCCCTGGCGGCGCCGGCCTGCGCGCCGATGTGCGTGAAGATCGCGATCGCCCGTTGCGCATGCTCGCGCCGGCGCGGATCGTCGGCGCCGACATGGCGCGCCAGCTCGAGATGGGCCTTGGCGGTCTCGTACGGGATGCCGCGGTCCTGTCCCTCGCCGATGGCCAGCTGCCAGGCCGCGATGGCCTTGGCGGGCCGGCCCAGCAGCCACTGGTGCAGGCCGCGGTGGCGCGCCGCCATCGGGCGGCCGATGGCGAACACCCGCGCATAGGCATCGGCACGGCGCGTGGCCACCGCGGCGCGATGGGACCACTGGTGCCACGCGGTGCTGCCCTGCGGCGGAGCGTCGATCTCCCACAGGCGCAGGATCAACTCGCTGTACGCGTCGAGCCCGTTGAGCAGATGGTGCGCCGTCGCCACGCGCGGCAGCGCCGCCATCAGGGCAACGCCTTCGTCGACCCGCGCGCGGGCCTGGTCCGTGTCGCCCGACTCCAGGCGGCTCAATGCCAGCAACCCGGTGTCGGCCAGGTAGGAGACTGCCTCGCCGGTGCTGCGTGCCAGTGCGACCGCGCGGCGCGCCTGCACCGTGGCCTGCGCATGCTCGCCGCGGCGGATCGCCAGCATGGCCAGCCCGCCGGCGCTCCAGCATTGGCCGACCTGGTCGCCGACCTCGACGGCCAGGCCGTCGAGCAGCATCCATAGCTGCTCGGCCCTGCCGAACGCGCCATGCAGCTCGGCGGTGTTGGCCAGGATGGCAAGCATCACCATGCGGCCCTGGCGCTCGCCGAGCCGGTGGAAGATCTGTTCGGCATCCAGCGCACTGCGCTCGCACTGCTCCCATCGCGCCTGGCCCATGTAGGCCAGAGCGACCGTGAGGTTGGCATCGGCATAGGCCAGCGGGTCCTGCAGCCGGCGGTGCAGCTCGCCGACGTCGGCGGCATGGCGGTCTGCCCAGTCGTGGCGGCCCAGCATCGTGCACAGGTACATCATGCCGCCGTGGGCCCCCATCTGCTCCGCGCAGACCGGGTGGGGCGCCAGCAGGTTGTGCCGACGCAGGATGGAGAACACGGTGTGGTGCGGGCGTTGCGTGAGGTGGTAGATGCGTCCGAGCGTGCTGTAGATCATCGCCACCTGCCGCGCGCGGGCGGCCCGGGCCTCGCCGGAGCCGGCGGGCCGCCACCAGCGTTGCACCGCCGCACCCAGCGCCTCGCGCGCCACCGCCAGGCCGATCAGGCGTGTGCCCGGCACGGCCTGTCCAAGCAGGCCGGCCGCCGCCTCGAGGGCCGTGCGTGCGCGTTCGAGTTCGCCCAGGTCGTAGCTGGCCAGGCCCAGGTTCGCCTGCCAGCGCGCGACCTGCTCCAGGGATGCGGCGACCGCCGTCGTCGACTCCTCGCCGAAACCGCGGGTGGTGATGGTGACCAGGCGCGCGAACAGGTTCTGTGCCTCGCGGTAGGCACCGGTGCGCAGCGCATGGTTGCCGGCGGCCTCCAGCGCGCGCAATGCGCGCACCGGGTCGTGGGCCTGGTCCCAGTGCCAGGCGATGCGGCCCAGCCACTGGCGATCATCGCCGGCCTGGCGTTCATACCAGGCGCCGAGCGCGGCATGGAACTCGCGCCGGGCGGCCAGCGGCAGCAGGCTGTAGACCGCATCGCGCACCAGTGCATGGCTGAAGCGAAAAGGGGCGTCGTGCGGTCCGGCTTCGATCAGGCCGCCGGCCACCAGGGCCTGCAGGTCCTGGCGCAGCGTCTCGCCACTGCCGTGTCCGGCCGCAGCGATGGCCAGGGCCTCGAACGAGAAGTCGCGTCCGACCGCGCTGGCGGACTTGAGCGTGGTCTGCTGGCGCGGCGTGAGCTGGTCGATGCGCGCGATGACGACGCCCTGGATGGTGTCGGGAATGGTGAAGCTCGACAGGCCCTGGGGGTCGTAGCGGATGGCGCCGTCCGTGCAATGCACGACCCCACCCTGCACCAGCGCCGCAACGACCTGGCGCACGTACAGGGGCAGGCCCTGGGTGCGATCGGCCACGGTGCGCCACACCGGCTCGGGCACCTCGGAGGCGCCGAGTTCGGCGGCGATGATGTCGTGGACCGCGGACGCCTGCAGCGGCGCCAGGCGCAGATGCAGGTGCGCCGGGTCGCGCAGCAGTTCGGCGCACGGCGCATCGTCGGCCAGCGGGCGCGTGCTGAGCACGACCAGCAGGCCGGGGCAGCGCCGCACCGCCTGTTCGAGCACGCCCCACGAGGCGGAGTCCAGCCAATGCAGGTCTTCCAGCATCACGATGCGCACCGCCGCGTCGGCCGTGCCCACCAGCAGCCGCACCAGCAGGTCGGTGGTGGCCTCGATGCGGCCACGCCCGCTCATCTGCTGCTCGGTGGCGCTGGGCGCCAGCGCCAGCGCCAGCACGTCGCTGAGCAGGCTGACGCGTTCGCGGGTCGCGTCGTCGTCGGCCAGCAGGCCAAGGACGCGGTCGCGCCGCGCCGGGGCACCGGGCATGCCGCGCAGGCCGAGCAGTGTGTCGAACACCTGGCGCAGCGGCTGGTAGGCTGCCGAATGGTCCAGTGGGTCGCTGGCGCCGCTGGCCAGTACCAGGCCGCGGTCGCGCGCGGCCTGCGCGAATGCCGCGCACAGATGCGACTTGCCGATGCCGGCATCACCCTCGACCACGACCAGCCGGCTGCGGCCGGGTTCGTCGACGACGCGCTGCAACTGCGCCAGCAGCTGCTGCAGTTCGGACTGGCGTCCGACCAGGGCGCGTGTGTTCGCATCGTCGATGCGGCGTTGGCCCAGCGACTCGAACACCCGCGCATCGCCGATGCCCTTGAGCGCCACGCCGGGCCGCGCCTCGAAGGCCACCGCCGGGACCGCATGCGCGGTGGCTTCGTCGCAATAGACCTGGCCGTGCGAGGCCTGGGCCATGCGCGCGGCCAGGTTGACGACACGACCGATCAGCGCATATTCGGCGCGTTCATGGCTGCCGCGCAGGCCGGCGAACAGCCGCCCGCTGGCGACGCCGCAACCGATCGGCCGACCCGCGGCCTTCGCCGCGCCGGTCACGGCGTGGGCGGTGCGCATCGCCCGTTCCGCGTCGTCGGGATGACTGCTGCCGGGAATGCCCCAGGCGGCGATGAACACCAGGCTGGCCTTGTCGTCGACCAGGTACTGCAGCACGCTGCCGCCGTTGGCATAGGTGGCCCGCTGCAAGGTGGTGGTATGCGTTTGCAGCTCCGCCAGTGCCTCGGGTACCGGTGCGATCACGAACAGCACGCTGGCGGTGCGCAGTTCCGCCAGCCGGTCATCCGGATCGGCGCGCAGGCGGCGCAGCAGGTGGCGCGGCACGAACGGCGCCAGCGGGGCCGGCACGACAGCGGGCGCCTCGGGCGCCGTGGGCTGCGGGGCCGGCGCTGGCGTGATCGCTTCCAGCGCATGGCCGCCGCCCGCGAGCGCGGTGGTGTTGCAGTCGGCCTGCACCAGGGCATGGGCCGACGGCGACAACACAACCTGGCCCGACTCGAGCATGGGCGTGGCGGCCACCTGCCGCAAGGCGTCGCCGCCGAGCAGGGCTTCCCACCGGCCCTGGTGGCCTCCGACGATGGCACTGAACAGCTTGCCGGCGCCGATGCCGATGCGCAGGCGCAGCGGCGTCTGCAGGGCCTGGGCCAGTTCCGGGATCAGTGCCTGCAGCCGCAAGGCCGTGGCGGCCGCGCTGTGGGTGGCGGTGCGCAGTCCGTGCGGGTCGCGACCGGCGGGCCAGTAGGCAATCGTCGCGTCGCCGGCAAACCGGCAGATCTGGCCGCCACCATGGGTGAGCGTGGACACGATGCGGTCGAAACAGCGGTTGAGCAGGTTCTGCATCTCCTCGATGCCGGCCTGCCCCAGCCGCGCCTTGTGTTCGGTCATGGCCGAGAAACCGGCGATGTCGGCGACCAGGATGGCGCCGCTCAGGCGGACATCCAGGCACGAGGCGATCGTGGGCGAGCCCGCGACCTGGTCGCGCGCGAACCGGGGCACGAATCGCGCGATGGCGCGGGCCGCCGCGGGCGCGTCGTCGGCACCGGGCGTGGCGTCTTCGGTCACCGCGGCGTCAGGCATCGGCTCCTCCGCCCGCATCGGGACCACCCCGCGCCTGGAGGCGGGGGCGGGGCACGGCCGGCAGGCGGGCAGCCGGTGACGGGGACAGGTGATGGAGCAGAGGCATCCGGATACCCAGGTGAGGCAGCGGGCGGCTGCCTGGCTGCCTGATCGTGCAGGGATGCACCGGACCCGTTATACCCGGCGGCGCGACCGGCGTCGAGTGTCCCGCGCCGGGTGTCGGACTTGCTTGACCCGGGTCAGGCATCGATGGCATCTGCTATCGTGCCGGCTCATGGCCGAGGCAGGGCGCGACCCCGACACACGCGCGGTACGGGGTTTCCCGCCGCTGGCGGACGCGCGCGCCCGGGTGCTGGTGCTCGGCAGCATGCCGGGTGTCGCATCGCTGCGCGCGCAGCAGTATTACGGTCATCCGCGCAATGCGTTCTGGCCCATCATGGGCGACATCTTCGGCTTCGATGCCGCGGCGCCGTATGCGCAGCGGGTCGCGGCCCTGCGGGCGCATCGGGTCGCCGTATGGGATGTGCTGGCCGCCTGCGAGCGGCCGGGCAGCCTGGACGCGGACATCGACCGGCGCAGCGTCGAGGTCAACGATTTCGCGGGTTTCCTGGCCGCCCATCCGCAGCTGCGGCGCCTGTGTTTCAACGGCGCCACGGCACAGGCGATGTTCCGGCGCCATGTGTTGCCGACGCTGGCCGCACCGCTGGCGTTCGACATGGTGCGCCTGCCGTCGACCAGTCCGGCCCACGCCGGCATGCGACCGGCCGACAAGCGGCGGGCCTGGCAGGCCGCCGTGCTGGACGGGCCCGACCACCCCGCACAGGACGGGCCGGCATGACCGAAACGGACTTTTCGCTTCGCCGCATCGCGGTCACGGCCTTCGGGCCGTCGCTGCTGTTCGGGATCGGACTCGGCGCCATCCTGCCGGTGCTGCCGCTGACCGCGCGCGCCATGGGCGCGTCGGTGCCGCTGACGGCGCTGCTGGTCGCGCTGATCGGCATCGGTTCGCTGGTGAGCAACATCCCGGCCTCGCTGCTCACGCTGCACCGCGGCGAACGCTGGACCATCGTCGCCGGCGCCGCGTGGTGCGCCGTTGCGATGGCGTTGTGCGGCTGGTCGGGCCACCTGGCCTGGTTTGCGCTCGGCAGTTTCATGATCGGCATGTCGCAGGCGATCTTCTCGCTCGCACGCCAGAGTTACTTGACCGAGGTGGTGCCGTTCGCCTACCGGGCACGGGCGATGTCGACGCTGGGCGGCACCATGCGCATCGGCATGTTCATCGGCCCGTTCGCCGCGGCCGCGGCCATCCATCGCTTCGACCTGGTCGGGGCCTACGGTGTCGGCATCGCCGCGCTGCTGCTGTCGAGCGTCGTGGCCGCACGCATGCCCGACCTGCGGGCGGAGTCCGGCGGCGCCGATCCGGTCGGTGCGCGACCCGCGGCGCCGACCATCCTGTCGACGCTACGCGACCATCGCCATGTCTTCGTCACACTGGGCCTGGGCATCGCGCTGGTCAGCGCCGTGCGTACCACGCGCCAGACCATCATCCCGTTGTGGGCCGACCACCTGGCGCTCGATCCGGCGGTGACCTCCCTCATCTACGGCCTGGCCGGCGGCATCGACATGCTGCTGTTTTATCCGGCCGGTAAGGTGATGGACCACCTGGGCCGGCGCTGGGTCGTCGTGCCCTCGCTGGTGCTCATGGGCGCCGGCCTGCTGGCCGTGCCCTGGACATGGGATGCGACCAGCCTGCTGATCGCCGCGATGGTGATCGGTTTCGGCAACGGCATCGGCTCGGGCATGATGATGACACTCGGCGCCGACCATGCGCCGCGCCAGGGCCGCGCCCATTTCCTGGGGGCGTGGCGCCTGATGTCGGACATCGGCGGCAGCTGCGGGCCCGGCTTGTTGTCGCTGCTCGCGGCCACGACCACATTGGCCATCGGCATCGCGGTGACCGGGCTGCTGGCCTTCGCCGCGGCCGGGCAGCTGGCGTACTGGATTCCGCGGGTGCAAGCGCGTGACAAGGGCGGGTGACCGCGCCCGGCGACCTCGCCCGGTCGGTCCACGTCAGTCCACCAGGTCCTCGTGGAACTCCTGCGCCCCCTGTTTCCAGTAGGCCGACACCCGCATCGCGGTACGCGGGTGCTGCTTGCCGTCCACCAGCAGCTGGCGCAGGCGCTTCATCAGCGACGCTTCACCGGCGGCCCAGGCGAAGCCTTCGCCCTCGGGCAGCTGCAGCGCATCGGCCGCGGACAAGAAGGCCTCGGGCGACCGGACCCATGACACGTCCAGGCGGGCCGCGCTGTGCAGCGGCCGGTGGTCGGCCGCGTCCTCGGCCAGCACCAGCACCCGGGCCCGCACGTCGGCGGGCAGTTCGCGCAGGCGGCGCACGATGGCCGGCAGCGCGGTGGTGTCGCCGGCCAGCAGGTGCCACGGGTAGTCGGCGGGAATGACCATCGAGCCGCGCGGGCCGGCGATCACGGCGCGGTCGCCGACCTGGGCCTGGCGCGCCCATTGGGTGGCGGCGCCGCTGTCGTGCAGCGCGAATTCGATCGTCAGTTCGCCCGCGGCCGCGTCATGGTGCAGCGGCGTGTAGTCGCGCCGCACCGGTTGGCCTTGCGCGTCGGTGAAGATGAACTTGACATGGTCGTCGAACGAGGCCGAGACGAAACCGGCCAACGACGGATCGGCGAAGGTGATGGCGACGAAGTTCGGGCTGGGCTGCGTGATGCGGCGCACGACGGTGTCGCGGCGGTGCAGCTCGTGGCGGATGCGCGTGACGCGGCGGGGGGCGATGGTGTTTTCCACAAGGGTCTTGATAAGTTGATAATGTCATCCATTATGGAAAAACAAGTTGACCATGTCAACCAAAGTGGCTTTGCCCCCGACGGCGACGTGCTGGAGGCCATCCACGAGCTGATGCACCGTGTGCGGCATCGGCAGCAGGACGCCGCGACGGGTGAACTCAGCCCGATGGAAGCGCGGGTGCTCGGTTTCTTCGCGCGCCATCCCGGCGCGACGCAGAGCGCACTGGCGGCCCATTCCGGGCGCGACAAGGGCCAGCTCGCGCGGCTGGTGGGCGGGCTGCGGGAAAAAGGCCTGCTGCAGGCGCAGCCGGACGAGGAGGATCGCCGCGTGATGCGCCTGAGCCTGTCGGAGCCCGCGCAAGGCCTGCTGGCACAGGTGCGGCGCCAGCGCAAGCGGCTGTCGGCCGCGGCGGTGCAGGGCTTCAGCGCCGAGGAGCGCGCGCAGCTGATGGCGCTGCTGACCCGGATCCGGGCCAACCTGGACGCCGGGCGCTGACCCGGCCCGTGGGCCGGTCGGGTTGCAGGATCAGGCGGCGCCGGCCTTGACCTTGAGCCGCCAGGCGTGCAGCAGCGGCTCGGTGTAGCCGCTGGGCTGCTCCAGCCCCTTGAACACCAGATCGGTCGCGGCCTGGAACGCCGCGCCTTGCGGGTGGGTCGCCATCGGCGTGTACAACGCGTCGCCGGCGTTCTGCTTGTCGACCACCTTGGCCATGCGCTTGAACGTGGACTTGACCTGGGCCTTGGTGACCACGCCGTGGTGCAGCCAGTTGGCCATGTGCTGGCTCGAGATGCGCAGCGTGGCGCGGTCTTCCATCAGGCCGACGTTGTGGATGTCGGGCACCTTGGAGCAACCCACGCCCTGGTCGATCCAGCGCACCACGTAGCCCAGGATGCCCTGGGCGTTGTTGTCGAGTTCCTGCTGCTTGTCGGCATCGCTCCACTTGGGCGTGCGCACCACGGGAATCGTCAGCAGGTCGTTCAGGATCGCCTCGCGCTGCTGCGCCGCGTCACCCGCTGCGGCGTCCTGCTCCATCTGCTTCTGCACGTCCGACACCTTGACCTGGTGGTAATGCAGCGCATGCAGCGTCGCGGCGGTCGGGCTGGGCACCCAGGCGGTGTTGGCGCCGGCCTTCGGGTGGCCGATCTTCTGTTTCATCATGTCGGCCATCAGGTCGGGCATGGCCCACATGCCCTTGCCGATCTGCGCCTTGCCGCGCAAGCCGCAGGCCAGGCCAACCATGACGTTGTTCTTCTCGTAGGCCTGGATCCAGGCGCTGGTCTTCATGTCGCCCTTGCGTAGCACCGCGCCGGCCTGCATGCAGCTGTGCATCTCGTCGCCGGTGCGGTCCAGGAAGCCGGTGTTGATGAAGGCCACGCGGCTGGCCGCGGCGGCGATGCAGGCCTTGAGGTTGACGCTGGTGCGGCGCTCCTCGTCCATGATGCCGAGCTTGACCGTGCTCGCCGGCAGGCCGAGCAGCTTCTCGACGCGGCCGAACAGTTCGTTGGCAAAGCCTACTTCGGCCGGGCCGTGCATCTTGGGCTTGACGATGTAGACCGAACCCTTGCGCGAGTTGCGGATACCGTTCGTGCCGTGGCCCTGCAGGTCGTGCAGCGCGATCGCCGTGGTCACGACCGCGTCCATGATGCCTTCGGGAATCTCGTGCTCGGCGCCATCGGCCCCCGTGTACAGGATGGCCGGATTGGTCATCAGGTGGCCGACATTGCGCACGAACATCAGTGAACGACCGTGCAGGGTCACGGTGCCGCTGCCGTTGGGCGCGGTGTAGACACGGTCCGGGTTCAGGCCGCGGGTGAAGGTCTTGCCGCCCTTGCTGACGTTCTCCGTCAGGTCGCCCTTGAGGATGCCGAGCCAGTTGCGGTAACCCAGCACCTTGTCCTGCGCATCGACCGCGGCCACCGAGTCCTCGAGGTCGAGGATGGTGGAGAGCGCCGACTCGAGCACCAGGTCGCTGACGCCGGCCGCGTCATGGGCGCCGGTCGTGCTGGTGTGGTCGATGCGGATGTCGATGTGCAGGCCGTTGTGCTGTAGCAGCACCGACGACGGACGCGCCGCGGCGCCCTGGTAGCCGACGAACTGGCGGCTGTTGCGCAGCCCGGTGTTCTTGCCGCCCTTGAGCGTGACCACCAGCTTGCCGCCGAGCACGGCATAGGCCGTCGCGTCCAGGTGCGAGCCGCGCGCCAGTGGCGCGGTGCGGTCCAGCACATGGCGCGCATATTCGATCACCTTGTCGCCCCGCACCGGGTTGTAGTCGCCGCCGCGGCTGGCGCCGCCGGATTCGTCGATCGCGTCGGTCCCGTAGAGCGCGTCGTACAGCGAGCCCCAGCGCGCGTTCGCGGCATTGAGCGCATAACGTGCGTTGAGGATGGGAACCACCAGTTGCGGGCCGGCCTGCAGCGCCAGCTCGGCGTCGACGTTTTTCGTCGTGGTGCGCACCGCGGCGGGTTCGGGTACGAGGTAGCCGATCTTTTCCAGGAAGCGGCGATACGCCTTCATGCTGCGGATCGGGCCCGGGTGTGCCCGGTGCCAGCTGTCGAGTTCGGCCTGCAGCCGGTCGCGCTCGGCCAGCAGGGCCTGGTTCTTCGGTGCCAGGTCGGCCACGATGGCATCGAATCCCTGCCAGAACGCGGCGGGATCGACGCCGGTGCCCGGCAACACCTGGTTGTCGATGAAGTCGTGCAGTTCGGTGGCGATGTTCAATGCGTGTACGCGGGTGCGGGAGGTCATGGATCGGTTTCCTTCTTCAATATCGATATGCAAAACAGGCGGGTGGCTTCACAGGAACACGCGCACGTCGCGCAGGCTGCTGCCGACATGGTGGGGCTGGGTGCCCAGTTCCTCGAACGGCAGCTGGTAGCGGTTCACCCACAAGGTCTGGTAGCCGTACCAGGTCGCGGCCAACGCATCCCAGGCATTGCAGCTGACGAAGCCGATCTGGCGTGCGCGCAGTCCGGTGGCCTGCTCGCCGAGCGCGTAGGCTTCGGGGGCGGTCTTGTACAGGCGCACCGGGTCGACGCTGATGACATGGTCGAGCAGGCCGCCCAGGCCCGCCGACTTGATCGCCAGGTCGAGCATGGCCGGATCGCCGTTGCTCAGGATGCCGGTCGCCAGGCCGGCATCCTTGATCTGCTGCAGCACGGCGCGGTTCTCGGGAAACGCGCTCAGGCTGCGGTACTGGTTCATCAACTGGTCGATGCGGCTGTCGAAGTCCGGCTTGCCGGTCTGCTCGGGCACCAGGCGCTTGACCGCATAGACCAGCGCGGCGCGCGTCAGATCCCAGAACGGCCGGTAAAACGCGCCATGGTTGCTGGTCGTGACCAGCCGGGAATATTCGATCTGCTTGTCGCGCCAGACCTGGCTCAGCGCCGTGCCATGGCCGGGATACAACTGCTCGGCCAACAGTGCGACGCTGTACACGTCGAACAAGGTGCCATAGGCGTCGAAAAGTATGGCTTTGGGCTTGTCCATGGTTCGACTGTATTCGAACCTTTTTAGATCATTAACCTTGCATAGGTTGCTTGATATATGACATTTGTGGATGTAATCGATGGTCGTGACACGGTGCCAGAGACTGCCGGGCAACCAGGGCAGTCCGATGACAGCGGCGTGCGGAACCTTTGCCCGGTGCCACAACAGGCGTCAAGCGTGGCGCCCGCCGTCCGATGAATCAAGCAAACGCCCTGGCGCAGAGCGCACAATGCGGGATGCGGGCGCGTTTCGGCGCAAATAATGCACAGCCAGCAATGGCGTCATCGGGAATCGGTCAAGGGGTTTCGTGTACAAACAGATGAACAAGGTTCTGGCGAGGGGCTCGGCGAGCGCAGGTGCGGTCGCCGGGCCCGAGGCCGTGTCGCGTTATTGATGTCCGCCCCTACCTTTTATTCGCTCGATGCCGCCACGCGCTCCATGGTGCTGCGCCATGTCGCGGCCATGATTGCCCGTGTGCAGTCGTTTTTTGCGCAACACCAGGACGATCACCTCAAGCGCCTGCGCGGGCATTTCTTCGAGCAGGTCGACAGCCGCCCCCATACCTCCCAGGCGCAGAACCTGCGAACCGCGGGCGTCATGCTCGACAAGCAGGCGGCCATTTTCAACCGGGCGTTCCAGGCCGCGCTGCGCGAGTCCATCGAGGATGAGGTCGAGGCCGTCATGCCGGGAGCGCTGCGGGTATTGCGTCCGGCGGCGGATGCCGACGACCTGTCCGGCCCCAGCAGCATGGCTTTGCTCGACGTCGACGAGATCGAGCGCCATCTGCTGGTCGATCGGGTCGCCCAACGGTTCAACAACCGGTATGAAGCCCCGCTCAAGGCCTTGACCGTGAGCATCGGGGCCTTGTTGCGGCAGGACGAATTCACGCTGGCCGACAACCCGTTTCGCCCGGCCAGCCTGGTGCGAGCCTTCCTGATCGCCTGGCACAGCAGTGCGTTCGATCCCATGGCGGCGGAAGATTTCGTCTCCGCCCTCGAACCCCAGTGCAGCATCGACTGGACAGCGCTGTACACCGACCTGACCGCGATGCTGGTGCGGGCCGGTTATTCCGCCAAGCCGGTGCACCGGATCAAGCGCGGTGCCGCGGGCGTCGGAGCCGACTCCGCCTCGGCGCCCCTGACCGGGGACTCGGGCATGCCGACCGGCCACGGCTCCGGATACGCCAGCTTGCAACCCCAGTCGGGGGGTATCGATTTCGGCGAAACCGGCGCGATGCAGGCCGCGGGCGGCCAGGGCATGCAGGCCATGCAAGGCATGGCCCGCTCGATCGCCCACCGTGCGCGCCAGTTCCTGCAGAAGCTCGGGTTCGGTGGCCCCGGTGGCAGTGCAGGTGGCGAGGGCGGTGACGGAGGCGACGGGTCGGCCAACGCCGCCGGCGGCTTCGGCGGGGGCGGTGGTGCCCATGCACCGGCAGACCCCGAACTGATGGGATTCCTGGGCGGCCTGCAGGCCGGTGCCGGTGCTTCGCAGTTTCCCGCGTGGGCACAAGGGCAGGACATCGCCGGCCATAACGTGCTGCGCCAGATGCGCGATCGCGACGAGGTGCAACGCGCCACCGAGATCGACCGCGGCACGGTCGATGCGCTGGCCGAGGTGTTCGACTACGTGTTCGCCGACAAGGCGATCCCGTTGCAGCTCAAGTTCGTGATCGGGCGGCTGCAGATCCCGGTGCTCAAGGCGGCGCTGATCGACCGCGACTTCTTCCTGTCCGGCGAGCACCCGGCCCGCCAGCTGGTCGACGCACTGGCCTCGGCGGCCGTGGGCTGGGTGCCGGAATCCGGCGAGACCGATCCGCTGTACCAGCAGATCGACGGTACGGTGCGGCGCGTCGTCGCCGAGTTCGAGGCCGACCTGGCGCTGTTCCGGTCCTTGCTGGCCGAACTCGAGGCCTTCCTGCAGGCCAACCAGCAGCAGGCCGAGGTACGCATCGAGCCGGCGGCGAACGACGAGCAGTCGAAGGAGGCGCGCGAAGCGGCGTTGTCCCACGCCGACAGCGTCGTGCACCAGTGCATCCATGCCTTGCCGATCGACGAGCCGCTGCCGCCGTTCCTGTTGCCCTTCCTGACCCTGCAGTGGCGCGAGGTGCTGGCCCGGGCCTGGCTGCTGGTCGACAGCGAGCCGGCGCGCTGGGATCTCGCGGTCAAGACCATGGACGAGGTGATCTGGTCCACCCGGCCGCGTTTTCGCCCCGACGAACGCGGCCGCCTGATGGCCTTGTTGCCTGATCTCGTGCCCCGGCTCGACACCAACCTGGACGCGATCGGCTGGACCGGCCCGGAGCGCGACGAGTTCACCAAGCGGCTGATCGCCTGTCACATGCGGGCGATCCGGGTGCCCAAGGCTGGGCCGGCACCGGCCGACTCCGGTCCGGGCGAACTCGAAGCCCAGGTCGGGCGCGAGGCCATCCAGGCCCTGGACCAGCGCGTGAAGCCGGCGCCGCAACACGCGCCCGACGCCTTCGATGCCATTGCGCAGGGTCTCGAGCGCGGCATGTGGTTCGATTTCGAGCACGAGGCCGACCAGACGCGCCGCTACCGCCTGGGCTGGATCAGTCCGCAGCGCAGTCGCATGTTGTTCACCAACCGCGACGGTTTCGAAGCCTTCGTGCGTTCGCAGAAGGAAGTCGCCGCGATGCTGCGCGAGGGCCGGTTGACCATTCTCGACCAGCAGCCCATCGTGGCGCGTGCGCTCGAGCAGATCATGGCGCAGGACGACGAGGAATCCGGCGCCGGCAGTGCGCCCACGCTGGACCTGCAGCTGGGCTGACGCCCATGCCACGCGCGCGGCAGGGCGGCCGTGCTCAGTGTGCCGCCCTGCCGGCCGCTTGCTGCGCAACGGCCTGCAGGTGCTGCACCAGCAAGGCCGCCGCCGGCGACAGGCTCGCCGGGTCGCGGACATAGATCCCGAACCGGCGTTCGGCCCAGGGCTCGTCCAGGTCGACCAGGCACAACTTGCGTTCGGCCATGCTGGGGGCGGCCACCTCGCGCGGGATTACGCTGACGGCCAGGTTGGCACCAACCACCCGCTGTACCGCGTCCAGGCTGGTGACCACGACCCGGACCCGCATGGCCTTGCCGAGTTCGGCCGCCGCACGGTGCAGCATCAGCGGCACCGCGCTGTTGGCCGGCAGGCCGACGAACTCGTGCTCCAGCGTCTGCGCGAAACGCACGGATGGCCGGCCGGCCAATGGATGGTCCCGATGCGTGACCAGCACCAGATGGTCGCTGCGGTAGGGCTGGCAGGCCAGGCCGAGGCGGGGTACGGCGTCCCAACAGATGCCGACCGCGGCGATGCCGTCGCGCACGCCGCGCACCACGTCGTTGCTCGAGCGCTCCTCGATATGCACCTGGATCGCCGCATGTTCGGGCATGCGCAGAAAGGCGGCCACGTCGTCGGGCAGGGATTCGGCCAGCGCCGACGCACTGGCCAGCAAGCGCACCTGGCCCTTGACGCCTGCGGCAAAGGAACCCATGTCGTGGGCCAGGCGCTCGGCATTGCCCAGCAGGATGCGTGCGTGTTCGAGCAGCGTCTCGCCCGCCGGCGTCGGTTCGACGCCGCGGCGCCGGCGCACCAGCAAACGGGTGCCGAGCATGTCTTCAAGCTGGGCCAGGCGCTTGCTGATGGCCGAGCCGGCCAGGCTTTCGCGTTCGCCGGCGCGGGCGATGTTGCGGGTCTCGCACACGGCGACGAACAGCCGCAAGGTCGTCAGATCGAGGTCGCGCATGGGGTTCTTGTCGTCTTGCCGTGCCGGTAGGGGATAAGGTGTTCCGTTTGGGAATCATAAAGCTTCCAAATGGCTTCAACTGATCCGAACTGGCATGCCTAGAATGCGCCATGCACTATCCATCGCCGTCGTATCCGTCCCGGGTCCAGTTGCGTGAAGTCGGCCTGCGCGACGGGCTGCAGAGTATCGCCACGCTGCTGCCGACCGAGCACAAGCGGGCCTGGATCCGCGCCGCCCATGCGGCCGGCCAGCGCGAACTCGAGGTCGGCTCCTTCGTGCCGGCGCGCCTGCTGCCGCAGCTGGCCGACACCGCGGAGCTGGTGGCGTTCGCCCGCGGCTTGCCGGGCATGGTGACCTCGGTGCTGGTGCCCAACCTCAAGGGTGCGCAGGCGGCCATCGCGGCGCAGGCCGATTCGCTGCTGGTACCGCTGTCGGTCAGCCATGCGCACAGCCTGGCCAATGTGCGCAAGACGCCAGACGACATGGTGGCCGAGATCGCGCGTATCCGGGCCGAGCGGGATGCGGCCGGATCGAAGACACGCATCGAGGTCGGCCTGAGCACGGCATTCGGGTGCACCTTGCAGGGCGCGGTCGCGTTGTCGGAGGTGCTGCGGCTGCTGCAGGCCGTGCTCGATGCCGGCGCCGATGCGGTCGGCCTGGCCGATACCGTCGGTTATGCCGATCCGCGCATGGTGCGCGAGCGCTTCGAGGCCGGCCGGCGCATCGCCGGCGACCGGCTGGACTGCGGCCATTTCCACGACACCCGCGGCCTGGGCCAGGCCAATGTGTTTGCGGCCCTGGAGACCGGCGTCACCCGGTTCGACGCCTGCCTGGGCGGCATCGGCGGCTGCCCGCATGCGCCGGGCGCCAGCGGCAACGTGGCGATGGAAGACCTGGTGTACCTGATGCGCAGCATGGGTATCGCCACCGGGATCGATTTCGATGCCGTGATGGCGCTGCGTGGCCAGCTGGCGTCCTGGCTGCAGGGCGAGACCTTGCACGGCAGCATCTGGAAGGCGGGCTTGCCGAAGACCCTGCTGCAGGCGCCCGCCGAGGCGGCCGCGGCATGAGCGCCGCGGGGTCCGCATCCGGGCCGAACGGTGTGGCGCCCGCGCCGCACCAGCCGCTGGCCGGCCTGCGCGTGGTCGAGTTCAGCCATATGGTGATGGGGCCGACCTGCGGCATGGTGCTGGCCGACATGGGCGCAGAGGTGATCAAGGTCGAGCCGATCGACGGCGACCGCACCCGCCACCTGCTGGGCGCCGGCGCGGGTTTCTTCCCGATGTTCAACCGCAACAAGAAAAGCATCGCGATCGACCTGCACACGGCCGAAGGCGCGGCGGTCGCGCGCCGGCTGGCGCTCAGCGCCGACGTGGTGGCCGAGAACTTCAAGCCGGGCACGATGCGCAAGTACGGGCTGGACTACGCCAGCCTGTCGGCGCTCGATGAACGCATCATCTACGTCAGCCTCAAGGGTTTCCTGCCCGGGCCGTACGAGAACCGCACCGCGCTCGACGAGGTGGTGCAGATGATGGGCGGCCTGGCCTACATGACCGGCCGTCCCGGCGATCCGCTGCGCGCGGGCACCAGCGTCAACGACATCATGGGCGGCATGTTCGGCGCCATCGGCGCGCTCGGCGCGTTGATCCAGCGCGGCATCAGTGGCAAGGGCCAGGAGGTGCAGAGCGCGCTGTTCGAGAACAACGTGTTCCTGGTCGGCCAGCACATGCTGCAATACGCGATCACCGGCAAGCCGGCCGCGCCGATGCCGGACCGCATCTCGGCCTGGGCGGTGTACGACGTGTTCACCGTGAAGGACGACGGGCAGATCTTCCTGGCGGCGGTCAGCGACGCGCAATGGAAAACCTTCTGCACCGCGTTCGGATTCGACGACCTGCTGGCCGATCCCGGCTTGGCTACCAACAACCAGCGCGTGATGGCGCGCGCGACCATGATGCCGCTGCTGCGCGAGCGCATGGCGGGCTTCACGGTGGCGGAACTCTCGCAGCGGTTCGAGCAGCTCGGCCTGCCGTATGCGCCGATCCGCAAGCCCGAGGAACTCTACGACGACGAACACCTGCGTCGCACCGGCGGGCTGGCCGACATCGTGTTGCCGGACGGCGCACGTGCGGGCCAGACGGCCGGCACCACCTTGCTGCCGATCACGATGCACGGCGAGCGGCTCGGCGTACGCGTGCAGCCGCCCCGGGCGGGCGAACACTCGGATGCCCTGCTGGCGCAGCTGGGGTATTCGGCCGACGAGATCGCGTCACTGCGTGCTGCGCACGCCGTGGCATGATGTTTTTTTATCCACACAACGACGAGGAGACACCGACATGAAGAACACGCGCCTTTCCATCCACGGCCGCCGCCAGGTGCTGGCCGCCGGCATCGCCCTGGCCCTGGCCTCGGGTTCGGCCACGGCCGCCGACTTCACGATGCGCATCAGCCACCAGTTCCCGCCGACACACCACACGGCACAGAACCTGGAGCAGTTCGCCAAGGACGTCAAGGACTTGACCCGGGGCCGGGTCGAGGTGCAGAACTTCGGTGCCGCGCAGCTGTTCAAGCCGAACCAGAACCACCCCGCCGTGGCCAGCGGCAAGATCGAGGCCGCGGCCATCCTGAGCTTCCAGTGGGGCGGCACCATCCCCGAGATGAGCGTGACCATCATTCCCTACCTGATGACCTCGGTGGCCAAGCAAAAGGCCTTCATCAAGTCCGACGCCGCCAAGCTGCTCGACGCCAAGATGGCCGAGAAGGGCGTGACCAACATCGCCTGGATGGTCGACACCAACGACGGCATCTTCACCTCCAACGGCAAGCCCCTGGTGCAGCCGTCGGATTTTGCCGGCATGAAGATCCGCGGCCTGAACAAGCTGTTCGACGAAGGCCTGGTTGCCATGGGCGCGTCGCCGTCGGCGATGCCGGGCTCCGAGGTCTACCAGGCCTTGCAGACCGGCGTCATCGACGCCGGCTTCACCGGGGTCGAGGCCGCCAACAGCCGCAAGTTCTACGAGGTGCAGAAGTTCGGCGTGGCCTCCAACATCATCCTGGCGTTCGACAACCTGGTGGTGAACCCGGCCTGGTGGAACGGCCTGCCGGCCGACGTGCGCGGCGCGATCCAGCAGGCCGCGGACAAGGCGGTGGCGCGTTCCATCCGCAAGTCCGACGGCATTCCGCCGGAGAACATCTCGGTGCTGAACGAAAAAGGCATGAAGGCCGTCGCGTTGACCAAGGCCCAGGAAAAGGCCATGGCCGATGCGATGCAGCCGGCGGTGAAGAAGGAGTTCCTGCGCGCGACCGCGCCCGACGGCGTGAAGCTGCTCGAAGCCCTCGACAAGCTCTGACCGGAGCCGTCCGACGTGGCTGACACACACGGCACCGCGCAGCAGCGGCGCGAAGGCCCGGCCTTGCGTGCGCTGGGCCACGTCGTGCGTGCGCTGGCCGGCGCCGGCATGGCGGTCGCGGCCGCCAGCCTGCTGCTGTCGCTGTGCCTGATCGGCTGGGCCGTGGTGATGCGTTACGTGTTCAATGCCGCGCCGGTCTGGGTCGACGAGGTCGTCGGCTTCCTGCTGGTGGCCATCGTGATGCTGGCGGCGGCGCGCACGCTGCGCCGCGGTGAACACATCGGGGTCGACCTGCTGGTCGACCGGCTCTCGCTGCCCGCCCGCCGCTGGACCCAGGCCTGGTCCGCGCTGGCCGTGGCCGTTGTGGCCTGCGTGCTGATCATCAACGGCTGGGGCACAGCCAGCCTGGCGCGCATGCTGGGCCTGGTCACCGAAGGCAATCTCGAGTGGCCCACCTGGATGCTGATGCTGCTGATGCCGGTGGGCGGCGCCTTGTTGCTGCTGGCGGCAGTCGAGGTGTTCTGGCGCGCCGTGGCCGGCCTGCCGGCTCTCGGCAAGTCGACCGATCATGGCCAGGCGGAGGACGGGGCATGATCATCGGCCTGCTGTTCATCGCGCTGTTGCTGCTGCTGTTCACCGGCTTGCCGATCTTTGCCGGCCTGGCCCTGTTCGGCGGCGCGCTGCAATACATCACCCAGGGTGAACTGGGCTCGGTGACCGAGGTCATCTTCGGCGAGGTGAACCGTTACCTGCTGGTGGCGATTCCCTTGTTCGCCTTCATGGCCCACATCATGATCCGCGGCCGGATCGTCGACGACCTGTATGGCGCGGCGTATACGCTGACGCGCCACCTGCCCGGCGGCCTGGGCATCGCGACGATTGCTGCCTGCACCATCTTCGCCGCCATCTCAGGCTCAAGCGTGGCCACGGCGCTGACCATCGGCGCGGTCGCGATCCCGCAGATGGTCAAGTTCGGCTACGACGAGAAGGCGGCCTACGGCCTGGTCGCCGCTGGCGGCACGCTGGGCATCCTGATTCCGCCGTCCGGGCCGATGGTGCTGTACGGCGTGACCACCGACACCTCGATCGGCGGCCTGTTCATGGCCGGCATCGTGCCCGGCCTGCTGATGGCCGGCGTATTCGTGGCCTGGAACATGGTGCACACGGCGCTGACGCACCGCCACATCCGGCGCGAGACGCGCGCGACGCTGCGTGAGGCGCTGGGCGCGGTGCGCCGTTCGGCCTGGGCGATCTCGTTGCCGGTGTTCGTGCTCGGCGGCATGTACGCCGGCGTGTTCACCGCCACCGAGGCGGCGGCCGCCGGTGCCTGGCTGGCCCTGTTCGTGGCGGTCGTGGTCTACCGCACTGTGGGACTGCGCGCGATCTGGGAGTCGGCGGTCGAGGCCTGCAGCGTGTCGGCGATGTTGTTCATGATCCTGGCCGGCGCCTCGGTGTTCGGCCACGTCATGACCAAGCTACGCATTCCGCAGCAGATCGTCGAGGCGGTGATTGCCGCCGATGTCGGCGTGACCGGATTCCTGGTCATCATGATGGCGCTGATCCTGGTGCTGGGCATGTTCCTGGAGTCGATTGCCATCATCCTGATCACGACGCCGGTGATCCTGCCAGCGATGATCCACCTGGGCATCAACCCGATCTGGTACGGCATCCTGCTCGTGATCAACCTCGAGCTGGCCCAGATCACGCCACCGGTGGGCATGAACCTGTTCACGATCAAGGCGATCACCGGTTCGCCGCTGGGTCCGATCGTGCGTGGCAGCGCGCCTTATGTGGTGCTGATGATCCTCGTGCTGGCGTTGGTGATGGTCTGGCCGGATATCGCGATGTGGCTTCCAGGCACGATGCGGTAGCCGCGATTCCAACCCATTTTGGCCGTAATCTACGGCCATGGACAAGTTCAAGCAGCTCGAATCGTTTGTATTGATCGCCACCCGCGGCAGCCTGACGGCGGCCGCGGCGGCCGAAGGCGTGGCGCCTGCCATCATGGGGCGCCGCCTCGATGCGCTGGAGCAGCGGCTGGGAGTCAAGCTGATGCAGCGCACCACGCGCCGGCTCACGCTGACGCACGAAGGCAGCGCCTTCCTCGAGGACTGCCAGCGCCTGCTGGTGGATGTCGCCAATGCCGAGTCCAGTGTGTCCGCCGGTGGCGTCAAGGCCAGCGGCCACTTGCGCATCACCGCCCCGGCCGGATTCGGCCGCCGGCACGTGGCCCCGCTGGTGCCGCTGTTCCGGGAGCACCATGCCGAGGTGACGGTGTCGCTCAATCTCAGCGACCGGGTCATCGATGTCGCGGCGGACGGATTCGATTGCGCGGTACGTGTCGGCGATCTGACGGACTCGTCGATGATCAGCGTGCGGCTGGCCGACAACCGCCGCCTGTGTGTGGCCGCACCGCAGTATCTGAAGCGCCGTGGCACGCCAAGCCAGCCGGCCGACCTGAACAACCACGATTGCCTGGTGTTGTCCAGCGACGCGTCCCAGACACGGGGCTGGGCCTTCCGGGTGCCGGTGGCAGCCCATGGCCGCCGGGACGCCGACGCCGCGACCGGCCACACCCACGAAGTCATCCACATCAAGCCGACCGGGCCGCTGGACTGCAGCGATGGCCAGGTGCTGCACGACTGGTGCCTGGCCGGTTGCGGCATTGCCTGGCGCAGCAGCTGGGAGGTCGAGTCCGAGGTCGCCGCCGGCAGGCTGGTGGCCGTGCTGCAGGACTACGCGGCGCCTGCCAACGGCATTTTCGCGGTCTTCCCGCAACGCCGGCTGTTGCCGCTGCGGGTGCGGTTGTGGATCGATTTCCTCAAACACCATTACGCGCAGCCGGAGTTCTGGCGCGCGGGTTGAGCGGTTCACGGGCCCGATCCGTGGTGCGCGGGCTGCGAAGGCCCGCGGGGCCGCTGCGTGGCGCTTCGGTGCGGCGGTCGGGCGCTGAACGCGCCGACTGCCCTGCGGTGCTCGGTCTTGCGCCCGCATCGCGCAACTCACTGCGCGCCCGTTGGGCGCTCCGTTCAGACAGGCGCGATGAGAATGATGACGAAGCGCGCTTCGCGCGCAGGGCGCAAGACCTGCGCTCCTCGGCGCCGCACAGGCGCGCCACGCAGCGGCCCCGCGGGCCTTCGCAGCCAGGACGCTGGTTGGTGTGGCGTAGCAAACAGACCGCGGAACGCCCATGGCGAGACTAGGGCCCAGGTTCCACATTCCCGGACTTCTGACTCCGGTCACAGGTCATGGCCTCTCTCTGACTCTGTGCTGGTGCTGGCCTTTGGGCCGCACCATCAGGCGCAGGGATTGCCGCGCCTGCTACTGATCGTTTGCCCTGGACTTTCGGTTCCGCTGCCGCTGCGACCCGTCCGAGATGCAAGCCATGGGGTTCCCGGTATCTGTCCTCAGCGCCACGCACACCGAAGACTCAGCGTCGCGGCAGGCCGGACCCCGGCACGGGCGACTTGTGGGGCGCCGAGGAGCGCAGTGGCCGGGGCGGCGCGCGCAGCGCGCTTCGTGATCATTCTCATCGCGCTTGTCTGAACGGAGCGCCCGCAGGGCGCGCAGTGAGTTGCGCGATGCGCCCCGGCCGCGAGCACCGCAGGGCAGTCGGCGCGTTCAGCGCCCGACCGCCCCACCAGGAGCCCGTGCCGGGGTCCGGCCTGCCGCGACGCGTGCGCATGCACGTACAAGAACAAGCCATTCCGGATGGGTGTACCAATAGCGGCCGATCAGACTTGACACGGGTGCCAGCCGCCCGGTCCCCCGGGCCCGATCAGGACTTCTTCTTCAGGCACTCGCTCATGAAGGCCTTGCGCTCGTCACCTTTCTTGTCATCGGCCGCCAGGTTGCAGGTCTTCATCTTGCTTTGCTGGGTTTCGGGCTTGTTGCTCAGGCAGCCTTTCATGAAGGCCTTGCGTTCGTCGCCTTTCTTGCCTTCGGCTTGCTGGTTGCACAGAGCCATTTTTTCCTGCTGGGGTGTCTTGGCCTTGTCCTGGGCATGGACGATGTTCGCTGCGGACAGGGAGATGCCGATGGCGAGGAAACAGATCAGTTTGCGCATGGTGGGTCCTTGGTGGAACGATGATGGGGCCGGATCGGGCCCGTTGCCCGGGCCCTTGCACACAACGCGCGAGCGGTGCTGCGCGTCGACAACCGACGCCGCGCGCGATGGTAGCGCCAGCGGGATGACCGCCATCGCGCGACAAAGGTAAAACATGCGCGCGCCGGCTCCCGGCATCGGCTGCCGGTGCGGCCGGGCGGATCGGCCACCCTCCTAGAATGGGGGGTTATGCTCAAGATCAAACAGCAACTGCTGGACGGCCTGGCCGGCGCACTCGCCGAACTGGCACCCGACGCCGCCGCCCGGGCGGTTTTCGAGTCGCCCAAGGTGGCGGCCCATGGCGATTTCGCCACCACCGTGGCCATGCAACTGGCCAAGCCGCTCAAACTCAATCCGCGCCAGCTCGCCGAGCGCCTGCGTGCCCTGTTGCTGGATCAACCCGTCTACCAGCAGTGGGTGTCGGATATCGACATCGCCGGGCCGGGGTTCATCAATATCCGGCTCAAGCCCGAGGCCAAGCAGCAGATCGTGCGCGAAGTGCTGGCCGATGGCGCGGCTTTCGGCGTGTTGCCGTCCAACGGACAGCGCATGATGGTCGAATTCGTGTCGGCCAATCCGACCGGCCCGCTGCACGTCGGCCATGGCCGGCAGGCGGCGCTGGGAGACGCGATCTGCAACCTGTGCGCCACGCAGGGCTGGGACGTGCATCGCGAGTTCTATTACAACGACGCCGGCGTGCAGATCGCCACCCTGGCGCAGAGCACGCAGCTGCGGGCGCGGGGATTCAAGCCGGGTGACGCCGAGTGGCCCGAGGCCGCCTACAACGGCGACTACATCGCCGACATCGCGGCTGACTTCCTGGCCGGCAAGACCGTGCGTTCCGACGACCGTGTCACTACCGCCAGCGGCAACGTCGACGACCTCGATGCGATCCGGGAGTTTGCGGTGGCTTACCTGCGCCACGAGCAGGACCTCGACCTGAAGGCATTCGCGGTCCGGTTCGACCATTTTTTCCTGGAGTCCAGCCTGTACACCAGCGGCAAGGTCGCGCGTGCAGTGCAGATGCTGCAGCAGGCCGGCAAGACCTACGAGCAGGACGGCGCCTTGTGGCTGCGTTCCACCGACTACGGCGACGACAAGGACCGGGTGATGCGCAAGGGCGATGGCTCGTTCACCTATTTCGTGCCGGATGTGGCCTACCACATCGACAAATGGCAACGTGGCTTCACCCGTGTGGTCAACATCCAGGGTACCGATCACCATGGCACGATCGCGCGGGTGCGCGCCGGACTGCAGGCTGCTGGCGTGGGTATTCCGCAGGGTTACCCGGATTACGTGTTGCACACGATGGTGCGCGTGATGCGCGGCGGCGTCGAGGTCAAGATCTCCAAGCGTTCCGGCAGTTATGTCACCTTGCGCGACCTGATCGACTGGACCAGCAAGGACGCGGTGCGGTTTTTCCTGCTCAGCCGCAAGCCCGACACCGAATACGTGTTCGACGTCGACCTGGCGCTGGCGCAGAACAACGACAACCCGGTGTATTACGTGCAGTACGCCCATGCGCGCATCTGCTCCGTGCTCCGGGCCTGGGGCGGTGAAGAGGCCGCGTTGGCCGCGGTCGACCTGGGTGCGCTGCAATCGGCGCCGGCGATGGCGCTGATGCTGCTGCTGGCGCGGTATCCCGACATGCTGGCGGGCGCGGCGCGCGACTTCGCTCCCCACGACGTCACCTTCTACCTGCGCGAACTGGCTGCGGCCTACCACAGCTACTACGACGCCGAGCGTATCCTGGTCGACGAGGAGTCGGTGCGGCTGGCCCGGCTGGCGCTGGTGGCCGCCACGGCGCAGGTGCTGCGCAACGGCCTGGCGTTGCTCGGTGTCGACGCACCGCGCACAATGTGAGGCGGCGCACGGACATGGGTGGCAACAACGGGCAAAGGCAGGGCATGAAGCAGCAGCAATGGGGTGGGACGATATTGGGCCTGGTCGTGGGCATCGTGATCGGGCTGGGCGTGGCGCTGGCGGTGGCGGTCTACGTCACCAAGGTGCCGGTTCCGTTCCTGAACAAGGGTCCCAGCCGCACCACCGACCAGGATGCGGCGGAGGCGCGCAAGAACCAGGACTGGGATCCGAACGCACCGTTGTACGGCAAGAACCCGGCACGCCCTGGCGAGCCGTCCGCGCCGGCTGCGCCGAGCGCGACCAATGGCACCGGGGCTGTTCCGCCCGCGGTTGCCGGCATCCCGACGCCGGGCGGCGCCGTGACCCCGGTGCCGGCCAACACCGCGCCGTCGCCCGACCCGCTGGGCGACCTGGCCCGGGCGCGATCGGCGGCTCCGGGTGTCGATCCGTTCACCTATTTCGTGCAGGTCGGCGCTTACCGCAACGCCAACGACGCCGAGTCGCAGCGTGCCCGCCTGTCGCTGGGCGGCATCGAGGCCCGCGTATCCGAGCGCGAGCAGTCGGGACGCACCGTCTACCGGGTCCGTGTCGGCCCGTTCGAAAAACGCCTGGATGCCGACCTGACCAAGGAACGACTCGAGGGCCTGGGCATCGAGGCTGCGCTGGTACGGGTTCAGCGTTGAACCTGTCGGCGCGGGCCGTATCCCACGCAGTATTGACTTGTTGCAGGAGCGCACCACCATGAATCGCCGTGATTTTTCGTCTGCCGCCGCAGTGGCAATGGCGCTGGGGCCGGCCAGCGTGCCGCTGGCGCGAGCGCAGGCGCGCCAGCCGGAGTCGGGCTGGGACTACCTGACCCTGAAGCAGCCGGTCGCCGTTCAGGCGCCGGCAGGCTCGATCGAGGTGGTCGAGTTCTTCTGGTACAACTGCCGCTTCTGCAATGCGTTCGAGCCCATGCTCGAGGCCTGGAGCGCGCGCCTGCCCAAGGACGTGGTGTTGCGCCGGGTGCCGGCGGGTTTCCGCGACGAATTCGTGCCGCAGCAGCGCCTGTATTACGCGCTGCAGGCCATGGGGGAACTCGAGCGGCTGCATGGCAAGGTCTTTGCCGCCATCCACGACGACCGGGTCGATCTCTCGCGCGGCGCCAGCATCGTGCAATGGGTGGGTCGCCAAGGTGTCGACCAGGCCCGTTTCGCCGCCCATTACGGGTCGCCGGAAGTGCAACAGGCCGTCAGTGCGGCGACCCGCTTGCAGGACGCCTATGGCGTTGAAGGTGTGCCGGCGATGGGTGTCGCGGGCCGGTTCTACACCGACGGCACGATCGCGACCACCATGCAGCGCGCCCTGCAGGTCGTCGATTACCTGCTGGCCGAGGTGCGCTCGGGTCGCTGAAGGGTCGTTGCCGCGCGGGCAGGGCCTGCGCCGCATCTGCGGCCGCAGTGTTCCTTTTTTGCCAACGCATCGCGCGGCCGTCGGCGGGCAGGGGGCTACAATGATTTTTGCGTCGTTGATTGCAAGATTCGTGCCTCTATGAAGCCCTCCTCCATACCTTACACATTGTTGCTGACTGCCGTGTTGATACACGGCGTCGCATTGGCGGAACGGGCCGACCGTGACAAGCCGATGAACATCGAGTCCGACACGCTGCGTTACGACGACGCGAAACAGACCAGCGTGTTCACCGGCAAGGTGGTGCTGACCAAGGGCACGATGCTGATCCGTGGCGCCCAGATGGACATTCGCCAGGACAACGATGGCAACCAGTTCGGCATCGTCAAGGCCGAACCCGGCAAGCTGGCGTTCTTCCGCCAGAAGCGCGACACCCGTGCCGGCGAGCCCGAGGAATACATGGAAGGCGAGGCCGAACTGATCAACTACGACGGCAAGGCCGATACGGTGACCTTCCAGCGCCGCGCGATCATGCGCCGCTATGTCGGCTCCAAGCTCAATGACGAGATCACCGGCGACGTCATCGTCTACGACAACAGCACCAGCGTGCTCACCGTCGATGGCGGTCCGGCCCGTTCGGGGCCCGATGGCAGCTCCGGCCGGGTACGGGCGGTGCTCACCCCGCGCAACGACGACAGCGGCAAGTCCTCCTCCGGCGCCAGCGCGCCGCGCGCGCCGGCCTCGCAGGCGGCACCCGCGCTGCGTCGGTCGTCGACGCTGGGAGGCGACAAGAAGTGAGGGACGCGCCGGTCGACGACGCGCAACCGGGCGCGGCCGATGCGTTGCGCGCGGCCAAGCCGCCGGCGGCGCCCGCGATCCGCCTGGAGGCGCGACACCTGCAGAAGTCCTACGGCAACCGCATGGTCGTCAAGGACATCTCGCTGGCGGTGGGCGAGGGCGAGGTGGTCGGGTTGCTCGGGCCCAACGGCGCGGGCAAGACGACGTCGTTCTACATCCTGGTCGGCCTGGTCCGTGCCAGCGCCGGAGAAATCCTCATCGACGGCCAGTCGGTGGCCCATCTGCCGATCCACCGGCGCGCCCGGCTGGGGCTGAGCTACCTGCCGCAGGAGGCCTCGATCTTCCGCAAGCTCAACGTCGAGGACAACGTGCGCGCGGTGCTCGAACTGCAGACCGATGCGTCCGGGCGGGCGCTGAGCCCGGCGGTGGTCGAACAGCGGCTGACCGATCTGCTGCGCGACCTGCGGGTCGAACACCTGCGCAAGTCGCCGGCCCTGGCCTTGTCCGGGGGCGAGCGGCGCCGGGTGGAGATCGCGCGCGCGCTGGCCACGCAGCCGCGGTTCATCCTGCTCGACGAGCCGTTTGCCGGCATCGACCCGATCGCGGTGATCGAGATCCAGCGCATCATCGGGTTCCTGAAGTCGCGCGGCATCGGCGTGTTGATCACCGACCACAACGTGCGCGAAACGCTGGGCATCTGCGATCACGCCTTCATCATCAGTGACGGGAATGTGCTGGCCGAGGGAACCCCAGCCGAAATCGTCGACAACGCGGAAGTGCGCCGGGTCTACCTGGGCGAGCACTTCAAGATGTAGATGAAGCCGGGTCTTTCCCTACGCGTCTCCCAGCACCTGGCGTTGACGCCCCAACTGCAGCAGTCGATCCGGCTGTTGCAACTCTCGACGCTGGAGCTGAGCCAGGAAATCGGCCAGATGCTGGACGACAACCCATTCCTCGAGGTGTCTGAGGAGAGCAGCGAACGTGAGGAGTTCGGCCTGGACCAGGGCGATGCGCCGGTCGCGCCGTCCGAGCGCGAGGCCGAAATGGGGGCCAGCGTGGCGCAGGACTATGTCTCGGTGCCCGATTCGCCGTCCAATGACGACTCGGTCACGCCGCTGACCGCCGAGGATGGCCAGAGCTGGGACGGGGACGGCACGCAGGAGATCGCGGCCGACGACGGCGAATGGGGCGGTGACGCCAAGGCCCATGGCAACAACCTCGACTCCGACGGCGACGTGGACGCCGGCGAACTCGCCCGCACGCACGAGACGCTGCAGGCGCACCTGCATGCGCAGGCGCTGGCGACACGCCTGGGAGACGAAGACCGGGTTGCGCTGCGTTTCCTGATCGAGTCGCTCAACGAAGACGGCTACCTCGAGGACTCGCTGGAGGATCTGGCGGCCAGCCTGTCTCCGGCCGACGACGAGGAACTGGAACAACTGCAGCACCATTTCCGTATTGCGCTGATCACCTTGAAGGGGTTCGATCCGGTCGGAGTCGGCGCCAGTGACCTCGGCGAGTGCCTGCGCCTGCAGGTGCAGGCCCTGCAGCGCGCGTTGCCGGCCGACGACGCGCAGCACGAGCCGCTGGCCGTGGCCATGCGGATCTGCTCGCAGCCGATGGATCTGCTGGCGCGGCGCGACGTGCGCAAGTTGTCGCAGCTGTGCGGCGCGGGCGATGCCGCCATCCGGGACGCCATGGTGCTGATCGCCCGGCTCGAACCCAAGCCGGGCCGGCGATTCGTCAACGTCGAGCGCAACATCATCGTGCCCGACGTGCTGGTGGTGCAGGTGGGCAGCGGTGCCAACGTGCGCTTCCGGGCCCGCATCAACCCGCAGGTGATGCCGCGGCTGCGGGTGCACGACATCTATGCGAATGCCTTGCGCCAGCACCGGGGAAGCGGCAGCGATGCGTCCAACTATGCGGCGCTGCAGCAGCGCCTGCAGGAGGCGCGCTGGTTCATCAAGAACATCCAGCAGCGGTTCGACACCATCCTGCGGGTGAGCACGGCCATCGTCGAGCGCCAGAAGAATTTCTTCCTGCACGGGGTGCTGGCCATGCGCCCGCTGGTGCTGCGCGAGATCGCCGACGAACTCGGCCTGCACGAGTCGACCATCAGCCGGGTCACCACGGCCAAATACATGGCCACCCCGCTGGGCACGTTCGAGCTGAAATATTTCTTCGGCTCGGCGCTGGGCACGGAGTCGGGTGGCAATGCCTCGAGCACCGCGGTGCGTGCGCTGATCAAGCAGTTCATCGATGCCGAGTCGCCGAAGAAGCCGTTGAGCGACAACCAGCTCTCCGAGATGCTCAAGGAGCAGGGCATCGCCTGCGCCCGTCGCACCGTCGCCAAGTACCGCGAGGGCCTGCGCATCGCGCCGGCCAACCTGCGGCGCGCATTGTGACCGCCCGCCTGCGGCGCACCACCAGAATCGCATCGACGTGAACCAGCTCCAGTTGTTCCTTCCCTGCGCCGCCGGCGTCGAGGACTATCTCGCCGTCGAGGCGGCGCGCATCACCGGCCAGGACGTGTTGCAGGTGCACAAGTGGCGCGCCGGTGTGCTGCTGCAGGGCTCGTGGCGCGATGCCATGCTGCTGAACCTGCACAGCCGGCTGGCGCAACGGGTGCTGGTGCAGCTGCACCACGCGATGTACCGCAACGAGCAGGACCTCTACCGCATCGCCGGCGACGTGGCCTGGGAGATCTGGTTCACGCCGCGCGAATCGATGAAGGTCGAGGTCACGGCCCAGCACAGCCCGCTGACCAGCCTGAACTTCGCCGCGCTCAAGATCAAGGACGCGGTCTGCGACCGTTTCCGTGCCCGGTGCGGCGGCGTGCGTCCCGATGTCGACACCCGCTGGCCGGACATCCGCATCTACACCCATCTCACGACCGATACCGTGTCGTTGTACATTGACACTTCGGGCGAGGCCTTGTTCAAGCGCGGCTGGCGCGAGGACAAGGGTGATGCTCCGCTGAAGGAGACCCTGGCCGCGGCCATGCTGGCCGCCAGCGGCTGGAGCGACACCCCGCACCTGCCGCTGTACGACCCCTGTTGTGGCAGCGGCACGATCGCCATCGAGGCGGCGCAGATGGCCTGCAACATCGCGCCGGGCGCGTTGCGGCGGTTTGCGTTCGAGAAGATGCTGCCGTTCCAGCCCCATGTGTGGGATGTGATGCGCGAGAGCGCGCGCCAGGCGCAGCGCATGCCGGCGCCGGGTGAGCCGCCGACCATCTTCGGCAGCGATGTCTCGCACCGCATGGTCGACTTCGCGCAGCGCAATGCGCGGCGTGCCGGCGTGGCCGAGGCCATCGAGTTTCGCGGCGGCGACGCCTTGCAGCGCATGCCGCCCTGCGAGGCGCCCGCGGTGATGATGGTCAACCCGCCGTATGGCGAGCGGATCGCCACCGCCGGTTTCGCCGGCGCCCATGCGCAGCGCCACGCCGGCCGCGACCCGCGCGAGGCCTGGGACGAGCCTGCGCCGGCGTCCGCGCGCAGCCCGCGCGAACAGGCCCATACCGAGGATGGCGGCGACTTCTTCGTTCAACTCGCCGCCCACTGGAAGAAACATTTCGCCGGCTGGACCGTCTGGATGCTGACGCCGGACCTGAAATTGCCCGGCACCATGCGCCTGAAGGCCGGCCGGCGGGTGCCGATGTGGAACGGTCCGATCGAATGCCGCATGTTCCGTTTCGACATGGTGCAGGGCTCGGCCCGTTCGGGCAGGACAGCCGGGCCTTCGGCCGACGCATGACGGCCGGCGCGCCACCCGCGCCCGTGGTGGTGATCGACACCAACATCGTGCTGGACCTGTTGCTGTTCGCCGACGCGTCAACCGCCGAATTACAGGCCGCGCTGCGGTCGAGCCGATGCACCTGGCTGGCGACCGCCGCGATGCGCGAGGAGTTGCGGCGGGTGCTGGCCTATCCGGCGCTGGTGACGCCGATGGCGGCACGCGGGTGCAATCCCGATGTGGTGCTGGCGGGTTTCGACAAGGCCACCATGGTGTGTCCGGTGCCGCCCACCTGCCCGATCCGCTGCAGCGATCCCGACGACCAGGGCTTCATCGACCTGGCGGTGGCGCACCGGGCGATGCTGCTGAGCAAGGACAAGGCCGTGCTGCGGCTGCGCCGCCGGCTAGCGCCGCTGGCGGTGCCGGTGCAGGCCCGGTTCAGCCCGTCGCGCCCAGCGTGAAACTCTCGGCCCGTGCCTGCGGCCACGACTGGCGGTAGATCAGCGGCAGGCCCGACAGGTCGGACTGCAGCAAGGCGCCGTCGTGCATCTGGGCCAGCACGCCCTGCGCCAGTGACCGGACCGTGCCGTCGGACATGCGGCGCACGATATGGTGGGCGGTGAGTCCGCTCGGATGCGCCAGCCCCGCGGCCTGCACCATCTCCTGGAGCGCGTGCATCGTCATGGCGTGGTAGTTGAACACCCGCCGCGCCTTGTCGCCGACGACCAGCGACTGCTGGCGCAACGGGTCCTGGGTGGTCACGCCGGTGGGGCAGTTGCCGGTGTGACAGGTCTGCGCCTGCACGCAGCCCAGCGCGAACATGAAGCCGCGTGCGCTGTTGCACCAGTCCGCGCCCAGCGCCATCATGCGCGCGATGTCGAATGCGCTGATCACCTTGCCGGCGCAGCCGATGCGGATGCGCTCGCGCAGTCCGGTACCGCGCAAGGTGTTGTGCACCAGTTGCAGGCCCTCCTGCAGCGGCGAGCCGACATGGTTGGTGAACTCGACCGGCGCCGCACCGGTGCCGCCTTCGGCGCCGTCGACCACGATGAAGTCCGGCGTGATGCCGGTCTGCAGCATGGCCTTGACGATGGCGAACCATTCCCAGGGATGGCCGATGCACAGCTTGAACCCGGTGGGCTTGCCGCCCGAGAGCGTGCGCAGCTGTGCGATGAATTCCAGCAGCCCGATCGGCGTCGAGAACGCCTGGTGGGCCGACGGCGAGATGCAATCGACTCCCACCGGGATGCCGCGCGCGGCGGAGATCTCCGGCGTGACCTTGGGGCCCGGCAACACGCCGCCATGGCCCGGCTTGGCCCCCTGGCTGAGCTTGAGCTCGATCATCTTGACCTGCGGATCGGCCGCGTTGGCCGCGAACCGGTCCGCGTTGAAGCTGCCATCGTCGTTGCGGCAGCCGAAATAGCCGGAACCGATCTCCCAGATCAGGTCGCCGCCATGGCGTCGGTGATGGACCGAGATCGACCCCTCGCCGGTGTCGTGCGCGAACCCGCCCATCTGCGCGCCGGCGTTCAGCGCCAGGATGGCATTGGCGCTGAGCGAGCCGAAACTCATCGCCGAGATGTTGAACACGCTGGCATGGTAGGGCTGCCGGCACAGTCCGGAGCCGGCGTCGCGGCCGGCGGCCTGTTCCGGCGTGCCGCCGATCCAGACCCGGAAATCCGGCGATGCGATCGTGGTGGGCGCCATCGCATGGTTGATCCATTCGTACCCTTCGGCGCGCACGTCGAGCAGGGTGCCGAAGGGGCGCTTGTCCGACTCGCCCTTGGCCCGCTGGTACACCAGCGAGCGCTGGGCGCGCGAGAACGGCGTGGCCTCGTTGTCGCTTTCCAGGAAATACTGGCGCAACTCCGGCCGCACGAATTCGAGCATGTAGCGGATGTGGCCGATGATGGGGTAGTTGCGCAGGATGGAGCGCTTCGACTGGGCCAGGTCGTAGATGCCCAGCGCCACCAGCGGCAGCAGCAGCACCAGCATCACGCCACCCGCGCCCCGCAGCGGCAGGGTGATCAGGCTGACCAGCAGCGCCAGCACGCACAGGCCGAAGACGGTGTAGCGGACCGGGAAGAGTTCGTTGAGCTTGTGCAGCATGATGGGGCGGCCGTGTCGGCGCGGGGCGTGGAAGGTGGCTGGCAGACTGTGATCTTCGCATGCCGGCAGCGGCGACCGGATTCGCCTTTGCGGCAAGCAGCCGGGCGCGGCGCCGATTCACAATGCCGCGGGGATCGCGGCGGCCAGGTGGTCGAACACCGCCCGTATGCGCGCGCTGGTGCGAATTTCCCGGTGCACGGCCAGCCACATCGGAATGGCCGGGATCTTGAGCCGAGGCAGGATGGCCACGATCGCGTCGTCGGTGCGCGCCACGTAGTCGGAGACGAAACCGATGCCGATGCCCGCGCGCACCGCCTCCCAGTACGCGATCAGGTCGTCGGTGCGCAACACGAACTGCTCGGGACCGACGGGATGGCCCATGGCGGCGAAGCCCCGGATGATGGCGTCGTCACGGTCGTTCCCGATCAGTGCATGGTCGAGCAGGTCGCGCGGGTGTTGCGGGGTCCCGTGGTGGCTCAGGTAGTCGCGGTGCGCATAGACACCCAGCGTCACCTTGCCGATGCGCCGGGCCACCAGCGTCGCCTGGTCGGGCTGCACCATGCGCAGCGCGATATCCGCCTCGCGGCGCAGCAGGTTGCTCACGCCATTGCTCACCACCAGCTCGACCTGGATGTCGGGTTGCGCGACGCGCATGCGGGCCAGGATCGGCGGCAGCAGCAGGCAGGCCACCGGCTGGCTGGCCGCCAGCCGCACCGTTCCGCGGATGCGGCTCTGCGACTGCGACACCGTGCGTGCGAGTTGCAGCGCACTGGACTCCATCTGCCGCGCCGCGTCCGCCAGGCGCAGCGCCGTGTCCGTCGGCAACAGCCCGCGGCCGGTGCGCTCGAACAGGTCCACACCCAGTTGCGCCTCGAGTTCGGCAATATGGCGTCCGATGGTCGGTTGGCTGGTGCCCAGCATCCGGGATGCGCCCAGCAGGCTGCCACAGTCGAGCGCGGCGAGAAACGAGCGCGCGAGGCTCCAGTCGAAATCGTGTTTCATCGCGCCGGCCCGGGGCCGGGTTCGTGCCGCATGTCGCATCCTTCCCGTACATCGTATGTCGGGATTGTGGTGGAGCGGACCGGTTCGCACAACGGTGCCCGCCGGCGCTTGTTCGGTAACATGGGCTTGTTGGTCGGCCGCTCAGGGCCGACCCTGAAGGCCGGACACCGGGAATGCCATGACCCCTGCGGAACTGCTCGCCCACTACGACAACGGACAACCCTGGAGCCCGTCGCCCGCTGGCGCGGCGACGCCGGACGTCGCGCAGGCCTACCAGCAGGCGCTGGCCGTGCGCCGCAGGCGGCTCGATCGCGGCGAATTGCCGCAGGGTTTCAAGATCGGCTTCACGAACCGCGGTATCTGGCAGCGCTACAACGTGTTCGCGCCGATCTGGGGCACGGTCTGGAACACCACGCTGGTGTTCTGCGAAGGCGAGGGAGAAGTCGCGTTGCAGCACGTGTGCCAGCCGCGCATCGGGCCGGAAACGGTGTTCGGCATGCGGGCACGGCCCGAACCCGACGCGACACTGGACGACCTGTTCGATGCGATCGAATGGATGGCGCCGGGCTTCGAGATCGTGCAGTCGCACCTGCCGGACTGGAAGTTCGCCGCACCCGATGCGATCCGCGACGGGGCCCTGCACGCACGGCTGCTGGTCGGACGGCGCATCGCGGTGCGTGATGTGGCCGGCGACGCGCAGCAGCTCGACGCCGTGCTGGCGCGCACCGGCGTCGTGTTGCACCGCGACGGCCAGGAGGTCGAGCGCGGCGTGGGCGCCAACGTGCTGGACAGCCCGTTGCGTGCGCTGCACCATTTCCTGGCCGAGTTGCGCCGGTGCCCGGACGCTCCCGACCTGCTGCCGGCCGACGTGGTCACCACCGGCACCTGGACCGATGCCTGGCCGGTCGCGGTCGGCCAGAGCTGGCGCGCCGACTTCGACCAGCCGCTGACGCCGCTGCAGGTCCGGTTCCGCTGAACCGGCAGCCGCCACCACGGGACGGGAGCGACCCCATGCCGCGTTTCGATGTCGTCATCGTCGGTGGTGCTGTCATCGGCAGCGCCGCCGCCTGTTTCCTGTCGGCGCATCCCGGCTTCCGGGGCTCGGTGCTGGTGCTCGAGCCCGACCCGACCTACACCTGGTGCGCGACCACCCGCTCCCTGGCCTCGGTCCGGCACCAGTTCTCGACGCCCGGCAACATCCGCATGTCGCAGTTCGCGACCGAGTTCATCCGCCACATCGGCGAGCACCTGGCGGTGGACGGCGAGACGCCGGACGTCGGCTTCCGCGAGGCCGGCTACCTGTTCCTGGCCGGCCCGCAGGGGCTGGCGACGCTGCAGTCCAACCATGCCGTGCAGCGCGATTGCGGCGTCGACGTGGCCCTGCTCGCGCCCGACGCATTGGCACGGCGGTTCCCGTGGCTGCGTGTCGATGACCTGGCCGGCGCCAGCCTGGGCCTGTCCGGCGAAGGCTGGCTCGATGCGCACAGCCTGATGCAGGCGTTCCGGCGCAAGGCACAGGCGCAAGGCGTGGTCTACCGTGTGGCGCGGGCCGTGGCGCTGGAGCGCTCCGGCCATGCGGTGGTGGCAGTGCGACTGTCGGACGGCAGCCGTGTCGCCTGTGGCACCGTCATCAACGCCGCCGGCACCGGCGCGGCCGCGCTGGCGCGTTTCGCCGGCATCGTGCTGCCGGTGCAGTCTCGCAAGCGCTGCGTGTTCCCGTTCCACAGCCCCGAGCCGGCGCCACGATGCCCACTGGTGATCGATACCAACGGCGTCTACTTCCGGCCCGAAGGCACGGGTTTCCTGTGTGGTGTGGCCTTGCCCGAAGACCAGGACCCGGAGTGTTTCGATTTCGAGGTCCAGCACGAACTGTTCGATGACGTGCTCTGGCCGGCGCTGGCGCACCGGGTGCCGGGTTTCGAGGCGGCACGGGTCGGCAAGCCCTGGGCCGGGCACTACGACGTCAACACGCTGGATCACAACCTGATCCTGGGCGCCCATCCGGACGTGGACAACCTGCTGTTCGCCAACGGCTTCAGCGGCCACGGCCTGCAGCAGTCGCCGGCGGTCGGCCGTGCCCTGGCCGAACTGGTCGTGGCCCGCCGGTTCGAGACGCTGGACCTGTCGGCGTTCGGCTGGCAGCGGGTGCTGGAGGGTCGGCCGATGCGCGAGATCAACGTCGTGTGAATGTGGCCCCCACGGTCGCGCACTGCGTGTCGCTCCCTGCCCCCCGAGGGGGCGATGTTCCCCTTGGGGCGGCCCGGCGGGGAACGTGGCCCCCACGGTCGCGCACTGCGTGTCGCTCCCTGCCCCCCGAGGGGGCGATGTTCCCCTTGGGGCGGCCCGGCGGGGAACGTGGCCCCCACGGTCGCGCACTGCGTGTCGCTCCCTGCCCCCCGAGGGGGCGATGTTCCCCTTGGGGCGGCCCGGCGGGGAACGTGGCCCCCACGGTCGCGCACTGCGTGTCGCTTCAGCCCTGCCAGACGCCGTAGCCGGCTTCGCGCAGTGCGATGCCGAGTTCGACCTCCATGTCGCGTGCAGCCTCGTAGGGCATGGGGTTGTACATCGCGTACAGGCCGGGCAGCAGGCGCAGGCCGAAGCGCCGTACATAGCTGTTGGACTGGATACCGGCCTTGTGCTTGTCGAAGCGCAGATCCGGGTCCAGGCCGGTCATGCCGACATAGACGAAGGGTTTGCCCAGCTGGTAATCCGGGTTGGCGCGGCGAAAACGTGCGATGTTCCAGACTGCGTCGTCGAGCTCGACCACGTAGACATGGTGGTGCTGCCTGCGCACCGCGCGTTTCTTCGGGGCAGTCGTCTTCGTCGACGGCGTCGTGGCTCCGCATCGTCCGGCCGCCACGCGGGGCCGGCCGGCGTCGCCCGTGGTCATGCGGTGTCCGGTTTGGGGTGCGCTGGCAGCCGTGCCAGCAGGCCTGCCAGGGCATGTTCGACCGTGGCCGCACGCACCGCCGCGCGGTCGCCGTCGAAGCGCCGCATCTCGGTGTGCACCACCCCGTCGACATTCCAGCCGAACCAGACCGTGCCCACCGGCTTGGCGGCCGTGCCGCCGGTCGGCCCGGCGACCCCGGTCACGGCCACCGCGGCCCGGACCGGCGCCTTTTGCAACGCACCCAGCACCATGGCCCGCGCAACCGACGCGCTGACCGCGCCGTCGCGGGTGATCAGGGCCGCGTCGACGCCGAGCAATTCGGTCTTGGCCTGGTTCGAATAGGTCACGAAGCCACGTTCGAACCAGTTGCTTGAACCGCTCAGATCGGTGCAGGCGCCGGCGATCAATCCGCCGGTGCAGCTCTCGGCCGTCGCCATCATCCAGCCGCGTGCCATCAGTGCGGTGGCCAGGTCGCGGCACAGGTTCGCCGTATGAGTTCGTCGTTGCATCGGCTTGCTGTCTCCCGGGTCTACCACCAGCGCCAGGCGGCGATCACCAGCAAGGTGCAGAACGCCGCCACCAGGTCGTCGAGCATGATGCCCAGGCCGGCCTTGCGCCAGGCCGACGGGTCGGTTGCGGGATCCACGCCATGGAACAGCCGATCGGCCCAGCCCACCGGTCCCGGCTTGGCGGCATCGAATACGCGGAACAACACGAAGGCCACGAGCTGGGCGACGAAACCGGCCGGCATCACCAGCCACAACACCAGCCAGAATGCCGCGACCTCGTCCCAGACGATGCTGCCCGGATCGAGCACCCGCATATGGCGTGCACACACGCTGCAGGCCCACCAGCCGAGCGGAAACGACAGCAGCACCGTCCAACCCAGCTGCGCCGGCGTCAGCCATTGCTGCAGCGCCAGGAACGCGATCCAGGCCCAGGCCGTGCCGACGGTGCCGGGCGCCCAGCGGCTCAGGCCCGAGCCCAGGCCCAGCGCGATCGCATGGGCCGGATGGGCCAGCAGGAAGGACACCCCGGGGCGGGAGATGGGCGCCGCACCCTGCGCGGAGGGTTGTGCATGCAGGTCGGAATCAGGCATCGGATCGATTATGGTGGACAGTGGCCGCAACCATGCAGGCGCCGCCGATGGCAGGTATGCTCGCAGGTCGGCGTGCCCGCGGCTCGGGCCGCGTTCGCGCCGGTACCGGCCTCGTGCGTGGTGCCCGGATGGGCGGCTGTTGTCATGGCGGCTGCGCAGCGCGCGTATCCCGGCAACGGCAGGTGATGTTCGATTCCCCCATAACCGGAGACAACAAGCATGTTCAAGCAGGTACTCATCATGACATTGCTGACGGCCGGCCTCGGCGCAGCTGCGCCCGTGGCGGCGCAAGACACCACCGCCGCCGTGATCAACCGCATCGACACGATCCGGCCCGACGCACCGGCACTGGCCGCATACGGCAAGCAGGCGATCGGGGTCAAGACTCTGAGCCTCTCCCATGCCGGGCAGCTCGACATTCTCAAGGCCAAGGCCGGCGAGCCGATTCCGACCTACGACCGGCCCTTGACGGTCGAAGTCTGGTACCCCGCCAAGGCGGCCGCGGCCAAGCCCGGTGACGGCGAGTACCGCGGCGTGTTCGTGCGCGACGGCAAGATCGGGGTCACCTTGCGTGGCAAGGCCGTGCGCGACGCCCAGCCCGACGCCGCCGCCGGCCCCTACCCGCTGCTCATCGTCTCGCACGGTTATCCCGGCAATCGCTTCCTGCTCAGCCACCTGGCCGAAAACCTGGCCAGCAAGGGTTATGTGGTCGCCTCGATCGACCACACCGACAGCACCTACAGCGACCAGGCGGCATTTGGCAGCACCTTGTTGAACCGGCCGCTCGACCAGTTGTTCGTGCTTGGCGAGATGGCGCGCCTGAATACCAGCGATCCGTCGGGCACGCTCAAGGGCATGGTCAACGCCGACCTGACCGGTCTGATCGGGTATTCGATGGGCGGCTACGGTGTCGTCAACACCATCGGTGGCGGCTTTACCGCCGCCAGTGTCGGATTCCCGTGGGGCGCCCCGCAAGGCTCGCTGGCGGTGCGCCAGGCGGGCAACCCCGCCTACGTGGCGTCGATGGACAAGCGCATCAAGGCTGCGATCGCGTTTGCGCCGTGGGGCTGGAACCGCGGCTTCTGGGACGCGGCCGGGTTGGCCGGCATCACCACGCCGGTGTTCTTCGTGGCCGGCAGCGTCGACGACGTGTCGGGATATGCGCCCGGCGTGCGCAACATCTTCGAGGCCAGCGTCAATGCGCCGCGCTATCTGCTGACCTACGAGAACGCCAACCACAATGCCGGCGCGCCGATGCCGCCGCCGCTGGAAACCTGGAAGCCGGCGCCGAACCTCAAGTTCATTCCGGCCGAGCACTATATCGACGCGGTCTGGGACAACGTGCGCATGAACAACATCGCGCAGCATTTCGCTACCGCCTTCCTGGGCAAGTACTTGAAGAACGACGCGGGCATGGACGCCTACCTCGACCTGGTCGAGAAGGCGAAGGACGGCAAGTTCTCCGCGCAGGAGGACGGCAGCTTCAAGGCCGACCACACCTACTGGAAAGGGTTTGCGGCCCGCACGGCCGCCGGTCTCACGCTCGAGCATCGCAAGCCTTGAGCGCGGGAGACAGCGCCGTGCCCGAGGCCATTCGCCGCCAGGCCCGGGTCCTGTCGTCGTCGTTGCTGTCGACGCTGGACCTGTGGCGCGGCACCATGCTTGTGCATGCCGCGCGGCAACCGAAGAAGCGGCTGCGCCTGTACGACCTGGAGGGTGATCCGGCCTGCCGGCAGGTGCGCGAGGCCCTGACGGCGCTCGGGCTCGATGCCGACGTGTTTCCCTGCCCGATCGGCGGTACGCGTTACCGCCCCAAAGCCGAGGCCCTGGCCGGCGCGGGCGGGTTTCCATTGCTGGTCGACGCCAATACCGGCGACACGCTGACCGACGGCCCGACCATCATCGCCCACCTGTTCCGTACCTACGCGGAGCGCGAGCCGCCAGCGGCGTATCGCCCCGGCCCGATGGCGGCGCGGCTGGCCGAAGTCGGTTCGATGCTGCGCGTCGGCCGGGGTGTGCAGGCCCGACCGGCGCGGCGGCCCCGGCGGCGATTGCAGTTGTGGAGCTTCGAGTCCAGCCCGTATTCGCGCCTGGTGCGCGAGCGGCTGACCGAACTCGAACTGGCCTATACCCTGCACAACGTCGGCAAGGAGCATTGGACCGAGCTCGGGCCGGCCGCGCTGCGGCTGCGCCCCGGGCCCTATCAGCCACGCCCCGGCGGCCGGCGCGAGCAGTTGCTGGCGCGCTGGGGGCGGGTGCAACTGCCGTATCTCGAGGACCCCAACACCGGCACGGCGATGTTCGAGTCGGCCGACATCATCGTCTATCTCGAGCAGCACTATGCGCATGAACCGCAGCTGTGACGGGTGCGGCCGTGGCCGGGCCGCCACGCTGCCCGCACGCCGCCGGTGCCGTCGCGCCGGGCTCGGAGCCGGGTGATGAGCGGCAACCTGCGCAGCATCGTCGCGATGCTGATCGCGGTCGGCGCCTTTTCGCTGATGGACGCGGTGCTCAAGACCTTGACGGGAAGTTACCCGGCGCTGCAGGTGGCCGCGTTGCGCGGCCTGGCGGCCATGCCGCTGGTCGTGGCTTACGTGGTCTGGCGGCGGGAAGTCCGTCAACTGGTGCGGGTGCGTTGGCGGCTGCACCTGTTTCGCGGTGTCATCAGCATCGTCATGCTGACCTTGTTCAGCTTCGCGCTGCGCGAGCTCGGGTTGGCCGAGGCCTACACCATCTTCTTCGTCGCTCCGCTGCTGATCACGGTGCTGTCGATCCCGGTGCTGCGCGAACGTGTCGCGCCCGTGCATTGGGTGGCGATCGCGATCGGCCTGGTCGGCGTCGTGATCGCATTGCGCCCCGATGGCGATGCGTTCTTTTCCTGGGGTGCGCTGGCGGTGCTGGGTGCGGCCACCTGTTATGCGGTGTCGGCCATTGCCGGTCGCGTGCTCAGCCGCACCGATGCCAGCGTCACGCTGGTGTTCTGGACCACGATCTCCCTGTCGCTGGGCGCCGGGCTGCTGGCGTGGCCGAACTGGGTGCCGATCGAGACACGGCATCTGTGGGTGCTGGCCGCGCTGGCGGTCACCGGTTTCGTCGGACAGCTGGCGATCACCGAGGCCTTTCGCCATGGCCAGGCGTCGGTGATCGCGCCCTTCGAATACACCGCGCTGGCCTGGGGCATCGCGCTGGACTGGAGCCTGTGGCGCATTACGCCCGACGGCTACACGCTGCTCGGGGGCAGCATCATCATTGCCAGCGGCCTGTACTTGCTGCGCAAGGAGAAGGTCCGCACCGTGACCGTGCCGCCCTGAGGCCGCACCCCGTCACGGGGCTCGCATCGTGTCCGCCTGGGCCTGTGCCGCGTCGCGGCGCGACAGGTGCACCTGCACGCCGGCCTCCTGCAGCATCGTGAGCGACGGCCCGAATGACGCGCCCCAAACCGGGTCGTCCAGGTCCGGCGGCAGCGTCACCAGTTGCCGGATGCCGGCCTGGATGATGGCGCGGGCGCAATCGGTGCACGGGAAATAACTGCTGGCCAGGCGTGCTCCGTCCGTGCGCCGGCCCGCGCGTGCCGCCGCGAAGATCGCGTTGCGCTCGGCATGTTCCATCCAGATCAGCCGGCCGTCGCCCGCGTGACGCTGCTCGGTATCGGCCACGCCATGCGGAAAGGTGTTGCAGGCGCGCAGTGGCGGTCCGTCGTCGGCCGGTTGCAGCACCGCGCCGACACGGCGGACCCGGTTCGGGCTCTGGCGCGCCGTGGCGATGGCCGTGTCGAGCAGTTGTTCGTTGTCATCGGTCGAATCTGGCATGCGGGCTCCTGTCTCAGCCAAAATGGTCGAACGAGCGCCAGTCGCCACTGACCGGTGCGCCGTGCGCGTCGAGCACCCGCACGCCGGACGCGGACACGATGCGGCCGATACGCGTGACCGGTGTCGCACTGGCACGGGCCGCGGCCTGCACCGCATCGCGTTGCCCCGGCGCGGCGGTGAACGCCAGCTCGTAGTCGTCGCCACCGGCCAGGACACAGGCGAGCTGGTGCCGGGGCGGCACGCAGGCGTCGAGCGCGGCGGCGCCACACGCCATCAATCGCCCGGGCAAGGGTATCTGCAATTCGGCGCCGACGCCGCTGGCCTGCAGCACGTGGCCCAGATCGCCGAGCAGGCCGTCGCTGACGTCGATCGCGGCGTGGGCCACGCCGCGCAGCGCCAGTCCCAATGCGACCCGCGGCGTGGGCCGGTGCAGGCGCTGCAAGGCCTGTGCATGCAGCGCCGCCGGCAACGACGGCCATTGGCCGCGCATGGCCTCCAGTGCCAGCCGCGCATCGCCCAGCGTGCCGCTGACATAGATGTCGTCGCCGTCGCGGGCGCCGCTGCGCAGCAAGGCCTGGCTGCGCCCGCCGGCGGCGGGCACCTCGCCGAACACGGTGATGCAGATGTTCAGCGGCCCGGCCGTGGTGTCGCCGCCGACCAGCTCGCAGTCGTGCGCATGTGCCAGCGCGAGCAGGCCTTGCGCGAACGGTTCGAGCCAGAGCGGGTCGGCCGATGGCAGCGCCAGCGCCAGCGTGAAGGCCAGCGGCTGCGCACCGCAGGCCGCCAGGTCGCTCAGGTTCACCGCCAGCGCCTTGTGCCCTAGCGCGGACGGGTCGGTGTCTGCGAGAAAATGGCGGCCCTGCACCAGCATGTCGGACGACACGGCGAGCTGATGGCCTGGCGCGACCCGCAGCAGTGCGCAGTCGTCGCCCACGCCGAGTGCGGCACGGCGCACCGGTTGCCGGAAATAACGTTCGATCAGGTCAAATTCGCCCATGGCCGGGATGCGGGTCGGGCCCGCGGGCGGCGTCGCGCCGCCGCGGCATCAATGCAGGGTGGGTTTGCCGCCACTGGCGCTGAGCGCATCGAGCACGAACATGGGAATGTCGACCTCGAAGCGTTCGCCGTCCTCGGCGACGAAGAAATAACTGCCATGCATGGTCCCGGTCGGGGTGCGCAGGCGGGTTCCGCTGGTGTATTCGAACTTCTCGCCGGGTTGCAGGAACGGTTGCTGTCCGACCACGCCCAGGCCCCGGACCTTCTCGGTATGGCCGGCGGCATCATTGACATTCCAGCTGCGCGAAATCAATTGCGCCGCGATCGTGCCGATATTGGCAATGGTGATCGTGTAGGCAAAAACATAGAGCCCCTGCTGCGGCGCCGACTGCTCGGGCAGGTATCGCGGCTGCACGTCCACCTGAAACTGGTACTTGGGCATGGCGCTATGCTAACTGCGAAAATGCCCGATTGACCCAACCCGTGTCGCAAGACCGTACACCATGAGTTTTCGCATCGCCCCTTCCATCCTGTCTGCCGACTTTGCGCGCCTGGGCGCCGAGGTGAGCGATGTCATTGCGGCCGGCGCCGACTGGATCCACTTCGACGTCATGGACAACCATTACGTGCCCAACCTGACTTTCGGTCCGATGGTGTGCGCCGCCCTCAAGCCGCATGCCCGCACCGCCGACGGTGCGGCGGTACCGATCGACGTGCACCTGATGGTGCAGCCGGTCGATGCGCTGGCGGCAGCCTTCGCACAGGCCGGCGCCGACCTGATCAGCTTTCATCCGGACGCCAGCGGCCATGTGCACCGCAGCATCCAGGCCATCACCGGTGCCGGCTGTAAGGCCGGACTGGTGTTCAACCCGGCCCAGCCACTGGACGTGCTCGATTGGGTGATCGACGACATCGACCTGATCCTGGTCATGAGCGTGAATCCGGGTTTCGGCGGGCAGGGCTTCATCGATTCCGCGTTGCGCAAGATCGCCGACGTGCGCCGGCGCATCGATGCCAGCGGCAAGGACATCCGGCTGGAGGTCGATGGTGGTATCAAGGTCGGCAATATCCGCGCGGTGGCGGACGCCGGCGCCGACACCTTCGTCGCCGGCAGCGCCATCTTCGGCCAACCCGATTACCGCGCGGTGATCGAGCAGATGCGCGGCGCTTTGCGCTGAGCGGCGGCAACGGCGTGCACGGGCCGGACGACGCCATCCCGGTAGACCCGCAGGCACGTCGTGCCGGCGCGCGCGCGGGCATGCGGGTGCGCGTGGCCATGTTGGGCATGCTGACGTTGATCGCCCTGGTCCTGGCGGCGCAGGCCTGGCAGAACTGGCGCACCGAGCAGTTGCGCTCCACCGATGGAGAGATCATTGCGCTGGCGGGCGCGCAGCGCCTGTTCAGCCAGCGGCTGAGCCTGCTGGCCACCCAGAACGCCAGTGATGCAGCGCCACACCTGCTGGCCCGCGGATTGGTCGAGGCCCGCAGCCAGGCTCAGCGACTCGAGGAGATGCTGCACGAGCAACTGGGCCGCGGCTCGGACGAGGTCGGCCGCGTGATGGCGTCGGCGCGGGCCTGGCGCATGGCGCGCGAGCAGTTCTTCGACGATGTCGAGGCCCTGATCCGCGCGCGCGAAGCCGATGACGCCGCCGGCGTGCAAGCCAGCCTGATGTCCATCCATGCCCAGGCGCCGGACTATTTCGCCAGTGCGCAGGCCTTGTCCGAGCAGGCGCGCCTGTCCGCGCGGCTGCACAACCTGGATGCGTCGCGTACCATGCTGGGCGCCACGGTATTGGTGATCGGCCTGATGGTGCTGCTGGCGCTGGCGGTCGTCGAGCCGACGGCACGTTTCGTGGCGCGCCAATACGGCCAGGTGCAGGCGCAGGCGGACCAGATGCGGCGCCTGGCGCTGGTGGCCGAGCACACGGCCAATGGCGTGGTGGTGCTCAACGAGCGGCGGCGGGTGGATTGGGTCAACCCCAGCTTCGTCACGCTGACCGGCTACACGCTGGACGAGGTGCGCGGCAAGTTCCTCGGGCCGCTGCTGCTGCTCGAGGAGCGGCCGACGCGCGAGGCGCTGGTGTACCGCGAGAACATGAGCAAGGGGCGGGCGGCCGCGGGCGAGATCCAGATCGTGACCAAGTCCGGCAGCCGCATCTGGACCATGGTCGACATCCAGCCGCTGCACGACGCGGGCGGCCGGGTCGTGTCCTGGGTCGTCGTGGCATCGAACATCGACGAACGGGTGCGCTCGCGCCAGCAGCGACGGGCCCTGTTCGAGGTCCTGCCCACCGGCGTGCTGGTGTTTTCGAACGAGACCCGTGTCATCGACTGCAATGCCGCGGCGATCGACATGCTGGGCCTGGCGCCGGAGCAGGTGGGGCAGTTCGACGCCATCAACGACGCGGTGTACGCGCTCGGGGTCCCCATCCGCGGCGACCAGTCGGAGCTGCCCGAGATCCAGCGGCCGGTGGTGCGCAGCTTGCGTTACGGGGTACAGATCCGCAACGAACTCGTGGGTTACCGCCGCGCCGACGGCAGCATCTTCTGGACCCTGGTCAACGTCGAGCCGCTGCTCGACGACAACGGACTGATCCAGGGAGCCGTCGCCTGCATCGTCGACGTGTCCGCGCAAAAGCGCCTGGAGCAGACGCTGCGCGACACTGCCCGCACCGACAGCCTCACGTCCTTGCCGAACCGCGCCGTGGTGACGGACCAGATCGCTGCGGCACTGGCGCGCCACCGGGAGCAGCCCGGATACCACTTTGCGGTGCTGTTCATGGATTTCGACCGCTTCAAGCAGGTCAACGACACGCTGGGCCACGGCGTCGGCGATGAACTGTTGCGCCAGATCGCGGAGCGGCTGCAGACCGGCCTGCGGGAAAGCGACACCTTTGTCCGCACCAGCGATTTCGGCCAGATGGCGGCGCGTATCGGAGGTGACGAATTCGTCGTGTTGCTCGACGACATCCGCGGGGACCTCGATGCCGAAGTGGTGGCGGGGCGGCTGCTCGACCTGCTGGCCATGCCGTACACGGTCGCGGGGCATACGGTCAGCTCGAGCGTGAGCATCGGCATCGTCACTGCAACCCATGCCGCGGCCGACGTGGAGGCCATCCTGCGCGACGCCGATATCGCCATGTACGAGGCCAAGCGCACCGGACGCGGCCGCTACGTGTTGTTCGAGCCGGCGATGCATCGCCGGGTGCGGGACGACGTCGCACTGGAGAACGACCTGCGCCGTGCCTTGTCCGAGGGCGAGCTGTTCGTCGTCTACCAGCCGCTGGTCGACCTGGTGTCGCGTCGGATGACCGGGCTGGAGGCACTGGTGCGCTGGCGCCATCCGCAGCGCGGCCTGGTCTCGCCGGTGGAGTTCATCCCGATCGCCGAGGCCGTCGGCCTGATCGGCAAGCTCGGCGCCGAGGTGTTGCAGACCGCGTGCCGCGATTTCGCGTGGCTGCAGGCGACGCTGGGCCCGTTGGCCCCCGAGACCGTATCGGTCAACCTGTCGCGCGCGCAGTTGTGCGAACCTTCGCTCGCGTCGGACATCCTGCAGGCCTTGCGCGCGCACGGCTTGGGCGCGAACCAGTTGCAGCTCGAAATCACCGAAAGCCTGGCGGCCCAGGACCTGGCGATGCAGGCGCGACTGCACGAGGTCAAGGAACTGGGCGTGACGCTGGCGCTGGACGACTTCGGCACCGGTTATTCGTCCCTGTCCTGCCTGCACGAGTTGCCGATCGATGTGGTCAAGATCGACCGCAGTTTCGTCAGTCTGGCGCAGACCAGCGACTACCACCGGGTATTGATCGAGGCCACGGTGTTGATGGCCCGCACCCTGGGCATGGGCACGCTGGCCGAAGGCATCGAAACGACGGAGCAGGCCGCGCTGATGCGCACCCTGGGTTGCGGCAAGGGCCAGGGTTACCTGTTCAGCCGGCCGATCGAGCGCGACGAACTGGTGCAGTGGATCCGGGATGCGCATGCGGACCCATGAGCGCGCCGGGCCGCCCCCAAGCGCGAATACCGCAGCGCGCAGCGCGGAGGGTCGTCCAGTGAGCCGCGATGGACCGCGTCGGCTTTGCTACACTGCGCCCATGTTCATTCACCGCATCAGCATCACAGGTTGTAGCGACCGGGGAGCCTGGCCCTGGCGTGATTCACCTGCTCTGCCCCTCCGGCTGATGCCGCGCGCCGACTGACCTCCAGGGCCTGCGGCACAGCCGGGTCCCGGTGTCGCTGGCACAGGCTGTCACAGCCTGAGCGCACACCACACACTGCCCGCTTGCCGGGCGCTGGATTGACTGCAACCGAGCACCCCGTCCATCAGGGAGCCGGTGCTGCATCGAAAGGTCTGCCGCGTGATTACCGAACTTGAATTCAAGAGCCTGACGGCCCAGGGCTACAACCGCATTCCGCTGATGGTGGAGGCGTTCGCCGATCTCGAAACCCCGCTCTCGTTGTACCTGAAACTGGCTTTTGCCAAGGGCGACGGTGCCTGCAGCTTCCTGCTGGAGTCCGTTGTCGGCGGCGAGCGATTCGGCCGCTACAGCTTCATCGGCTTGCCGGCCCGGACCCTGCTGCGCTCCACCGGCTTCGGTGAGCAGGCGCGCACCGAAGTCGTCACCGACGGCGTCGTGGTCGAGACCAGCCGGGAAAACCCGCTGGACTTCATCGCCAGCTACCAGAAACGTTTCAAGGTGGCGCTGCGCCCGGGCCTGCCGCGTTTCTGTGGCGGACTGGCGGGTTATTTCGGCTACGACACGGTGCGCCACATCGAGAAGAAGCTGGTGTCGACCTGTCCGCCCGACACGCTGGGTTGCCCCGACATCCTGCTGCTGCAATGCGAGGAACTGGCGGTCATCGACAACCTGTCGGGCAAGCTGTACCTCATCGTCTATGCCGACCCGGGCCAGAGCGAGGCCTATGCGAATGCGCGTCGGCGCCTGCGTACGCTCAAGGAGCAACTCAAGTATTCGGTCAGCGCGCCGGTGGTCAAGGCGACGCAGTCGTATCCGCCCGAGCGCGAATTCGCCAAGGCCGACTACCTGCGCGCGGTCGAGAGGGCCAAGGGCATGATCGAGGCCGGCGAATTCATGCAGGTGCAGGTGGGCCAGCGCATCAAGAAGCGTTACACCGAATCGCCGCTGTCGCTGTACCGGGCGCTGCGTTCGCTCAACCCCAGCCCGTACATGTATTACTACCACTTCGGCGATTTCCACGTGGTGGGCGCCAGCCCGGAGATCCTGGTGCGTCAGGAGAACACCGACGAAGGGCAGAAGATCACGATCCGCCCGCTGGCCGGCACGCGGCCGCGCGGCGCGACGCCGGAGCGCGACAAGGCGGTGGAGCAGGAGCTGGTCAACGACCCCAAGGAACGGGCCGAACACGTGATGCTGATCGACCTGGCGCGCAACGACATCGGGCGCATCGCCAAGACCGGCAGCGTCAAGGTCACGGAAGCCTTCGCGGTCGAGCGCTACAGCCATGTGATGCACATCGTCAGCAATGTCGAGGGCATCCTGAACGACGGCATGACCAGCATGGACGTGTTGCGCGCCAGTTTCCCGGCCGGCACCCTGACCGGTGCGCCCAAGGTGCATGCGATGGAGATCATCGACCGGCTCGAGCCCAACAAGCGCGGCCTGTACGGCGGCGCCTGCGGCTACCTGAGTTATGCCGGCGACATGGACGTGGCGATCGCCATCCGCACCGGCATCGTCAAGGACGGCCACCTGTACGTGCAGGCGGCGGCCGGCGTCGTCGCCGACTCCGTGCCCGAGCTCGAGTGGAAGGAGACCGAAGCCAAGGCACGGGCCCTGCTGCGCGCGGCCGAACTGGTCGAGGAGGGCCTGGAATGACATCGTCCACCGCTCCGGTCAAGCTGCTCATGATCGACAACTACGACAGCTTCACCTACAACATCGTGCAGTATTTCGGCGAACTGGGCGCGCAGGTCGAGGTGTTCCGCAACGACGAGATCACGCTCGAAGGCATTGCCGAACGCGCGCCGGACCGGCTGGTGGTGTCGCCCGGGCCGTGTTCGCCCGCGGAGGCCGGCATCTCGGTCGAGGCGATCCGCCATTTCATGGGCAAGCTGCCGATCCTGGGCGTGTGCCTGGGCCACCAGAGCATCGGCGCGGCGCTGGGTGGCTCCATCGTGCGCGCGCGTGAACTCATGCACGGCAAGACCTCGGTCATCACGACGACGCAGTCGGGCGTGTTCAGTGGTCTGCCGCGGCAGTTCACCGTCAACCGATACCACTCGCTGGCGATCGAGCGTGTGAGTTGTCCGCAGGAGCTGGAGGTCACCGCCTGGACCGACGATGGCGAGATCATGGGCGTGCGGCACGCGGGCCTGGCGAACGCGGTGCGCCTCGAGGGCGTACAGTTCCATCCCGAGTCCATCCTGTCCGAACACGGGCACGCGATGTTCCGGAATTTTCTTGCATGACCGGCGGGCCCGCTCGGCGCCGTTCGTGTTTCATGGGTCGCCATCGATAGCGGCCACGTTGGAGGTCCATCACCATGCATCCAATCGTCGATCTGCGCAGCGACACCGTGACCCAGCCGACGCCGGCGATGCGCGAAGCCATGATGGCCGCGCCGCTGGGCGACGACGTCTACGGTGAAGATCCCAGCGTCAACGCACTGCAGGACAAGCTGGCCGACCTGCTGGGATTCGAGGCGGCGCTGTTCGTGGCCACCGGGACGCAAGGCAACCTGTGCGCCATCCTGGGCCACTGCGAACGCGGTGACGAATACATCGTCGGCCAGATGGCCCATGCCTACCGCTGGGAGGGCGGCGGTGCGGCGGTGTTCGGCAGCGTGCAGCCGCAGCCGCTGCCCAACCAGTCCGACGGCTCGCTGGCGCTGGACGACATCGCGGCCGCGATCAAGCCCGACGACACGCATTTCGCGGTGACGCGGCTGCTGGCGCTGGAGAATACCTGGGGTGGCAAGCTGCTGCCGTTCGACTATGTACAGCAGGCCACGGCGCTGGCGCGTTCACGTGGCCTGGCGCGGCACCTCGACGGGGCCCGGCTGTTCAACGCGGCCGTGGCGCAGGCGGCGCGCACCGGCTCGGATGCACGCACCGAGGCGCGGCGTATCGCCCAATGTTTCGACAGCGTCTCGGTCTGCCTGAGCAAGGGCCTGGGTACGCCGGCCGGTTCGGTGTTGTGTGGCAGCCGCGAACTGGTGCGCCGGGCGCTGCGCATCCGCAAGATGGCCGGCGGCGGCATGCGCCAGGCCGGCATCCTGGCGGCCGCGGGCAGCCATGCGCTGGACCACCACGTGGACCGGATGGCGCAGGACCATGCGCTGGCACTGCAGCTGGCCCGGGCCCTGCAAGGCATCGACGGCCTGCGGGTCGAGGACCCGGATACCAACATCGTATTCGTCGATCTGGTCGACGGCGCGCGGGAGCGGGCCGACCAGCTGATCCCGTTCCTGAAGGCGCGCGGTGTGCTGGCGTCCGGCCTGTACCGGCTGCGTTTCGTCACGCACCTGGACGTGGACGCCGCCGGCGTGCAACGCGCGGTCGACGCCATGGCGGCGTTCTGCAACGCTTGAATCGAACTTCAGACCCTTGAGGAGACTCCCCACCATGCCTACCACCATCAAGATCAGCGCCCAGGAGGCCCTGGTGCGCACCATCGAGCACCGCGAGATCTTCCACGACGAGATGCTGCACATCATGCGCCAGATCATGAGCGGCGAGATGTCGCCGGTGATGATGGCGGCCCTGATCACCGGATTGCGTGTCAAGAAGGAGACCATCGGCGAGATCACCGCCGCAGCCCAGGTCATGCGCGAGTTCTCGACCAAGGTGCACGTGCAGGACAAGACCCACCTGGTCGACATCGTCGGCACCGGCGGCGACGGCTCGCACACCTTCAACATCTCGACCTGCTCGATGTTCGTGGCTGCCGCGGCGGGCGCCAAGGTCAGCAAGCACGGCGGGCGCAGCGTCAGCAGCAAGAGCGGCAGCGCCGACGTGATGGAGACGCTGGGCGTGAACATCAACCTGCCGCCCGACGCGATCGCCCGCTGCATCGAGTCGGTCGGCGTGGGTTTCATGTTCGCGCCGAACCATCATCCTGCGATGAAGAACGTGGCGCCGGTGCGCAAGGAACTGGGCGTGCGCACCATCTTCAACCTGCTCGGGCCGCTGACGAATCCGGCCGGCGCGCCCAACATCCTGATGGGCGTGTTCCATCCGGACCTGGTCGGCATCCAGGTGCGGGCACTGCAGCGCCTGGGCACCGAACACGCGGTGGTGGTGTACGGCCGCGATGGCATGGACGAGGTCAGCCTGGGCGCCGCGACCATGGTCGGCGAACTGCGCAACGGCGAGATCAACGAATACGAAATCCATCCGGAGGACTTCGGCATGGTGATGGCCAGCAACCGTGCGCTCAAGGTGGAAACCGCCGAAGAGTCCCGGGCCATGCTGCTCGGCGTGCTCGACAACCAGGACGGCGCGCCGAGGGACATCGTGATTCTCAACGCCGGCGCGGCGTTGTACGCGGCGAACGTCACCGACACGATCGAGGCCGGTATTGCCAAGGCCCGTGCCGCCATCGAATCCGGCGCCGCCAAGGCCAAGCTGGCGGAGCTGGTCGCGGCGACCACGGCCGCGGCGGCCTGACGATCGGCCTGCGGCCTGCGCCCCACCGGGGGTCCGGATGGGCGCCGGGCCGTTTTCTATGCGTTGTCTGCGTGTTTACACGCATTGACCGAGCTCGCGCCGGTGCCTAAGGTGGTGTGGTCCGTGCCCACGAATGCTGCGAAACCAGCGTCCAAGAACCCATCAGGAGACATGCCATGCGCCGTACCACCATTTCCGGTTTGTTGACCTTGTTGCTGGGGCTGTCCACGCTGCCCGCCCTGGCCCAGGGTCGCCTGACCCTGTATTGCAGCTCCGACGCCGCCTGGTGCCAGCAGGCCAAGACCGAGTTCGAGAAGAAGACCGGCATCTCGGTCGACATGACCCGCAAGAGCTCCGGCGAGACCTATGCCCAGATCAAGGCCGAGTCGTCCAACCCGAAGGGCGACGTGTGGTGGGGCGGCACCGGCGACCCGCACCTGCAGGCGGCCGAGGAGGGCCTGACCCAGGCCTACGCATCGCCGCTGCGGACCCAGTTGTTCGACTGGGCCAACAGCCAGGCGGTGGCTTCGAAGGTGCGCACCGTCGGCATCTATTCCGGCGCGCTGGGATACGGCTTCAACACCGAACTGCTCAAGAAACAGGGCCTGCCCGAGCCCAAGTGCTGGAAGGACCTGATCAAGCCGGTGTACAAGGGCAAGATCCAGGTCGCCAACCCGAATTCGTCCGGTACCGCCTATACCTTGCTGGCCACGCTGGTGCAGCTGTTCGGAGAGGACGAGGCCTTCAAGTTCCTCAAGGCCATGAACGCCAACGTCAACCAGTACACCAAGTCGGGTTCGGCGCCGATCAAGGCCGCCGGTGCCGGCGAGACGGTCATCGGCATCGTGTTCGCGCACGACGCGGTGGCGGTGGCCGAGGCCGGTTTCCCGATCAAGACCGTGATCCCGTGCGAAGGCACCGGCTACGAGATCGGCTCGATGAGCATCGTGCAGGGCGCGCGCAACCTGGAAAACGCCAAGAAGTTCTACGACTTCGCGCTGGACGCCGAATTCCAGAGCAAGGCCCAGGAGGTCAAGTCCTTCCAGGTGCCGTCGAACAAGGCGGCCAAGACCTCGCCCAAGGCACCCGACCTCAAGAAGATCAAGCTGATCGACTATGACTTCGTCAAGTACGGCTCGTCGGCCGAACGCAAGCGCCTGCTCAAGAAGTGGGACGATGAAATCGGCTCCCTCCCGCGCTGACCGCAAGGCCCAGGTCCGCTACTAGCGTCCGCCAGACCGTGCAGATTTCCCGCCTGGATCGCCAGGCAGCCGGCATCGCGCTGTGCGTGGTGCTGGCCGTTGCGGTCTTGCCGTGGTACGCGATCCAGGACGGCTTCTGGAGCACCGGCTGGCTGCGCGACTATCCGCTGTCCGGCGACGCGGCGCCGGCCTTGTTCCTGTGGCTGCAGGGACGCAACCTGTGGTTGCTGCCGGTCGGCGTGCTGGCGCTGATCGCCTTGCTGGCGGGCCTGCGCGGCGCGTCGCAGGCTGTGCAGGCGCGCCTGTTGATGGCGCTGGGGCTGCTGGGCATCGCCTACATGCTGGCCCAGGGTTTCCTGTTCGGCTTGCGCGGCTGGAATCTCGCCTGGCTGGCGGAGCTGTTCGGCGAGACCGAACAGCGCCAGTTCGGCATGGGTTACGGCGCGCTGGTCGCCGGGGCCGGTTTCCTGTTTCTGCTCACGCGCGGACTGGCGCTGCGCGGCATGGTCTCGGGCGACGCCTTTGTCGCCGGCTCGCTGGGCCTGGTGATCGCGCTGACGCTGCTGTTCATCGGTTTGCCGGTGCTGCAGATGCTGGCCATCCCGTTCCGCGGGCCCGATGGCGGCTGGGCCCTGGCGCCGTTCGTCGAGCGCCTGGTGGACGACAAGATCTGGCGCGTGGCCTGCTTCTATTCGCGCTCGACCTGCGGCGTGGCCTGGAACTCATTGCTGCTGGCGATCACCGTCGGCGTGTTGTCGACGCTGCTCGGACTGGCCTTTGCGCTGGTGCTGACCCGCACCGGCGTGCGCTTTCGCTCCGCGTTCAAGTCGCTGTCGCTGTTGCCCATCATCACGCCGCCGTTCGTCATCGGCCTGGCCATCATCCTGTTGTTCGGCTTGTCCGGCAACGTGACCCAGTTCGTCGCGGCGCAGTTCGGCGTGGAGCCGACGCGCTGGGTCTATGGCTTCACCGGCGTGCTGATCGCGCAGTTGCTGTCGTTCACGCCGATTGCCTTCCTGGTGCTGATCGGCGTGGTCGAGGCGATCAGTCCGTCGCTCGAGGAGGCGGCGCAGACGCTGCGCGCGAGCCGCTGGGAAACCTTCAAGACCGTCACCTGGCCGCTGATGCGCCCCGGCCTGGCCAATGCCTTCCTGCTCGGCTTCATCGAGAGCATGGCCGACTTCGGCAACCCGCTGGTGCTGGGCGGCAACTTCAACGTGTTGTCGACCGAGGTCTTCTTTGCCGTCGTCGGCTCCCAGAACGACCAGGGCCGGGCCGCGGTGCTGGCCATCATCCTGCTGCTGTACACCATCGGTGCGTTCTACCTGCAGCAGCGCTGGCTGGGCCGGCGCTCCTACACGTCGGTCAGCGGCAAGGGCGACGGCGGCATGCATCCACCGTTGCCGCGGCGCATCGCCTGGCCGATCACGGTCGTCACAGCGATCTGGGGCCTGTTCACCATCGTCGTCTACCTGATGATCGTCTACGGCAGCTTCGTGCAGCTGTGGGGCCTGGACCATACGCTGACGTTCAAGCATTACGTGCACGCGTTCAAGATCGCCTACGGCGAGTTCGGCTTGCGCTGGGAAGGCTCGGCCTGGAACAGCTTCTGGACCACGATACAGATCGCCACCATCTCGGCGCCGCTGACCGCGGCGGTCGGCCTGCTCACCGCCTGGCTGCTGACGCGCCAGGAATTCCGCGGCAAGCAGGCGTTCGAGTTCGGCACGATGCTCAGCTTCGCGATTCCGGGCACGGTGATCGGCGTGAGCTACATCATCGCCTTCAACGTGCCGCCGATCGAACTCACCGGCACCGCCGCCATCCTGGTGATCTGCTTCGTGTTCCGCAACATGCCGGTGGGCGTGCGTTCGGGCATCGCGTCGCTGTCGCAGATCGACAAGAGCCTGGACGAGGCCTCGCTGACGCTGGGCGCCAATTCCTGGACCACGTTCCGGCGCATCACGCTGCCGCTGATCCGGCCCGCCATCCTGTCGGCGCTGGTGTACAGCTTCGTGCGCAGCATGACGGCCATCAGCGCGGTGATCTTCCTGGTCAGTGCGCGGCACGACATGGCGACGAGCTACATCATCGGCCGGGTCGAGAACAATGAATACGGCGTTGCGATCGCGTATTCGACGGTGTTGATCGTCGTCATGCTCGCGGCCATCGGCGTGTTCCAGTGGCTGGTCGGGCAACGCAAGCTCGGTCGCCGTGGCGGCCAGCAGGAATCAACGACGATGATCGCAGGAGGCGCATGAACACTCCCCCCAGAAACGCGGAGCGCAGCAAGGGTCCGGCCCGGGTCGTCTTCGACAAGGTCACCAAGCGCTACGGCACCAGCACCGTCGCGGCGGTGGACCAGGTCTCGCTGGATTTCCCGGCCGGCAAGCTGGTCACGCTGCTCGGTCCGTCCGGCTGCGGCAAGACGACGACGCTGCGCATGATCGCCGGGCTGGAGATGGCCACCAGCGGGCGCATCCTGATCGGCGACGATGACGTCACCCGGCTGCCGGCTACGGCCCGCGACGTGTCGATGGTGTTCCAGTCCTACGCCTTGTTTCCGCACATGACGGTGATGGAGAACGTCAGCTACGGGCTGAAGATGTCGGGCTTCGCCAAGGGCGCGATCGTGCCCAAGGCGAACGAGGTCCTGAAGCAGCTCGGGCTGGACAAACTCGCTGCCCGGTATCCGAACGAACTCTCCGGCGGCCAGCAGCAACGGGTGGCGGTGGCCCGCGCCATCGTGCTCGAGCCGCGGGTGCTGCTGTTCGACGAGCCGCTGTCCAACCTGGATGCCAAGCTGCGCCGGTACGTGCGCCAGGAGATCCGCGACCTGCAGCAGGCACTGGGCCTGACCGTGGTCTACGTGACACACGACCAGGAGGAAGCGCTGGCGGTGTCCGACACCATCGTGGTCATGAACAACGCGGTCATCGCGCAGACCGGCTCGCCGCGCGAACTGCACGACCTGCCGCAGACCCGGTTCGTGGCCGACTTCATCGGCGAGGCGAACGTGTTGCCCTGCGAGGTCATCTCCGCCGGTGGGAGCGGCGAGCCGGCGATGGTGCGGCTGGGCGGATTGATGCTGCAGACCAACCCCTGCGAGGGCACGACCAGCCAGCGCCATGTGGCGGTGCGCCCGAACCGGGTCTCGTTGCAGCCGGCCGGCAGTGCGAACACGCTGGAGGCGACGGTGCAAAAGGCGACCTACGTGGGCGAGCAGATGGAATACATCGTCCAGTGTGCGCTCGGCGACCTGTTCGTGACAGCCTCCGATACCGACCATCCGATCGCCGCCGGCGATGCGGTCGCGCTGGGATTCGGCGTGGGAGACGTGGTGTTGCTGCGGGATTGAGGCCGCGCACCGGTTGCAGCGCCCCATCCCGGCCGGCAAGGGTCAGGTCAGCGGCGTGCCGAACAACTCCTGCATGCTGGACTTGAGAGCCGCGTTGCTGGCCAGGATCGGATTGCCGTTGGCAATGCCGCCAGGGGCCCAGAAGTCGCTGACGTGGCCGCCGGCCTCGGTGATCAGCAGCAGTGAGCCGGCCACGTCCCAGGAGTTGATGTGGGCTTCGGCATACGCTTCGATCCGGCCGGCCGCGACATATGCGAGCCCCAGTGCTCCCGAGCCGGCGCGGCGCACCGAACAGCCGGCGTGGGCGGCGCGGCCAACCATGTCCACGTAGGTCTGCACCGGGATGCGGGGCGACCAGCCGATCTCGACCGTGGACTGGTTGATGTCCGACACGCCGCTGACCTGCATGCGCTCGCCGTTGAGCCAGGCACCCTTGCCACGCTGGGCCAGGAACAACTCGTCCTGGTTGGGTTCGTAGATCGCACCGGCCTCGAGCCGTCCGTCCACCAGCAGGCCCAGCGAGATGCAGTAGTGCGGAATCTGGCGTGCGAAGTTGGCCGTGCCGTCGACGGGGTCGACGATCCACAGCCGGGTGCCGTCGACCGAACCGCCGCCTTCTTCGCCAAGTACCGCGTCGCCGGGGAAATGCCGCTCGATGGCGTCGCGTACCAGTTGCTCGACCGCGCCGTCGGTGGCGGTCAGGTAGTCCTGCCGGCCCTTCATCGAATAGGCCGGCTTGTGGGGCGCGGTGAAGGCCTGGCGCATCGTGGCGCCGCCGGCGCGGACGATCTCGGTGATCGCGGTCATCAGTTCGGTCATGCGGGATCCTGTTCGTGTTGGCAGCGGGGGAGTGCGTGCTCGTGGGGGGAGGCGGCCTACCGGAGCATCCATTCATGTGCCGGGTCGTTGCGGAACACCCACAGGCGGTTCGGCCCGGCCATCACGTTGAGGTAATACAGGTCGTAGCCGTGCGGCGCGACGACCGGGTGGTATCCGCGTGGCACCATCACCACGTCATGGTCCTCCACAGCGCAGGCCTCGTCGATGCTGCGGTCGTCGGTGTAGACGCGCTGGAACGCAAAACCCTGCGGCGGCTTGAGCCGGTGGTAGTAGGTCTCTTCCAGCCGGGTTTCGTGCGGCGGCGTTTCCGTGTCGTGCTTGTGCGGCGGATAACTCGATGCATGGCCCGCCGGCGTCAACACCTCGACCACCAGCAGATGGGCGGCGGTCGCATCGTCGTGCGGCAGGATGTCGCACACGTAGCGGGTGTTGCTGCCCTTGCCGCGTACGCTGCGCGGCATCCGGGCTGTATCGAGCAGACGCACCTCCCGCGGCTGATCGTCGCCGGGCGCCGTGCACAGTGCCAGTTCGGCGTCGCGTGCGGCCAGCACCCGGACCATCTTGCCGGGGGGTACGTACACCGCGGCTGGTGACACCGCGTCGAACACGCTGTCGCGTATGCCCAGGGCCGGAAAATCCCGCCCGTCCACCGTGACGTCGACCGTGCCGGACAACACGACCAGACACAACTCGCGTGTGCCGGTCTCGACGGTCTCGTGCTCGCCGGTCGCGAGTCGCACGGCCTTGAAGCCGACATGTGTCCAGCCCGCGCGCGCAGGCGTCACCTCGACGATGGCGCGCCCGTCGTGCCGTGCCTTGACCTGCAATCGACTCACCATGTCATGCTCCCGGGTTCGTGGACAGGCGTTCGACCATGCCGTGCAAGGTCGCATAACCCAGGCTGGCGTACCGGAAACTCGGTGCCACGGCCGGATCCTGCTCGGCTTCGACCACCAGCCAGCCCTGGTAGCCGCCTGCGTGCAGCGTGGACAAAACGGCGTCGAAGTCGATTGCACCGTCGCCGGGGACGGTGAACGCGCCGTACAGAACGCTGGTCAGGAAACTCCAGCCGTCGTTGCGCGCCTGCGCGATCACTTGCGCGCGCACGTCCTTGCAATGCACGTGCACCACGCGCGCGAGATGTCTGCGCAGCATCGGCACCGGATCCCCGGCGCCGCCGAACCAGGCGTGGCCGGTGTCGAACAGCAGTCCGACATGGCGCGGGTCGGTGACCGCCATCAGCTGGTCGACGTCCTCGGGCGACTCCACATAGGCGCCCATGTGGTGGTGGTAGGCCAGGGTCAGGCCGTAGGTCTGCCGCAGGTGGGCGCCGAAGGCGTCGAGTTTCTCGCCATAGGCCTGCCACTGGGCCGGATCGACGAAGCGGGGCCGATGGCCGAGCGGCGTGTCGATCTGGCCCTGGATCGTGCCCGCGCACTCGCCATAGACGACGACCTTGGCACCGTTGAATTGCAGCTTGGCCATGTGGTCATGGCAGCGCGCGATCTCGGCCTCGACGCCGTCCTCGGCCAGCAGGCCGCTGTACCAGCCCGACACGCAGGCCAGGCCGAATTCGGCCAGCTTGGCCTGCAGGCCCGGTCCGTCCTTGGGAAACTTGTTGCCGAGCTCGAAGCCCGCATATCCGATCTGCCGGCCTTCCGACAATGCGGTCTCCAGCGACGTCTCGCCGCCCAGCGCGGGCAGGTCGTCGTTCATCCAGCTGATCGGGTTGATGCCGATGCGCACGTTCCAGTTCATCGTTGCCGTTCCTTCCTGGCCGTGTCGTAGGCCGCGCGCGCGCGGTTGACTTCGTCTCGCGACGAGACCTCGGGGATCGCCACCTCCCACCAGCAGCCGCCATCGTCGGTGGTGCGCGTGTGCGTGGTGTCGATCACCAGCACCTGCGTGCGGGTCGCCGAGCGCGCCGCGACCATCGCGGTGCGCAGCTCCGCCAGGTCGGCGACATGCCGGGCGTCGGCACCCAGGCTGCGGGCATGGGCCGCGAAGTCGATCCGCGCCGCAGCCTGGCCCGGCACCGCGCAATCGTCGAGCATGTTGTTGAACGAGGCTCCGCCGCTGGCCGATTGCAGCCGCGCGATGCAGCCGAAGCCGCGGTTGTCCAGCACCACGATGATCAGCTTGAGCCCGAGCATCAGCGAGGTCGCGATCTCGGAATTGAGCATCAGGTAGGAGCCGTCGCCCACCATGACGATGACCTCCTGCTGCGGCCGGGCCATCTTGACGCCCAGGCCGCCGGCAATCTCGTACCCCATGCAGGAATAACCGTATTCGACGTGGTAGCTGCCCGGCGTGCCGGCCCGCCACAGCTTGTGCAGTTCGGCCGGCAAGGTGCCGGCGGCGCAGACCACGACGTCGGTCTCGTCGCTGTGCCTGGTCGAGTCGCGCACGACGCCGATCACGTCGGCATCGTAGGGCCGGGTTCCGCTTGCCGGTTCGGCCGTCGTCAGCTGGGCGACCCGGCGGCGCCAGCTGTCGGCGCGCGCGGCGCAGGTCGTGCTCCAGCTGGCGTCGGCTCGCCAGTCGTCGAGTGCGGCGTGCAAGGCATCGAGCGCCAGGCGGGCATCCGCCACCAGGCCGGCGCCACCGCACTTGAGGGCATCGGACGCCAGCACGTTGATGCCCAGCACCGGCGCGCCGAACAGGCTGCGCGAGCCGGTGGTGAAATCCTGCAGCCGGCTGCCGATGGCGATGACCAGATCGGCTTCGCGGGCCAAGTCGTTGGCCGCTGGCGAGCCGGTCACGCCGACGGCACCGAGATTGAGCGGATGGTCCCAGCGCAGGCTGCCCTTGCCAGCCTGGGTTTCGGCCACCGGCACGCCGTGCGCGCGTGCGAAACGGTCCAGCGCGTCCCAGGCCTGGCTGTACAACACGCCGCCGCCGGCGACGATCAGCGGCCTGCGCGCGCGGCGCAGCATGGTGGATGCGGCCTGCAGTTCGTTGGCATCCGGGCCGGGGCGCCGGATGTGCAGCGGTGCCGGTTGCAGGAAGGCGGCGGGGCAGTCGAACGCCTCGGCCTGCACGTCCTGTGGCAGCGCCAGACAGACCGGGCCGCAGCTGGCGGGGTCGAGCATGGTCGCGATCGCGCGCGGCAGCGACTGCAGGATCTGTTCGGGGCGCACGATGCGATCGAAATACCGGGTCAGAGGCCGGAAGGCGTCGTTGACGCTGGCGTCGCCGTACGCCGGGTGTTCGAGTTGCTGCAGCACCGGGTCCGGTGCGCGGGATACGAAGGTGTCGCCCGGCAACATCAGCAGCGGCAGGCGGTTCACGTGCGCCAGTGCCGCGGCGGTCAGCAGGTTGGTCGCGCCTGGCCCGATGGACGTGGTGACCGCCATCATGCGCTGGCGGAACACGGCCTTGCCGTAGGCGATGGCCGCATGGGCCATGGCCTGCTCGTTGTGCGCACGCCAGGTGGGCAGCGACGCACGCTGCGCCCACAAGGCCTCGCCCAGACCGGCCACGTTGCCGTGGCCGAAGATCGCGAACACGCCGGCGCAGTACGGCTGCAGCGTGCCGTCGGGCATCTCGACCTGCAGCGCGGCCAGATGGCGCACCAGGGCCTGGGACAGCGTCAGTCGTTCGGTGGTCATCTTCGTGGGCGGGGCCATCGGGTCAGGCCCCGATCGTCGCATGAGCATGCCGGTTCGCCCAGGCGCGGGACAACACGGAGAAGTTGTCCGCGACCGCGTCCACCAGTTCCTGGTCGCTGCATTGCTGCTGCAACCAGCGCCGCGATGGTTCGGCCCACAGGCTGCGCCCGACCATGAAACCCTTGACGATCGGATGCAGGGCCTGCGCAAAACGCTCGGCCAGCTGATCCAGCGGCTGGTTCAGACCCAGGATGACGACACCGCGGCACAGCGGATCGCGCTCGGCTACCAGCTGGCCCAGCGCGTCCCAGCCGCCTGTGCGCATCGGTGCGAGTTTCCACCACTCGGGCCGCAGGCCGAGGTTGTACATCCGCTTGACCGCGCGCAGCACGATGGCGTCAGCGTCGTCCGCGCCGACGCCGGGGCAGATGACCTCCAGCAGCAATTCGTGGCCGCTGGCGCGGGTGGCCTGCCACAACTCCTGCAGCTTGAGCTCCTGCTCGAGCCGCAGTGGCGCCGGGTCGTCCGGGTGGTAGTGGACCAGGCATTTGCAGACCTGCTCGGCGGGCCAATGGTGCAGATGGCTGCCGATGGACAGGCCGCCGTCGAAACGCAGCGGACGCGAGCCCGGCAATTCGGCCGGCCGGCCGACCCACCAGCCACGTCCGGTGGCGGCGGCCAGTGCATCGGCGCCGTATTCGCCGCCGTCGATCAGGACGCCGATCCGGCCCTGCAGCGCAGCGCCGGCCTCGGCCTGTTCCACAGCGCGCAGCAGCAGTTGTTTCAAACGCACCACGTCCGCGGTGCAGGCACCGGTCTCGCGTGCGAGTGCGAGGAACTGGCTGCGATGGTCGAAGGCGATGACCTGCAACTCCGGCCAGGCCCGGCGCCGGGGCGTGGCACGGTGCAGATGGGCGAGCTGGCGGTCGGCATCGACGCGCGGGTTGCGCGTGCCGCCGAACCAGTGCGCGAGTTCTTCCGGCGTCGGCATGGCCGGCGCGCAGGCGTGGCGCGACACGACGATGGCGCCGCAGGCGTTGGCCAGCCGCGCGGCTCCGGCAAAGTCCATGCCGCGCAGGAACCCGGTCATCAGGCCGGCGGCGAATGCGTCGCCGGCGCCCAGCACGTTCATCACCTCGACCCGTTCGCCCTGGACCGTCTGTGCGTCTTCCAGTTGCCGTGGTACGGCGCCGGGAATGAAGCAGCAGCCGGCCGCGCCGAGCTTGACCACCAGTGCCGCCGACGTCACGGCCCGCACGGCACGCAGCGAGGCCAGCAGGTCGTCGGCGACGCCGCCGGCGATCAGGAATTCCTCCTCGGTGCCGATCAGCAGGTCGAACTGGGGCAGCATCGCCTGCAACTGGGCGGTGACCTGGGCATCGGCCACGTAGCGGTTGGCGCCTTCGCCCCGCTTGGTCAGGCCCCACAACACGGGACGGTAGTCAATGTCGAGCACCCGCAACACGCCGTGGCGGGCGGCATGGGTCAAGGCCCGGCCGGATGCGGCACGCACCGTCGGCGCACTGAGATGGGTGCCGGTGATCAGCAGCGCACGACAGCCGGCGATGAAGTCTTCGTCGATCAGGTCCGGGTCGATCGCCATGTCGGCGCAGTTTTCGCGATAGAAGAGCAGCGGGAAAGTGTCGCGATCCTTGAGGCCGAGCAACACCAGCGCGGTCAGGCGCTGCGGGTCGACCTGGACCTGGGAAATGTCGCAACCCTCGCGCGCCAGCGTCTCGGTCAGGAAGCGCCCCATCTGTTCGTCGCCGACCCGCGAGACCATGGCCGCGCGCAGGCCCAGCCGGGCGACGCCGAACGCGATATTGGCCGAACTGCCACCCAGGTACTTGGCGAAACTCGATACGTCCTCGAGTCGCGCGCCAAGTTGTTGCGCGTACAGGTCGACGGCGAGCCGACCCAGGCAGGCGATGTCGTGGCTGCGGCCGGGGGCAATGTCCAGGGCGGGCGGGGCTGCGGAATGTGTCATGGCAGGTGGCGCAAGCGCATAGGTCGACTCGATGGCCCAATGGGTGACCGGCAGCTGGCTGGAGCACCGTACCACGGCGATCCGGTCCAGCGTCAGCGGCCGGTCGGCGAACTGCTCGGCCATCAGCTGGCACAGGCGCTGGTTGTCGGGGTGCGGCTGGGCATAGGCCAGGCTCAGGTGCGGATACGGGGACTGGCCGGAGCGGGAGCCGGCGGCCGCCGCGACCGCCGACTGCAATTGGTCGAACGCGGCACTGGGGGGCAGGCGCAGGTACAGGCAACGAAAGAAGTGCTCGTCCGACCCGACCCCGGCGATGGTCCAGGTCTGCACGGTGATGTGTGCGGCCAGGGTGCGGGCCAATTGCTGCAGCTCGTGCAGCGGCAGGTCGAGGTCACCCTGGATGGTCACGTGCGGCTCGAATCGTGCGCCCTGCATCAGCGCCGATAGCCGGGCGATCGTCTCCACCAGGACGGGCTCATGGTCCGGTCCGGGCAACAGCCATAGGGAGTATTCGTTCATCGTCGTCGCGTATCAGGCATGCGAGGGCATGGTGACGCAACGCATTGAAATTGCACTCGGGCAAACGCCTAGAATGTTTTTTCTATTTTTTCGTTGCTGCAGCACATTGCCGACATCGTGAACGCGCCCCACGCCCCCGGAGTCCGGCCGGAGTCCAACCCGGCGGCTGAACAATTGCTGGCCGATATCGGCGATGCCTACGAGTCGCTGAGCCGCCAGCTCAAGGTGATCGCGCGGTATGTCGAGCAGCACCGCGACCATATCGGCCTGGACCGGATTCAGGACGTGGCCCAGCGCTGCGAGGTGCAGCCGTCGGCCGTGATCCGGTTTGCCAAGCGTTTCGGCTTTTCGGGTTATTCCGAGATGCAGAAGATCTTCCGCGACGGCATTGCGCAGCAGATCGCGCCGAGCCGCAACTACCAGGTGCGCATCCGGCGCGTCATCGAGCAGGCGCAGGGGCGGTTGAGCAGCGCTGACATTGCCGACGAGTTCATCGGCGGCAGCATTTCCGGCATGCAGGAACTCAAGCGGGATCTGCACAGCACGGTGTTCGACGATGCCGTGGCGCTGCTCGCGGCCACGGACGCGATCTGGGTCGTCGGTTGCCGACGCTCGTTCGCCGTCGCGACCTACCTGACCTATGCGTTGCAACACACGGACAAGCGGGTCGCGCTGCTGACCGGCCTGGGTGGCATGTACGAAGGTCATTTGCGCAGCGTGCGTCCGGGCGACGTGATCGTCGTCATCAGCTACACGCCGTATGCCCCGGAGTCGCTGGAGTGTGCACGGGCGGCGGTCGCGCGCGGCGCGCGGCTGATCGCGATCACCGACAGCCAGATGAGCCCGCTGGCCGCGATGGCCGCCGCCACTCTGGTGGTGCACGAGAGCAGCACGTTCGGCTTCCGGTCGCTGACCAACACCATGTGCCTGGCACAGAGCCTGTTCATTGCGCTGGCCTATCGCACCGAATTGCCGTCGGCACCGGTCGACGCGGCCACGGCGGCCGAGAGATAAGCCATGCTGCGCGCCAGTTGCTGCTCGATGTCGCCGGCGGTGATGACGGCATCGGCGAACGGCTCGAAGGACACGGCGCCGCGGTAGCCGCCGGCCAGCAGGGTGCGCAGCTGACCGACGGTGTCCAGGCGGTCGTGCGGGCCCACCAGGACGCGGTGCGCGTCGCGCATCGCATCGCGTGCCGGCAACGGGTCGTCGACGCCCGAGACATGTACCAGTCCTGTGTCGGCCGCGAAGAACCCGTCTTCACCTGCCAGGTGGTGATGGAAGCTGTCGTGTACCAGTTGCAGCGAAGCGGGCGATCCCAGTGCCCGCAGCGCGTGTTGGGCCCGTGACTTGTAGCGCAGGGTGCATTCGGCAAATCCGAGTGGCTCGATCAGGCCGGTCAAGCCGTGGGACTGCAGCAGCGGCAGGATCTGTTGCAGGGCCAGCAGCAGGTCGTCGTGGCGTTGGGCGCCGGAGCGCGTGCCCTGGCGACTGTTGGTCGGGCACAACACAATGGCCTGTGCGTTGCAGGCGCTGGCAAGGCGCATCAGCTCCGTGGCCTCGTGGGTGCGCGCGGCGTCCCATTGGTCGAAACGCTGCAAGGCGTTGATCGATCGGATCGTCAGGCCGTGGTCGCGGGTGATGGCGAGGATGTCGCCGGCTGGTGTTCCGTCGCGGGTTTCGACACCATTGAGGTCGTTGCGCAGTTCGATCATGGTCACGCCCAGGCGGCACGCCATGGCGGCAAAGGCAGGCAGCGGCAGGCGCGAGGCGCAGATGCGATTGATGGCAAACCGGATTGGCTGAACCATGCGGGTCTCCGTTGGAGGCGATGCGCGCCGGCCATCGGCTGCGGGTGGAACAAAAATTCTACGGTGAATGCGCTCGGGAACCAATTTTCCGAATCGCCGTGCAAGCGCTTATAGTGCGCGTTCGCATGTCGGCGGCGCATGGCGCCGCGGTATCGGCATGTCCGACCCCGGTGTCTTGCCGCGGGCCGGAGGTGGCGTCATTTCCCACGGGAGCGAGCATGAAGAACGTCGCGATTTTTGGAGCCGGCCGGATCGGCCGCATTCACGCAAGCAACCTGGCGGCCTTGTCCGGCGTCACTTTGAAATACGTCAGTGATCCGGTCGCGGACGCTGCCGGGTCGCTGGCGCGCCAGCTCGGCGCCCAGGTGGCGAGTGCCGACCAGGTGTTTGCCGATCCCGCCGTCGACGCGGTGGTGATTGCGTCGAGCACCGACACGCACAGCGATCTGCTCAGCCGCGCGGCGGGGGTGGGCAAACATATCTTCTGCGAGAAGCCGATCGATCTGTCGCTGGCGCGGGTACGGTCCTGCGTGCAGGCGGTGCAACAGGCCGGCGTGGCCTGCATGATCGGTTTCCAGCGTCGGTTCGATCCCACCTTCAACGAGGCGCGCACCCGGCTCGATCGCGGCGAGATCGGCAATCCGGAGATGCTGATCGTGACCAGCCGCGACCCGGGGGCGCCACCGGTGGACTACATCAAGGCCTCGGGAGGGATCTTCCGCGACATGCTGATCCACGACTTTGACGTGTTTCGCTGGATCCTGTGCGCCGACGGAGACACGGCCCAGTGGCTCAGTGCGACCGGCTCGGTGCTGACCGACCCGTCCATCGGTGCCGCCGGGGACCTGGACTGCACCGCGGTGACCATCCGCACGGCCAAGGGACGGTTGTGCCAGATCAACACGACGCGGCGTTCGGCCTATGGGTACGACCAGCGTTTCGAGGTGATGGGCTCGCACGGCCTGCTGCAATGCGGCAACCACCGGCCGACCGAGGTCGTGCAATGGGATGCCGGCGGCATCCATGGCGACAACCCGGAGAATTTTTTCCTCCAGCGCTATGCCGCGGCCTATCGGCTCGAGATGGCGCATTTCTTCGACTGCCTGCAATCCGGCTCGGCGTTCCGGACCACGGTGGCCGATGGCCTGGCCGCGCAGGAGCTGGCCGACGCGGCGTCCGAAAGCGCGAAATCCGGCCGGCCGGTGAGCTGGTGAGGACTGTCATCCGGCTGGACTACGATCGGAGGTTTCGTCTGGTGCCACGAACATGTCCGATATCCTGAATGAAATTGTTGCGGTCAAGCGTGCGGAGGTCGCCGCGGCGCTGGATCGGCGCCCGTTCGCGCTGGTGCGTGCCGATGCCGAGTCCCGTGTCCTGACACGGGACTTCGAAGACGCGATGCGCCAGCGCATGCGTGCCGGACGCAATGCGGTGATTGCCGAGATCAAGAAGGCGAGCCCGTCCAAGGGCGTGATCCGGGAAGATTTCGTGCCCGCCGACATCGCCCAGACCTATGCCGAACATGGCGCGGCCTGCCTGTCGGTGCTGACTGACCAGCAGTTCTTCCAAGGGCAGGCCGACTATCTGAAGCAGGCCCGTGCTTCGTGCCCGTTGCCGGTGCTGCGCAAGGATTTCATCATCGATCCCTACCAGATCTATGAATCCCGCTCCATGGGCGCCGACGCGATCCTGCTCATTGCGGCCTGCCTGGACGACGCCCAGTTGCGTGACTTCGAGGCGATGGCCCACGGTCTGTTCATGTCCGTGCTGGTCGAGGTGCATGACGAGCAGGAACTGGGCCGTGCGCTGGCACTGAAGACACCGTTGCTCGGCATCAACAACCGCAATCTGCGCAGCTTCGACGTTTCACTGGATACGACGCTGGATCTGTTGCCCAAGGTGCCATCGGATCGATTGCTGATCACGGAAAGCGGCATCCACGAGCGCAAGGATGTGCAACGCATGAACGATGCGGGCGTCCACGGGTTCCTGGTGGGCGAGGCTTTCATGCGGGCGCCCGATCCCGGTGTTGCGATGGCGCAACTGTTTCCGTCGCAGGGGCGTTCGTGAGCGGCCCGGACGTGCCGGTTCGCCGGTGAGCATGGCTTGCGCTCGTGCGCAGCGGATCCATGGCACGTGAGCCGTCGGCCAGCCAGATGGATTGGCTGGAGGCTGGGTTGGCAGCCTGGGATCCGTGCGCCTGGCCGGTCGCGCCGGACTGGCGCGAGACGGTCGATGCATTTATTGCCGGCGCCGTCGGCCGCCGACTGGGCGAAGCCATCAAGGCGCGCTTGGCTGCGGGGGCCACGATCTATCCCCCCGAGCCGCTGAGGGCGTTGCGGCTGACGCCGCTGCATCAGGTGCGCGTCGTGATCCTGGGCCAGGACCCGTATCACGGTCCGGGCCAGGCCCACGGGCTGGCGTTCTCCGTGGCCAATGGTGTACCTGCGCCGCCGTCCTTGCGCAATATCCAGGCCGAGATTGCGCAGGAACGCCGCGCCGGGGAACTTGCGCCCGGGTCGGTTTCCCTCGGAATTGAGCCAGAGGTCGACCTGACACACTGGACGCAACAGGGCGTGTTGCTGCTCAATACCTGCCTGACCGTCGAGCGTGGACGCCCCGGCGCACATGCCCGCATGGGTTGGGAAGTGCTTACTGGCGAAATCATCGCGGCCATCCGGCGGAGGCCGGATCCAGTCGTGTTCATGTTGTGGGGTAAACATGCGCAGGACTGTCTGGAGCAGGCGGATGGGGGCGGCGATGACGGGCCGCGCCTGTATCTGCGGTCCAATCATCCGTCGCCTTTGTCGGCACGGCGTCCCCCGGTCCCGTTCCTGGGCTGCGGTCATTTCGCCCGGACCAATGATTTCCTGCAACGGCATGGCGTGCCGCCCGTGGACTGGTGAATCACGGATAATCTTGTTCAGGTTCCTTGGTTAGGTTCACAATTACGTGGCATAATCTGAGGTTCGCCCGAGGAGAGGTGGCCGAGTGGTTAATGGCAGCAGACTGTAAATCTGCCCTCTTACGAGTACGCTGGTTCGAATCCAGCCCTCTCCACCAGCGAAAGATTGAATTCGGTTATCGATCGGCAAGACTGAAATCAGGCAGGAATTGAGCGTAGATGTGATGTGATCCGTTCGTGTGGCGGCTGCGCAGGGGTGTCGGGGATTCCGTTTTTTCGGGTCCCGTGATGCGGGAGTAGTTCAATGGTAGAACCCTAGCCTTCCAAGCTAATGACGCGGGTTCGATTCCCGTCTCCCGCTCCACGGTCTGGTTTGTTGTGTTTGCTGGTTTGAGTGCGGTTTGAAGCCCATTTGGCTCAGTGGTAGAGCACTCCCTTGGTAAGGGAGAGGTCGCGGGTCCGATTCCCGCAATGGGCACCACATTGGTGTGTTGGCAAGGTCGAGGCGCTTGGCGTCGTTGCTGGCCGTGATGAGTGAATGGCTTTTCGAGTCCTTTTGGAGATTAGATAAATGGGAAAAGAAAAATTTGCGCGTACCAAGCCACACGTGAACGTGGGCACGATTGGTCACGTGGACCACGGCAAG
>JAPWHR010000067.1 GCA_027214345.1 Comamonadaceae bacterium G21597-S1
AACAAATACTAAAGATTTAACAGAATCTTTACAAGCATTAGGATACAATGTAGATAAGGGGAATTTAGGCTCTGCTTCTCTAAAGATTTTAAATCCAGCAGGACTTGCTGGAAGCACAGAATTTAAAGAAGGTTTATTTACTATTCAACAGGAAGCTTCTCAAAAAGCTGTAGAAGTTTTAGATCCAAAGGAAAATACAAAAATTCTAGATCTTTGTGCAGCACCAGGT
>JAPWHR010000068.1 GCA_027214345.1 Comamonadaceae bacterium G21597-S1
TTTGGGCGGGCGCCTGATTTGATCGGCTTGATTCTGGTTGCCGCCGCCGCTGGTCGTCGGCTTTGCGGCATCCAGCCAGAAGTATGAAATTGCGGTGGACGAAGGTGAGCTGCCGCTCAAGATTTCCCACTATCCGACTCTTTGAGACTGGCAGGCGACGTTCGACTTTCGGAACTGCCCGCTCCAGACCAGTCGTTCAGGTATGCCTTGGAAGGTCGGCA
>JAPWHR010000069.1 GCA_027214345.1 Comamonadaceae bacterium G21597-S1
CGTGTAAACCGGCCGAACCCCCCACTGGGGGGCGGGCCGGCCGCTTCGGAGCGGCCGTGCGCGGCGGCCCCTGGCCTGGCCTGCTCCGCGGCCACCGGACCTTTTATACGTCGTGGGTGGCGCGCTGCGCCATGGAAAACTGAAGTGAAAGACGCCCCCCGTCTGTCCGGTTTCACTTCGTGTAAACCGGCCGAACCCCCCAC
>JAPWHR010000007.1 GCA_027214345.1 Comamonadaceae bacterium G21597-S1
GCGCTTCACTTCGCTCACTGTGACCAGCTCGCGGGAGGACTTGCACCTCCAGGAGTGCGCCCATGCTGGGCGCACCATGAAAAAGCCCGGCCGGGGCCGGGCTTGTCGTGGTTGCGGCTGACGCCTGGACGTGTCAGCGCGTCAGGTAGCGAATCCGTCAGGCCCTGGCAGCACGCAACTTGAACGAGAACTCGCGCAGCGCCGCGATGCCGCTGCTCTCGGCGCGATGGCACCAGGCCTGCAGGTCGACGGCCAGTTGCTCGCGCGACTGCGAGGTGTTGAGCCAGAGTTGGCGCAGTTCCTCGCGCATGGTCACCATCTTGTCCAGCGCCGGATGGGCCGCACGGGCCAGCGCCAATTGTGGAGCGGCCGCTGCGGGCACCTTGTCGGCGTCACGGTGCAACCAGCGCTTGGCCGCCACCAGTACCGCGACGTCCCCGCGCTTGGCCTTGATGGTCGCCAGTTCAGCGACACACGCCTTGCGCAGGTCCTTGGCGTAACCGGCCATGACTTCGTAGCGGTGGGCAATCAGGGCCTCGAGCGTCTTCTCGTCGGCCACCGGGCGCACATCGCCGAGTTGCAGCTTCGGTGGCGTCTTCTTGACGCGGGCCAGTCCCAGCTTGGCCAGGATGCTGATGTAGACCCAGCCGATATCGAACTCATACGGCTTGACCGAGAATTTGGCCGACGTCGGATAGGTGTGGTGGTTGTTGTGCAGTTCCTCGCCGCCGATCATGATGCCCCACGGCACGATATTGGTGCTCGCGTCGGCCGCCTCGAAATTGCGGTAACCCCAGTAGTGGCCGATGCCGTTGATGACACCGGCGGCGGTGAACGGAATCCACACCATCTGGACAGCCCAGACCGCCAGGCCGGCGGCGCCGAACAAGGCCAGGTCGATCACCATCATCAGGCCGACGCCTTGCCAGCTGAAACGCGAATACAGATTGCGCTCGAGCCAGTCGTTGGGGCAACCCTGGCTGTACTTGTTCAGGGTTTCCTGGTTCTTGGACTCGGCCCGGTACAACTCGGCGCCTTGCCAGAACACCTTCTTGATGCCATGGGCGACCGGGCTGTGCGGATCGTCGGAGGTTTCACACTTGGCGTGGTGCTTGCGGTGAATGGACACCCATTCACGCGTCACCTGGCCGGTGCCGATCCACAACCAGAAGCGGAAGAAATGCGCCGGGATCGCATGCAGATCCATTGCTCGATGCGCCTGGTGGCGGTGCAGATAGATGGTGACGCTGGCAATCGTGATGTGCGTCGTCACCAGCGTGTACAGGACGATTTCCCACCAGGTCAGATCCCATAGTCCGTGCGACAGCCATTCGACAATGGCGTTCAGGACAGCCCAGTCAGGTAGCAACATCTTTTTCGTCTCTCTCTAGTCAGTGGTCAGGTGTTGAAGGGTATGCCGGGCACGCGTGCAGGCTCTTGCCTGTTGCCGCATGTCCAACCACCCCGCATTTTAGGCGGGGCAAGGCGATTTCACCTAGCCCGAATCCTAGCTATTGGCAAAAAGTAACAATTCAATCGATCATGACGTCTTTTTTCGCCAAATGGCGGCAAAAAATCCATCTGTGGCATGTCGATGTGGCCAAAGCCGGAGGTAAGAGGCGCCATTCAAGCCCTGCCGGCACAGGGAATTGGCCTGATCGACCTTCAATTCGGTCAATGTGTCGTCCGCACGCAACGATTCGAAGTCTGCGTGGGCGGCACTGAAGGCATCGGCCACGTCTTCGTTCTCCTGTCGCAGCAGGCTGCAGGTGGCATAGACCAGCCGCCCGCCGGGTTTGAGCAATCGGGCCGCGCTGGCCAGGATCGCGGCCTGGGTTGCCGCCATCTGCTCCACCACGGCGGCATCCTGGCGCCATTTCAGGTCGGGGTTGCGGCGCAGCGTGCCCAGTCCCGAACACGGTGCATCGACCAAGACCCGATCGATCTTGCCCGCAAGCCGCTTGATGCGGTCGTCCCGCTCATGGCTGATCGCCACGGGATGCACATTGGAAAGGCCGCTGCGCGCCAGGCGGGGCTTGAGTCCATCCAGGCGATGGGCCGAGGTGTCGAAGGCATACAGGCGCCCGGTGTTGCGCATGGCCGCCCCCAACGCCAGGGTCTTGCCACCGGCGCCGGCGCAGAAATCGACGACCATCTCGCCCCGATGGGCATCGACCAGCAAGGCCAGCAGCTGGGAGCCTTCGTCCTGCACTTCGAATGCGCCAGCCGCGTATGTGTCCAACCGGGTCAACGGCGGCTTGCCCTGCACACGCAGGCCCCACGGCGAATACGGCGTGTCGCTCGCCGTGACGCCCGCGGCAGCCAGCGTCGTGCGCACCTCGGCCCGCCTGGCCTTGAGCGTATTGACACGCAGGTCGAGCGGCGCCGGCTCGTTGAGGCTGGTCGCCAGCGGCCAGAAGTCCGGTCCGGTCTCGTCCTTGAGCCGCTGCGCCAGCCAGTCCGGCAGGTTGTGGCGATGGCGCTCCATCAAGGCAGCCGCGTCGACCTGGCCACAGGCATCGAGCCAGGCCTTTTCCTGATCGGTCAAGGCGCCATCGAGAAAGGCGCGCGGGGCATCGAAACCCAGGATCGCCATGCGCCGGGCCTTGGCGCCACTACCGGAAGGCGCCAGATGATCGAACAGCTGCTTCTTGCGCAACACCGCATATACGCTTTGGGTCAAGGTGGCCCGCTCGCGCGGCCCCAGCGACCGGTGATCGCGAAAAAAGCGCGCAACGACGGCGTCCGCCGGATGATCGAACTTCAGGACCAGCGCGACCAGGTCGGCGCAGGCCTGCAACAAAGGGGCGGGATGCATGGCGCGATTGTCCCACGCAGGTCGCCGGCGTCACCGCCCGGACGCCGGGGCCAGGATGGAGGTTCAGCGGCGCAACAAGGCGGCGACCGCCGCCGGGTAGATACGATGCTCCTGGGTCACGACGCGGGACGCCAGGCTGTCCGCGGTGTCACCCGGCAGCACCGGCACGGCCGCCTGGGCCAGGATCGGTCCGTTGTCGAGTTCGGCGGTGACCATGTGCACCGTCGCGCCCGCCACCCGGCAACCCGCGTCGAGCGCCCGCTGGTGGGTGTGCAGACCGGTGAACGCCGGCAGCAACGACGGATGGATGTTGACCAGCCGGCCTTCGTAGTGGGCGACGAATCCGGGCGTGAGCACCCGCATGAAGCCGGCCAGCACCACCAGCGCCGGACGGCCACCGGGATCATGCCGGTCGATCGCCTGGGCCAGCGCCTGGTCGAACGCCTCGCGCTCGCCGAACGACCGATGGTCCACGACCTCGGTCGCGATCCCCTGCTCTTGTGCATGGACCAGACCGCCGGCCTGCGGTCGGTTGCTGATCACGGCCGCCACCCGCGCCTGCAGCCGCTGCTCCCAGTTTTCCCGGCGCGCCGCGCGGACGATGGCGGCCATGTTTGACCCGGTGCCGGAGATCAGGATCACGATATTCTTCATAGATCACAAAATTATCGCCGCCGGCCACAAGGACTTATCCTTGTCGCGCCTCGGACATGCAAAATCGCACGACCGTGCTACAACACCGCTTCCCCGTTTGGAGACATCTGTATGGATCTGGCATTCACCCCTGAAGAACAAGCATTTCGCGAGGAGATCCGAGCCTGGGTTGCGGACAACCTGCCTGCCGACATCTCGCACAAGGTGCTCCATGCGCTGCACCTGAGCCGCGACGACATGCAGCGCTGGGCCAGGATCCTGGGCAAGAAGGGCTGGCTGGGCCACGGCTGGCCGAAGGAATTCGGCGGCCCGGGCTGGAACTCGGTGCAGAAGCACCTGTTCGAGGAGGAGTGTGCGCTGGCGGGCGCGCCCCGCGTCGTTCCCTTCGGGCCGGTCATGGTGGCCCCTGTCATCATGGCCTTCGGCAGCCCCGAGCAGCAGGCCCGCTTTCTGCCGGGCATCGCCAGCGGCGAGGTGTGGTGGAGCCAGGGCTACAGCGAACCGGGCTCCGGCAGCGACCTGGCCTCGCTCAAGACACGTGCCGAGCGCCGGGGCAACAGCTACGTCGTCAACGGCCAGAAGACCTGGACCACGCTGGGTCAATACGGCGAATGGATCTTCTGCCTGGTGCGTACCAGCACCGAAGGCAAGCCGCAGACCGGCATCAGCTTCCTGCTGATCGACATGAAGTCGCCCGGCGTCACCGTGCGGCCGATCCGGCTGCTCGATGGCAGCGTGGAGGTCAACGAGGTGTTCTTCGACAACGTCGAGGTGCCGGCCGAAAACCTCATCGGCGAGGAGAACAAGGGCTGGACCTATGCCAAGCACCTGCTGAGCCACGAACGTACCAACATCGCCGACGTCAACCGGGCCAAGCGCGAGCTCGAACGGCTCAAGCGCATCGCCAAGGCCGAAGGCGTGTACGACGATACCCGCTTCCGCGACGAGATTGCCCGCCTCGAGGTCGACGTCGTGGCACTGGAGATGATGGTACTGCGCGTGCTGGCGGCCGAGAAGTCGGGCAAGCAGTCACTGGACGTGGCCGGCTTGCTGAAGATCCGGGGCAGCGAGATCCAGCAGCGCTACAGCGAACTGATGATGCTGGCGGCCGGGCCTTATGCCCTGCCGCTGATCCATGAGGCCATGGAAGCCGGATGGCAGGGTGACGCGGTCGGTGCGCTGCACTGCGCGCCGCTGGCCACGACCTACCTGAACATGCGCAAGACCACCATCTATGGGGGCTCCAACGAAGTGCAGCGCAACATCGTGTCGCAGGTGGTGCTGGGCTAGGCGCCGGCGCAAGCATCCGCCGGACCATCCCGCACGCACGTACGCAATCAACGACCGACAACAGGTGACGATATGGATTTTGATTTCAGCGAAGACCAGGACCAGCTGCGTGAAGCCGTGCGCAAATGGGTCGAAAAGGCCTATACCTTCGAGCGGCGCCGCTCGATCGTGGCGGACGGCGGTTTCTCCGCCGACGCCTACCGCGAGGTGGCCGAACTCGGCCTGTGCGGCCTGTACGTCCCGGAGAACCTCGGCGGCATGGGCATGGGCCCGGTCGAGGGCATGATCGCGATGGAGGAACTCGGGCGCGGCATCGTGCTCGAGCCGCTGACGCAGGCATTGATCGCCGGCGCGTTGCTCAGCGCCTATGCACCCCAGGCGCTGGCCGCGCACTGGGCGCCGTTGGTAGCCAGCGGTGAAAAGATCGTCAGCCTGGCCTACCAGGAGCGGGCCGGTCGTTATCGACTTGACGTCTGCGCCACCAGCGCCCGCAAGCAGGGCGATGGCTGGACGCTGAGCGGCCACAAGAGCCTGGTCGTGGCCGGTGCGAAGGCCGATGCCTGGATCGTCAGTGCCACCGTCGACGGCACGCTGGGCATGTTCCTGGTCGAGCGCTCCGCCGCGGGAGCGTCCGTCCGTGGTTATGGCACCGTGGACGGCGCCTGCGCCGCCGAGCTGACGCTGGAGCAGGCCCCGGCACAATGCATCAGCCTGGACGGCCTGGCGGCACTCGAGCATGCGGTCGACATCGGCATTGCCGCGACCTGCGCCGAGGCCGTGGGCGTGATGGACCAGACGCTGGCCATCACCGTCGACTACATGAACACCCGCAAGCAGTTCGGCGTCGTGATCAGCAGCTTCCAGGCGCTCAAGCACCGGGTCGCCGACATGAAGATGCAACTCGAACTGGCGCGCTCGATGAGTTATTACGCCTCGCTCAAGCTCAACAGCCCGGCGAGCGAACGACGCGCGGCCCTGGCGCGCGCCAAGTACCAGCTCGGGCAGTCGATGCGCTTCGTCGGCCAGCAGGCCGTCCAACTGCATGGCGGCATCGGCGTGACCGACGAATACATCGTCAGCCATTACTTCAAGCGGCTGACCCAGATGGAAATGGTGTTCGGCGACACGCTGCACCACCTGGGCGAGGTCTCGGAACGCATGCAGGACAGCGCCGGCGTCTTCGCCTGACCGCGGCCGGCGCTTCGTCCCACCAATTGAGCATGGCCCCGGCGCCCACCGAGGGCCCTGCGCGCGACCATCACCGTCGGGCCCGGCAGCCGGAACAGCCGTTCCGGTCCTGGTGGCCCCGGGAGGCACCATGGTCGACATCGTCCACGCCGCCGCATCGCGGGCGGCCCCAAGGCACGGAACCGACTTCGAACGCTGGCTGATCGCGCGCTCGTTTCGCATGGTCGTGCCGCTGTGCCGGCTGGGTTTGCTGGTGGCCACGCTGATGCTGCTCCTCGTCGACCCGCTACTGTTTGCCAACGGCACCTGGGGCGACCGGCCGCAACACCACCAATTGCCCCTGTGGCATGCCGCGGCGGCGCTGTATTTCGCCGTCTTCCTGCTGTATGCGCCCCGACTGGCCGGGCACCGGGCACGCAAGGCCTGCCTGGCATGGTGCATGGCCCTGGGCGCTGCGCTGTTCGCCTGGTTCGGCACCCTGTCGTGGGTCCTGAGCGGTGACATGTCGACCTACGCCATCTTCCTGCTGACCATGGTCTGCGTGTTCAGCTACCCCGGCGCGCTGCGCAGGGCCCTGGGCGTCGCCAGCACCGCCGCGTTGTCGGCGTCGATCCTGTGGTTCGACGGCGGCAGCGTGTTCTTCACCAGTGGAGCGGCGTTCAACCTGGCCGCACTGACCGGGGTCGCCCTGCTGCTCGATGCCTACCTGATGACCATGAACCGCGCCCTGTTCGACGAAAAGCGCATGGTCGAGCACGAACGGGCACGCGCCGACGCGGTGCTGTTCAACGCCCTGCCGATGTCGATCGCCAACGAACTCAAGCGCAACAACGCGGTGGCGACCCGCCGCCACGACCGCGTCTGTGTCCTGTTCGTCGACATCGTCGGCTTCACCCGCTTCGCCGCCGAGCACCCGCCCGATGCCGTGCTGCAGGTGCTCGACACCGTCTTTTCCGCCTTCGACACGCTGGTGGAGCACCACGGCGTCGAGAAGATCAAAACCATCGGCGACGCCTACATGGTGATCGGCACGCATGGGGCCACCCCGCTGGCCCAACTGGCGCTGGACATGCTGGCCGCCGTGGACGCATACAACCGCCATGCCGGTGGCGCGCTGCAGGTGCGCGCCGGCATGCACGTCGGCCCCGCCATCACCGGTGTCATCGGCCTGCAGCGCCTGCACTACGACGTCTGGGGTGATGCGGTCAATATCGCCAGCCGCATGGAATCGACAGGCAGCGCCGGCCGGATCCAGGTCAGCGACGCGGTATGGCAGGAATTGCGGCTGGTCTTCCGCTTCCGCTGCAGGGGCACGATCGCGGTCAAGGGCAAGGGCCCGATGTGCACCTTCTACCTGCTGGGTCGGCAGGCTGCCGTCGGCGGCAACACTGGACCGGATGCCGACGGGCACCGGCGCGCCGCCGAACTGCGCCCGAGGCTGGCCACCTGAACCGGGTCAGGACATCAGCCGCGAGGACTTCGGCAGGTGGGTCATCAGGAATTCCATCTGGTCGGCCAGGATGCGCCGATTGCGCAAGATGAAATCCTCCCACAGGCTGGGCACGTACGGTGCATACAGCAACGGCATGTGCGCCTGCTCCGGTGTACGACTGCTCTTGCGGTGGTTGCAGGCGCGGCAGGCCGTCACGACGTTCATCCAGGTGTCGACGCCGTTCTGCGCAAATGGCACGATGTGCTCGCGGGTCAGGCTTTCCTCGTGGTGCTGCTGGCCGCAGTAGGCGCAGATATTGCGGTCACGCGCGAACAGCTTGCTGTTGGTCAGGCTGGGTTTGAGGTGGAACGGATTGATGTTCGGAACGCCCTTGGTCCCGATGATGCTGTTGACCGCGATGATCGACTGCTCGCCCGTCTGGGCATTGTGCCCGCCATGGAACACCGCCACTTCGCCGCCCGACTCCCAGCGCACCTCTCCCGCCGCATAGTGGATCACGGCTTGTTCGAGCGAAATCCAGGATTGCGGCAAACCCTGGGCTGACAGCTTCAAGACCTTCAAGATACGCCTCCTGAATCTACGCCTTGCAACGTGGGCACCGGTTGACACGGCCCGCCAGGAACATGGCGCAAACGGCCGCACAGTGGTGGGACACAATATACATGCTTTCCATGGCATGCCGCCGCCATACCCGCATGTGGCCACATGCCTGTCAACCCCAAAAACAACAGTCCGACACCATGAAAGTCTTTCGCGGCGTGCAACACGCCCAACTGGCACCCGGCTGTGCGCTGACGATCGGCAATTTCGACGGCGTGCACCGCGGGCATCAGGCCATGCTGGCCCTGCTGCGCGCGGAAGCGGCCCAACGCGGCATCCACAGCTGCGTGTTGACCTTCGAGCCGCATCCGCGCGACTATTTCGCGGCCGTGACCGGGCAGCCTGAGCGTGCGCCGGCACGGATTGCCAGCGTCCGCGACAAGCTGCTCGACCTGGCGCACTGCGGCATCGACCAGGCCGTGGTGATGCCGTTCAACGCGCAGTTCGCGGCGCTGTCGCCGCAAAGCTTCATCACCTCGGTCCTGCGCGACGGACTGCGTGCACGCTACGTGCTGGTCGGGGACGACTTCCGTTTCGGCGCGCAGCGCGCGGGTGACTACACCATGCTCGACGACGCGGGCCAGGCCTGCGGTTTCGACGTGGCGCGCATGAACAGCTACGAGGTGCACGGTTTGCGGGTGTCGAGCTCGGCCGTGCGCGAGGCCTTGTCGCAGGGACGGATGGCCGATGCCGAGCGCCTGCTCGGCCATCCGTACCGCATCTCCGGCCATGTCGTACACGGCCGCAAGCTCGGCCGGGAACTGGGATTTCCGACGCTGAACCTGCGCTTTGCGCACTGGAAGCCGGCTGCCAGCGGCATCTTCGTGGTGCAGGTACACGGGCTGTCCGACGCACCGCTGGCGGGCGTCGCCAATCTGGGCGTGCGCCCATCCCTCGATCCCACCGACGTCAACGGCGGCCGGGTCCTGCTGGAAACCCATTGCCTGGACTGGCCCGCGGCCTGGGGGCACGACCATGGCTACGGTAAACTCATCCGGGTGGAACTGCTGCACAAACTGCACGATGAACTCCGGTACGACGGCCTGGAGGCGCTCGAGCGCGGCATCTCCAGGGACCGCGACGCGGCACGCGCCTATTTCGCGTCGCTGTACGCCAGGACCCATCGGCAGACCACCCGCGACCGAATTTAGCGGGCGAAAGGCCTTGCCCGCACGCCCGACCGGCGCCCGGGTTCCAGGTGTTTCGCCCTAGCGCCACTGCCTTATCGACGCTCCGCCCGCCCGGCGCGAGCGCCTTCACCTCCTCAAGGAGGCCCGCCTCCCGAGCGCGGGTCCAGCACCATGACCGAAAAAGCCGATTACCGCAGTACCCTGAACCTCCCCGAGACACCGTTCCCGATGCGGGGCGACCTGCCCAAGCGCGAGCCCGTCTGGGCCAAGGAATGGGACGAACAAGGCATCTACCAGCAACTGCGTGACGCGCGCCGCAATGCCCCCAAGTTCATCCTGCACGATGGGCCCCCGTATGCCAACGGCCAGATCCACATGGGGCACGCGGTCAACAAGATCCTCAAGGACATGATCGTCAAGGAGCGCCAGCTCGAGGGTTTCGACGCCCGCTACATCCCGGGCTGGGACTGCCACGGCCTGCCGATCGAGAACGCGATCGAGAAAAAATACGGCCGCAACCTGCCACGCGACGAAATGCAGGCCAGGAGCCGCGCCTTCGCCACCGAACAGATCGCGCTGCAGATGGGCGACTTCAAGCGCCTGGGCGTGCTGGGCGAATGGGACCACCCCTACCGCACCATGGATTTCAAGAACGAGGCCGACGAAATTCGCGCCTTCAAGCGGGTGATCGAACGCGGCTTCGTCTACCGGGGCCTCAAGCCGGTGTACTGGTGCTTCGACTGCGGCTCCTCGCTGGCCGAGTTCGAGATCGAATACGCCGACAAAAAGTCCCAGACGCTGGACGTGGGCTTCCTGTGCGCCGAGCCGGACCGGCTGGCCCGGGCTTTCGGCCTGGAGGCCCTGGCCAAGCCGGCATTTGCCGTGATCTGGACCACCACCGCCTGGACCATCCCGGCCAACCAGGCGCTCAACCTCAATCCGGAGCTGGAATACGCACTGGTCGACACCGAACGAGGCCTGCTGCTACTGGCCGCCAGCCTGGTCGAATCCTGCCTGGAACGTTACCAGCTGACCGGCTCCGTGATCGCCACGGCCCAGGGCAAGGCACTGGCCGGCATCGAATTCCATCATCCGCTGGCCCATGTCGATGCGGGCTACGACCGGCGCGCGCCGATCTACCTGGCCGACTACGCCACCGCCGACGACGGTACCGGCCTGGTGCATTCCTCGCCCGCCTACGGCGTGGAAGACTTCAACAGCTGTGTCTCGCACGGCATGGCGCTGGACGACATCCTCAACCCGGTCCAGGGCAATGGCGAGTATGCCGCCGAGCTGCCGCTGTTCGGCGGCATGAACATCTGGAAAGCCTGCCCGCGCATCATCGAGGTGCTGCAGCAGTCCGACCGTCTGTTCGCCACCACGCACATCAGCCACAGCTACCCGCATTGCTGGCGCCACAAGACGCCGGTGATCTACCGCGCCGCGGCGCAATGGTTCATCCGCATGGACGAAGGCGTGGGTGTGTTCACCAAGGACAAGGCACCCAAGACGCTGCGCCAGCTGGCGCTGGACGCGATCGAACAGACCGCCTTCTACCCGGAGAACGGCCGCACCCGATTGCGCGACATGATCGCCGGCCGCCCGGACTGGTGCATCAGCCGCCAGCGCAGCTGGGGCGTGCCGCTGCCGTTTTTCATCCACCGCGACAGCGGCGAGCTGCATCCCCGCACGATGGAGATCCTCGACCAGGCGGCCGACATGGTCGAGCACGGCGGCATCGAGGCCTGGAGCAAGGCCAGCGCCGAGTCCATCATCGGCGAAGACGACGCGCGCCTGTACACCAAAAGCAACGACATCCTGGAGGTATGGTTCGACTCCGGCACCACCCACACCACGGTGCTCAAGGGCTCGCACGCAGGCAATGGCCATGCCAGCGGGCCGGAGGCCGACCTCTACCTCGAGGGCCATGACCAGCATCGCGGCTGGTTCCACTCCTCGTTGCTGACCGCCTGCGCCATGTACGACCGCGCGCCGTACCGCGGCCTGCTGACCCACGGTTTCACCGTCGACAGCCAGGGTCGCAAGATGAGCAAGAGCCAGGGCAACGGCGTCGACCCGCAGCAGACCTCGAAGAAGCTGGGCGCCGAGATCATCCGGCTGTGGGTGGCCGCCAGCGACTATTCCGGCGACATCGCCGGCGACGACAAGATCCTGGCGCGGGTCGTCGACACCTACCGCCGCATCCGCAACACCCTGAAGTTCCTGCTGGCCAACACCAGCGACTTCGACCCGGCCCTGCATGCGGTGGAGCCGCGCGACATGCTGGAGATCGACCGCTACGCGCTGGCCCGGGCCGCGCAATTGCAGGCCGACATCCTGGCCCACTACAAGGTCTACGAGTTCCACCCGGTGGTGGCCAAGCTGCAGATCTACTGCAGCGAGGACCTGGGTGCGTTCTATCTCGACATCCTGAAGGACCGGCTGTACACGACAAAAGCGGATTCACATGCGCGCCGCTCGGCCCAGACCGCGTTGTGGCAGATCACCCAGGCCATGCTGCGCTGGATGGCACCGTTTCTGAGCTTCACGGCCGAGGAGGCCTGGAGCGTGTTGTCGGCGGCCGGGAGAATTCCCGAGGCCAACCGCGCGTCGATCTTCACCGCGGTATTTGCCGAGATGGCACCGCCCGACACCGCCTTGCTCGACAAGTGGAACCTGATCCGTTCGGTGCGCGAGACGGCCAACAAGGAAATCGAGGCGCTGCGCGCATCCGGCCAGGTCGGCTCCTCGCTGCAGGCGCGGCTCGACATCGAGGTGCCGCAGGACAGCCACGGCGCCCTGCTGGCGGCGCTGCAAAGCCTGGGCGACGACCTGCGCTTCGTGTTCATCACGTCCGGGGCCAGCGTGGCGGCCGGCAGTGAGCTCAAGACCACACCCGCGCCGGTGACGGACGCCAAGTGCGAGCGCTGCTGGCACTACCGGGCGGACGTCGGCCACGATGCCGCGCATCCGGGACTGTGCGCACGCTGTACCAGCAACCTGTTCGGCGCCGGCGAGTCGCGCACGGTCGCATGACGATGTTGAGCCTGCGCAACTCCGAACGCGGGCCCCGGGCCATGCTGCCCTGGCTGGGCCTGTCGTTGTTGCTGTTGATCGCCGACCAGTTCACCAAGGTCATGGTGCTGGGCTATTTCCGGCTGGGCGACAGCCTGCGCGTCACCGGTTTCTTCAACCTGGTGCGGGTCCACAACGAAGGTGCCGCGTTCTCGTTCCTGGCCGATGCCTCGGGATGGCAGCGCTGGTTCTTCACCGCCATCGGCGTGGGCGCCGCCATCTTCATCCTGTGGATGCTCAGGTCGCACCCTGGCCAGCGCCTGTTCGCCTTCGCAATGGCCTGCATCCTGGCCGGCGCGATCGGCAACGTGATCGACCGGCTGGTGCACGGGTATGTCGTGGATTTTCTACAGTTCCACTATGCCGGCTGGTATTTCCCCTCTTTCAACATTGCCGACAGCGCGATTACCATCGGGGCGGCCGCGATGATCCTCGATGAACTCTTGCGGGTTCGACGCTCCCGCTGAAACTGACAACTTGACCCACCTGCTCAACCTCCTCGCCGCAATTGCCCTGCTGGTGTGGGGTACACAACTGGTACGTACCGGCATCCTGCGGGTCTTCGGCGGCAACCTGCGCAACGTGCTGGCCAAGAGCGTCAGCAACCGGGTCAATGCGCTGGTGTCCGGGCTGGGCGTCACCGCGCTGGTGCAGTCGAGTACCGCCACCGCACTGATCGTGGCTTCCTTCGTCGGCCAGGGCCTGATGAGCCTGCCCTCGGCGCTGACCGTCATGCTCGGGGCCGACATCGGCACCAGCCTGATGGCCGTCGTGTTCTCGCGCGACCTGTCCTGGCTGTCGCCGCTGTTCATTTTCGTGGGCGTCGTGCTGTTCATCGCGCGCCAGTCCACCACCGTGGGCCGGATCGGCCGCATCCTGATCGGCCTGGGCCTGATGCTGTTGGCGCTGAGCCTGGTGTCGCAGTCAGCCACGGTCCTCACGCAGGCGCCAGCCGTCAAGGCCTTGCTGGCCTCGCTGACCAGCGACCTGTTGCTGGAGATCTTCACCGGCGCGGTGCTGACCGTGCTGTGTTATTCCAGCCTGGCGATGGTGCTGCTGACCGCCACGCTGGCCACGACCAACGTGATACCGCTCGACGTGGCCCTGGGCCTGGTGCTCGGCGCCAACCTGGGCAGCGGGCTGCTGGGTGTGCTGACCACCATGGGCACCAGCATCGAAACACGCCAGGTGCCGCTGGGTAACCTGATCTTCAAGATCATCGGCATCGCGATTGCCGCGCCGTTCGTCGGCTTCTGGATCGAGTTCCTGGGCGAATGGCTGGCCCATTCGGCAACCGTGGTGGTGCTGTACCACCTGTGCTTCAACCTGGCGGTGGGGGCCGTCTTCATCGGCGTCACACCACTGGTGGCGCGCTGGAGCCAGATGCTGCTGCCCAAGCCCGCGGTCTCCACCGTGGCCGGCCGCCAGCGTCACCTGGACGCGACCGCGCTGGCCACGCCGTCGCTGGCCATCTCCTGCGCGGTGCGCGAGGCCATGCACCAGGCCGACGTCGTCGAGACCATGCTCACCGGCATGTTGCGGGTCATCAAGAACAACGACAGCCACCTGGCGCTGGAACTGCGCAAGATGGACGACACGGTCGACGAGTTGTACTCCGACATCAAGTATTACCTGACCAAGATCTCCCGCGAAGCGCTCAGCGACAGCGAAGGCCAGCGCTGGACCGACATCATCAGCTTCACGATCAACATGGAGCAGATCGGCGACATCGTCGAACGCGTGCTCATCGACATCGAGGACAAGAAGATCCGCACCGGCCGCAACTTCTCGGACGCCGGCATGCAGGAGATCAGCGACATGCACGGCCACCTGGTGGACAACCTGCGCCTGGGCATGAGCGTGTTCCTGCACGGCAACGTGCGCGACGCCCAGCGCCTGCTCGAGGAAAAGACCCGTTTCCGCAACCTGGAGCGCCGATACGCGTCGACCCATCTCGATCGCCTGGCCGACAAGACCGTGCAGAGCATCGAGACCAGCTCCCTGCACCTGGACCTGATCAGCGACCTCAAGCGCATCAACTCCCACATCTGCTCGATCGCCTATCCGATCCTGGACTCCGCCGGCGCGCTGGCGCCGAACCGGCTCAAGAAGTCGGTGCTCGACGTACAGGACTGAGCCGTCCCGCGCGGCGGGCGCGGCCGCATCGGCCATCCGCGCAGGCCCGCGCCCGGTCGGGCGTCGACGCCGTCGAGACCGCCGCGCCCGTCGATCGGAGCGGCCGTACCCTTGGCCTTGGCGTACATCCACACCGATGCCATGCGGCGTTGATCGCGAGCCCCCGGTACCCCCCTGGTCACGAATCCGATAATAATGCGACGAAAACGGGAGTGAGGACATGGGCACACAATCGAGCCACCACGCACGGGCCATCGCGTCGTGCCTGCTGATCAGCCAGGCCGCACTGGCGCACGCCGATACGGTCACGGTCAAGCGCGATACGCAGTTGCGCGAATCCCCGGGCGCGGCCGCGGCCGAACTGGCCGCGCTACCGGCGCAGACTCCACTGACGCGACTCGAAGCGCGTCGCGGTCCCTGGATCGAGGTGCGCACGACCACGGGCCAGACCGGCTGGGTGCACCTGTTCGACGTCGGCACCACTCCCGCGGCATCCGGCGGCAATTTCGCCACCGGCGCACTGCGCGGCCTGACCAGCCTGTTCGGCGGCGGCAACAGCCTGGCTCCCACGAAACCGATGCAGACCGCCACCATCGGCATCCGGGGCCTGGGGGCCGAGGAAATCGCCAACGCCCAGCCCAACCTGACTGCCGTCACGCTGATGGAGACGCTGCACATGAGTGCGGCCCAGGCCCAGCAATTCGGCGCCGTCGCCGGGCTGGCCCCGATGGCCATCGAACCGCTGCCGGTGCCGCCGATGCCCTCGCAACCGGCCACGCCGGGCACCACCGGCACGGGAGGAGGCAACCGATGACAACGACCACCCGACCGGCCTCGCGACGCCCGGGCACCCTGGCCGCGGCCGCACTGGCACTGGGCCTGTGGTCGGGCGCTCCGCTGCCGGCGCACAGCCAGGACGCGACCAAGGCGCTGAACCTGTTCCAGCAACTGCTGCGCCCGGCCCCGAATGCCGCGCCGGCCCCGCAACCCGTGCAGCCAGCCGCGCCCGCGCAAGCGCCCAACCCCGCCGGCTTGCTCGGCAACGCGCTGATCGGCGCCGGTGCCGGCTCCGGTACGGCTGCCGGCAACGTGGCCCTGGCGTCCGACCTGATGAACCTGTTGTCCCAGTCGACGATACAGATCGACCCGGCGCAGGAGATCGAGATCGGCCGCCAGCTCGCCGCGGTCCTGCTCGGCAGCAAGGCCTTGCATCCGGACATGCAGTTGCAGCGCTACGTCAACCAGCTCGGGCGCTGGCTCAGCCTGCAGTCCGGCCGGCCCGAACTTCCGTGGACGTTCGCGGTGCTCGACGACAACGGCTTCAATGCCTTCGCCGCGCCCGGCGGCTTCGTGTTCGTCACCAAAGGGCTGATCGACCGCGTGGCGGACGAATCCGAACTCGCCGGCATCCTGGCGCACGAGATCAGCCACGTCGTGCAACGCCATCACCTCGAGGCCATCCGCAAGAATGCGCGTGCCGGCATCGTGACCCAGCTGATCGGCTCGCAGCTGAACAACAACCTCGGCGGCGCCTTGTCGGCCCAGCTGATCGGGCTCGGGCGCAACCTGTACGCCAAGGGCCTGGACCAGGCGGACGAATACGAGGCCGACCGGCTCGGCGTCACCTTGGCCGCCAGTTCGGGCTTCGATCCCTACGGCCTGCCAGCCGTGCTGCAACAGCTGCGCGCGGCCACGTCGGACGACCCGGTGTTCAGCCTGTCGCTGAGCACACATCCGCCGGCGCAACTGCGCATCGACCAGATGGCGCTGGCCATGGGCGAACGGCTCGACGGCCTGAGCGGCAAGGCTGCCGTCACACCGGCCCAGCGCATGGAGCAGCTCGCGGCGCGACAACGCGACCAGGCGTCCGCCTCCGCACCCGCCCCTGCATCCAAGCCGCCGGCAGCGGTGCGGCTGCCGGTCCCCAAGGCCAGGACAAGCAAACCCTGAGCCGCGATCCGGCCACGGTCAACCGAAGTGGCAGGCGACCGACCCGAATTCACCGTAGTCGGCCACGATCGTGTCCCCCCGTTGCACGTCGATCGGCCGGATGAACGAGCCTGCCAGCACCACTTCGCCCGCCTGCAGCGTGACGCCGTGGACATGCAATCGATTGGCCAGCCAGGCAATGCCGTAGGCCGGATGCCCTAGCACGCCGGCGGCCAGGCCGGTTTCCTCCACCTCCGCGTTGCGGCTGACGACGGCCCCGATCCGCCGCAGGTCGACATGGGCGCTGCCCGGCTTGAAGGCACGGCCCCCCAGCACCAGCGCGGCATTCGCGGCGTTGTCCGAGATGGTGTCCAGGACCGTGCGCGCACGGCCGGTTTCCGGGTCGATGCGCTGGATCCGCGCATCGAGTATTTCCAGCGCGGGCGTGACATAGGCCGTGGCATCGAGCACGTCGAACAGGCTGCAATCGGGTCCCGACAAGGGCTTGTCGAGCACGAAGGCCAGCTCGGCCTCGATCTTGAGCTGCAGGAAGCGGTCGCACGGGATGGTCGATCCTTCGCGGTACAACATGTCGTCGAGCAAGGTGCCGAAGTCGGGCTCGCCGATCTTCACCGCCCGCTGCATGGCCTTGGAGGTGAGCCCGATCTTGTGACCGACGCAGCGTCGGCCTGCCGCTGCCTTGAGGTCCATCCAGGCCGACTGGACCGCATAAGCATCGGCCATCGTCATGGCCGGGTGATCCAGCGAAATCTGCCGGCACGGAACGAGCGATCGCTCGGCCGCATCGATCCGCGCAGCCGCATCGGCAATCTGCGCGGCGCTCAGCGTCGGTCGCACAGGGGTGTCGTCGCCCCGGGATGCACCGGCGGCGCTCACGATTCCGCCTCCACGCGATTGCGCAGGATGCCGACCCCGCTGACCTCGACTTCGACAACGTCGCCAGGTTGCAGGAACCGGGGCGGCTCGAAGCGGATGCCGGCACCGATGGGCGTGCCGGTGGCGATCACGTCGCCCGGCTCCAGCGTGGTGAAGGTGGACAGGTAGGCGATCAGGAACGGGAAGTCGAACATCAGGTGGTCGGTCGTGTCGTCCTGCCGCAACTCGCCGTTGACCCGGGTCTGCACCCGCATCGGCTGCTCGCCCTGGCCGAACCCGTCGGCCGTCGCAATCCAGGGACCGATCGCGCCCGAGGCATGGAAGTTCTTGCCCTGGGTCACGTTGAACTTGGCATGGTGCACCCAGTCGCGTATCGTGCCCTCGTTCATGCAGGTAAACCCGGCGATATGGCTCCAGGCGTGTTCGGGTGCGATGCGGCGCCCCTGCCGGCCGATCACGATCACGATCTCGCCTTCGTAATCGAGTTGCCGGGACTCGTGCGGCTGTATCACTGCCTGCCCGTGCCCGACCAGCGATTCCGGCACGCGCATGAAGATGCTGGGGTACCGGGGCAGTTCGCTGCCATCCTTGTATTCGGCATTGCGGTGTGCATAGTTGACACCGATGCAGAAGATCTTGCCGGGACGGGCAATGGGCGGCAGCAGCTGCACGGCGTCCAGTGCATGGTCGGGAGCGGTGGCATCGGCCAGCTGCCGGGCCTCGCGCATCGCTTCGGGGCCGCCCCTGAGCAATGCCAGCACGGATGCATGGGCGGGTAGCCGGCGGCCGAGGTCGACGACGCCACCATCGGTGGCGGCACCCCAGCCCGCAAGGCCGTTGTGTTCGAAACTGACAAGTCGCATGGATGTTTTCTCGGTGGGGTCCGTCAGGCGGCGTCGAAGCCGAACAATTGCGCCGGGTTGTCGACCAGCACCTTGTGCAAGGTGGCCGCATCGGGCGCGAAGCGGTACAACAATTCCAGCAATGCACCCTCGTTCGGCGGCTGCTTCACCGACACGGGATGGGGCCAGTCGCTGGCCCAGATGCAGCGATCGGGCGCCGCGGCGATCAGGCGCCGCGCCAGCGGAACCACGTCGTCCCAGGGCGCGCCCTGCCGGGACAACTTCTCCGACAAGGACAACATCACCCAGACATTGCCCCGACCCAGCCATTCGAGCATGCGCACCAGCGACGGATCGGCATCGCCGCGGGCGGGATCGGCGCGCCCCATGTGGTCGAGCACGATCGGCACGTCCAGCCCTTCGAAATCGTCGAGCTGGGCACAGATGCCATCGGGTTCGGGCTGCACCTTCACGTACCAGCCGAGCTCCTTGATACGGCCGAGCGCGCGGCTGCGTTGCGCCGGCGAGAACTGGATGCCGAGGCCGCCACGGGTAAAGCGCGCACCGCGGATGCCGGCGTCATGCAGCCGGTGCAACACGGCGTCGTCGCCTTCGACCAGCACGGCGGCGTTCGCGCAACCCCGGTAGTTGCGTTGCCCGCCGGCATTGAGACCTTCCAGCGCGTCGAGCACCACGGCGTGGTCGGCGCCGTAGGTGGTGGCCTGCACGATCACGCCGCGTTCGATGCCCAACGTCGCGTGCAGCGTCCGGGCGACCTGCCAGGTCGCTGTCGGCATGGTATAGGCGGCGCCAGGTCGCACCGGATATCGCTGCGGCGGTCCGAAGACATGGAACTGGCTGTCGCAGGCGCGCGGTGGCGGCAATGGCCGGGGCGCACGCGGATGGGGATCGAAGGCGAGGTATTCGGGCATCGTCGGCTTGTCCTGGCGGTCAGGTGATGTAGGCGGTGAAACTGCACTCGATCAGCTTGCCCATGTCGAGTTCGGGGGCCACGATGGCATGGCGTGCCGGTCGCGACTGGGGATCGGGGAACATGGCGAGCCAGGGCGCATTGAGCGCCGGGCGCTGGCTGCGGTCCTTCATCCAGACGGTCAGCTTGACGATGTCTCGGGTCGTCCCGCCGCCCGCCTCGACGATGCGTCGCACGTTGTCCAGCATGTGCCGGCACTGCTCCTCGATCGTGTCGGCCAGCACGCCGGTGTCCGGGTCCACGCCGAGCACACTGCCGCTCTCGAGCAAGGGCCCGATGCGGCAGGCGGCCGGGATCGGGTTCTTGTGGCTGAAACCCTCGACATGGACGCTGGCGCGCGTCGCGTGCCCCGCCCGGGCCAATGGCGCATGGGTCGTGTTCATTGCGAGGTGATGTTGATCTTCTTGATGATGGGCGTCCAGCGCTCGTCTTCGGCGGTCAGGTATTCGGTGAACTGCTCGGGCTGGCTGCCGCGCGACTCCGCTCCAAGGCCGGCGAACTTGTCCTGCACACCCTTCTCGGCCAACACCTTCTGCAGCGCATCCGACAGCCGCCTGACGATCTCCGGCGGCGTACCCTTGGGGGCCAGCACACCGGTGAAGGTCTCCGCCGTCAGGCCCTTGAAGCCGGCCTCCTGCAGGGTGGGAACGTCGGGCAACTGGGACAGGCGTTTCGGCGAACTTACGGCCAATGCGCGGGTGCGGCCGTCCTTGATGAAGGGCAGCGCCACCGACACCTGGTCGAAGTTGAAGTCGACCTGGCCACCGAGCAGGTCGGAGGTCGCCGGCGCATTGCCCTTGTATTGCACCGTGAGCCACTTGGCGCCGCTTTGCTCCTGCACCAGTTCGCTGAGCAGGTGATTGGTCGTACCCGCGCCCGGAGACGCCATCGACAGCTTGACCGCCGGGTTCCTGCCGGCTTCCAGCAACTGCGCCACCGTCTTGTACGGCGTGGACGGATTGACCTGGAGCACCAGCGACGTGAACGAGACCGAACTGACCGGCACGAAGTCCTTCTTCCAGTGGTAGACATCGCGCTTGAAGATCAGCGGTGCGAACAGGATCGGGCCATTGGCGCCGACGAAGAAGGTATACCCGTCGGGAGCCGACCGTGCAACGAATTCGCCCGCGATCAGGCCGCCCGCGCCTGCCTTGTTCTCGACCAGGAACTGCTGGTTGAATACGGCGCCGAGCCGTTCGCTGATGATGCGCGCGGCGCTGTCGACATTGCCGCCCGGCGGGTACGGCACGATCAGGCGCACCGGCTTGTCGGGCCATTGCGATTGGGCCAGCGCGGTGGTTGCGAACACGGCCACAGCGCATGCGGCAAGGTATTTCTTCATGGGTGTCTCCTAGGTCTGCGGTTGATCACGGCGGGTTGCCCCGAACCGCCACTGTAGGTTTGATGTCCAGGGCTCTCAAGGAAAAACGCGCCGTTTCTTCCGCGATGTGGACAATCCGTGAAAGTCACTTCCGGAGGCGATCGCAGGCCAGCCGGTGCGCACAGGTGGCGCGCGACCTGCATGCGCCCTTGCCACAGCGGCAAGCACGGCAGGGACCGGACAGCGCGTCCACCCCGCGCGTGCGGCCATTCGTCCGGCCACATGGATACAGTTTTCCGCATGATGGACATATGATGCAGTTCGACGTGGACATGCCCGCGCGAGGTCCATAGCATCAGTGCCTTCATGCAACCCCGCAACCGCCCCTCCCCTTCCGGACTTTCTCCATGCGCATCCTGGCCCGTGATCTCGACCCCCAGCAGACCTACCGACTTCTCACCGGCGTCGTCGTGCCGCGACCCATCGCATGGGTCTGCAGCCAGTCGAGCGACGGGGTGTTGAACCTGGCGCCGTTCAGCGCCTTCACCTTCGTCTCGAACAAGCCGCCCATGCTGGGCATCAACGTCGGGCGCAAGGCCGGACGGCGCAAGGACACGGGCAACAACATCCACGCCACTGGCGAATACGTGGTGCACATCGGAGACGCCACGCTGGTCGAGGCGATCCATGACAGTGCCGTGGAACACCCGCCGCAGGTCAGCGAAGTCGCGTTGCTGGGCCTGGAAACCGTGGCGAGCGAGCAGATTGCGGTGCCGCGTCTGGCGGCACCGCCGATCGCCATGGAATGCCGCTTGCGCCATACCTGCGCGTTTGGCGACACCGGCTCTGAATTCCTGGTCGGCGAGGTGCTGGTCTTTCATATACGCGACGGCTTGGTGCACGACGGCAAGATCGATTCCGTCGAACTCGATCCGATCTGCCGCCTGGCAGGCCCCACCTACGCCACGCTCGGACGGACCGTCACGCTGCGCGCCATCGCCCAGACCGCCAAGACCGTGATGCCCGCCACACACGGGACATGAGTCCGCGCAAACCGATGGCAACCCCGGTGGCGCCGGCGGACGAGCACGCCGGCGCCAGCGCCGGTGTGCAGAGCATCCAGCGTGCGATGGCCGTGTTGCGGCTGGTGGCCTGCGGCATGGAACAAGGGGTTCGCATCAGCGACATCGCGGCCATGTCCGGACTGAGCCACTCCACCGTGCACCGGTTGCTCAAGGTGCTGGTGCAGGAATCCGCGGTGGAGCAGGATCCGCAGACACGCCGCTATCGCATCGGCCCGGAGATGTCCCTGCTCGGGCTGGCGCGCACGAACCGTTTCCCGATCAAGACCATCGCCCAGCCCTACCTCCATGCCCTGGTGGAACAGATCGGCGACGTGGCTTTTCTCAGCGTGCGCCATGGCGCCGACTCGGTGTGTATCGGCCGTACGCTGGGACACCATGCGATCCAGGTGCTGTCGATCGAAGAAGGTGCGCGCAGGCCCTTGGGCGCCAGTGTGTCCGGCGTGGTGCTGCTGGCCGGCATGGAGCAGGACCTGTCCGAACGCATCACGCAGTCCAATGCGGTGCGGCTGGAACGCTCCGGCTTTCTCGCCTCCACGGTACTGGACAAGGTCCGGGCGGCCCGGCAGGCGGGTTTTGTCTACGCGCAAGACGGTGTCATGCCCGGCACCAGCGCGGTGGCCGTTCCGGTACGGGACCCGCGCGGCCAGGTCGTGGCGGCCATCAGCGTGGCGGCCCTGAACACCCGGCTCGATCGCAAGCGCATGCCCGCGGTGCGGTCGTGCATGCTGGAGCAATCGTCGATGATCACGCGCCGCCTGGCCCAACTGGAAAAGGCGCGGCCCAGGCAGGCATGAAAGGTCCGCGCCGCGCCCGGTGCGGCCGGCTCCGTCAGTGCGAATCGGTGCCGCGGCCCAGGTCCCGGTGCAGCCGCCGCATCGCGCGCCACACCCACAACGCCACCACCGGAATCGCGATCGCGGCGCTGGTCTCCGGGCTCAGCGGCCAGCCCCAGGGCTGGGCGGCCTTGGCCAGGTAGGACACCAGACCCACCATGTAGTAGGTGATGGCGGCCACCGACAGACCCTCGACCGTCGACTGCAGCTTCAGCTGCATGCCCTGGCGCCGGTTCATGGCCGTCAGCAGTTCCTGGCTGCTTTGCTGCTGTTCGATCTCGACCCGGGTGCGCAGCAGGTTGCTGATGCGCGAGACGCGCTGCGACAAGGCGTCCTGCCGGCGCGCCGCCCATGCGCAGGTGCTGCGCGCCGGGCTCAGCCGCCGGTCCATGAATTCGCGCACCGTCTGCATGCCGGCCAGGCGTGATTCGGCGATGTCCTGGATGCGGCGGTCGACCAGTTCGAAATAAGCGGCACTGGCCGACAGGCGCGAGTGGGTGGTCGCATGCTGGCTTTCGACCTGCCCGGCCAGCCGGGTCAGGCGATCGAGCAGCATCGGTTCGTCGGCGCGCGTCGCGGAGCGGATCAGTTCGGCCAGTTCGGCCAGTTCCCGTTCCGCGCTGGCCAGCACTGCGGCCACGTCGCGCGCAGCCGGCAATCCCAGCAGCGCCGCCATCCGGTAGGTCTCGATCTCCAGCAGGCGTTGCACCAGCCGGCCGAGCCGGCGCGGCGTCATGCCGCCCGTGAGCAGCAACATGCGTGAGAACCCGTCGGCATGGATCGCGAAATCGGTATAGAGCTCGCCGAAGCCGTCGGCGACGGTCGAGGCCACCAGGGTTTCTTCCTGCAGCAAGGCACGCACCAGCGCGTCGGTGTCGCTGGCGCCGGACGGCAGGATCCACAGGTGCAGGCAGGCCACGGCCTGGCCGGGCAAGGCGGCAAGCCAGGCGCGCGGCACCTCGCGCATGGCGGTCTGCGGATCGCGCATGTCCAGCGTCGCCGCGGGTCGGCCGTGGATGAAGGTCCAGGTGACGAATTCGGTATGTTGTTCCCAGCGGATCCGGAATCCACCCACGTCCAGTCGCAGGTGGGTGGCGTCCTCGTCGGGTTGGGGCAGATGGTGGTCGCGCAACAACCGGGCCAGGTGTGCACGACTGGCCTGGCGTTGCTGCGCATCACACACCATCACCACGCGCGAGATCGACTGCGGCGCCTGCATCGCCTCGGGCGGCCTGGCATGCACCTCGTTGTGCAGGACGACGCGTTGCGGATGCTGGTCGGGAAGGTTCATGGATGCTCTCGGGCAGTTCGCACGCATTGTCGACCAGTCCCGGGCGCGGGGCGAACCCCAAGCAAAACGGCGCCCGCAGGCGCCGTTTCGGCGGGAAGGCGGGCGCCCCCGGTCAATCCTCGACGAAAGCTTCCTCGCGCTTGCGCTTGACCGACGGCAACAGCACGATGACCAGCAGCAAGGCGGCGATGGCCAGCAGACTGGCCGACAGGCCGCGTGTGACGAACACGCTCCAGTCGCCGCGCGAGAGCAACAAGGCACGGCGCAGGTTCTCCTCCATCATCGGCCCGAGCACATAACCCAGCAGCAAGGGTGCGGGTTCGATGCCCAGCTTGATGAACAGGTAACCGATCACGCCGAAGATCGCCACCATCCAGATGTCGAAGGTGTTGTTGTTGGTCGAATACACGCCGATGGCGCAGAACAGCACGATGGCCGGGAACAACCAGCGGTAGGGCACGGTCAGCAGCTTGATCCAGATGCCGATCAGCGGCAGGTTCAGGATGATCAGCATCGCGTTGCCGATCCACATCGACGCGATCAGGCCCCAAAACAGCTCCGGGTTGCTGGTCATCACCTGCGGGCCCGGCTGGATGTTGTGGATGGTCATCGCGCCGACCATCAGCGCCATCACCGCGTTGGGTGGGATGCCCAGCGTCAGCAGCGGGATGAACGAGGTCTGCGAGGCCGCGTTGTTGGCCGACTCGGGACCGGCGACACCGCGGATGTTGCCCTTGCCGAAGGCCACTTCACCCGGCCGCATTTTGGCCTTCTTCTCGATCGTGTAAGCGGCAAAGGCCGACATCGTCGCGCCGCCACCGGGCAGGATGCCCAGCGCGGAGCCCAGCAAGGTGCCGCGCAATACCGCGGGGAACATGTTGCGGAAGTCTTCCTTGGTGGGCATCAGGCCCTTGACCTCGGCCGCGAAAACCTGGCGCTCGCTCTCATGCTTGCCCAGGTTGCTGATGATCTCGCCATAACCGAACACGCCCATGCCGATCACGATGAAGCCGATGCCGTCGGTCAACTCGGGAATGTCGAAGCTGAAGCGCGCCACGCCGGAGTTCACGTCGGTGCCGACCAGGCCCATCAGCAGGCCCAGCAGGATCATGCCGACCGCCTTCAGGATGGAGCCCGAAGCCAGCACGATGGCGCCGATCAGGCCCAGGATCATCAGCGAGAAATATTCGGCCGGCCCGAACTTGAAGGCGACCTCGGTCAGCGGCACCGCGAAACCGGCCAGCACCAGGGTGCCGACGCAGCCGGCGAAGAACGAACCGAGGCCGGCCGCCGCGAGGGCCGGACCCGCCCTGCCCTGGCGCGCCATCTGGTAGCCGTCGATCACTGTGACGACGGACGACGCCTCTCCCGGCAGGTTGACCAAGATGGCCGTGGTGGAGCCGCCATACTGGGCGCCGTAATAGATGCCGGCCAGCATGATCAGTGCCGACACCGGAGGCAGGGCATAGGTGGCGGGCAGCAGCATGGCGATGGTTGCCAGCGGCCCGATGCCCGGCAACACGCCGATCAGCGTGCCCAGCAAGCAGCCGACGAACGCATACAGCAGATTGATCGGTGTGAACGCAACGCCGAAGCCGATCGCGAGGTTGTTGAACAAATCCATGCTTTTTCCCCTTAACCGGCGATGAACGCAGGCCACGCGGGGAACTGCAGTTTCAATGCCACGATGAACGTCAGATAGCAGGCCACGGCCAGGATGAGGGACAGGATCAGCACTTCCTTGAACCTGAATTCATCGCCGGCAAGCGCGGCGATGAAGGTCAACGCAATGATGGCTGCGCTCAGCCCCATGTACGGCAAGCCGATACTCGGCAGCCCTCCCAGCAACACGCCGAAACTCAGGTTCGACAGGATGATGAAGAACAGTGGCTTCCAGGCAATCTTGCCGACCTTGTCACCGTCTTCGGTTTCGATCGACAAGGCAGCGAAGGTAACGGCCATTCCGACCACCGCCATCAGGATGCCCAGCAACAACGGGAAATACCCTGGCCCCATGCGGGCCGCGTCGCCGACTTTGTAGCTGGTCGCGCCCCAGGCAAACGCGACACCGACCACGATGAACAACAGGCCTGAGAAAAAGTCCTTCTGACTTTTGATCCGCATGCAAACGCTCCTCTGATTGTGAAACCGAGCGCGATTGTGAGCAGCGTTTGGCGCCGTGGCGATGTGGATACCACCTACTGGCGCATGTGGATAACACGTACCCGCGGCCGCCCGGGCCGGGGACGCGGGGCCTTATTGCAGCGGTGGTGTCGCCGCCAGGACTTCGGCCATCACCGTCGTTCCGTGCGCCACCTCGAGCGCGCCGGCCAGCCGCAGCGGCCGCATGCCGTCCTTGACGGCCTGGCGGCGCAAGGCATCGGTGTTGGGCTCGCGCGTGACCGTGGCCTTGAACGCTTCGGTCACGACCAGCAGTTCATACAGGCCGGTGCGGCCGCGAAAGCCGGTCATGCGGCAATCGACGCAACCCACCGGCTTGAACGGCCGGTAGGCGCCGTTGATCTGCCAGGGCTTGACGAACTCGGCCAGGTCGGCGCGGTTCGCATCCGGGTCGCGCTCGCGGCACTTGTCGCACAGGGTGCGCACCAGGCGTTGCGCCAGCACACCGTTCAAGGTGGCGTTGATCAGGTAGGGCGGGATGCCCAGTTCCAGCAAGCGGCTGACCGCGGACGGCGCGTCGTTGGTGTGCAGCGTCGAGAACACCAGGTGGCCGGTGAGCGCAGCCTGCACCGCCATCTCGGCGGTCTGCAGGTCGCGGATCTCGCCGACCATGATGATGTCCGGGTCCTGGCGCATCAGCGCGCGCAGGCCTTCCGTGAAGCCGAAATCGAGCTGGGGTTGGACCTGCGTCTGGTTGAACGAGGGCTCGATCATCTCGATCGGGTCTTCCACCGTGCTGACATTGACCTCCTCGGTCGCCACCCGCTTGAGCGTGGAATACAGCGTCGTCGTCTTGCCCGATCCGGTGGGCCCGGTGACCAGCACGATGCCGTGCGGCCGGCGCACCAGCGCCTCCCAGCGCTGCGCGTCGTGCGACCCGAAACCGAGCGCGTCGAGGTCCTTGACCGCCGTGTCCGGGTCGAAGATGCGCATCACCATCTTCTCGCCGAACGCGGTCGGCAAGGTGGAAATCCGCATCTCGACCTCGTCGCCGCGCGGGTTGCGGGTCTTGATGCGGCCGTCCTGCGGGCGGCGTTTCTCGACCACGTCCATGCGCCCGAGCAGCTTGATGCGCGCGGTCATCGCGTTGAGCACGCCCATCGGCATCTGGTAGACCGGATGCAGCACGCCGTCGATGCGAAAGCGGATCACGCCCTGTTCGCGCCGCGGCTCCAGGTGGATGTCGCTGGCGCGCTGGTCGAATGCGTATTGCCACAACCAATCGACCACCTGCACCACGCCCTGGTCATTGGCGTCGAGCTGCTTGTTGGCCTTGCCCAGCTCGACCAGCTGCTCGAAACTGGCGCCAGCATTGCCGCCGCCTGACTTCATCGCCGAACGCACCGATTTGGCCAGCGCATAGAACTCGGCGGTGTAGCGCGCGATCTCCTGCGGGCTGGCCAGCACACGGCGCACCGAACGCCGGCTCTGGCGCTCGACCTCGGCGACCCAGTCGTGGATGAACGGCTCGGCCGTGGCCACGACCATCTCGGTCGGCGTAACCTGTACCGGCAGCACCCGATGTCGCTCGGCGTACGGCGCGCTCATCGCATCGGCCACCTTGCCGACATCGACTTTGAGCGGATCGATGCGCAGGTAGCCCAGACCGGCGCGGCCGGCCAGCCATTCGGTCAGCGACTCGATATCGAGCGCGCGGTTGTCGGCGGCGCGGCGCATCGAGACGCTGGCCAGGCGCACCAGCGGATGTTGCGCACTTTCGGCCTGCGAGCAGCGCGCGATCGTGCGTTCGGCCTCGTCGGGCGCGATCACGCCGTCGGCGCGCAGCCACTCGACCAGCGCGCGCCAGTCCAGCGGCCCCTGGGCCTTGGCAGTGGAGTCGGTCCGCACAACGCCGTTCATCGCGCCGCCACCAGGGGCTTGAGCACCCGGACCCATTGCGCCGCCGGCAAGGCCCAGCGTTGTTCGATGTCCTGGGCCCGCTGCTGCAACACGGCGCGGGTGGGCCGCACGGCCGTCTTTTGCGCCAGCACCACGGTGTTGCCTTCCCGCGTGGCCTTGAACGGCCAGATCGCCTCGCGTCCGAATACCGCCGACAAGCGCTCGACGCTGCGAACGCAGCTCGACGAACGGCCGAACAGGTTCACGGTCAGGCAACCGTCGTCGGTCAGCAGGCGCCGGCAATCGGCATAAAAGGCCTCGCTGTCGAGCACCGGGGCGGCCGCCTCGTGGTCGTACAGATCGACCTGCAAGGCGTCGATGCGGCCGAACCATTGCGGATCCCGGATCTCCTGCGCGGCGTCGGCCAGCAGCACGCGCATGCGGGCGTTGTCGGGCGGCAGCTTGAACCAGCCACGGCAGGCCACCAGCACCTTGGGATTGATCTCGATGGCGACCGTCTGCATGCGCAGCACCTTGGAGCAGAACTTGGTCAGCGACCCGGCACCCAGGCCGAGCTGCATGGCCTGGCGGCGCGGCACCGAGGCCGGCTCGACGAACAACAGCCAGGCCATCATGCGCTGGATGTACTGGTGCACCAGTACCTGCGGCGAATCGATCAGCATCGAGCCCTGGATCCAGATCGAGTCCAGGTGCAGATGCCGCACCGGGCCCTCGTCGGAGAAATACACATCGGCCAGTTGATTCGTATCGGTCGTCGTCACCATGGCGCGTTATACCAGCAAGGCCCGCAGTTTCGGCAGCGCCACGCAGGCATTCTCGGCGGTTGCCGCGGCAAGTTCCGGCGCCGCCATTGCACGCAGCTGCGCCACCACCGCCGCGATGGCCGGCAGCTCGCCCGGCTCGTTGACCGCCTGCGCCTGGCCGGCGGCGCGCTCGGCTGCGGTGCGGTACAACCAGTGCGGCGGGATGTCCGGCGCGTCGGTTTCGAGCACCAGGTCGTGCAGTGGCAGGTCCGACGCCAGGCGGCGCAGCTGCAAGGCCCGCTCGAACGTCACCGCGCCGCCGAAGCCGAGCTTGAAACCCAGCGCCGCGAACATCCGCGCCTGCTGCCAGCTGCCCGCGAATGCGTGGGCGATGCCGGTCCAGCCGGCCTCGGGCACCACGGCCCGCAGGCCGCGCAACAGGCGGTCGGCCGAACGCCGCACATGCAGGATGACCGGCAAGCCGAAGCGGCGCGCCAGCTGCAGCTGTTCCAGGTAGAACCGCTCCTGGCGCGCGCGCATGGCAGGCTCGCACAAGGCCGGCACGAAGAAGTCCAGCCCGATCTCGCCGACCGCGACCAGGCGCGGATCGTCGCGATGGGCCTGCAGCGCCTGCGCCAGGCGCTGCAGGTCGCCGTCGTCGGCCTGCGGCACGAACAGCGGATGGATGCCCAGCGCATAACTGTCGCCTCCCCCATGGGCCAGTGCCCGCACGGCATCGAAATGGTCGACGCAGACCGCCGGTATCACGCAATGCGCGACACCGCGCTCGCGCGCGCGCGCGCGTACAAGCACCATCCGATCCGCGAACTCCGGCGCATCGAGATGGCAATGGGTGTCGATCCAGGTTGTCATACAGGGAAAACCCTCTCCGCAGGTCGCTTGCCTAGCCTTCGCTTTGACACTAGATTGTCATGGGAGCGTCATCCTGAGCCGCTACGCTGCTGTCACCGTTTCACGCGATTGTCATTCACCCCAAGGAAGCACCATGAAAACCAAGATCACCCTGATCGCCGCCGCCCTCGCCCTGGGCCTGGCCGGCGCCGCCGCCGCCCAGGAAAAAACCCTGCGCCTGCTGACCTGGGGCGGGTATGTTCCCGACGCCGTGAAGGCCCAGTTCGAGAAGGAGACCGGATACACCGTCGAGGTCACGACGTCGAACAACGAAGAGATGATCTCCAAGCTGCGGGCCACCGGCGGTGCCGGCTTCGACCTGGCGCAGCCGTCGCAGGACCGCATCACCGGGCCGCAGCAGGAATTCAAGATCTACAAGCCGCTGGACCTGTCCAAGATCAAGTCCGACCAGTTCATCGCATCCATGCTGGCGGCGACCAAGAAAAACACCACGCTGGCCGGCAAGGTCTACGGCCTGCCCCACATCTGGGGCACCGACGGCCTGGTGGTCAACACCAAGCTGGCCAAGATGACCGACTATCCCGACCTGTGCAAGGCCGACTACAAGGGCAAGACCACTGTGCGGCTCAAGCGCCCGACGCTGCTGGCCTTCGCCTTCGCCGCCGGCAAGGATCCGTTCGCGCTGTATGGCAATCCCAAGGCCTACCAGGCGCTGATGGACGACGTCGGCAAGACCATCATCGCCTGCAAGGGCAACCTGAAGTTCTTCTGGGACAACAAGGACCAGGTGCTCAACGGCATCCGCACCGACGAGATCGTCGGCGCCATGATGTGGGATACCGGCGGCTGGACGCTCAACAGCGAGAAGGCCGACCTGCAGTTCATCGCGCCCAAGTCCGGCGCGCTGGGCTGGATCGACACCTTTGCGATTCCGGCCAAGGGCAGGAACGATGCCGCGGCCTATGCCTGGATCAACTTCAACATGCGTCCGGACATCGCCGCCAAGGTTGCCGGCGCCGCCGGCAACTTCACCGCCTCCAAGGGCGCGGACAAGCTGATGGACGAGAAACTCAAGGCCCAGTTCGCCGCCAGCTTCCCGCAGGCCGCGCTGGACAACGTCAAGTGGTATCCGGCGGTTCCCGCCGGGCTGGAAGAAATCGAAGGCCGGGTGCTGGACCGCATCAAGGCCGCCAACTGATCGGTCGCGTCCGCAGCGGATGCCGCAGATCGACCTTGAAACCCGGCGTGTCGCCAAGCGATACGCCGGACTGGTTGCCGTCGACGCACTCGACATCACGGTGCGCCGCGGCAGCTTCTTTTCCATCCTGGGCCCGTCGGGTTGCGGCAAGACCACCTTGCTGCGCATGATCGCCGGGTTCCTGGAGCCCGATTCCGGCGAGGTGCTGATCGGGGGCCAGTCCATGGCCGCAGTACCGCCCAACCGTCGCCCGGTCAACATGGTGTTCCAGCACCTGGCGCTGTTCCCGATGATGACGGTCGGGCAGAACGTCGGTTATGGCCTGGCCCGTCGCGGCATGGCCAGGAAGGAGATCGAGCAACGCGTGGGCGCCATGCTCGAGCGCGTCAGCCTGCCGGGCTCGCAGCACAAGCGCATCGACCAGCTCTCGGGCGGCCAGAAGCAGCGCATCGCAATCGCCCGTTCGCTGGTTCTCGAACCCACGCTGCTGCTGCTCGACGAGCCGCTGGGCGCGCTCGACCTCAAGCTGCGCGAACACATGAAGATCGAACTCAAGGCCTTGCAGGCCGACTTCGGCACCACCTTCGTCTATATCACGCACGACCAGTCCGAGGCCCTGGTGTTGTCCGACCATGTGGCCGTGATGAACAAGGGCCGCTTCGAGCAGGTCGGCACGCCGCAGTCGCTGTATTACGAGCCGCAGACGCCGTTCGTGGCCGGCTTCGTCGGCGCCAACAACCGGATCCCCGGGCGCGCCAGCCAGGTCAGCGGCGACCTGGTCGAGGTCACGACCGACCAGGGCCTGCGGCTGTTCGCACGCCGGCGCGGCGCGATCCAGCCCGAGGCTGCGGTGACGGCCTTCGTGCGCCCGGAAGTGGCGACGCTGGCGCGGGCCCTGTCCGGACTGCCAGCCGACCAGCCGCGCTACGAGGCGACCGTGGCCAGCCTGTTGTTCGACGGCGCCAATTCCGCGGTGCTGGTGCGCGAGCAGGGCAGCCGGGCCGAGTTCCACATCGCCTTGCCGCAGACCGGGCAGTTCGCCGACCTCGCGGTCGGCGAGACGGTGGCGTTCGGCTTCGATCCCGAACGCGCCCTGTGTTTTCCCGCCACGGCCTGAGCCGGCCGAACCATGCCGCACAAGCGCCTGCTGCTCGGACTGCTGATGGCCCCGGCGCTGCTGTGGCTGGTCGGCCTGGTCGTGTTGCCCCATGTCGACCTGGCCCTGTTGTCGCTGCGTGCGCGCGTGGCGCCGGGCGAATACGCACCCAGCCTGCGCCAGTACGAGACCTTCATCGAGGAGCCGCTGTATTGGCATACCTTCGTACGGACCGCGCTGATGTCGATGCTGGCCACCGGGCTGACGCTGCTGCTGGCGTTCCCGATCGCCTGGACCATCGCCAAGATCGCGCGCGGGCGGGTGCGCTCGATGATGGTGGTGTTGTGCCTGATCCCGTTCTGGGTCAGCGAGACGGTGCGCACGCTGGGCTGGATGATCCTGCTGCGCGAATCGGGCGTGTTGCCCGCGCTGCTGGTGACACTGGGCTTGAGCGAGCAGCCGATCGAGATGCTGTACCGTGACGCGACCATCCTGGTCGGCCTGGTCTATACCTCGATGCTGTTCATGGTGGTGCCGCTGATCGGCGCGTTCGAGAGCCTGGACGACACGCTGGTCGAGGCCGCCTACGACCTGGGCGGCAATGGCTGGTCCATCCTGCGCCAGATCGTCATCCCCCATGCCGCGCCCGGCATCGTGGCCGGCTGCATCGTGGTGTTCATGCTGACGCTGGGCAACTACCTGACGCCCACCCTGCTCGGCGGCAAGAACTCGCTATGGTTCACCGAGCAGATCTACACCCAGTTCATCACCCGCTTCAACTGGGAGCAGGGCGCTGCCTTCGGTTTCCTGTTGCTGGGGCTGTCGACGGCCATCGTCTGGGCCGGACTGAAACTGACCGGACAGCGGTTCGGGGAAGTGATGCGGCGATCATGATCCCCTCGCTGCCCCGTCCCGCCTGGTTGCGTGCCGGCACCGTCGTCTATGCGCTGTTGTTCTTCGCCTTCCTGTTCCTGCCGCTGGCCGTGGTGGCAGCGTTCGCGTTCAACGACGCGCCCTACCCGGCGCCGCCCTGGCGCGGCTTCACGCTGGACTGGTTCTTCGGCGCCGCCGGCTCGCAGCGGGTCGGCCTGTTCGCCGACGGCCCGGTACTGGCCAGCCTGTGGACCAGCGTGGTGGTTGCGTCCTGGGTGACGCTGCTGTCGGTGCTGGTGGGAACGGCCAATGCCTTCCTGCTCGAGCGCGCCGACTTCCGCGGCAAGGCGGCGATCTCGCTGCTGATGCTCGCGCCGCTGGTCATCCCGGGCGTGATCCTGGGCATATCCATCCTGGCGTTCGCCAGCCGCCTGGCGCAGTTCGCCGACGACATGTGGGCGCTGGAACTCGAATTCCTGCGACCCGGACTGCCGCTGGTGGTGCTCGGGCAGTTCTCGTACATCGTGTCCATCGCCACGCTGACCATCAGCGCGCGGCTCAAGCGGTTCGACCGCACGCTCGAGGACGCGGCCTACAACCTCGGCGCGTCCCGGGCGGCGGTGTTGCGCACCGTCACCCTGCCCTATCTGGCGCCGTCGCTGGTCGGCGCCGCCGCCATCGCGTTCCTGATGTCGTTCGAGAACTTCAACACCACGCTGATGCTGGTGGGTTCGGACCCGCCGCTGACCGTGATGATGTACGGTCGCATGCGCGAGGGCGCCACACCGGTGCTCAATGCGGTCAGCCTGTTCCTGATGGTCGTCTCGGCGGTGATCGCGCTGGGCCTGATGCGCCGCGCCCGCGAACCCCTGGCCTGATTTCGGCCAGCGAAACGCGCTGGCGCGGAACCGAACACCCCGCAACTCGATCGGACGGGATAAGTCCCATGTGCACGGACACGAGAACCGTGATACCGTCATTTCCACCCCGTTACCAACCGTTGCAGGTGACCCGATGCGCAGACCCGCTCTGTACAGCCGCTCCCGTGTGCCGACCCCTCCCGGCGGCGATGCCGCGTCGGACGACGCGGCCAAGGCCGCAACCGCGGCGCGGCGCGCGCAGCGGGCCAGGGCCCTGGCGGCCGACCCCCGTCTGTTGTGGGCGGCGATCGGCGTGCTGCTCGCGGCCCTGGTATACGTCGCGGTATCGCTGTCCGGGCCGGCGGCCCGGGTGCTGACCCAGGAAGACATCGACAACGCGGTCCTCAAGACGCTGGAGACAACGGTGCTGCCGTCGGCGGCGGCGCGCGCCGCAAATGCCATCGCCCCGTCGATCGTGCGGGTGATGAGTTACGAAAAAGGCACCAACGGCCGCGAGGACATCGAACGCGGTGTCGGCACCGGCGTGGTCATCGTCGACAAGGGCATCATCCTGACCAACCTGCACGTGGTCTCGGGCGCCGACACCATCAAGGTCGTGTTCGCCGACGGTATGGAATCGGAGGCCTCGATCAAGGGGGTGCAGGCGCAGGACGACCTGGCCGTGTTGCAGGCGCACAGGATTCCGGACGACCTGATGGCCGCCACCATGCGCTCCACCGGCGACCTGATGCCGGGCGACCAGGTCGTGGCGGTCGGATTTCCGTTCGGCATCGGGCCTTCGACCTCGGCCGGGGTGATCTCGGGGCTGGGCCGCTCGTTCCGATCGCCCGAAGGCAAGCAGGAAATGACCAACCTGATCCAGTTCGACGCCGCGGCCAACCCGGGCAACTCGGGTGGCGCGCTGGCCACGATGGACGGCCAGGTCGTCGGCATCGTGACCGCCATTCTCAACCCCGGCGACCAGCGCACCTTCATCGGCATCGGATTCGCGGTGCCGATCGAGAACGCGGCATCGGCCGTGGGCCTGCATCCGTTCTGAGGCGCCCGCCAACACCATCGTTCGTTCGCCCTTCCTTCCACGCCAACCCTTTCGACAGGAGTCTTCATGGACACGCAACCCAAGGTCAATTCCGAGACCGCCGAACTGATGGAACAGATCCTGTACGAAGTCAAGCGCGTCGTGGTCGGCCAGGACCGGTTCCTGGAACGGGTGATGGTGGCCATGCTGGCCCAAGGCCACCTGCTGGTGGAAGGGGTCCCCGGACTGGCCAAGACGCTGACCATCAAGACGCTGGCCAATACGATCCGCGGCAACTTCAAGCGCATCCAGTTCACCCCCGACCTGGTGCCGTCCGACCTGGTCGGCACCCGCATCTACAACCAGAAGACCGGCGACTTCAGCACCGCGCTCGGCCCGGTGTTCACCAACCTGCTGCTGGCCGACGAGATCAACCGGGCGCCGGCCAAGGTGCAAAGCGCGCTGCTCGAGGTGATGCAGGAACGCCAGGTCACGATCGCCGGCGAGACGCACCGGGTTCCCGAACCCTTCCTGGTCATGGCCACGCAGAACCCGATCGAGACCGAAGGCACCTACCCGTTGCCCGAGGCCCAGGTCGACCGCTTCATGATGAAGGTGCTGGTCGACTACCCGACCGACGAGGAGGAATTCGTCATCGTGCAGCGGGTCACCGGCCCGTCCGTGTCGGCCAACCCGGTCGCGAGCACGGCCCAGCTCGCCGCATTGCAGGAGGCCTGTCGCAAGGTCTATGTCGATCCCTCGCTGATCACCTATGCGGTCAAGCTGGTGTCGGCCACGCGCGATCCCGACAAGCACGGCCTCAAGGAATTGCGGCGCTTCATCACCTATGGCGCCAGCCCCCGGGCCACCATCAACCTGACCGAGGCCGCACGGGCGTTGGCCATGTTGCGCGGACGCACCTACGTGTTGCCCGAAGACATGGTCGACCTGGTGCCCGACGTGTTCCGCCACCGTGTGGTGCTGTCGTACGAGGCTTTGTCAGAGGGCCTGAGCGCGGACGCGCTGATCGGCAAGATCATGGCCCGGATTCCGGCCCCACCCAAACCGCTGGAACACGAGGCGCTGGCCGCCTGAACGCGCCATGTTCGGCCTGTTCAAGTCCCGCAGCACCCAGCCGCCGCCACCGGCGGCCACGATGCTGCCGATGCCGGCCGCCAAGGGTGCCGAACACATGTTGCGCCGGCTCGAATGGACGGTGATCCGTCGGCTCGACGGCATGTTGCAGGGCGACTACCGCACCCTGCTGCGCGGCACCGGGCTGGACCTGGCCGACCTGCGCGAATACCAGCACCATGACGATGTGCGCCACATCGACTGGAATGTCACCGCCCGGCTGCAGATCCCTCATGTGCGGGTGTTCACCGAGGATCGCGAGATGGCGGCCTGGTTCCTGCTCGACCTCAGCCCGTCCGTCGACTTCGGCTCGAGCGAGCAGCGCAAGCGGCATGTATCGGCCGAGTTCGTCGCGGTGCTGGCACGCATGCTCACGCGCCATGGCAACCGCATCGGCGCGTTGCTGTATGGCAGCGGCGTGGACACCGTGATGCCGGCCCGCGGCGGACGCATGCATGTGCTCGAGTTGCTGCACAACATGCAGAGCCGGCCGTTGAACCAGGAGTCGGGCGGCACCCGGCTCGACGAGTTGCTGCATTCGGCCATGGGCACGATCCGGCGCCGCTCGACCGTGTTCGTGGTGTCGGACTTCATCAGCACGCCGGGCTGGGAAAAGCCGCTGGGCCAGCTGGCGCAGCGCCACGACGTGGTCGCGATCCGGCTGCTCGACCCGATGGAGCTCGACCTGCCCGACTTGGGGCTGGTGCCGATCCGCGACGCCGAGACCGGCGAGCAACTGCTGGTCGACACGCATGACGCCGGATTCCGCAAGCGTTTCGCGCGCATCGCCGCCCAGCGCGAAGCCGACCTGCGCCAGGCCTTCGCGCAGGCCGGCGTCGACACGCTGGAACTTTCCACCGATGACGACCTCGTACAGACAGTGATGCGATTCGCCGATTTGCGCAAGCGGCGCAGCCGGCTGTCGGGGGCCAGCGCAGTCATGTCAACGCGCGCGGTGGCGGCCGGCTGACCACGAGCAGGAGAACCCGGTATGGACATCCCCGTGACCTTCATGTGGCCCCAGTTCCTGTGGCTGATGCTGGCCGTTCCGTTGTTGGTGGCGGTCTACATCTGGCTGCTGCGGCGCAAGAAGAAACTGGCGCTGCGTTACGCCAGCCTGTCCATCGTCAAGGAGGCCATGGGCGCGGGCATGCACTGGCGCCGCCATGTGCCTCCGATCCTGTTCCTGCTGGCCATCACCGCCATGCTGCTGGCCGCCTCGCGCCCGTTCGCGGTCCTCTCCCTGCCCTCGACCCAGGAAACCATCATCCTGGCCATGGACGTATCGGGCAGCATGCGCGCCACCGATGTCAAGCCGAACCGGCTGGTCGCCTCACAGGATGCCGCCAAGGCCTTCCTCAAAGACCTGCCGCGCAATGTGCGCGTGGGCATCGTCGCCTTCGCCGGCACCGCGTCCGTCGTCCAGCCCCCGACGCTGAGCCGCGAAGACCTGGTCACGGCGATCGACAAGTTCCAGCTGCAGCGGGCCACCGCCATCGGCAGCGCCATGGTGGTGGCGCTGGCCGAAATCTTCCCCGAAGAAGGCATCGACCTCACGGCGCTGACCTACGGCAGCGGACGCCAGCGCGGCATCTCGATCGACCAGGTCAAGCCCAAGAACCCGAAGAAGGAATTCGTGCCGGTGCCGCCGGGCTCGTACAACTCGGCCGCCATCATCCTGCTCACCGATGGCCAGCGCACCACCGGCATCGATTCGATGGAAGCGAGCAAGATGGCCGCCGAACGCGGCGTGCGCGTCTATACGGTGGGTGTCGGAACCGTCGAGGGCGAGACCATCGGTTTCGAGGGCTGGTCGATGCGCGTGCGGCTCGACGAACCCACACTCAAGGCCATCGCGCTGCAGACCCAGGCCGAATATTTCTACGCCGGCACGGCCGAGAACCTCAAGCAGGTCTACGAAAAGCTCAGCTCCCGGCTGACGGTCGAGAAGAAGGAGACCGAGATCTCCGGCCTGCTCGCGCTGGTGGCGTCCATCCTGGCGATGGCGTCGGCAGCCTTGTCGCTGTTGTGGTTCAACCGGATACTTTGAACCGTTGAGACGCTGCGGATTTCTGCTGGCCTGCGGTTGCGCGGCCGGCATCGCGCTCACCGCCTGCTCGCCCGCCGGCACGCTCAATGCGCTGACACCGCGCGACGGCTTCTCGCTGGACGCAGACGTGTCCTACGGTGCCTTGCCTCGGCAGAAACTCGCCGTGTTTCGACCCACCCGACCCGCGCCACCTGGCGGTTGGCCCGTGGTCGTGTTTTTTTACGGCGGTTCCTGGAACAGCGGCGATCGGGCCGACTACACCTTTGTCGGTGCCGCGTTGGCGGAGCGTGGCATCCTGACCCTGGTGGCCGACTACCGGCTCTACCCCGCCGTGCGGTACCCTGACTTTCTCGCGGACAGCGCCCGGGCGGTGGCATACGGGATCGATCAGGCCGCGAAACTGGGGGGCGACCCGGCGCGGCTGTTCGTGATGGGCCACAGCGCCGGCGGATACAACGCAGCCATGCTCGCGCTCGACCGCCGCTGGTTGTCCGCCACCGGCCACGCACCCGCCGCGCTGGCGGGATGGATCGGCCTGGCCGGGCCTTACGACTTCTATCCGATCAGGAACCCGGACGCCAAGCCGGTGTTTTTCCATCCGAACTATCCGCCGCAATCGCAACCCGTCGATTTCGTGTCGCCTGGCGCTCCGCCCAGCTTTCTCGCGGCAACCCGCGACGACGACCTGGTCAACCCGCAGCGCAACACGGTGGCGCTCGCGCGCAAGCTGTCGGCGGCGGGTGTCGATGTGACGCGGAAACTGTATGACCGTGGCTCCCATGCCACGTTGATCGGCGCGTTTGCCTGGCCGTTGCGTTGGATGATGCCGGTGCTCGACGACGTGACGGACTTCATCCGGTCCACGCCCCCGGCACGCTGATCCTGCTTGGCCAACACGCGTGCGCGCACACGCCGATCGTGTAACATCGGCTGACAAACGGTTACATTCATGGCAACCTCCCGAAACTGCCTTTTTCGCCATGCCTGCATCGCATTCGTCATGGTGTTGACCCAGGGTTGCGCCAGCATCGTCAACGACACGACCAACCCCATGCGTGTGGAGACCTATTCTCAGGCCGGCACGGAAGTCGCGGACATGCAATGCAAACTCGAAAACGACTACGGCAGCCAGACCGTCAAGACGCCGGGCACGCTGCAGATCCGTCGTTCCGCCAAGGACCTGCACATCATCTGCAGCAAGATCGGTGAACCAGACGCCAAAGGGGTGGTCACTTCGCGCGCCAACGGCGGCATGTTCGGCAACATCATCTTCGGCGGCGGCATCGGCGCCATCATCGACCACAACAAGGGCACGGCCTACAGTTACCCGCAGTGGGTGCGACTCGTGGTCGGCAGGATGCTGGGTTTCGATCGGTCGAACGACAAGGACGGAATGCCGAACCTGGGCAAGGATGTGCTGCCGACGCCTCCCAGGTCCTGAGCCCGACCATGATCGGCACCGTGTTTAACGGTTCGATTCCAGTCGCAACATCCGAACGCCGCCACGATTTCCTGAAACGAGAGCCCTCCATGAACACCTCCTTGCGCTCGCTTGCCATCTTCGCGGCTGCCATCGCGTTGACGGCATTGGTCGGTTGTGCCGGCCCGGCACCCCACTACGCTCCATCGATCGACAACGTCGAAACATGGAAGCGAGCCGGGATCGAACCGGTCAAGACCGGAACGGTCTCCGTCGCGCCAGACCTCAAGACCGGCCAGTCGATCTCGATCCGGGCCAACACCATGGTGTCCGGTGTTGGCAACCACTATGGCGACTATCTGGCCCAGGCCTTGCGGCAGGAACTGGAACTGGCCAAGCTGTACGACGCGGGTGCACGCACCGAGGTCTCCGGCGTGCTGGTGGGCAACGACATCAGCGCCGGCGGTTTCTCCACCAACAGTGGTGAAATATCGGCCCGATTCATCGTCAAACGGGGCGATCAAATGCGGTTCGACAAGATCAAGCGTATCGACCATACATGGGAAGGCTCATTTGCCGGCGCCGTGGCGATCCCGCGGGCCGCCAACAACTACCCGATCATGGTCCGGATGCTGATCGGCGAGTTGCTTGCCGACCCCGACTTTCTCGCAGCCTTGCGCAAATAGGAACACAGGCCATGATGAAACGTCTCTTTTCCTGGCTGGCGCTGGTGTTCGCGGTCGCCATCGCCAGTGGTTGTGCGCACCCGATCACGATGAACCCCGATCTGTCCACGATTGCCGGAGATCCGTCCGCGGTGATCGGCAAGTCGGTGGGTTATCACATTGCCGAATCCGCCAAGGCGCTGGAAGTCACGACTGGCGGTGGCGGCGGAGACAAGGTTCGATATTTCCCGTACCGCGACCTGGAGCCCGGCCTCTACAAGGCCTTGTCCGAATTATTCACCGCCGTCAGCCGGGTGCAGGACCCGAAAGACACGGCCGCCATGAACAGCAAGGGGATCCAGTTGCTGATCGTGCCCGAGATCAAGACCCTCTCGTCGTCGGAGAGCGTTTTCACCTGGCCGCCGACCCAGTTCACGGTCGATCTGACCTGCACGGTCAGTTCCCCGCAAGGACAAGCCGTGGACGTGATCCGGGTCAGCGGATACGGTCAGGCAACGTTCGACGAGTTCAAGTCCAACTTCTCGTTGGCCGCGGTCCGGGCGTCGAACGACGCGCTGGGCAAACTCGTCAAGGCCTTGACCGCCTCGTCCCGGCTGCGGAACTGACCGGCCCGTTGCCCCGCGAATACCACCGTGAGCTCGCGCCGCCGTCCAGCGCACATCCCGTGCGCGGCGATCAGGCCGCGCGCAAGGTTCCACGCTCCAGCCGACAATGGCGCCCGCAGCGCGCCGCCAGGCTGTCGTCGTGCGTCACGACGACGAACGCGGTTCCCTGGTCCCGTGCCAGGTTCATCATCAGTTCGAACACACCGTCCGCCGTGCTGCGGTCCAGGTTGCCGGTCGGCTCGTCGGCCAACACACAGGCCGGCTGCGTGACCAGGGCGCGAGCAATCGCCACGCGTTGACGCTCTCCGCCAGAGAGTTCGGATGGCCGGTGCTGCAGGCGGTCCTTCAGGCCGACACTGTCCAGGGTGGCGGTCGCAGCACGCGCCGCGTCCGCCGGCGCCATGCGGCGAATCCACAACGGCATCGCCACGTTGTCCAGCGCGCTGAACTCGGGCAGCAGGTGGTGGAACTGGTAGACAAAACCCAGGTGCCGATTGCGCAAGCGGCCCTGTTCGGCCGCGCTGCAGGTCGCCAGATCGGTACCCTTCAACTGCACGTCTCCGCTGGTGGGCGCGTCCAGTGCGCCCAGCAGGTGCAGCAAGGTGCTCTTGCCCGAACCCGAGGCGCCCACGATGGCCAGGGTCTCTCCGGCATGCACCTGCAGGTCGACACCGTTCAATACGGTCACGTCGAGCCGGCCTTCGCTGAAACGCTTGGTCAGGCCGCGGGACTGCAACACCACTTCATGGGAAAGCGCCGGGCCGTTCCCAGGTTCTCTCGCACCCTGCGGGGGGGCCTGGCGCAGCCAGGGCTGGGGGCTCTCATTACTCATATCGCAAGGCCTCGGCCGGGTTGACGCGGCTGGCGCGCCAGCTCGGATAAATCGTGGCCAGGAAGGCCAGCACCAGCGAGATCAGCGCGATGGGCACGATATCGCCTTGCTGCGGGTCGCTGGGCATGCGGCTGATCAGATAGATGTCCTTGGGCAGGAAGGTCGCGCCCAGCAACTGCTCGAGCGCCGGCACGATGACGTCGATGTTGAACGCCACGCCCAGCCCCAGTGCCAGTCCGGCCAGCGTGCCGATGACGCCGACCATCGCGCCCTGCACGACGAAGATGCCCATGATGGAACGCGGGCTCGCGCCCAGCGTACGCAGAATGGCGATGTCGGCGCGTTTGTCGGTCACGGTCATCACCAGCGTGCTCACGAGATTGAACGCCGCCACCGCGACGATCAGCGTCAGGATGATGGACATCATGCGTTTTTCGACCTGCACCGCCGCAAACCAGGTGCGGTTCTGCCGTGTCCAGTCGCGTATCACCAGGTTTCCGCTCATCGTGCCCGCCAGCTCGGCGGCCACCTCGCGGGCCTGGTGCAGGTCGCGCAACTTGAGGCGCACGCCGGTCGGCCCCTCCAGGCGGTAGATCCGCGCCGCATCGTCCATGTGCATCAGCGCCAGCGCCGAGTCATATTCAAAATGGCCGGAATCGAAAGTGCCCACTACCGTCATCTGCTTGAGCCGCGGCACCACGCCGGCCGGCGTGATCTGGCCGCTGGGCGTGATCAGCGTGACGCTGTCGCCTTCGCGCACGCCGAGCGCGCGCGCCAGTTCGCCGCCAAGCAGGATGCCGAAGGAGCCCGGCACCAGCCGCGCCAGCCCGCTGCGGCCCATGGAACGGCCCAGATCGGTGACGTCGAGTTCGCGTTGCGGGTCGATGCCGCGCACCAGCGTGGCCTTCATGTCTTCGCCGCGTGCCAGCAGGCCCTGCGCGAACACGAAAGGCGCGGCGCCGATCACCTGCGTGTTGGCCTTGGCCTCGCGCAACGTGCGCTCCAGGTCGGGCAGGGCCGCGCCGTCGGCGGCGTAGATCTCGACATGCGAGACCACTCCCAGCATGCGGTCGCGCACTTCCTTCTGGAAGCCGTTCATCACGCTGAGCACGATGATCAGCGCCGCCACGCCCAGCGCGATGCCCAGCATCGAGACACCGGAGATGAAGGAGATGAAGCCGTTGCGCCGTGTCGCGCGGCCGGCGCGGGTGTAGCGCCAGCCCAGGATCAGTTCGTAAGGCACTTGCATCAGCGGCGGCGGCACGACAGGGGCATGTTCGGATCGGGTGGGAAATGCGAGACAGCGGCGATTGTGGCATCCCGCCCCCGACCCGCGCCGGGCCGGGCCTTCTTGCGCGGACAATAAGCCCATGCAGTTGCTGATTCCGTTTGCATTCCTGACCGACGACCCGCACTGCGCGCAGGCCGCGGCCGGGCTGCAGCTGCCGGTGCTCGAGCAGCTGTTGCGCCACCTGGGCCTGACGCGCACCGATACCTTCTCGCCGCATACGCTGTCGCCCCCCCACGAACAGGTGCGGGCCCAGGCCCTCGGCCTGCCGGTGCGCGACGGCAACATCCCCTGGGCCGCGTTCGAGCTGGCGCGCGGCGGCTGCGACCCCGGCACGGCTGGCTGGGCCTGGGTCACGCCGGCCCATTGGCAGATCGGCTCGGACCGCATCCTGATGACGGACCCGGCCGCGCTGCAACTGACCGAGGACGAATCGCGCGCCTTGCTGCTGGCCATGGAGCCCTGGTTCGCGCAGGACACGATCACGCTGCAATTCGACCGCGCCGATCGCTGGCTGGCGCGGGGCGAGGTCTTCGCCGAACTGGCCAGCGCCTCGCTGGACCGTGTCATCGACACCGACCTGGCCCCCTGGCTGCCGGCCACCGCCGCATTGCGCCGGCTGCAGAACGAGATGCAGATGCTGCTCTACACCCACCCGATCAACGATGCGCGCAGCGCGCGGGGCCTGCCGACCGTCAACTCGTTCTGGATCAGCGGCAGCGGCGCCTTGCCCGCCGCCTTCACCGGCGCCATGCCCGAGGCTTCGCAACCGGAAATCGCACAGGTACTGCGCAGGCCCGCGCTGCACGGCGACTGGGCCGGCTGGACCCAGGCCTGGCAGCAGATCGACCAGGGTGCCTGCCGGGAGCTCGCGGCGGCGCTCGAACGCGGCACTGCGCCCGTGGAACTGGTCCTGTGCTCGGAGCGCGACGCGCTGCATTTCACACCCGCGGCCGGCGGCTGGAGCGAGCGCCTGCGACGCCGTTTCCGTCGCACCACCCTGAAGGATTTCATCGGCACATCATGAAGATCACCACCCGCGACATTCCCCCCCGCGCCGCCTGGACCCTGGAGCAGGCCGGCGTGCATCCGCTGCTGGCCCGGCTGTATGCCGCGCGTGGCGTCAACGCCATGGACGAACTCGACGAAGGCCTGAACCGCCTGCTGCCGCCGGCCAGCCTGCGTGGCGGCGCCGAGGCGGCCACGCTGCTGGCCGACGCCATCGCCCAGGACAAGCGTTTGTGCATCGTCGCCGACTACGACTGCGACGGCGCGACCGCGTGCGCCGTGGGCATACGCGGGCTGCGCCTGCTCGGAGCCCGCCACGTCGCCTACATCGTGCCCGACCGGGTGCGCGATGGCTACGGCCTGACGGCGCCGATCGCCCAGCGCGTCAAGGACAGCGGCGCCGACGTGCTGATCACGGTCGACAACGGCATCGCCAGCATCGATGGCGTGGCCCATGCCCGTGCGCTCGGCTTGCAGGTGCTGGTTACCGATCACCACCTGCCCGCCAGCGAACTGCCGCAGGCCGACGTCATCGTGAATCCCAACCAGCCTGGCTGCAGTTTCGAGAGCAAGTCCATCGCCGGTGTCGGCGTGATGTTCTACGTGTTGCTGGCGCTGCGCTCGGAGCTGCGCAGCCGCGGCGTGTTCACGGCCCAGAACCAGCCCAAGCTCGACACCCTGCTGCCGCTGGTGGCCATGGGCACGGTGGCCGACGTGGTGCGGCTCGACGCCAACAACCGCCGCCTGGTCGCCCAGGGACTGCGGCGGGTGCGTGCCGGCGCCTTGCCCGCCGGCATGGCCGGGTTGTTCAGCGCTGCCGGCCGTTCGGCGCCGATCGCCACCACATTCGATTTCGGCTTCGCGCTGGGGCCGCGCATCAATGCGGCCGGGCGCCTGAGCGACATGACGCTGGGCATTGAATGCCTGCTGACCGACGACCCGCAGAAGGCGGCCGAACTGGCCCGCCAGCTCGACGCGATCAACCGCGAGCGGCGCGAGATCGAAGGCGACATGCGGGCACAGGCGATGGAGATCGCCGAGTCGCTGTTCGAGGACGGCGAGGAGCCGCCGCCGGCGATCTGCGTGTTCGACCCCGACTTCCACGAAGGTGTGGTCGGCATCGTCGCCTCGCGCATCAAGGACAAGCTGCACCGGCCGACCTTCGTGTTCGCCGCCAGCCAGGCGCCGGGCAAGGAACACGAACTCAAGGGTTCGGGTCGCTCGATCCCGGGGTTCCACCTGCGCGATGCACTCGACCTGGTGGCCAAGCGCCATCCGGGTGTGTTGCTGCGATTCGGCGGCCACGCCATGGCCGCGGGCTGCACTGTCGCCGAGGAGCACCTGGACACGTTCGAACAGGCGCTGGCCGACGTGGCGATGGAATGGCTGGACGCGGCCACGCTGCAGCGCCGGCTCGAGACCGATGGCCCGCTGGCACCCGAATACCGGCGCGTGGACCTGGTTGACACCTTGCACAAGGAGGTCTGGGGCCAGGGTTTCGCACCGCCGGTGTTCAGCGAGGAACTCGACGTGGTCTCGCAGCGCCTGGTGGGCGAGAAACACCTGGCGCTCAAGCTGCTGCACCAGGGCACGCCGATCGACGGCATCTGGTTCAACCATACCGACAACCTGCCGCCGCGCGCGCGTATCGCGTTCCGGCTCGATGCCGACGAATGGAACGGCACGCGCAAACTCAAGTTCCTGATCGAGGGCGTCGAGACGCCGGCACGCTGAGCACGACAATCGCACCTCACCGATTCATCCACCCACGACACGACTCCACCATGACCGCTCCCGCAACCTTCGACCTCACGGGCCGCCTGGCCCTGATCACCGGATCCAGCGCTGGCATCGGCTTTGCGCTGGCGCGCGGCCTGGCCCAGGCCGGCGCCGCCATCGTCATCAACGCACGCAATGCCGACAAGCTGGCGCAGGCCGCCAGGACCCTGCGCGACGAAGGCGCAACCGTGCACGCGCTGGCATTCGACGTGACCGATGCCGCCGCAGTGGCCCAGGCCGTGGCCGCGATCGAGACCGACATCGGGCCGATCGACATCCTGGTCAACAACGCGGGCATGCAGCGCCGTGCGCCGCTGGAAGACTTCACGCAGGAACACTGGCACGAGCTGATGCGCACCAATGTCGACAGCGTGTTCATGGTCGGCCAGGCCGTGGCACGCCACATGATTGCGCGCAAGAAGGGCAAGATCATCAACATCTGCTCGGTGCAAAGCGAGCTTGGCCGCCCGAACATCGCGCCCTATACCGCCAGCAAGGGCGCGGTCAAGATGCTGACCAAGGGCATGGCGATCGACTGGGGCCAGCACGGCATCCAGGTCAACGGCCTGGGCCCGGGTTATTTCAAGACCGAACTCAACGATGCGCTGGTCAAGAACCCGGAGTTCAGCAGTTGGCTGATCGGGCGCACGCCCTCGCGGCGCTGGGGTGACGTGGAAGACCTGGTCGGGCCGGCGGTGTTCCTGGCCAGCGACGCCTCGACGTTCGTCAACGGCCATATCCTGTATGTCGACGGCGGCGTGACCGCCACCTTGTGACGCCGGCGCGCGCGCCGGCACCTCCCTTCACCCAACGCACACCCAGGGGAAACCTGTTCATGGAAGCACTTGTCATCCACGCCGCGAAAGACCTGCGGGTCGAAGCCATCGTCACCGAGCCGGTCGCGCCCGGCCAGATCCGGGTGCGCGTGCGCAAGGGCGGCATCTGCGGATCGGACCTGCACTATTACAACCACGGCGGCTTCGGCACGATCCGGGTCAAGGAACCCATGGTGCTGGGGCACGAGATCGCAGGCAGGGTCGAACAGGTCGCCGATGGCGTGACCGGCATCGCCGTCGGCGACCGGGTTGCGGTCAGCCCCAGCCGTCCGTGCGGCCGCTGCACCTATTGCCAGCAAGGCCTGCAGAACCACTGCCTGGACATGCGTTATTACGGCAGCGCGATGCGCACGCCCCATGTGCAAGGGGCGTTCCGCCAGGAGATCGTCTGCGACGCCAGCCAGGCCCACAAGCTGGCCGACGGCATCAGCGACGGCGAAGGGGCGATGGCCGAGCCGCTGTCGGTGGCGCTGCACGCGGTGCGACGCGCCGGATCCCTGCTGGGCAAACGCGTGCTGGTCACCGGCTGCGGGCCGATCGGCGCACTGCTCATCGTGGCCGCGCGCCGCGCCGGCGCGGCGCATATCGTGGCCACCGACGTCAGCGACTTCACCCTGCGCAGCGCCGCCCGGGTGGGCGCCGACGAGGCGATCAACGTCGCCGAGCAGCCCGAGGGCCTGGCCCCGTATTGCGCCGACAAGGGCAGCTTCGACGTCCTGTTCGAGGCCAGCGGCAACGAGCGCGCGCTGCGCGGCGCGCTCGATGCGCTGCGCCCGCGGGGCGTGATCCTGCAGGTCGGACTGGGCGGCGACATGACGCTGCCGCTCAACACCATCGTGGCCAAGGAATTCGACCTGCGCGGCGCGTTTCGATTCCACGAGGAATTCGCAATCGCGGTCGAATTGCTGAACAAGGGCCTGGTCGACGTGAAGCCGCTGATCTCGGCCACCGTGCCGTTTCGCGACTCCGGACGGGCCTTTGCACTGGCCGCCGACCGGTCGCAGGCAATGAAGGTGCTGCTGGATTTCGAATGAATCGCCAAATGCGCCACAGGGGCGCGGCCCGGCGCCCAGGGCGCGGCGCATAAAATCGGGGCTTCGCAACCGTAGCCGTGGAGCCCCCTGTCATGTCCGACCAGAAATACCGCCTTGTCACGCGCAGCGATTTCGATGGGCTCGTCTGTGCAATCCTGCTCAACGAGATCGGCTTGATCGACGACATCAAGTTCGTGCACCCCAAGGACATGCAGGACGGCAAGGTCGCGATCACCGGCCGCGACATCACGACCAACCTGCCCTACGTGCCGGGCGCACACCTGGTGTTCGACCACCATGCGTCCGAGACGGTGCGCAACACCGGCGAGCGGCCCAAGAACTACATCATCTACCCCGGAGCGCCGTCGGCCGCGCGGGTGGTCTACGAGTGTTACGGCGGCAAGTCGCGTTTTCCGGATTCGTTCGACGACATGATGATCGCGGTGGACAAGAGTGATGCCGCCGAATTCTCCATCGAGGAGATCCTCGAACCCAAGGGCTGGGTGCTGCTGAACTACCTGATGGATTCGCGCACCGGCCTGGGCCGTTTCCGCGAGTTCCGCATCAGCAACTACCAATTGATGCTCGACCTGATCAACTACGTGCGCAACCACTCCATCGACGAAGTGCTGGCGCTGCCGGACATGGTCGAACGGGTCACGCTGTATTTCGAACACGCCGACAAGGCCAAGGAGCAGCTCCAGCGCTGCACCACGGTGCATGGCAACCTGGCTGTGCTCGACCTGCGTGACGAGCAGACCATCTATGCGGTCAACCGCTTCATGATCTACGCGTTGTTCCCGCAGACCAACATCTCGATCCACGTGATGTGGGGCGTACAGAAGCAGAACACCGTGTTCGCCACCGGCAAGTCCATCACCAACCGCAGCTCCAAGACCAACATCGGCGAACTGATGCTCAGCTACGGCGGCGGTGGCCACGAGAACGCCGGCACCTGCCAGATCGCCAACGACAAGGCCGACGCGGTACTGCAGGAACTGATCCAGAAGATCTACGCCGACGGCTGAGCCGCCTGCACGCGGAGCGCCGGCAAGCCCGGTGTGCCGGGCAGGCCATCCGGGCCGCGGGCCGCACCGGCCGATCCCAGGACCTAAAATGCCTGGGTGAAAACGATTCTCAACGCCGATCTGCATTGCCACTCCGTGGTTTCCGACGGCACGCTGACCCCCGAAGCCCTGGCAGAGCGCGCGAAGAACAACGGCGTAGAGTTGTGGTCCCTGACCGACCACGACGAAATCGGCGGCCAGGCACGGGCCCGCGCCGCCGCCCGCGCCCAGGGCATGCACTACCTGACCGGGACCGAGATCTCCGTCACCTTCATCGGCAAGACGGTGCACATCGTCGGCCTGGGGTTCGACGCCGACGACCCGGACATCCGCGACGGCCTGGCCCGCACCCGTGGCGGGCGTGGACAACGGGCGCACGACATGGCCGACGGCCTGGCCCGGGTCGGTATCCCCGGCGCCTACGAAGGCGCGCTCAAGTATGCCGGCAACCACGACCTGATTTCGCGCACGCATTTCGCCCGTTTCCTGGTCGAGTCCGGCGTCTGCAAGGAGACCAACGAGGTCTTTCGCAAGTACCTGACCGAAGGCAAGCCGGGCTACGTCGAGCACCGCTGGGCCACGCTGAAGGACGCGGTGGGCTGGATCACGCAGGCCGGCGGTGTCGCCGTGATCGCGCATCCCGCGCGCTACAAATTCACGGCCAACGAGGAATACGCGCTCTTCACCGAGTTCAAGAACCATGGCGGCCAGGCGGTCGAGGTCGTCACGGGAAGCCACACCAGCGCCGAATACGTGACCTATGCCGAGACCGCGCGCGAATTCGGACTGGCGGCCTCGCGCGGCAGCGATTTCCACAGCCCGGACGAATCCCATACCGACCTGGGCACCTTGCCGCTGCTGCCGGGTGGCCTGACGCCGGTCTGGGAACTGCTGGAGTCCCGCATCCAGTGACCCGCCCCGCCCCCCATCTGCGCCGGAGTTGAACCATGGCGCAACATTTCGAACTGCATCCCGACAATCCGCAGCCGCGCCTGCTCAAGCAGGCGGTGGCCATGCTCGAGCGGGGCGGCATCCTGGCAGTACCGACCGATTCGAGCTACGCGCTGGTGTGCCATATCGACGACAAGGCCGCCGCCGACAGGCTGCGTCGCATCCGCGGTGTCGACGACAAGCACCACCTGACGCTGCTGTGCCGCGACCTGAGCGAGCTGGCCAACTACGCGCGTGTCGACAACCGGCAGTACCGGCTGCTCAAGTCGCTGACGCCCGGCCCGTACACCTTCATCCTCGATGCCTCCAAGGAAGTGCCGCGGCGCATCAGCCATCCGCAGCGCAAGACCATCGGCATGCGGGTGCCCGAACACCGGGCCTTGCAGGAACTGCTGGCCCTGCACAACGGTCCGCTGCTGGCGACCACGCTGATCCCGCCCGGCGAGAGCGAACCGCTGAACGACGCGCACGAAATCCGCGAGCAGTTCGAGCACCATATCGAAGCCGTGCTCGACACCGGCGCCTGCGCACACCAGGCCACGACCGTGCTCGACCTCACCGGCGGCGAACCCGTGCTGCTGCGCCAGGGTCGCGGCGACGTCTCGGCGCTGGGCCTGTAGCCGGCCCCCCGGGCCCCGGCTGCGGCACGTCTGACACAATCGACCGGTGGACACCTCCAACCTGATTCAATCGATCCTGATCTACGCACTGCCGGTGCTGTTTGCGATCACCGTCCACGAAGCCGCGCACGGTTATGCGGCCCTGCATTTCGGCGACGACACGGCCTACAAGCTGGGGCGCATCACGCTGAACCCGATCCGGCACATCGATCCGGTGGGCACGATCCTGATTCCCCTGATGCTGCTGTTCTCGACCAGCGGCGCGTTCATGTTCGGCTACGCCAAGCCGGTACCGGTGCGTTTCGGCAACCTGCACAATCCCAAGCGCGACATGGTCTGGGTGGCGCTGGCGGGGCCCGCGTCCAACCTGGCCCAGGCGTTCTTCTGGGGCGTGCTGCTGATCGTGCTCCACGCCGCGGGCGTGAGCGAGCCCTTCTTCATCAAGATGTGCCAGGGCGGTGTGCTGGTCAACGTCATCATGTTCGTGCTCAACCTGTTTCCGTTGCCGCCGCTGGACGGCGGCCGCATTCTGGTCGGCCTGCTGCCGTACCGGCAGGCGGCCATGGTGGCCCGCATCGAGCCCTGGGGATTCTTCATCGTGCTGGGCCTGCTGTTCCTGGGCGTCATCAGCACCTTCTGGATGCAGCCGCTGATGGCGCTGACCTTCGGGCTGCTCGACCTTGTCCTGACCCCGTTCGCCTGGCTGTTGCGATAAGCCGGCACGACTCTTCATCCGCACCATGAGCACCACGCGTTTTCTCACCGGCATCACCACCTCCGGCACCCCGCACCTGGGCAACTACGTCGGCTCGATCCGCCCCTCGGTGCGCGCCAGCCAGCGCGCCGACGTCGAGAGCTTTTATTTCCTGGCCGACTACCACGCGCTGATCAAGGTCGGCGAGCCGGCGCGCGTGCAACGCTCGACGCTGGAGATCGCCGCCAGCTGGCTGGCCGCCGGCCTGGACCCGGAACGCGTGACCTTCTACCGGCAGTCCGACATCCCCGAGATCCCCGAACTGACCTGGTTCCTGACCTGCGTCACCGGCAAGGGGCTGCTCAACCGCGCACACGCCTACAAGGCGGCGGTGGACAAGAACACGGCCGCCGGCGTCGACATCGACTCCGACGTGACGGCCGGGCTGTTCATGTACCCGGTGCTGATGGGCGCCGACATCCTGATGTTCAACGCCCACAAGGTGCCGGTCGGGCGCGACCAGGTCCAGCACCTGGAGATGGCGCGCGACATGGCCAGCAGCTTCAACCACCGCTACGGCGCGCACTTCACGCTGCCCGAGGTCGTGATCGAGGAGTCGGTCGCCACGCTGCCCGGTACCGACGGGCGCAAGATGAGCAAGAGCTACGACAACACCATCCCGTTGTTCTCGTCGCGCGCGGAGCTCAAGAAACTCATCGCCGGCATCGTCACCGACTCGCGCCTGCCTGGTGAGGCCAAGGACGTGGAGGGTTCCGCGCTGTTCCAGATTTTCCAGGCCTTCGCCAGCGAGGAAGAGACCGCAAACCTGCGCAAGGCCTATGCCGACGGCATCGCCTGGGGCGACGCCAAGGCCCATGTGTTCGAGCGGCTGGACGCCGAGATCACACCGATGCGCGAACGTTACGAGGCGCTGATCGCCGACCCGGCGAAAATCGAGGCCATCCTGCTGCGCGGCGCCGCCAAGGCCCGCGCCATCGCCACGCCCTTCATGGCCGGCGTGCGTCACGCCGTCGGCCTGCGCAACCTGGGCAGCACCGACACGGGCCGCAAGGCCAAGGCCGACGCCAAGGCGGCATTGCCGTCGTTCAAGCAGTACCGGGAGAAAGACGGCCGCTTCGCCTTCAAGCTGGTCGACCCAAAGGGTCGGTTGCTGCTGCAAAGCCAGGGCTTCGCGTCGCCCAAGGACGCCGGCGCGGCCATCGCCCGGCTGCAGCAGGTCGGCGCAACCGCGCTGCCGGCCTTCGAGGGCCAGGTGGCCGCGGCCGACGGCGTGTCCCAGGACGAGATCGCGGCGGCCTTGCAACAACTGGCCGACGCCGCCTGAAATCGGTCCGATCCAGGTCGAACGGCCCGTGGCGGCTGCTACAATCCCACCCGTTCGGCATTCAGGAGAGGTGGCAGAGTGGTCGAATGTACTTGACTCGAAATCAAGCGTACTGCAAGGTACCGTGGGTTCGAATCCCACCCTCTCCGCCAAAAAGAATCACCCCAGGCAAGCACATTGCCTGGGGTTTTTTCTTGTCGGGGCAGGCATTCTCCACCGGGCCCCTCAGTCCGGCGAATCAGGCTCGAGACCCATCGCTTGCGTCGGATCGTGTGGCCGATCCCGGAACTTGCGCTTGTACATCCGCCGGTCCGCCTTCTTGAGCAGCGATTCGGCGTCCTTGCCGTCGTCCGGGAAAAAGGCGGTGCCGACCGAGCCGCCGAACGCCAGCGCTTCGGTCGCCTCGCCCGCGAGTGCGGCCAGCGGCTGTTGCAGCACGCGCTCGACATGCTGGCGCAACTGCTCCAGGTCTTCGCGGGTATCGACCCGGTCCAGCAACACCGCAAACTCGTCTCCGGACAGCCGCGCGACCAGGTCGCGCGCGCGCACCGTGGCACGCAGCCGCTGCGCAACCTCGACCAGCACACGATCGCCGACAGCATGTCCGAAGTGGTCGTTGACACGCTTGAAATGATTGAGGTCGATGAACAACACCGCGAAACGCAGGCTGGGCGGGGGCTCGGACGTGGGGCCGATGCGGGTGCGCAGCCGCAACATGAATGCCTCCCGGTTCGCCAGGCCGGTCAAGGCATCGGTCTGCAGTCGCTGCTGCATGGTCTCGAAGCTGGTGGCCAGCTGCCCGATCTCATCGGACCGGCTGATGCCCACCGGCCACGCCAGATGTCCGTCGCCCACCCGCAGGGCCGCCTCGGACAACTGTTGCAGGTCGCCGCTGACCCAGCTCAGGATACGCAGGCCGAGCGCGATGGCGATGGCGGCGGCGAGCAGACCCAGCGCTGCGGTGCGCACCAGGTTTTCGGTGACTCCGGTCATGAAGTCGCTGCGTGGCATGGCGACCACGGTGATCCACTCCAGCCCCGCGTCGTCGCGCACCCGATCGAAACCGACATGGATCTTCTCGCCGTCCACGGCGTCGAAACTCAGGGTCTGCACGCCGGCACGCAGGCCCTGCGCCGCAAGCCGCGACTGCACCTCGGCGTAGATGGCGCGTACCAGCGGGCTGTCGCTTTCGGTCGCGCTGACACGCGCCTTGCTGCCATCGGGCATGGCCCGGACATTGGGGCCGGACGAGGACGCGATCAGGTCGCCATTGGGCTCGACGATGAAGGCCAGGCCGTTTTTCGACACCCGCAGCTGGCTGACGAAATTATTGAGCGCGCGCAGCGATACGTCGGTGGCCACCACCCCCGCGAACTCACCGTCCAGGCCCAGGACGCGCCGCGCGCGGGTTGCGACCAGGTCGCTGGTGCCGAAGTCGATGTACACCGAAGTCCAGGTCTGCACATCGAGCCGTTCGCCGGCCTTGTACCAGGGGCGCTGCCGGGGGTCGAACAACCGACCCTCGCGGGAGTGGAAGGCCAGGGGGCCACTGATACCGGTGAAGCGGTAGTAGGTGCGCATCTCCGGCGCCCGGAACTTGATGCGCAACTCCCCTTCGGTACGGGAATGGCGGTACAGGCCGATCGCCTGCCCCAGGCGATTGCCGTAATAGACATAGTTGTTCGGATCCGTGTGCAGCGAGGTCGCGATCCAGAACCGGGTGCGCAGCGCGTCGACTTCGTCCTCGATCGACGGGCCGATCGGCATGCCGTCGGGAAATGCCGCCTCCAGCACCGCACCCGCGCCCATGATGTGCCGGTCCACGGCCTGGCCGATGCGCCCGACGGTTTCGAGCAGCAGGTGGGACGACACCGCGTACACCGCCCGGTTGCCGGCCGAATACGACAGTGCAACGATGATCAGCGCCAGCGCCAGCACCAGCACGACGTACGGAATCGTCAGCACTTGCCGCAATGACAGTCGAAATCCAGCCTTGTCGAACATGCCGCCTGTATCGGTTAGCCGCCGGCAGGACCTTGCCTGGGCGATCGAAGAAGTCCCTCGCGCAGCCGGATCAACAATCTGGTTGACGCAGCCATACCGGCCCGAGTATCCCATCCCGCGCGGGCTCCGAAGTCGCCCCGTGTTGTGCGGCGGTCGATGTGCGCAGGCGCTGTGGCCGCGCTGGAAACGCCACACCCGGCCGGCGACGGGACGCAGCGGTCCCGGTCACGGTCGGGCGACGCCGATCCCGTGCGCGCCGGCCGCGACCGCCAGGCACCTGCCCTTGGGGGAATCCCCCAACAAATTGCTGCGGTAATCGATGGCCGGCAATTGCCAAATCCGTTTGTCGCTTCTATGATTGATCAAACATCACAGATCTTGACGATGAAATCCCCCACCGCCACCTTGATGCACGCCGACCCGCTGACCGCACTGCAACCCATCGTGCGCCAGTCGGTCAACGAGTCGGTGTACCAGGCGCTGCGCAACAAGCTGATGCATGGCGAATACCGTGCCGGTCAGATCCTGGGCATCCAGTACCTGGCCGACGCGCTGGGCACCAGCACCATGCCGGTGCGCGAAGCGTTGCGCCGGTTGGTCGCACAACAAGGCCTGGAGCCCATGCGCAATGGCATGACACGGGTGCCACTGATCACGCGCGAACGCCTGAACGACATGCGCCGCAGCCGGGTGCTGGTCGAGGGCACGGTGACCGAATGGGCCAGCCCCCGGCTCGACACCGCCACGCTGGACCGGCTCGAGCAGATGGCCGGCGAGATCACGCAGGCCCGCCGCACGCCCGAAGGCGTGCCGGCGAGCCTGGAGAAGAACCGCATCTTCCATTTCACGATCTACGCGGCGGCCGAGTCCCCGGTGATGATGGCCATGATCGAAAGCCTGTGGTTGCAGTCCGGTGCCTACCTGCGCGACAAGCGCGAACTGCTGCACAGCGCCGAACAGCCGCCCGACCTGCTGCACGAGTCCACGATCGAGGCGATCCGGCGCGGCGATCATGCCCGCGCCCGGCAATGCATCGAACAGGACGTGACCTGGATCTTCGACCGCCTGGACTGACCCACCGGCGCCTTCTTCCCCCATCCGACAGAGCACCACCACACCCATGCTGCACAAGCACCGATCCAAGGCCATCACCCACGGACCCACCCGCGCCGCGCACCGCGCCTTCCTGCGCGCCACCGGCATGGACGACGCCGACATGGACAAGTCCATCGTCGCCATCATCAGTTCGGCCGGCGACAACACGCCCTGCTCCAAGTCGCAGGGTCCGCAGGCCGACAACGCGCGCCTGGGCATCGCCGAAGGCGGCGGCGTCCCGGTGATGATGTCCACGGTGTCGGTCTCCGACGGCACCTCGATGAACCACGACGGCATGCGCATGAGCCTGCTGTCGCGCGAACTGGTGGCCGACAGCATTGAACTGGCCGTGCGTGGCCACGCCTACGACGCCTTGGTGGGTTTCGCCGGTTGCGACAAAACCCTGCCGGGCACCATCATGGCAATGGTGCGGCTGAACGTGCCATCGGTCTTCGTCCACGGCGGCTCGATGTTGCCCGGCCACGCGCCGGACGGCACCGAGCACACGGTGCTCAGCGCCATCGAAGGGGTCGGGCGTTATCAGAAGGGCGAGATCTCGCTGCAACAACTCGGCGCCATCGAACGCACCAGCGCCATGTCGGTGGGATCCTGCCCGGGCCAGTTCACCGCCAACACCATGGGCATGGTCGGCGAGGCGCTGGGCCTGTCTTTCCTGGGCTCGGCGACCATCCCCGCCGTGTACAGCGAGCGGCTGGCGCTGGCGCGGCGCGCCGGACGGCGCGCGATGGAGATCCTCTCCGCCGGCGGCCCGCTGCCGCGCGACCTGGTCACGCGCAAGAGCCTGGAGAACGCCTGCGCCGCGGTGGCGGCCACCGGCGGCTCGACCAACGCCGCGCTGCACATCCCGGCCATCGCGCACGAGGCCGGCATCGCGTTCACACTCGACGACGTGGCCACGGTGTTCAACCGCACACCACTGATCGCCGACCTGCAACCCGGCGGCAAGTACCTGGCCAGCGCACTGAATGTCGTCGGCGGCGTGCCGTGCGTGCTCAACGCGTTGCTCGCGGGCGGGTTCCTGCATGGCGATGCGTTGACGCTGACCGGACGCACGCTGGCCGAAGAGCTGGCCGACCACCCCGGTCCGGACGGCAAGGTCGTGCGCGCCTGCGACACGCCGATCCACGCCACCGGCGGCGTGGTCGTGCTCAAGGGCAACCTGTGCCCGGACGGCGCCCTGCTCAAGATCGCCGGCCTGAAATCGCTGACCTTCGACGGGCGCGCCCGCGTGTTCGAGACCGAGGAGGACTGCATGAAGGTCGTGTCCAGCCAGTCGTACGCGGCCGGCGACGTGCTGGTCATTCGCAACGAAGGTCCGCGCGGCGGGCCCGGCATGCGCGAGATGTTGTCGGTCACCGCCGCCATCTACGGCCAAGGCATGGGCGAGAAGGTTGCGCTGCTGACCGACGGCCGGTTCTCCGGCGCAACCCGCGGCATGTGTATCGGTTATGCCAGCCCGGAGGCCGCCGCCGGCGGGCCGATCGGCTGCGTGCGCGACGGCGATCGCATCACCATCGACGCCGCCGCCTGCGGCATCCACCTGCATGTCGACGACGACGAACTGGCCAAACGCCGCGCCGCCTGGAAGCCGTTCGAGCGCGAGCGGCTGGCCGGCGCGCTCGAGAAATATGCCAGGCTGGTCGGCCCCACCCATCTGGGCGCGGTGACCCATTCGGGCAACACCTCCTGGCCGTATCCGCCGACCGAGGAGAACCCATGAAACTCGGATTCTGCGGACTCGGCCTGATGGGCGCTCCCATGGTGCGCCGCCTGCTGGCGGCCGGCCATGTGGTGAAGGTCTGGAACCGCTCGCCGGAGAAGATCGAACCGCTGCGCGCGCTGGGTGCCATCGCCGCCCGAACCCCGGCCGAGGCCGCGACGGATGTCGATGGCGTGTTGATGTGCCTTTTCGACGCCAGCGCCGCCGAGGCCGTGGTGTTCGGCGCCGACGGCGTGTCGCAGGCACGCGCACTGCCGTGGCTGGTCGACCATTCCAGCATCGACCCTGCCGCCACCCGCACGCTGGCGCGCCGGTTGCACGAAGCTTGCGGCACCGACTGGATCGATGCACCGGTATCGGGTGGCATACCCGGTGTCGAGGCCGGCACGCTGGCCATCATGGCCGGTGGTGCGGCCACCCATCTGCCGCAGGCCATTGAGGCCATGCGTGCCTACGCCGGCAACGTGACCCACATGGGTGCCTCGGGTGCCGGCCAGGCCACCAAGCTGTGCAACCAGACCATCGTCGCCACCACGATCAGCGCCATTGCCGAGGCCATCGGGTTTGCCGCGCGCAACGGCATCGACCTGCACCAGCTCGCGCCGGCGCTCGCCGGCGGCTGGGCCGACTCCAAGCCGCTGCAGGTGTTCGCACCCCGCATGATCGACGTGCAGGCGCATTCCATCGGCGCAGTGTCCACCATGCTCAAGGACATCGACACCGTGATGGCCAACGCCCAGAAAAGCGGCGCCCCGATGCCGGTGACCGCCAGCGTGCAGCAGATGCTGCGCGTGGCGGCGGCGATGGGACTGGCCGAGGCAGAACTGTCGGCCATCGTCAGCGTCGTGTTGCCCGAGCGCCGTGCGGACTTCCTGCAACAGGTCCGCGGCTGACGCCACCGACACCATGCGACTGGCCGCCAATCTCAGCTGGTTGTACCCGCAGCTGCCATGGGAGCAACGCTTCGCGGCCGCGCGCCAGGATGGCTTCGACGCGGTCGAGATCCTGCTGCCCTACGACCACCCGCCTGCCTGGTACGCCGTGCAGTTGCGCGAACACGGCTTGACGCTGGCCCTGTTCAACACACCCATCACACCCGAGGCCGGCCGGCTGGGCCTGGCGGCCATTCCCGGTGCGCAGGCGCAGTTCCGCGACGCCTTCGCGCGGGCGCGCGCCGTGGCCGAGGCCACCGGCTGCCGACGCGTGCATTGCATGGCTGGCGCCACCGCGACGCTCGATGCGGCCGATTGCCAGCACACCTTGCTGCAAAACCTGGAACACGCATTGGCGCTGGCCGAACAGGACGACCTGACGCTGACACTCGAGCCGCTCAACCGCATCGATGTGCCGGACTATTTCTACCACCGGCCCGACCAGGCCGTGCCCGTCCTGCAGCACTTCCGCTCACCGCGGTTGCGACTGCAGTTCGACTATTACCACTGCGCGCGGGAGTCGCTCGACCTGCGGCAGGCCGTGCGCGATGCCGCACCCTGGATCGGCCATGTGCAGATTGCCGGCGCACCGGTTCGCTGCGAGCCCGACCTCGCGGCCGCGGGCTGGCTGGATGCGGTCGCGTCCTTGCCGGCGCACGGCTACGACAGCTGGCTGTCGTGCGAATACCGGCCGCGCACCACAGCCGGCGACGGCCTGCATTGGTGCCAGCCCCTGCGCGATCGGGGCGTGCTCGCATGAAGCCGCTGCGTCGAACCCCCGGAGTGGCACCACGATGACACACCATGTCCTGGTCACCGGCGCCAGCGGTTACGTCGGCCACGCTCTCGCCCAGGCCTTGTGCGCGCAACTCGCCGCCGGCATGTTGGCATCGTTGACCCTGGTCGACTCGCAGCCGAGCGACGATGGGGGCGCGCTGCGGCAGGACCTGCCCGAGCCGATGCGCGGCCGCCTGTACCAGGTCGTCGGCGACCTGCGCGAGGCGGACACACTGGCGCGCGCGCTGGCGCAGTCGCCCACCCGGGTGTTCCACCTCGCCGGCATCACCAGCCGCCTTGCGGAAGACGACTTTGCGCTCGGACTGGCCGTGAACGTCGACGCGGCCATGGCCTTGTTCGAAGGCTTGCGGCAGCAGACGCTCCATCCCGTGCTGGTGTTTGCCAGTTCCTGCGGCGTCTACGGCCCGCCGATGCCGTCCATGATCGACGATGCAACGTTGCCGATTCCGCGCCTGAGTTACGGCAGCCAGAAACTGATGATGGAGATCCTGCTGGCCGACTACAGCCGGCGCGGCTGGATCGACGCGCGTTCGGTACGCCTGCCCAGCGTCGTGGCACGGCCTGCACCCCGTGGCGCGGCTGCCTCGTCGTTCGCCAGCGACCTGATCCGCGAGACGGCCCAGGGCCGGCGTTTCACCTGCCCGGTCGGGCCGGACGCCAGCCTGTGGTTCTTGTCCTTGCCCACCTGCGTCAAGCATTTGCTGCACGCGGCCGAACTGCCCGCCAACGTATTGCCGGCCACACGGGCCTGGAACCTGCCGGCCCTGCGCGCCACGACCGACGCGGTGATTGGCGCGATCGCGCGGCGACTGGGCCGCAAGCCGGACGCGCTGGTCGACTACCAGCCACAGCCCGCGATGCAGGCCCAGTTCGCGCAGTGGCCCCCCTTGTCGACCACGACCGCGCACGGCCTGGGTTTTGCCCATGACGGCACGCTCGACCAGTTGCTGGACAACGCGCTGGCCGGATCCTTGCTTTCCCCGTCTCACCCCGTCCCACCCGTTCACTGAAAGGAATATTGCCATGAACATCCAATGGACCTCCGCCCTGCTCGGCGCCTGCGTGAGCACCGTCCTGCTCACCAGCATGCCCGCAGCGGCGCAGAAGACGACCGAACTCACGTTCTCGGCGTGGATTCCGCATTCGCACATTCTGGTGTCGAAGTTCATGATGCCCTGGGCCAAGGAGGTCGAGCAGGCCACCGACGGACGCGTGAAGATCAACTTCCTTCCCAAGCCGGTGGCCAATCCGCCCGGGCACTACGACGCGGTGCGCAACGGCGCTGTCGATTTTGCGTTCATCTCCAACTCGTATTACCCCGGCCGTTTCGACCTGCTGAAGTTCTCGATGCTGCCGTTTTCGGGCAATACGGCGCTGTCGACGTCAGTCGCGTCCTGGCGCATCTATGACAAATACCTCAAGGACGCGAACCTGTTCCGCGGTGTCAAGCTGCTGGGCATCTACGGCCACGGGCCGGGCGGCGTCTACACCACCGACCGCAAGGTCGAGAAGATCGAGGACTTCGACGGCCTGAAGCTGCGCATCGGCGGCGGCATGCAGGCCGACGTGGCCAAGGTGCTCAACGTCAATGCCGTGGTCAAGCCCGCGCCCGAGTCGTACGAGCTGATGAGCACCGGTGTCGTCGACGGCGTGTTTTTCCCGCCTGAGTCGGTCGAATCGTTCCGGCTCGTGAGCGTGGTCAAGAATGCCACCCTGTTCCCCGGCGGCCTGTACGCCGACACGCACGGCATCATCATGAACGAGCAGGCCTTTGCCAAGCTGTCGGCCGCCGACCAGGCCGCCATCATGAAACTGTCGGGCGAACACATCGCGCGCATGGGCGGCAAGGCCTGGGGCGATGCGGATGATGCGGCGATGCAGGCCATGAAGGCCGGCAAGGTGAACATCATGATGGCCAGCGACAAGCTGGTGGCGGACATCAAGGTCCGTACGGCTCCGTTCGAGAAGGCCTGGCTGGACGAAGCGAAGGCCAAGGGCATCGACGGGCCCAAGGTGCTGCAGGCCTACCGCGACGAGCTCAAGAAGCTCGAAGCCGGCAAGTGACGCTGCGGCGCTGAACCGCACGGCGATCCCGACACGATGCCGAACATCCTCACCCGCACCGCGCTGGGCGCGCTGCGGCGCCTGGCCAGCCTGTGCCTGGTCGCGCTGGCGCTGCTCACGCTGGCCGACGTGGTCGGCCGCTACGTGCTGAACTACTCCATCATCGGCGCGGTCGAGATCACCGAGATGCTGATGGTGGGGGTCATCTTCGCCGGCATCGCGCTGGCGACGCTGGCACACGAACATGTCACGGTCGACCTGCTGACCACGCGCATGAGCGCGCCGGTGCAACGCGTGCAGAAGATCGCCAGCCAGGTGCTGGCCACCGGCATCAGCTTGCTGCTGTCGATGGCCACCTGGAGCCAGGCCACGTCGGCGCTGGACTTCGGCGACCAGACCACGATGCTGGGCCTGCCGCTGGCACCGGTCATCTTCTTCATGAGTGGCATGTTGTTGATCAATGCGCTGATCCACGCCTGGCAGGCCTGGCTGCTGGTCTCCGGACGGGACACCGCTCCATGACCGAAGCCCTGATCGGTTTCGCCGCCATGCTGCTACTGGTGCTGATGCAGGTGCCGGTGGCCTTTGCGATGGCACTGATCGGCGTGCTGGGCCTGGCCTGGATCCGCAACTGGCCCTCGGCCTACACCCTGGTCGGTTCGGTAGTGCAGGAAAGCGGTTTCCAGTACCTGCTGTCGGTGGTGCCGCTGTTCATCCTGATGGGCAACCTGATCACGCAGTCGCGCCTCTCGCGCGAACTGTATGCCGCCGCCTATGCCTTCCTGGGCCACCGCAAGGGCGGCCTGGCCATGTCGACCATCGTTGCCTGTGGCGGCTTTGGTGCGGTCTGCGGTTCCAGCCTGGCCACGACGGCGACCATGTCCAAGGTCGCCTATCCCGAGATGCGCGAGCTGGGTTACGACAAGGCACTGGCCTCGGGCTCGATCGCGGCGGGCGGCACCCTGGGCATCCTGATCCCGCCGTCGGTCGTGATGGTGGTCTACGCGATCCTGACGCAACAAAGCATCGGCAAGATGTTCGCCGCCGGCATCCTGCCCGGGCTGCTAGCCATCGCGCTGTACCTGCTGGCCGTGCGCTGGACGATCTGGCGCCGGCCGGACGCCGGCCCGCGTGGTGCGCGTCTGCCCTGGCCGCGGCGCCTGCAGGCCTTGCGCGAGGTCTGGGGCGTGCTGCTGCTGTTTGCCATCGTCATGGGCGGCATCTATGGCGGCGTGTTCACGGCCACCGAGGCAGCCGGCATCGGCGCCTGCGGCGCCTTCGTGTTCGCCTGGGCGCGCAAGCGCCTGAGCTGGGCCATCCTGTCCGACGTGCTGGTCGAATCGGCGCGCACCACCGGCATGTTGTTCATGGTGCTGATCGGCGCGCTGATGTTCGCCAACTTCATCAACTTCACCTCGTTGCCGGGCGACCTGCAGGACATGGTGAAACAGTTCTCCATCCATCCGATCATGGTCATCGTCGCGATCTGCGTCATCTACGTGCTGCTGGGCTGCGTGCTCGAAAGCATGTCGATGGTGTTGCTGACGGTGCCGGTGTTCTACCCGCTGGTGCAGGGCCTGGGCTTCGACCTGATCTGGTTCGGCATCATCGTCGTGGTGGTGACCGAGATCAGCTTCATCACGCCGCCGGTGGGCCTGAACGTGATGGTGCTCAAGAGCCTGCTGCCCGACGTGCCGATGCGCACCTTGTTCGGCGGCGTGATGCCCTTCGTCGTCGCCGACGTGGTGCGGCTGGCGCTGCTGATCGCGTTTCCGGTCATCACGCTGACTCTGCCGCGTTTCCTGGGCTGACGCTGCCGCAGTCGCGACCGCCGCGCCTCAGCGTCACGGCAAGGCACGGCGGCCAGCGATCGCAGCGGCACCTGCGGCGGGCAAGACCTTGGCGCGCGTGGCCTTGCCCGCTTGCACTACAGTGGGCGGATGCGGTAAAGGAGAGCCATGGGCGTCGAGGATCGAGAATGGTGGAAGGAAGCGCAGCGCGAGCGCGACGGCGCCAACATGCAGCGCCCGAGCCGGTTCGGCCGGGCGGTCGACCGCGGCCCGCCTGCGCAACACGATGATCGTGGACTGACCCCGGGCCTGAAATGGGGGCCACTGGTCATCGTCGTGTTCTGGCTGCTCGTCATGGCCATCGTGTATGGCGGCATCAAGCTGGTGATGAAGCCGCGGGAAGTCACGATCTCGATGGCCGGGGAGATGACGATTCCGCGTGCCCGCGATGGCCATTTCTATGCGCCCGGGACCATCGGCGGACAACCGGTGGTCTTCCTCGTCGATACCGGTGCCAGCTACGTCACGGTCAGCCAGGCATTCGCCGACCACGCCGGCATCCACGGCGGATCGCCGACGCGTTTTCACACCGCCAACGGCGTCATCGAGGGTCGTATCGTGTCCGACGTGCCGGTGTCACTCGGTCCCGCTGCCGTCTCCGGCGTCAAGGTGGCGGTCGGCATGAACGGCATCGGCCGCGACCAGGCACTGCTGGGGCAGAGTTTCCTGTCGAAGTTCCAGATCACCCTGAGTGGCAACGAGATGGTGCTGCGGCGGCCCTAGACAGGCTGCGCTTCAGTGCCCGTGCCGGTCCTGTCCGGGCGCAACGCCGAAGGCTGCAGCGTATTTGGCGGCAAATCGCCCGAAATGGCCGAAGCCACACATCAGTGCCACTTCACTGACACGCGCGGATGAGCTGCGCAGCAGGTGACGCGCCCTCAGCAGCCGCACCTGTTCGATGAACTGGTATGCCGTCATGCCCCGATGCCGGCGCACCAGCTCCTGCAGCGAGCGCAACGACAGGCCCATGTGCGCGGCCAGCGCGTGCACGTCGGGCAGGTCATGGCGCTGCATCGCATCGACCAGCCAGGCCTGCGCGTCGGCCAGACGCCGCAGCCGCGCATCATCGGCCCGGGATGCCGTGCGCTGCTCCTGGCCACGGCCGGAAAGGGTGTCAACGGCCGCCTGCGCCAGCAACTCCGCCAGGCCATTCCACTGGCGCTCGAGCAAGGCATGGGGCATGGCCGTGCAACGATCCGTGTCCAGCGTGATCAAGGCGTCGAGCATGCCCGGCAACAGCCCCAGATGCGGTCCCATCGCCAGGAGGAAAGGACGGCGCCGGGCCAGCGGATCGACCCGGGCACCCATCGTGTCGGCCGCCTCGTGCAGCACGTCCTGGTGCAGCCGGAAAACCGCCTGGCGCGCGCCGGTGTCCCATTGACCGCATACGGGCATGTCGGAGGAAATCATGGAAGCGATACCCGGTCGCGATTCGATGCGCGCGTCTTTTGCCAGCACGTCGACCCGACCGCGCAACGGCAGGCTGATGACCCAGAAACCGGGCACGGGTTCGGGCTCGACGTCGACCGCACTGCCGTAGCTCAGACGGGTCAGCGACATCCGTTCATTGCCCAGATGGTCGATCTGCGTCTGCAATTGCGGCACCGGACCCTTGATGCGCAGCCGATGCCGGCGCAACACGCGACTGACATTCTGGCGCGAGTCGTCCGGGTCGGTCGATGCGTGTTTCCAGGCTTGCAACATGGGGAAGACGGACTGCCGTCGCGTTGATCAGCGGCCATTATGGACCGCCCGGCGATACGGCCGCGTTTTCTGGCCAGCGCCCGCGCCTTTCGGCTTGCCCCGTCGCCGGCCACCGGGTGCAATCACGCCGTGCACACACATGTCCTGGCCGTCGATATCGGCAGCACCCGCCTGAAGGCTGCCCTGCTCGACGCGACCGGCGGCGTGTTGCGTCTCGCGCAGCAGGCATCTCCATTGCTGGCCACGCCGATCGATCCGGACGATGTGCTGGCTCAAACCGGTGCGTTGGCACGCGAGGTGTGTGATGGCGTGCGGCCAGGTGCGATCGCCATCACCGGGGCGACGCGGACCACCGTGCTTGCAGGCGAAGACGGACAGGCGATCGGCGCGGCGATCGCACTGAGCGACGGGCGCGGCGCCGCGCATGCGGATGCGCTGCAGGCCGCCTACGGTGCGCCCACGGCGCGTGGCCTCGGTGCATTCCATCCGCTGGCGCGCATGATGGATGTCCGGGAACACGACCCCGCGTCCTACCGGCGCATGCGCTGGGCGCTGGATCTCAAGGATTGGCTGAACCTGCAACTGACCGGCTCGGCGCACGTCGACACGGTTGCACTGGCGCGCACGCAACCGCCAGACGCCGATCTCGAAGCCTTGCTGGCCCGCCTGCAATTGCGTCCCGGCATGATGGGCGTGGCCACCAATGCCGCGCGCACCATCGGGCCCGTGCGCGAGAACGCGCCACCCGCCTGGAACTGGTGTCGTGGCATCCCGGTGGTGCTGTGTGGCTTCGACGCCTGGTGTGCGAGCTTCGGCATGGGTTCGGTGCACGTGGATGCGGTCTACAACGTATGCGGCACAACCGATGTCTTCGGCGGGTTCACGCAGCAGCACCGGCATGTCGACGGCGTCGCCTGCCTGCCGTGGTGCGCGGAGATCGAGCACCTGGGTGGCCCCTGCCTGACCGGCCTGTCGACACTATCGTGGTTCGGCAAGCGCTTTCTGGACAACCCGGACCCGGCGGCCGTGATCGCATGCGCGGCGGCGGCGGCCGACGACTGCCCTATCGCCTTGCCGTTCGTGCACGGGGAACGCATGCCATTCTGGCGCCCGGATTTGCGCGCCCGCTTCCTGGACGTTGGCGCGGACCACGGCACACCCGAGTTCGCCCGCGCGCTGATCGATGGCCTGCTGCTGTTCCAGCGCTGGCTCGTCGGCCGCTTGGGCACGCAACCCGCAACAGTCTACCTGGGTGGTGGCGGCATCAGCCTGCCAGGCTGGCCACAGGCCAAGGCTTCCGCCTTCGGTGTGCCGGTACGCATCGCGAACAACGACGAACCGGCACTGGTGGGCGCGGCGATGTGCGCGCTGGTGGCGCTGGGTCACTTCCCGTCCCTGATCCAGTGCCAGGACGCGCTGCACCCCGGGCATCGGGAAGTACCACCCGAGGCCGGGCAGGTGCACAGACTGCAGTCGATCGAAACCCGGTATCTGGCATATTTGAACCGTATGCTGGCCGAATGACGAGATGCGCCCCCCTCCCCCAGTACCGCCACGCACGCCTGTGACCGCCACGACTCCATGAAGCACTTTGCCATTCGTTACGGAACCTTCGCCGCCTGTTGCCTGCTGTTCATCGCGCTGGCCATCGCGGCGCCCAACTTCCTGTCGACCGGGAATCTGACCAACATCGTCAAGCACATCACCTTCCTGGCCGTGCTGGCGCTGGGATTCTCGATCGCGTTGACGACGGCCGAACTCGACCTGTCGTTTGCCAACGTCTGCAGCGTGGCCTCGGTCAGCGTCGGCTGGCTCATCCACAACGACTATCCGGTCTGGATGGCCGTCGGTGCCGGGCTGTCGGTCGGCCTTGCCGCGGGTGTACTCAATGGCGTGCTGGTGACCGTGCTCAAGATTCCCTCGTTGATCGCGACGCTGGCAACGGCCTCGATCGCCAACGGATTCGCCTTCATGATCACCCAGGGTGTCGCCTTCGTCGGCGCCTGGAACCCGTCCTTCCTGTGGCTTGGCCGCGGCAGCATCGGCGGCGTGCCCACGCTGGTCGTGTGGCTGAGCATCCTGATGGCAGCCGCGTTGTTTCTGCTCAAGTTCACCGTGACCGGGTTGCGCATGTTGTCGGTCGGTCAGGCCGCAGAGGCGGCACGCCTGGCCGGCATCTCGGTGTCCCGCATGAAGCTGCTGGGGCTGACCCTGTCCGGCCTCGCAGCGGGCACCGCAGCCGTGTTGATGACGTCCAATCTGGCGTCGGCCGCACCGAACTCGGCCGGTGACTTCATGCTGATGTCGATCGCCGCCGTGCTGCTGGGCATGACGATGTTCGAGCCCGGCCGCCCCAACGTGCCCGGCACCTTGTGCGGCGCATTGACGATCGGCATCCTGGGCAATGGCCTGGTGCTGCTGGGTGCACAGTACTACATGCAGGACATCGCGCTGGGCGTGATCATGGTGGCCTCCGTCGCCATGTCGTCGTCGTTCCTCAAGCGTGCGGCGTTCTCGGTATGAATCGCACACACACCTTTCTTCCCCTTCCCTTTGCCACCACCAACAGGAGATTTCCATGACAACACGACGTGCCCTCATCCAATCCGCCGGTGCCGCCGTGGCACTGGCCCAGCTCGGCGCCAGAGCCCAGTCGCGGTTCAACCTGGCCATCATCGGCTTCCAGATGTCGAGCGAAACACATGCGCGCGTTGCCAATGCCGCCGAGTCGGCCGCCAAGGCCAAGGGCTGGAGTGCGCAGGTGCTCAACAGCAAGGGCGAGATGCCGACCCACATCGCGCAGTTCGACACGCTGATCCAGAACAAGGTCGGCGCCATCGTCGTCGCGATGGGCAAACCGGTCGAGGCCGATGCGCAATTCAGGAAGGCCAAGGAGGCCGGCATTCCGGTGGTAACCGTCATGAGTGGCGCCAGTCCCCATGCCGCGTTCGACATTGCCGTCAATGAATACTCGGTCGGCGCCCGCGCAGCCATCTACCTGATGGACCAGCTCGGCTACCGCGGCAACATCCTGACCCAGCGCTTCGAGGGCAACACCGCCACCCGGATCCGTGGCAAGGTGCTCGACGCCGTGCTCAGCGAGAACGCGGCAGTCAAGCAGGTCGGTACGCACACCATGGCACGCACGGCCAGTTGGCGCGACGACGTGCGCGCCGGCATGAGCGCCCTGTTGCTGCGCAACCAGGGTGCCGTCGATGGCATCTGGGCCAGCTTCGACGGCCAAGCCTACATCATCGACGACCTGCTGCAACAGACGTCCGGCGCCACGCGCGGCAAGCCCGCGCTGGTCAGCGTGGACGGCGGCCCCGAGACCTACCGCCGCATCGCAGACCCGAAGTCCTTCCTGCAGGCCACGGTGGCGATTCCGTTCGAACGCATGGGCACCGAGGCAATCAACGTCGTCGAACGTATCGCTGTGCGCAAGGAGGCTGCCGAGAGTGTCAATGCCGGACCATACATCTACATGGCCAGCGAACTGATCGACAAGACCAACGTCGCCCAGTACCTGAAGAAGTGAGACGACGGACACAGGCGGACACCCCATGAATATTGCGCTGGAAACCCGCGGCCTGACCAAGTCGTACGGCGCCGTGCAGGCCTTGCGCGGCGTCGACTTCACCGCACGCCAGGGCGCGGTCACCGCACTGTGCGGCGACAACGGTGCGGGCAAGTCGACGCTGATCCGCGTGTTGTCCGGCGCGCACGAACCGTCGAGCGGAGCAGTTCTGCTGGCGGGCAAGGTGGTTCGTTTCGCGGGGCCGCACGACGCGCTGAAGCAGGGAATCGCCACCATCTACCAGGACCTGGCGGTGGCCCCGAGCATGAGCATCTGGCAGAACATCTTCATGGGCGGGGAATGGGTACGTACGCTGCTACCCGGTATACGCATCCTGGACAAACGCGCGATGCGTGACAAGGCCACAGCGCTGCTGACCAGCCTGAACCAGACCGTCTCCGACATGGACCGCCCGGTGAGCGAGCTGTCGGGTGGCCAACGCCAGGCCGTGGCGATCGCCCGCGCGTTGTTGTGGCAGGCCCGCATCATCATCATGGACGAGCCGACGGCCGCTCTCGGCGTCAAGGAGACGGCCGAGGTGCTGGCTCTGATCGGACGCCTGAAAGACTCCGGGGTGACCGTGATCCTGATCAGCCATAACATGGAGGATGTGGTCGCGGTCGCGGACCATGTGGTGATTCTCAAGTCGGGGCGCAAGGTCGCCGAGTCCGAAGCCAGCGGGCTGTCGGCGCGCGCGCTGGGGCAGGCGATCCTGTCGGGGGCAATGCCCGCGGCGGTCTGATCCGTCTGCACGCTGGCACCGGGCACGCGGGAAGGCCAGGCAAAGCCCCCCGGTGCTCAGGCGGCCATGCGCATGGCCGCGTGCGCGGCGCCACACAACACGGCAACCAGCGCCGCCGGGTCCTCCGGCAACCGGTCAGCTCGCCACACTACATGTTGGTCGGCGCGGCACAACACCAGCGCATGGCGGTAGGCCTCGGGCAGCGGGTCACGCGGATGCACGTCCAGCACCGCCAGGGGCATGTGCCGGGCCTGCGCGGCAGCGACCAGCGGGCCGACATCCACCCCGGCGTGCAGACGCAGCAGGGTGTAGCCGGGCCCGAACGCGTCGTACAGGGAACGCCCGTCGGCCAGCCACAGATGCGGCGCGCGGCAGCCCGGCACCGTGGACGGCGTGAAGTCGCCCATGCTGTAGGGCGGCGGTGTTTCGCCATCGGACACGATGATGGGCGAGCCGCTGTAGTAGTAGCCGAAGTTCAGTCCCGCGCAGCAGAACTGCTGCACGTTGAGGTCATACGACTCCTGGCCGACCAGCGCGCGCGCGGCCGCGCCGTCGGCGTCCGAGGCCTCGATGTTGGCGGGCACCGCGCGACGCGCGCGAATCATCTTCTGCGCATGGTCCATCGCGAAGTTCGACACCTGCTCGGTGATGGGCTGGCGCTCGGCCTCGTAGGCATCGAGCACGCCTTCGTCGGCCCAGCCCTGAAGCCGCGCGGCCAGCAACCACGACAGGTGGATGGCATCGGCGATACCGGCGTTCATGCCATAACCGGCGTATGGCACCCACAGGTGCGCGGCATCGCCGGCGATGAACACGCGGCGATCCCGGAAGCGGTTGGCCACCAGGCGCCGGCCGACCCAGTCTTCCTTGCTGATGATGTCGTAGTGGAAATCGTCGCCGACCCCGAGGATCTCGCGGATCGACCGGTCCCGGTCCACGGAGTCGAACTCCGGTTCTTCCGCATGCAGGTGGTTGTGCACCAGCCAGGTGGTCTCGCCATCGATGGCGAAGGTGGTGCCGCAACGCCGCGGGTTGACCGAATAACAGGACCAGGCCGGCTTGCCCGGAATCAAGGCCTTGAGCCCGGGCGCCCGGATGTAGGTGGACTGCACGCGCTGGATCACCGCCGTGCCTTCGAGCCGGGCACCCATGCGTTTGCGCACGCCGGAGCTGCCGCCATCGCAACCCACCAGGTAGCGGGCCCGCCAGCTGCGTTCGTGGCCGTCGTCCAGGTGCCGGGTGGTCGCCGTCACGCCCGTTGCCAACTGGCTGAAACCGGTGACCTCGGTGCGGTTGAGCAGCGTCACGCCCGCCAGTGCCGCGACATGCTCGAGCAGGATGGGCTCGAGGTAGATCTGGTTGATGCGGTGCGGCGGCTCGGGCGTGGGCCACCAGCCGTCCGGACCGCTGGTATCGTCGTAGCGATCGCGCCGGCAGGGAATCGGGATACGCGTGAGTTCGGTACCGGTCAGGCTGGTGCGGAACACCACGTCGTTCGGGTAGTCCTCCGGCAGGCCGGCCTCCCGCAACTTGTGGGCCACGCCCAGGCGCCGGAACTGCTCCATGCTGCGCGACGAGACATGGTTGCACTTGACGCTGGGCGGCTGCGCGTAGTGACGGGTCTCGGCGATCATCACCCGCACGCCACGACCCGCCAGGTCCATCGCCAGCGTCAGGCCGACCGGGCCCGCCCCGACGATGAGTACATCGCAATCGGTCGTGTCATCCCTGTGGTCGTTCATGTGGTTCACTCGAGCTTGATGTTGGCGGTCTTGATGACACGTGCCCATTTGTCGGTTTCGGCCTTGATGTAGGCTTCGAAGGACGCGACGGAGCCGGGCGCGGGCTCCACACCCAGGTTGCGCATGTTGGTCTTGATGGTCTCGTCGTTGAGCGCTCCCGTGATCTCCGCGTTCAGGCGCGCGATGATCGCCGGCGGCGTTCCGGCGGGCGCGACAACGCCGAACCAGCCCGTGGAGTCGTAACCCGGCAGGCCGGCCTCGGCCACGGTGGGCACGTCCGGCAACATCGGCAGGCGTTGCGGACTGGTGACGCCATAGGCGACGAGCTTGCCTGCCTTGATGTGTTGCAGCGCCGACGGCAGGTCCACGACGGCCAGCGGAACCTGGCCCGACAACACGTCCAGCGCGGCCGGACCCGAACCCCGATACGGCACCTCGACCAGTTTCACGTCGGCCATCTGCGCGAACAGGGCAGCGGTGAGATGCATGGCCGTGCCGTTGCCGCCATGCGCGATCGACAACTTGCCTGGCTGGGTCTTGGCCAAGGCAATCAGCTCGCGCTGGTTGCGCGCCTGCACCGACGGGTGTCCGATGATCACGAATGGAATGGCGGCCAGCATGCTCACCGGCTTGAGATCCTTGACCGGATCGAACGGCATCTGCGCATACAGGCTGACGTTGGCCGACAAGGCACCGGCAGCACCGACGCCCAGGGTGTAGCCATCGCCCGGCGCGGCCTTGGCGACCACCGTCAGGCCGATGTTGCCGCCGGCTCCGGGCCGGTTGTCCACGATCACGGACTGGCCCAGCTTGTCGTTCAGGCGCGGAACCAGCATGCGTACCACCGCATCGGCGCTGCCGCCCGGCGGGAAGGTCACCACGATGCGGATCGGCTTGTTGGGAAAGTCGGTGGCCTGGGCGGTGGCCGGCGTGGTGAAGCTCAAGGCCAGGGCGGCCGCAGCTGCACAGCCGGCCAGGGCGCGGTAGATCGATTGCATGGTGTCTCCTGATGTCGTTGGGGTAGCGGGAGCAGTGAGCCTTGATTGGAATCAAAGCTCATTCATTCGCAAATCGATAATTTGCGAATGACATATGATGAAAATTCATGAATCAGCATTTCAGCCCGACCCTGCGGCAACTGCGCGCCTTCGCCGCCGTCTACCATCTGCGCAAGCTCAGCGCGGCTGCCGAGCAGCTGTTTGTCACGCAGTCGGCGGTCAGCGTGCTGATCCGCCAGATCGAAGAAGGCCTTGGCGCGCGGCTGTTCGATCGCACCACCCGCGCGCTGCAGCCGACCCAGGCTGCGCACGAAGCCATCGTCGTGGCCGAGCGCATCCTGCGCGACGTGGATTCGCTTGGCGCGGGCTTGCGCGACCTGACCGGCCTGCGCCGCGGCCGGGTCTGCATCGCGGTCACGCCGACGCTGGCCGAGATCCTGCTGCCCAGGGTGATCCGCGCCTTCACGGCGCTGCATCCCGAGATCCACGTGGTGATCGACGACTGCGCACCGGAGCAGTTCGTCTCGCGCGTCATCGGCGAACACGTGGACTTCGGCATCGGCACGCCGGAGCGGGCCGGCGCCGACGTCGAGACACAGACACTGTTGCGCGACCACCTCAGCGTCGTATGCCAGCGCAGCCATCCACTGGCGACCCGTCGCACCGTCCGCTGGACCGACCTGGCCGGCCATCCGGTCATCACCGTGCGCCCGGGTTACGGCATTCGTCCGCTGATCGACGGCACGGCGGCCCAGGCGGGCGTGATGCTGGACGTGGTCAACGAGGTCTCGTTCCTGTCGACCGCGCTGTGGATGACCGGCGCGGGCCTGGGCGCGTCCATCATGCCGTCGGCGTTCGCCGCGTGGTCGAACGATGCCAGCCTCGTGGTCAAGACCTTGACCTCGCCCAAGGTATCGCGGGACATTTTTGTGGTGACCAAGCGGGGACGGTCGTTGTCACCGGCCTGCGACGGTTTTCTCGACGTGATGCGCGCGGAGTTCGGCCGCAAGCCTGCCTGACCGGCGCCACCCGGAAGCGATGTCGTCGGCGGCTCGGGCTACCGACCAGCCACGACGGGACACGCCGACACCGGCAGCAGGCCCGCCGACCCTCGCCGATGCTGCGACGCGCCAAGCGCGACGCGTTCAGGCGGGACGCGTGACCTGGGGTACGGGCTCGCCCAACGCCTTCCTGCGCACGAACGGATCGGCACTGGCACTGTTCGCGCTGCTGGTCGGCCCCACGGGCTCGTTGCCGGAATCATCGCCGTCTGCGGAGCCAAGTCGGTCTTCCGTCAATTGTTCATGCCAATCCGCCTGCGCCTGTACATCGACGCTTGCATCGCGTGACTCGCGCACGCCCGCGCGCAAAGACCGGGCCGCGGGGCCAGATACCCTTGCCGCTCCGCTTGTGCTGGATTTCGTCATCGTTGTCCATCCTTTCTCTGTCTCGCCGTGCAGGCGCCGGGCTTGCCAACACCGCGCATGTGCGAGGAAGGCCGGCGCCGCACATGGCATCGCGAGCTGCCGCAGCCAAGGCGTGGTCGGCGCCAACCGGAAGAACATTGTTGCGCGCATGTGATTGTGCGGTCCACCCGACAGGCTGCTGCTTGCGTGTAGGAGAACGACGTACGTGCCTCGGGGATTGCAGTTCGGCTGCTTCGTGACGGATGCCGTTGCCTTGAGTCTTCTCGCCCTGAGTCGTCACGTTGCAGCACGACGGGCCACCGAAAACAAAAAAGCCCCGAAACACCTTGTTTTCGGGGCTTTTGCGGGCCTGTATCGAACGACACAAAACCATTTTTTGGCGGAGTGGACGTCCCCGTCTCGATCATCCCAAGTCGTATCGTGATGTCCCAGAATGATTTCTAAGTTATTGTTAATGCTAAGTTTTTTGGAAACGATGGCATCAGGTCATTTCAGTGAGTATCATCACGTTCCTAATATTTTTGTAGGGTATTATGTAGGGTATCTGAAATGCCGAAGAAAGCAAATGAACTCGGACCACTTGCAGTCAAGGCTTTGACAAGGCCGGGACTGCACGCCGTTGGAGGTGTCGCCGGGCTGCACCTCCAAGTGTCCGCGAGCGGCGCGCGCAGTTGGGTATTGAAGGCCACGATTGGCAGTCGGCGGCGCGAAATGGGCCTGGGGGGTTACCCAGACATCACACTCGCAGGCGCGCGAGAAGCGGCCAGGACGGCCCGTGCGACCATCCGAGCGGGCGTTGACCCAATCGATCAAGCCCGCGCCGTCCAGAGCACCTTACGCGCAAAAAATTCGAATGACGTGACCTTCCGGGACGCAGCCGCCAAATACATCAAGGCGCAGCAAGCGGGATGGAAAAGCGACAAGCACAAGCAGCAATGGGAGAACACGTTAGCCACCTATGCAGATCCCGTTATCGGATCGCTGCTCGTGAATGACATCACGCCGGCGCATGTGTTGAACATCCTGGAGCCCATTTGGACGAAAAAGACCGAAACCGCAAGCCGGGTGCGCAGCCGCATCGAATTGGTGCTGGATTGGGCCAAAGGGCGCGGATACCGCTCCGGTGACAATCCCGCGGCGTGGAGGGGCAACCTGGCCACGCAATTGCCGAAGGCCACACAGATCAAGGTCGTTGCACACCATCGGGCCTTGCCGGCAAAGCACATGCACAGCTTCATGATGGCACTGCGCAATAGGGAAGGCATGGCGGCCCGTGCGCTTGAGTTTGTCATCCTTACGGCCACCCGCTCTGGAGAAGTTCGAGGTGCTACGTGGTCAGAGTTCGACCTGCAGGAAAAGGTCTGGACGATACCGGCGACGCGCATGAAGGCGAAGCGTGAGCATCGAGTGCCACTCTCCAGGTCGGCGATTCGAGTCCTTGAAAATCTTCCGAAACAGCGCGACGAACTGGTATTCGCCGCCACGGAAGGCAAGCCCCTGTCTGACATGACGTTGACGGCGGTACTAAGGCGTATGGGAGTCGACGTGGTACCGCACGGGTTCCGGTCCACTTTTCGAGACTGGGCCGGCGAGACAACCGGCTACGCGCGCGAAGTCATCGAGCACGCATTGGCGCACGGCATCAAAGACAAGGCCGAAGCGGCGTACGCACGCGGAACCCTGTTCGACAAGCGGCGTGACCTGATGACTGACTGGGCGCGGTTCATTGACACAGCGCACGCGACCTGCGACGTGCACCTGACAGTTAACAAGTAGGGATGAATCCGACAGGAGCCAACACCAGGGCGGCATCATGAAGATCCTGGAGCGTGAGCCGGTCCCGGTGATCCCGATGGCCCTGACGAACCTGTGGGGATCATTCTTCAGCCGCATCGAGCAAGGCAAAGCCATGGTGCGACCGTTCCGGCGCGGAATCTTCAACCGTGTCGGACTGCAGGTCGGACCTCTGCTGCCTGCCCACGAGGTGCAGCCGGACGTGCTGCAAGCCCGCGTGGCCGGACTGCTAGCCCGTGCCTGACCCCCATGAGCTGCGAGCGACAAATACATTGACACGCACCAGACACACACTTTCACAGCTGCCCATTTGATTCCAGTCAGCAGACATTCGTGGCCTTCAGCTACGTGCCCTAAGCTGAAGTTCGCCCGCTGCCCAACCGGTCATTCAACACTTGTCTTGGGCGGCATCGTCCAGCAAGCGAAGCATGCTGGACGATGCGCGGTCGAAAGTAAGTAACGCTGGGCGTCACATGACTACTTTGGCAGCGCGCGTCGAGCATCGCGCCGCTCCTTCGCTAGGCGTAAGCGCTCGGGTTCTGTGTAGATGCGTTCGAGAAGTGCGACTGAGAAGTCGAGCAGGTCAGATGCATCCGCTTCTGAAAGGTTGCCGGCATGTGCTCCATCATTCCCATCTTCCTTGATACACGACGAAAGCTCCTTGAGAGATTCAGGAAGACGCCCACTCTCAAACAGCCAAGGTAGTCGCAGCCCAAGGTCGCGCCGCATCTTGGCATTGAGGCCGGGCACATCTTCGGTAGGCAGCATTGACCGAGTCGCCATTTCAACGCAAAGCCTAAACATTGTGCCGGCAGCGTTGTAGCAACCCACTGCCACGCATGTCGCACCCTCGGCGAATATGGCCTCAATTTCCTTCGGGAGAGACGCCGGTGGCGCGATGGATGCGCCGTCTTTTAGGCTGATGTGGCCTTTGACTTCAACATACTTGTTCAGTGCACCTTCGACTTTGAGCAGGCCGACCTTGTGGACGTACTTGTAGTCCGCGTTCACACTTTCGCTAAGTACAAATATTGACGTGCGCCCGCAGTGACGGCAAACACCGAATGCCTCGTACCAATTCTGCCACCCATAGTCGATGCGATAAGGTTGCGCGGCACAAACGTCTAGGGTGATGTGACGTGAGCCACAACGGGGACAGTTTGCAACTAGTTCTGCCATCAATTCCTCCCCATAAATCCGAATGTGATTGTCGACGACCAATGCGACACTTGCGTCGATATTCGGATGATAGTCAGAGAGAAGGGGGCATCACTAAAAGATGCCCGATTGCCCGTGAACTCGTGGCCCTGAAACGCACTCTCTCTGTCGTTTAAAGTAGGGGCTTCTGAAGCTCGTAAACTGTAGCCATCCCGCACGGTATGACCGCTGCTGGTCGAAACGAGCTCACAGAGCTGTCGACGAAGCCCGGGTCGATTCAGCAATTGTTCGCGCCCAAACTACACACCAACTACCTTGCGGGAGCGGCGGCAATGATGAGCGCAGCCAACTCAGCAAATTGACCGGCATCTACGGTGTTGCGCTTGTACCAAAGTCTGCTGTTGTTGACCCGATGGACAACGACGATGTCCCGCACCCGGTCAATCAACATGAACTGCCCGCCAAACCCGTCAGCAAAGACCAGTTGATTTGCCGAAAGGCGCCAGGACGGAAACGCCACATGGGGAATCCACCACATGTAGCCGTACCCATTGCCTCCCCCCGCGGCGCTGTACGAAGTCGTGCTTTCGCGCAACCAGGCTGGCGACACAATCTGACGGTCGTTCCACTGACCATCGCGGCTCACCAATAACCCGATGCGCGCAAGGTCCCGCGCGGAAAGGTACATCACATATGCGGGATGGTCGGAACTGCGTTCGTATTCGAGCTCCGTGTCCTTCTGATACCGGAAATCCTGAAACTGCAGTGGAATTGCGAGTTCGGAGTTCAATGCCTCGAAGACGTTCTTCCCGGTGCGGCGCTGAAATATGGTGCCCAGGGCATTGAAATCCCAGTTGTTGTAGTACCAGCGTTGTCCCGGAGCACGGCTTCCACGTTCAGGACGCAATTTTTTCGCATTCGGTGTTTCATATGCGGCGTCGTGGTACACGCCTGAGCGCGCCTGCATAAGCTGCCTGACGGTTGCTGAACGTTCAACGTCGGAGAGGCCTCCCTTGTCGGTAATGTCGAGTTCGGCCAGCGTCTGATTCAGGTCGATGGTTCCTCGGTCGACGTAGATGCCATAAAGAACACTCAGCACGCTCTTTCGAATCGACGCCAGGTTCATTGGTTTGCTGATGTCGCCATACGCATGCACCAGCCTGCCTTGATGAACAACCAAGTATGCATCAGACTTGGCGGAGCTTGCGTAGGCATCGGCGAGCTTGAGCTTCTCTTGCGACCACCCGCCTGCAGGGGCGGCGGTGGGCATATTCCAGGTAGCGCCGGGATAGACCGGCTCGCCATGAGCAAATGACGCAGCAGCGAGACAGAGAGCAAGCAGCGCCCCCGCAAACGACCACCGACGGAATTCCAGCGCACCAGTGGAACAGTCATCCAGTCCATTACAAGTTCTTGGTATCACTGCTGAAGTACCCGTTCATCGGCCCGGAAAATCTAGAACAAGCATAGAGGTGCAACGGCTGCTGTTGGTCGGATGCTGCTGAGCGCAGGCAAATGGACGCGAACGATTACTCGGCCAATTTGTGGACTTGTTTGACGATGGCTTGCGCTTGGCAATTCGCCCCGATTAAGAGCCTGGCTGGCTGGGTATAAGTTGGTTGGCGCGCCTATTGATGTGGCAGAGCCTCGCTCCAATATTTCAATGCTGTCTTGTCGATGCCGCAGTCAGGCTCCGACCTGCAAAGTGCAAGCAATGCCGACTGAAACGCCTTGGCTTCAATGTTTAGGTCGAGTGCGTTCAAGCACTTCAGAATGCGAGTGATTCGCAAGCTATTGTGGGTATTTTCCGTGAACCAGTTCAATTTGCGTTCTGCCCAGTTTGGACCCTTCACTATCCCGCCAACGGTCAGCTTCAATCCATAAAAAGACAAGATGCGTATCAGAGCGGCGCGCAGGTGGTTTCTAAGCAGTTCGTCCGACTTGAACGCATCAACGGTTTCCTTGTCGAGTGTGGGCGCGTCAGGGGTCACATGGCTGTATTCCTTGGTAGGAAATAGCCATTGAATGTAGTTGTGACAGACCTCTAACCAATGGTCATCCTGCTTGAGAATCTCAGCAAGCATTCGCCCATGACTGTCTGGGTGACTGCCGTAATAGAACGCAAGTAATTTGTTCATCGCGGGGGCTTTCGGATGTATTCCCTCAGCAATCCCAGTCGGCTGTTCTCAAAAATATCAGCAAACGCAATGCGCATGTAGACGCAACGGTATGCATTGGGCCGATGAAGCATATTTCGGGCGCCTAAATGCTCTCATGCTTCAACAGATGATATGTGGAAACTGGAACTGCATCCATTTCGCTTTCAACTTGGTCAGGGCAAGGTCAACGCCATGAATGGACCTGCGGATGTCCGCTTTTGAGCGTGCCATTGGACGTCAGGTATTGGTCGGTTGTCGTTGACCGCCTTGTGCCCGAACACGAGCCGTCGAAATCCGATATCAGTCTTCACGTATACAGTTATTGCAGATTGCATCCATCTTCGTCCGAAAGTTCTCCCACAATGCAGGGTCTTTTGCGAGATTTATGGCGTAGGCTTCCACCGCTTTTTGTAGAAGCACGATGAATCGCTTTGCATTGATGGAATGACTGGTTGCATCAAGCAGCGGGCCACTGCGGCGAATCCGCCAGCCTTTACAGGTCTCAGCCTGATGCAAAATGCCGCAACGGATGTCCCTGTAGAACCAATCGCCTCCTCGGCCTAACGCTTCGAGTCCCGTGGGGCGGGTAAAGAAATTGCGGAAAATCGCACGAGAGCAGCCCTGAGAAGTAGCCTTGCCTTCATAGAAGCACTCCAGCGTCTCGATGACAAGACATCCGACGGCCACAAGTGTGAATCCATGTCTTTTGGGCGCGCCCACTGTGGGCTCAAAATACCGCTCATAGAATCGTTCCACGATGAACCGCCCGGACGCTACTCGGTCGCCCGCAGCCTCCAGTTCGCGGTATTTCGCGACAGTGACGGTCTTGGTGAGGTAAGTTGCCTCGGGTTGCAACATGCTTATGTACTCCTGAGGGCTACAGACACGGGGCCAGCGTCAAGGTGATGGATTCTGTTCGGGCGGATACTTCCCCGATTTCGGCCGTCGGGTTGCGGTGACCACTTGATTTGCCCGTCCGCTCTTGGTCGGTAGGCGCTCATTTTTGACCAGCAATATTGCTGTCAATTGAACAGGCTGAGATGACCGTCGCGCATGGCATGTGCGGCAAAACTCGGAGGGTCAGTTCGCATCCCGTTCAGAGGGTTTAGCGGCCGGCAAAGGCACCTCTAAGGCAACGCGGCCCAAGTGTTTGACTACCAGTATGCATACCCGCAAAACCAATTGAGCCTGACTTTCCTGCACGCGCATACCTGCATGCACCGCCTTGTTCCGGATTGATACAACTGTCTTGTATTCGGACCAGAAGTGGGCCTGGCTCACTCGGTCATTGGTCAGAGCGGTATAAAGGTTTCGGACTTTGTCATTCGCCAGGTTGTAACTTGGTAGGAGGTCTTCTATCGCAGACTCCAGGTGCATAACCGGTTGATGTTTGAAGTACGCGCGAAGTACACGCTCAACGGAAATTTCACAGGCCATTTGCGAAGTGACAACGGACACTTCATAGCGACCTCTTTCAATCATCTCGCCCGCTGTTTCAAGCAGTTGCGCCGGATAATCGCGTTCAGCAATGATGTGTGCAGCAGGGTGGACCATTTCGACTATTACAACCTATGTCACGACTGAAAATATTCATTTGCTGGACATAGTGCGTGATTTGAATTGGCACTGCAATGCCCGAAAATGGTCGTGTGTCGCCCGCTCACAATTTGCCGAAACAATCACTGAACGGTGGCACCCCGCGTCACCAAAGGATTAGTCCACAGTTTTGCTCGCCCCCTGGTTGTCCAAATACTGCTCCGACAACGGCCGCCTGTCGTGGGGAAACTCGACCAAAGCGGCACGGGCCAAGTGCTCGAATACTGCGGGGGTTCGACTGGTGAACTTGCCCGCCTTATAAGCGTTTAGCACCAGTTCGAGTCTTCGCTGAACAAGCCTGTTGCTATTGGTTCGAAACCGTCCATCCTCTTCCTTCAAGTCCTCACAGTACTTCTGATGACCGGCCACGGTTTCAGGCTTCTCGAAGTGATGAAGTACCGAGAAAGCAGAGTCCGGAAACCCGAGGGTCAATAGTTCTCGTAAAAGTGCCAAAGTACGTGAGGGGTTGTCGAAGTTCGGCATCCTGTGATTTTCGCGCTCGAAGGGCTTTTCAGCAACTGTCTCGGAACCGGGTCAATGAACGTCTGCTGTTGGTCGAATGTCGTCGACCTGGGGAGGTACCCAAAACGGTCACCGTAGAAAGCGCAGTCGCCGTTAGACTTAGTCGGCATAGCCTCCACGAATCCCGAGGCCGTTCAAAAAGGAGATGGTTCATGGCCAACGGAGAGTCCGCCAGACTAGCAGTACTAATTGACGCCGACAATGCGTCGGCGAAGGTGGTCAAAGAGTTGCTCGAGGAGGTGGCCAAGTACGGTACCGCTTCGGTCAAGCGAGCGTACGGCGACTGGACAACTCCGAACTTGGCCGGATGGAAGGCCTATTTGCATAAGCACGCCATTCAACCAATGCAGCAGTTTGCGTACACGCAGGGGAAGAACTCCACAGACTCGGCCTTCATCATTGATGCCATGGACCTGTTGTACGCGGGAACTGTCGATGGGTTTTGCTTGGTCTCCAGTGACAGTGACTTCACCCGACTTGCTACGCGGCTGCGCGAAGCTGGCAAGGTCGTCTACGGCCTCGGCGAGCGAAAGGCGCCCGAAGCGTTCATTGCCGCCTGCGACAAGTTTGTGTTCTTTGAGGTGCTGCGCACCGAACCTGGTGTGGGTGATGCCCCGGCCGTAAGGGACATTCCTGAACTTCGAGAGCTCTTGACCCCTGCTGTTAAGGAAACGGTCCGGGACAACGGTTGGGCCCGCTTGGCCGCGGTGGGCTCGTACATTGGTAAAAATCACACTTCTTTTGACCCTCGCAACTATGGCTTTTCAAAGCTAAGTGACTTGGTTCGTGCCCAGCAATACCTTGAAGTGTCAGAAGCGCCAGACGCTTCGGGCTTTGTCCATTTGTTGGTCAGGCTAAAGGTTTGACAGACGATTCCCGATACCCAGTGCGTTCCGATTCCGGTTTTGACGGCTCGAAGGTCCAGTATTGCGCAAACCAACTGAATGTCTGGTCTTGGTCGATTTCCGTCATGGTAACTCCTACTGGACGGGGCCCAAATAAGTCAACCGCCTCAGGCTGCCACATATCTAGCCCGTCCGAGGCAAGGCCGTACCATTATGTGAGTCGCGCGTTGGCTTCATCCCGGTGAACATCCTCTTTTCGATGGCGAACTCAATACGGCCACGACCGTTCAGCAGATTTAAACTCAGACGCGTGTTCTGGCCGGTACCAGAGCTGCATTGCGTTAAATAGGACAGCATCGTTAAATCGTTGACGTGGCGGATACCCACCCATAGCCTCCACCATCTCCGGTCGCCGCCGAGACTTCAGCGAAGAACAAAAGCCTGAAATCTTTGAGTCAATAAATGAGATGCCATGCTCACGGTGGGCAAACTCATTCCGGATGCTGCGGACGACATTCAAATCATCTCGTTCCACCGTGGTTATCAGCCCCAAGGCCCAGCACACCTTGATGCGCGAGGAAAAAGCCCCAAGCGGTGCATTTCCACCAGATACGAGTTCATCTGCAACTTTCCCAGGGAGCATATGCGATAAGAGCAGCCGCTCGAGCCGCGCATCTAGCAATGCGGCGCCAACAAGAGCCGCACCTCGGTCAGATTCGGACTGAAACTCTTCGAGAAACGCCGACATGTATTCAATGTCTTTATCGTCCATTGTTAATACTAAATCTTTCCTAAATAACGATGAAAACCAAAACGCGCCAAGTCCTCATCAGACATCCCCTTCTCCGTCTTGAACGCATTGGCATGTGCCCGGAAATGGAATTGGAATCGACCGGGCCAGCGAACGACCACCGCTTCTGGTCGAGTTCCGACGCCTAATGTGCAGGACACAGTGGTCAACCCGCGAGGACAAGGGAGTGTGCAATGTCTCCAAGGGTGAAGTCTGCTATCTCTCCTTTGGTTGATGCACACAGCTGGACTTCGTACCGTGTCCATGCGGTACTGTCGTCCAAAGCATACCGGAAGGAAGTAACAGAGCCGCTGGCGCTGCCGCCGCCGACAAATAGGTCGGAGCTTCGACCCGAGTTTGCCAGTTGAAATTCAAGTACTTCGTCAGCGGACTGGCCGCCGTCATCATCGTCGACTCGACGCTTCTCCCAATCGCGGAACTTCTGGACCATGAGATGTTCTAGGTCGATGCGATTCCGTACACCTACTAGCGCGCCGGTGCCGGTTGCAGATTTTTGGTCACGAAGTGCTCCCACCAGATTGGCCAACGCATACCAAAGGTCTGGCCCGTCGCGCAAGTCAAGTTCGTGCATCTCGTGAATGTCGGCCAACCCATCAACGAGAGCATCAACGTCATCATCCTGAATCGATATCGTTGCCATTTGGTGCCCAGGGGTATTCTCGGAGTCCGTGGTAGACGGACGACTCATAGCCTGACTTTATCCCAAGGCCAAATCGGCTCTGGGCAACGAAATCGTTGGGGACTCAAGGGGGTGGGCACATTTGCCTATTTCTAGTCGGGAGTGCGTCCTCGAATCCGGAACGACTTCCACATCCCGACGCATGAGGTTCGCAGGGGCATGTAATTGCGGCCCCAATGACCGCTTCTGGGAAATCAAGTTGAGTGACCGCTCATGGTCGAGACGCGACGACTACATTGAAGTTTAGGTTTCCTGCAAGCCGTCAAGGCCGTTGAACCTGCTGGACCAGAAAAAGTACCGTCCTTCAATACCGATGGTGCACCTCGGCTGCACTTCGTACTGATTCGTGGATTTCCGGGAACGCCGGACGCAGACTGCGCCCGTCATTTATTCAACCCACCGGAGATCACCATGCACACGAAAGCCCACGCCGTCAAAACCACCTTTGCTGCCCACGGCAACCCCGCGACCGCCCATTCGCAGCCGTCGGAGGCGAAGCGATCGCTGCCGACCGTGTCCAGAGGCGTCAGAACCGCGATCGCAGTGGTCGTGGCCGGCGCCGTGCTCTTGGCCATTGGAATCACAGCTTGGAACAAGCTACGCGCCGAGTTCGACGAGTCCTTCAACAGGTTCTCCGCCTGCCCCTTCGCAGCGCTCGAGCGCACGGCGTAAGCCCCAGGTCCACTGGATCGAACGCAAGACAAGCGATCACACCATGACCATCCTCGACGAACTCGGCACCCGCGGGCGCATCGACCGTCTCGGGTTCTGGCTGCGCCATCTGCTCGTGCTGCCCGTGGCACTCGCCCTGACCATCGCTACGCAAGAAGTGGCAGTGCCCCTTGAAGTGGCCGCCAGCGCAGCGCTGACGCTGTTCCTGGTGAGCACCTGGGCACGTCGGCTGCACGACCGTGGCTACTCGGCCTGGCGATTGCTCGCCGTGCTGGTCCCGGTTGCCGGTGCGCTGTACCTGTGCATCGAATGTGCGCTGCGCAGGGGAGTCCCACAGGCCAACTCGTTTGGACCCATGGTCGGCGACCGTGCGGACTACACCACTGTCGGAGACGCCCCATGACCGGCCACCACACGGTCAATGACGTGACCCAGTTGAACCCGGTGCGGGTCATGGCCATCGTCGCGCCGCAGCAGGTCGAGGACGTCCAGGAAGCGCTGCGCCGCACCACTGGGTCCGTGTCCATCGGCGGCGGGCGATTCAGCATGGGCGGACAGACCGCCAGTTGCGGAAGCCTGCATTTCGACATGCGATCGCTGAACAGGATCGTTTCCTTCTCCCCGACGGAGAAAGTCATCCTTGTACAGGCCGGCGTGCGCTGGTGCGACATCCAGCGCTTCGTCGATCCCCACGGCCTGTCGGTCAAGATCATGCAGACCTACGCCAATTTCACGGTCGGCGGCTCGCTGAGCGTCAATTGCCATGGCCGTTATGTCGGCCTGGGTCCCATGGTCATGTCGGTCAGGGCGATCCGGGTGGTTCTGCATGACGGCAGCGTGGTCGAGGCGACACGCACGCAGCGGCCCAAACTGTTCTTTGGCGCCATCGGTGGCTATGGCGCGCTGGGCATCGTCGTCGAGATCGAGCTGGACCTGGTCGAGAACAAGCGCCTGCAACGCGTCGACCAAGTGATGCCGCTTACCGAATACTTGAGCCACTTCAAGAACCAGGTGCGCAGCGACCCCAAGGCGGTTCTTCATCACGCAGACATCTACGGACCCCACTACGGCACCGTGCGTTCGGTCACCTGGGTCGAGAGCGAAGCTGCCGCCACGACACAGGGCCGCCTGCAGCGCCTGGCGAAGCGCTACCCCTTGCACCAGTATCTGCTGTGGTCCGTTTCCGAGTCACCGCTGGGAGGCGCCCGCCGCGAAAAACTCATCGATCCGCTGTTGTACCTGCGGCGGCAGGTGCACTGGCGCAACTACGAAGCCGGCTATGACGTTGCCGAACTCGAACCGCCCTCGCGCCTGCACCGGACCTACGTCCTGCAGGAGTATTTCATTCCTGTGCAAAGGCTTGAAGAATTCGTCCCCAGGCTGGCAGAGATCCTGCTGCGCCACAAGGTCAACGCCTTGAACATCTCGATCCGGCATGCCATGCCGGACCCGGACACGCTGTTGAACTGGGCGCCGGTCGAGACCTTCGCGTTCGTGCTGTACCACAAGCAACGCACCCGCGAGAACGCCAAGCGGCGCGTCGCGGTGTGGACACGCGAACTGATCGATCTCGTGCTGGAGTTTGGCGGCACCTACTACCTGCCGTACCAACCGCATGCAACGCCTGAACAGTTCCACCGCGCTTACCCGAAGGCCACCGAGCTGTTCGAGCTCAAAAGGGTGGTGGATCCGGATTTCCGGTTCACCAATGCCCTTTGGGACAAGTACTACCGCCCATGGCTGGCAGGTCCGGTTGCGACCTTGCCCACCCGACATCCGTCCGACTTCCACCAGGTTTTCGGTGATGTCCACCTGTCCGATGCGTTCTACAGGTTCCTGCAGAACGTCTTTCGTACTGCACCCGAGGACCGGTTCCACCACTTGATCGCCCAGGCAAGCGAACTTCACCGTGACGAGGAATCAATCTATCGCCATATCCAGAGCCGGCTTGGGACCATCAAGCCGCCACTGGCCGATCTGACCTACGCACTACCTGCCCTGCGCAAACAAAAAGCCGAGATGACCGCGCAAACGCTCAAGGTCCTCGGGAACAGGCGCCAGTTCAACGGCTATCTGGAAATCGGCTCCAAGGGTCGGTATTTCCGAGGCCTTGCCGGCGCTCTGGAATTGTCCGGGCCCACCCACTTCGTCGACGAGAGGCCCCCCGGTTATTCCCCGGTGGACATGCTGGAGCGGGGCCAAGTGTCCAAACGAGGCACGCACCACGCGTTGGACGGCTACGCCCCGTTGGCATTGGAAATCGAAAGCGCCAGTGTTGACCTGGTTACGTGTTACGTCGGCCTTCACCACATGCGTGTGGACCAACTAGGGCCGTTCCTGGCGTCCGTGCAACGCGTCCTGCGCCCGGGCGGAGTATTTGTCGTGCGTGATCACGATGTGACTACACCGGAGATGCGGACCCTGGTGTCTCTGGCGCACACGGTCTTCAACGCCGGTCTGGGCGAGACGTGGGAGAACAACAGCAGCGAGCTGCGCCACTTCGAAAGTGTCAAGGTGTGGTTGGACCGACTCAATGCGAGTGGCTTCATCGACACCGGACACCGGATCCGGCAGGACAACGACCCTACACGCAACACCCTGCTGTCGCTTACCAACAAGACATACCGCAGCGTTCCCATGAGCATCAAGCAGCCAATCAAGAAACGCCAATGTCACGCGAATCCAGGCCGTCGGCTCGGGGCGATTGCCCGCTCGATGGTGGCCACCGTCACCCTCCTCGCAATGACTTTCACAAGTTTTGGTGCCCAGTCCCTGGCACCGGCCGAACACCGCCGTAACCCGGAGCAGACCTTTCTGACGTTTCCGGAGTGGTACCTGGTGCACAGTCCGGCCGAATATGCCGCCTACCTGCAGGAGACCAGGCACCCGAGCCGCTTCCCGCTGTTCGCGCACATCGGCCAGTTCTGGCAGGCCTACGGCGTCGTGATCGACGAGACCCGGCGCTATCCCTTCAACGCCGGGTATCACCTGATGATCTCCGTCATCGGTACCAGCACCACCGTCGAATACGCCATGAAGGGACTGTACGAACACACGATCGGCCGCCTGTCGGAGGCGACACGCACCGGCAGCGATGCGGCGCCGGAAGAACGGTTTGCCGCAAAGGCAGCCCAGGACTACGTGGACTTCATCCGCGTGGACCCCTGGTACCTCTTCGACTTCCAGAGTCGATTGACCGGCCTGTGGAAACTGCCCATGTCCGGCCCCAACCCCATCCGGCGACTGGAGCGCCGGTTCGCCTTGAGCAGCGAATACCTCGTCAAGGAGGCTTATGCCCGGCTCATCAAGTTCGCAACCCGCTCCATCTACGAGGCACCGAAACCCGTCACCGCGATCGTGCTGGACCAGATGCCGTCACAAAGCGGTTCCTACCCGGAATTCAACACGCTCGGCGTCGTCGGCGACGAGGTCGTTGCAACTATCCCCCGCTATGACGCCTTCACCGACTACAGCCGATGGTTGGCGGATCAGGGCGTTTCGTTCCGGGAGATCGCCGGCAACCGCGGCGAAGTGGTCGTCAGCCTGTTGACGCCCGTCGGCTACGTCTCCCCGGTTCCCTCGGCGCGTGTGCTGTTCTCGCAGCCGATGCTGACACAGGCCAACCAGCAACGGGTCGTGCTGGTTGTCCCCATCACCAAGCTCGGTGACCAGATGCGCCAGGAAAGCGACGCCGTGCGCATCGAGCACGTGTACGACTTCTGATGCGGCAAGACCGCCTCGCCCACGGATGATCATCAAGCGACCAATCGTTCGCGGTAAGCTCGAACAAACTCGACAAACGCGCAGACAGAATCGTGCTCCTGGACTATGAACTGGCCATCTCCTGCGCCTTGGGGGCATTGGTGATCCTGCGCATCATCCATCTGCATCAAGAATCGCGTCGACTGCGCGAACTTAGGCGATTGATGGAAAGCAGCATCAACGTACCGCGCGACCCGACAGGAAAAAACCAGGCTGCCGCGAAGGACTCCCAGGAACGACCCGCAGGGACGCCCTGGCCCCTGTACGACCGCCTGATCGTCCTTGCGCTGATCCTCGCCCTGCTCTGGTTCGCCGGCCGGATCTGGCTGCAGACATGATCCGCGATGCACATCCGGGAATCGGGACCACGATTTCGACGACGACGACCGCAACAGGCCTGTCGAACTACAAGTGCTTCTTGTAATACGCCCACTGCAGCCGCGCCAGAACACCCGCCAGAACGGTGATCAGACCAACGAATAACTCCCAGGCGAGCAGCACCAACGCACCTAATCCCAGCACCACCAGCTGAAAATATTTCGCCCGGTGATACAAGCTGGCTGACTCCCGCCCGCCGCAGGAGCGCCGAATCGCGCGGTCCGTCAGCCCGTCCATGGCACCTACGACATGCAGCAGAGCCAGCAACGGCAGGAATCGCATCAGGATCGCAAACCGTACGCCCCCGGCAACTGCGTGCCGACCATCGCGGCCTCGATCGCCTCGCGATGGGCCAGATAACTGCGCCAGACCACCGTATCGGGAATCGACAACGCCGATGGCTCTGCAAACCGCAACCCCATGTCATGGATGCCGGTGGCCTCGAAAACCAGGCCGTACAGGAAATTCGCCACGGCCGTGACCTGGCCGGCTTCTGCCCCCTGCTCCGCCGCAAGCGCGAGGCCATGCGCGAGGTCGGCGGCCAGCAGGTTTCTCAGCCGGTCCACACCGTCAGGCCAGATGTGAGAGATGAAGATCCAGTTGACGAGCCATCCGACGGCGATTCGTTTCGGCGTTCGCCCACATCGGCAGCTGCATCGGCATCTGGATCAGCACTCGCGCCCTGCCCTCTTGTCCGTCGCAGGCACGCCAGGACCTCCCAGAAAGCGGCGGCCGACGCGTCGGCAAGGTCTGCCAGCCAGCCGATCAACTCCGAATCGAACGGCAAGGGCGGCAATGCGTCACTCTCGGACTGGCCACTGATGCTCGCCAGCAGGCGCCAGGCCCGGCGGTGCGCGGGCAACCCGGTACCTTGCCACCAGCAAGGCCCTCATGCAATTGACGCCACCTGCCTGAAAATGGCTCGCGCAAGGCCCAAGCGTCAGGTAGCGCCAGAACGCTGTGCCTACTCGTTGATTGCCCCCTGAAAAAGCCCGATCGACGCATCGGATTGGGTTACGCCGCCGGACCTTGGTGCGTCGGGATCCGACCCCACACCCTGCAACCATCTGCACTGGGCAAGTAATCCATCGTAGGCGAGCACGCGCAGCCGGTTAACCCGTTTCGTTCCCTTCTGAAATCGAATCAGGTCGTCAAACAGACGTGGGTGTTCTGCCCTGGACAGTTCAAAGACAAGGCGGATCGGCGTCGCGGCTTTGACGTTCGCGTCGTCCATGATCACGACCTCTCTGGCAGGCCGCGCTCCGCCAGCATGACGCTGCGCGCATAGTTCTGACCCGCGAGCTGAAACCCGCGGACGTTGGCAAACATCGGCTCCTTGACCTCCTGGATCCGATGCTTCGGGAACGCCGCCTTGACCGCCTTGCGAAACAGGAACGCACCGCCCCCGACCAGGATGATGTTCTGCAGCCGGTGCGGCTCCTCGATCCATTCCAGCATGCCGACCACCGCCTGCTCGGCGACGTTCTCGGCAATCGCAAGATGCTGCTTGAGGTCATACGGCTTTTGAAACATCGTCAAAGGCTTGCCGGTGCGCAGCGCCAGGTCGATGGCATCGTAGTTGCGGAACTGGACCCCGGCAGCCCGTGAGATCTCCAGAGCCAGAGCCCGCAGGACATCCGACATACCCCGATTCAGCGAGTGGCTCTGCTTCTGCACCAGACGAGTACCGCGCGCCACCAGCCAGTCGAAGGTCCGCGCGCCCGGATCGATGATCAAGCTCTCCTCCTTGGCGATGGTGGCCATCTTCTGGTTCTCGGTCGCAAATTGCACCAGCGCACCCTGGGGTTGGGCCACTGCCAGCGCCTTTGCTACGGTCACCACCCTACCCGCGCCCACATCGTGCTCCCCGGCCATCGCCTTCTCCAATGAAGCCTTCCTGCTTGCCAGCAGCGACACGGGCAGTCCCACTACCATCAGGTCGATGTGGCTGAGCTTCATCATGCCCAACGCCCCTCGGTAAAACGCCATGTATTCCGGCGAGTCGGTGTAGCCGTCATGCAATTGCCTGGCGCGGAACGTGTCGGCGGCCAGCGCGACATCCGGCCCCACCTCGTAGAACAGGTTCCCGATCGGGATACTCACCGTCTTTCTTCGTTCTCCCGGCTCCCAAGCTGGCGTCAAACCAGATGACGCATAAGCAACGGAAGGGAAGCTGGCGCATCGGATTTCGGTGGGCGTGGCATGGGTGACAAACTTGGTGTTGCCAGACCCCACATCCACCGCCCTGACGATCAATTCCATAGAGCACACTCCTATGTTGGTTGAATAGCTGCCAGCATCGAACCTGCGAGCGGCAGATACCACACAGATTCCGGCGCCGCGCCATGCCGTTTCACGACCAGCCGGGTTTCGCTGTCACTGCGATCAACCTGCAAATGCCTTGAACTGCCAGTCCAGGTCGACCTGCCAACCGGCCGATATCCATGTCTGTCAGTACGGTGTCACGACAAGTCGGGTCGTCAACCCCGCATATGGCTGCGCCAGACGATCACCTGGCGGGTCTTGCTGGTTCGAGAAATTGCACCGTTGGGACCAGAGGCGCAGCTTTTGCCTGTCAACCCCGCTCCCAGCCTGGGTCCGTCCTTGGTTGGTGCAATAAATCCCCCTCACCACAACTTTGCAATCTGTCAACTGCCACCAGAAACTCCCGCCCAAGTGCCAGTAATGCAGCACCCGGCCGTTGACGCACAAATCACACTGTTGTCAACTACGGTTTCCTGCTGGCCCTCCTGGCCAGGCTCCGTCGAGGAGCCAAAGGCGTCGCAGTCGTTACCTGCACTTCCCCTCTGGCCGTCTCGAACGGCCGTTGGCTTCACCCTGGAGGTGAGGCACCGAAGGTCCCCTCCTTCGAAGAATCCACCGTGTGGCCCCGCCGGCGCGTTGCGCCGGGCGTACCCGATACGCGCCACGCGGTGGAGATGAAGATCGGCAGCGCTTGACGCTGCCGACGCATTCCGTCATCCAGTGAGCACGCGCCCTTGTGGCGCGGCCTGCGGTCGTGTTGGCCCCCATCGGGCTCCCCGCATCGTCTTCGCTCGCGCTCTGTGCACCGCCCTGGACTACCGGTCAGGGGTGGCCCCATGCCAGCGGATGGCTCTTTGAATTTCGGCCTGATCCACCTGCTCAGGCGAGGCTTGACCTCGCCGACCGCCGATCGCACATGCCCCGGAGGCCTGGCGTCGGCAAGACAGCCCATGAATGCAGAAATGCATGAACGGGCCGGATCAAACTGTTTGCATTTTTAAGAACGACCGGGTCGTGTCGCGCATGTCGCACCGCACGACAAAACTTCTGGGCCGGTGCCGCGGGATCGTGGTCCCCGCGGCACCGAGACAACTGAACCACGCCGCCGGCGGACCGTGCAACCGGTCCGCCGTCCGAATCATTTCTTGCAACCAACACGGCGAGCCAGGCAGTAGCCGCGGCACGCCTCTTCAGAACCATCGACACGACAAAAGAGATCTCTATGCCACACCGCAACCCGCAGCAACCATCGAGCGACCAAGGTCCGCGTGTTCACAAGAACTCCTCCCGCTTGCTCCAACACCAACCGGCGCGCAGGCAGGACTGGGGATCCTTGTCTGCCCAGGAGATCCTGGCGCGCAACCTGCCCGGAAAATCGGATCCGCTGCAGGTCCTCGAGGTCCTGCTCGAACTCTTCAACACCCGGCACACCGCGCTCAACAAGACCGTTTCGCACAAGACCCGCCATGAACGTGCCCTTTTCCTGCGCCGGTTCTTCCGCGACCTCAAGACCAGGGCCGGATTCAACACGGTGCCCGACCCGCGCAACCTGGGTCACCGGCACATCCAGGCCATGGTCACGCTCTGGCAGCACGAGGCGCTCGCTCCAGCCACGATCCAGACCTACCTGAGTTTTCTGCGCGGACTCACGAGCTGGTTATCCAAGCCGGGACTCGTGCGCGCCCCTGGACACTATGGACTGGAGCCGGATGCGTACCAGCGACATGAGAACGCCAGCCACGACAAAAGCTGGTCCGCCAAGGGCATCGATGCCACAACCGTGATCGATCGGATCTGCGAATTCGATATCCACGTCGGCGCGTCCCTGCGCCTGATGCACGCGTTTGGATTGCGGCGCAAGGAATCTGTCCAGGTGCGCCCCTATGTCCATGTCCAGCCATTCGAGCACACCGGCCTGCCGGAACATCTCAAGGAATCGGAGAACTACCTCTGGGTCAAAGGCAAAGGCGGCAGGGTGCGCTGGCTTGCGATCAGCACCACGGCGCAACGGGGGGCGATCGCCTTCGCGCAGTCCCTGGTGCGCAACCGTACCGCCCCGATCGGCCATCCGGATCGCGACCTCAGGGCCAACCTGCGGCGCCTGGACTATGCACTGGCGCGATTCGGCCTGACCCGCGCGGCGCTTGGCGTGACCGCGCACGGCCTGCGACACCAGGCGCTCAATGATGCGTACGAGCTCCACAGCGGCACATCGTCACCGATACGCGGCGGCGGAAACGTCTCGCGGCAAGTCGACCAAGCGGCGAGATACAAGGTCTCTGGCCTTGCCGGCCATGCGCGACTCAGAGCCGCTGGTGCGTATGTCGGCAGCCGTCCGCGGCAGCAAGCCCCGTCGCATCAAGAAACAGACGCCCCTCGTGATGCTTCGCCCGTGCCCGAGCCGGACCCAGCAGACAAGCACGCGCGCCCCGCGTGAAATCCGGCACCTCCATAGCGGACGTCAACTGGCTACCATTGCAGCCATGCCGCCACTTTTCGAGATCGAGCATCTGTTCTGCGCGCCCAGTGGATACCTGGCCGAGATCCGCAGGCTCGATCGCGATCCCGCGGCGCCCAAGTCGGACATCTACCAATGGTTGTGGATCGAGGACGGCGCTGTCCAGGCACTGCGATTCGTCGCGATGGCCCGCGACCAGGTCGAGCGACGGATCTTCCGGGAAGCGCAACTGCAATTCGACGACAACCGCGGCGAACTGTGCTGGACCGGCAGCGAACCGATAGCCCTCACGCCGCTGCTGTCCAGGAGCCTGCCAGCCCCTTTGACCCAACTGGTCAACCTGCACCTGACCTGACACTCCAGCAGCGGCGCCACGGCCGGCGCCGCCAGCCAGGCCCGAAATCCACGCCGATCCCACGCGATTGTTCATGTCGCCACACAAGGTGACGGACCTAGCCTGCGGGCATGACCACCTGCCACCAAAACCCCGCCCCTGCCACACCCATCCTCCTCGCCCATCCACCCTTCCAGTTCAGTATCCGGTTTCGCAGACTGCACGAACTGGACCGCCAATTGGCCACCGCAAGCCGCGACAAGCGCACAGGCGATCCAGGCTCTAATTCGTACGAGCCAGACTCTGCCCCAACGTCGCCAGCGCCATCACTACCGTCCCGGTCATCGTCACGCGCACCACGCAGCGAAAGGAGGCGGCCGTTTGCCGTCGACTGTCATGTCCTGCTCGCGTTGCAGGACCTGGGCGGAATCAGCCGCCGGCACGGACGCCCCGGCGTCGATGCGGCGCTGCTGCACCTGTGCTCAACGCTGCTGCAACATGTCCGGCGCTCGGATGCACTGACAAGGCTGAACGGCGGCATGTTCGCACTGGTGCTACCGCAGACCCGGGTCATGGATGTCTTCGACGTGCTTGAGCATCTGCGACGCGTCGTGCTGGCGTGCCCACTGGCCTTCGATGGGCAGCACGTGCGACTGCAGTTCTGGGCCGGCGTCACCGAGCGGCGCCAGCATGAAAGCCTGTGCGAATCGATGCCACGCGCATGCGCGGCGCTGCAAAGCGCCAGACGCACAGGAAAGGCCTGCACCCATTGGCAGGCGCCCCATCGCACACACGGGTAACGGCGGCGACGATGTCCCGCATCGATCGGACGCCCGAGGCGGCCACCACGTGCGTACAAGGACATCTTCACGGGCCCGCTTGATCTCCTCTCCCGCACCACACCTGTTCGCCGATCGGCGCCGACAACAACACACCGACCCGATCAACTGAAACGACGACTCAGAACCGCCACCATCACGACGGTCGCCGCGTGCACGCCCCGATTCCGAGATCATTCCGTTCTTCCCGGACAACAGCACCCTTTTGCCGAAATTTCGGGCGCACTAGGCGCAAGCCGCGACCGGCATGGCGCTAGCCCGTTTGTCCAACAACTTATCCACAGGTTTTTCGACCTGTTCAGTGGATAACTCGAAAGCGCGCAACACGTTGACAGACACTGCGACGGCCGGCAAGACGAGCGCTTGCCACCGACAAACACCGGCGTGAAGCGCCAACTGACCGTGGCAATACGGCAGCGGCCCGGCCAACACATTGCGCGACCCGGCACGCATGCGCCACACTGCAGGTGCTTCCCGCAGGCATCGCGTCTGCACAGCCTTCACCCGGGAGCCGACTCCCGCTGAAGTCCAGCCCCCGCTGGCGTCGCAGTCGTTACCTGCCACCACACGCGTGCGCCGGCATCAGCACCGGCACCAACCAGGCGCCACGAGCGCCCGGCAAGCAAACGGCAGGAGCACCCGCGCCTGTCCCGTCCAGAACGCGTTCCGCGTCTGCAATACAGGCCCGGACTCGCGCAAAGAACCTTCGATCGGCCATGCGAATGGCCGGTCGATCCGTCGTTCGAACGCCACGCGTCGAACATTCCCGCATGGGGAACCCCAAGTTCCCCATCGGTGGGAGCGGTGTTCCCTTTCACCACCTGAAGGAGAGCACCACCATGATTGCAGTTCCTGCATCGCACCATCCGCGCGCCATCATTGGCGTGCTGCTTGGAGGATCCGGCCGCCCGCTGGGTCGCCAGGTCATCCAACGCCGAGTCGCAGCGCTGCTGCGCCCGGCGGCCATGGACCCGCAACGGGTCTGCGGCGTGCCCACCGGCACGGCACACCGGAGCTGAGCACCATGCTGCTCGAGTTCTACCGCAAGCGCGTCGCCGCGATGGTGATCGAGCTCACGCGCGAGGATCCCCATGTGGTCAAGCTGGTGATCGCGCGCCTGCGCAAGGCAGGCGACATCGCCCCCGACGATCTGGTCTACCTCGACAGGATCGCCGACAAGTGGATCCGCATCGCGCGCGCCAACCGCGCAAAGGCCTGACGCCAGCCCCCAGCCCCTCCTCGGGGCTGGGGGCATGGTGTCAATGGCCGCCAATCCGCAGCGCTTCGCAGCAACCCGCAGCAGTTCGCACCAGCCTGGCAAGCCTTTGCACCAGGCACAGACCAGAGCCTCCCAATCCACCCGGACCACATCCACGCGCCACGGCGCCAGTGTGTCCGACCCACTTCCCGGAGCACCACCATGTACCCCGAAAAATCGGCGCTACCGCGCGCCAAACGTCCCGCGATCGAACGCGAGGAAGAAAAAGCCTGGATCCGCTTCTACCAGCGGGTCGACGCCGATCCGGTGCTTGCCGCCGAGATCCTGGCCCAGCTCGACAGCGATGCCGAACTGCGGCGCCGGCACAGTGCGCTGTACCTGTGCTGCAGGCAGTCGCTGAATGCCCACCAGGCGCGCAGCGCCCGCAACCGGCAGGTCGCAGCCGCGCTGCGCTGGACGGCGCGCCGACTGTTTGTCGTGCCACTGGCGGTGCTGGTGCGTGCCACGGCCCAGGGCTGGCGCCGCAGCGGCGCCGTCGCACTGGCCCTGCTGCCACCGTCGCCCGCCGAACCGGCACGCGCCAAGGTCGAGGACCTGCTGCGCACGTCGGATGTAGCCGCCGCCCGGGTGGCTTTTCAGGAGACGGCTGCGGGCACACCTGCGGACCGCGAGCCCGACGCAGCAGGCACCGGCACTGCGTCGCCAACACAACGCGCCGGCGCCGCATGAGTCATTCGGCGGCCCGGTACGGACGCATGCCACCCGATCCCAGCGCCAACCCGGCCTGGCGGTTCGTGGTGGCCCGGCCGCCGTGGCCGCCGGGGCCAACCCTGCGGCCAAACAAAACCTTCCACACCAATCCTGTCTGGAGAAACCATGATGAATCCGATACTCACGACCTTGCGCGCGATCGAGCAACGCGCTGAACGTGCCATCGACCACGAACTGCAAACCATGATGCAGGAGATCCTCGCATTGCGCACCTCCCTGGTCCTGGGCGAGCGCAGCGAAGCCGACAGCCTGTTGATCAAGCTCGACCGCTTGCTCAGCGCGCACACCACACGCGCTGACGGCGCCAGCACGCAGACTCCAGCTGCCAGCAGCGGCAGCCTGCGCGCCATGGAGTGCCGGCAGTCGCCCGATATCGTCTACCAGGCCAGCTTCTTCGATCCGCAGTTCGGCTCGCTCGAAGACGTGATTGCCGCCAGTTCATTCGACTGCGCGGTGCAGACCGCGTTCAGCCGGTTGCAGGAGGGTGTCGACTGCACGGTCGACGCCAGTTGGAGCCAGGGCCGCGGGCGCCTGGAAGTCCAGACCCTGGACGGCATCATCATCGCCAGCGTGCAGGCGGCCCCCGCCACCGTGGTGGCGGTGCATCCGTCCATCGTGCAGGCCTGCCAGGCCCTGCGCGATGGCGAGACCATTCTCAGCCAGGCGCAGTTCGCACAGGCGCTGCTCGAGCGCGCGACGCTGTAGCGGCATGACGAATGGCGCACGGCGCAAGGCCAAACCGACCTGCGCCGCTGCGCATCACAACGCGCGCCGGCACAAATCGATCTCGCGGTCGATCAGCCAGTGCAGGAACCGGGTCTCCTCGGAGTGGCCCCAGTAGAACGCCTTGCAGCGTGCCACGTAGGCATCGAGGTCGCCCAGACAACGGATGCCCTCGGGCTCGATGTCCGTCAGATGCGTGAGGCGGGTGATCTCGTTGCGCGTGAGTCGAATCTGCTGTCCCAGGCACAGCATGGCAGGCTCCCCAGTGGTGTCGTGAAGGCGATGGTGCCGCATCGCAGCGCACCTGTCACCGGGTTTTCAGCACCAATCTGCAACAGACCGCAAGACGATGTCAAGTGTCATTGCCGGCACACTGCAATGGCACTGCAGTGACAGTACGCGGCGCCCCGTCACCGGGCCGTGGCGTCGCAGCCACAACCTGCCAGGCGACATGCAGGCTGCACCAACGCCATCGGCAAGATCCCCGGCCGCCAGGCGCAAATCGGTGTCAACCGGCGCCATCTGCTTGCGGTCGCGCGGTCGGCACTGCACAGTGAAGCCTTGCAGCTGACACGCCATCGTGGCGTGCATCCTCCGACAGCGCGTCGGCGTCGCAGTCGATACCTGCCCCTGCACTGGCACATGCCGCGGCATGTGCCTTCCCTTCGGGAACCCTGTTCCCCAAGGGAATGGCGTTCCCGCATCCGATATCCAACCGATTGGAGAACGCCTTGAATCCTCCCACCATGTCACGGTCCGAACTGGTCCGTGTATTGCTCGGCAATCCGCGCCTGATGCCGGCGCCGATCACGGCGCTGCAGGCGGGCGATACCGAAGCCCCCTACCCGTCCAGCGATGCGCATCAGAACAGGCTGCTCGAGCGCAGGCTGCTGGCGGCGCGCGAGATCCTGCTGCGCGACCTGCGCAAGACCCTGAACACGAACTCCGTGTTCCAGAGTCCGCGCGACCTGCACGACTGGCTGCGGCTGCGCTGCGCGCATCTGGAGCACGAGATCTTCCTGGTGATGTACCTCACCGTGCAGAACCAGATGATCGAGATCGAAGAGGTTTTTCGGGGAACACTGACGCAGACCAGCGTCTACCCCCGGGAAATCGTCAAGGGCGCGTTGCTGCGCAATGCCGCCGCGGTCGTGCTCGCGCACAACCATCCCAGTGGCGGCACCCAACCCAGCCGGGCCGACGAATCGCTGACACACACGCTCAGGGCCGCGCTGGCGCTGGTCGACGTGCGTGTGCTGGACCACTTCATCGTGGCCGGCACGCAGACCGTGTCGTTCGCCGAACGCGGACTGATCTGAAGGACGGGCGCAACGCCCGTTCCCACCACATGTTCCACACCGGGGCCCGCCGCCAGCACGGCGTGCGGGCGCCCGGCCATCCACAGGAGAACCTCCGATGAGCACATCCCACGAGACCATCTGCCCGAGCTGCGACGGCGTCGCACAACCGCTCGGCCAACTGGGCCGACTGGCCTGGCACCGCTGCCGCGACTGCGGCCAGACTTTTCATGAAACGCGCTGCGTGGAGCAGGGCACCACGCCTGGCACGTTCGCGCAGTCCGCCATTCTCGCGCTGCGCGAGCAGGCCGAAACCCTGGCCGCGTTGTCGGTGCGGCATCTGACGCCCGACACGCGCGACAGGCTCAGGCGCAACAACCTGTCGGTCAACGCCTATCCGCTGGGCGATGGCGGCTTTGTCTATGTTGGCATCCCGAAATACGACATCCCGCTGGAGACCGACCTGGCCCGTCTGTTCGACCTGGCCGAGCAGGCCGGCGTCGCCTGGCTGAAATTCGATGCCGATGCGGCCATCATCGATGGCGTTCCACTGCACGGCGCTGCCGAGGTCTGGTCATGAGCCGGCACAGCGCACATTCACGGTACCAGGGTCGCGAGGTCCTGGTCGTGGCCGGCTACGACCGCCCGCTGGACGAAGTGTTCCTGCAGGTGTTCGGCAGCCATGGCCCGGGCCGGCGCAACGACGAATGGCTGATCTACAGCAGCATCAACGAGCCCCATTGCGACTGGAGCACAGTGGACACGATCGCCGCCAAGCTCGACTGCCTGGGCATTGTGGTACCCGCCACGATGCTGGAATGCGTCTGCCTCGACCAGGCGCTTCGTGCGGGCAACCGCATCGAGCACCATGGCTGGACGACACAGGCCGGGCGCACCGCGCGGGAACCGTAGCGCACAGGCCCCAAGCGGCCGGTCACCTCCCGGTGGCCGGCCGCGCTCCCGAAGAAAAGAGGTACACCGGCTACCGGGCCGGATGCAAGCAATACACCGTGACTGGCAATGCCGTGCAACTGCGCGACGCGGCCTCAACACCGCGCCGGCAGCGGCGGCATCGGCCGGTCGAGGTGCCAGATCCAGCTGGGCCAGGATGGTGCCACCGCAGCACTCTGAAGTTTAAGCCGCATCTCTTGTGCCGTTGCAGCGCTGGCCAGGCGCAATGGCACCGCCCGCGGACCCGCATCGAGCAGCCAGATTGCCGGCAGCTTGTCGACGCGAGCCCTGTCCGTTGGCAATACCACGGCAAAGCGCCGGTGCTGCGCAACCAGCGCATCGACCAGCGGCAGGGCATGGAGTTCGGCGACCGGTATCAAGGTCGCCGTCATCGGCACGACCGCAATGGCATCGACGCATTGCTGCGAACCGGAGCCTTGCCGGACCAGCGCCGCCACCCACGGTCGCACCGGGCTCGAGTCCTGCCGGCCAACCGAAAGCAGCATCGAGCGCAGGTCCGCAGGCACCGTCTGCCACGTAGCCGGCTCCAGCAACAAGCATTCGCCAGGCAACCGGCTCAGCCACAGCATCAACGCCTCTGCCACCTCTTGCGACCGCTGGACCTCCCCGATCACAAGCATGCGCGCACGCATGGAACGCGACGCGCACTGGCGCACGCCTGCACCTGGACCGGTGGGAATGTCTACCGAAGGAACGGCAATTCCCGACGGCTGGACGACGCGCAGCCGCTGCGCCAACGGCACGCCCGAGACGACCAGGTCCCGGGCCGCAGCCCTCAGGTATTTGCACAATACCGCGGCGCTGCGTTTACCTTCCATCGCCGGCGACCATCGGTGAAAACCGGCCCTCACCAACAGCAACATCAGCAACTCCCGCAGCGACATCCGGGGACCGCCATTGCCAGCCGGTTCGCCCCGTGTGCCCCGGTGTTCCAACGAGCGAGCCCCAGTGCCGCGGGTTGTCCACGCAAAATCCACCGCCAGTTCCACTGCAGGCTGGACGCGCCGGGGATCGCCGGCGGCACACGGCGCAGCTGCCGACGCAACCGTGGACTCCAAAGGCAATGCAGCAGCTTCGTGGGATGGGCACGACGGATGATGCAGCCGCCCGGTCCCCGGCAGTCGCTTGAGCCCGTAGCGCTGATGGCAGGCGACATACATGGCTACACCGGCAGGCCGGCACAGGCACAGCGGTCGCTCGCGGCTTCGGTGTACCTGCTGCAATATCTGCTGCCATTGCGCCGCATCCGGCCCCAGCACCCGACCCTGCACCAGGAAACGTGGCGCGTGTGAGATCGGGGCTTTCCTTGGCTTCATGGAACGAGCACCGGACTCTCGCGCGCTCAACGCCAGCCTCGCACGGCGTTGAGCGCCGCAGAGCCGGTCACAGCTGGCAACGCATACCTCACAGCAGATCGTTCATCAGTCTGGTGATTTCGGGTTTGCGCTGGCCCACCAGTTCGCGCACCGCCGTGCGGTCGCTGATGCCCAGCAACTCGCCGATCTGGGCCTCGTCGGCGCCACGCGCAGCGAGCTTGAGCGCCAATGCGCGACGCGCTGACAGCGCAGACACATCCTGCAGTCCGCCATAACGGAACAGTTTTCCCAAGGTCTCCAGGATCGGACGGCACAGGAATCGCCGCTGCCCCGGCTGGCCATACGGCGTGACACGAAACCCTTCGCCCTTGGCCGAGAGAAACAGCCGGCTTTGCGGATCCAGGCCCCGGAACTGCCCGCTGCTGCCCAAGCCGAGCCCACGCTCCAGCCGCTCCTGCAGGTAGATGTCCATCGCCTCTGTGAGACGGGCGCTGGTCAGATACAGATCGCGCCGCTTGCCCGAGATCGAGACCTCCTCGCGAATCTCGGACACGCGGCGTACGCCACCGTCCGGCTGCAGATAGTCGCCCACCTCCAGCCGCGCGAGCTCCAGCGGCCGAGCCCCGGTTGCGAACAGGAAATAGAACAGCGCCAGGTCGTGTGCCGGGCGGCCGCTGCGGGCCTTGATGCGCCGTCCGGCCTGCAGGATCTCCTGCTCGCTCGGGATGCGATGGACCCGCGCGTCCGTTCGTACGGCGCGCTCGAAGCTGGGCAATGCCGCCAGGATCGCTTCACGGTGCAGCCGCAGGCGACGCACGAACGCGGCGCCCTCCTCGTTGAGTCCCTCCACCCGGGCCGCCTTGCACAGTTCGACCGCTACATCCTTGATGCGTCGCTCGACCGCCGTGCGCGAGACGCCGAATCTCAAAGCGACTGCCTCATAGGTCTGACCCTCGACAACGGCAACCAGCATGTCGACCGACAAGCGCCAGGAACGCTGGGCCGGCGGGTTGGCATGCTGGCAGTCAGAAGGCATGGCGCTGCTCGCTTGTGTCGGGCGTGGATTCGCGGTCATGCCCCATCGTGGAATCGGACGCACCGATGAACCAGCGGCAATGGCGACCATCCATACGACATCTCGCCATCGAGTCGACAGGATCGACCGAAGCGGCCAGTAGCCTGCTGCGCCGGACCCCGTTACCCTCGATACAAGCAAAGCCATGGAAATCGCTTCTTGAATCGGTCTGCGAGTTTGCGTTGGCCAACGGGCCTGGACAAAACGAGGCCATTGCCGATCACCCTCTGAAGCCGCGCATCTGCGCGACGAACTCCAGGCGCAGCAGGTCCCAGAGCGTGGCTGTGATCGCCGCACCAAACGCAACCCAGACCAGCAACCGAATCCAGTAGTTCCCGGCCATCCAGCGCCACACGTCTTCGCCGTGCTCGGTGTGGAGCAGCAGCGCCAGCGCATAGGCACAACACAATCCCAGCAGTTGCATTGCCATGCCGGAGACCGCTACAGGTCCTGAGGCCAGCCACGCTCCGAGAGAGCCGCCCACTGCGGCCACCATCAGCGCTGCGCCGACGACCATTAATGTCGAGATCCGCAAAGGGTTGCGGAAAGTCCGAGTTCTCATGCCGATACCCTGGAGGAAGTGGAAGACGGACGCAGTGTCTGCACTTCCGGTGGCATGGCATCAGGATTCGATGCAAGTTCCGCTAAACAGGACGATCGGTCTCACCAGAAGATACTGCTGGCCTGGCAAATGCAACACAATGTGCCATCCCAGCTGACGCGTTCGGCGAACAATGACCGCCCAACCGCCTTTCTGGCACGGGCAACGCCTTCGCGGACCGATTCACCACGCAGGGCCGGCCGGCAGGTGGGCATGCATCGAACTGAGGTGTGGGCGCGATCAAGAATATGAAACCTCTGCAAGGCGCTTCAAATTTGGCGCGACCTAGAGCTCAGACCGATGCTCGACTGGTGTTGACCTATGGCGTCGACGGGAAGGGCGAGTCGCCCGGACCTGGTCGCCTCAATTGTCACCAATATGCGGTCGCGGCACAGTCGCGGCACAGCCACAATAGGCTCGATAGCCACGCCCAATGTTGCAGCACGGAACGCATGACGTGGGTACCTTAATCGCCGGCTCCATCGCGGCTCGCCAACAGTCTGCGCCGCCGCTGGCCGGTATGCATCCGCCAAAGAGCGGATGTGGCAAGCGATGCTGCCTTTAGCTACCAAATCTACATGAACTCCGCAATTGCTGCAGGTTACCGGCAAGCTCATCCGACCACAACATCTGACGACCAACACGCCGGGCATACACTCTCGACGCCAGAAAGCAGCTAGACACGGACCCGACCGCCAGTGAAGCGTTCTGCCAAGTTCCCAATATCGAAACCCGCTCCAAATATGTGGTTATCCATGGCGTTGATCGGACAGGGTCGTCACCCATCGTGGGGAGGCCAACATCCCACGATACGCATCGTTGCCACACGTATCGTGTACATAATCCGCACCTCAGATGCAACGCTTCCAACGACAAGACGCCGAGGTGAACGCCGACTGCGGTTCGCTACCCGGCAGCCTGCTGCTCGCACCCCAAGTCGACGCTCCTAGCTCCGTTGCTCACAGTGGGAAAACTGTCAACAATGACATCAGCTTGTTGGGCCAATATCATCAAAAAAGCAGTTGCAAGATCAGTCGAGTGGGCAAAACCAAAGTAAACCACCGTAACTGCCGATGTCATTTGGCAGTCGTCAAAACCAGGAAGGGCTGCGCTTGAATCAACCCACCTCGGCTACCCCGTTCCATGGTCCGGCTTGGGCGTTCGGCGGTATCGCGCTCCTTTGGGGCGCTGTCTTGTCACTGCACCTCACACCCGCGCTTTTTGCCGCGCTGATCACGTTTGGCGCCACGCGGGCATTTGCGAACGCACTGCAACGACGTTGGCCCGCCTTGCGCCATGTGCAATCCCTCGCGCTGGTACTGCTGCTTTCGATAGCAATCATCGCGGCCTCTGTCGTGGTCGAAGTCGTGGCGGAGGCGGCGGCAAGCGGCAGTGGATATGCCGGGTTGCTGCAACAGATGGCCAGCGTGCTCGAGCAACTGCGTACACATCTGCCGCCGTGGCTGGCCGGGCATGTCCCGGTATCGGTCGATGCGGCGCGCAGCGCGGCGGCCACGTGGTTGCGCGAGCATGCCGGACAGGTTCAATTGTGGGGAGGGCATACGGTACGTGGCATTGGCTATGCCATCGCCGGCGTCGTCATCGGGGGTTTGCTGGCTGTGCAACTGCCTGCACAAGTACAACATGGTGGCACGGCACGGCCCTTGGCTTTGGCGCTGCATCGCGGGTTCGACGGGCTGATTGAGCGCTTTACAGCAGTGGTATTTGCCCAGTTTCGAATCGCTGCCATCAATACCGCGTTGACTGGGGTCTATTTGCTGGGAATATTGCCACTGATGGGCACGCCGATCCCGTTTGCCAGCACGCTTGTGGCCGCCACTTTCGTGGCCAGTCTGCTGCCCGTAGTGGGCAATCTTCTGTCGAACACCATGATCGTCGTGGTCAGTCTGACCCAGTCCGTGGCGGTGGCTGGCCTGTCGCTGCTCTGGTTGACCGGCATTCACAAGCTGGAGTATTTTCTCAACGCTCACATCATCGGCAGCCGGATACGGGCCAAGGCCTGGGAACTGTTGATCGCCATGCTGACTATGGAAGCCGTATTCGGCCTGGCCGGCCTGATCAGCGCGCCCGTACTGTACGCGCAGCTCAAATACGTGCTGCACCAACACGACCTGCTCTGAATCTCTCGGCCGTTGTACTCCATCGTCGGCCAAGATGGCTGTCTGCGTAGTACACCAGACAACCGAATTGGCGCCAGCGCACACCAAGCGCGCCCCGCCTGTCGAAGTCGCCGCTAAGGCAGCCCTAAGTTGCGAAACCTACGCTCGTGGCTTCTGAACCAATGGCCGTAAGGCAAGGTGCGCAATGGGCAAGTTTTCCGTGGAAGTGAATCTGCTGGTGTCGACCTGCGCCACGCTGGGATCGGTTGCATTTGCCGCCGAGCCTGCGCTGACCGCGGTTTATCCCCCGATCAGTGCAGACCACTTGCTAGACCCTGCGCTGCGATCCACCAGCGATGGCGTACCGACGCTCAGTTCCAAGGCAGATCCGCAAGCCGCATCGGTCCGCTCGTCGGTAGACCATACGGTTTTGGAGGCGCCCGCGCGGAACAGTCAATGGTCAAGTCCGACCGATTCGGTGTCCTTGGTAGCGCGGACCACGCAGGAAAGTCGCCCTCCCGATCCTGCACACGACTCCATGGAATCCATGCCGCCCGGGGCTGGCGGCACAGTCATCTGGCAACTGATTCTGGCGGCGACCGCGGTGTTGACCGCTTTCGCCTACATGTTCCGTGCGGAATCCAGCGCGCCTGGAAAATCTTTTCCCATGCCGGCTCGGTCGGCCAGAAGCGCGTCAACCGACGGGTCCGTGCCTTTTCAAGCGCGTCCTGTGCGCAAAATGGCGAATGACCTGGCGTCAGAACGAAACCCTTTCATGTCAGGCCGCAATCGCATATCGCGCATGGACGCCAGTTCGGAGCGGGACGGCGCCCATCACGACCCCTCGAGTGTCTCGTCCCGATGTGACCAAGGCCGCGTTCAAGATCGCAAGCCATGGCAATGAAACAGAACGTTGCGGACGCCGTCGTGATCCGTGAACCTGGCGACGGTGCCTGGCGCCAGCCAGTTTCAAACAATGCCTGGTCGGCGACGACCGTGCTGACGCTCTTGGCCGTGTGGCTGATGGCGACGGTGGGGCTTCGCCCACTATTGATTCCGGACGAGGGTCGATATGCCAGCGTCGCACTGGAGATGCTGCGCGGCAATGCGCTGGTGCCGACACTCAACGGTCTGCCCTTCTTCCATAAGCCACCGTTGTTCTACTGGATCGACATGGCAGCCATGCAGTTGTTCGGTGCGGGACCATTTGCAGCCCGTGCCGGATCCCTGCTGGGCGCGTGGGTCATGGGCGCAACCTTGTTCTTTGCGCTGCGTCGCTGGCATGGCGTACGCGTTGCCGGAATCGCACTGGCCGTCATGGCGACCAGCCCATTTTTCTTCGTGGGCGCGCAATACGCGAACCATGACATGCTGGTGGCGGGATTCATCACTGCCGCCATCCTGTCATTGGCCCGCGCTGTCGACGATCCGCCCAAGGTCCACCTCGGGTGGCTCGTGACCGGTGCCGTGGCATGTGCAATGGCAACGCTGGCGAAAGGATTGATCGGCTTTGTGTTGCCCGCCATGGTCATCGGCCCTTGGTTGTTGGCGCAAGGGCGTTGGCGCCAACTCGTCGGCCTGCTGCATCCGGTGGCGTGGTGCGCGTTTCTGGTTGTGGCCGCCCCCTGGTTCGTTGCCATGCAGTTGCGTTTCCCGGAGTTTTTCGACTACTTCTTCATGGAGCAGCACTTCAGGCGCTTCGTGCAATCGTCGTTCAACAATGTGCAGCCGTTCTGGTTCTTCATCCTGGTGCTGCCGGCGTTGATGTTGCCGTGGGCTTTGTGGATACCGCAGGCCTTGCGCCGGGCATGGTCGGCACGCGATGCGCGTATCGGTTTGTATGTCTGGTGGATCGTCGCCATCACGGGCTTCTTTTCGTTGCCCAGTTCCAAATTGGTAGGTTATGTTCTGCCAGCGGTGGCTCCGTTGTGCGCATTGCTGGCGATGGTATTGACGCATGGCGGACAACGACGCTGGCAATGGGCGACGGCCGGGTCCGCATTGTTGTGCCTCGCGCTGGTGGGCGCCATTGCCTGGCAATCGCCGAAATCCAGCCGCGCCGCGGCTCTGGCCCTGGCAGCGGCCATCGCACCGGGCGACAAGGTCGTGATGGTCGAGGAGTACCTGTATGACGTTCCGTTTTATGCACAGCTTGTGGATCCGGTCATATTCGTCAGCAACTGGAACGACCCGGCGTTGGCGCACCAAGACAGCTGGCGCAACGAATTGCTGGATGCAGCCCGCTTCGCACCAAAGAACGGGCGACAGGTTCTGCAACCGATAGAGCAGCTGGGACAACTGGCCTGCGGCACGGGAACGACCTGGCTGCCGGTATCCGTTGGGCGGGTCGCCCCTGTGGCCGCCCTGCCGGGCGCGGTGCGCGTCTATGGCGACAAGAACTCCGAGTTGTGGCGCGTGGCGGCACGCCCCTGTTCCTGAGCCGGGTCCGCCATGCGCCAATTTCTGCGATATGCGGCAATCGGTGCCGTTGCTACCTGCGTCCACTATGCCATATTGATGCTGTGTGTCGAAGGCGGCCATTGGCCGGCTTGGTTGGCATCGGGTTATGGTGCTGCCATCGGTGCGCAGGTGGCCTACCTGGGCAATCGCTGGTTCACGTTCGCGTATCGCGCCAATATCGGATTGTCATGGCTGCGTTTCCAGACTCTGGCACTGGTCGGCGCCTTGCTCGGGATGGCCATCGTCGCGACCGTGGTGCACTTCGGCATCTACTATCTGCTGGCGCAGATGCTGGCAACCGCCACGGTCATGGTACTGACCTTCATGCTGAACAAGGCGTGGACATTTCGTTGACCTGTTGACCAGGCCGCCACCGACCGCATTCGGTTATGGCCAGGCCCGGACCACGGCAACGTTGGCCGATGCCAGGTCCTCCATGAAGTGTCCACCCGACAGGTAGTCGAATTCACGCTGGCGTGCCACACCTGGATGGTCACCGGACGATGTTTCCTCACCCAGACCCGGGTGGCAAAAGAGCAGGCCCCCCGGTGCTGGCAGTGCAGACATCCAGGCCTGCATCAGGGATCGATAGTCAGTGGCGCGGAAGTCGTACACACCCAGCAGCACGGAGTTGGCGTCCAATTTGCGCTCGTGCAGCAAAGGCACCAGCTTTCGGGCACCCGATTGACGGATCACCCATCGCTTGAAGGCATGACCGGGTCCGATCACGCAAGCGGCGCTGCGCACGGCCGGTCGAGCCTGCATTGCATCGAGCGTATCGAACATGGCCGTGCGTACACCCGGGAATTGGTGGACGTGCTGGTGCCCGTCGACGAACTGCGGGCGCCGGCCCGCGTGCGTCACGAAAGACGTCCACTGGGCCTGGATCTCGCGTTGTATTGCTTCATGCGGCAACAGACCGAGGTGCGAACGCGCCATCAGCATGGGTAACGAAGGGAATGACGGCCAGACCGTCGCGAGATCGGGGCTCAGCGGTCTTCCGTTCGTCAGATTGATATGCAGGCCGATGGCGACGCTGGAGGGAAAATCCGTCAACATCGGTGCCGATTGTTCCCAGTCCGGTGTATTGGTCATGCAGGACACGGCGGAGATGCGCTGGGCGCGCGCCAACTGCGCGATTGCGGCCGAGACACCCGGGGACAGGCCGAAATCGTCAGCGCAAATGGCGAGCAGTCTGGGTAACGGTTTGTGATGAGAAGTCATGGTGAATCGAATTCGTTTCGGCAACGGAAGGCTGGCCGGTCTCGTGGGCCACCAGATAGACCGGTCGTTGCTTGACCTCGTCGAAGATCCGGCCGATGTATTCGCCCAGGATGCCAATGGACAACAACTGGATGCCGCTGAGAAACATGATGCCCGCCACCAGCGTCGCCCATCCCGGCACGTCGACCCCGTAGATGAAGTGTTCAAGCACGATATAGACACCATAAGCGAGCGCAACACTGGCCACGGCCCCACCGACCGCGCTCCACCAACGCAGCGGCGCATTGGTGAACGCGGTGATGCCGGTGAATGCCAGCCGAGCCAGCCGCCGCATCGAAAAATGGCTCTTGCCATTGCGCCGCGGCTGTGGCGTATACGGGATCACGACGGTATTGAAACCGACCCACGCATACAAGCCCTTCATGAAGCGGTTGCGCTCGGGCAATGACCTGAGCGCATTCACGACACGCCGGTCCATCAACCGGAAGTCGCCGGCATCGACCGGAATGTAAACCGACGGATCCCGGTTGATCAGCGCATAGAACATGGAGGTTCCCACGCGTTTGAGCAGTCCTTCATCGGCGCGAGACTCACGTGCCGTACACACCATGTCTGCGCCATCGAGCCAGGCCTGCAACATGGTCGGAATGAGGGAAACCGGATGTTGCAGGTCCGCGTCGATCAGGATGACCACCTCCCCGTTGGCGCGGTCGATGCCGGCCGTCAATGCAGCTTCCTTGCCGAAATTGCGCGACAGGCGCACATAACGCACGCCGGGACGAATCAGCCAGGGAATCATCGCAGCGGGCGTGTCGTCCTTGCTCCCGTCGTCAACGACGATCACCTCCCATGCATCGCTGAGTGCGTCAAGGCGTTCAGACAGACCCATCAACAGTGGCCCCAGGTTGCGGGCCTCGTTATAGGCCGGGACGACGCAACTGATCGCAGGGCGGGCGTTTCTCGGCTCATTGTTCATGGCAGGCTCGCTTCATGGGAGGCTTGCACGGCGGCGGGTGTCGTTCCGACAAGGGTCTGGAGATGCTTGGGCGGCCAGGAGAGACGCCACCAGGTGTCCGCAAAGGCGCCGCCGACAGGTACTCCGTCGGGCAAAGGTGTGCCGACCTGCAACTGCAGCATGGGTCCACGGGCCAGCGTCGCAGCGGCAGCCCATGGGCTGCGATCCAACTGGCCATCAATCAGCACGACGGGCCTTTCCGGCAGCGCGTGTGCCAGCGCAGCCGCCAACACTTCCGGACCCGAAACGGCGACCAGTCGGCGTCCCGCCAGTGCCTTGCGCAAGGCTGGCTCCAATTGGCGCGCCAAGGCAGCGCTGTCAAAGCTGCGCCAATGGTGATCACGCAGGACTGCCGGGCCCCAAGCCGATGTGCCGATGCTCAACAACAGCAACGTGCCCTGGATGACCAGGAATGTGGCCGTGACATGGCGCAACGCCATGCTGCTCCATTGAACCCGCGACCGCAGCACCTCCATGACCGCCGGCACGGCAAAAAGCAGATGGGGAGTGCCCCATGGAAGGTGCAGGTGCGAGCCGGCGACAAGGCCCACCAGCGGCATGAAGCCCAAAGGAAGCAGGCCCCATATCAGTATCAGCGCCCGGGCGGCGTCGGCTCGCGGCGGGGTTGGCCTGCTCACCCTCGAAGCGGCCATACCCGTTCGGGCTGTGCGTTCGACGCGACGAGACTGCCGCTGCAACACCACAATGGTGATCAGCAGCAACCAGGCCGGCAGCGCGCGGTTCAACAATTGATCGGCGAGCCAGTTGACACCATCGGCGACCCGTTCGGGCATCGACAGGTGGGCACCCAGCGAGGACTCGATTGCGTAGCCCACCGGGCCAAAGTCATGTTCGCGCAACCATGACACGTGTGGTGCGAACATCAACGACGCGGTCAGCATCGCGAGCAGCAGGCCACGGCGCAGCGCCACATCTCTCCAACCGCGCTGATGCAGCCAGAACGCCAGCACCGAGGCCATGGAGACGGCGATCTGGTACTTGGTCAACATGCCCAGTCCGAGCGCCACCCCCAAGCCGATCCACCAACGCAGCCGGCCGGTCGTGCAGGCCTGCCAGCAAAGTGCGGCACTGGCAGTCGATACCAGCATCAGAACGGTATTGTGGTTATAGGTCGTGAACCGCGCGTTGTAGTAGGTGATGCACAGCGCTGCCAATACCCCGATGTAGGCGAACCGAGGGCCGCGCAACTGGCGCAATAGCCGCCAGAACAGCGCAATCGAGGCAATGTTGGCCAGCGCCGCCATCAAGTAGGTCGTCCAGACTTGGGGGCCAAACAACTTGACGGGTATCCAGTAGAGCCAGGTTGGTAGGGGTGGATGTTTGTAATAACCCCACTGCAGGGATTGCACCCATAACATCTGCTCGATGTTGTCTGCGGGTGGTGAAACACTTGTGGCGGTGAGGGTCAAGAGCCAAAACAAACCGAACGTCAGGACTACGATCGCTAGCAAAGAGTTGCTCGGCTTGCGCTCCCAATCGTTGAATTCGACCGATATGCGCGGATAGTCCATTGGCAGATCCACTGGCATGGGTCCGCCTCCCGCGGCATCGATCGCCTGCGACTGTTCCAGTGCTTTCATTGAGAGGTCTCGATTTCAGCCAGATCTGGTCATGCCGCCGCGCCGATCGAATATCTTGATGGCGGCATTCGTCATTGCCAAGCCATCCACATCCGCAGAACGATTACCAAGCTTGCGAGCCAAACACCAATGATGAACATCGCGGCAATGCGGCTTGTGGGGCGCTCCATCACCGCGGCCGCCTGCAAGCGCGACAGCACCAGAATTTCCGGTGGCAGCAAGCGAATCACCAGCAAGACGCCGGCAGGAACAATGAGTAAATCATCCAAATAGCCGATGACAGGAATGAAGTCTGGAATTAGATCGATAGGGCTGAGTGCGTATCCCGCGATCAACACGGCAAACACTCTGATAGCGATCGGCGTGTTCGGATTACGTGCTGCGAAATAGACCGTCACTACGTCGCGTTTGATGCGCCGGGCCCATTCCTTTGCATGCTGGATCAATTTCATTGTTTGCACCTGTTCTTCAGCGGGTTTCAGTTTGTTCGCCAAGACCACCTCAATGCACTCACGAAAAAGTCGGAAATGACGACATGCGTCAGCAATCAAGTTGCATGTCCTGCGAGCAAACGTGGCTGCAATATCGACTTGCTGACCAGCGCGCAGAACAGCCCCACGAGCAACCCCGCCACGACATCGCTTGGGAAATGCAGGCCCAGGCAAATACGGCTCCAGGCGATCAGGCCGGCGGCGGAAAGGGCCAGCAAGGCCACGATCGCGCGCCGGCAACTGATTGCTACCGCGGCGCCGAACGCGAATGCCACGCTGGCATGGGTGCTCGGAAAACCTGCGGAGTTTCCGTGCTCGATCCATTGCTTGCCCAACTCCAGTGCGAACGGACGCGGCAACGCCAGCAGATGTTGACCGAGGCGTGCCAGCACCCATGCCATGGCCATCGCCAGCAACACCCGCCAGACGCCTCGACGGACATCACGCGGGGCGACGACCAAGGCACCGAACGTGCCGGCAACAATCAGGCCCGGCAGCTGCTGGCTGGCAAACATCGCCAGCTTGAGCATCCACGCGGGAGAATCCGGCGTGGCATTGAGCCACAGGAAAAGCGAGGTATCGATCGGAAACATGGTGCGGGCCCTATGAGGTGACCAGGCGACTATCGGAGCCTTGAATTAGCTCTGCCTTAGCGACGTTGCTGTTTGACCGCATAAATCCCCGGAACTGCTGCGGACACCTCTGCTGGAGCCATCACGCCGGCCAGATCCCGCGCCAGAACGGCAGCCAGCAATGTGGCGGCGGCGGTCCCGGCCAAGAAAGGGGAAACCGTAAGGACCTGGAACAGTCCAGCAAAGTTGGCGACCCTGCGTTGATAGGCACGGTCGAAAAGATGCGCTACGGCTTCGGCGTCGACCGAGTTGGAGCGTGCGCGTCGCAGGTCAAGCACCGGACCGCCGCCGGGCACATCGATCTTGTCGATGTTTCCCGTCGCAGCAGCAGGAACGGCTATCCCGGCCAGGAGCAGATCAAGCTGCTCCAGCAAGCGGCGTTGATCCTCTGGAGATGCGGCAGAGTAAACCTGCGCAAACAACTGCCCGACCGTGATCTCGACGGCCTGGCAATCCGGGATGGCAATGGCCGGCAACGTGTGGGTAGATCGCGACGACATGGCTTGACCTGCGACGGGACGGGCCACCGACGGCCGGCGACGACAGGCAACGGCTACTTGACGATGAGGTCGTCCTTGACCTGCGTCACGCCTTTGACGCTGCGCGCCAGCGCAACGGCCTTGTCATGATCGGCCTGGCTCTTGACGAATCCGCTCAGTTGCACGACGCCCTTGAAAGTCTCCACGTTCACGGCTATGCCGTTGGCGAATTTTTCGTGCAGGATGACGGACTTGACTTTGGTCGTGATCACCGCGTCGTCAACATACTCCCCTGTGCTCTCTTGTTTCTGTGTGCCGGCGCAGCCTGCCAGAACAATGACGAACAGGACACCTGCTATCAAATGGGCGATGGATCGGTTCTTCATGATGGTCTTTGTGAAAAATGCTTTCGCTGTTGTCGAATTTGGCCGTTGCTGCCTGCAGCGCCCGGCCAGGGTTCATGGGCTCAGTTGGGTACCGTGATCGTGGACACCTCCGATCGATGCATGCGCCGTTGTCAGACTGCTGGCGAGGCGAATTCCTGGCCAGGGTGCGGCTTCGAGCTGAAGCTGCCGTCAGCACGGGTGGACTGTGCCGACGGACTCTTAGTCCAGCCTTAGCAGGCAGGCAGGTCCGGGTCGTTACGGGCGCATAGGAGGTGATGCTGATCGCGTGCCCAAACTCAGTGGGCTCGAGCGGCCGCGCGCTGGCGGAACAGCAGCAGACACGTCAGAATGAATGCGAACAACACGCCGGAGGCGCCAACACGGCTCAGGTCCAGGCCACCTGCGCTGACGGGCTTGTCGAGAAAATCGCCAACCACGGCACCCAGCGGTCGTGTCAGGATGAATGCAGCCCAGAAGAGTGCCGTCCGCGATATGCTGCTGCGAAAGTAGGCAATGACAACCAGGGTGAGCAACGCACCAAAAACCAATGCTGCGCCGGTGTATCCGAGTCCTGCGGTGTCTGCGGTCCAGTCACCCAAAGCTGTTCCCAGCGTTTGCGAGAACATGACGGTGACCCAATAGAACATCTCGGCCTTCGGGGAGCCGACGCTGGCGATGGACAGGGTTCCGGTGCTGCGCCGCCAAAAGACCAACGATCCCATCAACCCCGCAGCCAACAACAGCGTTCCGCCGGCGTAACCGATTCCCAGGGAACGATCGGCGAAGTCGGCCAACGTGGTTCCCACGGTCGTGGTGGCGATGATGGTCGACCAGTACAGGATCGGGCTGAACGTACGGGCTCTGATCTGAGTACCGACGGCAATCAGAAAGGCAACGGCAAAAATGGCGGTCCCAACCAGGTAACCCAGATTCATGGACATCGATACGGCGTCGCCGCCTGTTTCGCCAAGGGTCGTTGCGGCGATCTTGATGATCCAGAACAAGAGGGTGACTTCTGGAACCTTGCTCAAGGCGGCGTTGTCGTTTTGGTTCATGGTGTTGGTCTGTTGATATGACGATGGGCGAATGACCCGCCCCGCGATGGGTTCTCTGATGACCCGGGCAAATCGTATCGGTGCAGACTTAGCCAGGAATGAGGACGGACGCCGCGACGCGCGGCCGGTTAGAGTTCCGCATGGTCAAGCACTTCAGACACTTCGCTGCCGGTCCCGGCGCGAGCACAGCGCGGATTTGGCCTGGTTCAATGTTCAAAGCACCTGAAAGCCGATCGTGAAACAAGCTCGAACACCCATGGCGCTCGATTACCGCATTGTCTGGACGATGCTTGGGGGAAATCTGGGCGGAGCACTGCTGACAGTGGCCTACTTTCGGTTCCTGCATCCAGCCGTGCTGAAACACTCAAGCCTTTTCAGCGTCGTTGAACTGGGCTATTTTGTGGCGGCTTTCGCAGCACTCATCCTGGCGGGGCGAACCGTCGCGGCACGATGGTCACGCCGATTGCGCAGCGAGCGCGGGCCCTTGCCGTCTGGCGCCAAGGGTGAAAGCCTGCGTCGACGTGCCTTGCTGGTGCCCGCCTACCTGTCGACGCTGACGTTCACAGGCTGGGTGGCAGCCGCAGTCATATGGGGCGTCGTCTGGCCCTTGCTGACCGATTCGTTCACGATTGCCGGTGCCGTTCGGCAAAGCATCGGTCTGATCTTTGTATCCGGCACGATTGTCTCGGTCTACATTTTTCTTGCCACCGAACGTATCTGGCGCGAGCGTATTCCGCAGCTCTTTCCCGACGGCGACCTCGCCGCGGCAAAGGCCCCCCGGCTTCAGGTCCGCACACGCATGGTGATTCTTTTCATGTTGATGAGTGTTCTGCCGATGGTTGTCTTGTCGGTGGCCACGCTGGCCCGGGCGAACGCCTTGATGCAGGCAGAAGTCGAAGCGCCGGAGGTCGTGATCCGCAACCTGGTGGTGATCCAGGTCGTGCTTGCCGTGACGGGGCTGTTTGTGGCAATGCGCCTGGCAAACTACGTGGCCGGCAGCGTGTCGCAGCCGCTGCGCATGCTGGTGTCGTCGATGCAACAGGTCAAGGCTGGCAATCTGCGCGTGTATTGTCCGGTCGTGTCCAACGACGAACTGGGTGAAGCTGGAGAGGGCTTCAATCAGATGGTCGAAGGTCTGCGCGAGCGCGAGGAGATTCGGGAAACCTTCGGCAGATACGTCAGCCCGCAGGTACGCGATGAAATTCTGACCGGTCGCGCAGAACTCGACGGCGGTTTGCGTGATGTCTCCATCCTGTTCGCGGACCTGCGCGGTTTCACCACCTGGGTGGAAGCGACCGATCCGTCGGTTGTCGTTTCCGATCTGAACGCCTACTTCAGCGAAATGGATGCCGCGATCCGCGAAAACGCAGGCCTGGTGCTCCAGTTTATCGGCGACGAGATCGAAGCCGTTTTTGGCGCACCGCAAGCGGATGATCGGCATGCCGACCATGCAGTTGCAGCGGCATTGGCCATGCAGCAGCGACTCGACGCCTTGAACGCAACACGCCGCGCTGCAGGCAAGCCAGATCTGCGCCATGGCATTGGTATTCACTCTGGGCAGGTGGTGGCGGGGAACATCGGCAGCGCGACCCGTATGTCCTATTCGCTTGTCGGCGACGTAGTGAATGTGGCATCGCGCATCCAGTCGCTCAACAAGGAGCTGGACACGCGCGTGCTGGTCAGTGCGGCGACCATCCATCAGCTAGGCGTCAATCCTCCGATGCGCGCTTTCCCTTCTGTGCGGATCAAAGGGCGTGTTGCCGAGGTCGAAGTGTTCGCGCTCGGTTGAACAGCCCATTCCGCAAGGTTATTGTGGCTGCGCGATCAGCATGGCCCAATGTGCTCGCCACCATCGCTGCGGGCATTTGCCATAAGCCGAGTGGTCAATATCTGGCCCAGATGAAATATTTTTAGTGATGATGCCAAAGCTCAGGATGGGCTAAGTCGGCACGCTTAGCCTTGGAAGTACGCAAATTTCTGCGTGTCTTCAAGGAGAGATTCATGTCAAAAACCACCAAACTCGGCATCATTGCTGTCGCCCTGGCATCTGCCGGCGTCGTTGCGTTTGCCGCCAACACGATGGAGAACGACGCCGCCGCGCTCGCCAACGCCAAGATCTCACTGAGCCAGGCGATTGCCAGTGCGGAGCAACATACGGGCGGCAAGGCAGTACATGCCGAATTCGAACACACCCGCGCGGGATGGGCCTATGAGGTTGAAACCGTCAACGGCGCCAAGGTCGTCGACGTCACTGTCGATGCCGCAACCGGCACGGTGGTCGCTGCCGTCGACGACAAGATGGACCGCAACGAGAAGAAGGAGAACCGCGAAGAACACGACGAACGCGATTGATTGAGCCACGTTGCATCGGGCGCCCGCACAGGGCGCCCTTTTTTGTGTTGTGAGGAGTTTCCATGCAATCGGTCAATCACGCACTTTTCCTGGCGCTCAATGCGCCGGAGTCGCCCTCGACGACAATCTTGTCCATCGCGACGATGCTGGCGCAAACCATGATCGCGCTAGTCCCGTTGCTGCTGGTCGTCGGTTGGCTCCGCGGCCCCAAGCTGATCCGCATCGGCATGCTGCAGGCCGCGTGCGCCGGCATATTGGGATTGTCGATTGCGCAACTGATCGGCATGGCCTGGCCCGTGCCACGGCCTTTCATGATCGGTCTCGGGCATCAGTTTCTGGCCCATGCTTCCGACGCGTCATTTCCAAGCGACCACCTCACCTTGTGGTGGTCGGTCGCCTGCAGTCTGGTGCTGCACCGGCGCACGCGGCTTGTCGGTGGTGGCCTGGCGTTGCTGGGATTGGCCATGGCATGGTCCCGCATCTATCTGGGCGTGCATTTTCCGTTGGACATGGCAGGCGCCCTGGGTGTCGCCATCGTGAGCGCCGGTGTATGCCAACGTGCCCGGCTCTGGTTGGCTGGCAGGCCGTATCAACTGCTCAATGCGCTCTACCACACGGTATTCGGCGCTGCGATCCGGCGGGGATGGTTGGCGCGATAGCGCCCCGGCAGTCCATCTGACTCGCCCCGAATCACCTGACCGCTGCACGCTGCGCCCGCGTTCCGATGCTATGGCGGAGCTAAGTCTCGCATTCCAAACTAGCGTGAATCCTCAACTCCGACGCAGCGAAAATACCATGAACGATCTTTCGAATCCCCCCACATCACATTGGCTCAACAAGGTTCCCGCGGTCACGCTGGGGTTCTGGATCATCAAGATCATGGCCACCACGGTCGGCGAAACCGTGGCCGACTATCTCGCGGTAGACGCAGGATTCGGCAAACTGTCGACCCGGATCGCGATGGGAACACTGCTTGCCATCGCCTTGCTGTCGCAACTTCGCAAGCAGCGGTATGTGCCCTGGCTGTACTGGCTCACGGTCGTGTTGGTCAGCATTGTCGGGACGCAGATCACCGACGGTTTGACCGATGACCTGGGCGTCAGCCTGTATCTGAGTACGCCGCTGTTTGCGGTTGGGCTGGCAGCCGTGTTTGCGATCTGGTACGCGGTCGAGCGGACCTTGTCGATTCACGCCATCTTCACGTTGCGGCGCGAGCTGTTTTATTGGGCGGCCATCCTGTGCACATTTGCGCTTGGAACGGCGGCGGGTGACCTCGCCACGGAAGCGCTGGGTATGGGCTTTCAGCTGGGTGTGGTTGCGTTTGGCACGCTGATCGCATTGACCTTCGCCGGATACAAGTTGGGCCTCAACTCGGTGTTGGCATTTTGGATCGCCTACATTCTCACGCGGCCGCTGGGCGCGTCATTGGGAGACTTGTTGTCGCAGGCCAAGGCATACGGCGGCCTGGGATTCGGAGCCATGCTCACCAGTGCCGGATTCCTGACAACCATCGTATGCCTGGTTGCATACGCACACGTGCGGCTGAACAAGCAGGACGCACTTGCCAAGTAATCCGATATCCAATCAAGTAACCCAAAGGAAAAACTCCATGTCATTGCGCACCATCAATCCTGTTCTCATCACAGTCGCCATTGTCGTGTCGCCGATGGTGGCCCAAATAGTAGCTCCGAATTCGACATTCCTTGTCAGCACGGCTGCGGCTGCAACGGCGTCCGCGCTGGGCGACTTGTCGAACTTCAGAAACATCGCCGTCGACGTCGCCGCCAGAATCGACAAGGGCGACCTGGCGGCAGCGACACGACGCATAAAGGACCTGGAGATCGCTTGGGATGGCGCTGAAGCCGGACTCAAGCCTCGCGCCGCAGCGCAGTGGCACGTGCTCGACAAGAGCATCGACTCCGCCTTGAACGCCATGCGAAAAGACAAACCCGACGCACAGGAATGCCGCAAAGCCCTTGCCGAGGTGATCCGCACGATGGACCAAGGTGGCAACAAGCACTGAACGCGCAGCGAAGGGTCGAGCTCCGGCGAACGTGGACAATATGCCGACGGCATCGCGTGGCGCCCCTCCGTCGAGCAGGGGAAGCGCGATGCGCTGGTATGGGCAAGGAGCCTCGCGAGGCTGAGGAGACGGACAGAATGCGTGTGATGCTTGTGGAAGACGACGCCATGATCGGCGAGGCGATAGGCCATGCACTGAAGGACGCCAGCTATGCCGTGGACTGGGTGCGTGACGGATCGGCCGCGGTGACGTCGATCGGCACCCAGGATTACGGTATCGTCCTGCTCGATCTGGGACTTCCGAAGAAGGATGGCATCGAGGTCTTGCGCTACATCCGCGCGCGCGACAACCCTGTCCCGGTCCTGATCATCACGGCGCGTGATGCGCTTGAAGACCGCATCGGCGGCCTGGATGCCGGCGCCGACGACTATGTGCTCAAGCCGTTCGAAATGGGTGAATTGCTTGCCAGAATGCGCGCCGTTGTTCGCCGCAAGGGTGGCAGTGCGAGCCCCAAATTGACGAATGGAGCGATCTCCCTGGACCCGGTGACGCATGAAGTCACGCACGCCGGCGCATCGGTTCACCTGTCGGCACGCGAGTTTTCCTTGCTCGAGGCATTGCTGGTCCGACCTGGCGCCATACTGTCGCGCAGCGACCTGGAGGACCGGCTCTATGGCTGGGGCGATGAAGTCGAGAGCAACGCAGTGGAATTCCTGATTCATTCGCTGCGCAAGAAGCTTGGCAGCAGTGCCATCAAAAACGTAAGGGGCGTCGGATGGATGGTCTCAAAGGGCGAATAGCGGCGTCGTTGCAGGGGAGGCTTTCCGCAGCGTTCGCCATTGCCATCGTTGTCGGCGCCATGGTGGCGGGAATTGCCGCCTACTATGCGGCTTACAGTGAGGCCATCGATCTGCAGGATGATCAATTGCGTCAACTTGCGACGCTGATCAGTCGGTATGAACAACCGGCTGCCGGCTTTCGATTTGCCGGCAATGCAAACAGTATTGACGCGGAAACCCAGTTTGTCGTCGAACGTCTGCCTGAATCCAGCGCCGGCGTTGTGGACAGCGGACCTCTGGCAGGATTGCGGGGAGGACTGCCTGAAGGCATTCAGTCGGTGAAGCCGGGCAAACTCGGCTGGCGAATTGCCGTGGTGACCCAGGTTTCCGGCGCACAGCTTGCCGTCGGGCAACGCCTGGCGATTCGCGGTGAGATTGCACGCGACAACGCGCGCAATGCCGCATTGCCGGTCCTGCTGTTGATTCCGCTGTTGATGGTCTTGGGTCGCGTGATCGTGCGCAGGACTTTCCAACCCATGCGCCTCCTGACGGCTGATCTGGACCATCGCAGTGACGACGACCTGCAGCCCATACCCGATGAGAAATTGCCTTCCGAGATCCGACCGTTTGTCGTCGCCATCAACCGCCTGCTGGCGCGGGTCGACCACGCAATGGTTGTTCAACGTCGATTCGTCGCTGATGCCGCGCATGAGCTACGGACACCGTTGACGGCTCTGTCGCTGCAGGCCGAGCGCCTGCAGGGCGCGGATATGTCCGATTCGGCGAAGGAGCGCCTGTCAACTCTGCGCAACGGCATCACGCGCAGCCAGCGCCTGGTCGTTCAACTACTCACGCTCGCTCGTGCCCAGGACCAACCCGCAACCGCGTTGCAGCCGGTGTCGATCCAGACTGTCTTTCGGCAGGTGCTGGAAGACACGATGCCGTTGGCAGAGCAAAAGCAGATCGATATCGGAGTCGCGGGAAATGCGGATGTGAAGGTCATGGCCAGCGAGGCGGACCTGGAAACACTGGTCAAGAACCTGGTGGGCAACGCGATCCGCCATACGCCCGTGCTTGGACGCATCGATCTTGACGTGCGGGTCGACTCCGACACTTCAGTGATACAGGTCAGCGATACCGGCCCCGGCATACCGCCACAGGAGCGTGAACGGGTGTTCGAGCCCTTTTATCGCAACCTGGAAACAGGTGACTCCGGATCTGGCCTGGGTCTGTCGATCGTCAAGGCGATCGCCGACCGACTCGGAGCGCGTATCGTCTTGACCTTTGCGGACGAGACACTCCAGACAGGTCTGTGTGTGCAAGTCATTGTGCCCACGCGCCAACTGCGGTCGTAGATCTGTACGGCCTTGGCGAGTCGCCGTGAAGGTCAAATATCTGTTCGCAGCAGCAGTTTCTGCTGCTGGCAAGAATCCAACGTATCCCGCGCACGTGACATCGTTCGGAGCAATGGTTTCCGATCGCATGCTCATGGTCCGCTAAGTCTGGCGAACTATTCTCCAAATCACGCAAATATCTGCGTACATCAACAAGGAGAATAGTCATGTTCCAGCTCTTCAAGGTCGCAACGGTTGCCGCTGCATTGTCAGTCTCGGCGCTCGCAGCCAGTGCCACAACCAATGGTCAGTCCATCGCCCCTGCGTTCGGTAGCTTTCATCCGATATCTGCCAAGACGGTTCAGCTGATTCCGCTGCAGAACGGCTTCACGCTGCACAAGTATGAAGACGGAAAAATGGCGCTGGAGAATCCATACGGTCGGCCAATGCTCGCGCAAGACGGCCAGGCTCTTCAGGCTGCCGACGGATCGACCATCACCATGGTTGGAAACGAGGTCGCCCGGTTGTCGGCCGAGATGCGCAGGGTCAACCATCGTTGATGGACATATCGACTGCTCGGGCACTCCGCATTAGTCCAGAACAGCAGAGTTCGTTGATGCCCGATTCCCGCCTAAGCATCGCCTAAGGCGCGGACTCCAGAATTCACATCATATTCAGCACAGCGTCACGGCGCGACATTCGGTTCCCTTGCTGTGTTCGTACTAGCCATTTGGAGACCTCATGGCCGATATTCACTCTACTGGATCAGTTTCCCAAGGCCTGCCAGGTTGCGAGGTTTCAGAGATGTCGATCTCGCAACTGGTCGGCCAGGTGTTTGCGGCGGCCCCGGCACCGGACCGTAGTCGCCTTCTGGAGCAATTGCTGCGGCCCATGGGTGTTTTGTCGCTGCTGACGATTGCCGGCGGCGTGTTCGCGAAGATTCGCTTTCACAGCGGCTGGCAGGATATGCGAGTGCCACTGCAAGATGCCGAAGGCGTGCAGGCTGGCGACATTTCCGCGCTGGTCGACCGCGTGCAACAGGTCAGCATCGATGCGGTCGATGGCCTGGTTGGCATCGTGACGGCATCACCTGTGATGGCCAGTTCCGCCGCTGCCGCGTTGCTGGTGACCGTGCTGTTGCAAAACGCCCGATCGCGACGGGAAAGACGGGCATTCATGGACGGAGATCCGGACTTCGACCCTCCGACCTGAGAGCTGATGTCACCTTCGTTGTCTGCCTGACCCAATGGATGGTTCAGCATTGCTGGGCCTTCACGAAACCACCTTTCCGCCCCTCACCAACATCTGGAGCATCGTCATGTCCATTGCGGGATTTTTGCAACGTGTCGCGCGGTCACTGGTTGTTGCCGCATTTCTGGGCTCTGCGCTGGCCATGGCACAGTCGGAGCCGAGTTTGAACGAGGTCTATGCAGCGGCCCGTGGCGGCAATCTGGACCAGGCCCAGACCATGGTCCAGCAGGTGCTGGTCACACATCCGAATAGCGCCAAGGCCCATTACGTGCGCAGCGAACTGTTTGCCCGGCAGGGCGACTTGCGCCATGCACGCGAAGAACTCAATATTGCGCAACGCTTGGCGCCGGGGCTGCCTTTCGCCAAGACTGAATCGGTACAGGCGCTGCAAACCCAACTCGGCGCAGCGGCGAGCCGCGCGGGCTCGGGAACTTCTGCATTGCGAAGCGCCGGCGGACCGCCGGCACCGTCACCGTCCAACTGGGGCCTGCCGTTGCTGCTGACCGGAGCCGTCGTAGCCGGGGGCTATATGCTGTTCCGTCGCCGCCCGCCACAGGGGATCGCACCGCAAGGTCCATACGCAGCCGGTGCCGGGTTGGCTGCGCCGGAAGCCATGGGGATTGGCGGTGGTGCGGGTGCAATGCAGCCCGCCTATTCGCAACAAGGCACTCCGCAGCCTGGATACGCGCCGCCCGGCTATGCACCACCAGCAGCCAGCGGACTGGGTGGCCGGATCATGGGTGGCGTTGCCACCGGACTGGCGGTAGGCGCCGGCGTAGTTGCCGCCGAAACCATAGGGCGCAGCCTGCTGTCGCGCAATGAACCGGTCGCTGGTGGCGACAATACCTTCGTTGACAGACCGGATCCGAACCGCGGCAGCAGCAACGCCGACATGGGTGGCCAGGACTTCGGCATGCGCGACGCCAGTTCATGGGATGACGGCAACATCCCGAATATTGACAGCGGCGACTGGGACACTTGAGCGCCCTCTTCATGCTCATATCCCGGTAACGCCCGAGTGACGGACGAAGAATCCCGCCTGCGTCGCATGAGCCTCGCCAATCCATGCTGAGTACACCGAACGGATGGTTCTTCTGGGCGGCGTTGTCAGCCGGCTTTGCAGCACTCACGGCCATCTTCGCCAAGATCGGCATTCAAGGCATGGATTCCGACTTCGCGACATTGATTCGAACAGTCATCATCGTCTTCGTGTTGGGCGCATTCGTATGGGTTGCCGGCAAGTGGACTGACCCTCGTACGCTCTCGGGCCGGTCACTGCTCTTCCTGTCGCTTTCGGCCTTGGCAACGGGCGCATCCTGGGTGTGTTACTTCCGGGCGCTCCAAATGGGCGATGCTTCCAAGGTCGCGCCGGTCGACAAGTTCAGCCTCGTTCTGGTTGCGATTTTCGCGTTCACTTTTCTGGGTGAGCGGCCGTCGGCACGCGAGTGGTCAGGCATTGCCATGGTGGCCTCTGGTGTATTGCTTTTGGCATTCCAACGATAGACACATCGCGCTGGCTTGGCTCGTTGGGAAGGCACCTACCATGCAGGGCGCCGCACGCGATCAGTCACCGCGACACGCGACAATCGACCCGCGGACCAATGCGTCATCTTTGCCTCATCGGCAGCAGCAAACATCAAAACTCACACCGCCAATGGGGGCATTGACAGGAAATCACGCACGCATTGCGGGAACAGCACCACGACCCGGCCGTCGAGCTTGTCCAGTGCCGAGCGAGAAGTACGTCGAACAGGGACCCTGGCGCTTTCTACGGAACCATCCTGATCCGCAAGAACCAGGCCAACGCCCACCGCCAAATCCAGTGTCTGCGCATCGGCGCAACAGACGGCACGTCAAGCTCCCGGCGCCATGCCCGCCGGCATGGGGCAATCCAGGACACTGGCGAATGCACGCAACAGCTCCACCTCCGCCGGCGTGGCTCTCTGATCGTGCCAGGTACTGGTGACACAGGCCTTCAAAAACTGCGACTTGGCTTCAGGAGCCAATCGATCCAGCTTGCCAAGCGCCTGATCCAGGTCCGCAAACCTGATCTGGTTCTTCGACAATAGTGCAAGTCCTTTGACATCCAACGATTGCGCGGAGGTGTCGAAAGCTCTCTGCGCACTGCCTTGATCCGCCGCGCCGGCGTATGCGATCACCGACAAGACCAGGCCAAACTCCCGTGAGAGATGACCGGGATCCGCTCGTCGCCTCGCAGCCAATGGTGTCTTTCCAAAGTGCCCTTCCAGATGGTTGAACAGGATCTTCTGCAAGCACCATTCAAACAGGTCAACCCGGGCGTCCATATTGATCAGCGCCACCAGGTTCGCCCTGAACGACGGATACTGCCTGTCGGACAGCTGCTTGAGCGCAGGAATGGCCATGTCGATGATCGGCAGCCGAAACCTCTTGTCGAGCGCATCCATCTGCGCTATCAAGCTGATTGCCAGAGCGTACACGTCCTGGTCAGCGCGGCGTTGCAACAGCGCCAGTTGCTGTTCTCTCAGTTCGGCCTCCCTGTCCAGCAGCAGACAATAGATCAAGGCCCGCGCACCAAAGGGTTCACGCGCTGCGTCCCGTATCGCCGCGGGCAATTCAGACAGCAACGACCGGGCGTACAGGACCGACTCCGGCGTTGGTTGAGCCATTCGATCGATCATTGCGACGGCGTCGGCTGCTGCTGCACCTGCCGCGACAGTTGCCATGTTTCGGACCATGTCAGTGCGTCTCGTGGCCGATGCATCATCGATGGGCTCGGGGCTTTCAGCGGGTGGAAGCGTCTCTGAGACGTCGAACTTGCCGTCCCACTGTGGATCGATGCGCCGGATGCGGTCGGCCAGCGGTGGATGGGTGGACGACAACCACTGGGCGAAGCCAGTCACGCCCTGGGCGAAGAAGGCATGGCTGACCTCTGGTGCGCCCGGGTTGCGCACGATCGAGCCTGACCTCAGCCCTCCAATCTTCTTCAACGCGCCCGCGATTCCCATTGGGTTGCGGGTGAACTGGACCGCCGACGCATCCGCTAGATATTCCCTTTGCCGGCTGACGGCCGCCTTGATCAGGCCACCGAAAAAAGTACCGGCAAATCCGATCACCATCAGCCCCACCGCAAGCGCCATGATGGCGACGCCGCTGTTGTCGTTGTTGCGCCGGCGCCCCGAGAACGATGCCGAATACATCAGGTAGTAGCCCAGAATGCCCAGGATCAGGATGCCGTTCAAGGCCCCCATCAGGCGCAGGTTGAGCCGCATGTCGCCGTTGAATATGTGACTGAACTCATGGGCGATGACACCCTGCAACTGATCTCGGCTCAGCTGCTCGATCGCCCCCTGTGTGATTCCGAGTACCGCGTCGCGCGGCGAGAAACCCGCTGCGAAGGCATTGATGCCGGGTTCATTGGCCAAAAGATAGACCGGTGGCGCCGGCGTCCCGGACGCGATGGCCATTTCATCAACGACGTTGAGCAGCTTGCGCTGGTTGGGTTCCTCGGTATTGCGCGGAATCAACTGGCCGCCGAGTGACTCGGCGACGACCTTGCCACCCGCGGACAAGACCATCATCTTGTACAGGCTACCCACCAGCACCACCACGCTGACACCTGCGCCCACGGTGGCAAACATCTTCCAGTCCATTTGCGCGACAAATGCCTGGCCGTCACGCATCTGCTGGCTGTCAACAACACCGAACACAACCATCAACAGCACATTGGCCATCACGATCAATGCGATCACCGCGACGCCAAACAGCACGATCAGCGAGGTCGTGTTCTTGTGCGCGCGCTCCTGGGATTCGAAAAAATTCATCGACCGACCGCCAGACTATTCGCTTCGGTCAAAACGACACCTTCGGCGCCGCCTGGATCTCGGCGCTGTCGGCGAACTCCAGCATGCTTGCGTCCTGTGCGTGGCCAAACATGGGCGCGAAAACAACCGGCGGGAAAGACTGCTTGTAGGTGTTGTAGGCCATCACCTGGTCGTTGAATGCCTGGCGTGCAAACGAGACCTTGTTCTCAGTCGACGTGAGCTCCTCGCTCAGTTGCATCATGTTCTGGTTGGCCTTGAGATCCGGATAGGCCTCCATCACCATCTTCATGTTCATCAGCGCGCCGGACAGCCTTCCTTCGGCACCGACCAGGCCCTTCATCGCGCCAGCATCGCCGGGTGCCGCAGCGGCACTGGACAACATGCCGGCTGCTTCGTTGCGCGCCTTGACGACCGACTCCAGCGTTTCACGTTCATGCTTGATGTACGCCTTGGCGGTCTCGACCAGATTGGGAATCAGGTCATAACGGCGCTTGAGTTGCACTTCGATCTGTGCAAAGGCGTTCTTGTACCGATTCCTTAGCATGACCAGCTTGTTGTAAATCGCGATCAGGAGAAACGCCGCCAGTGCGATGACGACGAGGATGACTATCAATGTGGTGCTCATGGATTGCCTTTGGATTTCGTTTTTCGGGATTGCGGAGAAATGCTCTGACATGCCATTGGCTTGGTCGAGTTCGATGGACAGGAGCCGACAAGGCCCGTGGGCTGAACACCTTCACCACGCATATCTGCTGTCCGACGCCTGTTCGACCAGATCGCGTTCACTTGGTTTCATGATCTGCGAGCCTCTTCAGGCGCCAGCGGCAACTGCGGCTCTCTGGCGTAGCATGCCGCGGCGTGCCGATGCGGCATGCTTCTTTTCAATGTTGGTCCAACTTCGCCCCGCGCAGCCGCAGCGCGTTGGTGATGACGGAAAACGAACTCAGGCTCATCGCCAACGCGGCAATCAACGGCGACAACAACCAGCCTGTCAACGGGAACAACACGCCCGCCGCCAAAGGCACGCCGAGTGCGTTGTAGACGAACGCAAAGCCCAGGTTCTGCTTCATGTTGGCCACCGTGGCTTCCGACAGGGCCCGCGCCAACGCGATACCGCGCAAGTCACCCTTGACCAGCGTCAGTTGCGCACTGTTCATTGCCACATCGGTGCCTGTGCCCATGGCGATGCCGACATCGGCACGTGCCAGCGCCGGCGCATCGTTGATGCCGTCACCGGCCATGGCGACGACACGGCCCTCCTTCTGCAGCTTCTCGACCAGGGCGAGCTTGTCGGCCGGTTTGACCTCGCCATGCACCTCGTCGATGCCCAGCCGCTTGCCGACCGCCCGTGCCGTCGTCAGTCCGTCGCCGGTGGCCATCACGATGCGCAAACCCGACTGGCGCAGCGCCGCCAGCGCATCGGGTGTTGTCGACTTGACAGGGTCGGACACCGCCAGCAGCCCGGCCAGCTTGCCGTCCACCGCCAGGTGCATCACGCTGGCGCCCTGGCTGCGCAGCTCCTCGGCCTGCGATTTCAGTGTGTCGACCTTCACGCCCAGTTGCTCCATCAGCGCGGTGTTGCCCAAGGCCAGCGCCTTGCCTTCCACGTTCCCGCGCACGCCGATACCTGACTCGGAATCGAACTGCTCGGGTTTGGCAAGGTCAAGCCCCTGCTCGCGCGCCGCCGCGACGATGGCCGCAGCCAGTGGATGTTCGCTGCCCTGGTCCAGGCTCGCAGCCAGGCGCAGCACGTCCACATCCTTGAAGCCTTCGGCGGCCACTGATTTCTCGTAGACCGGTCGGCCTTCGGTCAGCGTGCCGGTCTTGTCGACGATCAAGGTGTCGATCTTGCGCAGGTTTTCGATCGCGGCCGCGTCACGGAACAAAACGCCATTGGTTGCCCCCTTGCCGGTGGCAACCATGATCGACATCGGTGTGGCCAGGCCCAGCGCGCAGGGGCAAGCGATGATCAGCACCGCCACGGCATTGATCAGGCCGAAGACCCAGCCCTGCTCGGGGCCGAAGAATCCCCACGCGAAGAAGGTCAGCACCGCAATGGCCACGACAACCATCACAAAGTAGCCCGCGACCAGATCTGCCATGCGCTGCATCGGCGCGCGCGAGCGCTGCGCCTGCGCCACCATCTGCACGATTTGCGACAACACGGTGGCCGAGCCCACGTGCTCCGAACGCATCACCAAGGCACCGCTGGTGTTCATCGTGGCACCAATCAGCTTGTCGCCGGGGCGCTTGGTTACCGGAAGCGGCTCGCCGGTGAGCATGGACTCGTCGAGTGCGCTGCTGCCTTCGACCACGATGCCGTCGACCGGCACCTTCTCGCCCGGGCGTACCCGCAGTTGGTCGCCGACATGCACATTGGCGAGCGGAATGTCTTCCTCGGTGCCGTCGGCGGCGATGCGCCGTGCCGTCTTGGGCGCCAGGCCCAGCAGCGACTTGATCGCCGCCGAGGTCTGCGAACGCGCCTTCAGTTCCAGGATCTGACCGAACAGGGTCAACGAGATGATCACCGCGGCTGCCTCGAAATACACCGCAACGCTGCCATTGGTGACAAACGTCGCCGGAAAGATCTGCGGTGCGATGGTCGCCACCACGCTGTAGACAAAGGCCACGCTGGTGCCCAGGCCGATCAACGTCCACATATTGGGGCTGCGATTGATCACCGACTGCACGCCGCGCACATAGAACGGCCAGCCGGCCCACAACGCGACCGGCAAGGTCAATACCAGTTCGATCCAGGGCTGTGTACCAGATGGAAATAGCCCGAGCCGGTGACCGCCCATGGCCAGAAAGGTCACCACCACCGTGAACGGCAGCGTCCACCAGAAGCGGCGGTTGAAATCGACCAGTTCAGGATTTTCCTCGTCCGTCAGCTCCGGCAGCAGCGGCTCGAGCGTCATGCCGCACTTGGGGCAATTGCCGGGATGGTCCTGCCGGATCTCCGGGTGCATCGGGCAGGTATAGATCGTGCCAGCGGGCTGTGCCGCGACGTCGACGGCGGCTGTCGCGCTGCCGCCGTCCCCATAGCGGGTCGGCTCAGCGACGAACTTCGATCGGCACTTCGCGCTGCAGAAGTAATACGGCCGGCCTTCGTGCTCGGCGTGGTGCTCGGATTGCGCGGTCACGGCCATGCCACACACCGGGTCCTTCAGCGTTGCAGTGTCAGGCTTTGACGGCGGGTGGTGGTGCGTGTGCCCGGCGTGATCGTGGTGTGTGGGCATGTCCATGGTGTCACTCCTCCCTGTCGGCAGGCTTGGCGGTGGATGATGCGCGACCACCGTGCCCGCCATGCCCGCCGTGGCCATGGAACAGGTGCATCAGCGGGCACGCCAGCAGCAACAGGTATATCCAGTTGCCGGCGACATGGTCCCAGTGCTCGCGCAAGAGGTAGAAGCCGCCAACAAGGGCGACCATCACCAGCGTTGTCCTCAGTGGCCGGTTCATGCCAGAGCCTTCCGGCCGCGCACCCCGGTGCTCCTCGTGCGCAAGGCCACGCGGTTTCATGCCGGATGCACCTTGCGGGTTGGGAAGATGATCGTGGTCAGATGCGTTCATGGTATAGGTCCTTTCGTCGTGGGCCGGCGATGTGCTTGCCGTCCTTGATAAATCAATATAGACCTTGACATGATGGGAATGTCAAGGATTCATTGGTGCCGCACCAACTCCTTGCGTCCATGTCACGACCCAGCGGCTTTGGGGGCTCGTACGATTCCGCCGGAGTCCTACTGCAGGCCAGGTGCGGCACTGCGCCGTATGTGGCTACTTGGCAGCGCCGTGGGGGTGGGACGTATGGCCGCCCCCCACCACAGTCAAGTTCAAGGTTTTGGGCGTCCAGCGAAATTCACGGCCTACGGCAGCCTGCGTTGCAGCGTGGTCGAGCGCGGTCGGCCACTCACTTCGTCGCAGGTACCGATGGCATGCGATCCATCATCATCTGCATCATGGACTGCATCATGTCCATGCGTTGCTCCAGCATGTGCTGGCGCTCGGCCATGTTGCCAGGCATGCCCTTGCCACCCTGCATTCCACCCATCTGGCCCATCATGGCCATACCTTGGTGCATGGTCTTCATGTGTTCCGCCATCAAGGCATTGCGTTCTTCCGGAGTCTTGGCGGCCATCATCTTGTCGTGCATCTGCTGCATGGCTTTCATCTGGTCTGCAAAGCCGGGCATATTGGCACCGGCGCGCATGCCCATACCCGGGGCGGCCGGCTGTGCTTGAGCGACCTCGGTGGCTGTGGCCGGCGCGGGGTGATGGGCATCGTGCTGGTTGTCAGCGGCGGCCCAGGCCGAGGTGAACATTGCGGCGCCACTCAGGACGACGATAGAGATTTTGGTGCGGACGAATGTCATGATGATTTCCTGGTAAATGAGGTAATACGGGGTGCCATGGGGCCCGCCGCCTGAGCGGCGATGTACACCCACGACAGCGTGATCACGGAGTCTGAACGCCGTACCCGGGCACGGAGTCAAGTCCTTTTTTCGAATGGCGACGTGGACGTCGAAGCAATGGGCTTCGCATCCAGGCCCACAGGCGTCTATAGCGCCAGGCGAACGAAAAGGGTACGCAGCGGTACGACCGGACCGGCCAACGGAAACACCCACCGGGCCTGGCCAAGCCGGGTCACGGCCATCCGGTCCGGGTAGGCGAACGCCGTGGGAGACGCCAAAGGCATTTTCGACGGATCGACTTTCGATACCGGTTCGAACATGGCCAGGTTGTCGTTGTCACAAACCTTCAGGTCAACGCTAGTTCCCTGGCCAAGGCTTCCAGCGTGCTCGGAATCGACGCTGACGTGACCAGACGCAGCGTGAGCCACATGGTCAATCAGTGCGGCGCCATTTGGGCCTCCCTGCCCATGCATTCCGCGCTCTTGAAGCAGGCAGGCATTGGCCCATCCCGCAGCCAGAGCAAGCACCCACGCCAACAGCACCATATGGCCCGTGCGGCGCTTGGTGACGGTGTTCGAGAATAGTGGCATGAACGGTGGGGCTCGATTGAAATGCCATCTTATGCGCCGAAGACGATCAGAGATTGACGTACATCAATCAATGCTGGGGTCACATACGGCGTATGCGGATAAGCTTGCGCCATGCGCCATGATCCAACTCCAAGCAGTGCCGATCGCAGCCTGACCATTGGGCGCCTGGCACGCGCCGCCGGGGTCGGCGTGGAGACGATTCGGTACTACCAGGGTCGGGGACTACTCCCGGTTCCAGCATCGACTGGCGCGGTTCGGTACTACCCCACAGCACTTGTCGACCGCATCGGATTCATCAAGCGGGCACAAGGACTGGGCTTCACGCTGGATGAAATCGCAACGCTGCTGGACCTCGCCGACGGTCGCAATCGCCGTGCCGTGCGCGCCGTGACTTCTGCGCGACTCGAGCAGATACGTGGCAAGCTGAACGACCTGTCTCGCATGCAGCGATCGCTGGACGGTTTGCTGGCCCACTGCATCGCCACTGGTGACGTTTATCCGTGTCCGATCATCGAGGCATTGGTGGCCGACCCAGGCACGGCGCAAATACAGCGCTCCGCGACCGACCGCTCCCACTGAGCCTTGTTCGAACCAAGTTGCGCATCTACCGGACAGCCTGCAGCGAGTGCCATTGATATGAAGCCAAGTCGGGTTGAACGATCGATTCAAGATAGCGCCCTGCCCTTCACCATGGTGAATGACACTCCGTGAGCGCCGACATGACAAGACCGAAGATGGATGCGCCGCGCAGCACTGTCGACATGCTCAATAGCGCGTGCTTCTGCTTCAGTCTCGACGAGACGGCACTGACGCGCGCCCTTGATTCGGAACTGGATCAGCCAGGCCTTGCCGAGCTGGTTCGGCAGCGCTGCCCGTACCTTTTCTCTGCGCAGCCCGTATTCGTGGCGGCTCAGCAGTTGCAGCGCATGGCGCAGGTGATGCAGGCGATCGAATCGGTGGTCGCACTTCCAGCCTATCGAGAGCATGTATTGGCTGCTGCACCCCCGATTGCCAGTCTGGGAACAAGCGGGCCGATGGGCGTCTTTTTCGGCTACGATTTTCACCTGAGCAAAGGCCGGCTGGCGCTGATCGAGGTGAACACGAACGCCGAAGGCGCAATGCTCAATGCGGTACTCGCGCGGGCCCAGAGGGCTTGTTGCACCGCCGCCGACTCGATGGTGCCCTCTCTGGCCAGCGTTGAAGCTTTCGAGCAGCGCATCGTCGACATGTTTCGCCAAGAGTGGCGGCTTGCCCATCTGTCGGGCAAGGTTGGCAACACAGTGATGACCGAGCCGCCACGCCCACTGAGGTCCATTGCCATCATCGACCTGGTGCCCGAAGACCAGTATCTTTATCCCGAGTTCCTGTTGTTCCAGCGCCTGTTCGAACGGCACGGCATGCGCGCGGTCATCGCCGATCCAACTGCACTCGAATGGCGCGACGGTGTGTTGTGGCACGGCGACCTGGCCATCGATCTGGTCTACAACCGCTTGACCGACTTTTACCTGGAACAACCCGGCAGCGCCGCGCTGCGTGAAGCCTACCTGCGGCGCGCCGTGGCGCTGACACCGCACCCGCAGGCACATGCCCTGTACGCCGACAAGAGGCACCTCGCATTGTTCAGCGATGCTGCGCGGCTGCAGGCTCTGGGTGTACCGCAAGCCGCGCAGGACATCCTGCTGGCGCATGTGCCTCGCACCGAGATGGTCAGCCATGCCAATGCGCAGCGCATGTGGGACGCGCGCCGCGGCCTGTTCTTCAAACCAGTGGCGGGCTTCGGCAGCCGAGCGGCGTATCGGGGCGACAAGCTGACGAAGCGGGTTTGGCTGGACATCCTTGCCGGCGACTACGTGGCCCAGGCCATCGTTGCCCCGGGGGAGCGGGTCATCGACGGCGCGGATTCGACAGCGGCAGACATCGCCCTCGAGGCAACCGCATCCACCAAGGCCATGAAGTTCGACTTGCGCACCTATGCCTATGGCGGTGCGGTTCTGTGGGTCGCCGCCCGCCTGTATCGGGGGCAAACCACCAACTTTCGCACGCCGGGCGGCGGCTTTGCGCCGGTATACAGCTCTGCCGAAGTGTCGGACGCAAGCGCACGGGCCTGCGCGGGTAGCTGCACCGACGACTCCGCGCCTTACGCCTCCTATGTCTTCCTGCTCGACGACAGCAGCGGCGTCCACCCGCTCCCCCACGCCTTGTACCTTGCCCTGGCCCGTGGCGAAGCGGCGGCAGACGCATTGGCCGGACGGACATTGCGCCTGGCCGACTGGCATGTGCGTCTGAGCTGCGGCGCGCCGGAAGCTGTCGTCAACGAGACCTACAACCTGGTGCGTTTCGATGGCGAAGGGCGCGTCGATCCGACACTCGCGCCCATCGCAGCGCAGTCGCCTGCGGCTCCTTCTGAAAACCCCGCCTGGCTGACCACTGCGGAACGCGCGCAAATGCGGGAACTGCTGTTTGGCAAGTCCCCATCGCCCGATGCGTTGGATGCGGAGTTGCGGTGATTTGATATTTGCAGGCTTGCCCGCTTCAATGCGGGCACCGCGCCACGGCGCAATCGCGCTTGACGTGTTTGTTCAGGGCGTCGCCACAGCAGAATAGGCCGCGCCGGCGGACCAACGCATCCAGAAGTTCTTGTCGGTTTCTGCTGGTGCCCACTGATGTCAACGCCGGAGACACCTATGCGAAGTACACCGAGCAGATTTCATCATGGTTGCGATAGCGCTCAGACTGCGGCGTCGCGCCCAGAACTGTGAACTGAAAAATGGTCGAGACTACCACCACACCCGGGCGGATGCCGGCCAGATCAGGCGCGGTTCGAAACCTGTTGCGCCTGGTTTCGGTATTGCGGGTCTTGCTGCCGGAATACCGCACTCTGCGTCGACACACCAAAGGCACCGCAGACAACGCCGCGCCAGCCCGCTTCACTGCCAGCCTGGTGGCTCTCGGGCCCACCTACGTCAAGCTGGGACAGGTGCTGAGTACACGCCCGGACCTGATGCCGCAAGCCTATGTCGACGCGCTCGCCAGCCTCCAAGAGCACGGGCCCGAAGTCTCTGCCCAGGTGATTGACGTTGCGATCCGGAGTGAGCTCGGCAAGCCCGTCGAAAAGCTGTTTGCCACATTCGAGCGCAAGCCGGTCGCCGCGGCGTCCTTGGCGCAGGTGCACAAGGCGACCTTGCACGACGGTGCCGTTGTCGCGGTCAAGGTGCAGCGGCCCGATCTCGATCGACTGGTCGCCCGTGATCTGGACGCGATGGAGGCCGGGCTGGGATGGCTTTATCGCCTGTTTCCACGGCGCATGCAACGAACGAATCTGCGCGCGTTTCTGGCGGAGTTCCGCCGATACACGCACCAGGAACTGGACTTCTCGCAGGAAGGGCGGGTTGTCGACCGCTTTCGCGCAAATTTCGCAGATCGCGACGACGTCAAGTTTCCAACCGTCTATCGGAGTCATTCGGGCCAACGCGTGTTGACGATGGGTTGGGTGGAAGGGCTGCGGCTCCATGACGCGGTGAGGTCGCTCGATGCGGAAGCGAAACATCGGCTGGTCACGCGCCTGGTCGACGTCATGCTGCAGATGTTCGTTTCCGACGGGCTGTTTCACGCCGATCTTCATCCGGGAAACATCCTATTTCATCGGGACGGCACCTTCACCCTGCTCGACTTCGGCATGGTCGGCGAGTTGACCCCGCTTCAGCGCGACCGATTCATCCTGTACTGGTTCGCGGTGGTCCAGCGCCAGACCCGGCGCGCCTTTCACCATTTCAAGTCGCAAACGCACATGTTGCCAGGCGCCAACGAGGGCGCATTCCTTGCGCGCTTCACGGGGCTGGCGGAAAAGTTCTACACATCCCGCCTGAGCGAAATGAGCTTCACGAAGGTCTATCTCGACATGATGATGGCGGGCTATGAGCATGGCTTCGTCTTTCCCAGCGAACTGATGCTGCATGCCAAGGCCCTGACGACGGCGGAGACGCTCATCTTCGTCCTTGCGCCAGAGGCCAGATTCGAACAGCTTTCCCAACCCTTCATCGCACGCGAATACGCTGCGCGTGCCGGGTCGATGGATCTCCTCAAACGACGCTTCACACAAATCGTGCCTGAGTTCTTGCTGCTCGGAGAGTTGCTGCCAACGCAGGCTCTCGACGAGACTTGGGACTGGGAGGCAACCGTCGACGTTTTCGACGAGCTGCGCGAACACCTCGGGGGCACGGCTCGCCGTGCACTGGAGAGCGGCGGATTCTGGCAGGCGCTCGTTGAGCGGCATGCGCAGATGGCATTGAAGGCGACGCCACTTGCCGTACCGGTCAGCGATCTCATGAAGCAGGCTTGGGATCGCTACTACGAACTCGAGCCGACAGTGGCGATCCAGCCCACACTGGGTGCGGTGTTCAGCACACATGCGGCCGCCTTGATGCTTGCGATGCATCGAACGCTGCTTCGGCATGGCGTCGCCGCTGCAGAATCACACCGTCTGATCTACGACATCGGATGGAGCGTCTATCGACAGATGGCCGAGCCGCCTTTGCTCGTCGCCAGCGCCTTTACGCGAGACCCGCGCAAGCGCCTGAAGTTGGCGACAGACTTGTTCCGCAGCTTTCCATTCGGCCCACCGAGCTACGAATGGCGCGATGTGGCAAGCCTGGACGGCGCAATCGCCTTCGACTGCGTGAAGTGCCCGGTTGCCGAGTTCTTTGCGAGCCACGATGCGTCGGAACTTTGCATGCAGACGTTTTGCCGGCTCGACTATCCGCTGGCGCAGATGTGGGGCGGGGAACTTCGGCGATGCGGCACGATCGCATCGGGTGCGAAGCATTGTGACTTCCGCTGGTATCCACTGCGCCGGCGTGCTGACGGCGGCGCCAGCCCGGCTGCTTCGCAACGCCCGGATCTGAACGGCGAGTGAGTACGTCACGCCACAAGAGCAGCAGGTCACAACCTCCCATTGCCCGAGCGCTCCATTGTGGAAGGCGGGCGCGGCAGTTCGCAGAAACCCTGCGCAGGAACACCAAGTGCCGCATTGAACTTGCTCGAGAGATTCTGGAAGGCGATGAGCCCGGTCAATTCGACGATGGCGTCCTGCGAGAAGTGCGCAAGCAAGGCGCTGATGTGCGCATCATTGACACCGACCCCCGACAATGTCATCGCCTCGGCATAGTCGAGCGCGCTGCGTTCTCGCTCGTCGAAAAGGCTGCTATCGCGCCAGCGGCTCAGTGCCCCGACCTTCTCAAGGCTGGCACCGCGATGCAGCAGGGTTGCCGAGTTGAGATCGACGCAGAATGCGCAGCCGTTGAGTTGCGAGACCCGTACCGTCACAAGCGAGCGCAAGGCCGGATCGATTGGCGAAGTGCTTCGGTCGATCATTCCGTATAGTGTGGCGACGCCAAGGAACAACCTGGGAGAGCGTGACCACAGCAATGCTGCGTCCAGAGCCTTGCCGTACTTGCGCCTTTGGTTCCAGAAGAATGGCTTCAGGTACCACGTGATGTCCTCTTCTGATCTCGGTTCGATGCGCATACGTCGCCTCGTTTCAGCCGATCGTTTGGAAATACGGACAGACTCCCCTATCGAGCCTGTTCGGATCAAGCCAGGACCGCAACACGAGTGGGTCCGGGCAACCGGACGGGTTCATCGCACGGTCACTCCGCGCAGGAAAGCCGATGACAGATCTGGACACATCCAGACGCGAGTGCCCATTGCCCTGGCGGATCGCCTAGCCTCGGACTCAGCCGTTGTCCCAACGTCGCTTGAAGAAGTTGTAAACCGGCACATACACCATCCCTGCATACACGCCATACAGGAAACTCTCGACCAGACCGATGAGAAAGCCCGACCAGGTGAGCCACTTGAATCCCGGCAACACCTGCTCGAGGAAGCCGGTCATGTGCAGACTCGACGGCGTGGCAAGCCCATAAGCCACACAAACCAAGTAGGAGATCAATGTCGTGATCCCCAGGGCCCAGGAAACCACTTTCATGTTGAGCATGTTGTTCTCCTAGTGGGGATGTGCGTTCCCGGGGTCTTTCGACGCCGTGGGGGATGTGCCTCCGGCCGGTTTGGCCTTGGGATTCTTGCCATCGCCCTTTCCACCACGACCGCAATGCCCGCGGCCATGGCCTCCGTGTCCGCCGTGACCAAACATGTGCATCGCGATGAACGCCACGCCAAAAATTGCCCAGATCCAGTTTTCAGATAACCAGTCCATCTACTACTCCTTGAACAATGAGGATGGATTGCCGACGCGCGTCGAACGCCGCTGCCTGAGGTTCAAAGCGACCATTACCCTTCATTGCCGACCTTCGTACTGGTTCCATCGAGCAACCGCCCCCACTGGTTCAAACGCGGAATGAACATCGGCACACGTCGCTGATACGCGCGGTACTCATCGCCGAACTGCGCCAGGACCTTCTTTTCTTCGCTGCGCGCGAGCAGGTAGTAAGCCAGCACGATGACAGGGAAAATGGCGACCGAAAAGACTGTCGGCCAGTGCACGACACCCTCGCCGAAGAGCCCGAGGAAAAGGCCGGTGTACTGGGGATGCCGGACCAAGGCGTACAGGCCGTCCGTAACCAGCCGGTTCTGTTGTCGCGCTCGGTAGAGTTCGCGCCAGCCTTGTATGAAAAGCCCGATTCCGACAAACAGCAGCGCGTATCCCAACACCATGGCAATCATCATGCCCAGCTCACCCACACCCAACGCCGTCGACCACAGACTGGCATTGAGGTTGGCGCCATCGAGGCCAAAGAATCGCACCATCAGATAGATGGTGAGCGGGAATCCATACATCTCCGCATACAACGCAATGATGAACGCCTGGACCAGACCGGCGCTGGCCCACTCGCGCCAGCTCTTGGGGGCCAGGTATCGATACAGCACCCACGAGGCGACGACGATCATGATGGCGGTAAAACCCCATGCGCCGGTGTGTGCAACTGCTTCATTCATGATGACACTCCTTGTGAAACAGGCGTTGCCGCCTGACCTGTGAGACTTGCGGAAGGCGCAACTGCATCCCATGGCTCTGCCGCGACAGGATGCGATGCGGTTCCGTGCCCGCGGGGGTCAGTTGATCCGGCATTGCGCCGATTTCGCCGGACTGAATATCGCAAGCGTGAATACCGGCGTTGCCCGTACATTGGTTCATGCTCACGGTGCGTCTCCTATGGCAGGTTGCTCCCGGTGCACTTTGGCCAGATGACCCAGCGCGGAGATGGCGGACATGATCTGCCGCGGTGTCACCCGCGACGGGTCCGCGAGCACGGTGGCGCTGCCCGGCTTGAGGGTCACCTCAACCTGGTCAACACCGTCGAGCGACGACACTGCACGGCGCACGCCGGCAACGCAACCACCGCAAGTCATCCCGTAGATATCGAATCTGAATTTTTGCATTGTGTTTTCTCCATTTGAAAGCGATCAGCCAGCTGGATCGACACCGATCAGCAGTTGGTTGTCAGCGGCAAAGTGGTAAGGAGGAACTTCGAGATTCGTGGGCGCCGGCACGTTCTTGAACACGCGGCCGGCAAGGTCGAATTTCGAGCCATGGCAAGGGCAGAAGAAGCCACCGGGCCAACCGGCGCCGATGTCGGCCGCACCCGGATTCGGACGAAACGAGGGAATGCAACCCAGATGCGTGCACAACCCCACCATGACGGCGATCTCGGGCTTGACCGAACGGTCCGTGTTCCTTGCGTACTCGGGCTGCTCGGATCTGCGTGAGCGCGGGTCCGCCAGCAGATCATCATGGCGCCTGAGTGCGTCCAGCATTTCCGGAGAACGCCGCAGCACGAAAACCGGCTTTCCACGCCACGCCACAGTGCGCAGCTCACCCACTGCGACATCCTGCACATCAAACTCGACCGGTGCGCCGAGTGCACGCGCTCTTTCACTGGGTGCCATTGACGCGACAAACGGTACCGATGTGGCCGCCAAACCCGCGCCACCGACGACGGACGTGGCTGTGAGCCATCTGCGGCGGTCCGGGTCCATGGGAATACTCTGTGACATGTTCTGAACTCCAATGCGATTGATGGATGTCCGTGGAAAACGGCGATCAACTGACATTCGCAGCTCCGTTTCCACGAGCGCATCTCAGGCGATAAACAGCTCGGTGCTGAACACCGATTCAAGTCATGGATTCGAGTTTGCGCTCCGTACCCGAGTACAGAGTCAAGCGAAATCGATATCTGTTTTGATAACGAGGTCGCAGACCCCGGCGCAGCGCCGGCAGTCGCCTATAGCGCCAGCCGCACGTAGCGCGTGCGCAGGGGAACCGCGGTCTCCAGGGGCCGCGGGTTGTCGATCAGGCTTTGCACCAGATCGATAGGACATGCCACCGTCAACTGCGTGACGGCAGGAGACAAACCAAGGGGTTTTTCGGATCCGACTTCCGGCAGATTGCCGACTGCCGATAGCGGGCCGATGTCGTAGCCATCAACACAAGCTTCTTGCGATCGGTTTGACCTGGTGGTGTCGACGGCAATATCCGTGGCAACATGATTCTTGACAACGGGTGCCATGGTTGCATCGCCCGCGTCCCGAATCGATGCGTCATTGGCATCCAGATGCCCGCCGATGGTCGGCGAATCGAAGGCACATGCATTGGCAATGGCGAACACCCACAAGAGCAACAACGCCACTGCAGAGTTGCGTCTTGTTCGGGTGCTTGACCAGTGCCACATACGTCTGCCATTCGACTCAAGAACATCATAAATACGACCGGAAGTCAATGATTGACCTGCATCAACCCACGTCAAATCCACGGGCGTACTTGAGCGACCTGGCAACACAAACTATCGACGCAGAAGGGCTTTCCGCGTCACTGTCCGCTGGTCCGCGCTGAAGAAAGTTGCCTGGTCCCGCGTTGACCGTTCAATCAATCCTTCGCCGGCGCAACCCAATGCGACAAGTACCCGCGCTCGAACCCGAAAACCACTGCAATGCCAAGCAGGGCATAGACAACAATCGCTGGATCACTTCCGAGCTTCATCACGGTAAAAGCCACCAGCACCACGGCATCGAAGCCCAGCGCCATCAACAGCACTACAGCAGCAGCGCCGACTTCCTCGCGCCGGTAGCGGAAAACGCCCCAGTGCACCACCATGTCCATGATGAGATAGAAGAAGGCTCCGAGCGAGGCAATCCGACCGAGGTCGAAAAAGATCGCCAGCGCGGAGGCCATGACCACCGTGTAGATCAGGGTGTGGCGCTGGATCGACCCGGACATGCCGAAATGGCTGTGCGGAATCATCTTCATATCCGTGAGCATCGCCAGCATGCGCGAAACCGCAAAGACACTGGCCAGGACGCCGGAGGCAGTGGCAACCGCAGCCAGGACGACGGTCAGATAGAAGCCGGTTTTTCCCAATGCAGGTTCAGCCGCCTCCGCAAGTGAATAATCTCGCGCGGCAACGATCTGGTCGATGGTCAGACTCGCGCCGACGCCAAAAGCCACCAGCAGGTAGACAACGACACACAGTGCAATCGAGATCATGATCGCCCGACCCACGTTGCGATGGGGATCTGTGACCTCGGCCCCGCTATTGGTAATCGTCGTGAATCCCTTGAATGCCAGAATCGCCAAAGCTACGGAGGCGACAAATCCGGTGACGCTGTACGTCTGCCCTGCTTGCGAGGCTGCTGCAAACTGAAAACCACTGGACCAGAGCGCCGCGATGCCGAACAGCCCAATCCCGGCGACTTTCAGCGTCGCCATGACGAGCGAAAGGAGACCGACCGAGCGGTTGCCCGCGATGTTGACGAGAAAGGCGAAGACGAGGACGCCGACTGCGATGGCAGGCACCAGCGGTCCGCCCTCGATATCGAAAGGCCGAAGCACGTAGGCAGCAAACGTTCGCGCCACCAGGCTTTCGGCAATCACCATACTGAGCGCCATCAGCAGGGCCGCGCCACCGGCGACCGCGCCGGGCCCGTAGCACTTCTGCAGGATCATCGCAATGCCGCCCGCGGACGGCCAGGCATTCGACATCCGGATGTAGCTGTAGGCGCTGAACCCGGTAATGATGGCGCCGACCACGAACGCCAGTGGAAACAATGGCCCCGCCAGTTGCGCGATCTGGCCCGTGAGCGCGAAGATGCCTGCGCCGATCATGACGCCAGTGCCCATGGCGACCGCGCCGCCCAGCGTGATCGAGCCCTTCTTGTAGTCGCTGCTCATGTTCTCGTGTTGCATCCTGAACCGCCTTCCAGTTGACATCCCGATGCGCCACCAATGGCTGCTACCAGTACCATCTCGCGGCGACCGGATCAAGTCCGATCAACCTAGCGCGAATACTTCGACCTCGGCAACACGACCCTTGACGCGCACGGACGGGAACGGGCGCATCGGTGGCTTGGCACTCAGGCTCTGGCGTGTCACGGCGCTGACAAGTACCCTGGTTCCCAGTTCCTTGTTCAGCGACTGGATTCGGGACGCGACATTCACGACATCACCGACCAGCGAATAGGACATGCGCGAAGGGCTGCCGATGCTGCCCGCAACCACCTTTCCGGAGTGGATGCCAATGCCATGGTGTAACTCCGGCTTGCCGGCAGCGCGCCTTGTGATGTTCCAGGCGTCGAGCCGGCTCTGCATCGCCAGCGCAGCTGCCACCGCATGATCAGCGTGACTGCTATCTGCCTGCGGGGCACCAAAAACGGCTTCGATCTCGTCTCCAATGTACTGGAGCACCAGACCACCGCATTCGCGAATCGCGGTATCCATTTCCGTGAAATAGACGTTCAGATCGGCAACAACGACCGTTGGATCCGTCGACTCCACCCAACTGGTGAAGCCGCGCAGATCCGCAAACAGGACCGAGACCTCACGCAGGCCGCCCTCGAGCTTTGCCCGCCCGGTCAGAATCTCATCGCGCACCTGCGGGCTGACGTACCTTCCAAAAGTCTCCCTTATCTCCTCGCGCTCACGCAGTCCTTGCACCATCTGATTGAAGCCCTCGCCGGCCTCGCCCAGTTCGTCATTGGACACGACCGGGCAGTGCACTTGCAGATTGCCCGCCTTGACCTGCCGCATCGACGACACCAACATGCGCAAAGGCTGCGATACGCTGTCGGCAACATAGTTCGCAAGGCGCATCGCGACAAACAGGCCTGTCACTGCAAGCACCACCTGCAGCACGACCAGATTGTTGATCACGACTTCCGGCGTTTCGATTTCGACCTGCAACAGGGCGTTGGTCCGGCCGAGCGTAGCCACGGACAACACCGCCATGGGCAGGACACTCATCAACATGAACAGAATGACCATCCGCGTGCGAACCCGAAGTTTGGGCGCTTTCGCCGCAGTCAGCGCGCCATCGGGAAAGATGTGCGGAATCCGCTCGCGCCAGATGCGCTCGATCGCCAGGAAAATGTAGACCGATACGACCGTGCCAGATACGAAAACCAGTCCGACGCCCTTGCGAACGGCATCGATCAGCGAGAAGGACTCGGTCCACAGGGGCCAGGCAATACCCCATAACACCGCCGCCGCAATCCAGCAGGCAAAACTCAGCACCGCCAGGCGCGCGGGCACAAGCAGTGCACCTTTGCGCAAACCATCGCCAACCGCGCCCGACGGCAATACCCCGTTGGCCAGCCTCAACCGATGGGACCAGCGCCTGGCTACACTACGCCCTGCGACGACAAGCGCGACGCAGGCCGCCAAAAAGTAGCCCAGTTCCGTGACGCTGTGCATGTTCTCATGCTGCAGTACCGCCGGATGCAGAAACCGGAAATAGGCAACCGTCAACAGCACACCGCCAAGGTTGCCACCCAGCATCGCCCAGAGTATTCGGTAGTCGTGCGCCACTGGCGCGAGGGCGCTCTTCATATTTGACTTTCAGTTTCCCGCACGACATCAGGGCAAACCTGTGCTGCGATGCCATGCCAGTCTGGTCAGTAGGTCGATCTCACAGGGTCACCCTCATTCAACAACTGAATCCAGTTCGCACCTTCATCGCGGCTCACGAACAGGTTGCGACGAGCGGTGGCAATTGCCATTTCAACCGTGTTGAATGGATTGAACGCGATATGCGCAATGGCATCTCCCTTCAGGGGCGGCAGCGCCACGTCCCGCGCGGTGAGGCCGGCTTCGAGATCCAAACGAACCAATTTGGCCACGCGGTCATACGTGCCGAACCAGACGGCTTCGCCGGACGGGTCGAACGATGCGGCGAAAACGGGTCGCTTGCTGGAGATCAGGACAAAATTGTCACCGGAGTTGCGGGACAGGAACAGGCCGGACTGCGTGCCAACGACAAGACTTGCTGTGTCACTGGGGTGAACCGCAATGGCCTTGACTTCGCCGGCCAAGCCCCGCATAGCGGCGCGCTTCCATGGTTCACTTGTTGCCCTCTTGCCATAGATTCCAGGCGCCGGCAACTGCGCACTGGGAGCCTCATTGAGAAGGTATACCGCTGCACTGAGGTAGCCCGCGGCGATGATGTGGAAATCGGATCCATCGAGTCGCGTGTTCGAACGCCAGGTCTTCCCGCCGTCGACACTGGACTTCAGACCCAATGCGCCTGCTTTGCTGGAACCTGCTTCCCGATGGCCGCTGCCATACAGAACATCACGACTTGCGGCAAAGCCGGCGAAGTCATGAGCAGGCCCGGGTAAGCGTGTCCAATGGTCGTTGGTGTATCGAACGATTCCGCGGTGGCCTGGAACATGCAATGCACCGTCTGCCCCGAAATAGAGGCCATGAATGTGGGTAATCCTTGCCGGTGCGCCATCGGAACGCGCAACACCGGGTGCCAGGACACCGAAAACGACGAATAAGAGAAAGATGGCCGCGGCTGACTTGCTGGCTTGCATGCCTCAATCAATCCCTGTTAGTTTTATCCACGGGGAAGCCGCCTATTTCTTGGCCGGCTCGATCGTCAAGACGGTCATTGCGCCATTCACGTTGTCAACCGTGAACTGCACTTTGTCGCCGGCCTTGACCTTCTCGAGCATGGCCGGGTCCTTGACCTGGAACACCATCGTCATCGGGGGCATGTCCAGGTTCTTGATTTCGCCGTGTTTCAGGGTGATCTTCTTGCTGCCCATATCGACCTTGCGTACCTCGCCGTCGACCATCGGCATCGTGGCCATGGCAGCGGTGGAGAAGGCCAGGACAAGCGTAGCGAGCAGTTGGGTGGTTTTCATGATGTTTCCTTCAATTTTTGATGATGAATCCGCGGTGAGCGACCAACTGACTGGGTTTGGACGGGTCGCTCTGCCGCTGACTATTTGGCAGTTACAGTGATTGTTCCGATCATGCCGGCTTGATAGTGGCCGGCAATCAGGCAGGCGAAGTCGAAGTTGCCTGGCTTGTTGAAATTCCAGATAAGTTCACCGGTCTTGCCGGGTGGCACGTGCGCCATGTACGGTTGTTCGTGTTGCATGCCGGGAAACTTGACCATCAGTGCGGCATGTTCGTCCAAGGTCTTCTTGGTTCCGATGACGAACTCATGCATTATTTTTCCGCTGTTCTTCAACACGAACTTGACGGTGTCCCCCTGCTTTACCTGGAGCTTGTCCTTGGAGAAGCGCATGGTATCCAACATGTCCTCGGTGATGGTCATGGTGACTTTCTTCGGGTCGCCGGCAATACCCCATTCTTGCTGCTCCATATTGAGGGCAGTCGGCTTGTTGGCATGCCCGGCTTCACCGTGGGCATATGCCAAAGAGCTGGCTCCGGCAAAGAAAACGGTGGCCAGGGCAAGTGCGATGTTGCTTTTCAGTTTCATGTCATTCCTTTCGGGTCAGTTGTTGGGGTGCAGCGCAAGAGGCTGCGAAGGGCTTGCTTCGGCGCAGATCCAGTGTCTTGATCGAGATCCTCCTCAGTGTGTCTTGTGGCTGGCCGCACCCGGCTTGCGCACGGCAAGCGTCGTGGCAGTCGTATCGGTACCGGCCGCCATTTGCGCACTGTTCAGCCCCGGCACTTTTCCATCGGCCGAAGCCATTTCCGACTTGAAGCGCGCCGGCTCGGGAAGCGTGCCGGTCCATTCGAACGACTGCGTGCCGGCCGGCTGCTTGTACCAGCCCGGGTCGCTGTAGTCGCCGGGCTTCTGGTCGCGGCGGACCTTGACCATGCTGAACATGCCGCCCATCTCGATCGGCCCGTAGGGGCCGGTGCCGGTCATCATCGGCAGCGTCTGGTCGGGGATCGGCATCTGCATCTCGCCCATGTCGGCCATGCCGCGTTCGCCCATCACCATGTAGTCGGGAACCAGCTTCTGGATCTTGGCGACCAGGCCGCGATGGTCGACACCGATCATGTTGGGTACGCTGTGGCCCATCGGATTCATCGTGTGGTGGCTCTTGTGGCAATGAAAGGCCCAGTCACCCTCCTCGTCGGCCAGGAAGTCGATCTGGCGCATCTGGCCGACCGCGATGTCGGTCGTGACCTCGGGCCAGCGTGAGCCAACGGGTGTCGGACCGCCGTCGGTGCCGCTGACGACGAACTCATGGCCGTGCAAGTGGATCGGATGGTTGGTCATCGTCAGGTTGCCGATGCGGATACGCACCTGGTCGCCCTGGCGCACGTTGAGCGAGTCGATGCCGGGGAAGGCGCGGCTGTTCCAGGTCCACAGGTTGAAATCCGTCATCGTGCCCGGCATCGGCGTGGTGCTGCCCGGGTCGATGTCGTAGGCGTTGAGCAGGAAGCAGAAGTCGCGCTGCACCTCCTGGATCAGCGGGTGCTTGTCTTTCGGATGGGTGACCCAGAAACCCATCATGCCCATCGCCATCTGCAGCATCTCGTCGGCATGCGGGTGGTACATGAAGGTGCCGGGCCGGCGCGCGATGAACTCGTAGACGAAGGTCTTGCCCACCGGGATCTGTTTCTGGTTCAGGCCGCCGACACCGTCCATGCCATTGGGCAGCCGCTGGCCGTGCCAGTGGATGGTCGTGTGTTCCGGCAGTTTGTTGGTCAGGAAGATGCGCACCCGGTCGCCCTCGACGACTTCGATCGTCGGGCCCGGGCTCTGGCCGTTGTAGCCCCACAGCGTTGCGTTCATGCCCGGCGCGATTTCCCGGACCACCGGTTCGGCCACCAGATGGAATTCCTTGACGTTCTGGTTCATGCGCCAGGGCAGGGTCCAGCCGTTGAGCGTCACGACCGGGTTGTAGGGCCGCCCGGTTTGCGGCACCAGCGGCGGTGCGGTGTCGGGTTTGCCCATCATCACGGGTTCGGGCAGCGCAGCCATGGCCACGCGGCTGACCGATGCGGCAGCCACCGCAGTCATCGCGGCACCGCCAAAGAAATTTCGTCGATTCATTGCTTTGTCTCGTTTTGGATTACAGGTGCATGCTTTGCGTAAAGCTCAATGGCCGGCGGCGGCATCGCCGCCTCCGCCACCACCAGCATTTACAGTCGCACCTGCCATCGCGCCCGGACTGGTACCAGTCAAGGCCGTCTGCAGGTCGGTCTCGGCCAGCCAGAAGTCGCGCTGGGCCTCGATGGCGCTGTTGACCGCCATCACCTGGGACCGGCTGTCGGCCAGCAGGTCCCAGGTGCTGGCCAGCATGCCGTTGTAGCGCAACACCATCTCCTCGCCGATGAACTTGCGCAGCGGCAAGACTTCGTCGCGGTAGTGGCGCGCCAGGTCGTACGTCGTGCGGTAACTGAAATAGGCCTCGCGCGCCTCGGAGCGGGCGTTGACGGCCACCTCCTGCACTCGGGTTGCCGACTGCATGTACATGGCGCGCGAACGCGCGTTGCGCGCGCCGCCCCAGTCGAATATCGGCAGTGGCAATTCCAGCTCGACGCCGCGCTTGGATGCCTTGGTGCCGGCGTCGTTGTCGAACACGCTGTTGCGGATCAGGCCGATCGACATGCCGTCGAAATACCCCGTGACCTTGGTGAAACCCATCTGCTGGGCGACGTAACGTGACTCCGCCATGGCCGATCGCACGTCGAGCCGCTCGCGCAGCGCACGCGCCTCGATGTCGGTCATCGGCATCGCATCTTTCGGCAGATCCGGCAAGCGGTCAGCCAGCCGAAAGTCGGCCTGTGCGCCCCACAGGCCCATCAGGCGGGTCAGCCGCTCGCGCGCGCTGAAGGCCGCCTGTTCGGCGCGGGCCAGCTGCGCCGTGGCGTCGTTCAGCGTGACCTGCTCGCGCGCCTGGCGCAACTTGCTCCAGTTGCCGACCCGGGCCATGCGCCGCGCCAGTTCGCCGCCGGCTTCGGCGGCTTCCTTGACGTCGCGCATGTACACGGCCGTCTGCTGCGCGGCCACCGCGGTGATCCAGGCCTTGCGCGTATTGGCCGCGAGCCGGATCACGTCCTGCGCGGCCTGCATCTTGGCCAGCTCGTGTTGCTGTGTCTGCCACTGGTATTTCCAGGGCAAGGTCAGCAAACCGACCAGATTGAACCTCAATAGGCGCTCAATCTCGACCTCGTCGCCCATGCGCAGGCGGGCGATCGAAAAATGCGGGTTGGGCAAGGTGCCCGCTTGTGCCCGCAACGCGTCGCTGACGCCCAGCGTGGCCAGCGAGCCGCGCAGGCCGGAGTTGTTGAGCAGCGCAATACGCACTGCCGACTCGGCACTCACCGGCGCCTTGAGCAATTCACTGACGGCATTGTCCGCAGCCGCGCCTGACTTTTCGCCTGCGCCAAGGCTGGCATCTATGCCACCGGTCTTGCCGGACACCAGGGCTTGTACGTCCGACACGCCGCCATCGGGTGACAGCGATGCGCAGCCAGCCAAAGCGACGACAGCCAGTGCCGCAATAGACAGTCGCAACGGACGGCCATTGGTCCAGTGGTACTTCGTGGTTTCCTTCATGGCTTCTTTGACCCCATACCGACTCCGTGAGACATCGGCATCACAGGTTTCGACGCTTCGGACTTGGCCTGCGCCGCCTCCCATTTCAGGATGTCGATATGCCCGCGCGCGAACTGCCCGACTTCGGAATTAGCGGCTTTCCATTCCAGGGTGTCGGTTTCGACACCTTTTGGTGTGTCGGTGAACACCGACCGGTATGAAACTGCCGGCACCTGGCTCGCCGGATCGGTGGCTTGCGACTGGGCCATGGCGACAAGCGGCACGCTAGCCCAGATGCCACACCAAATGAGTGATTTTTTCAATGCAGACTCCAAACTTGGGAGGGAAAGGTCGACGCGACGAACGGCAGGCATTCAGTCGATGGCTTCAGGGCCGACGCGCGGTCGACGCTGATTGGAAATGGACAAGCGACACGGCAATTCATTTTTCTTTGACAACGTCCTTCGAGTCGCGACAAGGGCCTTCGGGCACGAGAGCAGGATTCCACTTCTTGCGCTGGCCCGCACCCACTAGGAAGGAAGCTTATCGATCCCCCGCCATCAATGCGGTGACCGATGGATTACAAATCTGTCATCTTGGCGTCGGGAAGTTGACAGAGACATGCCGATAGATTGCACGCTGTGGCGACAAGTCTGAACCAGCGGCCACAAACGCCAACAACTCACTCACCAGGAATCGACATGAAACTCAAAATCGCCCTATTCACGATGACACTCGCAGCGGCTCCTGTGTTCGCCATGCATGCAGCCCGGTTGGAGGCATCCAGAACAGTTCCACTGGCAAACGGCGAAACCTTGTATGTATTCAAGGACGGCCTGATGGCCAAGGAAAGCCGGTTCGGGCGTGCCATCTATCTGCGGCCAGGCGAAGTTGTGGTGTCCGCCGACGGGCAGCAGATCACGGCCGTTGGCAACGAGGTCGCCCGTCTGGCGTCCTTGTTGAGGAAGGACCACAAGAACTGACGCGTGGTTTTTCGCACCACGCTGCATCCGTCGAAACGGCAGGCCGGTAGCGGCCGTTCGATCAGGCCTGAATCGACCTTGGCTGCGCCGGAAATCGCAACGTGAATCGGATGGTATTCCCCTGGGTCGAGGCCAATGCATCACCTCCATGCGCCCGCATGATCGCCCGGGTAATGGGCAGACCCAAACCGGCACCTATCGATTCCGGATGAACTCTGGCGCTGTCGGCGCGATAGAAGCGATCAAACAGCCTGGGCAATACTTCAGGATCGACGGCAGAACCCGTGTTGGTCACATGGACGGACGTGGCGTCCGCCGCAACGTCGACTTCGACCGTGACGTTGCCATGCGCGGGGCTGTACCGCAACGCATTGGACAGCAGGTTGTTGAGCGCGCGGCGAACCATAAGACGGTCGCCAAGAATGACGCCCTCCCCCGTCGTCGTCATACTGATCTTCTTCTCATCCGCGAGCGCGTCGAAAAAGTCAAACAGCGCGCGAATCTCCTGTGACACCTGAATCTGCTCCGGGCGGGGCAATGCCATTCCATGCTCCGTCGTAGCGAGGTACAACATGTCGGACACCGTTCGTGCCAACCGCTGGAGTTCTTCCGAATTGGATGCCAATGTCTCCTGGTATTGGGCCACCGAACGGGGCCGTGTCAGTTCCACCTGCGTTTCGGTCAGCATGTTGCTGATGGGCGTGCGCAGTTCGTGCGCCAGGTCGGACGAGAACTCGGTCAGTCGTTGGAAGTCGAACTGCAGCCGTTCCAACATGTCGTTGAGCGTGGCCGCCAGGTCAGCCATTTCGATCGGCACGGCGTCAACAGACATCCGTTGGTCAAGCTTGTGAACCGTGATCGCCTGCGCCCGCGATTTCATCGCTCGCAAGGGTCGCAGGCCGCTTCTTGCGGCCCACCAAGCCGCCACAGCGCTGAGAATAGTCGCCAAAACGCCGTAAAACAATAGTGTGCGCTGGAAATCAGCCATGAACTGGACGTGGTGTTGCGTATCGAGGGCAATCCAGACCTGTAACGAATGCGTTGCGCCATCCGGCGACGGTATGACGCCTCGTGTGCCGCGATATCGCACGCCTTCGTCCTCCCATGTGAATATGCCATCGGCGCCATCGGAAGCATCCGCTCGCAACCATGCGGCAGGCAATTGCAGGCCTGGCGTGGCATACACCGGCGTGGCGCCGCTCTGGACCCGTACGGACAAATCCTTGTGACTGTGCAGCACCGAGGCCACACGCGCCTGGAAATCCGCCATCGACGAAGATCTGCTTCCCACTTCCTTGATCAAGTGGAACTTGTCCTGTAGCGTCGCACGGTCGAGTTCCAGGAAGTGATGTTCCACGGCCACCAGGATCAACGACCCCAGGCCCAGCAGAACGACAGCAGAAGTCAGCGAGAACAGACCCGTGAGCCGGGCCGTCAACGAAAGCCGCCCTATCACGGTGATGCCTCGGGAGCCTCCAGGACGTATCCCATGCCCCGTACCGTCTGCAGCAGTTTCTGCTCGAAGGGGTCATCCACCTTGGCTCGCAATCGACGGATCGCTACATCGATGACGTTGGTGTCGCTGTCGAAGTTCATGTCCCACACCTGAGAGGCGATCAATGAACGAGGCAAAACCTCGCCATGGCGGCGCATCAGCAATTCCAGCAATCCGAACTCCTTGGCGGTCAGGTCGATGCGCTTGCCGCCTCGCGATACACGGCGACGCAACAGATCGAGCTCCAGATCGGCCACCGTGAGCAAGGTCGCTTCCACGTGGTTGTTCTTGCCCCGCCGCAAAATGGTCCGCACCCGCGCCAGCAGTTCGGAGAACGAGAACGGTTTGACCAGGTAGTCGTCCGCCCCGAGTTCCAGGCCCTTGACGCGGTCTTCGACATGGTCCTTGGCCGTCAAAAACAAGACCGGTGTTTCCTGCCCGCGCCGCCGGAGTTCCTGCAACACCTGCCAACCGTCGATTCCCGGAAGCATGACATCGAGAATGATCAGATCCTGCGCACCCTCGAGCGCCAGATGCAGGCCGTCGACCCCGTTGGCGAGCAGGTCGACGACATAACCAGCCTCACTCAACCCCTGGCGCAAATAGCTGCCTGTCTTGGGCTCGTCTTCGACAATCAGAATCTTCACGTATCACGTCCTTTGGATCAAGTGTGCCCGCATTTTTGAGGGCTCGGGGCCCGGATGACAAACATGTAATCCGGTGGTCAGGTTCCTGACGCCGAAGCCGCTCAAATAAAGGTTCAATCCTGCCGCGTCTGAAATCTACGACAGTGCGCACCCAACGCTTCGGTTGGCGTGCAGAGTCACCGTCGCAGTTCGGCAAGCCGCTCGGTCAACGTCGCTGACGACAGCTCACCAATACGCGTGTTCACCAATCGCCCTTTCGCATCAAAGAACAACGTCATCGGAAGGGCTCGCTGTTTAAACGCGGCAGCGGTCTGCCCATTGACGTCCAGCAACATATTGCGCAGGGGCAACTGGCGCGCTTTCAGCCAAGCATCCACTCTGTCGACGGATTCTCGCTGGTTGACGAACACAAAATTGACATCGGGGTAGTCGATCTGCGCCTGCCGCAGCACGGGCATCTCCCGCACGCACGGCGGACACCAGGTGGCCCACAGGTTCACCACGGTGGGTTGACCCTTGAACTGCGTCAGAGACACCTTCTGGCCGTCAAGCGAGGCGAAGCTGAGTTCAGGCAGTTCTTGCCCGGCATCGGGCCGCACGGACAGCGCAATGGAGCCGGCCAGCCAGATCACGGAGCCCGTGAGCAGAGCAAACCGCAACGGCCTGCGCAACGCAGGGCGGCGCCCGTGCTGGCTCAGCGCGAACAGCCAGGCGCCCACGAATCCTGCAGTGGCAGACCACCCGCCATCCCGGATATCCAGCATGTCCAGCGGCGACGCGAGGTAGGCCGAGCGAAACTCCCAGACAAAGGCCAGGCGAGCGACGACGACGCCGACCAGCAATGTCTTCCACAAGACGGGTTCGACCTCAACGCCTGCCTTGCGAGCCATGCGCTGGCCGACGAACAGGCTCAATGCCACGGCAGCGAACACCAGCAGCAGCGCGTACGGCAGCACAAACGGGCCGATCACAAAGACGTTATTCAACGCTCAGTCTCGTCGATTGCGAGGTCGAATCCTGTGTGCAGGTGGCCATGGAATCCCGGTTCACCTGATGTCGGTGATCACGTATTCACCCCCGTTCTGGAGAACCTGAAACTCGACCCTTTGATCGACCTTCAGATCACCAATCTGGCTGCGATCCTTGACTGCGTACGACATGGTCATCGCCATCATGTTCAAAGCCGGAAGCGGTCCGTGGCGGATCGTCACCATCCCACCTTGCAGGTCGACATCCTGCACGACTCCGCTCCCGCGTACGGTCGCTTGGGGCGCTCCGGGCGCTTGCGCCAGTTCAGGACTGGGGAGTGAGCGCCAGGCGAAGAATGCAAATGCGACGACCAGCGCTGCTGCAACCAGTTTCTTCATCAGAGCCTTCATCGGGCAGGACCTTTGTACATTGAAACATTCGGCCCTGGGGTCACTGCGCGCCCCTTTTGCGCGAGAGGTACAGTGCCAACCATGTTGCCGCCAACGCGCCATAGTTGACTGCGAGCGACCACGGCGTATTCCACTTTTTTCATTGCAATGGTCCACCACGCATATACGTACAGCCCGCCCGCCTCAAATCGTGGCAAGGCATTGCGCTGGACGCCGCCTGTGGACTTCGCGCCAGGTGGCTATTCGAACCTGAAATTGCGGTGCAGTGCGAACCCGCAGGCACATCGACGATTTCTGTGCAGGACGTCCAACGCGTTGAACAACGGCGTCGAACAGACCGTGAGCGCCTTTGCCAAGCGCCACCATCGCCGGATCAGGCGGGGTGGCATGCACAGGAATCACCCTGGGCAGCCGCCACCAATTCACTCAGAATTCCGCATTCCTTGACCGGATGCGGGTCTCGACACCGCCCGCGCAGGGCCACGAGTTGCTTTTCCAGCGCCTTGAGACTCGCCAGCCGGGCGCGTACGCGCTTGATTTGCTCATCAATCAACTCATTGATGTCGCCGCAATCCTCCGCGACGCTGGAGGTGAAGTTTAGGAGCCGGCCCACGTCTGCCAAGGGGATATCGAGCGCACGGCAGTGCTTGACAAAGGCCAGACTCTCCACATGCTCCGCTCCATAGGCGCGGTAGCCATTGGGCTGGCGCGACGGAGACTGCAAGATCCCGGATTTCTCGTAGAAGCGGATCGTGTCGGTATCGACACCAGTGGCGCTGCTCAGTTCACCGATTTTCATGATAAGGACAGGTCGACAAAAAGGAGATTCATGATAACAACTTGACATTGGAGTGGCTCCAAGGTTTCCAATAACCGCAGAAAGCGAGGTTTTATGAGAAGCGACGCCCCATCTGCGGCCCCAAGCCACACCCACAAAGAAGATGATTGTTGTTCGCCAAACGCGAATACCGCGTCGAAAGTCGTGTCAAAAGTGGCGGGCGAACCGGTGGCGCCGAACACGTTTCACATACCCAGCATGGACTGCAGCGTCGAAGAATCCGAGATTCGACGCATGGTTGAACCGATCGCCGGCATTCAGGGCTTGCACTTCCAGTTGCCGAGCCGGACGTTACGCATCGATGCATCTGACGACGCACTGAAGAAAGCGCTTGATGCCATTCGCAAGGCGGGCTTTGAGCCTGAGCCAGTGACGGGCAAAGCCAGCACCGATGCACACGCAGATCAGCTGGAACACGGTTTCAGCGGCTACGTCCGGTTGGTCGCGGCGCTGGTCATCGCGGTTGCGGCGGAGGCGGTCTCCTACTTCGCGCCAGACACCCGGGAATGGACCGCGATCGGCATGGCCATAGCGGCCGTCGCCATTTACCTCGCGGGTTGGGAAACCTACGCCAAGGGCCTCAAGGCGATCTTCAGTGGGAGACTGACCATCAGCGCCCTGATGTCGGTCGCCGTGACGGGTGCATTCCTGATCGGTCAGTGGCCTGAGGCTGCCATGGTGATGGCGCTGTATGCAATCGCCGAACTCATCGAAGCAAAGGCGGTGGATCGGGCGCGCAACGCCATCGCCGGCTTGCTGCAGCTGGCACCGGAAGAAGCGCTGATGCTCACGACCGATGGCACCTGGGTAGTCACGCCTTCTGCCGACGTCGCCATTGGCGCGACCGTCCGCGTCAAGCCGGGCGAACGTGTGCCTTTGGACGGCGTCGTCAGCAAAGGCAACGGTGCGATTGACCAGGCCCCCATCACCGGAGAAAGTATTCCGGTGGACAAGGCGCCAGGCGATCAGGTATTTGCGGGCACGATCAACCAAACGGGGGAGCTCGAATTTCGCGTCACCGCCGCAGCAAGCAATACGACGCTGGCCCGCATCATCGAGGCCGTGGAGCAGGCGCAGGGCACCCGTGCTCCCACGCAGCGCTTCGTGGACAAGTTCTCCGCCGTTTACACCCCAGCGATTTTCGTCATTGCCATGCTGGTCGCACTGACGACACCGTTCCTGCTGAACCTGACCTGGTTAGAAGCGATCTACAAAGCCCTGGTGCTGCTCGTGATCGCCTGCCCGTGCGCGCTGGTCATTTCGACGCCCGTCACCGTGGTCAGCGGATTGTCTGCAGCAGCGCGGCGCGGGATATTGATCAAAGGTGGCGTATATCTTGAAGATGCGCGGCTGCTCAAGGCCATCGCCCTGGACAAGACCGGAACCATTACCGAAGGCAAACCCAAACTGGTCGAGTGGAAGCCCTGGGACGGCGCGGACGAAGCCATGACCCGGCACGCCGCTGCCAGCCTCGCGGCGCGCTCGGACCACCCGGTCTCCAAGGCCATCGCCGTCGATTTGGCCGATGCAGCCGAGGTGCAGGATTTTGAGGCCCTGCCAGGCAGGGGTGTGCAGGGCACCATCAACGGGAGGAGTTTGTTGCTCAGTAACCACCGGGCGGTGCACGAGGCGGGTATCTGCAGCGCTGCGCTCGAAGCGGAACTGAGCCGGCATGAGCAGCTAGGGCGAACATTGACACTGCTGTCGGATGGCAAGCGCGTGCTGGCATTGTTCGCAGTGGCCGACACGATCAAGGAAACCTCCAAGCAGGCTATCTTCGACCTGCGTGCGCTCGGGGTCACGCCAGTGATGCTCACGGGCGACAACACCGCGACAGCGAAAGCGGTCGCCGAGCAGGCAGGCATTGGCGATGCCCGCGGCGACCTTTTGCCGGAGGCCAAACTGCAGGTCGTCAAGGAACTGCAGCAACAGTACGGCGCCACCGGCATGACCGGAGACGGCATCAACGATGCACCGGCGCTGGCGCAGTCCGACATCGGCTTTGCCATGGGTGCTGCCGGTACCGATACGGCGATGGAGGCGGCCGATGTCGTGATCATGAACGACGACCTCCAGCGCGTCGCGGAAACCGTACGGCTATCGAAACGCACACATGCGATCCTGTGGCAGAACATCAGTTTGGCGCTCGGCATCAAGAGTGTGTTCCTGGTGATGGCTGTGTTTGGCACGGCGACCATGTGGATGGCCGTCTTCGCCGACATGGGAGCCAGCCTATTGGTTGTTGGCAACGGCTTGCGCCTGCTTTCAGGCGCGCGGATGCCCGGTCGCGCTGGCGCGCCTGCCATGCCAGCGAAGAAGCAAGGGCACGCCCACGCCCAGGATCACGCCCACGCCCATACCCATGGGCACTCGCACAAGCACTGACCATACGGGAGAAATGCTCGTCATGCGAACCGCGCGAATCGCCGACGAAAAACGGGACGACCTCGTCCACGAATTGTTGCTCTCAGGATTCGATCAAAGCATCGGACAGCCAGCAGAACGTCGATGGCGGTGGCTGATGGCCGCGCACGTCGTCGGGCAAAATCGCTTCGCACTGCATTGGAGCAGCCACGTTGCGATGCTGCAGTTTGCGCTTGTCATGCGCAACCTCCCGGAAGCGGTCGGACAGCTCTTTCGACTTGTACTGGTACCGCTGGGCCACCTGTTCGACAGACTTCCGGCAGGCAACACCGGACGTTCCAACGTCAACGCGTTTGCGCCCATGGCATTGGCTCCGGATCTCGAACAATTGATCGCCGACACGCGACAAATGGGGAGATCGACCAAGCGCTGAACGCTGCCAACGCTCAGTATTTTCGAATCCGCGGCATATCCCTGGTAACTGCAAAATGAGATCAGTGCGGTGCCTAGCAGTGCGCAATGACCGAGTTCTGCAGCGGATGCGGCAAGACCCGAGCCGCCCGCGCGATCTGAAGGCAGGCGATCAGCTGCTTTTCAGCAATGCCTTGATGTCGTCAGCGATTTCCTGCGTGCTGCTGCCGTAACGACTGAACAGCCGGATGCGACCTTTGGTATCGAAGACATACGTGCCAGCAGTATGGTCCATGGTGTATCGGCCCGCTGCACTGCCATCGACCCGCTTGTAGAAGACCTTGAAGTCTTTGGCGACGACCTCGAGCTGCTCGGGGGTCGGCAGCAGCGCCAGAAATGTCGGATCGAAGTTGGCCATGTAGGCCTTCATGACTTCGGCAGTGTCTCGCTGCGGATCGACCGTGATGAAGATGACCTGCAGCTTTTGCCCATCCGGTCCAAGCAGCTTTTTGACTTGCGCCATCTCCGCCATGGTGGTGGGACATACGTCGGGGCACTGCGCAAAGCCGAAGAACACGGCAACGATCTTCCCCGGAAAATCCTTGAAGCTTCGGCGCTGGCCGAGGTGGTCGGTCAGGGGAAAGTCACGCGCGTATTCGGCACCCGTGATGTCGACTGCATTGAACTTGGGCGCATCCGGCGCACAGGACGGCAGGATCCCGACGACGACAGCACTACCGATACAAACGGCCACGGCGCGTCTACGTAGTGAAAAAGTGTTTCGACTCATCAGTTGACCAAAACGTAAGCAACAAAGCCAATGAGTTCCGGCATGTGCACCGCGGTCATTGGCGCTTGAACTTGCGTGGCAGGAAGGATTTTCGACTGCATTGGAATATCACCTCATACGCCTTCTCCGCTACACGATCATCCAGCAAACAGGCGATCGCGCGCACGAACTCCTGCGGGGCGCCGTTCACCAGCAACTCCGACACCCAGCTATGCACCAGAACCTTGCGACGGTCATCCGGCAACGACAGAAGCCTTTCCAGCGTGTCGTTGATGGTGCGGTCATCACAGGCAGCTTGCATCAGGGCAATGAAACCCTCTTCGTCACCGACCGTCTTCGACATTGAGTCAGTACCATTTTTCATGGCCAGCCTCCAATACCTTGTACATCCTACTCGGACAAAGTCGTCAAGGGAACCGCTATTCGCTGTGGACATGGGACAGGAGGCGTAGCCGATCGCGGCAGTTCCAACAGTGGCCACGAGCGTCTCGAATGCGGTGTCCCGGCCGACGGAACGAAAGTGCAGAGCGCCAGTGCACTATTTGCCGCCCAGCACATACATCTTGGCAATGATTGCGAGAAACGCCACCAACGCGATCGACGCCAGGATCATCGCCAGTCTGAAATTAGCCTTCTTTTGCTCAGGGGTCATGGTGGTTGATGTCAATTAACAGTCTGGATAACGAAATCAGTGCCGGCCGACACCGTTGCAAGCCGTGGTCACTTGTTGGCGCTCACGTTGATGGTGCCCATGCTGTTGGGCAGGAAATGACCCGCCAGAGGGCATGCAAAGTTGAAGATTCCCGACCTGTTGAACGTCCATATGATTTCTGCAGATTCGCCGGCAGGAACTTGGGCCGCATAGGGTTCGCCATGTCCCCTCTGCGGATCTCGCGCCTTCATCGCCATGTGCTCTTCGAATGACTGCCGGGTGCCGATGACGAACTCGTGTGGCAACAAGCCGTTGTTCGTCAAGACGATCTTCAACGTCTCCCCTTGGGCTGCGTCGAAGCTTTCCGGAGTCAGCTGGACTCTCTCGGTGATTGAGAACGAGATGGTTCGGTCGACGACGTCCGGGTTGCCGGCAATGCCCCACGACTTTTGCACTGGCCGCATTGTGCGGTCGACGTCTCCAGGCATCTTGGAGGCAGGCGCGCCACTGTGGGAAAAACTTGGCGCACTGCCGCCCATGGCGACCATTGCGACCAAAGTCCAGGTCAGGCTTTTCATGTTGACGAACAGGTTCCCATCAATGTGGCCAATTGAGCGACGCAGCCTGGTGCTACGGATAACTGGCCTTGATCTCTTGCAGAACCATCGCGCGCAGCGCATCCGGACTGTTCGCCAGCAGCGGTTTGCCATTGACGAAAAAGGTCGGCGTCTTGTTGACCTGCAGCAATGCGATGTCCTGGGCATCCTGCTTCAGGATGGCATCGAGACGCGGGTTCTCCATATCGCGCTTCGCCTTGTCGACATCCAACTGGACAGCCTTCAGGAAGTCCCAGACACGTTCAATCTGCGGATTGCCATGTTGTGCCCATTCAGGCTGTGCCTTCAGTACGGCTTCGAGCGACTGCCAATACAAGCCTTGGATCTTGGCAGCTTCCAACATCTTCACCACAACATCGGAGCCTTGGTGAAAGGCGGCATACCGCAGCACCAAGCGCACCTTCTGGGGGTTCTCGGCCAGGATGGACTTGACATACGGATAGAACGCGCGACAGGCCTCGCACGACGGGTCGAAAAACTCGACGATCGTTACTTTGGCATCGGCGGGACCCATACTTGGCGAATGGAACTGCACCAGCGAGGCGCTGTTGGTTTTCGCCGTTTCGGTTCGCTCCTGGCCTTTCTGGTTCTGGTAATAGAACATCGCGGCCGCGAAGGCCCCCAGGACCAATACAAGCGTGCCGACAACAATGCTGATTCTCTTCATGGCTTACTTCTCTTCAAAAGGAACAATACGAAAACGATGGCCAGAAACGCGGCCAACGACATCAGTGGAATTGTCAGGAAGCCCCAGACCTGGAGCTTCACTTCACTGCATGGAATATCCTGACTGCATGGCTGTATGCCTTTGGGCACATAACCCAGGTAGAGCAGGCAATGAAATGCGGCCAGGGCGACGCCGATAAGCGCCAATGGCTGCGCGTACTTCACGACATTGACGTCTTGCGTGACCAGTGCGATACCAAGGATGACCGCGAGCGCATACATCGGAATGCGTTGGTACCAGCACAACACGCACGGCACATAGTCCATCACTTCACTGAAGAACAGGCTGCCCACCGTAGAGACGACGGCAAGCAGCCAGCCCACGAAAAGCAGCCCCCACTGCCTTGAGGACACCATCGCCCGGTCATGCGACATGTTGCCTCCCCGTGTCCGAGGTTTCGGCGCGACCTCGAAAAGAGCCGACGATCAGAAGAAGCGCCGCAACACTGACACAGATGTCGGCCACATTGAAAGCCGGCCAATGCCAGGACCGCCAATACAGATCGATGTAGTCCACGACGGCACCGATGCGCAGGCGGTCGGTTGCATTGCCCATCGCGCCCGCAAGAAGCAATGCGTAGGCGACGGCGTCGAGTTTCCGGGCGACGCCACGCCATAACAACACCACCAGCACCCCACTGACGACCAAGGCAAAGATCGAAAGCAGGTAGCGTTGCCATCCCCCGGCGTCCGCCAGGAACGAAAACGCGGCGCCCGGATTCAGCACGTAAACCCAGTTGAATCCCGGTGCGATCGGCAGGACGCTGTTCAATTGCATGGACTGCGTGACCAGGTATTTGACCGCCTGGTCGACGAGCCACAGCACCACCGCAAGACTCAACCAAAGCAGCCGATGACCGGCGTTTGTACTTGGCTGGATCATTGTTTGTAAGGATTCATGAAACTGGCCTTTGCATCGACCGATACGGCCGTTTCTTTCCCTGATGCGTCGGAGAATCGAATTGTCAATGCCACCGTATCGCCAGCGCTCACGGCTCGACTCAGGTCCATCAACATGACGTGATAGCCGCCAGACCCAAGTTCAACCGTCGTGTTGGCAGGAATTTCAAGCCCGCCGGTATGGGCGCGCATCTTCATGACGCCGCCATCCATTTTCATGACATGAATTTCGCTGAATTTTGAAACCGAACTCGCGACAGAGACAAGTTTCGCCGTCTCGGTCGATGTGATCTTCATGAAGGCCCCGGCAGCCTGCTGACCCGGCACGGTGGCACGCACCCATGCCTCTTCCACCTTGACCTGCGCTGCAGCCACGGTGGCGCCAAGCCACAGTACCAGCGCGACCCACCGGAATCGCAAGAGTTTCATCGCCTGCCTCCAAGAACAAATCAACCGTCGATTAGAAACCCTGGAGCCGCTCCAAGGTCAAGCATCGACGCCAAGATTCCGTCTCGTCCCGCCGGCATCGATCAGTCTTGACCCAGCCAGACGTCCGTGTTCGCCCGTCAATACGGCGGCGCAATGTATGGGATTTCCGCGTCGAATTCTGTCGCTTTACCGATTGATATTGACCTGATCGGCTTCGTCGAACCCTGTTCGATCGGTTCGACCTTGCCGATAGTCAAGCAGCTGGAACGACGAATCGGGCGAGAGAAGTTCGCGCAGATGCTGATCTTTGCAGTGACGCGAGCAGTCTCCAGCGGCCTGAATACGAAAAGCTGGCGTCGGCGCTTTGTCGCTGCTGCCACTGGCCGTTGCGATGGCCTTGCTGTAGGCCGGTAGTTGCTCGATCAATGCAAGCTTGTCGGCTGGCTTTCACCTAGCCGCTGGCCGCCATGGATGTCGCCTGGGTGCCCATGGCAACGTCATGGGCACTTGACATTCCCACGATGTAACGCCTGACATTCACACATGGCAAGGGGTTTCCGTAAGTGGAGCAAACAGCATGAACGAAACCATGAACATCGGCCAAGCCGCCAAGGCAGCAGGTGTATCGGCCAAAATGATTCGCCATTACGAACGCATCGGGCTGCTGCCGCAAGCTGAGCGCAATGACTCCGGATATCGGTTGTATCGCGAACGCGATGTTTCATTGCTCAGGTTCATCCGCCAGTCGCGTAGCATGGGCCTTTCGGTACCGCAGATCGCCGAGCTGACGGGCATGTGGGGCGATGCGTCGCACTCAAGCCGTACAGTCAAAGCGATGGCGCAGTGCCACATTGCAAACCTGGAAGGCAAGCTACGTGAGATCGCCGAAATGAAGACTCTGCTGGAGATGTTGGTCAAGGATTGTTCAGGCAATGATCAAGCGGATTGAGCCATCCACGACACTCGGTCGCCGACACTCCGGCGCCACCCTGCCACGTGGTCTTCCGGGCCGAAAGCGTTCAGCCGCCATCTGGAACTGTTGGCATGGGCGCGTGGTGTTCACTTGCATCACGCCAATGCCGATTGCAAAAGCGGCGCCACCGACGCCAACACCGACGCCCATCGCACATGGATCTGAGTCTTCCGATCGGGGCGATGACGGCGATGGCAGTGCGCGAAGCGGCAATTTCCATCATTTCGCTGTGGGGACAACCGACCTCGTTCGTAGATGCCATCCTGAGCTTCCGCAGGCCGCTGCCATCGGTGATGCAGTCAGCGGCAGCATGAAGGCGGTCCGTGCCGGCCGATCGGCTGCCCGACAATGCCTGCCATGAGTGACGTCTCTACGGTCAATTTTTTCGTCTTGCCAATCATCTTTGGCCTGATCGGCTTCGTCGAGCCATGTTCGATCGGCTCGACCTTGCTGATGGTCAAGCAGATGGAAGGGCTCAGCGCACGCAAGAAGATCGCGCAGATGCTGATCTTCGCAGTGACCCGAGGAATCTTCATTGGCCTGCTCGGACTGGTGGCCGCGGGCGTCGGCTCTGCCTTTCTGGGCTGGCAGAAGGCCGCGTGGCTGCTGCTCGGGGTGTTCTACGTCGTGCTGGGTGCGATGTATCTTCTGGGTCGCGCCGGGATGCTGATGCACGCCCTGGGCCCGGGACTGCAGCGCCTTCGCAGCACGCGTGGAACGGTGGCGTTGGGCTTGGTTTTCGGCCTCAACATCCCCGCTTGCGCCGCGCCATTGATTCTGGCCTTGCTCGCACTGGCTGCCGCTGGCGGTGCCAGCGCAGCGCAGTTGGGTGCGGGATTTGTCTCGCTGGGGCTGTTTGGCCTGGCCCTGTCATTGCCCTTGGTACTTGCTGTGCTCTTTGCGCCATCCCGAAGGCTGATCGACCGGTTGGCCGCCTTGTCCAGGAAGATCCCGCGATGGACCGGCGCCTTGTTCATCGTCCTGGGGCTGTGGTCGATATGGTTCGGGCTTTTCGTCTCGATCAGTCCATGACGCTCCTACGCCTGCAGCCGCCCGGCCTGGTCGTTTCGCCAAAGCAACGCGCAATGTCGAGAATTCGCACTTTTGCCGTCGATCGTTGCGAATTTCGCGAAGCAGGCGTCGCCACGACAGCAACACGATCATGCTTATCTGTATTGAATCAACAACGATCGATAGAATCGGGAACTTCATACGACCTAGTCGATCCACTCCTGCACTGTTCTCCCAGCACGCACATGCGATCACCTAATGCCCTCGCCACGCCGCCATCCGCGGGGCACGTGCTTTTGACGGAGCCAGGACTCGGCCGATGAAAAAGGGCTTTCTGCGATTTGTCGCGCGCAGCATTCTTGTCATGCTGCTTTTGGCGCAATGGTCGATCGTGGCCCATGCCTGCACTTTAACCGGCAGCCGGTTCCAGGCAGGAGCCGGTTCGACCGTCCAAGCGGACCAGGCCGAGGCGGCACGTGAAACGTTGCGATCCGAAGAATCGGCGCCGACGGATTGCGCGTCGATGGATGTCATGGCAGCGTACACCCAGGACGCCTTGTGCGCCGAACATTGCGGCTATGGGGATCAGGGTGACCGCAGCGCGGCGTCCACCGTGCCGCCGGTTGTATTGTCAGTCGCCTATTTTGTGGACTTCGTGCCTGCTGCGTGTCCACCTCGTCGAACGGCAACGGAAATGGCCCACGCCCTGGCCCTCGGGTCGCCGCCACACGCCATCCTGTACTGCGTGCGCAGATCCTGACGCGTCGTCAGATCAACCACCGCCGGACCCCGCGCCCGGCCGGTAAACGCTCCGCCATCCTCCCCCTGCGATAGCGACCTTCAGCGTCGCGGCGGGCGAGCAGGCTCGGCAAATTCTGGTATCTGTTGGAGATCGTATGTTCAAACCCTTTGGTTCACGTATCCGTGCGTGTGGCCTTTTATTGGGCGCCTGCGCCTGCTTCTGGTGGTCCGCCGCTCAGGCGCAACCCGCATTGACGATGGCGCAGGCGCTGGAACTGGCGCAGACCCGGTCCCGCCAGTTGCCGGCCCAGGATGCGGCCGCTCTGGCCGCGCGCGAACGCGCCATTGCTGCCGGGCAACTGCCCGATCCGGTACTCAAGGCGAGCCTCACCAATTTGCCGGTGGACGGACCCGATCGCTTTTCGCTGACACGCGACTTCATGACGATGCGCTCGATCGGTGTCATGCAGGAGTTCACCCGGTCGGACAAGCGTGTGGCCCGGTCCGCGCGTTACGCGCGTGAGGCCGATGTGGCAGAGGCGGCCCGTCTTCAGGCCCTGATGGAGTTGCGCCGCGCCACCGCGACGGCCTGGCTGGAGCGCCACTACCTGGAACGTGTGCGCGACGAGCAGGCCAGCCTGCGACGCGAAGCCGCATTGCAGATCGAGGCGGCGGACGCCGCCTACCGTGGCGGCCGGGGATCGCAGGCCGATGTGTTCGCGGCCCGTTCGGCCGTGGCGCGTATCGACGACGAGATGCTGCAAACCGCGCGCCAGATCGAAACGGCGCAGACCCGGCTGGCGCGCTGGGTCGGTGCCGCAGCGGACCAGCCGCTGGCGCCGGCGCCTTCGGTCGATCGGCTGCTGCTCGGACTCGGCGACCTGGCGATACGCATCGAGGATCACCCGCGCATCGTATGGCTGCACCAGCAGCAAGCGGCAGCCGCGGCGCAGTCCGACGTGGCCCGCAGCAACCGGCGCGCCGACTGGAGCGTGGAGCTGATGTTCAGCCAGCGCGGACCAGCCTACTCCAACATGGTGTCGGTCAACCTGTCGGTTCCGCTGCAGTGGGACCAGCCGCAACGCCAGGATCGGGAACTGGCCGCCACGCTGGCGACCGAGCAACAGATCCGGGAAGAACGTGACGAGACCCTGCGCGAACTGATCGCCAGCGCCCGCGCCATGGTGCAGGAGTGGCAGAACAACCGGGAGCGGCTGGCGCTGTTCGATGCCCAGTTGCTGCCTCTCGCCGCCGAACGCACGAGAGCCGCGCTGGCGGCGTACCGCGGCGGTGCAGGCCCATTGGTGGCTGTACTTGACGCCCGCCGTAACGAGATCGACACCCGGCTGGACCGGATTCGCCTGTCTATGCAAACCGCCACCTTGTGGGCCAGCGTGGAATACATGCTGCCGACTCCATCCGATGCCATGACCAAGCCTGAGCAAAAACCATGAACCAAACCGACAAACCCATCAAGGACGTCCACTCCACAGCGCCCGCACGGGGAGCCAGCCAGGCCCGCACCACAACGCGCCTGCTACTAATCGTGCTCGCCGCGGCAGCCGTGGCGGGAGCCGGTTACGCGCTGTACGCGTTGGGCATGCAGCGCGCAATAAGCCAGCGGCCTGTCGCTGAAGTGGCACAGGCTGCGGCGCAACCTGCTGCGACCGCGGCCGTGCCACAGGGTATTGCCCAGGGCGAGGACGCCACCCGGCGACATATCAGCAGTGGCATCAAGGCCGGCGACGTCGATCCGTTGGTCGGCCGCAAGGTACTGTATTACCACGACCCGATGGTGCCGGGCAACAAGTTCGACAAACCTGCCAAGTCGCCCTTCATGGACATGATGCTGGTGCCGGTCTACGCCGATGGCGGCAACTCCGACAACAGCAGCGTGTCCGTCAGTCCGCGCATCCAGCAGAACCTGGGAGTGCGCAGCGCCGAGGTGGTCGAAGCGATGCTGGCGCCGGAGGTGTCGGCCGTCGGCGCCATTGTCTGGAACGAGCGTGACCAGGTCATCGTGCAGGCGCGTGCCTCTGGTTTCATCGAGAAGTTGCTGGTACGCGCGACGCTGGACCGCGTGCAGGCCGGCCAGGCGCTGGCCGAGATCTATGTGCCGGAGTGGATTGCCGCGCAGGAAGAGTTCCTGTCGGTGCGACGCATGCAGGGCACGGATCTGGCCGGCCTGGTCGACGGCGCGCGCCAGCGCATGCGCCAGGTCGGCATGGGCGAAGCGCAGATCGCAGCGGTGGAACGCAGCGGGCTGACGCAGCCACGGATCGCCATCACCACGCCTATCGGCGGTGTGGTGACAGAGTTGATGGCGCGCGAAGGCATGGCGGTGATGGCCGGTGCGACGCTGTTTCGCATCAACGGCACCGGCAGTGTCTGGGCGCAGGGCGAGGTTCCGGAGAGCCAGGCCGCCCTGTTGCGCCCAGGCGCAAAGGTGGTGGCGACCACACCCGCAGTACCGGGGGTCCGGTTCTCGGGACGGGTACAGGCCTTGCTACCAGATGTGGACGCCACGACCCGGACCATCAAGGCACGCATGGAGCTGGCCAACCCGGGCGGGAGATTGGTGCCGGGCATGTTCGTGCAGATGCAGTTCTCGGACATGCGCGGTGGACGGGCGCTGGTTGTGCCGACCGAAGCCATCATCCAGACCGGCAAACGCACGCTGGTGATGCTGGCCTTGCCCGACGGCCGCTTCCGGCCGGTGGACGTCGTCATCGGCATTGAGACCGGTGGCCAGACCGAAATCACCAAAGGCCTGCAGGCCGGCCAGCGGGTCGTGGTGTCGTCACAGTTCCTGATCGATTCGGAGGCAAGCCTCAAGGGAGTCGAGGCGCGGCTTAACGCGGAGCCTGCGCCATCAGCCGCTGCCCCCGAGCAGCATGAGGGCGAAGGGCGGGTCGAGGCGATCGGGCGCGACAGCCTGACCCTGTCGCACGGTCCGATTCCGTCGCTGAAGTGGGGCTCGATGACGATGGATTTCAAGTTGCCCCGCACAGGCGCGCCACGCGGCGTCGCGGTCGGTGACACGGTGGAGTTCTCGTTCGGCATGGACGCCGACGGTCTGCCCCAACTGTCCAGCGTGCGGCCACGCGCGCCGGCTCCCGGACAAGCAGCTCAGACGCCGACGGCGCCCGCGCGCGCCGGAGCCAAGCCATGATCGCGGCGCTGATTCGCTGGTCGATCGGCAATCGATTCCTGGTGCTGCTGGCCACGCTGATGATCAGCGCCTGGGGCGTGATTTCCGTCATCCGCACGCCGCTCGATGCGCTGCCCGACCTGTCGGATGTGCAGGTCATCATCCGCACCACCTACCCCGGCCAGGCGCCGCGTATCGTCGAAGACCAGGTGACCTATCCGCTGACAACAACCATGTTGTCGGTACCCGGCGCCAAGACCGTGCGGGGTTATTCGTTCTTTGGCGACAGCTTCGTCTACATATTGTTCGACGACGGCACCGACCTGTACTGGGCCCGTTCGCGGGTGCTGGAATACCTGAACCAGGTCCAGGCGCGCTTGCCGGCCAATGCCAAGGCGCAGCTGGGGCCCGATGCGACGGGCGTGGGCTGGATCTACCAGTATGCACTGGTCGACCGCAGTGGCTCGATGGATGTGTCCCAGTTGCGCGCACTGCAGGACTGGTTCCTCAAGTTCGAGCTCAAGTCGGTGCCCAACGTTGCCGAGGTAGCCTCGGTCGGCGGCATGGTGCGCCAGTACCAGGTGCTGCTCGACCCGGACAAGCTGGCGGCCTACAAGATCCCGCACACCCGCGTGGTGGAGGCATTGCGTCGCGCCAACCAGGAAAGCGGCGGCTCGGTGCTCGAGTTGGGCGAGGCCGAATACATGGTGCGCGCCTCGGGTTACCTGAAAACGCTACAGGATTTCCGCCAGGTGCCACTGATCAGCACCGATGCCGGTGTGTCGGTGCGACTGGGTGATGTGGCGCGTATCCAGGTCGGGCCGGACATGCGTCGGGGTATTGGCGAACTCGACGGTGAGGGTGAGGCCGCCGGTGGGGTGATCGTGATGCGCTCCGGAAAGAACGCTCTGGAAACGATTGCGGCCGTCAAAGTCAAGCTGCAGGAACTCAGGGGCAGCCTGCCCAAGGGCGTCGAGATCGTACCGGTATACGACCGCTCCGGGCTGATCGAACGCGCGGTGCAGAACCTGGGCAACAAGTTGCTGGAGGAGTTTTTGGTCGTTGCCGTTGTCTGCTTCATCTTCCTGTTCCACCTGCGTTCGGCCTTCGTGGCCATCGTGTCGCTGCCGCTGGGCATCCTGATCGCGTTCATCGTGATGCGTTACCAGGGTGTCAACGCCAACATCATGTCGCTGGGCGGCATCGCCATCGCCATTGGCGCCATGGTCGACGCCGCCGTGGTGATGATCGAGAACGCCCACAAGCACCTGGAACGCTGGGGTCATGCCCATCCCGGCGAAGAACTGCGCAGCGAGAAGCGCTGGCGGGTGATTGGTGATGCCGCCGCCGAGGTCGGCCCGGCGCTGTTCTTCTCGCTGCTGATCATCACGCTGTCGTTCGTGCCGGTGTTCACGCTGGAGGCACAGGAAGGACGGCTGTTCGCGCCGCTGGCCTTCACCAAGACCTATGCGATGGCCGCCGCCGCCGGACTGTCGGCCACGCTGATACCGGTGCTGATGGGTTACCTGATCCGTGGCCGCATACCGGATGAGAAGGCCAACCCGCTGAACCGGGCCTTGATCGCGGTGTACCGGCCGCTGCTGAACCTGGTGCTGAAGGTACCGAAATTGACGGTGGGTGTCGCCATCGTCGCGCTGCTGGCGAGCCTGTGGCCCTTGCAACACATCGGCGGCGAGTTCATGCCACGGCTGGACGAAGGTGACCTGCTGTATATGCCGTCGGCGCTTCCGGGCCTTTCGGCCAGCAAGGCCGGCGAGTTGCTGCAGCAGACCGATCGCTTGATCAAGACCGTGCCCGAGGTGGCAAGCGTGTATGGCAAGGCCGGCCGTGCCGAGAGCGCCACCGACCCGGCGCCACTGGAAATGTTCGAGACCACGATCCAGTTCAAGCCGCGCGAACAATGGCGGCCCGGCATGACGCAGGACAAACTGGTCGAGGAACTGGACCGCATCGTGCAGGTACCTGGGCTGTCCAACATCTGGGTGCCACCGATCCGCAACCGCATCGACATGCTGGCCACCGGCATCAAGAGCCCGGTGGGCGTCAAGGTCGCTGGAACCGACCTGGCCACCATTGACCGCATCAGTGGAGAGATCGAGAAACTGCTAAAGGACGTGCCCGGTGTCAGCAGCGCCCTGGCCGAGCGGCTCACCGGCGGGCGTTATGTCGATGTGACGATCGACCGGGACGCGGCGGCGCGTTACGGCATGAACATCGCCGATGTGCAGTCGGTGATCGCATCGGCCGTGGGTGGCGACACGATTGGCGAAACAGTGGAGGGTCTGCAGCGGTTTCCGATCAATGTGCGTTATCCCCGCGAGATCCGTGACTCGCTGGAGAAACTGCGCAAGTTGCCCATCGTCAGCGAGCGCGGCGCGCGACTGGTCTTGTCCGACGTCGCCAGCCTGCGCATCACCGATGGTCCGCCGATGCTGCGCAGCGAGAATGCGCGTTTGTCCGGCTGGGTCTATGTGGATATCCGCGGCCGCGACCTGCGCTCGGCGGTGCTCGACATGCAGCGCGTGGTGGCAGAAAAGGTTGCGCTGCCGGCCGGGTATTCAGTGTCCTGGTCGGGGCAGTTCGAGTTTCTGGAGCGCGCGACGGCCAAACTCAAGGTGGTGGTGCCGTTCACGCTGGTCATCATCTTCGTGCTGCTGTACCTGACCTTCCGCCGCTTCGACGAAGCGCTGCTAATCATGGCCACCTTGCCGTTCGCGCTGATCGGTGGCATCTGGCTGCTATGGCTGCTCGACTACAACCTGTCAGTCGCCGGCGCAGTCGGCTTCATCGCGCTGGCCGGGGTCGCCGCCGAGTTCGGGGTCATCATGCTGCTGTACCTGCGCCAGGCCTGGGACGAGCGAATTGCGGAGGGAAAGACGTCGCACGACGACCTGCTCGACGCGATCCGCGACGGCGCCGTTCTGCGCGTGCGGCCCAAGGCCATGACGGTGGCGGTGATCCTGGCCGGCCTGTTCCCGATCATGTGGGGTACCGGCACCGGCTCGGAGGTGATGCAGCGCATCGCAGCGCCAATGGTCGGGGGTATGGTCAGTGCGCCTTTGCTGTCGATGTTTGTGGTTCCAGCCGTGTTTCTGCTGATGCGCAAACAGCGGCGAACGCGGCCATCGTCGCCTTCTGTGCCGCGTGATGCGGAACCAGAACAGGCACCGCGCCGCAGTACCGAATTTGCAGACGGACTGGCATAATTGGGGAACTTGCCGCTCTGGATCTGCACCAACTGTTGATATGACTTCTGGATTTCGGCGTTTGATTGCCCGCCTGCTGATAGCCGTCTTTGTGTTCGCACAAATGGCGACGGCTGCGCATGCGTGCGTCAGCCTGGCTCTAGATGCCACAGGCGTGTCAGCTGGCCAGGGCCCAACAATGGCATCGTCGATGCCGGCTGGACGCAACGGACAGTTGATTGCCGCAGTTACAAATGCCGTTGGTCCGCACTGTGGGGCGCCCGGCTGCAGCGTGACCGAACCTGGGTTCAGCGCCGTTTGTGACGCGCATTGCCAATCCGAGCAGCAACGCGTAGACGCATCGTCATCAACCACGGTGCCTGCTGCGATCTTGATGGCTGGCTACATGCTACCGCCATTCGATAGAGGAGCCGTGCAACGCGGCCTCGAGCAAACTTGGTTGGCTCCGCCCGACGCGGCAGGGCCTCCACACACGATCCTGCACTGCTGCTTCAGACTATGAAAGTCCGAGCCCGGATGCCGGTGGCCTGATAAGCCGCCTGACATTCCGGCGCCTTGATGCAGCTCGGCGAACGTCCAACGGTTCGCCACCAAGACTTGATACCTCTCGCCTGAACGCCCGTGAGCAATCCGGGCAGCAGCGCATGACGACTCAAATCCTTGCGTGGTCATTCGATTGAATGCGTTGAACCTACCCGACCCGCACACAAGGTGTTCGACACCATGACGAATGTGTACTTTTACTTTGCTTGAAGGAGTTGGAACATGAATTGCAGCAAAACCATGATCAAAGTTGCCGCCGGCCTGGGAGTTGGCGCGACGGTTCTCTATTTCACATTTCCGCAGATGCAGTCGCTAATTCTGGCCAATGCGCCGTTGCTGCTGGTGCTCGCTTGCCCGATATCCATGGGCATCATGATGTTCATGATGAAAGGGTCGAACGACACCAAAATGAGCCAGGCCGCCGACCCTGGCGCCGTCCAGACGCCAGCAAACGTCCAGACCCCGGCCAACATCCTGGGCAGTGCTCCCGGGAAGGTGTGACCCATTGTCCGCGAATCGATTCGCGGGGCGCCTTGACGGGGCGCCGATCAGGCTTGCGCACGTGTCGGTCGTACGGCATTTGCGCTGCTTGGGTCATGCCGGCCGCGTTGAAAGGACCTGAGATGCCAGCGCACGATTTGTTCCGCGCGCTTCTGGTTGGCCTTTTCGCCATTGCAACTTTGACGACGCAGGCCCATGCCGCAGCTAACGTCGAGCGCGGCGCCCAGGCGTCGCGCAGTTGTGTTGCCTGCCATTCGTTCGCCGCGGGTCGTCAATTGACGGGCCCAAGCCTGGCAGGCATCTGGGGCAAGAAAGCAGGTAGCGTTGATGGATTTGGCCGATATTCCGAAGCACTCAAAACCTCGGATGTCGTGTGGCAACACGATACGCTGGATGCATGGCTGCGCAGCCCATCGGCGTTCATTCCGGGCAACACGATGCCGTTTGGCGGCATCCCGGACCCGGCGGTGCGCGCGGACTTGATCGCCTACCTTCAGGCGGTATCGAGCGGCAAGGTATCTGTGCCCGATCGCGGACCGCCCGACCTAAAACGTGTGGAGGCGTTCAGGCAGGTCGTGGCGATCCGTTATTGCGCGGACGCATACCGTGTGACAACAGGCGACGGCAGGAACACCATCTGGTGGGAGTTCAATTTGCGCTTCAAGACCGATGGGGGGCCCAACGGCCCGGAGCTTGGCAAACCAGTGATTGTCGGCAACGGAATGCAAGGCGACCGCGCAGCTATCGTCTTCTCCCGGCCGGAAGAGATTTCCTCATTGGTGCGCAGGGATTGTCCATGAGAGACGGCGCTACCCTTGCCCCCCAACCACTGTCCCTCAAACGCCGCATTTGGGTCGGCGTCGCGGCGGCCATCGGCCTGGGATCCTTGAGCTCGTTGTGGCGTTGGATGCGTGAGTCCGTTGCAGAGAATTCGGTTCTCGAATTGCATTCGCGTCCGCGCGATCTGGCGAACCTGCGTTTCAGCGATTCACGCGGATCGCCAACGGACCTCGCCGCCTTTCAGGGTCGTGTGGTGTTGCTCAATATCTGGGCTACTTGGTGCCCGCCTTGCCGCGAAGAAATGCCGACGCTGGACCGCTTGCAAGCCACGCTGGGATCAGCCGGCTTCGAAGTGGTGGCGCTGTCCATCGACCAAGCCGGCATGCCGGTGGTCGAAGCGTTTTTCAAACGCATCGCAGTGAGCCATCTGCGACCTTATCTGGACACCTTCGGCGATGCATCGCGTCTGGTGACAACCGGTGTTCCGTTGACACTGTTGATCGACACAAAGGGACGAGAACTGGGTCGCAAACTGGGTCCTGCCGTTTGGGACGCGCCGGAGATGCTGGCGTTGATCCGCAGTCACATACCTGCATCGGCGGCGCATTCAGATGCAAGGCGGGTTGAACATGCTGCTTAAGTCACTTGCGGTCATCGCGTTGGCATTGATCACGGTGGCGTGCGACCAACAGCCGTCGCAATCCCCTGGGCGCTTCACGTCAACCGAGATCACCGGGGTGCCGTGGGGTCAGGACTTCGACCTGACCGATCACCTGGGTCGCCCCCTAAAACTGGCAGACTTTCGCGGCAAGGCAGTCATGTTGTTCTTCGGCTATACGAATTGCCCCGACATCTGTCCGGTCACGATGGCCAAAATGGCCAGCGTGGTGAAAGATCTTGGCGACGGGCGCCAACGTGTGCAAGGGCTGTTCGTCACGCTGGATCCTGCTCGTGACACTGCGCCAGTCCTCAAGAAATTTGTCACCGCATTTAACCCCGACTTTCTGGGTCTGACCGGCGAGGCAGCAGCGATCACCGCATTGGCGAAAGAATTCAAGATGTTCGTCGCCGTGCGCGAGGCCGACCCGCAAGGCCGGTACGACGTTGACCATGGCGGCGGCGTTTTCGTGTTTGACCCAAGCGGCCGATTGCGATTATTCATGCGCGACGACCTGAGCGTCGACGTGATGACTGCCGATCTGACACGACTGCTGCGCGATAACCGCAGCCTTTAATTTACAGAGCCACACTCATTCTTTGCAACCTGAGGTAATTCCATGAAATCCAGAAAGCCTATTCACCACGTCCGAGTCTTCGCAGCAGTTTTGCTACTCGCAGCGTCCGTTGCAACCGCCGCCACGGCTGTCGCCGGCGAAGTCAAGCTGACACACGTTCACGGCATGTCGTTCAGCGCCGACGGCGCCAAGCTCATGATTCCCAGCCACCACGGCCTGGCAATATTCGAGGGAGGCAAATGGAGCAAAGCACCCGGGCCAACCCATGATTACATGGGTTTCTCCGCCACGCGCGACACCCTGTACAGCAGCGGGCACCCAGCTCCGGGCTCCGGCTTGACCAATCCGTTTGGCCTGATCAAGAGCCAGGACGGCGGCAAGACCTGGAAAAATCTGGGCCTCGAAGGCGAATCCGACTTCCACACCGTCGCCACGGGCTATACCACCAACGTCGTGTACGTCGTCAACCATGCGATGAATTCGCGCATGAACCAGCCGGGCATCTACTACACCCGCAACGACGGCATGCAATGGACCCGTGTTGTCGCCAACGGACTCGCGGGTGATCTCAAGAGTCTGGCGGCACATCCCAGTGACGCCGACATGGTTGTTGCGGGAACAGCCAACGGGCTGTATCTATCACGCAACGCCGGTCAAGATTTCGAACGCCTGGTCGCAGGGCCGCAGGTGCTTGGTGCGGCGTTCGCCCTGGACGGCAAGTCGCTGTGGTTCAGCGGCTACGCGGGCAAGGCCACGCTGATGCACATCATGCTGGACAAAGGCGCCAAGGCGGATCCTCTGCCGATACCGGCGCTGAACGAGGACGCCGTGGCCTATATCGCCCAGAACCCGGCACGCCACAACGAACTGGCTATCGCTACCTACAAACGCAAGGTGCTCCTGAGCCAGGACCAGGGCCGCACGTGGAAGCCGATTGCGACCGATGGAGATACCCATGACTGAAACGAACAAGAGCCCGGTATTCCGGATGGTTGTCACGGTACTGGCCGCAATCGGAGCCATCGCGGTGATCGGCGCGGTCGGCATGGCGGTCATGCATACGACCATGATGGGAGGCGGATGGGGATGTTGAACAAGGACCACCTGCGCAGGCGCCAAATTCAATGGAGCGGCCATGAATCCGCATAGACGCAATCTGCTGTTGCGCTCCGCCGCAGCAGTGGCTGCAACCGCCGTTCGCGGGCCCGCCTTTGCCATTGGTGGTGCCGACGCGACTTCGGCCGACGTGCATATCGAACTGAGCGCCGAGCTGGATGAAGTTGCAATCAGACCAGGCGCCGAAACCCGTGTCTGGCGCTATCGGGCAAAGCTTCTTGCCGGAGCACCTGCGGCGCTGGACACCTCCATGCTGGCGCCCATCATCCGGGTCCATCGCGGGCAACGCGTCCGCATCGATCTGATCAACGACCTGCCGGAGTCGACGATTATTCATTGGCATGGGCTGCATGTTCCGGAGGACATGGATGGTCACCCGCGTTTCGCGATCGCGCCGGGTGAACGGTATCGATATGCGTTCACGGTGCGCAACCGTGCCGGAAGTTACTGGTTTCATCCACATCCACACGGCAGAACCGGCAGACAGGTCTACGCAGGTCTGGCAGGTCTGTTTCTGGTCAGTGACGACGACGAAGCCGCACTGGCGCTCCCCTCGGGAGCATTCGACATGCCCTTGGTGATACAGGACCGCAACTTCGACCAGGACAACCAGCTGGTGTATCCCGGAGGCGCCCTGGCCGCCGCGCCTCAAGGCGGGGGCATGATGGGTGGCCGCATGGGGTCGATGATGGGCGGCATGGGCGGCATGGGCGGCATGGGCGGCGGGATGGCCAGCATGAAGGGCGTGTTCGGTGACACCATCCTGGTCAATGGCGTCCCGAATGTACTGCGGCCGGTCGAGCGCAGGGCCTACCGGCTTCGGTTGTTCAACGCCTGCAACAGCCGCACACTCAAACTGGCCTGGAGCGACAACACAGCGTTGCAGGTCATTGCCAGCGACGGTGGGCTGCTGGACGCACCGGTACGACGCGACTACGTCATGCTGGCACCTGCAGAACGGGTCGAGTTGTGGGTCGATTTCAGCCGCTGGCCTGCAGGGGCAGGACCTGTACTCGAAAGCCACGCGTTCGACACCGGAATGGGCACGGGATCGATGATGCGCTCCATGATGGGTGGCGACAACACGCTCGCCAATGGCGCGGCATTTCCTGTTTGCCAGTTCAAAGTCGGCCCCGCCGCAGTCGCGGGCCCGGCGATGCCGCAACGCCTGACGCCGATGGCGCCGCCGCAGGATCGCCTGGCCGTCAATGCCGCTCGCCCCAAGGTGTTCGAACTGACGATGGGCATGATGCGCTGGGGCATCAACGGACTCGGTTTCGACATGCTGGCCGCGAGCGAACTGGAAACCGTGAAACTCGGCACCCAGGAGATCTGGGAGTTTCGCAATGACAGCGGCGCCATGATGGGCATGACCATGCCCCACTCCATGCATATCCATGGCCTGCAGTTTCGGGTGATCCAGCGCTCGGTATCGGGCAGCCACGCCCGAGGCTACGACACCGTCAAGGCCGGTCTGGTGGACGGCGGGTGGAAAGACACGGTATTGGTCATGCCCGGTGAGCGTGTGCGCGTCCTGCTGCGTTTCGAAGACTTCACCGGCCTGTTCCTGTACCACTGCCACATGCTGGAGCACGAGGACATCGGCATGATGCGCAACTACCGTGTGGTGGCCTGATCGTTGGTAACTCGCATGACTTTCTCCTGTATCAACGCACTTCTCCCGGTCCGCACGCGCGCCATGATTGCTGGTGCCCTGATCGGCCTGTCGCTTGCGTCTGCCGTCAACGCGCAATCGCAGAGCCCGCTTTTCGAGCGCGCGCCCGTACCGGAGGCAAGCACCGCACCGGCACCATCCTCGGGACCACTGGATGCCATCCGGAACCTGTGGTCCGGAAAAAAGGCCACAGTCGAACTGCTGCCACCCGAGCAGGCGTTCACCCTGGACGTGCGGTTCAGGGACGCCAGCACCCTGGTCGCCGAACTCCGGCCGGTCCAGGGGTATTACCTGTACCGGGACCGCATCACGTTCAGCATGACAGAGCCGACGACGGGTGTGATCAACGACGTGGCCTTGCCCGCCGGAAAACCAAAGGCTGACCCGTTCTTCGGCTCGGTCCGAGTGTATTACCAACCCGTTGAAGCGGTCATCGCATTGGCCAAGCCTGTCGCAGTTGGTGAACAGATTCAGCTGCGCGCCACATACCAGGGATGCAACGAGCCCCTGGGCGTGTGTTATCCCCCGATCGACCAGGACGTGACCGTGGCGTGGACAGGTGCCGCCGCGCCCATCGCGACGCCTGTTGCGCCCACTGCCGACGCGGCTGTGCCAGGAGCGGTGTTACCTGCCGCCACGGACGACGGTGACCGGATACGCGATTTGTTCGCAGGTGGCAATCGTTGGGCGCTGCTGGCCGCATTTTTCGGCTTCGGTGTGCTACTCGCATTTACGCCGTGCATGTTGCCGATGATCCCGATCCTGTCGGGCATCATCGTCGGGCAGGGCGAAACGCTGACCCGGCGGCACGCGCTGAGTCTGTCAGCCGTTTATGTATTCGCCATGGCCGTCACCTATGCGTTGGCCGGCGTCGCCGCCGGGCTAGCCGGGACCATGCTGTCGGCCTATCTGCAGAATGCCTGGGTGCTGGGCAGCTTTGCGCTGGTCTTCGTATTGCTGGCGCTGTCGATGTTCGGCCTGTATGAGCTGCAGTTGCCGGTGCGACTGCAGAGCGCCCTGGCTTCGGCGGGCAACAGGGTCAAGGGCGGCAAGGTCGTGGGTGTGTTCCTGATGGGCGTGCTGTCGGCCGTCATCGTGGGCCCGTGCGTCGCAGCCCCGTTGGCCGGCGCCTTGCTGTATATCGGCCAGACCCGCGATGTCGTCCTGGGCGGGACGGCCTTGTTCGTGATGGCCATCGGCATGGGTGCTCCCTTGCTTGTCATTGGCGCCACGACAGGGTCGCTGCTGCCGCGAAATGGTCCATGGACCGGAACCGTCAAGCGGTTTTTCGGCGTTGCCATGCTGGCCATGGCGATCTACACCGTGTCGCCGGTGATTGCGGTGGTCGCACAGCAACTGTTGTGGGCTACGTTGCTGATCGTCGTGGCCATCTATCTGCATGCGCTCGACCCGCTTCCAGTCGATGTGCCAGGCCATCGGCGGCTGTTCAAAGGGGTTGGCGTCATCACTCTGCTCGCCGGGGCGGCCATGATGGTCGGCGCATTGTCGGGTCACCGGGAAATCCTGCAACCATTGGCGGGTTTCCGCGGAGTACAGGCAGCGGCGACAAGAGAACTCGCTTTCCAGCGAGTCTCCAGCGTTGCCGACCTGAACACGCGCGTACAGGCGGCGAACGGCCGACCCGTGATGCTGGACTTCTGGGCCGAATGGTGTGTGTCCTGCAAGGAAATGGACCAGTTCACGTTCAGTGATCCCCGGGTACAGAACGTTTTGAAGGACGCGGTGCTCCTGCGCGCCGACGTCACCGCCAACAATGCGGACGACCGCGCGTTGCTGGCGCGTTTCGCATTGTTCGGACCGCCCGGTATCGTCTTCTTCGATCGGTCAGGCAACGAACTGCCCAAACGCGTGATCGGATACCAGCCGCCAGAACAATTTCTGAGCTCGTTGGCCCAGGTCGGCGCGTTCTCGACGCAACCATGAAGGAAAGTTGATGGACGTGTTTGCTCATGCCTTGTGGGCCGGCGCCGGCGTAATCCTGGCGCGCCGGCGTTGGCGCATTCCACCGCGCGTTGCTGCGCTGACGGTTGCGATGGCGGTTTTGCCGGACATCCCTCATCTGATTCCGATCGTTGGTTGGTCTGTCTTCGGGGATGGTTCAGCGACCGTGGTGCGTGAATACGCGAATGCTGTTGCAGGACAAACGCCGTCAGCGCCTGCATCGGTAGACTTCTGGTCGCACAACCTCTATTGCATTACCCATAGTGCGGTCGTTGCGGGGCTCGTGACATCGGTGATCTGGTTCCGCCGCCGCGTGTGGATGGTTCCTTTGCTGGGTTGGTGGTCACATATCGCAATTGACGTATTCACCCATTCTCGAGAATACTTCGCGACCCCGATCTTGTACCCGTTCACCGACGAAGGATTCGATGGCATTGCCTGGAATACTCCCTGGTTCCTCTTTGCCAACTATGCAGTGTTGTCTGTGACCTATCTGCTCCTGTATTGGACCCGAAGACGGAGCCTCGCTTGAACCGCAACCAGGTCGGAGCGCGATCGCGATGGGCTCCGAAGCGTGCCAGAGTGATTCCGTCGATGGCAGCTGTGGCGTGGTCCGTTACCGTCGGTATTCCGAGCGCCCTGGCACACGGCGACGGGGAGCCGCCAGCGAGCACGGCCGGGCTGTGGCCATGGAGCAGCGATGTGCTGATCGGGTTGGCAATTGCGGCCATCCTGTTTTGGCGCGGCAGCGTGCGAAGGGCTGGCAAGGGATCACCGGTATCGCGAGGTCGCGCCGCCTTGTTTTACAGCGGCCTGGGCGCCGTGTTCCTGGCGCTGCAGACGCCGCTCGACGTGATCGCCGGGCACATGTTTTCCGTCCACCAGGTCCAGCATCTACTGTTACGCGGCGTCGCGCCCATGCTGCTGATGCTCTCGCTGCCATCAGGCCCCTTGATTGCCGGTTTTCCCACGTCGATTCGCAGACGGGTCGTCGCGCCCGTGATGCGCAACAACGGCGTCCAGTCAGCATTCGGGTTCCTGACCCGGCCACTGGTTTGCACGACCGTATACGTGACGAGCCTGTATTTCTGGCAACTGCCGGCATACCACAATGCCGCATTGATCAATACGACGCTGCACTATGTGATGCACATCAGCATGCTGGCCTCCGGTATGCTCTTTTTCTGGAGCCTTTTCAATGCAGCCTCTCCGCCTTGGGGCTCACCCTTCAGCCATCGCATCGTCATGCTGGGGGCATCCATGTTTGCCAATATCCCGCTTGGCGCGATCATCACGCTGAAGGAGTCCATCGCATACAGCGCCTACGATCTGCTGGGCAGATGGTCGAGTCTGGAGCCGTTGACGGATGAGCTGCTGGGTGGGCTCGTGATGTGGATTCCAGGCAGCATGATGGGCCTGATAGCAATGCTGCTGCTGATCCGGCATTGGGGCCGTACCGAGGAAAAGCTGGAGTTGCGGAGACAACGCGGATTCCACTTGCCGGCGTCCGATGGCGCGGCGCTTCAGGCCATCGGGGGACACTCAGAGTCAAGTCGCAGAAGGCGCTCAGCCGTAGCCTTGGCGCTGATTCCGCTCGCGGTATTTGCCGGCCTGATGGCTCTTGCGGCATGGCTCGGCCGATGACCTACGCCACTTCATGACGCAACTCGTCCGTTCATTCGAAAATCCATGACGGAACAACAGCGAACGCATCTTTTGCATCGCGAGAGCCCCGTTTGACGCCAAACAACCAATGTGTGACCCTGATCGCATCAGGGATTGATTTCCTGACCCTCGTCGTGATCGGCCACGATGTCCTCCAGGAAGCGCACGAACTGCTCGCTGGTGTGACGTTCGGCCGTCTTGCCCATCACCTCGCCAGTGGCCGTGTTCAAGGCAGCGAAATGGCTCAGGGTCCCATTGCGCTTGTACTCAAAGCCGTGGCTCTCGGCGCGTCCGGGCGACAGCGGCAACTGGCGATCCTTGCGGTCCAGCGCCTGGATGGCCGTCTTCTCATCGACGCAGAACACCACCGCGTTCTCGAGAGGCTGCAGATACAGGCCGATAACCTCTGCTGCCTTCGTCTCGAAGTCTGGGTCGTCCGAAACCATGTGTGTGTCCAACCAGTGCGGCCGCACGCCGTGCTTGCGCCAGATGCGCTGCACGGCACTGAAGGACACATCACCCAGCTCGGCTGCCAGCTTTCGGCTGCTCCAGTGTGTCGAGCCATCGCGCGGCTTGGATTTCAGGGTGCGCTCCAGAACCCGCGCCTCCAGCTTGGCCACAGGCTGCACAGGCGCGCGCCCAGGATGATGCGATACCAGGCCCGCAGACCCCCAGCGGCATACGCGCGGGTCCAACGGCTGATAAAGCCATCGTCACAGCCCAGCGCCTGGCGAAAGTCAACGCGCCCGCCGCGCCACGGCCGCGTTGCCCGTTTGCATTCGCATCACGCTTCGCAGTTCAGCCACTTCAAGTTCACTCAGCTTCGACGGTGTCATGCCTCCATAACTGGAGGCTACACCGTTAATTTCAATGATTCAATCTACTAGAACCCTTCGCGGTTTTATCATCGAATACTTGGCGCTGACTACTTGAACGGCTATTGCTGTTGCCGCCACGCTTGATCCGACTTCCAGCATCAGTTTGAATTCCGGCGTCAACGACGTCGGGCGACAAGGCGCCACGTCGCGCTCGCTGAAAAGATGAACAGGACCAGCAGCACGATCAGCGACAACCAAATGTTCTCGGCCATCAACGCGCCCGCAGCTGTACCCGAAAGCAGAATCAGCATTGCCCTAAGACTGCCATAGGTCGACAGGATCTTCTCCCCGCCCCAAAGTCCAATCGATCAACCCTGTCCGCATCGGATGGCCGATGTCGGCACTGTAGGCTTTCTCATGGTGCCCGCCTGTAAGGTTTCTCTCTCGAGCCCGGTGGGCATTTCAATTGCGGAGCAGCACACCGGAGTGACCTGTCACTCACCGCCTGACAACAGGGCAAGAGAGTTCGGCCCCGTGGTTTCCTGTCAGCTCAGGTGCTTGCCCACCAGCCCCGTCATCTCGAACATGGTTACTTCATCCTTTCCGAAGACCGCCTTAAGCTTGGCGTCGGCCAGGATGTTGCGCTTGTTTTTGGGGTTCTGCAAGTTGTTGGCCTTAATGTACTCCCACATCTGCTTCACGACTTCGGTACGCGGTTGAGGCGTTGCGCCGATCACTGCGGCCAATTCGGCACTGGGAGTGAGGGCACGGTTGAACGCGGTTTGTTTCTTGGCAGTGGTCATCTGAGACTCGTAAGTAGAAACAACGATTCTAGGGCGTGCTGTCGATCCACTCGTAATCACATGCGACCGCCGCGCAAGCGATTCAGGAATTTGCTTGTCCGCGGCGCGGCATCGCCAATGCATGAACAACGCAAACCCCGATGACTGGAACGCGCCAGTTGCGCGAGTTCGAGGCTGGCGGACGCTATCCAAGCCATGTCACCTCCATTCAGGTGAAGCGCATCACCTGCCCCGCTGGCGAATCTGCCTCACTTGCAGCAAAATCCCAAGAGGCCAGAACGCCTCCCGCCACTCGAAGACAACTTGCCAAGCCGACTGCAGCCCATCGAACGGATCCTGCCGCAGGACCTGCGCGATCCATGGCAACCGGCCACACGATGAACCAGGAAGTACTCTTTTACATCCCGCTCGCACTTGTCGTCGGTATTGTGCTCGGCCGTGGACGACTTCGCCCCCATAGGTACCAGAATCGCGGCGAAGCGCGGCTTTCCCGTGTCGCGCGGGAACACTTCAAGAGTCCCGACTATTTCCTGATGAATCACATCACCCTGCCCCTGGGCGATGGAACCACGGAGATCGACCACATAATGGTTTCCCGGTTCGGCGTTTTCGTCGTCGAGACCAAGCACTACAAGGGATGGATCTTCGCGAATGCGAACCATGCCCGTTGGACACAGGTCCTGTTCAACTGGAAGTTCAGGTTCCAGAACCCCATCGTCCAGAATCTTCGGCATGTTCGCGCAGTGCAGCAGCTGCTGGACTTCCTGCCTCCTGGAGTCGTCAAGTCCATCGTCGTTTTCACGGGAGACGCGCAATTCAGGACCCCGGTTCCCACCGGTGTGTTCGATATCTCGGCCTTCGTCGACCACATCCGCGCGCAGCGGGTCGAGGTCATGTCTGCGAACCGGATGCAGTTCTGTGTCGGACGACTCGAGACCACACGCCTTGCCATCTCCGGTGAAACCGATGTGCAGCATGTCCAGAACCTGGAGCGCTGGCATGGGCGCACCAGCTGATGGCCGACGAACTGGCGCCGCACATCCGTCAGCTCAAGTGATGCCGGACGCCTTGACGTTCCGCATGACAGACGGCGAAACGGGGCTGGTCACCAGGTGCTTCCATCGTTCTCCCCGCTCCCCAACGGCGTTCATGAGCCACCGCCGCCCCACCAAACCCATTCGGCAATTTGTGGTTGAACCAACCGGGGTGGAATCAGGATTGCCAGTGGCTGGGATGTCCACACCCGCCACCTCGAAAAGTCCTGTAGCCAACGTGACATCCTCGAAGCCACTAGGTGCCACGATTCATCCCAACCGCAATGGTTGAGCGGGCATCCTGTTGCCCACCAACTCGAACACGGCCTACTCTGCGTCGCTCAGCCTGGCCCGGCGGCCCGCTTCCCGGCCCTCTATCCATCACGTCTGCTCCAGCAAGGCAGTAACACGGGAGCGCATCACCTCCAGATCCGCCAGCTGGGGCGTCAGCGGCGCACCAATGTTGAGCCCGACACGACTCCACGCACCGCGCCGGAACGGCCGCGTCATCTGCCTGGCCCCATCACCCCGGCTGAAGAACGAGCCCCACATGTTCGTCAACGCCATCGGAATGACCGGGGCCGGCTGGCGCTCGAGAATCCGCATGACGCCGCCCTTGAAGTCCTGCAGTCGCCCATCCGTCGTGATGCCACCTTCCGGAAAAATCGCCAGCAGATCGCCGTCCTGCAACACCTTCTGCGCAGCCACCAAGGCGGCGTCATGGACCTGCGGATGCTGCGACCGGGGTGCGATCGGAATCGCCTTGGCCAGGCGAAACAGCGCGCCAAGCACCGGCACCTTGAAAATCTGGTGGTCCATCACGAAGTGGATCGGACGGGGACTTGCCGCCAGCAGCAGCACCGCATCGACCAGGCTGACATGGTTGCACACCAGCACCGCCGCACCCGTCGTCGGAATGTTGTCGTCACCCGTCACCCGGAAGCGGTACATGCAGCGCGACAACACCCAGGCAACGAAGCGCAGCAGGTATTCCGGGACCAGCAGGAAGATGTACAAGGCCACCACCGCGTTGGCCAGGCCGACGAACAAGAACACCTGCGGCACCGTGAAGTCCGCCGACAGCAGCGCTCCGGCGATCAGGGAACTGGCGATCATGAACAACGCGTTCAGGATGTTGTTGGCCGCGATGATGCGCGCGCGGTGCGTGGGCTGGCTGCGCAGCTGGATCAGGGCATACATCGGAACGCTGTACAGGCCGGCAAACAGGCTCAGTAATGCCAGGTCCGCGATGATGCGCCAGTGCGCCGGCTGGGCCAGGAACGCGGACACGCCCATGATGCCGGAGGCCGGCAGGCTGTTTGAGGCGGCATACAGGTCGATCGCAAACACGCTCATGCCGATCGCGCCCAGCGGCACCAGGCCGATCTCGACATGGCGCCGGCTGAGCACCTCGCACAACAATGAGCCCAGGCCGATACCCAGCGAGAAGACCACCAGCAGCAAGGATGCGACATGCTCGTTGCCATGCAGCACCTCCTTCGCAAAACTCGGGAACTGGCTCAGGAACACCGCCCCGAAGAACCACATCCAGCTGATGCCCAGCAGGGAACGGAACACCACCTGGTTGCCACTGGCCAGCTTGAGGTTGCGCCAGGTCTCCGTGATCGGATTCCAGTTGATGCGCAGGCCCGGATCGGTCGCCGGCGCCGCCGGCACGTACTGCGCCAGCACCCGTCCCACGACAGCGAGCAACACGCAGGCCAGCGCGACCGCGGCGTGGCCGACCTGCGGCATTGCCACCAGCAGGCCGCCGGCCACATTGCCCATCAGGATGGCCACAAAGGTCCCCATCTCGACCATGCCGTTGCCGCCGGTCAGTTCGCGTTCGCTGAGCACCTGTGGCAGGAGCGCGTATTTGACCGGTCCGAACAGCGTCGAATGCAGCCCCATCAGGAAGATGCAGCCCAGCAGCACCGGCACGTTGTGTGCCAGGAAACCATAGGCAGCAGCGAGCATGATGCCGATTTCCAGGTTCTTCACCAGCCGTATCACCTGCGCCTTGTCCATCTTGTCGGTCAGCTGGCCGCTGGTCGCGCTGAACAGCAGGAAGGGCAGGATGAACAAGGCGCCGATGACCAGCCCCGCCATGGCCGCCGGCAACCAACCAACGCTGAGCTGGTAGGTCACCATGACTGTCAACGCGAACTTGAACAGGTTGTCGTTGGCCGCGCCGCAGAACTGGGTCCAGAACAAGGGCGCGAAGCGCCGCTGGCCCATCAGCGCGAACTGGTTCGGATGCTGGTGCGCCTGCTGCGACGGCACATCGACAAGGGAATTGGCTTGCATGAACACTCCTGTTGCAGTGACAAAAAAGGATCGATCAGAGTCAGCGACCACCGGCCGGCACACCGTCCCCGGACGGCGTGCGCGCAGCGGCCACTTCCCCCACTTCGGCCTGCACATTCGGCCGATGCGACGGACGCAAGGCAGCCAGCACCGGCCAGGCTGCGCAGCTGGCCACCAGGTGCTTGAGGCTGTGGCCGGACACCCAGTGGCCCGTCCACTCGAATACGGCCGCATCACCGAGCTCGAACAACTTGGCCAGCGCATAGGCCCCGATCACCACCCACCAGCGCACCGACCATGCACCGGGTAGCGGCTTGTTCAGCACCAACCAGACCAGGATCGCCAGCCCGCCGAACTGCACCACCACCCAGGCCAGCTGGTCGAGCGAATGCATGGCCGTCGTCGCCGCAGCCGGTCCCGCAACCAGCAACAGCAACGCGAGCGCGTGTGCCGCCCGGTCGCTGACACGATCGGCGGCCGCCAGGCCCAGCAGGCCAGCGAACGCCACGACCATGCCCAGGCGGTCGAGCCACAGGCCGGCGCCATCGGGCTGCCAGTGGTAATAACCCGAACACAGCGCCGTCAGCACCAGCCCCAGGAAAAACAGCGCCGCCATCTGCCGGTTCACGGTCCACGCGATGGCGTGATCAAGCAGCCGCAGCCGCAGCAGTCCCAGGACCCCGAACAGCGCGAAACCCAGGTTGCTCAGCACGTCCATCGCATTGGGCAGGAACTGCCAGGCCCGCGCATCGGCGAACGCGTGGTAATGGGCGGGAAGCTCCACCCGCGGGCCCAGCAGCGCCAGCACGAACAACCCGGCGCACAACGCGAGCAGCACCACCTCCCTGGATCGGGTGGAACGCATGGAATGAATCGCCGGCGCGGACATGGCGGTCGAGCCTAGCCGGGCAACGGCGGCTCGAAGCGGGTCGGGGGGGCTTTCATGATCAATGTTGTGGATGGAACGGCCGCAGTGTGAGCGCGCCGCCCGAAATCCACGCCAGATGCCGATACAGTTGCACCAGATTCACCACCGAGTATCGGATTTCGATACCGAACGACACACATGAGTACCACCGCAGACCTCGTCCTGGCGCTCAAGCGGGAGCTCAAGGCAGAGCAGATGACCTATGCCGACCTGGCCCGGGCGATCGGCAAGGCCGAGTCCAGCGTCAAGCGCATGCTGGCCAAGGGCGACCTGTCGCTGTCGCAGATTGATGCCATCTGCCGCGCGCTCAAGCTCGATTTCGCAGACCTGGCGCGCCAGGTTGCCGACAACCAGCAACTGCTGGCGCAGCTGACGCAGGAGCAGGAACGCGCGGTGGTTGCCGACAAGAAACTGCTGCTGGTGGCCATCTGCGTACTGAGCCAGTGGACGATGGAGCAGATCACCGGTGCCTACCGGCTGTCTGAGGTCCAGGCGATCCAGTATCTGGCCCAGCTCGATCGCATCGGCATCATCGAGCTCAAGCCGCTGAACCGGTACCGGCTCAAGCTGGCAAAGACCTTCCGCTGGCGTCCGCACGGGCCGGTGATGGAATTTTTTCGCGAACACGCGATGACGGACTATTTCGCAGGCGGCTTCGGCGGCAACGGCGAATCCCTGCTGCTGGTGCACGGTTCCATAAGCAAGGGGCTCGCATCGACCTTCACCGACCGCATGCAGCGCGTGGCGCAGGATTTTGCGCAGCAGCACCTGGCCGACCAGAAGCTGCCGCGCAAAGAACTGCAGGGATATACGCTGCTGCTTGCGATGCGCAGCTGGGAGTTCGATGTCTTCGCCGCGTTTCGGCGCTGACGCGGGAATCGCCAGCGGCAGATGGCAAATTCCCCCACATGACACAACCGCCTGATGCATAACCAGGGCAGCCGTCGCGCAGGCGGCTGCCGGACGACCTGCGCTTGCCGAGCCCCGGGCACCGGGGTCCAGCATTTGTGTCAAGATGCGCAGCGACCGCACCACAACAAGCCAGCACCCGAGCCCCTTTTCCCGATCCCCATGAGCGTAGAGTCCTTCCCGAAATTCACACCGCCCGCGGCCAAGCTGTGGGCCGACATTCCTGCACAGACCCGAAAGCAACTCCTGTCCAACGTATGGTGTGGCCGCTGCAAGCATTCCGTCACGATCAAGAACTTCAGCGGCGTGGTCCGCGCGAACGACCTGTTGCTTGTGGGGCAATGCTCCGAATGCCAAAGTGATGTGGCGCGAATGATCGAGTCGAGCTGACACAACACGCGAGATCCCGGAATTTATGTGGGCGCCTGGTGTGGCGCCGCGGATCATGCCGTTGCCAAGGCCGACAGGCCTCATCAGGGCGTGGGCTACCTCGGCACGTCCCATCCGTCTCCATGCTTGATCCCGTTCGATCCGTGCCCTTTCGAACCACGACGACGATGACATCGAGTTGCCGCCGATCTGCAGGACCTCTTCCATCGAGCTGGATCGGATTGACGACGTCCCATCTGAAGCCGACCGATTCGACGCCAGACCACACATCGCTGCCCCGGCGTCCAAGTCGGCGCCCATCAATGCGTAACATTGAACAGCCGCAGAGATCCACTCCACACAGCTGGCGCCGACGGGCCCGCTCGCAGCAGCCGCAGCGGCCTTCCCACTCGATGTCCACGATCCGTCGCATCGAAACCAGGCGCCGCAATCCATCGCGAGCAAGCATACCGAAATCTACCCAATCCTGTAGATGCGCATTCGTGTCGCCGTCCCTACCATGGCCTTGTGTTCAACAACCTACCCTGGCCCACCATGAATCACTGCAGACGAGGCAGAACTGCCAACCACCGAATCCACAAACACTGCGCCTTGCACGTACAACAACGTGCGGCGCAACAACATAGGCGCCGCGCATGGGAGCTCTGGCTGCGGCAGGCCGTCGAGCAGGCGCTGCGCGACATCGAAGCCATGGGCTTTCCCCAGCAAACGTCTCCGGCGCAGGATGTCCATCACCCAGGCCGCGCGTCAGGCCACTGATACGGCAGACCCCGCCAAGACCCCACGCCACGGTGGGACTGCTGGTCAGGGCGTACGCAGCGCCCTGACCTGCGCAACCGCCATGGCCATCGCCGACAGGCGCGTGCGCGTCGTCATGGCGACGCGCAATGCAACCACATCCGGCGAATTCAATTTCGCGGAGCGAACGGAATCCACAACAATCGCAACGCCTGCTGTCAGGCAATCCCTTTCGCAATCGGCCAGGCCTCTGATCGCCAGCCCCATGCGTCGGGACTGTGCCATCCGCAAGAGTCGTCAATCCGTCCGATCGTCCGTCTGATGTTCCGCGCCAGGCACATCGACTGCCATGTCGACGGGCGCATCGCCGTCCCCGCCTGATGGATCGGAGTGCGTGTCGCCCTGTGAATCGGGACCCGGCAGTTCCTCCGGCAGCTGCGCACCACCACTATCCGCTTGCTCCATGGTCTGGGAATGATCCATCAGCGTCTTCTGGCCTTCGGACCGCGCAACCCCTGATGCGTCAGGCGCATGCATGCGCCGGCGCAGACCATTGGCAAAGCCGCGCACCGACAGTGCGATATTACGGACCTGGCGCTTGAGGATAGCGCGCTGGTTCACCACGTCTTCCAGCGTGAGCACGTCATGGATCTCCAGCGTCTGCAGCATCGGCATGAGCTGGTCGAGCTTGAGCAGGATCTCCAGGTAGCGCCGCGTCATTGACGAGATCACGCCGATCTCCATCTCCAGCGCCTGGGTGTCGTAGGTCGCAAGCTGCGTCACGCCATGGTGCTGGCACAGCGCCTCGGCCGCGTCGAGCGACTTGTTCATGCTGTGCGCCACGTTGTCCATCTGGGTCCGGATGGCTTTCTCGACCTTGAGCACATCCGCAGACTCGAGCTGGGTGCGCGCGATCACCGAGATGAAATACATGTTGAGCTGCAACGGCCCGAAACGACGCACAAACGTGCGCTTGCCCTCGGCGCTGGTGAAACACACCGGCATCTTGATGCTGGCGGCCTCCACGCGCCGGAAGTCGGTCCTGGTTTCGCGGGCGATGATCCTGGCGTTGACGCCGCCCTGGTCGATACGAACGATCTGGCTGCTTGTCACGTTGCGACTCCTGTTGACACCGGATGTGCACCAATGATCGGCAGGCACTCCCACCGCCTCCACGGTCATCGCAATGCAAATGGGGCCCATATCGGCGCCAGCCCCTTGCGCCCGGCCTTCGGCCCTTGACCACGTGCCCGGGCCGACATATCGTTCCCGGACATGCAGCAGCGGGCCCTGCATCCAAGCCTGGCCAGCCATTCAAGAAGCAGACCGTCGTCGCCGAATCCGGAACCGGTCCGGCTTTGGCGCGTGTTTGCCGCGACCCGGCCGACTCCGATCCTATGGACGGTGAGCAGTAGCAGCAGGTAGCAATAGAAATAGCGCAGCCGCGACGTGACGCGCGCGGCGAGGGTGCCACCATCAACCTTGGTGCACCCTCTCCCCGCCCGTCTTCATCGTCGGTACGCCGGCACACCGACCCTGGCAGATCGACTGCCACAAGCCGGCCCACAAGCTCCGTCATGTCTGTTCTCCCGGCCAGTGCCGGGATCTTCCCAACCCACGGGCAGTCCTCCTGCCTGTGGGCGAGCGCTGCCTCTTATCCATTCTGGAGGTAGCCATGCACGCATCCCGTGCTCCGTCCGGTTCGCCACCCCTTTCGGCGACCTATTCCCCTGCGCTGCAGCACATCGTCGAAACCCTGCGGCATCGGCAGGACTGCCTGCTGCTGCAGTGCTGGCATCCCAACGACGACATCGCCGAGGCGCCTGACGCGCCCGCGCCATGGAGCGAGGAAGAGATCGTCTTCCTGCACTGGCGACTGCTGCAGGAGATCGTCCACCTGGCTGACCCCGAGCAACCGCTGCACGAGAAGTTTGACACCTTGCGCTGGATCTTCACCGAACGGGACAAGGACACGCGTCCGTTCTCGTTCGTGCGATGCCTGCAGGTGGTGGGCTGCAGCCCCTTGTCGCCAGCACCCTATTGCGGGCGGCTCGATGCGCAGGAACTGCGCGAGCAGATCCACGCACGGCTGCGTCCCTGGATGTCACAGGCACTCGCGCTGCTGCCGGCCTGGGCACGCGAGGCCGTGCTCGAGAACCCGCAATGGGTCCAGGTGCAGCTCTCACGCAATCCGCAGTGGCTCAACGAACAGATCAAGCAGGCCGACACCCAGGCCAGCCTGTTCGGATGAGCACATCACACATATCAAGGAGACCACGACCATGGATCCAATGAAACTCAAGACGACCTGGGCGGCAACGCCATCGCCAAAGCAGCCTACCGTCGCACTCCGGCACCGGACACGCCAAAACCACACGCACTCGGGCCCGAGCATCACGCATCGCCGCGCACCGGCCTACAGGTCGCAGAACCCGGGAATTACCCATGCGCAATCCTGACTACCACGACCAGGTGCAGGAGCTGCTAGTGCGTGCGCACGGCCGCTGGACGTCGATCCTCAGAAGCCTCGATGTCGATGCCACCATCCTGTCGCAGCGCAACCAGCCCTGCCCGATGTGCGGCGGCACCGACCGGTTCCAGTACACCGACAAGTTCGGCGAAGGCAACTACCACTGCCGCAACTGCGGCCCGGGCGGCGGCTTCAAGCTGCTGCAGGCGGTCAAGGGCGTCGACTTCAAGTCCGCGGTGCGCCAGGTGCAGGAGGTGATCGGCGCTGCCATCGTGCCGCCCGCCCGCGCGCCGGCAGAGCCCTCCGCGCTGCGCATGAAGAAACTGGCCAAGCGGCTGTGGGACGAAGCCCACCCGGTTGCGCAGGGTGACGATGTCGACCGCTACCTGCGTGGCCGTCAACTGGGTATGGACCGGTACCCCAAGGTGCTGCGCTGCCACCCGCGCCTTGGCTACTACGACAAGGATGACAAGGGCCGGTCCAGACTGGTCGCCCACCATCCGGCAATGCTGGCCTGCATCCAGGGCGCCGACGGCCATGCGATCAGCCTGCACCGGACCTATCTGCAGGATGGCCGCAAGCTCCAGCGCCCGGACGCCAAGAAGGTGCTCTCGGGCGGCATCCAGGGAGCGGCGGTGCGCCTGTTCGAGCCCGGCGGCGTGCTCGCGCTGGCCGAGGGCCTGGAGACCGCGATCGCGGTGCACCTGTCCACCGGCAAGCCGGTCTGGGCCGGCATCAGTGCCGGCAACCTGGAGCGGCTCTGGCTGCCGGAGCAACTGCAGGAAGTGCACATCTACGCCGACAACGACGCGGATGGCGATTTCGACGGACAGGCGGCCGCGTTCGCGTTGGCGCGCCGGCTGCGCAAGGAGCACCGCCGCGAGGGCGGACCCCGGCGCGTGAAGGTGTTTGTGCCCGTACACGATGGCGCCGACTGGGCCGACGTCTGGGGCGCACAGATCCGGCGCACATCACCGGCCTGATCGCTTGATTCGTTTTTCGTGAGCCAGTGCGAATCGACTGGCTCCCGACGAGGGCGCAGCGGACAAGCCGCCGCTCCCCGTCTGCTACCTCCGTCGGCACTGACGCCGACGGATTTTTCTCAGGCGGACCACCAACCCGGTCCGCCTTCCACCTCGCGGGGATCCCGGCGCGCCCATGGGCCGCGCCGCCTCCGCACATTGTTTCACTCCAATCCAAGGACTTCATATGAAAACAGGACGCAACCTCATCGAATTGGCGCGGGAACTCGAGCGCCAGCAATCGACCAAGCGCGACTTGATCGTGCCCTCGGCGCTGCTGCGCCACGACACCGCCCCCGGCGGCCAGACCCAACTGACGATCCAGGAGGGCGAACGCACCGCGCTGTACGGCATCACGCCGCTGGCGCGCCGGCAGCTCGCCGACAAGCTCCGGATCCCGTTTCCGTACTTCGAGCGCATGCGCGAGGACCAGCCCCAGTTGCTGGACCACAACGTCAACACCTGGCTGCAGGGCGAGAAGGACGAGCGGCGCATGATCCGCACGCTGGACGGCAATGTGCGCGCGGTGCTCTCCGAGCGCTACCGGCGGCTGGACAACTTCGACCTGGCGCAAAGCGTGCTGCCGATCCTGCAGCAGCTGCCGCAGGCACGCTTCGAATCGGTCGAGCTGACCGAGACCCGGATGTACCTCAAGGTGGTGACACCACGCATCCAGGTCGAGGTCGCGCCCGGCGACATCGTGCAGGCCGGTGTAGTCGTCTGCAACTCCGAAGTGGGAGAAGGCACGTTGTCGGTACAGCCCCTGCTGTTCCGGCTGGTGTGCCGCAACGGGCTGATCGCGCCCGATCGCGCCTTGCGCAAGACGCACCTGGGTCGCACCGTGGGAGCCGATGCACAGGACTTCCAGGTGTTCCAGGACGACACGCTGCGCGCCGACGACGAGGCATTTTTTCTGAAGGTGCGCGACGTGGTGCAGGCGGCAGTGTCCGAGGCCAGCTTCCGGCAGTGCGCGGCCAAGCTGCAACGCACCATGCAGATTCCCTTGACCGGGGATCCGGTGCGCAGCGTGAAGGTGCTGGCCAACCGCTACAGCCTCAATGACGCGGAGCGCACAGGCGTGCTGCGCAACCTGATCGCCGAAGGCCGCCTGTCCGGCTACGCGTTGGTCAATGCGGTGACGCACTATTCGCAGGAAGTTGAGGACTACGACCGCGCAACAGACCTCGAGGTCCTGGGCGGCAAGCTCATTGACCTCTCCACGTCCGAGTGGAAGTCACTGGCGCAACCCGCCTGAGGCCAACCGATCACATCGGTTGCACGACGACAAGGAAAGAGCACGTTTCGGTATCCCGGATAGTCCGGGATACCGATCCGGCGCACCCGCCAGCCCCGGCAATCATCCCTGCGACGCCCTTCCTGGGCAAGCGCCGGCGAACACGCAATCCATCAGCGCCCCGCCCTCCGACCGGATCGCACTGATAAACCGCCTTGTGGATCGCTGCGAGGTCACCCTGCAGACCTGCCCACTCGGCCGGTCCGACAAAGTACAAGCGCAGGGCCCGACATGCGGCAACACCACCACCATATCCCTTGCGCGAAAGACTTCCATCAAACCATACGACTGGCACTGGATGAGTGCGCCATGCAATGTAGCGTGCAAGCACCGGCAATTGCCGGGGTTTGCGGGTGGCAAACGCGCGCCGGCACTATCGGCCACAGGCCGTTCTCCGTAATCTCACAACCAGCCCATGCGCAGCGCGCCGAACCGGCCCGCGGCGCATGCCAACGCTGTTGCCCTTGAACCGGAGATGCCATGACCAACGTTCCCCTGTCCGACGTCCAGTACGTCAACCTCAATGCCCTGACCGCCATCAAGATCGGCATCCTGCAGGATCGCGTGGCGACCTGCTGCCGATTTGCGTTGAATGCGGCCCAGGCGGACCTGCTGGCCAGCCTGAGCGTGGACCAGATCTGGGCCATCGTCGCCAACGTCGGCCCCGCCACCTTGTTTCCACCCCGGCAGGACCTGCTGCGGCTGCTGCAGACGCCGCTGCCGCTGGCAGGGCCACTGGCAGCCGCGCAGACCCCGAAGGCGCAGGCGGCGTAAGCGGCCATGGAGCTGTCGCCACGCGCCACGCGCCATCTCGATGCCATCCAGCGCGCGATGGACTGCGCCGAACTGGGTGCCAGGGTGCGCACCATCCGCTGCGTCACCGGACTTCCGCCGCGCATGCTGCAACGCTTGCTGTTCACCGAATCGAACGCCATTCCGCGTGGTCGTGCACCGGACTCACCGGAGTGGTACCACAGCGCCAACCTGCTGTACCGCACCGACGCATCCCTGTTCGCCGCGGTCTACCAGCGGCTGCGCCGCTCCGGCTTCGGGCCGGCCGATGCACTGACCGGCGGCTACCGGCACTACCGGCTGCTCACGGCAGAGCCGTCTCGCATCAGTTTCGATCGGGCGTTCGACCTGGCCTCGCACATCGACGGCATCTGGGTCGCCAGGAGCGCCAGCTTCGAGGTCATCGCCTGCGCGCACTGCGCCAGCGAGTTCCTCGTCTCGCTGGGAACCGTGGCATCCGCGGCCAACTGCCCGTTCTGCAAGCTGCTGCACCGCTACCGCCACGATCCCCGCGTGCAGACAGCCTTTCCCGTCCAGCCGCTGCCCGATCCGCGCGCCGTCTCGCACGGCTGGACCACATTTCAAGCGCTCGCTGCCGCGGCGGACGGCGCACATGCAGCGACGAACGGCTCCGACGCTGCAAGCCCGTGCCATGGATGACGTGACAGGCGGTGGCAATGCCGGCGGCATTCGGCCGCCACCAACTGATAGGCCGCGCATCGACATCAGCCAGCCGACTGAACCATCGGCCATTCCGGTCGCTCCGCTGTCGTCGCTGCTCGACGCCAACGCCGAGTGCCTGCGGCGCATCAAGCTGTGTTACGGCGCCGACCGCCAGGCGTTCGAGAGCGAGCTGATGCCGCTGGTCCGCGGCTACGCCAGTTACGTGCACCTGCTGCCGGCAACACCAGATGGCGCGTTCAGCGAGCCTGGCGGCCTGCTGCGCCTGGGCCTGGAGACCGGCCTGTACAGCCTTCAAGGCACCGACAGCCATATCCTTGCCGGCCGCGCGACCATCTCGGTGCGCAGGCAACTCGAACCGCGCTGGCGCCTGGCCACCTTCATCGCCGGCATGTGCGCCGAGCTGCACCGCGCCGTGTCCCAGGTCAGCGTGCAATCAGACCAGGATCGCCGCTGGCCGGCCTACCTGACACCACTGGCAACCTGGCTCGGCGAGCAGCAGCTTGCCCACTATGGGGTGCGTTGGCAGGAGACCCGGCGCGAGGCGCGAAGCACCGGACTGCTGGCCATCGGCATGGTGCTGCCACGGGACGTGGTCGCCTACCTGGCACAGCACAACCACAGCATCGTTGCGCAGATGCTGGAATGCGTGGGCGGACTGCGAAGTCACCTGGAGCGCAATGTGCTCGACGACCTGGTCCAGCGTGCGCTGGCGCTGGTCATCGACCAGGAACTAAAGGACCGTGCCAGTCGTGGCACTGCGCCACCTCCGGCAGAACATCTGCAGCGGTATCTGCTGACAGCCCTGCGGCGCGTTGCCGCCACCCGCGCCAGCTGGAGCCCCAATGCCGAGAAATCCCGGGTCTGGCTGGGCAGGGACGGGCTGTTTCTCGCCTGGCCCGCTGCCGCCGACGATCTGCGCCAGCAGTTGGAGTTCGAACAGTGGCAAGGCATACCCAGGACCGCCGACGCCCTGCTCAATGCAATGCTGGCCACCGGCCTGGCAGTGGCACGCTGGTCCGACCAGCCGCTGTGGCAGATCCAGCCTCCCGGCGCCAAAGGCCCGGTCGACGCATTGAGACTCGCGTCCGCCCTGGTGTTGTACCCGACGGACCCGCAACCTCTCGCCATCCCCGATATCGACCTGGTCATCCCCATGGCCACTTCGACGCCAGCCCCAACCGGTGGTCCGGTGCCAACAGGCGCGAGCGCCCCGCAGACTCTCCCGGCGGTTCCAGCGGAGAGCCCCGTGAGGATGGCAGCGGGACCGCCGCCGACAACGACGACGCAATCCGCCCCCACATCGACGGAACAACCGCTGGCAGATGCGAACCCTGTGGCGGACAAGCCCGCGACACCACCATCACAACCAACTCCGCCGCCGCGTCAGCCTCCGCCCCCAGCCACAACGGAGCCCCGCACGCGGCCTGCGCTGAAAGCGCCGATCCGCCTGCCCTCGGCCATCCGCAATGCGCTGGGTGTGATCATCGAGTCACTCGATGGTGGCCTGTTGCCGGCCCAGTGTCGTGTCGTCGACGGCGGTTATTTCATTCCCATGCGCGCGTTCAGCCAGCTGGGCCTGCAGCCACCCACGGTCGTGCGGGCCCTGGACGAGGCGCGCATGTTGCTGCGTCCCGCCGACGGCAGTTCCCTGAACGTCACCGGCACCCTTGACGGCGAAACGCTTCCCGGTGTGATCCTGCGCGATAGGCATGTCGTGCCACAGGACGACAGCGTTGGGTCTGCCGCGAACCCTGCTCCGACCACGGTCCCGACCACGCCCCATGTTGCTGCGTCGTTATGAAATGCCCTGGCGGCCGGCCTACGAGGCCCGCGCCGGCGCCGTGTGGTTGCTCGCATTCATGGTCTACGCCGCGTTCGCGGTTACGAGCCAGATGCCCGCGTCGCTCGCCGTGCCACTGGCCGCGGCCTGCATGGCCATGGCACTCCTGCGTATTCACCAGGCCATGCGCAACCTCGTGCTGCGCGCTTCCTTGTGTGGCCGCAGCGCCGAACACATGGGCGTCGATGCGCTGGCGCGCCTGTGCACGGATCCGGACTCGGTGTTCCTGGGTTTCGGCTTTTATTGGCAGCCGGTGCACGCGCAGCGCCTGTACGAACTGGCCAAGATCGACTACCAGGACATGATGGTCTCGCCACGCCTGCTGCGCTGGCTCGGGTATCCGGTGCAGCCGCAGGCCGACGACGAGATCGGCCTGCCCTACATCCATGGCGTGGAGCCCGTCGAACAGCCACTGTACCGACCGCTGCAGAACTTCGAAGGCGGAACCCTGCTGGTCGGCACCACACAGTCGGGCAAGGGCGTTGCGCTGGGCAGCCTGATCACCCAGGCGATCCGCCGCGGCGATGTCGTCATCGTGATCGACCCCAAGAACAGCCGCCGGCTAAAACGCATCGCCCAGCGCGCCTGCCAGGACTACCGCGAGGCGGACACCTTCCTGGAATTCCACCCCGCCTTTCCGCAGACCGGGGTTCGCCTTGACTTCACGTTCAACTGGCAAAAACCCACGGAACTGGCCTCGCGCATCCAGTCCGTCATGCCGCCGGACACGGGCGGTGCCTTCACCGCATTCGGCTGGGACGCGGTCAATGTGGTCGTGCAGGGCCTGATCGGACTGGAGGAGCGGCCCAACCTGGTCAAGCTGACCCGGTACATCGAGGCGGGCATCGAGCCGGTGCTGGAGGAGTCGCTGCGCCGCTATCTTGCCGACACGCTGGGCGCGCAGTGGCGCGAGCTGCCGGCCATGCGGCAGTTGCTGCAAGAGGCCAGGCGCGGGCAGCTGCGCAGCCAGTCGGAGGCCGCCAGCGCCGACCTGCTGGCCTATGTCGCGTTCTACGAGCACCAGGTCCCGCCCAACCAGCACAACAAGGTGATCGACGCCCAAGTACGCACGTTCCGGCACAACCGCGAGCATTACCAGAAGATCACCGCCAACCTGCTGCCGGTGCTGTCGATGCTGACCTCGGGCGATCTGGGACCCAGCCTGTCGCCCGACCCGTTTGATGCCAATGACAGGCGCCCCATCATGAACTTCGAGAAGATCGAACGCGCCGGCCATGTGCTCTACATGTGCCTGGATTCGCTGCCGGATCCTTCGGTGGCATCGGCCATCGGCGCGCTGGCGCTGGCCGACCTGGCCGCGCGCGCCGGCATGCGCTACAACCTGGGCGGGCATCGGCGCATCTCGCTGTTCGTCGATGAGGTCTCCAACGTCATCAACCAGCCGCTGATCGAGATCCTGAACAAGGGCGCCGAAGGCGGCATCTACACCACCTGCGCGATGCAAACACTGGCGGACCTGGCCCGTCGGCTGGGCAGCGAACATGCGGCGCGCATGGCGCTGGGCAACCTGAACAACCTGATCGCGCTGCGCACCAAGGACAGGCCGACGCAGGATTTCGTGGTCGAGACCTTCGGCAAGACCGCCATCCACATGATGCGGGTCGGACACAACCTGGGAACCGATACCCATCTGGGGGACTTCTCCGCCGGCCGATCGACGCAGGTGAGCGAGAGTTTCGAGGAAATGGTGCCGGCCGAAATACTGGGCAAGCTGCCGAACCTGCAGTATTTCGCGTCGGTATCCGGTGGACGCATCATCAAGGGGCGATTTCCGATCCTGGACCCGGGGGGGGGATCCCGACAGCGGCAGCGACACGGACACCGCGCCCGGACATGTTCTGACGCAAGGTGAAGCACCATGATCCGGGCGCTGCTGGCCGTGACCGTCCTGGTCGTGCTGATCCTGGTCTTCTACATCCCCTCCACCAGGAACGCGCAGTTCTTCCGGGACCGGATGCAGGCCGAAGACGCACTGACCGCCACTCTCTGGGGCCCGAAAATCGCAAATCGGATTCGCAGCCGAAGCTCTGACGCCCCTGCGCCTTCGTCCGTCCTGTTTCCGATCCCCCAGGCCGCAGCCGGGCCACGGCTCGGGAACGCCAACAAGGCCGTGGCGCGCGAGATGGACGCCGTCAACCTGCGGCTCTTCGGGAACCGGTATTTCGAATCGATCCGGCAATTGCAGACCCTGGCCGGTTATCGGCTCTCCCACCTCACATACTGGCTGCCGTGGCTTGCGGCCTTCCTGGCAGCGAGTCTGGCCGACGGCGGTCATGTTCGTCAGATCAGATCCAGGGGTCTGGATGCGAACAGCCCGGAGACCTTCGGCCTGCTGGCGACCCTGGTGACGCTGGTGACCTGCGCGACGATCGTGTCACTGTTCCTGCCGACCTCCAATCCACCGGGCCTTTGGCCATGTTTGCTGGCGCTTGTCGCCGTGCTCTCGGGGCGGTTGCTGGCGTCGTTTCACGTGCGCTAGTGCCAGGACTTGGAATGCAGAACATCGAAGACGCGGGACGCGGCATTGCCGCGCTTACCCATCTGGCGACTGGCGGCCGGGTCCCGCCCATGCAGTTCATTGAACCACTTCGGTCATCTGGATCATCAGCGCCGGCGGGACCACAATGCCAAGCGCATCGGCCGCCTTCATGTTGATGGCAAACTCAAACCGGATCGGCTGCTCGATCGGCAAATCGCTGGGCCTGGCACCGTTCAGAATCTTGTGAACGTAGACTGCCGCCTGACGGTATTGTTCTTCCAGACTTGTCCCATAGGCTATGAGGCCACCCGCTAACACATCTGCGCGAAAGGCGTACATGACCGGAAGACGGTAGTTCGCCGCCAACTTTACCGTCCGGTCGCGCAGCATCGTTATTGTCGGGTCCACCATCCGCAGGGCTGCAGTGGCGCCGGACCGAATGGCTGCCTCGAACGCGGGCTTGACATCGTTGGCTTGTCGCACCGTCAATACGGGTCCGATGGCTATCCGCAAAGCCCGCGCGGCCACCCGCGCATTCTGAATCTGGATGGACGCGTTCGGGTCGTCCGGGTTCACGAAAAGCGCCACGCGAGCGACTTCGGGAATCAGTTCCTTGAGCAGTGCCAGGCGCTTTCCGGTGAGTTCAGCCACGATGTTCGTGATGCCGGTGATATTGCCTGCCGGCCGCGCCAGATGCGTGACCAGCCCGACACCCACCGGGTCCGCGACACCCACGAAGACGATCGGCACGGCCTTGGTTGCCGCCTTAGCCGCCAAGTTGGCCGGAGTGGTGGACACCAGCAACACATCGGGTTTGAGTTGGACCAGTTCGCGAGCGAGTGTCGGAAGGCGCTCGAACTTCCCGTCGGCAAATCGGGCTTCAATGATCATGTTGCGTCCTTCAACATAGCCGAGCTCCTCCATGCCTTGCCTGAAAGCAGCGAGGAACTGGACGCGAGCAAGCTGTGAGCCGCCCGATAGGTAGCCGACACGGTACGTTGCCTTGAGTGACTGCGCGCCTGAGATCGAAGGCATGCACAGCGCAACCAGCATCACGACTGAGATGAGGCGAACGAAGGCCATTTTGGCGATCATGGTCAAGCGGAACACGACGCGCACGCATTCTGCCTGCCCAACGCGCTTCAAGGAGCGCGTTGCACGCATCAAGGTATTCGACAAGCCGCCAATGAGTTGCCCGTGAGAGTGCATATCCGCTTGGCAGAGAATTGCTGCACCCGATTATTTCCGGCATCAGGAGTCCCGACAAGCGCCGAAAACCACCTGTGCCGCAGACTACCTGACAGCAGCAGCAATGCCATCACGCGCAGCCCGGTTTGGCAGCAAATTGTTAGTCCGCTTATCGTTCAGAACGTCGCGACCGCAGAAAGTCAGTTGCGACGCTCCACCGACCCAGGCATGCGAGATCGCCTCTGTTCTTCGGCACTTCCTGGCTTGTCCAATTCCCGCTTGACCTGATTGGAAGTGGTGTCATGTTCCAACGACAACGCGAATCGCCGAGTGACGGCCAGCCTGTTCCTCGTCGGATCCTCTGCTTGGTTCCATGCGCTGCCGTAAACTGCCAGACAGACGACCACAGTACGGAGGATGAGCCCAATGGAGTTTCCGAGTGGCAGGCACTGAGGCGATTCGCAAGACGCCGGTTGGGCGGTATTGGCTTTACCTGTCAATCCTGGCGCTACTGTGTTCGCTGGCGGCCTTGGTCGGAGGTACTGCGATCTTTGCGATGCAAGCTCGCGAGACTATCGGCAACAGTGAACGTCAGGCGCAGCTCACGGAGCAACTCAGCGACTTGCAGACCGTACTTCTCAACGTGGTCGACGCGGAGACGGCTCAGCGGGGTTACCTGCTGACCGGATCTCCACAGTACCTTCGACCCTATGAACTGGCCGTGCTGAAGGTGCCGCCATTGCTGGCCAAACTCCAGGCCAACTTTCAGGCACACCCGGCATATGCAGCCAGCCTGCAAAAGATCACGGTCGATGTCCGGGAGAAGTTTTCCGGCCTTGCGCAGACGATTGACCTTCATGACCGTGGAGAGCGCGACCAGCTGGCGGCGATTCTGAACAGCAGGGTGGGATTGATCCAGATGGGGCGCATTCGCGACCATGTTGCCGGTCTTGACGCGATGATCGGCCAGCAACGGGATCAATTGGCCATTGCGATCGAGCGCGGGACTGAACGGAGCCGGACGCTTCTGATTGTCACCGTCTCGTTGTTTCTGGTCTTCGTTGTCGCTGCGGTTGCGCAAACGGCGTCGCTGCTGGTGGTTCGTCGCAGGGCATCAGCCGAACTGGCGGCCAGCGAGCGCCGCCATCGCGCGATTGTCGAAGAGCAACTGGAGCTCGTATCGCTCTCGCGTCGCGATGGCACACTGGTCTACGTCAACCCGGCATACGCCCGGCATTTCGGCCTTATCCCAGAGCAGATCATCGGTACGAACCTGTACCACTATATCGGAGCCGATGATGTGACGGCAGTGCGCGAGCGTCTGCAGGCTGTGTTCGACACCGGCGAATCCGAGACGGGCGAGAACCGCATGGTGGACCATGCAGGTCGGGTGCGCTGGGTCGCCTGGACGAACCGTACGCAGGTCGACGCGGCCGGGCAAACGCTGCTTCATTCCGTGGGACGCGATGTGACAGAGCGTCGAATCGCGGAAGAGGCGCTGCATGCCAGTCAGTCCTTTCTGAAGCGGACCGGTCGTGTGGCAGGTGTCGGAGGCTGGGAACTTGAACCGGAATCCGGCGCCTTGTACTGGTCCGACGAGGTTCGGCGAATCCATGAGGTGCCGGCGGAATACCAACCAACACTTGCCACGGCGATCGGGTTCTATGCACCCGAGGCCAGGGCGGTGATCGAACAGGCGGTCGCCAGAATCTCGAACGGTGGCGAGCCCTGGGACCTTGAACTTCCGCTTCATACCTTGTCAGGAGAACGGCGCTGGGTGCGTACCGTGGCAGAGACGGTGCGCGACCAGGATGGTCGCCTGCGCATCGTGGGCGCGTTGCAGGACATCACGGAGCGCATGTTGTTGCAACAGCAGATTGCCGAGCGGGAGCAGTTCATTCAGAAGATCACCGACAGCCTGCCTGTGCGAATCGCCTACGTCGATCGAGAGTTGCGGTTCCAGTTCGTCAATTCCGTGCACTGCGAGCGATTCGGCCGGCCAAGGTCCGAGATCATCGGCCGCACTCGCAGCGAATTGACCGGCAATGCTGACAGCGATGTCGCCGTGCGCCACGTACAAGGCGTATTGACCGGCCGCGACCAGCGGTTCGAATTCGAGGAGGTCGTGAAGGGGCAGGTGCGGCAGTTCGAAAGTCAATTGATCCCCGACCAGGACGAACACGGTGGCAGCAAGGGCTTTTTCTCGATCGGCATGGACATCACCGATCGCATTGCCAACGAACGCGCCTTGCGTGACTTGACCGACATCATCGATCACTCGCCGGACTTTGTCGTACAGACCAACTGGCGCGGTGTGATCCATTACCTGAATCCGGCCGCACGCGACGCTCTCGGGCTGGAACAGTACGCGCCCATTGGAGGACGTTCGTTCGCCGAATTCAATACGCCACAGACCAATGCGCGGTTCGAGAACGAGATTCTGCCTGCTGTCGCACGCCGCGGTGTCTGGTTGGGGGAAACAACGGTACGCACCCAGCGTTATGGCGAGTTGCCGGTCAGCCACCTGGTCATCGCCCACAAGGGCAAGGATGGCCGGATCGTTCGATATTCGGCTGTGATGCGCGACATCGAGTCCGAGGTCCATGCGCGGCAGCAACTGGCCTTCCAACGTGCGTCGCTGCATGCGATGGTGGAAGCCATGCCCACGTTGTTGGCCATCGTGGACGCCGACATGCGGTATCGCCTGATCAACTCGGCCTATGAGCACTGGGCCGGCATGCCCAAGACCGACATCGAGGGGCGCACGATGCTAGAGGTGCTGGGTCAAAAGTTCTATAACGCCATCAAACCCCATGCCGACAAGGCCTTGGCGGGCGAACAGGTCTCGTTTGAGCGCACCACCACCAACCTGGGGATGATTCGACACTTCTTTACCACCTATGTCCCACTGTTGCTGGAGGATGGTGCCATCGACGGCTTCATCGTGATTGCGCAGGAGGTGACGCAGCACAAGGAGCAGGAGCGCCGACTGGTCGAATTGTCACAACAGGATGTTCTGACCGGCTTGCTCAATCGTGCTGGTTTCCAGTCCTTCCTTGAAGCGCTTTCCAATGGGGACCGAAAGGCGCAGGTCGCTTTGCTTTACATCGACCTGGATCATTTCAAACCGATCAATGATCAGCACGGTCACCCGATGGGCGATGAGATCCTGCGCATGGTTGCGAAACGGCTGAAGCGCCTGGTACGGCCAACAGACGCTGTCGCCCGACTCGGTGGCGACGAGTTCGCCATCGTGCTCAAGAACGTCACGGAACGGGCGGGCGCCGAAGGCGTGGCCGACAAGGTGATTGCCGCGGCCCATGCGCCTTTTCATGTGGGACAACTGACGTTGCAGATTGGCGCCAGTGTCGGCTTGGCCATGGGTCACGCCAATGACGACACATCTTGGCAATCATTGATTGCCCGAGCTGATGCACAGCTGTACCAGGCAAAGGCTGCCGGGCGCGGGCGTCAGGCATGACATCCAACAGATCTCGCACGGAAAGGCGACGATGACAGTCAACATCGCCGGCGGATCGACGCTGGCCCGCACCGTTAAGCCACAGTAACGGACTATCAATCACATTGTGGCTACCCTCCCCCGAACTGCCCTATGAACCCGTACCGCGTGGCAAACCGAAGCCGGCGCTCGAATAGGTCAGGCGGACTCAATCGCTAAGACCATTAGATTGGTAATGGCAGGTCCGACCTTCCGATAGTCCGATTCCGGGAGGTGCCATATACTACGATACTTGGCAAATGGAGGACCGATATGGATCAACGCACAGCCCGGGTCGGAATGAACAACCGCGCCCAAATCGTCACTATCCCGCTGGAGTACAGATTTCCAGAGGGGATGAAGGAGGTGTTTATCCGAAAGGTTGGCGACGAGATCGTCTTGTCCCCTCGACCCAAGGACTGGAATGGATTCCTGGCCGCGCAGGTCCAGGTGAGCGACGATTTCATGGCCGATGTGGAAGACCTCCCGATTCAGGAACGTGACAGCGCATGACAAGACTGTACATGCTGGACACGGACACGTGTGCCTTCATTCTGCGCCGCACCTCGCAGGCATTGCTGGACCGAATCCAGACGGTTCCGCTGGAGCTACAAGTCATGTCGATGGTGACTCTGGCGGAACTGCTGTATGGCGTCCAGATATCGAGCCGAAAGAAAGACAACCGGGCGGCTGTCGACGCGCTGACCCGCCATCTGTCGGTCATCGACTGGTCCCGAGATGCTGCCGAGCACTATGCCGACATCCGCGCGGATCTCAAGAAGAGGGGCCAGCTCATCGGCTCCAACGACCTGATGATCGCAGCGCATGCGCGCAGCCTTGGCGCCATCGTGGTAACCAACAATGAGAAAGACTTTCGAAGGGTCAAAGGGCTAAAGCATGAGAACTGGATGGATTGAACTGTCCAGCCTGCAGCATGCAGACCGACGGACATAGACCGTCCAGATCGAAGGCCTGCCCCACCCCGAGAATCCAACCCTCGACCATCGCCACCATTCGGTTGGGAAGCGAGAGGATCGGACTCAAAGCAGCGCAAAGCCGCCCGTCTTGATCAGCGTCGTGCAGCCAGAGCAGGGCCTCCGCCAGTCGCTTTCTGCGGACCACAATGGCCGGCACCACATCATCAAGAATCACGATGGTGGAGGCATCGGTAGTCATTTCATGACTTGAGTTTCCAGATGCAGGGTGATGCCTCGCCGAATCCGGCGCGGCACCACTTGCACTGCATCTTGCCATTGGATATATTACAACCGTATGGTTGTATTAAATGGGCCGGCTCACGACGACCTCGACCAGCTCTTTCGCGCGCTGGCCGACCGGACACGCCGCGACATCGTGGCGCACGCTCTTGCAGGCGAGGAGGCATCGGTGTCGACGCTTGCTGCCCGCTATCGCATGTCTTTCGCCGCGGTGCAAAAGCATGTTGCGGTGCTCGAACGAGCCCGACTCGTGAGCAAGCTGGCCTTGGGACGCGAACGAATCGTTCAGGGCAATGCGCAGCGCCTTGCGCAAGCGCGATCTGCACTGGTCGAACTGGAGTCAATCTGGCTCAATCGATTCAGCCAGATCGACGACGTGCTCCTCATAAAACCCTCTGCCAAAGGAAAGTAGGTGCCGATCACCTCCGTCAACTCCGACCCCCAATCGCTGACGCTCACCGTCGTGGGGGACTATCCCGTATCGGTCGAGCGGCTGTGGGAGGCCTACAGCGATCCTCGCCAGCTCGAGCGCTTCTGGGGACCGGAAACCTGGCCGGCGAAGTTCACGCGCCATGACTTCTCCGTCGGCGGCAAGTCGCACTACACGATGAACGGTCCCGATGGCGCTCAATCCAGCGGCTGGTGGAAGTTTCTCGCGATCGAACGACCGCGCCTCATCGAAATCGAGGACGGGTTTTCTGCGGCCGATGGAACGCCCGACAACGCCATGCCGACGATGCGCATGACATTCACCTTCGAATCCACCGCAACAGGGGCACGTCTCAAGATCGTCACGCATTTCCCCAGTCTGGAGAGCATGGAACAGTTGGTGAAGATGGGCATGGTCGAAGGAATGCGCTCTGCCATGGGACAGCTTGACTCGGTGTTGGCCGATCTATAGTCGGCTGCGCTGGATCGTTCGCGCAGTCAATCTGCATGCACACAAATGCATCCGCTATGGCACTGCAGCGTCCCGGCCGTACGGCAAGATTCCGATCTACCTTGGCGCGGCAATCGTGCGTGCGCAGCAATCTTCAACCTCGCGCAGACCTGAACTGGCGAGCCCAAGGTTTACAGCCGACCGGACTTGGCACGTAGGGATTCGCACCAGTCGAGCGATGCCCGCGGATCGGATGTGCCACCAGCGACAGCTACCCATGCCCAAGGTCGTCGAACCAACGCACGCAAACTTTCACGGGCTTGCATGGCATGTCGAATTCAGCAGCCATCGCTCGTCGTACTGCCAAGGACACCGCTAGGAACAGCCTGCATCCCTGCAGTCCATATGTCAAAGAAGTTCGCCATGGCCAACACCGTCCACCTGCACTGCGGACTCGCAGCGCCGCCTGACAATGTCTGCTACTTCGGATGGCAGGAGTCGCTGCGCAACCTCGCACGGCTCATGGAACCGGATAACCAGGACCAGTGATGCGCAAGACAAACGCCGACATGTGGGACGTGACGCGGTGCCGCTGGTACGCCGGATCGGGCGAGGGAGTGACCCGCCAAGTTGGCGCCGAGCTTTCCCGGCAGCCAATCGATTCCGTGCACCGTGCGTCTTCGGAATTTCCCTGCGACAAGGCGGGTGGCATGCTGGTAGTCCACTGCACGGCGCTCGGATTGCCATGGATAGACCTGATGGTGGCCCCGCGTTCACGGATGAACGAATCGCGCTCGTCTCATATGGCGATGGACGGCCACGCGGCGACCGGGCAGTACTGGAACGCGTTCGCACGCCATTGTGAAAAGAAGGTTGCCTGCCGCTGGCACAAGGACAAATGGGGAAAGTCGTGGCATGTCATCCAGCACGTGCCCTCCGAGCCTCTGTCCAAGCGCTGCGACGCCTCCACACAAGCCTTCGTCCCGAGCATGCAAATGGCCAACGTCGACGGGGCGGCAATCCATGCAGCTATCAGACGTTGATCGACCCGGTCAAATCCGGAACCCAGAGTCAACTCACCCACGGAGCTTTTCATGACCAAGAAGATCTTTATCAACCTGCCTGTACGCGACCTTCCCAAGGCGATGGCCTTCTACAGCGCCATCGGTGCAGTCAACAATCCGCAGTTCTCCGACGACACCGCCGCCTGCATGGTGATATCTGACGCCATCTACGTGATGCTCTTGACCCATCCGAAGTGGGCCACCTTCACGAAAAAGCCGATTGCCGACGTGCGCCACAGCGAAGTGATGTTGGCGCTGGCCTGCGATGACGGCAAGGCCGTGGACGCCATGCTGCAGACCGTAACGAACCAAGGCGGAAAGCCCGACGTCAACGAGAAGCAGGATCTTGGCTTCATGTACAGCCGATCGTTCGAAGACCTCGATGGGCATGTGTGGGAGGCCTTCTACATGGACATGTCGCAAGCACCATCGGGCTCCTGAGGGATGACTGGCGTGTCGCACAGTCCCGGCTCTTCAAGCTCACCCAATGCAGTTGTTTCCATCCAGGATCGCCACCATGCTCAAGCTCTACGGATTTTCCAAGGTCAACGCTTTTGCACGAACGCGCACCCGCGATTTGCGCGTATTGTGGGCACTCGAAGAGATGCAGCTGCCCTTTGAGCTGGTCGGTCTGGATCACCCCGCGCAGGACCTGAGCACCGATGCCTATCGTCGACTTAACCCCTTCGCTCAGGTCCCATCCATCGACGATGACGGCCTGGTGCTGTCCGAATCGGCGGCGATCCTCATATACCTGGCCAAGAAGTCCAGGCGCTTGATCCCTGGTGACCTGGCAGGCGAAGCGCAGGTGGTGCGGTGGTGCTTTGCCGCCTTGACCACCGTCGAGGCTCCGCTGCAAGGCCTGATGGTGCATGACTGGACAGCAGATGGAGGTGGCGGGAAGTCGCGCGAGTTTCTGGTCGGCTGGATACACCGGGTATTTGGCAACCTGGAGCGCTGGTTTGCCGATCGTGAATACGTTGCAACCGGTGACTTCACCATTGCCGACATCTTGATGGCGCACGTTCTTTCGGCGCAGGTTACAGACGAAACACTGGTCTCCCCCTATGCGCGGCTCACGGCGTACCGAGATCGGTGTCTCGCCCGACCGACCTGGAAGACAACCTTCGAGGCCTACTGCGAGCGGGTCGAAGTGGGATGAATCGCATGGGACTCTTGACCTTCAGCATCAACGTCACCCTGGACGGCTGCGTCGACCATCAGGAGGGGATCGCCAACGAAGAGACTCACGCCTTCTTCACCCGCATCATGGACGAATCCGGGGCGATGCTGTGGGGCCGCGTCACCTACGAGATGATGGAGAGCTACTGGCCCGCGGTCGCGCGGGGCGAAGTACAGGTACCGCCAGCAATGCGCGAGTGGGCTCTCAAGCTGGAAGCAAAGCCGAAATACGTGGTGTCGCAGACGCGCAACGGATTCCCATGGGCCAATTCCCACCGGGTCATCGGCGATCTGCGCGCGGGCGTGCAGAGGCTCAAGGACGCAACCCCGGCCGGCGTGCTCCTGGGCAGCGGCAAGCTCGCGGCCGAGTTGGATCGGCTGGAACTGATCGACGAATACAAGTTCCTGGTCCATCCCAGGATCGCCGGCCACGGCCCAACCCTGTACCAGAGCGGGCTGCCCGGCACGCGCCGGCTCGAACTAGTCGCAGCGAAGCCGCTGCGCTGCGGCGCGGTCGCCATGCACTACCGGCGCGCGCACTGACCCACCAGAGTCGCTGGACGGTGGCAATGCCTTTACCAGCTGGCCATAAGGCGTCTGCAGCCCAGGTTCGGTGCTACAGTTCTCAGCCGAAGAAAAGCCGTCTTTGGTGAGGCGTCGATGGTCCCACGCAAGGCATTCGGCCGCATTGCCTCGACCGGCTGACATTCAATTCGCCAGCGATGGCCGGACCCGGCGATTGATTGCTGATGGCCACCGACTGCTGCAAAACGTTTGTGGACACCTGCAGCGAGACCACGACGGGGCGATCGCAGGCTAAGACATGCGATCACTGACCGGCGACTGTCATGTGCTCAGGCACGCCGAAACCACACTCAAGCGGTCGGCCAGTTGCGAGCCTTGCCGGCAACTTGTCGAGCATGCAGCAGTACTTGACACCCTCCAAATGGGATCCCGATCACCACCATAGGCCACCTGGCGCCCTCCCCTTGAAAGCACAGGAAGATCGGACGCGAAATGCGAGCACCCGGCGCCGCCTTGAATTGACGCCTTTCCGTTGTGTCCGCGCCCGCACCGCCGCTTTTGCACGCACCAGGCCCTTCAACGCGCCATGTTCGTGCCACACGTCAGATGACATCTAGAAGTAAAGCGGTTTCCTGGTCAGCAGCTCGCTCACACGCTCCACCAGTTCGATCGGTTCAGCACGCAAGGCGTCGACATGCGGTTCGTTCCTTTGCTGCAACCACACAGGGAAGCCGGCTCTGCCCGGCCGAGGAACGGCAAAGAAGTCCTTGATCGAAGTTCGATCGGCGTTCATGCGAACAACGATCAGGATGTCGAGCAGCGGGTTTCTTTCGTTGACTCTCCATCGACCGGACTGCCGACCAAACGCCGGCGCACGTTCATACGCAACGACAACCCCGATCTGCCAGAAGTCGTCGATGACCAGATACTGTTCCTTGCGGTTGACGTAGGTGACATTGCCAGTCGAACGCAACCGATCGGCCACGTGCTCAAAGATTCGCTTGGTCTCGCGTCGCGTCTTGTCGCCTTCGCTGGCGCCTACAGACCGGTCCGGGCAGAAGCCGATCAGGCGGCATGCCGCAGTCAGACTGCCAAAGTGCCTTCGGTAGGAGTCGCGTCCGGCACCGCCTCTGCTGACAAGCGCCTGAATGGAGGTGTCGCCGTTCTCGGTGACGGCGCTGCGCAGGTCATTCAGAAGCTCCTCGCGCGAGCGCATGCGTGGCACGTTCTCCGATAGTCGCTTTTGCGCCTTGAAAAACATCGACTGGGCAACGATCGGCTCATAGCAACCATCCTTTCGGATCCAGGTGTCGGGCGGATTGTGTACCGCCGGGTTGCCAAGATACAGAGTACGACGGCCCCATACGTTGTTGCCGATGTACGCCTCGTTTGTGAGCATGCGCCGAATCGTCGCCCGTGAGAACTCGTAGCCGTGGTGATCCTTGATCTGCTCCAGCCTGAGTCGGCGCACGATGTCGGAGATGCTGCAGTCAGACCCGGTGAACAGCTTGAACACCCGCCGCACAACTGCGACCTCTTCGGGTGGACCCGGGACCAGGACGACATGGTCTGATTGGATGGCCTTGCGCTCACCGATGCGCAGTATGCTGCGCGGTTGGCCCTGGTCGTCGAGGACAAGTCGACGCGTGCCAAACGCAACCGGCCCGCCCATCGCGTACCCGAGACCAACGAGCCGAGTCTGCCCTGCCTTGCACTTGACCGAGAGTTCGCGGCTGTATTCACCAGCCATCGCACGCTTGAGGTTCTTGAAGATCGCAGCAAACGGGGAATCGTCGTTGGCGAACATTTCCGCGACGTAGATCACCTCGATTCCATGCATCCTGCACAGATAGTCGTAATACGCCGCCTGGTCCGTGTTCTGGAATCTACCCCAGCGACTGACGTCATAGACCAGGATCGCCTTGAATCGTGCACGCCCGCCTTGCACATCCTGCAGCAGCGTCTTGAGCGCCTTGCGATTTTCCATGCGAAGGCCGCTCTTGGCTTCGTCCCGATAGGCAGAACACACGGACATTCCGTGGACATCCGCGTAGGCCGTGATGGCCGCCTCCTGGTTTTCCATGGAATACCGCTGCGATTCGGTCGACATACGCAGGTACATCGCGACATCGATCGTGACCGCGGACTGTGGTTGTACTCTCATGCCCCAGAATACGCCGATCTCAGAGAACTCACCGGCCTTCAGGTTCGGCCGATATGTAGCCAACCTGCGTGTGCGCGGCGAACGGGCGCATGTGCATCTCGTCGAACATGCACTGGCGTAGCGACAATATGACCGCAGATGGGGTCGGGGACGTCAACTATCCTGCTCCTGTCAGTGACCAAGGCGAGTTGGTTCGATCGCCAAGATCGCAAAGTGACTGGCGCAACAAATGCCGCCAATGTCGCGGGCGCGCCTGCTACTGCGCGAGCAGTTTAGTTCGCAGACTGGTTGCGGGTCTTCGTCAAGTTGTCCGGCTGGCAGGAAGGTGCCCGAAGCCGAACTTCAGATCGCCGAAATGCCAGCCAGATAGCGGCCATTGAACTCATATGATGCTGCTCACCGGATTGATGGCGGGGATCCGCAAAGCAGCCCTTCAATTCATCTCGACAGAATTACATTGTCGCAATTGGCTGCGGAAAAGTCTAAGACAAGTACGCAGCGGAGGCCTGACGCCGTCGAAGGGCGCGGTAGAACACGAACGCAAACCTGTAAGGGACCCAGATAGCGCAGATCCCTTCCGTTAGGCACTCTGCATATTGGTTGTTCACGTGCCGGGCACCTCAGTCGGGATCGCAGCACGATGGACGGCCGCCATGCTGTCATTCGGTCCCTGCGCGGTCGTCGCCGCGCCTGCCAGGCAGCCACGAACTGGCCCCCCAAAGTTGTGGCAGACTTCAGCGCAACAAGATATCGGCGTCTCGCCGAACGGGCTGCGAAGGAAATACGAGTTGTATAACCTGTTCGTTACGGCGGAGGACGGCGCCTGGGATGGCCTCGGATACGAGTACGACCGCGGCCGATTCCTTGAATACACGCCCGACGAAATCGTCGATGGCTTTAAGGATCTGAAGAGCCGTCAACTTGACGCGCTACGGGCGCTGCCGTGTCTCTTTGCTTACGAGGGCGCGCAGCCGATGCGGGTTGGCAGGCTCAAGTCCATCAAGCTACGTGGGCGTTCACTTGCCATCGATTTCACGCTCGACGATGCCATACCGGCGATCCCGTTTGCCAGCATCGACCCGCTTCGCACGCTGCTTGACATCCGCGACTGGGAGATGCACCGCACCCATTGGGCGGTGAAGGACGAAGACTTGTTCGCTATCCTTCGGGGCGCCGATCTCATTCCCCCTGGTGTGGTCCAACCCGCCATTGAAGAGCGTCCTGTTCCCGAACCACCTGAGAATCAGGTGAATTCTGTAGGAGCGTTCGTTACGACTGTCCTAGCTCTTAAACAGAATGGGAAGGAAGTTTTCTACCGAGGGCACTCCAGCAAGGCCAGATATCGGCTTGAGCCCTCGGTCTTTCGAAAGAACGCAGCCGGCGACTACATTCATCTTGACAACGAGGATAGGATGTATCGGGAGCTGTTGGTCGCAAACTCGAGCGACTTTCACACCGACGTCTACAGCCTGGATCGTCTTGTTCGGATGCAACACTACTCGCTTCCCACTCGCCTGTTGGACATCACGTCGAACCCGCTGATCGCCTTGTATTTTGCATGCCGCAGTCACAGTGAGAGACAGGAGGGTAGCAAGGTGACCCCAGAAGAGCAGGGCGAGGTCATCGTCTTGTTCATTGGCTCTGACGACATCAAATACTTCGACTCTGACACGGCAAGTTGCCTAGCCAATTTGGCGCGACTTCCCAGAGTCCAACGTGACGCCGTGGACTTCAGCTTAGCGAGCTTGCAGTTCAACAAACAGCCGGCTGTAAAGCGCCTGCTTCATTTCGTCAAAGAGGAAAAGCCCTTTTTCGAACCTCGAATGAAGAAGGACGACCTGCGAAGCGTCATCTGTGTCAAGGGTAAGCGAAACAACGACCGCATATCCTTCCAGTCTGGCGCGTTTTTGCTGTTTGGCCACGACGCAGTGCTAGACGAGCTGGGAACACCAAAGATCGGCGTGACCCGCATTGGAGTAAGCAATAAGAAGGCACTGCTGCAGGAACTGGACCAGCTTGGCATCAACGAGCGGACGGTATTTCCCTACATTGAGAACTCTGCTCGCTACATTGCTCAGAAGTTCTCATTCACACGCTGACCGAGACAACACACCCAAGCTTGCGCCTCGACGATGAGTCCCACATCGCTTCAAGATCTCAAGATGCTTCACGCGATACCTGAGGACCACCACTTTGTCGGGCGGCTTAGGGCGAAGCTCATCGCGATGGAGCATGGAGTCTGGATCGCAGAACGATCAGATGGCTTTTGCGTGCGTATCGAACAAACGGACTGTCGCAGCCGAAAAGACGAAGTGGAGGACAGCAGATGATGACGCGAGGCTCACAGTGGCACCGTTGGGACCCGCACATCCACGGGCCCGGCACCGTGCTGAACGACCAGTTCGGCGACGGCGATCCGTGGGAAGCGTATTTGCAGGCCATCGAAGCATGTACACCGCGTATCGAAGCGCTCGGCGTCACCGACTACTACACGACCAACACCTACGAAGAGGTACGCCGCCGCAAGGAACAGGGGAGACTGTCGGACGTGAAGTTCCTGTTCCCGAACATCGAGCTTCGCCTGGACGTGGCAGCCAAGACCGGGTTCGTCAATCTCCACCTCCTCGTGAGTCCGGACGACCCCAATCACGTGGACGAGATCAAGCGCTTCCTGTCGCGTCTGCACTTCGGGGCGTACAGCGACCGCTACGACTGCACCGAAGCCGATCTAATTCGGCTGGGGAAGGTGGCCGATGCATCGATCAAGGACGCCCGCAAGGCTCTGATGCACGGAGCCACGCAGTTTAGGGTCAGCTTCGACGGGTTACGCAACGCATTCAAGGAGACCGCTTGGGCCAGAGACAACATCCTCATTGCGGTCGCGGGCGCAAAGGGCGACGGCACCTCGGGACTACAGCAGGCTGCGGACAAGACGATCCGTCAGGAAATCGAAAAATTCTCCCACATAATCTTCGCGGGCAGTCCGACTCAGCGCGACTTCTGGCTCGGCCTAAAGGGCGTCACCGCGGAGCAGCTACAGCATCGATATGACGGGTGCAAACCTTGCCTCAACGGTTGCGATGCGCACGATCTCGCGACCATCGGCCGGCCGGCCGAGGACCGGTATACTTGGATTAAGGGCGCGCTGACGTTCGATGCGCTACGCCAGGCTTGCATTGATCCGCACGGCCGCGCTTGGGTCGGTAGCGAACCCCTCAGGGGAGCGATGCCTTCGCAGGTGATCTCGCAGGTCCACGTCGACGACGCGTCGTGGATCACGACCAACGACATCCCTCTGAACGGCGGGCTCGTCGCAATCATCGGTGCGCGCGGGTCGGGCAAGACCGCGCTGGCCGATGCGATCGCCGCCGGGTGCGAAGCGATTTCCGAGAACGCTTGGAACGAGGATGAGAACATCAGCCCATCGTTCCTTGTCCGGGCGCGTCCGCTGATCGGCGATGCGCGCGTGGCATTGTCTTGGGGCGGCGGCGGTGACCCATCGGTCTGCCGGCTTGACGGCCGGGATGCGGACGATCTTGCTTATCCTCGCGCGCGGTACCTGTCGCAGCAGTTCGTCGAGGAATTGTGTTCCTCCAAGGGCGCCTCGGAGGGTCTGGTGCGAGAAATCGAACGAGTTATCTTCGAGGCGCACACGCAAGACGGCCAAGAGGGTGCCTACAGCTTCGACGAACTGCGTGAGCAGCGCACACTACGTTTTCAGCAGGTGCGCCGGATGCAGGGGGAAGCTATTGCGGCGACCTCGGATCGCATCGCTACGGAATTGGAGTTCGAAGCGCTCGTCGAGACCCTGACCGCACAGGTGACCGCGAAGGACAAGCTGATCAAGGGTTACGTCGCGGACCAGTCCAAGCTCGCAATCAAGAAGGGCACTGAAGTGCAAGTCCAGCGTCACACGGCGCTGGCCGAAGCGGTTCTGTCTCTAACGTCCAGAGTCAACTCCCTCGCCGCGCAGCGCCGGACTTTCGTGGCGATGCAGGATGAGGTGAACAACACGCGCAGCGCCAAATCGCCTGAGATGCTGCGCGACGTAATGTCTCGGCACCAAGGCAGCGGTCTGGACGCCAAGCAGTGGGACGACTTTCTGCTGGTCTATAAGGGCAACGTTGACTCGGCCCTGACCGGCTACATCGCCCGGGCGGACAAAGAGATGGCCAAGATCAATGGTAACGTGCCGGATCCTAGCGATCCCAAGGTCCCTCTGATCCCTTTGGATGCCGTTTTGAACCAGTCCACGATCGCTTTGCTGCGCGCCGAAATGACGAGGCTGGAGCTTTCCATCAGCGCGGACAAGGCAGTGCAGAACCAATATGCGGCTTTGTCCAAGAAGATATCGACCGAGAAAGCGGCGTGGCAGACACTAATGACCCGGCTAGACAACGCCAACGGTGCGTTCGAGCGTCGCAAGACGTTGCAGCGGGAGCGTGACGAGGCGTATGGACGTTTGTTCGCCGCGGTGATCAACGAACAGAAGGTGTTGATCGAGTTATACGCGCCGCTGATGCAGCGGCTGGACGCGATGAGCGGCACGCTAAAGCGGCTGAGTGCCACGGTCAAGCGCGTTGCCGACGTCGCCCGCTGGGCCACCGAAGGCGAGGAAGATCTGATGGATTGCCGCAAGGCCGGCTCGTTCTACGGGATCGGTGCGCTGGAGAAGGTCGCCCGCGCCGAACTGCAGCCAGCATGGGAGACTGGCTCCGCGCAAGACATCGAAGGCGCGATGTCCGCCTTCATCATCTCGCACTACAAGGAACTGCTCGCGCATGCGCCGCATGCTCCGGCCGAACAGGAGGCGTTCCGACATTGGCTGAGGCGGTTTGCGCAATGGCTGTTCAGCACCGATCACATCGCCGTACAGTATCAAATCCTCTACGATGGGATCGACATTCGCAAGCTCTCGCCTGGCACGCGGGGCATCGTCCTACTGCTCCTCTACCTGGCGCTCGACGATGCCGACGACCGTCCGCTGATCATCGACCAGCCAGAAGAGAACCTCGATCCGAAGTCGGTGTTCGATGAACTGGTCACGCTGTTCGTCGAGGCGAAATCCAAGCGCCAGGTGATCATGGTCACACACAACGCCAATCTGGTCATCAACACCGACGCAGATCAGATCATCATCGCGAACGCGATCCCCGCGGCGGACGGCGGCTTGCCATCCTTCAGCTACATCGCCGGTGGGTTGGAAGAAGCCGGGATCCGAAAGGCCGTGTGCGGTATCCTCGAAGGCGGCGAGAAGGCGTTCACCGAACGGGCGCGTCGCCTCCGCGTGAAACTGCAGCGCTAATGCGACGGCGGAAACGTTGCAGTCCGATCGGAGCATGCGCAGCGTCAGTGCCTTGCCAATGAGCGACCTTTGAGCACTTGGGTTGCCGTCTGCTCTAGGCCGGCAAGTTGACTTCCTCTCTAGGGTCTTGACTGTCCGCACCCAGTCCCAAAAAGGTCCGACATGCGGCAGGTCTCGAAATCACCGAATCAACCCAAGAACGTGTGAGTGCATGGATCAAAGAAGCGGAGCTGCGATCCGAGTGTTTTCTGTTTCCAAGTCGAATCCATGAATCCCCGCATCTGGGAACGCGACAGTACACCCGCATCGCGGACAAATGGGTGGGGCAGATTGGGCTTGACCCGGCGGCCTACGGAACCCACTCCATAAAGCGCAATAAGGCCTCGCGCATTTTGCCGGCCAACCAAGAAACTGCGTGCCGTCCAACCACTGCTTGACAAGGCCAAAACTGAAAGCGCAGTCCGGTACCTGGGTATCAACGTTGATGACGCGCTAGAAATGGCAGAGGACACTGACGCTTGACGCCACCGTCGACGTGCGATTAGCGAAAAAACTGTGGCGCTGTACTCGGCAAGTTTGACCGCTTTGAGCGGGCGCGTGATTTGACCGGCTTGGTTCTGGTTGCCGCAGCCGCTGGTCGTCAGCTTTGTGGCAGCCAGCCTGAAACATGAAATTGCAGTGGACGAAGGTGAGCCGCCGATCAAGATTTCCCGCTATCCGACTCCTCGAGATTGATTGCGGCCGGTCGCCTTCGCACGGACGAGCGGCAGCTTCAGGCTACATTGCCGACAGGTACATTGCCGACGCTCGACTCGCCGCGACGGTCACCAATAGAATATTCGTGGACGCTCGCGAAGCTGCGGGTAAGTGGAGGCCCAGCCATCGTTTCAGATCTAGAGAGCCCCGATGCGACCAGCTTCACCAACCAGCAATCCGCTAGCCGCAGCTTTGCAGGCACTGGACCCTACTGGCACGAATGGCTTCGAAGGCCTTATCGCCAGGATGCTCTCCTATCTGACCGGCGTATCGTTCCGGCCTGCGCGTTCTGGCCCGCAAAGAGGCAGAGACCTCGACTCGGATACTGCGTCGCCGTGGTTCGCGGTCGTGGAGTGCAAGCGGTACCGCGGCGACACTAAGTTGGACCAGCGTGAGCTCATTGCTGAGATCCACATCGCCACCAGCGAGGATCCGCAGATAGATGTCTGGATTCTGGCAACCAGCCGCGACGTGGATGCGAACGTTGCGCGATGGCTGCAGGAGATGTCGCGCGAGCGCGGCATCGATTATCTGATCCTGGAGTGCGGCAGCGCGGGCGATCCCGGTGACCTCGACGTGCTATGCGCCAACGCCTCGGCGCTCGTGCTGCAACACTGCGCCCCCGTACTGCCAAACGGCACATCCGAGCTGGAAACCCACCTGACCGCCGTTCGCTCCAGCGCAAGTTTCTCGGCTCGATTGCAAAGGATCAGCAACTCGCTCGATGGCGGGACTGTCGGTCTGCCGACGTTTCGAGATCGACTCAATGAGAAGCTGGGCCAAGCCATGCGCAGCGAGGACGCCAGCGTCGGCCGCTTCGAACGCCGGCTCGACGTGGCAGGCGTGGGCGACGTTCGCGACATCCCCAGGTTGGGCGTTCGAGCTCGACTGGATGCGTTCATCGACGCGTCACTGGAGCCCGTATCCAGCACGTTGTGCGTGGTGCACGGCGAGGAAGGCAACGGCAAGTCCTGGGCCGTCGCCAGTTGGGTACATGCTCGTATCGGCCGGGAGAACGCGCCCGCGGTCTTCTGGTTCTCGGCGGGGGACTGCACAAGCGAAAGTCCCATCCGTCAACTTGCGGATCACGCCACGGAAGCCCTCGCGAGCGGCCGAGAAATCAACTTCTTCGCCAAGCTTCAGCGTTGGACTGAGGGCGCTACTACACGCCAGCAGCTGTTGGTCGTGTTGGATGGAATCAACGAGCGCCAAGCGATCACCTTCTGGGCAAGGCACTTGGTACGCTCGATCGACGAATTCAAGGGTCACGTCTCGATCATAGTCACCTGCAGGACGCAGACCTGGCGGGACGAACTTGCCGAGCGTCTCTTGCTGCGGCCGCATCTGATCGAGGTGAAGCCATTTGACGACAACGAGTTCGCCGAGGCGCTGATCGAGATGGACCTGGCCGATGTCGAACGGCTGCGGCGCGTCGGACCCTTGGTGCGCAAGCCGAGGTATCTGGCCACGGCCTTGAAGATCGTGCAACAGCTCCAGGCGGGAGAGGATTTGACGGTCGAGCGCCTGTTCTATGATGCGATGCGGGCGCGAGTAAGGACCCGAACGGACTATCCCCTGGGAGGGAGGGACTTCGAGGTACTCCTGCGCGATCTCGCACGGCGAGCGAGCGAAAGCGTACGGTCGCAAGACGTGGTTGCCAGTCTACCGGGCACCGAATCGCACGGCGACATCCTCCGGGAACTTGCATCGGGCGGAGTGCTTCGCGCGTGCCCTTCCGGTGGGTACAGTGTTGAGGAGAGCTATCTCGTCGAAGGCATGGCTCTCCTTCTGGTCGACGTGCTCCGCAACAACACCGGCAGCATCGAGCAGCTGCGGCAACGAGTTGCCGATTGGCTGAGCGATACCCACCGGTTTCCTCTCACGGCAAGGATCTGCGCGTCGGCATCGATCAGGGCACTCATGGATCCCACAGTGCCACGTGAAGCACCTGCTGCACTGGTACTCGAGTTCATCAACTGCACGAACCCCGATGCCGGTTTGCTTGATGGCGTGCTCATGCTCGCCGCACGGCAGGTCAACGTGCTGTGCGACGTATGCGAACGGCTCTGGGTCCGGCCCGGCGTCGATCACGCAGTCGAGCGGGAAGTTCTCAAGGGGCTAGTGGCAGCGGCCAGCGACACTGATCGCCAAGAGGCAATCAGAACTCGCCTGATCCGGTGGGCAGGATTCATTCACCCGCTCGGCGAACACGAGCGAGATTTATCAAGAGACAGGGCGCCAGCGTTGGACGCGCGTGCGGTTGCGCTGGTGCCTTTGGTCGATCAAGCGACCGATGTCGGCGGCGGGATCTCATTGACGCGGGTCGAGGACCAGCGCCTCGTCCGTCTTGGTCGCCTCGCCCTGGCGGTCGTTTCATTTTGCGATCGGCGATTTTTCTATCCGATGCTGGTGACGAGCCTCGCGGCCGACGCAGTGATGGCCAGTTCCCGGTCGACGGTGGTGTACTGGATCATCGCCTCGAGCCGCCAACCGCTCGCCGATCTTGTCCAGGCGACGCTAGGGACACTCACCGGACTGTCATCGACCGAGGCCGTCCGGGTCGAACGCAGGCTGGTGCGCGCGCTCGCGGCGCCGAACCTGGCCGGGCAGTTGCGAGCGCTGGATGCCCAGGCTCCCCCTACGCAGGTCGACGACCGCTACGCCCGAGTCTTCCGCACGCCGACCAGCCAAGACCTCCCGCAATACCTAGTGGATCCCGAGGTTCCGTCGCACCTGCGCCTCGCCAAGGCAAAGGTCGCCGCCTCGGATCCCGATGTCAGCTTTCCGCCAGCGTTCGTCCACCAAGTTCAGGCGGCGGTGAGCTCGTTCAATGCACGTTCCCGCAGACAGGGTTTGTCGACGGCCGAGGCCGACGACAGCTGGGATTTATTCGAGCCGATACTCTGCCGAGTTGACCCTGATCTGCTCCTGACAAAGATCCTCGAGTTTGTCAGTGACATCTCCGAGCGCTCGGGCGAACGGCTGTACGCATGGGTCTTCTCCGCTGACAGCCTCACCAGCTTACTGGGCAGCACCGAGGTCATAACGTTGCGCCAGGCATGGGAGGTGTTGATAACCCGCGCGACTGAAGAGGACGAACCCGGGCGCGTGGCCGAGGCGATGTTGTTGTGCATGTTGCTCTCCCACGCCGCGCCCAGCGAACAAGTCGACATGCTGATCTCGCGCCCGGAGGACGCCCGTCTACTGGCGCGGGCCTCCACCCGATTCAGATCGCTGGACTCCCTCGAGGAGCAACGTTCAATTGCTGCGCGCATTGACGAGTCGAACCACGCCCTGACCGCCGTGCTGTGGTTCGCGAGCAAACAGTCGGGGTTAAATGACGAGGTGTGGCTGGAGCCAGTGCGTCGAGGACTGGCATCGGCTTCTACGGTCGACCGTGGGCTCGCTTTGCAAATTGCCGCCAACCTGTCGCCGCAGGTTCAATCGCAATTGGTCGACGTCCTGACCGTGAGGTCCCCACAATCCTGCGCCCTTGAGAAGTTGTACGGAACGCGGCTGCTACTGGATCACGCCAAAGGGCCTATTCTTTCAGTGCTGTCGCGGTGTAGCTTACGTGAATGCTGTCACCTGGCCGGCCGGCCGAATACTCACCGCCGCGCAGAGGTGTTGCAGGCCTTCGCGGGTCTGGTTCTCGACTGGCTCCGCAGGCGTATTCGCCCCGCATCGGCTACGCCGACCTCCTTGCCCATCACCGTCGGCGACCCGCAAACCTCCGATCACCCATGGGCGGGCGTGTCGGTCGACTGGTCCGAACAAGACAACTCGGTTTCCTTCCGAAGCGAGATGTCGATTTGGGGCGGCTTGCCCCCAGGCAACCAAGATGAGTTCGCGCGCGTTCTGAGAGGCAGTGACGAGCGCTCCGCAGAACTCCAGGCTGCTCTTCTGTCGGCATTGGAAACGGCTCAACAAGAAGGCGACTGGGGGTTCGCGTCGTTCTGGTCGGACGACACTCTTACGGGCCTGGTCGAGGCCGATGCGACCTTCCTCCCGGAGATCGAGGCGCTGTTGAGAGAGGCCGTGGCTCGCCAGACGCTATATGCCGCGTTGCCGTTCGCGACTGCGTTGTGCCGATCCTTGCTGCCGAGTCGATTGAGCGACGCCCTGCGACTCCGGTCCGTCATCGGCTACGAGCGAAGTTTGGTGACCGATGTCGACGGGTGGACCGGCGAGAAGCTGTTCAACGTAGCATTGTGCAGTGCGTCCGAGTCAGATGAGACTCGCAAGTGGTGGCTGCAGCAACTCGACGATGCCAAGAACGATGCCGAATTACTCCTGTTTGCCGAACAGCTCGTGGCGGGCGGCAACGGGCCTTGGCTGCAGGCGCTGGCCCAGCGTGAGCTTCAGTCCGACGCCACCTACTACCGTCGCCGCGCGGTTTTGCTGTTGGCAGCGTCCGCCCCCGATGACAGTTCCTTCGAATCAAGCATCGAGCACAATGGCGCTGAGGCTTGCGGACTTGACGACGTGGTTGCCAGCGCCCGACAGTATCGAGACACCGCGCGACGGATGTCGCATTGGATCGATAAAGGAGTGAAGGCGGATAGCGCTCTGCCAGCCTACTGCGCGTACCGATTGCTCGTGTCGTGCGTCGATCGACGGGTCTGGCGGCTCCTTTCAAAGGCCTGCAAGGACGCTGAAGGCGCCTGTCGCACCCCAATCTTTTTCCGGATGTTCTCCCGCGACGACCTCAAGAACGCGGTGAAGCGCCACGAGTCCAAAGACCGAAAAACACTTCTTGGTGTAAAGGTGAGCGAACACGACGCGGCGCCATGGATCGACCTCTAGATGTCTGCGCCGCTGACATTGGCGTCGCGAATTCGACCATTGCCTTCCGCTGGAACAAAGCGTACGTCCACTTAGGCCCTCGCAACCGTCAGCAAACCCCTGCCTACCTGTCTCAAGCTTTCGCGCCATCATTGTCAGCAATATGGAAGGGACGCAGCGAGCTGAGCGGCAGCTTTATTTTTGGAACCTCGACAGAGAATACTTTTTAGCTACCCGAAGGCTGACACCCGCGAGCACCCGCTTCTGGTCGGGACACGACGACCGACATGACGATCGGCCTTCCCAAAAAGCGGCCACCGACAAAGTCTGATGGGTGCCCCAAGGACCCATGCCATCCGGATGGTCGAGGGCCGCAGTGAGTCTTCATCAGGACTCGAGTTCTGTGACGAACTGCCATTGCACTAAACCATACGGTGCTGGCCCTGTGATGACGCTGGCCAGTTCAGCAGGACCTTCGATACGGTTCGTTGGCGAGCGACCCGACGCCGCGAAGCGGAGGTTCACATAAAAAGGAACCTGACAAGTCGGATTGTTGGTTGAGCCGCGCGTCGTCGTAATTCAGTCCGGGCAGCACGAGCAAGTGCGACGTCGATCGCAAGCCTGATTCGAAAACAGCCGCTACTCGACCGCGGCGCTCGTCAGTTGCTTGCCAGCAACCAACCCAACGCCAATACCCCCCTCGACAACACCGCATTGTCCTGCGACGCGGCCAGCGGCGGACCCTACGCTTCAGTCATGGCCCCAAGCCGCTGATCCCACCCCACCGATCCGAGCACCGAACCATGACCACACCATCCTTGCAAGCCAATGGCACGTTGGCAGCCAGCCGTCAGACGAACACCGGCAACCCGGACACCGTCGAGACCCGCCTGTGGCCGGACGAGCACCTGTGGCTGTATGCGCTGATGCGCAGCGATCCGAACGTAGCGCCGTGTTTCCGGTTTCCGGATCTGATATCGGCCTGTGTGTCACATGTCTTCAGCCAGGCACTGCCTTCAGCGCGCATCTTCCACTACCTGCGCACGCAGCTGATCCAGCGCGATCCGCAAACGACACGTCTGCGCGAATGGATGTGGCGCGGGCAATACGCCTTGCTGCTGGAATTGCAGCGCGATTCGCAGAACCGCCATCCGCATCCGAAGTTCCAGCTCGACCAGTTCACCACCACCTGCGTCGCGCTGAGCCGGCTTGACGATGCATCCGGTGCCACCGTGTTCCGGTTTGCACGTAGCAACATGGCACACCGCGCCAACGCAGCGTCACCCGAACTCTGCTCCTGACCCATATACGGCAAGCGCCAGGTTTGCAGCTGGCCGTACCGCTAATCACCACCCGCATCTGGTTCGCATCGCCCTGACCGCGATGTCGACCTGACCCGAATCCGACCCGTTGCTCCCGCCCTTGAGGCGGGTGACCGATGCCCGACTGCCGAAAACGCGGCAGCCGGTTCCTTGTTTCACGAGCAAAAGTGATGCGCCTCGAGTTCTTGCTACTGATGTCGATGGCATTGGCCACAGTCCCGACCGCGGGCCAGGCGTGCTGGCGCGAGGCGGCCCAGGCCTGGGGCGTTTCGGCCGACCTGCTGTATGCGATCGCCAGGGTCGAATCCAACCTGTCACCGCAGGCCGTCAACCGCTCGCATCTGCAGCGTACGGGGTCGTATGACATCGGCCTGATGCAGATCAACAGCCGCCACCTGCCACGCCTGGCGCGCCATGGCATCCAGGAATCCGATCTGTTCGACCCCTGCACCAACATGCAGGTCGGCGCCTGGATTCTGGCGCACAACATCGCGCAGTGGGGCAATTCCTGGGAGGCCGTGGGCGCCTACAACGCCTCATGCACCCGTCTGCAGGGCGCCGAATGCCGACGGGCACGCTCGGCCTATGCATGGCGCGTCTACCGGCAGCTACCGCAACCAACCGGCATGGCGGCCGGCGATCCGGCGCAGACACATGCCGCTACCTCAGTTAGGAAAACCAGTGGTGCGAACCTGAAGTCGAGGGCTGAGCCATGAACCCCCGGCTCACCGTCAACCGGCACGCCAGGTCCTCTGGCCTGCAATCGGTGCGCAGGCCGCGATGCCCCGCAGAGGCCAACAACGCGCCCGCCCTGCGAAATGCCATGACACAGGCGATCCAACACACGGTGGATCGATCCGAAAGCGTTCGTACCGCTCCATCACCAGCAAGTCTAATCGGCGCAAGACGCCTGTCGTCGCCCGCGCCATCAAGCACGCAGCAGCCTGATCGGCCGCACCAGGACCCGAACCGGCCGCCGGCCCCGCTCCCACCCGATCCACCGGACTTTCACCTACAAACCGTCCGCGACCAGCCCCAGGCGCCTCACGCAACAGCACCCGCAACAGCACCCGCAACACCACCAGCAAACCAACCCGTTCCGCCACCCGCCATTGACCCGCCCAAGCCATTCCCAACTTCCACGGAGATCCGCTCATGCATCCTGCCACCGCAACGCCCCTGCCCGCTTCGCCCGACCGCCCCGCGCCTGGCCGCCGGCTCACGCATTGCCTGTCCTGGCGCCTCCCGCCCGCGCGCCTCATCCTCGCGCTGCTTGTCATTGGACTGGGCATCGCCCTGCCCGGCCACGCACTGGACCTGATCGACTTCAATGGCATCACCGGCCCCATGACCTCGGCGCTGACGCAGATTGCCGCGCTGGGCCCGGGCATCAAGGCCCTGGTGGGTTTCGTGGGTTTTGTCGTGGCGCTGATCTCGCTGTCCGCGCTGCGCAATTTCGGCCCGGTCCTGTTCTATGTGGGCCTGGCGATCTTCGCGGCCGTGGGCCTGGTGATCGCCGGCGCCATCATGGGCGCAGTGATCTGAAGCACGCGCATCCCGATCGCAACCAACGCCGGAGCAACGATGCGCGCCGACACCTACATCCCGCGACGCCTGGACGATCCCTGGAAGATCGGGCTGTGGGACGTCGACGTTGCAGCGCCGTTCCTGTTCCTCTTCTTCGTGGGATACGTGTCCGGCTCGCGCTGGTCGCTGGCCGCCTGCATGGCAGCGGGCATCGGCTTGTCGCGCTGGGTGGCACGCCTCAAGGCCGACCGCCATCCCGCCTTCGCCGTGCATTGGCTGTACTGGCACCTGCCAGCCAGTCCGCTGACGGCCATGCGCGCAACACCCCCCTCCCACATCCGCCGCATGGTGGGCTGACAACCGGCAATACAACCATGGACTTCCAACGCCTGTCCGGCGACCTGCAGTCGCTGCGCCAACGCAATACCCGGCTCACGCTGGCCGTGGGCCTGCTGTCGAGCAGCCACGTCATCGCGCTGGCGGTGATCCTGAGCCTGCTGGGCTCTGTGCGCACCGTCGTCGTGCCGCCCGAGATCCACAAGAGTTTCTGGGTCAGCGCCCGCCGCGCCAGCCCCGAATACCTGGAGCAGATGGCCAGTTTCATCGCCTGGCTGGTGCTCGATGTAACCCCGGCCAGCATCGACTGGAAGAAGGACACGCTGCTCGGCTACGTCGCACCCGAGCAGCATGGCGAATTCCGCGCGCGCCAGGAACTCGAGTCCGAGCGGCTCAAGCGCATCAACGCCAGCACCGCCTTTGCACCGCTGCAGCTGCAGGTCGACGACCACGCGCAGTCGGTGGTCGTGCGTGGCCGTCTGCGCACGCTCGTGAACGGCCTGGAGACCAGCACCGAGCTGCGCGCCTACCGGGTCGATTTCGGCTACGCCGGCGCCCGATTGCACCTCAAGACTTTCAAGGAAATTCCCTATGCCACCAAGTGACCTCACCAGGCAGCCGCGAACCTGGCCGGCGACCCGCCTGCCCGCCGCCGGACAGATCACCCTGCTCGCTGCCTGCCTGGCACTCAGCCCGCCCGGCCACGCGCTGCAGCTGATCGACGCCGTCGACGGCGTCGCAGCGGAAGCGATCATGTCGATCAAGGAGCCCACACGCATCCGGATCGACGGCACCCCGATCACCGACGTGTTCGGCAGCGTGTATTCCAGCCACTGCGCCAGCCCATCCACCGCGCCCGTCGCATCGACAAGCGGTGTCGGCACGGTGAACACAGCCCCGCTGGCCCCGCCGGTCAATCCGCAAGGCGAAGTCGTCGTCGAATGCGACCGGGACAAGGGCGAAATCTATGTGCGCCCGGTCGGCACGAGCAGCAAGCCGGTGAACTTGTTCATTTCATCGGCCAGCGCTACCTACACGCTGCTGCTGCACCGCTCCGACACCCCCGCCGACACCATCGTGATCCGCGACCGTTCGCAGCGCCTGGCCGCCGCAGCCTCCGCGCAGCAGCAGCCACCGCACAGCCCGGCGCCAGCGCCGGCTCCCATCAAGGCCATGAAGGCCCTGCTGCTGGCGATGACCACCGGGCAGGCAATTACCGACTACCAGGCCCAGGACATGCACCGCCCGGTACAGCTGCGCCCTGATGTCCGCCTCACGCAAGTGAGCCAGTATCAGGGCCGGCACCTCATCGGCGAGAAATACCTGCTGCACAACGCCGGGACGGAGCCGATCACGTTGACGGAACAGGAGTTCGACCGCGACGACGCCGCCGTCACCGGCGTTGCGATCGAGCAGCACACCGTGGCACCCGGCGCCTCGACCACGGTCTACGTGATGCGCCGCGGAGGTACGCCATGAGGCCCGCGACCCCGCTACCCGGCCTGTCGCGCGACCTGCTGGAGCGCCTGTCGCCGCGCCAACGCCAGTACCTGCTGCTGATCTCCATCCTGGGATCCGGGCTGGCGCTGTTGTGGCTGGTATTCGTGTTCGCGGAAAGCCAGTCGGGACCCTCGCCGGCACGCTCCGGCGAGTCGGGAACTACCAGCACCAAGAACATCGGCGTGATGCCGGCCGGCTCGCAGGTCAACCCGGTGGACCAGTGGGTCGGCACGGCCGGTCGCAAGCTGGCGCAATACGAGAGCGAACGCGAGGAGCAGGCACGCCTGAACAAGGAACGGCAGTCCTTCGAGGCGCGCACGCTGCAACGTTTCGCCGAGCTCGAACAGAAACTCGGCAACCAGGCCCAAGTACCCGCCGCAGCGCCATCGAATCCGCCACGGCAACTGACCCTGCCCCCACCACCGGCTGCTCCGATGCCCCCGCTGGCGGTGCTGCCGCCCTTGCCTCCGCCACCACCACCGCCAGCAACCGCCGGGCCGAACTGGCCCTCGGCACCGCCACGGGAGACGGCACTCGGAAGAGAGCCAGGCGCCAGCCCCGATACGCCGCCTGCGCCCCCAATCGTGCGCATCACCGTCACCGAGCGGCCCAGGAACACCGCCCCTGCAGGCGCCGGCACCAGCAGTCCCACCACGACGGCATCCGACGCGCCCGAGCGCAGCACCGCCACCTTCCTGCCGGTGAGTTTCACACGCGGCACGCTGCTCGGCGGCCTGGACGCACCCACCGGCGGCCAGGCCCAGTCCAACCCGCAGCCGGTGCTGATCCGGCTTGCCGACAACAGCGTGCTTCCGAACCAGTTCCGCGGCAGATACAAGGACTGCTTCGTGATCGCGGCCGGCTACGGTGACATCAGCGCCGAGCGCGCCTACCTGCGCACCGAGAACCTCTCGTGCGTGCGCAGCGACGGCGCCACACTCGAGGTACGCATCCAGGGCAGCGTCTATGGCGAGGACGGCAAGGTGGGCATGCGCGGTCGCCTGGTCACCAAGCAGGGCCAGATGCTGGCAAACGCGCTGCTGGCCGGGGTCGTCAGCGGCATCGGCCAGGGCATTGCCAGCTCCGCCACCGAATACAGCACCTCGGCCCTGGGGACGGTTGCCAACGCGCAGGGCGCCGACGCCTACCGCGCCGGCATCGGCGGCGGCGTCGGCCGCGCGCTGGACCGGCTGGCCCAGTACTACATCAAGCTGGCCGAGAACACCTTTCCGGTGATCGAGGTCGACGCCGGCCGCCAGATCGACGTCGTCATCACCAAGGGCGTGCGTATCGACACCCCAATGGACCTCACTGCGCACGCCAACACCGCGACAGCAGGTGCTGACGGATCCACCACCCGCAATTCCCCGCACCCTGGCACCCGACCCCTGGAGGAACAAGGCGATGACATCGAAGACTGATTTTTTTCACAAGCGCGGAGCGAGCCAGCTGCGCATGGTGTCGATCATGCTCGCCTGCGCGCTGGCAGGCGCGACCAATGCCCAGACGACGGCAAAATCTTCCAGCGAGACACGCCTGCTGGCCGCGCTGCGCAAGGCACATCCGGCAACCCAGTTCACCGAGGTCCGACGCTCGGAACTGCCCGGGCTGTTCGAGGTCTGGATGAACGGCAACGTCGCCTATGTGGCCAGTGCCAATCCGCGCTATTTCCTGTTCGGGCGCATGTTCGACACCCAGACCATGCGCGACATCACCGGTACCAAGCTGGCGCTGGCCAATTCCGCTACCGCAAACCGCCCTGACCAGGCACCCCCGGCCACCACCCGCATCGCGTTCGACCAGCTGCCGCTGGACGACGCGATCAGGACGGTGCGCGGCAGCGGCGCGCGCAAGGTCGCCGTCTTCAGCGATCCGAACTGCGTGTTCTGCCAGCGGCTCGAACCCGAACTGGCCAGTCTGGACAACATCAGCATCTACACCTTCCTCGTGCCGTTCCAGGGCGAGGCCAAGCCGATCGGCGTGTGGTGTGCACAGGACCGGCAACTGGCCTGGCAACGCCTGATGCAACACGCGGATGCCAGCCTGCTGGATGGCGCCGGCACCTGCCCGCACCCGATCCAGCGCAACTTGGCGCTGGCGCAGCGACTGGGCATCCAGGGCACACCGACGCTGATCTGGGCCGACGGCAGCCGCACCGACGGTTTTGTCGAGCGTGGCGTGCTCGAGGCCCGCGCCCAGGAATCCGGCAAGGCGGTCAAGCCATGACGACACACACCGATTTCTCACGCGCCGCCTTGCCAGCGCTGACCACGTGTATCACGGCATTCCTTGCCGGCTGTGGCTCGATGTCGGGCCTGGACGGAGAGAGCCGTTATGCCTGCCAGGCCCCCGTCGGCGTGGCCTGCAACTCGGTGTCCGGCACCTACGCCAACACCGTGCACGCCACGCTGCCGGTGCAGCGCAATGCTCCAGCTACGGCAACGATTCGGACAGCCGCGCCCGACCTGCCTGCCGCCGCACCACCACAAGCCCGACCGCCGACCCCACCCGCGTCGCCGGCGCCACGGGCCGGCGCCACCGCCACTGGCGACCTGACGCCGAGCAGCGAGCAATCGCTGCGTTCGCCGCCGCGCGTGCTGCGCCTGTGGACCCAGGCCTGGGAGGATCGCGATGGCGACCTGCACGACCAGGCCTATGTCTATCTGCTGATCGACAGCGGCCAGTGGCGCATGGCCCATATCCGCCGGCAGGGCCGGGACAACCGGCGCGCGATGCTGACCGCGCCCGCGGCACCCGCTGCCCTTTCCAGCCCATCTAACGCGCCCACCGAGTCGCAAGCCAGGACGCAGACAAAGCAGGTCCCGGACAAACCCGGCGATCCCCTTGAGGTCCGCCAGCCAGCTGCCACGCTCGGCGAGCCCCAACGCCCGGCCCCGCAGGACCTACATGGAGCCACGACCGCGCCTCCGCCCCTGCCCCCTCAGCAACCCCATTACCCGCTGGACCCCCAGCGCCTGCGCCAGCTGCGAGACAGACCATGAACATCAATGCAACCCAGACCACGCCGCGACCCCAACACAAGGCACTTCTGCGCATGTCCCGCGATCCCGCACGCGCCACCGACCAGTTCGCCCACTGGCTGCCCTACAGCGCCTACCTGGGTGAAGAAAAAATCTTCGTCAACCGCGAGGGCATGGGCTTCCTGCTCGAGCTGCTGCCGCAGTCGGGCGCCGACGAGCGCATGGCCGAAGTCCTGGTGTCGCTGTATGCCAACTGCCCGCCGGGCACCGGCATCCAGTTCCACCTGTTCGCATCTCCCCACATCGGCACCATGCTGCGCCGGTACGCCAACCTGCGCGTCGAGGACGACGACCAGGCGGCACGCGCCCAGCCCTGGGGCCGGCCCACGCGCAACGACAACCTGTTTCGCAGCCTGGCGCGCGAGCGCGTCGGCCATCTGCTGCACGGCGCGCAGCATTCGCTGACCAGCGGCTTTCACTACACGCTGCGGGATTTCCGGCTCATGCTCAGCGTGAGTGTTCCCGGAGACGCACACGACCTGGCCCGGCGCGAGGAAGTCCTGACGCTGCGCGATGCAATGGCCTCCACGCTGCGCTCGGCCTCCATGCCCAGCCGGGTGTGCGACGCCAGCGACCTGATCCACTGGTGCGCGCTGTTCACCAACCCCGATCGGCTGCACAGCCTGGAGGCCCCGGACCAGGCCTATGACGACGGGCGCGAGTTGCGCGAACAGATCGTGGACTTCGACACCATCCAGATCGCGCATCCCGACGCGCTGCACCTGTCCAAGGCGCAGGGCGACAGTGCGCTCGAGTTGCGGCTGTATTCGGTCAAGAGTTTTCCGGAGCACTTTGCGCTGTGGCAGATGGGCTCGCTGATCGGTGACCTGATGCAGCCGGCGCTGCAATACAACACGCCCTTCCTGCTGACCATGGGTGCCTGGATCCTGGATCCCAACAACACACGTTCGGTCGTCATGGCCAACCATGTGCGCGCCACGCAGAACGCCAAGAGCCGGATGGCCGACGTCATGCCCGACGTACGCAAGAAGCTGCAGGACTGGACCGCGGCCTCGGACGCGTTGGACGCCGGCGGCAGCCTGGTGAGCCTGTACCACCAGCTGGCACTGCTGTGCCCGCCCGAGCAGTCGGCCAGCGCCTTCGAGGCGGCCAACGCGATCTGGCGCGGCCGGGGTTTCCAGCTCAACTTGGATGCCTACATGCAGCGCCAGGCGCTGCTTGCCAGCCTGCCGATGACCCTGTCGCGGTCCATGCACCAGGACCTGCTCAAGATGCGGCGCGTCACGCGCAAGACCATGGCCAATGCCATCCACCTGGCCCCGCTTGTCGCCGAATGGCGCGGCACTGCAACGCCGGCCATGGTGTTCGGTGGCCGGCGTGGCCAGCTGATGGCGCTGGATTTGTTCGACAACGACCTGGGCAACTACAACTTCGCCATCATCGGCGCGCCAGGCTCGGGCAAGTCAGTGCTGATGAACGAGATGGCATGGTCCTACCGGGCCATCGGCGCCAAGGTCTGGATGATGGACCTCGGGCGTTCCTTCGAAAAGTTGTGCCGCCGCGCCCAGGGCAGCTACATCGAGTTCAGGGCCGACGCCGACATCCGGCTCAACCCGTTCACCCACATCGTCGACGTCGTCGAGGACATCGACATCCTGGTGCCGGCGATCGCCAAGATGGCATCGATGCAGCACACGCTGGACGAGGTGCAGTACAAGGCGATCTCGGCCATGGTGCTGCGGCTGTTTCGCGCGCATGGCTGCGACCTGACGATCACCGCGCTGCGCGATGCGTTCAAGAGCGGCACCATCGCCGAGCTCGGCGTGGTGGACGACCAGCGCATCAAGGACCTGGCCATCATGCTCAACCCGTATTCGAAGGGCGGCCAGTACGAGCGCCACTTCGAAGGGCGCAACAACATCGACTTCAGCAATGACTTCATCGTCATCGAGAACGAGGAGCTCAAGCGCCGGCCCGACCTGCATGCGGTGGTCAACATCCTGCTGCTGCACCAGATCACCGGCGAGATGTACCTCACGCGCAACCGGCGCAAGATCCTGTTCATCGACGAGCTCAAGCAGCAGCTCGGTGATGTCGGATCCGATGACCCGGTCAAGGCCGCCGTGATCGAGGAGGCGGCGCGGCGCGCGCGCAAATACGGTGGCGCGCTGGGCACCGCGACGCAGAGCGCCGACGACTACTACGGCTCGGCCCAGATGGAGGCGGCGTTCAACTGCTCGGACTGGGTCTTCCTGCTGCGCCAGAAACCCGAATCGATCGAGATGCTCGACCGCAAGGCGCGCCTGGCGATGGACGAACCGAAGAAGCGATTGCTCCATTCACTGCGCACCGAAGCCGGCGCGTTTTCGGAGATGTACATCTCGTCGCCGGTGGGCGAAGGCGTGGCGCGCAACATCCTGGATCCGGCAACGCACCTGCTCTTTTCCAACAAGCTGGAGGACAACGCGCCGCTCGATGCACTGCGCGCCCAGGGTCTGGGCGTGGACGAGGCCATCCGCACACTGCTGCGCCAGCGCGGCCACACCCCATGAAAACCTCCATCCTGGCATTCGCTCTCGACACGCTGGCTTCGCTGCTGCTGGTCACGCTGGCCCTGCTTGGTTATCACCGCTACGTGGTGCAACCGGCGCTGCGTATCGGCGTGGTCGACCTGGCCGAGGTCTACCGCGCCAAGGAGGCCGAGTTCACGCAGGCCTTGACGCGCGCCGACGCACCGGACGCACGCGACAAGGCGCTGCAGATGGCCGGTGATTTCGCGCGCAAGCTGCCGCGCGCACTGGAGGAACTGCCACGCGAGTGCCAGTGCCTGGTCGTGCTCCGATCGGCCGTGGCCGGTGTGCATGGGCGCAGCGTGGACCTGACACCTCTTCTACGCAACAAGCTGGAGATGCCATGAAACCCGATGAACTGCAACGCACAGGTGCCGCCAACACCGCCGTCGTTACGGGCGTCGCCGCATCCCCACCTGGTGCCACATCCCCAGGACTGGCCCGGGAACGGCGGTCTGTGCAGGCATGGCTGCGTCCCATTGCGGGGACCTTCCGCAAACATGGGATCGGGATGTCGGTGGTGCTGGCGATCTGGATCCTGGCGCTGGTCCGGCTTCTCGCCGATCCGACACCACGCCTGCCGCTGGTCTTCAACTGGACACCGAGCCTGCCCTACCACGTCGCGCTGGCCCACTACCAGCCACAGGCCGTGCACCGCGGTGACTACGTGATGTTCCACTTCGACGGACCGGAGCAGCTGCGCCGCCCGGGCCTGCGCGCCCAGCCGTTCTTCAAGCAGATCGCCGGTGTGCCGGGAGACCGGATAGAGGTGCACGAACGCCTGGTCACGGTGGGCGGCATCGCCGTGGGCAGCGCAAAGACCCACAGCTTCGACCGGCGACCGCTGCAGGCCATCGAAGCCGGCGTGATTCCGCCGGGTCATTACTACGTGCGCGGCAGCAGCCTTGATTCGTTCGATTCGCGTTATCGCAGCAGCGGCCTGGTGCGCGCCGACCAGATCATCGCCACGCTGACACCCCTGTTTTGAGGCCATCCATGACACGACACAGGCATCACATTCCCAATATGGCGCTGGCCCATCACGCCGCAACGCATCTGCTGGTCGCGGCATCGCTGCTGATCTTGGCCAGCGCGAATGTCCAGGCACAGACCAGCCCCGCGCGTGGCCCGCTCGCGGCATCCGCGGACATGCCGATGGAGGACTACCTCGGCCTGCTGCGCCAGATCGCGCCGGCCGCGGAACTGGGTGCCAGCCAGTACCTCGCGGCCGTGCGACTCAGGTGCGGCCATACGCTGGCCACCCAGGAGTTGCGCCTGGCGCTGGGCCAGGACGGCGGCAACCCGCAGCTGCTGTCGCTCATCCGTGCCAGCCAGATGCAGGACGAAGCCGCGCGCAAACAGGCAATCGGCCAGATCCGGTGCCCGCAAGGAGCCGCGCGATGAACAAGGCAGCTTCACGCCGGTCGGCATGGGGGCAGCTGCTGGCCGCGACAACCCTGCTCTTGACGCTGCCGGCGCTGCACGCCACCGACCTGGGAATCGTCGGCCCGACCTATGCGATCACCGAGCCACACCTGTTGCGCATGATCGAACAGCGGCTGCGCGACAAGGAGCAATCGGGCGAGCTGGCGCGCTTGCAGCAGGCCGCGCGCGAGCGCGGCATCGCCGCGGTGCGCCAGCCCGCGCCGGTGGATGGCCTTGCTCCCACGCGCCATCCCCGCACCTTCTATGTCGATCCGAGCTTCACGCTCGATCGCAACGTGTTCGACGACAAGGGCAATCTGATGTTTGCCGCCGGCACGCGCAAGAACCCGCTCGAGGTCGTATCGCTGTCGCGCCAGCTGCTGTTCTTCGACGCCCGCGACAAGATGCAGGTCGCCAGCGCCAGCGCGCTGATGGCGCGCACGCCTGCAGGGCGCATCAAGCCCATCCTGACCGGCGGCTCCTACCTGGACCTGATGAAGTCCTGGCGCATCCCGGTCTATTACGACCAGCACGGCGTTCTCACGCGTCGCCTGGGGATTGCCCAGGTCCCGGCCCTGGTGTCGCAGGAGGGATTGCGCCTTCGTATCGACGAACTGCAGGCCCGGCCATGACATTGACCATGACCATGACCACCCCCCGGACCCTGACATTGGCCATGGCCCGACTGGTGCATCTGCGCGCGTGGCTGCTGCAATCAGTGTCCGCGTTTGTACGCACCATGGCGCTGCTCCTCGTTGCCGTGGGCGCGAATCCGGCTACCAACGCGGGTATCTCGACTTGCACGGGGCGTTTTCCGAACCCGATCACCGACATCTGCTGGTCCTGCATCCTGCCAATCAGCATCGGTGGCGCGCGTATCGCCAACTTCGGTGGCCAGGAAGACATCGCCAACCCGGCCAGCCCGGTGTGCAACTGCGGATTGAGTCCGGCCATCGGCCTGTCGGTCGGATTCTGGGAGCCGGCGCGGCATGTGGAGGCCGTCAGGAAACCGTTCTGCCTGGCCTCGCTGGGCGGCATCGACCTCGATCCGGGCATCGCGGCGCCCGAGGCGGCGCGTTTCACACGCGCCGAAGGCGATGGCGACGGCGGCAGCTTCTACCAGGCGCATTACTACACCAACCCGCTGCTGTACTGGCTGGAGGTCGTCACCGATTTTCCGTGCCTGGAGCGTGGCGCCTTCGACCTGGCCTACCTCACCGAGGTCGATCCGCTGTGGAACGACGATGAACTCACGCTGATCCTCAACCCCGATGCGGTGTTGTTCGCCAATCCGGTGGCGGTGGCCGCCTGCGCGGCCGACTGTGTGGCCGCGACCACGGGGTTTGGCATCGCCAACCTGTTCTGGTGCGCCGGTTGCCAGGGCGGCATCTATCCGCTGGACGGCCACGTGCCCTATCACATGGGGGGCGTGCGTACCGCGGTGCTAATGGCGCAGCGGTTGACGGCCAAGATGCACCGCGAGCTGCTGGCCTGGGGCTGGCACGGACGCGCGGGCCTGTGCGGCCCGTATTTCGAGCCGGTCATGGACAAGACCGCCTACAAGACGCAACTCACCTACCCGATCGCTGCCACCGACAAAGAGGGTGGACGCTGCTGCCAGCCGTTCGGCCGCAGCACCGTGGTCTGGGGCGCCGGCAAGGAGTTTCCGGTGCGCGGCGAGGATTTCGCGTTCATGCTTTTCAGAAAAAGGAACTGCTGTGCGGGCTACTGATTTCATTCGCACGGCGGCGCAGCGTTCGCCTGCGTCGATGGCACGACGGCAGCTGTGTCCGAAACGCCAACGCTTGTTGCGCAGAAGCCTTCGCCTGCTGCCGCTAATGGTGGTGCTTCTGCTGCCATTGCATGGTCTGCGCGCCCAGGGCCCGGCGGACATCAGCGACGCCGACCTCGAGCGGGTGCGCCGCGAACAACCGGTGATCACCGAGCAGGACATCGAGCAGGCTCGCCAACGCAACACCATGCCAGCCGAAGCGGCGCTCGAGGGCATCGCGCGTCGCGGGCCGATCAACATCGACGCGCTGCCACGACCTGCGCAAGGATCTGTTGCCCCCGGCATCGACCTGGAAGCGCTCGGCAGGGGATTTGCCTCAAGTGCCCCGGCACCGGGTCCACTGTTTGGTCCGGCCAGCGCGCCCGCGCTGATGGTCTTTGTCAGCCTGTCGATGCCGCAGCCCACGCTGCGCAAGCTGGTCGACCAAGCCGCGCGCGCGCAGGCAACGCTCATCCTCCGCGGCCTGGTCGACAACTCGATCCGCACAACCATTACCCAGGTCCAGGCCCTGATCGGGCAGGCCGACGTGGCCATGCAGATTGACCCGCAGGCCTTTGATCGTTTCGCGATCGAACAGGTGCCGAGCTTCGTGCTGGTGCGTGACGGCACCCGGCCCACCTCCTGCGCCAGCGGCGTCTGCGCGCCGCCCGACACCTTTGTCAAGCTCACGGGTGATGTCAGCGTCGACTACGCACTGCAAGCCATGCGACAGCGCGCGCCCGAACAGTCTCGCGACGCGGCGCCGTTCCTGCGCCGCCTGCGCGCGCGCTGAGCCTGGACGAGGGATCGATAGATTGGCTGGAACCGCCATGCAGCAGCTGCTTTTTACCCAACGCGCCATCGTGTGGTTCATGCTGGCAAGTCTTCTCGTGACCCAGACATCGGCGCTGGCGCAGCCGCACCAGGAGGGAAGCGCGGCCGGCCAGGCCGCCATCACCTCCACCCGGCCCGCCATCTCCGCGACCCGGGCCAGCGAGGTGGTGCCGCAGTACACGACGACACCACCACAGGCGCAGTATTTCGGGGGGCGCAACCTGCCCGCGCTGACCGACGCGACTTTCACCGCATGCCGGTCGACGCCCGAGGACCCGACCTGCCAGGCGCTGCTGGGCGCGCGAGCGTCCGCCAACACGCCCCGCGAAGCGGTGTCCGCCCACGATCCGGCCGTGCTCGGTGCCAGCAGGATTGCGGCGAATCCAGCTGCCACGCTGGAGAACATCGCAAGTTACTACAGCGGCTGCCAGGTGGACACGACACCGGCTGCGACAAGCGAGATTCGCAGCTGCCGCGTCTTCTCGGGTGCTGCAAATTTTTCCTGCGCGCGTAACCTGATTGTTGCCGTCACGCGCCAGGGCAGTTGCACGCCCGGCGAATGGTTCGCCCACGCAGCTTCCGGATCCACCGGGCTGGATGCGCAATGTGTACCGGACCGCCCGGCCACGCAGCAGCGATTGCGGGTCACCGACGCCGGCGCGGTACTGGTCTATGTCGACGTGGACATGACACAGGCCCGCATCTTCCCGCAGCTGATCGCGACGATTCCCGACTACGAGCGCCGGGGTGTGTGGGTCGCCGACACACGATGTGGTGGCGACAGCTGCGAAGTCACCGCCCTGCTGGCCGCCGAGCAGCGCCAGTCCTGCACCGGCAGCCTGGGCGATGCGGGTGACCTGAGTTGCACCACCGTCCTGCCATTCCTGGACCTGCTGTCCACCTGCCCGGCAGGCACCCAGCAGGGCGACTACATCGCCAACCTGACCGGAGACCGGGAACACGGCTATGTCACGACCACCTTGAACAGCCGGACCTGCTGGTCCCCGACTCCAAGCTGGACGCCCTATTACGGCAAGGACGTGCAGGCCAACACCTGGCATACCTTCTGGACACCACACAGCCAACGCGCCGTCATCGGCTGGCAGGTCAACCCGGCGTTCGGCCCCATACCGCAGATGCGGCTGCGCTACGAGAGGCCACACACAACCGTCAGCACCACGGACCAGTGGGAAGAACAGTGCCCGAGCCCCACCTCTGGAACACGTTGCCAGGTGACCGGCACACCAAGCTGCGTCGACGGTCCCGCGACCCGGGTCGTCGATGGCGCGCAGGTCACGCGTGAGTGCTGGCGCTACGAGACACCGATGTCCTGCCCGCAGCAGGCCAATGCCGACTCCTGCGCGCCACTGGCAAGTGCCGGCTGTACCAAGGTTGATTCCACCTGCCTGCAGACCGCTGCGGCCGATGGCAGCTGTGCCATCACGCAGAACCGGTATTCCTGTCCCCTTTCTCCCGCCTCGCCCGCCTCGGCCGTGTCGGTACGCAACTGCCCGGCGAATGTGTTCTGCATCGCGGGCAACTGCTTCGACACGAAGTCAACCCAGGACGGGGACTTTGCGCGCTCCATGGCGCTGCTGGAAGCCGCCCGCGAGGCCGCGGTGTACCTAGACACGGACACGATGCAGGTCTTCAAAGGCGAGGCCAACAGCTGCCGGGACCGGCTGTTCAAGAACTGCTGCGACAGTGACGCTTCGGGTGCTGGCATGAACAACCGCGGCATCTTCGGTGCGGGATCGCGCCTGGTCTTCGACATCCTGATGAATGCGGACAACCGCGCCTTTGTCACCCAGGGCCTGTCCGCGCTGCTCGCTGGCGGCGGCTTCAGCGGCTCGTTCACCAGCTACGGCGTGACGGTGGCGGTCAATGGCACGGCATTGCCCGCCGGCTCGTCGGTGCTGCTCTCCACCGACAGCCTGGTAGTCGCGTTCGACCCCTGGTCACTGGCGATCTCCGTGCTGATGTTCGCCGCCATGTCGCTGACCTCGTGCAGCCAGTCGGAGGCACGGCTTGCGATGAAGGAAGGCGCGAACTTGTGCCACAGCCTGGGCAGTTATTGCTCGTCGTGCATCCGGCTGCTCGGGAAATGCATCTCCTGCATCGAGCGCACCACCGGCAAATGCTGCTTCAACAGCGTGCTCGCCCGCATCGTCAACGAACAGGGTCGCGCGCAGCTGGGTCGTGGCTGGGGCGACCCCCGGGGACCGGACTGCTCCGGCTTCACACTGGCCCAGCTGCAGGCGCTGGATTTCTCCAGCATGGACCTCAGCGAGTTCTATGCCTCCATCGTGCCGACGCTACCAAACCATCAGTCCACCGTGGACCGCGCGACACAACGTACTGCCGAGTGCTACTACGGAAAAGGCAGATGCCCATGAAGTTTTTCCATCGATCCAACTGCATGCGGAGCCTGTTCGTGGCTCTCAGCCTGTCGCAGTCCTGGGCGCTGGCCACCGACGTCCCGCGCCTGCCCGTGAGCGAGGTATCGCCATTGCTGCGCCAGGCACTGCAATCGAGCGACGGCACCGCCAACGGTATCCTGGTCGGTGAACTCGCCCAGGCCATCGGCCTTCGCTTCCAGTCGCCCTCGCCGATCCACATCGACGTGCGCACCGAACGACGCTATGTACAAGCCGGTTGCGCCCGGCTCCACGTGCTGTTCCGGCATGATGGCGTGTTGCTGCCCGGCGCCGCCGATGCGCGTGGCCAGTCGATCGAGTTCGGCATCGACTACTGCCTGACCGGCGAGCCCCCGGGCTCCCGACAGTGAACACCGCCATGTGTGCCCGACTCTCGACCGGCATCCCTCACTGGCTGCTGTCCGCACTGTTCATCTGGCTGGGCAGCATGAATGCCTATGCACAGGACCGTCCGCCGCGGTACTGGTCGGATACCTGGCGCGGCTGGCATTTCTATGAAGATCCCGTCCAGGAGCCGCCGCCGATTCGCCAGACACCCAGGAGCCCGTCTGGCACAAGCGCCGAGGCGCCGCCCCCTCGACCTGCAGCGCCGCCTCCCGTCGCAGCCAAGGATCTCGTGCCGGTGCCCCAACCACCCGAGATCGCCGCCTTCGAGCAGTTGCAAAAATCACTGGAGCAGGCGCGCACCATCGCCATCATGCGGCCCACCGAGGCGAACGTGCGTGGCTACATGGAGATCGAGTCCCGCGTCGTCGCACGTGCATCCGAGTTTGCCGACATGGCGCAGCGCGTGGCCTGGTCCACGCCGCAGCTCGACCCCACGCTGCAAGGCCGGCCGGTGGGCGCAAAGGCGCTGGAAGTCTTCGAGCGCCAGCAGTTCGACAACCGCTCGCGTTCGGTATCGGATCTGGGGCAGGACCATGTGCTGCTCTTTTTCTACCGCTCGGACTGCCCGTATTGCCATGCGTTCGCACCGGTGCTGCAGGCCTTTCGCGATCGCCATCACATCCGCGTCGTTGCCGTCAGCCTGGACGGCGGCGCCCTGCCGGGATTTGCCGACGCGCGCACCGACAACGGAATCGCCACGACGTTGCAGGTCACGCAGGTGCCGGCCGTGTTCCTGGCGCAACCCTTCACCGGCCAGATCACGGCTATCGGCTTCGGCATCCTGTCCGAGTCGCAATTGTTGGAGCGCATCACACAGGTGGCCGCTGCAGGCGCTGCGTCGAAGGCGGATCCCTGAGCCATGACCCGCAAACCCATCCCGATTTCTCGATTCCCCAGGAGTTCCCCATGAAACCCACGCGATTGCGCATCCTCGTCGTCCTGATGGTCTGCGCCAACATGGTCATGGAAACGCCGCCAGCGCGCGCGGGCGATCTCAACGCCGAGGTCAATGCGATGTTCAACAACCTCGGTGCGATCGGGAACTACACGGCGCCGGGCGCATTTCGGGGGCAGGCGTTCAACACCTACAGCGGCGGCAGCCTGATGATGCGCGCACCGAACAAGGTGTACCAGCTCGCCGCGATCGAGTTTCCGAATGCCAAGGCAGGCTGCGGCGGCATCGACGTGTTCGGCGGCAGCTTCAGCCACATCTCCGCCACCGAGTTCAAGAACATGCTGCGCAACATCACGGCTGCGCTGCCGGGCATTGCCTTCCAGCTCGCATTGGAGGCGGTGTCCCCGCTGCTGGGCGGGTTGACCAAGTGGGCCAAGGGGCTGGAAACCTGGATCAACAACGCACGCATCAACTCCTGCGAGACCGCCAAGGCCATCGTCAGCACGGCGGCCGATGCGGCCGGCTACAGCGCGCACGAGACCTGCGCCGACCTTGCGATCGAGCTCGGCCTGGAAAGCGACCGTGATGCCGCGCGCAGGCGCTGCGCATCCGACCGCCCGAGCATCCTGGCCACGGCGCGCAAGTCCGACGACGCCGGCGTGCGCAACAAGGCGCCGTTTGTCGGCAACCTGACCTGGCGCGCGCTGCAGTCCGCCGGCGCCTACCTGGACGACAAGGAGCGCGAGCTGATCATGAGCATGGTCGGCACCGTGATCTTCTATCCCGAGGAAGCCGGCCGCGACCCCGAGCCCATCGCCCCCACCCTCACTTCCATCAGCCAGCTGCTGTACGGCCAGGCCGCGGGAAAGGATAACGGCGTGATCCAGCACCTGCTGCAATGCAACAACCATGCACAGTGCGACGTGGTGACGCTGAACAAGGACTACAACCACATCCCTTTTACCGCGCGCGTGGAGACCTTGATGCGCTCGATCGCCGACAAGATCGCCAGCCGCAGCGCGATCCCGAACAACTCGGCCGAGGTCGGCTTCGTCAACCAGACCTCCGAGCCGGTCTACCGCATGCTCTCCATCGGCTCGACCATCCCTGGCTCGGGCCTGGCCGACAACCTGATCGCGCAGTACCGCGACGTGATCGCTGCCGACTATGCCTATGTGTTCCTGGAGCGCAACCTGCGCCTGGGCCTGGCCGCACTGGCCAAGGACTACACGCTGCAGCAGCACCAGCGCGAGCAGGCGCAGCAGGTGCGCCAGCGCGCCCAGGCCATGCTGGCCCAGCTTGCCCAGGAAAAAAGCCTGCTGTACCAGAAGGTCGGATCCTTCCGCGCCGTCTCCAGCCACCTGGAGCAACTCGAGCGCCAGCTGCGCAGCAGCCTGCCGCAGCATGTGATGGACATGCTGGGCCAGCAGGCTGCGGGCGTCTCGCGTTGACCTGCCACCGCACAAAGCCGCCAAGCCGCCAAGCCGCCAACCCGTCAAGCCACCATGTGGGAGATCCACGCCTACCAGAATGCGGACAGCCTCCAGGGCATCTTCAATGCCGCAGCCGCCATCCACGCTTCGAACGACTACCGCTCGGTCCTGGCCGCGGTTGCCGCCTGCGGCTTCTTGGCCGCCTTGTTCGCCTATGCCTTCGCCCCGGAAAAACTCCAGGGCTGGAAGTGGCTGGCCACCGTGGTGCTGGTGTTCTCCGTGCTGGTGGTGCCCAAGGTCACCGTAGGCATTGTCGATCGGACCGGCGGCGCGCCGGTCAAGATCGTCGACAACGTGCCGCTGGGCATCGCGGCGCTGGGCAGCATCACCAGCACGGTGGGCGCCACACTCACCGGTCTGTTCGAGACCGCCTTCCAGGTCATCCCCGGCGCCGGCGGCCTGCCTTCGGAGCTCACCTACCAGAAGAACGGCCTTCTGTTTGGCAACCGCATGGTGCGCGAGACAGGTTCGGTGGTGTTCCAGGACCCGGCGTTTCGCACCGACCTGGTCAACTTCATTCACAACTGCACCAGCTACGACCTGATCGACGGCACACTCGATCCCACGGCATTCAGCCGCGCCGACGATGTATGGTCGTTGATGGCCACGCCCAATCCGGCACGGTTCACGACCGTGAGCCAATCGGGCTCCGTCTCGGTGGACACCTGTCCCAATGTCTACCGCTCCCTGGACGGGCGCATACCCGCCCAGATCCAGCGCATCGAAGGCCGCCTGGCGTTCCAGGTCAATCCGACCCTGCCGGGTACGGCCGCAGTAGCCGTGATCGCGGCGCAAATCCAGCAGGCCTATCTGAAGAACAACCTGGCCGACGCCGCTGCCAGCGCCGCGGGCATCATCCGCCAGAACGCGGTGCTCAACGCGATGGATGATGCCGCCAAGCTCGCCGGCCAGAAGGCCAATGACCCCGCGGCCATGGTGCTGGCGGTCGGGCGCGCACAGGCGATCGCACAGCAGAACGCGTCCTGGCTGAACTACGGCAAGGTTGCCGAACAGGCGCTGCCGGTGTTTCGCAATGTCGTGGAGGCGATCACCTACGCGTTGTTCCCGTTGTTCGTGCTGCTGCTGTTGCTCAGCAGCGGACGCGACACCGTGCTCGCACTCAAGGGATATGTGCTGCTGCTGATCTGGATCCAGCTCTGGCCGCCGCTGTTCGCGATCCTGAACTACATGGCATCCATCTATGCCGCCTACGACCTGGCAGCTGCCGCCGATCTCGGCGGCGGCGCCAGGGCATTGACGCTGCAGACTGCATCGAGCATCTACTCCCGCGCAATCTCCGCCGAAGCTGTTGTCGGCTACCTGGCCATGAGTATTCCCTTCATCGCCTGGGCCGCCACGAAGCGCCTGGAGACGTTGGGCACTGCCATGGTCGGAGGGTTGTCGGGGCTGCAGGGCAGTCTGTCTGCCGCCACAGGTGGCGCCGCCACCGGCAACCTGAGCCTTGGCAATGTCAGCATGGACCAGGCGCAGCTGGCCCCCAATCGAACCTCCGCCTTCATGGGCAGCTGGCAGAGCGACATCTCCGGCAACACCATGACCTCCAATCCGCTCACCGGCCGCACCGCGGTGAGCATGCTGCGCAACCAGGGATTCGCCTCGCGCGTCGTGTCCATGCGCGTGTCGCAGCAGGAGGCGAAGGAGGCCAGCGAGCAGGCCGATGCGGCCCGCACCGAAGCCGTCGCGGCGGCCCAGCAGCGCTCGGCCAGCCTGGTGGACGCCTTCACGCGTGGGCAGAGCAGGCTGCAGTCACTTCGATCCACCAGCGGGACGAGCAGCAGCAGCTTCGAGCAGCTGGGTGAAGGTTTCCAGCAGCTGGACCAGATCGCGCGCAGCGTGTCGCAGCGCACCGGCGTATCGCAGTCGCAGGTGGCCCATATCGCCTTCAGCGCCAACGGATCTCTGGGTCTCGGCGGCATCCTTGCCAGCGCGAAGGTGCAAGGCAGCGCCGGCAAGACCTACCAATCCGGAATCCTCAGCGACGAGCAGAAGGTGCTGGGCGCGATGAACTCCGAACAGCTCGCCGCCTTCAAGCAGTTCGGCGACCGCGTCTCGCGCGACAGCAGCTACCTGCGCGCGATCGGATCCGACGGTCGCGAGGCCCGGGAGATGGCATCCAGGCTGGCCACCGATACCAGCCACGCGCAACGCGCCGAGGCGGCCTATGCCCAGCGAAAGGCATTCGCCGAGCGCCTGAGCGCCGCCCACGAGCGTGGCGACGCCATCTCCATCGACCTGGCCCAGGACCCGCACAACCTGGACATGTTCATGCGTTACTCCGAGCGGTACGGCGGCACCAGCGCGGCGGCGCATACGCTGATGGCGTCCGAACTGGCGCGCCAGGGCCTGCCGCCGAACCGGGTGTTCTCCGACGGAACGCCAATCCAGCCCTCGCTCGACGAGTTCCGCGAAGCTCAACGGGAGTCGATCCGGGCCGGACAACCCGGATCGGACATCGACTCCATGCGCCAGCACAATGATGCCGCCGTCTCCGCCCGGCAGTCGAATCGCCCGCCGCCGCTGCCCGCGCCAGCCGCTGGAGGCGTGAACACGCGCGCTCAGGTGCTCAGCGAGAAACAACGCCTGCAGCAACTCCGCGCAAATGTGGATGCGAGTTCCACCGTCGACAGCAACGCCGAACGAACCACAGAAGGAACATTGCGCTCGAGGACTTCACAGTTGGGCCAGACCTCCAGGCAATTAGCCAACGACGCGAATGCGACACTGGATGCGGCCAAGGATGCAATCAAGGACCTGATCAGGCGCAAGTAGCTGCAACCAGGCTCATACCTGGCTATCCGAATCGTCTGCACTGGGCAAGCCGGGATTGCCAGTCAGGCGACCATGCTCAATCCAATAGTTATCGTTCAGCTGGCGTTGCGATCTGGCCAATCCGTCGGATGGATTCTCCTGATCGAATGGCTGCTTTGTGTTGCGACTGCGTTGGGCTTGCTCCCGACCGACCACCCGGCCATACACATGGCCAATGGCACCGCCAATCGCCGCGCCAGCAACACAGCCGATACCGAACCATATTGCCTGCACCGCTGCGGTCTGATCACCAGCCGCCATGGCGCCAGCCACGCCACCAATCACCGCCGCTGCAATCTGAATCTTGCGGTTCATCGTCATGCCCTCCTGACGAACCAGGCTACATCACAAGTTCTCGCGATCAACCGCTCAGATTCGACCGGTCAGCATGCGATCCACTCGCAGCGGACCATAACCGCGACCATCGCGTGACACGGCGCCATCACATGGCCTTCGCAGCGGCACGGCGCATGGATGAAGATGGTGCAGAAGGGGCCGACGCCGATGCAACACCACCCGCTGACTGGGCCATGATCCAATCCCGAATCTGCTCGGCGCGCCATACCGTCACCCGCGCCGACAGTTTGATCGGCTGCGGAAACGTCTTCGCTTGAATTCGCCGCCACAACGTGGATTTGGAGATCGGTATGTACGCGAGGACTTGCCACTGCCGCAGGAATCCGGTGACAGGGATAGGCGCCACCAGATCGTCTGCCGATCCGGTATTGATGTGCCGCGCAATTGAAGGCAATTGGGTCATGGTCTGCTTTCACGATGAACACCAGTTCCGGCCTGACCGGGTCAACCGTCGTCGAGGTCCGATCCGGACCACGGGCACGAGCTGCGAAAGGTACCGGACCGGCATAGCAGACAAGACCTCGAACGCAGCGCACAAAAAGGGTCGTGTGTAGGCTGGCCTCTTCTGCAACATCGGCGGCGTCCGCTCGCAGCACCACTGGTACAACACCCGCTCAGACTGGAAACCGAGGGAACGAACAGATAGGGTACTCATTTGTCTGGCCAATGCACGACTGCCCAGGCGTCCTCCACTTGAAACAACCGGCAGAAATCCGATCGCGACGATGGCAACTTGATCGGCACGTTCAAAGCCATGCCTGGATTCGAATGTTCCGTCGCTCGACAGAACTTCACGAGGAAATGAGCCAGATCAGCACGCTGTGGACTTCGAACCGTGAGCGGAAAGCCGCGAGCCTCCCCGGACACTGGTCAATCAGAAATGAGCACCGTCGTATCGTCCGGCACCGGTTCCCTGCCAAAGTCGATGCCGACGGACTCGCGCATGGAGATCGATTCGTCGAGTGCTTATACGACTCCAGGGTTGCTGAGGTTGAACCAGTGCTGTAGCAAGTGAATGCGCAGCATGCACACCAGGCGTACGGGTGGGCGCCCTTTGCCAGGCTAGGGCTAGTGCGGATCGAGCAGTGCGCACAATTCGGTCCACGGAATCACTCGCTCCGTCTCGGCCAGAAATACGGCACGCCTTGTCAGCTTACCGTGCCGATTGAATCCGCCGCGCGCCAGGGACATCTGTTTCATCCAACGCATCCAGGAGTGTCCCAGCAGTAACGGCTCAGGCCGAGGCTTAGCTGACCTTTTTCATTTTCTCCGTAGCGCATGGCGCCGTCGTACGGCCAACTTCGCTGTCGGTACCCGACACAAGCGGCGGCGGCGTCACGCAGCCGGAAAGCTTCAAACCGGTGGCCCGCACACTGCGATTGAGCGACGAGGCCAATCTCCTGCGTCAGGCGAACGACACGACATTTGGACTCGCAGCTGGCGTTTGGAGCCGTGATCACAAGCGCGCTTTGCACATCGCATGCAGGACCACAGTGGAAACGATCTGGAGCAACAACCTCCGGACCATGGTGCTGAACATGCCCTCGGCCGAATGAAGACCAGCGGTCTGAAGCGCGAATGGGGCATCGCGGGCATGCGCAAATACATGTAACAGAAGAAGCGTCCCATGGAGCTGGGTGACTCGCCGACAGGTTGGTCGCCGTGACGATCCGCACGAGCGGCGGCAAGCACGGCGGCACCAACTTGGCTCTTGGTCGGACCATTTGCCTGCTTTGACACAGCGGCATCGACCAAACAGCATCCGCGAAGCGAAAGGATTGTGGTGTCATAATTTCCAGTAATCACAGCACCACGCACGTTGACAGATTTTCACCCGACCATGGCCGAGCCACTGTCGCCCGGAACCCGCACGGGCACCCAGAGCATAGAACGCACGATCCGCTTGATCAGAGCCGCGGCGGAACGGGGCCGTACAGGATGGCAACTGGCCGACCTGGCGCGTCATACCGAGTTGGACAAGAGCACCGTGCACCGAATATTGGGTTGCCTCGTGCGCGAACGCGTCGTCAGCCAGCGCCAGGACGGCCGCTATCTGCCCGGACCGCTGATGTTCGAGCTGGCGCTGACGATGCGGCCGTACCATGCCTTCCAGGATCTGGCGGAGCAACGGCTTTCGTCATTTGCTAGGCGTGCGCAAGCCACCGCCGCGTTCTACTTGCGCAGTGGTGATGAAACAGTATGCGCCGCGTCGATGGGTGGCGCGGCGACGCAGCAATACATGGCCATGAGCCTGGGATCGCGCCGGCCTTTGCTGGCCAGTGTTGCAGGTATCGCGATATTGATGGCCTTGCCCGACGCAGAGGCCGCAGCCGTCGTCGCGCGCAATCTCGATTTGCTGGGTCGCCAGCGCGATGCACGCACGCCGAGTTACCAGTCGATGTACCGTGCATCCCGCGAAGCGGGCGTCGCGCTGCACGAAAGCCACCACATGGTTGCCTTCAACGGCTACGCCAGAGCCATAGTCGACGCGGCCGGAAGGCCCTTCGCGGCGCTGTCGCTCAGCGGGTCCCAGGAGGAACTTCCGACCACGCGCCGCCAGGCGATCGCGGCGCTTTTGGAAGAAGAAGCGGCCGCTCTCTCGAAAGAGGCGGCCGCGATGCTGGGTGAAGTGGACTGACGGGACGTCGGTCCAGCCCGCGCCCTTTCAAACAGTCGCCAGCATCTGTTGCACACTGGCCGACGTCACCGGTTTGCCGGGTTCGTACTTCGGATGCAATCCGCCAGGAATGGACACCTCGCGCGTGTCCACTCCCTTGGCCGCCGCAGCGGCGCGAAGCGCACCAACCGTGCAGTCCTCGCGCCTGAGCACCGCAAACGGGTCATAGGAAAAGTCGCGCATCACGTTCAGATGGGTGATCTGATTGATCTCGTGGTCAGACAGCGTCTGCGCGCCGCGCCACAGGCTTTCCGGCGATTTCGGCCAGGTGCAATCGGAGTGCGGATAGTCGCACTCCCAGGTGATGTGTTCGATACCGATTTGGGCACGGTTCATCAGGCCGAAATCATCGTCGATGAAACAGTTGATGATGTGCTTGCGGAAGATCTCGCTCGGCAACTTGCCGCCCAGGTCGAGATTTGTCCACGCGCCATGCTGGCGTACGGTCGAATCGGCACGCTCCAGGAAATAGGGCACCCAACCGATGCCTCCTTCCGAAAGGGCAAGCCGCAAGTCCGGGTACCGCTTCCAGAACGAGGCGAAGATCCAGTCGGCCGCGGCATTCGCGATCGTCATCGGCATGGTGGTGATCCACGCTGCGATGGGCGAGAGGTCCGACGCATGCGGCGCAGCGGAACCCGTCCCGATATGGCAGCAGATGACGACGCGGTTGTCGTTGCATGCCTGCCACAGCGGTTCCCAATACGGATCATGCAGGCTTGGCAGACCGGCGGCGCCGGCAATATATGCCGCGCCGGCGGGGTTGTCGGGAAAGCTGATGGCATGTACGCCCAGTTTCAGCAGGCGCTGCAGTTCCGCCAGGCACAACGCCATGTCCCACAAGGGCAGGATCGCAAGGGGAACAAACCGGCCCGGGTATGCCCCGGCCCAATCGTGCACATGCCAGTCGTTGTACGCCCGGATGATCGCCAGCGCGAGATTCTTGTCCTGCATGTTCTGGAAACGGCCCCCGCTGAAGCCGGGGAACTGCGGAAAACAGATGGAGCCGAGCACGCCGTTCACGTTCATGTCGTCGATGCGCGCGTGCACGTCGTAAGCCCCCTTGCGAAGCTGGTCGAAGCCCGTTGGCTCCACGCCGTATTCGCTGCGCGGGCGTCCGACAACGGCATTGAGCCCGAGTCCGGTGACCTTGCGACCTTCCACTTCCCAGGCCTGGCCATATCGGGTCTGGACGATGCGCGGCGCCCGGTCCTTGTAACGGGCCGGCATGTGGCGCTCGAACATGTCCGCCGGCTCGCAGAGATGGTCGTCGACGCTCACGAGGATCATGTCTTCCATTTGCATTGGTATCACTCCTGTAATTGGCAATATTCCGGCGCTCGTGCGGCTTGCGGAATTCTGCGGCAGGCCACCGCGATTCCGAATGGATCGTGCAGCGGTCCGTGCTGCATCGTGAAACAGATGTCTGCAAACACCGGCTCAGCACGCCACCGGCACGTGCCGTGCGAGAAACAGTCGCATCGCCACGCCAAAGGCGTCATTGCGGTCGCCCGCGACCATGTGCGCCGCACCCGGCACGACCACGTGTTCGGCCTGCGGGCACAGCGCCAGGAATTCAGCGACGCCTTCTTCACTGAGGATGTCGGAGAGTTCACCACGCACCAGTAGCGTGGGTACCCGAATACGGCGCGTGGCATCTTCCAGCCGCTGCTGGCGAAGCAACAGGTTGGCGCCATCGTGCCTGCGCCTGGGATCCCAATGCCAACGATACTTGCCGTCCATCGTGCGCCGCACGTTTTTCGCCAGCCCCTCGAGGTTGCGGCGACGGGCACGTTGTGGCTGGTAGTTCAGGATCGCTTCTTCCACCTCCTCGAGCGAGTCGAAACCTTCGGGCTTCTGGTGCATGAATTCCTGCACCCTGCGTGCTCCATCCTTTTCGATCCTCGGAGCGATATCGACGAGCACCAATGCCAATGCGTCTACGCGACCTTCTCCTGCTGCCAGCAAGCTAACTCCCCCTCCCATCGAAGCGCCGACCAGCGTGGGGCGGCGACCGCCCATGGCAGCGACGACACATGCCAGGTCTTCCACCATGAAATCGCTGTCGTAGCGCAGTTCCGGGTCCCAGGCCGAATCGCCATGTCCGCGGGCGTCGAACGCCACGACGTAATAGCCCTCGCGCGCCAGTTGTTCGCCGGTGCCCTTCCACGAATGCCGGGTTTGTCCACCGCCATGCAGCAACACGACCATCGGCGCCGCGCGATCGCCCCAACTGTCGCCGGCAATCTGCAGGCCGCCCGCGCCACGCCAGATGTGCATCGGCTCCGGAATGCCGGGCAGGCGTTCGCCGGCAACCATGCGCTTGACGTGATCGGCGGCATCTGCAGTGGATGGCATGTAGGGCTCGCAGGGTAAGTACCGCTGCATTCTGCAGGAGTACGCGCAACGCGCACATGGTCCGCACACATGCGTCCTGTATGGTGAAACGTCAGGCCGGCAGCCCGGCATCTTATGGGTGGACTGCAGGCTCTCCAGGCGAAAATGCCATGCACAATGCCTGCGTATCGGCCGACACCGGCCGCCACTGCCGCATGGCCACATCGATGTTCCGCCTGTTCCGTCCGAATCCAACGCGCTGCGCGCGCAAGTGTCGTCCAGGCATGACATCCCCGCGCACGGGTGGACGTTTCCCTGCCGATCGGGCTGCACCAGTGCAGCGGGGTCCGTCGGTGCTGGGCATTCCTGTTTCCGCAACCGACGCATGACGCAGTTGCGGCAGTGGGCGGAACGCGTCCCCGACGCAGCAGCCGTCGTCGACGCGCAGACCGGCGAGACCCTGACATACGGCGCGCTGCACCTGCGCTCCGCGCGGTTTGCGCTGCATTTGATCGATCGCGGCGCCACCGCGGGGTCGACCATCGCCGTGTTGCTGCCCAATGGGCCACGCTACCTGGAGGTGTGCTGGGCGGCACGTCGTGCAGGTCTCTATTTCGTCCCGCTCAGCACGCAATTGAAAACGGCGGAAATCGCGCACATCCTGGGCGATTCGGGCGCACGCGTTCTGCTCACCGCCACCCAGTTCCTGCCGCTGGTGCGGGATATCGACAAGGAAACGATGCGCCGGATCGGCGTCATCGACGTCGACGCGCGCGCCGAATACGAAGCCATCGTCGATGCGTCCGGTCCGCCGCCGGTGTTGCCGCATCGGCCGACAGGCAGGGATTTCGCCTATTCGTCGGGGACGACGGGTGTGCCGAAAGGCATCCGTCATGCACTCGATGCCGCAGCCTCGTCGCCCGTTGCGGCACGGGACTGGCTGGCGTTTTTCCAGTTCGGTCCGGACACGACCTACCTGTGTCCGGCGCCGGTCTACCACGCGGCGCCACTGCGTTTCTGCCTGCGCTGCATCGAGTGCGGGGGCACTGTCGTCATCATGCGCCGGTTCGATGCCGAAGCCGCGTTGCGGGCGATCGCACGCTGGCGCGTCACGCACAGCCAGTGGGTGCCGACCATGTTCGTGCGAATGCTCGCGCTGCCACAGGAGGTCCGCCGACGGCATGACCTCTCCAGCATGCGCATCGCGGTCCACGCGGCAGCACCTTGTCCCGTGCATCTGAAGCGAAGCATGCTCGCATGGTGGGGCCCGATCCTGTGGGAATACTACGCAGGCTCCGAGCGTAATGGCGTGACGCTGATCGCGCCCGAAGAATGGCTGCGTCATCCGGGATCGGTCGGCCGAGCAGTGCTGGGCCGTCTGCACATAGTGGACGACAATGGCGACACCTGCGCCGCCGGCGTCGAAGGCAGCGTGTATTTTTCGGGCGGGCCGTCGTTCACGTACCACAACGACCCGGACAAGACGGCTGCCGCACACAATGCGCAGGGCTGGTCGACCATAGGCGACATCGGCTATGTCGATCCGGACGGATATCTCTATCTGACAGATCGCCGCGCCAACATGATCATCTCCGGCGGCGTGAACATTTACCCCCAGGAAGCCGAAAACTGCCTGCTCGCGCACCCGCTGGTCGCGGACGTGGCCGTCATCGGTGTACCCCATGCCGAATTCGGGGAAGAGGTCCGCGGTATTGTGCAGTTGCACGATCCGTCGCTCGCGTCGTCCGCGCTCGCCCTGGAACTGATGCACTTTTGCCGCGAGCGGCTCTCGCATGTCAAATGCCCGCGCAGCATCGATTTCGACCCCCTGCTGCCCCGCACGGAAACCGGCAAGTTGCTCAAGCGCCTGGTGCGCGACCGGTACCGCAGCGCGACTGCGCGTTAGCCAGCCCCATCCCCTGTGTCACAACGTGGATTGGCGCGCACGCCGACCCGTAGGGCATTTGGCCACGGGCTTCCATAATTCGACGATGCGTCCATGAAGCGGCGCGGCGAAGGAGACGATCATGGGTACTGTCGCGAAAGTCATGCCGGTTACCGACGATGTCGACAGCGCCGGGTTTTTCGATGGCGCGCGCGAGGGCAGGCTGATGATTCGCGCCTGCCAGGATTGTGCATCGGGCATTCACCCGCCAATGGCCCACTGCCCCTACTGCGGCAGCTGGAACACGCATTGGCGTGTTGCGAACGGAAGGGGTACGCTGCATACGTGGACGGTGGTGGAGCGCCAGGTCCACGCGGCCTATCCGACGCCTTATACGCTGGTGAGCGTCGAACTCGACGACGTCACCCGGGTTCGCCTGGTCGGACGTATCCCCGGAGCCCCAGAACTGACGGTCGGTTTGCCGATGGAGGTCTTCTTCGATCCACACGAGGATGACGTGGTACTGCCCAACTGGAGACCGGCGGTGTGACGTCCGTCACCGAGGTCTCCCTTTTTTCACCGCTGCGTATCGGTGGCTGCCCGCTGGAGCACCGCATCGTGATGGCGCCGCTCACCCGTTCACGCGCGGCACATCCGGGAAACGTCCCCACGCCGATGAACGCGCAGTACTACGGACAGCGGGCCTCCTCCGGCGGACTCATCATCGCGGAAGCAACGCAGGTGTCGCCGATGGGACGCGGCATCGCCCAATCGCCTGGCATCCATTCCGCCGAGCAGGTAAGTGGCTGGAAACGCGTAACCGACGCGGTGCACGCCAGGGGTGGCCGCATCTTCCTGCAACTGTGGCACGCCGGCCGGGTTTCGCACTCGACACGGCTGCCTGGCGCCGCCTTGCCGATCGCTCCGTCAGCCGTCGCAATCCGCGGTGAACTCATGGTATCGGGCGGCCGCAGGGTGCCCTACGAAACCCCAAGAGCCCTGACACTTCAGGAAATCCAGGGCCTCGTCGAGAGCTTTGCACTGGCCGCACAAAACGCCCGGGACGCGGAATTCGACGGCGTGGAGATCCACGGCGCCAATGGCTACCTGCTCGAACAGTTCCTGCATGCCGGCACCAACCTGCGCGAAGACGACTATGGCGGGTCGCTCGACAACCGCGTGCGGTTCGCGTTGGAAGTGGCGCACGCCGTCGCCGGCGTATGGGGCGCAGATCGCGTGGGCATGCGGCTATCCCCGTACGGAGTCGCCGCCGACAGCAGCGAGCCCGATCCGATGCCCTTGTATGCGCACCTGATCGGCGGCTTGCGCAGGCTTGGCCTGGCATACCTGCATCTGATCGAGCCACGCGCGAGCGGCGTCGGCGCGGCCGAAGTCGATCGCGCGGGCCTGCCTTCGGCCGCCGTTCTCTTCCGTCCGATGTGGGACAAGGTGCTGATCTCCGCCGGCAACCACGATGCCGCTTCGGCGCATGCGATGGTCGCATCCGGCCATGCCGATGCGATCGCGTTCGGCCGCCTTTTCATCGCCAACCCCGACCTGCCGGCGCGGCTGCAACGCGGCACCCCTCTCAACCGCTACGACCGCAGCACGTTCTATACCCGCGGCCCGCAGGGATACACGGACTATCCGGCGATGCATGCATGAAGGCCGGCCGTGGCCGCGCCTGGCTGCGTGCCCTCCACTTGCCGGGCAACTATCTACAGGAGAAATCGAATGACCAGTGTGATGAGCGGCGTGCGCGTCCTCGAAGTGGCGGAATACGGGCTCGCGCCTTCCGCCGCGTGTGTCCTGTCCGATTGGGGCGCCAGTGTCATCAAGGTCGAGCACCCGCAACGCGGTGACTCGATCCGCGGGCTGACTGCATTCGGCGTCGCACCAGGCATGGGCGGCTTCGATGCCTTGTGGGAACCGTTCAACCGCGGCAAACGTTCGATCGGAATCGACCTGCGCCATCCGGAAGGCATGAAGATCCTGATGCAACTGGTGCGCAACTCGGATGTATTCATCACCAATTTCCTGCCCGAGGCGCGCCGCAAGCTCGGAATCGACGTGGAACACCTGCGCGCCGTGAATCCCCGGCTCGTGTACGCCCGCGCCTCGGCCCACGGGCCCAAAGGCGATGAATCCGAACAGGGCGGCTTCGACGGACTGACGTTCTGGCAGCGCAGCGGTGCAGGCATGCAGGCAACACCCGAACTCGCGGACGAACTCGTGACCTTGCCTGGCCCGGGATTCGGCGATGTGCAGGCTGGCATGGCACTGGCCGGCGGCATTTCGGCTGCCCTTTTCCATCGCGAACGCACCGGCAAGGCAACGACGGTCGACATGTCGCTACTGGGAGCGGGATTGTGGTCGATGCAGGCCTCGCTCTACGGAGCCAATGTCTCTGGCCGCAAGATGCTGCCGCGTGCCAATCGCAAGGCCGCGCTCAGCCCGCTTTCCAACAACTACGCGACGAGCGACGGCCGGCGTATCGCACTGTCGATGTTGCAAGGTGACCGCTACTGGCCCGCCTTCTGCAAACTCTGCGATCGCGAGGATCTCGCAACCGATCCGCGCTTCTGCGACATCAAGGCACGGGCGGCCAACAGCGAGGCCTGCATCGCCGAACTCGACAAACTCTTCGCGACGCGCACGTTCGCGCAATGGATCGCGTTGCTCAGGAAACAGGAAGGGCAGTGGGCGCCGGTCCAGGTGGCCACCGATTCCAACGACGATCCGCAGGTGCTGGCAAACGGCTACGTGCAGGATGTCGACTACGGCGATGGGCGCCGGGTCAAGATGGTCGCATCCCCGGTGCAGTTCGACGAGACGCCGGCAACCTTGCGTGCAGCGCCTGGGCTGGGCGCGCAGACCGAGGAAATCCTGCTGGAAATGAACGTCGATTGGGAAGAGATCGCGCGCCTCAAGGATAGCAGCGTGATCACCTGACCCGCGCCCGCCTGCCCACGGGGCAGGCTCAGTCCGTGATCGCCAGTGCCAGTTTTCCGAAGTGCCGTTGTTCCCGCATGCACGCCAGTGCGGCGTCGGCATCGGTCCAAACGAACGAACGCGCGATACGCGGACGCATTCCGGTGGAGGCCACCATGCGGCAAAAGTCCTGCAGGTGTTCCCGGCTGCCGACCGTGATGCCCTTGACCGTGGCGTTCTTGGCCATGATCGCGCGCGGGGACAGGTCCGTGCCATGGGTTCCCGTCAACGCACCAATGACGGACAGATGACCACCCAGTGACAACGCCCGCAGCGATTGGGCAAAGGTATCCGGCCCGCCGACCTCGATGATGTGATCGGCGCCGCGGCCTTCGGTGAGCTTCAATACGGCTTTGGCCCAGTCCGGCTGTTCCCGGTAGTTGACGGTGGCATCGGCGCCGAGTGCGCGTGCCTGCAGCAGTTTGTCGTTGGACGACGACGTCGCGATCACCCGGGCCCCGAGTGCGTGCGCAATGGAGATAGCGCATGTGGACACGCCGCCCGATCCCTGCACGACGACCACCTGGCCCGGCTTCAGGCAGCCCTCCACCACCAGGCTGCGCCACGCGGTCAGGCCCGAACACCCCAGCGCGGCGGCTTCGGCATCACTCAGGTGGTCAGGCGCCTTGAACACCGCATCGGCCCGAGCGCGCAGGTGCGTTTGCAGGCATCCCTCGACATGGTCGCCGCGAACCGTAGACAACGCCGCCGCGGTCGGCGGCCCGGCCTGCCAGTTCGGGAAAAACTGCACGATGACCCGGTCGCCACGACGCAAGCCGGACACTGCGTTTCCGACGTCGACCACTTCGCCGCAACCGTCCGAGAACGGGATGCGCGGCAACGGCAAGCCGCGGTAGCCACCGGCGAGGTTGATCAGGTCATGGTTGTTGATGGTCGTGGCGCGCAGCGCAACGACGACTTCGCCGGGGCCCGCCGATGGCAACGCCTTGTCCACGCGTCTCAGTGGCCCACCTTCCGCCTCTATCTGAAACGCCCGGGCGCGCATGCAATCGTCAATCGACCGAGAGGTTGTTGGCCTTCACGATGTCACGCCAAGCCGCGACCTCCTTCGCCACGAAGGCCGTGAACTGCACGGACGTGCTTTCCGGTGCGCTCGCAGAGAGTTCGGCATACCGCTTGCGCACGTCCGGCAGTTTCAGGATGGCGTTGATCTCGCGATTGAGCTGCGCCGTGATTTCGGCAGGCAGGTTCTTCGGCCCTGAGATGCCGTACCAGACCTCCGAATCCAGCGCAAGACCGAGTTCGGCCGCAGTGGGTGTATCGGGAAGCGATGCGTCGCGTTTCGCGGACAATACCGCGATCGGACGCACGGCACCGGATTTCACATGCGGCAACTGCGACACGACCGCATCGACCATCAGCGCAACTTCACCCGTCAGCACCGCCACCTGCGCGGGGCCGCTGCCGCGATACGGAATATTGTTCAGCTTGAATCCACCCAGGCTCGCGAGCCTGAGGCCTGCGAGGTGACTCGTGCCGCCATTGGCGGAAATGCCGATCTCGATGCCATTTTTTTCCTTGGCGATGCGCTGGATGTCCGCCATCGTGTGCACGGCTGACTTCGCGCTTGCGACAAGCACGAGATTGCTGGTGCCAACGAGTGCCACATGGGTGAAATCGCCGACCGGATCGTAGCGCGCACTCTTCACCACCGCGGGCGCCGCGCCATTGGACGCAATGTTCGACAGCAACAGCGTGTAGCCGTCTGCCGACGCATCGACCACGGCCTGCGCGGCCACGGTGGTTCCGCCGCCAGGGCGATTCTCGACAATGAAAGGTTGTCCGAGCCGCTCGCCCAGCTTCTGGCCCATCAGGCGCGCAAACAGGTCCAGGCTGCCGCCGGCAGCTGTCGGCACCAGGATGCGCACGGGCTTGGAGGGCCACTTTTCCTGGGCCATGAGACTGGGGGGCAAGAGCAACAGCGAGGCTGCAGCGGCAGCCAGGAACCGTCGTGTGGTGAATTGCATTGCTATCTCCTTCAGATTTTCTCGGCGAGAGGAACTCGACAATCGGCTCTTCGATGCTAGGGATCGGGGCTCCATCTCGCAAGGCAGCCGGGCCTCCATTGCGGCGTATACATGTCACATCGTGGCACACCGCGCATCCACGAAAGCCGGTCGACCCGCGATCACCGTCGCCGCGACCCAGCGCCGGTGCGGATCTGCGAGCGCAACATGCAGCGGCACCTTGAGCATGCAAAGGTCCGCGTCCGCGCCCACGGCGACCACGCGCGGCGTACCGCCCGGGTCCTCCGGCGAGCCGAGAAACATGTTCAACGCCGTCTGAGGTGCGACGATTTCCGCGCCGCCGAGCAAGTGCCCGCTGCGGGTGCGGCGACGGCTCGCTGCACGGATGGCAGTCCACGGGTCCGGCTCGGCATACGGCGCGTCGCTGCTGCCCGCAACCCGCACGCCGCTGCGCAACAAGCCCGCGCAGCGGTACAGGTTGTCGATGTCGCCCGCATCAACCCGTGCGAGGTAGGCATCACCGCGCTCCTCGATGAAGGCGGGTTGGGTCACGACAGTCAGCGATCGCTCGGCCAGCACGGCGGCGCTCGCGTCATCGATGATGGAACCATGTTCGATCCGGTCGCCGTCCAGCGTGCCCGCCACGTCGAGCACTGCCAGGGCAAGGGACAGTTCGGTCGGCGTTGCGCAGTGAAATGCCACGCGGCGGTTCCATGCGCGTGCCTGGCGGACCGCCAGCACGATGTCGTCGAAGTCGGGCAATCGCGCTTCGTGCAACATGATCTTGACCGGCCCCACCGCATACGCGCCATCCGCGGGCGCGACCAATGGGCCCCGGCTCATCAGGTGAAGGTGTTGCGGCAGATCGCCACACGCATGCGCCCGCGCCAGCAATGCGGCCTCGTCCGCACCGGTACCAGCGCTCGCATCGGTGAGCGCCGTCACCCCGGCCGCGGCGAGCTGCCGCCCCAGTGCGGCCAGCGGGGGTAGCTGCGTGGGCAGGCATGTCTTGAGCCAGGCATCGCCATCCCACAGCCGGCCGGTGGGTTCACCTGCTGCATCACGCTCGAGTGGTGTGTCCGGCCCCGATACGGCTGCGATTTCGGACAGTCCCCGGGTGTTGAAAACCCACAGCGATCCGGTGTGATATTGCACCCTCAGCGGCACATCGGGCAGCCATTGGTCGAGCGTCTCCTTGGCGAGCGGCCCCGCCATGTCCTCGTCATATCCGGTTGCCCGGACCCAGGCACTTGCAACTGGCGGTCCGTCTTCACCGCGCACGCCCACTGGCGGACCGACCCAGGCAGTCCGAATCCGATGCGCGCGTTCGCGGATGCGCGCGGCGACTGCCGCCGCCGAGCCAACGCCGGTCAACACGACCGAATCGAGCTGCGCCGCCGCGCCGAGCAGGTGGATGTGGTGGTCGTGCAGACCCGGCAGCAACGCGCCGCCGTGGCCCTCGAGGACTACTCGCGCAGCGACGCTGAGGCGCGGACAGATCGCGGTGATCCGGCCGTCGTCGATCGCAACATCGACGGCGCCATGGCCGCGCACCGTCACGTTCCGAATCAGCAGGTCCGCTTGCATCACGCGAACTCGCGCAACAAGGCCGCGGTGTGCGCACCGCTCGCATGCGCCTTGCCCGAGGTCGGCCGCGTGCGAGGGGCCGCAGGGGGGGTGGCCGTTGCAGCGGGCCCGGACCGGCACAAGGGCGGCGCATGAGCGAAGGCCGAGGCGACCCGCGCCATCGCCACATCGAGCAGTACACCGCCGCCATCGACGTGCGACTCCATGGCCGCGATGGCCGCGGCGATCCCGGTCAGCGGATCGGCGATGGCGTCGCCGACAAAACACGGCGCTCCGGCAGAGTCGCATTCCACGAGACCGGCAGCGGCGGCGACGTCATCACCAAAGCCGACCCAGTTCGCACGCTCGCCCTCGCGTCCGTAGGCCGTGATGCCGACCCAGGTGAGCCGAGGGTTGGAACGCATGCAGTCCGACGCCGCCAGTCCCAGCTGTGCGAATGCACGGGGCCGGGATGCCTCTATGACCATGTCCGCTTGCGCAACCAGCCTGCGCAGGGCCGCTAGGTCGCGGGTGTCCTGGAAGTCGAGCGCCAGCATTTCCTGGCCGTGGTGCAGCAGGTCGAACAATGCCGGTGTCGATCGTGCGCCGTCCAGGCGCCGGGTACTTTCGACCTTGATGACTCGTGCGCCGGACCGTCCCAGCAAGTGCCCGCAAAGCGGACCGGCCCAGAGCGACGAGAAGTCCAGCACCATCGGTATCCGGCGCCTTCCGTCAGCCGTGCGCAGGCCTGGGGTACCTGCCCCTTCACCGCGCACCACCCGTACCGGGAAACGGCCTGCGGCCTGCGCCCGCGGCTCCGACCGCCGCCGCGCCTTGCATATGACTGCCCAGGGCAATTGCGCAACGGGCAGGCCCAGCAGCCGACCCTGCAACACCAGGTCCCGCACGCGCCGCGTGCGCACGACGTCGGTCACGGCATCCCACGTGTTGTCGGGCGGCGCACATCCGAGCCAGGCCTGCACGCTGCGGACATCGTCTTCCCGGGCAAGGGTCACCGCGACCCAGCCATCGGCCGCCCGCATCAGGCGCGACTGGCCCCCCGCCGAAATTTGCGCCTGCCGATGCAGGCCGAGCAGCGCTGCGCGTTCGGTCAGCAGAAGGGCATCGGCCTGCACGCGTTGCCCGAATGCGGCGGACGCTGCTGCCAAGCGTTCGCCCCAGGCGTGTAATACGCCCAGGTAGTCGCGACTCGCCTGCAATGGCGCACCTTCTGCGTGGCCGGTGAGGGCCATGAGGCCCGAATCGTGCCAACGCTGGTGCGCGTCAGTCGATTGCATCGACCAGCCCCCACTGCCATGCGACCGGGGCGAGCACGTCCGTTCCGGTCAATGCCATGAACGCGGTTCTGTGGCGCCCGATCCGCCGCGTGATGCTTGCCGTGCCACCGGCTCCCGGAACCAGCCCCATACCCAGTTCGGGCAGCCTGAACACGCACCCAGCGTCGGCGACGACCCGGCCCGCGCACGCTGCGATCTCGATGCCTGCTCCGACACAAGCGCCATGGACGTGCACCGAGACCTTGCGCCGTATGGGCTCCATCCAGCGGCAGGCGGATTGCGCAAGGCGGATCAGGTGCGCACTGGCGCCATCCGATGCCATCCCGAACTCGTCGAGATCACCACCTGCACAGAAGCAAGGCCCTTCGCCACGCAGGACGACGTGCGCAATCGAAGCATCTGCCACCGCCAGCTGCAGGGCTCCGGCAAGCGCATGGCGCATGTGCGCCGACAGCGCATTGCGACGCGCAGCCCGTGCGAACGTGAGATACATCGTGTCGGCCGATCGCTCGCTGCGCACGGAACCGTCCGTGCCTGCTCGGTCGGGACGTGCCCGACGGGACGTGCGCCACCGCGCAAACTCCACTCCACCGAGCAAGGTCGAATAGGCGAAGGATTCCAGCAGCAGGGCCTGTGCAAAACCGGAGCCGACGCCCGCCCGCAGTACCTGGACCAGCGCCACCGACGCCAGCGGTGACCCGGCCACGCACAACGCAATCGCGTCCAGCGTCGCATCCCATGCTGCCGGCGGCACGGCGACCCATGGCGCAGGCGCGCCCGGGGCCGTGGTCAACAACACGTCGGCCTGCTGCGCCCAACCCGTCGGCAACGCTCCGCGCGGATCCAGCGCAACGATGATCGCCGGCAGTTCGGGCGCGGCCGACAGTTCTGTGTCACGCGCTGTGCCCTGGGCCAGGACGACAACCAGCGGCGCCGACATATCGGGCTCGCGCAGCGGCACGGCACGCAGCCAGTCGGTAAACTGCCCGGTATCGAGAACCATGCTCTTGCGCCGAGCGGGCCGCGCTAGCGGGAAAGCGATTCCACACCGGCGAGTCGCTGCTTGAGCACCCGGCGCAGCAGCTTGCCTGTCTCGTTGTAGGGCAGGTCATCGCAAAACACGACCCTCTCGGGCGTTTTCGCCGATCGCAGGTGCCGCCGCACCCAATCCTGCAGTTGTTCGGCCGTCGTGGTCTCGCGCAGCACCACCGCCGCCACCAGCTTTTCACCCCATTCCTGGTCGGGCAGGCCAATGACCGCGGCATCCCGCACACACCCGTGGCGAAGCAGGACCTCCTCGATTTCACCGGGGGAGATGTTCTCCCCGCCCCGCACGATCACGTCGTCCAGCCGACCATCGACGTACAGGAATCCCTCGCCGTCGATCCAGCCGGCATCCTTCGTCGGCAACCATCCGTCGTCCCGGATCGTTTTCATGCCCGCGTATTCGCCCGAGACCTGCCCGCCCCGCACCCAGATTTCACCCGCCTCGCCCGCGGCCACTGCCTCCCCCTGAGCGCCTCGCACCGACACTTCGAGATTGGGCAGCGGCCGGCCGACGGAGGCCAGCCTGCGTCGCCCCTCGGCCGTCTGCGCAGTGAACGCTGCACGATGGTCCTCGGGACCGAGTACCGCGATCGTGGAACTCGTCTCGGTGAGACCGTATGCATTGACGAAATCCACGTGCGGCAAGGTCCGCATCGCCTTCTCGATCACTGCCTGCGGCATGCGCCCGCCACCGTACGACAGATGGCGCATGTGCGCCAAGTTCCGCCCCGACGACTCCAGTTCGGCCACCACACGGCCCAGCATGGTGGGAACCAGCATCGCATGGGTAATGCGCTCTTGGATGGCCGTGTCCACCCACGCCTCGGGCGAGAAAGCGGGAAGCACGACGGTGCGCCGGCCGCCGTAGACCGCACTCAACACGGAAGACACCCCGGCAATGTGGTACGGCGGCACGCTGACCAGCTGCGCATCGTCGTCCCCCGCACCCATGAACTCCACCGTCTCGACGACATAGGTGGACAGGTGGCGATGGCGCAGCAGAGCCGCCTTGGGCGCACCGGTGGTTCCGCTCGTGAACAGCTGCAGCGCGACATCGTCAGACTCGGCGCGGGCCGCGGACAGCGGTTCGGCCGCACCCGCCAGCCAGAACAGATCCTGCGGCGACAGGCACGTGATTCCCGTCTGCCCCGCCACGCGGGCGGCGAACGCGTCATCCGCAACCAGGATGGCAGGCGCGCAACGCGCGACAAGCGCGCGCAGTTCTGCATCTGCCAGCCGGTAATTGAGCGGCACGAACGGCACGCCGGCCATGGCGCTTGCGAACAGCGCAAGTGGGAAAGCGGCTCCATTGACACCGAGGTACGCAACACGGTCGACCGACTTGCGCGCGATCCAGCCACCGGCGCCGGCGACGAGCCGTGCCAGTTCTGCATAACCCAGCGCGCATTCGTCCACCTGAAACGCCGGTCGATCGCCCATGCCGTCCGCAGCCATCTGGAGCAACAGGTGAATGTTCATGGCGGTGACTCGCGGTCCTCGGTTCAAGCTCTGTGGGGGCGCCAAGACTATGCCCGTGCGGCCGCAAAGACAAGCCGCTGACGGCGCCCCGTGCCATATCGTGACATGTAGATGCCGGACTCCCGGGGCGTGCCGCATCGTGGGACAGGTCGCGGACCGGCTGACGGCATTCGAGGGTCCGGCTGCTATCTTCCGTTGCTTGTCCATCACGTGCACCCGAACGGCGCCGAGAAACCACCATGAACATGCCTATCAAGCCGGGCTCGCGCTGGGGCAGTGCAACCTGCACGACCGAGATCGTCGTCGTGCGTCCGCCCTCGACCGAAGCGGCACTGGAATGCGGCGGCACGGCCATGCACAGCCCGCCGGATGCGGCACGCCAGGCACAGTCGGCGCCCGATGCCGCATCGGCCGGCGGAACCCTGCTGGGCAAACGGTATACGGACGACGCGAGCGGGCTCGAAGTGCTGTGCACCAAACCCGGCGCAGGTTCGCTTTCCGTCTCTGGCCGACCGATGTCCGTCAAGGCGGCCAAGGCGTTGCCCTCGTCCGACTGATCGGCGACGATGTCCCCCCCTACCATCTACATCGTCGACGCGTTGCGCGCAGCGGGTGGCCGCCGAAAGGGCCGGCTCGCTGCCTGGCACCCTGTCGACCTTGCCGCAGCCGTGCTCGATGCCCTCGTGCAGCGCAACGACATCGACCCTCCCCTGATCGACGACGTCATCATGGGTTGCGTGAGCCAGGCGGGGCAACAATCGTCCAACGTCGCGCGCAACGCCGTATTGGCCTCGCGCCTGTTGCCCGAATCGGTGCCCGGGACCACGGTCGACCGGCAGTGCGGTTCCTCGCAGCAGGCTCTGCAGTTCGCAGCCCAGGCAGTGGCCAGCGGCATGATGGACGTGGTGGTCGCGGCGGGCGTGGAGCACATGAGCCGTGTCCCTATGGGCATCGCACGCACGCTGCCCGACGCCAACGGCCTGGGAAACTACCGTAGTCCCGGCCTGCTCGCGCGCTACCCGGACATGTTCAGCCAGTTCACCGGCGCGGAGATGATGGCCAGGAAATACGCGCTCGGCCGCGACACACTCGATGCCTACGCACTCGAAAGCCATCGCAGGGCGGCGGCGGCCACCCGGTCGGGCCACTTCGAGCGGGAGATCGTTCCGCTGGCGATCGATGCCGCGAACGGAAACGCCGAACTCCACCGGATCGATGAGGGCATCCGCTTCGACGCCAGCGCACAGGCGCTGGCGGCCGTGAAACCGATCGAGGACGGCGGATTGCTCACTGCCGCCAGTTCCAGCCAGATCTGCGACGGTGCATCCGCCGTGCTGGTCGCCAACGATGCCGGCCTGAAAAAGATGGGGGCCCAGCCTCTGGCCCGCCTGCATGCGAGCATCGTGCTGGGCCACGACCCCGTGATCATGCTCGAAGCACCCATCCCGGCCACGACACGCGTGCTGGCGCGCGCCGGACTCACGCTCCAGGACATCGACCTGTTCGAGGTGAACGAAGCCTTCGCTTCCGTGCCACTGGCCTGGCTGCAGGCACTGAACGCGGATCCATCGCGGCTCAACGTACATGGCGGCGCCATCGCGCTGGGCCATCCCCTGGGCGCTTCCGGCACCAAACTCACCGCCACGCTGGTGTCCGCACTGCACAGGCACGGCAAGCGCTGGGGCCTGCTGACCATGTGCGAGAGCGGCGGCATGGCCAATGCGAGCATCTTCGAGCGCCTCTGAACTCCTGCCTTATCCTTCTCCGAACCATGCACATCGACAAGGACCTCGTGGTCATCATCACCGGCGGCGCTTCCGGCCTGGGCGCGGCCACCGCCCGGCTGCTCGCCGCAAGCACCCGAAAAATCGCACTGTTCGACCTGAATGAAGAGAAAGGCCGATCACTCGCCGAGGAACTGGGTTGTCACTTTTTCAAGGTCGACATCACGTCCGACGACCAGGTGGAGGCAGCATTCGAGGCCGCGCGCGCTGTACACGGGCAGGAGCGCGTGCTGGTGAACTGCGCAGGCATAGGAAAATCCATCAAGACAGCGTCGCGCGACCGCAACACCGGAGCCGTAACGCGTTTTCCGATGGCTGTCTTCGCGAACATCATCAACGTGAACCTGATCGGCACGTTCCGATGCATCGCACAGTCGGCCTCGGGCATGATTGCCGCCGACTCGGTCGGCGAGGACGGCGAGCGCGGTGTGATCATCACGACCGGCTCGGTGGCCGCCGCCGACGGACAGATCGGCCAGGCGGCCTACAGCGCATCCAAGGGTGGCATCGTCAGCCTGACGCTGCCCATCGCCCGCGACCTGATGGGAAACGGCATCCGCGTGAACACGATCCTGCCCGGCATATTCGATACGCCGCTGATGCAGGGAGTCGCCCCGCACGTCAAGCAGGCTCTGGCCGACTCCGTTCCGTTTCCCAAACGCTTCGGCAGGCCGGAGGAATACGCATCCCTTGCGGCAGAGATGATCCGCAACGGATATTTCAATGGCGAGACGGTGCGACTCGACGGCGCGATTCGCATGGCGCCGCGCTGAACGCCTGCTCGCTGCCACGACCTGCCGCGACCTGCCGCGACCTTCACGGAGTACCGACAATGAACGAATCGACCATCACCGTAGAACAGATCGGCGCAGTGCGTCGTATTTCGCTGAACCGCCCGCAAGCCCGTAACGCCCAGAGCCACCAGTTGCTCGACGCGCTCGATGCCGCGTTCGAGGATGCGCGCAACGACAGCGAGACCCGCGTCGTCGTGCTCGCCGCGAAGGGCGCCCATTTTTCCGCCGGCCACGACCTGAAACAGGCCGCTGCCGAACGTTCCGGATTCACGGTCGAGGAACGCTGGGCCTTCGAGGAGCGGCGTTATTTCGCGTATTGCATGCGCATCTGGGACTTTCCCAAGCCCACCATTGCGCAGGTGCAGGGAGCCTGCATGGCCGCGGGTCTGATGCTGGCCAACATGTGCGACCTGATCGTTGCCTCCGAAGACGCCTGGTTCTCCGACCCCGTGACCCACTCGATGGGGGCAGCCTCGCTCGAGGTGCTGATCCACCCCTGGGTGCTCGGCCTTCGCAAGGCGAAGGAACTGCTGTTCACCGGCGCGCGCATCGACGCGGCCGAGGCCAAGGCCTGTGGCATGGTGAATGTCGTCGCCACACGCGAGAACCTGGAACGGGACACCCTCGCGCTCGCGCAGAAGATCGCAAGCGCACCGCCGTTCGCGATGCAGCTCGTGAAAAAACCCCTCAACCGATCGGTCGAGGTGCAAGGCCTGCGCCACGCCTTGTCGGCGCATTTCGATCTGCACCAGTTGAGCCACGTCAGCGAGGAATACCAGCGCACCACGAAGGCAGGCCTGGCCAACGCCATCGCTGCGGGAGCGAAAGTTGCAGGCTGAGAACGGGCACACGCCATGCGCGCGACGCTGACCGACGAACAACACATGCTGCGCGCAAGCGCAATCGACTGGCTGGCCGACCACTACGACTTCCGCGTCCGCAATGCGAGCGTGCACCGCGATGGCGGCTCGACGACGGTGTGGTCCGCGTTCGCCGATCTAGGCTGGCTTGGCCTGCCATTGCCCGAGAGCGCCGGCGGCCTGGGCGCCGGCTTGCTCGAATCGTGCCTGCTCGCGCAGGCGATGGGGCGACACCTGGTCGTCGAGCCTTGGCTCGCCTGCGTCGCAGAGGCGGCGCGCCTGCTGGCGCTAACCGGTGACGATACACAACGCGCGACATGGCTGCCCGGTGTCGTTGCAGGAAAACACCGTATCGTCCTGGCCGACGCAGAAGGTATGTCCACTGCGGAGCCGCTGCGCACCGTCGCCCGGCCCTGCGATGGCGGCTGGACGCTGGACGGCTTCAAACCCGCCGTGGTTTCAGCGCCCGGTGCCGCGCGCCTGCTGGTGTCTGCACGGGTTCCGGACTCCGGCACCGCGTTGTTCATCGTTGACCCGCAGTCGGCCGGCATTGTCCACGACGCCTACGACACCGTGGACGATCGGCGCGCGGCGGACATCTCGTTTCAATCGGTCAGGCTCACCGACGACACATGGTTGGGAGCGCACGCGACCTGCGCAGACGCGAAAACGGCAATCGAGCGCGTGCGCGCCGAAAGCCAAACCATCACGTGCTGGTATGTTTTGGGCGTCATGCAGGCGGCTCTCGACCAGACCGCACGACACGTCTTGCAACGAAGGCAATTCGGCAAACCCCTGGCCGAGCTGCAGGTCGTCCAGCACCGCATCGCAGAGATGGCCGTGTTATGCGCGGAGGCAGAGGCGGCCTGTGAACTCACCGCGATGCACCTGTCGGAACGGGACGACGCCAGCGGCATCGAAGCCGTGGCGCACATCAAGACCGCGCGCGCTGCGCATTTCGTCGGCAAGGAGTCGGTGCAACTGCACGGCGCAATGGGCGTATGCGAGGAACTGCCGATCGCCGCCTCGTTCCGAGTCCTGTCTGCCTTCGGCCAATGCACCAGGGACACCGCCGAGCACGCCGCTATCCACGGCTCTCGCCTGCTGGCGAGCGGCGCGTTCGCACACAGCCGCACGCTGTATATCTAGGGAGTGTCCATGCACCTGCGACTCGGCGCTGCGGAATTGGCCTTTCGCGATGAAGTCCGCGATTTTCTTGCGACACACCTGAGCGACGCGATGCGTGCCGGCCAGGCGTGCACGACGTCGATGTATCCGGAGCCTGACGTTTGCATCCCCTGGCAACGTGCGCTGCAACGCAAGGGGTGGCTCGTTCCGCTCTGGCCCACCGAGTGGGGTGGAACCGGCTGGAGCGGCCTGCAGCGGTTCATCTTCGAGACCGAGTGCGCGCTGGCCGGGGCCCCGCTCGTACATCCCATGGGCGTGCGTCTCGCGGGCCCGGTGATCATCCGCTTCGGCACCGAGGCGCAAAAACGCCACTACCTGCCGCGGATCATGTCGAGCGAGGACTATTGGTGCCAGGGCTTCTCCGAGCCCGGCGCGGGCTCGGACCTCGCCGCGCTCGCCCTGCGCGCCCGCCCCGACGGGGACCACTACATCCTGGACGGAACCAAGATCTGGACGACACACGCACACCATGCCAATCGCATGTTCGCGCTGGTGCGTACCAGTTCGGAAGGCAAGCCGCAGCAAGGCATCAGTTTCCTGCTGATCGACATGCACCTGCCGGGCATCACCGTGCGGCCGATCCGCACCATCGGTGGCGACCACGACGTGAACGAAGTGCACTTCGACAATGTCCGCGTGCCGCGATCGGACCTCGTGGGAACGGAAAACGGGGGCTGGGAATGCGCCAAGTACCTGCTGGAATTCGAACGCGGCGCCGGTATCTTCAGTCCCCGCCTGCGCTCCCAGTTCAAACGTGTCGCCGAGGCTGTGCGGCAGTCGCAGCGGCAACTCAAGTCCCGATTCGGGGAGGTCGCAGCCGATCTCGATACATTCGAATGGCTGGAGTTGAAGACATTGTGCAATCTCGCGCCCGGCGTCAATCCCGGTTCGGTCTCGTCCATCCTGAAGCTCGAGGCCAGCCGGCTCAAGCAGACGATCGCCGAGCTCGGGGCCATGGCACACGGCGTACTCGGCTTGCGCTGGCGTGGCGAGGCGACCGACAGCGGCAGCTCGCCCGCGACCTTGCTTCCGGAGTACTTCAACAGCCGCGCCTACACGATCTTCGGCGGAGCGCAGGAAATCCAGCTCGGCATCATCGCCCGGGGCATCCTGCGCGCTTGAGCCTCCATCCAACCGGAAAAATCCGATGAGCACACCCGTGTTGCCTGTCCCCAAGTATCTGCAAGACCCGGAACTCACGCTGTTCAGCGACCAGGTCGCACGCTTTTTCGAACGCAACGCTCCCGCAACACGCAGCGCCGGTTGGCGCGCTGCCGGCCAGATCGAGCGCGAGTTCTGGAACGAAGCGGGCGCCGCGGGCTTGCTCGGCGTCTCGATCCCCGAGCAATATGGTGGCATGGGCGGCGACTTCCGGCACGACATCGTGGTATTCGAGCAGGTCGTGCGCCACGACGTGTCCGGTTTCGCAGCCGGACTGCACAACGGCATCGTCACGCCATATGTCCATACGCACGGCACCGAAGCCCAGAAGCGTAGATGGCTGCCGCGCCTGTGCAGCGGCGAACTCGTCGCAGCCATCGCCATGAGCGAGCCGGGCGCGGGATCGGACCTGCAGGCACTGCGCACCCGCGCCGAACCGGTCGAGGGCGGCTATCGCATTTCAGGCGCGAAGACCTTCATCTCCAACGGACAGGTGGCCGACTTCATCGTCGTGGCTGCCAAGACGGACCCGAACGCTGCAGGCCAGGGTGTGTCGCTGCTCGCCGTGGAGACGGGCGATGCCAAGGGATTCCAACGCGGCAACAAACTCAAGAAAATCGGCATGGATGCGTCCGACACCTCGGAGTTGTTCTTCGAGGATGTATGGGTGCCGCGGGAAAATCTTCTCGGTGAAGTGCAGGGCAAGGGATTCTCCCAGCTGATCACGGAGTTGCCGCGTGAGCGCCTGATCATCGCGCTGATGGCCATGGTCTCGATCGAGATGGCTTTGCAGACGACGCTCGCGTACGTGAAGCAGCGCCACGTGTTCGGCAAGGCCGTGCTGGCATTTCAGAACACGCAGTTCAAGCTCGCCGACTTGGTTGCGGAGGCCACGGCGACCAAGATCTTCGTCGCCCATTGCGTCGAGGAACTGCTGGCCGGCCGCCTGCAGGCCGAACACGCTGCGATGGCCAAGCTGCTGGCGACGGAACTGCAGGGCCGCGTCGTCGATCAATGCCTGCAATTTCACGGCGGTTATGGTTATGTCGAGGACTATCCCATCGCACGCATGTACCGCGACGCGCGCATCTCGCGGATTTATGGTGGCTCCAGCGAGATCATGCGGCTCGTGATCGCGCGCAGCCTGTGATGCGCGGTCCGTCGGCCATGGCAACGGGGCCCTTGCGCGGCGTTCGCATCGTCGAGTTCGCAGGCATCGGCCCGGCTCCGTTCGCCTCGATGATGCTGGCCGACATGGGGGCGGACATCATCCGCATCGCGAAACCCGGCACGGGTGCTCCCGGGCCTGCGGAATTTTTGCAGCGCAGCCGTTCCACGGTCGAGGTCGACCTCAAGGACCTGGCGCAACGGGCCAAGGTGAAACGCCTCGTGTGCAAATGTGACGCGCTCGTCGAGGGTTTTCGTCCCGGCGTCATGGAGCGCAACGGACTGGGTCCCGAGTCCCTGATGCGCGACAACGCCAAGCTGGTCTACGGGCGGATGACGGGTTGGGGCCAGACCGGCCCTCTGGCGCAGGCCGCCGGTCACGATATCAACTACATCTCGCTCTCCGGAGCACTCGCGGCGATCGGCCCCGCCGAACGACCCGCCGTCCCGCTGAATCTCGTCGGCGACTACGGTGGCGGGGCGCTTTACCTGGTGACAGGCATCCTCGCAGCGATCATCGACGCGCGCGCGACGGGTCGCGGCCAAGTGGTCGATGCGGCCATGTGCGACAGCGTGGCGTCGCTGATGACGATATTCCACTACCTCGCGCAGACCGGCCGCTGGCAGGAACGGCGCGAGTCCAATCTCCTGGACGGCGGCCGCCCCTTCTACACCACGTATACCTGCAAGGATGGCCGCTTCATGGCGGCGGGTCCGCTCGAACCACAGTTCTACGAGGAGTTTCTCCGCCGGCTCGGATTGCTGGGCGATCCGCTGTTCGACCACCAGAACGATTCCGCCGCATGGCCTGCGATGCGCGAAAGGCTGGAACAGGTCTTCGCAACGCGTACGCAGGACGAATGGGTGGCCATTTTCGAAGGCAGCGATGCCTGCGTCACCCCCGTGCTCACCGTGTCGCAGGCGCATACCCACCCGCACCTGGCTGCACGCGGAAGTTATGTCGTGCGGGACGGCCGGGTACAGCCGGCCCCGGCCCCACGGTTTTCGCGGACACCGTCCTCGATTCAGGAAGACAAGCCTGCCCTGACCACGCTGGACCAGATGCTTGCCGCCTGGTAACCCGCGGCGGCAGGGGTCTGCCTTTGTGGCACTTATTGCGGTTTGTAGGCGACGAGTGCGGCGGCCTCGCGATTGATCGCGTCCGACGCCCGGTGGCGTTGCACCAATTCGGCAGGGGACGACGGGCTGGGGACCATGCCCAGTGACCGCACGCGCTCCACGATCGCCGGCGTCTTCATCACGTCGGCAATCGCGGCATTGAGTTGCGTAACGACGCCCTGCGGCGTGTTCTGTGGCGCCCACAGGCCGAAGTCGAACATCAGGTCGACGGAAATACCCTGCTCGGTCAGAGTGGGCGCATCCGGGAACAGCGATGAGCGCTTGCTGGACAAGGTGCCGAGCACACGCAATTTTCCACTGGTCACCTGGGGCGCGAATCCAGCCCCAGCATTCAGCGTGCCATTCACGTCGCCATTGAGCATGGCCAGGATCGTTTCGCCGCTGGTCTTGTAGGGAATGTTCTCGAATTCGAATCCCGCGCGCTTCGATACGAGCGTGAGAATCATGTTCAGATAACTTGCCACTGTGGCAAGCCGCAGGCCGCCGGGCGTCGTCTTTGCATAGGCCGCCAGTTCCTTCATCGACCTGATGTTCAGCGCCGCGGGCGCATAGATGAAGAAGTCGCCTGACAGGATGGAACTGACCGGTGCGAGCTCCGTCGTCGCGTCCAGTGAATTCACGAGGAACACCGACGACACCTTGGTGAGGTCACCGCCGTAAAGGGTATACCCATCCGGGGACGCGCTCTTGACCACTTGCGCAGCGATGAGTCCATTGGCGCCCGGCTTGTTTTCGACGACGACCGCCTGACCGATCTTCTTGCCGAGTTCCTCGGCTACGGCCCGGAACACGATGTCGGTCACGCCGCCTGCGCCGGTGCTGATCACGATCTTCACGGGCCTGGCAGGATATGACTGCGCGAATGCCGGTGCAGCACCGGCCAGACACAGCGCCCCCAGTGATGCGATGGCAACACGCCTTCCGTGGTCGAAATTCGAACTCTCTTGCATTGTGCAGTCTCCATAAAAAAAAGTGATCGCGCTGATCGAGGCAGAGCGCAGGTCATGCTATCGAGCGAACAGGCAAGCCGCCACGCCAAAGTCGCCGCAGTACGCCGCACATGTCACAACGTGGCACGCCGCGCCATTCGCGCCGCCATGGGCGCTCGCAGTCAGCCCCCCCTGCGCAGCACCACCCCGCCGCTAACCGGCAGAGGGCCACCTGTTACCAGGGAAACCTCTGCCCCATCGATGCGGACCTCCGATTCGCCGCGCAGTTGGCGAACGCCCTCGACGAAGTGGTTCAGCCCATGGATGTAGCCACCAGACAAATTGCCGCCGTCGGTGTTGATCGGCAAGGCGCCACCAGGACGCAATGCCCCGCTTGCGGCGAACGCACCGCTTGCGCCGCGTGGGCAGAAGCCGTAAGCCTCGAGTTGCAACAACACAGCGATCGTGTAGCAATCGTAGATCTGCGCCACGTCGATGTCGGTGGGCCCGAGTCCCGCGCGTTTCCACAACATCTCGGCAGCACGCCGCGCCGGCAGGTCGTTGACGTCGTCGCGCGTTAGCATCGGGAACACAAGCCCCGGACGTCTGTCTTCATTCACGCCGCCGGCAATGGCACGAATCAGGATCGGCACTTTCGGCGCATCCTTCGCGCGCTCCGCGCGGGTCACGACCAGCGCGCAGCCGCCATCGGTCTCCAGACAGAAGTCGAACAATACGAGCGGTGTCGATATCGGTCGCGCAGCCATGTATTCGTCCATCGAAAGTTGGCGGTCATGCATTTGCGCATGCCGCGTCGCGTTTGCGTTCGCCCTACACGCCAATGCCACCTCGGCCAGTTGCTCGCGCGTAGTGCCGTGGTCCAGCATGTGACGACGTGCGGCCATCGCGAACGCCTGCCCGGGCACCAGAAGGCCGTAGGGCAGGTAGAACTCGTCGTACAGTCCATTCCCGCCGACACGCGGCGCAGAGAGGCGCCTGGCGCCGTTGGCGAAACGCATGCCGCTGCGTCCGTTGTGCGCGCGAAAAACCAGCACGTTCCTGGCCTGGCCGGACAAGACGGCGCCCACCGCGAGACCGATCATCATCGAAGAGGCGGCGCCGCCAGGACCGGTCTCGCCCCAGAAGTGCAAGTTTTTCATTCCGAGCGACATCGCCAGTCCGTGCGGCGTCACGGTGTCGTAGTCGGCACGAACGATTCCGTCGATGTCGTCGGGCGTGAGTCCCGCATCGGCGATGGCGGCCAGTGCGGCCTGCGTCGCGAGTGTCAGCGGACTACGGCCCGAACTGCTGGAGTAATCCGTCTTTCCGATGCCGCTGATCGCGCAACGGTCGCGATGGTGAAGTTCGTCGGTTGCGGGCATCGTCGCTTCTCCTTGTGTCATGGATCCGCACCGATTATGGGAAACACCACAGATGCCGTGTGCCATCCAAGGCATGGTCGATCCACGCTGTGACACGCCGGATGCCGAGTGCCATGTCCCACGCCAGACCGGTGTTATCGTTTCTTCATGGGTACAGTCAACTTCAGCGTAGATGGCCAGATCGCGACCATCGAGATCGATCGTCCCGGAGCCAGGAACGCGATCGACAATGCAGTGGCGACCGGCATCGCAGCGGCGCTGGACACGGTCAACCACGAGCAGGAGATTCGCGTGGCGATTCTCACTGGTGCGGGCGGGACTTTCTGCGCCGGCATGGACTTGAAGGCATTCGTCCGCGGCGAGGCCGTACGCATTCCCGGCTACGGATTCGCCGGCATTACGCAGGCCAGGATCGACAAGCCGCTGATCGCAGCCGTCGAAGGCCATGCACTTGCCGGCGGATTCGAGATTGCGCTGGCCTGTGACCTGATCGTCTCGGCGGAGGATGCCCGGTTCGGACTGCCCGAAGTCAAGCGCGGACTCGTCGCCAATGGTGGTGGCCTCGTACGCCTGCCGCGCGAGCTGCCTTTTCGCATTGCCATGGAGCTCGCCTTGTCCGGAGAGTCTGTCTCCGCCCGCTACCTGCACGACCACGGCTTGATCAACCGTCTGGCCCCGCGCGGCAATGCGCTGGCGGCCGCACGGGAACTCGCCGAAATGCTGTGTCGCAATGCCCCGCTGTCACTGGCAGTTTCGAAGCGGGTGATCCGAGAGGCGCAGGACTGGTCCTGCAAGGAAATGTTCGACCGTCAGCAGGACCTGACTGGGCCGGTCTTCAAGTCCCACGACGCACGGGAAGGTGCGTCGGCCTTTGTGGAGAAACGACTACCGCAATGGCGTGGATCGTGATCGGGGGTTTCCCCGCTGCACTCCTACTTCGTATCAGTCGTGTTCCACACGTTATCACATCAGGGCGTTGTAATTTAATGATTTGCTTGCCGAATTCGGTGCTTGTTTCTGGTCTCGATTGGAACGTCGAACGTCAGACTTGCGATCTTTTGCGTTGTTACGCGAAGGACCGCCATGCACCAGGGCAAGCTTGTGTTCTTGCAGCTCATGGCGTATCTGCCTTTGAGCACGTTTCGCCGTTGCGTGGTCGCCCATCGAGGCGAGCAAAAGGTCAGGGACTTCAGCTGCCTGGATCAGTTCTTCTCGATGTCCTTTGCCTAGTTGACGTACAGGGAGTCGTTGCGCGACATCGAGGTCAATCTGTGTGCCCAGTCTAAGCGGCTGTATCACATGTGTATTCGATGTCAGACGATTTCGCGCAGTACGCTGGCCAATGCGAATGCCACTCGACCCTTGCAGATTCACGTGGACTTTGCGCAGCACTTGATTGGCATTGCACGCCCGCTGTAGGCCGACCAGCCCTTTGGCATCGCTCTGGACGCGACCCTATACACGTTCGACGCCACGATCATCGCCCTGTGTTTGTCGGTATATCCGTGGGTGCCGTTTCGCCGTGCCAAGGCCGCCATCAAGTTGCACACGCTGCTCGATCTGCGCGGGTCTATTCCCATCTTCATCCACATCACCGACGGCAAGACGCACGAGGTCAATGTTCTGGACGACCTGCTGATCGAGCCCGGCGCGTTCTATTTGATGGACCGTGGTTATCTGGATTTCTCTCGGCTGTTCGTCATCCACCAGGCCCAAGCCTTCTTTGTCACCCGTGCCAAGAGCAACACCAAGTTCAAGCGGCGGTACTCGCATCCGGTAGACCGCAGCACCTCCGGTGGTCAAAGTTCGGTCGGCGAACACAGACCAGTCCGAGCGCCAGCGCCTCCTGGGCGCGCAGCTTGTCGCCAAAAAAGGCCAACTCCTTGGCTTTCTGCATGCCCACGCGCCGCGGTAGCAGGTAGGCGCCGCCCGCGTCGATCACCAGCCCGCGCAACACGAAGGACTCGATGAAACTGGCTTCCTCGGACGCGACCACCAGGTCGCAGGCATAGGCGAGGTGTGCGCCCAGGCCGGCGGCCGCGCCCTGCACGACGGCGATGACCGGTTTGCGGCAATCGAGCACGGCAGCGATCAGCCGCTGTGCTCCGTCGAGCAGGGTCTGTGTGACGTCGCCTGCGCGGCGTGCCGGCGCGTCCGCCCTGCCACCGGCAATACGCGACACGTCGGCCCCGGCGCAGAACTGGCGCCCGTTGGACCGCAGCACCACCACGCGGACGTCCGCGGACGCGCTGGCCTCGGCCAAAAGCTCGATGATGCGATTGCGCTGTTCCGGCGCAATCGCGTTGGCGGCATCGGGCCGGTTCAGCGTGATCGTGCATACGCCGGCTCCAAGCGCGTGCAACACGGCGGCCGGTTCGGGTATGGTCTGCTGGTTCATCGCGGTTGGTTCCATGTCCGGCTCCGGTCTCAGCGCATCACGAACGGATTGGCCGAAGGCGCTCCGCTGTTGATCCACACGCTCTTGGTCTGCAGGTACTGCAGGATCGCCTCGGCACCGTTTTCGCGGCCGAGGCCCGAATCCTTGTAGCCACCAAACGGCGACATGTAGCTGACGGCGCGGTAGGTGTTGACCCACACCGTTCCGGCCTGGATGCGTTCGGACATGCGCATGGCACGCGCGATATCGCCGGTCCAGACACCGGCGCCGAGTCCGAAACGCGAGTCATTGGCGATCGCGATGGCATCGGCTTCGTCCTTGAAGCGGATCACCGACAACACCGGGCCGAAGACCTCTTCCTGTGCGATGCGCATCCGGTTGTCGACGTCGACGAACACGGTCGGCTCGACGAAACGGCCGGTACCGCATTCGGGCCGCGTCGCGCGTTTGCCACCGGACCGCAGCGTGGCGCCCTCCTTGGTGGCGATGTCGATGTAGCCCAGGATCTTGTCGAATTGCTGCGGCGTGGTCACCGGCCCGACTTGTGTGGTGCCGAGCATCGGGTCGCCCATATTCGCGGTGCCGGCCAGCGCCAGAAGCTTGTCGACGAAGGCATCGTGGATATCCTCCTGCAGCAGCAGGCGTGAGCCGGCGATGCAGGTCTGGCCGGTGGCGGCGAAAATGCCCGACACCGCGCCGTTGACCGCGTCGTCGATGTTGGCGTCGGCGAACACGATGTTGGGCGACTTGCCGCCGAGCTCCAGGCTCACATGCTTGAGGTGGCGCGCGGCCGCGGCGCCGATCGCGCGGCCGGTGCTGTCCGACCCGGTGAAGGTGATCTTGCGCACCAACGGGTGCTCGACCAGTGCCGCTCCTACCTCGGCGCCGAACCCCGTCACGACGTTGATGACGCCGGCCGGAATGCCGGCTTCTTCCGCCAGGCGCGCGAACTCGAGCGTCGAAGCCGAAGTGAACTCCGACGGCTTGATCACCACGGTGCAGCCCGCCGCCAGTGCGGGCGCGAGTTTCCAACTCAGCAGCAGCAGCGGCGAGTTCCAGGGCGTGATGATGCCGACCACGCCCAACGGCTCGTGGCGCGTGAAGTTGAAATAGCCCTTCTTGTCCAGCGGAATCACGGCGCCCTGCACCTTGTCCGCCAAGCCGCCAAAGTAATAGAACCATTGCGGTATGTAATTGAGCTGGCCGAACATCTCGGCGAACAGCTTGCCGTTGTCGCGCACCTCGATCTCTGCCAGCCGGCGTGCATCGCGTGCGACCAGGTCACCCAGCCGGTGCAGCAGTTGGCCGCGCTGGCTCGCGCTCATGCCGGCCCAGGCGCCTTCGCTGAAGGCCCGATGCGCCGCGCGCGCGGCGCGGTCCACATCATCAGAGTCGCCCCGCGCGACCTCGGCCCATGGCTGGCAGGTGAACGGGTTTTCGGTCTCGAACCAGCGCTCCGACGCGGAAGGGACTTGAGCGCCGTCGATGTAGAGGGGATAGCGTTGCATACAGGATCCTTCGCAGCATTCGAGCTGCCGGTAGTTAGTAAGTCGCGCCAGGGCTGGCGCTGGCAGGTGTGGGCGCAGCCGGCACCGTGCCGCGAAAGCCATCCAGCAGCGCCTGCGACCCGCGCACGAGTAGCGTGATGTCGGTGCCGACGGCGACAAAGCGGCATCCGAGGTCGATGTATCGGCGCGCCAGGCGCTCGTCGGCCGTCAGGATGCCGGGGGCCTTGCCGGCGGCCAGCACACGCGCAATCGCGCCCTCGATCGCCTCCTGCACCTCGGGATGCCCTGGATTTCCAAGGTGCCCCAGCGCGGCGCACAGGTCCGCCGGACCAATGAAAACACCATCGACACCATCGACCGACGCGATGGCATCGACGTTGTCCAGGCCGGCCCGCGACTCCACTTGCACCAGCAGACACATCTGCGCATCTGCCAGTTGCAGGTAGTTCGGGATGCGGTTGAATCGCGACGCCCGCGCGATGGCGCTGCCGACGCCGCGTATGCCGGCAGGCGGGTACCGCATCGCGCGTACCATGTCCTGCGCCTGTTGCGCCGAGTCGATCATCGGCACCAGCAGCGTTTGCGCGCCGATATCGAGCAGCTGCTTGATCAAGGCGGGGTCTGCGGTGCGCGGCCGGATCACCGGATGGGAGCGGTACGGCGCCAGCGCCTGCAGCTGGGCGAGCATTGACTGCAATTCGCCGGGTGCGTGTTCGCCATCGAGCATCAGCCAGTCGAAACCCGCGCCGGCGCAGACCTCGGCCGCATATCCATTGGCCAGAGCGATCCACAGTCCGATCTGCGCACCAGGCTCACGCAGCGCCGCCTTGAACCGGTTCTGGATCATGTCCATTGCGCGCTCTCAGACAAAACGGAACGAAACCGCGCCCAGGGGACCGTAGTCAGCCTGAAAGGTGTCGCCGGCATGGCCGAACAGGGCGCGCGTGAACGACCCCGACAGAATGATCTCACCGGCCTGCAACGACTCGCCGTGGCGCGACAGCTTGTTGGCCAGCCAGGCCACTCCGTTGGCCGGGTGGTCGAGTACGCCAGCGGCCACGCCGGTTTCCTCGATCTGACCGTTACGGTACAACAAGCCGGCAACCCAGCGCAGGTCCACATCCATCGGGCGAACGGGACGGCCACCCATGACGACGCCGGCGTTGGCGGCGTTGTCCGCGATCGAGTCGACGATGGTGCGAGTGCCCTTTGTATCGGGGTCCACGCGCTGCAGGCGCGAGTCGATGATCTCCATGGCCGGCACGACAAAGTCCGTGGCGCGCAATACGTCGAACTGCGTGCAGTTCGGGCCTTCGAGCTTGCGTGCGAGTATGAACGCGAGTTCGACCTCGACCCTCGGCTCGGTGAAGCGGCCCAGCGGCACGTCGGTGCCACTGGGAAAGAGCATGTCATCGAGCAGCACGCCATAGTCCGGCTCGGAGATGCCGACCGAGGACTGCATGGCCTTCGAAGTAAGGCCGATCTTGTGCCCCACGACGCGTCGGCCAGCGGCGAGCTTCAAGGCTACCCAGGCACGCTGGATCGCGTAGGCGTCCTCTATGTCCATGTCGGGGTGCGCAAGATGAAGCTGGCGGATCTGCACACGGTTGGTCTCGGCGGCCTGCAGCTGCGTCGCTGCTTGGCGGATGGTTTCAGGATCGAGCATGGGCTTCCTTGGAGTCAGATGATTTGCAGATGGGGATACACGCCGCATCAGACTTGATACGCCACCGGTACGGCCGTGCCAGCTTCCGACGCAGCGAAACGCAGCGTGACCTTCTGGCCGATGCGGGGGCGCACCTGATCGGCCAGATATACCGGCAGTCGCGGCCCTTCCTCCAGCTCCGCAATGGCCCCGCAATAGGGCGCTTCGAAGCTGCGGTGGTAACTCAGGTGCATCACGACAAAGGAATGCACGGTGGCCCTGCCGCTGGCGGCAATCCATTCAAATTGCCTGGCGAAGCAGTGATCGCAGATCACATTGCCCAACTGCAGGGTCTGGCACGCCGTGCAGCGCTGCACCACGAGCCGCCCTTCGCGCGCCGCATCGAAGAAAGGCTGAGACGCCGCATCCGCGTCGACCGACGGCAGGGGTTCAGTTGCATTCATGGGCTGTTGCGCCTTGCCTGCGCATCCCGATGCGGACTCAACAACACGCAGGCGTGATGATCGAAGCGCCCGCCTTCGTTGGTGACCAGCACGACGTCATGCCGGGCGCACTGGCGTTCACCGGCCTGTCCCCGCGCCTGGATCACCCCTTCGGCCAGTGGTGTCATGCCCTGCAGGTAGAAGCCCGACAGATGGCCGCCGCCGGTATTCACGGGCAGGCTACCTCCGGGGCCGGTTGCACCACTGGCGATGAACGCGCCGCCTTCGCCGGGCCTGCAGAAGCCGTACTCCTCCAGAGTCAGCAGCGTCATGTAGGAAAAGGCATCGTAAATCTGGCACAGGTCCACGTCCCGCACCGCAAGGCCCGCCATGTCGAACGCGATGTCCCGGGCATGTGCCGCACCGCTGTGCAGCTCAGGTTCGAAACCGCGCCGCTCCGGCGTGCCGGGATGACCCTGTCCGAACCCCAGGATGTACACGGGTTCATGCGCGTCGGTAGCCGCCCGGGTGGCGTCACCGACGATCACGGCAATGGCCCCATTGACCGGCATGGCACAGTCGTACAGTCGCAGGGGTTCTGCGATCCAGCGTGCGGCCAGGTACTCCTCCATGGTCAATGCATCACGAAGTACCGCCTGCGGATTCATCATCGCCCACCGGCGCGTATGGATGGCAACCGCACCAAAGTGCTCTTCCCGCGTGCCAAACACCTCCATGTGCCGGCGCGCTGCCAGCGCATGCACCGACGCGCCACCAAAAAGCCCGGCCGCATACCGCAGACCACCGATGCCACGCGACGACTTGATCCGGCCGAACGACTTGCTGGCCGGTCGGCCAGCCTGCATCGGCGCATCCGCGAACACGACCGCGACCTGGCGCGCCGCGCCGTGGTGCACCGCCATGGCTGCGGTCTGCACCGCCTGGACCACGCTGGTGCCCTCGCCATGCAGCACCTGCAACAGAGACAGGTCGCGCAATGCCAGCGTACGTTGCAAGGCCAGGCCAAGATCGCTTTCGCTGGCTGCGCCGCTGCGACAGACGATCAGCCCGTCAACGTCGGCATGGTCCAGTCCCGCGTCCGCCATGGCCGCCAGAACGGCCTGGCAGGCCAGGTTGTCGGCCGGGCCGGGCGTGTCGCGCGTCAGGCCCACCATGCCCAGGCCTGTGATTGCCGCATGCCCTGCCATCGGTTGCTGCTTCCAGGCGATCTAGATCAGGAAGGCGAGATTGCCGATGGGGTCGTCGCGATTGACGAGTTCCACCTTCTTCATTGCCATCCTCAATCCATCGGCGCCGCCGCACAGCCTGTAGAAGCTGCGCCCCGCCCACAAGGTTTGCTTGCCGTGACGTGATTCCACGAGCAGGAAATTGGCGGCCGCTTCGACCAGATCACCGTCTGAGGCCACGATCTCTATGTTCGACACCACGCGACGCAGCCCCGAACGGGGCGCCTGCGCGTGGCGCTTGCCAGTCTTGAGCTGGCGGACACGGCTGGCAATGCGCGAACGGTTGTCGTAGATGTACGAAACCTGGGTCGAGGGATCGTCGCCGCCTGCGGGCACCCAGTAGATCGCGTCCTCGTCCCACAAGGCTTCCCACTCGTCGTAGCGGTGTTCGTCCTGCAAACGCGCTTCGGTGTAGATGAACTGTTCGACTTGCTGCTGGGTCATGGTCGGAGTCCCTTCCCTCGATTCATGAAACGATGGCTGATCAGGCAACTGCTGTCATGAGCTGGCGGTAACGACGCCACAGGCCACGTTGCGAAGTCTCGTCCATGAGTCCGGCGGAGATGCTGCCGTCAGCCTCGTGTTTCTCGCTGTGCAGCCCACGCTTGAGCACGACCCACTCGGGTTGCGTGGTCGCCAGGCCTTGCTGGAGCAGGGCGTTGACCTCCGCGTCGTCGGCGATCAGAAAACCGGCGGGACCCAGCGCCCCTTCACAGCGGCGCAGCGAACGCGCGTTCAGTTCCGCGCCGCCCTTGAGCATCACCGGCGTCGTGTACTGGATCGTTTCCGTGGCCGAGACCGGCTGCAGGATGCTGATGTTCATCTCGGCCAGCATCAGGTTGGGAAAAATCGCCGCATGTGGTGGTCCCAGGACCATGCGACGTTGCGCCTCCTCTTGCCCGTAGGCCTTCTGCATCGCCGCAACATATTGAGGCAGGCGTGCTGGATCTACACCACCGGTCCACCGGAACGGCGTACCGGCTTCGGCGTAGTCGGCCGCATGGTCGATCTCCGAATGACCGGCACCAAGGTCACGTGTGCGAGCGGTGGAGTTTTCACGCCGATCACGCACCTTGGCCCAGGCATCATTGGCCCGTGCCAGCGAGCCATGAACGAACATCGCGTGGTAACCGTCCACCTGGTTCTCGGACGGTACTTTCCAGTTCGCATCCAGTTGGTGCTTCATCCAGCCAGCGGTCAATTCGATTCCGCCCTCGGGGGACAAGCCGTTGAGCATGTCGATCATGCGCGCGCCTTCACCCAGATGCTGTGCCAGCTTCTCGCCGTGCGCGCAGAGACTGGCGAACACGAATCCACCGTAGGACTCGACGCGTGGAACACGCACCATGCCGTGCTGCGATCGATCGAAGTCGGTGCCATAACCCTGGGGGAACGGCACCCCGGCCAACGCGCCGTCCATGCCGAAGGCCCAGCCATGGTAGGAACAGGTCAAGGTCGACGCGTGACCCTTTTCCGCCTGGCAGACCTTGTTGCCGCGGTGCGGACAGCGGTTGTACATGACATTGACGCCGCCCTGCTTGTCGCGGGTCATTACGACCGCCTGCAGGCCGATCATGCGTGTCACGAAATCGCCAGCGGTGGGCACCTCGCTCGCGTGTCCGACGTAGACCCAGCCACGGCGGAAGATGCGGTCCATTTCGTCTTCGAAAATCTGTGGGCTGGTATAGACCGAACCGTGCACCTGATCTTGCTGCACGAGGCGGCCATAGTCGATGGATGCTTGCATGGGAGCGGACATGGACGGTTCTCCGGCGCGATCGGGGTGGTCAGGCCTTGAGGAACGCCAGACTGATCGGGTTGAAGGTATCGGGATCCTCGAACTGCGGCCAGTGGCCGACATCGTGCATCTCGACGTATTTCGCATTTGGCATGTACTGGGAAACCAGCTTGGCGGTCTCCAGGTATTCATCCTTGTCGGCCAGGGAGCCGATCACCAGCGCAGGCGCCATGATGCTGCGCCACTGCGATTCCGATATCAGGTTGCGCGGGCGGATATCCGGATCCTGCAGGCACAGGATGTGGTTCATGGTCTGCGACATGCCGGGCTGCCGGTACACCGCCTGGCGTACCGCGATGATGTCCGGCACGCGCGACTCCTCCTTGTAGAGCAGGTGGTCGAAGATCGACTTGATGTTGCCCCAGGAGGGATCTTCCACGGACTTAGAGCGCACATTGCGGATGCGCGTCATGTTCGACGCGTTGGCAAAAAGGCCGGCAGCAGAAAGCAGCACGATCTTGTCGGTTGCGTCCGGATGCGTCAGTGCAAAACGCGCCGCCACCCAGGCTCCAAGCGAGGCACCCATGACCGAGGCACGGGCAATACCCATCGCGCGCATGAAGTTGCGTGCATGCTCCACATAGACCGGTATCTCGTAGTCGTAGTCCGGGCGGTCGGAAAAGCCGCAGCCAACCATGTCGATCGCGAAGCAGTTGAAATGCTCGGCATGCGATGCGAGATTGGCGCAAAAGCCCTCCCAGCTGCCAGCCGTGCCATGCAGCATCAGCACGGCAGGAGCATCCGCCGGGCCGGCCTGCACGTAGCGGGTACGCACACCGGCGACATCCACGAATGCCTGCCGGAAAGGCACCGTCATCATGTGGGTCCACACGCTGCGGTGCTTCGGCTCGCTGTTCTCGCTCATCATGCCTCCTCGTTCACGGTGCTGGCAAAACCCATCCGGCGGGCCATCGCGCGGCTCCATTGCTCGGCGGGCTGGGTCGTGGGGTTCTGGCTCACGAGGCGTTCGGTCTCCGCGACAATCGCGTCCGCGGTCTTGGTCAGATCCAGCGGTGCGCGCCAGGGCTGCGAGAGTTGCCACGGCGTGGGCACGTAGATCTCGATCTTGTTGCGCTCGGGATCGAAGAAATACAGGCTCCAGCTGTTGCCGTGGTTGCGACCTTCCAGGTCCGACGCCTTTTCCTCGGCCAGGAAGGCATAGAAGGTACGCAACGCCTCCAGGTTCTCGAGTCGGAACGAAATCTGACTCAACGCCGAAGCGCATTCGGTCCGGGAGGGGTCGTGGATCATCACCAGCTGGTGATGCTCGTCGGGACTGCGCGAGAGGAAGGCCAGCTCGCGGCCTCCGAAGGGGCCGCTGTCAGTGACCACCATGCCCAGCATGCGACAGTAGAAGTCGGTCATCACCTGCAAATTGCGCACGAACAGCCCGACATGGGTGAGTTGCGCATTCGGTAAGAGAGTCATAGGAGGTCTGGAGGTATGCACGTGGGCGGAGCGCCACGTCGCTGTTCTGGCTGTCATTCTAATTGTCGTTAAATGGGAATGTCAATCCATTTGTTGGCGTTATTGTTCGATGTTCAGCGCAGGAGCTGGCGCGCGATCACCATGCGCTGAATCTCGGAAGCACCTTCGCCCAGGAGCTTGACCCGCAGATCGCGAAACCAGCGTTCCAGCGGCATTTCCTTGGCTAGTCCAAGACCTCCGAGAATCTGCACGCAGCGGTCTACGACCCTGAACGCGGTCTCGGTGGAATACACCTTGCAGATCGAGGCATCGACGCGCACGTCCTGCCCGAGGTCCGCCTTCCAGGCCGCCTGGTAGATCAACAGCCGAGCCGCCCGCAATTCGATCTCGCTGTTGGCAATCTTCCACTGGATGGCCTGCCGATCGGCCAGTTTTGCGCCAAAGGTTTCGCGCTGCTTGGCCCAGTCAATGGCCAGGCCCAATGCCATCTGGGCGATGCCGATCGGTCCCGCGCCGTAGAGGATGCGGGCCTTGACCAGGAAGTCATCCGCCAAGGAGAAACCTTCGCCTTCCGCACCGATGCGGTTGGATACGGGTATGGAGACGTTGTCAAAATGGAGCTCGTAGGGCGAATACGAAGTCAGCACGCCGATGGGCTTCTTTGTCAGTCCCGGCGCGTTGGCCTCGACGATCAGACAGGTGATGCCGCCGCGTTTGCCCTGCTCGCCAGTGCGAACATAGACCACACCCCAGTCCGCCGTGCCCGCGTGCGTGGTCCACATCTTCGTGCCGTTGACGATGTAGTGGTCGCCACGCAGTTCGGCGCGGCAGCGGATTGCGCGCGCGGGGTCGGAACCGCCCGACGGTTCGCTGATTGCGGTAAAGGCCCGGCCCATGCGGCCGTCGATAATCGGACGCGCATAGCGCTCGAACTGCTCAGGCCCGGCCTGGAACATCACACTGGGTGGATTGCCGCCAAACGCCCCCAGCGCCGGAAAGTAGGCACCCATGCGGCACTTGGCGGCCTCCTCGGCCACCAGCACCTGACCGAGCACACCCAGCCCCGCTCCGCCGAACGCGCGCGGTGTTTGCAGCGCCCACAACCCGATCGAGCGGGCCTTGTCCTGCAACGGTCCGAGGATCTCGGCAGGCGCACCGGCCGAGTCGTGCGGCAGGCTGTCTTCAAGCGGACGGACCTCGTCGACCATGAAGCGGGCCACCGTCTCGCGCAACATGCGCAGTTCGTCAGGCAGTTCCCAGGCACCGGTTGGATAGTCCTCGGTCATTGCGGGAGCGGATTGGCGCATGGTTTGGTCTGCCTGCAAATAGGGCCGTCGAAACAGATACGTTCAGCCGGTCCGGCCCTGACGGTTTTCGGCGCGTCCGACTGTCTGCCGGCAAGTTGCGTTCACGATCGCCCGGTTGTCGTTGCGTATGCCTGCCTCGTCTGCACACGGCGCGCTGGCAAAGCCGGTGCGACGACACGATCGCCGGGCCTGGCAATCGTGGCGTCGCCGCCTGAAAGCCATTTAACGAGAATTATATTCCGTAAAATGGCAATCATTTCCAAACGCAAGAGGCCTTACACAAGGCATGCCATGCCACGGCCAGCGGACCGTCGAGCAGGGGTTGGCGGACGCTGGCCGCGCGGGGCGGGCGTCAGAAGTCGACGGCGGCGATATCCTTGGACAAGGCTTCGGCAGCGGCCATGACGGCGGCGACGATCGCCGTGGTCGTCTGCGCTGTCATCCGGAATTTTGGCGCGGCGATGGCCAGCGCGTAGCTTGCGCTGCCGTTCTCGAACACCGGAGCCGCCGCGCCCCAGACCCCTTCGTCTCGCTCCTCGTCCGTGATGGCGTAGCCGACCTTGCGAACCTGGTCGAGCGCGACACGCAGCGATGCCTTGCTCTGCAGCGTCTTGCCGGTGTAGCTGGTGGGATGCAGCATGCGCAGGATTTCGTCCTGCTCGCCCTGCGGCGCAAACGCCAGCAGCAGCTTGGCGCTGCTGGTCGCGGGCCAGGGCAGCAGGTGGCTGCGGGTGGACTGCAGGCTCACGCGCTGCGGCGGCTGTATGCGCTCCAGCGGAAGGATGTCGTAACCCACGCGCTGCTGCAGCACGACCATCTCCCCGAAGCGATCGGCCAGTTGCTTGATGTGCGGATAGGCGAGCTTGATCACGGACATGCCGGCCTTGGCTGTGCGCGCCAGCGGAAAGATGCGCGGACCGAGACGGAATCCACCCTGACCGTCTTCGTCGATCAGCGCATAGGATCGCAAACTGTTGACGTAGCGGTACACCGTGCTCTTGGGCATGCCAAAGTGCGTCGCGATGTCGTTGGCGGTCCAGAACGGCTTGTCGTCGGTGAACAGCAGCAGGATGTCGATGGCGCGTTCGGCAGTCGAGTTGGCGGCGCCGAAGTGCTGGTCCACGCCACCGGCTCGATGCCGTTCCGGCGCGACATCGGATGCAATGGTCTTGCGTGCCTTTGGCTTGCGCCCTTCGGCAACCGTCTGGATGGATCTGCTTGCCGCTCTTGGCATCTGGGTTCTCCGCGAAGTTGCGCCATCATACCGGCTCGGTTTGGCGTCAATGCCCGCGCCATCGTGAAGCTGCCGGCGCCAACGGCACTGTCACCTGTCGCCCAACAGCTCGCCGTAGGCGCGGGTCATGGCGCTGGCATCGCGATGGTGGCAAACAGCAGCCACGTACCGGTCGGGCCGCAAGACAACCAGGTCGTTGGGTGCGCTGTCATCGAGCCAGTCACGGAATCTGCCCTCGATGTCGTCAAGAACGATCGTTTTCGAATCCTCTGCCGACTTCGACTTCAGATGCGAACCAGCGCGAGAACGGTTCACCCGGATCAGCGTAGCCCCGAGCCTGTGCCAGAACGCTCGATCATCGGTCGACAGTGCGCGCGCCGGATCGACATTGACACCCAGCACGCAGAATCCCGGCCCGATGGCGTCGTCCAGCTTGATGCGCCGCCCGTCCTCCGTCTCCACGTCGGGCTGCATGAACATGGTCCCCAGCATTGGATGGCCACCACGCAATACCAACCCGCGCGTGTACTTGGGCATCGGCTTGAAGCGCAACTGCAATATATAGTCGCGGATGCTGGGCAGCGACTGGACGGCGCGAAAGAATGCGTCGCGCACCCGCTCTGTAATGCGGTTGTACGGGCGGTAGAGCCGTCCAATCCACGTCGCGAACTGGACCATCGCAAGCGCATGGTCGCGGCGCTCCGCCTCGTACGAATCGAGCGCGCTTTCTGGCAGTCGGCCCTGCAGCACGGCAGCCAACTTCCAGCCCAGGTTGGTCGCGTCGCGCAGACCCGAGTTCATGCCCTGCCCGAAAAACGGCGGTTGCAGATGCGCAGCGTCGCCGGCCAGGAACACGCGCCCTACCCGGAACGCACTGGCAATGCGCGAATGGTGCAGATACATGCGGCTGCGCCTGACCTTGGGCAGCGGTACGCCTTCCGGGTAGTGGGGCCGCATCAGTCGTGCAAGATGCTGCTCCGACTGCACCTGCTGTTCGTCGTCGTCGGGCTGCAGCATGAATTCGAAACGCCGAAACCCGTACGGCAGGTCAATCGACATGTGCGGCCGCTGCGGGTCGCAGTAGACACCGGAGAATGGCGCATGGAGCCGGTCGTTCTCGACGTCCACGACCAGCCAACGGAATGCATCGGTCTGCCCCGTGAGTTCGACCCCGATCTGCCCACGCACGGTGCTACGTCCGCCATCGGCGCCCACGGCATAAGCACAGACGACTTCCAGCTCAGCGCCATCGGAATCCCTGGCTGACAACACGACCTTCTCCGCGTCCTGCCGCAACGCCGTGACCTCGGTGCCGAACAGGCAGCGCACGTGCGCAAAGCGCGCCAACCCCTCACGCAGCGTCGCCTCGGTCAAGGGTTGCAGGAACATGTTGCGCCGCGGCCAGCCGAAAGGCTGTGCGGCCGGGCGGATGCGGGCAAAGCAGTGGCCGCGCGAGTTGTGGTAACGCACAGGCGGGTTCTGCACCATGTCCTTGACGAGCTTTTCCGAAAGACCGACGGTCTGCCAGGAGCGCAACGCCTCGTCGTCGACTCCGACTGCGCGCGGATAGTCCAGCACGTCCGGACTTCGGTCGATGAGCACGACCTCGATGCCGTGCAAGCCAAGATGGTTGGCCAGCGTGACACCGCAGGGACCGGCGCCGATGATGGCGACTTGGGTAGACAGGGATTTCATGGGTACGGGCATTGGCATTGCTGACAAGAACAGAAACACGTGCCATAAAACGAGACATAATGACCAATAGTCGGCACTTGTATTGCAAGTGTAGCACCGACCGATCTATCGGCGTCTATCGGCGTCTATCGGCGTCATATCTATCTCCGTCACATCCATTGGCATCACAGCGTCGTTGTCGCATGGTCATTGCAAAGTCTGCACCGCGCCTGCGCGCCTGACGCATTCGAAGACTCGAAGCCTGTGTCAATAAATGGTTTGCTAAGTCCAATAAACGGCGTTATCATGCTTACCGACTGACGCGGACCGTCTCTGGCGCCAGCCATCCCACCGACCTTCCCTTTTTTCCAGCCGCCCCGACTGCACCGTCATCCGAGCATCCCGGCACCCAACTTCTGGAGACAACCATGCACCTTCTGACACGAATTGCCCGCTCGCTTGGCGCCATCGCCGCAATAGCCTCGATGGCGATCGCCATGCCCGCCCAAGCAGCCTTTCCCGAGAAACCCATCACGATCGTCGTGCCGTTCTCTCCGGGCGGGACCACGGACCTGGCGGCCCGCCTGGTGGCAGAAATGCTGAACAAGGCGACCGGCGCAACGGTGCTGGTAGAAAACAAGCCTGGCGCCGGTGGCATGCTTGGAATCCAGCACGTGGCCAAGGCCAATCCCGATGGTTACACCGTCCTGTTCGGCTCCGACTCCCTGATCATCCAGCCACTGGTCAACAAGAACGCGACCGCGACACTCGACGATTTCCTGCCGCTGGTGCGCGTTCGCACCACAGGCAACTATCTGGCGGTTGGTGCAGCCGTGCCGGCCTCCAACGTCAAGGAACTGGTCGCATTGGCCAAGGCCAAGCCCGGCCAGATCCGCTACGCCACGGGTGGCGCAGGGTCGGTGCTGCACCTGGCAGGCGAAGCCTTCGCGGACGCCGCCGGCATCAAGCTGGTTCACGTGCCTTACAAGGGCGCGGCTCCGGCAACCACCGATGCGGTGGGCGGTCATGTCGAAATGGTATGGGCCGGCTCCAGCGATTTCGCTCCTTACGCCAAGTCCGGCCAACTCAAGGTCATTGCACAGACCGGGACCCGGCGCTCGCTGGCCATGCCGGACGTGCCGACGATGACGGAGGCCGGCCTTGCTGATGTGGTCGTCGTCAACTGGAACGGCGTGCTCGCGCCCAAGGGCACGCCTGCCGATGCCGCGCAGTGGCTGACCGACAAGATCGCCGCCGTCGTGACGACGCCCGAGTACTACACGCGCGGCAAGATCCTCGCGATAGAGCCAGGCGACATGATCAAGGGGCAAGCCTTCGCCGACATGCTCAAGGATGCGCGCGCCCGCACGAAGAAGATCGTCGAGACATCGAAGATTGACCTGACGAACTGACAAAGTCGAGTGTCGGGAACGTGGGGGCGCAGATCGGTCTGCCCGATCGCAGCCGCGGCGCGAAAAAGGAACACCTCATGCTGAAAGCCGAACTGGTCGAATCGTTTCCGATTCACGAGGCGGACACGGGAACCTCCGCGCCGCCGCTTGCGGGCGTCACGGTGCTCGACTTCACGCATTTTGTCGCCGGCCCGTTCGCGACAATGATGCTGGCCGATTATGGCGCCGATGTGATCAAGGTCGAGACGCCGGGCAAGGGCGACGACATGCGCCACTACCCACCGCACGACCCGCGCATCGAGGCGCAAGGCGGACCCTACCTATGGACCAACCGCAACAAGCGCAGCGTGGCACTGGACCTCAAGACACCCGAGGCACAAGCCGCGGCGCGGGATCTCGTGGCCAAGGCCGACATCCTGATGGAGAACTTCAAGACCGGTGTCATGAACCGCTTCGGACTGGACTACGCAAGTTGCCGCGCGATCAATCCGCGCCTGATCTATATCTCGGTTTCGGCCTATGGTCGCGAAGGCTCCTTCGCCGACCGGGGCGGCTTCGATCCCATCGTACAGGCCGAAAGCGGCTTCATGTCGATGAACGGCTACCCCGACCGCGAAGGCGTGCGCGCCTCGTCCTCGGTGATGGACATCGCCGCGGCGATGATGACGAGCAACGCCGCGCTGCTGGCGCTGCGCGCACGTGATCAAACCGGAATGGGCCAATATGTCGAGACCGCGTTGTTCCATACGGCACTGCTGATGACTGGTTTTCCGGCGATGCAGTATCTGTTTGGCGGCGAGGAGCCCAAGCGCACCGGGAACGACGCGCCAGCCACGGCGCCCTCGGGCCTGTTCCATTGCCAGGATCGCGCGTTCATGCTCAACAGCGGAAACAGCCGCATCTTCGAGCGTCTGCTGCGCGACGTGCTGGATCGACCGGACCTCGCCAGTGATCCGGAACTGCTGGACCGCAATACCCGGCTCAAGCAACGCAAACGTATCGACGGCATCCTGCACGAAGCCTTCATGGCCCAGCCCTGGTCGTATTGGAAACCCCGCCTGCGCGCGGCGTCCGTGCCGTACGGCGAGGTGCGCTCCCTGGGCGAGGCACTGGCATCTCCCGAGGCGCGCGAGCGCAAGGTGGTCACGCGAATCGCACATCCCAAGGTGGGCTGGATCCCGAACATGTCGCTGCCGTTCCGGTTGTCTGCCACGCCAGCTGTGGCGCCAACTGCTGCGCCTGCGATCGGCGAACATACGCGCGAGGTGCTGGCCCAGACATTGGGCTACGACGACGCACGCATTTCGGCATTGGCACACAGCGGCGCGCTCGGGGCCAAGGCCGCCGCGGACCTGTGGTCACAGGCCCCGTCCAACACCGACGGCAGCATGTGAATGCGCAATCCGCATCCCGTGTCGGCGGACCACGCCAGCCCGAATGACCTGGAAGGCCCGGACCCGCAGCGGACCGGCCCGCTGCACGGCGTACGAATAGTCGAATTCGCCGGAATCGGACCCGCGCCCTTCGGCTGCATGCTGCTTGCAGACATGGGAGCCGAAATCATCCGGATTGACCGTCCCGGGGCACCGTCCGCTGATCCGCGCAACCTGCTCGCACGTGGGCGCATCGCCATATGCCTCGACCTCAAGCATCCCGCTGCGGTGGGACAGGTCCTGGAACTGCTCGCGCACGCCGACGCATTGGTGGAAGCGTTCCGTCCCGGTGTCATGGAACGGCTGGGCCTGGGCCCGGATGTGGTGGCGCAACACAATCAGCGGCTGGTCTACGCGCGCATGACGGGTTGGGGCCAGGACGGACCGCTGGCGCAGGCTGCCGGACATGACATCAATTACATCGCGGTCGCAGGCGCGCTGGCCGCGATCGGTCCTGCCAATGAGCGCCCCAGCATTCCGCTGAACCTCATCGGGGATTTCGGTGGCGGAGGTACCTACCTGGCGATGGGCGTGCTGGCAGCCCTGCTCGAGGCGCGCAAATCCGGACGCGGCCAAGTAGTGGACGCGGCAATATGCGACGGGGTTGTCTCGCTGATGACCAGCAATGCAGCACAAACGTTGCGCGGGCGCTACCGGGAACAACGCGGCAGCAACATGCTCGACGGAGCAGCCCCCTATTACGCCGTGTACGAAACCGCCGACGGCCTGTATGTTTCGGTCGGCGCCATCGAACCGAAGTTCTTTGCAGCGCTGTGTGACCGTGTCGGTATTCCCGAGTCGCTGCGTGATGCGCAGAACGACCGGACACGCTGGCCGCAGTTGCATGCCAAATTCGCGCAGCGGTTCAGGACCCGCAGTCGCGCGGACTGGTGCGCCGCGTTGGAGGGCACGGATGCATGCTTCGCACCAGTTCTGCATCTGGGCGAGTCGACAAGACATGCCCACCTGGTCGCGCGTCAATGTTTCGTTCAGGTGGACGGACTGCGGCAGCCTGCGCCAGCCCCTCGCTTCTCGCGCACGCCATCGAGCATACGCCCGGCCCGTGCGGCCGATCCTGCCAGTATTGCCGCCCACATCGACCGCTGGCGGCAACTCGCTACATGATCGGCGCAAGGCCACCGGGGAAACAATGCGTCCACGCAGTCCCAAAATGGAGGATCGCCCCTGTTGGGCCCCATTCCTGCAACCAGCGCATGCAGCATCTCCAGCAGGTGCGCCGGCGCAGCACCCGACCTGCGTCATGCAGGGTGCTGCGCCGGCGCAATTCCAACATGCCGGCGGCAATTGTCGGACCGTCGACCCACCGGAGGCTTTTGATGATTGCAATACCATGACTCCTTCTAACGCACCAGTGGACCCAAAGAACCTGGAACAGTTGCAGGGCTGGGTCGGCAGGACGGAATCACGCAACGACGAGATTCGCGCTGCGCCCATGCGTGCCCTGGCGGCCACGCTCGATCGAGACGACGCTCAGACTGGAGACGGAAGCGTGCTGCATCCTTTGTGGCATTGGCTGTTTTTCCTGCCGATCGACGCCCACAGCAAAATCGGGCCGGACGGACATCCGCGGCGCGGTGACTTCCTGCCTCCGATACCCTTGCCCCGGCGCATGTGGGCAGGCAGCCGCATCACCTGGGAGAATGGCAACCCGCTGAGGGTCGGGAACACGATCCGGCGCGACTCGCGCATCTTGTCCGTGGACCACAAGTCCGGCCGTGCCGGCGACCTGGTGTTCGTGGCCGTGCAACATGACATCCACAACGCCACGGGTCTTGCGTTGTCGGAAACCCAGAACATCGTCTACCGCGACGCGGCGCGATCGGGCGACCCCGTATCGACACCGATGGCAGCCGGCATCGATGCACCATGGCAGCGCGAAATGACACCCGACGAGGTGCTGCTGTTCCGCTATTCGGCACTGACCTTCAACAGCCACCGCATCCACTTTGACCGCCCGTATGCAACCGATGTCGAGGGCTACCCTGGATTGGTGGTGCACGGACCGCTGCTAGCGACGCTGTTGCTCGACCTGGTGTACAGGAATAACCCCGCGGCACCGATCCAAACCCTTGACATCAGAGCCGTGCGGCCAAGTTTTGCCGGACAGCCGATACGCATGAACGGCCGTCCCGCAACCGACGAACACGCCGCCAGCTTGTGGGCGCAGGACCACCAGGACAATTTGACGATGCGGGCCGAGGTGCAATTCGCCTGACGCCGACAACATTCGTGCCAACTACCAACACTTGACACCCGGGCATTCCATGCAATCCTCCGCTGACCAATATCAAGACATCCGCGATGCCGTGCGCGCACTTTGCGCCGAGTTTCCGGATAGCTACCACCGCAAGATCGACGAGCAGCGTGCCTATCCCGAGGCATTCGTTGATGCGCTGACGAAGGCTGGCTGGCTGGCCGCGTTGATACCCCAGGAATATGGTGGCTCGGGCCTCGGCCTGGCCGAGGCATCTGTGGTCATGGAGCAGATCAATCGATCGGGCGGCAACTCCGGTGCCTGCCATGGCCAGATGTACAACATGGGAACCCTGCTGCGCCACGGGTCCGAGGCGCAGAAGCGTTTTTTCCTGCCGAAGATCGCCAGCGGCGAATGGCGTTTGCAGTCCATGGGAGTGACCGAACCGAGCGCCGGAAGCGATACCACCAAGATCAGGACAACTGCGGTGAAGCGGGGCGACCGATATGTCGTGAACGGACAGAAGGTCTGGATCTCACGCGTGCAGCATTCGGATTGGATGATCCTGCTGACGCGCACCACGCCGCTTGCCGATGTGCAGAGGAAGTCGGACGGCATGTCGATCTTCATGGTGGACCTGCGCAAGGCGGAGAAATCCGGCCTCGAGGTGCGGCCGATCCCGAACATGGTCAATCATGAGACCAATGAACTGTTTTTCGAGAACCTGGAAATTCCACAGGACAACCTGATCGGCGAAGAGGGCAAGGGCTTCAGGTACATCCTGGACGGCCTGAATGCCGAACGCACGCTCATCGCCGCCGAGTGCATCGGCGACGGATACTGGTTCATCGATCGCGTGGTAGCGTATGCCCGGGAACGCAAGGTCTTCGGCCGCCCCATTGGCCAGAACCAGGGCGTGCAATTTCCCATCGCGGAGGCGCACATCGAGGTTGAAGCGGCCAACCTGATGCGCTGGCAGGCATGTGAACTGTACGACGCCCATCAGCCTTGCGGCGCACAGGCCAACATGGCCAAGTACCTCGCGGCCAAGGCCAGCTGGGAGGCGGCCAATGCATGCATCCAGTTCCATGGCGGCTTCGGCTTCGCGAACGAATACGATGTGGAGCGCAAGTTCCGAGAAACACGGCTGTACCAGGTGGCACCAATCTCGACCAACATGATCCTGAGCTACGTCGCCGAGCACGTGCTGGGTCTTCCGAGGTCCTTCTGATGCCAACCCGGCCACGCCCTCTCGAAGGCATCACCGTCGTTTCGCTCGAGCATGCGATTGCCGCCCCACTCTGCACGCGCCAGCTCGCTGATCTGGGCGCTCGCGTCATCAAGGTCGAACGCCCTGGCAGCGGCGACTTCGCCCGTGCGTACGACCAGCGCGTGCGCGGTATGGCTTCGCATTTTGTCTGGATCAATCGGTCCAAGGAGAGCCTCGCATTGGACCTCAAGCGGCCCGAATCGAAGCAGATCCTGCAGTCCCTGCTCAAAGGCGCCGACGTTTTGGTGCAGAATCTGGCGCCTGGCGCGGCTGCACGCATGGGTCTTTCGTTCGATACGCTGCACACGCAGCATCCGCGCCTGATCGTCTGCGACATATCGGGATACGGTGCGGACGGCCCCTACCGCGACAAGAAGGCCTACGACCTGCTGATCCAGAGCGAGGCGGGGCTTTTGTCCATTACCGGAACGCCGGAACACCCCTCGAAGGTAGGCATCTCCATTGCCGATATTGCTGCGGGGGTCACGGCGTACGGCAGCATCCTGTCAGCCCTGCTGTTGCGCGGCAGGACCGGAGAAGGCAGCCATATCGACGTCTCGATGCTCGAGTCGCTCGGGGAATGGATGGGTTATCCGCTCTACTACGCGTTTGAAGGTGCGCCCCCGCCAGCGCGCAGCGCGGCCTCGCACGCCAGCATCTACCCATACGGTCCGTTTCCTGCCGGTGATGGGGGATCCGTGATGCTCGGACTACAGAACGAGCGAGAGTGGAAGCTATTCTGCGACCTGGTGCTGTGCGCGCCCACTGTGGCGACTGATCCGCGCTTCAACAGCAACAGCGCTCGCCACGACAACCGCAGCGCGCTCAAGGCCCTGATCGATGAGGCTTTCCGACCACTGACAACGGCCCAGGTGGAAGCGCGCCTGGACGAAGCACAGATCGCCAACGCGCGCATGAACGACATGGCCGGTCTGTGGGCGCACCCGCAGTTGCAGGCCCGTGCGCGCTGGCGCAGCGTGGATTCACCGCAGGGCTCCATACCTGCTCTGTTGCCGGCCGGGCGGAACAACCGCTTCGACTACCGAATGGACCCGGTGCCCGCCGTTGGCGAACACACCGAGGCAATTCTGCGAGAACTGGGGTATGCCTACGCTGCAACCGACAAGAGTAGTAGGCCGCTGCCTGAATGAAACCATGACCATGTCCGTACACCACGCAGTGCGCGGCGCACATACCTTCCTGTTCGTACCCGCGAACCGGCCCGATCGCATCCCCAAGGCCTTCGCCAGCGGCGCGGATGTGGTGCTCATTGATCTCGAGGACGCCGTCGCGGAGTCCGAAAAGGACTCCGCGCGCACAGAGTTGGCGCGGGCATGGACAAGGCTGGTCGAAGCGCAGCGCCAGCGCATCTTCGTGCGAATCAATGCCTCGGGCTCACAGTGGTACCAGGCGGATGTGGCGCTGATGGCTAGCCTGGCGGCGCAGTCCCTGGCAGGGGTGATGCTGTCCAAGTGCGCGGGTCGTGAACAGGTGGACGAACTGGCGCGAGCGCTGCCAGCAGGCGGCATCATTCCGCTGATCGAATCGGCCGAAGGGCTGCATGCGGTGGACGCGATCGCCCGTGGTGAACGGGTGGTGCGCCTGGCCTTCGGGAATCTCGACTTCCAGGCTGACATTGGCATGTGCGCGTCGCAGGACGAGCACGAGCTGTTACCGGCGCGCCTGGCGATCGTGCTCGCTTCGCGCCGTGCCGGGCTCGAAGCGCCGATTGACGGCGTAAGCCCGGCACTCGACGATGCACAGCGCCTGGCGTACGATGCCGAGCGCGGACGACGCATCGGCTTTCATGCGAAGTTGTGCATCCACCCCAAGCAAGTCGAAACCGTCAGTCGGGGACTGCGTGGCTCACCCGATGAACTTGCCTGGGCGCGACGCGTGTTATTGTCCAGCCAGGAACACGGGCTCGGAGCCTTCAGCCTGGATGGACGCATGGTTGACGCACCTTTGTTGCAGGTAGCACGCAATCTGCTGGGGCTGGAGTCGGACTCCGCTTCTACGCGCAGGTAGGGGAGGGTGCAGCTCTGTCTGCCAACAGGTCGCGCCCGTCGTCCAGGGGACAACCCGTGAAAACATCCATCAAGACCGTTGATTGACCGGCACGGGTCTCGTTCAAGAATCCGCTGGCATTCGTGAATCGGCGATGTGCGCGCAGGCAAACCGCCCTGGACGCAGCCGAACTATTCGAGGACGATGTTCGCCTTCTTGACCACAGGGCCCCAAAGCGCGATCGACTCCTGGATCAGCCGCCCCATGTCGACTGAGCTGCCACCACCGACGGCATATCCCTGGCTCACCAGAAACTCCTTGATACCGGGATCGGTCAGTACTTCGTTGAAAGCCTGGTTCAATGCCGCCACAGTTGCATCCGGTGTGCCACGTGGCGCCACGATGCCCCACCAGGCCGGAGCGCGCATATTGGGATACCCGGCTTGGGCGAAAGTGGGAACGTTCGGCAACAGATCGGACTTGGAGTCAAGTCCGAGCGCGATCAGGTCCCCGTTCTGGACCCGGGTCCTTGCAGCGCCTGCTCCCATCACGGTGACCTGGATCTCGCCTGCAGCCAGGGCCAGAAACACCGGAGCGACTCCCTTGTAAGGAATATGCTCGATCGTCATGCCAGTCTGGGACTTGAACAGTTCCATCACCAGATTGGGCGCCGTACCAATTCCGAACGAGCCGTAGTTGACTCGATGCTTCTTGGAATACTCGACCAGTTCCGGCAGAGTCTTGATACCCAACTTGGCATCGACCGTGATGGCCAACGGCCACTCGGCCACGCTGACGACGGGACGCAGGTCCTTGTCGAGATCGTACGGCAGTGTCTTCATCAGCACCTGGTTGGTGGAGAGCGAAAAATCTGTCAACAGTATTGTTTGCCCGTTGGGACTGGCTTTGGCAACATGCTGGGTCGCGACGACCGAACCCGCGCCGGGCCTGTTTTCCACGATGACGGGTTGCCCCCACTTTTTCTGCAGCATAGGCGCCATCTTGCGCGCCAGCACATCAGTTGTGCCACCGGCAGCGAATGGAATAACGATCGATACGGACCCGGAAGGGAAGCTCTGCGCCAACGCCGGAGAAGGAAGCGAGGCGGCCACCGACAGAGCCAGGGCCATCGCACCGATCAATCCGGCGCGTCGAGTCGCACCGAGGTTCGATGACAACTTGCCGGATGCAGCTATGAATTGGTTTTCCATGTCATGTTCCTTTGATTCTGTTGGTACCTGCGCAAGCCCTGGTCGAACTGGCTGCACAGTCCATAGTGCTGATTGTTGATATAGCGTTACCGAAAAATGGAGATTAACATGGTCCGCAGGACTGTGTCAATCACTGCGCATCAGGCCAAAAGAAATATCTGGCCAGTACACCGGGCTCCATGTGACGCCCAGCCATCAGCGATCACGAATCTCGGCCCATCCTCCCCCAAAACCCGTATTATGGTTTAATACAGCCATTAAACGGGAAACTACAATCGAACTGCGCAATGCAGGCGCACTTTCGAGCATGCTCCGATGACGCACCACACCCAAACACGCGACCAGGACACGACTGCAACGCCGCTCGCATTCCCGGTGGCGCGGCAGTGCCCCTACCATCCACCGTCAGCGTATACGGAACTGCAGGACCGATCTGGTCTGCGGCAGGTGAGGTTATGGGACGGCCAGGTCGCGTGGTTGGTGACGCGCTACGCGGACTTTCGCGCCGTGCTCAAGGACCGGCGTTTCAGCGCCGACACGCGTCATCCCAACTTCCCGAATCCGAATCCGGGCATGCAGATCGCACGTGGAAAATACCGTGCCTTCGTCTCCATGGACGAGCCCGAGCACAACCGACACCGCCGCATGCTGACGGCCGAGTTTTCTCGCAAACGGATCGAGACACTGCGCCCTTGCATCCAAACCATCATTGACGAATTGGTCACAGATCTTCTTGCCGGGCCGCGGCCGGTGGATTTCATGCGCTGCGTCGCGTTGCCCTTTCCGTCGCAAGTCATCTGCCTGATGCTGGGCGTACCATACGAAGCGCACGACTTCTTCCAGGAACGCGCGGCGGTCCTGGTATCGACGACCAGCACCCTGGAAGAGGCGGCTCTGGCGTCCCATGAGCTGATCGATGTGTACCTGTCGGACCTGATCGATCAAAAGATCGCGCAGCCACAAGACGACATCATCAGCCGACTGGTAGTCGGCCCGCTGGCCCACGACGACCTCGACAAGGGTGAGTTATTGGCGATGACACGGCTGTTGCTGGTTGCCGGGCACGAGACCACGGCCAACACCATCACCCTGTCGATACTGACACTGCTGCGACACCCGGAGCAACTGGCCGCGCTTCGAGAGAATCCATCCTTGCTGCCCCAGGCGGTGTCCGAGTTGCTGCGTTACCTCGACCCGACACAGGGCGGGCGCCGACGGGTGGCAAGCGAAGATGTAATGATTGGAGGCCAGTGGATTCGGGCCGGCGAAGCGGTGGTAGCGCTGAACCACGTCGCAGACCGTGACGCCGCCCAGTTCCCTGATCCGCACCGCTTCGATATCCACCGCGCACCGAGCTACCATCTGGCATTTGGTGATGGCATACACCAGTGCCTTGGGCAAGTGCTCGCTCAGGTGGAGATCGAGATGGCCCTTGCAACCGTGCTGCGCCGGATCCCCAGTCTGCGACTTGCCGTGCCGCTGGAGGAACTGGAATTCCTCGATGAGCGCGTCGTCTATGGCATGCGGGCTATGCCGATCACCTGGTAGCCCGCAAGATCAGGTTGAAGGGGACAAAGTGAATATCCAGTTGGACAGGAGTGTCTGTGTAGGCGCGGGCCGATGCGCGATCACCGCGCCAGCCGTATTCGAACAGTCCGTCGACGATGGTCTGGCGGTCCTTCTGCTGCAGATCGTCGATGCGGCCCATCTCGAGCAGGTCAGGCAAGCCATTAGAGACTGCCCATCGCAGGCTATCTCGCTCGACTCTGATTGACGAGATCGTCACGCTGGGTCACGAATCACACTGCCATCGGCGTGGCGGACGTGGCTGGCAAGCGAACGCGTACAAGGCCCTCGCAACCACCCGTCATGATCTCTTCGCACTTGGCGCGCCATGTAGGAAAGCGATCAAGGGCATGACGCCCCTCGGCTTGTCTCGCAACTTCTCGCTGCGGTCGCGGCAGTGATGCGGCGCCCATTCAACAGCAGGCACAAGTCAGCCACCGGCTTGAGCCCGAGTCGCGCGACACGCGTCCTGCCGTGCCCCCTGTGTTGACATTGAATCCGCTCCGGCTAGGTTCGCGATGGCTACAGATCCAGAACCAGCAGTCGTGAACGGGCCCGCGAACAACATGGTGTGAACTGGTCGTTGGCGACACGTTCCTCTTCCAGCAGGTATTGGTCGCGATGGTCCGGCTCACCCTCGAGCACCCGTGTGAGACAGGTTCCGCAGACACCCTGCTCGCACGAAACCGGGATCTCGACGCCTTGCTCGGCCAATGCCGTCGTAACCGACTTGTCCGCAGCGATGGTATAGACCTTGCCGGTACTGGCGATCTTCACATCGAAGGCGACGTCGGTATCCACATGCACCACTTCGGCGCCGAAAAATTCGTAGTGAATCTGGCCTTCGTTCCAGCCGGCCTTGCGCGCGCTTGCCAGCACGAACTCCAGGAAGCCGGCCGGCCCACATACATATAGGTGGGTTCCTTCAATCGGCTGCGCCAACAGGGCTGCAATATCGAGTTTTCGCTCGATGGGGCCATCGTCATGGTGAAAATGCACTCGACGTGCAAATTCCGATCCGGCGATGCGGCCATGAAATGCGGTTCGCTCCAGAGAACGAGTGCAATAGTGCATCTCGAATTCGGCGTCAGTATTGTGCAACCGCTGTGCCATGCACAGGATGGGGGTCACACCGATCCCTCCGGCCATCAACAAGGAACGCTTGGCCGCATGTACCAGTGGAAAGTGGTTCTTCGGTTCGCTGATGCGCAGCAGATCACCCTCCTGCAAGGCATCGTGCATGGCCACCGATCCGCCGCGCGATTTCGGGTCTCGTAACACGGCGATCAGGTAGTGCGTCGTCAGGGTTGCGTCGTTGCACAAGGAGTACTGGCGTACCATGCCGCCGGGAACCTGCACATCAATATGGGCGCCCGCCGAAAACACCGGAAGGGCCTTCCCATCGGGTCTGACCAATTCATACGAACAGATGTCCACGGCTTCGGCCCGCTTGCGCGAAACCCGTACTTCAAACATGGCTTGGCTCATCGAACTTCTCCTCACAATAGATACACGAATCGATCCAACAGCGTTCAAAGATGCTTACGCTGCGTTTCTGCATACCCTTCCAAGACCCGTCGTCGACCTCGATGACACGGTCGTACGCGCGAATCACAGCGGGCGCGTCAACCTGGCAATGCGGTCCAAACCGCCATGACCAAACACTGGCAGCACCGTCGGTGGTAACAGTGCCGCGCGGCGCCGGATCGGTGCTATCGGCACCGATTTGAATCCAATCTACGCGCCGGACCCCTGTCGAGCCAACGATGGAGGCCGACTTCAGGCAGGTTGGCTGCAGACAAGTACAAATCACTGTCAGGTGAAACGGTTGCCTACTCTGTGTGTGGACCGTGCTGGGGACGACCCGACGGGAAGAACCCATGGCAGACCCGCCCGCGCGGCACATGCTGCAACTGTCATCTTGCGACGCCGCAGTCTTTGCAGCCCAGGCGACATGTGAGCGAGCCTTGATGCAATTCGTCACTTCTCGGCCAAGCTACGGCTGAAGCGAATCGGCCTACTGGGCGTCGCCACGACGCGACAGTGGCGCGTTTGCCGATCAGGCATGGTCGTCACCATCGTCGAATCGTGGACCGTGACGATGGACGCGCGCTCCGACCGAAATCAGTCCGCCAGCAACTTGCGCGAACGCATCCATTCCAACGTGAGATTCGTCGCCTGCGCCAGCAACTCCGGCTGCCCCTGGTAGTAGTGTTTGGCACCCTTGATCACATGGTGCGTCTTGTCGATGCTGCCCGCCGCCGCGAAGATCTGCGGCAGGTCGGACGCCGGGCAGGCTTCGTCGGCCGAGTTCTCCATCACCATCAGCGGTACGGTGATCGACGCAGCGGCCTCGGCGCCATTGACGTGGGAATCGTCGACAGACCACTGCGACAACCAGGAGCGCAGCGTCGAATACCGCGCCCATCCGACCGGGCCCGAATTCGCCGATTCGGGATCGCCGGACACACAGACACCCGGCGGGCGGTCGTTGGGATCGATGGCTGGGTCGACATACCGCAGGTCGGCCATCGTGCGGTGGGTCAGCAACCCGCGCTCCTGCTCCTTGCCGCCCTGCTTGCGCAAACCCTCCAGCACCTCCTGGACCATGTCGGTGCGCCGGCGCAGCCTGGCGAGTTGTGCCTTGCGATAGAAGTCGACGTAGTCGCTGCTGAACGGCGGCTTGTTCGGGTTGCGCGAATCGTAGATGTCCAGTTCGACGGTACGTCGGGTGGGATCGTGTTCATCCAGTACCGACGGATCGATCGATTGCGACAACAGCCGCGCGCGGGAAATGTTGGCCGCCTGGAAGATGATGCCGTCCACCGGCGGCAGACCCGCTGCCACCAGGTCGGCCGGGTCGCCTGCCGGCGTGGTGCGGACCGTCGGTTTTTCCGCCTGCGACTGGTAGAACAGCGCCAGCGGGCCACCGCCCGACCAGCCCAGAAGCACGACCTTGCGATAACCCCAGACCTCGCGCGCATGGCGAATGTACACGCCCAGGTCGACGGCGACCTTCTCCATGATCAGCGGTGTGTCGTTGCGGAAATAACGGTTGCCGGCACAGAGCACATGCAGGCCGGCGGCCGCCAGTGCTCGTGGTACCGGCAATACCTGCAACGACGTGGTCGGATGCATCATGACGACCAGGGTGTCCGAGTCCCGTCCGCGTGGCATGTTCAGCACGCCTTCGAGATTGACGACGCCCTGCGATCCGGCAAAGCCGTAGATCTCCTTGAACGCGGCGCTTTCGTGGTGCTGCAAGTGCACGGCCTGCGCGAGGATCGGGGACTCCGCTTGCGGATAACTCATTCCTGGCCCTTTCGCATGCGGATCAGTTCGATCAACGCGGCGCTAGCGTCGTTGCCGGCCGCCTTTGCAGCGCGCTTTGCCTCTTCCCAGGCATCCAAGTCGGCGCGTGCTTGCCGGGCGTGTTGCGACCATGTCGCGTCGATATTGGTCGTGAGTTCCAGGCGGTGACCGTCGGGATCGTGGAAATAGATGCTGTAGATGATGCCGTGGTCGGTCGGCCCGACGATCTCGACGCCGTTGGCCTGCAGCCACTGCGCCCAGCGATCGACGTCGTCCCTGGACGCCACTTCCATCGCAAAATGGTCGAACACGTCGTAGCCGGGGTGGGATGCCGGCGCGCGCGGCGGCAGCGACGGCGACTCGAAGAACGCAATCGTCGAGCCGTCGGCCATCTGGAAGAACAGGTGCAGATACGGAAACGGCTGCCCGGTCGACGGTACGCGGTCGTCCATGACGGTATGCACCATCTCCATGCCCATGATGCGCGAATAGAAGTCGGTCGTGCGGGCCGCGTCAGCGATCGCGCTGGCCGCATGGTGCAGTTTCTGCGGCAGCAACCCGGGCGGGCGGTGCGGCGCTGCGGCGGCCGGCCTGGATAAGGTTTCAGTCATAGGGGATCTCCTTGTTTCACCAGGGCATGGGCCCGTTTTCGTCGAAGAATGCGCCGCTCGGTCCGGCGGCGTCCAGTGTTGCCAGGCGCACCACGACGGCGGCGCCACGCGCCACCGGCTTGCCACCCTGGTTGAGCGTCATGTCGGTATGGGTGTAGCCCGGATCGGCGGCGTTGACCTTGATGCCGGCATCGCGCAGCTCGTTGGCGAACTGCACCGTAATCGAATTGACCGCGGTCTTGGACACGTTGTAGCTCAGCATCGGCTTGGCCTGGAACTTGGTGCCGATGAAGGCCGACAAGGTCAGCGAACCCAGGCCGCTCGAAAGGTTGACGATGCGTGCGGCGCGGGACAGGCGTAACAGCGGCAACATGGCTTGCGTCACGGCGATGACGCCGAACACATTGGTCTCGAAGGTCTCGCGCACGACTTCCATCGTTGCAGCGCTCGGCGGCGCGGGGTCGAACTCCAGCTTGATCGCGGCGTTGTTGACCAATACGTCGAGCCGGCCGAACTGGGCGAGGATGGACTCGGCTGCCGCTGCGATCGACGCCCCGTCGGTGACATCGAGCGCGATGCCGTGGGCATCTGCGCCACCGCTGCGCAACTGATCGACCGCACGCGCGCGACGCGCGGCATCGCGCGCGCCGACGAGGACGGTGTGGCCCAGGGCGCCCAGTTGCCGGGCGACCTCCAGGCCGATGCCCTTGTTGGCTCCAGTGATCAACGCGATCGGGTTTCCGGATCTCTCCGGCCTGAGTCGTTCGGCGTCCACGGTGTGCGGGGCCACGACGCCTGTCATCGATCAAGCTCCTTTCGCCGACCGACCCATGGCCTGTTTGTGGCGGCACCGGGGTTGGACGTCGATCGATCCTTGCGGCGGTGCGTCGCCGAGCCGCTCGCATTCAAAGCGGTGCGGCATTTCATGCTGCCTGTGCGACCAGCGTCGCACCCTCATCCACCAGCGCCTGGATCTCGGCCTGCGACAAACCCGCGTCGCGCAGCACGGCAGCGCTGTCCTGGCCGAGCCGCGGCGCTCGCCGGCGAATAGCCGGCGGCGAAACCGACCACTGGCCAGCGGGCCGGATCTCGCGGATCGCGCCTTCGCTGGCGTGTTCGGCACTCGCCAGCGTGCCCGTGGCCAGCAGATGCGGATCGTCGAAGACGCTGTCCAGCGTATGCAACGGCGCCGCCGGAATATCGGCCGCGGCAAGGCGGGCCAGCCAATCTTCGGTGCTGCGCTGCGCCATCTGCTCCGAGACCAGGCCGTACAAGGCATCCGAGTGTTCGGTCCGCGAGCCGATATCGCGCAGGCGCGGATCCGTCTCCATCAGATCGGCCTTGCCGACCAGTCCCAGAAAGTTCTTCCAATGCGCATCGGTATAGACGATCACGCAGACATGGCCGTCCGCCGTGCGGTACGGGCGCCGCTGCTTGTTCAGCGTGCGCAGGTAACCCGGCGGCCCCAGTGGGGGCTCGAACGTCCTGCCACCGAAATGGTCGCCCAACACGTGTTGCGCCATGGTCTCGAACATCGGTATCTCGATCTGCTGGCCCTGCCCGGTGCGCTCCCGGTGCAGCAGGGCCATCGTGATCGACATCGCGGCATGGACGCCGACCATGCGGTCATTGAACGACACCGGCACGTAATGCGGCTCTTCGGATCCGGCTGATACCAGCAGGCTGGGCACCGCCGTCAACCCCTGGACCAGGTCTTCGTACACCGGCTTGCCGGCGTAGGGGCCATCGCCGAAACCCACCAAGCTGACCCAGATCAGCTTCGGGTTCACCCTGGCCAGCGCAGCGTAGGTGATGCCCAGACGCGCCAACGCCGCCGGCCGCACCGACGCAACGACGACATCGGAGGTCTCGACCAGCCGCGCCAGCGCGTCACGTGCCGACGCCTTCTTGAGGTCCAGCACCAGGCTGCGCTTGTTGCGGTTCAGGTGCAGATAGATCCAGCCCATGCGCGGGCTGCGCATAGGACCCACGCGACGGGTCGTGTCGCCGTCGGGGGACTCGACCTTGATGACATCGGCACCGAAGTCGCCGAGCAATTGCGTTGCGAGCGGCCCCATGACGACCGATGTCATGTCGACGATGCGCACACCGTCCAGCACACCGGGCTTGGTTGCACCTGGAATACTGCTCATGCCGCCACCTCGGCGTCGACCCGGGCATGACCCGTGACGGTGTCCAGCAGCGCCACGGCATCGTGCGGCAGCGTATCGCCGCGCCAGCAGACATGCCCGTCCGGTCGTACCAGGACCAGTGGCCTTTCATAGAGCTGGCGTACCTGGGGTTCGCGCAGGTGTTCCACCGCCAGCGGCACCCCAGCCTCGCGGGCCGCGTCTTGCAAGGCGTCAGTGGGCACGACCGCGTCGCCCAGATGCAGCAGCACGAAGCCGCGGCCGAACAGATCGATTGTCGAGCGCCCGTCCGCGAGCCAGGCATGCGGCGCACGGTGCCCGGGTCGCGCGGTCTGCACACACTCCGACGGCTCGTCAGGAGGCTCCGGCGAACCATCGGGCACCACGATCGGTGAACCCTCGTATCGGTACCCCATCGCAATGCCCAGCGAATTCCATTCGGGGTACAACATTGCGCTGAGTTGCGCACCGATGCGCGCGCGTGCCGCATCTCCATCGGGGCCGTTGGCGTCGATCAGCTGGTAGTCGGCATCACTGCGAACCCAGGCCTTGTAGTTGCGCGTCGAACTCGCGCCGTTGCGCAGCGCAACCGCCCTGCGTTCGTCCGCATAGGCCTGCAATAACGAAGGACCACCCCACCCTTCGAGCAGGGCCTGCAACACCCAGCCCATGCCGACGACGTCGCCCAGCCCGGTGTTCAGCCCGTGTCCACCGGTGGGGGACGTGGTGTGCGCTGCATCGCCGGCCAGCAAGACACGACCCTGCACATACTGCGCCGCGGTGCACTGGCTGCGTCGCCAGGGCACCACGCGCAAGACCTCGTAGGGGATAGGTTTGTCGCCGAACGCCCGCGCCAGAATCGGTGCCAGGTCGAGCTTGCGGGGGTCGAGTCGCTCCTCGGAGCCGACCATCGTGAAACGCCACAAGCCCAGGAAGTCGACGGAGGTCATGTTGGCCCAGGTACCACCCTCACCCATGAACATGAAACGCTCGGCCAGGCCGAACGTGTGGTGCTGCTCCAGGGCATCGATGCGCAGCAGCGCGCTCACGGAGTAGTCCAGCGTCGGCCCTTCGAACGGGATACCCAGGGAGCGGCGCACGACGCTGGCAGCGCCGTCGCATGCGACCAGGTACTGTGCACGCAGCGCAGAGGTCTCTCCGGAGCGCACATCCACCAGTTCCACCGTGACGCCGTCTGCGTCCTGCGCGAACCCGGCAAGCCGGGTGGAATAACGGATGTCGGTGCGCCCGCCCCGCACGACCGCGTCGGCAAGTAACGGATCGAGCACGTGCTGCGGACATTTTTGCAGCATCTCCGGGCTGCAATCAGGCGGACGGCGCTCCCGCTGCGACGGCGCCTTGTCGCGTCCGACCAGTCGGCCGCCCAGCGATGTGCAATACACCGTGTCGCGCGGATAGTCTTCCGGTGCGCCCCAATGGGCCACCGCATCGGACAGACCCCAACGCCGGAAGAACTCGAGGCTGCGCGCATTGAGGGTGCCGGCCTTGGCCAGCAGCACCGGCGACGTACACGGGTCCTGCTCGATGAGCACGCTGTCGATGCCGCGCCACGACAGGTCGAGTGCAGCGGCCAGCCCCACCGGGCCGCCACCGACGATGAGCACCGGCGTCTCAGCGCGCATTTGTCGCGGCCTCCTGGTCGAAACCCATCACGCCGACGTAGTGCTTGAGCAAGTGCTGCAGTTGCAGTTCCAGATGCGAAAGCGGGCCGGGCACGAAATGCGCCGAGTCGACGCCACGCTGCAGCGATTCCAGCGCGCCCTTGTCCTCGAGCGCCACCTGCCGCACGTAGTTGCAATATTGTTCGAGTTTGGCGTCGAAGTCGTCGACGCCAAATGCGGCCTCCGGCAGCAGGATGTAGCACACGGCATGGGTCATGCCCGGCCCCTGCGGCCACAGGTGCCACATGCGCAGGCTGTCCATGCCGGACCAGAAGTTGATGTTCGGGAAGATCGCACCCTTGCCCGAGAACACGTTGCCCTCGTCCACCCAGGGGAGGCGGGGAAACGGCAGATTCGGATCTACGGACCGGCTGGTGTTGTCGAACTGGATCACCGAGGCCCCTTGCGGCAGCAGGGTCGCTGGCAAGGGCTCCGGCCCCAGCTTGTAATATTTGCCGAAGGTGCCGGCATGCACCACGCTGGCGTGGTACCAGTCGAGCAGGTTTTCGGCGATGAACTTCCAGTTGCACGCCACGTCGAAGGTCAGCTTGCGCGCGATGCGGCATTCGCCCGTGCGGTACCACGGCGCAGCCTGCTCGACGGGCGCGATGAATTCGGTGAAGTCCTGGGCCTGCGGGTCGAAGTTGATGAACACCCAGCCCTGCCACAACGCTGAACGCACGCGTGGTAACTGGCACTTGGACATGTCGCGCCCGGTCTCCTTGATGCGTGGTGCGCCAATGAGCTTGCCCGATCCGTTGTACGCCCAGGAATGGTAGGGGCAGCGAAACAGCTCGGTATTGCCCGCGCCGTAAGCCACTTCCACGCCGCGGTGCAGGCAGACGTTCATGAACGCGACCACCTGCCCCTTCGCGTCACGGGAGATCACCACCGGTTCACCTGCGATGCGCAAGGCGACGTAATCGCCGGGATTGGCAATCTCCTCCTCGCGCAGGACGCACAGCCATTGGCGCAGGAAGATGCGCTCCTTCTCCAGCTTCGCGACCTCCGGCGACGAATAGATATGGCCCGGCAGATGATGGGCCTGGTTGATCTCGCGACTGATGGCGGCAAAACCCGGGTCCGCAATGGCCGGGGCGTTCACATCGCGTACATTCATGTGCTTTCTCCTGTTGGTTGTCGGAACAACAGATGTCAGGAAGCGGACATCTGGCTGTAATAACGGATCACTTCCCGTTCGATGCGCTCGAGCATCGACACCAGGTCACGGCGCTCGGACGCGGACAATGCGGACATGATGGCTTTCTGTCGCGCCACGGACTTCGGCGCCACCTGCGCATACAGGTCCCATCCGGCATCCGTGAGCCGGACCACTTTCACGCGGGCATCGTCTTCGCTGGCGGATACCGATACCAGCTTTCTTCGGGTCAGATTGGCAATGGCTCGAGATGCACTGGCCTTGTCCAGCGGACTGCGCGCGACCAGTTCACTGGCCGACAAGGGCTCATGGCGCGCCAGCATCGCCATGACACGCCACTCGCGCAGCACCAGATTGAAGGGCTTCGCGAGTTCCGTCGCCGTCCCTACAGCCAAGCGGCTGTATATGGAAGAGATCCGGTAGGTCAGCAAATCCTCCAGATCGAACAGCGCGCGTCTCTTTTTTCGTTGATCCATGTCAGTATCATAGTAGAATCTAGTTGTCGCGACAACTTATTTCAGGAGACACCATGTTCAAGAAGTTCGCCTTTTCCATGCTGGCCGCCGCTGGCGTCGCCCTGCTGGGCACCGGAGCAGCGCATGCCCAGGCCTTTCCCAACAAGCCGATCAAGATCGTGGTCGCCTTTGCACCTGGCGGGGCAACCGACACGCTGGCGCGTTCACTGGCGCAGCAGATGTCGCTGCAGACCGGCGCGACCGTGCTAGTCGAGAACAAGCCGGGCGCCAGCGGTGCCATCGCCATGGAGCTCGTGGCCCGTGCGCCGGCCGATGGATACACGCTGCTGTGGGGTTCCGATACCGTGATCGTGCAACCGCTGCTGCGCAAGAGCTTTCCGGTCGATCCGTTCAAGGACCTGCTGCCGCTGGCCCGGCTGGGCACGGCCCCGATCGTCATCAGCGTCGGCAAGAACTCGCCAGCGCGCGACATCAAGGAACTGATTCAACTGGCCAAGGCCAAACCAGCCAGCCTCAAATACGGATCGGGAGGGGCCGGCACGACACAGCACCTGACGGGTGAAGACTTCAAGCTGCGCACCGGCATCGAAATGCTGCACGTACCCTACAAGGGCACAGGCCCGGCCGTGGTCGATGCCATGGGTGGCCATATTGACGTGGTCCTCAGTGGCGTGGGCGAAGTGGCCAAGCTGGCCGAGGCCGGTGACATACGGCCGCTGGTGGTGATGAGTGAAGCGCGTGTTCCCGCCATCGCCAAGGTTCCGACCATGATCGAAAGCGGATTCCCCGGCTATACCGCCGGCAGCTGGATGGGCTTGCTGGCTCCGGCCGGCACCCCTGCCGATGTGGCGAAATGGCTGTCGGACAAGGCGATCGCAGCCGCGCAGTCGGATGAATTCAAGCAGAAGTCTCAGGGGTTCGGCATCACCGGCGCCATGCTCGACGGCCCCGGCACGTTGGCGTTCATGCGCAACCTGTCGGACCGGCTGCGCGCGGCAATCGACAAGAGCGGCATCGCCATTGAGCAATAGCCCATGGCATTCCAGCATCTGCTGATCGAGCGGCGCGCCGGGGTGCTGGAGGTGATCCTCGACCAGCCCGAAAAGCTCAACGCCCTGGGAATTGGCCCCGGTTCGAATCGCGAGGAATTGCTGGCGGCGCTGTCAATGGCCGACGCTGACGACGACGTCGGCTGCGTGCTGTTGCGGGCCAACGGCCGGGCCTTTTGCGCTGGCGGTGATCTCTCCGGCGCCCAGCCGACCGAAACACCACTGGATGAACATCTTTTCAATGCGGAGCTGGTGCGGTTCTACAGCGCCATGCGCGCCACTGCCAAGCCCGTGATTGCAGCGGTGCACGGCCTATGCTTGGGTGCCGGCCTGGGATTGGTCGCGCAATGCGACATCGTCGTGGCGGCCGACGACGCGCGCTTCGGCCTCGTCGAAGGGCGCATCGGCCACCCTGGGGCCACCGAAATCGTGCCGCTGGTCGGCGCAGCGTGGGCCAAGTTCCTGATCCTGACGGGCGAATTGATCGACGCGGCAACTGCGCGGCGCATCGGGCTGGTGCTGGAGACCACGGCGCCCCAGGACCTGACCACACGTTGCCAGGAACTCGCGCGGCGTATTACCAGCATGCCGCGCGCAGCGGTGCTGCTGAACAAAGCCGGCATCAGCAACATGAACGACGCCATGGGCGTGGCCGCTGGGCGCCTGGTCGGTCGCGCCTACGACAGCCTCACCAAGTCGATGAGCGCAGTGGCCAAGGCGCCTGACGGACGCGCTTTCGCCGACATCCTGCGCGAAGAGGGAATGACTGGCCTCAAGCGGGCGCGAGACGCGCAATACAGCGGGAACTGGTTGGTGCCGAGGAACGACAAGCCGTCATAGACGAATCTTCGGTGTCGACCGACCCGCTGCTCATGCTCATGCTCATGCTCATGCTCATGCTCATGCTCATGCACGTGCGCAGCACGAGCGCGTGCGCGGCAAAATGCCGGCCTCCGTTCACACGCAGATAGCAAGTGCGCACGAAATCCAGCCCAACACAATGGCTCCCGGTCGGGCTCGCGCTCTGAGCTTCCAGGAATTCCCGAGGGTTCTAATTCGGGCGGACATTTGTTCAATTGAATGCCACCTTCAGGCTAAACATCGACTTCTGCCAACCAAGTCCTTCGACCCGACGAGCGACGCTCGAAGCAATGCGTCCGACCGCCAGAAAATGCTCGCATTCGCGATGTCGTGGGATCGACTGCTTCCCTTTGCCGGGCGCGTGAAGCAAGCCTGACAGCATCTACGCACCGGACAATCTCGCTGCAGCGCCGACCACTGCCGAAATGGACAAGATCGTGTCGCGCAAACATTTCCGGCTGCCGCCATCGGCCTCCTCCCGGCTGCGACCATGATGTCAGTCGCACAATATCCAAGGCCATGGCGGCAGCACCATCCGCCTACATCTCAAAACTGATCCCGCCTGTCTCGATCCGCTTCTTCTGTACCGGCACTTCGCGCCGAATGTAATCGGCAAAGGATGCGGGATCGGACCCGACCGCGACGAATCCGAAGGGATTGAGGGTCTTGGCCTGGAACTCCGAATTGAGTAGAACTTTGCGGCTGGCCCTCGCAATTGCTTCGACCACCTGAGCCGGCGTTCCTGCGGGAGCACTCAGTGCGATGATGAACGTGGAATTGATATCCGGCACGCCAGCCTCCTGGTATGTCGGCACCATGGGCAACGACGCAAGCCTGCTGTCTGCCGTTACCGCCAACCCCTTCAACTTCCCGGCCCGGATGTGCGGCTCGGCGACGGCGCTACCCAGCAATCCGGCTTCGATATGTCCACCCAGCAGATCCTGCAAAAGCGGGCCTGCGCCCCGGTAGGGCGCGTGAATCAGCTGTAGCTGATGATCGCTCGCCAACTGAATGAAAGGCAAATGGCCTGTTCCACCCGCACCAGCCGAGCCATACCGAACAGGGTTGGCGCTTCGCGCCCGCGCCATGTCGATGAATTCCCGCAGCGAACTTGCCGGCGAATTCGCCGGTACCGCCAATACCAGTGGCGCGCGCACAAGAATGGAAACCGGCATGATCTGCTTCGCCGGATCATACGGAAGCTTCTTGTACAACAGCGGATTGAGGATTGACGCAGCCTCAGTGGAGGCCATGATCGTGTGCCCGTCCGGCCGCGCCTGCGCCAGGGCGGACGCGGCAATCACCTCGTTGCCGCCAGGCTTGTTCTCGATCACGACACCGGCCTTCCACTCCTGCCTCAGGCCCTCGGAAAGAGCGCGCACGAAGGTGTCTACCGCCCCTCCGGGTGGATAGGGAACAATGATTGTCACCGTCTTTTGCGGGAAAACATCCTGCGCAACTGCGGTGAATGCACACGCGGCAACTGCGATGCCGGCGAGAAGTTTCTGCAGGTTTTTCATGGTGTGTCCTTTTGCATCCAAAAAAAGGGAAAGATAGCCTGGCTGCTTCACCAGGTATCGACATAGGGTTCGGTGTTTGACGCGGGCTTTGCCCGCCCGGCTTCCAGGGCTCTTGCCAGCCAGTGGCGGGTTTGCGATGGATCGATGACAGCATCGATCTCCAGCGTCGACGCCATGTTGATGGCACCACCGGCCTCGTAACGCTCGCTCACGAGGCGCTGGAACAGGGCTTCGCGCTCCTCGCCCTCGGGCAGCGCCTCCAGTTCCTTGCGATAGCCCAGGCGTACGAAACCTTCCAGACCCATGCCGCCAAATTCGCCGGTGGGCCAGGATGCCGTCATTGACGGAGCATGAAACCCACCTGCGGTCATGGCCATCGCGCCCAAGCCATAGGCCTTGCGCAGCACCACACTGACAAACGGAACGCGCAGATGGGCCGCCGCGACAAACATGCGGCTGCTGTGACGCACCTGCGCCTTCTCCTCGATGTCGGGGCCGACCATGAATCCCGGTGTGTCGACCAGACTGACCAATGCAATCCCGAAATTGCTGCACAGCTGCATGAAGCGGGCGGCCTTGTCGGCGGCATCAGCGTCGATTGCACCGCCCAGATGCAGCGGGTTGTTGGCCATCAGCCCCACCGCATGGCCCTCGATCCGGGCCAGCGCGGTGTGGATCCCCAGACCAAAGCCGGCGCGCAGTTCGAGCAGGCTTCCGCTGTCGGCGATCGCCTGCAGCGCCACGCGGCTGTCGTAGACGCGCAGCCGGTTTTCAGGCACTACGTCGCGCAGCGAGAGCGCGTCCGGTGCGCTCCATTCACGCACCGATCCCTGGAAATACGAGAGATACTGGCGCGTCACCCGAACCGCATGCGCTTCGTCATCGACCAGCAGATCGATCACGCCGTTGCGGTATTGCACGCCGGAGGGGCCGATCTGCTCCGGCGCGAAACGGCCGAGTCCGCCGCCTTCCACCATCGCCGGGCCACCCATGCCGATGTTGCTGTCGCGCGTGGCGATCACCACGTCGCAGCATCCCAACAGCGAGGCATTGCCCGCGAAGCACCTGCCCGCCGCTATGCCCACCAGCGGCACATGGCCGTTGAGGCGCGCGAAGTTCGAGAAGGTGGTCATGTGCAGGCCAGCCACCACCGGCATGTCATCGTCGCCTGGGCGTCCGCCACCGCCTTCAGCGAACAGCACCAGAGGCAGGCGGTTGCGCCAGGCCACCCCAAGGATGCGGTCGGCCTTCTGGTGGCCGCGTTTGCCCTGCGTGCCAGCCAGCACCGTGGGGTCGTAGGCCATCACGGCAATGCGCGCCCGCTCGGCAGTGAACTGTGCGCCATTGACGCTGGCCAGGCCGGTGACCAGTCCGTCGGCCGGTGTCAGCGCGATCAGTTCATCGAGACTGCGCCGCGCGCGCTGCGCGGCCAGCGCCAACGCCCCGTATTCAACGAAGCTGTCAGCGTCGCACAGATCGGCCAGATTCTCCCGCACGCTGCGCCGCCCCTGTGCATGACGGCGGGCAATGGCATCGGGACGCGAACTGTCGAGCGTGAACGCAAGGCGCTCCAGGACGCGCTGCAAGTCCGGCCGCGGACCATCGGCCGCCGAAACCGGGGCCGGATCCACCGGCGCGGACGCAACTTCATGGACACCCGCCTGCAGAAGCAGCAATTGGTCCCCTTCGGCAACCGCTTCCCCGGCCGCAAACAGCAGTTCCACGATGCGGCCGTCGACCGGTGCGGCCACTTCGTGCTCCATTTTCATGGCCTCGAGGATCACCAGCGTCTGGCCCTTGCGTACGCACTCGCCGGGTGCCACGCACCATTGGACCAATTGCGCCTGCAGCGGAGCGCGGACCGGGGTCATGCTGATGTGGCTTGGCTCGTCACTGCAAGGGATCGAACTCCAGCGTCTTCGGGTTGGCCTTCATCAGGCTCAGCTTCTGGCGCGAGAAATGGTTCGTCGGCGAAAAATTCAGTGGCGCCATGACGGCAGTTTCCATATTCTTGGTCGCGTCCATTTGCTTGATCGTGCAGGCCCAGGTCAGTTCCTTGCCGCAGCGGCCCATCGCCTCGATCAAGGACTTGGTTCCGGCATAGGCGACCGGCGTATACCGATTGACGCGCTTAAGATCGTCCTCGGACAGCACCTTTGCGGCCCGGGCATAGAACGCACGGCTCGCCGGACTGCCTTCGGGCACGACGTAGTCGATCATGTAGAAGTTATTGGCAGCCGATCCCATCGCCTGCAGCACGGCCGGGTAGCGCCCGATCCATGTTGCGCCGACCGGGATTTTCATGCCCAGGCGCTCGAGTTCCTTGACCATCGCGATGTTCTCGGTGACGATGCCGCCCGCCAGCAGGATCTCCGCGCCCGCCTGCCGGGCAGCCAGCATTTCAGCCGAGAAGTCCTTTTGTCCGCGGCGGTAGGCGGTCTTGTAGACCACGTTGAGCTTGAGCTTGGCCTGCGCCCTGTTCCAGCCTTCGAGCATCAACGAACCGAGTTCGTCGTCCTGTGTCACGACGGCCCACTTCTTGTTCGGGTAAAGCTTGTTGAGTTCCGTCGCCAGCGCCTCAGTGGTGTCCTGGTGCGACGCACCGGCCACATAGATATTGGGTACCACGGGCGTGTGCAGCGTCTCCGGAAAGCTCAGCACGTTGAGCGTCGGAATGCCGGTCTCCTTGAGCATGGGCAGCAGCGCCACGCTGGGCGCTGAACCCGAGATTGCCGCCAGCGCAAACACCTTGTCACTGGTTACCAGTTTGCGCGCGGCCTGCACTGCACGGGTCACCACGTAGCCATCGTCCTCGGAGATGACGCGGATCTTGCGGCCGTTGAGACCACCGGCGGCATTGACTTCGGCCACCGCCATCTTGGTACCCAGGCTCAACGCAACGCTTCCGACCGACGCGGGACCGGTCAGCGGCGCGATTTCGCCTAGCAGGATTTCTGTATCGGTCACGCCTTGCTGGGCCTGCGCCAGCAATGGCGTGGTAGCCAGCAACGCTGCAGCGGCCAGAACGGACAAGGTGCGCGGGAACTTCGATGTCATGGTTGTCTCCTGATGACGTGGATAAGTGGATGAAACAGCCGGCTTGCGTCGACCGTAGTTAACATCAACGTTTTCGTTGATAGATGGTGATTGCATGGTACAGCGGGGGCCTGTGGTGGTCAAGTTGTCGAACCTGTGACTCAATAACGCAATGGGCGACTCACCCAAAGCCGCTTGAAGTCGATCCACAGCCCAACAAGGCCACGCGGGTCCAGCAGCAGAAAGCCGACGATGGCCGCTCCATACAGGATTCCCTTGATCTCGAGGGCGGCCGAATTGAGGTGCCATCCTGTGACGGCACTCACCGCGCCGAGCAACTGCGAGCTCAGCTCGGGGAGCGACACGATAAAGACCGTACCGATCACGACACCCAGCACCGAACCGATGCCACCGACGATCAGAATCGCCACAGCCTCGATGCTGAGCAGGAACGGAAAGCCTTCCACGTTGGCCAGATTGATGAACAACACCATCAACGCGCCGCTGAGCCCAGTCAGGAACGAACTAATCAGGAATGCCAGCAGCTTGTATCGGGTCAGCGAAATGCCCATCGAAACGGCGGCCCTGTCGTTGTCGCGTATCGCCATGAAGGCCCGGCCCAGCTTGCTACGCCGGATGTTGAGCACTCCCATCAAGGTAGCCAGGACCACCACCAGGCACAGCCAATAGAGCGCACGTTCGGAGGAAAAGTCGAGCCCGAACACGATCGGCCGCGGTACGGCGATCCCACGCCCGCCGCCGGTGAATTCGCCGCCCGCGAGGATCAGCGAGTAGATGATGAACGTGAATGCCAATGTCGTGATCGCCAGATACAGCCCTTTGAGGCGCAGTGATGGCAGGCCCACGACAAGCCCGCACAGTGCCGGCACGATGCCGGACAGCCCGAACGCCAGCAGTGGATGCAGCCCCAGGCGCACCGTGCCGATCGCGTAGGCATAACCACCCAGCACCAGGAATGCCACGTGGCCCAGGGAAACCAGCCCCGTGAATCCAGTCAGTACATTGAGCCCGAGCACACCGACAAGCGTGAACAGAATGGTTGTGAAGAAGCCAATCATGTAGGGTGTTGCGACGAACGGCAACGCCACCATCACCAGCACCACGACCGCGTACCAGGCCCGCAGCGCCGGCGAATCCGTCAGCGCCAGTTGCTCGACGAAACTCTGTTTGAAGTTGCCGCTTTGCATCACACCCTCTCAATGTCACGTTGACCGAACAAGCCGAACGGCCGCACCATCAGAATCACCAGGATCAACATGAAGCCGGCAATCTCCTTGAACAGCGGTGCCACATAGCCACCCACCAGATTCTCGAAAACGCCGATGAAGATGCCGCTGGCGCCGGAGCCGATCACCGCATCGAGGCCGCCGAAGACCGCCGCCGGGAAGGACTTGAGTCCCAACGAGAATATCGACGGCGAGAGCTCGAAGGTCACGGCAAAGAACAGACCGGCCAGGCCCGCAAGCACTGACGACGTGGCCCAAGCCACGGCCTGCACCCGCGGCACCGAGATGCCCATGAGGCTGGCCGTGCGCTGGTCCGCGGCCACGGCGCGCATCGCGATACCGAAGCGGCTGTAGCGGAAGAACACGTGCGTCACCATCAGCGCCAGCAGCAGCACCACGATCACGGCGATCTGGCTCACGCGCATGCGCAGGCCGCCGAATTCCACGATGTCACTGGCGTGGGCGACCTCTATGCTTTGCTGCTCGCCCCCCCAGACCATCAGCACCACCGACGTGATGATGACACCCAGCCCGACGGTGACCAGTACCCCGGAAAACACCGGCTGGCCGATCATCTTGCGCATGATGAAACGTTCGATCAGCAGCCCGAGCGCGATGCTCGAGAAAAGCGCACCGCCCACCAGCGCCCAGGTGCTGGTGCCCATCGCCACACTGATCGACCAGGCCAGGTAGGCGATCAGCATGCCCAGTTCGCCCTGGGCGAAATTCAACAGACCGGTCGCCTTGTACGTCATCGCGAAGGCCATCGCCATGAGGCCATAGATGGCCCCGATCGCCACACCCGAATACACCAGCTCCAGCAGGTAGTCCATACTTACTCCTTCGCGTCGTAGATCAGTGCGAGTTCGCGTGCGAATTTCTTCTCGATCACGGAGCGGCGGATCTTTTGCGTTGCCGTCAGCTCGCCATCGTCATGGTCGAGCTCCTTCTCCAGTATCACGAAACGGCGGATGTTCTCCACCCGGGCGAAACGCCGATTAACCTCGTTCACCACCTCCTGCAGCAGTGCCTTTACCGCATCGTGCACAGCCAGCGAACGGTAGGTGCTGTAGGAGATATCGCGCTCGCTGGCCCAGCGCCCGACGGTCTCGAAATCGATCTGGATCAGGCCGCCCAGGTAGTTGCGCCCCTCGCCGACCACGATTGCCTCCTGGATGTAGGGGCTGTCGCGCAGCGCGTTCTCGATTTCCGACGGCGCGATATTCTTGCCGCCGCTGGTGATGATGATGGCCTTCTTGCGATCGACGATCATCAGTTCCCCGCGCTCGTCGAGCTTGCCGATGTCGCCCGTTGCGAGCCATCCGTCTGCGCCCAGGGTCGCCAAGCTCGCTGCGGGATCGTCAAGGTAACCCTTGAACACGCCTTGGGAGCGCAGCATGATCTCGCCGTCACCGGCAAGGCGCAACTCCACGCCGTCCAGTGGCGGTCCGCAGGTACCGACGCGACTGCCCCGCTCGGGCCGCTGCACGAAGGCCATGCCACAACTCTCGGTCAGACCGTAGCCCTGGCAGATCGGCAGCCCCAGGATGTCGAAAAACAGCAGTGTCTCGGGAGACACCGAGGCCCCACCGCAAACGCGTACGATGGTTCGGTCCAGACCCATGGCCCGCTGCATGTTGCGGAACAGCAGGCCATACCAGAACCCGTATTCGATCAGCTCGAGCAGCGTGCGGCGGCCGTCCCGGGCAGCACGCCGATGTGCCAATGTGCGACCGCGACGCAGTGCCAGTGCGAACACCGAACGCCAAGGATTGCCTGCCTCCAGCGCGCGAAAGCTGAGGTTCTGCTGGAGCTTCTCCCAGATCCGTGGCACACCCAAGAAGAATGTCGGTGCGATTTCACGGATGTTGGCGGCCACCGTATCGACCGACTCCGCGAAATTGACGACGCCGCCGAGCACGAGATGCAGCACCATCGAATACGAGCGTTCGGCCACGTGGCACAGCGGCAGGTAACACACCGCCTCGTATTGTCCAGGCTTGAGACCCGAGGCCTCGGCAAAGCTGGCATTGGCGAAAGTCAGATTGCGGTGGGTCAACATCGCACCTTTGGGTGCACCGGTGGTACCGGAGGTGTAGATCAGCACATTGACATCGTCGATCGAAGCCGCATCGATCTGCGCATCCAGCCAGGCGATTCTGGACGGATGCTGCTCGAGTGCCGTCAGACCGATGTCTAGCAGGTCGTCGAAGCTGCGCACTACCTGCTTGTCGTAGTGCCGCATACCTTTGGTGTCGATGCAAATGACATGTTTCACATGGGGCAGGCCGCCCTCCAGACGCAAGGCATCGAGCACCTTGTCGGTCTGTTCCTGGTCGCCGCACACCACCACGCTGGCCTGGCAATGGCGCACGATGTACTGCAACTCGTTCCAGGGATTGGTCGGATAGATTCCGACCACCTGCACACCGATCATCTCGGCGCCCAGATCGCTGAAGAACCACTGCGGTACGCCTTCGGCGGCAATCGCGATCCGGTCTCCGCGGCGCAGACCCAGCGCGTGCAGGCCCAGGGCAACCAGGCTGGCGTTGCGGTGGTATTCCTGCCAGCTGATGCCCTGCCAGATGCCCAGGCTCTTGTGCCGCAGGGCTGTCGATGCAGGACTGTGCTTTGCGTGCCAGCGCAGCATCTGCGGCAGAGTCATCTGCCTGGCAGAGGCAAGATCGAGCGTCTCATGCATGCTGCACCGCCTCATCTCCCAGATAGGCCTTGGTCACGGCAGGATCGTTCATGATCTGCGCCGGCGTACCACCCGCGATGAGACAGCCGAAGTCGAGCACATAGATGCGGTCCGACAAATCCATCACGACCTGCATGTCATGCTCGATCATCAGCACCGTGATACCGAGTTCGTCGCGGATGTCGAGGATGAATCGTGCGATGTCTTCCTTTTCCTCGCGGTTCATCCCGGCGACGATCTCGTCGAGCAGCAACAGACTTGGTTCGCTGGCCAGCGCACGCCCGAGTTCCACGCGCTTTTGCTGCCCATAGGACAATGAGCCCACCACCTTGTCGCGCAGGCTTTCGATCTCCAGGAACTCCACGATGCGCTCGACCTTCTCGCGGGCCGCCGCTTCCTCGCGGCGCGCACGTCCATAGAAGAGGATCGACTCCAGCGGGTTGGTCTTGATGTGACTGTGGCGGCCCACCAGCAGGTTCTCGATCACGCTGCTGTGCCGGAACAGCGCCAGGTTCTGGAACGTACGGCCCATACCGGCGGCAGCGTAGCGCTCCGGACGCTCGCCGGCCATGTCTCGGCCGTGGAAGAGTACCAGGCCCTCGCTGGGTTCGAGCACCCCACTCATCAGATTGAAGAAGGTGGTCTTTCCAGCGCCATTGGGACCGATCAGGCTGCATATTTCGCCGGCATTGACATGCAGGCTGACATCGTTGACCGCGGTCAGCCCGCCGAATCGCTTGACGATGCCGCGCGCCTCGAGCAGGTGCGTGTGCGCTGGCGTTGCCGATGCGTTGCGTTCAGCAGCGTGGGCGCCCTGCGGCTTGCGCTGGCTCGGGCTCATGACAACCACCTCTTGCGCCGCTTGTAGTGCTTGACATCGCGCATGCTCTGCACCTCGCCACTTTTGATACCGAGATAGAACTCGCGCACGTCGGGGTTGTTCTGCAGGTCGGCCGAGCGGCCGGCCAACATGACGCGGCCGTTCTCCATGATGTATGCGTGGTCGGCAATGGCCAGCGCCTTGCGCGCGTTCTGCTCGACCAGCAGAATCGTGAGATTTTCTTCGCGGGCCAGCCGCGCGATGCGCTCGAATATTTCGTGGACCACCAGTGGCGCCAGCCCCAGCCCGGGTTCGTCGAGCGCGAGGATGCGGGGCTTGCTCATCAGCGCACGGCCTATGGCCACCATCTGCTGCTCGCCGCCCGAGAGATAACCCGAAATCTGGCTGCGTCGATCTCGCAGCTTCGGAAACAGCTGGAAGACATACTCCAGGCTGTCCTCCAGCCCCGCGCGGCTGCGGTGATGACCACCGAGCACCAGGTTCTCCTGCACCGTCATCGTGGCGAACAGCCGGCGACCTTCAGGCACATGTACCAGACCGCCCGCGACAATGTGCTCGGCCTTGCTATGGGTGATGGGCTGGCCGGCATAAGTGATATCGCCCTTCTCGATCACGCCGTCCTCGAAATGCAGGATGCCCGAGACCGCCTTGAGCACGGTCGACTTGCCGGCGCCGTTGGCACCCAGCAAAGCCACGATCTGCCCGGCGTGCACTTCGAACGAGACATCGCGCAGCGCCTCGATCGCGCCGCCATAGATGACCTGCAGGTTGTGCACCGTAAGCAGCGGCGGCTCGGCAATCTTTTGTGACGCGGTCATGCCTTGTTCGCCTTCAGTCCGTGGCATTCGCCGCCAATGTCAACTGGCTGTGGAAATGCTGCAGGCCAGGTTCGTTGCGGCCAAAGATGATGCGGTCGTTCGGCATTGCATGTGCAGACCTTTGGATCGTCTGGGAAACAGCCCAGTCCTCTGCGACCACTGTCCCGGTCAGGATCTTCCAGTTGCGCTGCCACTTGCCCTCGAACTCCGGCTGCGCCATGGACGGGGGCGTGATCGACTGGATATGGGTGACGCAGCGATCAGGCCTTTCACCCGGAAAAGCCGTCCACGACTCGAAATGGTCCCCTTGCCAGACCAGCACCGTGTTTGGAAAGATCATGTAGTTGACGGCGAAATGCTTGATCAAGGCGTCGGTGGCGATGTGGTCCTTCGGCTTTCCGCGCAATTCGGCGAACGAGGCGCGCACCCCCACCATGCGCCCGTGCGGACCGAAGGTATGAAAAGGCGAGTGGTTGCCATAAAAATAGGGCGCAATACTCTTGGCGTGCAACTTGGCGAAGTGGTAGACCTCGAGGAATCCGTCCAGCACGAATTTCCAGTTCATTTCCGCTGCCAGGTTCTCCTCGCGCTCGAGCACGAGATCGGATGCACCATAACTGGCCAGTTCGGTATCCAATGCCGCCCCGAGATGCGCGGCGACGTCGATCGTGGCGTCCGGGTTCGGGACCACCCATACGAAGCCATGGCGCTCCTCGCAAGGCAACTGTTTGAGACCATACTGCGACTTATCGACGTTCACAAAGCCTTCGGGCCGGGGCATGCCGCGAAGGCCTCCGTCGATACGGAACGTCCAGGCGTGATAGGGACAGACGAAATTCCTGCCCTGGCCCTGGTGCTGCGTGCACAGTCGCGTGCCACGGTGCGTGCAGATGTTGAGCATGGCGCGAACGCTGCCATCTTCCTGACGCACGACCAGGATCGGAAGTCCGGTCAGGTCATGCGTGAAGAAGTCGCCGGGCGACTTGATCTTGGAGCCATGACCGACGATGACGGGATTGCCCCGCAACACGTTTTGCTCCCGCACAAGCCAGGCCGGATCGCAGTAGTGACTGGCCGATTGCAAGCCTTCCTGGTCCCACAGGCAACTCGTATCCCGGTCCATATAGCCCTCGACCTCAGCGACGATGCCGTCCAGCGTGACTCTATCCACGATCCGTCTCCTTCTTGACTTCTGCATGCCCGCCGGCATGCGATAGGCCCATTGTCCGGCCGGTATTTCTCTTAGTCAACACTTATGTTGATAGATTGACTAGGTATCAACCCGTAGTTGCAGGTACCGCGAGCAGATCCATCAGCGCACGCCTGGATGTTCTGGTGCCTGCGCCGCAATATCCAACGCTTCCAGCACCGCCGCACGGCCCGCCCCCAGGCGCAGTGCGTTGCGCAGATGCAGCCGCAATCCAGGCATGAAGCGGTGGGTCGGCGTAGCGTCCGAGGCCATGGCAATCAGCTCCTTGCACAGAGGCGGCAATTGCGGATCCGTCCAGGGCACGGCGCAATAGCGGAAGAATGCGTCGAAGCCGCTTGGCGAAACCTGCAGCAGTGCGTCCAGGAATCCCGGTACCTCCCGCTCGAATCCCTTCCAGTAGCGGTCCTGGCCGACCCATTGGTCCCACAACTGCTGGCGCTGCGCATCGCGCGGTGTCGACGGTTCCGGCGCAAGTTCCTGGAGCAGGCGCGTGCCTTCGAACAGCGAATGCACGCCGAGTCCCGAGACCAGAAGCACGACCTCGTGCAACTGGCCGCTTGTCGCGCCAGCCTGCAGAGCGCGCTGTGCATGGACCCTGGCGCCGCCGGTATCGAGCGTTGTGACAGATATGCGCACGGCAAATTCCAACAGCTCGCGCGTTAAAGCATCGAGCGATTGGCCATCCTCGGCCTCTACGAGTTCAACCAGGGCTTCATTGCGGATATCAGCGAGCGTTACCATGTCGACCCCGGTCGGATTGCGAACAACGGGACTCAAGCCAGTTCAAAGCCTTCATAGTCCTTCGATGCGATTTCGTCGCAGAACCGCCGATATTCCGGCCCGCCCAGGATGTGCACCAATGCACGGCGCGTCTGTGTGCCGTCGGGATTGGTCTTGACCTTGACCCACCACGGATTGCCTTCGCTGAGCAAGGTCTTGGCGAAGTCTTCGTACACCTGCGCAGTCCATTTCTCCTGCGCGGCCTGCGTGACCTCCGAATACGAGAGCTCCTTGTCACGCATGTAGCCCAGCATCCTGGCAACCCACTCGACCTGCAGTGCGCCGCATACACCGACATTGCAGAACGTGGCGCCGCTGTGAGGCCCGACCATCATGAAGAAATTCGGAAAGTTGCGCACCTGCATGCCGAGGTAGGTGACCGGGCCGTCGTCCCACTCGTCACGCAGGCGTACACCGCCCTTGCCACGGATGTCCATCAGGTCGTAGGGACCGGTCACACCATCGAAGCCGGTGGCATAGATGATGATGTCCAACGGGTAGACCGTATCCCCGACCTGCAGGCCTTCAGGTACCACGCGGGTAATCGGCGTTTCCTTCACGTCGACCAGGTGCACGTTCGGCTGGTTGTAGACTTCGTAGTAGTAGGTTTCCATCGGTACCCGCTTCGCGCCGAATGGGTGGTCCTTCGGAATCAGCTTTTCGGCCAGCAGCGGGTCTTTCACGCGCTGGCGGATCTTGTTGGCGATGAAATCAGCCAGGTACCTGTTGGACGTATGGCTGGTAAGCAAGTCCCGGTAGCCCGAGAGCCAGATGCCGTAACCAGGCATGTTGTACAGAGCCTCGAACAGTTCCTGGCGCTCCTCGGGCGTGGTCTGGCTGGCCTTCTTCTTGTGGCGCACGTAGGGAAAGCCAGTCTCGGTGCTCTTCACGAAGGCCAGGATTTCGTCGTATTCGCGGCGAAGCTTGTCCATCTCGTCATCGCTGATGGGTGTGTTTCCCAGCGGCGTACACCAGTTCGGCGAACGCTGGAAGACGAACAGCTCCGCGGCCGACTTTGCAACGATCGGTATCACCTGCACGCCTGTCGCTCCCGTGCCGATGACGCCTACCCGCTTGCCAGTGAAGTCGATCTGCTTCGCCCCGTTCGGGTCGTTCGGATCCCGCGGCCAGCGGGAGGTATGGAACGACTCGCCCTTGAAGCTGTCGATGCCCTCGAAATTGGGCATCTTGGTGGCAGACAGCGGACCGATGGCCGAGATCAGGAAACGGCACGTCACGCGGCTATGGTCATCCAGCTCCAGTTCCCACAGCTGGGTCGTCTCGTTGTAATGGGACTTGTCGACACGCGTGTTGAACTGGAAATTGCGCCGCACGTCCATTTTGTCGGCTGCGTGCTTGGCATAGCGCAGCATTTCAGGTTGTCCGGCAAAACGCTCGCTCCAGCGCCAATCGGGAATGATGCCCTTGAGCCCGAAATAGCCGTAGGTATAGCTCTCGGTGTCCAACCGACAGCCGGGGTAGCGGTTCCAGTACCAGGTGCCTCCGACATCGCTGGCGCCGTCGTAGCCCCTGACCGAGAATCCCATGTTGCGCAGCACGTACACCTGGTACATGCCGGTGATGCCGGCACCAATGACGACGGCGTCGAAGTCCGGTGTGCAAACCTGTTTCGTCATGCTGGAATCTCCCGTTCTCGTGGATCGAACTGGCGCGCGACTCAGCGACCCTGCCACTGTGGTTTGCGCTTCTCGGCAAAGGCCGTGCGACCTTCAAGCCGGTCGGCCGCGAAGGCATATGCCTCGATCGGCTCGTACCGCGTGGACAGGGCCAATTCCAGCGGCATGTCGGCGCGCGAGAGCACCGCCGCCTTCGCCGCCTGCGCGGCCAGGGGTGACGCCGCCAGCAGCTTGTCAACCCAGCGCTGCGCGGCAGCCATCAGATCAACCGGCTCGACGACCTCGTTGACGAGTCCGAAATTCAGCGCTTGCGGCGCAGGCAGACGCTCACCTGTCAGGATCATCGCCATCGCAACACGATGCGGCAATTGGCGGATGGCCCTGTGCATGATGCCGCTCTCGCCCATGATGCCGGCCTTGGTCTCCGGCATACCGAACTGGGCATTGCTGGCCGCAACCATCACGTCGGCGCACATCACCATCTCGAAACCGCCGCCGAGCACATAACCTTGCACGGCGGCGACCAGCGGCTTCTTGAGCGTCAGTAACGGCCCCCCTACGCCGGTGAGACCGCCGCCGAAGGCGATGCGGCCCGTCGGTTCTTCGTCTCCACTCACGTCGGCGCCGGCGCAAAATGCCTTCTCGCCCTCTGCCGACAGCAACGCGACCCAGATATCAGGATCGGCATTGATCTCTGTCCAGGCCTGCAACAGGCTCCGGTTCATGTCACCGGTGATGGCGTTCAGGGACTTGGGGCGGTTCAGACGTACGTGGGCCACATGGCCATCACGCGAAAAATCGATCTCAGCCATGCTGGTCTACTCCTGGGTGTTTCTGTAGGTGTTTGGGTCCGGTGCCGTCAGCGGCGTGCTGGGCGGCGAGCGGTAGGCTTCGATCGCGTGCTTGAGCCCGACTTCGGCCACCCACTTGCGCAACTCGAGGACGGAAGGCGTGAGATGCAACAGCGCATCCATCTCGGCGACGGCGCTCGAGGCATCGCGGAATCCGCACGCCTCGGCCGCGCGGTTGATCGACAGCTTCTTGATGCGCAAAACGGCCGGCGGCGTCTTGGCGATACGGTGTGCCAGGAACTCCACCGCATGGATCAGTTCCTCGGCCGGCACGCTGTGATTCGCCCAGCCCCATTCGACGGCGGTCCGACCGTCGATGCTGTTGCCCGGGATGAAGGCCAGTTCCTTGGCGCGTTTCGGGCCGACCAGCGGTGTCCACACGGGCGCGATGTAGCCGCCGCCAATGGGCAAGGTCGGCTCGGAAATCCGCGCGTCGTTGGTCACGACCGTGATGTCGGCGTAGACACACATTTGCGTGGCTCCGGCCATGCAATAGCCATGTACTGCTGCGATGACGGGCTTGGGATGGTCCCACATCGCAAGGTAGCGCTCCAGGTTTCGGCGCAGCCGCTCGCGGTCTGCCACCGGATCGACAGATGTACCGAGCTTGCCGACCTGGTCCAGGTCGTAGCCGGAGGAGAATCCCCGCCCCTCGCCCCGGATCGCAATGACGGCGCCACCCTCATCCTGCAGCCGCTTGAGGGCGTCGCTGAACTCGTCGAGCAGTTCGTTGGACAAGGCGTTGGCCTTGTCGGGCCGGTTCAGGATGATCCAGGTCAGCGGGCCCGCATGCTCGATGCGGATGTTGCGGTAATCGAAGTCCATGCCTTTGCCCGTTCAGGCACGTCCGATGGGCATCGATTCCTTGACGTGGAAGTCCTTGTGGCCGGCTACACGCAACTCGCGCCGCTTGAACCTCCAAACGCCAGCTTCGCGGACCACGATGTCGTGGTACTGGCCATAGACGTGCGAGTCAGGACGCTCGCGCGTATAGCGATGCCAGGCATACACGACGGCACGCACACGTGCCTGGTCGTCGCCGTCGAAGTCGACGACCACGTTCGACACATGGTGGCTGGTACAGACGAAATAGCTTCCGATGCCTTCGAGCGTCTTGGCATACGCCTCGCGTCCGACCGCGCCGAAATTCGGACCGTAGATCACTTCGCAATCCTCGACGAACAACGCCGCCAGCTCGAGCGGATGGTTCATGTCCAGATGAAAGGTGTAGTCGTAGAGCAGCCGCTCGATGGCTTGCCGGTCCACAAGGCGCTGCAGGTGATCTGAATTCGGTGGGGTGGTGCCCATGGTGCCTCCATTAGTCAACGTGTATGTTGATAATAGATCGGACGGAACCCTGTTGTCAACAGGTGCGTTGAACAATTTTGACCGGCGAAGATCTGTTGTGGTCGCGCGAACCGCCGCTCACCCGAGCGCGGCCTCGCGCCTCTCATCGCGCCCATCCAGCAGGTGAAGGCAACGCGCGCCAGCGCGACTGGCAGGCCATGTGACAGATGCGACCACCACGGTCGATGCGGGCCGGTCACGCACCGGCAAGCAGCCCGCCTGTCGCCGCTGTCAGCCGACGCTGGCGTCCGCCCTCTGCGCCAGCCGCTGGCGCAGGCCGCGCTTGTCGATCTTGGTCAGCGACATCGGCCACTGGCCAGCTGACACGAAATGCACCTCGCGCGGTACCTTGTAGTTTGCAATTCGGCCCTTGCAGAAGTCGATCAGTTCCTGCGCGGAAACGTCGGCTCCGGGTTGCAATTCGACGAAGGCCACCGGCACCTCGTCCAATCGCGGATCGGGCTTTCCCACCACCTCGGCGATTCGCACCGATGGGTGCTGCGCGAGGTAGGACTCGATCTCGACGGTCGCCACGTTTTCGCCGCCGACCTTGAGCATGTCCTTGAGCCGCCCATTGAAGACCAGGTTTCCATCGACGGTGCGCAGGTAGAGGTCTCCGGTGTGCAGCCAGCCTTGTGCGTCGAGCGTCGCTGCGGTCTTTTCCGGGTCCTTGTAGTAACCCTCCATGACGCAGTAGCCGCGCACCAGGATCTCGCCAATGGTCCCCGGCGCCGCATCCTGGCCACTGGTGGGATCGATCAGGCGTATCTCCAGCCCGGGGTAGACCTTGCCCTGCGTATTCATGCGTTCGGACCGGGTATCGGCGGGGCCGCTGAGACCGAAGATGCCGGCCGTCTCCGTCATGCCGCAGCCTTGCAGGATCTCGGCGTCCGGAAAACGCGCCTGCACCAGCTCGGCCAGGGCGCTCGACGTAATGAGCACGATGCGCTGAAGATGCGGCAAGTGCTGCGCGTCGAAGCCTGGCTGATCCAGCAAGGCCTGCACGATGGCAGGGAACCAGGGCCAGATGGTCGTTGCGCGGCCTTCGCGTAGCAGGGCCATGGCACGTGGCGCGTCGAAGTACAGGTCGGTCGCGTAGGTCAGACCGGCACCAAGCGCGCCCAGCGCCGGACCCAGCGAACCGATATGGAACAGTGGGCCGGCTCCCCAGTGCACGTCTGCCTCCCCGCTGGCGAGCCGGTACTGTGCCCGCTCCACCGGGCCGCGCGTGAGGGCTTCATGGCTCAACATGCATCCTTTCGGATGGGCCGTCGTACCCGAGGTGTAGATGATGGTCGCGATGTCGCGCAGGCGCACTTGCCTGCTCAGGGCACGCACGTGCTGCGCCGTGACCCCGTCTGCGACACGCGCAAACACGCCGGGCGCAACCAGACCGGGCCGGTCCGGCCCCCCGAGCAGAACCACGTGGCGCAACTGCGGCGCCTCGGGCAAACGCAGCGGAGCACCGGCGTCCGAGGCCGCGAGCCCCGGCAGTGCCTCGCCCAGCAGCGCGGCAAAGTCGACATGTGCGCCCTGTTCCGCCTGCGTCAGGACTGCCACGAGCTCCGCATTCTGGATGATGTATGCCAGCTCGGTCGCCTTGTGCCGCACGTTGAGCGGAACCACCACCGCACCGATCAGCGCGATGCCGAACAAGGCCTCGACAAACAAGATGCCATTGGGCGCGAGCAGGCCGACATGGTCGCCGGGGCGAACACCATGCCCGACCAGCCCGCGCGCCACCGCAAGCGCACCATCCAGCAATTGACCAAAGCTGACGCGCGCTTCGGGAAAAATCAGCGCAAGTTGTTCCGGGCGGCGATAGGCATTTTTCAGCAGCAAGTCGCCAAGCGGCGAGACTTCGGTCCAGGGGCTGGTGGTGTCGGGCATGGTGTCTCCGCGCGAGGTCAGGATTGCAATAGCGCAGCGGTCTTGCCGCGCGCGTCCGTTCAATGCGCCCGCAGCATACGCGAGACCCAAAAGTCAGTCAACACTGAAGTTGACTTGGCAGGGTTCAGGCCGACCTCACGACCTGTCGGCCGGCGGTCGCAATTGCATGCCGGTAAAGAAGATCTCGCAGAAATGGCCGGCAATTTCCTGCGCATTGCGCTTTCCGCCAGGCTTGAACCAGCGGTGTGTCCAGTTCAGCATGCCGAACAATGCATTGACCGAGATGCTGGCCGGGATGTCGGTGCGGAAGATTCCTGCCGCCATGCCTTCTTCGACCAGCTTGATGAAAATGGTTTCCCAGCGCCGCGTGTGGCGCGACATGTTTTGCGCCCACTCGGAGGTATCACCCGAGACCTGGTGCATCTCCTCCTGGATGTAGACGTACATATGGGGGTAGTGTTCCTCATAGGAACACATCAACGCCTCGACCAGCTGTGTCAGCTTTTGCCGGGCGTCCAGATCCTTGGCCTTGAAGATGCGCTGGGCCTTGGCCGCGTTCTGGTCGACGAGGTCCTGCACCGCCTCGCGGAACAGTTCTTCCTTGCTGCCCACGTAGTAATACACCGTGGCGCGGTCGACACCTGCCACTTCGGCAACCTGTGCCAGCGTGACCGACTTGTAACCCCGCTCCTTGAAAAGGCGCGAGGCGGTCTTGACGATTTCGTCGCGCTTGACCTTGTAGTCTGCACTGCCGTCCGAGAGCGCCGACTTGCGACGGCGCGCGATGTTGCTGCCTGGTTCCATGATGATCACCGTTTGTTTTTGTGGGCCCGCCGCACGGTCGCTAGGTACTCCGCAGGGTCGAGTCGATTATGGATGAAGCTGCTCACACGGCATGCCGCCGTGTACGAGGCTCACCTGTTTCAGTCGTTGCATGATACGTCAACGACTGCGTTGACATAGAAGCAATACTGCGCCATACTTTGGCGGGACGGCCATATGGCCTGCCCACCGGAGACATCGATTCATGCGCCTCATCTCGCGCCAGACGCAATGAAAACCGCATTGCTGGTTGGCGGCACAGCGGCCACGGGCGTCGCGATTGCGGCAGAATTGCGCACCCGTGGCTATCGGGTCACCGTATACCACCGCGGGCAACACGAGTTGCCGGAGCTGTCTGACCTCGAGCACATCCACGGCGATCCCCACCACGGCGCATCGATCGAGCATGATCTGGCCCGACGCGATTGGGACGTCACCGTCGCCACCTACGGTCGGATCCGCCATCTGGCGCAGGCGCTGCGCGGCCGAACCGGCCATTTCGTCTCGATCGGCGGTATGCCGGTGGTCAGTGCACAGCCCGGCGTGCCGCTGCTCGAACACCACCCTTATGAAACGCAGGAGCATGCCCCGGCCGGGCTCAAGGGGCTGCTGCCGCGCATTGTCGAGACCGAGCAGGCCGTGATGGCCGCCCACGCTCGCGGCGACTTCGTTGCGACCGTGGTGCGATATCCCTACATTTATGGCCCGCATGCGGTGGTCACACAGGAATGGCCGGTCATCAAACGCATACTTGATGGCCGACTACGTTGGATTCTGCAGGGCGACGGGTTGCTGCTGCGCGGGCGCTGTGCATCGCCCAATGCCGCCAGACTGGTGGGCCTGGTTCTTGACCAACCATCGGTATCCGGCGGCGCGCTCTTCCATGCCGGCGACACGCGCCAGTTCACGCAACGCGAATGGCTGACGCTGATCGCCGGCATCATGGGATTCCGCTTCGAATTCGTCGACATCCCGATCGCACTGTCCCCGATAGGTCGCTCTGCGGTGCCGATGGCCGGCGATCACACCTGGAGCCGTTCGGTCGATGTTGAATCCGGGGTGTTGCGCCACGCGTTGGTGAGCAACGAGTTGTCCCGTCACGCGCTCGGATATGCCGACGCGGTGTCGCCAGAGGACTGGCTGCGCAAGACCGTGGCGCACTGGCTGGAATATCCGCCCCATGTCGATGGCCAATCCGGACGGCTGGAAGCTCGCGATTTCGACTATGCCGCGGAAGATGAACTGCTGGCCTACTGGGACCGTGTAGTGGCTGCTGCGCCACGCTGTGGCTCGCCGCTGTTGCGCGCGCATCCCTACGACCATCCCCGCGCGATTGCCGCTCCAAGCTGACACGCCGGCGCCGGAAACCTTCATTACAGAAACCCAAGACCATGAAACTCGACAACAAGGTGGCGATTGTTACCGGCGCCGGCAACGGTATCGGCGAAGCACTGGCTCGGCGCTTCGCCAGTGCTGGCGCGCGAGGCGTCGTCGTCAGCGACCTGAGTGCAGCGGATGCGCATCGGGTGGCAGACCACATCAACGCTTCTGGCGGGCGCGCCATTGGAGTCGCCGCCGATGTCGCGAACGAGGACGCGCTGCGCGGCTTGGTCGAGACAGCGCAGTCGCGCTTCGGCCCGGTGGACATATTCTGTTCCAACGCCGGCATCGTGGACGAAGGCGGCGTGGACACGGCCGAATACCTTTGGGAGAGGTCCTGGAACGTCAACGTGATGGCGCACGTGCGCGCAGCACGCGCCGTGCTGCCTGGGATGCTGGCTCGGCGCAGCGGCTACCTCGTTAGCACCTGTTCGGCCGCAGGGCTGCTGACCAGTCCGGGGGCCGCGCCTTACAGCGTGACGAAGCACGCAGCCGTCGCGCTGGCCGAGTGGCTGGCCATCATGCACGGCGACGCCGGCATCCGGGTCAGCGTAATCTGCCCGCAAGCGGTACGTACCAAGTTGCTGACCGGATCCATCGAGTCCGGCAATGCCGCGTCCGGCGCGTTCGCACGCATGGGCCGCTTGCTCGAGCCCGATGAAGTGGCCGCCTGCGCGATGCAAGGCATCGAAGCCGAGCGCTTCCTGATCCTGCCGCACCCTGAGGTTCAGGGTTACTGGGAGCGCAAGGTCAGCGATATCGACCGCTGGCTGGCCGGCATGCGCAGATTTCTGGTCCAGGCGCGGGAACAGACACCCACCACTACGTCCCGGAGCCCGTCATGACCGATTCCAGCACCAGCACGCAGGCCTCGGCTTGGACCCGCAAGCCGATCAACCATCGCAAGGTCGACCTCGTGAGTTATCTCCGCTCGGACGGTCTATGGGATATCGAAGCCACGCTGACGGACACGCGCGCCTATGCGTCCACCGCACTCGAGCGTGGACATATTGCGGCCGGCGACCCGGTGCACGATATCCATGTATGCGTCACGCTGAACGACCAGATGGTCGTCGAAACAGCCCGTGCCTCAATGAACACAGTGCCATATGGCGCGTGTCCCGGTGCACTGCCCACCGTCGAACGCATGGCAGGCGCACAGGTCGGCCCCGGCTGGCGGCGCCAGATCGATCAACAACTGGGCAACGATTTGGGTTGCACCCATATCCGCGAAATGCTGCTGCACATCGCAACAATGGCCTACCAGACCATTCCCGTATGGCACGCACAGGCGACCGGGGACATGGTCGCCGGAATCGACGGCGCACCCCCGATGCATCTGGGCAAATGCACGGCGTGGGCCTTCGACGGCCCCGTTGTAGCGCGCCACTACCCGCAGTTCGCCAAGAGGAACAAAGCCTCACAAGATGGCCCGGGTTTCTGAACTGGACACCGGGACCAACGCCAGGTTGTTGATTTCATTTGCCCGCATGGCGCAGGTTTTCGCCACACGGCGAATAGCCGAGGTGTCCGTTGCGAGATCTGTTCGGTGGTGATGAGTGGCGGAGGTTGCGCTGGGAGTTCAGGCTGCAGCAGGTCGAGCGACATGCGATACTCGCGCTCGGTCCGCTTGAATCGCGGAAGGGTCAGCTCGCACAGCCAAGTTCGGGGAACAAATAGGGGAACAACCGTAACCCAATTTTCGAGAACTGAGCAATGGTAACGAAAAATCAACCTCTTTCGATTCCCTTCACCGCCGACCCAGGACGATTCAAGCGATTTCATTGAGATCCAGGCAATCTAAGTCCAAGGGCACGCAATCGCCCCCAGTGCATTGACCGTCGGCGTGTGAGTTCGCCTTTCTTGTCGCGCTGATCACTTGACTATCAAGAGTTCCTTCTTGCCAGGCCGCTCTCAGCCAGACATCATGTCCGGTGCTCCCACAAATTTCGCTGTTCAGTTTTGCGAAGCCACTAATGCCGTGTCGACCGACCACTTCATACAGTGCCGCCAGGTATCCCTCAGTGGTCTCTTGGGCGCCGAACTCCCGACAAGTCGGCACCAAGCGCGTCGGCAAGTGGTAGCTACGACCCAACAGGTTTCAGGTCGTCGCAGCCGGTTTGTGGGGCTTTTTGTAGGGTATCGGTGATTTTTCATCGATTCCCATTGGGAAAGTGGCGGAGTGGACGGGACTCGAACCCGCGACCCCCGGCGTGACAGGCCGGTATTCTAACCAACTGAACTACCACTCCTGGTAGCTGACGTTTCCTCTTGCGAGGCAAGTCGCCTGCTCTTGCGAGCAAGCCGTCAACGACTTGTGCCTTTTGCGCCTTGCGGCGTGTCTGGCGACCCCACGGGGATTCGAACCCCGGTACCTACCGTGAAAGGGTAGTGTCCTAGGCCTCTAGACGATGGGGTCAAAGCCTTGGAACTCCGTTTAAAGCTCACTGTGCTGGACCTCTTTCAAAGTCCGTCGAAAATCATGTGGTGGAGGTAAGCGGGATCGAACCGCTGACCTCTTGCATGCCATGCAAGCGCTCTCCCAGCTGAGCTATACCCCCCAAACATCCGGTGCGGTTTTCGCCGCCCCGTCAATTTCCGAGCCTCGAATTATAGCCACAAAATTATGGCGTTCTGAGACGCTCGATCGCGGTTTCGCGAATAAAAAGTGCGATCACCGCATCGAGCGACGGCGTCTGGCTGGTGCCAAGCAACAACACCCGCGTGGCCATGGCCAGTTGCGGCATCTTGATGCCGGTCGCGGCCAGCACCTCCTTGATGGTGGCAGCGATCGACGGCTTGTCCCACACGCAGTCCGCCAGCTTGTCGGCCAGCAGTGCCAGCGCCGGCCGCACCGCGTCGGTCACGTGGCGCTCGCGCTCGGCCGGCTCCGGGGGCACCGGCGCATAGAAGCCGCTGGCCCACTGCGCCAGCGCCACCGTGGTGTCGCAACGATCCTTGAAAAGCGCACAGATGCCGGGCAGCCGGCCGTCATCGACGCTCGTCACGCCCAATCGCTTCATCTGCGCCGATACGAGCGCCGCCAGCGCATCGTCGGCCATGGCCTTGATGTATTGCGCATTGACCCAGTTGAGCTTGGCGGCATCCCATTGCGCCGGGCTCTTGGCCAGATGCGTGCCGTCGAACCATGCGACGAGCTGGTCCCGCGCAAACAGTTCGTCGTCGCCATGGCTCCAGCCCAGGCGCGACAGGTAGTTGACCATTGCCTCCGGCAGGTAACCGGCTTCCTCGTATTGCATCACGCTGACCGCGCCGTGGCGCTTGGACAACTTGTCACCGTCCGGGCCCAGGATCATCGGCACATGGCCGTACAGCGGCAGCTCTGCGCCCAGCGCGCGCAGGATGTTGATCTGACGCGGCGTGTTGTTGACATGGTCATCGCCGCGCAGCACATGGCTGATCTGCATGTCCCAGTCGTCGACGACGACGCAGAAGTTGTAGGTCGGCGTGCCGTCGCCGCGCGCGATGATCAGGTCGTCGAGTTCGCGATTGCTGATCGTGATCCGGCCCTTGACCAGGTCGTCCCAGCTGACGTCGCCGTCCAGCGGGTTGCGAAACCGCACCACCGGGGCCACGCCCTGCGGCACCTCGGGCAGGGTCTTGCCCGGCTCCGGCCGCCAGCGGCCGTCGTAGCGGGGCTTCTCGCCGCGCGCGCGTTGCGCCTCGCGCATCGCGTCGAGCTCGTCACTCTGGCAATAACAGTGATAGGCCGTTCCATTGGCCAGCATCTGCGCAATCACGGCGCGGTAGCGGTCCAGGCGCTGCATCTGGTAATACGGCCCTTCGTCGTAACCCAGTTCCAGCCATTGCATGGCCGCGATGATCTGGTCCACCGCCTCCTGGGTCGAGCGGGCCACGTCGGTGTCCTCGATGCGCAGGATGAAATCCCCGCCGAAGTGGCGCGCGAACGCCCACGAGAACAAGGCGGTGCGCGCCGTGCCCAGATGCAGGAAACCGGTGGGAGACGGAGCGATGCGTGTACGAACCTTGCGTGTCATGGTCTTGTATCTTGCTTCATTTCAGTTTTCCATGGCGCCGTGCGCCACCCACGAGGCATGAAAGTTCAAGGGGCCGCCGCGCACGGCCGCTCCGAAGCGGCCGGCCCGCCCCCCAGTGGGGGGTTCGGCCGGTTTACACG
>JAPWHR010000008.1 GCA_027214345.1 Comamonadaceae bacterium G21597-S1
CGGCTCTCATGACCTCAACTTCTCGAACCGCCCGGTGCGGACCCGCATGCCGGGTGGTGTGGCAGGGGCGCAGCCGATAATGGCTGCCTCCTATGCCGATGCCGCGACTCCGGGTTGTCCACCGTGCTTGTGGTCTAAGCTGTTGACAAGTTGCTGGATAACTCGCGCAGGCGGCGTCGGCATTGGGCTTGCGGACCCTGCCTGTTCGGCAGGCAGTGCGTCGGCGTCGCGCATCGGTCACGTGGGTGCATGCCACAATGTCCGGATGCCTGATTCGGGCACCACTCACGAACGACACCATCAAGGAGGGCCACCATGGCGCAGGAGGGCGACACCCATTCGAAACTGGTCGGATATGCATTGTGGATATTCGGCTTTACCGGGTCGCACCGCTTCTATTACGGCAAGCCGGTGACTGGCACCATCTGGTTCTTCACGCTGGGCCTGCTGGGCATCGGCTGGTTGATCGACCTGTTCCTGATCCCGTCGATGGATCGGCAGGCCGACATCCGTTTCCGTCCGGGGCCGGTCAATTATTCGATCGCCTGGGTGTTGCTGACCTTCCTGGGCCTGTTCGGCATCCATCGCATGTACATGGGCAAGTGGATCACCGGCCTGTTGTACCTGGTCACGCTGGGCTTGTTCGGTATCGGCTACCTGTACGACTACTGGACGCTGAACGACCAGATCGCGATCAAGAACGGCTCGCGCTGAGGCGTCGTGGGCGCGTGTGTCTGCAAGGGCCCGAGGGAGGCGCCATCGGCATGAAAGCGCAAGGGCATGCACTGCCGGCGGTGCTGTATTCGTTCCGGCGCTGTCCGTACGCGATCCGTGCGCGCATGGGTCTGCATGCGGCTGGTGTCGTGGTGCAGATCCGCGAAGTGGTGTTGCGCGACAAGCCCGCGTCGCTGCGGCTCTTGTCGCCGAAGGCAACGGTCCCGGTCTTGCTGCTGCCCGACGGCACGGTGCTTGACGAGAGCCTGGACATCCTGCTCTGGGCCTTGCGGCAGCATGACCCCGGGCATTGGCTGGCAGGCGTGGACGACGACGCGGTGCGTCGCTGGGTGACGCGTAACGACACCGACTTCAAGCCCTTGCTGGACCGCTACAAATATGCGCCGCGGCATCCCGAATTGTCATCGCTGCAGCATCGCGACATGGCGCTGCAGGTCTTCGTCGGGCCGCTCGACGATGCTCTCGCTTCCCGGCCGTTCCTGTGTGGCACGCAACCCGGCTGGGCGGACGTTGCGGTGTTCCCGTTCGTGCGGCAGTTCGCCATGGTCGAGCCGGCCTGGTTCGCCGACGAACCCGCCCTGCCGTCGCTGCGCCGATGGCTGGATTTCTGGCTGGCCAGCCCCTGGTTCGGCGCCGTCATGGCCAAGCGGCCTGTCTGGGTCGATTCGCGGCCTGACACCGATGGGCGCGCGCAGGCACTGGTGTAAATTCGCCAGCGTGTCCATGCATGAAGAAGGTGATGCCGTCCGATGAATGAAACCCTGCTGGAAGCCGCGGCCCGCATATGGCACAGCCTGGGCTCGCTGGCCGTGTCCGGTGCGCGCATCGTCGGGATCCTGCTCGCGGCCTGGCTGGCACTGAGCATCTCGCGGCGGGCGCTGCGCGTCCTGCGCGCCCGGATCGCCGTGCGCCTGGAGGATGCCGAGGCGATCAAGCGCGCGGACACGCTGAGCCGGGTGTTCCGCTACATCACGACCGTCATCATCAGCCTGATCAGCTTCATCGCGGTCTTGTCGGAGCTTGGCGTTTCGGTGGCGCCGATCCTCGGTGCGGCGGGTGTCGTCGGCCTGGCGGTCGGTTTCGGTGCGCAAAGCCTGGTCAAGGACTACGTGACCGGCCTGTTTCTGCTGGTGGAGAACCAGATCCGCCAGGGGGACGTGGTCCAGCTGGGCGAGTTCAGCGGCTCGGTCGAGGAGGTCACGCTGCGTTACGTGCGTCTGCGCGACTACAGCGGCAACGTCTATTTCATTCCAAACGGAACCATCTCCACGGTGGTCAACATGAGTCGCGGATTCGCGCACGCGGTGATCGACATCGGCGTGGCCTACGGCGCCGACCTGGATCAGGTGATGCAACTCATGCGCGAGGTCGCGGTGCAGATGCGCCAGGAGCCCGACTTCGCGCCCCAGATCCTCGACGACCTGGAGATTGCCGGTGTGCAGGATTGGGCGGACTCGTCAGTGAAGATACGGGCCCGTTTCCGGGTCATGGCCTTGTCGCAGTGGGCGGTGCGCCGGGCCTATCTGCTGCGCCTCAAGCGGGCCTTCGATGTCCATGGCATCGAAATCCCGTTCCCCCAGCTCACGGTGCACCGGCAGCGGGACGGCAGCCTGCCGGACACGCAGGCCGAGCCGCCGCGCGTGGCCGCGGCTGGCGACGGCCAGTCCGCGGCGCGCAGCTGACGGCGCTGGCGCCGACAGCGCGGAGCGCGGCCTCAACCGGCGCTGGGCCGGGTCTCGCCCGGAGGGTTGGCCTCGGTGTGGGCGGGTGGCTGCGCCGCGTCGGCTTGCGCCGGCGCCGTGTCCGGCCTGTCCACGGCCTTTGCGGCCTCTGCCGCTTCTGCGGCTTTCACCATCTTGTTGTGATGGCCCTCCGGCAGCGGACCGACCAGAACGTTGAAGTCCACCGGCTTGGCCAGCACCAGCGAGGGCAACAGGGTCGATACGCCGGCATAGAAGAGCAGCGCGCCGTACAGGGCATCGGAGACCTGGAATCGCTCGCGCATGATGGTGGCCAGCACCAGCGTGAAGATCAGCGTGGGCGTCAAAGCCGTGGCCACGCGCAGGCTGCCGCGCGCAGTTTCGCCGCCGGTCATGCGCCGGTGCAGCCAGATCGAGCCGATGCGCAGCGGCAGCACCACCGCCGTCAGGCCCAGTCCCCACCACAAGGCTTCCCAGCTCAGGGCGCCCGACGGCACCCGCATGCCCATGTAGAAGAAGTAGAACGGGACGAAGAACGACGCGAACATCTGGATCGCGCGCAGGTTCTCGTCCGAGGCCAGCAAGGGCATGCGCTGGCGCAACAGCCGGGCGATGAAGCCGGCCAGGAACGCCCCCACAAGGTAATACACGCCCAGCTGGTAGGTGATGTAGGCCGCGATCAGGCCCACCATCACCAGCAGTGAGAATTCCGAGCCGGGCGCATGGGGCAATACCAGCCGGCCCAGCCCGATGAACAGCAGCGGCATGCCGACGATCATCAGCACCAGTGCGCCGGAGGCATAACTCAACCGCTCGATCGAGCCCGATTGCAGCACCAGGAACAGCACCAGCAGCGCCAACAGCTCGCCGCCGACCGCCTTCACGGTCACCCAGTAACGCTCGTCCTCGGTCAGGCCCAGACGGGACAAGGTGTCCAGGATGAAGCCGGTGGAGGGCGTCAGCAGCGCCAGCGCCAGCAATGCCGATACCTGCCAGGAAAGGCCCAGGTAATGCATCGACAACAGCGCCGCGCCGGTCAGCGTGATGGCCCGCGCCACCAGATGGCTCAGCAGCGGCCACATGCCCCGACGCAGTTCGTCCATCTGCACTTCCAGGCCCGCGAACAGGAACAGGGACGAGATGCCCAGCGTGGCTAGCAGCGCCAGCGTGGCGTCCTGGCTGAACCCGACCAGGAAGACCGCCGCGACCATGCCGAACGCGAAGCTGGTCAGCGGCGCCGGGATGCGGAAGCGCTGCAGTGCGCGCGGAATGACCAGCAATCCGAAGATCAGCAGCAGATAGACGACTTCACTGGTAATGGCGGGCATGCAGCAAGGAGGACCTGGGTGGGGGGAGGGTGGTGCGCACGGCGGATGCCGGCACACGAGGGGAGGACGGGGCGAACGGCATTGCCGGTCGCAAGGCTCGTATTTTACCGGCAGCGGCCGGGCATGGAGCCAGCCCGGGCCATGGTTGCCACACCATGGCCGAGGCTATTGGCTGGGGGTCACGGCCCTGTCACGAATGCGGCCATGGGGAAGTGCGCGAAGGCTTGCGCCACGCCGACCCGACCGGCCTGCACCTCAATGGTGCGGCCGGTCAAGGTGTCGGTCATGCGGGTGCCGTCAGGCAGATCCAGTTCCACGCAGGTATCGGTCCAGACGTCGGTTCCGACGGGCAACACGTTGCGCAGCTCCATCAAACGGGCCAGCAGCCGGGGCACGAGCACGATCAGCGACGTGTCACCCAGGCCCCGCCGGAACGCGATCACATGATCGGCCGCCGCTCCGGTGGTGGCCAAGGCGGTGTAGTCGCCGTCGCGCAGCAGGTCCGGCCGTTGCCGGCGCAGCGTCAGCATGCGCCAGGTGACCCACATTTTGGCGCGGCCGTCTTCGGGATGCGCGAGCAAGGACGCGGCCTGTCCAGGGTCGTGCCGGTGCAATGCATCCAGCATGACGGCCAGGCGCGCATGGTCCACGGGTGACCGGTTGTCCGGATCCACCAGGGTCAGCTGCAGGGTCTCCATGCCCTGGTACAGGTCTGGTACGCCGGGGCAACTGAACTTGAGCATGGCCAGCGCCAGGCTGTTGAAGGCACCGAACCAGGCCAGCGACGTGGTCAAGGCCCGCAGGTCGTCGAGGAAGGGGTTGTGCGGGCCCGGGCGCAACAGGCCGCGGACAAAATGCTCGAGCGCATCCTCGTAGGCTGTGTTCGGAACGGTCCAGCGGGTGTGGACCTTGGCCTCGCGCGCGGCCTTGTGCATGTAGCGCACGATCCGCAGAACATAGGCCTCGCGGGCCTGCGGATCGTCCAGGTCAGCGACCGGCAGCGTGCCCAGCAGCGTCTGGTACAGCAGGTATTCGTCCGCGCGCGATGGTGCCAGCATGTGCTCCCCCTGGCTTTGCAGTTCGGAGCGCAGCGCGCGATTCATCTGACGCCAGCGCCGCAGTGCCAGTCGCCATCGCGCCGGAATCTCGGACAACACGTGGATGCGGCAACGCACATCTTCGGAGCGCTTGTTGTCGTGGGTCGACGTGGCCAGCATGGTATGGGGCCAGCGCCGGACCCGGTCCGCATTGGCGGCGTGAAAGTCCGCCGGCGCATAACCGAAGATCGCCGGCTCGCCACCCACCTCGTTGAGCGAGCTGAGCGGGAAATACCGATAAAACGCTGTGTCCTCGACGCCCTTGGCGGTGACCGGCGCGCTGAACTGCTGGAAGCGCACGGCAAAGCGCCGGATACGCGTGCGCAGCGCGGCATCGGCCCCGGCCCCGTCAATGGATTGCGCCAGCAGGCAGTCGCGCACGAAGTCGAAAATCGACAGGTCGGCGTCCTGGCTGTGGTTGCGGGCCTCGGTCACGGCCCATTCGATATAGCGCCGGTCCTGCTGCGACGGTTGTTCGCGGATGTAGCTGCGGTAGACCGGCATGGCGGCCACGACCTCGGCCAGCGCCCGGCGCAACTCGTTGTGCGTGTAGTCGCGGGTGCGCCGGTCGGCATGGGCAATGCGCACCAGCTCGGTCGACAGCACCTGCAGCTCGGCCGCCAGCGCGAAGCGCATGATGTCGCGCTTGCCGTCGTGGGCCAGGGTTTCGAAGCTGCGCGCGTCGCCGGTGAAATTGCGCCAGATGTGAGCGAACCGCTGCTCCGCCTCGGTGTCGACGAGCACGCCGCCGGCGACGTTGGCGAAGCGGTATCCGGTGGTGCCGTGGATGGCCCAGTCCAGCGGAATCTCCTCGTGGGCCGCGGCGATCTTCTCCGCCACCACGTACAGCGGCCGCTGCGGCCGGCCGTCGGCATCGGTCGCGGGCAGGGCCCATCCGCGGCGCGCCGCATATCCGCGCTGCAGGCGCGCGAAGTAGTGGGCCGGGTCGTACAAGCCGTCGGGATGGTCGATACGCAGCCCGTCGATGACGCCGCGCGCTGCCAGGTCCAGCGCCATCGACTGCGTGGCCTCGAACACCGCGCTGCGCTCGATGCGCAAGGCCGCCAGGTCGTTGATGTCAAAGAAGCGCCGGTAGTTGATCTCGTCGGCTGCAACGCGCCAGAACGCCAGCCGGTAGGCCTGCGCCTCGATCAGCCGGTGCAGGCCGTCGCGGGACGGCTCCAAGTTGAGCTCGGCAACCGTGCCCGCGATCGCGTGCGCGAGCGCATCGTGACGTGTCACCAGGCGGCCGAGCCGGGCCTTGAGCAGTTCCTTGTCGCGTGCGCGCTCATGGCGGGTGGCCTCGCGCGTGTCCTCGCGCGCGGGCAAATGGCCGAACGCGGCCGCGACGCTGGCCATGGCGGCCGCCAGATCGGGGTCGGTGACTCGTTCCAGCGCCGGCTGCAGCAGCGTCGCGTAGGTCTCCGGCGCCAGCGGGAAGCGGTGATCGAAATAATGCAGCGCAAAACTGCCGCCGGTCGCGTCGAAGGCCAGCTGCAGCTCGCCGGCCATCAGCACCTCGCCATAGTGGTTGCCCAGCACCGGGAGCAGCACCTTGCCGCGCAATTGCGCATTGAGCGGTTGCCAGTCGATGTCGAAGTGCCGCGCATACAGCGAACACGGGCCGTTCTCCAGCACATCGTTCCACCAGGCGTTGTCGCCACCGAGCACGCCCATGTGGTTGGGAACCATGTCCAGCAGCTGGCCCATGCCATGGTGTTGCAAGGCCGCGCAGAAGCGCTCGAACGCCTGCGGCCCGCCGAGTTCGGGATTGATCTCGTCGTGGGCCACGACATCGTAACCATGGGTGCTGCCAGCCCGTGCGCGGTGGATCGGCGAGCAATAGACATGGCTCACGCCGAGCTGCGCGAGGTAGGGAAGAATGCGCACCGCATCGTCGAAACCGAAATCCTGCTGGAACTGCAGCCGGTAGGTGGCGCGGGGGATCCGCGCCTGGCCGGCGGGGCCGGGTGCGCGCGCGCCCATCCGGCGCGGGCGGATGGCCGACAAGGTCTGCGCGAGTCGGCCCAGGCCGTCGTCCCGGCTCAGCTCGGCCAAGCCGATCGGCAGCTTGCGCCGCCAGTTCGGATGTTCGTGCGTCGTCGACGGCAGGTTGACCTGGTCGGTCACCGACAACACGTCTTCCATCTGCACCATCATCACCGCCGACGGCGCGCCGGCCAGATAGGCATGGACGGCCCGCATCACGTCGCCCGGCAGTTGTTCCTTGCCCGCGGCTGCGGCAACCGCCTCGGCCGACAACAGGTTCGCATGGCGCAGTGCCAGCAGCAGCCGGGTGCGTTCCTGCGCGCGGTCCCCCAGTTGCTTCTCGAACAGGTGCTCGCCGGGGTACAGGCCCAGCCGCAGCCGCTGCTGCAGGTCGTGCCCGCACCACCAGCCGGCCAGCGTGGCCAGGTCGTGCGTGCTGACCGCGGCCAGTGCGGCGCCCGGATAGTCGGACGGCGAACGGAAGCCGCCGTCGCCGCTGCGCTCGAAGTACAGCAGCCGGTACGACAACACGTCGCGGCGGGCCAGTGCCTGGCGCATCTCGTCGGCGACGGTGCCCAGGTCTTCGCCGATCACCATGCAGCGGTTGCGCTGGCTCTCGAGCGCGACGATGGCCAGCATCTCGTCCAGCGCGTAATGCACATAGGCCCCGTCGCGGGCCGAATAGCCGCCGGGGATCCAGAACAGGCGCATCAAGCCCATGACATGGTCGATGCGCAAGGCGCCGGATGCCCGCATCGCGCTGCGCAGGGTGTCGATGAACAGCCGGTAGTGGTCCGTGCGCAGCCGATCCGGCCGCAGCGCAGGCAGGCCCCAGCCCTGGCCATTCGGATTGAACTCGTCCGGCGGAGCGCCCACGCTGGCATGGGTGGCAAAACAATGCTGGTGGCTCCAGCTGTCCGAGCCGGCGCGATCGACCGAAACCGCCAGGTCCAGGTACAGGCCCACACCCATGCCCAGGTCTTCGCAACACTGCCGTACCCGGGCCAGCTGTCGCGTGGCCAGCCATTGCAGGTACTGGTGGAACCGGACCGCGTCGCCATGGTCACGGGCAAAGTCGCGCACCGCCGCGCCATCCGGGTCGCGCCAGGCGTCGGGCCAGACCGGCCAGCCCCACACAGAGGCATCGTCGGCATGCAGCCGGACCTGGATGGCCTCGAACAAGGCATGTTGGCGCAGCGCCTCTCCGCCATGGACGATGAAGTCGACGAAGGCCTGGCCATGGTCGTCCGCAGCCGAACCATCGCCGCCCAGGTGGCATTGCGCGAAGTGCGCGTACAACAGCTGCAGGATCTCCAGCTTGGCCGCGGCCACGCCGGGGTAGTCGACCAATGCGGCCTGGCGCAAACGTGCCAAGCGCTGCTGGAATTCGGGCGCGGCGAAACGCTGGCGCGCGGGCATGCAATGGGCAAACTCGTCCACCGCCGGCACGTCGATGTACAACACATTGAGTTGCCTGCGCGAGCTGGGGCTGTAGGGGCTGGCATGCACGGGGTTGTGCGTGAACATCGCGTGCAGCGGATTGAGCCCGACGATGTCGGCACCGCGGTCGGCCATCTGCCGCACCAGCTGCTCGAGGTCGCCGAAGTCGCCGATGCCCCAGTTGCGCTGCGAACGCAAGGTGTACAACTGCACCGCCGGTCCCCAGACCCGGCCACCGTCGCGCAGCGCCGGTGGCCGGTAACACTGCTGCGGGGCACAGATCAGCAGCGTCTGGGCCGTACCCTGCGACGCCAGGCCGTCGACCTGCAGCCGGTAATAACCGACGGACAGCGGGAGCTCCAGCGCCAGCTGCCGCACGCACCAGGCAACACCCGCGCGTTCGGTGGTTTCGCCTTGTTCCAGCGCCTGGACATCGGCATGGCCTTCGCGCAGCTGGCTGCCGTGTTCGTCGAGCAAGCGCCAGCGCAACTCCGTGCGGGCCGTCGGCAGTCGCAGCTGCACACGCCACTGCCCGACGCCTTCGGGCAAGGCCAGCACCGGCGTGATCGCCTGGTCCCAGACGGCGTCGTGTGCCCGTGCCCAGGCCGCCTCCAGTGTCGCCGGTGTGTCGATCCCCGCATCGAACTCCCGCAGCAGCGCCAGCAAGGCGTCGGCGCTGACCTCCTTGTGATGGCCCCAGACGTCGTGGTAGTGGGTTGCGATGCCGTAGTGGGCGCAGAGTCGATGCAATGCCGCTCGCGCGTCGTCATGCCAGTGTTCAACCATGTTCGGGTCCGTCGAAGCTCAGTACGACCGCGCCGCGGGTCAGGGTCCATGGGCCCGTCGCCGGCAGTTCGGGGCCCAGTGTGAGCAACACGCGTCCCGGCGCCGGCTGGACGTCGCCCGCGGTGTCGGTGCCGAAATGGGCCAGCAGGGTCAGGCGGCCGGCACGGCCATCCGCACCCAGCGGCCAGCACAGGCGCAGCGTGTCACCGTCCACCGTCGCCTCGCCGCCCTGGCAACCGTGGCCTAGCAGCGCCGACAGCGTGTGCTGGCGCAACTGCAGCAGCTTGCGCACGTCGGCGCGCCACTGCCGGTGCGGCTCGCGATCGAGTTCCGTCCAATCCAGGCGTGACGCGGCAAAACTGCCGGGGGCATTCGGGTCGGGAATGGCCGCACGCGCCGCCTCGCTGGCAAAGGCGGCGAACCGGCCGAACTCGGCGCGCCGGCCCTCGGCCACCTGCTGCGCCAGCGCCGGGCCGAAGTCGCAGAAATACTGGAACGGCGAGGACGCGGCGAACTCCTCGCCCATGAACAGCATCGGCACATGGGGCGACAGCAATACGCAGGCCAGCGCGGCACGCACCAGCGGCGGGTCGGCCAGCATGTGCAGGCGTTCCCCCAGCGCACGATTGCCGACCTGGTCGTGGGTCTGCAGGAACGAGACGAAGGCCTGCAGCGGCAGGCCGTCGCAGGGCTCGCCGCGCGGGGCGCCATCGCGAAACGCGGAAGCCTGGCCCTGGTAGATGAAACCCTGCGCCAGTGCCCGGCCGAGGCCGTGCAGCGGCCGGTCGGCGAAGTCGCAGTAGTAACCGTCGGTCTGTCCGGTCAGCAGCACGTGGGCGGCGTGATGCAGGTCGTCGTTCCACTGGGCCTGTGCGCACAGGGGGCTGCCCGCATCGTCGCGCCGCAGCCATCGGGCCTGGTTGGCATCGTTCTCGAGCACCACGTGCACCTGGCGCGCACGGCCCGGTCCGTCGCGCAGGGCGGCGCAGATCTCGTGCACGATATGCTGCGGCGAGTCGTCGCGGATGGCATGGATGGCATCCATGCGCAAACCGTCGGCATGGAACTCCCGGACCCAGTACAGGGCATTGCCGATCATGAAGTCGCGCACGGTGCGCGCCTGATCGCCGTCGTAGTTGATGGCTGCGCCCCAGGGGGTCTGGTGGGCCGGATTGAAGAACGGCGGGCAGTAGGCGTGCAGGTAATTGCCCTCCGGGCCGAAGTGGTTGTAGACGACGTCCACCAGCACCATCAGGCCGAGGCGGTGCGCGGCATCGACCAGGGCACGCAGTTCGTCCGGGGTGCCGTAACACGGATGCGGCGCGAACAGCAGCACGCCGTCATACCCCCAGCCGCGTTGCCCCGGGAAATGGGCCAGCGGCATCAGTTCGATGGCCGTCACGCCGAGATCGGCCAGGTAGGGCAGGCGCCGCGCGGCGGCCGCGAACGTGCCCTCGGGCGTGAATGTGCCCACGTGCAGTTCGTAGACCACTGCCTCGTGCCAGGGCCGGCCGCGCCAGTGGCCGTCCTGCCATTGGTAGGCCGTGGGGTCGATCACCTGGCTGGCGCCATGTACGTCGCCCGGATTGAATCGGGACGCCGGATCGGGAACGGCCAGGCCGTCCGGCAGGCGGTAGCGATAGCGGTCGCCGGCGCGCGCGGTGAGCAGGTCGACCCGGTGCCAGCCCTGCGCATCTCGCTGCATCGGATGTTCGCTGAACTGCTCGAGCGCCGCGTGTTCGAGCACCACGCGCTCGGCGCCTGGCGCCCACAACGCGAACGCGACACCACCGCCGTCGATCAGCGTGGCGCCGAACGGCATGGAAAAGGCATCGTGGCTCATGCAGCCTCCGGATCGCGCATGGCGAGGTTTTCGCTGCGCAGCATCACGACAGAGCGTCCTTGCAGCGGGTACGCCGGCTGCTCCCAGGCCGGCGCAGCCGCATACGGCGGCAGGCTTTCGGACGGCGCGACGTAACCGTCATGGGTGTCGAGGATGCGTTGCCATGGAGCACCGGGTGGCGGCACGGGCAGGGTGAAATCGATCGCATCGTAGTGGCCGTTGAACAACAGCAGGAAATGGTCGTCGAGCAGTCGTTCGCCGCGCGGCCCGCGTTCGGCGATGCCATTGCCCGACAACAGCATGGCCACGCTCAGCGCATGGTGGTTGTCCCAGTCCTGCTGCTCCATCGGCTGGCCGTCGGCGCGGTACCATTCGCAATCCTTGATGGTGTCACCGTCCACCGGACGGCCGAGCAGGAAGTTCCGGCGCCGGAACGAGGGATGGCGCCGGCGCAAGGCCACGAGCTGGCGCACGAACTGCAGCAGCGCGGTCTTGTCGTCGGCCGGCGTCCAGTCGAGCCAGGCCAGGGTGTTGTCCTGGCAGTAGACGTTGTTGTTGCCCTGGTGGGTATTGCCCATCTCGTCGCCGGCCAGCAGCATGGGCACGCCCTGCGAGAGCAGCAGCGTCGCCAGCAGGTTGCGTTTCTGCTGCTGGCGCAGCGCCAGGATGTCGGCGTCGTCGGTCGGCCCCTCGACGCCGCAGTTCCATGACAGGTTGTGGCTGTGGCCGTCGCGGTTGTCCTCGCCGTTGGCCTCGTTGTGCTTGTCGTTGTAAGAGACCAGGTCGTGCAGCGTGAAGCCGTCGTGCGCGGTGACGAAATTGATGCTGGCATTGGGCCGCTTGCCCGACCAGCCGTACAGGTCCTGGGAGCCGGTGAGCCGGTAGGCCACGTCGCTGAGCAGGCCGTGCGTACCTTTCCAGAAACCGCGCATCTGGTCGCGATATTGGTCGTTCCATTCGGCCCAGCCGGGCGGGAAGTTGCCGACCTGGTAACCGCCGTGTCCCAGGTCCCAGGGCTCGGCGATCAGCTTGACCTGGTTGAGCACCGGGTCCTGCCGGATCGCGTCGAAGAAGCCGCCCAGGTGTTCGACCTTGCCCGATTCGCGCGCCAGCGCCGACGCCAGGTCGAAGCGGAACCCGTCCACGTGCATCTCCTGCACCCAGTACCGCAGCGAGTCCATGACCAGTTGCAGGGCACGCGGATGTTCCAGGTTGACGGTGTTGCCGCAACCGGTGAAATCGTCGTAGTAGCGCCGGTTGTCGCCATTGAGCATGTAGTACGAGGCGTTGTCGATGCCGCGCAGCGACAGGCTCGGACCGAGCTGGTTGCCTTCGCAGGTGTGGTTGTAGACCACGTCCAGGATCACCTCGATGCCGGCCGCGTGCAGGCTGCGCACCATGGTCTTGATTTCCTTGACCTTGCGCGACGCGCTGTAGCGTGGCTGGGGTGCGAAGAAACCCAGCGTGTTGTAGCCCCAGAAGTTCTGCAGCCCCTGTTCGGCCAGATGGCGGTCGTTGGGGTAGGTGTGCACCGGTAGCAGTTCGACCGTGGTCACGCCCAGGCGGCGCAGGTAGTCGATCACCGGCGCGCAGCCCAGTCCGGCATAGGTGCCGCGCAGTGCCGGGGGCACCTCCGGATGCGTCATCGTGAAGCCGCGCACGTGCAGCTCGTAGACCACCATGTCCTGCCACGCGATGCGCGGCGAACGATCGTCACCCCAGGTAAAGGCGGTTTCCAGTACGCGCGCCTTGGGCATCATCGCCGCGCTGTCGCGCCGGTCGAACGACAGGTCCTCGCGCTTGCTGCCTACGGTATAGCCGTACAAGGCGTCGCTCCAGCGCAACTGGCCCACCGTGTCTTTGGCATAGGGGTCGAGCAGCAGCTTGTTGGGGTTGAAGCGGTGGCCGTCCTCGGGTTTGTAGGGCCCGTACACGCGGTAGCCGTAGGCCTGTCCCGGCCGCACCTGTGGCAGGTAGCAGTGCCAGACATGGTCGGTCCGCTCGCGCAGCACGATGCGCTGGCGCTCGTGGCGACCGGAGCCGTCGAACAGGCACAACTCGACCTTTTCGGCGTGTTGGGAAAACAGGGCGAAATTGACGCCTTGCCCGTCCCAGTGCGCGCCACGTGGATACGACGCGCCGGGCCAGATCTCGGTGATCGGCGGGTCCTGGGTCATGCAGGCGCGCCGCGGTCGATGCCGAAGGGGGTGTTTCGTGTCATTCGTCACTCCGCTTGTCGTCGTCCCGGCGCTGCGTCGCTGCGCTCGGCCACCAGCGCGCGATGCGTTGCGCGGCCCAGTCCTTGCCGCCCAGGCCGAACGCCAGCGCGAACGCGAACACGATGCCGGCCAGGATGATCAGGAAGCTCTGGCGCACGATGTCGCCGCCGATCTGGATCTGGTCGAGCGCGATCAGCACCACGAACACCATGATGGCGTATTGCGCCAGCTTGCCGAGAAAGCCGGCGTCCTGCAGCTTGATGTTCAGGCAATAGGCCGTGACGGCGTCACCGACGAAGCGCGCGAAATATGCGCCGAAGGCCAGCACGAGGATGGCCACGAAGACATTCGGCACAAACCACACGATCTGGCCGAGCAGTTCGGTGATGGTGGTCAGGCCAAGCCCGTTGAACGCGATCAGCAGCGCTGCCAGTATCACCAGCCAGTACACGAGCAGGCCGACGATGCCTGTCGTGTCCTGCTTTACGCCGCCTTGCTTGAGAAACCCGTCCAGGCCTGCGCGTTCGGTCAGCACATTGAAGTTGACCGCGCGCAGGATGCGCGTCACCGCGACATGGGCGATCTTGGCCACCAGCCAGCCGCCCAGCAGGACGAGGGCCGCGATCAGCAGGCGCGGCAAGAAGGCGGCAATCTGGTACAGGATGGCCCGGGCGGGCTCCAGTTGAATGGCAAGGGTATCCATGCGTGTTCCTCCGGTTGGAAATCGATTGTCGTCGTCGTTGGCCCCGGCCGGGCTGCGTCACCCGGCACTGGCCGGATGCAGCAGGTCGAGGATGCCGCGCAGCGGCACCGTCGCCCAGTCGATGCGGTTGTCGATCTCGTAGCGCAGTTCGTATAAGGCCTTTTCGAGTTCGTGCAAGCCCAGCAGTGGGTCGTCTGCGGCTTCGTGCGTGCCGCCGGCCGCCAACGTGGTCGTGTAGGCGTTCAGGAAGGCATGGCGGGTTGCCGCCTCCCATTGCCGTGCCGCCTCGGTCAGGTGGGGATCGTACTGTGCATCCGAGTTCATCCGGCGCAGCGCCGACCAGCGTGCGTAGCTGAACGAGCGCAACATGCCGGCGACGTCACGCAGTGGCGAACCCTTGGCGCGCCGCTCGGCGAAACTGCGTGCCGGCTCGCCTTCGAAGTCTATGATGACGAAGTCATGGCCGCACACCAGGACCTGGCCCAGATGATAGTCGCCATGGAAACGCGTCTTGATGCGTCCCGCGTGACCGGGTCCTTCGCCGGCGAAACGCCCCCGCAGCACGTCCTGCAAGGCCATCACCTCATGGGCCATGGCCTGCGCCGCCTCGGGCAGACGATGCACCTGCGCACGCAGCAGGGCCAGTGTCTCGTCCACTTCGTGGCTGCCGCGGGCCAGCAGCGCTGCCATGTCGTCGGCGCCCATCGGCTCCGGATCGAAAGCCGCGTGGCCGGTGCTGCGCGCCAGGGCCAGGTGCAGTTCGGCCGTGCGTTGCCCCAGCGTGGCGATCTGGGACAGGAAGCCGCCGTGCGTGTCGTCGATGCCAGTAGTGTCCGGCGTGTGCGCCATGCGGGTGCGCAGGACTTCCAGGTGACGCTCGAGGTAGTCCAGCGTGAAGGCCCAGCCGTCACCCTGGTTGGACACATGGGCTTGCACCATGGCCAGCGTCATCACCTGGCCATCATGGCCGAAGTATTCGAGTGCCCCGAGCACCGGAACACAGTGCGCATAGGCCACGTCGTCGGTCAGGAAGCGGCCCATCTCCAGTTCCGGGTTGATGCCCTCGCGCACGCGGCGGTACCCCTTGAGGAACAGGGACTCGCCGAACATGATCACCGTGTTGCTGCTGTTGCCGCTGGGCCGGGACACCGGCAAGGTGGCGATGTCCAGGTCCTGGTTGGCGAATCGGCTGCTGGGACGGAAACGCAGCTGGCCGTGCGTGGTGTCCAGGTCCAGGCCGTTGCGCACCGCGGTCACCAGGGCGCGGCAAAAGGCCTGGTCGAAATAGGCGTCACCCATCAGGCCGACACTGGCCTGCTGGCGCACCTTGGACATGGCGGCGTGGCCCAGCGCCTGCATGCGTTCTTCCTCCAGGTCTTCCCAGGCCAGTGCCAGCGGAGCGAAGTAGGTCGACTCGCCGGGCGGGCCGTCCAGCGCGAGCAGCGGCAACATCCAGCTTGCACCCGCGTGGTCCCATATCGCCTGGTCAACCATCCGGGCGCGCTCGATGTGGCTGCCCTTGCTCGCGTACCAGCGCTGCAGCTCGATGAAACGCGGCAAGGTGTCGGTTTCGAACTGGGTGCGCATGCGCTCGGCCATGCCCATGCGCCAGGGCATGACCCGGTCGCGGAAGAAACTCGTCCAGCCGTCGAACAACACCAGCGTCGGGGCGTCCTGCAGCGGCGTGCCTTCCTGGTGCCAGACCGGCATGTCGGCCTCCTTCGACAGGCGGAACCAGTAAAAGCCATGCGAGGGCAGGGTCAGCAGGTAGGGCAGGTCGCCGATCGGCGGGAAGGAGACGCGTCCGAGCATCTCGACCGGCACGTGGCCCTTCCACGGCGAGAGGTCCAGTTCGACCGGCTGGGCCGCCCGCGACAGGTTGAACACCGACAGGATGGTGTCGTCCTCGTAGGTGCTGATGTAGGCCAGGATCTTGCGGTTCCCCGGCTTGAGCCAGATGCGCTTGCCGCGACCGAAGGCGTGGCTGGTCTTGCGCACCGCCAGCATGCGCTTGGTCCAGTTCAGCAGCGAACTGGTGTCGCGCGCCTGGGCCTCGACGTTGAGTGCCTCGTAGCCGTACAAGGCGCCCAGGATGGGTTGCAGGTACAAGGTCTGCGGATGGGCCTGCGAGAAGCCGGCATTGCGGTCCGGGCTCCACTGCATCGGGGTGCGCACGCCGTTGCGGTCGCCGACGAATACGTTGTCGCCCATGCCGATCTCGTCGCCGTAGTAGATGATCGGCGAGCCCGGCATGGACAGCAGCATGCTGTTCATCAGCTTGATGCTGTCGATGTCGTTGTCCATCAGCGGGGCGAGCCGCCGGCGGATGCCCAGGTTGATGCGCGCGCGCTTGTCGGCCGCGTACATGTTGTACATGTAGTCGCGCTCCTTGCTGGTCACCATCTCCAGTGTGAGTTCGTCGTGGTTGCGCAGAAAGATCGCCCACTGGCAGCCCTCGGGGATGTCGGGCGTCTGCTGCATGATCTCGACGATCGGATGGCGTTCCTCCTGGGCGATCGCCATGTACATGCGCGGCATCAGCGGGAAGTGGTAGGCCATGTGGCATTCGTTGCCGTCGCCGAAATACTCGCGCACGTCCTCCGGCCACATGTTGGCCTCGGCCAGCAGGAAGCGGTTCTTGTACTCGGCATCGATGGCCGCGCGCAGCTTCTTGATCACCGCATGGGTCTCGGGCAGGTTCTCATTGCTGGTGCCGTCGCGCTCGACCAGGTACGGAATGGCGTCGAGCCGGAATCCGTCCACGCCCATGTCGAGCCAGAAACGCATGGTCTTGAGCACCGCCTCGAGCACCGCCGGGTTGTCGAAGTTCAGGTCCGGCTGGTGGCTGAAGAAGCGGTGCCAGAAGAACTGCTTGGCCACCGGGTCCCAGGTCCAGTTCGAGGTCTCGGTGTCGGTGAAGATGATGCGCGTGCCCTGGTAGATCTGGTCGGTGTCGCTCCAGACATAGAAGTTGCGCTCGGGCGAGCCGGGCGGTGCGCGGCGTGCGGCCTGAAACCAGGGATGCTGGTCCGACGTGTGGTTGATGACCAGTTCGGTGATCACCCGCAACCCCCGCTTGTGCGCCGCGTCCAGCATCTCGCGGAAGTCGTCCAGCGTGCCGTACTGCGGATGCACGTCCTCGTATTCGGCGATGTCGTAGCCATCGTCGCGCAAGGGCGACGGATAAAACGGCATCAACCAGATGGTGTTGACGCCCAGTTCCTTGACGTAATCGAGCTTGGCCGTGACGCCCTTGAAGTCGCCCATGCCATCGCCGTTGGTGTCGAAGAAGGCCTTGACGTTGAGCTGGTAGATGACGGCATCGCGGTACCACAGCGGGTCGTCGGCGAACAGGGCCGTCGTGCCGGCCAGGGCGGATGGATTCACGGATGTTTGCATGGGCGTCTGGCGTCGCGGTTGGTGGTCACAGGTAATAGTCGAAATCGCGTTCGTCGCGGATGCGTCGGCGCACGGCGAAGACATGGGCCGGGACGCTGCGCGGATCCAGCCGCACGTAGTGGTGTGCACCGCGCCAGGAAAACCGCTGGTTGCTCAGCAGGTCGTGCATCTGGAACGCCTGTTGCGGATCGACCTGGATCGACGCCGGATCCAGTTGCAGCCAGCCGCTGTGCGCCTGATGCGGGTCGAGGTTCACGACGGTCACGATCACGTTGCTGCCATCTTCCGAGGTCTTGGCGTACGCCAGCAGCTGGTCGTTGTCCACCGGCAGGAAACGCAGGCTGCCGTCCTGTTGCAGCGCCGGGTTCTCGCGCCGGATGCGGTTGATGCGGGTGATGAACGGCGCCAGGCTCCCAGGGTCGTCATGGTTCCAGTGGCGCAGCTGGTATTTCTCGGAGTCCAGGTATTCCTCGCCGCCCGGATCACGCGGCCGGTATTCGCGCAATTCATAGGCCGGCCCGTAGATGCCGTAGCTGGCCGCCAGCGTCGCGGCCAGCACCAGGCGGGTCATGTAGACCGCGCTCTCGCCGGTCTGCAGCTGCTCGTGCAGGATGTCGGGCGTGTTGGGCCAGGCGTTCGGCCGGAAATAGTCCTTGCCCGTTCCGCTGGCCAGTTCGGTGAAGTATTCCTGCAACTCGTGCTTGTGGTTGCGCCAGGTGAAGTAGGTGTACGACTGCGTGAAGCCGAGCTTGGCCAACCGGTGCATGACCTTGGGCCGGGTGAAGGCCTCGGCCAGGAAGATCGTCTCGGGGTGTTCGCGCTTGATCTCGCCGATCACCCATTCCCAGAACGCAAACGACTTGGTGTGCGGGTTGTCGACCCGGAAGATGCTCACGCCTTCGCCGATCCAGTGCTCGAACACGCTCCTGAGTTCAGTCCACAAGGCCTGCCAGTCTTCGGTCTCGAAGTTGAACGGGTAGATGTCCTGGTATTTCTTGGGCGGATTCTCGGCGTATTGCACCGTGCCGTCGGGCCGCCAGCGGAACCACTGCGGGTGCTGCTTGACGTAGGGATGGTCGGGCGCGCACTGGAAGGCGATGTCCATCGCCACGTCGATGCCCAGCGCGCGCGCCTTTTTCACCAGGTTGCGGAAATCGGCCGGCTTGCCCAGCGCCGGCAGGATGGACTTGTGCCCGCCCTCGGCGGCGCCGATCGCCCAGGGGCTGCCCACGTCGTCGGGCTCGGCCGCCAGCGCATTGTTCCTGCCCTTGCGCTGCTCGCGGCCGATCGGATGGATGGGCGGGAAATACAGCACGTCGAAACCCATCGCGGCAATCGCCGGCAGGCGGGCCACGACATCCTTGAACGTGCCGTGGCGGCCCGGTGCCGGCGAGCTCGACCGCGGGAACAATTCGTACCAGCTGCTGAAGCGGGCCCGTTCCCGGTCGGCCACCAGCGGCAGTTCGTTCGGGTGCTCGGTGGCCAAGGAGCGGTCCGGATACGCCCGTGCGCGTTGTGCCTGCATGTCGTCCAGCGCCAGCGCCTTGAGTGCGCGCACCTCGGCCCGGGCGTCGGCGGCCATCGCCTGCAACGCGCCGGCCCAGGCGTCCAGCGCCTTGCGATCGGCGCCACCGGCACGCCGCGCGCAGGCGGTGATCTCCTGGGCGCCGACCCGCGCCGCAATGCGGATGTCGTCCGGGTCGACGCGGCGCACCATCTCGTGACGCCAGGACTCGAACGGGTCGACCCAGGCGATCACGGTGTATCGGTAGCGGCCCGCCCGCGGCGGCACGAAGCTGGCGCTCCAGACGTCGTTGCCCAGCGGCTTCATCGGCACTTCGTGCGCGTTGGCGTCGTCCTCGCTGCGCCAGCGCAGCACGACACGCAACACGTCGTGGCCCTCGGTGAAGCAGTGCGCTTGCACCGCGACGGCGTCGCCGACGACACGCTTGACGGCGAAGCGGCCCGCATCGACGGCCGGCAGCACCTGGTCGATCACGGCACGGACACGCCCGTTGGCGGGCAGGCCGGCTGCTGCGGCGGTGGCGGCTGGGGCACGCGGGGTCTTGCGGGGTGTTCGTGTTGTTTCAGCCATGGGGCACGTGCTCCAGAATCAGCGTGGACAGCGGCGGCAGGCTCAGGCACACCGAATACGGACGACCGTGGGCGGGCACCGGGCTGGCTTCCACACCCCCCAGGTTGCCCCAGCCCGAGCCGCCGAATTCCCGCGCATCGCTGTTGATGCGCTCGAGCCACTGGCCCGCCAGCGGGACACCGAGCAGGTAGTTGCTGCGCGGCACCGGGGTCATGTTGCTCACTACCAGCATCGGCGCGCCGCCCTCGCGCGGCTTGCGCAGGAAGGCGAACACGCTGGCGTCGACGTCGTCGGCAGCCACCCATTCGAAACCGGCCGGTGTGAAGTCCTGCTGGTACAGCGCCGGCGACGCGCGGTAGACGCGGTTGAGCTGGGCCACGAACCGCTGCAATCCGGCATGGTCGTCCTGCTCCGTGACCCACCATTCGAGCTCGCCGTCGTGGGTCCATTCGCGCCGCTGGCCGAACTCGCCGCCCATGAACAGCAGCTTCTTGCCCGGGTGCGCCCACATCCACGCGTACAAGGCGCGCAGGTTGGCGAACTGCTGCCAGTTGTCGCCCGGCATCTTGCCCAGCAGCGAGCCCTTGCCGTGCACGACCTCGTCGTGCGAGAGCGGCAGCACGAAGTTCTCGTTGAACGCATATACGAGCGAGAACGTCATCTTGTGGTGGTGGTAGCGCCGGTGGATCGGGTTCTCCTTCATGTAGTCCAGGCTGTCGTGCATCCAGCCCATGTTCCATTTCATGCCGAAACCCAGGCCGTCCATGTCCACCGGGCGCGACACGCGGGGCCAGGCGGTGGACTCCTCGGCGATGCTGACCGTGTCGGGAAATTCGCGGTACAGCGCCGTGTTCAGCGTCTGCAGGAAGGTGATCGCCTCCAGGTTCTCGCGCCCGCCGTGCCGGTTGGGTATCCACTCGCCGTCCTTGCGCGCATAGTCGAGATACAGCATCGAGGCCACGGCATCGACGCGCAGGCCGTCGAGGTGGTACTTGTCGAGCCAGAACAGGCCCGACGAGATCAGGAAGCTGCGCACCTCGTTGCGTCCGTAGTTGAAGATGCTCGAGCTCCACTCCGGGTGGAAACCCTGGCGCGGATCCTCGTGTTCGAACAGGTGCGTGCCGTCGAAGAAACCCAGGCCGTGTTCGTCGGTCGGGAAATGCGATGGCACCCAGTCCAGCAGCACGCCGATGCCTTGCTGGTGCAGGTGGTCGACCATGGCCATGAAGTCCTGCGGTGTTCCGTACCGCGCGGTGGGCGCGAAGTAGCCGGTGGTCTGGTAGCCCCAGGAGCCGTAGAAAGGGTGCTCGGTCACCGGCATCAGCTCGACGTGGGTGAATCCCATCTGGCGCGCGTATGCGGCGAGCTGGTGGCCGAGTTCCCGATAACCGAGGAATTCGCCGTCCTTGCGCCGCCACGAACCCAGATGCACCTCGTAGACCGACATCGGCGCAACGAGCGCGTTGCGCGCACCGCGTTCGGTCATCCACTGCGCATCGCCCCATGCGTGTTCCAGGCTCCAGATGCGCGAACCGGTGGCCGGCGGTGATTCGGCGCAGATCGCGAACGGATCGGCCTTGTCGACCACGTAACCCCGATGGCGCGAGTGGATGCGGTACTTGTAGGTCTGGCCGCGTTGCGCCTGCTGGACCACGCCGCTCCAGATGCCGGTGCCGTCGTTGCGCACCACCAGCGGGTCCGCGTCGGCCGACCAGCCGTTCCAGTCGCCGATCACGCTGACCGACTCCGCATTGGGAGCCCAGACGGCGAAATGGGCACCGTCGTCGCCGAGGTGGCAGCCCAGCGTGTCGTGCAGGCGGCTGTGGGTTCCTTCTCGAAACAGGTAGGTGTCGGTATCGTTCTGCATGGATGCTCCCTGTTTGTGCCGGATGCCGCGCGATCGCGTCAACCCGTGTTCATGTTCCTGTCCGTCCGTCCGTCCATCCATCCGGCTGCGCCGCTGCCACGTTACATCTGGGCCAGCGGAATGCCGGCGCCCCGATCGTCTGCACCGAGCCGGCCGATCAACTGGCCCAGGTCCTGTTCCAGCCGTGCCAGCGTGACCGCGTCCAGGCTGGCCAGCGCTTGCGGCAATACGCCAGCGAAAGGGCCTGGCGCGCGTTGCAAAATCTCGTGACCGGGTGGCAGCAGGTGCAGTTGCACCGCGCGCCGATCCGGCCCCTCCTTGCGGACCTGCAGCAGCCCCTGGTCGGTCAGCGACTTGACCAGGTTGCTGGCCGTGGGCTGGCGCACGTCCATGGCGCGGGCCAGCCCGTGCACGCCGATGCCGGGTTGCTGGCTCACCACATGCAAGGCCCATACCTGTGCACCGCCGACGCCGACTTTTTTCTCCACCTGCTGGAAATGGGTCTTGACGACGTTGAACACCAGCCGGAATTGGCGCAACACCCGGGCTGCGGCATGTGCGTCGGCCGCATCGAGGTCGGCCGCGTTGTCGTCGGGAGGGAGTACAGGGTTCATGGAATGCATGCGTGTTCCTTCGGGTGCCTGGAGCACCGATAGCCTGGCCGCTGCGTGCGGTTCGTGCTCACAAGCAGTTTATATTCGTACAAATTTAAAACCAACATGGTTTACCCGGTGACACGGCCATCAGCCGCGAAGGGGGATTCGTCGCGCGCGGTGCGGCGACCAGGACGGCGCGTCAGGCCCGCGGTTCATGCAAACGGTGTTGCTGCACCAGCTTGGTGCGATGCCGGGGGTCGAGATGGAGCCGACGACAGTCGCGACCGACATGGTCCAGCAACCGCCGATCCATCACATGGCGCCACAGTGGTGGGCAATACGCAAGCAGAAACATGCCGAAATAACCACTGGGCAGCCGCGGCAGTCCGTCGAAATGGCGCAGCGACTGGAAGCGCCGCAGCGGGTGGGCATGGTGATCCGAGTGGCGCTGCAGATGGAACAGGGCCCAGTTCGAGAACACATGGTTGCTGTTCCAGGAATGGTGCGGACGGCAGGGCTCGAGCCGGCCATGGGCATCGCGCTGGCGCAGCAGGCCATAGTGCTCGACATAGTTGGCCGACGTCAGCTGGAAATTCGCCCACAACGATGCCGCCAGCAGAAAGGGCAGCAGCTGCGGCCCGAGCCAGGTCAGCAGGACGGTCCACAACACCAGCGTGATCGCCGCCGGTTGCAGAACGGCGTTGTGCCACGACCACAGGGGCCGGCCCTCACGCGCAAGCCTATCCTTCTCGAGGGCCCAGGCACGCCGCAGACCGCCCGGCATCTCGCGCAACACGAAGCGGTAGATCGACTCGCCCATGCGCGACGAAGCCGAATCCTGCGGCGTGGCCACGTCGCGATGGTGGCCGCGGTTGTGTTCCACCGTGAAATGGCCGTATCCGGTCGGCGCCAGGCTGATCCGCGCCAGCCAGGTTTCGAGACGCGTGTTCTTGTGGCCGAGCTCGTGCGCGACATTGATGCCGAAGCCACCGATGGACCCGGTGATCAGCACCATGGCCAGCAGGCCGTGCCAGGGCAGCGCCTGGCGGGCGACGAACCAGGCACTGAAGACGAAGGATGCCCACAGGATCGGGACCAGCAGCCAGGTGATCCGGCGGTAGTAGGGGTCGGCGTCCAGCGCCGGCACCAGGGCCTCGGGCGGGTTGCTCAGGTCCTCGCCCAGCAGCAGGTCCAGCAGCGGCACGCCGACGTAGAACGCGGCAACCGGCAGCCACAACATCCGCGCATCGCCCAGCCACACCGCCAGCAGGGGGCCGGCGATGACCGAGGCCGGTACCGCCAGCGAGAACAGCCAGGCCAAGCGCTTGCGGTCACGGTAGGTGGCCTGATCGGGTGCGGCAGCGTCGGGAGCCGGTGCTTGCATGGTCGGGGGCAGGCCGTCGATGGCCTGTTCCCGCCATTCTGGCTCAGGCAGCGCTGGTTTCCAACTGGCTCGACAGATCGAGCCAGCGCTCTTCGAGTTCGCGCAGTTCGTCGTTGACCGCCTGAAGCCGGCGCCCCAGGTCCGCGATCTCGCCGGGCGCCGCTGCATGGCCCAGTTCGGCCTCCAGGGTACGGCTTTCGCCTCCGAGCTGCTGCATGCGGGCGTCGAGCTTGTCGACTTCCGTCTGCAGGCTGCTGCGGCTCGGTCCCGGGCGTGCCGGCTTGCGGTTGCCGGCGGCGGTGTCCCTGGCGCCGGCCGCCGCCTTGGCGGCCGCATTCGCCTCCTGTTTCGCCAGTTCGCGCTGGCGCTTGGCTTCGTCCAGCAGGTAACGCTGGTAGTCGTCCAGGTCGCCGTCGAACGGCGCCACGCCGCCGCGCGAGACCATCCAGAACTCGTCGCAGACCGAACGCAGCAGGGCGCGGTCGTGGCTGACCAGCATCACCGTGCCCTCGAACTCGTTGAGCGCCATGCCCAGGGCCTCGCGCGTGGCCAGGTCCAGGTGGTTGGTCGGCTCGTCGAGCAGCAGCAGGTTGGGGCGTTGCCAGACGATCATGCACAGCACCAGGCGCGCCTTCTCGCCGCCGCTCATGCTGCCCACGGCCTGCTTGACCATGTCGCCGCTGAAGTTGAAGTTGCCCAGGAAGCTGCGCAGATCCTGCTCGCGCGTGGCCTGTCCGGCGATCTTGCCGGCCGCCGTGAGTTCGCGCACCAGCGCGATCATGTGGTCCAGCGGCGTATCGGCGGGACGCAACACGTCGAGCTCCTGCTGCGCGAAATAACCGATGTTCAGGCCCTTGCCTTCGGTGATATCGCCCTCGATCGCCTGCAGTTCGCGGGCGATCGTCTTGACCAGCGTCGACTTGCCCTGGCCGTTCGCGCCCAGGATGCCGATGCGCTGGCCGGCCAACACCGAGCGGCTGATGTGGCGCACGATCACCGTCGGCCCGGTGCCTTCAAGGGCGTTCTCCGCTGGCGGATAACCCACGCTGACGTCCTGCATCGACAGCATCGGATTGGGCAGGTTGGCCGGCTCGCGGAACTCGAAGCTGAAATCGGCCTCGGCCAGCAGTGGCGCGATCTTTTCCATGCGGTCCAGCGCCTTGACCCGGCTTTGCGCCTGCTTGGCCTTGCTCGCCTTGGCCTTGAAACGCGAGATGAATTTCTGCAGGTGGGCGATTTTTTCCTGCTGCTTGGCATACGCGTTCTGCTGCAACTCCATCTGCTCGGCGCGCATGTCCTCGAACTTGCTGTAATTGCCACCGTAACGCACCAGCTTGGCCGCGTCGATGTGCAGCGTCACGTCGGTCACGGCATCGAGGAATTCGCGGTCGTGGCTGATCACCAGCATCGTGCCCTCGAACTTCTTGAGCCAGGCCTCGAGCCAGACCAGCGCGTCCAGGTCCAGGTGGTTGGTCGGCTCGTCCAGCAGCAGCAGGTCGGCCGGGCACATCAGTGCGCGCGCCAGCTGCAACCGCATGCGCCAGCCGCCGGAGAAGCTGTTCACCGGGTTGTCAAGTTCGGTCGTCTTGAATCCCAGGCCGAGGATCAGCGCCTGGGCACGCGCCGGCGCGTCGTGGGCGCCGGCGTCGTGCAGTTCCATGTAGGCATGGGCCATGCGGTCGCCGTCGTCGCTGGCCTCGGCCGCCGCCACCTCCTGCTGCGCCGCGAGCAGCCGCACGTCGCCCTGGATCACGAATTCGGTGGCCGACATGTCGGTCTCGGGCATGTTCTGCGCCACCTGGCCCATGCGCCATTGCGCGGGCACGCTGAAATCGCCTGCGTCTTCGTGCAACGAGCCGTCGAGCAGCGCAAACAGCGATGACTTGCCGGCGCCATTGCGCCCGACCAGGCCGACTTTCTCGCCGGGGTTCAGGGTCACCGACGCGTTGTCCAGCAGGACCTTGGTACCGCGGCGCAGGGTGACGTTCTTCAGGGTGATCATGATCGATAACTGTCCGGCCGTTCATCCGGCCGAATCTCGGGTTCAGGTGGTTGGCAGGGCCAGCAAGGCGTCGCGGCCGAGCAGGCAGACCTGATCGGCGCCGGCACTGGTCTCGAGCCACAAGGCCGGCAGGCCGGGGAACGCCGCCTCGAAAAAGGCCCGTTCGTGGCCGATCTCGAGCACCAGCGCACCGTGCGGCTGCAGGCGGTCACCCGCATCGCGCAGCAGCCGGCGCACGAAATCCATGCCATCCGCGCCGCCGGCCAGTGCCAGTTCAGGCTCGGCCCGGTATTCAGCCGGCAATTGTGCCATGCTGGCACTGTTCACGTACGGGGGATTGCACAGGATCATGTCGTAGACCCCCTGCGCGGCCGCCAGGCCGTCACCCTGGCGCAATCGGATGCGCTGCTCCAGCCCATGGCGCTGCAGGTTGATGCGCGCCACGGCCAAGGCGTCCACCGAAATGTCGGCCGCATCGACCTGCAGCTGCGGCCAGGCCATCGCCGCCAGGATGGCCAGGCTGCCGCCCCCGGTGCACAGATCGAGCAGGCGCTGCGCGTCCTGCGGCATCCAGGAGTCCAGCACGCCGGCAGCGAGCAATTCGCCGATCAGGCTGCGCGGCACGATGCAACGTTCGTCGACATGGAACGGCACGCCTTGCAACCAGGCCTCGCCGGTCAGATAGGCAGCCGGCTTGCGCGAATCGATGCGTTGCTGCACGAGTGACCGCACCCGGTCGGCGTCCGTGGCGTCGACCACCCGCTCGGCCACGCCGTGCGGGCCGTCAAGTTCAGTGTCCAGCGGCAGGCCCAGTCGCCACAGGACGAGCCAGGCGGCCTCGTCCCAGGCGTTGGTCGTGCCGTGGCCGAACGAAACGCCGGCCGCCTCCAGTGCCTGTGCGCTGGCGTCTATCAGTTGCCCGATGGTCATGGTTGTACCCGGGCGTCGATGGGTTCGCGCCGGCGCCGCTCGGTGCGGGACGGGGGCGCGGCATCGACCACCTGCCGTGCGATGCTTCGACGGCACCCTGCATGCGCGGGTGCGACACAGGTCCGTGCCATCGGTGGATCGCCTTGCGCCCGGGTGGCCGGCATCAATGCTTGACGTCCAGGGTGATCTCGGTGAACGACGGTTCGTCGTCCGGTTCTTCGTCCTGTTTGGGCGCGCGAACCAGTGAGAAGTCGTTCTCCATGCGCCACATCAGGTTGGTCGGTGAATCGGAATTGGCCAGGCCTTCCTTGCGGTCGACGATGCCCTCGACGATCAGGCGCGCGATATCGGCCTCGAAGCTCTGCGATCCTTCGGCCATGGCCTTTTCCATCGCCTCCTTGATGCCGGAAAAGTCGCCTTTTTCAATCAGTTCGGCGATCAGCTTGGTGTTGAGCAGCACTTCGACCGAGGGCACCCGGCCACCGGAGACGGTGCGCAGCAGGCGCTGCGACACGACTGCCTTGAGTGCGGCGGCCAGGTCGCCCAGCATGGTCTCGCGCACCTCGACCGGATAGAAGCTCAGGATCCGGTTCAGCGCCTGGTAACTGTTGTTGGCGTGCATCGTGGCCAGGCACAGGTGGCCGGACTGCGCATAGGCGAGTGCGGCCGACATGGTCTCGCGGTCCCGGATCTCGCCCACCAGGATCACGTCGGGGGCCTGCCGCAACGCGTTCTTCAGCGCAATTTCCAGCGATTCGGTGTCCGTGCCGATCTCGCGCTGGTTGATCACCGAACGCTTGTTCTTGAACAGGAACTCGATCGGATCCTCGATGGTCAGGATATGGCCGGCGAGGTTTTCGTTGCGGTAGTCGATCATCGACGCCAGCGTCGTGCTCTTGCCGGCACCGGTGGCGCCCACCATCAGCAGCAGGCCGCGCTTGGCCATGATCAGCTCGCTCAGGATCTCGGGCAGCGCCAGGCTCGACAGCGGCGGCACCTCGAGCGTAATGAAGCGCACGACCGCCGCGATGGAGCCGCGCTGGCGCATGGCGCTGACCCGGAACCGGCCGACCCCGGGCAGCGGGAAACCCATGTTGAGCTCCCCCTTGGCCTCGAGTTCGGCGATCCGGTCCGCCGGCAGCACCTCGGCCAGCAGGTTGCGAGGTGCGTCGGGCGGCAGCACCTGGTTGTTGATCGGGATGCACAGGCCGTTGATCTTGATCAGGGCCGGCGCATGGGCCGAGAGGTACACGTCCGAGGCCTTCTTGTCACTCATCAGGCGCAGGATGCGCTCCATCGTTCCCGGTGTCGCGGTGGTTGCCATGGTGGTATCCCCTTGTGCTCGATCGATCAACAGACCGGTATGCCTAGTCGCGCAGCAGCTCGTTCAGGCTGGTCTTGGCGCGGGTCTGCGCGTCGACCTTCTTCACGATGACGGCACAGTACAGGCTGTATTTGCCGTCCGCGCTGGGCAGGTTACCCGACACCACGACCGATCCGGCCGGAATGCGGCCGTAGGAGACATTGCCGGTGGCGCGGTCATAGATCTTGGTGCTCTGGCCGAGATACACGCCCATCGAGATCACCGAGTTTTCCTCGACGATGACACCCTCGACCACTTCGGAACGCGCGCCGATGAAGCAGTTGTCCTCGATGATGGTGGGGCCGGCCTGCATGGGTTCGAGCACGCCGCCGATGCCGACGCCGCCGCTGAGGTGTACGTTCTTGCCGATCTGTGCGCACGAGCCCACGGTGGCCCAGGTGTCGACCATCGTGCCTTCATCGACGTAGGCGCCGATGTTGACGTAGGACGGCATCAGCACCACGCCCCTGGCGCAGAAGCTCCCGCGGCGGGCGACCGCCGGCGGCACGACCCGCACGCCGCTGGCGCGCAGGCTGGCTTCGTCCATTTCGGCGAACTTGGTCGGCACCTTGTCGAAGAAACCCAGGTCGCCGGAACGCATGACCGCGTTGTCGCGCAGGCGAAAACTCAGCAGCACGGCCTTCTTGATCCACTGGTGGGTGGTCCACTGGCCTACGGATTCGCGCGTGGCCACGCGCAGGCTGCCGCCATCGAGGCCGGCGATGACATGTTCGACCGCGTCGACGACTTCCTGGGGCGCCGACTTGGCGGTGTATTCGGCACGGTTGTCCCACGCGGTTTCGATGGTTTTCTGCAATTGGTCGGTCATGGATCTGGATCAGGTTATGGAAATGAGGTGGGGCAGTGCGCTCAGCGCCTGCCACGCACGAACTGCACGATGCGCTGGGCGGCTTCTTCGCATTCCGCGGTTTCGGCGACCAGCGCCATCCGGATGCGTCCGGCACCCGGGTTCACGCCGTCGACCTCCCGGGCCAGGAAACTCCCGGGCAGGACGGTGACATTGTAGAGAGCGAGCAGGTCGCGCGCGAACGCGGTGTCGCTGCCGCTCACGCCCGCCCACAGGTAGAACGCGGCGTCCGGCAGCGCGACGTCGAGCACCTCGGAGAGCATGGGCGTGATGCGGGCGAACCGGGCCCGGTACAAGGCGCGGTTTTCGACCACATGGGTCTCGTCGCCCCAGGCGGCGATGCTGGCCGACTGCACGACCGGGCTCATCGCGCTGCCGTGGTAGGTCCGGTACAGCAGAAAGGCCTTGATCAGGGCGGCATCGCCGGCTACGAAGCCGCTGCGCATGCCCGGCACGCTGCTGCGCTTGGACAGGCTGGTGAAGGCCATCAGGCGACGGAAATCGTGACGCCCGAGCAACGAGGCCGCCTGCAGCCCACCGAGCGGAGGCTCGTCGCGGAAATAGATCTCGCTGTAGCACTCGTCCGAGGCGATGACGAAGCCGTGGCGGTCGCTGAGCGCAAACAGCTTCTCCCATTCCGACAAGGGCATCACCGCGCCGGTCGGGTTGCCAGGCGAGCAGACATACAGCAATTGGGTGCGTGCCCAGACCGCCTCGGGCACCGCGTCCCAGTCCTGTGCGAAATTGCGCGCCGGGTCAGCCGCCACGAACCAGGGCCTGGCGCCGGCGAGCAAGGCCGCACCTTCGTAGATCTGGTAGAACGGATTCGGGCACACCACCCATGGGCCGTCGTCGCCTGGGGCGGACGCGGCCGGGCCGGGGTCGATGACGGTCTGCGCAAACGCGAACAGCGCCTCGCGCGAACCATTGACCGGCAACACCTGGGTCGCGGCATCGATCTGCAGGCCGTAGCGCCGGTGCAACCAGTCGGCGCAGGCCCGGCGCAACGCGGGGTCACCCGCCGTGGCCGGGTAACCGGCCAGGCCGCTCGGCTCGCGGTGCAGGGCCTCGGTGAAGGCCTGCTTGATGAAGTCCGGCGTCGCATGGCGCGGTTCGCCAATGCCCAGGCTGATCGGGCGGTAGGCCGGATTGGGCTTGACGTCGGCAAACAGGGCGCGCAGGCGTTCGAACGGGTAGGGCTGCAGTCGGTCCAGCAAGGGGTTCATGGGGCGCGATTATCCTGCCTGCCGAACACGCGGCCGGGCCGTGCGCGCCGTTCGGACGCAACCACGGCTTCGGACGCCGCGATCCTTCCCTTCAGGACCTCGGTTTGTCCTTGCCGCGTCCGGACGCCGCGGACCGGGCTGGTGGCTGCCGGGGGGCGGCATTGGCCGGTGCATTGCCAATGACCGACTTGAGCGGACAGATTTTGAAGGCCGGGCATTTTTCGCAGCCGGAGACGATGGCAATCGGGCATAACGTCATGTCGAGAACCTTCACGTGAGGGTGACCTGCCGGCCAGTATGCGCGTATGGGGTATGGACCGCAACCGCGGGGCCGGAACCCTGCGAATCGCAGGCGGCATCGTCCATTCGCAGGGTAGACAAATGCATCAAAATGTGACTCAATTTGCCCGTTGGCGACAGGCTCCACCCGGGGCGTGGCGCCCGATTGCAGGAGCCAGCGCGTCGATTGTGTCCATGATGGTGGTGGTGCCTCCGGTTTGGCGGCCATTGGTGTCGTTCTCGCGCGACAGCTGGCCAGTTTTTTTTGGCATGCAAGGGTTTCACACCATGGTCCATTCAGGTTCTCGCATCTTGCGGGTCGGCAAGCGTCGACACGCACTGGCCATTGCGCTGGCCGCCGCGTACGGCGCAGCGCCTCCACTGGCCCAGGCCAATCCGGGTGGCGCCGTCGTCGTGCATGGCCAGGCATCGATGCAGACCCAGGGCAACCGGCTTACGGTGACCAACTCACCGGGCGCCATCATCAACTGGCAGCAATTCTCGATCGGCGCCGGCGAGACCACGTATTTCCAGCAGCAGAACGCGGCAAGCACCGTGCTCAACCGGGTCCAGACGCAGAACCCGGCACTCAAGAGCCAGATCGACGGCACGCTCGGTTCGAACGGTCGCGTGTTCCTGATCAACCCCAACGGGGTCGTGTTCGGCCCGGGCAGTGTCATCGACACCCAGGGTTTCGTTGCGTCGACCCTGTCGCTCAACGATGACGATTTCAAGGCCGGCAAGTTCAAGTTCGTCCGCGATGGCGCCGCCGGCGACATCCAGGTGCAAGGGCGCATCAGTTCGGGCAATGGCGATGTCTACCTGATTGCGCCGAACGTCGGCACCGACGGCAATGCCGTGATTCGCTCGGAAGGCGGCAACGTTGTGCTCGCCGCCGGCGAGATGGTCGAGATCACCGGGCGCAATCTGAACGACATCAGCTTCGAGGTGCAGAACCAGGGCAACGGCGTGATCAACCTGGGGCGACTGGAAGGCGGTGCCGTCGGTGTCTTTGCGGGAACCCTGAAACATTCGGGCGTCGTTCAGGCGCAAACACTGGCCCGCGAGGGCGGGCGCCTGGTGCTCAAGGCGCAAGGCGACGTGCACGTCGCCGCCGACAGCCAGGCGCGCGCGGACGGCCTGACGGTCGGCGGCACCGTCACGCTGGCGTCGCAGTCCGGCCATGTCACGGTCGACGGCGGCGCGCAGATCAGCGCCAGCGCCACGGCCGCGTCGCCCGCGACGCAGGCCAGCACCGTGGGTGGCAGCATCGCGGTCACGGCCGACGCCGGTTTAGTGGCCCTCGAGGCTGGATCCCGGTTGTCGGCCGATGGCGGCCGCGGCGGCGACATCCAGGTGTCGGCCGCGAGGCTGGTGCAAGACGGCGCGGTCCACGCGGACGGCGCCAGCAGCATGGGCGGAACCATCCACCTGCAGGCCGACGGCCGTCTGATCCAGGGAGCGTCGGCCACTGTATCGGCGCAGGGCGTGTTGCGGGGCGGCGACATTCAGGTCCGTGTCGACGCGGCGCCCGACCGTGACGGCCACCTGTTCAGTTCCGCCACGCTGGATGCCAGTGCCGGCAGCGGCGTCGGCGGCGCGGTCACGGTGACCGGCCGCGATGTCACGCTGGCGGCGGCGCAGGTCCGTGCGGACGGCGATGCCGGCGGCGGCACCATTCGCGTCGGCGGCGGTCGCGCCGGCGCCGATGCGACGATGGACAACGCCCGCAACCTGACGGTCTCGGCCGCCAGCGCCTTGCAGGCCAGTGCGCGCGTCGACGGCGACGGCGGCAGCATCACGACCTGGGCTGATGGCGACAACCGGTTCGCCGGCTCCATGACGGCGCGTGGCGGCGTGCAGGGCGGCAATGGCGGCACGCTCGAGGTCTCGGCGCGCCAGCAGGTGCAGTTCGGCGGCAATGCCGACGCCGGCGCACCCATGGGGCAGGGCGGGCATTTCCTGCTCGACCCGAAGAACATCCTGATCCAGACCCCGGTGTTCGTGCCGGGTGTCTCCGTCGAGTTGCTCGATCCCAACCCCGGCACGGGCGACCTGTTCGGCCAGAGCCTGCAGGTGCTGGGCAACGGCAACATCCTGGTCTTCGACTCGAACGACGACTTCGCCGCCACCAACGCGGGCGCCATCTACCTGTTCGATGGGCTCACGGGGGCGCTGATCTCGAACCTGCGCGGCAGTGTGGCCAACGACCGCATCGGCAGCAGTGGCGTGGTGCGCAATCTCAGTGGCGGCAACGTGCTGGTGTCCAGCCCGTTCTGGAACGGGTCGGCCGGCGCGTTGACGCCGTTCGGCATGGCCGCGGGTGTCTCCGGGGCACTGTCGTCGAGCAACAGCCTGGTGGGCGCAAACACAGGGGACCAGATCGGCAGCAGCGGCATCACGGCAATGTCCGGCGGCAAGCTGGCCATCTTCAGCCCGAACTGGAACAGCGGCGCCGGCGCGATCACCTGGGCCGACGGCGGCACCGGCATCACCGGCGTGGTCTCGTCGGCCAACAGCCTGGTCGGTGCCATGGCCAACGACCGGGTCGGCAACAGCGGCCTGTCGTCGATCGGCAGCAGCCGGTATTACGTCGCCACATCGGCCTGGAACAACAATGCCGGTGCCGTGACCTGGATCGATCCGGGGTCGCCGGTCGTCGGCGTGATGGGCGCGGCCAACAGCCTGGTGGGCGCGGCGCCGGGCGACCAGATCGGATCCGGCGGCATCTACAACATCCTGAGCGGCAAGTGGACGATCTTCAGCCCGAACTGGAGCGGCACCCGCGGCGCCGTCACGTTCATGGACCAGGCCAGCGGCCTGGTGGGTATCGTCGGCGCGGCCAACAGCCTGGTGGGAACGGATCCGGGCGACCGGGTCGGCAATGGATACTGGAACTACGTCGGCGGCAAGATCGCGATCGTCAGCCCGGACTGGGCCAACGGGCCGACCGCAACCGCGGCCGGGGCGATCACCTGGTTCGATTCGGCCTCGATCGTCACCGGCGCCGTGTCGGCGGCCAACAGCCTGGTGGGCAGCCAAGCCAACGATCGGGTCGGCGACAGCGGTTTCGAATACATCGACGGCACCCGCTACCTGATTGTCAACACGCTCTGGAACAACGACACCGGCGCCGTGACCTGGGTCGACAGCAATGCGCCGCCCGTCGGCGTGATCTCGAACAACAACAGCCTGATTGGCAGCGCGCCGGGCGACCAGGTCGGCTCGGGCTGGTTCGAGGATTTCGGTTTCGGCAAGATCGCCGTGTTCAGCCCGGACTGGAACGCCGCCAAGGGCGCGGTCAGCTGGATCAGTACCACGACCGGTACGAGCGGCGTGGTGGATGCCACCAACAGCCTGGTGGGCACGAACGATGGCGACCGTGTCGGCGGGTTTGGCCAATACAGCTATCTCAGTGGCTCCCTAGTCGCGATCCTGAGCGAAGACTGGGCCAATACGCCGGCCGCACCACAAGCCGGCGCCTTGACCTGGGTCGATGCCAGCGTCGGTCTCGTGGGTGCGGTGGGCGCCGGCAACAGCCTGGTCGGCAGCCAGTCCAACGACCGGGTCGGCTCCGATGGCATCACCTGGCTCGATGGCACGCATTTCGCCGTGGTCTCGCCGCAGTGGAACGGCTCGCGCGGCGCCGTGACCTGGGTCGACTCCCCATCGCCGGTCACCGGCGTGGTCAGTGGTGCCAACAGCCTGGTAGGCAGCGCCGTCAATGACCGGGTGGGCAACGAAGGCGTCTACAGCGTTGGCAGCAAGAGCATGGTGTTCAGCCGCAACTGGGACAACGGCAAGGGCGCAGTGAGCTGGCTCGACAACGCGAGCGGCGGCTCCGGCATCGTCGATGCGACGAACAGCCTGGTCGGCTCCACCGCGGGGGACCAGGTGGGCGGATTCGCCGACTTCGAATACGTCGGCAGCAAGATCGCCATCTTGAGTCCCAACTGGAGCAACGGCCTGGCCGGCGCCGCGGGCGCGATCACCTGGGCCGACCCGTCCGTCGGCGTGGTGGGAGTGGTCGCGGCGGGCAACAGCCTGGTCGGCGTGGCCACCAACGACAGGGTGGGCAACAACGGCATCGACTACCTGGACGGCACCCACTATCTGGTGCGAACCCCGAACTGGAACACCGGCATGGGTGCCGTGACCTGGATCGACTCCAACGCAGCGCCCGTCGGAGCCATGGGAGCGGCCAACAGCCTGGTCGGCGATACGGCGGGGGACCAGGTCGGCAGCTCGGGCGTGCAGAACCTGTTCAACGGCCATTCCATCGTGTTCAGTCCGGCATGGCACGCCAATCGCGGTGCGGTGACCTGGCTCGACCATGCCTCCGGAGTGGTGGGTGTGGTCGATGCGAGCAACAGCCTGGTGGGTTCGACATCGGGTACGACCGCCACCGGCGACCGCATCGGCGCGCTGGGGTACCAGAACCTGGGCAACCTGATCGCGTTGCGTGCGCCCAACTGGAACAATGGCGCAGCCACGCTGGCCGGTGCCGTCACGTTTGTTGACCCGGCCGCCGGCATCGCGGGCGCGGTGTCGGCAGCCAACAGCCTGGTCGGCACGCAGGCCAACGACAGGATCGGCAATTCGTCGTTGTCCTCGCTGAGCAATGGCAACTACTACCTGTTGTCGTCGAGCTGGAACAGCAATGCCGGTGCGGTGACCTTCGTGAATCCCAACGCCGCACCGTTGCTGGGCTCCGTGGGCGCCGGCAACAGCCTGGTCGGCGCCTCGGCCGGGGATCAGGTCGGTGGCAGCGGCGTGCAAAACCTGTTCAATGGCAAGGCGCTGGTGCTCAGCCCGGGTTGGAACGGTGGCATGGGAGCCGTCACCTGGTTCGACACCGTCAACGGGACCAACGGCACGGTTGGCGCGGCCAACAGCCTGGTCGGCTCCACGGCGGGTGATGCGGTGGGGTCGTCCGGCCGCACCACGGCGGGCGGCTGGATCGGCATTCGCAGCCCGAACTGGGACAACGGCCTGATCACCGATGCCGGTGCCATCACCTGGGCGGACGCGTTCAACGGCATCACCGGCGCGGTCAGCGCGGCCAACAGCCTGGTCGGCGCTGCTGCGAGCGACAGGGTCGGCACCAATGGCGCCGACTTCCTCTCGAGCACCCGATCGGCCGTGCGGACCACGGGCTGGGGCGGTGGCGCCGGCGCAGTGACCTGGATCGATCATGCGGCGCCCACGGTCGGTATGGTCACGCCGCTCAACAGCCTGGTCGGCTCGACACCGGGCGATCAGGTCGGAAGCAGCGGCTTCAGCTTTGGCAACGGCTATGTCGTGCTGCGCAGCACCTCGTGGAGCGGCAACCGGGGTGCGGTGACCTGGATCGATGTCAGCACGCCGCTGACCGGGGTGGTGTCCTCGGCCAACAGCCTGGTCGGAGCCAACCCCAACGATTTCGTCGGCGGCAGCGGCGTGAGTTTCATGTCGAATGGCAACTACTACGTGCGCAGCACGAACTTCGGTGGCAATGCTGGAGCCGTGTCCGTGGGCGCAGCCGCCGGCGGCATTTCGGGCGTCGTGTCGGCGGCCAACAGCCTGGTCGGACAGAACGCGAACGACGGATACGGCGGTACGGTCCAGGAGATCAGCGGCGCGCGCCTGCTGGTGCGGGCTTCCAACGCCGACAGCGGCGGCCTGTCGAACAACGGCCGGGTGCACATCTATTCCGGCGGTGCCGGCGGCGGTGGCGGTCCGGGCGGCCCGCTGGGCGGGCAGGCATTCTCCGACAACCTGGCCAGCCTGATCACGATCAGTCCGGCACAGCTGACGGCCATCCTCAATACCGGCACCGCCGTGTCCTTGCAGGCGAACAACGACATCACGCTCGACGTGTTGTCCGACATCATCGTCAACAACCCCTCGGGCACAGGCGGCAAGCTCACGCTGCAGGCCGGGCGCAGCATCTACCTGCATTCGAACATCGTGACCGACGGGGGCGACCTGGACGTCATTGCCAACGAATTGGCCAGCAACGGCGTGCTGACGTCGCATCGCGATCCCGGACTTGCCGAGATCGTCATGGCCAACGGAACCCGGCTCGACGCTGGCGCCGGCGCGGTCAATCTGTTGCTGCGCGACGGCGCCGGACGGACCGGGACGCAGGCCGCCGCACTGGGCATCCGGATGCGCAGCATCAGCGCGGGCACGCTGCTGGCCCGGTCCGACACCGGCGCCGTGCTCATCGGCGCCGAGGCAGCGACCGCACCCAGCGAGATCGTCGTGCTTGGCAACGCCAGCATCATCGCCAAGACCTCGGTGTCGCTGCTCGGCGGCACTGCTGGCGCGCAGGCCTTGTTGTCGGCCGATGGCCAGATCACGATCGCCTCGCCGGATCCGCTGGTCGATCCTGCGCCCATCCTGACACTGACCAACGCTGGCTCATCGGCGCGTATCGTCAATCCGCCGGGTACCTTCCCGCTGATCCTGTCGGGCTCGCAATGTATCGGCTGCACCGTCGTGTCGGACTTCGAGATCACCGGTGCCAACGGCAGCATCATCGACGTCATCACCAGTTCCCTGCTGACGCTGCAGGACAATTTCCCCGACGTGTTCAAGCGCCAGTCGGCGGACGAAGACGACGAGATCGGCATCGACGCCGGCGAGACCTGCCAATAATCGGGCCAGACCATGACGAAGACTATGAAGAACTCCTGCTTTCTGGCTTTGCTGCTTGCCATGCCGGTCATCGTGCTTGCCGCGCCCGCCGGCGAGGTCGAGTTCGCCAAGGGCGTGGGGGCGGCGCAGGCCGCTTCCGGTGTGCCGCGTATCCTGAGCCAGGGCGTGCCGATCCAGCCCGGCGATACCGTGACCATGGGGTCGAACAGTTTTGCGGTGCTCCGACTGACCGATGGCACGCGCATGACCCTGCGGCCGAACACGGCGATCCGCTTCGACGAATACGCCTACAAGGAACCGGACAAGCCGGACGGGTTCTTCACCAGCCTGTTCAAGGGCGGGGTGCGCATGGTCACCGGCCTGATCGCCAAGACCTCGCCGACGGCGGCGCGGCTGACCACGCCGACGGCGACCGTGGGCATCCGCGGCACCGATTTCGATGCCCGCATCTGCGGCACCGACTGCGCCACCGATGCAGGCCGTATCGCCCAGCCCTCCGGGCCGGCCAACGTGGCGGCCAGTGCGCGGGTGGCTGCACTGCTCGGGCCGCTGTCGGCCGTGGCGCCCGGCGGCGAACGGCGCAACGTCATCGAAGGCGGGCCGGTCTACCCGGGCGAGATCCTCGAGACATCGAGCAACGGGCATGCCGTGCTGGTGTTCCGGGACAACACCAAGGTCACGGTGCAGCCCCGTACCCAGTTCAGGGTCGAGAACTTCGTCTACAACCGCGAGAGTCCGAGCGACGGATCCGTGATCTTCAACCTGTTGCGCGGCGGCATGCGGGTACTGACCGGCCTGGTAGGGCGCTCGCGACCGCAGGCCGTGCGCATGACGACGCCGACCGCGACCGTGGGCATTCGCGGCACCGGCGTCGATATCGTCAGCGATCCGGACAGCTGCGCCGTGCCCGGAGGCGCCGCGGGCTGCACCATGGTGGCGACCTGGGACGGCGAGGGGGTGCTCAACCCGGGTACGGCCAACGAATTCCCGGTACCCACCGGCGTGTTCGCGATACAGGACAGCACCACGTCCGCGCCGCGAACCCTGCCCACGCCGCCACCGGTCCTGATCAACATTCCCACGCCGCGTCCCGATACCGTGCCTGCGAGCGCCGAGCAGTTGTTCAGCGCCAACGAGATCAACGAGGCCGACGTCGGCCTGTTCGTGTTCTCGCGGGACGGCCACCTGTCGCTGACCAGTGGCGAGAAGACCATCGACATCGCCCGCGGCGAAACCGGCTTCCTCAATGCCGACGGCACGCAGCTGGTGCGCGCGGTGGTCACGCCGAACTTCCTGGAGTTCGACTTCATTCCGCGGCCGGATCGCCTCAATCCGAATGCGGCGCGCCTGCTCGACCTTGCCGGCGCGTTCCGCGTCCGGGCCCAGGTCTGCCGATAGAACCGGGAAATCCTACATGCAGATGCACAAGAAACACATTGCCCTCGCTACCCTGTCGTTGGCCGCGATCGCGCATCCGGTCCATGCCCAGATCAGTTCGCCGCCACCCGCCGAGGCCAGCTTCACCGTCAGCGGTTATGCGGTCGAAGGCGACAATCCGCTGGGCGAGGCGCAGACGCAGGCCGCCCTGGCGCCTTTTGTCGGCAAGCATGAGGGCATCGAACGCCTGCAGCAGGCGGCCACGGCCCTGGAGACCTTGTTGCGCCAGAACGGTTACGGCTTTTACCGCGTGGTATTGCCGCCGCAGGACATCGGCGGCGTGATCCGCCTGCAGATGTTCCGGTTCACCGTGGGTACGGTCGAGATCAAGGGCAACCAGTTCTTCTCGAACGACAACATCATGCGCAGCCTGCCGCAGTTGGCAAACGGATCGTCGCCCAATACGAATGCACTGGCGCGCGACCTGGCGCTGGCCAACGAAAACCCGAGCAAGCGGGTCAACGTGACCTTCCGCCAGGGGCAACTGGACGACACCGTGGATGCGAGTATCGACGTGAAGGACTCGCGCACCGTCAGCGCCTTCGTGCTGCTCAACAACACCGGAACCGCGCAGACCGGCAACGGCCGCCTCACACTGGGCGCCTCGCACGCCAACCTGTTCGACAAGGATCACCAGGCGACCTTCACCTACACCACGTCGCCGACCGAGCCGGGCCGGGTCCACCAGTGGGGTGGTTATTACCGAGCGCCGCTGTACGACCACGGCGCCATGGTGTCGGGCTACTACACGACGTCCAGCGTGTCCTCCGGCGTGGTCGCCAATACCATCAACGTGACCGGGCGCGGCGATTTCGCCGGCATTGCGGTGAGTTATTACCTGGCGCCCAAGGGCGACTACCGCTCGTACCTGACCCTGGGACTGGACGACAAGCATTTCCGCAACGACAAGATCACCACGCTGGGCGGCGCGGCGTTGTTTCCGAACTACCGTACCCGGCCGCTGACGTTGTCGTACACCGGGCGGTTCCAGAAGCAGTGGGGTCAGTGGGGCTACAACCTGGAATATGCGCACAACCTCTCGAGCGGAGGCGGCAACGACAACGCGGCCTATGGGGCCAACCGCGCAGGTGCGACGACCAGCTGGAACGCCTTGCGTTACGGTTTCGATGTCGCCTTCCCGTTGCCCGCGCAGTGGCTGTTCATGGCCCGGCTGCGGGGGCAGGACAGCGGCGATGCGCTGGTGCCGGGCGAGCAGTTCGGCATCGGCGGCGCCTTGTCCTTGCGCGGCCTGCCCGAACGGGTGTTGTCCGGCGACTCCGGGCATTGGGGCAATCTCGAGTTCTGGACGCCGGCGTTGGCCGAGAACCTGCGCATGCTGGTGTTCTACGACTTCGGCCGAATCCGCCGCCACAACGATGCCACCTTGCCGTCGGCGTCGGTCAGCTCGTTCGGCCTTGGCGTGCGCTGGAGCATGGGCAAGCAGCTATCGGCCAGCCTGGACCTGGGCCACGTGCTCAGCGGGCGCAGCAAGCTGCCGGCCGGCACCTCGCGCGACCGGGCGCACCTGAACGTCAGCTACCAGTTCTGAGCCGCGGCGCATCGGCCGTTGCCGCCTGCGGTGGCGGCAGTGCCAGCCCGGCATCGAGCACGACCTGCACGCATTCCTTGAGGTGCTGCTCGCCCAGGTAACGTACGGCGGAATAACCGACCACCGCGGCCACGGCCTGCCCGGCCAGTGGCACGTATTTGGCGGCCTGCTTGGCCGTCAGCCGCACACCGACGACCTGGGCCGCGCGCAGGATGAGTTCGCGCGTGATGGTCTTGCCGACCAGCAGCGAACCCACGCCGTTGATCGCTTTTTGCAGGTGTTCGCGCTTGCGCGGGCCGAGCTGCTGGATCTGCGCCGGCGTCAGGCCAAAACGGGCATTGATCTGCGGCACCAGCTTGGACAACATCGCGGCATCGACCGCCCAGTCCAGGCCGGGAATCGGCACCGAGCTGGCGGCGGCAGACACCAGCGAGCGGCGATGCAGCAGCTTGCGGCAGTCCAGCACCGCCGTCGTGAGCGCGGCGTTGCCTTTGGCGAGATCAAGGGCGGTCGGCATGGGGTTCGGTACGGTGTCGGCCTCAATATAGCGCGGATCGGATTGCCCCGGCCCGATGCGGGCCGATCGCGCGCCAGCCGGATCCGGCCCGGCGGCGGCAGCGGTCCGACACGGTATCATCCGAACATCCTGCCGCGGCCCGTCCGTGGGAGCGGGGCCATGCCCTACCGGTTTCGTTTTCCAATCCCGTCGTGAACCACCAGCAGTAGTCGTCCGTGCGCCTCAATTCGATCAAGTTATCGGGTTTCAAGTCCTTCGCCGAACCCACCCATTTTCAGCTGCCCGGGCAACTGGTGGGGGTCGTGGGGCCGAACGGCTGCGGCAAGTCCAACATCATGGACGCCGTGCGCTGGGTGCTGGGCGAGAGCCGCGCCAGCGAACTGCGCGGCGAGTCGATGCAGGACGTGATCTTCAACGGCACCACGACGCGCAAGCCGGCCAGCCGCTCCAGCGTCGAGCTGATCTTCGAGAACGCCGATCACCGCGCCGGCGGCCAGTGGGGCCAGTTCGCGGAGATCGCGGTCAAGCGGGTGCTGACGCGCGACGGCACCAGCAGTTACTACATCAACAACCAGCCGGTGCGCCGGCGCGACGTGCAGGACGTGTTCCTGGGCACGGGCCTGGGTCCGCGCGCCTACGCCATCATCGGACAGGGCACGATCAGCCGCATCATCGAGTCCAAGCCGGAAGAGTTGCGCCTGTTCCTGGAGGAGGCGGCCGGCGTCTCGAAATACAAGGAGCGCCGGCGCGAGACCGAGCATCGGTTGCACGACACGCGCGAGAACCTGACCCGGGTCGAAGACATCCTGCGCGAGCTCGGCAGCAATCTCGACAAGCTCGAGAAGCAGGCCGAGGTGGCGCAGAAATACAATGCCTTGCAATCCGACATCACGCGTCGGCAGCAGCAGTTGTGGCTGCTCAAGCTGACCGAGGCGCAGACCGACCAGGAGCGTATCCACCGCGACGTGCAGGGCGCGGTCAATGCCATGGAGAGCCAGGTCGCCGACCTGCGCCAGATCGAAGCCAGCCTGGAGACGGTGCGCCAGGCGCATTACGCAGCCGGCGACCAGGTCAACCAGGCCCAGGGGCGCTTGTACGAAGCGAGCACCGAGGTCGGACGACTCGAGGCCGAGATCCGTTTCGTCGTCGAAGGCCGCCAGCGCGCCGAGCAGCGCCTGGCCACGCTCAAGGAGCAGGCGGCCCAGTGGGCCCAGCGCCGCGGCGACGCGGAGCAGGAGATCCAGACGCTGGTGCAGAACGCGCAGCAGGCCGAGGAAGAAAGCACGGTGCTGGCCGCGCTGGTCGAGGACCAGGCCCAGCAGCAGCCGCAGTTGCAGGAGGCACTGCGTTCGGCCCAGGCCCAGGCCAGTGAACAACGCGCGCTGGTCGGGCAGGTGCAGCAGCAGATCCAGGTGCTGGCGGCCGAGCAACGCAGCGTGCAGGAACAGTCACGCCAGCAGGAAACCCGGCGTGAGCGGCTCGACGCCGACCAGCGCGCCTTGCAGGCGCCGGACGAACAGCAGCTGGCCGAACTCGAGTCGCAATGGGAGCAGGCCAAGGAGGCGGTCGCCATGGCCGAGGCGCGCCTGCAGGAACTGCAGGAGGCATTGCCAACGCTGGAGCAGACCCGGCGCGACCACCAGCAGGCCGTCAATACCGAGGCCTCGCGCCAGGCCGCGCTGAACGCCCGCATGGAGGCGCTCAAGGCCTTGCAGGAGAAGGTCCGCACCGACGGCAAGTTGCAGCCCTGGTTGCAGAAACACGGACTGGAATCGCTGGCCGGCCTGTGGAGCCGCATCCATGTGCAGCAGGGCTGGGAGAACGCGCTCGAGGCGGCACTGCGCGAGCGCATGGGGGCACTCGAGGTGTCGCGGCTCGAGACGGTACGGGCCTTTGCCGCAGAGCCACCGCCGGCCAAGCTGGTGTTCTTCAGCCTGCCCGAGGCGGCCGCACCGGCGCCGGCGGCAACGCTGCCGCGCCTGGCCGACCTGCTGCAGCTCAACGATGCCGGGATGGCTGCGTTGTTGCGCGGCTGGCTGCACGGCAGTTACACCGCGTCCAGCCTGGAAGAGGCGATGGCCGCACGGGCCAGCCTGCAACCCGGCGAAACCGTTTATGTCCGGGACGGCCATGCGGTCAGCGCCCACAGCGTGACCTTCTACGCGCCGGATTCCGAGCAGGCCGGCATGCTGGCCCGGGCCCAGGAGATCGAGAACCTGGAGAAACAATCGCGCGCCCAGGCCCTGATCTGCGAGCAGAGCCGGCACGACCTGGCACGCAGCGAGGCGGCGCTGGCCGAGGCCTCGAGCAGCCTGGCCCAGCTGCGCCGCGATGCGGCCGCGCACCAGAGCCAGTCCCACGCGCTGCAGGTCGAGACCCTGCGGGTACGCCAGCAGGCCGAGCAGGTGCGGGCTCGGGGCACCCAACTGGCCGGCGAGCTGGCCGAAATCGACGCCCTGCTCGAAGACCTGCAGGAACGCCGCGTGACGGCCGAGGCCCGGTTCGAGGAACTCGACATGCAGCTGGCCGATGCGCAGGAGCGCCAGACCCAGGTGGACGACCGGGTGATCCAGGCCGAACGCGCGCTGGCCGAAAGCCGCGAGCAGCAGCGCAGCGTCGAGCGCCAGGCGCAGGAGGCCGAGTTCGCGCTGCGCAGCCTGCGCGCGCGACAGTCCGAGCTCGAACGCGCCATCACGACCGCCAGCCAGCAGGCGACCGCGATCGAACTGGAGCAGTCCAGCGCCGCGCAGGACCTGGCCCGCCTGAGCGACGCGGCGGCGCAGGCCGGTCTGCACAGCGCGCTGGAGGTCAAGCTCGAGCGCGAGAAGGAGCTCGGCGCCAGGCGCAGCGAATACGACGACCTGACCGCCCAGCTGCGGGCCAGCGACGAACGCCGCCTCGGACTCGAACGTGCGCTCGACCCGATGCGTCAACGCATCACCGACCTGCAGCTCAAGGAGCAGGCGGCCCGGCTCGGTTCGGAGCAATACCAGCAACTGCTCGACGACGCCCATGCCGACATCGAGGCCTTGCGCGCCTCGATCGCCCAGGACAGCGTCCGGCTGGCCGGACTGCAGCAGTCCATCGACCGCTTGGGCGCCGAGGTGACGGCCCTGGGTGCCGTCAATCTTGCCGCGCTCGACGAGCTGACCTCGGCGCGCGAACGCAAGCAGTTCCTTGATGCCCAGTCGGCCGATCTGCAGGAGGCGATGACGACGCTGGAGGACGCGATCCGCAAGATCGACGCCGAGACGCGCGAGCTGCTCTCGGGCACCTTCAACACCGTCAACGAGCATTTCGGCCGCATGTTCCCCGAGTTGTTCGGTGGCGGCAATGCCCGGCTGGTGATCACCGGCGAGGAGATCCTGGACTCCGGCGTCCAGGTCATCGCCCAGCCCCCGGGCAAGAAGAACCAGACGATCCACCTGCTGTCGGGTGGCGAGAAGGCGCTGACGGCCATCGCCCTGGTGTTTGCGATCTTCCAGCTCAATCCGGCTCCGTTCTGCCTGCTCGACGAGGTCGATGCGCCGCTGGACGACGCCAATACCGAGCGTTACGCCAAGCTGGTCACCAGCATGAGCCAGGAGACGCAGTTCCTGTTCATCAGCCACAACAAGATCGCGATGGAAATGGCAAAACAACTGATCGGTGTGACCATGCAGGAGCAGGGCGTGTCGCGCATCGTCGCGGTCGACATGGACGCGGCTCTCGACATGGCCGAGGCCGCCTGACGCCATGGAGGGCGGCATGAGTACCCTGCAAATCGGCCTGGCCATTGCCGGCGGACTGGTGCTGGCGGCCGTCGTGGCCCACGGCGCCTGGTCGGCCCGCAAGGTGGCACCACGCCAGGCCCAGCCCGGTGAGGCCGAGGAACCGGCTCCCCATGAACCCGCGGGCATCGAACCCAGCCTGGACGATGCCGAATTCGTGGCGCCCGCGGTGCCGCCGGCGCCGCCGGAAAAACGACCGGGCCTCGATGCCTTGATCGACGTCATCGCGCCGATCGCGCTCGAAGCCGAGGTGCGGGCCGAGGTGGCGCTGGCCGCATTGCCCACGACGCGACGGGTCGGCAGCAAGCCGTTCGCGGTCGAGGGGCTCAACGTGCGCAGCCGGCACTGGGAAGTACCGGCGGCCGGCCAGAGCTACGAGGCGTTCCAGGCCGGTGTGCAGCTGGCCAACCGGTCCGGGGCGCTCAACGAGATCGAATTCTCCGAGTTTGTCGCCAAGGCACAGGCCTTCAGCGATGCGGTCGGCGGCACGCCGGACTTCCCCGACATGCCCGAGGAGGTGGCGCGGGCACGCGAGCTCGACCAGTTCGCCAGCGGCCACGACGCCCAGCTGGGTTTTACGTTGCGTGCGCGCAGCGCCGCCTGGAGTCCCGGTTATGTGCAGCAACATGCGGCGCGACTGGGGTTCGTGTCCGGGTCCTTGCCCGGGCGCATGGTCCTGCCTGCCGCCGGTGCCGGCCTGCCGCCGGTGCTGAGCCTGGGTTTCGACACCCAGGCGGCGCTGGCCGACGATCCCGCGCAGGCCGCGGTGCGCGAGGTGTCGCTGGCGTTGGACGTGTCCCAGGTTGACCGGGCCGAACAACCCTTCGTGCGGCTGCGGGAGGTCGCCCAGTCGATGGCACAGGCGATGGACGGCGTTGTGACCGACGACAACGGTCAGGTGCTGGCGCGCGAGACCATGGACAACATCGGTGGCGAACTCGAGGGCCTGTACGACACGCTGCAGGCCCGCGACCTGGCCGCCGGCTCGGCGCTGGCCAGGCGCCTGTTCTCCTGAATCGCGCCTGCGCGCGGCCCCGGCATCGATGGCACAAGCCGAAGACACGAGCGACAGGCCCGACGACGCCGAGGCGGCGCGGGCACGCTGGTTGCACGAGACGCTGCATCGACATGCGCACCAGTACTACGTGCTCGACGACCCGCTGATTCCCGACGCCCAGTACGACCAGTTGTTCCAGGAGCTGCAGGCGATCGAACAGCGCCGGCCGGACCTGTTGTGGCCCGGTTCCCCGACCCAGCGGGTGGGCGGCAAGCCGCTGGCCCAGTTCGCGCCGGTGCGCCATGCGGTGCCGATGCTCAGCATCCGCACCGAGACCGACACCCTGGCCAGCGGCGCCGAAGCCTTCGATGCGCGGGTGCGTCGCGAACTCGACCTGGGGCCGGATGCGCCCGCGGTCGACTATGTCGCCGAACCCAAGTTCGACGGCCTGGCGATGAGCCTGCGCTACGTCGACCAGGTGCTGGTGCAGGCCGCCACCCGCGGGGACGGCGAAACCGGCGAGGACGTGACCCAGAACATCCGCACCATCGGCCAGATCCCGCTGCGGCTGCCGCCGCAGGCGCCGGCGCTGCTCGAGGTGCGCGGCGAGGTCTACATGCGCCGCGACGATTTCGAACGCCTCAACGCCGCGCAGCGCGACAAGATCGCCGCCGGTGCCAAGGGCGAGAAGACCTTCGTGAATCCGCGCAATGCCGCCGCCGGTGCGGTGCGCCAGCTTGACCCGGCCATCGCCCGGCAACGGCCGTTGAGCTTTTTCGCCTACGGGCTGGGCGAGGTCACGCCGCCCGAACAGGGCGGGCCGGCATTCGGCGAACACTTCGCGATCCTGCAGCGGCTGCGCGCCTGGGGTTTTCCGGTCAGTGACCTGGTCGAGATGGCCCGCGGAGCGCAGGCGCTGGTCGACTACCACCGGCGTGTCGGCGCCTTGCGTGACAGCCTGGGTTTCGACATCGATGGCGTGGTCTACAAGGTCGACCGCATCGCGCTGCAGCAGCGGCTGGGTTTCGTCAGCCGCGAGCCGCGCTGGGCGGTGGCGCACAAGTATCCGGCGCAGGAGCAGGTGACGACGGTGCTGGGCATCGAGGTGCAGGTGGGCCGCACCGGCAAGTTGACGCCGGTGGCCAAGCTGGCGCCGGTGTTTGTCGGCGGGGTCACCGTCACCAATGCCACACTGCACAACGAGGACGAGGCGCGGCGCAAGGACGTGCGGGTAGGCGACACCGTCGTCGTGCGGCGCGCCGGCGACGTGATTCCCGAGGTGGTGTCCGTGATGGCGGACAAGCGCGTGGCCGGTGCGCCGCAGTTCTCGATGCCGCGCCGGTGTCCGGTGTGTGGTTCCGAGGCCGTGCGCGAGGAGGACGAGGCCGACTACCGCTGCACCGGCGGGCTGTTCTGCGGCGCGCAGCGCAAGCAGGCGATCCTGCATTTCGCGCAGCGCCGCGCGGTCGAGATCGAGGGTCTGGGCGAGAAGCTGGTCGACCAGCTGGTCGACGGCCAGCTGATCCGGACCTTGCCCGACCTGTACCGCCTGGGCCTGGCTGCGCTGACCGGGCTCGATCGCATGGCCGACAAGTCGGCGCGCAATCTGCTCGATGCGCTGGAACGCTCCAAGCAGACCACATTGCCGCGTTTCCTGTTCGGCCTGGGTATCCGGCATGTCGGCGAGGCGACGGCCAAGGAGCTGGCACGCCACTTCGGCAAGCTCGATGCGATCATGGACGCGACCGAGGAGCAGTACCTGGAAGTCGACGACGTCGGGCCCATCGTGGCCAGGAGCCTGCACCAGTTCTTCGCCCAGCCGCACAACCGCGAGGTCGTCGAGCAGCTGCGGGCCTGCGGCGTGAGCTGGCAGGAGGGCGACCCGGCGCCGCGCGCGGTGTTGCCCCTGAGCGGCAAGACCTTCGTGGTCACGGGGACGCTGCCGTCCATGGGGCGCGAACAGGCCAAGGCGCTGATCGAGGCCGCCGGCGGCAAGGTCGCCGGATCGGTCAGCAAGAAGACCGACTACCTGCTGGCCGGCGCCGAGGCTGGCAGCAAGCTCGACAAGGCGCTGGCGCTGGGGGTGCCGGTGATCGATGAAACCCGACTCCAGGAGATGCTCGATGGCGGTGCGTGAGATTCTCAAGATGGGCGACCCGCGCCTGCTGCGCGTGGCCCTGCCGGTGTCGCAGTTCGACACCGACGCGTTGCACCTGCTGATCAGCGACATGCTCGACACCATGCATGCGGCTAACGGCGCGGGGCTGGCGGCACCACAGATCGGCGTCGATCTGCAACTGGTCATCTTCGGCACCGACACCGTCAATCCGCGGTATCCGGATGCGCCGCCGATCCCCCGCACCGTGTTGATCAATCCCGTCGTGACGCCGCTGCCGGATCCGCAAGGAGGGGCAGACCTGGTGGAGGACTGGGAGGGCTGCCTGTCCGTCCCCGGCTTGCGGGCCGTCGTGCCGCGCCACGGTCGGGTGCGTTATGCCGGCTTCGACCCGTATGGCGACGCGATCGAACGCGAGGTCGACGGTTTCCATGCCCGTGTGGTGCAACACGAATGCGACCACCTCGCCGGCGTGTTGTATCCGATGCGGGTGCGCGACTTCACGCGTTTCGGTTTCACCGAGGTGTTGTTTCCCGGCCTCGACGCGTCGCAGGACGACTGACGGCAGGGCGGCGCTACGCGACGGCCGCGTCAGGCCAGTGTCCGCAACAACTCCGTCTCGACGGCAATCTGGTCGCGGTTGTACTGCAGCTGCGCCCCGTCGATCAGGAAGGTGTCGTCGACGCGTTCGCCCAGCGTGGCGATCTTTGCCAGTTGCAGGTTGATCTGGTGGCGCGCCAGCACGCGAGCCACCGCATACAACAAACCGACACGATCGCTGGCCGTGATGTTGAGCAGCCAGCGCTGGCCTTTCTCGTCCGGGCGCAGGGTGACCCGAGGCGTGATCGGGAAACTCCTGACCCGGCGCGACACCCGTCCCTTGCTGGGCTCGCGCAGCGGCGCCGTGTCGGCGATGGCCTGCGTCAGGCCGGACTCCACCATGCTGATCAGTTCCCGGTAATGCTCGGGCATGGCGGCCGTGACGACCTGGAAGGTGTCGAGCGCGAAACCGTTGCGCGCGGTGTGGATGCGCGCGTCCAGGATGCTGAAGCGGCTGCGGTCGAAATACCCGCAGATGCGCGCGAACAGGTCGGTCTTGTCGCGGGTGTAGACCAGGATCTGCAGGCCTTCGCCCACCGGCGAGCGGCGCGCGCGCACGACCGGCTTGTCCGAGCCGACATGGCGCGACAGGTGGCGCGTGTGCCAGGCGATGTCGGCCGCGTCGTGGCGCATGAAATATCCGACATCCAGCGTGTCCCACAGTTTCTTGTGCGCCTCGTGCGGCAAGGCATACAGCGCGATCGCCACCAGGGCCTCGCGCTTGCGCGCCTCGACCTCGGCCTGCGGGTCGGGGACCTCGCCGCCCAGGGCGCGGGCCGTGGCCTTGTACAGGTCCTCGAGCAGCTTGCCTTTCCACGCGTTCCAGACCTTCGGGGATGTGCCCCGGATGTCGGCCACGGTCAGCAGGTACAGCGCCGTCAGGCGACGCTCGGTGCCCACCTTGGCGGCAAACCGCATGATGACGTCCGGATCGCTGAGGTCGGCCTTCTGGGCCGTGTGGCTCATCGTCAGGTGTTCGCGCACCAGGAACTCGATCATGCGGGCATCCTCGCCCGCGATGCCGTGCTGGCGGCAAAACTGGCGCACGCTGGTGGCGCCGAGCTTGGAATGGTCGCCGCCCCGGCCCTTGGCGATGTCGTGGAACAGCGCGGCCAGGTACAGGATCCAGGGCTTGTCCCAGCCGGCGGCCAGTTGCGAACACAGCGGGTACTCGTGCGCATGCTCGACGATGAAGAAGCGCCGCATGTTGCGCAACACCATCAGGATGTGCTGGTCGACCGTGTAGACATGGAACAGGTCGTGCTGCATCTGGCCGACGATGCGCCGGAACACCCACAGGTAGCGCCCGAGCACCGAGGTCTGGTTCATCAGCCGCATCGCGTGCGTGAGGCCGTCGTGCTGCTTGATGATCTGCAGGAAGGTCTGGCGGTTGACCGGGTCGTTGCGGAACTTCGCGTCCATCACCGCGCGGGCGTTATACAGGGCGCGCAGCGTGCGGCTCGACAGCCCCTTGGTCCCGTTGCTGGTCTGGTAGAGCAGGAAGGTCTGCAGGATCGCGTGCGGCTCGCGCACGTACAGGTCGTCGCTGACCACGTCGATCATGCCGGCCTTCTCGTTGAACCAGGCGTTGATCGGGCGCGGCTGGGCGGCCGACGGATACAGCCGCTCCTCCATGTTGAGCAGCACGATCTGGTTGAGCTGGGTGATCGCCTTGGCGGCCCAGTAATACCGCCGCATCAGCGCCTCGCTGGCACGTACGACCGTGATCTTGCGCGTGGACTTGACCGAGGTCTCCGACAGTTCGAGCGAGATCGGCGACGTATTGTTGGGCGGAGTGCGGTAACCGAAGGACTCGGCCACGGCGGTCTGCATGTCGAACACCAGGCGGTCTTCGCGCCGGTCGGCGATCAGGTGCAGCCGCATGCGAATCAGCCGCATCAGCGCCTCGTTGCGCTTGATCTGGCGGATCTCGAGCGGGGTTGCCAGTCCCGAGCGCGCCAGCTCGTCCCAGTTCTTGCCGAAACCGGCTGCCTTGGACATCCACAGCAGCATCTGCAGGTCGCGCAGGCCGCCGGGGGACTCCTTGCAGTTGGGTTCGAGCGCGTACGGCGTGTCCTCGTATTTGCTGTGGCGCTGGCGCATCTCCAGCGTCTTGGCGACGAAAAACGCCCTCGGGTCCATGGCGTCGCCCAGTCGCTCGCGCATCGTGGCATACAACCTGCGGTCGCCGACCACCAGCCGCGACTCCAGGATCGAAGTCTGGACGGTGACGTCCTTGTCGGCTTCGGCCAGGCATTGCGACACGGTGCGCACGCTCGAGCCGATCTCGAGTCCGGTGTCCCAGCAACTGCCGATGAAGGTCTCGATGCGCGACTGCAGGCTGTTGCCGTTCTCGGGCCGTTCGTCGTCAGGCAGCAACACCAGTACGTCGACATCGGAGTGCGGGAACAGCTTGGCACGGCCGAAACCACCGACCGCCACCAGGGCGCAGCGCCCGCGCATGCCCGCCTGCTCCCACAGGGTGCGCAAGGTCGCATCGGCCAGGTCGGACAACTGCGTCAGCGTCTTGCCGACTGCACGCGTCGACGCGGCGCTGGCGCGGATCGTCGCCAGCAGCGCGCGTTTCTTGGTACGGAAATCTTCGCGCAGTTCCTGTACCGCGCGCATCGGAGACTCCTCCGTCTGCGCCGCTGTTTCAGCGGGCGCCGACAAAATCGGGTGGCGGGGGGCTGCCCGCGGACAAGGTCATGATCTCGTAGCCGTCCTGCGTGACCAGCACGGTGTGCTCCCACTGGGCCGACAGCGAATGGTCCTTGGTGACGATGGTCCAGCCGTCCTTCTCGGGGCCGTCCTTGATGTCCTTGCGCCCGGCGTTGATCATCGGTTCGATGGTGAAGGTCATGCCGGGCTTGAGCTCTTCCAGCGTGCCGGGCTTGCCGTAGTGCAGCACCTGCGGCTCCTCGTGGAACACCTTGCCGATGCCATGGCCGCAGAACTCGCGCACCACGCTGAAACCCTGCGATTCGGCGAATTTCTGTATCGCCCAGCCGATGTCGCCCAGCCGCGCGCCCGGACGCACCATGACGATGCCGCGCCACATGGCTTCGTAGGTCAGGGTGCACAGGCGCCGCGCGGCAATCGAGGTGTCGCCGACGATGAACATGCGGCTGGTGTCGCCGTGCCAGCCGTCCTTGATGACGGTGATGTCGATGTTGACGATGTCGCCCTTCTTGAGCAGCTTGTCGTTCGGGATGCCGTGGCAGACCTGGTGGTTGACCGAAGTGCAGATCGACTTGGGGTAGGGGATGTTGCCGCCGCCACGGTAGTTCAGCGGCGCGGGAATGGCCTGCTGGACCTCGGTGATGTAGGCATGGGCCAGCTGGTCCAGATGGTTGGTCGATACACCGGGCACCACATGGGGGGTCAGGTAGTCCAGCACCTCGGCGGCGAGCCGGCCGGCGACGCGCATGCCCGCCACGCCGTCGGCGTCCTTGTAGGTAATTGTCATCGCGCGATTATCCCATCGCCGGCCCGCTAAAATTCCGCCACCAGCCCGGCCATCCCAGGATCGCGGATTTGGCTTGACAGCGGCTGCGACCTTTTCCTACCCATTTCGTGACCCAGACCATCACCCCATTCGAAGGCGGCAACGCGTTAGGGCCTTTCCGCGCGCAGCAACTGCTTGCGCGCCTGCAGGCGGTTTCCGACCGGATCGTGCGACTCGACGCACGCCATGTGCATCTGGTCTGGTCCGACCAGACCCTGCAGGATCCGCTGCCCGTGCAACTGGCCGCGCTGCTGCAATACGGCGAACCATACGCGGGCGCCACCGAAGGCCCGCTGGTCGTCGTCACGCCGCGCCTGGGTACCGTCTCTCCGTGGGCCTCGAAGGCCACCGACATCGCGCACAACTGCGGGCTGGAGCAGGTGCATCGCATCGAGCGCATCGTCGAGTACCGGATCGGCCTGCGCAACGGTCTGCTGTCGCGCGCCGAACTCAGCGAGGCGCAGCTGCGCCAGGCGGCCGACCTGCTGCATGACCGCATGACCGAAAGCGCGCTGTTCGACCGTGCGCAGGCCAGCGTCCTGTTTGCCGAGTTGCCGGCGCCGGCGCTGGCGCAGGTAGACGTGATCGCCGGTGGTCGTGACGCGCTGGTGCGGGCCAATGGCGACTTCGGCCTGGCCCTGGCCGAGGACGAGATCGATTACCTGGTCCAGGCCTTCACGCAGTTGGGGCGCAATCCCACCGATGTCGAACTGATGATGTTCGCCCAGGCCAACAGCGAACACTGCCGGCACAAGATCTTCAACGCCCGGTTCACGATCGACGGTGTGGCGCAGGCCGACTCCTTGTTCGGCATGATCCGGCACACGCACAAGACCCATCCGCAACACATGGTCGTGGCGTATTCCGACAATGCCTCGGTGATGGAAGGCGGCATGGTGCAGCGCTTCGTCGCCGGTGGCGGCGATGGCGGCGGCGCGACGCCGCAGACCTACCGGGCCAGCGAGGCGCTGCAGCATGTGCTGATGAAGGTCGAGACGCACAACCATCCGACTGCCATCTCGCCGTTCCCGGGCGCCGCCACCGGTGCCGGCGGCGAGATTCGGGACGAGGGCGCGACCGGTCGCGGCTCGCGTCCCAAGGCCGGCCTGACCGGCTTCAGCGTGTCCAGGATGGACCTCGATGGTGGCGAGCCGGCCTACGGCAAACCCGCGCACATCGCCAGCGCGCTGCAGATCATGATCGAAGGCCCGCTGGGCGGCGCCGCGTTCAACAACGAGTTCGGCCGTCCCAACCTGCTGGGTTATTTCCGCGAGTTCGAGCAGACCGCGGCCTCCAGCGCCGACACGGTGCAACGCGGTTACCACAAGCCGATCATGCTGGCCGGCGGCCTGGGCAGCATCGATGCCCGGTTGACCCACAAGCAGGTCTTTGCGGCCGGCAGCCTGCTGATCCAGCTCGGCGGGCCGGGCATGCGCATCGGCCTGGGTGGCAGCGCCGCCAGCTCCATGGCGACCGGCACCAATGCGACAGCGCTCGACTTCGATTCGGTGCAGCGCGACAACCCCGAGATGCAGCGCCGCGCCCAGGAGGTCATCAACCATTGCGTGGCGCTTGGTGATGCCAATCCGGTGCTGGCCATCCACGACGTCGGCGCCGGCGGCCTGAGCAATGCGTTTCCGGAGCTGACCCACGATGCCGGACGCGGTGCACGCTTCGACCTGCGCGCCGTGCCGCTGGACGAGAGCGGCATGAGCCCGCGCGAGATCTGGTGCAACGAGAGCCAGGAGCGTTACGTGCTGGCGATCGCGCCCGCGTCGCTCGAGCAGTTCGCGGCGTTCTGCGACCGCGAACGGTGTCCGTTCGCCGTTGTCGGCGTGGCGACCGAGGAGCGCGAGCTGGTCGTGCACGACGAAGGGCAGGCCACGCCGGTGGCGATGCCGATGGACGTGTTGCTCGGCAAGCCGCCCAAGATGCAGCGCGACGTGCGCAGCGTGGCGCGGACCTTCGCGCCGCTGGACCTGTCCGGTACCGACCTGCAGGCCGCGGCGATCGCCGTGCTGGCGCACCCGACGGTGGCCTCCAAGCGGTTCCTGATCACCATCGGCGACCGTACGGTCGGTGGCCTGACGCACCGCGACCAGATGGTCGGTCCCTGGCAGGTCCCGGTGGCCGATTGCGCAGTGACGCTGGCCGATTTCCGTGGTTTCCGCGGCGAGGCCATGGCCATCGGCGAACGCACGCCGCTGGCGGTGATCGACGCGCCGGCCTCCGGCCGCATGGCGGTGGCCGAGGCCATCACCAACCTGCTGGCTGCGCCGATCGAACTGTCCCGCGTCAAGCTGTCGGCCAACTGGATGGCAGCCTGCGGCGAGCCGGGTGAAGACGCCGACCTGTATGCCACGGTGCGCGCCGTCGGCATGGAGTTGTGTCCCGCGCTCGGCATCTCGATTCCGGTGGGCAAGGATTCCTTGTCGATGCGCACGCAATGGATCGACCCGCAAGACAGCAGCGCACGCAAGGTCACCTCGCCGGTGTCGCTGATCGTCAGCGCATTTGCCACGCTGGACGATGTGCGTGGCACGTTGACGCCGCAACTCGACAGCCGGGAGGCCGACAGCACGCTGGTGCTGGTCGACCTGGGGCGCGGCCGCAATCGCATGGGCGGCAGCATCCTGGCGCAGACGCTCGAGCAGATCGGCGACACCGCCCCCGACCTGGACGACGCGCAGGACCTCGTGGCACTGGTGCAGGCTGTCAATGCCTTGCGCGACCGGGGCCTGCTGCTGGCCTATCACGACCGCAGCGACGGCGGCCTGTTCGCCACCGTCTGCGAGATGGCGTTCGCCGGCAAGCTCGGCGTGTCGATCAACGTCGACATGCTGGTGACCGAGGGCGACGGCATCAGCGACAGCCGGGCCGAGATGGGCGACAGCAAGAACTGGGCAACCCAGGTGCAGGCGCGGCGCGACGAACTCACGCTCAAGGCCTTGTTCAACGAGGAACTCGGCGCGGTGCTGCAGATCCGCAGCGCCGACCGCAGTGGGGTGATGCAGGTGTTGCGCGAGCACGGCCTGAGCCGGCACAGCCACTGCATCGGCAAGACCCGGCCGGCGGGTTCCGCCATCGATGCCGGTGTCGGCGAACTGCAGGTCTGGCGCGATGCCAAGGTGGTGTTCAGCGCCGCGTTGCACGACCTGCATCAGGTCTGGGACGCGGTGAGCTGGAAGATCTGCCGCCAGCGCGACAACCCGGCGTGCGCGGACGCCGAACATGCGGCCGCCGGCGATCCGACCGATCCGGGCCTGCATGTCGCCTTGTCGTTCACGCCCGCGGCGCCGGCCGTGCTGCAGGCGCGTCCGCGGGTGGCGGTGTTGCGCGAGCAGGGCGTCAATTCGCACGTGGAGATGGCCTACGCGTTCACCGAGGCGGGCTTCGATGCGGTCGACGTGCACATGAGCGATCTGCTCGCCGGCCGCGCGGCGCTGGCCGACTTCCAGGGCATCGTCGCCTGCGGCGGCTTCAGCTACGGGGACACGCTGGGCGCCGGCATCGGCTGGGCGCGCTCGATCACCTTCCACCAGGAACTGGCCGACCAGTTCCGCGCCTTCTTCGGCCGCGGCGACACCTTCGGCCTGGGCGTGTGCAATGGCTGCCAGATGTTCGCCGAACTGGCCGACATCATCCCCGGAGCCGAACACTGGCCCCGTTTCACGGCCAACCAGAGTGCGCGTTACGAAGCCCGCCTTTCCATGGTCGAGGTGCTGGACTCACCATCGCTGTTTCTGGCCGGCATGGCGGGCAGCCGGTTGCCGATCGCGGTTGCGCACGGCGAGGGTCTTGCCAACTTCTCGCGCCGAGGCGATGCCGGCCGTGTGCTGGGGGCGTTGCGCTACACCGACAACCATGGCCAGCCGACCGAGGTCTATCCGTTCAATCCGAACGGCAGCCCGGGCGGACTGACCGGCGTGACGACGCCGGACGGGCGCTTCACGGCCATGATGCCGCATCCGGAGCGCGTCTTGCGCAACATCCAGATGAGCTGGACCGACCAGGACAAGGACGGCGCCAGCGCCTGGATGCAGCTGTGGCACAACGCGCGGCGCTGGGTCGGATGAACCTGCGGATGGCGACGCCGTGGTGACGGACTTCCGTTCGCCGCTGCGTGGCGTCGTCTTCGTGGTGCTGGCCTGCGTCTGTTTCGCGATCCTCGACAGCGTCAGCAAGATGGTCGTCGCCAGCGTGCCGGTGCTGATGGCGATCTGGGCGCGTTATGTGATGCAGGCGCTTTTCACGACGGCCATGCTGACGCCGCGCTACGGCCCGGCGCTGGTGCAGGTGCGGCATCCGTGGCTGCAACTGACACGCGGCCTGTTGCTGGCCGGCACTACGCTGCTCGCCTTGCTGGCGCTGCGTTTCATGCCGGTGGGCGAATTCACCGCCATCGTCATGCTCACGCCGTTGGCAGGCACGGTGCTGGCCGTGTTCATCTTCAAGGAACGCGTCGTGCCGCTGCAGTGGCTGTGCGTGATCGGCGGCTTCGCGGGCGCCATGGTCATCATCCGTCCTGGCAGCGGGCAGTTCGGCTGGGCGGCACTGCTGGCCCTGGGCTGCATGGCCGGTGCCACGACGTTCCAGCTGCTGACCAGTCACATGGCGCGCCTGCAGGAGCATCCGGCCGCCACCCACTTCTTCAGCGGCTGGACCGGCGCGCTGGTGCTCACGCTGGCGCTGCCCGTGACCTGGACCCCGGTGGACTCGGTGCAGTCGTGGCTGCTGATGGCCTTGATGGGGGTTCTGGCTGCGGGAGGGCATTTCATGCTGACGCTGGGATACCAGTACGCGAGTGCGGTCACGCTGATGCCGTATCTGTATTGCCAGGTCGGGTTTGCCGTGATCGCCGGCATGGTGTTCTTCGACCATGCGCCCGATGGCGCGTCGCTGGCGGGCATGGCCTTGGTCAGTTGTTGCGGTGCCGCCAGCGCGTGGTTGACGGCGCAGCGCCGGCGTTTGCCGGCGCTGGGGCAAGGGTAGGCAGGCCGCCGATGTCCGGACGCCTCGATGCGGTCGACGCCTTGCGCGCCTTCGCGCTGGTCTGGATGGCGCTGTACCACTTCGCGTTCGACCTGAACAACTTCGGTCACATCCGCCAGGACTTCTATCGCGATCCGAGCTGGACGCTGCAACGCACCGCCATCCTGAGCCTGTTCCTGTTCTGCGCCGGCTTCGGCCAGGCGCTGGCCTGGCGCGGCGGGCAGGGCTGGCCGCGGTTCTGGCGTCGTTGGTCGATGATTGCCGGCTGCGCGGTGCTCGTCAGTGCCGGCTCCTGGCTGATGTTTCCGGGCAGTTTCATCTATTTCGGAGTGTTGCACGGCATGGCGGTGATGCTGGTCGTGGCGCGATTGACGGCCGGGTGGGGTGCCTGGTGCCTGGTACCCGCGGCGCTGGCACTGGCGGCGCCGTCGCTGGCGGCCCCCTGGTTGCAGTCAAGTGGCTGGGCCGACGGTTTCAACGCACCGGCGCTGAACTGGCTGGGCCTGATCACCCGCAAGCCGGTCACCGAAGACTACGTGCCCGTGTTGCCATGGATGGGTGTAGTCTGGATCGGCGTTGCCGCAGCCAGCCTGTGGCACGGCGCCGGCGCGCCGGGTGCCGGCGGTCGCATGCGGTCCGCCACGGGACGGGCGGCGGTCTGGCTGGGCCGGCGCAGCCTGCTGTTCTACATGGTGCACCAACCGGTGCTGATCGGGGTACTCTGGTTGTTCACCGCCGTGGTGCGCTGACGGCGCAGGCGCCGGCACCAATAAAAAACGCGGCCAGTTGCCGCGTCTTGCCGTCTTCGGCGCAGGGCCGACGGACCGGATTTATTCGATCCTGGCCTTGGCGCGCAGGTCCTGCTGAAACTGGGCCAGCTTTTGCTGCTGCAGTTGCTGCAGGATCTGCGGCTTGACTTCGTCGAACTTCGGCAACTGGGCTTCGCGCACGTCGTCCAGGCGGATCACGTGGTATCCGAACTGGGACTTGACCGGCGTCTCCGTGGTCTTGCCCTTTTCCAATGCGACCATGGCGTCGGAGAATTCCTTCACGTAACTACCGGCGGCGGCCCAGTCCAGGTCGCCGCCATTGGCGCCGGAGCCCGGGTCCTTGGACGATTTCTTGGCGATCTCCTCGAACTTGCCGCCTTTCTTCAGGCTGGCGATGATGGCCTTGGCCTCGGCTTCCTTCTCGACCAGGATGTGGCGGGCCTTGTATTCCTTGCCGCCGTTGGCCGCGGCGAACTTGTCGTATTCGGCCTTGGCGTCGGCGTCGGTGACCGGGTTCTTCTGCTGGTAGTCGTTGAACAGTTCGCGGATCAGCAGCGACTGGCGCGCCAGGTCCATCTGGATGCGGAAGTCCTCGGTCACGTCCAGGCCGCGTTTCTGCGCTTCCTGCAGGAACACCTCACGGGTGATGATCTCCTCGCGCAACTGGCCTTGCATCTCCGGCGTGACCGGCCGGCCGGCCTTGGCCAGTTGTTGTGCCAGTGCGTCGACACGTGCGGTGGGAACGGCCTTGCCGTTGACGATGGCGATGTTCTGCGCCGATACCGACAGGGGCGCGAAGCTCGCGAATGCTGCCGCAAGCATGGCGGCCATCAGGGTACGGTTCATGGTGAATCTCGAGAGTTTGCGGGAAATGGGCGCCCGTGCCGGATCGGCCCCGGGCGGCGTGGTCAACGGACCACTTCTATCGCCAGGGCATGCAGGCCCTGGTCGATAAATTCTTGCAGCGCATCATACACAAGGCGATGGCAGGCGACACGGGCCTGCCCGTCGAATCGTGGGGACTTTATGCGGACCCGAAAATGGGTGCCGAAGCCGCTGCCGTTGGCACCGGCATGACCGGCGTGCTGGTAACTTTCGTCCAGCACCTCGAGCTGTTGCGGCGCCAGGCGTTCGCGCAGGCGTTGTTCCAGTGCGGTGGCGGTGATGTCCATGACCGTCACCCCTTGGCGCCGGACTCGTCGCCCTTGAGGTGGGGCGCGATATAAAAGCCCTGGCCGACGATGAAGGCCAGCGGGAACACATATCCCCAGAGTTTGAAGTCGACCCAGGCCTCGGTGCTGAAATAGGCGGCGACATAGCCGTTGACCGCCGCCATCAACACGCAGTAGACGATCCAGGCCACGTTCAGCCGCATCCAGATCCGGTCGGGCAGTTCGATCTGCGAGCTGAGCATCAGCTTGAGGAAACTTTTCTTGAAGATCGCCACCGTGACCGTCAGCGCGATCGCGATCGCGAGGTACAGGACGGTCGGTTTCCACTTGATGAAGCGCTCGTCCTGCAGGTACAGGGTCAGCGCGCCGAACGCCAGGATCATGCCGAGCGTGATCTTCTGCATCGTCGTGACCTTGCGGTCCACGGCATACATCACGGCGGTCTGCACCACGGTGGCGGCCATCAGGATGCCGGTGGCGACATAGATGTCGTAAAACTTGTAGGCACCGAAAAAAAGCAGTATCGGGAAGAAGTCGATCAGTATCTTCATGCAGGTGACATTTCCAGTGAGACCGGGGCAACGCGGATGGTCTGCGGTACGGCGCCCGCCTGGCCCCGACCCGGCATTGTCTCCGATCCCGGGGGCGCAGGGGATTGCGCCAGCGCAGAGGCCATCACGGGCTCAGGATGCGCGGCGTTGCTCGATGCTGTGGGCGCGCTCGCCCGGAAAACCGGTCCGGGCCGGGTACGCCGCAGCGCATCCCGCGGCCGCTGGTCCGGGCGCCGGGTCGGGCGCCATGGCGGCAGCGGAGGTCGGCATGTCCATCACGACGATTGTCCCGTACTTGACAAGCGCACACCGCCATTCGGGTCATGGGTGGCGGACCGGCGCGACCGATTGCGTAACATCAGGGCTTCGACGGCCGGCAATGGCCGGACCGGTCCACCCCAACATCCAGGAGACACGCCATGCTCGGCCTCATGCAGAACCAGCCCCTGCTGATTTCATCGCTGATCGATTTTGCCGAGAGGCATCATGGCAGCGGGGAAATCGTGTCGCGTCGGGTCGAGGGCGACATCCATCGTTATACCTACAAGGACGTGGCATCGCGTTCGCGCCAGGTCGCCAACGCACTGGACGCGATGAAGCTGGCGTTCAGCGACCGGGTCGCGACGCTGGCCTGGAACGGTTACCGCCACCTGGAACTGTATTTCGGCGTCAGCGGATCGGGGCGGGTGCTGCACACGCTCAATCCGCGGCTGCATCCGGAACAGATCGCCTGGATCGCCAACCATGCGGAGGACCGGGTCCTGTGTTTCGACACCACCTTCTTGCCCATCATCCAGGCCATCCACAAGCACCTGACCACCGTCAAGCATTTTGTCGCGTTGTGCGATGCCGACAAGCTTCCCGCCGACAGCGGGATTCCCGGCCTGCTGAGTTACGAGGCCTGGATCGGCCAGCAGCCCGATACCTACACCTGGCCGCAGTTCGACGAGAATTCGGCCTCGAGCATGTGTTACACCAGCGGCACGACCGGCAACCCGAAGGCGGCGCTGTACAGCCATCGTTCGACCATGCTGCATGCGTTCGCCGGGGCCTTGCCCGACGCGCTCAACATGAGCGCTCGCGATGCCGTGTTGCCGGTGGTGCCGATGTTTCACGTCAATGCCTGGGGCCTGCCGTATTCGGCCGCGATGACCGGCTGCAAGATGGTGTTCCCGGGGCCGGCCATGGACGGCAAGTCGATCTTCGAGTTGATCGAGTCAGAGAAGGTGAGCTTCGCGGCGGGCGTGCCCACGGTCTGGCAGATGATGTTGTCGCACATGGCGGCGAACGCGCTGAAGTTCTCGACCCTCAAGCGCACGGTGATCGGCGGCTCGGCCTGCCCGCCGGCCATGATCACCGCCTTCAACGACCAGTACGGCGTCGAGGTGCTGCATGCCTGGGGCATGACCGAGATGTCGCCGCTGGGTACCGTGTGCACGCTCAAGAACAAGCACGAGGTACTGTCGCCCGAGGACAAGATGAAGGTGCGGCTCAAGCAGGGCCGCGGTATCTTTGGCGTCGACATGAAGATCGTCGACCCCGACGGCAAGGAGCAGCCCTGGGACGGCAAGGCCTTCGGCGACCTGCTGGTCAAGGGGCCTTGGATCATCAGCGACTACTACAAGGCCGAAGGCGGTTCGCCGCTGGTCGATGGCTGGTTCCCGACCGGCGATGTCGCCACCATCGATCCGGATGGCTACATGCAGATCACCGATCGCAGCAAGGACGTGATCAAGTCCGGTGGCGAGTGGATCAGTTCGATCGATGTCGAGAACATCGCCGTCGCCCATCCGGCGGTCGCAATGGCCGCGTGCATCGGCGTGAAGCATCCGAAATGGGACGAGCGGCCGATCATCGCGGTGGTCAAGAAGCCGGGCGCCACGGTCACGCGTGATGAGTTGCTCGCGTTCTACGAGGGCAAGATCGCCAAGTGGCAGGTGCCCGATGATGTCGTGTTCGTCGACGCGATACCCCTGGGTGGCACGGGCAAGATGCAAAAGACCAAGCTGCGCGAACAACTCAAGGATTATGTATTGCCGGGAATCTGACGGCGACAGTCAGCCCCGGTGCCGGGCCGTGGTAACGTGTGTTCAGGGACACGACCCCGGAAAAACCAGAGCCAGACCCTTTCAGTGCCGTGGCAGATAACCTGCCATGGTGACGTCAACCAGAGGAGACAAAGACAATGAAGATCGCAATGATCAAGTGCGTGGCCGCGACTGCGGCCCTGGTGTGCGCCAGTGCCGCCTTCGCCCAGAAGGGCGAGACGGTCAAGATGGTGCGTATCGACCCGTTGACCGGCCTGCTGGGCCCGGTCGGACTCAGCCAGGAGAAGGGCTACAAGTTCTTTGCCGAGAAGTTCAGCGGCAAGGGCAATCCGGCCGGCGTGAATTTCGAGTTCTCGACCATCGACAACAAGCTCAGCCCGACCGAGAGCCTGAACGCGCTCAAGGCCGCCATCGACAACGGGGTGCGCTACATCGTCCAGGGCAATGGCTCGTCGGTGGCGCTGGCGCTGTCCGACGCGGTGGCCAAGCACAACGAACGCAACCCGGGCAAGGAAGTGATCTACCTCAACGACTCCGCGGTGGACCCGGATCTGACCAACTCCAAGTGCAACTACTGGCACTTCCGCTTCGACGCCGACACCTCGATGAAGATGGAGGCCATGTCCAGCTTCATGAAGGACCAACCGGACATCAAGAAGGTCTACATCCTGGGGCAGAATTACTCGCATGGCGTGCAAGTGGCCAAATACGCCAAGGAGACCCTGGCGCGCAAGCGGCCCGACATCCAGATCGTCGGCGAGGACCTGCATCCGCTGGCGCAGACGCGTGATTTCGCTCCCTATATCGCCAAGATCAAGGCATCGGGCGCCGACACCGTGATCACCGGCAATTGGGGCTCCGACCTGTCGCTGCTGATCAAGGCGGCAACGGAAGGCGGATACAACGGCAAGTTCTTCACGTATTACGCCGGCGTCACCGGCACCCCGACGGCCATGGGCACCAACGGCGCCGGACGCGTCTACCAGGTGGCCTACAACCACTACAACATGGGCGGCCAGATGGACAAGTGGATGAAGGAGTTCAAGGAGAAATACAACGACGACTTCTATACCGGCTCGACCATCCGCATCTTCGAGATGCTGGGCGCGGCCATGGCCAAAGCCAAGTCCACCGACCCGGTCAAGGTCGCGGCGGCAATGGAAGGCCTGAAGGTCGACAGCTTCAACGGCGAGGTCGAGATGCGCAAGGCCGACCACCAGTTGCAGCAGAAGCTGTATGTGTCGGTCTGGCAGAAGGCCGATGCCAAGTATCCGTACAGTCCGGAGAACACCGGCATGACGCTGGCGCCGGTCAAGGAATACCCGAACTACGTGTCGAGCACGCCGACCAGCTGCCAGATGAAGCGCCCCGGCTGAGCCGGAGCCCTGTTGCCGGCCCCGGGCCGGCATTCCGTAGGTCAGTGAGCCCGCGCGCGTGGCGCGCCGGGCGCGCTGTGGTGGAGTCCTGAGCGAGGCCGGTTTCCATGGAGTTTTTCGTCATCTCGATGCTCAATGGCTTGAGTTATGGACTGTTGCTGTTCATGCTCAGCTCGGGGCTCACGCTGATCTTCAGCATGATGGGCGTGCTCAATTTCGCGCATGCCAGCTTCTACATGCTGGGAGCCTATGTCGGATATTCGATCGCATCGTTCACCGGCTTCTGGGTTGCGCTGGTGCTGTCGCCGATCGTCGTCGGCGCGATGGGCGCCTTGTTCGAACGTTATTGCCTGCGACGCGTGCACAAGTTCGGCCATGTGGCCGAATTGCTGCTGACCTTCGGCCTGGCCTATGTCGTGCTGGAACTGGTGCAACTGGTCTGGGGCCGGATCGCGCTGGAGTTCGATCCGCCCGAGGTGCTCAGCGGGCCCTTGTTCACGCTGATCAACCGCACCGGCGACGGGTTGAGCATGATGATGGGGGCCGCACCCGCCGAGATGTGCCGCTCCGCCGACGCGGCGATCCGTATCGTCTGTTCGCCGTTTCCCGCCACCCGCGGTTTCATGATGCTCGTGGCCCTGGTCATGTTGTTTGCAGTCTGGCTGCTGCTGACGCGCACCCGCATCGGGCTGGTGATTCAGGCCGCGCTGACCCACCCGCACATGGTCGAGGCGCTCGGGCACAACGTGCCGCGGGTCTTCATGATGGTGTTCGGCGCCGGCACGGCACTCGCCGGCCTGGCCGGCGTCATCGGTGGCAGCATCTTCCTGACGGAACCTGCCATGGCCGCCACGGTCGGCCCCATCATCTTCGTCGTGGTCGTTGTCGGCGGCATGGGCTCCTTGTCCGGCGCTTTCCTGGCCTCGGTGCTGATCGGCGTGATCCAGACCTTCGCGGTGGCCTTCGACTATTCGCTGGCGACCCTGGCCGCGCAACTGGGCCTGTCGCTGAGCGAAGGGTTGAGCAACAACACCTACATCAACATGACGTTGTCCCAGATCGCTCCCATCCTGCCGTTCCTGTTCCTGGTGCTGATGCTGATCTTCCGGCCCCGGGGCCTGCTCGGAACGCGGGAGGGCTGACACATGGCAAGTTCGATCAATCGTTCGCGCTGGATCGTCTGGACCGCCTTTGCGCTGGTCATGGCGCTGGCACCCCGGGTTTTCGACAGCGGCCTGGGGATCACCGTGTTGTCGCAGATGGGCATCGGCATCATCGCCTGCCTGTCCTACAACATGTTGTTCGGCCAGGGCGGCATGCTCAGCTTCGGCCATGCCGTCTATACCGGCCTGGGTTCGTTCATGGCCATCCATGCGCTCAATGCGGCGACCGAAGGCGGCCTGCCGCTGCCGGTGGCCCTGGTGCCGCTGGCCGGCGGCCTGGCCGGCCTGGGTTTTGCGGTGTTGTTCGGTTATGTGACCACGCGCAAGTCGGGTACGACGTTTGCGATGATCACGCTGGGCCTGGGCGAACTGGTGTTCGCGATGTCGCTGATGGTGCCCGAGTTCTTCGGTGGCGAAGGTGGGGTGTCGGGCAACCGCATGGTGCGCGATGGCTGGTGGGGCATCACCTTCGGTCCCCAGGTCCAGGTCTATTACCTGATCGCGATCTACACCTTCGTGTGCGTCGCGCTGATGTACGCGTTCACCGGCACGCCGCTCGGACGCATGCTCAACGCGGTGCGCGACAACCCGGAGCGGGTGGAATTCGTCGGTTATGACACGCAACGCGTACGGTATCTGGCATTCATCATCGCCGGTTTCTTTGCCGGCATCTCCGGCGGCCTGGCGGCGCTGAACTTCGAGATCGTCACCGCCGAGGTCGTGGGTGCCGCGCGCTCGGGCGGCTACCTGCTGTTCACCTTCCTGGGCGGGGCCACGTTCTTCTTCGGTCCCATCCTGGGCGCCATCCTGATGGTGCTGGCGCTGGTGCTGTTCAGCGAATTCACGCAGGCCTGGTTGCTGTACCTGGGCCTGATCTTCCTGCTGATGGTGATGTTCGCGCCCGGCGGCATTGCCAGCCTGATCATGATGAATGTGCGCGTCGCGATGTTCGGGCGCCTGCGCGAGCTGGCGCTGCCTTATCTGGGGCTGGCGGTCACCGGCGCGGTGATGCTGGCCGGAGGCACGTCGCTGGTCGAGATGGTCTACCACCTGCAACTCAACCAGTCGGAAGGTCCGGTGTTCGCCTACCTGGGCATGGATCTGGACGTTGGAAACGCGATCCACTGGCTGGGCGCGGTCGTGGTGCTGGCCGCGGGCGCCGGCCTGTTCGAATGGGTCCGGCGCGGCTTCGTTCACCGCTGGGGGCAGATCCAGGCGGCGATCGAGGCCGACATCCGGCGTCGGGAGGCGGCATGACGATCGCGCTCGAACTCAAGGACCTGCGCAAGAGCTTCGGCCGCACCGAGATCATCCGCGGCATCGACCTGGTGGTGCACAAGGGCGAGCGCATCGGCGTGATCGGCCCCAATGGCGCCGGCAAGTCGACCTTGTTCAACCTGATCAGCGGCCGCCTGCATCCGAGCAGCGGCGAGGTGCGGCTCAACGGCCAGCGCATCGATGGCCTCAAGCCGTACGAGATCAACCGGATGGGCTTGTCGCGCAGCTTCCAGATCACGAACATCTTCCCCAAGCTCAGCGTGTTCGAGAACCTGCGATGCGGCGTGTTGTGGAGCCTGGGCTACAAATACAGCTTCTGGCGCTTCCTGTCCAGGCTGCACGATGCCAACGAACGGGCCGAGCAATTGATGCGCATGATCCACCTGGGGGCCAAGCGCGAGACGCTGGCAATGAACCTGACCTATGCCGAACAACGCGCGCTCGAGATCGGCATCACGATCGGCGGCGGCGCCGACGTGATCCTGCTCGACGAACCGACGGCCGGCATGAGCCACAGCGAGACGGCCCGGTTCACGGAACTGATCAAGGAGGTCACCGTGGGCAAGACCTTGCTGACGGTCGAGCACGACATGGGCGTAGTGTTCGGGCTGGCCGACAAGATCGCCGTGGTCGTCTACGGTGAGGTGCTGGCCTTCGACACGCCCGAGGCCGTGCGCGCCAATGCGCGTGTGCAGGAAGCCTACCTGGGCTCGTCCGTGGCCGATGCGCAAGTGGGAGGGCCGTGACATGTTGCTCGACGTCAAGGGTCTCAATGCCTTTTATGGGAAAAGCCATGTGCTGCACGGCGTCGACCTGGCGGTCGACCAGGGCGAGATCGTCGCCTTGCTGGGGCGCAATGGTTCGGGGCGCAGCACCACGGCCAAGGCCATCATGGGCATGGTCGAATGCACCGGCTCGGTGCAGTGGCGGGACGAACCCATCCTGGGGCGCCAGCCGTTCGAGATCGCCCATCGGGGCATTGGCTACGTGCCGGAAAACCGCGACATCTTTCCGCGCCTGACGGTGGAGCAGAACCTCCTGCTCGGGCGCAAGGGCAGTGGCAAGGGCAGCCGCTGGAGTTTCGACGACATGTACCGCATGTTCCCGCGCCTCAAAGAGCGGCAACACACCGAGGCGGGCGTGTTGTCCGGCGGAGAGCAGCAGATGCTGACCTTGTGCCGCACCCTGATGGGTGACCCCGACCTGGTCATCATCGACGAGCCGACCGAAGGACTGGCGCCCAAGATCGTGGAGCTGGTTGGCGAATATCTGCAGAGCCTCAAGGGCCGCGGCGTGTCGGTGCTGCTGATCGAGCAGAAACTCACCATTGCGATGGCCATCTCCGACCGTGCGCTGGTGATGGGCCACGGCAGCATCGTGTTCGAAGGCACACCGGCGCGCTTGCGCGAGGACGCCGCCACACGCCAGGAGTGGCTCGAGGTCTAGCGGTTACGCGCCACGACGTTTTGTCCCGGCCGTGACAGCGAGGCCTTCACGGCACGGGCCATGAACCTACAATGGCCCGAAAAGAACGATCGTTCTATTTTCTCGGGCACCCACTTCTCGCAAGGAACTCCCATGACAGCACAGTACAAACTCCACCGCAACGTGGCCGTCATCAACCTGGACAATCCGCCGGTCAACGGTCTGGGCTTCAACACCCGCCGCGCCCTGGTCAAGGGCCTGGAGCGCGCGCTGGCCAACGCCAGGGTCAAGGCCATCGTCATCACCGGTGCGGGCAAGGCGTTCTCCGGCGGAGCCGACATCAAGGAATTCGGCTCGCCCAAGGCGATCCAGGAACCCAATCTGCTGAGCGTCATCAAGGCGCTGGAGCACGCCACCAAGCCGGTCGTCGCGGCCATGCATTCGGTGGTCATGGGTGGGGGGCTGGAGCTGGCGCTGGGCTGCCACTACCGCATCGCCGCCCCCGGTTGCAAGGTTGCCTTGCCCGAGGTCAAGCTGGGCCTGATTCCGGGCGCCGGCGGCACGCAGCGCCTGCCGCGCGTGCTCGGTGTCGAGGTGGCGCTGAACATGATCGTCAGCGGCGAGCCGCAGGCCAGCGAGTTGCTGGCCAGCCTGCCGGGGCAGAAGCTGTTCGACAAGATGGCCGCCTCCAACGAGTCACTGCTCGACGAGGCGCTGGAACTGGCCCGTTCGGTGGCTGACACCCGTCCGCTGCCGCTGGTGCGGGACCTGCCGTGCAAGCATCCGCTGGGCGATGCCTATTTCCAGTTTGCCCGCAACATGGTCGGCGGCATGTCGAAGAACTATCCGGCGCCGCTCAAGTGTGTCGATGCGATCGAGGCGGCCACGAAGAACAGGATCGACCAGGGCCTGGCGATCGAACGCGAAATTTTCACCAACCTGATGTTCACGCCCGAGTGCAAGGCGCTGCGCCATCTGTTCGTGGCCGAGCGGGCCACGTCCAAGATTGCCGACGTGCCGGCAGACACCCCGAAGCGGGACGTCAAGTCGCTGGCGGTCATCGGCGCCGGCACCATGGGCGGCGGCATCACGATGAACTTTCTCAATGCCGGCATCCCGGTCAAGATGCTCGAGATGAAGCAGGAGGCGCTGGACCGCGGCATCGCGACCATCCGCAAGAACTACGAGTCGCAGGTCAGCCGCGGCAAGCTCAAGCAGGACAAATACGAGCAACGCATGGCCTTGTTGTCGACCACGCTGGACTACAACGAGCTCAAGGACGCCGACATGGTGATCGAAGCCGTGTTCGAGGACATGGGTGTCAAGGAGACCGTGTTCAGGAAACTCGACGAGGTGATGAAACCCGGGGCCATCCTGGCCAGCAACACCTCGACGCTGGACATGGACAAGATCGCGTCCTTCACCAGCCGTCCGCAGGACGTCATCGGCACCCATTTCTTCAGCCCGGCCAACGTGATGCGCCTGCTCGAGGTCGTGCGCGGCGAGAAGACCGGCAAGGACGTGCTGGCCACCGTGATGGCGCTGGGCAAGAAGATCCGCAAGACCACCGTGGTCTCCGGCGTCTGCGATGGCTTCATCGGCAACCGCATGATCGAGCAATACAGTCGCCAGGCCGGTTTCCTGCTCGACGAAGGCTGCACGCCGGCCCAGGTCGACAAGGCGGTCGAGAAGTTCGGTTTCGCGATGGGCCCGTTCCGCATGGGTGACCTGGCCGGCAACGACATCGGCTGGGCGATCCGCAAACGCCGTGCCACCGAGCGTGCCGACATGAAGTACAGCAAGACCGCCGACAAGTTGTGCGAACTTGGACGCTTCGGCCAGAAAACGGGAGCCGGCTGGTACGACTACAAGCCCGGCAAACGCGACGCCATCCCGTCCGACCTGGTGGTCAAGATGATCGAGGATCATCGCTCGGAACTGGGCATCACCCCACGCAAGATCTCCGACGAGGAAATCGTGCAGCGCCTGGTGTTCTCGCTGGTCAATGAAGGCGCGCATATCCTGGAAGACGGCATTGCGTCCAAGGCCAGCGACATCGACATGGTCTACATCACCGGCTACGGTTTCCCGATCTACCGTGGCGGCCCGATGCACTACGCATCGGAGTTCGGCCTGTTCAACGTGATGCAGGCGATGCAGCGGTTCGCGCGCAATCCGATGGACGACGCCCAGTTCTGGACGCCGGCGCCGCTGATCCAGCGCCTGGTGTCCTCGGGCAAGACCTTCAGCTGAGTTTCGGACGCGGCATGACGGCGGACGGGGTGACGCGATGATCAGGCGCCTGTTGCTGCTGGTGCTGGCGGCCGTGGTGCTGCTGGTGCTGGTGCTGGCCGTCAATACGCTGCGCCATGGCTCGCGCCAGCTCGATGTGCCGCCGGCACCGGAACTGGCCATCGACAAGGCCGGCGCCGCCGAACGACTGTCCGAGGCGGTGCGCGCACGCACGATCTCGTCGCGTACCGATGCGGCGCAAAACGCCGACCAGTTCCTGCAACTGCATGCCATGTTGCAGGCCCGGTACCCGAAGGCTCACGCCGTGCTCGAGCGCGAAGTCGTCAACAAACTGAGCCTGCTCTACACCTGGAAAGGCAGCGATCCCGCTCTGCAACCCATCGTGCTGATGGCGCACCAGGACGTGGTGCCGGTGTCGCCCGGCACCGAGTCGCAATGGAGCGAGCAACCGTTCTCCGGCACGGTCAAGGACGGTTTCGTCTGGGGCCGTGGTGCCTGGGACGACAAGGGCAACCTGATCGCGCAAATGGAGGCCGTCGAGCTGCTGGCTGCGTCCGGCTTTCAGCCACGGCGCAGCATCATGCTGGCATTCGGCGCGGACGAGGAGGTCGCGGGGGAGCGGGGCGCGGCGCATATTGCGGCCTTGCTCAAGGAGCGTGGCGTGCGACCGCAGTTCGTCATCGACGAGGGCTTGCTGATCACCGAGGGCATCATGCCCGGACTCAAGTCACCGGCAGCACTGATCGGGGTTGCCGAGAAGGGATATGTGTCGGTGGTGGTCCGGCTGCCAGCAACGCCCGGTCATTCGTCGATGCCGCCGCCTTCCGGTACCGGCGCGATCGCGATGATGAGTGCTGCACTGACGACGATCGATAACGAGCAGATGCCGGCGGCGATCCGCGGCATCGCGGGCGAGATGCTGGACACCGTCGCACCCGAAATGGATTGGCCACTGCGAGTAGCGATGTCCAACCTCTGGCTGCTGGGGCCGGTGGTCCAGAAGCAGCTCGAGGCGGGTGCCAGCACGAACGCGTTGTTGCGCACCACCACCGCATTGACCATGGTGCATGCGGGCAATGCCGACAACGTGATGCCCGGTCAGGTCGAGGCCACGGTGAATTACCGCACCTTGCCCGGCGACAGCGTGAGTTCCGTCATCGAACGGCTGCGGGGCCAGGTGACCCGGTCGTTCGGTCATTCCCGCTTCGAGATCATGGCCTTGCCCGGCGCATCGGAGGCGTCACCGGTGTCGCCGGCCACGTCGGAGCCTTACCAGCTGATCAACCGCACGGTGCGCGAAGTGTTTCCCGGCACCATCGTGGCACCGGGCCTGATGATCGGCGGCACCGATTCGCGCCACTTCCTGGGTATCAGCGACCATGTTTTCCGCTTTTCGCCGGTGCGGGCCAAGGCCGAGGACCTGGCGCGTTTCCACGGCACGAACGAGCGTATCTCGGTCGACAACCTGGCCGAACTGATCCGTTTCTATCACCGTCTTTTGACCATGGGTGCGCAGGCATCCTGACACTTATCGCAACCAGGAGTTCATCATGAGCAACGCCGTCATTGTTTCCACCGCCCGCACGCCGCTGGGCAAGAGCTGGAAAGGTTCCTTCAACATGACCCACGGCGCCACGCTGGGCGGCCATGCGGTGCAACACGCGATCGAGCGCGCCGGCATCGAAGCCGGCGAGGTCGAGGACGTGATCATGGGGTGTGCCAACCCCGAGGGTGCGACCGGCGCCAATATCGCGCGCCAGATCGCGCTGCGCGCCGGCTGCCCGATCACCGTCTCGGGCATGACCGTGAACCGCTTCTGCTCGTCCGGTCTGCAGACGATCGCGCTGGCGGCGCAGCGGGTCATCGCCGGCGAAGGCGATGTCTACGTGGCCGGCGGTGTCGAGAGCATCTCTTGCGTGCAGCAGGAGATGAACACCCACATGCTGGCCGATCCCTGGCTGGTCAAGAACAAGCCCGAGATCTACTGGAACATGCTGCAGACCGCCGAGCAGGTCGCCAAGCGCTACGGCATCGGCCGCGACGCGATGGACGAATACGGTGCCGCCAGCCAGCAAAGGGCCGCGGCCGCGCAGGCCGCCGGCAAGTTCGAGGCCGAAATCGCACCCATCACCGTCACCGCCGGCGTGGCCGACAAGGTCATGGGCCTGATGACAAAACAGGTTACGGTCAGCCGCGACGAGGGCATCCGCGAAGGTACGACCAAGGACGGCATCAGCGGCATCAGGCCGGCCATTCCGGGAGGCCTGATTTCCGCCGGCAATGCCAGCCAGTTCTCCGATGGTGCCGGCGCCTGCGTCGTGATGAACGAGTCGCTGGCCGAGAAAAAAGGCTTGCAGCCGCTCGGTCGTTTCCTCGGTTTTGCCGTCGCCGGTTGCGAACCCGACGAGATGGGCATCGGTCCGGTATTCGCCGTGCCCAAGGTGCTGGCGCGCCTGGGCCTGTCGGTGGGCGACATCGACCTGTGGGAGCTGAACGAGGCCTTTGCGGTGCAGGTGCTGTATTGCCGAGACAAGCTGGGCATTCCGGCCGACCGCCTCAACGTCAACGGCGGCGCCATTGCGGTCGGCCATCCGTATGGCGTCAGTGGCCAGCGCCTGACCGGCCATGCGCTGATCGAAGGCAAGCGTCGTGGCGCCAAACGCGTGGTCGTGACCATGTGTATCGGTGGCGGCATGGGGGCTGCCGGCGTTTTCGAAGTATTGTGAGCCGCGGCCCGAACCGCCCGGAATCGACGTGAAGCTGCGCCAGACTCTGCAATTCCTGCTCTACGAGTGGCTGGACACCGAAGCCTTGTGCCAGCGGCCGCGTTTCGGCGACCACTCGCGCGAGACTTTCGATGCGGTACTCGACACCTGCGAACGGATCGCGCGCGAAAAATACGCACCCTTCAATCGCCTGGTCGATACGCAGGAGCCTTATGTCGACGGCGATGCGGTGGTGTTGCCGCAGGCCACCCATGATGCACACCGGGCCTACGTGGAGTCCGGCATGCTGGGCGCGGCGCAGGACTACGACGTCGGGGGCATGCAGCTGCCCTATATCGTCAATGCCAGCGCCAACGCCTTCTTTGCCCTGGCCTCGGTCAGCATCAGCAGCAACCTGCTGACCGTGGGCAATGCCAATTTGTTGCTGGTCCACGGCACGGATGCGCAGAAACGCGTGTTCGCCGCCAACGAGTTCTCCGGCCGCTGGGCCGGCACCATGTGCCTGAGCGAACCCCAGGCCGGCTCCAGCCTGTCCGACATCACGACCCGCGCCGAGCCCGATGGCGAGGGCGCGCAGGATGACCCGCTCGGTCCGCGATACCGCCTGCGCGGCAACAAGATGTGGATCTCCTCGGGGGACCACGAACTGACCGAGAACATCGTGCACCTGGTGCTGGCCAAGATTCCGGGACCGGACGGCAAGCTGATACCCGGCACGCGCGGCATCTCGCTGTTCATCGTGCCCAAGAAGCTGGTCGACACCCAGGGGCAGCTGACCGGCGTGCGCAACGACGTGGCACTGGCCGGGCTGAACCACAAGCTGGGCTGGCGCGGCACGACGAACACGCTGCTCAACTTCGGTGAAGGCAAGTACCCGGTGGACGGCCGCGCCGGAGCCATCGGTTACCTGGTCGGCAAGCCTCACGAGGGCCTGCGCTGCATGTTCCACATGATGAATGAGGCACGCATCGGTGTCGGCACCGCGGCGGTGATGCTGGGCCTGGCCGGTTATTACGCCTCGCTCGACTATGCGCGCAACCGGCCGCAGGGGCGGCCCCTGGGCGTCGGCGGCAAGGACGCCGCCAGCGCGCCGGTGCGCATCATCGAACACGCCGACGTCAAGCGCATGTTGCTGGCCCAGAAGTCGTATTGCGAAGGGGCGCTGGCGCTGGAGCTGTATTGCGCGCGTCTGGTGGACGAGGACCATACCGGCGAGGCGCAGGCGGCAGCCGACGCGCGGCTGCTGCTGGAGGTGCTCACCCCGATCGCCAAGAGCTGGCCCAGCGAATGGTGCCTGGAGGCCAATTCACTGGCGATCCAGATCCACGGCGGTTATGGATACACGCGCGATTTCCCGGTCGAGCAGTATTGGCGCGACAACCGGCTGAACATGATCCACGAGGGTACCCACGGCATCCATGGCATGGACCTGCTCGGGCGCAAGGTGCGCATGGAGGGCGGGCGCGCCATGGAGTTGCTGGCGGCGCGGATCGCCGACACTGTGGAGCGGGCCGCCGCGCATGAGGCCTTGTCAGGACCCGCGGCGGCGCTGCAGTCGGCATGGAGCAACATCACCGAGGCGACCCATGCGGCCTGGTCCGACGGCGATCCCGGCCGGGCACTGGCCAATGCCGTGCCCTACATGCAGGCCTTCGGCCATGGCGTGCTGGCCTGGATCTGGCTCGACGTCGCCACGGCCGTGTTGTCCCGCGCCGCGCCGGCGGCCACGGACGGGTCGGCAGCCGGCACCATGGCTTGCATGCGTTATTTCTACCACTATGAACTCGGCAAGATCGATGCCTGGCTGGCACCGGTACGGCAGCGGGACACGACCTGCGCGGACATGCCGGAAGAGGCCTTTTGATGTCGTTTTTCAAGAAGTACAACGGAACCATGAACAAACGACTCGCCCGGTTGGAAAAATTGATCTGGACCCTGATCTACGGCGGCCTGCTGTCGGCGCTGGTGGGTTACTTCATGCAGCGTGACGGCGATGACGCTGGCGCGTGGCTGACCAGCGTCGGCATCGGCGTGGCCGTGCTCGGCGTGATCCTGATCTTCGTGCGTTCGCGGCTGCGCGAAGGCCCGGCGGCATCGGACGCCAAGACACCCGGGCGCCAGTCGCATTGACAACGAACAGGATCGACGACGATGACACGAACCGTACAACAGCTGCTCGACCTCACGGGCAAGACCGCATTGGTCACCGGTGGCTCGCGTGGCCTGGGACTGCAGATGGCGCATGCGCTGGGCGAGGGCGGTGCACGCCTGATGCTCAGCTCGCGCAAGGCGGATGATCTCGAACAGGCCTGCGCCCGGCTGCAGGCCGCGGGCATCGACGCGCGCTGGATCGCCGCCGACTGCGCCGACGAAGCCGATATCCGCCGCCTGGCCGGCGAGACGCTCGAGCGCATGGGGCCGGTCGACATCCTGGTCAACAACGCCGGGGCCGCCTGGGGCGCGCCGGCACAGGACTACCCGGTATCGGCCTGGGACAAGGTCATGAACCTCAACATCCGCGGCTATTTCATCCTGTGCCAGGAGATCGGCAAGCGATGCATGATCGAGCGCAGGAGCGGCCGCATCATCAACGTGGCGTCGATTGCCGGCCTGGGCGGCAACCCGCCCGAGATGCAGACCATCGCCTACAACACGTCCAAGGGCGCCGTCATCAACTTCACCCGGGCGCTGGCTGCCGAGTGGGGCCGGTACGGCATCAACGTCAACGCCGTCTGTCCCGGCTTTTTTCCCAGCAAGATGACCGCGGGCACCTTGCGCGAGCAGGGTGTCGACGAGATGGCCTCGCATGCACCCTTGCTGCGCCTGGGTGACGACGAGGATCTCAAGGGCATCACGCTGCTGTATGCATCCGACGCCGGCAAGCACATCACGGGCCAATGGCTGGCGGTCGATGGCGGCGTCTCGATCGTGACCGGGGGCTGACGCTGCCGCATCGATCGATGATCGCCCCGCGCAGGGTGTCGACCGCGCGGGCGCCGGCATCTCGAGAAAACGGGACCATTGCCGCCACGATGCCGGCGGCAACACCGATGGTCTTGCATCCGGGCTCCGGCCCGGTCCACAATTTACCCAGGAGTTCCCATGCCAACCAACCACCAGATACTGCTCGACAACCGTCCCCAGGGCGAGGCCGTCGAGAGCAACTTCAGGCTGGTCACCAGCGAGACGCCGGCCTTGCAGGAGGGGCAGGTGCTGGTGCGCCACCATTACCTGAGCCTCGATCCGTACATGCGCGGTCGCATGAACGACGCCAAGAGTTATGCCCAGCCGCAGGCGCTCGGTGAAGTCATGGGCGGCGGTACCGCCGGCGAGGTCGTAGAGTCGCGGTCGTCCAGGTATGCGGTGGGCGACACGGTCGTCGGCATGGGCGGCTGGCAGGAATATTCGGTCGTGCAGGCCGACCAGCCCGGCGCGATGCGCAAGGTCGATACCACCCACGTCCCGCTGAGCCACTATCTCGGCGCCGTCGGCATGCCGGGCGTCACGGCCTGGTACGGCCTGACCCAGATCTGCGCCCCCCGGCAAGGCGAAACCGTGGTGTGCAGCGCCGCGACCGGTGCCGTGGGCAGTGCGGTGGCGGCGCTGGCCAAGGCGCGGGGTTGCCGCGTCGTCGGCATCGCCGGCGGAGCGGAGAAATGCCGTTACGCGACCGAGGAGCTCGGTTATGACGCCTGCATCGACTACAAGGAACATGCCGACGTGGCGTCCTTGTCCAGGGCCGTGAAGGCGGCCTGCCCGGACGGTGTCGACGCCTATTTCGAGAACGTCGGCGGCATGGTGCTCAACGCCGTATTGCCGCGCATGAATGCCTTCGGGCGCATTGCCTTGTGCGGCATGATCGCCGGCTACAACGGCGAACCGGTGCCGATGGACTATCCGCAACTGCTGCTCACCAACCGCATCAAGCTGCAGGGTTTCATCGTCAGCGAGCACATGGAGCACTGGCCTGCGGCCCTCAAGGAGCTGGGCGAACTCGTCGCCAGCGGCAAGTTGCGTCCGCGCGAGAGCATCGCGCAAGGTATTGCCCAGGCGCCGCAGGCATTCCTGGGCCTGCTCAAGGGCCGCAACTTCGGCAAGCAGCTGGTCAAGCTGGTGTAGCGGCCACGGCAGGGCGCACCGTCGAACAGGAGGTGGACCATGGACACACACACGGTATTCAACCAACCCGATGTGCTGGCAGACTATCCGCTGTTCGATGCCAACCACGCGCTGCAGGCGGCGCTGGCCTTCAACGCGCCCGGCCTCGACACATCGCCATTGCGTGAACTCGGCGTGTTGCTCGGGCGCGCCGACATGCAGGCGCATGCGCGGCTGGCGAATGTGCACACGCCCGAGCTGCGCAGCCATGACCGCAGTGGCCGGCGCATCGACCAGGTCGAGTTCCACCCGTCGTACCACGCGCTGATGTCCGCCGCCATGGCGGCCGGATTGCACGGCACGCCCTGGTCCGCACCGGCGGGCAGCCATGCGCATGTGTTGCGCGCGGCGGGATTCATGTTGTTCACCGAACTCGAGCCCTCGGTGTTGTGTCCGATATCGATGACCTATGCGGTGGCGCCGGCCTTGCGCGGCAATGCCGCCATCCACGCGGATTGGGAGCAGGGCCTGGCCAGCCGCATCTACGATCCGGCGCCGGCCCCGTGGCGCGACAAGACCGGCCTGACCATGGGCATGGGCATGACCGAGAAGCAGGGCGGCTCGGACGTGCGCGCCAATACCACGCAGGCCGAGCCGGACGGCAGCGATGGCTGGGGGGCGCGTTACCGGGTCACCGGCCACAAGTGGTTCATGTCGGCGCCGATGTGCGACGCCTTCCTGATCCTGGCGCAGACGGCGGCCGGCTTGTCCTGCCTGTTCCTGCCGCGGGTCTTGCCCGACGGCTCGGCGAACCCGATCCGCATCATGCGGCTCAAGGACAAGCTGGGCAACAAGGCCAATGCCAGCTCGGAGGTCGAGTTCACCGGTGCCACGGCCTGGCTGGTCGGCGAGCAGGGCCGCGGCATACCGCAGATCCTGGCGATGGGCTCGATGACCCGGCTCGACTGCGCGCTGGGCACCAGCGGACTGATGCGCCAGGCCTTGTCGATCGCGATCGACCACACGGCCCAGCGCAGCGCCTTCGGCAAGCCGCTGCTGGCCCAACCGCTGATGCGCAACGTGCTGGCCGACCTGGCGCTCGAGAGCGAGGCCGCCTGCGCGCTGGCGCTGCGGCTCGCGCGCACCTTCGATCGGAGCGATGATGATCACGAACGCGCGCTGGCCCGCCTGTTGACGCCCGTGAGCAAGTTCTGGATCTGCAAGCGCGGCAGTCACTTCGCGCAGGAGGCGATGGAGTGCCTGGGTGGCAACGGGTATGTGGAAGAGGGCGGGCATGGCGTGATGGCCCGCATCTACCGCGAGATGCCGCTGAACTCGATCTGGGAAGGATCGGGCAACATCATGGCGCTCGACCTGCTGCGCGCCTTGCGACAGGCGGACGCGGCGACGACGCTGGTGCGGGAGTGTGCGCCGGCGCGTGGTTTCCACCCGGCGCTGGACCGCCTCCTGGCGGGCCTGCCCGATCGCATCGATGCCGCGCCCCCCGAGAGCGAGGTCCGACGGCTCGCGCAGGACATCGCGCTGGCGGTGCAGTCCAGTTTGCTGGTGCAGACGGCGCCGGAGCCGGTCGCCCGCGCCTTCTGCCAGTCGCGACTGGCTGGGCCGACCGGCCAGGTCTTCGGCTGCCTGGCCGGCGACACCGATTTCGACGCCATCCTCGCGCGGGCCCGGCCACGCTGAGTCCGCATCCATTCCCGACACGCTCGACCTCTGCCATGACCGAACCGATCCTGCACCACTACCCCAAGTCCCCGTTCGCCGAGAAGGTCCGGCTCGTGCTGGGCTACAAGAAACTGGCCTGGCAATCGGTCCACATCCCGATGGTCATGCCCAAGCCCGACCTGCTGGCGCTGACCGGCGGATACCGCAAGACGCCGGTGCTGCAGGTCGGCGCCGACATCTATTGCGACACCGCATTGATCTGCGACGTGCTCGAGCACCTGCAGCCCGAGCCGACGCTGTATCCGGCGCGCGACAAGGGCATGGCACGGGTGCTGGCCCAATGGGCCGACACCACGCTGTTCTGGACATCGATGGCCTACAGCCTGTCGCCCAAGGGAGTGGCGCAGATGTTCGGCACGGCCGGACCCGATGCCGCCAAGGCCTTCGGCGCCGATCGTGCGGCCATGCGCGTGGCCACGCCACGCATCCGCCCCGGCGATGCGGCCGGCGCCTACAGGTCCTATCTGCGCCGGCTCGCCAATATGCTCGAAGGGCAGGACTTCCTGCTCGGCGCGCAGCCGTGCGTGGCCGATTTCGCCGCCTACCATGGGCTGTGGTTCACCCGTGTGCAGACCAGCGTCATGGCCGACGTGCTCGATGCGACGCCGGGCGTGCTTGCCTGGATGGACCGCATGGCCGCCATCGGCCACGCAAGCTGCACGCGCCTGGATGCCGATGCGGCCATCGCACTGGCGGCGCAATCGACCCCTGTGCCCGTCGACGACGCGGCATTCCAGGACGATCACGGCATTGCGCTGGGATCGCGGGTGAGCATCTCCGGCAATGATTTCGGACCCGAGCCGACCGAAGGCGAACTCGTGGCCGCGACCCGGATGCACTACACGCTGCGCCGCAGCGATGCGCGCGCAGGCACCGTGCACGTGCATTTCCCGCGCATCGGCTACGTGCTGCGCGCAGCGGAGCCGGCATGAGCCGGCCGCATCCATGCCGCTGGGCACAGCGCAAGGTGTGCCGATGAATCCCGGGGCGGCGGTGCTGGAATGGAACAGCGCATCGCTGGAGCAACTGCACCCGGCGACCCTGTACGCCATCCTGCAGCTGCGCAGCGCGGTCTTCGTCGTCGAGCAGAATTGCCTGTTCCAGGACCTCGACGGGACCGACCATCTGGCGATGCACCTGACCGGTGAACGGCAGGGCGAACTGCTGGCCTATGCGCGGTGTTTTCCGCCCGGCGTGCACTTTCCCGAGATCAGCATCGGCCGGATCGCGACACGTTTCGATACCCGGGGCACCGGTCTGGGCCACCAGCTGGTGGAGCAGGCGCTGGATCTGGTGCGCCGCATCTGGGGCGCGCAACCGGTGCGTATCGGCGCCCAGGCCCGATTGAAGGACTTCTATTGCCGGCACGGGTTCGTCGACACCGGTATCGACTATGTCGAGGACGGCATCGACCACGTGCAGATGCTCAGGACCCCATGAAACCAGGAGACCACCATGATCGATGATTTCAAGAACAAGACCGCCGTGCTGACAGGTGCAGGCTCCGGCTTCGGCCTGGAATGCGCGCGCATCGGCGCCAGGCTGGGCATGAACCTGGTGCTGGCCGACGTGCAGCAGGATGCGCTGGACCGCGCGCGGGACGAAATGCAGGCCGCCGGTGCCCAGGTGCTGGCCTGCCGGCTCGACGTGTCCAGGGCCGACGAGGTCGAGGCCCTCGGGCGCGCGGTTGCCGAGCGATTCGGCGCTCCGCATTTGGTGTTCAACAACGCCGGCGTCGGTGCCGGCGGCCTGATCTGGGAGACCAGTGTCAAGGACTGGGAATGGGTGCTGGGCGTGAACCTGATGGGCGTCGCCCATGGGGTTCGGGTGTTCACGCCGATGATGCTCGAGGCCGCCGGCGCCGATCCGGCCTGGCGCGGGCACATCGTCAACACCGCCAGCATGGCCGGCCTGCTGGCGCCGCCCAACATGGGCGTCTATAACGTCAGCAAACACGCTGTCGTGGCCTTGACCGAAACCCTGTACCAGGATCTGTCGCTGGTCACCGACCAGATCAGCGCCAGCGTGTTGTGTCCGTTCTTTGTTCCCACCGGCATCAGCCAGAGCCATCGCAACCGGCCGGCGGAGTTGTCGGATCAGGCGGGCAAGCCCACGCGCAGCCAGTTGATCGGCCAGGCCATGAGCGACAAGGCTGTGGGATCGGGCAAGGTGTCGGCCGCCGACGTGGCCCAGCTGGTGTTCGATGCCGTGGCGGCAGATCGCTTCTACATCTACAGCCATCCCAAGGCCATCAAGTCGGTGCAGACCCGGCTCGAGGACATCATGCAGGCACGCAACCCGACGGATCCGTTCGCCGACAAGCCCGAACTTGGCGCGGAACTGCGCAAGGCCTTGCGCGCCTGATCGGGCGGCTGCGGCTGCGGCTGCGGCTGCGGCTGCCGCGCCCGGCGGTGCCGGGCGTCAATGCACCTGGCGCGAACCCATCTGGTCAAACAGGTCGACCTGGGCCCGGATGTCCTCGGACTTGCCCAGGATGTTGGTGAAACGCAGCAGTTCCTCGTCCTGGATGAAACTGGCCGACGACTGCGCGGTCAACAACAGGTCCGCCGTCTGCGGACGGGCCACGATGTAGCCCTGGACATAGTTGACGCCGATCTCGGCCAGCGTCTGCACGGTCGCCGTGTCTTCCGCCCACTCGGCGATGGTCTGCATGCCCAGGTTGCGCGCCAGGTTCACGATGGCCTCGACGATCGCGACATTGGCCGGATGGCGGTTCATGTTGACGATGAAACTGCCGTCGATCTTGAGCAGGTCGGCCGGCAACTCCTTGAGATAGGAGAACGAGGTGTAGCCGGCGCCGAAATCGTCGAGCGCGACTTTTGCTCCGAAGCTGCGCACCCGGTCGATGAAATGGCGGGTGTTGTTGAGATCGTGCAAAGCGACGCTTTCGGTGATCTCGATGCACAGGTGGCGGGCGATGTCGGCGTTGGCCGCGAGCATGGCGAACACGTCCTGCATGAACTTCTCGTCGTTCAGCGACGCGCCGCTCAGGTTCATGCAGACGAAGCGGGTATTGGTCAGGCTGCGCTGGTGCTCGCTGAGCCAGGCCAGCGTGGTCGACATCACCCAGCGGTCGATCACGCCCATGCGGCCGCTGTTCTCCGCGGCCGCGATCAGGCGGTCGGTCCGTACCAGTTTGCCGTCGCTGTCGCGCATGCGCAGCAGCACCTCGAAGTTCAGCGACTCGTTGGGCGTCTTCAGCGACATGATCGGCTGCATTTCCAGGTACAGCCCGTCGGTGGCGGCGCTCGACGACAGCAGTTCGACCAGGCGCAGCTCGGCCTCGTGCTGGCGGAAGGCGTCGGCATTGCGGTCGTAGACCACCAGGCCGTCGTGGTGTCCGCGCTTGGCGTCGCGGCAGGCACGGTCGGCGGTGGACAAGGCGTCCTTGATCGACGTGCCGGGCATGACTTCGATCAGGCCGATGGATCCGCGCACCGTGAATGCCTTGTCGCCCACGCGGAACGGCGTGCTGCCGATGTTGCGCACGATGCCCTGGCACACCAGTGAGGCCAGCGCCATCTTGGTATCGGGCAGCACGATCACGAACTCGTCTCCACCGACTCGTCCGATGCGGATCGATCCAGACACCACGTCGGTGATGCGCCGGCACACCTGCTGCAGCACCTCGTCGCCGGCGCTGTGGCCGTACAGGTCGTTGATCAGCTTGAACCGGTCCAGGTCGAGGTAGGCGAGGGCGAACGGACGCGCCTTGGGGGTCGTGGCGCTGGCGTCAAGGAACGCGTTCTCGATGCCGCGGCGGTTGAGCACCTTGGTCAGCGGATCGTTGTAGGCCAGGAAATTCAGGTCTTCGGACGCCCGGGCCTTCTCGGTGATGTCCTGCAGCGAGCCTTCGATGCGCTCGTTGGCCTGCGTGGCCTTGACCAGGTATTTGCGCTGTTCGCTGCCGTCCGTCGGCTTCTTGCCCTTGATCTCCAGCTCGCCATCGACCCGGCTGTAGACGAAATGGTGCAGCTGCGTCCAGGCACCCTGGTCGAAATACAGCTGCCAGGTGTTGCGGCCCGGCGCCAGTACCTGCTCCCCCAGCATGGAGCGCAGCGTCGGATTGGCACTGATGAAGCGGCCCTGCAGGTCCAGGCTGAACAGGCCGATCGGCATCGCATTGAAGTTGTGTTCCAGTTCCGCCTGCACCTTGATGCGTTGCTGGTGCTCCATGCGCATCTGTTCGGCGATCGCCAGTGCCGCCAGCAGGCTCGACGACAGCGCCACGGTCACGAAATTGGTGGCGACCACGAACTCCTTGATGCCGGACACCGCGGCGAAGATCTCGGTCAGGCTCGACAGGAAGGTCACGCCCAGCGAGGCGCCGTACCACATGGCAACCCGGGACTGGGTGCGGGTCAGGATGTTGATCAGGCTGACGGTCATCAGCGACAGGCCCAGGCCCGTCACGACCCACATCATCGGCAACCACACCTTGTAGGGCAGCAGCAGCGACACGATGATGAAAGGCAGGCAGACCCACTGCGTCATCTGCAGGGGACGGTTGTACCGGGTCTTGGCCAGTTCGTCGTGGAACAGCGTGCGGTACAGCATCAGCGTCAGCAGGCCGTAGAAGGATACGGTGACGGCACGGCCGGTCTGCAGCCACTCCGCCGGCAACGTGTGTCCCAGCCACTGGATATCCCATCCTGCCGAAATCGCGCTCATGCGCAAGGTGAGCACCAGCCAGGCGGCAAACAGCACGTACAGGATCTGGCGGTTGATCCAGGCGGTCATCAGCACGAAGACGGCCAGCACGATCAGGCCGCCGTCGAGCAGGCCGGAGTTGCGGTGGAATTCATTGATGGACCGCAGCCAATCCTCGGTGCCCCACAAGGACGCGCTGAGCGTGGCGGGCCCGACGAAGTTGGCGCGGCAGATGGCCGCCTGGGAGGCACCCTGCTCCAGCTGCAAGGCGAATCCGGCCTTGGCCAGCGACAGCCGTCCCTTGGCCGCGCTGCGCGTGGCCTCGCCCAGCGGTGCCAGGCCGTTGCGGTCCCAGCAGGCGATGGCCGATGCATGGCGCGATGGAAACTCGATCGTGGCACTGCGGCTCGAGGCGTCGGCCGGGACGGCCAGGGCAAACCAGATCGGCTTTTCGGAGCGGCGGGTGTCGAAGCGCGGGACCCAGGGCTGCCGGTCCAGTTGTGCCCCGGCCTGTGCCACGTTCAATTCGCCGGAGGTGTCCAGCAGGACCTGGAACCGCATGGGCTGGGAGCCGCCGCCCGCGTATTGGTCGTCCCACAACACGATGGCCGCGATCGACGCCAGGCCGATCGCGATCGGAACCATGTAGATGGACAACGCCCACAGCAAGCCATCCATGGCCGCGCCGAAGCGGGGCCACATGCGTGCGTTCCGTGAGTCGATGCGCGCTACCATGCGTCCTTGTAGACCTTGGAACCGTTCCAAGCTGGCGTCAGTCTACGCGGACACAAGGGCAACTCAAAACACTATCACTTCTTTTGGCCGTCCACAACGGCCTAAATGGGCGGTTTGTTGCGAAATTCAAACAGGGCGGCGGCCCAGCGGGGGGGTGACCCGCAGCATCGGCGCATCCGGGAACAGGCCGCCCAGGCTGGTTTCGCGCTCGACCTGCACGTCGATATCGCTGTGATGGGTATGCACGAAGAACTTGAGCAAGGGGTGCTGGGCCTCCGTCCAGCGCTGTGCGCCGGTCTCGATCTCGAATCCCAGCACGCGGTGCGGGATGTTGTTGCCATGGCGCATCGGGATGAAGCCTTGCTCCGGATACAGGTCCTCGAACATCAGCTGGTCGTACTGGCGATCGAGCGGCGCGCGTGCGGCGACGATGGCCCAGTCGATGCCGTCCTGCTCGCAATACTGGAATGCGGCCTTGATCAGCACGATCTTGACCAGGCGGCCGATGGTGCCACCCACAATGCCCAGGCGGCTCACCTCGGCCAGCGGACGGTCGCGCAGCCAGCGCGGCAAGGTCACCGACTGCTCGACCTTCAGCGGCATGTAGGCATTGGTCTGGATGCGCAAGGTGCCGATCGGGGCGCCATCGAGCTTGGATTCGGCCAGCAGGACCGCAACGCCGGGCTCGCTGTCGATGGCCTCCGGTGTGCGCAGCTTCTCACCGAACTCCGGCATGTGCCGTCCATAGGCCTCGGCCCGGATGCTGACCGCCTTGGACAAGGCCGCGTCGTCACGCACCACACGAACCGTGAACGGCAGACGCTCCTCGGTCATCCGGGGTTGCTCGCTGGACAGGGTCGCCGGCGGCAGATCGGCGACGGGAATGTGGCGGGGCGGGGCGGAGAAGCGCGACGGTTGGATCATGATGACGTCCTTTAGACAATTGGGTGGATTGACTCGGCAGGTAGGCAGTGACGCCCTTGTAAAGAAATGTAGGCTTCGGGGCCGCTTCTGCTAAGTCGCCGTTTGTCTCGATCGTCTGTAGGAAGTCTCCTTACACGCCTGTCTGCGGGGCGGCCGTGCCGGGCTGTGCCGGCGCGGCCGCGCCCGGGGACGGTGCCTGCTGCTGGCAGGCCAGCGACACGGCCTGGACGGTGGCGCCATTGCGGGGGTCGAACACGACCAGGTTGACGGTGCGCGCGTGTCCGGCCGCTGCGGGAACGGCATGCAGCACCAGAGGCTGCGGTGTCCCGGGCTGGCCGCGGTAGTGCCCGGCCAGCGTGTATTGCCGCACGACGTGGTCGTTGCGCAAGGTCTCGCCGGCGTTTTCGCCCGCGCCGACGGCGGTGCGGTGCGCGCTGTCGGTCACGGTCCAGTACGCGGCCCAGGCGTCGGGGCCGCCGCGTTCGAGCGTCACCGTGGCATCGAACCGGTCCGGCGCGCCCCGCGCCAACCGGATGCTGGCGCCGGCGCGGCGGCCGGCCGTGGCCAGCGGCAACGCTGCGTTGCGCCACTGGCGCCAGTCGCGTCCGTCGAGCACGACCTGCGGGGTGTAGAGGCTGCGCAATCCGTTCCAGGCCGCGATCTGGCGCTGGCGCGCGGTATGCGCCGGCGCCGCGAACGGGTCGGGCCACCCGATGTAGTCCCAGTACGCGACATGAAACGCCTGGATCACAGCGCCGGCTGGCGCGGTGCTGCCGGGGCGCAGGCGCGACAACCACCGGTCCGCCGGCGGGCAGGAACTGCAGCCCTGCGATGTGTACAACTCGACCACCGGCGCCACCGTGGCGCCGGATTGCACCTGGCAGGTCGCCGCCAGCGCCATCGGCGCCCCAAGCATCCCAGCCGATACGGCCGCCCAGGCCACGGCACGCGGTGCGGATGCGCCTGGTTTGTCCCTCGTCATGCGTTACCTCCTGTGACATTTCCGCGGCGCACGGGAGCCGCGCCGGGCTGTGGCACACTCGCCGGCTTTGCGCCCGCTGCGGCTTGGTCGGCGGCTGGCGCGCAGAACTTACCGCCGGGGAGGAAAACACCATGTCAGCCATCGTCAGCCGCATCGCCCACGAACTGGGGGTACGCGAATCCCAGGTCCAGGCCGCCGTGGACCTGCTCGATGGCGGCGCCACGGTCCCGTTCGTGGCCCGTTACCGCAAGGAAGCCACCGGTGGCCTGGACGACGTGGCCCTGCGCGAGATCGACACCCGGCTGACCTATCTGCGGGAGATGCAGGAACGCTGTGCCAGCATCCTGGCCGCGATCGAGGAGCAGGGCAAGCTGACGCCCGAACTGCGCCAGGCGCTGCTGGCGGCGGCGACCAAGCAGGAACTCGAGGACCTGTACCTGCCGTTCAAGCAGAAGCGCCGCACCAAGGGAGAGCTGGCGCGCGAGGCCGGTCTCGAGCCGCTGGCCGACCGGCTGTTGCAGGACCCGACGCTGGTGCCGCAGGAAGAAGCCAAGGCCTTTGTCGTCCCGTACGAGGCGCCGACCGATCCGGCGGACAAGCGACCGGATTTTTCCACCGTGCAGGCGGTGCTCGACGGGGTGCGGGACATCCTGAGCGAGCGCTGGGCCGAGCAACCGGCGCTGGTGCAGACGCTGCGCGAATGGTTGTGGGACAGCGGACAACTGGCCAGCCGCCTGCGCAGCGGCAAGGACGAGCAGAACCCGGACGTGGCCAAGTTCCGCGACTATTTCGACTACCGGGAGCCGATCGCCCGGGTGCCGTCGCACCGGGCGCTGGCCGTATTTCGCGGGCGGGCGCTGGAGATGCTGGACGTGCAGCTCGAGCTGCCCCAGCCCGATCCGGCGCCGTCGCCCACGGGCGCCGCGTCCAGTGCGCTGGCGGAAATCCGCATCGGCCAGCACGTGGGCTGGCGCCACCAGGGCCGCGCCGCCGACGACTTCATCGCCAAGTGCATCACCTGGACCTGGCGCGTCAAGCTCAGCCTGTCGACCGAACGCGACCTGTTCTCGCGGCTGCGCGAGTCCGCCGAGGCGACCGCGATCAAGATTTTCGCCGACAACCTGCGCGACCTGTTGCTGGCCGCGCCGGCCGGCCCACGGGTCGTGCTGGGCCTGGATCCGGGTATCCGCACCGGCTGCAAGGTGGCGGTGGTCGACCGCAACGGCAAGCTGGTGGATACCGCGACCATCTACCCCCATGAGCCGCGCAAGGACTGGGACGGCTCGCTGCACCAGTTGCGCCAGTTGTGCCTGCGCCACGGCGTGAACCTGATCGCGATCGGCAACGGCACGGCCAGCCGCGAGACCGACCGCCTGGCGGCCGACCTGATCGGCCAGCTCCAGCGCGCGGCCCAGGCGGCCGACCCGGCGCACGCGCCGGTCACGGTGCCCGAGAAGGTCGTCGTCAGCGAGGCCGGCGCCTCGGTGTATTCGGCCAGCGCGTTTGCGTCGCAGGAAATGCCCGATGTCGACGTCAGCCTGCGCGGGGCGGCCAGCATCGCGCGGCGGCTGCAGGACCCGCTCGCCGAACTGGTCAAGATCGATCCCAAGTCGATCGGCGTTGGCCAGTACCAGCACGACGTGAACCAGGGCGAACTGGCGCGCAGCCTGGATGCGGTGGTCGAGGATTGCGTGAATGCGGTGGGCGTGGACCTGAACACGGCCAGCGTGCCGCTGCTGCGCCGGGTGTCCGGCCTGTCGCCCAGCGTGGCGGCCGCCGTGGTGCGCTGGCGCGATGCGAACGGGAGTTTTCGCAGCCGCGCCCAGCTGCTGCAGGTGACGGGGCTGGGGGCCAAGACCTTCGAGCAAAGTGCCGGCTTCCTGCGCATCCGCGATGGCGACAACCCGCTGGACATGACCGGCGTGCATCCGGAGACCTATCCGGTGGTGGAGAAGATCCTGCAACACACCGGCCTGCCGGTGGGCGAACTGATGGGCCGCGGTGCCACGCTGGCCAGCCTCAGGCCCGACATGTTCGCCGATGCGGTGTTCGGCGTGCCCACCGTGCGCGACATCCTGACCGAACTGGAGAAGCCCGGTCGCGACCCGCGGCCGGAGTTCCGCGCGGCCAGGCTCAACGACAACGTGCTGGACATCGCGGACCTGCGCGAAGGCATGGTGCTCGAGGGCACGGTCAGCAACGTGGCGGCGTTTGGCGCCTTCGTCGACCTCGGCGTGCACCAGGACGGGCTGATCCACGTCAGCCAACTCAGCGATCGCTTCGTCAACGATGCGCGGGAAGTGGTCAAGACCGGCGCCATCGTCAAGGTCAAGGTGCTGGAGGTGGACCTGGCGCGCAAGCGCATCTCGCTGACGATGAAGCTGAGCGCGCCGACCCCGGCGCGCCGGAGTGCGGCGGAGCCGGGGCGACGAGGGTCGGGCGACGCTACGCGTGGCAGCATGCGCTTGGCGCCGTCGGCCGCAACCACCACGGCGATGGCCTCGGCGTTCGCACGGCTCAAGGGCTGAGTGGGCCGCGGACGGGCCCGATTCGCAGCGGCGAGGCCCGCCGCACCATAATCCGGGTTGTATCGACCGTTCTGTCCGGAGCCATTGCCCCATGTTGTTGCGCGATCTGTTGGCGTCACAGTTCATCCTGCCCAGTATTCCCAAGGTCGTGGCCTTGCTGCTGAGCGAACTCGAGCGCGAACAGCCCGACCTGAAGAAGATCTCCCAGCTCATCAGCACCGATCCGGCGCTGGCGACGCGTCTGCTGCAGGTGTCCAACTCCGGATTCTTCCGGCTCTCGGGGCAGGTCAACAGCGTGCCCGAGTCGCTGGCGGTGGTGGGGCTGAGCCATGTGCGCACGATGGCGAACGCCGCGGCCAGCAAGGCCTCGCTCAAGGCCGTACCCGGCATCAACCTGCAGGCCTACTGGGACTTCAGCCTGGACGTGGCCAAGGTCTGCCGGTCGCTCGCGGGTGTGGTACGGCAGAACCAGCAGGCCGCCTTCACGGCCGGGCTGATCCATTTCATCGGTGAGCTGGCGATGCGTATCGCGATGCCCCAGGAAATGGCCGCGCTCGACCGCGAAGTGCCGGCGCTCGATGCGCGCAGGGCCCGGGCCGAGCGCAAGCGTTTCGATTTCGACCATGCGCAGGTGGGCGCCGGATATGCCCGCCAATGGATGTTTCCCGAGCCCATCGTGGACGCGATGGCGCATCAGGATTCGCCGTTCATGAACGACGCCTATGAACCGCTGGCCGGCGTGCTGCATCTGGCGGTGTGGCGCGCGCGCTGCAAGCTCGGCGGGTTGAACCAGCGCGAAATGGCGGTGACCTTTCCCGGGCCGGTCGGCGAGGTGCTGGCGCTGGACATCGACATGGTGCTGCAGCAGGACCCGATCGACTGGACCAGCCAGCATTGAGCGGACCGGGCCCCATGCGCGCACTGCACCTGTATGCCGGGCCGGGCGCGATGCGGCATATCCGCCAGCATGGCCTGCAGCCGGGTGACATCCGCACCGTGGCCGGCGCCGCCGGGGGGCCCAAGGGCCTGATCCTCGGTCCGCTCGACCGCTGGATCTTCGGGCAGTGGCTGCCGCGGGCGGACACGCCGGTGGACCTGATCGGCGCATCGATCGGTGCCTGGCGCATGGCGACGGCCTGCCTGGACGACTGCGTGAGCGCATTTGAGCGGCTCGAACACGACTACATCCGCCAGGACTATGCACTGGAACCGGGCCAGTCGCGTCCGACCCCGGACCAGGTGAGCGAGCTGTTCGGCAGCAACCTGCAGGCGTTCTACGGCCAGCGCGTCGGCGAGGTGTTGAGCCACCCGCGTTACCGCCTGCATGTGCTGACCGCACGTGGACGCCATCTGCTCGGGCGCGAACATCGGCTGCGCACGCCCCTCGGCTACCTGGGTGCGTTCCTGACCAACACCGTGCACCGCAAGGCCATGGGCGCCTGGCTCGAGCGAGTCGTCTTCTCCACGCCGGGAGCCGCGCTGCCGTTTGCCACGCAGGACTACCGTACGCGCCAGGTGCCGCTGGCGACGGCCAACTTCCATGCCGCGCTGCAGGCCAGCTGCTCCATCCCGTTCATGCTGCGGGCCGTGCACGACATCCCCGGCGCACCGCCCGGTGCCTACTGGGACGGCGGCATCACCGACTACCACCTGCACCTGAACTATGCGGGGGTCGCGCCGCCGGGGGACGGCGTCCGGCCCGGCCTGGTGCTGTACCCGCATTTCCAGCGCGCCGTCGTGCCCGGCTGGCTGGACAAGGGCCTGAAGTGGCGCCACAAGCCGACCGGCTTCCTGGACAACCTGCTGTTGCTCGCCCCCAATCCGCAATGGGTGGCCCGGCTGCCCCGCGGCAAGTTGCCCGACCGCAACGATTTCATCCACCACCGCCATGACCTGGCGGGCCGGATCCGCGACTGGAGTGCGGCCGCCAGCGCCAGCGTGCAACTGGCCGAGGAGTTCGTCCGCTGGGTGGAGGCGCCCGACCTGGACACGCTGCAGCCCTTGTGACTGGCGTGCGGCGCGGCCGCGGCCGGCCTGCGAGCAGCGGCGACAATACCGGGGTGCGCCCCGTGGCGCGGATCCTCCAGCCTCTGTTCCATGTCCCGATTTCTGACCGCCGCCTTGTACAAGTTTGTCGAACTGCCGGACCACGCCCGCTGGCAGGCGCCGCTGCTGACGCTGTGCCGCGAGCACGACGTCAAGGGGACGCTGCTGCTGGCACCCGAGGGCATCAACGGCACGATCGCCGGCTTGCCGCAGGGTGTACGCGCCGTCCTGCAGTGGCTGCGCAGCGATGCTCGGCTGGCCGATCTCGAGCACAAGGAGTCCTGGGCCGACACGCCGCCGTTTCACCGGATGAAGGTCCGGCTCAAGGCGGAGATCGTCACGATGCACGTGCCGGGCCTGCGTCCCGCGGCCATGGCCGGTCGCTACGTGCCGCCCCAGGCATGGAACGCGCTGATCCGGCAACCCGACGTGGTCGTGGTCGATACGCGCAACGACTACGAGGTTGCCGTCGGAAGCTTCGACGGCGCCGTCGATCCCGGCACGCGCAGTTTCGCGGAGTTGCCGCAATGGCTCGAGCAGCAATCGCGCCCGGGCGGCCTGCTGGCGGAACGGGACGGAAAGAAGCCGCGCGTGGCGATGTTCTGCACCGGCGGCATCCGCTGCGAAAAATCGACGGCATTGCTGCGCATGCGCGGCTTCGACGAGGTCTACCACCTGCAAGGTGGCATCCTGAAGTACCTCGAGACGGTGAAGCCCGAGGACAGTCTCTGGCAGGGCCAGTGCTTCGTGTTCGACGAACGGGTGTCGGTCGGCCATGGACTGGCGCAAGGCGAATTGCAGCTGTGCCGGTCCTGCCGGCGTCCGCTGGACGCCGACGCCATGGCGTCGCCCTTGTTCGAGGAGGGGGTCTCCTGCCCGCATTGCCACGACACGCTCGATGCGGCCCGCCGGCAGGCGCTGGCCGAACGCCAACGCCAGGTCACCTTGGCACGCGCGCGGGGCACGACGCACATTGCGGCACAGATGCCAATGCGCCCGGCCAGGACGGTCGTGTCGGACTGAGCGCGTCCTGCCGCGCGCGCGGATGTGACGATGACCGAAACCCCATCGCAGCCTGCCACCGCGCCGACGCCCGGTTGCCGGCGCGCTGCGCCAGCCTGTGATGGCCGCCGGCACATGGCCGGCGCATCGACACTACATTGACTGTCGCAGCATCGCCCGGTAGTCGTCGCGCGTGGCCAGGCGCGGATTGGTCTTGTGGCAATGGTCGGCCATCGCGCCGTCGATGACGGCTTCGAACTGGTCCTCGCCCACACCCATCGCGGCCAGGCCCTCGGGAAGGCCCAGGCGCGCATTCATGTCCTTGATCGCCTGGCCGATGGCGTCGGGCGCAGGCAGGCCCATCGCATGCGCCATGCGCGCGAGCCGGTTTTCCTTGCGGATGGATTCCGCGCTGGCGTTGAACTGCACGACCGCCGGCAGGAACACCGCATTGAGCGTGCCATGGTGCAGGCGAGGGTCGATGCCGCCCAGGCTGTGGCTGAGGGAATGGACGCAGCCCAGGCCTTTCTGGAACGCCATCGCACCTTGCATGGACGCACTCATCATGTTGAGCCGGGCCTCTCGGTCGCTGCCGTCGCGGGTGGCGCGCTCGATGTGTTTCCAGGCGCGTTCCAGGCCGTCGAGTGCGATGCCGTCCGCGGGCGGATTGAAGGCCGGCGCCATGAAGGTCTCCATGCAGTGCGCCACCGCGTCCATGCCGGTGGCAGCCGTCAGCCGCGCCGGAAGGCCCAGTGTCAGGTCGGGGTCGCAGATGGCCGCGCGTGGCACCAGGTGCCAGGAATGGAAGCCGAGCTTGCGACCATCGTCGAGGATCAGGATGGCGCCGCGCGCAACCTCGCTGCCGGTGCCGCTGGTGGTCGGAACGGCGATCAGCGGCAGGCAACGATCGGTGATGCGTGGCGAGCCGCCTTCGATCGTGGCATAGGTCTTGAGCGGGCCTTCATGGCGGGCGGCGATGGCCACGCCCTTGGCGCAGTCGATCGCGGATCCGCCGCCCAGTGCGATCAGGCCGTCGCAGGCCTGGTCGAGGAACACGTTGGTGGCCTCGCGGACCGCCGCTTCGGTCGGGTTGGAGGGTGTCTGGTCGTACACCGCGGCCTCCATGCCCGGCAAGGCGTCCAGCGCCGATCGCAGGAGGCCTGCAGCCTTGATGCCGGCGTCGGTCACGATCAGCGGACGGCGGATGCCGATGCGCTCGCATTCCTGCGGCAGCAGCTTCAGCGCGCCGGCTTCGAACTGGATCTGGGTCACATAATTGATGAAAGCCATGATGGGTACCGGTGTAGGATCAGAGCGTCACTGTAGCAAGAACACGATTGCGTAGCTGGCGCCAGGGCGCCGTAGCTGCCCCCGACCGCGATGACCGAACTGACCCGAAACCGATTCCGACTGATCCACCGGCTGCGGGTGCGCTGGGCCGAGGTCGATCTGCAGCGGATCGTCTTCAACCCGCACTACCTGACCTACATCGACACCGCGTTCACCGAGTATTGGCGAGCGATGGCGATCCCGTACGAGTCGATCCCGTCCCAGCTTGGCGGTGACCTGTACGTCAAGAAGTCGACGCTCGAATACCACGCCTCGGCGCGGCTCGATGACCTGCTCGACGTCGGCATCCAATGCGGACGCATCGGCAATTCGTCGATGCTGTTCCATGCCGGCATCTTCCGGGACGATCGCTTGCTGGTGTCCGGAGAACTCGTCTACGTGTTCGCCGATCCGGCGACGCAGACGTCCAGGCCGGTGCCCGAGGCGCTGCGCGAGATGCTGCAATCCTACGAGGCCGGCGCGTCCCCGATCGAGGTCCGGGTGGGCAGTTGGGCCGAACTCGGCGCGCAGGCATCGGCCGTGCGGCGCGAGGTGTTCATCGACGAGATGGGCATCGACCATGTCTTGGATGCGGATGCCGACGATGCAACCGCCGTCCATGTCCTGGTACGCAACCGCATGGGTCAGCCGATGGCCACGGCCCGCCTGGTGCAGGAGGGGCCGGAACTGGCCCGGATCGCCCGCGTGGCGGTGAGCCGGACCATGCGCTCGACCGGATTCGGACGTACCGTGATGCAGGCGCTGATGCAGTTGGCGGCCGAGCGGGGCGATACACGGGTGCTGGTGCAGTCACAGTGCAGCGCGGAAGGCTTCTACACCCGGCTGGGCTTCAACCCGATCGGCGAGCCGTACGACGAGGCCGGCGTGCCGCATATCGACATGGCGCGGCGTATCGGGGCCCTCTGAGGCCGGGACGGCCTGCAGGCGCAGATCTCAGACGTCTTCGAGCAAGGGGTAGGGCATGGCGCGAACCTGCAGCGCCGGGCCCTGGGCCGATCCCAGATGCAACGTGGCGGCCTGCTGCATCGCCGCGACCTGCCCGGACACGATGGCATCCCATCCGCCCTCGGGGCAGGCCGCGGCCTGCACCACGGTGGCACAGGGCTGCTCGGCATCGTCCGGCGTGAAGATGTCCTGGCCGGCAACCATCTCGGCTGAGCAGTGCGCCAGCATCGCGCGGCGCTTGAGCACGCCGCGGAACTGGCTGCGGGCAACCACCTCCTGACCCGGATAACAGCCTTTCTTGAAGTTGACGCCACCGACCGATTCGTAGTTGAGCATCTGCGGCACGAAGGCCTCGACGACGGCCGCGCCGACCGTTGCGACTCCGGCACGCACCTCGCCCAGCATCCACGACTCCAGTGACAAGGGGGGGGCGGCGGGTGGTTCCGTTCCGTTTGGCGCGACCCACAACGCCCGCGCCTGGCCGTCCGCCGGATAGAGCTGCACCAGGCTGGCGTCGCCGAGCTCCTGGCGGGACCAGGGGGTTGTGGACGCCGGCGCCAGGGCGTCCAGGGCCCCCCCGGTGATTCCCAGCAGCTGGAAGTCGTCGCTGGCGTCGCTCAGGCGCGCCTTGGCCCGCAGCACGAACATCGACAGGCGCTTGAGCACGGGTGCGAGCAGATCGCGGCTGCATACCAGCAGGATTTCTTCCGGGCTGCGCTTGAAGCCGATGAAGCTGGCCTGGATTCGGCCCTTGGCCGTGCAGAAGGCGGCCAGACGTGCCTCCGACGGACCCAGCAACGCGAAGTCCTGCGTCAACTGGCCATGCAGAAAGGTCGCGGCGTCCGGGCCTTGGGCGCGGATCACGCCCAGATGGGGCAGCGGGGTGACCCCGTTCAAAGGTATTTGCATGGGCTCAATTATCATCGTCGATCAATGACTCGTGACTGAACAGGCCTGTGCGACGCTTTCTGCTGATACTCGTGTTGCTAGCGTCCGGCCTGGCCGGCGCGGCCTTCTGGTGGCTGGAGCAACCGTTGACGATGGCCGGCGACTCCGTCGACGTGACGATCGACCCGCGCACCAGCGCGCGCGGCGTGGCCGATGTCGTGGCCCGCTCGGGCATCGACGTGTCGCCGCTGCTGTTGCACCTGTGGTTCCGGATGTCGGGCGATGCGCGCCAGATCCGGGCCGGAAGTTACGAAATCGAGCGCGGCACCACGGCGCGCAGCCTGCTGCGCAAGCTGGTGCGCGGCGAGGAGTCGCTGCGCTCGCTGACGCTGGTCGAGGGCTGGACGTTCCGGCAGTTGCGCGCGGCGCTGGCCAAGGCGCCAGACCTGCGCCAGGACACCGCCGAGCTCAGCGACGCCGACATCATGGAACGACTCGGGCGCATGGGCCAGCATCCGGAAGGGCGTTTCTTCCCGGACACCTACAGCTACGCCAAGGGATCGAGCGACCTGAAGTTGCTGGCCTTGGCCCTGCGCACCATGGACCGCCATCTGCAGGCCGCCTGGGAGAACCGCGCGCCCGACAGCCCGCTGCGAACACCGCAGGAGGCCTTGATCCTGGCCAGCATCATCGAGAAGGAAACCGGTATCCATGCCGACCGGGCCCTGATTGCCGGCGTTTTCAACAACCGCCTGCGTCTGGGCATGATGCTGCAGACGGACCCGACGGTGATCTACGGCATGGGCGCCTTGTTCGACGGCAATCTGCGCAAGAAGGATCTGCAGACCGACACGCCATGGAACACCTATACCCGCGCCGGCCTGCCGCCGACGCCGATCGCGATGCCGGGACGCGAATCCCTGCTCGCGGCCGTAGCGCCGGCCTCGACCAAGGCCTTGTATTTCGTAGCCCGCGGCGACGGCAGCAGCGCTTTCAGCAACAGCCTGGACGAACACAATCGCGCGGTCAATCAGTACCAGCGCAAGCGATGAGCCCATGAGCACACAGGAACAGGGCGTCTTCATCAGCTTCGAGGGGATCGACGGGGCCGGGAAGTCCAGCCACATCGACGCACTGGCCGAACAGTTCCGCCATGACGGGCGGCGGGTCACCGTGACGCGCGAGCCCGGCGGCACGCCGCTGGCGGAGCAACTGCGCGAACTGGTGCTGCGCCAACCCATGGACAGCCTGACCGAGGCGATGCTGGTATTCGCCGCGCGGCGAGATCACGTGGTTCGGGTCATCGTGCCGGGCCTGCGACGGGGCGACGTCGTGATCAGCGACCGCTTCGCCGACTCGAGTTTCGCCTACCAGGGCGGCGGCCAGGGTTTGTCCGCCGCGGTGCTGGAGCAACTCGAGTGTTGGGTACAACACGACGCCGCGGCCGACGACGGCGAACTGCTGCAGCCGGACATGACCCTGTGGTTCGACCTGCCGCCATCCCAGGCGGCGCAACGGCTGGCGCAGGCACGCTCCCCGGACCGCTTCGAGGCTCGCGGCGAAGATTTTTTCGGCCGCGTGCGCGATGCATACGCTGCGCGCGCGCGCGCCGCCCCGGCGCGGTTCGTGCGCATCGACGCAGCGGCTGCGCGCGAAGACGTCTGGCAGGCCGTTTCCACGGCCGTGCGTGCGCGGGGATGGATGGCATGAGCCGCCGGGCCGTTCCCAAGGCGAATGCCGCAGTGCGTAGCACGAAGGCTTGTCCGCTGAGCCGCCGGGCCGTTCCCGAGGCGAATGCCGCAGTGCGCAGCATCAAGGCGGGCCGGTGAGCCAGCCGTTGTCCGCCCCCTGGTTGACCCGCCAGCTGCGCCAGTTGCTGGCCCAGCGGGGCCATGCCTGGCTGCTGCAAGGGCCCTCCGGGCTGGGCCAATACACGCTGGCGCTGGACCTGGCGCGCGCGTGGTTGTGCGATAAGCCCACGCCCGCCGGTGCCTGCGGCCAGTGCGAGAGTTGCCACGCGATCGATGTGCGAACCCATGCCGATCTGTGCGTGTTGATGCCCGAGACCGTGATGCAGCAACGGCAATGGCCCCTGGGCGAAAAGGCCCAGGCCGAACTGGACGACAAGAAACGCAAACCCAGCCGCGAGATACGGGTCGACGCCATGCGCGACGCGATCGAGTTTTCGCAACGCACCAGTGCCTCGGGTCGTGGCAAGGTGGTGCTGGTGTATCCCGCCGAACGCATGAATGCGGTGACCGCAAACGCCTTGCTCAAGACCCTGGAGGAACCGGCCGGCAACGTGAAGTTCGTTCTGGCCAGTGAGGCGGCGCAGCAATTGCTGCCGACCATTCGCAGCCGCTGCCTGATGCACGCCATGGCCTGGCCCCAGGAGCAGGAACTGGCGCCGTGGCTGGCGGAGCAGGGCATGGATGCGGACGCTGCCGCCGTCTGGCTGCGCGCAGCCGGTGGCCGCCCCGAGGATGCGCTGGCGCTCGGTGCCAGTGGCATGGACGCCAGCCGATGGTCGGCGCTGCCAAAGGCGGTACAGCGCGGTGACACTGCCGTGATGCAGGGGTGGTCGCCCGCCGAGATCGTGCTGACCTTGCACAAGATCTGCCACGACATGCAGTTGCATCACTGCGGTGCAGCGCCCCGCTTCTTCCGGGCTCAGGACCTTCCTGCGCCGGCATCGTTTGCAGCCCTGAGCCAATGGGGCAAGGCGTTGGCGCGGGCCACACGCACCGTCGAGCATCCGTTCAATCCTGGGCTGATGCAGGAGGCGTTGCTGAGCCAGGCGAAAAACGCCCTAAACTCCCGGCATTGACCCTTTGTCCATGAGCACCTCGTCCACTTCTCCCCGTCCCAGCGTCATCCAACTGGCCATCAAGGAAAAAGCGGCGCTTTACGCGGCCTATATCCCCTTGTTCGCCGAAGGTGGAATATTCATTCCGACGGCTCGGGAATACAAACTGGGCGACGATATCTACGTGTTGTTGTCCCTGCCGGATGACCCGCAGCGGTATCCGGTGGCGGGCAAGGTGGCCTGGGTCACACCCGCCAAGGCCGCCGGCAGTCGTACCCAAGGCGTGGGCATCCAGTTTCCCAAGGACGAAAAGTCCAGGCTCCTCAAGATCAAGATCGAGGAGATACTGGGTGCGGCGCTCGGCTCCGACCGGCCGACCCAGACCATTTGACGAGGGCCGGCCTGTCGGTCGGTCGGTCGTTCCCGCCCTTGTCGGCGGCACCTTGCCATAACCGATTCGACCCCATCGCATGTTTACTGACTCCCACTGCCACCTGACGTTTCCCGAATTGGCGCACGACCTGACGCGCATCCGCCAGGCCATGGCCGATGCTGGCGTGCAAAGAGCCTTGTGCATCTGCACGACGCTGGAGGAGTTCGCGCAGGTGCATGCGCTGGCGACCGACCACGACAACTTCTGGGCTACCGTGGGAGTCCATCCGGACAACGAGGGCGTCACCGAGCCGAGCCTGGATGACCTGCTGACGCGAGGGCGGCTCGACCGCGTGGTCGGGATCGGAGAGACCGGGCTCGACTATTACCGGCTCCATGGTCGTTCGGTGGCCGACATGCAGTGGCAGCGGGATCGTTATCAGGTCCATATCCAGGCCGCAAGGGCGCTGGACCTTCCGCTGGTGATCCACACGCGCAGCGCATCGCAGGACACGTTGTCGATCCTGCGCGAGCAGGGGCAGGGCGGTCCCGGGCCCGACGCGCGCGGAGTCTTCCACTGCTTCACCGAGACCATGGACGTCGCGCGTGCGGCGCTGGACCTCGGCTTCTACATTTCGTTCTCCGGCATCGTGACCTTCAAGAATGCACAGGACCTGCGCGATGTCGCGGCGTTCGTGCCGATGGACCGCCTGCTGATCGAGACCGACAGCCCGTACCTGGCGCCCGTGCCGTACCGCGGCAAGACAAATGATCCATCGCTGGTGCGCTACGTCGCGGAGCAGATTGCGCAGGTGCGCAACTGCTCCGTGGCCGAAGTCGGGCGGTCTACCAATGCCAATTTCGAACGCCTGTTCTCCGGAGTTCTGGCATGAACAGCATTCAATTTGATCGAAATACCTCATCCAAATTCTATCGAATCGACATGAAGTATATTGTTTATATTATTGTTTTAATTGGATTTTCTGTAGTCAAAGCGGGCTCCTACGAAGACTTCTTCGTGGCCGTACGCAACGATGACGGCAATGCCATTCGCACATTGATCCGCCAGGGCTTCGACGCCAACGTGCGTGATCCCAAGGGTGAACATGCCCTGCATCTGGCGGCCCGTGACAACGCCGCGAAAGCCGTGGCGGCCCTGCTGCAGTGGGACAAGCTCGATGTGGAGCCGCGCAACAAGGTCGACGAAAGTCCGCTGATGCTGGCCTGCCTGGCGGGACAGCTGGAGATGGCGCAACAACTGGTCGAACGCGGTGCGGACGTGAACAAGCCGGGCTGGGCGCCGCTGCATTACGCGGCCACGCGGGGCCATCTTGCGGTGATGGTTTTCCTGCTCGACAAGAACGCGTACATCGACGCCGCGTCGCCCAACGGCACGACGCCGCTGATGATGGCGGCGCATTACGGAACACCGTCGGCGGTCAAGTTGTTGCTGGAAAGCGGCGCCGATCCCTTGTTGAAGAACCAGCAGGATCTGACGGCGATCGAGTTTGCCCAACGTGCCAACCGGGCCGATTCGGCCGAGATCATTGCCGCATTTGTTCGCGCCAGGCAGCCCAGGGGCAAATGGTGACGGTTGATTTATCGTTGATACGATGTATATGATTGCAAGACGTTGATTTCATTGGAATTTCTTTCCATTGAAGGGTAAAAAAAGAGGAGGGCGGGAGACAGGAACAGCCGGTTTATCAGGGCGCGCAACGGCATCCAAGGCACGCGGCCCCCTCGCCCGCGGCGCAGCGTCAGCAGCACGCGAACGCCGGGTAGGGCACGACTGTCCACGCCTACGATGTGGCTTGGGTTGGTCCTTCGGGTACCCCTCAGGACGTTTCGCTTCGCTTCCATGGGGCTGCGCCCCATACCCCCGCAGCCAGGCGCGGTAGATGCGGTCGGTGAACTCGCTCATGATGGAGCCCCCTCGCCAAGGCTCAAGGACTCTTCCAGGTTGCGGGCGCTGGTGTCGATGCGCTCGACCAGGCGGGCCACGGCATACAGCCAGGTCGGCTGCTCGGGCATCTCGCCCAGGGTCCGCACCCAGCTATCGGCCTCGGCCAGGTCGGCATTGAGCTGATCGACCGCCGCACGGATGCGCGGCGTCATGGCTGGCCCCCGTTGCCCTCAGGTTTGCGGGTTCTCGCGGTACCACTTGGCCAGGCGCTGGCGGTCGGCCTTTGTCGCCTTGGGTCCGAGTACGAGATGGGGCGGGGGAACGGGCTTGGCCGTAAGAAGCGGCTTGGCAACACGTTCGCGCAGCTCGGAGAGTTTGGCGACGGCTTCGGGCTTGGGTGGCGGCACTGGCGGCTGTGGTGTAGCTGCGACAGCTTGGGGGGCAATGGCCGGCCCTTGGGCGGGTTCAGGCCCTCGCAGATAGGCGTCAAGGGCGACGCAGACAAGGGCATTGAGGCTGATCCCGATGCGCTCACAACGGGCGCGGGCATCGGTTTCAAGGGCTTGAGGGAGTCGGAGATTGAAGGCCATGACACCATATTAGCATCACTATGGCCCCATACTGGCCCCATTCTCCCCAGGATCTCCCCGTGATTACCATCGGGGGCAGCTGGCAGCTCGGTTACACCACTGACAGAGCTTTGTGCGACCGGACCATGCGGTAAGCCTACCAGCGGCATGCCGGGCAGTGCAAGAGGTTTCGCGCCTGGCGCCTCCGGCGCCCATTCCCCGCAAGCGGGGCCCCTTGCGCCGGACGCGCCCAGCGCCGCCATTCGCTGATCCGCCTGTTGCTGGTACAGGACCCGGAAGCTCCGGGCCTGGCGCACCAGCAAGGACCACCAGCCGCCGTCGCACGGCTCGATCGGTCGGCCTTCGGGCGTCCAGAGCTTGCCCGAGTGCATCGACCAGCCTTCGAAGCCAGGCATGGGAAGCTCGAACCCGCGCAGCACCCGCAACAGCTTGAAGGCTGCATAAGGAACGGTCGTGTGACCAGACAACCAGTTACGCACGGTGCGCGGCGTGACCTGAAGGAGTTTCCCCAGGCCGTCGGCATCCAGGCCTGTCTGCGCAGCCAGCACCTTGAACCGGGTGCACCGATTGGCGCGGCTTTGGCGAACTTGGCAGCCTGGCGCAGACCGTTTCATGGTCTGACTGTAGTTGATACGATGTATATTATGTTAACCATCGGATCAACATAGTGCAGCGCAAGGCAACCGGTATCAGGAAATCGAGAACTTGACCGTCGGCACGGTCAGGTCGGCAAACGAGGCACCCAGCGCTATTTCTCCGGTACCGTGCAGCACGCACTCTTCGCGCCGCAGCAACAGATCCGATCCGCCGCCAAAGAACCGGACCCAGCTGCCGTAGGTGCTGACGTCGACCAGCAGGATGCTGCCGTTGCGCCAGTCGATGCGGGCATGTGCCCGGGACACCCGGGGATCGTTGACGGTGAACTCGGCCTGGGAAATACGGCCGATATGGATGGGCAACTGCGACGAGCGGAACTTCTTGTGCTGGTCCAGCCAGGTCAGTTCGATCTCCCCGCCGAGCACGACCTTGTCCAACTGGTCCTGCTGGGAATCGATGCTGGCTTGCATGGTCATCAGGTCGCTGCTGAGGTTTTCATGCCATTCCACCTGGAACGCCTGGCAGGCTTCCGCCCTGCCCCGGATGGTGATCGGTCCCAGCGGACGAAACCGCACCCCATCGGCCTCGATCGAGTCTTCCAAGGATTGCTGGTTGACCCAGATCTGGTGCGGGCCGGAGAGGTCGCTGAGCCGCGAGGCGACATTGACCGCATCACCATAACAATCCTCGTCGATGAACTCCACCTCGCCGCGCGCCACCCCGATGCGGATCGGCAGTCGGGTACCGGCATTCGATTGCGCCAGACGTTTTTGATGATCGCGCTGCATTTCGACCACGGCGTCGATCGCATCGGGCGCATGGGGGAAGACGGCCAGCACACCGTCTCCCAGGGTCTTGATGACCCGGCCCTGGTGGGCCACACAGATGCCGGAGATCCATTGCGTGAGTTGCGTGACCACCCGTGACCCGCGCGCACTCCCAATGGTCTCGTAGACCCCGGTGCTGCCCGTCAGGTCTGCAAACACAACGGTTGTCTGAACACTCATGCGCTGGAATTGGCGTAGTCCACGAGTGGCGAGTTTAGATCATCGCCTTGCCTGTCCCGCTTTGCAGGGTGCACGCTTTTGGGCGGTGACTCCACAAAGCGGTGCCCAGTGCTGGTATATTGCACTGCAACATACCAGAAAAGGGCCCAGAGACAATGCTGTATCAAATGTACGAAGCGCAACGCGCCATGATGGAACCGTTCTCCGATCTGGCAAAAGTCGCGTCCAAGGTGTATTCGAACCCGCTGTCCACGTTCGGGCAGGCCCCCTTTTCCCAGCGGATGTCGGCCGGCTTCGATCTGATGCACCGCTTGTTGCGCGACTACGAGAAGCCGGAATTCGGTATCCGCACCGTAGACGTCAATGGGGTGTCGGTTGCCATCGACGAACGCGTCGAGGTCGCCCGCCCCTTCTGCGAACTGCGTCGTTTCAAGCGATTCAGCGACGACCTGACCACGCTGGACTCGCTCAAGGGCCAGCCGGCGGTGCTGATCGTCGCGCCCTTGTCGGGCCATCATTCGACCTTGTTGCGCGACACCGTTCGGACCATGCTGCGTGACCACAAGGTCTACATCACCGACTGGAAGAACGCACGCAACGTACCGCTGTCCGAAGGTGAGTTTCACCTGGACGACTATGTCAATTACGTGCAGGACTTCATCCGCCACGTGCAGGGCATCTACGGCAATTGCCATGTGATGAGCGTTTGCCAGCCGACCGTGCCGGTGCTGGCTGCGGTGTCGCTGATGGCGACGCGCGGCGAGATGACGCCGCTGAGCATGACGATGATGGGCGGGCCGATCGATGCCCGCAAGTCGCCGACCTCGGTCAACGACCTGGCGATGAACAAGAGCCACAGCTGGTTCGAGAGCAACGTCATCTACCGCGTACCCAGCAACTTCCCGGGTGCGGGGCGGCGCGTGTATCCCGGCTTCCTGCAGCACTCGGGTTTCCTCGCGATGAACCCGGACAACCATGCCCGCAGCCACTACGACTATTTCCAGGACCTGATCAAGGGCGACGACGCCGGCACCGAAGCACACCGCAAGTTCTACGACGAATACAACGCGGTGCTGGACATGGATGCCGATTACTACCTTGAAACGATCAAGGTCGTGTTCCAGGAGTTCAGCCTGCCCAAGGGAACCTGGGACGTGAAGTCGCCGCAAGGCAAGCTCGAACGGGTACGACCGCAGGACATCCGCAACACCGGGCTGTTCTCGATCGAAGGCGAACTGGACGATATCTCCGGCTCGGGCCAGACGGAAGCCGTGCACGAGATCTGCAGTGGCGTACCCAAGACGCACCAGAAGCACCTGGAGGTCAAGGGTGCAGGGCATTACGGGATCTTTTCCGGCCGCCGTTGGCGCGAGAAGGTCTATCCGGAGGTCAAGGCCTTCATCCTGGAACACCAGGCTGCGCAGTCGTCGGCGGCATCCAAGCCTGCCGCAACCGCGGTCGCAACACCTGCCGCCAAGACGGGCTCCGGTTCCGGCCGTGCCCGCCCTGCGCGTGCGGCCCGTGCAGCCCGTGCGGCGGCACCTGCTTCGGCCAGCAAACCCGCGGCCAAACGCAAGGCGAAACCGGGCAGCGAATAACGCGGCGATATGGCAAGCCTGGCCGAGCGGATCCTGGCGGCCCTGCCCCAGACGCAATGCACGCGCTGCGGTTATCCGGACTGCGCGCGTTACGCCAGCGCCATCGCGCTCGATCACGTACCGATCAACCAGTGCCCCCCCGGTGGCGCACAGGGAATTGCGCGACTGTCCGCGATCACCGGCCATCCCGTGGTGCCGCTGAACCCGGCCAACGGCCATGTAAGCGCCCGCACCGTGGCGTACATCGACGAGGACTGGTGCATCGGCTGTACCCTGTGCATCAAGGCGTGCCCCACGGATGCCATTGTCGGCAGCAACAAGCGCATGCACACCGTGATAGAGCCGTATTGCACGGGTTGCGAGTTGTGCATTCCGGTGTGCCCTGTGGACTGCATCGTGCTCGAGAACACGAGCGGCGAGGCCACTGGATGGGATGCATGGTCCGATGCCCTGGCCGCCCAGGCCCGTGCCCGTTATGAAGCCCGAGCCCGGCGCGAACGCGACCAGCCGTCGGGCGACGAACCGCCTGCGCACGCACAGCGGTCCGCCGGACCTGGCTCGATCCCGGACCGGCCAGCGTCACCGGTCGATCGCAAGCGCGAAGCCATCGCACAGGCGCAGGCCCGCGCTCGTGCCTTGCGCCAGCGCTGACGCGCGATTTCGGCCGATCCCCGGCCCAGCCCGGCCGGCTGCGCCGCCTCCCGCGGCGACCAGCTCCGCTAGCGCAGCGACCTGTTCAATCGGGCCAGTGCGTCGGCACCCGGGCACAGGCGGTCCGCCCCCAGGCTGTTGAGCGGCGCCGCACTGGTGTGCAAGGCGGCATGCAGGTCGCTGGCTTCCCGGTCGACATAGAGCAGGCCGGTGACCACCTCGCCCTTGGCCTGGAGGGTCTGCACATGGCTCATCGCCGATAGGCGATCGGTCGGGTCGTAACCCGCATGTAACTTTCTCAGCCGCAAGGTGCTGCCGTCGGGCTGCTCGAGTTCGATCACGGTATCGGGTGCGATGTCGGTCTCGACGGGCTGCGCCAGATCGATGAAGTCCACCCGGTTCACGGCCTGGTTGTGGGCCCGCACGTAGTCGTAGCTCTTGGTGCTGCCGGCATGGTTGTTGAAGGCCACGCAGGGGCTGACGACGTCGATGAAGGCCGCGCCGCCGTGGCCGATCGCGCCCTTGATGATCGGCACCAGTTGCTGCTTGTCGCCGGAGAAGCTGCGTGCCACATAGGTGGCGCCCAGCTGCAGCGCCATCGCCACCAGGTCGACCGGGCTGTCGCTGTTGACGATGCCTTTCTTGCTGCGCGAGCCCTGGTCGGCCGTGGCCGAGAACTGGCCCTTGGTCAGACCGTAGACACCATTGTTCTCGACGATGTAGACCATACGCACACCCCGGCGCATGCTGTGCGCGAACTGGCCCAGGCCGATCGACGCGGAATCGCCGTCGCCCGACACGCCCAGGTACAGCAAGTCGCGGTTGGCCAGGTTGGCTCCGGTGAGTACCGACGGCATGCGCCCGTGCACGGTGTTGAACCCGTGCGAGGCGCCCAGGAAATAGTCGGGTGTCTTGGAACTGCAGCCGATGCCCGAGAGCTTGGCGACACGGTGCGGCTCGATGTCGAGCTCCCAGCAAGCCTGAACGATGGCCGCGGAGATCGAGTCGTGGCCACAACCGGCGCACAACGTGGACACCTTGCCCTCGTAGTCGCGCCGGGTGTAGCCGACCTTGTTCGGCGTCAGCGACGGGTGGTGCAGACGGGGCTTGAGAATGTAGGTCATGCGGCGGCCTCCGTGTCCTTCCTGCGACTGCGCGTGACACCCTTGGGCGCCGTCGGCGGGTTCTTTTCGACGTGTTCGGTGATCCTGCGGGTGATGAAGCGTGCGGTGATGGGCGTTCCGTCGAAATGCAGGACCGGCACCAGGCGGGCGGGATCGACCTCGAGTTCGTTGACCAGCAGCTGGCGCATCTGCGCGTCGCGGTTCTGCTCCACGACGTAGACCGTCTTGTGGGCAGCGATGAAGGCGGCGACCTCGTCCGCAAAAGGGAACGCGCACAGGCGCAGGCCATCGACCAGGATGCCGCGCTCGAGCAGCACGTCCAGTGCCTCGTGCATGGCCGGACTGGTGGAGCCGAAATAGATCACGCCGAGTTTCGTCTTGCGCGGCGCCGCGTGCAGGACGGGTGGCGGCACCAGGCCGGCGGCGGTCCGGAACTTGGTCAGCAGCCGTTCAACGTTGTAGACATAGTCCGGCCCGCGCTCCGAATACCGGGCGTAGGGATCGCGGGTCGTGCCGCGGGTGAAATAGCTGCCCTTGGTCGGATGGGTTCCGGGCAGGGTACGCCAGCCGATGCCGTCACCGTCGACGTCCTTGTAGCGACCGAAATCCTTCCCGGCCTCGAGCTCCTCGCTTGTCATGACCTTGCCGCGGTCGTACTCGCGATCGGGCTCCCACACCAGCGGGTCGCACAGGCGCTGGTTCATGCCGATGTCCAGGTCGGTCATCACGAACACCGGCGTCTGGAGCCGGTCCGCCAGGTCCAGCGCCGCCGCGCCGTGGACGAAACATTCATGCGGGTCCTGCGGGAACAACAGCACGTGCTTGGTGTCGCCGTGCGACGCATACGCGCAGGCAATGATGTCGGCCTGCTGGGTCCGGGTCGGCATCCCGGTGGACGGGCCGCCCCGCTGCACGTTGATGATGGTCACCGGGATCTCGGCAAAATACGCCAGGCCGATGAACTCGGTCATCAGCGAGACACCCGGGCCGGAGGTCGCGGTGAATGCCCGCGCCCCGTTCCACCCTGCCCCCACCACCATGCCGATGGACGCGATCTCGTCCTCGGCCTGCACCACGGCATAGTTGTTCAGCCCGGTCTGCGGATCGACACGGAACTTGGCGCAATAACGCAAAAAGGCTTCGGCCACCGAGGACGATGGGGTGATCGGGTACCAGGCCGCGACCGTGGCGCCGCCGTACAGGCAACCCAGTGCGACTGCGCTGTTGCCGTCGACGAAGATGCGTTCACCGACCTTGTCGCGCCGCTGTACCTGGATGCCCAGCGATGCTGGCAGGTGCTCGCGCGCGAAGTCGCGCCCCAGGTGCAAGGCCTGCACATTGGGTGCCAGCAGTTTTTCCTTGCCCTTGTATTGCTCGGCGAACAGTTGCTCGATCACCTCCGGTTCGATCTGCAGCAGCACCGACAAGGCGCCCACATAGACGATGTTCTTGAATAACTGGCGCTGGCGCGGGTCGGCATATACCGCGTTGCAGATCTCGGTCAGCGGCATGCCCAGCACCTGGATGTCCGGCCGCAGCCTGGATTCGGGCATCGGACGGGTGCTGTCGTAGAACAAGTAGCCACCCGGCGCGATCTCGGCCACGTCGTTGTCCCAGGTCTGCGGGTTCATCGCCACCATCATGTCGATGCCGCCGCGGCGGCCCTGGTAGCCCTGCTCGGATACCCGGGCCTCGTACCAGGTGGGCAGACCCTGGATGTTGCTGGGGAAGATGTTGCGCGGGCTCACCGGCACCCCCATGCGCAGGATCGCCTTGGCGAACAATTCGTTGGCTGATGCGGATCCCGAACCGTTGACATTGGCGAACTTGATGACGAAGTCGTTGATGCCTTCGATCCGGGGCTGTGTGGTGCTGCTCATGCTGCCTCCAGGGTTTCGGTCGCGGGGCGCGGGTCGCGGCAGGCGGGCCCGGCCTGCGTGGTCGTCAACAGGAACTTCTGCATGTCCCAGGCCCCGGTCGGGCAACGCTCGGCGCACAGGCCGCAGTGCAGGCAGACGTCCTCGTCCTTGACCATCACCCTGCCCGTCTTGAGCTCGCCCGAGACGTAGAGGTCCTGTGCCAGGTTCAGCGCCGGTGCCTTGAGGCGGGTGCGCAGGTCAGCCTCGTCGCCATTGGCCGTGAAGGTGATGCAGTCCATCGGGCAAATGTCGACGCAAGCGTCGCACTCGATGCAGGTCTCCTTGTTGAACACGGTCTGCACGTCGCAGTTGAGGCAGCGCCCGGCTTCCTTGAGCGCGGTGGCCGCGTCGAAGCCCAGTTCCACCTCGACGCGGATGCTGGCCAGTGCCTGCTCGGCCTTGGCCCAGGGCACCTTGAACCGGTGGGCCGGCGACACGTCGTTGTCGAAGCTCCATTCGTGGATGCCCATCTTCTGCGACACCAGGTTGGTCCTCGGCGGCGGGCGCCGGGTTACCGACTCGCCGTTGAGCAGGCGGTCGATCGACACCGCGGCCTCGTGGCCATGGGCGACCGCCGTGATGATGTTCTTCGGCCCGAACGCGGCATCGCCGCCGAAGAACACGTTTGGCACGCTGGACTGGAAACTCTGGGCGTCGACGACCGGCAGCCCCCATTTGTCGAAGGCGATGCCGCAGTCGGCCTCGATCCACGGAAACGCGTTTTCCTGGCCGACGGCGATCAGCACGGCGTCGCATTCGATCAGCACGTCGGGCTCGCCGGTGGGGATCAGGCTGCGCCTGCCGTTGGCGTCACGGATGGACTTGACCACTTCGAAAGTCATGCCGGTGAGTTTTCCGTCCACATGCTCGAAGGTCTTGGGCACATGGCAGTTGATGATCGGTATGCCCTCGTGCTGCGCGTCTTCCTTCTCCCAGGGCGAGGCCTTCATCTCGTCGAAGCCGCTGCGCACGACCACCTTGACATCGTCGCCGCCCAGGCGGCGTGCGGAGCGGCAGCAATCCATGGCGGTGTTGCCACCCCCGAGCACGATCACCCGCCGTCCAATGGTGGTGATGTGGCCGAACGAGACCGAGGCCAGCCAGTCGATGCCGATATGGATGTTGTCTACGACCTCCTTGCGCCCGGGCAGGTCGAGGTCGCGCCCTCGCGGCGCGCCGCAGCCCACGAAGATGGCGTCGTATCCCTGCGCCATCAGCGCGCGCATCGAATTGACCGATTCGCCGCCGTGGAACTCGGCCCCCATCTCCAGAATGATGCCGGTCTCCTCGTCGATGACGGTCTCGGGCAGGCGGAAGCGGGGAATCTGGCTGCGGATGAAGCCGCCGGCCTTGGCCTCGCCGTCGAAGATCGTCACCGCGTATCCCAGCGGCAACAGGTCGCGCGCTACCGTCAGGGACGCCGGCCCGGCGCCAACGCAGGCGATGCGCTTGCCATTGGGTTCGGCCACCGCGGGCAGCCGATCGCCGATGTCCTGCTTCATGTCGGCGGCGACCCGCTTGAGCCGGCAGATCGCCACCGGCTCCGGTGGCGCGCCGCCGTTCTGCTCGACCCGCGTGCGTCGGCAGGCCGGCTCGCAGGGGCGGTCACAGGTGCGCCCCAGGATGCCGGGAAACACGTTGGACGCCCAGTTCACCATGTAGGCGTCGGTGTAGCGCCCCTGGGCGATCAATCGGATGTATTCGGGAACGGGGGTATGGGCTGGGCAGGCCAGCTGGCAATCGACGACCTTGTGGAAATAGGCCGGATCACCGGTGTCGGTAGGCAACAAGCAATCGTCTCCTCGCCGCCCTGCGTGTGGCGGCATGGATACGGTCCACGGCAGTCACAGCTTCGACCGATCCGGCGCCACATCCGGCCGCCGGAGAGAGGCGACCTTTGATGTAACTGCGTTGTAACCTTACCCGTAATCCGGATCCCGTGTCGCAAATATTGCCGGATTCACCCAGCCGGGGCGCCGGACTGTTGCGCGAAAGCCGCAAATGCGTCGACCACCGCTGGTGGCGCCTGGACCAGTTCGACCAACACGCCTTCGCCCGCGATCGGAAACTCGTCGTTCGCCTTGGGGTGCAGGAAACAGATGTCGAAGCCCGCGGCCCCGACCCGGATGCCGCCGGGCGCGAAACGCACACCGTGCTCGCTCAGCCATGCCACGGCCGCCGGCAGGTCGTCGATCCACAGGCCGACATGGTTGAGCGGCGTCGCGTGCACCGCCGGCTTCTTGTCCGGATCGATGGGCTGCATCAGGTCAACCTCGACCTTGGTCGCACCGGTGCCGATGGCGCAGATGTCCTCGTCGACGTTCTCGCGTTCGCTTACGAAGTTGCCGGTGACCTCGAGCCCCAGCATGTCGACCCACAGCCGGCGCAGTCGCTGCTTGTCCGGGCCGCCGATCGCGATCTGCTGGATCCCCAGCACCTTGAACGGGCGTTGCATCGTGGCGGCCTCCTTCACGCGAACTCGACGATGGGCTGGTCCACCGTCAGGTTGTCACCCTTGGCCGCCAGCACCTTGCCCACGATGCCGTCGGCAGCGGCGAACAATACGTTCTCCATTTTCATCGCCTCGATCACTGCCACGCGTTCGCCGGCCTGCACCTTCTGGCCTACCTGTACCGCCACGTCCACCAGCAGGCCCGGCATCGGCGAGAGCACGTATTTGCTCATGTCCGGCGCCGGCTTGAACGGCATCTTCTGGTAGAGCTCGGCCATGCGTGGCGAGACGACCATGGTCTCGATGCGGGTGCCGTTGTGCTGCACCAGCATCGCCAGCGGGTTGCGGGGCGTGCCGCGTTCGATCTGCGCCATGAAGGGCTGGCCGTTGCATTCCCCGCTGATACAGATGTCGTTGAGCCGTGAGTGGCTGGTGATGGCGTATTTCTTGCCAGCCAGCGTGACCACCGCCGAACCCAGCTGCCCCACGACTTCGTCGACATGCACCCGGGTGTAGCGGTGCTGGCCGGTGTCGTCCAGCGTGATCACGCTGAAATCGTGACCGACCTTGACCCCGTATCCCGGCAGTTGTCCGGAAATTGCCATCGCACGTTCGCGCGACTTGCGCCGCACGAAGGCCGCCAGCGCAACCAGGAAGTCCGGGTCCGCATGGGGCACGTCCTCGGCGCGGAATCCCTGTGCATAGTGGGCCGCGATGAAGCCGGTATTGAAGTTGCCGGAGACGAAATCCGGATGCGACAACAACGCCGCCTGGAACGGGATGTTGCTGCTGATGCCGCGGATCACAAAACCATCGAGCGCAAAACGCATCTTGGCAATCGCCTCCTGCCGATCCTTGCCGTGCACGATCAGCTTGGCGATCATCGAGTCGTAATACATCGGGATCTCGCCGCCCTCCTGCACGCCGGTGTCGACGCGTACACCCTGCCACTGGTTGGTGTCGGCCGCGAACATGGTCTCTGCCGGCGGCGCGAACCGCACCAGACGGCCGGTGCTGGGCAGGAAATTGCGGAACGGATCCTCGGCGTTGATGCGGCATTCGATGGCCCAGCCGTCACGTTTCACGTCGGCTTGCGTCAGCGGCAGTTTTTCGCCGGCTGCCACGCGGATCATCAATTCGACCAGGTCCAGCCCGGTGATGCATTCGGTCACCGGATGCTCGACCTGCAGCCGGGTGTTCATCTCCAGGAAATAGAAACTCTGGTCCTTGCCGACGACGAACTCGACCGTGCCGGCGCTCTGGTACTTCACCGCCTTGGCCAGCGCCACGGCCTGCTCGCCCATGGCCTTGCGCGTCGCGTCGCTGATGAAGGGGCTGGGCGCCTCCTCGATCACCTTCTGGTGCCGGCGCTGGATCGAGCATTCGCGCTCGTTGAGGTAGACCACGTTGCCGTGCGCGTCGCCGACCAGCTGGATCTCGATGTGGCGCGGCTCCTCGACAAACTTCTCGATGAAGACCCGGTCGTCGCCGAAGCTGTTGCGCGCCTCGTTGCGGCAACTGGTGAAACCCTCGTGGGCCTCCTTGTCGTCGTGCGCCACGCGCAGGCCCTTGCCGCCACCGCCGGCACTGGCCTTGATCATCACCGGGTAGCCGATGTCGCGGGCAATCTGCACCGCCTTGTCGGCGTCGTCGATGGCGTCGTTGACGCCCGGAATGCAGTTGACGCCCGCCTTGCCGGCCAGTCGCTTGGATTCGATCTTGTCGCCCATGGCCGAGATCGAATAATGCTTGGGGCCGATGAAGACGATGCCTTCGTCCTCCACCCGCTTCGCAAATTCCGCGTTTTCACTGAGGAATCCGTAACCCGGATGTACCGCCTGAGCACCGGTCTGCTTGCAGGCGGCGATGATGCGATCGGCCTGCAGGTAGCTCTCCCGGCTCGGTGCGGCGCCGATGTGCACCGACTCGTCAGCCAACGCGACATGGCGCGCGTCGCGGTCGGCGTCGGAGAACACCGCCACCGTCTTGATGCCCATCTTGCGCGCGGTCTTGATGACGCGGCACGCGATTTCGCCGCGGTTGGCGATCAATATCTTGTCAAACATGTCGGTGTCTCCTCACAGCGGGATGTTGCCGTGCTTGCGCCACGGGTTCTCGATCTTCTTGTCCTTGAGCATCACCAGCGAACGGCAGATGCGCTTGCGGGTCTCGTGGGGCAAGATCACGTCGTCGATGAAGCCGCGGGCGCCGGCCACGAACGGGTTGGCGAAACGCGCCTTGTATTCGGCTTCCTTGGCCGCCAGCTTGGCTGCGTCGCCCTTGTCCTGGCGAAAGATGATCTCGACCGCGCCCTTGGCACCCATCACCGCGATCTCGGCATTGGGCCAGGCGAAGTTCACATCGCCGCGCAGGTGCTTGGACGCCATCACGTCGTAGGCGCCACCGTAGGCCTTGCGGGTGATCACGGTGATCTTGGGCACGGTGCATTCGGCGTAGGCATACAACAGCTTGGCGCCGTGCTTGATGATGCCCCCGAACTCCTGGCTGGTACCGGGCATGAAGCCGGGCACGTCGACGAAGGTCACGACCGGGATGTTGAACGCGTCGCAGAAACGCACGAATCGCGCCGCCTTGATCGAGGACTTGATGTCCAGACAGCCGGCCAGCACCAGCGGCTGGTTGGCGACGATGCCCACCGTCTGGCCGCCCATGCGGGCAAAACCGATCAGGATGTTGCGTGCGTAGTCGGGTTGCAGCTCGAAGAAATCGCCGTCGTCGACCGACTTGAGGATGAGTTCCTTCATGTCGTAGGGCTTGTTCGGATTGTCTGGAATCAAGGTGTCCAGGCTGTAGTCCATCCGGTCCGTCGGATCGCCGCTGTCGCGTACCGGCGCCTTTTCGCGGTTGTTCAGCGGCAGGTAGTTGTAGAGCCGGCGCAGCATCAGCAGCGCCTGCACGTCGTTCTCGAACGCCAGGTCGGCCACGCCGCTGCGGGTCGTGTGGCTGATCGCACCGCCGAGTTCCTCAGCCGTGACTTCCTCGTGCGTCACCGTCTTCACGACCTCGGGACCGGTCACGAACATGTAGGAGCTGTCCTTGACCATGAAGATGAAGTCGGTCATGGCCGGCGAATACACCGCGCCGCCCGCGCACGGGCCCATGATCATGCTGATCTGCGGCACCACGCCGCTGGCCATTACGTTGCGCTGGAACACGTCGGCGTAGCCCCCGAGCGAAGCCACGCCCTCCTGGATGCGCGCGCCACCGGAATCGTTCAGGCCGATCACCGGCGCGCCGACCTTCATCGCCTGGTCCATGACCTTGCAGATCTTCTCGGCATGGGCTTCGGACAAGGCCCCGCCGAACACGGTGAAGTCCTGGCTGAACACGAACACCAGGCGACCATTGATCATGCCGTAGCCGGTCACGACGCCGTCGCCGGGGATCTTCTGGTCCTGCATGCCGAAGTCCACGCAGCGGTGTTCGACGAACATGTCCCACTCCTCGAACGTGCCTTCGTCGAGCAGCAGCTCGATGCGTTCGCGCGCCGTCAGCTTGCCCTTGGCGTGTTGTGCCTCGATACGTTTGTCGCCGCCACCCTTGCGCGCGCGCTCGCGCATGGTTTCGAGTTGGTCCAGTATTTCATGCATCGTTTTTCTCCGGTAAGGGGGATTCGTTGTGGGGCTGGTGGTGCCGGACCATCGCGGCGCCGACGGCCTGCAGGCTGACAAAATCCTTGCCCCAGATCCTGCGGTTGGTGGGCAGGTGGCGCAACCAGGACAGGCGGCGCGCCGCATGGCGCAACACGGCGCGTACCGGCTCCGATTCGCGCGACAACACCGCACGCAGCGCAGCGTCGAGCCGATCGGGCTCCAGCGCCAGGTTGAACAGCGTGGACTGCAAGTAGATCAGCCAGTCGCGTGCCTGGGCCTGTTCGAGTGTCATCACCTCGAGCGGGTCGTCCTCGAAGTCGATCAGGCCCTCGAACCGGCTCGACACGATGATGTTGCGCGCAAAACACTGGCTCAGGTACTGGCCGCGGGCGTGAACCAGCAGCAGGTGTTCCATCGCCGCCATCCACAGACCATACGCCTGCGGCCCCTGTTCGCGCAAGGCGCGCGCCAGGTCATTGGAGCCGAGGTAGGACATGACGAAATAGTCGGGCGCCACATGGTGCACCTGCGGCACCTGGATGCCGGCTTCGCGCAAGGCCGCCAGCCGGGCGAGTTCGATCGCCTGCGACTGCGCGCCGCCGTGCACCGGCACCGCCTTGAGGTAGGGCACGCCGGCCATCCAGGCGAACAGATTCAGCACCCGGTGGGCCCAGGGGCCGCGCAACGGTCGCTGTCCCTTGACCAGCATGCGGCCTTCGGGCAGGTCGATGATCTCGACCCGCTTCTGGCGCCAGACGGTGGAGGATTCGATCCGGGCGATCGAGGTCAGCGAGATCACGGCGCCGTGCCCTCCCGCTGCGCGGGCCCGCCGGCGGGTTGGTCGGCGTCCGGGTGAAACAGACCGAGCAGCTCGCGTGCGGCCACCGACGCGACCATGGTGCCGTCGGCCACTTGCTTCGACAGCGGGCCCAGGCGCGCGCGCACCAGCGGATCGGCGCGGAAGGCCTGGCGCAGCCCGGCCTCGATACGCTCCCACATCCAGGCCAGGGCCTGCTGGCGCCGACGCGACTCCCATGCGCCGCCCGCGCTGCGCAGGCGGCGGAACTCGGTGGCGGCCGACCACAACACATCCGCGCCCTGACCGGACAAGGCACTCAGCTGCAGCACCCGGGGGTGCCAGGCAGCCTTGTCGTGTTCGGCCCGCTTCGGGTTTCCATGCTGGCCCAGCAGGCGCAACGACGACGTGATCTGTGCGCGCGCGCGACTGGCGGCGTCCGGGTCGAGGTCGGCCTTGTTGATCAGCACCAGGTCCGCCATCTCCATCACGCCTTTCTTGATCGCCTGCAGTTCGTCGCCGGCATTGGGCAGTTGCATCAGCACGAACATGTCGGTCATGCCGGCCACGGCTACCTCGCTCTGGCCGACACCGACGGTCTCGACGATGACCACGTCGTAGCCGGCCGCCTCGAGCACCAGCATCGCCTCGCGTGTTTTTTCGGCCACGCCGCCCAGCGTGCCGCTGGACGGGCTCGGCCGGATATACGCCCGCTCGTGCACCGAGAGTTTTTCCATGCGGGTCTTGTCACCCAGGATGGAGCCGCCCGAGACCGCCGACGAAGGGTCGATGGTCAGCACCGCAACCGACAGGCCCTGCGCGATCAGGTACAGGCCCAGCGCCTCGATCAATGTCGACTTGCCCACACCGGGAACGCCGCTCAGGCCGAGCCGGAACGCGCCGCCGGCATGCGGCAACAGGCGCGCGAGTAGCTGGTCTGCCTGCGTCCGATGGTCGGCGCGGGTCGATTCGAGCAAGGTGATGGCCTTGGCGATCGCACGGCGGCGGGGCAGGCCCGGCGGGCCGAGCACCGCGTCGGCGAGCGCTGCCGCCGTGGAGTTCTCCCCTGAGCGCGCCGTGGCGTACTTGGCCTTCGAATCCATGGAACGGTCGATCAGGTCGATTGGGCGGCGCGAATCTGCTTGAGCACATCCGCCGCCGAGTCCGGAATCGGCGTGCCCGGGCCGTAGATGCCCTTGACACCGGCCTGGACCAGGAAGTCATAGTCCTGGCGCGGCACGACGCCGCCGACGAACACGACGATGTCGTCGGCGCCCTGTTTGCGCAACTCGGCGATGATGGCGGGTACCAGCGTCTTGTGTCCGGCCGCCAGCGTGGATACACCCACGGCATGCACGTCGTTCTCGATCGCCTGGCGTGCGCATTCTTCCGGGGTCTGGAACAGCGGCCCGATGTCGACGTCGAAACCCAGGTCGGCAAACGCCGTGGCCACCACCTTGGCCCCGCGATCATGGCCGTCCTGGCCAAGCTTGGCGATCATCACGCGCGGGCGTCGCCCCTGCTGCTCGGCAAACTGCGCGATGTCGTGCTTGATCGACTCCCACTGCTGCATCACGCCTCCCGGGTTGGCGGCATTGTCGTACGACGCGGCATAGACGCCACTGACCTTGTGCGTGTCGGCCCGGTGGCGGCCGAAGGACTTCTCGAGTGCGTCGCTGATCTCGCCCACGGTGGCGCGTACCCGGGCCGCCTGGATGGACAGGTCCAGCAGGTTGCCGGTGCCGTCCTGCGCGGCCTGTGTCAGCGCCGCCAGCGCCGCGTCGACCGCCTTAGCGTCGCGGGATGCGCGAATCTTCTGCAGGCGTGCGATCTGCCCTTCGCGCACCGCGACGTTGTCGATGTCGCGCGCCTCGATTTCGTCGTGGCTGTCGAGCCGGTACTTGTTGACCCCGACGATGACGTCCTGCCCGGAATCGATGCGTGCCTGCTTCTCGGCTGCGGCCGCCTCGATCTTGAGCTTGGCCCAGCCGCTGTCGACGGCCTTGACCATGCCGCCCATGGCCTGCACCTCCTCGATGATCTTCCACGCCGCGTCCGCCATGTCCTGGGTCAGCTTCTCCATCATGTAGCTGCCGGCCCAGGGGTCGATGACGTTCGGGATATGGGTTTCTTCCTGGATGATGAGCTGGGTGTTGCGCGCGATGCGGCTCGAAAAATCGGTCGGCAGCGCGATCGCCTCGTCGAAGCTGTTCGTGTGCAGGCTCTGCGTGCCGCCGAACACCGCTGCCATGGCCTCGATCGTGGTGCGCACGATGTTGTTGTAGGGGTCCTGCTCGGTCAGTGACCAGCCCGAGGTCTGGCAATGGGTGCGCAGCATCAGGCTCTTCGGATTCTTCGCGCCGAAATCCTTCATGATGCGGCACCACAACAGCCGCGCGGCCCGCATCTTGGCCACCTCGAGGTAGAAGTTCATGCCGATGGCCCAGAAGAAACTCAGCCGGGGCGCGAAATCGTCGACGTCCATGCCCTTGGTGATGGCGGTCTTCACGTATTCCTGGCCGTCGGCCAGCGTGAACGCCAGTTCCAGCGCCTGATTGGCGCCGGCCTCCTGCATGTGGTAGCCGGAGATGCTGATCGAGTTGAAGCGCGGCATGTGGGCCGCGGTGTATTCCATGATGTCGCCGATGATGCGCATCGACGGCACCGGCGGGTAGATATAGGTGTTGCGGACCATGAACTCCTTGAGGATGTCGTTCTGGATGGTTCCGCTGAGTTGCGCCTGGCTCACGCCCTGCTCTTCCGCTGCCACCACGTAGCCGGCCAGCACCGGCAGCACGGCGCCGTTCATGGTCATGGACACGCTGACCTTGCCCAGGTCGATCTGGTCGAACAGGATCTTCATGTCCTCGACGCTGTCGATCGCCACCCCGGCCTTGCCGACGTCGCCGGTCACGCGCTGGTGGTCGGAGTCGTAACCACGGTGCGTGGCCAGGTCGAAGGCGACCGACACCCCTTGCCCGCCGGCGGCCAGGGCCTTGCGGTAGAACGCATTGGATTCCTCAGCGGTCGAGAAACCGGCGTACTGGCGGATCGTCCACGGACGCACCGCGTACATGGTGGCCTGGGGCCCGCGCAGGTAGGGCGCGAAACCCGGCAAGGTGTCGGCATGGGCCAGGCCGTGCAGGTCGTCAGCGGTATACAGGGGCTTGACCGTGATGCCGTCGGGCGTGTGCCAGTCCAGGGTGTCGAGGTCGCCACCAGGGGCGGACTTGCGCGCCGCCGCCCGCCATTGCTCCAGCGTCGGCTTGTCGTGTGTGGCGGCGCTCGCCGGTCGGGATTGGGCTGGTGTGTTCTTGCTCATGGCGAGCCTCCGGGCTGAAGTGTCCTGCTTGTCACGGCGCTCGGCCGGCAGGACGCAGGTGATAAGGGTTGAATCTCGTTATTTATAATTATAAATTCACAAATCTTCCGGCAAACTGACATCTACCGCCTGGACCCCATCATGACGTCCGACCAATCCCTTGCTCCCCGTGCGTTGTACCAGGAGGTGGCAGAGCAGTTGCGTGAGCGCATTTTCAGCCGGGAGTTGCCGCCCGGCAGCTGGATCGACGAGCTCAAGCTCGCCAAGGACTATGGCATCAGCCGCACCCCGCTGCGCGAGGCGCTCAAGGTGCTGGCCACGGAAGGGCTGGTGACCATGAAGGTGCGGCGAGGCGCCTACGTGACCGAAGTCTCCGAGCAGGACCTTGCCGATGTCTACCATGTGCTCGCCTTGCTCGAATCCGATGCCGCCGGCCTGGTGGCCACCCAGGCCAGTGCGGATGAACTGGCGCAATTGCAGTCCCTGCACCAGGAACTGGTCGCCGCGGCACGGCAAGGCCCGGGTGGACGTACCGCGTTCTTCTCCCTCAACGAACAGTTTCACATGCGGCTGCTGGACATCGCGCGCAACCGCTGGAGCCGTCAGCTGTCGACCGACCTGCGCAAGGTCATGAAGCTCAACCGCCAGCATTCCCTGCTCAAGCAAGGCCGCATCCAGGAATCGCTGGACGAACACCAGGCGGTGATGGACGCCCTGCTCGCCCGCGACGCAGCGGCTGCCGCGCGTGCGATGAAGCGGCATTTCGAAAACGGATTGGAGGCGGCCACCTGAACGCCGCGCTCCGGAACGATACCGGCGCCGCAGTGCGCGTGGGCGACGGCCGTTCGCCTAGCGCCCCCGCGCGGCGGTCACCAGGAACACACCCGGCAGGATCAGCATCGCGCCGACCAGATGGTGCCACCCCGGCGGCTCGCCCAGCATCCACCAGGCGCCGATGGACGCATACAGTGGCCCCAGGTACAGGGCCACGGCCACCCGGCTGGCGCCGACAATGCGCTGGGCCCAGCCATAGATCCAGTAGGCGCCCAGGCCGGGCATGGCTGCCACCGCCAGCACCAGCCACAAGGCTTCGGGTCCCCAGACCAGCAGGTCGGGCTGGGTCAGTTCCCAGAGGCTGAACGGGATCAGCGTCGCGACGCCGAAGACACAGATGGTGGCCAGTCGCGCCGTGGCGCTCAGCGGGCTGGGCCAGCGCTTTTGCAGCAAGGCGAAGGCCGCCCAGGAGATCGTCGCCGCCAGCACCCATGCATCGCCGGCGACGAACTGCATGTCAGCCAGCGCCAACCAGTGCCCGCGCACGATCACGTGCAACACCCCGGCCAGTGCCAGCGCCACCCCGAGCGCCTGGCGCTTGCCGAACGCCTCGCCCAGCCACAGGCCGGCGCCCAGCGCGATCAGCACCGGCGACGCCGCATAGATCAGGGCTATGTTCATGGCGCCGGTGGATCGTGCACCCTGGTAGACCCATGCACCGCAGATCAGCATGCCCAGCACGCCCAGCACCAGGTATTGACCCCAGTGCGCGGCGATATGGCGGCGCTCGCGCCACAACTCGGGCGCACACATGGCGACCAGCACCGCGCCGGCAATGGCCCATCGCCCGAGAGCGAGCAGGTAAGGTCCGATGACACCGGGCGCCATACGCGCGACGATGTAGTTGACCGTCCACAACGACGGTACCAGCCAGATCAGCGTGAGTGCGAGTTGCTGCTGCGGATGATGCTGGTTTGCCTCAGGCATGCAGCGCTTCCGCTGACCCGACCGGCGTGCGCGCATCCTCATGCGCCAGGCGCATCACCTCCTGCGGCGCAACGTCGCGCAGGCGATGGTCGCTCCAGACCTGGCGCCAGCGCCGTGCACCCGGCAGGCCGTGGCGCAGGCCGAGCATGTGCCGGGCGATGGAGCTCCACGGTGTACCGTGCGCACGGGCCTCGCGCGCCATGTAGTCCACCATCTGCTGCTCGACCCGCTCGCGCTCCGCGGCGGGAGACGGCTGGTCGAAAAACCGTTCGTCCCAGTTCGCCATCAGCCAGGGGTTGTGATAAGCCTCGCGGCCCAGCATCACGCCGTCGAGTTGCTGCAACTGCTCGGCGATCTGTGCCTCGGTCGTGATCCCGCCGTTGATCACGAAGACCAGGTGCGGGAAATCGGCCTTGAGCCGGTGCACGGTTGCATAACGCAACGGTGGCACCTCGCGGTTGGCCTTGGGGGACAGGCCCTTGAGCCAGGCATTGCGCGCATGCACGATGAACACACCGCACCCGGCCTCGCTCACCTGCCCCACGAAGTCGCGCACGAAACCGTAGTCCTCGTTCTTGTCGATGCCGATGCGGTGCTTGACCGTGACCGGCACGGAGACCACGTCGACCATGGCCTTGACGCCATCGGCCACCAGCTGTGGCTCGGCCATCAGGCAGGCACCGAAGGCGCCACGCTGCACCCGCTCGGACGGGCAGCCGCAATTGAGGTTGATCTCGTCGTAGCCCCAGTCTTCGCCCAGCTTCGCGCACTGCGCCAGGTCGGCCGGCTCGCTGCCGCCGAGTTGCAGCGCGACCGGATGTTCCTCGGCATTGAATTGCAGATGCCGCGGCACGTCGCCGTGGATCAGCGCGCCGGTGGTCACCATCTCGGTGTACAGCAGCGTGCGGCGGGTCAGCAGGCGGTGGAAAAACCGGCAATGGCGATCCGTCCAGTCCATCATCGGGGCGACCGAAAGCCGCCACCGATCTGGATCCGGTCGAGGTAAGGCGAATGTCTGGCTGCTTGTCATGGCGGGGTGTCGCACTCGCCATGGCCCGCGTGACGCTGGGCTGGGGGCGCTGCTGGCGCAAACCGCCAAGTATATTTTTTTCGGCCGTGCCGCGTTGATGAACGGTCAAGCGCCCGAACTGCGGTGCCGGGAATCGATGGGTTCGCATCAGTCGCACGGGCCATGTCTTGGCCTTTGCCGACCTCGCTCACTCCGGGGCCGACGGCGCCAACGGGTCGTCTGCCGGTTTCGGCAAATTTCAACTGCATTCTTTTTTTGATCAAAAAGAAGGTCTTGTTTTGTCATTTTCTGATATTTAAGTTAATATTTGATCAATAAATCTCAGAACAACCGATTTCTCTGGATCCGACCATGCACCACCACCAGCTTGATGCTTGTCCTGCCCCTTGCCATGCACAGCCAGCCCTGGCGGCCGTGTCGCCCGCGGCCCGGGAGCGTTCCGCATGAGCGTCCAACGGGTAGAGAGCGCTCGTTGGCACCAGATCCGGGTCAGCGCCAAGACCTGCTGGATATTCGTGCAGTTGCACCTGGACGACGGTGCGGTCGGCTGCGGTGAAGCCTCGCTGGCCGGGCAGGAAGCCGCGGTGATCGCCGCGGCGAACAAGTTCGCTCCGCGTCTGGGCCTGGTCGCGTCCGCGCACCCAGCCGCATTTGCCGCCGGTCTCATTCCCGCCACGCTCGCCGAATCGGCCGCGGTGTCGGCGATCGACCAGGCCTTGTGGGATCTCCACGGACAGGCACAGCGGCGCAGCGTGGCCGACCTGCTCGGCGGCATATGCCGCGACCGTGTCGCCGTCTATGCAAACATCAATCGCCGCACCGAACCGCGCACGCCCGAAGGATTCGCACAAAGCGCACGGGATGCCCTGGCGGCAGGCCACGTGGCATTCAAGCTGGCACCGTTCGACGAGGTCGGCACCGCGGTATGTGCCGCCGGTGGCGGCATCGCGGCCATGCAAAAGGGCCTGGCGCGTATCGCGGCGGTGCGCGACGTCGTCGGCCCGCAGCGCCGGCTGATGGTCGACTGCCATTGGCGTTTCGACGAGGCGACGGCCCGTGCGCTGGTGCATGCAGCCGCCGAACTCGGCCTGTACTGGATCGAATGCCCGTTGCCGGAGACCGACGAGCACATCGATGCCTTGGTGCGCCTGCGCGCGCTTGCCAACGCGAAGGGCATCCGCATGGCCGGCATGGAGCAAGGCATCCGCTTCGAGGCGTTCCGCCCCTATTGCGAAGCCGGCGCCTACGACGTGATGATGCCGGACGTCAAATACATGGGGGGTCTGCAGGAGATGCTGCATGCCGCGGACCGGTTCGCGCTGCACGGCGTGCAGTTCTCGCCGCACAACCCGACCGGCCCGATCTGCCATGCGGCCAGCCTGCAACTGGCCGCGGCGGCCGGATCGTTCGACATGCTCGAGCTGCAGTTCGACGAATCGCCCTTGTTCGGCCAACTCGTCGACGCCGATTTCGGGCCGGTCGTGGACGGGCACTGCCGGTTCCCGGCCGGCGCTGGCCTGGGAGCCCGGCTGCGTGACGCCGAGTTGGACCGGCATCCGATGGCACCGGCCCTGCACACGCACATCGCGACATGAGCCACGCACCGTTCCCGTTCGAGGTGCTGCGTCCGCAGCGCGACACACTGGGCGAGACACCGGTCTGGTGCGGCGAGCGGAGACGGTTGTGGTGGGTCGACATCCGGGCGCCGGCGCTGATGTGCTGGGACAGCGCCAACCAGGTCACGCAGCAATGGCCGATGCCGGAGTTGGCCGGCGCCGTGGTGACCGCGAGGCACGGGCATGTGGTGCTCGCACTGCGCCATGGCTTGTTCCGGTTCGACCCCGCCGACGCCAGCCTGTGCCCATTGGCGACACTGGAAACCGGCGTGCCAGAGAACCGGCTCAACGAAGCGCGCTGCGATCGCCAGGGCCGCTTGTGGTGCGGCAGCATGTGGGATTTCGGCGTGCAGACCCGCGGCAGCTTGTACCGCATCGATGCCGATGGCACGGTGACCTGTGCACGCAGCGACATCACCGTGCCGAATGGGCTCGCGTTCGCGCCCGATGGCCGGTCCATGTATTTCGTCGACACGCCGACCGGGCGCCTGGAGGTGGCCGACTACGACCCGCAATCCGGCCGGCCAGGCACTTGGCGCAGCCTGGTCGAACCGGGTGTGGTCCCGGGCAAGCCCGACGGCAGTGTCGTGGACAGCGACGGCTGCATCTGGAGCACACGTTCGGGCGCCGGTTGCCTCGCCCGCTTCACCCCGCAGGGGCGGCTCGACCGCACCCTGCCCTTGCCCGTGTCCCAGCCCACCGGCCTGGCCTTTGGCGGTGACGCGCTCGACACCTTGTTCGTCACCAGTTCGCGCCAGCGCCTGGACGCGCAGGCACTGGCGGACGAACCGCTGGCCGGCAGCGTGCTGGCCTTGCGAGTCGGCGTATCCGGCTTGCCCGAAACTCCGTTTGCAGGCTGACCCATGACCACGCAACCCATGATCCGCCGCCTGCGACGCAGCACCGAACCCCTGATCGGCATCGCCGCCGCCTTGATGCTGTGGGAAGTCACCGGACGCCAGGTTGCCAATGCAACGCTGGTGCCGATGCCGGCCATGGTGTGGAAGGCGTTCCTGGCCATGATGGCCGACGACCTGCCCCGGGACATCCTGGCCAGCCTGCTGCATCTGGCCGTCGGATATGGCCTGGGCACGCTGTGCGGCCTGGCGCTGGCACTCGTGGCAGCCAGTTCGCGCTGGCTCGACGCGGTGATCGACCCGTTCGCCGAGTTTCTGCGTCCGATCAGTCCCATCGCCTGGATTCCGCTGGCCATCCTGTTTCTGGGCGTCGGGCGCGCGGTGCCGATCTTCCTGATCTTCTATGCATCCGTCTTTCCGATCTTCGTCAGCACCCTGGTCGGCATCCGGCGCGTCGATGCCAACCTGGTTCATGCGGCCCGCTCGCTGGGCGCGCCGCGGCGGCTGGTGATCAGCCACGTGATCCTGCCAGCCGCGTTGCCCGCGGTCGTCTCCGGCGCGCGCCTGTCGATGGGCGTGGCCTGGATGGCGCTGGTGGCCGGCGAGATCGTGGGCGGCGACGCCGGCATCGGCTGGCGCATCCTGTGGTACCAGGAGTTCTTCCAGATGGACCGTGTCATGGCAGCGATCCTGGTGGTCGGGGTGTTGGGCCTGGTCGCCGACACCGCGCTGCGCTTGCTGCAACAACGCGCGGGGCGCTGGAACCCCGCACCGGAGGCTGCGCCATGAGTCTTCAGGCGACACACCCCTTGCCGCCCGGCACCCGCTGGTGGCTGCCGTTGCTGGTGCTGGCCGTGCTGCTGGTGTTCTGGGAGGCCGCAGTGCGGCTGGCCGCGGCCCAGGGGCTGGTGCCGCTGCCCTCGGGCGTCGTGCGCAGCGCTGTCACGCTCAGCAGCAATGGCGTGATCTTCGAGGCCATGTCGGGCAGCCTGACGCGGGTGCTCATCGGCTTTGTGGTCGGTGCCCTGATCGGCATTCCGCTGGGCCTGCTGATCGGCGTCGTGCCCGCCATGGACCGTGCCTTGCGGCCGGTGCTCGACGCCTTGCGTTCGATCGCCCCGATCGCCTGGATCCCGATGGCCATTCTGTGGCTGGGCGTGCGCGGCGACGCAGCCTTGTTCGTCGTGGCCTATGCCGCGGTGTTTCCGTTCATCGTCAACACGGCCCAGGCCGCTCGGCTGATCGACCGCCGGTTGCTGTCGGCAGCGCGCGCGCTAGGCGCCGGCCCTTGGGTGATGCTGCGATCGGTGCTGTTGCCGGGATCGATGCCGACGATCTTCACCGGCGCGCGGATCGCGCTGGCGTTCGCCTGGGCCTCCATCGTGGCCGCCGAACTGGCCATCGGCATCAAGATCCAGGGCCAGGGCCGCAGCGTGGCCGGCATCGGCCAGTTGATGGTCGAGACCCTGTACGTGCAGCGCGATGTCGACGCGCTGGTGTTCTACATGCTGGCCATCGGGCTGGTCAGCCTGCTCATCGACTCCGGCCTGCGCTGGTTGCAGCGTCGGCTGTTGCCGTGGAGCCCGCATTGAATTCGCCGAAGGACTCGCTCATGAAAACACTGGTTGAACTGCAAGGTGTCGGCAAAACCTACGTGTCGGCGCGTGACGGCCAGCGCGTGCAGGCGCTCGACGGCATCGACTTCGCGCTGCGCCGCGGCGAATTCCTCACGGTCGTTGGCCCCTCCGGTTGCGGCAAGTCGACGCTGTTGTCGCTGATCGCCGGCTTCAACGCGCCGTCGCAAGGATCGATCCTGTTCGACGGCAAGCCGGTCACCGGCCCGGGACCCGAACGTGGCGTGATGTTCCAGGACTACGCGCTGTTTCCATGGCGCACCGTGCTGGGCAACGTGGAGTTCGGCCCCTTCGCGCGCGGCGTGGCGGCGTCGGAACGCCGCAACAAGGCGCAGCGGTTGATCGAGGTGGTCGGCCTGACCGGTTTCGAGACGCGTTTTCCACATGAACTCTCGGGCGGCATGCGCCAGCGTTGTGCACTGGCACGCATGCTGGCCAACGACCCGACCATGTGGCTCATGGACGAACCGCTGGCCGCGGTCGACCTGCAGACCCGCATCATCCTGCAGGACGAGTTGCTGCGCCTGTGGGGAGACGCCGACACCGGTCGCGAACGACCGACCGTGATGTTCGTGACACACGGCATCGACGAGGCCGTGTTGCTGGCCGACCGGGTGCTGGTGCTGGGGCGGCGCCCCGGCCGCATCAAGGCCGTGGTCGACGTGGATCTGCCCCGGCCGCGAGATCGCCAGCGCAGCAGCCTGGAGATGGCACGGCTGACCGACCACATCTGGAGCCTGATCCGCGACGAAGCGGCACAGGCCATCACCGAAGAAACCCATTGATCCCGAGCCCAGCCTTTCCCACCAACCGCAGGAGACACACCATGACCTCTATCCATCGCCGCAACCTGATCGGCGGCGCCGCACTGATCGCCGCATTGCCGATGTTTCGCGCCAGCCCGGCGCTGGCCCAGGCCGCCAGGCTGAGTTTCGGTGTCGGCCTGGCGCAGGAACCCGGCGCCCTGGTCATGAAGATGCAACAGGACAAGCTGATCGAGCAGGCGATGAAGGAACTCGGCGCCGGCGCGATGGAGACCGAATACCTGTCGTTCCCGGTGCTGCTGCGCATGCTGCAGGGCATCGCCGCCGGCCAGTTGCAGTTCGGTACGCTGGGCTCCACGCCGTGCATCCGCTCGTTGACCGGGCCCGACCCGGTGGTGCCGATCGCCATCGTCGGCGGTGGCAACCTGTTTCCGCTGCAGGTTCCGCCGAACTCGCCGATCCACAACCTGGACGACCTCAAGGGCAAGAACGTGCTGACCATCGTCGGCTCCGACCTGCACCTGGTGCTGGTGCGCATGCTCAAGGCCCATATGGGTGTCGATGACCCGAAGGACGTCGGCATCACCGTACGCAACATCAATGCGCTGACCGAACTCGGCCGCGCCCAGCCCGGTATCGATGCCTGCCTGAGCCTGAGTCCGACCTCGGTGATGGCGGAAAGGGCGGGCGACCTGGTCACCGTGCTGCGCAACGACGGCAAGACCGGCCCGGCCTACAAAGGTCCGGAGGGCAATGGCGCCGGCAAGACCATCGCCAGTTTCGCCAAGACGCCGTTTGCGCCCGAGGCGTATTACCCGCACCGGATCTGGATCGTCGCGCGACGCGACTTCCTGGCTTCCAATCCGAAGGCGGTGACAGCATTGCTGGTGGCCAATCACCGCGCGGTTGCCGCGTTGTCCAAGGCCGGCACGCCGGAAATCATCAAGTACGGTGCACCGAACTGGGCCGGCACCAAGGAGGCGCAGAGCGACTGGATCGACCAGGTTTTGTGGAACCGGCGCGGCTGGTCATGGATCACCGAGGGTGATGCGCGTACGCTGGTGGGACTGTCCACCACCAAGGCCATCTTCCAGCAGGCGCTGGACGCGGAGGCTGCGAAGAAGATCTTTGCGCTCGGCGCCGACGTGTCACGTGCCGCGTATGAAGTCGTGGGCAAGTTTCCCGAACGCGCGGTGTTCGACGACGGCCGCAGCGACGTGCGCGGCCGGCCGGTATGGGAGGCCGCGTCGTGGAACCTGAAGGTGTGATCTCGCCCATCGGCGTCAATGCGCTGGCGCAGCGGTTCACGATGCGGGGCCGCCGTGCGCTGGTCACCGGCGCCAGCTTGTCGATCGGCCGCGCCATCACGCTGGCGTTTGCCGATGCCGGGGCGGAGCTGGCGTTGCAATATGCCGGCTCGGCCGACGCCGGGCTGCAGCATGCCGACGCGGCAGCGGCGCTGTCGCGCGAGCTGCAACAGCGCTCGGTGGTGCACCACCTGATCGAGGCCGACTTCAGCCAGCGCGGCGCGGGAACCCGAACCGTGGTCGAGGCCCAACGGTGCATGGGTGGAGTCGACGTGCTGGTGGTGTGCGCCTCGGTGCAGCAACGTGAGGCGTTCACGGACATCGGCAGCGCATCCATGCAGCGCCAGATCCGTATCAACTTCGAAGCCAGCGTCGAATTGCTGCAGGCGGTAGTGCCGGGTATGCGCGAGCGCGGCTGGGGCCGTATCCTGACCATCGGCAGCATCAACCAGACCCGCCCAGATCCGGAACTGGCAATCTATGCGGCGCTCAAGAGCGCACAACACAACCTGGCGCTGAATCTGGCGCGGCAACTGGCGCCGTTCGGTGTCACCGTCAACAACCTGTCGCCCGGCCTGGTGGCCACCGCGCGCAACCAGTGGCGCCGCGTCGACGAACAGCAATGGCAATCCATCGTGCACGATGCCAACCCGATGCACCGGGCCGGTACCCCCGAGGAGATGGCCGGTGCGGCGCTGCTGCTGTGCTCGGATGCAGGCAGTTTCATCACGGGAAACGACTTGCAGGCCACCGGAGGCGCCCAACTCTGACGCCCGGGCCTGCCCGGGGCCGTCCCGCTCCTAGAATGGCCGCTTCCTTGACCCAAGCGGAGTAGCCATGTGGAAAGACGATGACGAATTGTTCGCGCTGATGAAATTGCGCCTGTTTCCCGCCGTGGTCGGCGACATCCTGGACACGATGGGCCTGCTGCACCAGTTCCTGAGTCCGGGCATCCGCGCCTTGCGCAGCGACATGGTGGTGTGCGGCCGCGCGATGCCGGTGCTCGAAACCAACTGTTTCGCCGCCAGCGAACCCGAGGGCAAGCTCGAACTGAGCCGCAAGCCCTTCGGCCTGCTGTTCGAGGCACTGGACGACCTGAAGCAACACGAGGTCTATGTCGCCACCGGCTGCGCGCCGCAGTTCGCGCTCTGGGGTGGCTTGATGACGACACGTGCCCAGCATCTGAAGGCCGCCGGAGCCGTGCTCGACGGATATTCGCGCGACACGCCCGAAGTCCTCGAGGCCGGGTTCCCGGTGTTCTCGTATGGCGGCTACGCACAGGACCAGGGCGCGCGCGGCAAGGTCGTCGACTACCGGGTCGCTGTCGAGATCAACGGCGTACGCGTCGAACCGGGCGACATCGTGTTCGGCGACCTCGACGGTGTGCTGGTGATTCCGCGTGCCGCGGAGCACGAAGCCATCAGCAAGGCGCTGGAGAAGGCCAGCACCGAAAACAAGGTACGCGACGCGATCCGCGCCGGCATGGGCACGGTCGAGGCTTTCAACACCTTCGGTGTGATGTAAGCTGCGCGCTTTCCGATACAAGCCACCTGATCCGACCGGCTGCCGGCCACGGCATGCCGGTCCGGTCCACATCCAGATTCCGTCATGACCCGTTTTTGCGTGCTGAGCGCCGAGTTCGCCCACGAAACCAATACCTTCAGCCGGGTCCCGACCCGCTACGAGAGCTTCGAGGCCCAGGATTTCTTCCTGGACGGTGCCTCGGCGATCAGCGGGCGCGGCGACTCCAACACCGAACTGGCCGGCTTCTGCGATGCGGCGCGCACGCATGGCTGGGAACTGGTCCATGTGTTGTCGGCGATCGCGCAACCGGCCGGCGCCGTCACCCGCGATGCGTTCGACCGCCTGACCGATCCCATCGTCGCCGCGGCCCGCGAGAACCGCGATCGGCTCGACGGCATCATCCTGGGCCTGCACGGCGCCATGGTCACCGACTTCTGTGACGACGGCGAGGGCGAACTGCTGGCACGGCTGCGCGCGGTGGTCGGCCCCGAGCTGCCGATCGCGGTCACGCTGGACCTGCACGCCAACGTGACGCGGGCCATGTGCCGGCATGCCGACATCCTGGTGTCGTACCAGACCTATCCCCACGTGGACATGCGCCGCACCGGCCTGGAGGCCGGCGACATCCTGCAGCGCACCATGGCCGGCGAAATCCGGCCGCGCACCATCCGTGCCCATCTTCCGATGATCGACGAGGTCAACGGGGGGCGCACCGACGTCGGTGCGATGCCCGAGCGACTGCGACGCGCCCGCGAATGGGAGCAGCGACATCCCGACGTGTTCGCGGTCAGCATCAATGCCGGATTCGCACGCGCCGACATCGCCGAGATCGGCCCCACCGTCACCGTCGTGGCGCAGGGCGACCTGGCGCCACACCACCGCTTCGCCCACGAACTGGCCGAAGACATCTGGAACCAGCGCCACGAACAGATCAACCGGTTCCTCGACGTACACGAGGCCGCGCGTATCTGCCGCGACCACGACGCCGGCGACGACAGGCGACCGATCATCGTGGCCGATTATTCCGACAATCCCGGCGGTGGCGGTTATGGCGATGCCACCGCGCTGCTGGCCGCCCTGCTTCAGGCCGGCGTCACCGACGCCTGCTTCGGCCCCATCGTCGACCCCGAGACGGTGCAGCTGTTGCAACATGCCGCGATCGGTGAGACGGTTGCAGTCCAGCTCGGCGGCAAGACCGATGCCAGCCTGGGCGGTGGCCCGCTGGCGGTGCAGGCCACGCTGCTGCTGCGCAGCGATGGCCGGTATTTCGCCGACGGCCCGATGACCGGCGGCCTGGACAAGACCTGGGGCCCGACCGTCGTGCTGCGTATCGACGGCATCGAGGTGCTGGTCGTGACCCAGCCGGCGCAGATGCTGGACTTGGCGCAGTTCACCGCCTTCGGCATCGATCCGGCCGGCAAGAAGGTCGTGGGATTGAAGTCGATGCAGCATTTCCGCGCCGCGTTCGAACCCATCGCATCCAGGGTCATCGTCTGTGACAGCGGCGCCTTGTGTTCGCCCCATTACGCGACCAAGCCGTATCGCAAGGTGCCGCGGCCGCTGTTCCCGCTGGACCGGGAGATCGACCTGGCGGCCTGGCGCGCCGAATACGCCGATCCGATCCCCACCTGATTGCCCATGCCCCCGCAGCCCGACCGGCCTTCGATTTCCGCCTGGCAGGTCGTGCTGGCCGGCATGGTCGCCCTGGGCGTGGCCATGGGTATCGGCCGGTTCGCGTTCACGCCCATCCTGCCGATGATGCTGGCCGACGGCGTCACCGACCTGACGCAGGCCAGCTGGCTGGCCAGTGCCAATTACCTGGGTTACCTGGTCGGCGCCGTGTGGTGTACGTTCCAGCCCTGGATATGGCGCCGCCTGGGTTGGCACCGGGCGGTCGACGGCCCGGCCATGGTACGCCTGGGCCTGGTCGCGACCGCGCTGTTGACCGCCGGCATGGCGCTGCACCTGCCCGGCCTGTGGCCGCTGCTGCGTTTCCTGGCCGGCGTGGCCAGTGCCGTGGTATTCGTCTACGTGGCAGGCTGGTGCCTGGCCCAGCTGGCGCAGCGCAGGCAGCCGGAGATGGGCGCGCTGATCTTCATCGGGCCGGGCGCCGGCATCGTGCTCAGCGGGGTGATGGCCAGCGCCATGGTGGCCCTGCAGGGTTCGGCGGCCATCGGCTGGCTGGTGTTCGCAGTGCTGGCGGTCGGCCTCAGTGCTCTGGTCTGGCAGGTATTGCACGCCGATGACCGCGTGCCATCGGCCACGTCGGCCCAACCGGCTCCGTCCGGCGGCGACGCCGATGCCAAGCCCGCGCACGGAGCCGCCGAGATCGCGCTGCTGGCCATCGGCTACGGACTGGCCGGACTCGGCTACATCGTCAGCGCCACCTTCCTGCCGGTGATCGCGCGCCAGGCGATTCCCGGCTCGGTCTGGCTCGATCTGTTCTGGCCCTTGTTCGGCCTGGGCATCATGGCGGGCGCCCTGCTCGCCTCGCGCATTCGGTCGGCTTCGGACCTGCGCTGGCGGCTGCTGGTATGCAGCCTGGTCCAGGCCCTGGGTATCGGCATCGGCCTGTGGTGGCCCAGCAGCGCCGGTTTCGCACTGGGCAGCCTGTTGCTCGGCCTGCCGATGACGGCGACCACCTATTTCGCGATGCAGGAAGTGCGTCGGGTCGCGCCCAGGCACAGCGTCGCGTTGATGGGCTTGCTGACCGCCGTCTACGGCCTGGGTCAGGTGGCCGGACCACCTTTGACGGCGCTGTTCCTGGCGCACAGCCCGTCGGTGGATCGGGGATTCGAGCTGGCGCTGATGGTTGCCGGAGGCGCGCTGGTACTGGGGGCCATGATCTTTGCGGCCATGACGCGGCTGTTTCCGGCACGGCGGAGCTGAACGGTGCGCGCGGCGGTGGCGCGCCGGCGGCCGTTCAGGCGCTCAGGCGGCGCGTCGACGACCCCACGGCGTCGAAATGCACCACGCTGAGCCCGGGCCGCGTGTCCGCGGCCAGCAGCCGCTTGCGCAGCAACTGGTAGGTATCGACATCGAAAGCCAGCGCGCTGCGTGTGTCCAGCGCGTCGTTCAATTCGGCTTCGTCATGCACGGTGGCCAGGTGGCACCAGCGGTCGAACACATGGATGTCGGTGCGGCCGGTATGCGGATCGTGCTCGCGCAGGCCGATACGGCTGGCGAAAGGCCAGTCCTGCATGCGTTGCGACGCCAAGGCCAGCTGCACCCGCAGCAGGTGTCGGCGCCCGTCTTCAAGGCCACAGCAGGCACCGCGGCAACGCCCGACCTGCTGCGCGAAACAGCGACCACCACCCGCCTCCAGGCCCAGCACGCGCGCACACAGGCCGTGTGCGTCGGCCAGCGCCAGCAAGGCCTGGCGCGCGGCCTTGGCCGACTTGAACATGCCGTACAGGCGTTCGGGCAGGCTGGCCTGCAGGTCGCCGAGTTCGACCAGCCGCACCTGCGGCCTGGCGTCGGCATCTCCCGCCAGCTGCCATGCATGCAGCGGCGCGGTGCGCCGTAGCTTGCGGTTGAACGCCGGCTGCAGTTCCTTGACCAGCCGCGACTCGAGCAACAAGGCTCCCAGTTCACCGGCGGTGCGGCGGAATTCGACCTGTCGCGTGCCCTGCGCCAGTTGCATGTCCCGACCGGTCGCGTGGTCGGACTGGAAATGCGACAGGACGCGCGCACGCAGGTGCAGGCTTTTGCCCACATACAGCGGCTGGCGGTTTTCGCCGTACATCAGATAGACGCCGGCGGCGTCGGGAATGCCCTGCAACGCGGTCTCCAGGTGCGGCGGCACGCTGGCCACGCCACTGACCAGTTCGCGCGCCGCATGGCGCAGGCGCTCCACGCCCAGCTCGCCGCGGGCCAGCGCCAGGAAATCCAGCACCGCATCCACATCACCCATGGCACGGTGCCGCGCCGCGCTGTGCAACTGGTGCCGGCGCAGGATGGCGTCCAGGCCGTGACTCTTGTGCTGCGGATACAGCTTGCGCGACAGCCGCACCGTACACATCAGCCGCGTGCGCAGGTCGATGTCGATGCGCCGGAACTCGTTCTTGAGAAAGCCGTGGTCGAAACGCACGTTGTGCGCCACCAGCACGGCGCCGTCGAGCAGCTCCAGCAGCCGTGGCGCCACGGCCTCGAAACGTGGCGCTTCGGTGACCATTGCGTTGTCGATGCCGGTCAGGCTGGTGATGAACGGCGACACCCAGCGCCCCGGATTCACCAGCGTGCTCCAGCGCGCCACCTCTCGCCCCTCCTCCACCCGCACCGCGGCGATCTCGATGATGCGGTCGGACACCGGATTGCCGCCGGTGGTTTCCAGGTCAAGCATCAGGTAGCTGGGAAGCATGCGGCCATTGTGCCTTGATCCGGGTCGGCCTCGGTTCGGGCTCCCGTTTGGTGCGGGACGTCGACAGGCACTACATTTCAAGCTGCGCGAGCAAGGCCGATCAAGGCCAGACCGAGCGCGCCGTCCGACACTCTGCGCTCCATTGCCATGCCCCTGCCGACCACCCCCACCATGCTCTACGACGTTCGCACCTATACCTGCCGACCCGGCACCATCAGGAAGCACCAGGCCCTGTACCTGGAACACGGGTTCGAGGTGCAGAAGCGCCACCTCGGCGATCCGCTGGTCTACCTGCTGACCGAGACCGGTGATGTCAACAGCTACCTGCATATCTGGGTCTACCAGAATGCCGCGGACCGGGAAACGCGCCGCGCGGCGATGATGCGCGATCCGCAGTGGCTCGCCTATCTCGAGAAGAGCGCCGACGCCGGTTACCTGATCCGGCAGGAGAATCGATTGATGGTGCGCGCGCCGTTCTTCCAGCCGTCGGAAGCCATCGGCTCCTAGACCCCCATCTGATCGCAGCTCGCACTGTCCCGCTGCGCGCCATCCTGGCGACGGCCCCGTGCGCCACAACACACATCGACTTCACCATGCACGACTACCGACAACTCGTATCGCTCAACGGCAGGATCGCCGTCGTTCTGGGTGCCTCCTCGGGCATCGGCCAGGCCTCGGCCCATGCGCTGGGCCAGTTCGGCGCCCACGTGATCTGCGCCGACCACGACGCCGCGGGCGCCCAGGCCACGGCCGAACAGATCGCCGCCGGCGGCGGCTCCGCGGAGCACCGCGCGGTCGATGCCGCCAGTGGCGCCGACATCCTCGCACTGGCCGAACAGGTGCTGGTGCGCCACGGCCAGGTGGACGTGGCCGTATCCACCCCGGCGCTCAACATCCGCAAGCGGATCCTGGACTACACCGACGACGAGTTCGACCAGGTCATGAACCTGAACCTCAAGGGCGCATTTCACTTCCTGCGCGCGTTCGGCCGCCCGATGACGCAGCGCCGTTGCGGCAGCCTGATCCTGTGTTCTTCGATGCGTGCGGTGACCCTGGAGCCGGGACTGGGCATCTATGCCGCCAGCAAGGCCGGCATTGCCCAGCTGGTCAAGGGTTTTGCCGCCGAAGTCGGCGAATACGGCGTACGGGTCAACGCCGTGATGCCCAGCATCATCGAAACACGGCTGACGGCACCCCTGAAGGAACGCCGGGACATCTACGACACCTACGCCGCGCATACGGTGTTCAACCGCTGGGGTCAGGCATCCGAAGTGGGCGCGGCGGTCGCGTTCCTGGCCTCGGACGCGGCCAGCTACGTGACCGGCAGTTCCTTGTCGGTGGACGGCGGCTGGACCGCAATCGACGGGCCGCCGACCGGACTGACGCAGACGCGACCCTCGCAGTAGCGTCGGCCGCAGCAGCCGGCCCTGAGCCCCTCGGCCGCTTGCAGATAATGGTCGACCATCCATGACGATCCGACCCGAGAGGCGCCCCATGACACCGACCAGCCACCCCAACGAACGCGAAGACCTCACCGCAGCCCTGCGCTGGGCGGCCCGGCTCGGCCTGAGCGAAGGCGTGTGCAACCATTTTTCGCTCGAGGTCGCACCCGACCGTTACCTGATCAATCCGCAGGGCCTGCACTGGGAGGAGGTCTGCGCCTCGGACATGCTGCTGATCAACGGCCAGGGCTCGGTGATCGAAGGCCGGCACGCGATCGAGCCCAGCGCGTTTTTCATCCACTCCTGGATCCATCGCCTCAATCCGCATGCCAAGGCCATCCTGCATACCCACATGCCTTATGCGACGGCCCTGACCTTGATCGAGGGCGGCCGGCTGACGATGAGCCACCAGAACGCGTTGCGGTTCTGGGGCCGCATCGGTTACGACGACACCTACGGCGGCATCGCGCTCGACGAGAACGAAGGCGCGCGCATCGGTCGCGCGATGGAGGGCAAGGAGGTGATGTTCAGTGCCAGCCATGGCGTGACGGTCACCGGTGCGACCATGGCCTGGGCCTTCGACGACCTGTATTACCTCGAGCGCGCCTGCATGCACCAGGGACTGGCCATGCAGGCGGCGGCCGGCCGGCCGTTGCGCGAGATCGCCGAGGACGACTGCCGTGCCGTGGCGAAGCAGATCGCCGGCGAACGCGCGCAGAGCGACCTGTTCTTCGCCGCCATCAAGCGCAGGCTGGATCACGAGCAGCCGGGCTGGCGCTCCAAGAGCTGAACACCCGTCGGCGGGGACGCCCGTTCAGCTGCTGATATAAGTCTGCAGCTGGGCGATGGTCTGCTCGTGGTCCGCGATGATGTCGTCCATGATGTCGCGGATCGAAATCATGCCCAGCACCTTGCCGTGGTCCACCACTGGCAGGTGACGGATCTTGTGCTGACTCATCAGGGCCATGCATTCGCGGGTGCGGGTCTGCGGGCCGACCGTGATGACGTCGCGCGTCATGATCTCGGACACCCGCGTCTCGCGAGAGTTCTTGCCTTGCAGTGCCACCTTGCGCGTGTAGTCGCGTTCGGACAACACACCGACCAGCGTGTCACCCTCCATCACCAGCATCGCACCCACGCCGTAGTCGGACAGCAGCTTGAGGCCATCGAACACCGTCACGTCGGGCGCGACCTTGTACACGGTGGAATCGCGCTTGTGCAGCAGTTCAACGATCGGTTTCATGGCGCCTCCTGTGACCAGAGCTGAGTTGAGTCCCAGTGTAGCCAAACTCCCTTGCCACGCAACCGGGGCGGCGCTCAGGTCTCGGCCCGGCTCCCGTTGGCGGACGATTCGACGCGTTTGCGGCCATGCAGCATCGATGCGACCAGGTTTTCGCGCTGCCGCAACGAGGTAAACACCACGCCGGCAACATGCAATGCCAGCAAGGGCAACAAGGCGTGACCGAGCGCTCCATGCAGTTCCTCGACCCAGGCCACACCCCAGAATCGGTCGGTGGTGTACAGCCAGCCTGTGAAACCGGTGGCCACGGCGTCCGCCAGCAGGGCCAGCACCATCCATGCGCCCAGCGGGTTGTGGCCGACGTAATGCCACTCGCGCCGCTGCCAGACCGCCAGGGCGTAGTCGCGGGTGGCACGCAGGCCGCGCACGAAACCGGAAAAGCGCCACAGGCCGCTGCCGAACAGGCCCATGGCCACACGGACCAGCGCAGCGGCCAGCGCGACATAACCCGTCCATTCGTGCAGCGTCCCGCCGCCTTCATGGGTGACGAAACTGGCGATCATGGACAGTGCCAGGGTCCAGTGCAGCAGGCGCACCGGCACGCTCCAGACCAGCTGCGCCGCCGCGGGTGGCGCCGTTGCGTTCATCGGGACTTGGTCGGCACCGGTGCCAGCGTCACCGGATGAAAATAGAACTCGCCGCGCTGTCCCTTGTCGTCCAGCGCATAGACCTCATAGCAGCCGCCGTCCTCCTTGACGCGGCGTACGGTGTAGCCTTTTTCCTTGAGTTGCTGCTCGAGTTTTTCCTTCGGCTGCCAGCCGGTCCTGGGCCCTGAATCACAGGTGGCGAGACCGGTCGCATGCGACCAGGACGCGCCGCACAGGCAGGCGACGCACAACAACCATCGGGCGCGAGACGACATGATGAAACCCTTTCAAGATCGACGGGAAGATGCGCCAGACTGTATCGGGACATTGTTAACCGAACATGAAGCCGGGCTCATCCCGCGTACCGCCAACGAGCGCGCGCCGCCGGCGACACCCGGGCCGATCATGGGTAACATGGCGGCATGAAACCACTTGCACCCCGGGTCCTGGCATTCGACGTGTTCGGTACCGTGGTCGACTGGCATGGCGGCATCCGGCGCGAAGTCGCTCAGGCGCTGGGGCCACGGGTGGATGCGGGCGCGTTTGCGCTGGCCTGGCGCGCCGGGTACCAGCCGGCGATGCGCCGGGTGATGTCGGGTGAACTAGGCTGGACGCTGATCGACGACCTGCACCGGATGATCCTCGAACAGGTGCTCGAGCAGTTCGGCGTCCACGACCTCGGCGAGGCCGAGAAGTTGTACCTGAACAAGGCCTGGCACCGGCTCGACCCCTGGCCCGACGCGGTCCGGGGCCTGGCTCGGCTCAAGCAGCGTTACCTGATCTGCACCCTGTCCAACGGCAACATCGGGCTGCTGACCCACATGGCCAAGCACGGCGGCCTGCCCTGGGACTGCATCCTGTCGGCCGAGGTGTTCAAGGCCTACAAGCCCGATCCCGCCACCTACCTCGGCGTGGCCAGGGTGTTCGACGTCGCGCCCACGGCCGTGATGCTGGTGGCCGCGCACCAGGACGACCTGGCCGCGGCCCGCGCGTGTGGCCTGCAGACCGCCTATGTCGAGCGTCCGACTGAGTTCGGCGCCGACCGCATCAAGGACGTCAGCCCCGACCCGGCCAACACGCTGCACGCGCGCGATTTCCTCGACCTGGCCGATCAGCTGGCCGCCTGAGGCGCCGCGCCCGGCACGCCGGCGTTGGCCTCGAGCCAGCGCAAGGCGTGGTCCCACAACGGCCGCGCATGGGCGCGGAAATATCCCATGTGGCCGATCGGCCCCAGCCCGGCACGGGCGGGATCGATGTCCAGCGCCTGCCAGGCCGTGTTGCGGTAGCCGGCCATGAACGCGTCGCGCGAACGCGGCTGTGCCCACCAGTCGTCGAGCGCGTTGGCCGCGAGGATCGGCGTGCGCACCGCGTGGAAGCCGGCCAGCAGCGGCCGCACCTGCGGGTCGTCGAAGAAATAACGCGGGAACTGGCACCAGCGCCGCCACTGGCGGTACACGTCCAGCGGCAGGTCCTCGCCCATGCCGAGCGAGCGCCACGCAAGATATCCCTTCCAGCGCGTGGCCAGAGGGCCGACCAGGTTCCACAGGACCCAGACCTTGAGCCGTTCGCCCGTCGGCATCCAGCCGTGCCAGCCGGCGCCGGTGGCGAAGGTGTAAAACGCCGCGACCTTGTCGTGGTTGGGCAACAGGCCGAAAGCGTGGCCGCCGTACGAGTGGCCGACCATGACCAGCGGCAGGTCCGGGCTGGCCATGGCCTGCACCGCCGCTGCCAGGTCCTGCCGCGCCCAGTCCAGGTAGTCCATGCGAAAACCCTTCAGCGTGGGTGGGGCCGACAGGCCGATGCCGCGGTAGTCCAGCGTCATCGTGCGGTAGCCGCGCGCGCTCGCGTATTCGGCAAAGCGGCGGTAATAACCCTGGGGCACGGCGGTAGCACCGGCCACGACCAGATGGGCCCGGGCCGGTTGTGTGGTCGGATACACCGTGGCGCGGATGGTGCAGCCGTCCTGCGTCGTCAGCGGCAGGACCTGGGGCGCGGTGGGAGGCGTGTTCATGTCGGTTTTCCGGTGGGTGATGGGTTCTGCAACAGCTCGAGCAAGGTTTGCGTGGCCAGCGCCATCGGCTCGCCGCTGCCGGCCACGCGGGCCTGCAACAGGCCGCCTTCGTAGGTGGCGACCATCAGGCTGGCCAGGCCACGCGCACGCGGCTCGGGCACGCCGGCGCCGGTCAGTGCCGCTGCGATGCGGCTGCGGATGTCGGCAAACGCACGGGCCAAGGCCGTGCGCAAGGCGATGTCGTCAGCCGTTGATTCGAGCGCAACCGTGGCCAGCGGACAACCGCGCTCGAAGCCGCTGGCGTCGAGTCGGCGCTGGGCCGACGCGATCCAGCCATGCAGTGCGGCGATCGGATCGCGCTGCTGGTGCATCAGGCGCTCCAGGCTGTCGGCGATCCGCGCTGCGATGGCTTCGATCGCGGCCACGGCCAGCGCCGTCTTGCCGCCCGGGAAATGGTGGTACAGCACGCCCTTGGGCGCCTTGGCCTGCGCCAGCAGTTCGCTCAGGCCCACGCCATGCAGGCCGCGGCGCTCGAGCAGGTTGCTCATGGCGGTGATCAGGCGTTCTCGGGTCGGGTTGGTTTCCATGGGATCGCAGTCTATAGACCGGTCGGTCTAATGTCAACGCAAAATGTGCGTGGTTGTCGCAGACCGGACAATGCGCGGGGCACGGCGCGCCACAGCCATTGCAAGCGGCGCGATCGCACCCATGTGCTGCAACAACCGCACCCCGTCAACCGGTCCCTTGTCCTTCCTGATCTTCTCCCTGCTCGCGCTGGCCTTCGTGGTCTGGTTGCTCGCCCGACCGTGGTTACTGGAGCGGCGTCGCGCACGCCTGCGCGCCCGGCCCTTTCCGGCTGCCTGGCGCGCGGTGTTGCAGCGCCTGCCTTTCGTGCAGCGCCTGCCGGCGGACCTGCAACTGCAACTCAAGGCGCACATCCAGGTATTCCTGGCCGAAAAGCCGTTCATCGCCTGTGGCGGCATCGCGCTGACCGACGCGATGCGGGTCACGATCGCGGCCCAGGCCTGCGTGCTGCTGCTCAACCGCGACGCCGGGTATTTCCCCAGCCTGCGTCAGATCCTGGTCTACCCGGGGCCGTTCGTCGTCTCGCGCGCACAGCCGATGGGCATGGGCGTGATCCAGGACCTGCGCCAGGTGTTGTCCGGCGAATCCTGGTCGCAAGGCCAGGTCATCCTGTCCTGGCAGGACGTGGAGAACGGCATTTCCGACCCGGGCGACGGGCGCAATGTCGTGATCCACGAGTTCGCGCACCAGCTCGACCAGGAAAGCGGCCAGGCCAACGGCGCACCGGCACTGGGCAGCCGGCGCTCCTACCGAGACTGGTCCCGGGTATTCGGCAATGAGTTCGCCGCCCTGCAGCAGCGGGTCGCCGCCGGCCACGGGGGCGGCCTGCTCAGCGACTATGGCGCAAGCAATCCGGGCGAGTTCTTCGCGGTGGCCTCGGAGGCGTTCTTCGAGCAGGCGCAGCGCATGGCACAGGAACACCCGGCCCTGTTCGCGCAGCTGCGCCAGTATTACTGCGTCGATCCGTTGAGCTGGTGAACGGCCGCGCCGTCAGCGGTCCAGTTCGGGATAACGCCGGAAGATGCCGTCTTCGTTGAACGCGATGCGGCGTTCGCTGCGCAGGTAGAGCGCCAGGCGGCGGTTGCGCGCAACCTCGTCGTGCAGCCGCAGTACCAGCGGTGCATCGTCCAGCGCCGCGCTGGTGGCATGGGGAAACGCGTACAGGCAACCCTCGACCAACTGGAACAGGGACAGGTCGGCATAACTGAGCCGGCCACCGACCAGGTGCAGCCGATCGGCGCCCTCGTTGACCTTGTTGCGCGCGAGGATGGTCTCGAACCAGGCCAGGTATTTAGGCAGGCGGTTGCTGCGAAAGTCCTGGGCCCGCCTGCGGGCCTCGGCCTGCTGGTCTTCGTAATACAAGGCGCCGGAGATCGGATGGTGGGTGTCGTGTGCCTCGGTCACCGCGTCGGCGATGGTCAGCTGGATCTGGTGTGTCCACAACCGCGCCGTCTCGCCCCGCCCGACCAGGCCCAGCCGGGGGCCGAGGTACATCAGGATGGCGGCGGTCTGCGCGATGACGCGCTTGCCGTGCCGCAGCACCGGCGGCGCGAATGGTGGCGTGGGCAACACACCATCGTGCTTCCAGTCCAGCAGGGCCGGCATGCCGGAGTTCGGCACGCCCTGTGTCCGCGCCACGTCCGCATAGTCCACACCAGCGGCCTCGAAGGCCAGCCGGACAAACTCGCCGCGGCCCTGGATCGACGGCCAGTAGTGCAATTCGTATCGGTCACGCATGGACCCACTGTAAACCCATCGGCCCCTGTCGGGAACCGCTGCGGCCGTGCCCGCGCCGGCGCGAAGGGCGCGGGCCCTGTGCCCGCCGTCATTTGCCGGCCAGGCCCATGGACCGGGTGATCACCTCTTTCATGATCTCGTTCGTACCGCCATAGATGCGTTGCACCCGCGCATCGGCGAAGGCGCGCGTGATCGGGTATTCCCACATGTAGCCATAACCGCCGAACAGTTGCAGGCATTCGTCCATGACCTTGCACTGCAGGTCGCTGCACCAGTACTTGGCCATGCTGGCGGTGGCCGTGTCCAGCTTCTCCTGCAACACCAGCTCCAGGCATTTGTCGACGAACACCCGCGCCACCTGGACCTCGGTCTGCAACTCGGCCAGCGTGAAACGGGTGTTCTGGAATCCGGCCACGGTGCCACCGAAGACCTTGCGCTCCTTGACATAGGTGATGGTCTGGTCGATCGCGGCCTGCGCCGACGCGACGGCGCCGATCGCGATCTGCAGCCTTTCCCAGGGCAGCTCCTGCATCAGGCAGACGAAACCCTTGCCCACCATCGCATCGCCACCGAGCACCTGCTCGGCGGGCACCCGCACGTTGTCGAAGAACAGCTCCGAGGTGTCCTGGGCCTTGAGTCCGAGTTTCTTCAGCCGCTGGCCCTTCTCGAAACCGGGCATGCCGCGTTCGACCAGCAGCAGGCTGATGCCGTGCGCGCCCGCCGCGGGATCGGTCTTGGCCACGACGATGACCAGGTCGGCATGCCAGCCGTTGGTGATGAAGGTCTTGCTGCCACTGAGCAGGTAGCTGCCGTCATCCTGGCGCACCGCCGCGGTCTTGATGCCCTGCAGGTCGGAGCCGGCCGCCGGCTCGCTCATCGCGATGGCGCCGATGATCTCGCCGCGTGCCATGGCCGGCAGGTATTTCTGCTTCTGCGCCGCCGTGCCATAACGCTCGACATAAGGCGCGACGATCTCGTTGTGCAGGCCGAACCCGATGCCGCTGTAACCGCCGGCGGCATTCACCTCCATCTGGGCCACCGCATACAGCCGGTCGGCACCGGCACCGCCGCAGTCCTCGGGCATGGTCATGCACAGGAAGCCGTTGGCCCCGGCCTTCTCCCATACCACCCGGTCGACATAGCCCTGCTCTTCCCAGGCCGCATGGTGGGGGGCGATCTCCTTGTCGGCGAAACGCTGGTAGCTGTCGCGAAACGCGATGTGTTCGGGTGTGTAGAGGGTGCGTTCGATCATCGGGCGTCCAGTGGTGTGGCAGGGGGTGCCGACGGCGCCCCTCGGTGGCTCCATGCTAGCGCACCGGCGGCGGGACAAGCGACATCGGCACCTGGGCGACAGCATGGCCGGCATGCATGCCTATACTCTTTTGCTGGCCCCGGGCACGATTGCGCGCCTTGCGCTGCGCGCGGGCCCAGTCCATCGACCCACAGGAGACGCCACCATGAGCACCGAAGCATTCGTCTATGACGCGATCCGCACCCCCAGGGGCAAAGGCAAGAAGGACGGCAGCCTGCACGAGGTCAAGCCGGTCAACCTGCTGGCCGGCGTGCTGACCGAACTGCAACGACGCAACGACTTCGATACCGCGCAGGTCGACGACGTGGTCATGGGCGTCGTCTCACCCATCGGTGAGCAGGGATCGGTCATCGCCAAGGTGGCGGCGCTCAAGGCCGGCTGGGACTTCCGCTGTTCGGGCGTGCAGCTCAACCGCTTCTGTGCGTCCGGCCTGGAGGCGGTCAACATGGCGGCGCAGAAGGTGCGTTCGGGCTGGGAGGACCTGGTCGTGGCCGGCGGTGTCGAGAGCATGAGCCGGGTGCCGATCGGCTCCGACGGCGGCGCCTGGGCGCAGGATCCGGAGACCAACAGTGCCACCGCCTTCGTGCCCCAGGGCATCGGCGCCGACCTGATCGCCACCATCGAGGGGTTCGCCCGGGAGGACGTCGATGCGTTTGCGCTCGAGAGCCAGAAACGGGCCGCGCGGGCGCGCGAAGGCGGCTTCTTCGCCGGTTCGGTGGTGCCGGTCAAGGACTTCCTGGACCAGACCATCCTCGATGCCGACGAATTCATCAAGCCGCACACCACGATGCAAGGGCTGGCTGCACTGCGGCCCGCGTTCGAGCAGATGGGTGCGATGGGTTTCGACCAGGTGGCCCTGGGCCGTTACCCGCAGGTCGAGCGCATCCACCACGTGCACCATGCCGGAAACTCATCGGGCATCGTCGACGGGGCCGCCGCCATCCTGATCGGCTCCGAGGCCGCCGGCAAGACGCACGGCTTCGTGCCGCGCGCGCGCATCGTGGCCGCCGCGCTCAGTGGCGCCGACCCGACCATCATGCTGACCGGCCCGATGCCGGCCGCGCGCAAGGCGTTGGCCAAGGCCGGCATGACGATCGAGCAGATCGACCTGTTCGAGGTCAACGAGGCCTTTGCCGCCGTGCCGATGCGTTTCATGAAGGAGATGGGCGTGCCGCACGAGAAGGTCAATGTCAACGGCGGCGCGATCGCCATGGGCCATCCGCTGGGCGCGACCGGCGCGATGATCCTCAACACGTTGATCGACGAACTGCATCGGCGCAAGCTGCGTTACGGCTTGGCGACCCTGTGTGTCGGCGGTGGCATGGGCATCGCCACCATCGTCGAACGCGTCTGATCCCGAGCGCATTGCAACCCGACCCGAACCCGCAGCGATGAAAACCATTCGATACGAACGCGACGCCGACGGCATCGCGACCATCACCTTCGACGAACCGGGCTCGCCGGTCAACACCATGTGCCGCGACTGGCAGCAGGACCTGACCGCGGTCACGCAGCAGGTGGTGCGCGACAAGGACACGATCCGCGGCATCATCCTGGCCTCGGCCAAGACCACCTTCTTCGCCGGCGCCGATCTCAAGGGCCTGATGCGGCTGCAGCCATCCGATGCGGCTGCGGTCTTTCACGAGATCGAGCAGAACAAGAAGAACTTCCGCACCCTCGAGACCCTGGGCAAGCCGGTGGTCAGCTGCCTCAACGGCGCCGCGCTGGGCGGCGGCTGGGAAGTCGCGCTGGTCGGGCATTGCCGCATCGCCGTCGACGACCCGAAGATCCAGCTCGGCCTGCCTGAAGTCACGCTCGGGCTCATCCCCGGCGCTTCGGGCATCACCAAGATGGTCCGGCTGCTCGGCCTGATGGGGGCCCAGCCCTACATCCTCGAAAGCCGCCTGTTCAACCCGCGCCAGGCGCACGAGATGGGCCTGGTCGACGAACTGGTGGCCGACGCCGGCGCCTTGCGTGCCGCCGCCCTGACCTGGATCGCCGCCCATCCGGTGGCGGTCCAGCCCTGGGACGACAAGAATTACCGGATCCCCGGCGGCCTGCCCAGCAGCCCGAAGCTGGCGCAGGCCTTGACGGTGGCGCCGGCCATGCTCAAGAAGTCCTCGCGGGGCCTCTACCCGGCCCCCGAGGCGGCACTGGCGGCCATGGTCGAAGGCGCACAGGTCGATTTCGACACCGCCCTGCGCATCGAGAGCCGATACCTCGCCCGGCTGATCGTGAACCCGGTGGCGAAGAACATGGTCAACACCTTTTTCTTCAACCTCAATGCGATCAAGTCCGGCGCCTCCCGGCCCAAGGGTGTGCCACGCTACCGGCCGACCCGGGTCGGCATCCTGGGGGCGGGCATGATGGGCGCAGGCATTGCCTACGTGCAGGCCAGTCGCGGCATTGCCACCGTGCTCAAGGATGTCAACCAGGACAAGGCCGATGCCGGCAAGGCCTACAGCGTGCTGCGCACCCAGGCCCGGGTCGACAAGGGCCAGCTGGGGCCGCATGAGCAGGCCGAACTGCTGGCACGCATCACGCCGACGACCGATGTCGGCGACCTGCAGGGCAGTGAGCTGATCATCGAGGCGGTGTTCGAGCAACGCGCGCTCAAGGCGGCCGTCACGCGGGAGGCCGAACCCATGCTGGCCGAAAACGGCTTCTTCGCCAGCAACACCTCGACGCTGCCCATCGGTGGCCTGGCCCAGGCCAGCGGCCGGCCGGAGAAATTCATCGGCATCCATTTCTTCAGCCCGGTCGACAAGATGAAGCTGGTGGAGATCATCCGCGGCGCGCAGACCGACGACGAGACGGTCGCGCGGGCCTTCGACTACGTGCAGGCGCTTGGCAAGATTCCCATCGTGGTCAACGACGCGCGCGGCTTCTACACCAGCCGCACCTTCGGCACCTACGTGATGGAAGGTGCGGCCATGCTGGGCGAAGGCATTCCGGCACCGGTGATCGAAAACGCCGCCATCCAGTGCGGCATGCCGGTCGGCCCGCTGGCGGTGCTCGACGAGACGGCGCTGTCGCTCAGCGTGCACGTGCTCGAGCAGACCCGCGCCGACGATGCGGCGGAAGGCAAGACCTATGCCGCCACGCCCGGCGAGGAGCTGGTCGAACGCATGGTCAAGGAGTTCAAGCGTCCCGGCCGCGCCGGCGGCGGCGGTTTCTACGACTACCCGGCCGACAAGGACTCCAGGAAGCGCCTGTGGCCGGAACTGCAGCGCCTGTTCGAGAAGCCCGGCCACGCCTGGGACCTGCAGGACGTCCAGGACCGGTTGTTGTATCGCCAGGCCATCGAGACCGCGCGTTGCCTGCACGAAGGTGTGTTGACCACCGTGCACGATGCCAACATCGGCTCGATCTTCGGTATCGGCTTTCCGGCCTGGGCCGGCGGCGCGATGCAGTTCATCTACGGCATGGGCATCGACGCGTTCCTGCAACGCGCCGATGCGCTGGCGCAGGGCCACGGCCCCGGCTTCGCCGTCCCGCAGGCGGTGCGCGACACCATCCGCCGGCATCAGCCGCAGTACTGAACGACGGCCGCGGGAAGCCGTTCCATCACGATACGGGAGCACGCATGCCTGATTACACCGACCCCCTGATCGACTCCGGCTACAAGGGTTTCCCGCACCACCAGGCGCCGTTGCGCCGATCGGCCATCGGCAGCCAGGGCTGGAACGTGCTGCGAGGCGACCTGCCGCTGCCGCTGGCCGTGATCCGCCGCGATGCACTGGCGGCCAACTTGCATTGGATGCAGGGTTTCGCGCGCGAACACGGCGCCGATATGGCACCGCACGGCAAGACCACGATGTCGCCCCAGCTGTTCCAGCGCCAGATGCAGGCCGGCGCCTGGGGCATCACGTTCGCCACCGTCGGCCAGGCACGCGTGGGCATCGACGCCGGCGTGCGCAATTGCCTGATCGCCAACCAGGTGCTGAGCGATGCCGACCTGGACGCCATTGTGCAGCTGCGCCAGCAGTTTGCCGACCTGCGCATCGTGTTCCTGGTCGACTCGATCCGCCAGCTCGAGCTGATCGAACAATGGTTCAGCCGCGCGCGCGCCGGGCAGGCCTTCGAGGTCCTGCTGGAGGTCGGGCTCGACGGCGGCCGCACGGGTTGCCGCGACCTGGTCAGCGCACAGCAGCTGGCGCACCTGCTGCACGCCAGCGAGGCGACGCAACTGGTCGGCATCGAATGTTACGAGGGCCTGTGGGCCAAGGGTGACTCGGCGCAGGACACGAAGCTGGCCGACGACCTGATGGCCCGGGTCGTCGCCGTCGCGCAGGAATGCGATGCGGGCGGCATGTTCGCCCATCCCGAGATCATCATCAGCGCCGGCGGCTCATCGATCTTCGACCTGGTGGCGCGGCACATGCGTCCGGCGCTCTCGCGCCCGGTCCGCGCCTTGTTGCGTTCGGGTTGCTACGTGACCTACGACCACGGCAGCTACAAGCGCATGATGAGCGTGATGAACTCCCGCCTGTCCTGCGGCCACGGCCTGCAGTCGGCGCTCGAGGTCTGGGCCACCGTGCAGTCGCGCCCCGAGCCGGGCCTGGCCATCCTGGCGGCCGGCAAGCGCGACCTTTCGTTCGACGTGACGATGCCGATCCCGGTCTGGATCTGCCGCCATGGCGGCGAATCGGTGCTGACGGCACCGTCCGAATGGGCGGTCACCGGATTGAACGACCAGCATGCCTACCTGCGCACGCCCGACGGAACGCCGATCGACCTGCAGGTCGGTGACCGGGTCGGCCTGGGCATCTCCCATCCCTGTACCACGTTCGATAAATGGCGCTGGATGCCCCTGGTCGACGACCACTACACCGTGTGCGACGCCATCACCACGTCGTTCTGAACGGGCGCTCGATGCCGCTGCCTTGCGTGCCGAGCCACCCGCCACCGGGGCGGGACGCAGCATGATGCAGGCGTGCCGCCCTGGCCGGCCTCAGCGCTCCGGACCGTGACAACACCATGGCCGCACATCCCCTGACGGATCCCGACGCCACTCACCTGCGGTTCATCATCAACGCGGCGGCAGGCCAGGGCGATGCCCGGTCCCAGGCGATGCTCATCGAGACGATGCTGCGCGAGAACCGACGCCCGGGCGAACTGTTGTTATGCACTCCCGCAGACCTGGTGCCGACGGCCCGGCGCGCGGCCGGCGAGGCCGCGGCGAGCGGCGGTGCCGTCGTGGCCGTCGGCGGAGACGGCACGATCAATGCCGTCGCGGGTGCGGCCCACGCGGCCGGCTGCCCGCTGGGAATCGTGCCGCAGGGCACGTTCAACTACTTCGCGCGCGCGCACGGCATTCCGGACGCCCCCCTGCAGGCCATGCGCGCCTTGTTGCATGCGCGGCCGAAGCCGGTGCAGGTCGCCGCTGTCAACGGACAGCTGTTCCTGGTCAACGCCAGCCTGGGCCTGTATCCCGATCTGCTGCAGGACCGCGAGGCCTACAAGGCGCGTTTCGGTCGCAACCGGTGGGTGGCCTTCGGCGCCGGGGTCGTCACCTTGTTGCGGGCGCAACGCCGGTTGCGGCTGCAGCTCGACACCGGCGAGGGCCGCCGCACCGTCCGCACCTTGACGCTGTTCGTCGGCAACAACCCGCTGCAGCTGGCCCAGCTGGGCCTGCCATCGCACCAGCGGCCGCCCGCAGCCGCCGCAGCTGCCGAAGCCGATCCGCAGCAGCGCGGGCGTCTGACGGCCATCATGCTGCGACCGGTGGGCACGCTGGAGATGATCGGCCTGATGGCGCACGGTGCCCTCGGAACCCTCGGCGAAGCACCGAGCATCCAGCATTTCCTGTGTACCCGCATGACGGTACACCTCTCGCCCTACCACCTGGGTCGACGCCGGGTCAAGGTCGCGCTGGACGGCGAGGTGACACGCATGTCCGGGCCGCTCGAGTTCCGGGTCCTCGAGACACCCTTGCAGTTGTTGGCGTGCGACAAGCAACCCGGCAGCACGGGCGGCGACGGATGAGCGTGGTCCTGCATTTGTCGGACACGCATTTCGGCACCGAGCAGGCGCCGGTGGTCGAGGCGCTGGTGGCACTGGCGCGACAACTGCAGCCGGACCTTCTCGTGTTGTCGGGCGACATCACGCAGCGCGCCCGGCCGGAGCAATTCCAGGCCGCGCGTGACTTCATCGACCGGCTACAGGCGCCGGTGCTGGCCATCGCCGGCAACCACGACATTGCGCTGTACGACCTGTGGGCCAGGATACGACGACCGTATGCGCGCCATGCCGCCGCGTTCGGCACCGACCTCGAACCGGTGTTCCGTGGCAGCGACCTGCTGGTGGTCGGTGTCAATACCACACGGGCCTGGCGCCACAAGCACGGGCAGGTGTCGCGCGCCCAGGTGGAACGGGTCGCCCGGCTGCTCGCGCGTGCGGAACCGGCGCAATTGCGCCTGGTCGTGGTCCACCAGCCCGCCGCCGTGACCCGGGCCGAAGACCGCGTGAATCGCCTGCGCGGCTCCGGCCATGCGCTGGCGCGCTGGTCGCAGGCCGGTGCCGACATGGTGCTCGGAGGTCACATCCACCTGCCGTACGTGGCCAGCCCTCCCGACCTGTCCCGCCCCCTGTGGGTCGTGCAGGCCGGTACCGCGGTGTCGGACCGGCTGCGCGATGCTGCGCCCAATTCGGTCAACGTGCTGCGCTGGGGCAGGCACGCCGCTGCCGGTCGTTGCAGCATCGAACGCTGGGACTATTTCTCGGCGGCCGGCGCGTTCGCCCGCACCGCCGTGCTCGACGTCGCGCCGGCCCGGGAATGACGCACCCGCATCGGCGGGTGCAAACCCCTTCGGCCATGGTGCCCCCTGCCTCGAAAGGGGCAATGCGCGAAGCGCGGCGGCCGATTAGCATCGTCGAAAAGGGGTGGCGGGCACATCCTGCATGCCCCACCCGGTCATCGTCACCCGTCATTGCGCCGACCGCGCCAGGAGTCATTCCACATGAATAAAACCGTGCCAGCGATGGCGCTCGCCATCTTCGCTCTCGGCAGCACCCTCACGGCCAGCCATGCCCAGCCGGCCGATTTCCGGTTCGGCACCGCCATCGAGGCCGCACAGGCCGAACGCAGCATCACGATCGGCGCCGACACCCGATGGGCCAACGTGAAGCAAGGTGAAGCCATCCGCTTCGTGTCCGGGCAGGCATCCTTCGGCTGGCGGTTCGATGGCTCGCGCAGTGCTGTCGACCTGATGCAGGTCGCGCCCGCCGGCTTCGTCGATCGCCCCTTCACGGTGTACGTGGCGCGCACGCACCAGGGGCGCAGCGCCAACTGAGCCTGCCGGCAAGAGCGCTTGCGTACACGACAGTCCGCCGGTGCGGCATCGGGCCGCGGCGATGGCATCAGTCCTGGCGCACCCAGTCCAACAACTGCGCCTTCTGGACCTTGCCCAGGGCCGTCTTGGGCAGGTCCTCGCGAAACAGGATCCGGCGCGGCAGCTTGTAGCGTGCAATGCGGCCCTCGAGCAGCGCCATGACCGCGGCTGCATCGAGCACCGCGCCAGGGCGGCACACGACGATCGCCACCGCAACCTCGCCCCAGTGCGCATCGGGCTGGCCGAGCACGGCTGCCTCGGCGATGTCCACATGTGCGAGCAGCAGGTTCTCGATCTCGGCCGGATAGATGTTTTCGCCGCCGGAGATGATCATGTCGCGCGAACGCCCGACGACCCAGTAATAACCATCCGCGTCCTGGCGGGCCAGGTCGCCGCTGCGAAACCAGCCGGCAGCGAACGACGGGTTGTCCGCATCGCGCCAGTAACCCTGCATCAGATTAGGCGCACGGATCCAGATCTCGCCGACCGCGCCAGGCGCCACGTCGATGCCGGCGTCGTCGACCAGTCGCACCGCCACATGCAGCCCGGCCTTGCCGGCCGCGCCCGGCACCACCATGGCGTCCTGGCGGCGCAGGTAGATCGAGACCGGTCCGGTCTCGGTCGCGCCGTAGACCTGGCCGACCGGAACGCCCCGCGCATGAAAGGCGGCGATCAGGCTCTGTGGAACGACCGAGGAGCCAGCCACGATCAGGCGCAGCGACGACAGGTCGGTGGAGGCGAAGTCCGGATGCTCGATCACCGCCCGCAACGTCGCGGGCACCATCACCGTCAGGTCGGGGCGGCGCGTGGCCACGTCCGCCAGCCAGGGGCCCGGCGCGAAACGCCGATGCAGCGTCACGCAGCCGCCCGCATGCAAGGCAGGCAGGGTCTGGATGCACAGGCCACCGACATGGAACAGCGGCAGGATGGTCAAGGCATGGTCGCCGGCCGACAGGTCCTGCGCATGGGTGGCGTTGATGCAGTTCCACAGCAGTCCGGCCTGGGTATGCACCGCCCCCTTGGGCTGGCCGGACGTGCCCGAGGTGTAGACCAGCAATGCCGCCGATGCGTCGTCGCCGGCCTCGGCAGCGTCATCCGCGCCGGCCGGATCGCCGTCCAGCCCCGTGCTGGCCAGCAGACCCATGGCGCGGGCATCGGCCAGCGCCCGGGCCTGCTCCCGGTGGTCGGCATCGTGCACCAGCATGCGGGCTTCGGCATGCGCGAGGATGGCGGCATGCTCGGCGGCGGCGAGCCGGTAGTTGAGCGGCAACAGCATCGCACCCAGGCGCGCCATCGCAAACAGCAGCACCAGCATGGCCGGGTCGTTCAGCCCCAGCCAGGCGACCCGGTCGCCGGCGCGCACACCATGCGCCGACAACACAGCCGTGGCTGCACGGATGCGTTGCCACAGCTGCGGATAGGTGATGTCTTCGCCCTCGCAATGCAGCGCCACCCGATCGGGCGTGAACTGCGCATGGCGCTCGATGATGCGCGAGAGGTTCATGCGCGGCGCTCCGGCAGCCGGCGGCCTACAACACGTCCGGTTCGTCGCGCTCGCCGGCTTCGTAGAGGCATTCGCGGCCCAGCCGGTCGATGCACAACTCGGCGGTCCACGGCAGCATCAACGAGCCGCAACGCGAGTCGCGGTACATGCGCTCGAGCGGCAGTGTCTTGAGCATGGACTGGCCGCCGCAGGTGCGCACCGCCAGTCGGCAGATGTCGTTGGCGTTTTCCATGATGGTGTAGTGGGCGGCGAGCAGGCCGAGCCGGATCTCCTTGGACGGGTCGACCCGTGCCGCGCGCGCGTTCTGCAGGAAAATCGCCCGCGTCTGCTCGAGCTTGACCTTCATCTCGGCCACAGCGATCTGCTTGGTCGGGTACATGCGGCGCTTGACCGGCGGCATGCCCGGCACCTCGGCGCGCAGGTATTGCACGGTGAAGTCGTAGGCCGCCTGGGCAATACCCATGTAGGTCGGCGACAGCGTGGCGAACATGTGCGGCCAGCGCAGCGCCGCCTGGGCATACATGCCTTCGGGCATCAGACGTTCGGCCTCGGGCACGAACACGTCCTCGAACAGCAGGTTTCGCGAGACCGTGCCGCGCATGCCCAGCGGGTCCCAATCGCCGCTGACGGTCACGCCGGGCAGGTTGCGGTCGACCGCGAGATACAAGGCATCGCGTTGCGTCGCGCCAGGCTTGTCCAGCGTACACAACACGCCGTAGTAGTCGGCCGCGCCGGCGAGCGAGGCGAAGATCTTGCGGCCGTTGACGATGTAGCCGCCGTCGACCTTGCGTGCCAGCGTGCCGAACGGCGCCTTGCCGGCGGCGGCGGCGCCGCCTTCGGAGAACGGCTGGGAATACACCTTGCCCTCCTCCACGATGCGCTTGTAGTGCATGGCACGGTGCTGCTCGTGGCTGGCGCGCTGCTCGGGCGTCATGTCCAGATCGTCGGCGATGAAGCCGGTCCACATGGTCGAGCTCACGTGCATGTTGAGCGTCAGCGCCGTGGCGCCGCAATGGCGGCCGATCTCGGCGGCGGTCATGACGTAGGTCGCGAAGTCGGCTCCCCAGCCGCCGTATTGCTCCGGCACGCAGATGCGCAGCAACCCGGCCGCATGCATGTCGGCATAGTTCTCGAACGGGAACACCGCGTCGCGGTCGATCTGGCGGGCGCGTGGCGCGAACCGGTTGCGCCCCAGGTCGGACGCGATCGCGAGCAGCTGCGCCTGCTTGTCGGTCAGCGCGGTGTAGTCGCCGGCGATCGACGGCGGCTGGTAGCGGCTGGCGGTGGAAGCTTCGGGGGCGGTCGACATCGATGGGTTCTCCTCAGGCGGGGAAATGGGCCTGCATGAACTGCAGCACGGCTTGGTTGAAGGCCGCCGGTTGCTCCATGTTGGCCAGATGGCCGACCCCGGGCAGGCACAGGTACTGCGCGCCCGGGATACGCTCTGCCATGCGGCGCATCACCGACGGCGACGCATTGCGGTCGTGTTCACCGGCCAGGCACAGGGTGGGCACCGCGATGCGCGCCAGGTCGTCCAGGCGGTTGAAAGCGACGATGGCCCGCAAGGCGGCACGGTAGCTGGCCGGCGGAACCGCGGCCATCACGTCGCGCGCCAGCTGCAGGGCCTGCGGGCCGGCATCGGGCGCCATCATGGCAGGCACCAGTTGCGCGGCCAGCTGCGCCATGGTCTGGCCGGCGTCCAGTGGCGCGAAGCGGTCGTGCAGGAACTGCTGCTGCCAGTTGCCGTCGGCGCGGCCGAACGCGGGCGAGGTACCCGACAGGATCATCCCGTGGACCCGCCCTGGTGCCAGAGCCGCCAGTTCCTGCGCCACCATGCCACCCATGCTGTGGCCCAGCACGATGTTGCGATCCGCGCCGGCATGGTCGATCAGCATACCCAGCGATTCAGCCAGCTTGCCCACCGTGTATGGGTCGATCGCGGTGGTCTGCCCATAACCCGGCATGTCCCATGCGATCGCGCGATAACCGGCCTGCGCGATGGCCGGCAGGTTGTCCCGCCAGGCCTGCTTGCCGCCGCCGACGCCATGCAGCAGGAAGACGGCCGTCGCGCCGGCACCGCGCTCGATGGTGGCGGGTAGTTGACGCGTCGCAGTCATGCCGGTGGCCTCAGGCGAGATCGCCCTGCAGTTGTCCGCGCGCGACGACGACGGTGTCGTCCAGCGTCACGGTACAGCCGCGCAGCGGCAGGTCGAAATGGCCCAGCGTGTGGCGACCGGCAACCTCGTTGGCTCCGGTGGAATACAGGAAGTTGCCGGCGAATGCGCGCAACTCGGTGCCGTTGAAGTCGTTCTTGTCGTAGAACGCCATTGCATCCCAGCGTGCCGTCGGGTTCATGCCCCAGCCGACGTGCGAGACCGCATAGGCGGCGCGATCGCCCCAGGCGGCGAAGTAGCTGCGCATCAGTTCGGCGTCCAGGTGGTGACCCGCGATATCGGTGACATGGTCGTCCTGCACCGTGAGCACGACCGGCTTTTCGAGATACCGCTTGAAGGTCAGGTTGACATCCCCTTCGGCCATCACCAGACGGCCGTGCACGCTGCCGGCGGCGGGGAACGCCAGGCACAGCCCGCCCGGCCAGTGCGAGATGCTGCCGGCACGGGCCGTGTAGCCCCATCCACCGCCCACACGCGCGTGTTCCAGGTCGATCGCCAGGTCGGTCCCGGCATCCGAGCGCACGTGCATCCGCCGCGCACTCTTGAGCAGTCGCATGCCGGCCTTGACCTTGGCCTCCAGCGCCGGATCGGGTGCGCAACGCTCCAGCACCTCGGGATGTTCGTTGGACACCATCAGCACCCGCGCGCCGCCGCCCAGGATCTGCGGCAACTCCGGTGCATGCAGCAGTCCCTCGACCGTCAGGTCGGCGACGAAGCCGCTGCCAGCCAGTGCCGCCACCGCCGGCGCCAGGCCGCCGATGGCGTCGGATGCGCCGGTCGAGCGCACCGGCACGGGTGCCTGCAGGCGCGGGCTGGGCAACACGACATGGAACACCCGCGCGCCCAGCCCCTGCAGGGCCAGTTCGGCCAGCTGCACATTGACCGGCCGGGACTGGCTTTCCGACAGGATGGCGGCGACCTCGCCCGGCTGCACACCGCACAGACGGAACACGTCGGCAAAAGCGTCGATCCATTTCGCCTCGATTCGTTGCTGCATCATTGGCGTCGGCCCTCCCGCGGTATCACAGTCGTGAGCCCAGCGTGAAATACGCACCGGCGTGGAACAGCAGCGGCGCGGTCTCGGCGTGGGTGTAGCGCTCGACCTCGGCAATGAACAGGCAATGGTCGCCTGCCACCTGGTGCGACAGCCGGCGGCATTCGAACCAGGCGGCCGATCCGTGCAGGTAGGGCATGCCATCCTGGTTCTCGGCATGCGCCACCTGGCTGAACTTGTCGGGTGCCGGCGAGGCAAACAGGCGCGAGGTCTCGACCTGGGCCTCGGTCAGGACGTTGACCACGAAACGCTCGTTGTCCTGGAACACCGGCAGGCTGGCAGAACCCAGGCGCAGCGCCCAGGTGATCAAGGGGGGATCGAGTGACAAGGCGCCGAAAGAGTTCGCGGTCAGTCCGACGAAGGCACCGTCCGGCGCCCGCGTCGTGATGACGGTCACGCCGGTGGCGAACTGCCCGAGCGCCACCCGCAGGGCGCGATTGTCCCGCCCGGCGGCGGCTGGCGGCGAAAGCGGTCTGGAAATGGATGCCATCTGGCGCCATCATAGAGGAGGCGCACGGCCAGCAGAAGCGGCACTGGGTTATCCTTCCTGCTTCGCCTTGCCTTGCGCCCGCATCCGATGAACGACGCTCCTGACGATCGACAGCATTTCACCCAGGCCGTGACCCAGCTGGGCGAGCGCCAGGACGTGGTGGCGTCGAAGGCGATCTTCAACAGCCAGGGCCTGAAGGTCGTCGACAAGGGCACGCGCATCAACGTCGGCCTGTACGAGCGGCTGATGCGGCACTCGCTGAGTGCGCCGCTGGAAGAATCGGTCGTCAGTGCCAATGGGGTGTCCGGCGAATCACTCAAGCGCACCGCCGCTTCCATCCTGGAAGAAGTGCCCTTCTTCGGACGGCTCGGGCCCGAAGGCCCGCAGCGCAAATTGCTGCTCAACGTGATCGAGACCGTGCCGCTGCCCGAAGCCATGGCCTTCCAGCTGACCGTGGCGCGTGACGTGCGGCCGGAGATCTACATGAACCTGGTGCGCACGGCGCTGGTGGCGATCTGGCTGGTCAACAAGCCGCCCCTGGTGTCGCGTTTCGACCTCGGCATGGCAGCTGCCGCCGGACTGCTGCACGACATCGGCATGCTGCATGTCGATCCGGTGTTGCTGCAACCGGCGTTCCGGCTCAACCGGGAACAACGCCGCCAGCTGTATTCGCATCCCCTGCTCTCGACGACCCTGGTCGAACGCCACCACCAGTACCCGCGCGAGGTGATCCGGGCGGTGTCCGAACACCAGGAATACCTCGATGGCTCGGGTTATCCGCGCAACCTCTCGGGCGACGCGATCAGCACGCTGGGGCGGGTGATATGCCTGTCCCAGGTGGTGGCAGCCATGTTTGCGCCCGGACGCAGTGCACCCGAGATGCAGTTGTCGGTGCTGCTGCGTCTCAACGCACATCGATACGACCCCGAGCTGTCGGCCCGTGTGCTGACCATGGTGCAGCCGCAACTCGACGTGCTCAGTGCCGCCGTGGTGCTGCTCGACGATCCGGTGGGCCTGCTCGGCGAGATCGACGCCATCCTGGCGCAACTGCCGCTCGAGCTGCCGTCCGACCCGGCCATGGCGCCGGCACGCGGCGAGGCCATGGCCCTGGTCGCCGACCACGGCCTCAAGCTGCGGCGCGCGCTGGCCGGCGTGGGTGCCGTGCCAGACCAGCTGGCGCAGCTCGGCGACGCGCTGCAGGACGAGTCCGTGCAGACCGAACTCACGCTGCTGGCGCGCGAGGCCAGCTGGCAGCTCCGCACACTGGGCCGCGAAGCCCGCAGACGCTGGCGCAACGGGGCCGACGAGACCTATCCCGTGCCCATGCAGCAATGGCTGGACCGGATCGACGCGCTGGTGGCTGCGATCACCGGCCCGACCGCCCAGCCCGCAGCCGGCCCGCAGCCGTCGGACGCCACCGGGACCGACCTGGGCGCAACGTGAGCCGCCGCGCAGTCGTGCCCGCGCGCATCGTCGCTGGTTCCTGCCCGCGCCGGAACCGGCGGGCTCCCGGCGCCCACCGATAGTTTCGCGATGCCGCGATCCACCGCACCCGCTGCCGAATGCCGGCCAGCCTCGCTGAGCGACCTGTTCTGGTCCTTCAGCCTGCTGGCGCTGCAGGGCTTCGGTGGCGTGCTGGCCGTGGTACAGCGTGAACTGGTCGAGAAGAAACGCTGGCTGACGCTTGACGAGTTCGTCGAGGACTGGTCGGTCGCGCAGGTGCTGCCCGGGCCCAATGTCGTGAACCTGTCGTTGATGATCGGCGGGCGTCATTTCGGCTGGCGTGGCGCGCTGGTGGCACTCGCGGGCATGCTGGCCTTCCCGCTGCTGATCGTGCTGGCACTGGCGGCGCTGTTCGCCGGCATCGCCGAACATCCGATGGCGCAGGGCGCCTTGCGCGGCCTGGCTGCGGTCGCCGCCGGCCTGATCGCGGCCACCGGCCTGAAGATGCTCCCGGCGCTGCACAGGAACGCGATGGGCCGCATCGCCTGCACCATCGTCGGCCTGGCCTGCCTGCTGGCGGTCGGCCATTTCCGGGTACCGCTGCTGTGGGTGTTGCTGGGTCTGGGCGTGCCGGCCTGGGCCTGGGCCTGGTATCGGCTGGGCCGCCCATGACCATGGTGTTCGGCTGGACCGAATGGCTGGCCTTGTTCAGCCATTTCCTGTCCCTGTCGCTGCTGGCGGTCGGTGGCGCCATCATGCTGGCGCCCGAGATGCACCGCTACCTGGTCGACGAGCGCATGTGGCTGAGCGATCCGCAGTTTGCCTCGAGCATTGCGCTGGCCCAGGCCGCGCCCGGACCGAACGTGTTGTTCATCGCCCTGCTCGGCTGGAACGTCGGCCTCAACCTCGGGGGCTTGCTGTTCGCGTTGCCGGCCATGCTGGTGGCGCTGGTCGGCGTCTTGCTGCCCAGCACCGTGCTGACCTACACGGCCAGCCGCTGGGGACACGAAAACCGGGACCGCCGATCGGTGCGTGCGTTCAAGATGGCGATGGCGCCGATCGTGATCGCGCTGCTGCTGGCCACGACCTGGGTGCTGGCCTCGTCCGCGGGCGGCACTTCGACGGCCTGGGTGTCATGGACGCTGACCGCCGCCAGCGCGCTCGTCGTCTGGCGTACCCGGATCCACCTGCTGTGGCTGCTCGGCGCCGGTGCGGTGGTGGGCGCCCTGGGCTGGGTCTGATCAGGCGCCCGGCGACAGGCTGCGCTGGCGCAGCGCCTCGTACAGGCAAATGCCGCTGGCCACCGACACGTTCAGGCTCTCGACCGCTCCGCGCATCGGAATCTGCACCAGCTCGTCGCAGGTCTTGGCGGTGAGCTGGCGCATGCCGGAGCCTTCGGCGCCCAGCACCAGCGTCACCGGCTGTCGCAGGTCGGCCTGGTACAGGGACCGGGGCGCGGCATCGCTGGTGCCGATGACCCAGATCGAGCGTTCCTTGAGCTCGCCCAGCGTGCGGGCCAGGTTCGTGACCATGAAATACGGCACCGTGTCGGCGGCGCCGCTGGCCACCTTGGCGACCGTAGCGTTGATACCGGCGGCATGGTCCTTGGGTGCAATGACCGCATGGGCGCCGGCGCCGTCGGCCACGCGCAGGCAGGCGCCGAGGTTGTGCGGATCGGTCACGCCGTCGAGCACCAGCAGCAGGGGCGCTGTGCGTTGCGGCGGCGGCAGCGCCGCCTGGGAATCCTCCAGGTTCTCGAGCAGTTCATCGAGCGAGCGGGTCACCGGCAAGGGATGGACCCGCGCGGCCACGCCCTGGTGGCCGTGCCCGCCGCACAGCCGTGACAGGCGCAGGCCGTCGGACTCGATCAGGCGTACGCCGGCTTCGGCGGCGCGTTCCATGAACTGGCGCATGCGCGCGTCGCGCCGGCTGGCGTCGACGTGCAGTTCGATGATGGACTGGGGTGCGGTGCGCAGGCGCACGCCGACGGCGTGAAAGCCGAACACGATCTTGGGGCTGGACATGCGGCGATTATCCGGTGCCGCGGGCCGGGCGATCCGGGCAGCCCCGAACACCCCGCATCGGGCGTGACCGAAACCGGTTCCTGCACCGCCGCGCAATCAGGCGGCGATGGCGGGTTCGACGATGCGACCGGCCTCGATCGTGATGCGGCGGGTACAGCGCTGCGCGATGCCGCGGTCATGGGTGACCAGCACCAGCGTGGTGCCCAGTTCGGTGTTGAGGTCGAACATCAGCTCCATGATGGTCTCGCCGGTGGCGAAGTCCAGGCTGCCGGTGGGCTCGTCCGCCAGCAACACGGCCGGCTGAACGACAAAGGCACGCGCCAGCGCCACCCGCTGCTGCTCGCCGCCACTGAGCACTTTCGGGTAGTGGCCGAGCCGCTCGGACAGGCCCACGCGCGCCAGCATCTCGGCCGCGGCCTTGCGCGCATCGCGCCGACCGGAGAGTTCCAGCGGCAACATTACGTTCTCCAGCGCGTTGAGGTTGCCCATCAACTGGAAACTCTGGAACACGAAGCCGACCTTGTCGGCGCGCAGCGCCGCGCGCTGGTCCTCGTCGATCGCGAACAGGTCCTGACCCGCCAGCCGCACGGTGCCGCGCGTGGGGGTGTCCAGGCCTGCGATGATCGACAGCAACGTGCTCTTGCCCGAGCCGGAGGCACCGACAATGGCGGCAGTCTCCCTTGGCGCCAGGGAAAAATCGATATCGCGCAAAATATCGAGGGTACCGGTCGAATCGGTCACCGACTTGAACACGTGGTCGACGGCAATGATGGGCTCGGCGCTGGCGTTGGGCATGAAAGGCTTATGGTTTTGAATCGACGACACTTTATCGTGGCAGCAGGCGCGGCCGGCAGCGTGGGGTTTTACGGCACCGGTGCCCGGGCGCAATCCGCTGCCGCCGCCAAGGCCAACACCAGCAGCAATGGTAAGGGCAAAGCGGCGGCCAGCACGATCCTCGTCCTGGGGGACTCGCTGAGCGCGGAATACGGCCTGCGCCGCGGCAGCGGTTGGGTGGCTTTGCTGGAGCACAAGCTGCGCAGCGAATCGATCTCGGCACAGGTGGTCAACGCAAGCATCAGCGGCGACACCACGTCGGGCGGACGCAGCCGGCTGCCGGCCTTGCTGGAGCAGCACAAACCCAGCCACGTGATCATCGAACTCGGCGGCAACGACGCGTTGCGTGGACTGCCACTGCAGATGACGCAGGACAACCTGGGACACATGACCGATCTGGCGCGCCAGGCCGGCGCCAAGGTGGTGCTGGTCGGCATGCAAGTGCCGCCGAATTACGGCAGCGACTATGCCAATCGTTTTGCCGGCCTGTTCGAGGAGGCGGCCCGTTCCCATGGCGCGGCACTGGTGCCGTTCCTGCTCAAGGGGGTGGCCGACGGCAACGATGCGACCCGCCTGTTCCAGAGCGACCGCATCCACCCGACCGCACAGGCGCAACCCATCATGCTGGCCAACGTCTGGCCGGTGCTGCGCAAGTTGCTGCCATGATCCGCGGAAGCGTTTCCGTCGCAAAGCCCGCCGCGCGCGGCGCAATGGGGGCCCCGTGAGCCTCGTCCCCGTGGATGCGGTCGACCTGCTGCGCCGGCTCGACGAGTTCGACGCCGTCATCGACGCGCGCAGCGAAGACGAATACGCGCTCGATCACCTGCCCGGCGCCGTCAACTGGCCGACTCTGGACAACGAACAGCGTCATGTCGTGGGCTCGACCTACAAGCAGGTCAACCCCTTCGAGGCACGCAAGATGGGCGCGGCGATGGCGGCGCGCAACATCGCTCGTCATATCGAGGAGCGCGCGTTCGACAAGCCGCGCAGCTGGCGCCCGCTGGTGTATTGCTGGCGCGGCGGCCAGCGCAGCGGCTCGCTGTCGCTGGTGCTCGACCAGATCGGGTTTCGGGTGCACATCGTGCAGGGCGGATACAAGGCGTTTCGGGCTGCGCTGGTCGCCGACACCGAACGCCTGGCCGAGCAGTTCGAATACCAGGTCGTGTGCGGAACCACCGGCTCCGGCAAGACCCGGCTGCTGCATGCGCTGGGTCGGGCCGGTGCCCAGGTGCTGGACCTGGAGGCGCTGGCCCACCATCGCAGTTCGGTTCTGGGCGCGATTCCCGGCCTGCCGCAACCCTCGCAAAAGGCGTTCGACACCCGGGTCTGGGAGGTGCTGCGGCGGCTCGATCCCGCGCGGCCGGTGTTCGTCGAAAGTGAAAGCCGCAAGGTCGGCAACGTGGCGGTGCCGATCGCACTGATGGAGGCGATGCGATCGCGTGGACACTGCCTGAATCTGGAGTTGCCCGATACCGAACGCGTGGACCTGCTGATGGAGGACTACGATTTCTTCGTACGCGACACCGAGGCATTCTGCGCCCGGCTCGACGCCTTGACCGAAATCCGTGGCAAGGCCGTGGTACAGGCCTGGAAATCAGCGGTGCGCGAGGGGCGTCTGGCGAGCGTGGTGCAGGACCTGCTCACCCAGCATTACGATCCCGTCTACCTGCAGTCGATGCAGCGCAACTTCCGCAACTTCGGCAAGGCCAGGACCCTGAGCCCGGCGGACCACAGCGCGCAGGCCATGGACGCACTGGCCGCGACCCTGGAGCTCGGCCGCCGCGCCCAACCGCAGACCGCCTGAATCCGGTTCGGCCGTCGTCAGGATGACATCGGGCTGCCGGGAGCGCGATCACCGGGGGCCGGTGTGGGATCCACGTAGGACGCAGCCGAGTCTCCATCGCTCGAACCGCCCTGCTTGCGCTGGGCCTTTTCCCGGAGCTTGTCTTCCTTCTTGCGTTTTTTCGCAAGTTCCTTCTGTCGCTTCTCGTATCCGTAGTTAGGTGTTGCCAATTTGACCTTTCGTGTTGAAGCCCCACTGTAACAGTTCAACTCGCCCGGGGCAAAACCGGCTCCCTCAATCGGTGGACACCTGTTCGCCCCGATCGGCCGCCGCTTCGTCGTCGTCCTGCCAGAGCACCGAGCCCCGGTAGGCGTGCCAGCTGGCATGGCCCAGCCAGGGGCCGACCAGCACGATGCCCAGGCCCCACGGCAGCAAGGCCAGCATCACCAGCACGGTGATCGTGGCACCCCACAGCAGCATGACGCCGACATTCGTGAACACCACCTGCAAGCTGGTGATGGCGGCCGAGATCGCATCGGTGTCCCGATCGAGGATCATCGGGATCGACACGACCGCAATCGCGTAGACCAGGCCGGCGAAGAAACCGCCAACGGCCAGGTACACCGCGACGAACTCCCAGTTCTGCGGATTGAAGACCGCATCGATGACGCCGCTCGTCGACGGCATGCCGGTATTGAAGAACACGGCGAACACCACCAGCGACGCCCGGCCCCAGACCAGTTCCAGCACGATCAGCACCAGGACCAGCAGGCCGACGCTGCGCAGCCGTACATCCCAGCAGGTCAACGAGGACGCCAGGTCGGGCGTGAGACCGGATTCACGCCGGCGACTGACCTCGTACAGCCCCATGGCCAGGAATGGGCCGATCAGCAGGCAACCCGAGGCGATCGATATCGCATATTCGGGTTTGTTGCGAAAGACCAGTGCCAGTACCACCGCCATCAGCCAGAAGCAGACACCATAAAACAGGCCGATGCCGGCATGGGCCCGCAAGTCCTGCCAGCCCAGCGCGAGCCAGCGCCAGGGCGCTGCCACGTCGAGTTGAGCGATGGTCTTGCGCGGCCCTTCTGGAGGCGGCAGGAAATACGGCGCCGGAGACGTGGTTTCCATCGGATCGGGCACCGGCGGCGCGCCGCGATCGGACGAGCGGGGGGATGTGCCTGTGGACATGCCTCGAGCTTAGCGCAGGCCCGGCTCCCCGCCTATCGATGAAAACACGGTATCAGCGCAAGCTGCGCTGCAAGGCCTGTTCGATATCGGCCTGCAGATCGGCCAGCGCCTCGAGCCCCGCGGAAAAGCGCACCACAGTGCCATGGCGCAGGTAGGCCGGCCACTGCGTGCGCATCTGGGCGAGCTCGTAGGGCACGACCAGGCTCATCGGTCCGCCCCAGCTGTAGCCGAGCTTGAACAGCTGCAGCGCATCGCAGAAGGCATCGACCCGGTCCTGGCCGAAGCGCGGGTCGATGATCACGGCAAACAGGCCGGCCGCGCTGCCGGGGCCGCCATGGCAGAGTTCTCGCCAGTGGGCATGCCCGGGCGAGTCCGGCAGGCTCGGATGCAGTACCTGAACAAACGCGGGCTGACCCTGGGCCCAGGCCGCCAATGCCCGCGCCGTGGCGTCGTGGGCCTGGTATCGCAGCACGATGCTGGGCAGGCCCCGCAACACGGCCTCGGCATCGTTTGCGCCGACCGACAGCCCCAGGCGCATGTGGGTGAGCTTGAGCCGCAGATGCAATTGCGGGTCCCGCGTCACGATGCTGCCCATCAGCACGTCGCCACCGCCGTTCGGGTATTTGGTCAACGCATGGACGGTCAGGTCGACCGCCAACGGTGCCTCGCCCGTGCCGGGGACCAGGTCGAACGGCGCGAATGCCAGGCCGGCACCCCAGGTGTTGTCCAGCGCGGTGATCACGTTGCGCTCGCGGCAGATGCGCACCATCGCAGGCAGGTCCGGGAACTCCAGCGTGACCGATCCGGCCGCCTCCAGCCAGACCAGTCTGGTCGCCGGCCCGATCTTGTCCGCCAGGTCCTGCGGGTTCATCGGATCGTAGTACCGGTGCGTGATGCCCCAGGACATCAATTCGCCCTGGACCAGGGTCTTGGCGGGGCCATAGGCGTTGTCGGGCACCAGCACTTCGTCGCCGGTGCGCAGCAGCGACATGCAGGTGGTGGCGATTGCCGACAGGCCGCTGGGTACCAGCAGGCATTGCAAACCGCCCTCGAGCGTGGCCAGCCGCTCCTCGAGCGTGAAGGTAGTCGGCGTGCCATGCAGCCCGTAGGTGTAGCCGGTCTTGTCCTTCCATTCCGTGTTGCGCATCGCAGCCACGTCGGGAAAGATGACCGTCGAGGCCTTGTGCACCGCCGGTTGGGGCGCGGCAAATCCTTGCGGTGGAGCGTAGGGATGGTGGATCAGGCCGGTGGAGCTGACGGGAGGTCCGGACGCCATGGTTCAGACGCTCCACTTCTCGATCAGCTGCTCCGGGCGCATCGCGTCATAACCCTCGAAGGGCTGGTGGATCCACGGGTTCGTGGGCAGGAACTCGACCGAGTAGTCGGCCTTGAACGCCGAGACGCCCTTGGTCCAGATCACGGCACTGCGCAACTCGGTGATCGGCTTGTAGTTGTTGCGCAGCTGATCGATGACAGCAGCCAGCGTCTTGCCGGTATCGGCCAGGTCGTCGACCAGCAGCACCTTGCCCGCGATCTCGCCCTTGGGCGTCGTGATGTAGCGCGCGATGTCGAGCATGCCTTGCCGGGTGCCGGCCTCGGCGCGGTAGGAGCTGGTCGACATGATGGCCAGCGGCTTGTCGAAGATGCGCGACAGGATGTCGCCCGGGCGCATGCCGCCGCGTGCCAGGCACAGGATGGTGTCGAACTGCCAGCCCGACTGGTGGATGCGGATCGCGAGTTTCTCGATCAGGTTGTGGTATTCGTCATAACTGACATACAGGTGCTTGCCGTCTTCTGTCAACATGCTGGGATCCTTCCGGGGCCGGGTTGTGCTGGGTTGGGATGGAATCGGCCCTAGTCGGCCAGGAACGGGTGACGCATCATGATGGTGTGGTCGCGATCCGGGCTGGTCGAGACCATGTGGATCGGGACGCCGACCACGTGTTCGATGCGTTGCAGGTACAGGCGCGCCGCGATCGGCAGCTCCGCGTAGCGGGTGATGCCGACGGTGCTGTCGCTCCAGCCCTGCATCTCCTCGTAGATCGGCTTGCAGCGGGCGATTTCGTCCGCCCCCATGGGCAGGATGTCCAGTGTCTCGCCATCGAGCTCATAACCGGTGCACAGGTTCAGGGTCTTGAGACCGTCGAGCACATCGAGCTTGGTGACGCACAGGCCGGACAGGCCGTTGACCTGGGCCGAGCGTTTGAGCAGGGCCGCATCGAACCAGCCGCAACGCCGCGAGCGCCCGGTGGTGACACCTTTCTCGGCGCCGACGGTACTCATGTGGTGGCCGGGCGTGCCCGGCGTTTCCCAGTCGAGTTCGGTCGGGAACGGACCGCCGCCAACGCGGGTGCAATACGCCTTGGTGATGCCCAGCACGTAATGCAGCAGCCCCGGGCCAACCCCGGAACCGGCCGCTGCGTTGCCGGCAACGCAGTTGCTCGACGTCACATAAGGATAGGTGCCGTGGTCGACATCGAGCAAGGTGCCCTGCGCGCCCTCGAACAGCAGGTTGGCGCCATGGGCATGGGCCTCGTTGAGTTCGCGCGACACATCCGCCATCATCGGGCGCAACAGTTCGGCATGGCGCATGGCCTCGTCGAACACCGGCTGGAACTGCACCTTGCCATCGGCCATGTACTGTGCCAGGGGCCCGTCGAACGTGTAGGCCGCCGAACCCAGGTAACCGGTCAGCACGTGGTTGTGCAATTCGAGCAGTTCGCGCAGCTTGGCGGCGAAACGCTCGGGGTACTTGAGATCCTGCACGCGCAGCGCGCGCCGCGCGATCTTGTCCTCGTAGGACGGGCCGATGCCGCGCCCGGTGGTTCCGATGCGGGCATGGCCGCCCTGCTCGCGCGCCGCTTCGCGCGCCACGTCGAGCGCCACGTGCACCGGCAGGATCAGCGGACAGGCCTCGCTGATGCGCAGGCGAGGACGCACCTCGACACCGGCACGCTCGAGCCCCTCGATCTCCTCGAACAGCTTGCCGGCCGACAGCACCACGCCATTGCCGATGTAGCACTTGACGCCGGCGCGCATGATGCCGCTGGGGATCAGGTGCAGCGCGGTCTTGACGCCGTTGATGACCAGCGTGTGGCCGGCGTTGTGCCCGCCCTGGAAACGCACCACGCCTTGTGCGCTTTCGGTCAGCCAGTCCACGAGCTTGCCCTTGCCTTCGTCGCCCCACTGGGTTCCGACGACAACGACGTTACGCCCCTTGCTTGCTTTCATGTTCAACAGTCCGCTTCAAATTGCCTGCACTACCCATTGCCCCGCAACCTGCAGCAGTTCGCGATCACACTGGAACTCATCGACTTCGCTTTCGTGTCCCGGCAGCACGCACACCACCGTCTCGCCCTTGGCGCGCAAGGCGCCGATGGCCGTGCGCACGTCGTCGGCCTCGCTCCAGGGCGCGCGGATGGCCGCATGCAGTTGCCGCGGCGGCACGGCGGCCACCAGGGCCTTGACATCCAGGCTGAATCCGACGGCCGGCCGCTTGCGTCCGAACGCCGCGCCGACCTCGTCGTAACGCCCGCCGCGCACCAGGGCATCGACCGCGTCCGGGGAAAAGATGGAAAACCGGGCACCGCTGTAATACGCATAACCGCGCAGGTCTGCCAGGTCGAAACTCACGGCCACCCCGTGCAGGTGGCTGGCCAGCCAGCCCAGATGGTCCAGCGCAGCGGCAATGGCCGGCCTTGCCGGTAACACGGCGCGCGCACGTTCGAGCACCGTGGCATCGCCATACAGGTCGACCAGGGCCCGCAAGGCTTCGCGCGCGGCGTGATCGAGGTTGCGCGTCAGCGAGGCCAGCGCACTGGCGTCCTTCGAGGCCAGCGCATGGTGGATGTCCTGGACTTGCGTGGACTGCGCCGAGACACCGTCGAGCAGCGCATCGACGATACGCACGTCGGCCAGGTCGACCATGGGTGCGGGAACCCGCGCCGCATGCAGGCAGTCCAGCGCCAGCAGCAGAATCTCGAGGTCGGCTTCCAGGCCGCCATGGCCGTAGATCTCGGCGCCGAACTGCAGCGGCTCGCGCGTGGCATGGGGCTTGTCGGGGCGGGTATGCAGCACCGGGCCGCAATAACACAGCCGCGTCACGCCGGCACGGTTGAGCAGGTGGGCGTCGATCCGTGCAACCTGGGGCGTGCTGTCGGCGCGAAGGCCGAGCATGCGTCCGGACAACTGGTCGACGAGCTTGAAGGTCTGCAGGTCGAGGGCCTTGCCGGTGCCGGTGAGCAGGGAATCGAGGTGCTCGATCACGGGCGGCATGACAAGCTCGTAGCCGTAACGACGGGCGGTGTCGAGCAAGTCCCGCCTCAGCTCTTCGATGTGGCGCGCTTCGGACGGCAGGACATCAGCGATGTGATCCGGCAGGACCCAGGCGGACATGTTTTCTCGGAGGCTGTTAAAACAGCGATTCTACCGGCTGCGCCACGCCCGACGGCTCAGCTGAGCAACCAGATCAGCAACAGCCCGCCGAGCACGCTGCACAGGCCGAAGAACCGGATCTGTCCGTCCTGCATCTGCACCAGTTGCAGGAACATGCGTTTCCACTGTGCCGGCGACAGGAATGGGAACAGGCCCTCGATGACCAGCACCAGGCCCAGCGCCAGCCAGAAGACGTCGCCCGAGTCCAAGCCTTATTTCTTCGCGGCCGGTGCCGGTGTGACCGTGCCACGCAAGGACTTGAAGAACTCCGTCGATTGCGGGTCGATCACCATCATGTCGCCCTTCTTGTTGAAGCTCATCTTGTAGGCTTCCAGGCTGCGGTAGAACTGCGCGAACTGCGGATCGCGACCGAATGCCTCGGCATAGATGCGCGCCGCCTCGGCGTCGCCCTCGCCCTTGATCTTCTGCGCGTCGCGGTAGGCGTTGGCGATCGTCACCTCGCGCTGGCGATCGGCATCGGCGCGGATCTTCTCGCCTTCGGCCGCACCGGTGGAGCGCAGTTCGTTGGCGACCCGCTTGCGCTCGGCTTCCATGCGGCGGTAGACCGACTCGGTGATGGTATCCACGTAGTCGGCACGCGTGATGCGTACGTCGACGATCTCGATGCCCCAGGGCTTGGCGCCACCGACGTTCTCGCGTGCCTCGGACTGCACGTCGGCCGTCAGGTCCTCGCGCCGCGTCGACAGCAGTTCCTTGACGGTGCGCTTGTTGATCTCTTCCTGGAACGCGTTGCGCACCACCCGGTTGAGCTGGTTGGCGCCCGCGGTCTCGTCGAGACCGACATTTCGGATGTATTCGCCCGGATCGGTGATGCGCCAGCGCACGTACCAGTCGATGACCACGCGTTGTTTCTCGGCCGTCAGCATCGGCTCCTGGTCGGTGCTGTCGAGCGTGAGCAGGCGCTTGTCGATATAGGTGACGTTCTGGAATGGCGGCGGCAGCTTGAAGTTCAGGCCGGGCTCGGTGATCACTTCCTTGATCTGGCCCAGTGCGTACAACACGCCGAACTGCCGCTGGTCGACGACGAACAACATGGAGCTGGCAATGGCCAGCAACAGCAAGATGCTGGTGAATAGAAATCCTAACCTGTTCATGATGTTGTCCTAGCGGGTTTCACGCTCACGCGACCGCGTGGCATCCCGCGAGCGGGAGTCGGAGGTGCTGGAGACCGGGGGCACGACGGTACTCGCCGGGGCCGGTGCGGCCGACGAGGCATCGGCGCCGGACTGGGTCTGCTGCATGATCTTGTCCAGCGGCAGGTACAACAGGTTCGAGCCCGAACGCGAATCGACCAGCACCTTGGTCACGTTGGAGTAGATCTGCTGCATCGTGTCCACGTACATGCGGTCGCGCGTGACCTGGGGTGCCTTCTGGTACTCCGCCAGCACCGACTTGAAGCGTTGTGCATCACCCTGCGCCTGCGCGACGATGCGTGCCTTGTACGCGTCAGCCTCTTCCTTGAGCCGCGAGGCCGAACCGACCGCTCGCGGAATCACGTCGTTGGCATAGGCCTGGGCCTCGTTTTTCGCGCGTTCGCGTTCCTGGCCGGCCTTGAGCACGTCGTCGAACGCAGCCTGAACCTGTTCGGGCGGCCGCACGCCGCCTTGCTGCAGGTTGATGTTGACGATCTCGATGCCGACCTTGTAGCGGTCCAGGATCTTCTGCATGATCTCACGCACGCGCGGCGCAATCTGGTCGCGCTCCTCGGACAGGGCCGAATCCATGCGCATCTTGCCGACGACTTCGCGCACCGCCGTCTCGGCAGCCAGGCCGACCGCGTCGGTCGGGCTCTTGCTCTCGAACAGGAAGGCCCGCGCATCGCTGAGCCGGTACTGAACCGCAAACTTGATCTCGACGATGTTCTCGTCCTGGGTCAACATGGCCGAGTCGCGCAGGCCGGTGGCCTTGACCACCATGTCGCGTCCCACATCCACCGAGCGGATCTGGGTCACGAACACCAGTTCATGGCGCTGGATCGGAAACGGCAGCCGCCAGTTGAAACCGGCACCGACGGTCGTCTTGTATTTGCCGAACTGGGTCACGACGGCCTGCTGGCCCTCCTGCACGATGAAGAAGCCGGTTCCGAGCCAGATCAGCACCACGACCGCCGCGATCAGCCCGGCTCCGATGCCGGCGCTCTTCATGTCCGGCTGAAAGCCACCGCCGCCGGTGCCGCCGCCATTGCCGCCACGACCACCGCCGCGGCCGCCGCCGAACAACCCGCCCAGCTTGCGGTTGAAGTCACGCCACAATTCGTCGAGGTCGGGCGGTCCCTGTTGCGGGCCCTGGCCTCGAGGTCGGCCGTTGTTCGACGGCGGTGGCAGCTCGGGTGGATCGTCGTCGCGCGAGCCATGATCGGGCTTGCCCTCCTCGCCCGGCTTGTCGTCACCACGGCCCCAGCGCGAGTCGTTCAGATTGAACATGCCGCGTGCGCGCTGGCCGATCCGGGACCAGCCGGAAGCAGGTAGATACGCTTTCATCTCAGATTCTCGTTTTCGTCATCGTTCGATTGTGCCCAATTGCACAACAGCCTCCGCTTCACCGTGGGAATTCTCGTGCCCCGGTGCTTCTTCGTCGCCGTCGCCCCGCGCCAGCTGCGAGAGCCGTGCGCGCAGTTCTGCCATACCCTCGCCGGTCCGGGCACTGACGAACAGCCGCTCGGTCGGGTTGTCGCAGAACGTGATCCAGTCCTGCATCGCCAGGGGCCGGCGCTCCGGCTCCACGGCATCGAGCTTGTTGAACACCAGGATCTGCCGGATATCGGCGGCCCCGATCTCGCGCAGCACCCGCGCGACCTCATCCATCTGCTCGAGGTGATTCGGATTCGACGCGTCGACGACATGCAGCAACACGTCGGCATCGACGGCCTCCTGCAGCGTGGCCTCGAATGCATCGATCAGCCCGTGCGGAAGATTGCGGATGAATCCCACGGTGTCGGACAAGGACACCGAACGGGACGCGTCTCCGAGGTAGAGGTGACGGGTCGTGGTGTCCAGCGTCGCGAACAGCTGGTCGGCCGCATAGGCCCGCGCGTTGACCAGGCTGTTGAACAGGCTGGTCTTGCCGGCATTGGTGTATCCGACCAGCGAGATCGCGAAGGTGTCGCGGCGCTGGCGCTGGCGGCGCTGGGTCTGGCGCTGGCGCTTGACCTTGCGCAGACGTTCCTTCGTGCGCTTGATGCTCTCGCCGATCATCCGGCGGTCCAGTTCGATCTGCGTCTCGCCGGGGCCACCACGGGCGCCGATGCCGCCACGCTGGCGTTCCAGGTGCGACCAGCGGCGAACCAGCCGCGTGCTGAGGTATTGCAACCTGGCCAGTTCGACCTGCAGCTTGCCCTCGTGGCTGCGCGCACGCTGGGCGAATATCTCGAGGATCAGCATCGTGCGGTCGTTGACCGGCAACTCCAGGTAACGCTCCAGGTTGCGCTGCTGGGCCGGGCTCAGGCTCTGGTCGAACACGATCTCGCTGGCGCCGAGCTGCTGCGCCATCAGCTTGATCTCGTCGGCCTTGCCGCTGCCCAGGAACAAGGCCGCGTCCGGGGCCTTGCGCTTGCAGGTCACGCGCGCCACCGGATCCAGCCCGGCCGTCACGGCCAGCTGGCTCAGTTCTTCCAGGGCACCGTCGAAGTGCGCGAGTCCCAGGTCGACACCCACCAGGATGGTGGCGGCGTCGGAGGATTCAGTATGGTTGGACAAGTCGGGAAACAGGCGGACGGGCGATCAACACACGGCCATCAGCCGGGCCGGCACCAAGCCGGCTCAGGTGGCCGCAGGCGCTTCACCGCCTTCGGACACGGAAAAGTTGACCGCGCGCCCGGGCACGATGGTCGAGATGGCATGCTTGTAGACCATTTGCGTGACCGTGTTGCGCAACAGGACAACGTACTGGTCGAAGGATTCGATTTGCCCCTGCAGCTTGATGCCGTTGACAAGGTAGATCGAAACGGGGACATGTTCCCTGCGCAGGGCGTTCAAAAAGGGATCCTGCAGAAGTTGACCTTTGTTGCTCACGATATTCTCCGTGTTCAAGACGTGAAATGAAGAGGGGACGATACCACAGCGGCAACGCGCGACCCTCGCGCGGCCGGCATTGCCCCCACGGACGCGGCCGATCGCCGGTCATGACGCGGCCCGACCGTGGTTTTCAGGACTTGTCCTTGTCTGCGTAGGGGTTGTGCGAAGTCTTCATCTCGATGCGCAAAGGCGTGCCCACGAGGTTGAACTCCTTGCGAAACCGGGCTTCCAGGAAGCGCTTGTAGGCATCGGTCACGTGCTCGAGGGAATTGCCATGCACGACGATGACCGGCGGATTCATGCCGCCCTGGTGGGCATACCGCAGCTTGGGCCGGTACATGCCGGCACGCTTGGGGCTCTGGAACTGGACCGCCTCGAGCAGCAGCCGCGTCAGGACCGGCGTCGACATCTTGCAGTTGGCGGCCTTGTGCGCCTGCGCGATCGAGGCCCACAAGGGGCCCAGGCCCTGGCGCTTGCGCGCCGAGATCAGGTGCAGCGAGGCGAACTTGAGGAACGGCAGCCGGGTTTCGACCGAACGCTTGACCAGTTCACGCTGGTATTCGTCGACCGCGTCCCATTTGTTGATCGCCACCACCACGGCCCGTCCGCTCTCCAGGATGTAGCCGGCGATATGGGCATCCTGGTCGGTGACGCCCTGCGTGGCGTCGATGAGCAGCAATACCACGTTGGCCGACTCGATGGCCTGCAGCGTCTTGACGACCGAGAACTTCTCGATCGCCTCGAACACCTTGCCGCGCCGGCGCAGCCCGGCCGTGTCGATCAACTCGAAACGTTGCCCATGGCGCTCGAACGGCACCATGATCGCATCGCGCGTGGTGCCCGGCTGGTCGAACGCGACCAGTCGCTCCTCGCCCAGCCAGGTATTGATCAGTGTGGACTTTCCGACATTCGGTCGGCCCGCCACCGCGAGCTTGATCGCGCTGGCATCCTTGTCCTCGTCCGTCCCGGCCTCTTCCTGCGCGATGGCATACGGGGCCAGGACCTGGTCGAGCAGCGAGCGCAACCCCTGCCCGTGCGAGGCCGATATCGGATGCACCTCGCCCAGGCCCAGTTCGAAGAATTCGGCCAGCCGGGTGCCGTCCGTCATGCCCTCGGCCTTGTTGGCCACCAGCACGCAGGTCTTGCCGAGCCGGCGCAGGAAGGTGGCGATATCGTGGTCCTGGGCGGACAGGCCGTTGCGCGCATCGACGATGAACAACACGACGTCGGCCTCGGCCACGGCCTGGCGGGTCTGCTTGCCCATCTCGCGCACGACGCCGTCGGCCGCGTCGGGCTCGAAGCCGCCGGTATCGACAACGATGAACTCGACCTTGCCCTGGTGCCCGTGGCCGTAGTGGCGGTCACGGGTCAGGCCGGCGTAGTCGGCCACGATGGCGTCGCGGGTGCGGGTCAGCCGGTTGAACAGCGTCGACTTGCCCACGTTCGGTCGACCGACCAGGGCCAATACGGGTTTCATGGTGGTGCTGCGCGCCCTTGCCTGCGCTTCAGTCCGGACGGAAGCCGAATACGCCGCCGTTCTGGGTCACCACGACAAGGGTATTGCCCGCCAGCACCGGCGCTGCGACGATCGGCGAGCCATCGGTCGACATGCGGGTCAGCAGGCTGCCGTCCTGGCGCGACAGGAAATGCACCAGGCCGGTCGCATCACCGACCGCTACCGAGCGGCCGATCGCCAGCGGCGCGGTCAGGCCGCGGTACCGGAGGCGGTCGGAGGTCCATGCCGGCTCGCCATTGCTGCGCCGCCATGCAATCACCTTGCCGTCGCTCTCGGTGCCGAAGATCATCTCGCCGTCGCCATGGATGCCATTGGCGCCGGCGGCCGGCCGCGACCACAGCAGGTTGCCGCGTGTCGTGTCCACGCAGCCGATGGCGGCCTGGAACGCGCGCGCGCACACCACGTTGCCGTCCCGGCTGACGCGCCCGACCAGGTCGACCAGTCGCTCGACATCGTTGGTGCCGCGTGCAGTGGCGATCGGCGACTCCCAGCGCAGGCTGCCGGTCAGCGGGTTGATGCCCACCAGCCGTCCCGATATGCCCACCACCAGCGTGTCGCCCACCGGCAGCATCACGCTGGACTGGCGCAATGCCAGCGGAAAATCGCCCTGTCGCGCGTAGCTCCACAGGCGCCGCCCCGAGCGTGCATCGTAGGCGCTGACGACCCGGTCGGCCGTCATCGCAAACACCCGTTCCCCGGCCACCAGTGGGGCGGTGAAACTCAATGCGCCCAGTTTCTCGCGCCAGAGCTCCCGCCCGCGTTCGAGCACGACCAGTTCGTTGGTCCGGGTCACGACCGCGGTGTAGCGGCCGTCACTGCCCACGCCACCACCGATGTCGGCCCCCACCGAGGCCCGCCATTGTTCGGCGCCGCTGCCGCTGTCGAAGGCCGCGACGCTGCCGTCCGAGCCGGCGACCGTGACCGTGGCGCCGCTGACATCGACGTCGAGCGGATACCGCACCGGCGAGACCCGCGCGCTCCAGGCCAGCCGCACGCTGATCAGCGCAGCGTTCGGACTGAGTTCGGCCGGCTGGGGCTTGTCCGGACCACTGGCACAGGCGACCAGCACCAGCGCCATGGCCGCCACGGCCAGCCGCCGGGCGCTGCGCCAACTGCGGGTCTCGAGGCGGGCCATCATTTCTGTTTCTCCGCGGCGCTAGCTGCATCGGCGGCGGGACGGGGGTCGGCGCCCAGTGCGGTCAGCTTGATCTCGATGAGCCGCCGGTATTCGTTGCGGGCATCCAGTCCGGCGTAGGCCTGCTGGTACTGGACGCGTGCGTCGGCGGGTTTGTCCTGCAGCATCAGCAGGTCTCCCTTGCGATCGGCCACCAGTGGCTTGAACTCGTCCGGGAATTCGCCATCGAGCCGCGCCATCGCAGCTGCATAGTCCTTGGCCTGTGCCAGCAGCGCTGCCAATCGCAGGCGCGCAATCGCCTGGTAGGCCGGTTCGGCTGCTTTGTCGGCGACCCAGGTCAGCGCAGCCTTGGCCTCGTCCGCCTTGCCCGCCTCCTGGAGCAGGCGCGCGGCCAGCAGTCCGCCCTGCGTCGCAAAGACCGTCCCGCCGAATTTGTCGCGCATGTCGGTGAATGCCCGTTGCACCTTGGCCGGATCGCCTTGCGCGCCGAGCCGCTCGAGTTCGTCGTACAGCGCCGATGCCTGCGCCGCCTGGCTTCGCTGCCAATACTGGTAACCGTTCCATCCGGCATAGCTGCCCAGGATGGCGATCAGCACCCAGGTGATCAGGTTGCCATACTGCTTCCAGAAATGCTTGATCTGGTCGAGTTGCTCTTGTTCTTCGAGGTCGAGTTGTTTTGCCATGGACTGTATTTGCTCAGGTGGGCGATTGTAGGGTCGCGGCCCAATCTGCCACGCCGGTCAGCGAACGCAGTTCCTGGGTTCCGGCACCGTCACGCAGCGACTTGATGATCACCGTGCCCTGCAGGACTTCCTGCTGGCCGAATACCAGCGCATACCGGGCGCCGCTGCTGTCGGCACGCTTGAACTGGGACTTCATGCTTCCGGCCCCGGCCCCGGCCTGCGTGCCTGCGTGCATCTGCACCCGCACGCCGGCGCGGCGCAGGGCCAGCACGGTCTGGAAGGCAACCGGCAGCAGCTCGGCATCCGGGATCACGGCATAGGCATCGGGAACGGGAGCCGCGGCCGCCAGCCCGCGCACCCGCAGCAGTTCCAGCACCCGTTCGATGCCCAGGCCCCAGCCCACCGCCGGCGTCGGCTTGCCGCCCAGTACCTCGAACAGGCCGTCATAACGTCCTCCGCCGCACAAGGTGCCCTGGGCACCCAGTTCATCGGTGACGAACTCGAACACCGTGTGGCTGTAGTAATCCAGGCCGCGCACGGCACGTGGATTGATACTCCACGGCACGCCGCAGGCGCTCAGCAAGGCCTGCACCGTCTCGAAATGCTTGAGCGACTGCTCGCCCAGGAAGCCGAGCAGCTGCGGGGCTTGCGCCACCATCTCCTGCATGGCCGGGTTCTTGGTGTCCAGGATGCGCAGCGGATTGCTGTGCAGGCGTCGCTGAGCATCGGCGTCGAGCAGGTCCGCATGTTGCTCGAAATGGCGGATCAGGGCCACGCGGTGTTGCTGGCGCTCGGCCGGCAACCCCAGGCTGTTGAGCTCGACCCGCACACCGGGCAGTCCGATGCGCTCGAGCAGCTGCGACGCCAGTACGATCAGCTCGGCGTCGACCTCGGCCCCGGCGAACCCCAGCGCCTCGGCACCGACCTGGTAGAACTGCCGGTAGCGCCCGCGCTGCGGACGCTCGTGGCGGAACATCGGGCCGATGTAATACAGCCGCTTGCCACCGTCGTAGGTCAGGTTGTGCTCGATCGCGGCCCGCACGACGCCGGGCGTGTTCTCCGGACGCAGGGTCAGGTGTTCGCCGTTGAGCCGGTCCTCGAAGGAATACATCTCCTTCTCGACGATGTCGGTGGTCTCCCCGGTGCCCTTGACGAACAACTGGGTGTGTTCGACGATGGGCGTGCGGATGGCGCCGTAGGCATACTGGCCCATGACGTCGCGCACATGCTGCTCGAACCACTCCCACTGCGCCGATTCGGGCGGGAAGATGTCGTTCATGCCTTTGACGGCCGAGAGCTTGCGCATCCGGATGGGCTCCGGTGCGCCCGTGTTATTGCTGGTGCTGGACATGTTCAGTCGGACTGGGCCAGCGTGCCGGCGGTACCGAAGCGCTGCGCGATATAGTTCTCCACCACGACCTGGAAATCGCGCGCGATTGTCTCGCCGCGCAAGGTCATGCGTTTTTCACCATCGATGAAGACCGGCGCCGCCGGCGCCTCGCCGGTACCGGGCAGGCTGATGCCGATGTCGGCATGCTTGCTCTCGCCCGGACCATTGACGATGCAACCCATCACGGCGACCTTCATCTTCTCGACTCCGGGGTATTTCTCGCGCCACACCGGCATCTGCGCGCGCAGGAAATCGTCGATCTGCTGCGTCAGCTCCTGGAACGTGGTGCTGGTGGTGCGGCCGCAACCCGGACAGGCGGTGACTGACGGCACGAACGCGCGCACGCCGAGTGCCTGCAGGATTTCGGACGCCACCACCACCTCCTGGGTGCGGGCCTCGCCCGGCGCCGGCGTCAGCGAGACCCGGATGGTGTCGCCGATACCCTGCTGCAACAGGATCGACAAGGCCGCGCTGGAGGCGACGATGCCCTTGGCGCCCATGCCGGCCTCGGTCAGGCCCAGGTGCAACGGGTAGTCGCAACGGCGCGCCAGCGCCTGGTACACGGCCACCAGGTCCTGCACACCGCTGACCTTGCACGACAGGATGATCTGGTTCGGATCCATGCCCATGGCGCGGGCCTGCTCGGCCGAGCCGACGGCGGACTGGATCAGGGCCTCGTACATCACCGACTTGGCGTCCCACGGCGAGGTGCGCGCGGCGTTGTCGTCCATCAGCCGCGCCAGCAGTTCCTGGTCCAGGCTGCCCCAGTTCACGCCGATGCGTACCGGCTTGTTCCAGCGCATCGCCGCTTCGATCATCTGGCCGAACTGCTTGTCGTGCTTGTCGCCCTTGCCCACGTTGCCGGGGTTGATGCGGTACTTGGACAAGGCCTGCGCACAGGCCGGGTAGTCTGTCAGCAGTCGGTGGCCGTTGTAGTGGAAATCACCGATCAGCGGCACGTCGATGCCCATGCGGTCGAGCTGTTCGCGAATCGGCGCGACCGCCTCCGCCGCCTCGGGCGTGTTGACGGTGATGCGCACCATCTCGGAGCCGGCCAGCGCCAGTTCCTTGACCTGGATGGCGGTGCCGATGACATCGGCGGTATCGGTATTGGTCATCGACTGCACGCGCACCGGCGCGTCGCCGCCGACCGTCACGACGCGGTCGCCCCATGCGACGCGGGCCTGGCGCGTGGCATGGCGGCTCATCACGATGGGCTCGATGGCCTGCTGCGGTTGTTGCTGCATCACTTGATCTGGAATCGCGCCACATTGTCCTTGGCGACCGCCTGCACGTCGAAGGGTTTGCCACGCACCATCACGTCGATGGCATTGGCACGGCCGATCACCACCGACAGGGGCAAGGTGCCGTTGATGCTGACCGTCTCCCCACCACCCATGGTCTTGCGCAGATGCACCAGGCCGGCGGCATCGACGACCTGGACCCACGAGGCCTCGCGCGTCGTGAAAACCGCGATCGCACCGCCGCCGGTGGCGGCCGGCGCGACCTTGGCGTCGGCGTTGGCCGCGGCGGCACCCGCTGGCGCGGCTTGCGACGCCGCCGCCTGGGGGGCGGCCGCGGATGCCGTGTCGGCCGGCGCCGACGCGGCCGCCGCGGGCGCAACCGCCGTCGCCGTGGTGATTGCCGTCATGTTTGTCGTTGCCACGGTGTCGGATGCGGCCTGCGCCAGCGGCTCGATCGGCACCTGGGTCACCAGGTTGGGAACCGTGCGGATGGCAACTGCGTCGGGTGCATCGGCCACCGTCGGGTCACCCGTGAGCTGCAACGACGGCAGCAGGCTGACGGCGATGGCACCGATGACCAGCAATGCGCTGAGATAGACGACCGAGCGCGGCAACCCGCCGAACGACGGCATGCGCATGCCGCCACCGCGACTGTCCAGCCGCACCGGCGTCTCCTGGGAGCCGACCTGCAACGGCGGGGTGTGCAGTTGCGGCAGCCGTGCCAGCACGGGCTCCGGGTCCACCTTCAGCGAGCGACAGACCGTGGCGGCCAGGGCGCGCGCAAACACGGCGTCGGGCAGCTGCTCGAGATCGTCGGCCTCAAGTGCCTCCAGCTTCTTGACCGGCACCTTGAGCGATACGGCCAGCGCACCGACATGCAGACCCGCAGCCTCGCGCGCCTCACGCAGCAAGGTTCCGGCACTCTTGCCTGCCGCCGCGTCCAGCATCGCCTGCTGCGGCGCATCCAGCACCGGTTCATTCATTGAAGGCCCCCCGTTCATACAACTCGGCTTCCCGCGACTGGGCAAAACGCTTGCGCAGCGGTACCGCCAACTGTTCGACCGCGTCCTGGTTGCCCAGCCGGCGCTCGATCTTGATGCCCAGCCACAAGGACTCGGCATTCGCCCACTCGCTGTTGTTGAGTCTGCGCACGTAGAAGCGGGCCCGTTGCAGGTCGCCGCGCTGGAACATCAGCAGTGCCAGGTTGTATTCGGTGATGGGATTGCCGGCATCGAGCTGGAACGACTGCAGCAGGCTTTCTTCCGCGTCGGCGGGCTTGCCGGCGCGCATCTGGCACAGGCCCCGCGTCATCAGGGTCTTGGCCCGGCCCAGGTAGGCTGGATCCGCCAGCGCCTGGCCAAAGGCCTGCATCGACTCCGCGTGCCGATCCTGCTGGCACATCAGCCAGCCCAGGTTGTGCAAGGTATCGGCATCACCCGGCTTGAGCGCCAGCGCGCGGCGGAAACTCGACTCGGCCAGCGGCAGATCTTTCAGCCGCATGTAGACCAGGCCACGCAGGTTGTACGCGTCGCCGTAGGTGGGATCGGCCGCCAGCGCCAGCTTGAGTTCGTCCAGCGCGATCGTGGTCTTGTCCTGCTCGAAATAACCCACCGCCAGTTGCAGCCGGATCCGTGCCCGGGTCCGCGCCTCGGGCTCGTCGGAGGCGGTCACCAGGTCTGCGCGCGGACCGCTGTCGGCGCCGCCGCCCGGGGCGGCGCAGGACGCCAGGAGCAGGCAGGTCAGGCCCAGCATCAGGCCGGCCACCCACCGCGTCATGCCCCCTGCAACCCCTCGGTCGTAGCTAGCCATGTGTCAGTCTTCCTTCTCGTGTTCGGTGGCGAAAGTCGTCACCGGTTTGAGTGTGATCGTGCGTTGCCGCGCGATCCGCCCCGCCACCCGGGTCCGGTCGCGAACATCACCCGCGAGTTGCCCGCAGGCCGCGTCGATGTCGTCGCCTCGGGTCTTGCGGGTCGTCGTGACCAGGCCGGCGTCGACCAGTATGCGGGCAAACGCGGCAATGCGCGCGGCGGAAGAGCCCTCCAACCCGGAAGCCGGGAACGGATTGAACGGAATCAGGTTGAACTTGCACCAGTTCGATCGCGGTCCCGCCGTACGCACCAGTTCCACCAGTTCGCGCGCATGCTCGGGCGTGTCGTTGACGCCGTCGATCATGCAATATTCGAACGTGACGAAATCGCGTGGCGCATGGTCGAGGTAGGCCACGCAGGTCTGCAGCAATTCGTGCAGCGGATATTTGCGATTGAGCGGAACCAGGTTGTCCCGAAGGCCGTCGTTCGGCGCATGCAGCGACACCGCCAGGGCCACCGGGCAATCCCGGGCCAGGCGCTCCATCATCGGCACCACACCGGACGTGGAAACCGTGACGCGGCGCCGCGACAGTCCGTAGGCATGATCGTCGAGCATCACACGCAGGGCCGGAACCAGCGCCGCGTAGTTCTGCAGCGGCTCGCCCATGCCCATCATCACGACGTTCGTGATCACACGCTCGTCGCGTTGCAGGTGGCGGCGCAGGAAATGCTCGGCGTACCACAACTGCGCGATGATCTCGCCCGTGCTCAGGTTGCGGCTGAACCCCTGGTGCCCGGTCGAGCAGAAGCGGCAGCCGACCGCACACCCGGCCTGGGACGAGATGCACAGGGTTCCGCGGTCGCTCTCGGGAATGAAAACGGCCTCGACCGCATCGCCGCCTCCTACGTCGAACAGCCATTTGATGGTGCCATCGGCCGAGCGCTGCTCGGTGTTGACGGCCAACGGCTGCACCTGGGCCACGCCGCGCAACTTCTCGCGCAGCGGCCGGGCCAGGTCGGTCATGTCGTCGAAGTTGCTGGCGCCCTTCTGGTGGATCCAGCGGAACAGCTGCGTCGCCCGGAAGCGCTTCTCGCCCAGGCGCTCGCAGAAAGCGGCCAAACCCTCGAGGTCGTGATCGAGCAGGTTGGCCAACATGGACGGGACTATCGGCTGTGGACGTTCATCGCCGGGAAGAAGAACGCCAGTTCGACGGCAGCGGTTTCGGCCGCATCGGAGCCATGCACGGCATTGGCGTCGATGCTGTCGGCGAAGTCCGCGCGAATGGTGCCGGGAGCAGCCTTCTTCGGGTCGGTGGCGCCCATCAGGTCGCGATTCTTGAGCACGGCGTTCTCGCCCTCGAGCGCCTGCACCATGACGGGACCGGAGATCATGAAGCTGACCAGGTCATTGAAGAACGGCCGCTCCTTGTGCACCGCATAGAACGCTTCCGCATCGGCGCGCGAGAGCTGCATCATGCGCGCGGCGACGATCTTCAGGCCGGCGGCTTCGAAGCGCGCGTAGATCTGCCCGATCACGTTCTTGGCCACCGCGTCCGGCTTGATGATGGAAAGAGTGCGTTCGATTGTCATGCTGGTTTTCCTGAATGTTGGATGAGCAGTTGTACCCGGTGGGGCAAAGCCTTGTATTCTAGCGCGGGCATATGACCCTGCCCCCTCGCGGAAACATTCGCCGGGCCTGCCGCGCGCGGCAGGTTCAGCGGCCGCGTCCGCCGCGGCGGCGCTTGTTGTTGTTGCCGCCCGGCGATCCGCCTCCGGGGCCTGCCCGGCCGGGCGCCCGGCGCTGGCCGGGCCCCTGGCGCTGGCGGGTGAAACTGTCGGCGCCAATGTAGCCGAATGCGGTCTTCATCGGATCGGGCTGCGACTCCGCGGCCTGCCGGTCGGCGCGTTCCCCGCCGTCGTCGTGTTGCGGCCGGTTGCGGTTGCGGCCGCGACCATCGTTGCCTGCGGGCTGACCCTGGCCGCGCATCGGATCGCGCGGCATGCCATCGCGCGGCTGGGCATTGCCACGGCCGCCGCGCCGGCGCTTGCGGTTGCCGGCACCGCCGTTGTCGGCGCGTGGTTTTTCGCGGCCGCCACCGGCCGAGCCACCACCGGCGGCGCGGCGCAAGGCCTGGATATCGGCGTCGTCGAGCTCCATCCAGGCGCCGCGCTTGAGGCCGCGCGGCAACAGCATCGCACCGTACCGGATGCGAATCAGGCGGCTGACCGCATGGCCCACCGCCTCGAACATGCGCCGCACCTCGCGATTGCGCCCTTCCGAGATCGTGACCCGGTACCAGCAATTGGCGCCTTCGCCGCCACCGTCCTCGATCGAGCCGAACTGCGCCTGCCCGTCATCGAGCCGCACCCCGTCGAGCAGGCGCTGCTTTTCCTCGTTGCTCAATGCGCCGAGCACCCGCACGGCGTATTCCCGCTCGAGACCGAAGCGCGGGTGCATCAGGTTGTTGGCCAGTTCGCCGGAGCTGGTGAACAGCAGCAGGCCTTCCGTATTGAGGTCAAGCCGTCCGACCGACTGCCACTTGCCCTGCTGCAACTTGGGCAGGCGCCGGAACACTGTGGGACGGTTCTGCGGATCGTCGTGGGTCACGACCTCACCGGCGGGCTTGTGGTAGGCGATGACCCGCGGTGGCGGCGCATCGATCCGGACCCGGATCGGCTTGCCGTTGACCTTGACATGATCGCCGAACTGGATGCGCTGGCCAATGTGGGCCGGCTCGTTGTTGACCGTGATCCGGCCCTCCATGATCAGCTGCTCCATCTCCAGCCGCGAGCCCATGCCGGACTGCGCCAGCACCTTGTGCAGCTTGGGGGTCTCGGCCATCGGCGCCAGCACGCGCTTGGCCAACACGACCTCGTCGCTCTGTTCGTCGGCATCGAACTGTCCCGAGACGATGTCCTCGAACCGGATGATGTCGGGTCCGCCCGGCGTGGTGCGCGCCGGACGTGCCGGCTCGCCGGCGTCCGGCACCGGACCACCACCGATCGACGCGTCGACAGGCGCGTCATCGTCCACAGGCGGCGTATCGGCCGACTCGGGCAGCGGCGACGCATCCGGCGACGATCCCTCCTGCGCCGGCTGCGCGGGATCGGCTTCGGCCGCCTGCGCCGCGGGGCGCCGTCGTGCGCGCCGCGGCTTGGCCGGGTTCGGCGAACCTTCGTCGGGCGGCGGCGTCACGGGAAAATCGTCCTGGTCCGATTCATTCATTGTCTGGTTCCACCATTGAGGTTTCCGGCAAGGGCGATGCATCGCCCCGGGTTGTGGCAGCGGCGTTGCCCGGCTGCGCGGCTTTTGATGCGTGGCTGGACGGCTGCAGTTGCAGGGCTTGCATGCCGGGCGCCACGTCTGCCGTCGCGGGCGACAGCTCGGTCGCCAGGGACTGGTCGGCACCATCGGGTCCGGGCAGCGCCTCCGGCCGATCGGCTGCGGGTTCGGCGTCGGCCAAGACCGGCGGGTCCGAGGCCGGCGCCGCGGCGGCAGCCTCGCCCTGCTGGGCCGCATCCACCTCGCTCGAGGATGGCTCGGGCAGCGGGTCGTCCGCCGACTGTGCCAGCGACTCGAACATGTCGGTGCCGGCGGCGTCCTTGTCCAGCAACGGCAGTTCGTCCAGCGACGCCAGGCCCAGGTCGTCCAGAAAATGACGCGTCGTGGCGAACAGAGCCGGTCGGCCCGGCGCTTCGCGGTGGCCGATGACTTCGATCCAGCCCCTGTCTTCGAGTTGCTTGATGATCTGCGAGCTGATCGTCACGCCGCGGATGTCTTCCATGTCACCGCGGGTGACCGGCTGCCGGTAGGCGATGATGGCCAGGGTCTCCAGCGTGGCCCGGGTATACCGGGGCGGCTTTTCCGGGTGCAGGCGGTCCAGGAATTCGCGCATCTCGGGGCGGCTCTGGAAACGCCAGCCCGACGCCACCTGCACCAGTTCCACACCCCGTTGCGCCCAGTCCAGCTTGAGATCGCCGAGCAGCTGCTTGAGTGTCTCGGTGCCGACCGCCTCGTCGAACAGGGCGCGCATCTCCCGGATCTGCAGCGGTTGTTGCGAACAGATCAGGGCCGTTTCCAGTACACGCTTTGCCTGAGCGGTATTCATGGTCGAGGGGTTCCGGAAGTGGCACCTTCACGGTGCGCATCGGTGCCAGTCAAAAGAGGACGCAACAGGCAGATCGAACGTCTGCGGTGCGAGGGACAGCGGGCAACACAGGCCAGCCTGGTTGGCAGCTATCTGGCCGGATTGTAGCGCAGCCCCCACAGCGCCAAGGCGGCCTGCATGTCCGTCGGCAACGCGGACGCGAACGCCAGCGGCTGCCCGCTCAGCGGATGCGCCAGAGCGAGCCGATACGCGTGCAAGGCCTGGCGCGCCATGCGCGGGTCGGCCTGCGCCCCGTAGACGGTGTCGCCCAGCAGCGGGTGTCCGATCGAGGCCATGTGCACACGGATCTGGTGGGTGCGTCCGGTATGCAGGGTGCACCGCACCAGGCAAGCCGTGTCGGCGTTGTCCAGCAGCTCGATCGTGGTGCGCGCCGCCTTGGCGCCGGCACTGCCCGCCGACAGCGCAGCCATGCGCAGGCGGTTGGCCGGGTCGCGCCCGATGGCGGCGTCGACATCGCGGGGCGACGGGCCGGTCCAGGGGCGGTGGGCAATCGCCAGGTACTGGCGTCGCACCTCGCGCTGCGCGATCATGCGTACCAGCGCATCCATCGCGGACCGGCTGCGGGCCACCAGCATCAGGCCGCTGGTGTCCTTGTCCAGCCGATGCACGATGCCGGCGCGGGGCAGCTCCGCCATCCGGGCATCCCGGGCCAGCAGGCCGTTGAGCAAGGTACCGCTCCAGTTGCCGGGTGCCGGATGCACCACCAGTCCCGCCGGCTTGTCGATCACCAGCAGGTCGGCATCCTCGTGCACCACGGCCAGGTCCATCGCCTCGGGTACAAAGGCCTGGCTTTGCGGCGTGGGGCGCAGGGTGATCTCCAGCATGTCGCCGGCCTGCAGCCGCGCCGAGGGCTTGCGCAACGCCTGGCCGTTGCGCAGCACGGCACCCTGTTCGACCAGTTGGCTCAGATAACTGCGCGAGAAGCCGGAGATGGTGGCCGACAGCACCTTGTCGAGCCGCTCGCGGTGATGCTGCGCCTCGACCTGCCACTGGCGGATCTCGTGTTCCGCCGCCGTGTCGGCGGGATCGTCCAGGTCCGCTGTCGATGACATGGCCGATATAATCGGCCGGCTGTTAGTAACCAAGGTTGTCCCCATGCTGCGAGTCAAATTATCAACGTTGCGCATCGCGGTGATGGCCGCGGCCGTGGCCTGGCTGGGGGGATGCTCGACAGCAGTCCAAGACAAGACCGCCGACTGGAGCCCGAATCGCCTGTATGCCGAGGCGAAGGACGAGATGAAGTCCGGGTCCTACGACAAGGCGACCTTGCTGCTGGAGAAACTCGAAGGCCGGGCCGCCGGAACCCCGCTGGCGCAACAGGCGCAACTGGACAAGGCCTATGCGCACTACCGCGCAGCCGAGCGGGCGCAGGCGCTGTCGACCATCGATCGCTTCATGAAGCTGCATCCGGCCAGTCCGGCGATCGACTATGCGTTGTATCTCAAGGGCGTCGTGAACTTCAACGATGACCTGGGCATGTTGTCCTTCCTGACCCGCCAGGACCTCTCCGAACGCGACCAGAAGGCGGCCAAGGAGTCGTTCGAAGCGTTCAAGGAACTGACGACCCGTTTCCCCGAGTCCAAGTACACGCCCGATGCGCGGTTGCGCATGACCTACATCGTGAACTCGCTGGCCCAGTACGAGGTGCATGTCGCGCGTTATTACTATCAGCGCGGCGCCTATCTGGCGGCGGTCAACCGCGCCCAGTCCGCGATCGCCGACTACCGGGACGTGCCGGCGCTGGAGGAAGCCCTGTACATCATGGTCAAGTCCTACGAAAAGCTCGGCATGGAGAAGCTGCACGAGGACTCCAAGCGCGTGATGATGGCGAACTATCCGGACAGCCGTTTTTTCAGTCGCGGCTTTCAGCGTGATGACGAGCCGTGGTGGAAGTTGTGGTGAGGCCTTCGAGCAGGTCCATCAGTTCCGACTCTTCGCGCAGCACGCGCATCGGCGGCAAGGCCGCCATCAGGCGCCGTCCGTAACCCATGCCCGTGAGCCGGGTGTCGCACAACACGAGCACACCCCGATCGCTCTCGCGGCGCACGAGCCGGCCAGCGCCCTGCTTGAGCGCGACCGCAGCCTCGGGAATGAAATAGTCGTTGAACGGGCTGCGACCCGATGCCTCCAGGCGCCCCGCCCGCGCCTCGACCAGCGGGTCGTTGGGCGGCGGGAACGGCAGCTTGTCGATGACGACCAACTGCAATGCATCGCCCGGTACGTCGATCCCCTCCCAGAACGAGGCGGACGCCACCAGGATGCAGCCGGGACCGCCGTCGTCCACCGCGTTGCGCAACCGGTCCATCAGTTCCCGCTTGGGCCCCTGCCCCTGCACCAGTACCCGGATGTCCTTGGACTCGCCAAAGCGGCGCTGCAGGTCCTCGCTGATCGCACGCAGCGCCCGCAAGGTGGTGGTCAGCACCAGTGTGCGGCCTCCCAGTGCCGTGGCCAGGCGCGCCACCAGTGCCGCCACCTGGCCGCTGTGCGCCGGATCGGCGGGCTTGACCATCTGGCGCGGCACGTACACCGCGGCCTGGCGCTGGTAATCGAACGGACTCTCGACACGCAAGGTTCGGGCATCGCCCAGCCCGCAGGGTTCGGTGAACCAGCGCAGGCTCGGTTCGTCGCCCAGGGTGGCGGAGGTGAAGATCCAGGCGCGCCGGTCGGTTTCGGCCGAATCGCCCGCGAGCAGCCGCGTCTGAACCGCCTGCGCGATATCCAGCGGCGACTCGACCAGGCGCAAATGGGCACCGACATCCAGCCAGCGCACGCTGGCCGGATCGCGCGGCAGCAGGAAGGCCTCGGCATGGCCTTCAACCTGATCCAGCCGCTCGAGTAGCCGGGCAAAATCGGGGCCGGTCTCCTGCACCGGCTCGAGTGCCTTGCGCACTGCCGCGCACGCGGCCTGCAGCGCAATCAGCGCCTCCTGCCAGGCCGCGCCCGATACCTGGTCCGGCGCCGTATCGGCCCAGCGCAGCCGGCTGTTGGCCGGCATGCGTCCCACCAGCATGCGCAGGTCCCGCGCCGCGCGATCAAGCCGGGCCGCGATCTGCTGCCATTCACCCAGGCCGCGGGCCTGCGCCAGGCACACCGCCAGCAGGTCGCGTGCAAGGTCGATCACCTGTCCGGTCGAGAGCTGGCGTCCGAGGAATTGCAGCCCGGTCTCGTTGAGCTGGTGCGCCTCGTCGAAGACCACGGTCTGGACCGTCGGCAGCAATTCGGCCATGCCCGATTCGCGTACGGCCAGGTCGGCGAAAAAGAGATGGTGATTGATGACGACCACGTCGGCCGCCAGCGCCTCGCGCCGCGCCAGGTTGACATGACAGGCGCGAAACTGCGGGCATGAGGCGCCCAGGCAGTTGTCGCGCGACGACGTCACGTGCGGCAGCACCGGTGAACGTTCGTCCAGGCCGGGCAGTTCGGCCAGATCGCCGCTGCGCGTGACCAGGGCCCATTGCTCGATCTTGCCCAGCGTGCGGCTGAGCGTGCGGTCGGACAAGGCCGGGTCCTGGCGCGCCTGCTCCAGCCGATGCAGGCACAGATAACTCGAGCGACCCTTGAGCAATGCGGTGCGCATCGGCAGGCCCAGGGCACGCACCAGTTGCGGCAGATCGCGCCCGAACAGCTGATCCTGCAAGGTCTTGGTGGCGGTCGACAACAACACCCGGGTACCGCTGAGCAAGGCCGGCACCAGATAGGAGTAGGTCTTGCCCACGCCCGTGCCGGCCTCGACCACCAGGGGGCCGCCGGCATCGATGGTCTCGGCAATCGCCCGTGCCATTGCGATCTGGCCCTCGCGCGGATGGAACTCGCGCACGGTGCGCGACAACACCCCGTCGGGCGCGAAGGCCTGTTCCACCTGGTCGATCAAGGGCATGGGTCAGGCCGGGCTGTCCGGCAGCAGTCGGTCGCGAATGCGCTGCATCTGGTCACGCAGCGCCAGCCGGCGCTTCTTGAGTCGGCGCAGCACCAGCTCGTCTGCCGGCTGGTTCCGGGAGGCATTGTCGATCAGCGCGTCGAGGTCGGCATGCTCCATCGTCAGCTCGATCAGGTGGCGCTCGGGGGAATGGAGGTTGGCTTGCACGGCGAGGGTCTAGAATCAGCCGCAGGGCCTGGCCCGTATGCTGGGACAGCTCGGCGCGCCGAAGGGCTGCCGCGATTGTCCCGCTTTTTTGTCCATCGATGCTGTTGAACGGCGCAAAATGACCAATGGTTACCGACTGACCGCGGCCACTGGCATCCACAAGGGTGACAGGGACTACCAGCAGGACCGCGTCGACCTGCTCAGCCACGCGCGCGCCAACGGCTGTGTGCTGGGCATCGTCGCCGACGGCATGGGCGGACGCAGCGGCGGACGCAAGGCCTCGGACCAGGTCATCATGACCGCGCGCCAGTTGTTCGAGCGGTATTCACCCGCCACCGACGACGCTGCGGCCATGCTGATGCAGGTGGCACGGGAAGCCCATGTGGTGATCAAGCTCACGGCGATATCGGCCGAAGAGGAACCCCACAGCACGGTCGCGGCCTTCGTCATCAACGCGGGCGGCGACTGCCACTGGGCGCACTCGGGGGACTCGCGCATCTACCATTTCCATGGAGGCAAGCTGATCCGTCGCACGACCGATCACTCCTATGTGCAGATGCTGGTCAAGCGCGGCGAAATCACCGAGGAACAGGCCAACGTGCATCCGCAGTCGAACATCCTGATGGGCTGCCTGGGCACCGAAACCGAGCCGCCGGTCGATGTGCATTTCATCCCGCGCCTGCGCACCGGCGACTGCCTGGTGGCCTGCAGCGACGGTGTCTGGCATTATTTCAAGGATGACGAAATGGCCGACGTGCTGAACCGGCTGTCAGCCCGCGAGGCCGCCGAGTTCCTGATCGACAAGGCCCGCGAGCGAGCACAAGGCAGCGGCGACAACTTGTCGTTGGTGGTCGTCAAGCTCGAGCCCCTGGACACCTGATCGTTGTTCGCGCGGCGTCTCAGGGCTCACCCTGGCCGTGAAGCTTTTCGTCGGTGCGCAGCAACTGGCGAGCCGCGCGGCGCTTGCGCTGCGCGTCGTTGATCAGGATCTCCTGGCGTCGCAGATCGGCCATCAACTCGCGTTCGGTGCGGCGGCTGTCCTGCAGGCAGTCGTTGACGGCGAAGCGCTGGTAGCAGGCGATTTCCTGTTGGCGGAACTCGGCCTGGTATCTGGCCCGGGTCTGTTCGATCCACTCGCGTTGCTGGGCTTCGCGCAGCTCGAGCACGCGATCCGAGTCGCTCTGGGCGGCCAGCGGCGGCGCCAACGCCACCAGGGCCAGTGTCAGGTACATCGCAGGGAATTTCATGTCAGTGCAGTATCGACCATCCGGCGCTCCTGCGCCATGAAGGCCTGGGTCTGCATCTCGCGCAGGCGCGATACCGTGCGCACGAACTCGTGGGCGAGCGGACCCTCGGTGTAGAGCAGTTGCGGTTCCACCTGGGCGGACAGGATCAGCTTGACGCGCCGGTCGTACAACACATCCACCAGCCAGGTGAAACGCCGCGCCTCCGAGGCCATGCGCTGGGGCATTTGCGGCACGTCGCTGAGCAGCACGGTATGGAACTGGGTCGCGATCTCCAGATAGTCGTTCTGCGATCGCGGTCCGCCGCACAGGACCTTGAAGTCGAACCACACCACGCCGCCGGCGCGCCGGCGCGCGGTGATCTGGCGCGCCTCGATATGCAGCACCGGGTCTTCGTCATGGGCCTCGGCCAGGCGCTCGAACGCCTCCGTCATCGCGGCGTCAGCCTCGGGCCCATTGGGCACATGGTAAAAAACCACGTCCTCGAGTGCACGCAAGCGGTAGTCGGTGCCGTCGCCGATCGGCACCACCGCCAGTTTCTCGTTGAGCAAGGCGATGGCCGGCAGGATCCGGGCCCGGTGCAGGCCGTTGGGATACAGGTCATCGGGCTTGAAGTTCGACGTCGTGACGAAGCCGACCCCCTGCGCGAACAAGGCCTCGAGCAGCCGATGCAGGATCATCGCATCGGTGATGTCGGCAACGTGGAACTCGTCGAAGCAGATCAGCCGGTACTTGCGTGCCATCTGCCGTGCCAGTTCGTCCAACGGATCCACCGTGCCCTGCAGCTGTGCGAGCTGGCGATGCACCTCGCGCATGAACTCGTGGAAATGCAGGCGGGTCTTGCGCTTGACGCCGACCGCGTTGTAGAAGCAATCCATCAGGAAGCTCTTGCCGCGGCCGACGCCCCCGTACATGTACACGCCGCGCGGGATCTCCGGTCGGTTGATCAGCTTCTTGATGCGGTTCGAGCGCTTGGACAGATAGGCTGTCCAGTCGCGCGCGCACCGCTCGAGCTCGTCGATGACGGCCAGCTGGCCCGGATCGCTGCGGTAGCCGCGCAGCGCCAGTTCGCGGTCGTATGCCGCTCGCACCCCCGTCATGCAAGCGGCTCCACGCCGACGCCGTCGCTGGGCAGCACCGCGGCAGTCAGAAGTTCAAGGCGCGCTTGTCGACCGCCAGCGCCGCTTCCTTGGTCGACTCGCTGAGCGACGGATGCGCATGGCAGATGCGCGCGATGTCTTCGCTGCTGGCCCGGAAGGCCATGGCGACGACACATTCCGCGATCAGCTCGCTGGCCATCGGGCCGACGATATGCACGCCCAGGATTTCATCCGTGTTCGCATCCGCCAGCATCTTCACCATGCCGGTGGTGTCGCCGAGCGCGCGGGCCCGGCCATTGGCCAGGAACGGGAACGTGCCGCTGCGAAAGGCCGTGCCGGCTTCCTTGAGCTGCTGCTCGGTCTTGCCAACCCAGGCGATTTCCGGGCTGGTGTAGATGACCCAGGGAATGATGTTGAAGTCGACATGCCCATGCTGGCCGGCGATGCGTTCGGCCACCGCCACGCCCTCTTCCTCCGCCTTGTGCGCCAGCATCGGACCCCGCACGACGTCGCCCACGGCCCAGACGTTGGGCAGGTTGGTCTTGCATTCGGCATCGACGGTGATCGCGCCGCGTTCATCCAGCGCCAGGCCCACCGCTTCGGCGTTCAGGCCGTTGGTGTTGGGAACTCGGCCGATGGAGACGATCAGCCGGTCCACGGACAGGCCGTGCTCGCCACCCTTGGCATCGGTGTAGGCGACAGTGACGCCTTTCTTGGTAGCCTTGACCGCGCCGACCTTCACGCCGAGCTCGATCTTCATGCCCTGCTTGACGAAGGCCTTCTGGGCTTCCTTGGCAATTTGCTGGTCGACCGCGCCGAGGAAGGTCGGCAGACCCTCCAGGATGGTCACCTCGGCTCCGAGGCGCCGCCACACCGAACCCATTTCCAGTCCGATCACGCCCGAGCCGATCAGGCCCAGCTTGCGCGGCACCTCGCCGATGCGCAAGGCACCGTCGTTGGACAGGATGCGGTCCTCGTCGAAGTCGGCGCCCGGCAAGGCACGGGCGTTCGAACCGGTGGCCACCACCACATGCTTGGCGGTCAACTGCTCCTTCTTCGCGCCCTCGACCGCGATCTGGTAGAGCCCGTCCTTGGCAGCGGCGAAGGCGCCACGGCCGTGGAAGAAGCTGACCTTGTTCTTCTTGAACAGGTACAGGATGCCGTCGTTGTTCTGCTTCACGACGGCGTCCTTGCGCGCCACCATGGTGCCCACGTCCAGGCTCAGGCCCTTGACGCCGATGCCGTGGTCGGCGAAATGCAGCTTGGCATGTTCGTAGTTCTCGGACGACTGCAACAGGGCCTTGGACGGGATGCAACCGACATTGGTGCAGGTGCCGCCGGGAGCGGGCCCGCCATCGGCATTCTTCCATTCGTCGATACACGCGACCTTCATGCCCAGCTGGGCGGCACGAATCGCCGCGATATATCCGCCGGGGCCGGCACCGATGACCACTACATCGAATTCTTGTGACATGGTGTGCGCCTCAGATGTCGAACAACAGGCGCGCCGGGTCTTCCAGCGCTTCCTTCATGGCCACCAGGCCGAGCACGGCCTCGCGACCGTCGATGATGCGGTGGTCGTAGCTCATGGCCAGGTAATTGATCGGTCGCACGACGATGTTGCCGTTCTCCACCACCGCACGTTCCTTGGTCGCATGCACGCCCAGGATGGCCGACTGCGGCGGGTTGATGATGGGGGTGGACAACATCGAGCCGAACACACCGCCGTTGGAGATCGAGAACGTGCCGCCGGTCATCTCCTCGATACCCAGCTTGCCGTCACGTGCCTTGGCACCGTATTCGGCGATCTTCTTCTCGATCTCGGCAAAACTCATCTGGTCGGCGTTGCGCAGGATCGGCACGACCAGGCCACGCGGGGACCCGACGGCAATGCCGATGTCGAAATAGCCGTGGTAGACGATGTCGTTGCCGTCGACCGAGGCATTGAGCACCGGGAACTTCTTGAGCGCGTGCACCGCCGCCTTGACGAAGAAGCTCATGAAGCCGATCTTGACGCCGTGCTCCTTCTCGAATTTCTCCTGGAACCGCTTGCGCATCTCCATCACCGGCGCCATGTTGACCTCGTTGAACGTGGTCAGGATGGCCGCTGTCGACTGGGACTGCAGCAGGCGCTCGGCGACGCGGGCGCGCAGGCGGCTCATCGGCACGCGCTGCTCCGGGCGCTCGCCCAGGTTGGGCTGGGCGGCCGACACCTGCGGCAGCAAGGTGGCGGCGCGGGGCACGACCGTGGAGGCGGGTGCCGCAGCCGGTGCCGGTTTGGCCATCGCAGCCGCCACGTCGCCCTTGAGGATGCGGCCATCCTTGCCGGTTCCCGTGACGCTGGCAGGGTCGACCTTGTTGTCGGCCATCATCTTCTCGGCCGCCGGCATGGCAACGCGGCTCTTGTCGCCCGCCGCCTGGGCCGGTGCGGATGCCGCTGCCGGAGCCGCCACCTTGGCCGGCTCGGCCGCCGGCTTGTCGGCCGCCTTCGGGGCGGCGGCCACGGCACCGCCGCTGGTGTCGATGCGGGCGATCACCTGTTCGGCGGCGACGGTGGCGCCGTCCTCGGCCACCAGTTCGGACAACACGCCGGACGACGGGGCCGGAACCTCCAGCACGACCTTGTCGGTCTCGATCTCGATCAGGATCTCATCGGCGGTAACCGATTCGCCGACCTTCTTCTTCCACTGCATCAGCGTCGCTTCGGCGACCGACTCCGACAACTGGGGTACCTTGACTTCTACGATGGCCATATATCTCTTTCAACTACGTACGGTGAATGTTCAAAAGCAGGGGCGTGTCTTCATTTCGCGAGGACAAACCCCTTGAGCTTTGCAAATGCACCGTCGACCAGCGCCTTTTGCTGTTTCTGATGCAGGGCCGAATACCCCACCGCCGGCGAAGCCGACGACGCACGGCCGGAATAACCCAGGCGCTGGCCTTCCAGCATGTTTTCGTGGATGTAGTGCTGCACGAAGAACCAGGCGCCCTGGTTCTGTGGTTCGTCCTGGCACCAGACGATCTCGGAGGCGTTCGGGTACTTGCGCAATTCGTTCGAGAAGGCCTTGTGCGGGAACGGGTACAACTGCTCGACCCGGATGATGGCCACATCGTCGGTGCCGCGATCCTCGCGCTTGCGCACCAGGTCGTAATAGACCTTGCCGCTGCAGGCGATCACGCGCTTGACCTTGTCGGGCTTGATGTCGCCCCGTTCGGGAATCACGGTCTGGAACCCGCCTTCGGTGAACTCCGACAGCGGCGAGGCGGCGTCCTTGGCGCGCAGCAGCGACTTGGGCGTCATGATGATCAGCGGCTTGCGCAGGTTGCGCACCATCTGGCGGCGCAACACGTGGAAGATCTGGCTGGCCGTCGTCGGCTGGACCACCTGCATGTTGGTGTCCGCGCTGAGCTGCATGAACCGCTCCAGGCGCGCCGAACTGTGCTCCGGCCCCTGCCCTTCGTAACCGTGCGGCAGCATCAGCGTGATGCCGTTGACGCGGCCCCACTTGACCTCGCCCGAGGCGATGAACTGGTCGATCACGACCTGCGCGCCGTTGGCGAAATCGCCGAACTGCGCCTCCCACACGACCAGTGTGTTGGGATCGTTGGACGCATAGCCGTATTCGAACGCCAGCACCGCCTCCTCGGACAGGATGGAGTCGATCACGACGAACGGCGCCTGCCCCTCGGCCACGTTCTGCAGCGGCGTGTAGGTGCCCTCGTCGAACTTCTCGCGGTTCTGGTCGTGGATGACGGCGTGGCGGTGCGTGAACGTGCCCCGCCCGCAGTCTTCGCCACTCAGGCGCACCGGGTAGCCGCTGGCCACCAGCGAGGCGAACGCCATGTGTTCGCCCATGCCCCAGTCGACCGGCAGTTCGCCGCGACCCATCGCCGCGCGGTCGGCATAGACCTTCTTGACCAGTTGGTGCGGAGCGACCGACTCCGGAATCGTCGTGATGCGCTCGGCCAGGCGGCTCCACTCGGCCAGCGGGATCGCGGTGTCGCCGGCGTCGGTCCATTTCTTGTTCAGGTACGGCATCCAGTCGACCGCGTACTTGCTCTTGAAGTTGGTCAGCACCGGGTCGAAGGTGTTCTTGCCCGCCTCAAGCGCGGCGCGCGTGGCCTTGACCATCTCGTCGCCGAGGTCGGCGTCGAAGCCCTGGGCCGCCAGCTTGTCGGCGTACAGCTTGCGCGTGCCGGGGTGCTGCGCGATCTTGCGGTACATCAGCGGCTGGGTCAGCGCCGGCGTGTCCTGCTCGTTGTGGCCGAGCTTGCGGAAACAGATGATGTCGACCACGACGTCCTTGCGGAACTCCATGCGGAAGTCGAGTGCCATCTGGGTCGCCAGCACCACCGCCTCGGGATCGTCGCCGTTGACGTGCAGCACCGGCGCGTCGATCATCTTGACCACGTCCGAGCAATACAGTGTGGAGCGGCTGTCGCGCGGGTCGCTGGTGGTGAAGCCGATCTGGTTGTTGATGACGATGTGCACCGTGCCGCCGGTCGAATAACCCCGCGTCTGCGCCAGCGCCAGCGTCTCCATCACGACACCCTGGCCGGCAAACGCGGCGTCGCCGTGCACCAGCACCGGCAACACCTGCTTGCCCAGCGGGTCGTTGCGCCGGTCCATGCGGGCACGCACCGAACCTTCGACCACCGGGTTGACGATCTCCAGGTGGGACGGGTTGAACGCCAGCGTCAGGTGCACCGGACCGCCGGGGGTGGACACGTCGGAACTGAAACCCTGGTGGTACTTGACGTCGCCGCTGGTGAGGTCCTCCGGCGCGGTATGGTCGAACTCGGCGAACAACATCGCCGGCAGCTTGCCCAGCGAATTGACCAGCACGTTGAGCCGGCCGCGGTGCGCCATGCCGATGACGATCTCCTGGATGCCGACCACGCCGCCGCGCTGGATCAGCTCATCCATGGCGTTGATGAAACTCTCGCCGCCCTCGAGCGAAAAGCGTTTCTGGCCCACGTATTTGGTGTGCAGGAAACGTTCCAGGCCTTCGGCCGCGGTCAACCGGTCCAGGATGTGGCGCTTCTTGGCCGCATCAAAGTTGGGCTTGGCGCGGGTGGACTCGAGCTTTTGCTGCCACCAGCGCTTCTGGGCCTGGTCGGTGACGAACATGTATTCGGCACCGATGCTGCCGCAATAGGTTTCGAACAAGGCATTGCGCAGGTCGCGCAGGCTCATCGTCTCCTTGCCGAAGAAGGTGTTGCTGATGTTGAACACGATCTCCTGGTCGGCATCGGAGAAGTCGTAGAACGACAGTTCGAGTTCGGGAATGTTGTCGCGCTCGCGCCGCTTGAGCGGGTCGAGGTCGGCCCAGCGGGCGCCGACGTTGCGGTAGGCGGCGATCAGTTGCTGGACCGCAACCCGCTTGCGCCCCATTTCCTGGTCACGGCTGCCGAAAACCACCCGGGTGCCGCCCATCTTGGCGCGCTCGGCAAACGCGTTGATCACCGGCTGGTGCGCGACGTCCTTGGCATTGCTGCCGTCGACCGCCGGCACATGCTGCAGGTTGTCGAAATATTCGCGCCAGGAATCGGGAACACTGCCGGGATTGGCCAGGTAATTCTCGTACATCTCCTCGACGTAGGGCGCGTTGCCACCGAAGAGGTAGGTGTTGGACTGGTAGGCGTGGTAGATCGAAGGCGGGGCGGAAGCGCCGGACGGGTTTTGACTCATGATTCGCTTAACTCCGTTTCCCTTGAGGAAACATTTGTCGGTCTCATCGATTGACTAACCTTCCGCGGCACGGCTGAACCGGATGGCGGATGCGACTGTGGCTTGGGAAGGGCCTGTTGACCCGCCGATTGTGCCACTGATGGGCGGGCAACTCCGAAATGCCTGCGCGCGCCGGACTTTGCAAGCCTGGTGCATGGATCACCGGTCGCGATCCGCGATGGGCCTGCAGCGCCAGCGTCGGCAAGGCGTGTCCATCATGTGTGTCGATCAGGCAACGCGCGACATCCGAGCGATTCCCACGCGGCGGATGCGATGGTATAAGCATTGGTTACAGAATCCAGCGGAACCACGCCCATGACATTACATCTGCCCATGAAACGCCTGTGCGCTGCAGTTTGCGCAGCATTCCTCGCCCACGGGGTCGTGCACGCGGAGATGGACGATCTGGTTCGCAAGGCGCTGGCGATGACCGAGTCGGGCCAGGCGCGCCAGGCCTACGACCTGCTGGAGCCGCACGAGGTCAAGCGGGCGGGGGATCCGGATTTCGACACGGTGTTCGGCATTGCGGCCAACCAGAGCGGCGAACATGCGCGTGCGGTGATGGCACTGGAACGCGTCACCATCGTGCAGCCGGGCAACACACGGGCGCGGGCGGAGCTCGGTAGGGCCATGTTCGCGGTCGGCGACAGCAAGTCAGCCCGTACCTTGCTCGAGCAGGCCAAGGCGCAAGGAGCACCGGCCGAGGCCGCGCTCACGATCGACCAGTTCCTGCGCGCCATCGACGTGGCCGAGGCCCAGATGCGTTCCTCGGTCAAGGCCTATGTGGAACTCGGTGTCGGTCACGACAGCAACGTCTCCAGCGGCCCCGGCAACCCGAACGTGGCGGTGCCGGTGATCGGCGGCGTGGTACTGGGAGCCAACTCGGTCAAGCGCGACGCGTCCTTTGCCAATCTGGGTGCGGGCGTGTCCGGCCGCCATGTGCTCGATTCGCGCTGGTCCATCGTCGGCAATGCCAGCCTCAACAAGCGCGCCAACCGCAACGAGTCGGTGTTCAACAACGACCAGGTCAATCTGCTCGGTGGCGTGTCCTACCGTGTCGACCGCCAGGAGTTCACGCTGGCAGCGGTCTACGAGGACTACCACTACAGCGGCTCCACCAATCGCACCCAGCGCGGCCTGGTCGGCGAATGGGCCTACCGCATCGACGATCAGCGTGAAGTCGGCGCCTATCTGCAATGGTCGCGGCTGCACTATCCGTCGCAGACGCTGCGCGACTCCCACCGCACCGTCGTCGGAGGTTCCTATGCGCAGCGGCTGCAGGGCGGCTGGCTGGCCTGGGGCGGCCTGTATGCCGGCACCGAGAACGAGTCGGCCAGCGGCGTCGCGCACCTGGGCCACTCGCTGAGCGGCCTGCGCGTCGGCGTCCAGAAGATCATTCGAAATGACGTGTCGGGCTTCGCGGCGCTGAACTACGAGCATCGCAGCTATGGAGGCCAGGACCCGATCTTCCTGGTCAAGCGCAGCGACAACCAGACCACGCTGGCGCTGGGCGTGAACTGGGTGCCGGCCAAGAGCTGGCGTATCACGCCACAGCTCAGCCATATCCGCAACAACTCCAGCATCGTGATCAACGACTACGATCGCACCCTGTTCTCGGTGACGGCGCGCAAGGAATTCTGATCGCCCTCGACGGCTCACCCACATAGGTCTCTCCATGAACCATCCCTTCAAGCTCAAGAACGCTGCCTTGCTGATGGCATTGGCGGCCATCTATCCCGTCCACGCGGTGGCGGCGACCGGCATCGCCCAGTTCGCCGTCGGTGACGTCAATGTGCGCCGCGGGGCAACAACGGTGCCGCTGAACCGCGGTGCGGTGATCAACTCGGGCGACAACGTCATCACCGGGCGCGCCGGCCAGACGCAGATCCGCTTTTCCGACGGTGGCCTGGTCTCGCTGGCGCCCAACAGCCAGTTCAACATCGACAAATACGTCGACGACAACAAGCCCGAGGAAGATGGCTTCTTCGCCAGCCTGCTGCGGGGCGGCATGCGTGCCATCACCGGCCTGGTGGGCAAGCGCAACCGCGAGAGTTACAAGATCACGACCACCACCGCGACCATCGGCATCCGCGGATCCGCGTTCTCCGCCAACTACAACCCGGACGGCAGCCTGAATGTGGCGGGCGAGCAGGACGGCATCGTCGTGTGCACCAATGCCGGTTGTGTCGAGCTGATCGTGGGCGAGGCGGTCCGCGTCACCAGCAGCGACAGCCTGCCGGTGCGCACCGCCGAACGCTCCAACGTGCCGCCGCTGGTCGCGCGGCAGGACCTGTTCGAGCCCGAGAACCCGCTGTTCGTGCAACAGATCGCCCTGCCCGAGCAGACCCTGATCAACGGCGTGCTGACCGGCGTATCGGCGATGTTCGCATTCGGCGACGAGGGCCTGGACTACTCCCTGCGCGGCGGCGAACACCCGAGCGACGGCGAAGGCACCTTCGTCGACGGGCAGATGGTCAAGCACGTGGGCTCGAACGACTATCGCCTGCGCCTGGTCGAACAGATCAGCTCGGGCTTCGAGACGGTGGAAAAAACCAGCGCCGAAGCGGGGAGCTTCGGCACGGTCGGCAGCGCCACCGACCCTGCCTTTGCTGGCTGGGGTTATTGGGATACCGGACGCATCAGCTACGACAACTCCGGGCAGCAGGTGCAGGAGGCCAACGGGGGCAGCTACGATTTCAGCCTGGGTGTGCACTACATCGTCGGTCGTCCCACGCCGCTGGCACAGATGCCGATGACCGGCACCGCGAGCTACATCCTGATCGGCGGAACGGCTCCCACAGCCTTCGACGGCGACGATTTCCGCGTCGGCACGCTGACCGGGGCTGGCCTGAATGTGGACTTCGGCGCCGGCAGGCTCAATGCATTCGTCAATACGGTCTTCATGAACGGCGGCCAGAGCGTCGCGGTTCAGGTCAGCGGATACGGTTACATCGACGGCGCGACCTTCTATGCCGACAGCTATGGCAACGGCTACTACTACGGCGACGGCGACTCCTACTACGGCTTCTTCATCGGCGACCAGGCGGTGCGCGCCGGCCTGGTCTACCAGGGTTACGGCAGCTCCGTGGGCACCGTCCAGGGATCGGCGGTGTTCCTGAAGGCCGGCGCCGGCCTGGCATTCACCGAGCAGGCCGGCATGTCGGCCATGTTCGCGTCAACCGACGACTACCTGTTCGACTACTACCCGCGTGGGGACGTCGATCCGAGCTACGGCACCGGATATTTCGTCGGCAACCAACTCTACCTGCACGACGACGGCGAAGACAGCTACAACGGTTATGGGTATGGCGGCAGCAGCACCTACCTGGCCACGAGCAAGGCGGTCAGCCAGGCCGGTTCGCAGGGCAATCCGGACGACGCCGACTTCATCGGTTGGGGGTATTGGGCCAAGGGGACAATCCAGTCGCAATACAGCGGGTCCTCCGTCGAAGGCGTGCACTATCTGGTCGGCCGGCCGACGACGGACGCCCAGATGCCGATCGAAGGAACGGCCACCTACACCATGGTGGGCGGAACGTCGCCGACGGCCACCCACAACAATACGACGATCATGGGCCGACTGCTGGGCGCGACCATGAACGTCGACTTCTCCAACAGCCGGGCCAGCACGACGATCAACACCGAGTTCCAGCATGGCGGAGCCACGGTGGGAGTGTCGGTCCAGGACACCAACATGTATGTCAATGGTGCCTGGTTGTGCGGCAACAACATCAACGGCTTCTTCACCGGCAACCAGGCCACGCGCGCCGGACTGATCTACCGCAAGGACACCGGAACCGACCTGGGCGTGGTTCGCGGCGCGGTCGGCCTGGAGCGTGGTGCGATCACACCGCCGGTCGTGGCCGAATGAGTCGGCGGCGACCGTCGCCGCACCGCTGTGCGTGATCGAGCGCATGCCGGCACGATCCGGCGGGTGGCACCGGTGGCCACGGCACCCGGCCGAGCGCCCTGCCCTGTGGTCCGGCAGCGTCGCTGACGCGCCCGAGCGCAGAACCATCGACGGCAGCCGGTGCAACGTCTGCACCGGCGCGCAGACTTTTGCATCATGACCGACAACGCCGCATTCACGACACTGATGGAGCAGGGTTCCCGCCTGCATGCCGCCGGCCAGACCGAACAGGCGCTGGCGCAATTCGAAAAAGCCCTGGCGGCGCAGCCGGACAACGTCGACGCGGCCAATGCATGTGCGACGGTGCTGACGCAACGGGGCCAGCCTGATGCCGCCATGGCGGTGTTGTACCGCGTGCGCGACGCCTTGGTGCGTGATGCCGATGGCGCGACCAACTATGCCATTGCGTTGGAAAACGTCGGACGGCTGGACGAAGCCGAGGCCGCCTATGGCCGGGCGCTGGCTCTCGACCCCCACCACGTGCGCGCACTCAACAACCTGGCCCTGATGCGTGCGCGCTCCGGCGACTGGACATCGGCCATCGACGCATTGACACAATGCCGGGACATCCAGTCGGACAACCCGGTGTTGTGGATGAACCTGGCAGACATGCAGATCGCGGCACGCCACTATGCGGGCGCACTGGTGACGCTGGCGCAGGCCGTGGCCCGGTTCCACGACGCGCCGGAGTTCGTCGTGCGCCAGGCGATCGCATGGGCCTTCGATGGCCAGATCGAGGCCGCCCAGGACGCAATGGATGCGTTGACGCCGCAGGCGCAGGAATTGCTGGCGCAACACATTGCCGCCTCCAATCGCGGTGCCGAGCGACTCAACCGCAGGCCGATACCGAACCGCCCCGACGCCTACGAATTGTTCTGCCAGCAGGCCTTCGAGGCCATGCAGGTCTGCGACTGGCGTGACCATGACCGACTGACCGCCGTGTTGCGCGAGATGCTGGCCCGGGTGGCTCGGACCGGCCAAGGCCGGGACTGGCGCGATGCCCAGTTGTGCGGCCTGATGCTCCCCCTGCGTGAAGACGAGATGGCGCAACTGCGCCGCGTGTCGATCGACACCATCGGCCAGCGGCTGCCGGCCGCGCAATCGCCGTTCAAGGCCACCCGTTCGCCTGGCCGCGACCGCCGCATCCACGTCGGCCTGGCCGTTCCCAGCCTGCGCGACCCGCGCGTGGCCAACGCGCTGCAACGCCAGCTGGCCCTGCACGACCACGGGCGTTTCGCCATCCATGTCTACTCGCCGACGCCCCAGCCCGATGCGGCGGTGACGAACCGGATTGCGCAGGACTGCGCGGGGGCGGTCGAAATCGCCCACATGAGCGACGACGAGGCCGTGAGCCGCATGCGCCGGGACGAACTCGACATCTTCGTCGACATGGCGTTCAACTCGCCATGGTGCCGGCCCGAGATTCCCGAGCGCCGGGTCGCACCGATCCAGATCCGCCAGACCACCTGGCACCGGCACCATCCGCGCCGTCCGTGCGAATACAACATGTCCGATCGCTTCGTGCACCCCGACGAGCTGGACATGGACGAATACGGTGCGGTGGTGCGCCTTCCCCATACCTGCTGGCTGGCGCTGAATGACGACCAGCCTGCCGCCCCGGCACCGGACCGGGCCGACGCCGGCCTGCCGCCGGATGCGTTCGTGTTGTGCGCCTTGTTGCCGGCCCTGATGGTCGACCCCCACAGCTTCGGGCTCTGGATGAAGATGCTGACCGCGCTGCCGCACGCGGTGTTGTGGCTGCCAGGTTATGCGGCGCCCGCACGGCAGAACCTGCAGCAGGCGGCCGCCCAGGCCGGCGTCGATGCCGCGCGGCTGGTGTTCCAGCAGCGGGCCCATCGCGCACAGACCCTGGCACGCCTGTCACTGGCCGACTTGTTCGTCGACACGGTACGTTTCAACGCCAACCAGGGGCTGGTGGATGCGCTGCGCATGGGCGTGCCCGCAGTGACCTGCGCCGGGCAGAGCATGTCGTCTCGGCTGGGCGCGAGCATCATCCGCGCGGCGGGCCTGCCCGAGGGCGTGACGCGCAACCCGGCCGGTTTCGTCGACTCCGTGGTCCGTCTCGGACGCGACGACGCGGCACTGCGCGCCATGCGTGCACAGCTGGCCAGCCAACGCGCCACCGCGCCGCTGTTCGATGCGCAGGCACGCCTGCGCGAGTGGGAGGCGGCCTGGGAAACCATGGCGCAGCGCCATGCGGACGGCTTGCCGCCGGCCGCCTTCGACGTGCCGGCCCAGCCGGCCACGCCGGTGCGCCCCGGTCTCAGCGCTTGACCAGATCCCGGATCTGCTGCAACGCAGCCGGGTCTTCCATCGTCGTCAGGTCACCCGGATCACGCCCCTCGCAGACCGCCACGATGGCACGGCGCAGCAATTTCCCGCTGCGGGTCTTGGGCAACATGCTGACGAACTGCACGCGCGACGGACGCGCCACGGCGCCCAGGTCCTTGTCGACCTGCTTCATGATCTCGCCTTCCATGCGCAGGCGGGCCGCATCGTCGGTCAGCACCGAGGCATCCTTGACGATGGCGAATGCCATCGCAGCCTGCCCCTTGAGCGGGTCGGCCACGCCCACCACGGCGACCTCGGAGATGTTCGGGTGGGCGGAAATGCTTTCCTCGATCTCGCGCGTGCCCAGCCGGTGGCCGGCGACGTTGATCACGTCGTCGGTGCGGCCGAGGATGAAGAAATATCCGTCCTCGTCGCGAATGCCCCAGTCGAAGGTGCTGTAGATCAGCTTGCCCGGGATGCTCTTCCAGTAGGTGTCGACAAACCGCTGGTCGTCGCGCCAGACCGTCTGCATGCAGCCCGGGGGCAGCGGGCCTTCGATGGCCACGACGCCTTTCTTGCCCGCACCCTGGAGTTCCTCGCCGGTGTTCTCGTCGATCAACTTGACGTCGTAGCCATAGATGGCCTTGCCCGGGCTGCCGAACTTGCTGGGCGCCTGTTCGATGCCATTGGCCAGGCCGAGAATCGGCCAGCCGGTCTCGGTCTGCCAGTAGTTGTCGATGATGGGTTTGCCCAAGCTCGACGCGATCCATTGCGCTGTCGGTTCGTCCAGCGGCTCACCGGCCAGGAACAAGGCACGCAGCGACGACAGGTCGTATTTCGTCAGCAACGCGGGATCCTGCTTCTTCAGCACCCGGATCGCGGTGGGCGCACTGAACATCACAGTGACCTTGTATTTCTCGACCAGGCTCCACCAGATGCCGCCATCGGGTCGTGTCGGCAAGCCCTCGTACATGATGGTGGCCATGCCGGCAATCAGGGGCCCGTAGATGATGTAGCTGTGGCCGACCACCCAGCCGATGTCGCTGGTGGCGAAATAGGTCTCTCCAGCCTTGCCGCAGAAGATGTGTTTCATGCTGGCCGCCAGCGCAACGGCGTAGCCGCCGGTGTCGCGTTGCACGCCCTTGGGTTTACCGGTGGTGCCGCTGGTATACAACGTATAACTCGGATGTTCCGCAGGCAACCATTCGCACGGCACCGTCGCCTCCATGTGCCGCTCGCGCAGCGGGCCCCACAGATGGTCGCGGCCGGGCTCGAGCGCCATCTCCGACAACTGCCGGTCGACCAGCAGCACCGCGTCCGGCTTATGGCTGGACAGCCGGATCGCCTCGTCGAGCAGCGGCTTGTACGCCACCACCTTGCCGCCGCGCGAGCCGGCATCGGCACTGACCACCAGCCGGGGCGATGCATCCTCGATGCGCGAGGCCAGCGCCCCCGAGGCGAAGCCGCCGAACACGACGCAATGGATGGCACCGATCCGGGCACACGCCAGCATCGCAAAGGCCGCCTCGGCCACCATCGGCATGTAGATCAATACCCGGTCGCCCTGGGTCACGCCCAGCTCCCGCATGGCGGCCGCCATGCGTTGCACCTCCAGGTGCAACTCGGCGAAGCTGTAGACCTGCTCCAGGCCGGTCTCGGTGGACACGGCGATCAGCGCCGGTTGCGCGGCCCGCTGTGCGAGATGGCGGTCCACCGCGTTGTGGCACAGGTTGGTCGTGCCACCGACGAACCAGCGCGCGAACGGCGGACGGCTGTAGTCGCAGACCTGCGTGGCGGGTGTGTGCCAATCCACCAGCGCGGCCTGCTCGGCCCAGAAAGCGTCCTTGTCCTGGATGGATCGGCGGTAGAAATCGGCGTACGCGGCCATGGCAATTGCTCCTTGCTTTGTGATACGGGTCACCCGCCCATTGTGACGATGCAACTTGCACCTGCCTGACGTACCAGCCCGGGACCCGCGGGCATTGGCGCTACGATCGGCGGCATGGTTCCAGCACCGACGACCAGCACACCTCCGACCTGGCGGTTCTCGCCGCAATGGCAGGTGCTGCCCGGCATGGCCTACGGCTCGCGGCAGCCGGTGATGCTGGGGCTGTGCGAGGTCGTGCGCGGCCACTGGGATCACGGCCCGTGGGAGCGGGCCATGGCCGGGTTCTTCTCCGAGCCCACGGCGGCCGGTGGCGGCGCGTCCGATGGGCCGGACGCCGAACTCGCCCTGGTACGACGCCTGCTCGCCTGGTCGCTGGCGGTGCAGCGGCGCGCCAAGGTCCCGGTGTTCGATGCCCCCAGTCTGTGGCGCGATGGCAGCACCGGTGCGGTGCAGCCGATCCGCTTCGCATTGCCGTATGCCGGCGTCGACGCCGGCAAGATGGCACTCGACTGGGTGTCGCGCAGCGCGCAGCAGGCGATGCAGGGACAGCCACCTTCAGCCGCTGCCGTCGACGATCTGATGCGCGCGCTGCGGCCGTTCCAGGCGCCGGGATTCAACACCATCCGTTTCCTGGAGGCCGCCCATGCGTTGGACCTGCCTTGGCGCGGCGTCGTGCCCGGGGTGATCGCCTACGGTCAGGGTCATGCCTGCCGCTGGCTCGAGAGCAGCTACACCGATCGCACGCCGGTCGTGGGCACGCGGCTGGCGCGCGACAAGTTCCGCACCGCCCAGGTGCTGCGCCAGCTGGGATTGCCCGCACCGGTCCATGCGCGGGCCGCGAACCCGCAGATGGCGGTGCAGCTGGCGCGCCAGATCGGTTATCCGGTGGTGGTCAAGCCGGCGGACCGGGATCAGGGACAGGGTGTTTCGGCCGATCTGCGCGACGACGCCGCTGTACTGGCAGCGTTCGCGCTGGCCGCCAGATGTTCGGACCATATCCTGGTGGAGAAACATGCCGAAGGCAATGACTACCGCCTGACCGTGCTCAACGGGCGTCTGATCAAGGCCATCGTGCGCCAGGCCGCCGGCGTCGTGGGCGACGGTCGACACACGATCGCCGAACTGGTGCAATACCAGCGCCAGGATCCGGCGCGCCTGCGCGCGGGAGAGCTGCGCGGCCACGCGCCGATCGCGCTCGACACCGAGGCCCTGGAATTGCTGGCACAAAACGGACTGACACCGCAGACCGTGCCGGCCAGCGGCCGCATGGTCGGCTTGCGCCGACGCGCCAATGTATCCGCCGGCGGTACGCCGGCACTGGTGCAGGGCTTCATCCATCCGGACAATCGCCGGCTCGCGGAACGGGCGGCGGCGGCGCTGCAGCTCGACCTGGCCGGCGTCGACCTGATCATGGCCGACATCGGGCGATCCTGGCTGGAGAGCGGGGCCTTGATCTGCGAGGTCAACGGGCAGCCGCAGCTGGGCTCGAGCACCACGCCGGGCATCTACCGGCAGGTATTGCGCGAATTGTTGCCGGGCCCCTGGCGCATCCCGGTCGTGTTGATGCTCGCGTCCGGGGCACGGGCGGCACGGCAACTGCACACGCGACTCGCGGGTCGGGTGCCCCCATGGGGCCTGGCCTGCGCGCAGGGGGTCTGGGAAGACCGGGAGCAGCTCGCCCCCGCACCGGGCGGCGGCTTTGCCGCGGCGCGTGTGCTGGCCGGCAGTCGCAGCATCGGCGGCGCCATCATCGTGATGACGGCAGCCGAACTGCTGCGCGACGGCCTGCCCTTCGATCGGCTGTGCCTGCTGGTCGTCACCGCCGACCGCACGACTCCCGAACAGCCGCCGGAACCGGTGCCGCAGGCCGTGTGGCCGATGGTGCTGGCGCATGTCGATGGTGCGGTGGCATGTGCGTCGAGCCACATGCACACCCTCCCGACCGCCTTGCTGGAGCAACGCGCGTTGCCGCTGCAGTGCATCGACGATGACGACACCCGCTTGGCCGATCAACTGTGGTGCATGCTGGCCGGGCGGATCGTGCCGTCCGACCGCGCCGCCGGGCCTGCTGCGCCATGAACCCGGGACCTATGGCGCCGCGCCCCGGCCCGGTCGAACCGCTGGCGCAATCCGCGGCCCTGGCGCGGGCCTGGGCGGCCGAACTTTGCGTGCACCATGGCGACGGTGCGTGTTGCGACGCCTATCACGGCTTCTGGCAGACGATGCGGCTGATGCGACTGGGCGCGACGCTGGGGGGCCATCCGGCGCATTACCTCGAGGCCATGACGGCCTGGGCGGCGCAGCTGCATCCCCATGGCGGCGTGCGCCGGGTCCTGATTTCCGGTTGCGCCGACTATTCGATGCTGGCGCACCTGTGGCATGCCGGTGCCACCGTGGGCGTTGACCTGCATGTCACCGTGCTCGACATCTGCCCGACGCCGCTGCGCCTGAACACCTGGTATGCCGAGCGCCAGGGCCGACCGGTGCACACCGTATGCGCCGACGTGCTGGCGCACCGGCCATCGCTGGGCTACGACCTCATCGTCACCAGCAGCTTCCTGGGCTTTTTCAGTCCCAAGGCCCGTCCGGCGCTGTTCCAGGCCTATCGCCATCTGTTGCGCGAGGGTGGGCAACTGGTCTTCTCGAACCGCTTGCGCGCGGCGCCCGAAGACGTGCCGGTCGGGTTCACGCCGGAACAGGCGGAGTCATTCGCCGACATGGCGGCGCGGCTCAGCGCCGACCTGTCGCCGCCGGCCGACCTGGATGCCGGCCGCGTACGCAGCATGGCGCTCGCGTTTGCCCGCCATACCCGCAATTACCCGCTGGCCTCGGAACAGACCGTCACCGAACTTGCCGCCGGTGCCGGCCTGTCGATCCGGCAAAGCAGCGTGGTGCAGTCGGCGGCCATGCGCCCGGCCATCAGCGGACCGACGCTGGGCGACGGTTCGCGTTATCTGTTCGTCGTGCTGCAGCGCTGACGGACCCGCGGCAGCAGGACGGTGTCGATCCCGGAGCCAGCCGACGCCAACCTGGCGTCAACCCGGCGGCAGCAGCCGGATCAGCCTGCCGTTGGACGAGTCGGTCAACACGTACAGCAGCCCGTCCGGGCCTTGGCGCACGTCGCGGATGCGTTCACCGAGTTCGGTCAGCAGGCGGTGTTCGTGCACGACACGGGCATTGTCGCCATCGCCGCGCCATTCGATGCGCACCAGGTGCCGCCCCGCGAGCGCCCCGATGAACAGGTTGCCCTTCCACGCGGGTCCGTAACGGACGCTGGTCAGGAACGCCATGCCGGACGGCGCGATCGACGGCACCCAGTAATGGATCGGCTGCTCCATGCCGTCCTTGCGGCTGATGCCGTCGCCGATCTGCCCGCCACCGTAATTCACGCCATAGGTGATGACAGGCCATCCGTAGTTGCGACCCGGGGACGGGATGTTGATCTCGTCGCCACCCTGCGGGCCGTGTTCGTGCACCCACAAGCGGCCACCGGGCGACAGCGCCGCCCCCTGCAGGTTGCGATGGCCGTAGCTCCAGATCTCCGGCAGTCCGCGGCCGTTGCCGGCAAAGGGGTTGTCCTTGGGCACGCCGCCCTGCTTGTCGATGCGCACGACCTTGCCATGGTGGTTGTCCAGGGTCTGTGCGTCGGCCATGCGGCGGAAGCGGTCACCCAGGGTCAGGAACAGAAGGCCATCGGCCTTGCCATCGGTGCGGCTCTCGACGATGCGGCAGCCGAAATGCGCACTGCTGGCGTACTTCGGCTGCTGGCTGAAGATCACCTGCACGTCCTCGAGCCGGTCCATGGCGGCTGACAGGCGCGCCCGGGCCAGTGCCGTGCTGTTGCCGCTGCCGCGCTCGGCCGCCTGCGCGAAGCAGAAGAATATGGTCCGGTTGCGGGCGAAATCGCTGTCGACGATCACATCGAGCAGGCCTCCCTGCCCTTGTGCCACGACCTCGGGCACACCCGACACCGGCGGGCCCATGCTGCCGTCACCGTCGATGACACGCAGCCGGCCGGGGCGTTCGGTCACCAGCATCCGCCCGTCGGGCAGGAAGGCCAGGGCCCAGGGGTGGGCCAATCCGGCGGCGACCATCTGCGGCCGCACGTCCTGGGCCTGCGCCAGCGCCGGCGAGACCAATACGGCAGCGTACAACCACCATCCGATCAGCGGTGCCAGCCGTCGCATGTCAGGCCCCGGTGCGCACCACGACCCGGCCGCGGACCTTGCCATCGAGCAGCTCATGGGCCTTGGTTATGGCATCGGGCAAGGCGATCTCGACCATCATCGTCTCCAGCAAGGCCGGGTCGAGGTCACGGGCCAGGCGGTCCCAGGCCCGTTGGCGCCGGGACAAGGGCGCCATCACGGAATCGATGCCGGCCAGCGTGACGCCACGCAGGATGAAGGGCAACACGGTGGTCGGCAGGTCGGTGCCCTGGGCCAGGCCACAAGCGGTGACCACGCCGCCGTAACGGGTCTGCGCGATCGCGTTGGCCAGGGTGTGCGAACCAACGGCGTCCACGACACCAGCCCAGCGCTCCTTCTGAAACGGTTTGCCCGGCGCCGACAGGCTGTCGCGCGCGACGATCGACGTCGCACCGAGTTGCTTCAGATAGGCCTCCTCCGATGCCTTGCCGGTGGCGGCCACCACCGTATAACCCAGCCGGCCGAGCAAGGCCACCGCGACACTGCCCACGCCACCGGTGGCACCGGTCACCAGGATCTCGCCCGAGGCCGGCGCGATGCCATGGTCTTCCAGGGCCAGCACGCACAACATCGCGGTGTAACCGGCGGTGCCGATGGCCATGGCCTGGCGCGCGGTAAAGGCATCGGGCAGGCGCACCAGCCAATCCCCCTTGAGCCGGGCCTTTTCAGCCAGGCATCCCCAGTGGGTCTCGCCGACGCCCCAGCCGTTGTGCACAAAACGATCCCCCGCCTTCCAGGCCGGGTGGCTCGAATCGATCACGGTGCCGGCGCCGTCGACGCCGGCCACCATCGGCCAGTGGCGTACCACCGGCGAACGATTGGTGATGGCCAACCCATCCTTGTAGTTGAGGGTCGAATATTCCACGCGAACCGTGACATCACCCTGCGGCAGGTGCGCCTCGTCGACCTCGGTCAACTGCGCGGCAAAGTCATCGGTCTTGGTCAGGTAAATGGCGCTGAACATGGTGTGTCCCCGGTTGGTTGTACAGGAGCCGGATCCGGCCTGTCGACCCAGCGGCGTGATCGGCCAGGCGGAAGTGGCGTGTTCGGTTTGATGGTAGCCCAATCGTCTTCGACGCAGCCTGCGCAGGTTTTGCCGGGGTGGCCATGCGCATGCGCGTCTGGCCGGCGCCCGGCGCCCGGCGCCTATCGTGTCACGGATGCCACATATTCAATGAAATCAAGCACTTGGAATGCCAATTCGCTTGACGCTGCGCGGCGCAGCCGTTATCGTCCGGCGATGCGCAAGATGGCTTCACTGATGGCTCTGGCGGCAACCGTGTTGCTGGCCGGCGCAGCCCATGCAGCCCCTGCCGCCGGCAATACCGACGATCTGGAAAAACTGCTGGCCGAACGCGGCTTCTTCCGCCAGATCTCCCAGGCAGGCCAGACGGCGAAGGACAAGGCCTCGGAACTGGTCGTCAGTGCGATGGGGTTCCTGGGCGTGCCATACAAGCGCGGCGGAACCTCGCTCGAGACCGGGTTCGACTGCAGCGGCTTCGTCCGCGCGATGTACGAGCAAACGGTCGGCCTGTTGTTGCCGCGCACCGCCGACCAGCAGGCTGCGGCCACCCAGGAGATCGACCAGAGCGACCTCAAACCGGGCGACCTGGTGTTCTTCAACACCTTGCGCCGCGCATTCAGCCATGTCGGCATCTACGTCGGCGACAACAAGTTCATCCACTCCCCCAAGCCCGGGGCCCAGGTCCGGGTCGAGGACATGCGGGTGGGTTACTGGCGTACCCGGTTCAACGGTGCGCGCCGGGTCGAATCCCTCGAATCCCAACCCTGACAGCGTCCGGGCGACGCGCCGGCGGACCCCGGCTCAGCGGCGGGTCCTGAGCCGCTTGCCGCGGATCAGGCGTGCCGCACGCACGACACCGGTGACCGCACGCACCACGACGTCCGGACGATCCATGTGCAGGTTGTGCCCGGCATCTCCGACGACCTTGATGCGGCCGAGTGCCGACATGCCGGCCATCCTGCGCTGGCTGGCCAGCCAGACCTTGCCCAGGGATTCAGGCCAGCGGCTGGTGGCATTGCTCTGGGTCAGCACGATGAGCGGAACGTCGGGGAAACTGCCGGCACGGCGCGCCTGCTTCAAGGTCAGCGGCGCCGCCAGCAATTCGGCCCGCGGCACCGGCGGCAACATGTTCAGCAAGGCCTCCGGCGGTTCGTACAACAAGCGGTGCACACCGACCTGGCGGCAACGCTGGGTGAACTCCTCGTGCCGCGCATCGACCAATACCACGCCGGCAACCTCGTCGGGCCAGGTCTTGGCAAACAGCTTGACCATGGTCCCGCCCAGCGAATGGCCGACCAACACATAGGGTGGCTCCAGCCCTTCGGTGCGCAACATCTCGCGCAGCTCCAGCACGATCTGCAGGCCGTCGCGGGGATGGTCCGAGATTTCGCTCTGGCCGTACCCGGCGCGGTCGTAGGCCACGGCCCGGGTCAGTTCGGCGATCCGGTTGAACACCGGCGCCCAGTTGCGCTTGCCCTGTCCGATACCGGACTCGAAGACCACGGTGGGGCTGCCCGTGCCCGCCACGACCAGCGAACGGATGCCGAACGATGTCGCGCTGAAGCGCGCGTGCGGCAACTTGTCTTCGGAGACCGATTTGCGGCGCAGCAACTGCCATAAAGACGGCAGGCTGCGCAACAAGCCCAGCGCCCGGCCCGGGGTGCGCGTGCCGACCGGGCGCGCATCGGGCGCGTGCGGCACGCGGCGACTCGCAACACGAGGATCCTTGCCCGGCAGGCGTTTGCCGGCACCGGCACCATCATCGGCTTGCTTGCTCACCCTTGCGTCTCACGGGTACATGACGGCGTCAGCCGGAACCACGATCGTGGCCACGACGGGGCTGTCGCCGCGCAGGGCGCTGCGAGCGGCATGAACGCCGAGCCCGTCCGCGCCTGTCGCCACATGCTCCTGGGGGCAGGCCACGCGGCGGTGCATCACCGCCGTGCAGGCGGCAGGTCGGTGCAACTGCCATGCGCCACTTCGGCTGCCATGCCGATGCTCTCGCCCAGCGTCGGGTGGGGATGAATGGTCTTGCCGATGTCGACCGCGTCGGCGCCCATCTCGATGGCCAGCGCGATTTCGCCGATCATGTCGCCCGCGTGCGTGCCGACGATGCCGCCACCCAGGATCTTCCCGTGACCATGGGCCTCGGGTGAATCGTCGAACAGCAGCTTGGTGAAACCTTCGTCGCGGCCGTTGGCAATGGCACGGCCGGACGCCGTCCACGGGAACAGGCCCTTCTTGACCTTGATGCCTTGGGCCTTGGCCTGGTCTTCGGTGAGGCCGACCCAGGCGACTTCGGGATCGGTGTAGGCGACACTGGGCACGACGCGGGCGTTGAACGCCGCGCTGGCCAGTTCCTTGTTGCCCTGCTGTTCACCCGCGATCACCTCGGCTGCCACGTGAGCCTCGTGCACGGCCTTGTGCGCCAGCATCGGCTGGCCGACGATGTCGCCGATAGCGAAGATGTGCGGCACATTGGTGCGCATCTGCACGTCGACCGCGATGAAACCGCGGTCGGACACGGCCACGCCGGCCTTGTCGGCGGCAATTTTCTTGCCATTGGGCGAGCGGCCGACGGCCTGCAGCACCAGGTCGTAGACCTGGGGCTCCGGCGCCTTGCCGCCCTCCTGCGCCGGTGCGAACGTCACCTCGATCCCGTCGGGCATGGCCTTGGCCGACACCGTCTTGGTATTCAGCATGATGTTGTCGAAGCGCGGTGCGTTCATCTTCTGCCAGACCTTGACCAGGTCGCGGTCCGCACCCTGCATCAGGCCATCGAGCATCTCGACCACGTCGAGCCGCGCTCCCAGCGTGCTGTAGACAGTTCCCATCTCCAGGCCGATGATGCCGCCGCCCAGGATCAGCATGCGCTTGGGTACCTGGCGCAGTTGCAGTGCGCCGGTGGAATCGACCACCCGCGGATCGTCGGGCATGAACGGCAGGCGCACGGCCTGCGAGCCGGCCGCGATGATGCAGTTGCGGAAGGCGATGGTCTGGGTCTTGCCGGTTTTTTCCTGGCCGTCACCGGTGGTCTCCTCGACCACGACATGGTTCGGTCCGGCAAACGCGCCGTAGCCGCGCACCGTCGTGACCTTGCGCATCTTGGCCATGGCCGCAAGACCACCGGTGAGCTTGCCCACGACCTTGCCCTTGTGGGCACGCAGCTTGTCGATGTCGACCAGCGGATCGGGATAGTTCACGCCCAGGTCGGCAAAGTGCCTCACCTCGTCCATCACGGCGGCCACGTGCAGCAAGGCCTTGGACGGAATGCAGCCGACGTTCAGGCAGACCCCGCCCAGCGACGCATAACGCTCGACCAGCACCACCTTGAGCCCCAGGTCGGCTGCGCGGAAGGCGGCGGAATAACCCCCGGGACCGGCGCCCAGCACCAGCAGGTCGCAGTCGAGATCGGCCTTGCCTTCGTACGCGGGCGCACTTGCCGGCGCTGGCGCCTTGGCTGCCGGTGCGGGTGCATCTTCCTGCGGCGCCGGAGCCGCTGCCTGCGGCTTGGCGGTGGCTTGGGCCGATGATGCCGGCTGGTCGGCCGCATCGAGGGTCAGGATCACCGAACCTTCGGCCACCTTGTCGCCGAGCTTGACCTTGAGTTCGCGCACGACGCCACCATGCGAGGCCGGAATCTCCATCGACGCCTTGTCGCTTTCGACCGTGATCAGCGACTGCTCGGGCGAGATGGTGTCGCCCGGCTTGACCATCAACTCGATCACCGTGACCTCGGCGAAATCACCGATATCCGGAACCTTGATCTCCATCTGCGCCATGTGAACGCCCCTCTCGTATTCGTTTGTTCATGGGCAGGCAGCTGGCCAGCCGCCCGCCCCGCCCTTGCTAGAGCAGTACCCTGCGGAAGTCGCCCAGGATCTGTCCCAGGTAGACGTTGAAGCGGGCCGCGGCCGCACCGTCGATGACCCGGTGGTCCCAGCTCAGGGACAACGGCAGCATCAACCGGGGCGCGAAGGCCTTGCCGTCCCAGACCGGCTCCATGGTCGAGCGGCACACGCCCAGGATGGCCACTTCGGGCGCGTTGATGATGGGAGTGAAATACCGGCCGCCGATACCCCCCAGCGAGGAGATCGTAAAGCTGGCGCCGGACATCTCGCCGGGGCTGAGCTTGCCATCGCGCGCCTTCTTGGCCAGTTCACCCATCTCCTGGGAGATCTGCATGATGCCCTTCTTGTCGGCATCCTTGATGACCGGCACCATCAGACCATTCGGCGTGTCGGCCGCGAATCCGATGTGGTAATACTGCTTGTAGACCAGCTGGTCGCCATCGATAGAGGCATTGAACTCGGGGAACTTGCGCAGCGCCGCCACGCAGGCCTTGATCAGGAAGGCCAGCATCGTGACCTTGACGCCGGACTTCTCGTTTTCCTTGTTGGTCGAGACGCGGAACGCCTCGAGGTCGGTGATGTCCGCATCGTCATGGTTGGTGACATGCGGGATCATCACCCAGTTGCGATGCAGGTTGGCGCCGCTGATCTTCTTGATGCGCGACATGTCCTTGCGCTCGATCGGGCCGAACTTGCTGAAATCGACCTTCGGCCACGGGATCAGGCCCAGCGCGGCGCCACCGTCGGCCGCGCTGCCAGCACCGCCCTTGGCGGTCGCCGCACGGGTCTGGCTCGCGCCCGACATGACGGCGCGGGTGAAGGCCTGCACGTCCTCGGCCGTGATACGCCCCTTGCCACCACTGCCCTTGACCTCGTCCAGCGGCACACCGAGTTCGCGTGCGAACTTGCGCACCGATGGCGAAGCATGCGGCAGGCCGGCACGGGGCGGGGCCGAGGGGTCGTGGGCCGCCGCCGGTGCCGCGGCTGGCGTGCTTGCGACGGATGCCGGCGCCGATGGCGCCGACGGGGACTCCGTCTTTGCACTCGCGGCCGCCGGGGCCGATGGCGCGGCAGCCGCCGGTGCCGTACCGCCACTGGCCTGCACCACGGCGATCGGGTCACCGATGTTGATCTTGTCGCCGAGCTTGACCGTGATCTCCTTGACCACGCCAGCCACGTTGGACGGAATCTCCATCGACGCCTTGTCCGACTCCACGGTGACAAGCGACTGCTCGAGCTTGACCGTGTCGCCGACCTTGACCAGCACCTCGATCACGGCGACGTCCTTGAAGTCGCCGATGTCGGGCACCAGTACCGTGACCGGCCCGCTTTCGGCGGCTGCCGCTGGTGCGGATTGAGACTCGGGCGCCTTTGCAGGCGCTGCCGCTGGTGCCGCGGGTGCCGCCGGTTTCTCCGCGGGTGCCGCGTCATTTTCCAGACGCGCGATCACAACGCCTTGCTTGACCTTGTCACCGAGCTTGACCAGCAACTCCTTGACCACGCCGGCACCGCTCGAGGGGATCTCCATCGATGCCTTGTCCGACTCGACCGTGATCAGCGACTGCTCCGCCTTGACCGTATCGCCGACCTTGACCAGCAATTCGATCACCGCGACTTCGTCGAAATCGCCGATGTCCGGTACCTGTATGTCTACCAACGCCATGTTCTTGCCTCCAGATGCTGTTGTGGCGACAACGCCACTGTCGCCGGCCGGACCTCGTCCGGCGCGGCGGAATTGACCGTCAAGCGTACAACGGGTTGACCTTGTCGACGTTGATCGCGTACTGCTTGATCGCCTCGGCAACCTTGGCAACCGGAACCGTGCCCTCCTCGCTCAGCGCCTTGAGCGCGGCCACGACGATGTAGTGGCGATTGACCTCGAAATGCTCACGGAGCTTGCTGCGGAAGTCGCTGCGTCCGAAGCCGTCGGTACCCAGCACCTTGAAGGTTCGGCCCTTGGGCAGGAACGGCCGGATCTGCTCGGCATAGGCCTTGATGTAGTCGGTGGATGCCACCACCGGCCCGGCATGTTTCTCGAGTTGCTGCGCGACGAAAGGCACCCGCGGCTCGGCCTCGGGATGCAACAGGTTGAACCGCTCGCAGTCCTGGCCATCGCGGCCCAGCTCGTTGAAGCTCGGGCAGCTCCAGACGTCGGCGGCCACGCCCCAGTCGTTCTCGAGCAGCTCCTGTGCGGCGATCGACTCGCGCAGGATGGTGCCGGAACCCATCAGCTGCACGCGCGGCGTCTTCTTGGCACCGGGCTTGCACAGATACATGCCTTTGATGATCTGCTCTTCGGTGCCGGCCTTGAGCCCGGGCATCGGGTAGTTCTCGTTGAGCAGCGTGATGTAGTAGAAGACGTTGTCCTGCTGCTCCACCATGCGCTTGAGGCCGTGGTGCAGGATGACGCCGACTTCATGTGCGAAGGTCGGGTCGTAACTGACGCAGTTGGGGATGGTGTTGGCCAGGATATGGCTGTGACCGTCTTCGTGCTGCAGTCCCTCGCCGTTGAGGGTGGTGCGGCCCGAGGTTCCGCCGAGCAGGAATCCGCGCGCCTGCATGTCGCCAGCCGCCCAGGCGAGGTCGCCGATGCGCTGGAATCCGAACATCGAGTAATAGACGTAGAACGGGATCATGATCCGGTTGTTCGTCGAATACGAGGTCGCCGCGGCAATCCAGCTGCTCATGCCGCCGGGCTCGTTGATGCCTTCCTGCAGGATCTGGCCGGCCTTGTCTTCCTTGTAGTACATGACCTGGTCTTTGTCGACCGGCGTGTACTTCTGCCCTTCCGGGTTGTAGATGCCGATTTGGCGGAACAGGCCCTCCATGCCGAAGGTGCGGGCCTCGTCGACCAGGATGGGGACCACGCGCGGGCCGAGTTCCTTGTCGCGCAGCAGTTGCGTCAGGAAACGCACATAGGCCTGCGTGGTGCTGATTTCGCGTCCTTCGGCGGTGGCATCGATGACCGCCTTGAACGTCTCCAGCGGCGGTATCGTGAATGTCTCGTCGGCCTTCATGCGACGCTTGGGCAGGTAACCGCCCAGCGCCTTGCGCCGCTCGTGCAGGTAACGCATCTCCGGCGTGTCGTCGGCCGGCTTGTAGAACGGGATCTTGGGCAATTCGCTGTCGGGGATCGGGATGTTGAACCGGTCCCGGAAATAGCGGATGTCCTCGTCGGACAACTTCTTGGTCTGGTGCGCGGTGTTCTTGCCCTCGCCGGCCTTGCCCATGCCGTAACCCTTGACGGTCTTGACCAGCATCACGGTCGGCTGGCCGACGGTCTCGTTCGCGCGGGTGAAGGCCGCAAAGACCTTCTGCGCATCGTGACCGCCCCGGCGCAGCTTCCAGATGTCTTCGTCGCTCATGTTGGCCACCATCTCCGCCGTGCGCGGATCGCGGCCGAAGAAGTTCTTGCGCACGAAGGCGCCGTCATTGGCCTTGAACGCCTGATAGTCGCCGTCCAGCGTGTCCATCATGATCTTGCGCAAGGCGCCGTCCTTGTCGCGCGCCAGCAATGCGTCCCAATCGGAGCCCCACAACAGCTTGATGACGTTCCATCCGGAGCCGCGGAATTCGCCTTCGAGTTCCTGGACGATCTTGCCGTTGCCCCGCACCGGGCCATCGAGCCGCTGCAGGTTGCAGTTGATGATGAACACCAGGTTGTCGAGTTTCTCGCGTGCGGCCAGGCCGATGGCACCCAGGCTCTCGGGTTCATCCATTTCGCCGTCGCCGCAGAACACCCAGACCTTGCGCTTGGACGTGTCGGCGATGCCGCGCGCATGCAGGTACTTCAGGAAACGCGCCTGGTAGATGGCCATCAACGGGCCCAGGCCCATGGAGACGGTGGGGAACTGCCAGAAATCGGGCATCAGCTTGGGATGCGGATAACTCGACAGGCCCTTGCCGCCGACCTCCTGGCGGAAGTTGAGCAACTGCTCCTCGCTCAGCCGGCCCTCGAGGAAGGCCCGGGCATAGATGCCGGGTGCGGAGTGACCCTGGATATAGAGCAGGTCGCCGCCATGGCCTTCGCTCTCGGCGTGCCAGAAGTGGTTGAAGCCGGCCGCAAACATGTGCGCCAGCGACTGGAACGAACTGATGTGACCGCCGAGGTCGCCGCCGTCGGCCGGGTCGAGCCGGTTCGCCTTGACGACCAGCGCCATCGCGTTCCAGCGCATGTAGGCCCGCAAACGACCTTCGAGTTCGAGATTGCCGGGGCTTCGTGCCTGTTCGCCGGGTTCGAGCGTGTTGACGTAGCCGGTGGTGGCCGAGAACGGCATGTCGATGCTGCTCTGCCGGGCATGTTCCAGCAGTTGTTCCAGCAGTTCGTGTGCACGCTCCGGGCCGTTGGCCTCGATCACCGCGGACAGGGCGTCCATCCACTCCCGGGTTTCCTGCGCGTCGTTGTCACCACCGACCGAGCCGGTTGCGTTGCGGGACTCATCTGACATCTCTGTCTCCTCTGTTGTGGCCCAATTAAACACTGTAGCGTCATTCTCGCACAGAGATTCCATTTTTTCAAATAACGATCGTTGACATCATAATGTGAAAAGCAGATACCGGACGAGGCCTGCGGGCAACGGCTGGCGGCGCCTGCTCCCATACACTCGCCGCATGTCCTCCGAACCCTCCGGCAACACGCGGCAGGCCGCTGCCACGGCGCAGCGCGTGCGCCATTGGTGGTGGCAGCTCAACCCGCACCGGCAGGACCGGTTTGCCGTACTGGCACCGCTGGCCGCGGTGTTGCTGTTCCTGGCGGCGATCGTCGCGGCGTTCGGATATCTGCGCCTGGAAGAGATCGATCGCGAGCACGAGGCGGTGCGCCGCGACGTCGAATACACACAGCAACGCTTGCGGTTGCGGCTGCTCGAGCGCCAGGAGCAGCTGATGCGCATCGCACGCGACATCTCCAACCGCGATCTCGACCCGGAGGAGTTCCAGGTCCGGGCCGAGGCCCTGGTCATCCAGTACCCGGACCTGGAGCGTCTGAGCTGGGTCGACGCCGACATGCAGGTGCGCTCCACCTATGCCACGGCCAGCCTGCAGCCCGGCATCACACCCCAGTCCGGCGAGATACTGGCATCGGACGAAACCCGCAACAACTTTGCCTTGGCGCGCGAAACCCTGCAGCCGATCTATGCCCAGCGGGGTGCCAGCGGCGCCGCCGTGCCCCTGCTGCAGTTGCACATCCCGATGAACGACGGTGCGCGCTTCTTCGGCGTGGTGCTGGCCGAATATTCCGTCGACGGCTTGTACCGGTATGGCGTGCCGGCCGAGGTTTCCGCGCGCTACGCGATCTCCCTGCTCGACGACAAGGGCGCCCGTCTCGCCGGCACCAACGTGCCGGTGCGCAATCCGGCCAGCACCTGGTTGCCGTGGGTGGTGCCAGCCAACGAATACGAGGTACCGGTATCACCGGTGGGCAACGGATTGATCCTGCGGGCCCAAGCCTATCGTACGTCGCTGGGCGTGATCGGCAGCGGCCTGTTCTGGCTGGTCAGCGTGTTGAGCGTCATGACCGCCTGGATGCTGATCGCGAACTGGCGTCACAACCGGCGCCGCCACCAGGCGCAGCAGGCCCTGGTGGCAGAAGCCAACTTCCGGCGCGCGATGGAGAACTCGATGCTCACCGGCATGCGCGCCATGGACCTGCAAGGCCGCATCACCTACGTGAACGCCGCGTTCTGCCAGATGACCGGCTGGAAAGAGTCCGAACTGGTCGGGCGCACGGCACCTTTCCCCTATTGGCCCGACACCGACCACGAAAACCTGAGCCAGCTGCTCAGCACCGAGCTCTCCGGCCAGGCGGCCACGCCCGGCGGCGTGCAGATGCGTGTCAAGCGACCGGACAACTCGCTGTTCGACGCCCGGCTTTATGTGTCGCCGTTGATCGATTCGCGCGGCACGCAGACCGGCTGGATCACCGCGATGACCGACATCACCGAACCCAACCGGATCCGCGAACAGCTGTCGGCGTCTTTCGAGCGATTCACCACCGTGCTCGAGGCACTGGACGCGTCGATCTCCGTCGCGCCACTGGGCAGCGACGAAATGTTGTTCGCCAACAAGCTGTACCGGCTGTGGTTCGGCAACCAGACTGACGGACACCTGCGGCTGGTGGCGCAGGCCGGCATTCCGACCCAGGCGGTCAACGACGAATCGCTCGACCATGTCGACTCCTTCGTCGGCCTGCCCACCGACGTGTTGCCCGAAGCCGAGCCCGAGAACGCGGAAATCTACCTGAGCGAACTCGGACGCTGGCTCGAGGTCCGCACGCGTTACCTGAGCTGGGTCGACGGCCGGTTGGCGCAGATGGTCATCGCCACCGACATCACCGCGCGCCGCCTGGCCGAACAACAGGCCGCCGCGCAGGCCGATCGTGCACAGAACGCCAGTCGGCTGATCACCATGGGCGAGATGGCTTCGAGCGTGGCGCACGAACTGAACCAGCCGCTGACCGCGATCAGCAACTACTGCCAGGGCATGGTCTCGCGGATCCAGTCGCAGCAGATCTCGCAGCAGGATCTGCTCGACGCGCTGGAGAAGACAGCCCGCCAGGCCCAGCGCGCGGGCCAGATCATCCAGCGCATCCGCTCGTTCGTGAAGCGCAGCGAACCCAAGCGCTCCTGGTCCCGTGTCGCCGACATGGTCGACGAGGCGGTCGAACTGGCCGAGATCGAACTGCGCCGGCGCAACGTTCGGCTGACCTGCCAGGTCGCCCCGCGACTGCCCATGCTCATGGTCGACCCGATCCTGATCGAGCAGGTACTGATCAACCTGCTCAAGAATGCGGCCGAATCAGTGGACAGCGCGCAACGCCCGACGGCACAACGCAAGGTGGAATTGACGGTGGTGCAGGCCGTGGTCGACGGACGGCAACTGGTCGAATTCTCGGTGCTCGATTCGGGCGGAGGACTGCCGCCCGAGGTGCTGGACCGGCTGTACGAAGCCTTCCATTCGACCAAGAGCTACGGCATGGGCATCGGCCTGAGCCTGTGCCGTTCCATCGTCGAATCGCACCAGGGAAGGATACGGGCGGAGAACCTCTACAATGAAGCCCTCGTTGCGGGTTGCCGATTCTCCTTCTGGCTGCCCGTTGGCGAACCCGTCAGCATCGGGTCTGAACCCGAACGCAAACCGATCAAGTCCCCAGGATAGCCGCATGAGTTTGATACCGAAAAAAGGTACTGTCTACGTTGTCGACGATGACGAAGCCGTCCGAGATTCGCTGCAGTGGCTGCTCGAAGGCAAGGACTACCGGGTGCGTTGCTTCGACTCCGCGGAATCCTTCCTCAGCCGCTACGACCCGCGCGAAGTCGCGTGCCTGATCGTCGACATCCGCATGGGCGGCATGACCGGGCTCGAGCTGCAGAACCGGCTGCTCGAGCACCACTCCCCGCTGCCCATCGTCTTCATCACCGGTCACGGCGACGTGCCGATGGCGGTGGATACGATGAAAAAGGGCGCGATGGACTTCATCCAGAAGCCGTTCAAGGAAGAACAGTTGCTGCGCCTGGTCGAACGCATGCTCGAACATGCCAAGGGCACCTTTGCCGAACACCAGCTCGAGGCCAGCCGCGACGCCCTGTTGTCGAAGCTGACCCTGCGGGAGTCGCAGGTGCTCGAGCGCATCGTGGCCGGGCGGCTCAACAAGCAGATGGCCGACGACCTGGGCATCAGCATCAAGACCGTCGAGGCGCACCGCGCCAACATCATGGAAAAACTCAACGCCAACACGGTTGCCGACCTGCTCAAGATCGCATTGGGCCAGAACGCCACCAAGACCTGAAACGATGACAGAACGACCCTCGGCCCGAATCATCGATGGCGTGGCGATCTCGCGTCAACTGCGCGCAGACGTCGCGGCGCGCGCCGGCGAACTCACCCGCAAGGGCATGCGCCCGGGCCTGGCGGTGATCCTGGTCGGCGAAGACCCGGCCAGCCAGGTCTACGTGCGCAACAAGATCAAGGCCTGCGAAGAGTCCGGCCTGCATTCGGTATTCGAGAAATACGACGCCAGCCTGAGCCAGGACGATCTGCTCGCACGCATCGAGGCGCTCAACGCCGATGCGTCCATCCACGGCATCCTGGTGCAGATGCCGCTGCCGCGCCACATCGATCCGCACCGCGTGATCGAGACCATCGCCACCGCCAAGGACGTCGACGGTTATTCGACACTCAGCGCCGGCGAACTGATGACCGGCCTGCCCGGCTTCAACCCCTGCACGCCATATGGCTGCATGAAGCTGATCGCCTCGACCGGCATCGAATTGCGCGGCAAGCACGCGGTGGTGATCGGGCGCAGCAATACCGTGGGCAAGCCGATGGCACTGATGCTGCTGCAACAGAACGCGACCGTCACCATCTGTCACAGTGCGACGGCCGACCTCAAGCACCATACGCTGCAGGCCGACGTGGTCGTGGCGGCCGTGGGCCGGCGCAACGTCCTCACGGCCGACATGGTCAAGCCGGGCGCCATCGTCATCGACGTGGGCATGAACCGCAACGATGAAGGCAAGTTGTGCGGCGACGTCGACTACGCCGGCGTGCGCGACGTGGCCGGCTTCATCACCCCCGTGCCTGGTGGCGTGGGGCCGATGACGATCACGATGCTGCTGGTCAACACGGTGGAAGCCGCACAACGCGCCGCTGCGGCCTTGTAAACTGGCCGCTCGACCCCGACATGTATCCCAGGTGGCGCGTCGGTCGCCACCGCCACCGTCTGTGCCTGACACCATGAATCCACTATTGCAAAGCGGCGGACTGCCGCAATTCGACCAGATCGCACCGGATCACGTGGCACCGGCCATCGACCAGTTGCTCGCCGAGGCCCGCACCGCGCTCGAGACGGTCACGCAAGCGGACTTTCCGGCCGAATGGAGCGCCGTGGCATCGGTGCTGGATGTGGCCACCGAACGGCTCGGTCACGCATGGGGCGCGGTCAGCCATCTCAACAGCGTGGCCGACACACCGGCGCTGCGCGAGGCCTACAACGCCAGCCTGCCCAAGGTGACCGAATTCTGGACCACGCTGGGTTCCGACGAACGGCTGTATGCCAAATACAAGGCGATACCGGAATCCACGCTGGACGCGGAGCAGCTCCAGGCGCGCAAGAACGCCTTGCGCGACTTCGTGCTCGGCGGCGCCGAGCTGACCGGCAAGGACAAGCAGCGGTTTGCCGCGATCCAGGAGCGGCAGGCCGAGCTGAGCCAGAAATTCAGCGAAAACGCGCTCGACGCGACCGACAAGTTCAGCCTGTACGTCGATACCGAGGCGATGGCCGGCGTGCCCGAGGACGTCGTGCACAACACCCGGGAAGCGGCCAAGGCCGCGGGTCGCGACGGACACAAGCTCGACCTGAAGCTGCCGTGTTACCTGCCCGTGATGCAGTTTGCCGATTCGGCGGCGCTACGCGAACAGATGTACCGCGCCTATGCCACACGTGCGTCCGAGCAGGCACCCGAGGACCTGCGCCAGTACGACAACACCGAGCTGATCCGCGAAATCCTGGCATTGCGCCAGGAGGAGGCCCGGCTGCTGGGTTTCGCCCATTTCGCGGAACTCTCGCTTGCGGCCAAGATGGCCCCCTCGCCACAGGCCGTGATCGAATTCCTGCATGACCTGGCGGCGCGGGCCCGGCCGTTTGCGCAGCAGGACCTGGCCGACATGCGTGCTTTCGCAGCCCAGGAACTGGGTATGGCCGACCCGAAACCCTGGGACTGGGCTTACATCGGCGAGAAACTCAAGCATGCCCGGTATGCCTTCAGCGAGCAGGAGGTCAAGCAATACTTCACGTTGCCCAAGGTGCTGGCCGGACTGTTCAAGATCGTCGAGACCTTGTTCGACGTGGAAATCCGCCCGGACCAGGCGCCCGTATGGCACCCCGACGTGGCGTTCTACCGGATCGAACGTGCCGGCACCGGGCTGGTCGGCCAGTTCTACCTGGACACCACGGCGCGCGACGGCAAACGCGGCGGCGCCTGGATGGACGATGCGCGTGGCCGATGGTTGCGGCCGGACAACCAGCAGTTGCAGACACCGGTAGCGCACCTGGTGTGCAATTTTTCGCAGGGCGTGATGAAGGATGGTCGGCGCCAGGATGCGCTGCTGACCCATGACGACGTCATCACGCTGTTCCACGAGTTCGGCCACGGCTTGCACCACATGCTGACCCAGGTCAACGAGCGCCAGGTCTCGGGCATCAGCGGCGTCGAATGGGATGCGGTCGAGTTGCCGAGTCAGTTCATGGAGAACTTCTGCTGGGAATGGGATGTGCTGCGCCACATGACATGCCACGTGCAGACCGGCGAGCCGCTGCCGCGCGCCCTGTTCGACAAAATGCTGGCGGCGAAGAACTACCAGAGCGGCATGCAGACGCTGCGGCAGATCGAGTTCGCGCTGTTCGACATGTTGCTGCACAGCACGCATGCACCCGCCGACGACATCCTGCCGCTGCTCGAGCAGGTGCGCGAGCAGGTGGCGGTGATACGACCCCCATCCTGGAGCCGCACCCCGAACACCTTCAGCCATATTTTTGCCGGTGGTTACGCGGCGGGTTATTACAGCTACAAGTGGGCGGAAGTGCTCAGTGCCGATGCTTATGCGGCCTTCGAGGAGACCGCCGACGATTCGGGTTTGCCAGACGCGCAAACCGGTAGAAAATACCGGCAGGCGATTCTCGAAGCCGGTGGCAGCCGTCCGGCGATGGATTTGTTCAAGGCGTTCCGTGGCCGTGAACCGACGCTGGACGCCTTGCTGCGCCACCAGGGCATGGCCAACGATGGCGCGAGCGCAACCGTAGCGAAGGATTGATCACATGAAGTATCTCAAGCTGGCACTGGGACTTGCGCATGCAGCCGCCCTGTTGGTCGGCACGGCCGGTGCCCAGGCACAGACGGTCTACCGCATCGTGGGGCCGGACGGCAAGGTGACGTTCTCGGACAAGCCTCCGGCGGCCGCCGCTGCCGCCAATGTGACCGCGCGTTCAGCTGCAGGCCGGCCGGTCGATGCCAACACCCAGAACAGCAACCTGCCGTACGAACTGCGCCAGGTCGTTGCCCGTTACCCGGTCACGCTGTATTCGGGCGCCGGCTGCGTGCCGTGCAACGCCGGCCGGCTGATGCTGCAGGCGCGCGGAGTTCCCTACACCGAATACGCCATTGCCAGCAACGAAGACGTGGAAGCCCTGCAGCGGCTCAGCGGCGACAAATCGCTGCCGTTCCTGACCATCGGCGGCCAGAAGATCAAGGGGTATTCCGAGGCGGAGTGGACCCAGTTCCTGAACGCGGCCAACTACCCTGCCACCTCCCAGCTGCCGGCCAACTTTCGGTATCCGGTACCCAGGCCGCTGGTGAGCACGCAAGCCATTTCGCCGAAACCCGATGCTGCCGAGGCGCGCGAAGTGGGCGAAGAGCCCACGGCCGCCGCGCCGGTTGCACCACCTCCCGGTCCGTCACCGACCAACCCGGCCGGCATCAAGTTCTAGTCGCGCCCAACCCGGGCCTGGTCGGGTCGTCCCACCGGTTGCGGGCAGGTCAGGCGCCGTCCCGCGCAGACGCCGGCCACGAGGTCCGCGCCTCAGGTGGCGTCGAACTCCATGGTCTTCACACCCGCGGCCGTGCCCAGCAGGCAGACCTGGGCCTTCTGGTGGGCGAACACGCCGACCGTGACGACGCCGGGCCACTGATTGACGCGGCTCTCGAATGCCAGCGGATCGTCGATGCGCAGCCCGGACACGTCCAGCACCTGCTGGCCGTTGTCGGTCAGCAACGGCTTCTCGCCAGCCATGCGCACCCGCGCAGTGCCACCCAGGGCCGTGAACTGGCGCGTGATACGGGCGCTGGCCATGGGAATGATCTCGACCGGCAGCGCGAACGCGCCGAGCGTACGCACCAGCTTGGACTCGTCGGCGATACACACGAATCGGCGCGATTGCGCGGCGACGATCTTCTCGCGGGTCAGCGCCGCGCCGCCGCCCTTGATCATGTAGCCGCGCGCGTCGATCTCGTCGGCGCCGTCCACATACACCGACAAAGTCTCGACCGCATTGCTGTCGAACACCGCAATGCCGGCTGCGCGCAGCCGCTCCGTGCTGGCCTGTGAACTCGACACTGCCCCGCGGATCGAGTCCTTGATGCCCGCCAGTGCGTCGATGAACTTGTTGACCGTCGAGCCGGTACCGACGCCCACGATCTCGCCGGGCACCACATAGTGCAATGCGGCCTGGCCGACCATGGTCTTGAGTTCGTCTTGAGATGGCATGCGTGTTTCCTGCGGCCGGGGGCCGCTGCAGTTTGGGACAATGAAGGGTCAACTTCGAATTATCCAATGCCGCTGATTCCCTACGCTCTGGCTCGTCCCTTCCTGTTCGGCCTGGATCCCGAGACCGCCCACGAACTCACGCTCGAGGCACTGGCGCGCACGCATGGCACGCCGCTGGCATGGGCCTATTGCGCCGGCATGGTCGACGATCCGGTGCAACTGGCCGGATTGCGTTTCCCGAACCGGGTCGGACTCGCCGCAGGCCTGGACAAGAACGCCCGTTGCATCGATGCGCTCGGCTCCATGGGTTTCGGCTTCGTCGAGGTCGGCACCGTGACACCCCAGGCACAGCCAGGCAACCCCAAGCCGCGCATGTTCCGCCTGCCGCAGGCACAGGCCCTGATCAACCGGCTCGGCTTCAACAACGACGGCCTCGACGCATTCGTGGCCCATGTGCAGCAATCGTCGTTCCGTGCCAAGGGCCGGATCCTGGGACTCAATATCGGCAAGAACGCCAGCACGCCGATCGCCCAGGCAGCGCAAGACTATCTCACCGGACTCGATGGCGTCTATCCGCATGCGGACTACGTGACCGTCAACATCTCCAGTCCGAATACCCGCAACTTGCGTGAACTGCAGAGCGACGACGCGCTCGACACCTTGCTGGGCGCGCTGCAGGCGCGGCGCACGCAATTGCGCCAACGCCATGGTCGCAACGTGCCGTTGTTCGTCAAGGTTGCGCCGGACCTGGACGACGCACAGGTTGCCGGCATCGCCCGAGCCTTGCGGCACCATGGCATGGACGGCGTCATCGCCACCAACACCACCATCGAGCGCGGCGCTGTCGCCCACCTGCCCCATGCACAGGAAACCGGCGGCCTGTCCGGCGCGCCGGTGTTCGAGGCCAGCAACCGCGTGATCCGCATGCTGCGCGCGGCCCTGGGCCCGGATTTCCCGATCATCGGCGTGGGTGGCGTGCTCAGCGCCGACGACGCCGTGTCAAAGATCACCGCCGGCGCGGACCTGGTGCAGATCTACACCGGACTGATCTACAAGGGGCCGGCACTGGTGCAACAGGCTGCTGCGGCCATCAAGCGCCATGGCGCATCCCCGGCCGGTGCGTCGACGACGCCCCGCGGGGCCTAGACCCTCAGTTGTTCCACCACCGCGCCGGCGATCGCCAGCGCGCTGGTCAGGCCGGGCGATTCGATCCCGAACAGATTCACCAGCCCGGCCACACCGTGCTGGCGCGGCCCCTGAATGACGAAGTCGGCCGGTCCGTCGCTGGCCGGCTGCAGCTTGGGTCGTATGCCGGCATAACCCGGCAACAAGGCGCCATCGGGCAACGCCGGCCAGTACTTGCGGACCTCGGCGTAAAAGGCATCGCCGCGCGCCGGATCGACGACCAGGTCCTGCGGCGACGACACCCATTGCACGTCCGGACCGAACTTCGCCTGGCCTCCCATGTCGATCGTCAGGTGTACCCCCAGGCCGGCGCCCTCCGGAACCGGATAGATCAGGCGATCGAACGGCGAGCGCCCGGCCAGCGTGAAGTAGTTGCCCTTGGCGTAATGCGGCGTCGGCACATGCCGGGCCGCCAGCCCGCCGAAGCGCCGCGCCAGCAACGGCGCGTCCAGCCCGGCCGCGTTGACCACGACCGATGCACGCAATTCGGTTCCGTCCGCCGCCTGCAACTCGATTCCGTGTCCGGCACATCGCGCCGAGGCCAGCGCCGAGCCGACCGCCAACGCGCCGCCGGCGTTCTCCATATCGCCCTGCAACGACAACATCAGCGCATGACTGTCCACGATGCCGGTGCTGGGAGACAACAAGGCCCCCACGCATTCCAGCGCCGGTTCGAGTGCGCGTGCCGCATCGCGATCGAGCAGTTGCAGGTCGGTGACACCATTGCCCCCGGCCATCGCGCGAATCCGGTCGAGCTGGGCCAGCTGATCGGTACTGGTGGCCACGATCAGCTTGCCGCAGCGCCGATGGGCGACGGCCCGTTCCGCGCAATAGGCGTACAGCATCGCCTTGCCCGCCACGCACAGACGAGCCTTGAGCGAGTCTTGCGGGTAGTAGATGCCGGCATGGATCACTTCGCTGTTGCGCGAACTGGTTCCGGTGCCGATCGCGGACGCCTGCTCGAGCACCAGCACCTCACGGCCCTGCAGCGCCAGCGCACGCGCCACGGCCAGACCGACCACACCAGCGCCGATGACGACGGCCTCGACGGTGTCCATGGGAACCCGGCCGGACTAGCGCAGTTGCACGGAGCCGGACACGGTCACCGTGACCGTGCTCTTGCCGGCCTCCAGCGGAACCGGGGCATCGGCCTCGGCCACCTTGGCCTGCATCGCCATCATGCGTGGGCGGGGCGCGTATTCCTGGTCGTTGGCGTGGACCGAGACTTCCCGCAGTCCATAACCGGCGAATCCGAAACCCTTGGCGATGTCGCCGGCCTTGGCCTTGAAGCGTTCGATGGCCGACGCCTGCACGGCAGCCTCGACCCGGTGATGTTCCTCCCGGCTCAGGCTGAACTGCACACCGCCGATGGTCATGGTCTGAATGCTGCCGGCCAGTGCCGCGATGCGTCCGAAATCACGTCCCTCCAGCACCAAGGCGGCGCTGCCCCGCCAACCGGTGATGCGTCCTTCCCGGCTGTAACGCGGCGACAACTGGAAGTTGCCCGTGCGCACATCGAGCTGGCCGGCTTGAGCGCGGCTGCGTGCCTGCGCCAGAGCCGTGTCGAGTGCCTGCTTGAGCTGGGTCTGCACGGTTTCGGCGTCCGGGCCTTCACGCGACGTGCTCAGCGTCAGGCTGAGCCAGTCCTGGGGTACTTCGACCGTCGCACTGGCGGACAGTTGCACGACGTCCTGGGGCACCGGCACCGTCGCCATCGGTTGAGCCAGCGCCCAGCAGGTCACCAGGCCGAGGCAACTTCCGGCCAGCATGCGCACATACGATTTCACTTTATTACTCCCTGAGAGGTTATCGATCGATCCAGACCCGCCCTGGGCGCTCCACCGCAAGCCACCATGCGCGGCGACGTTCCGCCTGCCCTGCTTCGCCCGGCGCATCAAGGTTGTGTGGGTGGTGGAGTCGACACCGGCTGGAAGCGACGCAGTTGTTCGCGCATCTCGGCACGTTCCTGCGGCGTCAGCTGGCGCCCCGGCACAGCAGGATCCGCGCTCGGCTCGGCCGTCTCGGCGTTGCGATCCGCCGACAACACGTTGCGCAGTTCCATGCGCTTTTGTGCACGCGTCATCTCTGCGCCGGAGTCCCGGTGCGATCGTCCGGGTCCCGGGGCGCCCTGGGCCAACGCGGCACCCCCTGCGCCGACCGCCATCACGAACACCAGCCATTTATCCATGGGACGAGAATAACCGTTGTCACGAAGGTTGCGCCTGCACCACACTCCGGGGCAATTGTGGCGATGCGGCGAGAGTTGTAACAGTGTGTCAGGCATCGCTCGAAACGGCCCGCGAGCGCCGTTCGATGGCTTCAGAATGGTCACTGTTACAAATACAAGGAGAAGCCATGGCGCAAGCAAACAGCCGTAGCGACAAGATTCTGGTGGTGGATGACGACAGCCGCATTCGCGACCTGTTGCGCCGTTATCTGAGCCAGGAAGGCTTCGAGGTTTTCCAGGCCGAAGACGGCAAGGCACTCAACCGCATCCTGTTGCGGGAAACGGTCGACCTGATCGTGCTGGACCTGATGTTGCCCGGCGAGGACGGATTGTCGATCTGCCGCCGCCTGCGTGCAGCCAATGACCGCACGCCCATCATCATGCTGACCGCCAAGGTCGAAGACGTGGACCGCATCGTCGGCCTGGAAGTCGGTGCCGACGACTACCTGGGCAAGCCTTTCAATCCCCGCGAGTTGCTGGCACGCATCAATGCCGTGCTGCGGCGACGACCGGTGGCGGAGGCCCCGGGCGCGCCGTCGAGCGAGAACGAGGTGGTGCAGTTCGGGCCCTTCAGCTTCGACCTGGGCGCGCGCAGCCTGCACAAGTCGGGCCAGGAGCTGCCGCTGACGACCGGCGAATTTGCCATGCTCAAGGCACTGGTACGCCACCCGCGGCAACCGATGTCGCGCGAAAAGCTCGCGCAGCTGGCGCGTGGCCGCGAGTTCGAGCCGTTCGACCGCAGTCTCGACGTGCAGATCTCGCGCCTGCGCAAGATGATCGAGTCCGATCCGGCCAGTCCCCGTTTCATCCAGACGGTCTGGGGCGTGGGTTATGTGTTCGTGCCGGACGGCGCGGCCTGATGGGCTGAGAGACATTTACGCCAGATCCCGTGCGCGGCGCCAGCATTTCGACCGAGCCGGCCGGCCTGACCGACGCCGCCCCCTTGCCGGCACCGGTCACGCGGCGGGGCGTCGGGCTGTTCGGCCGCACGTTTTTCCTGCTGGCGGCGCTGCTGCTGGTGAGCATCCTGGCCTGGCTGCAGACCTTGCGGGTCTTCGAGCTCGAACCACGCGCCGTGCAGACGGCGCAGCAGATCGCGTCCATCGTCAACCTCAGCCGGGCCGCGTTGATCCACTCGGACTCGATCGCGCGGGTGTCGCTGATCAAGACCATGACCGAACAGGAAGCGGTGCGCATCCTGCCGCGCGAGCCCGACGACCGGTTCGAACCTTTTCCCGACGATGCGCTGGGGCAACGCATGACGCGCGAGCTGGCCTTGCGCCTGGGCTCCGATACCGTGGTCGCCAACAGCGTCAACCACGAACCGGGCCTGTGGATCGGTTTCACCATCGACGAGGACCGCTACTGGATGCTGACCGACCGGGCCCGGCTCAACCCGCCGGTCGGGGAGACCTGGATCATCTGGCTGGTGATCGCCGCCGCGTTGTCGCTGGCGGGCGCGGCATTGATCGCCGGTCTGATCAACCGCCCGCTGCGTGACCTGTCGGTGGCCGCGGGCCGGGTCCGGGAAGGCGATTTCGCAGGGGGTTTTCTCGACGAGACGGTCGCCACCCGGGAGATCCGCGAGGTCAACATCGAGTTCAACCGGATGTCGCGCAAGCTCGCGCAGATCGAGCAGGACCGCGTCATCATGCTGGCCGGCATCTCTCACGACCTGCGCACGCCGCTGGCGCGGCTGCGGCTGGAGACCGAACTGAGCGTTACCGACGACGGCGCGCGCGACCAGATGGCGGCCGACATCGACCAGGCCAATGCCATCATCAACAAGTTCCTCGACTATGCGCGGCCCGACCAGGTCGCCGTGGTGCCGATCGCGCTGGCGGAACTGGTCCATCGCTGCGTCTATGCACTCAAGGATGCCAGCGACATCCGGCTGCGTGTCGACGTGCCGTCCGACCTGATGGTGCTGGCGGACGAGGTCGACCTGCTGCGGGTGCTGTCCAACCTGATCGAGAACGCCAGCCGGTACGGCAAGTCCGCAGACAGCGGCATCGCCGAGATCGCCATCGTGGCATTGGCCAAGGGCTCGCGGGTGGCACTCGAGGTGCGCGACCACGGCCCCGGCGTGTCGCCGGAGAACCTGCAGCAACTCACCAAGGCGTTCTTTCGCGGCGACTCGGCCCGCACCGCGGCCACCGGCGCCGGCCTGGGCCTGGCCATCGTGGAGAAGAACATCCAGCGCATGGGTGGCACGCTGGTGCTGCGCAACCGCACGTCGGGCGGCCTGTCGGCTCGCATCGAGCTCAACCGGGCGGGCTGAGCCCGCGCGCACACCGGGCCTGAGCCGCTACTGGCGCAGCAGCATCACGACGGCGCGCGCCTCCATGGCCTCACCCTGCCCGACCGCGCCGAGTTTTTCGGCCGTCTTGGCCTTGACGTTGACCTGGTCCACATGCAGGCCCATGGTTTTGGCGATGGCCTCGCACATGGCCGGAATCCAGGGCATGAGCCGCGGCGCCTGAGCAATCACGGTGCTGTCGACATTGCCGACGCTCCAGCCGGCGGCGTGCACCCGCGCCAGGGCCTCGGCCAGCAACACGGACGAGTCCGCCCCCTTGAAGCGCGGGTCGGTGTCGGGAAAATGCCGGCCGATGTCACCGAGGGCGGCCGCGCCCAGCACCGCGTCGGTGATGGCATGGAGCAGCACATCGGCATCGGAATGACCCAGCAGCCCGCGCTCGAACGGGATCGTCACACCGCCGAGGACCAGCGCGCGGCCCTCGACCAGCCGATGCACGTCCCAGCCTTCGCCAATCCGAAACGTCAGGGGTGGACAAGGGGACGCATCAAGGTCTCGCATGGTTGTTCTCCGGGTCAGGGGCGCCGCGACGCGCCAGCAGGATGGCCTGGGCCAGAACGAAGTCCTGGGCCACGGTCACCTTGAAATTGGTCGGCTCACCCATCACCAGCCGCGGCGCCTGGCCCGACAGTTCGATCGCCGATGCCTCGTCGGTGACCGCATCGCCCGCCAATTGCAATGCGCGCTGCAACGCGCCGACGCGGAACATCTGGGGCGTCTGCGCCAGCCAGTGCCGGCTACGGTCAACCGTTGCGACGACCCGACCGCCCTGGGCCATCTTGATGGTATCGGCTGCCGGCATGGCCAGCAGCCCGCCAACGGCGTCATCCGCACAGGCATCGATCAGGCGATCGATCAGGGCCGGGGTGATCAAGCAGCGGGCGGCGTCGTGCACCAGTACCCAGTCTTCGGGTCCGGCGCCACGCGCGCGCAGTGCGGCCAGGCCGTTGGCCACGGTGCCGGCACGGCTTGCCGCGCCACAGGCCACACTGGCACAGCGGGGCGGCGTGTCGCTGGCGAGCGCCGCGAACAGCCGGTCTTCGGGCGCCAGCAGGACCAGCGTCTCGCGCACCCGTCCGGCCTGGGCAAACGCGTCCAGGGTATGGAGCACCAGTGCCCGGCCCGCCAGCGGCTGGTACTGCTTTGGCTGGGCCGTACCCGCGCGGGAACCTACGCCGGCGCACGGAATCAGTGCCCAGATCGCCGGCGCCAGCGGCGCGCGCTCGGGGGCGCCAGCGTCACGGGTGTCGGGGGTCTTGGGCGGAGCATCGGCCATGGCAGAGACAGGCATTCTAAAATCCTCGCTCCTCCCGATCGCATTGCACACGAGGGAGACGCGGCACGTATGCCCGCCATCCCATTCCGACACCACCCCCACCGCATGGACCTGCCCAGACTCAAACCCGGCCAACGCTTCACCGTACCGCGACCCATCGGTTCCGCCGATGCACTGATGCTGGCGCAGCAAGCCGCTGCGGACAAGGCCCAGGGAAGGCTGACCGTCATCGTCACGGCCCAGGCCACGGACGCGCAGCGGCTGATCGAAGAAATCGCCCTTTTTGCGCCTGCGGTGCGCTCTGCGGTGTTCCCGGACTGGGAAACCCTGCCCTACGACACCTTCTCGCCGCACCAGGACCTGATCAGCGAACGGCTCGCCACCTTGTGGCAGATCTCCCGCCATGGCCAGGAACATGGCGCCGACCTGGTGCTGGTGCCGGCCACGACTGCGCTGTACCGGCTGGCACCGCCGGCGTTCATGGCGGCCTACACCTTCCATTTCAAGACCGGCCAGAAACTCGATGAAACCCGGCTGCGGTCGCAGCTGACCCTGGCCGGCTACAACCATGTGAGCCAGGTCGTGAGCCCGGGCGAATACGCGGTGCGCGGCAGCCTGATCGACCTCTACCCCATGGGTTCGCCGATGCCCTACCGGGTGGACCTGTTCGACGACGAGATCGACAGCATCCGCGGATTCGATCCGGATACCCAACGCAGCCTGTACCCGGTGCCCGAAGTCCGGCTGCTTCCGGGACGCGAATTCCCGATGGACGACGACGCGCGAGCCCGGTTTCGCAGCCGCTGGCGCGAAATGCTCGAAGGCGACCCGACCAAGAGCCGCATCTACAAGGACATGGGCACGGGAGTGGCCACGGCCGGCATCGAATACTACCTGCCGCTGTTCTTCGACGAGACCGCCACCGTATTCGACTACCTCGGCGATGACGCAACCCTGGTGCTGCACGGCGACATCGAGGCCGCGTTCGTGCGCTTCTGGCAGGACACGCGCGATCGTTACCGTCTGCTGCAAGGCGATCCGGAACGCCCGGTGCTGCCGCCACAGGCCCTGTTCCTGGACGCCGAGCAGTTCTATGCCCGCGCCAAGCCCTACGCGCAACTGGCCATGCGCGCGGCCCCGGAATCGGACCGGGGGCACGAGGATGCGCAGAACGACTGGCGCAGCCTGCCACCGCTGACCGTCGTGCGGGGCGCCGACGAGCCCTTGTCGCGGCTCAAGCAGCATATCGACGGCACGGCGCATCGGGTCCTGCTGCTGGCCGAGAGCCAGGGCCGGCGCGAGAGCCTGCTCGACTTCCTGCATGCCAGCCAGGTCGAGCCGGTGCGTTTCGACAGTCTGCAGGAATTCCTGGACAGCGAGGAGCGGCTCGGACTGGCCACCTCGAGCCTGATGAACGGGTTCTCGTGGTTGACGCAGGGCATCGACTTCGTCACCGAGACCGAGCTGTTCGCCACCGGACCGGTGACGCGCCGGCGCCGCAAGCAGGAACAGGTCAGCGATGTCGAGGCACTGATCAAGGACCTGAGCGAACTCAATGTCGGGGACCCGGTCGTGCACAGCGCCCACGGCGTGGGTCGCTACCGCGGCCTGGTCAACCTGGCGCTGGGGCCGCAGGACGCCAACGGCGAGAACGCGACCCAGGAATTCCTGCACCTCGAATATGCCGGCGCCGCGGTGCTGTACGTGCCGGTCAGCCAGTTGCAGCTGATCAGCCGCTACACCGGCGTGAGTGCCGATGAGGCGCCGCTGCACAAGCTCGGGTCGGGGCAATGGGAAAAGGCCAAGCGCAAGGCGGCCCAGCAGGTACGCGACTCGGCCGCCGAACTGCTCAACATCTATGCCCGACGCGCCTTGCGCGAAGGCCATGCGTTCCGCTATTCGCCGAACGACTACGAGGCCTTTGCCAACGACTTCGGCTTCGAGGAGACCGCCGACCAGCAGGCGGCGATCCATGCGGTGATCCAGGACATGATCAGCCCGCGTCCGATGGACCGGCTGGTGTGTGGCGATGTGGGTTTCGGCAAGACCGAGGTCGCGCTGCGCGCTGCCTTCGTCGCGGTCACCGGGGGCAAGCAGGTCGCCTTCCTGGCGCCCACCACGCTGCTGGCCGAGCAGCACTACCAGACCCTGGTCGACCGTTTCGGCAAGTGGCCGGTCAAGGTCGCCGAGATGAGCCGCTTCCGATCGGGCAAGGAGATCACCGCCGCGATGAAAGGCCTGGAAGACGGCACCATCGACATCGTCGTAGGCACGCACAAGCTGCTGAGCCAGGACACCCGGTTCAAGAACCTGGGCCTGCTGATCATCGACGAGGAGCACCGTTTCGGCGTGCGCCACAAGGAGGCGATGAAGGCGCTGCGCGCCGAGGTCGACGTATTGACGCTGACCGCCACGCCGATCCCGCGCACGCTGGGTATGGCGCTCGAGGGCCTGCGCGACCTCAGCGTGATCGCCACTGCCCCTCAACGCCGGCTGGCGATCAAGACCTTCGTACGCACCGAAGGCAACGGCGTGATCCGCGAGGCGGTGCTGCGCGAACTCAAGCGCGGCGGTCAGGTCTATTTCCTGCACAACGAGGTCGAAACCATCGAAAACCGCCGCGCCAAGCTCGAGGAACTGCTGCCCGAGGCCCGCATCGCGGTGGCGCACGGGCAGATGCCCGAACGCCAGCTGGAGGCGGTGATGCGCGACTTCATCGCCCAGCGGAGCAACCTGCTGCTGTGCTCGACCATCATCGAGACCGGCATCGACGTGCCCAGCGCCAACACCATCGTGATGAGCCGCGCCGACAAGTTCGGCCTGGCGCAACTGCACCAGCTGCGCGGGCGGGTCGGCCGCAGCCACCACCAGGCCTATGCCTACCTGATGGTGCCCGACCTGCAGGGCCTGACCAAGCAGGCCAGCCAGCGGCTCGAGGCGATCCAGCAGATGGAGGAGCTCGGCTCCGGCTTCTACCTGGCCATGCACGACCTGGAGATCCGCGGCGCCGGCGAAGTACTGGGCGAGAACCAGAGCGGCAACATCATGGAAATCGGCTTCCAGCTGTACAACGAGATGTTGTCCGAAGCCGTGCGTTCGCTCAAGCAGGGCATCGAGCCCGACCTGCTGGCACCGCTGGCCGTCACCACCGACATCAACCTGCACGCGCCGGCGTTGTTGCCCAGCGACTACTGCGGCGACGTGCACCTGCGCCTGAGTTTCTACAAGAAGCTGGCCAGCGCACACAAGGGCGAACAGATCGACACGCTGCTCGAGGAGCTGGTCGACCGCTTCGGCAAGTTGCCCGCGCAGGCACAGACGCTGTTCGACGTGCACCGCTTGCGCGTGATGGCGCGCGCCTATGGTGTCGTGAAGGTCGACGCCACGCCCGCGGTGACCATCATCACGTTCTGCAAGGAGCCGCCCATCGACCCGATGCGCATCATCGAGCTGATCCGCAAGCATCGGCATATCAAGCTGGTTGGCAACGAGAAGCTGCGCATCGAGCGCGAACTGGCCGAACCCCATGAACGGGCCCAGATGGTGCGCGACCTGCTGCGCAGCCTGGGCCAACCCCTGCCCCGCACGGCCCCGGCCGTCGCCTGAAACACACCATGACCGAGACCACCCACCCCTGCCCGCCCGCCGCCATCGAAGTGGCCACCGGCCTGTTCGTGCGCGGCTTCGCGCCCCCGTTGTCGTTGTGCGATTTCGGCCTGATCGCATTCGACATGGACTCGACCCTGATCAACATCGAATGTGTCGATGAAATCGCCGCGGCGGCAGGCCGCAAGGCCGAGGTGGCAGCGATCACCGAAGCGGCGATGCGCGGCGAGATCACCGACTACAAGCACAGCCTGCGCCAACGGGTGGCCTTGCTGGCCGGCGTGCCGGTCAGCCACCTCGAGGCGGTTTACCGCGACGTGCTGCAACTCAACCCCGGCGTCGAACGGCTGGTCGCGCGATGCAAGGCCGCCGGCCTCAAGACCTTGCTGGTCAGCGGCGGCTTCACCTGGTTTTCAGACCGGATCCGCGACCGTCTGGCACTGGACTTCACCCGCTCCAACCAGCTCGAGATCGTCGACGGCGCGCTGACCGGCCGCATGGTCGACCAGTACTGGGGCGATATCTGCGATGGCGAAGAGAAAAAACGCATGGTGTTGGCGACCTGCGCGCAACTCGGCCTGGAGCCACGCCGCGCGATCGCCGTCGGCGATGGCGCCAACGACCTGCCGATGATGTCGGTGGCGGGCCTGTCCGTGGCCTACCATGCCAAGCCACGGGTGCGCGAGCAGGCGCATGTCGCCATCCAGTCCGGGGGACTCGATCGCCTGCTCGAGGTGTTGCAGGACTAGAGCTGGCGTTCCGTCCGGCAAACTCACGCGCACGGACCGCGAGCCGGTTCAGGTGCCGGCGGCGACGCTGCTGCGCGCGACCTGCGCCGCCTGAACAGCATGGGCCAGTGCCGGGCCGAAGGCCCGCATCAGCACCTTGATGCGGGTGGTGTTCTTCAATTCCGGATGGGTCAACAGCCACAGCGGCGTCTGCAGTTCTGCGATGGCGGCCGTCAGCGGCTGCAACTCCGGCAATTCCTCCTCCAGGAACACCGGCAACAGGGCGATGCCCAGCCCGGAGCGCACCATGCTCAGCGCGTGGCTGAAGTTGTCGACGCGCAACACGACACTGGAGTCCGGCACCTGCCGCGCCAGCCAGCGGTCGAACTTGAGTTCGCGCGCATCGCGCTCGAAGGCGATCCAGCGCCGCTCCTGCGCCAGCGCTGCCACACTGCGCGGTGGCACCTGCCGGGACGCGCGCCGCAGTGCGTAGACCTTGAACTGCACTTCGGCCAGCTTGCGACCAATCATCCATTCCGGCGCATGGTCCGCGACCCGGATTGCCACGTCGGCATCGCGGCGCGACAAGCTCACGTGGTCGCGCGAGGCGACCAGTTCGATACGCACGTCGGGGAACGCCGAGCGGAACTGCACCAGCACGCCGGGAATCAGCCGCTCGACCAGGATGGACGCGACAGCCACACGCACATCGCCGCTGGGCCGCATGTCCTGGCCCCGGACGCGGGTCTCGGCCAACTGTGCCAGCGGCTCGAAGACGCTGGCGGCCTGCTCGATCTCATGGCCCGCGGGCGTCGGCACGTAACGCCCGCGCGTGCGCTCGAACAGCCGCGTCTTGAGCCGGGTCTCGACGGTATCGAGTTTGCGCAGCACGGTCGAATGCGTCGTGCCCAGCGCCGCGCAGGCCTTGGCCACGCTGCCATGCCGAGCGATCTGCAGCACCAGATGAAAATCGGTCCAGTCCAGCAATGGGCGCTGGACCGGTACATCCGCGGTGACAGCGGAAGCGGCCGGAATGACATTGTTTTTCATTTCTGCGAATCAGTATGATCAATCTGCACGTTTACTTTGCAAGAATCGCAATATAGACTTGATCCACAGTCCACGACAACTTCGCACCGTGTTCAGGCACGTGTCGCCTTCGTCAACAACCGGAGAAAAAACATGAAACGGGTAAGCAATCTTTTGGCGTGGGGAGCGCTGGCCATCGTCGCAGCCCTGTGTTTCCTGAACTGGCAGACGCTGGCCGCGGTCGCGCCGCTGGATCTGGTGGTCTGGCAAGGCGATGCGCCTCTGGGAATCGTGCTGTTGGCGATGGCCGGCGTGTTGCTGGTGTTCTTCCTGTTTGCCTACCTGAACAACCAGATCAGTTCGCTGCTGGAAAACCGCAAGCTGCTCAAGGAAATCCAGCGCGTGCAGGCCCTGGCGGACAAGGCCGAGGCCTCGCGCATGGAAAACCTGCACCAGCTGATCTCGACCGAATTTCGCCTGCTCAACGAGCGCATCGCCACGACCAACGTCATGGCCGTGCCCTCGGACGCCAACCAGGAGCAAGCGCAACCCCTGTCGCTGACTGAACTGGTGGCACGCCGCTGAATCCCGCGTCCGGGCCATCGCCCGGTCGATTCCGATGGACCAATGAGAAGGAGACCCCATGACCATCCGCAAACTCGGCCAGATGCTGCTGGCCTTCGCCCTGACCCTGATGCTTGCCGCCTGTGCCGGCAGTGCCAAACAGGAAAGCACCGGCGAATACATTGATGACACTGTATTGACCTCACGCGTCAAGTCGGCATTGCTCAACGATCCGAACGTCAGCGGGCTGTCGATCAATGTCGAGACCTTCAAGGGCACGGTGCAACTGTCGGGCTTCGTCAAGACGGTCGCCGAACGCAACCTGGCCGTGAAGCTGTCGCGCGCGGTACCCGGCGTGCGGCAGGTGAAGAACGACATCCTGATCCGATGAGCGCAGCGCCGGCGACGCGACTGCGCGCCGCGCCACCGGCCATCCGAAGGGAGCCACCATGAATGACGATACCAGGATGCTTGCCGAGCTCGAGACCATCGGGCCCGAGGGGATCGTTGAGCTCACGCGCCGTGTGCAGGACATCAACAACAGCTACCGCGCCGTGGCCGAGAAGATGGGCCAACTGTACATGTGCGCCGATGAACTCAAGGTCGGTTCGCTGACCAAGGGCCTGGACCAGCCGATGCGCAATGCGTCGGACAACGAGCAGATGTTCGCCAGCCTGCTGGAAGAACTGCAGTCCTTCGCCCGGGGCTCCGCGACCTGAGCCCCCGACCCGCCCGCCACTGCGCTTGCACGGACGGCCGGTGCGGCCGCCGACACCGGGCTGGATTGCAACATGATGTTGCACAAAGTCAACCAATCCCCCGGCCATGCGTTCAGACCCTATAACCCTCACTGGCAGGTGCGTGCTGGAATGGCTATCATGAAATCAGCTTAGCCAGGGAGCGATTCATTGGCACCGTGACCCGCTCCCGCTTCAAGGAGGAAGTCGATGTCGATTATTGCGCGTTACCAGGGTCGATACGAGGCGGGACAGGAAGAGGAAATGTCGATCCAGGAATACCTGGAGTTGTGCAAGAAGGATCCGACTGTCTATGCCAGCGTAGCCGAACGCATGTTGGCCGCCATCGGCGAACCGGAACTGGTCGACACCCGCACCGACCAGCGCCTGTCGCGCATCTTCGCCAACAAGATGCTGCGTCGTTACCCCAGCTTCGGCGACCTGTATGGCATGGAGGACGCGATCGAACACATCGTGTCCTATTTCCGCCACGCGGCCCAGGGCCTCGAGGAGAAGAAGCAGATCCTCTACCTGCTCGGCCCGGTGGGCGGCGGCAAGTCGACGCTGGCCGAAAAGCTCAAGTACCTGATCGAACGCATTCCGATCTACGCGATCAAGGGCTCGCCGGTGCACGAGTCACCGCTGGGCCTGTTCAATCCGCATGAAGACGGACAGTTGCTGCAGGACGACTATGGCATTGCACCGCGGTACCTCAACACCATCATGAGTCCCTGGGCGGTGAAGCGGCTGCGGGAGTATGGCGGAGACATCACACGGTTCCGGGTCGTGCGCCTGAATCCTTCGGTGTTGTCGCAGATCGCCGTGGCCAAGACCGAACCGGGCGACGAGAACAACCAGGACATCTCTTCCCTGGTCGGCAAGATCGACATTCGCAAGCTCGAATCGTATTCGCAGGACGATCCGGACGCCTATTCGTATTCCGGAGGCCTGTGCCTGGCCAACCGCGGCGTGCTCGAGTTCGTCGAGATGTTCAAGGCTCCGATCAAGGTGCTGCATCCGCTGCTGACGGCCACGCAAGAAGGCAACTACAAGGGAACCGAGGGCTTCGGCGCAATTCCGTTCGACGGGCTGGTGCTGGCGCACTCCAACGAGGCCGAGTGGCTGACGTTCAAGAACAACCGCAATAACGAAGCCTTCCTGGACCGGATCTACATCGTCAAGGTGCCCTATTCCCTGCGCGTGTCGGACGAGATCCACATCTACGAAAAACTGCTGGCCAACTCCTCGCTGTCAGAGGCCCCGTGCGCGCCGGACACCTTGCGCATGCTGGCGCAGTTCTCGGTGCTCTCGCGGCTCAAGGAGCCCGAGAACTCGAGCATCTTCTCCAAGATGCGGGTCTACGACGGCGAGAACCTCAAGGACACCGACCCCAAGGCCAAGAGCTACCAGGAGTACCGGGACTTCGCTGGTGTCGATGAAGGCATGACGGGCCTGTCGACGCGTTTTGCGTTCAAGATCCTCTCGCGCGTGTTCAACTTCGACCACCGCGAGGTGGCCGCCAACCCGGTGCACCTGATGTACGTGCTCGAGCAGCAGATCGAGCAGGAACAGTTCGCGCCCGAAGTCGAGGAAAAATACCTGCGCACCATCAAGGAATACCTGTCGCCGCGGTATGCGGAGTTCATCGGCAAGGAGATCCAGACCGCCTACCTCGAGAGTTACTCCGAGTACGGGCAGAACATCTTCGACCGCTACGTGACCTACGCCGACTTCTGGATCCAGGACCAGGAATACCGCGACGTGAACACCGGCGAGATGCTCGATCGATCCGCGCTCAACGATGAACTCGAGAAGATGGAGAAGCCGGCCGGCATCTCGAACCCGAAGGACTTCCGCAACGAGGTCGTCAATTTCGTGCTGCGGGCGCGGGCCAAGAACGAAGGCCGCAACCCGAGCTGGACCTCGTACGAGAAGCTGCGTACCGTGATCGAGAAGAAAATGTTCTCCAACACCGAGGACCTGCTGCCGGTGATCTCGTTCAATGCCAAGGCCAGCGCCGACGACCAGAAGAAGCACCAGGACTTCGTCGATCGCATGATCAGCAAGGGCTACACCGAGAAACAGGTCCGTCTGTTGTGCGAGTGGTATCTGCGCGTGCGCAAGTCGTCCTGATCGCACCGGCGCCCGGGACCTGCCATGTGTTTGCCTGCTCGCTCACGAATTTCGCCGCCCCCCGTGACAGGGCTCGTCACCATCCTGGCAACCGCCGGGCCAAGCTGACATGACGGTACGTATCGTCGATCGCCGCTTCGACAGCAAGAACAAGAGTTCGGTCAATCGCGCGCGTTTCATCAAGCGCTTCAAGGGGCAGATCCGCAAGGCGGTGTCGGATGCCATCGGCCAGCGCGGTGTGCGCGATCTCGACAATGGCGAGAAGATCGGCATTCCGGGCAAGGACATCGAGGAGCCGCAATTCGCCCACGGGCGCGGTGGCGTCTGGGACAGCGTCAATCCCGGCAACGACCGCTTCTCCCAGGGGGACGAAGTCGATCGACCCATAGGCGGTGGTGGCGGCGGCTCCGGCCGGGGCCAGGCCAGCCGCGAAGGCCGGGGCCTGGACGAGTTCGTCTTCACGCTGACCCGCGACGAGTTCCTCGACATCTTCTTCGACGAACTTGCGCTGCCCAACATGGTCAAGCGCCAGCTCGCACGTATCGACCAGTACAAGCGGGTACGCGCCGGCTACACGCAAAGCGGCGTGCCGACCAACATCAATCTCGGCCGCACCATGCGCGGCGCCGCCGGGCGCAGGATCGCCATCGGAGCGCCGCACTCCGCCCGGCTGCGTGCGCTGGAGCAGGAACTGCGTGACCTGCTCGCGACGCTGCCGGCTGGCACCACGGCCGACGACAGCGACCACCCGGATGTCGAGCGGCTGCGCCGCGAGATCGCGCGACTGCGCGCACGCATCGAGGCCGTGCCCTTCATCGACACCTTCGACCTGCGCTACAACAACCGCGTGCGGATTCCCCAGCCCACGACCCAGGCGGTGATGTTCTGCCTGCTCGACGTGTCCGGTTCGATGGACGAGGAACGCAAGAACATCGCCAAGCGCTTCTTCATGCTGCTGTACCTGTTCCTGACGCGCAACTACGAACACACCGAGGTGGTGTTCATCCGGCACCACACGATCGCGATGGAGGTCGACGAGGACGACTTCTTCACCTCGCGCGAGACCGGCGGTACCGTGGTGTCGAGCGCGCTCGAACTGATGCGTACCATCGTTGCCGCGCGTTACCCCAGCGCCAGCTGGAACATCTATGGCGCGCAGGCCTCGGACGGCGACAACTGGAACGACGATTCGCCGCGCTGCCGCTCGATCCTGGAGGAGTCGCTGTTGCCGCTGGTCCAGTACTTCGCCTATATCGAGATCACCGACGGCCCGCCGCAGAACCTGTGGCGCGAATACAGCAGGCTGCAGTCGAGCCATCCCGATCTGTTCGCGATGCAGCGCATCGCCACCGTCAAGGACATCTATCCGGTGTTCCGCGAGCTGTTTCGCAAGCGCACGCTGGAGGCCGCATGAGTCCCTCGACGGCACCGGGCCGGCGCCATGCCACCGCACGGAGGTTCTCCCGGTGAGCGGCGCGCGCGTCCCGACGCTGCCGGGCGGCTCCGAATGGACCGTGGAGGCGCTCGAGCAATACGACGCGGCGATCGGTCGCATCGCCGCGCGTTACGGGCTCGACTGTTATCCGCACCTGCTGGAGATCATCAGCACCGAGCAGATGATGGACGCCTATGCATCGATCGGAATGCCGGTGTATTACCACCACTGGTCCTTCGGCAAGCACTTCCTGGCCACCGAGAACCGCTACAAGCGCGGCCAGATGGGCCTGGCCTACGAGATCGTCATCAACTCCAACCCCTGCATCGCCTACCTGATGGACGAGAACACCTTGCCGATGCAGGCTCTGGTGATTGCCCATGCCGCCTACGGGCACAACTCGTTCTTCAAGGGCAACCACCTGTTCCGCCAGTGGACCAGTGCCGACGCCATCGTCGACTACCTGGTGTTTGCCCGCAACTACATCGCCGAATGCGAGGAACGCCACGGCGTGGCAGCGGTCGAGCGGGTCATCGACGCCTGCCATGCGTTGCAGAGCGTGGGGGTCGACCGCTACAAGCGATCCTCCCAGTTGTCGCTGGCCAAGGAGACCGAGCGGCAACAGGCGCGCGCGGACTACCTGCAGTCGCAGGTGAACACGTTGTGGCGCACGCTCCCCCCGATGCAGGAACGCGCGCAACCGCAGGAGGAAAAGCGCTTCCCGGCCGAGCCCGAAGAAAACCTGCTGTATTTCGTCGAGAAACATGCGCCCCTGCTCGAACCCTGGCAGCGCGAGGTGGTGCGTATCGTGCGCAAGATCGGCCAGTATTTCTATCCCCAGCGCCAGACCCAGGTCATGAACGAGGGCTGGGCCACGTTCTGGCACTACACCTTGCTCAACAGCCTGTACGACGAGGGCGGCGTGTCCGACGGATTCATGCTGGAGTTCCTGCAGTCGCACACCAACGTCGTCTACCAGCCGCCCTACAACAGCCCGCACTACTCCGGCATCAACCCGTACGCGCTGGGATTCGCCATGTGGCGCGACATCCGGCGCATCTGCGAGCAGCCCGACGACGAGGACCGCGCATGGTTTCCGCAGATCGCCGGCACCGACTGGCGCGAAACCTTCGATTTCGCGATGCAGAACTTCAAGGACGAAAGTTTCATCGCGCAATACCTCTCGCCCAAGCTGATGCGCGAGTTCCGGTTCTTCTCGGTACTCGACGACGACAGCCGCAGCAAGTTGCGTATCGATGCCATCCATGACGAAGGGGGTTATCGCGCGGTACGCCAGCGCCTGTCCGAGCAATACGACCTCGGCCGCCGCGAGCCCAATCTGCAGGTCTGGAACGTCGACCTGCGCGGAGACCGTTCGCTGACCATCCGCCACTACGCGCACCAGCGCCGACCGCTGGATGCCGCCAGCGAGACCGTGATCGAACACCTGGCTTTCCTGTGGGGTTTCACGGTGCGGCTGGAGCGCCAGAACGACGACGGCAGCGTCGAACTGGTGATGCAGAAAAAACACGAGAAACGCTCCGTGCCGCTGCACCTGACACCGTAGCCGACCTAGACCTTGACCTTGACACGGCCTCGGTGCCTGGCGCGTTGACGCCCGGCGCCCGTCAGGAGGCGGCCATGGGCGCCGCACGCGCGGCGGGAGGTCCGATGCGCGGGCCGCGGCGCGCTCGCAGGATCAGGAACACCACGATGCTCAGGTTCAGCCCGTTCCAGGCCAGGCCATTGATGAAGGCCGCATGATAGGAACCGGTCCAGTCGAAGATCGCGCCCGACATCCATCCGCCCAGGGCCATGCCCAGCAGCGTGGCCATCAGCACGGTGCCGACCCGTGCGCCGGCCTGCATCGGCGCGAAATACTCGCGCACGATCAAGGCGTAGCTGGGAACGATGCCGCCCTGGAACAAGCCGAACAGGCCCGACACCACGTACAGCGGCACCAGCCCGTCGGACGGCAGGAACATCAGCAGCGCGATGCCTTGCAGCACCGAGCCGAGCAACAAGGTATGCAGGCCGCCGATATGGTCGGAGATCCATCCCGATGCCAGCCGGCTGACGACGCCACTGGCCATCATCAGCGACAACATCTCGGCACCCCGTGCGGCGCCGAAACCCAGGTCGGTGCAATACGCGACGATATGCACCTGGGGCATCGCCATCGCCACGCAACATGCCACGCCGGCCACGCACAGCAGCAGTTGCAGCAGGTTGGGATGCAGTCCCAGCGGACGCGCCGGATCGGACTGGCCGACGAACCGCGCCGAACGCAGCGTCGATGGCGCAGACCCCGCGGTAGCGGGCGACGCTGCCGCGGGCGCGCGCGGGCGCAACACCAGGGCCAGCGGCACCATGGTCACCACACAGACCACACCCAGGCCGACATACGTGGTGCGCCAGCCGACGCTGTCGATGAAGTGCTGCATCAACGGCGGCCAGACCACGCCCGCCAGGTAGTTGCCGCTCATGCAGATCGCCAGCGCAATGCCCCGGCGCCGGTCGAACCATTGCACGGTGTCGGCCACCAGCGGCGCGAACGAAGCCGCCGTGCCCAGCAGGCCGATCAGCAGGCCGTGGGCGAGGTTGAACTGCCACAGGCTGCCGGCCAAGCCGGCGGCGGCGAAGCCCAGGCCCAGGAACAGCGCGCCCACCAGTACCACCACCATCACGCCGAACCGGTCGGCCAGGCGCCCCATCAGAAAGCCGCCGATACCGAATCCCATCAGGGTCAGCGTATAGGGCAGCGACGCGTCGCCGCGTGCAATCGCAAAGTCGCCCTGAATCGCCGGCAACACGACGGCCGAGCCGTACATGCCGACCCCGCCGATGGTCATCAGCGCCAGCGACGCGAACAACCGGATCCAGGCGTGACGCGATTCGATGCGGTGGACAGTCGGATCGGCCATGGCCTGCATCAACCGCGCGCGAGTCGCTCCACGGCCGCATCCAGCGCCCCCGGCCCGAACGCAATACCCTGCACCGCCATCGCCGCCTGCACCCCCGCCAGGCAGCCCAGCACCATCGGCGCATTGATGTCACCCAGGTGCCCGATCCGGAAAACGCGCCCGTTGAGCGGGCCCAGGCCGCCGGCGAGCGCAACCTGGAAGCGCTCGCGCGCAACGGTGCGCAAGGCCTCCACATCGATGCCGGCTGCGACCGCGATCGCAGTGACCGAGTCCGAGCGCGCCTGCGGCTGGCGCGCGAAGAAGTCGATCTGTCCGCCGCGGCTCCAGCATGTGATCGCCGCATGCACCATGGACGCCAGCAGGCGATGGCGCTGCAGCACCGATTCCAGGCCTTCGGCGAACATCAGCTCCAAGGCGGCCTGCAGTCCGAACAACAAGGTCTGCGGCGGCGTGCCGCAGAACTTGCGGTAAGCCAGCTCGCTGCGGCGCACCCGCCAGTCCCAGTAATAACGCGGCGTCGTCACCTGTTCGCAGACCGCCATGGCCCGTGCATCGGCTGCGGCAAACCCAAGACCCGGCGGGCACATCAGCCCCTTTTGCGAGGCACCGAGCACGACGTTGATGCCCAGCGCATCCATCGCGAACGCACTGGCGCCCAACGAGGCCACGACGTCGACGACGAACAGCGCCGGATGGCCGGCCGCGTCGAGGGCACGGCGCAGCGCCGCCAGGTCGCTGCAAACCCCGCTGGCCGTATCGGTATGGACCGCGAACACCGCCGTGATGGCGTGTCCGGTGTCTTCGCGCAGCATCTGCTCGACCACCGCCGGGTCGATCGGCTCGCCTTCGATCCACGGCGTGCGCAGCACCCGCACCCCCATGGCCTCGCACTGCAGCGCCCAGGAGTCCGAGAAATGGCCAGTGCCCGGAACCAGTACGCATTGGCCGGGCGAAACCAGGTTGGCAATCACCGCCTCCCAGGCTCCGTGTCCGTTGCAGGCATACAGGAACACGTCGGCGCGTTCGGTCTGCAGCAGTCGACGCAAGCCCTGTTCGCAGGACGCGATCACCCGGTCCAGCCGGGGATCGGCCATGTCCATCGGCTGGCGGCTCATCGCATGGACGACCTCGTCGGGCACGTGCGTCGGCCCCGGCGCATGCAGAAAGCGGCGGCCGGGAATGCGGTGGAAAGGGTTCATGGCAATGGTCGAGTCGCTGGAGCGACCGATGTTAATCGAGCCCCATCGATGTCGATGCGAGAATGGCCGCATGCCCCGCTTCGATTGCAAACCAGCATGACCGATCGTTCCGTATTCGATTTCGCCGTCATCGGTGCCGGCATTGCCGGTGCCTCGGTCGCCGCCCGCGTCGCGGACGCGGCCAGCGTGGTCTTGCTCGAGCGCGAGTCGCAGCCCGGATACCACTCGACCGGTCGTTCCGCCGCCATGTTCATGGAGAGTTACGGCCCGCCCATGGTGCGCGCACTGACCCGTGCCAGCCGCGCGTTCTACCTGCAGCCGCCCGCGGGTTTCACGGACACGGCGCTGCTGTCCGATCGCGGCGCCCTGTACCTGGCGCTGCAGGGCCAGCAACACAAGTTGCAGGAACTGCGCGACGAACTGGCCGACACCTGTCCCGGCCTGCGCACGCTCGAACGCGACGCGGTGCTGGCGTTGGTCCCCTGCCTGCGGGCGGAACAGGTGCATTCCGGCCTGCTCGACCCGATGGCCATGGACATCGATGTGCACGCCTTGCACCAGGGCTTTCTGCGTCTGTTGCGCCGCAGCGGCGGCACCGTGTACACCAAGGCCGAAGTCACGCAGGCACGTCGCGGCGATGGCCTGTGGCAACTGCACCTGGCCGACGGGCGCAGCGTCGGCGCCCGCACCTTGGTCAACGCGGCCGGTGCCTGGGCCGACGAAGTCGGCGCCTTGTGCGGTGCGCCCCCCATCGGACTGGTGCCGCACCGGCGCAGCGCCTTCACCTTCCGTCCACCCGACGGGGTCGATGCATCGCACTGGCCGGTGGTGTCGAGCATGGACGAGACCTGGTACATCAAGCCCGACGCCGGCGTGCTGCTGGGCTCCCCCGCCAACGCCGACCCGACCATCCCGCACGACGTGGTGCCGGAGGAGATCGACATCGCCACCGCGATCCACGAGATCGAATCGGTCACGACGCTGCAGATCCGCCGTCCGCTGCGCACCTGGGCCGGACTGCGCTCTTTCGTGCCCGATGGGGAACTGGTGATCGGCTGGGACCCGTCCTGCGACGGCCTGTTCTGGCTCGCGGCACAGGGTGGTTACGGCATCCAGAGTGCACCGGGAGCATCCGAACTGGCTGCGGCGTTGTTGCTGAACCGGCCTGTGCCCGATGCGCTGCTGGCCCAGGGCGTCGTGGCCGACGCCGTCTCGCCGCGGCGACTGCGCTGAGCGCAATCGCCGCGCGCGCGGCACGCCGTCGGGCCGCCTCACATCAGGCTGTCGGCAAACGCCCGGATCGCATCGAGGTCGGCGCGTACGATGGTGTGGGCGATGTGCTCGCGGTCGAGCAAGACGCGCAACTCGCGGTCCACCGCGCGCGCGCCCTCTTCGTCCTGCAGGCGGCCGGCGCGCACGTACGGACCGTAGCCCCGTTCGACCAGCACATTGATGGTCTCGTGGCGCCCGTGCCAGTGCAGGATCTGCGCCCGCGTACGGGCGACGTCACACACGTTGCCGGCGTAATGGGCGTTGTAGTAGAGCAACTGCGGCAAGGAACACTCGCTGACCAGGTACTGGACCTTGCCGTCGAGCAGCTCCAGCATGCGGAACTGCTGCAATGCGATCTGGTACTGGTTGCGCAATGCATCGTGATCGCCACTCCATACCAGCAGCCTGGCGTGGTCGGGCACCTGCTCCACGGTCTTGTGGTGCCGGTGCAGATGCAGCATGATGGCAGCCGAGAACAAGGACTTGCCACACCCCGGCCCGCCGATGATGTTGACGACCTTGGTCGGGTACAGTGCCGCTTGCGATGGTGGCGGATCGGAGACGGCGCGGACAGTGGGCTCTGGCATGTTCGGGCTTTCGGTTCATCGGTCGACAGGCCACAGCTTAACCCTGGCGCAGTCCGGTGACCGCGCATGATGCACGATGAAAGTATTTGCGATCCGGCACGACTGATGGTCGTATGACGCCCGCCAGCACCATGAACAGCACTGCAACGTCCCGGTCCCTGCGCGAACGCCTGCGCATCAGCGGGCCGGACTACCGGCTGCGGTTGGCCGATGGCGCATGCGACCTGCGCGCGGCCCAGATGTTGCGGTTCTTCGTGTTCAACGTCGAGATGCGCGAGGGCCTGGCGCAGTCGTTCGCGACCTGCCTGGATGCCGACGACTTCGACGCCGCCTGCGATCACCTGCTGGTCGAAGACGCGCGCAGCGGCGAGGTGGTGGGCACCTACCGGCTGCAGACCGGGCTGCGTGCCCGCGAGCACCTGGGCTACTACAGCGCGCGGGAGTTCGATTTCCAGCCGTTCGAGCCCCATCGGGACCACATGCTCGAACTGGGCCGCGCCTGCATTCATCGCGATCACCGCTCCTTTTCCGTGCTCAGTCTGTTGTGGCGCGGCATTGCGGACTATGCGCAGCAGCACCAGGTACGCTACCTCATCGGCTGCAGTTCGCTGACCAGCCAGGACGGCGCCATCGGCGCGGCCACCTGGCAACGCCTGTTGCCGCACCTGGCTCCGCCGGCCTGGCGCACCACGCCGATGCCGGGCTTCGCATGCCCGCTGGACACCGTGGCCGCGGATGCGCCCAAGACGCCGAAACTGCTGGCAGCCTACCTGAGCCTGGGCGCGATGATGTGCAGCGCACCGGCGATCGACCGGGATTTCGGCACCATCGACTTCCTCACGCTGGTCGACCTCGCCTCGCCGACTCAGAAACGCCGGCTGGCGCGTTTCGGCATCCCGCTCTGAGCCTGGGCCGGCCCGGGCACTGCCCGCACCGTCCATGGACGACGCCGGGCAAGCCGGTGATCAGTCCGTCGCCGGGTACAGCGGGGTCAATTCCTTCTCCCGACGGTGCCAGCGCAGGAACTCGCGCAGCGACAAGGGCCGAAAGCCGCGATCGCGGTTGGCGCGACCGATCTGGAACAACAGCCGGTATTGCCGCATCAGGTCGGCCCAGGCCTGCAGCAAGGTGGTGCGACGGTCCCAGATATGTGTGCTTTCGGCGCCGGCGCCATTGGCCTCGACGATGGTGAAGGCCTGGCCCTCGCGGACCTGGGCGAAATCGGCAAAACGGATGTCGAAGCGCCCGAAATAGAACTCGGGCAACCGCTGCGCGATGGCATCGAATCGCGCCTCCATGGCCGCGGTCACGAGGTCATTGCCGTTGCGAAAAATCGCGCCGCGGCTGTGGCTGCCGGCGAATGCCAGCCGGATCGGCTGTCCGGGCGCAGGCACCTCCTCGAGTCGCGCCGCGTGCCGGCGCAGGTACAGGTGCGGCAATCGGCCGGCGCGCGGGTCGTCCAGGATGAGTTCACGCAGGGTCCGCCGCCCGTCGCCATAGACGTGCGGAAAATACTTGAGGGTCACCGAAATGATGCGTCCCTTGTCCTGCCCCGGGCGGCGGCAGTAGAAGATGCCGGCCTCGCCTTCGTACGGCACATAGGCCTGCAGCAGCAGCCGCGCGCCGCGCGGAAACGCGGCCAGATACCGGCGCAACTTGTCGACGCTGCGCACCAGCTGCACGCCCGCGCCGCGACAACCCAGGTCGGGCTTGGCCACCACCGGCAGTCCGAGGCCGGCGGCCTTCAGCCGGAGCAGTGCCCGTGCCAGTTCCGCATCCAGATCGTCGCCAGCGGCGGCGTCGGCCGGCGCCCGGTCGACGATGATGAATGGCGCCACCCACTCCGGCGTGTGTTGCATGGCCAGTTGCAGGATCTCGGCCTTGGATTCGCCGACGAAGCCGCCGCCGGGAAACGAGGGGTTGGCCACCGTGGGCAGCAAAATGCCACGGTAGCGCAGCATCAGCCACAGTACATACACCACGACCGGCGGATAAAAGGCCCACATCGGCCAGAATTCGAAAAAGCTCAGCGGCCGGCCGGATTCGTCCAGCGGCGGCATGCCCTGGTGCGGGGTCTGACCGGTACCGGCGCCATACTCGAGCGACGCGCTCACTGGACGCCCCTCCACCCCCCGCGCTGCGGGATTCGCGCTTGGGAACGGCCCGGCGCGCTCACTGGACGACCCTCCACCCCCCGCGCTGCGGGATTCGCGCTTGGGAACGGCCCGGCGCGCTCACGCCACCCCCCCGCGGTCCACGACGGTCGCCACGCACACGCTCACGGAACAACACCATCGGCAAAGTCTCACGGCACCCCTCCTGTCTCGCGCGCCACCGGTGCGCGCGGTGCGCGGTTCCAGAACATCAGCACCAGGGCCAGCAACACAATCGGCAATGCCACCGCCAGCGCGGGCGGTATGCCCAGCGCCTCGCTCAGCGCAGAACCGATCGTGGCGCTGAGCCACATCAGGCCCCCCGTCCACACGAAGACGGCCAGCACGACCCACAGGCAGAAGGGTGCGAACGGCAGCCGGTAGAAACCGCAGGCGGTGTAGGTGACCAGGCGCAGGCCCGGTACCACCCGCGCCAGCACGATGGCGCCAGCATACCGACGCGCGATCTGCTCGCCCATCCAGCGGCCGCGGCCGTCGATCAGGCGCCGGCGCAGGGCGGGCAACCGGTTGGCCGCAACGCCCAGTCCGTACAGGCCCAGGTCGCCCAGTGCAATACCGGCGGCCACGGCCAGCACGGCCAGTTCCCAGGACAGCAGGCCCTGTACCGCCAGCACAGCGGCCACCGCGATCGCCAGGTCTTCGAGCACGAAGGTGATCAGGATCAGCACGACGCAGATGACCCAGGGCTGGGCCGCCCCACGCACGGCTGCTTCGTACAGTGCCACGCCGTCGTGCCACAGATGCATCATGTCGACCTTGCCGGGAACGGCGCCGACGCCATGGCGCCACGGGGCAGGTCATCGGCGGCTGCGGCATGCGGGGCCATGGCGCCACACGGCCTCACCGGCCCAGCACGCCCGGCCAGTTGCCGTCGGCCTTGCGGATATGACCGGCGATGTCTTGTTCCCATTTTTTCTGCACACCGGCATCGTAGTTCAAATACAGCTTGCCATCGACGATCTTCCACAGCGTCGGGTCCGACGACGCGGTATCGCCCTCGGACACCGCCCAGGCGCAATACCCGCCGTATTGCGGCGCATACCGCTCCGGATCGGCGATGAAACGATCGCGGTTGGCCTGCGAGGCGAAATGCCATTGCGCGCCCTTGTAGCTGGTCGAGAACCGGCTGTCCCCCTTGACCGGCTTGTTCTCGGTGAAATAGGCAACCGTGTCGTATCCACCGACGGCCACGTTGCTGAAGAAGCCGGTATAGACCGGATCACTCGCCGCCTGCGCCAGTCCGGCGGGCAGGAACATCGACGACAGGCACAGGCCCAACGCCAGCAAAACGGTACGCATGGTGCTTTCTCCTTCGGTTGGAAGCCGGCCACCCATGACCGGCTGCTGCCCATTGAGTCGCACCGGCCGCGCAAACCTTACCGTTGCCGACGCCCCCGCACGTGCGCGCATGCGCCACCGGGCGGCCGCGCACATCCGCGGGACCCGGCGCTGGCGGTCAATGGCCGCGCACGTCGACCGGTAACTCCGAGCGGGTCAGCTCCGCGTCCCGCAGCGCCAGCAATTGCGCCAGGTCGGACTGCACGTCGTCCTGTTCGGACGCCTGCCGTGGCTGCGGCTGTGGCTGTGGCTGGGGTTCGGCATCGAGCCAGGCCGACGGTTGCGGCAATTCCGGATACGGGCTGGCCAGGTCGAGCGGAAAACACCAGACGATGCTGAGCAGCCACTCGCGTGCCTGCGGATCGATGCGTTCGATCTCGCTCATCAGTCGGGTCTGGAACGCCACAGCGTATCGCAGCAGGCGTTCGTCCCAGTGGCGCACGACCAGGCGCAGATGCAGGAAGGTGCGCCTGCCCTGGGGCTCCACCAGCACCTGCGGCTCGACCCAGGCCTCCGGAATGCCGGCCAAGCGCAAGGTGTTGCGGGTGCGCACCCGCAGCAATTCACGCCGGGTCGGCAATTGGGCGGCGAAATCCTGGGCCTGGTGGGCCGAGTCGGCAAACCCCGGTTCGCTGGTCACGCCGCCGTTCTCCCCAGGGCCTGCGAACAGGCGCTTGATCAATTCCATGGTCGCTCCCTTCTTCTCCATGTCGGTGGCTACGGCGCATCGGATTCCGATGACAGGGAACCGATGCGCGACGGGCCCGTCGGACCACGCCCTGCTCGGCCGATCAGGCAATACGTCCCATTTTGCGCCGAGTCACCTGCACCGTCACGTTCATCTCCTTGTAAGCGTCGGGCTCACCGTACCAAATTCCCGAAATCGGCGCCGCAAATGACGGATCGCGCACCACCGCCACCCGGATCAGCTGGCTGCCGCCGATCAGGTTGTTGGTCGGATCGTAGGTGATCCATCCGGCTCCGGGCAGGAACACCTGCAGCCAGGCATGGGTGACGCCCGAGCCGACCATCGCAACCTCGCCATCGGCGTCCAGCGATTCGTCGTACAGGTAGCCGGACACGAATCGGGCGGCAATGCCCAGGCGGCGCACCGCCTCCATCATCAACAAGGCATAGTCGCGGCAACTGCCCGAACCCAGCTCCTGGGTCCGCAGCGGCGTCTGCGTTCCCTCCTCGTCGCGCGCGACATAACGCAGGCTGGAGGCCACGTGCGCATTCATGCGGGCCAGCAGGTCGAAGGTCGGCGAGCGGCCGCTCGCGTCCAGGAACTGGTGTGCCCAGGCGATCAGGCGGCCGTCGGGATCCTCGGTATGGGGCCGCAGATACGGCGCGAGGTCGATCCACTCCTGCGGCGCATAACTGAACGGCAGCGCCTGCGCCGACACCGCCAGCGGCGGCGCGGCGTCGCCCGGCACGTGTTCGATCGAGAACGAACACACGATACGCAGTTCACGGGCCGGTTGCTGCGGCTGCACCAGCGCGATCGAATTCGAATAGACGTCCTGGATCAGGCGGATCTCGGCCTGCGGGCTCACCTGCAGGTCGGTGGCGAGCACCCGCTGGTCATGGCTGTCGCGCGGCCGGAACATGACACGATGCACGCCGAAACGCACGGGTTCCCGGTAGTGGTAGGTCGTCGTGTGGACGATGTCGTGCACGATCGACATGCCGCCTCCGGATCGGGGTCGTTCAGGCCGGCTGCAGGATGTGGATCGCACGTTGTGCGACCAGTTCGCGCGTGCGCGCGCCATATGCAACCATATGCGGCGCCGCCGCATGCGCCTTGAGTGCATCGAGGTCGGCCCATTTCTCGATCACCATGAAGCTGTCCGGTCCGCAAGGCGCCTGGAACGCGGGCCCGCCGTCGAGATCGACCGCCGCCCCGTATTCGATGCAGCCCTCCTCCGCACGCACGGCCGGCACATTGGCGCGAAACGCCTCCAGCAAGGCGGCACGTTGTCCGGGTTTGGCGGTGATGACGGCAATCACGTGAATCATGGCGTAGGGCTCCAGGGGGTGGGACAGACAACGCGCGAGCGGATCGTGGCTCGCGCAAGAGGCGGCGCGCCCGGCATGCGAATACCGGACCGGGCGCGGGCCGCAAGAGAATACCATCGGCGCCCGCTCGCCGACCGGCCTGCCGGGGGCTACAGCAGCAGACTGCCGAAGTGGCGGGCAAACGCCTGTGTCGTCGCGGGGTCCAGCCGCTGGCCGATGAAAACCTCGATACCCCGCAGCAAGGCACGCAACTCTTGCGGATTGCGGCAGCGGTGGATGGCCTCGCAGATCGGTTCGGCCGGCTCGCCGAGCCGGTTGTGCACGAACCGCGCGACCTCGGCACGGGTCTGCTCGAAGGCTTGCACGCTGGTGGCCGGCCGCTCGGGCTCCTGCGGCATCGCCGCGGTGAATCCGGGCGCGACCGGCGGCGGCAGCGGCACGCTCTCGCCTTCGGGCCCGACCAGGCCCAGGCCCACCAGGCGCTCGAGCGCCGGTTCGAGCTCGCCCACGCGCACGAAGGCGCCGAGCTCGTTGATCGTCTTGTGACCATCGACCAGGATCAGCAGACGACGTTCGACCGTCGACAGGCGGCCGCTGCGGTGGTTGATCTCCTGCCGCCCCGCCTCGGTCTTGGCCAGCCGCGTACCGAGTTCCATCATGTCGGGCCTCCGGCACGCCCGGGCCGCAACACGCCGCGCCCGTGGCCGCCGTTGCGCATCCGGCATCGATGATGCAGGCCGGTCATGCGGATGGCTCCCGGATGCCCGGAGTCCCGACGTTCAGAAGGTGGCTGGCAGATTGCATGGCGCGTGGCGCTTTCCGTACCAAAGCCGCTATTGTGGCAAGACTGAAGGCGACACGCGAATCGGTCAGAATGACGGACCCGCCGCGCGGCAGCGGCACACGTGCACCACAGGAGAGCCCCGATGTCCGATATCGCCGATCTGTTCAAATCCATTGCCTTGCCGGTCATGCCGGAAGTGGGAATGGCCCTGATCAATACGCTGGACCAGCCCAAGACGTCGTTGGAAAAGATCCAGTCGCTGATTGCGCAGGATCCGACTCTCAGTGCCAAGCTGCTCGCCCTGGCCAACAGCGCAGCCTTCGGGCTGCCGCGCAGAGTCGACAGTCTCGATCACGCGCTCAAGCTGGTGGGCCTGTCCAGGATCCGGACCCTGGCACTGTCCGCCTGCCTGCACAATGCGTTCTCGATGCCCGAGGGTATCGACAGCACCGACTTCTGGCGCTACAGCACCGACTGCGCCGGTTACGCGCAATGGTTCGCCACCGGCGTGGACGGCAAACACCAGGTCGACGGCAACAGCGCCTGGCTGGTCGGTCTGATGCTGCGCCTGGGTGAACTCATCATCGCCGATGCGCAGCCCGAGTCGGTGGCCATCATCGAGAAGCTTCCGTGCGCGCCGGGCGAACGCTGGCAACGCGAGCACGCCTGTGTCGGCTTCGACGAGGCCGAGGTCACGGCCGAGTTGGCACGGCGCTGGAACTTCCCCTCCGACTACGTCCACGCACTGCTGCTGGCATCGGCCCCGCTGGCCGAAAAGCCGATCACGCCGCTGGCCGCCGTCGTGCACCTGGGCAGCCTGCTGGCCGACCAGCCGGACGCGACCGCCGATGCGATCGAGACACTGCCGGTGCCACTCATGGATGCAATGGGCTTGAAGTACGGCTGGATGAAGGCGAACTTTCCCCAGCCGGCCAGCTTCATCAACCTGTCGCAGGCCGGCTGAGCGCACAGGTCCCGGCCCGCGCCGGGCTCGATGCAACTGCGGCATAAGCCCATGCGCCCGGTCCGGATGCCCCCTGCCGGACGGGTACTGCGGCCTAGAATCGGCCGCAGGCTGCCGCGGCCTGCCTGTTGCAGGTCGCGGGATGGCCGATCGGAGCTGACATGACCACTGGTGCGCTTGCGGAATTGATGAACTACACCTCGGCCCACAGCGGGTCGGCCGGCACGCGCATGTCCGAGTTCGTGCAGGCCTATTTCGACAATTCCGATCCGGACGAGATCGCCGCGCGCGGGCCGGCCACCTTGTTCGCGATCGCCCATGCCCACTGGCGGCTGCTCGAAGCCGCGCGTGCGCCCGACACGGCGCGGATCCGGGTGTTCAACCCGACCCTGGCCGAAGACGGCTACGTCAGCGACCATACCGTGATCCAGATCGTGCATGCGGACATGCCGTTCCTGGTCGACTCGGTGACCATGGCGGTCAACCGCAGCGGGCGCACCGCGCACTGGATCGTGCACCCGCTGATGGCCGTCGAACGCGACGACAAGGGCCTGGCCACGCAGATCCGGCGCGTGCCGTCCGACCGCGCCCAGCGCAAGGCCAGCGCCGTCGAGTCGCTGATCACGGTCGAATGTGATCGCATCGTGCCTGAGGCCGACCGCAACGCGCTGGCGCTCGAGCTCAAGCGTGTGCTGGGCGATGTGCGCAATGCCGTCCAGGACTGGCAGTCCATGCTGGGCCGGTTGCATGAAGTCTGCGAAGAGGCTGCCCGTTCGAAGCTGAGCGAGGCCAGCCGCCAGGAGGGCATTGCCTTCCTGCGCTGGCTGGAAGACCGGCATTTCACCTTCCTGGGCACCCGCGACTACGACCTGCACCGCAATGGCGACAAGGCATCCCTGGTCGCACGGCCGGACTCGGGTCTGGGCATTTTGCGCGGTCCGGTCCAGACCACCGAGACCCATCTGCCGCCGGAGGCGGTCGCCCTGATCGACACCGACGAACTGGTGCTCGTGATCAAGGCCATGACCCGATCGACGGTACACCGTCCGGCCTGGCTCGATTACATCGCGGTCAAGCGGTTCGACGACCAGGGCCAGGTGATCGGCGAGACCCGGTTCCTGGGCCTGTACACCTCGACCGCGTATTCCGTGTCGATCGAGGAGATACCGCAGGTGCGCCAGCGGGCCGCTCAAGTCATGGCTCGCGCCGGCGTGGTGCCCGAGAGCCACGCGGCCAAGTCGCTGCAGTCCATCCTGGAGGTCTATCCGCGCGACGAGTTGTTCCAGATCGACGCCGACACGCTGGCCGAACACGCCATCGGCATCCTGCGGCTGCAGGAACGCCAGCGCACGCGGCTGTTCCTTCGCCGTGATCCGTTCGGCCGCTTCACCTCGGCCCAGGTGTTCGTTCCGCGCGACCGCTACAACACCGAATTGCGCGTCAAGGTGGGCCAGGAACTGATGGCGGTGCTCGACGGCGAGTCGCTCGAGTTCACGCCCATGCTGACCGACAGCCCGCTGGCGCGTATCCACTACCTGGTACGGGCCCGCAACCGGGCGCCGACGACGGTGAACCTGGGCGCGCTCGAGGCCCGGGTCGAGAAACTCGCCCAACGCTGGGAAGACGACTGCACCGCGGAATTGCTCCGCGCCCATGGCGAAGGCCAGGGCCTGGTGCTGGCGAACCGTTTCGCAGCCGCCTTCCCGCTGGCGTACCGGGAGCACTTCTCGGCTGCGGTCGCGGCCGAGGACGCCGGCATGCTGGTGGGCCTGACACCCGAAGAGCCCCTGGTTGTGCGCCTGTACCGTCCGCTCAATGCGCCGGCTGGACTGCTGCGCTTCAAGATCTACAACACCTCCAAGGTCGCGCTGTCCGACTCCCTGCCGCTGCTCGAGAACATGGGCGCGCGCGTACTCGACGAGCATCCCTACGACATCGGCAGCGAAGACCTGTGGATCCACGACATCGGCTTGCACCTGCCCGAAGGCACCGAGTTGTCGACCATCAAGCAGCGATTCGAATCGCTGTTCGTGCAGGTCTGGCGCGGCGAGGTGGAAAGCGACAGCCTGAACAAGCTGGTGCTGGTCAGCGAACTGGACGCGCGCCAGATCAGCGTGCTGCGCGCCTACACCCGGTATTTCAAGCAACTGGGCTTCGCCTTCAGCCAGAGCTACATCGAAGATGCACTGATCCGCAACGCGATGATCGCGCAGGACATCATGGCCTTGTTCCAGACCCGCTTCGATCCGCAGCTGGTGGGTGACCGCGACCAGATGCGGGCCGAACTGCGCAACAAGCTGGAGGACATCCTGTCATCGGTCCAGAGCCTGGACGACGACCGCATCCTGCGCCAGTTCTATGCGAGCATCCGTGCCACTGCCCGCACCAACGCGTGGCAACGCCTGCCGTCGGGAGCGCACAAGCCCTACCTGTCGTTCAAGCTCAAGCCGCGCAAGTTGCCTGGCGTGCCCGAACCCAAGCCGGCGTTCGAGATCTGGGTCTATTCGCCACGGGTCGAAGGCGTGCACCTGCGCGGCGGCAAGGTCGCGCGCGGCGGACTGCGCTGGTCCGACCGGCGCGAGGACTTCCGCACCGAGATCCTGGGCCTGGTCAAGGCGCAGCAGGTCAAGAACACCGTCATCGTGCCGGTCGGCTCCAAGGGCGGCTTCGTGCTCAAGAAGCCGCCGGCGGCCGGTGACCGCGAAGCCCTGATGGCCGAGGGCATCGCCTGTTACCGCATGTTCCTGTCGGGCTTGCTCGACATCACCGACAACGTCGTCAAGGGTGAACTCGTGCCGCCGGCCGACGTGGTGCGCCACGACGAGGACGACCCCTACCTGGTCGTGGCCGCCGACAAGGGCACGGCCACGTTCTCCGACATCGCCAATGCCGTTTCGCAGGAGTACGGATTCTGGCTCGGCGACGCGTTCGCCTCCGGCGGCTCGGTCGGTTATGACCACAAGAAGATGGGCATCACGGCGCGCGGCGCCTGGGAGTCGGTCAAGCGGCACTTCCGCTCCATGGGCGTGAACACACAGACCACCGAATTCACCGTGGCCGGCATTGGCGACATGTCCGGCGACGTGTTCGGCAACGGCATGTTGCTGTCGCGCAAGATCCGCCTGCAACTGGCCTTCGACCACCGCCATGTCTTCATCGACCCCGATCCGGACGCCGAACGTTCATGGCAGGAGCGCAAGCGCCTGTTCGACCTGCCGCGCTCGAGCTGGGACGACTACGACCGCAGCCTGATCTCCGAGGGCGGCGGCGTGTTCCCGCGTACGGCCAAGTCGATCAAGCTCAGCGAGCAGGCACGTGCCGCCCTGGGCACCGACGCCACCGAGATGGCGCCCAACGATCTGCTGCGCGCCATCCTGCTCGCACCGGTCGACCTGCTCTACAACGGAGGCATCGGCACCTATGTCAAGGCCAGCCACGAAACCCACGCCCAGGCGGGCGACAAGGCCAGCGACGCGTTCCGGGTCGACGGGCGCGAATTGCGGTGCAAGGTATTTGCCGAAGGCGGCAACCTGGGCGCCACGCAACGCGGCAGGATCGAGTTCGCGCAGGCCGGCGGGCGCATTTACACCGACGCGATCGACAATTCGGCCGGCGTCGACTGCTCTGACCACGAGGTGAACATCAAGGTGCTGCTGGGCCAGATCGTCGAGTCCGGCGACCTCACGCTCAAGCAGCGCAACGAGTTGCTGGCATCGATGACCGACGAAGTCGCCCAGCTGGTGCTGCACGACAACTATTACCAGACCCAGGCCCTGGACATCGCCGCGCATCGGCCGTTGTACGTGCTCGACGGCCAGCAGCGCCTGATGCAATGGCTCGAAGGTGCCGGTCGCCTGAACCGGGTCATCGAATACCTGCCCAGCGACCAGGAGATCGCCCAGCGCCGCGCACGCAAGCAGGGTCTGAGCGCCCCCGAGGGCGCGGTGGTGCTGGCCTACGCCAAGATGTCGGTCTTTGACGAACTGCTGGCCAGCAACCTGCCGGACGACCCCTACTTCAACCGCTCGCTGCAGGCGTATTTCCCGAAGGTGCTGAGCGAGCGTTTTCCCGCCGCGGTCGACAACCATCCGCTCAAGCGCGAGATCATCGCGACCTACATCACCAACACCGTTGTCAATCGCACCGGCGCGACGTTCGTCAACTTCCTGGCGGCCGAATCGGTGGCCACGGCGGCCGACGTGATCCGCGCGTTCACGCTGGCGCGCGAGGTGTTCGACCTCGAACGGCTGTGGGACCAGATCGATGCGCTGGACTACAAGGTCCCGGCCCAGCTGCAACTCGACCTGCTCAGCAAGCTGACGGCGATCGCGCAACGCGCGTCGCGCTGGATGATGCGCGCACGCTCGGACAACACCGACCTGCCCAGCCTGATCAGCCGTTACCAGCCCGGTGCAGCGACGATGCGCGCGCAACTGCAGGACTGGCTGCCCGAATCCGGGCGCGCCGGCTGGAAGGCCGCATCGGACGCCTTGTGCGAAGCCGGTGTCGCGCCGGCCCTGGCCCAGGACCTCAGCGCACTCGAATACATCTTCCCGGCGCTGGACCTGGTCAACCTGGCCCAGAGTGCGGATTCGACCCTCGAAGTCGCTGCGCGCACCTATTTCAACGTCGATGCCGAACTCGGCCTGACGGGATGGCGCTCCGAGATCACCCGGCTGCCGACCGAGACGCTGTGGCAGACCCAGGCGCGCGGCAGCGCGCGCGACGACGTCTACTCCATTGCCAGCCAGATCACGCTCGGCCTGTTGTCGCGCAACGAAGAGCTCGCGCAATGGCGGCAGCGCCACGCGGCGGCGATCCGGCGGATCAACCAGTTGCTGACCCTGGTCTCGACCCAGGCCGCCGACCTGGCCCCGGTATCCGTGGCCCTGCGCGAACTGCGCCAGCTGGCCTGACCCGGCCCCGCTGCGACAGCGCCACCGCACCGCCATCCACCATGAATCCAGCTGCGATCGAAGGCTTTTTCCGCACCTTGCAGGCCGCCAATCCGATGCCGGTCACCGAACTCGAATACACCAGCGTTTTCGAATTGCTGGTGGCGGTCCTGCTCAGTGCGCAGGCCACCGACAAGAGTGTCAACAAGGCCACACGCAACCTGTTCCTGGTCGCCGACACACCGCAGAAGATGCTGCGCCTGGGCGTGCCAGGGCTGGAGCAGCATATCCGCACCATCGGCCTGTACCGCAGCAAGGCACGCCACCTGCTACAGACCTGCGCCATGCTGGTCGAGCGCCACGGCGGCCAGGTGCCGCGCGCGCGCGAACAGCTCGAGGCCTTGCCCGGTGTCGGGCGAAAGACGGCCAACGTGATCCTGAACTCGGCCTACGGCGAACCGACGATCGCGGTCGACACCCACCTGCTACGGCTGGGCAATCGAACCGGGTTGGCGCCCGGCAAGACGCCGCTGGAGGTCGAGCGCGCGTTGCTGCGACGCGTCCCGGCGCCGTACCTGGTCAACGCGCACCACTGGCTGATCCTGCACGGCCGTTACGTCTGCACGGCCCGCCAGCCGCATTGCGACCGTTGCGCGGTCCGTACCTATTGCGATTACCCCGCCGCCAGCGCCGAACAAGCACGGCCAACGCGCCGGCACACTCACCCGCATGTGTGATGGGATCGTGATGCGCGGCCCGGCATAATCGTTGCATGGGTACAGGCTCTCCCGTTCCATTCGTGGATCCGCGCACGATCGTCCTGCTGACCGGTGTCATGGGCGGCTTGATGGCTGTCGTGCTGTATTTTCTGCAGCGCAACTACCCGCCGTCGGTCAAGGGCCTGCGTTACTGGACGGCTGGCACCGCAGTGTTGTTCATGGCCGGGCTCACCGCGGCCACGCGCGGCCTGACGCCCGACGTGGTGTCGATCATGCTGGCCAACCTGCTGATCTTCACCGGGGTCTACCTGCAATTCTTCGGCACCGAGAAGTTCTTCGAGCGCAAGACGCGTTTCTGGCCCCGCTACGCGATGATCTGCGCGCTGACGCTGGTCTCGGGCTGGTTCACGGTGGTGGATCCGCTCTACATGCCGCGCCTGATGATCTCCATCATCGTGATGTCGGCGCTGTTTTCCGCCCATGCCTGGCTGATCCTGCGCCACGGCGGCCGCAGCTTCGCCTACCGCTTCGCCGTACTCATCCTGGCATGCGCCCTGCTCAGCCAGGTGCTGCGTTTTGCCACGGCCTGGCTGTTTCCCACCGGTACCGGTATCCTGGACACGACGCCGCAGAACCTGATCTACATGATCAGTTATCCCTTCCTGATGCTGCTCAGTGCCATCAGCCTGGTCTTGATGGCCACCGACCGGGTGCGAGCGGAATTCGAGCACCTGGCCTCGCACGACTCGTTGACCAACGCGCTGACGCGGCGCAACCTGACCGTGGCCTGCCAGCAGGAGCTCGAGCGTTGCCGCCGGCACGGCCGGTCGATGTCGATCCTGCTGATCGACATCGACCATTTCAAGGTCATCAACGACAGCTTCGGCCACCAGGCAGGCGACCGCGTGCTGGTCCAGTTCGTCTCGGGTGTCTCCACCTTGCTGCGGCGCGCCGACGTGATCGGTCGGCTGGGGGGCGAGGAGTTCGTCGTGCTGCTGCCGGAAACACCGACCGAGGTCGCGCGGGTCGTCGCCGAGCGCATCCGCGCCAAGGTGCGCGAACTCGACAGCCCCGGGCAGTTCACGGTCAGCATCGGCGTGGCGACCAACCTGCCCGACACCGATTCGGTCGACAGCCTGATGGCCCGCGCCGACCGGGCGATGTACAAGGCCAAGGAACAAGGCCGCGACCAGGTCGTTCTCGGCTGAACGGCCGTCGCCGCGGGCCGCTCGGGCCGTCAGCGCAACAGCGATGCCAGCACGCCGGCGTCGAAGTGCCGCTCGGCATGGTCGGCCAGGCCGTCGAACACGGCGTCCAGCGTCGGCGTGTACACGCCGAACAAGGCCTGCATCACCGCACCGTCTTCGAACAGGCCGTGCAGATACACGCCCAGCACATTGCCGCTGTCGTCCTGCCAGGCCAGGCCGGATGCCATCACCGGGTGGCCATGGCGGCCGGCAGCGGCCATGGCCGGGTGCTCGGCGCTGTGTCCATGGTGGATCTCGTAACCCCGGACCTCCAGCCCCGACAGTGGCTGCCAGACGCCCCGCACGGTGCCGAAGCTCGCCCGGGTCTGTACCACCGTCTTGTCCTGTGCAAACGTCGTGACCAGCGGCAACAGCCCCAGCCCGGGCCCATTGCCGTCGATGCCATGCGGATCGATCATGGCCTCGCCCAACATCTGCAGGCCAGCGCAGATGCCCAGCACCGGGGCGCCCCGTTGCGCATGCGCGGCGACAGCCCGGTCCATCCCCTGGCGGCGCAACCAGGCCAGGTCGGCACTGGTGGACTTGGAGCCCGGCAGGATGATCCAGTCCCGCGCGCCCCAGCCGTCGATCTGCGAGGGCGTGCGCACCCAATGCAGGCTCAGGCCCGGCACGTTGCGCAGTGGCGCGAACTCGTCCAGGTTGCTGATGTGCGGAAACGCCACGACCGCCACACGCAGCCGGACCTCGCCCGCGGCCGTGACCGCGCGCTCGTCGAACATCCCGTCCTCCTCCGGCAGGCCGTGCTCGCGCCACATCGGCAACGTGGCCACGGTGGGAACGCCGGTGCGTTGCTGCAACAGCCGCGGGCCGGGATCGAGCAGCGCCGCATCGCCGCGGAACTTGTTGAGCACGAAGCCGCGCAGCAACCCGCGCTGCGCGGGCGGCAGCAGCGCCCAGGTGCCATACAGATGTGCGAATGCGCCTCCGCGATCGATGTCGGTCACCAGCAGGCAGGCTGCTGCCGCATGTTCGGCCACCCGCATGTTGACGATGTCGACATCGGACAGGTTGATCTCGGCCGGCGACCCCGCGCCTTCAATCACCACCACGTCGTTGTCGTGCATCAACGCGTCGAGCGCCGCGGCGACCACTGGCCAGACCCGCGCGCTGCGGCCGCGCCACGGTGTCGCGCCGAGCGCCGCGTCGACCCGCCCCATCAGCACAACCTGGCTGTGGGTATCGCGCTCGGGCTTGAGCAACAAGGGATTCATCCGCACATCGGGCACGGCGCGCGCGGCCAGGGCCTGGAAATACTGGGCACTGCCGATTTCCCCGGCGGGCGCATCGGCACCAGCAGCGGCGACCACACGGGCGTTGTTGCTCATGTTCTGGGCCTTGAACGGCGCCACGCGCAGGCCCTGGCGTGCATACCAGCGGCACAAGGCCGTGGCCAGCCAGCTCTTGCCCGCACCGCTGCTGGTGCCCAGCACCATGACGGCCCGTGCGCGGCGCCCGGCGCCTGCGCCGGGCGCGGACCCAACCGGTTCTTCGTGATCGTTCTGCATGGGCCGCGGCTCCCGTGTCGCGCACGTGCGGTTCAGTCGTCGCGGGCCAGCGCGACCCACTGGCCGGCCACCGGCACGATGGCGATCCGGTGGTCGAACACCTGCTCCAGCATCCGGTGCGTGGCGGCGTCGCCGCAGGCGCCCTGGTGCAGCACCCGCCCCTGCGCCACGATCAGCATCTCATCGGCATGCAGCGCAAACGAGATCTCGTGCAACACGCTGACCACGGTGCGGCCCTGCACCAGCAGCTGGCGCACCACCCGCAACCAGTCGGACTGGTGCGGCGGATCCAGATTGGCCAGCGGTTCGTCCATCAGCAACACCTCGGCCTGCACCGCCAGCGCGCGCGCCAGCAGCACCCGCTGACGTTCACCGCCCGAGAGCTGGCCGAGTGTGCGCGCGCGCCAGTCCCAGGCCTGGGTGGCGCGCAAGGCCTGTTCCACGGCCGCGACATCGGCCGCACTGGGGCCCGCCAGCCAGGCCTGGTGCGGCAGGCGGCCAAGCATGGCCACGTCCCATACCCGCAGATCGTCGCCGCTCGATTCGTTCTGCCCGAGCCAGGCCATGCGCCGAGCCCGTTCGCGCGCCGGCATGTCGACCAGCGGCTCACCGAGCAGGCGTACCGCGCCCGCATGGGGAATCAGCTGCGCCAGCACCTTGAGCAGCGTCGACTTGCCGGCCCCGTTGGGCCCGACGACGCTGGTCCAGCGGCCGCGGGGCAAATCGATGTCAATGCCATGCAGCACCGGCAAGCGGCCCAGTTGCGCATGGATACCGCGCGCCTGCACCGCCCACGGCGAGGATGACAGGCCGGACATCCGCCTAGCCTCCCATCGCGCCACCGCGCCGATGCATCAGCCACAACAGGTAACCCCCGCCCAGCACCGCGGTCAACACGCCGACCGGCAGCTCCTGCGGCGCGATCAGCGAACGCGCCAGCGTGTCGGCGGCCAGCAGCAACACACCACCCATCAGACTGGCCAGCAGCAGGAAACGCCGATGCGTCGTGCGCACGATCGAGCGCACCAGATGGGGCGCGGCCAGGCCGACAAAGGCGATCAGGCCGGTCTGCGCCACCGCTGCGCCCGTGGCCAGCGCCAGCGTGGCCACCAGCACCACGCGGACCCGCGGCAGCGGCAGTCCCAAGCTGGCAGCCGTCGCCTCGCCCAGCGACAGTCCGTCGAGCACCCGGCCCAGCGCCATGGCCAGCGGCATGCAGGCCAGCCACACCAGGATCATCACGGCGCAGGCCGACCAGCCGACCAGCGCGGTACTGCCCAGCATGAAGGCCTGCAGCGACAGCATCACCTCGGGTTGCAGCATCATGACCAGCGAGGCCAACGCGCCGAGCACTACGCCGACCACGACGCCGGCCAGCAGCAGGCGCATTGTCTGGTGCACACCACGGGCCAGCATCAAGGTCAGGAACACTGCGCCGGTGGCGCCGATGAACGCGGCCCCCGTCAGGCCCAGGCGCGACAACCAGTCGCCGGCGTGCGGCGTCCCGCCCACGGCCACCAGCGCGGCTGCGACGCCGAGCGAAGCCCCCGAGGCGCTACCCAGCAGATACGGATCGGCCAGCGGATTGCGGAACAAGCCCTGGGCGATCGCGCCCGCCAGGCCGAGCAAGGCGCCAGCCAGCCAGGCACCCAAGGCGCGCGGGGCCCGGATGTCCCGGATGATCTGCAAGGCCACCGGGTCGTCGCGCAGCGACAGCAGGCTGTCAAGGCCGGTGCTGCCGATCGCCGCGGACAGCAGCAGCAGCACGCAAGAACCGGCGAGCAAGGCCCCGGCCACAACCACGGGCAGGCGCGCATCCCGGGCCAGCGCAGAGTCGCCGTGGCCCATCATGGCAGGTGGCCCGATGCGCAGCGGGCGATGGCCTGCGCCGCCTCGGCGATGCGCGGGCCGGCGCGCACCATGATGTCGGCGACGGCCGGCTCGAACACGCAGACCCGCTTGTTTTCGATGGCGCGCATGCGGGTCCAACCCGGTCGCTGGGCCATTCCGGCGAAGCCGGCGTCGCCGACCATGATCAGGTCCGGGTCGGCACGCACGACGAACTCCGGGCTGATGCGCGGAAACGGCCCCAGTGCCCGCGGGACGATGTTGCGCAGGCCCAGTCGCTGCAGCGTCTCGCCGATGAACGACGACTCTCCCGCCGCATACGGCGCGGCGTTGACTTCGAAATACACGCGTGCCCCGCGCGCCGACGGTGACAAGGACCGGGCCGCCGCATCCACGCCCGCATCGATGTCGGCCCACAACTGGCGCGCCTGCGCTTGGGCATCGAGCACCTGGCCCAGGATCTCCAGCACCCGCCGCACGTCGGCATATTGCTTGGGTTCGAGCGCCAGCACCACCAGGCCCAGCGACTCCAGCCTTGCAGCCACCGGCGACGAGGTCGCCAGCAGCACGAGGTCGGGACGCAGCGCCACGATGGCCTCGACGCTGGGGTCCAGCCCGCCTCCGACCCGTGGAAAGGCGCCTACCTGCGGCGGGAAATTGGAATAACGATCGACACCGACCAATTGCTCGCAATGCCCGAGCTGGCACACCATCTCGGTCAACGACGGATAGACGCTGACGATGCGCGCGGGCGCACCGGCCAGGCTCACGCGGTGCCCCCGGTCGTCGGTGATCGTCGTGGCGCCGGCCGCCGTGCCCAGGAAGGACAGGCCCAGCAACAGAAGCACCAGCCGGGCGAGCCAGCCGCGCCGGAGCCCCGGGCAATCGCCCGCACGCGAGCGGCAGGTGGCCTCAGCCATGGCGCGCGGCCCAGTCCATGACGATGCGGTGCAACTGCGCGGCGCCGTCGGTCAGCGCCGCCGGGCCGGGTTGCAGAATATCGGCGGACTTGATCTCGAAAATCTGACGGCTGCGCACCGCGGCCACCTCCGACCAGCCGGCGCGCGCGGCCACGCTGTCGGGGCGGAACTTCTTGCCGCACCAGGAGCCGACGATGATGTCGGGGTCGCGGCGCACGATCTCGAGCCGGTCCGCGATGATGCGGTCGCGGCCCATGGGCTGGACGGCCAGTTCGGGAAAGACATCGTCGCCGCCGGCCATGCCGATCAACTCCGACACCCAGCGGATGGCACTGATGGCCGGCTCGTCCCATTCCTCGAAATAGACCCGCGGACGGCGCTGCAGCGCCCCGGCCGCCGCGCGCATGGCATCGAGACCGACGCGCATCGCTGCGATGCGCGCGAGTCCCGGGCCGGCCTGCCCGACCATTGCGGCAACCTGGTACAGCATCGAGAAGATGGACTCCACGCTGCGCTGGTTGAACACCGTCACCTGCACGCCCTGGCGGATCAACGCGGACGCGATGTCGGCCTGCAGGTCGGAGAAGCCGAACACGCAGTCAGGCTCGAGCGCGAGAATCCTGTCGATCTTCGCGCTCAGGAAGGCGCTGACCCGCGGCTTTTCCTGGCGCGCCCGGCGCGGTCGCACCGTGTAGCCGGAGATGCCGACGATGCGATGCTCCTGGCCCAGCAGGTACAACCATTCGGTGGTCTCCTCGGTCAGGCACACGATGCGCTGCGGCCCGAGGGCGGACGTGGCGGCGGCATCGTGGAGCATGGTCTCAGAACCGGTACAGGACGGATGCGGTAATGGTACGCCCGGCCTCGGGATAGATCGACGTGGTGACGCCGGCCGCGGTGCAGCCGAATGCCTGCGTGTAGTACTTGCGATCGGTCAGGTTGGCGATGCCCAGCGCCAGCTCGGCCGGCCCCCAGGTATAGGCATACCGCAGGTCCGCCGTGGCGTAGCCCGGGATCCTGCACTGGTTCGCGAAGTCCGGGCTCTGGCTCGACACCCAGGTCACGCCGCCGCTGATGGCATGGCCGGCGGCCGGGCGCCAGTCGGCGCGCAAGGCAACCGTGCGCTTGGGCACCAGCATCACGTCGTTGCCCCGATACGGTCCTTCCGTGAAACGCGCCTGGCGCAGCGCCACATTCAGGCGCACGTCGAGGGCTGCGTTGACCGCGTGCGAGGCCTCCAGTTCCAGGCCCTGGCGCCGGGTCGCGTCGAAGTTGACGTTGGCGCCGAACGGACCGAACGGCCCGTTGCCGGCCGGGTCGTAGCCGATCTCGTTACGCAAGGCACTGCGGTACCAGCGCAGTTCCAGCGCCGACGGCCCTGCACGCCAGCGGGCACCGAGCTCGGTGTCGCGCGAGGTCTGCGGCTGTAGCGCCACGGCGGGATTGGTGAACGAAAACTCGTCCACGTTGGCCAGACGAAAGCTGCGTGCCGTGCGCACGTATCCGGTCACGCCGGCGCCGAGTTCCTGGCTCAGGCCGATCTCCCACGCATGCTCGCGCTGGTCCAGCGCGGTGGCCGACTGGGCTTCGGACTTGTCCAGGCCCTCGTTGCGATAACCCAGCGAGAGCCGGGTACCGCTGCCTGGCCAGGACAGATCGTTCTTGACGTACCAGGCTGAATTGTGGGCCCGCGCCTGCGTGCCGGCCGGCGTGAACAATGAAGCGACGATGGTGCGTTCCCAGCGGGTGTTGTCATGGCCCACCACGAAGACATTGGGCAGCGTGCCCAGCATGCCCTCGTGGCGCGCGCGCAGGCTGGTGTTGTAGGAGTCGACCGAATAAGCGAACGGCGTGCCGAAGGCCAGGCTGTCGTAATCCTTGCTGCGCTGGTTGGCATCGGCCACCAGTTGCCATGCGCCCACGAAGGCTTCGGCAAAGATGCCGGCATGGTCCTTCTGCGCCGCGGCGTACTCCGTTAGCGAGTTGGCCTGGCGCGGATCGGCCGCGTATTGCGCGGCGGTCAGCGCGCCCGGCGAGCCGCTGCGAAATGCGTCGCGTCCGCCGCGCACACCCAGGCGCAGCCACGCATTGCTCCACTGCACCGACGCCGATGTCGCATCGGTGGCGGATGCGAAATTGTCCCGGTGACCGTCGCTGTTGCGGTCGCTGGCCGCCACGTCGACCGAAAACCCGCCCGAGGCCAGCGTGGCTGTCGCACGCGATTCGCGCAAGCCCTGGCTGCCACCGGCCACGTAGACCTGGGCTGCATTGCGGCGCTGCGCACCGCTGCCCGCCTTGGTCGTGACGACGATCACGCCACCGGTGGCGCCTTCGCCGTAGAGCACTGCACCGGTGCCCCGCAACACCTCGATTTTCTCGACGGTGTCGATCGGAATCGACGACAGGCCGGCACTCGTCAGGTCGGCCTCGTTCAGCCGCAACCCGTCGACGATGACGACCTGGTTGCTGCCCGCCGTCGAGCCGAAGCCACGCAGATCCAGGCTGTAGTTATTGCCGCCGGAGGTGTCCAGCCGGCCCACCACGCCGAGCAGTTTCATCACCGCCTCGTTGACAGTGGTCGCCCCGGAGGCGCGGATGTCGTCGGCGGTGACGACACTGACACCAAAGGGCAGTGACGCGGCGGGCTCGGCGAATCGTGTCGCAGTCACGGTGACGGCGGGCAGTTGCGACTGCGCCAGTGCAGGACACGCTGCGGCAACCGCCATCGGTATCGCGCACAGTCGCACGGCGGCAACCTTGGGAAAGGAAGAGGAAGAGACATTCATGAGACAAGACCCAGCTGGTACCCTGGCCGTCGTCCCCGACGGCATGCGGGCGCAATGACCGGCTGCAGGCAGCCGGCCGCGTCGTTGGCCGGTATCCGGGCTGGTGGAACAACTGCCATCGCCTTCCCAGACGCGTGTTCAGGACGTCCAGTGGCTGTGATGGCAACGAGGCCCGAGGGCCCGTCCACTTACCGTTGCGGGGGCAGCGCAGGTTAGCCCGGCCTTTGCCAGCCGGGCCCCCTGCTTCCCGTTGAACTGCAGCATGTGAACCACACTGCGAGCACCAACGCGGCAATTCTATGCGACCGCCCAGGCGCTAACTCTACAATGGACCACCTATGTCGAACCCGTCCAAAATCGACCAGATCGCCGAACGCGTGGAACGTTTGCTGGTACGCCACGCGGAATTGCAGCGAACGAATACCTTGCTCACGAGCCAGGTCGAAGCCCTCACCGCCGAGCGCGACTCCCTGAAGTCCCGCCTGGGCGCGGCGCGGGCGCGGGTGGACGCCTTGCTCGACCGGCTTCCCGAAGCCGGTGTCGGCAACAACAGCAAAGATGCGTCATGAAGCAGCTTGAAGTCCAGATCATGGGCCAGAACTATCTGCTGGGTTGCCCGCCCGGCGGAGAGGCCCGCCTGCTCGAGGCCGTGGAACGTGTCGATACCGCCATGTGCAAGATCCGCGACGTCGGCAAGGTGCGCGCGCGCGACCGCATTGCCGTGCTGGCGGCGCTGAACCTGGCGTTCGACCTCGGCGAAGACGCCGGCCATGCCGCAGCCCCCACAGCGGCTCCTGCCCCGCAAAACGCATCCGCGTCGTCCGAGCTGGACGCCGACGACAACCAGATGCTGGCCTCGCTGCTGGACCGGCTCGATCGCGCGCTGGGCGAAGACGGCCAGCTGATCTGAGCACAGACCTGCACATCGTGGGTCTTTTGGCTTCCCGGTCCATCACCTCCGCCTACAATGTCCTCGTCTGCAGTGTCCATCGGGCTTTTAATTCCTTGAACCAATGCTCTCGTAGCTCGGGCTTGGAACATCGCCTGGCTGGTGTGATCATCTCGCGTCAGATGAACCCGACGTCAACGCTGACCTCGCCCACCTGAACCCCGGTTCAGGATGCGGTTCGGTGGCCCCTGCAGGCACCTTTTCTTCTCGTGGATTTCTCCCTCACCCTGATCCTCGAACTGGCGTTGCTGGGGCTCTGCACCGGCTTCCTGGCCGGACTGCTGGGACTGGGCGGAGGCATGATGATGGTGCCGTTCCTCACCTTCATCCTGAGCACGCGCAACTACCCGCCCGAACACGTCATCAAGATGGCCGTGGCCACGTCACTGGCCACGATCTGCTTCACGTCGCTGGCGTCGGTGCGCGCCCATCACCGCCGCGGTGCCGTGCGCTGGCCCATCGTGCGGGTGCTGGCGCCGGGCATCCTGCTCGGATCCTTCGTCGGGGCACAGATCGCCGCCGCGATGCCGGCACGCCTGCTCGGCTACCTGTTCGCCGGATTCGTCGCCTTCTCGGCCACGCAGCTGGTGCTCAACCGCAAACCGAAGCCGTCGCGCACCCTGCCCGGAACACCCGGCATGTTCGGTGTCGGCAACCTGATCGGACTGCTGTCCTCGCTGGTTGGCGCCGGTGGCGCGTTCGTGTCCGTCCCGTTCATGACCTGGTGCAACGTCGTCATCCACCAGGCGGTGGCCACGTCGGCGGCACTCGGATTTCCCATTGCGCTGGCCGGCTCGATCGGTTACCTGGTTGCCGGATGGAGCCTGCCGGACATGCCCGCGGGAGCGCTCGGTTATCTGTACTGGCCGGGTTTCCTGGTGTTGTCGGCGGCCAGCATCGTGACCGCTCCCCTGGGCGCCCGGGTCGCCCACAGCATCGACGTGGCACCACTCAAGCGGGTGTTCGCGATCGTGCTGTACGCTCTGGCTGCGTATTTCATCCTGCGCTGAACCTGAAAGGACGACGGAACATGCGAATCTGCGTGGTCGGAGCCGGTGCGATCGGCGGCATGCTGGGCGCGCGGCTGGCACTGGCCGGCAATACCGTGAGCCTGATCGCGCGCGGCCCCCATCTGCGGGCCATTCGCAGCGACGGACTGACGCTGATCGACGAGGCGGGCACATCGCATGTAACCCGACCGGCTTGCGCGACCGACACCCTGGTCGATGCCGGTCCACAGGATGTCGTGGTGCTGGCCATGAAAGCGCACCAGGTGGCCGATGTGGCGCCGCAGCTGTTCCCGTTGCTGGAGTCCGGCACACGCATCGTGACGATGCAAAACGGCATCCCGTGGTGGTACTTCCACGGCCTGACCGGCCCCTGGCACGGCACGACGCTGCACAGCCTGGACCCCGACGGCAGCATCGCCCGCCATGTGCCGGCCGAGCGCATCATCGGCAGCGTCGTCTACCCGGCCTGCGAAGTAGTACGTCCCGGCGTGATCCAGGTGATCGAGGGCAACCGGTTCAGCCTGGGCGAGCCGGACGGCAGCGACTCGCCATCGATCAGGGCCATCAGCGAGGTCTTCAAGGCGGCGGGGCTGCGGGCGCCCGTCACCCGCGACATCCGATCCGAGATCTGGCTCAAGGTCTGGGGCAACCTCAGCTTCAACCCGATCAGCGCCCTGACCCATGCCACGCTCGAGGACATCTGCCTGTACGGGCCGACCCGCGCACTGGCCGCGGGCATGATGACCGAAGCCCAGGCCATCGGCGAGAAACTCGGCGTACGGTTCAAGGTCAGCCTGGACAAGCGCATCGCCGGCGCCCAGGCGGTCGGCCAGCACAAAACCTCGATGCTGCAGGACGTTGAGCAGGGACGCCCGCTGGAGTTGCAGGCGCTGGTCGGCTCGGTCGCGGAACTCGGCCGCATCACGCAGACGCCGACGCCGTCGATCGACGCGGTCTGGGCGCTGGCCAGCCTGCTGGCGCGCACGCTGCAACAACACCAGGCGCGGCTCTCGGTTGCGTCGACCACCCGGAACCAACCATGACCCGTTTCGCCACCCTACCCGAGATGATCGCGGCCCAGCCGCACGAGGCCGTTGCCCTGATGGCGCCCGCGCGCGACCCGCTGACCTACGGCGCACTCGCGCAACTGGTGCGCCGCACGGCGCAGCAGCTGCGTGCGCATGGCCTGGCACGCTCCGATCGGGTCGCCCTGGTGCTCGAGAACGGGCCCGAGATGGCCTGTGCCTTCGTTGCCGTGGCCGCCGCATGCACCGCCGCACCGCTCAATGCGGCCTACCGGGGCGAGGAGTTCGCGTTCTACCTGTCGGACCTCGGCGCCAAGGCGCTGATCGTCGCACAGGGCAGCGAGAGTGCGGCCATCGCGGCCGCGCGCGCGCTGGGCATGCTCGTGTTGCAGCTGCGGGCAGACCCCGCCGCGCCGGCTGGCAGCTTCACGCTGCATACCGCGGCCGACGCCCCGGCGAGCGCCCCCCCGGCGATGCCGGACGCGGCGCCGGCCAGCGCCGCGGACGTGGCGCTGATCCTGCACACCTCGGGCACGACCTCGCGGCCCAAGATCGTGCCGCTGAGTCATGGCAACCTGTGCGCGTCGGCGCGCAACATCAGCCACACGCTGCAGTTGACGCCGTCGGACTGCGGCTTGCACGTGATGCCGATGTTCCACATCCACGGCCTGATCGCCGGGTTGCTGGCACCCCTGTCCGTCGGCAGCCGGGTCTTCTGCACGCCCGGCTTCCATGCGCTGCGATTCTTCGGCTGGCTGCGCGAGAGCCATGCGACCTGGTATACCGCGGTGCCCACCATGCACCAGGCCATCCTGGCGCGCGCACCGCACAACCGGGACGTGATCCGCGAGCATCCGCTGCGTTTTCTGCGTTCCTCGTCATCGTCGATGCCGCCGCAGGTGATCGCCGAACTGGAGCAGGTGTTCGCCGCCCCGTTGATCGAGTCCTACGGCATGACCGAGGCCACGCACCAGATGGCCAGCAGCCCGTTACCGCCGGGTCGGCGCATTCCCGGCTCGGTCGGTCCGGCCGCCGGCCCGCAGATCGCCATCATGGACGAGCACGGGCAACGACTGGCCCGTGGCCAGGTCGGCGAGGTCGTGATCCGCGGCGACAACGTGACCGCGGGTTACGAGAACAATCCGAAAGCCAATGCCGAGGCCTTTGTCGACGGATGGTTCCGCACCGGTGACCAGGGCGTGCTCGATGCCGACGGTTATCTCACCCTCACCGGCCGGCTCAAGGAGATCATCAACCGCGGCGGCGAGAAGATCTCGCCGCGCGAGATCGACGAAGTGCTGATGGACCATCCGGCTGTGGCCCAGGCCGTGACCTTCGCGATGCCGCACCCCAAGCTCGGCGAAGAGGTGGGCGCTGCCGTCGTGCTGCGCGAGTCGGCACCACCGGCCGATGAGGCCGGCCTGCGCGCCTTCGTGGCCAGCCGCGTTGCCGACTACAAGGTTCCGCGCCGGATCCTGATCCTGGCCGAGATTCCCAAGGGCGCAACCGGCAAGCTGCAGCGTATCGGGCTGGCGGCCAAGCTGGGCCTGGGATCGTAGCCCTGCGCACGGCTGCGCGACGCGGGCCTCACCCGCTGCTGCGCCGCGGCGGCTTATTCGCTCCCCAGCGTGTCCATCAGGTGTTCGAATTGCTCCGCCGGCAACGCGGGTGAACACAGAAAACCCTGGTATGCCGCACAGTCGAGTTCACGCAGGCAATCCGCCTGGGCCTGTGTCTCGACTCCCTCGGCGACGACGTCGAGCCCGAGCGCGCGCGCCATGCCGATGGTCGCGCTGACGATGGCACGATCGCTGTCGTCCTGCGGCAGGCCGGTCACGAAGGAGCGATCGATCTTGAGCCGCGAGATCGGGAAACGCTTGAGGTAGGACAGGCTCGAATAGCCGGTACCGAAGTCGTCGATCGACATCGCGACGCCGATGCGCGCCAGCGCATGCAGGCGCTCGAGCGCCTCGTCGGCGTCACGCAGCAGGATGGATTCGGTGAGCTCGAGCTCCAGCAGCTCCGCCGACAAGCCGGCCGCCCGCAACGCGTCATCGACCATGGACACGAAGTCCGCCTGCTGGAACTGCAGCGCCGACACATTGACCGACACCCGGATCGGGCGGCCGGCATGTTGCCATGCCGCGGCCTGCCGCACGGCCTGCTCCAGCACCCAGTTGCCGATCGAGATGATGAAGCCAGTCTCCTCGGCCAGCAGGATGAAGGCCGTAGGCGCCACGACGCCGAATTCGTCGTCGTTCCAGCGTGCCAGCGCTTCCGCGCCGATCATCCTGCCGCCGTCCAATGCGACCTGGGGCTGGAAATGCACGCTGAAACGACCCTGTTGCAGGCCCTGGCGCATGGCATGGTCCATCTTGATGCGCGAGAGCACGTCGACGTTCATCTGCGGCTGGTAGAAGCGGAAGCTGCCGCGACCGCGTTCCTTGACGCGGTACATCGCGGTATCGGCGAACTGGATCAGGTCGTCGAGCGTCTTGCCGTCGTCGGGATACAGCGCCACGCCGATGCTGCAACCGACCGAGAAATTCATGCCGTCGAGCACGAAGGGGTCGGCCATCGCCTGCAGCACGCGTTGCGCGCAGGCCTCGGCGCCGGCTGCGTCGGCCTCCTGCAGGAACACGACGAACTCGTCGCCGCCGAGCCGGCACAAGGTGTCGACATCGCGCAGGCAGGCATCGATGCGCGCCGCAACCTCGACCAGCACCCGGTCGCCGAAGGCGTGTCCCATCGAGTCGTTGATGTTCTTGAACCGGTCCAGATCGAGGAAGAACACCGCGAACCGGCCGCCACTGCGCTCGGCCATGCGCAATGCGAAATCCACCCGTTGCGTGAGCAACAAGCGGTTCGGAAGGCCGGTCAGCACGTCGCGGTAGGCCAGTGTCTCGATCCGCTGCTGCGCCGCGTATTTCTCGCTCAGGTCCTTGAAGAAGCAGATACTGTTCACCGGTTGGCCGTGCTCGTCGCGCAGCAACACCCACGACACCTGCACCGTGCGTGCCGGTTGGCCGGCATTGCGCCGCTGAGCCTCGCCTTCCCAGAAGCCGTCGGCCTGCAGATGCTGTTCGATGCGGGCGAAGAAGCCCTGGTCGTGCGGATCGTGGAAAAACGGCTTCGCCGAGCCACCCAGCAGCGATGCCTGTGCGATGCCGGTCAGGCGTTCGCAACTGGGATTGGCCGCCAGCAGCCGGAAATCGGCCCCGGTGATGAAGATCGCGTCCAGGCTCGACTCGAACACCTTGGCCGCCAGGCGCAAGCGGGCCTGGCTGTCCACCTGCTGCGTGATGTCGCGAAACGCGAACACCCGGCCGCTGGCTTCGCCGCGCTGGTACTGCGGCAACGAGCGGCGCTCGACGATGCGCCCGGACCGCAACACGAGCTCGTCGTCGGCCTCGAGCAACGGAGACGCGGCGATCTCGGCCAGCCGCGCCTCGTACGAGTCGCCGTCGACGACAGCCGCGGCCATGTGCGCGAACAAGGCAGGGTCGTTGCGGCGCACCATCAGGGCCTCGGGCAGGTCCCAGATCTCGGCAAATCTGCGGTTGTAGTTGCGCACCCGGCCTTGGCGGTCGCTGGCCATGATGCCGTCGGCCGTCGACTCCAGCGTGGCGCGCAGTTCCGCCACCAGGCGCTCGAGTTCGACTTCGGTGCGCCGTTGCTGGCGCAGGTCCTGCAGGCAGACCAGGTACAGCGGCGTCGCCGCGTCGATCCAGACGCGGCTGACCCTGCGGTCGACCGGAATCGCCACGCCGTCACCCGTGCGCAGCAGGGTTTCCGAATGGATGTCGTGGCTGAGTCCGGCCGCGACATCCTCCCAGAAGCAGTGGTCTTCCGGCGTTGCCGTCAATTCGATGGCCACCCGTCCTTGCAGGTCCTCACGCGACACCCCGGCCAGTGTGATGGCGGCCTGGTTCACCGACACAATGCGCAGGCTGACCGGTTCCACCAGCCAGACCGCCTCGATCAAGGCCTCGATCAGAAGCGCGTAGCCGGCCGGAATCACGGCACGACCTCGCCGCGTACCGGATCGGACGCCCGTTCGAAGAAGTAGCAGATTCGCAGTCGCGGTGCCAGATAGTCCCGGGCGTCGGCGGGCAGCAGGTCGGGGCGCAGGCTGCGCCGGATGCCGGCCGCGGGCATCTGTTCCAGATCGAGTATCAAGGCGTCCTCCTTGGCCAAGCCGGCATCATGCACCATGACCCGGGGCTTGAGCGGGCGTGCCGAGTTGACGGACACGACCAGCGCGAAACGGCTGTCCGACAACTGCACCACCGACCCCGGCGGATAGACACCCATCATCCGGATGAAGGCGGCGAGCACGGATACATCGTGGCGCTCCTTCATCTGGGAGAAGATCTGCGACAAGGCCTCGTGCGGCGTGACGGCTGCCGACTGGCGCGGCGGGTTGCACATGTTCTCGTAGCGGTTCACCAGCGCCAGCACCTTGCCGGCCTGGCTGATATCGGCACCACGGATCTGGTTCGGAAAGCCGCTGCCGTCGAGCATCTCATGGTGCTGCGCAATGGTGTTCTGCACCTCGGACGACAGGCCGAGTTGCTGCGCGATGTCGACCCCGAACCCGACATGGCTCTGGTACAGGCGGTATTCCGCGGGTGCAAAGCTGGAATCCGACAGCCGGACCTGGTCGGGCAACTGCATCTTGCCGACGTCGTGCAGGAATGCGGCCAGGCCGAGGTCGCGCAGGGCCTGCGCCGGCATGCCCAGCGCCTTGCCCAGCAGCAGCGACAGCACCGTGACGTTGACCGGATGCATCCAGGCCCGATCGCCGGTGGTTTCCGACAACAGGCGGATCGACGATTCGCTCTGCCCGAGCATGTCGCTGACCAGCGAGGACACCAGTTGCAGGCATTGCCCGGACGCGGCCTGCGCGTCGTGCGGGATCAGTTCGACGACGGTACGGTATTGGCGGATCGCGGCGTCGAACTGTCGATCGCACGACTCCAGGCTGGCACGCTGCGCGGCGACCCGTTCGGCATGGCGCAGCCGCTGCAGTTCGCGCGCATCCGGCTGCGACGTAGTGGCGGCGGGCGCCGGGCCGGCCCGAGCGTCGACCGGGTCCAGTGCATGGGCCGCCGGTTCGGCCGCGGATGGAGCCGGCGGCTCGTGCGGCGCCATGGCTTGCGGCACGGGATCGCTGCGCGCCGGGACAACCCGCACCCTGGACAGTCCCAGGCTGCGCAGGGTCTCGATCTGTCGCGCCGACGTGATCTTGAAGCTGCCCTTGGGAAACGGATGGGACATCCAGCCCAACTCGAGATCGACGTACAGGCCGACGCGCAATTCGTCCGGCGTCACATATGCATAACCGGACGCCCTCATGGCCGTGGCCCGCTTCGACGAAGCGACGCGTGCTGCAGGCTGAACAGGGCGGTCATGGTCACGAGCTTACTACTGCCACTGGCCAGCAATGGTAAAACCCATTGCATGTTTCTTTCATGCGACACCGATGGGTATCATGGCCCGTCGCGAACGTCGTGCAGTTGCAAGCCATGTCCCACCGATGATCGACCTGTACTACTGGCCCACACCCAACGGATGGAAGATTTCCATCATGCTCGAAGAATGCGGGTTGCCCTTCCGCATGGTTCCGGTCAACATCGGAAAAGGTGAACAATTTCACGAGAAGTTCCTTGCCGTCGGGCCGAACAACCGCATGCCCGTGATCGTGGACCATGAACCAGCCGACGCCGGCGCCGCGTTTCCGGTCTTCGAAAGCGGCGCCATCCTGATCTACCTCGCCGAAAAGACCGGGCGCTTCCTGCCTGCCGGTCTACGCGAGCGACACACGGCGCTGCAATGGCTGATGTGGCAGATGGGGGGCCTGGGTCCGATGGCCGGGCAACTCGGGCATTTCCTGCTGTATGCGCCCGAGTCCGTGCCGTATGCCCAGCGGCGCTACGCCGACGAGGTGGACCGCCTGTATGGCGTGCTCGACCGGCGGCTGGCGCAAACCGGCGCCCACGTGGCCGGCGACCACTACACGATTGCCGACATGGCGATCTTTCCGTGGATCCGGATCCACCGCAAGCAACAGGTCGATCTCGCGCGTTTTGCACACGTGGCGCGCTGGTACGACACGGTACGGCAGCGCCCGGCGGTGCAACGCGCGCTGGACCTGGGCAAGAAACTGCGCGCCGACACCCTCAGCGACGAGGCCCGCAAGGCCTTGTTCGGACAGACCGCAGACTCGCTGCGCCGACACACAGGAAACACACCATGATCGAGTTCTTCTTCGACTGCTCCAGCCCCTGGACCTACCTGGCTTTTCACAACATCCAGCCCATGGCGCAGGAGATCGACGTGCCGGTGCGCTGGCGCCCCATCCTCGTGGGTGGCGTCTTCAACAGCGTCAACCCCAGCGTCTATGCCCAACGCGAGCATCCGGTGCCGGCCAAGCTCGACTACATGGTCAAGGACATCCAGGACTGGGCGTCGATGGCCGGCCTGAAGATCAAGATGCCGCCCAGCGTGTTTCCGGTCAACAGCGTGAAGGTGATGCGCGCCTGCACCTGGCTGCTGGAACAGGCGCAACCGCAGGCCATGGTGCCGTTCGCGCGTGCCGTGTTCGAGAGTTATTGGGGCGATGACCAGGACATCTCGCGCGACGACGTCATCGCCGCGGCCTGCGATCGCTGCGGGCTCGATACGGGCACCCTGATGCACGGCATCACCACGCAGCCTATCAAGGATCGGCTCAAGGCCAATACCGAGGAATTGGTGCGCCGGGGCGGATTCGGCTCCCCGACGATGTTCGTCGGCAGCGACATGTATTTCGGCAACGACCGGCTGGTGCTGGTGCGCGCGGCCGCGCTCAGGCAAAAGGCGTCTGCACCGGCGTCGTGAGCGGCACGGCGCGTGGCGGCATGACCACCAGCGCGCCCTGCTCCCAGCGTTGCCAACCGTACAGGACGGCAAAGCGGAAATCAGGTGCCGCGGCACCCGCCGTGCCCACGCGCTCCGCACCGCGGCGCACGCTGTCGATGAACCAGGCTGGCAGGCCGATGTGATACGGATTGCGCGCCACCTCGCCGACGTGCTGGCTCAAGGCCGCCACCAGATCCGCTACCTCCCGGCACCCGAGTTCCACCATCAGCCCCGGATGGAGCTGGGTGTTCCAGTATTCGCTGCAGGCCAGGTGCAGGCGGTGTTGCAGGTCGGCCACGGACAAGGCGTCCATGACCAGAGCGTGCGTGCCCACGTGCGCCGGGTGCCCATCCTGTGCATGCGGGCACACGACCAGTTGCGGACGATAACGGCGCAGCAGCGCCGCGATCCGCTCGACGCAACGCGCCCAATGCACGGCATCGGCCTGAGCCGACATCGGTTCGATGCGTTCGAGCCCGTGCTCCGATTCGCCGGAAGCGCTGACGAGGTCGAACCCCAGCATGTCGCAACATCGGCGCAGTTCGTCCCAGCGGGCGCGACGCCGCGCGCGGTTGGAGCCCAATGTCACCGCGACATTGACGACGCGCCACGGACCTTCGCGACGCAGCCGCAGCGGCAGGCCCCCGGCTATGGCCTCGTCATCGGGATGGGGTGAAAACACCAGGCACACCGGTGCGCCGTCCGGCACCACCGGTAGCGCAGCCGCACGGGCCTGCTCGGCGCCGAGCAGGCGCCCCTGCGCGAGCAACTGCTCGAAGCCGGCAACAAATGCGTGGAAGGGGTCGCAGGAGGTCACAAGCGGTCTCGGATGCGCAGCGCCGACGCGGCCCTGCCCGGGTGTCGCGATCGGCCTGCGGTAGCTGGCAAGAACCGGGCGGGCGGCAACCGCGATGCATCGGCTGATGTGCCGATCATTGTAGGCTTCGCACCCGCACCGCCGGGCCGCAAAAAAACCCGCCGCGGCGGGTTGTCGCTCTCGCGCGGCAGGCGCTGGCGCCTGCCGCGGATTTGCGGGGCATCAGCCCATGTGCAGGCCGCCATTGACGGAGAAGTCGGCACCGGTGGAGTAACCGCCTTCGTCGGACGCCAGCCACGCAATGATGGAAGCGATCTCGCTCGGCTCGCCCAGGCGCTTGACCGGAATCGTCGCGACGATCTTGGCCAGCACGTCCTCGCGGATCGCCTTGACCATGTCGGTGCCGATGTAACCGGGGCTGACGGTGTTGACGGTCACGCCCTTGGTCGCCATTTCTTGCGCCAGCGCCATCGTGAAGCCGTGCATGCCAGCCTTGGCCGCCGAATAGTTGGTCTGGCCGGCCTGGCCTTTTTCGCCATTGACCGAACTGATGTTGATGATGCGGCCCCAGCCTTTTTCGACCATGTCGGCCACGACCTGCTTGGTCACGTTGAACATGGAATTGAGGTTGGTCTCGATCACCGCATCCCAGTCCTCGCGCGTCATCTTCAGGAACATGCGGTCCTTGGTGATGCCAGCGTTGTTGACCAGCACGTCGATCGGGCCATGCTCGGCCTTGGCCTTGGAGAAGGCGGCGACCGTCGAATCCCAGTCGCCGACATTGCCGACCGATGCATGAAAGGTGAACCCCAGTGCCGCCTGCTCGGCGATCCACTTGGCGTGATCGCGGGTCGGCCCGCAGCCGGCAATGACCGTGAATCCCTCCTTGTGCAGGCGCTGGCAGATCGCGGTTCCGATCCCCCCCATGCCTCCGGTCACATACGCTACTTTTTTGCTCATGTCGATCTCCTCTTGTTGAATAGGTCTTGCGCGCGCCGGCCGTTCAGCGTTCGATGGTCAGCGCCACACCCATGCCGCCACCGATACACAGTGACGCAATGCCCTTCTTGGCATCACGTTTCTGCATTTCGTGCAGCAGGGTCACCAGTATGCGGCATCCGGACGCGCCAATGGGATGACCGATCGCAATGGCGCCGCCATTGACGTTGACTTTGCTGGTGTCCCAGCCCATTTCCTGGTGCACGGCACAGGCCTGGGCAGCAAAGGCCTCGTTGATCTCCAGCAGGTCCAGGTCCTTGGCCTTCCAGCCGGCACGCTCGAGCGCCTTCGTCGACGCGGGTACCGGACCCATGCCCATCATGGCCGGATCCAGGCCGCTGGTGGCGAAACTGGCGATGCGCCCCAAGGGCGTGAGACCGAGCGATGCAGCCTTTTTCGCCGTCATGACCATGACCGCGGCGGCGCCGTCGTTGATACCCGAGGCATTGCCGGCCGTGACGCCGCCGGCCTTGTCGAACGCGGGACGCAAACCGGCCAGGGCTTCGGCATTGGTCTTCTTGTTGATGTATTCGTCGGCCGAGAACACCACCGGATCGCCCTTGCGCTGCGGAATGCTCACCGACACGATTTCGTCCTTGAAACGACCGGCTTCCTGGGCTGCGGCGGCCTTCTGCTGGCTGGCCAGCGCCAATGCGTCCTGCGCCTCGCGCGAAATGCCGTATTTCTTGGCAACGTTCTCGGCCGTGATGCCCATGTGGTACTGGTTGTAGACATCCCACAGGCCATCGACAATCATCGAGTCGATCATCTTCCAGTCGCCCATGCGCTGGCCGTCGCGCGAGCCGAGCAACACGTGTGGCGCGGCACTCATGTTTTCCTGGCCGCCGGCAATGACGATCTCGCTGTCGCCGTACGCCACGGCCTGCGCCGCCAGCATCACGGCCTTCAGGCCGGAGCCGCAGACCGCGTTGATGGTCAATGCCGGCGTGGCCTGGTTCAGGCCGCTCTTGATCAGGGCCTGGCGCGCGGGATTCTGGCCGGCACCGGCGGCCAGCACCTGGCCCATGATGACTTCGCCGACCTGGTCGGCGGCGACGCCGCTGCGCTTGAGCACCTCGGCCACGACAATGGAGCCCAGTTCGGTGGCGGGCACCTTGGCCAGGCTGCCCCCGAACTTGCCCACGGCGGTACGGGCTGCGGCGACGATGACGATATCTTCCATGCTGTTCTCCTTTGAATGAAAGCGGGTTCAGGCCTTGGCCTTGACATAACGGCCGGGCGCCGCTTCGATGGCCTTGAATTTCCCGTAGCCATAGGACTTCGGGGCGCTGATCTGCTTGCCGGCCTGGGCCTTGAGCCAGTCGGCCCAGTCCGGCCACCAGCTGCCCGGATGCTCCTTGGCGCTGGCGATCCACGCGTCGACCGTGGCCGGAAACGCGTTGGCCGGGCCGATCCAGTGGCTGCGCTTGTTCTTCGCCGGCGCATTGATGACTCCGGCGATATGACCCGACGCACCCATCACGAAACGCTTCTTGCCCGGCAAATGCTGGGTCGACGCGTAAGCGCCGCCGATGGGCACGATATGGTCTTCGCGCGACCCGTAGACATAGACCGGCAGGTCGACCTTGCGCAGGTCGATCTTCTCGCCGCACACCACCGCCTTGCCCGGCTGCACGAGCCGGTTCTCGAGGTAGGTATTGCGCAGGTACCAGGCATAGAACGGACCGGGCAGGTTGGTGGAGTCGCTGTTCCAGTACAGCAGGTCGAACGGTGGCGGCGTCTCGCCCTTGAGGTAGTTCCCCACCACGTAGTTCCACACCAGGTCGACCGGACGCAGGAACGAGAACGTCGACGCCAGGTCCTGGCCCTTCATCAGGCCGCCCTGCCCCATCTCGAGTTCGCGGTACTTGACGAAGGACTCGTCGATGAAGACATCGAGAATGCCGGTGTCGGTGAAGTCGAGCAAGGTCGTCAGGAAGGTCGCGCTGGCCACCGGCTTCTCGCCGCGTTGGGCCAGCACCGCCAGCGCGGTGCACAGGATGGTGCCGCCGACGCAAAAACCCAGCGCATTGATGGTCTTGCTGCGGCTGATCTGCTGGACCACGCCGATCGCCTTGATGGCTGCATTCTCGATGTAGTCGTCCCAGGTCGTCTTGGCCAGCGACGCATCCGGATTGCGCCAGCTCACGACGAAGGTGCGATGGCCTTGTTCGACCGCATAACGCACCAGCGAGTTCTCGGGCTGCAGATCCAGGATGTAGTACTTGTTGATGCACGGCGGGATCAGCAGCAAGGGCTTCTCGTACACCTTGGCCGTCAGCGGCTTGTATTCCAGCAACTGGAACAACTCGTTCTCGTACACCACGGCGCCTTCGGTCGTGGCGACATTCTTGCCGACTTCAAACAGGCTCTCGTCGGTCATCGACACGTGACCTTGCTGGATGTCGTGCAGCAGGTTCTGCATGCCCTTGGCAATACTTTCGCCCTGGGTTTCGAGCGCCTTGCGCTGGGCCTCGGCATTGAGTGCCAGGAAGTTGCTCGGTGCCGCCGCCGCCAGCCATTGCTCGACGGCGAATCGAACCCGGGCCCGCGTCTTCTCGTCGGCCTCCACCGCATCGGCCAGCCCGATCAGCGCACGCGAATTGAGCAGGTAATTGGCCGCCGTCAGGGCCGCCATCGGGTTGCCGCTCCAGGCCGGATCGGCGAAGCGCTTGTCGTGGACCTGGGGCTTGCCTTCGAGCGCCTGGCTCCACAACTGGCTGGCCTCCTGCAGATATTGCTGCTGCAACTCCTGCAGCTTGGCGGGCGAAAACTGCAGCTTGGGCGCCGCGGCCTGGGGCAGGGTCGGCAGTCCGGCCTGCAGGGGAGGCATGAGGTTCTGCAAGGCCTGCATGGCACCCGTCCAGCCACTCGCCATCTGCTGCTGCAGCTGTTCTGCCGACTGGCTCCAAAGGCCCGTGTTGTCCTGTTTCATCGTGTCTCCAGCAATAACCGCGCGGTAAGGCAAGAGTATCGCAGACGCGTCCTTCGTCAAACTGACAGACGCGCTAGACTTGTCCGTCAATGTACCTTGTCCTCATTGCCTGGCTGTATGTAACCCTGATGATGGCCGTGGCCGAGGCCACCAGCTCGCAGGGAACGGTGCTGGGCGCCTTCTTCACCTTCATCCTGTACGGCGTCGGCCCGGTGTCGCTGCTGATGTACCTGCTGCGCACGCCCGCGCGCCGCAAGGCCTTGCGCGCACGCGAAGCGGCCGCGTCAATCGAACCAGATGCAGGCAGCCATGCGGCCGCTGCCGCCGAGGGCGACACTGTCGCGCCGGTGCGAAAAGAACCGTGACGGATCCCCCACGGTGCACCAGGCCGGACTCGAATCGTTGCCGTAGAGGCGCGTGATGCCCAGTGCGCGCAGGCGCATGCGGGCCAGGCCGGCCAGATCGGCGAACCACTTGCCGGGCTTGCCGGGCCGGAACATCGCGTCGGCACCCGGGTCCCGCGCCAGAAACGCGGTGCGCACCTCCGGCCCGACCTCGAACGCCTGCGGCCCTATGCAGGGGCCGAGCCAGGCCACGGTGTCCGCGGCCACCGTCCCGCCGGAGCCGGCCGCCGTGCCGGGTTCCGTCGCCAGCGTCCGGTACTGGGCGAAGTTCTCCTCCAGCACTCCCTCGGCCAGCCCGCGCCAGCCCGCGTGGGCCGCCGCCACCGCCCGTCCACCGGCATGGGCGAGCAATACCGGCAGGCAGTCAGCGACCCGTATCGTGCAGACCACGCCGGCAGTCCGGGTGCAGCAGGCATCGGCCTCGATGGCGCCGGCCTCGGATGGTCCCGACAACTCCACCGAGCGGCAGCCATGGACCTGGCTCAGATAGATTGGCTCGGGCCCGAGCGCCGCATGCAGGCGGTCCCGATTGCTCCGCACGGCCTGTGCATCGTCGTCACTGGGGCGACCCAGGTTGAGCGTGTCGAACGGGGCCTTTGACACGCCTCCATGGCGCGTCGTGAACACCGCATGCACCGAATCGGGTACCGGCCATTGCGGCACGATCCAGTCCGGATGCCAGTTGCCCTGGCTCATGCCGCGCATGCCGATCGGCCGCGCGCCGCCGTCATGTCTCGAAATCCGGGCAGGCGGAGGGCTGTGCCGCCTGGAACGCCTCCAGCGCCATGCAGGCATCGAAGGCCGCCATGGTGCGCGGCAATCCGGAGAAGTCGCAGTCGAAACGCTTGCCGTTGAAGATCTGCGGCACCAGGCAGCAGTCCGCCAGCGTCGGGGTGTCGCCGAAACAATAGGTGCCAGTCGGCAACTGCTCCAGCTGGCGCTCGAACGCCAGCAGGCCCTCGCGCACCCAGTGGCGATACCAGGTGGTCTTGGCCGCTTCGTCGGCCTTGAGGTCGCGCACCAGGTACTTGAGCACGCGCAGGTTGTTCAGCGGATGGATCTCGCAGGCGATGCTTTGCGCCAGCCCACGCACACGGGCGCGCTCGACCGGATCGGCCGGCACCAGCCTCACCTGCGGATGGGTTTCGTCGAGGTATTCGATGATGGCCATCGACTGCGACAGTCGCAGTTCGCCGACCTCGAGCACCGGCACCAGGCCATCGGCCGCAATCGCGGCATAAGCCGGCAACCGGTGGTCGCCGCGCGCCAGATGCACCGGCACGTATTCGTAGGGCAGTTGCTTGAGCGCCAGCGCAATGCGTACCCGGAACGAGGCGGACGAACGAAAGTAGTTGTAGAGCTTCATGGGCCGATAGCATAGCCACAAACGCCGGCCCGCCGCGGCCCGCGCCTCGCTACACTGGCACGATCGCCCCTGCTGCCACCGGGCTTCAACCGGAACTGCCGACCACCATGCTGCATCCCCAGGCCCGCGCCCTGCTCGATCTGATGGTCGAACGCGCCGTACCACCGACCCATACCCTGACGCCGCAGCAAGCACGCGCGGCCTACCGCGACCGTCGTGGCTTCACCCAGCCCGATCCGCCCACGGTGGCGTCGAGCGAGGACCTGTTCGCCGAGGGCCCGCATGGCCCGATCGCGATGCGCCTGGTGCGGCCACTGGCCACGCCTGTGACCGGCGCTTCGCTACCGGTGCTGGTGTATTTCCATGGCGGTGGCTGGGTCATCGGCGACCTGGACACCCATGACAGCCTGTGCCGGCAATTGGCGAATGCCGCCGGTTGCGCGGTACTCGCCGTCGACTACCGCATGGGGCCCGAGCATCGATTCCCGTGCGCGGTCGACGACTGCCTGGCAGCCACCCGCTGGTGCCGGGCGCACGCGGACCGCCTCGGGCTCGACGCGTCGCGCATGGCGGTCGGCGGCGACAGCGCCGGCGGCAATCTCGCAGCCGTCGTCGCGATCGCCGCGCGCGACAGCGGCGATCTGCCGCTGCGTTTCCAGTTGCTGATCTACCCCGCCACCGACATGCGGCGGCAGGCGCCATCCCACACCGGGAACGGCCAGGGTTACCTGCTGACCCGCGACACCATCGACTGGTTTCACGACCACTACATCGACGATCGGGCGCACGACACCGACTGGCGCGCCTCGCCGCTGCTGTGCGAGCGACTGGCCGAGCTGCCCGAGGCGCTGGTCATCACGGCAGGATACGACCCCTTGCGCGACGAAGGCCTGATGTACAGCCAGCGGTTGAGCGAAGCGGGCGTGCGATGCCACCACGTCTGCTTCGAACGCCAGATCCACGGCTTCATCACCATGGGCAAGGTCATCGACGAGGCCGATGCGGCGGTGGCGCTTGCCGCCACCATGGTCGCGCGCGCCCTGCACGTCCGGGCGGCCTGAGCCGCCCTCAGGCCGCCGACCGGCGCCGGGTATTGCCCGCGGTGCCGGCGAACAGGGCCTGGCGCGCCGAGCGGGTGATCGCCACCACGCAGGGATGGGTGATGCGGCGTTCGACCGAAATCGCGAAATACTCCACCGTGATGCCGTCGGCCGGCCCGATCGCGGCCACGCCGAACTGGCGTTCGATGTCGTCCGCGAGCACCGAGGGCGCAACGAACAGGCCCAGGCCGCGACGACCGAACTCCATCGCCAGCGCGCTGTCGTCGAACTCGCCGACGATATGCGGGTGCAAGGCCCGCGCCTGGAACCACGACTGCAGCTTCTGGCCGGTGGCCGAATCCTGCGCCGGCATCAACATCGGGGCACCCTCCAGGTTGTCCGGGAATCCGGCCCGGTACTGCTCGGCAAGGCCGGGCGCGGCGAAGAAGGTCTGGCCGGACGCCCCCAGCTGGTGGCTGAAGGCCTTGACGCTGACCGACGGCGGGATCGGCGCATCCGACAACACGAGGTCGAGCCGGTGCAGCGCCAGCTCGGCCAGCAGGTTGTCGAGTTTCCATTCCCGGCACGCAAGCCGCACCGGCTCCTCCAGCCGTGTCGCCGGCTCGACCAGCCGGTAGGCAATGGGCTTGGGCAAGGCGTCCGCCACGCCGATGCGGAACTCCAGCGCCGGACGACTGTTCGGGTGTTCGCGGACCGCCTGCTCAAGCTCGGCGCCCAGGGAAAAGATGTCCTCGGCATAACCCAGCGCCAGCCGCCCGGCCTCGGTCAGCACCAGCCCGCGGCCGCTCTTGCTGAACAACGGACTGCCCAGCTGCTCCTCGAGCAGCTGGATCTGCCCGCTGATGGTCTGCGGCGTCACATGCAACCGCTCGCTGGCGCCGAGCACGCTGCCGGTCTTGGCGACCTGCATGAAATAGTGGAGGTGCTTGTAGTTCATCGGGTGCTCCTTCGGCTTGTCGGTCCGCGCGGATTTCAATCAGTTTTTATCGAATCATAAGGACAAATAATTCGAATTTACAAGATCAATCGCGCAAGCCAGACTCCCTCTGACGCCATCGTGCGTATTACTGAAGGAGGACCCATGCAGTTCGACATCCAGAGTCTCGATTTTCCCGACACCGCGGCCTTGACCAGCCATACGCGCCGTCGCCTGGGCTTCGGCCTGACGCGGCATGCCGACCGGATCTCGCGCGTGGTGGTACGGCTGGGCGACGAGAACGGCCCGCGCGGTGGCCCCGACAAGTTCTGCCGTCTGCAGGTCACGCTGGTGGATGCGCCCCAGGTCGTGATCCGCGACTGCGGGCCGGACCTGTATTCCGTGATCGACCGCGCCAGCGACCGGGCGTCCCGCGCGGTGGCCAAGCAGCTCGAACGCAACCGCTTCGGCCGGCAGCGGCCGGCCCTGAGCCTTGCGCTGCAGCTTCCGGCCGAAGGACTGTCCGCGACCGACGGAGCGACCACTCGCACGAGCCCGGCCCGATGAGACACGACCGCCGACTGCCCCGATCCACTCTTTCCACCGCTACTGGAACCCCCATGTTCATACCCCCGAAATGCCGCCTCGCGGTTGTCGCCATGATGGACCTTGCCTTGCACCAGGGCCAGGGGCCGGTGCCCTTGTCCGCGATCAGCGCGCGGCAGCAGGTGTCGCCGTCCTACCTCGACCTGCTGTTCGGCCGCCTGCGTCGCAGCGGCCTGGTCACGGGCCTGCGCGGTCCCGGTGGTGGCTACACGCTGGCACGCGAGGCCACGTCGATCTCATTGGCCGACATCGTCAGTGCCGCTGATGACGGCGGCGACGCCGGTGGCAACGGGCATCGCTCGTTTGCCAACCGCCCGCGCGGCGGCCAGAGCATCGGTGCCGAATGGGCGGTCGAACTCGAGGCGCAGATGCTGCGCCAGCTGGAAGAAACCTCGCTGGACGATGCCATTGCCCCGAGCAAGCACCTGGTGCCGGCCCAGCCTGCGACGGCGACGCCGGCACGGCTGCCGACAGCCAAGGGGGTTGGCGTACGCGAGCGCATGGTCGTGGTGGCGGCCAACTCGGTGTTTGCCCGGCCGATGCGACTGGCGATCTGAGCCGCGCCGGCGCCCGCGCCACTCACGGGGCCAGCGCGCCAAAGCCCGATTCCTCGTCGGCACCCGGCACCGGACCATCACCCAGCGCCGCCAGCATGGCCGGCGTGATCAGCGTGACGCCGCCTTCGGTGACATGAAAGCGGGCGCGGTCCTGCTGCGGATCCACGCCGGCGCAAAACCCGTCCGGCAGCACGCAACGCTTGTCCACCACCACCTTGCGCAGGATCACATGGCGACCGATGACCACGTCCGGCAACACCAGCGAATCCTCGACCACGCTGTGCTCGCCCACACGTACCTTGGCGAACAGGATCGAGCGGCGCACCGTGGCGCCGCTGACGATGCAGCCACTGGACACCAGCGACGCCACGGCGACACCGCGCCGGCTGTCGTCGTCGAACACGAACTTAGCCGGTGGCAACTGCGGCTGCAGGCTGATGATGGGCCAGTGATCGTCGTACAGGTTGAGCTCGGGCTGGACCGTGGTCAGGTCCATGTTGGCCTCCCAATAGGCATCAACGGTGCCGACGTCGCGCCAGTACGGACGCTCGCCGACCATGTTCACGCAACTGTCGGCAAACCGGTGCGCGAGCACCCGGTGCCCGGCCACCAGCCGGGGCAACAGGTCTTTGCCGAAATCATGGCTCGAGGCCGGGTCGCTGGCGTCGCGCGCGAGTTGGTCGCACAGAAAGTCGATGTCGAACACATAGATGCCCATGCTGGCCAGCACCAGTTCGGACCCGTCCGGCATCGGCTGCGCCCGCGCCGGCTTCTCGACGAAATCCAGCACGCGCGCCTGCGCGTCGACGGTGATGATGCCGAAATGGCGGGCCTGGGCGATCGGAACCTCGATGCAGGCCACGGTGGCATCCGCCCCCTCGCGCACATGGTCCGCCAGCATGGCTGCATAGTTCATCTTGTAGACATGGTCGCCAGCCAGGATCAGCACATGGCGCGCGCTGGAATCGCGCACCAGGTGCAGGTTCTGGTACACCGCGTCAGCCGTGCCCGCATACCAGCTCTCGCCGTGTTGCTGCTGCGCCGGCGCAATGTCGATGAACTCGCCCAGCCTGGGCGACAGGAAACTCCAGCCACGCTCGATATGCCGGATCAGGCTCTGGGACTTGTACTGGGTCAGTACCGCAATGCGCCGGATGCCGGAGTTCACGCAATTGCTCAACGGAAAATCGATGATCTTGAGCTTGCCGGCGAACGGAACCGCCGGCTTGGCACGCCAGTCCGTCAGGTTGTGCAGCCGACTGCCGCGGCCACCGGCCAGCACCACGGCATAACACTGGCTCGTCAGCAGATGGGCGTCGGTCGGCAACACTGCAGCTCCATGGGAATGGTATTCGTGTCGAACAGGCTGCGCGTCATCGTTCATCCGATCCTCCCCCGCGATTCTCGTGCTCAAGCGCACACGCTACCATGGTCTGTTGCGGTCAGGCTGAAAACCCGCCCTACCTTGACAAGAATCAAACCGGCGTGCCCCGCCACCGGCGTCAGCGCGCCTGCGCCCGCACGGGCTTACGTATCATGTCGGCACCGGCGCGCGCGCCTGGACCCGCATGCCGCGCCGGTTCCTTCGATTGCGGCGGCTGCCGCTCCCCTGCCCCCAAACCCGATGTCAGGCTGACACCATGAGCATTCGCAACCTGGACCAACTGCTGGACCCCGCATCCGTGGCCGTCTTCGGGGCCTCGTCGCGCGCGGGCAGTGTGGGCGCCACCGTCTGGAACAACCTGCGCAGCGGCGGCTTCAAGGGCCCGGTCTACCCGGTGAACCCGAACCACGCCACGCTCGATGGCCAAACGGTCTTCGCCCGCGCCGCCGATCTGCCCGGCGTGCCCGACCTGGCCGTGATCTGCACGCCGGCTGCCGTGGTCCCGGGCCTGATCGCCGAGCTGGCTGCCTGCGGAACCCGCGCGGCCATCGTGCTCACCGCCGGCCTGGATGCGGCGCAGCGCAAGGCCATGCTGGACGCGGCCCGTCCAAGCCTGCTGCGGATCCTGGGCCCGAACTGCATCGGCATGTTGTCGCCACACTTGGGCCTGAACGCCAGCTTCGCGCACACGTCGGCGGCCCCGGGCGAGATCGCGTTCGTGTCGCAATCGGGCGCACTGGTCACCGCCATGCTGGATTGGGCCCGCGCCCGGGCGATCGGTTTCTCGCATTTCGTCTCGTTGGGCGAACACGCCGACGTCGATTTCGGCGACATGCTCGACTACCTGGCCAGCGACGCCAAGACCCGGGCCATCCTGCTGTACATCGAATCCATCGAGGCGCCGCGGAAGTTCATGTCGGCGGCACGCGCGGCCGCCCGCAACAAGCCGGTGATCGTCGTCAAGGCCGGGCGCTCGGCGCAAGGCCAGAAGGCCGCGGCCTCGCACACCGGCGCCCTGGCCGGCTCCGACCGGGTCTACGAGGCCGCCATCGCCCGCGCCGGCATGTTGCGGGTCGACACCTTGCAGCAGCTTTTCCTGGCCGCCGAAACCCTGACCCGGTTCCGCGGCAATACGTCCGACCAGCTGACCATCCTGACCAACGGCGGAGGTGCCGGCGTGATGGCGGCCGACGCCGCCGAGAACGCCGGCATCGAACTGGCCACGCCGGGACCGGACACGCTGGCCGCGCTGGACCAGGTGCTGCCGGCCAACTGGTCCCACGGGAACCCGGTGGACATCATCGGCGACGCCCCGGTGGATCGCTACGTGCAGACGCTGCAGGTGCTGCAGAAGGATCGACAAGCCGGTGCCATCCTGTTCATCCACGCGCCCACGGCTATCGTGCCCAGCGAGCGGATCGCACAGGCGCTGGTGCCGCTGGTCGATCGCCAGCGTCCACGCCTGTTGTCGTGCTGGCTCGGCGAGGCCGCCGTGGCCGACGCCCGCAAGCGTTTCCAGGACGCCGGCATCGCCAGCTACGACACACCCGAGGAGGCCGTCAGCGCGTTCGCGATGCTGGTGCGTTACCGGCGCAACCAGGCCCAGCTGCTCGAGGCCCCCACCGCCGAGGCGGACACCGACACCGGCCCCGACCGCGCTGCGGTACACGCCTTGCTGGAATCGGCGCTCGCGCAAGGCCGGCCCCTGCTGACGGAACCCCAGGCCAAGGCGGTGCTCGACGCCTACCGGATTCCGGTCGTGGCCACCCGTATCGTGCCGCCGAGTGCGGATGACGCGGCCAGCGCGGCGCAGGCCATCGGTTTTCCGGTCGTGCTCAAGATCCTGTCGGACGACATTTCGCACAAGTCGGACGTCGGCGGCGTGGTGCTCGACCTGGCCCATGCGGCCGCGGTCCGGGACGCGGCCGAGGCCATGCTTGCACGGGTCGCACGGGAACGTCCGCAGGCCCGCGTGGACGGTTTCACCGTGCAGGCCATGGTGCGCCCGGCCCATGCGCGCGAGCTGATCGTCGGCGCCAGCATTGATGCGGTTTTCGGTCCGGTGATCCTGTTCGGCTCGGGCGGGACCTCGGTCGAAGTGGTGGCCGACCGCGCGATCGCGCTGCCCCCGCTGAACAGCCGCCTGGCCCGCGCGCTGGTGCGCAACACCCGCGTCGCGCGGCTGCTCGACGGCTTCCGGGACACACCGGCTGCCGACCTGGATGCACTCGACGACGTGCTGGTCGCCGTGTCGCAGCTCATGGCCGATCATCCGCAGATCACCGAACTCGACATCAACCCGCTGATCCTCGGCCCGCAGGGGGCGGTCGCGCTCGATGCCCGGATCCGGGTCGACGCCAGCCGCGCCGGAGGCGCCGAACATTTCGCGATCAAACCCTACCCGGCCGAACTGGCCGAGCAGCTCGAGTGGCAAGGCCGCTCGATGCTGGTGCGTCCGATCCGGCCGGGCGACGAGGAGCAGCACCTGGAATTCCTGTCGCAGCTCGACCCCGAGGATGTGCGCATGCGGGTGTTCTACAGCCGGCGCAGCATCGAGCCCAGCGAACTGGCCCGGCTGACCCAGATCGACTACGAACGCGAGATCGCCTTCGTCGCGGAGAGCGTCGGCCCCGACGGCAAGGCGCAGACCCTGGCGGCCGCGCGCGCGGTGACCGACCCCGACAACATCGACGCGGAATTCGGCATCATCGTGCGCTCGGACCTCAAGGGCCAGGGACTGGGCCGCCTGATGATGGACAAACTGATCCGCACGCTGCGCGCCCAGGGCACGCAGCGCCTGGTGGCCACGGTGCTCAACGACAACAAGCGCATGCTGGCCCTGCAGCGCGATCTCGGCTTCGTCGAGATCACGGACGAAGATGCCGACGGTACCCGCGCGATCACGCTCGACCTGCAGCGCACGGGTGCCGCAGCGTGATCCGATGACGCCATCGACACCGGACACCGGCGCCGGCTGGCACGCGCGCGAGACCGACGCCGCACTGGCGGCGCTCGCCAGCAACCGCACCAGCGGGCTGGATCCGGCCGAGGCGCGGCAGCGCCTGCAGTCGCACGGACCGAATGCCTTGCCCTCGGCGGGCCGACGCAGCCGCTGGCTTCGGCTGGCGATGCAGTTCCACAACCCGCTGATCTACGTGCTGCTGCTGGCCGGCGGCATGACGGTGGCGCTGCAGGACTACATCGACGCCGGCGTGATCTTCGGTGTCGTGATCATCAACGCACTGATCGGCTTCGTGCAGGAAGGCAAGGCCGAAAAGGCCCTGGAGGCGGTCCAGGCCATGCTGGCCAGCCATGCCACGGTGCTGCGCGGCGGCGAGCTGCTCGAGATCGACGCCCGCGACCTGGTGCCGGGTGACATCGTGCTGGTCGAGTCCGGCGCTCGCGTGCCGGCCGACCTGCGCCTGATCCGCTCGCGCAACCTGCGCATCAATGAAGCGGCCTTGACCGGCGAATCCGTACCGGTCGACAAGAACGTCGATGCCGTCGACGCCGCCGCGGCGCTGGCCGACCGCCGGAACATGGCCTACAGCGGCACCACGGTCAGCTTCGGGCAGGCGCACGGGCTGGTGGTGGCCACCGGCCGCGAGACCGAGATCGGCCGCATCGGCACCCTGGTCGGTCAGGTGCAGACGCTGGACACGCCATTGACACGTCGGCTGGACCAGTTCGCGCGCCAGATCACGCTGCTGATCCTGGTGGTCGGGGTGTTGACCTTCCTGTTCGGCTACTTCGGCCGTGAGCTGCCGATGCTCGAGATCTTCCTGGCCGTGGTCGGCCTGGCGGTCGCCGCGATCCCGGAGGGCCTGCCAGCCATCGTGACCATCGTGCTGGCCATCGGCACCCGGGCCATGGCGCGCAACAATACCATCGTGCGCCGCCTGCCGGCGGTCGAGACCCTGGGTTCGGTCACCGTGGTCTGTTCGGACAAGACCGGCACCCTGACCCGCAACGAGATGACGGCGGTCGCGGTCATCGTGCCCGGCGCCCGTTACCGGGTCAGCGGCAGCGGTTATGCGCCCGAGGGCGGCTTCCATCGCGATGACACGCCGGTCGACCCGGACGCGGAGCCGGCCTTGCAGGCGCTGGCCAGTTGTGCCTTGTTGTGCAACGACGCGCAGCTCAAGCACGACGACCAGGCCGGCTGGCAGCTGGTCGGCGACCCGACCGAAGGCGCCTTGCTGACCCTGGCGCACAAGGCCGGCTTCGATGCGCAGGACGCGGCCCTGCAGATGCCGCGCATCGACGTGATTCCGTTCGAATCCGAACACCGGTTCATGGCCACGCTGCACCACGATCATGCCGGCCATCGATTCATCCTGCTCAAGGGGGCGCCGGAGCGGGTGCTCGGGCTGTGCGTGCGCGACGCCGACGGCGCCCCCGTCGACCCGGACCACTGGCAGCAGCAGATCCATGCGGCGGCGGCGATCGGACAGCGCGTGCTGGCGCTGGCGCGACGCGACATGCCGGTCGACACGCGCGAACTGGCGATGGACGACATCGGCCCGCACTTCACCTTGCTCGGCCTGGTCGGGCTGATCGATCCGCCGCGCGACGAAGCCATTGCGGCGGTGGCCGACTGCCGAGGCGCCGGCCTGCGCGTCAAGATGATCACCGGCGACCACGCGGTGACCGCCAGCGCCATCGGCGCCCAGCTCGGACTGGCCACGGGCCGGGTATTGACCGGCGACGCGATACAGGACATGGACGAGGCACAGCTGCGCAACGCGGTGCTCGAGACCGACATCATCGCCCGCGCCAGCCCGGAGCACAAGCTGCGGCTGGTCGCAGCCCTGCAGGCCGAGGGCGAACTGGTCGCCATGACCGGTGACGGCGTCAACGACGCGCCAGCCCTGAAGGCGGCCGATATCGGCGTCGCCATGGGCCACAAGGGCACGGACGCGGCGCGCGAGGCGGCCGACCTGGTGCTGACCGACGACAACTTCGCCACCATCGCCGCCGCAGTACGCGAAGGCCGGGTGGTGTTCGACAACATCAAGAAGTCGCTGCTGTTCATCCTGCCCACGAATGGCGGCGAGGCCGGCGTCATCCTGCTGGCCGTGTTCGCCGGCCTGGCACTGCCGGTGACCGCCGGCCAGATCCTGTGGATCAACATGGTCACGACGATCACGCTGGCGCTGGCACTGGCATTCGAGCCTGCGGAGGCCGGCGTGATGCGCCGCCCGCCACGCAAGCCGAGCGAGCCACTGATCACGCCGCTGCTGGGCCTGCGCATCACCATCGTGAGCCTGCTGATGGTGCTGGTGACCTTCGCGGTGTTCGAATGGGAACTGTCACGCGGCAACAGCATCGAAACGGCACGCACCGCGGCCGTCAACATGCTGGTAGTCGGCGAGCTGGTCTACCTGTTCAACGTACGATTCTTCACCGCCACGGCGTTCAACCGCACGCTGTTCTCCGGCAACACGGTTGCCAGCGCCATGGCCTTGATTTTGATCGTATTGCAACTACTTTTCACCTATGCGCCGACCATGCAACATGTTTTCCAGACCACCGCGCTGGACGCCGCGTCATGGGCAGTGATCGTCACGCTGGGCCTGGTGAAGTTCTTCGTCGTCGAGGCCGAGAAATGGATCTTGCGCCGCAACGGCATACGGAGCCTGTAGATGGGCCTGCGTGAACGCCTGCGCGCCTTGGTTCCGACCCGTGCGCAGATCCACGACAACCGCTGGCTGCGCTGGCTCGGGCCCTTGTTGCGGCGGCCCCGCCTGTGGCGCTGGTCGCGCCGCGGCGTGGCGCTGGGCGTGGCGCTGGGCATCTTCTTCGGCCTGCTGATCCCGGTGGCCCAGATTCCGCTGTCGGTAGGCGCTGCCGTGGTGCTGCGCGCCAACGTGCCCGCGGCCGCGGTCAGCACGCTGGTGACCAACCCGCTGACCTTCGGGCCCTTGTATTACGCGGCGTTCAAGCTCGGGCACTGGGTCACGGGCAGCCCGCCCAAGGCGGGGCACGACGAAAAATCGGCGGACGAACTGCACGCGGCCGGACTGCCCAAGGAAGAGGTGCGGTTGTGGCAACGCATGACGTCGGTCGGCAAGCCCCTGCTGCTGGGGCTGGCCATCATCGCAACCCTGATGGGCCTGTTGTCCTATGCCCTGATCGCGCTGACCTGGCATGCCTGGACCTGGTTCAAGCGCCGCAAGCGCCGATTGCCCTGACGCCCGCGGCCCGCGACCGCCGCAGGGTGACAATGCAGGCACAAGATCACGAAGTCATGACCATGCAGATCCAGATTCCCGACGAGGCGCGCAAACGCGCCATCAGTTCCATCGAGCGGTATTTCGCCGAAAACATGGAAGAACGCATCGGCAACGTGGCCGCCGGCGCCTTGCTGGGCTACTTTCTCGAGGAAATCGGCCCTGTCGTCTACAACCAGGCGGTCACCGACGTGCAGGAACGGCTGCAGGCGCGGGTGATGGAGGTCGACATCGAGCTGCATGCGGACGAGTTCGACTACTGGCGCAAGTACGACCAGTCGCGCAAACGTCGCTGAATCCGGGGCCGCGGCGCACCGGCGGCAGCCGGGCCATGACCTGTCAGGTCATCGACACGCGGCGCGGGCGGGCCGACACTGGTGGCGCCATGGCAGCGGTCATGGCGATACCACCTGAAAGGAACCCACCATGGCATCGATCGACCTTCTCCCACTGGCCATCGCCCTGCTGATCGGCATTCCCGCCTTTGGCTCATGCATCGGCATCGGCCTGGCCAGCATGAAGATGCTCGAATCGGTCGCGCGCCAGCCGGAACTGGCGCCCGAACTGCAGACCAGGTATTTCCTGGCCGTCGGCGTCACGGATGGCGCCTTCATCATTGCCACCGGCATCGGCCTGTGGTTTGCGACCGCCAATCCGTTCCAGTAACCTGCGCCGGCTGCGCGCCGCGCTCCACCCTGGCGGCATCGCGGGCACTGAGCGGTCGTGCCGGGTCGCGCCGGCCCAGCCCTTAGACTGTCGGCTCCGTACACACCGACGACCGAACGAAGCACACAGGACATGGATCGCAGCTGGGCACGTATAGGCTGGTTGTACACACTCGGTGTGCTGGCGGCCGCGCAACTGGGCAAGATGTCAGCGCTGGTTCCGCTGATCTCGATCGAACTGGCCATGAGCCTGACGGTGGCCGGCGTGCTGATCTCGCTGCTGGAGATCGGTGGGGCCACGCTGGGCTTCACCGCCGGCCTGTTCGTCGACCGCATCGGCGTGCGGCGGGTGTTGCTGACCGGCATCGGTTTCTTTGCGCTGGCAGGGTTCGGCGAGTCGCTGGCGCCTTCGGTGGCCACGCTGGTGGGCCTGCGGCTGCTCGAAGGTGCGGCCTACCTGTGTGTCGTCGTGGCCGCACCGCTTCTGATCTTTCGCACCGCGCCGACGGGTCGCCAGGGCGTGGCCCTGGCGTTATGGAGCAGCTTCGTGCCGGTGGGCTTTGCGCTCGGCGCCACCACGTCGGGCTGGATCGCCGACGGCGTGTCGTGGCGGGCGGCCACGCTGGTATGGGGCGTCGTGGCGGCCGTCATGCTGCTGGCATCCTGGCGCATGGCGTTTGCGCGTGTGCCCGCGGGCGCATCGCTGCGTCGGCTGACGATTCCGCGCTGGCCGATCTGGGCGCTGACGCTGGCCTTCGGCTGCTACGCGAGTTTTGCAGTCGGCCTGATCGCGCTATTGCCCACTTTCCTGGTCGAGCAGGCCGGTGCGCCGCCGCGCGTGGCCGGCCTGATCGGTGGCCTGGCCGCCTTCATCTCGGTGCTCGGCGTGCTGATCGCGGCCTGGCTGCGCCACCGAGGCGGCGACCGCATGGCCTGGATCGTGGTGGCCATCGTCGTACCGTCGGCACTGCTGTTCGCGGTATTCGCGGAGGACGCCGGCGTCTGGCGCGTGGCCGTGGTGATGCTGGTGCTCAATACCATCTCCGGCATCTATTCCGGCCTGGCCTTCGCACAGTTGCCGGCGCTGGCGCGCTCGGACAGCGAGATGGCGGTGGCCAACGGCCTGACCCTGCAATTCGGTGCCACCGGCTCGTTGCTGGGCCCACCGATGTTCGCGGCCTGTGTCGAACGCTGGGGATGGAACGGCGCGGCGATCGCCGGGGCCCTGGTCTCGGCCGCATGCCTGATCCTGATGCAATGGGCTCGCGCCGACGATGCCTGCCCGGCGTCCTCGCTGCCCTCCTCGGTCTGAACCCCGATGGCCCGGACCCGACGGCTTTCGCGCGTCAGCTCTTCTTCTTCATTGCGCAGGTACTGAAACCGAACATGGCGTAAGGCGGGCACCAGCCGATGATCCCGGTGACCAGCGGCACGACCCCCAGCCAGCCCCAGACACCGATGGTTCCGGCCAGTGTCAGGCCGATCAGGATCAGGCCGATGGCGATACGGGCAAAGCGGTCGATACCGCCGACGTTGAGGGTCATGGTGCGCTCCTTGGCATGGGTGATACCCCGCAATCTACCCGGATCGGCTGGCCGGCCATTGACATGCGTCAAGTCCTCTTGCGGCCAGGCGATCAAACTGGTGCAATGTCCACTGGCCAGCTGACGCGCACGCAGCGCGTCGGATCCACTTCCTTCATGAACCTGCCCGACCACCGCCTCGATGACCTGGTCGCTCGCCGCGGCCGTTCTCCGTACGCACTGGTGCAGCTGCTGCGCGAGGCACAGGCCGTGCATGGATGGTTGTCGCGTGGCACGCTTGCCTACCTGGCGCAGGCCCTGGGCCTGGATCTCGCCCATGTCGAAGGTGTCGCGGGTTTCTACCGCTTCTTCCATACCCGGCCGGTCGGCCGCACGCGCATCCTGTTCAGCGACAACATCACCGACCGCATGCTGGGTAGCGAAGCCTTGCTGGCCGACCTGTGCCAACGACTGGGCGTCGAGCCCGGGCGCATGCGCGACGACGGCCTGGTCAGTGTCGACACCTGCTCCTGTACCGGCTTGTGCGACCAGGGACCCGCCCTTCTCGTCAACCACCACCAGGTCATCTCCCGGCTGGACACGACGCGCGTGGCCGAACTCGCCGAGCTGGTGCTGCAACAGGTGCCGGTCACCCGGTGGCCGGCCAACTGGTTCGCGGTGGACGACAACATCCGCCGCGCCGACGTATTGCTCGGCCTGCCGCTGGCACGCGGCGCGGCCGTGCAGGCGGCGCGGCAACGCGGTGCACAAGCCGCACTGGACGAGATCGTCGCTTCGCGCCTGCGCGGACGCGGCGGAGCCGGCTTCGCAACCGGCCGCAAGTGGACCTTGTGCCGCGACGCGCCGGGCGAACGGCGTTACGTCGTATGCAACGCCGACGAGGGTGAACCCGGCACCTTCAAGGACCGGGTGTTGCTCTCGCGCCATGCCGACGACGTGTTCGAAGGCATGACCGTCGCCGCGCTGGCCATCGGCGCGCGCCACGGGCTGGTCTACCTGCGCGGGGAATACCGCTATCTGCTCGAGTCGCTGCAACAGGTGCTGGAGCGGCGCAGGCGCGACCATCTGCTCGGCACGTCGATCCAGGGGCAGGACGGTTTCGACTTCGACATCGACATCCACGTCGGCGCCGGTGCCTACGTCTGCGGCGAGGAGTCGGCCCTGATCGAATCGCTCGAAGGCAAACGCGGCACACCCCGCATCCGGCCGCCGTTCCCTGTGGAACACGGTTACCTGGGCCATCCGACCACGGTCAACAACGTCGAGACCTTCTGCGCGGCCGCGCGGGTGGCACTGGGGGGCGGCGACTGGTGGTCGCGCATCGGCACGCCCCAGTCCAGCGGCACCAAGATCCATTCGGTCTCGGGAGACTGCGAACGCCCGGGCCTGTATGAATACCCGTTCGGCACCCGGATCGGCCGCATCCTGGAGGACTGCGGCGCACGCGACACCCAGGCGGTCCAGGTCGGCGGGCCCTCGGGCGTATGCGTATCGGCGTTCGAATTCGGTCGGCGCATCGCATTCGAGGACGTGCCCACGGCGGGTGCCTTCATGGTGTTCGACCGATCGCGCGACATGTTCGAAGTGGCGCGCAACTTCGCGCATTTCTTCGCGCACGAGAGTTGCGGCTTCTGCACGCCGTGCCGGGTCGGCACCGAACTGGTGGCGCGGCGCATGGACAAGCTGGCACTGGGCCGCGGCTCGCGCCACGATATCGACGTATTGTTCGAACTCGACACCTTGCTCCATGCCACGACCCATTGCGGCCTGGGCGCGTCGGCCTGCAACCCGCTGCGCGACACCGTCGCCAAGTTCCGGCCCGCGTACGAACGCCGGTTGCAGTCGCTGTATTTCGAGCCGGCCTTCGACCTCGACGCCGAGTTGTCGATCGCGCGGCGCATGACCGGGCGGGAAGACGCCGGCGCCTACCTGGAACCACCGCGATGACGGCCGAATCGACGAGCCCGGACACGGTGTTTTTGCTCGACGGCGTCGAGGTGCCCTTCGAGGCCGGGGACACGGTGCTGGCCGCGGCCACCCGCGCCGGCCACTACGTGCCCCACCTGTGCTGGTTGCCCGACTTCGCACCCCACGGCTCCTGCCGCCTGTGCAGCGTGCAGGTGAACGGGCGTACCGTGGCCGCGTGCACGCTGGCGGCCGAAGCCGGGCTGGAGGTGCACAGCCGCGGCGACACGCTGCACGCGCAACGCAAGACGCTGCTGCAGATGTTGTTCGTCGAAGGCAACCATTTCTGCCCGAGCTGCGAGAAGAGCGGCAACTGCCTGTTGCAGGCCACGGCCTACGAGATGGACATGGAAGGCCCGCATTTCGAGGAGTTCTATCCGGACCGCCCGGTCGACGCCAGCCATCCGGACATCCTGCTGGAGTTCAACCGCTGCATATTGTGCGAGTTGTGCGTGCGCGCCAGCCGCGATGTCGATGGCAAGAACGTGTTCGCCATCGGCGGGCACGGCGTGGGAACGCACCTGCTGGTCAACAGCGACAGCGGCACCCTCGCCGATACGTCAATGGCGCTGAGCGACCGGGCCATGGAGGTCTGCCCGGTCGGCGTCATCCTGCCCAAGCGGCGGGGTTTTGCGGTCCCCATCGGCGAGCGCCGCTTCGACGACAGGCCGGTCTCGGCGCAGACGGAGCCGGTACCCCACGCCCACGCACCCAAGGGCGACGAGGACACACCATGACGACCGACCCGCTGGACATCCACCATGCTCCGCGCAAGCTGCGCGTGGCCACCGTGTCGCTGGCCGGCTGCTTCGGCTGCCACATGTCGTTCCTGGACATCGACGAGCGCCTGTTCGAGCTGATCGAGCACATCGAGTTCGACCGCTCGCCGCTGACCGACATCAAGCAGGTCGGCCGCTGCGACATCGGTCTGATCGAGGGCGGCCTGTGCAATGCCGAGAACGTGATCGTGCTGCGCGAGTTCCGTGCCCATTGCAAGACCCTGGTGGCCGTGGGCGCCTGCGCGATCACCGGCGGCCTGCCGGCACAGCGCAACCACATGGACGTCGGCGACGTGCTGGCCGAGGTGTATCGCGCCCGGCCCGGGCTGAGCGCGTCCAGCCGCATTCCCGACGACCCGGAACTTCCGCTGCCGCTGAACCAGGTACACCCGATCCACGAGGTCGTGCACGTCGACTATTTCCTGCCCGGCTGCCCGCCCTCGGCAGACGCGTTCTGGTCCTTCCTGAACGACCTGATGGCCGGGCGCACGCCGCACCTGGGCCACGGCCTGCTGCACTACGACTGACGCAAAAAGGAAACTCCCGCCATGGCCTTCGACCTCGAAACCGCCGCCAACCCCGGCACGCTGCGCAGGGTCGCGATCGACCCGGTCTCGCGCGTCGAAGGCCACGGCAAGGTCACGCTGCTGCTGGACGAACACAACCGGGTGCATCAGGCGCGGCTGCACATCGTCGAGTTCCGCGGCTTCGAGAAATTCATCGAAGGCCGGCCGTACTGGGAGGTGCCGGTGATGGTGCAGCGCCTGTGCGGCATCTGCCCGGTGTCGCACCACCTGGCCGCGAGCAAGGCCTTCGACCGGGTCGTCGGTGCGATGCCGATCACCACCTCGGCCGAGAAGATCCGGCGCCTGATGCATTACGGGCAGGTGATGCAGTCCAACGCACTGCACTTCTTCCACCTGTCCTCGCCCGACCTGCTGTTCGGCTTCGACTCCGAGGTGAATCGGCGCAATATCGTCGGCGTGGCGCAGCAGCACCCGGACATCGCGCGCAAGGGCGTGTTGCTGCGCAAGTTCGGCCAGGAGGTGATCCGCGCCACGGCCGGCAAGCGGGTGCACGGCACCGGCTCGGTGCCCGGCGGCGTGAACAAGCATGTCAGCGCGGCCGACCATGCGCTGCTCAAGGCCGATATCGGGCAGATGCGCGACTTCGCGCAGGACGCCGTGGCCATCGCCAAGCAGCTGCATGCGCAGAACCCCGCGTTGTACGACCACTTCGGAGCGTTCCGCTCCAGCATGATGTCGCTGGTCGCGCCCGACGGCGCGCTCGAACTCTACGACGGCGACCTGCGGGTGCGCGACGCCAGCGGCGCCATCATCAATGACCACGTGCCGGACCAGGACTACCTGGACCTGATCGAGGAAGAGGTCCGGCCCTGGACCTACATGAAATTCCCCTACCTGCGCCACCTGGGCCCGCACACCGGCTGGTACCGGGTCGGGCCGTTGGCGCGGGTGCAGAACTGCGACCATATCCCGACACCGCTGGCCGAACGCGAGCGGCGCGAGTTCGTCGACTGGGGCCGTGGCGAGCCGATCCACGCCACGCTGGCCTACCACTGGGCACGCATGATCGAGGTGCTGCACACGATCGAGGTCATCGCGCAACTGCTCGACGACCCTGACATCCTGCACGGCGAACGCATGGCCGGCGACCCGGCGCGGGTGCAACGCAACGCCCAGGGCGAGCGCGAAGGCATCGGCGTCATCGAGGCACCTCGCGGCACCTTGATCCACCATTACCGGGTCGGAGACGACGACCTGGTGACGATGTGCAACCTGATCGTCTCGACCACCCACAACAACCAGGCCATGAACGAGGCCGTGCGTTCGGTTGCGCGCCAGTATTTCGATGGCCGCGCCATCACCGAAGGCCTGCTCAACCATATCGAGGTCGCGATCCGGGCCTATGACCCCTGCCTGTCCTGCGCCACCCATGCGCTGGGCCGGATGCCATTGGACGTGGTGCTGATCGGCGTCGATGGGGTCCCACAGGACCATGTGCTGCGTTCGCACAACGGCGACTGGAGCCGCCCGTCGTCCGGAGCACCCGTGGATCCCGCGGCCCGATGACCCCAGGCGCGTCAGGCCTGGCGCCCGTCCTGGTGCTGGGCTGGGGCAACCCGAGCCGCGGCGACGATGCCCTCGGGCCGGAATTCATCGCGCGCGCCAGTACCCTGCCCGCGCCGCCCGGTGCGCCTGCCGTGGAGTGGCTGACCGACTTCCAGTTGCAGGTCGAACATGCGCTGGACCTGGTCGGCCGCAGTCATGTGTTGTTCGTCGATGCCAGCGTGGCATGCGAGGCACCGTTCCAGGTCGCGCCCTTGCGCAGCGCCGCCAACCACGCGCTGACCAGCCATGCGATGGCGCCGCAGGCGGTGATGCAGGTGTTCGAGCGCATCCACGGCCACGCGCCGCCCCCGTGCACCTTGCTCGCCATCCGTGCCCGGGCGTTCGCGCTGGGCTCGGGACTGGGACCCGATGCGCAGGCCCACCTGGAACAGGCCCTGGCCTGGTTCGGCCAGTGGTGGTCGGGCCTGGGCGAGACGCCGGCGACCCGGATGGCCGACCATGCATGAACTGAGCCTGGCCTGCGAAGTCGTGGACATGGTGGAGACCGCCGCCATGCGCGACGGCTTTCGCCGTGTCGGCCAGCTGCGGCTCGAAGTCGGGGCCCTGGCCGGGGTCGAGGTCGATGCCTTGCGTTTTGCCCTTGAGTCCATCGTGCCCGGCACCTGCCTGGCCCAGGCCCGGATCGACATCGACACGCCCGCTGCTACGGCCTGGTGCGCAGGCTGCGCAGCCGAAGTGCCGATCACCGGCTACCTGGACGCTTGCCCCGCATGCGACGGGCCGCTGACCCGCCATGCCGGCGGTGACCAACTACGGGTGATCGACCTGCTGGTGCACGACGACTGACGGGGCGCCGTTCACGGACAGGCCATCAATCGCTGACCCGTGGCCTGGTACGACTGCGGCGAATCGATCTGCCGGTTGGCCGCGACGATGCCGTCCTGCAACTGCCGCAACAAGGGCTTGAGCACCGCATCCACCCTTCCGCGAAATCCGTTCTTCACCTCCTGGGCCGACGCGAACACGAACGGCGCGTCCAGCCGCTGGCGCAAGACCGGCTCGAGCAGCCGCGCTCCCGCGCGCAGGTGGTTGCGCCAGACGGCCACGTGCTCCTGCTCGTGTTCGTCGACGATGGCGCGTTTGCAGGCGTTGTCGCCGAGCTCGCGCGCCAGGTAGACGGTCAGCCCGGTGACGGAGATCGTCACGTCCAGCGACGGCACGGCGCAGACCCGGCCGTCGGCATGGGCCAGCATGGCCGCGCGCACCGCATAACGCGCACCGGCCTGCGCCTGCGTCAGGCCGTAGACCTGGTGGTAGGGGCCGGAGGACTGCCGCGACAAGGCCTTGAGTTCGTCCAGGCTGCGCGTGTTGTCGCGCGCCAGCACCGCGTCCTCGAACACCACGCGGATGCTCGCCTGTGCGACCATGGCCTGGCAGGACCGGGCAAAGGCGGTATCCTCGGCGCGGACGGCGGGTGTGCTCAGCGCGCCCGCCATCGCCAGGGCGGCGGCGCAAGACCGGTACAGGTTCGCAGGCATACCCCTGGAGTGTCCCACGACCGCCGCGCCCGAAGCCCGCGCACCGCCCAACCAACCTGCACGCACCATGAAAATCACGCAGATCGACATCATCGAAGCCGTCATGCCGTTCGCCGACGGCGGGTCGGGCATGGGCATCACGCCCACCCGCTGGGACACGCTGGACGCCGTGTTCGTGCGGCTGCAGACCGACACCGGCATCGTCGGCTGGGGTGAGTGTTTCGCCTACTCCTGCCGTACCGCGGTGGCGGCATCGGCGCGCGACATGATCGCGCCCCTGGTGCTCGGGCGCGAACTGGCGACCACACCGGAAGAACTCAACCTCGAGATCCAGCGCAAGCTGCATATCTTCGGCCGCTACGGCATCGCGATGTACGCGATCTCGGGCTTCGACATCGCGTTGTGGGACATCGCCGCCAAGGCACAGGGCAAGCCCCTGCACGCGCTGCTCGGGCCGGCCCGGCGCGACACGGTGCCGGCGTATGCCAGCCTGGTGCGATACGGCGATGCGGCGCTGGTCGACACCTGGTGCCGCCACGCGCTGGCCCGCGGCTACCGCAACGTCAAGCTGCACGAGGTCGATCCGCAGGTGATCCGCGCCGGGCGCGCCGCCTGCGGGCCGGAGATCGGCATCTCGGTCGACGTGAACTGCGCCTGGACGCCGGAGCAGGCACGGGTGCAGCTCGACACCATGCGGGCCATCGACGCCGCGTGGCTGGAAGAGCCGGTGTTTCCGCCGGAGGACGTCCTGGCGCAGGCGGAGCTGAACCGCGCATTCCCGCTGGGTGCCGGCGAGAACGCCTGCACCCGCCACGAATTCGCCCGCATCATCGCCACCGACGCGGTCACCTACCTGCAGCCCTCGGTGACCAAGGTCGGCGGCGTGACCGAGTTCGTTGCCGTGGCCACGCTGGCCAAGGCCCATGGGAAGGCGGTGATGCCGCATTCGCCGTATTTCGGCGTCGGTTATTTCACGACGCTGCAACTCATGGCCGGCCTGCACGGCGAGCCGCTGTTCGAACACCTGTACGTGCAACTCGACGCCGACCTCGCCGTGGGCGGCACGCCACTGCCCGCGGATGGCCGCGTCGCGATCCCGCAGCGGCCAGGCCATGGCTTCGAGCCGGACATGGAGATGCTGCAGCGTTACCGCGTCGGCTGACACCGCCCGCGCGGGGCCACGGCGGGGCGCCGTGCGACTGGCGCCTCATGCCTTGGACGGGACGGCCTGCGCCGGATCGTAGAAGAACTGCTCCTCGTCGATCCGTTCGCCATCCCAGCGCTGGTAGGCCAGTTCCTCCAGCGTGGTGCGGGTGCCGTCGAGCCATTCGAATTCGAACCGCCAGCGCAGCACCACGTGGTTGCCGTCGACGAACACCGGACGGATGCAGCGCGAGTGCACCGACTTCGCGCGCGCCAGCAAGCGGCGCTCGCGCTCGGCCAGCTGGTCGCGGCCGACCCGGGGCGGCTTCTGGTTTTCCTGCATGGAGGCGAAGGCGGTGTAGAACTCCTCGATCGCCTCGGCGTGCGCGTTCTCCTCGACGCGTGCGATGAATCGCTCGAGTGTGTCGGTGCTGGGCATGGTCGGGCTTTCGTCAGGTGGGAGGTGGGTCGGGTTCAGGCGCGGCGCCAGTGGCAACGCGGCCACGAACTGGCGGCGATCACAACCCCAGTTCCGCGTCGCTGGCGCCGTGCTCGTACTTGTTCTTCGGTGGCCAGGGCCGCAGCCGCCAATCGGGCTCGAAGCTGAACGACGATCGACGGCGGCCCGGCAACAGGGCGCCGTTGCCCGCGCCCCTGGCGTAGTCGTAGTAGAGCTTGACGATCTGCTCCCGCGTCACCTGCTGCGCCGCCGGGTGGGCCAGGCAGGCCTCGACCCACTGGCGCACGCGGGCGTAGGCCGGCTCATCGGGCAGCGCGAAATCCTCGTAATGCGCGAGGAACCAGAACCGCATGAAGAACGGCGTGAACACGGTTTCCGCCCAGCCGAAATCGTCGAAAAGGAACGGGCCGGAGCCGCCATGGTGCAGCAGGAAATCGTTGATGCGCGCATAGTGCTGCAACATGCCGTCGCGCAAGGCCTGGCGTCGCGCCGGGTCCTGGTTCATGACCCAGACGTATCCCTGGGTGGCGAATCCGCCTTCCATCGCCGCCAGCATGTTCTCTACCGCGCGCCGGTACGGATCGTGTTGCGCGACCGGCGGCTGCGGCAACACGTCCTCCAGATACCGCAGGATGACCATGCTCTCCTTGAGGATGCGGTCTTCGCCCAGGTCCATGATCGGCAAGGCCGTGGTGCCGCGGGTCTTGCGCAGCAGTTCGGGTGCGCGGGGACGGGTGATGTCGACGACACGGAACTCCACCGCGTCGCGTAGCCCCTTGAGCGCGAGCAGGATCTCGAGTCGCTGGCTGAAGGGACAGACGGGGATGTGGTGGACGATGGGCCTGGACTTCTCGCTCATGGGGTATCACCTCCGGCGGGCGGACGATCGCGCCGGCCCGGCCATCGTACGCCGTCTCAGCCTCCCTGCGCTGGCGGCCGCGCCGCACGCACCCGCGGCAATTCTCATATCGATGGGCGTGGTTCCCTTGCAGCCAATGCCGAAGGCGTCTGACAGCCGACGATGGCCGGCGCCTCGTGCACCAGCGCGTCGTTCTCCAGGGCCGCGACCATGAACAATGCGAAATCCACCCTGCGCGTGCGGTTGCTGGCCAGGACGGCGTCGCCGACATGCCGGCTCCATACCGGCAAGCCCTGACTGTCGCCCTCCTCGAGATCGCTGCCACGCACCACGGTCCATCGGGTGTCGCTGGCGAAGATGCGCCGGCAGGCTTCGACCTGGTCGTCCAGCTCCACCACCCGCAGCAGGCGGGCGATGCGCCCGGCGATCGCGACCAGGGTCTTGAACTTCCACGAATAGACGTCCCGCCCGTCGCGGCTGATGTGCCAGCCGCAGGAAAACACCAGTCGCGTGCCGGGCTCGGCGAAATCCATCACCGCCTGGGCCGTGCCGGACGCATATTGCTGCACCCCCCACGGCACCAGCACCGTCAGGACGCCGTCGCAACCGGCCACCGCCGTGCGGATCACGTCGCGGTCGTTCGTCGCGCCGGCAACGATGGTGATGCGATCCTTGAACCGGTCGAGCTTGGCGACGCTGCGGGCGCGGCACACGCCCACCACCGACCATCCACGCTCGAGCGCATGCTGCACCATGTACTGGCCCAGCTTTCCCGATGCGCCGACGATACAGACCTTGTTCATGCTGACATGTGTTGCACGCGCGGCCGCCGCGCGGGTTTCGTACCCGCCGGCCCGCGACCGTCGCCGATACCTTAACAGACGCGCCGGCGCCAAGGCCGACAGGCCTGGCGGTCTGCTCACACCGGCACCGGCGCGCCGGCCGGATCCGGCAACACGGCCGGCTGCCGCCGCGCCGGATCGGCCGACACCACATAGTCATGCGGCACCAGCAACACGTCGCAACGCGCTTGCGCGAGCACCTGGTGCGCGGTGCTGCGCAACACCGCATCGAACAAGGCGTGGCGTCGCTGCTTGCCCACCACCAGCAGGTCGGCGCCGATCCACTGCTGGCGCAGCACCAGTTGCCGTGCCGGCTCGCCCCGCAGCGCCGCAGACACCACCTCGTGCCCCAGCGTCGCCAGCGACTGCGTCATCCAGCGCAAACGCATCTGCGCGTGTTCCATGCAGTTGTCGCGGTAGTTGCGCAGCACCGCGTCATCGACCTCGGCCTGGCGCAACTGGCTTTCTCCGCTGGTGTCGACCGCGTGGAACAGTTCCACATCGGCGTCCCGCGCAAGCATGCAGGCAAGCATGGCGCGTTGCTGCGCGGCCGGCGTGAAGTCCACCCCGACCACGATCTGGCGCAGGCGGCGGCGCACGGCGCCGCGTGCGACCAGCACCGGACACGGGCAGGCGCGCAGGACGCGGATGGCATCGGGCCCTGCCAGCCAGTGCGTCATCGACCGTCGGCTGCGCTGCGGCAGCACCAGCAGGTCGCTGGCGCGGGCATGTCCCGCCAGCGCATCGGGCGAGCCGTCGACGCTGCCGGCCACCGTCACCGGCGTGCCCAGGCGCATCGCCAGGGCCTGCGCCGTCTGGCGCAGCCGCGTGTCCGGGTCCAGGCAGGCCGACCAGTCGTCGGCCGGCAGCAACATCAGGCGCAGCGTCGCGCCGTGCACCAGCGCGATCTGGGCGGCACGCTCGACCGCCTTGTCGCCGGCCGCGGAAAAATCCGTCAGCGCCAGAATGGATGAGAACAACATCGTGTGATTCCTTGTGATGGACGTGCACCACCCTGCCCCATGCGCCGGGCGATGCCTGCCCGGTCCATGGGCAGAAAAACAAATGGAAGGTCCTGCGCCGCGAATGCGGCGGGCGCGCCTACAAGGTGTAGTCGCCCTCGGCCTCGGGCTGGAACAACACGTCCAGCACCTTGGCAGCGCCGTCTTCGCCCTGCGGCGTACGCCAGCGCGCGACGTCGCCGGTGCGCAGCCCGAGCAGGCTGCAGCCCACTGGCGACAACACCGATACGAAGCCGGCCTGCGGCTCGGCGTGGGCCGGATAACAGACCGTCAGCGTCTGCTGCCGGCCGGTGTGCAGATCCTCGCAAACCACGCGGGAATACATGGTCACGGTGTCGGGCGACACCGCGTGTCCGTCGATGACGTCGGCCCCGTCGAGCAGTTCGGCCAGCCATTGCGGCGGGTGGACGCCGGCCAGCCGGTGCAGCCGCGCGAAATCGAGTTCGGTCAGCGTGCGCTCGATGGCACGCATGGTGATGGAGGGTGGCATGATGAAACGCTCCGTTCGGTGACGACACACCCCAAACCGTGGGTGATCGCGCATGCGCGGATCAGGAGCCCGGCGGTCGATGGTTTGCGCTGAATCGAAAAGGAGAAACGAGGGAGCGGACCGCCGGGCTCAGAGAAGTGCGGCGGTGAGCTTCAGGTCTGCCGCACCCGTGGCGCGCTGTGCGCGCACGGCAACCCACCCGAACAGGACGTTCGAGCGGCACAACTTGCCGGACAGGTGGGCGATGGTACGCATGGGCCGAGTGTAGGCAGGCCGGCGACGCCGGGTCAAGCCAATAGCCCCACGCCGCTTGCCGATATCGGGACGGCCCGCGCACCGGCGCCATGCCGGTGGTGCCGCGACGACTACTCCGCGCTCGTCCACTTCATCAGGACCAGGCCCGAGACGATCAATGCGGCGGCAAGCACCCTGCCCGCCGACAGATGCTCGCCGAGGAACACCACACCGACAATGAAGGCACCGACGGCACCGATACCCGTCCAGACCGTATAAGCCGTACCCAGTGGCAGCTCGCGCATGGCCAGCGACAACAACCCGAAGCTGGCGATCATCGCGACCAGCGTGATGACGACCGGAACCGGACGGGTGAAACCGTTCGACAACTTCATCGTGTACGCCCAGACGACTTCGAGCGCGCCGGCGACCAGCAGATAGACCCAGGCCATGCAGCCCCTCCTTCATGTTGCCGGGTCGTCCCGGTCGTCGATACCCGATGTGGGGGAGGACGTGGCCTCGCAGCGGCGCATTGTAGGCAAGGCGGCGTTGCCGGCCATGCTGTCGTCTGCCCCTGAACGGAACAAGGCGCAGCGCAAGGTAGAGTGCATGCATGCACAACCCGTACCTGTACCTTGGAATCGCCATCGTGGCGGAAGTCATCGCCACGAGTCTGCTGAAGAGCTCGGCCGGATTCACACGCCTGTGGCCCAGCATCGCCACCGTTGCGGGGTACGCGATCTCCTTCTATTTTCTGGCGCTCTCGCTGAACAGCATCGCCACCGGTATCGCCTACGCCATTTGGGCCGGCGTCGGCATCGTGCTGATCTCGCTTGTCGGATGGCTGGTGTTCGATCAGGTGCTGGATGCTCCGGCGCTGGTCGGCATGGGGCTGATCGTCTCGGGAGTCGCCGTGATCAACCTGTTCTCGAAGGTGGCCGTGCACTGAAACAGGCCCCGGTCGTACCGGCTGTGGCGTGGCGTCGACCTGGCGCGGGACCGGGCATTGCCAAACGCGGCATCGCGACGCATCGGATCCGCTGGCCGCGTGCACAATCCCCCGCATGACGATTCCCCCCACTTTCCGTATCGGCTCGGGCGCCGGGTATTCCGGTGACCGTATCGACCCCGCGCAGGACCTGGCCGAGCGCGGGCAACTCGATGCGCTGGTGTTCGAATGCCTGGCCGAACGCACCATCGCGCTGGCGCAGTTGCGCCGCAGCGCCGACCCGCAGCTCGGCTACGACCCACTGCTGCGCGAGCGCATGGCGGCGGTGCTGCCGGCCTGCCATGCGCGGGGCGCGACCATCATCAGCAACATGGGCGCGGCCAACCCACTGGCGGGCGGACACGCGGTGCTGGCGGTGGCGCGCGAACTCGGACTGCACGGCCGATTGACGGTGGGGGTGGTCGAGGGCGACGACGTGCTGGACTGGATGCTCGCCAACAACGCACCGCTGCTCGAGTTGCCCGGCCAGACGGTGCGCGACCTCGGCGCGCGGCTGATCTCGGCCAATGCCTACCTAGGCGCGGACGCGCTGCTGCCGGCGCTGCAGGCGGGCGCCGGCGTCGTCATCGCCGGCCGCGTAGCCGACCCCGCGCTGTTCCTGGCGCCGTTGATGCACCACTTCGGCTGGAACGGTGCCGACTGGGAAAAAATGGGCCGGGGCACGCTGGTCGGCCATCTGCTGGAATGTTCGGCCCAGGTCAGTGGCGGCTACATCGCCGATCCGGGTTTCTTCGACGTACCCGACCTGGCCAACGTCGGTTATCCGTTTGCCGACGTGTCGATGGATGGCAGCGCCGTCATCGGCAAGCTCGACGGCACTGGCGGGCGCATCGACCGGCTCACCTGCACCGCGCAGCTGCTGTACGAGATCGAAGACCCGGCCACCTACCTGCAGGCCGACGTGGTGGCCGACTTCTCGCAGGTGCGGTTCGAGGAGCTCGGCCCGGACCGGGTGCGTGCCGGCGGCGCCGGTGGCCGCCCCCGGCCGGACACGCTCAAGACCACGCTGGGCTACCGCGACGGCTTCATTGGCGAAGGCCAGATCCTCTCTCTAATAAACATATGACGCTTACGACGACTGCTTACGTGTAGATCTCGGTGG
>JAPWHR010000009.1 GCA_027214345.1 Comamonadaceae bacterium G21597-S1
CAAAAAAGCCGTCATCCTCGCCCAGGTGGGTCACTTTTACTTTGGCGCAGTGGGTCAGTATTACTGTGGCGCTAACAAATCACAGCCGAACAGCTTGCGCACGTCGAACACTGCCTGCCCCGGCAGCGTGGCAATGTGGCTCTCTCCAATTTGCAGGTAGTCAATGCGATGTTGCATGTCGCCAAGCATGGCTGCAAGTGGCGCGGCTTGCCCAAGCGGTTCGGCAACTGTCACACGATCTACACGCGCATGCATCGCTGGAAGAAGGCGGGCGTGCTGGACAAGATGTTGGAGGAATTGCAGCGCGAGCAAGTGGTTCGCATCAAGACCGAGGCTGTTTCGCCGGACTCCACCAGCATCGAGGTACTGCCCGGTGGCACGGGCGCGCCAAAAAGCGCGGTCCACAGTCCATCGGGAAGTCACGTGGTGGATGGAACACCAAGATTCATATGGTTGGCGCGGATGCTCGAACGGCCGTGACGATCAGTCTGTCACCCGCGCAGGCACACGATGCGCTTGAAGGCAGGCAGCTCATGGCGAGCCTGGGGCGCTTCAGCAGGGCCGCGCATCTGCCCATGGACAGGACGTACGAGGGTAACGAGACGCGCCAATTGGCTTTCGATCTGGGATTTGTTCCTGTGCTGCCGCTATCGAAGACGCGAATCAAACCGTGAGAGTACGACCGCACGATGTACAAGCGGCGCAACGAAGTCGATACGCTGTTCCGGTGATTGAATGGATTCCGGCGCATCTTCTCGCGATTCGAGAAGCTCGACGCGATGTTCCTGGGCTTTCTCAGCCACATGCTGGTCGCCGATAGACTTCGCGGTTTGTGTTGACAGCCCTTAGTCGAAGTGTCTATCTCGCGTCGTCACGTTCGGCCCGAGTTTCTTTCAAATTGACTTCGGGACAGCTGCCAGGTGCCAGCAGCTTTTCCTTCGCGTCGAAGCAATACTTCCAGAACCAGCGCTGCGTGCCGGTGCTGGAAACCTCCAGGTACAGACCAATTGAATCAACGACGCGCACACTCGCTTTCCCTAAGGGGCATGACGCATCTCTACGGGCACCATCGGTCGACATTGAGGAACAGAATCCGAAAAGTAACGCGACGTCGGACTGGTTCCCATTCTTGTACCGCTGAGTTGCCTGGATCTCAATGAAACTGCATGAACCGTCTTGGGCCGACGGTTTCAAGCAAGTCATTGAATCATATGTCCTTGAGAGACGCTATGGCAATTGCTGACAGTCTTGGATGGAGCGGGTGAAGGGAATCGAACCCGTGCTCGAAAAACGCCAGAATGGCGTGCCTAGGGCCTTTGCGGACGACGTCAAGCCGCCGTGTGTGAATTGTGTGTGAATTTGGCGCCCGCCCACAGCGGTTCCATGCCGTACCGGCGCGGCGGCCGGTCGAACCCCAGCTTCTCACCTTCCGACACCCAGCGGCCATAGGTGCGGGTCACCATCTCGATGGTCTTGTGGCCCAGCAGCTTGGCAATGAACGCCGGATTCTCGCCCTGACTCAGGAGCTGACTGGCGAAGGTGTGGCGCAGCTGGTAGGGGTTGCGCGGCACGATGCCGGTGCCCTTGTGGGCGCGCTCCCATGCGTCGGCCAGCTTGTTCGTGTCCCAGGCCTTGTCCTTGCGTCGGCCGCGAGGGTTGACGGTGAACCGATCATTGCCCATCTGGGTGTGCTCGCGCATCCGCTGGATGGCCTCGATCGCGGCCGGAAGCAGTTCGATTGTGCGCAATCCGGCCGCCGTCTTGGCTCGCGGCTTGTCCACACGTTCGGTGGTGGTCTCCGTCACGCGGATGGTCTTGGCGACCAGGTCGATGCGCGGCCAGCGCAGGCCTACGAGCTCGCCCGTGCGCAGACCGGTGAAAGCCCATAGCTGGAACGCCCAGCGCACCGGCTCAGGTACGTTGGACAGCAGCGTTCGTAGCTCGGCTACTGTGTACGGGCTGGGCTTGAAGTCGCTGGTGCGCTTGTCGATCGGTACCAGCTTCTTGAGGTTGATCGCCACCGGATTGGTCTTGAGAACGCCGTCCTCGACCGCTTCATCAAACACCGCCCGCAGTGGCAGCAATATGTTGCGGATGCGCTTGAGGCTCAGGTTCTGCTCACCCACCCACAGTCGCAGGTCGGCCGAGGTGAACTGGGTCAGACGCATGTGGCCCCAGCGCGGCACCAGAATGTTCTCGATGTCGCGCCGGTACGGATTCCAGGTGGATGCCTCCAGCGTGGACTTGGTGCGGTCCCGGTAGGCTTCCAGCACCAGCCTGATCGTTCGTGCCTTGCCGGTCCCGTGCCCGAACAGGGCGGCCCGGTTGCTATCGGGGAAATAGTCGGTGTAGATGAACTCGCCGCGGGCGATTTTTCCAAGGATCTCGCTGCGCAGGCTGGTGCAGTAGGCTAGGTTCGATTTGCTGTGTGGCCTGGCAATGACTTCGCGGCATTGCACACCCATGAACGAGAACGCGACTTGGTAGACCTGGGTGCCACCGTTGCGGGTGAGGGGGCGCACGCCCACTACTTTGCGCTCCCGTGCAGGTGTGCCGGCTTTTTGCCCTCGCACCAGTCGTTCACTGCCTCCAAGTTCACCCATAGCTCGCTACTCCCTTCGGGCTGGCGGACATGCACGTCGCGCAGCCATTTGCCGGTGCGCACGCGCTTGACCACGCCGTCATGCGTCTCGTTGGTCATGTCGCAATACTTGGACAGGCGAACCCACCGGAGCATTTTCAGTTTACTCCGCCCCTCGGCCCCTCGATCGCCGGCAACATGCTCGATGCCTCAGCATGCTCGAGCACGGTCTTGCCAGACGGCAGCATGATCTGGCCCAGGAATGCGCCTTCGAACGTCAATATGCCCGTCTCGATCGCGGTGATTTGGCCTTTGATCCAGTCCCTCAAGATGCTGTAAACCGCTACGCTGGCGATATCCATGGCCTTGCGCTCGTGCTGGATCCTGGTGCTGCGGGTGCGGCTCGGGTTGTAGGGGTGTTCCTTGAGCCAAGCCGCGGCATATCCCTTGATGGATGCCTTGACGCTGACCGGGCGGCCCTTGTATTCGAACTGCACCAAGACCTCACCCAGGCCGTCGTCGATCATGGAGCCGAACTTGTTGCAGCCGAAGCCGCGCAGCAACTTCTGAATCTCGCCCAGGGCGCGCTCGCCGCTGGTGGCGCTCTCGTAGGGTAGAGTCATAAATTCACCAATTGAAAGGTTGAGGCAAAACATGGATGAAGAACGTGTCATGCAACGGCTTCAACTTTGGATGGATTCGGTCGAAACGAGGCTGAATCAAATTGCGAAGCAGGTCAGCCGCAGCCGTCAACCGTCGCGAGGCGTCTTGCAGCCAATGGTCGATCTTGAGGGTCAGCGAGAGTTGATTCGCGATATTCACGAACGTGGCCAGTCGTACAACAACGCGGTTCTCAATGTTGGCTACGCCGGGTTCTTCGCGCTGTGGTTCGTCACCAAGGATTTTTCTTGGCCAAGACTTCATGCCGTTGCGCTGATATGCATAACCGTGTCGCTCATTTGCTACATTGGATGGGAAGTCTCGCAGGTGTTTTATCGGAGCTATTTGTTGAAGAAACACATGCAGGCTTCGACGGGTATGCTTGATGCACACGATCATCGGCGAGTGGTGAAAACAGCCACTGATCGAGCGATCTCCTTGTGGTTGTGGTTCTTCGTCCCTGCCGCTGTCGGTGCGATCGTCGGAGCTGGATTGCAGATGTGGATTCTGCTGATGCATGCCATCGACGTTTTCAAACAGTAAATCGCTCACAACGCCCCCTGTACGCTTAAGGCCACTGCTACCTGCCGCACCCAGATTGGTTTGGCAGAAAGCCGAAACGTCTCTCCGGACCAGGCCAGCAGCAGCGTCTCACCCATGACCTCGGCGATCGCTTGCGCCGCATCGCTGGGCACGGCATTTCCGATGCGCTCGCGCCAGGCCTGATCGCTCAAACCGTCCAGCTCGAGCAGTTCCTCTGGGTCGACCAACGATTGCAGGGCGGCCAGCTCCAGCGTGGTGAACGGTCGGTGCCAGGTCCCATCGAGCGCACGGATGCGGCATACCAGCTTGTCGGCCGGCCCGGGCATGGCGCGCGGATCCGCCACGCTCCAGCGGCCGCTGTCGTGGCCGGCCGACGCGCTCACGGCACCGGTGGGCTCGGTCCACGGCACAACGCCATAGTGGCCACCTGTCAGGTAGTGGTCGCCTTTCACCCGGTTGATCCCACTGCGTGGGTCGGCCACAGCAAAGGCACCCTGGCCCGTGGTGCTGCCGCTGATCACAGTGCCGGCCGGTGTGTCGTAGCTGGTGACCGCATATTTCCCGAAGCATTGGCCTGGTTGCCGGGGATCAGCGACTGCCTGCCCACTGCCGTGCGCACTGGTGACAGCCATTGCGGCCTTGTCCCATGCAACGATGCGGAACTCGTTCGAGTGCTTGGCCGGGCCATCGTGGCGCGGATCGGCGACGCTGAACGTGCCCTGGCCTGGTGACTTCACGCCGATGACGGCGCCGGCAGTATCGGGCCAGCCCAGCACGCCATATTGCTGGTACTGCAGCGCGCCGGCGGCGGCCCGTGGATCTGCGATAGAGAACTTGCCGTTCGTGGCCCGGCTGGATCCGGCCACGGTACCGGCCGGCTCACTCCAGTCGTTCACGCCCAAATGGCCGCGGTGGTATTCCGGCACGATCAGGTAGTCCCGCAGCTTCCCATCCTCGATCGCCAGCTTGTTCAGGCTGCGCCAGTCGCTCCCCGCCTCCACGAACGCCAGGCGCACCCACGTCTTCCACTGCAGCGCAGGCACCCGGTGCATCGGTCCCGCCCGCAGGTCGCCCGGCAGCAGCATCCGCCCGAGCACGTCGCCGACGGCGCGCAGAGGGCGCTTGTCCGGCTCGTACAGGAACGGCGGCACTTTCTCGATGTGCCGTGCCACCAGCAGGAACCGCTTGCGCGACTGGGCCAGGCCGCCGATCTCTCCACAGTCGTGCGTGGTCTCGGCAACCGCATAGCCGTAGGCCCGCAGCAGCTCGGTGATCTGGTCCAGCAGCTGCCGGCCGCGGGTGGCGATGCGCGGCACGTTCTCGAACAGGATCAGCTCGATCGGATTGTCCTTGAACGCCTCCAGGGTGAGCCACACGCCGCGCAGGGTGAGCCGGTTCAAGGCCTGGTATTTGTCGGTCTTGCTCTTGCCCTCGGACAATAGGCCGCTGAACCCCTTGCAGGGCGCCGACAGGAACACGATGTGCGGGCGCTCGTGGTGGAACGACTGGTGAATGTCGGGGGTACTGGCCTCGCGCCAGCCCGGGCCCGGCTCGCGGCCGTGGAAGGCAATGAACTGCTCGCGGTCGAACAGGTCCAACACGGTACCGTTGACGCCGGACAGGCGCGTGAAGTCGCGGATGCTGGCCGGGTCGACGTCGATGCCACCGATGCAGCGGAATTGGCCGGATATGGATCCGACCCGGGCGCGGGCCGCGTTGAAGCCCTTGGCGCCACCGCCAAGCCCGCAGAACAGGTGGGCGTGGCGGATCTCGGTGGTGGTCATGGCCTGGTGATCTCCCAATATCGATCGAGAAACGCCTGCCGAGCATGTACCGGCGTCATTGGGTGAATGCGTCGTTGCAGCGGCTTGATGCCATCAATGTGCCAGTCCAGGTTTCGGCACTCCGGCATCAGGTCGCGCTTTTCCGTGATCAGCAACTGCAGATCGGCGTGCTTGACACTGATCGGTAGCTCGGCCGGAAGGCCGAACCGGGCTAACACTGCCGCCTCGATGCTGGCCTCCAGCGCCTGGTAGTCCGGCAGAAGCCTTTTCAATGGCTTGGCCACATCACCGATGAATGCCTCGGCAGAGTCGTGCAGCAGGCCGGCCAGCGCGTGTTCGCGCGGCACCGCGTTGGACACCAGCACCGAATGCTGGGCCACGCTGTAGAACTCGCGGCAGTGGCCGGTGTACCTGCAGATGTGCGACAGGGCATGCGCGATTGACGCGATGCCGAACTGGCTGGCTGCCGGGTCGGTGAAGTCGAAGTACGTGCCTTCGGCGGTCAGGATGGTGGGGGTCACTTGGCCCCCACACCCTTGGCCAGCGCTTCCTCGGGCGTCGTGGCAAACTCGCCCTTCGGAAACGGCCAGCCCTTCGCGTCATCCTCGGCAAGCGACTTCGCCTGGCGCTCGGCCTGCTCGGCGTCGGTGCCCAGCTTGCCGGCCTTCTTACCCTTGATCGGCGTGATCTTGCCGCCGTCGGCGTCCTCGATATTGACCTGCGCGCTGATCAACTCGGGGGCCGCCAGCTCAATATCCAGATCGTGCGACTTGAGCACGCACAGCTCGCCGAGCGTTTCCGCGTCGACATCGGACGTGTAGAACGTGATGTGGAAGTCGACGGCGCCGCCCTCCTTCGGGCAGAGCTTCTTGACCGTGGCGGTGCCGTCCTGCAGCTTGATGTCGGCGTGCCCGGTCGCCCCGACGTGGATGTGCAGCTTGCATCCGGTCTGCTCGTTCGCCTCCTTCGGGCTCAGGTCGCCCAGCATGACGGCGGCCGGCGTGAGCGATGGGAATTCGGACACGACTTCGACGCCCTCGAGCGTTGCCTGCGCCGCGGCGCCACTGTTGCCCCTGGAGTAGAGGAACGGCAGCAGGGCCTTGTCGAGCATGGCCAGGGCGCTGTTGGCCAGCGTGACCTTGAACGTCAGGGCCACGGCGGGGACCACTTCGGTCTGGCCCATCTTGAGGGACTGAGGGTCGATGTCGACCAGGGTGGCCTTGGTCTTGCGGATGAGTTCGAAGCGCATGGGGTTCCTTTCGGGGGTGGTTGGTGGTGGGTCAGAAATTGCGGTCGTCTTCGGGGAAATAGTCTTCATGCGACGACTCGCTGGTCAGCAAAGGTGCCGCGGGCGCATCGCGCAACTCGTAGGCACTCACAGGTGCCGACTGCAGGTAGTTCGCCAGCTTGCGGGCGGTGGCCTCGGCCAGCGGCGTCATGCCGTAGATCGCGCTGGACGTGAAGTAGCGGGTGTGTGCAGCGATGTCGCCGACCTGCGGCACATCCACGCGGATGAATGAGCATCCGCCGATCGTGGATTCGCTCAGTTCGCCGGCCACGCGCTGGCGGCCCATGAGTTCGAGCAATCCCCAGGACTTGAATTGCTCGGTGGTTTGGTCTTGCATGTGGCCGCTCCGCAAATCAATCGACGATCGCCCAGTCGTCGGCAAGCATGTCGGTCTGACTGGCGAGCCAGCCCGGCAACATCGCTCGGCGGCCGTGGGCGTTGACGGTCCACATATCGATGTGCGGCAGGATCTCGCAAGCGCTGCACTCGGCTTCTGGCGTGCTCAGGGCCTTTGCGTAGGGCGTACCAGGGTTGAGTTTTGCGAGTTGCGTGCCGGGTACCAGTACCAGCCACATGCCCTTGCCGTTCCAGCCTGCTCGCGCGACCTTGAAGCCCTTCTTCAGTGCCTCGATGGACAGGCCGAACGACAGGCCCGATGTCTCGCGGTAGGCGTTGTTGAATTGCTCGGCCGGCGACCAGCTGATGTATCCAGCGTGGCGCGAGTCGTTTGGCTTGCCACCGTCCAGATACTCGACCAGATAGCCGTCAGCTGCCTGGTCCTCGCCCTCTGGTGGCTTCCATCCGCGATAGGCGTTGTAGTCTCCGCGCGTCAACGGCCTGGCGTTGATCAGCTTGGTTCCGATGTATGTCTTCATGGTGAATAGCCCTTTCGTGGCTTGGTTGGGAATGGGTGGGGCAATGCAACAGCACGGTGATGGCCTTTGGCGCTGGATGCGCCTCTATCGCCTTTGGCTGGTCGTTGCCCCGTAACTCAGGCCGCGACCGGCTGCGCTGCCCTTTTCAGGTCGGTGATCGCAAAGTACACGGCAATGCAAGCCTTCACGTCCGCCATCGCGCTGTGCGCATCCTCGAACGGCTTGCCGGTGAAATGCTTGTGCGCCTCCTGCAGGTTCGCGCTCTTGTGCTTGAAGAACCCGGCCGCACGCATCTTTGGCGTGGGCGGGATCTTCATGATCGGCGTTGCCATGCGCTGCGTGCACAGGGCCTTGCCGCCCTTCCACAGCGCCAGCTGCGTCTCGTCGTAGCCGAAGCGGCTTTGCGCGATGCGGATGATGCGAGCGTCGAACGATTCGTTGTGCGCCACGCGCAGCTTCTGGTCCCACAGCGACAGGAACATGTCCAGGGCGTCTTCCTCCGGGATGCCCTCGGCCATGGCTCGCTCGGTGGTGATGCCGTGGATGTCCGACACCTCCTTGGGGATCGTCCAGCCCTCGGGCCTGATGATGGTGTTCATCGAGGCCAGGTGCTCGCGGGTATCCAGATCCACCACGATGGCGGCCAGCTGCACGATGTGCGGTTGGCGGGGATCCTCGCTTGGCTCGCTGAACAAGGGGAGGCCGGACGTTTCCGTGTCGAAGAAGATTGCTTTTGGCATGGTTTGCTTTCAGTAGTTGCAGGGGTGGGGGACTTGTCAGGTCAGGCCGCGCGCGCGGACATCGTCTGTTTCTGGAACACGCGCACGCCAGGCAGCTTGGTATTCATGCCGGTGGCGCGGACCTGGGCGCGCAGCTTGATGCTGTCGGCCATCAACAACGTGATCAGCTCCGGGTGCTCGGCAACATGGCGCACCAGCGCGTGCAGGTCCTCGACCACGAAGTCGACCGACTTGCTGGTGCTGATGCCAGTCACCCGGGCCGGCGCTGCGACCTCGGCCGGCATGCTGACGACGGCAGATGCCATCTCGGTGGCCTGGGCCTGGGCGCTGGCCTGCTCGGCAGCTTTGGCTTGCTCAGCGGCTTGGGCCTGGGCTGCGGCTGCGGCCTGGGCATCGCCCTTGGCGGCCAGGTCGGCGGCCTCCTGCGCCGCGCGCTGCGCAGCCAGGGCGGCCTCGCGGGCAATGCGCTCTTGTTCGCGCTGCTCGGCGGCCAGGCGCTCGCGCTCGATACGCGCCGCTTCCTCGGCCTTGCGGCGGGCTTCCTCGGCCCGGCGCTGCTGCTCGGTGGTGTATGTGAGCATCGCGCCCTTGAGCTTGCCCTCGGCATCGAGCAGGTATTGCGCCGGCGCACGGAACAGGTCATTGACCGCCTTGACCGCCTGATTCAGCGGTCCGGTGATACTGGTGCGCTGCTCCTCGACCCTCTTTTGCAGGGCCTTCACGGCGCGCAGGTCGACTGCTGCAACTTCGAGCATGTCGTCACTGTCGACCGTGAAGTCGGCCGCGTTGGACAGGGCGCGTTGCGCCTGCTGGCCGAGCACGATCGCGGCGGTGGCGTCGTACTGGATGGCGCCCTTGGTGGGCGCGGCGGTGTTGGCGGTATCAGGCATGGGAAATCTCCTTGATGGTGATGCGGTGTTTGGCCGCGAATTGACGCAGGGTGACCAGTGAGGCGAACGCCGAGAAGTCGGTCGGGTCCGTGTATTGCTTGAGTTCGTACCCGCCATCGAACAGCCGCACGGCATAGCGGCGGTACACGCCAGCCATGGACGGTTGCCCGATCTCCTGGGCGTGCGCGTGGGCATAGGCCGACAGCTGCGGGCCGACACTCGGATACAGGGCGGTGCCGGACTTGATGTCGACGATGGATCGGTATCCATCGCAGAACCCGTGCCGGTCCAGCGTGCCGGCGTAACGCAGGCTCGGGTGGTACACGCGCGACTCGATCAGCTCCCAGCTGCAACCGTGCTCGCGGCAGAACTTGCGCCAGGCCATCAGGTACGGGCGCAGCGCAGGATCCAGCGCGGACTCGTCCAGTTCCATCCTGTCGTCGAGTTCGCAGGCCGCGTGCACCGCGATACCAAATGCGCTGGCGCGGCGCAGCAAATCCGGGTCGACGTGATCCAGATCCATCATCGGGCGCAGGATCTGGGTCACGGATGGCACTACCTGGCCGCTGTAGCGGTAGGTGTGCGTGGCTTCATCGAAGGTCAGCATGATCAGATCAGGCCGACTTGGGCAGCTGGTCCTTGAGCGCGATGAAGCCGTCCTTGGTCAAGTCCGAAAGATCGACTTTCAGGCCCTCCAGGCCGGCCGCGGTGATCAGTTCGGCCAGGTCCTTGCCGGCGCTGCGGACGCGGTTGATGATGAACTTGCGCTCGCCTTCGGTGGCCATGGCGCCCGGTTCACTGGCTGCGCGCTTGGCCTTGGCTGGCGCAATGTCCGTTTTATCCTCCGCGTTTGAGGCGTCGGCACCGGCCTCCGGGTTGTCTGCCGGGTCGATCGCCTGGGCCGGCTTGGCCTCCGGCTCGGTGTTGTGGATCTCGCCGGTGGACTGGTCGACGGTCGTGACCGAATCGTGGCCCGTGGCGGGCTTGGCCTGCGGCATGCTCACCTCGGGCTTGCCGGGCACGTACACGCTGCCGTCCGGCTGCATGGTCAGAATGTCTTGCACTTCCTCGACCGACTGCATGCCCATGAGCAGCTCGGGCGCGTACAGCTTGCCGAAGAACGATGCCGTGCGGTAGCGCAGCATGACTTCTTCCATGGTCTGCCACTTGCTGCCGTTCTTGCCGTACCAGCCTTCCTTGACAGCCATCTCCATCGAAACCTTCGGACTGTCGACGCGGTCTCCCGTGGCAAGCTCGATTGCCCAGGCCACGCACTGCCAGTTGCGGATAGTGGTCTTGAGCTTCTTGTTCACGCGTTGCCGATCGACCCACTCGACCACGGTGTATTCGACTTCCTTCGCGCCGAGGTCAGTCAACTCGAAGCGCAGCGGCGAGAAGCGCCCGCAGCCGTTGATCGCGGCGATGATCCACTGCGAGGACCAGGACGGCCGGCCCTCGACCACGTACAGGTTCTGCATGACCATCAGCGGGTCGGCCTTCATGCGCTGGGCCATGTTCAAGGCCACCACGCAGTTGGCGATCGCGCTCGGGTTCTCGATCAGATCGATTTCGCTGCCTCGCTTTTTCTCATTGAATTGGCGGTACTGGGCCGGCACCAAGGTGCTGTTGGCCAACAGCTTGGCCGCCCGTTGCATCAGCTCGAAGGAATTGGCATTGCCAAATCCCATAACGGCGTTGGAGGAGTCGCTGACGGTGGCCAGCGCGTTGTGGTTGATCGGTGCGTTCATGGCTCTCTTTCAGGGGGGGTGGAAGTCAGTTGCAGAAGTGGACGATCACGAAAAACGCGACCAATCCGATGACGGCGATGGTCCAGTCCTGGACCCAGCGCGATGCGGGTTCGCCGCGGAACATGCGCTCGGGCGGACGCATGCGGGTGATGTCGGTCGGGCGCCTCATAGGGTGCCCCGCATGGAGTCGCGGATGGCTCCGATGTCGGCGTCATCCTGCGGGCGGTTCTCGCTGCGATCTGGAGGCGTGTGCTTGACCAGCAGCGCCAGGAACAAGACCACTCCAGCGCCGCAGGCCAGCAGGCCGACACCTATCACGGCCAAGATAGCGGCGACGGCGGCGCTCATGGCATCACCCCGCCAGGAAAGCCGACCCGGCGCGCGGTGCCGGCGTCGTACTGCCCGACCACCGCGCCGCCGGTGCGCAGACTCGCTTCGTCGTCGGCCGCATCCAATGCGGCAATGCGGTCAGCCTCGGCGATGTCCTGCAGCTGGTCCAGCGCCTGCTCCAAGACGGAGCGCATGCGGGCGTCAATGCGGGCGTTGTCGCTCGTGAGCAGCATCAGCGTCTCGATCAACTGCTCGTTGGCAAGGCCGCTGCGTGCATACGGCATGGCCGCCAACACGCGGGCCTGCATCGGATCGCGCATGGCCAGGTGCACTGCAGATTGCGGCGGTGCGAAGGGGGCCATGGCGCGGGCCAGTGGGAGGGGGAGGTGGGCGTTCATGCCGGCACCTCACGAACCATGTAGCGAACTGCACCGTATTGCAGGTCCAGGGCATCACGACGATTGCGGGCGCGCCGCTTGCTCTGGTACTGGCCTACGACTTCGCCGGACTGGCGGTCGATGACTTGGATACGATGAGTTCCCGCACCAACACCTGGACTTCCAATGACAGATGCAGAAATCACCGAACTTGTGACGAACGTCGCTGCCAATGCAGCTGGCGCAATCGATGGCTTGACGCTAGTCATACGGTCGCTCCAGGCTCAGCCGGGTTATGACCACAAGACTTTTGTTCGAACGCTTGGGGCGCTGCAGGCTCTGGTTGAGCGGGATCCGGCCTTTGACGATCCGACGAAGCGCCTATCTTTCGAAGCAACTCTTCAGCGGTTCGCCACGACTTCAACCGCAGCTCCGCCCTGGCTAGAGCCGCCTGTCCTTCGCTGAACAGTCGATCAACGTACTGCTGTTCGTTCATCCTTCTCTCCTTCACCCGGGATGGGCGTTGGAGTTATTATGCGCTAACGCATAATCATGTCAATACGAAATTGCATTAAATCTGCGAAAATATTTCCACGCCCCAATCCGGGGGCGCAAAAAAGCCACCCGAAGGTGGCTGTGGCTCGATCAAAGGCGAATCTAGGTTCGGGGTTCGTCCGTCACAACCCCACCCGACTAGGCGATCAGTGTCATGCCTTCTCGGTAGAAGACGCCGTCAAGCGTCTCGAAGCGCGGAGACTGCCAACGGACTATTTTTCGCGCAAGTTTGGCGCCGAGCTTGCCTAGCGCCATTGCAATGAGTGGGATCACCAAAGCAAACATGAACGGCGATGTGATCAAGTGGTACGCAACGCTGAGGTGTGCCTTGCGTAGGTACTCTTCGCACAGCTTTCTATCGGCGGCCGACGATGCAGACATTTGCTGATCCATCTCGGCATGAACGCGCGCCACGTCATCCTTCGTCATGATCAGAATGCTCAGGAAGAACCGTACCAAGCTGATTCTGTGGGTGTATCGAATCATTCCGTTCAGAACAGTTCTACTCGCCTGGTAGGCCCGACTGTCAAAGGAGATGTCTTCAGCGGCTGCGCGTAAAAAAAGATCGTCTCGAGCCCGAAAGAGGTCTTGCCGGAGCCGGTCTATCCGATAGCGGTTGTACGGACCAAGAATGAACCAGCACAGCGCTGCGAACGAAATCAATCCAGCCAAAGCAGTATTCATCATTTGTCCCCAGGATTTGTGTCACCTAGCTTGGTGAGTTGGGAAGACGTACGGCGACGTTCGATTTGCCGTTCCAGTGTCACTACATGGTCGTGGGTATCAGCAATTACTTTCCTGCGAAGGTCCCGCTGGTATTTGCCGTAGACAATGCCACTTGCTGCAAGTCCCCATGCGAGCCAGATGTTTACGTCAACGCTGGACAGGAACGATAACATGATGTTGGCATCAGTGGTTTTTCCCGCCAAGGCGCGCACAACAACTTGCAGGTCATGGCTTACAAGGGCAATGGCGCCAGCTGCGATCAGCCAACGTACCGACAGGCCGACCTGTTCAATTGCCTTGACTGCAATGCCGTTCGAAGGTTGTTTTGGCTTGCTCATTTCGCGACAGTGCCGATGAATGCGTCGGCGAACCCGAAGTAGATCGTCACGCTGATGAACGCGGCCGCCAGCGCGTAGATGAGCCAGCGGTACCAGCGGGGTTCGTGCTCAAGGTCGCGCATTGACATAGGTTCCAGACTTCTCAGTGACAGTGGTAGCCGCCGGTCCTGCGCTCGTTGTGGCAGCCGTTGCTATCGGTCCCGCCAGAGTGTGCAAGCACGAATCCAGAGGCCATCAGGAAGGCCAAAGCGGCAATCAGCTTTTTCATAGTTCTCTCCCTTAAGTACCCACGATCCGCGTGGGCGCGGCGTTTCACTTTTCGTCAAGGAACTCGTCGGCACGCATCGGGCGCGCCTTCGGCGTTGGCGCAAAGTCGGTTATCTGGTATCGCTTGATGTCCGATACGAGGGAGACGGCGCCGGTCCACCTATCGAGCACAAAAGCTGAATTCCCTTCGCGATTTGATGCCGGAACGATGCTCCACCGGAGCGTCCAAGCGGCCATTGCCGCGACGATGACCAGGGCAATTGACATGGATCGCATCAGATCAAGGCGGCTGGCATCACAAGTTCGCCGCTCGGGAATAGGTAGAGCTGGGCGTTCATGCGGCCCGCGGCTCCTGCGTTATTGGACTTTGGCCGTTTCCCCCTTTGAGAGTTTTTTCAAGGCGTTGCCCCAGCTCTGCCGCCCGGCCAGGCTCGCGCGTCAAGACATCGAAGATCGGTGCCGTCTGCGCCCTCGTGAGTTCATCAACCTGCAGCAGCGCAGCGCCGATGGCGACGACCGCTTGAGCGACCCCAATCTGCGCTGCCTTTCGTTGAGGCTCGATCAACTGCGATTCGCCCTGGCAATTGAGTGACTTCCCGGCCTGTAGATTCGCGCCGATCTGCGCTGCGATCGACGGGTCATAGAAGGCGTCGATTGGGATGCCGTAGTGGTCGGCCAATGGTTGGAGCGTTGACCGCCTGGGCTCCTTCGCTTCGCCCTTCAAGAACCGATGTATCTGCGGCTGCTTGGTCTTGTTTCGGACCTTCGCTGCAAGCGAGTTCGGGTTGTCGCCGTCGCGATTCATCAACGCCTGCAGCAACTGTTTCGGGTCCATGGATGGACTATGCCAAAACAAATAATGCGATAGGGTATTGCGCAGACTATGCGACATCGCATAACATCGCATGCATGAACCCAATCGCTGACCTGATCAATCGCCTACAGGCCGAGCCTATCAAGCTCACGCAATCGGAGATTTCACGGCGCACAGGAATCCCTCAGCCGCGCATATCCCGATGGGGAGCTGGAGACGTTGCGGCCGGAGCCAATGACGCCCTGAAGCTCGTCACATTGGCGCGAGAACTCGGCATCAATACCGAAGGCGCCCCCGCCACCCCCGAGCCCACCCACCAGGCGGCCTGATCCATGAACACCAAGACTTTCACCCTTCCAGCGGGAACCGTATGCAAGCGCGGCGGCATTCCGTTCGAGCTGGCCGCAGACACCGCGATCCAGTGTCACCCTCAGAACTGGCCGTTTATCCGCGATGGATTCCGGCCAGAAGTGGGCTATCAGAGGTTGTCGCTGAGCCAGGACGAACACGTCCCAGTGAAGCCTTTCCAGGCGGCTTGCTTGCCGGTGATGTCGACCACAAACAACTCGTCGTTGGAGTCGATCAGTGGCGACAGCCAGTCGCGCACTTGCGTCGCCGAGGACGGCGTTTCCACGATCCATGTGGAGTCCAAGCAATGCCAGTAGTTCGGAAATGTCGCTTGAATGCGTTTGATCAAGGCTGCGTAGTCCTGTCCTTGCTTGTTCAAGTCGTAGCCGAACAGAATTTTGTTCATGGCGGCCCCCGTGAGGAGTGAAGTTGTGGGAAGCCAATCTTCTCACGGGGCGCCGTACATGCTGCCATCCCATCCCGAATTCGAGGCCGCCTGATATGCGCAGCACATACCGATGGCGCCTGGAACTGTGCCGGGCCATTTCATTCGGCAGGGCCAAAGAGCCCTTGACCGCTACCGAGCTCGAAGCTGCCGAATCTCGTTCTCCAGGCGCGTCACCTGACCCGCAAGCTGCGACAGCATGCCCGACATCGCCGATTTCACGGCATCCACAGTGTCTGTTTTCAGGGCCACCGGGTCGATCTGTACCGATAGCACGCACGAGCATTGAGGGCAGGTGTGTGCAATGCACTTCCAGCGTGACTGGAACCCCACTTTGCCATCTAGGTCCCGAATCGAGGACGACGTGATGGTTGCATCGCATTTTGGACATTTCATGGGTGGCCCTTTCGGTGATGGTTGTGTGAGAACTCCATCGTATGCCGATCGGGCTGCCCACCCAACACCGGAGTGGCACTGACATGGGCCAACCGTCCAGACCGCCCATGCTCACCCCCTGGGGCAAGTGCAGCGCCAGTGTGAAGGCGTCAATCCCCGAGGAAACCGAGCGCCGGCTCAAGGTGCACGCGGCCAGTACCGGCTCAACGGAGGCCGAAATCATCCGCAACATGCTGATCGAGAAGTTCCATGGGGCTGACATGGCCGAAGCCTCGCTTATCGAGCACTTCCGGTCAACGGTCAGAACTGGGACAGAAAAGGGCGGTGCCGCATGAGCGCCGGCCAGTTCCACCGCCCCAAACCGGCGCAGGTCGTCAATGCCTTCGGCCGCATCCATGAGGACACGCCAACCGTGTTCGCCACCAAGCAGGAGCTGGGCCGAGCCAAGGCGCACCAGTCGCTGACTATGACCGAGAAGGGCAAGGCTGCGATCGCGGAGTCGAACCGGCGCCTGGATGTGTACGTGAAGCGGCGCAAGGGGGCTGGTAGGTGAACTACTACGAGCACCACATAGGCGATTTCGCCGAAGCAACGGCGCATCTGACGTTTATCGAGGACGCCGCCTACAGCCGGATGATCCGGAAATATTACGCCACCGAGCGGCCAATGCCGGCCGACATCAAGGCGGTCCAGCGACTGATCGGGGCCAGGACCAAGGAAGAACGCGACGCCGTTCAGGTCGTGCTCGAAGAGTTTTTCACGCTGCAAGACGATGGCTGGCACCAACGCCGGTGCGACGCTGACATCCTGAAATACCAAGACGGAGAGCCCGAGCGCGAGGTCAAAAAAGCCAACGAAGACAACAGGCTCAGGAAGCATCGCGAGGAGCGTGCACGCCTGTTCAAGGTGATCACTGACGCCGGTCAGCATGCCCCCTGGAACATCGGAATGGGCGAGTTGCGATCGATGGTCAAAGCGTTGCAGCCGGCAGAACCTGAAACGGAACCTGAAACAAAAACACCGGAACCTGAAACGCAACCTGCAACGGCACCTGCAACGCCTGCAACGGCTACCCAGACACCAGACACCAGACACCATCCACCAGACACCAGTAAGAAGTCAGTCTTAAGCGGCGCAGCGCCAGCGCTGCTACCGCCGCCTCCCGCCTACCTCGGCGAGAAAAACGAGCCCGATATCCCCGCCAAGGCCAAGGTCCCTCTCGATGCCGCGTGGGAGCTTCCAACCGCCTGGGGAGAGGACGCAGAACGGCTGGGTTTCGAACCCGCCGAAATCCTGCACCAGAGCGAGAAGTTCCGCCAGTACTGGACCGCCGGCAAGGGGGCCGGCACGCGGCGCGGCATCAAGGGCTGGCGCCAATCGTGGTCGAACTGGCTCGGCAACGCTGAGCGATTCCGGAGAGCCGCATGAGCTACAAAACCAAGGCCGAAACACTGGCCGATGCGATCCCGCACACCCCGGTCGTGCGCACCTACCGATGCTCCGGCCACGGCTGCCCGATGCCCGGTGCGATCTTCGACAACCCGGGGCAGCTCACTGGCGTTTGCGCCTACCACTACGCCGCCAACCCGAGCGACTGGCCACGCATCACGCAGGCCTTGACCGACTGGGCCTGTGTCACCGACGAGATCAACGCCTGTCGGCGGATCCACACCGACCCCGAGACGGCCACCAGTCCGGGCACGATAGCCCGCCAGTTCGAAGCTGCCGTGGCCAGGCTCGAACCACGGGTCGGCACTTGGTGGGACCAGCTCAAGCCGCAGCCGGGACGCGGCGGTCGCATGGACGACTACCGATCGTGGGGCCTGCGCTTGGATCGCTTCATCGGCGCCAGGGTGCAGGCCGTCACCGTCACACCTCGCAGGAGAGCAGCATGACCGCCGAAGACGACCTTCGCAGTCCAAACCCGGATGAGACCGAGCTGTCGACGCTCGAGGTGCGCCAAGGGCTCAGGGACGGCAGCATCCCGCCTGGACCGCGCGCGCGTGCCCGAGCGTTTGCCGATGCGTGGGTGTGGGAGCGCCGGCGGGTCGAAGTACACGACTTTTACCGGGAGACAACAACGTGATCGTCATTGCCCTTCCATACCCGTTGTCGGCCAACCGCTACTGGCGCCCGGTGCGCATCGGCAACCACATCACCATCGTGCCGACCAAGGAGGCCAAGGGGTACCGCACTGCGGCCGCATGGTGCATCAAGTCGGCCGGCATCAAGACCCCTATCACCGGCCGCGTCGCGATCGATGTGAAGCTCTACCCCAACCGCCCGCAGGACTGGAAGAAGCGCCAGCGCGAGCACGGCGCCGCGTGGGATGACACCGTTATGTGCATCGACCTGGACAACGCGAACAAGGTGTTGTTGGACGCCATCAAGGGCGTGGCCATCGAGGATGACAAGTGGGTGCGCCGGCTCACGTGCGAGCGCATGGAGCCCGACGCCGCGGGCGCGCGCGTGGTGATCACCATCACCAAAATTGCCACCGAACAGCCGCAGGAATCGCTGGCGCTGGAGGCTGCGTGATGCTGGTTCTGCGCCCCCAAGGCCGCGGCAACTGGGCGCCGACTCGCATCGTCATCGACGGGGCCCGGATCGGCCCAATGACGTTTCGCGCCGGCCAGCTGCTGCCCCTTGGGGGTATCGTGTTTCGGATCGTGATGGTGCTTCCGTGAAACCACCAGAGCCTATGCGCAAGATCGGGCGCACGATTACCGCGATGACGGCCCAGCGCATGTGCATCGACAAGAAGCGTTTTGACAGCAAGAACGAGGCTCGCGACTTCGCCATTCGCGGTCAGAAGCTTTACGGCAACGCATCGACCACTCCCTACAAATGCCCGGTGTGCTTCAAGTGGCACCTGTCATCGCTCAATCACACCGAAGGCAACAAGGCCCGGCGCCGCGCGCTGTCCCACAAGCCATGACCGCTGCGATCAACACCAAACCGCCCATCGGCATGCTGCGCTTCACGCCGCGGCCGATCGACGTTGAGTCCATCCCGATCGGTGCAGTGGTGCGAACCCCATTGGGGCAACTGGCGCGTGTCACCGGGTACCGTGGCCGGCGGCGCCAACATCGCGAATACCTGGTGCTGCGCTACTTGACGCCGCGCAACCGTGCCTTTGCGGTGGTGCTGTTGTTGCCCGAGCTGGTGGAGGTGGTCGATGGCTGATACACCGGCGACACCACAAAAGGAGGATGACGATGTCTCCAAGATGGTCTTCCTGGTCGAGCTCCATTGCGGTGAAACCGTGCGCGATGCCGCGCGTACTGCCTGCGTCGCTCGTTGCACCGCCTACCGCTGGCGTGACGACGATGCAGAGTTCGCCGAGGCCTGGGATGATGCGATCGACGCCGGTACGGAACTGATGGAGCGTGAGGCAATTCGCCGCGGCATGAGCGGTGTGACCAGGCCCGTGTTTCACAAGGGGAAGGTGTGTGGCCACCTGCAGGAATACAGCGACACGCTGTTGATCTTCATGCTCAAGGCGCGCCGGCCTGACGTGTACCGAGAGCGCGCCACGTTCGAGCACACAGGCAAGGGCGGCAAGGACCTGCCGGCGACCACGACAACGGTGCAGGCTGGTGTGCTGGTGGTGCCGGGGGTCATGCAGGATCCGGATGCCTGGACGAAACTCGTGAAGGACAATGGGCAATGACGGATCCAGCGCAGCCTTTCCCGGCACCCGCAGACCTGCAGGCGCAGGTGCCTGAGACTCCGCACGACAAGATGCTGCAGGACTACATGCAGCGCCAGCTGCAGCAGGCCATTCGTCTGCGCCAGGTGCGTACGCCGCAGGGCCTGGCATCGCTTTTCCCAGGACTGGGCAAGAAGCACCGGTGACAACCGTATGGGCGCCGCACAAGGGTAGCCAAACCCTGTTCCTGGCCTGCCCGGTATTCGAATGCCTGTTCGAGGGCACTCGCGGACCGGGCAAGACCGATGCGCTCCTGATGTCGTTCGCCCAGTACGTCGGCGTGGGCTTTGGCCCGGCCTGGCGTGGCATCCTGTTTCGGGAGACCTACAAGCAGCTGGCTGACGTCATCGTCAAGACCAAGCGTTGGTTTCGCCTGTTCTTCCCCGCGGCCCGGTTCCTTGAGAGCCCGTCGGACTACAAATGGCGGTTCCCCGGCGGCGAGGAGCTGCTGCTGCGAGTGGGCGTGAAGGAGGATGACTACTGGGACTACCACGGCCATGAATATCCGTGGATCGGATTCGAGGAACTGACCAACTGGCGCACGCTGGGCTTCTACGAGATGATGCACAGCTGCTGTCGCTCGAGCCAGCCGGGCATGCCGCGCATGGTGCGGGCCACCACCAACCCATACGGTCGCGGCCATGCAGCTGTGAAAGAGCGCTGGAACATCGGTGTCAGCAAGCCCGGCGACATCATCCGCGACGCGCAGGGCAGGGAGCGCACCTACGTGCACGGCGATATTCGCGAGAACCTGGCGCTCCTGGCCAATGATCCGGACTACATAGCAACGCTGGAGGGCATCAAGGATCCAAACCGGCGCAAGGCCTGGCTGCACGGCTCCTGGGAAATCAACATCGGTGCCTTCCTCGAGCACTGCTGGGACCCGGCCAAACACATCGTCAAGCCGTTCCCGATCCCCGGCCACTGGAAATGCTGGCGGGCGATGGACTGGGGGTATGCCAAGCCGTATGCGGTGCTGTGGTTTGCCAAGGACCCGGAGGGCAAGACCTACATCTGGCGCGAGATGTACGGCATCGCCAAAGACGACAACGGCAAGGACCTGCCGAATGTGGGCAGCAAAGAATCGCCCGACACGGTGGCCAGGCGCATCGCCGAGCGCGAGAAGCACGACGAGCGTGTCGGCATCTGGATGGGTCCGTCGTTCACCGGTCCCGACCTGTTCGCCCGCGGCGGTGGCCAGTATGGCGCCCAGAACACCCATGCCGAGACGTTCAAACGCCATGGCGTGAAGTTCCGCCCGGCCTGGGCCGCAAAGGGGAGCCGCGCCGCCGGCGCCATGGAAATTGTGCGGCTGCTCGAGACTGACCAGCTCGCGGTGTTCGATACCTGTCGCCATTGGCTGCGCACCGTGCCGACATTGGAGCCAGATCCAGAGGATCCCGATGACGTGGACACCGAGGCCGAGGACCACGCCTGGGACGCCACACGCCAGGGTCTGGTGCGCGTGACGCGATCGCCAAGTGAGCCCGAGGAATCACTTTCTGGCGACCCAGAGGCGAACCCGGTCCATATTCTGCCGGACGGATCACACCGAATCGAGCGGATCACACGATGACGATTGACATCACCCCCACACCAGCGCCGCCGCCAGGCAGCGCGCAATCCATTGTCTCGGCTCAGGTCGAACAGACAAGGCCGAAGGACGATCCACTGGTCGCGACCTGGTTCAAGCGCATCAAGGCCGCCGAAAAGCACTGGGACGACTTCCACCGGCGCGTGCGATACAACCGCGCGCTGGTGCGTGGCATCGACGATTCCTCTGGAACCACCCCGGAGAGCCCGCACTACAACAAGAAGCGAGCGAATCTGATCAAGGCCAACATCGCGGTGGTGCAGTCCAAGGTCTACGCCAAGAACCCTGAGATGTCGGCCGAGCCCACGAACAAGGGCGCCAACTTGCGCAAGCTGTGCGATACGGTGTCGACAGTCACACAGACCATGCTCGAGGATGCCAAGCTCAAGGCCAAGGCCAAGCGCGGTGTGCGCGCCGCCATGACCTGCACGCTGGGCATCCTCAAGGTGCAGTACCAGCGCGATCGCAAGATCGACCCGATCATCAAAGACCGCATCGAGGACGCGCAGGACAACATCGCCAACATCGAATCTCTGCTGGCGCAGATCGAGGGCGACGAAGCTACCCGCACCGACCTTGAGTCCAAGCGCCGCGAGCTCGAGCAGGCCATTGCCGGCTGGGAGGCGCAGAAGGAGGTTGTGGCGTCCGAGGGCCTGGTGCTGGACATGGTGCGAACCGACAGGTTGCTGCTGGACACCGCGATCGATGACATCTTGGACTACGAGCAGTCGGCCTACATGATCGAGAAGATCCCGATGCGCCGGTCCGTGGCGATGGGGCTGATGCCGGGGATCGACTTGACACACGCCACGACGTACAAGGTCGGAGACGTGGACAAGTCCCCGCAGGCCAATGCCACAAGTCCGTATTCCGGCACCAACATGCAAGGCGATAGCGCCGATGATCCGCTGGTGCTGGTCTACGAGATCTGGAGCAAGACCGACAACACGATCTATACCCTGGTCGACGGAATCAAATCCCAGTTCGCGCGCGCGCCGTATCAGCCGCAATATGCCGGTGAGCGGTGGTGGGCGTATTTCATCCTGCCGTGGGGTGTTGTCGACGGCGTTGTTGTGAGCCAGTCTCTGGTCGACGATCTGGAAAAGCTCGAAGTCGAGCACAACGAAACACGTGACAAGTTCGCCGAGCTGCGCCGCAAGAACGTGCCGCACTGGATCGCATCGGGTGACGTGCGCGAGAAGGACCTGATCAAGAAGATCACGATTCCAGGCCTGGGCGAAGTCATGGTTCTCGATGCCGCAGACAGGAAGGTCGAGGACGTGTTCAAGCAGGCCCAGTTGTTGCAGATCGACCCGGCCGCCTATGACACGTCGCCGATCAGCTACGACATCGAGACGGTTTCGGGCCTGCAAGAGGCGGCCAGGTCCATCGTCACCAAGCCCAAGACCGCCACTGAGGCCAGCATCAGCGACCAGAGCCTGGGCGCCAGAGTTGCCGATTTCCGCGACACGGTCGAAGACTGGCTGACCGAGATCGCGCAGTATTCGAGCGAGCTGTGCCTGCTGGCCATGACTCCGCAGCAGGTCGAGCAGATTATGGGCAGCCCGGCGCCTGTCGATCCGATGGCGGCCGCGGCGCAGACCGTGGCGACCGGCATGCCGCCGCCACCGCCCGAGTTGCCATACGAGTGGCCAGCGCAGCGCACGCCCGATACCGTGTTTCAGCTGATCCAGATGAAGATCCGGGCCGGCTCGACCGCGGCGCCCAACAAGCTCGAGATGCAGGAGTCATGGACCCGGGCCCTGCCGCTGCTGGAAAAGATGATCGGCACCATCATGGCCGTCGACGCATCCGGAGGCGACAGCACGCCATACCGCGAACTGGTCAAGGAGACGGCCGCGCGGTTCGATGAATCCCTGGACGTCGACCGATTCTTGCCACTAAAGCCCATTGCGCCGGCCATGCCCGCCGTGGCCGCGTCACCCCAGATTCCCGGCGCCATGCCGGGCATGCCAATGCCGGGCGGCCAGCCTGGTCAACCCCCTGCAACACTCCAATGAAATACCCACGACACAGATTCCTCGCCCCCGAGCCCGGCGACACCGGCGGCACCGGGGCCGCTGCTCCAACCGACGCCCCTGCACCAGACGCGACGCCGGCGGCACCGCCAGAGCCCGAGATCGTCAAGGTCGACACCGGCCACGGCGACGAGAACGCAGCCAAGATCACGGCGCTGCTCGATGGGATCGGCAAGCCCGACGACGAGTCCAAGCCCGCCAGTGGCGATGCCAAGACCGGTCCGGCCGACAAGAGTGGCGCCAAGCCCGACGCGCAGCCCAAGCCAACCGACAAGTCGGCCAAGGATGCGGAGGCCAAGGACGATGACTTGACGCCACCGGAGGGCGCCAACGAGAAGACCATGGGCCGATGGGCGAAGCTGGCTGAGCGCGCTAAGGCCGTGCCGGATCTCGAGCGCCGGGCGACGGAGGCGGAAGCGCAACTGCAGACCGTGCGGCAGATGGTGGCCGAGTCGGGCCTGGCGCAGGACGAATTCCAGGGCATGCTCGCCATGGGCCGGCTGTTCAAGTCGGACAACCCGGAAGACCTCAAGACCGCGTTGCAGCAGATCGACGGCCTGCGCGCCGACCTGGCAACGCGGCTGGGCATCGAGGCGCCCGGCGTCGACCCTCTGTCCAAACACCCGGACCTGGCCAAGGATGTCGAGGACATGGCGATGTCCCGCGAGCGCGCCCTGGAAGTCGCCAAGCTGCGCGACAAGGCGGCGAAGGCCGATCAGGCGGCCCAGGACACGCAGGAGCAGACCAAGTTCATGCGCACGGTGCAGGAGGCGGCGAGGATGATGGACACCACGCTCGCGCAGCGCGCGGGCACTCCTGGCCACGCCGAGAAACTGGCGTTCATCGCGGGGCAATTGAAGGATCCGGCCAAGATGAAGCAGTTCGTCACCACCTACGAGCCGCACCAGTGGCAGGCGGCCGTGCTGATGATGTACGACGCCTATACCCCGCCGGCGCCGGCGCCAACGCCCCCGGCCGCGCCGCAGCCGCTGCGCCCTGGTTATGTTGCCAACGGCACGCGCCAGATCGGCAACAAGTCGGTGACGGCCGAAGAATCGGTCGAACATGCATGGGCGGCCGCAGGCCTGCCAGGGTGAGGGTGAATCACTTTTTGGCGTGAGTGGTGTTGACACGGGCAAATAATTCGCTCGCAGTCGTCAGAAGGTCGCTGTAACCGGGAGTCGCGCCCCGGGCTCCTGGCAGCTGCAACACGCCCAGGAATACCGCATGTACGTGTGAGTCGCGACACACAGCCCCAGCAGGGCCTGACCTCATGGCAGCAACGCCGGATTCGCCACCGGCAAGGCCAGGTCCTGCAAATGCCCCCGCTGAACCGGTGCGTCAGCAAGCGTGAAAGGAGATCCACAACTTTCATTCTTGGAGGGCACCACCATGCCAATCTCTGGCGGCGACCTGGCAACCATTGCCACACTTTCCATCGCAGACTACCTGCGCAATCGCCCGATCGATCAGGTCGGAACGCAGCACCCGCTGCTCGAAAAGCTCATGGCCAAGCGCAAGAAGCTCAACCCTGGTGTGAACCAGAAGGTGCAGGTGCGCAAGGGCTACGGCACGAACTTCGCCTGGAGCAAGGGCGAATCGCCGCGCACGTTCACCAAGCGCGACACGATCGATCAGGCCACTTACGAGTGGTACACCGGTATCGATGGCATGTACCTGCCGTGGGACAACCTGTTTGCTGCAGGCGTGTTCGTGGATCCCGACCCGGCCAGCAAAGGCAAGCTGGTGCCCACGGCCAACGAGAAGGCGGTGATCACCAACATGATCACCGAGCACATGGAAGCGTTCGAGCTCGGCTTCAAGGAGAAGCTGGACATCGAGCTGCACCGCGACGGTACGTCCGGATCGGATGCGGTGGTGGGCCTGGACGCAGCGATCTCTCGTACCCCGGCGGTTGGCGCCTATGGCGGCCTGGATCCGGCCACCAAGACCTACTGGCGCAACTACTTCGCCGGCGCGGTTGCCACGGTGAACCTGTTGGCCACCATGGAGGCGATGTGGCGCGCGTGCCATCGCAACGGCGGTACGCCCGACTGCATCATCGCCGGATCGACGTTCATCGACGTGTATCGCACGCTGATCACGCTGACCCAGAACGTGGACGCTGGCACGGTCAAGCGGATCGACGCCGGTGTGGGCCAGGGCAGCAAGACCGGGCTGTTTTACAAGGGTGTGGAGATCCTGTGGGATCCGACGTTCTCCACGCTCGATGCGCTGGAGACCCCGGCCGCATCGGCCCTGTGGGAGAAGCGCGCGTACTTCATCAACAGCGACCAGCTGCTGTATGAGGACGACGGCATGACGGTGTACAGCCCGATGTCGCCCCACAACATCCGCGCGACATATGTGTCCGTGGATCTGCGCTGTCGCCTCAAGGCGCATCGGCGCAATGCGCACGGTCTGATCATCGTCGCGTAACCCCCTGGCGGCCCGGATCAACACCCGGGCCGCCGCTTCCTTGACCCCTGCTACACAGAAAGCGAGACCCAGCCATGAAACACCTTGTCCCTCTGATCGTCGTTGGTGTGCACCGCGACATTACGACCACCCAATATCCGCAGGTGCCCGAGCACGAGATCCCGATTCTGCAGGCGATCCACGGTGACACGAACGTCTATCCCGGCGAGCCCAATGGCGAGAACACCGCTCTGGACGCGGACGATGAATACGAGCGTTTGACCCGCAAATACAACGAGGACGCGGTGCGTGATGCCTACGGCGTGACGGCGCGTGGCGACATCCGCAGGGCTGTGCTCAACGCCAGCGTCGGCCAGGTCGAGAACGAGAACACCGGTATCGTGCTCGAGGGCCCTGACTCCAAGCCCAAGTCCGTCAAGACCGGTGCCCCTGCCAGCGACACAGCTGGCCAGGAAGCAGCCGGGAAACCCGGGGCCCAGTGGACCAAGGCGCAGCTGCTCGAATACGCGTCCGCGCACGACATCGACGTGGACGAAGATGCCACCAAGGCGCAGATCCTGGAGGCCATCAAGGCCGCCGTGCCGGCGTAAGGACGGCTCGCCATGCCATTGATCGTCGCAGACCGAGTTCTGGAGCAAAGCACTACCGTCGGCAATGGCACGATGGTGCTGGCCGGCGCAGCCCTGGGCTTTCGCTCCTTTGCCTCGGCCTGCTCGATCGGGGACACCTGCTGGTACTACATCGAGGGCGTCGACTCCTTCGGCAAGCCCACTGGCGAGTATGAGTACGGTCTGGGCACCTACTCGGCTGCGAACCAGCTGGCCCGCACCGCTGTTCGCGGGTCGAGCAATGGCGGCTCACTGGTGGTGCTCACCGCAGGCACCAAGCTGGTCGGCATTGCGCCGCTGTCGCCTGGGGTGACAGCAACCCGAGACGAGTGGCTCAGTCTGCTCGGCGCCTTGAGCAAGACCGGTGGCACGATGACGGGCGAGATCATCCTGCTCAACGGCCTGGTGTCCACCGAGCTGACGCCGGTGGGCTCCATGGTGCTGTTCGCGGGCTCGGCACCGCCGTCCGGATGGCTCACCGTGCCGGTTGCGCCAACTGACATTTCCCGCGCCACGTACGCCCGGCTGTTCACGGCCTTGGGTACAACTTGGGGTGCTGGAGACGGGTCGACGACGTTCGGCATGCCTTACGTCCTGCCCGATCAAGTGTTTGTGCAAGCCAATGGCAACGTGGCGGCGGCAACGACGGGTGACGTCAAGGCCCACACGCACTCTGGTGGAGCAAACGTCAATCTTGGCGTCACGTCGGGCGGCGCGGTCTATGGCGTGACCGCCGCAAACACGGGGTCGGTCGGCGGCTCCTACAACCTGCCAGCGGGCAATCGTTCGCTGTACATCATCAAGTATTGACGACATGAAAACCGTCTATCTGTTCGATCCGGAGACTGGCACTTACAAGGGCGAGTATCTGGCTCAGGAGAGTCCACTGGAGAAGGGCGCGTTCATCGTGCCAACGCATGCCGTCGAGGTTCAGCCGCCCGCGGCCGAACTTGGCAAGCGGTCGGTGTGGGATGGATCCACCTGGACGCAGGTTGATGTGCCAGTGACGCCGGAGAACACGCCTGCCAAGTACGAACCAATGCTCAGTGAGATCACGCCATTGGTGCTGGCCAAGGCCATCCTGACCGACGAGGGCAAGACCGATCTGGCGCGCATCGTGGCGCGCATCGAAGCTGAAAAGGCGAAAGGGACATTGACATGACGATCAATTCTGGCTATTCGGAAATGGAAGGTAACCCACAATGATCACATTCACACGGGACTGGCGCGGGTATGCCAGTGGTTCATCGGTGGCGTCCATGGATCCGGCGACAGAGGCGCAAGCTGTGTCCGAGGGTGTCGCCGTCTATGGCGGCATCGGAAATATTCTGCGTTCGCTGTTGGATTCGAAGCAGAACGAGCTCGGCTTCGTTGGAGAGAACGGCGAAGAAACGGACTTTTCTGCGGTTCTGTCTGATGTCTACGTTTCGAAGCGCGGCGTCTTCGATGGCGGCACGATTCCTGATCCACGGAAGCAGGTCATCGAAAAATCATCGACCGTCACCAACAGCGCATCGAGCGACTACCTTGGCCCGTCAGAGGCGCGGCGCATCGTGGTTTCGTTGGACTCGAACACATCGACATCCAACATGACGGCGACTGGCGGGCAGTCCATCCCGCTTTTTGCTGCCGCTGCCGCTGCCGGGTTGCGGTGGGACGAGCCAAATCGCCCAATGCGGTACGTCACGACGGGCGCGCAGGCATCTGGAGCGGTAGTCACGATCACGGAGGCCGTATGACAGTCTCATACATTGCGCCCAACGAGGGCGACGACACCGCCAACCCGCTCGGCACCGAGAGTAACCCTCGCCGCACTCCACCAACGCAGGCTGACCACATGGTGTGGCGCTTCAAGCGAGGCACCACATGGAATCGCACGACGCAGCTTGGTATTAGTGCCCAGGGAATGATCCTGACGGACTACGGCAACCCGGACGCGCCAAAGCCGAAGATCGAGGCCATCCAGCCAGCAAGCTCGGCATCCGTACTGCTTAACGGCGACACGATTTTCGCCAACATTCACTTCGACCTGATCGACAGGACCGGTACGGAAACCAGCGCGTCAAACGTCGGGCAGCACTGCGTTTCGCACAACCGGCGCGGCGGTGGCGCATCGCCTACGAAACTGGTGTCGGGTGCGTACATCGGGTGCAGCTTCACGCGCCTGGGCAACAACGCGATTAACGTGGGCTCGAACAGCGACGGCCAGTACGCGGACGCTGCCCCGGTGTTGCTGGTGCTTGGGTGCGACTTCGACACTATCGGCAACGATGCAATCTACGGCTCGGTTGGAGAGTATTGCGAGATTGGGCACAACCGTGCCAGCAACTTCGGCACGCGCGCCGACAGTAACAGTGATTTCGTGAACTTGATCGCTTGTTCGCCTGAGTACGTGTGGATTCACGACAACTATGTCGACCACACCACAGACGACCGCAAGCACCTGATCATGCTGGATATTGCATCCGGCCAAACTGGTGGGCTGGCTGTCATCGAGCGCAACGTTCTTCTCGGGTACGGCGCAAATGCGCCATACGCACAGGCAGCGCAAAATGCCGGCGTCAATCTGGAAATGAAAGCCATCTTTCGCCAGAACTATGTGCGCGGCTCCCGTCTGCTGTATGTTGTGCAGTCTGTCGTGCCAACTGGCAGCGAGGCTTACGGCAACATTTTCGACTTCACCGGCTCGGGTAGCGCGTATTGCACCAGCATTGCGGCTCCTGGTTCCGCCTTCTACAACAACACGCTGATCAGCCGTAATCGGTTGTCAGGCTCGCTTGGCTCTGCCTATTCATCGACGGCCACCAACGCGATGAACTCGCGGAATTTGTACGTTGGATTTACAAGAGCCATCGGAACGACCAGCAGCAGGGGATTTATCACTGGCGAAAACAACCGGTTTTCCGGTGTGACAAACAAGTATTGGGACATCACCAACACTGTTGCACTGGCAGACGGCATGGGGGATGCCGATTTCAGTGAAGTGAATCTGATGAGCGAATATGGCCTGCCAGTTCGCCCGAGGCGTGATGCACTCATCTATACGATGGCCAATGTCGACCGCAAGGTTCCTGATTTTTGGGGTCGCTTTGCTCCGGATGGAATCGGATACATCGGCGCCCTGATGGAGCGCGGCATCACGGCATGACCATCTCCGTCACCCCCGTCAAGACCTTCGCGCAGATGCTCGCCACGCTGCGCGAGCGGTGCGGCCTGAATGGCACCATCGGCAATGCACCGGCGCTGTCCGACATCCTGACCGAGGCTCACGAATTCGTCTACCAACAGCTCGACGACGGCTTCCCGTTCACGTCCACCATCACCCTGGCGCCTGATGTGGCGACATACCCGTGGGTGGCCGACGTGGACAGCGTACCGATTGCCCGGGGCAGTGTGCAAGCGGTTTGGATTGCGCAGGGCAGTCAAGAGCGCTTGCCGCTGTCCCAGGGCATCACGCACGCCATGCGCGCGCACAGCGATATGCGAGCGCCCCCGGAGTGGTACGACAGCAAGTTCGAAGGCGACCCGGCCGTGTTCACGCTCGAAGTGTGGCCGACGCCGGACCAGGCCTATCCGCTGTACGTCGACCATGAGCGGGTGCTGACCCGGTTCAGCGAGAGCGCCGACGTTCCCAGCGCGCCATACCGCCTGGTGCTGGCGTATGCGATCGCTATGGGCAAGGCTCACTACAGCAAACCCGATGCCGAGGTGTCGGGCCAGGCGTTCAAGACGATGCTGTCCAAGACGAAGTATGAGCAGCGCGAGAATCGACGGTACATCCCGCAATCGGATCGCGTAGCTGTGCCGCGGATTGTGCAAACCGCTGGTGGTTTTCGGCAGGTCTGGAGCTGACCCGCCATGTCCAAGACCACGTTCGACAAGTTCGATGGCGGCCTGTTGGTGGCGCGCCCGTCGAGCGTGGCGCCGGCCAATTCTCTGGCCAAGCTGATCAACATGGATGTGCAGCCCGGCGGCTGGCTGCGCTCGAGAGCCAAGTTCAAACAGGCGCCGGGATCGTTCAGCCTGGGACCGCAGTGGAAGGGTCTGGAGTCGAACGCGGGATATTTGTGGACCTTCTCGTGCTGGAACGTGGCCAGCACTGGTCTGGTCAGTGCAGTTGTGAACACCGAGACGAATGACCGGCTGGTCTACGCCTTCTACTCAAGTGGCGCAGGTGGCAACTTCGCCGACGCCACCACGGCCCGGCTGCTGGGCGTCACCCGCTGGAACAACGGCTTCTTGGCGGTGGTATCGCCCGACAATGGGACCACGAAATATGGCGTGCTGTTCAGTGTGAACACAGGCACCCACACGGTTACGGGGGTGAATGTCGCCGACGTGAACATGCCCAAGTCTGGCCAGATGGTGACGGCCACCGGGCGCATCTTCGCAGTCTCGGACGATGGGCAGGCAGTTCGGTATTGCAAGGTCGGCGATCCGACCGACTGGACCGCAGCAAGCAATGCCGGGTTCCTGCCAGTCTCGCAGCACTTCGGCAGCGGGCAGCGGGTCTACGGCCTGGGCCTGTATCAGGGAAAGCTGGCCGTGTTCACCGATCAGTCGATTCAGCTGTGGATCATCGACCCAGACCCGACGGCGATGGCGCTGGACCGGGTTGTGGACGGTGTCGGCACGCGTCACCATGGATCCATCGTGAGCCTGTATGGTGATCTGCTATTCCTCTCCGAGTCGGGCGTGCGTTCGCTCACGACGCTGAGTAACGCGTTGTTTCCGACTGATGTCGATGTGGGTTTGCCGATCAAGAAGTTCACGTCCTCGCCAGTGAACCTCACGCGTACCGCCAACGGCGGGTCGCAACCGGCTGTGATTGCCCTTGCTGCAGGACCGGTGTCCCAATACTGGCTTACCGCGCCTTCGCGATGGGTGTCAGGATAGCGGCATGGCATTCGGTTCCGCGACTTTTTCGACCAGGCCCTTCGCCGCTGGCCAGATCCCGAATCGGCAGATCCTGCTGGCCGCGATCAACGGTGAGTACGGCTGGACGGCCTGGACCTACTCCAAGACCGCCAAGCTCAACGCGTGGGCCTGGCACGGCCTGGGTGTCACCGGCACGGCCAACATCAACGCGTGGGTGCAGCTTGGCAACTCTGTGTACCTGCGCAAGGATGGCGACTCGGCGATGTACGTGATGATGCCCGACGTGTTTCTGCAGGCCGAGGACATCAACACCGAGAGCCTGGCGGTCTACGCTGAGACGCAGTGGCTGGACTTCGGAAAGCCGGGCGATCTCAAGGGCCTGACCGGTATCGACTTCGATGGCATGAACGTGGTCGCGCTGGAGGTCTACGTGTCCGAGAACGGCGGGCGTGATGGAGTGCTGGCCGAAACCCTGGCGGTGGGATCTGCCGATGGCGGGTGGACGTACAACGGCGGCATGCTCCCGCTGACGGCCGCTGGCACGGAGTTCAAGCTGCGATTCGTCGGGGACCCCAATCTCGAGGTTCAGATCAACAGGATGACGATCTACTGGGACAACCTGGGCCCGGTGTAGGCCATGCGCGCTGTGTTCCTCAATTCCAGAGAGCTGATCGACCAGCACTGGTGGTCCGTGGCACATCTGCTCGATGGCCGGATCGACCAGGTATCGGACGAATACACGCTGCAGGACCTGGCCGCTATGGTGGAAGCTGGCACCGCGTTTGCAGGCCTTGCGCTGGACGATGAAGGCGCGCCGGTGCTGGCCATGGTGTTTCGCTTCGTGCACTATCCGCGCGCGCAGACGGTGCACATCATGGCCATGGGCGGCAGTCATCTTGCCGAAGTCGCAGTCACTTTCTGGCGGCAGTTCACCCAATGGGCGAAAGAATCAGGCGCAACACGAATCGAAGCGTGTGCGCTGCCGGCGATGACGCGGGTGCTGCGCTCCCTTGGATTCGAGCACAGGTACAACCATTTGCGAATCGAGGTGTGACATGGGCGGTGGCGGAGACGGCGGTGCGGCTGACCTGCGGGCAGAAGAGCAGGCGCGCCAGCGCAAGATTCAGATGGCCGTCGACGCGATCAACGGCAAGTTCGGCATCGCGCCGTCGAGCGCAACCGTTGGCGCGGCGCCCACGCGCGAGCAGTTCACTACGGCGGCCACTGGCGGCACGCCTGGTGGATATGTCGACGTCGGGCGCGAAGAACGTCGCTATGTGGCTCCGGTTGCGGCAACGGCAGGCGGGTTCGACCAGGCCGGGTTCGATGCGGCGATGAAGGCGTTCGAGGGCACCCAGAGCGATGTGACTGCCAACAAGGCCGCCCGGGATGCTCTGTACAAGGATGTCGGCAGTGCAACGACTGACGTCGCCACGCGAGACCTCGATCGCCAGTTCACGACGGCCAGCAACCAGAACTTGTTCGGCCTGGCGCGCGCTGGCTTGATGGGTGGATCGGTTGACGCTGAATCAGGCGGCGACCTGCAAACGCGCTACGGCGAGGGCAAAATTCGGGCGGAGCAGGCCGGCATCGGGGCCGCGTCCGATCTGCAGTCGGTGGACGAGAAAACCCGCCAGAACCTGATCAGCTTGGCGCAGTCGGGCATCGATACCGGAACCGCGGCAAGCCTTGCAGCGGGGCAGGCAGCGGCCGCAGCATCGACCGCCAAGGCCAACACGGCCGGGGCGTCCGTCGGGCGGCTGTTCGATGACATGGGCCAGGCGTATCTGGCCAACAAAGTCAACGCGGCACGCTTCCCCAATGGCGTGCCACAGACCTCGAGTGGCAGCAGCTATTTCGGCAATCTGTTCACCGGCAAGCGGTACACCGGCACGAACGGGTAAGGGGAGACCATGGCATTCGATCCGATCAGCATTGGGGCAATGCTCCTGAGCGCGGCAATCTCGCACAAGAGCCAGGCCGACGCCGTCGCCAAGCAAAAGCGCATGGCTGTGGAGTCTCGCCAGCGGGCCATGGCCGCGCAGAACCAGGCCACCGACGTGGCGATGAAGCGCGTGCAGGAGTTCGACCCGAACACCCGCAAGCAGGCGCAGGACGACATCACGCAGGACCTGACGCAACAGCTCGAGCAGGCTGGCACGGCCAAGCCAATCACGGCTCAAGGCGTCGAGGTCGGTGGCACTATCCCCGGCGGCACTGGAGACTACCTGACGGCCAAGGCCAAGGAGACCGCCAAGGCAGCGGAGTCCAGCCGGCAACTTGCCCAGCTTTTCGGGCGCATCGGTGGCGCGCAGCAGCTGCGCCGCAATGAATCCGTGTCCTTTGGCGACACGGCTGGCGAGATTGGCCGTATCCAGACCGGCGCCAACAACATCTCCAACATCGACCAGATCGGCATCGACGCGGCGGGGCAACCAAGCCTGGGCGGAATGCTGGTGAGTTCTGCGCTGGGTGCGTATGGGATGGGGCGGGCTGGCCTGCCTACGGCCAAGAAGATGGTCGCCGGGGCGCCTGGCGGGTTTGCAAACGGCAGCTGGCTCGTTGGCCCGCAGTAAAGGGGAGGTCTATGCGGTTTCGAGTCCCCAACACTGGCGCGCAGCATGCGGCCGACGGCATCGGCAATTTCTTCCGGTCCATGGCAATGGCGCCGCTTTATCAGGCGCAGGCGGCTGAGGATGCGCGCGCCGTGCAAAGCAAGCTCGATCTGCAAGGCGCCCAGCAGCGCCAGGCGCAGGCGCATGCCGCGCTGTTCGAGGGTCAGGCCGATACCGAACGACAGCAGCAGCAGCGCGGCAGTCTTGGCGAGCTCATCAAGACCGCAGCGATGATGCACGGCGTGGCACCCAGCCAGACGGCGGACTTTTCGCAGTTCGCCCAGACCGGGCAGTTGCCGGCGCAGTATCGGCCGCCAGCTGTCGACGGCGTCGGCCCGTTCCAGCCCGCCCCGAAGTTCTACCAGGACGACACGGCGTCGAAGATCTGGAAGTCGCTCGGCCTGACGAGCCAGGCGCTTGCGGTTGGCGACAAGAGCGTCGAGAACATCGCCAAGGCCAGCGACGTGTACCGCGACCAGACCCTGGGCGATCAGGTGCTGGCTGGCCAGATCGACCCGGGCCGGGTGGCGGAGGCGCAGGCCGCTATGGGCGGTAAGGACCGGTTCTCCAACATCGAATCCACGGGCCGGGGGTTCAATAAGTTCACTGGGGCAGAACAATCGCTGAGTCCCAGCCTGTCGGTTCTTTTCGACAAGAAAACAAGCGCGGGGATTGGCAAGGACAACGCGGCGGCCGGCGCGTCCAACGCATCGGCTGGTGCATCTCGTGCGCTGGCCGGGCTCCGTGGCGTGCAGACCAACAACGCGAAGGTCGAGGGCGGCATCACGGCGCTGGACTACGAAGCGGCCAGGGCCGGGCAGCCGCTGCCGAGTTCGAACAAGGGCACCAGTGGGTCGAGTGCGACCAATTCGAAATTCCGCAACCAGATCATCATGGCGGCCATGCGCCGGCCAGAGTTCGCGATGATGGACCCCGCCGAGAAGCAGGACTTCATCAACACCGAGCTGATGGTGGCCGGCATGGATCCGGTGGTCCCCGGTGAACTGGCGGGCGTATCCGGCAAGGGCAAGGTGGCAGCCAAGTCCGAGTCCGGTCCGATTGACGCGAACGCCGGCACCAAGAAGCCGGCGATCGATATGGACGCGGCCAACAAGGTGAAGGCCGACTTCAAGGCGGGCAGGATCACCCGCGAACAGGCGAAGGCGAAGCTCAAAGCGCTCGGGATGGACTGATGGAGGCCGACGACTTCCTGGCCGACGTTCCGAGCGCCGACGACTTCCTGGGCGAGCCCGACGCGCGCCGGCCGCGCCGCGACCGGATCAGGAATCCATACGTCGCACCAGACAACCCTGCCAACCCGATCGCTCCAACCGGAGGCAGCGTGTTGCAGGACGTGCAGATGGCGGTGCCGACCTTCAACGAGGACCGCCAGAACCGAGCCTTGGTGAATGCCGCGATCGAGGCCAATACGCCGGCGCCGCGCGCTCCGCGACCGGTCAGGGATGCCAAGGCAATTGCGCAGGACCTGTATTCGATCCTGGGCAACACCGGCGTGCAGCTGGTCAAGCCGTTCGTGGATGTCGCCAACATTCCAGCCGGCGGCGCCCTGGATCCGGCAGTCCGGTTTCTTCGCCATGCCGGTCAAGCGGCCAATCAGGCGGCATCGCCGACCACGCAATACGACCGCGAGACGCTGGCCAGCATGCCCGAGGGCGACAGCCTGGAGAAGGCCGCGTTCCTGATCAGCAACCCGGGCCTTGCAGCCAGCATGGGCGTGCCGTCGGTCGCATCCATGGCAATGCCGCTGGCCGCTGCCAAGGGGGCCAGCGTGCTGTTCCCGCGCACTGCGGCGGCCATGGGCGAGCAGTTCGCAACCGGATCGGCAGTTGGCGCCAATGCGCTGATGAACGCGGGCGACACGTTCGGGCAGACGCAGGCCGATTTGCCTGGGCGGCTGCTCGCGGCCCTGGGGTCGGGCGCGGCAAGCGCCTTGGTGGGCAAGTTCACCGGTGGCGGTCTGGAGGGCCAACTGGCCCGCGGTGGTGGCATGCCAACCGTGGGCGCCGCGCTGCGCAGTGTCGGCAAGGAGTCGGCGCAGGAGTTCGGCGAGAACGTGGGCAACCAGCTCGCACAGGACACGGGCGAGGGCCAGCCGCTGAACTTTGCCAAGGCAATCGACGAGGGCACCATCGGGGCGGTCCTGGCGCCGTTCGTGTCGGGACCGATCAACGCGGCGCAGCTGGCCACAGATCCCGGACGTCACGACGCCAGGCTACTGGCGGGCGCGATCAAGGCGGACACCGACAGCATGCCGGCCCGGCCGGATGTGATCGACAACAGCGTGCAGTCACAAGCTGCACCTGCGGCCACGCGGCCAGTCACACCGGCCACGCCGGCGCCAATTCCGAGCATCCCCCAGTTGGGCTATGACCCTGCCGTGCAAAACCCGGATCGCCCGATCGTGGTCGATGCGCAGGGACAGGCCCGGCCGATGTCGGCAGACGAGTTCCTGCAGTCCGATCAGGGCCGCCAGGACGCACAAGACACCGGATTGACCCCGGACGTTCGCCGGGCGGCCGAAAAGCGCGCCAGTAGCCCGGAGCCTGGACCAGTGAGCGTGCCATCCGATCTGGTGAAGCGATTGATCGATTCCGGGTGGGTTCCACCTGACCAGCGACCAAAGCCGTCGGACGGCAACAACCCGAACCCGGACCCGGACACCGTCGATGCGATTGGGCAGGATCTGGAGTCGCTGTACCAGCAGGACGTGAAGGACGGCATCAAGCGGCGATTGGGTATCGATCAGACCGCGCCAGCGCAGCCGACAGAGCCCAAGGCGCAGGCGTCCGCATTTCGGTCCTTCCTGCGTGACCTGGGCATCGCGCCTGATCTGGCCGGCGACATCACTGGCGAACGCGGATTCAAGGCCAACAGCCGCATGCCCGGCACATTCCGCAAGGGCGGCTTGCAGCTCGATGAGATCGTGACTCGGGCGGTGGAGCGCGGATTCCTGACCGATAGCCAAGTCGAGTCGATGCTGGACAACGGCGGCACCAATGCGCTGGTGGAGATGATCCGCGCCGAGCTGCGGGGCGAGCGTCAGGTATCGAACGACGTGGCCGGCGATCAGGCGCAACTCGAGATCGACGGCCGCGCAATGGAGGACTTGCAGCGCCAGGCCGAGGCGATCGGGTTTGATACCGCCGGCATGCAGAGCGATCAGATCAATCTGGCCTTGAAGCGCATTGAGCGCCGTCGGGCGAAGGCACAAGGGCGCCTAGACGTTTCACGTGAAGCGCAGGCAGAGCGCCATGCGATGGATCAGGCCGATGCATTCGCGGACCTTGATGATGCGGACATCCCGTGGAACAATGACAGCAACACCAGCACCGAGGACGCCATGCGCGCCCTTGGATTCAGCGACCAGGAGATCAGCGATGCCGTTACCCAAGGACCCCGACAAGCGCAGGCGGATAGCCGCGGCGATGGTGGAACTGGGCAAGCTGTCGCCCGAGGACCGAGCCGCGCAGATCCAGCGGATCCGGGAAGTGCGACAGGACCGCAGCCAGACCAAGCCCAAGAAGGGCTGACCAGCTACACCCCAGAGGAGCTTCGCGCGCGCGACAAGCGCATTGCCGATCAGGCCAAGGCCCAAGCACAGCAGCAAGCCGATGCCGATGCCAGGGCAAAGGCAGACTCCGAACGCGACGGGTTTGCGCTGACCGGGTCGGACCGCGCGGCCGACGTGGCCGCCTCGCAAGGCCAGGCCGACATATTCAGCGAACCAGCGCAGCCGACGCAGGCACCGCAGCCGTCGGCCCGCCTGACCGATGCCGGGGACGAGCTGATCCGCAATCGGCGCGGCAAGCTCAAGGGTCTGGCCTGGGATGACGTGTCCAGCATGAACGACACGCTCAAGGTCGCGCAGGTCATCAAGTCCAATGTCTGGCCGCGTCCCGACTACGCCAAGATGGTCGAGGATGGCGCGCCGGCATGGAAGGCCGCTGCGCTCAAGGCGGTGTACGACAAGATCGCTGCTGCGCCGGCCACCCGCACGACGCCAACCAATGACGATCTGCGGTACTACATCGAGACGCTGGGCCAGGTGCGCGAGACGCTGGTGGCCGAGCTCGATCGAGTGCAGGCAATGCCCGATGCCGACAAGCTGTGGAAGAACCTCAAGGCCGAGAATGTCTTTGGCAAGGTGTTCCCGGTCCCTGCCGATGCGCGGGCTACCTATGGCCGTGCGAGTCCGTTTGATCGAAGCTCCGAGCAGGGAAAAGCCAACAACAAGCGAGCCCTCCTGATCGGTGGCAACGGCGCAATGCATGCGCTGCAGTTCGGCTACAAGACATTGAACAAGATCCGCGATCTGGTCGCCGAAGGGTTCCCGGCCAAGCGCGAAGCGTGGGAGAAGTCTTACGATGTTCGCTCGCTGGAGACGCGCGACAATGACGTGCCACAGGCGGAGCGCACCGGAGAGCCGCAAGATCGGTTCTACGTCTACGAGAAGGGATCGAGGTACCGCCTGGCCAAAGGCGGGCAGGACGGGGGGTATGCCACGCGCGAGCTGGCTGAAGCCTTTGCACGGTCCTTGACCGTCAAGCGACGAGAAGTGCTGCCGCCCAGCCGCGGGCTCGATCTGGCTGACGTGCGGCGCGCTGGTCCTGATTGGCGCGCCGGCAAGAACGTGACGTCTGACGACGTCATGCAGCAATTCGGCTTTCGTGGTGTCAACCTGGGAGAGTACGTCAAGGCCCGCCAGGACATCGCGCAGCTGCATCTGAACCACGTGTATGACGCGTTCAGCGACCTGGCCGACCTGCTGGGGGTGCCGCCCAAGGCTATGAGCCTCAATGGCACGCTTGGGGTCGCGGTGGGCGCGCAAGGTAGCGGAAAGGCGCTGGCGCATTTCGTGCCCGGCGTGAACGAGATCAACATCACGCGCGACTCGGGTGCTGGCGCGCTGGCCCATGAATTCGGGCACGCCCTGGATCACTACTTCGCCACGCAGCACGGTCGCGCCGCGTCGATGGCGAAGCGCCCGTACCTGTCGGCAGTGATTGATAGCATCAACGACACCGGCGGCGTGCGCCCCGAGGTCATGGGCGCCATGCGCGACGTGATGAAGGCGATCAATCAACGCCAGATGACCGAGGCCGAGGCACGCGATTACATCACCAGCCAGCGCGAGATCAACCAGCGCAGGCTCGACCGGTGGGTTGTCGAGCTCAAGGGCAACCGCGGGGCCGATCCGGACGCGCTCGATGCTGCAGCGCAGAAGCTCCGGCGCGGGGATGTTGGTGAGCCGCAGGACACGGATCTGGAAACGAACCTGGCCGACTTTGTTGCAGCGTCCGGACTGAAGCCTGGCAACGTCACCCTGTCCAATCCCGTGACGCTGGCGTATCGGCTGCGCGACTTGGCGGACGAGGCGCGGTTCATGGCAACGCACATCCCGCAAAAGGAATCGGACTACTCCAAGGCGTCGGCCGCGCTGGATGCCAAGAAGCGCGATGGCGACGGCTATTGGTCGACGCCTTGGGAGAAGTTTGCCAGAGCGTTCGAGACCTTCGCCATGGATGCCCTCAAGGACCGTCAGCGCGAGAGCCTGTACCTGAGCGGCCTGGTCGACAGCAAAGGCTGGCAGGAATGGTCTGCGGCCACCGGCAAGGCAATGCCATATCCCGCTGGCGAAGAACGTCTTGGGTTGCAGCAGGCGTTTCAGTCGCTGGTCGACACGATCCAGACCCGCCAGGACGACGCCGGCAACGTGGCCATGTACAGCCGGCCAGCGGGCGAAGCTGCCAACACTACCGACAACATCCGCGCAGCCCTCACCGAGCGCTTTGGCGATCTGATCGCTCGATTGGAAGCGCGCGGCTTCCTGCGGATCTGGGACAGCGCGGCCGACTACAACGAGTCGGGCCAGGCGTCCGAGCAGATCGAGGGGCCGGCGCAAGGGTTCTGGGACGGCAAGCAGGCGCACCTGTTTGCTGACGCGCTCTCGAAGGGCGACGAGGTGGCAGTGTTCCTGCACGAGGTCGGCGAGCACGCAAGCATGGAGGACATGATCGGCCCTGACGCCTACCAGCGCATGGTCGCGCGGGCGTACGAGCTGGTCGACGCTGGCGACCCTGCTGCTGTGCGGGCGATGGACCGCGTGCCAGATGACACGCCGGCGCAGTATGCCGATTCCGAATTGCTGGCCTACATGATCGAGACAGTGGCAAGCGACGGCGCCAAGGCCACGCCAGGGGCGCGCAAGTGGCTGGCCGACGTTGTAGCGGCCGTGCGGGCCTGGTTCGCCCAGACGGGACTGAACAAGCTGCTGGAGCGATACGGCAAGGGGATCGTGCTGACGCCGCAGGACATTGCTGCGTTGGCGGTGCGGGCGGTGCGCTGGCAAGCGGGGCAGCACAGTCCGTCGGCGGTGGCGGCAGCGGGCAAGGCGAGTCGGCCGGGCAGCACGACACTGGCCGCTGTAGCAGTTGCCAACACTTTCGGCGGCATGCCTGCCGCCCCGACGACAGCGGCGCAGGCGCAAGGCCGCGCCATGCCATGGTCCGTGCCCGAGCCCGGGCGCCTAGACGACTTCATCCGGTACATTCAGAACAACCGGATCGACATCAAGCGCACGGTCGACGCGGTAAAGGCCGCCGGCCAGACCATTGCCGACGACGCCAATCCGTACCTTCAGGACGAGCTCTTCATCGGCAAGGTCCGGGCTGGCCTCGATCGCTTGGCTGACGAGCAGGTAACGCCGCTTTTGCGCGCGATCGCCAACTCGGGGTTCACGCCGGCGCAGGTCAACGAATACCTGTGGGCCCGGCACGCCGAGGAAAGAAACCGGCAGATGGCCAAGGTCAACGCGGTGCCGTTCACAGCTGCACTGGACCTGGCCGGCATGTCGACGGCAGATGCGAACACGAAGTTGGCCGCCTTCCAGGCCATGCCGGACTTCCGCAAGATGCAGGCGATCGCCAGGATGGTCGACCAGATCACATCCGACGCTCGCACCAAGATCGTGACCGACGGCCTCGAGGAACCGGGCGTGATCCAGGCATGGGAGGGTGCCTACAAGCGCTACGTGCCGCTGCAGCGGGACATGGAAGAAGCGGGTGGCAAGGCATCGGGCTACAACGTCAAAGGCAGCGAATCGCGCCGGGCCGTTGGCTCGAAGAAAGAGGCCGTCAATATTCTGGCCAACGTGATCGCGCAGGCCGAGGCGACGATCATCCGATCGGAGAAGGCCGCCGTCGGGCGCAGCGTGCTGGACATGGCTCGGCAACACCCGAACCTGGACTTCTGGACGGTGGACACGCCGCCCACAGAGAAGGCCATCGACCCGCGCACTGGTCTGGTCACCAATCGCGTCAAGGCCAACTACAAGGCCCTGGACAACGTGTTCACGGTCAAGGAGGCCGGCGTCGAACATTTCGTCGTGTTCAACGAGAGCAACCCGCGGGCGGTGCAGTTCGCGCGCACGCTCAAGGGCTTGGACGCTGCGAACATGGGGCCGGTCATGGAGACCATCAACAAGGCCACGCGATACCTGGCCGCTTGGGTCACGAGCCGCAACCCGCTGTTCTGGCTGACCAACTTCGCGCGCGACATGCAGGGCCTGGCCTTCAACCTGCAAAGCACGCCGCTGGCAGGGCAAGCGCCGCAAGTCCTGGCCAAGGTTCCTCAGGCGCTGGCCGGGGTTGCCATGGTGAACATGGGTAAGGGCAGCGGTCGGTGGAAGACCCTGGCGCAGGAGTTCAAGGACTCAGGCGGGCAGACCGGCTACATGCAGCAGTACCGCGATTCGGTCGAACGTATGGGCGACATCGTGAAGGAGGTCAATCGGATCGGGCAAAGCCGCTACGATCCGCGCGCTCTGGCTCGGGGGCTGCTTGACGTCATCGACGGCGCCAACGACACGATCGAGAACGGGGTGCGCCTGGCCGCCTACGCGCAGGCGCGCGAGGAAGGCTTGAGCCAGGCTCAGGCCGCATCCCTGGCCAAGAACATCACTGTCAACTTCAACCGCAAAGGCAACGCGACCGCCCTTTACAACGCGCTGTTCATGTTCTTCAATGCCAACGTACAGGGCAACGTGCGGATGATCCAGGGTGTGATGCAAAGCCGCAGGGCCCAGGCCTACGCCGGCGCGCTCACGGTTGCTGGCGCCGCGGTAGCGCTGTTGAACCTGGCCGCCGGCGGCGATGATGAGGCCACCCGCAAGAAGCGATACGAGCTGGTGCCGGAGTGGGAGCGCGAGCGCAACTGGATCGTGTTCATCCCAGGCACGGACGAATACATCAAGATCCCGTTGCCCCTTGGGCCGCACGTCCTGTTCAATGCCGGCCGTATCCTGGCCGAGCTGGGTTTCGAGGATGGTGCGGATCCAGTCGAGAAGGCCGGCAGCTTTGTCTCCAGCATGATCAGCGCGTTCAACCCGATCGGCGGCGGCTTGCCCACAGCCGATGCCAAGGGTGTGGCCCAGCTGGCAACGCCCACGATCGCGCGTCCAATCGTCGACACGGTACTGAACCAGAACTTTGCCGGCATCCCGATCACGCGCGAGAACAACTTCCCCGGCTACAAGAAGCCCAACTATCTGAATGGCCGGGAGAACACGCCGGCCTACTGGACGACGGCGGCCAAGGCGATGAACGACTGGACCGGAGGCGACACCATCAAGCCGGGCAAGATCAACCTTTCGCCTGAGCAGCTGGCCTACCTGGTCAAAGGTTACGCGGTGCCAGGCATCGCGCAGACGGCCGATAAGGTCGCCGGTCAGGTCATGAGCCGCAAGGACGCGCCACTCGATCAGATCGTGGGGGTGTCCAAGTTCTTCGGCAAGATCGACGACAACGAGCGCCGCCGGGCCGCGTACGAGGTCCTACGCACAGACGAGCAGCGACTGGGTGAGTACAAGAACTACGTCAAGGCCGGTGAGCGCGAGAAGGCACGGGAGGTCTTGACGCAATGGGGCGGTGGCAGCGAGGCAAATGGCCGCAAGCTGTTGGGCCAGTACACCGCGACCGATCGCCTGCTGGCCAGCTACCGTAAACAGAAGAAGGCCTTGACTGGAGACGACGACGGCGACCGACTGGATGCAGTAAACGCGCGCATCGATCGCACACTGGCGGTATACCTGGCAAACACCCGAGACGCGCGCCGGCGCGTGGCCGCAGCGCAAGAGTGATTTTTCGTCACGGCAGGGGGTTGACTGCCGGACGATACAAGGCATGGCGAATTTTCTCTATGCCCTGATCATCACCCTGCACCTTGTGGGTCCTGCTCTCGCACAAGAGCCTCACAAGAATCCACTGTCGTATTCGTTGCGCGAGTACGGTCTGATCCTGGCAATCGCCATGCTTGGGGGATTCGTGCGCTGGTACAACGCGGTGCGCCGCGGCGAGTCTGCAGCCTATGACCTGCGCATCCTCGTCGGAGAGTTGTTCACATCTGCCTTCATCGGGATCCTGACCTTCTGGGCCTGCGAGGCATTCAACGTGCAGCCACTCGTTACCGCTGCGCTGGCTGGAATGGCCGGCCACGCAGGAGTATCCGGACTGCTCTGGGCCGAGAAGGTGATGAAGACGTTCTTCGAGCGCAAGTACGGTGTGCAAAGCACCGATCGCGCACCACTGGACAAGCAATGAGCGCATGGTGGTTGCTTCCCGTTGCGCTTGCTGTGTGGGCATGGCTCGCATGGCGCAATGCCCCCGAGGATCCGTTCGATCTCGAATATCCCGATAGCGCGCCACCGATACCAGATGACATGGACTGCCCAGATACAAGACCTGGAAGCCCTGGTGCGCGGGATTCTGATCATGCGAGGCTGCAATGACCTTCAAACTCTCGAAACGATCCCTGGACCGGCTGCACGGGGTTCACCCGCGGCTGCAAGAGGTCGTCAAGCGCGCCATCGAGATCACGCCCGTCGACTTCGTGGTGCTGGAGGGCCTGCGGACCATCGAGCGCCAGCGCGCCCTGGTGGCAGCCGGTGCCAGCACCACCACGAGGAGCCGGCACCTCACAGGCCATGCCGTCGATCTTGGCGCATGGGTTGACGGTCAGGTGCGGTGGGACTGGCCGCTGTACTACAAGCTGGCCGACGTCGTGAAGGCCGCCGCGCAGCAGCTCGGCGTGCCGATCGAGTGGGGCGGTGACTGGGAGACCTTCAAAGACGGCCCGCACTTCCAGCTGCCGTGGTCGGAATACCCATGATCCCGCTGCCCCTCCTGCTGGCCCTGGGCATCCTGCTGGCCAGCAACGCCGCTGCCGGCTGGGCGTGGCTGAAGGCGCGCGACCAGGTGGCCGAGCTGCGCGTCCAGTACAACCAGGCCGCCAACACTGCCGGCCTGTGCAGCCGCTCCATTGAGCAGATCCGCGTGCGTGCCGACCAGCAGACCGCGGCCGCCCGCACTGCCGTCGCTGCGGCCGCCGCCAAGGCCCGGGCCGGCGACCGGCGGGCCGACCAGATCCTGGCCACACCACCGAGCAAGCCCGACAACGACTGCGCCAGCGCCCAGGCCCAGGTCGACGAATGGCTGTCCAACCGAGCCGCCAAGCCATGACCGCCCGCGCGATCGCCGTCGCCCTAGTGCTGCTGGTGCTGCTTCCTGGCTGCGCGACCACGCCGGCGCAGCTGCAGCCGGTGCACGTCGCAGTGCCCGTGCCCTGCCAGGCCGTTGTGCCAGATCGGCCAGTCATGCCCACCGAGTCGCTGCAGCTTGGCGTGACGCTGTTCGGCTTCGTCACGGCCGCCCAGGCCGAGATCGAGCGGCGCGAGGGTTACGAGCAGCGGCTGCTGGCCGCGCTTCTCGGATGTGTCACGCCGGCGCCGCCGCGCTGATCGTGTGTGAATTCTGTGTGAATTTTGGGGCCTGCCTGGGTCCTGCCTGGGACATTGCTGGACGGGCGCTCCACTGGTAAACAGCTGATTTTGATAGCCAGAAATGGAGCGGGTGAAGGGAATCGAACCCTCGTCTAAAGCTTGGGAAGCTGCCGTTCTACCATTGAACTACACCCGCAAAGGCTGCGAGTTTAAGCGATCAGCTCCGCCATCCAGAAGAATCCTGTGCAGATGGCGGGACGTTGTTTTTGCGCGTGCCGGCGCCTTCCGTGCCGTTGTGGCGGCGTGTGGGCGTCGGTGCGATAGGGTCTCGATTTGGTATTTGCAGGCATCTGCGTTAAACTCCAGCCCTTCTTTCGCTATCGCAGGTTAATGTGGGTGAAGCCGATCTTGACGAGAGGCGCCTGACAACGCCGCACCGGTGCGGAGAATCTGGTCCACGACCAGATGCTCGTGACGGTTGTCCATCACGAGCGTGAAAGTCATCGTTGTCCACCCATGCCTGGGTGGTTTCGCTCCGGCAACTGACAGGACCCCCGTGCAAGCACCCATGTTCGTGGGCTTGATGCAAGGGCATACTGATGCTGGATTTCCGCCATCGCATGTGTCGGCCATTCCATGGGCCGGGCGATGCGCGCCGTTCATCCCTTCAATAAAGGACTGACCATGAAGAAGACTCCTACCCTGTTGCTGGCCGCCTCTCTTGTGGCTTCCCTGCCCGCACTGGGCGCCGAACCCGCGAGTTGCCGCAACGTGCGTTTCGCCGACGTCGGCTGGACCGACATCACCGTGACCACGGCCGTGACCAGCAAGGTGCTCGAGGCGCTGGGCTACAGCACCAAGACCAACCTGATCTCGGTGCCGGTGACCTACAAGTCGCTGGAGAACAAGGACATCGACGTGTTTCTGGGCAACTGGATGCCGACCATGGAGGCCGACATCAAGCCCTACCGCGACAACGGCAGCGTCGAGACGGTGCGGGCCAACCTCGAAGGTGCGAAATACACGCTGGCCGTCTCGGCCGCGGCGTACGACGCCGGCCTGAAGTCGTTCGCCGACATCGCCAAGTTCGCCAAGAAGCTCGACAACAAGATCTACGGCATCGAGCCGGGCAACGACGGCAACCGGCTGATCCAGGGCATGATCGACAAGAACCAGTTCGGCCTGGGCGCGTTCAAGCTGGTCGAATCCAGCGAGGCGGGCATGTTGTCGCAGGTGCAGCGCGCCGAGCGGCGCAAGAACTGGGTCGTGTTCCTGGGTTGGGAGCCGCATCCGATGAACAGCCGCTTCAAGATGAAGTACCTCGAGGGCGGTGACGACGTGTTCGGCCCGAACCTGGGCGGCGCGACCATCTACACCAACGTGCGCAAGGGTTACGTGCAGGAGTGCCCCAACGTGGGCAAGCTGCTGACCAACCTGAAGTTCAGCCTGCAGATGGAAAACGCGCTGATGGACGCGGTGCTCAACGGCAACAAGAAGCCCGAGCAGGCCGCCACCACCTGGCTCAAGGCCAACGCCAAGACGGTCGAAGGCTGGCTCGACGGCGTCACCACGTTTGACGGCAAGCCCGCCATGCCGGCCGTGAAGGCGGCGCTGGCCAAATAGGCCCCATGGTCCCTGGCAAGGCCATGCCGATGCCAGGGACCGTCGTACGCCCGTCGCTGCCGCGGCGGGCGATCGCGCCCGTGCGCTGACCCTTGCATCACGATCAATCCATGGACATACCCCGGCTACCGCTCGGCGAGGTCATTGCCGAATTCATCGACTGGTTGACGCTCAGCGGCGCCGACTTCTTCGACGCGTTTGCCGATGCGATATCGGTTTCCATCACGGCGTTCACCGGCGGCCTGTTGTGGGCCCATCCGCTGGTGATGGTGGCCGTGTTCGGCCTGGTCGCGCACGGCATCCAACGGCGCTGGGGGCTGACCCTGTTCTGCGTGTTGTCGTTCCTGCTGATCCTGAACCTGGGCTACTGGCAGGAGACGATGGAGACGCTGGCCATGGTGCTGTTCGCCACGCTGGTGTGTGTCATTGTCGGTGTGCCGATGGGCATCTTCGCGGCCCACAACCCGCGCTTCTACACCGTGCTGCAGCCGGTGCTGGACCTGATGCAGACCGTGCCGACCTTCGTCTACCTGATCCCGACCCTGACGCTGTTCGGCCTGGGCGTGGTGCCGGGGCTGATCTCCACCGTGGTGTTCGCCGTGGCCGCGCCGATCCGGCTGACCTATCTGGGCATCCACGACGTGCCCGGCGAACTGATGGACGCCGGCAAGGCCTTCGGATGTTCGCGCCGCCAGCTGCTTACACGCATCGAGTTGCCGCACGCCATGCCCAGCATCTCGGCGGGCATCACGCAATGCATCATGTTGTCGTTGTCGATGGTGGTGATCGCCGCACTGGTGGGGGCCGACGGCCTGGGCAAACCGGTGGTGCGTGCGCTCAACACCGCCGACATCGCGGTCGGCTTCGAGGCCGGGCTGGCCATCGTGCTGGTGGCCATCATGCTCGACCGCGTGTGCAAGCAGCGCACGCCCCGTGGCGGAGACAACGCATGAGCCAGAAATCCCCATCCAACGGCGCATCCGGCGCAGCGCAACACCAGGGCGCGTCGGCGCCGCTGATCCGCATCGAAGACGTGGACGTGGTGTTTTCCAAATCCCCCAAGCCGGCGCTGGACCTGCTCGACCAGGGCTTGTCGCGCGACGCGATCTTCAAGCAGACCGGCCTGATCGTCGGTGTCGAGAAAGCCAACCTGACGGTGCAACGCGGCGAGATCTGCGTGCTCATGGGTTTGTCGGGCTCCGGCAAGTCCAGCCTGTTGCGCTGCATCAACGGCCTGAACACGGTGAGCCGGGGCCGGTTGCTGATCGAACACGAAGGCGCCGACGTCGACATCGCCCAATGCTCGGCGGCCACCTTGAAGGCGATGCGCACGAAACGTATCGCAATGGTGTTCCAGAAGTTCGCGCTGATGCCCTGGCTCAGCGTGGCCGAGAACGTCAGCCTGGGCCTGGAGATGCAGGGCCTGGCGTCGGCCGAACGCAAGAAACGCATCGACGACAAGCTCGAACTGGTGGGCCTGAGCCAGTGGCGCGACAAGCGTCCGGATGCGCTCTCGGGCGGCATGCAGCAGCGTGTGGGCCTGGCCCGGGCGCTGGCCATGGATGCCGACATCCTGCTGATGGACGAGCCGTTCTCGGCGCTCGATCCGCTGATCCGCCAGGGCCTGCAGGACGAACTGCTGGAGTTGCAGCGCAAGCTGAACATGACCATCGTGTTCGTCAGCCACGACCTGGACGAGGCGCTCAAGCTGGGCAACAACATCGTCATCATGAAGGACGGGCAGATCGTGCAGCACAGCCGGCCCGAGGACATCGTGCTCAAGCCGGCGAACAACTATGTACGCGCCTTCGTGGCCCACACCAATCCGCTCAATGTGCTCCGCGGACGCAGCCTGATGCGGCCGTTGGGCGAATGCGTGCAGCAGGGCGGCGAGACCTGCCTGGACGAGCAGGCCGACATCTGGTTGCGGCTCGACGGCGGCGGGGTGTTGCAGGACGTGCGCCGCGGCGCCGACGCCTGGCCGCTGCAACGCTGGTCCAGCGGCGATGCGATCGAATCGCTCGAGGCCCGTGCCACGCTGGTCGACGCCGACATCGGCATGCGCGACGCAATGCACATCCGTTACCAGACCGGCCAGAAACTGGTGCTAAGCGAGGGGGAACGTCCCATCGGCATACTCGGTGACCGTGAGCTGTACCACGCCTTGCTGGGCAAGGCCATGGGCTGATATTGTCGAGGGTTCGCCCGGATGCGGCCGACAGGCGGGCGCATCGATTTTTTCCTGAACCAAGGAGGCATGGCATGCCTGCCATTGCATTGCAACAACTGTTTATCGGCGGCGCGCGTGTCGACGCGACCGGCGTGGATACCTTCGACACCGTCAATCCGGCCAACGGCGAGGTGCTCGCCACGGTGCAATGCGCATCGCGCCAGGACGTCGACGCCGCCGTGGCCAGTGCCCAGGCAGGGCAAGGTGTGTGGGCCGGCTTCACCGCCATGCAACGTTCGCGCGTATTGCGCCGCGCGGTCGACATCCTGCGCGCGCGCAACGACGAACTGGCCGACCTCGAGACGCTGGACACCGGCAAGCCACGTTCGGAGACCCGCGCGGTCGACATCGTGACCGGCGCCGACGTGCTCGAGTATTACGCGGGCCTTGCCACCGCGATCGAAGGCCTGCAGGTGCCGCTGCGCGAGAGTTCCTTCGTCTATACCCGGCGCGAGCCGCTGGGCGTGGTGGCCGGCATCGGCGCGTGGAACTATCCGATCCAGATCGCGTTGTGGAAGTCCGCGCCGGCGCTGGCCGCCGGCAATGCGATGATCTTCAAGCCCAGCGAGGTGACGCCGCTGACCGCGTTGTGCCTGGCCGAGATCTATGCCGAGGCCGGCGTGCCGGACGGCGTGTTCAACGTGCTCAACGGGCCGGGCGCGACCGTCGGTGCCTGGCTGACCGAGCACCCGGGCATCGAGAAGATCTCGTTCACCGGCGGCACCGTGACCGGCAAGAAGGTCATGGCCAGTGCCTCGGGCTCGACGCTCAAGGACGTGACGATGGAACTCGGTGGCAAGTCGCCGCTGATCGTGTTCGCCGACGCCGACCTGGACCGCGCCGCCGACATCGCGATGATGGCCAACTTCTACAGCTCCGGCCAGGTGTGCACCAACGGCACGCGGGTGTTCGTGCACCGGTCGGTGCAGCGCGCATTCGAGGCCAAGGTGGTGGAGCGGGTGGGGCGCATCCGCGTCGGCGACCCGCAGCATCCCGAGACCAACTTCGGGCCGCTGGTGAGCCAGGCGCACATGGCCAAGGTGCTGGACTACATCGACTCGGGCAAGGCCGAAGGCGCCCGGCTGCTGGCCGGCGGTGCACGCATCACCGATGGTGCGTTGGCCCGGGGTGCCTATGTACAACCCACCGTGTTCACCGACTGCAATGACGGCATGCGGATGGTGCGCGAAGAGATCTTCGGCCCGGTGATGGCGATCCTCGGTTTTGACGACGAGGACGACGTGGTGCACCGTGCCAACGACACGCCCTACGGACTGGCCGCGGGCCTGGTCACGCAGGACCTCAACCGGGCGCATCGGGTCATCCACCGCTTGCAGGCCGGCATCTGCTGGATCAACACCTGGGGCGAGTCGGCGGCGGAGATGCCGGTGGGCGGCTACAAGCAGTCGGGCGTGGGGCGCGAGAACGGGCTGGAGACGCTGCGTGCCTATACCCGTACCAAATCCATCCAGGTCGAGCTCGGCGCGTACGCGTCGGTGTTTTGAGCGTACAGAGCAGAAGGCACGACAGGACATGCAGGCCAAGAAGGAATACGACTACATCATCATCGGCGCCGGCTCGGCCGGCAACGTGCTCGCCACGCGCCTGACCGAGGACGCCGACGTGCAGGTGCTGCTGCTCGAGGCGGGCGGCCCGGACTACCGGCTCGACTTCCGCACCCAGATGCCGGCGGCGCTGGCCTTCCCGCTTCAGGGGCGGCGCTACAACTGGGCCTACGAGACGGATCCCGAGCCGCACATGGGCCATCGGCGCATGGAGTGCGGGCGCGGCAAGGGACTGGGTGGCTCGTCGCTGATCAACGGCATGTGCTACATCCGCGGCAACGCGATGGACTACGACGGCTGGGCCGGGCGAGCCGGGCTGGAGGACTGGTCCTACCATGACTGCCTGCCGTATTTCCGCAAGGCCGAGACCCGCGACATCGGCGCCAACGACTACCACGGCGACAGCGGCCCCTTGAGCGTGACGACGCCGAAGAACGGCAACAACCCCTTGTTCCACGCCATGGTCGAGGCCGGCGTGCAGGCCGGTTATCCGCGCACCGAGGACCTGAACGGTTACCAGCAGGAAGGTTTCGGGCCGATGGACCGCACGACGACGCCGCAAGGCCGGCGCTCCAGCACGGCGCGGGGTTACCTGGACCAGGCCAAGGGACGGTCCAACCTGACCATCGTCACGCATGCGACGACCGACCGCATCCTGTTCTCGGGCAAGCGCGCCGTTGGTGTGGCCTGGCTGCACGGGGGGCAGAGCCATACGGCGCAGGTGCGGCGGGAAGTGTTGCTGTGCGCCGGCGCGATCGCCTCGCCGCAGATCCTGCAGCGCTCGGGTGTCGGTCCCGCGCCGCTGCTGCGCGAACACGACATCGCCGTCGTGCACGACCTGCCGGGCGTAGGCGCCAACCTGCAGGACCATCTGGAGGTCTACCAGCAATACGAGTGCAGGCAACCGGTGTCGCTGGTGGGTGCCCTGAAGTGGTGGAACCAGCCGGCCATCGGTGCCGAGTGGTTGTTTCTGGGCAGCGGCATCGGCGCCAGCAACCAGTTCGAGGCAGGCGGATTCATCCGCAGCTCCGAGCAGTTCGCTTGGCCCAACATCCAATACCACTTCCTGCCGGTGGCCATCAACTACAACGGCACGAATCCGATCAAGGTCCATGGCTTCCAGGCCCACATGGGCTCGATGCGTTCACCGAGCCGTGGCCGGGTGCAGCTGCGCTCCAAGGATCCGCACCAGCATCCAAGCATTTTGTTCAACTACATGTCCCACGAGCAGGACTGGGCGGAGTTCCGCGCCGGCATCCGCATCACGCGCGAAATCATGCGCCAGAGTGCGCTGGCGCCGTTCGCCGGGCGCGAGATCACGCCGGGCGAAGGCGCGCAGAGCGATGCCGAGCTTGACGCCTTCGTGCGCCAGCATGCCGAGACGGCCTACCACCCGTGCGGCACCAATGCCATGGGCACGGACGACATGGCGGTGGTAGACAACCAAGGCCGGGCGCACGGCATGCAGGGCCTGCGGATCGTGGACGCGTCCATCATGCCGGAGATCGTCACCGGCAACCTGAACGCGCCGACCATCATGATGGCCGAGAAGATTGCGGACCGCATCCGCGGCCGCACGCCGCTGCCGCGGTCGGATGCGCCGTATTTCGTTGCCGGCGACACGCCGGCTCGACGGGCCTGAGGCCCGGAGGCGGCGCGCCGCGCGCCAGCGTGCCGCCTACTTGCGCAAGGCGCGTTCGACGGCGTCGACGACGGCAGCCGAGGTCGGTTCGATCGGGCTTGCGAAGTTCGCCGCGACCGCGCCGCTGCGGTCGATCAGGTACTTGTGGAAATTCCAGCCCGGCGCCACGCCGGTGGCCTTGTACAGGCCCTCGTACAGGGCATTGCGGCCCGGTCCGGACACGACCGTCTTGGAGAACATCGGAAACCGCACCGCATAGGTGTTGAAGCACAGGTCGGCGATGTCCTTGGCCGTACCCGGTTCCTGTTGTCCGAAATCGTTGGACGGAAATCCCAGCACGACCAGGCCGCGTTTCTCGTAGCGGGCGAACAGCTTCTCCAGGCCCTCGTACTGGCCGGTGAATCCGCAATAGCTGGCGGTGTTGACCACCAGCACCACCTTGCCGGCAAACTGGCAGAGGTCTTGCGGCGCTTCGTCCTGCAGGCGGTCGAACCGGTGTTGCAGCAGGGGTGGGCAGGAGGCCGGAACCACCTTGGACTGTGCCCGTGCGCCGGAAGGCAGGCACCATGTGGCGGTGGCGACGACGAGCCAGGCAAGGAGCAGGGGCAGGGGACGCTGGATGGGCATGCCTGCAATATAGGCGCGCAGGGATACCCGTGCGGTATGGCGGGTTGCGCGGCGGGAGGCCGGCGCGGCAGGCTTCAATGCAGGCCGCTCTTGTCGCCGATCGCCGTGAGCGCCTTCTCGAGCTCCAGCCCGATCTTCTGCAACACGCCCTTGACACCTTCACTGCGCGCCACGGTGTCGGCGGTTGCGGGTCTTGGCAGCTGGCCCAACGCTCTCAACTCCTGCGTGGCCTGGCCATGTTCCCGCTCGAGACGGGGAAGCGCGCTGGCTGCGTCCGCGGCCAGTTGCTGTTTCGCCTGCGCCTCCCGGGCCTTGGCCATCAGTTCGTCGATATGACGCAGGTGGGATTCGGATTCGAGGATGTGCTGGTTGGCCAGCCGGTCGAGTTCACTCATGAGGACCTCCAATGGCGATGGTTGCGATCGTGCGCGACGCGCGACAAGCCGCTGCCTGCTATTGGCCGATGCGTCTGCATCGACCCCGCTTCGCGACAAGCGCACGTCATACCTGCGACCATCGTAGCAGCCGCCGCCGCATCACGCACCCCCGCTTACCCGGACACCTCCTGCCAACGCAGGCTCATCCAGGCGCCCGCGAGTCCGGCCAGTCCCAGCAGCATCACGATGCCGGCGACCGACCAGCTGGCGGCCAGCGCTCCCAGGGCGCCCGTGGCTAGCAGCAATACGCCGATGACGGAATTGCTCACCGCCACGTAGGCCGTGCGCCGTTCGCCCTCGGCAAGATCGACCAGATAGGTCTTGCGGCCCAGGCGCACGCCCGCATGGGCGATGCCCAGCGCGAAAAAGGCCGTCGGATAAAACCATGTCGACGCAAACCCCTGCGGGCTCCACCACGACCAGGCGGCCACGATCATCGACAGCACGGCCGCAAGCGCCGACGCGGTCGCGAACACCTTCCGGCTGGACCGGTCCGCCATGCGGCCCCATACCGGCGAGCTGACCAGGCCGGCCAGGCCCTCGATGGCGATGAAGACGCCCAGCAATGCGATGGCCTGGCCGAGCGCATCGCGGGCCAGCGACACGTAGAACGGTGCCGCCAGCGACGATCCCATGGCCAGTGCGCGCGCAACAACGAAGCGGCGGAAGGGCGCGTCGTCACGCAGCAGCGCGAGCTGGTGCGTGATCGTGTCCGAGCCGGAAACACCGCCCTCGGTGGCACCGCCGAACTCCCGGATGCCGGCGAACAGCCATGCCGCCAAGGCCCATGCGAATGCGCCGAGCCCAAGCAGCGCAGCCATCTGCGCCGACGTGCCCCCCTCGGGCAATGCGCCCAGGCCCAGGCCGACCAGCATCGCCAGTGCGCCCGCGATGGCGGCGATCCAGCCCGACAACCGTCCGCGGCGGGTCTTGGGAATGGTCTTGCCCTGTACGTCCTTGTAGGCAATCGAGCAGCCCGCGCGCGCCAGGCTGAACACGACCAGCAGACCGAGCATGGCCCAACCGGCGCCGGCACCGCGCAATTGCAATGCCGCCCATCCCAGCAACGCGAGGCAGGCCGCCTGCACCAGGGCGCAACCGACCCAGACCCATTTACGCACCGCCAGGCCCCGCACGGCTGCGCCCAGGAAAAGCTGCGGCAGCATCGACCCCGATTCGCGGATCGGCACCAGCAACGACGCCATCCAGGCCGGAGCGCCGAGATGCATCAGCAACCATGGCAACGTGGTCTTGGCGCTGGCCACGCTGTCGGCGACCTGGCTGGCGGCATTGGCCAGCAACATGCGCAGGAAGTTGCCCGGTACCTCGCGGCAGGCCCGTTCGGGGATCGCCTTGCAGACGCGGCCTTCGTCGTCCGCGGCCAGGCGTTCATAGACAGACTCGACCCAGCTTCGCTGATCGGCCGTGTGCATGGCGGAAGTGTTCATGGTGGTCGATCATGGCACGGCGCGCCGGCCGGGCGCACCGGCCGCGGTTGGTTACCATTGACCCCTGGCCGGATCGAGCCGGCCAGGCCGCACCTGCCAAACCGTGCGACGGGAGCGCAACCGCCTTCAACAGATCGATGATTCCCATGACCTCTTCCCAAGACTGGCTTGCCTTCGTCATTGGCACCGCCATCTTTGCCTGTTATGAAATCTGGGTGTTGTGGGTGGGGTGGCGCCACCCGGACCGCATCGCGCGTTCGGCCCATGCTTTCATGCGGGCGAGCTGGGTCGACGCGCTGGCGCGCCAGCCGGGCTTCGAGATCGTTGCGGTCCAGGCCTTGCGCAACTCCCTGATGTCGGCCACCATCTCCGCTTCGACGTCGGCGCTGGCCTTGATGGGCACGGTCAGCCTGGCCAGCAACAACATCGAGTCCGCCAGCTTCGCCGGCACGCCGCCGCTGCGCATCGTGCTGGAAGTGCTGCTGATGGCCACCTTGTTCGCGTCCTTCGTCTGTTCGGCCATGTCGATGCGGTATTTCAGCCACGCTGGATTCGTCATGTCGATGCCGATGGCAGCGCCAGAACGCGCCTCGCTCAACCCGATGGCCAAGGAATATGTCAAGCGTGCGGGGCTGTTGTACAGCTGGGCGCTGCGGTTTTTCCTCATCATCGCGCCCCTGGTGGTGGGTATCGTGCGGCCGTGGGCCATGCCGTTCATGACGGTGGCGCTGGTCGTCGCGTTGTGGTTCTTCGACCGGCCGGCGCGGCTGGCCGACACGATCCAGGCTTCGTCGCCCTGAAGCGGCGACAGATTCCGAGCACCACGCTGGCCGGCTGGTTGAATCAACGGGAAATCCATGGGTGACCATTTACCGGACCGGCTTCGGCGCATCCGTGCACATGACCTGAACATGTTGACCGGCCTGTACGTTCTGCTCGAACGTGCCGGTGTGACCGAGGCTGCGGTGGAACTGGGCTTGACCCAGTCAGCGATGAGCAAGATGCTCGAACGCCTGCGGGCGGAGTTCGGCGACCGCCTGCTCGTGCGAACCGGAAATCGCATGGTGCTCACGGCCTTCGCGCGCGAACTCCTGCCCGAACTCGAACGCGTGTTGCAGGGCCTGGGCCGCGTTTATGACCCGGCAGGCGCGTTTGACCCGACGCGAGTGGAGCGCACCGTGTCGATCGGAATGAATGAGTTTCTGCAGTATCTGCTCGGCCCCGCCATCATCCGGATCCTGCGCGAGAAGGCGCCGATGGTCAACCTGCGCCTGCGGCCCATCCATTCAGCACAGGCGCAGTCGGAAACGGTACGTGGCCAGATCGACCTGCTGATCGGTGCCGCTGGCGTGGAATTCAACCTGCGCTCGGAGATCTTGTACCGTGACTCGCTGGCCTGCATCGCCAGCACCGGCTCTCCCATTGCCCGCGAACCGTTGACCTACGCGGCCTTTGTCCAGTTGCAGCAGGTGTACGTGTCGCCGTCGGGCTTCGACTTCTTTCCGGCCATCATCCATCAGTTCATGGGCGACGTGGGTCGCAGGCTGCGGGCCAACGACGTTACCTTGTCCAGCTACTTCGCGGCCGCGCGGGCCATTGTCGGAACCGACATGGTGGCATTGCTGCCGGGACGCCTGGTGACACTGCTAGTTGACCCGAACGTGCGGGTCGTGCCGTTGGCTTTCGATACGCCGGACTACAACGTTGCGTTGTGGTGGCACACGTCGATCCATGAAGACCCGTTCTTCGTCTGGTTCCGCAAGGAGCTTCACGCACTGGTCGATACGCTGGTCGATCCACCGTTCCACGCAGCTTGATCACCTGGTCACGGCGACTGGGTTATGAATTCCAGGCATGTGTGATATCGCCGTCGGGCGATTTCCACGACACGTCTCGAATCCTAGAATTTTTCCAACATTCAAGGAGACAGACGCGTGATGTTCTACATCTGCTTGGTTCAGTCCGGGTGCCGCTACCGTGTGGTCGGCAAGGCTCGTTCTATGGGAGCACGGTCGTGAGCGGCCCGCTGGACGGCATCCGCGTGCTGGACATGACCTCGGTCTTGATGGGGCCGTACGCGACCCAGGTCCTGGGCGACCTGGGTGCCGACGTCATCAAGGTGGAGTCGCCGAGTGGCGATGTGGTTCGTGGCATCGGACCGATGCGGCATCCGCGCATGGGTGGTGGATTCCTGCACGTCAACCGCAACAAGCGCAGCGTGGCGCTGGACCTCAAGAAGCCCGAGGCCCTCGAGGTGCTGTTCCGGCTTGCGGCCGACAGCGACGTGCTGATCTTCAATGTGCGGCCACAGGCCATGGCCCGGCTCGGCCTGACCTACGAGGCCTTGTCCAAGGTCAATCCCCGGCTCGTGTTCACGGCCCTGGTGGGTTACGGCGAGGGCGGTCCTTACGCGGGCATGCCGGCCTACGATGACCTGATCCAGGGCCTGATCGGCCTGCCGTCGCTGATCGCGCAGATCGGCGACGGAACGCCACGATACGTGCCGCTGGCATTCGTCGACCGCGCCGTTGGCGTGTCCGCGGCCAATGCGGTGACGGCCGCTCTGTACCGGCGCGAGAAAAGCGGCGTCGGGCAGTCGATCGAGATCCCGATGTTCGAGACCATGGTGCCTTTCGTGCTGGGTGAACACATGGGAGGCGCCACCTTCGTTCCGAGTGAAGGCGCCATGGGGTATTCGCGCCAGCTGGCGCCGGAGCGCACACCGTTTGCAACCTCGGACGGACATGTGTGTGTCGTCATTTACAACGACAAGCAGTGGCGCAGCTTCTTCGCACTGATGGACCGGCTGGAGGAGTTCGAGTCCGACCCCCGGTTTGCCGACATCGGCAGCCGCACCCGCCACATCGGAGCCTTGTACGCACTCGTGGCCGACGTGATGTGTACGCGATCGACCGCCGACTGGCTGGCCCTGCTGCCCCGGAACGACATTCCCGCCGTGCGTCTGCACACGCTGGAGTCGCTGATGCAAGACCCCCATCTCAAGGCGGTGGACTACTTCAAGCAGGTCGAACATGCCAGCGAGGGCTCGGTCGTGTCGATGGCCATTCCGGGCCGCTGGTCGGAATCCCGGCCGGAGATCCGGCGCGGCGCGCCGCGCCTGGGTGAGCATACGGCACAAGTGCTGGCCGAGGCCGGATATGCGGAAGATCAGCTGACACGGCTGCAATCGACCGGCGCCATCGTGATGGCCCCCCAACTGGAAGGACAAACATGAGCACATTCCTGCGCTACGAGCAGGACGGAGCGGTCGTCACGCTGACACTGAATCGCCCCGATATCCGCAACGCCCTGATCGGACTGGAGGACGGCGACGAAATTGTCGAAGCCTGCCAGCGCATCACCCGCGACATGTCGGTGCGCGCCGTCATCCTGACTGGCGCCGGCACGGTGTTCTCGGCGGGTGGCGACATCAAGCGCATGGGCGAGGTGATGGCTGCCGGCGAGGAGGGCCCTGCCGGAACCCGCCATGTCTACCGCACCGGCATCCAGCGCATTCCGCTGGCCTTGTACAACCTCGAGGTTCCGACGATTGCCGCCGTCAACGGTGCTGCCATCGGTGCAGGTTGCGACCTCGCCTGCATGTGTGACATCCGGATTGCGTCCGAGCAGGCCCGTTTCGCGGAGAGTTTCATCAAGCTCAGCCTGGTGCCGGGTGATGGCGGCGCCTGGTTGTTGCCGCGCGCCGTCGGCATGTCCAAGGCCTGCGAAATGGCTTTCACCGGTGACGCCATTGACGCGGCCGAGGCCTTGCGTTGCGGACTGGTCTCGCAAGTGGTTGCGCCTGCGATGCTGATGACCGAAGCGCGCGCGCTCGCCGACCGTATTGCCGCCAATCCTGGCCAGGCCTTGCGCATGACCAAGCGGCTGATGCGCGAGGGGCAGCATACCCGGCTCGATACCTTGCTCGAGATGTCGGCCGGCTTCCAGGCACTGGCCCATACCGCACCCGATCACCATGAAGCCGTGGATGCCTTTCTGTCCAAACGCAAACCTGTCTTTTCCAAGTGACCCTGCACCAGAACCCCACGCCAGCCATGGACCGAATCACCTCCGCCGCCGCCAGCGGCGCCCACGCCGTGCCGGCCCCGCGCTCCGTCTATACCCATACGCAGTTGCAGCGCTTGCTGCGACCGCGCAGTTTCGCGCTGGTGGGGGCGTCGCCCAATCCATCGTCGTTCGGCGCCAAGACGCTGGCGAACCTGGTTCATTTCGACGGCCCGGTGTATCTGGTCAACGAGCGCTACAACAACATCGATGGCCGCATCTGTTACCCGGCGCTGGCCGATCTGCCGCAGGTGCCCGATTGCGTGGTCATCATGGTGCGCCGCGAACTCGTCGAGGCCGTGGTCCGGCAATGTGCCGACCTGGGCGTGGGTGGTGTCGTGATCTACGCCTCGGGTTTCAGTGAAACCGGCCTGCCCGAACGTATCGCCTTGCAGCAACGGCTGACGGCGCTGGCCCGCTCCAGCGGTTTGCGCATCGTCGGGCCGAACTGCATCGGCCTGATGAATTTCTCGCAGCGTTTCGGCGTCACCTTCACGTCGGACGTGCAGTTTCCGCAGCGGGCCACGGGGGGCATCGGCATCGTCAGCCAGTCAGGCGCACTGGGCCTGTCGCTGTACCAGTCCGTCCAGTCGGGCTCGCGTTTCAGCCACGTGCTCACGGGTGGCAACTCCTGCGACGTGGACATAGCCGATTTCGTCGAGTTCCTCGCCCATGACCCGGACACGCGCGCCATCGCCTGCGTGATCGAAGGCATGGCCGATCCGCGCCGATTGATTGCCGCCGCGCACACGGCCTGGGAAATGAACAAGCCCCTGGTGGTCTACAAGATGGCCACCGGCACCCAGGGCGCAGCGGCCGCCTTGACGCATACCGGTTCGCTGGCCGGTTCTCAGGCCGGATACGAGGCCGCATTCGAACTGGCCGGTGCCATCATGGTGCGCGACTTCGAATCCCTGGTGGAGACGGCAGCCTTCTTTGCCAAGGCGCCGCCGCTGCTGGCGCCAGGTGTGGCGGTCATCAGCACATCGGGTGGAGCGTCCATCATGGCCGCCGACAAGGCCGAGCGCTATGGCATAGCCCTGCCGCAACCCATCGACGCCGTGCGCGAGGTGCTCGAGGCCCATGTGCCGGAGTTCGGTTCGCCGCGCAACCCCTGCGATGTCACGGCCCAGGTCGTATCCAATCCCGCGTCGCTTTATGCCTGCGGCGATGCGTTGGCCTCGGACCCCACGTTCGGAGCCATGGTCATTCCGCTGGTGTATGCCTACGACCTGACCGGCCCGCGGGTCAAGGTTTTCAGCGAGCTGGCGCGCAAGCACGGCAAGGCCGCCTGTTATGTGTGGTTGACGCAATGGCTGGACGGCACCGGTGCACGCGAGGCCGAGGAAGACTCGCGCCTGGCCTTGTTCCGTTCCATGGACCGGTGTTTCGCGACCCTGGCCGCCTGGCAGCAGCGCGAGAAGCGCCGTGCCCTCGGGCCCCGGCTCGCACCGCGCGAGAGCGCGCTGGAGGCGGCGTGGCAGGCCTCGTCCCTGCTGCAGCAGTCTCGGGACTTCAAGGTCACGGAGCGCGAAGCCAAACGTGTCCTGGCGCTCTACGGTGTTCCCGTCACGTCGGAAGAACTGGCGGTGACGGCCGACGACGCGGTCGCGGCTGCCGGTCGTATCGGTTACCCGGTGGTGCTCAAGGTCGAGTCCGCGGACCTTCCCCACAAGTCGGATGTCGGCGGTGTCAAGCTGGCACTGGCCGATGCGCAAGCCGTGCGCGAAGCCCATGCGCAGATCATGGCCAGCATGGAGGCGTTGCAACCCCGGCCCCGCGTCAACGGGGTTCTGGTGCAGCCCATGGTGGCCTCCGGGGTGGAGATCGTCGTGGGCGGTCGGATCGATCCCCAGTTCGGCCCCCTGATCACGGTTGGCCTGGGCGGCGTGATGGTCGAGCTGCTGCGCGACACGGCCACACGTGTCGCGCCGGTCAATCGTCGCGAGGCCTCGGAGATGTTGCAAGGCCTCAAGGGCGCACGGGTGCTCGATGGCTTCCGCGGCCAGGCCGCGGTCGACAAGGATCGCTTGTGCGAAGTCGTCGTGCGTCTGTCGGAGTTCCTGGCCGACCAGGCGCGGACGCTGGTCGAGTTCGACGTCAATCCGCTGGTGTGTCGTGCCGACGGCGTGATCGCTGTCGACGCCTTGCTGGTGCGTACGCCGGAACCACAGGCGCCGGTGCGCCCGCCGTACGACTATCTCGAGCAGGCCGAGGTACAGGCCAATGCCGCGGGGGCGGGCGTGGCGCGCCACGTCGGCTGCGTGGCCGTGATCGGCGCTGGCACGATGGGGGGGGGCATTGCGATGAGTTTTGCAAATGCCGGCCTGCCCGTGCTGCTGGTCGACAGTGACGCCGCCGCTCTGGCCCGTGGCCTGGAACGCATCCGGAACAACTACCGTATTTCCGCCAGCAAGGGCAAGCTGACCGAGGCCGAACTGGAACAGCGGTTCGGACGTATTCGCGGCGTGGTCGGCTTCGACGAACTGGGCGATGTCGACCTGGTCGTGGAGGCCGTGTTCGAGGACATGGCGGTCAAGCAGGACGTGTTCCGCAAGCTCGACGCGGTGTGTCGCCCCGATGCCATCCTGTCGACCAATACCTCGCGACTGGACATCAACGTGCTGGCCACTTCGGTGTCACATCCCGAGCGTGTCGTCGGCCTGCATTTCTTCAGCCCGGCCAACGTCATGCGCCTGATCGAGGTGGTGCGCGGCGACGACACGGCCGCCGACGTGATTGCCACCGCGATGGACATCAGCCATCGCATGCGCAAGTCGCCGGTGCTGGTCGGTGTCTGTGACGGCTTTGTCGGCAACCGCATGCTCACGCCGTATCTGCGCGAGGTCGGTTTCCTGCTCGAGGAAGGCGCCAGCCCGCAACAGATCGATCGCGCCTTGCGCGACTTCGGCATGGCCATGGGGCCGCTGACCGTATCCGACATGGCCGGCCTGGACATTCCCTGGGCAGCGCGCAAGCGCAATGCAGCCCACCGTGATCCCGGCGTGCGTTACTCCCGGATTGCCGACAGCCTGTGCGAAGCAGGCCGCTTCGGCCTCAAGACCGGTGCCGGTTATTACCGCTATGAGCCCGGCAGCCGTACGCCCTTGCCCGACCCGGCCGTGGAAGCATTGATCGAAGCATGCGCACGCGAATCCGGCATCACGCGTGCACCGGTCACCGATGCACTGGTGGTCGAGCGCACGATGTTCGCGTTGATCAACGAAGCGGCCCGCATCGTGGACGAAGGCGTTGTCGAGCGGGCATCCGACGTGGACGTGGTCTACGTGCGTGGCTACGGTTTCCCGGCGGCGCTGGGCGGGCCCCTGCGGTATGCCGACAGCCTGGGGCTGGACCATGTGCTGCAGCGCATAGGGGCATTCGAAACCATCCATGGGGTGACCTGGACCCCGGCGCCATTGCTCGTGCAATTGGCCCGGGCTGGTGGCCGATTCACGGAGCCCTGAGGCGCCGTACCGATCGAGTTTGTGTGAGCGTTCGTTGATTCTTATCAGAAGGAGACCTTGAAATGAAGATGACCCGCTTTTCCCTTGTTTCCATTGCCCTGGCGGCATGCCTGCCCTTGGCCTCGGCCCATGCGCAGGGGTTCCCCGACAAACCGCTCAAGATCGTCGTGCCGTATTCCGCCGGTGGCGGCGGCGACATTCTTGCGCGCATGTTTGCCGAACAACTCAAGGATCGCCTGGGTCAACCGGTGATCGTCGAGAACAAGCCTGGCGCCGGAACCCTGATCGGTTCGGAGTACGTCGCCAAGTCTGCACCCGACGGCTATACCTTGCTGCTCACCACGAACAGCTTGCTGATCGCCCCGATTCTCAATGCCGGCGCGGCCAAGTTCGATCCGGTGAAGGATTTCGCTCCAGTCGCGCCGATCGGCAGCATTGCCATCATGTTGGTGGCCAACCCTTCGCTGCCGGCGAACAATGCCGCCGAACTGGTGGCGTATCTGAAGAAGAACCCGGGCAAGGTCAGCTTTGCCTCGGCTGGCGCCGGCGGCATCACGCACCTGTCGGGCGAGCTCTTCAAGATGCGCGCCGGTGTGGACATGGTGCACGTGCCTTACAAAGGCGCGGCTCCCGCATTGACCGATCTGATGGGTGGCCAGGTCGGACTGCTGTTCGACGCGGTGATCACGGCATACCCGCACGTCAAGTCCGGCAAGCTCAAGGCCATCGGCCTGGGCAATGCAACACGGTGGGCCGGTGCGCCCGACGTGCCGACGATTGCCGAATCCGGTTTGCCGGATTTCAAGGTCAGTGGCTGGTACGGCGTGCTGGCGCCCGCGGGTACCCCGGCCAAGGTTCTCGAGCGCCTCAATTCCGAGGCCAACGCCATCATCAAGGACCCGGAGTTCGCGCGCAAGCTCCAGGAGAAGGGCCTGACGCCGATGGGTGGCAGCCTGGAGCAGTACCGCGTCACGGTGCAGGAGGACCATGCCACCTGGCACAAGGTCATCAAGGACGGCCACATCAGTTTGCAATAAGCCACGGGAGGCAAGCGCGTTCATGCAGACACACACGACCCAGGACGGACCGCCATCGGCGATCCACCCCGAGCAGCAGTACCAGGCGTATCTGGCCCAGGGCAGCTTCATGCTGCTGCGGGCCAAGGCCAGCGGCCGGTTCATCTTCTATCCGCGGGTGGCCGAACCGCTGACCGGCGACACCGATCTCGAGTGGGTGCCTGCCAGTGGCCTGGGGCGCGTGTATTCGGTGACAGTGGTGCGCAAGCGCCCGCCCGAGCAGGACTACAACGTGGCCTTGATCGACCTGCAGGAGGGCCCGCGCATGATGAGCCGGGTCGAGGGCATTGCACCTGCGGACGTACGCATCGGCATGGCGGTGCGGGCCAGGATCGTGCAGCAGGATGACCAGCCCTTGCTGGTGTTCGAGCCGGCCACGGCGTGACACGGCTTCACGGCTCTGCAGGAGCCGCATTTTTGAGGAACAGGGACGGTATGGATAAATTTCCGAGAGCGGCCACGGCCATCGTGGGCGGTGCGACCTATGGCATGGGACAAGCGCCGGGGCTGTCGTCGATGGATATTGCAGTGCATGCGTCACTGCAGGCGCTGGGCCAGGCGCAGTTGACGCCGCAAGACGTCGACGGTGTCTTCGTGGCCTTGCCCGATGACTTCCTGTCGGGCCTGTCGCTGTCGGAGTACCTGGGCATACAGCCGCGTATTGCCGACAACAACCGCACTGGCGGATCGTCGTTCCAGACCTATGTGCTGATGGCCGCTCTGGCGCTGGCCAGCGGCCAGTGCAACGTGGCGCTGGTTGCCTATGGCAGCAACCAGCGCTCGGGTGCAGGCAAGCTGGTCAGCGGCATGAAGGCCAGCCCATACGAGGCTCCATACAAGCTCTTGCGTCCGATCTCGGCATATGCGTTGGCAGCGGCGCGACACATGCACGAGTTCGGTACCCGCAAGGAGCAACTTGGCGCGGTCGCGCTGGCCGCGCGGCAATGGGCCCGCCTCAATCCGGACGCGGTGATGCGCGACCCGTTGACGATGGACGATTATCTCGGCGCGCGCATGATTTCCGATCCGTTCGGCGTTCGCGATTGCTGCCTGCTGACCGACGGTGGTGCTGCCATCGTCATGGTGCGTGCTGACCTTGCCCGGGATCTGGTGCGCAAGCCGGTCTATGTCCTGGGAGCGGCCGAGTCTACAGACCACCTGGCCATCTCGTCGATGCCCGACTTGACGACGACTGCGGCGGCGCGCTCCGGTCCGCGTGCATTCGCGCAGGCTGGCGTCAAGCCATCCGACATTGATGTCGTGCAGCTCTACGATGCCTTCACGATCAACACGATCCTGTTCCTGGAGGACCTGGGGTTCTGCAAGAAGGGTGAGGGTGGCGCATTCGTCGAAGGGGGGCGCATCGCTCCAGGGGGCAGCTTGCCGGTCAACACCAATGGCGGTGGCTTGTCGTGCGTGCATCCAGGCATGTATGGCCTGTTCACGCTGGTGGAGGCGACCCGACAGTTGACCGGCACTGCGGGGGAACGGCAGATTGCGGGTGCCCGGCTGGCGGTGGCCCACGGCAACGGCGGCGAGTTGTCGCATCAGGCCACGGTCATCCTGGGGACCGAAGAGACCGTCTGACCTTTGTCGCAGCCGCAGGGCGCTGCCGCGCTGATCCGAGCGCGGCCTCACCTCATATTGATACAGGAGACAAACATGCAAAGTGACAACACGTCCAGGCCGATGCTCGACGACAAGGTGGTCGTCATCACCGGTGCTGGTGGTGGCATCGGCCGTGAGCTGGCCCTGGCGGCGGCAGCGCAGGGTGCACGCGTCGTCGTCAACGACATCGGCACTTCAGTGCATGGCGAAGGTGCTGACAACGGCCCTGCTCAGAAGGTGGTGGACGAGATCACCGCCGCGGGTGGGCAGGCGGTTGCCAATACCGACAGCGTGTCGGAGTGGAGCGCGGCGCAACGCATCGTGACTGCGGCGCTGGACCACTTTGGACGCATCGATGCGGTGGTCAATAACGCCGGCATTCTGCGAGACCGGATGTTTCACAAGATGAGTCCGGACGAGTGGGATTCGGTAATCCGCGTCCATTTGTCGGGGTCTTTCTACGTCGCGCGTGCCGCCGCTCCCCATTTCCGAGAGCAGAACAGAGGTGCCTATGTACACATGACCTCCAACTCGGGACTGATCGGCAATATCGGACAGGCCAACTATTCGGCGGCCAAACTCGGCATGGTGGCCTTGTCCAAGTCGATTGCGCTGGACATGGCCCGTTTCAATGTGCGGTCCAATTGCGTCGCCCCGGCGGCGTGGAGCCGCATGATCGGCGCCATTCCGGTCGACAGCCCGGAGCAGGCGGCGCGCAGCGAAATGATGCGTGCCAGTCTTGCGCCGTACAAGATCGCTCCGTTGGTGGCTTACCTGTGCGGCGACCAGGCTGCAGCCGTCAACGGCCAGGTTTTCTATGTCCGTGGCAACGAGATCTTCCTGTACCACCAGATGGGTTCATCACGCTCGGTTCATCGCTCGGAAGGCTGGACACCTGCATCGATTGCCGAACACGCGATTCCTGCGCTGCGCGGTAGTTTTGTCCCGGTGCAGCATCTGGCCCAGGTCTACGACTGGGATCCGGTATGAATGACAGAACTCGCCGTTCACTGGTGATGCGGGTTCAAAGGGACGAGAAAAAACGGTTCTTCACGTCCGACTGGCTCTCGTAGATCGAGCCCTGCCGGCGCGCGGGCGGAAATGGCAACCGAACCGGTACCGCGGCTGTACGTGGCTCCACCGTCTCCGCCCCGGCCACCAGTGCGGCGTGCCAGTCGTCCCAGCTGCGTGGCTGGGTGACCAGGGGCCAGGCGTCGGCGCAGCGGTACTGCAGCAGCAGAAAGCGGCGCGGTGCGCCGGAGGTGTTGGGCGCCGAGCCGTGCACGGCGCGCACATGGTGGATCGTGATGTCTCCCGCGCGGCCCAGACAGGGGCGGGCCGATTCCAGCCGCAGTCCCGGCGTCAGCGCGTCGATGGCGCCGCAGAAGACGCCATCGGCATGGTGGTCGAACACTGGACCGCGGTGCGATCCGGGCACGACCTGCATCGGACCATTGTCGGGTGTGATGTCGTCAAGCATCACGCCGACGGCCGCCAGATCGTCGTTGGTATGGGGGTAGAAGGCCCAGTCCTGGTGCCACTCGACTGGCGAGCCGAAACCGGCCGACTTCATGTTGAGCTTGGAAATGTCGAAACGCACGCCGCGCCCCTCCCACAGCTGCTGCAGGCAGCCGGTGATGCCCGGGTGGCGGGCCAGTGCGGCAAACACCAGGTCGACGCGTTCCGGGTTCTTGATGCGGCGTACCCTCGGTGATGCCCGGCTGTGACCGGGTTCGAGGTCGTACACGTTGTCGTGGCTGTCGACGTTCACGGCGCCGGCGACGATGCGGTCGGTGGCCTCGCGCAGCGCGCGCAGCGTGTCGGCATCGATGATGTCGGGCACGACGATGAAGCCGTCGGCATGGTACTGCGCGATCTGCTGTGCGGACAACATGGTTCTGCCCTCCGGTTGTGATGACGTGCGCCTGGAAATAGTGGCCCGCTGGCCGCCACATCGGCCATGGGTTCGCTTACAAGTGTAGGGCGCCAATGTACGGCGCAACGCAGCCGTGGCGATGCTGTCGCCCGGTTTCGTCCACGAGAAAGGGCGGCCCGGACGCCGCCCCTGTGTCAATGCCGCCCGGCCCGTTGCGCCGAGCCGGGTGACAGCACTCAGCTCTTGTATTTCTTGATCTCGCCGGAGCGGATCCGCTCCATGAAGGATTCCAGCTCGCGTTTCACGATCGGCATCAGGAAATACAGACCGGTGATGTTCACCACCGCCATCGCGAAGATGGCCGCATCCGAGAAGTCGATGACCGGGCCGAGGTTGGCCGCCGCACCGATGACGACGAAGAGGCAGAACATGAGCTTGAACACCAGTTCGGCCGTCTTGCCTTCACCGAACAGGTAGGTCCAGGCCTTCAGCCCGTAGTAGGACCAGGAGATCATGGTCGAGAATGCGAACAGGATCACGGCGAACGCCAGCAGGTAGGGGAACCAGCTGAACGCACTGGCGAATGCCGCGGAGGTCAGGCCCACACCGGACGTATCGCCAATGGTCTGGATCTTGCCGCCTTCGGTCAGGTACTGGCCCGTCGCCGGGTCGAGCATCAGCTGGCCGGTGATCACGATGACCAGGGCCGTCATCGTGCAGATCACGACCGTATCGATGAAGGGTTCGAGCAGCGACACCAGGCCCTCGGTGATCGGCTCGCTGGTGCGGACCGCCGAGTGCGCGATCGCGGCGGAGCCGACGCCCGCTTCGTTCGAGAATGCCGCCCGCTTGAAGCCCTGGATCAGGGCGCCGACCATGCCGCCGGCGACGCCAAGCCCGGTGAATGCGCCCTCGAAAATCTGCCCGAACGCCCAGCCGATCTTGTCGTAGTTGACCAGCAGGATGATGAGGCCCGCGCCGACATAGATGATGCCCATGAACGGCACGACTTTTTCGGTCACCCGGGCAATGGACTTGATCCCGCCGACGATCACGGCGAACACGACGCCGGCGAAGATGACGCCGGTGATCCAGCCCGGGTAGTCGCCGAACACGCCGGCCAGTTGCTGGTGCGCCTGGTTGGACTGGAACATGTTGCCCCCGCCCAGGGCGCCGAGGATGCAGAAGACCGAGAAGGCGATCGCCAGGAACTTCCCACCCGGCAGGCCGCGCTCGGAAAACCCCTTGGACAGGTAATACATCGGGCCGCCGGACACCGTGCCGTCGTCGTATTCGTTGCGGTACTTGACGCCCAGCGTACATTCCGTGAACTTGGAGGCCATGCCCAGCAGGCCGGCCAGGATCATCCAGAAGGTGGCGCCGGGGCCGCCGATGCCCACGGCCACGGCCACGCCGGCGATGTTGCCCAGGCCCACGGTACCCGAGAGCGCCGTCGTCAGTGCCTGGAAGTGGCTGACTTCACCCGCGTCCTTCGGATCGGAATAGTCGCCCTTGACGATGCTGATCGACAGCATGAACGAGCGGAACTGCACAAACCCGAAATACACCGAAAAGACGGACGCGGCGATCACCAGCCACATCACGATCCACGGAAAGCTGGTGCCGGGGATGGGCGCGAAGATCAGGTTGACGAACGGGCCGGTGAGGGATGCGAATGCCGCGTTGACCTTCTGGTCGACGGATTGTGCTTCCTGCGCGAACGCCGCCGGTGCGACGGCCAGTGCCGACAGTGCAGACAGGGTGGGGGTATGGAATGACTTCATGCTGTGGGTCCTCAAACAACCACCGTGACGGGCACGCTGGCATGTGTCACGAGCTTGACGGTCGAAGACCCGAAGATGCGCTGCACCAGTCCGCCTTCGGAGGTGCGTGCCACGATGATCTGTTCGGCACCCGCTTCGACGGCGATGGTGTTCAGGATGTCGGCGACGTCGCCATGACGCACCACGCCGCTGGCCTTGTATCCGTCCTTGGTCAGGTCTGCCACGGCGGGATCGGTGATGCGTGCCGTGGCTGCCGCGAGTTCTTCCTTGCGCTGCTTGTGGCGGGCCGCGTTTTCTTCCGGTGTCTGGAAGGAATAGGGCGACCACTCGATCACATGGACCACGATCAGCTCGGATGGCTTGATCAACTTGGCCATCTTCTTGGCATGGGCCAGGGCACGATCTCCGGTTGGATTGCCGTCCAGGCCAACGACGATTTTGAATGGCACGGTACTTCCTCCTGTTTGGAACTTGGGTAAAACCACCTTAACATGGTGTTACTCGTTCGTATTGCGTTCTCTCGCGGCTTGATGGCAGGGATTTCCCGCAAATTCGGGAACTGCCTGAAGTCAATCCGCGTGGAGGAAGGGCTGCGTCCAGCTGCGAGTCGATCGCGCGCCCGGGTATCCGGTGCGACGCGGTCGGGCGCGTGGCGGGCCCGGTGGTGGGGCGGGTTCGATCCCGGTTTTCAGGGGCCTGCGCCAGTTTGCGAAAATAGCGGCTATTGCCGCCTGGCAGCAGCGCGGATTTCCTGTTTCCACCACCATCCACCACCATGACCCGCAACGTCTCCGTCGCCGACATCCGCCAGATCTTCCTGGACTTTTTCGCCTCCAAGGGCCATACCGTGGTGGCATCGAGTCCGCTGGTGCCGGGCAACGACCCGACGCTGATGTTCACCAACTCGGGCATGGTGCAGTTCAAGGACGTGTTCCTGGGCTCCGACAAGCGCTCCTACGTGCGCGCCGCTTCGGTGCAGGCCTGCCTGCGTGCCGGAGGCAAGCACAACGACCTGGAGAACGTCGGCTACACCGCCCGCCATCACACCTTTTTCGAGATGCTGGGCAACTGGAGTTTCGGTGACTATTTCAAGCGCGACAGCCTCAAGTGGGGCTGGGAGCTGCTGACCCAGGTCTACAAGCTCCCACCCGAGCGGCTGTTGGCCACCGTCTATATCGACGACGACGAGGCCTACGACATCTGGACCAAGGAGATCGGCCTGGCACCCGAGCGCGTGATCCGCATCGGCGACAACAAGGGCAAGAAGTACGCGTCCGACAACTTCTGGATGATGGCCGACACCGGCCCCTGCGGCCCGTGCAGCGAGATCTTCTACGACCATGGCCCCGAGATTCCCGGCGGCCCGCCCGGCAGCCCGGGCGAAGACGGCGACCGCTTCATCGAGATCTGGAACCACGTGTTCATGCAATTCGACATGCAGGTCGACGGCAGCCTGGTCAAGCTGCCGGCGCCGTGTGTCGACACGGGCATGGGCCTGGAGCGGCTGGCGGCGATCCTGCAGCATCGGCACAGCAACTACGAGATCGACCTGTTCACCGCGCTGATCGCAGCCGCGGCGCGCGAGACCGGCTGCGGCGACCTGGCCAACAACTCGCTCAAGGTGATCGCCGACCATATCCGCGCCACCGCCTTCCTGGTCAGCGACGGCGTGATCCCCGGCAGCGAAGGGCGCGGCTACGTGCAGCGGCGCATCATCCGCCGCGCCATCCGCCACGGCTACAAGCTCGGCTGCAAGAAGCCGTTCTTCCACAAGCTGGTGGCCGACCTGGTCGCGTTGATGGGCGAGGCGTATCCGCGGCTGGCCGAGCAGCGCGAACGCATCACCGAGGTGCTGCGGCTCGAGGAGGAGCGTTTCTACGAGACGCTGGAGACCGGCATGGGCATCCTGGACGCGGCGCTGGCCGGTGGGGTCAAGGTGCTGCCCGGCGAGGTGGCGTTCAAGCTGCACGACACCTTCGGGTTCCCGCTCGACCTGTCGGCCGACGTCTGTCGCGAGCGCGGCCTGTCGGTGGACGAGGCCGGTTTTGCCGCCGCCATGGACAAGCAGAAGACGCAGGCGCGCGCGGCCGGCAAGTTCCGCATGGACAAGGCGCTCGACTATGCCGGCGACGCCAACGACTTCGTCGGTTACCAGCACCTGTCGCAGGACGATTCCACGGTGGTCGCGTTGTACCGGGACGGTGCGGCGGTCGCGAAGCTGCAGGCGGGGGAACACGGTATCGTGGTGCTCGACACCACGCCGTTCTATTCCGAGAGTGGCGGCCAGGTGGGAGACCAGGGGACGATCGCCTCCGCCGCGGCGACGTTCGCGGTCGCCGATACGCAGAAGATCAAGTCCGACGTGTTCGGGCACCATGGCTCGGTGACGTCCGGCGTGTTGTCGGTCGGCGACAAGGCCACGGCCCGGGTCGACGCCGAGCGGCGTGCCGCCACGATGCGCAACCACTCGGCCACGCACCTGATGCACAAGGCGCTGCGCGCCGTGCTCGGCACCCATGTGCAGCAAAAGGGTAGCCTGGTCGATGCCGAGCGTACCCGTTTCGACTTCACGCACAACGCTCCCGTGAGCGACGCGCAGATTCGCGAGATCGAGGCGCAGGTCAATGCCGAGATCCTGGCCAACGTGGCGACGCGGGAGCGCCACATGGACATCGAATCGGCCAAGCAGACCGGAGCGATGATGTTGTTCGGCGAGAAGTACGGTGACGTGGTGCGCGTGCTCGACATCGGCAGCACGACCGAGTTGTGCGGTGGCACCCATGTGCAACGCACCGGAGACATCGGCTTGTTCAAGGTCGTGGGTGAAGGCGGGGTGGCCGCCGGCGTGCGTCGCATCGAGGCGGTGACCGGGCAGGGCGCATTGGCCTATCTGCAGCAGCTCGAGGCGACGGTCACGCAGGTCGCCGGTGCCGTCAAGGCGCCGGTGGCCGAACTGCACGGCCGCGTCCACCAGATGCTTGAGCATGTCAAGCAGCTCGAAAAGGAAGTCACCGCGCTCAAGGGCAAGCTGGCCTCGAGCCAGGGTGACGAGCTGGTGCAGCAGGCCATCGATATCAACGGCGTCAAGCTGCTCGCGGTACGCATGGACGGCGCCGACAGCAAGACCCTGCGCGAGAGCATGGACAAGCTCAAGGACAAGCTCAAGTCGGCCGTCATCGTGCTGGCCGTGGTCGACGGCGCCAAGGTGCAGTTGGCCGCCGGTGTCACCGCCGACCTGCTGGGCCGGGTCAAGGCCGGCGAGCTGGTCAACCACGTGGCCAGCCAGGTGGGCGGCAAGGGTGGCGGCAAGCCGGACATGGCGATGGCCGGCGGCACCGAGCCGCAGGCCCTGCCGCAGGCTTTGGCGAGCGTGCGCGCCTGGGTCGAAGCCAAGCTGTGAGCCTGGCTCCGGTGACACCAGGGTCGCCGGACTTCACCCCGGTCGCAGTGAGCGCGCCGGGCCGCTCGCTGGCGCGAATCCCGCAGCACGCAACGCGCGGGGCAGTCCAGTGAGCGCGTGTCACGTGCCCGGCGTTGGCCTCGCGGCCGGGCGCGGACCCCTGGCCGGGGCGTCCTGACATGCTCGAGCTCGACACGGCGCGCAACCGCCAACTCGGCATTGCGATGGTCAGCGTCACCACGCTGTGTTTTGCCGCGCTCGACAGCACCGCCAAGTGGCTGGTGCTGGTGCTGCCGGTGTTCCAGGTCGTGTGGCTGCGTTTCGTCACCCATACGCTGCTGGCCGTGGTCACGCTGACGCCGCGTTATGGCTGGTCGCTGTACCGGCCCCGGCTGGTACGTCTGCAGCTGCTGCGCGGCCTGATGCAGGCGGTGATGACGGCGCTCAACTTCTGGGCGCTGCAATACCTGCAGCTCGACGTAACCGGCGCGATCCAGTTCTCGGTGCCGATTCTGATCGCCGTCATCAGCGCCCGGCTGCTGGATGAACGGCTCGACGCGCGGCGCTGGGCCGCGATCCTGATCGGTTTTGCCGGCGTGTTGCTGATCGTGCGTCCCTGGTCCCAGGGGTTTCATCCGGCCATCGTGTTGTCGCTGATCAACGCCGTGTTGTACGCCTTGTTCAACATGCTGACCCGGCGCATGGCGGCCACCGAATTGCCGGCGACGACGCAGCTGTGGTCTGCCGGCAGCGCGGCGCTGTTGCTGACACCGCTGGGACTGTGGCAGTGGACCCCGCCGCAGGACACCGTGACCTGGATCCTGGTGCTGATCATGGGTGTGTTTGGTGGGCTCGGCCACCTGATGGTGACCCAGGCCCACCGCTACGCGTCGGCGGCGGTGCTGGGGCCGTTCCTGTACCAGCAGATCATCTACATGACCCTGTTCGGCTGGCTGATCTTCGGCGACGTGCCCGATGCCACGGTGATCGGCGGCGCGGCCGTCGTCGTGGCCAGTGGACTGTACCTGCTGTACCGGGAATTTCGCCGGCGCTGACCCCGTCCGGTCGCGGTCCGGCCATGCGCGCTCACGTTGCCGACAGGACGGGTTCGCAGCGAATCTCGGTCAGCACGGAGTTGGCGATGAAACATTCCTGGTGTGCCCGGTGGTGCAGCTGCGCGAGCCGGTCTGTGTCGGGCTGGTTCGGTCCGGAGAACGCCACTTGCGGGCGCAGCGTGACGCGGCTGACGAACAATTTGCCCTGTGCGTTCTTGCGCATCTCGCCTGCCGCGTTGTCGTGGTACCGGTCGACGCAGAAGCCGTCCTTGGCCGCCAGCGCCAGGAACCACAACATGTGACAGCTGGCGATCGACGAGACGAAGGCCTCCTCGGGGTCCAGCGCTGCCGGATCCGACCAGGGCAGTGGCACGACATGCGGCGACGCAGAGCCGGCGATGTCGATGCCGCCATCGAAGCGCAGCCGGTGCACGCGGCTGTAACGGCCGCCACGAAAATCCTGCTCTCCGCGCTCCCAGAGTACTTCGGCCGTGTAATGGCCCATGCTGAACTCCTGTCGATGGTGCCCGGGCACCGGTTGATCCATCAGCTGCGCGGGCCGGACTCGCGTTCGCGCAGCCTGAAGCGCTGGATTTTGCCAGTGGCGGTCTTGGGCAGGTCGGGGACGAACTCAATCAGTCGCGGGTACTTGTGCGGCGCCAGCCGTTCCTTCACGAACGCCTGCAGTTCGGCTTCGTCCGCCTGCGCGCCGGCCTTGAGCACGACGAAGGCCTTGGTGCGGGTCAGGCCGTCTTCGTTCGGCACGCCGATCACCGCGGCCTCCAGCACGGCCGGATGCTGCACCAGCGTGGCTTCGACCTCGAACGGCGAGACATAGATGCCGCTGACCTTGAGCATGTCGTCGCTGCGGCCGCTGTAGGTGTAGCTGCCGTCGGCATTGCGCACGTACTTGTCGCCGCTGCGGGTCCAGTCGCCCTGGAAGGTCTCGCGCGACTTCGCACGGTTGCCCCAATACATCAGCGCCGAGCTCGGTCCCTGGACGTACAGGTCGCCGGTTTCGCCGTCCGGGACCGGCCGGCCGTCGTCGCCGCGCAGCTCGATGGTGTAGCCGGGCACCGGCCAGCCGGTCGTGCCGTATCGCACCTGGCCGGGTCGGTTGGACAGGTAGATGTGCAGCATCTCGGTCGAGCCGATGCCGTCGATGATCTCGACGCCGTAGTGGCGGGTGAATCGTTCGCCCAGGTCGGCGGGCAAGGCTTCCCCGGCCGACGAGGCCAGACGCAATGCGACCTTCGCGGGGTCGGGCAGGTCGCTGGCGGCCAGCATGCCGGCGAATCCGGTCGGCGCACCGTAGAAGACCGTGGGCTTGACGCCCGCCTGCTGCGGCGGCAGCGCCTGCCAGCGGCTGAAGACGGCTGCCGGTGTCGGCCGTTCTGCCATCAGGATCGTCGTGGCGCCCACGCTGAGCGGGAAGCTCAGCGCATTGCCCAGGCCGTAGGCAAAGAACAGCTTGGCGGCGGAAAAGCAGACATCGTCCTCTCGCAGGCCGAGGATGGCGCTGCCGTACAAAGCGGCGGTCCAGTACGGATTGGCCTGGCTGTGCAAGGTGCCCTTGGGCTTGCCGGTGGATCCGGACGAATACAGCCAGAATCCGGGATCGTCGGCGCTGGTGTCCGCGGCCTGCGCCAGCGCCGGTTGTGGCTGCAGCCAGTCGTCCATGGCTACCGCGCCGGCCGGCACCGCGGCATCCGGGTGCGAGACGATGGTCAGGCCGACCTCATGCCCGCCGCGGGCCATCGCGGTGCCCAGCACCGGCAGCAGCGCGCCGGAGGCCAGCACGGCCTGGGCCCGGCTGTGCGCCAGCATGTAGGCATAGTCGTCGGCCGTTGCCAGCGTATTGACCGCCACCGGCACGATGCCGGCGTACATGGCTCCGAGAAAGGCCACCGGCCAGTCGTTGCAGTCGTGCATCACCAGCAGTACCCGCTCTTCGCGCCGGATGCCGGCGGCGAGCAAGGCCGACGCCATGCGCCGCACGCGGTCGTCGAGTGCCGCGTACGACATCGGGCCATGGTCATCGACATAGGCGATCCGGTCCGGCCGGTGCCGGTTGCGATCGAGCAGGTGGCGGGCGAAATTGAACCGTTCCGGCGGTGGCGCGGCGGGGGTGGGGCTCGTCACGATGGTGCTCCTCGGGTCGGTGCCGGTGCGGCGCAGCCTGGCGGGTCGGCTTGCGTGCCCTGGCGATATGAACTATTCTGCGTATCGGACCTTAACGCCAGCGAAGTTCAATGTCAAGCACTATATTGCATGTTTCCGGGCCGCCGACCAGTCAGCCCATCGGCAACGAAGCCGCCGTGGACTCCGTTGAAGACAAGAATCCGTTTCTGGTTGCGATGGGCGAGCGGGTGCGGGCGTTGCGGGCGCGCCGCGGCATGACGCGCAAGGCGGTCGCGCTGGCGGCCGACGTGTCCGAGCGCCACTTGGCCAACCTGGAATACGGCACCGGCAACGTGTCCATCCTGGTGCTGCTGCAGGTGGCCGGAGCCCTGCAGTGTGCGCTGGCCGAACTGATCGGCGACGTGACCACCTCGTCGCCGGAGTGGCTGATGATCCGCGAGATGCTCGAGCGCCGCGACGAGGTGACCTTGCAGAAGGTCCGCGTCGCGGTCGGCGAACTGCTCGGCACCGGCGGCGGCAATCGCGCGCGCAGTCCGCGTGTCGCGCTGGTCGGCCTGCGCGGGGCCGGCAAGTCGACGCTGGGCCAGATGCTGGCCGGGGACCTGGGTTATCCCTTCGTCGAACTGAGCCGCGAGATCGAGAAATTCGCCGGCTGCAGCGTGGCCGAGATCCAGGCCCTGTACGGCGTCAACGCCTATCGGCGTTACGAGCGCCGCGCGCTGGAGGAGGCGATCCAGATCTATCCGGAAGCGGTGATCGCGACACCCGGCGGCCTGGTGTCCGATCCCGCCACGTTCAACCAGTTGCTGGCGCATTGCACGACGGTCTGGTTGCAGGCATCCGCCCAGGACCACATGCAGCGGGTGGTGGCGCAAGGCGACATGCGCCCGATGGCCGGCAGCCGCGAGGCCATGGACGACCTCAAGGGCATTCTGGCCGGACGTGCCGCCTTCTATTCCAAGGCACAGCTGCGCATCGACACCAGCGCGCAGGGGTTGGCGGAGACTTTCGCGTTGCTGCGGCAAGCCGTGCGGCGGGCCCTGGAAATAGCGACATGAATTATTTTGCAGATATGCATTGGAGTGCTTGACCTGCATCGATTCGTGCAATATCATGCATGTAAGCAACCAAGACCAACCCGGCCGATCCGATGAACCGGACGCCCCACCCAGGAGACAGACGTGCAAGCTCCCGCCCCCGTGGATTACCAGACCAGCCCGGCGCAATACCGGCACTGGAAGCTGTCGTTCGATGGCCCGGTGGCGACGCTCGCGGCCGACTTCGACGAAAACGCCGGCCTGCGGCCGGGCTACAAACTCAAGCTCAACAGCTACGACCTGGGGGTGGACATCGAGCTTAACGACGCCATCAACCGGATCCGTTTCGAGCATCCCGAGGTGCGCACCGTCGTCGTGACCAGCGCCAAGGACCGGGTGTTCTGCTCCGGGGCCAACATCTTCATGCTCGGTGTCAGCAGCCATGCCTGGAAGGTCAACTTCTGCAAGTTCACCAACGAGACCCGCAACGGGCTGGAAGACTCGTCGTTGTACAGCGGTCTCAAGTTCCTGGCCGCCGTCAACGGGGCCTGTGCCGGCGGCGGTTACGAGATGGCGCTGGCCTGCGACGAGATCATCCTGATCGACGACCGCTCGTCGTCGGTGAGCCTGCCCGAAGTGCCCCTGCTCGGCGTGTTGCCCGGCACCGGCGGCCTGACCCGGGTCACCGACAAACGCAAGGTGCGGCATGACCTGGCCGACATCTTCTGCACCAGCGTCGAAGGCGTGCGCGGCCAGCGCGCCAAGGACTGGAAGCTGGTCGACGAAATCGCCAAACCGGCGGTATTCGCCCAGACGGTGCAGGAACGCGCGCTGGCGCTCGCCGCCGGCAGCGACCGGCCGGCCGACGGCAAGCCGGTGCCGCTGGCTCCACTGGAGCGCAGCGTCGAGGCCGACGCGCTGCGGTATCCACTGGTGACGGTCGAGATCGACCGCACCCGGCGCCTGGCCACGTTCACCGTCCAGGCGCCCACGGGCGAGCAGCCGTCGGACATCGCCGGCATCGAGGCGGCCGGCGGCAACTGGTACCCGCTGCAGCTGGCGCGGCAGCTGGAGGACGCGATCCTGATGATGCGCACCAACGAACTCGAGATCGGCCTGTGGCAGATCAAGACCACGGGGGATGCGGCTGCCGTGCTGGCGATGGACGCCACGCTGCTCGAACACGCGGCGCACTGGTTCGTGCGCGAGAGCACCGGCTGGTTGCGCCGCAGCCTGAGCCGGCTCGACGTGTCTTCGCGCAGCCTGTTCGCACTGGTCGAGCCGGGATCGTGTTTTGCCGGCACCCTGCTCGAGCTGGCCCTGGCCTGCGATCGCATCTACCACCTGGCCTTGCCCGATGATGCGGCCAAGGCACCGCGCATCACGGTGGCCGATACCAATTTCGGCATCTACCCGATGGCCACCGGCCAGAGCCGGCTCGGTCGGCGTTTTTACGACGACGAACATCAGATGGCCGCGGTGCGGGCCCAGGCGGGCCAGGCGCTGGATGCCGATGCCGCATTGACGCTGGGCCTGGTCACCAGCAATCCGGACGACATCGACTGGGACGACGAGGTCCGCATCGCGGTCGAGGAGCGCGTCGCGATGTCGCCCGACGCCTTGACCGGCATGGAGGCCAACCTGCGTTTCAACGGCACCGAGAACATGGTGACACGCGTGTTCGGCCGCCTGACCGCGTGGCAGAACTGGATCTTCCAGCGGCCCAACGCAGTTGGCGACAAGGGTGCGCTCAAGGTCTATGGCACCGGCGAGAAATCCGCGTTCGACTGGAACCGGGTCTGAGCCCGTGCAGCAGTGTTGTGCGGCGCGAATCCGGGTGGCGCGCCGTAACCGAAAGATTCTTTTCCCCCGTGCAACCGCATGATCGGAGGCCATGATGTCTGGCATCAACTACAGCGAAAAAATCCCGAACAACGTCAACCTGGGTGAGGACCGCACGCTGCAGCGCGCGCTCGAGCAGTGGCAGCCCAACTTCGTCAACTGGTGGGACGACGCCGGTCCGGAGGACTCGCGCGACATGGAGGTCTACCTGCGCACCGCCGTGAGCGTGGACCCGCAGGGCTGGGCCGAGTTCGGCCATGTGAAGATGCGCGACTACCGCTGGGGCATCTTCCTGAACCCGGGCAGCGCCGATCGCGAGATCCACTTCGGCGACCACAAGGGCGAGAAGGCCTGGACCGACGTGCCCGGCGAACACCGCGCCAATCTGCGCCGCATCATCGTCACGCAGGGCGACACCGAACCGGCCTCGGTCGAGCAGCAGCGCCACCTCGGACTGACGGCGCCGAGCATGTACGACCTGCGCAACCTGTTCCAGGTCAATGTCGAGGAAGGACGCCATCTGTGGGCCATGGTCTACCTGTTGCACAAGCACTTCGGCCGCGACGGGCGCGAGGAGGCCGAGGCCTTGCTCGAGCGGCGCAGCGGTGACCAGGACAACCCCCGCATCCTGGGTGCGTTCAACGAAGCCACGCCGGACTGGCTGAGCTTCTTCATGTTCACCTATTTCACCGACCGTGACGGCAAGTTCCAGCTCTGCGCGCTGGCCGAAAGTGCGTTCGATCCGCTGGCGCGCACCACCAAGTTCATGCTGACCGAAGAGGCGCACCACATGTTCGTCGGCGAGTCCGGCGTCTCGCGCATCATCCAGCGCACCGCCGCGGCGATGAACGAGCTCAAGACCGACGACGCGGCCAAACTGCGCGCGGCTGGCGTGATCGACCTGCCGACGATCCAGCGCTACATCAACTTCCACTTCAGCGTGACCATCGACCTGTTCGGCGCCGACGAATCGAGCAACGCCGCCACGTTCTACAGCTCCGGCTTGAAGGGGCGGTACGAGGAAGGCAAGCGCGACGACGACCATGTGCTCAAAGGCCAGACCTACAAGGTGCTCGAGGCGAAGGAGGGCAAGCTGGTCGAGAAGGAAGTGCCGATGCTCAATGCGCTCAACGAAGTGCTGCGCGACGACTTCATCAAGGACTCGGTGGCCGGCGTCAACCGCTGGAACCGGGTGCTCGAGAAGGCCGGGCTGCCGCACCGCCTGAGCGTGCCGCACAAGGCCTTCCATCGCAACATCGGTGCGCTGTCGGGCATCAAGGTGTCGCCGGACGGCCGCGTCGTGTCCGAGGCAGAATGGAAGGCGAAGGTCGACGAGTGGTTGCCCAGTGCCGACGACCGAGCTTTCGTGGCCAGCCTGATGGGGCGGGTCGTCGAACCGGGCAAGTTCGCGAACTGGATCGCGCCTCCGGTGATCGGCATCAATCGCCAGCCGGTGGACTTCGAATACGTGCGCTTCGCCTGAGGGCGCCGCGCAACAGCTGGGAAGGAATGGCAGCATGGGTGCATCCGAGTCGGCAATGATCAAGCAGCATCTGATCGATCCGGAGATCTGCATCCGCTGCAACACCTGCGAGGCCACCTGCCCGGTGGGTGCGATTACGCACGACGACCGCAACTATGTCGTCGACGCGTCCAAATGCAACCTGTGCATGGACTGCATCGCGCCGTGCCCGACCGGCTCCATCGACAACTGGCGCACCATGCCGCGGGCCATCGCCTATCCGGTGGACGAGCAGTTGTCGTGGGACGAGTTGCCGGCGGAACTCACGCCCGAGCAGCTCGCCCAGGCCGGCGTGGCCGACGCTGCCGTGGCCGAGGTAGCGGCCACAGCAGCGTCGACGACGGCCACGCGCTCGGACGCCGTGGAGACGGTGTTTCGCGGCGCCGATTACGGCGCCAGCTTGCCGCCTTGGTCGGCCGCCCATGCCTACACCAACCTGTACGGACCGAAGGCGCAGGCCAAGTCCATCACCGCGACCGTGACCGGCAACGTCCGGGTCACCGAGGTGGGACGCGAATACGACACCCACCATATCGTGCTCGATTTCGGCAGCATGCCGTTTCCGGTGCTCGAAGGCCAATCGATCGGCATCGTGCCGCCGGGGCAGGACGCGCAGGGCCGGGCGCATCATCCGCGCCAGTATTCGGTGGCCAGCCCGCGCAACGGCGAGCGCCCCGGCTACAACAACCTGTCGCTGACCATCAAGCGGGTGCTGGTCGATCACCAGGGGCGGCCGGTGCGCGGCGTGGCGTCGAACTACATGTGCGATCTCAAGGTCGGCGACACGGTGCAGGTGACCGGGCCTTTCGGTGCCAGCTTCCTGATGCCCAACCATCCGCGCAGCAACATCGTGATGATCTGCACCGGCACCGGCAGTGCGCCGATGCGGGCGATGACCGAATGGCGCCGCCGCTTGCGTGCGTCGGGCAGGTTTGACGGCGGCAAGCTGCTGTTGTTCTTCGGTGCCCGCACCCAGCAGGATCTGCCGTATTTCGGTCCGCTGCAGAACCTTCCGCGCGATTTCATCGACACCAATTTCGCGTTCTCGCGCGCGCCCGATGGCCCCAAGCGTTATGTGCAGGACGTGATGCGCGAACGCGCGGCCGACCTTGTGCCGCTGCTGGCCGACGACAACACCTTCATCTACGTCTGTGGTCTCAAGAGCATGGAAGAAGGGGTCGTGCTGGCCATGCGCGACGTGGTGCGCGAGGCCGGTCAGGACTGGGACGCCCTGGCCGCGAGGCTCAAGTCACGCGGCCGGCTGCATCTGGAAACCTACTGAGCGCCTGACACCGCCTCAACGGGTCGGCACGGCGCCCAGGCCCGGCCATGTGTGCGGTTCGGCGTATTCCGTCGGAGCCTTGGCATATGTCACCCAGACCGCGGTCGATCCCAGCGCCACCAGGATCACGATGGCCATGGCGGCCATGGGTGACTTGGGCCGGGATGACCCCGGTCGGGGTGCGCCGGGCCGGCGATGACCGGTCTGCGGGTGGGCGTTGCCGCCCTGCGCCTGCAGGCGCCTGGTCGCCGCCCGTGAGGGCGAACCGCGCCGCGGGCGCGCGGGCGGCTGCATGTCAGCTGCCCACGCGCAGCTGGTTGTCGACCGCCGTCACGCCGGCCACCGCCAGCGCCTTGGCCGCGGCGCGCTCGCGGGCCGCATCCGACGGTGCGCTGCCCTTGAGCACGACCTTGCCGTCGGTCGTGTCGACATCGATCTTCAACGCGCTGAGCTCCGGATCGCGCGCCAGATCGGCATTGATCTGGGTCGTGATCGCGGCGTCGCGGGCCGTGTCCGAGGCGTTGTCGATGGCGCTCTGGGCACCTTCCTTGGCGGTCTCGACGCCTTGCTTGACCTCGGCGCCGACGGCGTCGGCCTTCTGCTCCATGGTGTTGATGGCGGCGTCGACCTTCTGGCCAGCCGTCTGCTCGGGTGCGCCGTTGTCGCAGGCTGCCAGCGCCAGCAGCGCGGCGCAGGCGATGGCGGTCATCGTGGTGCGTTTGTAAGATGTCAACATGGGTTTTCCTCCTTGATTTGCCGATGTGTGGCAATGCGGGGAAGTGTCCTGCCGAGGCTGCGTGCCTGCCATAGGCGGGCGCCGGAAGCGGGTGTGGGAATTGTCCGACGGCACGGCGCCGCCACGGCGTTCAGGCGCGTTGCTTCTTGTGCCGGTACATGGCCGCATCGCTGCGATGCGTCAAGGTCTCGAGCGTGTCGCCCGGCTCGGCGGCGGCCACACCCACGCTGATACTCGCCTGCAGTCCAGCGGCGATGGACGACCAGTCGAACACGCGGACCGCCCCGACGATACGCTCGCAGACCTGGCGCGCGATGTGCAGTTCCACGCTCTTGAACACGATGACGAATTCGTCGCCGGCCAGGCGCGCGGCCATGTCGTCTTCGCGCACGTAGGAGCGCAGGATCTGTGCGATGCGCTTGAGCACTTCGTCGCCGACCTGGTGCGAGAAGGTATCGTTGATCTGCTTGAACTTGTCGACGTCGATCAGCGCCACGCAGGGTGGCAGTCCGCGTTCGGCACTGCCGCGCAGCAACTCCCCGGCGTAGAGCTCGAAGTTGCGCCGGTTCGGAATGCCGGTCAAGGTGTCTTCGAGCGAGAGTTTCTCGAGCTGGCGCGACGTGATCTCCAGCAATTGCACATGTTGCTGGCGCTGGCGCAGGTCGACCTGCCATTCGATCACCTTCTCGCGCGTCTCCAGGCCGTCGGTGCGGATCAGCTGTTCGCGCAGGCGCAGGCGGCGCAACTCGTCCAGCGCCTGGCCGTGGCGCCCTTGCGCGCCATGCAGCTGCGAGGCCAGCAGATGGCCGAGGCAGGCCAGCTGTTCGTGCTCCACCTCGACCGCGATCTCGATCATGCGCGCGACCTGGGGAATCGCGGTGGCCCAGTCGCGTTGGGCCCAGGCGATCTCGGCCCGCACCCAGCTCTCGAGCGCCGACAGCCAGGTCACCGTCTGGTAACGCGCCGCCCATTGGGCCAGCACCTCGACGTCCAGCCGCGCCTGCCCGATGCGGCCATGCCAGATCTGCTCGAGGCACAGGCCGAACTGCAGCACCGCTTCAGTGGTGATGTGCGTGCCCGGCGACGCATGGCCCGCGTCGCCGTGCGCAATGCGCGCGATGATGGCTTCGCGGCGAATGCGCAGCTGGTCGAGGGCCGGGAACGCGCCGACGTAGTGGCGCTCGTGGAAGATGCGTACCACCTCGGTCCACCACAGGTTCACCCGCGGCTGGAAGGTGCTCAGTGTCGGCTCCGCACGCTCGGCGATCTGGATCGCCGTCTGCAGCGCCTGGTCTGCCTTGTCGAAACCATTGCTCCAGTAGTAGGCCACGCCCAAGGCGTTGTACGACAACACGCTGTGTTCGTCGTTGTCCAGGAACTGGCTCAGGCGCACGCTGAGCAACGCAGCCTCGAGCGCCTCTTCGTTGCGGCCGAGCGTGACCGACACGATGGCGTGGGTCGTCAGCGCCATCACCTCGCCCGAGGTGTCGCCGAGCAGCTGGAACTGATGGGCCGCCCGCTGGCTGGCTCGGTGCGCGCGCCGGTACCGCGACAACATGCGGTCGCAATGGGCCAGGCACAACAGCGCCTTGGCTTCGTAGCGCGGGTTCGACAGGCCTTCGGCGGCCTTGAGCACGCGTTGCGAGGTTTCGCGGCCGGACTGCACGTCGCCGCGGTCCAGCGCCGCATGGGCATCACGCAGCAATGCCTCCAGTCCATCGTTGCGGCGCGGCTGGGGCGGATTGGACATCCGCCGATTTTGCGCCAATGGCGCTGCGTTGCTGCCACGCAACGGCTCAGGGCCTGGCGGGGGCGCACGCCGGTCGCGCCGCGGCCTACACTGGGGCCGATGACGACGGGAGCGCACCGATGGCAGTCCGGTGCCGGCCGGGCATGACGGCAGGCGGCGCCGTGCCGGGTGCGCTGGCACTGGTCATGGCCCTGTACGGCGTGGTGCTGGGCGGCTTGTGGTGGGGCCAGGAAAAGTTGCTGTTCATGCCGGATCGGCTGGCGCAGGACCATGTGCTGGTCAAGGCCAACGACGTCCACGAGCTCCGGATCCCGGTTGCCGGCGCAGAACTGTCGGCACTGCACCTGCGCCTGCCCGATCCCCGCGGCGTGGTGTTTTTCCTGCACGGCAATGCCGGCAGCTTGGAGAGCTGGTTCGTCAACCCGGACTTCTACCGCCGCGCCAACTACGATCTGTTCATGCTCGACTACCGCGGCTACGGCAAGAGCCGTGGCGCGATCACCAGCGAGGCGCAGCTGCATGCCGACGTACGCTCGGCCTGGGACAGCATCGCCGAGCGGTACGCCGGGCGCAAGCGCGTGATCTACGGCCGTTCACTGGGATCGGGCCTGGCGGCCCGGCTGGCGCTGGACCTGCCCGCCGCGCAGGCCCCCGACCTGACGGTGCTGGTGTCTCCCTACCGCAGCATCGCCGCGCTGACGGCACAGCTCTATCCCTGGGTGCCGCAGGCCTTGTTGCGGTACCCGATGCGCACCGATACATGGATCGGGCGGATACCGAACCGGCTGCTGCTGATCCACGGCGAGCACGACGCGCTGATCGCGCCGCAGCACAGCCACGCGCTCAAGGCACTGGCACCCCAGGCCGAGTTGCTGCTGGTGCCGGGCGCAGGGCACAACGACTTGCAGCAGTACCCGGTCTATCTGGACGGTCTGGCGCGAGCGCTGACGGAGTTGTAGGCACTGCCGCGTCGCGGTGCCGGCGGCTCCGCGGCGATGGCGCCCGCCCATTCGGTCAGGCTGTCGGGTAGGCCGTCAGCCGGCGCCCTTGATCAGACCGATCGGCGCGCCTAGCGGGTCGATGATGACCGTGAAGCGCCCGATGCCCGGAATGTCGTTGGGCGGCACGATGGTCTCGACCGCCCCCAGTTCCCGGGCCATGGCGCCGGCGGCATCACAATCGGCGACGTGGATGTAGGGCAGCCAGAACGACGGCATCGACGCGTCAGGCGCTTGCTGCATCGCGCCGGCCCGCATCGCGCCGCCGCCGTCCTTCAGGATGTAGTAGGTGCCTTGTGGCCCCATGTCCATGGTGTCGACGGTGTGGCCCAGCGCCTTCGCGTAGAACGCGGTGGCGGCCTTGATGTCGGTGCTCCACAACTCGTTCCAGAACCAGTTGCCGAACGGGGTGTTCGCCGCATCCTGCGGGTCGCCTTGCGCGTTTTTCCACAAGCAGACCATCGCACCGCTCGGGTCCTGGATCGCCGCGCCGCGACCGACATCGCCGAAGGCAGTCGGTGGCATCACGAGCGTGGCACCGGCTGCCGTGCTGGCCATGACGCTCTTGTCGACATCCGGCACCGACAGGTACGATGCCCAGTGCGGGGTGACGCCCTTGTCGGCGCCGCGCCAGCCGCCTATGGCCTGCTCGCCGTTCATGATCATGTCGTAGGTCTGGTCGCCCATCGGCATGGACTGCACGGCCCAGCCGCACAGGCCGGCGTAGAACACCTGCGCCTGTGCGGGATCGGGCGAGACATGTTCGAACCAGACGAATTTACCGGGCAGGTGGGCCATGGCGGGGACTCCTTGGTTGGTGAGGGGTGATCGCGTGGCGGTCGATCAACCGGGCTGGGTGTTGGTGAAGCTGGGGCGTGAGGCCATCGTCTCGTGGGCGCGCATCACGTTGGCATATTGCGCCAACAGTGCGCCGCCCTGCGGCATCATCTTGACGTAGGCCAGGATCGGCGCGAGGAACAGGTCGGCCGACGACAGGCTGGAGCCGGCCAGGAAATCGCGTGCGCCATACGCCGTGTCCAACGCCTTGAGCTGGGCCGGCATCTCGGCCAGCGCCTTGTCGATCACGGCAATATCGGGTTTGCCGCCTTCGCCCTTCGGGAAAATGAACTGCAGCACGAAGCGCCGCACCATGGTGTCGTAGTAGTAGCTGTTGATGCTGCTGATCCACTGCAGGCAGCGTGTGCGTTCGATGATGGAGCCGGGCCGCAGCGTCGGTGCGTCGCCGAAACATTCGTCGATGTAGTTGACGATGGCCTCGGTCTCCCAGATCGTGATGTCGCCGTCACGCAGCCCCGGGATCTTGCCGAACGGATGCACCGCCAGGATGTCGGGCGTGCGGGGGCCGCAGGTGTGCAGGGTGTAGGCCACGCCTTTCTCGGCCAGCGCCATGCGCGCGGTGCGGGTGTAGCTGCTGCGCGCGTCGCCCAGCAGAACCACCGTGCCCGCGCTGCCCTGGGGGTCGAGCGCGTCGTTCAGGCGGTTGAAGGTCGAGCTCCAGCCCTGGTTGTGACCGTCGCGGGCGGCGGCTGCCGGGAAACCGCTGTGTGTCATCTGCATCTCGGTGCCGCCATCCTTTTCGTGCAACACGATCTCGACCAGGGTCTCGACGCCGGGCATGGGGTTGTGTTCGCCTTTCCATTGCCAGGTGTAGGCCAGGCTGCTCGGAGCATGCAGTGCGGTGAAGCGACCGCCGACGACGAACAGGCTGCCGTCGCGCGACTGCATCTCGACCTGCCAGGCGCCACCGACTTCGGCACGCACCTGTGCCGCATGGACCCGCATGCCGCGCGGACCCATCCAGGAAGCGAGGCCGGCCTCGGTGGTGAAGGCGGCAAATACCTTGTCCCGTGGGGCCCGGATGAAGCGGGACATCTGCAGCGTGAATCTCTCGGGTGCGTTCATGGCTTTTTCCTCGGGTGACGGTGGGTTGGGCGGCGCTCGCGCTCGCGCGTCTCCGCGGGTGGACGTCCATGGGACGGTGATGCGGGTGGCGGCACCCCGGCCGTGTGGGGCTCCGCCGCGGGCGGGGGATCGGTGGCGACGGGCCCCTCGAGTACCTCGACCAGCCGGTCCAGGCTGTCGTCCCAGAAGGCGCGGTATTGCGACAACCAGTCGTCGGCACGCTGCAGCCCCGGCGCATGCAGCCGGCAGATGCGCCACTGGGCATCGACCTTGCGTTCGATCAGTCCGGCGTTCTCGAGTACGCGCAGGTGCCGGGAAATCGCCGGAGCGGAGATCCGGAACGGCTTGACCAGCTCGCCCACCGGCGACGCGCCCTGGGCCAGGCGGGCCAGGATGGCGCGCCGGGTCGGGTCGGCCAGCGCCGCAAAGGTGGCGCTCAGGGAATCGGTGGCGGGCGGGGACATGGCTTTATTTAACCAACGTGTTAAATAGATGTCAATCAGGTTTTTTTTTGCCACCGTCGACCCCATTCGCCGCCCTGGTTCGTTTCAGGGGGTTCCATCCACTTGCAGGGACCCTCCCATGAAATTGCATCAACTGGCCTTGTGCACGCTGCTGGCAGCCGCAGCCGTGCCGTCCCACGCCGTCGGCCGCCTGGTCGACGTCGATGTACTCGATCGCGCCACCGGCGCCGTATTGCCGGTGTATTCGCACCGTGGCGAATACTGGATCGCCGGCAGCCCGGGCCGCGCCTATGCCATCGTGTTGCGCAATCGCGCCGGCGAACGACTGCTGGCCGTGACCGCGGTCGACGGCGTCAACGTGCTCAGTGGCGAGACTGCGGGTTGGGACCAGTCTGGCTATGTGCTGGCACCCTCGCACCGCTACCAGGTCACCGGCTGGCGCAAGAGCCGCAGCGAGGTGGCCGCATTTGCGTTTGCCAGCAGCGACGCGGCATATGCGTCGCGCACCGGCCGGCCGGACCATGTCGGTGTGATCGGTGTGGCGGTGTTCCGCGAACGACGGCCAGTCGCCGAGCCGCGCTGGTCGCCGCCGGAGATGGACAACCGGTCCGACCTGGACCGCGACGCTGGCCCGGGTGCGGGCCGACGCGTTGCGCCGTCGGCGAGCGCTTCGGCCCGGGACGCGGCTGGCGGTGAGAGCCGATCCGAACGCGCGGCGCCCGCGGCCCAGGCCGAGCCGGGGTCCGACGCAAGCCGGGCCCTTGGCAAGGCCTTGTCGCCGGCGGCTCCCGCGCCACGTCTGGGCACCGCGCACGGCGAGCGCGAATCCTCGTGGGTGACACACACGACATTCACGCGCCGGCATGCGCGCCCGGACGACATCATCCGGATCCGTTATGACAGCCGCGAAAACCTGATCGCCAGCGGCGTGATCCGCGTGCCGCTGCCGTCCCGTGTCGACCCGTTTCCGGCATCGGCGCAGGCCGGCTACGTGCCGGATCCGCCGCCACGGTATTGACGGGGCTGGCGCGGCCCGGGTGATGGCGATAATCGCGCCGATGCCAGGCCATGCCGACGCCGACGATGCGGGCGACGAAGCGATGATGCTGCGTTACGCGGCGGGCGAAGTGGCCGCGTTCGACGCGTTGTACGCGCGCCATGCCACCCCTGTATGGCGTTACCTGCTGCGCCATGTCGGTGATCGCGCGGTCGCCGATGAACTGCTGCAGGACGTCTGGTTCTCCGTGGCGCGCCAGGCCCCGCGTTACCAGGTCACGGCCCGGTTCCGGACCTGGTTGTTCACGCTGGCGCACAACCGCATGGTCGACCATCTGCGCACACGCCGGCAGCACCAGAGCCTGGACGCCCCGGCATACGGGGGCGATGATGCCGATGCGCCGGCGCTGACCGCCACCTGGGCGGCGGACTCGGGTTTCGGACCGCTGCGCCAGCTGCAGGGACGCGAACAGGCCGTCGCACTGCTCGATGCCATCGCGCAATTGCCCGACGAGCAGCGTGACGCCTTCCTGCTGCAGGCCGAGGCCGGCATGACGGTGCAGGAGATCGCGGCCACGACGCAGGTGGCGTTCGAAACCGCCAAGAGCCGGTTGCGGTACGCGCGCCAGACCTTGCGCCGGCTGTTGCAGGAATACGCATGAATCCAGGCACTCCCCACGGCGACGATGACGACCTGATCCGGCTCTACCACGCGGCCGCCGACCGGGTGGGTGGCGCGCCGTCGCCGGCGGTGGGCGACGCGGTGCGGGCCCATGCGCGGGTCATGGCCGCGTCGCGGCAACCGGCGGATCCGCCGGACATACCCGTCGTGCCGGACGCAGGCCAGGACAAGGCGTCCAACGCGGCGCGCTGGCGCGTGTCGATGCTCGCGAGCCTGGCGTTGGTCGCGCTGGCCGGTCTGCTGGTGCTGCAGTTCGACCGCGGCAGGCCGCAGGAGCAGGATCTCGTGCGCGCGCCGGACGCCGTGGTGGCGCAGCGCGGCGACGCCGAACGGTCCGCTTCGCTCCCAGCGCCGCAGTCGGCGGTGGAGTCGGCGCGCGACTTGCCGCAGGCGAGGGCCACGGCCACCGACGCGGCACCGGCACCGGCACCGGCACCGGCACCGGTGGCCGGGCCGACCCGGGGTGCGCCCAATGGTGCCGATGCGGTGTCCGCGAAGGCCTTGGCTCCAGCGCCGCCGGCCGCATCGACGCGGGCAGACGCTGCGGCGGCAGCGGGTGCGCCGGCCACCGCGGCGCCACCGTTGGCCGAGGCCAACCGTGCCTTGCGGGCCGTGCCGTCGCCTGAACCGCTCGCAGGTGCGGTCCGGCCGGATGTCATGGCGGACGATGCACATGGCATGGCTGCGGCCGGCAACTGGCCCGCGCTCGCGTCGCGCCTGGCCGCCGGCATGGCGGTCGATGTCCGCGATGCCCTGGGACGCACCCTGCTGATGCGCGCAGCTGGCGCAGGGCAGGTCGACATGGTGCGGCGCCTGCTCGATGCGGGGGCCGATCCGCGCCTGGTCGACACCGGCGGCAGGACGGCCGGCGATTGGGCCCGGCGCGCGGAACGGCTCGACATTGCCTCGATGCTGGACGATGCGCAGCGCAACCCTGGCGCCGGGCGCTAACATGGTGGCCAGGCAACGCGTCCACCATCAGGAGACAACGGCATGGCCCAGACCGATATCGCGATAGCACAGGCAGCCACGCTCCGGCCCGTGCTGGAAATGGCCCGGGAGCGCCTGGGCATTCCGCCCGAGGCGCTGGAGCCGTATGGCCACTACAAGGCCAAGATCGACCTGGCCTGGCTGCACCAGCAGGCCGGACCCGATGGCAAGCTCGTGCTGGTCACCGCAATCAGTCCCACGCCGGCGGGCGAGGGCAAGACCACGACCACGGTGGGCCTTGGCGATGCGCTCAACCGGATCGGCAAACGCGCCGTGATCGCCCTGCGCGAGCCCTCGCTGGGGCCGGTGTTCGGCATGAAGGGCGGCGCCGCCGGCGGTGGATACGCGCAGGTCGTGCCGATGGAAGACATCAACCTGCATTTCACCGGCGACTTCAATGCGATCGCGCTGGCGCATAACCTGCTGGCCGCGTTGATGGACAACCACATCCATCATGGCAATGCATTGGGTTTCGACGTGCGGCGCATCGTCTGGCGCCGGGTCATGGACATGAACGACCGCGCCCTGCGTTCCACTGTGGTGTCGCTCGGCGGCCCGGGCAACGGTTTCCCGCGCGAGGACGGCTTCGACATCGTCGTTGCGTCCGAGGTGATGGCGATCTTCTGCCTGGCGACCTCGCGCAAGGACCTCAAGGAGCGGCTGGGCAACATCATCGTCGGCTACACGCGTGCGCAGACGCCGATCCGGGCGCGCGACCTGCATGCACACGGCGCGATGGCGGCGCTGCTCAAGGATGCGATCAAGCCCAATCTGGTGCAGACGCTGGAGAACAATCCGGCCATCATCCATGGCGGCCCGTTCGCCAACATCGCGCATGGCTGCAATACCGTCACCGCGACCCAGGCCGCGCTCAAGCTGGGTGAATACGTCGTGACCGAGGCGGGTTTCGGCGCCGACCTGGGCGCCGAGAAGTTCATCGACATCAAGTGCCGCAAGGCCGGGTTGCGTCCCGACGTCGCGGTGGTCGTGGCCACGCTGCGTGCGCTCAAGCACCACGGCGGCGTCGACGCCAGGGACCTGAACACACCCGACCCGGCTGCGCTGAAGAAGGGCATTGCCAACCTGGAGCGCCATGTCGACAACATCCGGCACCACTACGGATTGCCGTGTGTGGTGTCGATCAACCATTTCACCGCCGATACGCAGGAGGAACTGGACCTGCTGCGCCGCGAGATGGATCGGCAAGGGGTTCCGGTCGTGGTTGCGCGCCACTGGTCGGAGGGTTCGCGCGGGGCCGAGGACCTGGCGCGCGAAGTGGTGCGCCTGGCCGAGGGCGGCACCGCCAGCATGAAGCTGGTCTATCCGGACGAGGCCAGCCTGTGGGACAAGATGAAGACCATCGCCACGACGATCTACGGCGCCTCCGACATCTCGGCCGACACGGCGGTGCGGGCGAAGATCGCGAAGCTGCAGGACGACGGGTTCGGCCACTACCCGGTGTGCGTGGCCAAGACGCAGTATTCGTTCTCCACCGATCCGAAACTGCGCGGCGCCCCGAGTGGGCACATGGTCAACATCCGCGAGGTGCGGCTGGCGGCCGGCGCCGAGTTCGTCGTGATGGTCTGCGGCGACATCATGACCATGCCCGGCCTGCCCAAGGAGCCGGCGTCGGCCCGGATCGACATCGATGACGATGGACGTATCTCGGGTTTGTTCTGAGGCTGCGCGGCTTTGCCTCGTGGCGTCGACACCCAGGCCCGCATGAACGCGCCGACGGCAGTGCCGCTGCGCCCCTTGCAGGGCACGACCGTGGTTACGCTGGAACACGCGATCGCCGCGCCGTATGCCACGCGCCAGCTCGCCGACCTGGGTGCGCGCGTGATCAAGATCGAACGCCCCGGCAGCGGCGATTTTGCGCGCGGCTACGACGACCGGGTCAAGGGCCTGTCCTCGCATTTCGTCTGGACCAACCGCTCCAAGGAAAGCCTGACGCTCGACCTCAAGCATCCCGACGGCGCGGCCATCCTGCGCCGGCTGGTGTACGAGAAGGCCGACATCGTGGTGCAGAACCTCGCACCGGGCGCGGCGGCACGGCTTGGCCTGGGCTGGGATCGCCTGTCGACCGACAAGCCCGGGATGATCCTGTGCGACATCTCCGGTTACGGCGGTGACGGGCCGTATCGCGACAAGAAGGCCTACGACCTGCTGATCCAGAGCGAGGCCGGTTACCTGTCGGTCACCGGCAGCGCCGAGGCGCCGGCCAAGTCCGGCAATTCGATTGCCGATATTGCGGCCGGCATGTTCGCGTATTCGAACATCCTGGCGGCCGAACTGGAGCGGCGCAGCAGCGGACGCGGACGCCACATCGACGTGTCCATGCTCGAGTCGCTGGTGGAGTGGATGGGCTTTCCGATGTATTACGCGTTCGACGGCGCGCCACCGCCGCCACGCGCCGGTGCCAGCCACGCGACGATCTATCCGTACGGGCCGTTCGCGGTCGGCGATGGCAGCAGCGTCATGCTGGGGCTGCAGAACGAACGCGAGTGGCCGGCGTTCTGCAGCGTCGTGCTGCGTCAGCCCGCGCTGGCGCAGGACCCGCGTTTTCGCGGCAATGCCGGGCGCAGCGCCGCGCGCGACGCCTTGCGTGCCATCATCGAAGCCTGCTTTGCCGACCTGGACGCGGCGCAGGTGACCGAACGGATGGACGCGGCGCGTATCGCGAACGCCAGCGTCAACACCATGGCCGATGTCTGGGCGCATCCGCAATTGCGCGCGCGCCGACGCTGGAGCGAGGTCGATTCGCCGGTGGGCCCTCTGCCGGCGCTGGTGCCGCCGGGCCTGGATGCGGATGGGCCGCCGCGCATGGACCCGTTGCCATCGCTGGGCCAACAGACCGACGCCATCCTGCGCGAGCTGGGTCTGTCGGACGGCGACATCGGTTCGCTGCGCGCGCAACACGTCGTCTGATGCCGCTGCCGCGGTCCTGACCTGGGTCATGCCGTGACGGCCACGGTGTGACGCAGATCATGGAAATCGCATGTTGTTGCGGGCCGATGGTCATGCGGTCCACTGCCTTAATCCTGGCTTAAGTTTTCGCGCCCAGGGTGCGGAATCCGGCGGCACGTTGCCGTCGCATCACGTCACAAGGGGGACAACCATGCGGATCAGAACCTGTTTGCGCGCCCTGGCCATGGCATTGCCGTGCGCCGGTTTCGCGGTCGCCGCCCATGCCAGCGTTTTCGGCACCTTGGGCAACTTCGATGTCGTCAACGATACCGGCAGCGTGGCCCACGGATTCGAGATCGAACTCGAGGACCTGCATCTGGGCGACATCTCCGATACCTTCGGCGGTGCTGGCCGGGGATTCCCGTCGGGTAGGGGCTTCGACCCGCAGGTCGCGGTGCAGCGTTACGGTGCGCCGACCGTGACCGAATACGATGGCGGAGGTGGCATCTTCGGCGTGCGGGTCACCTACCGGGGACTGTTCGATCCGGCCACGATGCAGTGGGACTTCGGAACCCCGTCGGGCAACCAGGTCACGCCAGGCGACAACTGCTGGACCGGCGGCGGCATCGGCTACGGGCCCGCGACATCCTGCGACCATTTCGGCGTGGGTACCCGCAAGACGCCGACCCGGACCACGTACAGCTGGCTGCTCGAGACCGCGCCCGATTCCGCCGATCTGACCAAGGGCGGTGTCGTGTTGCCGGCACCCGTGTGGCAGGTGATACCGAATGCGCAGGTGCCGGCCGGCCCGCCGCGCGTGATTGCGCGCATCGAGGCGCCCGAACCGCCGCATGCGGCGGAGTTCGGCGACGCGATCTGGGTCAAGGTGTTCACGACCGAGATCGAGCGGGAAGTCGGACTCGAGGACCTGATCGGCGGCAATCCGGTGATCGAGCAGGTGCAGACCGAAATCGAGTGGCAGCTGGTCCAGAAGGAATTCAACAACCCGAACTCGGGCTTCGTCGAGGTCGATCGCGAGGCGGGCGGCAACGCCGCCGCCATCGTGCGCCGTTACGAGTTCTTCGCCTATGCCGGAAGTTATGACGAGAACCACGAGGCCAAGGTGAACATGGACAACGGCTTCGGCGACTCCAACCCTGCACCGGGGGACCTGGGAGCCTATCTGGGTGCACAGAACGGCGCCGTCAACCTGGCCGCGGTGGCGGCGGTTCCCGAGCCGCAGACCTGGGCCATGCTGTTGGGCGGACTGCTCGTGCTGACCGGGATGGTGCGCCGCCGCGGGCCGAACCTGTCCGCGCTCCACCGGCCGTGAAAGATCGCTGCACCATTCGCTCCAGCGGTCGGTGGGCGGCGCCTGGCGGCTCCGTCCGGTGATATCCATCGCCCTCAGGTTGGGCACGGCCGTGACGCCGCTGCTGCAGCGGTGCTTGACCGTGGGAGGGGTGTCCTGCCCGGCGCACGACCGCATGGCGGCCTGTCGATGCTGGCGCCGCAGCTGCAGGGCCGTGCTCTCTGGCGCATCGACGGTGTGATGGGAGCGTAGTGTTCGTATTGTTAATGCGAATGATTCGCATGCGCTGATAGAATGGTCGCTTTTCGGTCCGAAACGAGGAGTGCCATGATGCGCAAACGCGAATTTCTGCAGAAGCTGACGATCCCTCTGTTGCTGGGGGCCGCGGCGTCGTGGAACGTCCAAGCCGCGGACACCTCCGTCGACAAGGTGCTGCGGCATTACGGCGCCCTGGTGCTGGCCGGTTACGAGGATTCACTGGCCGGCGCGCGCGCGTTGCAGGCGGCAATCGCCGCGTTCATCGCCAGACCGGGTGACGAGACTTTGCAGGCCGCGCGCCGGGCCTGGCTGGCGGCGCGGGAGAGCTACGGGCAGACCGAGGCGTTTCGCTTCTATGGCGGACCGATCGACAACGAGCAGGGGCCCGAGGGGCGGTTGAACGCCTGGCCCATGGACGAGGCCTATGTCGACCGGGTCGACGGCAAGCCAAACGCGGGCATCATCAACAACCGCAAGATCGCGATCAGCAAGGCCTCGCTGAAGCGGTTGAACGAGCGTGGTGGCGAGGAAAACGTCGCGACCGGCTGGCATGCCATCGAGTTCCTGCTGTGGGGCCAGGACCTCGATGCGAACGGCGCGGGCGCGCGATCGTACGAGGACTATGTCGATGGCAAGGCGCCCAACGCGGATCGACGGCGCCAGTACTTGGGCACGGTCACGGGCCTGCTGGTCGATGACCTGCAATCGTTGGTCGTGGCGTGGCGTGCGGGAGCCGAGAACTACCGGCGCCGATTCGAGCACGGCGGCATGGAGTCGGTGCGCAAGATGATCGTCGGCCTGGGCGCGTTGTCGCGCGGCGAACTGGCCGGCGAACGCATGGAGGTCGCGCTCAACACCCAGGACCAGGAAGACGAGCATTCGTGCTTCTCCGACAACACGCACCGCGACATCGTCAATAACGCACTGGGCATCGAGAACGTCTGGCTCGGGCGATTCCTGCGCCGCGACGGCAGCACGTTGCAGGGCGATTCGCTGCGCGACCTCGTGGCCGCGAAGGATGCGGCGCTGGCGCAGCAGGTCTCCGAGCGCGTGGCCGCGTCGGTTGGCGCGGCACGCGCGATCGTGCCGCCGTTCGACCGGGAGATCATCGGCGGCAAGGACGCGCCCGGCCGCCTGCGCGTGCAAGCGACCATCGACAGCCTGGTGCAGCAGTCCAAGGACCTGACGCTGGCGGCTGCGGCGCTGGGGATCACCCGGCTCAACCAGGCCACGTCGGGTTGAGACCGGTCATGTCGGGACGGACGATGCGCGCGGTCGTGCTGGCGCTGGCGATCTGCGGCGCTGCAGGGGCGCATCTGCACGCTGACGATGTTGCGGACCCGCGCGGGGAACGCACCGGCGGAGCGACCACCGTGTTCGCGAATGGCCGCAACGCGTTCTCGTTTCCGTTCGCCAACCTGTCCGACGCCGAACGCACGCGTTTCGCGATCGGCAACTCGTTTTTCCGCCGCAACTGGGTCGAGGCGCCGTCCTCGACCCAGGCGCGCGACGGCTTGGGCCCCCTGTTCATCGCACGCTCCTGCGGCGGCTGCCACGACCAGGACGGTCGCGGTGCACCACCGGCCAGCAGCGACGCGCGCACCGAACCGGCGGTGGCCTTGTTGCTGCGCCTGTCCGTACCCGGTGCGGGGCCGCACGGCGGGCCACGGCCCGATCCGGTCTATGGCGACCAGATCGCGAATGCGGCGGTGCAGGGCGTGATGCCGGAGGCGCGCATCGTCATCGAACATGTTGCAATGCCGGGCCGTTTCGCGGACGGAACCCGGTACCTGCTGCAGCGGCCGCACTACCGCCTCGAGGATCTCGCCTACGGACCCGTGGCGCCGTCGCTGCTGATGAGCCCGCGCATCGCTCCGCAACTGGCGGGCATCGGCCTGCTAGCAGCGATTGCGGACGCGGACATCGAGCGCAATGCGCGCGAGCAGGCCGCCGCCGGCGGCCCGGTCCGGGGGACGGTCAACAGGGTATGGGACGCGCCATCCGCGTCCATGCGGGTCGGTCGGTTCGGCTGGAAGGCCAACGTCGCGTCGCTGGCGCACCAGACGGCCGCCGCCTTCAATGGCGACATGGGCATCACGTCGACGCTGTTTCCGGACGAGTCGTGCACCGTCGCGCAGGCGGCCTGCACCGCGGCACCGCGCGGAGGACCCGGCGGCAAGGGCCCGGAGATCGACGATGCCACGTTGGCCCAGGTGGTGTTCTACCAGGCCACGTTGGCACCGGCGGCGCGGCGCAAGCCGAATGCGGCGCAGGTCGTGTTCGGACAGCGGCTGTTTGCGCAGGCGCAGTGCGCGGCCTGCCATCGACCGAGTTATGTCACCGGGCCAGTGACCGGTGCGGACGGGGGTAGCACGGCCGCCGCGGGCCAGCGCATCTGGCCCTACACCGACCTGCTGCTGCACGACATGGGCGATGCGCTGGCCGACGGGCGTCCCGATTTCGTCGCCAGTGCCGCGCAATGGCGCACGCCGCCGTTGTGGGGTGTTGGCCTGATCCGCGACGTCAACGGCCACCAGCGTTTGATGCACGACGGCCGGGCCGACGGGACCCTGCAGGCCATCCTGTGGCATGGCGGGGAAGCGGCGGCCTCACGCGACCATGTGTTGCGCATGAGCCGGGCCGAACGCGAAGCCTTGATCACCTTTGTGGACTCCTTATGAACCTCAATCGATGGTGCCGGGTGGCGATGGGTGTGTTCGCGGGTGCGAGCCTGTGGGTCGGCAGCGCCGGTGCGCAAGACAACTGGCGCACGACCGCGGTGCCGTTCTATTCGCCGGAGCAGTATGTACAGGCATCCGGGCGCCAGCGCCTGGCCGACGCCACGCAATGGAAGGCGGCTGCGGCGACATTGCGATCGGACCTGCAAAGCTGGTGTACCGGCGCACCGGTGCCCGCGCTTGCCGCGATGGCGCTGCAGCTGGATTGGCGCGCAGCGGTGACCGCATGGGACCGGCTGGACAGCATCGCGCTTGGGCCGCTGATCGAACGTCGCAGTGCACGTTCGGTCGACTTCATGCCCGCGCGTGCGGCCATGCTCGAGCGCGCCGCGCGCAGCGGCGCGAAGGATGTTGCCGCGATGGAACTGGTGGGTGCGCCGGCCAAGGGCTTCGAAGCGCTGGAGTGGTTGTTGTGGCCCGACGTGCCGACGCCCGGCACGCCGCCATGTGGTTATGCGCAGTCCGTGGCGGAACACCTGCAGCGCGAGGCCGACGCCGTCGTGTCGGCGTTCGGCACGCAGGCCGGTGCAGAACCCGACCAGGAGCAGACGCTGGCCGCCTTTGCCGAGGCCGTCAACCAATGGGTGGGCGGGGTGGAACGCCTGCGTTGGGCCTTCATGCGCAAACCGGTCGAGGTGGCGCGCAGCCGCAACGAGGCCGCGGTGTTTCCACGCCAGCGCAGCGGACAGAGCCGCGACAGCTGGGCTGCGCGCTGGAGCACGTTGCGGGACTATGCGGTTCTGGGTGCACGCGCAACGCCGCAGGCCACCGGCGGCGAGCAGCTGATTGCGTTCGAGACCTGGCTGCGCAGCCGCGGCGCCAACGACCTTGCGGACAAGCTGGTGCAGGCGACGGCGCAGGCGGATCGCGCGATGGCGCAGGCGCAGCCGCAGCAACCGGCATCGGTGGAGGCCGCCGCCGATGCGCTGGGGCGGTTGACGCGTCTGATGCAGGCCGAACTGGCACCTGCGTTGAACGTGTCGATCGGTTTCAGCGATGCCGACGGTGACTGAGGCGCCACGCTGGACCCGGCGTCGCAGCCTGGCAGCCGCGTGCGCCGGTATCGGCGCCGCGATGGTGGCGCCCGTGTTTGCCATGGAGCCGGCGGGCCCTGGGCGCGCCGCGCAATCCCGCCGTGTCGCCGCGGCCTGGGACGACGCGGCCGGTCGCCACCATGTCGGCCTGCTGCACATGGACCAGGCGCGGGTACACGTGTCGGCATCCATCGAGGTGCCGACGCGTGCGCACGGACTGGCACTGGAGCCCGACGGCAGCATACTGGCGGTGGCGCGCAGGCCGGGCGAGTGGCTGCTGCGCTGGCGACCCCGGCAGCCGGCTGATCGGCACGCGGCGTCGTGGCATTGGCTGGAGGGCGACAGCCGGCTCAACGGCCATGTGCTCGTCGATGGCGACCACCTGTTGACGACCGAAACCGATCAGGAGTCGGGTGAAGGCCAACTCGTTCGCCGCGACCGGGCGTCGCTGGCGGCGACCGCGCGATGGCCCACCCGGGGGGCCGACCCGCACGCGATGCTGATGCTGCCCGACGGTCAGCTGCTGGTCGCCAACGGAGGGATCGCCTCGCGGCCCGAGACCGGCCGCGCAGGGCTGGCGCTCGAGCGCATGGACTCTTCGCTGGTATTCATGTCTCCGTCGGACGGCGCCGTGGGCCACCTGCTGCAGGTGCCCGATCCGCGGCTGAGTCTGCGGCATCTGGCCTGGCATCGCAGCGGTCGGGTGGCGGTTGCGATGCAGGCGCAACATGACGATGCGCAGCAACGCGCCGACGCGCCGGTGCTGGCCTTGCTGGACCTGGCACGGCGCACATTGCACGTCGTCGCGTCCAGCCACGGTGTTGCCGGATATGCCGGTGACGTGGCCGCCATCGATGATCACTGGTTCGTCAGTTGTCCCCGTGCCGGGGCCGTGATGCAGTTCAGGCTCGACGGCACCCTGGTCGGGCCGTTGTCACTGCAGGACGCCTGCGCACTCGCTGGCGCGGCCGACCAGAGCTGGGGCTGGGCTTCAGGCCAGGCGCAGGCCTGGCAACTGGGGACCGTGCCGCGTTCGGCCGGCCTGGACGTGCGCGCGGACAACCACGCGCTGGCGCTGTGAGAGCGCTGTCTCAACCGCCTGCCGGATGGCTCAGCCCCTGGCCACCGGCCGGGAGGAATCGCTGCACCATTCGCTCCAGCTGCCGGCGAACAGTGCCTGGCGGCCCAGGCCCGCGATTTCCATCGCCAGCAGGTTGGGCACGGCGGTGACGCCGCTGCCGCAGTGGTGCACGACCGTGGACGGGTCGCGCCCGTCGAGCAGTTCGAGCAACTCGGCCTTGAGCACGATGGCCGGCTTGAACAGGCCGTCGTCGTCGATGTTGGAGGGGAATGGCCGGTTGAGTGCGCCGGGAATGTGGCCGGCGACCGGATCGAGCGGCTCGACTTCGCCGCGATAACGCGGCTCGGCACGGGCGTCGATCAGGCACTGGCCGGCAGTGTCGGCGAGTCGTTCCTGGACCTGCTGCGCGCTGACCAGCACGGCGCGCTCGGGCTTGAGCTGGAAATTCTGCGGCGCATGCACGGTGGCGGCGCCGCTGGTGACCACGCCGCCGGCCGCGTACCAGGCGGGCATGCCGCCGTCGAGCACGGCCACGCGTTCATGGCCGACCCACTTGAGCATCCACCACAGGCGACCGCAGTAATTGACGCCCTGCCGGTCATAGACCACGACCTGCATGTCGTTGGACAGGCCCACGCTGCCGAGCCAGCGGGCGAAGGCGGCGCGCGCGGGCAGGGGGTGGCGTCCACCGCTGGCGGCGTTCGGATCGTCCTTGGCGCTGAGATGGCGATCCAGGTCGGCGCGCACCGCGCCCGGGATATGGGCTTCGGCGAACAGCGCGTCTCCCGACTGCGGCTGGGTCAGGTCGAAGCTGCAGTCGAAGATCATCAACGGCCGGCCCGCCTCGCGCAGGGCCAGCAGCTGGTCGGCGGAGATCAGTGTCGTGTAGTCCATGTTCATTCGTCGTTTGGCAAGGCCTGCGGGCCCATCACGTTGCGGTACCACTCGTGGAAATGCTGCATGCCGTCTTCCATCGGGCTCTGGTAGGGGCCGCGTTCGTTGACGCCGCGTTGCATCAGCGCGCGTCGGCCGGCATCCATGCGCAGCGCGATCTCGTCGTCCTCGACGCAGGTCTCCATGTAGGCCGCCTGTTGTGCCTCGACGAAGTCGCGCTCGAAGGCCGCGATCTCCTCCGGGTAGTAGAACTCGACCACGTTGAGCGTCTTGTTCGGCCCCTTCGGGTGCAGCGTGGATACGGTCAATACGTGCGGATACCACTCGACCATCACGTGCGGGTAATACGCCAGCCAGATCGCGCCGTGCCGGGGTGTCTTGCCGTCGCGGTAGTTCAGCAGCGCCGACTGCCAGCGCTCGTAGGCCGGGCTGCCGGCCTTGCCCAGGCGGTTGGCGACGCCGACCGTCTGCACGCTGTAGGTCTTGCCGAACTCCCAACGCAGGTCGTCGCACGCGACGAAACTGCCCAGTCCCGGATGGAAGGGGCCGACATGGTAGTCCTCGAGGTAGACCTCGATGAAGGTCTTCCAGTTGTAGTCGCACTCGTGCATCTCGACATGGTCGAGCACGTGGCCGCTGAAGTCCAGGTCGGCCAAGGGGCCGAGCCCGGCCAGGTCGGAGGCGACCGATACGCCTGGGCCCGTGTCGGGACGCACCGCCTCGAACAACAGGCCGTTCCACTGCTGCAGCGCATAGTTGTCCAGGTTCAGACAGGGGTCCTGCGGAAAATGCGGCGCACCGATCAGCGTGCCGGTCTTGCCCGCGGTCGCCACGCCGCCGCCGCTGTAGGTCCAGCGGTGCAGGGGACACACGATGTTGCCGAAGGCGCTGCCGGGCTGCTCGGTCAGCAGGCTGCCGCGGCCCTTGAGCATCAGCGCCTGGCGGTGCCGGCAGACGTTGGAGATCAGCTCCACGCCCCGCGTGGTGCGTACCAGCGCCCGCCCGCCCGCCTCGTGGGGCAAGGCGTGGTAGTCGCCGATCTCGGGTACGGCCAGTTCATGCCCCACGTACCGGGGCCCGCACTGGAAGATGCGGCTTTGCTCGCGTTCGTAGACGGCTTCGTCGAAATAGCTGGCAACCGGTAATTGGCTTGCCGCCTGCTGCAGTCGAAGACTTAAATCAGACATCGGGGACCTGACCTAAATGCTCCCCACAGGGAGAAGACAGCCGCCGGTGCACGTTTGACCGACGGTGACAAGATATTCCGGACGGACCGGCGGCGAAACGCTCGATTCTACCTTCGCAGCGAGGGATCGAGGCGCCGCGCGCGAGGTGGCTGTCGCGCCGGTGCAAGGGGGTCCGGCCCTGCGTGCCTAAAATGGCAGGTTTCCAGGACAGCGACACCCCATGGCCAAGGCGACCGCCCCAGCGACCACGACGACGACTCCCGCGAGCTACGAGGCTGCGTTGCAGGAACTCGAACAACTGGTCGGCCGGCTCGAATCCGGCGACATGCCGCTGGAGCAATTGCTTGGCGGCTACCAGCGCGGCGCGGAGTTGCTGCAATATTGCCGCGACCAACTCCAGGCCGTGGAGAACCAGATCAACGTGCTCGACGCTGGCACGCTCAAGACATGGATACCCGAGTGAAGTCGCCCGCGCCGCCACGGCCTTCGCAGGCGTTCGATCTGCGTGCTTGGTCGGCGGCCCGGCTCGAGCTGGTCGAACGCGCGCTCGAGCGCTGGGTCACCGCGGATCCGCCCGAGGGGCTGGACCACGGGGCGCCGGCCGAGCTGGTGCAGGCCATGCGTTACGCGGTGCTCGATGGCGGCAAGCGCCTGCGCCCGCTGCTGGTGATGGCCGCCTGCGAGTCGCTGCAAGGGCACACCGGTGCGGCCTTGCGCGCGGCCTGTGCGGTCGAGTTGATCCATGCCTACTCGCTGGTGCACGACGACATGCCGTGCATGGACAACGATGTGTTGCGCCGCGGCAAGCCGACGGTGCATGTGGCTTTCGGCGAGGCGACGGCACTGCTGGCCGGTGATGCCCTGCAGGCGCTGGCGTTCGAGTTGCTGACGCCCGACGGGCCCGACGCAGTGCCGGTGCAGATGCAGGCCCGGTTTTGTCGCCTGCTGGCCCGCGCGGCCGGCAGCGCGGGCATGGCTGGCGGACAGGCGATCGACCTGGCCAGTGTCGGCTGCCCTTTGAGCGAGAAGCAATTGCGCGACATGCATGCGCTCAAGACCGGCGCGTTGCTGCAAGGCAGCGTGCTGATGGGCGCCGCGTGTGGCAGTGCAACTGCCACGCAGTGGCGCGCGCTGGAGGAATTCGGCGCCGCCATCGGCCTGGCGTTCCAGGTCGTCGACGACATCCTGGACGTGACCGCCGACTCCGCCACATTGGGCAAGACCGCCGGCAAGGACGCGGCGGCCGACAAGCCGACCTATGTGTCGGTGATGGGCCTGGAGCCTTCACGCGCTTTTGCCGGCTCGCTGCTGGCGGACGCCCATGCGGCCCTGGACCGCGCCGCACTGCCGTACGACCAGGCGCTGCGTGCGCTGGCCGACATGGTCGTGCACCGATCGAACTGAAGACTGCCCATGCCCGATACCGACTATCCGTTGTTGCAACAGATCCGCGATCCGTCCGACCTGCGACGCATGCCCCGGGGGCAGCTGGGCGCACTGGCGGCGCAATTGCGCGCCTTCCTGCTGGACAGCGTCTCGCGCACCGGGGGGCACCTGAGCTCCAACCTGGGCACGGTCGAACTGACCGTGGCCCTGCATTACGTGTTCAACACGCCGCACGATCGGCTGGTCTGGGATGTCGGCCACCAGACCTATCCGCACAAGATCCTGACCGGGCGGCGCGATCGCATGGCGACCCTGCGCCAGCTCGGCGGCCTGAGCGGCTTTCCGCAGCGCGCCGAGAGTGCATACGATGCGTTCGGCACGGCACACTCCAGTACCTCGATCTCCGCAGCGCTGGGCATGGCGGTGGCCGCGAAGATCCGCGGCGACGACCGCCACAGCGTGGCCATCATCGGCGACGGCGCGTTGACGGCAGGCATGGCGTTCGAGGCCCTCAACAATGCCGGTGTCGCGGACTGCAAGCTGCTGGTGATTCTCAATGACAACGACATGAGCATCAGCCCGCCGGTGGGAGCGCTCAACCGTTACCTGGCCCAGCTCATGACCGGGCAGTTTTATGCGGCCGCCAAGCAGGTCGGCAAGACCGTGCTCAAGGGGGCGCCGCCGCTGTTCGAGCTGGCCAAGCGCTTCGAGGAACATGCCAAGGGCATGGTGGTCCCGGCCACCTTGTTCGAGAAGTTCGGCTTCAACTACACCGGCCCGATCGACGGTCACGACCTGGAATCGCTGATCCCGACGCTCGAGAACATCCGTCACCTGGACGGCCCGCAGTTCCTGCATGTGGTCACGAAGAAGGGCCAGGGCTACAAGCTGGCCGAGGCCGATCCGGTCGCCTACCATGGTCCGGGCAAGTTTGATCCCGCGGTGGGACTGCAGAAGGCGGCGTCCCCGGCCAAGCCGACCTTCACCCAGGTGTTCGGCCAGTGGTTGTGCGACATGGCGGCGCAGGACAAGCGCCTGGTCGGCATCACGCCGGCGATGCGCGAAGGCTCCGGCCTGGTCGAGTTCGAGAAACGTTTCCCCGACCGGTATTTCGACGTCGGCATTGCCGAGCAGCACGCGGTCACGTTCGCGGCCGGCATGGCCTGCGAAGGCATGAAGCCGGTGGTGGCGATCTATTCCACGTTCCTGCAGCGTGCCTACGATCAGCTGATCCACGACGTGGCGATCCAGAACCTGCCGGTGGTGTTCGCACTCGATCGCGCCGGCCTGGTCGGCGCCGACGGTGCGACCCATGCGGGCAACTACGACATCCCGTATCTGCGCTGCATCCCGAACCTGTCGCTGGCCTGTCCGGCCGACGAGAAGGAGTGCCGCCAGCTGCTGTCCAGTGCCTACGAGCAGGACCACCCGGTGGCGGTGCGTTATCCGCGTGGCGCGGGTGCGGGCGTGGCGGTCGAGCCGGGCCTGGCGGGCCTGCCCTACGGCAAGGGCGAGATCCGGCGCACCGGGCGCGGCATCGCCATCCTGGCGTTCGGTACCTTGCTGCATCCCGCGCTGGCGGCGGCGCAGCAGTTCGATGCCACCGTGGTCAACATGCGCTGGGTCAAGCCACTCGACCAGGCCCTGCTGCGCCAGATCGCCGAGCAGCATACGGTGCTGGTGACAATCGAGGAAGGCGCGGTCATGGGCGGCGCGGGCAGTGCGGTCGACGAGTTCCTGCAGTCGATCGGGCAGGTGCGCCCGCTGCTGCAACTCGGCCTGCCCGACCAGTTCATCGAACATGGCGATCCGGCGCGCCTGCTGGCCCTGCATGGCCTCGATGCCGACGGCATCGTGCAGTCGATCCGCCGTCGCTTTCCGGACCTGGTCGAAGCGGCACGCCCATCGCTGAAGGTGGTTGGCTGAAGGCTCCGGCGGTTTTCGGTGCCGGTCGGCGCGTTTTCTGCGCGCAAGCCGTGTTTTCCCCTAGTTTCATCGGCTAAACTCGGCCGCCTTTTGCCCCCTGCAGGGGTTACCCTAGAGTCTGTTGCAGACGGCTGCTGCGCGCGCGTGCGCATCGCCCGCACGCCGTATTCCTGTTGGAGTGCTTATGTCCTTTCTTTTATCCGTGTCCAGGCTGATCGACGCCATCAGTCTGGGCCTTGGCAAGCTGATCATGTGGCTGATCCTGGGGGCGACCGTCATCAGTGCGGTCAATGCCGTGTTGCGCAAGGCGTTCAGCGTCGGGTCGAACGCGGCGCTCGAGATCCAGTGGTACCTGTTCGCCGGCGTGTTCATGCTCGGCGTGGGCTACGTGATGCTCAAGAACGACCATGTGCGCATCGACTTCATTTCCGGCAAGTTCTCCAAGCGTACCAATGCCATCATCGATGCGATCGGCATCGTGGTGTTCACGATTCCGCTGGCCATCATCATGATCGACCTGGCCTGGCCGTATTTCATGCGCGCCTATGACAGCGGCGAGATGAGCCAGAACGCCGGTGGCCTGATCCGCTGGCCGGCGATCTTCCTGATCCCGGTCGGGTTCGCGATGCTGCTGATGCAGGCGGTGTCGGAGCTGATCAAGCGCATCGGTTTCCTGACCGGCCATCGCGACCAGCCGTTCTCGGTCGAACATGACAAGACGGCCGAGGAAATCCTGGCCGAGGAAATGCTCGCCGAGGAGGAAGCCGAAAACGCCCGGGCCCAGGCCGCGCGCACCCAGACCACCGGAACGCATTGACATGATCGAACTCATCACCCAGAACTTCGTCCCGATCATGTTTGCGGGACTGATGTTCTTCCTGCTGACCGGTATTCCGGTCGCTTTCGGATTGGCCGCCACCGGCCTTTTTTTCGGCCTGATCGGCATGGAACTGGGCCTGTTCTCGACCAACCTGTTCCAGGCATTGCCGCTGCGGGTGTTCGCGATCATGTCCAACGAGACCTTGCTCGCGATCCCGTTCTTCACGTTCATGGGCATCATCCTGGAGCGCTCGCGCATGGCCGAGGACCTGCTGGCCACCGTCGGCCAGGTGTTCGGCCCGGTGCGCGGCGGCCTGGCGATCGCGGTGATCCTGGTGGGAGCGCTGTTGGCGGCGACCACCGGCGTGGTGGCTGCGGCCGTGATCTCGATGGGCCTGATCTCGCTGCCCATCATGCTGCGCTACGGGTACAACCGCACCGTCGCCACTGGCGCCATCACGGCCTCCGGCACGCTGGCCCAGGCGATCCCGCCTTCGCTGGTGCTGATCGTGCTGGCCGACCAGATGGGCCGTTCGGTCGGCGACATGTATGCCGGCGCGCTCAAGCCGGCGTTGTTGCTGGTGGGCCTGTACATCGCCTACATCGTCGTGATCGCCATCGTCAAGCCCAGGTGGGTGCCGGCGCTGCCGCCCGAGGCCCGCATCTACCGCGAGAAGAACGGCGCCAGCGGCCATGTGTCGCTGATCATCCTGCTCACGCTGGCCGGGCTTGCGGGCTGGTACTGGTCGACGATCCACGACGGCCTGATGACCCAATGGCTCGAGCGCACGATTCCCTCCCCCGGCGACGAGATCGTCATCCTGTCGCTGACCGTCTCGTCGTTGCTGGCGCTGGCGTTGGCGATCATCAACCGGGTCACCGGCATGGGCCTGCTGTCCAAGCTGGCCGAGCAGGTCACGTTCGTGCTGATTCCGCCACTGGTGCTGATGTTCCTGGTGCTGGGCACGATTTTCCTGGGCATCGCCACGCCGACCGAAGGGGGTGCCATGGGCGCCATGGGTGCGCTGATCATGGCGGTCTCGCGCCGCAGGCTGAGTTTCAAGCTGCTCAAGCAGGCGCTCGACGGGACGGCCAAGCTGGCCACCTTCGTGATGTTCATCCTGGTGGGTTCGACCGTGTTCAGCTTCACGTTCAACGCCGCCGATGGTCATGTCTGGGTCGAGCACCTGTTCACCGACATGCCGGGCGGTGCGCTGGGCTTTCTGATCGTCGTCAACCTGATGGTGTTCATCCTGGGTTGCTTCATCGACTTCTTCGAGATCGCGTTCATCGTGATCCCCATCCTGGTGCCAGTGGCCACCAAGATCCTGCCCGAACTGATGCCCGGCGTGCCGATCGATGCCGTGATGATCTGGTTCGGCGTGATCCTGGCGGTGAACCTGCAAACCTCGTTCCTGACGCCGCCATTCGGATTCGCGTTGTTCTATCTGCGCAGCGTGGCGGCCAAGACCGAATACCAGGATCGTGTGACCGGCGCAACCATCCCCGCGGTCAAGACCTCGCAGATCTACAAGGGTTCGATCGCCTTCCTGTTCCTGCAGGTGATCGTGCTGGCCAGCATCATCACGTTCCCGCAACTGGTGGTCAGCGGCATCAGCAAGGGGCCGCAGATCGATGCCGACGCGGCGCTCGAGGCATTCCGCCTGCCGGGCCCGGGCAAGCTCGCCCCGGTGCCGTCCTTTGGTTTTCCGGCGCCGGGCGCCAGCGCGCCGGAAGGCGGTGCCGCAGCGCCGGCGGAGCCCGGGGCCGCGGCCGACGATCCGATGAAGGCCATCCTGGAGGCGGTCCAGAAGGAAGCCGAAGCCAAGAAGTAGCCGCGCCGGCTGCATGTGTGCACGCCCCGCCGGCCGTCGGTCGCGGGGCGTTTTCATTGCGCGGTGCGCTTGCCGCGATGCGGCCGCCCGCCGCGCGTTCACGTCGGGACAGGCGATGTCGCTGCCTCGGCCAGGTGGTCGATCAGGCTGCGCGTCTTGAGCGGCAGGTGCGAGGTCGGCGTGTAGACCGCAAACACCGTGCCGGTATAGGGGGCGGCCAGGGTCCAGCCGGGCAACACCTCCTGCACGCGTCCGTCGTCCAGCGCGGACTTCGCGCTGAATTCCGGAACCAGGCCGATGCCGCCATCCGCCTGCACCATCGACACGATGGCAGCGCTGTTGTTCACCAGGGCCCGGCTCCTGACCTTGACCTTGACCGCTTCCGACGGTGGTGCAGGCCGTTCCGCCGCCTTGCCGGCGCGGCGCGGCGCTCTGGTCGGCGCCGGTGCGCTCAGCGGGTGCAGCGTCCAGGTGTTGCCGAACGCCCCGTATCCCAGGTAGATGCAATGGTGCTCCGCCAACGCGAGCGGGTGTTCGGGCCGTCCATGCCGCTGCAGATACGCGGGACTCGCGACCAGGACATAACGCACACGGCACAAGCTTCGTGCCGCCAGCCCGGGACTCAGTTCCCGGGCAATGCGGATGGCCAGATCCACGCCGTCCTCGACCAGGTCCACGTTGCGGTCCACCAGGCTCAGCTGGACGGTCACCTCGGGATATCGGGCCAGGAAACCCGGCAATCGCGGCGCCAGCCAGACCTGTCCGAACACCACGGGTGCCGTCACCCGGACCAGGCCGTTGGGGCGAGCACCATAACTGCCCGCCATGGCCTGGACCTCGCGCGCGGCGGACAACATGCGGGTGCAACCCGCATACACCTGTTCGCCCAACTCGGTCAGCCGGACCGATCGCGTGGTTCGCTGCAGCAGCCGGCCGCCCAGGTGCGCTTCCAGTCGCGTGACATGGCGGCTGACGGCCGACGTGGTCAGCCCGATCTGGCGTGCCGCGGCACTGAAACCCGCGCTGTCGACGACACGCACGAAGACGACCATCTCGTTGAGCATTTCCATTGACGGATCCCGTGCAATCGCGCTCGGCACGCGATGCTGACTATTGATATTAAAGCAACAATGTTTTGATTGATTGGATTATTGTTATTTTCGGGTTCCAAGTCGACACTCATGTCCAGTACTTCGACGTGAGGGATGGAAATGATGCAAACGCAACTTGACGAGAGCCACGGAGGCGGCACGTGGCGTATGGCGGCGGCCATGGGGCTGTCCGGAACGATTGGATGGTTCGTGCTGACCAGCGGACAAAGTGCGTTGAACGTGGTCTGGATGCGCTGCCTGGTCGGCGGCCTTGCGTTGCTGGCGTGGTTATGGGTGCGCGGTGGGTGGCGACCCATGGGCCGCGCCGCCACGGCCTGGTTGTTGCTCGGCGCCGCAGCCCTCATCGTGAACTGGCAGCTGCTGTTCATGAGTTACCGCGCCAGCGGAATCGCAGTGGCGACGGTGGTCTACCATGTGCAGCCATTCTTCCTGCTGCTGCTTGCAGCGCTGGTGCAACGCGAGCGCCCCGACTGGCACAAGTTCCCGTGGTTGCTCGTGGCTCTGCTGGGGGTGGCCTTGACGTCCGGCCTGCAATGGGAGCACGCAGGGCAGGACGCAATGCTCGACGGTGTCCTGCTGGCGCTGGCCGCGGCCTTCTTCTATGCCGTCGCCACATTGGCGACGCGCCGGCTCAGTGGCATTGCATCGGCACAGATTGCGGGTGTCCAGCTGCTCATCGGCGCATGTGTGCTGCTTCCCTGGGTGGACATCTCCGTGCCCAGCCTGTCGCCGACAGCCTGGACCTGCCTGCTCACGCTGGGGCTCGTGCATACTGGCCTGCAATACAACCTGTTGTACGCCGCTTTCCAGCGCCTGACGGCGGAACGTATCGCCGTGTTGTCCTTCATCTATCCCCTGGTGGCGATCGTCGTCGACCTCGTTGTCTTCGACCTGGCCCTGGACATCGTGCAAGTGTCCGGCATGGTGCTGATTCTGATGGCCATCGTCGCGCATCAGCGCAACTGGCGCCTGGTGCCGATGCCTGTGCGACGGCTGGCGCCATGAGCGCGCGGGTGATCGGCCCGGTGCGGGGCCTGGAGGTCACTCGTTCGACGGTTTGCACGACATGAACAAAAAAGCCCCGCATGCGCGGGGCTTGGCTGCTGCACCAGGCGCCAGTTGCCAGGCGCCCGTGTCGCGGCCGGCTTACAGCTTCTGGCGTTGCATGAAGTTGTCGAAGGTCGACTCGGTGAAGCGGAACCACAGGTTCTGGTCGCGACGGAAGTTCGCGTAGTCCTCGTAGATCTTCTTCCAGGCGGGATTGCTGCCGTTGAGCTCCGAATACAGGGCCATGGCTTCCTTGAACGCGGCCTCCATCACGACCTGCGGGAACGGGAACAGCTTGGCACCCAGGCCCACCAGCTGCTTGAGTGCGGCGGGGTTCCAGGCATCGTACTGGGCCTGCATGTTCGTGTGGGCGTACATCGAGGCGGCGTTGATGATCGCCTTGTATTCCGCCGACAGGCCATCGTAGGCCTTGGTGTTGACGTGCAGGTCGAGCTGCGGGCCGCCTTCCCAGAAACCGGGATACGCATAGTTGTTGGCGACCTTGTAGAAGCCCAGCTTCAGGTCATCGTACGGGCCGACCCACTCGGCCGCGTCGATCGTGCCTTTTTCCAGCGACTGGTAGATCTCGCCGCCGGGGATGTTGGCAGCGATGCCGCCGATGCGCTCCCAGACCTTGCCGCTGAAGCCGCCGGTGCGGAACTTCAGGCCCTTGACGTCATCGAGCGTCTTGATCGGCTTGCGGAACCAGCCACCCATCTGCGCACCGGTGTTGCCCATCGGGAAGTTGATGATGTTGTATTGGCGGTAGAACTCACGCGTGAGTTTCAGGCCGTTGCCCTGCATCATCCAGGCCGTGGTCTGGCGGCTGTTCAGGCCGAACGGGATCGCGCAGCCGATGGCGAACGTCGGGTCCTTGCCGAAATAGTAATAGGGGGCCGTGCTGGCCATCTCGACGGTGCCGGCCTGGACCGCGTCCACGGTGCCGAAGGCGGGAACGAGTTCGCCGGGACCGTGGGTGGTGATCTCGAACTTGCCGCCCGACATTTCCTTCACCTGCTTGGCGAACACGTCGGATACACCGAACAGCGTGTCCAGCGATTTCGGGAAGCTCGAGGTCAGGCGCCAGCGCAGGTTGGCCTGGGCATGCACGATGGCCGGTGCGACACCGGCGGCCAGGACACCTGCCAGGCCTGCATTCTTGATGATGGAACGACGATCCATTGAATTTTCTCCTCGATGAAAAACGAAGCGGGACGCATCGGCTGACGCGAACCTGGAATTGCAAGCACATGGTGCTGCTGACTTTTTTTGCCTCGACCATTCTGTGCGCATTGGCATGCGCATGGCAGGGGGGTTTCCCTTAGTTTGAATGTCAGTTGCACGTCAGAAACCCGCATGGATACACGCTTTGTCGTCGCATTGACATTCTGAAGCGCCACTGTGGTGCATCGTCCTCGCATAAGATCGACACCATGACCGCTGCCCTGGTTCGAGGTATCGATTCGCCCGACATGCGTGCGGCTGGCCGCGAGTTGTTGTCGGTGGCATTGATGGATGCGCGCAACCACACCTTGCATCTGGCCGACCAGATCGCATCGCATGCGAAGGTTGGCGTCGTCTCCGTGACCGACACCGTCGAACTCGACCCGCTGGCCTGGCAGCTCGGCCACGTGGGCTGGTTCCAGGAATGGTGGATTGCGCGCAACCTGCAGCGGGGCCGGGGGCGCCAGTGCGATCCGCGCGGCACCCGGCTGCCGTCTCTGGAGTCCGATGCTGACCTCTGGTGGGACGATGCGCAGGTCGCGCGCGCGCAGCGCTGGCAACTGGCCATGCCCGACCTCGACACGCTCAAGACCTATCTGCTGGCGACGCTGGAGTCCACGCTGGAGCTGCTGGAAAAGGCGCCGGAGACCGACGATGCCTTGTATTTCTACCGTTTGGCGCTCGCGCATGAGGACATGCATGGCGAGGAGCTGATTGCCGCGGCCCAGGCGCTGGACGTGCCGCTCGAGATCGAGTTGCCCGGTCCGCTGCAGTTGCGCGCGCCCTTGCCGATACCGCGCACGTCTTGGCGCATGGGCAGCGACGACGACGGTGGTTTCAGCTTCGACAACGAGCGCCCCGCACATCGGATCGACGTGCCCGAGTTCGAGATCGACGCGCAGGTCGTGACCTGGGCTCAGTATGTCGAGTTCGTCGACGACGGCGGGTACGATCGCGCCGAGTTATGGCATCCCGACGGCTGGCAGTGGTTGCAGGACAAGGCCAGTGCCGAAGGCGCCGATGCGGGGGGCCGGGCGCCGCGCTACGTGCAGCAGATCGGTGTCGCCAGTGGCGCCGTGATGCAGACCCGGTTCGGTTCGGCGCGGCGCATGCTCGGCGCCCAGCCAGCGACACACGTCAGCTGGTGGGAGGCCGACGCCTGGTGCCGCTGGGCCGGCCGACGCCTGCCCGCCGAGGTAGAGTGGGAACTGGCGGCCAGCAGCGCGTCGCGGCGCGGTTTTCGCTGGGGCGACGTGTGGGAGTGGACGGGCAGCACGGCGCGGCCGTATCCGGGGTTCGTGGCCGACCCCTGGCGCGACTATTCGCAGGCCTGTTTCGGCAGCCACAAGGTGTTGCGCGGCGCTTCGTTTGCCACCCGCGAACGCATGAAGCATCCGCGTTTCAGGCAGTTCCAGTTGCCGCAGGCCGAGTTGCTGTTCGCGGGCTTCCGCTCCTGCGCCTTGTGAACTGCCACCAGGGCAGGACGGCGCGCAACGACAGCACCTCGCCGCAGTGTTGCGGCCGATAACCCTCCATCGCCGCGAGTTCGCTTCGCCAGGAGTCACTGGACAACACGGCGCGCAAGGCGCGCGTGGCGGGCTGCTCGAGTGCCGACTTGAGGCAGACCAGATGGTAGGACTCCTGCGCCAGCGGCACGAAGTCCAGCTGCAACTGCCGCGCCGCCGATTCGATGCCCAGCGCGCAATCGGCACTGCCGTGCGCGACGGCGTGGGCGACGGCGGCATGCGAGGGTTCGGTGCGTGCGAAACCCTCGATGTCTTCGGGCGCCAGCGCGGCTTGCTGCATCAGCTCCGCCAGCAACAGCCGGGTGCCGGTGCCCAGGGCCCGATTGACGAACCGGGCACGGCACGCGGCCACGTCCCGCAGGCCCTGCAGGCGCAGCGGATTGCCGCGGGCCACGATCAGGCCCTGGGTGCGCTGCGCGAAACCGATGATCTTGTGCTGCCCGGGTCGCAGCAGCGGCTTGTAGGTGCGTTCGGCCAATGAGCCCGGTGCCGGCGTCTGCAGCGTATGGAACCCGGCCATCGCGCAACGGCCCTCGTTGAGCGCGCGGATCGCGTCCACGCTGCCGCAGAACCGGATGTCCAGGTGCAAGGGCCCGTGCGTGTCGTGGTGCGCCTGCTGCGTCGGCCCCAGCGCCAGTGCGTGTTCGCGCAATGCCGCCAGGGCCATGTCGTGGCTGGCGTACAGCGTCAGCACATGGGCGCGATCGTCGAACGCGACCGCGAATGCGCGTTCCAGGTCGCTGCGCAAGGCTTCGATCTGGGGCGCCAGTCGGACCTGGGCCTGGCGTTCGGCCCACATCAGCTTGTGGCCGAAGGTCGTCAGCCGGGCTGGTTGGCCCTTGTCCCAGGTCACCAGCCCGTCGCCCAGTTCGTCCTCCCAGCGCTTGAGTTCGCCCCAGACGTGGCGATACGAATACCCCAGGGCCCGCGCCGCGGCCGAGATCGAACCGTGCAGCTCCACCGCCTGCAGGAGATCGATCAGGGGGTTGCGCACGCGTGCCGGGCCGCTGTCGCGACCCAACGTGTAGTGGAACTGGAGCCTATGCATGAAGTTTCATATCGCGGGGAATTGTGCTCGTGCCTACGATACCCGAACATGTCCACCTTCTCGCAAAGCGCGGTTACAGCGCTGCAGTTGATCAGCGCGTTTGACCCGGCCCTGTGGACCATCGTGGGCCGGTCGCTGCTCGTCAGCAGCCTGGCATGCCTGCTGGCATGCGGCTTCGGATTGGCATTTGGCGCCTGGCTGGGAGTCGCGCGGTTTCGCGGGCGCGGCACCTGCCTGACCTTGCTCAACACCTTGTTGGCCGTGCCTTCGGTGGTGGTGGGGCTGGTGGTTTATCTCTTGCTGTCACGTTCGGGCCCCCTGGGGGGGTTGGGTTGGTTGTTCAGCATCAAGGCGATGGTGCTGGCGCAGGCGATGCTGGTGGTGCCGGTGGTCACGGCGTTGACCCGGCAGGTCGTGGAGGACGTCGAGCATGGCCATGGCGAGCAGCTGCGTTCGCTGGGCGCCGGTACTGCGCTGCGTGGCGCCATGCTTGCCTGGGACGAGCGTTTCGCTTTGTTGACCGTGCTGATCGCGGCATTCGGCCGGGCCGTGTCCGAGGTGGGCGCGGTGATGATCGTCGGCGGCAACATCGATGGCTTCACCCGGGTCATGACGACGGCGATCGCACTGGAGACCAGCAAAGGCGACCTTCCGCTGGCCCTGGGCCTGGGCCTGGTGCTCCTGGCGGTGGTGCTGCTGCTCAATGCGCTGATCGCGCTATTGCGCGCCTGGCGCCAGCGGGTCGAAACCGGCGCCATGCCCGTGCTGGCAGGCGGTGCCGCGTGATGGCATGGCCGTGTGTTTCCTTGTCGTTGTTGACGTCCTCGTCCTGATGCGGCGCCTCTTGAGCCTGCGCGACGTGGGGCTGCGTTTCGGCGCGGTCAGCGCCCTGGAACGGGTCGACCTGGAACTGCACGCCGGCGAGCGGCTGGCACTGGTGGGCAGCAATGGCAGCGGCAAGAGCAGCCTGCTGCGGGTATTGCACGGATTGCTGCGGCCCACGACCGGCAGCCTGCGGGCCGAACCCGGCCTGCGCCAGGCCATGGTGTTCCAGCGCCCGTTCATGTTGCGCATGTCGGTGCAGAACAACGTCGCGCTCGGTCTGTGGTTGTCGGGCGCGGGCTGGCGCGCCGCGCGCGAGTCGGCGCTGCAAGGCCTGGACCGTGTGGGATTGCGGGAACTGGCCGCACGCAGCGCGCGCGGCCTGTCTGGCGGCCAGCAGCAGCGCGTGGCGCTGGCACGGGCCTGGGTGCGCCAACCCGCATTGTGGCTGCTGGACGAACCCACGGCCAGCCTGGACCCGCATGCCAAGCGCGAAATCGAGGCCCTGATGGCGACGTTTGCCGAGGGCGAGCCGGGGCGCCCGATGACCATGGTCTTTGCCAGCCACAACCTGGGCCAGGTCAAGCGCCTGGCCAGCCGGGTGATCTATCTCGAGCATGGCCGTGTGCTGGCCGACCTGCCGGTCGCCGATTTTTTCCACCCGCAACGCCTGAAATCGGTCTCGGGTGCTGCCGATCTTTTTGTCAAAGGAGAACTTGCATGATGCTGTCACCATTCCCCCGCACTTCCATCACCGGACGGCCGCGCAGCCGATGGGCACAACGCCTGCTGTTGCTGGCGGCCGGCTGTGCACTGTCGCTGGGCGTGCAGGCCCAGGCCACGATCACGATGGCCTCGACCACGTCGACCGAACAGTCGGGCCTGTTCGCGCACCTGCTGCCCGCGTTCAAGGCGGCCAGCGGCATCGACATCAAGGTCGTCGCGCTGGGCACCGGCCAGGCGCTGGACATGGGGCGTCGGGGCGACGCCGACGTGCTGTTCGTGCACGACAAGGTGGCCGAGGCGAAGTTCGTCGCCGACGGATTCGGCGTCAAGCGGTACCCGGTGATGTACAACGACTTCGTCGTCATCGGGCCCAAGGGCGACCCCGCCGGTGTCCGGGGCAAGGACATCGTGGAGGCGTTGAAGAAACTGGCCGCAGCCAATGCCGGCTTCATCTCGCGCGGCGACAAAAGCGGCACCCACGCCGCCGAACTGCGCTTCTGGAAGGCGGCCGAACTGGCGGACAGGAAAGGCTCGGGTTACAAGGAGTGCGGTTGCGGCATGGGTCCGGCGCTGAACATGGCCGCGGGCAGCAATGCCTATGTGATGGCGGACCGCGGCACGTGGCTCAACTTCAAGAACCGGGGCGACCTGGCGGTGCTGGTCGAGGGGGACAAGCGCCTGTTCAACCAATATGGCGTGATGCTGATCAACCCGGCGAAACATCCGCATGTGAAAGCGGCCGACGGCCAGAAGTTCATCGACTGGGTGATCTCCGCGCAGGGCCAGGCGGCGATTGCGCAATACAAGATCGGCGGCGAACAACTGTTTTTCCCGAACGCCGGCGACGACCAGTAGCTCGCTGCGCTGCAGAGGCAGGCGCGCGGGCTCACGGGACTACCCGCGCGACGGGCTGCGGGATTGGCGCCTGGGAACGGCCCGGCGCGCTCAGGCGCGGCGCATGCCGAGCCGGCGGTACACGGTGGCTCGGCTCACGCCGAGCCGCGCGGCGGCTTCGGCCACGTTGCCGCGGGTTTCCTCGACGGTTCTGCGGATCAGCGCGGTCTCGATGTCGCGCAGCCGGCGTTGACCGGCGCCGGTGGCGGCGGGGGTGGATCCACGCAAGGCTGTCGCCGTCGTCGCGATCATCGATGCGCCTGCCGGCAAGGCCACAGCCTGCAGGTGCAGACCGGACCACAAGGGCAGGTCGATGGTGCCGCCCTGTCCGCTGGCATCGAACAGCATCTGGAACGGCAGCGCGAACATTTCGCTCGCATGCGGCGGCGGCAGGTGGACGTTCGCCGTGTGATGCAGCAAAGGCACCATGTCGCGCGCTGCGCGATTGCAGGCCACCACCTGACCATCTGCGTCCAGCGCCACCAGCGCATCCGAGTCGCCTCCCAGGGCATGACCGGGCCAGTTCAAGCGCAACAACAAGGTGTGCGCCATCTGCAGCGTCATCGCGTTTTCGATGCTGCGCGCCGATTGCTGGGCTAGGTGCAGCAACTCCGGCCGCTCGGCGACCTCGACGCCGGTCAGGTCCAGCATGCCGACGCAGGATCCCGTCGGGCCGAACAGCGGCACGCCGGCACAGCTGTAGACCGAGGTGTCGACGAAGAAATGTTCGCCCCGGTGCAGCCACACCGGTTGCAGGTCGGTGAGTGCCGCGCCGATGGCGGTGGTGCCGACACATCGTTCGGACAGGTCGACGCCGACCCGGGTGATCAGGTCGGCGCGCCGGTCGCTGCGGTCGATCGGGCCGCTGACATCGACGACCACGCCGTCGGCGTTGGTGAGGATGGCGAAATACCGGGTGTCGGCCAAGGCCCGCCCCAGGCTGTGCAGCGTACCCTGAGCCGCCTGGGTCAACAGCCGGTTGCGCTCACGGGCGCGGCGCATGGCGGCGGCAGGCAGGGGATCGAACCCGACCCGTTCCTGCGGCGCATGGCCCAGCGCCAGGCAGCGTTGCCAGGAGCGAGCGATCCAGGGGGCGATCAGGGTGCCGGCGTCGGCCGCGCCTTCGACCAGCATGCGGCGGCGTGCACGCGTGATGCCATCGAGGCGCGCCAATGGTGTGCGCGCAGCGTCCTGTCCGTGAGCGACTGGTTGCATGTTCATGCCATTGTGCACGATGCCGTCATGCAATCGCCGGCTGCGGCTACGATGGCGGCATGTTGACCCTGCCATCGGATCTACCCGAAATCGAACCCGCGCTGGCGACCGCCTTGCGTGCCGCGCTGCTGGCTGGCAATATCATCCGCGCTGCGGCCGCGAATCCGTCCTCGGTGCAGGCGCGGGAGAAGCGGCCGAACGATTTCGTGACCGAGGTTGACCTGGCGAGCGAGCAGGCCATCGTGCAGACCTTGCTGGGCGCCTATCCGCACCATGCGGTACGGACCGAAGAGTCGGCCAAGCCCCATGGCCAACCGGCGTCCGATCATGTCTGGATCGTTGATCCGCTCGACGGCACGACGAATTTCATCCATGCCTATCCCCAGGTCGGAGTCAGCATTGCACTGGCGGTGCGCGGCCGTATCGCGCATGCGGTGGTCCTCGACGTGATGGCTGGCGAGTGGTATCACGCCAGCCGCGGGCAGGGCGCATTTCGCGGTGCCAGCCGCCTGCAGGTGAGCCGGCGTGGCGAACTGCAGTCGGCATTGCTCGCCACCAGCTGCCCGGCACGAGCGGCGCCCGATGGCGCGCGTGCGCTGGAGCTGCTGTGTGACGTGATGGGGCGCGTGGCCGCGATACGGCGCAGCGGTTCGGCCGCGCTGGACCTGGCCCGGATCGCGGCCGGCCAGTGCGATGGCGGCTTCGACCTGGGACTGAACGCGTGGGATGTCGCGGCCGGCAGCTTGCTGGTGCAGGAGGCGGGTGGACGGGTCGGTGACTTCTGCGGCGCGAGCGATTTTCTGGAGGCGCGCGAAATTGTCTCCGGCGCGCCGGCCGTGTTCGATGCGCTGGTGGCGGTGCTGGCGCCTTATTCGCGCCGTGCCAGCGCCTGCGCCGGAAAACCGTAGATCGTGCCATTGAGATGGCGCGCGACCTGCAGGATGTCGCTGTCGGTCCACTGAAGCTTCTCGATGGCCTGCCAGCGGCGCACCTGTGCCACCAGCGTGGCCCAGTCCGTGACCGCCCGCGCCTCGCGCCAATGCACCTGCCGGTCGTGGCAGGCGATGCAGTGGTTGTCGTACAGCAAGCGGCCGCGGTTTGCGGGCACGACCGACTGCGCCGGGCTCGAAGCCGGCAACAACGCCAGCAGGACGCCGGTGATCGTGATCCATGTGCCGGATTTCAAAGCGACTCCGCGTGCTTGTCTCAATTTGAGAATATCTGAGCCCGGACCCGCAGGAACCTAGGGTTCTCCCTAGGCACCATAGCCGCCCCTGCTTCAACAATGCCTATGTTCACCCGTTCATAGGCAAGGCGCGTCAACGGCGCCATTACCCACAGGAGAGACAGATGCAAAAGGTGTTGCACATCAACCCGGAGAAGTGCACCGGTTGCCTGCAGTGCGAGATGGCGTGCTCGTTCGAGAACTACGGCACCTTCGCCACCGCCAAGTCGCGCATCAAGGTGTTCGACTTCCACCACACCGGCAAGAAAGTCCCGTACACCTGCACCCAGTGCGATGAAGCCTGGTGCCTGCATGCCTGCCCGGTGGAGGCCATCACGATGAACAAGACCACCGGCGCGATGGAGGTCAACGAGGCCACCTGCGTCGGTTGCAAGGTCTGCACCATCGCCTGCCCGTTCGGAACCATCAACTACGTTGAGGAAACCGGCAAGGTCCAGAAATGCGACCTGTGTGGCGGCGAGCCGGCCTGCGCCGACGCCTGCCCGACCGGCGCCATCACCTTCATCGATGCCAACTGGACCGGCCTGGGCAAGATGGCGCAGTGGGCCGACAAGCTGGGCAATCAGCCCAGCGCAGCTTGATCAAGGAGAACGACCATGTCATGGACTGGAAAAATCCTCCGCGTCGACCTGACCAAGGGCACGGTCACGGTCGAGGCGACCAATATGGAGTGGGCGCAGGCCTATATCGGCTCGCGTGGCCTGGGTACCAAGTACCTGGTGGAAGAGGTCGACGCCAAGGTCGATCCGCTGTCGCCCGACAACAAGATCATCTGGGCCACCGGTCCGCTGACCGGCACCATGGCCAGCACCGGCGGGCGCTACACCGTCATCACCAAGAGCCCGCTGACCGGCGCGGTCGCCTGCTCGAATTCGGGTGGTTACTGGGGTGCCGAATTCAAGATGGCGGGTTACGACATGCTGATCTTCGAAGGCAAGAGCCCGAAGCCGGTCTACCTGTACATCAATGACGACGTGGTCGAGTTGCGTGACGCGGCCCATCTGTGGGGCAAGAGTGTCTGGCAGACCGAGGAGGTGCTCAAGAAGAGCCTGCAGGATCCGCTGACCCGTATCTCCAGCATCGGCAAGGCCGGCGAGAACGGCGTCCTGTATGCCAGCGTCGTCAACGACCTGCACCGCGCCGCCGGCCGATCCGGCGTCGGTACCGTGATGGGCAGCAAGAACCTCAAGGCGATCGCGGTGCGCGGCACCAAGGGCGTGGGCAACATCCGCGACCCCAAGGCCTTCATGAAGGCGGTCACCGAGAAGAAAAAGATCCTGGCCGAGAACGGCGTCACCGGCCAGGGCCTGCCGACCTACGGCACCCAGGTGCTGATGAATGTCATCAATGAGGTCGGTGCCTTGCCCACACGCAACCACAAGGACTCGCAGTTCGAGGGTGCCAAGGACATCTCGGCCGAAGCCATGGCCACGCCACGCAAGACCGACGGCAAGAAGCACCTGGTGACCAACCAGGCCTGCTTCGGCTGCACCATCGCCTGCGGTCGCATCAGCAAGATGGACGAGACCCACTTCACCGTGGCCAACAAGCCGCAGTACTGGGGCGCCTCTGGCGGTCTGGAGTACGAAGCGGCCTGGGCGCTGGGTGCGGCCAATGGCGTGAACGATCTCGAGGCGCTGCAATATGCCAACCTGCTGTGCAACGAGGAAGGCATCGACCCGATCAGCTACGGTGCCACCATCGGCGCGGTGATGGAACTGTACGAGATGGGTGTGCTCACCAAGGAGCAGATCGGCATCGAGGCGCCGTTCGGTTCCGCCAAGGCGCTGGCCTTCCTGACCGAGCAGACCGTCAACGGCGAGGGCTTTGGCAAGGAGATCGGCCAGGGCTCGAAACGCCTGACCGAGAAATACGGCCACCCGGACCTGTCGATGAGCGTCAAGGGTCAGGAGTTCCCGGCCTACGATGGTCGCGGCATCCAGGGCATGGGCCTGGCCTACGCCACCAGCAATCGCGGTGCCTGCCACCTGCGGGGGTATACGGTGGCCTCCGAGGTGCTGGGCATTCCGGTCAAGACCGATCCGCTCGAGCACGAAGGCAAGCCGGAACTGGTCAAGGCGTTCCAGGATGCGACCGCCGCTTTCGATTCGTCGGGGCTGTGCATCTTCACCACATTCGCCTGGGGCCTGGCCGACCTGGCGCCCCAGATGGCGGCGGCATGCGGCGAGCAATACACGACCGAGGAACTCGAGAAGATCGGCGAGCGCATCTGGAACATGGAGCGCGAGTTCAACAACCGCGCCGGTTTCACCGACAAGGACGACAACCTGCCCAAGCGCCTGTTGACCGAGGCCACCAAGACCGGCCCGGCCAAGGGCAAGGTCAGCATGTTGCCCGAGATGCTGCCCAAGTACTACCAGGCGCGTGGCTGGGATGCACAAGGCCGTCCGACGGCCGAGACCAAGGCACGGCTGGGGTTGTAAGCCTCGTCCTCCCCTGCTGACAAGGCGGCTCCGAGGGCCGCCTTGCGTTTTTCTGAAAGTGAGACTCTCATGCACCACGTCATACTCGGAGCCGGCCCGGCCGGCGTGATCGCAGCCGAAACCCTTCGCAAGCATGCCCCGGGCGACACCATCACGATGGTCGGCGACGAAAAGGAGCCGCCGTATTCGCGCATGGCGATTCCCTACCTGCTGATCGGCAACGTCGGCGAACACGGCACCTACCTGCGCAAGAGCCTGACCCATTTTGATGACCTCAAGGTCGAGATGGTCCACGGCCAGGCCGTCGGCGTCGATGCGAAGGCCAGGACCGTGACGCTGGACAACGGCAAGGTGCTGAACTTCGATCGCCTGCTGATCGCCACTGGCTCGCGGCCGGCCAGCCCGCCGATCCCTGGCATGGACCTGCCGGGCATCCATCCGTGCTGGACCATGGACGACGCACGCGCGATCATGCAGCGGGCGACCCAGGGGGCGCGCGTGTTGCAGATGGGCGCCGGCTTCATCGGCTGCATCATCATGGAGGCGCTGGCGGCCCGGGGCGTCAAGCTCAGCGTGGTCGAGATGGGCGACCGCATGGTGCCGCGCATGATGGGCCCGACCGCCGGCAACATGATCAAGCAGTGGTGCGAGGCCAAGGGCGTGGAGGTGTTCACCAAGACCAAGGTCGAAGCCATCGAGAAGGGCGACGCCGGCGCGCCGCTCAAGGTCAGGCTGTCCAACGGCAAGACCATGGACGTCGACCTGGTGATCAGCGCCACCGGCGTCAAGCCGGCGATCGGTTTCCTCGAGAACTCCGGCGTGACCTGCCTGCAGGGCGTGCTGACCGACGAACACCTGCAGACCAACGTGCCCGGCATCTACGCGGCCGGTGACTGCGCCGAGGCGTTCGACAAGGTCAGCAACAAGACCATCATCAGTGCCATCCAGCCCAATGCTGCCGAGCAGGCGCGCGTGGCGGCGCTGAACATGGTCGGCCGCACCACGGCGCTCAAGGGGGTGACCCAGATCAACGTGCTCGACACCCTGGGCCTGATCTCCACCAGCTTCGGCAACTGGGAAGGCGTGCCGGGCGGCGAACACGTGGAACTCACCGATGCGTCCGCCGGTCGCCACCTGAGCCTGCAGTTCAAGGACGACGTGCTGGTCGGCTGCAACAGCGTCGGCTGGACCGACCACGTGGGGGTGATGCGCGGCCTGGTCGAGGGGCAGATCCACCTGGGGGCCTGGAAGGACACGCTCAAGCAGGACCCGACCCGGCTGATGGACGCCTATCTGGCCAGTGCGCAGGCACAAAGTGGCTGGAACGGTGCCCAGGACGAGCGACGCAGGTAAAGTTGCGGCATGAAGATCACGCTCAAGCTGTTTGCGTCGCTCACCGACTACCTGCCGCCGGCCGTCAAGTACACCAACATGCTGGAGATGGACGTCGCGCCCGACGCCAGCATCAGCCAGATCATCGCGCCGATGGCGCTGCCGGAGAAGATGGTGCATCTGGTGCTGGTGAACGGAAAATACGTCGAGCCGCAGGACCGGCTGACCCGCACCCTGGCCGAAGGCGACGTGCTGGCCATCTGGCCGCCGATTGCCGGCGGCTGACCGGCGACTGCCGCTGCCACGTCGGTGATCCGACCGCACCCCGCGCAGCGGACCTGAGCGAGACCATTGCATGCAAGCGTTCTACGCAGAGAAATTCGATCGCGAGATGGGGTGCACCGAAAAAGAGTGGCTGGGCTGGCTGCCCCAGGCCATGGGTCCGCATCCGTACAAGCTGGTGTCGCAGGCCGTCACGGCCGACATCGACGGCGGCAGCCTGTCGTTGTCATGGCGTGTCGGCGAGCCGCGCACCATCGCGCTGGCGCGTATTCCGCGCCTGCTGGTCAGCTTCCGGTTCGCCGGGCTCGACGAGGCGCAGCGTTATCGATTCATGAAGCGCTTCGATCTGTATATGCAGCGCGGCGGAGGTTGAGCGTGGTGCGGGGCCGCGGCCGCGTCTTTGATAATGCGTCGATGCAGACCACCAGCACCCCGACCATGCCCCGCTTGCCGACCACCATGAGCGGCGTCCAGCTGACCGGCCACGGCGATCTCGACCGGCTGCAGTGGAGCGATGCCATTCCCGTTCCCCGGCCGGCCCGCGGCGACGTCTTGATCCGGGTGCGCGCGGCCGGCGTCAACAACACCGACATCAATCTGCGTACCGCCTGGTATTCCAAGGGCGACGGGGCCGCGCAGGATGCCGCCTGGTCCGGCAGCCCGGTGCAGTTCCCGCGTATCCAGGGCATCGACGCCTGTGGTCACGTGGTGGCGGTCGGCGAGGGGGTCGATGCCGCGCGCATCGGGGAGCGGGTGCTGGTCGAGCCCTGCCTGCTGCAGGCCGGCGGCGAGGCGCTGGCACAACCCTGGTTCCTCGGCTCGGATTGCGATGGCGCGTTTGCGCAATACCTCGCCGTCGCGGCGCGCCATGCCTATCGCATCGACAGCACGCTCGACGATGCCGAACTGGCCTCGTTCCCATGCTCCTATTCGACCGCCGAGAACATGCTGACACGTGCCGCGGTCGCGGCTGGAGACCGGGTCCTGGTGACAGGTGCATCGGGTGGCGTCGGCTCGGCGGCGGTGCAACTGGCCCGCGCCCGCGGCGCCGAGGTGATCGCCGTCACCAGTGCCGACAAGCGCGACGCCTTGCGGGCCCTGGGCGCATCCCGGGCGCTGTCACGCGACGAGAACCTGATCGACACGCTCGGTCGCAGCAGTGTCGACGTCGTCGTCGATCTCGTGGGCGGAGCGCTATGGCATGACCTGCTCGAGGTATTGCGCAGCGGAGGTCGGCTGGCGGTCGCGGGCGCGATCGGGGCGCCGACGGTGTCGGTCGACATCCGCACCGTCTACCTGAAGGACTTGTCGATCTTCGGATGCACGGTGCTCGAGCCGCAGGTGTTCGCCCGCCTGGTCTCGCGCATTGAACAGGGCGAGGTGCGCCCGCTGGTGGCCAGGACGTATGCGCTGCGCGAGATCCGCCAGGCGCAGCAGGCCTTTCTGGGCAAGCGTCATGTGGGCAAGATCGTGCTGTCCATTCCCGATTGAAGGCCGGCTCGTCGCGGAACCAGGTGCATATCGAACGTACCGGGTGCGCACGGAATCGTGCATGGATCGGCTCACTGCGCAGGCAATGGCTCGACATGGGTTTGCCTGCATCGGTTTGGTGCGAGATGCCTGTGCTTGGTGCGCGCGCGCCGGTCCGGTGCATCGGGCGCGGCGTCGCTCAGCCGAGGGCTTCCCGCGTCTCGGGAGCCGGCAATGCCCGCTGCACCGGAGATGCCTCGGCAATGACGCGTTCGCGCAGCCAGGTCCGCAGCTCGTCCGCCGGCATCGGCCGTGCGAACAGGTATCCCTGCAGTGCGTCGCAGCCCGATTGCCGCAGCAACGCGGCTTCGGCCTCGTGCTCGACGCCTTCGGCGACGACCTGCATGCCCAATGCATGGCCGAGGCCGATGATGGCCTGCGTGATCGCGCGGTCGGCCGGGTCCTGCAGCATGTCGCGCACGAAACTCTGGTCGATCTTGAGCTTGTCGATCGGAAAGCGGTGCAGGTAGTTCAGGCTGGAATATCCGGTGCCGAAGTCGTCGATCGCCAGCGCGACACCGAGGGCCTTGAGCTTCTGCAGCGACTCGACCGTCGACAAGGAGTTCTCCATCAGGAAACTTTCGGTCAGTTCCAGCTGCAGCATGCGCGGGTCGACGCCGTGTCGGCGCAGCATCTGCGCCAGCGCCTGCGGCAGGTTCTTGTCGCGCAGCTGGATGCTTGACACATTGACCGACACCATCAGCGGCGCGATGCCCTGGCGCAGCCAGGCGGCATGCTGACGGCAGGCCTGCTCCAGGATCCAGGCACCGATGGCCACGATCTGGCCCGACTCCTCCGCGATCGGGATGAACGTGGCGGGCGAGACCAGGCCGCGCGCGGGATGCTGCCAGCGCACCAGCGCCTCGACACCGATCACATGGCCGCTGCCGCCATCGAGCAGGGGCTGGTAGAACAGCTGCAGTTCGTCGCGGTCGATGACCTGGCGCAGGTCGTTTTCGATCGACAGCCGCTGCTGCGCCTGGGCATGGAGCTCCGGCGTGAAGAACACCGCCATGTTGCGCCCGCGTGACTTGGCCTGGTACATCGCGGCGTCGGCATGGCGCATCAGATGATCGACGTCGCGCCCGTCCTGCGGAAACACCGAGATGCCGGCGCTGCACGACACGTGCAGTGGCACGCCTTCCACCAGGTGCGGCTTGCGAATCGTCTCGACGATGCGATCGGCGACGATGTGCATGATCTCGTCGTTGTCGCGCGCGCCTTGCAGCACGATGACGAATTCGTCGCCGCCCAGGCGGCAGACCGTGTCGCCGGCGCGCACTGTCTCGAGCAGGCGCTGGGCGACGGAGCGCAGCAGGCCGTCGCCGACATGGTGGCCCATCGAGTCGTTGATGTTCTTGAAGCGGTCCAGGTCGATGAACACCACCGCCACCGGCGTGTGGTGGCGCGTGGCCTGTTCGAGCGCCATGGTCAGGCGCTCCAGGCACAAGGCGCGGTTGGGCAGGTCGGTCAACCCGTCGTGGTGGGCCAGGTGATGGATACGTTCCTCGTTCGCCTTGTGTTCGGTCATGTCGACGCAGGAGGTGACCATGTGCGTGATCTGGCCTGAGGTGTCGCGCACCGCGTTGGACACCATCCAGGCCGGGTAGTCAGTGCCGTTCTTGCGCCGCAGCCACACGTCGCCCTGCCAGGACCCGCGGATGATTGTCTGCTGCCACAGGCCTTCGTAGAAGCGCGGCTCGTGGCGCGTGGAATGCATGAACTCGGGCGTGCGCCCGGCCACTTCGCTCAGGTCCCAGCCGCCGCTTTTGGCAAAGGCCATGTTGGCGATCAGCAGCCTGCGATCGACGCCGAAGATCGCGATCGCCTCGGACGAGGATTCGAACACCTTGGCCCACAGTTGCAGGCGCTGCTCGAGCGATTTCATCTGGCCGATCGGCGTGAATACGGTGAGCATGGCCGGTGCGCCCTGGTAGGTCAGCCGGCGTCCGGACAGCAGGGCCCAGCGCCGGATCGGCGTTCCGTTCTTGTCCACGCCGGTCTGCCACTGCACTTCGAACCCGTCCACCGCGTCCTCGTCGCTCATGCGCTGGAAATAATGGGCGCGCGCGGCCGGCGTCAGCGCCTTGAGCCATGGATCACCATCGTGGTCGCCGAGCCAGGACGCGGCGGGCTGGTTGGCATGCAGGATCCGGTGCTCGGGGACGGACGTGACGATCAAAGGGCTTGGAAACGACGCCAGCAATGCGTGCTGGGCTTCCTGCGCGCGCGCGGTGGCGGCCAGATCTTCCCGCGCGGCACGCTCCAGGTCGAGTTCGGCAAGCATGCTGTTGAAGGCAGTCACCAGGTTCCCGATCTCGTCGCTGCTGTCGTGCGTGGCGCGCACCGAGTAGTCGCCGGAGACGCTGACCTGGTCCGCCACCGCGGCCAGCGATCGGATCGGACGCGAGATCTGGCGCGCGATGAAATACACCAGCGCCAGAATGATCAGCAGCAGCACGGCTGCCGTGCCCAGGTGCAGCCACATCCGGGCCAGCAGGTGCGAGATGCGTGCCTCGAGCAGGGCATCCAGGCTGGTACTGGTCTGTTGCCAGGCGCGCAACATGCGCTCGCCGGTCGCCACGTGCAGGCGCTCCACCGCGGCCGCGTCGGCGGTGTTGGCCCTCGTGCCGTCGTAACCCGTGCGTTGCTGGAACTGGTCGAGTGCGGTGAACAAGGCGGTGAAGGAGGGCGCCAGTTCATCGCGCAGTCGCGCTGGGCCGGCTGCCAGCGCTTCGGCGTAGTCCGACCGGATACCCTTGACCGTCGCGGCCAGCCGTCCCTCGGAGATCAGCATCTCGTTGAGCAGCACGGCCCGCGCTTCACCTTCGCTGGCGGCGAACGCGACCGACTTGCTGGCCAGGCGGCCGATCAGGTCGTGCAGTTCGGGAAATCGCAGCACCAGCAGCGACATCGTGTAGTAGCTGTCCAGATCGGGGTCCAGGATCAGGTTCGACTGATTGCCCAGTCGCGTGATCAGTTCCCGGCCGGCGTCCTGGACGGCAGCATGGTCTTGCGTGCCCAGTCGGTCCAGGCTTGCGAGTGCACGCAGCTGCGCGATCAGCGCGGCGTTGCTGTCCTGGCTCGCCATGCCCTGGCCATATCGCTGCTCGGCCTCGGCCAGACGGTTCGTCCATCGATCGATCTGCTCGCGCGAGGGGGGCTCGCTGGCGGGTTTGCCATTGGCCGCCAGCACGATGGGTACGCGCAGTCCCGTGAGCACATCGCGCACCTCGGCGATGTAGGCGCTGCCAGCCACCTCCTTGCGTGCGAAATTGATCGCGATGTATTTCTCGTTGATCAGGATGCCCGAGACATAGATCACCGCGCTGAGGTCCAGCAGGTAGATCAGCAGCAGCTTTCTGCCGACGGGCAGGCGGCCCACGAATCTTGAAAAAATGCCTCTCACCACGTTCACTCCAGTCGATCCGATGCCGGTTGCGACCAGACTGAACCTGAGCGCCCAAGGGTCGTTGCCGGCGCGGAACCTGGCCCGCACCGACTCCGGCATGCAGCAATATGCGTGCCAGAGGCGGCCGAGGTGCACACTGCCGGACCGGCGTGGTGGCTACACTGCTGCCCAGTACAAGGAGCAGGCCCATGGCGACCCAGGTCGAGATCGCGGATTTCCTGAGGCGGGAATTCCCGCAGAACAAGTCCACCGTCGAATCGGTGGGCGAGCGCATGGCGACGGTTCGCCATCCGGTCGGCCAGGCGGAGTTGCGTCCGGGGGGCACGGTGTCCGGCCCGGTCATGATGACGGTGGCCGACGTAGCGCTGTATGTCGCGATCCTGGGCGAGATCGGCATCGTGCCGCTGACGGTGACGACCAGCCTGAACATCAACTTCATGCGCAAGCCCGCGAGCGATCGCGACATCATCGGAGTCTGCAAGCTGCTCAAGCTGGGCCGCTCGCTGGCCGTGGGCGAGGTCACCATCTACTCCGAAGGGCTGCCCGAGCCGGTCGCGCACGCGGTTGGAACCTACGCGATTCCCCGCTAGCATCGCGCCGTCATGCGCTCGCGGCTCGTTGCCCCGCAAGCTCCGGAACCGGGCCTGTCCCGCGACCCGGCTGCGCGCCGGCAACGACGTGCGGGCTTGGAGAACCCATCGACGTGAAGCCGCATTTCCTGTATTTCGCCTACGGCTCGAACCTGCTGTCGAGTCGCCTGCGCGCGCGCACGGCCTCGGCGCGTGTCGTCGGCCGCGCGGTCCTGCAATCCCATGTCCTGCGCTGGCACATGGCCTCGGCCGATGGCTCGGGCAAGTGCGACGTGGTCGCGATGGACGACGCGGACGCGGCCGTGCACGGTGTCGTGTACCGCATCGACCTGGCCGAGAAACACCTGCTCGACCGCGCGGAGTCCCTGGGTGTCGGTTATCGGGAAGAGCGGGTGATGGTGGACCTGGAGGGACACCGGGTCACGGCCTGGGTCTACCGCGCGCTGCGCATCGACGCCGCGGCGGTGCCGTACGACTGGTATCACGCCCTGGTGCTGGGGGGCGCGCGCGAACACGACCTGCCTGCGCACTACCGGCAGCGGCTCGCGGCGGTGACGACCCGGCCGGACCCGGATCCGCAACGCGCGTCGCTGCATTTCGCGCTGACGCACGTCGCCGGTGTCGACCTGCCGGGGCGCCCGGCATGAGCGCGCCGGGCCGTTCCCAAGCGCGAATCCCGCAGCGCGCAGCGCGGAGGGTCGTCCAATGAGCGCGGTGCGGGCCTGTGCGCTGCCGGCCGCCGCCTTGCTGCACGACAGCGTGGCACAAGGCGCCTATGCCGATTGTTTCTGCATCGACGTTCCGGTTACGGTCTCGCATGCCGCGTTCGTCGAAGCGTTCTACACCACGCCGGTGTTCCGCGTTGAACGCTGGATCCTGCGTTGGGCCTTGTCGCGGCCGTCGACCGACGCGGGTGCGCACCGGCTCGCGACCGGAGCTTGCGACACCTTTGCCGCATGGATCGTGCGCGGGCGTGCCCCCGATCAGCTCCATCTCGTGGATGTGACCGGCCGCACCCAGTCCTGGCTGATGGTGGCGGCTGCTACCGACGGCGCCGCGGCCTGCGGTACCCGGCTGTATTTCGGCTCGGCCGTGATGCCGGCGCGCGGCCGTGCCAAGGGTCCGGCGCGCAGGGGCTGGTTGTTCCGCGCCTTGCTCGGGTTCCACACCGTGTACTCGCGAATCTTGTTGTCAGCGGCGCGATCGCGTGTACTGGCGATGCATCGGGGCTGACACCCGGTGCATGCGACGCGCCGCTGTCGTATGCTGTCGACTCCCCTCGATCCCGCTTCAGCCCGCATGTCATCCCGGATCATCATTGCGCTCGACGTCGATACCCGACAGCAGGCCTTGCAGCTGGTGCGTCGCCTGGGGCCGGCGGCCGCACACTACAAGATCGGACTGCAGTTGCTCACCCTTGCCGGTCCCGACCTGGTGCGCGAGCTCGTGGGCATGGGCAAGCAGGTGTTCCTCGACCTGAAGCTGCACGAGATACCGAACTCGGTGGCCGCCGCAGTGCGTGCGGCCGCGCAGCTGGGCGCCGGCATGGTGTCGGTGCATGCGTCGGCCGGATCGGCCGTGCTGCGTGCCGCGGCCGAGCAGGCGCAGGCGGTCGGCGGGATCCGCGTGCTGGCGTTGACGGTGATCACCAGCTTGCGGGACGACGACCTGCCGGAGATCGGCCTGGCGCCGTCGGTGCGCGAGCAGGTCTGCCGGCTGGCGCGTCTGGCCAGCGCGCAGGGCTGCGACGGCGTGATCGCGTCGGCGCGGGAGGCCCGCTGGCTGGCGCAGCTGCTGCCCGCGGGCAACCTGATCGTCACCCCCGGCATCCAGCTGGATGGCCAGGGAGGGCACGACCAGTCGCGCTTGGCGACACCGCGCGATGCGCGTGACGCCGGAGCGACCCATGTGGTCGTGGGGCGTGCGATCACGCAGGCGCCGGATCCTGCGCAGGCCTTTGCCCGGGCTTGCGCCGATTTCACGCGCTCGCCTTGAGCGTATCGACGTCTGGCGGACACGGTGTATCGTGTGCCCATCGTCTGAACGGAGATTGTTCCATGGGTGTTGATCCGATTCCCCTGTCCGCCGACACGGTGCGCGCCTTGTCCAGCGTCACGACCGCCACCCTCACCACGGTGCTGCTCAAGAAGGGTCTGCGCAATGTATGGATGCGCGGGGCCCGGCCCTTGAAGAAGGGCCAGCCGCGTCTGGTCGGGCGGGCGTTCACGCTGCGCTTCGTGCCGGCGCGCGAAGACCTGGCCACGCCGGCCTCCTGGGGCGCACCGATCTCCACGCGCGCGGCGATCGAGTCCATGCCGGAGGGCTGCATCGCCGTCGTCGATGCCATGGGCGTGACCGATGCGGGCATCTTCGGCGACATCCTGTGCGCGCGCATGCGCAAGCGGGGCGTGGCCGCCCTGGTGAGCGATGGCGTGATCCGCGACATCGACGGCGTGCTCGAGACCGGCCTGCCGGTCTGGTGCCAGGGTACGGCCGCGCCGGCATCGGTGGCCGGCCTGACCTTCGTCGCCTGGCAGCAACCCATCGGGTGTGGTGGCGTTGCGGTATTTCCGAACGACGTGGTGGTGGTAGACGCCGACGGCGCGGTTTTGATACCCTATGCCATGCTCGACGACGTCGTGCAGGCTGCGCTCGACCAGGAACTGCTCGAGGGCTGGATCATGAAGCAGGTCCATGACGGCATGGCCCTGCCAGGCCTGTATCCGCCCAATGCAGAAAACAAGGCCCGCTTCGAGGCCTGGGCTCGCAGCCGGAGTTGACGGCCGGCCCGGTGCGTCCGGGCCACGGTGGGCGCTGTCCAATTCGTTACGCATCTTGCACCTTGCGCGGCGCCAGCCTGCAGGGATCTGCCTACCATCGACTACTTTACGAGGAGAAATCACCCATGGCATTGCAGTCCCCCTTCTTTGGCAAGCGCGACACCGAAACCACCGGCTTGCGGCGGCCCACGACGATGGCACAACCCAACGTCCACCACGGCGTACAGCCGTCGTCCGCGGCTCCCGGCGCGTCCTCGTCGTCGTCGTCTCCGGCACCGGCTGCGGTCGCGGCCGTGCCCGCCGCTGCGGGTGATGCAACGCCCGAGACCACACCCTCCGGCGGCAGCCGCCTGACCGTCGGACCCAACATCAAGCTCAAGGGCGTCGAGATCACCGACTGCGACACCTTGTTCGTCGAAGGGACGGTCGAGGCCACGATGGACTCGCGCCTGATGCAGATCGCCGAGTGTGGTGCGTTCAAGGGGTCGGCCTGCATCGACATCGCCGAGATCCATGGTCACTTCGACGGGGACCTGACGGTGCGCGACAAGCTGATGGTGTATTCCACCGGCAAAATCACTGGCAAGATCCGGTACGGCAAACTGGTCGTCGAAGAAGGCGGACAACTGTCCGGCGAGGTGATCTTCGGCACGGCCGAGTCGTCGGCGAGCAAACCGGCGGCGCGCGAACGCGCCGGATTGCAGGCGGCCTGAGCATCGCGCGCCCGGGGCCGGGCGCCACGCCTGCGCCGGGCATTCGGTCTGCGGCGCCGCATCACCGCGCTACCATCGTCCTGCGGCACTTGGATACGCCGCGAGGAAATTCCAGATGCGCACATGGTCCCGACGTCGGGTGTTCTCAGGCTTGGGCGTGGCTGCGGCCGCGGTCGGCGCCGGTGTCTACTGGGCTGTGCGGCCGACACCCGCGCCCATCGGTTTTCCCATTGCGCCGGACGAACTGGCCGCGGCCCGGCAATTGCTGGCGCGGCATCCGGCCGTTGATGCGCATGCACACCCGGGCCGCAGCTTCGTCGACGGTGCGCAGAATCTGTCCGGGCTGGTCTGGATCTACGCCCGGCTGGGCAGCTTCGAGGACGATACCGTCGCCGACATGCGCGCGGGTGGTCTGGCCGCCGCGGCATTCGCCGCGGTCGCCGACTTCCAGGCGCTGGGGCTGCAGGGAGAAGGACTGGCCGCGGTACGCGCGTTCGAGCCCGGCGAGGCCTGGGCCAGCTACCGGCGCCAGATCGATCGCCTGAAAGGCCTGGCGTCCCGGGGGCTGGTGTTTCCGGTCAAGACCGTGGCCGACGTCGCCGCGGCGCGTGCGGCCGGCAAGGTGGGCGCGCTGCTGACCGTCGAGGGCGGCGACTTCCTCGAAGGCCGTGTCGACCGCGTGGCACTGGCGCATGCCGACGGCGTGCGGTCCATCACCCTGATGCACTACCGCAACAACGAACTCGGCGACATCATCACCGGCGAGCCGGTCCACCAGGGACTCACCGCCGCGGGCAGGGCCGTGGTGCGCGAGATGAACCGGCTGGGTATGCTGGTCGACGTGGCCCATGCGTCCGAGGCCACGGCGCTGGGTGCGCTCGACGCGTCGTCGCAGCCGGTGATCGCCTCGCATGTCCACGTCCACGGCAAGACCGCGCATCCGCGGTTCATCTCGCCGGATCTGATGCGGGCGGTGGTGTCCAAGGGCGGTGGTCTGGTGGGTGCCTGGCCGGCCGGCATCGCCATCGTCGACCTGCGCGGATTCGTCGAGCGTGCGCTGGAATTGGTGGAGCTGGCGGGTATCGACCATGTGTGCCTGGGTACCGACATGGACGCCAACTACAAGCCGGTGTTCGACACCTATGCCCATCTGCCGCATTTCGTCGCCGGCCTGGCGCAACGTGGACTGGCCGAGGGCGACATTGCCAAGCTCATCGGCGGCAACTACCTTCGGCTGCTGGCGGCGGTGCAGTCCGCCGGCGCCTGAGCGGCGAACGCGTCAACCCGCGGGTCGGGTACGCAACCAGGCCGCAATGAACAGCAGGCCGAGCAGGAAATCGAGCGCTGCCGCGGCGACGGTGAGACCGGGCACCCGTTCCATAGCGTACAGCACGAACACCGGCACCGAAAAGAGCAGCTTTTCGGCGATGGCGGGCAGCATGAACATCCGGAACCGCATCACGTCGCGCGCGATTAGCAGGAACACGAACTGCCAGGCCAGCGCGGTGCCGATGAAACCATAGAACTGCTCCGGATACTCCAGTGGCGTGGTGATCAGCCGGCCCACCTTCTGGTCCTGCACATATTGCGGAACCAGCACCGCAATGCCGTAAATGCCGCCCCAGAAGAAAATGCGCCGGGCGAAGTTGTCGGGGTTTGTCGACATGGGTCGGGCTCCTTCAGGCCGAATGTGATGGTCCGGTGTTCACAGGGACATGTTGTCGATGTTCAGCCGGGTCTTCTTGACGTGCACCGAGATGATGGCGACCACCTCGTCGGGTTGCGCCGGGCGCAGCAATTGCTCGGATTCGATCGACACCTTCGAGACGAGCGAGTCGTCTTCCAGCAGGCAGAACATCGGCGACGGGTCGGCCTGCTCGGGCAACTCCGTGCGGCCTTCCATCGAGCCGTGCGGGACCCGCAGGCCGTCGAGCAAGGTCTTGAGCCGGTTGTCGATGTCGCCGCCATCGGTGATCAACATGCCGCGCGGCTGCTGGCGGAACAGCAACACCGACAGTTCGGCGTAGAGGTTGAGGCGCTGCGTGACCAGCGGAGCGAACAGCAGGCCGCCCTTTTCGACGATCACCGATGGTTCGCCGGGCCGGGGTGGGTGGGACAACAACGGTCCGGCCACTTCCTTGAGGGGATGTTCCCGCCACAGGCGCTCGAGTTGCGGGTGCAATGCGCGGCGAATCTCCCACTTGTGCGGCGACTTGGCGCCTTGTCCGCGCAGCGGACCCTCGTAGATCAGGCGGAACTCCATGGTTGGCCGGCCCCGGCTCAGTCCTGGGTGCGGAAACGCTGCTCCAGGTAGGCCAGCAGCGTGCGGATGGTCTGTGCCTCGCCGCCCACCGGCCGTCCGGCGCGCGCGGCATCGTTCCATGCGAACAGGTCGATATGCAGCCAGTCCTGCGGCTCGGGAACGAACCGCTCGAGGAACAGCGCCGCGTTGATGGCGCCGGCCATCGCGTTGCGGCCGGTATTGACGATGTCGCCGACGCTGCTCTCGATGCCGCCGCGGTAGGGCGCCCACAGGGGCAGATGCCACATCGGATCCTCGAGACGCAGGCCCAGATCCACCAGTTGCCGTGCCGTTCCCATGGAACGACAGAACAGTGCCGGCAGTTGCGGGCCAAGGGCGACGCGCGCCGCTCCGGTCAGGGTCGCCAGGTCGATGACCAGGTCGGGACGGGATTCGACCGCATAGGCCAGCGCGTCGCACAGGATGACGCGGCCTTCGGCATCGGTATTGCCGATCTCGATCTGCACGCCGGCGCGGGTCCGGATCACGTCACCGGGCCGGTAGGCGTTGCCGGCAATGGCGTTCTCGACCGCCGGTATGAGCAATTGCAGTCGTACCGGCAACTTGAGCGCCATCACCATCGCTGCCAGGCCAAGCGCATGGGCTGCGCCACCCATGTCCTTCTTCATCAGCCGCATGCCATCGGGTGTCTTGATGTCTAGGCCGCCGCTGTCGAAACACACGCCCTTGCCGACGATGCTCAGCAGCGGGTGGCGGGCCTTGCCCCAAGTCAGTTCGATCAGTCGTGGCGCACGGCTGCTGGCACGGCCGACCGCGTGGATGGCAGGGAAGTTCTTCTTGAGCAGTGTATCCCCCTGCACCTGATGGAAACGCGCACCGTGGCGTTTGGCCAGCGCCTGGGCGCAGCGGGCAAGATCCTGCGGGCCCATGTGTTCGGCCGGCGTGTTCACCAGGTCGCGCACCATCGTGATCGCCTCGGCCTGCAGCATGCCACGCTCGGCGGCCTCGCTTGTGCGCAGCACCAGCGTGGCCGGCGCGCGCTTGCGCGCCTTGTAGCGGTCGAAGCTGTAGGCGCCCAGCGACCAGGACAAGGCAGCAATGTCGGGCGACAGTGGCAGGCCCTGGTCGTCGAGCCGGTAGATCCCCTCGGGCAAGGCCGATGGCAGCGCCGCCAGCGCAAACGGATCGTCGCCGTGGGCGACGCCGGCCAGGACCTGGGCCAGTGCGCCATCGGCATCCGGCACCAGCGCGTGGCTGTCGGCCAGGCCGCGAAAGCCCAGCGTCTCCAGCCAGGCCGCCACGGGCCGCGGCAGGGTCGGCAACAACGTCTGGTAACGATCGGCGTCGACCACCGTGATGGGTGTGGCCTTGGCCGGGATGTTCTTCTTCTGCTGGACGCTCATGGGGCAGTGGCAATCAGGCCGCGCGTGCGGGTTGGGGAACAACATGCCCGCGTCGTCCGGTGTGCCGCGACCCATGGGCCGCCGTGGCGGCCGGGGGCGGACTCATGCAGTCGGACGCAGGCGCTTGCATGGGCCGACTATAGGGGATCGACGCCGCCGCAGCGCCAGCCGCGCAGCCGGTGCCGTAGTAATGTGCTGTTACCACGGCCGGGGTCCGAGCCGTCACACTGGCGACTCCCATTCACTTCCGATCGGAGACAAGCATGACGCGCAAGATATTGATGCTGTGTGGCGACTACGGCGAGGACTATGAAACCATGGTGCCGTTCCAGGCCATGCTGGCCGTGGGTTACACCGTACACGCCGTTTGCCCGGACAAGAAGGCCGGCGACCATGTGATGACGTCCATCCACGACTTCGAGGGGGCGCAGACCTACAGCGAGAAGCCGGGACACCGTTTCGCGCTCAACGCCAACTTCGACGACGTCGTGGTCGACAAATACGATGGCCTGCTGCTGCCTGGCGGTCGTGGCCCGGAATACCTGCGCCTGAACAAGCGTGTGATCGCCATCGTCAAGAAGTTCGGCGATGCGGGCAAGCCGATCGCCGCCGTGTGCCACGGCGCGCAGATCCTGGCGGCCGTCCCAGGGCTGATCAAGGGCCGGCGCATCAGCGCCTATCCGGCCTGTCAGCCCGAGGTGGAACTGGCGGGCGCAGAATACGCCGACATCGCCATCGACGCCGCGGTCACCGACGGCCCGTTCGTCACCTCGCCGGCCTGGCCCGCGCATCCGGCCTGGTTGTCGCAGTTCTTCGCGCTGCTCGGCACCAGGATCACGCATTAGGCTGCGACGCTGGCATCGCTGGACCCGGCAAGCGCCGGCGATTATGCTGGAGGCCACGACAAGCGGTGTGCGGCTTCAGGAGGCAGGGACATGTGCCAGATTTTCATTCGCGCCAATACGCAAAGCTACGAAGCGACCACGCGCAGCATCCGGCTGCATGGCGTGGTCACCAGCGTGCGGCTGGAAAACCTGTTCTGGGACACGCTCGACGAGATCGCCGCGCGTGATGCCTTGACGGTGCCGCAGCTGCTGTCCACGCTGTACGACGAATTGCTGCTGCACCGCGGCGACATTCCCAACTTCGCCAGTTTCCTGCGCGTGAGCTGCCTGCGCTACCTCGCGTTGCAGGCGGAGCAGCGCATTCCGCGCGACCTGAACATTCCCATTCGTTCGCTGGACGCGCATGCAGTGCTGCGCGGCCTGCGGCCCAACCTCGTGCAGGACGAACTGACCAGCACGGCCTGATGCAACGGCAGCCGGCGGCGCGACGAAGCGTGCGCTTCGTCGCGCGACATCACTTATCATCCGGCAAAACAATCAGTCGACCACGGTCGGTGATATCGATTCATATGCAGCCAGGGCGGTGGCTGTGCCTGGCAAGTCCGGTCTGCGTTCCAGCATCGGATGCCGCGGCACAGGGAGGCACCGCGTTGCCGAGGGACCATGCCCGTAGCCGCCAGCCAGATACCGTACGATTTCCAACGACTGGTCACCTTGTTGGCGTGCGCATTGGTCGTGTTGACGGCAGTGCTGGTTCAGGTCGGGTGGATCATGGGGTTCGCGACCCTGGAGTCGGTGGCCCAGGGCTGGCCGACCATGAAGGTGAACACCGCCATGGGTTTTCTGGCTGCAGGTGTTGCATTGCTCCTGTTCGGATGGTCCCCGCTAAGCGGCCGTGCGCGGAGCTGGATCATCCGGTTGCTGGCGGCGCTGCTGGTCGTGATTCCGGTGTTGACGTTGTTGCAGGACCCACTGGGCTGGGGCCACGGCATCGATCGCATGTTCAGTCCGCTGATGGGCTTGTCCCATCCCGAAGGTTTCGGTCGCATGTCGCAGGCGTCGGCCGTGGGTTTTGTGCTGGTGGGGCTGGCGATATTGCTGCTGCAGGGCGACTCGCGCTGCATCTGGGCCGCGCAATCGATGGCATCGTCGGTGTTCCTGCTGGCCTTGTTGTCGCTGCTGACATACCTGTCCGATACCCGCAGCGATGTCGCGCGGCCGTTTTCCTCCATGGCCGTGCACACGGCCTGCGCGTTCATCGTGTTGTCGGTCGCGCTGGTGGCGGTTCGATGCCAGCAAGGCTGGGTGCGCGAATTCTTCCGGGACACGCCCACGGCGCGTATCGGTCGGCGTTATCTGGCCAGCACGGTGCTGGTCCTGCCGCTGATGGCGCAGCTGACCATCATCGGCGAGCGCACCCTGGGCTGGTATGGCCCGCATTTCGGCATCGTCATTCTCACAGCTGCCAGCATGGCGGTCCTGGCCTCGCTGAACTGGACCGCGGTGCGCCTGGGCAACGAGGCCGATCGCAAGCTCAGCAACCTGCGCCGCGTCAACGCGACGCTCAGCGGCATCAATACCTTGATCGTGCGGGTGCAGGACAGGGAGAGCCTCTTCACCGAGGCCTGCCAGATCGCGGGTGAGGCCGGGGCCTTTCCCTGGGTCTGGATCGCGACCATCGACGCCGAGCGCCGGCAGGCCGACCTGCAGGCCTGGGCCGGGAGCCGGGACTCGCTGGTCAAGGGCCTGGGCCCGCGCCTGGATTTCGGCGGCCCGGCGGCGGGCAACGGAGGCATGCTGGACCATGTGGTGCGTACCCGCTCGCCCGTGATCGTCAACGACTTGTTCAGCGCATGGGCCGCGGGCGAGCCGGAACAGGGGCGGGTGCGCGAACTGCTCGACGCCGGTATTCGTTCACTGGTCGCGTTGCCGCTGATCGTCGGCGACGAAGTCGTCGGTGTCTTCGTGCTGCATGCCGAACTGCGCGACTTCTTCAACCGATCGGAAATGCGCCTGCTCGAGGAACTGGCCGGTGACGTGTCGTTCGCGATCCGCCATCTCGAAAAGGAAGCCAGCCTCAACTACCTGGCCTATTACGATCCGCTGACCTCGCTGCCCAACCGGACGCTGTTCATGGAGCGGCTGGGCCGGCAACTGCGATCGGCCGCCAGGGAGCAGGGTCAGGTGGCGCTGGTGCTGGGCAACCTGCAACGCTTTCGCATGGTCAACGAGACCTTCGGGCGCCACGTGGGTGACGAGCTGCTGCGCCAGCTGGCGCAGCGCCTGGTCCAGTCGTCTCCGTATCCGGACAATCTCTCGCGCATCAACTCCGACAGCTTCTCCTGTTTCATGCCGGGAGACGACCTGCACCTGCTGGGGCACCAGGTCCAGTCCATGTTCGACGGTGCGCTGGAGCAGCCATTCCAGTTCGGCGAGCAGCCGGTCACGGCCGAGTTCACCGTGGCGGTCGCGGTGTTCCCGGCCGATGGCAACGACGGCGAGACCCTGATGGCCAATGCGGAAACGGCCTTGCGCAAGGCCAAGGCGGCGCATGTGCCGCTGATGTATTACGAGTCGGCCATGAATGCGCGTGTGGCCGAGACCCTCGATCTCGAGCACCGCCTGCGTCGGGCGGTCGATCATGGCGAACTCGAGCTGCATTACCAGCCCAAGGTCGATTTTTCCGAACGGCGCATCCGCGGCGTGGAGGCCTTGATGCGCTGGCGCGACCCCGAGCGTGGCCTGATTCCGCCGGGGCAGTTCATCCCGCTGATGGAGGAAATCGGCCTGATCCGCCAGGCAGGTGCCTGGGCCTTGCGACAGGCGATCGACGACATGGAACGTTGGCGCGCGATGGGTCTGCAGGTGCCACGTTGTGCCGTCAACGTGTCGGCGATCCAGTTGCGCAACAAGGACTTCGTCAAGACCGTGGTCGACGCGATCGCGGATGCCGGCGACGGTGACGTCATGCTCGACATCGAGCTCACTGAAACCCTGTTGATGCAGGACGTGAGCCAGACCCGTACTGTGTTGCAGACCTTGCGCGGCGTCGGTGTCAACGTGGCCGTGGACGACTTCGGCACCGGGTATTCCTCGCTGGCCTATCTGGCGCGCCTGCCGATCAATGCGCTGAAGATCGACCGTGCCTTCATCATGGAGATGGAGCAGCATATGCAGGGCGTCACCATCGTGGCGGCCATCATCTCGCTGGCGCATTCGCTCAACCTCGAGGTGATTGCCGAAGGTGTCGAGACCGAGGTGCAGGCGGCGATCCTGCAAGGCCTGCAATGCAATCTGATGCAGGGATATCTTTTCAGCAAGCCGGTGCCGTTCGACGCGTTGGCGAAGATGCTGCCCAGCGCGCATGCGGGGGCCGGCATCCCGCCGGCCGCATGAGACGGATCCTGCGCCGCTGCCCGCATCACCCGATGCCGGGCTGTCTGTGCGTCAGGCCTGCCACTGTGCCGGCGCACTGCCCAATGGTGTCGCCACGCGTGTCCAGCCAGGGGTGACGCCGGCGACCTGCAGTGGCCAGTGCACGCGGCGTGCCGCGCCCCATACCAGGTGTTCGGTTGCGTCCTCCCAGTCGTCGGCCGATTCCGGTGCCTGCGTTTCGGGCGCGGGCATCTGCCGGGTTCCGCCCGCCATCAAAACGGCGCCGGTGCGGGCCAGCGATGCCCGCACGATGCTGCCGACGCCGCGTTCGGCGCGTAGCGTCAAGGCGCGCACGGTGGCCGCCGCCATCAGGTAGCCGGTGGCATGGTCCAGCGCCTGCACCGGCAAGGGCACGGGCTTGTCGGCCTGGGCGCTGCGTTGCCCCTGCTCGGCGAAACCCATGCTCATCTGCACGATGCTGTCGAATCCCCGCCGCGCCGCCCAGGGCCCGGTGAAGCCATAGGCGTCGAGCGAAACGTCGATCAGGCCCGGGCGCAGCATCTGGCGCGCATGAACGTCCAGGCCCAGGCACGCGAGGGCGTCGCTGCGGTAGCCATGCACCAGTACGTCGGCACCGCGCAACAGCGCCTCCCAGTGCTGGCGATCGTCGGCCCGGCGCAGGTCGAGCCGGGCGCAGTGCTTGCCCAGCGTGATCTCCGGCTCCAGCACGGCCTCATCCCAGCCGGGCGGATCAATACGCAGCACCTCGGCGCCCAGGCTGGCCAGAAAGCGGGTCGCGACCGGACCGGCCAGAACCCGTGTCATGTCCAGCACCCGGATGCCGGCCAGGGGCCGTCGCGGGTCGAAATCCCAGTCACCGCGCGCCGCCGGGCCTGCCGATTCCCAATGCAGCAGCGGTTCCCGCAGGACGGCCCGGCCCTGCGGGTGTTGTTGCCATTGCTGCCAGTTGTGCATGGCACCGGCGCAGCCGCCCCGTGCCACCACGGCGGTTTCGAGGTCCTGCGCCTGCCACTGCTGCACGGCCTGCGCCACGGCCGCCCGGTCGGGCGTCACCTGCAGCACCGCCAGTGCCGCGGCCCGGTGATGGGTCGCATTGGTGTGCAGCCGGATCCAGCCATCGCGGGCGCGGTAGTCGCCCGCCACGGCATCCCAGATGGGTGGCAACTCCCAGCCCTGCGGGCGTACCGACATGCCGAACCACAGGCTGGCGAGCCGGCGGTCGACCACCACCGCCGGCGTGGCGGCGACTGCCGGCATGCCCATGTGTCGGCGCAACGCGGCCACGGCCACGCCAGCCGTGGCGATGGACGCGGACGCGAAGGCATCGACCGGGAACACTGATCGCAGCAGACCCTTGCCGCTGAAGCGGGCCTGGTCTCGCTCAGCGGGCGATCCCTGGCAGGCCTCCCAGAACGCGGTGACGAAGTCGTGTTCCTCGGTCGTGGTCGAGCCGGTGTCGTGCATCGTGTTGCTCCCGTGGCGTCAGAGGGCCCCTTGGCGACTGGGGCATCGCGCATGGTGGGTCCTATTGTGCGCGGGCGGCCCGCCCGCCAGACGGCCAGGCAACCCTATGGCCGACAGGATACCGCTGCGCCTCGTTCGAACCTGCCGTGCCGGAATCCGCGTCGCGCGCCAAGGCTCGCGCCGATTCAACGCTGTGGCATGTCCTTGTAGGAATACCCCATGTGCACCATGGCCTCCTGCGGTATCTCCGGCATCGTATCGTTCCATGCCTCCCATTGCGTACGCATGGCCTGCAGGCGCTCCGGTTCGCGTTTGCCCTTGTTGGCCCGTTCGCGTGCGTCGCCCGGGATGTTGAACAGGTAGTCGTTGTCGTCGACGCGCAGGTATTTCCAGTCACCGTCGCGCAGCGCGCGTTGGCCGCGGTGTTTCATGCGCCAGTGCATCGGCCGATGAAAACGGTGCGACGGGTCGCGCAACACCGCAGCCAGCGAGATGCCATCGAGCGGATAGTCCGGATGCGCCGCGACGCCGGCGACATCGAGCATCGTGGCCGACCAGTCCATCGTCATGCAGTGCTGGGCACTGACGCCGCCGGCCACGATGCCGGCCGGCCAGTGCGCGATCCATGGGACCCGGATGCCGCCTTCGGTCAGGTCCATCTTGCCGCCGACCAGTGGCCAGTTGTCGGAAAACCGTTCGCCGCCGTTGTCGCTGGTGAACACGATCAAGGTGTTCTCGAGCAGGCCGTGCCGGCGCAGCGACGCGACCATCTCGCCGATGCCTTCGTCCATGTGGTGGATCATGCGCCGGTAGGTGTCGATGTTGCCGCCATCGAGGTGGAACAGGTTGTTGCTGATCTGCGCCGGCGTGTCGGCGTCGTCGCGGGTCTCCCACGGCCAGTGGGGCGCGGTGTGGTGCACGCTCAGGAAAAATGGCGTACCGGCCTTGGCACCGTCGGCCATGCGATCGATGAAATCGATCGAGTGCCGGGTGATCAGGTCGGTCATGTAGCCGTCTTCGGCGTGTTCTTGCTCGCCCAGGTACAGGTCGTGCGCGCCGGTCGAGTTGCGGTGCGTGAAGTAGTCGGCGCCGCCGGCCATCAGGCCGAAATATTCCTCGTAGCCCGACTTCAGCGGGCCGAAATGGGGCAGGAAACCCAGGTGCCACTTGCCCATCAGCGCCGTGCGATAGCCGCTGTCCTTCAGCAGCGAGGGCAGCGTGGGATGCTCGGGTGACAGGCCCAGCCGGGGGTTGCCCGCGTTGCGGCTGCTGATCGGCTCTTCGGCCGCACCGCGCAGGCGGTACTGGTAACGCGCGGTCATCAGTGCGAACCGGGTGGGTGAACACACGGGTGAATTGGCGTAGCCCTCGGTGAATCGCATGCCGGCGGCGGCCAATGCGTCGAGTTCGGGCGATACGGCACCGAACGATGCCTCCCGGCCGCCGTAACACCCCAGGTCGGCATAACCGAGATCGTCGGCAACGATGAAGATGATGTTCGGGCGTCGGGGGTTCGTCGGATTCATGGCGTCTGCCTGCCTGTTTGAATGGTTGCTCGGGTGTGCGTCGGCTGGAACGTCGGCCCCGGCGGCGGCACGCGGCATGGCGTGCCCGTGTGCCGAACCGGGACGGACCGGTGCGTGCTCAGTCCAGGCTGATGCCGGTGGCCTTGATCGGTTTCTCCCAACGTGCCAGGTCGGCACGCTGGTGGGCCGCCAACTGGGCGCCGGTGGAGCCGACCGGCTCGTACCCGAGCGACAGCAAGCGCTGCTGTACCGCCGGTTTGCGCACGGCCGCGGCGACCGCTTTTTCCAGGCGCGCCACCGTCTCGGCCGAAAGGCCGGCCGGGCCGTACATCGCGAACCAGGCGGTGGCGACCATGTCGATGCCGGATTCCTTCAGCGTCGGCACCTCCGGCACCTGCGGGTCGCGCTTGTCGCCGGTGACGGCGATGATGCGCACCTTGCCGCCGCGGTGCAGTTCGGCGGTCTCCGACACCACATCAAACTTGTAGCCGATGTGCCCGCCCAGCAAGGCCGTGTTGGCCGGGGCGCCGCCCTGGAACGGGATGTGGACCAGCTCGGTGCCGGCACTTTGCGACAGCAAGACGCCGAGGAAGTGCGGCAAGGTGCCAGCGCCGGGCGAGCCGTAGGTCGCGTTCTTCGGGTCGGTCTTGGCCAGGCTCATCATCTCGGCGACCGTCTTCGCCTTGCTGGCCGGGCCGGCGACGACGCCGAACTGGAAGCCGGCGATTTCGGAGATCGGCGTGAAGTCCTTGACCGCGTCATAGTCCAGCTTCTTGTAGACGTGGGGGAACAACACCATCGGTCCGCTGGGCAGGATGATGACCGTCTCGCCATCCGGCTTGGCGTTCTTGACCGCGCCCAGGGCGATCCGTCCGCCGGCGCCGGGCTTGTTCTCGACGATGATGGCGCCGAAGTCATCGCGCATCGCGTCGCCGATCAGGCGTGCAATCACGTCGGCCGAGCCGCCGGGGGGAAACCCGACCAGGATCTTGAGCGGGGGCTTGGCCTGGGCCTGCACAGCCGGCGCCATCAGGCAGGCGGCCACCAGCAGGGCCAGGGGTGCGAGCAATCGTGAACGGATCATCATGGGGTGTCTCCTGGATCTCGGGTTGAGGGGAAGCTTGCACTGTAGGACCGGGCGTCATAATTGTTCAAATCAATCGTTGTGCGTGTTTACCCTGATGACAAGACCGAGCCCGCCCCCGTCCACGCGCCTGGTCGTGTCGCGCTCCATCGACGATCTGCTGCTGCTGCGCATCAGCCGGCTGCTGGCCACCGCCGGCGGCATGGTCACACGGCTGTGCGAAGGACGTTTCGGCATCACCCGGCGCGAATGGCGGGTGCTGGCCGAGCTGGTGAAGCAGCCCGGTGTGTTGCCGTCGCAACTGGCCGAGCAGATGCAACTGGACCGGGCACGCACCTCGCGCGCCATCACGTCGATGGTGCACAAGGGCCTGGTGGCGCGCGAGCCCCGGCCCGGCAACCGGCGCGAGGTCGTGCTCAACGTCACCGGCAAGGGCCGCGAGGTCCATGATGCGATGGTGCCGCTGGCGGTGGACATCAATCGGCGCCTGGTCGCGGCATTGACCCCCGAGGATGCGCAACGGCTCGACCTGTCCCTGGACCTGTTGCAGGCCTGCGCCGATGGCCTGGTGGCGCGGGCGGAACTGCCCAAGGCCGATCGGCGGCGCGGGGCGAACGCAGGGCCGCTCTGACGGCGCGCCACGGCCGGGTCAGCGCAACAGTGCCGCGTTGTCCATGAACTGCGCCAGCTGTTCCTGCGCCGACTGCGTCAGTGGCCAGGCCGATGGAGGGCGGGTGGCACCGCAGTCGGGGCCCAGAATCCGCAGCGCTGCCTTGACCACCGTCACGTTGGTGCCGTTGTTCTCCATTGCGCGCAGGTCCTCGAACGGTCGCATCGCACCGATCAGCACGCCGGCGCGCGCATAGTCGCCGTCCTCCAGGGCGCGGTGGATGGCCATCGCATGCACTGGAAAGACGTTGATCAGGCCCGACGTGAAGCCGCGTGCGCCAACCGCATAAAACGGCGGCGCCCAGGTTTCCGCCAGGCCGCCGACCCAGGCGATGTCGCGCCCGGCGGTGCGGTGGATGGCCTGGGCCAGCATCATCGGCGTGGGCGAGGCCCACTTCACGCCGACGACCGGGTCCAGGGCGCACAGTTCCTCGATCGCGGCCAGGCCGATGTTGTCGTTGCGCAGGTAAAGCACCAGCGGCAAGCCCGCGGCCGCGGCTGCGATGCGCTTGACGTATTCGAGCACGCCACGCGGCGACACGAAGGGATCCGGCGGTTGATGGACCATGATGGCCGCGGCGCCCGCCGCCTGCGAGGCGCGGGCCAGGGCACAGGCCTCGTGCACGCCGCGGCCCACGCCGGCGAGCAGCGGCACGCGGCCGGCGATCTGTTCGGCGGCGACCTGTACCATGCGTTCGGCCTCGGCCGCGGTCAGGCCGTAGAACTCGCTGGTGTTGCCGTTGGCGACCAGGACGTGTACGCCGGCGGCGATGGCGCGGTCCACGACCGGTTGCAGCGCGGCGGGTGCGAGCCGGTCCTGCGTGTCGAACGGCGTGACCAGGATGCCGGAGATGCCGTCGAGGGCCTGGCGCAGGGACATGGGAACTCCTGGGGGCGGTTGGTATTGTCCGAAGGGTACCGCGCCGGCGACGCAACACGCAAACCCGGCTACAGGGCGCGCTGGTTCACCCGGGCCGACAACTGCGCGGCGGATTCCTTGCGTTCGCTGTAGCGGTCCACGAGATAAGGCGCCACGTCGCGCGTCAGCAACGTGAACTTGACCAGTTCCTCCATCACGTCGACGACCCGGTCGTAATAGGCGGACGGTTTCATCCGGCCGGCTTCGTCGAACTCGAGAAAGGCCTTGGCCACGCTGCTCTGGTTCGGAATCGTCACCATGCGCATCCAGCGCCCCAGGATGCGCAACTGGTTCACCGCGTTGAACGACTGCGAACCGCCGGAGACCTCCATCACGGCCAGCGTCTTGCCCTGGGTCGGGCGCACCGCGCCGAGCGACAGGGGTATCCAGTCGATCTGGCTCTTCATGATGCCGGTCATCGCGCCGTGGCGCTCCGGTGAACACCAGACCATGCCTTCGGCCCAGGCCGCCAATTGCCGCAGTTCCCGGACCTTGGGATGGTCGTCGGGCGCGTTGTCGGGCTGCGGCAGCCCCCGGGGATCGAAAACCCGCGCCTGCGCACCCATCGACTCCAGCAGCCGGGCCGCTTCGAGGCTCAGCAGGCGGCTGTAGGAGCGCTCGCGCACGGAGCCGTACAGCAGCAGCACGCGTGGTGCGTGGGTCGACGGCCGGCCGGGTCGCAGCGCCTCGGGCTGCGGCAGGCGCCAGGCGCGTGCTTCGATGTTCGGCGACGGCAGCGCGGGCTCAGACACGCCGGCCATCCGCGCCGATCACCGGTTCGCCGTCTTCCTTCGTGAATGCGCCTTGCTGCGGCGCGGGCAGGATGTCGAGCACCACCTCCGACGGGCGGCACAGGCGGGTGCCCAGCGGCGTCACGACGATCGGGCGGTTGATCAGGATCGGATGCTGCAGCATCGCGTCGATCAGCTGCGCGTCGGTCCAGCTGTCCTGGCCCAGGCCGAGTTCGTCATACGGTGTGCCTTTCTGACGCAGCAATTCGCGCGGGCCGATGCCCATCCGTGCGAGCAGCTCGACCAGGCGTTCGCGTGTCGGTGGATGCTTCAGGTATTCGATGACCAGCGGCTCGATGCCGCTGTTGCGGATCAGCGCCAGCGTGTTGCGCGACGTGCCGCAGGCGGGGTTGTGGTAGATCGTGATTTCAGCCATGGCGTATTGTCATCGGATCGGAGTTGTTGTCCCGCGGCGTTGCCTCGGTGTCGGGAATCGGGCCATGGGCCCAGCGGAACAGCACCACGGCGAGCAGCGCACCGATCAGCTGGGCTGCGATGAAGCCGGGCGCGTCGGCCGGTCGGATGCCGGAGAAGGTGTCGGTCAGGCTGCGCGCCGCCGTGACCGCCGGATTGGCAAACGACGTGGACGCGGTAAACCAGTAGGCCGCCGTGATGTAGCAGCCCACGGCGGCCGGCACGAAGTCGGGCCGGGTGCGTGCGACATGCAGGATGACGGTGAGCAGGCCGAACGATGCGACGATCTCGCTCCACCACTGGTGCACGCCGGTGCGCACCTGCTGGGATGCGGCGATGGTGGGCAGCTCGAACATCCAGTGGGCGGCGATCACGCCGGCCACGGCGCCGAGCACTTGCGCGGCCAGGTAGAGCCTGGCCTTGCGCCAGCGGCAGCGACCGAGTGCGAGTTCGGCCAGCGTCACCAGCGGATTGAAATGCGCGCCGGACGTGGGCCCGAAGGTGGCGATCAGGGCGACCAGCACGGCTCCGGTGGCCAGTGTGTTGGCCAGCAGTGCGATGGCCACGTTGCCGCCGGCCAGGCGTTCGCCCATGATGCCCGAGCCGACCACGGTGGCCAGCAGCAATGCCGTGCCGATGGCCTCGGCGACGACGGATGGACGCAGGCTCACCGGGCGCCCTTCCGTGCTGCGCACTGCGGGATGGGCGTCGACCCGACGGGCGCTGCGCGCAGTTGTCGGCCTGCGCCGCAATGTCGTTGTCGCCTTGGGGCGGCCCGGCGGCTCATGATGTCTTGCCGATCGCGTCGAGCCGGGCTTTCAGGCTCATGCGGTCCAGCGTGGCCGTCGGCAACGCGACGAACAGCTCGATGCGCTTGCGCAGCGTCGTGGCCGCGTCCTTGAAGGCGCGCCGCTTGGCCTCGTCGCTGCCGTCGACCGCTGCCGGGTCGGCGACGCCCCAGTGGGCGGACATCGGCTGGCCGGGCCAGAACGGGCATTGCTCGCCCGCCGCCTGGTCGCAGACCGTCAGCACGTAGTCCATCTTTGGTGCGTCCGGTGTCGCGAATGTATCCCAGGACTTGCTGCACAAGCCCTCGGTCGGCATGCCGGCCTTGGTCAGGAACTCGATGGCATAAGGATTGACGGTGCCGCCGGGATGGCTGCCGGCCGAAAAAGCCTTGAAGCGGCCCCGGCCGAGCACGTTGAGCTGGACCTCGGCCAGGATGCTGCGGGCGGAATTGCCGGTACACAGGAACAGGACGTTGAAGACTTTGTCGCTCATGGAGGATCCCGGTAGTGGATGAATGGTTGGTTGGATGAATGGGTCTGGTCGCGATGCGCCGCGGTCACGCGCAGTCGGCTGCGATGGTGTCCGTCAGGACGCAATGCGCGCCGCCGCAGCAGTTGGCGGTCAGGTGCGCGATGAGCGCGCTCATGGCGCCGAAATGGGCCGCGTAACGGATGCGCCTGCCGTCCGGATGTGCCGTCAGCAAGCCGGCCTGCGTCAGTTCCTTGAGGTGGAAGCTCAGGGCCGACGGCGCGATGGCCAGCGACTGCGCGATGGCACCCGCGGCCAGCCCGCCTGGCCCGGCCTCGACCAGCAGCTTGAACACCGCAAGGCGGGCGTCGTGGGCCAGGGCGGCCAAGGTACGGACGGCGTCTCGGGATTGCATCGTTTCATTGTTTCTTGAACAAATGAAGCTTTCGTGACAGCAGCCACGAGGGGGCGCTGTGGTCGGTCAATGAAGACGTCCGGGTCGACCCGTCCGAGGATCGGCGCGTCTGCGTGGATAATCCGGCCGCTCCATGTTCGGGGCAACATAAGGGAGACTCCATGCAAGGCGGCGCAGTCCTTTCGATCGTCGGCAGCCTGTTTCTGTCGGCCTGCGCGATGGCGTCCACGGACGTCGCCGCGGCTGACGGGTCGCCGCTGCGATACCAGGCCTACGAATGCGATCAGATCGAGGCGGAAGCCCGGCGCCTGAATACCCGGGTGTTGCAGGTCGGAGGACGACGCGAGGAGGCCGCGTCGAAAGACAGGGGCATCACGGCGGTCGACGCGGTGCTGTTCTGGCCGGCGCTGTTCGCGCCAGGCGGCACCGCAGACCAGCAAGTGGAGTTTGCGCGCCTGATGGGCGCGCGCGACGCCTTGCATCAGGTATCCATCCAGAAGCGGTGCGGCATGGGCCCCGGCCGCGATACGGCGCTGCCATCGACCACGGCGGCACTGCGTACGCCTGCTGCTGCCGTGACGAAAGGCCATGCAGCCCGGTTTCCGGGCCCGTTTGGCACCCTGGTGCTGACGGACTCCTTGACCAGGGTGAAACGCAGCATCGTGGTCAAGGTCGAGGAGGATGGCCCTGCCAGGACGGTCTATTCGACCGGTGACGTCATCGCAAGCGACGGCACGGTGCTCGAAACGCGGGTGGGCGAATTGGTGATTCGCACCGAGAGCGGCGCGTTGTGGGCCGTGCCCGTGCGCCCTGGAACCAGCGGCCAGGCTGCGTTCGTGACGACGCTCGGTGGCTTCAAAGGTGTGATCCGGTGGCAGGCCGTGGCCGAAGACGCGTCCCGCGTGCGCATCGACGCAACGACCTACTGGGCCGGTGGCGGCGGCGGACGGTTCGTCGCCAGCTACGCACCGGATTCGCCGGTCGCACTGTCGTTCAAGACGGAGATTTCCAGTCCTGCGGCAGCATCGTATGCACAAGGATATGCGCCGCCCGATCGGACGACGGCCGTGTTGACGCGGCGTTGAAGGCGCGCGTCGCGAAGCCGGCCTGGCAGGCGCGTTGCCCGCGCACGGGGTGCGACCCTGCGTGGCCTGCGGTGGTTCCGACCGGCGGGACCGATCAACCGCGCTGCGCCAGCAACACGGCGGCCGTTCGCATGCCCGCCGCCGTCAACAGCAGCGAGCCAAACAGGTGCAGCGCCGCCGTGCCGAAGGCCAGCAGGTAACGCTGTTGCCCCAGCATGCCCACGACCTCGGCCGAGAAACTGGAGAAGGTGGTCAGCGCGCCCAGGAAGCCGGTCACCAGGGCCAGGCGCCAGACCGGGTCCAGGTGGGGGGCGGCCTGGAACACCGTGATGACGAGGCCGACGAGGTAGCCGCCGAGCAGGTTGGCGGCCAGCGTGCCCCAGGGGATGAGCGCCCCGGGGCTGAGCCACAGGCCCAGGCCCCAGCGCAACAAGGCGCCCAGGCTGGCGCCGATACAGATCGCGACGACGGACAACATGCGGTAATGGTACTTACTGGCCCATCTGCCGCGGCAACCAGGAGACGATGCCGGGGAAGATATAGATCAGCGTCACGGCCAGGCACATCAGCAGGAACATCGGCATCGTGACCTTGGCGATCCAGGGCAGTTGCCTGCCGGTCATGCCTTGCAGCACGAACAGGTTGAAGCCCACCGGCGGTGTGATCTGCGCCATCTCGACGACGATCACGACGAACACGCCGAACCAGATCGGGTCTATGCCGGCGGCGTTGACGGTGGGCATCAGAACGCCCATGGTCAGCACCACCATGGATATGCCGTCGAGGAAACACCCGAGCAGGATGAAGAACAGGGCCAGTGCGGCGATCAGCTGCGCCTGGCTCAGGCCCAGCGAGCTGATCCATTCGGCCAGGTGGCGCGGCAGCCCCACGTAGCCCATGGCCAGCGTCAGGAAGGCTGCACCGGCCAGGATCAGCGCGATCATGCAATACAGCCGGGTCGCGCCCATCAGCGACTGGCGGAAGGTGGCCCAGCTCAGCGAGCCCTGCAGCGCCGATATCAGCAGCGCGCCGACGACGCCGATGGCCGCGGCCTCGGTGGCGGTGGCGATGCCGGCATAGATGGAGCCGAGCACCGACAGGATCAGCACAACGACCGGTATCAGGCTGCGCGACGCCAAGAGTTTTTCGCGCAGCGTGTAGCTGCGTTCGGCCGCGGGCACCTGCTCCGGATGGCGCAGCGCCCAGAACATGATGTAGCCGGAGAACAGCGCCGCCAGCAACATGCCAGGAAAGACGCCGGCGATAAACAGCTTGCTGATCGACACCTCGGCCGCGACACCGTAGACGATCATGATGATGGACGGCGGTATCAACAGTCCCAGCGTCGACGAACCGGACAAGGTGCCGATCACCATGTGGTCCGGATAACCGCGCCGGCTCAGTTCGGGCAGCGTCATCTTGCCGATGGTCGCGCAGGTGGCCGCGCTCGAGCCGGAGACGGCCGCGAAGATGGTGCAGCCGATGACGTTGGTGTGCAGCAGCCGGCCGGGCAGGCCCTGGACCCACGGCGACAGGCCCTTGAACATGTCGGCGCTCAGGCGCGTGCGAAACAGGATCTCCCCCATCCAGACGAACAGGGGCAGGGCGGTGAGGGTCCAGCTCGACGACGAGCCCCAGACCGTGACCGCCATGGCGTCGCCGGCAGGCCGGCTGGAGAACAGCGTCACGGCCAGCCAGGCCACGCCGGTCAGCGTGAGGCCGACCCAGACACCGCTACCCAGGATCAGCAGCAGCGAGACCAGCAGCAGGGCGGTGATGGCGAAATCGTTCATGCGGGTGTTCCTGGCGTTATTCGTGCAGCCGGGGTTCCTGTTCGCCCGGAACCGTGCGCAGTCCGCGTGCCTCCAGCACCAGCTCGTCGACGAAGGCGATCGCCAGCACCACGGTGCCCAGCGCCATCGCGATCTGTGGAATCCACAGCGGCGTCGCGTCGTTGGCGGTGGACACATCGTTGAACAGATGCGACTGCCAGGCCAGCTTGCAGCTGTAGAACGCGAACATGCAGGCCACCGCGGTGGCAAAGGCCAGTGCCAATAGCTCCATCCGGTGTTTCCAGCGGCCAGGCAAGGCGCCGAGCACCAGTGTCACGCGAATATGGTCGCCATGCTTGAGCGTATGGGCCAGCGCCAGGAAGCCGCTGGCCGCCATCAGGTAACCGGCGTAGGCGTCGGTGCCGGGAACATAGAGGTTGATCTGGCGTCCGAATATGGACAAAAGCACCATCAGCAACACACCGATCAAAAAAAGCGCCGCCAGAGCGGCGGCGCTGTTGTAGATCGCGTCGAGCAGTCTGCGCATCGGTTTGGCAGGCCCTCAGGGCTTCCTGAACGCGTCGACCAGTGCCTTGCCCTCGTCGCCGGCCTTGGCCAGCCACTCGGCCAGCATGGTCTCGCCGACTTTCTTCATGTCGGCCTTGAGCGCGGCGGAGGGTTGCAGGATCTCCATGCCGCCGGCCTTGAGCTTGGCCAGCGAGTCGGTGTTGGTTTTCTTGCTGGCCGCCCAGCCGCGCACCTCGGCGTCGGCGGCGGCTTTGAGCAGCGCATCCTGCGTCGGCTTGTCGAGCGCGTCGAACGCCTTCTTGTTGACGATGACGGCGTCCTTGGGCAGCCAGGCCTGGGTGTCGTACCAGTACTTGACGTGTTCGTACAACTTGCTGTCCGCGCCGGTGGAGCCCGAACTCATCATGCTTTCCGCCACGCCAGTGGCGAAGGCCTGGCTGACCTCGGCCGCCTGCACCGTCACCGGCTGGGCGCCCACCAGTTCGGCGATCCGCGCGGTGGCGGGGCTGTAGGCGCGCCACTTGATGCCCTTGAGGTCAGCGGCCGAGTTGATGGGTTTCTTGGTGTAGATGCCCTGGGGTGGCCAAGGCACGGCATACAGCAGCATCATGCCTTCGGACGAGAGCTTCTTCTCCAGCAGCGGCTTCTGGGCCTTGTACAGCTTCATCGCCTCGTCGTAGCTGTCGGCCAGGAAGGGCAGTCCGTCCGCCGCGTAGATCGGCCATTCGTTGGCAAAGTTCGCCAGCAGGACCTCCCCGATCTGGGCCTGGCCACCTTGCACCGCGCGCTTGATCTCGGGAGCCTTGAACAAGGAGGCGCCCGCATGCACGGTGATCTTGAGCTTGCCGCCGGTGGCCTTGTCGACATCGTTGGCGAATTCGGTCAGGGTCACCGAGTGGAAGTTGGTCGCCGGGTAGGCGGCGGGCAGGTCCCACTTGGTCTGGGCGATGGCGGTCGTGGTCATGCCGGCGATGGCAAAGGCCAAGGCCGTGGCAAGGGTGCGGCGGGACAAGATCATGGAAGGCTCCTGGTTCAGAAGGTGTTGTGGTTTGCCGAACTGTCAAGCATATGCCGTGCCATCGCCTGCGTCTGCATCAAGGACTCGGTGTTTTCCCGCAATCGATGGGTGCGGGCGGGACGGCGCCCGATCGGCAATGAAAGTACAGTAGCGTCGAGACCGCGTCAACCGGCCGCCGTGGCCGCAGACCCTCCGGAACCGTTTTGCACCGCCAACAACCCATGACGACCATTGCCGATACCTCCGCGTCCAGCCCCGTCACCGTCGATACCCGCTGGCAGTTCTGGATCGACCGCGGCGGCACCTTCACCGACGTCGTCGGCCGCAGGCCCGACGGCAGGCTGGTCACGCACAAGCTGCTGTCCGACAACCCCGAGCATTACAAGGATGCCGCGGTGGCCGGCATCCGGCACCTGCTGGGCCTGCGTGCCGACGAACCGGTGACGCCCGACACGGTCGCGTGCGTGAAGATGGGAACCACGGTGGCCACGAACGCCTTGCTCGAACGCAAGGGCGAGCCGACGCTGCTTGTCACGACGCGGGGCTTTCGTGACGCATTGCGGATTGCCTACCAGAACCGGCCGCGCCTGTTCGACCGCCATATCGTGTTGCCCGAGCTGCTGTACCAGGTGGTGGTCGAGGCCGGCGAACGCATGTCGGCGCACGGCGACGTGGTGCAGCCGCTCGACGAGGTCGCGTTGCGCGCGGCGATGCAGGCACAGTTCGCACTCGGCCTGCGCAGCGTGGCCATCGTGTTCATGCACGGCTACCGCTACACCGCGCACGAGGCCGCGGCCAAGGCGATCGCACGCGAGGTCGGCTTCACGCAGATCAGCACCTCGCACGAGACCAGCCCGATGATGAAATTCGTCAGCCGCGGCGACACAACGGTCGTCGATGCCTACCTGTCGCCGATCCTGGGGCGCTATGTCGATCGGGTGGCGAGCGAGATGCCCGGCGTGCGGCTGTTCTTCATGCAATCCTCCGGGGGCCTGACCGATGCCCATGCATTCCAGGGCAAGGATGCCATCCTCAGCGGGCCGGCCGGCGGCATCGTCGGCATGGCACGCACCGCGGCGCTGGCTGGCCACGCCAAGGTGATCGGCTTCGACATGGGCGGCACCTCGACCGACGTGTCGCATTTCGCCGGCGAATTCGAGCGCGAGTTCGAGACCCAGGTGGCCGGCGTGCGCATGCGCGCGCCGATGATGAGCATCCACACGGTGGCGGCCGGTGGCGGTTCCATTCTCTCGTTCGACGGTGCGCGCATGCGGGTCGGCCCGGACAGCGCGGGCGCCAATCCGGGTCCGGCCAGTTATCGGCGCGGCGGCCCGCTGGCGGTGACCGATGCCAACCTGATGCTGGGCAAGATCAACCCGCGCTATTTCCCCAAGGTGTTCGGGCCGCAGGCGAACGAGGCCTTGAGCCTGGACGTGGTGGCCGACCGGTTCCGCGTGTTGGCCGAGCGCACCGGTCTGAGCGCCGAAGACAGCGCCGAGGGTTTCGTCAACATCGCGGTGCAGCAGATGGCCAATGCCATCAAGAAGATCTCGGTCGCGCGGGGTTACGACGTGACGCGTTACACGCTGCAGTGTTTCGGCGGCGCCGGCGGGCAACACGCCTGCCTGGTGGCCGACGCGCTGGGCATGACGCGGGTGTTCGTGCACCCGCTGGCCGGCGTGCTCAGTGCCTATGGCATGGGGCTGGCGGACCAGAACGTGATCCGCGAGCAGGCTGTCGAACGGCCGCTGGTGCCTCAGTCCCTGCCCGAGATCGTGTCCGTGCTCGATACGCTGGTCCAGGCCGCTGAAGCCGAACTGCTGCGCCAGCAGGTCAGCCGTGGCGCGGTGCGCACGGCGCGCCGTGTGCATGTGCGCTACGAGGGCAGCGACTCGGCATTGATCGTCGCGTTTCCCGATCCGGCGCCGGAGGATGGCGCTGCGCAGGTGGCGGCGATCACGGCCGGCTTCGAAGCGGCCTATCGCCAGCGGTTCGCGTTCCTGATGCAGGGCAAGCGCATGGTGGTCGAGGCGGTGTCGGTGGAGGCCGTGGTCCCCGGCGATGCGCCCGAGGAGCCGCGCCACGAGGTACATCCGGTGCGCGAGGTACCGAGCCGCGAGACGGTACGCATGTATTCCGGTGGGCAGTGGCACAACGCTGCGCTGGTGGTGCGCGAGGACATGCGCAGCGGCGACCGCCTGGACGGGCCGGCCATCATTGCCGAGGTCAATGCCACGACGGTGGTCGAGCCGGGTTGGCAGGCTCGGCTGAGCGAGCTGGACCATCTGGTGCTCGACCGCGTCACGCCGCGCAGCACGGTGTTCGCCGCCGGCACGACAGTCGACCCGGTGCTGCTCGAGGTGTTCAACAACCTGTTCATGAACATTGCCGAGCAGATGGGCCTGCAATTGCAGAACACCGCGTATTCGGTCAACATCAAGGAGCGGCTGGACTTCAGCTGCGCCTTGTTCAACGCCCAGGGCGAGCTGATCGCCAACGCGCCGCACATGCCGGTACACCTGGGCTCCATGGGCGAGAGCATCAAGACCGTGATCCGCGAGAACGCGCAGACCATGGCCGACGGCGACGTGTTCGTGCTCAACGACCCCTACCACGGCGGCACGCACCTGCCCGACATCACGGTGATCACGCCGGTGTACCTGGACGGCCGGCCGGCGTTTTATGTCGGCTCGCGTGGCCACCATGCCGACGTGGGTGGCACCTCGCCGGGATCGATGCCGCCGTTCTCCACGCGCATCGAGGAGGAGGGCGTGCAGATCAACAACGTCAAGCTGGTGGACCGCGGCGTGTTGCGAGAAGCCGAGATGATCGCCTTGCTCGAAAGCGGACCCTACCCGAGCCGCAATCCGCAGCAGAACATGGCCGACCTGAAGGCCCAGATCGCGGCCAACGAGAAGGGCGTGCAGGAGTTGCGCAAGATGGTCGAGCAGTTCGGCCTGGACGTGGTGCAGGCCTACATGCGCCATGTGCAGGACAACGCCGAGGAGTCGGTGCGGCGCGTCATCACCCGGCTCAAGGACGGAACCTTCACCTTGCCGCTGGACAACGGCGCGCAGATCCAGGTCGCGATCCGGGTCGACGCGCAGGCGCGCAGCGCGGTGGTGGACTTCACCGGAACCTCCCCGCAGCAGAGCAACAACTTCAACGCGCCCACCGCGGTGTGCATGGCGGCCGTGTTGTACGTGTTCCGCACGCTGGTGGACGACGACATCCCGCTCAACGCCGGCTGCCTCAAGCCGCTGGAGGTGATCATCCCGCCAGGCTCGATGCTCAACCCGGACCCGCCGGCGTCGGTCGTCGCGGGCAATGTCGAGACCTCGACCTGCATCACGAATGCCCTGTTCGGCGCGCTCGGGCTGCTGGCGTGCAGCCAGTGCACGATGAACAACTTCACGTTCGGCAATACCCGCCACCAGTATTACGAGACGATCTCGGGCGGCTCGCCGGCGGGGGGCGAGATCGATGCCCAGGGCCGTCCGGTCAACGGCTTCAATGGCACCAGTGTCGTGCAGACCCACATGACCAACTCGCGGCTGACCGACCCGGAGGTGCTGGAGTTCCGGTATCCGGTCCGGCTGGAGAGTTACGAGATCCGGCAGGGGTCGGGCGGTGCCGGCCACTGGCATGGTGGCGATGGCGGCGTGCGCCGCATCCGTTTCCTCGAGCCGATGACGGCCAGCATCCTGTCCAATGCCCGCATCGTGGCGCCGTTCGGTGTTGCCGGCGGCTTGCCGGGGGCGGTCGGCATCAACCGGGTCGTGCGCACGGACGGTACCGTCGAGTCGCTGGCGCACATCGGGCAGGCCGAGATGGCCGCCGGTGATATTTTCGAGATTCACACGCCGGGTGGCGGGGGATTCGGCACGCCCGACTGACACCACAATGCCGCTGTCGCCGGAATGGCGAGACGAAGGAGCGCACGATGCTGCCCGATGGCCTGGACCACTACCGCTGGATGGCGCGTTACAACGCCTGGTTCAATGAGCGGCTGTACGACGCCTGCGAAACGCTCGACGATGGCGCGCGCAAGCAGGATCGCGGCGCGTTCTTCGGCTCCATCCATCGCACGCTCAACCACCTGATCGTGGCTGACCAGATCTGGCTCAAGCGACTGCGCCAATGTGGTCTGGACCACGGTTTCGATGTGTCGTCGCTGTCCGACGCGGTGCTTGACCTGGACCCCGGCCACGGACTGGGCGAACCGGTCTACGACGGCTGGGCGGCACTGCGCGCCAAGCGCCGGCAACTGGACGATGCAATGGTCCTGTGGCTGGCCGCGATGCCGGTGTCGTTTCCGGGCTGCGCCATGCGTTATGCCAACAGCAAGGGTGTGCAGCGCCAGCATCCGGCGTGGCAGGCGATGTCGCATTGCTTCAACCACCAGACCCACCATCGGGGCCAGGTCACCACGCTGCTGATGCAGGCGGGTGTCGATGTGGGCGTGACTGACCTGATCGCCTTGCTCGGGCCGGACAATCCGGCCTGAATACGTCGCCGGATCGCGGGCGACCCGGCTATTGCGAATCCCGGCTAGTTCTTCGGCGCGGTGCCGGTCTTGGCGTCGGTCGCCGGCACGCCGATGCGGAAACTTGCACCACCGACGGTCAGGCCTTCGGCCGAGAGCCGGGCCGCGCTGGCCTGGCCCACGCCCTTGACCCGCGCCATCAGGTCGCCCCAGTCCTTGAACGGTCCCTTCTTGCGTTCGTCCAGGATGCGCGACGACATGGCCGGGCCGATGCCCTTGATGCCGTCGAGTTCGGCCACACTGGCCTGGTTCACGTCGACAGCGGCGAACGCGCCGGCCGCGCAGGACAGGGCCAGGGCGATCAGGATCTGCTTGAACATGGTGTTTCCTCTCTTTCGGTGGGTTGGTGTCTAAGCTTCGTGGCGGCCGGTATCGGGACCACGGTTGCAGCTTAGGCGGGTCGGTATGCGGTCGGTTCGGCCTGCATCCGTCAAAGGCAGGACGTTCCCGGCGTGCGGGCCAGGCGATGCCGCGCGTGCGGATGCGCAACAATCGGTGCGTCCCGTCCACCCGATTTCGCGCATTCCGTCATGAACAAGATCGACGCCTCCCTGCTCAACATCCTGGTCAAGGACGGCCGGGCTTCGTACGCCGACATCGCCCGGCAACTGGGCATCTCGCGGGCCCATGCACGCACCCGGGTGCAGGCGTTGGTGGACAGCGGCGTGATCGAGTTGTTCAGCGCCGTCGTGAATCCGGAAAAACTGGGCAAGGTGATCTCGACTTTCATCGACCTGAAGGTGGCGCCGGCGGCGATGAACGCGATCTCGCAGGAACTGGCGGACTGCCCGGAGGTGGTCAGCCTGTACATCATGAGCGACCTGCAAAGCCTGCATATCCACACGCTGACCGACAACTACGAAAGTTTCGACCGTTTCGTGCGCGAACGCATCTTCAACCGGCCGGAAGTGTTGTCGGTGGACTGCAAGTCGCTGATGACCCGGGTCAAGAACCGGCGCGGCGGCGCGCGGCTGTAGCCGGCACCGGCCGCACCGCGATGGTGAGCGGCGCACCAATTTCTCCGTATTTACCCTTGGTCGATGACGGGTTGCGCAGTTGGATGATTCCGTGCGCTGGATGGCCGAAGAATCCGACGAATGTAAACAGATTGATTGATGTCGTTTCGTTTGTAATGCGAATTGACGGGTCTGCATCAACATTCGATCGGTCGGCCATCCTGGATGTATTCCGTGTCTTGCAAAAAAACTGTTTTTAATCAATAGCTTGCATTTGCGTCCGTCATGGCATGGCCCTTGCAGGGGAGTGGTGGTTGTTGTTTACAAATGGCATCCGACCACTACACTTCGCACCCATGCACCGATTCCAGCCATCCGATTTGTTTGCTTCCGTGCCCCGTCGTGGTCGCTCGGCCTGTGCTGCCGATGCATCGTCTTGCACGGCTCGCAGGGCCCTCACAGGGTGCGCCGCGTGTTGACGTTCGGCCTGGATGGATACAGCCCGCTCTGGCTGGTCACCATGGCCCTGGCCCTGGTGTCCACCGGTGTGGTCGCAGGTGTGCTGGCCGGCATGCTGGGTGTCGGTGGCGGCATCGTCATCGTGCCGGTGCTCTACCACGTGTTCACGTTGATGGGGGTCGACGCGTCGGTGCGCATGCACGTGGCGGTCGGCACCTCGCTGGCGACCATCGTGCCCACGTCCATCATGTCGGCACGCGCGCATCGGCGCCGCGGCAGCCTGAATCCGGACATGCTCAAGCGGCTCGTGCCGCCGGTACTGGTCGGTGTGCTGGTCGGCTCCGTGTTGTCGGGTGTCGTCAGTGGCAAGGTGCTGACGTCCGTGTTTGCCACCGTGGCCCTTCTGGTCGCGTTGAATATGGCGATCAAGCGTGACGACGTGGCGCTGCGCGACGGCTTGCCGGGGCGTGCGGGCACCTCCGTGCTCGGTGTATCCATCGGCGGCCTGTCCACGCTGATGGGCATCGGCGGGGGCACGCTCAGCGTACCCATCCTGCATGCGCTGCGCACGCCGATGCACGTCGCCGTGGGTACCGGCGCGGCACTGGGCATGGTCATCAGCCTGCCGGGGGCGATCGCCTTTGTCGTCAACGGGCTCGGGGTGGCGCACCGGCCACCGACCACGGTCGGTTACGTCGATTGGCTGGGCATGGCCTTGATCGTCCCGGCCACCATGTTGACCACGCAATGGGGTGCGCGGCTGGCGCATGCGATCGATGCCCGCGTGCTGCGGCGCGTGTTCGCACTGTTTCTGGCGCTGACATCGGCGCGCATGTTCTACGGGCTGCTGAGCGCGACATGATGTTTTTTCCGCGTGCGAGGATGAAGACACGATGACTTGGTCGATTCTGGCGCGCGACGCCAATGGACTTCTCGGGGTGGCGATCGCCAGCCGCTTCTTTTCCGTCGGTTCCCTGTGTGTGCACACCCGCCGTGGCGTGGGCGCGATCGCGACCCAGGCCTTGATGAACCCGCTGTACGGACAGGCCGGGCTCGACCTGCTGGCACAGGGCCGATCGGCCGACGAGGTCATCGCGGCGCTGGTGGCGGGCGACGACGGACGCGAGCAGCGCCAGGTGCATGTGCTGCCGTTGCATGGTCCCGGCGCCGCGCACACCGGCTCCGAATGCATTGACTGGTGCGGGCATCTGCTGCGCGACGGTTTCAGCGTGGCCGGCAATATGCTGGCCGGTGCGCGGGTGATAGCGGCCACTGCCCAGGCATTCGCCGACAGCCGGGCTCCGACGCTGGCCGAACGCCTGCTCGACGCCATGGATGCCGGTGAGGCCGCCGGTGGCGACAAGCGCGGCAAGCAGTCGGCCGCCTTGCGGATTCATGCCGACGAAGACTACCTGGCCCTCGACTTGCGCGTCGACGACCATGCCGATCCGCTGCCGGAGTTGCGCCGGCTGCACACGGTCAGCCTGGAGCGGTTCCAGCCGTTCCTGCGTTGCCTGCCCGGCCGCGGCCGGCCCAGCGGCATCACCGATCGCCCGACCATCGAGGCCACGATCGAGCGTTTCCATGCCGCGCGCCGGGGGCAATCATGACGGCACTGCTCGAGGTGCGCGACCTGCGTACCGTGTTTCGTGGCGACGACGGCGATGTCGCGGTCGTCGACGGCGTGAATTTTTCGGTCGATGCCGGGCGCACGCTGGCCATCGTCGGCGAGTCGGGCTGCGGCAAGAGCGTGACCTCCTTGTCCATCATGGGCCTGCTGCCCAAGCCGCACGGGCGGGTGGCGGCCGGATCGATCCGCTTCGAGGGCCGGGAACTGGTGGACGCCGATGAACGCACGATGCAGGACCTGCGCGGCAACGGCATGGCGATGATCTTCCAGGAGCCGATGTCCTCGCTCAATCCCGCGTTCACCGTCGGCGAACAGATCATCGAAGGCCTGCTGCGCCACCGCAACATGAGCCGCGCACAGGCGCGCGAGCGGGCCATCGCGATGTTGCGCAAGGTGCGCATTCCGGCGCCCGAACAACGCATCGACGAGTATCCGCACAAGCTCAGTGGCGGCATGCGCCAGCGCGTGATGATCGCGATGGGCCTGGCCTGCGAGCCGCGCTTGCTGATCGCCGACGAACCCACGACCGCGCTCGACGTGACGATACAGGCCCAGATCCTGGAGCTGATGCGCACGCTGCAGCAGGAGACCGGCACCGCCATCGTGCTGATCACGCACGACCTGGGCGTGGTGGCCGAAGTGGCCGACGAGGTGGTCGTGATGTATGCGGGCCGGGTGGTCGAGCGTGCGCCGGTGCAGGCCTTGTTCGACGAACCGCAGCATCCCTACACCGTCGGGCTGCTCGGTTCGATTCCGCGCCTGGATACCGACCAGGAGCGACTGACCTCGATCGACGGGCAGGTGCCGGCGCCGGCGGCGTTGCCCGCTGGCTGCGGCTTTGCCGAGCGTTGCCCGTTTGCCGATGCCCGCTGCCGTGCCGAATCGCCAGCGCTGGTCGATGTCGGCAGTGGCCATCGGTCGGCCTGCTTCAAGGCACCGCTGGATCCGGCGGTGCTGCTCGGGCCGTTGCGCGAGGAGGCGCTGGCATGAGCCGACGGCCGTTCCCGAGGCGAAGAGTCCCGCAGCCCGTGGCGCGGAGGGTCGTCCGGTGAAGCGGGACGCTGCTGCCCTGTCGCCGCCGGTGCTGCTGCAGGCCCGGGGCCTGGTCAAGCATTTCGCGGTGCGCAAGGGCTTGTTCAACCGGGTGCGCGGCCAGGTGCGCGCCGTCGACGGCGTCGACCTGAGCCTGGTCCAGGGCGAGACGCTGGGTGTGGTCGGCGAGTCGGGTTGTGGCAAGTCCACGCTGGGCCGGATGCTGCTGCGCCTGATCGAACCGACGCGCGGCGAGCTGCAACTGGACGGCAAGGACCTGTTGGACCTGGACGCTTCCGCGCTGCGCGCGCAGCGGCGCGACATGCAGCTGATCTTCCAGGACCCGTATTCATCGCTGAACCCGCGCAAGACCGTGGGCCAGACGCTGCAGGAGCCGTTGCGGGTGCATGGATTGCACCGGGGTGCCGAGGCACGTCGGGTGGCCGAGCTGCTGCATACGGTCGGCCTGCCGGCCGAGGCGGCGCAGCGGTATCCGCACGAGTTCTCCGGCGGCCAGCGCCAGCGGGTCGGCATTGCACGCGCGCTGGCGGTCGAGCCGCGGCTGATCGTCTGCGACGAGGCGGTGTCGGCACTCGACGTGTCGGTGCAGGCGCAGGTGGTGAACCTGCTGCAGGACCTGCAACGCAGCCTGGGCCTGTCCTACCTGTTCATCGCCCACGACCTGGCGGTGGTCAAGCACATCGCGCACCGGGTCGCCGTGATGTACCTGGGCCGCGTCGTCGAGGTCGGCGAGAAGGCGCGCATCTTCGCCGCGCCGCGCCATCCGTATACGCAGGCGTTGATGCAGGCCATTCCCTTGCCCGATCCGGCGCTGCGGCGCGAACGGGTCGTGCTCGGCGGCGACGTGCCCAGCCCGCTCGATCCACCCAGCGGCTGCCATCTGCATACCCGGTGTCCGCAGGCGCAGCCGCGGTGCGCCCGGGAGGCGCCCACGCTGGCCGGTGACAGCCGACATGCGGTGGCCTGCCATTTTCCGCTCCAGCCCGGCGAGCCGATCGTGGCGGCGCTGGGCGTGCCGAACAACCCCAAACGCGCGCGGCTGTTGCGGCTGCAGTCGGCCTTTTCCGTACCCCTGGCCCCGACGGCCTGATCGACCCCTGGCAATCGTCCATTCATCGAAGGAGAAAGCACCATGAAACCACGCTCGTTCACCCTGGTCGGCGCAGCGCTGCTGTCCGTCGTTCCGCTGTTGTCGCAGGCCCAGGTGCTGCGTGTCGGCCTGGCCGAGGACCCCGACATCCTCGACCCGACACTGGCACGTACCTTCGTCGGGCGCATCGTGTTCTCGGCCATGTGCGACAAGCTGCTCGACGTCGACGAGAAGATGGCCATCGTGCCGCAGCTGGCCACCAGCTACCAGTGGTCGGCCGACAGCAAGTCGCTGACGCTCAAGCTGCGCAGCGGCGTCACCTTCCACGATGGCGAAAAGTTCGACGCCGAGGCGGTCAAGTTCAACATCGAGCGCCACAAGACCATGCAGGGCTCGAACCGCAGTGGCGAACTGCGGCCGGTGACCTCGGTCGACGTGATCGATCCGATGACGGTGCGCCTGAACCTGAATGCGCCGTTCTCGCCGCTGCTTGCGGCGCTGGCCGATCGCGCCGGCATGATGGTCTCGCCCAAGGCGGCCACCGCGGGCGGCGCCAACTTCGGCACCGCGCCGGTGTGTTCGGGCGCATTCAAGTTTGTCGAACGCGTCGCTCAGGACAAGATCGTGTTCGAGAAATACGCGAACTACTGGAACAAGGACAAGATCCACTTCAATCGCATCGTCTACACGCCGATTCCCGACGCGACGGTGCGCCTGGCCAACCTGCGTTCGGGCCAGCTCGACTTCATCGAGCGCGCCGCCTCCAGCGACATCGCCAAGATCGCGGCCGACCCCAAGCTCAAGGTCAGCAAGATCACCGAGATCGGCTACCAAGGCATCACGATCAACACCGGCAAGAGCGACAAGGCCCAGGCCAACCCGCTGGGCAAGGACGCCCGGGTGCGCGAGGCGTTCGAACTGTCGCTGGACCGCCAGGGCATCGTGCAGGTGGTGATGGACGGCGAGGCCGTGGCCGGCAACCAGTGGGTCGCGCCGAGCAGCAGCTTCTATGCCAAGAACGCGCCGATGCCGAAGCGGGATGTGGCGCGCGCCAAGGCCTTGCTCAAGGAAGCCGGCGTGACCAACCCCAGCTTCACGCTGATGACGGCCACGACCTCGGATGCGCAGAAGATCGCGCAGGTGGTGCAGGCCATGGCCAAGGAGGCCGGGTTCGACGTCAAGATCCAGTCGACCGAATTTGCCAGTTCGCTCAAGCTCGCCGACCAGGGTGACTTCGAGGCCTACATCCTGGCCTGGAGCGGCCGCGCCGACCCCGATGGCAATGTCTACAGCTTCCTGGCCTGCAAGCAGCCGCTGAACTACGCCGGTTATTGCAAGCCCGAGATCGACACCTTGCTCAACGACGCGCGCTCCAAGCTGACCATGGCCGACCGGCTCAAGGCCTACGAGCAGGTGGCCGCGCAGGTGCAAAAGGATCGCCCCATCATCTATCTGTACCACCGCAACTGGTTGTGGGCCTACAACAGCAAGCTCAGCGGCGTGCGCGAGGTGCCCGATGGCCTGCTGCGCGTCGAAGGCCTGAAGCTGAACTGAACCCGTCCCCGCAACCGCCGCAGGTCCTCGCACGATGTTCGTCTATTTCGTTCGCCGCCTGGCATCGCTGGTGCCCACGCTGGTGTTCGTCTCCATGCTCATCTTCGGCCTGCAGCAGTTGCTGCCGGGCGACCCGGCGCAGATGCTGGCCGGCGAGGACCAGCGGCCCGAGGTCATCGAGCACTACCGCCAGAAGCTGCATCTGGACAAGCCCGTCGTCGTGCAGTACGGCTACTGGATCGGCGGTGTGTTGCAAGGGGATCTCGGCGAGTCCACGCGCGCACAGCTGCCAGTGTGGGACCTGATCGTGCAGAAGTTGCCGGTCACGGTGGAACTGGCGCTGCTGTCGATGCTGATTGCGTTGCTGATCAGCATACCGGCCGGCGTGATCTCGGCGGTCAAGCGCGGCAGCGCCTGGGACCATGGTGCCACGGTGTTCGCGTTGTCCGGCCTGTCGATGCCGAACTTCTGGCTCGGCATCATGATGATTCTGCTGTTCTCGGTCGAGCTGGGCTGGCTGCCGGCCTCGGGTTATGTCAGTCCGTTCGAGGATCTCGGCGCCAATCTGGCCGCGATGATCATGCCCGCCATCGTGCTGGGCACCGGCATCTCGGCCGTGCTGATGCGCCATACCCGCAGTTCCATGCTGCAGGTGCTGGCGGCCGACTATGTGCGCACCGCCCGCGCCAAGGGGCTGAGCGAACGCGTCGTCGTCGTCAAGCATGCCTTGCGCAACGCGCTCACGCCGGTCATCACGCTGGGCGCGCTCGAACTGGGCACGCTGCTGTCCGGCGCGGTGCTGACCGAGCAGGTGTTCACCATTCCCGGTTTCGGCAAGCTCATCATCGACGCGGTGTTCAATCGCGACTATGCGGTGGTGCAGGGTGTGGTGCTGGTCACGGCGACCGCCTACATCCTGCTCAACCTGATGGCCGATATGGCCTATTTCCTGTTCAACCCGCGGCTGAGGCATTAGGTGAAAGACGCCCCCCGTCTGTCCGGTCGCACTGCGTGTCGACCGGCCGAACCCCCCACTGGGGGGCGGGCCGGCCGCTTCGGAGCGGCCGTGCGCGGCGGCCCCTGGATGAAGGACGCCCCCCGTCTGTCCGGTCGCACTGCGTGTCGACCGTCCGAACCCCCCACTGGGGGGCGGGCCGGCCGCTTCGGAGCGGCCGTGCGCGGCGGCCCCTGGAGGAAAGACGCCCCCCGTCTGTCCGGTTTCACTGCGTGTAAACCGGCCGAACCCCCCACTGGGGGGCGCCCCCTGCGGCCTGGCAGAGCCAGATCCGTGGGGGCCTGGGCTGGTTGGCTCCGCGGCCACCTGACCTTTCGTGCCCATGGGTGGCGCGCTGCGTCGTGAAGGACTGACCCATGAACACCATGACGCACGCAGCCGCACCGCTGGCCGCCCCCCGTCCCGCGCAGGACGGGCCCTGGCGCCGTGCCTGGCGCAAGCTGGCGCGTAACCGTATCGCGATGGCCGGATTGGCCGTGGTGGTGTTTTTCGTCGTCCTGGCGGTGTTTGCGCCCTGGATCGCGCCGCACGATCCGCTGGCGGCGGGCTGGAGCACGATCCGCAAGGCACCGAGCGCGACCCATTGGTTCGGCACCGACGACCTCGGGCGCGACGTGTTGTCGCGTGTTGTCTGGGGCACGCGCGCGTCGCTGATGGCCGGCGTGGTGTCGGTCGCGATTTCGCTGCTGCTCGGCGTGGTGATCGGCATGGTGGCCGGTTTCTTCGGCGGCATGGTCGATGCCCTGATCTCGCGGGTCACCGATGCCTTCCTGGCCTGTCCGTTCCTGATCCTGGCGATCGCGCTGGCGGCCTTCCTGGGTCCGAGCCTGACCAACGCGATGATCGCGATCGGCGTGTCGGCCGCGCCGATCTTCGTGCGCCTGACGCGGGCGCAGGTGCTCAACGTCAAGGTCGAAGACTACATCGAGGCCGCCCGCGCGGTGGGATGCTCGCCGCTGCGCATCGCCGTCTCGCACATGTTGCCCAACATCACGGCGCCGGTGATCGTGCAGTCCACGCTGGCGATCGCCGCGGCGGTGATCGCCGAAGCCAGCCTGTCCTTCCTCGGGCTGGGCCAGCAGCCGCCAGCGCCGAGCTGGGGCAGTATGCTCAACACTGCGAAGAACTTCATGGACAGCGCGCCGTGGATGGCGATCTGGCCTGGCCTGGCGATCTTCATCCTGGTGCTGGCCTTCAACCTGCTCGGCGACGGATTGCGCGACGCGCTCGATCCGCGCCACCGCTGAACCTGTACCACTTCCCTGATCCAACCGGAACACGACACCATGCAATTCAACTGGCAGAACCCTTACCCGACAATCCGCAGCCCGCTGATGGCGCGCAACGTCGTGTCGACCTCGCACCCGCTGGCCTCGCAGGCTGGCTTGCGCATGTTGCTCAAGGGCGGCAATGCGATCGACGCGGCGATCGCGGCGGCGGCGGCTCTGACCATCGTCGAGCCGGTGTCGAACGGCCTGGGCAGCGACAACTTCGCCATCCTGTGGGACGGCAAGGAACTGCATGGCCTCAATTCCTCGGGCGTGGCGCCGGCGGCATGGAACCCTGCCTATTTCGAGAGCCGCCATGGCGGGGCCATGTGCGAGCGCGGCTGGGACTCGGTGACCACGCCTGGCGCGGTCGCCGGCTGGGTCGCGATGTCGAAACGTTTCGGCAAGTTGCCGTTCGCCGACCTGATGGAGCCGGCGATCGAGCTGGCCGAACGCGGGCACGGCGTGGGCTGCATCGTTGCCGACAAGTGGGCGCGCCAGATTCCCGTGCTGCACGACAAGCCCGGTTTCGCCGAAGCCTTCATGCCGCGCGGGCGCGCGCCGTTGCCCGGCGAGCGTTTCGTGTTCACGGCAGCCGGGCAGACCTTGCGCAAGATCGCAGCCACCACCGGCGATGCGTTCTACCGCGGCGAGGTCGCCGAACAACTGGTCGCGCACGCCGCGGCCAACGGCGGCAGCATGACGCTGGCCGACCTTGACGCATACCGCCCCGAGTGGGTCACTCCGATCCGCAAGGATTTCGCCGGCTACACCGTGCACGAGATTCCGCCCAACGGCCAGGGCATTGCGGCGCTGATGGCGCTGGGCATGCTCGACAAGCTGGACCTGGCGCGATTCGCCGTCGACAGCGTCGAGTCGCAGCATCTGCAGATCGAGGCGATGAAGCTGGCATTCGCCGACACCTACCGCTGGGTCGCCGACGCCCGGCACATGACCGAGGTCACGGCCGAGGACCTGTTGTCCGACGCCTACCTGTCCGAGCGGGCACGGTTGATCGATCCGGCCAGGGCCCAGACCTTCTCGCATGGCACGCCGCCACGCGGCGGCACGATCTACCTGAGCGCGGCCGACGAGAGCGGCATGATGATCAGCCTGATCCAGTCGAACTACATGGGGTTCGGCAGTGGTGTCGTGGTGCCGGGCACCGGTGTCAGTCTGCAGAACCGGGGCTTCGGCTTCACGATGCAGCAAGGCCATGCGAACCGGGTGGCCGGTGGCAAGCGGCCGTTCCATACCATCATTCCCGGCTTCCTGACCCGCGATGGACGGCCGCAGATGAGTTTCGGCGTGATGGGCGGCAACATGCAGCCGCAGGGCCATCTGCAGACGCTGGCACGCATGCTGGTCTACCAGCAGCAGCCGCAGGCAGCATGCGACGCACCGCGTTGGAAGTTCAGTGCCGGGCAGAGCGTCGACTTCGAATCGACGACGGCCCCGTCGTTGATCAACGGACTCAAGGGCCTCGGACACCGGTTCGAAGAGGTGCCGGACAACTACATGGATTTCGGCAGCGGTCAGTTCATCTGGCGCCTGAGCGACGACATGCAGGACGGCTACGTGGCCGCCAGCGATTCGCGGCGGGACGGGCAGGCGGTGGGGTTCTGAGCGTCTTGCCGGCACGGGCAGGGCGCCGTGCTCCGCCGGCCCGCGCGGCGGGTCAGTGCTCGCCGGTGCGGGTATAGGTCTCCGGCCGCCGGTCGCGGTAGAACTGCCAGGCCGTGCGAACCTCGCGCAACACGTCCATGTCGAGGTCGCGGATGACGACCTCGGTCTTGTCTGTGCTGGCCACGGCGCCGACGTAGTTGCCGCGCGGGTCGACGAAATAACTCGAGCCGTAGAAGGTCACGGCCTTGTCGCCGAACTCGCCGGCCTCGTTGCCGATGCGGTTGTTCGCGGCGATGAAATACTGGTTGGCCGCGGCAGCCGCGGGTTGTTCCAGTTCCCACAGCCGGTTCGACAGGCCCGGCTTGGTGGCCGAGGGGTTGAACACGATGGTCGCGCCGGCCAGGCCGAGTTCGCGCCAGCCTTCCGGGAAATGCCGGTCGTAGCAGATATACACGCCGATGCGCCCGACGGCGGTGTCGAACACCGGGTAACCCAGCGTGCCGGGGCGGAAATAGAACTTCTCCCAGAACTGCGGCAGGTTGGGAATATGGTGCTTGCGGTATTTGCCCAGCAGCCGGCCGTCGGCATCGATGACGGCGGCGGTGTTGTAGAGCAGGCCCGGCATCTCCTCCTCGTAGATCGGCAACACGATGACCAGTTTGAGCTCCTGCGCCAGTTTCTGGAACCGTTCGACCGTCGGTCCGGGGATGGACTCGGCGTAGGCGTAGTACTTGGTGTCCTCGATGATGCCGAAATACGGCCCGTAGAACAGCTCCTGGAAACAGATGATGCCGGCACCTTGGGCAGCCGCGTCACGCGCGAACTGCTCGTGTTTGGCGATCATCGATTCCTTGTCGCCGGTCCAGTCGGTCTGGGTGATGGCTGCGCGTACCACGCTCATGGGATCCTCCGTTCGGTGAATGACCCGGCCGGCCGGCGCGGGGCCTGCGGCCCCGTCGGCAGCAGGGGATACCACGGTAGCGGTTTGTGCCCCCGCGTGTCAAATCCCTAGAATGGTTGTCCAGCATCTTCTGGCGCCAGTTTCCCGGAGTTCCCCATGAAGAAATCCCTTCTGCTGCTGTCCTTCCTGTTCATGTCGGCGGGCGCACTTGCCCACAACTGCCCGAACGAGATGAAGGCCATCGATCTCAAGCTGACCGGCAATCCCAAGCTCAGTTCGGCCGACATGAGCCGAGTGATGACTTTGCGCACCGATGGCGAGAAGCTGCACAAGGAAGGCAAACACGCCGATTCGATGAAGGCGTTGGCCGAGGCGAAGAAACTGCTCGGCATGTAAGCCAGCTCGCCAGCCTGTGGACCAGGCCGGATATGCCCGCTGCGCGCGCGGTGCTGCGTGCGCGCGGGGCACAGGTGACGGTGTGCCGTTGCCGCGTATCAGGCGGCTGCCGGCGGATCGATGAAGGCCCTGATCATCCGGTTCACCGCTTCGGGTTGCTCATGCGCGAGCCAGTGGCTGGCATCGGGCAGGTATTGCACCCGCAGGTCCGGCACGACCTGGTCGAGACCGTCCAGGCAGCCGGGCAGCAGATGGCGATCCTGTTCACCCCACAACACCAGCGTCGGCATCGTGACCTGCACGGTGGCCGGATCGATCTTCACCGCGCAGGCGCCCGGTTCGGTGGCCGTGGCCGGGTGCAGCGGACTGGCCCGGTAATAGTTCAGCGCCGCCGTGATGGCACCTGGCTGGGTCCAGGCCGCCACATACCGCTGCGCTGTCGCATCGTCGAACCATTGCGGTACCGAGCCGTCGGCGTCGGCCAGCATGCCGCGCAACCAGGCGCAGTCGTTGGCGAGCAGCGTGGCGGCGGCATCGGGCTGGCGAAACAGGTTCATGTACGCGCTGGCGTCGATCTGCTGCCGGTTGTGGCACAACTCGCGCGCAAAGGTCCAGGGATGCACGGCGTTGAGGATCACCAGCTTGTGCACCATGTCGGGACGGGTGATCGCCATCGCGAACGCCAGCGCGCCGCCCCAGTCATGGCCGACCAGCACGCATTGCCGGTAGCCCAGCGCCTGTACCAGCGCGACGAGGTCGGTCACGATGGCCTGGGCGCGGTAGTCGGACAACCTGGTGGGCCTGTCGCTGAAGTTGACGCCGCGCGTGTCGGGTGCGACGACGAAGTGGTCGCGTCCGAACTCCTGCAGTTGCGCATGCCAGGCGAACCAGAACTCGGGGAAACCATGCAGGAACAGCATCAGCGGCCGGCCGGGCTGGCCGGCCTGGGCATGGTGCAGGCTCAGTCCGTTGACGGTGGTGCGCGCAAAGGTGATCGTGTCGGTCGGCATCGGTTTCGCTTGTGTTGCGCCCGGTGGGCAGGTGACCGGGCGCAGGCCGGCCTGCTTGCCGGTGCGCCCCGGTCGGTCAGAGCTCCTCGACGCGCCGCGCCGGGTAGCTGTCCCAGGCCTGGCAGCCTGGGCATTGCCAGAAGTGCTGCTTGGCCTCGAATCCGCAGGCCGCGCAGCGATAACGCGTGAGCGGCTTGACCGCATGCTCCAGCGCCCGTTGTACCGAGGGCTGGGCCGGGTCCTGCTGCTCGCTCGCGATCCAACGCGACGCCGCCACCAGCGAGGGTTCCTTTTCGAGGTGGCGCAGGTACCACTGGCGGGTCTCGGCCGGGCGCTTGCCCAGATGGGTTTCGAGCGTGACGATGGCCTCCAGGCAGTCGATGCAGGGTGCCTCGGCATAGTGCGCCTTGATGCGTTCGAGCACCTGCGGCGCCTGCCCGCTGGCGATGCCGAGCTGGGCCAGGTGTGCGGCGATCAGCGGCACCGCCGCCGGTGCCACGTCGTGGACGGATTGCAATGTCGCCAGTGCCTGGTCCGGATGGCCGCGCTGGCCCAGCAACTTGGCCAGCTCGATGCGCGGCCGCGGGGCATTGGGGGCGTTGTGCATCGCCTGTTCCAGCAGCTTCTGCGCGGCCTCGGGTTCGTGGGCTGCCAGATGGGCGGCGCTTTGTTCGCACAGATAGTGGGCGAGCCGACCGGCAAAACTGCCGTGTTCGGCGTTCTCCAGGCGCTGCGCCACCTCGGCGGCCCGTACCCAGTCGCGCGAGCGCTCGTAGTTGGCCAGCAGTGCCAGCCGTGCCTCGGACTGGAACGGCGTGCCTTCGAGCTTGAGCAAGGCCTCTTCGGCGCGGTCGAGCAGGCCGGCGCGCAGGTAGTCCAGCGCCAGCGCATGTTGGGCCCGGTGGCGGTCGGCCGAGCTGAGGTCGCCGCGCGAGAGCAGGTGCTGGTGCACCCGCACCGCACGTTCGTATTCGCCACGCCGGCGAAACAGGTTGCCGAGCGCGAAATGCAGTTCCGATGTGTCCGGATCGTTCTGCACCGCCTCGATGAAGGCGTCGATGGCCTGGTCCTGCTGTTCGTTGAGCAGGAAGTTGAGGCCGCGGAAATAGGCCTTGGGGGCGCGCCGGTTCTCCAGCCGCAGCTGGCGCAGGTCGAAGCGCGATGCGGCCCAGCCGAGAAAAAAGGTGACGGGAAGGCTCAGCAGCAGCCAGCTGATGTCAAAGTCCATGGGCTGCGCCAGGGTGGGGCGGTTGGTCCGCGTTCGGGCTGGTCGCCGGCGGCGAGGCCTGCACGCGCTGCGCCATGTCGCTGCGCCGCCAGCGCCGGGGGGCCATGCCCAGCACGCCGACGACAAGGCCGACGGCGAACGCCGCGAGCACGATCAGCACCATCGGGCTGCGCCATTGCTGGCCGAAGAACAGATGCAGGCTGGCCTCGTGCTGGTTGTTCAGTGCAAAGGCGAACAGCGTGAAAAAGATCAATGCCTTGAGCACCCACTTGAGCAACCGGATGGCGTTCTTCATGGGGATCGATTCTACGGGGGGCCACTATCGGCGGCGATGGTACGCCGGCCGGGAGTGCAAGCGACTGCGCGGCGCAGGCCGGCCGCGCAGCGGCGCCGGCGCATCTAGGCGCGGCGCTTGTCGACTTCGCCAGGCGCCAGCGTGTCGGCGGTTCGACGATCGACCGCCTCGCGCAAGGCCTTGCCAGGCTTGAAATGGGGAACCCGCTTTTCGGGTATCGCGACGCTTTCGCCACTGCGTGGGTTGCGACCCATGCGTGGAGGGCGCCGATTGATCGAGAAACTGCCGAAGCCGCGGATCTCGATCCGGTGTCCGGCCACCAAGGCGTCGTTCATCGCGTCGAGGATCGCCTTGACGGCGAACTCCGCATCGCGGTGGGTGAGTTGCCCAAACCGGTTGGCCAACAACTCGACAAGATCCGATCGGGTCATGGTAGGTGTCGAAAAAGGACAAGGTCGTGACACGCACGCAGGGTGGCGCGCCACGACCTTGTGGTCAGGCAACGATCAGTTGTTGTCCAGTTTGGCGCGCAGCAAGGCACCCAGGCTGGTCGTGCCGGCGTTCTCACGCTGGGAGCTCTGGCTCAGGCTGGCCATGGCTTCCTGCTGGTCCACGGCATCCTTGGCCTTGATCGACAGCTGGATGTTGCGGGTCTTGCGATCCACGTTGACCACCACCGCGGTGACCTCGTCGCCTTCCTTGAGCACGTTGCGCGCGTCTTCGACGCGGTCACGGCTGATCTCGGAGGCACGCAGGTAGGCGATGATGTCGTTGCCCAGGTCGATCTCGGCACCTTTGGGATCCACGGTCTTGACCTTGCCGGTCACGATCTGGCCCTTGTCATTCACCGACACGAAGGTCGTGAACGGGTCGGAGTCGAGCTGCTTGATGCCCAGCGAGATACGCTCGCGGTCCACGTCGACGGCCAGCACCAGGGCCTCGACTTCCTGGCCCTTCTTGTAGTTGCGCACGGCGGCTTCGCCCGGCTCGTTCCAGCTCAGGTCGGACAGGTGCACCAGGCCGTCGATGCCGGCGGCCAGGCCGACGAACACGCCGAAGTCGGTGATCGACTTGATCGGACCCTTGACGCGGTCACCGCGCTTGGTGTTCTGCGCGAATTCCTGCCACGGGTTGGCCTTGCACTGCTTCATGCCCAGGCTGATGCGGCGCTTGTCTTCGTCGATCTCGAGGACCATGACTTCGACTTCCTCGCCCAGCGTGACGATCTTGCTCGGAGCCACGTTCTTGTTGGTCCAGTCCATCTCGGACACGTGCACCAGGCCTTCGATGCCCGGCTCGAGTTCGACGAACGCGCCGTAGTCGGCGATGTTGGTGATCTTGCCGAACATGCGCGTGCCTTGCGGGTAACGGCGGTTCACGCCCAGCCACGGGTCATCGCCCATCTGCTTGAGACCCAGCGAGACACGGTTTTTCTCGGTGTCGAACTTCAGGATCTTGGCCATGATTTCCTGGCCAGCCGTCACCACTTCGCTCGGGTGACGGACACGGCGCCAGGCCATGTCGGTGATGTGCAGCAGGCCGTCGATGCCGCCGAGGTCGACGAACGCACCGTATTCGGTGATGTTCTTGACCACGCCGTTGACGATGGCGCCTTCCTTCAGGGTGGCCATCAGCTTGGCGCGTTCCTCGCCCATGCTGGCCTCGACCACGGCACGGCGCGACAACACGACGTTGTTGCGCTTGCGGTCGAGCTTGATGACCTTGAATTCCAGGGTCTTGTTTTCGTACGGGGTGAGGTCCTTGGTCGGACGGGTGTCGACCAGCGAGCCCGGCAGGAACGCGCGAATGCCGTTGACCAGCACGGTCAGGCCACCCTTGACCTTGCCGCTGGTGGTGCCGGTGACGAATTCGCCGGACTCGAGTGCTTTCTCGAGGGCCATCCAGGAGGCCAGCCGCTTGGCGGTGTCACGGCTGACGATGGTGTCGCCGTAGCCGTTTTCCATGGCGACGATGGCCACGGAGACGAATTCGCCCACCTGGACTTCGAGTTCGCCCTTGTCGCTCTTGAACTCGCTCAAGGGCACGTAGGCTTCGGATTTGAGGCCGGCGTTGACGACCACGAAATTGTGCTCGATACGCACCACTTCGGCGGTCACGACCTCGCCAACGCGGGTTTCGGAGCGCTTCAGTGACTCTTCAAAGAGATCGGCAAAAGATTCAGACATTGTGTTTGCGGATGAACCGCGGGTTGTTGCGTTGTCCACCACACGACCAGTGCGCCATTGAGGCGCGAGAAGAGTCGTGTGGACCATCACGACGGCCGGGGCTGTCGTGTTTGTCCCTTGGCGCCTAGGCGTCGTGGAACGGCTGCATGCCTTGCCACCAGTCCAGTACCTGATCGACCGATGCTTCGATGGTCAGATCGGAGTTGTCCAGTAGCCGGGCATCCTGCGCGGGCTTCAAAGGGGCGGTGCTGCGACCGGTGTCGCGGGCGTCGCGGGCCTCGAGGTCAGCGCGAAGATCGCCGAGTGTAGCCGAAATGCCCTTTGAAATCAATTGCTTATATCGACGTTCCGCGCGCCGTGCAGCGCTGGCGGTCAGGAACACCTTGAGCGGGGCCTGCGGAAAGATCACCGTGCCCATGTCGCGCCCGTCCGCCACCAGCCCTGGCAGGCGTTGCGCCGCATGTTGCAGGTCGATCAGCGCGTTGCGCACGGCCGGCAGCGTCGACACCCTGGAGGCGTTCATGCCCATGGCCTCGGTGCGCACCAGGTCGCTGACGTCTTCGTCGCCCAGCAGGATGCGGCCATCGGCAAAATGGATCTGCAAGGTCCGGACCAGGGCAGCGATCGCCGCCTCGCCGCTGGCGTCGAGCGCCAGGCCGGCCCGGGTGGAGGCCAGTGCGGTGATGCGGTACAGGGCACCCGAGTCCAGGAACTGGTAGCCCAGTCGCTTGGCCAGTTCGGCCGCCAGCGTGCCTTTGCCCGACGCTGTCGGTCCATCCACGCAAATGACCGGAATCCGGTGCAAGGGCGTCTGCACGACCGAGAACAGCGTCTCGAAATAGTCGGGAAACGTCTTGGCCACACACTTCGGGTCGCGGATGCGGACTGGCAGAGCGGCCGGGTTGAATGCCGCCAGCGACAGGCACATCGCCATCCGGTGGTCGTCGTAGGTGTCGACGCTCGCCGCGCGCCAATCAGCCCGAGCGGCCGGCGGCGTGATGCGGATGTAGTCGTCGCCTTCGTCGACGCGGGCGCCGAACTTGCGCAGCTCGGTCGCCATGGCGGCGAGACGATCGGTTTCCTTGACGCGCCAGCTCGCGATGTTGCGCAGCGTGCTGGTGCCGTCCGCATACAAGGCCATCACGGCCAGCGTCATCGCCGCATCCGGAATGTGGTTGCAGTCCAGGTCGATGGCGCGCAGTCGCCCGTCGGGACCGGGGCCCGACACCTCGAGCCAGTTCGGGCCGCTGAGCACCTGGGCGCCCATGTCCCGCGCTGCCTCGATGAAGCGGATGTCGCCCTGGATCGAGTCCGCGCCGACGCCGTTGATGCGCAGGCCCTTTGCGTTGCCCGGCGCAATCGCGCCCAGTGCGATGAAATAGCTGGCCGACGACGCGTCGGCCTCGACGTGCAGGTCGCCCGGCGAAACCAGCCGGCTGCCCGCCGGAATCGTGAACCGGCTCCAGCCATCGCGACGCACGTACACGCCATAACGTTGGAGCAGGTTGAGCGTGATCGCGATGTAGGGCTTGGAGATCAGCTCGCCCTGCACCTCGATGACGATGTCGTCGCGTGCGACCAGCGGCAAGGCCATCAGCAGGGCCGTCAGGAACTGGCTCGACACGTTGCCACGCACACCGATCGGTCGGTCCAGCGCCAGTTGCGGCCGGCCGATGCGCAGCGGCGGATAACCGGGCTGCTCGAGATAATCGATGTGGCAGCCGAGCTGGCGCAGCGCGTCGACCAGGTCGCCGATCGGGCGTTCGTGCATGCGCGGTACGCCGCGCAAGGTGAAGTCGCCGCCAAGAACCGCCAGCGCAGCCGTCAGCGGGCGCATGGCCGTGCCGGCATTGCCCAGGAACAGATCGGCCTGGTCCCGGGGCATTGCGCCACCCAGGCCGCCAATGCGCACGGTGTCGCCGTCGCGCTCCACGGTGCAGCCCAGCGTGCGCAGGGCTTGCAGCATGACGCGGGTGTCGTCCGAATCGAGCAGCGCGTGCAAGGTGGTGGTGCCCCCGCACAGTGCGGACAGCAGCAACACGCGATTGGAGATGCTCTTGGAGCCTGGCAATTGCACCTGGCCGCCGGTGGTCGCAAGCGGTGGCAGGTCCAGGAATGCGGTGGAGAACATTATTTCTGCTGCTTGGCCATGCTCCAGTTGGCACGGGTTTCACTGGCGCTTTCGATCTGCTCGAGCAGGGCCTCTTCGTTGCCATTGGAGATCATCAGTTCGAGCGCCTGCAGGTTGCGCTGGAAGATTTTCGACTGGGCCAGCAGTTCTTCGCGATTGGACATCAGGACGTCGCGCCACATCGAAGGTTCGGCGGCCGCGATGCGGGTGAAGTCGCGAAACCCGGGGCCGGCCAGCGACAGGAAATCCCGGCCCATGGGTTGGCCCGAAATGGCGTTCATCATGGCAAACGCGATCAGGTGCGGCAGGTGGCTGACCGCGGCGAATGCCGCGTCATGCGACTCCGGCGTCATCTTCAGTACCCGGCATCCCAGGGCGGCCCAGACGTCGATGGCCTTTTGCAACTGGATGCGGCTGGTGCGCTCGATCGGCGTCAGGACCACCTGGCGCCCGTGGTAGAGGTCGGGGTCGGCGTTTTCGACACCGGAGAGTTCCTTGCCGGCGATCGGGTGCGCCGGGACGAAGCAGCCGATCTGCTCGCGCAGCGATCGCCGGGCGGAATCGACCACGTCGCGTTTCGTGGAACCCACGTCCATGATCAGCATCTGCGGCGTGATCAGGTGCTTGATGGCCTTGAACGTGGTCTCGGTGGACGCCACCGGCACCGCCAGCAGCACGATGTCGGCACCCGACGCCGCCAGCAATGCGGAAGGCGCCTCCACGTCGATCACGCCGAGTTGCCTCGCGCGCTCGGTCGTGGACGGGGACTTGCTGTACCCGACGACACGTTTGACCAGGCCGGCGCGTTTGAGCGCAAGCGCGAACGACCCGCCCATCAGGCCACAACCGATCAATCCGAGTTGTTCAAACATGTGCGAGAAGTGGCGATGCCATCATGGGGTTGCGACCGGGTACGAGCCCAGGATCTTGTAGAACGCGCACAGGCCCTTGAGTTCGGCCAGCGCGGCGGCGACGTTGTCCTGGTCCGGATGGCCCTGGACGTCGATATAGAAATAGTAGTCCCACTGCCCCGAGCGGGCGGGGCGCGATTCGAAACGGGTCATCGATACCCCGTGGCGCTTGAGCGGCACCAGCAGGTCGTGCACGGCGCCGGGAATGTTGGGCACCGACACGACCAGGCTGATGCGGTCGTTGCCGCTGGCCGCCGGCCGTTCCATCACCTTGGGCATGCAGACCACGTTGAAGCGCGTGCGGTTGTGCGCGTCGTCCTGGATCGCACTGGCCACCAGATGCAGGCCGAACTCGCTGGCCGCGCGATCGCCGGCGATGGCCGCCCACGCCGGGTTGGTCGACGCCAGGCGTGCCCCCTCGGCGTTGCTCGACGCTGCGCGGCGCTCCACCTGCGGCAGGTGGGTGCCGATCCAGTGGTGACACTGGGCCAGTGCCTGCGGATGGCCCAGCACCACCGAGATGCCGTCCATGGAGTTCTCCAGGCGCATCAGGTGATGGCGTACCAGCAGGCTGACTTCGCCGACGATGTGCAGTGGTGTGTTGAGCAGCAGATCCATGGACCGTGCCACCACGCCTTCGGTGTTGTTCTCGATCGGCACCACGCCGAAATCGGCGCGGCCCGAGGTCGTGGCATGGAACACTTCGTCGAAGTTGGCGCAGGGCACGTGGTCGATGCTCGAGCCGAAGAACTGCAGCGCCGCCTGTTCGCTGAAAGTGCCCGCCGGACCCAGGTAGGCCACGCGCTGGCGAGCTTCGAGCGAGCGGCAGGCCGACATGATCTCGCGCCAGACATGGGCAATGCCGTCTGCCTTGATCGGGCCGGCATTGCGTTGCTGCAAGGTGCGGATGACCTGCGCCTCGCGCTCGGGCCGGAAGACGACGGAACCTTCGGCACGCTTGACTTCGCCCACTTCCAGCGCCAGCGCAGCCCGGCGATTGAGCAGGTTCAGCAACTCGACGTCCAGCGTATCGATCTGTTTGCGAAGCTCCGGCAGGTCTTGGGTCATGGATGGATGCAGGGAAGGGGCCGGGCTCAGGTGCCGGTGCGCTCAAATTCTCGCATGTAGTCCACCAGGGCCTGAACGCCTTCGAGCGGCATGGCGTTGTAGATGCTGGCGCGCATGCCGCCGATCGATTTGTGGCCCTTGAGCGACAACAGGCCCCTTTCCCGCGCGCCGGCCAGGAAGGCGTCGTTGCGGGACTCGTCCCGCAAAAAGAACGGCACGTTCATGCGGGAGCGACAGGCCGGGTCGACCCGGTTTTCGTACAGCTGCGACTGGTCTATCGCGTCGTACAGCAGTCGTGCCTTGGCGATGTTGCGCTGCTCCAGCGCCGACACGCCGCCCTGGCGCCGGATCCACTGGAACACCAGGCCGGCGATGTAGATGGCATAGGTCGGCGGCGTGTTGTACATGGACTGGTTGTCAGCCACCAACTGGTAGTTGAAGGCACTCGGGCAGATCGGCAAGGCATGGCCGAGCAGGTCTTCGCGCACGACGACCACGGTCAGGCCGGCGGGGCCGAGGTTCTTCTGCGCACCGGCGAAGGCCAGGCCCACGCGGGACCAGTCGACCGGACGCGACGCGACGTGCGAGGAGAAGTCGACTACCAGCGGTGCATCGCAACCCAGCGACCGGAGGTCAGGCAGTGACTGGAACTCGACGCCGTGGATGGTCTCGTTGCTGCACAGGTGCACGTAGGCGGCCCCTGGCCGGATGTCCCAGCTTGCCGGATCGGGTATGAGGCGGTAGCCGTCGGGCTGGCTGGTGGCCGCCACATGGGCCGGCAGGTATCGTTCGGCCTCGCGGCTGGACTTCTGGCTCCAGCTTCCGGTGACGACGAAGTTGGCCAGCGAGTCGGCGCCCGGTGTCGAACCACGGGCGGCGAGGTTCATCGGCACGATGGCGTTTTCGGCCAGTCCTCCGCCCTGCATGAACAGAATGCGGAACTGCGCCGGCACGGCCAGCAGTTCGCGCAGCGTGGCTTCGGCCGACTCGTAGATGGAGATGAACTCCTTGCCGCGATGGCTCATCTCCATCACGCTCATGCCCGAGCGCGTGCCCTTTGCGTCGGGCCAGTCGAGCATTTCGCTGGCGGCTTGTTCGAGCACCTCCGGTGCGATGGCGGCCGGGCCGGCCGAAAAATTGTAGGGTCGATGCGTCATGGTGTTTGCGTCGGCGCTGCCGGCGATGGCCGCGCCGCCACCACGGCAGGCGCGGCGGTCGGTCAGCTCTTGTCGTCTCCGGCTGCCTCGTCGGCGGCGCCAGGATTGCCGTCGGCCTCGGACTCGACCTCGGCGGCATCGTTGTCGACCAGGCGTTGCAGGCCGCTGAGCTGGGAGCCGTCGTCCAGGCCGATCAGCGTCACGCCCTGCGTGGCACGACCCATCTCGCGGATCTCGCTGACGCGGGTACGGACCAGGACCCCCTTGTCGGTGATCAGCATGATTTCGTCGTCCACGTGCACCAGCGTCGCGGCAACCACCTTTCCGTTGCGTTCGCTTTGCTGGATCGCTATCATGCCCTTGGTGCCGCGGCCGTGACGGGTGTATTCGGTGATGCTGGTCCGTTTGCCATAGCCGTTTTCAGTGGCTGTGAGCACGGATTGCTGCTCGTCCTCGGCCACCAGCATGGCGATCACGCTTTGCCCGTCGTCCAGCGTCATGCCGCGCACGCCGCGAGCCGTGCGGCCCATCGGTCGGACGTCGCCTTCGTTGAAGCGTACGGCTTTGCCGCCGTCGGAGAACAACATGACGTCGTGTTCGCCATCGGTGAGGGCCGCGCCGATCAGGTAGTCACCCGGATCGAGGTCGACGGCGATGATGCCGGCCTTGCGCGGATTGCTGAATTCGTCGAGCGCGGTTTTCTTCACGGTGCCCATGCTGGTGGCCATGAACACGTACTGGTCCGGCGGGAAGCTGCGCTTGTCGCCGGTCAGGGGCAGCACGACGGTGATCTTCTCGCCCTCCTGCAACGGGAACATGTTGACGATCGGGCGACCGCGCGAGCCGCGCGAGCCTTGCGGCACCTCCCAGACCTTGAGCCAGTACAGCCGCCCGCGATTGGAGAAACACAGGATGTAGTCGTGGGTGTTGGCGATGAACAGCTGGTCGATCCAGTCGTCGTCCTTGGTCGAGGTGGCCTGCTTGCCCCGGCCGCCGCGTTTTTGCGCCCGGTATTCGGACAAGGGCTGGCTCTTGACGTAACCGCTGTGGCTGAGCGTCACGACCATGTCGGTCGGAGTGATCAGGTCTTCGGTGCTCAGGTCGAACGAGCTGTGCTCGATCAGGCTGCGCCGCACGCCGATCTTGTTCTGGCCGAACTCCTGCTTGATGTGGCCGAGCTCGTCGACGATGATGGTCGTCACCCGCGCCGGCTTGGCCAGGATGTCGAGCAGATCCTCGATCTCGGCCATGACGTCCTTGTATTCGGCGACGATCTTGTCCTGCTCCAGGCCGGTCAGGCGTTGCAGGCGCATCTGCAGGATTTCCTGGGCCTGGGTATCGCTGAGGCGATACAGGCCATCCGCTCCCATGCCGAAGGACTTCTCCAGTCCCTCGGGACGGTAGTCGTCGGCATTGATGACGCCGCCATCGGCGCGGGTTCGGGTCAGCATCTCGCGCACCAGCTTGCTGTCCCAGGACTTGGCCATCAGTTCGGCCTTGGCCACCGGCGGCGTGGGCGCATTGCGGATGATGGCGATGAACTCGTCGATGTTGGCCAGCGCGACCGCCAGGCCCTCGAGCACGTGGCCGCGTTCGCGCGCCTTGCGCAACGTGAACACGGTGCGCCGGGTCACGACCTCGCGGCGGTGATCCAGGAAGACCTCGATCAGGTCCTTCAGGTTGCACAAGCGAGGCTGGCCGTTGATCAGCGCCACCATGTTGATGCCGAAGGTGTCCTGCAGCTGGGTCTGCTTGTAGAGGTTGTTCAGCACCACCTCGGGCACTTCGCCGCGCTTGAGTTCGATCACCAGGCGCATGCCCGACTTGTCGCTCTCGTCCTGGATGTGGCTGATGCCTTCGATCTTCTTCTCGTGCACCAGATCGGCCATGCGCTCCTGCAGCGTTTTCTTGTTGACCTGGTAGGGCAGCTCGTCGACGATGATGGCCTGGCGCTGGCCGCGGTCGATGTCTTCGAAATGGCACTTGGCCCGCATCACGACGCGTCCGCGGCCGGTACGGTAGCCGTCCTTGACGCCGTTGATGCCGTAAATGATGCCGCCGGTGGGGAAGTCGGGCGCCGGGATGATCTCCATCAAGTCGTCGACCGACGCATCCGGATGGCGCAACATGTGCAGGCAGGCGTCGACCACCTCGTTCAGGTTGTGCGGCGGAATGTTGGTCGCCATGCCCACGGCGATGCCGCCCGAGCCGTTGACCAACAAATTGGGCAACTTGCTGGGCAGGACCAGCGGCTCTTTCTCGGAGCCGTCATAGTTGGGGCCGAAGTCGACGGTCTCCTTGTCGATGTCGGCCAGCATCTCGTGCGTGATCTTGGCCAGGCGGATCTCGGTGTACCGCATCGCCGCTGCGTTGTCGCCGTCGACCGAGCCGAAGTTGCCCTGGCCATCGACCAGCATGTGGCGCATCGAGAAATCCTGCGCCATGCGAACGATCGTGTCATAGACCGACTGGTCTCCGTGGGGATGGTACTTGCCGATGACGTCGCCGACGATACGGGCCGACTTCTTGTAGGCGCGGTTCCAGTCGTTATTGAGTTCGTGCATCGCGTACAGGACGCGCCGATGCACCGGCTTGAGTCCGTCCCGGGCATCCGGCAGGGCTCGCCCGACGATCACGCTCATGGCGTAATCGAGGTAGCTGCGCCGCATTTCCTCTTCAAGACTGATAGGCAGGGTTTCTTTGGCGAACTGGGTCATGAACGGGTCTTGCGGCGGAAACGGGGGATTTTAGGCCCAAGGGGGTGTCGTTAACGGGCAACACATGGGGTATCTCAAGCCGATTTCCTACAGAAGCGGCACGATTCTGGCGTTGTCTGGCAAAGCCTCTATGGCACAATAAGTCCATGCGCTCGGTGGCGGTCACCCGGCGCGTCCAACGTTTCGCAGCGCCGCTGCGGCTTATGTCTCGATAAGGAGAATCATGAAGAATCTTAATAAAGTGGCCATGTTGTTTGCTACCGTGGCACTCGCAACAGCCGCTAGCGCTCAGTCTGTCGACAACTGGAAGAATGGCTCTGGCGACCTGATCTGGAAGAACGGCAGCAACGAACTGTGCTGGCGCGACAACTACTGGACCCCGGCAACGGCAGCCGCTGGTTGCGATGGCGCCATCGTGGCTCCCAAGGCAGCCGCTCCCGCCCCGGCCCCGGCTCCGGCTCCTGCCCCGCGCGCTGCTGCCCCGGCTCCGGCCCCGGCTCCCGCCGCCGCACCGGCTCCCGCACCTGCTCCGCGTCCGGCTCCGCCGCCGCCCGCTGCGACCAAGGTGACCTACGCTGCAGACGCCTTCTTCGACTTCGACAAGTCCGTGCTCAAGCCCGAAGGCAAGGCCAAGCTCGACGACCTGATCGGCAAGGTCAAGGGCATCAACCTGGAAGTCGTGATCGCAGTCGGTCACACCGACTCCATCGGTAGCGACGCCTACAACCAGGGCCTGTCGATGCGCCGTTCCGAAGCCGTCAAGGCTTACCTGGTGTCCAACGGTATCGAGAAGAACCGTGTCTACACCGAAGGCAAGGGCGAGAAGCAGCCGGTTGCTGACAACAAGACCCGCGAAGGCCGTGCGAAGAACCGTCGCGTGGAAATCGAAGTGGTCGGTACCCGCACGAACAAGTAATCCCTCCAAGGATTGCTGAACGGAGCCTTCACCGGCTCCGCACGAAACCCCGCTTTGGCGGGGTTTCGCCGTTTTGTGCCCTGCATATGCCCTGGCGCCCGCAGGGCAGCGTCTCCATTGCCGATAATCCGAACATGACAAGCAGCACCAATGTGGACCCGGCCGAACTGGCCAAGTTTTCGGATCTGGCTCACCGCTGGTGGGACAAGGACAGCGAGTTCCGCCCCTTGCACCAGATCAACCCGTTACGGCTCGACTGGATCGCCTCGATCTGTCCCTTGCAGGGCCTGACGGCGCTGGATGTGGGTTGTGGTGGCGGCATACTGGCCGATGCCATGGCGCGCCGGGGAGCACAGGTGACCGGCATCGACCTGGCCACCAAGCCGCTTCGGGTCGCCCAGCTGCATGCGCTCGAGGCGCAGACGCCCAATGTGTCCTATCGCGAGATCAGCGCCGAAGACCTGGCTGCCGAGCAGGCCGGCAGTTTCGACGTGGTCACCTGCATGGAAATGCTCGAGCATGTGCCGGATCCGGCTTCGGTCGTGCGGGCATGTGCACAATTGGTCAAGCCGGGTGGCTGGGTCTTCTTCTCCACGATCAATCGCAATCCGAAGTCCTTCCTGTTTGCCATCGTCGGTGCCGAATACGTGCTCAACATGTTGCCGCGCGGCACCCACAGTTATGAACGCCTGATCCGGCCCAGCGAACTGGCCCGTTACTGCAGGGATGCTGGCCTGGGCCTGCAGCAGTCCAAGGGCATGGAGTACAACCCCTTGACCCGTCGTTACTGGCTCAGCGGCGATACCAGCGTGAACTACCTGTTTGCCACCCGCAAGCCGGCGCCCGCTGGCGAACCATCATGAGCTCCCACCGGTTCGCCGAGGTCGGCGTTGTCCTGTTCGATCTGGACGGGACCTTGATCGACAGCGCCCCGGATCTGGGCGCCGCTGCCGACCGGATGCGCGTGCAACGCGGCATGCCGTCGCTGCCGCTGCAGCACTACCGCCATATGGCGGGTGCGGGTGCGCGCGGCATGTTGTCGGTCGCGTTCGGCATGACGCCGGAGCATGCGCAGTTCGCCGAGCTCAAGGAGGAGTTCTTCGGCAACTACGAACGCTGCATGACCGAACGGACCTATGCCTTCGACGGTGTGCAAGCGCTGATCGAGCAACTGCAGGGCAAAGGCCTGCGCTGGGGCGTGGTGACCAACAAGTCGGCTCGATTCACGGAACCTCTGACGCGTGCGATGCCCTTGTTTGCCAGTGCCGCGGTGGTCATCAGCGGCGACACCACCCCCCATGCCAAGCCGCATCCGGAGCCATTGTTCGAAGCGGCCCGCCGGATCGGCGTCGACCCTGGCCACTGCGTCTATGTCGGGGACGACGAGCGCGACATCGTCGCCGGTCTGGCTGCCGGCATGGGCACGGTGGCAGCCACCTACGGGTACCTGGGTCTCAAGGCCGACACCAATAGCTGGGGCGCCCATGCGTCGATAGAAAATCCGCTGGCCCTCTTGCAATTGCTGGGATAGGCCTAAAATGCCGGTTGAGGGGCTGCATTGGTTTCGACGTGGGTACGGAATCGCTGTGGTGCATGTCGAGCATGGGCTACGCTCGTAAATCTTGGTTCAACAAACTAACTGCAAACGACGAACGTTTCGCACTCGCTGCTTAATAACCAGTGAGCCTTACAACAGCAGGCCGATGGGCTGGGCAAGGGTGTCATGACCGCAAGGTCCTGATGTCCAGGCTGTAAGGTTATTCACATCGGCTGGCTCTGTGCCGGGTACCTTGGCATGGGGCGAGACAATAGGGTGCTGGCGTCCTGTGTAGCGTGTGGCTGCGCGACACAGGTGGCGAGACTCAAATCAGACCACTAAACATGTAGATCTGCTCGAGGATGGCTTGCGGACGGGGGTTCAAATCCCCCCAGCTCCACCAATAACCCTGGCAAAAAGCCGCCAAGCGTCACTGCCTGGCGGCTTTTTTTCGGCAATCCCGCAAGCGGTACACGTGCTTGGCGGACATCGGCTCAATCCAGACAAAACCGCGTCGCTTCTCGCCGTCCTTGCGATACTCCGCACATGCAACTGCAGGACATTCTCTACTCTCAGGGTTTTGGCACCCGGCGGGTCTGCGCCGGACTGGTGCAACAAGGCTTGGTCCGGCTTTATGCCGATGCCGATGCCGCGCAGCCCGAAACCTGCCTGGACGCCAGCGCCGATGTCGACACGACGGATCTGCGTTTCCAGGTGCAGGGCGTGACCTGGCCGTACCACGAAAAGGCCTACCTGATGCTGCACAAGCCGGCCGGCACGGAGTGTTCGCAGAAGCCGTCGACCTATCCCAGTATCTACACCTTGTTGCCGTCACCCCTGCGCATGCGCCCGAACAAGTCCGCGGTGCAGGGCGTGCAGGCCGTCGGCCGGCTGGACCAGGATACGACCGGGCTGCTGCTGCTGACCGACGACGGCAAGTTCATCCACCGCATGAGTTCGCCGCGCCACCACGTGCCCAAGGTGTACGAGGTGACGGTCAAGCATGCGCTCGACGACACGCAGTTGCAGCGCCTGCGCGACGGCGTCGTACTCGACGACAGCCCGCGCCCGGTAAGGGCCGCGGCTTGCGAGGCCACGGATACCCATCGGTTGAGCCTGACCCTGACCGAGGGCAAGTACCACCAGGTCAAGCGCATGCTGGCTGCGGTCGGCAATCGGGTCGAGGCCTTGCACCGTTCGCGTATCGGCCAGCTGAGCTTGCCGCCGGACCTGGCGCCCGGTCAGTGGCGCTGGCTGGGAGCGCAGGACATGGCGCAGGTGGCCGGCTGACCGGCCGCGTGATGGCGCCGCTCCGGCGGCATCACGCCTGCGCGGCGCACCGGGCCGACAACGGGCCCAGGCACGGGCCCGGGCTGGCGTGGCGGGGCTGCGTCAACCACGCTCGAAAACGATGCGCGCGATTGGCCGACAAGCGAATCGGACAAGACCTACAGTGCGCGCTTTCGCCGCTGCAGCGAATGTTCTAACCTGCCGGCGTGGACTCGACGCTGCGGGCGGCGGCGATGCAGGCTCCAGCCTCTGACGGAGCATCGAGATTCGATGATGGGACCGCCATCGCGGGGATCAGCCATGCAGAGCAGCCAGCAACCGGACGGCGTCGACAGCGAGCAGGCAGGAGTCCGGATGGATGTCCGCGACGGTGCAGGCAATCTGCCGGCGGGAGGTGATGCATGGGGCCGCTTGACGAGATTCTGATCGCATTGCGTAGCGAGTTTTCCGACCTGGCCGAGATCGGCGAGGCAACCCGCATCGCCGTGCGGATTCTGCTCGCCGGATTGCTCGGGGCCTTGCTCGGCGTCAATCGCGAGCGTCATGGCAAGGCCGCCGGTTTGCGCACCCATATGCTGGTGGCCATGGGCAGTGCGGCATTCGTCATCGCGCCGCTATTTGCCGGCATGGAGATCGCAGACCAGAGCCGGGTCATCCAGGGTGTGATCGCAGGCATCGGCTTCCTGGGGGCCGGCACCATCATCAAGCACAGCCGGGATGAGTAGGTCGTCGGCCTGACGACGGCTGCCAGCGTGTGGATGACGTCGGCCATCGGCGTGGCATGCGGACTCGGGCGCGACGCCACGGCCATCATCCTGGCGCTGCTGGCCTGGGTCGTACTCCATCTGGTCGAAGCCCTGTCACGATGGGCCGCGGCGTCCCGGCGGTCGTGAGCAACCGTGCCGGCGCCGATGCCGGACAGCATCGCGTCGCACGGGGCCGGCCGGCCCGCGGGCGCATGTAAGACCACGCCGACAGGGAGCGAAGGCGCGGGCCGATGGCGCCATGGGCCAGCACAGTCGAAGATGGACTCGACGGGCCACCTACGGCCCCGAATTCGAACAGGAGTGCTACATGAACAAGTCAGATCCCCCCCGTTCCTTCGGCGTCTTCAAGCCGGTCGGGCATACCGTGCTGGTGTTTCCGGACGCGCATGCGCTGGAGCAGGCCGCCAGGAAGCTGGCCGAGACCGGACTGTCGGACGGTTCCGAGACCCGATACTCGGCCCAGGAGATGCAGGCGCAGGTCGCGTCGGACCTGTCGAACGCCGGCGTGCTGGCCACTGTCGGCCAGGAACTGAACCTGGTGAAGGTGCATGGCCAATTGGCGGATCGCGGTTGCCAGTTCCTGGTGGTTCCCACCGATTCGGATGCGGTGGCGCGCCGGGTGGCGGATGTCGCACGCGCCGGCGGGGCGGTGGCCGCGCAGCACTACGGAACACTGCTGGTCGAAGACCTGATCGATCCGGCCGACGGCAAGGGTCAGGTATTCGAGTCGCCGGACCGTGGCCTCGACGCCAAGTTGCCCACGTCGTAGCACACCAGTACCGGCTTTGGGTCGCCTGCTCGCTTGTGCGGGCGGCCCGACCGACAGGAGCGACGGCTACACGCTTATGGCAAATGCCGCAGGAAGTCGTCGATGATCCGGTTGACCGCTTCGGCCTGATCCCGGTGTGGCGAATGGCCGCAATCGGGCAACACGACACGGCTGATCTGCTCCGCGGGAAGCATGATCTCGTCGATCTGCGCGAGGCTGCCGTAAGGGTCGTCCTGGCCCTGAATCGCCAGCACGGGCGCTGCGACGTTCCGGCATTCGGCGCGAATGTCGAAATCCCGGAATGCCGGATCGAGCCAGATATCGTTCCATTGCCAGAACGCGCAGTCGACGTGCTGGTGGTAACGCAGCAGGCGTTGCCGCAAATCGCGGTCCGTGAACGCGGCCCTGGCCTGCGTGATGCTGCGGATCGACACGTCTTCTACGATGACATGGGGCGCCATGACGATGCAGGCGCTGGTTGCATGGCGGCTTGCATGCAGCAATGCAATCGTGCCGCCGTCCGAATGGCCGACGAGTACGGGCCGCGCGACACCCAGTTGCGCGAGCAGGGCGGGCAGGACGGACCATGCCTCGTGATGCATGTAGTCGGGTCGCAGGCGCCCATTGCGCTTGCCGTCGACCTCGACCGACGGGCCGCGCACGTCGACGACCGGTTCGGACAGGCCGTAGCCGCGCCGCGAATAGACCCAGCCCGCCCGGCCGAGCCGCGTGCACAGGAGCCGGGGCCAGTCGCGCCACATGGCGACCGAACCCAGGCCTTCGTGCAGGAAGACCAGCGGCGCCCTGGAAATGGCGTCCCGGGGGGCGGGCAGGTGTTCGACTTCCAGTTCAGTGTGGTCGACGGTCATCAATGGCATGGCCTGCATCGTATCGAAAACCGGATCCGGGCCCGGTTGCATCTGCCGGCGTTATGCTCGGCGCCATGAACCTGTTTCTCGACTCCTTCTGGCGTGCGGCGGCCGACTGCCTGCGACCGCGCGTGATCGTGATGTCGATTCTTCCGCTGGTCCTGATGGTGGCCTTGTCGCTGACGCTGGGTTACTTCTACTGGGATGCCGCGCTCGACGGCGTGCGCGGCCTGCTGGAGGGCTCGTCGCTGGTCACCACCTTGTTCGAATGGCTGCAAAGCATCGGCGCCGAAGGGTTCAAGACCGTTCTGGCGCCCTTGATCGTCGTCTTTGCGGTCACGCCGTTGATCGTGTTGTTGTCCTTGCTGGTGGTGGCGTTGCTGATGACTCCGGCACTGGTCACGATGGTGGCCGAGCGCCGTTATTCGCTGCTCGAGCGCAAGCGGGGCGGGTCCCTGCTGGCCAGCCTGTTGTGGTCACTGGGTTCGACCTTGCTGGCCATTGTCGCGTTGCTGGTATCGATTCCCCTGTGGTTGATCCCGCCGCTGATCCTGGTGTTGCCGCCGCTGATCTGGGGTTGGCTGACCTACCGGGTCATGGCCTTCGATGCGCTGGCCGAACACGCGAGCAAGCCCGAGCGGCTGGAAATCCTGCGCCGCCATCGCCCCTGGCTGCTGGGGATCGGCGTCGTCACCGGCTACCTGGGTGCGGCACCCAGCCTGTTGTGGGCGTCCGGCGCGCTGTTCGTCGTGGCATTCGTCATCCTGGTGCCGATCGCCATCTGGGTCTACACGCTGGTGTTTGCGTTTTCGTCGTTGTGGTTTTCGCATTACAGCCTGGCGGCGTTGCAGAAACTGCGCGACGAGGGCAGTGGCCCCGGTGCGCCACCAGTGGCGCAGCCGGTACCGTTGCCGCACCGGCCCGCCTGATGCAGTGCCGCAAGCCCGGCCCTTCGTGGCCGCACGGCTGCGCATCGGCGCGCCGCCAGCATTTCCGATCACCTGAACCACGAGCCCCATGGCTGACAACACTCCCGTACCCGCATTCGGCCTGATCATCATCGGCGACGAGATCATGTCCGGCAAACGGGCCGACAAGCATTTGCCGGCCGTCATCGAGCGTCTGCATGCGCGGGGCCTGCAACTGGCCTACGCCGACTACGTCGGCGATTCGCGCCAGCGCATCACCTCGTCGCTGCAGCGTGCGTTCGCCTCCAGCGACGTGGTGTTCTCGTGCGGCGGCATCGGCGCGACACCGGACGATCACACCCGCCAGTGCGCGGCGCTGGCACTGGGTGTTGCCTTGCAGCTGCATCCCGAAGCCCGGTTGCTGATCGAGGAACGCATGCGCGACGTGGCGCTGGAGCAAGGCGTCGCATATGAACCCGAACGCGCCGACAACCAGCACCGGTTGAACATGGGCGTGTTTCCCGTCGGCAGCACCATCATTCCGAACCCGTACAACAAGATCCCGGGTTTCAGCTGCCGCGCGGCCGACGTTCCGGGCAAGGGCGAAGGCACTGTTCATTTCGTGCCGGGTTTCCCGGTCATGGCCTGGCCGATGATCGAATGGGTGCTCGACACCTGGTACGCATCCTGTTTCCATCGCGATCCGTCGGTCGAGCGCTCCGTCATCGTCTTCGGCGCGATGGAGGCCGCACTGACACCGTTGATGGAGGCGGTGGAAGCTCGCTTTGCAGCCGTGCGTGTCTTCAGTTTGCCCAGCGTCGACCATCCACAGTACGGTCGGCACATCGAGCTCGGTGTCAAGGGCCCCGCAGCCGAGGTCGATCCGGCGTTCGACGCCTTGCGCGCCGGTCTGCGGGAATTCGACCTCCGTCTGGGCCCCGAGATGGTGCGAAATTAGTTCGCACTATTCAGGTGCATTCCGGTGCGATTGCATCAATATGGTGCGCACCGAGGGCTCGTTTCGGTGATTTAGTGGCGTTCAGGCCGCAGAACCCGCGCCAACAAAGGGCAAAATGGCGAGCTGGCGAAGAGCGTGCATGCGCCGGCGTTCTGGCACAGAAACTGCGTTTATCCGCCGGTTCGACTTTTCAGTAACAGCCCAACAGGAGTATTTGATGGCCAAGACCGTCGCAGACGTGATCAAGATGGTGAAGGAAAACGAAGTCAAGTTCGTCGACTTCCGCTTCACCGACACCCGAGGCAAGGAACAGCACGTCACCGTGCCGGTGTCGCACTTCGATGAAGACAAGTTCAGCTCGGGCCACGCGTTCGATGGTTCGTCGATCGGTGGCTGGAAAGGCATCGAGGCATCGGACATGTTGTTGATGCCCGATCCGAACACCGCCAATATTGATCCGTTCTTCGAAGAGCCCACGTTGTTCATGAGCTGCGACGTGGTCGAACCCGGCGACGGCAAGGCGTATGACCGCGATCCGCGCTCGATCGCAAAGCGCGCCGAGGCCTACCTGAAGGCATCGGGCATGGGCGACACGGCTTACTTCGGCCCGGAACCCGAATTCTTCATCTTCGACGATGTCCGATGGAACGTCGACATGTCCGGCTGCTTCGTCAAGATCGACGAATACGAAGCACCGTGGAACACCGGCAAGAAGATCGAAGGCGGCAACCGCGGCCATCGTCCCACCGTCAAGGGCGGTTATTTCCCGGTTCCTCCGGTCGACAGCACCCAGGACCTGCGTGCCGAATGCGCATTGATCCTCGAGTCGCTCGGCATTCCGGTCGAGGTGTTCCACCACGAGGTGGCCGGTGCGGGTCAGAACGAGATCGGCACCAAGTTCAGCACCCTGGTGCAACGCGCCGACTGGACGCAGCTGCTCAAGTACGTCGTGCACAACGTCGCCAATTCCTACGGCAAGACCGCCACCTTCATGCCCAAGCCCGTCGTCGGCGACAACGGCTCCGGCATGCACGTGCACCAGTCGATCTGGAAAGACGGCAAGAACCTGTTCGCCGGTGACGGCTACGCCGGCCTGTCCGACTTCGCGCTGTATTACATCGGCGGCATCATCAAGCATGCCCGTGCCCTCAACGCGATCACCAACCCCGGCACGAACAGCTACAAGCGCCTGGTCCCGCACTTCGAGGCTCCGGTCAAGCTGGCCTATTCGGCCAAGAACCGCTCGGCGGCGATCCGCATCCCATACGTGGCCAATCCCAAGGGACGCCGCGTCGAGGCCCGTTTCCCGGATCCCCTGGCCAATCCCTACCTGTGCTTCTCGGCACTGATGATGGCGGGTCTGGATGGCGTGGAGAACAAGATCCATCCGGGCGAGGCTGCCACCAAGGACCTGTACCATCTGCCGCCGGAGGAAGATGCGCTGATCCCGACGGTCTGCCACAGCCTGGAACAGGCCCTGGAATACCTGGACCGCGAGCGTGCGTTCCTGACCAAGGGCGGCGTCTTCACCGACACCATGATCGACGGCTACATCGAACTCAAGATGCAGGAAGTCACGCGCATGCGCATGACGACCCACCCGGCCGAGTTCGACATGTATTATTCGCTGTAACCTGACTCTCTGCGGCACGGCTTCGACCGTGCCGGTGGTCGCAGGAAGCAAGGGCGGTATCGACCGCCCTTTTGCTTTTGTGGGAACCCTGGCGGTTTGGTCAATCCCGTCAATTGGCGCATACTGGCAGACCGTCGATGCATCTGTAGACGCGTGGAGATAGCATGAAGAGCCTTACGTTGATACCCCTGATCGCATCCGTGCTGGCGTTGTCGGGTTTTGCCCGGGCGGACATCTACCGTTGCGGCAACGAATACACCAACCGGATTACCGACGCCCAGAAGGGCCAGTGCAAGCTGGTGGAGGGCGCAAACGTCACGGTGGTCGAAGGTTTCAAGCCGCCGGTGACCAAGCCTGTCGCGGTACCGCAGTCGCCGGTGCGGCTGGCTTCCGCCACCCCTCCCGCGGCACGGGTCGACAACGCGGAGCAGAAGGCCCGCGATTCCGACGCCCGGCTGATCCTGGAGGCCGAACTGAAGAAGGCCGAAACACGGTTTGCAGATTTGTCGCGCGAATACAACAACGGCGAGCCGGAAAAACGTGGCAATGAGTCGCGCAATTACCAGAAGTATCTCGACCGTGTGGCGGAACTCAAGGCCGATCTGTCGCGGACCGAAAGCGATATCGCCGGCATTCGCCGCGAGCTTGGCCGCATCTCCGGCTCGAAATAGTGCGCACCGGATCCGGCCCCGATTCACACCCGCCTGAAACCGTCCCTGTCCGATTTCGCCCGTTCGACCGCCTGGCCACCCTGGTTGCGGTGGTGCGGGAGGACGGTATCGTCGTGTTCGCGAACTCGGCCCTGGAAGACGCTTTGGGTGTGTCGCGTCGAACCATCGAGGCGTCGCAGTTTGCCGACAACTTCGTGGAGCGCCAGACACTGCTCAATGCGCTGCACGGCGCCGGCGTCAACGAGTTTGCCGCGCTGCGCTACGACGCCTGGCTCAACCGCCCCAACCATGACCCCTTGCCGGTGCATGTCATCGTCACCCAGACCGAATCGCGCGGCGAGATCATCGTCGAATTGCTGCCGCTGGAGCAGCAGGCGCGGCAGGACCGCGAGGAACGGCTGACCGACCAGGCCGAGGCCAACAAGGAACTGATCCGCAACCTGGCGCACGAGATCAAGAACCCGCTTGGCGGCATCCGCGGGGCGGCGCAGCTGCTCGAGATGGAGATCGAGGGTCGCGGCCTGACCGAATACACACAGGTCATCATTCGCGAGGCCGACCGGCTGCAGTCGCTGGTCGACCGGTTGCTGGCGCCGCATCGATTCCCGCACCGGGTCATGGACGTCAACATCCACGAGGTCTGCGAACGGGTGCGATCGCTGGTGGTGGCCGAGTTCCCGCGGGGACTGAAGTTCGTGCGCGACTACGACACGTCGATTCCCGAGCTGCGTGCCGACCGCGAGCAACTGATCCAGACCGTGCTCAACATCGCGCGCAATGCCTGCCAGGCACTGGCCGAGCGGATTGCGGCGGGCGATGCCTGTCTCACATTGCGGACCCGGGTCGTGCGGCAGGTCACTTTCGGCAAGCAACGCTACAGGTTGGCACTGGAATTGCATGTGATCGACAACGGGCCTGGTGTTCCAGACTCGATCAAGGATCGCATCTTCTACCCGCTGGTGTCGGGGCGCGACGGTGGATCCGGACTGGGGTTGACGCTGGCACAGTCGTTTGTCCAGCAGCACCACGGAATGATCGAGGTGGACAGCGTGCCGGGACGCACCGACTTCAAGATACTCATTCCATTGCCCTGAACCTTGTCCAACCATTACCGAATCCCCATGCGCCCGCCGTGCGGCCCTGCATCATGAAGCCGATATGGATTGTTGACGACGACCAGTCGATCCGCTTCGTGCTGGAGAAGGCCTTGCTCCGGGAGAACCTGGCCACCCGCAGCTTCACCAACATCCGTGACGTGTTGTCCGCGCTCGAAGGGGCCGGCGATCACGATGGTCCGCAGATCCTGGTCAGCGACATCCGCATGCCCGGCGGTTCCGGCCTGGAACTGCTCGAGAAGGTCAAGCGCGACCATCCCGGATTGCCGGTCATCATCATGACCGCGTTCTCCGATCTGGAGAGCGCGGTGTCCGCGTTCCAGGGCGGTGCGTTCGAGTACCTGCCCAAGCCGTTCGACCTGCCCAAGGCGGTCGAACTGATCCGTCGCGCCATGCAGGAGAGCCAGCGCGAGGAGGTCTCGGAGCATCGCGCCGTTGCGCCGCCCGAGATGCTGGGGCAGGCCCCCGCCATGCAGGACGTGTTCCGGGCCATCGGTCGGCTGAGCCAGAGCAATGTCACGGTGATGATCACCGGTGAATCGGGCACGGGCAAGGAGCTGGTCGCGCGCGCCTTGCACAAGCATTCGCCGCGGGGCGGTGGCGGCAGCGCACCGTTCGTCGCGATCAACACCGCGGCGATCCCCAAGGACCTGCTCGAGAGCGAGCTGTTCGGGCATGAACGCGGCGCCTTTACCGGCGCCCAGACCATGCGACGCGGGCGCTTCGAGCAGGCCGATGGCGGAACCCTGTTCCTGGACGAGATCGGCGACATGCCGTTCGATCTGCAGACCCGCTTGTTGCGCGTCCTGTCCGACGGCAACTTCTATCGGGTCGGTGGCCACGACGCCATCAAGACCAACGTGCGCGTGATCGCCGCAACCCACCAGAACCTGGAGCAACGCGTCAAGGACGGTGCGTTTCGCGAAGACCTGTTCCACCGCCTCAACGTGATCCGCCTGCGGCTGCCGCCCCTGCGCGAACGCCGCGAGGACATACCGGCATTGACGCGCCACTTCCTGCAGCAAAGTGCTCGCCAGCTCGAGGTCGAACCCAAGCGCATCTCCGACGCCGCGCTGCAGCAGCTCTCGCGCTTCGGTTTTCCGGGCAACGTGCGCCAGCTCGAGAACATCTGCCACTGGTTGACCGTGATGGCACCGGCCCAGGTGATCGACGCCAAGGATCTTCCCCCGGAAGTGCTGATGGGAGCCGCCACTGTGGCGGCGGGTGAGCAACCGGCATCCGGTTTGCAAGGCTTCGCAGCCGCCGTGTCGTCGCAGGAACGGCCCGACTCGGTCGCCAGCGCGGTCAACAGGTCGTCGCCGGCGGCAGCACCGGTCGCGGGCGAACCGGACCACACGGCGTCTGTCCACCCGCCGATGGCCATGGGTGCGGACTGGGAATCCGGTGTCGAGCTCGAGGCCAGCCAGATGCTGGCAGCCGGCCAGCCCGACGTCTGGGAAGCCCTGACCCGACGGTTCGAGTCGCGGCTGATCCTCACCGCACTGGCCAATACCCGCGGCCGGCGCATCGAGGCGGCGCAGAAGCTGGGCATCGGCCGCAACACCATCACCCGCAAGATCCAGGACCTGGGTCTGGAATAGGCGCGCAGCGACGAAACCGCCGGTACGGCGTGTCGGCGTCGCGCCGTCCGTCAGTCCGCGAGTTCCACGACCACCGGCGTGTGGTCGCTGGGCCGTTCGTTCTTGCGCGGGGCCTTGTCGATGGTGCATGCCGTCACGCGGGGCTTGAGCCCCTCGCTGACCAGCACATAGTCGATGCGCAGCCCGCGGTTGCGCCGGAACGCGAACTCGCGGTAGTCCCACCAGCTATAGGTTTTCTCCGGCTGCTCGAACATGCGGTAGCTGTCGTGCAGGCCCAGCAGCAACAGCGCGCGGAAATGTTCGCGCTCCTGCACCGTGTGGTGGATGGTGTCGCGCAGGCCCTCCGGATCCCAGCTGTCGCGGTCCTCGGCGGCCACGTTGAAGTCGCCCAGCACGACCAGCTCGGGATGGGCCGCCAGTTCGCCGCGCAGCCAGTCCTGCAGCGCCTGCAGCCAGCGCATCTTGTACGCGAACTTCTCGCTGCCGGGTTCCTGTCCGTTGACGAAATAGCAGTTGACCAGCCGCAGCGGACCCCGCGGCGTATCGAGCGTGGCAGCGATCACGCGCGACTGCTCGTCGGCGAAACCCGGGATATTGGTCACGATGTCGCGCATCGGCGTACGGCTGAGGATGGCGACACCGTTGTAGGTCTTCTGCCCGAACACGGCGCTGTGGTAGCCCGCCTGCTGCAATGCGTCGCGCGGGAACTTGTCGTTGCTGAGCTTGAGTTCCTGCAGGCCCAAGGCGTCGACCGGGTTGGCGGCGAGCCAGTCCAGCACCTGGGGCAGGCGCACGGTCAGGGAGTTGATGTTCCAGGTGGCAAGTTTCATGGTGTGGTCGCAGTGGCGCAATGACGATGGGCCGGGCGGGCCTCACGCCTGCATTATCGACAGGCTGGTCTTCAGCCCGATGCCGGCGTCGCAACCGGTCATCCGCACCGTCGATATGGGGACCCGGGCTGCGTCATGGTGCCCCGAAGAACGGCTCGGCCACGCCGGTGGCACCTATGCCGTCGATACGCAACAGGGCACCAGCCTGCGGCCAGGCCGAACGTTCGTCTTCGGGCAGCAACTGGCGGGCCGTGGTCACGTAGAGCTGGTCCAGTCCCGGCCCGCCAAACGTGACCATGGTCGGATGGCGCACCGGGATCGCGATGCGTTCGATCATCCTGCCCGCGGGCGAAATACATGCCACCGCCCCACCGTGTACCAGCGCACACCAGTAGTTTCCCTCGGTGTCGCAGGTCGCGCCGTCGACGCGTCCTTCGATGCCGGCGGTGGAGAAGAAACGCCGCTTGCCGGAGATGCGGCCGCGCGCGAGGTCGAAGTCGTAGACCCAGACGGTTTCGTCCCGGCTGTCGGCCAGGTACATGCGGCTGTCGTCGGGAGCGAACGCGATGCCGTTGCCGATGACGAAATCGCCGTCCATGCGCGTCACCGACAGGTCGGGGTCGAGCCGGAGCAACTCGGCCTGGCGGCCGATGAAGTCGGAGTGCACCGTGGCGCACCAGTAACGGCCGCGTCGGTCGCACTTGCCGTCGTTCAGCAACAGGCGCCGGTCGCGCGCCAGGGGGTCGGCGAGTACCGTGCAGTCGGCGCCGCCGTCATCGCGCAGGCGGATGCGCTGGAAGCCGGCCCGCGTGCCGCCGATCAGGCTGCCGTCGGCGCAGAATACGAAGGAGCCGATGTCGTTTACCAGCTGGAAGCTGCGCACCGACCCGTCGGCAGGGTCCAGCCGCCGGATCGCGGGCGCAAAGGCATCGACCCAGTACAGGCGCTGCTCCCGGAAGTTCCATTGCGGACCTTCGCCGAGCCGGTCTGGCTCGAGGTGGACCACGGTGATCGACGTCATCGGCAAGCCTTTGCCCAGGCCGGCGCCGTGGCGCAGGTCGTCCTGCGATGCATCACAGCCGCGTCCCCGGCGCATAACTGCGCCCCGGCGTATTGCGCCAGCGCCCGACGGTTTCGCGCCGCGCCGCCTGCAGCCGTTGCGGCGGCAGGTTTGCCAGAATCAGGCCCAGGTCATCGACGACCATCTCCCCGATGGCCGCTAGCGCACTGGCCAAGCCGCCGGCCCGGTGGGCCGACAGCAGCAGGCCGTCGACCTGGCGCGCGCGCAGGTCCGTCGGCGCCGGTTCGACCGGGAACACGTCGGTGGCCGCGCGAAACCGGCCTTGCGCCACCAGGTCGACCAGCGCGTCGAAATCGACGATGCCGGCGCGCGACATCAGCAGGAAGATCGCGTCACCGCGGATCGTCGCCAGGCGGTCCCGGTCGAGCCAGCCCTGGTTCTGTTCGGTCACGCCGGCCAGCGCGAAGATGACCCTGGGCTGGCCCAGCACCTGCTCCAGGCCGGCAGGTTCGCCGCCGAGTTCTCGCACCAGGCTGTCGGGCAGCCAGGGGTCGTGGATCAGCAGGCGCGGGCGAAACGGTGCCAGCAACGGAATCAGTGCCCGTCCCAGGTTGCCGCAGCCGATCAGGCCCATGGTCTGGCCGTGCAACGAAAAAGCACTGCGGTTGCCCGCCAGGCCGTATTGCTCCTGGCCGGCTCGCATCAGCTGGTCGCCCCGCGTAATGCCACGCGCCAGGTCGATGGCCATGCCCAGCGCCATCTCGGCCACCGGCTGCGCGAATACCGGCGCGATGCCGAGCACCTGGACGCCGCTCGCGAAGCAGGCCGCGTAATCGATGTTCTGTGTGAAGTTGCCTTCGACATTGACGATGGCGCGCAACCGGGGTGCCCGCGCGATGCGATGCGCGTCCATGTCGGTCTGGCCGACGATGGCCACGGCCCGCGCCAGGTGCGCATCGACGAACTCCGCGGGCAACTTGCCGCCGGCACTCTCGGCCAGGCCGACCACCGTGCCCAGGGCCTCGAAACGCATGCGCATCGCGGGGCTGAAGATCAGGTCGGCGCTGCGTGGCCATGGGTCGAACAGGATCACCGGCGGCTCGGACGTTGCAGTACTCGTCATCGGCGTTCGACCTGGCGGGTGGGGGTGGGCCGAAGGAGTTTCATGGAGTGGCCTTGAAGCGCAAGGGTTCGGACAGCCGCGCATCCTGCGCGGCGAACCACAGGCGCAACTCGTAACGTTCCGAGCGGCCCAGGGCCTCGGTCTCGGCTTCGAGCTGTACCGAGTGGCTGGTGTTGTCGGTGATGCGGAAACGGCCTTGCGCATCGGTCCGGGTCCGCCCGCGTTCCTGGTGGGTCACGAAACCGCGGTCGAAGATGCGGATCGTCGCGTCGGCGACGGGCTGGCCGGCGGCGTCGACGACCCGACCTTCGATCAGCCCGTTGTCGTGCTGGCCGACGTAGAGCATCCAGCCCAGCCACACGAGCAGCATCAGCGTGGGAACGATGAACCAGCGCGACAACCACCAGCGGCTCGTCATCCCTTGGTCGCTCCCGACGTCAGGCCGCGGATGAATTCCTTCTGCGCCATCAGGAACACCAGGATGGACGGCGCAAGTACCATGACGGCAAACGCATACAAGGCCCCGGTGGTGTCCTCCAGGTAGGACAGGAAACGGGCCAGTCCCAGCGGCAGGGTCTGCATCAGCGGGTCGCGCGTGATCAGCAGCGGCCACAGGAAGTTGTTCCACGACCAGATGAAGGTCAGGATCACGTTGGTCGCGATCGCCGGCTTGGACAGCGGCATCAGCACGCGCAGGATGATGCGCCACTCGGACAGGCCGTCCAGCCGCGCCGCGTCGATCAGCGAACGCGGCACGGCCTCGAACGCAGCCTTGAACACGAAGATGCAGACGATGGTCGAGAGCATCGGCAGCGCCAGCCCGAAGTAGGTGTTGAGCAGGTTGAGCTTGGCGGTGATCAGGTAGGCCGGGATGATGGTGGCCTGGAACGGGATCAGCATGCACGACAGGAACAGCGCCAGCACCGCGTTGCGGCCGGCGAACTGGCGCGTCAGCGCGTAGCCGGCCATCGCGTTGAACACCACGTTGCCGACCACGGCGATGGTCGAGACGACGATGCTGTTGAGCAGGTAACGCGGGAAGGGTATCAGGTACCAGACGTCGACGAAGTTGAACAGGTGCGGATTCTGCGGCAGCAGGTTGGGCGGATAGGCATAGATGTTCTCGTTCGTGATGGCGGTCTTGATGACCCAGTAGAACGGCACCAGCATCAGGAAGGCGATCACCATCAGCGTCAGGTGGCGCAGTCCCAGCCAGGCCGCCTGCTTGCGTGCACTGGCCATGTTTCAGTCCTGCTCCACGGCACCGGCGTTGCCACCTGCCGCCTTGTTGGCCACGAAGGTCAGGCCGACCAGCAGCGCGAACTGCACTACCGTCAGCGCCGCAGCATAGTCGAACTTGGTCTGCACGAAGCCGGATTTGTAGATGTGTGTGATCAGCAGTTCGGTCGCATGGCCGGGCCCGCCGTTGGTCATGATGTAGACCAGGTCGAAGCTGGAGAACGAGTTCAGGATGCCGACCACCACGCACAGGAACAACGACGGCCGCAACATCGGCAAGGTGATGCGGAAGAAACGCGCCCAGGCCGGCGCGCCGTCTATGCGTGCCGCCTCGTACAGGTTCTGTGGAATGCTCTGCAGGCCGGTCAGCAGGATGATCATGTAGAAACCCAGGATTTGCCAGATCTCGGCAAAGATCACCGAGGGCAGGGCCCAGTCGAAGTCCTGCAGGAAACCGATCGGTTGGTCAATCAGGCCGCTCGAACGCAGCGCGTAGTTGATGATGCCGCCGCGTTCGTCGTACATCCAGCGCCAGATGATGCCGACCGCGATCGCCATCAGCGGGTAGGACAGGAACACGATGGTGCGGTAGACGGACGCTCCCTTGAGGTCCGAGTTCACGAGCAAGGCAATGCCCAGCGCCGCCGCGATGGCCAGCGGTGATGCCGCGATGAAGATCAGCGTGTTCTTGAGCGCGATCCAGAACACGTCGTCGTATTCCCACATCTCGACGTAGTGCTCGAAGCCGATCCACTCGGCCGGCCGCAATGGCGACCAGGACTGGAACGACAAGATGACGTTCCAGCCCAGCGGCAAGATGCGGTACAGGAAGAAGATGATCAGCGACGGCAGCAGGAAACACACGATCAGCGCAAGCTGACGGTTGCGCTGCTGTCCCCACCAGGATGTGGCCCCCACGCTCGTCACTTCGTGTATTTCTCGGCCCCCCGAGGGGGCCGGTGGTTCCCTGGGAGCGGCCCGGCGGGAAAATGCCGCCTGCACGCCATTGCTCGCATCAGGAGCGTCCGAGCTCGCGGGTCACGCGCCGGTCGGCATCGGCCAGCGCACTCTTGGCGTCCTTGCGACCGAGCAGCACGCTTTGCACCTCGGGCCAGAACGCCTCCTTGACGCGGCTGTCGTTGCCCAGGCGCCAGTTGCCGGTCATCCTGTCGGTATGTTCGAGCTGGGTTGTCAGGATCGTGTGGACCACCGGGTCGTCCTTCTGCAGCATGGCCAGCGTGGCCTTGTCGACTGCGACATTGCCGGTGAGCAGCTTGCGCCGCGTGCCCAGTTCGCTGGCCTGGCCCTGGTCCGTGATGAACTTCAGGAATTCCCAGGCCAGCTCGGGTTGCTTGCTGCTCTTGGAGATGCCCAGCCCGTGCGAGTTGGGCGTGGCCCAGTTGCCGGGCATGTGGGCCACGCCCAGCGACTCCGGCGTGACCCAGCTGCCCTGGCCCTTGAAGAAGAAATAGGCCGGCGAATGGGCGTGCAACATGCCGATGTTGCCGGCACCGAAGGCGCCGTTGGGTTCGACCCAGCGGCCGGTCCAGGCGATCTTGTTGATGGAGCCGTTGGCCGTGGCCTTGGCCAGCCGGTCGAACACCTCGATCGCCTTGGGTGTGTTGAAGGCGGTCTTCTTCAGGTCGGGCGTGAGCAGTTCCACACCGTTCATCTTCAGCAAGGGCCAGTACAACCAGTCGAAGTTCAGTGTCATGAAACCCGACGACGCGTCGCCGCTGGTCATCTTCTCGGAAAAAGACAGGATCTCGTCGAAACTCTTCGGCGGCCCGGACAGGCCGGCCTTGGCGAACATCGGCTTGTTGTAGAACAGCAGCGTCTTGGTGATGTAGAACGGCACCATGTAGTTCTTGCCCTCGTACATCCAGTTGCCCAGGTAGTTCGGGTCATAACGGCCCTTGACGGCGGCCTCCTTGGCGAACAGCGGCGTCAGGTCCATCAGCGCGCCCTGGGCCGCGTATTCGAGGCCGAGCGCGCCCTGCGTGTTGATCACGTCCGGCGCGGTGCCGGCGGCCAGCTGGGTCTGGTAGAACGGGCTGAACTCCGGCCCTTTCTTGTCCAGCCATTCGACCTCGACGCCGGGCCGGGTTGACTTGAACCGGTTGATCCAGCCTTCGATCAGCTCCTTCTGGTCGATGATGTTCCAGGTCAGGAAGCTGATCTTCTTCGTGCCCTGGGCGATGGCGGGCGCGCCGATGATGGAGGTGGCGGTCGCGGCTGCGGCGGTCTTGAGCAAGGTGCGGCGGATGATCACGGTGTTGTCTCCTGGTTGTTGATGAACGAAACCGATGGCGGGGTGATCGCATGCGGGGCGTGGTGCCGGCGACAGCGGCATCCACGGGCCGGATGTGCGCTGGAATCTTCCGCCCCGCGTGGGCGCGCGTCAAGTCGGCGCCCGGGTGGTGCGACTGAGAGGCCGGGCGGCAGCGGTGTCATATCCGGCGCTGGCTTTCGGGGTCGAACAGATGGATGGACTGCGGCGCGATGCCCACCCGCACCGCGTCGCCGGGGCGCCGCACCACGCGCGGCGGCAGGCGTGCCTGCATCTCGTGGCCGGCGATGTCGAACACCACCAGCGTGTCCGAGCCCAGGGGCTCGACGACCTGCGCCGCGCCGCTGAGTCCGCCTCCGACGGCCTGTTCCTGCCACTGCAGGTGTTCGGGTCGCAGGCCCGCGGTGACCGTGCGGCCCGTCATGCCGGCGAAGCGCTCGGGCGGCAGCGCCAGCCGCGCATCCGGGCCCAGCACCAGCATGCAGTGCGGCCCGTCGGCCTCGATCCGGCCGGGCACGAGGTTCATCGCCGAGGCGCCGACGAACCCGGCCACGAACAGCGTGGCCGGTGTCTCGTACACGTCTTCCGGTGTGCCGATCTGCTCGACCCGCCCGTTGTTCATCAGCACGATGCGGTCGGCCAGCGTCATGGCCTCGATCTGGTCGTGCGTGACATAGATGGCCGTGGTGCGCACCCGGTCGCGCAGCTTCTTGATCTCGGTGCGCATCTGCACCCGCAGCTTGGCGTCGAGGTTGGACAGCGGCTCGTCGAACAGGAACACCTCGGGTTCGCGCACGATGGCCCGGCCCATCGCGACCCGCTGGCGCTGGCCGCCCGAGAGCTGGCGCGGCTTGCGCTGCAGCAGCGGCTCGATGTCCAGGATGGCGGCCGCCTCGGCGACGCGGCGCGCGATCTCGGCCTTGTCCACACCACGGTATTGCAGCGAGAACGCGATGTTCTGGAACACGGTCAGGTGCGGATACAGCGCGTAGTCCTGGAACACCATGGCCACGTCGCGGTCCTTGGGGTCGATCTGGTTCACGACCCGCTCGCCGATCGCGATCTCGCCGTCGGTGATGTCCTCCAGGCCGGCGATCATGCGCAGCAGCGTGCTCTTGCCGCAACCCGAGGGCCCCACCAGCACGACGAATTCCTGGTCCGCCACCTCGAGGTCGACACCATGCACCACCGGGAGGGAGTCGTAGGACTTTCGAACCTGACGCAGGCTGACAGAGGCCATGGTGTGCGGACCGGCATCGGTTGCGCCGGCGTTGGTTAATCGAATACCGTTCCACTATCGTAGCACCGGCACGCCATGCGGCACGCGCCAACGGCCGCCGGCGCGGCCCGCCGGAGCCATGCCGGCGTTTCGGCACAAGAAACGCATGCATGCCGGAGCGCGCGCGCGGTGTCGATAATCCGCTGTCCGTCCCGTCACAACACCGAAAGGAAAAGCCGCATGTCCACCATCCGATCCCGATTCCAGCGTCCGTTGCGACTGGCCGTCGCCGGCGGCGGGCCCGGCAGCTGGATCGGCGAGATGCACCGCGGCGCGGCCATGCTCGATGGCAACTGGACCGTCGTGGCAGGGGTGTTCTCCAGCGATCCGCAGCGTTCGCGCGACGCCGGTGTGGCCCTCGGTCTCGATGCCGCGCGCAGCTACGGCGACCTGGCCGAGTTGCTGGCGCGCGAACGCGCACGCGACGACGGTGCCGACGCGCTGGCCATCATGACACCCAACGACACCCACTACCCGTATGCCGCGGCCGCCCTCGAGGCCGGCTTCGACGTCATCGGCGACAAGCCGGTGACGCACGACTTCGCCCAGGCCTGCGACCTGCTGGACAAGGCGACACGGCGTGGGCGGCTGTTCGCGATCACCCACGGTTATTCGGCGTATCCGATGATCCGCCATGCACGCCATCTGGTGCGCGAAGGCGTGCTCGGCGAGATCCGGTTGGTGCAGGTCGAATACCTGCAAGGCGGCATGGCGACCCGGGTCGAGGACGGCCCGCGTGCGCCGCGGTACGACTGGTTGCTGGACCCGCAGCGCAGCGGCCTGGCCCTGGTCATGGGTGCCATCGGATGCCACGCGCAGCACCTGGCCTGTTTCACGGCCGACCGGCCTATCCGCCGTGTCAGCGCCGACGTCGGCGCGCTGGTGCCCGGGCGTACCGTCACCGACCATGTGTCGGCCCTGCTGGAGTTCGACGGCGGCGCGCGCGGCACCTTCACGGCCACGCAGGCGGCCTCGGGCGCCGAGAACGACATCCGGCTGCGCCTGTTCGGCGCCAAGGGTTCACTGGAATGGTCGCACCGCCAGGCCAGCTACCTGCAGTTGTCGATCCAGGGCGAAGCGACCCGGCTCATTGGCCGCGGAGATGCCTTCCTGCCGCCCGAGGTGCTGGCTGCCGGCCGCACGCCGCGGGGCCATCCGGAAGGGCTGCGCGAGGCCTTCGCCAACATCTACAGCGAACTGGCCCGGGAGCGCATGGCGCTCACGCTGGGTGAGCCGTTCGCGCCGGCGCCGTATCCGCGCATCGCCGACGGGGCCCACACCATGGCGTTCATCGAAGCCTGTATCGCGTCGCATGCCAGCGGCCGCTGGACCGACGTGGCGCCGTTGCCGGTTATTGTGGCCTGAGCTGCGGCGTGTGCGCCGGCGGTTCACGCACATAGGTCACAAACGCGAAATGCAGGCCGTCCGGGGCGACCTGTTCCTCGCGCGATGCTTCCGTCCACGGTGCATCGAGGGTCGGCGCAAACACGTCGCCATCGAAGTCCCGCGCCAGTTCGGTGACCACGGCGCGCTCGGCCAGCGGCATCGCGGCGGCGAACAACTGCGCGCCCCCGATGACCCAGACCTCGCTCGGCCGGGGCTGCACGGACGTGCACAGCGCCAGCGCCCATTCCAGGCTGTCGGCCGCCAGCGCGCCGTCGCTGTTCCAGTCGCGCTGGCGCGTCACCACGATGTTGGTGCGTCCCGGCAGCGGCTTGAAACGCGGCGGCAGGGAATCCCAGGTCTTGCGCCCCATGATCACCGGCGCGCCGGCGGTCAGGCGCTTGAAATGCGCCAGGTCCTGCGGCAGGTGCCAGGGAAGGCTGTTGTTGGCGCCGATCACGCCGTTGCGGGCGCGGGCGTAGATCAGGTTGATGCGCATGGGTGTGGCGTCCGGGTTCAGACCGCCACCGGCGCCGAGATGGCTGGGTGGCACTGGTAGTCCAGCACCTCGAAATCCTCGAACGCGTAGTCGAACAGGGTCGGCGGCCTGCGCTTGATGCGCAGCGTCGGATAGGGATAAGGTGCGCGGGCCAATTGCAGCTGCACCTGCTCGTGGTGGTTGCTGTAGATGTGGCAGTCTCCGCCGGTCCAGATGAAATCGCCCACCGCCAGGTCGCATTGCTGGGCCACCATGTGGGTGAGCAGCGCATAACTGGCGATGTTGAACGGCACGCCCAGGAAGATGTCGGCGCTGCGCTGGTACAGCTGGCAGCTCAGCCGGCCCGGTTCGCCGGGACGGGTCGGTGGTGCAACGTAGAACTGGAAAAACGCGTGGCACGGCATCAGCGCCATCTTGTCGAGCTCGGCCACGTTCCAGGCGCTGACGATGATGCGGCGCGAGTCCGGGTTGGTCTTGAGGGTCTCGATCACGTTGGCGATCTGGTCGATGTGGCCGCCGTCCGGCGTTGGCCAGCTGCGCCATTGCACGCCGTACACCGGGCCCAGGTCACCGTCGGGGCTGGCCCATTCGTCCCAGATGCTGACGCCGCGTTCCTTGAGCCATTGGTTGTTCGACGAACCGGTCAGGAACCACAGCAGCTCCTGGATGATGGAGCGCAGATGCACCTTCTTCGTGGTGACCAGCGGGAAGCCTTCGTTCAGGTCGAACCGCATTTGGTGGCCGAATACGCTGCGCGTGCCGGTGCCGGTGCGGTCGCTCTTGTGCACGCCATGTTCGAACACATGGCGCATGAAGTCTTCGTACTGGGATCGGATCGGCGCGGTCATGGCGGAATTGTGCCTGAGCCGGAGATGCCGTTCGCGCTGAGATGCAATACGCGGTCAGCCTGTTGCGCCGCTGCCGCCGAATGGGTCACCAGCACCAGCGAGGCGCCGTGTTCGCGCGTTTGCGCGACCAGCGCGTCCATCACCCGGGCCGCCGTCGTCGGGTCCAGGTTGCCGGTCGGCTCGTCGGCCAGCAGCAGCGAGGGCCGGTGCACCAGCGCCCGCGCGATCGCCACCCGCTGCAGCTGGCCGCCGCTGAGCTGCTGCGGCAGCCGCGCGCCGAGTCCGTCCAGGCCGACCGCATGCAGCATGGCCTGCACCCGGGCGCTGTCGTGGCGGCCTTGCAGCATCAGCGGCAGCGCCACGTTCTGCGCCACGTCCAGGTGCGGCAGCACATGAAAGGCCTGGAACACGAAGCCGACATGATCGCGTCGCAGATGGGCCCGTTGCACGTCGTCCAGCGTCGCCAGGTCGATGCCGTCCAGCGACACGTTGCCCGCGTCCCAGTGGTCGAGGCCGGCCATGCAATTGAGCAGCGTCGACTTGCCGACACCGGACTCACCGACGATGGCGACGAATTCGCCGTCCGCCACGTCCAGCGACACGTCGCGGAACACGCAGCTCGTGCCGTAGTGCTTGCGCAGCTCGCGCACCTGCAGTGTCATGGGCCCGTCCCCGCCAGTTGTCGGCCCAGCCGCAACACCTGTGCCAGCGCATCGGCGTCGTCGCAGGCGACGATGTGGCGCGCCGGCATGCTGCGCAACCAGGTCAGCTGGCGCTTGGCCAGCTGGCGCGTGGCAACCACGCCGCGTTCGCGCAGTTGCTCCAGGCTCCCGCCGTGCTCGAGGGCTTCCCAGGCCTGGCGGTAACCGACACAGCGCATCGAGGGCAGGTCGGGATGCAGGTCGCCGCGCGCACGCAAGGCGCGGACCTCGTCGAGCAGGCCCTGCGCCAGCATGGCGTCGAAACGCTGTTCGATGCGCTCGTGCAGCCACGCGCGATCGCGAGGCTCCAGCGACACCATGGGCATGCCGGCGAAACGCGAGGCCACCGCCGGCGCCCCGCCGCCGCCGTGCAGGCTGCTCAGCGCGCGGCCCGTGAGCCGGTACACCTCGAGCGCGCGCTGGATGCGCTGGCTGTCGTTGGGCGCGAGCCGGGCGGCGGTCACCGGGTCGACCCGCGCCAGTTCGCCGTGCAGGGCCGGCCAGCCGCGCGCGTGCGCCGCCTGTTCGAGTTCGGCGCGCACGCCGGTGTCGGCCGGCGGCATGTCGTGCAGCCCGTCGATCAGCGCCTTGAAATACAGCATCGTGCCGCCGGCCAGCAGGGCCATCCGGCCGCGGCCGTTGATGGCGCGCACCAGCGTGTCGGCGTCCTGCGCAAAACGCGCCGCGCTGTAGCTCTGCGCAGGGTCGACGATGTCGATCAAATGGTGGGGAACCTGGGCGCGTTCGAGCGCGCTGGGCTTGGCCGTGCCGATGTCCATGCCGCGGTACACCAGCGCCGAGTCGACGCTGACGATCTCCAGCGGCCATTCGCGTGCCAGCGCCAGTGCCGCGGCCGTCTTGCCCGCGGCGGTGGGCCCGGCCAGCGCCAGGCACCAGGGCCGGTCGTCCTCAGCGCGCACCGGCGGCGGCATGGGCGGGTTCTCCGTAACGGTGCACCAGGAGCCAGCCGGAGCCGGCGATGACGGCACTCCAGAACCAGATGCCATTGGTCAGCGGCAACACGGTTCCGTCCATGCGCTGGCCCAGCCAGCCGCCGACGCCGAAGGCGGCCAGCATCATCAGGAAGCCGTTGAGTGCCGACGCCGCTCCCGCCGCCTGCGGGAACGGGCCGACGGCCCCGCTCTGCCCGCAGGGCTGGTGGATGCCATGGGCGAGCATGAACACATACATCGGCAGCATGATGAACCACAGTCCGTGGGGGCCGGCGCTCCAGCCGGCCAGTGCGAACAGGCCCATGGCGCTGCCGCTGCACAGCGTCAGGCCGCTGGCGATGGCCACGGTGCGCCGGATGCCGTAGCGGTGCAGCAGCCGCCGGCACACGAAGGTGCCGGTCATGAAGAACAGCGACGCCGACGCCATCAGCAGGCCGTAGGACGTCTTGCCCAGGCCCAGCACCTGGATGAACACGAACGACGACGTGGCCAGGAAGGTGAACAGACCGGCATACGAGGCCACCGACAACGCGGAAAACGCGACGAAGGTCGGGTGGCGCGCGATCCGGCCCCAGCTGCGCAGCAGCGCGAGCGGCTGCAAGGCGTGCGGGTCCTTGCGCGGCAAGGATTCCTGGAAGCGCAGGAAGACCAGCACCAGCGAGGCCGCGCCGAAGACCGCCAGCACCGCCAGCGCGGCGCGCCAGTTGAACAGGTCGGACATCAGGCCACCCACCGGCGGGCTCAGGAAAGCGACCACGGCCAGGCCGGACAAGGCCTTGGACATCACGCGCGCGCCGTCGGCCGGATGGTAGAGGTCGCGGATGATGGCGCGTGCGCAGGTCACGCCGGCGCCCATGGCCGCGCCCTGGACGGCGCGCCACATCACCAGCAATTCCATCGACGGCGCCAGTGCGCTGCCGATCGCCGCCAGCGTATACGCGCCCAGGCCCAGCAACAGCACCGGACGCCGGCCGAACCGGTCCGACAAGGAGCCCCACACCAGCTGCGACACGCCGAATGCGATCAGCAACGCCGACAAGGTCAGCTGGGCCTGCGCCATGCCGGCGCCGAAACCCTCGGTCAACGCGGGCAGGGCGGGCAGGTACAGGTCGGTGGTGAGCGGCTGCACGCCCAGCAGCGCGGCCAGGATGAGTACGACGGTAGCGTCGCCCATGGGCCGCTGCTGTGCCGGCGGGCTGGCCTCGGTCCGTGCGCCCCGGGCCGGCTCCGGTGCGCGCTGGCGGGCTTCGGGCGGAGTGGGTGGTGGCGCGGGCATGAATGCCGAGGGTAGCAGAAGGGTTCCGAGTGGCCACTGGCCGACCCGGCCCCTGGCGGTCGATCAGCGCAGCCCGAACAACTGCCCGATCGCGTCGCGGTACAGGTCCTGGCCGATCGCGTTGGTATTGTGGTGCGTGCCGCCGTCGACCAGCACGAAACGCTTCGGGCCGTTGGCCGCCTCGAACAGCCGGCGGCCCAGTTCGGGCTTGATCAGGCTGTCGTTGGTGCCGTGCACCACCAGCAGCGGCGAGCCGATCTCGGCCACCTTGCTGCGCGCGTCGAAACGCTGGGTGATCAGCGGGGCCACCGGCAACCAGCCCCAGCGCATGCTGCGCACCACGTCGGGGATGGACGTGAACGTGCCCTCGACCATGGTGCCGGCCTCGTCGCCGACCTGGCGCGCCAGCTCGATCGCGATCGCACCGCCCAGCGAATGGCCGAAGATGTAGCGTGGCCGCTGTGGGTATTGCGCGGCCAGCCAGTCCCAGGCGGCGCGCGCGTCTTCGTAGGCCAGGGCCTCCGACGGGCGGTCCGGGTCGCTCTTGCCGAATCCGCGGTAGTCCAGCGCCAGCACGGCGAAACCGAGCTCCTGCATGCGCCGGGCGCGGAACGCCGAGCTGGTGACGTTCCAGCGCGAGCCGTGCAGGTACAGCAGCACCGGCGCGGCATCCTCGCCCTCGACCGCGGCCGCGGCCGTGGCCGGCCGCAGGCGCGGCGGCGCTTCCTGCCACAAGGCATGCAGCCGCACCCGTTTGCCGCTGAGCGGCGAGTCGAATTCGATCCAGCGGTCCTGCATGTCGTCGGCCGTGCGGCCGCCCCACGTGCGTTCGCTCGGCTGAAAGATCCATTCGCCCTGCTTGTCGTGCAGCGAGGCACAACCCGACACGAGCAGGCTGGCCAGGGCGAACATGCCGATGGCGGCGCGACGGGAGAAAGAGCGGGTAGGCACGGTGGGCAGGGCAGGCAGGCGGATCAGCGCGCATGCTAATGCAGGCCTGGCGTGTGCGCCCCGTGTGCGTGGCACGACCGTTCGCCGCGCGGGGGAATCCCGCCGTCGCGACGCGGGTCGCCCGCGCGCGCGGCCCACGGCGCGACGTGATGCTCGTTCAGCCGGGCTGCGCCACCCGCGCCGGTAACACCCGGGCGCGGCAGATGCCGAAACCGATGGACCGTGCGCCGTCGCGGCTGCAGCGCCCGCGCAGCGTGATGCTGTCGCCGTCGGCGAGGAATTCACGCTGCTCGTCGCCGGGCAATGGCAGCGGCTGGCGGCCGCCGCGGGTCAGCTCCATCAGCGAGCCGGCCTGCTCCGGCAGTGGGCCGGACAAGGTGCCGGTACCCATCAGGTCGCCGGTGCGCAGCTGGCAGCCGTTGGCGCTGTGGTGCGCGACCATCTGGGCCAGCGTCCAGTAGGCGGCGTCGGCATAGTTCGAGCGCGACAGCAGCGCGCCGTCGATGCCTGCCTCGCGCATCGCCGCGGTCTGCAGCGAGACCTCCAGGTCGACGTCGATCTGGCCCCGGGCTCGGTTGTGGTCGCTGTCCAGGTAGGGCAGCGGCTCCGGGTCGCCGTCAGGCCGCGTGAACGGGCGCCGGAACGGCGCCAGCGCCTCCATGGTCACGATCCACGGCGAGACGGTGCTGGCGAAGTTCTTCGACAGGAAAGGCCCGAGCGGCTGGTATTCCCAGGCCTGCAGGTCGCGCGCGCTCCAGTCGTTGAACAGCGCCAGGCCGAACACATGGTCTTCCGCATCCGCCATCGCCACCGGCGTTCCCGCCGCGCCGGGCCGGCCGACGAAGACACCGAGTTCGAGCTCGAAATCCAGCCGCCGGCTCGGGCCATACACGGGCTGCGCGGCGTCCGGCGCCCGGGTCTGGCCGCAGGGGCGCGGGAAGTCGTTGCCACTGACACCGATGGTCGACGCGCGGCCGTGGTAACCGATCGGCACCCACCGGTAGTTCGGCAGCAGCGGGTTGTCGGGGCGCAACAAGCTGCCGATGGCCGTGGCATGGTGGATGCCGACATAAAAGTCGGTGTAGTCGCCGATGTCGCAGGGCAGCGCCATGACGGCCCGGGACTGCGGCAGCAGCGCCGCGCTCCAGCGCGCCTGCTCGCTGCTGCCTTCGCGCAGCCCGGCGCTGAGCCGATGGCGCAAGGCCCGGCGCTCGGCCACCGGCAACGCCATCAGGCGCGACATGTCGTCGTGGTCGAGCAGCCCGGCCTGCGACAGGCCCAGGATCCGGTCGCCGATGGCCACGCCGATGCGCAGCGGCGCATCGGGCGTGTCTTCGGCGGGGCGGAAACGCCCGAAGGGCAGGTTCTGGATCGGGAAGTCGGTGCCGGCGTCGTTGGCCGACGCAACCCAGCTGCGCAAGTCCGGATCGTGGGTGTGGTCGACCTCGCTGCTTACAGAACGGGCCTGCGCGCTGCGTGCATCGGGGTCATTCGCGTTGGAGGCGGCCTGGTGGCTCATTGCGCGAACTCCCGCGCGTGCAGGAAGGCCGCATGTTTGGGCGCCCGTTTGGTCCGGGCCCATTCGTCGAGCATCTGCCATTTGACGGCGTCCATGCGCGCGAGCATGGCGGCCTCGTCCGGGTCCGGGCAGGCCAGTTCCACGCGATGGCCATTGGGGTCGAAGAAATAGATGGAATGGAAGGCGCCATGGTCGGTCACGTCCAGCACATCCACGCCCTGGGCCTGTAGATGGTCGCGGAACTGCAGCAGTTCGGCCCGGTCCCTGACCCGGAACGCGATGTGTTGCACCCAGTCGGGCGTGTTCGGGTCGCGGCCCATCGGGGGTTGGGTCGGCAATTCGAAGAAGGCCAGCACATTGCCGGCGCCGGCGTCGAGGAACACATGCATGTAGGGGTCGGGCGCCTTGGTCGAGGGCACATGGTCTTCGGCGATGGCCAGCACGAAGTCCATCTTGAGCATCTGCTGGTACCACAACACGGTCTCGCGGGCGTCCTTGCAGCGGTAGGCGACATGGTGGATACGATCGATCTTCATGATGAGGGTGGTGCTCCTGTCGGGTCCGGCGTGGCGCCGGGTGGGTCGGTTCGGGAAGGCCCGCGGCGGACCGCGGCTGCGGCGCCGATTGTGGGTGCCGACCCCGACCGCGACAACGCCGGCGTGCCGCGATACATAAGCAGCTTTTATGGAACCGCGCGCGGCGGACGGGTGCGTGGCGGGGCGGCAGATACATTAATCCGGCTTATATTTTTGACCGCCTTCGCATTGATCCCCGTCAACGGGCGGCGAACAATGCAGCCATTGCAACCCCCGTCGAGGAGACACCGTGATGATGATGAAGATGACGAAACGTTCCTGCCTGGCACTGGCTCTTTCCGGCCTGTTGGCAACGCCCATGCTGGCGGCGGCCCAGGATTTCCCGAACAAGCCGGTACGCATGGTCGTGGCTTTTTCGGCCGGCGGCCCGACCGACGTGCTGGCGCGTGTCGTTGCCAAGGGCATGGGCACGGCGCTCGGCCAGCAGGTCATCGTCGACAACAAGGCCGGTGCCGGCGGCGTGATCGGCACCCGCGAAGTGGCCAAGGCCAGTGCCGACGGCTACACCATCCTGTTCGGTGGTGACGCGGCGCTGACCGTGCAGCCCCAGATGTCGAAGAACGCCGGCTACGACGGCGTCAAGGACTTCACGCCGCTGCGCCTGGTGGCGGCCCAGACCAACGTGCTGGTGGCGCACAAGTCGGTCGGCGTTTCCAGCGTGGCCGAACTCATTGCCAAGGCCAAGGCCAAGTCCGAAGGCATCAGTTTCGGCTCGGCCGGTGTCGGCACGCCGGCGCACCTGATCGGCGCCTTGTTCGAGTCGCAGGCCGGCGTCGACCTGTTGCACGTGCCCTACAAGGGTGCCGCTCCGGCCATGACCGACCTGATCGGCGGCCAGGTCAATCTGATGTTCGTCGGCATGCCGGTGGCCAACCAGAACAAGACCCGCGCCGAACTCGTGATGCTGGCGGTCACCGGCGACAAGCGTGCGCCCGGCATGCCCGACGTGCCCACGTTTGCCGAAGCCGGCATCAAGGGACTGGGCGCCGAATCGGCGATCTGGTGGAGCGTGATGGGCCCGCCCGGGCTGCCGGCCGACGTGAAGGCCAAGCTCGACGCGGCCCTGCAGACTGCGCTGAACGACCCCGAGGTGCGCAAGGGCCTGACGCTGCAAGGCGTGGACGTGCTGAACCTGGATTCAGCCACCACCACCCAGTGGCTCAAGCGCGACACCGCCAAGTGGGGCAAGCTGATCCAGGAAAAGAACATCTCTGCGGACTGAGCACGCCGGTGATGCAACGCCCCAACTTCCTGATCTTCATCACCGACCAGCACCGGGCGGACCACCTGGGTTGTTACGGCAACCCGGTGGTCCGCTCGCCCCACATCGATGCGCTGGCGCAGCATGGGGCGCGTTTCGACAAGGCCTATGTGGCCAACCCGGTGTGCATGCCCAATCGCGGCTCCATCATGACGGCCCGCATGCCGTCGGCCCACGGCGCGCGCAGCAACGGCATCCCGCTGCCGCTGGAGTCGGTGACCTTCGCCGACCTGCTGGCCGAGTCCGGCTACCACACGGCCCTGATCGGCAAGAGCCACCTGCAGACCATGGAAGACAAGCCGCCGTTGCTGGCGCCCACGGTGTTGCCGCCCGGCACCCAGCCCTCGAAGCAATACCGCGAGGCCCGCCGCGACACCGTGCCGGCGGCGCGGTACGAGCAGGAACTGCGCTCGCGCTGGGCCGATCCGACGCACCGGATGCAACTGCCGTATTACGGCTTCCAGGACGTGATCCTGTGCAACCACCATGCCGACGAGTGTTTCGGCGACTGGCTGCGCTGGCTGCAGGCGGAGCACCCCGAACAGGCCGCGCGCATCGGCCGCGCGCATGGCCGGCGCGACCCGCGCTACAACGCGCCCCAGGCCTGGCAGACCACGCTCGGCGAGAACGCCTACCCGACGCACTACATCGCGCAGCAGACCGCGCACTGGATCCGCGACCATGTCGCGCAGCGCGGCGAGCAGCCGTTCGCGGTGATGTGTTCGTTCCCTGATCCGCATCATCCGTGGACGCCGCCGGGCCGCTACTGGGACATGTACGACCCGGCGGCGATGGAGGTGCCCGAGAGCATGCGCCGCGGACGGGCCGACGCGCAGCACGTGCGCTGGTTGACGCAAGAGCGGCGCGACGGCAAGGCCAATCTCGATGGCCCGCGCCTGTTTGCCGCGAACGCGCGCGAGGTGCAGGAGATGATCGCGCTGACCTACGGCATGATCACCAACATCGACGACCGCGTCGGCATGGTGATGGACGCCTTGCGTGCCAGCGGCGCCGACCGCAACACCGTGGTCGTGTTCACCGCCGACCATGGCGACCTGATGGGCGACCACGGCATCGTGCTCAAGGGTCCGCTGCATTACCAGAGCCTGGTGCGCGTGCCGCTGATCTGGCGCGAGCCGTCGGCCGACGGCGCCGTGCAACCGGCTGTGCGGGACGACCTCGCTTCGTCGATCGACCTGCCCGCTACCATCCTGCGCCGCGCCGGCATTGCGCCGGTCAACGGCATGCAGGGCAAGGCGTTGTTCTCGGCCGATGGAGCGTCGACACCGACAGCACGCACCTCGGTGCTGATCGAGGAGAACCAGCAGCGCGCCTACCTCGGTTTCACCCGGCCGGTGCAGGTGCGCACGCTGGTCACCGCCACCCACCGCATGAGCGTGTTCGTCGAAGGCGGCTGGGGCGAGCTCTATGACCTGCGGGCCGATCCGCACGAGATGGACAACCTGTGGGAGCGGCCGGAATACGCCCAGTTGAAGTTGCAGCTGATGCAGGAGCTGACGCAGCAACTGATGGCGATGTCGGACACCAGTCCGCGCCCGACGCGGATCGCCTGAGCATCTGCGAGCCAGGAAACGCGAATTTGCCACCGGGAGGATGCGATGAAACCACTCCTTGAGACCGCAACGCGCCGGCGTCGCCAAGGGGGTGCGGCACGGTTGGGGCTTCAAAGCCTGGCCAGCGTCTGGCGCATGGTCCGGTATCGAGGCCCGGCAATGGCCAGCGAGACGGATTGCCAACGCCAGTGGCTTCAGTGAGTCAGGATCGCTCAAGAGTGAGCCCGGCCACTGACAGGCTGCTTGTCACCGCGCGCGACCTGACAATGGGTCAGGCATGCAGGCGATGCCGGAACGCGCGTTTGGCAATGGCGGCCCGGTGCACCTCCGACGCGCCGTCGTAGATGCGAAACGGGCGCAAGGTCCGCAGAATCATTGACAGCGGAACATCTTCCGATATGCCCAATGCCCCTGTCATCTGAACCGCCGAGTCGGCCACTCGGTTCACCGCCTCGGACACGAATACCTTGGTCATGGACGATTCATGGCGTATCGACTCACCGCGGTCCAGCCGCCTTGCCGTATCCAGCGTCATCAGGCGTGAAGCGTATAGATCGATGTGGGCATTGGCGACCATGGCCTGCACCATCTGATGCTCCGAGAGCCGTGCGCCATGGGACTCTCGCTGTGCCACGTAGTCCTGCGCCACATCCATGGCGCGTGATGAGAGTCCCACCAGGCGCATGCAGTGAAACAGGCGTGCACCCTCCAACCGGAGCTGTGCATATTCCAGCCCTTTGCCCTCTTCACCCACGAGGCTTTCGGGCCCGACTGCACAGTTGACCAGCTTTATCTCGGCATGGCCCCCGAAATCGAACGGGTCCATGCTCGGCACGTCGCGCACGACTTGGAACCCGGGATTGGATGTGTCGACCAGAAACCATGTCACGCCAGCGTCGCTGCGGGCCACCACGATGGCAAAGTCGGCGCGCCCGGCCGCACTGGCAAACCATTTGTGTCCGTTGAGTACCCAGCCATCGCCGCTCCTTGTCGCGCGTGTTGACAACATGCGTGGATCGGACCCAACGCCTGGGGTGGGCTCGGTCATCGCAAAAGTGGAACGCAAGTCGCCGCGAATCAGTGGCTCCAGATAACGCTGGCGCTGCGCAGGGCTTGCCAGCTGATCGAGTGCTGCGATATCGGGCTGCCCCGGCGCGGCACATTGCAGCGCCCCGGGACCGAGGTAGCTGCGACCAGCCACTTCGAGATAAGTACAGCATTCCTCCCACGACAGACCGAGTCCACCGTCTGCCACGGCTCTGCGAGGCGACGTAAGTCCCCGTTCAACGGCCATGTCTCGCAACAGTCGCGTCACCTGCTCCATGGCTGCACCATCGTGCGCCGCTCTCAGGTCTTCCCGAGGTATCGCCTCGTTGTCGATGAATTCGCGCGCATTCTGGATCAGCGCGGCAAAGTCTTCATGGGATCGTGTCAGGCTCATGGTCTTAGTTTCAGATGTGTCGAAAAAGGATGCAAAACAGGCACAACGCGGTCAGCCATGCGGGTTCGGCCGCTGTGGCTGAACGCGCCAATGGCGCGCGGTGGCGCAGCGCAGATGCTCATGGTTCAAGCAGACGACTCATGTCGGCCATGCAGACACGCCATTGCAGAAATAATTCATATGAATTACATTATTAATTCACACGAATTACAAGTCAAGTCGACAGAGTCACAACTCATCTTGTAAAAGGAGACAGCATGCATATACGCCCATTCCTCACAATCGGCTTCTCGGCGGGGCTGCTTGCCGCCGCCTTTTCACCGGCGCTCGTCAGCAGTGCCTCGGCGGCCTGGCCAGAGAAGACGATTCAACTGGTCGTTCCATTCGCCGCCGGCGGCAGCACCGACACCGTTGCGCGCATGGTGGCAGCTGAAATGGCCAAGTACACCGATCAGAGCATCGTCGTCACCAACAAGCCTGGCGCCGGTAGCGCGATCGGCAGCCAGGTGGTGGCACGCGCAGAGCCGGACGGCTACACCATTCTGATGGGCGGGCAAGCCAATGTGATGGTGTCGCTGACCTACACCAAACTGAGCTTCGATCCCGTCAAGGACTTCGCGCCAGTTGGGCTCGTCGTCGATGTTCCCAACCTTCTGGCTGTCAATGTGGACACCCCTTACAAGAACCTTGCCGACCTCATCCGCGCGGCCAAGGCCGAACCCGTCCAGATCGCCTATGCCTCGGCTGGCAACGGCACCCCGGCTCACCTGGTGTGCGAGACCTTCGCCATCAATGCCGGCATTCGCATGACCCATGTGCCTTACAAGGGCAATGCGCCGGCCGTCACGGATCTGCTGGGGGGTCAGGTACCGGCGATGTGCAACAACCTGAGCGGTACCTTGCCCTATATTCGCGGCGACAAGATGCGTATCCTGGCGGTGACCGGCACGAAGCGCTCACCAGCAGCGCCCGATGTACCCACGTTTGCCGAGGCCGGCATCAAGGGTTTGAACTCAGGGGCGTGGATGGCTATGCTCGCGCCGGCCGCCACACCCAAGCCCGTGATTGCAAGGCTGTCGGAGATCCTCGGCAAGGCGCTTGAGTCAGCCGAGTTGCGCAAGCGCCTGGCAGACATTGGCGCGTCGACGCTGGCGGCAACACCGGCGGCCGCCGCGGAGCGATTCAACGACGACCTGCAGACGCTCGGTCCTGTCGTCAAAAGGCTGGGTCTGAAGATCGAATAAGACATACGAAGAGTGCCAGGGCCGGGCGCAGCGCGCGCGACAGCTGCACCGGGCTCCATCAAGCGCCCGATGTACCGGTCCTGGGACAACAATCTGGCCGCCAACCTGGTTCGCGGACGATTCGCACAGCCGCTTCTCGTTTCGGCCAGCTCCGAATGGACAGTATCGAGTCGCCGTTGGCCTTGCGACTTCCAACCAGGTCGAGCCCGAACGCCGTGAGAAAGAGCGGGGCGGCGCCGTGGATGTGGCGCGGGTGATGCAAGGCAATACGGCAATTGCAAGCCGACGCAACCGGTCTGGCAGCCGCGTGATGCGGGCGGGTTTGCCGATCGCGGCAAAGAGAGGTCCGGCCAGTTCGGCGCGCTCGTCGGTATCCGGGCCGCCGACATCCAGCCATGTGCGATCTTGCGCGACCGGCCACAGCCTGCGCCAGATCGGCCGAATGGATGGGGTTGATGCGTTTGTCTCCGGAACCGAACGGCCGGACCCGGCCCGCGCGAGATGGCCAAGCTGTGGGAGCAGCCGCGGCACGCGACGCTCAAGCTGCACTGATGCTGGAGCTGCGGCAGCAACCGATGGCGATGTCGGACACCAGATCGTGTCCGACGCGGATCGCCTGAGCCGGGGCGCCTTGTCCTGAATATTGCGTCGCGCCGTCATGGCGCGATCCGGTGCCGTTCGGGTGCTGCAACGGGTCGGTGCCGTTCAGGCTCGGTGGCCATCCGGTATCGGTGCGCCGAATGCGGTGTCGCCGTTGGCCACCAGGGCCTTGAGCGCGCGCACCACGGCCGATACCGCGGCGTCGTCCTGGCCACGCCGGGGTGTGCGCCAGAACAGGCACACATCGTATTGCGGCAGTCCTTCACGGATATGCATGGCCTGCACGGTCGGCGGGTCCTGCACGGGCAGCAGCGCCGGATGCGGAACGACACACAGCAGGTCGCTGCGTGCCACCAGGTTGAGCATGGTGGGATAGTCGCCACACTGCACCAGGATGCGCGGATCGGGCAGGCCGCGCACCCGGTGCGCCTCCTCGATCACGTTGCCCGCGGTGCCGGCACGCCCGGCCACCGCCCAGCCCGCGTCGCGGATCGCCTCGAGCGAGGTGGCCGCGGCGAGCGGATGGCCGACCCGCGCATGGACCGTCGGCGTGCTGGTATGCAGCGTGTGGCGCCGGATGCCGCTGGGCCGGTAGCGCCGGGGCCGCGGCGCGATCACCAGGTCGAGCTCGTGGGCCTGCAGCGCGGCCAGCAGTTCGGGCCCGCTGCCCCACATGATCTGCAGCAGGCCGTCACCCTGGTGCGCGTGCCAGGCCTGTTCGATGGCCGGGCCGTACAGCAATGCGGCGGCGTGCGCCATGCCGGTGCGCAGCCGCTTCACACCGGGCGCCGGTGTCCAGCCGGTGGCCTGCGCGGGCCCGCGCGCCAGTCCGTCGAGCGTGGTCTGCAGGTCGGCGGCGCGTTGCGCGGCCTGCACCGCAACCCGGGTCGGCAGCTTCTGCCGGCCGGCCTTCTCGAACAGCGGCACGCCCCATTCGCGCTCGAGTGTCTGCATGGCCAGCGTGATGGCGGGCTGGCTCACGCCGGCGGCGCGCGCAGCCGCGGCGAAGCTGCCGTGCTCCACGACGAGTCGCAGGTAGGTCAGTTGTTTCAGGTGCATGGGGGATTCAGGGGCGTGGTCTCGCGCGATTCGCCATCGACGGACAGGTGCGCGTTCAGTGACGCGAGTCCAACATGGAAACGACGTTCACGTGCAGATTGTGGCGTGCCACCGCGCTCCGGGGCACGGCGTGGCCGATCACGCAATGCCCAGGGGCACCTGCAGGCTGGCCTGCGCCGGGGCGATCTCGTCGATCCCTTGCCAGTCGTGGATGAAAGCCGCTACGACGTGCGCGGGCATCGGGCGACTGATCAGGTAACCCTGCAGGCAGCTGCAGCCATGTTCGGCCAGCATGCTGGCCTGCCGGACGTCTTCCACACCCTCGGCAACCGTGGCCATGCCCAACGCCCGGGCCATGGCCACGATGGTTTCCACGAGCACTTGCGCATCGTGGTCGGTGTACAGGTCGCGCACGAAGCTTCGGTCGATCTTGAGCGTATCGAACGGAAACTGGCGCAGATACCCCAGGGCCGAATAGCCGGTACCGAAGTCGTCCAGCGCCGTGCGAAATCCCAGCGCGCGCAGCCGGCGCAACGAGGCAACCGCGGTATCGCCATCGTCGATGAGCACGGATTCGGTGACCTCCAGTTCGACGCGGCCACTGGCAATGCCGCTGGCGGCGGACTGCACCCGGGCAACGAAGTCCGGCGCGGTGAGCTGGGCCGCCGAGATGTTGATCGACACATTGATGTCTTCGCGCCACAACGCCGCCTCCTCGCAGGCCTTGTGCAGCACCCAGTCGCCGATCGCATGCATCAGACCTGCGGATTCGGCGATCGGGACGAATTCGGACGGTGATACGTCGCCGTACTCTGCATGGTGCCAGCGCAGCAGCGCCTCGAAGCCGCAGATGCGCTGGTCGCTCGTGGTGACCTGCGGCTGGAAGGCCAGTCGCAGTTCGTCGCGCTCGATGGCGCCACGCAGGGCCTGGGCGAGCGCCGCGCGTCGCCGGTTGCCATCCTCCAGCGACGGTTCGAAGAATCGGTACTGGTTGCCACCGGCGTGTTTGGCGGCATACAGCGCGAGATCGGCATGGTTCAGCAAGGTGTCGACATCCTTCCCGTCGCCCGGAGCAAAGGCCACGCCCATGCTTGCCGGCAGATTTTCGGCATCGGCCGCCTGCGGGTCGCTGCCGTTCAACGCCTGCAGCAGGCGGTCCAGCATGGTCCGCACCTCCTGTTGCTCGATGGCGCCCCGCAGCACCATGGCAAATTCGTCGCCGCCCAGGCGTGCCACCGTGTCGCTGCGCCGGCTGACGGCGAGCAGGCGTTGCCCGAACAGGTTCAGCGCGTGGTCGCCCGCGGCGTGGCCCCGCCCGTCGTTGATCTGCTTGAAGTCGTCCAGGTCGAACACCACGACCGCGAATGTGTTGTCACCCTGCGCCGGAGAATGGAGCAGGGTTTCGAGCATTTCCCGGAACTGTCGCCGGTTCACCAGACCGGTCAGGCTGTCGTTGTTGGCCAGCCAGCTCAACCGCATGTGGGCCATCTGCTTGTCGGTGATATCGGCGGCCACGCCGCGCCAGCCCAGCGTGTTGCCGTGTTCGTCGACCAGGGGGCGTGCGCTCAGCGCCCACCAGCTGCGCCCCCTGCGCGTGAGCAGCGAGAGGTGCTGGTCGCGGAACGCGCGTTGGCTCTTGAGGTGCGTTTGCAGTTGCTTCCACTGCTGCACCCCCTGTTCGTCCCGCGGCATCCAGCGGCGCAGCAGTGCCAGGCCATGCAGCCTGGCCAGCCGCTCGCCGGGCACCCCGACGACATGGGCCAGGCGCGACGAGACTTGGACGAAGCGGCCGGACTGGTCCAGCTCCCATAGCAGGTCGCTGGTGTGGTCTTCGAAGTCCTTGAGCAGGAGGCTGATCACCTCGTTCTGGCGTTCGGCGCGTGATTCGGCCACCAGCCGCGCGCCGAAGGACTTGGCGTGGCTCCACACGCTGTAGACGACCACCACGCTGTACACCAGCAGCAGGCCGGCGAAGCCGCGCGACTGCTCCAGGCCGGAGCTGTACAAGGCCCAGGCGGCGGCCGAGCCGAGGCAGACCACATAGGCCGTTCCGGCGGCCGGCATGCTCGACAGCGCAAAACCCCCGGCGCAGACCATGCCGACCGTCACCATGCCCACATAAAACTGGGCCGTCGAGTGCAGGTCGGCCTGGAACAGCAGCGGCAATGCTCCCCAGGCCAGGCCCAGCATGGCCGCCTGAAACACGCCATGGCGCATCGCGCGGCGCGAGGCCGTCTTGTGTTCCGGGCGCGAACGCGCACGGAGCCAGCCGCGAAACCCCAGTACGGACAGTGCCGAGACGGTCAGCGCCCAGGCCAGCAGGATCGTGCGGTTGACGGGTTCTGACCACAATGCAAAGGCGACGACCAGCACGTTGAGAAAGTTGATGATCATCGCCAGCGGCGTCAGGCGCAGAATCGCCTGGATCTGACGGGCGCGGAATCGAGCCGCGTCCACTTCATCGGCTTCGTACGCCCGAAACAGCGTTGCCAGATAGGAAGTGAAACGCCCCAGCATCAGTCCCGTCTCACGGGATGTGGCGGTAGCGGCCGGTACCGGGGAACATGACCACGCGGCCCGAGTCGACCTCTTCGAGAGATCGGGTGTGCCACGCGGTGGGCGCGGCCCGTGTGTCGACAGTGTCCATGGTTGCTGCGAGTATGGTGTTGGGTAGCGGCCCGCGTCAAGATGGATGGGACCCGTACCCATTCCCATTCACGGCCACGACAAATGCAGGTCGGCTCTCCGATTCGGGCCGACTCCGCCGGCGTAGCGCGTTGCCGCCGGCAGGGGGGCTGGGCATCTGGCCGCAGCGCCACGAGGACGAAACCCGCTGTGATGGCCGGGGGTGCCAGTCAGCGCGCGCCGGCTGTTTGCAGCATGGCCGCCACCTGCGCCTGGCCACGCCGCAGCGCGTGTTGCAGCGGCGTCACGCCGTCGCGGTCGGCAAGGTTCAGCGCCGCGCCTGCTGCGATCAGCTGGCGCACGATCTCGGCATGGGCCGGCCCGCCATCGCCCAGGATGACGGCTTCGAGCAGCGCAGTCCAGCCCAGGTTGTTGACATGGTCGACATCGATGCGGGTCTGCAGCAGCAGCCGGACCGTCTCCACATGGCCGTAGTGGCAGGCCGGAATCAGCGCCGTGCCGCCATACCGGTTGGTGCTGGCCAGGTCCGCGCCCGCGTCCAGCGTGGCGCGCACGATGGCGGTGTGGCCGCGTGCGCCGGCCAGCAGGAAGGCGCTGTCGCGTTGCCGGTCCTGGGCGTTGACATCGGCGCCGCGCGCGATCAGCAACCGGACCACCGGCAGATGGTTGCCATCAGTGGCCGCCAGCACGGCGGTGCGGCCGCGGGCGTCGCGCTGTGCGATCGGCGTGCCGGCGTCGAGCAGCGCGCGCACCCGGGCCAGGTCCCCGCGTTGCGCGGCGTCGACCAGCGGCGCGCCGGTGTTGCCGGCCTGCGGCCAAGCGGCTCCGGCACCAAGGCCCAGGCCGAGCGCCACCATCCGGGCGACGGTGCGGCGTTGCGGGTCGGGGCGTGTGCGGGAATGGTCGGTCATGGTCGGGGGATGTGATCACCCGCCGTCGGCGGAATGGGGCGAAGTCGGTATGCTAGCGTCCCATCATGCAGCCAAACGATACCCCCTTCAGCCCGGCGGCCGAACGCAACAAGCAGCCCATCCTCGACGTGTTGCACACCGTGCTGCCGCCGCGCGGTCGCGCACTGGAGATCGCCTCGGGCACGGGGCAACACGTGGGCTGGTTTGCCGCCGCGTTGCCGCACTGGGACTGGCAACCGAGCGACATGGTCGCGGCCGCCTTGCCCGGCATCGACGCGGTGGCGCGCCAGCCGGGCCGGCCGAATGTGCGGCCGCCGCTGCGGCTTGACGTGTGCGACAACCCCTGGCCGTCGCAGGGCCCGGCGTTCGACGCGCCCTTCGACCTGGTGTATTGCGCCAACATGATCCATATCGCGCCATGGGCGTGTTGCGTCGGCCTGATGGCCGGCTGTGCCCGGCATCTGGCGGCCGATGGGCGGCTGGTGACCTACGGCCCGTACTTCGAGTCCGGCGTCACGCCGGCAGCGGGCAACCTGGCGTTCGACCGGAGCCTGCACGAGCGTGATCCGCAATGGGGTATCCGGCAACTGGACGACGTGGCCGGTTGCGCGGCGCAGGCCGGATTGGGCCTGCTCGAGCGCCACGCGATGCCGGCGAACAACCTGTTGCTGGTGTGGGGCCGGTCCGCTGCCTGACGCGGGCAGGGCAGGGCAGGGTAGGGCGGTGTGGTGTGGTGTGGGGCTGGCGCGGCGCCGGTCAGCGTCCGCGCAGGAACAGGTTGTCGAGTTCGCGCAGGCTGACCTGGCGCCAGGTCGGGCGGCCGTGGTTGCACTGGTCCGAGCGGTCGGTGGCCTCCATCTGGCGCAGCAATGCATTCATCTCGGTCAGCGTCAGGCTGCGGTTGGCGCGCACCGCGCCGTGGCAGGCCATCGTGGCCAGGATCTCGTCGCGCGCGCGTTGCACCACGGTGCTGGCGTCGTGCTGGGCCAGTTCCTCGAGCACGCTGCGCGCCAGCGCGGCGGCGTCGCCCTGGGCCAGCGTGGCGGGTACGGCGCGCACCGCCAGCGTGGTGGCCGACAGCGGGGCGATGTCCAGGCCCAGCGTGTGCAGCGTGTCGGCATGGGCCTCGGCCGCGGCAATGTCGTGCGCGCTGGCAGCGAACGTGACCGGGATCAGCAGAGGCTGGCTGGCCAGGCGCTGGGTTTGTCCCGCCATGGCCGCGGCGTCGAACTGGGTCTTGAGCCGTTCGTAGACGATGCGTTCGTGCGCCGCGTGCATGTCGACGATGACCAGGCCCTGGCTGTTCTCGGCCAGGATGTAGACACCGTGCAGTTGGGCCAGCGCGCGGCCGAGCGGCCAGGCCTGGGCGTCGTCGGTGCCGTCGTGGCGCGGCGTTGATTCGGTACCGACGGGCATGGCTGCCGGGTCGGCGGGCTGGCCGAGTCCCACCGATGTGCCCCCGGCGTCTGGCAGGGGATTTGCTGCCGCCGGCAGCGGGGTTTCGCTGCGCCGCACCGGCCACAAGGCTTCGAAATCGGACACCCGGTGGCCGTTGTTGCCGCCGGCGGTCGGCGCGCCGAAACGCATCATCGGGGGCTGGGACCAGCCGCGGGCCGCGAAGGGGATGGCGCCGGCCGGGCCCGACGATGGCGTCATGGCGCTCGCGGGCAGGCCCGGCGCCGGCGCTTGTTCGGCATGGCCGGCGCGCGGCCGTGCCAGCGCGTCCTGCACGGCACGGCGCACGGCCTGGTGCACCTCGCGGCTGTCGCGGAACCGCACCTCGATCTTGGTCGGGTGCACGTTGACGTCGACGCGCGCCGGGTCCATGTCCAGGTACAACACGTAGACCGGCTGGCGCTGGCCGTGCAATACGTCTTCGAAGGCGCTGCGTACCGCGTGTTGCAGCACCTTGTCGCGCACGAAGCGGCCGTTGACGTAGCAGAACTGCTGGTCGGCGCGGGCTCGGGCCGCGTCCGGGATGCCGACACGGCCCCGCACGCGGACCGGGCGCGGGGTGTGGCGCAGGTGGGTGGGGATGGCGTCGTCAGCGGCGTCGTTGGTGTCGCGCGGGGCGTCTTCGGCCAGGGCAATGGATTGCTCGACGAAACTGGCGCCGAGCACGTCGGCCATGCGGCGCGACTGGGCCTGCGCCAGCGGCATGTCGGTACCGGAGGCTTCGGCGTTGCAGGCGCGCCATTGCTGGACCAATTTGCCTTCGTGCCATAACGCGAAACCGACGTCCGGCCGCGACAGGGCGGGGCGGCGCACCGCCTCGAGGCAGTGGGCCAGTTCCGTGGCGTCGGTCTTGAGGAACTTGCGCCGCGCCGGCGTGCTGAAGAACAGTTCCTTGACCTCGACCGTGGTGCCGGTGGCGCGCGCGATCGGCCGCAGTTCGCCGCTGCGCCCGTCCAGCGCGAAAGCGCTGCCGGCGCCGTCGGCGCGCGAGGCGATGGTGCAGTCGGCGATGGCGTTGATGGCGGCCAGCGCCTCGCCGCGAAAGCCGAAGCTGCCCACCGATTCGAGTTCCTGCAGGTTGCCGATCTTGCTGGTGGCGTGGCGCTTGAACGCCATCGGCAGGTCCTCGCGCACGATGCCCATGCCGTCGTCCTCGACCGCGATCAGGCGCACGCCGCCGGCGAGCAGGCGCACGGTGATGGAGCGCGCGCCGGCGTCCAGCGCGTTGTCGATGAGTTCGCGCACCACCGAGGCCGGTCGTTCGACCACCTCGCCAGCGGCGATCTGGCTGATGAGTTCGTCGGGGAGTTCGCGGATGGCGCGGCGCGGCGCGGGGGACAATAGGGCGTTCACCGGGGCATTTTAGGAGCCCTGCCATGGGCCGGTCATGGCGGCGGCGATAATCCTGCCCCATGGAACTTGCCGCCTTCATCCTCGATTTCATCCTGCACGTCGACCAGTACCTCGATGCCTTCGTGCAGCAATACGGTGCCTGGGTCTACGCGCTGTTGTTCCTGATCATCTTCGTCGAGACCGGCCTGGTCGTGATGCCCTTCCTGCCCGGCGATTCCCTGTTGTTCGTGGTGGGCGCCATGGCCGGAGCCGGACTGATGGACTACCCGACCGTGATGGGCCTGCTGGTCGTGGCCGCCATTCTGGGCGACCAGTGCAACTACAGCATCGGCCGGTATTTCGGGCCCAAGGTGTTCCAGTGGGAGAACTCGCGTTTCTTCAACAAGCGCGCCTTCGACCAGGCCCATGCGTTCTACGAGAAATACGGCGGCATCACCATCATCGCGGCGCGTTTCCTGCCGTTCCTGCGCACCTTCGCACCGTTCGTGGCCGGCGTGGCGTTCATGACGCGCTCCAAGTTCACCGCGTTCAACGTCATCGGGGCGATCCTGTGGGTGGTCGGCATCGTGACCATCGGTTATTTCTTCGGCAACATCCCGTTGGTCAAGGCCAACATGGACAAGGTGATCTGGGCGCTGATCTTCGTGCCGGGGCTGTTCGTGCTGCTGGGAGCGTGGCGGGCGAAGCGCAAGGCCGCTCGGGCGGCGGCTGCCGGATAAGGCCTATTGGCAGGCGCACCACGCACCGCGGCAGGCCGGATCCGGTGCGGGCCCATGGTGGGGCGGTCGGGCGCTGAACGCGCCGCGACTGCCCTGCGGTGCTCGCGGGCGGGGCGCATCGCGCAACTCACTACGCGCCCGCTGCGCGAGCGCTCCGTTCAGACAAGCGCGATGAAAATGTTGACGAAGCGCGCTGCGCGCGCCGCCCCGCCCGCTCCGCTCCTCGGCGCCCCACCATGGGCCCGCACCGGATCCGGCCTGCCGCGGCGCTGGGGTGGGGGTGGTTGTTGCCTTGTGGCCGCAATCGGGGCACCTTTCATTGCCGCTTGATCGGTTTCGGCTTGAGCGCGATCCAATGCCCAGAATGGTTGATGGGGAAGGGTGCCAATTGAATGGCACTTTTGCAGCCGTTGCTGTCGGTGGCGGGCGGACTGCGAATTCAGGGTCTCGGTCACATACCGGTCCTTGCGGCGCAGCGGTGCCGGCCGACCCTGCGGCTGATCTACGGCTGCTTGCAGACTTTCACGGCCAGGTCATGCACCATTCGCCATCACCGCTCTTTCGAATGGCTGCGGCTCCGGTCAGCGAACCGTCGGTGCCGACCCATATGCGCGATTCGCTGAATCGGCTACCCCGCTCCAGAGCAGTCATCGGCGTGCAACAAGCGCTGCCTGGCGTCAAGCCGGATGCAACGGCTGAACCACCAAGCGAACGCCAAGGGCCGTGCAGACACGGTTAACCGTGTCGAAGCGCGGCGCACTGCCGGGCCGCAAGGCCTTGTACAGCGCTTCCCTCGTAATGCCTGCCGCCTTGGCGATATCGGTCATGCCACGAGCGCGGGCGATGTCCCCCAGCGCGGCAGAAAGCAGTCCCGCGTCGTTCGCCTGCAAGATGTCGGTCAAGTACGCGGCAATGGCCTCGTCGCTGTCGAGGTAGGGGGCGGCATCAAATGCCGGCAGCTCGTCAACCTTGATTCGTGTGTTCATTTTCGTTTCCTCCTTCAATCCAGCAGGGCGACAAGCGCCTTCGCGCGCCTGATGTCGGCCTTCTGTGTGCGCTTGGATCCACCTGCCAGCAGGACAACAAGCTGGCTGCCTCGCTGCGTAAAGTACACGCGCCATCCGGCCCCGACATGGATGCGAAGCTCGGATACGCCGTTGCCCACCGGCTCAACGTCGCCGAGTAGACCTCGTTCAAGTCGCTTGATCCGAGACACCACGACGCCACGTATCGAGGCGTCTGTCAAATGGTCTAGCCATGAAGTGAACTCAGGAAGTGCTTTGACGTTAAACACAGAAAGAATGTAATCGAACGACTACACCAAGTCAATCACGCTTTGCCCGATTGCCAGTTCTCGATTACCGGGCGGCCAGCCTTAACGGCTGTTCAGATTTCTGTCTGTTCGGAGATCTCCAAGGCGTCGTCCAGCTCGATGCCGAGGTACCTCACCGTCGACTCGGGTTTGGAATGGCCAAGCAGCAACTGAACGGCGCGAAGGTTCTTTAGGCGTCGATATATCAGCGTTGCCTTGGTCCGCCTCATCGAGTGCGTGCCGTAGTCGGCCGGGTCAAGTCCGAGGGCTTGGATCCAGGTCTCGAGGATTCGGGCGTACTGCCGTGTTCCCAGGTGTGGCGAATCATGAATGCGACTGGGAAACACGAAGTCGTCAGACTTCAGCCCCGCTTGCCTGATCCATTTCTGTACGGCATCACGGGTCACAGGTGTAATCTCGAACTGTACCGGTCGCTGGGTCTTGCGCTGCATCACCATCGCGCGAGATGCCACTTGATTACCGTGGCAGATGTCGCGAACTTTGAGACCGACGAGATCGCATCCGCGCAGCTTGCTGTCGATTCCCAAATTGAAGAGCGCCAGTTCGCGCACCCGGTTCTCCGTCTGAAGGCGGACTCGGAGCGCCCAGATGTCTTTTACCTTGAACGGCGCCTTCTGGCCGACGATCTTGCCCTTGTTCCACGGTTCGCCATGAACAGCATTGGCCAATGTTTCCATGATGGTCTCCCATCGAGTTGAGGGCCAACATGAATGCGCCACTATTTGCGTCTTGTGAATCGTCTGGTTCTGACGCCAGACGTCCGCTTCCTGGAACTGCGTCGGACGGTTGGTCCCGGCCATTCAGCAGCGCTTGTTCCGTTACCGCCACTGGCACGTCATGGCAGGGAGCGGGTGCTCCCTGTCAGGCCGTCTACACCTGCATTCGACCCAAACCGGACGCATGAGGGCCTGGTCAGAACCATTCAAAGCAACTGTTCCGATAGACTAAAAGAGCACCTTGAAGCCTCGTCGGAACACCGGGAAGCCTAAGCAGTGGCGTCGCGGTCAACCTTCGGCGGCCGCCCGAACTTACGGGTGTACTCCCGCGAGAACTGGGATGCACTTTCGTAGCCCACGCGGAAGGCGACATCGGAGACCTTCTGGTTCGAACTGCGCAAGGCCTCGCGGGCATGCAATAGTCGGAGTTCTTTCTGATACTGCAGCGGCGACGTTCCAGTGACAGCCTTGAAGTGCTCGAAAAAGGCTGAACTGCTCATGGCTGCCCGCCGCGCAAGATCGCCGACAGCCAATGGGCGTGAGAGGTCGGTTTGTATGGCACGTGTGGCCTGGAAGATCCGGCTCGCAGAAGTCTCATGCCATAGCAACTTCTGCAACTGTTCGGCGTGCGGCCCCATCAAAAGGCGCGCATGAATCTCGCGGCGCGTGATCGGCGCCAGTAGGCGATGGGTGTCGTCACGCTCGCATTGCTGGAGGTAGCGCAGAAGCGCGTCCTCCATCTCCAGCTTGGTGGGGCACAGTGAAATCGAGAACGCATCCTGTGCGCTGGCAACCAGCGGAGAAGTAACGCCCGGGGCGAGCGAGCGCAAGAGATCTATTTCGAGCGGTAACACCAGCGCGACGTAGGGGCGGTCTCTTGCCGCTTCTGTGATGCGCGAGACGACGGGGACCGTATGACTCACGAGAAGCGACTGGCCGTCGGCCACATTCAGGGTCTTGGCCTGGGTTCCGACCTCCTTGGCCCCCTGCAGAACGAGGCACAGCAGTGGGCGATACACAGTGGCGTCCTGCCCGGTCGTCGCAGTGAGTCGCAGCATGTGGACGCCACTCGGCGCATGGGCAAATGAGCCCTGAACCACACCTGCCTGATCCAGCAGTGTGGACACTCGGTCCAACAACGCCTGAGTGTTCACGGAATCTCCCATGCATGAGGTTGTAGCACATGCGATCGATCAGCTTAGCTGAAGCCCCTGTGAATCGGAGGATCAGGCAAGAAAGCAGGCGGTTTAGGAATGAAAGTTCGAGCTTGCCGACGTATTGTTGAAACATTGAGTTTCAAGGATAGACACCATGGCAAAGATCTTCATCACGGGCGCTGCGGGTGGCTTTGGCCTGCCCACGGCGCTGGCACTTCTGGACAAGGGCCACGCGGTTGCAGGCAGCGTGCGCCATCGCAGTGGCAAGAACGCTTCGATAGCAGCCACGCTCGAATCAGCAGGCGCGCACTTGGTCGAGATGGATGTGACTGATTCAGCCAGCACCGACCTGGGAGTGGCGAAAGCAGTGACGCTACTGGGTGGCCTCGACGTCCTGTTCAACAACGCCGGCATCGGGGCCTACGGCATCCAGGAGTTGATGTCGGCCGATGAGATGGCGCGGGTATTCGACGTCAATGTAATGGGCGTTCAGCGCGTCATGCGAGCTGCGCTGCCGCACCTGCGCGAGCAGGGGCGCGGCACAGTGATCTACACCTCCAGCCTGATCGGTCGGATCGCGATGCCCTTCTACGGCACCTATTCGGCCTCCAAGTGGGCGCTGGAAGCGATCGCAGAGTGCTACCGGACGGAGTTGTCGGGCTTCGGCATCGAGTCGTGTATCGTCGAGCCCGGCGCGATGCCCACTGCCTTCTTCGAAGGTATGGTGACGCCTGACGATCCTGCGCGGGAAACCCAGTATGGCGAGTTCGCCCAAGTGCCCGGGGTATCGGCGCAAGGTCTAGCACAAATGCTCGAGTCCATCCCGGCTCAGCGGCCACAGCGCATTTCTGAGGCTGTTGTGGCGCTGCTGGACATGCCGTTCGGGAAGAAGCCGTTTCGCATGGTCGTAGACCACACGGGAGTCGGGCCCGAGATCGAGCGTTACAACCGGGCGCTTCACGACGTGACACACACTGTCATGAAGAATTTCGGCATCGAGCAGATGCTCACCTTGAACGCATGATAGGAGTCCGCTCATGAAAACCATCTTGATCACTGGCGCATCTTCAGGCATCGGCAAGGCCTCGGCGCTGCGGTTTCAGTCCGAGGGCTGGAACGTGGTCGCCACGATGCGTGACCCATCGGCCGGACATGAGCTCGAACGGCTGGACCGGGTTGCGGTCGCCCGGCTCGATGTGACAGACGCGGCGACGATCGATGCCGCCATCGCCACGGCCGTGGACCGCTACGGCCGAATCGACGTGCTTGTGAACAATGCCGGCTATGGCGCGTATGGCCCGCTCGAAGCCTTTTCGACCGAGCGTATCCGTCGGCAGTTTGACACCAACGTCATCGGTCTGCTGGATGTGACGAAGGCCGTACTTCCACACATGCGGGCGAACCGGTCGGGCACGATTGTCAACATCTCGTCTATTGGCGGACAGATGACCTTTCCGCTGGGAACGCTTTATCACGGGACCAAGTTCGCCGTGGAGGGTCTGTCCGAGGCGTTGCACTACGAACTCGAGCCGCTGGGCATCCGGGTGAGGCTCGTGGAACCCGGCATGATCAAGACGAACTTCGGCGGCCGCTCGTTCGACTTCGCGATGGAGGAGCGCCTGTCCGACTACGCCCCCACGGTCGAGGCGATGGGGCGCTTGTTCGGCAAGCTGGCCAACGATCCGTCACCGCCCGAGGTCGTCGCCGAGGTGGTGTGGACGGCGGCCAACGAAGCCGGGGATCGCCTTCGCTACCGCGCTGGAGCAGACGCCCAACGCCTGCTCGATGATCGAAAGCTCCAGGACGACGCGGCCTTCATCGGCAGTCTGAAGGCGTTGATGAAAGGCTGACGCACGCCATAGGCAGCACTAATGCTGCCGTTCGCCGCTGACTGCTCTTGGCCGGCAGGGTGAATTCGCCATGTCGAATTGGGGACCCGCTTTCGCAGCGAAGCCGCCCCACAAGTCCACGCGGCCAGTACCTGGAACGGCTGGGAAGCGTCAACTCGTTGCTGGCGGGAGCAGTCGCTGGCCAAGCCTCGCCACTGGCTGAACAACGCGCAACCTGCTGACAGACAGTGAACGTCAGCTTCAGATACGAGCGGACACCTGCCCCAAAACCCGGTCAACGTCAGGTATAGGTTGCCGCAGTCGTTCAAAACCCAAATCTGTGCGTCCGCACCCAGTCTGATCCAGCCACCGACCGTTCCCCCCTCCGCCCCGCCCACCCCCACCCCTGCTGCGAAGGCCCGCGGGGCCCCTGCGGGGCGCGCCTCTGTGGCGCCGAGGAGCGCAGGGCTTGCGCCTCGCGCGAAGCGCGTTCGTCATCATTCTCATCGCGCTTGTCTGAACGGAGCGCCCGCCGGGCGCGTAGTGAGTTGCGCGATGCAGGCGCAAGACCGAGCACCACAGGGCAGTCGGCGCGTTCAGCGTCCGACCGCCACAGTGAAGCGCCACGCAGGGGCCCCGCGGGCCTTCGCAGCGCGTGTACCACGGCCGCCACATCGATCTCGAAACCGGCACTTCAGGATCCCCGGTAGACCGCCTTCACATCGCTCCGCGACAATCGGCCCGCAACAGTCGCGACCACCACCAATGAACACCCCACGCGATGGCTTTACGTTGATCGAACTGCTGGTCGTCGTCACCGTCATCAGCATCCTGGCGCTGATGGCCCTGCCGATCTACTACAGCAAGCTGATCCGGGACCAGATCGTCGAAGGCAGTGCCCTGGCCAACCTGGCGAAGGGGCCCGTCGCCGCCCGATGGGCTGCCGACAAGACCTTCCCCGTTGACAACGCCGCCGCAGCCCTGCCGGCGGCCGAGCTGATCGTGGGCAATGTGGTGCGTGCCGTCACGGTGCAGGGCGGCGCGATCCACATCACCTTTGGCAACCGTGCCCACGGCACGCTCAAGGACAAGACCCTGTCGCTGCGCCCCGCGGTCGTCGAAGAGGCCCCGGTCGTGCCGGTCGCGTGGGTCTGTGGATTTGCGTCCGGCCCGGACAAGATGACCGTCATGGGTCAGAACCGCACCGATATTCCCAAGGAGAATCTGCCGCTCAACTGCCGGTGAGCCGGGAGGGCACCTCAGTCTTTTACCGCGCGCGTGGAGCAGAACCGCTCAGACCGACCGGCTGCGCGCCAACGGCGGATTGCGTGAGAAATACCCTTCGATGCCCCGGATCAGCGCATCTGCCAGCGTCTGCAGGTATTTCTCGTCGTTGAGCTTGGCTTCTTCTTCCGGGTTGCTGATGAAGGCCGCCTCGACCAGCACGCTGGGAATGTCGGGCGCCTTGAGCACGGCAAAACCCGCCTGCTCGACGCGGGGCTTGTGCAGCTTGCCGATGCGGCCGATCTCGCCGAGCATGGCGCTGCCCAGTTTCAGGCTGTCGTTGATCTGGGCCGTGGTGCTCATGTCGAGCATGGCGCGTTGCACCGCCTCGTCGCGCGAGGCCACGTTCAGGCCGCCGATCAGGTCGGCCTTGTTTTCCTTGTCGGCCATCCAGCGCGCGGCGCTGCTCGAGGCGCCGTTCTGGCTCAGCGCGAACACGCTGGCGCCCTGGGGGCGGGGCGTGTAGAAGGCGTCGGCATGCAGGCTGACGAACAGGTCGGCCTGCACGCGGCGGGCCTTCTGCACCCGCACGTGCAGCGGCACGAAGAAGTCGGCGTCGCGCGTCAGGTAGGCACGCATCGCGTTGCCGCCCACCGTCATGCCGTTGATGCGCTCGCGCAGCTTGTGCGCCAGCCGCAGCACCACGTCCTTCTCGCGGGTGCCGTTCGGCCCGATCGCGCCCGGGTCCTCGCCGCCGTGGCCGGGGTCGAGCGCGATGATGATCAGGCGGTCGGTCCGGTCCGGCTCGGCCGGGGCCGGCCGAGGTGGTGGTGTTGGCGCCGGCGTGGCGGCGACGGCCGGTGCGCCAGGGCGGGTCGGCGCGGTCGGCACTCCCAGCAGCAGCGCTGCCGGGTCGCGGGTGCCGCTGCTGCCGTTGCGCTGCGCGATCAGGTCGCCCAGCGGATCTGCCGCCGGTGCCGTGGGCACGAAGGGAGGCGGTGCCGACGGCGCGGTCACCGAGGCCACGGCCGGAGCCGGGCTGCCCGGGCTTGGCGCCGGCGACGGGCCGATACGTTCGGCGATCAGCGTCTCCAGCGGGTCGGCCACCTTGCTCGGATACAGGTCCAGCACCAGCCGATGCTGGTAGGCGGACACCGGCAACAGATTGAACACCTGCGGCCGCGCGTCCTGCTTGAGGTCGAGCACCAGGCGCACGACGCCGGGCGCGAACTGGCCCACGCGGATGCCCTGGATGTTCGGGTCGTCGGCGCGCACCTTGGCCACCAGCTCGCGCAGCGCCGGATTCAATTCGATGCCTTCGATGTCCACCGCCAGCCGGGGCGGGTTGGCCACGAACAGCTGGCTGGTGTTCAGCGCGCCGTCGGACTCGATGGTCACGCGCGAATAGTCCGGTGCCGGCCAGACCCGCACCGCCAGGATGGTCGCGCCACGCGCGATCTGGGCCGCGCCCAGCAGCAGCACCAGCGTGCCCGATTGCAGCAGGTCGCGCCGCTTCATCGTCATGCCGGGCACACCGCGGCCAGCAGGGCCGCGCCGGTCGGGGTCTGTGCGATCAGGCGCACCACTCGGGCGTCGTTGTCGGCCTGCACATCGATGTGCAACGCCAGGTCGGCCATCGGCAACATGCCGTGGGCCTTTTCCGGCCATTCGGCCAGCTTGAGCCCGCTGCTGGCGAAGATGTCGCGGAAACCCGCGTCTTCCCACTCCTGCGGATCGTTGAAGCGGTAGAAGTCGAAATGCCAGATCGCCAGCGGCTGGTCCGCGGTCGGCGTACGGGCGAGTTCATACGGTTCGACCACCGCATAGGTCGGGCTCTTGATGCGGCCCTGCACGCCCAGGGCCTGCAGCAGGTAGCGCACGAAACTGGTCTTGCCGGCGCCCAGGTCGCCATGCAGTTCGATGAAGCAGTTCGCCAGCGCCGGCTGCTGCGCCAGCGAGGTGGCGAACAGGCGCGTGGCGGCCTCGTCGCTCCAGACAAGGCTTTTTACAATCAGGGGGTGAACAACATCACCCGTGGCTTGGTCGATCAAGGTCAATTGGTTTCCCGCATCAGCCGCTGGGGGCAGGAACTCGGATTCGCCCAGATCGGCTTCAGTTCCATCGAACTGTCCGACGCAGAACCGGGCTTGCTGGCGTGGTTGGAGCAGGGCTTTCACGGCGATATGGCATACATGGCGGCGCATGGACTCAAACGTGCCCGACCGGATGAACTCGTGCCTGGCACAGTGACTGTGCTGACCGCCCGCTTGAACTATTTGACCACAGCGGATGCGGATGACGCCCGTTCCTGGCAGGCAATCGAGTTCGATCGTCTCCATCGCGCAACAGAAGGCGTGATCTCGCTGTATGCGCGGGGCCGCGACTACCACAAGGTGCTGCGCCAACGGCTGGCGCAACTGGCCGAACGCATCGCGCAGGAGGTGGGAGAACTCGGCTACCGCGTGTTCACCGACTCCGCCCCGGTGCTCGAGGTCGAACTGGCCACGCGCAGCGGCCAGGGCTGGCGCGGCAAACACACGCTGGTGCTCAACCGCGAGGCCGGCTCGATGTTTTTCCTGGGCGAAATCTACCTCGACCTGGCGCTGCCGCCGACCGATCCGGTCGCCAACCATTGCGGAAGTTGCAAGGCCTGTATCGATGTGTGTCCGACCCAGGCCATCATCGCGCCGTACCGGCTCGATGCGCGGCGCTGCATCTCCTACCTGACGATCGAACACCCCGGCTCCATCGACGAGGCCTTGCGGCCGCTGATGGGCAACCGCATCTACGGCTGCGACGACTGCCAGCTGGCCTGCCCGTGGAACAAGTTCGCGCAGCCCTGCGCCGTGCCCGATTTCGCGCCGCGCCAGGGGCTGGTCGGCGCCGACCTGGTCGCGTTGTTCGGCTGGAGCGAGGCGCAGTTCCTGCAGCGCCTGGAGGGCAGCCCGATCCGGCGCATCGGCCATGTGCGCTGGTTGCGCAACATCGCGATCGCCCTGGGCAATGCGCTGGCCGCCGCGCCCGACCCGCGGATCGTGCATGCGCTGCGCCAGCGCGCGGACGATCCGAGCCCGCTGGTGCGCGAACATGTGGCCTGGGCCTTGGGCTACCATAGTGCCAGGCATCCCGAATGACCCGTCGCCAGCGGGTCGCCCCCTCTGACACGACCCGCATGCGACTGCTCATCATCGACCCCCAGAACGACTTCATGGACCTGCCCGATGCGGCCTTGCCGGTGCCCGGTGCGCAGGCGGACATGCATCGCCTGGCCGGGCTCATCGATGCCTTGTCGGCGCAGATCGACGACATCGTCGTCACGCTCGACTCGCATGCCGGTTACGGCATCGAACGCACCACATTCTGGGTCGATGCCGATGGCGCGCCGGTCGCCCCGTTCACCGCCATCACCGCCGCCGACGCGCAGGCCGGCCGCTTCCGCCCGCGCGACGGCGCCCGCGCGGACGAGGTGCTGGCCTACCTGCGGGCGCTCGAAGCCGATGGCGAACGCACGCTGGTCGTGTGGCCGGTGCATTGCGTGCTCGGCAGCTGGGGCCACAACATCGAACCCGTGCTGGCCGCCAGCATCGCGCGCTGGGAACAGGCGCGCGCCCGGGCCTGCGACAAGGTGGTCAAGGGCCTGAACCCGATGACCGAGCAATACAGCGCCTTTCGCGCCGACGTGCCACGCGCCGACGATGCACGCACCCAGCTCAACGTGCCGTTGTTGCAGCGGCTGGCGCAGGGTGACGATGTGCTGGTGGTCGCCGGCGAGGCCGCCAGCCACTGCGTGGCCGCGTCCGGCCAGGACATGCTGGCGCAGTGGGACGCAGCGCGGCTGCACAACACGGTGTTCCTGACCGACTGCATGAGCCCGGTGCCGGGTTTCGAGTCCGCCGCGCAGGAATTCCTGCAACAGCTGCAGAATGCCGGCGTGTCGTGCCGCAGCGCGGCCGAACTCGTCGCCGCGCCGCGCGCGTGAAGCAGGCCATGCGCTGCCACCGGCAAGCAACGCCCCCGCCGCCCTGATGACCGATTCCGGCCCGCTTCCCGAACGCAGCGGCGGCGCGGCGCGCAGGCGCATGACACGTGTCGTCGATGCCGGTCTCGAACTGGGCGACACCGCCTTGCAGCAACTCGATCCGGCGCGCTGGAGCCGTTCGCCGGTGCGCTGGCTGCTGGGCTGGTGGATGGTGGCGCAGTTCGCCGCCCAGATGCTGGTGCTGGCGCTGTCGCCGTCGAGTTACCGGCGCAGCCAGCGGCCGGTCATCTACCAGCAGCTCCATGGGGCCACGGCGCCGCTGCTGGCCGGTTTCGTTGCCTTGTCGGCCTTGCTCAGCCTGGTCATCATCCGCATCGTGATCGCCAGCGCCGCGGCCTACGGGCTGTCGCAATACGCGCTCGACGTGCTGGTGCGCACCCTGGTGCTGGAACTGCTGCCGCTGCTGGTGGCCTTGTACGTCGCGTTGCGCTTCACCATGCCCAGCGGCGAGGAGGTGGCCGACCTGCGCCAGCAGGGCGTGTTGCACGCAATGTGGCGCAGCGGGGGCGACCCCGCGCGTGACCTGCTGTTGCCGCGGGTGCTGGCGGGCGTGTTCGCGGTGGTGTTCCTGGCCGCGCTCAGCGCGGTGCTGGCGCTGGTCATGACCTACGTCTCGTTGTATGGTTTCAACGCCTGGGGCTTCGGCGCCTATACCCGCGACGTGGGCCATGTGTTCACGCCGGTCGTCACGCTGATCCTGTGCCTGAAGGCGTTTTTCTTCAGCCTGGTGGTGGCGATCCTGCCGATTGCGCCCAACCCGCGCTACGATGGCGCCCCGCTGCGCCGGCGCGACGAGATCAGCCAGCTTGGCCGGCTGTTCGCGCTGATCCTGCTGATCGAGGTGTTCTCGCTGGTGGGCAACTATTATTGATTGACAGAACCGGCCCCGCTCCCGATCCATGCCCGAACCCATCGAATCTCCGCCGCCGGTGCGCCATCTCGAGCTCAAGGCCCGCCTGTTGCTGCTGGCCATGGTGCTGCTGGTCTCGGGCGCCATTGGCTACCTGATGTATGCGCGCGGCGCGTTCGAACGCACCCAGCAGGTGGTGCTGATCGCCGACGATTCCGAAGGCATCGTGGTCGGCATGAACATGACCTTCTCCGGTTTCCCGATCGGCCGGGTCGGGCGCATCGAACTCTCGTCCGAGGGCAACGCCCGCATCATCGTCGACGTGCCGCAGAAGGACGCGCACTGGCTGCGCACCTCCAGCGTGTTCACGATGGAAAGCGGCCTGGTCGGCGGCACCAAGATCCGCGCCTTCAGCGGCGTGTTGACCGATCCGCCGCTGCCCGACGGGGCCGAACGCAAGGTGTTGCGCGGCGACGCGGCCGCCGAGATTCCGCGCATGGTCGCCAGCGTGCGCGAACTGGTCAGCAACCTGGGCGCGCTGACCAGCCAGGAGGCGCCGCTCAATGCCAGCCTGCGCAACCTGCAGCTGGCCGCCGAGCGGCTCAATGGCCCGCGTGGCGCCATCGGCGTGTTGCTGGGCAACGATGCCGATGCGCGGCAGCTGTCGCAGGCACTGGCGCGCACCAATGCCTTGCTGGCGCGGGTCGACGGCCTGGTACTCAAGGCCGACGGCATCGCACAGCGCACCGACGGCATGATCGCGCGCGCCGACCAGCAGGTGTTCGGCCAGGACGGCGTGGTGTCCGAGACCCGCGCCACCGTGGTGCAGATCAACGGCCTGCTGATGGACGCGCGCAACAGCCTGAAGAAGGTCGACGCGGTGCTGGTCGAGGCCCAGGCCATCGGTGCGAACACGCGCGAGGCCACCACCGACCTGGGCAGCCTGCGCGCCGAGGTCGAGGCCAGCCTGCGCAAGGTCGAGCATCTGGTCAACGAGATCAACCGCAAGTGGCCGTTTGCGCGCGATGCGCAGATCAAGTTGCCATGACACGACCGTCCATGACCCGAACCCTTGCGGCCGCACTGGTCGTCGTGTTCGCCGGCTGTGCCGGCACGCCGCCGCCGCCGGACTGGCAGTTGAATGCGCAAGGTGCGATCGAACGTGCGCAGGAGGCTTATCTGTCCGGCCAGGGCCGCATCGAGGAGCTGGAGTTCGCACGGGCCCGCGCCGAGATCGCGCGCACCGGCCGCGCCGACCTGCTGGCCCGCGCGGAACTGGTGCGTTGCGCAACCCGGGTCGCGAGCCTGGTGTTCGAGCCCTGCACCGGCTTCGACGCCTGGCAGGCCGATGCGCCCCCCGCCGAGCAGGCCTATGCGCGTTACCTCCAGGCGCAGGCCACGGCTGCGGACACCGAGTGGTTGCCGCCGCAGCACCGGTCCATGCTGGCGCCCGCCGCCGGCGGCGCGCAACTCGCGGCAACGCAGGAGCCGTTGTCGCGGCTGGTCGCGGCCGGCGTATTGCTGCGCGGCAACCGTGCCGATCCGCAGACCATCACGCTGGCAATCGATGCCGCATCGAGCCAGGGCTGGCGCCGGCCGCTGCTGGCCTGGCTGGGCGTGCAGGCGCAACGCGCCGAACAGGCTGGCGACGCGGACGAACTGGCGCGCATCCGGCGGCGCATGCAACTGGTTGGCGGCGAGGCGCCGCCGCGCCAGCCCTGAAGCAAGCAGGCCCGGTCGTGGCGCCGAACCGCTATTTCCGCTTTGCCAGCCGTACGCCGGTGCTGCTGGCCACCGGCACGGGGGTGCTGGTCTGGCTGCTGCTGGTGTTTCCGTCGCTGCCCATCGGCGGCGACGTGCTCGACATCCGCGCCGGGTACGATTTTGCGGAGTTCCAGGCCGCGATGGAGCAATACGGCGCGGCCGGCCGGCGCGTCTACGCCTGGTCGAGCCCGACGCTGGACACGATATTTCCGGCGCTGTACGTGACCCTGTTCGCCGGCCTGCTGATCCGGCTGCGGCCGTCGGACGGCTGGACCTGGCTGGCCGGTATCCCGGTGTTCGCCGGTGTCTGGGACCTGTGCGAGAACGCGCAGATCACCGCCATGCTGCTGATGTACCCCGACGTCGGCCCGACCCAGGTCGCCTGGGCATCGTTCTTCACCTACATGAAGAACGTCTGGATCGGTCCGGCCTACCAGTTGCCGACGATCGCGCTGGTGCTGGCGGCGCTGATCCGGTGGTGGTCCCGTCGGCGCCAGCGGCGCAGCCAGGCCGGGCGCTAGATTGCCCAGGCGGCCGGCCGGCGGGTCGCGATCGGTGCCGATGCGATACTCGTTCGCGCAGCGGCCGACCCCGGCCCTGTGCCACTGCAGGCCTGCGGCGCCCGGTGGCGGGGACACGCACAGGAGGTAACTCGTCGATGACAACCACAACCCTGGTCCTGCTGGTGCTGCTGGCGATCGTGCTGGTGCTGGGTATCGTGATCTACAACAAGCTCACCCGGCTGCGCAACGCGATCGCCAACGCCTTTGCGCAGATCGACGTGCAGCTCAAGCGCCGCTACGACCTGATTCCCAACCTGGTCGAGACCGCGCGCAAGTACCTGCAACACGAACGCGAGACCCTCGAGGCGGTGATCGCCGCGCGCAACCAGGCCCAGGCCGCCGCCGGCAAGGCGCGTGCCGACCTGGCCGGTGCCGGCAACGTCGCCGCGCTCGGTGCCGCCGAGGCCGCGCTGGGCGGCGCGCTGGGCAAGCTGATGGTGGTCGTCGAGGCTTATCCCGAACTCAAGGCCGACCGCAACATGCGCGAGTTCGCCGAGGAGCTGACCTCGACCGAGAACCGCATCGGCTTTGCACGCCAGGCCTACAACGACAACGTGCTCGACTACAACGACGCCGCGATGCAGTTTCCCGCCAACCTGGTGGCGCGGCTGTTCGGTTTCGACGAGGCCGCCACGCTGCAGTCCACCCAGTCCGCCGCCGAACGCAGTGTGCCCGTGGTCCGCTTCTGAGGCCGTGTAGCAGCCCCGCGACCGCGCCGTGCGTTTTCGCCAGCACCAGGACCAGGCCCGGTCGGCGACCCGGCGCCTGCTGCTGCTGTTCCTGCTGACGGTGCTGGCGACGGTGCTGGCCGTCAACGTCGTGCTGGCGCTGCTGTGGTCCTTGCAGACCGGCAATCTGCTCGACTATCCGCGCTGGTTCTTCGAGACCAACAGCGTGTTGTGCGCCGCTTTCATCCTGGGCGGCAGCTGGATCGAGACCGTGCAGCTGCGCCGCGGCGGCGCCCATGTGGCGCAGATGGTGGGCGGGCGCGAGCTGCTGGTGCCACGCGACGGCCACGAGCAGCGGCTGCGCAACGTGGTCGAGGAGATGGCGATCGCCAGCGGCCTGAAGGTGCCGCGTATCTTCGTGCTCGATCGCGACGATGCCATCAACGCGTTTGCCGCGGGCTGGGAGCAGAACGACAGCGTGGTGGCGGTGACGCGCGGCGCGTTGCAGCGGCTCAACCGCGACGAGCTGCAAGGTGTCGTGGCCCATGAGTTCAGCCATATCCTGCAGGGCGACGCCCGGCTGAACATGCGCCTGATCGGCCATGTATGGGGCTTGCAGCTGCTGTTCCTGCTCGGGCGCGACCTGTTCGGCGCCACCGACGCGCGCGGCCGCCGCACCGCCTTCGTGCTGATGGGCCTGGGGCTGATGGTGGTGGGCAGCATCGGCTGGCTGGCCGGGCGGCTGCTCAAGGCCGCGGTGTCGCGCCAGCGCGAGTTCCTGGCCGATGCGGCGGCGGTGCAGTTCACGCGCCAGCGTGATGGCATCGGCGGCGCCTTGCGCAAGATCGCCGGCCAGCATGCCGACGGGCAGGGCACGGTCGCCAGCAGCCGCGCCGAGGTGATCTCGCACATGTTGCTGTCGTCCGACATCTTCCGCGCCGCCGGCGCGCTGGCTACCCATCCACCGCTGGCCGAACGCATCCGGCGCATCTACGGCCGGCCCATGGCGGCGCTGCCCAGTGAAGTGGTAGCGGCCGAGCGCCCGGCAACACCGACGGTGGCAGACATGGTGATGGCCTTCGACGGCGGCATCGGCGGCGGGCCATCAGGGCCGCCCGCGGAGGTGCAAGGTGACGGCGCGGGCGCGCGCAAAGGCGAGGGCGCGGGCGAGGGCGAGGGCGAGGGCGAGGGCGAGGGCGAGGGCGAGGGCGAGGGCGAGGGCGAGGGAATCGGCGAGGGTGTCGGCATATTGCCGACGACCGGCGACCCCTCTGCGGCGCTGCGGCATCCGCCGCCGCCGACCTGGCTGGACGACCTGTTGTCCATCGCCTGGCCACACGACCTGGAGCCGGCCACGCTGGCCTTCCTTGTCCCGGCGCCGGGCGGGCCGGAGCACCGGGCCTGGCGCAGCGTGTGCGCGACGCCGCAGAGCGGCCGGTCGGACCATGTGTTGCAGCAGGCCTGGGCCCTGCCGTCGAGCACGCGCCAGGCCGGGTTCGAGCGCCTGCTGACGCGGTGTGCCTCCTTGCCGCTGGCCGAGCGCGCGCAGCTGCGCCGGCATGCCCACCGGATCATGGGCTCGGACGGGCGGCTGGTGTTTTCCGAGATCTGGCATTGCCTGCTGCTCGACCAGGTGCTGGCGTTGCACCACGAAAGCGTCATGCGCGAGACCCATGCCTTGTCCTTGGCCGCCTGTGCGCCGGCCGTCGCCGTGGTGAGCGGTGTGCTGGCCACGCAGTGTGGCACCGGTGCGGATGCGCGTGGCGACATGCCTGCGCCATGGCGCGCCGCGCTGGTCACGGCGCTGGAACTCGACGCCCTGCCGGCGCTCGCGGCGGCGCCGACGTTGCCGGCCATCGGCGGCGCCGTGCATCGGCTGGCTAGAGTGTCGTGGATGTTGCGGCCCCGGCTGATGAAGGCCTGGTGCGCCCTGGCGCTCGGCGAGCCGAACGGGGGGCTGGGGACTCCGCAGGAGGTGGCCGATGCCCTGCGCACCTTGTGCATCCTGATCGACACGCCGATGCCGCCGCTGCTGCGCCAGCGCTATCCGCACGGGGAGCCGGGCGCAGACTGAGGTTGTGCCGGCGGCGTGTGCTCGCGCCTTACAGCGCGCGCAGGATGCCCAGCGCGAACGGCACGCTGAGCAATCCCAGCAAGGTCGACACGGTGACCAGGCCCGCGGTGTAGCCGCCGTCGTATCCCATGCGCACGGCCAGCACATAACAGCTCGATGCCGTGGGCATGGCCGAGAAGATCAGCAGTGTCGTGGTCTGGGCCGGATCCAGGCCGATCAGGCGTGCCAGTGTCCAGGCCAGCAGCGGCAACCACAGGTGCCGGATCGACAGCAGCGCCACCGACAGGACCTTGTCGCCGCGCAGCCGGCCCGGCTGCAGGCCGGCGCCGGCGGCCATCAGGCCCAGGCCCAATGCCGCGGCACCGATGCGGCTGGCGGTGGGCTCCAGGAATGCGGGCATGGAGAAACCGGCCAGGTTGGCGCCGAGGCCGGTCACGGTGCCGATGATCAGCGGGTTGCGCACCAGCTCGGCCAGCAGGCCACGCTGGGCGTGGCGGGCCATCGGCCAGACGGCGCCGATGTTGAGCACCGGCACACATACGCCGACCAGCACGGCGATCAGCACCGTGCCTTGTGCGCCCAGCATCCGGTCCGCCAGCGCCAGTGCAATGAAGGTGTTGAAGCGGAACGCCACCTGGGCGCCTGCCGCATGTTCGCGCCGGTTCACGTGCGGCCCGATCCAGGGCAGGTACGGCAACACGTAGGCCATGCCGATGCCGCCCAGGCACAAGGCCCAGCCGGCCAGCACCAGTTCGGATGCCGCGGACAGGTCCAGGGGCTGGCGCACGATGGAGTGGAACAGCAGCACCGGGAACAGCAGGTAATAGACCAGGCGCTCGACGGCGGTCCAGACGCTGCGATCCAGTGCGGTGAACCGGCAGACCAGGTATCCCAACAGGATCAGCGAGAAGTCGGGAAACAGCAGTTGCAGGTAATTCACGGCGGTGAGCATAACAGCCGCTGCGGGGCGTCGGAGGGTGCCGAAACACGGGGTGCCAAGGCTGCGTCCGGCCCGATCGCAGGGGGGGCGGAGCACGGGTACCATCGGCGGCGTGGCCACCGACACCCAGACCGACAATGCCGCGATCGACGCCTTCACCGACGCCTTGTGGCTCGAGGACGGCCTGTCGCGCAACACGCTTTCGGCGTACCGCCGTGACCTCGAACTGTTCGCGTACTGGTTGCGTCCGCAAGGGCTGGCGCTGACGGACGTCGGCGAGCAGCATCTCAACGCCTATTTCTCCGCGCGCCATGCGCAGAGCAAGGCCACCACCGCGAACCGGCGCCTGACCGTGTTCAAGCGCTTCTTTCGCTGGGCGCTGCGCGAACGGCTGGTCGGCGCGGACCCGACCTTGCGCTTGCAGTCGGCGCGCCAGGCGCTGCGCGTGCCCAAGACCCTGAGCGAGGCCCAGGTCGAGGCGCTGCTCGCGGCTCCGGACGTGGACACGATGCTGGGCATCCGCGACCGCACCATGCTCGAGCTGATGTATGCCAGCGGCCTGCGCGTGAGCGAATTGGTGGGATTGCGCACGCTCAATGTCGGCTTGCAGGAGAACGTGCTGCAGGTCGTGGGCAAGGGCAGCAAGGAGCGGCTGGTGCCGTTCGGCGAGGAGGCCGGGTTGTGGCTGCGGCGTTACCTGGAGCAATCGCGCCCGGCGCTGATCGGTGCGCGCCAGACGGTGGCCCTGTTCGTGACCCGCAGCGGCGTCAACGCCGGCAGCGCGATGTCACGGGTGATGTTCTGGAACATCGTCAAGAAATATGCGCTGCGCGCCGGCCTGGACACGGCGCCGTCGCCGCACACGCTGCGCCATGCCTTCGCGACCCATCTGCTGAACCACGGCGCCGACCTGCGGGCGGTGCAGATGCTGCTCGGCCATGCCGATATCTCGACGACGACGATCTACACCCATGTGGCGCGCGAGCGGCTGCGGCAACTGCATGCGCGCCACCATCCGCGCGGATGAGGCTTACCAGCTGCGCGGGCGTCCGGTGTCCAGGTGCACGAACTGGTCGCGCGTATAGGTGCCGACACCGCCGGCCTTGAGCGACAGCGCGGCATCGCGCAGCTCGGCCAGGGGCACGCCGGGCAGGCGCACGTCGATGGCCTTGCCGTCCATGTGCAGGCTGCGCTTGGCGACACCGCCGCCGCGCGTGGTGCGCAGCCGGTTGTTGGTCGCCGGGCAGCGGTATCCGGAGATCACGTGGAACGGCCGGTCGGTTCCCAGTGCCGTGCGCACCGAATGCAGCAGGTCTAGCAACTGCGGATCGATGGTTCCGACCTCGCCGGAATAGTGATCGCGCAGGAAGTGGTTGGCCTGTTCCAGCGCCTGCGGCAGGTAGCGTGCGCCGCTGGCGTAGGTCAGTTCGATCGATTCACCGGTGTGGGTGTGGCTGAACGCCAGGGTACGCGAGGCGGCGGTCGATGCCCAGGCGGCTGGAGCGAGGGCGGCCAGGGCGGAACCGGCCAATGCGATCCGGGTGCTGCGCCGAAGAAACCAGCGGCGCTCCTGGTGAAGCAGGTCGATAGGCATGCGCGAGAGATTACCATGGCGCCCGTCACGAGCCGGAAAACGGCGTTGGTGCGCGCGCCAGCGCGGCCGATCGAGCGCGCAAGGCTTCGTCCAGCAGGCGGTCGTGGCCGTACAGGTCGTCGTGGAAATACACCTGCCCGTGCTTGACCACGACCGTGCTGTAGGCGATCAGCACCGGCAGCGTCTCGCGCAGCCGTATCGTGCGCGACACGCCGGCGTTCATCGCCTCCTCGATGCGTTCATGGTTCCAGCGCGGATCGTCCTGCAGCACGAAACGCGCCAGCGCCACCGGCGCCTCGACCCGGATGCAACCGTGGCTGAAGTCCCGCCGCTGGCGCGCGAACAGCCGTGGCGACGGCGTGTGGTGCAGGTAGATGTTGTCGTTGTTGGGGAAGATGAACTTGATCGCGCCCAGCGCGTTGTGCGGCCCGGGACGTTGCCGGATGCGCCACTGGCCCTGCTGCACCGCCGCGATGGCCTCGTCGGACAACAGCTCGACGACGCGGCGATCCGGGGTCACGAACTCGAATCCCTGCTGCGTGAAATAACCCGGCTCCGCGCGCAGCCTGGGCAGGGTCTCCTGCAACGCGATCGAGCGCGGAACGTTCCAGTAGGGGCTGAACTCGATGTAGCGCATGTCCTCGTCGAACAGCGGCGTACGCGTGTCCAGCGCCTTGCCGACGATGATCTTCATCTCCAGCTGCACATCGACCCGGCCGTCCTCGACCGTGTAGGCGCGCAGCATGAACTCGGGCACGTTGACGACGATCATGCGCCGGCCCTGCAGCAGCGGCGTCCAGCGCAGCCGTTCCATGGTCAGCGCGATCTGGCGCGCGCGTTGCTCCGGCGTCACGTTGAGCTGGGCCAGCGTCAGTCGGCCGACGACGCCGTCGGGCTCGAGGCCGTGGCGCAGCTGGAACCGGCGCACCGCCGCGATCAGGAGGTCGTCGACCTGCTGCGGTGCCAGCCGGGCCTGCAGGTCGCCGACGGCCGTGAGCCTGCGCTCGAGTTCGGCCAGGGCGGGGTAGTTGTCACCGGCGACCAGCTTGCCGCGTGCCGGTGCCGGCAGCGGGGTTTGCCAGCCCGGCTGCTCCGCCAGGCTTCGATACCGCCGCAAGGCCGCCTGCAGGGGCTGCGCCATCGGCATTTGCTGCGCGAGATCCTGCGCCGTCTCGGCCAGCCGGCCGCTGGCCAGCGCATGGCGCAGCAGCGTGGCGGCGTCCAGCGGGCCTTGCGGCCGCGGCGCGAACCGGGCCCGGACCTGGGCCGGCGTGACCCGGCCCGCGTACAGGTCGGACAGGTAGCGCTGCATCGCCGCGGTCAATGCGGCGTCGAACACCACGCGGCGGGTTTCGTCATGCCAGTGGCCGGACTGCGCCTGCTGCGATGCCGCGTCGGCCAGCGCCTGGGCATGGTAGTCGGCCGGATCGAGGCCGTGGTCGGCGGCCTGGCGCAGCAGGTCGATTGCCACTGTCACCTGTGCCGTCGGGCCGTGGGTGTCGAACCAGTCCAGCGGCGGCGCGGCGCCGGCCGCCGGCGCGCCCAGGCCCAGTGTCGCGGCCAGGCACACCACGAGGCCCAGATGGCGGATCGGGCTCATGCGCGGGGCCATGGTGCGCCTCGGGCGGGTGTGTGCGGGTCATGCAGCATGTCTGCACAGGTTAACGGATATGGCACCATGGACCCATCATGCCCGACTCCGATCTTGCGCAATGGTTGCAGAGCCGCAGCTTTTATCCGCTGTTGATCCTGCTGCTGCTGGGCGTGGGCCTGTTGCTGGCCTTGTTGCGCCGGCGCCGGGGCCGTCCACCGCCACCGCCCGGCAGGCCGGGCCCCCCGCGCAGCCGTTCGCGTCGGGGCGGCCGCTTGCGCTGATCGCGCCGGCCGTTGCGTCCGGTTGTCGCCGGGCCGGCACGGCCGGGCGGCGCAGGTCAATGCGGCTCGTCGCTCCACAGGTCCTGCATGGCCTGCGCGAACGCATCGCCGATGGCGGCCTGGTCCGGGTGCTGGCCATCGCGCAGCACCACGGCACCGGCCACCAGCACCTCATGCAGCGCCGGCTCGGTGCCGGAGAACACCAGCGCATCGAGCCGGTGGCCGGGCGCGATGCCCAGCAGGCCGGGGGCGCGGGTATCGAGCACCAGCGCATCGGCCCGCGCACCTTCGACCAGGCCCCAGCGCGGCTGGCCCGCGGCCGGTCCGCCGGCGGCCAGCGCCGCGTCGAACAACCGGGCCGCGGTGGCGTCCTGCCGTCCCGGCGCGGCGGCGACGTTGCGCTTGCGGTGCAGCAGGCGTTGCCCGTATTCGAGCCAGCGCAGCTCCTCGGGCCAGTTGCGCACCACATGGCTATCGGAGCCGATGGCCATCGGCACGCCGGCGCGCAGCCAGCCGTCCAGGTCGGTCAGGCCGTCGCCGAGATTGGCCTCGGTCGCCGGACAGATCACGATGGCCGCGCCGCGCTGGGCCACCGCGTCGATCTCGCGCGGCGTCGCATGCGTGGCATGGACCAGCTGCCAGCGGGCATCGGGCGCGAACGTGTCGCACAGGTACTGGATCGGCCGGGCGCCGGTGGTCTTGACGCAGTCGTCGACCTCGCCGGTCTGCTCGGCCACATGGATGTGGATCGGCATGCCATGCGGCTCGACCTGCCGGAGCAGCGACGCGATGGCCGGCAGGCTGGCGGCGCGCAGTGAATGGATGGCCACGCCGGCGTCCACGTGCCTGCGGCCGCTGGCACGCACGGCCTGTGCCAGCGCCATGACCATCTCGGGGGTGCCGGCGAAGCGGCGCTGGTCGTCCTGCAATTGCGGGCGGGTGAATCCGGCGCGTTCGTACAGCACCGGCAGCAAGGTCAGGCCGATGCCGGCGTGTTCGGCCGCATCGGCCAGCGACCAGCACATCGTGGCCGGGTCTTCGTACGGCTGGCCTTGCGGCGTGTGGTGCAGGTAATGGAATTCGCAGACCTGGGTATACCCGCCGCGCAACAATTCCAGGTACAGCTGGGCGGCCACGGCGCGCATCTGCGCCGGCGTGATGCGCAGCGCCACGCGGTACATGCGCTCGCGCCAGGACCAGAAGTCGTCGGATGCGCTGGCACGCCGCTCGGACAATCCGACGAAGGCGCGCTGGAACGCATGGCTGTGTGCATCGACCAGGCCTGGCAACACCGGTCCGGGCAGGCGCCTGGCGTGTTCCGGCGGCGTCTGCACGCCGGCCGTGATGCGTTGCCAGCGGCCTTGCGCATCGATGTCGAACAAGACCGACGCCTGCCAGCGGCCGTCGATCCAGGCCTGTTCGGCCCACAGGCTGTGTTGTGCTTCAGCCATGGCGCGGGCTCCAGTCCAGCATGGTCTGCACCAGGGCGCGCAGCACGGGCGTCAGGCGGGCGGCGCGCGCCGGATCGACCTGGTAGGGGGGCTGCTCGGCCATGTAGGTGCTCCAGCACATCTCGAGCTGGATCGCGTGTTGCCCCTGGGCCGGCTGACCGAAGTGGCGGGTGATGTGGCCGCCCTTGAAACGCCCGTCGGTGACCTGGGTGAAGTCCTGCTGCGCGGCGAGCACCTGCGACAGCGACGAACGCAGGCCGGGTGCGCAGCTGTTGCCGCTGGTGGTGCCCAGGTTCAGGTCGGGCAGCTTGCCCTCGAACAGCCAGGGCAGCGTGGATTTGATGCTGTGGCCATCGAACAAGATGGCATGGCCGTGGCACTCCCGGATGCGCGCGAGTTCGGCCGTCAGCGCGTCGTGGTAGGGCTGCCAGTAGACGTCGCGCCGGCGCGCGATCTCGGCGGCGTCCGGTGCCTGGCCGTCGCGGTAGATCGGGTCGCCGGTGAAGAAACGCGTCGGGCACAACTCGGTGTTGTTGGCACCAAGATACATCGGCGCGTTGTCCGGCGCGCGGTTGAGGTCGATGACGAAACGCGAATGGCGCGGCACGATCAGGCCGGCGCCCATGTCGACGGCGAAGGCATAGAGCTGTTCGAGGTGCCAGTCGGTGTCCTCGACCTGCAATGCGCGGGGCTGGTAACGCGGCGCGAGGTCGTCGGGGATCACGGTGCCGACGTGCGGCACGCTGATCAGTACGGTGCCGGTGCCCGGGCGCAGGGTGTAGATGTCGTTGGTCATGACGTTCTCTCGATGCCGCCGGCCACGACGCGACGGCAGGGGTTGTGGCCGAACCAGTAGGCCAGTTCGTTCGGATGCTCCAGGTCCCAGACCGCGAAGTCGGCGCGCAGGCCCGCGACCAGCCGTCCGCGGTCGGGCAGCCCCAGAGCGCGTGCTCCATGGGCGGTGATGCCCAGCACGGCCTCGAGCGGCGTCATGCGAAACAGCGTGCAAGCCATGTTGGCCATCAGCAGCAACGACAGGCCGGGGCTGGAGCCGGGGTTGTGGTCGCTGGCCAGCGCGATCGGCACCTGCTGCGCGCGCAGCTCCGCCACCGGCGGCAACTGGGTCTCGCGCAGGAAATAGTAGGCGCCCGGCAGCAGCACCGCCACCGTGCCGGCGACCCGCATGGCGTCCACGCCTGCGTCGCTGAGGTACTCCAGGTGGTCGCAGGACAAGGCGCCGAATTCCGCCGCCAGCGCGGCGCCATCCTGGTCGCTGAGCTGCTCGGCATGGAGCTTGACCGGAAGGCCGAGCGCACGCGCGGCCACGAAGACGCGCCGGGTCTGCGCCGGCGAGAAGCCGATGGTCTCGCAGAAGGCGTCGACGGCGTCGACCAGCCCGGCCGCATGCAGGGCCGGCATCCAGGCGCAGACCGCGGTGATGTAGTCGTCGGCGCGGCCGTCGAACTCCGGCGGGATCGCGTGCGCGCCCAGGTAGGTGGTGCGCACCGATACCGGCAGTTCGGCGCCCAGCTGGCGCGCGATGCTCAGGCAGCGGCTCTCGTCGAGCAGACTCAGGCCGTAGCCGGACTTGATCTCCAGCGTGGTCACGCCTTCGGCCATCAGGCCCTGTGCGCGCCGGCGTGCGCCGGCCAGCAGTTCAGCGTCGCTGCACGCGCGGGTGGCGGCCACCGTGGAGCGGATGCCGCCGCCACTGCGCGCGATCTCCGCGTAGTCCACACCTTGCAGGCGCATCTCGAACTCGCGCGCGCGCTGGCCGCCGTAGACCAGATGGGTGTGGCAGTCGACCAGGCCGGGCGTGACCAGCGCGCCGCCGAGGTCGTGCTGCGCACCGGCCTGGGCGCGCAGCGCCGCCGGCATGTCGTCCAGTGCGCCGACCCACAGCAGCCGGTCGTCCTGCACCAGCAGGGCGCCGTGTTCGACCATTCCCCAGCCGGTGTCGTCGGCCAGCGTGGCCAGGCGGGCGTTGTGCCACAAGTGTGTAGTTGCCATGGTGCTCTTTCAGTCCTTCGGCGTGTAACCCAGCCACCAGGCATGGCCGCGGGCGCCCGGCTCGGGCGTGAACGTCCATGGGCCGGGCGCTTCGGCCGCGTGTTGCCATGCAAGCGTATGGGATGCGACCCGGCACGGGCCATGCGTGTTTCGCCAGGTGCCGGCAACCGTGGTGTACAGGCCACACAGGGTCCAGGCCGGGTCCCAGGGTGTGCCGGGCTTCACCCGGGCCATCGTCGACGTACCGCCGATGGCCATCAGGTTCAGGTCCTGGGTCGGGCCGTCGATCAGCGTGCAGCCGGGGGCCAGCGCGCCGTCGAAATTCAGCGCATCGCCATCGGCCAGCACCCGATGGCGCCGGCCGTCGAGGTTCAGCTCCACGCCGTTCCCTTGCAGCACCGAGAACCAGCGGGTGACGCCGGGAAAGGCGGAAAACGGGCCGTCGGCGTCGATGTCGGCACGGCTGATGCGCAGTCGCCAGGGGCCGTCGGCAGGCCAGGTGAACAACTCGCGTGTCTGGCCGCCGCCGTTGCGCCAGCGTTGCGGTTCGATGGAGTCGGCGGAAATCATCGCAGGGGTCATCATGGCTTGAAATGGCCCTCGAGCCGGTAGCTGTGGCCCGGATGCACCAGGCGCACCAGCGTGATGGGCACGTTGTGGTTCACGGTGCGGCGCACGATCACGAGGCAGGGGTCGGTGCGGGCGATGCCGAGCAGCCGCGCCTCCTGCGCCGTCGGCCGTCCGGCCTCGATCGCATATTGTGCCTCCCACAAGGGCGCTACCGTGAGCAGGTAGTGGGTGGGGGTGATGCGGGTGAAGTCGGTCTGCAGATAGTCTGGCGCGCACGCGGGATTGACGAAACGGTCCTCGCATTGCAGTGGCACGCCGTTCTCATGGTGCACGATCAGCGTATGGAACACCGGGTCGCCGGCGGACAGGCCGAGCTTGGGGGCCAGCGCGGCGTCGCAGGGTTCCTTGCGCGAGAGGTGCACCTCGGCATGGTGGTGGTGTCCGCGCGCGACGATCTCCTCGTGCAGGTCGCGGATGGTCAGCGTCGACGAGACCGGTGCGAGATGTGCGGCGTAGGTGCCCAGGCCCTGCACCCGGTGCACCAGGCCTTCGGTCTGCAGTTCGCGCAGCGCGCGGGTCACGGTCATGCGGCTGACGCCAAACTGGTGCACCAGTTCGGACTCGGAAGGCATCAGGGTCTCGGGGGGCCAGCGCCCGCTGGACAGGCCCTGCTTGAGATAGGCCTTGACGCGCGCATACGGTGCGCGGGCCGGTGCCGGCGCGGCGCCGGCGGGGGGGTGGGATGCGGTGTGGGTGGCCATGAACCTTGCATGCGGGGTCCGAATGTTGGCAGTGTAGTTGCATATACTTGTCTAGGCAAGTACACTGCCGTCATTCCGAGCTTGTCCCAACCCCCTGAAGGAGATTGCCATGTCCGATTTGTCCCCCATGCACCAGCGCGCCCAGGCCCGTCCAGTCCGTGCGCCGCGTGGTACCTCGCTGCATTGCAGGAACTGGCTGATCGAGGCCGCCTACCGCATGCTGCAGAACAACCTCGATCCGGAGGTGGCCGAGAACCCGGATGCCCTGGTGGTCTACGGCGGCATCGGCAAGGCCGCGCGCAACTGGGACTGCTTCGAGGCCATGCTCGCCAGCCTGCGCGACCTGCGGGAAGATGAAACGCTGCTGGTGCAGTCGGGCAAACCGGTGGGCGTGTTCAAGTCCCATGTCGACGCGCCGCGGGTGCTGATCGCCAACTCCAACCTGGTGCCCAAGTGGGCAACCTGGGAGCATTTCGACGAACTCGATCGCAAGGGCCTGATGATGTACGGCCAGATGACGGCCGGCTCCTGGATCTACATCGGCAGCCAGGGCATCGTGCAGGGCACCTACGAGACCTTCGTCGAGGCAGGGCGCCAACACTACGCCGGCGACCTCGCCGGGCGCTGGATCCTGACCGCCGGGCTGGGTGGCATGGGTGGCGCGCAGCCGCTGGCCGCGAGTTTTGCCGGCGCCAGCTCGCTGAACATCGAATGCCAGCAGTCGCGCATCGATTTCCGGCTCAAGACCCGTTACCTGGACGAGCAGGCCCGCGACATCGACGACGCGCTCGAGCGCCTGGCGCGCTACACGAAGGAGAAGAAGGCGGTGTCCATCGGCCTGCTGGGCAATGCGTCCGAGCTGCTGCCCGAACTGGTGCGCCGCGCCCATGCCGGCGGACTGCGCCCGGACCTGGTGACCGACCAGACCTCGGCACACGACCTGGTCAACGGCTACCTGCCGGGCGGCTGGACGGTCGAGCGCTGGCGCGAGGCGCAGCGCGACGATGCACTACACGCCGGATTGCGCCGCGCGGCCGCGGCCAGCTGCGCCACCCATGTGCAGGCCATGCTGGACTTCCAGGCCATGGGCGTGCCCACGGTCGACTATGGCAACAACATCCGCCAGGTCGCCTTCGACGAAGGCGTGAAGAACGCGTTCGACTTTCCCGGCTTCGTGCCGGCCTATGTGCGGCCGCTGTTCTGCCGCGGCAAGGGCCCGTTCCGCTGGGTCGCGTTGTCCGGCGATCCGGAGGACATCCGCAAGACCGACGCCAAGATGAAAGAGCTGTTCCCCGAGGACGCCCACCTGCACCGCTGGCTCGACATGGCCTCCGAGCGCATCGCGTTCCAGGGCCTGCCGGCCCGGATCTGCTGGATCGGCCTGGGCGAGCGGCATCGTGCCGGCCTGGCCTTCAACGAGATGGTGCGCAGCGGTGAGCTCAAGGCGCCGATCGTGATCGGCCGCGACCATCTCGACAGCGGCTCGGTGGCCTCGCCCAACCGCGAGACCGAGGCCATGCGCGATGGCTCCGACGCGGTGTCGGACTGGCCGCTGCTCAATGCCTTGCTGAACACGGCCGGTGGCGCGACCTGGGTGTCGCTGCACCATGGCGGCGGCGTTGGCATGGGGTATTCGCAGCATTCGGGCGTGGTGATCGTCTGCGACGGCACCGATGCCGCCGCCCGCCGCATCGAACGCGTGTTGTGGAACGACCCGGCCACCGGCGTGATGCGCCATGCCGATGCCGGCTACGACATCGCCGTGGCATGTGCACGCGAGCAGAAGCTGAACCTGCCGATGCTGGGCGCGTGACATGCTGATCGATCCCGGACAACTCTCGCTCGAGCAGCTGCAGGCCATCCACAACACCGACGCGGCGCTGACGCTGGTCGAGACGGCGCGCGAAGGCATTCGCGCCAGCGCCGCCGTGGTGCAAGCCGCCGCCGACGGCGACGCGCCGGTCTACGGCGTGAACACCGGCTTCGGCAAGCTGGCGAACCAGCGCATCAGCAAGCAGCAGCTGGCGACGCTGCAGCTGAACCTGATCCGCTCGCACAGCGTGGGCGTGGGCGAGCCGCTGTCGCCGCCGGTGGTGCGGCTGATGCTGGCGCTCAAGGCGGCCAGCCTGGCGCGCGGACACTCCGGCGTGCGCGAGGTCGTCGTCGACACCATCCTGGCCGTTGCCAACGCCGGCCTGGTGCCGTACGTGCCCTCGCGCGGGTCGGTTGGCGCCTCGGGTGACCTGGCGCCACTGGCGCACATGACGCTGGCCCTGCTCGGCGAAGGTTCGATGCTGCGCGACGGCCAGGCGGTGCCGGCACTGGATGCGCTGCGGCAGGCCGGTATCACGCCGCTCACGCTCGGGCCCAAGGAAGGCCTGGCGCTGATCAACGGCACGCAGACTTCGGCGGCGCTGGCGCTGCATGCCTTGTTCCGTTTCGAGCCGGTGCTGGAATCGGCACTGGTCGTCGGTGCGCTGACGGTGGACGCGGCGCGCGGCAGCGACGGCCCGTTCGATCCGCGTATCCACGCCTTGCGCGGGCAGCCGGGACAGATCGATGTGGCGCAGTATTACCGCGGCCTGCTGCACGGCAGCGAGATCCGCCACTCGCATCTCGATGGCGACGACCGGGTGCAGGATCCCTATAGCCTGCGCTGCCAGCCACAGGTGGTCGGGGCCTGCCTGGACCAGTTGCGCCATGCGGCCAAGGTCCTGGTGCGCGAGGCCAATGCGGTCACCGACAACCCGCTGGTGTTCGCGCAGGATGGTGTCATGGTGTCCGGCGGCAACTTCCACGCCGAACCGGTCGCGCTGGCGGCCGACGGCATGGCGCTGGCCATTGCCGAGGTCGGCGCAATCGCCGAGCGGCGCATCGCGATGCTGATCGATGCCGGCGTGTCGCGGCTGCCGCCATTCCTGACCGCCGACGCCGGCCTGAACAGCGGTTTCATGATCGCCCACGTGACGGCGGCGGCGCTGGCCTCGGAGAACAAGTCGCTCGCGCATCCGGCCAGCGTGGACAGCCTGCCCACGAGCGCGAACCAGGAAGACCATGTGTCGATGGCCACGTTTGCCGCGCGCCGGCTGCAGGCCATGATCGACAATACCGCGCATATCCTGGGCATCGAACTGCTGGCGGCGGCGCAGGGCATCGACTTCCTGCGCCCGCTGCGCAGCTCGCCGGCGCTCGAACAGGCGCATGCCGTGTTGCGCGAACAGGTGCCGGTGATGCGGGAGGATCGTTACCTGGCGCCCGATATCGCGCATGCCACCGATCTGGTGCGCGGCGGCGCCTTGTCGTCGATATTCCGCGCGCTGGACGATCTGCCGGCCTTGTGGATACCCGATTGAGGCCCCGGGGGCGGGCCCGTCCACGCCGCGGCCCGCGGCGTGGCGTCGTTGTCGTTTGCTGGAGTCCATGACCATCATGCCTGCCGAGGTTCCGCCCCGCCTGGATGCCGACGCGTTGCGTCGGCGCGTCGATGCCCGGCTGTCGCAGGCCGACGTCGAGGCCTATCGGCGCGACGGCGCCATCGTGATCCGCCAGTTGCTCGATGCCGACGAACTGGCGCTGCTGCGCGACGGGATCGAGGCCAACCTGGCGCAACCCAGCCCGCGCGCCAAGATCGCCAGCCGGCCCGACGATCCCGGCCGGTTCTTCGAGGACTTCTGCAACTGGCAATCCATCGGCCCCTACCGCGACTTCATCCACCGTACGCCGCTGGCCCTGCTGGCGCAGCGGCTGATGGACACGCGCCAGGTGCGCCTGTACCACGACCATCTGCTGGTCAAGGAGCCGGGCACGCGCCAGCGCACGGCTTGGCATCAGGACCAGCCCTACTACAACATCGAGGGCCAGCAGAACGTCAGCATGTGGATTCCCGTCGACCCCGTGTCGCGCGCCGCGACGCTGGAGTTCATCGCCGGCTCGCATCGCGGGCCCTGGCTGATGCCGCGCAGTTTCCTGTCGAACGAGGCGCGCTGGTTTCCCGAAGGCAGCCTGCAGGAGTTGCCCGACATCGAGGCCGACCGGTCGCGCCACCCGATCGTCGGCTGGGCGATCGAGCCGGGCGATTTCGTGTGTTTCCACATGCTCACGCTGCACGCGGCCGGCGGTGTCGAGGGCGACCGGCGCCGGCGGGTCTTCAGCCTGCGTTTCCTGGGCGACGACATCACGCACGCACCCCGGCGCTGGGTGACCTCGCCGCCGTTCGAGGGGCTGTCGCGCGAACTGCCCGCGGGTGCCCGGATGGACCATCCGCTGTTCCCGCTCTTGATCGACTGACGGACCGATCGGCCCATCGGCCGCGTGCCTTCGACGCACGCCTGCGAAACCCGGGCCGGCATTTTTCGCGGCGCACACGTGCCAACTTGTGCGCAAGCGGCTGACGCGCCACTGGTATTTGCCCTCATGCAGGCCTGGCGCGAAGTGCCGATGATAAGATTTGGTCGCTTGCAGACGGGCATCAATAGCCGGCTGGTTCATGGCGCGGTGCCATGGCCAAGTCATCCTGATCGGACGGTTCGACTCCCGGAAGTCCCGCCCATGCCGATAGGAATCGTCTGAAGAACCGGGAGTTTGCACTTATGGATTCTGCGTGGCGCCTGGCGCAAGGGCTCGGCGTATGGCTGACGGTGGCGTTCCTGCGCTGAGCGGGCCGTTGCGTTGATGGCGACACCTGCCGCGCCTCCTGCCCGCGCGCCCTGGAATCTGGGGCGCGGGTCGATCCGGCTGCAGTTGACCGTCCTGGTGCTGGTGGTCGTGCTGCCGACCTTCGCCGCGATCCTGTGGCACCTGGTGGAGGAGCGCGAGCGCGACCGGCGAATGGCCATCGGTCAGGTACGGCAGGCTGCCGACAACGTGGTGTCCCGCCTGTCCTACCAGGTTGGCGACTATGCCAATACGCTGACGCTCATCGCGGAGCAATCCGGGGTACGGGCCATGTCTCCCGGCCAGTGCGATCCGCTGATCGACAGCTTCACGCGGCTGAATCCGGAATTCGTCACCATCGGCACGCGCGATCTGCAGGGCAATCCGGTCTGCACCTACCTGTCGGATCCGCCTTCGGGCGAGCAAATGGTGCAATTCCCCTGGTTCCCGGAGGCGTTGCAGCAGGATGGCTTTTACGCCGGCAATGCATTCTTCGCCCCCAAGGCCAAGCGCTGGGTCACCGTGCTGACGAAGCCGGTGCGTGACGACGTCGGCCAGGCCAAAGGCCTGGTTGCGTTGCCGCTGGACCTGATCATGCTCAACCAGCAGATCATGAAGGACGTGCCCGAAGGCCTGTTGGTGACGGTGCTCGATCGCCAATCCCAGATCATCCTGCGCTCGTCGGAGCTGCGCGGCTATCTGGGCCAATCGGTGGCAGAGCAGCTGGCCGCGGTTCGCGACGCGGTCGAGTCCAACATGGTCGGGGTGTTCGAGTTGCAGGACCAGGCCGGTGTGTCGCGGGTCTTTGCGTACCGACGCATGCCGACCACGGGCTGGTTGGTATTTGCCGGACTGCCGCGCGACGAGGTGTTTGCGGCCGCCGATACGGCGTTGCAAAACAGCGTGCTCGCCAGCATTGCGCTGCTGGCGCTGGCGCTGGCCTTGGCCTGGCGCCTGTCGCGACGCATCGTGCAGCCGCTCGAGGCGATGGCGGCCACCAGTTCGCGCATCGCGGCGGGAGATATCTCGGCGCGTGTCGCGACCACCGACGCGCCGCCGGACGTGGCCGAACTCGGCAACGCGTTCAACCAGATGCTGCAGGCGCGCCAGGTGGCGGAGGCGGCGCTGCGCGAGAACGAGGAGAACCTGTCGATCACCTTGCAGTCGATCGGCGACGCCGTGATCGCCACCGACCTGTCCGGCCGGGTGATCCGCATGAATCCTGCAGCCGAACGGCTCACCGGCTGGCAGCGCGAACAGGCGAACGGTTTGCCACTGACCCAGGTGTTCCGGATCTCCGCCGACGCGCAGGGGGCGGTGCCGGATCCGGTGGCGCGGGTGCTGCAAACCGGCGAGGTCGTGGGGCTGGCCAATGGCACCGAACTGGTGTCGCGCGACGGCACGCACTACCACATTGCCGACAGCGCCGCGCCGATCCGGGGCAAGTCGGGCGAGATCGTGGGCGTGGTGCTGGTGTTCAGCGACGTGACGGCGCAGGTGGCGGCGCAGCGCGACCTGCGCGAGGCCTTCAATTTTTCCCGCCAGATCATCGACAGCCTGCCACTGGGTCTGAACGTGATGGACCGCCAGGGCAAATGCCTGGAATGGAATCCCGCCATGGAGTCGATCCGCGGCCTGAGCCGCGAATCCATGCTGGGCCGCTCGATCGTCGAGAGTTTCCCCGAGGACGCCCTGGCACGACGCGACGAGGTGCTCGCCGCCATCGGGCGGGCATTGCAGGGCGAAGAGGTCGTGCGCGCGGACGTGCCGATGATTGGCCGCGATCCGCCGGTATGGACGACGGTGCGGTACTTGCCTTTTCACGATGCGCGCGGACAGATCGTCGGCACCTTGACCATCGTGCAGGACGTCACCGAGCGCAAGCTTGCCGAGCTGTCGCTGCGCGCCAGCCAGGAGAACCTGGCGATCACCTTGCAGTCCATCGGCGATGCGGTGATGGCAACCGATGCGCAGGGCCGCATCACCCGGATGAACCCGGTGGCCGAACGCATGACCGGCTGGCCGGTCGACGAGGCGCTGGGCCGGCCGCTGACCGAGGTTTTCAGCATCGTGCATGCGGTCACGCGCGAGGTGCCGGTCGATCCGGTGCGCCGGGTGCTCGAGACCGGCCAGGTCGTGGGCCTGGCCAACCATACGTCCCTGTTGAGCCGCGACGGCTCCGAGCGCCACATTTCGGACAGTGCGGCACCGATCCGCGATGCACAGGGGCAACTGGTCGGGGTGGTGCTGGTGTTCAGCGATGTCAGCGAACAATATCGCCTGCAGCAGGTGCTGGTCGAGAGCGAGGAACGATACCGGGCCCTGGTCGACGCGTCGCCGATCGGCGTGCTGGTACACCAGCAGCACCGGCTGGTGTTCGTCAATCCGGCTGCGGTGCGGCTGCTGGGGGCGTCCGACACCGCCAGCCTGCTGGGACGCCCGATCCTGGATTTCCTCCATCCCGACCAACATGCGCGGCTGGCGCAGCGCGCGCAGCAGGCCCAGCAGGAGGGCGTCGATTTCCCGATGCAGGAGTGGCGCTACCTGCGCGTCGACGGCTCGGTCGTCGAAGTCCAGGCGCAGGCCAGCCTGATTCGCCTGAACGGCGAAACCGCGGTGCAGGTCAGCTTCATGGACATCACGGCGCGCAAGCGGGCCGAGGAACAGCTGCGGGAGAACGAGGCCCGCTTCCGCGCCTTGACCAGCCTGTCATCGGACTGGTACTGGGAGCAGGACGAAGAATTCCGCTTCGTGCCGGTCAAAGGTGAACTGACCGACTGGACCGAGGCGGCGAACCGGCATTTCATGGGCGCGAGTTACCTGGGCAAGACGCGCTGGGAGATGGGCGAGACCCACCTCACGCAGTCGCAATGGGAGCAGCACCGCAACGACCTGCGTGCCCACAAGGAATTCCGCGACCTGCAGATGAAGTTCGAGAAGCCCGACGGGAGCTTTCGCTGGGCGTCGGTCAGCGGCATGCCGATCTTCGACGCGCAGGGCACGTTCCGCGGCTACCGGGGCATCGGCCGCGACATCACGGCCGAGAAGTCGGCGCAGGACCAGATCAATGCGCTGGCGTTCTACGATGCCTTGACCAACCTGCCCAATCGCCGCCTGCTCATCGAGCAGCTCAAGCAGGCCCTGGTGACCCATGCGCGCAGCCTGCAACATGCGGCGCTGCTGTTCATCGACCTGGACAACTTCAAGACGCTCAACGACACCCTGGGCCATGAGACCGGCGACCAGCTGCTGCTGCAGGTGGCCCAGCGCCTGCTGACCTGCGTGCGCGGTGCCGACACGGTGGCCCGGCTGGGGGGCGACGAATTCGTCGTCATGTTGCAAGGCCTCAGTGCCAAGGCCATGGACGCGGCCGCCGACGCGGAACATGTCGGCCACAAGATACTCGACGCGTTCGCGCCTCCCTTCATGCTGGCCGGGCGCGAGCACCGCAGCACGCCCAGCATCGGTATCACGCTGTTCGGGCACGATGGCCAGAGCGTCGAGGATCTGCTCAAGCAGGCCGACCTGGCCATGTACCAGGCCAAGGCGGCGGGGCGCAACACGCTGCGCATGTTCGACGAGGGCATGCAGGCGGCCGTCGATGCCCGTGCGGCGATGGAATCCGACCTGCGCGCCGCACTCGAGCAGCGGCAGTTCACGCTGCATTACCAGCCGGTGGTCGGCAGCAACGGATTGGTCATTGGCGCCGAGGCATTGGTACGCTGGAAACACCCGGTGCGCGGCCAGATTTCCCCTGGCCAGTTCATCCCGATCGCCGAAGCCACCCGGCTGATCGTGCCGCTGGGCCTGTGGGTGCTCGATACCGCCTGCGCGCAACTGGCGAAGTGGGGCGCCAGCGAGGCAACGCGGCATCTCAGCCTGGCGGTGAACGTCAGTGCGCACCAGTTCATGGAGCCGGACTTCGTGTCCCAGGTCGAGGCCGCGCTGCAACGCAGCGGCGCGAATCCGGAATCCCTGAAGCTCGAGCTGACCGAAAGCCTGCTGGCCGACAACATCGACGACGTGATCCACAAGATGACGGCGCTGCGCTCGCGCGGCGTGGCGTTTTCGCTGGACGATTTCGGCACCGGCTATTCGTCGCTGAGTTATCTCAAGCTGCTGCCGCTGGCCCACCTGAAGATCGACCAGTCCTTCGTGCGGGACCTGCTGGTGGATCCCAACGATGCCGCGATTGCCCGCACCATCGTGGCGCTGGGCGCAAGCCTGGGCCTGGCGGTCATCGCCGAAGGGGTCGAGACCGACGGGCAACACCAGTTCCTGCTGGCCATGGGTTGCGAGACCTATCAGGGTTATCTGTTTGCGCGTCCGGTGCCGATCGACGAGTTCGAATCCCTGCTGCTCGGGCCTTTGCCCCGGAAGGCTGCCTAGGCCAGGCCCGGCCGTGCGCGAGGCGCGCGTCAGTCGTCGCGCGGCGGCGGCTCGAGCACGAACCGCTCTTCGAGCAGCCGGGCATCGTCGAAATGGCGGCGGCCCACGAAGGCGGTGGCATGCCGGCCCCACTGGCGCATGCTGCCCGCGCGCGCGATGCCCATGGGCCAGAACAACCAGGCTTCGGCGCGGTCGGTGCCCGCAATGAAGCCGCGGCTGTCGAATACGCTGCGATGGGTGCCTTCGGGAGTGGGCAAGGAGCGCAGGTGGTCGTAGTCCTGCCAGGCGTAGGGCGTGCCGTCGGCATGTGGGCGGGCCTCGAGGCGGGTCAGGTAGTGGGTCACCGGCGCCACCCCCAGCACCAGGTAGTGCCCCGGCGCCGTGCGCGGCGCGGGCGCCGGGCTGAAGGCCCATTCGGCATGGGGATCGGGTGGCGGTCGAGGCCGCACCCAGGGTGGCGGAAAGAACTGGTGGTAACAACCGCAGGGATGGATGCTGTCGTACATCAGCGCCACGCCGTCGGATGACAGCGTCACGCGCCAGACCAGGCCGTCGAGCCGGCCGGCCAGCAGGTCGATCGGCCACGATGTCGGCGCGCGCCCGCCGAACCAGACCGTGTAGACCAGCTGCAGCAGGCTGGCCTTTCCATGCCGCGTCCAGGCGAGCTGGCGATAGACCACCGGCCGCGCGATGTCCGGCACCGGCGTGCCACTCTGTGGCTGCGCGGGCCAACGCAGGGCACCGGCGCGGTCATCGTTGCTGCGGATGCCCAGCACGAATGAGGGCGCGAAATGCGCGAACAGGATCTCCTGCTGCGCCGGTGTCGGCGCCGGGATGCCCAGCGGGTCGTCCGCCGCCGGTTGCAACATCGCGCGCAGCTGCTCGGGCGTCACCAGCTCCGGCGCCGGACGCGAGGGCGGCACCAGCAACTGCCGCGGCGCGCCTGCGTCGGGCGGCGAGTCCTGCCGGAACGTGTCGCGTGTCGCGTCCTCGAACCTGCGTACGCCGTACAGGAACGGGATGCGGGTGACGGGATACAGGCCCAGCACCCGGTACGCAGCAACATAGTCGTGTGCGACCGCCAGTGCCCGCAAGGTCGCATGGGCCCGCGCGGTGTTTGCCAGTGCCGATTGCAGCATCACCTGGCCACAGGCGTGGGTATGTTGCAGCAGCGCGGCGGCCGTGGCCGGGCGCTGCGCCAGGTCGGCCAGCGCGCTGCGCGACGCCTGCGGCAGGTTGGCGATCTCGTGGCCGCGCGCCTGCAGGTCCAGCTCCAGCAGGCGGGCCATGAGTGCAGCGCGCACCGATGCGGCGGTCGGCGCATCGGCGCGGTCCGGCAGTCGGTCGCGCAACGACGCATGGTAGCGATCGACCCGCAGGAACCGATGGCCGGGTACCGGCGAGGCGGCGACATCGCGCACCTCCGCCTGCACGACGGCTTCGTCGAGCCGGAGGTACCAGTGTGCACATGTGCGCGCGGCACTGCCTTCTGGTGCTACCGGATCGGCGGACGCGGACGCGGGCGTTGGCGCTAGCGGCGCCAGCGCGCAGCCGGTGCACAACAGCACCAGCATCACGGCCAGGGTGCGGCGCGGCCCGTGACCGCGCAGCGTGCCGGGCCAGCGCATCAGGTCGGGCATGGCGGCATGGTCCTGACGGTGTCGCGCGCCATGGGCAGCGTCAACGCGCCAGCCGCCGGTCGGTCGGCGCGTCCGGCGGCAGGCGGCCGGCGCGGCGTTCGATTTCGCGCACCATGCCTTCGAACTGGTCTTCGATCGACAGCCGGGCCAACGCCGTGCTGATCAATGGCGGCAACTCGGCTTCGGACGACAGACTGCCGGTCCAGCGCAACCGCACCCGGCGTCCCGGCAGCGTCGTGGCCTCGTAGCGCCCGTCCAGATGGCGCAAGCTGCCGGCGATGCGGCGTACCTCGACGACATGGGGCGGGTGTTCGGTGGACACCAGCGTGACCTCGATCGGCAGGCTCAGGAACAGGAAGCGGGCCTGGCCGGTCTGCGCGACCGTGATCCGATGGCCATCGCGCGCGAGCACCCGGCTGGTCTCGATACCCGGAATGAATTCCGGCAGACGTTCATAGTCGGTCAGCGTGGCCCATACGATGGATAGCGGCGCCTGCACCACGGCCTGGGCTTGCACATGGATCAGCTCGCCGATGCGTTCGGCCTGCACCTCCATGCCGGGGCGTTCGCCCGCCATCGCCAGCGGCATCAGTGCCGCCAGGCCGGCCAGCAGGCACAGGCGTCGGCGCGAGGCAGCCTTGGCGCCGGGGGAGGCTGCCGGTATCGGCGGAGGAGTCTGTCGCATGGTGTGGTACGGCCAGTGTACGACTGCCACATGTCATCGGCGCAGTGTGTGGCCCCAAGATAGTCATGTCCCCCTTCGCCCCACGTAGAAGTGTCCCCTTGCAGATCGAGCAGGGGAACGAATCTTCGTCAAGGGTTACGAGGACGTGATCTTCACGGCCGTGTTCACGCCAGCCGGCGTGCCGGCCCCGCTGATCGATCATCACAATGCGGCCATCGTGCGCGTCGTGCGATCGGCCGATTTCAGCGACAAGCTGGCGGCCCTGGGCATCTCGGCGACGCCGAGCACGCCGGCCGAACTGGCCCGGCGGGTGCAGGACACCCACGTGGCCTGGAGCACCATGGTGAAGAACGCCGGCTACCAGGCCCAGTGATGGCACCGGCTGCGTGCACCGTGCGGCGAGCCGTCTGCACGGTGCGGGCAGCCCGCGGTGCCGTCGCGCCGCGGCGGATGTCAGCCCTGGCGGCCGAGCAGCAGGTATTCCATCAAGGCCTTCTGCGCATGCATGCGGTTCTCGGCCTCGTCCCAGACCACCGATTGCGGCCCGTCGATGACGTCGGCGTCGACCTCCTCGCCACGGTGCGCCGGCAGGCAATGCATGAACAGCGCCTGCGGGTCGGCCGCGGCCATCATGCCCGCGTCGACGCGCCAGTTGGCGAAGGCCTTGCGCCGTTCCTCGTTCTCGGCCTCGAAGCCCATGCTGGTCCAGACGTCGGTGGTCACCAGGTCGGCGCCGGCGCAGGCCTGCTTCGGATCCTTGAACACCTGGTAGCTGGCGCCCGAGCGGATGCCGGCGACCGACTGGTCGATCTCGTAGCCGCGCGGGGTGCTGACATGCACCTTGAATCCGAGGATCTCGGCCGCCTGCAGCCAGGTGTTGGCCATGTTGTTGCCGTCGCCGACCCAGGCCACGGTCTTGCCGGCGATCGAGCCGCGGTGTTCGATATACGTGAAGATGTCGGCCAGGATCTGGCACGGGTGGAACTCGTTGGTCAGGCCGTTGATCACCGGCACGCGCGAGTGCTGGGCGAAGGCCTCGATCTTGGTCTGCTCGAAGGTGCGGATCATGACCAGGTCGACCATGCGGCTGATGACCTTGGCGCTGTCCTCGATCGGCTCGGCGCGGCCGAGCTGGCTGTCTCCGGTGGTCAGGTGCACCACGCTGCCGCCCATCTGGTACATGCCGGCCTCGAAACTCACGCGGGTGCGAGTCGAGGCCTTCTCGAAGATCAGCGCCAGCGTGCGGTCGCTCAGCGTCTGGTGTTTCTCGTAGGCCTTGAAGCGGCGTTTGATCAGGGCCGCGCGCTCGAACAGATAGGCATATTCGGACGCGTCGAGGTCCGAGAACTGCAGGTAGTGCTTGATCATGGCGCGGCCCCCAGCATGGCCTTGACCAGCGGGCACAACAGCCGTACCACTTCGTCGGCCTGCGTCGTGTCCATGATCAGCGGCGGTAGCAGCCGAACCACGGTATCGGCTGTGACGCTGATCAACAGGCCGTTGTCGGCGCATTGGCCGACCAGCGCGCCGCAGGGGCGGTCCAGCTCGATGCCGATCATCAGGCCCTGGCCGCGGACTTCCTTGACCCGGCCGTCGCCGATCTCGACCGCCAGCTCCCGCTCCAGCGCGGCGCGCAGATGCGCGCCGATACGGGTTGCGTTGGCCAGCAGGTCGTCTTCCTGCATGATGCGCAAGGTCTCGACACCGGCGCGCATCGCCAGCGGATTGCCACCGAACGTCGTGCCATGGTTGCCGGGCCCGAACAACTGAGCCGCCTTGGGCCCGGCGACCACCGCGCCGATCGGCACGCCCGAACCCAGGCCCTTGGCCAGCGGCATCACGTCGGGCTGGATGCCGGCCCACTGGTGCGCAAACCATTTGCCGGTGCGGCCCATGCCGCACTGCACCTCGTCGATCATCAGCAGCCAGTTGCGCTCGTCGCACAAGGCGCGCACCTGGCGCAGATATTCGGCATGCATCGGACGGATGCCGCCTTCGCCCTGGATGGCCTCGAAGAACACCGCCACGACGTCGGGGTTGCCTTCGGTGGCCTTGCGCAGCGCGTCCATGTCGTTGAGCGGCACCCGGATGAAACCCTCCACCAGCGGTCCGAAACCGGCCTGCACCTTGGGGTTGCCGGTCGCGCTGAGGGTGGCGATGCTGCGTCCGTGAAAGGCGTTCTCGTAGACCACGATCTGCGGCCGCGTGATGCCGCGGTCGTGCCCGAACTTGCGCGCCAGCTTGATCGCCGCTTCGTTGGCCTCCAGCCCGGTGGAGCAGAAAAACACGTTGCTCATGCCCGAGAGCTCGACCAGCCGCGCGGCCAGTGTCTCCTGCAGTGGTATGTGGTAGTAGTTGGAGGTATGGATCAGCTTGGCGACCTGGTCCTGCAGCGCGGGCACCAGCCTGGGGTGGTTGTGCCCCAGCGTGTTGACCGCGATGCCCGCCAGCGCGTCGAGGTATCGCTTGCCGTTGACGTCCCAGACATGGCAGCCGTCGCCGTGCGACAGCGCGATCGGCACGCGGCCGTAGGTGTTCATGACATGGGGCGAGGCAGCGGCGATCTCTTTCGGTGGGGCGGCGGTCATGGTGTTCCTGTCAAAGCAAAGCGGCCCATCGGGCCGTCATGCCGCCATTCTATGGCCATGGGCGCGCTGCGCCGTCGCTGGCGGCGGCCCGTGCATGGCGCGAGTCTCCCGGATTTCGCCGCGTCGCCGGCGAGAGCCGGTCCGCATCCTGTTAGAGTCGCTACGCGGCGAAGTCACGCCTGTTCCCGATATTGCAAGTCCGATGAATGATCCAGCCGCCAATGAGTTTCTGATCGTGGGCAAGACGCTCGACGGAAGGACGTTCCGCCCCTCCGACTGGAGCGAGCGCCTGGCCGGCGTCATGAGCCAGTTCCGACCCGGCGGCCCCCGCCCGGGCAGCCACCTGGGATATTCGCCCTGGTGCCATCCGGTGGTGCGCGGGGGCGTCAAATGTGTGGTCGTACATGCGGATCTGCGCGATCACGACGTCATGGCCTGGGACTTCTGCGTCAATTTCGCGCGCGACAACCAGCTGGTGGTCGAACCGGGCCGCGCCAAGGAGCGGGTCAGGACGGCGGCGGACGCGAACGCCACAAAAAAACCGCCCTGAGGCGGTTTTTTTGCTTTTGCTGGCAGCGCACCCGTTACAAACGGCGGAGGCCCGGATGGGATCGGACTTCCGTGCGGTATGTGATGGGCTGGGTGATCAGGCCGCGGGAGCGGTCTGTGCCAAGGCCAGGGCCTTGACCTTGGTCGACAGGCGGCTCTTGTCGCGCGCAGCCTTGTTCTTGTGGAAGATGCCCTTGTCGGCGACCGAATCGACGATGGCCTGCATCTTGCCGAACAGTTCGGTGGCCTTGGCCTTGTCGCCGGCGACAACGGCCTTCTCGACGTTCTTCACCGCGCTGCGGTACTGCGAACGCAGCGAGGTGTTCGCGGCGTTGATCTTGACGTCCTGGCGGACGCGTTTGCGGCCCGACGCCAGGCGCGGGTTCTTTTTCTTGGGCTTGGTAGATGCCATGGTGATGTTTCCTAGTGTCTGTGGATGTTGCCAGCAAAGCCCGCCATTCTACCCTCCCGCCACAGGCAGAGGCAAATCGGCGGAATACGCGGGTTGCGGACCGCTACACTCGCTGCCGTGAGCCTGTTCAAAGCCGCTTCCACCGTATCGATGCTGACACTGGCCTCACGGGTCACCGGCATGGCCCGGGACCTGCTCATGGCATCGATTTTCGGCGCCAGCGCCATGACTGACGCGTTCAACGTCGCGTTCCGCCTGCCCAACATGTTCCGCCGCCTGTTCGGCGAAGGCGCCTTCAGCCAGGCCTTCGTGCCGGTGCTCGGCGCCACGCTGGGCGAACAGGGCCCGGAGGCGACCAAGCAGCTGATCGACCGGGTGGCGACCGCGCTGAGCCTGGTGCTGGCGGCCACCTGCCTGGTGGGTGTGATTGCCGCCCCGGCGCTGGTCTGGCTGCTGGCCAGCGGGCTGCAGCAGAACCCGCGCAGCTTCGATGCCGCCGTGGTGATGGCGCGCTGGATGTTTCCCTACATCGGCTTCATGTCGCTGGTGGCGCTGGGTGCGGGCATTCTCAATACCTGGAAACGATTCGCCGTGCCGGCCTTCACACCGGTGCTGCTGAACCTCGCCATGATCGCGGCGATCGGGCTTGGCGCGCCCTGGTTCTCCGGCATGGGCATCGAGCCGATCTATGCGCTGGCGCTGGGCGTGATGGTCGGCGGCGTGCTGCAGCTCGGGCTGCAGGCGGTGTCGCTGCGCCGGCTCGGCCTGTTGCCGCGCATCCGCTGGAGCCCGGCGGCGGTTCGCCAGGCCTGGTCCGACGCCGGAACCCGGCGCATCGCGACGCTGATGGGGCCGGCGCTGCTGGGCGTGGGCGTGGCCCATCTGTCGGCCATCATCAACCTGCAGATCGCCTCCTACCTGACGCCGGGCAGCGTGAGCTGGATGAGTTATGCCGAGCGCCTGATGGAATTCCCGACCGCCATGCTGGGCGTGGCGCTGGGCGTGGTGCTGACGCCGCAGCTGGTCGCGGCCAACGCGGCCAAGGATGCGCAGCGGTACTCCGACATGCTGGACTGGGGCCTGCGCCTGGTGGTGTTGCTGGCCCTGCCGTGCACGATGGCGCTGATGGTGTTCGCGCAGCCGCTGGTGGCGACGCTGTACGCGCGCGGTGCCTTCTCCGCCAACGACGTGCAGCAGACCACGCTGGCGCTGATGGGTTACGGCGCAGGCCTGATCGGCCTGATCGCGATCAAGGTGCTGGCGCCGGGGTTCTACGCCACGCAGGATATCCGCACTCCGGTGCGCATCGCCATCATGGTGCTGGTGTTCACGCAGCTGATGAACATCGTGCTCGTGCCCCTGTTTGCCCATGCCGGGCTGACGCTGGCGATCAGCCTGGGCGCGCTGGTCAATGCGTCTGCGCTGTTGTGGGGCCTGATCCGGCGTGGCCGGTACACGCCGTCGCCGGGCTGGACGGTATTCGTGCTGCGGGTCGTGGCGGCCACCGCTTTGTTGTCGGTGTTCCTGATGTGGTCCGCCAGCCAGGTGCAGTGGGTTGGAGCCTCGGTGCGCGAGTGGCCCCGGATGCTGTCGCTGGGCCTGATCATGCTGGTATCCGCGGCCCTGTATTTCGGTGCCTTGTGGGGCACGGGGCTCAAGCTGCGTGAATTCGCGCGCCGCTGAGCGGCGTGCCGGCGATGACCGCATGGCAGGCGGGGCGGAATCGAGCCGGTTTGGCGCTGTGGCCAATCGGCGTCAAAATGCCTTCGTGCGCGCTGATGCGCCCGTGATCGACCTCCGAGAGAAACGCCTCATGCAGTTGTCCTACGCCGTTCCCACGCCGCTGGAGTATTTTGCGGCGCTGGTGCACAGCGACGCCGAGTTCCCGCTGCTCGAGGCCGCGGTCAGCCTGGCGCAGGACGAATACCCCGATCTCGACGTGCAGCAGGTGCTGGGCGACATCGACCAGCTGCTGGCCCGGCTCAAGCGGCGCATCCCGGCCGATGCCGTGCCGCTGCAGAAGCTGCGCGCGCTCAACCAGTTCTTCTTTCGCGACCTCAGTTTTCGGCCCAACGTCAATAATTTCTACGATCCGGACAACAGCTACCTCAACGTGGTGCTGCGCACGCGGTGCACGATCCCGATCTCGGCCGCGGTGTTGTGGCTCGAACTTGCCCAAGGCCTGGGCCTGGCGGCGCGCGGCGTCGGTTTTCCGGGGCATTTCATGGTCAAGGTCAACCTGCCCAAGGGCCAGGTCGTCATCGACCCGCTCGACGGCCAGTCGCTGAGCCGGGAGCAGTTGTCCGAGCGGCTGGAGCCGTACCGGCGCAGCAGCGGCCTGGTCGACGAGTTCGAGGTGCCGCTGGGCCTGTACCTGCAGGCCGCGCCGCCGCGCGAGATCGTCGCGCGCATGCTGCGCAACCTCAAGGAGATCCACCGGACCCAGGAGGATTGGGGCCGCATGATCGCGGTGCAGGACCGGCTCATCGTGTTGTTGCCGCAGGCCTGGGCCGAATACCGCGACCGCGGCCTGGCGCACGCCGAACTCGGGCACTGCGCCCAGGCGGTGCAGGACCTGGACGCCTATCTGGCCAACGTCGAGGAAGGCCTGGACATCGACGCGATTGCCGCGCGGGTCGCCGAACTGCGCCGCGCGCGCAGCGACTGAGCCTGCGCAGGCGCCGCCGGCGGCGTCAGCGGATCTCGACGGCCGCGCCCTCGGCGCGGGGCGCGATGGCGCCGATGCGGTGCACCGTCTCGCCGTGCTCGCGCAAGGTGCTGGCGGTGGCGTCGGCATGGGCCGCGTCCACGACCACCACCATGCCGATACCGTTGTTGAAGGTGCGGTTCATCTCGTGGTCGTCGATGCCGGAGGTCTGCTGCAGCCAGGCGAACAGCTCGGAGCGGGGCCAGCTGCCATTGTGCAGGTGAGCCGCCATGCCGTCAGGCAGGACCCGCGGGATGTTCTCGAGCAGGCCGCCTCCGGTGATATGTGCCAGCGCCTTGATCGGGTGCAGCGCAAGCGCGGCCAGCACCGGCTTGACATACAGCCGCGTGGGCGCCATCAGCGCGACGCGAAAATCCTGGCCGTCGAGCTGCGCGGGCAACTTCGACGCGTCGTGTGCCTCGCCGGTGCCGGCGACCCGGTCGATGCACTTGCGCACCAGGCTGAATCCGTTGGAATGCACGCCGCTGCTGGCCAGGCCCAGCACCACGTCGCCCGGTTGCACGTTCTTGCCGGTGAGGATGGCGGACTTCTCGACCGCGCCGACCGCAAAGCCGGCCAGGTCGTATTCGCCCGGCGGGTACATGCCCGGCATCTCCGCGGTTTCGCCGCCGATGAGTGCGCAGCCGGACAGTTCGCAACCCCGTGCAATGCCGCCCACCACGGCCGCCGCGGTGTCCACGTCGAGCTTGCCGCAGGCGAAATAGTCCAGGAAGAACAGGGGTTCCGCGCCCTGGACCAGCACGTCGTTGACGCTCATGGCCACCAGGTCGATGCCCACGGTGTCGTGCATGTTCCATTCGAACGCCAGCTTGAGCTTGGTGCCGACACCGTCGGTGCCGCTGACCAGCACCGGTTCGCGGTAGCGCTTGGGGACTTCGAACAGGGCGCCGAAGCCGCCGATGCCGGCCAGCACGCCGTCGCGCATGGTCTTGCGGGCCAGCGGCTTGATGCGCTCGACCAGCGCGTCGCCGGCGTCGATGTCGACACCGGCATCCTTGTAGGACAGGGCAGAGGAGGGGGTGGCAGTGGTCATGGTGTCAGGGCGGTCGGCCGGCGGGGGATGCCGGCGGTCAGGGGCCGCTGCGGACCCCGATAGAATTTGCCCAGATTCTACGGGTTGACACCCGCACGCTTGTATGCAGTTCACCGCAACCCAGAAGTCCGCCGCCGCATGGGGCGCGATTGCTGCGTTTGTCATCTTTTTTCTCTGGTTGCTGGGACCGGTCCTGACGCCCTTCGTGGTGGCGGCGGTGTTCGCGTACGCGCTCACGCCGCTGGTGGACCGGCTGGATCGCAAGCGCGGCGGCAAATTGCCGCGCCTGCTGGCGGTGTTGCTGGTGCAGTTCCTGCTGTTCGTCGTGTTGCTCAGCGTGGCACTGCTGATCGTGCCGATCCTGGCCAAGGAGCTGCCGGTGTTGCGCGAGCAGATCCCTGTGTTGTTCGACCGCTTCAACGCCGTCGTCAAACCGCTGTTCGAGCGGCTCGGCATCGGCCTGACGATGGACGTGGCCAACATCAAGGAATTCGTGCTCAAGTACCTCAACGCCAACGTCGGTGACGCCTTCGGCTCGATGATGGCCTCGCTCAAGCTGGGTGGCAGCGTGGCGTTCGCGCTCATCGGCAACGCGGTGCTGATCCCGGTGGCGCTGTTCTATCTGCTGATGGACTGGGACCGTTTCGTCGAATCCGTGATGCAGCTGGTGCCGCCCCGGTTGCGCGGCGCCGTCAACAGCTTCACGCAGGAGGCCGACCAGGTGCTGGGCCAGTACCTGCGCGGACAACTGCTGGTGATGCTGATCCTGGCGGCCTTCTACAGCATCGGGCTGGCGCTGTTCGGTCTCGACCTGGCCTTGCCGATCGGCGTGTTCACCGGGCTGGCGGTATTCGTTCCGTACCTGGGGTTTGGCCTGGGGTTGGTGCTGGCCACGCTGGCCGGCGTGCTCGAGTTCTCGGCCAATGCCGGGCCGGGCAAGGCGATCCTGATGGTGGCCGTCGTCTACGGCCTGGGCCAGACCATCGAGAGTTTCTACCTGACGCCGCGCCTGCTGGGCGAGCGTATCGGCCTGCACCCGCTGGTGGTGATCTTTGCGCTGCTGGCGTTCGGGCAGTTGCTGGGATTTGTCGGTGTGCTGATCGCCTTGCCGGCCAGCGCCGTGTTGCTGGTCGCCATCCGCCGGGCCTTTCGCAGCTACCAGGACAGTGGTCTGTACAAGGGCGCTTGACCGGGCATGAAGCAGATTGCACTGGATATCGGCCTGAGCACCGGGCCGACGATGCAGAACTTCTTTCCCGGCCCCAACCGGCCGGCCTGGGAACACCTGAACCTGTGGCTGGGGCGCGGCGGTGCCCAAGCCGCGCGCTCCCCGGTCCCGACCTATCTGTGGGGTGCCTCGGGCAGCGGCAAGACGCATCTGCTCAAGGCGGTGCGCGAGGCCTTGCGCGAGCAGGGCGCCGTGGTCGGCTGGCTCGATGCCGGCATGCCGGAGCCGCCGGCGTTCTCCGAGACCTGGGCCGCGGTGCTGCTGGACGATGTGCATCTGTTCACCGCCGTGCAGCAGCAGGCGGCGTTCAACTGGTTCGTGCATGCGCAGACGCTGCAGCGCGCCGTCATCGGCACCGGCGACCAGCCGCCCGCCGGGCTGCGCCTGCGCGACGACCTGCGCACCCGGCTGGGCTGGGGCCATGTGTTCACACTGGCGGTGCTCAGCGAGCCCGAGCGGCGCGCCGTATTGCGCCAGGCCGCCGATGCGCGCGGCGTGTTCCTGGGCGACGAGGTCATGGATTTCATGTTGACCCGCTTCAGCCGCGACCTGCCCAGCCTGATGGAGCTGCTGGACCTGATCGACGCCTATGCCCTGCAAACCAAGCGTGCGATCACCGTGCCGATGATCCGCGCCATGATGGAAGAATCCTGACCCGATGAACCCGACCCCTGCGGCCTCCCGAGCCGGCGCCGACGGCGGCGCGCAACGGGTGACGCTGTTCGACCTGGACCATACGCTGTTGCCGATCGACTCCGACCACGCCTGGGGGGTGTTCACCACCACCATCGGCTGGACCGACGCGCAGCAGTTCGCGCAGCGCAACGAGGAGTTCTTCGCGCAGTACCAGGCCGGCACGCTGGATATCCACGACTACGTGCGGTTTGCCACCGAGGCCGTGCGCCGGCACGGTCCCGAGGCCTCGCGCAAGGCCCACGCGCAGTTCATGGAGCAGGTCGTGCGGCCGGCGATCCGCGACGAGGCGCTGGCCCTGGTGCGCTTGCACCAGCAGCAGGGTGACCAGGTCGCGATCATCACCGCGACCAATGCTTTCGTCACGCGGCCGATCGCCGAGGCGCTGGGCGTGAGCGAGCTGATCGCGGTGGAACTGGAGGTCGACGACGCCCCGGGCGGCACCGGCTGGATCACCGGCGCCATCGCCGGCGTGCCATCGGCGCGCGAGGGCAAGGTGCTGCGCTTCGAACAATGGTTGCATGCGCGTGGCCTGGACTGGGCGGACGTGGCCGTCACGTTCTATTCCGATTCCACGAACGACCTGCCGCTGCTCGAGCGCGCCCATGAACCGGTGGCGACGAACCCGGACCCGCGCCTGCGCGCGATTGCCCAGGCGCGCGGATGGCGCATACTGGACCTGTTTTCCCCCACACCATGATCAAGAACTTCATCGACAAACTCCTGGGCAAGAAGCCCGCCACCGGCAGCCGTTCCTTGTTCGGCAAGCGCCGCGACGTGATGGCGGACGAACACAAGATCGACCCGGCGCTGGTCGACGATCGCGCCGCCACCGTGGTGCGCACGCTCAAGCAGGCCGGCTTCGAGGCCTACATCGTCGGCGGTGCCGTGCGCGATCTGCTGGTCGGCCTGCGGCCCAAGGACTTCGACGTCGCCACCAATGCCACGCCGGAACAGGTCAAGGGCCTGTTCCGGCGGGCCTTCATCATCGGGCGGCGCTTTCGCATCGTGCACGTGGTGTTCGGCCGCGGGCGCGAACACGAGGTGATCGAGGTCTCGACCTTCCGCGCCTACCTGGACAATGCCGCCGCCGGGCAGGTCAGCGGCAACGAGCGCACCAGCAAGAACCAGCTGGCCAGCATGACCCATGCGGTCGACGCCAGCGGCCGGGTGTTGCGCGACAACGTCTGGGGCCCGCAGGAGCAGGACGCGGCGCGGCGCGACTTCACCATCAACGCGATGTATTACGACCCGGAAACCCAGGTCGTCGTCGACTACCACGGCGGCATCAAGGACTCGACCAAGCGGGTGTTGCGCATGATCGGCGATCCGGCGCAGCGGTACCGGGAAGATCCGGTGCGCATCATCCGCGCGATCCGGTTCTCGGCCAAGCTCAAGGCACTGGGTTTCACGATCGAACCCAAGACGGCGGCACCGCTGGTGAAGATGAAGGACTTGCTCGCGGATGTGCCGCAAAGCCGCCTGTTCGACGAGATGCTCAAGCTGCTGCAGACCGGGCATGCGCTGGCCACCATCGAGCAACTCAAGGCGCTCGGACTGAGCAAAGGCATCTACCCGCTGCTCGACCTCGTCGTGGAACGCGCCGAGAACCCGTTCGTGCGCAGCGCGCTGCAGGACACCGACCGCCGGGTCGGCGAGGGCAAGCCGGTTGCACCGAGTTTCCTGCTGGCCTGCGTGTTGTGGTCGGACGTGCGCGACGGCTGGAGCCAGCGCATGGCCGAGCCCGCGCGCCAGCCGCCGTTCCCGGCCTTGCAGGACGCGATCGACCAGGTTTTCTCGGAGCGCATCGGCGACGTGTCCGGCGGCGGCCGCCTGGCCTCGGACATGCGCGAGATCTGGATGATGCAGCCGCGTTTCGAGAAACGCGTCGGCAGTTCGGCGTTCAGCCTGGTGGACCAGCCGCGTTTTCGTGCCGCCTTCGACTTCATGCGCCTGCGCGCCGAAACCGGCGAGATCGAGGAGGTGCTGGCCGACTGGTGGCAGGAGTTCAGCATGGCCAACGACAACCTGCGCGCCGACATGGTCGAGCAGGTGCGCGCCGAGCAGGGTCGCGGCAAGGCCACACGTGCGCCGCGACCGCCGCGCAAACGGTCGGCGACGCCGGCAGCCGAGGGCACCGACCTTGCGCCAACCGATACATCGACAGGCGCAACGGCGGCAGCAGAGGATGGCGAGCCTGCATCGGACGCTCCGCGCAAGCGCCGCCGTCGCCGCCGTCCCGGTGGCGCGCGTCCGGCCGGCGACGCGGGCAATACGCCCGAGGCGTGAACGTCGCCGTGCGGCGCGAGCCGGTTGTCGCCTATGTCGCGCTGGGCGCCAACCTGGGCGACGCCGCGGCCATGGTCCGGCGCAGCATGGACGCGATCGGGCAACTCGCGCAGGTCGAACTGCTGGGCCGCTCCAGTCTGTACCGCACCGCGCCGGTCGACTCCAGCGGGCCGGACTACATCAACGCCGTCGTGTGCCTGCGCACCACCGGCACCGCCTACGACCTGCTCGACGGCCTGCAGCGGCTCGAACGCGACGCGTTGCGCGAACGCCCCTACCGCAATGCGCCACGCACGCTCGACCTGGACCTGCTGCTGTTCGGCGACGCCACGATCCACAGCGCCACGCTGGAGGTGCCGCATCCGCGCATGGGCACCCGTGCCTTCGTGCTGGTGCCGCTGGCGCAGGTCGCGCCGCAGCGGGTGGACCCGGCCGCACTCCGGGCCGTCGCCGACCAGCCGTGCGAGCGCCTGCCGGACTGAACATCGGCCGCCACGGTGCGCCGGTCATGCGACACTGACGCCATGCACACCGGGAACTTCGAGAACCACCTGACCTTCATCCGCGAAGCGCAGCGGCTCAAGGACGTGTTGCGCAGCGGCCATACCGCGCAGGGGCGGCGCGAAAGCACAGCCGAACACAGCTGGCGACTGTGCCTGATGGTGCTGGTGTTCGCCCGCGAACTGCCCGGCATCGACCTGCTGCGCCTGCTCAAGATCTGCATCATCCACGACCTCGGCGAAGCCATCGGCGGCGACATCCCGGCCATCGAGCAAGACGGCTCGCCCGACAAGGCGCTCCGCGAACGCGAAGACCTGCTCACGCTGCTCGCGCCGCTGCCGCCGGCGCTGCAACAGGATTTTCTCGACCTGTGGGACGAATACGATGCCGCCGCGACGCCGGAGGCGCGCGCGGCCAAGGCCCTGGACAAGCTCGAGACCCTGATCCAGCACAACCAGGGCGCCAACCCGCCGGATTTCGACTACCGGTTCAACCTGACGTACGGGCAGAAATATACGGATGCCGATCCGCTGTTTGCGGCGCTGCGGGCGCTGGTTGATGCGGATACGCGGCGGCGGGTGGAGGGGGGTGACGGTGGGAGGTGATGGGGTGGTTTGCGGCGTCGCCTGTCATTGAATCAGGGTGCGCGACTGGCCGTTGGCGACCAGGAGCGGGTGCTCGCGGGTGTCAGCTTTCAGGCGGCAGAATAGATTTCACTGTCGCGACTCCATGAAGCTGCCGCTCAGTTCGCGGAGTCCCTTCCACATTGCTGACATTGGTGGCAGGAAAGCCTGAGACAAGTACGCAGCGCAACCCGACACCAACGAGCGTCAGGTTCCCGGCAGTCAAATTTTCCACCGATGCGCTGGCAGGTGGAAAAACACATGGTCCACAAGGTGCGTCACCGTCTGCGACCCCGCCACACGTCGCACGAGGGGCAAAACCCCCGGCGCTTGCCGCTGAAGGCCAGCAGCTTGTTGTGTGCGCAATCCCCGCAGCGCCACCGCAAGAAGCTGCGGGCGAGGATACCGCACGCTGGGAATGCGTCGAACCCGTCCTTGACCAACTGCCGCAGGTCGACGCCGGCAGCGAATTTGGCCTGTGCGAAGAAGGTCGAAGCATGCTGCTGCACAGGGCGATACAGCGTAGGCCGCTTTGTTCGGTGATGCGCGAAGCGGACCGTGGCGTCATCGTAATGCGCCCTCCCGACCTGGTAAGCGTTGGTTTGCACGCGCTGGGCATGGAGAATCTGGGCTGGTGCTGCTTGTCAGGCCGCGCTGGCCAACGTATCCGCCTTTGGGGGAATCATCTACGCCCGGCGCCATGGCGCCGGCCCTGCAGCGGCGCAACAGTTTGCCCGGGAGCGCCGCCGACGGCCATGCGGTAGCGGCCACTGCGCAATGGCGTCCCCGGCACGATCTGTCCGACAATCCGAGACGGCGCTAGTCCACGTCCGCGCGTTCGTCGCCTCTCATGCAAGACCTGCGCTGCGCTGGGGAATCCGGGAATCCGTCTGGCTCGAAGACTGCGTTCCCTGGCGCAGCATAGGACAGGATCAGCGCCCCCCTGTTCGTGGCCTTGAGCGCGATGGTGAAGGAGGGCCATTCTTGGCACCGCGTGGCCTGACGATCGCGCGGCCGTCCGCACTTCGGTCCCGCACCTCAATGGCGCTGCGCAAACGCCTGCATGTGAAACGCCGCATGGGCTGGTTCGTAGCGAAACTCCGGCGCCACCGGGCCGGCACGCCGCATCAGGTAACCGTGCTGCATCCACTGCGCACCCTCGTGCCGGTGCAAATGGTAGGCACAGTCGGGCACGTCGTATCGGCCCGGGCCGAAGGCCTGCACCGGGCGCGCCCGCATGCAAGGCCGGTCGGCGCAGGCCAGGCAGATGCCACAACCGGACGGGGCCTGCTGCGCAAGCAGCTTGCGCGCATCCGCTGCGCTCACCGCCGGCAAGACCAGCGCAAACCGCAGCGCATGCCACGGCCCCGATGACGGATGAATCTGCCACAGCAGCGGGCTGGTCTGCAGATCGGGATCGGCGCGGCGCGCCTATTGCTGGAACGGCGCATACGGCGGTCCGTCGGACGGATAGACGGTGACGCAGCCATACGCGTGCGCCAGCGCGTCGCCGATGGACTTGCTCCAGCGGTCCGTCGGGTCTGGCAGGCCATCGGCGTCGAACCGGGAGCCGGGAAATGCGCGCCAGCAAGCGGACCCGACCTGCCCCACCATCTAAACCACCGCGGCACGCGCGCCAATGTGCAGTGCCGGCAGCCCATTGTCCATCGCGGCCGGGGTCCAGCCGCCGCGCAGTTGCAGGCCATGCGCGTCCAGCGCCTGCTCAAGCGAGTTGCATGTGGCTGGCGACATGGTCGAGCCTGCCGGGCCGCAGATTGCCGGCTACGGATCGCTGCACCTCGACACGGCACAGCGGCGCTCCGGACGTGGTGGCGGTGACGCGGGCCTTGAAAAAAACGTTGCCGTCGCTGACCCTTGGTCATCACCGCCGAGGAATTCGTCGGAATCCCGGCATCGTTGGGTCATGGCACAGGCGCGCCCACCGACATGGGTTGTGCCTCCCGTACCTCGAAGGTTCGCGCGCGTGCCACGATCACCGGATCCCGGGAAAACCAGTCACGCACTTCATCTGCAGTCTCGGCGCGGCAGAACAGGATCCCCTGCAATGCACCGGGCTCGTAGTGCGGAAACTTCCAGCCGCATTCGATCTTCCCGCGACTGACCAGATCGGAAAGAAAAGCGACATGCTCGGGGCGATGGCGGTTGCTCAGTTCAATGTCGAGCATCGTATAGATGAGGGCAAAGAGCTTCATGAGGTATTCCTGTGACGAGTTGGATGGTGGACCCGAGAGGCGCGCGGCTGCTACGGCTGGATGCCGGCCTGCAACGGCGTCCGGTTTGCTTGTAAGCAAGTCTCTGCGGCACCAGCCATGGCGCGCACCATGCGTTCCGAAGGCTTGCGCGCCACACCCCAGCGGCAGGGGCGACGCGGGAACGCAGACCAGTAGTCTGCGAAGTGCGGCTCGTGCTCCTCCCCAACCCGCTCCATCTCCGTGGTGTATTCGACCGCGAAGCCATCCGGGTCGACGAAGTAGCTGAAGACGTTGTTGCCAGGCCCATGGCGACCCAGGCCCCATTCCACGACGTAGCCGTGGTCCAGCAGCCGGCCGGTACCGTACATGATGCTGTCGATGTCGCGCATGGCGAAGGCCGCGTGGTTCAACGACAAGGCATTGCCGTGCGCCAGCGCCACCGTGTGATGATCGGCGCCGCAGCGCAAGAAGTCCATGCGGTCGGTGCGGTCGCTCAACCTCAGCCCGAGCACGCGGGTGAAGAAGGCGCTGAGTTGCGGCATGTCTGCGCTATTGAGCACAACGTGTGTGAGACTCAACGGCCGGGTCGGATCGGTGTCTTGCGTCACCGGCGCGGATGCAGTTGCCACCGCCACTACGATGCGCAGGCCCTGTGGTCCCTCGAACACCACCCCGTAGCCCTTGCCTGGCTCGTCCGACAGCACGCCCGGCGCTGCTAGGATCCGTACGCCCGTCTCGCCTGCCAAGCGCGCATGCAGCGAGTGCACTGCCGCAGCGTCTCGCGCCTGCAGGGTGATCGACTCGAAGCGCGCGCACTTGCCCTGGCGCAGGCTCAGGGCCACGGGAGCACCTTCCGCGCATCGGAAGAAGCGCCGGCCCGATGCTTCTCCGGCATGTGCCAGGCCCCAGGCCTGCGTGTAGAAAGTCGTCGAGCGCTCCAGGTCGGCAACCTCCAGCGAGATGCTGTCCAAGCCCGTGATCCAGGTGCCTTTCATCGCGTGTCTCCTGAGCGTGAAACTTGTTCAGGCCGCCTCGGCCACGAAGTCCTCCAGCCGCCGGCCGGCGGCCATCTCGCGGTTCAGCACGGCCCAGCGACGGCCGCATTCGCGGCTGAATTCGGCGAAATCTGCCGGCATCGCTGCGTAAGGTGACCGGATCGGCCCGGCGTTGCAGTAACCTGCCGCCGTGATGCGCAGCTTCTCCATCTGAATGTTGAACTGCGCGAAAACCTCGGGATTGGCGATGATAGGCCGGATTGGCTCGTTCGCCCAATCCAGTGCTGCGGAGATGCGCTTGACGGATTGCGCGTCGCCGCGTTCGACGGCGCGCATCAACGCGATGGTGGGCTTTGGCCCCATGCTCGCGGCAGTGGCCCAGCAGCAGATCGTGGTCTCGGGCGACTCCTCGTAAAAGCGCGCAATGGTCATCTCGTTCGGCACGATGTTCACGCGGCCCTTGGTGATCCGGATCAGCTTGCGCAGGTCGCGCGGCTGGGCATACTTGGCCGAGACCAAGGTGGGCGCGACCTCGATCACCGCCTGCCAGAACTCATCAGGGAAGGTGAAGCGGAAGGCACGCGTGTTCGCGTAGACCATGATGGCTAGTGCGGGGAAGCCCTCGGAGAGTTCGCGGTAGTACTGCACTGCCGCATCGACCGTGACCGGCTGCCACATCGGCAGGCCAAGCAGTGTGCCGTCGGCGCCGAGTTCGCTGACCAAACGCATGCGGCGCGCCACCTCGTGGCCACCGAGAGCCGTTGTGCCCACGAAAAGCGGAACTCGCTTGCGTACAGTTTCGATCAGGCATGCGACGAAGGCGTCGTAGTCATCCTGCGACAGCGTCGCGCACTCCCCGGTGGTACCCAGCGCGATCAGGCCGTCGCAGCCATCGGCGATCAGGGCCTCGACGGAGCGCGCCGTCTCGTCGAGGTCCACGGTGTCGCTGGCAAGGATGTGTTCCGCTCCAGGTTTGGCGGGCGTCGGCAAGATGGCGTAGAGACCGCGAGTCTCGTTGGCACTGAGCATAGTTTTTCTCCAATTCGCAGGCAATCCAAAAGCACGCCAGGGCGGCGTGTATCAAGAGTTGATCTTCCATGACGTCAATCGCGCACTGGTACCTGGTGTTGCAACTCGATTTCGCGCCGCTCGCGGGCCGACCGCAACACGGCCAAGCTCACTTCCATGGTGGCCTTGCCCCACGCACCGTCATGCAGCGGAGACACCCCTGACCGAATTGCCGCGAGCAATTCGTCCACGACGCTTCGCTTGTCTGGAAAGGCCCCCCCGCGCGCCACCAGCAGTTCGCGGCGGCCATCGTGGTCATAAACAAGGACCCCATCGGCCGAAGGCCGCATGTCCCCACGCGCGCAGCTCACTATGGTCACGCCGCAGTGCAGGTGATGCCAGTTGGCGGGTTGGGGCGCGGCTTCAAATCCGGCTTGCGCAGCGGCGGAGGACTTGAAGGCACTCTCCTCGCGTACGTCCGCAAATCGGCGCAGTTGGGCGCGGGCCCGTCCGTGGCCGTCGGCAGCCTTCCGCTCCCCCGACTCGCCCACCCAGAAGTGAAACTCGTCGCTGTCGAAGTAGTCGTAGCCACTGAACACCAGCGACGCCGCGGCGCCATCCTCGAACTGCAGGAAGCTGAGGTGACTGCCTTCGGTGGGGCGTCCTGGCTCCAGCGCCCAGGCCATGGATCGGACGCTCCGCACCATGCCACCTCCCAATAGCCGCACCATATCCACCTGATGAGGCACCTGGTTGAAGATGATCCCGCCGCCCTGCGCCGTATCCAGTTCCTCCAACCGGCGCGGCCGCATGAGGAAATTGGAGTAGCTCCAGGTGTTGACCATTGCCAGCGGACCCAGTTCTCCGCTGCGAATGACTTCGCGCATACGGCGCACGGGTGGGTCGAAGCTGTGGGTGTGTCCCACCATCAGGTGCACACCATTGCGCGCGGCGGCCTGCGTCATCGCCTCGCAGTCCTCGAGCGTGAGGGCCATGGGCTTCTCGACGATGATGTGTTTCCCTGAGGCTGCAGCCGTCATCGCATGTTGCTTGTGCCATTGGTGCGGCGTGGCGATATAGACGGTGTTGACCAGAGGGTCGCGGCACAGTTGCTCCACCTCGGCGTATGCCGGTGCGCCAAAGGCGGACGCGAAACGCTCTCGCGCCTCGGGTCGCAGGTCGGCAGCGGCCACGATGCGCACGGCGGGATGGCTGCGCAGGCTGGGCAGTATCTGGTTCGTCGCACCGCCCAGGCCGATCAGGCCCAGGTGGATCAACGGCGCATTACGCATCGACGCCATCACAGCTTCAGCGTCGACAGTGCGGCCACGTTCGCAGCGAAGAGTTCGTCCACGGCTGGAGCACGCGGTGCCAGACCCTGCTCGGCCACGTACTGGCACAAAGTCTCGATCTCGCGCCGGTTCGGCTCGATGCCGTAGGGCCAGAAGTCTTCCCCCATCAATTCGCGGATCTCGCGCCCGTACTCGAACGCCCATGGCCAGGACACCGTCGGGGGCTCCTGCGTTCGCAGGAAGTCCATGGCGTTGCGCCGGGCCTGCTCGAAGGCCTGGTACAGGCTCACGGCTGCCCAGGGATGGGAGCTGAATAGTTCCTTGCGCAGCACCACCACGTGCATGATGGGGAAGATGCGCGTCTTGCACCAGTAGGCACGTTCCGCTGCCGGATAGTCGGGGAACAGGCGTGCCACCGCCTCGTGGCCCTGGGTGAACGCCGGAGGCGGCTGCGGCGCGATGACGGCGTCGAGCGCACCTGCCGTCAGCATGTCGCTCAGCGTACGGTCATGCACATGCTGTATCGACACGCCGGCAACGTCGACCTCCAACATGGGTTTGCGGCCTGCCGAGGTCAGTCCGCCTGTGAACCAGTGGCTGGCAGCAGGTGAAACACCATATTCATGCTGCAACAAGCCCCGCGCCCACACCGCCGCTGTCATCTGGTATTCCGGCACTCCGATTCGCCGGCCTTCCAGGTCTTTGGGAGCGACGATGCCCGAGCGGGTGTTGATGTAGATCGCGCTGTGGCGAAAGGTCCGCGAGGGGAACACCGGGATTGCGACGAATGGCATCTGGCCGCGCGCCTTCTGGATCACATAGGTCGAGAACGACATCTCGGCGCAGTCGAAGTCTCCGCGCAGCATGCGATTGAACGCCTCGAAGGGTTGCAGCGGCAGGTAGTGCAGGTCGATGCCTTCGGGAACCACCTTGCCGTAGTAGAGATCCTGCACGCGGTCCGACAAGTGGCCCGCATAGCTCACCGAGAGGTTCTTCTTCATGCGCATGTCTCTCAGAGGAAGACTGAAAGCGACTCGTGCCCGAGAACGGTCGAGTCGAGCAGGGCAATGCGTCTTGCCAAGGTCCAGCGTCCCTCGCGCCGGCGCAACACGTCCTGCCGCTCGCAGGTCAGCATCAGGGGGGCGGCAGCATCGGCGCGATGGCAGAACACCACGAGATTACTGTCGACGCGCAGATCCTCTCCCTGCTGCGCTGCGACGCGGACATTGCCCACGATGCGACGTGTGCGCGTGCGCGGGTTCTCGGCCCAGTTGTACGGCGAGCCCAGGCGCTGCACACGCAATGAAAGGGAGCCGTGGTCCTCCTGCATGAAGAACGCGCGGGTACTGAACCCGTCGCCATCGCGGTTGTCTCGTGTGGTACGCACAGGCACACGGTAGTCGATCTGGGGATCCATCATCTCCAGCCACGCAGGGAATTCTGCCCGGTCCAGCAATTCGGCCTCGCGGTAGTAGAAGCGCGTGCAGGCGCGCTCGAGGGCATCCAGATCGTCACCCATGGCCCACCTCCTTTTCCACCGCCGCCAGGTCCTGCCCGGTCATGCGCGCGTACCAGGTCTTGTGGAAGGTGCGCAGGCCGCCCTCGCCAGCATTGGACAAGACGGCCACGCCCGGGCCTTCCCAGTCGGTCATCGGCACGGCGTCGCCCATGTCGCCCAGCCCCATCTGGTAGTTCAGCTTCACCTCGTTGATCTCGGCGAAGACCGTGGCGGCCGAGCGCGCCACGCCGGGCCAGACGGCCACGTCGTCCTGTTCGAAGCTGCCCGACGGGCCGAAGCTGCTCATGCCGACCTGGTAGGCGCGCCGCTTGTATTCGTCCGAGGCCTCCCTTGGCACCATGATCCAGTTCCATATCTCCGTGCGGCCCGGCCCGCGCGGCTGCCACGCGCGGATCGACAAATAGCCGGCAGCGGGGCGATCCATGCTGTCCGTGAGTCCGATGTGCAGGAACGAGAAATTGGGGAACACCGTGCCGTTGTGCACGATCGAGCGGCGCGCCAGTGCAAGCTGCGCCGGCGAAAGGCGATTCGTGTTGAAGTGCCGTATGACCTCGTGCGGGTACTCCCAGAACTTCTCGATCCCTTCGTCCACTTGCCTGATGCTGATGGCGTAGCCATCACAGTCGTGGACGTGAAATCCGTGCTTCTTGTTCGGTGACCCCGCGGCTGCACGATCCGCGATTCCCACGTCCAGCACCGAGCGGTGCGTCATCTGGGTGTGCGAGCTGTCGCCGCAGAAGTTCTCGGCGCCTTGCTTCCAGTTGGCTTCGACGATCCATCGGTGCGGCTCGCCGACCACCTCCATGCCGCCATCGGTCAGCTTGAACTGGATGTCGAGATACCACTTGTAGTCGCCCAGCGAGTCCTCCAGGGAGGGCGCCTCCGCGTCGAGGTTGGCGAAGACCAGTCCGCAGTAGCTCTCCACGCGAGGTGCCTCGAAAAGTCCCCACTTTGACGCATCGAGCGTCTTGTATCCCTCGCGCTTGACGGGCACTCCCATCAGCTCGCCAGTGTTGCGATAGCTCCAGCCATGGAATGGGCAAGTGAAGCCCTTGGCGTTGCCCATTTCGGTACGGCAGACCTGGGCCCCGCGGTGGCGACAAGTGTTGAGCAACACGCGGATCACGCCGTCGGTGCCACGAACGAAGATGAAAGGGTCCTCGCCGATGGTGCGCATCGCGAAGTCGCCCGGGTTCGGCAATTCGGACTCGTGACCGATGTAGACCCATGAGCGCGCGAAGATGCGTCGCAGTTCTGCATCGTAGATCTGCTGGTTGTTGAATACGCGCAGGGGCAGCAGGCCCTTGCGCAGGTCTTCGCCCATGGACGTCAGAAAGTCCGGATCGGCGCAGGCCGCAGTGGTGGAGGGCAATGTCATGGCTATCTCTTTCTTCAGCTCAGTATGATGTTCACCGTCTTGAGTTGGGTATAGCTGTATAGCTCCTCGATGCCTTCCTCGCTGTCAACGCCGCTGTTCTTGTAGCCGCCGAAGGGTACGCCCTTGAAGTGGCTGGAACTGCCGTTGATCCAGGTGAAGCCCGCCTCCAGGCGGTCGATCGTGCGGAACGCCTTGTGGATGTCCCGAGTCCAGACCGCGGCCGTGAGACCGTACTCGACCTGGTTGGCTTCGCGCACGACGGCGTCTTCGTCGTTCCACCGCAGCACCGAGAGGACCGGACCGAATATCTCTTCCTGGGCGATCCGCATGTCGTTGCGGACTGCAGTAAACACGGTGGGCCGCAGGAAGTAACCCTGTGCGAAATCCGCGCCCTCGGGCGGTCTGCCGCCCGTGAGGCAGGTCGCCCCTTGTTCCAGCCCGAGCGCGATGTAACTGGTCGCCTTGTCGTACTGCGCCTTGGAAACCACGCAGCCCATCTCGGTGGCCGGGTCCAGCGGGTTGCCGATCACGATGCGTTCCACGCGCTTCTTGAGGCGTTGCACAAAGTCGTCGTGGATGTCCCCATGCAGGAACAACCTCGTGGTGGAGCCGCAGGACTGCCCCTGCGACCAGTGGAAGTTCATGCCGCGCGCCGCACCCTCGACGGCCTGGTCGATGTCGGCATCGGGAAACACGATCATGGGGTTCTTGCCGCCGAGTTCCAGGCTGACGTGCTTGACCATCACCTCGGCGGCCGCTCGCTGGATCAGCCGCCCTGTCTCGACGCTGCCGGTCAGTGCAATGCGCTTGATGCGCGGGTGGCGCACCAGCGCGTCGCCGGTGGTACGACCGTCGCCTGAGATGACGTTGATCACGCCGGGCGGGAACACCTCGCGGATTAGTTCGCCCATGTAGAGCGGCGAAAGCGGTGTCTGGTCCGGCACCTTGAGCACCACCGTGTTGCCCATGACCAGCGGCGCGCCGATCTTGGACGCCGCGAACATCAGCGGGTGGTTGAACGGAATGATGCGCCCCACTACACCGTAGGGTTCGCGCTTGGTGATGTGCCAGCTGCCACCGGTTCCCGGCAGGTTCTGGCCCTTGACCTCGCCGGCTGCATTGCAGATGTAATCGAGCAGTTCGCAGGCCAATCGCACATCGCTGCGCATCGAGCTGAAAGGGCTGCCCAGGTCGGCAGCGTCGAGCAGGGCGAGATCAACCTCGTTCTGCTTCAGCACGGCGATGAAGCGGCGCAGCACCGCCACGCGTTGCGACAGCGACATGTCCCGCCATGCCGGGTATGCGCGCTCGGCTGCCTGCACTGCCGCCTCGACGTCGGCCATTTGGGCGAATGGCACCTCGGCCAGCGGCTGCCCGTTGGCGGGCGAAGTGGTCGTATAGCGCTCGCCGCCGCGCGCGTCGACCATTTCTCCGCCCACAAGCATGCGCCAGGGGCGGCGGGTCAGTTCGGCGAGGCGCTGCCGATTGCTATCGAGCGTGGGAACTTGCTGCATCGCGTCTGCCTATTCCGGAACGATGTTCGCGTCCTTGGCGATCCGGCGGTACTTCACCAGGTCGGACTGAATCGCTTCTGCAAAGCGCTCTGGCGTGCTTCCGGCGGGATCCAGACCCTGCGGCGCGAGTTTCTCGCGCACGCTGGGGTCGCGCAGGATCTTGTTGATCTCTTGTCCCAGTCGGTCGACGATGGCTCTGGGCGTGCCGGCGGGTGCCAATACGCCATACCAGATGTCGATTTCGTAACCTGGCAGCGGCACGGCCTCGGCAATGGTCGGTACGTCGGGTAGCAGCGGCGTGCGTTGCGCAGGTGCAACCGCGAGCGCGCGGATCTTGCCGGAACGGATGTGCGGGAGCATGGAGTTGATCGCGCTGATGGACATGGCAACGTCGTTGCCGAGAAGGCCCAGCATCGCGGGCGAAGACCCTTTGTAGGGCACATGGATGAGATCGGTTCCCGTCATGGACTTGAACAGCTCGCTCGCCAATTGATGCGGGGTGCCCAGCCCCCCACTGGCGTAACTTAATGCGCCGGGCCTAGCTTTGGCAGCGTCGATGAGGTCCTGGACCGTCTTGTAAGGGGAGGAGGCGTTCACGCCCATTACGAAAGGCACCGAGCCCACGAGCGTGACCGGCTGGAAATCCTTCACGGGGTCGTATGGTAGCTTGGAGAAGAAGCTGACGTTGGTCACGTGCGTGTTGGTGGTCAGCAGCAACGTATGGCCGTCGGGCTTGGCCCGGGCCACAAGTTCGGTCCCGATATTGCCCCCCGCGCCGGTCCTGTTCTCCACTACCACTGCTTGCCCAAGTACGGGCTGCAGCCGCTCGGCAATCAGGCGCGCAAGTGCGTCCGTCCCGCCCCCGGGCGGCTGCGGCACGATGACCCGAATTGTTTGCTGGGGCCAAGCGGCCTGCTGCGCCAGGGCCGGGGCGGAGGCAAGCCATAGACCAGACAGGACGATGGTGTGAATCAGAGAAAGGATCGAGCGTGGGGACATGGGGTTCTCCTGGAGGCGTGATTCAAGATGAGCCGTTAGCCGGAAGCGGCCTGCCCATCCGTAGAAGGGCCGGTGATTGCATTCTAGCGTGAAAATCATCATGTAATCAATATTGATTGTTGTAGTCAATAGTTGATAAAAGGGATAATGGCGCCGTCCCATCGTCAGACCTCTTCAAACCCGATGTCCCCCTCGCACCCCCGCGCGCTCTCCCGCCGCAATGTTGGCGCTCTTGCAGAGAGCTTGCCTGTCGCAGCAACCGAAGACTTGCCAGCTGCTACTGCGGGCGCCGCGGATGGCATGCTGGACGCCAAGAGCGCCGCTTCACTGCTTGGAGTGAAGACGCAGACGCTGTATGCGTACGTGAGCCGTGGACTGATTCGCACGGCGATGCGTCCTGGCACGCAAGCCAGCCTCTACCACCGCGAGGACATCGAAGCGTTGCGGCAGAACCGGCGTGGTGGTGCGCCTTCGGCCGATTCCGCGGATCGCGCTCTTCGATGGGGCGCCAGCACCCAGGTCGTTCACACGGCTATCACTGTCATAGACCCGGCCGGTCCGCGCTATCGCGGCAAGCTTGCGGTGGAACTGGCCAATACCCGTCGCCCCTTCGAGGATTGCGTCGAATTGCTTTGGACGGGTGCGTTGCCGCGCCATTCGCTGGTCTGGCAGCCGCCACCACTACCTTCCTCATTCGAACTGCTCGTACCCTCCTTTGCGGGGCTCACGCAGCGTTGCACAACGAGGCAGTTGTTGGCACTGGTCGCTCAGACCTACGGCGCGTTCTGCGGGCGAAATCCGGAGAACGCGATCGGCGCGTCGGCTTTGGCTGGCAGGCATATCGTCCAGGTCATGGCAGCCGCCATGGGGCTGCTCGGCGCGCGACCGCAGTTCGACCTGGGCCGGGAGCCGGAGTCCGTGGCGGCCCTGCTGGCCCGCAGCATGCGCCTGCCGGAGTCTCCGGAGGTCGTGCGCCTGCTCGACGCAGCGCTGATCCTAAGCGCTGATCACGAGCTGGCCCCGTCCACCTACGCAGCGCGTATCGCAGCCTCGGCAGGGGGCGACCTGTTCGCCTGCGTTGTCAGTGCTCTGGGGACCTTCGAAGGGCCGCTGACGGGATTCGCGTGCGACGAAGCCGAGAAGCTGCTGCGGCAGGCCGATTCGGTCAATGCCTATGTTCAGTCGCTGCGCGAGCTGGCTGAGCGAAAGGAGGGTGTCCCGGGCTACAACCATCCGCTCTACGACGGTATCGATCCGCGTGCTGCGCATTTGCTGACCCTCGCACAAGGCGTCGCGTCGATGCCGCCACGGGCGCACCTGGTGCTAGATTGCATTGAGGCGGCAAGGGCGAAGATGCAGATGGCGCCCAGTCTGGCAGTGGGTCTGGTGGCCCTTGCAGCCTCCCTGGACATGCCGGTGGACGCTCCCGGCGGGATCATGGCCGTGGGCCGTGCCGCCGGCTGGATCGCGCACGCATTGGAGCAGCGGCTGGCAGGCTATCTGGTGCGTCCACGCACGAAGTACATCGGGCTGCTGGAGTAGGTGCAACTACCGCTGCTCTCTTCCCATCCAAGATGCTTGGTCGACCACCGTCGCGCCCACCTCATGCCCAGTGCATTCTGCACGCGCGCTATGTGGTGGGTATTGATGGCGCTTGCAGTGCCGTGCGACGCTCCATCGCAAGCCACCTGGTGGGCGATTCCGCCTTCAAAGTCAATCTGAAAGTAAACCTATGTCCATCCCCGCACCCGCTGCCAACCTGGTAGACAAGCTTGTCTACGCAAACCGCATCCTATACGACCAGGGAATCGTCGATGGCCTGGGGCATGCCAGCGTTCGACACGACAGCGAGCCGGAGGTGTTCTTGCTCTCGTGCAATCGCGCGCCGGGCATGGTGCGCCGGCGCGACATCGTGTGTTTCGACTACGATGGCAACGCGGTATCCCAGACCACGGAACGGCCTTACCTGGAACGCTTCATCCACGGCGAGATCTACCGCGCGCGTCCGGATGTGATTGCGGTGGTCCACAGCCACTCACCGTCGGTCATCCCCTTCGCGATCACCCAGAATCCACTTCGGCCGGTCTTTCACATGGCAGGCTTCCTTGGCGAAGGCTCGGCGCACTTCGAGATTCAGGAAGCTGGCGGCAATACGGACATGCTGATTCGCAGCTCGTACCTCGGCGCGGCATTGGCCAGATCCCTGGGAGACCATAGCTGTGTGCTCATGCGCGGCCATGGTTCCACTGTGGTCGGGACTTCTTTGGAGCAGGCGGTTTATCGCGCGATCTATGCAGAGGTCAATGCAAAGCTTCAGATGGCGGGCCGCGTTCTGGGCGACGTGAGGTTCCTGAATCGGGAAGAAGCGCAGTTGTCGTCCGACATGAACGATGGTCAGATTCCGCGTTCATGGAACCTTTGGGTGCAGAGGCTGGGGAAGGTCGACCTGGATGAGTGAAAGAGCGATCAACCGGGGATCGCGGGTTTTCGTGCCCGTCTATGTTCGCCAGCAAACTACCCAATCCCGCCATCTGCAGCGCTGAATTGGTCCCGCAAGGCGGCCTGTCACGCAACGCGCCTGGAAAGCACAGAAGGTGCATTCGTTTGAACGGCGACGCCGCTGCACCAACGCCAGCGGAATCGTGACCAAGACAGTGGTGCCGTTGCGCCAGGCGGTCTTGATGTTGAGCACCAATTGGCCGGCAGCGCTGGATGGGTGATTCAGCGGCTCAATTGCTCCAGCCGTTTGTGGTGGTGTGCTTCGACCCGCAGCCCGGCCCCGCATTCCTCAACCACAACGGGCAATAATACGGGCTTGAAGCCATCGCCCTCACCAAGTTGGAGCGCCGGGATGCGGCCCGGCCATTGGTACCGCATCTCCGGCGACGGGCCAGATCTCGGTCTCGTGCCCACGGCCCTCGGCACCCGCTACCTCGCCGACAACGACCCTGCTCGCGACCCGCGTCTGAATCCGCCATGGTCCGCCAAAGAGCGCCTGCGCCGCCTGCTCGGTCGTGAGTGGCGCTCGCCGTGGCGAGGGCGGGTCGGTTTCAGGGCTATCACCGAGGCATGGAACAGCGCTGTGTTCGCCTCGCGCTGTGGCCCGTGTGGCTCGATGGTCGTGTTCGGCGGCGGCCACGCCGACTACTACGGTGCAGATGTGCATGCCTTCGACCTTGCCTCACGCACCTGGGCGCGCATCAGCGACGGCTGGTTGGGCGGCACGCCGTCGCAATACGGAGAGGGAGCACGCTACCCCGCGGCCCATTACCCAAACGGCTCGCCGTTGCCACCGCACACCTACGACTACGTGCAATACGACCCGGTCACCAACGACTACCTGCTGGCCAAGGGGCAGGTGGAGTTGGGCGATCACGTCGAGGCTATCGCCATCCCGCACCTGTTCAACCTGACGCAGCGGCGCTGGCGGCACGGTCCGCACCATCCGCACGCCGTGCTCAACTCCGGCGGCTGTTCGGCCTGGGATGCCGCGCGCCGGGTACTGTGGGTGCACTCGGGCGACGACGGCGGTGGCAACACGTTCATCGGCTTTATACCCGACGGTGAAAACCGCGACGGCAGCTTCGGGCGCTGGACGACGCTGCACGACAGCAAGCTACGTGGAACGGCTAACCACAACGCGATGCAGCACGTGCCGACACTGGACCTGCTTGTCATCGCCTGCCATGCGCGCGACGCGCTGGGTGCCGTCGCGCCAGGCCGGCCGGACGCGCCGCTTTCCTGGCTCGCCAGCTGCGGCGAGCGTCCGCGGCTCGCTGAGTACGCCGCGCTGCAGTTCGCACCACGCAGCGGCGCGCTCGTCTACTGTGCACCCCGCGACGGCGGCGCCGTGTACGCGATCGAGCCGCCTGACAGCCTGTTGTCGTGCGCGAAGGCCGCGCGCTGGTCCTGGCGAAGGGTCGACGCGCCGGACCGGACGCTGGACCCCTTCGAGGACGCGGCACAATCCTCGCGGGGCGCGGTGAATCGCAGCCATTTGTTCGGTCGGCTTCGCATCGCCACCTTCGACGACGGTGATTACGCCGTGCTGGTGCGCCATGTCGATAGCCCCGTGTACGCAATGCGTCTGCCCGGCTGAGAATTGCAGCGAATCGTTGCGAGCATAGGAATATCAAACGCCTCCGGCAAGGCCCAAGACGGGCTCGACAGTCCCAATCCGACAGTCGTGAATCAGTACCCATTCGTAGCCGAATGCCGGCGCTCCGTCCATCGATATCGTCGCCACATTGCCGACTGTCAGCCTTCACCTTCAAAGACTGCTCTGGAGCAGGCAGATTCAGAAGTCGAATGCCCGGACCCAGTCTCAAACAGTCGGATAGCGGCAAATCTTGATCGGCAGCTCACCTTCGTCCACGGCAATTTCATACTTCGGGCTGGATGCCGCAAAGCCGACGACCAGCGGCGGCGGCAACCAGAATCAAGCCGATCAAATCAGGCGCCCGCCCAAACCAGTCAGGCCTTCCGAGCGCAGCGCCATGATTCTTCGCCAATCGCGCCGCGACGGTGGCGTCAAGCCTCAGTTTCCTCTGCCATCTCGAGCGCGTCATCAACGTCGATGCCCAGGTACCGCACCGTGCTTTCAATTTTGGCGTGGCCAAGCAGTAGTTGCACGGCACGCAGGTTTTTGGTTCGCCGATAAATGAGCGATGCCTTGGTGCGCCTCATGGAGTGAGTTCCGTAGGCAGCGGGGTCAAGGCCGATCTGTCGCACCCAGTTGTCCACGATACGGGCGTACTGACGTGTTCCCAGATGCGGGGATTCATGGATTCGACTTGGAAACAGAAAATCTTCAGATCGAAGCTTGGCCTCTTTGATCCATGCACCCACCGCTTCCCGGGTTGATTCGGTGATCTCGAATTGCACCGGCCGGCCGGTCTTTTGCTGCATGATGATGGCGCGCGCTGCGATCCGGTCGCCATGACAGATGTCGCGAACCTTGAGCTTAACCAGGTCGCAAGCCCGCAGCTTGCTGTCGAGTCC